>CAVQHR010000001.1:0-595473 GCA_963712395.1 Bryobacterales bacterium
AGAGACGTCTTTCGACAACCGGAGGTCACCAAAACGTTAGTTGAAAAGATCGTTTCATATTATTCGGGGCCAAGAACAAGCGGCCCGAATGAGTTGTCGATTACGGCCTTCCATTCTCCGGATGGCTGCTTGCGGAACACGGTAGTCGCGATAAATCGCCGCGTTTGAGAATCACTGACCGAGATTAGAGGCCGAACCAGTTGCCGGGCGAGACCGGAACACCGCGATACCGTCCGATTCCAGCACATTAACTACTGATCTGCCGAGCCGTCTGCCTCGAAGCTAGAACCTGTTCGAAAAATGAACGTAGCTCATCTTTCCCGCGAGCGGTCTTGCCTGGTTCAGTGACAACTACGGCATTCTCTTCATAAGAAATTCAGAATTGTCTCTATATCGCCGGCATCGAAGGCTCGGTCAACTATTTCAACTGCTTGTTCCGGAGTGTTTGGGGTCATTGCCAGGCACCTCAACCCAGTATCATTCGTCAGGCTCACTTCTTTGACGGTGACAGAAACTCCACATATGCCCGGGCAATTCCTTGGCGGACGAGCCGGGGGCTAATTCGGATACACGCCTCAACGATTAGCGGACCTTGTCGCGCTCGACGATCAAGCTACACTTGGCTGTTGATTGTGTACCGGCGAATCAAGTTCAGGTTTCTTCTTGTTGTCATTATCTTGTTTATCGGCGTTCTGACCGGCACGGTCTACAACGCATACCAGAACTGGCACTTGAGTCGACTTTATCCCGTGCCAGGCAAAATCTATCAGGTAAATGGATACCCGATGCACTTGTACTGCCTCGGCGATGAAGGACCGACTATCGTCTTAGAGAGTGGTCTCGGAAATGACTGGCTTGTTTGGCAGAAGGTGCAGAGCAGGCTGGCCAGGACCAATCGTGTTTGCTCCTACGATCGCGCCGGCATCGGATGGAGTTCTCAGCAGCCCGGATCAAGAGGCGCCCTGACTGTAGCCAGGCAGTTAAAGCAGCTTCTGACAGTGCAGGGATCAATGGCCCGCTGCTGTTAGTTGGACATTCGGCTGGCGGACTCTATGCAAGGGCGTTTGCCGGGCTCTTTCCAGATAAAGTAGCCGGTCTCGTTTTCGTGGACGCGTCCAGTCCTGAAGCATTTGCCTCCTCGAACCCTGAGCCGCGAAAAGCCTTAATCGCTGAACGTCATCGAAAGGCACCGTGGCTTTTTCTTAAAGTGGCCACCGGCCTTGCAAGACTCACCGACGATTACTGCAATCCAAACACCATGCAGCGCATTCCAGCCGCTGACGGTCTAGCGAGGGCGGAAGACTGTCGCCCATTCTTTATGAATAGTTGGCTTGGAGAGTGGGACGCGTTTGAACAGTCGGCGGAAGAGGTTGCGAAGCTGTCCTGTTGCGGTTCGATACCTCTTGTGGTGCTATCGCGCGATCCTAACCCAACTGGCTCGGACCTCAAGCGAGGAGATGGAGATCGGAAATGGGACGAGTACAGGAGGCGCTTAAAAGACTCTCTTCGCGAGGAGCAAGGATTATTGCGCTGCGGAGCGGACACTACATCATAGTGGATCGACCTGACTTGATTGTGGAGTTCAAGCGCTAGAAGACGAAATTCACGGCAACGCTAGCTCCATTCGCTCTGGAGAGACTGTTTCCCGCTAGCTCTATCCACCCCACGAATACATAGCTTTTCTACTGGCCAGAAAACGCCCAAGCCGAAGTGAGCCTTATAGGAGACATACGACCAAATCGCACGGCGGGTTTTTCAACAGCATCGGAAGGTTTATGCAACGCAGGACGATGACGGTGCAAATCCGATATGTTGCAAATCTGATATGTTGCAAACTGAGCAAGCGGATCCATTTGTCCAATTGAGCAGTTTATTCGAACACTCGCCCGACAATGAAGACTGGCCCGACAATCTGGCGTTGCTAGTCCGTCCGCAAGGCCTCCATGGGATTGAGCTGGGCGGCCCGGCGCGCCGGCACGATTCCCGCAAGCAAAGCGACTGCTGCGAAAAACGATGGCACCACAGCAAACGTCAGTGGATCGTGTGGTGCGATGCCAAATAGGAGACTCTTCAGCAGACTGGAGGCCGCAACCGCTGCGCCAACTCCAAACAGCAGCCCAACCAGCATAGGCTGCACTCCAGTTCTTAATACCAACACAATGATGGAACTGGCGTCAGCACCGAGTGCCGCGCGCACGCCGAATTCGCGGGTCCGCGCCGTAACCGAGTAAGCCATTACGCCATAGATTCCGATTGCCGCCAGCGTCAGCGCCACTCCGGCGAAGCCCGAAAGCAGCCAGGCGCTGAATCTCTGGCGCGAGTAGTTCTCTCCGAGGACCTGCTCCATGGCTCGCACATCTGCAATCGGCAACGAGGGATCGAGCCGCTGAATGATCCTGCGTGCCGGTTCCGCCAGGCCCAACGGATTGCTGTTGACGCGAACCAGAAAATACATGCCGGGATCACTCAAATGGGAGTGAACGTAATAGACAGTCGGTTCCGCCTCTCGATCAATCGACAACTCGCGGGCATCAGCTACGACACCGATAATCTCACCGTAAGGATTCTGGTTCTCCATTACCACGCTGATCTTCTTACTGAGCGGCTGTTCGCCGCGCAGGTACTGCTTAACGAACGCTTCGTTGATCATGAATCGATAAGGCGAGGTCGGGACGGTATCCGCCGCTGTAAAATCGCGCCCGCTCTTGAGTGGAATGCCAAGCGTGTGGAAATAGCCGGGCATGACGATTTGGATGGAGGCCGAGAGTGCTTCTCCGGGCTTAGCGGGTGGCGGTCCTTCAATATTGACCGAAGTCCCATAACAGCCGCCGGTGAAAGGGACACAACCCGCGGCACTCGCCGCGCGTACTTGCGGGAGATGCCGAAGTTGGTCGAGCACCCGTTCCAGAAACTGGGTTCGCGAACGAGCCTTTTCATAGCGGGCATCCAAAAGGGACACACGGAAAGTGAGCAGGTTCGAGGGATCGATGCCGGTTTTTACGGTTTCGAGTCCTACCAAGCTGCGAAACAGCAGTGTCCCTCCTATCAGAAGAACCACGGAAATAGCCACCTCCGCACTCACAAGCCAAGATCGCAAACGCCGTCCGGATCCGAAGCGGCTATGGCCGCGCAGTGCGCTGACGAGATCGAAACGCGAGGCCACCAGCGCGGGTGCCATTCCGAAAAGAATACCGGTGACTAGCGAGAGGGCAACCGCGAAAACGACCATTCGCAAGTCCCCGTGAACTGTGATCGCAGACTGAGCGAGATCCTCCGGCGCCAGAGCCAGTAATCCGCTAATGGCCCATCGAGCGAAGATCACACCGAAAAGGGCACCGGCCATACCCAGCAGAACGCTTTCGGTGAGCAACTGCCGAACGATGCGCCAACGCCCCGCTCCGAGCGATGCGCGCACGGCGATCTCCTGACTTCGCGAGCTGTATCGAGCGAGGAGCAGATTCGCGACATTCGCGCAGGCGACAGCCAGCAGCATGACAACCGCAGTGAGCAAAACCAACAGCGGCGTTTTGGCTTCATGAAACAGGGCGTCGCGCAGCGGCTCTAGATGGATCGTCCAGTTCCTATTGAATTCCGGATAGGCCTGTTCGAGCCGCTTCGCAAGTGCTGTCATATGAGCTTGCGCCTGGCTGAGCTTCACATCAGGTCGGAGGCGGCCAACAGACATTAACCAACGCCCTGAGGTGCGCCGATAATCCTGCGCTGGATTTAGGCCGAGAGGTCCCCAGAGATCGACCTTGCGATCGAGGAAATAGAAGTTGGGCGGCAGAACGCCAATGATCGTGACGGGGAGGGAGTTCAATTGCACTTTGCGGCCAATAATGTGCCCGTCGCCGCCGAACCAACTTTGCCAGAGACGATAACTGATCAACAGCACCTGGCCCGGATCTCGATCTTCTTCACTGGTAAACAGCCGCCCACGTAGTGGATAGATACCGAGTAACGGAAAAAAATCGGCAGTCACGCTCTGTTCCCGGAATTCCTCGGTACGGCTTTGATCAGTGAGGACGGCGCGAACCGGAGTGAAAGCGGCTATGCCATCAAGTACGTCGTTCTGCGCCTTCCAATCGAGATAGTTGGCCGGCGAGACCACATTACGATTGTTGTCACTCCTCCGCTCGGCTTCCCATATCATCACGAGCCGCGAGGCATTTCTATAGGGGAGCGGGCGGACCAGCAGGTTATCCGCTACGGTAAACACGGCTAGGCTTGCGCCTAAGCCGACCGTCAGCGACAGAAGCGTAGTAACTGTAAAGCCCGGACTGCGACAGAGGCTCCGCAAAGCGTAGCGGGAATCCCGCAGTGTTGTATCGAGCGATCCAAAGCTCGCCTGGTCGCGCATAGATTCCTTCACCTCCTTCGCCAAATCGACACCGCCGAACTGCATAAGGCCTCGCGGCGCGCGTCTTCCGCACTCATCCCACGCGCTTATTGTCCTCGAATGCATTTGCAGATCCGAGTCGTATTCCGCGTCCACTCGTCGGAGAGCGATATTGATGTGATCGATCTTCAGTCTGGAGCGCTGGTGCCTATGGGCAACGATGTCCATTGCCCAAATCAGGGATGCTGTTGAAAAACTGTTCTTGGCCACCTGAGCCGCGGCTGTCGGTTTGTCAACGACTCAAAGGAGGTGGCGAAGGGCATGTGGGCGGCCACGTTTACTGATCCCGACGGACATCGTCTCACGCTATTCGGCGCTCGCTAACGAACCGCTCATCGCGATGGTGCGCGATTTTCCCTTCGGAAACGCGGAGTTTTTCAATCCAAGTTTATGCAACACGCCGACGGCGATTGTTGTTTGTTTCAAAGCTGCACGCTTGTCGCGGGTGGGTTTGCGTTTTCTATCCACTTTTGAACGTCCACGCCCATTGCGAAAAGCCATAGCATCAGCAAGCCTTCTCCGAGAAAACCTAGTGTCTGAGCATACGAGTGCAAAGAATGAGCGAGCTGCGGCGACAGCGTAATTAGCCATGCCAAACCGGCAACCGCCATTGGCACACCCAGAATCCGAGGTAGAAAGGTGGACCTGACAACGAGATAGCCGATGAGAACACAATAGACGCCGTGACATACCAGAGCGGCGTTTACTCCTCGAAGATGCCATTCAACAGCTTCAAAGAAAAGTCCCACGAGGTTGGAGAACGCAGCGGTCAAAGCGACAGTCCGGCTCACCGGCTTGAAAATGCCATAAAGGATCAGAGTCACGGTAGCAAAGCACAAGACTGGGAGAATACCAACTACATAGAGCAGCTTGCCGCGAACGAATGCTTCGGCAAATATCGCTGTGAGAACGCTCAGTAAGTAAAACACGCCGGCAATCCTGGCCTTGAGACTTGGCGACGCCTCTTGAAATTTCTTCATCATTGCGGGTTCCTCAGATGCTGGCCCGTTCGGCCCATCGTTGGGGATTCACGCCCATCACAACGAGCCAGAGGGTTAGCGATTCTTCGCCGAGGACTCCCGGGATGACAATGTAGGGGAACAATAGATGCTGCCCGAGCGCCGGCCATAAGAACATCACGTACCCCAAACCTGCCATTGCCATCAGGACGCCCAGGATTCTAGGAAGAAAGAGTGACCTGAAAATAAGACAGCCGATCAGGAGCCAATGGACTCCGAAAGGAACCAGGGCGATGCCATATCCAGTATTGAATGCGGCCGGGGAGTGCGCATCTCGGACCAGATTCAGGAGACCGAAGTAGTTTAGCGAGTTGACGGCCATAATGACCACAAAGACGAGTCTGAAGAGCGCAGCAAGTAAAGAGGCCTCTTGCTTACGGGCTGGAGCAAATGATACAGGATGAGCGCCACGCCAGTATCGGAGGTGAGCGTAATAATTAGCTTTCCCATCGTGGCCGTCGTAGCGCCGCTTGGGGCCGTGATGAAAATGAGCAGGTACAAGAAGCCGGCCATTCCGGCCTCGAGACGCAGAGAGGCGTCTGCAATCCGCTTCAGCACCTCAGATGTACTCATGATTTCTAATCCTCACGCCGGCTGTTGTGCTAACGACCGTGGGAATCGTTGATGCTGTCATAATGGCGTCCACAGACGCAGTATGGCTCTGATTGTTTTCCTCCGGGGGATTAACGTCGGAGGGCACCGGACATTCCGCCCAAGCATACTCGCAAGGGACCTGGCCGTCTATGATGTCGTGAACGTCGGCGCTGCAGGAACACTCGTAGTTCGAAAACCTGGGTCGCGCACGAAGTTCCTTGCTGAACTGCGCCGGAAGCTGCCGTTTGAAGCGGAAATAGCATTTTGTGACGGCAGCGAGCTTATCCGATTCGAGATGGAGAGTCCGTTTGGAACTGAGCCATCACAAGCGGATGTGGTTCGATTTGTAAGCATCCTGTCGAGAGCCAGTCAGAATAAGCCTTCCCTTCCGATCGCATTTCCGGCAGGTGAGGAGTGGTTTGTACGAGTCATGGGCTCGAAAGATTGCCTTGTGTTCGGAGTATACCGGCGCCACATGAGGACAATCGGATATCTTGGCCAAATCGATCAACTCTTCGGTGTGCCGGCAGCAACACGCAGTTGGAGCACCATGCTTTCAGTGCTGCGGATATTGAAAGACTACGAGCAGGCGAGGAAGAGAATAACGGATGGTCTATCTAAGAAGCGAAACAGATGAGCTTCTTCTAAAGTGCGCAAACGGCACGGCGTTCACAACGGCACGAGAGCTCCTGAGCGACTTGCTAAGCGGAAGTTGCCCAGGGTTTTTCAACGGCATCCTGCGTTTACGCTTGCGCCGGCCAAGGCAATCGGCAAGCCCGCGGAAGCCGTCAATGTCGGCTTATCGAAATAATAAAAGGCGAGTGATTCGAAAGATTTGCTGCGATTCTGCAAATCAAAGAAACGGGCACGCTCACCAGGCCGCCAGTGGATTGGCCTTGCAGGCGCACGTCGGTGATATCGATGATCCGGTTCGCGTCCGGGTAGGGCAATGCGCGCAAAAGCGTCGCCTTTACTACAGTGAAGATGACTGTAGTGGACCCGATGCCCAGCGCCATGTCGCGGCCGCCACAACCGTGAACGTTCTTTCTTTCGCTAAACGGCGCAGCGCATGCGCGGTATCGCGCGCCAAATGGTCCAGCCAAAGCGCGCGCTCCGATTCATAGAACCGCTCCTTCGACTGCGTCACGTTGCCGAATGACTTGAGCGCCTCGCGGCGGGCTTCCTGCTCGGTGAACCCTTCCGCGCGCAAACGATCGATTTCCAACGCGAGGTGTGACTGCAGCTCCGCTGAGAAGTCGCCTTCCGAACGATTGTTCCTTTGGGCAGACATCTCTCCCAAAGTGTGCTCTCTTTCCGGTAAGATGTCAACCCAAGGAATGGCTGGCCTTGGTGTAAAAATTTTTACCGGCAAGCCGGTAGGCCCGCCAAGCTCCGTCCGTATCCACGTATGACTCGCATACAAAGCTGGGAATTCCGGGTTTCTAATCGTCGCCCGGCCAAACCGGTTACAACATCAGAATGACTTCGAACTGACTGGTCTTCGATCGATTCCAGCGGCTGGTGGCCACAAGCGTCACTTTGTCGCCCTTGTTCACGTCTTTGAGCAATGGATCGCCCGCCTCTGGAATCGTAAGAACGTCTTTGTCAAGCGTCACCGCCTTTGAAAACGCGCTTCCATCCTGCATCAAGCTCCAGTCCACGTCCATCTCTTGATAGGCCGCGGCGCCCTTCAGCATCACTTTCGCTCCGGGCTTCACCGAAATCGTCCCTTGCGTTTGATTCACCAGAGCGGTCGGAGGCGTAACCGACGCCGACACAATCACCGCGCCTTCCGCGCTCTGCCGCACATTGTATTGCTGCGCAACTAACAATAAAAACATCCCGCTAAAAAGCAGCAGCCGGTTGAGAACTGCCGGATTCAACAACAATGGCGGCGTCCCCGAAGTAACCACCTTCCAGAGATCGTTGATTTTCGTCAACGCAAAACCGGAAAGAAATCCCACAATCGCGGTCTTATAATCTCCAAACACGCGCTCTTCCTGCGCATTCGCGGGACTCGCCAATATTCCGACAATCCAGCCCAGCGTCCCTCCGCACAACGCAAACAAAAAATAGTTAAGAAAGGTGGCCCATGAGTCTGAAGTCTTGATCAAAATGGCGATCACCGCTACGCCCAGCACGATCGTCCACAACGACGGCCACAGCGCGCTTCCAATCAGGTGCAGCTTTGTACCCGCGCCTAAACCAACGGCGATCGCCGCAATCACAACCGCGATGACGATAACAATCCATACAATCCGCGACATGTTTTAATTTGGCGCATTGTATCACTCGTCTTGTATCACTCGCCCGCACTTTGAAATACTGCTATGGTGCTGGAGAACAAACTCTACGACGTGGTCGTGATCGGCTCAGGCGCCGGCGGCGGCGCTCTCTCGGCCCGCCTCGCCCACCTCGGCGCGGATGTCCTGGTGCTCGAAGGCGGCCCAAAAATCGACACCCGTACCGACTTCAACACCCACGCGCTTCCTTACCAATTCCCATCGCGCCACATCCCGATCATGAAACCCGGCAAACCCGGCTTCGATGGCGAGCG
This sequence comes from Bryobacterales bacterium, assembly GCA_963712395.1. Taxonomy (GTDB): domain Bacteria; phylum Acidobacteriota; class Terriglobia; order Bryobacterales; family Bryobacteraceae; genus Bog-105. Next base: position 8,570 of record CAVQHR010000001.1, read on the forward strand.
CAGCCGCGGCCTGGGCGGCAAAACCCAATTGTGGAATGCCGTCGCTCTCCGCCTCAGCCAGCGCGATTTCAAAGGGCGCCAGCACGACGGCGCAGGCCAGGATTGGCCCTTCGATTACGCCGAAATGGCGCCCTATTACGACCGCATCGAGCGTGAAGTCGGCGTCTGCGGCAACTACGACCATCTCGAAGATCTTCCCGACGGCATCTTCCTTCCGCCCGTGCCGATGAAATGTACCGACGTCGCCATTCGCGATGGCGCGCGCACCCTCGGTGTCCCTGTCATTCACGTCCGTAAAGCAACTCTCAGCCGCTCCACCGGGACGCGCCCGGCCTGCCATTTCTGCGGCGCCTGCATGTCCGGCTGCGATGTCGTCGCCAAATACAATTCGCTCGACGTACACATGCGGCCCGCTCTCAAAACCGGCAAGCTCACTCTACAATCGAACAGCATCGTCTATGAGCTCGCTGTGTCCAACGAAGCGCGCGTCAGCGAAGTCCGCTACTTCGATCGCGAAACCCGCGCTCAGAACGTCGCCCGAGGCAAAGTAGTCGTGGTCTCCTGCGCCTGCGCGCAAAGCGTCGCGCTATTACAAATGTCGAAATCCAGCCGCTTTCCCGCCGGTTTAGCCAACTCGAGCGGAGAGCTCGGAAAAAATTTCATCCCTCATATCAACGCCGGTTTCGAGGCGTTTCTCACCCCGTTCATCGGTAACCCCTCCATCAATGAAGAAGGCTTCCTCGACCACGCCTACATCCCATCCTTCATGCACTCCAAAAAACGCGATTATCCGCGCAGCTTCGGCGTCCAGTTCAATTATCAAAACCAGCGCTCCGTCGGCTGGGCAAAAAATGTCAAAGGCATGGGCAAGTCTTATAAGGATGCGATCAAGGCCCGCTATCCCGCCTATTTGACCTTTACCGGCTACCAGGAAATGCTCCCGAATAAAGAGAGCTATATCGACCTCGATCCTTCCGCTACCGACGAATACGGCCTGCCGCGGGCGCGCCGCCATTGGAAGCTCTCCGACGAGGACATGCGCCTCTACAACGACATGAAAAAGTGGTGCCGCGCCATTCTTGAAGCGAGTAAAGCCGAAATCATCCACCCCGATCCGGCTCCGAACACTAACCACGAAATCGGCGGATGCCGCATGGGCACGGATCCAAAAACATCCGTAGTGAACGAATACTGCCGCGCTCATGATGTTCCAAATCTCTACGTCGTGGACGCGAGCGTGTTTCCGAGTTCATCCGAAAAGAATCCGACGCTGACGATTATGGCGCTCGCAACCCGCACCGCCGATCACATTGCCGGCCAATTGCAAAAAGGAGAAGCGTAAATGTCCACCTATTCGACCGATCGTAGATCACTGCTCAAAATCTTTGGGGCTATCGGAGCGACCTGCGCCTATCCGTTCGCGAGCGACGAGCTGTACGCCCAAACCACGGCGACGCCGCCGCCCACAACCCCACAACACTTTTTCAACAAAGCGGATTTTGCCGTCATCTCCCGCATCGCCGATCTGATCGTCCCTGAAACCGATTCCGCCGGAGCCGTCCGCGCCGGCGTCCCCGAATACATCGACATGGTCATCGGCCGTAACACGGACCAGCAGTTGGTCGTGGCCGACGGCTTACACTGGCTCGCCGCAAAGAATTTCATGCAGCTCGATGAAACCGCCCAGTACGCCGTACTCGAGCCGCTCTGCGAATCCGCCGATTCCGGCGACCTCCGCGCCCGCAACGTACAATTCTTCGCGCTTATCAAAAGCCTCACCGCCGACGGGTACTACACCTCGAAGACTGGACTGATAGACGAGCTGCGCTACCACGGCAACACGGCCCACCCCGGTTATCCAACCTGCCCCGAGCACTAGGACCAACCGCCCAAAAAAGGCCGTGCACACGTGTGCATAATCGTATATACTAGGTTCAATCGTTACGAGGTCTTTCATGTTATTGAAACTGCCACCACGTATACTGGCAAATTCGATGTCTATTTCTCGTTCTTTTCTTGTCCTTTTCGCTCTATTGGCCGGCGCCTCTCTCTACGGCCAATTTGAATCGGGCACCGTCCTCGGAACCGTCCATGATCCGAGCGGAGCCAGCGTCGCCAATGCGGGCGTAACGCTCGAAAACACTAAAACCGGCGTGGCGCTCCCTGCCAAGACCGACAGCAACGGCAACTACGAATTTGCCAATGTTCGTCTGGGCTCCTATCACGTGCGCGTCGAGTCCCCGGGTTTTCAAACTACGACTACCGAAACTTTCGATCTCGTCGTGAATGCCCGCCAGCGCGTCGATCTCACATTGCAAGTCGGCCAGACTTCGGAACAAGTCACCGTCACCGACACCGTGGCTCTGCTGCAAACCGATACCAGCAGCCGCGGCCAGGTCATCAATCCGCGGCAAATCGTCGACCTGCCTCTGAACGGCCGCTCCTATGCCGATCTCACTCTGCTCGTGCCAGGCGTTGCCAAATCGCCCCTCGAAAATCAAACCGACAGCAGCCGCGACGCTTCCTTCAACGTCAACGGCCAGCGCAGCGAGCTCAACAATTTCCTGTTGGATGGCGTCGATAACAACGCCTACGGCACCAGCAATCAGGGCTTCTCGAATCAGGTCATCCAGCCCAATCCCGACGCCCTCACCGAGTTCAAAGTCGAAACCAACAACTACAGCGCCGAATACGGCCGCGCGACCGGCGCCGTGATCAACGCGACCATCAAGAGCGGCACCAACCAGTTACATGGCGAGCTCTGGGAGTTTCTCCGCAACACCGATCTGAACGCCACCGGCTTCTTCAAACCGGTCAACGGAGTCAAGCCCGCCGTTCAATCAGAACCAGTTTGGCGCCGCGCTCGGCGGACCTATCATCAAAAACAAGATCTTCGTCTTCGGCGATTACGAAGGTTTCCGCCGCGTCTTCCATCCCGTGCAGTTCGCCACTGTTCCCACTGCTGCCGTGAAACAGGGAAGCTTCGGCATATCCTATCAAAAATCCCATACACTGGCACGCTCTATCCGAATGGCGTAATTCCCGCATCGGCCATCACGCCCTTTGCCGCGACAGTCTTCTCTCAATTGCCCGATCCGAATCTTCCGGGCAATTCGAATAACTATCAATCCTCGCCCGGCCGACACCATTTACAGCGACAAGGGCGACATCCGCTGCGACCAGTACATTCGGCGATAAGCTCACCGCCTTCGTCCGCTACAGCCAGGACGACACTCGCATCTTCAGCCCGCCTGCCATTCCCGGCCCGTCCGGCGGCAACGCCAACGGCAACGTCTACATCCGCAATAAGCAGCTCGTTCCCGGCGTCACCTGGACCATCAGCCCAACGTCGATTCTCGAAGTGCGCGCCGGCGTCGATTACACCGAAGCGGGAAAGAATCCGATCGGCCTGGGCCTCCCCGCAAGCCAATTCAACATTCCCAATCTGCCCACCAATCCGGCGTTCGCGGGCGGTCTGTATTCGTTGAATTTCAGCGGCGGCCTCTCGCAGCTCGGCCGCCAAAGCAGCAATCCGCAGTATCAATATCCGATCGTGCTCGACCCCAAGGTGAACTACACGCGCATCCTCGGGCGGCATAGTCTGAAAATCGGCTTCGAATATCAGTTGATCGATACCCAGGTGCAGGATTTCCATCCCAAGTACGGCGTCGATAATTACAGCGGGTTCTTCAGCAGCCCCACCGGCCCCAACGGCTCTGCAGCAGTGCCCAGCAGCAGGCCTACAGCCTGGCCGATTTCCTGTTCGGCGCGCGCAGCCACTACGAGCTCAACAACAATGCCGTCGCCCATCTGCGGCAGCGCATGTACTTCGGCTATCTGCAGGACGATTTCAAAGCCAGCGACAAACTGACTTTCAATCTCGGCGTCCGCTATGAATTCGCCACCCCGCAATGGGAACGCGACAACAAGCTTTCGAATTTCGACCCAACCACCGGGAAGCTGATCTTCGCATCCAGCGGCAGCCTATACAATCGCGCCCTGGTCCATCCCGTCGCATAACAATTGGGCGCCGCGCGTCGGCCTGGCCTACCGTGTTGCGCCGAAGACGGTCATTCGCAGCGCCTATGGCATCAGCTACGTCCAGTTCAATCGCCTCGGCGGCGAAAATCTTCTCGCCTACAACGGCCCGAACGTAGTCGACGCGATCGTCGACCAGGTTCCCGGTCAAGGCACCGGCACTTGCACATCGGTGAATGATGCTCCCGGCGCTTGTTTCCGCCCCACCGCGCTCGGTTTCCCCAATAATTTCGCCTCGCCCGCCGCATTCAACACAGCCAACTACGCAGGTTCGCTACATACCGGCCAACAATCGGACCGGCTATGTGCAAACCTGGCACTTCACCGTCGAGCGCGAATTGGCGCACAATTTCCTGCTGGATGTTGCTTACCTCGGCAACCATGCCGTCGGGCTCATGATCCTGGCCGATGCGAATCAGGCGGCCCCGAGCACCGCGGCCGCGCCCAACCTCTCCGTTAACGCGCGCCGCCCCATTCCGAACTTCACCACCATCGAAGAAGCCTTCGCCGGCGGCTTCGGCAGCTACAACGCCCTGCAAGCCAAGGTGGAAAAGCGCTACTCCGGCGGTCTCTATTTCATCAACTCGTTCACGTGGTCGAAAGCCATCGACAACGCGCCGGGCCACCTCGAAAATTACAATGGCGACAATTCGCGCATCAACATCCGTGCGCCCCAAACCGAGCGCGGCATTTCGAGTTACAATCAGCCATTCAACAACACGACTTCCGTCGTGTGGGATATCCCCGTCGGCAATGGCCGTCACTTCAACCTGCAAAATCGCGCGGTCGATTTATTGATTGGCGGCTGGTCGATTAATGCCATCAACACCGCTACATCCGGGTTGCCCATCAACATCACCTACAGCGCCAGCACGCCGGCGCAAGTGAGTCCGCTGCTCACGCCCCGGCCGAATCTCACCGGCGCTCCGATCTACACCTCCGGCGGCAATCCGCTCCAGTATCTGAACGCCGCTGCCTTCGCGGTTCCCAACTTTACGCAGCCGTTCGGCAACGCGGGCCGCAACATCGCGCATGGTCCTTCTTTCCAGGAGCTGGATCTCGCCCTGCACAAGAACTTCCGCCTGTGGTCGGAATCGAGCCGTATCGAATTCCGCGCCGAAGCCTTCAACCTTCTGAACAAGACCCTGTTCAATGTCAACTCGGGCTTCGGTACTAGCGCAAATTCCGGCGGCTTCGGCACGTTCACCCAGACGTTCCCGCCCCGCCAGATCCAGATGGCGCTCAAACTGGTGTTCTGATCTCGCTCACCCGGCGAGTGCGTACACCACAAAGAACGCTACCACCGTCGACGCCGAAAGCCCCGAGATGAACAGAACATCCGCGAGCTTGGCAAACGTGGCCCGCCGCCTCGTGTTGGTGGAACGCAGTGATGAGTACGAAAAGATAGTGGCCAGTAAAAAGGCCGCGAGGCAGAGCACCAGAAAATCGTCCGCCAAAGTCGTAATCCGCTGCAGCGCTGTGTAGATCTTGATTAGCCCTACGGTTGTCAGGCACAGCGCCAGCATCGTCGGAGCGTTCCCGAAAATATGCTCCGTGATTTCGAGCCGCACATCCCGTTTATCCATATCTGAATCCATAAGCGGATCATTGTACTGGACCGGGTGCTGCCTACGGGCCCAAGGCGCCGGTGGCGCGCCCGAATTGGTGGATATTTTGTAGGTTATGCGACACTTGAAGTACGAATACTCCACGTAGAAGTATTGGCCCCACCACCAAAGCGCCCGATTGTCCCTCCGCTCGTCGTTCGTTTAAAACAATCTCACCTGAAAGAATTCTTACCTTTGACCGTACATCTCATTAATCCAAGCGACATTGCGTTCGGAACTGCCGTGATCACTCCCCGGTGGCTCTACGTGCTCGCTTCGGCGACACCCGCCGTCTACGGCACGCCGCAAATCTGTGATGAAACTTTGGAACAGCTCGACCCGGCCACCATTCAGCCTGGCGACGTGGTCGGCATCGGCATCCATACCGGTAACGCCCTGCGCGGATATCAGGTAGGAAAAATTGCCCGGGCTCGGGGCGCCTGGGTCATTTTCGGCGGCATACACGCTACCCTTTATCCGCAAGAAGCAATGGAACTCGGCGGCGCCCACTCAGTCGTAAAAGGCGACGGCGATGTCGTCTGGGGCCGCGCCGTCACCGATTGCGTCAATAACAAACCACAGCCCGTGTACGAAGGGGGCCGCATCGACGCCGGCCAGTTTCTGCCCGCGCGTTGGGACCTGATGCCCAAAGGCCGTTACATGTGGGCCTCCGTGCAAACCGTCCGCGGCTGCGCCAAGCATTGCTCGTTCTGCTCCGTTTGGCGGACGGATGGACAGAAGCCCCGCCAGCGTGCGTCCGACGGCGTGATCGCGGAAATTGTCCAGCTCCGCCGCCGCGGGTTCCGCTTCATTGCTCTCGCCGACGATAATTTCTATCCTGTCACCCTGACCGATCTGAAACTCGCGGAGCGCCAAAACAATCCCGCCCGCTTCGCGCAGTTGCAGGAAATACGGGCCGAGCGCTTCACGCTCATGGCCCGGCTGGCTGAGTTGCCGAAGGATATGGTGTTCTTTACCCAGATCACCATGGAAGCCGCCGAGGACACGGCGTTTCTCGACGCCATGCGCAAAGCGCGCATCCGGGGCGCCTTAGTCGGCGTGGAAGCGGTTACAGCCGAAGGCTTGAAAGCTGTCTACAAGGACTTCAATCTCTCAGGCGACAATCTGGTAAAGCAGCTCCAGACTTTCCGCGACCACGGCGTCCACGTTCTCGGGTCGTTTATCTTTGGCCTCCCCACCGATAAGCCCGATACGTTTGCCGCCACCGCCGCTCTCGCGCAAAAGGCCGGCGTGACGTTTGCTCAATTCGTCATGATGACGCCTTTTCCGGGCACCGTCGATTTCGAACGGTGGGAGAAAAAGGAACAAGCCAATCCGACTCTCGTGGACGGTGTTCCCATATCCCGCTATTGGCTCATCCCGGCCGCCCGCCGGCCCAAGATGTTCACACCCCACCCCAGCATGAGCGCGGACGAGATACGCGAGCGCACGCAAGGCGTGTGGGATCGCTTCTACGATTGGAGTAATATCTGGAAGCGTTCGGGTTGCGTTAAGTCGATCCGCGGGCGCCTGGCATTTCTCTTCATATCGAAGCTGTACCGCCAGATGTATGCCAAAACCGGCATTAGCAGTGACAGCGCGCGCAAGAACCGCGCCAACCTGATCGCGCGTCTGATTGCCGTTCCATGCCGGCGGCTCTTCCAAGCCAAGGCCATGCCGGACCTCGAAATACCGGCAGGCGTTCCGATCGAAGCGCCGGCATTTTCAATTCTTCGCTGAGACTACGAACCAGTATTCCACTCAGGCGAAACAGCCCGCATCCAAGTCTATGCTATGTTTACGGGCCAAGTCGGCCCAGGAAAGGGTACGGCTCGCTGTGCAACGTTTGCAAACCACACTCCGCGTTATTTCTCTGTCTCTGCTAGCTTTTCTCCCGGCCGGACTTTATGCTCAGCAAGTCACGGGCAATATTCTCGGCACCGTGCAGGACGCTACCGGCGCCGTTGTCGTAGGAGCGCAGGTCACCGCCCGTAATCAGGACACGGGGCTGACTCGCTCGGTTGAAAGCAATTCCCAGGGCGCCTATCGTATCGACTTTCTTCCTCCCGGCAACTACGATGTCGAGGTTTCCAATCGCGGATTCCGCTCTTTTCGCCAGACCGGCGTCGTTCTCCAGCTCGGACAATCCGCTCGCGTGGACGCACAGCTTCAAATTGGCGAGGCCACCAGCACAGTCACCGTCGAAGGCGGTCTTCCAGCGGTCAACACGTCGGACGCCACCATTGGACAGACAACCACCAGCGAGCAGATCACTACGCTTCCGCTTGTGAATCGCACTCCCTATAGTCTGTTGACCCTCACCCCCGGCGTCCAGAACACAACCAATGCCATCACGCTGGGATTTCCAGCGCAGCGCACCTTTATCAATGGCGGAGCCGACGCCACTATGGGTTCGGTCAACTACTACCTTGACGGCGGCCCAAATATATCTTCCCTGCGAAACACCGGGAACGCCGTACCGAATCCCGATGCTCTCGAGGAGTTCCGTGTAGATACCAATAATTACAGCGCCGAATACGGTCGCTTCGGAAATGGCGTGATCAACGTCGTTACGCGCTCCGGAACGAACGAATTTCACGGATCTGCCTTTGAATTTTTCAGAAATACTCATCTGAATGCCAATACCTGGAACGCCCTGACGAAGCCTCCGCTGCATCGCAATCAATTCGGAGGGACTCTCGGCGGTCCCATCGTCCGTAACAAAACCTTTTTCTTTGGCAGTTATTCCGGTTTGCGGCAGATGACTACCGCATTTTTGCCTTCCGCCGTGGTTCCTACAGGCGCCGAGCGTACCGGCAACTTCGCCGCCATTTCGAAGCTCATCATCGATCCCATTAACGGCAAGGCATTCGCTGGAAATATGATTCCTTCGGCGCGCTTCGATCCTACTGCTCTCAATGTCCTGAATAAGTACATCCCGCTGGCAAACCAGCCGAATAACATCTTCCAGGGCCAGGTGCCAAACCCGTATAACACCGATGAGTATCTGATCAAGGTCGATCACCTTCTCACGGAATCGCAGCGCTTCACCCTGAGCTACTTCACCACCGCGGGAAACAACACCGTCGTGCCCGCCGGCGGCAACTTGCCGTGGTCTGTCCAGGCTTACACCTGGCGGCAGCACAATGCGAATCTCAGTTACACCTGGACCGCTACGCCCAGTTTCGTCAATCAGGCGTGGCTTAGCTATACCCGGTACTTCGGCGGCCGCACCAATCTTCCGGACATCTCGCTGCATGATCTCGGCTCCACGTTTACCCCGCAAGGGCCGCCCGCTTTGCCGCAGATTAGCGTTTCCGGATATTTCACGCTCGGACAGGGGATTGCCGGTCCGGTCGCCGGTGACAATATTTATAACCTGCGCGATGTGGCCAGCTATACAATTGGCCGTCATTCTCTCCGGTTCGGAGGTGAAATAAACCTGGCGAAAGACATTCAGGAAACGCTGCTCAATAACTACGGAACCTTCAGCTTCACGGGCGCAAAGACCGGACCGAAAGCCAACCAGGGCGATGCTTTCGCGGACTTTCTGCTCGGCCTTCCAATCACCATGAATCAGGACGCGCCGGAAAACGCGTATTACAACTCGTGGTTCAGCGGACTTTTTGTGCAGGACGATTTCAAAGTACATCCGCGTCTTACTCTGAATCTCGGTCTTCGCTGGGACGTGCAGACTCCGCCCGTTGACCCCCAGGACCGTGAACAAACCTTTGTACCAGGCGTGCAGTCGAAGGTCCTTCCTAAGGCTCCGCTTGGACTGCTTCTCGTGGGCGATCCCGGCGTCGAACGCGGCGTGGTTCCTGTTCGTTGGAATCATGTTTCACCGCGCGTCGGTTTGGCTTGGGATCCGTTCGGCGATGGCAAGACGGCTATTCGCGCCGGCGCCGGAATCTTTTTTGGCAGTGTCTCGGGCAATGGATGGGGTACGGTCGAAAATTCGCAGCCCTTCGCCATTCGCCAGCAATTTAGCAGCCCCGCGTCATTCTCGGACCCTTACGCGAATTTACCTGGCGGCATCTCTCCGTTCCCGTATATCTATTCACTCTCTACGGCTCGCTTTATCGCGCCCGCCGGACTTCTCCCCATCGCTCTCAATTTCCGATGGCCGTATAGTTACCAACTGAATTTCACGGTGCAGCGCCAGTTGGCGAGCGGTCTCAGCGTGTCGGCCGGCTATGTGGGAACTCTAAGTCACCACCTGGCCTTCTCCCCGGATATCAACTATCCAGTGTTTACGAGCGGGGCCACGAGTTCCAATTACAACAACCGGCGGTCCATCGACCCGGGCCAGGTTTCTACCATCAACTTAATGGAATCGAATGGCACCGCATCCTATCACTCGCTCCAGATCAGCGCTAAAAAATCCATGTCCCGCAACTTGAGCTTCACCAGTTTTTATACATTCAGCAAATCGCTCTCGAGCGAAGAGATGAATGGACAAAGCACTAGCGGCGGCGCACAGGATTTTAACAATCTGGCATTGGAGCATGGCCGTTCCAGTTTTGATCAGCGCCATAACTTTGTCGCGGCCATCATCTGGAACATCAGCTACTACAACGGATCCAGCTCGCTGTTGAAGCGCGTTCTCAATGGTTGGACCCTTTCGCCGATTATCACATTGAGTAGTGGTTTGCCGTTCACCGTGACTTCGGGAAGGGATAACAACTTCGATGGCAACAACAACGACCGCGCTAACGTGGTCGGTAATCCCTATCTCGATGCCGGCCGCTCACGGTCCGAAGTTACAGCGCAATGGTTTAATACAGCGGCGTTCGTTCAGAATCCAATCGGAACCGATGGCACATCGGCGCGCAATTTTCTCGATGGTCCCGGCTATCGGGATGTCGATCTGGGGATTTTTCGCGATGTGCCTTTCAAAGAAAGTGTCAAGCTGCAGTTTCGGGCGGAGTTCACGAACTTTTTCAACCTGGTCAGCCTGAACCAGCCGAATGCAACCCAAAGCTCTACGAGCTTCGGCCAGATCACAAGCGCTCACGATATGCGGCAACTGCAGCTCGGTCTACGGCTCACGTTTTAGCGTGAGCCGCGTGAGGCTTGCTGCATCTGTCGAAGCTGTGCGTTCAGGGTAATCGTGCTACCCGGGTTTACTATCAGATTCCGTTGCCAATGGCCGCTGCCATTGCTGACGGAAACCTGGTGCGGGCCGGACGCAACAGAAATGGTGGTCGGGAGTGCTGCCGATAAACGCGCCGTCTACTTCAATATCCGAGCCTGCGATGTCGGACGTAATGGTGACCGACGATGACCCTACGGAGGCCGTTTTCTGCGTGCTCGATTGAGCAGAGGCCTTCACTACATGATCCTGGTCGGTGAACGTGTCAAAGATCATTCCTTTGTTCAGAGTTATATCCTTGCCTTTCATAAGCAGGAAAGCTGGCGCCGCCGGCCAGAACAGAACCGCGGCTCCCGCGGTGATCACACCGGTTCTCACCGCATGGCTGTCGCCGGTTTTCTTGGTTACCGAATAGCGCAGCGGGACCCATTCTCCGTCGACTGTGCGTACGCGGTCGATAGAAAAATCGAGCTTCCCCGCCCGTCCCATGTGGCGTTTTTCCTGCGCCTCCGTGACGGTCCCGGTCACACGCGCGCCGTCTGGAATCACGATCTGATCGGCGACCTTGACGGCCTCAGTTACACTGAGTTCCACCGCCTGCCCCTGCTCGGCGGTCGCGGATGAGATGCTCTGGTCGAGCCGTACGCGCAGTTTCGTTCCATCCGGAATACTGACCTCGGCGGCTGCCAAGCCGACAAAGGCAAAAAACGTGAGTGTCGATTTGATATTCATTTTCGTTGCTCCTTAGAATGTTCGGCTTAACCGCCGTGCAATCTGATACGCGCAAGAAAAACGAAATTCGGCTCACTGTTCCAAGATGAAAAAGAAAAAGAGCTGCAGCGGTTCCCTCCGGCACCCGGCACTAAGCAACCGGCTCCGCTCTTGCCCTTACGACCCCACCAGTCGCACGAATCCGGCTTTGGCAAAATCGTCTCCGACGAACAATAGCGGCTCCCCATACATGGCCGCTGTAGCAACCGAGATGCAATCGCAAATGTTGAGCGCTGCACCATGCCGTCCCTTTCCGAATTTAGCGAAGACTGCGAAAGCTTCCAGACAAATTGCCTCGTCTGCGGGATCAGTGCGCGCTCCTGCAAGTTCCAGAAATCTGTCAAATGTTTTAGGAAGCAGGGGCCATCGCGTGAGCACCATGCGCGCCTCGAGCACGCTTACCGCCGAATGGTATCAGCGATCAACCTCCATGCGTCCACCTCATCTCAAAGACCCATAATTTCTTCAATCTCTCGCTTGGACAACGGAGCCGGAGGCCGGAAGCTTCTGGTCTACCAATGCCAATATCACCCGATTTCTTTGTTGCGTCGTATAAGCTCTCGACAGGCTCTCGATCTTTTCTTGCAGGACCTGTCGCAAAGATTCGATTTCGCTTTTCCCGAACATGCCTTCCCTAAGTCAGTCTAACTCCGCGGCGCTCTGCTGATAACAATCGCCGCATCGCCAGGCAAGCGGCTCCGGGCCTTCAAGTGCAATAACGCTTCGAAGTACGGAAACTTCCCCGCCGCCCGCGTGGGAAGGCGGCTCTGCAAGCGGTTTAGCGACGCCGCATCCACCAGAAAATCCGCGGCCGTGATTATCGCGGAGCCGCCGCTGCCGGAAAGAATCAATACGGAACCCGTGCCGCTCAAATTGGGGACCAATCCAATACTGGCGTAGCCTCCGTCCGCCATCGACCTGTACCGCTCCGCATCCGCTGGCGCGCCCAATGAATCCACCGGATAATAGACACTGTGTTCGCTGTCGAATTTCCATCGAATGCCTAGCCGGTTCTCAAACGGTTCTATCCAAGGATTGGAACGAGTGTTCCCCAGCAGCACGGCGGAATTGGACTTAAGCTCCCGAAACGAATAGTCACGGGCAAAATGGATTCCCGCTTGTCCATGCACCGAGCTGGCATTTTCGCTCAGTTTCCAAAGTAGACTGGTATTCGCATAACTCGATTGCCGCTTCAGCACAATCGACGCGGCTAAGCCTCCATCGACTTTTGCCCCGAAACTCTTCTCTCCGAGGTGCCGTAAATAGTTCCGGTCATAATATTCGGATAGCCGGATCTCCGAACCGGTAAGCTCCTGATACAGCGCGATCCCCGCATCATCCATTACGATGTCCGTCTGGTGGTCTGAAGGAAATACTTGAGACCAGAACTGGCGGACGATCAGGACTGGTTCGAACCGATGCAATGCCGCTATGGGCCATCTGGCGAACCAGCAGCCCCACGCTCAGCAGTGCGAAGGCCGCTGCGATCCCGACAGCCACCCAGAATTTAGGACTGGTGGCCGGCTTCCGGTGCAGAGTTTCAACAGCTGGAATCTCTTCGGTTGAACCGGTTAGAGGGTCCACCTGCGGCCGAGGCGTAAACGTCGGAGCGTAGTTCCCTTTGGGTAGCTCGATGACCAGCGGCTCTTCCCTGCCCTCGGATGAGAAGTATTGCTCGAGACGCTTCCGTAACAACGACGCATGAACCCGGACGATGTTGTCCGCGCCCGTGTCGTAATCTTTCGAGCGTCCAAATACAGCGTGCCCAAGTTCCTGCTCATGAATTTGGTCCACGTCATCTTTGAGGACGCGTTCGCAAACGTAGAGGAACAGATTGCGCAACCGTGCGGATCGGCCAATATAACGGCTTGCCGCTACTCGCTCAACCAGGAGCCTACGGACATCGACCAAATTGTTGGCTTGGGCCACGCTCTAGCTGCTTCATTGTAAAACTAAAGCGCTCTTTACGTATAAAATCCACCGCCTAAAACGCTGATAACTCAGGGTTCCCATGCACGTGTCGGCTTAAACCGTTAATTTACTTGAGTACACGTTGAGACCCTTCATACCATCGGTGCAAACAGGGTTACGCTCCATTATGAAAGCTCTTCTTGCCGTCTTCCTTCTCGTTGCGGGTTTAGCCGCGCCTGCGGATGCGCCCAAGCGGCCAAAGATCCTGGGTGTCGCTCATATGGCTATATACGAGAGCGACCTCGCCAAAGCCAGGCACTTCTACGAAGATTTCCTGGGCTTTGCCGAGCCCTATAAGCTCACGCGCAAAGACGGTACCGACCGGATCGCATTCATCAAAATCAACGACGACCAATACCTGGAACTCTTCGCCGAGCCGCCCAAACAGGACGGCCACATGAACCACATTTCGTTCTATACCGATGACGCGAACGCCATGCGGGTGTATCTCGCTTCGGCTGGCGTCAAGGTGCCGGAGAAAGTGGGCAAGGGCCGCATTGGAAATTCAAATTTCAACATCATCGACCCCGATCACCACACCGTCGAGATCGTGCAGTATGAACCCGATAGCTGGACCATGCAGAACAAGGGCAAATTCATGCCCGCCTCAAGAATCTCTGAGCACATGACCCATGTGGGTGTCCTGGTCAAAGACTTGAACGCTTCCCAGCAGTTCTATCACGGCATTTTAGGCTTCGACGAATTTTGGCGGGGCGCCGGCGGCTCGGGCAAAAGCCTTAGTTGGGTGAATATGCGCGTGCCCGACGGCACGGATTACCTGGAAATGATGCTTTACCGCACTTATCCTGGTCCCGAGCAAATAGGCACCAAGAACCACATTTGTCTGGTTGTGCCCGACGTCGATAAAGCGGTCGAGACTCTGAAGTCCCGCCCCGCTTTCAAAGACTATGGCCGGGAAATCAAAATTCAGCTCGGCGTGAATCGTAAGCGGCAGGCGAATTTGTTCGATCCCGACGGCACGCGCGTCGAACTGATGGAACCGAATACCGTGGATGGAAATCCCGCGCCCTCCTCTGAAGCTCCCGCCCCGATCGCGGAACCCACAAAGGACTAGACCAGAAAAGGAAATCCGGATATGTTAACCAAGTTCGTTGCCATTGCCTTCGCATCCTTATTCCCTCTCGGCCTCATGGCGCAGGAAAGCCGTGGCTCGATAGCTGGCCGCGTCCAGGACCCGACTGGCGGGCTGGTTGTGGGCGCGCATGTACGCGCCACGAACACTTCCACCGGCGCTTCGGCTACGGCCGACTCTAACCAGGACGGCCTCTATTCCATCCCTCTGCTCTTACCGGGCGTCTACACTCTGACTGCCGAATTGCCTGGATTCAAGAAAACCGAACGGTCCGGTCTCGAAGTCCGCGTGAACGACAAGCTGAATGTGGATCTACAGCTCGAGCTTGGTAATACTTCGGAAAGCGTGCAGGTGACCGCCGCACCGCCGCTGCTCGAGTCTTCAAATGCATCCATGGGTCAGGTTGTGGACCAACGGCGTATTAAAGATCTTCCGCTGCAGGCGGGCAATCCCGCCGAGCTTATCTTGTTTGCGCCGGGCGTTGTAAACACGGCCAATCTTCGAGCCCGAAAAACATCCTTTAACAGCGCATCCTCGCAGTTCTCGACCAACGGAAACGATCCCTACTCGAACGAATACACGATCGACGGAGTTGCCGATACCTTCGCATCTCAGGGAACGCCTCTGGTTGCCTTTCAGCCGCCGCAGTCGGCCGTCAGCGAATTTCGCGTGCAGACCAGCGGCTACGATGCGAGCCTCGGCCACTCGCCGGGCGCGGTAGTCAACCTCATCAGCTCGGGCGGCACGAATCAGTTCCATGGCGAGCTGCATGAGTGGTTTTCGAATTCTGCCTTGGATGCGCCCACGTTCTTTCAGAACGCGGCGGGCGGCACAAAGCCGGTATACCAGGACAATCGATACGGCGCTTCCATCGGCGGCCCCATCTCGATCCCGAAGGTCTATAACGGCCATAACCGTACCTTCTTCTTTTATGCTTGGGAAGCAAACAAGTGGGGTAAACCGACCACCACGGTAGGAACCGTTCCTACGCCCGCCGAGCGGAATGGAGACTTCTCTGCGCTCCTCTCACTCGGCTCCCGTTATCAGATTTACGATCCGGCCACCACGCGTCCGGCTTCCGGCGGAAGGTATTCGCGCGCGCCGTTTGTGGGAAATATAATTCCCGTAAACCGTCTCGATCCGGTTGCGCTCAACATCCAGAAGTTCTATCCGCAGCCCAATACCGCGGGGCTGGCCGACGGCGAAAACAACTACACCCGGATCACGAAAGATACCTTTGACTACTTCGTTCATTTCGTGCGCCTCGACCATCAGTTCTCCGAGAGGAATCGTCTGTTCGTGCGCCTCGACTACGACCACTATCTCGAAACGAACTCGAATTTCTATAACAATATTGCTAGCGGGCTCAATCTCACGCGCATCAACCGGGGCGCCGCCTTCGACGATGTCATCGTCCTCAGTCCCACATCGGTCTTAGACCTGCGATACGGCCTCACGTACGAAGAAACTCCGGAACGGCGCCGCAGCCAGGGCTTCGATCTCGCGTCGCTTGGCTTTTCATCTCAACTGCTCTCCATGCTGGATCCGAAGACGCAGACCTTTCCGAATGTCTACATCAACTCCAAAGCTCCCAACGCTCCTTGTAAAGGAGCCTGTACGGGAACGTTCTCCGGATTCGGAAACTTCCAGGCCGGCGATGGAAGCATCACCGGAATGATTCACGATTGGACGGCCACTGTTAACACTCAGATTGCAAAACATAACGTGCACTACGGCGCGGACCTGCGGCTGTATCGCTCGTTCGGGTTCGCCGGAGGCTACGACGTTTCCCCCGGCTTCAACTTTCTGCCCACTTACACTAACGGCCCGTTCAATAACTCGGCGGTTTCTCCCATCGGCCAGGACTACGCTTCTTTCCTCCTCAGTATTCCTTCCGGCCAGATGACTCGCAGCGCCAGCTATGCAGCGCAGGATTTCTACTCCGGCATGTTCATTCAGGACGATTGGAAAGTAAACTCGCACCTCACTTTGAACCTTGGATTGCGCGCCGAAATCGAAACTCCGGAAACCGAGCGCTATAACCGCGCGATCCGTGGCTTCGACGCGACCACGCCGAACCCGATTGCCGCGGAGGCGATCGCCAATTATGCCAAAAGCCCAATTGCGGCTATTCCTGTTTCGCAATTCCAGCCACGCGGCGGCCTGCTGTTCACCGATCCGAACAATCGCAACCTATGGAATCAGCCCGCCATTACCTGGCTGCCCCGATTTGGCCTTGCGTACCAGCTCGGCGCCAACACCGTCGTCCGAGCCGGCTTTGGCATTTTCTATGACACCATCGGCGTCAATCGGAGCCCTGCCATCCAGACCGGTTTTACCGCCACCACGCCCATCATTCCCTCGTTCGATAACGGCGTCACCTTCGTGGCGAATAACGAGAATCCATTTCCGAATGGGTTGGCGGCGCCGGTGGGAGCTGCCGGAGGGCTGACCACTAACTTAGGGCAAAGCCTGAATGTCTACCCGGTCAACCGTCTGCAACCGTATTCTCAACGCTGGTCTTTCGATATCGAGAGAACTCTGCCCGCGGGCTTCCTCATCGACGTTGGGTACGTGGGAAACAAAGCCATTCATCTGCCCGTCTCGCGTAATCTGAATGCCACGCCCGCGCAGTACCTCAGCACATCGCCCGTTCGCGATCAGCCAACCATCAACTATCTCAGCCAACAAGTACCGAGCCCATTTTTCGGTATCAATAGCGTCTATCCCAGAACCATGGCTGTTGCCGATCTGTTACGGCCCTATCCGCAATTCGGCGACATCACCATGACCGACAATAACGGCTATTCCTGGTATCACGCCCTCCAGGTCCGAGCGGAAAAGCGCTTTTCAAAAGGCTACACGCTAAATGCGGCATACACCTGGTCGAAGTTTATGGGCGCAACTGGGTATCTGAACGATTCCGATGCGTCTCTTTATCGCGGACTGAATCAATACGATCGGCCCCAGCGGCTCGTGGTCAGTGGAATCTACGAACTTCCCTTCGGCCACGGCCGGGCATTCGCATCCAATCTGCCGCGCGCTTTGGATATCGCCGTAGGCGGCTGGCAATTGAACTCATCGATCAGCCTGCAGAGCGGCCAGCCTCTCTCGTTCGGGGACGTGATCTTCTACGGAACCAGTTACGACCAGATCGCGCTGCCATCCTCGGTTCGAAGCGTCAATCAATGGTTCAATACTTCTCTGTTCAATCGCGTTTCCGGAGACCAGCGCCAGTTCGATATTCGGACATTCCCGAGCTATCTCGCACAGGTTCGGGCGCCCGGTCAGTCGCAATGGAACGCCTCGATATTTAAAGACTTCAATTTCACGGAGCGCTGGAAGCTGCAGTTCCGCGCCGAGTGCTACGACTTGATGAACCATCCCAACTTTGAAAAGCCAAGCACCACGGTCACTTCCTCTACCTTCGGAGTGATTAGCAGCCAGGGTTCGCCGGGACGACAGTTCCAGGCCGCTCTTAAGTTGACGTTCTGAGGCTCATCCGCCATGACGAATCACCCCACCCGTAGAAACTTCCTCCGGACCGGACCGGCGCTCGCGGTGTCCGCCGCGGCAGCCCTCGCGAATCCTCCTGCCATAGAACGGGTGGGAGGGCCGTCGCTCAAGATCTCGCTGAATGCGTACTCTTTCAGCAAGCTGCTGAACGACTTCAACAAACACCGGGGCGGCGGTATCAGCCTCATGCAGCTTCTCGATTTTTGCGCCAAGAATGATTTCGACGGCATCGATCCGACCGGCTACTTCTTCCCTACTTATCCGGAAGTTCCCGCGGACGAGTACATTAACAATTTCAAGCGCAGAGCCTTTGAACTGGGTCTCGGCATCAGCGGCACCGGCGTGCGGAACAATTTCACCACCTCCGACAAGTCAGTCCGCGATGCCGGTGTCCAGCACATCAAGCAGTGGGTCGAGGTAGCGGCGCGGCTGGGTGCGCCTGTTTTGCGCGTCTTCGCCGACACACAAAGAAAGAACATGACCTGGCACGATGTGGCGAAAGACTGCACCCGCGAACAGGTTCAGCAATGGATCGTGGACGATCTCAGCGAGTGTACCGAGCAAGGAAAGAAATTCGGCGTGATCATCGGCGTGCAAAATCACGGCGACTTCCTCCAGACCGGTGATCAGCTTTTGTCTCTCATCAACGGCGTCAACTCTCCCTGGTGCGGCGCTATCGTGGACACCGGCTATTTCAAAACTAAAGATCCCTACCAGGACATGGCGCAGGTCGCTCCCTACGCGGTGAATTGGCAGATCAAGCAAAGCCCGTTCGGCCAGGAAAGCGAAGTTCCAACGGATCTGGGTAAACTGATCCGGATTATTCGAGCATCGAACTACCGCGGCTATCTTCCGATCGAGACCCTTTCGCCCAAAGGAAAAGTTTATGATCCATTCACGGTGGTGCCGCCATTCCATAAGGAATTGCAAGCAGCCATTCGGGCGTCGTAAATTCCTGGCCGCTCTGGGCGCGGCGGTTGCGGCAGCGGGCTCTCCGGCAGATTCGGATAAGATTCGGTTCGGCTACACAGCCATGACGTGGGGCAAAGCCGAGCGCCAGGCCATCGACGATATCGCCGCCGTTGGATTCCAGGGTGTCCAGTTCCGGCTCGACGCGCTCAAGGAGTTTCAACCGGCTGAGCTCCGGGACCTACTGCAGCAGCATAAGCTGACATTCGTTGCGCTCTCGAGCGGCGAGGTGTCGATCGATCCGGCGGTCGAATCCGATCAGATTGCGGAGCATACGGCACACGCGAAATATGTCCGCGACGCCGGTGGTCTCTATCTGCAGGTACTCGACAAGCTCAAGCCGTATCCTCGGAACGTTACACCGGAGGAATGCAAGCGCCTCGGCCAACTTCTCACGAAGATTGGCAAGCGCACAGCCGATCTGGGCGTGCCGCTCGGATATCACAATCATCTGAACACGATCGGCGAGCACCCCGCGGATCTCAAGATGGTGCTCGAGTCTTCCGATCCAAGATACGTAAAGCTGGAACTGGATACCGCACATTCGGTAGCCGGTGGCGGCGATCCGGCCAAAGCGATTGTGGAATATCGCGACAGGCTTTTGTTCGTGCATTTGAAGGATGTGGTGGATATCGCAATGGGCACGGAGAAGGCAAAGTACCCGTTTAAGTTTGTCGAGCTTGGCCGCGGCAGGGTCGACCTGCGCGCCGTGTTCGCTGCCCTTGACAAAATTAACTATCGCGGTTGGGCTGTTGTGGAACTGGATCGCGTACCCGACCAAACAACGACGCCCAAGGAATCGGCCCTGATCAGCAAGCGCTATCTCGAACAGAAAATCGGGCTGAAGCTGTAAAATTCGGAGCATGTCCCGTACTTTCAGCCGGCGTGATCTTTTGGGCATGGCCGCCGGACCTGCAGCACTGTCGATGAACCCGCATCGGACAATCGCCGCGACTGAGTCGCTCATGATCTATTGGGGCACTTATACGGAGGGCGGTGGACAATTCGGCAATGGCGCAAGCAAAGGAATCTATGTCTCACGCATGGAAACTCAGACCGGCCGACTCACAGAACCCGAGCTTGCCGTCGAGTGCGCGAATCCATCCTGGTTAACAATTCATCCCACCCGGCGTTATCTATATGCGGTCAATGAACGGATGGGAGCAAACGGCGAAAGCCGGCCCGGTGAAGTAAGCGCATTTTCGATTAACTCAAACACCGGCAAATTGACGGAGATCAATCGCGTCCAGTCCCAGGGTGGCCAGCCTTGTCACATCTGCCTGGATAAAACGGGCAAGATGGCCGTAGTGGCCAACTGGGCTACCGGCAGTGTAGCCTCGTTCCCAATCAAGAAGGAGGGAGCTCTTGGCGAAGCGGCCAAAGCACTTCAGCAGGAAGGACCCCGGTCCGGCGCAGCCGAACACGCAGCAGGACCAGGTCCGCAAACCAGCCACTGCCATTCTGTCCTGGTAACACCGGATAATCGCTTTCTGCTTTCTACTAACACTGGGTTGAATAAAGTCTATGTCTACCGAGTGGACGTAGAGAAGGCAACGCTCGCCGCTCACGATCCACCGCTTCTCGGCTTGCAAAAGCCCACCAACCCCCGACACCTGTCACTGCATCCAAACGGGCGTTGGGCTTATGTGTCGAACGAAATCAATCCTGGGGGATGCACGATGCTGCGCTACGACTCTGCGCGAGGCGTCCTCGAAGAAGGACCTGTCGCGGCTAGCGTTCCGCAAAGCTATACCGGACGGGTCTCCCCGGCGGAGTGCATCGTTCATCCCTCCGGAACATTCGTCTATGAAACGAATCGAGGGCACAATTCGATTGCCTGTTTCAAGGTCAGTCCGGCGGACGGTACGCTGACGCTGGTAGAAACGTTTGTTCCCGGCGGCGAGACGCCCCGCAGTTTCACAATCGATCCAACCGGGCAGTTCCTGATCGTAATGATGCAACGCTCGAACAGTATCGTTCCGCTCCGAATCGATCCGCATAGCGGCAAATTGTCTCCCAATGGGGAAACGCTCGTTCTGCCGAGGCCGGTATGCGCGCTTGTGCGATCTTAGAGAACGATTCGGGAGAACGATTCGGGATCGAGACTGGCTCCGCCGACGAGGGCGCCGTCAATTTCGGATTCGCGCAGGAGGCCTTCGATGTTGTCGGGCTTGACGCTGCCGCCGTATAGAATGCGGAGCGATTGCGCGGCTTCGGTTCCAAAACGCTTTTCGGCTTCCGAGCGTATGAGCTGGTGCGCCGAGGAGGCGATTTCGGGCGTGGCGGTTTGACCGGTGCCGATGGCCCAGACGGGCTCGTAGGCAATCACGACTTGCGCGAACTGTTCTTCGGTCAGGCCCGCGACACCGCCGGCGAATTGGCGGACCAGCACTTCTTCGGTTTTGCCGGCCTTGTGCTCTTCCAGGCGTTCTCCGACGCAGATGACGGGCTTGAGGCCGGCCGCGAGAGCGGCTTGGGTCTTCTTCAAGACATCGACGTCGGTTTCGTGGCACACGGTGTGGCGGCGCTCGCTGTGGCCGACTAAGACCCAGGCGGCGCCGGCAGCGCGCAGCATTTCAGCGGAGATTTCGCCGGTGAACGCGCCTTCTTTGCCCCAATAGATATTTTGACCGCCAACGCCGATGTTCGAGCCGCCGGCAGCAGTGACGGCGGCGGGGATGTTGATGGACGGCGGAAAGACAACGATTTCGCAGTGGCTCTTGTTGGCAACCAACGGCTTGAAGCGTTCGAAAAACTCCACGGTTTCGCGGGGAGTTTTGTACATCTTCCAGTTGCCCGCCATGATGCGGCGTCTCATAACTGAATTTCCTCTAGGAAGCTGGAACCGGCGGTGAGCGCGGCTCCGAAATTGTGCGCCACTGTTTGGCCGATATCGGCGAGGCTTGCGCGCGTACCGAGATTGCAAGCGGTGTGGACGCGGTGGCCATAGACGAGCAGCGGCGTGTATTCGCGCGAATGATCGGTGGAGGGCGTGGTGGGATCGCAGCCATGATCGGCGGTGAAGATGAGCAGGTCGTTCGGCTGCAGCTCGAGAGTCGGCAGCCAGCGATCGACGGCTTCGAGCGCGCGGGCGTAACCTTCGACATCGTTGCGGTGGCCGAACTGCTGATCGAAATCGACGAGGTTCACGAAGATCAGGCCGTTCGATTGAGCCTTCATGGCGTCGATGGTTTGCTGCATGCCGTCGGCATTGTTCTTGGTCTTGACGGAATGCGTGATGCCGCGGCCGAGGAAGATATCGGAAATTTTGCCGATGGAATACACGGGCACGTTTTTAGCGGCGAGCTGATCGAGCAGCATGCCGGACGGCGGAGGAACGGCGTAGTCGTGACGGTTGGCGGTTCGGGTGAAATGCGCCGGGCTCGCCTTCGAAAGGCCGCGCAATGACTCGGCCGACTTCATTGGGTCCTTGCAGAGATTTCGCGCGCGATTTCGCAGATGCGGTAGAGCTCGGGAACAGGAATGATTCGTCTCGTGCGCGGCAATCTGGAAGACGCTGTCGGCGGATGTATAGACGATCGGCGAGCCGGTTCGCATGTGCTCCTCGCCGAGTTCCTTGATGATCTCGGTGCCGGAAGCGGGCTTTGTTGCCGAGGATCTTGCGGCCGATTTTTTTCTCGAATGCGGCGATCACATCGGGCGGAAAGCCGTGCGGGTAGAGAGGAAATGGCTTGTTCGAGAATAATGCCGGCCATCTCCCAATGCCCGGTGGTGGTGTCTTTGCCCGGCGAGGCCAGGCGGCATTTGCCGTATGCGCCGGCGGGATGTTCAGCGCGCGGAAGGCCGGCCAGGCAGCTTGATATTGGCGAGACCGAGACGGCAAGGTTGGGGAGCTCGAGCTTGCGTTTTCGGGCAACGTTGCCGAGCGTGTCGCTGCCTGCGTCGCCATAGGCGCCGGCGTCGGGCATGGCTCCGATGCCCACGCTATCGAGGACGATCCAAACGACACGTTCAAAGGGCATTGTCATTTTTTGGGGGAAGCGGCGGTATCGGCGGAGGCGGGCGCGAGAAATTCTTCTTTCAGACGCGCGGCGCGGTCGCGCACCAGATGCATGAAGGTTTCGTGCGACACGATTCGATTCAGGAGCGGAACAAACTGCGCGGGCGCGGCCAACTGCTTGCGCAACCAGAGCGCCTCGACTTCAGCGAGCGAGTCATTGACGCCAAGCTTGTCGAAGTGGACGGTGCGGTCGAGCCCGATAAAGGCGCGCTCGGTGGCCGCGATCTGCTCGAAGCGATCGAGCAACTGTTGCGCAGTTGATATCGGTGGAGTAATTGAAGACGACTTCGGTGGGAACGCCGGTTTCGTTTTCGTAGCGGAACGTCTTCTTGCCGGTGTTGGCGACTTTCAGTCCGGACTCGATGGGCGATTTGAAATAATCCGAGCTTTTCGGCCAGGGCGAAGAGCGAGGTCGCGTCGGACTCGGAGAGCTGCGCCTTGACAGGCTGGTCGTCGGCCGGAGATTCCTGGTAACGGAGCGCTCCGGTCTTATCGACATCGACGGAGCAATAGGCGGGAACACTGCCGGGGAAACTCTTGATGAACGATAGCTTGGGGGTAGCGGCGCTAAGAAGGACGGACGCAGAGAGCAACAAGAACGCGCTGGCAAGAGTCTTCATTGCGCGGCCCTGATGAGCAGCGGGCAAATACGCGCGCGTGCCGTGGCAGATGGCGACAGCCAGCGCATCGGAGACATCGAAGGAGGCGAATTCCTGATCGATGCGGAGAAGCGAATGCACCATCATCTGCACCTGCTGTTTTTCGGCGCGGCCATAACCGACGACGCTCATTTTGACTTCCAGCGGCGAGTATTCACTGACCGTAAGGCCGGCTTCGGCAGCCTGGAGCAGAGCCACGCCGCGGACGTGCGCCAGTTTCAGGGCAGACTTGGCATTGACGGCGTGAAAGACTTCTTCGACGGCGACGAACCCGGGCGAGTAATCGCGGAACACGGCGCGCAGCTCGGCGGCAATGTGTTTCAGGCGAAATTCGAGAGCGAGAGACGGCTTGGTGCGAATGACGCCCGCGGTTACGAAAGTGTGGGACCGGCCGTCGGAATCGATGACGCCGAAGCCGGTGCGCTCCGTTCCGCAGTCGATACCGACGATTCGCATGATCCTACCGCTCCCTAGCGGTCGCGGCTCGGTCCGATTCGCTCATGCTAGCGCTTCGACTTCGGCTTCGTCTATTTCGTAGTTGCCGTAGACATTTTGCACATCGTCATGCTCTTCCAGAGCATCGTAGAGCTTCAGCATCGCCTGCGCGTTTTTGCCTTCGAGCTTGACGGTGTTCTTGGGAACCATGGCGATTTCGGCGGATTCCGCTTTGATGCCGGCCTTTTCGAGGGCCTGCAAGACGGCTTCGTGCGCTTCAGGGGCGGAAGAATTTCCCAGGCGCCGCCCTGATCGCGAATGTCGTCGGCGCCGGCATCGAGAACGATGTCCATCAACTGATCTTCGGTGGCCTTCTCGCCATCGACGAAGATCTGGCTCTTGCGCTCGAACATCCAAGCGACGCTGCCCTGTTCGCCCAGGTTGCCGCCGTTTTTCGAGAACATATGGCGGATTTCGCTGACGGTGCGGTTCCGGTTATCGGTAGCGACATTGACCAGACGGCAGCGCCGCCGGGCCCGTAGCCTTCATACAGGATTTCGTCGATTTGACCGCCTTCGAGTTCGCCGGTGCCGCGCATGATGGCGCGTTTGATGTTGTCGGCGGGCATGCTGACGGCTTTGGCAGCCGCGATGGCGGTGCGCAGACGCGCGTTGGCGTCCGGGTCGCCGCCGGTGCGCGCGGCAATCATGATTTCCTTGATCAGGCGAGTGAAAATTTTGCCACGCTTGGCGTCAAGAGCCGCCTTTTTGTGTTTGATGGTGGCCCATTTACTGTGTCCAGACATCGAAAAACCTCAGGATTCCGTAACTTTCGAGGATAACAAAAGCCTGAGCAAACCGAGCAACACTGCAGCGCCGAGTAGGAGTCCTACGCTGGCCGGCTCGGGGACGATGCCACTGACCTCAAACGCGCCGGGCGTGTTGCCTGACGGTGAAAACCAGGTTGAACCGCCATCGATCGAGATCGCCTCTGCCGCCGGATCGGAGGTCGAATTCAGATTCCAAGCGATCGAATCGTTGAGATCGGCGCTGACGGTGACCCAATAGCGCGTGGCAGGCATCAAAGCCGGGTTCAACACGGAATTCAGGAGCAAGGGCGGATTGTTCGAGCCTAATGGTCCCAAAACGCCAGCCGGAACGGCAAACGTTTCGAGCGCGGCACCGGGCTGATTACCGGCATCCTGATTCAGGGCGACAAAGAACGGGTCCGGGCAGAAGGCAAAGCAACTCAGCGCGATGCGCAGAGAGCTGAAGAGCGGCGTCACCGGATAGGACAAACGCGCCGCCTTCCGCGTAATTATTGCCATCGAACGCGTTTCCCACCGGATTGCCTTGCGAGGTGTCGTAGCTAGAGCCAGGCCCGAAGTTGCTGTAGACCACCGCGACGGTAGAAGATACCGCGGGGATCGTACATACGGAAATGCAAATAGCCAGGCGACGCGAGTGCTGAAAAGCGGGGGTTCATTAAGAAGTTCTCCTCCCAATCGAATTTGCCTTCATTGACCGTTTACTTCGTCCTGCGTAATATTCACGGCAAGCGGGAACGAGGATATTCCCGCTCCGCTTACGATGAGCACGTAGTTTCCGGCGGTCACGGCCGGGTTCAAGGTAAAGTCGACCGTCTGCGGCATGGAACCGCCCGCAACGGCGGTGGAACTCCAGTTCGTTGTTCGGCAGTAGTACACATTGCCCGTGGCGTTCACCAGCCGCACGATGGGATAATTTTCATCGCTCTCGACATCATCGCCATAAGCCGATCCCGCGGACTGTCCGTTGAGTTGTTTGCCAGTCAAGGTGAAGACACCGCTGCCGTTGTAGGCCACATGATTGAGGGCCGGACGCAGTGACGGATTGGGCGCGCCGTCGGGCGTGTAGATCCATAACTGGCTGCCTGAATTTGAAAAGAGCACCTGCCCGGTAGGGAGCACGAGCATTCGAGTTACAAAGGAAGGGATTTGCGGAAGTATGGGATCAGGACTTGCGGGTGATACGGCGGAAATGGTCCCGGCGCCTGGATCGAAATCGAAGAGCCGCGTGGGCCTGCTGAAAAGGCCGCCCAATACGAGCCCAAGACCCGTACTGGCCGCGTTTGCAATCTTCGTAATGTGGATTTGGGTGGCCGAGTCGACGCTCGCGATGCTAGAGTTCGCAGGAATCACAGTCGTCCTCCCGTCGGCTTGCGTAACGGCCCATCCGGTTTGCAAGCCGGCAGTGGATGGAATGTTGGCGATGACATTGGACCCACTGGTGGTATCTCCGCTCGATGTGACGGCGCCGGGACCTGCGTCGGCGGCAAGCAGCACGTGGCCATTCGGCATGATGGCAGCGGGCGCATCGTCGGCGCCGAATGCCGCGGGATCGATCGTCCCAAACGCGTTGCTGAGCGTACCCAGGATATCCGGCCCGGCGTCCCACGTGTTGGTTGCAGGCGTGTACAGAGCGGTGTGATTGTTCGCGCCTATGACAAACACGCGGCCGTCCTGCAGGCGCAATATGGGACCCAGTTCGGCGCCCAGCGCGGAGCTGCTTAAAACGGGAAGCGTGCCGTTGGCCGTGCCGTCGGCGGGACTGATGCCTGACCAAGCGCCCGAGAGGGGATTGTACAGCTCAGCGTAGCCGCTGCCGGCGCCGATGCTCCGGAAAATATCGTAGGTCAATATCGCATCGCCGGGCAGCTTGGCCCAGCCTTCCTCGTCGCTTCGATCGCTATAAAATTTGTTCGCCGTGAAGGTCCATGAGTTGGCCGCGACCGAGTAGGTATAAGTGGACTGGTTAAAGATATTGCCAGCCAGAATATTGCCGCCTGGAATCAGAATGGAAGGATCGTCGCCGAAACACGCTGTTGCCGGACCCCGGAAGACTAGTATTGCGCTGAATGTTGTAGTAGCGTTCTGGGAAACATGTACCTGGCTTGACGAATCCACGCTGATGACGAAGGTCCCGGGCGGAATCCCGGCGCCTGCAACGCTCCAGCCCACCTGAAAGCGATCCGTAGAATAGATTCCCGCGATAACATTTGAGCCAATTGTTATGTCCGCAGTGGACGTCACAGGGACGCTTCCGCAACCGAAAGGTTGTTCGTTGGGGTAAGGCGCGATCGCCGACCATGAGTTTGTTACGGGATCCCATATTTCGCCGGATGGCGCGATATTTGAATCGAGAAACGGTCCCGTGTATTCGCCGCCCAATATCCAGACCCTGCCGTCCGGCAGCACTTGCGAGGCGAAGTACAGCCGCGCAAAACTCATCGGATTGATGGGATTGGACGTCCAGACGCCATTGCTGTAGCTGCCGTGTATATCGGGAGTTAATCTCATCCAGTTCTGGGTGGAATCCTTTTGGATCATGATCGTGCCATCGGTCAGTTGAAGCATGACGCCGGCGCCGCCTGGGGCGATGTTCGTAAGACGTGTCCAGCTCGCAGCCACGGTGCGGCTCGGGAACGCGAGATAGAGAACAAAAATAGGGATGAAGGAGACGCGCAGGATTCTCCTGAACGATTTTCGCGCAGACATGATTCCTCCGTTGGTCTCTGCGCGGGGAGATGTTTCTTCGCGCGCAGATGTGGAGCAAGTATACAGCGCGCACAAGAGTATTGCTAACTAATAATTGACCGAAGGCGGAAGAAGGAAGTCAGGGAGTAAGGGCCAGAAGCTAGGCGGCTTTTTTCGCCATTTCCATGGATATGGAGTGCATGGTGTGAGTCATTTGCTCGTTTGAAGTTAGAGCTTGTTGATGGTCGACCTTGGCTTCGGCCAGCAGGATGTCCCATTTGTGGTGTTCCTTCGCCATTTCGTGCTTCTCTTGTTTGCGAGTGTTTTTCCTCGCTTATGCGCCTTTTGCGATTCGAAGCCAATCTCCGTTTTGCGCTTTTCGGCTCTTAGCTTTAGCAGCTCGGCGAGGCACTTGTGGAAGGCGCGTTCGTGGCTGGTGCGGTAGCGCATCAAGAGCGCCAGGCGTTTGTCGTCGAACGTGCCGTCTTCTTTGAAGCAGCCGCTTTCGAAAGCTTCGGCGCGATTGCGCAGCCAGTGGTGCTGGGCCATGCGATCGACCAGTATGCGCTCGGTTTCGGTGTCGGGGCGATGCTCGCAGTGAAGATCGGCAAGCAGGATGCTATAGGCCTCGACGCTTTCGCACGCCAGGATGAAGAAGATGCCGTTGGCGTAGCTTAGGCCATGGCTGAAGTGATTGCGGGATGAGGAGGCTTTGCCCTCTTCCGTTTTGGGGCCGGTGGACTGTTCGGCATTGGCCCGGTTCGCGGCGATTTGCGCTGCAGTAGACATGATTTTGGAATGCTCCTTCGTACGCGAGTTTCGCGCGAAGGGTGTTCGGGTGCAGGCTAGGATTCCGGGTAAGGTTATGAATGGGCGGGGAATAAAGAGATTTGAAAAATTGTCACTGGGACGGAAAGCAATATGACGGCTCCGCCGCTTAGATCTCGGTCAGAAGCTCCACAGACATAAGCGTCTCGGGCGATTCCGGTTGGGCTTCGAAGAGGGATTTCCACGCGGGGTTGCGTTTCTCGAAGTCGGTTCGGGCTCCGTAAGCGGCCATGTCGGGATATTCGATCATCAGAATCACCGAGCCGGTATCGGGTCCCGGGACAGGGGTGCGGAACAGGCGGACCGATTTCGGCATGACGGGGCTGTTGAATTTGGGATCGGCCGCGGACTGTAGCTTGGCCATGAAATCGTCCATGCGGCCAGGATGGACTTGGTATTTGAAGATCGCGAGGATTGCCATAGGCTGTATTATGGCGTGGGCCGGACGGCGAGACGCTCTATCCGGAGAATGGCAACTTGCGGACCCGTAAGCGGCCGTTTCGAAAGGCAGGGACACACCCACGGCGAGACGCCCGTTTCAACGTACTCATCGCGGTCCCCCGGCTCCTTCGAAAGAATCCCACAGCGGCTTGGAAGCAATTCCGTGACCCCCATTGTCGCGATGCCCTCGTAATTTCCGAGCCGAAACAAATGCTTATCGCCGGTAACGATCGCTTCGCTGCAGGCTTCCACGGCGCATTCGATAAGTGGCAATAAATCGAGCGATTCGTCTTGGTCGTGTTGTCCTTCAGGTTCGCAGCGACAAAGATTAACTCCCGCGAGGAATCTTAGACAATGCGGAATGCATCGAGGTGGGTATGGGACCCTCAACCGGCAGAATTATCGAGACTGCGCTGTATGTGGCAGATGTGGACCGGGCGGCCGCGTGGTATCAGGAAATTTTTAATTTTCCAGTTATCTTTGAGCATGAGGATCGGCTGCGCGTGTTGCAAGTGGGACAGGAGCAGGTGCTCTTGCTGTTTAGGGAAGGTGGGTCGCTCTCGCCAACGACTCTTCCTGGCGGCGTGATTCCGCCGCACGATGGGTCCGGACCGGCGCACATTGCGTTTGCGATTCGAACAGCCGATGCGGAGCAGTGGGTGGAGCACCTCCAAGCGCGAGGGGTGGATATTGAAAGCCGGGTCGACTGGGGAGCAGGTGACCTAAGCCTTTATTTCAGGGATATCGATCACCATGCATTGGAGTTGATTAGCGGCGACCATTGGCAGAAGCTTGTAGCTCGTTGAGAGTAGTGGCGGCGAGCCGTACTTGTTTGTGGGCGGCGTGGTCTTCCACGACGATTTCGCCATTTTCGATACGCACGTCATCCACCTTCCGCAGACCTTCCGGAACGTGAGTGTAGAAGACGACAAAATGCGTCGTGATTTTCGATTTCGCCGGGAGCCAGCGATAGGTGGGCGCGCCGAACATCGTGCCGGTGCTTATGGCCTCGCGCCTGGGCACGTCGAAAGGCTGCGTACCAAATTCCATGCCGCGAGAGAATTTTCCGGTGGGTGGATAGTTGCCCCAGTATTGGAGCCACGGATATTCGGCTCGCCTGAAGATGTAGCCGAGCAGAAGGCGTTTTTTGGGGTTGAGCGCGGTGGCCCATTCCAACTCGCGGTTGGGATCCATCAGTGTTGTCGCGTGATCGAGATAGTGCGCGTTCTCGGGTGTCCGGCGCAGATCAACGGGCGCGCCGTTCAGGCCCGGGGCTAGGGGCCAAGTGAAATCCTGGCCGGAAGCAAGCCGGCGGACGCTCTGGCCCATGTCGATCCGATCGTAGGGCCGGGTGCGTGAACGGGAGCCGGATAGATCCACTACGGTCACTCCTGATTCGAGAAATGGCGAACCGATGGTGGCATGCTCCGCCCAATTCACGGGACGATCGAACCCGAGCTGATTTTCGAGCTCGCTGTCGACCGAGATGACGTTTTCGCCGTCTACGACACGGAACGTGCGAGTGAACTCTTCGTGAACGATGGGAAGGTCTGCTCGCATAGTGACGAATGCGCTCGCTCCCTCGCGGCCCGATTTGATTTCAAACATCCGCGTATGCGCTTCGCCGTGACCGGGTAATCCAGCAGCTTTTTCTTCGGGGGACACAGGCCCGAATCCATCGACACATACGAAGAGTCCCGCGCCACCGTCAAAATGCGGGGACTGGCCCAACTCGCGCGCCATGCGCATGGGATTCCACAAAGGGCTGAGCTTTTCGGGATCGTCCTTGAGTACGACGCTCGCGAGTGTACTGCCTTTTACCATCAAAGTCAGCTCCAGCTTGTCATTCAAGAGTGAGACGGCGGGATACCCTTCGAAGGTAGTATTCTGGGCCGAACCGTTCGGAGGCCACAATGATGCGAGAACGACCAGAGCAAAACATTCTAAGCGAGGCACGCAGGAGAGGATATCAGGATGGGAAAAAAATTTACTGAATATGTTTTGATTGGCGCGGCCCTTTCGTTCAGCGCCGGGAGCGCGCCAGCGGCCGACCTGACTATTTCGTTGACGGGCTCCGGCACAATTTCGCGACGCGTCGTAAAGTTCCAATGCGATGAGAGCGCGGGGGCGCTCGGCCTTCCTACTGCGGTCTTTTCGGTGGAATACCTGAATGGCGCCGGCAATCATCTAGCGGTTCTTCCGATTAGCGGCCGTTCCTTGATTTTTTCCAACGTGATTTCAGGTTCAGGCGCGCGATACGCCGCCGACCGTTACATTTGGTGGGACGCGGGCTCGCGCGGGGTTCATTTGTATTCCGATTCGCTCGCGGGAAAAGCAGAGACGTCCTGCCATTCTTTGCGCTGAACAGCTTCCGCAGACGCCTACTTTTTCTTGTCTTGCTCTTTACGAGCGTCTTCCTTCCAGCCTGCGTGCGCGTCGCGCGCGGCCTTATCTAACTGTCGGCCCGCCGCGCGGGTGGCTTTGCCGGCTTCCACCGCTATTTTGTGCGCGACTTGGCCGGCTTTGCCCGCAGGCGTATTAGCTTGACGATGCTGTTCCTCTGCCGACGGGCGAGAACCGCAGGCACTCACTATAGCCAGGACCGCCGCCGTTGCGACCAACACAAATCGTGAACGCATGGCTATTTGATGAAGAACTGCGGGCAAAAGTGACTGCTGAGCTTCTGTAACGCTTTGCGCCCACGCGGCAGTATTCATCGCATGGGCGCGGTGTGCTCCTTAACCTACTTGATCATCGGTGTACTAGGAGTTTGGCGAGTTACTCACCTGTTTTGGGGCGAGGACGGACCGTTCGATGTATTCGTCCGCATACGGCGGCTGTTTGGCAATGGCGTTTTCGGGCAGATGCTCGATTGTTTTTACTGCCTCAGCCTATGGGTTGCGATGCCGTTTGCCTGGACCCTCGCGCCTACGTGGCGGGAGCGGGCACTGTTATGGCTCGCACTGTCGGGCGGCGCTAGCTTGCTCGAACGCAGAAAGGAAAAACAAGAGGATGGCATGCTGCGGTAGTCAGAGAGCGGCGCTGCGGGCGGGGACCGCCAATATTGGCGGGGCGGCGGGAACGCCGTTTGTGCCACGCGCGCACGAGTTCGAATTTACAGGCGCCGGGGAATTTCAAATTACCGGCCCGTTGACAGGAAAGCTTTACACCTTCCGAGGGCGCGGCGCGCGTTTGCGCGTGGATGCTTCCGATGTTGCTTCGTTCGTTTCCATTCCAAATTTGAGGAGAATTTCATGAGTAAGCTCAATTTATCTATTGACGCGTCGCAGATTCCCGCGGCCGATCAGAAACAGCAGCGCGTGAAAGTCGCGGTGCAGCAGGGCGGCACGATCCGGTCGGAGATCGTGGCCATACAGGGTGGCGCGGCGAAGGTCACGCTCGATGTGGACCCGAAACAGGCGGCGTCGATCGCGGTTGGGCCGGAGAACGCGACGGATGAAGACGTTTTTCATTTGCAGACATTGACGGCGAGCGTCTCGCCCGCGCAGTGGACGGGACAGGCCGAATTGGCTATTCCGGCGATCGTTGTTACGCCGAAATGGTGGACGACCTGGCTGACCTGGTGCCGGGAATTTGTGATCTCGGGGCGGCTGGTGTGCGCGGATGGAAGTCCCGTTCCCGGAGCCGAGGTGCGGGCTTACGATGTGAATTTTTTCTGGTGGTGGCTTTCGAGCTCGCAGGTTGGATCGCCGGCGATTACCGACCCGGCCGGCCACTTCACGATTAAGTTCCGCTGGTGCTGCGGCTGGTGGCCCTGGTATTGGTGGCTGCTCAGAGAATGGCGCCTGGAGCCACTGCTGTTAGAGAAAATCAATCCGATTTTGAAGTTGAATCCGGCGCTGAAGTTTCCCAAGCCGGGTCCGGTGCCTACGCTCGATTTCGCCGGATTAGCACAGCCCGTTCCGACACGGCCCGTGGCAGCGCTGCCGACGCCTGTACTACCGGTACGCACGCTGCCGTTGACGGGCAAGATCGATCCGACTGTAATTCCCGCATTGCGCGACAAGCTGCTGACGCTGGTGCCGGCGGTTCCCGAATTGCAACGGCTGCGGATTTGGCCGTGGTACCCATGGACGCCCTGGTTTGACTGCACGCCCGACCTTATTTTCCGGGCCACGCAGAACTGCGGAAATGGGACGAAGGTCATCGTATCTGAAAACATTTTTCAGACGCGCTGGGATATTCCGACCAACTTGAACGTGACGCTGGTGGCGAACCAGGATGCGTGCTGCGTGCCGCAACCGCCACCTCCGCCGCCCGGCGATTGCGTACTGCTTTCGGGCGTGTGCGGCGATCCCGGTATTACCGTACCGAATATCGGGCGCACCGGCGCTACGGCCGGCTATGCGAACCCCGGCTCGGCGGACCATCCGTTTTCAGAAACGGTGACGATGATCGGGCAGTTTGGCACCGCATCTCAGGCCGATTATTACGAAGTAGAATACACGCCGCATGGCACGGCGGCCTGGACGCCGCTGCCTTCTTCCGCTCTGCTCGATTTCAATCGGAGCTATTTCGATGCCACGCTGCCGATTGGGTTCCAGTATCCGCCGCCAGTGCCGTTTCCGGTGAAAACTTTCGGCACCAAGCATGTGTATGAAAGCCGGCATCATTACGAAGTGAATCATCCGCCGGCAAATTGGGGCTCGCCGCTGACAGGCCGGGCCTGGTATCAAAACGTGAATGAGCTGGCGTATGTCGAGACCGCGAACACAATTGTGGACGGTACTTACGATTTCAGAATCGTTGGATATCGGGCGCTCGGGGGCGGCGGAGTGGATCCGGGTCCGGACGAGAGCACGCGGAAGGTGATCGATGGGTGCGGCGGCAGTGCGGATAATAATCTGCTGGTGCTACGTCTCGATAACCGGACACCGTTTTCACCGGTTGCGGGCACGGTTCACTTGCCGACCTCGGAGCCGGACTGCGGGATCACGCATGTACGGATTGGCGGGGTCAACGTGGGAGCGTGTGGGTTCCAGCAACTGCAACACGGCACGCCGCTCGAGATCGAGTTCTTCGCAACCGATCCGGACGGCCACTTGGACCATTACGAATTGGTTGCCGAACATGGGCTGGGCGCGACTGCCAATCTGCTGAACGCGGCAGAGGTGGGTCCGTTTACGCTGACGGCGACATCGGGCGGTCCGAAGGGACCCGCTTATGCGGACGCGATCGCGCAGGGGGCCACGCGGCCGACCTGGAATGGCGGAAGCATGCTGCTGCATATTAACGACGCTTCCAAGGTGTTTACCGAAACCTGCTGTTACCTGATTCGGTTGACGGTTTGGAAGCGGAATATTGTGAATTGCAGTTATCCGATTTACTACAACCAGTATCACTACACCTTTACGGTGATTGTGTAGGCGCGTGGGTAGTTAGCGGCGCCGCTACGCTCGGGGGCGAAGCGGCGCCGCTACTTTTGTAGTCATCTATTGCGAGAGGTCCGGGGCCAGCCATTACCAGGGTTGCGAGACAGGCGAGGTATAGAAGATCACATTCGTAACCTGGCTTCCCGAATTGCGCGCCGTCGGCAGTTACGGCCACGAGTTTGATCGAACTGAAGCCGTAGGGCAGATGCACGGTAAATATCGCAACCAATAGAAGCACAGCCATGGGTACGCTGGCGAGCGTTACGAAGGCGCCCAAAAGGATTGCTAAACCGCCGAGGAGTTCGGTAAGTATGGTGGTCCATGCCATGAAATGCGGCGCAGGCACACTCAGTGCGCCAAGCAGCGCGGCGAATGTATCAGGGCCTCTGGCGAGCTTCGCGTAACCATGCTGCATGAAGCCAAACCCAACGATCAGGCGCAAGGAAATAAGAGCCCAGCGCTTCATCCATTCCTTAAAACTCTTATCCACAGTAGGTTGTTCGCAGCGGATCGTTAAAAAGATACGCGGCCGGCGGCTTCGATTGAATTTGTCGGGTCGGCGGCATCCCACGTTACGTCGGCGGTGGGACCGTAGGTGGATGGCACGGGTCTATCGAGCAGGCGGAGATAGACAGTGAGCTGGGTGCGATGGTGGGCGGTGTGCAGGACGCGGCGCCAGAAGATCCAGATGCGCTCGCGGCGCACTTCGAAGAATGGGACGATCTCATGCCACCAGGCTTCGGTTTGGATAGCGAAGAAGTCCAGCCGGCTCCGAGCTAACTCTATGAAGCGCGATTGCGCGCCGGCCAGATCGAGTATAGCGGGCAGCACTTCCCCAGGGGGCGGCTCGGGCGTGCCGAGGAATTGACCGAAGAAGCGCCGTTCCGAGAGCAGTTGATGTTTGAGGATTTCGGCGACCGTCGCGGAGCGTTGATGCGGCCGGAAGGGGAGATCGGCATCGGTGAATTCGCGCCAGGTGGAGATCACTTTGTTCGACTCGCTGGCATAGGTCTCGAGCAGGTGTTGAAAAAGCGGATTGCGGGCGCGCGGGATCGCGCTTTCGGGGATTGCGGTAAA
This sequence comes from Bryobacterales bacterium, assembly GCA_963712395.1. Classification (GTDB taxonomy): domain Bacteria; phylum Acidobacteriota; class Terriglobia; order Bryobacterales; family Bryobacteraceae; genus Bog-105. The sequence continues at coordinate 43,998 of CAVQHR010000001.1, forward strand.
GGCGTATTGCATGGTCTGAAATACTTAAAGTATGAAACGCTATCTTGCTTTCGCCGCACTGTTTGCTGGTCTATCCTTTGGGCAGAGCGCGCCGGGAGTACCGGTGAAGGCTATTGTGACGGTCGAGGCAAAACGCGGCAAGGACATCCCTGACATTAGCGCACGGGATGTGGCTGTTGAACAAGGCAAGGACCGGCGGCCGGTGATGGAGTTGAAGCCGCTTGGACCGAATGACAGTTTGCAACTCATTCTGCTACTAGACGACTCAGCGCGGGGCACTTTCAGCACGGAGATCCCCACGCTGAAACAGTGGGTAAACCGAATGCCGGCTAATGCGGAGGTGGCCGTGGCTTATATGCGGAACGGCACGGCGGCAATGACGGCGCATTTCACTAAAGATCATGCCGCGGCGGCGAATAGCATCCGTTTGCCGGCGGGGCCGGGAGGAGCGGATGTGAATCCTTATGAATCGCTCGGCGATGCGATCAAGAAATGGCCGGCCGGCGGGGCGGCGCGAAAGATTGCAGTGATGGTGAGCAGCGGGATTGAGGGCTTAGGGGGCGGATACAACTCCGATAATCCTTACGTGAACGCGGGCATTCGCGCGGCCGTGCAAGCCGGCGTGGTGGTTTATACGATCTACAGCCCGAGTGTGGGGCACGCGGGCCATAGCTTTTGGCGCAGCACGTGGGGGCAGAATTTTCTTTCGCAGTTGTCGGATGAAACAGGCGGGGAATCCTACATCATCGGGTTCGGGTCGCCGGTTTCTTTCCAGCCGTTATCTTGATTCGATTTTCGAGCACTTGAAACATCAATATGTGCTGACGTTCAGCGCGCGGCCGGAAAAGAAGGCGGGGTTGCAGCCGGTGCGGATTTTTATTCCGGAGAAGGATGCTTCGATTGCGGCGCCGGATAAGGTCTACGTGCCCGCCAGTCTTTAAAGACGATTGTAATGCAACAATTGTGGCGTGAACGCTAGAGTTGGAGTCTTTGGGTGGGGCATTGTAGCGCCCAAGTCGCCGGATATTGCGGCATTCAGAAACAATCTGGGCTCTTCTGAAACGTGGCTCTCGGCATTTGAAGGATTTGGGCCTAATAATTTTCTAGTGGGAGTGCCGGAGTTTCGGTTTTCGGATTACCAGAACTGGATAGAAGAACGCTTTGCACCGCGGCATTTTCAGAAGCTGAAAGAAAAGATGGACTGGCCGGCGCAGTATGCGATTGGCTCGTTTATTCAGGCGCTCGGGCAAAATCCGGGCATGGAAACGGAGCTGCAGAACCTGGCGCAGCGGGCGCATGTGTACGTGGGGACCGGCGTCGGGAGTTTGGACACGATTTATCGGGCGAGCATCCGGCTGCATGAAACGCAGCAGCGCTGGGATGCCTTTTGGACGAATCGTTCTACGGAACTCAGGGAGTATCTAGCCGAGCTCGCCGAGATTGAGAACGTAGGAATCGAAGGAAAAATCGAAGCGGGGAAACTGCACGCGATTCGGGAGAAGGAGAAGCGGCGCGCGAAGCTGCAGGAAAAGTGGAACGCGCCGGAGCCGCCGTGGAGCGTTTCGGCAGATGTGATCTGGAACATTCACAATACGCCGGCGGCGCAGATTTCGATATTGGGGAAGATCAAAGGGCTGGCATTTGCTCCGGTGGCGGCGTGTTCGACATTTGGCGTGGCGCTACGGCTCGGGATGCGGGCGATTCAGAGCGGCGATGCGAAGGCCGTGGTGGTCGGGGCGACGGATCCGCCACCGCATCCATTACTGGTTGGAGCTTTTTATACGGCGCGGGTGTTGTCGGCGGACGGGAATGTATCGGTGCCGCTGACACGTTTGCAAGGCACACATGTGGCGGGCGGCGCGGTGGTGTGGATTATCGGCGATTTCGATTACATGACGGCGAAGGGATTCAAGCCGCTGGGCATGGAGCCGCTGGCGGTGGGAGTAAGCTCCGATGCGGAGCACATTATTACGCCCTCGATCGAAGGTCCGAAGGCGGCGATTCTAGGAGCGCTGGGCGCGGCGGACGCAACGCCGAACGACTTGGGGAGTTGGGACCTGCATGCGACAGCAACGCCTGGAGATTATTCGGAGATCGAGACGTTTCGTTCTATTTTCCCGAGTCCGGTGGTGATTGCGGCGCGGAAGGGCACCTTCGGCCATGGCATGAGCGCGGGCGGCGGATGGGAATTGACGGCGCAGTATTTGGGCTATGAGCAAGGCCAGCTTTTTCCGACGCCACTCAAGGCGGACGAACTCAACGCGAGCATACGGCAGGTACACGATCAGTTCGTTTTCGATGCGGGCTGCGAGGTGACGCCGGGTTTGGCCGGAAAGCTTTCAATGGGGATTGGCGGAATCAATGCGTGCGTGATTTCGCGCCCGCTAACTCGCGACGGTGCAGGGCGTTCTGAATCATGAGGTATTCGCCGAGGTTGTCGGCGGTGACCAAGCCGACCAGGCGATCGTTCTGAAGCACCGGCATGACGCGCACGGGCGCGGTGGCGAGGCGGTTCAAGACAGCTTCGAGCATTTCATTGGGCGCGGCGGTTTGGAACTCGCGCTCGATCACTTTGGTCACGGGCTGATCCGGCCCGTATTGCGTGAGGCCGGTGAGCAAATTGCTTTTCGTGAGAATGCCCATGACGCGATCGCCCCACAGAACAGGGAACTCGTGCTGCGAGCCAGCGAGAATCACCTGCACCGCGTCGCCGAGGGTTTGCTCGGTCGTGAGGGTGGTGAAATTCGTCTGCATGGCGGCGCTAATCGGGATGCCGGAAAAGGCTTCCTTGATTTGGACAGAATGCGCCTCGGCGGCTGCGCCGATCCATACGAAGAACGCGATGAACAGCAGGACTGGATCGCGGAACAGGCCCAACAGACCGAAAGCCAGGGCGAGGCCCTGCCCGATGGAAGCTGCGATTTGCGTGGCGCGCACGTGATCGAGACGGGTAGCGAGCAAGGCGCGAAGGACGCGGCCGCCATCCATGGGAAAGGCGGGGATCAAGTTGAATATGGCGAGCGCGACGTTGGCAACGAGGATGCGTTCGAGGAATGGGCCGCCGGTGATGCTCAGGCCGCTAACCGGTTGAAACCCGCCCGCTAGAAAGAGCGCGAGATAAATGGCGACGCCGATGGCGAGGCTCACCAGCGGGCCGGCAATCGCGACCCAAAACTCCTGCCACGGTTTATCGGGCATGCGCTCGAAACGCGAGACGCCGCCGATGGGCAGCAGTGTGATGTCTTTTGTTGGGATTCCGAAGCGGCGCGCGGTCAAGGCATGCCCGAATTCATGCAGCACCACGCAGGCGAAGAGAGCGACGATGAAGCCTATGCCGCTTAGGACAGCTTGCAGGCTGCGCCCCTGCGACGCATGCAGAATGACTACCCAGAGGATCAGCAGGAAGAAAGTGGCATGAACATAGAGATCGATGCCAGCAAATCTACCGATCTTCCACGACCATCGCATGCGGCAACCCTCGCAGTCTCTCTATCAATAGCAGAGTTGCGGAGGTCAGCCGTCGAAAGGCGTTGTTGCAAGATAGAGAAACCGATATGAGCAAGCTAATTCAGGATCGACGAGGTTTTCTGCGGGGCGCAGCCGGGCTGGCGGGTGGAGCGGCGCTCGCTTCCGGGCAGCAGCCGGAAGGGATTCAACACGCCGGCGCTAAACGCGCTTTGACTGGCAAAGAGAAGGTGGACCGGATTGCCTCGAACACCTGGCCGATTCGATACATCTTCAAGGGGCGGCGCGCGTTGCTGGCCAGTTCCGAAGAAGTGCAAAAGATGAAGAAGAAGTATGGGGAGATTACGATGCTCGATTTCCCGGACTTCACAAAGGAAAAATTTCCGGGCGTTACCCACATGGATCTGTTTTCCGGTTTGTTCGGCGATGTGGGCGACGACAGCATGTTCGTGGCGGTGCCGGTCGACGTTAACGGCACGCGGCGAACCATGCACGAGTTCGACCCGTCGAGCGCATCCGGGAAAAAGTGGCTTGAGAAGATGGCCAATAAGCAGGTGGCCACCGGGACGAGGTGTGTTCACATTTCGAACAATGCGCCGCGAGATATTTGCGATCTCGATGAAGCGAAGCGCAAGGAGGGAATCCGCGTGGCGAAGACATGGCTGGATGGAGCCGCTATGCTGGGCGCGAAATCGATGCGCGTGAATAGCGGCGGGCCGCGCATTGCGCCGATTCCGGTGGCCGATCCGAGTTCCTATCCGAAGAATAACGATCTGGCGCAGTATTTGACGAATTGCATCGAGTCGTTCAAAGAGATGGCGGACTACGGCGGCAAAGTGGGAGTGAAGGTGACGTTAGAGAATCACTGGGGGCTGACTGCCAATCCTATTAATATCCGAATCATCATCGAGGAAGTGAATAACCCGTATTGCGAAGCGTCGCCGGACTTTTGTAATTGGGAGCATGAGTACTTGTTATTTCATGCGCTCGCGGATCTGGCGCCTTACGCGCAGACGAACGTGCATGCGAAGTATTGGAATCGCTGGAAAGATCCGGATGTGCAGAGGAATGTGCGAATCATGCTGAACGCGAATTATACGGGGGTTTTCGCGCTGGAGTATGAGGAAGGGCCTTGGGACGGGGTAGAGGGCGCGCAGTATTTGTATCGCGAGGTTATGGCGGCGCTTTAGTCCTGAGGCAGGTTCGCCGAAGCGCTACTTCTGAGCCAGCGCTTTGCGAAAGGCTTCGTCCAGATTGGACAGGCGGTCGGCAGAGGCGGGATCGTTCCGAGCCAGCAGAGCGATCAAATCATCTCTCTCCGAGAATATGGAATCGAACGACTTGAGCTGCTCGGGGCTAAAATCAACGTCTCTTTTATCTTTGACATCGGCGTTGAGCGAAGAAAAAAACTGACTCAATTCTCCACGAGCGGTCTCATATTGCCCGCGCCGCGAGTCGAGCGCCGCAGCCGACAATCGATTCTGCAACTCGCTGATTTGCAAGTTATGAAGCGCCTGGTCTCGTTCGCCAGTGCGCTGACGGGCCCTGAGCCACATCGGCACGAAACCTATCAGCAAACCGATGAGAAAAGCAATAATGACGGCACGAAATTTCATATCAGGGCCTTGGTAGCGCAAAGGCGACGTATGCACCTTCAATCTTCGCAGGCGTCTTGAAGGCGACCGAATCCACGGCAGCGGCGCAGACGACCAGGTATTCGCGGCCATTTATTTCGTAAACGGCGGGAATGCCTTCCGCGGCGGCGGGGAGCATGGTTTCCCAGAGTATCTTGCCGGTTTCTTCATCGAGCGCGCGCAGTTTGTGGTCGCGCGTGGCGGTGAAGATCAGACCTCCTGCCGTGACGACGGGGCCTACCTTTGGATAGACGCTGCCGGTATCTTTGAGATCCTCGTCGCCTTTACCCGCGAGCGCGTCGCCCAGCGGGATGGTCCAGCGGATTTTTCCTTCGTTGAGATCGTAGGAGGTTAGGGAGGTCCAGGGCGGCGCGATAGGCGAGAGACCGTCGCTCGTGAAGAGAAAACCGAAAGTGCTGGTGTAGCGCTTACCGGTTGCGTCGGGCTCTAGCTTGAGAATGCAGGGGAGATCTTTTGACACAACGAAGAGGCGGGCGCTTGCGGGATCGGCCGCTGCCCCGCCCCAGTTCGCTCCGCCGTTGTTGCCCGGCATTTCGACCGTGCCGCGTAGGGCGGGTGGCGTGAATAATCCTTCGTTGCGCGCGGTTTGCAGGCGGTCGCGAAAACGGGCGCGCTCTTCGGGATCGTGGATGTATTGGCTCAGATCGTTTTCGGTAAATTTCTGACGGGCGAAAGGCGGCGGCCCAGTGGGAAACGGCTGCGTGGCCCAGGCCTGCTCGCCCGGCATGTCGGAGCGCGGCACGGACTTCTCTTCGACGGGCCAGAGCGGCTCGCCGGTAACGCGATTGAAGACGTAGAGGAAGCCGGTTTTTCCGGGTTGCGCTACGGCGTCGATGGTTTTGCCGTTGTGATGGACAGTGAGGAGTTTGGGGCCGGTGGCATTGTCGTAATCCCAAATATCGTGATGGACCATTTGAAAATGCCAGAGACGTTTGCCGGTGCGGGCGTCGAGCGCAAGGAGACAATCGCCGAATAGATTTGCGCCGGTGCGGTTCGCGCCATAGAAGTTATATTTGGGGCTGCCTGTGGGCACATAAACGATGCCGCGTTTTTCATCGAGCGAGAGTTCGCCCCAGCTATTGGCGCCGCCGACGGTTTTCCAGGCGTCGCGAGGCCAGGTATCGTAGCCGAATTCGCCGGGGCGCGGAACAGTGTGAAAGGTCCAGGCGAGCGCGCCGGTTTTAATATCGTAGGCACGAATGTCACCGGGGGCGGATGAGTAGCCTTCGTTCGTGGCGGAGCCCAGGATCAGCAGGTTTTCAAAGACACGGCCGGGCGTGGTGGATTGCACCAGATGGATGGCTTTGGGATCGCGGTCGAGACCTTCTTTTAGATCTACGCGGCCGTGAGTGCCGAAGGAAAGAATGAGTTCGCCAGTGCGGGCATCGAGCGCTTGCAAAAAATTATCGCTGGCGAATAGCAGGCGCCGGTCGGTGTGATCCTTGCTTTCCCAATAATTGATGCCGCGATCGGTGATCAGTTTGGCGCTGGGCTCGGCGGGATGGCTCCAGATTTCCTTGCCGGTGGCGGCGTCGAGGGCTACGATGGACTTGTTCCTGGCCATGACGTAAATGAGACCGTTGGCCACGAGCGGATTGAAAGAGTATCTGCCGCCGTCGCCCGTGGAAAATCGCCAGGCGACTTCGAGTTTGCTTACGTTCGAGCGATCGATCTGCTTGAGAGATGAGTATTGCGCGGAATCGGGAGCTCCACCGTAGTCGCTCCAGGTGTTGTGACTCTGCTGGCCGGGCGCGAGGAGGCAACCGCAGATGAGGAGTGAGCCTGCACGAAAGATCATCTTAATTTTTCAGCATGACGAAGGCAAAAAGGCTGTCGCCGGCCCCGACGACGATGTATTGTGACCCGTCGAGTTCGAAAGTCATGGGGCCGTTACTGACGGCGGTACCGAGGTTCGCGTGCCACAGCGGTTGGCCGGTTGAGGCGTTGAGGGCGACAAGATTATTGGCCGTGTCACCTGTGAAAACCAGATTGCCGGCGGTGCTCAGGACACCGGAGCGTATGCCGCCGCCTTCCCATTTGTGGCTCCAGCGAATTTTCCCGGTTTTGTAGTCGATCGCCTGCAGCATCGATTCGGCCCAGCCGCCGCGGTCGTTTCCGCCCCAGCCTTCGGGCTTTTCCTCTTGATCGAATATGTAGTAGACGCTGAACGCGCGGGTGGCATTCACGTAGAAGAGTCCGGTATCCGGACTGAAGCTGGGCGGCGGCCAGTTCACTGCTCCGCCCTGGTTGGGTGATACCAACGCGCCATCCGGTTTCGGCTGCTTGGCCGGATTCGGGATGGGCTGGCCTTTGGCGTCGACGCCCTTCGCCCAATTGGTTTTGACGAACTCTGTAGTGACGATGTTTTTTCCGGTGGCTCGATCGAGGACGAAGAAGTAGCCATTGCGGCTTGCCTGAGCAATCAATTTGCGGGGCTGGCCGTTGATTTCTCCGTCGATCAGGACGGGTGTTTGTACGGCGTCCCAATCGTGCGTGTCGTGCGGGGACGGTTGGAAATGCCAGACCATCTTGCCGGTATCGAGATTGAGCGCGACGATCGATTCGGTGTAGAGATTATCGCCTATGCGGCCTTTTCCGGCGATGACGGGCTGCGGATTGCCGGTACCGAGATAGACAAGATTCAGCTCCGGATCGTAGGTGCTGGGGACCCAGGTCATACCGCCGCCGTGTTCCGTCGCATCTGCGTTCGGCCAGGTTTCGGAGCCGGGTTCGCCGGGCTTGGGCGTGACAGACCAGTGCCACTGCAAATCGCCGGTTTCCGGATCGCGGGATTCGAGATAGCCGGGGATATCGAGATCGTCGCCACTGACGCCGACCAGGACGTGATTCTTCACTACGATCGGCGCGACGGAGGCGTAGTACATCTGATCCATGTCGCAGATTTGTTTGTGCCAGCGCTCCTTGCCGTCCTTGAGATTCAGCGAGACGAGATTACAGTCGGGCGTTTCGAAATAGAGCCAGTTTCCATAGATGCCGACGCCGCGATTTCCCAGGTGGATGCCGCCTTTGGATTGCCAGGCGAAGTGCCAGATCTCACGACCGGTGCGCGCGTCGACGGCCCAGGCGTGGTCGGGGAGCGTGAAGTACAGGACGCCATTGACGAGCAGCGGGGTGGCCCGGATGGAGCCTCCGAAATCGCCACCTGATTCGATGCGGTAGACCCAGGCGAGGCTCATCGAGCTTACGTTGGAATCGTTGATCTTTTTGAGCTGGCTGAAGCGGCGGCCGGAATAATCGCCGTTGTACGTGGGCCACGAATCGGGCGGCGGATGGAGGATCTGTTCCGGCGAGAGAGCTTGCGCGAGCAAGACGGCGGAGGCAAGTGCGAAGAGCGCGCCGGTGGCAATTAGCTTCATTTCAGGGTCTCCAGATAGGCGACGACATCGTGCATGTTTTTGTCTGTGTACTCGTCGAGCAAAGCGTGATGGGCGGCGTAGGGATCGTTCTTTTCCACTTTGAGATCCGGCGTGCGCTTCCAGGCGTGGTACTCGCCGGCGGAATCACGCAGGGAGACATCGAAATCGTCCATCTTTTCTAGCGTTCCCGTGACGGGCGGGCCGCCTGGGGGAGTGACGGTGACGGTGGTTGGCTTAGTGGGTGGCGCGCCACGGCCTCGGCCGAACGCGGCTGTTTCGGGGAACAAGAATTTGGTTTGCAGAGTTGGAGGATTGTACTTGCTGGCAACGCCGGCCAGATCGCCGGTGGGTGAATGGCACGTGTTGCACTTGCCGGCTCCGTTGAAATAAGCCTCGCCGGCTTTGGGGTCACCAGTAACGACATTGAGAATTTGCGAATATGCGCCGCCGCGGAGCGTGTCGTTCACGCGCTGGTGGAGAAAGTGCGAAAGGTCGGCGACTTGCGTGCTGGTCAAGCTGGACGACGGAGCGCCGCTCTGCATGGGATGGCCTTTGTGCAGAAAGGGACCGAGGGTGCTTCCGTAACGATCGTGAAGCACAACCAGTGAACGGACGAGGTCGGACCCTTTCTGATTTTCGGGCAGAGGGCCGCTGGGTCCGCGCGCCAACGGTCCATGGCAGGTGACGCAATCGGTAACGTAGATGGTCTTGCCGCGAGCGGCGGCCGCGGGATCCACGATTTGCTTGTCCGCGGGTCCCATGCTAAATCCTCCGCCGCCGCCTCTACGCGCCGGAGCCCCCGGGGCGTTGGGTTTGGGAGGAAAGTTTTTGGTGAGGTAATCGGTGACTTGCGCGAATTCCGCTTCGGTGCCTTTGGCTCCGCGGCCGATCATGCTCGCGATGACCTCGCCCCACTGTTCGCGGGTTCGTCCTTGTCCGGCGACGATAGCGGCGTTGTGACAAGTGCCGCAGAGTTTGAGGACGGTCGCCTTTTGAGGGCCGTCGGGGAGCGGGTCGCTAACCGGGGCGGCACGCCGCTGCGCATTAAGCTGCGACGCGCAGATGAAAAGAAGAGAAGCAAGCGAAAGAGACGCTGGGACGGAGGCTCTCATAAGGACCATTCATCATTATGATGAGTCGGGTTTCAGGATGCTGTAAACTCATGGCGTTCCGAACGAGCGCGATGACTCGTAGCCAGCAACCTTCTTTGACACTCTTTACCGCCGGAATGATCGGACTAGGCATTCTCGCTTTGATCTACGGCGATTTCGCATTGGTGTGGCAGCCGGTGGCCGCATGGGTGCCTGGGCGGACCGCTCTCGCTTACGGCTCGGGTATCGTTATGCTTTTAGGCGGTATTGGACTGCTTTTCAGCACGACTGTGGCACTCGCGGCCCGCGTCCTGTTCCCATATCTTATTGCCTGGCTGCTACTGAAGGTGCCCGCTCTGGTTGTGGCGCCGCGGATGGAAGCGGTTTGGCTTGGTTTCGGCGAGCTTGCGGTGCTCCTGGCCGGAGGTTGGGTTCTGTTTGCCAGATTAGCGAGATTACGAGAGGGATCGCCGCTAACGTTCGCGACGGGGGAGAATGGCATCCGCATAGCACGGATCCTCTTTGCGGTTTCGCTGATACCGATTGGGCTTTCACACATCGTGTATTTGAAGGAGACGGTGGCACTCGTGCCGGCGTGGCTTCCTTTTCGGGTCGGCTGGGCCTACCTGACGGGCGCCGGACAGATGCTTTGCGGAATTGGCGTGCTGTTCTCGATGTATCCGCGCGTGGCGGCGATGACGGAAGCAGGGATGTTGAGTTTATTCACGCTTCTCGTCTGGTGTCCTGCGATTCTGGCTGGGCCAACGAAGCGGTTGCCGTGGACGGCGTTTTTCATTTCATGGTCGATCGCGAGCGCCGCGTGGGTGGTAGCCAATAACGTCGCAGAGAAAAAGTTGGCCAAGCCAGGCTTGTGACAATCCACAGAACCAGCGGCATTCGCGCGGTCACCGGGCAGATTTTGAATGCAAAAGCGTCAAAAGTTTATTTTGAGACCGAACTGAAGATCGCGAGCGCTGTTGGCCATGGCCGTGACAACGCCGAAGGATTGTGACGTGATCGTGCCATTGGGAGCGGCGAATTGCGGATGGTTGAACAAGTTGTAGAACTCGGAACGGAACTGAGTTGTAATGGCGTGGTCATGAATGCTGGCGGTAAAGGTCTTTGCGAGCACGGCATCGACATTTCGGGTAGCATCGGTTCGGACATCCGGCAGGAATGGGCCGACATTGCCATAAGTGTATGTGGGGGCGACAGTGAAGGTATTCGTCTTGAACCATTGGGCGATTGTGGGATTGTCGAGTGCCGCAGGAGTGCCGTTACTAACGGCGGTACGCGTGACGCTCACCGGAAAACCACTTTGAATGGTGATGATTCCGTTCAGGTTCCACCCGCCGAGGATAAAATTTGCAACAATGTTGGATGACTTTCCATAGGCGCGATTGTGACCGTAAGGAATGTACCAGACGCCGTTGAAGCGGAACTGATTGGGCGCATCGAAGGCCGACAGGCTTTTTTCCAGGCGTCGATTGTAGAAATCATTCGGAGTACGCACGTCGTCGATCGCTTTCGAGCGCGTGTAGTTGGCCTGGAATGTAAGCGAGCTGGAGAGGCGGCGCTCCACTGAGAACGTGCCGGCTTCGTAGGTAGAGTTGCCGGCGGGTGCGAAGACTTGCGTAATGGCGGTGTATTGCGGGAACGGCAAAAGCAGTTGCTGACGCGTAGTGGTACGGGCCGAGAGCGCAGTGCCGTTGTTGATGAGTCCGAAAAATGGATTCGCGAGCGAATCGTTTAGGCGCGATCCGAGCGCGAGATACTGATCGGGAAGCTGATTGATGTTCCAGGAGACGGGGAGCCGCGTGCTCTTGCTGCCCCAATAATGGGCGTCGAGAATCATGCCCCAGAAGAGCTCGCGCTGGATGCCGAAGCTCCAGGTTTGGGAATAGCCATTGCGAAAGCCATACGTGGGAGCGGCGATGCTGGAGCCGACGTTGGCGAGCGGGTCACGATCGTTCAACGCAGGAACGATGCCGGTAGGGTACGGATTGCTGATCGTGTTGAACGGAGTAATATTTCCGTCAAGCGAAGCAACCATGGAGGTGGTGCGTACGGCTTCGACGGCCCCATCGCCGTTGCCCTGAATATTGCGCGGCAGGAAGAAGATGCCATAGCCGCCGCGTATCACGGTCTTCTTATCGAAGCTGTACGCTAAGCCGATCCGGGGACCGAAATTGAGGTAATCGGTGGCCTGTTGGTTTGACGGATTCTCCTGGCCGATCCACTTCAGAGCGCCGGTGACGTTTGGAAGTCCGGCGGAGGCATAGAGGGGATTCGTAGCGGTGGGATCGAAGTAGGCGAGGCGATTGTACTTCTCGCGATCCCCGATGCCGAGCTCCCAGCGAAGGCCGGCGTTAATCGTCAGCTTGTCCGAGACCTTCCAATCGTCTTGAACAAAAGCTGCGTAGTAGAGACCCTGGGTGGAGATAGGGTTGATTGCGTTAATGCTGCCCGATGAGACGTCGCCAAGGAGAAACGACGCCAGGCCATAACCGCTATTGTTGCTGGCCTGGACGGCATTTGGTCCCTGAGTATAGGCGCGCGTAAAGCCGAACGTGCCGGTGACACTCGGGTTTTGGCCTTCGTTGAAATCGAGGATGCGCCAGTCGCCGCCGAACTTCAGAGCGTGCTTGCCGTGCTGCCAGCTAATGCTGCCCAATGTAGACCAAACATTCCGCGGCTGGAACTGAAAAAAAGCATCGCCGCCGTTAGAAGTGCCGGTAATGTCGCCGATGTTGAAGACCGGGAAATAAGTTCCCAAAGCGGCGAACGACGACGGGAATCCAAGGCTAGTGAGATCGAATCCCTGAGAGCGGCCGTATTGGTATGCCAAGGCGCGCGTAAACGAAGTTTGGATGTCGCCCACCAAGGTGGGAGAGAAGACGTGTGTCAGATCGGCAACGGCCTGCGTGTAGTGATCAGTTGTATTACGGCCGCCGCCGATCGGAAGCGGCAACGTGCCGGGAACCTGCCGAATGTCTTCCTGGCGCGAGAAACGAACGAACATGCGCGTATTTTCGGTGAAGTTGGCGTCGGTGCGCAGGTCGTACTTGTTGCTGTTCAGGATCGAGTTGTCGGAGAAGAAGTAGTTGTTCTGTCCGGTGCCGGCGTCGCCGGGGAGATTGGGCAGGGGGTAGTAGCGAAGCACTGCGGCCGCGACCGGATTGAAGCGGGTGGTGGGAATGGCGTTCCCTGCGAACGGACTCCGCTGGCGGGTGCCATTGGGAAGGGTCGTGACCGTATTGGGGTCGTACATGGTGATGAGGCTGCCGTTGGCAAGCGTGGTTCGCGAGAAGTCGCCGACGCGCTGCAGAGCGGTAGGAACGGTGCCGATTGAAGTTTGCGGATAGCCTTGGCGGAGACCTTCAAAATCTCCGAAGGCAAACCACTTCTGTTTCAAAATCGGCCCACCAACGTTGCCCCCGAACTGATGCCGCTGGAACGATGGGAGAGGGCGGCCGCTACGATTGTTGAACCAGTTATTGGCATCGAGCACGCTATGGCGTTCGAAGTCGTAGACTACGCCGTGGTAATCGCTACCGCCAGATTTCGTGACCAGGTTCACGATTCCGCCGGAGGTGCGGCCGAACTGCGCATCGAAGCTCTGGGCCTGGACCTTGAATTCCTGGACGGAGTCGACGGGCGGATTGATAACTCCGCGGTTGATATCGGGAGTGGTATCGGGAGCGCCGTCAATAAGAATTTCCTGCGATCCGGACCGGCCGCCGCCAACGTTGAAATCGGATTTAAAGAAGTTGCGGCCGACGTCGTTGCCTCCGCCATTGCCGAAGTTGGAGCCGAGAATAACACCGGGCGTAAGGGCGACCAAGGCGAGCGGGTCGCGAATGTTCAAGGGCAGATTTTCGATGCTGCGTGTAGTGACGACCTGGCCGATGGTAGCGGTTTCGGTTTCGAGCGGCGGCGGAGCAGCGGTAATGGTGATCTCCTCGTTCACTTCGCCCGAAGCGAGCGCGATGTCGAGCTCGAAGATCTGCGCCACCTGCAGCGTAATCGGGCCTTGCGAAAACTTTTTGAAGCCGGTGACGGTGCACGTGACCGCATAGGGCGCCGGAGGCAGAGTGGGGAAGCGGTAAATGCCTTCCTCGTTGCTCGTGGTGGAATAGGCCGTCTTGGTGGAAAGATTGGTTGCGGTTAAGCGGACTCCCGGCACGACCGCGCCGGACGGATCTTTCACGGTGCCGGTGATTTGGGCGTTGAAGGATTGAGCAAAGGCACTGGCCGGACAAAGCGCTAGGAGAGAGCTGAACAGCAAAGCAAATAGCGGTCTGCGCGTCGAAGGACGCGCCGGTTGACGTCTCACGTTGACACTCCTCGCAGAAGACTAATCTGCAGCTAATCTTCCATCGATGGTGGCGCGGCCGCAAGTTTCTATGCGTTTGTTACTTGCTGTTACGCCTCAGAATCAATGATTTAGACGCGGACCGAGGCGGTTTGTGGCCGCAATCGGGATAAGATGGGCACGTCAGCCCGATGAAAGAAGTTTCGCTATTACCGCCGTCGCCCGCCGGGGAAGCTGGCCCGAACGCGGAAAGCGTAAGACGGGCGCTGGATAGCAGGACGTTTGAAAAGACCCCCGCGCTGCGGGCATTGCTTGAATACCTTTGGCGGCATCGGGAAGAGGCGATCAGCGAGTATGCGATTGCCACGGAAGCGCTGGGACGGCCGGCCAGCTTTGATGCGCGCACGGACGCGACAGTGCGCGTGCAGATTTCGCGGCTGCGGCAGCGGCTTGAAAAGTTTTACGAGGACGAAGGGCAGCGCTGCGCTGAGCGTTTGATCATCCCGTTGGGTTCCCATCGGGTTGACGTGGAAGAGTGTCCGCGGGCCCTTGTGATGCACGCTGCCGAGTCCCCGGTGATAGCGCCGGCGCCGGACGTCGTGGACGTTCCTGCGAAAGAGGCGCGCTGGAGACGATTTCTGCCGATTGCCGTCGTGGTCCTGGTGATGATATGCCTCGCGCAGGCGGTGATTTTATGGCAGATGAGAACGACTGTCTTATCGGCAAAAACGCAGGCCCCGGGGTGGGTTTGGAAAAAGTTGTTTGCCAACTCGCGGCGGACACGGATTATATTGCCTATGCCGATTTTCTTCTCATTTATGCGGCCGGGCGCCGACATCAGGGCGACTGTGATGCTGCGCGATACGGAGGTGAACGAATTTTCGCGGGGGCCGGCCTCTTCGGCTTATGAGGCGTTGCACAGAGACTTGGGTGAGCCGAAGCTAGCCGAGAGCTATACGGTAACTTCAGATAGCTTCGCTTCGGTGGAGTTGGTCCGTTATCTCGATCGAGTAGGGCTGAACACCAGCATCACGAGCAGTGCAGACGCGCCGCTGGAAGCATTGGATAGCGAGAACGTAGTAGCCCTAGGTACGTGGGGCACGCTGACTCCTCTGAAGCCATATTTAATGACGATGAGTTTTGAACTAGCGCCGCATGAAGATTACGTCGTGAACCGCAGGCCGGAACCTGGAGAGCCGGCACGCTATTCGTTAGTGACGGAATCGGAAGACCGGAGCATCTGGCCGGGCGTGATCGCGTTTTTGCCGGGCTCGGCAGCAAATACGCATTTGATGATCCTGGCGTCGAGACATACGTCCGCGCTTGTGTCGTTTCTCACGTCGACGCGTGGGCAGGAGCTGCTGCAGCGGATGTGGAAGGAGAAAGGATCACCCGAATTCTTCGAAGTGGTGGTGAATTCGGAGATGGGCGGGCGCGGGCTGGTTCGCTTTTGGCCGGTGACGCTTCATCCTTATGAGAAGAGGCCGTAACAAATAGTAGGAAACGTGCAGTAACTTCCCGCGGCGTCTTGTTCGAGCGAAGATTATGGTTCGCATGCGGACCCATTTCCTTTTCTGCGCGCTACTCTCGGCGACCGCCATAAGCGCGGCAGCCCAAACGAGCAGTGACCTGGTTGTTTATGGCGGAACAGCCGGCGGCGTTATAACGGCTGTTTCTGCGGCCCGAGAGGGATTAAAAGTCGTTCTGCTGGAGCCGGGACGGCACTTGGGTGGCATGGCCACGGGCGGTCTTTCGAGAACCGACTTCGGAAAGAAAGAAGTGATCGGCGGCTATGCGGAGGAATTTTACTTCCGGGTAGGAGCCAAGTACGACATGGCGCGGTATGCGCAGGGACTTGCCTGGTATTACGAGCCGCACATTGGCGAGCAAGTATTTGCCGACATGTTGAAAGAGGCAAAAGTGGAGGTGCTGTTCAACCACCGGCTCCGCGAGGGCGCGGGAGTTACGAAGCAGGGCCAGCAGGTAGTCTCGATTAACACCGACGACGGAACGACCTACAAGTCCAAAATTTTTGCCGATTGTTCCTACGAAGGTGACTTGATGGCGCAGGCGAAGATTACGTACACGTGGGGGCGGGAATCGAGCGCGCAGTATGGCGAGAGCCTTGCGGGGGTACGAGACCGGACCCCGTTCCATCAATTCCTGGCACCGATTAGCGCGAAGGACAGCAGCGGCAAAGTGCTGCCTGAAGTTTCGACGGAACCGAAAGGGCCCACTGGATCTGCGGACAAGAAGGTGCAGTCATACAACTTCCGCATGATTTTGACAGACGTGCCCGCAAACCGGATCCCCTTCCCGAAACCGCCGAACTACGATCCGAAGCGATATGAATTGCTATCGCGATTGCTGGCGGCGAATACGAAGAAATTGGGGCGATCGCCGATGTTGCGCGAGGTGTCGTTGATTGCGCGTATTCCGAACGGCAAGGCCGATTTCAATAACAATGGTCCTTTTTCAACCGACTACATCGGCAAGAGCTGGGAGTATCCGAACGCCGATTACGCGCGGAGAAAGCAAATTTGGGAAGACCATATCAATTACACGAAAGGCTTCTTCTACTTTCTGACGCATGATCCGAGCGTGAACAAAGAATTGCGCGACGAAACGAACAAATGGGGCCTGTCGAAGGACGAGTACCAGGACACCAAGGGATGGCCTCATCAGCTTTATATTCGCGAGGCGCGGCGCATGGTGAGCGATTTTGTGATGTCGCAAAAGGACGTGCAAACGGACCTGACGAAGCCGGACCCGATCGGGATGGGATCGTACAACAGCGATTCGCACAACGTGCAACGCATCATCGATGCGGACGGCAACGTGCAGAACGAGGGCGACATGCAGGTCGCGGTGAAACCGTACCAGATTCCCTATCGCGTGTTGATTCCGAAGCGGGGCGAAGCGACTAACGTGCTGGTGCCGGTGTGTTTTTCGGCGAGCCACGTGGCGTATTCATCGGGACGCATGGAGCCGCAGTACATGATTATTGGGCAGGCGGCCGGCGTGGCAGCGGCGATGAGCATCCAAGCGAACCAAGCGGTGCAGGACGTGGATACAAAACAGCTAACGCAGAAATTGAGAGAGCAGGGCGCCGTGATGGAATATCAGCCCGCGGTTCCGATACCGCCATCGATTCACACCTTCTTTAAGGCGTTCACGAAGGACGTGACTTATTCGCCGGAGTTTTTCGGCCGTTAGCCACGGCTGCACAGAGGGCTTCGCAACACGATGGTGTTCACTCCACAGTTGTAGAAGACCGGCAGAAAATCGGAGCCCTCGCTACCGGGCATTCAATGTTCTGTGGACGGCGTTTTTCATTTCATGGTCGATCGCGAGCGCTGGGTGGGTGGTAGCCAATAATGTCGTAGGGAAAAAGTTTGCGAAGCCAGGCTTATGACCGCCCGTGGCCACAGAATTCTAAAAACTTTTGGATCACCGCGGAACTATATTCAGGCAAGCAACGACTGAGTACGCAAGACTATAGGCATAGCAACTCCATGGGCTGACCGCGGAGGCGAATGGGCATCGTATGCCGGGGACAAGCGTGCGGTCATGTCCGGGTGGCCGAGCATTCGCCCAGAGTTCGCGAGAAGCTACTCTTAAGGACTATTCCCATCGAGGGGTAAACGTGGTGAAAACTTGGGCGTGGCGCAAGATAGTTGCCGGCGTGGGCTGGTCTTTGCTTCTTTTGGGGTTAGCGCCTCTTGCGCGCTTGGTCTGGTGGGAAGTCACCCACAATCCGCGTCCGGTTAGCGTGCCGGTTCCGCTCAAGCGTGGCGAATATTCATCCCCTTTCTTCAAAACAGAACGGAACGAGGATTACCGAATCGAGATCGGGTGGGATGCTCCCGGCGCAGAGTGGAAAGCTCTAGACCTGGATTGGCGAATCGTGGACGACAGCGGCGCTTTACTCCAACAAGGAAACTATAACTATCGATTACGCGGCAAAACCGCGACACTCGGCCGGTACCATTCAACACGACGACTACGCCAAAGGCTTATCATCAGAAATCTCCAGGATGCCCGAGGGCTGGACTTAGCCCATCCAAAACTGGAGATCAGCCTGCCAGAGAGGAGCCTGGAAATGACATATGGGGCCATTTATCCCGTTAAGCTGGCGTTCGTTGTGGCGGGGCCGGGCATGCTCATTCTGCTGTTCCTTTTCATCGCTCGTGCGACTCGTTCGAATGCTCTTGCCGGCGGTCTTGTTCGGCGGCAGTAGATTCAGTTTCTGGATTACAGGCAACCGGGACACAATTTCCTACCTACCGAGTGCTTATCCTCGGGTATGATAATCTGCGTTGACAAAAACCGCTGCCGTTGAGCGGAACTTGCCGTGATGCCTGACAACCAATGAACATCATCTCTCGAATCTTACTTTCGTGCCTCGCCTTGTCCATTTCAGCCGAGGTAATTTCCGCTGCCGGTTCGCGTCATCTGCTATATGTCGCGAGCCCGGGAATCCGCAACTATTTAGAATATGGCGGTATCGGCATCCTCGTTTTTGATGTGGACGATGGCTATAAATTTGTTCGTCGCATTCCTACATGGAGCGTACCGGAAGGAAAAAAGGCCGAGAACGTCAAAGGGATTGCGGCGAGCGCCAAGACCGGCACTGTATACGTGACGTCGCTCGACAGCATGATCGCAATTGATGCTGTCACCGGCAAGACATTATGGAGTAAGACCTATCCCGGCGGATGCGATCGGATGGCCATTTCACCAGATGGGACGGTTCTTTATGTCCCGGAACTTGAGGGGCCGGCGTGGCACGTAGTGAATGCAGCCACGGGGGATGTGATTACCACGATCGACACAAACTCCGGTTCGCACAATACAATTTGGTCTGTCGATGGCCGCGATGTCTATTTGGCCGGCCTGAAATCACCTCTTCTTTCCATAGCCGATTCGAACACCAATAAAGTCACTGGAACTGTCGGACCATTCGAGAACGTAATCCGTCCGTTTACCGTGAATGGGCGTGGCAGTTTGGTTTTCGTGAACGTGAACGGTCTGCTGGGTTTCGAAGTTGGAGATCTTCAAACAGGGAAAAAGCTCTACCACGTAGAAGTTCAAGGCTACAAAAAAGGTCCTGTGAAACGCCATGGCTGTCCCAGTCATGGAATCGCCCTTACGCAAGATGAAAGAGAACTTTGGCTGGCAGACTGCGCAAACGATGCGATCCACGTCTTCGACTCGACTATCATGCCGCCGAAGCAGCTGACGACGATCAAGGCCAGGGACTGCGTCGGCTGGGTGAGTTTCAGTATGGACGGGAAGGCCGCCTACAGCTCCACAGGTGAAATCATTGACGTAGCGACGAGGAAAGTAATCGCAGCATTACGTGATGAGAACGGGCATGATGTGCAGAGCGAAAAAGTGCTCGACCTGGTAATCGAAGACGGAAAGGTCGTTCGGGCGGGAAATCAGTTCGGCGTCGGTAAACAGCGCAATAACTCACCCGTAACCGGCACGTCACTGAAGCCGACAGCCTCTGCCGGCCGGAATGTGCCTGCACATTAGATCACGCAGCAAGCAGGACGCGATCCTGAAACTCTGATAGCTGGAACTCTGGCGACGCAACGACCTCGGGTGGATTTGCGTTGAGAGTCGGTGCGTTGTTTACGACATACCCGAGGGCAAATTTGGGACTTCCTGTCAAGCGGATTCGGGCTCTGAAGTGATATTTTCCGTATGTGGATGAAGCGCAACGGCTATGCGGAGTGGTGCTGGAGTCGCTTGACCAGGAGCAGGATGCAAAGAGTCTTGCCCGCCGCGCGTATCGAAGCCGGACGCAGTTTTATCGACTGTTCCGGGCGATGATCGAGGAGACGCCGGTGGCTATGCGGCGGCGACTGCTGCTGGAAAGAGCCGCATGGCAGTTGTCCCGTACACGATTGCCGGTGACGGACATCAGTCTCAACGCAAATTACGGATCGCTCGAAGCGTTCACGAGGGCGTTCCGAAAGGCGTTTCGCATCTCCCCCAGCTTGTATCGGCGAATGGGAGCCACACATACTTACCTGCACGCGGCGAACGGAATTCATCATTATTCGTGCAAAGACGACACGAAAGGAGCGTGTCAATCCATGGACCTTTTCGATATTTTCTCCGGCCAGGAGTCCTGGCACACCCGGCGTCTTCTCGATCTGGCGAGGACACTTACGGATGAACAGCTTGACCGTCCTTTGAAAAATCAAGTGAAGATCTTTCCCTGGGATGGCCCCGATCAGAGCGTGCGCCAGATTCTGGACCGGATGGTCCAGACCAAGGAAGTCTGGGCCGCGGCACTTACTGGCAGTAGCATGCCCCTGATGGACAACGCCCTTCCAGAGGATCGAACTCCTTCGGCCATGCTGGCGCGCATGGACAAAGCGGATGCCGCGTTTCACAGCGTACTCACGGATGTACACAATCGAAGCGCCTGGGAGGACACGTTTGTCGATGCCCTGTGCGAACCGCCAGAAACCTTTACGTTTGGTGGTACGTTCGCACATGTGATTACTTTCAATTTCTACCGGCGCATGCTCGCCATAGATGCGCTCCGACACCTGGGAGCGACAGTGGAAGGCTTTGGCTGCCCCGAGGAGTACCTGGCAAGCCTGGCGAGCGCATAAGGGCCCGGTTACGTAAGTGCAGCGACAGAGAACGGAATTTCTGCGATTCAACGGTGCTATCGAGCGGGATCCCGCCATCGATGCGTGGATGAAAGAGCATGCAGGTGAATTGGGAGCCATCGCGCATCGGTGGTTTGAGGCGATGCGAAAATGCGGCGACGAAGTCCGGGAGGTTTTGCACGACGGCTGCCCGGTTGCCTGTTTAGGGGATGCGCCCTTCGGCTACGTCAATGTATTCAGTTCGCACGTAAACGTAGGGTTCTTTCACGGCGCCGCGCTACCGGACCCGGCTCACTTGTTGCAAGGCACCGGCAAGTTCATGCGTCATGTGAAGCTGAGACCGGGAACGGCTAGAAACACCGCGGCGCTAAGCAGGCTCATCGATACGGCGTACTCGGATATAAAGGCGCGCGTTGAAAACGGCTGACTTGAAAGCCGACATGGCGGCCCTAGACACATCGACCTAGCCCTGCAATTCGGCATAACTCCCCCAAGGTCCGGCCCAATAAAGCGAATGCCCGGAGCGCCTCGGCCGTTTTGCTTCTGCTCGCCTAACGCGAAGTCATCGTTTTGGGTGTCGCATGGATCAGCGCGCCTGGATTGGCGTCCTCCAGCATCCACAGCGAGCCATCGGGGCCTTCTTCCACGTCGCGGATGCGGCGGCCCACATCCCAGCGCTCTGCGGGTTTCGCGCCGCCATGGCCGTCAAAAAGGATGCGGTTGAGTGATTTGGTGCTCAGGCCGCTAATGAAGCCACTGCCGTTCCATTGCGGGAACGTCTGAGTACCCGTGTAGAACATCAGGTTGCCCGGCGCGATCACGGGCACCCAGTAGATCACCGGCTTCGTCAGGTCGGGCCGCGTATCAGGCTTAGGAATGGGCACGCCGTTATAGTTATTGCCATAGGAGACGAGCGGCCAGCCATAATTCTTGCCCTTCTCGATCAAGTTCAGCTCATCGCCGCCACGCGGGCCATGCTCGACCTCCCACAATTCGCCGGTAGGCGAAAACGCCATGCCATAGGGCGTACGGACGCCGCTAGCCCAGGTTTCAGCCGGCGTGAGGTTGGGGCCGGGGAAGGTATACGTGCTCACCACCTTTGCGGTCTTGGCGGCTTCGGTGTCACTTGGCGGATCGATCAGGGGAATGGTGGCCGCGCCGGTTTTGCCGAAGTTAGGATTGCCGGGCGCGGGTTTGCCGTCGAGCGTGAGATGCAGAATCTTGCCTTCGGGCTGGTCCGGATCCTGGGCCGGAGTAAAGCGCTGGCGGTCGCCAACCGTGAGGAACAGACTCTGGCCGTCGGGCGAGAAGGCGACCTGGGCGCCTTCCTGGCCGCCTTGGCCCTTAGGCATCTGACGCCACAAGACTTCGAAATCTCCGAGCCTTGCGGAGGTGGCGGTGACGTGCAGCTTGGCGCGGGCCAGCGCCAGGCCACCGCCATAGTCACCCGGCTCGACATAGGTGAGATAGATACTTTGGTCGGTAGCGTAATGGGGTGAGACGAAGACGCCATGCATGCCGTTCTGGCCGTGCCAAAAGACCGCGGGCGTATTGCCTAACGGGATCTTCTCTCCCTGCTGGGAAACCAGCCACACGGGTCCGACCTTTTCGGTGACCAGCATGTGGCCATCCGGCAGGAAGGCGATCCGCCAGGGCAGTTCAAAAGTGGCCACAGTAGTCATGGTGAAGGGTAGGCTGGCTTCGGGCTTCTGTTCGCCCGCGTTGACCTGGGCCCAGGCCGCCACCGCTGCCAGCGTAAATAGCCACGCCGCTTTCGCCAATTTCATCGTCATGTCTCCTCCTTTCTCACTATCGCAGGCAACTACTTCGGCATCGGCATCGAGACGGCCTTGCCGGCGCCGCGCTCGGCGATCCAGAGAATCTCGCCCGCAGGCTCGACTGCAGTTGGCGTTGTGAGTCCTTCCTTGATCACGATGATGCTTGCCTTGTCTCCATTGACTGTAATGGCCGAAATTTTGCCGCTAGCATTTTCGGCGACGAAGAGCTTACCGTTCGCCGCGCGCATGCCATCAGGTCCCTTTACCGGCTGATCCATCCAGATATCGACGGGCTGCCCCGCCTTGCCGGAGGCGTCCACAGGGATGCGATAGAGATTATTGGAGATCACGTTGTTCACGTAGAGGGTGCCGTCCAGGAAAGTAATCCCATCGATGCCCATAAGCGCGCGATGTTCCAGGAATAGCTCCGCAGTGGACGCACCAGCCGGGAGCTTATAAATTTTGCCATTGGCGGTGTCAGTTATATAGAGCGCCTTATCCGGTCCGATCGAAAAATCGTTGCACGTGCTGTTGTCGCCTGGAAGATTCCAGCGGATCTTTGGCGCGCCGGTGGAGAGGTCGAAGCCTCTCAGGGCGGTGTGCCGCCGCACTGGAGTGGTGTTCGGCACGGGAGTCAACTGGCATGCCCACACCATATTGGTGGAAGCATCCGCGAGCATGCCAAAGAAAAACGTCCCCGGGCCTTCGGCGCTGGCGTCAACAAACTTCTCGGCTGTGGATGAGCCGGAAGGCACCTTATAGATAAATGGCGTACTGGCGCTGCCAACGATCAGCACGCCGCCGGGCGCAATAGTCAAACTTTCCGGCTGTGATTTCGCGTCGGCGATCAGAATGTCAGCGGCGAACGCGGCGTGCGCAAAGCCGATTACCAGAGCAACACAGGCGGCAAGGCGTCGAGCTTTCGAAATACACATCGTCAAATCTCCTGAAAAATCGATCTTCCATACTATCGATCGAATGATCCATACAGGTCTTACCAGCCGAACGAAGTCAGGGAAGCCGTGTTTGATTGGCCAGTCCAGTATACGGATAATTCTAACGATCATGTGCATCCGCCTAATTGAACTGAGATTGACTTCGGGGCCGCAATGAGATGACCGGCGACGCGTCTTCAGCCCGGTCGCAAAAGTCTGTGAGAAGCTATGGGTACATTGCGAGCCGATCCGAGCGCCCACGCTCTTTGCGTACAGAAACGCCGCCATGCCATTTCTTGCAGAAAACAATGCCGGCTTTTGTTGCCACCGGGCTGCAGTGAATCAGATCAGCTAAAGGAGGGCAAGTGAAGAAGGGTTATTGGGTTGTGGTGTACCGTTCCGTTTCGGACGAATCCGCGCTCAAGGAATACGGCAAAGTTGCGATACCAGCGATCGAGGCCGGCGGCGGGAAGGTTTTCATACGCGCCGCCCAGGTCGAGCCCCGTGAATCTGGAATGAACCAACGTGTCGTAGTAACGGAATTCGAAAGTTTCGAAAGAGCAGTAGCAACTTACAATAGCGACGCTTATAAGGCCGCTTTGCGTGTTCTCGGATCCGCGGCGGAGCGTGACTTCCGTATTGTCGAAGGAGTGTGAACGGCTGCGTTGCCGTGCGCGCCTCGGTTGGAACACATGGCCGCGTTTGCTCGCGGCAGAGTTCAAACTCCTGTCTCCAGCACTACGCGAAAACGAGCTTTGCCGCTCATCATGCGATCGTAAGCTTCTGGGGCGCGTTCAAGAGGATACTTCTCGATAATCGGGAGCACGCCGGTCATGTCGCTGAACCGAAGGGTATCTTCCGAGTCGATGGACGTGCCACTCGGCCAGCCATGAATGGATTGCCGTTGCAGAACCAATCCGGGCACCGCTGCTTGAATCGGTTTGGCGGGAACGCCTACGATCACAAACTCGCCTCTGTAGCCGAGACCGCCGATCGCCGACGACATCGCATCGGCATCGGTGACAGTGGCAAGGATCACTCGCGCGCCACCGAGCCTTTGAAGCGCTGCGGCCACGTCTTCAGTGGTGCTGTCGATGTAGTGGCGGGCGCCGAGATCGTGCGCAAATTTCTTTTTGTCGTTTCCGCGCGCAATCGCCACAGTATTAAATCCCAGCTTCGCCGCAAATTGCACTCCCAGGTGACCCAAGCCGCCCAGGCCCAGGATGGCAACGGTGTCCGGAGGCTTTGCGCCGCTGTTCCGCAATGCGTTGAAAGTTGTAATTCCGGCGCACAACAGGGGAGCTGCGTCAGCGCTCTTCAGTGAATCGGGAACGGCAGCTAACGCTTGTGCGGGAACCACTACATAGTCGGCGTAGCCGCCATCATAAGTAACACCCGGAATCAGTGGATTCTGACATGCGACCAGGTCGCCGCGGCGGCAGGGTTCGCATCTGCCGCAGTGTCCGCCGTACCAACCGATGCCGACTCGTTGACCAGATTTCCATTGCGGCACGTTCGCACCGACGGTATCCACTCTGCCTACAATCTCGTGGCCCGGAACGCGAGGATACGTCACGATCGGGAAGAGACCGGCCACAGTTACGGAGTCGCTGTGACATACCCCGCATGCTTCGATCTGCACCCTAACCTCGCCGGCCCCTGGTTCGGGCACATCCCGCGTGACCACGTTCAGCGGCGCTCCGGCCCTGTCCACCTGCACGTATCTGGCTTTCATAACAGAGTTCCTTCTCAGGGTTAGGTTACCCTTCCCTCAAATGCAGGCCAGTTCCTACTCGCGTGTCAGTACGACAAAACTCTGTTTTTCTTGAACCTCAGAGTGGGATGGAAGCGCTTGCAGAGGCTTGATACCATAGCGGACGCAATACGCTATGTCACCAATTTCTCGCAGGGGCTTCGTCGCCGGCGGCAGCGCCGCTTTATTTTCCGCCATTACGGCGCGTAAGGGTTTCGGCGCGAGCGCGACCGAACAGAAGATCCAAATTTCACCGAATGAATCGCTGGGCATGATCCGGCCCGAATTGCACGGACAGTTTGCCGAGCATCTGGGTTCGTGCATCTATAGTGGCTTGTGGGTCGGTTTGCATTCGCCAATTCCAAATATTCACGGGCACCGGAAATTGGCTGTTGAATATCTCAAGGCTCTAGGCGTGCCGGTTTTGCGCTGGCCGGGCGGGTGTTTTGCGGACGATTATCATTGGCGCGATGGTATCGGGCAGCCAGGTAAGCGTCCCAAGCGGGTGAACATCCACTGGGGCGGCTATACGGAAGATAATAGCTTCGGCACGCATGAGTTTATCGAGTTGTGCCGGCTGATCGGGGCGGAACCGTATCTGGCGGGAAACGTGGGGAGCGGGTCGCCGCACGAACTACGTAACTGGATGGAGTATTGCAATTATCCGGCGGGCGGCTCGCTTTCCGACGAGCGCGAGCAGAATGGATCGCCCGAGCCCTTTCGCGTGAAGTATTGGGGCGTGGGAAATGAGCTGTGGGGCTGCGGCGGCAACATGACACCAGGCGAGTACGCCGATTACTATCGGCAATTTACTACCTTTCTGCCCAAATTCGGGGACGTGCAGCCGTTCTTTATCGCTTGCGGGCCGAGCAAGGACAATGCCGATTGGACGGAGCAATTTTTCGCCGGCTTGAAAGGCAGGCGGCGCCAGCCGGACGGTTACACGATGCACTTCTACTCAAACGGCAGAGTTCCTGCCACGCGCTTCAGCGTGGAGGACATGAACACGCAATTTGCATCGTTCCGGCAGCTAGAATCGGGTATCCTGCACCAACGCAGCTTGATGGACGCGTTCGATACGCAAGGCAAAGTCGGGCTGATGGTGGATGAATGGGGCGTGTGGGATCGCATGGTTCCCGAAGAAGAACGCGAGCACGGGCGATTGTGGCAGCAGATTCCGATACGCGCCGGGGTTGCGACCGCGCTAGGCCTAAACGTGTTTCACCGGCAGGCGGCGAAGCTTGTCATGTGCAACATCGCGCAGATGGTGAATGTGCTCGATTGCATGCTGCTGACCTCGGGGGATAAGTGCGTGCGGACGCCGGCTTATTACGCTTTCGAATTAGCCAAGCCGCACCGCGGCAAGACATCGGTAAAAAGCGAGCCGGCCCAGGATGATCCGCTGGGGCTTTCGGTTTCAGCGTCGGTGGAAGGAAATTCGCTGGCATTGACGCTGGTGAATCCGAGACATGACGAAGGCATGAAGGTGAGTTGTTCGATAGCCGGGAAGACAGTGAGTTCCGCGGCTGCTCGCAGCCTGTATCATACGGACATTAACGCTTGCAATACGTTCGACTCGCCGGATGCGATTGTTCCGAAAGCTATTCAGGCCAGTGCGCGGGGCTCGGAAATAGCGATCGAATTGCCGCCCCTTTCGGTGACGACGATCGAAGCAAAACTTGGGTGATATGAAGCGGCGCGATTTTTTAGGCGTGGCGGTGGGGGCTCTGGCCACAAAGCTTCCGGCCCAGACCGCAACGGCAGCCAGACAGATTCTCCCGATGAACCGGAACTGGCTCTATGGGGGGCGCGCCGTGCAGGGAGCGAGCGAACCGGATTTCGACGATTCGCATTTCGCCAAAGTAACGCTTCCACACACGAACATCGTGTTGCCCTGGCACAGCTTCGACGACCAAGCCTACGAATTCGTCTCGATTTACCGGCGGCACTTCCGGGTTCCGGACTCGGCTAGAGGCCAGCGCCTGTTTGTCGATTTCGAAGGCGCGATGACAGCTTCAAAAGTGACGGTAAACGGCCACAAGTTCGAGGAATACAAAGGCGGGTATACGCCCTTTTCGTTCGAGATCACGCCACATATTCATTGGGACAGCGATAACGTGCTCGCGGTGGAACTCGATTCGACGGAACGGGCAGATATTCCACCGTTCGGTGGCAATATCGACTATCTGACCTTCGGCGGGATTTATCGCGAAGTTTCTCTGCGAATCGTGCCGCAAACGTTCCTCGAGAACGTGTTCGCGCAACCGAAGGACGTTTTGAGCGGAGAGCGAAAGCTGGTGGTTCGCTGGGATGTGAATGGAACGGCAGGACCGGTGACGGTCGAACTGCGCGACGGCGAGCGCGTAGTAAAGTCGGCGCAGGGCGCGGCGCGTGAAATCAGCCTGACGGGATTGGGCGATGTGGAGTTGTGGAGCCTGACCCATCCGAAGCTGTATACCGTAGTCGCGAAACTCGGGACGGACGAGTTCCGCACGCGAATCGGATTTCGCGAGGCGCGTTTCACGCCGCAAGGTTTCCATTTGAACGGCCACCATGTGAAGCTGCGCGGTTTGAACCGGCATCAAACATTTCCGTATGTAGGCGGGGCGATGCCGGCTCGGGCGCAACGGCGTGACGCGCAGATCCTGAAAAAGGAACTGAAGCTAAACCTGGTGCGCACGTCGCACTATCCGCAATCGCGTCACTTTCTGGATGCCTGCGATGAGCTGGGCCTGCTGGTACTCGAAGAAATTCCCGGCTGGCAGCATATCGGGGAGAACGCCTGGCAGGATCTGGCCGTGCGCGACGTGGGCAAAATGATCCGGCGCGATTGGAACCACCCATCGATCATCCTTTGGGGCGTGCGGATTAATGAGTCGCAGGATAATCACAATTTCTATACGCGCACGAATCGCCTGGCGCACGAACTGGACCCATCCCGGCAGACCGGGGGCATTCGTTATCTCTACAATTCGGAGCTGCTCGAAGATGTGTTCACGATGAACGATTTCGGGTTCCCGCTGAGGCCGCCCAACCATCCGCTATATCTGAACACCGAATTTGTAGGCCACACGTATTCGACCAAGCGGGAAGACCAAGTGGAACGGGTGGCCGAGCATGCCATGCGGCATGCGCGCATACACAATCAACTCGCATCGGACGATCGCTACGCGGGCGGCATTGGCTGGTGCGCATTCGACTACAACACGCACGGGAATTTCGGGTCCGGGGACCGCATTTGCTACCACGGCGTTTCCGATATCTTTCGCCTGCCTAAGGCAGCCGCGGGCTTTTACAAATCGCAGTGCGAGCCGGCGGAGGAGATCGTACTCGAGCCGGCGTTCAACTGGTCTTCGGGCGACCACTCGGGCGCGGGCGGTCCGGGCATCGTACCGGTTTGCTCGAACTGCGAGCATCTCAAGCTGTATATCGACGGCGCGTTGAAAACGGAAGCGGACCCCGACCGCGCCCACTACGGAAACCTTAAATATCCGCCGTTTCTAGTGAACCTGAGCGATCTTCCGCTTAATCCGTGGGGCGATCTGCGGATTGAGGGTTATATCGGCGGCAAGAAGGTTATATCCAAAAGCTATTCGGGCAAAGGGATCGACGCGCAATTACTGATTGAGCCGGACGACTCTCGGCTAACCGGCGACGGGATTGACGTCACACGGGTGGTGCTGCGGGCGGCGGATGAGTATGGGAACACGCAGCAGTTTTCGAGCGGCGCGGTTCAGTTGACAATTGAAGGGCCGGGGGAGATCGTGGGTGAAAATCCGTTTGGGCTGGTTGCGGGCGCTGGAGCTGTTTGGATACGGACCAAGCAGGGCGCGGGCACGGTGACTCTTACCGCGAGACATCAGTACCTGGGGACCAAAGAAATCAAGATCGTCGTTTTGGCCGCGGACCCGGAACGCGTGTGAGTTCATCGCCCAGAGCCCTGCTTATACTGGCCTAATGAAAGCTGTTTTGCTGCGCGGATATGGCGACGTCGACCAACTCGATTACGTCGACACTCCCGACCCGATTCCCACGGAAAGTGAAGTGCTGGTGAGAGTCGCCGGGACCAGCATCAATCCGAGCGACTGGAAGCTACGTGGAGGTCTTTTTAAGGAATTCATGCCGCTAGAATTTCCGGCTATTCTGGGCAGCGACGTTTCCGGTGAAATCATCGCGGCGGGCGCCAAGGTCACGCAATTCAAACCGGGCGACAAAGTACTCGGGTTTGTTCGCCGAGCGCACGCTGAACTGCTGACCGCAAGGCCTGAAGAATTGGCATTGATGCCGGAAGGGATGAATTTCGACCAAGCGGCGATCATCCCGTTGGTCACGCTTACCGGCACACAACTGATGGAACGGGGCGTTCAGCCCAAAGCAGGCGAGGTTGTTCTAGTAACCGGAGCAGCAGGCCTGGTGGGGCGCACCGCAGTATACGTCGCAAAGGTACATGGCTCCATCGTGATTGCGGGAGTCAGAGCCAAGCAGCGCGAGAAAGCGCAGTTACTGGGCGCAGACCAAGTGATCGCTCTTGACGACGATAACGAAATCGCGGCCGTGCGCGAGGTGGATGCGATTGCCGATGCGGTGGGCGGCGAGACACTGGCCAAGTTATTGCCTAAGCTTAAGAAGTCCGGCAGGCTAGCGAGCGTGGTGGGGGCTTCGGCGTTGCAGGTACGGCACGATTCGAAGCGGCTTTCGGAGCTTGCCGAAGATGTGCGAGACGGCGACCTCGTGATTCCGATTGGCAGACGGTTCAAGCTGAGCCAAATCCGGGAGGCGATGACAGCGGCGGAAAAAGGCGATTCCGGCAAGGTGTTGCTGACGCCTTAAGCGCGATTCTTTAGAAACTGAATGCCTTCGAAGGCGATGGATTCGGGCGTCCGCTCGATGTCGCGCCAGATACTCGCGGCGGCGGATAGTTCGCCAATGGAGAAGCCGAAGCTCTCGATGGTCAGCCAGCCATCGTAGTTCAAATCTTTTAGCGCTTGGAAGACGGCAGTCCATTCCACATGCCCGCTGCCCGGAATGCCGCGATCGTTTTCGCAGGTGTGCACGTGTTTCAGATGCTTGCCGACAGTGCGGTAACCCTGAGCGATATCCTTTTCCTCGATGTTGGCGTGAAACGTATCGAACAGGATGCCGATGTTAGGATGGCCGACCTGATCGCATAGAGCGGCGGCATCGGCGGCGGTATTCAGGAAGAAGGTTTCGAAGCGATTGAGGGGCTCGATTGCGAGAGTTACGTTGCACTGGATGAGTGCATCGGCAATGCTTCGATAGCCTTCGATGGCCCAGCTCCACTCATCGGCGGTGCGGCGGCGGCCGGGCAGATAGCCGACCGGACAGTACAGCGGACCGGCGATGATGGAGGCTCCGGCTTCGGATGCGGCTAGAATGGAATTTCGGAGATGCTGTTGCGTTTCGCGACGCACGGAAGCGTCTTGTTCGATCAGACTGAATCCCTGTACCAGTACGGAGCAGACGTTGCAGGCGAGCCCGTTGGCTTCCATATCTCTCCGGATCTGAGCAGCGGGAAACTCAGCGGGCCGAAATAGCGGCACTTCCACGCCATCGAACCCTTTCTCTTTGATGGTGGGCAGCATGGCCCGGACGGTGGCATCGTACTGGGCCGACCAGATAAAAGTATTAGCGCCGAATTTCATGGAGACTCTTTACATTCTTTTACATTCAAAGCATAGCTGGTATGGTGTGCTGAAGGTTCCCGCACGTAACATCGGAATTCAAGAAATCGTCTGTTCCTACAAGCGGATAGAGTACTTCACCGCATGCTAATTGAGATAGTTTAGGAGCCATGGGGATGAAGCAGCCACCCGCGACGTTAGATCCGCACCCGCCTGAGCAGCAGACGCCTGACGACCGTACGCGGTCCTATGCCGAAATCGATCTAGACCAGAAGTCCACTTCCAAGAATCGTTGGTGGGTCTGGGCGATCATTTTCGGACTGATCGGTTTTGGCTGCTACAAGCTGTATCAGTATGAGAACGGCAAGAAAGCGACCATGGTATCGCGGAGAGGCGCATTACGGCCGCGCAACATTCCGATCGTTGCAGCGACGGCGCACACCGGCGACATGCCGGTTTATCTGCAAGGACTTGGGACAGTTACGGCGTTTAACACGGTGACCGTAAAAACACGGGTCGACGGGCAGCTCATTAACGTCAGCTATCACGAAGGGCAGTTTGTGAACAAGGGCGACCTGCTCGCCGAAATCGACCCACGGCCCTATCAGGTGGCGCTCGATCAAGCCAAGAGTATGCTGGCGCAGGCGCAGGGAACCTTGGCGAGAGACCAAGCGGCTTTAAAAGACGCGCAAGCCAATTACGCGCGCGACCAAGAGCTCTTCCGGGCGCAGATTATCGCCAAGCAGCAACTGGATACACAACTGGCGACCGTGGACCAGGCACGCGGCGCAATTCAAGCCGACGAGGCGGCGATCAGCGCGGCACAATCCAACATAAACAATGCGCAGTTGAATCTGACGTACACGCGGATAACGGCGCCGATCAGCGGGCGTATTGGATTGCGCCAGGTGGACGCGGGGAACATGGTACACGCTTCCGATGCCACGGGCCTAGCGATCATTACGCAGCTTCAACCGATCGCCGTGCTCTTCAGCATTCCGCAGGATCAGCTTCCTTCCGTTCTTAAAAAGCTGCACGCGGGCGCAACGCTGCGAACGGAAGCCTACGACCGGGATCAAACGAAAAAACTGGCGGACGGCACGCTGCTTACGGTGGATAACCAGATCGATACGACGACCGGAACGTCGCGGCTGAAAGCGGTTTTTCCGAATACAGATGGAGCACTCTTTCCGAATCAGTTTGTGAACGTAAGGCTGGCGCTCGATACCAAGCGGGGATCCATTATCGTGCCGGCGGTGGCGATCCAACGCGGGCCCACGGGGACCTTTGTATACCTGATCGGCGAGCGACAACACCGTTTCAGTCCGGCCAGTGAAGCTCGGGCTGAGCGAAGGGAACGACGTTTCGATCGACGATGGACTACAGGCGGGCGATCGCGTTGTGGTTGACGGCGCGGAGAAATTAACCGAAGGGATGCAGGTCACAGTCCGCCAGCCCGGGCAGGCAGCCGACGCCGGCGGGACCGCGAGACCGGGCGGCAAAGGCCAAGGCAAGGGCCGGCGGAGAGCTGAAGAATGAGCCCGTCTCGGCCGTTCATATTGCGGCCGGTTGCCACGTCCTTATTGATGGCGGGCATCCTGATCGCGGGCACAATCGCCTACAAGCAACTTCCTGTTTCCGCGCTGCCCACAGTCGACTATCCCACGATTCAGTGCACGACCTTCTATCCCGGCGCAAGCCCGGATGTGATGGCTTCTTCGGTGACGGCTCCGCTCGAGCGCACATTCGGACAGGTGCCCGGTCTGAAGCAGATGACTTCCACGAGCTCGTTCGGAAGCTCGATCATCACGCTACAGTTCGACCTGAACCTGGATATCGACATAGCCGAGCAGCAGGTGCAGGCATCGATCAACGCCGCTGGAACCTATCTGCCGCCGGATCTGCCGAATCCTCCGATCTATAGCAAAGTGAATCCGGCCGACGCTCCGGTACTTACGCTGGCGCTTACGTCGAAAACGGTTCCGCTGACCAAAGTCGAGGATCTGGCCGATACGACGCTTTCGCAGAAGATCTCGCAATTGTCGGGAGTCGGCCTCGTGAGCATTAGCGGCGGGCAGAAGCCGGCGGTGCGCATTCGCGTGAATCCCACGGCGCTGGCCTCCTACGGCATGAGCATGGAGGATCTGCGGACGGCGCTGAACCAGACGAACGTCAACCAGGCGAAAGGCAACTTCGACGGTCTTCGGCAGGCGTACACGATTGGCGCTAACGATCAGATCCTGACGAGCGCCGGTTATAAACCGATCATCGTCGCCTACAAGAATGGCGCGCCCATACGCTTGCAGGATGTGGCCACGGTGGTGGATGGGGCGGAAAACAACCGGCAAGCGGCGTGGATGAACACAGTTCCAGCGGTGATCATCAACATCCAACGGCAACCGGGCGCGAACATTATCGCGGTGGTGGACCGTATTAAAAAGCTATTGCCGCAGCTCCACGCCTCGCTTCCTTCCTCCGTTCAGGTGGCCGTGCTCACCGACCGGACGACCACCATCCGCGCGTCGGTGAAGGACGTGCAGTTTTCACTCATGCTGACGGTGGCGCTGGTCGTAATGGTGATCTTTTTATTCCTGCGCAACGTGGCGGCCACCATCATTCCGAGCGTGGCGGTGCCGCTTTCGCTTGTAGGCACGTTTGGCGTGATGTATCTGCTCGGCTACAGCTTGAACAATCTCACGCTGATGGCGCTGACGATCTCGACGGGGTTCGTGGTGGACGATGCCATCGTGATGATCGAGAATATTTCCCGCTATCTCGAGCAGCGGGAGAATCCTTTGCAGGCGGCGCTTAAAGGCTCCGAACAGATCGGCTTCACGATTGTGTCGTTGACCGTTTCGCTGATCGCGGTACTGATTCCGCTGCTTATTCATGGGCGATATCGTGGGTCGGCTCTTCCGCGAATTCGCCATCACGCTGGCGGTGACGATTCTGGTTTCGGCGGTGGTCTCGTTGACCCTAACGCCCATGATGTGCGCGAAGATTCTGCGGCACAAACCCGAACACGAGCAAGGCTGGTTCTATCAGAAATCTGAAGCCGCTTTCAATTGGGTGATTGCCAAGTACGGGAGTACTCTTCAGTGGGTATTGAGGCGGCAACGCATGACGCTCGCGGTGACGCTCGCCACGCTGGTCGGAACTATCATTTTGTACATCGTTGTTCCGAAGGGCTTCTTCCCGGTCCAGGATACGGGCGTGATTCTGGGCATATCGGAAGCGCCGCAGACGATTTCATTTGCCGAAATGTCGAGGCGGCAGCAACTTTTGGCGCGCGTGATTTTGCGGGATCCGGCGGTGGAGAGCTTGTCATCGTTTATCGGCGTGGACGGCATCAACACGACGCTGAATAGCGGGCGTATCCAGATCAATCTCAAGCCGCTCGAGGAGCGCGATCGGGCGCCGCAAGTGATACGCCGGCTGCAATCGAAGTTGAGCCAGGTGGACGGAATCACGCTGTATCTGCAGCCGGTGCAGGATCTTACGGTGGAAGACCGCGTGAGCCGCACGCAATTTCAATACACGCTCGAAAGTGCGAATTTGACGGATCTGGCCACCTGGACACAGCGCTTGGTCGACAAGCTCAAGACGCTACCTTCGTTGCGCGACGTCGCTACCGACCAGCAGAATGGAGGTCTTGAAACGACTCTGGTGATCGACCGCGATACCGCTTCGCGCTTGGGAATCGGGATGCAGCAAATCGACGATACGCTTTACGATGCGTTTGGACAGCGGCTGGTATCGACGATGTTCACGCAGTTGAACCAATATCACGTGGTGCTTGAAGTCGCGAACAATTTCCGCAACGACCCGGCCGATCTATCCAACATCTACGTGCGCTCGGCGACGGGCGGCCAGGTACCGCTGGCCTCGTTTGCGCACATCGAGCAGACGACTACGCCGCTCACGCTCAACCATCAAGGGCAATTCCCGGTAGTTACGGTATCGTTCAATCTGCCAGACGGCGTGTCGCTGGGGCACGCGGTGAAGGACATTCACCAAGCCGAGCAAGACATTGGACTGCCGGCCAGCATTCACTCCGAATTTCAAGGCACTGCGGCGGCGTTTCAAAATTCACTCGCGAACGAGGCCTATTTGATCCTGGCGGCGCTGGTGGTGGTCTACATCGTGCTGGGAGTTCTCTACGAGAGCTATATTCATCCCATCACGATTCTTTCCACGCTGCCTTCGGCGGGAGTGGGCGCCATTCTGGCGATTCTTCTTTGCCGGGACGATTTCAACGTGGTGTCGCTGATCGGAATCATTTTGCTGATCGGCATCGTGAAAAAGAACGCGATCATGATGATCGATTTCGCACTGGACGCCGAACGGAGCGAAGGCAAGGCGCCCGAGGAAGCGATCTACCAGGCCTGCCTTTTGCGCTTCCGCCCGATCATGATGACCACGATGGCGGCCTTGTTCGGCGGTCTGCCGCTGGCGCTCGGCAGTGGCGTGGGCTCCGAGCTGCGGCGGCCGCTAGGCATCACGATCGTCGGCGGATTGATCCTGAGCCAAATTCTGACGCTTTATACGACTCCGGTTGTGTATCTGTTTTTTGACCGGATCGCGCACCGCCTGACGGACCGCCGGCGTCAGAGAGAAGAATCGGTTCGCCGGCCGGTGGCAGAACCGGTACACGCGGAGTAGCCCACATGAACCTATCGGCGCCCTTTATCAAACGCCCGATTGCCACTTCGCTGCTCACGGCGGCGCTGGCGCTCTCAGGCGTGCTCGCATTCCAACTTCTGCCGGTGGCGCCGCTACCGGAAGTGGAACTTCCCACAGTTCAGGTCAGCGGCAACCTACCGGGCGCAAGTCCCGAGACTATGGCGTCGTCAGTAGCGACTCCCCTCGAACGGCAATTCGGACGCATTGCTGGCGTAACTGAAATGACGTCCTCAAGTCAACTGGGCAGCAGCCAAATCACGCTCCAGTTCGATTTGGATCGCAACGTGGATGCCGCCGCGCGTGACGTGCAAGCGGCCATTAACGCGGCGAGCGGGCAATTGCCGGCGAATATGCCGAGCCATCCCGGCTACCACAAGCACAATCCCGCGAATGCGCCTATTATCATGCTGGCGCTGACTTCGGACGTTTACGACCGCGGTCAGATGTATGATGTCGCGGATTCTATCCTGGCGCAGAAGCTGTCGCAGATAGAAGGAGTTGGGCAAGTTCGCGTGTGGGGTAGCTCGCGTCCGGCGGTGCGGGTGCAGGTGAATCCGACCGTGTTGAATTCGATGGGGCTCACGTTGACCGACGTGGCCTCCGTTTTACAGAACGCCAACGCGCATCAAGCTAAGGGTTCGCTCGGCAACTCCGAATTTCGTTGGCAGGTAGGCGCGACGGACCAGCTATTTAAGGCCCGCGATTACGCGCGGCTGCTGCTCACTTACCGCAACAATGCACCGGTTCGACTTCAGGACGTCGGCAACGTGCTCGATTCAGTTGAAGATACACGTAACGACGGTTTGGTAAACGGTAAACCTTCGGTGGTCATGATGGTGACGAAGCAACCCGACGCCAACATTATCCAGACGGTGGATCGTATTCGCGCCGTGTTTCCGCAATTGCAAGCGTCAGTGCCACCGGCGATGCACCTGTTCGTGGAGCAAGACCGGACGACGACGATTCGGGCTTCGGTTCACGACGTAGAACTGACGCTGTTGATTTCGATCGGGCTGGTCATCCTGGTCGTGTTTGTTTTTTTGCGCAACATATGGGCCACGATGATACCGGGCGTGGTGGTACCGCTCTCGCTGCTTGGCACGTTCGGCGCAATGTACCTGCTTGGCTACACGCTCGACAATCTTTCGTTGATGGCATTGACGGTTTCGACCGGCTTCGTCGTGGACGATGCGATCGTGGTGATCGAAAACATTACGCGCTATATCGAGGCGGGTTGGAGTCCCATGCGAGCGGCGCTGCGGGGGGCCAAGGAGATTGGTTTCACAGTGCTGTCGATGAGCACCTCCTTGATCGCGGTATTCATTCCGATTTTGTTTATGGCCGGAATCGTGGGCCGGCTATTTCGGGAATTCGCGGTTACGCTGGCGGCGGCCATCGCTATATCGCTAGTAGTTTCACTGACGACGACTCCGATGATGTGCTCACGCCTGCTGCGCTCACAGCACGATAAGCGCCACAATTGGCTGTACCGGATCAACGAGCGCGGTTTCGAATTCGTCCACAAGAGCTACGCCAACAGCCTGGCGGTGGTGCTGAAGCATCCGCAATTGACGTTAGTGATCACGCTGATGACAATTGCGGTGAGCGTGTATCTCTACGTTATCGTGCCGAAGGGATTCTTTCCGCAGCAGGACACCGGGCAGATTGGCGGCAACATCCAGGCCGATCAAGACATTTCATTCAACGCTATGCGTGAAAAGCTGCACGCTTTTCTCAAAATCGTGCAGTCCGATCCGGCGGTGGAAAACGTGACCGGCTTCACCGGAGGAGGAACCCTTAATTCGGCGTCGATGTGGATGCAGCTCAAACCGCTCAACGAGCGCAAGGTTTCAGCCGAGCAAGTGATCAACCGGCTGCGGGGCAGATTATCGCGTATTCCGGGCGCAACGTTATATCTGATGGCCGCGCAGGACATCCGGGTGGGCGGCCGCGGGAGTAATTCGCAATATCAATTCACGCTGCAAGCCGATAATTTGAAGGACTTGAACGAATGGGCACCCAAGTTGCTCGCCAAAATGAAGACGGTTCCGCTGGTGCTGGACGCCAATAGCGACCAGCAGGTACACGGTCTTCAATCCGAATTGATCATAGACCGCAGCACGGCTTCCCGCATGGGCGTGAATCCGCAGATCGTAGATACAACCCTGTACAGCGCGTTCGGACAGCGCCAGGTATCCACGATGTATACGGGTATTAATCAATACCACGTGGTGATGGAGGTGCTGCCGGAATTTCAGCAGAACCCGAGCGCTCTGAATTCCATCTACGTGCGGTCGTCTGATGGAACGGCGGTGCCGATCTCGACGTTCACGCACTATCGCACTGTTTTGAGCCCGCTCGCCGTAAACCATCAAGGACAGTTTCCGTCGATTACGCTATCGTTCGCGTTAGCGCCGGGTGTGGCATTGAGCGATGCAGTGGAGGCGGTGACGCAGGCGGAGCAGGATATCGGCATGCCAGCTAATGTGCATGGATCTTTCCAAGGCACCGCGAAGGTGTTTCAGGCTTCGCTCGACAGCGAGCCGCTGCTTATTTTGGCGGCAGTGCTGGCCGTCTATGTCGTGCTCGGGATTTTGTATGAGAGCTACATTCATCCGATAACGATTCTTTCGACGCTGCCTTCGGCAGGCGTCGGCGCGTTGCTCGCGCTCATCATCTTTCAGGTGGATCTTACAGTAATTGCGCTGATCGGAATTATTCTGCTGATCGGCATTGTCAAGAAGAACGCGATCATGATGATCGATCTTGCTTTGGAGACGGAGCGCAAGCAGGCGATCTCGTCCAAGAACGCGATTTACCAGGCTTGTTTGTTACGCTTCCGGCCCATCATGATGACCACCATGGCGGCGCTGCTGGGCGGGCTTCCGCTGGCGCTTGGAACCGGGACCGGCTCGGAAATGCGGCGGCCATTGGGTATTACCGTGGTCGGTGGCTTGATCTTGAGCCAACTGCTCACGCTTTACACGACGCCGGTTGTGTATCTATATCTCGATAAAGTGCAGCGATGGTTTGGAAGCGAGCGCCAATTGAGCCCGAGGTTGCAGACGATGCTGGGCGACGAAGCGTAACAATTCTTCATACGACTTCCATCGACTCGAAACCGCAAGTGCTAGAAGAGAGATGTGAATTGGACAGCGGTTGGAGCACTCTTGTTAACACTTGCAGTGGCGTCGGGAGCGTTCGGCGCGCACGGCTTGAAGGGCCGTCTGGACGCGTATTCAATGGCGGTGTACGAAAAGGCGGTTTTATACCACTTTCTGCATGCACTGGGCATTCTGCTGGTAGCGCTGCTCGCACGGACTGGGGCGATCGGCGGCGCGGGACAAGCGCGGGTGGCCTGGCTACTCTTCGTGGGCATTTTGCTTTTCTCCGGCAGCCTCTACGTGCTGGCGGTTTCGGGTATCCGAGCGCTCGGCGCGATCACTCCGTTAGGCGGCGTGGCGTTCATCGCGGGCTGGCTGCTGCTCGCTTATGAGGCGCTGCGCTCTCAGAAAGGTTGAGCGCGCACGGATACGAGGGTACGGGTTCCGAAACCATGCGGAAGCTCATAACGCCATAGCACTTCGGTCGAAACTCGATATCTAGTGGCTTCGGCCAACTCGGCGTTTATATCGGGTCCTTTATAGAGGATGAGCCGCGCGCCTTGCTTGAGCGGTCTGGCAAAGAGATCGAGTATGCGGTGGAGCGGCGCCATCGCACGCGCGGTGATGATGTCGGGCTTCTCGAGAAGGGCCGTCGCCTCGGCGCGGGCGGCCACGACACGCACGTTTGCGAGTTCGAGCGATTCAACGGCGCCATCCACAAAGCGGGCTTTCTTCTGAGTGGACTCGACAAGGGTGAAGCGAACATCCGGCAGCACGATGGAAAGCGGAATGCCGGGGAAGCCAGCTCCCGTACCGGCGTCGAGAACCCTCCGGGCTTGCGAAAAATGACGCCAGGGCGCGACGGAATCGCACACATGCTTGATGGCGGCTTCTTCGGGGCTGGTGAGCCGCGTGAGATTCATGTACTCGTTTGCGGTAACGATGAGCTGAAGATGCTGGGACGCTTTCGCGATCAGCCGCTCGCGATGTGGAATGTCCGCAGGAAGAACGCGATTTAGTTCTTCCATAAACTCCACGCTCTCATCATGGCATTTGCGGGTCACGCGAAGATAGGAAGGAATGTTAAGAGCTGGAATTGTAGGGCTGCCCAACGTAGGCAAGAGCACCCTGTTCAACGCGGTGACGCAAACCCGTAAAGCCATGGCTGCGAATTACCGGTTTTGCACGATTGAACCGAACACGGGCGTGGTCACGGTGCCGGACGATCGACTAGACGTATTGGCAAAGATGAGCAAGTCGCAGAAGATCGTCCCGGCGGTGTTCGAGTTCGTCGATATTGCAGGGTTAGTCAAGGGCGCGAGTAAGGGCGAGGGGTTGGGGAACCAATTCCTGGGGCACATCCGCGAGGTGGACGCGATTATTCAGGTGGTTCGCTGTTTTGAGAACGCGAATATCGAGCACGTGATGGATTCGGTCGACCCGGTGCGCGATATAGAGATTGTCAACACGGAACTGGTGTTGTCGGACCTTGAAGCCGTAGAGAAGCGCAAAGCAAAACAGCAGAAGACGGCGCAAGAGCGGTGACAAGAAAGCGCTGGCGGAGGTGGAACTGCTCGAGAAACTGGAAGGACATCTGAACGCCGGCAAGACGGTGGTGACGCTCGACCTCACGCCGGAAGAGAGTGCCGTGGTCAAAGGATTTTTTTTGCTGACCAGCAAGCCGACACTGTTCGCCTGCAATGTCGCGGAAGAAGATCTGGCCAAAGCCGACGAAAACGCATTTGTGCGGCAGGTCCGGGCATATGTGGGCGAGCACCACGATACACGAGCGGTGGTGGTCTCGGCCGAAATTGAATCCGAACTGGTGACGCTCTCCGAGGAGGAGAGGAACGAATATCTGGCGGGTCTGGGCGTGAAAGAAACAGGCACGAGCACTCTGATTCGCGAGGCATATTATTTGCTGGGCTTGCGCACTTACCTGACAACCGGCGAGAAAGAGACGCGCGCCTGGACGATCCATGCCGGAGACAAGGCGCCACAGGCGGCCGGAGTGATTCACTCCGATTTCGAGAAGAGTTTCATTTCGGCGGAGTGCGTTTCCTATGACGATTTGATTGCGGCCGGATCGTTCGCGCGGGCGCGAGAGATGGCGAAGCTGCGAACGGAAGGCAAGGAGTACGTAGTGGAGGACGGTGACGTGATCGAATTCAAGACTTTCCTTTAAGTGCTCATGGGCTGATATCGGGGCGAGCTGGACGCTTTCAGGCCCTCTTCGACGGTGCGGAAGGGAAAGTCCTCCTCAGGCGGAACGATATCTTCTTTCACCTGGCATTGGGCGAGGCAGCGGCGGAAGGTGGGGAAGCCCCGATCTGAAGGTGGTTCGGTAGCACTCAAGAATCGGAGCATCGGCTCATAGACGCCGTCATCCGGCTGAAGATCGTCGATCCAAAGAAACTGCCCCGCTTGATTTACTTCAAGGAACCACCAAACGCCAGCGCTGTCCACGATCATGTCGAAGCAGCCGAAAGCTAGCTCCGCGCGACCGGCAAACGCGCGCAAAGCCGACTCTATCTCGAGCGGCAATGTGATCCGTTCCACGCGCAAGCCGTTTCGCAGACCATGGGATCTCCAATCCAGCGCAATCTCCGGCGTTCTAATCACAAAGGAATGGAACTCAGCACCGATCATGTTCACTCGGACATCGCAGTTCTTCTGTATGCGCTGCTGGTAGATACCGGGTGCGTAAGCGAATGTGTCGTCCAGCCACTCACAATCGCCGCTGAGGCCAGTGGTTTCGCAGTTGTAGATAGCGCCGTCTGCTCGAATCCAGGCGTGGGGCCGGAACGCCTTGTGAATGACGTCGGCCTCCGGTGCAGCCAGGAACGCTTTAACGAAGGAGGCGCAGTTGCCGATCCTCGTGGCCGGCACGCGCAAACCGCATCGGCTAGCAAGAGACAACTGCAGCGACTTATTCTCAATTGTCAGCACGGTGGACCACTTGTTAATGCAACGGGCGCCGCTCAGTTCAATGTGAGACAACAAGTTTCTTCTGAATGCTTCGTATTCGTTCGCGGCGAACTTCTTATCCAGGGGGTCTACTTCCGGGTGCAGGGCGAGGCGCGGACGCTTGAACCAAACGGTGTCTTTTGAGGAAAGCCTGTGGTTGCCTAGATAAATCTCCTCCCGATCGCCTAAATAAATCGTGGCGCTGTCTTTCGGGAGCCAACCCAGTCCTGCCCATCGAATCACTTCAAAGCCTGCTTCTTTCAACCCCCACTCAATCCAATCGGCATGCAACTCGATCTCCGGGGCCACGATGATAATCGCCATGACGTTTTGTATCCTTCCGATTCTCTTGCTTCGAACTCCGTCGAGAGCGGCACCGCTCTCAACGGAATCCCTGCGCATACGAGCGACGAGTTAATAGCAGATGTCGTCGTAACCGCAGCCAGTACACGTTCCAGCGGAACCGTGCCTGACGGGGCGGGAGGCAGGCCGCCACTCACTAAGGCGACTTCCTCCAGGGTCAACTCTCTGGCGTTCTTGCGCCCGATTGTCTTGCCCTTGGGCTCTTCTTTTTGCTTGTTCATATATGCTCTCCT
Organism: Bryobacterales bacterium; assembly: GCA_963712395.1. Lineage (GTDB taxonomy): Bacteria > Acidobacteriota > Terriglobia > Bryobacterales > Bryobacteraceae > Bog-105. Next base: position 85,994 of record CAVQHR010000001.1, read on the forward strand.
GTGTAGAATTGCGCTTGCGCGCATATTGCCTCTTACGAGGCAAACTCGTAGTCCAACTGTGCGGGCGCCGCACGCATCGAAACCAGCCGGCCCCGGTCGATTTGGAGGACGCGATCGGCAATGGCGATCGTCTGTGGCCGGTGGGCGACCATAATCCGGGTCAATTGAAGCGTTCGCAGAGTTTGTGCAATTTGTTTCTCGGTTTCCAAGTCCAGATGACTCGTAGCTTCGTCGAGTACTAAGATGGAAGGCCTGCTGTAGAGGGCGCGGGCGAGGAGTAGACGTTGTTTCTGGCCGCCCGATACCGCCGCCCCCATATCTCCTACCAAGGTTTCGTAACCCATTGGCATGGCCACAATGTCGTCGTGAATACGCGCCAAGGAAGCGCATTCTCTGACCCGCTCGAGATCGGGAGCGTCATCGAAGAAGTGAATGTTCTCGCAAATGCTCCCGGAAAACAGCGTGTCTTCCTGCATCACAAAAGCGAGACGGCCGCCGATGCCTGCATCGCGCTTTCCGTGTGCAGGCAAGCCGCCTAGGAGAACTTCTCCTTGTTGCGGCTGCAACAGTCCCGAGATCATTTTGACGAGCGTGGATTTACCCGCGCCGGATCGGCCCGTGATCGCAATGCATTCGCCTGGCTCAACCCGCAGCTCTAGGTTTTCAAGAAGCCATGGGTCGGTATCGGAATAGCGGTAATAAAGCGATCGGATCTCTAGCGATCGAGCTGCGGTGTCGCCGGCATCAACCAACGGCATCGCAGGACGGCTTTCGGCAGGCTGAAGAACGATATCCGACAAGCGCTCTACCTGGAGGCGCAGCATGCGCAGTTCAAAAAAGTGATCCACCAGCTTGCTCATGCGGCTGTTGAATTGCTCTTTGTAAGCAACAAAAGCAAACAACATTCCTATGGACAAGGCTCCCCCCATCACCGCTAATGCACCGTACCAAAGAATCAGAACCGATTCGAGGCCGAAAATCGCTACGTTAGCTGCGCGAGACAGGATCTCTAACCTGTCGGCCGCAAGTTTCGCATTGGTGGTTCTAGCCAGCAGGTTCGCCCATTTGGTCTTCCGCTGCGACTCCCGGCGAAACGTCTTAAGCGCTGCTATGCCGCGCAGCGTTTCAACCAGAAAGCCTTGCTGTCTTGCGGAGTGAACAATGAATTCGCCGGTCGCGCGCCACGCCGGGCCGAATGTTATGCAGCGCAAAACAAGGTAAAGAGCAACGCTGAGAATGGCAATCAGACCGAGCCTCTCGCTATAGAGACACATCACCGCAAGCATGAGAAGCGCCATCACTCCATCAACTAACGCCTCTACCAGGCGGGAGGAAAGGGCCTGCTGCAGGATATGGACTGCATCGAAGCGCGAAATCAGGTCGCCCAGAAAGCGCTTTTCGAAGTACGAAAGAGGGAGCCGGACAAGATGACCGAAAAGGTTGGAGAGCCATTGGAAATGCAGATTGGTACCGAAATAGAGCACAGCCCAGCTACGGATTGCGCCGATAGCCGCCTGCAGGAGTGATAAGAGCGCGAAGCCGAGACATAAAGTCAGTAGTAAGCCGCGGTCGCGGTCGATCAAAACCTCGTCCACCACCCACTGCAGGAACAGCGGCGCTGCAATAACCAGGAATTCCAAGGCAAACGCGAAAACAACCAGTGGAACCAACGCGCGCCGAATACCGGCGACACGTCCCATTAAGCGGCCGAGGGTGAGTTTCTGGGTTTCGTCCCTGAACTCGAATTCCGCCGATGGGAGCAACTGCAAGGCCACACCGGTAAAGTGCTCGCTTGCCTCGGCCAGGCGCATTCGCCTTTCGCCGATTGCGGGATCATAAATCACTAAACGGCCGCCACGGACTTCTTTCAGAACTACGAAATGCGCCATATCCCAGTGCAAAATGCACGGCGTTTCAAGCTGCGGCACGTCCTCTAACTCCACCCGCAAAGCCCGACCATCTAAGTTCAGGCTCTGTGCAAGTTGGAGCAGGTGCGCCAGGGTCGTGCCCTTGAGAGAAATGCTGAAGAGTTGACGCAGCGCGGGAAGATCGGTCACGCGACCGTAAAAGCTCGCCACCATTGCGAGACACGCCAACCCACACTCGGCAGCTTCGCTTTGCAAAATGAGCGGCATCTGCCGGCGAAACCCGAAATGAAGCGCGCTGGAACTCATCGCGTTAGCCTTCCTTTCGCGGTGAGAATCGGTTCAAGCAGCCCATCGATCAAATTCCGGCGCTCGAGCAGGATATCGGCTTGGAGTTCCATGCCGGGCCATAGTGCGCGCGGCCGGCCGAAGACCGTAAGTGTTTGCGACGGCAGTTTGGCAATCATTTCGTACATGGGCTCTTCCGTGGTGAAGCCGGTGCGCGCCGCGTAGTCACCGGGGCTGAGGGCCACTTGCGAGATATCGGAAAGCTCTGCGATCTGGCGGCCGGCTTGCTCGGAAGGATAGGCACGATAGCGCAATAGCGCCGTTTTACCCGGCTTGATAAAACCGATTGCGCTGCCTGGAGCATACAAATGCGCCTCAAGCCGGGCGCCGCGCGGAACCAGCGCCGCCAGCGTGGTGTTGGCTTCCACGTGCATACCGACATGATCGAGAACCGACGATAGCGTGCCGTCCGCGGGAGATCGAACCACAGCTTGATGGCTCGCTTGCTGTTCGTTTAGCTGGCCATCCAGCTCGTAGATCGCTCTTTGCAGCGACGCATTCTGTACCTGCAACTGGAGCGGCAGACGCGCTAGCTGGGAGTACAAATCCTTTCGTTCCTTTTGCAGTGCGATTTGCGAATTGTGCAGTTCCTCGATTGTTTTTTGTTGCTGCAGAGGGATCCGTTCTTTCTCGCGGAGATCCAGAACGCTAATCAACTTTGCGTTCTCGAGCTCGCGGTATCTGCCGATGGTTTCTTCGTCGAGCTTGAGCTGCGCCTCCGCAATACGAATTTCAGATGTCAAGGCAGTCTCTTGCTTTTCAAGTTTCTCAAGCCGGTCACGCAGATCCGCCGCTTGCTGCGTGCTCAGAATTTTGCTCGTCGCGCTCTCGTCTAGCAGGCTTTGCCGCCGGGCGAGAAATTGCCGGTGCATCTCCGCGCCGATTGAGCGAACGGCCGACGTGCTTCGGTCGGAGCTAAGCAAGAAGAGGAAATCACCTTTCTGTACTCGCTGCCCGTTTCGCGCGTGGCACTCCATCAGCATTCCGCTTTGAACCGGAAATATTTTTAGGATTCCGCGGTCGGGCAGCAGGATCCCCGTTACGTGCGCTTTGGACGTATAGTGACCGAAAATGAGGAGACTTGCGGCTAAGACAAAGACCACGAGCAGCAGCCAAAGCAGCACCGTGAGGGATACAGGACGCATGAAGACGATGTCCCCGTACAACCGCGGAGCGCGTGCGGAAGAAGCCTCAGGCCGAAATAGTAGCGCGCTTTCCTCAGTTGTACGATGGCGCTCTTCGCGCGTCAGGACATCCATAACAATGTGCGCGGCGGGTGTGAATTCACGCCGCTCACTCGTCTAGTTACACACGGCGTCGAATCGTTACATATTTTTTGGACGGCCCGTGGTCACCGCTTCGGCACGCATCCCTGCGATTTATTAATTTCAGAGCAGGCGATTCGCTAGTCACTCCGGATTGCTCGAGGTTCAGTAGGCAATCTACACAGTAATCAGAATGCCTAACACGATCGGTGATGAAGGCCACGACGGCGCCGCTAAAGCGAGCGCCACAATTAAGGCTTGAACTGGTCGAAAAGCGCGGAGCGGTTGATGTGGCCGCCTCGGAAATAGACCGCGTTGATGTGTTGCAGGTTTGAGATATCCGCTAGCGGATCGCCATCGAGAAGAATAAATGTGGCCTCGTAGCCTTTTTTTATGAGTCCGATGTGATCGTCCACATGGAGCGCGCGGGCGGCGTTGTAGGTGGCGGCTTCGAGAGCGGCGGCGGGAGGGATGCCCGCCTTCACCCACAACTCAAGCTCGTGTTGGGTCGTTGGTCCGTGCAGGACGAGCATGTTGCCCGCATCACTGCCGGCCACAAGTGGCACGCCCGACTGAAAAGCTTGCAAGAGATTCCGGGCCGCTAAAGGCAGGGCCGAGACGGCCGTATGGCCGCGATTTTTCAGAACTGCCTCGCGAGTGGAGGCGATCAGGCCGGCTGGTCCCACTTGCCGCAGCAAGAAGCGATTCAGCAGCTCAGGATTGCCGGTCTGAAAATCGTAAGCGGCTTCAATGCCGCTTAAGGCCGGGATATGCGCTTCCTCGTGCTGGCAGGAAAACAGCCGGGCGCCGTCGTATTTGTCCGCGTTCACTGCTTGGCGCATCGAGGGATCAACACTACACACCGCGGTTATGCCGCTGTAGAGATATGCGGCGAGGTTACGATACAGGTCTGCGGACGAGCCGATGTGGACGCGCATGTCGATCAATCCCGGCAACAATGTCTTGCCCGAACCCTCGATAACGGCTGCTTGCAAGGACTGAGTATCCGCGGGAGGAGCGGCGAACACTCCGGCGATTTTCTCGTCTTTGACGAGCACCGCGCCGTCTTCAATGACGCTGCCGTCGCCTACGAAAACTTTGACATGCTGAAAGAGCTCGGAGCGGCGCCGTTCGGCACTGCGTTCCAGAACTTTGGCCTTTTCGATGTTTTGCCTGGTGAACGTCTGGTAAACGCCCATGAGGAAGAACGGAGCGAGCACCGCCAGGATCCACCACTTCGCGCCTTTCGCGATTTTCTCTTCTTTCTCCCAACGGAATAGCTTGACGCCGATCAAGAGGCAAACGGCGAGTGTCGTGAGCAGTGCAAATACCGAGACCAGGTTATTGATCACGGTTTCGCCGGCCAACAAGATGGACGTGATGCCCTGGAACAAATAGGTCGCGGGCAGAAATTGCGCGATCGTTTGCACCCATACGGGCATCATGGCGATGGGAAAGGTCGCGCCGCTTAAGAACAACATCGGCAGGTAGAGGATCTGGATTACGATCTGCGCTTCCTGGGCCGAGTTGACGACGGACGCGACGATCATTCCGACGGCGCGGAAGGCAACCAGACCGAGCGAGATGAACACGAGCAAGGAGACGAGCCTCGGGGGATAGGGAACGTGGTAGATCACTTTGCCAAAGAATAAGAACAGGAAAACGGTTGGCAGGTAGGCCACCAGGCCGGAGACGAGCGAGGCCACGATTACCGGCGCGGCGCTAATAGGGGCTACTTTGAAACGCCGCAGGACACCGGCCTCGCGATCCTGCACCGTGCGCATGCCCGCGCCGAAGAATCCATTGCCGAGAACACCGATGATCAGCACCATGGCGATTATTTGCGACATGGCTCCGGCGCTCGCCGAGGCATGGAACGCTTGGGCGAACAAAAAAAAGAAACTCAGCGGGAATAAGAGGCTAAAGAAGAGGACCGCACGGTCGCGCACCATCAGGCGTAAGTTGCTTCGGATCAGGGCAGCGTAGGACTTCATTACTCGCGCAGCCTCTTTCCGGTAAGCTCGATGAAAACGTCTTCGAGGGTGGGCCGCTTCATGTGGATATCGAGCAGGCGAAGATTGCATTCACCGATCCACCGGACCAACTCGACGATCAGAGCGGCGGGCGATTCGCTTTGCATCGATAGCGTCCGGCCCTCGTCACGGATGAAATATTTTTCGGCGCGCAGACTTTCGGGAAGTTTCTCCAGCTGGCATCACGCCGTCCGTGGTGATCTCGACAGCAGTATGGCCCAAAACGCGCTGTTGGATTTCGCGCGGCGCGCCGGACTCAATGATTTTGCCGGCGTCGACGATGGCGACGCGATCGCAGAGCCGCTCGGCTTCTTCGATGTAGTGCGTGGTGATGAGGATGGAGCGACGGTCTTTCTTTAATTCCTGGATGATGCCGTGAATCTCGTGCCGCACTTGCGGGTCGAGGCCGGTGGTGGGCTCGTCAAGAAACAAGAGCGTGGGCTCGTTGACGAGCGCCAGGGCGAGGGCGACGCGCTGTTTCTGGCCGCCGGATAGCGATTTGTATAGCGCGTCTTTTTTGTCCCAAAGCTGCAGACGCTGGAGGAGTTTGTCGCGATCGGCATTACGCGTATAGAAGGCGGCGAACAACTCCAGCGCTTCGCAGACCTTCATTTTGTCCGGCAAATTAGTGTGCTGCAGGCAAACGCCGATGCGGTCTTTTATGCGTTTGGACTCAGGGCCGGGATCGAAGCCGAGAACGGAGACCGTGCCGCTCGAGCGCGGGCGCAGACCTTCCAGGATTTCAAGTGTCGTGGTCTTCCCCGCCCCGTTTGGGCCGAGCAGACCGAACACTTCTCCTTCCCGCACCTCGAGGTCGATACCACACACTGCTTCGAAATCGCCGTACGATTTATGCAGATCGCGGACGGAAATTGCAATTTCAGACAAGGGGTGATTCGCCGCGCACGAGATCTTCAAATGTCTCGCGTTTTCGGGCAACCAGCACACGCGCAGCATCGACCAGCAGCTCACAGGCACGCGGGCGCGAATTGTAGTTTGAGGAGAGGACGAAGCCGTACGCACCGGTGGTGCAGATGGCCAGGAGATCGCCGGCAGCTAAGGGCGGAATTTCGCGGCCGCGCGCGAAGAAATCTCCGGTTTCGCAGATTGGGCCGACTATATCGGCTGTGATGATTCGACTATCCGACGCTTGGCGCACGGGCAGGAATTCGTGATGGGCCTGGTAGAGAGCGGGGCGGATCAGATCATTCATCGCGCCGTCGACCACGACAAACAACTTCGCTCCATTGCGTTTGGTGAGCAGAACGCGCGTCAGAAGAATGCCCGCTTCGGCCACGATAGAGCGGCCCGGTTCCAGCAGCAAAGTGAGGTCGAGATCTTGAAGCATCGGTCGCAAACGCTCGGCAAGATCTCGAACGCAGGCGGTGCGCTCGTCCGGATGATAGGCGACGCCGAGGCCGCCGCCTAGGTCGAGATCGCGAATTGGCAGACCCGCGGACCGCAGACGCTTGACCAGGTCCAACACTTTTGACGAAGCTTCGAGCAGTGGGCCGATATCGAGAAGCTGCGATCCGATGTGACAACTGACGCCTTCGAGAGCGATACCTGGGAGTTCCGCCGCGCGCAGATAGACGGCTTCGGCGGCGGCGATATCGATTCCGAATTTGTGCTCGCGAAGACCGGTAGAGATGTAGGGATGCGTGATGGCGTTGACGTCGGGGTTCACGCGGATGGCAATCGACGCAGTGCGATTCAGGGAGACGGCAATTTGAGAAATGGTCTCGATTTCCGATTCCGATTCACAGTTGAAGCCGCGAATGCCTTTTTCGAGAGCGAAACGGATTTCGGCGGCGGTTTTGCCGACGCCGGAAAAGACAACCATGCCCGGATCGCCACCGGCCGCGAGGACGCGGTGCAACTCACCAGCCGAGACGATATCGAATCCGGCTCCGAGACGCGCGAGCGTAGCCAGAACAGCTAGATTCGAATTGGCTTTGACGGCGAAACAGATGCGAGTGGGCAGCCCATCGAAAGAGCTCCGGTAAGCTTCGAAACGGCTGACAATCGCATTCTTCGAATACACATAGGACGGCGTGCCGTGGGTTTCGGCTAGCGAGGTGAGATCGGCGTCTTCGCAGAACAGAGAGCCATTTCTGTAATTGAAGGGCTGGCTGTGCATGGACGGTTAGAGTACCCTGAGGGCCACGATGGTCTGGTCGTCGGTGAGAGGCGTAGCGCCGCGAAAGGCGTCGATATCCTCGAAAATTTTTTCAGCAAGCTCCTGAGGCGTGCGGCGGCATTGCGCTTGCACGACTTTCTGGAGACGGCGACGACCGTAGCTTTCGGTTTCGTTACTCGGTGGCTTGAGTCGACTTCGGGCGCCAGTTGATCCTCGACCCCATCCGAGCAAAGCAGCAAGAGATCATTCGGCTCAGCGGCGATTTGAACCTGCTCGTACTCCTGGTCGTCCAGGAGACCGATGGGTACGCCTTCGACGCGCGAGCTGCTGATTTCGCCTTTGCGGCAAAGCATTGGCGGAAGACTGCCGGCGCTGACGACAGTAAATATCCGGCTGCGCGCGTTCCAGGAAACGAGCGAAAGAGTGGCGTATTGCGCGTCTACTCTGCGTTCGAGCAGCGCTTCATTGAGCAATTTCATCAGCTCCGCGGGAGGCCGGCGCTCAGGAGCGAGTATGCGCAGAAGGCCGGAGATCAGGGCGCCGTAGAGCGCGGCCGCCGCGCCTTTGCCGCTCACATCGCCGAATGCGATCAAGGCGTACTCGTCGCCATGCTCGAAGAAATCGTACAGGTCGCCGCTAATCTGGCGGGCAGGCCTGGTTTTGATACCGATGTCGAGCCCGACGATATTGGAGACGGTTCGCGGAACGAGGATCGACTGCAGCTTATAGGCGGCTTGCAGGTCCTGGTCCATGCGCTGCTCACGCTGGGCGAGCTCTTCGTAGAGCCGCGCATTTTCGACGGAGCTGGCAATCTGCGGAGCGAGCAAAGACAGGGCGCGGACGTGCTCGTCGGTAAAGAAGCCGATGCGAATGCTTTCGAGATCCATCACGCCGATCACGCGATCGTGCAATACGAGCGGGACGGCCACTTCGGAGCGCACGTCGGAGTGGGTGGCGATATAGCGCGGATCGGCAGTGACGTCGGCGACTCGGATCACCTGCCGCGACAAGGCGGCATTCCCGGTCAAGCCCTTGCCGATTTCGATATTGTCGCTGGTGGCTTTTTGGTCATAGCGCTGGCTGAAGCGGGCGCGCAGGAGTTTGCGATCCGCATCCACCAGGAAAATACTGAAAGCGTCGAAATTGATGAGCGCGTGAATCGAGACGGCGATTTTGGTGAGCAGCTCGTCGATTTCGAGGATAGAGCTGAATTCCTGCGATAGATGCGCGAGCACGCGCAAGATGCGATTCTGGCGCTCGACGCGGCGGTAGAGGCGCGCGTTATCGATGGCCACGCCGACACGGGTGGCGATGAGCACGAGCAGCGAATTGTCCTGCTCGGAAAACGCATTCGTGCGGGTCGACTGGAGATCGATCACTCCCACCAGCTTGCCGCGAATGAGCATGGGGACGGCAAGCTCCGCCCGGACGGCATCGAGCGCGTTCAGGTAGCGGGAATCGCGGCGCACATCGCTGACCAGGATAGGCTGACGGGTGCCGGCGGCGGAGCCGGTCAAGCCTTCGCCGAGCGCGATCGAGAGATTTTTGGCGACCTCGTCGCGGTGGCCGATGGAGTAGCGCATCCGCAGACTGCGGGTGCGCTCGTTATAGAGCAGAATCGCGAAAAGTTCATAGGGTATGACGTCTTTGACGATTTCGGCAACGTTTGAGAGCAGGCGATCGAGATCCAGCGTCTCGGCGGTAACCGTGCTGACTTCGAGGAGAAAATCGAGAAGTTCCGCTCGTTCGCGAAAGCGAACCTCGGCGCTGCGGGGAGACGACATCAGTAGGAATCCGGCCGTCCGGCAGGCACTTCGGCGCCGGGCTTACGGGGATGCGCGGCGTCGCGAGCATCGCGGATGATTTGAACACCGGAACTAGTGCCAATACGCGTGGCGCCCGCTTCGACCATGCGGCGCAAAGCATCGAAGGTGCGCACGCCACCGGAAGCCTTGACGCCCACCGACGGGCCTACTGTTGCACGCATCAGGCGCACATCACTTTCAGTTGCACCGGCGGCGGAAAACCCGGTGGATGTCTTGACGAAATCGACGCCCGCCTCAACAGCCAAGCCGGCAGGCGGCGACTTTTTCTTCCTCCGACAACACACTTGTTTCGAGTATCACTTTCAGAATGGCCCCGGCGGCATGGGCCACGCGGGTCAATGCGGCAATTTCCGCCTGCACGAAAGCGCTATCGCCGGAACGTAGAGCACCGGCATTCTGCACCATATCCAGCTCCGCCGCGCCCTGCTCCAGCGCGAGACGGGCTTCGCTCAACTTTCGTCTCGGTCAGATTCGCGCCTAGCGGAAAACCAATCACAGTGCAAACGAGGACCGATGAATCGGATAATTTCCGGCGGGCCATATCGACCCAACACGGGTTCACACAGACTGTTTTGAAATTGTATTCCCGCGCCTCGCGGCAAAGCCGGACGATATCGCTTTCCGTGGCCTCGGGCTTGAGGAGGGTGTGGTCGATTAGCGAAGCAATGGATTGAGAATTCGTCAGATACTGTTCTGCAGTCACTCGCCTACGTGCGATAAGCATAACATGCAAGAAGGCCCGGCGGAGGGCTCGCATACAATCGTTAGCTACAGGAAAAAGATGACACGGAGAACTTTTCTACCGGGTCTGGCAGCGACGGCGGCAGCCAGTTTGGCCGCCACAGGAGCGCCGGCCAAGGGAAGACTCAAGCAGAGTGTGACGGCGGGCGTGTTTCGCGGCAGTAAGATGACGCTCGACGATATGTGCCGTGAGGCGGCGAAGCTCGGAATTTACGGGTTCGACCTGGTCAAGCCCGAAGACTGGCCGGTTCTCAAAAGGCATGGGCTGACGCCGACGATGCTGCCCGGGCCATATGGCGGCACAATTCCGGATGGCATCAACAGCAAGGAAAACCACGACCGAATCGAGAAAGGTTTACGGGACGGAATTGACCTGGCGGCCGCTGCCGGTTGTCCGAATGTGATCACGCTCTCGGGCAACCGGCGCGGAATGCCGGATGCGGAAGGCGCGGACAACTGCGTGCTGCTGCTCGACAAGGTGAAGGGGTACGCGGAAGACAAAAGCGTGACGATCTGCCTGGAACTGCTGAACAGCAAAGTGAACCACAAGGATTACATGTGCGATCACGCGACTTGGGGAGTCGGGGTAATGAAGCGGGTGAACTCGCCGCGCGTGAAATTGCTCTACGACATTTATCACATGCAGATTATGGATGGCGACATCGTGCGGACTATTCGCGAAAACATCCAGTATCTAGCTCATTTCCATACCGGCGGAAATCCCGGGCGTCATGAAATCGATCAAACTCAGGAGCTGAACTATCGATTTGTGGCGCAAGCCATCGCGGATTTGAATTTCGGCGGCGTGGTTGCGCACGAGTATACGCCGACGCGCGATCCGCTTAGTTCGCTCGCGCAGGCGGTTGAGAGCTTTACGGTCTAGCGGGACGTCAGGCCAGCTTTGATTTGACTAATTCGCTCAGCGCTTTTCCATCCACGCGCTTGCCGGCCAGTTTGGCTTGGGCGGCTTTCATGACCGCACCCATCTGCTTTTGGGAAGTGGCGCCGGATTCGGCTATTGCCGCCGCGACCGCCTGATCGAGCTCGGCGGCGCTGGGCGCGGATGGCAGATAGGCTTCGATGATGCGCGCTTCGGCTTCTTCCTTGGCCGCTAGTTCTTCGCGCTCGCCTTTGCGGAACAGATCCGCCGCTTCGCGCCGCTGCTTCAGCAGCATGTTCATCACCTGCATTTCGGCGCTCTCGTCAAGCGCTTTCATGGAATCGATCTGCTGTTTTTGAAGCGCGGTCTTGATCATGCGCAGCGCACCCAAGCGACCCTCCTCTTTGGCTTTCATGGCGACGGCCATATCTTTCTGAATCGTATCGAGAAGGGGCATTGGGCACCATTTTAAACGGCGGCGGAACCCGTTAAATGGGGACGGCGTCTAACCCGCTGTTATATTAGGTCTTTTTGAGGTCCCCTGTTTGCGAAAGTTTATAACCCTATTGCTTTTCTCGCTTTTGGCGACGACGCTCGAGGCACAGAATTTTATCAGCGGCCAAGCGGCCCGGGCCGTTCTCGGACAGATCGTCTTCACCGAGGGCGACTCGAATCCGAGCAATCAGATCCTGGGGGGCGCAAGCGGACTCGCTTTTGATCCTATACGCCGCAGACTCTATGTGGCCGATTCGAACCGCATCGGTTCTTTTCCGCAAGATCACCGGGTGCTGGTGTTCAACACCAATCTGATTCCGGACACTCATCGCGATCTGACAACCGATACGGACCTATCCGGCCAGACCAGTTGCTATTTATGTGGATTTTTGGCCGAGAACAGTTTGGGACAGCCTAGCTTTACGCCCACGGATACCGCCAACACCCCAGCGAGCTTCGATCCGGGTCTTAGCGCCGACCCCTCCAAGCCGCAGTTCAATAGCGCGACGGCGGTGGCGACGGACGGGCACATTGTGGCGGTGGCGGACACCGATAACAACCGCATTTTGATCTGGACTTCGATACCGGCCAGCATGAATCAGGCGCCGAATCTGGTATTGGGGCAGGCCGATTTCACTTCGCGCGCGCAGCCCGGGACCGGCGTCGTTTCGGCCACCATTTTGCGTGGACCACAGGGCGTTTGGATTCAGAACAATAAACTGTTCGTGGCGGATACCCAAAATCACCGCATTTTGATTTGGAACAGCATTCCAACCGTCAACAACCAGCCGCCCGATGTGGTCCTGGGACAAGCTGATTTCAGTCACGCCGATGCGCCGCCGCCCAGCGTGGAAAACCCCCCGGCCGCCGCCAATCGGTTGCTGAATCCGGTATCGGTAACATCCGACGGCACGCACGTGTTTGTGGCCGATTTGGGCTTCAATCGAGTGCTTATCTGGAATAGTATTCCCACTACCAACGATCAGCCCGCCGATGTCGTTCTGGGGCAGACCAATATGGCAGGCTCGCGGGCGAACGAAAGCATCGTTTGCGGCGGCAACCCCATTGGGCTTCCCACAATTGACCCGAATACCGGCCTAGTTAGCGTTCTTGGCCCATGCGTATCGAATCTGAATTTTCCGCGCTTTGCGCTCTCCGATGGCCACCGGCTTTTTGTGGCCGATGGAGGAAACGATCGCGTCCTGGTATATAACACGATTCCAACCGTGAACGGCTCGAGCCCCGACACGGTGCTGGGAGAACCGGATTTTACAACCGACATCGTGACCAGCCAATCGATCAGCATCGCGAGCACGGCTATCGACAACACCGGAGCTGTGGATGTTACTCCCACGCCGACTTCGCTTGCGTTCGACGGAACCAATCTTTATGTGAGCGATCCGTACAACCGGCGCGTGCTGGTGTTCACGCCAGGCGATTCCGCGCTGCCGGGTAATTCGGTCGTCAACTGGGCGAGCGAAATCATCCGGCAAGAAGGCATCGTGGTGCTGGGCGTTGCGAGCGGCGGAGCGATAACGGCCGGCGACACCGCGACGATCACGATCGGCGGCACCGCCTATACCTACACCGTGAAGACCGGCGACACGCTGGATTCCATCGCGAAAGGCCTGGTGGCTTTGATCAATGCCAGCGACCCGAACGCGACCGCGATTTTTGCCGGAACGGGCACCGGGACCGTCTACCTGAGTTCCAAAGGAATCAATCTGGCTTACGACAGCATCACGCTGGCGGCCAGCACCTCGAATGCTCTCAACCTGAGCACGACCGCATCGGGCGCCTACCTGACGGCCGGTACCGCCGCGACCGGCGCGCCGGGCGCACTGATGGAAGTGAACGCGCCGGCGGGCGTCAGTCTCTCGGACAACATTGTCACAGCACCGCTCAGCGGGCCAGATTCCCAGCACACTGGGCGGAGTGCAACTGTACATGGATGGCATCGCCGTGCCGGTGCTGCGCGTTTCGCCAACGCAGGTAGTCGGACAGGTTCCCTTTTACTTCAACGAGCGCAATAGCACGAGCGTGTATGTGCGCACCGTTCACAACAACGGAAGCGTTACGGCCACCAATGCGTCGCCGGTTTATATTGCGCCCGCGAATCCGGGAATTTTTAACGCTCCGAGCTTTGCCGGCCAAGCGCGGCCGTGGCCGGCGTCGATGGCGTTTCATCAGTTGGGCAATCCAACTTCCGTGGTTTCGATTGATGGTTCCATCCAGGCCGCGGACGTGGCAACGATCACGGTGAACGGGCGGAATTATAGCTACACAGTGAAAGCCGGCGATACGCTGACGACAATAGTAAACGGATTAGTCGCAGCTATTAACGCCGCTGATCCCGATGTAACGGCGTCCGCCGGAGGCGCATTTACGCGCGTGGTGCTAACGGCCAAGCAAGCAGGCGCGGCCGGAAACGGAATACCGATCGCAGGATCGGCGAGCCCCTCCACGGCCGCCGTCACAGTGACGGCTTATAGCCCGTCGACGTGTTGCGCGGTGCAACCCGAATTCGCAAATTACACCTGAAAATCCAGCCGGGCCGGGCGAGTTGATCACTGTATATACCGCGGGCATGGGCGAGGTGCAGGATGTGAACGGAAACCTAGTCATCCTCTCAGCGGGCCAGCCGTACGCCGGGCCGCAGCCTAATAGCGCACTACAGGATAATTTCGCCACGGCGACATTAGGCGGGCAGACCGCGCAAGTGATCAGCGCGGGCTTTGGCCCCGGATCGTATGGCATGTACCAACTCGAGATCATCGTGCCAACGGGCTTGACCGCCAATCCGGCAACGCAGCTTTATGTGGCGCAAAACGCCTTCATCAGCAATACGGTGACGCTGCCGGTGGGAACGCCGACGCTGAATCCGCCACCACCCGTAATCCAGCCTCCGCCCAGCACAACGCCGATTAGGATCACGATCGACTCTCCGCAAGCGGCTGGATCGCCGATGAGCGGCGTTGCGACGCTCGCCGGCTGGGCAATCGATAACGACAACGGCGATTACGGGAGTCACTTTCGGAGTGGACGGCGTGTCTCAGGGCGGCGCCTTTTACGGCGGTTCGCGACAGGATGTGTGCGACGTTTACCCAGGACACGCAGGTTGTCCGAATGTGGGCTGGAGCGCCAGCCTTGACACTACCGCGTTTTCGAATGGCGGCCACGTGCTGCAAGTGACCGCTACGAATGCGGCCGGAGTGCACTTCACGGTGAGCCAGCCCATTACGATAGCGAACGACATGTCGGCGAACCCGACGAGAGCCTACATCGATTCGCCGATACCGAACAATAACTATCGCGGCGCTGAGACGTTCTGGGGCTGGGCGCTGAACGACACCGCCGCTATTGCCAGCGTAAGCGTATCGATCGATGGTGTTGCGCGCGGCAACGCGGTCTATGGGAGCAGCCGCGGCGATGTGTGCGGAGTTTTTTCCGGCCGTATGGGATGCCCGAACGTCGGCTGGTCCTTCGCTTTCGATACCAGCACGCTTGGGAACGGAACACATATTTTCGCGGTCACCGCGACGGCGACAAACGGGCAAAAAGCAACGGTCGCGAACCCGTTTACGGTTCCCAGCTTTGCGGCGGATAATCCGGTTAAGATTATGTTCGATTCACCGCAGGCGGCGAGCGCCCCGTTTAGCGGGGGCGTGACGTTCTACGGGTGGGCGATCGACGATCTTGCGGCGATCGGGAGCGTAAGCTTCGCGGTGGATGGCGTACCCTATCCGAGCGGTTCTTATGGCGCTAGCCGTGGGGACGTTTGTGCCGCGTTTCCGGGGCGCGCCGGCTGCCCCAATGTGGGCTGGACGCTCGGCCTCGACACAACACAACTCGCCGACGGCGCACACACGCTGGCGGTTAGCGTGCATCCGGTGGGCGACCGAAGTTACACGGCGACGATGATATTCCAAGTGGCGAACCTCGCAACCGCGGCGAATCCGGTCAGAATCTATGTCGATAGTCCAGGCCCGGGCGGTCCGGCGCTGGGCGGCACTGCCGGTATCGCCGGTTGGGCGGTAAGCGATAGCGCGGCGATCCAGAGTGTGCAGATTCAAGTGGACGGAGTTTCTTACGGAACTGCCAGCTACGGTGCGCCGCGCGGGGATGTATGTGTAGCATACCCGGGGCGGCCCGGCTGCCCGAGTGTCGGTTGGGCATCTTCACTCGACACCAGTACGCTGACCAGCGGCGCTCATATGCTGTCCGTCACCGCAACCAGCACCACCGGGCAGCGCGCAACGTACAGCAGATCTTTCCAGGTGGACAATGCGCTTACGGGACCAGGCCGGCTCTATATCGATCAGCCTTTGCCCGGTAACACATATCAAGGCCCGGTGCAATTCTTCGGCTGGGCAGTGCATAGCAGCGTGGTCGTGAACGCGGTATCAATCACCATCGATGGCGTGCCGTACGGCAGCGCAACGTATAACGGAAGCCGCGGCGACGTGTGCGCGATCTACCCTGGACCGTCGTGTCCGGGCGTCGGCTGGACATTCCCGCTGGACACCACGCAACTGGCCGACGGCGTTCACACGCTCGGGGCGACTGAAATCGCGGCCGATGGCAGCCACTATACGACGTCGTCGAGCTTCAACGTAGCGAATTCCCTGATCACCAGTTCAACGCGCATTACGATCGACTCGCCGACGCCGAACACGTTTTACTCCGGCACGGTAGTGATCCAAGGTTGGGCGCTGGACGACGCCGGCGCGATCGCCACGGTTGCCATAGCAGTGGATGGCGTTCCTCAGACGCCCAATCCAACCTACGGGGTATTGCGATCGGATGTATGCGCGGTGTATCCAGGACGATCCGGCTGCCCGAATGTGGGTTGGACGGGCAGTCTTGATACGACTCTCTTCTCGAACGGCACCCATACCCTCACGGTAACGGCTACTACATCATTGGGGCGGAGTTCGACCTCGACGACGAACTTGATGATCGTGAACTGAGGCGGATCGGGCCTTTGTTATTCTGAAGATTCCCCCAGGCAAAACGCTGTTTGCCTGGGGTGTCCGCATCTCCATGCACATCAAAAAACAACGCCTTCTCACACCTGGTCCAACTCCGTTGTTACCAGCCGCCCTGCACGCCATGATGGGTTCCGATATCCATCACCGCACCGAGGATTTTCGCAACCTGTACAAGCAGGTATTGTCGGATCTGGGGCACGTGCTTGGGACCTCGAACGACGTGCTGGTGCTGGTGTCCTCGGGATCGGGCGGGCTCGAAGCCGCCACTCAGAACTTTTTCTCGCCGGGCGATGAAGTGCTGGTGTGCTCGGCCGGAAAGTTTGGCGAGCGCTGGGTGGAAATCATGAAAGCCTGGGGAATGAAGGCCACCGTCCTTACCGCTCCTTATGGCGAGGTGGTGGCAGCCCGCGGCAGTCGAGCAGGCGCTGGCGCAAAACCGCAATTTCAAAGGCGTGTTCGTGCAGGCTTCGGAAACGTCCACCGGCGCGCAGCACGACGTGAAAGCCATGGGCCTGGCGGTCAAAAAGACCAACGCTATTTTCGTGGTGGATGCCATTACGGGTATCGGCACCATGCCGCTCGATATCGAAGGCTGGGGCCTGGACGTCGTGATCGGCGGCTCGCAAAAAGCTTTCATGATTCCGCCCGGGCTGGCTTTCCTGGCCATCAGCCCGAAAGCCTGGGCGCTGGCGGATTCTTCGAAGGCGCCGCGCTTCTATTTCGACTTGAAGAAAGAAAAGAAGAACGCGATCAACGGCGAATCGGCCTGGACGCCGAACACGGCATTGCTGCTGGCGTTTGCCGAAGCGCTGAAATACATCAGGACAATCGGGATGGACAAAGTGATCGAGAACGCGCAGCTTCTGGCGCGCGCGACACGAGCGGCCGTTACGGAGCTCGGCCTGGAGCTATTCTCTAAATCTCCCGGGTCGTCGGTAACGGCGGTGCGGCCGCCGGCGGGCATGGACTCGGGCGTCATCGTAAAAGAATTTCGCAATCGCTTCAACGCCATCATCACCAATGGGCAGGGCTCGATGAAGGGGCAGATTTTCCGGCTGGCGCATCTCGGCTATTTCGATTTCCACGATTTATTCGCCGTGATTGCGGAGCTCGAGATGATTCTGGCGGCGAACGGCCACCCGGTGCGATTCGGCACCGGCGTGGCGGCGGTGCAGAACGTCTACGCCGAAGTCGCGCTTCCGAAACCGGAACCGGCGCTGACGGCTAACCTGACGCTCCATGAAAATTCTTGTTGCGGAGCCGCTGGCGCCGGCGGCGATCGAGTTGCTGCACGCGCAAACCGGCTGGGAAATTGTAATCGCCGATCCGAAAACCTATCAGCCGCATCTGGCCGACTGCGACGCGCTGGTGGTGCGCAGCGCTGTAAAGGTCAATAAGGATGTTCTTGGCGGCGCGCCCAAGCTGCGGGTGATCGGACGCGCCGGAGTAGGCGTCGACAACGTCGATCTTCCTGCCGCGACCGATGCGGGCGTGCTGGTGATGAACACGCCAGGAGGCAACGCTATTTCGGTTGCCGAACACACGCTGGCGCTGATGCTTTCGATGGCACGCGCGGTACCGCAGGCTAACGCTTCGACGAAATCGGGAAAGTGGGAGAAGAAGAAATTTCTCGGTAATGAACTGCGCGGCAAGACGCTCGGCGTGGTCGGGCTCGGCAGCATCGGGCGCGAGGTAGTGAAGCGCGCGAAGCCGTTCGAGATGCGGATTATCGGGCACGATCCGTATGTCAGCGCGCAAAGCGCCAGCGCAGCGGGCGTCGAGCTCGTAGTCTCTGCCGGAGCTTTACCGGCAAAGCGACTTCATCACTTTGCACGTTGCGCTTACGCCCGAGACGGACCGGATGCTGAATGCGCAGGCGTTTGCACAAATGAAGACGGGCGTGCGGATCGTCAATTGCGCGCGCGGCGAACTCGATCGACGGAGAAGCACTTGCAGGCGGCGGTGGAGAGCGGCAAGGTTGGCGGCGCGGGGCTCGATGTATTCGAAAAAGAGCCGCCGGGCGAGAGCGAACTGTTTCGCCTGGATCCGATTATCGCTACTCCGCATATTGCCGGGTCGACCGAAGAAGCGCAGGAAATTGTCGGCATCCGGATTGTCGAGCAGATGGTGGAGTATTTGAAGAGCGGCGTGGCGCTGAATGCGGTGAATATGCCGGCCATGACCGCGGAACAATACCATGCGCTGCGCCCGTACGTGACACTGGCCGAACGATTGGGACTGTTCCTCAGCCATATCGCGACCGGCAATGCGCATACAATTCGATTTTTCTACTATGGACGGCTGGCGGAAAACAACACGCAGATTTTGCGCAACGCCGGGCTTGCGGGCGTGCTCGGCCGGTCGCTCGAATATCGCGCCAACGTGGTAAATGCCATGCAGATTGCTACGCAGCGCGGGTTTCGCGTCGTCGAAGAGCTGCGAACCCGGGCACGCGCAGATGGATTCCATCCGCATGGAAGTGGAATCCGAAGCCGGTTCTTTTTCCGCGCAGGGAGCGGTGGTGCTGGACAAGCCGCGCTTGCTTCAGGTGGACGATATCTCGTGCGAAGCCACGCTCGACGGCAACCTGATGTATGCGAAAAACGAAGACGTGCCCGGCGTGATCGGCTTTTTGGGAACCGTGCTGGGCAAAAATGGCATCAACATCGCCAACTTCGCGTTGGGCCGGCAGGAACCGTCCACTCGGAAACCGGGGGAACCGCTCATCGCCATCTCGATCGTCGAGACCGACCAACTCGTGCCGGATGGGGTCATTTCGCAGATATTCGAGAATTCAGCCGTGAAGTTCGTCCGTCGCGTGGCGCTGCGTCAAAGTTAGCCAATGTTCGACTTCACCGCGAAGTCCGTTATCGTTACAGGCGGAACCAGCGGGATTGGCCGCGCCATCGCCGGGGCCTTTCGTGAAGCGGGAGCGAAGGTGGTTGCAGCCGGTTTGCCTTCGAGTGAAGAGAGCGCGGCTGGCGTGGCTATCGAAACGGTGGATGTGGCCGACGGCAATGCCCTCACACAATTTTTCGAAAGGATTCCCGAGATCGATGTTCTGGTCAATGCGGCAGGTATCATTCGCCGGGAGCAAGAGTTCGGGTTAGATGTTTTCGCGCAAGTGCTCGATGTCAATCTGACGGGCGTGATGCGCGCTTGCATGGCGGCGCGCCCGAAACTGGCGAAAACCAAAGGTTCGATCGTAAACATCGCGTCGATGCTCAGCTTTTTCGGCGGACCGCGGGCGCCGGCGTATAGCGCGAGTAAGGGCGGAGTTGCGCAATTGACACGCTCGCTGGCGGTAGCCTGGGCGGCCGACGGCATTCGAGTCAACGCGGTGGCGCCTGGCTGGATTGCTACGCCGCTTACGCGCGCATTGCAAAACGACCCGGCACGATCGGATGAATTGCTGGCGCGCACGCCGCTCGGCCGCTGGGGTTTCGCGCGTGAAGTCGCCGGGCCGGTGTTATTCTTGTCATCCGAGGCGGCTTCTTTTATGACCGGAGCAATCGTCACGGTGGACGGCGGCTATTCGGCCGCTTGAGCAAAGCGATCATGCACTCTACTCATCCACTTTCTCCCGAGCAAATCGTAACGACCGCGGTACCGGAGGATGAGCGTGTCTGGGTTCCGCAAGCGCCGAACGTATGGTTCCGTCCTCTGATGCTCAATACATTGAACGGCCAATGGTGCAATTTGCTGCGAGTGCGGCGCGCCGGAATTTTGAGCAGACACCGGCATCCAGCGCCGGTACACGGGTACGTGATCAAGGGCTCGTGGCGGTATCTCGAGCACGATTGGGTGGCGCGCCAGGGCGATTATGTGTTCGAGCCGCCGGGGGAAACGCATACGCTGACCGTCGATGCCGGAGTGGAAGAGATGATTACGTTCTTTCATATCTCGGGCTGCATGTACTACGTTGACGAGCAAGACAACCACACGGGCTTTGAAGATGTTTTCACTAAAATCGACATGTGCCGCAAGCATTACGTCGATGTTGGATTGGGAGCGGAGTTCATCGATCAGTTCGTTCGTTGAGTAACCGGGCGGCTAGGAGTGCGGCCGGAGAACCACCGGAACTCGCGATGATACTTGCTGAAATCGACGCTGGCCCGGCCACCGCAGCAGAACGCCTACGCCGAATCTTCCGATATTATCTATACCGTGGGGATGTGCGCAATCATCCTTTTGTCGATGGCAATAAACGCCCGGGATTTCTCGTCGGAATCCTTTCTTGAAGTTAACGGCTATCGGTTTAGTGCCAGTGAGGAATCCGCGGCGCAAGCCGTTCTGGCACTCGCTGCCCGACGGCTTGATGAAACGGGCTACAGCCCTTTTCTTCGCGATAATTGTGACACATCGAACGAAGAAATAGCGATGGCTGACGGATCAAAACTGGAAGCGAAGGCCCATCTGAAGCTGGCGCGGATTGCCGACCGTGCTGGTGATCTGGCCAACCTGCGCATTGCCGATGTTCGCATTGGGCAGGTTGAACTGCGGATGGTTGAACACGTTGAACGCTTCGGCGCGAAATTCGAAGCGAGTCTGTTCGCGAATGACGAAGTTCTTGAACAGCGACATGTCCCAATTCACGCGGCCGGGACCGAACAGCGTATTGCGGCCGGGATTCCCGTACGTGTAGGGAGCGGGAGTTGAAAAAGCCGACGGGTCAAACCACTGCTGCAACGTGTGGGGATAAGTGACGGGCCCGCTGCCGTTCGGGCGGCTGCCTGTGCCGTTGGTGGTGGATGTCTGCAAAACAGCCGAGAAGGGCAGGCCGGTTTGGGCGGTGAGAATGCCATTGGTCTGCCAGCCTCCCAAAACCCAGTCCGCGATGCCGCCGCGATTCAGCATCGCCTTGCCTTTTCCGAACGGAAACTCCCAGGTGTAGCTCAACGTGAGCCGATGGCGCATGTCGATGATTGAATTTCCTCGCTCGGCGGAAATGTTTCGAGGGTCTTGAGGTTGCGGGCCCGCGGCGCCACCGCCGAATTCGAGCGGCACGTCGTCGATGGCGTGCGACCAAGTGTATCCCAAAATCGCGCTCAAGCCCTTGCTGAAGCGCTTGTCGGCGGTTAACTGAAAACCGTAATACTCGCTCAATCCGTCGGTAGTGAAATAGCTGGCATCACTCAAGAGCGGATCGATCGAATACAACGGCCGGCGCGGATCGAGCGCTGTCGGGCCTGGAACCGGCTGGTTTGCGTTGTATGTGTCATAGAGATGGCGCCCGAGATTTCCGATTACAGCGGTCTTGACCACCAGCGCCCAGGGCGCGACCTCTTGTTCCACGGTGAAATTGAACTGTTCCGCATAGGATGGCCGGAAATGATGATCCACGGCGAACATCGCGCCGAACGGATTATCGGCGAACGCCAGATTGACGGGTTGCAGCGGAGCAAAGCCATCGCTCACTCGCTGACCTACATTGATGTCTCCGGGTGAAATGCTGGTGGTGGAGCCGAAGGGAAGCTGGCGGAACAGACGCAGACTGCCGCCTTCGCTGCCGGTCGGATTGTAGAACATGCCAAATCCGCCGCGGAGAACAGTATGCTGCGCGAATTGATAGGCGAAGCCGAAGCGCGGTCCGAAATTCTTGTAGTAAGGCTCGACTCCGGCGTATTCATTCACGCCATTGCGGCCAGCGACATCGATTTTGCCTGTCGCGATATTGAAGTTCGCCCAGCGGTTCGAGACTTCGCTGAAGGGACTGAAGTAATCCCAGCGCAGACCGAGATTGAGGGTCAGTTTCTTCGAAATGCGCCAATCGTCGGCGAAATACAGGCCCAATTCCAGACCGCGCTCGCCGGGCCAGTTCAGGGTGTAATCGTGCGCGATCAGCGTGGGATAGCCAAGAAGAAAACTCGCCATGCTGTCGCCGCCGGCACCGGCGGGCTGGCGCGAATCGGTCAATGCGGGCGAGAAATTGAAGCGGCCGTTACCCTGATTGGTTTGATAGATGGTGAGCTGGCGGCGGCGGAAATCGACGCCGAATTTCAGAGTGTGCGCGCCTTGGGTGTCGGAGACGTTGTCGATGTATTCAAACATATTCTCGCGGCGGAAAATCGGCAAGGATCGCGTCTGGCCGATACCCAAATAGCTCGAGGGCGAAAAGATGGGCAGATTTTGTTCGTTTGGCGTGACGTTCGCGTTCGGCACGCCCAGCTTGTTGCCGAGCTGGCCATTTGGCTGATATTGATCGGCCGTATAGTCCAGCCGGAAGCGGCTGAAACCGGCGCGAAATTCGTTCACCAGGCGCGGAGTGAAGATGTGGACATAACTCGCAACGGCGTGCTGCGTCGGCGCGAAGGACGTGCCGGCAAATGAGGCTTCGTCAGCGAGGTTCAGCGGCTGCGAGAATCCGGGAACCTGAGTGGGCGGATAGGTGCTGGGAACGATAGTTTCCGTGTTCTGGATCGACCAGCGCGCGAAGAAATTGTCGCGCGGCGTGATCTGGTGATCGATGCGCGCATCGCCCTGATTCCAGTTCTGGTGCTGGATTGCATTGGCCAGGTAATTATTAAAGCGCCCGGAGCTGGTGGGCGCCGGATAAGCGTTGATCATCTTGGCGGAAATGGGATCCCACCGGATCGATGGAATCTGATTTCCGGAGAATGGAGTGCGGACAAAGCCAGAGCCGTTCGGGTTGGCTTTGGTGGTCAAAGGATCGTAGATTGTCGCGGTCTCGCTGAAATCGCCAGTGCGCATCTTGGCCGTGGGAATATTGCCGAAGGTCAACTGCTGCGAATCGCGCCGGTAGCCTTCGTAATCGACAAAGAAGAACGTGCGATCCTTGCCGTGGTAGAGCTTCGGCAGCACGACAGGACCGCCCAACGATCCGCCGAATTGATTCAGCCGGAACGTCGGGAAAGGCGGTGCCTTTCGGGCTAAAGAAGTTCCGGGCGTCCATTGCGGAATTGCGCAAGAACTCGAACAGGCTGCCGTGTAATTGGTTGGTACCGGACTTGGTGATGACGTCGACAACCGCGCCTGAATTGCGGCCGATATCGGCGCTGTACAGGTTGGTCTGAATTTTGAATTCGCGCACGGCCTCAACCGCCGGACGCAGCACGATGGAGAGCGTCAGACGCTCGTTGTCGTCGATACCGTCGTACAGGAAGTTGTTCGAGCCTTCGCGATTTCCGTTTGAAAAGATTTCGGTGGCGGGGCGGCGATCGTCCGGGCGCGTGCCGCTCATGATGGTTCCGGTGGCCGAGAAACCCACGCCGTTCACACCCGGGCTCAAGGTGGCTAGCTGGATGAAGTTGCGTCCGTTCAAGGGCAACTGGTTCACCAGCTTTTGATTCACAACCGTGCCGAGCGAAGACGATTCGGATTCAAGCAGCGGAGCCTGACCGGTCACTTCGACCGTTTCCGATACCTGGCCCAATTGCAACGTCAGATCTACCTGCGCCTGTTGGTTGATCTGTAACGTGATTCCGCTTTGCACCAGCTTGCGAAATCCCGCAGCTTCGACACTCAGCGTGTAGTCGCCGGGCGGAAGAAGCGTGAGAATGTATTTGCCGGCACTGTCGCTGGCTGCGTCGCGAGTCAGATTCGTAGCCACGTTCGTAGCAGTGACTTTGGCGTTGGCGACGGCGGCGCCGGTAGAATCGAGGACCGTTCCGGTCAATTCGGCCGACGCCACCTGCCCGAATACAGGGGAACACAGCGCGGCGCTTAACGCACCCAATAGAACACATGTTTTTAGACGTGACATAGACCTACCAATCCACTACGGAGTTGTCCTCGGCATCGTAAGATTCTTGATTTCGCCAGTCGTGACCGATCTTGTCCGCCATGGCGTTTTCATCTAGTTCAATCCCCAGCCCGGGGCCTTTCGGCAATTCGAGAAAGCCCTCCCGGACACGGAAGGGCTCTTTGATGTATCCCTCGCCGAGGGATACCTGTTCCTGGCATAGAAAATTCGGAATGCTGGCCGACATTTGCACGCCAGCCGCAAGGGAGATCGGTCCTAGCGGATTATGCGGAGCGATGTCGGCGTAATACGCCTCCGCCATGCCGGCGATCAAGCGCACTTCCGTGATACCGCCGGCATGGCACATATCCGGCTGCAGCACGGTAGCGGCCTTCTTCTCGAGCACTTCGCGAAAACCCCACTTGGTGAACACGCGCTCGCCGGTCGCGATCGGCAAAAACGTGCCGCGCGCGATCTCGGCCATCACATCGTGATTTTGCGCTTGGCACGGCTCTTCGATGAACATGGGCTGATAGGGCTCGTACGCCTTGATGAGCAGCTTGGCGGTAGCAGGGCTGATCGCGCCGTGGAAATCGATGGCGATATCCACGTCCTTGCCCATTGCCTGCCGCAGGCCGGCGAACGTTTCGGCCGCGTATTCTATTTCCGCCTGCGTTTCGATGTAGCGAGCCGGGCGCTTCTTGGCGACGCCTGTTTTAAATGCGGTGAAGCCTTTGGCCTTGAGCTGTTTCATCTGGTCCGGCCGGCCGGCATGCGCGTAGACCCGCACGCGATCGCGCGTCGGGCCGCCGAGCAATTCGTACACGGGAACACCGAGCGCTTTGCCTTTGATATCCCAAAGCGCCTGATCGATGCCGCTGAGCGCGCTGGTGAGGATCGGGCCGCCGCGATAGAAGGCATGGCGATAGATGGCCTGCCAATGCTTTCCCACCGGCCGCGGATCTTTGCCGACCAGATACGGCTCGATTTCCTTGACTGCTTCGGCGCATGTGAGAGCGCGGCCTTCGGTGATCGGCTCGCCCAGGCCAGTGATCCCGGCATTGGTGTGAATCTTCAGAAAGAGCCAGCGCGGCTTTACGAGGAAAGTTTCGAGCTTTGTAATTTTGAGATTGTCTTTGGGCGAAATGGGCGCGTTACGTTCGACTTGTTGCCGCGCTTCGAGAGCGGAGCCGGTGAGCGCGGCGAAACCGACTGCTCGAAAGGCCGACGCGATCGGCGTGGCGCCGGTGAACGGAATTGGTAGCCAGTAGCGACATAAATTCGGCAGCTATCATCTCACACCCCAACCTCCACCTCCGGGAGTCTCAATTCGCAATACGGCTCCGGCAGGCGCTTCGAAGTTGCACTTGCCCTCGAGCACGCTTTCCTTGCCGCTCACGATGAGCGCCGCGCGGCCCTTTGCGCCTTCGCTTCCTCCCGCGAGCCCATACGGCGCGAAAATACGCCGGTCGGCCAATAGTGTGACTTGCGCGGCGCCCAAGCAACTCGATTTCGCGGATGAGTCCATCGCCGCCGCGGTATTTTCCAGGACCGCCCGAACCCGCGCGATATCCGTAGCGCCGCACGCGAAATGGATACGCATATTCGAGCGCTTCCACCGGCGTGTTCAACGAATTCGTCATATGCGTGTGGACGCCTGGAACTCCGTTTGAATCCGGACGCGCGCCCGAACCGCCCGCAATCGTCTCGTAATAGGCATACGGCTCGTGCGTGCGCGGATCGATTCCGCCGATGGTCACATTTGTCATTGTTCCCGCGCTGGCGGCCGGAATGCGGTCGGGTACTATTTGCGCGAAGGCGCGCAATAAGACATCCACGATGCGCTGCGACGTTTCGACATTGCCCGCAGCGACGGCGGCCGGAGGACGCGCATTCACAATTGTTCCTTCGGGAAGAATGAGCGAGACCGGCCGCATCAGGCCGGCTGTGGGGGCCGCCTCTTCAGGCAGCAGACATCGCAGGACGTAGAATGCCGCGGACCAGGTAATCGCCGCAACCGCGTTCAGGCTTCCGCTTACCTGCGGCGCGGAACCGGTGAAATCGACGCACAAGCTCTCGCGCGCGGGATCGGTACGGATAGCGATACAGATCTTGACCGGGTCGGCGGTTATGCCATCATTATCGAGAAAATCTTCGGCTCGAAATTCGCCTTGCGGGAGCGAACCCAGCAGCGCACGCATGAGCCGTTCGGAGTGATCGAGAAGCGCCGCCGCGTTTTCTTCAATGCGGGCCATTCCATAGCGTGCGACCATCTCGAGCAGTCGTTCGACGCCTACGCGGCAGGAGCCGATCTGCGCCGTCAGGTCGCCTTCCCTCTCTCGGGGCGTCCGCACGTTATTGAGAATCAGCGCGAGCAGCGCCTCGTTCAATACACCACTTGCGACCAGCTTGACGGGCGGGATGCGCACGCCTTCCTGCCAGATTTCGCGGCACAGGCCCATCGATCCCGGATACATGCCGCCCACATCGGCGTGATGCGCGCGATTGGCGACATAGAAAGCCGCTGATGCGCGGCCGGCAATGAAGACCGGCATGATGAGCGTGATATCGGGCAGGTGCGTGCCGCCCTGGTAGGGATCGTTCAAGATCGCGATGTCGCCTGCTGAGAAAGCCAGCGTTGCAAGCGCGGCTTCAACCGACCTCGGCATGGAGCCAAGATGCACGGGCATGTGGTCGCCCATCGCGATCACGTTGCCTTGCGTATCGAACAGCGCGCTTGAATAGTCGCGCCGCTCTTTAATATTCGGCGAGAAGGCGGTGCGCCGCAGTACCACGCCCATTTCTTCGGCAATCGAGTGGAACGAGCTTTTGAATATCGCGAGCTCAATCGGATCCGGGCTCATAGTTCGATGACCAGGTTGAACCATTCGTCGACGCGGGCCTGCACAGCGGGCGGCACAAACGTTGTGGCGCTGTACTCGGCAATTACGGCAGGGCCAGCGATGGAGTCTCCCGCGCGGAGCAGCGCTCGATCATAGAGCTTGCCGGTCCTCCATTCGCCTTCCCAGTAGATATGCTTTTCTCTGAGTACAGCCTGGCTGCCGTCTCCCTGGTGGAGTTCGGAGGGCTGCAGCGCCAGTTCTTGTGTCGCTGAAACGACTCGCACGCGCACATTCACGACTTCTACAGGGCGGCGGGAGTCGGAATAGCCGTAACGCTCGGCATGCGATGCGTGAAAGGCGGCGACGAAGGCTGTAGAGTCTGAGGACCAGGGAACATTCAGCTCGTAGCCTTGCCCTACGTAGCGCAGGTCGAGCGTGCGCAGCGCGCCCGTATTGCCGCGCCGTGACCGCTTGAAAATGCTTTTCGAGCGCGGGATCATCCGGCTTCAGCATGACGGTTCTGGCATAATCGCGCACTGCGTCCGAGACTAAGATGCCGTAAGCCGATAACGCGCCCGGAAATTGCGGCACGAGGACTCGTTGAATGCGTAGCTCCTTGGCTAGCGCACAGGCGTGCAGCGGGCCGGCGCCGCCGAAGCTCATGAGCACGCATTCGCGCGGGTCGCGGCCTTGCTCGACCGAAATTTTGCGCAGGGCCTGCGCCATGTGCGCCTCTGCGAGGCGGACTATACCATCCGCGAACACATCCGCTTCACGCAATGCGCCGCGCGCGCGTTCCAGATACTGGCGCGCGCGCCCTTCGTCGAGCCGTATGCGGCCGCCCAGAAAATGATCGGCGTCGAGGCGGCCTAATACGAGATTGGCGTCCGTTACGGTAGGCCGTCGTCCGCGTCCGTAGCAGACCGGTCCTGGGTCGGCGGCGGCCGATTCGGGTCCCACCCGCAGGACTCCGCCAGCATCGAAGCTTGCGAGCGATCCGCCGCCCGCGCCTACTGTGTGGATTTCGAGCATCGGAACGGCTACGGGCATTCCAGCGATTTCAAATTCAGTCGTCGTCTTGAGACCACGCGCCGCGTCGACGAAAGCGACGTCGGTCGATGTGCCGCCCATATCGAATGTCAGGATTTTCGTACATCCGGCGCGCCGCGCTACGGCCATTGCGCCCACCACGCCACCCGCGGGTCCCGAGAGAATGGTACGCACGGGCTCGCGCGCAGCCAGAGTGGCGGGAACGATTCCTCCCGAAGACTGCATTACATCGAGCTTCGATTCGCGCGCCGCGAGACCCGCATCGAGCCGCGTTAAATACGTTTGCATCCTCGGCGCGAGATAGGCGTTGATCGTGACCGTGGACGCGCGCTCATATTCGCGGAACTCAGGCAGGATTTCATGCGAGAGCGAGAGCGGAACTCCGATCCCGGCAAGCGCCGCGGCCACCGCCTGTTCGTTTTGAGGGTTGGCAAATCCGAACAGCAACGACACCGCGATCGATTCGGGAGCTGCGCGGCGGATCGCTTCCTCCAAATCGGCTAGCTGGGCGGCACTGGCCGCCTGCAAAATTGATCCATCGCTGGCGGTGCGTTCCTCGACACCGAAGCGCATGCAGGCAGGGGCCAGCGGCTCGTCTTTTTGAAAGAAAAGATCGTAGAGGCGCGCACGAGCTTGCCGGCCTATGGCAATCGTGTCCTCAAACCCGGCGGTGGTGACGAACGCAACGCGCGCGCCGTTTCGTTCGAGGAGTGTATTGGTTCCCACCGTGGTCCCGTGCCGGACTTCGGCCTGCCCGCCGCGCGCAATCTGCTCGACGGCAGCGAGCACGGCCGTCGCGGGATCGCCTGGCGTGGAACGCACTTTCAAAATTTCAAGGCGGCCGTTTTCGAGATAGACACAATCGGTAAACGTGCCGCCGGTATCGATGGCGATGCGCATGAGCAGAGGTCGAGCCTATCCTATTCTCTATGCTCGATGGCCCTTTGGTTAAAGGATCCGTATTCGAACCGGGGCCTCTGCGCTGGCGCAATACTACCGGCGCGCAACGCCGCACTCTGCTGGCCGCCGCTCTGGGCTGGATGCTGGACGCGTTCGATGTCATGCTCTATTCGATCGTCCTCGCAACTTTGCTGCGCGAACTCGGCATGAGCAAAGCGACGGCGGGATTCCTGAACACCTTAACTCTTATTGCCTCGGCGATCGGCAGCTTTCTTTTCGGCGTGTGCGCCGACCGCTTTGGCAGGCGGCGGATGCTCAGCGCGAGCATCCTGACGTATTCGATATTTACCTTCGCCTGCGGCTTTTCGACCAGCGTGACTATGCTCGCGGCGTTGCGTTTTCTGCTGGGCTTGGGCATGGGCGGCGAGTGGAACGCCGGCGCGACGTTGGTTGCCGAAACGTGGCCTAGCGCGTGGCGAGGACGCGCACTCGGCATTGTGCAGAGCAGTTGGGCGATTGGCTACGCACTCGCGGCGATCGTGGCACAGGTCGTTCTAGCGCGCGCCAGTTGGCGCTGGGTCTTTTTCGTAGGCGTGCTGCCGGCGCTGGTGACGTTGTGGATTCAGAGCGGCGTTCCGGAACCAGAGTTGTGGCGGCGCGCCCGCGAAACGCCCCCGAGCGTTGCGCAAAAACGCGCGTTGTGGAGCGCGGCGCTGCCCCGGCTTTTGATTTTACTCGCGATGAACACGTTCGGCATGTTCGCGTGGTGGGGACTCTTCACCTGGATTCCGGCTTACCTTGCGCTGCCTGTTTCCGAGGGCGGACGTGGATTTACCCTGTTTGGATTTACAAGCTTTCTGGTGGTATTAAATTTGTGCGGCATGTGGCCCGGCTATCTTTTGTTCGGCTACCTCGCCGATAAGTTCGGGCGCAAGCGGGCCATCGTTCTGTATCTGGCGTGCGCCGCCGTTTCCGTGCCGGCGTTTGCTTTGGCGCGCTCGCCGGGTTTGATTCTGCTCAGCGCTTCGATTGCCGCGTTCTTTGGAACGGGCTTTTTCACGGGCGCGGCGGTTGCGGGCAGCGAACTCTTCCCTACCCCCATCCGAGCCACTGCTTTAGGGCTTTCGTACAATACTGCGCGCGGCATTAGCGCGTTTGCGCCTTTCGTGATCGGAGCGATTGGACAGGCGCATGGACTGACATGGGGATTTGCGGCGTGCGGCTGCGCGTTCGCGGCGGCGGCTGTCGCGGCGTTATGGATTCCTGAAACACGAGGCGTGGAACTGAGTTAGCGATATACACTGATCAGGATGACTCGAAGGACCCTGATTGGCTCGATTGGCGCAGCCGCCTCGCTCGCGGCGCAAAACGCGCGCCCACCCAGACAAGTTCATAAGGAATGGAAGCCGCTGCTCGGCGTGCTCGGTCCGTACACGCCGGGCAATGTCGAATGGGCGAAAGCGCAGGGATTTACGAATATGATCCTGGGGTCGTCGGCACGATCGACGCTGGACGCCAGTTCGCTTTCCGATGCGCAGATCGAGGAAGTCAAATCGACGCTCGCGAAACACGGCATGCACGTTTCGGCGCTTCAGGTCGGGGGTGACATGATCAATCCGGACCTCGAGCGGCGCGCCCGGTCCAATGACTATTTCGTCAAAGCCATCGAGCTGGCGGGCAAACTCGGAGTACCCTACATCGGTACTCAGTCGGGCCGAGATGCCGCCAAACCCTTCGAGCAGCAGATCGACGAGATTGTGCGTGTCTATCATGAGAAGTTCTTCCCCACTTGTGAACGGTATAAGGTACGCATCCTGTGGGAACCTTATCCGGAAGCCCCGAACCTGGCGACGAGCCCGGTGGGATTTGCGGCGCTTTTCAAAGCGTTCGGCGATTCGCCTTACGTCGGTCTGCAATACGACCCTTCGCACCTGGTGCGACAGTTCATGGATCCTATTCAGACGGCACGCGATTTCGTGGACAAGATCTATGACGTACACCTGAAAGACACGGAAATTTTATGGCCAATAGTGCGCGCCGGGGGGATTAACCCCGTCAATCATGCCCGCTGGTGGCGTTACCGGATTCCGGGCATGGGCTCGATGAACTGGCGCGAATTTTTCAGTGTGCTGCAGGACGTTGGTTACACCGGCGCCATGAGCGTAGAGCAGGAAGACCCGCTCTATGGCGGGGAAGACCACCACGGACCCGATTTCAGCGACGATTTCAAGACCGGATTCATCATGGCGAAACGGTATTTAACGCAATACGTACCGTAAGCACACGTGTGCATGGCAAATAATGGGGTTGCACTAACCGGCGGATCGCAATATACTCTTGTGAGGTAGTCTTGCAGGGGTAGTACCGCGGTTCTCCGCGTGGAGAGGGTCTATGAGGATCAATTTTCTTTCTAAACATCTATACGTTTGTCTAGTCATCGCTGTTCTGGCGTTTTCCGGAACTGTTTTCGCCCAATCGGATCTTGGCACGATCAACGGAACCGTGAGGGATCCGAGCGGCGCGCCCGTTCCAAATGCGAATGTTGTGGTCAAGAACCAAGCCAGCGGCAGCGAACGAACCGTTACAACGAACCAAGGCGGCCTTTACTCGGTAACGAATATTCCGCCGGGCACGTACGATGTCTCGGTGAATGCGAGCGGGTTCAAGAAATACGAGTCCAGCAACAATAAGCTGGATCCGGCTTCGACGCTCGCGGTGGATGCGGCGCTGACGATTGGCGCGGCCACGGAAACGGTAGAAGTCTCCGCCGCCGCAACCCAGCTTCAGACCGAAACAGCTTCGGTGCAGAAGCTTGTGACGCGCGAGCAGATCGACGCGCTCGAATTGAATGGGCGCAATCCGGTCGGCTTAGCCAGCCTGGTACCTGGCGCGCGGGGCGGAAACCTCGCGGGGCTTTCGTTTAATTTCACTCAGGGCCCGTCGAATTTCAATGGTTCGCGAAACCCGGAAAATCTGATCACTTACGATGGCGCTCCGGCCACGCGCACCCGTTCGAACGGCACGAGCCTGGGGGCTGCGGACGTGGACTCGACCTCGGAAGTGCAGATTCTCACCGCGTCCTACGCTGCCGAATATGGCCGCACTTCGGGGGCACAGATCCGCATCATCACGAAGCCCGGCGGCAGCGTGTTCCATGGCGCAGCTTACGAATATCTTCGCAATAACGCATTCAATGCGAATACCTGGACCCGCAATAAGACTGCGGGGCAGAATTTCGTACCGCCTTTCCGCTACAACCAATATGGCTTCAATGTCGGGGGCCCGTTCTATATTCCGGGTAAATTGAATAAAGACAAGAGCAAGTACTTCTGGTATTGGGGTCAGGAATGGGTTCGCTACCGCTTTACCGACAGCGCCACCTGGACCGTTCCCACCGCGCTCATGCGTCAAGGTAATTTCAGCGAATTGTCGACGCTCGGTCCGCAAAATATCTTGGGCAAGGTGGTCCAACTCAAAGACCCGACGACCGGCGCGCCATATACGGGGAACATCATTCCCGCAAGCAAGCTTAGCCAGAATGGCCTGGGCATTCTGAAGGCTTATCCGGATCCGAATCTTGCCATCGGAAATTTTATCGGCGGCACGCAAAATTTCTTCATCACGGCTCCGCACCCTCAGGATCAGCGGAAAGATACACTCGCGGCTGACATCAATCTGACCGACCGGCAGCGCTTGCAATTCCGCCGCAATAATTACGAGTTTAACGAATACCAACCACTCGATGGCACGCCGACCAGAACGCCGAAATTCTTTAATCGGCCAAACCAGACCAACTCTCTCGATTATGTCTGGACGGTCAGCCCGAATATCGTAAACGAAGCTTTGGCGACGGTCAGCCTCGATGATGTCTATATTCCGGTCGGGGACTTTTATGATCGCACTCTGGCAGGCATTAATTACCCGTACATCTTTCCACAGGGCAAGCTGCTCCAGAACCGGATTCCTACCGCGAATATAACCGGGCTGAATGGCTTAACCGGCGGTCCGTATCCTTCGCACTCGTCGGGCCCGATCTACACGGCCACAGACAGCCTGACCTGGATAAAAGGCGCTCACACGATGAAGTTCGGATTCTACTTCGAGCGCTCGGGCGAGAACGACAATGACGAAATCAACGTCAACGCCTGCCCGACCTGCACCAACAACCAAAACGGGCAGTTCACGTTCACCGACTCGCGCTCGGGCTTCCCAGGCAGCGGAAATGCAATTGGGAACACAGCGCTGGGATTGTTCGATAGTTATTCGGAGCTTGGCCAGCGGGCCTACACGATATTTCGTGGAAGCAGCTATGAACCCTATGCTCAGGATTCCTGGAAAGTGAACGATAAACTCACGATTAACTACGGTTTCCGCTACACCATAATCGTTCCGTATAAGGCGCAATGGGGAAATATGGCCGTATTCGATCCTACGCTCTACAACCCAGCTAACGCTGTGGGTGTCATTCCGACAGGCCCGAACGCAGGGCAGCTTATAGTTGGCAATGGCGATCGTTATAACGGACTGGTCATTCCGGGTAGTGGCTTTCCGGACTCTGCCAAAGGCCGCGTTCCCGAGGCCAATTCCGGTCAATTCAATTTTCTATTCCGTAACGGCACGTATCCCGATTACTATTCGAATATTCAGTACGGACAGATTCAGCCTAGACTCGGAATTGCATATCAGTTGGATCCAAAGACTGTAATCCGCGTTGGTGCCGGAGAATTCTTTACCCGTCTGGGTGTTAGCGACTCCATTTTCCTCGGTGGCAACCCGCCATTCCAGCCCACAGCAAACGTCAGCTTCGGAAACGCCGATAACCCCGGCGCCGCCGGAGCGAACGCGCTTCCTTTAACGGTGACCACGCAAAGCCGCCAGTTTAAGAATCCCTCAGCATGGAACTGGAACTTTACTGTGGAAAGAGAAATCGCCAATTCAGTTGTAAGCGTCGCTTACGTCGGGCGACGCGGATTGCACCAACAGCGTGAGGCTGATATTAATCAGCCCACCGTTGCTACCGTATTGGCCAACCCGGGCGTGAACCTCGACGCCCTACGGCCATATAAGGGCTACAATTCGATTCGGGAAACGGACAACGTTGCCAGCTCCCGGTACAACTCACTGCAGGTTTCCTGGAACAAGCGCTTCTCCCGTGGATTGCAGTTTGGCGCATCCTACACATTCAGCAAGAGTATGGATGACGGCTCGAACCAGCGGGACATCATTCCAAATACGTACGATGCGCATAACCTCTGGGGACCTTCGGAATTCGACGTTCGGAACATCCTGATCGTCAATTTCTTGTATGAGCTGCCCATCTTCCGGAACAACAAGAACTTCACCGGCAAGGTTCTGGGCGGCTGGCAAATCAGCGGCATTTTCCAGGCCCAAACCGGTACGCCTTGCAGCGTAGGTAAGGATAACGACTACGTTGGGGTTGGAAACGACGGCAGCTTCGCTTGCACCAATAACAAAGCAGGCCAATTTTGGACGATGAATGGGAACATCCAATATCCCAAGAATTTCGACCCTGCCAACGGCGCGCAAAACCAATACTGGTTTGCGACGAAGAATCCCGATGGTACTCCTATTTTCACGCCGCCCACACCGGGTACTTTCGTGAATGAGGCAGGCGTTCGTGACATCATCTACCATCCTGGTTTCAACAACTGGAACCTCGGACTATTCAAGAAGTTCGCTGTTACAGAGCGTTTCGGCTTCCAGTTCCGGGCGGAGGCTTTCAATGCTTTCAACCACCCGAATTTGAGCGGAGTAGGATTGGATCCGACTAACGCCACAACCTTCGGCAAAGTTACCGGGAAAACCGACGACGTTCGCAATCTGCAGCTTTCGCTGCGGGCTTACTTTTAGATTCATTGCTTCTTAAATTTCACTCCCGCGCAGAACATCCTCTGCGCGGGAGTTTTTTATTGGGTCGCAAGCGCGATGATAAAGGTAGATAAGACATGGCACAAGTAAAGGCCACCCCAAAGACATACGACGTTCTCATCGTCGGCTCCGGCGCAGGCGGAGGCGTTGCCGCGCACGTGCTGGCACTAGCCGGCGCGAAGATTTGCATGCTCGAAGCCGGCGACATGTTCGATTGCACCAAGCAATCGAAGATGTTCGAGTGGCCCTACAACGTGCCGCATCGCGGTGCCGGGACGCGCGAAAAGCCCTGGGGCGCTTTCGACGCCACTACCCTGGGCGGCTGGCAGGTTCCCGGCGAACCCTATACGCTCGCGCCCGGCGCGGAATGGATGTGGTGGCGCGCGCGCATGCTGGGCGGCCGCACCAACCACTACGGCCGCATCTCGCTGCGCATGGGTCCCTACGATTTCAAACCCTATAGCCGGGACGGCAAGGGCTTCGATTGGCCTATCACGTACGACGATCTCGCGCCTTACTACGACAAGGCGGAAGAACTGATCGGCGTCTTCGGCTCCCAGGAAGGCATGGAGAACACGCCGGATGGGAAATTTCAGCCGGCTCCGGCGCCGCGCGGTTACGAACGGCTCATCAAAGCCGCCTGCGACAAGCTCAGAATTCCCTGCATCCCGTCGCGGCTCGCCATACTTACGCGCCCGCTGAATGGCCGGCCCGCATGCCATTACTGCGCGCAATGCGGCCGCTCCTGCGGCGTTAACGCAAATTTCAACTCGCCCGGCGTACACATTTTCCCGGCCATGAAGACCGGCAACCTCGAGCTGAGGACCAACGCCATGGTGCGCGAAGTGCTGGTCGGCCGCGATGGAATGGCCACCGGCGTTTCCTACGTCGATAAGAAAACGCGCAATGAAGTGGAGGTGCGCGGCAAGATTGTAGTGCTCGCCGCGAGCTGCTGCGAAAGCGCGCGGCTACTGCTCAATTCAAAATCCAGCCAGTTTCCTAACGGGCTCGCCAACACAAGCGGCCTGGTCGGCCGCTACGTAATGGATACGGTCGGCTCCGCGGTAAGCGGGTTCCTGCCGATCCTGCAAGACCTGCCTCCGCAGAACGAAGATGGCGTGGGCGGCATGCACCTTTACATGCCGTGGTGGCTCTATAAGGAGCAGATGGCAAACAAGCTGCCCTTCGCGCGCGGGTACCATATTGAGATCGGCGGCGGGCGAAGCATACCCAATGCGGGTACGCTAGGCGGCTATGCGGACCGTTGGCTCGGCGGCGGCTATGGCGTCGAAATGAAGCGTAATCTTCGCAAGCTCTTCGGGTGCGATGTACACTTCTCCGGCCGCGGCGAAATGATTCCCAATGAGGACAGCTATTGCGAGATCGACCCGCATGTGGTCGACCAGTGGGGCATCCCGGTTCTTAAATTTCATTTCAAGTGGAGCCAGGATGAAATCCTGCAAGCGAAACACATGCAGGAAACGTTCAAACAGATTATTGAAGCGATGGGCGGAACGGTTACCCATAGCGTGGGCGAAGACAAGAACTGGGGTATCGCGCGCGGCGGCGAGATCATTCACGAAGTAGGCGCCACCAAGATGGGCGATAATCCCAAGACTTCCGTGCTGAACCAATATAGCCAGGCATGGGACGTCAAGAACCTGTTCATCACGGACGCCGCGCCGTTTGTCAGTAACGCCGATAAAAATCCAACGCTGACCATTTCGGCGCTCGGCTGGCGCACCTCGGATTACATCGCCGATCAAGTCAAGAAATTCAACCTGAAAGTATGAGGAGCCAATAATGCCAGAAAAATCAGGTGTCAGCCGCCGCGATATTTTTCAGATCATCGGCTCGGTTCCCGCCATCGCCGCTGTCACGGCGGGCGAGGCGGCCGCGGCCACTCCGAAGGCCGGCCCCTACAAGCGCCAGACATTCGACGACCACCAGTGGCGCACTGTCCGGGTGTTATGCGATCTCATCATCCCGGCCGACGAGCGTAGCCCCGGCGCGACAGAGGCCGGCGTCCCGGAATTCCTGGACGACTGGATCGCATTCCGGACCGACCAGGAAAACAATCAAAATCTGCGCGCCGAGATTCTGGGCGGCCTGATGTGGCTCGACCACGAAAGCCGGCAGCTATTCCAAAAAGATTTCGCCGACGCGTCCGCCGGGCAGCAGAAGCAGATCCTTGATCGCATTGCCTATCCGGATCGCGCGTCGAAAGAAGATCGCCCGGGGGCTTCGTTCTTCAGTGAATTGCGCATCCTGGTGATCGGCGGATTCTTTTCGAGCAAAACGGGTGTCGCCGATCTGCCCTATTTAGGCAATGTAGCGGTTGCCGAATGGAAAGGCTGCGACCCTAAAGTATGGTCCATTATCGAAGAGCGCATGAAGAACGGCTACAAGGGAATTTTGGAAGCCAAGCCTTGGGGCGCTTGACTCGTTTCCTGGCTGCGGCGCTTTTGTTGACCGCGACGCTGCTTGCGGCTCAACCATCGGCGGCTCCGCCCTCGCCCGAACTCTGGTATTACCATCACTCGTATCTCACGAATGACGACGCTGTTCAAAAGAGCAAAGCGTTGATCGACAAAGCCGCTGCCGCGGGCTATACCGGCGCGGTGTTCTGGGATTCCAGCTTCAACTTCATGGGAAATCCCAACTGGTCTTTCGAGAACGAGGAGCGCATGAAGGAGGTGATGCAGTATGCCCGCAAAAAGCACCTCAAATCCGTCGCGCTGACGGCGCCCTTTGGTTACTCAAACGATGTGCTTTCGGTCAATCCCAACTGGGCGGAGGCGCAGCGCGTCGTCGGCTCGAAGTTTCAGGTGGACCCGTCCGGCAAGCGGCTGAACTTCCAGAACGGCTTTCCCGGTTTTAACAATCACGGCTTTGAAGAAGGCAAGAAAGACTGGTTTGACACCAACGACCAGGGCATCGGCCTCAGCCCAGCCGCGCACGACGGAAAAGCCGCGGCAGTGGTAGTGGACGCTCCGGGCAACGGGCGGTTTCGCCAGAAAGTAACGCTTACACCGTGGCGTCAGTACCATCTGCGGCTGTTCTACAAATCGTCCAACTTTAGCGGCGGCCCAATGGTGGAAGTGCTCGACGCGGCAAATTTCGACAAGACCCGCTACATCGGCTATCCCGTTGCGAACGGCAGCCATGATTGGACGGAGATGAGCATTTCCTTCAATAGCCAGGACAGCACCAGCGTTTATCTTTATTTCGGAGTGTGGGGCGGCAGCAAAGGTTCGCTTTGGTTCGACGACGTTTTCTTGGAAGAGACCGCGCTGGTGTACGTCGCTCATCGGCCCGGCACTCCTTTCAAGGTTTACGATCCCGCGGACCCGCGGAAGGTTTACCGGGAGGGCGCCGATTACAATCTGCCGATCGATTCCGACATGCAGCCGCAATTGCCGGCCTTTCATAACGTGTATCACCTGCCGCCCGACTTCACGCTGCCGAAGGGCTCTCAGCTCAAGCCCGGCCAAATCGTCGCGGTGGATTCCTACTCCGCATTTCCAGTGCCCGTCACGAACGAGATGGCCATGTGTCTGACCGAACCGGCTGTCTACAAATGGATCGACAAGAACGCCCGCGCGGTGAAAAAAGCGCTTCCCTCGGATGGCGCGGTTTTGCTGAGCTATGACGAGTTGCGCCAGGCGAATTCCTGCTTCGCGTGCCGTTCGAAGCACATGACTGCCGGGCAGTTACTCGCCTGGAGCGTGGGACAAACGGTCCAGATTTATCATTCCGCCCTTCCGGGAACGCCGCTCTTTGTTTGGAATGACATGTTCGATCCATATCACAATGCGAGAGACAACTATTTCTACGTCGAGGGTGATCTCGCGGGCTCTTGGAAAGGCCTTCCGCCGGATTTGTCCATTATGAATTGGAACCTGGACCACTTGAAACAGTCACTCACGTGGTTCTCGGGCCGGGATCCTAAGCAGCCCGTCGCTTACAAGCAGATGATCGCCGGGTTTTACGATAAAGGAGATGGCTCCGCCGAAGCTACTAAGGAATTGAAGGAAGCGGCAGGTATCCCGGGTGTCACGGGCATCATGTACACAACTTGGGCCGACAATTACTCGCAGCTACAAAGCTTTGCGGCGGCGGCAAAAGCCGGCTGGCCGGGATACCTTGCGAGTCTGAAGAAGTGAGCGTCGCCTAAAGTTTGGCTTGAGTCCCGCACGCGGGATGACCGCAGCCGCACTGTATATCGGGAGTTTTACCAGCTCCTTCGCAAAACGAACTGCAGTAGTCGCTGCCTTCTTTCGCCCTGCATTGGCATGCCGGATGGGCACATTTCTTATCGCTAGCCATGAAATACCTCCGAGCGTTAGACTCAGCTAGCGCCGGAATCCATCAAGCTGTTTTCAGCGGCCCTACATCGACCCAGCAGCGCTTCCGCCAGGATTCAAGGCCGGCTTCGGCCAACTGCACTCCTTTGGCGCCTTCGAGAAGGCCCCAGCGAAACGGCTCGTCCGTCACGACGTGCCGGAGAAACAGCTCCCATTGGCGCTTGAACGCGTTATCGAAAGTAGTCTGCTCGGGCACCTTCTGCCAGCCTTCGAAGAAGTTCAACGGGCTCGGAATGTCCGGGTTCCATAGCGGGCGCGGTGTTGCGCCATAGGGTTGAATCCAGCAATCCCGCAAGCCTGCTACCGCAGTGCCTTTGGTTCCGTCCACCTGTATTGTGAGCAGATCGTCGCGCCGCACGCGCACGCACCAGGAAGAATTAAAGTGCGCTATGATGCCGCCTTCGAGCTCAAAAGTAGCGTAAGCCGCGTCGTCCGCCGTGCATACGTATGGCTTCCCCTGCTCGTCACGGCGCTCCGGAATGTGCGTTGCGCCGAGGCACGACACCGCTTTTACCGGCCCAAACACATCATCGAGCACATAGCGCCAGTGGCAAAGCATATCGATGATGATGCCGCCTTCATCTTCCTTTCGATAGTTCCAGGATGGCCGCTGTGATGGGACCACATCGCCTTCGAAAACCCAGTAGCCGAACTCGCCACGCACCGAAAATATCCGCCCGAAAAATCCCAGGTCGCGGAGCGTTTTCAGTTTCTCGATGCCGGGCAGCCAGAGTTTGTCCTGCACGACGCCGTGCTTCACTCCGGCCGCCTGCGCCAGTTTGATATAACTCGAGGGCGGTTGAGGTGTTGACGGCGATCGGCTTTTCACAATAGATGTGCTTGCCCGCGGCAATCGCTTTGCGAACCGCCTCGGCCCGGCGGTCCGTGGTTTGGGCGTCGAAATAAATCGAATACTGTTTGTCGTTGAGCGCGGCGTTCAGATCCGTGGTGTAGGGCAGCCCACCGAACTCCTGCGAAATCGCTTCCAGCTTGGCGGCGCTACGCCCCACCAGCAGCGGCTTCGGCAGGATTGTCTCGGTTTCGTTCAGCCGGACCCCGCCCTGCTCGATGATCGCGTGAATCGAGCGGCGCAGGTGTTGGTTCAAGCCCATGCGTCCCGTGACGCCGTTCATGATCACGCCTATCGTGTGGGTGCTCATTAATGCGGTTTCTCCGTACACTGTGGTTGCGCGCCTTCGGGCAGCGGAGGAGCCTCTACGCCGGCCCGCGGCAGCGTTCCTTCCAATTCCTGGCGCCAATGCGCCACGTCGCCCGCCGGGCCATAACAATAGATCATGGTCATCGGCGTATCGCCTGTGTTCGTCAACTGATGAAATACGCGGGGCGGAATGTAGACAGCTTGCCCAGTCTTCACGGCGCGCTTCTCTTCTCCGAGACACATCTCTCCCGTGCCCGCAGTGACGAAATAGATTTCCTCCTGCTCCTGGTTATGCCATGGCACTTGGCCGCCGCGCGGCTCGAGCGTGACGTAGCCAAGCGCGAAATGCGTGCCTTGAATGGGACTCGCACCGCCCACCAGGTTTTGTGTCCTTCGGCGCGCCGGATACGTGCGCCCCGCGATCTCTTCCAGATCCGCGATAATCAATCTCTCTTCTCCTTTTTCATCAACTCTATAGTTTGGCAGGCGCTTCCAGCCATTTTCGCGATCGCCGGATATAATGGCCAGGTTTGAGAATACTGCTGCTTC
The DNA here is from genome assembly GCA_963712395.1 of Bryobacterales bacterium. Lineage (GTDB taxonomy): Bacteria > Acidobacteriota > Terriglobia > Bryobacterales > Bryobacteraceae > Bog-105. The sequence continues at coordinate 127,037 of CAVQHR010000001.1, forward strand.
TGGTAGCCGCATTGTCAAGCGCGGCGCCTCCCAAGTCCTGGATCGATCCCGACACGGGACACCGCGTGATTCGTCTCACTGACGAACCCGGTAGCGCGAGCCTCTATTTCAACGACAACGCTTACACTTCTAACGGCGAGGAGATGGTCTACACCACTCCCAACGGCATCTCGGTTCTCGATCTGAAGAGTTTCCAGTCCAGGCCGGTGGTGGAGGGAAAAGTTCGAGTCATCGTGGCGGGTTTCAAAACTCAGAACGTGTATTACATCCGGGATGGCGCGCTTTTTGCCACGGATGTAGACACGAAGACGACGCGCCGGATCGCCGCCGTCCCTCCGCGCGGAAACATCGCTACTGTGAATGCGGACGAAACGCTGGCGGCCGGTACATACCTGGAAGGCGATGGAGAAGATTACGGCGGCAATCGTCAACAACAAACGCATCCGTTGGACCAACCGAGGAACAAAGGCGAGATGATGGAACGGCGATTAGCGGCTCGGTTGCCGCTGGTTCTTTTCACGATCAATCTGCGCACCGGCGCGATGAAATCGCTTCTTCATAGCACCGATTGGATCAACCATCTGCTCTTTTCGCCAACCGATCCCGGCCTGCTGATGTATTGCCATGAGGGTCCGTGGCACAAAGTAGACCGCATCTGGACTATCCACACGGACGGCAGCGGCAACATGCCTATCCACAAGCGGACCATGCAAATGGAAATTGCCGGTCATGAATTCTGGGGCGCCGACGGCCGCACCATTTGGTACGACCTGCAAACGCCGCGTGGCGAAGACTTCTGGATGGCGGGATACAACTTGGATACGGGGCAGCGAACCTGGTATCACTTGCAGCGCAATGAATGGTCGATTCACTTTAACGTTACTCGCGATGGCACGCTATTCTGCGGTGACGGCGGCGATCCTGGCCAGGTGGCGCATGCGCCCGCCGGCGAGTGGCTCTATCTTTTTCACCCACGGCTGATCAAGAACGCGGGCGTCGAAGACAAGAATTTGATCCGGCCGGGCGTACTCGAGGCGGAGCGGCTGGTGAATATGTCGAAGCATCAATATCGGCTCGAGCCGAACGTCCGCTTCACGCCCGATCAGAAATGGATTGTGTTTCGCTCGAATATGTTTGGCCCGACGTACGCATTTGCTGTGGAGGTCGCCAAGGCCAAGCAAGATTACCAGCGCTGATGCACCAAAGGCGCGATCCTGTTGGAGTAAATCGTCTCCACCGCTGCCATTGTTTCGGGCGATAGCGCCGGCAAATCGGAGGCTCTGCAATTGTCCGCAACCTGCTCAGGCTTTTTCGCGCCCGGTATAGCGCAACTCACAGCTTCGAACATCAGAATCCAGCGCAGCGCGAATTGCGCCATGGTCGAGCCTTCGGGTATCACGCGGCGGATCTCTTCCACGGCTTCAAGCGCGGTATCGTAATCGACGCCGGAAAATGTCTCGCCCCTGTCGAACGCCTCACCGTGGCGATTGAACGCCCGGTGATCGTCGGCGGCAAAGCGCGAATCGCGGCGGAGCTTTCCCGTGAGCAATCCGCTCGCAAGCGGCACGCGCGCCAGAATTCCCACTTGCTTCTTCCGAGCCTGCTCGAAAAACAACGCCGCGGGCCGCAGGCGGAAACAGTTGAAGATAATTTGTACGGTCTTGACGCCTGGATATTCGATCGCTTTCAGCGCTTCTTCCACGCGCTCCACACTTACACCGTAGTGGCGGATCTTACCCGCCGCCATCATATCGTCGAGGTAGCCGAAGATTTCGGGCCGGTAATACAGTGCCGTAGGAGGACAGTGCAGTTGCAAAAGATCCAGCGCATCCACGGCCAGGTTTTTCAGGCTCTCCTCGACCCATTGGTTCAAATTCTCGCGCGTGTAACCCTCGACCGTCTGCGCCGGCAGTTTTCGACCGGCCTTGGTCGCGATGATGATTTCCTGTTTGCGATCGCGTTTGAATTGCCCGAGTAGCCGCTCACTCCGGCCCATGCCGTATACGTCCGCCGTATCGATAAAATTTACGCCGCAGTCGGCGGCCTTATTGAGTGCGTCGAGCGATTCCTCGTCGTCTACGGCTCCCCACGACCCGCCGATCGCCCACGCCCCAAAACTGATGTCTGAAACCCGGAAGCCGGTCCTGCCCAGCGTGCGATATTGCATGCTATTCCTGACGCAGAGCGTCCACGGGCTGTATCAATGTCGCCGACCGCGCGGGCAGAAAGCAGGCCAGCAGAGTCGCCAAGATCAAGACGACGGGAACAGAGATAAACAGATAGGGATCGGGCGCTCCCATTCCCTCCATGCGCCCAGTCAGCGAGCGGCTGGCGAGGATACTGAGCCCGAGTCCCACCGCGAGACCCAACGCCACGACTTTGCCGGTTGTTACGAGCACCAGCCGGAAAACATCACGCGGCTCGGCGCCTAAAGCCATTCGGATTCCGAACTCACGGGTTCGCTGCGCCACCGCGTAAGAGACCACGCTAAACACACCGGCCGCCGCCAAGAGCGTTCCAATTCCGCCAAACACGCCAAACAAAAAAGTGGCGAAGCGTGGATAGGCGGTGGCCGTTTCGAGCCATTGTTCGAGTGTGCGCACCAATGTAATCGGCTGATTGGCATCCACCGATTTAATGGCGGCGCGCGCCTGATTCGCCATGGCGAGCGGCTCGCCCTTCGTGCGCATAAAGACAAATGTTCCGGGACCCAGCAGTATGGGATACGGAATAAACATTGCCGGCTCGGGCGGATCCTTCAATCCGCGGTTTCGCGCCACTCCGACCACTCCCACGATCTCGAAAGAGACGTTCGATTGCGGGGGCTTCAGGTACGCAGGCGGAATGGGCTGTTTGAGCAGGTCGAGCTGAATATGGCGGCCGAGCGGGTCTTTGCGCGCAAAATATCGGGCCACCAGATCGTCCGTCACAACGGCGACCGGATTGGCGCGCGACATATCCGATTCCGTAAACAGGCGGCCACGCAGCAAGCGCGTGTGGATCGATTCGAAATACCCGTCGCTCACGAGGTTCCAGCGAATCTGTGGCGCCTCGCTCGCCGGCCGATCATCGAGCGTGGCTTTCGAGGTTCCGCCATTCCAAGGCGGCGTGCCTGTCTGGCTGGCCGCCGCGGCTTGGACGCCGGGCAGCCGGCGGAGCCGCTCTAAGATATCGTGAAGAAAAGCTTGCCGCGTGCCCCACTGCGTGTAGCTGCCTTCCCCTATCGGCAGGAGGAACGTCAGTACATTGTTCGGGTCGTACCCCAGGGCGCTGCCTTCAAGAGCCAGCAACCCTTTGACAGCCAATCCGGCGCCCGTCAACAGCACGAGCGACAACGTTATTTCGACGATCATCAAGGCGTCGTGCAAACGACGACGCCGGGCGCTGACACCCGCTCCCTTTCCCGAGCTGCGCAGCGTTTCCGATTGCGTGCTGGAGGAAACCTGGAGCGCGGGAGCCAGGCCGAACACAATTCCGGTCAACACCGAGACTCCGAGTGCGAACCACAATACCGGAAAATTCAGCGCGATCACAGCTTCATGTGGAATCGAATATTCCGGCATCAGCGCCGCCACGGCGCGCACCCCACCGTAAGCCAATGCCACGCCGAATGCGCCGCCCGCCAGCGCCAATAACACGCTCTCGGTCAGCAACTGGCGGATTAAACGGCGCCTCGTCGCGCCGATAGACGTTCGGATCGCCATCTCGCCTTCACGTGCGGCCGCGCGCGCCAAAAGCAGGTTGGCCACGTTTCCGCAGGCAATCAGCAGAAGGAGCGCGACCGCTCCAAACAGCGCCAGCAACGTATTCGCGAACTTTCCTAAAATGCCTTCATTCACGTTCTGGAAGCTGACCTTGAACGGACCGTCCGGATACAGATAGGTAGGTCCCTGTTTGCGGAACTGTTCGAGAATCGGCTGAAACTCGGCGGCCACCTGCTGCTGCGTTACGCCCGCGCGAATGCGGTAGAACACGTTGACGAAATCCAGCGTGCTCGGCCGCATGTCCATGGGTGTGTAAGCATCTACATCCATCCAGGTGAAGCGCACCGGCAACACGCCGATAATCGTGTAGACTGTTTTGTCCAGCCGAATCTTTTGCCCAAGGACATCGCGCGATCCATGGAATTCGCTTTGCCAGAACTTGTAGCTGATGACCGTGACTGGCCCTTCCTGGGAAAACGCGCGCCCAAATAGCACGGGAACACCGAAGAAATCGAAAAAGTTCGGGGAACTGACTCCCTCGACCACGACCTGTGGCAGGCCTGTTCCACCCATGACGACCTGGCGTCGATCAATAGCGGCCATATCTTCCATGGACCGGACTCGCGATTTCAGTTCGAGATATTGTGCCTTCGTGTAGCCAAATCCGCGCTGGCCATCTTTTTTATCCGTCAGCGTGAGCGATCCGATGCGATCGGCGGCGCGATAGGGATAGGGATCGATCAACACTGCGTAGACGACGCTGAAGATCGATGTTGTTGCGCCAATACCGAGCGCGAGCGAAAGCACCGCCACCGCAGTAAATCCGGGCTTGGCGAGCAGCATCCGGCATCCGTAGCGCAGATCCTGCGCGAGGCGCTCCCAGAAATTCGTCCACGCGGTCATTTGAGAAAACCGCTCGCACCCGAGCCTGAGGCGCTCAGCTCGTCATTTTTTGGATCGTCCAATGCGAGCAAGCGGCGCAATTCCGGGCTCAATCGCGCTTGCGTTTCGGGCCGCAGCAGCCGCTTTTGATACTGCTGCTGCGCTTTATCGGAACGGCAGTAGAAAGCGTGCAGTGCGCGGCGCGGGGCGGCCGTTCGATTCGCCGTGCCGCCATGCCAGGCATGTGTATTCATCACAACAACGCTGCCTGCTGGGGCCAACAGCAATTTTTCTTCGGGATGGGACGCGAGCGGGTCGGCGAGCGCCTCTTGCGGCAACTGCCGCCATTTCTGCGAACCTGGGATCACCCGTGTTGCGCCATTCTCGGAAGTGAATTCGTCCAGCAGCCAAATGGTGTTGCATACCCAGTAGCCGTGCTCGTCAGGAAGCGCCCCGGCGTCACAGTGCAGCGGCTGAGGCTCGTTCGAGTGCGGGTCGGCCGAGCGGGCGTTAAAGCTGCTCAGCTTAAAATTGTTTCCGAGCACATAGCCGACGCGCTCTAATATTTCCGGCATCGCGATCAACCGCTCGAAAATCTTCCCCTTGTCTACCAGATTCGCGAGCCGCCGCGATCCGGCTTCTTTCCGGAACTCCGCACCCGCGTTCTCGCCTTCCTGCTCGTGCAATTCTTCCACGCGAGCGCGCACTTCCTCTAGCAGGTCCTGGTTGAGAAAGCGTTCGAGCACTACGTAACCGGACGTATCGAGTGCTTCGCGTTCCGCCGGGGTCATTGGGTTGCTTTGCCGAACGCGGCGTCCAGCGCCGCTTGCCCTATCGCCTCGTCGACCTCGGACGCCGACCCGCTCACTCCGATGCCGCCCAGAATTTGCCCATCCGCTTTGATAGGAAGCCCACCTTGATTCGGAAAGGCATTGGGTTGGACCAGGATGACCAGGTTCCCGTTCTTCAGAGAATCGGCGGCGGTTTTCGACGGCGTTTTGAAGAATGCGGAATGCCGCGCCTTCTTTTGCGCGAACAGAACCGTATTGAAGCTCGCTCCGTCTTCTTTTTCGAGGAACAGGAGGTTGCCGCTATCGTCCACAATGCAGATGGTGACCTGCACGCCGCGCTTTTGCGTTTCGGCTTCAGCAGCGGCCACCATTGTTTTGATGGTCGCCAGATTCAAGATTTTTCGGGTAGACAATTCGGCAGCCGGCAGTAGGGAGGAGATCGCCAGCAGTCCCGCCAGTAGTTTCATAGGCATTTTAGGGGTTAGCATATAACATCTGGGAATGCCGCTCGAAGTCTTTTATTCGTACTCGCATAAGGACGAAGAACTGCGCAACGAACTCGAGACACATCTCGCGCTACTGGCGCGCAGCGGGCTCATCGTCGCCTGGCACGATCGCAAGATCGGCGCCGGTGAGGAATGGAGCCATGAAATCGACGCGCACATCCGCTCCGCGCAGATCATTCTGCTGCTAGTCAGCCCGGATTTCCTGGCATCCGAATACTGCTATGGCATCGAAATGAAGGTGGCGCTCGAGCGGCACGCCCGCGAACACGCCATTGTCGTTCCAATTATTCTTCGCCCGGTCGACTGGTCTGGCGCGCCGTTCGCCCATCTTCAGGCGCTGCCGCGTGACGCCAGGGCGGTTACGCTTTGGCCAAATCGCGATCAGGCTTTCGCGGAAATCGCCAGCTCGCTGCACGAGATCGCAGTTCGTTTTCAGCGGCCCGTTCAGGAATCGCCCGCGGCGACACAGCTAGAGGACCAAGCCATCCCTAAGCCGCGCGTGGTGGATGCCGCCATGCCGGGACATATCGTCAAGGATCGGGCCACCGAACTCATGGTTCTAATACGCATGCCGGATTCGGCCGGCCTCGCCGGCGTCCTGCAGGCCGACGACGAGGCCGAGGCGCGCCCGGAAGACGTTCGGTCCCGGCCGTTCGATATCACTTTTCCGCTCGGTCCGGCAGGCCGGCCCGAATCGCTCAAAGTGACGATCGAACTGACATCGCCGGATTTCTCGCCGCCTCAGCAGCGCAAGAATCTATTTGTTCCCGTGGACGGAGACAGCGAAATTTGTCCGTTTCTGCTAACGCCGGTCCGCATCGGGAAACTTACAGTGGTCATCGAACTACACTGGCAAGACGCGCAGCGCGGCTATCGGCGGCTGCGGACCAATTGCGTTGCCGAGGCGGAAGAGGCGGCGGCTAATCCCGCCCTGCAGGTGGTGCAAATGCCGCTGGCGGTTGTACCGCCGAATGACACGCTCCACAAAACATCCGCAGCGCCGCCAGCGCCTGCACGCGCCAGCCTGCCGACACCGCTGTCTCCGCGTAAACGAAGCTCACTCGCCAGCCCCGGCCTGAAAGTCGTGGCGGCGGCCGTGTGTTTGATCGGCATCAGCGGAATTTTTCTGATGCAAAGGAATGCCTCCGCTCCCCGTCCCGCCACCGCCTCGGCTCCTCCTCCCGTGACGTCGGCCATAGCCCCGCCAGCAAATTCCCGCGTGCTCACGACGGTTTCGAGTGCGGCAGCAGCATGCCAACAGAAGGCCACGCCATTCGAAATACTCATTCCCGATGCGCACCGCCTTGCCATGTCCCACGCCGGCATCGTTCCCGGAATTGAGTTGCAGCCAGTCGCCAAGATGGGCGACGTAAGTCCGCGCAATGTCCGATTCGACATGGAGACGGGCAAATTCAGCGGCGAAATCTATGCGCAAGGTGGTTGCGCCAGCCCGCAATCCGCAACGGCTAGCTATAAGGTCGTCGTGTTCTATAACTCGCCGTGAAGATTGGCCGGTATTAGATGCTCGACAATCACTACGTCGCGCCAAACGCCATCCAGGTATGCGTGTTTCTCATAAATACCGACTTCGCGGAAGCCGAGCGAACGCATCAAAGCGCGGCTTGCAGTATTGTCTGTAAACACCCGCGACAGCAGTTTCCAAAAGCCCGCACACTCGGCCGCGCGCATCAGTTCCTTCAAGGCGAGCCGTCCGGCCCCGCGCCGCCGGTGACCGCGTGCCACATAGATGGAGACCTCCGCGATGCCGGAATAACAGGCGCGCGGGCGATAACTCGATGCCGCCGCAAAGGCGAGCACTTCGCGGTTTTCTTCCACGACCACGACCGGATATCGGCCGTCGAACCACGCATCAATATCGGCGGAGGTCCGCAAACGCGTCTCGAAAGTCGCGATGCGGTCTTCTATGCCTTGGTTGTAGATGGCGGCTATTGCGCCGGCATCGGCGGGAGTGGCCGGGCGTGGAGTCATAGCCGCATGATAAGTTAGACAAAGTTCCATGACCGCCAGTGACCAAGTCTCGATTCGTGTGGAATAGCATATGGCTGTTGGGGTTTGGGGTGATGGCGTACGCCGCGAGCCAACCGATCGCGTTTCCGCATAAGACGCACGTTCAGCTCGGCATGAGTTGTATCGATTGCCATACGGGCGCCGATATCCGCGCCGCGGCGGGCATTCCTTCGGTCACCAAATGCATGTTGTGTCACGCCAAGCTGGCGCGGGAGAAGCCGGAAGTGAAGAAGGTCATCGAGTACGCGAACAAGGGCGTCGAGATTCCATGGGTCCGGGTGTATGGATTTTCAGCCACGGCGCACGTCAAATTTCAGCACGCGCCGCATGCTCGCGCCAATGTTCCGTGCGCTACGTGCCACGGCGATTTGACGAAATCCACCGTGGCGGAACGCACGGTGACTCATAACATGGGCACCTGCCTGACATGCCATCGCCAGAGGAAGGCGCCGGAAGACTGCGCCACGTGCCATTACTGAAATTATGGATCGCCGAAACTTTTTCAAAATCGTATCGACGGTGTCCGGAGCAGTGGCGACGAGCGCATGCGGCGATAAGAAGCCGCTGATCCCGCTGCTGGTACCGGAAAACGGCGTGATCCTGGGCGAGGAGCAATGGCATCCGGCGATTTGCGGTGAATGCAGCGCGGGATGCAGCACGATCGTGCGCGTAATGGCGGGCGAGCGCGTGATCGAACGGCAAGGTGGGAAATTCCGGGAGCGTATCGCTTCGATCAAGAAGATCGAGGGGAACCCGCTCGATCCGGTGAGCGGGGGAAGGCTGTGCGCGCGTGGACATGCCGCTTTGCAATCGATTTACAATCCGGATCGCGTACGCGGACCGATGCGGCGCACGGGCGCGCGCGGCGAAGCCAAATTCAGCGCTGTTTCCTGGGACGAAGCGCTGAAAAGTGTGGCCGGGAAATTGAAGGCGTATCCGGCCGACAAGATTCTGTTTCTGACAAGTGCGCCGCATGGCACGCGCGCGCTTGCCATTCAACGTTTCCTGGATGCGCTCGGTGCGCCGGCCGCGCGCAATTGCGGCATCGGGAATTTCGCGCTCGAGAGGAAAGCGGCCGAGCTGGTTTTTGGCTGGAAGGGCATGCCGGTTTACGATCTGGCGCACGCGCACTATGTGCTGGGAGTGGGCGCGGATTTTCTCGGCGGTTGGGCGTCTCCGGTTTATTACGCCCGGCAGTTTGGCGCATTCCGGCAGGGTCGAGAGAACGTGCGCGGGCATCTGGTGCAGGCCGAATCGAGGATGTCGATTACGGCGGCGAGCGCCGATGAATGGCTGCCCGTTCGACCCGGTTCCGAGCCGCACTTTATCGTTGCGTTGTTACGCATCTTGCTCGAGCAGAAACCGGCGGACCGGCTGCCGAATGCCGTTGCGCAGTCGATCCGTTCGGTTGACCTCGCCAGCTTGATTCGGACATGCGGGATCGAAGAGAGACGCTTACGGCGCGTTGCCGACGAGCTGGGTAAATCGGAGGCGCCGCTGGTGATCGCGGGGGCCTCGATTGTCCATACGAATTCGCTCGAAGCGTTGGTAGCCGGTCATTATTTGAATGCTCTGCTGGGTGGCCGCGTTTTGCCGCCGCAGCCGGAACCGGAGAGACACGCTCCAACCGGCAATGTAATCGAAGCGATCCGGAACGCGAAGGTTTTACTGGTCGACGGCGAAAATCCGGTTTACGGTTTACGGCAGCAATTATCGGAGCTCGATTTCATTGTGAGTTTTGGGCCGTTCCTCGACGATACGGCGGCATATGCGGACGTGCTGCTGCCGGATCACCATGCGCTCGAATCGGAGGCTGCCGTGCTGCCGCTTGGCTTGGCAGGCGTGACGGTGGCCGAACCTTTTGTCCGGCCGTTATACGACACGAGGCCGATCGCCCAGACGCTGGGCCGGCTGGGAGTGACGTTCGAGCCGGTAAGCGTGAAGGACTATGTGACGCCGTTGCTGCCTCCGGAGGAGACGTGGGAAGACGTCGTGCGGCGCGGAGGTTATTGGAAAGAGAACGGCGGCGAGCAAAAAGTCAGTGCCACCGAAGTCAAGTGGAGCGATCCTGTTTTCTCCGGAAAGTCGGAAGAGTTTCCGCTGCAGTTTCAACCTTACTTATCGCTGCAGTTTCACGACGGGCGCGGGGCCAATTTGCCCTGGATGCAGGAACTGCCCGATCCGGTGTCGAGCGCGATGTGGGGACTGCCGGTTGAAATCGATCCGAAAACGGCCGACAAACTCAAGGTGGGCAACGGCGACTGGCTGCGGGTGGAATCGGAGAGCGGCCACCTGGAAGCGCCGGCATATGTGCATCCGGCCGCGCTTCCGGGAGTGGTGAGCATGGCAATCGGCGACGGACACACGCACTACGGGCGGTACGCATCGGGCCGGGGAGCGAATCCACTTGCGATTGTACAGCCGGTTTGGGAGCCCTCTACTAACGCGCTCGCGTTCGGTGCGACGCGCGTGCGACTGGCGAAGCTCGAGCGCAAACCGGCAGACTTGATTCAATTTTCACCGCAGGACAAAGAACAAGGACCTTGGGGGCAAAGGTGAGCGAGCATCGTTGGGGAATGGCGATCGATCTGGACCGCTGTACCGGGTGCCAGGCGTGTGTAGCGGCGTGCCATGCCGAGAACAATCTGCCTGTTTCCAATCCCGAGCAAGCGGCTAAGGGCAGGGCCGTGCATTGGATTCGCGTGGATCGCTATTACGAGGGCGAATTTCCGGATGTGCGCGTGAAGTACCGGCCGGTGCTGTGCCAGCAGTGCGACGAAGCCCCGTGCGAACCGGTGTGTCCGGTGTACGCAACGTATAAGAATCCCGAAGGTCTGAACGTGCAGGTGTACAACCGCTGCGTTGGTACGCGGTACTGCGCGAACAATTGCCCGTATTCGGTGCGTTTCTTCAATTGGTTCGATCCGGAGTGGCCGGAGCCATTGCAGTTGCAGCACAATCCGGATGTATCGATTCGCGAAGGCGGGGTGATGGAGAAGTGCACGTTCTGCATTCAGCGAATCAAGCGCGCGGAAGAGGATGGCACTAACGTTATCCAGCCTGCTTGCGTGCAATCGTGTCCGGCGGAAGCGATGGTTTTCGGAGATTTGAACGATTCGGAGAGCAATGTGTCGCGGCTCGCTGGAAGCGGACGCTCGACGCAGCTTCTCGAAGAACTGGGGACGAAGCCGAAGGTGTTTTATCTGGAGAGAGCCAAGTAGCGTGGACGACCCAGTTGACAACCCGGCCCTAGACACACGCCGCGATCTTTGGCGGCCGCTGCAGGGAGTGAGCTGGCGTTATCTGGCAGTGCTGCTGCCGTTGAGCCTCATGACGCTATGGGGCTTGACTGCGTGGGGTTATCAACTAAATCGCGGCATTGGAGTGGCGGGCATTCGCAGGCCGGTGTTCTGGGGTTTCTATCTCGTCAATTTCGTTTTCTGGATCGGGATCTCACACGCTGGCACGTTGATCTCCGCGATTCTGCGATTGACGGAGGCGGAATGGCGTAAACCCGTGACGCGCGCGGCGGAAGCGATTACGGTATTTGCGCTGATGATCGGCGGGATGTTTCCGATTGTTCACCTGGGCCGCGCTTGGATCTTCTATTGGCTGATTCCCTACCCCAATTCGCGGCTGTTGTGGCCGAACTTTCGCTCGCCGCTAATGTGGGATCTGACGGCGATCTCGACGTATTTGATCGGCAGCAGCATTTTCCTTTTTTTACCGCTCATACCGGATGTGGCGCAATTGGCGCGGCACTCGACGGGATGGCGGCGGTGGCTGTATCGCCGGCTGGCGCTCGGTTGGACGGGCAGCGATCGCGAGTGGCACGCGCTCGAACGGGCGATGAAACTGATGGCAGGTATCATTCTGGCGGTGGCGGTATCGGTGCATACAGTTGTGGCGTGGGATTTTTCGATGGCGATTGCGCCGATGTGGCACAGCACGATTTTCGGCCCTTACTTCGTGGCCGGCGCTATTTTTAGCGGCATTGCCGCACTGATCGTGGCGATGGCGGTGATTCGCAAGACGATGCGGCTTGAAAAATACTTGACGCCGCACCACTTCAACAATTTGGCAAAGCTGCTGCTTTTGATGAGCCTGCTGTGGACGTACTTTACCGTGTCGGAGAACCTAACCGTCTGGTACGGAAATGAACCCAAGGAAATGATGGTGTTCGGCGCGCGGGCCCGCGGTACGTTCGCTCCTTATTTCTGGACCATGGTGGTCTGCAATTTTGTTGTGCCTTTCGTGCTGCTGGGCATCAAGACGCTGCGCTCGATCAAAACCTCGTTGATCGCCTCCATTACAGTGCTGATCGGCATGTGGCTCGAGCGCTACATCATTATTGTGCCGACGCTGAGCAGGCCGCGGTTGGCGGCGGCATGGGGCTCGTATGCACCGACTTGGGTCGAAATCTCGATCACTGTCGCGACGTTCGCAACGATGGTGGTTTTATATCTGAGTTTCGCGAAATTGTTCCCGATTATTTCCATATGGGAGTTCAAGTCACACGACCGTGTACCTGAAAGCTGAGTTTCGAGAAAAAGAGACGGCGGCGCGCGCGATCCTGGACCTGAAGGCGAACGGGTTCGGTCCCGATGCGCTCGATGTGTTTTCAAATGAACCGATAGAATTCGCGGACGGCGTGCTGGACCGGCCGTCGCGCATGTCGCGGGTGGTGGTGGCGAGCGCGCTGACTTTCTGTTTGCTCACGATTTTGTTCGTGCGTTACACGCAATACAACTATCCGCTGGTGACGGGCGGCATGCCGTTGTTCTCCTTCTGGTCGACGGGCGTGGTGTTCTATGAGTTGACGATGCTTGGCGCGATTCTGAGCTCGTTCGGTTGGTTTCTTTGGGAGAGCGGGCTGGTCCGGCGACGAAGCCCGGCGCCCGTGCCGGAAGTGGAACCGGGCATCATCTGCCTTCGCGTACGCTACGGCGAGGGACAAGAGGACAGCGCGGAGCGGCAACTTCAACAGGCCGGAGCAACCGGAGTCGAGAAGCTATGAGCCTCATATGGGTCTTTCTGCTTCTATTCGTCAGCGGACCTCCGCCCTGGGAGAAATCGAAATTGATCGAAGGCCGTGATTTATTTCGCGAGAACTGCGCCGTTTGCCACGACATCGATCTCGGCAAAGTGCATTCTCCAAAACTGGGCCCCAGCCTTTACCACCTGTTCAAGCATGAGAAACTGCCCCTGAGCCATGGCAAACCTAGCCGGCAATACGTCGTTGTGCGCGTGAAGTTCGGAGGCGCGTTAATGCCGGCGTTCGGGAAGAAATTGAACGATGCGCAGATTAAGACTTTGATTGATTACATCGAGTCGCGCTAGAGTCCGAGCTGAATTGTGGTCAAGAAAGGTTCTTGACCGCGGCGGCGATCAGTAGCTTGCTGCCCTCGTACGGATCTAGGGAGCCTTCGGTTTCCATAGAGAAGTAGCCGCGGTAGCCGGCTTTTTTGGCGATGGCGAATATCGCGTCTACATCGACGCGGAGCGATTTTCCCTCCACGATTTCGACGTCCTTCACGTGACTGATGTTGAAGGCATGCGGGAACAACGCAGCGAGAGAACGGGCGTTGTATGCCAGATCATCGTGGATCTGCATGGAGTTGCAGAAATCGGGAAGTGAGCGTAGATAGGGGCTATTGACGGTTTCAATTACCTTGAGGACGCGGGCCGGGTCTTCACTGCCCGGGTTATCGTTTTCAAGATTAATCACGACATTCTTTTCGGCTCCATAGCCGGCAATCGCTTTGAGAGCATCGACGGCACAGGAGATATCGTCCGGGCTTTGGCCTTTGGGGACATGCACGCGAATGCTCGGCGAACCAATCACCAGCGCGGCATCGACCCACTTCCGCCAGGTTGCCAGTGAAGTATTCCGGTCCTCGGCCGAGCCGCACAAAGTGACACGCACATCACAAGGTATGTTTACGACGCGCACACCGGCTTTGTCGAAAGCGCTCTTCAGCTCGCCGAGGTAGGCGGGCTCAATGGATTCAAAATGCCGGCTCCAGGGTTCGACGCCGTAAACGTGAAAGGTATCGACGATCGTGGCTGCGAACTGCGCGAGGGACATGCCAGGTTTGGCATTGGCGGCGGCTGCGCGGCGGCCGGGCGTGGCAATGACGGAGCGGAACGGATAAGTCGAGACCGATAGGCGGTGGCGGGGATCGCGCGGGAAATTGGCTGTAGGTGCGGCGGCCTTTAGGGAAGCAGCCAGAGCAACCGACGAAGCGAGGAAATCGCGGCGGTGGAGAAGAGAGGTCACAAAAGTAGTGTACAGGGCCGGAACATGCAGTAAGTGAGTGGTGTCTGAAGTTAGTAAGAAGGCGAGTATGTTTGAGCAGACATTTGTCGAGATCAAAAGGAAGACGCCACCTTACGCGCTGGCACTATCGTTGTTCACCCAAGTACTTGTGTTGGCGGTTTTGTTATTGCTTCCGCTGCTCTATACGCAGGTGCTGCCGGGTGTATCCCTGCGTTCCGTATTGGCGGCCCCGGCGCCACCGCCAGTCCCGCCACCCCCGCCACGGGTACTCATGAAGACTCCAGCCAGGGCGCAAGTGACGCGCATTTTCAGTTTGCCTGCATTTGCAATTCATCCGCTTCCGGCGACTCACGTAGAACCGATAACCGCTGCGCCGCCGGATATGAGCGGGTTGGAAACGACGGGAATAGATCCGCGCGAGGGGATTGTGATGAGCAACGTTCCCAGCACAGCGCCGGCCATCCATACGAAAGCCGCGGGCCGCCCGGTTCGGATCGGCGGAGGCGTTTCCGAGGCGAACTTGACTCATCGAGTGCAGCCACTGTATCCGCCGCTCGCGAGGACCACGCACGTCGAAGGCACGGTCGAGTTTACAGCGATTATCAGCAAGGAAGGCGCGATCGAGAATTTACAGTTAGTGCGCGGGCATCCCTTGTTAGTGAATGCGGCGCGGGAAGCTATTTTGCAATGGAGATACCGGCCTACGCTGCTGAACGGAGAACCGGTCGAGGTGATCACCGACATCATTGTGAAGTTCACACTAGCGCAGTGAGGATAGAATCATGACGAATACATGAAGATTTTGTACTTGCTATTGTTTGCCGGCGCCTTATGTGGTCAGCCGGCCCGATGGACGGCAAAGGCGGCCAACTCGTGGTATGCGAAGCAGCCTTGGCCAGTGGGCAGCAACTATTTGCCGGCCACGGCGATCAACGAGCTCGAAATGTGGCAGGCGAAAACATTCGACGCAGCGGAGATCGATAAGGAACTGGGATGGGCGCAAGGGCTCGGGATGAATACCATGCGCGTTTTCCTGGACGATTTGCCATGGAAGGAAGATAGCGAAGGATTCAAAAAGCGTATCGGCACGTTTCTGGATATTTGCGAGAAGCACAAAATCAAGCCGATGTTTGTGTTGTTCGATTCAGTTTGGGATCCGCAACCGCATTTGGGACCGCAGCGCGCGCCGAGGCCGGGCGTACACAATTCCGGATGGGTGCAGAGTCCGGGAGCGGCAGCGCTCAGCGATGAAGCGCAGTATCCGCGGTTAGAATCCTACGTCGAAGGCGTGGTGGGAGCGTTCGGGCAGGATGACCGGGTGCTTGCCTGGGATATGTGGAATGAGCCGGACAATGGGAACGGTTCGAGCTACGGGAAGCTGGAACCGAAGAACAAGAAAGAGATCGTACTCGCGCTTTTGCCGCGGGCATTTGCCTGGGCGCGCAGCACGAATCCGAAGCAGCCGCTGACGAGCGGGATCTGGCATGAAGATCCGAGCGCGCCGGGGAAGCTTTCACCGATGGCCAAGGAGCAACTCGAGCTTTCGGACGTAATTTCGTTCCACAGCTACGAGCCGCCGGCGAAGTTTGCGCAGGAAGTGCGGTGGCTGAAGCACTACAAGCGGCCGATTCTATGCACCGAATACATGGCGCGCCCGCAGGGCAGCACGTTTGAACGCATTCTGCCGATTGCAAAGAAGGCGAAGGTGGCGGCTATTAATTGGGGGTTTGTGGCAGGCAAATCACAAACATTCCTTCCGTGGGATTCCTGGCAGCATCCGTATGTCGATCGGGAGCCGGCGGTCTGGTTCCACGATATTTTCAAGCTGGACGGGGAGCCGTACCGGCCTCAGGAAACCGCGTTTATCCGGAAAGAGACGGCCAAAAAGTAAAGCGCAAGAGGGCAGACGGTGAGACGTGTGCCCTCTTGCATTGGCCATTCGGTTCTAGGACTGAATCACCTTCTTGCGGAAGGCCAAGCCGCCGCCGAGTAGAGCAAAGCCCAGCAAAGCGATGCTCGCCGGCTCGGGCGTGGCAGCCGACGGTCCGAAAAAGGCGAAATGAGAAACGCCATCGCTGGCCGCCGAATTAGACGTGAACGTCGGACCACCGCTTACGAGACCTACCAGGATGAAATCGCCGCCCGGGGTGAAGTTCACCGGACCTTGTACGCCGCTTCCGAATGGATTAACGGGGCCGCCAGATTTAAGTTTCCAACCCAGAGTATTTGTATCGGCGGAAATCGAGAGCGTCACTTGCTCCGTTACGTTTCCATTTACCGAGAAATACACGTCATTTACAGAATGGCCGGTCGCTGTGGCAAGATACTGATCGCCAGGAGCTAAACCGACGCCACCATTGCACACTCCTCCACCATAAACGCAAGAGCCCACGCTATCGCCTCCAGCGGAGTCTAAGGAGGTGTTGTTCCAAAATGGAGTTCCGGCCAAGCCATGCGCTCCGAACCCTGTATTCAGGACACCAGCCGATGACTTGTTTAACCATACACCGGTGGTGGTATTCAGGGTCAGGCCATTTCCGCTGATCGAAAAGACTAAGTCGTTGTAATCGTAGTCGGCGCTCGATCCAACTGTGTCCTCAAACCCACCCCAGTAGGTGGTCGCGAACGACGGGGTAACTAGCAGCAGTGCTGCGGTGACTAAATTGATTGCATTAAATCTCATATTGTCTAATTTCTTACTAATTCATGGCAAGATTACCATGTATAAACTGGAAATTAGTGTACTGGCAGTTTGCGTAATACCGAACCATAAGTGGCGATAGTCTTACTTATTCCCACAGCGGTGGTGGCGCAACGGAGCTTCACTGCCGGAAGAGGCCGGGTCATTTGGCGCGGGGGTCGGCAAGGAGACGGCGAGGAGTGAGTTCGCCAGGCAACGCCGCCGGGCGTTGATAGAATCAAACGCGGTGGAGGAGATCGGCAGATTATGACAAATCGAACGTCCAGGCGTTTTTTTTTGGGAGCCGCGACGGCGGCAGCAGCTACGCGAATCTGGGGAGCGAATGATCGGGTGAACGTCGCTATCGTGGGGCTTGGGGGCCGCGGCTCCAGCCATCTGAAAATCTATTCGAACTTGCCGGAGGCTCGCGTCGTCGGTCTCTGCGATATCGACCAGGCATCCCGCGAACGTGCCCAGGCAACTCTGCTAAAGAACACCGGCGAAAAGGCAAAAGAATTCGAAGACATGCGGCAAGCCTTCGCCGACCCGGAAGTCCAGGCCGTTTCGATTGCGACGCCTAACCACTGGCACGCGCTGGCGGCGATCTGGGCAATGCGGGCGGGGAAAGATGTCTATGGCGAGAAGCCCGCCTGCTACAACATCTACGAAGGCCAAAAAATGTTGGAGGTGGCGCGCCAAACGGGGCGCATGCTGCAGATTGGATCGCAGCATCGGAGCACGCCTTTCAAGATGCGGGCAATGGACGCCATTCATGGCGGCTTGATCGGGGATGTCTATTTGTCCAAGGGACTGTGTTTCAAGCGGCGCGCGTCGATTGGACACAAACCCGACAGCCCGACGCCGGCCGGTGTGAACTGGGATTTATTCCGCGGGCCCGCGCCCATGCGCCCGTTCAATGAACTGCGATTCAAATACAATTGGCACTGGTTTTGGGACACAGGTAACGGCGATATTGGCAATCAGGGAGTGCATGAAATGGGTATCGCGCGATGGGGCCTGAGCGATCCTCAATTTCCCCAGACGGCCTATGCGCAAGGCGGAAAGTACGCGTACCAAGACGACCAGGAAACCCCCAATACGCTATTGGCGAGCTACAATTACGGGCCCAAAGAACTGGTTTTCGAGGTTCGTGGCCTGTTGACGGGAGCCGAAGGCGCTGCCGTGAAGCGTTCCGTGCGGGCTCCGTCAGAAGGAGCAACAGCCCCTTCGGCCTCTCCCGTGGCCACGGTTCCGAGCAAAGGCGCACCGTTGAACGTCATGGTGGGCAACCTGTTCTACGGCACCGAGGGTTGGGCGGCCATGAGCGACCAGGGCTTTCAGGCTTTCAAAGGCGAGAGCAATGAGTTAGTGGCCGACGAGCGCCCGGAGAGAGGCCCGGGAAACGACGCCACGGCGCTTCACATGCAAAATTTTCTAGCCGCATGCCGGTCGCGTAATTATAAAGAACTGCACGATGAGATCGCGAACGCCTACCCGAGCGCGGCGCTTTGCCATTTGGCCAATATCAGTTATCGCCTGGGACGCAAACTCACGCTCACTCCGGGACCGCGCTTCGCCCACGATCCCGAGGCCGACAAGATGCTGACGCGCGACTATCGAAAGCCCTACGTGGTTGCATAGCGGGACCTCAAAAGGCCGCCCGCAACGTACCACCGAGATCCAGGTTGGCTCCCGTTATGAACTTCGCTAAAGGACACGCCAAGAATACGACTGCGTTCGCGACGTCGCTGGGGGTGCCGAATCCGAGCGGCATATAACGATCTTCAAGAAATTTCTTCACGGCGCCCTCACGGTCCAGCCCAAATTGTGCGGCGATCTGATCGGCAATCCCGCCGGGCCGTGAGAACAGGCCGGTCCATACTGGCCCGGGTGAGACTGCATTGACGCGCACTTTCGGAGCGTACGCTTTCGCCAGAGCCTTGGTGAGGTGAAGAACGCCGATTTTAAAGAGTCCATAGTCGATCGGCACTGGCTCGGGTTGCCTGCCAAGATCGGAGCCGATGTTGACGACCGCAGCGGAGCCTAGCTCTGCCATAGCGGGGAGCAGCGCACGGCATGTTCGTATGCATCCGAGAAGATTGATGTTCATGGAACGGAGCCACTGCTCGTCTGAAATTTGTTCGAATGGCAATGGATCCGCAACGCCCAGATTGTTCACGAGAATATCTGGCGCTCTTCCGAAAGTTCGAAGAACGTACTGGATAGACTCTTCGATTCCGGTGGCAGTACTGAGGTCGGCGGCGAACGTTCCGTGCCACGCATTCCGTCTATTGTCGAGGGCGGCTGCATCCTGATCCGCCACGATCACGCTGGCTCCTTCGCCGGTCAGGGCGTCGGCGATCGCCGCGCCAATTCCGTTTGCGCCGGCAGTTACGAAGCAGAACTTACCTTTGAGTTGACAATCCATCTAAATTGGAGCCATTGTACTTGCCGCGCGGCTTTATACTTGCCGCAGGGCTTACGGCCGATCAGCTAGGCGGCGGATTCGTTTTCTTCGGCGCCTGCGGCGGTGAAGTAGGCGCAGTCGGGGTGATGGAAGACGAGGGCGGAGACACTGGCTTCGGGTTCCATCATGAAGCCTTCCGTGAGTTGAATGCCGATCTCTTCCGGACGAAGGAGCTGCCAGAGCTTGGCTTGATCTTCGAGATTCGGGCACGCCGGATAGCCAAAGCTGTAGCGTTTGCCGCGGTAGCGAGAAGTGAAGCGCTCCTGCATGGTGAGCGTAGGCGGATCGGGAAAGCCCCAATCTTCACGGATGCGGCGATGGAGCCACTCGGCGGTGGCCTCGGCGGTCTCGATGCCGAGGGCTTGTAAGGCGTGCGCTTTGAAAAATTCACCGCGGGCCTTGGCTTCTTCCGAGTGCGGGACGACGCCTTCGCCCGCCGTGACGGCAAACAGAACAATGTGATCGCGGCGGCCGTCATCCGGATCGAGGGCATAGTCGCTCAGACAGAGGCCGTCGGATTTCGCCTGACGGCCGAAGTGAAAGCTTTCGACAGGCGAGGCCGCGCCGGGGGAAAACAGGTGGAGCGAGTTCCCTTCCCGCTCGACTTCAAAAAATTGCCAGACCGCGCGGGGCTGCATGAATTCGGCCGCGGCGTGCTTGACTTCTTCCATATTGTGGAACAGCTCGAGAGCTTTCGGGTCGCGCGCGGCGAGCAATTTTTCGAAATTGCCTTTGAAACCGAGGTGGCGGCCGTACAGCATGAACGGATTGATGTAGCTCCAGACTTCGGTGAGATGCGGGACGGCGCGGACGCGGCGATCGAGATAGGGCGCCGGCGGAATCGGAATATCCGTGCGCACTTTGGGGCTGCGCTGCTCGCCGGAGGGTACGATGGCCGGCTCGGCGGGCGCAGCTTCGGGCGGCGCGTCGCGGAAAATGTGGCTCGAAAGAACGGTCTCGCGCAGCTCCGGATCCATGATCTCGTTCATCAGCCGCAGACCGGTCATAGCGTCTTTGGCGTAGAGCGTTGGAGCTTCGTAGTTCGGCGCGATTTTGTTTTTGGTGAACTTTTCGGATAATGCCGCGCCCCCAACCAGCAGCGGAACGTTAATGCCGGCTTCTTTGAGATCGCCGGCGGTCGTGACCATCTGCTGCGTGCTTTTGACGAGCAGCCCGGAGAGGCCGATGGCGTCGGGGTTGTGCTTTTGAAACGCTTTGATGAGTTCTTCGGGTGGAACTTTGATGCCGAGATTGACGACGGTGTAACCGTTATTACTGAGAATGATGTCGACCAGGTTCTTGCCGATGTCGTGGACATCGCCCTTGACGGTGGCGAGCACGATTTTGCCGCGGGCGGCGGAATCGGCCTTCTCCATGAACTGCTCGAGATGGCTGACGGCGGCCTTCATGGCTTCGGCGGACTGCAGCACTTCGGCGACGATCAGCTCGTTGTTGTTGAACAGGCGGCCCACTTCGGACATGCCGGCCATGAGCGGGCCGTTGATGATGTCGAGCGGCGCCGCGCCTTCCTGACGCTTGAGCTCGAGATCGGGCACGAGACCGTCCTTGGTGCCTTCGATGATGTAGTTTGCAAGGCGTTCGTCGAGGGGAAGATCGGCGGTCTTTTTCTTCTGCCTGACCGGTCGCGCCACGGAAGTGCTCCGCGATGGCGGCAATGTGAAATTGGTTGACCGCGATCTTTTGGTCACGCGATTGCAAACGCCAATCCTCCGGAACATTTTCGAGCACGGATGCATTGGGATGATCGGCGGGCACATCGACGGGCGGGGTGTTGAACAGGAGAGCCTCGGCCAGGCGGCGCTCTTCTTCGGGAATGCTGGCGAAACGCTCCAATTTCTCCGCATTGACGATGGCGAGGTCGAGGCCGGCTTTGGTGGAGTAATAGAGGAAGACGGAGTTGACGACTTCGCGAGCGGCGGCGGGCAAACCAAAGGAGATATTGGAGATGCCGAGGATGGTTTTGACGTACGGGATCTGCTGCTTGATGAGGCGGATTGATTCGATGGTTTCGACCGCGCCGCCGATATAGTTTTCGTCCCCGGTAGCGCAGGGAAAGACCAGCGGATCGATGACGATGTCCTCGGGCGGGATGCCGTATTTGCTGGTCAATATGCTCGTAGAGCGCTGCGCGACGGCCAATTTGCGTTCGCGCGTGAAAGCTTGCGCCTGCACGGGATCTTCATCGATGCAGCCGACCACGAGCGCCGCGCCGTATTGGCGGGCGAGCGGGCAGATGAGCTCGAATTTCTCTTCACCGTCTTCGAGATTGACGGAATTGATGATGCTCTTGCCCTGGCAGTACGTGAGCGACAACTCGACCGATTTCGGGTCGGTGGTGTCGATCATGACAGGCGCTTTGATCTTGCGAATGAGCTTTTCGTAGAAAGGCGGGATATCGGCGATCTCGTCGCGATCGCTCGATTGCAGGCAGACGTCGACGACGTGCGCGCCGTTGCGGATCTGCCAGCGGGCGATTTCGGTGGCTTCTTCCCACTTTTCGGCGGCGATCATGTTCTTGAAAAGGCGGGAGCCGATCACGTTCGTGCGCTCGCCGACGATCAAGGGGCGTGTGCTGTCTTCCGCTTCGACAACTTCGATACCGGAGAAATAGGTGCGATGGCTAGATTGCTTCGCCGCGCGCGGCGTTTTGCCTTCGACCATTTGCGCGATGGCGCGGATGTGATCGGGGCGCGTGCCGCAGCAGCCGCCCACAATATTAAGCCAGCCGTGATTGATGAAGCGCTCGAGCTGGGAAGCGAGCGTAGTCGGGCGTTTCGGCGTATTGGCCTTCTTCATCCGGCAGACCAGCGTTGGGATAGCAGGAGATGCGCGTGGTGGAGAGCTCATGAATCGAGCGAATGTGATCGTTCATGAACTCCGGGCCGGTGGCGCAGTTCAGGCCGATCGAGAGCAGCGGCGCGTGCGAGAGCGAGGTGTAGAAAGCGTCGGCGGTTTGGCCGGCGAGCATGGTGCCGGTGGCTTCGATGGTGCCGGAGACCATGGTGGGAATCGGGCAATCCGTATTCGCGGCCCAGACGCTGAATCGCCAGCAGGCCTGCTTTGACTGTTGCGGGTGTCCTGGCAGGTTTCAAGCAGCAGGATGTCGGCGCCGCCATCGACCAGAGCCCCTCGCCTGTTCGTAGTAGTTCGCGATCGAGTTCCGGAAACGTAACGCCGCCGGTGACGGTGATGGCTTTGGTGGTGGGGCCCATGGAGCCCGCAACAAAGCGCGGACGGCCGGGCGTTCGAAGACTCTTCGGCGGTTTGGCGGGCAAGTTTGGGCGGCTCCGATTGAGTTCGTAGGCCTGCGATTCCAGGCCGTACTCGGCGAGAACGATTCTGCGTGCTGCCGAAGCTGTTGGTCTCGACAATATCGGCAGCCCGGCTTCGTAATAGGCGCGGTGAACGTCGGCGATGACGTCGGGACGCGTGAGGACGAGGTTTTCATTGCAGCCTTCCAGGGCGGCTCCGCCGAAGTCGGCGGCCGTGAGTTGACGCTGCTGCAGCATGGT
This sequence comes from Bryobacterales bacterium, assembly GCA_963712395.1. GTDB lineage: Bacteria > Acidobacteriota > Terriglobia > Bryobacterales > Bryobacteraceae > Bog-105. Next base: position 149,908 of record CAVQHR010000001.1, read on the forward strand.
TCCCATGGCTCCGTCGAGCACGAGAACACGTGTGGCAAGCGCGTCTTCGAGGGCTTGGCGGCGAATCCGCCTCTCCTCGTTGAGGGAAGATGACATGGGAGGTGGCTAACCTCCCTTTATTGTAACGAGCGCCTCAGTTTGCGGCCGCGTCTTTGGTTTTGACGACGCCACCCGCCGTGGCTGTTTTGGTTTTGGCGTCTTTGGCGCGGGCCGATTTCTTCGGTTTGGCCGCGGTGGCTCTTCTCGTATTGGGACCGTTGGGACCGGACATATGGGTAATCTCCTAGTTGTGGTGGTACAAGATCACGTCGCTTGCGGCGTGTCCCTGAATGTAGGCAAGTTTATCGCCGTTTAAGCTCCAGGCAAAGTCCTGTATTTCCTCTTTCGAAGAGAAGCGGGTGAGCTGACGCGGACGGCCACCGTTCAACGGTTGACGCCAGAGATTGGAAAACCCGGATTTTGCATCGATGTAGTCGAGCGAAGAGCCGTCCGGACTCCAGCGCACCGTAGTGTCGGTCGGCAACTGGGGGAACTCGCGTTGAAGGGCGCCATCGGAAAGCGAAAGGACCGCAACGCGCCAGCGGCCATCGTAATTTTCGCGCACCTGGCAGACGATGCTGCGGCCGTCAGGGGAGACAGCCGGATTGCGTGCCTGGGGATGTGAGATCGATACCGGGGTTCCGCCTCCTACGGGAATTTTCCAGAGAGACGGGACGTTGGAAGGCCAGGAGGTATAGACGATCCAGCGACCGTCTGGGGTGATTGAGGGTTGCTGATCGATATTGGATCCGCTGGTGAGTTGGCGACGCTGGCCCGTTTTGGTATCAAGCTGCCACAGATTGAAGTCGGCGCCGCCGGTCGCGCAATTCGAAGAGTAGACGATCAGGGAGCTGTGTGAAACGGAGGCGGGCTGCTCTTCGACGCAATTTTCCGGGGAAGCGAGGGGCTTATAACCGGAGGCGGTTGCCCGCCAGAGATTGACGCTCGAGGTGCGGGCGGACGGAAATACGATTTCGCCGTTAGCGGACCAGGTCAGCGACTCGAGGCTGTCGGTACCTGTTGGATATTGGGAAACCGCCGACAGATGATTTGTACCCGCCACCCACAACGTAGAGGCGCGAGTGAGCCGCACGGCGGCAAGGGCATTGCCGGCGCGGCTGGCACTGACACTATCTCGGACAATTCCAGTTGAGGACAATGGCCGGAAGTGAGCCGTGGGTACCGACACCTGGTAGAGGCGCGCCTGCGGATCGATAGCGCCTTGCGCAAGACCCATCAATGCCAGGAGCGATCCACGATTGAGCCAGACGGGACAATTCAGTTTCCGGAGCGATGGGTCGGAAAACTTTCCCTGGACAGCGCCGTCCGGAGAAAACAGGAAGACCGTGGGCTGCAGTGCATTGTGAAGCCCGACACTGTAGACCACCGCGGCAATGCGGTCCCCGCCGGGGGACCAGGCGAGTGAGCTGTCGACCAGAGTACTGGATTTGGCGACGATGACCCGTTGATCGCCCGTATCGGCGGCTTGGGCGACGACTATAGATTCGAGGCTGGTGCGCTTTTGATCCGAGCGCCGCATGAAAGCGAATTGTTTGCCGTCAGGCGAAAAGGTGACAGCGCCATCGATGTCTTCGAGCACGAGTTTCGGAATCGGAGAAGAAAGACTGACGCTGAACAGACGTCCCCATTCGCGCTGGTCCTTGAGGACGTAGTAGAGAGACCGGCTATCGGGGGAAAAGGTGAGGCCGAAAGAACGATCTTCGAAGGGCGAAAAGCTGGATTCGCGTTTAGAGGCGAGATCGCGAATGCGAAGCGTCTCGCGATCTCCATCGCGGGTTGTGTAGGCGAGATAAGCGCCGTCTGGAGAGATGGCCGCTAATTTAACGTTGCCGGAGGCGGTGACTTGCTCGGGAGGCCCGAACTCGATCCAGGCGGGGTTGAGCAGTTCCGAGCGGCCGCGCAGAAGCCACCACGTAACAGTCCCTGCAAGCAGCACCGCGCCGGCGGTCACAGACAGCCACAAACGAGAGGCACGCATCGGTTGCCGCGGGGCGAATTCTTTCCAGTCGCGCGGCTGGCGCGATGGCTGCCGGAGAGCTTCAATATCGGCAAGCAGCTCGCGCGCGGATTGATAGCGCTTGTTGCGATCTTTGGTAAGAGCGCGGGCCAAGACGGCACCGGCTCCGCGCGGGAGCGACACGCTTTGTGGAACCGGCGGGACCGGTTGGTCGAGGATAGCGACGATGACGTGGCTGTCGGTTTCGCCCGAGAACGGGAGCTTCCCGGCAAGCATTTCGTAGAAGACGACGCCGAGACTCCACAGATCGGTGCGGCTGTCGACGGCGTCACCGCGGGCTTGCTCGGGCGACATGTAGTCAATGCTTCCGGCGATACCGCCGGGTTCTGAGAATGAACCGGTCGCATGCGCCGCGTCGGATTTCGCCAATCCAAAGTCGATGATCTTAACGAAGCCATCGGGCCGCAGCATGATGTTGCCGGGCTTGAGATCGCGATGGACGACGCCCGCGGCATGCGCCGAGATCAGCGCCGAAGCGATTTGTATCGCAATTTCGATCGCGTTCGTGGGCTCCACCAGCCGACGGTCCAGCGCCGCGCGCAAAGTGACTCCGTCGACGAATTCACTAGCGATGTAGTATTCGCCGTCAGCCTGGCCGATGTCATAGATGGTGAGGATGTTGGGGTGGTTGAGGCTGGAGGCGGCACGCGCCTCCTGCTCGAGACGGAGGAACGATGACTGGTCGGCGGTGAGCTCGGAGGATAGAAATTTTAGGGCGGCGTGGCGGCCCAGACGGGTATCTAGGGCAAGATAGACATGCCCCATGCCTCCAGCCCCGAGACGGCTCAGGATTCGGTAGGAACCATATTGTTTGCCTTGGCGCGGATCGGTCGCGACCAAGGTTTCATCGAAACCAGAGGCGGAGGATGGTGGAATGCGCCGGCTCAAGCGCCGGAACGTTTTGGTGATTCCTTCTCGCAAACTGGGCATGGCGTAAACACGGCCAACTCGGTTCAATCTTGATGAAGGCTGTGTATCGATTGTCGCGCACGCGCCATTGCTCTTTTAGAACAGTTTGAATAACCGCCGCCAGCGTATAGCGCCCGCCGAAGAGTCGTAGATCAGAATGGGCTTGCCAATGATATCGGAGGGATCGAGAAAACCCCAATGGCGGCTGTCGAAAGAGTTCTCGCGATTGTCTCCCAGCACGAAGTATTTCCCGGCGGGAACCAATACCTCGCCATTTTGGACGTGATTTCGCAAGCCGGGCGGCAGGGCATCGCCGGGGAAATCTTCGGAATGTCTGCTGAGCGAGGCAAATTTGTGAGTGGCATACGGTTCGGCAAGGGCGGCGCCGTTGCGGTAGACGATTCCCGACGCAATCCGGATGCGGTCGCCGGGCAGGCCGATCACGCGCTTCACGAACGTCTGGCGCCGGTCTCTCGGGTAATGAAAGAAGACGATATCCGCACGCGCGGGCCGAATTTGCGGGAAAACGCGAGTCAGGACGCGGTCTCCAATCAGAAGCGTGTCTTCCATTCCGCCGCTTGGAATCACGAATGCACGAACAAAGAAAAGAGGCAGCGTAAACACGCAGCAGACGGCGATCCAGGGAAAGATTAGACCGCTAGCGGCTCCGGACGCGGCAAGCGATCGCGCCGCCATGAGGAACAAAAACACCAGCGCCAGATTGAGCCCGATGGTGAACGCGAATTGAGGAATGGGCATCGCGCCCGTGCGCGAGGTAAGCAGCAGAACCGCCAGTTGCGCCAGCTCGAAAAGGGCGAAGCCATATGCGCTCCAGACCCGTTTGCGCAAAATGCCGATGCCAGCGAATAGCGGGACAAGCGAGAAGACGGTGAGGACCGGGTGTTGAAGGGCTGCCAGCAGGCCAATTGCCGCCAGCAGGAAGGCCGCAATGGCGGCAACGAGGGGAAGCTTCCTCAATCTTCGATTATTTCATCGCAGCCCAGGTGATAGATTGGGTGCCTGCGCATGCGGCTACCGCTTTTGACCGCGGACACGGCCGCGAGCTATTTACGAGAGCGCGGCCTCGCAACGGTGGATCGCGGCGTGCCCCTTCGCGTCCGGGATCTTACGCGGCGCAATCACAACCTGGCGGTAGAGATCGAGGGCCGCGCACGTTGGCTCATCAAGCAAATCCAATACGATACTCCCGAGGTGGTGGCGAGCCTGGCGCGGGAGGCACGATGCTATCAGGCAGCGGAAGGGGAGGGTCCGCTCGCGACCCTTCGAGGGCTCATGCCGTATTGCGCCCACTTCGACTCCGTATATTCGATTCTGGTTATCGCCTTTCTTGACGGCGTAAACGCGGCCGAGGCGCACAGCCGAGTGGGGCCATTTGAAACGCGGCTCGCCGAGGAGCTCGGGCGCGTGCTTGCCAGATTGCGGGAAGCCACGCCGCTTGACTCCTTTCCCGGTGACTTGCCGTGGGTTCTGCGGCCGCTTAACGATCAATGGCGTACGAGCGCCAGGTCGCGGTTTCTCGCGATTTTTCATTCCCAGCGTGAGGTTGCGGATGCGCTCGAAGAGCTGCGCGGCAGCTGGCGGCAGAATACATTGATCCATGGCGACGCGAGGCCCGAGAATTTTATCCTCGTCCGGCCGTTCAATGCAAAACTCGTGGATTGGGAGCTGGCGGATCGGGGAGATGCGGCCTGGGACTGCGCCAATGTCATGCAATATTACTGGAGCGAATGGGCATCGATCGCCGCGCCAACACCGGAAGCGTGGGACGCTCTTGTGGCGACCTTCCGGAGTTTTTGGGCCGCCTACGGAGACAGCTCGCGCGGCTCGTTCGGTCGCGCGACGCGTTTTACTGGAGCGCGCTTAATCCAAACCGCCTATGAGCAGTTTGCCGCTTCAGGCGCGTGGACGCAGCCGGTCGAACGCACCGCGCGTCTCGCTTGTCTGTTGCTCACGAAAACCGATGAGGCACTCCGGGGATTCGAGGCGCACGACGACGGCGCTTGAAATGCTGCGCGGCATCCGTATCACGTCACCGGATACGGTGCAAATCGGCGAACGGGAATACGGCGGCTTGCGGGATTATCTGCTTCCCTGGCTGCAAGCCGAGATCTACAAGAACTTCTTCTGCGGCATGACGCGAGTGACCGTTGCCGCACCCGTCCCTGCGTTCATGAGCGCTCTTTCCGAGGCGAATGCCGCCAAGAAATCCTTCATGGCGCAACCCGGATGCTATATGGCATTGGGACTACCGGCGCCTTCGGACACGAAGTGGCTGCGCCTGTATTGGAATGTGAACCCGAGCGGGGCAATTGCCCTCGTGGGCATCGCGACCGGCATACTGAACCATCTGCGGGTCCCGTTCCGGCTTAAAGTGCTGCTCAACACTTCGATCGCGCGACGCGACGCCGCCGTGCTCTACGTGCCCCTGGCATATTGGCCGGCCGCGCGGGATATCATCGGCCCGGTTTGCGGGCAATTGGACGAGAGCCGCAATCTGGAAGCTGCGACCCCGTTGTTTACGAAGACGCTGCGGCCGGGCGTGGCACTGGCCGAAGATCCGCAAACGGGCCTGAGCTTTGGCATGCACCGCTCAGCGCTGGTGGCGCGTTCGCTCGCGGGAAGTTATCTCGCGGGACACGCGGAGGAGAACCAGCAATGGTCCGATCTACGGGACGAGTTCGAACGGGAGAAATTGTCGCTCGACCGGCCTTATCTAAATGCCGGATCGGCCGACGTCTATGAATTCTGACAGGCAGCGGCGAGTAGCCGGGCGATGGCTTCATCGATCGGCTGCCCGGTTTGCTCCTGGTAATACATAAATCCGGGCGAGGGATTCACTTCAAAACAGTACCAGGTTCCGCTCTCACGGCGCAGATCGACGCCGGCGATGAGAAAGCCCATCGCAGCGGCCACGGCGCGGCACTTAGCGATGCAATCCGCCGGCAGATCGTAGGGCCGAATCTCCAATGAATCGCCGCTCAGGGACGCATAGCGGTAATCGTCCGCCTTCGACACGATTTCGCTCGAGAAAACTTGGTCGCCAATCACGTGCGCCCGGACTTCCGGCCCGGTAATTCGCTGCTGAAACTGCGTGGGGCACCAGGAGACATTTTCTAGGCGCACCTCGTCTTCAGGCCGCAATTGCGAGACGATGCTGCGCACGCAACTGATCGATTTATAGATCACTGCCCCGTGGGCCTGGCGAAACTCATTCACGGCGGCGGCATTGGTAGTCAACAGAGTCTCCGGAATCGCGAAACCGGCGGCTTCGATGAGTGCGGATTGGTAAGGCTTCGAATAATTGAGCGCCATTTCGCGCGGGCGATTCAAGACCAGCGCCGGCGTCAGGTCAAGCCAGATGGACATTGCCTGCTGGATCGCGTTGGCGTGCTGGAATTCGGGACTCTGCGGCCCCGCATCGGCAATCGGCTTGAGCAGTTCCAGATCGTAGGGGCGTGGATAGACGGCCTTTACATCTTCGAGCCGGAGTTCATCGCCCGCTACGCGCAGCGTTCCGCCAATTGTCCCGCCACAGCTCAGAGTCAATTCGGTGTCGAGGATAGCGCGTTGATCGAGATAAGCGTGCGGAACTTTGTCGCGTTTGAGAATTCGCTCCACCGCGGCCATAGGCGGATCGGAAGGGATTCCCCAGAGGAGGACCATATCAGGCGAACTGGGTGAGCACGGCCTCTTCCATGCGCTCGTTATCGAGCGTTGGACATAAGTCCGCTTGAAGAAAATACTCGCCATCGAATCGGAATTTCACCAGATCGACGCTCGCCGCGGCGGCGAGTGCGCGCGCCTTTGGCTCTAGATCCGGCGAGGCATTGCCGAAACAAGCCTGGCCGACCACAGTAAGCTCGGTGAACGGCTCGGAGTGCGCCGGCCAGGAGGGATGCTCAATGGACGTTAACTTGATGGAGCGGTTCATGGGCCTGACGCGAAAACCGGCTCGAGCGGCATAGTGCATCCAATGTTCCGGATACCATCCCGGCCCACACAAACTACGGGGCGTGGGGCGATTCATAACGGGACAACGGAGCGCGCTCAGCCAATAGACCAGGAATGCCGTCATCTCAGCAGCGATATAACTGCGATCGGAAGGGGCGATGTGCGGAAGATCGGAGACTGTGACAGCCGGCGATCGGACCAACACACCTCGAATTTCGGACGCATCGCGACGTACACCTTCGATTACGCATTGCGAATGTGCGGGATCGCGAGAGGTGCAAGACCAGCCGGCGCGGGAGAGATCCGCGGGGACCATAAGCCGGGCCTCACGATCTTTCCAGCGCCGTACCAGAGTCCTTGCGTTTTCATCGTGCTCCTGAGCGAACACGATAATCATTGGATCGGTTATGCTCTTGCTGTTTCTTTGGCCTTCGGAACGCGCGCCTCCAGATCGTCGAGCCGCTGACCGAGCTTACGCAGCTCGTCGGCCGTATTGACTGTATCGAGGCTGGCCTGCGGCGCCTGGCGCGTGAAGGATTGCCCGGCAACGATCTGTGTCAGCTGGTTGACCGTAGCGGTCAACTGCGCGATTTGGCTGGTAAGCAGAGTGGTGTCCGGCTTGGTTTCGACTGGCGTGATCCCGCCGATTTGAAACTGCGGAGTCTGCTGAAACACTTCTGTTTCAAACTTTATATTGTGAATCCCCATGTGTCCTCTTTGTCCTTTCGCCGCCGGATAGAGATGTGAAATTGCGTAGCTTTGGCGAAGTTCCCGAGCCCCGCCCTTCCAGCAGGCAGTTCAGTGTACATCGTTTCCGCGCTAAGTACCAGGACGATTATGCGTCCACGTGAGTGCTAAAGAATCGGTCCAATTCGGCCTTCTTGGCGGCGGCGAGGCGGCCCGAGATCCGCTCCATTTCGCTTTTGGAAAGCGGCTGGAAATTCGTGGCGGCCTCGACATTTGCCGCAATGTGCTCGAGTTTTGGCATGCCTACTACGGCGGTGGTCACGGGCAGTGACAGCGAGTAGTGCAGTAGCTTCTCCGGCGGCGCGTCGCTCAAAAGGGCATCCTGCGCAAACACTTTCATGGCGATGACGCCCATGTTTTTGCGGTTGGCCACCGGAAGCGCCACGGTTTCGAAGCTGGTCACGATTTCGGGATTCGGAATCATGCCGCCCGTGCCGTTTTTCATGCCGGTACGCGCGCCATTTAGCGCCATCTGCGTACAGTCAAAATCGTGCCGTTCGAGCGCTGTGCGAAGCACAGTGGGATCAAAGTGACTAGTAATACCGATAAAGCGCATCAGCTTCTCGTCGCGCATTTTGAGAACTTGTTCGAGTACGCCCCCTTTGGCCTCGATGCGCGCCAGATCGTCTTCCGTAGTCAGGGCGTGGATGTGGAGGAGGTCGAGTTGATCCACCTGAAGGGCGGCGAGGCTCTCCTCAACGATACGCCGGCTCTCGGCGCCGTTTCGATTGGTCAGCTTGGTTGCGAGGAAAATGCCGCCGCGCCGCCCTTTCAATACCTTTCCAATGCGCCGCTCGCTGAGATGATCATGGCCGTAGTCATCGGCCGAATCGATGTAGGTGATTCCCGCATCGAGCGCTTTCGTCATCGCTTGCAGCGCATCGTCTTCGTTTTTGTACATCAGGAAACGGCTCCCTCCGCCCATCGCGAGGATCGAAACGCGCGCTCCTGTTTTGCCTAGTGTTCTGGTAGGAAGGGCTTTGGTCGCGCCCTTTAGCGTTGCGCCGGACCATGCGGTTCCAGTGGCTGCCACACCCTCCAGGAATGTTCGCCGAGTGATGCCCATAATGTCTCCTAGACTCTCAAGCTATCAATGTTGGAACATGGACAGCATGTGTTCTTTCGCATCTCGGTTTCTGATGGCGCCATTGTTCGCCGTGCTGGTGCAGGCGCAAAGTGCCGGTCCGGCCGACGAAGCCGCGATCCGGCAGGTAGTCCATAACTATCTGGACGCACGCGAACACCGGGACCCCAAAGCGGTGGCGGCCGTTTTTACTGCGGATGCCGACCAACTCGTTTCCACCGGCGAGTGGCGCAGGGGGCGCGAAGCTCTGGTGCGCGGCACGCTGGCGAGTTCCGAATCGACAGGCGGACGCCGCACGATCACCATTCAGACTGTCCGGCTGCTCGCGCCAAACGTGGCGCTGGCGGACGGTCCTTATGAGCTTACGGGATTGGCAGGAGGAACCAGCCGCAGCATGTGGACCACATTCGTGCTGACACGCGGCTCAGATGGTTGGCGGATCGCCGCCATCCGGAATATGCGGCCAGCCATTCCCGTACCGGCGAAGTAAACGGCCTGCCGGTCTCACTAGTATGTTTTCGGAGGTGGGGACGGCCATGTTCTTCCGTCCAATCGACATGGAAGCCGGGTTCAGAGCTTTGGATACACAGGTACGTGAAGACCTCGAGCTGCAAAAGAGCGGATCGACAGATAGCCAGCCTGGAAAGACCACGACAGAATTAGCGCACTCAAAGATCACGCGGCGCGTTCTGTCCCGAGGGCTGGAAAGTGTCCGAACCATCCTCGCCTCCTCGGATAAGGAGATCACCTCCCGAGCATTCATTCTCGAGCGGATCCGTGAATTCGGCATCTCTTATAACGAATGGCCAGAGATGTGGCAGTACCAGTCGTGGCGCAACCTCATCGATTTCGGTTTGGTGCAGATCCCGACTGAGTTCACCGACTATCTTATGATGCTTATCCGCCAAAGAAGCATTAAGACAGCTATCGAGATTGGAGTTTGGCGGGGAGCATCGAGTTATATCACTTGCGCTGTACTTCAAAGATTAAATCGGGATGCCGAATACATCATGGTTGATACCGAGGATCAAACGCTAGGCTTCGACGAGTTTAGCGCGCATCTGAACCTTCGAAAGCAAATTCCGGCGACAGCTCTGGATTTCGAAGGTAGAGAATTTGACCTCGTCTTTATTGATGGCGATCATTCCTATGGCGGAATCCAAAGAGATTACGTGTGTCTCGGTAAACACGCAAAGAAGGTTGTTGCATTCCATGACATTCACGGTCGCGAGTTCAACCACCTTGGCGGCGGGCCAGTGCGGTTTTGGTCCGAATTTCGGGCGACAAATGCCGCCAAAATGATGGTCTGCGAATTCATGCATTCGCAAAGTCCGTGGATGGGAATTGGCGTGGGAATCAGGAATCCGTGATCCCCTGGTGCCCAAAGTTCCGAAATCGGCTCGACCAGCTGTCGTGGCTTTTAAGGCTGCTGTACGCATCCTTCCACTGAGCCGCCGCCCGGCGTCGGCCTGCGGCGTAACGGCAAATCGTTCTCAGAGCTTGTAAGAACAGCAGCCATGTTCGCCTTCTTGAATACCGAAGCAGGAGAAAATAGCCACCGCTCCCGGTTAGTACGTAGGACCGTCCCAAATATACGAAGTCCAGCGGACTGTCCGAATGGAATATACACTCAGGCCCGGCTTGATTTTCCTTCGGAAAACCGAGCAAAATCCGGAGCACTGAAGTCGCCAATCGCAGCCGCAGCGCGTTGGGTTCGGCCGGAATTCGGGCTACACCTGATTCCCGCTCGAGCGGTAACGAAAGCTCCTGAGGCGCATATACATCGAGAAGGCCCCTGATCCTGGCCTGCATCTCGACTGGATGAACATCCATCACTTCCGGTCCCTGCAGGAAATCCTTCAGGCCTTGTTCGAGGCACAAAATCTGCTGGTATTCGTACCGGATGAGCATGCCAAGAACTTTCCTGATCAGCGCGCGCGGGGACTCGAAGTTGAGCCGAGCGGGGTATAGGCTGGAGAAAATGGCCCAGTTACGAACGTCGTAATAGCTGTACCACGATGGCGGCTTTGAAATGAAGGGCTGATGCCACACACCAACACCGGGAAGTACTACGGTATCTACGTGGGATTCAGTGAGACGGACGCCATACTCCACGTCATCGACGTGAATAAATAAGGGCAGCGGCAATCCGTGCCTTCGAAAGCACTCGGCGGGAAAAATTGCAAACCACCAGCCGCTGAAATCGGACCTCGCCACGCTGGCGAACTCGGCTAGAGAGGATGGCTCGGTGAGTTCGATGTCGCGATGGTTGGCGGAAATCCGGTTGTTCTCCACCCGTCCGCCAGATTCAAACAGGGAGGTCGGGTGAAGCAGATCGAGCATTTGGCCGCCCAGCACTAGAGGCGAGTAGGCGAAACGCAGAAAGGACACCGCTGTCGCGAGATGGCGAGGATCTAATTCAGCATCGTCATCCAGGAAAAGAATGTGGCTACATGCTCCGGACTGGAGCAGCTCCATCGCGCCACGCGTAAAGCCGCCGGAGCCACCGTGGTTCGGCTGCTGGATCACCTGCAACACGCCGGCGTTCAGCGTCTGTAAATCAAAGAGCTTACCGCAAGAAGCGGTTGTTCCTTGATTCACGACAACAATTCGACGGATGCAAGTGTCCGCCGCGGAGTGAAGAAGGGCCTTCACCGTAGGTTCAACTAGGGCTTCCCGATTATGAGTGCAAATAGCAACCCCCAGGGATATTTCTCGAGAGGGTTCCGATGTTGTACGCCATGAAATTCCATCCAGTGTCAGCGGGCCGTTTGCCGTTTCGATTTCGATGTATAAGCGCCCTTGCTCGCCGGAAGACCGAGTCGCCAAATCGACCCGCATTATTTCCGGCGAGTTACCCAGATTCAGCAGCTCGCGACGAATCAAACTTGGCTGGCTTCTCGAATTCTGGCGGAAAACCGAGCACCATAGGCGTCCTCGCCCTTCCAGAACGACGCCTATGGCCTGTATAGGTGTATATTCCACCCAGTAAGATTCATAGAAGCTGTTGAAGAACCTATTGAAGGAAATGTTGGCAAATGGGCCGGCCGCCAGATGATCGTAATAACACGTGACATTTCCTTGGCCGACATGGAAGTATAGCTCTGAAGCCTTCGAGGGCGGTGGGAATAAGACTTTTTGCAACACCGTCTGGGCTCCCAGACGAGGAGAGACACACAGCGGTTGAATAACCACGCTCATGGTTCACGGATTTCTTCGCGTTGACGTTGAACTGCGGCCAGAAACGGCCTAGGTCTAGCTACAGACTAACTGTCAGCTATGAAACCACGCAACTAGGTGTGTTCCGCATGAATAACTTACAGTGACACTCTGTATGCTTTAGACGCAATACTATCTATAGGTAAACCATACCGGACATACTTATCCGGCGTGTATCAAAAGCCCACATGCAGATTCTTCTCTATAATTTCGTACAGCCCGACGGCTCGTCCTCCAGACAGAGTGGCGGAGTTGCCATTTATCAGAAGAACCTGATGACGGCGCTAAAAACACGTGGGGATAAGGTCATCAATCTCAATTCCGGTCACAAATATACAGTTCTGCGTCCTTATCCGCGGACGCAGTACTGGAATGATCGAGGTATCGCGCGCGCCGAAATACTGAATTCACCGATGTTCGCACCCGCTCACGCCGCCTTTTACACGTTGGACGCATACGAAGATCCTGGCTTGGACTTCATACCCGCGGAACTGAAGCGACAGTTCGGTACGATCGACGTTTTTCACTTCCAAAACATCGAAGGACTCACTAGCGGATTCTTCCGGCAAGTTCGCGTGGCGTTTCCGCACGCGCGCATTTTGATCTCAGCACATAACTATAGTCTCGTCTGCCCACAAGTGAATCTTTGGTTCCGTGAACATAAGGTTTGCGAGGGATACCAAGATGGCCGGGCATGCGTGAACTGCCTCATGAGCGAAGATAGGTCGCATTTCGAATTCAGAGCCCGCCAGATCAAGAGCGTTCTCGATCAGGTCGGGCTCGGCTGGTCCGGCAGGCGCTCCCGGGCGGTCCAAGTTACACTCCGCGCATTGTTTTACGCCCAACGGCGGATCCAGGGACGCAGACCATTTCGCTCAGTACCGCCGTGGGCCGAGAAACGCCTCGTGATTCTCGACGAGAAGAAATCAAACCGGTATCTTCGATTCCGCAAGACCAATATTGACCTATGTGCTTCCGTATTCGACAAGGTCCTTGCGGTATCGGAGCGTTCACGCCAGGTATTGGTTCAGCACGGCATTCCGGCTCCGAAAATCTCTGTCTCTTACATAGGAACGGCCCACAGCCGGTTCCTTGTGAAAGCCGCCCGGAAGGAAGCTATCGGAGCGCGGCTACACATCGCTTACCTCGGATACATGCGGATGGACAAGGGTTTCTACTTCCTTCTTGAAAGTCTATTTTCCATTCCCGATCACGTCGCACGGAACATGAGCATCACAATCGCGGCCCCGCTCCACGACTGGGGCGCGGTAAACCGGTTAAAAGGAGTGGCGCACAGGTTCCACGAAATAACAGTTCACGATGGCTATACCCACGCCACCCTTGACGATGTCCTTGCAGGCGTGAATCTCGGAATAGTACCCGTCTTATGGGAAGACAACCTGCCACAGGTAGCTATCGAGATGGTTTCTCGCGGCATTCCTATTCTTACGTCAGACCGAGGTGGAGCGCAAGAAATCGCGGACAATCCGAACTTCACATTCAAAGCCGGATCCGCTCGGAGCTTATGCTCCAAGCTCGAAGAAATCGCCATCGGCGATTTGCCGCTGTCGAATTTCTGGACTCGCGACCCACGAATCATCTCGATTGAGGATCACGTTGACGATCTTCTGAGTTATTACCGGGGTGACCCCAGTCCGGCTCATATAGATGCTTCGCCTGCGCTCGCGACGGCATGAGCGTCCATCATTCATCAAAATAGAAGGGGAGGAAGAGATGCTAGAGGACGGCTCAGCTATGGGAAGCAACCAGACGAACCGGGGCCGGGATAATTCACCGGATGCGCTCTATGGTTCTATTCTCGCCATGGAGGCTGTTCTCGGGTTTTTGATATCCGAACGGGTGCGGAAGGCGGGGACAGATCCGGACATCTGCTTGCGGGAGTTGAGGCGGCAAATAGAAAGCATGCAGAATGGGCAAACAACCACAAAGTACGGAACCGGCACAACCCTGATTGCGGACGGAATAGAAGATTCGCTAAACGCCATATTCCGCAAGTCCGAACAGGCGCTCCAAAGCTGACGCAGTTGGGGAGCACGGCCCGCCCAGCAGAGCGGCGGGCCTCACCGAACGAATGGCTATACGCCGAACCGGCGCCGCAAAGCCATACCGCCGCTAGCCATCGCACCGAGCGCAACCAGGATGAGCGAAGGTTCTTCCGGTACGGCCGTCAGTGACCCCGTAGAGCTAATAATCTGTCCTCGAATTTCACCAGCCGGGTAATTTGCCGAGTGGATGTTCACGTACGTAATGCCGTCTTGAATGTCCGTGATAGCCTGCGCGAAGCTGGTTACCCCGTCCGCCGCATCGGGCATGAAATCCGCAATCGAAAGGGAGCCGCTTAGAACGTCGGACGTCTTTGTCATCGATGGCGGTACGCCGTAATCATAGAGCGTAAATATCGGCGCTCCTGAGATACCGGGAGGACCAAAGTGAATGTGCGCCATGGTTGTAGGTGAAGTCAGTCCCGAATAGGTCAGGGTATACGTCAACATATTGGCTGTTGAGCTATAGTCCAACGTGAAATTTCCCGTTGCTGTCGAACTGGGCGGCTTCATGGTTACGGGATCCAATTCCTGGGCCGCATTTATAGTTGCGGTTGCCATAAAATCGGCTCTCGCCTGGAATGAACAGCCCCAGAGGACTGCACAGAATGCTACGGCAATAAAAGAACTGCTCTTCACTTACGCCTCCTTTAAGCTAAGCGATGCTGCGGATAAGTGCTACCGGACGTGAGATGGCACGGATTTGTATCCGTGACCTGTTATGATTGACAGCTTTGGTAATTTCCGTTAGCTGCGAGTCATACGTGTTACTGGGATTGACGTTATCTGTGTATGTTGAGAAAGGGATATCTAATCACGAGGCAGGAAGAGCAATGCACGAATGCGGTGTGGATATTATCGCGGAACGAGACGACACGTTCACACTCGATATTCACGAACCTGGGTCGTCTGGTACATCGCGGACGATTCAATTTCTATCGTGGAACAAGCTCGAGGGCTTTTTCCGGTCGCTTGGCGTAGGCGAAGAGAAGTTGGCCGAACTTCACGAGACAGGAACCCGGCTTGAAAAAGGGAATGCGTATCACCAGACGATGTTTCTGCCGATATCCGCGGCGGGTGAAACCGAAAGATGAGCGTATCGTGAATCGATCTGAGGCCACGAACCGATTCAGGAGCGCGCGTCAGGCCTTCATGTGCAAGCTGTTGTGGATAGCGTAGAGGGCGAGTTCCAGACGGTCTGAAACGCCTAGCTTGTCGAAAACGTTATGGAGGTGGTTCTTTACCGTCTGCTCGGTAATGAACATCTTCTCGGCAATTTCCTTGTTTTTGTAGCCCTGCGCAATCAGGATAATGATTTCGCGTTCGCGCTGGCTGAGTTGAGCCCGTTCCCGGGAGGACTTCCCGTTGCCACCGTGAATAGCCGGAAAATCGGACGGCGAGGCAAACTGCCGGATGACCGCGGCGGTGGTATTGGAGTCGAGCCAGATTTCGCCGGCATGGACCTTGCTGACGCTCTTTTCGATGAGGTTCGTGGGGGCGTCCTTAGAGACGATCCCAACACAGCCGAGCTTCATCGCCTCCACAAACTCTTCTTTATTTTCCGAGGAGGAGAAGAGGATGACCTTCGAGCGCGGGGCGCGAGCCTGGATGCTACGCAGCACGGTCAAGCCGTCCACGCGCGGCAACTTCAACTCCATCAGGACCACGTCTGGGTCTAAGCTTACTGTCTTTTCAATAGCTTCCACGCCGTCCGACGCTTCGCCCACCAATTCGATTTCGGCCTGGCGAGCTAGCACTGTGCGAAGCCCTTCCAGCACGATCGGGTGACCGTCGGCAATTAAGACGCGGATTGGTATAGATGCCATCTGATTTCTAGCGCTTCTGCTTTAGTACTTGCGTACCATAAGATATAGAACCTGGATACTCGCACCTAAAGAAATTATAGTTCGGAAATTTCCATTGTTCAGCAAGTTTACGCTCCTACGAGCCCCGTATCTCTCTTCCTAAAGTACTATTCGGACTACGGCGGCGAAATCTTCAGTTTTTTACGAGAGTTTGTACTCGAACCCAGAAAGGCGCAACTCTTAAAATAACTTCATGCCCAAATTGTCGGTCAAGGATCTGGATCTTAAAGACAAAACCGTATTCATCCGGGTGGACTATAACGTCCCCCTCTCCCGGGATGGGAAAGAGATTTCGAGCGATAAGCGGATACGGGCGTCTTTGGCGACGATCCAGTACGCGCTGGAACACGGAGCGGGAGTGATCCTTGCCAGCCATCTGGGCCGGCCTAAGGGCAAGCCGCAACCCGGGATGAGTCTGGCGCCCTTGGCGGTGCGATTGAAGGAACTGCTCGGCCGGCCAGTCGCCATGGCCCCGGACAGCGTG
The DNA here is from genome assembly GCA_963712395.1 of Bryobacterales bacterium. Classification (GTDB taxonomy): domain Bacteria; phylum Acidobacteriota; class Terriglobia; order Bryobacterales; family Bryobacteraceae; genus Bog-105. The sequence goes on from CAVQHR010000001.1 coordinate 166,328, forward strand.
GGACCGGAGACGGCGGCTATGCGGCCCAAAGCGGGGGAAGTTCTGCTGCTCGAGAATCTGCGTTTTCATCCGGAAGAAGAGGCTAACGATCCGGAGTTCTCGAAACAGCTTGCCGGCCTGGCGGATATCTACGTGAACGACGCTTTCGGTTCGGCCCATCGGGCGCATGCCTCCACAGTGGGGATGGTTTCCTATGTACCATTGGCGGCGGCAGGGCTGCTGATGGATAAGGAACTGGAATGGCTTACGCGGGCGACGAAGAATCCGGAGCGGCCCTGTATCGCGCTGCTGGGCGGAGCCAAGGTATCGGACAAAATCGAGGTAATTCAAAACCTGGTGCGAGTAGTGGACAAGCTTTTGATCGGCGGAGCGATGGCATATACGTTTCTGAGGGCGCAAAACAAGCCGAGCGGGCGCTCGTTGGTGGAAGAAGACAAGATTGCGCTGGCGGCACGTCTGATCGGGACGGCAGGCGAGAAATTGGCGTTTCCCGTAGATCACGTGGTGGTGCGCGAGATCCGGCCGGGGGCGGATCACGAGGTGGTCACCGAGATTGGCCCCGACCAGATCGGCGTGGACATCGGACCGAAGACGATCGAGCAGTACGCACGAACCATCGCCGGCGCAAAGACAATTATCTGGAACGGGCCGATGGGCATTTTCGAGATGCCGCCGTTCGACAAGGGGACCGTAGCGCTCGCCAAGGCGGTAGCGGAATCGGGCGCGGTATCGGTGGTGGGAGGCGGCGATTCAGAAAAGGCGATCAAAACGGCCGGCGTGGCGGATAAGATCACGCACATTTCAACCGGCGGCGGGGCGTCTCTCGAGTTTCTGGCGGGAATCGAATTGCCCGGCGTGGCCGTATTGACGGATAAGGCAGCGGCGTTGTAGGTCTCGCCGCCCAAAAAGTCGAGCGGACCTCTCCCGAGATCCGCTCGTAACGCGCGATAAGCTACGACCGCAGGGCGGTAGCTTGAACGCGAAGATTGTCTAATTTGGCCTGGGAGCTGGCCAGGTCCAGGAAAACATCGACAGACTCTTGCATCCGATCGGCGTGTTCGGCAATGGCGCCCAGATGCCCGGTATAGACCGGAGCGTACAGATGACGGGGATGCTCGTTCAGATGCTTGATAGCAGCCTCCGTTCGGGAAGCCAATTGCGCCGCGACGGGGGTAATCGAATCGATGGCCTCCTGTTCCCAGGGCGCGGCCGAACCACGCATCGCCGCGAGACTTTCCAGCCGGTCACCGATGGAGTTAATATGCTCCCTGGCTAACGTGAGCCGATGGGCGTGGCTGTGCCAAGTGAGACCGGCAAGCCGATAAGATTCGAGAGTTGCCGCATTGCGATTCAGGGCGTGCGCAATGGATCGGACCTCCGTAAGAAGCCGTGAGGCTTCTCGCGAACTTTCGGAAGCGGGTGAAGCCGCGAACAGCGACGATCCGAAAAGGATCGAGGCCGCCGCTGCCAGACAAGATGTTTTTCTCATGTATTTTTCTCCTCGCCTTTAGAAATAGCGCAATGGAATCCATTTGAAAAATAGAAAGATTAGAACAGGTTATTCGCTTTTTTAAAAGTATGGCGCGCGGACTCGGAGATGGCCGCGACGGCCGGATGCTTGATTTTTCGCTCGGCGGAAATGGCGTAAAACTCCTCTTTGACCGTATCCAGCCTGCCCACTAAGGCCACTCGATAATACTTGCGCACCTCCTCTTCGACCGCCGTCGGAGAGGCGAATATGCCCACTCCGGCTTGTCCGAATACGTTTAACAGCGCTCGATCCTGGAATTCGCCGACCACCAGCGGCCGAATTCCACGAGTGCCGAACCACTGATCGAGGGTGCGGCGCGAGGGCGAATTCTCGAGCGGCATAAGGAATGGGGCGCCATCCAGGCGCGCGGGAAAGTCCTTGCGATAGCGGACCGCCAGCGCGGGCGCGGCGAACAATGCGATACCGCTCGACCCCAGCAGATGACTGAAGAGCCGCCCGCGTACAGCCGAATGCGCGGGAGAATCCGTTAAGACGAGATCCAATTCGTGCGCCGACAGGCTCAGCAGCAGACGCTCCGGCTGATCTTCATAGCAAACCAGGTGGACCGGCGTGGCGGTCGCAAGAGCGGGCTGCAGAATCCGATAGGCGACCAATTTCGGCATCAGGTCGGAGATTCCGACCACCAGGCGGGCCGGGCGTCCACGCGGCCGCCCTTTCAGCACATCCGTCAACTCGCGTCCCAACGAGAAGATCTCATCCGCATAACGGTAGACCATTTGGCCGGCTTCGGTAAGCGCGAGGCGGCGGCCAACGCGCGTGAACAACTTCTCGCCCAGGTTTTCCTCGAGAGCGCGAAGCTGGCTGCTGATGGTCGGCTGCGCCAGGCGAAGCTCTTCACAGGCCCGCGCGATGCTGCCGGTTCGCGCCACCGTCCAAAAATACAAAAGGTGGTGATAGTTGAGCCAATCCATAATGATGCCTATCCATCCATAAAATGGATGGAATGAATCCAGTTTATCTACATATCCTATGCTTACCGGCCGCGTCTATCGCGCAGGAGGTAAAAATTCCAATGAACGCACGCGAACTGAATTTAGATGGATATAGGATCGAGCTGGTTGTGAGAGCCGCGGATCTAAGAAAGATACTCGCCGCGGGGGGCGACGCCGGAAAGATGGAAAGGTCCCTTCGCCTGCTGCGGCAGGTCGAATACGCATTGTGGCGCCTCGAACGCGGCCGCTATGGCGAATGCGTCAAATGCGAGGGGAGAGTCGAGCCGCAGGTGCTTGATGCGTCACCCTGGGCCATATTTTGCGGCAGCTGCCAGGGCACGGTCGATATCTTGCAAACCGAGGCGAGAGCGCGGCGCAGCGCCATGGGACAAGCCGCTTGAGAGAATGTCGATTTCGGGCAGTCTCAATCGTCTATGCCACGGGATGCGATGCAAAATGAAAAAGGCGTTTCCCTTCGAAAGGACCTAAACTTAATGGCAAACTCGTTCGTACACCTGGAGCTGAATAGCACTGACGTAGAAAAATCGAAGAGCTTCTATGGCAAGTTGTTCGATTGGAAGCTGGAAGACATGGATATGGGAGGGGGCATGACCTATACGATGGTCAAGCCCGGCGAAGGAGTCGGCGGCGGGATGATGAAGCAACTCATTCCGGGGGCGCCGTCCTCATGGCTGTCCTATGTTCTGGTCGACGAGATCAAGGCGGCGACGCAAAAAGCCAAATCGCTAGGCGCGACCGTCATGAAGGACGTAACCGAAGTGCCGGGCATGGGATGGTTTACCATCATCACCGACCCGACGGGCGCGCACCTGGGCCTCTGGCAAAACAAGAAAGCCTGAGGTCTTTTCAGGCCACGAGTCCGGAACGATTCGTGGCCGTTTCTCAGCGTCGAAGGGCGAATAACATACCGCTCCACACTGTATTGAGCGAGCAGACCTTGTAATCCACCAGCCCGAGCGAGCTCCCGGTAGCGCGGATCGAAGAATCCGAAATGCCGCCGGCCGCTTTGCCTTTTCGCCAGCAAAACCAAAGCTTGCCGGTGCGCGCCCGAGTACGCAGTCCGGACATCCTGGCCTGCAATGAAGGCAAGTCGTGAACAAAACACAGCGTCACAGCGGCCGGCGAGCCTTCGTTATGAGTGAATTCGATTCCGGCAGGCAGGTCGCCGAGGACGGCCAAGTAGCCGCGCGGCGCATCGATCACGCACACGGTACATGCCGCGTCGATGCCAAGTTTCTGAGCGGTTGTTCGCGTCGCATAGCGTTGCATCATGGCGACCGGGACCGCTGGTTCCAAAGGCGGGGCTAAGAGCGCCTGGCGGAGAGCGCCAGGTAACTTCGAAAATTCGCAATAGACCGCATCGGGCAGCAGGGCGCGCGTACCCTCAATCTTTTCCGGCGCGCCCTGACAAAAAACAATCGGCACACGGCGGGTTGCGGGCGACTGCCGTAAGGCGATGGCGATTTCGCGGCCCCGGGCGGGCAAGCGCGAAAGGTCGATCACAAATGCCTGCGGCGGCCGGACGCGCCACTCCCGCAGCGAAGCGGAGTCGACGTCCTGATCGTACTGGACAGTGTGGCCGGCGGCGGCGAGCGTAGTCAGGTATTTGCTCGCTTCCGGCGCTTTCCAATGAAGTAGCCGAATCCGGCCCATCCGCCAAATCTTACAAGATTCTTACACGCGCGGCTGTCATCTTTGAGACAGTAGGTGAGTTGAGTTCACTTACGCCATGAGAATCAGCAGCGCGACAAGCGCGCTCCCACGTCACTACTACCCGCAGCGGACTTTAGTCGATGCATTCCGGCGCCATTGGGGAAACCGGCTAGATCGGTTCAGCGTGCTCGAGAAGCTGCATGCAGCGACACAGGTGGATGGACGCTACCTGGCGCTGCCGCTCGAGGACTACCCTTTGGCTTCCTGGGGCGAGGCGAATAACAAGTGGATTGCCGCCACGCTCGAACTCGGCGAACGCGCCGTATGCGGAGCGATGACGGCGGCGGGCACTGCGCCATCCGCTATCGGCGCATTCGTTTTTGTTTCGATCACGGGCATCGCCAGTCCTTCGATCGAAGCGCGATTGATCAACAAAATGGGCCTCAGCACGCGCATGAAACGCATTCCGATTTTCGGACTCGGGTGCGTGGCGGGTGCGGCCGGAATCGCGCGCGCCGCCGATTACGTAAAAGCCTATCCGAAGGAAGCCTGCCTGCTGCTTTCGGTCGAACTGTGTTCTCTGACCGTGCAACGCGACGATCTTTCGGCGGCCAATCTGATCAGCACCGGGCTGTTCGGCGATGGGGCCGCGGCGGTGGTTGTCTCCGGAAGCGAATGCGACGCGCAGGCCGGGCCGGAAATCGTCGCCACCCGCTCGACGTTCTATCCGGACACCGAAGAAGTCATGGGTTGGGATATTTCGGAAAAAGGCTTCCGCATTGTGCTCTCGCGCGATGTACCGGAGGTGGTGCTGCGGAATCTGGGCCGGGACGCGGACGAATTCCTGGCGGATAACGGGCTCGAGCGCCAGGACATTGGAAGCTGGGTAATTCACACCGGCGGTCCCAAGGTGCTTGAAGCGACCGAGACGGCGCTCGCCCTCCCGCCCGGTGCGCTCGATGCATCATGGCAGTGTTTGCGGAAAACCGGAAATCTCTCTTCGGCCTCCGTTTTGTTCGTGTTGGAAGAAACGATGAAACACCGCCGCCCGGAGCCAGGCACCTGGGGAATTCTGGCAGCCATGGGACCGGGATTTTGTTCCGAGCTTGTGCTGCTGAGATGGTAGAAACCGGCGGCGGCGGCTTGCGCGTCTAATCTCACGTCCATGAAACTGTGCGCCGTTTTGTTTACTATCACTCTGCTGAGCGCACAATACCCAACCGGGCAATACCCGCCGGGTCAATATCCGCCCGGCCCGAATCCTCGCGGCACCTATCCCGAAGGCCAGCCAAACGGCCCCGGTCCCGGTGGCGGTCTGTCCATTCCTAAGCGGGACAAGAAAAATCAAAAAGGCACGGACAACCTGCAGCCGACGATCGAGGCGGACGGGCGGACGGTATCGCGCGAGGCTACCAAGCTGGTGATCGCGACCAATGACGGCCGCACACTCACAATGACGGTTACGCCGAAGACCAGCTTTACGGGCGAGGTCGAAAAAGGCGCGCGCGTACATGTGGCAGCGGCCGAGGACGATCAGGCATTTCTCACAGCCGTTACGGTCGCCTTGCTGAAAGGTTCGCCGGCTGCCGCTCCGGAAAAGGCCACGCCCGGTGAGGAGAATCATCCGGCTTCCGTGGACCTGAGCGAGCCCGCGCCTGAAGCGCCGGACCGGCCCATTTTGCGGCGCGGCAAACCTAAACAAACGGATTCGGACGACTCCGAAGTGCCCGCGACGAAGCCGAAAAGGGCCGCCGCGAATGCGCCCGCGGCGCCCAAAAGCGATTCGATCGACTTCACGATTACTCCCGAAGACGCCGCCAAGCCGACGGCCTACAAAGACGACGCGCGGATTACGCAAACCCGTGAGTGGGCTTCGACCTTCACCCAAGGGCTGCCTAACTTCGTGTGCCAGCAGGTGACCACCCGCTATATGGAGCAATCGAAGTCTTCGGGCTGGGAGGCGCTCGACGTCGTAACAGCCAAGGTGGTCTATGAAGACGGCAAAGAAAAATACCAGGAGATCACGGTAGGCGGCAAACGCACCAACAAGAACATGATGGAGCTTGGCGGCTCGACCTCCACGGGCGAATTCGCTTCGATTCTTATGAGCTTGTTCGAAGGGCAGCGCGCGCAATTTCGATTTTCCGAGTCGACTTCGCTGACCGGCGGCGTCGCTGCGGCGGTGTACAACTTCAAAGTCCCGCTACGGAATTCCGATTGGACGATCCGAGTGGGCGGCCAGGCGCTGATGCCGGCGTACAACGGCAGCGTCTGGATCGAGAAAGCTTCTCCGAAGGTGCGGCGGATCGAAATGCAGGCGATCAATGTCCCGAAAGATTTTCCGGACGATGCCGTCGAATCGACTGTCGACTACGATCAGGTGCGGCTGGGAGAGAATATGTTCCTCGTACCGGTCCACGCCGAGGTACTAAGTTGCCAGCGCGGGACGACGATCTGTACGAAGAACGCCATCGATTTTCGCGATTATCACAAGTACAGCGGCGAGAGTACGGTCGAGTTCAAGTAGTCGAAGGTCCACACTCGAACGTTGTCAACAAATGCGAGCGCGTCCACAAAGCCGGCGCCGCGCAATGCTCCGTTTCGTTCGAAGCCGCAGAGGAAAGTCTGCTCGAAGTAATCTGCCGAGATGTGGTCGGAGCTCGACTAGGGCATTTTCTTACACCCACGCCAGAAGAATTCTTGTCAAAACGCACAATTCTGCTTTTCAGTCGTTTATAATCGCGAATTGGTGCGTTTTCGAACTTCCGTATGGCACAACTTTTTCGACCTAGTTCGAATACCGTAGCGAAGGTATCGATCGTGGCGGTAGTGACGCTGGCGGCGTCCACTCTCGGAGTGGCGTACATGGCGGATCGGGGATCATGGACCACGTCGGTACGCGATGCTCCCGAGCAGCCGATTCCGTTCAGCCACAAACATCACGTGAAAGACGACGGGATCGATTGCCGGTATTGTCACACCGGCGTCGAAACTTCGCATTTCGCCGGCCTACCGCCGACCGAGACGTGCATGACCTGCCACTCGCAGATCTGGAACAACGCGACTCTGACGCAGCCGATCCGCGATAGCTGGGCCAGCGGCAAATCGATCGAATGGACGCGCGTACACGATCTGCCGGATTTCGTATTATTTCAACCACAGCATCCATGTGAACAAGGGCATCGGCTGTTCTACCTGCCATGGACAGGTAAACGAGATGCCGCTGATGTACAAAGTGAACACGCTGTACATGAACTGGTGCATCAATTGCCACCGCGACCCGGCGCAGTTCATTCGGCCGCGATCGGAAGTGTTCAACATCGATTACAAATATCCGGCCAATCAAGCCGAATTGGGCCCGCAACTGGTGAAGGAATACCACGTTCAGTCATTGACCGATTGCGTGACGTGCCACCGATGAGAGACGACACCCCGACTGCTATGAGCGCGCTTATTCCACTGGAATCGCTGCTGGAAAAACCGGCGCCACCCCGCGTAAATATCGAAGCCCTGCGCGAAAAACTGGCGGCGGGCCGCGGGCCGGCATTTTGGCGCACGCTCGAAGAAGCCGCCGAAACCGAGGAACTGCGCGAGTACATCGAGCAGGAGTTTCCAGGACTCTCCGGCCAAATTCCGCAAGGCGTGGATCGGCGCAGCTTATTGAAAGTGATGGCCGCTTCGCTTGCGATGGCGGGCGCGGCCGCTTGCACCAAGCAGCCGAAAGAGCTGATCGTTCCCTACGTGCGGCAGCCGGAAAACGTGATTCCGGGCACTGCCGCTGTTCTACGCCACCGCGATGACCACGGGCGGATACGCGCGCGGCCTGCTGGTCGAAAGCCACCTGAACCGGCCGACCAAGGTCGAAGGAAATCCCGATCATCCGGCAAGTCTCGGCGCGACCACAATTTTCGAACAGGCTTCGGTTCTGAACCTGTACGATCCCGACCGTTCGCAAACCGTGATGCAGAAGGCCGGCATGAGCACCTGGGGCGATTCACGGGCAGCTTCAGCACGGAAGCGCAGGAAGTGGGCGATGCGCAAAGGCGAGGGCTTGGCGATTCTGACGGGCGCCACCACTTCGCCTACGCTGCATGAGCCAGATGAGCGCGCTGCTCGCGCAATGGCCGTCGGCCAAATGGTACGTGCATGAGCCGGCCGTGAATCCGGCGGTGGCGAGCGCGGCCAAGAAGATTGCGGGACGCAAGGCTTTCGTGGCTTACGATCTTTCGAAAGCCGACGTGATCGTCAGCCTGGAGAGCGATTTCCTGAACAGCGGCCCGGCGGCGATGGCTGTATGCGCGGCAGTTTGCGGCGCAAGCGCGGCCTGGAAAGCGGCGACAACGCCGTAACCGGCTGTATGCGATCGAATCGGCGCCTTCGGTGAGCGGGTCGCTGGCGGATCATCATTTTCCGGTAAAGAGCGGCGAGATTGCTGCCATTGCCTATCAGCTTGCCAAAGCGTGCGGCGTAGCGACTGCGCCGCGCCGCGGGAACGCGCGCCGACATGGCTGAGCGCGGTGGCGCGACGACCTGAGCAGCGCGAAGGGCCGCTCGGTGGTGATTCCCGGCGAATTTCAGCCGGAAAGCGTTCATCTTGGCGGCCTATGCCATCAATGCGGCGCTCGGCAACGTGGGCCAGACGGTTCGAGTGCTCGAAGGCGTGGAGCCCGACAGCACGCACTCGCTCGAAGAACTGGCGGCCGATCTGAACAGCGGGCACGTCGAAACGCTGGTCATTCTGGGCCAAAATCCGGTTTACACCGCGCCGGCATCGCTCGAATTTCGAAGCGGCTATCCGGAAGGCGCGGCTGGTCGTCCGGCTTGGGCAGATTTTCGACGAGACTTCGCGCTGGAGCCATTGGCACGTTCCGGAAGCGCATTATCTGGAGACATGGTCGGATTGCCGGGCGTTCGATGGAACGATCACGCATCAGCAGCCGCTGATCGAGCCGCTGTATGGCGGCAAGTCGGCGCACGAGATTCTCACGATTCTGCTCGGCAAGCCGGACCAGAACTCGCACGAGATCGTGAAAGCGCTACTGGCAGGGCCAGATACAAGGGCGCGGATTTCGATACGTTCTGGCAGACCTCGCTGCACAACGGCTGGGTAGACGGGACGGCGATCGGCGCGATCAACGTGCCGCAGAGCCCGGCGCGCTGCCGGCGCTCGAAGTCGCCGCCAAGCGGCGCGTTCGAAGTAGTCTTCCGGCCCGATCCGACCATTGGCGACGGCACGTACTCGAACAACGGCTGGCTGCAGGAACTGCCCAAGCCGCAGACCAAGATGACCTGGGACAACACCGTTTACATCAGCCCGAAAGACGCCGAGCAAGATGAATGTAACGCTCGGCGACATGCTGCGACGTGACGGTGAATGGCAAGAGTACGGTGGGACCCGGCTTCGATACTGCCGGGACACGCGCGAAGGTTCGGTCACGGTGCATTTCGGTTATGGACGCACGGCCTCGGGCCGCGTGGGCAACAACATCGGCTACAACGCTTATGCCATTCAGGATGCGGCCAGCCCCTATGTGGCCGCCGGAACCATCGCAAAAACGGGCGAGCATTACCGCATCGCGAACGTGCAGGAGACGCAGACCATGGCCGGCCGCGAGCCGGTGCGGGCCGCCGAATTAGCGAATATCGCGAACATCCGGACTTTCCCGACACGCGAAGAAAAGCCGGTTCCTAAAGATCTGACGCTGTACCCCGATCAATGGCATTACACCGGCTACAAATGGGGCATGGCGATCGACCTGAATATCTGTACCGGATGCAGCGCCTGCATCATCGCCTGCCAGGCGGAAAACAACATCGCGGTGGTCGGCAAAGATCAGGTGGCGCGCGGGCGGCACATGCACTGGATTCGCGTGGACCGCTACTACCGCGGCAATCTGGACGAGCCCGAGATGTACAACCAGCCGGTGCCCTGCATGCACTGCGAAAATGCGCCCGTGCGAAGTGGTTTGCCCGGTCGCGGCGACGGTTCACAGCAGCGAAGGCCTGAACGAGATGGTCTACAACCGCTGCGTCGGCACCCGCTATTGTTCCAACAACTGTCCTTACAAGGTGCGGCGCTTCAACTTCTACTTGTATTCGGACTGGAACACCGAAAGCCTGTACGGCGTGCGCAATCCCGACGTTACGGTGCGCAGCCGCGGCGTGATGGAAAAGTGCTCCTACTGCGTCCAGCGCATTCAGGAGAGCAAAGATCAAGACGGAAAAAGAAGAGCCGCCGCATTCGCGACGGCGAGATTCTCACGGCCTGCCAGCAGGTTTGCCCGACGCAGGCGATCACGTTCGGCGATTTGAACGACCCAAGGCAGCAAGGTCGCGAAGCTGCAGCGCATCCAAACGCAATTACGGTCTGCTGGACGACTTGAATACGCGTCCGCGCACGACGTATTTGGGCTATGTTCGAAATTCCGAACGAGGCGCTAAGAGGTCAGAGTGGCAACCATAGAGAAGGCTGATACAAAGAGCTACCGCAGCAGATATACCCGATCCCGGCCCGGACACGCATTCTCGGCGCCGGGCCACGACTACGAATCGGTCACCGAGCGTATCGCCGGCGTTGTTTACCTGCCCTGGAAGAAGTCGCCCAAGAAGTGGCTGGTGGGCGCGTTCATCGCTTTCTGCTTCGTCAATCTGCTGATGCTCGGCATGTGTGCTACCTGTTCATGCGCGGCATCGGCATCTGGGGCATCAACATTCCCGATCGGCTGGGGCTTCGCGATCATCAACTTCGTCTGGTGGATCGGTATCGGCCACGCCGGAACGCTGATTTCGGCCATTCTGTTTCTGTTGAAGCAGGACTGGCGAACATCCATCAATCGCTTTTCCGAAGCGATGACGCTGTTCGCGGTGGCTTGCGCCGGCATGTTTCCGATCCTGCACCTGGGGCGTCCGTGGCTGGCCTATTGGCTGTTTCCCTATCCGAACTCGATGTGGCTGTGGCCGCAGCCGCGCAGCCCGCTCGAGTGGGACGTGTTCGCGGTCTCGACTTACGGAACGGTTTCGCTGGTGTTCTGGTATGTCGGTCTGATTCCCGATCTGGCCAGCATGCGCGACACCGCGCCGCATCTTTGGCAACAGCGAGACTGTACGGCGTTCTGGCGCTCGGCTGGCGCGGTTCGGCCATCCACTGGCATCGCTATCAGAAAGCCTACTTGCTGCTGGCCGGCTTGGCGACGCCGCTGGTGCTTTCCGTTCACACCATCGTCAGCTTCGACTTCGCCGTCAGCATCCTGCCCGGCTGGCACACCACGATTTTCCCGCCCTACTTCGTCGCCGGCGCCATTTACTCCGGCTTCGCCATGGTGTTGACGCTGATCATTCCGCTGCGCGCCTGGTACAACATGCGGGACCTGATCACGCTGCGCCACATCGAAGCGGCCGCGCAAGCTGATGCTCGGCACCGGATTGATCGTGGCTTACGGCTACTCGATGGAGGCGTTCTTTGCCTGGTACAGCGGCGACAAGTACGAAAGCTTCATGTACTGGAACCGCATGACCGGTCCGTACGGCTTCACGCTATGCGCTGCTGATCCCGTGCAACATTGCCCTGCCGCAGGCGCTGTGGTCGCGCAGAGTCCGCCACAACATCTTCTGGTCTGGATCATTTCGATCATCGTCAACATCGGCATGTGGCTGGAGCGTTTCGTGATTGTCGTGACGAGCTTGCATCGCGACTTTCTGCCTTCCTCCTGGGGCATGTACATTCCGCACCAAATGGGATTGGGCGACTTACGCCGGCACGCTCGGTTTCTTCATGTTCCTGATCTTCCTGTTCGTGCGGGCGCTGCCGTCGATCTCGATCTTTGAGGTGCGCGAAGTGGTGCATCACGAAATGCACGGCGAGCATGACAGCCGTACGAGGAGAAGCATGAGCCACGAGCTTACGCTCAGCCGAATTCCCGCGGCGTTCACGGCGCGATGGCGGAATTCGACTCGCCGGAAGAACTGATTGCGGCCTGCGAACGGGCCTATGCGGCCGGCTACCGCAGGATGGACGCCTATGCGCCGATGCCGGTGGAAGGGTTGGCGGAGGCGATTGGATTCAAGAAGAACAAAGTCGCGCTCTGTGTTCTTGATCGGCGGAATCTGCGGCGTCGGTTGGCGGCTTCGGCCTGCTCGAATGGATCACGGTGATCGCCTATCCGCACAACGTCGGCGGCCGCCCGCTGAATAGCTGGCCGGCCTACATCCCGATCACGTTCGAGTGCATGATTCTGCTCTCCGCGCTGACCGCGTTGTTCAGCATGCTGGCCATGAACGGACTGCCGCAGCCCTATCATCCGGTCTTCAACGTGCCGGCATTTCGAACGGGCCTCGGTCGACAAATTCTTTCTGTGCATCGAATCGTCCGATCCGAAGTTTGAACAGAGCGAAACGGTGCAATTTCTGCGAAGGGCTGGGCGGGAGAGAGGTGAACGTTGTTCCGGCATAGAGGCCAGCGTCATGCGGCTTGCTGGGCTGCGTGCTAGCGTAGCGTGCTTGCCACGACGGCCTGCCGCCAGGATATGCACAACCAGCCGCGCTATAAGCCGTTCGCGGCGACCGATTTCTTCGGCGACGGCCGATCCGCGCGGCCGACTATCGAAGACACGGTGGCGCGCGGGCAATTGCATATTGATGCAGCGCGCTATCACCGGCAAAGTGAACGGCAAGGATATCGACTACTTTCCCATTCAGATTACGCGCGCCGACGTGGAGCGCGGCCAGCGAGCGGTTCAATATTTACTGCTCGCCGTGCCATGGACGGCTGGGCAATGGACACGGCATGATTGTCGCGCGCGGCTTGCGGCAGCCGCCCAGCTATCTGGACCAGCGGCTGGTGGATGCGCCGATCGGGCACTTTTTCGACGTGATGACGAATGGCTATGGCGCGATGTACAGCTATGCCTCGCGCGTGGCGGTGGACGACCGCTGGCGCATCGCCGCATATATCCGGGCGCTGCAATTGAGCCAGGATGCGCCGTGCCGCAACGCGGCGCCGCTGGAGGAAGCAAGTGAGCAAATCACGGACGCGCAAACGACGCGCATTCCCGAAATCCGGCTGGGCCCGCAAGCGGCCAGCGTGGAACGGATATCGGGAGTCGTGGGCGGCCTCGGACTGCTGCTCTGCGTCGCAGGCTTTTTCGCCAATCGCGCGCAGTTTTTCCAATCCTATTTATTCGCTTTCATCTATTGGACTGGATTCACGCTCGGCGGTTTGTGCGTGCTGCTGATGAATCACATAGTGGGCGGCAAATGGGGAGCCACCTCGCGGCGTTTTCTCGAAGCGCAAATGCGCACCCTGCCGCTCATGTTTCTATTCCTGGTTGTGCTGCTGGTCGGAATGAAGGACATCTATCCCTGGACCCACGCCAACCTGGTTGCGCAGAATCATTTCCTGCAACACAAGGCGCCCTATCTGAACGTGCCGTTCTTTCTGGTACGCATTGTGATTTATTTCGCTATATGGCTGTTCTGGGGCTTGCGCGTGAACAAAATGGCCGACGACCAGGACCGGACCGGCGACCCCACACTTGGCGAGCGCATGCGGGCCTTCAGCGCCCCGGGCCTGTTGATCTTCACCCTGACGGCGACGTTTGCGTAATCGATTGGGTGCTATCGGCCGATACGCAGTATTTTTCGACCGTGTATGGCGCGATGATTCTGATCGGCGACATTTTGCAGACCTTCGCGTTGACCATCATCGTCATGATCCTCGTGTCGCGCGGCGACCGTTTCGGCGGCCGTATCAACGCGCCGATCCTGCACGACCTCGGCAAGCTGATGTTGCCTTTATAATTTTCTGGACGTACCTTCGGCATCGCAGCTGATCATCATCTGGCCGGCGAACTTGCCGCAGGAAGTCGGTCTGGTATCTGGACCGCACCAGCGGATTCTGGAAGGTGCTGGCGGCAGCTGTGGCGCTCAGTCATGTTCGTGATTCCGTTCCTCGCGCTGCTTTCGCAGGGTTTAAAGCGCGACCCGCGGCGCCTGATCTGGGTCGCGATCTGGATACTGGTGGCGCGCCTGATCGATATATTCTGGATTGTGGAGCCGACTTTCCGTAACGCCAGCACGAGCTCGCCGCTCGCGACCAGCACGGGATTCTCGGTTTACTGGACGGACGCGGCCGCCTTTATCGGGCTAGGCGGAATCTGGCTGTACGCCTTTCTTGGACAATTGCGGCGCCGTCCGCTGTTGCCGCTGCGCGATCCGCGCGTGATGGCGCCGCTGCCGGAGGAGGTCATCGCTTGAGCGAAGAAGATCTCAAACACAACAAGCTCGTTCATTCGGAAAAGCCGAAGCGCTCGGAGCCGGTGGAGGGCCACGACGGAACCAGCTACGAGCAGATCGATGCCGCCCGAGCCTGATCCTTTGGTCGCTGGGCATCATCGTCGGCACCGTGGTAATCGTTTTTGCAATGACCATCGGCTTTCACAAGATGCTCGAAAACGGGCATCCCACCGGCGAGCTGCCGAGCCCGCTGGCGCCCGGACGCGTTCTGGCGCCGGCGCCACAGCTCCAGGTTCATCCGTGGGAAGAAGTTCCCGACATGCGCGCGCACGAGAACGAAGTTCTGAACAGTTCCGGCAAGGACGCCGCCGGTCATATGCACATTCCGATAGATAAGGCGATGGATGCCGTGGTGTCGCGCCTGGTCATCCAGCCGAACGCGCCAAGCGGAATTTACACGCCTGGAGGCGAAGGGCGGGATTTTTCACAAAGCGTGAACGACATGCCGCCGGCCTATCGTCAGGGTCCACGGAAGATTCCGCAGATTCAGGGAGAGATTCGTAAGCATGCGCAGTAAGCGGGTTGCCGGTTTGTTGGCGGCTCTAGCGGCTGGATCTTTGCTGTCCGCGCAATACGCGCGGCCGAGGCTCACGAAAGACGTGACCATCGAGCAGAAGCTAAATTCGCCGATTCCGCTCGATCTGGCGTTCCACGACGAAGCGAATCAATTGGTCCCGTTGAGCACGTATTTCGGCGATAAGCCGGTGGTTTTGTCATTCGTGTACTTCACGTGCACCAGCCTGTGTCCCATGAGCTTGCGCGAGACGGTCTTGGGTTTGCGCCGCCTTTCACTCGAGCCCGGACGCGATTACAACGTGCTGGTTGTGAGCTTCGATCCCAATGATACGGCGGAAGCGGCGATGAAGGCCAAGGATGAATACCGCACGCTATTCAATCAAGGCGGATCCGCCAGAGGCGGGTATAACGCCGGATTCCATTTCCTGACAGGCGATCAGGCAGCCATTACCAAGCTCACTTCGGCCGCCGGCTGGCGATATCGATGGGACGAGGCAAGCAAGCAATTCGTTCACGCGGGCGGCATCATGGTCGCCACGCCGGATGGCAAGATGTCGCGCTATTTCTACGGCATTGAGTACGCGGCCGCGGATTTGCGGATGGCGCTGGTGGATGCTTCGCAAGCACAAGATCGGCTCGCCGGTGGATTACGTTTTGCTGTTTTGCTTCCACTACGACGCGCTGCAGGGCAAGTACACGCTTGCAATCGTCAATGTCCTGAAGATTGCGGCGGCGTTGACGCTTCTGGCGCTCGGCCGGGCTCATTTACTTTCTGATGCGAACCGAAAAGAAAAAGCAGAGCCGTGTGGACTGGAAAGAGGCGCCGCATGTCGGCTAATCTGACCTTGCTGCTGGCCGATCTCCGCTGTTTCCGCCGGCCGCTTCTGCGCAAGCGGGCCCCATCGATTCCCTCTACTGGTTCTGAGGTCATTGTCTCGGTCATCATGACGGTGCTGATTTTCCTGGCCGTCATTTTCTTCGCCGTGGAAGTATCGCCGCCGCGCGAATGTGCGGGCCACCCAGATCGAAGGCTCCACATAGCTCGAGCTGACCTGGTCGATTCTTCCGTTTCTCGTCATGCTGGTGATGTTCTGGTGGGGCGCCAAGCTGTTCTATGCCGCGCAAAATCCGCCCAAGGACGCAATGGAAGTCTTCGTCACTGGCAAGCAATGGATGTGGAAGATGCAGTATCCGGACGGCAGCCGCGAAATCAACGCTCTGCACGTGCCGGTGGGCCAACCAGTGAAGCTGACGATGGCGTCGAAGATGTGATCCACAGTTTCTCCATTCCGGCTTTTCGGGTGCGGCACGATGTGGTTCCCGGCCATTACGACAGCTTGTGGTTCACTGCCGACTAAACCCGGGCCGCTATCACCTGTTCTGCACTGAATACTGCGGCAACCAGCACGCCAGCATGGGCGGATTGGGTGGATGTGCTGAACGATCGTGAGTACGCCAATTGGGCAGCGGCGGCGGCTCGCAGGGCTCGCTAGCCGAGCAGGGACAGCAACTATTTGAGCAAAATGGCTGCTCTACTTGCCACCTGCTCGATCAGCAGGGCCGCTGCCCCATTTTGCGCGGTCTATACAACAAGCCCGTACAGTTGAACGATGGCCGCACGGTCATGGCGGACGACGCCTATATTCGCGAATCGATTCTCGATCCGAACGCCAAGATCGTCAGCGGCTTCGAGCCGAACATCATGCCGAATTTCAAGGGCCAGTTAAGTGAGGAGCAACGTGATTCAGTTGATTGCCTTCATCAAGTCGCTTTCGCCGGCGACACCGGCATCGCAGCAAGGGGCCGAGCAGCAGCGGCCCGTGGTGATTGCACCGCGAAGCAAGCGCTCCCGGCGGCAAGCGCCGCAGGCAGCAGCAGTAAGGAACTAAAGAGATGGCAACCATAGCACATGGAACACCGGAAATTGCAGCCGAGGAGGTCAATTACCTGAACGTCGAGCACGGCTGGAAGAGCTGGCTGTTCACCACCGACCACAAACGGATCGCGTTTCTCTACCTGATCTCGATCACGCTGATGTTCTTCGTCGGCGGGACGATGGCGGTCCTGTTCCGCATCAACCTCCTCGAACCCGAGGGGATCTTCTCGGCAGAAACGTACAACCGCCTGTTCTCGATGCACGGCATCGTGATGGTGTTCTTCTTCCTGGTGCCGTCCATTCCGGCGACCCTCGCAAATTTCCTGATTCCGATCATGATCGGCGCGAAGGATCTGGCGTTCCCGCGTGTGAACTTGTTGAGTTGGTACCTGTATATTGTCGGCGCGATCTTTACGCTCTATGCAGTGGTCCGCGGCGGCGTGGATACCGGCTGGACTTTCTATGCGCCTTACAGCAGCACGTATTCGAATTCTTATGTCCTGTCGGCCGCGATCGGCGTTTTCATCGCCGGGTTCTCTTCGATTCTGACCGGCTTGAACTTCATCGTCACAGTGCACAAGATGCGCGCGCCTGGAATGACTTGGGGCCGTCTGCCGCTGTTCGTTTGGTCCAACTACGCGACTGGATTGATTCAGGTACTGGGAACGCCGGTGCTGGCGATCACACTGCTGCTGCTCGCTTTTGAGCGCATGGCGCACGTCGGCATCTTCGATCCGAATATCGGCGGCGATCCCATTCTGTTCCAGCATCTATTCTGGTTCTATTCGCATCCCGGCCGTTTACATCATGATTCTGCCCGGCATGGGCGTTATCAGCGAGATCGTGTCCTGCTTCTCGCGCAAGCGCGATTTTCGGCTATAACTTCGTGGCATTCTCGAGCATGGCCATCGCGGTTCTAAGCTTTGTCGTGTGGGGCCATCACATGTTCGTCACCGGCGAGAGCATGTACACCAGCGATCGCGTTCTCGTTCCTGAGCTTCATGGTTGCGGTTCCCTCCGCCATCAAGGTGTTCAACTGGACGGCGACCATGTACAAAGGCTCGGTCTCGTTCGACACGCCCATGCTGTACGCGTTTGGCTTTATCGGGCTGTTCACAATCGGCGGTTTGACGGGACTATTTCTGGCGACGCTCGCGACCGACGTGGCGACGCACGGGACCTACTTCGTCGTGGCCCACTTCCATTACGTGATGGTGGGCGGCATGGTGATGGCGTTCATGGGCGGCCTGCACTTCTGGTGGCCGAAGATGACCGGCCGGATGTATCCCGAGGCTTGGGCGAAATTCGCCGCGCTTATTGATTTTCATCGGCTTCAATCTGACCTTCTTCCCGCAGTTCATTCTGGGCTATCTCGGCATGCCGCGGCGTTACCATGCCTATCCTCCCGAGTTCCAGGCGCTGAACGTGCTGTCGACGGCGGGCGCTTCGATTCTGGGCATCGGCTACCTGATCCCGATGATCTACTTCATCTGGTCGTTGAAGTACGGGCCGAAGGCGGGCACCGAATCCCTGGGGCGCGGCCGGCCTCGAGTGGCAGATTCAATCCCCGCCCACCACTTTCAATTTCGACGAGACACCGATCGTGACGGAAGAAGCATACAACTACGGCCCACTGGAGGAAATCGTTGGCTGACGCATTGGTCCACGTAGGCTCACGAGCCCAGCGTAGAAGCAACCCATCTTCGTCATCATTTCGCGACGTCCGAGCAGCAGATGGATGCGGCCATGCTGGGCATGTGGACCTTCCTGATCACCGAAGTGCTGTTCTTCGGCGGCATGTTCGCGGCTTATGCGATCTACCGCGAACATGTATCCGGACGCTTTCGCCAGCACCAGCCAGTTCATGGACGTGATCCTGGGCGGAACCAATACGGCGGTGCTGATCTGCAGCAGCTTGACCATGGCGCTGGCCGTACGCGCGGCGCAGCTCAGCAAGCGCAGCGCGACTTGATTCTGTTCCTTATCCTGACGATGATCTTCGGAACGGTGTTCCTGGTCATCAAAGGCTTCGAGTATCACTCGAAATGGGTGGAGCACCTGGTCCCCGGCTTCGATTTCCAGTACGACGCACGCCGCAGTTATCGCACAACGCGCAGATCCTGTTCTTCCTGTACTTCTGCATGACGGGAATGCACGCCTTGCACATGATCGTCGGCCTAGGGCTGCTGACCTACTTAGTCGTCCAGTCGGTGCGCCGCGTATTCAATGCAAATTACTTCGCGCCGGTTGAAATGATCGGCCTGTACTGGCACTTTGTCGACATCGTCTGGATCTTCCTATTCCCGCTTCTTTATCTGATTGGACACCGCGGATGAACGCACATCATGAACTCATACCTAAAGTAGGTACGCTGGTCTCCGTTTGGGCGGCGCTCATTGTGCTCACCGGAGTGACGTCGGCCGTTTCCTATCTTGAACTGGGCGAGTGGAATGTCGTAGTCGCCCTGCTGATTGCACTGACCAAAGCTTCGCTCGTCGCCTGGATCTTCATGGGCGTGCGCCACAGCACTACTCTAACCCGGCTGTTTTGCGTGGCGGGATTGGCATGGCTGAGCATTTTGATCCTGCTGACGTACAGCGATTACAGCACGCGGAACTGGACGTATCAGGCGAAGCCCTGGGCGACGAATAAGGCCGCCGGCCAGAGCCGATAATTACATCCTTCCTGATTTTGCGGGATCACGCGGCTTTTAGAGAGTTCATGTAGGCGGGTAAGCGCTCGGATTCTTTGATGTCGTGGTTGAGATCGCGGAGCTGCTGGCCGTCGACTTTGGCTTCGGCGAGCAGAATGTCCCATTTGTGGCGCTCTTGCTTGCGCTTCTCGTCCCGCTCGGCGCGCTCCTGCGATTCGAAGCCAATTTGCTCCTTCTGCTTGGCGGCTCTTAGCTTTAGCAGGTCGTTCATGGCTTTGTGGAAGCCGCGCTCGTGGGTGGTTTGGTAGCGCAGCAGGAGCGCGAGTTGTTTTTGATCGGTGATTTGGCCGCTAGCCGAGTCGTAGCAGGAGGATTCGAGATTGAGAGCGCGCTGGCGCAGCCCATGATGCTGCGCCATGGCTTCCACGAGCATAGTTTCGGTGAAGATCTCTGGCTTGTGCTCTTCGCTAAAGGACGACAATGAGCTCGTCGAAATCGGATTGCGATTCGGTGAGGAGGACGCGGAAAGCTCCGGCGAGACCGTGACGAGTATTATTCAGAGCGGAGGTCGCTTTTCCGGTGTTGCTTTTGGGCGGAGGATAATTTTGCATTTTCGCGGTTGGCTTAAATTTGCGATTCGGTTGACATTTCGGGTATGGTCCTTCGTGCGTGAGTTTCGCTTCTGGGCGCGCGGAATGGGTGGTGGGCAGGGCGTTACCGCGTTGAGAGTGTGGGAAATAGACCTTTTCGCCGATTTGTGACTCGCCCACCGGCTCCTGGCGGATCTGATAACCAGGAATGAAAAGTTGTTCGCCGTCTCTACGGGTTGCTGAGCCGGCCGAAATACTAGATGGGATGGGCTAAAGCGATAAAGCTGAGGTAGCGGCGCCTTGCGCGATGGTGCCGGCGGATGCTGCCGAGAGCTTTGGCGACCGGGGACTACAAGCCTTCTACACTCCAGACATTTGTCGTAATCAACCGGATCATGATCGCGACGCGCCGGCCGTCGGGCGAGGGAATGGTGTAGCTCGCGTTGTCGAGCAGTGGCGTGACTTTGCCTGTCCGATCCACATGAACGAGGCGTGGTCCGAGGCTGGTGGTGATTGCTGCGAACCAGCCGTTTCCATCGGCTGTCCAGTTCAGCCCTTGAAAGTTGGCCAATCCCGCAATGGACAATTGCCGCTCGGGCGCACCTGGCTTGTCCAAAGAGAGGATACGAATGACAGCAGTCCTTGGGTCGTGATTGGGAATTGCGATTTCGGTTCCATCGGGAGAAAGAGCCCAATCGCCGTAAATGTTCTTGAGCCCTCGTGTGCGCGCCAACTCCCTTCCGAGACCTTGTATGGGATCGAGTTCGTAATAGATATGCGTCTGACCGGTTTGCACCACCCGCGCGACGCAGCGTTTGCCGCCGGGTGATGCGCAGCGGAACTCATCCACCACTCCTCTCTTCACCACTTCCTCCGCTGTCCCCCCTGCTACTGGAGCCCGCGCTACCGCCGCCGGCAGATGTGAGCCCAAAGGACCCTGCATGAACAGAAGCCAGCGTCCGTCCGGGCTGAAGTTGGCATGAAAGTCTTCGCGAGGAGTGGCAACGAGCGTCTCCGCCACCCGGCTATCCACATTCTGGCGGAATAAATCGTTGTTGCCACCCCGGTCCGACTCGAAAATCACAGCACTGCTGTCCCTGGTCCACGCATGCGGAAAACTGGTGCTCGCATCGAGAGTCAATCGACGCACATTGCGAATTGCAGGGCCCACGGCGGAGTAATCGCCAATGTGCACGGTAGGCAGACCCGTGCCCCTCACGAGCGAAACGGTGCGGCCGTCGCTTGCCGCGCTCACCTCGGTCAACCAGTCCGCCGCCAGCGGCAGCTTAACAGGTGGAGTCAGCGGAATTGCCGTTCGGGGATCCGTGTCGATGCGCCAAAGATCGCTGCCTGTAAGGCGATTCGAGTCGGCGCCCAAAAAAAGCGCGGATCCGGACCGGAGCATAGCAGCGGATGCGGGTGCCAAGTCCGGCCGCCGCACCACTACCTGACCAGACCGAACATCCAGAGACTCATATTCCGCGGACACCACGCCGGTGGTTGCAAAACGAGCGATCCCGACGGTGGGGTCCGGCTCAATCGGGTTCGAGATGCGAGTAAAGGCCAGATGGGTGCCCGCGGCAGACCAGAAGAGGATCGCCAGATGATCGGGAGCAGCGGTGAGAACGCGCCGTGGCTCCGCACCGGATGCTCCGGACGTCCACAATTCCGTTCGAGTCGGGTCGGTAAATGCGATTTGCGAACCATCCGGTGTTGGTTCGGGATCCCTGGCGTTCTCGCGGAACAGAGCCGGCTCGCCGCCTGCGGTGGAAACGATCCAAATCACCGGGCGGGACGATGTTCGCGAAAAGCCGCCAGCGAGGAGACGATTGCCGTCTGGAAGCCAGCGAATGCGATCGACCCAGAAATCTCCGGGAGACCGGAGGAGACGCGCTTCCCCGGTACGCATCACCTGGAGGAAGATTCCATCCACGGTGGCATAGGCCAGCAGTTTCCCATCTCCCGATACTGCCGCTGTTGTGACGCGATTCTCCGGAATCTGCAAGGTCAGTTGCCGCAAAGTTAATTTCGCGGGTGCTCGCAATCGCCCCCACAAAAACCAACCACCAACCGCGGCGATACACAACACCATTGCTGCAAGGAGAGCCACTAGCGAATAGTTGTATTTCGCTGCGAGCTTTCCGAACCGGTAAACCGTCGAGGGCGGGCCGGCTTCCAACGGTTCTCTATCCAGGTAACGGCGCAGATCCTTCGCCATGGCGCCGGCGGATTGATAACGGCGGCTGCGGTCTTTTTCGAGCGCCTTGCCAAGAATCCAGTCGAGTTTCCGGATGGCTCCGTTTCGCGTAATTCGGCTGGCGGGAGGCGGGACTTCCTCCCGGATCAGGCGCAGAATCTCGCCGTAACTCGATTGTTCGACCCGCGGACGGTCCAGTGGCGTCCTCGCGCACACCAGTCGGTACAGCAATGCTCCCAGCGAGTAGACATCGGTTCGCGCGTCAAGGTCGCGAGCGCCCGCTTCCGTCTGCTCCGGACTCATGTACTCGAAGGTCCCAAGCATCAGGCCGCCGACGTGCGTGGCATTCGTAACGTCCCCTACCGGCGGCCCGATGGCTTTCGCGATTCCAAAATCGATTACTTTCGGTAGCGCCCTTCCGTCGTAATCCGCGACGAGAACATTCGAAGGTTTGATGTCGCGATGGATGATGCCCTTGTTGTGCGCGTGCTGGATCGCTTCGCAAACCTGGATGAAAAGTTCCACCCGCTCCCTGACGGCCAGTTTGCGCTCGTCGCAAAATTCGGTAATCGTGCGCCCAAGTACCAACTCCATCGCGAGGTAAGGCAGGCCGATCGACGTTTCGCCGGCGTCCAGTACGCGCGCGATATTCGGATGATCCATCATGGCCAGCGCCTGACGCTCCGCGAGAAACCGCGAGACCAGTTGTTTCGAAGCAATTTCCGGATGGATGATCTTCAGTGCGACATCGCGAGCGACTGGAGAGGACTGGCGAGCCCGGAACACCACGCCCATTCCCCCTTCTCCGAGTTTCTCCTGAATTTCGTAGACGCCTGCTGTTCCGACGTCTTCAAGGCCGAGCTCTGTGTGGTCCAATGGACAGTCGGAGGAGGCAGTTCGAAACAGTATTCGGGCATCGCCTTGCTCGGCCAGCAAACTTTCGACTTCGCACCGCATCGCTTCATCGCTGCAAGCAGAGTCCAAGTACGCCGCGCGCTGTTCCCATGGCAATGCCAGCGCTTCCAGACAGTGGCGCTCCAACTCCGCCATCCGGTCCGGATTTGCCTTGAGATTCATGTTTTCCTAAAAAGTCCAGATCACCGATGCACCTTTCGCCTGGCAAAACGCGGACTTCTCAGTGGACAAAATTCTTCGATCGGTTAGACATTGTAACAGCCCGAAGGAGCAGACTAACTATGAATAAGTACTGCAGCACCGAATTTCATGGAAGGTAATTCTATGAAGGTAAGGCGAAATACTCCGGAGCCCGCTGCCGCTGCATCGATGATGTTGGCCTGATGGGATTGACTGTTGGAATTCGTGTGAAGCGGCGCTCGTAGCGCAGCTTGAGATTCATTTCTTCATCTCGCGAGAAAGCCAGAGCTTGGCAAAATTCCAGTCGCGCTTGACAGTATCCACAGAAACGCTCAGGACCTCGGCGATTTCATTGTTCAATAGCCCGCCGAAGAAACGCATTTCCACCACCCGGACCTTGCGTGAATCGATTTCCGAGAGCCGGTTGAGAGCATCGTCGAGAGCCAGCACATCCGGCTCCCGTTCCGAAGCGGGGATTTCAGAATCTTCGAGTGCGATCCGCTGCCAGCCGCCGCCGCGCTTGGCCCGCCCATGGAACCGCGCCGAATCGGCCGCAACAACACGCATCAAATGCGCGGCAATGGCAAAGAAGTGCGCGCGATCGCGCCAGGCAACCGGATCTGCGCCCACCAGCTTGAGATAGACCTCGTTCACCAGCGCGGTCGGCTGGATAGAACTGTCAGGCGACAGATATCGCGCCCGGTGTCGCGCGATCCGCCGCAGATCGCTGTAAACCAAACCGGTCAAGCGGTCCAAGGCAAGCTTGTCCCCAGCCGACCATAGCCGAAGCAGTTCGGTGACCGGGCCTTGCGCGGATTCTGAGGCATCCATTTACGGCACCTATAAAAAATCCGGATCGACGATGCACCTTTTGCCTGCCAAAACGCGGACTCCTCAGTGGACAAAATTTTTCGACCGGTAAGACATTTTAACAGCCGAAGGAGCAGACCAATATGAACGATTCTATGCGGACCCGCACTCGAAGCTATCTGACTGTAGCTGCGTTTCGGCGCTCGATCATTTACCAGCCGTTGGCTCTGACAATGGCAATTCTGCTGCTTCCTACGCTTTCATGGATGGGAGGTGGAAACCAGACCGGGCCATTCCGGGCCCGCGCGCAGGTCGTGGTGAGCTGCGCCTCCACGACCAACAGCATCATCCAAAACTACTGCACATCCGTTGTCGGCAATCAAATCGGCGCCAACTTCTACACGGATCTGGTGCAGCTCGAGAGCGATGCGGTAAATGCGTATCTGGCTGCCCACAATCTTCCCGCCACCGATGCCCATGTGATCTACGATTACGGGCGCGCGGACTTGCGTAACGCCATCCGTGGTCAGATCAATTCGATCCTGTTGGGCGTGATTGCCACGCCGGCGTCGTCGCGCACGGCTCACCAAAAGGCGCTCTACCAGTGGCTCCAGAACCTGGTCTGGGTCAATGAAATCGCCGACTATACAGATTCGTACAACGAATTCCTGAAGTGGCAGTTCGACGCGTGCCATTACACGCCCGATCCCCAGATCGCCAGTCAGTACGGCATCGTCTATAACGGGGCGGCCTTTTGCGGAGTGAGCGAAAGCAGCGTATTCAACGTGGTAATTCCCGCGCCCAGCTATTTTAAGGCGGTCGGGCAGAAGAGATCCTATCAGGCATGGGCCGACAAACTGACCTGTCCGGTAAACGCAAGTGGCCTGCAAGACAAGTCCTGCAAGGTCGCCTTCCAGGAAACCACTGTTGATATGGACGCGGTGGCCGGGATTGCCGCGGCCGCGGGGACGATCATCACCGGCGCGGTCGGCGGTCCACTGGTCGCCAGTTTTAATTTGTCCATTACTGCATATCTCGCGGGTCTGGCAGCCGCGAAC
Source organism: Bryobacterales bacterium (assembly GCA_963712395.1). Taxonomy (GTDB): domain Bacteria; phylum Acidobacteriota; class Terriglobia; order Bryobacterales; family Bryobacteraceae; genus Bog-105. Next base: position 191,571 of record CAVQHR010000001.1, read on the forward strand.
GCGACAGAATTTGGCGGCATTGCTGCGGACAATGCCCTATACATTCTATCGGGCGCGGCTCTCACTGGCGGAGGCTACATTTTCGCTCTTGGGTCGACTGTCGCACTTATAGTGATGGATGTCGCGATCGGCGTCACCGCCGGGGTAAAGGCCTTTGAGTACCAACAGAGCATCAACGACCTGAATGACCTGAAGAACCAGATCACGGCTGTCACGAATACGCCTCCCGATCTGAATGGCATGGCTACGGACACGACTGGCTTGGGGCTTTTCAAGATTGAAAACACCGTTATGCCCCAAACGCTCAAGACCAAGGCGGACGGAACACTGGTCGACCTCCCCAGCACAACTCCGCTGCCTGCACACCGGCTGGGGACGGATCTGGAATTCGAAAGAGAGAGCGACAGGACCACCTATAGCACGCTGTCCTTCAAAGGTTGGAATGGGGAAATCTGGTCGGCTCAAACCTGGGGCGGATGGTTTGTCCAGACTTGCGCAAACGGAACCAAAATCGATGACCTTGCGGACGGCACATGCATCCAGGCGGACAGCCTGAGCGCCGACCTTCATTACATCGACTGGCGCATGGGACAGATAGTGGATCCTAAGCTCGGGCTCCCGGTATTCGAGCTCTCGCGGTTTTCGGCAGCGCGCTTCGGCGACAAGTTTTTTGCGACCAGAGCGGCGGGCCGGGTCATCAGTGAACTGGCGCCGCCGGCAAATACTCTGAACACGTGCCCAGTGTATCCGCAGGACACCACCAGTCTAGACACCGACGGATATTGCTGGAGTTACGTCGACTTTCAGCTTCCAATCGTCGCGGCGGACGGAAGCAACCAGGTGGTGCTGCTGACCAACTTGCTGAGTTCGAAATTTACCAGTCCTTCGGTGATGGCGTTTGGTCCCGGTCTTCCGTCGACGCAGACCATCACGGTGGTAGGCGATCCCACTCCGGATGTCTGCATTACGAGCAGCAACCTGCCGGGCAATTTCAAGATCAACGGCAGCCCATCCTATGCATGGCTGGGGACAAACGATTGTGGCAATCTTTCGGGTGCTGCTCACGGCTTCGGGACTGTAAGTGTTCAATTGGCATTCGACGGTCTTCTGAACGCCTCCATTGGGACGTATTCCCTGACACTGAAGGCAGTGAACAATCTCGGCGGGGCTAACGTGCATGCAGTCACGCAGACCTTCACCATCAACGTGAGCCAGCAACTATCGATCATCTCGCCAGACACGATGAACGTGACCAGCGGGGTTCCGGCGAATTTCACGGTTGTGGCCACCGGTGTGCCGACACCCAGCCTGACGGTGGACGGAGTGGACCTGGGCGGCATGACGTTCACCGATAATCACAACGGCACAGCCACGATCAGTGGAATCGACGGCAACACGATTAACGTTCTCAGTTGCTTCAGCTCCGGCGGTTCCGGCGGTCAACCCTGCGCCATTGTTGCGACGAACTCTCAGGGCACGTATCGGCAACCATTCATTATCAATCTGACTTCCGCTCCTACGGCGCAACTAGTCTGCAACCCGACGTGCAGCACGACCTTCTATTCCGGTGCTCCGAACCAGGTGCTATTAACATCGTCAGGCGCAACCACTACGGTTTCCTGGGTTTTCGGTTCCGATCTCAGGCCCGCCCCCGCCTGGCTCAGCCTGCACGATAACAAAGATGGGACTGCGATATTGAGCGGCTCGCCTCCGTTCGGGACGACTGGAACATTCTTTTTCGATCTCTTTCCGTCCGCGCAGTTCACAAATGCGCGCATCAACCAGTACACCATCACCGTGGTAGACAACGCTTTGTTCACCAGCGCGAATACCACCGCCTACGATGCGAATGCCGCGAGCGGCGGGACGAGCGGCACGTCGATGCCGCTGGCTGCTCACGTGATGACAGCCGACAGTGCGGCGACATCGAACTCGTTTACCATCTCTGCCAATACGGGTACGATCAACCTGGGGACTCTGCTCCCGAACGGTTTGTCGTTTACATCCTCTGGGAACACGGCGACGATCAGCGGGAGTCCAGCGGCCGGAACCGGCGGGCAGTACCTCCTCAGGTTGAGCGACGATGGCGGAACGGCGGGCACGGCTGCCCAGCAGTTGATACTGAATGTGCATGAGGCCCCGAAGATCACGAGCACGGCCGCCGCGACGATGTTTGCCGGAACTCCGGGTTCATTTGCGGTGACTACCACCGGATTTCCCAGTGTCTCGAACCACGCGATCACGGGGAATGGGGCGCCGCGCACGGATCCGTCACAAGGAGACGGGATGTACTTTACGGTGACTGGTCTTCCGGAGGCCCTCCACGCCAGCAACCTGAACCCGGCGGGATTCGCGACGGGAACGCTGACGATTCAGGGAACTCCTTCCGCCGCAGATCTCGGGACGCACCAGGTGCAGATCACCGCGCAGAACGGAGTGGGAACGGGGGCGCAACAGACTCTGACGCTGAACATCGTCGCGATCACGGGTCCGACGCCGGCGTCAGGCACGACGTGCAACGGCAACTACAACGGCACGTTCAAGGGTTCGATCACGGTGTCTGCCGGGCAGAATTGCGCGTTTTACTCGGGCGGTGTGACTGGGAATGTTTCGGTGAATGGCGGACATCTGGCGCTCACGAATGCTACGGTCACCGGGAACATGTCGATTCAGGGAGGCTCGGCATTTTCGATCGGGGCGGGGACTGCGATTAACGGGAACCTGACGATTGAGAGTGTGGCATCGGGGTCGTCGAAGAGTATGATTTGTCAGGCGAACGTCGGCGGAAATCTGCAGGTTTCCAATAATGCGATTCCGATTGACATCGGGCTGCCGCAGGCGTTCTGTTACGGCAATTCGTTTGGTGGAAACGCGGCGATTCAGGGGAACACGGCGGCGGTCGCGTTCAACGACAATACGGTTGCGAAGAATCTATCGTGCTCCAATAACGCTGCGATCGCTGGAAGCGGGAATGCGGCTGGAAAGAAGACGGGGCAGTGCTCGGGTTTCTGATCGTGCGCGAGCCAGGGGCAAGTTTGACAAGAAACGAGCCCCACGGCCTTGTCGTTGCCGCAATTGCTTCGTTGAGATCGGCATCGGCCATGAAGCGGATCATCGATCAGCTTCTCCGCGAGACCATCTGCTCGCGCGCGCGCTCCAGCTTGTGCTGAAGCTCGGGAGGAGGCTGCAATAGTGGACCAAAAGAAGTGCCTGTTTGCTCGGGTGACTGCACCTGCGGCGGTCCAATTTCGCTCGGCCAGCCGGACGAGGCGATCTCAGAACGTCCGACCAAGTCGACTCCTGGTACCAACAAGACAGGAGCGGAAGGCACTTGGACTACCGCAAGTGCCGCTTCCAAAGGGGCCGGAATGTCCTTCTACTGGGTTATGCGGGTATGCCGACCTTCACGTCCATATGTTCGCGGAACTCGCTCATGGCGGGGGCGACGCTCGCCGGGAAACTTGGGATGAGCACGCAGGTGGATAACAAATCACTCTCGCGTCAGCTTCACAAGATTCGGTTGCGCACGACGAATCTATCGGTGCTGGCGGCGGTTCCACTCGCCTCAACTGAAAAGACCTAGCGTTGGCGGGCTTGGCATCGATACCTTGACCTTCGACGTATTCCCGTTGTATGCTTATCTGTCGAAGGTTGAGGTAACCCAATTCGTGCCGTCTCCCCGCTTTCCCATCCCGCAGGGCACGCTCGACATGCTGATTCTCCAGATCCTCTCGCTCGAGCCCGCCCATGGGTACGGGATCGCGCAGCGGCTGGAGCAGATCTCGCGTTCGGTGGTCCAGGTCAACCAGGGCTCGCTTTATCCCGCCCTCCACCGCCTGGAGCAGAAAGGCTGGCTGCGCGCCGAGTGGAAACAGTCGGAGACCGGCCGCGAGGCCAAGTTCTACTCCCTCACCGCCGCCGGTCGACGGCAGCTCGCGTTAGAGAAGGATAGCTGGGCGCGCCTCACCGGCGCTGTCAACCTGATCTTCGAGGAGGGCAGCCGATGATCCGGCTCTTCAACTGGTTCCGACGCGGGTCCCTGGAGCGCGGCCTCGACCGCGAGCTCCAATATCACTTCGATCGCCGCGTCGCTGACCTCACCACCGCCGGCATCCCCGAGCCGGACGCCCGTCGGCGCGTCGCCGTCGAGCTCGGCCTCGCCCAGGTGTGCGAGGAAGTCCGAGACGTCTGGCTCACCCGCTGGCTCCGCGATTTCCTCTACGATCTCCGCTTCTCCGCCCGATCGTTTCTCCGCAGCCCCGGCTTTACGGCCGCCACGCTGCTATCCCTCGCACTCGGCATCGGCGCCACCACCGCCATCTACTCGCTGGTCGATCAGGTGATCCTCCATGCACTCCCCGTCCGCGATCCTAGCCACCTCGTGCTGGTCGATTGGAAAGGCGAACAGGTCGGCGGCGGGTTCGGCTCCTGGAACCTGATGTCCTACCCGATGTGCCGTGACCTCCAGCCGCAGACCCGGTTCTTCGACGGCGTCCTCTGCCGCGCCGAAATCGACGTAAATCTCTCGGCAGGCGGCGATCCGAAACCTGTTGCTGCCGAAATCGTCTCCGGCAGCTATTTCCCGGTCCTCGGCGTCGGCCCCGCTGTCGGTCGCGTCATCGAAGCCGAAGACGATGCCGCGCCAGGCGCCAGTCCCGTCGTCGTCCTCTCGCACGAGTTCTGGAAGGCCGAGTTCGGCGGGGCGCCGGACATCGTCGGCCGCAAGCTCCTCATCAACCAGCACCCCATGACGGTGGTCGGTGTCGCCGCCGCGGGCTTCCACGGCGTTGATGTCGGTGCGGTCCCGGCTCTCTGGATTCCTGCGTCCATGTATGCGGAGGCGATCCCCGCCGCGTCTGGCGAAGATCTGCTCCGCCGCCCCACGTTTTGGATGCAGATCCTTGCCCGCCTCCGCCCGGACCTCACTCCCGCGCAGGCGCAGGCTGGACTTCAGCCGTGGTTCAAGGCGTGGCTCCAGGACAACATGCTTCGCCCTGGCTTCCCGATTATTACGGCCGATCGCCGCCGCCGACTATCTGGCCTCCACTCTCGAACTCACCTCCGCGCCTCAGGGCCATTCGCCGCTGCGCCGCAGTCTCTCCCAGCCGCTCTGGCTCCTGTTCGCCGCTACCGGCGTTCTGCTCGGCCTCGCCTGCCTGAACGTGGCTGGCCTCTTCCTCGCTCGCGGCTCTGCCCGTGGCCGCGAGATCGGCACCCGCCTCGCTCTCGGCGCGTCGCGCGGCCGCATCGGTCGCCAACTCCTCGCCGATAGCGTCCTCCTTGTCTCTGGCCGGTGGCATCCTCGGCGTGGCCGTGGCTCCGCTCGCCATCCGTGCGCTGATCGCGTTCCTGCCACACGATCTCGCCGCCACCGCCCTACGCGAAACCCTCAGCCTTCGCCTGCTCGCCTTCGCTTTTTTCGCCAGCCTCGCGGCCGGCCTCCTCAGCGGCCTTGCTCCCGCCCTCCACGCCGGCGGCGGCAGCTTGGCCAGCTCATTCCGCGAGCGCGCCGGAACCGGCTTCGGCGGTGTTCGCCTGCGCAAATGCATCGTCACTCTGCAGGTGGCCTTCTCCCTCATCCTCGTCATCGGCGCCGCGCTGTTTGTCCGGACGCTCACCGGTCTGCTCGCCAAAGGCCCCGGATTCGAGACCTCCGGCATCCTCTCTTTCGCCATCGCACCCATGCAGAGTAGCTATTCCCGCGCGGACGCCGCGCGGCTCGTCCGCCGCCTCCACGAAGAGGTCCGTGCCCTACCCGCCACTCGTAACTCCGGCGCTGCCCGCTGGGCGTTCCTGACCGGCGGAAGCTGGAACAATCCCATGACTATCCAGACGGATGGCCGGATCGATAACCGAAAACGTCAACCTCAACGCCGTCACTCCCGGTTTTTTCTCTACCCTTGGCATTCGCATCCTCGCCGGCCGGGATTTCGACGCCCACGACTCCCGCCCAGCCGGCGAAGTCGGCCACCGCTCCGCCATCATTAACGAGGCTTTCGCCAAGCGCTATCTGGCCGGACGCGATCCCCTGGGCGTCCACATCGGCGAGGGCTCCGGTCCCGACGTCAAGCCCGATATCGTAATCATCGGCGTCTGCGCCAGCTTCAACTACCGTGGCCTCCGCGACAATTCCGAGCAGGCCTTCTTCCCGATCTTCGAAAGCGAAGCAGGGGGCGCGACCTACTATATCAGGGTTCACGGCGCCCCTGAGCAGGCGATTCCGTCCATCCGCCGCATCGTCCGCCAGGCAGACCCGCGTTTGCCGATCCTCTGGTTCCGCACTCTGAACGACCAGGTCAACCGCTCGCTCACCACCGAGCGCCTTCTGGCAGCCCTCTCCGGCAGCTTCGGCGCGCTGGCGCTGCTGCTCTCGTTGATCGGTCTCTACGGAGTGATGTCGTTCGTGGTCACCCGCCGCACCCGCGAAATCGGCATCCGCCTCGCGCTCGGTGCCACGGGCGCTTCCGCCATCCGCCTCGTCCTGCGCGACGCCGTCGCCATGATCGCCGTCGGCATTGCCATCGCGCTCCCTTGCGTCGCCGCCCTCGGCAAGCTTTTCCAATCCCAGTTGTTCGGCGTCACTGCCACCGATCCCGTGACCGTCGCCGCCGCCGTACTGGTCCTCGCCGCCGGCGCGCTCGCGGCAGCATTCATCCCCGCCTGGCGGGCCTCCAACGTGAGCCCCACCGACGCCCTCCGGCTCGATTGACGTTACCGAGAAACTCCAAGTTGAGGGTTTGTCGGCGTTGCTGATATTGAACACTAGCGCGTCTCCCGGCAACTTGCCGCCTGGCGCTGTAACGGTTCGAAGGCCGAAGGACTCGCCTCGAAAGCAACCACGTCGCGTACCAACGTTGGTCGTTTCTTTCGCTTGACTCTGCCCGGTTCGGGGAATATTCGCTGAGCGGCAACTTCCGGGCGCGCTGCGGTATAACACTAGCGTGCAGAGACGAAGGTTTCTGGCTGCGAGCTTGCTCGGCGCTTGGCAGACTGGACGAATTGCCGCCGCGGATACGGCAGTAACAGTCACGGTGGATATTAACCGAAGAGTGGGGGCGATCCCAGCCGATTTCATTGGGTTTGGGTATGAGATCTCATCTGTTGCGATTCCTGGTTTATTAAGCACGAGCAACCGCACCTATGTGCGACTTGTGCGGAACCTGTCGCGAGAAGGTGTGATTCGGGTAGGAGGCAATACTTCAGACGATGCCTCATATGCTCCAGACCAACAAGCTGTGTCGGCTAGCAAAGGCACACTCATCAACGATGCAATGCTTCAGCAACTCGGGAGCTTCCTCCAAGCAACGAGCTGGAAATTAATTTGGGGATTAAATTTGGGCAGCGGAGAGCCGCGCCAAGCTGCGGCCGAAGCGAAAGCTGTGGCAGTTGGGGCTAGCGGTCACTTGCTTGCGTTCGAAATCGGGAACGAGCCCGACCTATTCGGCCGAGGCACGGGCCACCGCGCCAAGAGTTATGGTTACGACGGCTATCTGAACGAATTCCGGCGCTACAAAGCTGCAATTCGCGCAGAGCTTCCGCATGCTCCGTTTGCGGGGCCGGATGCGGCAACTGAAACAGACTGGGTTCTGCGGTTCGCCAGTGACGAGGGAAGCGATATCAAGCTGCTGACTCATCATTACTACCGTCAATGCGCGGGACCGGCCAGCACGCTGGACAAACTGCTCAACCGCGACCCGAAGCTTGCGCCAGAGTTGGAGAAGCTCCGGCTTGCCTCCTCCATTGCGCATGTACCCTATCGAATCTGTGAAGTGAACTCGTTCTGCGGCGGAGGCAAAAAAGGGGTTAGCGATTCGTTCGGCGCGGCTTTGTGGGTGCTCGACTATTTGTTCCAACTTGCGAGCGCAGGGTGTGGTGGAGTGAATGTGGAAACGGGTGTCAATCAGCTTGGATTCGTGAGCTGGTATTCACCGATCCGGCTGAACGAAGCGGGAATTTATGCAGCCGCTCCCGAATACTACGGACTGTTGGCCTTCGCAGAGGCGAGTCGTGGCACGCTGGTCGGTGTGAGTTGCGATGCAGCCGGTGCGAACCTCAGTGCGTACGCAGTGCTTGCAGGAGACCGGAGCCTGTTGGTGACCATCGTCAACAAGGAGGCCACACTTGATACAAGCGTCAACGTGATATTGCCCAAAAACGCGCATCAGGGCCGCGTGCTTCGGTTGATGGCACCTTCGCTGCAGGCCACAGCAGGGGTCTCATTCGGGGGATCAGCGGTATCCGCAGACGGAGCATGGAAGCCAATCTTGGCCGAGTCCGTAATGGCTAGTAGCGGGCGCGCGACCATCCGTGTTCCCGCCGGGAGCGCCGCAGTTGTGAAGTGGGTTTTGGAAATCACGTCGAGGTAAAGTCGCCATTCCGCTGCTATGGTGTGCGCGGAATCGCGGAACCACTTTAGGTCCAGGCCCTTCTTTGCTTTAGTCGATAGCGCCAGCCTTGCAGTTTTCGCCAACGGCGCGCGCCCGCGCACTAGCCCTTTGCTAAATTGAGGCCGTGAACCCCGGCCCCGACGCGGCGCAATGGTACGGCAACGATATCGCTATTTGGGCTGCGATTGTCTCAGCGATCAGCCTCGCGGTAAACGCCTGTATTGCTTATCTGGCTATCACCCAAGCAAGGGCCGCGCGAGCATCGGCAGAGGCGGCAAGTAACAGCGTAAAGGTTGCGCAACAGAGCCTTGAACAAGCCAAGGGCGCTTTGGAAACCGGGAGCCGTGCATGGATTCACGTCGGTAAAATCATTTCGCATGACAGCAGCGCCGAAGAAGCCTCACGCAATTTGGAAGTTTCAATTGCCCGAGATGTGATCCTGCACAATTTCGGACAAACCCCTGCTTCATCTCTAACCGTCGCGTGCCGCATGCAGGTTTGCGATGATTTTCCGAGCGAGGCAGAGCTTCAACTTACTCCCACAAAAACGAGCATCGGCGTGTTGTCACCTGGCGGTGAATTTTGGGTTGTGCCCAAGCCCCTTATGCGGTTCAAGCTTGAACAGTGGAACGCGTTAATGCAAGGTAAAGGCAAATTCTTGCTCCACGGCGAAGCTCACTATCAGGACATTTTTGGCAACGCTCACCGCAGCACTTGGCTTTACTTTTGGGATACGGTTGCCGGGGGATTTGTTCCGAGACCGCTTCATAATCAAGTGACCTAGCCGCGCTATGATTGCGCCTTATGGATGACAACGGGCCGTGGCATGTGGCTTGGGCGCATTTTACTGCTTTGCAGGAAGGCACCGCCAAGCTGGTGGGATACGCAGACATTCAAGATTTTCACGAGGTGCTGACCGCGCTTGGAGCGACATCTCAGCGTTGCACCTGTTGAATACACGGCTTCTTCTGGACGCGTCGAAATTCACTTTGACGGGAAGTCTGCTTGCGCTGATTGAAGCGTAGCGCGTGATAGAGACGACTGCCGGCTAGGCCCGCGCGAACATATACTGATAGTCTGTTCGCCGAAAGGATCACTGTACATGAAGTGCCATTCTATGGCCACATCAAGCAGTACCACGCAATCAGAGAAGAGATTGACCGCAACAGCCAACTGGTTCTCGAGTGGGACAATGCCGCTGGTTGACATCGTGGATTCTGCAGTGGAAGGAGCAGTTCTGAGGCTTCGCCCCATCACAATGACCGTCTTGTGGCGATACCGGGATTCCTGCCGGCAACGCTGTCGCACGGAATTGGGGTCCGATTCCCAGCGACCGTTCGCAATCGTCATCGTGGGCGGATTCGGAAGTCTAGCGGCGATTTAGAAATCATGAAGAAAAACGAGGTTCGGTTCCGCATAGAAGAGATCGGGATTATCCCCGCGGTTCGCTTGTCGTCCGCTGACGATGCCCTTTTTGCTGTGGAGGCTGTTGCGAGCGGCGGTATTCCCATCGTCGAAGTCACGATGACTGTCCCCAGAGCGCTCGAGGTAATCGAAAACCTGGCGCACAATAGCCCAGGAGTCATCGTTGGCGCGGGCACAGTGCTAGATATCGAAGCGGCGCGCCGCTGTCTGGGCGCGGGAGCGATGTTTCTGACCAGCACCGGGCTCGATCTCGAGATGGTTGACTTCGCCGTGAAACAAGAGGTTGTCGTTTTCCCGGGCGTATTGACACCGACTGAGGTAATGATGGCATCCAAAGCCGGCGCCGATTTCGTAAAGATCTTTCCTTGTTCACAACTTGGCGGCCCCGCCTACATTAAGGCTCTGAAGGCGCCGTTCCCACAGGTACCGTTGATCGCTTCCGGAGGCGTGAATCAACGGACGGCCGCGGACTTCATAGTGGCTGGGGCGGTTGCGGTCGGAATCGGCGGAGACTTGATCCAGCCAGACGCGATCAAGTGCCGAGAGCGCGACTGGATTCGCGAACTAGCTCACAGGTTTGTACAGATAGTGAGGGATGCTCGTGGGCAAAATGAAAAACGTCGATGATCTTGTGCGGGATCGCGTTACCGCCTGAAGCCGCCGTCTTGCATGAATACGGGACGATTGTCATTATGGAGGCATGGAAACCATCTTCGAGGCGGCAGGTGGCAACGACGGTTTGCGCGATCTTGCCGGCGCCTGGCATCGGCGGGTGATGGCCGACGACGTGGTCGCCAATGCGTTCAGCCACGGCTTCCATCCTCAGCATGTCGAGCGCCTCGCTGCTTACTGGGCCGAGGCACTCGGCGGCCCCAGCACGTATTCCGAGTCCTATGGCGACGAGACCGCCGTTCTCAAGATGCACAGTGGCCACGGGGAGCACGAAGAAATGGACCGCCGCGCGATTGCCTGCTTCGACCAGGCTCTGGCCGATGTCCGACTGGCCGACAATGATGCGCTGCGACAAGTGCTGCACGACTACTTCGCTTGGGCAACTAAGACAACGATGTCCCGCTATCACCACTCCGCTGATGATGTGCCTAATGGCGCGCCGTCTTGCTGCTGACCGGTGTTCTCGCCGGCCCAGCCTTGGCAGATTTAATCGTGACCCGGGGAACCCTCGGGGTCGCGCACTATACCGACGATGGCGTGTCGCTCGGCACGCTCATTGCGCCCGGAACGGGAGAGTTGTCGGATGCACGCGGAGTGGCAGTGTCGGCTGGCGGAGATCTCTACGTCTCCGATTTTGCGCATAGCGAGATCCTTAAGTTCAGCGCAGGCGGGTCTTTTCTAGGCACGTTCGCGAGCGGGGCCAATGTGGACGTTCCCCTGGGGCTGGCCCTCGGCACCGGCGGCGATTTATTTGTCGCGAGCGCCGGCGCGGTTTCAAATATCGCGCGCGTAGACAAGAACACCGGCTTGTCACTGACGCGGGCTTTACCTTCGGCAATGCGCTGGCGCTGGGCGGACCGCAATACCTGACATTCGGACCGAGCCTCGCGTTGACAGATATGGCCGGGCATCTTTTCCGCTTCGATGCAGTGACGGGAATGGCCATTTCCGGCGGCGCGCTTGATAATCCGGCAGGCGTGGCGTTCGATGCGGCGGGCGATCTTTTCGTGGCGCAGCGCGTCTCCAACAATGTATTGAATTTTCCGTTTGGCGGCGGCGCGCCTTCCATTATCATTCCCAATGGCGCGTTTGCAGGAGCGCCCGCCGATATTGCGTTCGGCCCCAATGGACTGCTCTACATCGCCGCGACCGATGCCATCTACCGATTCGATGTAAGCGGCACGAGCGGCGTGCTGGTCGACAGTTTCGGAACCGGCGGACAGTTTCTCGCTTTCACGCCGAGCGTGCCGGAGCCGGGAAGCTGGGCATTGATGGCGTTTGCTCTGGCTTTTATCGCTTGTTATCGACGACGCGCGTGGCGGTGAATTTTTCGGGAACGCGGCTATCGTAGCCACTATCGGTCTGGAGCGAAAAGCGAATCTCGTTTCCCGCTAACGTTCCGGAGTAGAAGTGTTTTTCTTCGTAGGTCTTTTCGTCAACGGTGGCGTATGACTTAGTCGTGAAGGTGATCCGGCCTCCATCGATTTTGCCATCGAGAATGCCGCGATCCCCGCGTCCGGCGCCCAGATAAGAGGCCGTGCCGGATAGAGCGTGGCCAGAGGTCTCGAACTTGAAAATCTCGTCGTGCGTGTCTCCCCAACTGTATTTCACGTTGGCTTGCCATGCGCCATCGACCTTTTCCGGGGTTGCGGCCCGCCATCGGTAGGCGAGAGGAACCAGAATTACAAGCAACACGATAAGAACGGCGAGGCCAAGGCGTTGGATGGGGAAACTCGCCGCCTTCGGTTCGATCGCATCGATCAGTTGGGCGACATCCTGATGGAAATGCGTGTCCTCAATGCTCAGCGCCTCGATCCGAGCCAAACCGGCGAGATCTTCCGGCAGATCTTCGACGCGGGGCATCGACGCGCCTCCTACGAGCACCGGAATAACGCGCGGACCTCCTCGCAGTCCCGCCGCGATTTCCGCCCTCACAAAATCGTTCGGGTTGGACAGCCGCGGACGACCGTCAGCGCCTTCGATCGTGAGCCAATTTTTGCCGATGATTGCCAGCAGGACCGAGCATCGATTTTCGGTTTCCTGGATCACTTTGAAGAAATCTTCGCCTGCCTTGATGTCATCTACGTCGATGAAGACTTCATCTTTGCCGAAATGCGCTCCGAGCACGTCGAAGATGCGGCCCGCATAGCCGGCGCTGTCTTCACGACGATAACTGATGAAAATCGACGCCATTACACATCCCGCACGCAGCGAAAACCAATATTCGTGGTGGAGCTATCGGGCGTGTTGGAGGTTCGCGCGGCAACGCGGTAGCGGTTGCAATACGAAGCGTGGCAAAGATAAGAGCCGCCGCGCATCACTTTGGCATGGCCCGAAGCAGGTCCGGTAGGGTTCAGGCGAGTGGCAACGGTGTGATAGGTGGGATGGAACCAATCGGCGCACCATTCCCAGGTGTTGCCGGTGATGGAATAGATTCCGAATTCATTCGGCGGGAAAGCGTCGATGGGAGCGACACCCGCGAAGCCGTCTTCGGCAGTGTCGATAGTTGGAAATTCGCCCTGCCAGATGTTGCAGAGGTGGCGGCCGCCGGGCGTAAGTTCGTCCCCCCATGGATAGAGCTTCTGTTCGAGACCTCCGCGCGCGGAAAACTCCCATTCGGCTTCAGTGGGAAGGCGCTTCCCTGCCCAGGCGGCGTACTGCCGCGCGTCGCTCCAGGAAACGTGCGTGACCGGATGATGCTCGCGGCCGGCCAGACTCGACTCGGGACCTTCGGGATGCCGCCAGTCCGCGCCCGAGACTTTGCACCACCAATCCACCCCCGGCACCGTCGCCTCGATGAGCTGAGCCTGTTGATCCGGCGGAATATGGCCACGAAAGACGAAGGACCAGCCGAAGCGCTCGGCATCGGTCGAATAGGAAGCGGCTTTGACGAATTCTTCATAAGCTTCATTGGTCACCGGGTGGGCATCGATGAAGAACGGATCCAGCGCGACTTTGCGGATGGGACCTTCGCCATCGGCGGCAAAACCTTGCGTGAAGTCCGTTCCCATGAGAAAGTGTGCGCCATCGAGGCGAATCATTTCAGCGGTGGAGCCGGAATTCACGCGCGGCCTTTCGGCGGAAGCCTGGCGGGACGCTTCGAGGACTGCGGCACGCGACCTGCTAGGCACGCAGCAAGGATTCATTGCGCGGCCGCCCGCCATTCGACGTGGGATTCGGAAAGGAGCGTGTCGAAATACTGATCCAGAGCACGCCGTTTCCGCCGCTCGAAGAGCTCGGCGGCAATGGTTTCCCGCAGCAGGCTAAGTGGTTGAATGCCGGCTGCGCGGCGCCCGGTCAGACGGGCGATGTGGAAGCCGAAGCGGGTTTCAAAGACGTCGCTAATTTCTCCCTCGGCAAGCGGGAAGACATGCTCGTCGAATTCTTCGACCATTGCGCCGCGCGCAAACCAGCCGAGGTCGCCCGAGTCGGCCGGGCAGTCGGAAAAGTCTTCGGCGACTTTCGAAAATTCCGCGCCGGCGTCGAGCGCTTCTTTGGCCAGATTGATTTGGAGCAGCGCTTCTTCGCGCGAAAACGTTTCGGTCACGTTCTTCACGATGTGTGCGACACGTATGGTCTCGGGCATCACGAAGCGCGAGCGATTCGTCTTGTAGAACGTGTCGATTTCTTTGCGATTCGGACGCTGGACGTGCGCGGACGCCTGCGCGAGAAGCGCACCCTCGTCGCTGTTTTCGCGCGCCGCTTTCTGGCGCAGCAACGTTCGAAGCGCGAGGGTACGGCGCGCTAATCGCCCGATTTCTTCCTGGCTGAGCTCATCGCCGTGCGCAGCCTGCAACGAGCGGCGTTCCTCGCGCAACACGGCGTCCTCGACGATCTCATCATTCACTACAAGCGGCACTCCAGTTAGTGTAAGACTATGCAATACACGAAATTGGGCAAGACCGGTTTAGATGTCTCGCGGCTGTGCCTGGGCTGTATGACATATGGAGTGCCGGACCGGGGGACGCATCCCTGGACTCTCGACGAGGAGGCAAGCCGGCCGTTTCTGCGGCGGGCTGTCGAGCTCGGGATCAACTTCTTCGATACCGCAAATTCGTACTCAGACGGCACAAGCGAGGAAATCACAGGGCGCGCGCTACGGGAGTTTGCCCGACGGGACGAGATCGTTGTGGCTACCAAGGTTTTCTTCCCCTGGCGGAAGGGACCGAATGGCGGGGGTTTATCGCGGAAAGCAATTATGACCGCGCTGGATGCCAGTCTAAATCGCCTAGGAATGGATTACGTCGATCTGTATCAGATCCACCGCTGGGATGACAAAACGCCGATTGAGGAGACGTTGGAAACGCTGCACGATCTGGTGAAATCGGGCAAGGTGCGGTATATCGGTGCGTCGTCCATGTATGCCTGGCAGTTCGCGAAGGCGCTATATCTCGCAGACCGGCATGGCTGGACACGCTTTGCGACCATGCAAAACCACTACAACCTCATTGTGCGGGAAGAGGAGCGCGAGATGCTGCCGCTGTGCGCGGAGGAGGGTGTCGGGGTCATTCCCTGGAGTCCGATGGCTCGCGGCCGCCTTACGCGCGATTGGGAAGAGAGCAGCAGCCGGAGCGAGACGGACCAGATTATCAAGAAACTCTATATCAAGACGGCGGAGGCAGACCGGCGCGTGGTGGAGCGGGTAGCCGAGATTGCGCAAAAGCGCGGAGTGCCGCGGGCGCAAGTGGCACTGGCTTGGGTGTTGCAAAAGCCGGTTGTAACCGCGCCCATTATAGGCGCATCGAAACCGCACCATCTGGAGGACGCTGTGGCGGCGTTATCTCTAGGCTTGACCGCGGATGAAATTACTGCGCTCGAGGAGCCGTACGTTCCGCATCCGATTCAATGGTGAGAGGCGGCAGGCGCACGAAGCGGATGCGGTGCCTGGCGTTCACCAGTTCCCGCCATTCGGCGTGGCGGGTACGCTTTTCAAACCACGCCGGATCGCTGCGCGAGAACCTATCTATCGCCGTCGTGTCGAGCCAGTTTGATCCGTCACTGGCAGGGACATCGGCCGGCGCCGCGACTTGCCGCCAGGTGGTTTGCGGGTTGAAGTAACGAACCAGCCAATCGTCGGTGTTGAGATCCGAATAGTACACCATCGCGCCGTTTGGCAGATGCTGTTCGAGGCTCATGGCGAAGGCAACGGCTTCGTTGGCGGTCGCGCGGGAATACGGAACAATCGCGAAGGTCAGGTTGCAGAGAGCGATGAGCGCCACAAAGGGTAGCGCGATTGGGTTCGGCCCCGGCTTCCAACAACTCGCGATGAGCAGTACGATACCGGGCAACGCGAAAAGCTTATAGAAGGTGTTGTGCGGAAGCCAGAAGAACAGGAATACCGCGTAAGTCGCGATCCAGCAGACGGCAAAGGCGAAGAGAGTTCGGTGATATATCGCGATGCTTGGGCGCGAGCCGCGCCATATGGCGATCAGCACGAAAGCCAGCGCGCCGACGCATGCGAGAAGCAGCGTGATAGTGAGCGGATCGGTATAACGGACGAGCCCGGGGCGTCCGGCCAACAGGACCTGCATCCAGCTTCGGATGGAGACGACCAGATTGTGGCCGGGAGAGAACGAGAACGCAACATCATCGGAGTGACTGGTGATCCAAGTCCAAAAGGAATTGAGAGAGAAGCTGCCGTTTTGGATAGAGAACGCTGCGATGTAAGCCGTGAGGGTTGTACCGCCAGAAGCGGCTAGATAGGAACCGCAGCGCTGCCAGCGCTCGTTCTTTCGTTCACGCCACAGGAGGACGAGTGCGGCAGGGAAAAAAAAGACCGCGAGCTGATGAAGGAGCATTGCGCCGCAGTGAAGCAGGGCAGCTGGAACGACACGGGGCTTTCCAACCCACAGCAATAAAGAGGTACTTGCGATTAGCAGGGTGACACTCGGAATATAAGCATCGGCATCTACAGCGAAGCGCCACCAGGTCCCGGAAATTGCAAGAAACGCACCGGACAGTAGAGCCAGCCGAGTGGAGCCGGTAACGCGGGCCACGATTCCGGATAACAAATAGAACGCTGCGGCCGCAAAGACGGAGTTGATTGCCTGAAGGACATATACAGCGCGGATGCGCCCGCCTAGCGCATGATAGAAAACCCAGCCAAGGACGTTATAGAGCAGATGGTTAGCATGCAACAGCAGCGGCCAGTGATGCGCAGTCTCGATCGTTTGAGCGAAAGATATCCCGTCCCAGTAAAAATTCTGCGTGGGCATCGCCAGATAGAGTCCCAATAGAAAGATTGTGGCTGCGAGCCGCGCAACCTGTTCCGAGTGAAAATATTGTATTCTCGACAGAGATAGAGGAATATGGGGACCCTTTCAATCAGGCGCGCTATTTACATTTTGACCTTACTAGGTTCGGTAGCACTCGCGCAGCTACCTACCGGCAAAATCACGGGAATCGTCACAGATTCAACGGGCGCAAATATCGCCGGCGCGGATGTGGAGGCGCGGAATGTGGCAACCGGCATTGTTTCGAAGACTGTAACCAACGAGTCGGGGGATTACACGTTTCCGGTGCTTTCGCCGGGCCAGTATGCACTGGCAGTACGGAAGACGGGCTTCGAATCGATCAACCGCTCCGGCATTGAACTGACGGTGAGCCAGATCGCTCGCATCGACTTCAGCTTGAAGGTGGGAAGCACGCAGGAAACAGTAGAAGTTAAAGCAGCCCTTCCACTGCTCGATAACGCCACCGCATCTTTGGGACAAGTGATCGATACGCGGGCGGTTTCGGATCTGCCGTTGAATGGCCGTAATTTTTTGCAATTGGCCAAGCTATCGACCGGCGTACTGGAAACGAAGCAAGGCGATCGCACCAAAGACGGCGGGGGATTCATCGCCAATGGCGTTCGGGCGCAACTCAATAATTTTCTGCTCGACGGCGTGGACAACAACTCGAAAGTGCTCGACCAGCAGAATAGCTCGCCGGTGGCGGTACAGCCGTCAGTGGACGCGGTGCAGGAATTCAAGGTCGAGACCAACAATTATTCGGCGGAGTACGGGTATTCGGCCGGCGCGGTCGTAAACGCGAGCCTGAAGGGCGGAGGCAACCAAATACATGGGGATGCCTTCGAGTTTTTGCGGAATAACGTATTCGACGCGCGCAATTACTTCGCAAGCCCTACGCAGCCAAAGCCAGTGCTGCAGCGAAACCAATACGGCGGAACATTGGGCGGCCCAATCATCAAGAACAAGGCATTTCTATTCGGAAGCTTTGAACAGACGCGCGAGAACGACGGGATAACGTATGTAACCTCTGTTCCGACAGCGGCGATGAGGACGGGCAATTTCGCCGGACAGCCGGCAATTTTCGATCCGAACACGACCGTGAGCCTGGGGAACGGCGCTTTTAGGCGGACACAATTCACCGGCAATCAGATTCCGGTTGGCCAGTTCGATCCGGCAGCGGCCAAACTACTGGCGCTGTTTCCAGCGCCGACTTCGCCAGGGGCTGCCAATAACTACACAGTGAGTCCCACGCAGAATATCAAGACCAACCGGTTCGATTTCCGCCACGACTTACAGCTCTCCGAGAAGGACAATCTGTTTGCCCGATATAGCTACTTCACTTATGACTATCGGTACCCGGGGCCGTTCGCCGCTCCGCTGATCGGTAGCACAACGTTCCAAAATTCGATAAAGGCCACAACGGGAAATGCGGCAGGATTGGGGGAAACGCACTCGTTCGGGCCCCGAGTGGTGAATGAATTTCGCGCGGGCTACAACCGTATCCAAGATGTGCTTACGCCATTCGTCCAGGACTATATCGACGATCAATATGGACTGGGAGGAATTCCGCAGCAGCCAGGGGTAGCAGGACTGCCGAGCATCACTATTTCCGGAACCACGACGATTGGCGAAGCGACCTTTCTGCCTAACAGCAAGATCTCGGAGACAGCGACGCTGCAGGATAACTTGAGCTTCCAGGCCGGCAATCACTCGCTGAAATTTGGCGGCAGCTATCGTTTTGTGCGGAGCTGGTTCTCGATCTCATCGAACGCGCGCGGCAACTATACATTCAACGGCGGATTCACGCAAAATCCGCAGAACCGCGGCGCAACCGGCTCCGGACTAGCGGATTTCATGTTAGGGATCCCGAGTACCAGCAGTATCAGCAATTTCACGCAGGGCGACATTCGCTACCGGTATTGGGGTGGCTTCCTCCAAGACGATTGGAAGGCGACTTCGAAACTGACGATCAACGCCGGGTTGCGCTATGAGTTGTGGACGCAACCAATAGAGCGGCACAACAATCAAGCGAATTTCTTCCTGGCCGATCGCAAGCTTGCCTACGCCTTCAATAACGTTCCCACGGGCGTACCGGCATCGGCGGTGGAGAGGGTTCCTCTGGATATAGATACGCGTTCTTTGCTGAAGACTTCGTACACGAATCTCGCGCCCCGGCTGGGATTCGCCTATCAGGCTGCACCGTCCCTAGTGATACGGGGAGGCGCGGGAATTTTCTATGCGGACAGCCCGTTCATCGGGGCGTCGGGACGGCTGGTTGCAAACCCTCCTTATGCAATCGCGAACTCTTACGCGACCGACAACATCACGCCCCTTGTGCACTTGAGCACTGGGTTTCCGGCGGGCGCCGTGACGTCGGTGAACTTCAATTCCGCTAATCTCGTTACCTTCGCGCCAGACCTCGAGAATGGCAGTGTCTATCACTGGAGCATGGGCGCGCAGAAGCAGGCGGGCCAGTATGTATTCGATGTGAACTATGTAGGAACGCGGGCGGTGAAGCTTCCGCTGGGTTATAACGTAAATCAACCGCTGGCGGGACCGGGCTCGGTGGCATCGCGCCGTCCTTACCAGGGATTCAACGATATCGCGCAACAGGTCTCGATGGGCTACTCACGCTACAACGCGCTCGAAGCGCGGGCGGAGCGAAGATATTCCAATGGTTTGTCACTGCTGGTTTCCTACACCTACAGCAAGTCGCTTGACAACGGAGGTGAGCAACTCGTCGGCGATTTGAGTTTGCGCGATGTGAACAATGTCGACCAGGAGTATTCGCTGAGCTCGGGAGATATGCGTCATCGGTTCGTATCGAGCGTGCTCTACGATCTGCCGTTCGGCCACGGCCGGCGATTCGATATCGCAAATCCGTTGTTGAATGCGGTGGCTGGTGGTTGGCAGGTAAACACAATTGTTACGGTTCATACTGGACAACCATTCACGCCTTTGCTTGGCGTAAGCAGCGCCAATACCGGCGCGGCACGGCCTAGCGTGCTGCGGGACGGAAATCTTCCGAGCGATCAACGTTCAGTCCAGAACTGGTTCGACAAGACTGCCTTCTATTCTCCGGTGCAGTATTTGTATGGCAATGCGGGACGGAATATTCTAATTGCACCGGGCGCGGCAAACGTAGATTTCAGCACGTTCAAACGTTTTTCACTGGCGCGAGTTCGAGAAGGGACAGAGTTGCAAGTGCGCGGAGAATTCTTTAATTTCTTCAATCACCCGCAATTTGGAGTGCCGAGTAACCGTGTAGATATCGCGCAGGGGGCTGCGATCACTACATTGTCGACGCCGATGCGGCAGATGCAGTTCGGGGTTAAGCTACTGTTTTAAGGACGGGATGCCAGAGATAACGCGAAGGAATTTATTGGGAGCCGCGCCGTTGCTCGCAATGGGAGCCGGACAGAGCGAGTCGAGCAAACGGCCAAACGTCCTGCTGATTATTTCGGATCAGTTCCGCGCGGACAATCTCGGATGCATGGGAATGAATCCGATGAACCTGACGCCGAATCTGGATCGGATGGCGAAACGCGGAACACTGTTCCGGTCGGCGTTCTGCACCCAGCCGGTTTGCGCGCCGGCGCGCGCCACCATGTTCACCGGCCAATATCCGGAGAAACACGGCGTCTGGCGCAATGCGATTGCGCTGGATCCGAAAGCGGAAACTCTGGCTACCAGTCTTCGTTCCGCAGGCTATTCGGCGAATTACATCGGCAAGTGGCATTTAGGCCCGCGCGAGTCTTTGGGCCCGGTGACGCTCGAATACCGCGGCGGGTTTCGCGATCTCTGGGAGGCGAGCAACGCACTCGAGCTTACCTCGCACGGCTTCGAAGGCGACATATACGACGGGGACAACAAGCCGATTCCCTTTTCGGGCGAGTACCGCGTGGATTTTCTCACCGATCGGGGAATACGCTTTTTGAAGAACCGCGATCGCCAGAAGCCATTTCTTCTGACGATGTCTTACCTCGAAACGCATCATCAGAACGATCTGGACGTGTTTCAGCCGCCAAAGAAATATGCCAATCAGTTTCGCAATCCGTTTGTGCCGCAGGATCTGCGGCCCCTGCCGGGTACTTGGCCGAGCCAGTTGGCGGATTACTACGGATGTGTCAAAGGAATCGACGATGCGGTGGGAACGCTGCTCGCAACCCTGCGTGAAGAGAACATTGAAAACGACACGATCGTCGTATTCCTCAGCGATCACGGCTGTCATTTCAAAACACGTAATGCCGAATACAAGCGGAGCCCGCATGACAGTTCGATCCACATCCCGCTGATTGTTCAGGGTCCGGGGTTCGATCGCGCACTGGAGATTTCGGAATTTGTGAGCCATGTGAACCTCTCGCCGAGCTTGCTCGAGGCGACGAAGACACCCATTCCGGCGAGCATGCAAGGGAAGAGTTTTCTGCCGCTTTTGGAACGCAAGGTGGCGGACTGGCCGAACGAGGTGTACATCGGTATGCGCGAGTTTGTCACCGGGCGGATCCTACGGACGCCGGAGTGGACGTATGCGGTCGCGGCGCCGAAGGTTCCCGGGTGGAAAGCGGCGGAGCGCAGCGAGAACTATGTCGAATACATGCTCTACGACAATAAGGCCGATCCGTTTCAGCACACAAATCTGGCGGGGTTTACGCAAACAAAGCGGGTTTCCGAGGAGCTGCGGGCGCGCCTGATCCGGCGGATCGAGGAAGCCGGCGATCCGGCGCCGAAGATTGAGCCGGCTTGGTTTCCATACGTGTAACCCGATTCGACTAGGCTGCCGTGACCCAAAACCCGAAAACTGAGCCAGGGATTTTTAGAGTATTCTCCTGTGGCAGGAGCTGCCGAATGGGGCAGAACAGGAGAGAAGAATGCCACGCAAAGGACATAGTCCGGACCAGATTGTGCAGGCGTTGAGCCGGGTGCGGCATGGGGAATCGGTGGGCGAGGTTTGCCGAAAAATAGGAGTCAGCGAAGCGACGTTCTACAACTGGAAGAAACAGTACGCGGGGATGGGCATTGCCGAGTTGGCGGAGTTGCGGCAATTGCGGGAAGAAAACAATAAGCTGAAGCGCTTGGTAGCCGATCTGTCGCTCGATAAGCATGTGCTGCAGGAGATCGTCGCAAAAAAGTTGTAAAGCCCCGTGGACGGCGGCAGCTTACACGGTGGGCGCAGACTGCGTACCGAATGAGTGAGCGCCGGGCCTCGGGGCTGATGCTGATGAACCGCAGTTCGGTTCGCTATCGAAGCCATAAAGATCCCCAAGAAGCACTGCGACGGCGAATGCGAGAACTGGCCGCCAGCCGTGTTCGCTATGGGTACAGGCGTCTAGCTGTGATGTTGCAGCGGGAAGGTTGGCCGGTGAACACGAAACGCATTTACCGGTTGTACTGCGAAGAGGGGTTGAGTGTTCGATCGCAGCCGCGCAAGAAGTTGGCGAGCCGCATTCGCGTGACTCCATTGGCCGCCGGTCGGCCGAATGAACGGTGGAGCATGGACTTTATCAGCGCTCGACTGACGAATGGCAGACTGTTCCGCGTACTGACGGTCGTGGACCAGTTCACGCGCGAATGCGTGGCACTCGATGCCGGAGTTTCAATGAGCGGGGCCAAAGTGGCCGTCGTCCTAGACAAAGCCCGGCTCGAAAGAAAAGCCACGCCGGTCAGCATCACCGTAGACAACGGCAGCGAATTTTCTAGCAAATGCCTGGATGCGTGGGCTATTCAAAGCGGTGTGACATTGGCTTTTATTCGACCTGGGCGGCCGGTTGAAAACGGCTTCATCGAGTCGTTCAACGGTCGATTACGCGATGAGTTCCTGAATGTGGAACTACTGTTCTCTCTTGCCGATGCGCAGGAGAAGCTGGCGAACTGGCGACGGGACTTCAACTACGCCAGGCCACATAGCGCCCTCGCGGATCGCACGCCTGCAGAATTTGCAGCCTTATGGGCAGACAAACCGATCAGCGCTGGCGGGGAGCGCTTCGCCCCGAAAATCGTGAATACCACCCGGGAGAAGCCGCCTCAAGGGTTCGCTTCGCCGGCTATCGCCGCCCTTGACCCGGCTTCTCTCGGGTGGACAACACAACTGACAACAGGGCGAAGCGCACAATCGAATCGTCCGCGAAACAAAAGCCACTCCATGGAGTCTCTACATTGCACCGCGAGCCCGTGAAACGGGCACTCGGCAGCCTCCGACGGTCGGATTTTCTAACTACCTTTGGCGTAGTTTCCGGGAGCATCGCAACCGTTTTAGATCCTCAGTTCTACGTGGTCGAGTTTATCGAGTCAGGTCAGTAGCCAATTAACCTCAAGATTCACAAACTATTTCAAATATCCGATTACAGAACTCCGTCGCAGTGAATGTTTCCCCAGTATCTGAGGTGAACAGATACTCCTGATTAAATTGCACAGCCCAGCTCGTATCGTCGCTAGTCTTCTCCGGTTCAAGCCACGATCCCTTGGACGCGAGCCGTCCACTTCTGAGGATCAAATGTTCTCCGTCATTTTCACCGGATGCAGATTTTCTGCGGACGAGGTGCACAATTTTTCTCGAACCCTGCGCAATCACAGTGACCTTGAAACCGAGAAAGCCGGTCGCCATTACGGGGCCACCCGTGCACTTCGAAGTTGTTTCGGCCCTGAATAAGATTTCTCTCTGAAGCCATACCCACAACTTGTCGTAGTCCACAGACACCTTTCCGCATTCTACTGCGAAAGGTTAACATCAACGCCGTTGCTGATTGTTCCTCGCGGGGTATACCCGGGGAGGTTGCGTCCAACTATTGCTACGTACGACTCTCCAACCGGACCGGATTGCGCTACGAAGAGCAATCCCGAGGAAGTAGAGACGACTAAGAAGTTGTTGAACCGCATTCGTGTACTGGAATTGCCGCTCACTCAATCAGCTAAAAAAACGCAGATTCGTATCGTGTTTGTGGATGGTTCGGAAAGCGCGACAAAATACCGGTTGGCTAATCGAGGGTTCATGGCTATGGCCCATATTGATCCGGAATCAACATAGCCTCCGATAATGCGCCTTAACACTCCCTTCCAACTCACCTACGCTCGATCATTATGTCGATTGCAGTGATCGTTTCCGAGTGGCCGACGACCTAGGAAGTGATCCGGATGCAACAATCGGGCTTTCATCGATTTATCATCAACGCGCGGTCACGTAGTATGTGCCGAAATACCGAAGGCTTGGTTCTTCCGAGATCTTGCTCTCAAATCGTCGAAGGGGTTCCGTTTATGATCGTTCGGGTATGACGACAAATATCGTCATGGCGGAGCCGGGTCGGCACTGTTCAGGTGCCGAGCGATTATTCCACTGAGGATGAGCCGGCACCCGTGTTAGTCAGGTAGACTTTTCACGTTTCGCAAACAGCGCGGCGATTTGCCTGACGGCTTCGCTGAGCGAGACATAGATGTTCAGCAAACCCAGACCGCTGAGCGCGCCGCGGAAGTAAAAGCTCAGCCAAATTGCCGAGAGCCGGGGCGAATAATCCGGCATCCAACTCGTCTCCCACCGGGCGAGCCAAGGCGCAATCAGCAAGACTAGACCAAGCTCGAAGGCAAAGACAATCAGGAAAACGCCAATCACGCGCTGATGCCACTTCAGGAAGCGGCCCGGTTTTACGGGAGCCGGAGCGGAAGGCGCGCTCATGGCAGGTAGCCGCTCCAATGCACCCTCGGGGAACTCGCGCGCACGGGTTCGAAGCTGAAGCGATGCAACAGCGTGGGGCCATGTTCCTCAAGGGCCCGGCGGTGATCGGGTGTCGAGTAACCTTTGTTCGATGCCAGATTATATTGCGGGAACACGCGATCCCATTCCGTGAGGCAGGCATCGCGATGCACCTTGGCCACGATAGAGGCGGCGGCGATGGCGCGGCAACGCGCGTCGCCATCGATGAGCGGTAGTTGTTCCACTGGCAGATCGATTGTCACCGCATCAATGAGCAGATAATCGGGGCGGACCGGCAGGGCTTCGACAGCGCGGCGCATGGCCAACCTGGAGGCCTGAAGAATGTTGATCTGATCGATCTCGAAAACGTCGGCGCCGCCAACGGCCCAGCACACGCAGCGCTGTTTAATTCGGGCCGCGAGATATTCACGTTCTTCGCGCTCGACGATCTTGCTATCGTTGAGCCCGCCGATGGGACGGGCGGGGTCAAGCACGACGGCGGCGGCGAAGACGGGTCCGAAAAGGCAGCCGCGGCCAACCTCATCGACGCCGGCTATGCACGAAAACCCGCGCTCACGAGCCTCGCGCTCGAACGTGCTCCGGCACCGCACGGGTCAGACGCGCTCGCGAAGACGGGCGGCTTTGCCTCGGAGACCGCGCAGGTAATAGAGCTTGGCCCGGCGCACGCGGCCGGTGCGCACCACGTCGATATGGTCGATGACCGGCGCGTGGACCGGAAAGATGCGCTCGACACCGTGACCGAAGCTCATTTTACGCACCGTAATGGTTTCGCCCATGCCCACATTCTTGCGGGCGATGACGGTGCCTTCGAAGGCTTGCAAACGCTCTTTCTCGCCTTCGCGAATCTTGACGTGGACGCGGATGGTATCACCCGGCCGGAATTCCGGATGCTTTGCCGCGCGTTCCTGCTTGGCGTTGAACTTGGAAAGAAGTGCGTTTTGCATGGTCAGTTTTGCCTCAATTGGCTTCCGCCGGTCAGATCGGGTCGAAGCCGCTGTGTTTTCTCGCGTGAGGCAGCCCGGCGCCACCGCTTGATCTCCTCATGATTCCCACCCAGCAGTACGTCGGGCACTTTCCAGCCGCGGAACTCCGCCGGTCTGGTGTACTGCGGACAATCCAAAAAACCTTCGTTGTCCTCGCCGAAACTTTCGTTCCGCGAAGATCGCTCATCGCCAAGCACGCCGGGTATCAGCCGCGCCACCGCATCCACCAGCATGGCTGCCGCCAGTTCCCCGCCACTCAAAACAAAATCACCGACGGACAACTCGTAATCGGCGAGATGCTCGGCAACGCGCTCGTCCACTCCTTCGTACCGGCCACAAATCAACAGCAGATCGTCCAGACGCGCAAAATCCCGCGCCAGGAGCTGCGTAAACCGCGCGCCTTGTGCCGAGAGCAGGACTGTTTTGCTGCACGCAGTCCGCCCGGGCAAGATGGCCTCCACCGCTTCAAACAACGGCTGAGGCTTGAGCAACATCCCTTCGCCGCCGCCAAATGGCCGATCGTCTACAGTTCGATGACGGTCGTAAGTCCAGTTTCGCAGATCGTGAATATGAATTTCCAGTAAACCCGCGGATTGGGCGCGGGAAAGGATGCCGTGGGCGAAGGGGCCGACGAAAAAATCCGGAAAAATCGTGACAATGTGGAAGCGCATGGCGGCTACAGATCGAGCAGGCCTTCCGGTACGTCTACGCGTATCGTTCGAGCCGCCAAGTCCACTCGGGACAATGAGTTAACAAACGGGACGAGCACCGGGCGGGCATCTACGGTGAGCGCCATCAGGGGAGGTCCGCCGTAGTGTTCGAAGCCTTCCACGGGACCCAGCGGACGGCCGGTAGCATTGTCGACGACCGTGCAGCCGACCAAATCGGATTCGAAAAATTCACCGTCTGGCAGCGCGCCGCGCTCGCTTTCCGGTATCCACAGGTCGGCTCCGCGAAAGTGTTCCGCGGCGGCTATCGAATCGACCCCGGCGAACTTCAGAATCCAATTGTCGTTGTGCCGCCAAACCTGGTCTATTTCGACGGGGATGTCGGCGCCATCCGCCAACCTCGCCTGCGCGCGTTTGAGATTCTCCATACGGCCGGGAACGTCGGTTTGCGGCAGCGCCACCAACTCGCCGCGTATGCCACGCGGGCGCATAATTTCGGCGACCACGACAGGCTTATTCGAGGATTTCAAGCGAGAAGCGGCGATTCAGCTTCGTGCCAACCGCGCCTAGCAGCGTACGGATTGAGCGCGCCGTGCGACCCTGTTTACCGATTACTTTGCCCAGATCGCCTTCGGCTACGCGCAACTCGAACACAGTGGCATGTTCGCCGGCGATCTCTTTGACCACGACACCATCCGGGGTATCAACCAGAGCCTTGGCGATCTCCTCCACCAGGGTTTTTATGCCATTGCTGTCGTTCATGCCGGTGTCGGCGCGGGGTTCGCTTTCAACAAGCGGGTGACGGTATCGGAAGGCTGCGCGCCGTTCTTGATCCAATGCTCAATGCGGTCGCGATCCAGTTGTACCTGAGCTGGCTTGGCGATGGGGTTGTAATGACCGACCACTTCGACGGAGCGGCTATTGCGGGCGCGCTCCTTATCGATCACAACCACGCGATAGGTGGGTTTTTTCTTGGCGCCAAACCGCGCCAGGCGAATTGCTAACATACGTAACCTTTTCTTTTCTCTATTGTTACAGATACAGACTTTAGAACCCGGGTAAGCCCGGCAATTTCATTTTGGCCAGTTTCTTGCCGAAGAAGCCCGCTTGACCGGTAAAGCTCTTCATCATTTTACGCGCTTGCGCGTATTGCTTCAGGAGACTGTTGACGTCCTGCACGCTGGTGCCGCTGCCCTTGGCGATCCGGCGGCGGCGCGAACCGTTGATCAACATATGATTGCGGCGCTCTTTGGGAGTCATGGAATCGATGATCGCGACCACGCGCCCGACCTCCGATTCGTCGATCTTCGCATTCTTCAGGTCTTTGAGCGGCCCGATTTGCGGCATCATTTCGAGCAGCCCGCCTAGCGATCCGAGTTTGCGGATCTGTTTGATCTGGTCGCGGAAATCTTCCAGCGAAAAATCATCGCTGAGAAGTTTCTCCTGCATCTTCTCGGCGGTTTCCTGGTCGATGTTCTCCTGGACCTTGTCGATCAATGACAGGACATCGCCCATGCCCAGAATGCGCGAGGCAACGCGGTCGGGATGGAAGGCCTCGAGCGCATCGGTTTTTTCGCCGACGCCGACGAATTTCAGCGGCTGGCCCGTGATGGTGCGAATCGAAAGCGCCGCTCCGCCGCGAGCATCGCCATCCATCTTGGTGAGAATGACGCCGGTAATGCCGAGGCGCTGATGGAATTCGCCGGCGGACTTGACGGCGTCCTGGCCGGTCATAGCGTCGGCAACGAACAGAATTTCGGTCGGGTTCAACGCTTCTTTCAGCTCACTCAGTTCTTGCATGAGCTGGTCGTCGATGTGCTGGCGGCCGGCGGTATCAACCAGTAAGATGTCGCGGCCCGTCTGCATGGCTTCGCGGCGCGCGGATTTGGCGAGCTCGAGCGGTTTCGATTCTTCGGCAGCGCCTTCGTAAATCGGGGTGGTAACGTTTTTGGCGAGAATGCTGAGCTGATGCCGCGCGGCGGGGCGATAGACGTCCACCGAAACAAGCTGCGGCTTACTGCCTTCTTTAGTGAGGAAGCGGGCGAGCTTGGCGGCGCTGGTCGTTTTTCCGGAGCCTTGCAGCCCGACGATGAGGACCACGGTGGGCGATTCATTCGCGAAGCGCAAGCGCGAGGTATGGCTGCCAAGCATTTTCGTGAGCTCGTCGCGCACAACCTTCACGACTTGCTGGGCCGGGGAAAGCGCGGCGAGAACCTCTTCACCGAGAGCTTTTTCTTTCACCTGCTCGATGAATTGCTTAACAACTTTGAAATGAACGTCGGCTTCAAGTAACGCCACGCGAATTTCGCGCAGAGCTTCTTCCATATTGGCGGCGGTGAGCTTGCCTTCGCCGCGCAGATTCTTGAAAATCCGCTGCAGCTTGCCGGAAAGAGTATCAAACATGATCAGCTAATTGGGATGAGTGGGATGGGAACACACTTTCGCCCCATCCGAAAGGCTTTGTTTACATCAAATAGTGTAGCGCAGGAGCTGGGCGCTTGCCGGATTCCAAACTATTCGTGCCGGAGCGCGACCATGGGATCGATGCGGGAAGCGCGCCAGGCAGGAACGTAGCCGGCGAGGATTGCGCAGGCGATCAAAATCGAGAGGGCGGCGGCCAATGCCAGCGGGTCGTTGGGCTTCAGGCCGAAGAGGAAGGATTGCAGAAATTTAGTGGTTTGCCATACTGCCGTGGAGCCAACGGCAAGGCCAATGGCGGCGAGTAGTAGCCACCGGTTACATAGTGGCCTTCCCCGAGCTCGGCCTGCCCGTCCACCACAAGATTAAGACGTCCGGCGTGTGCATAGCCAAAGAACGCCGAGAACACCTGATTGTTGTCGCGGAGGAGTTCGTATGCGGGGTAGGGGTAGTTAGGGCTAGTTTTGCGACCGTCCGGCTCGTTATAGGACGAACCCGTGTGATTGCGCACCACGGCAGGATCATCCTTACTCTTCGCGCGCCAGTTTACGATCACGAGTTGTTCCGGGTGTTGGACCGGTAGAGCGCGGATCATGATGGCGTCCACGAAGCTGTAAATGGCTGTATTCGCGCCAATGCCGAGCGCGAGCGAAAGAGCGGCCAGGGCTGTGAACAGCTTGTTGGCCGCCATGGTGCGCAGGCCATAGCGGATATCCTGACCGATTTGTTCCCAGAATGTCCCGGTCCACATAGCGCGGCTTTTTCCTTCCATGACGTGACGTTCCCGAACTGGCGGTTTGCAGCTTCGAGACTGCCTCGCTCGTGGGCTTCCATAGCGAGGTGATGGCACATTTCTTCCTCGAGCTCGCTTTCGAACCGATCGCGCCGCACGAACCATTGGAGCCGCCGCCAGAGTTGTTTCATGCCGGCTGGATCACGCGGCCGATGGCGGCCATGACTCGTTCGAATTCGCGCAACTCCCGGACGAGTTGTTTTCGACCACTTGGCGTTAGCGCGTAGTAGCGGGCTCGCCGGTTATTTTCGGACTGACGCCATTCGGCGAGTACCCAACCCTTGATCAGCATGCGCTGCAGCGCCGGATAGAGCGATCCTTCTTCGACCTGCAGAACTTCGTCGGAAGTCTGCTGGATGTGCTGCGCGATTCCGTAGCCGTGCATCGAGCCTAGACGGGCCAGCGTCTTCAGGATCAACATATATAAAGTGCCGGGGGGAATCTCGGAGCGCTCTTCCATAGAGAAACTATATAACAGTTTGCCTACGGGAGTCTCTGGATTATTTTGCTGTAAAACTTTCGTAAAATCGTGGCCTCAGGCGGCCACGCGTGTTTGTGAGAGAACTCACAGCGGGCTAGAATTGTAGACGTCCATGCAAAAAATCCTCGTCATCGACGATGATGAGAGCTTACGAGAAACCATCGGGGTGATGCTCGAGAGGGAGAACTTCGTCCCAATCCTCGCCGCCGATGGCAAAACGGGGTTCGACAAGGCGCTCTCGATGAAGCCCAATCTGCTGCTGGTGGATTTGCGTCTGCCGGGGATGACAGGCGTGGAAGTGTGCAAGCAATTGCGCGCCGATAAGATTCAAACTCCGATCATTGTGCTGAGCGCGATCGGCGAGGAAGTGGACAAAGTTCTGCTACTCGAAATCGGCGCGGACGATTACATCGTGAAGCCGTTCGGAACGCGGGAGCTACTGGCGCGGATTCGGGCGGTGCTGCGGCGCGCCGCGTCGGATACGCAAAAGGTAATCAGCTTCGCCGAAGTACAGGTAGACGTGGAACGCCGCAGCATCACGCAGCGGGGAGCGGATGTGAAGCTGACGCCGGCTGAATATAACCTGTTACTCTTCTTCCTGCACAACGCCGACCGAGCGCTGACGCGCGATGTGATTCTCAATTCTGTTTGGGGATACGAATCGTATCCGAACACGCGCACGGTGGACGCGCACGTGGTGCGGCTGCGCCAGAAGCTCGAGCCGGACCCCGGCGTGCCACGCCATTTCCTCACTGTCCACGGCGTAGGTTACCGATTTCTCCCCTGACGGGACTGCCACATGGCCCAGACTGTTTTGATCGTCGAAGACGATGAGAACGTCGCACCGCTCGAGGTTGCACTGGCGAAGATGGACGGCTTGTGCGTGCTCATCCTCAAAAACGGGCGCGAGGCGGCGGAGTTTTTGCGCAGGAATTCGCTTGACCTGGCGGCGGTGATCACGGATTTACAGCTGCCGTACGTCGACGGATTCGAGTTAATCAAAATGATCCGGGACCAGGCGCGCTATTCCGATTTGCCGATCGTGGTTTTGAGCGGCGACAGCCACCCGGACACGCCGGAACGTTTGCGTCTTTTGGGCGCAAATGCTTTTTTTCCTAAACCGTACTCGCCGAGCGATGTACGCCATACGCTGGAGAATCTGCTCAATGCTTCGTAAATGTTTATTGCTCGTCCTGGCAATGTCATTCCGGGTTTTTGCGCAAGAGAGCGCGCGGCCCGATGCCACTTTAACCGAGATATTGCGGCGGCTGGACGCGCTCGAGCGCGAGAACCGCGAACTGCTGGATCAAGTACACGAACTGCGAGAGCAGCTCAATCCGGTTCAGGCAAAGCAAGAGCCAAATCGAGATCCGAACCAAGATCAGGCAACACTCGAGGAACGGGTCGCGGTGAACGAAGCGCGGGTTGCCGACCAGGCGCAGACCAAAGTAGAAGCATCGCAGAAGTTCCCGCTTTCGCTCAGCGGGATGCTGCTCTTCAATGCGTTCGCAAATAGCCGGGCGGACGGCATACGCGGTTACGGATTGCTGGCGGGCCCCGAGAGGACAGGAGCAACGGTACGGCAGACGCTTCTAGGACTTGACTTTCACGGGCCGGCGCTGCCGTGGGGCGGCCATGTGAACGGATCTTTGATGATGGATTTCTGGGCAGGCAGTCCCGAACCCGGCACAAGCTGGCTGCGCATCCGGCGCGCGGATCTTTCGTTCGAATGGGCGAATCGGACTTTTTCTGTTGGACAAGACAAGCCGCTAATTTCGCCCTATCAACCGGATTCGTTAGCCGAGGTGGGAGTTCCGCCACTGGCGGGCGCGGGAAATCTTTGGTTATGGCTACCGCAAGCGCGCTATGAGGAGCGCGTGCATTTGGGCACAAGCAGCGGGCTGACCGGTCAAATTGCCCTGATGCAGACGGACGAAATGTACACAACAGCGCCCCCGCAGTATACGGGGAATCTGGCGCAAGCCCGGCCGGCGGTGGAAGGGCGGCTTGCGTTTTGGCATAAGTTCGACGACGTGCGGCGGGTGGATGTAGGGTCGGGCTTTCACACGAGCCAAACGCATGTAGGCGGGAAATCGGTGGATTCACGAATCGCTTCCCTCGACTGGCGATTTGTGCCGTCTTCCCACCTGCAATTCACGGGCACGCTCTACAAGGGCACGAATGTTTCCGGGCTGGGGGCGTTGGGGAACGGGTTCGGGGCGAGCCAGCGCGGTAATCTGCAGCCGATAGAAAGTGGGGGCGGTTGGGCGCAGATTTCGACGCCGCTCACGAAACGCCTTACCTGGAATTTGTTCAGCGGGTTCGAGAACGATCACGGGAGATATGTACCGTACGACAATATCGTGCGTAATTTTACGTACGCGTCCAATCTAGCGTACCGGCTCAGTCCGAACGTGATCGTGAGCTTCGAGGGTTTACAAATGCGGGCGCACACGCAATCCGGTTTAGGATCAATTCACAATCATTATGATCTGGCGCTGGCTTATCTTTTTTAGCGCGGCGACGCTCGGCCTCCGGCTTTCCGCCGGGACCGTAAGCGGCGAGGTACGGCTCATGAGCGATTCCACGGCGCATCGACAAAAGGATTTCTCAGGAGTGGCGGTTTGGTTGACGACGCCCGGGAAGGCGGACAGCCGCCTGCCAAAAAAACGCGCGCTGATGGAGCAGAAGGACAAGAAGTTCATCCCGCATGTGCTGGTGATCGAGACGGGAACGACGGTGGATTTTCCGAATCTGGATCCGATTTTTCACAACGCGTTTTCGAATTTCAGCGGGCAGATTTTCGACCTTGTGCTCTATCCGCCCGGCTCATCGCAATCGGTGCGGTTTCGCAGACCAGGCATTGTGCGCGTGTTTTGTAACATCCATCCATCTATGTCGGCGGTTATCGCGGTGGTCGACTCCAGTTATTTCACTACTACCGAGGAAGACGGAAGTTTCTCGATTCCGGATGTTCCGGCGGGCGCTTACCGGATCCATTTTTTCCACGAGCGGGCAACACCCGAGAACCTGGAGCGGTTGACCGCTTCAGTTTCGGTAACAGCGGGATTATCTAAGTTACAGCCCGTGAGTATATCGGAAACCGGTTACTTGCCAGTTGCACATAAAAACAAATACGGCCGCGACTATCCGCCGAATGCGGATGCACAGGCGAGTTATACGGGGCTTCCCAAATGAAGCCCTCGCGCGTCGGCGGCATTTCCCTGCTCTGGCGCATTCTTTTCTCCACTTCTATTGCGCTTACGGCGCTATTTGGACTGACGGGCTGGGTTGTACAGAGCTATGCCGGGCGCGTGAGCGAGCACAGTCTCGAAGAAGAGGTCCGAACAAGCCTCCAGGCGTATGAGGCTTTGTGGAGCACGCGGGCTCACAACCTGGCGTCGATTAGCCGCATCATCGGCTCGATGTCGGACGTGCGGGCGGCTTTCGCCACGCGCGATAAGGCCACGATTCGCGACACGGCGGCGCAACTCTGGTCCGAAGTATCGGACGATGCGGCTTTCCTGGTGCTGGAGCCGACGGGCGAAGTGATCACCTCGCTTGGCGGAGAAAGCCCCGACTTAGCTCTGACGAAAGCATTCATGCAGACCGCTGCCGCCACTTTTCCGAAGCAAGTCTCCGGCTACGTCACGCGAGGGAGACATCTTTATTACGTGGTTCTTACGCCGGTTTATGTGCAGGCGGCGCAAGGGCAGGCGTTGTTGAATGTGCTGCTGGTTGCGTCGGACATCGACGACAAACTGGCGTACGCGCTCAAAGAATCGACGCACGGCAGCGATTTTGCGTTTATCTCGGGAGGCCGGCTCATTGCGTCGAGTCTGCCACTGGCTGCGGCGGATCTCATCTCGGCGCCCGCTACGCCCGGAGGAGTCCGCCGGCTGCTGCTGCGCGGCGTGGATTATCTGGTGCTGGGCAGGCCCCTTGAAGATGTGCACGGCAAGTCAGCGGGGGAGCTGTACATCATCCGGTCCTTTGAAGGGCCGAGCCGCGCATTAATGGCGCTACGGCGCAACGTGACGATCATTTGGATTCTGGCGGTAGTAGCCGGACTGGCGTTTACTTACCTATTGGCGCGGCGTATTTTGGAACCGGTGAAACGGCTGGATCGCGCGGTGGAAGAAGTCATCAAACAAAATTACGACTATCGTGTAGCGGTGGAGACACAGGATGAGCTGGGCCGGCTGGCGCAAACCTTCAATGCAATGTGCGATTCGATTCGCGCGGCTCGCGATGAGCTGATCCGGCAGGAGCGCATTTCTACAATCGGCCGGCTGTCGTCTTCGATCGTACACGACCTGAGAAATCCGCTGGCGGCGATTTATGGCGGCGCGGAGATGTTAGTGGATGCGGGGTTATCGACGGATCAGCGGGACCGGATCGCAGGGAGTATCTATCGTTCTTCGCGGCGCATTCAGGAGTTACTGCAGGAATTGACGGATATGTCGCGTGCAAAAGCGAAGCGCGTGGAATCCTGCCGGCTGTTGGAAATTGTGCAGGCGGCGCGCGATTTGACGGCCCAAAGCGCCGGACTGCAATCGGTTGTGGTGGCCATCGACATTCCAGCCCATGTGGAAGTTTCGGTGGACCGCGACCGGATGGAGCGGGTATTCATCAATCTTCTGCATAACTCTCTCGAGGCGATGCCTGATGGGGGCGCTTTGCGCGTCACTTGCCGGCAGGATGCGACGAGCGTCACCGTCCAGGTGGAAGATAGCGGGCCCGGGATTCCTGAAAAGGCCTGGCCGACGCTGTTCCAGCCCTTTGCCAGCTTCGGCAAGAAGAATGGTCTTGGATTGGGATTGGCGCTTTCACGGCAGACCGTGCTCGATTACGCGGGAGATCTTTGGGCGGATCGCGAGGTTAAGGTGGGCGCACGGTTTTTTGTACGGCTGCCTAGCCGCCTGCATGACGTTTGAGCGAGCCATTGCGAAATTTTTAGATTGAACCATGCCGGCGTGAAAACGCGACACTTACATGCTGGCGTGGGTACCAGATTCGAGCGGGATAGTCTTCGCGAGCAATTGTGGGCGCACGCTGGGACTACCGGCGCTATGTAGGGCTCGCGTAGCGAACATCAAGATCGCAGCTACGAAGGCCAGTATCGCCGCTGTGCCGAGGACGACTGAATAACCGAAACGTGGAATAGCCGCGCCCGCTGCCACGGCCGAAAGAATTCCGGCGAGCGATGTGGCCACAAAATTAAGCGCCGACGCGCCGCTGCGTTCGGCAGGCGCCACCCGGTCCATGAGCAAGGTAAACAGGCACGGCCCGCTCATATATTGGAATGCCATGTAAGCGATGTAAGTCACGGCCGCGGCAACGGGGGTTGTGGCAAATGCAAGAAGCGCCAGCATCAGAGCGGTTGCCAGTTGTGTGTACGAGATTCCTTTGATGATCGCAACTCGGCGCAGTAGCAGCGGCGCGGCCAAAACTGCCACAACCTGGGCGAGGTGGGAAAAAGAAAAGATCGTTCCAATGCGCTCGACGGAAAGGCGTAGATGCTGCGCGAAGTACACGTTGAAGAATGGATTGAACGCTCCGGTGGCAATGCTCCAGATAAAGATCGCGAAGATGAATCCGACGATGAAGCGACCGCGCGGGTAGACTTTTTTTTCAGAGGGCGAGGAATGGGCGCCAGAGAATTGCAGACGGAGCGCCGGCAGAATCGCCAGCGAAACCAGGGCGGATCCGAGGAGCAAGGCCGCGCGCTTCGCTTCCACGGGTGCGGTTCGCGCGCCGAAGTGGGCAAGAAGCGCCGGAAGGCGTCCGCCGAGCAGGCCCGCGCCAATGCCTATGCCGATACCCAGCGATGTGACGAGACTGAAGCCGCGCGCACGGTTTCGATCGGTGGTGGAGGCGGCGACGACCGGAGGAAAACACACCGCCCACAGCGAAAAGAACAGGCCATTCAGGAAGGCAAACGCAAGAAGCGAAGGGGGGCCGGACGCGACCGCTCGCAGCGCACTACAGGCGCTTGCTCCGGCGATCGCGAGCACCAGAGCGGGCCGCAGTCCCCAACGATGTACTAACGCGACCGCGGGTACGATGCCGATAAGCGACCCGGCGGTCATGGCGCTGGCAATCCGGCCGAGTAACTTCTCATTGAATCCCAGATCAGTCAGATACAGGTTGTATAGAAGAAAGAAGATGAACTCGCCGAGATCGAACAGGCCGGATGCAAACAGGAATATCAGGAAGTTTCGATCGAGGCCCTCGCGTGTCCACCACCACTTCGCGCCTTGAGCGATGGTTGGAACGAGAGTTCGGAGATGATGGACTGTCCGGGAAGCAATCGCTCCTTGCCGGTCGCGGCCCGGTACGGAGTTTATAGGAAACATGCGGCGGAAGACGATGCTTACTTTGTCGCGCGGGCGGCGCAAGAGCGCCAGGTGAAGCCAGAGCTCGTCTTTGTTCGGTACGAAGAGCGACTCGACCGGCGACCAGACGTGCGATTGTATCCAAAGGCGCACGTCGTCTGGAAGAGCTTCCATTTCTTCGACAACCAGCGCCGGAAGTTTGCATTGAAACCAGGCGGCGGTCAGAGCGAACATAGTAACTTCGAGAACCCGCAAGTTAGCGGGGTGAATATTCCTCCAGTTACTCCAGAAGAAATCGTCCGAAGCACGGCTGTTCAGAAAATAGGCGATCTCCCAGGCGCGTTGCAGTCGCAAGTCGCCGTGGAGCATGTGCATAAGCGAATGCAGCACAGCAAAGGCGAGCGTATCGGCAAGGCAGAGAGCCGGCACAGAGCGGCCTTGCATTTGAATAATTCGGCGCCTCTGCCAGAACTCGCGCTCAGGAGGACCGTCGATGCGCTCCAAATCGCGATCCCACAAGCTGTAGTGCAGATCTACCGGGATGGGAAGGTCGGTGGCAAAGAAATCGCCGCGCCATTGCCAATCGG
Organism: Bryobacterales bacterium; assembly: GCA_963712395.1. Classification (GTDB taxonomy): domain Bacteria; phylum Acidobacteriota; class Terriglobia; order Bryobacterales; family Bryobacteraceae; genus Bog-105. Next base: position 228,258 of record CAVQHR010000001.1, read on the forward strand.
TTGGACGCGCGAGCGGCGGTAAGTGGCGGCCTTTGGATTCAACTAGCGAGCGATAGCCCATTTCGGAGAGCGCTTTCCATGCTAGTGAAACAGCGTCCGGCATGCACCAGATATCAATGTCGTTATGTGCCCGCAACAGCGGATCGGGCGTGAAATCGGGTGAATGAGCGGGACCCTTCAGCAGGGTGAAATCGATGCCGCGCGCCTCCAGACAATTGGCAATTTCGAGCGCGGCGATCTCCCATTGGCGATGCCGCTCGGCATTGTTGCGCATATTGCCACCAATCCGCGCACTGACCCAGTCCGGCAGAAATGGAGTGGCGAGGCGCCCGAATGTAAGAGTCATCTGGGCGCGATCGCAAAACGAAAGCAGATTGTTCCACTCGGCGTCGTCGAGCGCGCTGAGCAGGCCGGCGTTTTCGCCGGAATATTGCAACGGCTCGAGCAGGGCCGCCGCATAGCGGGGCAGGCGGGGAGACATTAACAATCCAAAAACGGTCCGAAATCCCGACAGGGACCGGCTGTCTTCATTCACTTACGCCCGCAATAGTTTGCTCGAGCAGGTCGATGGCCGGATCGAATTCCAGGTACTCCATGCGATAGAGCCGAGCTTTCAACAGGCGTTCTACAGCCGCCAACCGCTCCTGATGGATAGGGAGCTCGGGCGGCCAAGGACTGGAGAAAAGACCGCGCAGGCATTCTTCTTCGGAGAGCGGAGTCAGATGCGCCGGGCCAGCGGGCTCCTCGCGGCGGTCCAGAAAAACAACGTAATCGACGATGCACTCCTTGGCAGTTAGTAAGTGCGGTAAACCTTCCGTCCTGACCTCTACGGTTGGTTTACCATTCCTTAATTTCACGCGGCCACGCAACTCTGGGAATAAAGCCGCGACGGTCGGGCGGAAGCGGAAACCATGCGGATTACCGAGCACCTGCCGGCCGGGGCGGCGGCGGACCAGGCAAGTGGCGTCATCGGAAACATAAGTCCAGCCACGGCGCGCACACGCATAGGCAAGAGATGATTTTCCAGCGCCGGAGCGGCCCACCAACAAGACACCGTGTCCGTTTTTCACCACACAAGCGGCATGCACCGCAACCACATGCTGCGTATCGAGCAGCGCATACACCAATCCCTCGATAAAGTGATAACGAAGATAATCGCGGTTGAGTACGGCGGCTTTGGAAAGAGAAGCGAAGCCAAAACCAGCGGCCAAGTCGCAGCATCCAAAATTTTGCGAATCGGCCACCATCGTCAGCAGATTTGCCTGAGCGCGAACAACCGGGGCGGGAGGGCGCCGGGTAGTGGACGATTCAGAAACGATGATGCGCATTTGCAGCGGCGGCTCGCGGAAGCGCTGCGGAAAAGCCGCCCAGCTTTGTTCGGCGGCCCGGATGATGCCCTGCTCATTGGTCTTGATGTGAACAGGGAAGCCGTAGGGAAATAAAACGTGGTGGTAGGGCAGCGGGGTTGACGCACCCAATGGATCGAGCGCGGGCGAAGGCGCAACCTCTAACTCATGTGGTGATATGCGTTTCAAAGCCGTGGCATACATGTATCCGGAGGATATCGGTGCAGCACGGTTCCAGATGCAACGGGCTGGTAAAAGACTTGTAAAAAGCACAAACCGCGATACTTGGGGTATGAATATCCGGGCTCGACGCGTTTGGCCGCTGGCCGCCTGGATCTTTCTTCTGCTCCTGGTTTCGTTGCTTCCGCTGCCATTCAAGCAGTCTCTTGAAACCCACGGCCGATTTCACAATATCGCGCATTTTCTCGCCTTTCTGATCACTGTATTCCTGTTTTGCCGAAATAAATCGAGTTACACGAGGGTTGCGGTGGCTTGCGCGGGAGCTATTGTCATCGCATTTTTGATCGAAGGCGCGCAGACCGCGATTTATCGAAATCTTTTTGAATGGGACGACGTTCTGATCGATTCACTGGGCGCCGTTATCGGCGGAGCTCTCTTGCTCGCTTACCGCGCCGCCGCCCAGTTTCGCGGGAAGAAAGTAATTTGTAATCCAGCGGTCAAATCGTGCCGGGGTGGACCGAGTACTGGGAGAAAGTAGCGCTCGAACTGCGCGAACACGTTCAGTTGCCAGCCCGAACGCAGTTGCCATTCCGAGTTCATCGATACGTCGGTCTGCGTGCCGCCTCCGGGTAGAAAATTCGAACCGGTTTTTATTTGGCGGTAGGAAACGCCGATCTTGTCGCGCGCGGAAAGCCAGTAGGTGGAGGAAGCGCTATAAGCGCGCGCGTCACGGCCTATCCAGCTACCGAGCAAAACGCCATTGTTGGTGTAGGCATCGTGATACTGATTGTTCCAGTAGATGAATTGACCGCCGGCGTCCCTGAGGTACAGCCAGGTTGAATAGGTTTCCAGGCGCAAGTCGAGTTTGCGCATGGCAGGTAACTGGGAAATGTAGAGGCCGGGCCCCCAGGCCGCGCGGCGAGGATTGTCAAGCGGATTGGGATCGTCGTCGGCCAGCGAATCGGAGTAGATCGTGAGATACCGCCGCAATCCGGGCACGTGCCATTTGAAATCGAAACCACTGCGGCGATCGCCTGGATCGCCAGCCGCGCCGAACACCGTAGATCCGCTGCTGGCCGTACTGAACAGGCTGCGTGCGAAAGTGCCGACTGTCAGGGGATGGCCCACTCCGCCAAAAATTGCGCTGCGCGTAAATCCAACTTCAAAATCGGGCGTTAATTGCAGAGTTATTTTCTGCGCATTCCAGAAAGGCCGAGGTGGAAACTGGTGCCCACTGAGGCGGCCGACCACGAATTGTCCGCGAATTCTACCAAGAAAGCGAAAGGGGCCCGGCAAGACAATGGGGCTTGTCTGCGCAACTCGAAGCATGTAGGCGGGCTCTGCGTTATCGCTGAAATGAAATGCGCTGTCGGAGCCTGGTCCCCACCAGAGGCTCTGTTTTCCGACGGTGACGTTGAAATCCCCAAACTGGGCGCCGAGATACATTTCAAGTGGATTGAAGCGGTTTGTGCTGGCAGGCGAGATGGCCGGTTGCAGGGGATTCTGGTCTACTTCAGCAATGAAGCTGCGCTGTCCGATGGAATAGGCCGGGGCACCCGGAGCGCTTTGATACTCTCCGCGAAAATACGCTGAGAACCGATTCAGCGTGGCAGAGGCCGAAAAACCCGCCACTGTGTTGGCGCCTGCGCCCGTACGGCCGCCCAAAATCGTTGGCGAGAGTTTGACCGAAATGATAGCTATCTTGTAGCGGCGGTCCCGCGATTGCGAGGAGGCGCGTGTAGATCGATTCGATTCGCACGCCGCTCACGTTTTTTGGCCGAGAAGCAAATTCATCCTGGAGCGCCGAAATAAGATGGAGGGCTTCCTCATTTAATGCGGTCCCGGCGGATAACTTTGTGGAACGGCGCGAGGCGATGTCGGCGGCCTCGTCGGCCAGCACGAGACACTGCGCGCGCGTCCAGGGTTTCGCCAGACCTTCCGCATCGGGCGCATAGCCCAGCGCATTCAATCGCTCAAAAGCGGGATACACCCAATTGTCCAACGGGACGTACGTCGACCCCAGATTAAGAAACAGCAGCCCAACGGCTAGAAAACTCATGCGTACTTACTTAAAGCAGCACACATTTCACAGCGCTACGAGAGAGCCGCGGCGTTTTTTCGAAAGCTTTACACGTTCGCAACAGCCCGCATTCTGTTTGGTCCCTAAGATGGCGCTATGCAGGTCAAACGTAGGAACTTTTGTGAAAGCGCCATTTACGTACTGGTTTCCGTAGTGGCGGCGGCGCTGGGGCTTCCAGCCGGGCTCTATCTATTTGGCTCGCCGCGCAACGGTGCGCAGAACGATGATTGGGTCGATGCGGGCGATATTTCGAATCTGCCGGCGGGCGCTCCCCGGCAAATCACGTTCTTGCGAAACCGGGTGGACGGATGGTCTGTTCGAAGCACGAAGGACAATGCCTGGATTGTGAAAGACGGTCCGCAGGATATCACCGTATTTAATCCGTCGTGTACGCATTTGGGGTGCGCGTACCATTGGGATGCGCAAAGCTCAGTGTTCGCTTGCCCGTGTCACGGCTCCACATTTTCCCGCACGGGTGAGGTGATTACGGGCCCGGCCACCCGGCCGCTCGACCGGTATGTGACGAAGCTCGAAGGCGCCAGACTCTGGCTCGGGAACACCAAGACGGCCTCGGAGTCGTAAGTGGTTTCTGAATTGGTCCGGAAGAGCAGGGGCTGGCTCGAAAGCCGCACCGGCGCCGAAACAGGCGTACGCCAATTCCTGATGGAGGATATTCCCGCATCGGCGGGATGGCCGCAGGTGTTTGGCAGCGTTGCCCTATTTTTGCTGCTTACACAGGCGCTGACCGGGATTCTTTTGGCTATCAATTACGCGGCTTCCCCCGACGAATCCTACCGGAGCGTCACTTACATCATGCGGGAAGTAACCGCCGGCAGAATGATTCGGGGATTACATCATTGGGGCGCGAGCTTCATGATCGTCGGCGTTGTGCTTCATATGGCGCAGGTCTTCCTGTACGGCGCATACAAAAAGCCGCGGGAAGTGACGTGGATCGTAGGCGTGCTTCTTCTTCTGCTTACGCTTTCTTTTGGTCTTACCGGATATCTTCTGCCTTGGGATAATCGCGCGTATTGGGCAACTATGGTCACGGTGCATATTGCATCCCAAGCCCCTCTGGCTGGCCCTTACTTAGTGAAGCTGGCGGGAGCGAAAGAGCAATTGGGCGCACTTACTCTGTCGCGATTTTATGCGCTGCATGTGCTCATCCTGCCGGCCGCCACGGCTGTCCTGATCGCGTTCCATCTCTTTCTTGTCCGTCGTCATGGAGTAGCCCCTGCCGCCGAGGCACGCGGACCCGGCCAGAAGTTCTACCCTCGGCAGGCTTTTCGAGATGTTGTCGCGGTATTCGTCACATTCGCGATTCTATTTCTGGCCGCGGCCCTGGTGGATGCACCGATCGATAGGATGGCGGATCCGACCGATACGGCGTACGTTCCAAGGCCCGATTGGTACTTCCTATTTCTTTTCCAAATGCTGAAGGTCTTTCGTGGACCGCTCGAAATGATCGGCAGCATTGGACTTCCCACTTTGGCGGTGCTTGCATTTTTCATGGTTCCCTTTGTAGACAGAACAACGCTCCGCCGGGTTCGCCAGCGCGTCACAGCCATCGGGATCGTTGCTTTCTCCGCCGCCATTTGGGGGGCGCTTACATTCGCCGCGGTCGCGGGTTCGCCGCCCCACACCGCGCCGGGCGCGCTGCCCGGCATTCCGGTTCAATCAACCCAATTCTCCGCGGACGAGCTTGCGGGCGTGGGACTCTTCCGCCGCGAGCGATGCGGGGTTTGCCATAACCTGGTAAGCGGCGAGCCCAAAGAGGGCCCGAACCTGGCGGGAGCGGACTTACAAAAGCCTCGCGAATGGCGAATCGTTCACTTTAACAATCCGAACCGGCAACTGACGGGCGCTGGAGCGGGCGCGTCCCATTTATCACTGGCGGAACTGAACGCATTGTCCGTTCTGCTGGCAAAACTTACCGCGGAGCATGGGCGTGAACTGGAGCAGGTTCCGCAGTCCTTGATAGATGGCGCGGAAGTGTATGCCGCGCATGCTTGTGGGAGCTGCCATCGAGTCAACGGAAGCGGCGGCGAGATCGGCCCTTCGCTCAATGGCGTGGCATTGCGAAGAAACCGGCAGTGGATTCTCAAGCATTTTGCAGCGCCACAGACGCTCTCTCCGGGATCGGTAATGCCGCCCTACCATTTTTCCAAGACCGAAGAAGATGCGATCCTGACTTACTTACTATCACTCCCGGAATGATGCGTTTCGCTGCGAATTTGTAAAAGCGATGTAAAACTCGGGGATCGCTATGGCGGTCCCGTGCGTTCGACGTCACAATGACTTTTAGACCACTTAGAATGCGGCGCCTTGTGCTTTTCCTTACGATGACCGGTGCGTGTTGCGCGCAGCTTTTCGACCAAGCTCCCACGGGCCAGCGCTCACGTGACGGTCTTTTTTCGCCGCCTTCACAGCAGCAGCAAAGAGCGCTCTATCTGTGCAGCCTGCCGGAAAATGCCAATTCGGCAGCGTGTCTCTCGCAGCAAGGGACGGAGGATTCATTCGGTTCGCAGGAAATGTTGCCGCAGCAGAACCCGTACGCTGCGCTCGACGGAGGCGCTGGCTACGATCTCTCGAACCCGCAGACACAAGCTTTTCCGGCGCCGGTCATGCCGGGCAATCGGTCGAGCAATCGGACGGGTATGCCCGCGAGACCTTATCGGGTTACTGAACCTCCCACAGAATTTCAGCGATATGTCGCGGAGAGCATTGGACAGAATCTGCAGATTTTTGGAGCTTCCCTGTTCGATCGTGTTCCTGGGACATTCATGCCGAGCAATCGTGCGCTGGTGGGGCCCGATTATGTCATCGGTCCGGACGATGAACTGCAAATCAACGTTTGGGGTCAGCTCAACCTCGTCCGCCGTTTCGTTGTGGACACGCGCGGCGAAATCGTGCTTCCGGACGTAGGACCAATCGTAGTGGCGGGGTTGCGATATGGCCAGCTGGGGACAGTGCTCAAAATCGCGATGCAGAAGGCGTATAAGAATTTCGAGCTCAGCGTGACGTTGGGGCGGGCGCGCTCAATTCAAATTTTCGTCGTCGGCGACGCGCGGCGACCGGGTAATTACACGCTCAGTTCACTCACGACGCTGGTGAATGCGGTGTTTGCCTCTGGAGGACCATCCTCGCGCGGTTCGATGCGCAGTATACGTTTGCAGCGCGGGGACAAGAAAATCTGCGAATTCGACCTGTACGACTTACTGATGCACGGAGACACTTCAAAAGACGCGCAGTTACAAGGCGGCGACGTGATCCTAATCCCTCCAGCAGGCCCGAGGGTTGCGATCGCGGGAAGCGTGGAGCGTCCCGGCATTTATGAACTAAGTGATGGCACAACGCTCGCGGACGCGCTCCGCATGGCGGGAGGATTATCCGCCATAGCCGCAGTACAAGACGCGGTAGTGGAGCGAGTAGCCGATGGAGCCGGGTTAGAGATTCGGCGAATTTCGACGTCCGGCGCCGGCCTCGAGAGCAAGCTACAGAATGGCGACATCGTGCGGCTGTTACCCATCGTTCGACGCTTTGAAAATGCAGTGACGCTGCGAGGGAACGTGGCGGATCCAGGGCGGTATCCGTGGCGCGCCGGCATGCGGATCAGTGACGTCATCCCGAACAAGGAGTTTCTGCTCACACGTGACTACTGGAAAGAACGCAATAACCTGGGCACGCGCGTGACCGACGAACCGGCGGCGCCCGCGGAACCAAGCCCCGTGGAGAACGGGGCACCGCAGCTTGTGCCGGCCATGGCGGTGACGAAGACCGCCGCGCCTGCCCCTAGCCAACCTCCGAGCTACCACGAGAATCACCGCAATACGCAAGGCGATACTTCTCTGGGGGCGGCTACGGGTCTCGATGATGCGCCGCCAATACGCGATTTTCTGCCTCGCAACACTATCCAGCCGGCCGCGCCCGAAATCAACTGGGAGTACGCGGTGGTGGAGCGAACCGACAAGGAAACGCTGGCGAGCCGGATCATTCCATTCAATCTGGGGAGCGCAGTGGTGAAACGGGATCCCACGCAGGATCTGGCGCTTGAGCCAGGCGATACGATCACCGTTTTTTCCAAGGCCGATTTTTCGCTACCCCGCAGCCAGCAAGCCAAGCAGGTTCGACTAGAGGGAGAGGTTGCCAAGGCTGGCGTATATACCGCGTTCCCGGGCGAAACGCTGCGGGATTTAGTCGCGCGCGCGGGCGGACTTACTCCCAATGCGTATCTTTATGGCGCGCAATTTACGCGGGAATCGACGCGTCGCGAACAACAAAAACGATTCAATGATTTCTTGAGTCAATTGGAGCGAGAAACAAATGAAAGCGCCGCGAATCTTTCTGGCCGTGTCACTTCGACCGAGCAAGCGGCGACCACGCAGGCGACGCTCGCGAGCCAGCGAGACCTGATTGCGCGCCTCAAAGAGATTCCCGTAAATGGGCGTATCGTTCTGGATTTAGACCCGAAAAGCCAAGGAATCGCAGCGCTGCCGGCCCTTGCACTCGAGAATGGCGATCGCCTGTACATCCCGAACCGTCCATCCACAGTGAACGTGATCGGGACCGTGTTCCAGCAGGCGGCGTTTCTATATGGCGACGATCTGCGCGCCGGCGACTATTTGAAAAAAGCCGGCGGTCCCTCGCGTTTTGCGGATAAGGCGCATATGGTGGTGGTGCGGGCGGATGGATCGGTCGTCAGCCATGGCACGGGCAGCGTGCTCTTTAGTAAAAGCTTCGATGCAGTGCCAATGTTTCCGGGCGACACGCTGGTAGTTCCCAGCTACATCAATAAAACCACCTTCCTGCGGGGCCTGATGGATTGGTCGCAAATCTTCAGCAACCTGGCTCTCGGCGCGGCGGCCGTGAACATTCTGCATTGAGGAGCGAGGCGTTGACCACATTGGAAGCATCGTCTGACGTTTCGCTGGTAGAGCTGTTTGGATTACTTTACCGGCGGAGATTGCAGTTACTCCGGGTAGGTATCATTACGGCGGTTGTAGCGACCGTGGTGGTTTTTCTCTTGCCGGTGAGTTACACGGCGGAAGCCGTGATTCTTACTCCGCAACAGGCGCAATCGTCGCTATCGTCCTTCTTAGGGCCTTTAGCCGGCATGGCGCCGGCGGGGCTGTCCTCCGGATTGGGATTGCTGTCGGGGCTAGGTCTTCGCAATCCGGCAGATCTATACATGGGAGTTCTCGAGAGCCGGACGGTCGCCGACGATCTGATCACCAAATTCAAACTAAAGGACGTATATGGCTCGTCGGATTATTCGCGTGCACGCAAACGACTGGAACGGAATACCCGAATAGAGAGCGGAAAAGATTCGCTGATTCACATTCGAGTCGAGGATCACGACGCAGCACGCGCCGCCAGGCTGGCAAATGCATATGTCGACGAGCTTTCGCACAGCAACTCGCGGCTGGCCTTGACAGAAGCGGGGCAGCGTCGTCTATTTTATGAAGAACAACTGGCCAAAGAGAAAGAGCCGCTCGCGGAGGCTGAGGTCGCACTGCGAAACACGCAGCAAGCCACGGGGCTGGTAGCGCCGTCGGGCCAGGCCGAAGCGCTGCTGCGAATCGGCGCGCAACTTCACGCTGACATTTTGAGCACCGAGACGCGGCTTGCGGCGATGAAGATGTTTGCGGCGGATAACAATCCCCGGCTGCAGATTGTAAAGCGGGAGCTGGGCGTATTGCAAACGCAATTGAACCAACTGGAGCGCGGCGATCACAAAGAAGGGGCACTCGAGCTTCCGACGGGCCAACTTCCGGAAGCGGGCTTAAAGTATCTACGCGCCGTGCGAGAGCTGAAATATCACGAGACGCTCTTCGAGGTCTTATCCAAGCTCTACGAGGCCGCGCGATTGGATGAGGCGAAGTCGGCGGCGCCGATTCAAGTGGTGGATCGGGCGGTTACACCCGAGAGGAAAAGCTGGCCGCCGAGAACACTATTGGTGTTAGCGGCCGTGATTGTCGCCTTTCTGATATGCGCGTTTTGGATGTTGCTGAAAGAGCGGTCGAAGTAACGCGGTGTTTTCCGAGTTCAATCTGAATGGTAGACAGTAACCGAACCAGAGTATGCGGGGCTATTGTGCTTTTCTGGGTATTAGCTATTGCCCAGTACGCTTATCGCTATATCCTGCAAGTTAATGATCCCAGAACGTCACATCTCTACTCAGCGACACCCGCCATACTCAGTGCCATCAAATATGTTCTATTGGCTGCGTTTACACTGTACGCCCTGACGCGCCGTCCTGTAATGCCATGGCGTCTTTCCTGGCGTATTGTCGCAGGATGTTTTGCAAGTCTGATTCTGGTGCTCTGTGCAAGAATCTACATCTCGGATGGAGAAATCAGCCGTGACACCATCGTTTGTGCGGCCGAATTCGTTCCCTGGATGTGTACTGTATTTGTAGTGCCATCGGTGCTCGCGCCGCATCATCGTATCGATGACACCCTTTCAGCGTTCGAGCGTGTGAGCTTTTGGGTTGTTTGGCCATTCTGGTGCATGACGGTGGTGCTAGCTCTTACGGCGGTTAGGTATCCAGCGCTAAGTTATCCCGGCTTGCTTTTACGGTTTGGCGGGATTATCGACGATCCGAACGGATACGCCGTGCTGTGCTTACTTTGGTTGATGCTGAGTTGGAGACACCGTAGCGGCCACTGGCGATTACGCGCGGGCTGGTACTTCATCATGCTTCTGATGACGCTATCGATCAGCGGCTATCTGACCGCATTCGTAATGCTCGTATGTAAGCTCGCCGCGTGGACGGGAAAAATGAAGCTACAAACCGTAAAAATCGGATTTGCATGCGCTCTTATCGCATGCGCGATTCCGTTTTACAGGATGGAGCAAGCGGCAGAGAAGTTGCGTGGACTGTACGAATCAAAAAATAATAGCGCTGAGACTCACTTGGCCGAGTTGGTACCTAAACTCGATGACGACTTAGCAGATGCACTTTTGGGGCGGGGTGGATTCTCGGAAAACTTTTATTGGCGCATTATGGCGAACTTCGGCCTGATCGGGCTTATTGTAGTAGGCGCCACTGTCGTTGTATGGGCCATGAAAGCCGGGTCACTTGCATTGTGGGCAGTAGCGTTACTCATAGGGTCGAACGGTATAGCATATCTGTTGGTGTTTCCGGTGAATTTGATTTGGTGGTCGGCGATTGCTTGTAATCTAAGTCTTTCCATTAACTCGACCAGACGCTTCGGCGGTCCTCTAGCGGCTAGGCCGCTTCCTGAATTACCCGATTGACTTTGGCCGCGACAGTGTCCCAGTTGAATAGCCGGGCGCGTGCGAGCCCCGCCTGCCGCATAGCTAAGCGCAAGGCGCTGTCTTCGAGTACACGCTCGATGCCTTGACGTATGTCAACCGAGTCGAGTGGATCGACGAACAGCCCCGCGTTCCCGAGTACTTCCGGAATCGCCCCGCTGCGCGATGCGACAACCGGTGTCCCGCACGCCATGGCCTCGAGCGGCGGCAACCCGAATCCTTCCATCAGGCTCGGGAAGACGAGAGCAAGCGCGCCTCGATACAGAGCCGGAAGGTCCTCGTCTGTTACCGATGTTGCGAAGCATACCCGCCGTTCTATTCCACTCTTGAACAACCGTCTCAGCAGGTCCCGCGTTTTGGGGGTAGTAAGAACAAGGCGCAAATCGGGATCGCCTATACGGGCAAATGCCGCGAACAGCCGGTCGAGATTCTTGTGAGGCCGGGCATTGCCCACATACAAGATATAGGGAAATCCAGGCACGTAGCACGGCCCTTCGGGACGAAACGTCCGTTCTACGCCATTGCCTACATTCGTCACCCTGCTCTCCGGCAGGCCTGTCCAGTTCAGAATTTCGCGGCGGGAATATTCGGAAACCGTGATGACGCGGTGGGCTCTATGTGACGCGCGCCGGACGAGAAATTCGTAATACAGTCTGCGGCTGTATGTGGATAGGCAAGGTAGCTGGATATGGGCCAAATCGTGAATCGTAATGACCAAAGGTACGCGGCACAATGCGGGGGGGTTGAATCCGGGAGAAAAGAACACCGAGGGACGCCGGGCGGCGATTTGACAGCTCAGCCAGATGGGATCGAGCAGGGACAACGGTCTGGGGCCGCCCGTCAGCCGAACGTGATCGGGGAGGCGCGTGGAGACGGCGCTCGCAAAGCGGCCGATGCCATGCGGGCCAAACCAGCGGGCGTCCACGAGAAGCTTCAGAAGCTCCATAGGAGACTGGTGTAGCCGGTGTGGGCCAAGTAGTTTTCACCGGATGAGAAATCTTCGTGATAGCCGAAATATTGGTAGCCGGCGTTCCAGCGCAGCCTTTCCGATACGCGGAATGAAACGCGCGCCTGCGGAGATTGAAACGCGAGCGGGAATGTTTGAGCGGTCCGGAAAGCGGCGAGATCCGGACCGGCGACGACCTGCGTTGGTGTGGAGCGGCCGTCGCCCGTGTCCTGGACGCGGCTATAGCCCAGGTACAGATCGAATCGCTTCAAGGCGAAACGGACCGACAATGTACCGGTGTGCAGATTGCTCAGGTAGTAAGACTGTTGATTGGCAAACAGGACATTCTGCGCGAAGAAGGCTATGCCCCCGATCGTTTCTAAGTGAAGCCGGGAATAACTGGCATCAAATGCAAACCATTTAAGTGGCGACCATGCTGCTGAGCCTGAATAACTTCTCCCATGGGAGTTATAGTCCGATAACAGCACGGAATTATCATTGTAATTGGCTTGCGACCAGGCGGCTAACTGCAGCGTCTTCCATTTGTACTGGATGCGGCCGGTGAGCAAGTTGTAGTTGCTATCGCTTTTTGGAGTGAACGGACGGCTGTCACGGCCGAATTCAGCATTTACCGTGACGGTCAGCCGGCTTATGGGCTGCGCCCGAAAGCCGACCTTGCCAGCATGCAGTTCGTTGGTCTGCTGGTAAGGCGCTGTGCCAGGCGTCCCGGCCTGCGCAAACTGCGACGTGGAAGCGATTCTGCGATTGGAATATTCGTATCCGGCGTTCACGTCGAACCATCTTTGAATTTTGTAATCCAGATCGGTGTCGTTGGCGACGGTGCGAATGCCTAGGAACTGATAGTAGAGTAGATTTGCCACTCCCGTGGAGTTATTGATCTGCAAATAGGCGCTATCGCCATCGGTCCGAATGTTATAGAGCGATGTGTGATTCGCGATCGTGAGCTTGCTGGTGGGGAAGATACTCACGGTCAGATTGCCCGTCGCGACGGGGCGGCTGGCGTTGCCATAGGTAACGATCTGCTGGTTCGTTCCGATGGAATTTTCGCTGGTCACAAAAGCGCGCTGGCCGCCGGTATAGGTGAAGCGGCCGTTGACATCTATCCAATGAGAATTTCGAAAGAGTGCGACTTGCCAATAGGGGCTGGTTCCGTGATTCGGGGCCGACCGGGCGAACTGATTGCCGGTGTCGGTGGAATCGTCTTTGAAGTCCTCCCAACCGTGCAGCCAATTCAGCGTCATGCCCCACCAACGGACCTCGCCGCCGAGCCGGTAGTCATTCTGAATCTGATGCACGTTGGTGAAGACCGGGAACACGTCGCCAGTCGAAGTGAGTGATTGGACAGTGGAGATTCCGGGACCGTCTTGGGTGTTCCGGCTATAGCCCAGGAAAAACTTGAAGCGTGATTGTGGGAAAAGAGTCAGGTTATTATCTTGCAGCGTGGTGGCAGTATCGAGAAGATGCTGCCCCTGGCCGCCATTCGTGGTCAGTCCCGGATTGAAGTAATCGTTCCGGCGCCACAGCAGATTGTATTCGTAGAGCCGATTTTTCTGAATGCGGAGGCTGGCGGATTCGTAGGGGTCTCCTCCCAGGCCGCTTGTGCTCAGGACGAATTCGTCGAAGAGGGCTCCGTGGCCGTTCTTTGAATTCACTCCCACAAAGCTGCTGAGCAGGCGGATGCCGCTACCGAAATTTTCATCGCTTCGATATTTATTCTGGTTGCCACTGAGGCTTAGGAAGCGATATCCGGTCTCGAACGAGTTGACGACGTTGTAGCCGTTCCAATCGTCGCCCCGGGTGGGGCCTACCGGATCGGGAGCAGGCGCGATGACTTGAGCGAAAAGGCCGGTGGCAAATAGCAAGAGAACGAGGGCTCGCATCGTGAGTCTCATCGCAGGAAGAGCGGGTCCGAATTGGATCCGTGAATTCGAAGGTGGCAATTCGTGCAATTCTGATAGCGCGGATCGGCCATGTTGTGAGCACGGGACAGCATCGGCACTCCCGTGCCGGTGCGGCCGAAAGTGCCCGCTCCGTTGTGGCATTCAAGGCACAAGGTGAATACGACAGGCCGCCGAAGCAGGCGTGAATTGGGAGAGCCGTGCGGAGAGTGGCAGGCCTCGCAGCCCTCAACGCGTACCGGAGGATGTTCGAACGCGAAAGGTCCGCGTTTATCGGAATGGCATTTCAGACACGCCTCTTCATTCACCAGCCCCTGGCCGACCATCGCGGGCCGCGCCGCCATGCGCCACGTGGGCGAAGGCGTGCCGTGCGGGTTATGGCAATCGCTGCAGGCCATGAATCCCTCGTTTACGCGGTGCTTGAAAGGCATCGAAAACTGCGCGCGGATATCGATGTGGCAGCCGTAGCAAAGCTCCGGCTCGCTCTTCGCCAGCAGGAATTTCGGCGTGGCCGCTTTATGGATCGAGTGACACTGCGTGCAGCCGACGTTGTTGAGCGTGTGAACGGAACGATGGATATTCGAGCGGGCGAGACTTTCGGAATGGCAACGCAAGCACGCTTGCGCGGTTTCTTTTGGCGATAGGAGAGAGAAGGCGCGGATCGTGGCCTTACCTCCGTGCGCTTTCACGTGCGCCTCGCCGGGTCCATGACAGCCTTCGCAGCCGGTGTTTTCGGGCTTCTCTTTTTCACTCGCGACGCTTTTGAAATGCGCGTTCTTGTAGAAACGGAACCATACGTCCGGGTGACAGGTTTTGCAAACCGTGCTTCCGACGAACGCACCGGCAGGCGTCTGCGCATTCGCGCAGAGCGATAGAAAGGCGAGTAACAATGCAGCGCGACACACGCTCGCGAGTCTCACGCCTGTAGCTTATGGGGCTAGGCGCGCCTCTGTCGTGGGGGACTTGTGAACGTTTTGTAAAAGGCGGCGGACGGGGAGACCGTCTGGCCGATGAGGTCATGTATGGCGGCTTCAAAGCGTTCTGTGGAAAAGCGCGCGGCGGCAGCTTGGATGGCTTTGTGCGAGAGATGCGGCTCTTCGCGCTCAAAATCGCTCGACAGCTTGGGCAAGCTGATCTTCACCGGGATCCGGATAGAAGAATCCCGCGCGCGGATTTCGTTCCGGAACGCTTTCGAGCACGCCACCTTTGCCGAGCGCGATCATCGGCTTGCCGCTCGCGATCGCCTCCACCGGCACGATGCCGAAGTCTTCCTCGCCCGGCAAAACGACGGCGCGGCAATGCGCATACAGCCCGCGCAATTCCGCATCCGACACGCGACCGCAGAATTCGATACCGGGACCCGCCACGCTTCGAAGCAATCGATAATCCGGCCCCTGGCCGACAATCTTCAAACGCCGTTTTGTTCTCGAAAAACAGCGCACCGCGTCCGCAATGCGTTTGTACGACACGAGTTCGGAAACGACAAGATAGTAATCTTCGGCCGAATCCGTATAGAACGTTTCTACCGGGACAGGTGGATGGATAACATCCGAATCGCGGCGGTAGGCGCGCCAGATGCGGTTTTGCACATTTTCGCTATTGGCGACAAATTCATCCACGCGGGCCGCGCTCGCATAATCCCAGAGGCGCATATAGTTCGTGAGCGGCAGCATGAATGCCCGCTGCATGCGCGATCGCGTCCACTCATGCAGGTAGGCGGGATACAGGTCCCAGAGATAGCGCATGGGCGAATGGCAATAGCAGATGTGCCGCGCATGCGACGAAACGAGGACCCCTTTGGCCGGACCGGACTCACTGCTGATGACCAAATCGTAGCTACGGAGGTCGAAGGTTTCAAGAGCCATCGGCATCAGCGGCAGCAATGAGCGATAGACGCGGCGGAAGGGATTCAGAAAGGACGTCTTCACGACGCGAGACCGGATGAGCGGCGACACGCGTTCCGGGTCGTAGAACAGCGTGTAGATGTCAGCATCGGGCAAAAGGCGAGCGAGCGCCTCGACAACTTTTTCGCCGCCGCGCATGCCCAACAACCAATAGTGAACAATCGCGCAGCGCATTAGCTTGCCAATCTACTTCGCATCAGTAAGTCACTTACTCGCCGCTGATAGGCGTCGAGCGTGTAATTTGTCAGCCAGGACTTATACGCCCGATCCACGACGGAACACAAATGGCCTTGGTCCATATCGAAAACGTTCGCAATGCGACTGGCCAGAGCTTCGGGGGTGCCTGCATCCGCTAGAAATCCGGTGACACCGTCTTCGACTATCTCGGGAATGCCGCCGGAGGCAAACGCCACCACTGGAACGCGGGCAGCAAAAGCTTCGAGGAGAACGCGCGGCGCGGCGTCAACGGGAGTGGAAGGAACGGCCAGCAGATCGAGGCCGGAGAAGACGTTGGCAATGTCGTTTCGCCAGCCCGTGAAATGAATTGGCAAGCCGCTGCTCGCGATGACTACTTTGTCGAAATATTGGCAACTCGAAAACGATGGCGCGCCGACGATAGAAAACGCGCAATCGGGGAATTGCCGAATCAGCAAATGCGCGGCACGCACAAAATCGAGTTGCCCTTTTTCTGGATCGACGCGCCCGATGACACCGATGCGGCGGAGCTTGCGCGATGGAGCCTTGTGGCTCAACGCCAGGGGCGCGACACCGTTGTAAAGCACCGAAAGCCGATCGGGGGCGACCCGCGACCGGAGCGGTTCCGCCGCGAAACGAGAGCAGGCTATGACGCGGGCGCGAGAGACGCCCAGCGCGCGACCCGCAGCCAGCGCCGCGGCCGGTTGGGCAATCCGGTTATGGCAGTGAAAGAGCAACGGAACGGATGTTCGACGCGCAGCCAGAGCGGCAGCCGGCAGAAGCCGGGGCGCGTTGACATAAAGCAGATCGATATTATGCCGAGCGAGCAGGCCGCCAATAGCACGGCTCAGCCTGGGCAGCTCGAGAGCGTAGCGCGCCGCATCGCACATCGTTTTGCGGCCGTTCGAGTACGAGCCGGAAGGAAGAATATCCATTGCGAAATGCAGCTCACGAATTTTCGCGGCGAGCGGACCGTCGCCGGGCAGCGCTACTCTCACGCTCCAACCACGGTCCCGGAGCGCCGGCAGGAGGTCGGTGAGAGCGAGTTGTCCGCCACCCAGGCTGGAGAACTGCTCGAGGCAGAGGATATTACCAGGCATCTCTCCCTGTGAGGATGCGCGGAATCGTGGCAAATAGAACCTTCACATATAAACGGAAGGACCAGCGGCGAATCAGGAATAAGTCAAGCCTGCGGCGCTGCGGATAAGTGAGCCGGCTGCGCCCTTTAATTTGCCACAGGCCGGTGATTCCCGGTTTCCTGCTAAGGAGTTCTATGCTATCGGGACCATAATGAACCTCAATTTCGCTGGCGGTCAGCGGCCGCGGACCGATCAGCGCCATTTCTCCTCGAAGAACGTGCCAGAATTGGGGACACTCGTCGATGGAATACTTGCGGCACCATGCGGCGAATCGGCTGGTCACTCGGACGTCAGCTGGAGTTTTAGGCTCGGGGAGAGAGTCGGCCTTAAATTTTTCGAGCAGTTGAAATTTTCGCGGTTCACGGTCGCCGGAGTTCCACATAGTGCGCAGCTTGACCACCCAAAACGGTCGGCCGCCCTGCCCCACACGCCGATGGGCGATCCAAGGCGAGCGGCGCGAGAGGACAGCTGTTAACAGTGCGCACAGGGCAAGACCAGGGAGCAAGACAAACAGCAGCGCCGCCGCCGTCAATCGTTCTCCGATGTTCACCATTCTCCATAAAAGACTTATCCGGGGCGCCGAATTCAGCGCGACACTGAGTGTATTAATGGAAGCGTTTTGCGCACCCACCCTTGCTCCTTAGGTTCATGTGCGACCGGAAAGTCCTGGGCACACGAGGTTGGCATGTGCCTCAGAACTTCCGGTCTCGCACGAACCAACTTTCGTTGATCCGCTATGACAATCAGGCTAAGACGGCGGGCGGGTAGGGGGTGTTCGGAAGCTGTAAAACTGTTGTAAATAGCCGAAAGCTGTCACTTTTCAGCTAAGATTTCCAGGGTGTGATCGAACGGGGTGAAGCCGGTGAGGTAAACGCTTCGTCCGGGCAGCTTGGGCAGAGCGCCGCGAAGTTGTGTCCAACGATGCTGGGCGACGCCGGGACCGAAGCGGAGCGATGCATCGGGCGTTGTGTAGGTCGCGTAACCGCTCGAGAGAATTTCGTCACAGCCTTCGAGCTTGCCGCCGTCTCGCAGATTGATTTCGATCGCGACCGGCACGCCGGTTGTGCCGCTTGCCTGAAGGCGTATGCGAAAGCCCGCCGGGGTTTGGGTGAGTTCGGCGATTTGATCGAGCGTGCATACTTGCGTCTGCCGGCGCTTCGCTCGGAGCGAGCTCCAATTGGCGGACGTGACGCGTTGCGCGGGTTCGAGCGGCTGGTAGTAGCCGGCTTCCAAGCGCTGCCGCAGAACATAACGGTCGCCCTGTTTTTCGATCTGCGGCGCGCTGAATTGTCCTTTGCCGAAAAACGCGCTGGCAAAGCGCACGCCTTCGATGACTGCGCCGCCGTTGCGAGTGGCGAAGAAAGTCGGTTGCCCGGCGAGCAGCGTGGAGCTTTGCGGACCGCGCCGGAAGCGCACAATACCCAGGGCATTCATCTCGCGCGTGTAATGATCGGGCGGAGCAATCAATGGCGGGAGCGGCGCGAGCATTTCCGGATATTCCATGAGCGTAGAAAGGCTGGCGGCCGTATCCGTATAGCGATTGGCGATCGCGGCAAACTGGCCGTTCGCATCTTTGATTGCGAGATAGCGGAGCGGAAACCAGTAGCCGCTCATCGTGCCGCGAATATTTTGATCCTGACGCCGGGAAATTTCAGTGACGACCTCGAAATCGGAATGCAACAGATACAGCATCGACTCGAGATTCGCGCGCACCGGAGCCAGCAGCTCGGGACGCTTCAGCTTCACCGCCATAACTAAAAATGCTCGATCGCAGATGGGATTGTAAACGGTTGTGGAGCGCTCGGTGAATTGGCCGTCAGCATCCAGATCGATACCTTCGGCGAGCCATTGGTCGATGCGGCGGACGTAGGACGGATCCGGGAAGAGTTCATTGATCTGCGCCAAAGCGGAGGAGACGACCCAACGATGATTGGGCGTATGAATTCCGCTAACGGCCATACCGGCGGCCGCTTTGCGGAGAAACGGCTCGATCAGCGCAAGCAACTCTCGCTCGCCATGGCGCTGGGCCAGACAGGCGGCCGTCGCGGCGCTCCAGGCCGTGAAGGCGGTGTCTGGGGCGGAATCAAAATTTGTATCGAGATAGTCGACAAGCCCGTCGGGATGCTGGGTGCGCGTGAGGAAAGCGGCAGCCAGTTTGATTCGCTCGATGAGCAGAGCGCTCTTGTGGAAACGCGAACCCGGGTGGAGATAGGCGGCCGTGCATGCCTCGATCCACCCCGCGGCGGGTTCGGGATTGAAGATTCCGTGGGCGTTCGGAAGGCAGCCATACCCGCGGCTGGCTCGATCGGTAACTTGAGCGGCAAGTCCGCGATCGATCGATTCGTCGTGGCGGCGCACCAGGCCCGCGTCGATTTCCCGCTTGTCGAACGCAAGAGAAGCGCCGGCGCCCACTACTGCAAGCGCAGTTCTACGCGTAATCCGCATACTGAGAGTGTCTCCAAGAGCGCGGTTTAATGGTTTATAGTTTGAGTATCGCTTGACCAACCTGCCCAATTTACTGACACTAGTACGGATCTTCCTGGTTCCGCTGCTCGTAGCCGCGCTTGTACAGCAGAATTTCCAAATCTACTGGGGCACGCGGGTGCTGGTGGCGAACGATTTCTTCGCCCTAATCGTGTTTTTGGCCGCCGCTCTGACCGACCTGCTCGATGGATACCTGGCGCGCCGCTGGAAACAAGTCACGACAGTCGGAACATTGCTCGATCCGGTGGCGGACAAGCTGCTGATTTCGGCGGCATTAATTTCACTCGTGGAGATCCGGTTGCTGCCAGGCTGGATGGTCATTCTCATCATCAGCCGCGAATTTGCGGTTTCAGGGCTGCGCGGTATCGCAGCGGCGGAAGGATATACGATCCGCGCCAGCGAACTCGGCAAATCGAAAATGATGTTGCAGGTTGTCGGCGTGGGCCTGGTTTTGCTATCGATTCGTTGGCCCGCGTTGCGGCTCTTCGCATTGACCGCAATGTGGGCTGTGGTGGTGTTCGGCCTGGCTTCTGCAGTCGATTATTTCCGCAAATTCTGGCGCAAAGTGGATACCGGGATTAAATTGCGGCGGCGTAATGAACTGATCATGATGGAACGCCAGAAGCGCCGGTTACTGCGGGCTCAGATGGTAAAGCGGGAAGAGAAAGCGGCTATTCGCCACTCGGGTTGAGAGTTGCCGGCGGTGTTGGCAGAACGATTTCCCGATAGCCGGCCGCGGTGAACTCGATGGTACGCACTTGGCCGCGCTTGCCCAAAGCTCCTAAAGCCTTGCCGTTGAATAGAACATTCACTCCGCCGGCGTTCCCCATTCGAATGCGGGCTTTGTCATGGCTGTCCAACACTTTCGTCGCTGCCGCTTCCAACATGCCGTTATAGGCCGGCTTGCCATCCGACGTCAACGAGAGCCAGGTAGGCTCGGTTGCGGATAGCTCGAGATGAACGGCGCCATCGATTTTTGGCGTCACTACTGCGACGGACGGCGCGGACTGAGGGCGCGGGGCCGCCAACACAATCGGCGAGACGCGCTGGTGCTGCTCAACTGGCTCGTGACGATAGAGCCCATACAGACTCGAGCAGGCGACCACTACCAGGATCAACGCGGCGACAGGATACATCCAGCGAAAGTCCCGGCGGACGTGAGGCTGGATTACGGTACCGGTTCGAGCAGGCACAAAATCAACCTGTCCCGGCATTAGAGGTTCCGCAATAGCGTGGGATGCCGTACGCACGTCAGCAGCCATAACAGCGTAATCCAGCTTAAGCGCTTCTGCATACTGGCGTACAAAGCTGCGGTAAATAAACGGCGAACTGATTTTCGCCAAGTCATCCGACTCGATAGCAGCCAGATTCTTTACTGTGATGCGCGTCCCTGCGCTGATGGCCTCAAGCGTCTGCCCTTGCGCGACCCTCGCTTGAGAGAGCCTCTTTCCAACCGACTGCATGTTCTACCAGACTTTTCTGGGTTTACCCCTGTAAAGTTAATAATACGACAGAATTTCCAGCATGCCGCCCACGCCCTAAAGTGCTAAGAGATGCGGCATAGGTCACTTACCTATCCTGTTTGGCAAATGTACAAAACTAATCGGCTCAAATGGCTCGGACCTTTACTTCTAGCGTTGCTTGTCTATCCGGCGGCCGCTTCCCCGTTTCGTGGGGCGGCGGCGCTGGCGGATGTGCGGCGGGCCGTAGCTTTCGGAGAACGCGCTTCCGGATCGGTCGAAAACGGGCGGCAGCGCGAATGGATCCTGGCGGAATTGAAGCCGCTGGGGGGCCAGATTGCGGTGGATTCGTTCACTGCGCAGACTCCGACCGGGCCGGTGGAAATGGCCAATATCATCCTCAAATTTCCGGGGACCACGGGGAAAGCGATCGCGGTAAGCGGCCATTACGACACGAAAAGAATTCCGATGGTGCACTTTGTCGGCGCTAACGATGGCGGCTCCTCGACGGGATTTTTACTGGAATTCGCACGCGCCGCCGCAAAGGGAAAACGCCGGAACGATTTGCTGATCATCTTTTTCGATGGCGAAGAGGCGGTGCTGGCCAACTGGACCGACACCGACAGCCGTTATGGCAGCCGCCATCTTACAGAGAAGTGGTCGGCGGACGGAACTCTCTCTCGCTTAATCGCGCTGATCAATGTAGACATGATCGGCGATAAGAACCTGGACATCGCAAACGACGAGTTTTCTTCGTCGGGGTTGCGGTCGCGGTTGAAGGCAGTCGCGGCGAAGCTTGGCTATGCTCATTATTTTCTAGAAGCATCGGGCGCGATCGACGACGATCACAAGCCTTTTGCGGATGCGGGTGTCCAGGTTTTGGACGTGATCGATCTGGATTACGGACCGGGAAATAGTTATTGGCACACGGCGCAGGATACGCTGGACAAGCTAAGCGCACATAGCCTGCAGGTTGCCGGAGATATCGTTTTCGAGTTGGTTCGGGAGCTGGACGGTTAGGTTAACGGAAGTTGTCGACGACCATGACGTTCGATCCGATTTGGGTGGCCGCACCGACGAGAAATATCTTGCGGTCAGGGGAGACCGTTGCCCCCTCGCGGACGTACCCATCAATCGCGGCAACCTCCCGGTTTTTGTCTGCGGCGAAGTCATAGAATCGCAGCGATGCCTTCTTACCGGGTCCGGGGACCGGGATGTAGTAAATTCCATCTTTCATCACGCTGAATGTTCTGCAACAGACCGATTCCAACACCAGACGCTCCTGGCCGCCGCGAATGGAACGTGTCCAAAGACCCGATTGATAGTCGAGGTTGTCGAGGTTCTTTGTGTAATAGAGCGACTGGCCGTCGTAAGATTCGAACGCAGTCCATCCGCCGTTGCGCGTTACCTGTGTTCCGTGGCCGCCTTTTGCCGGCGCCTTCCATATTTCGAAGCGGCCCGTCCGGTTCGAGGCATAGTAGATCCATTTCCCGTCTCTCGACCAACTGGGAATGACTTCATCGCTATCATCCGATGTCAAACGGCGCGATGCGCCACCGTCGGATGCCATCACGAATACGTGCCACACCCTTTTCAAGTGACGGTCAAAGGCAAGTGAGGCTCCATCGGGAGACCATCGCGGCGTGCAGGAGGTATCTCGAAAATTCGTTAGCTGCACCGGATTGGTACCGTCGGCGGGGGAGACCCAGACTTCAATTTGGCCGGAGCGAGCGGAACAAAAGGCCACGCGTTTTCCGTCCGGAGAGTATTGTGGCAAGCCATCGTAGCGCGTGGAAGAAGCGAATCTGTGCGACGGTTTTCCGGGCTGGATCTGGCGGATATCCATATCGTCCAACATGTGGACGTAAGCGAGACGGTTTCCCCGCCGCGCAATCGCCGGAGTGGCGACAGGTCCGCCGCTATACGCGAGGGTTTGCGGCGGTGCCGAAGCCCCAAGCCTTATCCGCATCAACTGAGAGCCCAAGCCGGCCTGTCTATAAACGGAATACACGACCTCCTTTCCGTCCGATGTCCAGGCCGCCCCACGAATCCTGTCGCTCTCTTCCCATAATGACTGCGGGCCGCCCGTGGGCCGGTAGCCGGGCGACAGGTTCAGAAGATACAATCCGCAAGTATATGTTTCGTGGCATCGAGTGAAGAGGATTTTCCGGCCGTCGGGGGAGAAGGCTGGATCCCGATCTTCTGGCTTTATATTTGGCGGCGTGAGGCGCAGGCGTTCCCCACTCTCGACCGAGATTAAATACAAAGACGGAAGATTGTTGGACGACTGGCCGTCTGCTACGGCGAGAAACTTGCTATCTGGCGACCACGAACTTCCGTCTACAAAGTATCCTTCGGCGATCTTGCGCTCCGAACCGCCCAGCGGCGGAATCGTATAAAGCGCGTTGCCGTGGTCCAGCGATCGAATAAAGGCTAGGGTACGTCCATCCGGAGACCAGGTTGGATAAGAATCCGCGTTTGCGCCGGATGTGACTTGCACCGGGTTGCCCGAGCCGATCAGCTTCACGAATATGTGGGAGTTATTTCCCGTCCCGGTCTGGTCCCATGCATAGGCGATCTGATTGCCATCGGGAGAGAAACTCGGGTGCATCTCCCATCCCTGAGCGGCGGTGAGCGGCACTGGCGCCGGTTGTGGGGCGCTCGGTTGCGGACGGGGGCGCAGAAACCAAATTGAGGCTCCCAGAATCAGCAGCGCTCCCGCCGTGAGGGCGACTGCTTTGCTTCGTGCCGGCTTCGGCCGCGGCGGCACCGGCGGCGCGATGGCAACTTGTCCGATGAAGCGATATCCACGGCGGGCTGACGTTTCGATAAAGCGCGGGTTGTCGGCACTGTCGTTCAGAGCTTCCCTCAGCTTGCGTACAGCGCTGCTGATGGCGTTATCGAAATCGACGAAGGTGTTTCCGGGCCAGAGTTTCGCGCGGATCTCTTCGCGGCCCACGATCTCATTGGAGTGTTCCAGGAGAAGAACCAGAACCTGGAACGGCTGATCCTGAACTCTGATTTTGACTCCGTGCTTCCTAAGCTCGCCTGAGGCCTCATTCACTTCAAAAGCGCCGAATCGAAAAGTCCGGTCGGGCATCGCGAGGTTTCATGATACGCAAATCGCGACCATTGCGGAAGTCAGCAGGGGCGAACCGGCAGGACAGATGTCCTATTGAGCCATTAGCCACCAGTCGTTTAGCTCGACAACTTCTTTCCATCTGCAAATAAGACGTGGGCCCTGGAGATGCCGGCTGATTTGACGCAGATTGGGCGCCATGACGCGCTGCTGGACGCTCGGGCTGATGTTCGGACTGCTCTGCAGTGGGCAAAGTTTGACGATCCGAATTTACGATTTGGCGAATGTGCCGGGGGGGACGCTCGAGCGGGCTTCGGATGTGGCTGGGGAGTTGCTGGTCGGGGCGGGAGTGAAAGCGATCTGGGAAAAGGGCTCGGCGGACTCTGTGGAGGGCCGCTTAACGGTCATGATCCCGTCGACCATTCGGAGTGCGCCTGACGATCGCGGGTATGTGGCCGTCAGGGTGGAAAAAGGGATGCCGGGCGGCCTTTCCGGAGCCGACCTCGGATATGCGCTGCCGTTTGCCCGCGAAGGGGTGCATGCCACGGTCTACTACGACAGAGTCGAAAAATTGTGTCTTGGTTCGACGGCCAACCTTCTCGGGGCGGCCAT
This sequence comes from Bryobacterales bacterium, assembly GCA_963712395.1. Taxonomy (GTDB): domain Bacteria; phylum Acidobacteriota; class Terriglobia; order Bryobacterales; family Bryobacteraceae; genus Bog-105. Next base: position 252,880 of record CAVQHR010000001.1, read on the forward strand.
AGCGCATGAAATCGGACATGTGCTGCTGGGCTCGACGGAACACTCCGCCACCGGAATCATGAAGGCGCGCTGGGGACAGGCGGAGTTTCAGCTTCTGGCGTGCCATCGCCTTCAGTTCACGCCGGAAGATCGCGAAGCTATCGCACGGAAGCGGTCTGAGCGGTTGGAGTTGGTTTCTTCAGCTCCGCGTCGATCAATGGCTTCAAAAACTGCAATTGAATCGCGCCATTGTAACGCTGCCCATTGATAAAAATCGTCGGAGTGCCCTCGACGTTCGCCTTGTCGCCATCGGCGACGTCTTTCGCGATAGCATCGCGGACTTCTTTCGACTCCATATCTTTCTCGAAGCGGGGCACATCGAGACCGGCGGTTTTAGCAAGCTCGATGAGGCTCGGCTTGGAGAGATCGCGGCGCTCGAACATAGCATCGTGCATGGCCCAGAACTTGCCTTGCTTATGGGCTGCAAGGGCGGCGGTCGCGGCGGTGAAAGCGTACGAGTGAGTCTCTAGCGGATACTCCTTGAAAATCAACCGGACCTGCTGCGGATAGGCTTTCAACAGCGCGTGGATTTCGGGCGTAGCCGCGATGCAATAGGGACACTGGAAATCGGAGAATTCGACGATGGTGATGGGCGCTTTACCCCCGCCGGTTGCGGGCGAGCCGGCGACCGGAATGGACACCGGGTCGTCCAGCACTTTGCCGGGCGCCTGCGGATGGGCCCAGCGCGAGCCATTGGCTGCCGCGATGGCGTCCGCCTCGCTCTTGCCCTGCTTCACCGCATCGATCACGGCTGCGGCAAGGCCAGTGCTGTAGGAGCAGGACGGATCTTCGATCCGGCATTGCGCGAGTTTCATGCTGCAGCCGCACGTGCAACCTTGCCCGCGCAGAATTTTGAGCGCGGTGGTCTTCTGCGCGGCGGTGAGCCCTTGTAAATCTACGCCCGGCAGAGTCTGCGTGGTTTGCCAGTCTTGTGCCACCGCCGGCAGGCAAAAGCACAGCGCGAGTAGCATTCGCCGGAAAGAACCGCCCATTGTTCTATTGTAGGGCTATTGCATGCGGTACATGCTGATCGGCCTACGGTTGTCTTTTGGCCTGCTCACATTGCTAGCACTAATTACGGCATTCATCGACTTCCTTAGCGCGCGCGGAAACAATCCCGTCAATTTCTTCAGCTTCTTCACCATAACGACAAATCTCTTCGTGGCGGTGGTCCTGATCGTGGGCGCCGGCTATCTCGTCCGGCGCACGGAGCCGAAGGAAACGGATGACATCATTCGCGGTAGCGCCGTGGTGGCCATAGCCGTTGTCGGGCTGGTTTTTGGCCTTCTGCTCAGTCATCTCGAAACCGGGTTGATTCCGTGGGTGAATTTTGTAACCCATTACTTGATGCCGGTCGTGATGGTACTCGATTGGCTGTTCCAGCCGCCAAGGACGAAGCTTGTTCCCAGGCATATCTGGTTTTGGGTAATCTACCCGATCGCCTATCTTACGTATTCGCTCCTACGCGGAGCGATCGTCGACTGGTATCCGTATTGGTTCATCAATCCGCACGAGTCGCCGGGCGGCTGGAGCGGCGTCATGCTCTATAGCGGGGCGATCACAATCGGCTTTCTTCTCGTCAGCTTCGCACTTCTCTTGCTGGGCAACAGACTGAAACGCAACGTAATCCTCACCAGTAGAGTACCCTGCTAGCCGGGCGCGATCAGCGCTTCGTCCATGAACTCGCTCAAGTAAGGGATTCACCAATGCCCGATTTTGCTGGGCAACTGGCGTGATAATCTCCTGTTGACTGATGCTCCTTTTCTTGGCCGCAGTTGTGATCGGCAGCCAAGCTTGCCGGCCCTGCCATCCCGCCATCGCCAATTCTTACGCACAGACGCCGATGGCGCGCTCCAGTGGCCCTATAGAATCTATTTCGCTCACTCCAGCAAACTTCACCGCCGCAGGCCAGCGTTATCAAGTCTCTAAGAATCGATTGAGCTTTAAAGAGGCGGGGACCGAGATTACCGTTCCTATATCTTTCTTCATTGGCTCAGGCGCAGCCGGGAGGAGTTTCTTGTTTGCCCGCGACCGGTATTTATTTGAGCTTCCCGTTACCTGGTATGCGCGCAAGAACATGTGGGACGCTTCTCCCGGTTATGAAGGCGAACGCGGCGTGAAGCTCAATCGCGCTGTCGAGCCAAGCTGTCTTTTCTGCCACAGCAGTCGAGTTCAGCCAATCTTCGGGACTCAGAATCGGTATGCAGACAAGCCATTCCTTGAAGGTGGCGTGAGTTGCGAACGATGTCATGGACCCGGCAGCGAGCATGCCCGGGATCCGCTAAAAGCCCGCATGGTGAACCCGGCAACCCTCGCGCCCGGGTTGAGGGACTCGGTTTGCAGCCAATGCCACCTGACCGGCGATGCCCGCATTGAGCAGCCGGGCCGCCGCATCCAAGAGTTTCAGGCTGGCGAGCTGTTGTCGAGTTACGCCACCTACTTCGTCCGGAGCCGCACGGGCGCCGATCTGAAGGTCACGAGCCATGTCGAGAAACTTGCGGCCAGTGAATGCAAGCGCGGCTCGGGCGACCGGTTATGGTGCGGAACTTGTCACGATCCGCACGCGAACAACGACTCCGAGCGCACCAGCGCCAAAACACGGCAAGCGTGCCTGAATTGCCATCACGCGTCCCATCGCAAAGAGGAGATTTGCGCCTCCTGCCACATGCCGAAGTCTCCCGTGTTCGACGGAGGGCATGGCGTGGTGACGGACCACGCAATCCGGATTCACAGGAGCAGTCCCGATTCTCTACACAGCCCGGACTTGACCGTGTTCCTGGGTACGGCAGACGATCGCTCACTCGGTCTCGCGTACGCCGAACTGGGCGACCTGCGTGCCCGCGATCTGCTGGTTCGGGCGAAACCGGCCGATGCCGAAGTCCGCCTCCGCTTGGCTGCCCTGGAGACCAATGAGAGGCGCGCTTCGGCTCTTTACGAATCGGTGTTGCGGGCCAACCCCTTTCAAACGGTCGCGCTGGTCAATCTCGGTTCTCTGTCTGCAAAAACGGGGAATCTGGACGAAGCCGCATCTCTCTGGCAGCGCGCGCTTGCGACAAATCCCGCGATAGAAGAAGCAGTTTTCAACCTGGCCCAGATTCGCTCTCCGCGGGAAGCCCGCGAAATTATCGAGCGCTACCTTCTATTCAACCCGGCTTCACTGGGCGCAAGACGCTGGCTCGATGCTCATCCCGCCCCTTGAGTTTAGATTCGCGACTCGGCGTCCGGCTGTCCGCGATGCCGCGATTTGCCAAGTGGGCGCTTACCAACCTCCTGAATTATTAAACGCCTCGCGACCAGTCGCGGTTAATCTTCAGAGGGACGCCCGAGCCAGCTGTTTGGAGGGTATAAAACAGATTGTGTAAACGTCGATTATCCTTCGAGAGTAGGAGTCGCCCAACGGCAGCACCGACGCCGGCGATTTCGACAGAAATAATCGACCCAGTCGTACCAACTGGCCCAGTGGTCGTGGACAACTTCCTATTAGAGAGATATATCCACGCGATTACTCTGTATGAAAGTACTTCGGCTATGCTTCGGAACCGTGCTGGCGCCTGCTCTCTTCCGAGCCCAAGGCGCAACAATTCCGGCGAGCCCGATCCCCAGCAACAAGAGCGAGCCGGGTTCCGGCACAGGACTCGTGGTAAATGAGCCGTACACTCCCGGAGGCACTCCGGACTCGCCACCGGCGTTCGGGTTATCGACAAGACCAGTCGCATTCGCAAGCCCTGCCGCGTAGATGATCGGCCCGTTCCCTACGTTGCCGTTGCTCCAAAGTTCACCAACGTACCCCCCAGGTCCGGCTATATTTAAACGCGACGCCATAGATGTCGAACAGGCCTCCGGAAAATGGATAGGTTAGCGTAGGGACGCCGTTGATGAGTACGTAGCAGACCGCCGGAGAGTCTCCTGCCGGGTAAAACACGTCGTCGTAGGATAAACCACCTTGGGTACTTGCAAAACCGGAGACCAGAGGGTTGTTCACATACGATATCGGGTGTAGAGACCGGTAATCGCACCAGAGACATTGACGTTTGTGTCCGAAAACGTTCCGCTGATGTCGGTGATCTCATAGCCGGGGGGATTAGTAGAGTTAGTGCTCTGCTGTCCGACCCAGAGCACGCCGCTAGCGTTGATCCCGTTTCCGTTGAACGAGAAATTAAATCCGTCTGCCATCGCGGCTGGCGCAACCGCAACCGCGGCCGCTAATCCAAGCAATGCAAAATAACCGATGTTCATTGCCAAAAATCAAAACGCAGTCAGTTAGATACCAATAAGAAGCATCGATTACAGAAAAGCTTTCTGTCGAAACCCAAAACTGGTGCTAGCAGTACCATAAACTCGACACTCGACAAACGCGCCCCGGGGGCGACGGTTGGTTTCCCTGAAGTGAGAAGACTGACGAACCGAATGGAAGTCCGGCATGTATTCGATCACCGGTTCGCTGCGCGACAGGCAGGGCTATTTCACACCACGTCACGAGCAAAAATGAACCTGGAGAGGATGCAACTCACTCGTGCCGGACGGCAGTCATCGGATCGATTCGAGAAGCCTTCCTCGCAGGCAGGTAACCAGCCACAAGCACCGCGCTCAGGAGAATGGCTATGGCCAGTACCAGGGCAGCCGCGCTATTCGGTTTCACACCAAAAAGAAAAGACTCTACCAATCTCGAGATGCTGAGCGCCGTCGGCACACCGATCGCGAGCCCCACTACCGCCAGCACAAAGGCTTGGCGAAGCACCATCCAAACGACGGTGCCGCGCTGCGCTCCTAGCGCCATCCGGATGCCGATCTCACCCGTGCGCCGCGCGACCGTGTAGGACATTGTGCCGTATAACCCGACACACGCGATGAGCAGTGCCAGGATAGCGAAGGCAGTGCACAGCCTCGCGAAGATGATCTCTTGGTTCATCATCTGATCGATTTGGGCCGCTTGTGTCTTGACATCTGTCACCGGAACGCGCGCGTCCGCCTGGCTCACGATCGTGCGCACCGTGTTGATGTAGCGAAGCGGGTCGCCGCTGGTGCGAAGGGCGAACGTCATCTCTTCCACCGGAACGTACGAGCCCTGGTTGAACGGGAGGTATGCGATATCCCGAAACTCACCTTTTAGATCGCCATAGCGCGCGTTCTTAGCAACGCCCGACGATCTCGACCTCCTGGTTTTGCAAGGGTGGACGACGGCTGATGACGATGTGCTGGCCCAGCGGATTCCGATCGGGGAAGTTTCTCTTAACGTACGCTTCGTTCACAACGGCGACCGCCGCGGAGCCGGGCTGGTCGCGATCGTCGAACGCGCGTCCTAGCACCACCGGAATCTGCATCGTCTTAAAGAAATCGGGTGCGGTCATCAAAATGTGAGTCGACACTTTTCGTTGCTGGCCGACCGGCACGACGTATCCCGACCACGTGCCTTGCCCGAGCAGCGGCGAATGGGAGGCACTTGCGCTGCGCACGCCGGGAATCGCGCCGAACCGCTTTTGCAAATCGCTGTAGAATGTGATGATCTCCGGATCCCGATGTCCCGCCTGCCGCGCGTTCATCCGGAACAGCAGCACGTTTTCGCGATTGAACCCCAACTGGATCGATTGCAGATTCGATAGCGTTCGCACGAACAGCCCCGCCGCAACTAGCATCAGCAGGGAGATGCCGATCTGAGTCACTACGAGCATCTGGCTGAGGCTCGCGCGGCGGAACGAGCGCTGCGAACCCGTCTGCCCTGCTGGCGTTTCTTTCAGGCCGGGCATCACATCCACACGGGTCGCCTGAAGCGCCGGAGCAAGCCCGAACAACAGTCCTGTCAGCAGCGATAGCGCCACAGCCGAGCCCAGCACGTGCCAGTTCAAATGCGGATGCAGAGTGAAATCTTCTCTTCCGTTTGCCAGCAGGAGCGTAAGGAATCGAATCCCCCATATCGCGAACGCCATTCCCAATGCACCGCCTATCGACGCGAGCAGCACGCTCTCCGTTAGGAGTTGGCGGATCACGCGGAATCGCCCTGCGCCCATGCTGAGCCGCACCGCTATTTCGCGCCTGCGCGCAGTCGCTCTCGCCAGCAGGAGGTTCGCGATGTTGGCGCATGCAATCGCAAGGATGAGCCCTACCATCGCCAACAACACGTACAAGGGTTTCGAGTACTGCCGCCGCAGCGTATTGAGTCCCGTCGCACCCTCTCGGATCAGCAGTTCGGGAAGGGCCGCGCGCTCGCGATCGTTGGCGCGTGGTAGCAACCCATCGGTGAAACACCGGGCCCAGCACGGCCTGCGCTTGCTTCAGGCTTACGCCGGGGCGCAGGCGCGCCATCATTTCGAGCCAATAGTAGTTCTGGTCGAGATATACCTGAGGATCGGTCGCTCTTGCCCTTAGCGGAAGCAGGAGATTGGTGTGCAGCGGAATGTAGAAATCGGGCGCCGCCGCGGGATCGACGCCAAAAAATCCCGGTGGCGCGACTCCCGCAACCGTGAACGGAATGTTATTGATCAGGATATATTGGCCGGGCGCACTCGCTGCGTCGCCGAAACGCCTTTGACTAAATGCAAAACTCAGGACCGCGATCGGCGGTGCTCCAACCCGATCGTCATCCGGAGTAATCAAACGCCCGGCAGCAGGCGACACCTCAAGTCCGCGGAAATAGTCCCCGGAGACGAACTCACCGCTGGCCTGCTCTGCCTGGGCTTTCACCATCACGTTGACCTTGCGCGTGGGATAGTAAGCGAACACGCTCGAGAAAACCGCGCCGGAATTGTTCCGGATGAGCTCGAAGGCGGGGAAAGGAAAGATTCCGGCGATCTCCGGCCATTTGCTATCGCGCCATGTACTGCCGCTCATGCCGTGCATCACAAAATCGCGCCCGGTGGGGTTCGCACCCCAATTCAGTACCGCCAGCGACTCCGGATCGGAGACCGGTAGCGAGCGCAGGAGAAGCGAGTCCATGAAGCTATAGATCGCCGTGTTGGCTCCGATACCGAGCGCCAGAGATAAAATCGCCAGCAGACTGAACGTCTTGTTCGCTGCGATGGTGCGAAAGCCGTAGCGGCAGTCCTGCGCCAGTTGTTCCAGATAGGCCCAAGTCCAAGTAGCGCGTGTCTCCTCCTGTACCAGGGTGATATTTCCGAGGTCGCGGCGCGCAGCGCGGCGCGCCTCTTCGCCAGGCAATCCCTCGGCCTGGCGCTCTTCCGTTTCCTCATCGAGATGAAAATGAAGTTCGTCGCGAAGGTCCTCTTCCTTCCGGCGGCGGTGCAGCAAAGATTGCAGCTTTTGAAAGAACGGGCTCATTATCCCTCCTGTCCGGCTGGATTCACGACCAATCGCATGGCGCGGGAGAACGTCTCCCACTTGGATTGTTCGGCGGCAAGCTGTTTGCGCCCCTGTCGTGTCAGGCGATAGACTCTGGCCCGTTTCCCTTTCATGGACAGCTCCCACGAGGCGGCGATCCATCCTCTCGCCTCCAGTCGATAGAGCGCCGGATACAAGGACCCGGTCTCGACCTGGAGGAGGTCTTCCGAGGTCCGCTGAATGTGTTTCGCGATGGCGTGGCCGTGGGTGGGTCCGGTCGAGGAGTGTGCGGAGGATAAGGAGATCGAGCGTGCCTCGCAGCAGTTCAACGTGGGACGGCGGCTCGCTTCTCATTGTGTAGATATTCTACTACTCATTATGTAGAATTTCTACTACTGATGAATACTCCGGAACATTAAGCCGCGGCCAACCCGTCGGAAACACGAATCGAACTATGCTCCCACCCCAAGCAGTGGAGGGTCGGCAATGTCTCACGTCCCGAATCGGTCCCGTGTGACGGCCTAGGCTTTACAAGTCCAAGTTGACGCGAAATCGGCAAACTGGACGATCGCCGTCTGATCAAGCGTCCGAGCGCGTATCTCATTCCAACGTCGAACCCCAGCCGCTGATGCTCATCCAGCCTAATAGCCAGCCTGTGATATAAATACAAATCACAAGTCTCAAGGTAGGAAAAAATCAATTTTCATGACGAAGTTGTCGCGTTTTCTCGCGCGCCTGTTTACGGTTTGCGCGCTAGTCGGTCAGTTGGTTGCTCAGAGTGATCGCGGAACTATAACGGGCACCGTTACAGATTCTTCCGGGGCGTTGATCCCCAATGTTCCGGTTGTTCTGATCAACACGCAAACCGGAACCAAAACGGATACGGTAACGACCGGCACCGGCAACTATACATTGGCCGCCCTTCCCGTCGGTACATATAGTCTCTCCGTCTCCTACCCTGGATTTAGCAAGTACGAACAGACCGGCATCGAGGTGCAAGTCGCGGTGACCGCGCGTGTGGACGTAGTTCTGAAAATCGGATCTGCTACCGAATCCGTCGAGGTTACCGGCGGCGCCACGCTTCTGAAAACCGAAAGCGCCGAGCTGTCCACTACTGTCACTGGCAAGCAGATTAATGACCTGCCTATCAATTTCGGCATCGGCGCCGGCGCTATACGGAATCCGCTTTCGTTTGCGCAATTAACTCCCGGCGCATCCATCAACGGTTGGAATAACATCACCATCAACGGCACGAACGGCGGATTCAAGATCCTTTTCGAAGGCCAGGAATCCAGCAGCACGCTCGACCCCCGCGTTTCCGATGAATCGCAGCCTTCCGTCGAAGCCGTGCAGGAATTTACGTTACAGACCACGAATTTTGCCGCGGAATTCGGCAGTATCGGAAGCGGGCTCTTCAACTTCACCTCGCGCAGCGGGACCAATGACTTTCATGGCAGCGCCTATGATTATTTTCAAAACACCGCTTTTAACGCCGGCATTCCGTATACCGATAACGGCCAGGGTGGACATGTCCAGATCGTCAAGCATCTCAGTGACGGCGGTGGATCGGTCGGCGGGCCCGTATGGATCCCCAAGCTCTATAACGGCAAGAACAAAACTTTCTTCTTCTTCAATCTGGAAAAATATCGAGATCGGGAAAATCTTTATAACGGCATTACCACCGTTCCGAATTCGGCTCTGCGGAGCGGGAATTTCAGTTCCATCCTTGGCCGCAATCTCGGCACCGACTTCGCCGGCCGGCCCATTCTTCAAAACGCCATTTACGACCCCGCGACCGCCACCATCGACTCTTCCGGACAGCGTGTGCTTCAGATGTTTCCGGGCAATATCATCCCAGCCAACCGCATCGACCCGACAGCCGCGAAAATCCTGGCCTTGATCCCCCAGCCCAATCTTGGCGACTCGCTGGTGAACAACTTCTCCGCATCAGGACCGTTCTACAAGCTTCAACTGATCCCATCTATAAAAATCGATCATAATTTTGGGGAAAACATCAGACTGAGCGGCTATTACTCTTGGGAGAACACCGATAAGTCGAATGGCATCGATGGTCTTCCCGAGCCGCTTTCCCAGGTCCGGCTACAGGTCATCCGCAGCAAGACCTTCCGTCTGAATTACGATCAGACCCTTTCCCCCACGCTGCTGCTGCACTTGGGCGCCGGAGTGATCCGCTACGTCAATCCGGATACGGTTCCTCCGGCGAGCGCGGATTATGACAATACCGCGCTCGGAATCGTCGATGCGCCGGGCACGGGTTTTCCACGGATACCCAATAGCAGTCCTACCGGCATCGGCAACAACACTTATGGCGGTCTTGCTGTCCCGGTGGGTCCCGCCAGTCGCGGCGTGTTGTACACCACTAAGCCTACCGCCGTTGCCCAACTCACTTGGGTCCGTGGCAATCACACCTACAAGACTGGCGGCGAATGGAAAATAGATTCGTTTAGTAACATCAGCTACACGGGTCTAGCGCCCCTTTACAACTTCAACCCGGCGGAAACCGGCCAGCCGCTTTATGGACAAACGCTGCCCAGCGGGACCGGCATCGGCTACGGTTTTGCCAGCTTTCTACTCGGCCAATACGACAGCGCCGCAATCGGTAACACCGTGGCTCCCCAATACCGGCGCAACTCGTGGGGCTTCTTCCTTCAGGACACCTGGAAGATCACTCGCAAACTCACCCTCGATTACGGGCTCCGCTACGATCTTCAACTGCCCAACCGTGAGATCTGGCATCGTACCAGCGGCTTCGATCCTCGTTATCGCCAATCCAAATGCGAATGGCCTTCTGGGCGGCGTAGTATACGAAGGAACCGGTCCCGGCCGCTGCAATTGCAATCTCGTTGGTGTTTACCCGTATGCCATTGCTCCCCGTCTCGGGCTCGCCTATCAGCTCGATTCGAAGACAGTCCTCCGCGCCGGTTGGGGCCTCAGTTATGGCCAGATTTCCCAGTTCAACTACATCGGCGGAGGCAACAGCCAAGGTCTCGGATTCAACACCGTCAACTTCACCTCGCCCGGAAATGGAGTCGCCGCGGGAGTAATGTCGCAGCCGCTTGTTTATAGCCAGGCCGCACTGAACGGCGCCAGCCTGGACCCCGGACTTCTCGTCACTCCCGGCGCAGCGGTCCAGGGCGCTCCGGCCTCCATCGATCCGAATGGCGCCCGGCCGCCCCGTTACAACCAGTGGAACATTAGCATTCAACGTGAACTCATGAAAGATCTGGTGATCGAAGGCGCTTACGTTGCAAACCGCGGCGCCTGGCTCCAGGCAGGTGGCGCGAATAACACCGCCGGCGTCGCTCTGATCGGCTACAACTCGATCAGCCCGGAGCTCCTGCAGTCGCGCGGCCTCGATATTACCAAGGCCGCTACTCGTACGCTCCTCACCTCCACCATTACATCGCCCGTCGCAGTGGCCGCCGGTTTCAAAAAGCCTTATCCAAACTTTCCCGACTCCGGCACCGTCATCCAGAGCCTTCGCCCCTATCCTCAGTACGGCAACATCGGTACTCTCTGGTCGCCTCTCGGCGCCTCCTCCTACGATGCGTTCCAGGCCAAGCTCACGAAGCGCTTCTCGCATGGCCTGACGTTCATCGGAAGCTATGCTTTTTCAAAGACACTCGATAATTACGAGGGGAATGGAAACATGTTCACCCGCTCCGATTTCAAGGGGCTCTCCGCGCAAGACCATCCCCAGATCCTGAGTATCAGCGTGAACTACACGATCCCTGCGTATGGCTTTGCGAATCGCAACCGGCTGACTCGAGCCGTTCTGGCGGGATGGACAATTGGCGCCATTAATCAATACTCCAGCGGTCAACTTCTTCTGGCCCCGGGCTCGAACAACAGTCTCAGCACCTACCTGCCCGGCTTTGCAACACGGCAATTCCGCAACCCCGGCGTGCCGCTCTATCTGAAAGACATCAATTGCGGTTGCAACGACCCCACTAAAGATATCGTTCTGAATCCTGCCGCTTGGACCGATCAGCCTGCCGGTACTTTCGGCAGCGGTACCACATACTACAGCGATTTCCGCGGTCAGCGCCGCCCGGTTGAATCACTCAGCCTCGGCAAACGCTTCAGTTTCCGGGAACGATTCGCGTTCAGCATTCGTGCCGAGTTCTTCAATCCCTTCAACCGTAATGAGTCGCTCTCGGACCCTGTTACTTCCAGCCCTTCCAACCCGCCCACGCGTAACAATCAAGGGTTGCTCACCGGCGGCTTCGGGTACATAAACTACACGGCGATCGCGTCCAACAGTGTCGGAGGCACGATTCCATCTCCTCGCACCGGTCAAATCGTAGCGCGTTTCGAATTTTAGCTTCGCTGCTTGGCGCATGTTCTGTTAGCGGCTTGATTGCCGGCCCAATTATCCGGTTCGAAGAGATCGCCCAGAAGGCCGGCTTGCGATTTGAATGCAAGAACGCCGCGGCCGGCCGGTTTCATCAAGTGGAACTGATGGGCGGCGGCGTAGCCGTCTTGGACTACAACAACGATGGCTGCATGGATGTGTACTTTACCAATGGGGCCGACCTCCCGAGCCTTCGCAAGACGAGTCCTGCGTTCCAGAACCGCCTGTTCCGCAATAATTGCGACCTGACCTTCACGGACGTTACCGCCGAAGCCGGGCTCGCCGGTGAGGGTTATTCCATGGCGGCGGCCGCGGGCGATTTCGATAACGACGGCTTCACCGACCTGTTCGTCGCCGGGGTGAATCGCAACAGCCTGTATCGAAACCTCGGCAATGGCCGCTTCGCCGAAATTTCGGCGAAAGCCGGACTTACCGGTCATCACTGGTCTATCTCCGCCGGATGGCTGGATTATGACAATGACGGCTACCTGGATCTTTTTGTCTCGAACTATGTGTATTGGAACCCCGCCACCGAACCCCGCTGCGGAACGGCCGCGCAGCAGTTCTACTGCCACCCCGGTGCTTACACTGGCCTACCGAACCAGCTCTTTCACAACAACCGCGACGGAACGTTCACCGATGTATCGGAGCGATCCGGAATCGCGAAGTGTATTGGGAAAGGAATGGGCGTCGCCTTTGCCGACATGGATGGCGACGGTTTCACGGACATCTTCGTCGCCAACGATTCCGTCCGGAATTTTCTCTTCCACAATCAGGGTGACGGAACATTCGCGGAAGTTGCGCTGGAGTCCGGCGTCGCCCTGCGCGATGACGGCAAGCCGATAGCTGGAATGGGACGTCGATTTCCGCGATTTCGATAACGACGGGCGGCCCGATCTGATCGTCTCCGGAATGATCAATGACGGCTTTCTTCTGTTCCGCAACCTGGGTGAGAAAGACTTTTTTGAAGATCGCGGGGGTTCCAGTGATTTGTTAATGGCCACCCGTCAGTTCACCGGTTGGGGACTGGGGATGTTCGATTTGGATAATGACGGCTGGAAAGATCTGTTTTTTGCGCTTGCCCATTTCAACCAGCTAGATCGCTACCTGGGTCGCGATTCCGCCCTGCCGAACCGGGTCTTTCATAACCGGGCTGGTCGAAGCTTCGAAGATGTATCCGCCTCAGCCGGCGCTGCGTTCCAGTTGCCCGCTTACAACCGCGGCGTCGCTTTCGCCGATTTCGATAACGATGGCCGCGTGGACGCCGTTGTCAGCGTCCTGAATGGCCCCGCCAAGTTGTTCCGCAATCTCACGCCCGCCACATTTCATTGGTTGGGCGTCAAACTGAACGGCACGCAGAGCAACCGGCAGGGCCTGGGTGCCCGGATTACGCTTCAATTGCCCGATGGCCGCACCCTCTCGAACCACGCCACCACAAGCGTTGGATATGCCTCCTCGAGCGAGCCCATCGTTCGATTTGGAATGGGTGAAAATCAAATGGCGAGAAGAATGGAGATCCACTGGCCAGGCGGCGCCGTTCAGGAACTATTCAATATACCCGCCGACCGAGTAGTAGAGGTGAAGCAGAAATGATGATTTGGGCGGCCCTGCTTTTGCTGGCTGCCGCGCAATCCCCCGGAACACCGGCCTATGAGCGCGCCAGCGCTCTCTTTCAGGAACGGAATCTTCCCGCTTCGCAAGCCGCTGTGGATGAGGCCTTGCGCTTAGATCCGCGCCTGGTGCCCGCCCTCACCTTAGAAGCCAAACTGGCCATGGCGGAGAAGCGCTTCGACGTGGCACGCGCTGTCTTGGAGCAGGCTCTCGCGAAAGAGCCAACCGCCGCCTATCCGCAGTTTCTTTATGGATTGCAGTTTTATCTATCGAATGAACTTCGGCCGGCCCTGACTCAGTTCCGCAAGGCGCGCGAGCTGAATCCGTCGGATGCGCGCGCAGCCCAATACCTGGGACTCACCCTGGAAAGCCTCGGCCAGCCGATGGAAGCGCTAGCCCAATACGAACAGGCCACGAAGCTAAATCCGAAAAGCGTGGACATTCTCCTGACCGGAGCCCGTCTCCTGCTTTCACTGAATCGCTTGCCGGAATCCGAACAATGGATTGACCAAAGTCTGCAGTTCGATCCCAAGTCGCGAGATGCCCACTTCGAGAAAGCACGTCTGCTGCTCCGAAGAGGCGATCTCGCCCACGCCGCTGAGCAGGGCGAATTAGCGCTTCACCTTCCGGCAGGTGACACTCTTGATAGCCAGATTCATTACTTGCTGGTACGGGCTTACCGCGACAGCAATCCCGCCGCTGCCGCCCGTCATGCCGAAAGCTTACGATAACGCTCGGCTATCGCTTATTGACCGGTATTGAGATTCCGGCTTCCATGACGGCGGCTTCCGGCGCGCTGGCCTACGGTTTATCTTTCAACATGCTTCGGCGTTTTGAAAACACGCCTTGCTCCCCTGCCGATGCGTTGCCCTTTCGCTCGAGCAAGCTGCCCACGCCCGGCCGGCTGGAACTCCGCTGCGGTTCGGGGATGGGTTCGATACCCGCAGCTACATTACCCCGCTCATCCAGCCGTTCCACGTCCGCGTGTTCTTGATTCACCTTCACCTTCTGCTGTACCCGTTCGCGCTCTTCGGTTTGGGTGATATGGATTTCTTCCGTAACCACCCAGCGCTTTTCAACTCGAAGCACTTCGGAAACAACCGGTATCACAAGCGTGTTGCCAACCCGCTGGACCGGCTGCGGTCCATCCACAACGCGGTCTGTTTTGACGCGTTTCACTTCGACGCGTCCCTTTCGAAGTTCTTGCTCGAGGACCTCCTCATGGCTGTCCACGCGTTTCGTGACGCGGACGCCGCCGGTCTCCACCGGAACGGCGTCTGCGTGCAACTCCTCACTAATGACAGGAACGACTAAGTCGTCATCTTTCGGTTCCATACGCTAGCGCGAACTGGTGGCCGCTCTTGTCCGTCCCGTTACTTTTTCCCAGCCGTATCGGACAGAGTCTTTCATCTTGTCCCACGTGCTGTTCGGATACCTTCGCGCGTATTCGCTTTGCAGGCCGGATTCGACCTCACTGAAGTTCCGCCCCTGATAGCGAGGGTCGCCCGCCATCTCATATCCATAGCGGTAGGCGGGTGAATACGCCTCGTAGTTCTGACCGGTATTGCCGTAGCGCGTGGTGAAATCCTGCCGGAAATCATCATCGAGGTTATGGTCGATTCCGGTCGGCGCGGAAGACGCATGCGATTTCTCCCGATCCAAATTCTCGACGTTCACGTCGGTGCGGCGGACTTGATCCCGGATAGTTTCCGTCCGCTCCGTCGCTTCTTTTCCAACTCGCACTTCCTCGGTAACGCGGGCTTGCTTCGAAACCACTGGTTCCTCCGCGTATTCCTTTACTTCGATCACTTGATCCTGGCCGGAACGGAGATCGGCTTGGTTTACAGGCCGATCGACCGGCTGCCTCTCCACGCGAACCTGTTCCTCGCGGAGACGTACGGTTTCCTCCACTGGCTGGTTGCTAACCCTTGAATAAACACGTACTCCGCCGCGTAACACGGATCGTTTGCCCACTTTGAGCTCTTCTTCGACTACCGGGATGGACCTCGACTGCTCCCCAACAACATTGGTTCCGCGCGATTCGCGGGCCGAGGCTCCGGCGTCTTCGGTATGAACATCCAGTGGCGAATGACGATCCAGGATGTCACCTATTCTGTCGATATCCCCATCCGCGGTATCCACGCTAAGCACAACGTTCCCACGCTGCACTGCGTTCTCGTAGTTTTTCCGATCCGATTCATCGTTCTCGCCGAAAATGCCCTTAATCCAGCCGATAAATCCTCCCTGCCTGTGGGCTGGACCTTCCGAGGTAGAGCCGCCGGTTGTGGTTCGTTCGGAACTGATGTAGATATCGTTTGCGTTTGTACCGTTTGCCTTTAACTCAGTAGCGGCGGCTTCGGCGTTTGATGCATCTTTAAAAACCGCCACGATAGTAGATGGTGTTCTCGTTGGCATAAATGACCTCCTTTGGTCCACTGGGTTTGGACGAGCCCCGAAGGATTTTGCTACACGGTAACGTGCTCGGTCCCGCTGGTTTTTGGATGTTCTTGCAATTCCCGTAGATGTGGCAGGGCTTCGAAAGTGTGGCGGTGCAGTCTAACCCGCTGTTGCGAGCTTTAAGGAGATCTAATGGAAAACAAAACAGCAGTGTTTGACGGTGAATCGACCAGCGCTACCGAGAGAATCAGCGATGCAGCGGCGGCGGCAAAACAGAAGGCGTATGAAGCCGGGAGACAGGCGACCGACCAGGTTGACGCGAAACGTGGCCCAACGGCCGATGCACTGGAAAACGCCGCGTCGACTGTTCATAGAACAGCGGAAAGCCTACCTGGGGGCGAGACGGTCAGGAGCGTGGCCCATTCCACGGCGGAAAAACTGGAATCGACTGCGGGTTACATTCGCGAGCATGATGTGAAGGCGATGTTTTCCGATGTGGAAGACATCGTGCGCCGTAATCCTGGGCCTTCACTACTAATCGCCACGGCGATTGGTTTTCTGATCGGCCGGGCGTTCCGCGAGGAATATTGATTTCGCGCACGTGGATTGAATATGGCTGGAGAGAATGGCCGATCCATCGCGGATGTTTTGCAAGACATCGTCGCGAACGTTCAAACGATTATCCGCGCGGAAATCAGACTAGCGAAAACTGAGGTAAAGGAAGAGATTACAAAGGCCCGGGCTGCTGTAGGAATGATGGCCAGCGCCGCAGTGGCGGCTTTGTTCACGGTATGGCTGCTGCTGCTAACGGCTTTCTTTGCGTTATCAACAGTCATGCCGTTTTGGGCAGCGGCACTAGTGTTGTTAATTGTGATGGCCATCGTGACCGCAATACTGCTAGCGGCCGGCAGGAAGCGGCTCAAAACCGTGAGTACAAAGCCCGAAAAGACAATCGAAACCATGAAGGAGAACGTGCAATGGGTGAAAACTCAAACCAGATAGAGCGTGAAATCCAGGCGGAACGCGGCCAACTAGGCCGGAACTTGAACGATCTCCAGTCGAAGGTCGAAGAAGTTACGGACTGGCGGACACATTTCAATAAAAGGCCGATGACCATGATGGGTGTCGCTCTTGGCGGGGGGCTCTTGCTGGCATCAATAAGCGGGAGAAGGCCGAAGCGGGTTCGAAACTATAGCGACGGCCGGTCAAACGGCGAAAACGAATACCGGCGCGGGACAGAGATCCAGAAGGGCAAAGCCCTGGAGACTGTCGACACTATCAAGGGAGCCCTGATCGGGGTTGCCGCAAACAGGTTCCAGGATTTCTTGGAACAGGTCGTTCCTGGGTTCAGGGAGCAGTTCGAGAAAACCACCCGGGAAAAAAGCTCCGGGGTGGCTACCGGCAGCCGAAGCCAGCTGCCGGCGGGCTCGAGCGCTCACTAGCAGCCGCGCCTAGGCGCGTTCCTGATAACTGCCGTCGGACGTGTTGACGCGAATCTTTTCGCCTTGATTGATGAACGGCGGCACTTGCACGACCAGGCCCGTATCCATGGTCGCGGGCTTGGTCACGTTTGACACGGTGGCACCTTTTAGACCAGGCTCGGTTTCGACTACCGTCATCTCTATGCTCGGAGGAAGTTCCACGCTAATCGGCTTGCCTTCGTAAAACTCGACGTTAACCTTGAGTTGCGGGATCAGGTACTGCACGCCATCGCCCAAGATGTCCTTCGTAAGATGCATCTGCTCGAAGCTCTCGATGTTCATGAAGTAGTAGTATTCACCGTCGTCATACAAATACTCCATTTCCTGCTCGTCCAGGGCCACTCGCTCGACCTTGTCCTCGGACGAGAAGCGGTGCTCCATCATCGAACCGGAGCGCAGGCTGCGCATCTTGGCTTGAACAAAGCCGCGGAGGTTGCCCGGGGTGCGATGGACCATGCTGAAAACGGAGTAAAGTTCGTTGTTGAACTTCACGACCATGCCGGGGCGCAATTGTGTCGCTGCAATCATTGAGTTAGAACTTACAGCTTATCAGCGCGGTGTATCAGCGCTCGGCAGGGCAAACCTTGCCTTCGATGTTCGATCCCGGGCGCCACATGCCTGCCGCGTCCGCCTGGGCGCTGAGCCGCAGCTTCTTGCCCGTTCCATAACTTAGTGTTTGACCCGGTTTCAGCCTCCAAAGAAGCGCCGACTGATCGGGTTTGAGCTTGGGCAGCTCAAAGCATTGCTGCGGTGCCGGGATCAATGTCAATCTGCCGAAAGTAGAGGGCTCGTCGCGCCACTTCGGCGGGCAATTCTCTTCCTCTACGCCGTGGGTTGTGATGCGGATGTGACAGCTATCCGCTTCCCAACTGGCGCGCGCAAAAAGCCGCCCATGCGTATCGTAGACCCAGGGATCTAGATTCTGGTATCCGACACCCGGGAGATATGGATCGGCCCATAACATTTCATAAGCAACGCCCGGACCCTCGCGAATCGTTTGCCTATCGGAGATGGCCCAACCTTGTAAAAACTGCGAACTCGCGAGATTTGGGTCCAAGCCAATCCAGGCGAGCGCGGCTAAATGAAGGGTCGAGTCCGGATGTTCCAGTTCGCCGGCTTTCAGCGAAAGCAATAGTTCGGCCGGGAGTTGCGAGAAAAATTGCCGGTCCTCTTCGCGCAGGTCCGTCTGCGTGGCGGTGCGCGCCACCGCGAAAAATTCGCAGGCGGCATATAACTCGGCCGCGTCTTTGAATGCACCCTCCGCCAGGCGCGGAACTAGAGATTTTTTGCTCTCTTCAACCAGCGGCGCAATATCTTCTCCGTTGGCGAGCTTTGAAAAGGCCTCGTCACGGAAGGATTTGGCATCCCTGTCCGCTTTAGCGGGGCAAGCGGCGGCCTTCAGCTTGTCGCGATCTTGCTGCCGCACCAGCGGGCCGCACCAATCGAGCACAAGGGAAACCTGCCGGCGATCGCACGCATGCGCAAGCGCCCACGCGACGGCTTCTTTTCCGCGCGCTTCATCCTGCGTCGCGGCATAATACAACGCAAGTTCAAAACCGCGCTCAGGAGAATCGGCTGCCGCTTGCACCCGGGCCTCGAAATTCTGCCAGCGCGTGGTCTGCCGCACGCGATCGCGCTTCAACCTTTTCCAGCGCTGAGGAGTGAGCAGCAACTGAGGCGTGTAATCCGCCGAATCGGCGACCAGCCAACCCGCCGCCGCCAATACAAGTGATACCGCAAGGCCCTTCCTCAATCGATCATTGTTCCACAGTTGGCTGAAACGCTCGGCCCTTACTCCCTCACTAGAGAGCGTAGAGAACATTCGGAGGAGAAAAAATGTTCCGTTCTAAACTCTTACTTCCCCTAGCCGCGCTCGTCGCGTGCTTGCCGGTAACCGCCGCCATTGTCGATGTCGATTTGAGCGGCGCTATTGCCGGAACTACCATCACCGCCCCTGGCGCGAGCTTCGCGCAAACCTTTGCCGGCCAAACGGTCTCCGGAACCGGCATTACGGGCAGCCCATCGTCACCCCTGGCCTTACAGGCAGCGGGCACGCTCGATGTTGCGCCCTGGGATCCTGGCGTTTCGCCCGCATCCAATTCCATCCTGTCGCAGCCGGACAATCAAGGACCGCTCTCGATTCTGCTCAATTCCAATGCCGATGCCATTACGCTTACCAGCGGTTCGGCGGAAGGCGGAGATCCGATCAACCTGCGCTTTTTCGACGCCAACGGCGCGCTGGTGGACAGCTTCTCGCAAATTTTGACGGCAGGCTACGCCGTCTACAACTTTTCGAGTCTGCCGGTGTTTCGCGGTCTCACAATATTCGACGATAACGACGCCGCCGGCCTGCGCTTCCAGAACATTTCCTACAACGCGGTGGCCAGCACGCCAGAACCGGCTTATCTTCCCGCCGTTGGTTTATTGCTTGTCGGTTTACGTTTCTTCCGCCGGAAACGCTAGACCTTCGAGAGGGCCGTTCTCGGAGGCGGCCCTCATTTTTTCCTGCCCCTTTGCTACTCTTAGAGTTCTAACCGGCTGCAAAACTGCTTGGCACCGGCCCTTTTCTGATGCCGGCTCGGGTGAGCGAGACTTATGTCCTTCGGACCTACCCGTTCCGGGAGTCCGACCTGATCGTCAGTTTTTTTACCCGCGATCAAGGCAAACTGCGCGGCGTGGCGAGAAGGGCGCGCAAACCGAAAAGCAGTTTTGGCTCCGGCCTGGAACGGCTGTCGCTAGTGAACCTATCGTATTCGCAGAAGGAAACACGGGAACTGGTCAACTTGAACTCCTGCGATTTGCTGCAATCGCAATTCAACCTGCTCGACGATTTCGACACCAGCGTGGCTCTCGACTATCTCGCGGAAGTCAGCGACCACCTGCTGCCGCCGCATGAGCCGAACGAGCGGTTCTTCCGCTTGCTCGCGACCGTTCTCGATTTCATGCATCAGCGCACCGCCGGCGCCGCGTGGACAGCCATTACTTACTTCTCGCTCTGGGCGACGCGTCTTTCCGGGTTCCTGCCCGATCTGGAAAATTATCCCGACCGCAATCTTTGCGCGTCTTCGCGCGAGCTGGCGGCCAGTATGCTTCGCCAACATATCGCGGAATTGCCCGCGCGTGTCTGGAACAAAGACACCGCGCTCGATTTGCGCCGCCTTTTGATCCGCCAGATGGAGGAGCACGTGGAGCGCCGCTTCCGCACCCCGATCGTGCTCGAAGCCCTATAAACGCATGGATTGCTTTCAGGACACAGTCTTCAAGCTGAAGCAGTATTGGGCGAGCCGCGGCGCTATTATTCAGGAGCCTTACGATCTGGAAGTCGGGGCCGGCACCATGGCTCCCGAGACGTTTCTGCGCGTGCTCGGGCCGAAGACCATATAAGGTCGCGTACGTGCAGCCGAGCCGGCGGCCCGCCGACGGCCGCTATGGCGAAAATCCGAACCGTCTTTACAAGCACCAGCAATTGCAAGTGATTCTGAAGCCAACGCCCGACGATGTACTGGATCAATACCTGGGCAGCTTGGCAGCGATCGGCATCGATCTACGCAAACACGACATCAAGTTTGAAGAAGATAACTGGGAAGCGCCGACGCTGGGCGCGTGGGGAGTTGGCTGGCAGGTGATGCTCGATGGCCTCGAGATTACCCAGTTCACTTATTTTCAGCAGTGCGGCGGCATGGATCTGGATCTCGTGCCCGCCGAGCTGACCTATGGCCTCGAGCGCATCGTCGCGTTTCTGCAAAATGTGGAGAGCGTCTACGACATCGAATGGGCGCCGGGCTTCAAGTATGCGGATGTACGGCTGGCGGATGAAGAGCAATTTTCCGTTTATAACTTCGAGATGGCGGATGTCGACAGGCTGTGGCGTTTGTTTGGCGAGCATGAAGCCGAGTGCGCCGGGCTGCTCGCACGCTTCAAGCCGGAGACCCGGCGTTTTCCTGTGCTGGCCGCCTATGACCAGGTTCTGAAGTGCTCGCATCTTTTTAATATGCTCGATGCGCGGGGAGCGATCAGCGTGACGGAGCGCGTAGGCGTGATCGGCCGCGTTCGCAAGCTCGCGGTCGGCGTAGCGGAAGCCTGGGCGAAACAGCAAGCTGGGTGGACGCCTGATGCCGTACTTTCTTCTCGAGATCGGCGTCGAAGAAGTTCCGGACTGGATGATTGTGCCCGCACTCGCGGATTTGCGTGCGCGCTGGCAGGCGGCTTTCGGCGCGTTTGAAAGCTCGGCGCTGATTGTGGACGCCACCCCACGCCGGCTTTTGCTGCTGGCGAAGGACATGGCTGCCCAGGCTGCCGATGTGGAGACAGTTGTGCCGGGGCCGTATCTCTCGGCGGGCAAGCCTGCTGCCGAAGGGTTCGCGCGCGAAATGGAACACCTCGGTGGGCGATCTGGCAACTACGCAGGACGCAAAGGGCGAGCGCTACATTTTTCATCAGCGGGTAAAGGGACAGGCGCTAAGGAAGCGCTTGCGGCCAAGCTGCCTGAAGTGATCGCGGGGATCGCGTGGCCGAAAAGCATGTATTGGACGGGCAAGGGCGGAGTGCGTTTCATTCGTCCCATGCGATGGATTGTGGCCGTGCTCGAAGCCGAGGTTGTTCCATTTTAAATAGCCGGAGTCCGTTCCGGCAATACAACGCGCGGGCATCGGATACTGGGTGCAAAAGAGCCGCTCCCGGTCAGTTGCAACTTATTAAGATATATTTCGAGCAACTTCGTAATCGTGCGCGCGGAAGAACGCAAGCGCGTATCGAGGCCGCAGCTTGGCGCGGGCGTGCAGCCGGACGAGGAGCTGCTGAATACGCTCGTCTACTTGACTGAGTATCCGACGGCGATTCGAGGCAGCTTCGATCCTTCTTATCTGGAACTGCCGCGAGAGATTCTAGTCGACCGTGATGCGCCATCATCAGCGCTATTTTTCGGTGCTCGAAAGAAGATGGTTCGCTGGCCGCCGAATTTGTCGCAGTCACAAACACCGACGGCGATCCGGACGGACTGATCCGGCAGGGTAACGAACGGGTTCTGCGCGCGCGCTTCAACGATGCGCGCTTCTTCTGGCAGGTCGATCAGCGGAAGAAATTATCGGAGCGCGTTTGGATCTTGCGAAAGTGACGTTTCAGGCCAAGCTGGGCAGTTACAGGGATAAGACAGAACGTGTGGTCGCATGGCACTGGCCTCGGCCAGATGCTGATGCGAATTTCTTCGCGGACCGCCGCTCTTACTGGCAAAATGCGATCTCACGACCGACATGGTGAAGGAGTTCACCGAAATTCAGGGCGTCGTTGGCGGGTTGTACGCACAAGCGCAGGGCGAGAGCGAAGACGTGTGGCGGCCATCTACGACCAGTACAAGCCGGTCGATGGAGGATTCGATCCCGCGCACGCTTGAGGGGCAATTGTTTCGCTGGCAGACAAGGTCGATACCTTCGCGAGTGCTTTCCGATCGGCATGATCCCGACCGGCTCGAAGGATCCGTTCGCGCTGCGGCGTGCTGCGCAGGGCATTGTCAAGATTCTGATCGAAGGCAAGTGTTCTATCCCAGCTGGAGAGAAGGACCCGAACTGTAGGCATTCCTGCGGGAACGAATTCAGTTCTATTTGCGCGAGACGCGCGGCTTCGCTTACGACGAAGTGAACGCTGTATTCGCGCCTCCGCTTGGCACGCTTCCCGATCTCGTCGAACGCGCCGAAGCGGTGCATGACGTGCGGCCGACTGCGACTTCGAACCGCTCGCCGCAAGCTTCAAGCGCATCAAAAACATTTTGAAACAGGCGGGCATCGATTCCGCGGAACAACCGAACCCGGATTTGCTTTCACCGGGACCTGAAAAGCAGCTCTACAGTGAGTTGGGCCGTGTGCGTGGCGACATAGAAGCAAAAGCCTCGTACCACGAGAAGCTGGTTGCGATCGCCTCGCTTCGACCGCACGTGGATTTGTTCTTCGATAAAATTTTAGTGAACGACCCCGATCCCGCGATCCGGCGGAACCGTCTGGCTTTGCTTTATAGCCTGCTGACCGAGTTTTCCACCATCGCGGACTTTTCCGAAATCGTAACGCAAGGCGTAGGAGACAAGATTTAGAAATGAACAAATATGTGTATTCGTTTGGCGGAGGCTCGGCCGACGGCGACGGCAGGATGAAGGACGTGCTTGGCGGCAAAGGCGCGGGCCTTGCCGAAATGAGCAAGGCGGGCGTCCCGGTGCCCCCGGGCTTCACTATCTCGACCGAGGTGTGCAACCTCTTCTTCGAGAACAAAAACAAAGTTCCGAAACAAGTAGACGAGCAGATCAAGGAAGCGCTGGCCAAACTGGAAGCGCAGATGGGCAAGAAGCTTGGCGGCGTGGACGACCCGCTGCTGCTCAGCGTGCGGTCCGGCGCAAAGTTCTCCATGCCGGGCATGATGAATACGATCCTCAACCTCGGCCTGAACGATAAGACGACCGAGGGACTGGCGCGCAAGACCGGTAATCCGCGCTTCGCCTACGATTGCTACCGCCGCTTCATCCAGATGTTCGGCGAAGTAGCGCTGCACATCGACATGGCGAAGTTCGATCACATTTTCGATGCCCGCAAAGCGAAGATCAAGGCAAAGCTCGACACTGATCTGACCGCCGAAGACTTGCAGGCTGTCATCGCGGATTACAAAAAGCTCGTCAAGAAAGAAACCGGTAAAGACTTTCCGCAGAACGCGCTCGATCAGCTCAACATGTCACGCGATGCGGTCTTCAATTCGTGGAACACTCCCAAAGCCATCTACTACCGGCGCATGGAAAAGATTCCGGATTCGATCGGCACCGCTGCCAACGTGCAAGCGATGGTCTTCGGCAACATGGGCGACCGTTCGGGTACCGGCGTGGGCTTCACGCGCAATCCCTCGACCGGGGAAAAGGCGTTTTACGGCGAATTCCTGGTGAACGCGCAAGGGGAAGACGTGGTGGCCGGTATTCGTACGCCGCAGCCCATCGCCGAACTCGAGCAAGTGATGCCCCAGGCGTATCGCCAGCTCCGCGAGATTACCACGAATCTTGAAAAGCATTACCGCGATATGCAGGACTTCGAATTCACCATCGAAGAAGGCACCTTGTATATGCTGCAAACGCGCAACGGCAAGCGGACCGGCCCCGCGGCCGTGCGCGCGGCCGTCGAGATGGTGGAAGAAGGCCTGATCTCAAAGAAAGAAGCAGTGCAGCGCGTCGGTCCGAACCAGCTCGACCAACTGTTGCACCCGGTGCTCGATCCGGCTGCGCGTAAAGGGCTGCAAAAAATTGCCAGTGGCCTGCCCGCTTCTCCGGGCGCGGCGGTGGGACGCGCGGCCTTTTCTTCGGAAGACGCCGTCGAGATGTCGGCCAAAGGCCCCGTCGTGCTGGTGCGCAAAGAAACCACTCCAGACGATATCCACGGGATGGATGTAGCTAAAGGTATTTTGACGGCGGTCGGCGGCCTCACGAGCCACGCCGCCGTGGTTGCGCGCGGTATGGGCCGGCCCTGCGTGGTGGGCGCATCCTCTATTTCAGTCGATGAAGCTAAGAAGGTTGCCTCCGTTCTCTTCGAAGGCAAGAAGCTGCTGCTCAAAGCGGGCGATTGGATTTCGCTCGACGGCACGCTCGGCGAAGTGTACCTCGGCCAGTGCAAGACCAACGAACCCGATCCCAAGTCGCACGATTTCGCGGTGTTCATGGGCTGGGCTGACGAATTCCGGGGCAAATTCGGCGTGCGCGCCAATGCCGATATTCCGCGCGATGCCACGCAGGCGCGCCTCTTCGGAGCGGAAGGCATCGGCCTCTGCCGCACGGAACATATGTTCTTCGCCGAAGATCGCATTCCGCACATGCAGGCGATGATTCTTGCGCGCGATGAAAAGACGCGCAAAAAAGCCCTCGAAAAGCTACTGCCGATGCAGCGCAAAGATTTCGCCGGGCTCTTTACCGCGATGGATGGATTCCCGGTAGTCATCCGCACGCTCGACCCGCCGCTGCACGAATTTCTGCCCAAGCGCGAAAACGTAATGGTGGATATCGCAAAGCTTCCACACGCGAACTCGAAAGACAAAAAGCAGATGGCGGCGACATACGGCGTCGGCGTAGGCGAGCTCAAGAAGTATCTGCCGGAACTGCTCCACCGCGTGGAAGAACTGCATGAATTTAACCCGATGCTCGGGCATCGCGGTTGCCGGCTTGGCATCACCTATCCGGATGTGACCGAAATGCAGGCGCGGGCGATTTTCGAAGCGGCAGTGCTCGTTACCAAGAAGGGAATCAAAGTTATTCCCGAGGTGATGATTCCGCTGGTCGGCGATGTGAAGGAGTTGGAGAATCAGAAGGCCATCGTCGTCAAAGTGGCGGAAGAAGTTCTATCGGCGGCGAAGCTCAAAACTCTGAAGTATTACGTCGGCACGATGATTGAGATTCCGCGCGCCGCCGTGACTGCGGACGAAATCGCCCGGGAAGCTGAGTTCTTCAGCTTCGGGACCAACGATCTGACCCAGACGACCATGGGCCTTTCGCGCGATGACTATACGAAGTTCTCGAAACAATACGAGACGCTGAAAATCTTCAAGGCCGATCCGTTCGCGGTGCTCGATCAGGATGGAGTCGGCAAAGTGGTCGAGCATGCCGTGAAGCTCGGCCGGAAAACGCGCCCCGATCTGGAAATCGGAATCTGCGGGGAACATGGCGGCGAGCCGAGCTCGGTCGAGTTCTGCTATCGAACCGGCATGGACTACGTCTCGTGCTCGCCCTATCGCGTACCGATTGCGCGCCTAGCGGCGGCCCAGGCCGCCATCGCGGACTCTAGCAAAGCCGAAGCGCAGCGCACAGCCTAGTTCGGTCCTTTGTCGCGACTCGGTGGGACACCTACTGGGTCGCGCTCGTTTTTTCGGGCAGCGCGAAAGCGATGTAGCCGCGCGGCTGCGCGGAGCTGGTGGTCGTAACGGGATCTCGAGGACCCGGAGGCGACGTCGCATTCACAACCAGATACTGCCGCCCGCCGGCCTCGTACATCGAGGGAAAGCCGTGCGATTGTCCGGGCAGATTCGCGGTCCAAACAACTTTGCCTGTTTCCTGGTCGTATGCGCGAATTTTCATGTCGCCGCCGGCCAGGAATACCAATCCCGTCGAGGTCGTCACCATGCCCACACGAACTCCGATAGCGCCGGTGTCGTGAGCGCCTTCCTGCAGCGCGCGCAGATCGTCTCCCACCGGAACCTGCCACTTGATCGTTCCTTTGTTCAGGTCGTAGGCAGTGAGCGTGGAATAAGGGGGCTTGATGATGTTGCCCATGATGTTGTATCCGGTGTAATAACGTTCGGCTGGAGCGTCCACTCCTTCCGGATAGGGCGGTCCGCCCATCGAACCGTACGGGCTATTGCCGCGCACGCCGGCGCCCGCCTTGGCCATCGCTTGTCCGGCCGGCGATCCGCCGGAAGCGACAACCGGGCCGCCTAACTTGTCAGCCTCCTCCTGCGCGGATTCCCCGCCCCGGGCTCCGCGTCCTCCGCCGGCCTTGGGATTGGCGAGATACGCCACCAAGTTATTCATCTCGGTTTCTTTGATGTCCGTGCCGAACGACGGCATGGGACCTTTGCCGCCGGTTACCGTGGAACGCACTGTATCGGCGCCAAGCCGCGTCATGATATCAACGAGCGATGGATAAGTTCCATTGCCGCGCAAATCGGCGCCGTGACAACCCTGACAATTACGTTCGTAAACAGTTTTGCCCTGCGACGGCGAGCCGGTTATCCGCCCACCCATGCGCGGCATTTCCGGCGACATCTTCAATATGGCGGGCTCATTAAGACCCATGACATAGACAATGCCGCTGGCCGGGTTGGCGGCGGTGGTTCCCCAATTTGATCCACCCTGATTTCCCGGCATGTTGATGGTGTCACGCATCGACGGGGGAGTGAACAAGCCCTCATTCTTCGCGCTATCCACTACCTGCCTCCAATGCGCACGCTCTTCCGGAGTCAGGACGTATGGGTTCACATCATCCGCAGTGAACTTCTGCACGGCGAAAGGAGGCGGGGCGGTTGGAATGGGTTGAGTCGGCCACGCATGCTCACCCGGCATATCGCTCTTCGGAAAAGGCCGTTCTACGATGGGCCACAGCGGCTCACCGGTCACGCGATTGAATACATAGAGGAAGCCCGTCTTGCCGGCCATCGCGACGGCGTCCACTTTCTTGCCTTTATGCTCGACCGTGATCAATTGCGGCGCGGACGTATTGTCGTAATCCCATAAGTCATGATGGACGGCCTGGAAGTGCCACAATCGCTTTCCGGTGCGGGCATCCAGAGCGAGCAGGCAATCGCCAAAAAGATTCGCTCCGGTTCGATCCGCTCCATAAAAATCATACGTGGCGGAACCGGTCGGGAAGTAGGCGATTCCGCGCTTCTCATCGACCGATATTTCACCCCAGGTATTCGCCCCGCCGGCGTACTTCCACGCATCCTTCGTCCAAGTGTCGTAGCCAAACTCGCCCGGATGAGGGATGGTATGGAATTGCCAGACCAATGCGCCGGTGATCACGTCATATGCGCGCAAATCGCCGGGCGGCGAAAGGAAACCTTCGCCCGTGGACGAGCCTTGCAGGAGCAGGTTCTCGAAAATTTTTCCTGGATTGTTCGATTGAATTCTTCCGAGAGGCCCGGATGTGGAATAGCGCCGCAAGCCTTCGCGCAGATTCACAATGCCTTCCGTCCCAAAGGTCAGGATCGATTTGCCCGTATCCGCGTTAATCTCTTCCAAATAGCTGTTCTTCTGGAAAATCAGCCGCCGGTCTTTGTGATCTTTGCTCTCCCAATAATTAATGCCGCGCGGCGCGATGCCCATCAACGCTTCATGTATCCAGATTTCTTTTCCCGTCGTCGCGTCCAGCGCTACCAGGGAGTTATTTCTCGCCAGCACATACATCACGTTTCCGACAATCAAAGGATTCCAGACGTAGGCGAGCGTATCTTTGCTCGGATACGCCCAGGCCACGTCGAGCTGGCCGACATTTTGTTTGGTGATTTGATTTAGCGCCGAGAAGTGCGAGTTGTCGGGACCGCCGCCATTGTCCGACCAGACCTTATAGTTCTGAATCCGGCTCTGCTGACCGCCTATCGACTGCGCGACGGCACATACGCAAAGAAACTGGAATAAGAAGCGCCCCATATAGCTACGAAAGATCCTTGAGTAACTCGTCCACTACGGATTGCACCGCCGCGTAGGGATCCGGCCCGTTATTGCGTCCCGTCTCGATCGAAAATAATCCCGTATAGCCAACTTCCTTTGAAATCTTCACGGCATCCGCCTCACTGTAGCGATCGGGCGCATAGTGGGCATGACTGCTGCCGGAAGAAAGCGGATACAGGGCGCGCAGACCGGCGGCGCGAGCTGCCTCGTCCGGAAAGTTGCCGATATCAGGGTTGGCATGAATGCCCGAGGCCTTGATCACCTCGAGCACGACTTCCCATGTGGGCGGAGGAGGAGCTGCGGGCCGATTCGACGGCGCCTCGGTTGCGCCCGGCTGTGGAGGACGGCGGCCGCCGCCGCGATTTTCCATCGTCACAAAAACCTTCCGCGTTTTTCCGTAGGCGTCCATCGCCTTCAAAGTATCGATAGCAGCCTGGCGCACTTCGGGCGCGAGCGTGCCTTGGTTGACCATGACGCGCGGGCATCCCACAGCCGCCGCGTGATCGATCCATTGCTTGGTCAAATCGATGGTCTCCAGACGCACATAGTGTTCCGGGGCGGAGATATTCAGCGGTCCGAATTCCAGGCAGATCTGATTCATCTGCGATTTCGCCTTCTTCAATCGATCGCGCACTTCCTTGAAGTAGGGAGCGTCGACCGAGGCGAAGTGGGTGTGCTGAAATTCCACGTGGTGGATTCCGTAGCGATCCGCAATCATCTGCGGAGCGTCCAGTATATCGAGCGTCCTTGCGGGGTCGTCCGGATGCTCGGGATGTTTCAAAACGCTGTTGAAGCTTAGCGTCATGACCGCCAAACGATCTCGCTTAGCCTGATCCGGAAACGGTTCTCCACGCGCGACCCTGGCAAAGCCGGCAGCCGCTACAGCGCTGCCTGCAATGAATTCACGGCGTCCTATCGTATTCACCTTCACCTCTCCATTCGCGATTCTAGATCAGACCTGCAATTGACGCAGATAAGGAACACTGGCCTTCATGAAATCCAGATTCATTTCCACAAAGTAATTCTTGATGCCGCCCACCTTCGCCGCGCTAAATATTTTCTTCCAGTCGAGGTCGCCTTGTCCTATCGGCACGATCTTCTTTGTCGAGTTGGACCAGCCTTGCGCATGCATCGAAATAAATCGCCCGGGATATTTCGTGAAGTACTCGGCCGCGTCAAAGCCACGGCTGATGGTAGAAACCTGAAACTGGAACTTGACTAGTTTCGGATCCAGCAACTCAAACAGCAGATCGTAGGTGCGCTTGCCGTCCACCGTGGTCATCTCGAAATTCTCGTTGTGAAGACCCTGTTGAATACCCGCATTAGCCGCCTGCTCACCGATCTTGTTATATTCGTCGGCCGCGCGTTTCACATCGTCCATCGTCGGTTCTTTAGGGCCTCCCAGGCTTGCCACCAGCATTTGCGTCAACCCGACGTCCTTCGCCCACGCAATCCGATCGGCCTGATTTTCTCTCAACTCTTTCATGCTGAAATGGGAGCTTTCGCATTTCAGCCCCGCGTCCCCGAGGACTCTTTCGCAACTCCCCACCCTTGTATTTCGCGAGATCGCCGAAGCCTGACTTGGCGTAGCCGGCCGGCGAGCACAACTCGATTCGCTCGAAGCCGGCGTCCGACAAAATCTTCAGCGTGCCGGGAAAATCTTTTCCGATCATTTCCTTTACGGGATAGGTCTGACAACCGATAGGCATCCCGAGCGGGTTCGCGCCCAGTTTCGGAGCGAGCGCGGAAAGCCATCCGGTGGCGCCCAAGCTGGCCGCTCCAACGAGAGCTTGTCTTCTCGAAATCATAAGGTATCTGTCTCCATTCCGTTGGGCCGCATTATCGCACAAGACGAATATATCCGGCCCAAGGTAACTTTCTTTTTAAAGGCTCTTTAGAAAATAGCCGCCGCTAAATCCTGAGGACTGTTGCAATAATCGCCGCCTCGCCACGTCTTCCGGTTGGATGATGTTGCCCGAAACCGTACTCCAGGACTTGCGTTACACAGCCCGCATGTTATCTCGGCATGTTGCGTTCACCGGTATCACGGTGTTTGCCCTGGCACTCGGTATCGGCGTGAACACCGCGGTCTTCACCTCCTACAAGGCGTTCGTCGCCCGGCCTCTCGACGCGCGCGATCCCGGCCGGATGGTCAAACTCGCGCTGACCCGCGATTCGGGCGCAACAGATTTCACGTTCAGCTATCCCCCGACCATGTAACGTATCGCGATTCCGCCGAAAACTATTTCAACGTTCTCGGAGCCGCTGCCCTACGCGGCCGCTCCTTCGAGCCAGTGAGCATGCCGAACTTGCCGCCTCCCCGTCCGTTCTTATCAGCGAAAGCTATTGGCAGATACGCGAGCAAATTTCGTTAACTCAGGCAGCTTTGAAGTAACCTTTTTTCTTGTATTCGTAGTAGCGGCCGTTTTGGATGGCGGCTTTCACTTGTATCTGCTGCTCGCGGGCGGCGATTTCTTCGGTTGAAAATTCAAAGCCAATTTCGGCAGGATCGAACGCCAAGCCACATTCCCGGGCTGTCCGGTAGTGAAGAATGGCATCTTGCCAGCGCCGGTTCTCGGCTGTCTGGCGGTCCTTGGCAGCCTTCTCGCGCTCGGCAATCAGGCGCTTCAACTCCGCTTCGTCCTTTTCATATTGCCGGCGCAAGCGCGCTTCCTGGACCGAAAGATTATTCATGTCACGGCGGTAGGAAAGAAAGATCTGCGCTTCGATCATGGCTTTGCGGACGGCTTCGTCCTCTTCCTCGGCAAATTGGGCGGCGAGCTCGCGGCGGCCGATCGCGTAGATGCCGGCCTCAAGGGAGGGAATGCGATCGAGCCGCCAGAGCGTATCGGCGAGGGACTGGGTGAGGCGCTTTTCTTCGTCGCATTCGGGAGCGAACTGTTGGAAGATTCGTTCGACTTGCGCCTGGTAGGCCGCGACGTCGTCGGTTGGCAGCAGGACGGTGCGGCCGGTGAGACCGGTTTTTACAGCGTTGTGGGAGACTTTGGCTTTTCCTTCAGACGAAGTTGGGCCAGTGGATAGCTGGGCGTTAGCGCGGTTCGCCGCCAGCTGGTTTAGCGATGCCATCGGTTCCAGCATAAGGGGGCGTGTCAAGGGTTTTGGCCACCAAAGGCCCGGAAACATTGGATTTTTGGCTTGTGACTCGTATGAGGGAGCTGCCGTAAATCCGGGGCTGACTCGTAGACACGGCTTCCCGAGAGGAGAGCAGTTAGAGGCAGCACAAACCATCCAAAGTCATCCCGATGATTGCCTACATTGAGGCATCGATCCCGCAAAGCCGCATGGACAATCCCATGAGTAGCTATCGACGTTTAGAACGATATGCATCCTTCGTAGGAATTGCAACCGCACGGCGAATAAACACCGGAAGCAAGTTCCCGGCTGCCCCCACTGCCCAGTTGGGAGTCAACGCAAACCCGAATCATTGCGAATGTGCGTCGACAGGCCGAAATGCGTCGATGCGGCACCCTGCGCCGCCTCCCTTTCTGGTCTTTACATAGGCTGGAAACTCTCCCGAAAGGAGCCCGAAAGGCGAATCTGCTTCTATCTGGTACTTCCCCGGCGGCAACTTTGCGAAAGCATATGTACCGTGTTCATCGGTTGTGGCGGAAAAACGCACGCCATGGTGTCCGACTGCCCTAACCACAACGTTACCGAGCGGCTTGCTTTTGATTCGATCTTCCATCCTCCCGTACTCTGAACCAATCCCGATGGTGCCAAACAAATCGTCTATGCGCTCACCCTTCACTATGGCCCGTAGTTCCTTTAACGTGCCGCCCGCGATAGGCGCTGGTATTCCCCCGGCTTTCAGGCGGCCCTTGATGGTTCGCGCATAAACGAGATAGCTGACTCCAACAAGGAAAGGTTCACTGCAATCACCTCCACCGTGGCCAGTGTAAACAACCAACTCTTCCGCCTCTTTGCTCGCGCCACGGAATATCTCCAGCGGCGCAAAATGGAATTCGTAGTCCGTCAACTCTACGATTCCGTTACCGCGAGGCGTCTCCCCACCGAGTCGGGCGACCGCTTTCCCCAGGAACACTACTTCGCCGTCTTTCCACGAATTGTCGCAGCGAGGGATGACAACAACCGTGCTGCACCCGTCCATCATTGGACATGCACTCGCGAAAAGCAGCAAAATGGCTGCGGCTAGCCGTTGACGCTCCGACATACGATGCCTCCCCAACTGCAACAGGTGCATTGTACTGGAGATGCCTGCGCCTGCGCGCGCTGTGTGTTCGGTCTACTGGGCTTTGTGAACGCACGTTATCGCTTTGGGCCAGGATGGAACTTCGATTCCTTCCAGAGCGGAAGCCTTGGTGGGAGTCCGCTCATCCCGGCGCCGGATACCGGTCGACTCGCTCTCTTGCTGACTCTATCCCCTATCCGGATGAGTGCAGTGCGCTCCAAGGCGGTGCCTG
Organism: Bryobacterales bacterium; assembly: GCA_963712395.1. GTDB lineage: Bacteria > Acidobacteriota > Terriglobia > Bryobacterales > Bryobacteraceae > Bog-105. Next base: position 285,670 of record CAVQHR010000001.1, read on the forward strand.
GGATGACGGGCGCTTTTTAGCCGCTGACTTTTTCGGACGCCACAGCATCGTTCCAGCAAAATAAAGACCGCCGGGCTGACACCCGGCGGTCTTTGGCACATCCGATGTAAGAAGAGAGCCTAGTCGCCCATCGCTCCGACTTCTTCGCGCTTCTCCGCAGCCGCAGGCTTCGGGGCAACGGAGCCGAGCAAACCATCGAGAGGAACGAATCCTTCGACCTTCTTTTCGCCGAGTACATGCTCGCGATAGAGCCGGGCCATCTTCTCGTTTTCGATCTTTTGCTTCAGGGCCTCGTCGCGCGCGCGCGCTTTTTCTTCACGCGCCGTCTTGGCAATTCCCTTATCGTCGAGATCGTGCTGCCGGCCGGCGTTCACGTGCTCCTCGTTCAACACCAGACGGTGCTCCTTATCGGTCAAGGGCACACTCTTGTTGCCGGCGAAGATTTCATGCCGCCCGTGCTCGTCGTACCACTTGGTAAGCGTAGCCGTCATGTGCATTTTCTCGATGATATTGCGCCAGCCCACGCCCGTGTTGTAAGCGCAGAAGGAAATTTCGCCTTCCTGCGTGGCGTAAGGAATGATGCACTGTTCGGTGCGGCGGAAATCGTAGTTGAACAGATCCTGGAACCACATGCCGGCAATGAACAGGAAGTTCCAGCGATCGCCGCGGCGCTTTTCGATGTCGGCCATGGTGCGGTCTCCCGTCACCTTGCCGTATTTCTTGCCGTGATCGGTCTTCGACATGCCGAAGCATTTATCGAATTTCGCAATCAAATCGGTCATCCGGAAATGTGTAGGCGCTTTGAAGGGGTCGTAATTACGCAGCAGCGCGAGACTGGCGCCCACGACGGAAAGGAAACGACCGCGCGCCGCGTCGTTGATGCGCGCGATGTCTTTGGCTAACTGGTCGGCGTGCAGAAACGCCGTGACCGGGACATGCTCCTTGGTTTCCTTGTCGCACATGACCGCCATGCCGATACCGCAATTCGGATGGCAGCCGCAACTGAGCTGACCCCAATCGGCGTTCGGTCCATGGGCCAGATCCGCAAAATCGGAAAACGTGCTCATGAAGCTGATCGGGAACCAGTCGCGCACCGGCTCGCCGATGCCGATCTGGTTCTTCACGTCATGCGCCAGGTGAGAGAGCGTATAGCGCTGCGCTTGGCGGCGCTCGTCGGTCACGGCTTCATCGCGGCCCGTGAAAGACACCGGCTGAAACGAGAGGAACGGAATTTTCTTCGGATTGTCGAGCGCGAATTGGACCACGTGGCCCACTTGCTCGTTGTTCACGCCATTGATGATCGTGATGACGGGAACGATATCGACGCCATTGCTCCAGAGATTCTCAATCGCGCGCAGCTTCACATCGAACAGATTGCCGACCGCGCGGTGCGAATTGGCGGCGTTGCCGATGCCATCGAATTGCAGATAGGCATAACGCAGCCCGGCTTCGGCGGCCTGCTTGCAAAAATCGGGACGCTTGGCGAATTCGATGCCGTTCGTGGCAGCCTGCACGCTGTTGTATCCGACTTTGCGCGCGTAGGCGACAGCGTCGAGAAAGTACGGCGAGAGCGTCGGCTCGCCGCCCGAAAACTGCACCGACATCTGGCGCCGCGGCTTGATCGAAATGGCGTTATCGAGCAGCGTCTTGATGTCTTCCCAGCTCAATTCGTGGACGAAGCCGACTTGGTTCGCGTCCATGAAGCACGGATCGCACATCATGTTGCAGCGGTTCGTCAGGTCGATAGTCAGGACCGAGCCGCGGCCGTGCGTGATGGTGCTGGTGCCGTGGTTATGCAGCTTCTCGTCGTTGTGGGCGCGAATGTCGCGGCCCGGAAAAACGTCTTCAAGGTGCTTCGAGAAAGCCGGATCGATGGACATCAGGTCTTCAAACACGCCGTGCGTGGCGCATTCTTTGACCATCAGAATCTTGCCGTCGCGCTCGATGATTTTGGCCTTGATCTCGCCGACCGGCTGATTGAGCAGGATCTTGTAGTCCACTTTGCCATCGACAATGTTCTGGCGAATCTCCGGAATGCAGCGGGGGCAGAGCGAATCGGTTTCGCGCGGCCAGCCGAGGGGCGGTTTCGCCTTCTGGTAGCTCTTGAGAAGGGGCTTATCGGACCACTTCGGCGTGAAGGACGGACTCTGCTTGATCTGGTTCAGCCGGTCAAAGACCTGCCAGACGCCATTGGCGCCCACAGCCACCGCTTTTTCGAAATATTTAACAGGTTTATGCATTCTTCTTTTCCGGTTCTCCAGTACGGGCTAATCCTAAGTATAGGTAGCTAGTAACTCTCTGATAACAAAATAGAAGCGAACGGCGATGTTGGACGGTTGTATGGGGGATAAGCGGCCTTGAACAGAACCGGTAAAAATGCCAGCAACTACTTCGCTTTCAGCGAGTTAACTACAGAAAATAGTCTACCAGGCTCGGTCACCAGGCATGGTAATAACCGTCGCGGGTGACGACGTCCAGCGGGACGCCAAAGGTGGAGGAAAGCCGCTCGGAGGTAAGGACTTCCCTCTTGGGGCCGTCCACGAACACCGATCCGGCGCGTAAGAGAACTACCCGTTCGATCTCCGGAATAATGTCGTCCAGGTGATGGGTGACGAGCAAGAGCCCGACCCCGCCGCTGGCCAAATCGCGCAGCCGGCCGCGGACTTCGCGGAGGGCGGGCAGGTCGAGGCTGGTGGTGGGCTCGTCGAGCAGCAGGGTGGTGGGATTGTGAATCAACGCGCGGGCGATCAGAAGGCGCCGGCCTTCGCCCGAGGAGAGCTCATCCACCCAGCGGTTGGCCAGATGCTCCACTTCGAGGCGCGCCATGGCTTTTTGGGCGGCGGCTGCGCATCTCGGGCGTGACGTGATGGTTGGGCCAGATGCCGATGGAGCCGAAGAAGCCGGAGAGCACCAGCTCGCGGCCGGTGATGTCGCGCGAGCATTGCGCCATAAGATCGTTGCTGACGACGCCGAGGTGGGAGCGGAGGTCGAAGATGTTCCAGTTTTCCTGGCCGAGGATGCGCAGGCTGGTTTCGGGCTGGAGCAGTGGATAGCATTCGCGCGTGATGGTTTTGATGAGCGTGGATTTGCCGCTGCCGTTGGGGCCGAGGATGGCGACGTGCTCGCCGGATTCGATGGAGAGGCTGAGGCGGTTTAGGGCGAGGCGGGCGCCGCGTTGGACACACACGTTTTTTAGTTCGAGTAGAGTAGGCAAAATAAAAGTCGAGGGTAGCAGTTGGCCGTCAGCGCGCAACAAATCAAGGAGCTTGCCCATGCCTGCGGGTTTGAACTCGCGGGTGTGACGGCGGCCGTGCCTTCAGACGATCTGGCGCGCTTTGAGACGTGGCGCGCGGCGGGCATGGCGGGCGAGATGACGTATATGACCGACCGCCGAGGCGATCTGCGCGGCGATCCGCGCAGCCTACTGCCGGAAGCGCAGAGCATCGTGTGCGTGGGCAAGCTTTACAACACGCCACACGAATATTCGACCGCCATGACCGATTCGGGTCGCGGCTGGATCGCGCGCTATGCCTGGGGCGAGGATTATCACGATCGGCTGCGCCGTGATTTGGAACAGTTGCTCGCGCGCATTGCGGAGGCGCACGGCGAGCCCTTCACGTCGAAAATTTGTGTGGATACCGCGCCACTGCTCGAGCGCTCCTATGCGCGAGCTGCCGGGCTCGGGTGGATCGGCAAGAATACTTGCCTGATCCATCAAGGGAAAGGCTCCTGGTTTTTTCTCGGCGAGTTGCTGCTTTCGATTCCGCTCGCCTACGATACGCCGCCGCCCGATCGATGCGGAAGCTGCCGCCGCTGCATCGACGCCTGTCCGACGGATGCGCTGGTTCCCGACGGCGCAGGCGGGTGGACTCTGGATGCGCGTCTTTGCATTTCGTATCTGACGATCGAGAAACGCGGAGCGATACCCCGTGAACTACAGGCGCTCATGGGCCGTCATGTATTCGGATGCGATATCTGTCAGGATGTTTGTCCCTGGAATCGGCAGGATTCTTTTGGTCCAACACATTTCGCGCCGGAGCTGGAGCGGCTCGCCGCGCTCACCGAAGAAGAGTTTCGCGCGCTGTTTCGCCGCTCGCCGGTGTGGCGCGCCAAATATGAAGGGTTTCTGCGCAACGTCGCGATGGCGATGGGCAATTCGGGAAATGCCAGTATGAAGGAGCCTCTCGAAAAATTGGTGCAGCATTCGAACCGCATAGTATCGGCGACCGCATGTACAGCTTTGCTGTTGCTCGCCGCTGACCCGAATCCAGGCTTCGAACATTTCTATAACAACGAGTACGATCAGGCGCTCGCGTATTTCGAGCAGCAACTCGCGGCGCATCCGGATCAACCCGACATTTATAACAACATCGCCCAGACTCTTTTGTATCGCGAAATGTTCCGCGATGGCGCGCTCGAAAGCCAATTGGTCACCGGCAACAATCCGTTCCTGCGGAGCGGCAAGATGGAGATTGCACCGGAGGACAAGCGGCGTTTCGCGGATTGTATCGATCGCTCGATTCACGCAAACGAGGCCGAGATAGCCAAGAACCCGCGCAATGTGGCGGCGCTGCGTGCGTTGGGCGTAGCGCACGGCCTGCGCGCAAACTATCTCTTTCTCGTCGAAAAATCCTGGATGGATGCTTTGCGCGAGGCGACTGCCGCGCGCCATGCCAATGAGCGCGTCCTCGAAATCGATCCGAACCTGGTAGACGCGCGCCTGGTTCTTGGCTTGAACCAATATGTAGTCGGCAGCCTTCCTTTTTATATGAAGCTGGTGGGCTTTCTGAACGGATTTCACGGCGATAAAGAAGGCGGAATTCGCCTGTTAGAGACGGTCGCGGCGCACGGGGTGCAGGACGTATTCGACGCGAAAGTACTACTGGCGGTGATTTACCGGCGCGAGCGGCGGCCGGAGAAAGCGATCCCACTACTCGACGAGTTGGCGGGGCGCTTTCCGCGCAATTACCTATTCCGGTTTGAGCAGGTGCAGATGTATAGCGACTTGGGCGACAAAGCATCGGCGTTGCGCGTGTTGTCGCAGATTGAAGAGCTGAAACGCGAGCGCGCGCCAGGATACGCGGAGTTGCCGGCCGGGAAAATTCAATTTGCGCGTGGGAACCTGCTGTTTTGGTATCGGGATTTCGAGCCGGCATTGGCCGATCTGACCCAGGTCACGAAACAAGCCAATGGTCTGGATTTGAACACCGCCGTGCTCGCCTGGCTCCGCGTAGGGCAAATCCACGATTTAGAGGGCCAGCACGCGCAAGCGATTGAGGCATATAGAGAAACCGTGAAAACGGCGCCGAAATCCATGGCCGCTGCGGAGGCCCAGGGGTATATTAAAAAGCCTTATCGCCGGGAGCAAGGTAAGTAGCCGTGTAGGAATTCCGAGAGATATCCGATAAGGTATACACATACAGAACAAATGCAAGCTTCCGCGCTGGTTCAATCCGCTGGTCCAAAGTACGCCCTGTATCAGGAGATTTGTGAGCAGCTCCATCACTTGTTGGGCGCCGAGAAGAACTTCGTCGCGAATGCCGCCAACACATCCGCGCTGCTGTTTCGAATGCTGCCGGACATCAATTGGGTCGGTTTTTACCTCGCCGAGGGAAACGATCTCGTATTAGGTCCCTTTCAGGGCAAGCCGGCCACGGCGCGCATCCGCGTTCGGCAAAGGTGTTTGCGGTACAGCGGCGACCCGCGGGCGCACGGTGAACGTACCGGATGTGCGCAAGTTCCCAGGACACATTGCCTGCGACTCGGCTTCGCAGTCCGAGATTGTCGTTCCGCTGCTCAATTGGGGAAGATTGCTTGGCGTTCTGGACCTGGATAGCGCCAGCGTGAAGCGTTTCGACGCGGACGACCAGGAAGGCCTGGAATCCGTCGCTGCGGTATTCCTCGCTTCGTTGACCGACAACGACTTGCCGGATCTAAGCGAAGACGCAGCAACCGATTAGCGATCTTTCCAGAACAACTCGGCATCCGCGCGCCGGACGTAATTAGCATCGAGCGCAGCCGGATCGTGCCAGCCTGCCGGGCCATCCTTTTCCGCACACAGCGCCACCGCCGCCGCCAGATCGCTCGACGACAGGGCGATCGGGACGTCCGAAAACGGCTTGACCCTCTCGGGCGAAACCAGCCGCAACTCCGCATCGTAGATCGCCGTGTAAACTTCGCCCCGGCGCGCATCGATCGCCGGGGTTAGATTGCCGAGCGCCGCGAGTGCCCGCAAATTGGAGATTGCAGCGGCCGGCTTACCCAGTGCGGCCGCTAATCCTTTCACCGCCGCCAGGCCCACCCGGACGCCCGTGAAAGAGCCTGGCCCGCTCGCCGCGGCAAAGCAATCGATTTCGGCTAACCCGACTCGGCCCTCGCGAAGCAGATCTGTGATTCCCTGAAAGATGAGATGGGCATAGCCATCGGATGAATGGAGCGCGAGTTCGGATAGGGTTGCACCGTCGCGGCGCAGGGCGAGGCTTCCGTGCGGCGAGGTGGTATCAAGCGCCAGGATGGTCACGGCGTCAGGCGGTAGACCTTATTCAGCTCGTAAGCCTTGCCGTTGGCGTTAATGGCTTGTATTCGCAGATTCAGGTTGGCGCCAGAAATCCTGGTCCAATCGCTGGGGATATTGAAATTACCGGACGAACCCAATCCCAGAACACGCGCCCCTTCGCCGCCCGCCACGACTTCACCCCACCAGATGTACTGCATGTTCCGGGTGGCGCGATTGGTGCGGGTCAGCTTCACCTTGAAGGGCGTGGGAATGCGGGGGTTGATCTGGTCGCCAGGAGGCTCGGCGATTTCGAAAGGCGCCTTGGCGGGATCGCTCTCGACTTCCTGTACGGGCGGGTCCTGGGACTCGAAGTAGTAGTAGCGAAGCATCGATTCTTTGTGACCTTCGCGCGGAACCTGCAGTACCCAATCGTGCGCGTTGTCGGGAGTGGGGCGGCTAAACACCTCGCCTTTGTAATCCTTGAGCGGAATCTCTTCGCCGGTGGCCGGATTCACCCATTGCGGGTTGTATTTGTGCTTGGGAAGATTAATTTCAACGATACCGGGGCTTTGCGCGTAGGCTAAATATTCCACTTCTTCGAGACCGACGGCGCGCGCGCCATCCACATCAAAATAGGGCTCCAGCTCCCAATGACGGGTATCGGCGAGCACTTTCGCCCAGGTCCGGATGACTTTCACATTGGCTTCGTTTTTTAAACTCTCCGCGCTGACGCTGGGGTATTCGCCATTGGTGGTTGCGTTCCAAAGCTCGTGGCGGAAAGCCTCGGGATCGGCCGTGGTGATGACGTGAATTTCGGGCTGCTCCGTGAACTGGTGTTCGACGGCGGCGAATCCCGCGTAAGGCGAGGCTTCGATCAGAAAATTCATCCAACCATCCGCGAGTAGCGGCGAAGAACTCACGCGAGCATCCGTCGAACGAGGATGCTGGAAGCCGTCATATTTTTGGAGCAGCGTGCCGATATCTTTGAGCAGAGAGCGCGCGCCGGGGACATCTTCAAAGCGCTCAATACCCTGCCAGGTGGCGTTCAAGCCTCCGTAGCGCGCGACCAGATAGCGCACGAGCGGATCGAGCCGTTCGCGGGCGCCGAACGCTTGCGAGCTTACAACGGATTTGTCGGCGAGCAACAGGTCGAGAATGAAGCCGCGAGTGGCAGCGGCGAGAAGACGATCATCGAGCGCTTTGAAATACGCGGGGTCGGGCTCCAGGCCGCCGGTGAACGGCTGCCCGGTGAGCAGGGTGCAGCGAATGTGAGTAAAGCCGTCACTCTTGCGCGCATCGAGCCAGGTCTCGAGACTGGATTGATCCAGCCCGGACGGCAGCGACACGCCAAGCCAGAGATGCGGTTTTTTATTAGTGGTGCGCCAGTGGCGGAGATTCGCGACGTTGAGAAGGCCCGGACCAGCGAAGTCGGCCACGCTGAAAGGGGTCTCCTGATTGTCGTAGCGGCGAACGGAGCTCGTGACGTGGTAGGTCCAATTACCGGGCTCAGGAGGCGTGAAGCGGACGCGCAGCGAGCGGCCGTCGTCGGAGAATCCGCGCATGAGATACGTCGTGGCGCGAGGCGAGCGAAACTCCACGTTGAGCAGTTCGTCCCGGTAGGCCGAAGCGGAGGCCGGGAGATCGCCGGCTTGCAGATCGAAGCGAAGCTCGCAAGGAAGCGAGGCGCTCGCACCTTGGGTGCAAGGCGGAAGAGAAAGGGCGGATGCGTTAAGGGCGGTTAAGAGGGCCAACAAAGCAAGGCCCGGACGAAGCATATGTTTCAGAATAACCGGCTCGGTGACATTAAACGCGCACAACGGGCACGACCCGGGCCTGCGGCCCTGGGGCCCCGCGTCCAGTACTCTAGTTAGCAGTCTCGATAGTTGGCTGCCAAACGTATCGCTTTCATGAAACAAAAATGGGCCTAATTGTCACTAGACCTATAGGAAGAGTACGGTAGCAACTTGCCGCCCACGGCGAGCGTCTTTACAATTGAGATACAAAGATACCGTCGAGATTGCGTATCGACCGGGCTGTCGATAAGAAACAGCGAGGCTGCTTATGGACATCATTGGGGACAGGAAATTTGTCGAAGTGCCGGGGGGCAAGACGCACGAGCTGCCGCCGCTGCTGGTGAAGACTGCGCCGGATGTGAAACGGCTCGACAAGATCATGGGCGTGGCTACGGCAATTATCGAGCGGGAAGACATGGTCCCGGCGATGGCTTCCGATGGAGTTGCGAGCGACGAATCGATCGAGCGGCGCAAGATGGATCTGGCGCTCAATCTGGTAGATCAATACCTGGGGCTGCTGACCCACTGGAACTGGGGCGATGCGGTGATCGAATGGATTCGCCAGTGCGAGATCACATTCGGCGCGCGGATCGAATTGCGCAATCTTCTGCGCAGCGATGTGTGGCCGCACGCTGGACGCAGCAGCTTCGTGACACTGCTCGAAGACAAAGCGGTGAAGACGGAAGGCGTGGAACTCGAGAAAGCAGTCGGGTTGCGGCTGGCGTTCCGGCAGATGCCGCCGATACGCTGCTGTTCCGATCAGTTTCTGTTTTACTTGAATAACTCGGTGGCGAACAGCGCGTATAAGACGTGGCTTGACATGACGCCCAACCCTATCTCATCCCTACCGCCGGAGCGGTTTGCTTTCGAGATCGTCAACATGTCCCTTGAAGTGCATTAAGCTTCGTTGGGCTCGGCCGCTTCCTGGCTTTGCACAAATTCGAGGATGTCGAAACGCTTGACTTCGCGACCGGGGAAGAAGCTATTGATAGCCGCCTGCTCCTCGTCAAAGATTTGAAAAACGGTCGTTAGTTTAGTGAGAACCATGAGCTCGGCGCCGCGCTTGCTGAGCCCGAGCAAACGTACCGTGCCACCGGCCTTCTCCATTTGTGAGTGGACGGCAACCAACACGCCGAGACCCGAGCTGTCGATGTAGTCCACCTGCTTAAAGTTCAGGATGACGTTCTTGACCTGTTCCTTTTCGAGCTCGTTGAAGCCTTCCCGTACGGCCGTGATTTCGGAGCCCTGCACCAGGCGCCCACGTAAGTCGAGGATGGTGACACCATCCTCTTCACGGCGATTCATCTCAAAGGACATGTTGACGCCTTCACTATAGCGTGCAGAATGCTCGACACGACAGATTATCGATGGAGAGCGACGCAAAGCATATAGCATGTCCCTCGAACAGCCTAATCCAATCGAACTCGGGATTTCCGACTCTCTTACCGCCGTACTCCTGCCCAGCCTTTTCTCCTGCTCGAGGAACTGTTCGACTCAGTCGACGATAATCTCGGCGCGGAGTGAGTCCCGGAATTCAGACGCTTTTTACGCCTGTCATCTTCAGCACGTAAGCCTGCCGCGGCGGGAGCTTATAGCGAAGCGCTTCCGGAAGCGTAATCAGCACATTGTTGCCCTGCGCGCGCCAGCGGAGTTCGTCGCGGGTTTCGAGAAGCGCGATGCGCGATCCGGAAGGAGCGGCCAAATTGCGCAATTCGATTTCGCCATTCGGCCAGTGGGGAAGAATGGCAAACACGTCGTCGCCTTTCGCGGTGAAAAACGCTTCCACGGTCGCAACGCCGGGCGGCGGGTGATCCACCAGGCTGGTGATATCGTATTCGGCGCGGAATTCTTTCTGCTCCATATGGGGCACGGTTCCACGGCTCCATTGCGTGGGCCGCACCCAGGCGGTTGTTCCGTAAATCGCATCGCCGTTCGGGCGCAACCAGTCTCCGATTTGCGTGAGACGCTCTTCCATCACTACCGGGATTCCGCCGTCAGCGCGCGGGCCGATGTCGAGCAACAGATTTCCGCCCCGGCTCACGATGTCGATCAACATGAGCAGAAGCTGCCGATCGGTGTGGTAGTCGGTGAGCGTTTCCCTGCGGTTGTAGCCGTAGGAGTAACCCATGCCGCGGCTCTCCTCCCAGGGATGAGCGGAGCCCTGCATGCCGGACGTGTATTCGGTGGTGTAATAGCCGCCGTGTTTGTGGCGCGTGTCTTTGCCCCAACGATCGTCTACGACCACCTCATCGGCGACGGGAGATTCGTTAAATAGCCAAGCCAGCAGCTCGGCGGAATGCCATTCGGCGCTGGTCAATTCCCATTCGCCGTCGGAAAAAATGATGGCCGGTTTGGCGTGGTTCACAACATCCTTGAATTGCGGCATCATGTGCTCGGTGACGTAACGCGGCTTGTCGCTGAGCCATAGCGGGTTGTACCACTCATAGAGCGAATAATAGATGCCCATGCGCAGACCTTTGGCGCGGCCGGCTTCCATGAGATCGAGCAGCAGATCGCGCCGGGGTCCGGTCTCCACGCTGTTCCAAGGGCGGCCCCAGCTACGGTTTGCTTCCTTGCTGCGCCACAGTGTAAATCCCTCGTGATGTTTTGAGGTGAGCGCGACATAGCGCGCGCCGGAACGGACGAAGAGGTCCGCCCAACGGTCCGGCTCGAACATTTCCGCTCGGAAGAGCGACGTGAATTTGGAATAGGGAAAATCGGCGCCGTACACGCGTTTGTGAAACTGCCAAGTCAGGGCGCCATTGCCCACCGGGCCGGGCGCGTGCATGCCGTTGGTGAGCGAATTCCAATACCATTCCGCGTATGGATTTTCATCCTTGACATTTACCGCCGCAAAAGCGGGAACGGAATAAAGACCCCAATGAATGAAGATGCCGAATTTGGCGTCCCGGTACCAGGGAGCGATAGGGCGTTGATCGAGCGAATCCCAGGAAGCTTGATAGCGGGGAGCGGCGGAAGCCGCGAAGGGCGCGAAGGCGGCAGCGGCAAGCAGGTCTCGTCGTCGGATCAGCATAGTGTGCTGACATTGTATCCGGCGGTTTTCGCCGCGAACCATGGGCGTCATTCGCATATGCCGCTGTCCCGTCATATAGCCTGTCCCCTTATATAGAGGACGCACAGAAGTCGTACGACCGTCCGGCGGGATTGTTGCTGAGAAGACTGCGGATCTTAGGGGCGCGCTTTGAGCGGGTCCGAGGAGACGCGCCAACCGGGGTTTTGCCCCGCATTTTGCTGCTTAAGCCAAGCGAGAAGCGGCCGATAGTATTCCACCAGTGGGGCGGCATCGGCTTTATCTTGCCCCGTTAACACGCGCATGGCGTCGGGCCAGGGCTTCGAAGCCCCAAGCTGGAGCATGGAACTAAGCTTGGCACCGGCTTCTTTCGATTCGTAAAACGAGCAGCGATTGAGCGGTCCGGTGTAGCCCGCTGATTGGCACAAAGCGCGATAGAACTGGAACTGGTAGATGCGCGCTAGGAAATAGCGCGCATACGGAGTGTTGTCGGGAATGTGATACTTCGCGCCGGGATCGAAATCGGTTTCTCCGCGGTCGACGGGCGGCGCGACGCCCTGATATTGCTCCCGCAGCGCCCACCAGGCCTTGTTGTAATCGGCGGGCTTCACCTGGCCCGAGAAGACTTCCCAGCGCCATTTATCGATTAACAAGCCAAACGGCAGAAAAGCGATCTTGTCGAGCGCGGAGCGCAGCAGCAACGGAATGTCGGCGGAGGCCGGAGGAAGCTGTTCGATCAAGCCGATCTTTTTCAAATATTCGGGGGTAATGGACAGCGCGATTGTGTCGCCGATCGCTTCGTGAAAGCCGTCGTTGGCGCTGCCTCGGAAGAGAAACGGCTGGTTGCGGTAGGCGAGAAAGTAGTAGTCGTGGCCGAGCTCGTGGTGGACCGTCGTGAAGTCGTCGGCAGAGGTATGGAGACAGACCTTGAGGCGCACGTCCCGATCGAAATCGATGTCCCAGGCGCTGGCATGGCAGACCACATCGCGGTCGCGCGGACGGGCAAGCAGCGAACGCTGCCAGAACGTATCGGGCAACTTGGGGAGGCCGAGCGAGGTAAAGAAATTTTCGCCAAATTCGACCATCTGTCTGGGACCGGTGTGGCGATCGGTAAGAATTCGCGTCAGGTCATAGGTAGGCGCGGCGGAGGCCGGCGCCACGATGTCGTAAATATTCCCCCATTCCTGGGCCCACATATTGCCGAGCAGATCGGCCGGAATCATGCCGTCGGGACGGTTGGCGACGGCGCCATATTTTTCAATGAGCCGGCGGCGCACGTAGGTGTGCAGCTCAAGGTAAAGCGGCTTGACCTCTTGCCAGAGCCTCTCGAGATCGGCGGAAAATTCTTCGGGAGAAAGGTCGTAGTTGGAGCGCCACATCGCGCCGGTATCGGGAAAGCCCAGTTCGCGCGCGCCCTGGTTCGATAGCTCGACGAAACGCGCGTAGCGCTCGCGCATCGGCGCGCCCACTTTGTGCCATCCGGTCCAGAGCTTCTCCAGGTCCTTGGGATCGCGGCTCTGCGCCATCCGGACATCGAGATCGTCGATGCCCAGGCATTTGCTTTCGTCGGGGCCGGGACAATATTTGCCGCTGCCATAGCTCGCTTCGAGCGAGCTGGCGATGCGCGTAAGCTCGCTGCGGAGCGGCGCGTCGGCCGGGGCAGGCAGCGTGAGGCTCAGTTTGAGGAGTTTGAATTTGCGGGCGAGTTCGGGAGCCAGCGCAAGGCCCTCAAATCGTTTGGCCTGTTCGACCAACTCCATAGTGCGGGCAATCGCGTGTTCATCCTCGCGAGCGGCCATCGCCTCGGTATCGCTGGTGATGAAGTTCTGTTCGACCCACGCGGCCTGTTGCGCGTGGCTCGAGAGTTGGAGCAACTCGGCCTCGGCTTTATCCATGAAATCGCGGGCCTCCGCGGCATTCGGAGGGGCTGGTGCGGCGGGAAGCAGGCAAGCGGCGGTGAGCGAAATCAGCAGGGCACGCAGGGGACCGGCATTGGAATACATTAACTGCCAATATACTGTAGCCACAATTTGTAGTTACAATAGGGCATTATGGAAACTGGAGTCAGGCAGGCAAAGAGCGAGTTGTCGAAACTCATCCGCGCCGCCTTGGCCGGCGAACAAGTGGTGATCACCCACCGCGGCACCCCACTGGTGGAAATTGTGCCTGCAAGAGCGAAGCCACGGCGCAAGGATCGCGGCTATGGAATGTTCAAGGGTCAATTTAACATTGACCCAGACGAGTGGAAACGGGCGGACGAAGAGATTGAGAGGCTGTTTATTAGTAGTAGGCATCGATGAAGGTGATGCTGGACACCTGCGCCATGCTGGATTGGGTGAACGGCCGCCTGCCGGGCAAGGCACGTCGTCAGATTCAGAAATCAACGACTGACGTACTGGTCAGCGTCGTAACGCCGTGGGAAATTGCGATCAAGCGTAATCCGGCGGGGCGATTTCAACTGCCCTCCCCAGACCGGCTGAACGAGGCTTTGACCGTAATAGGCGGACGATGGTTACCGATCACTCTCGATCATGCGAACCGCCTTTTCTCCCTGCCTCTGCATCATAGTGATCCATTTGACCGAATGATTATTGTTCAGGCGCTGGAAGAGGAGTGTCGAGTGGTGACACGCGACCGAAGCTTTCGCCTATACGAGAGCGCGGGTCTGCAGGTGCTGTGGGACTAACCGCCCATTACACTCAGAGCGATTCGTTGAGCAGGCGAGCGAGCCGGAGACCGGCTTTCTCGAGCTGAGCGCGCACAACGGGCTGCATGGCTTTCACGTAGCCCGGCGGAACATGCCAAGCGTGATCCGTGAGCTCTGCAGGCGCCTCGCTGCAGTGCGCCGGAAACCCGATCGGTTCTTTCGGAATGTGGAGGCGCTTGTAGACGACTTTCTGGGCCAGAACATGCGATTCCCAGGCCCAATCCTCCGCGTTCCCAGACGCGAGCGTTTGCTGGCGCGCTCCGGATAGTTTCCCGATCTGGAGGTCGAGATCGGCGGCCAATTTTGCGTCACCTTCTCCCATCGAATTGACGATTTCGCCGTCCCACAAGCTGTGTACATTCTTGGCCTGCCGTACCGGCGGGTCGAGCCGTTCACAGTTTCCGGCCTGATCGGCGTCGGAGATGGCGTGCAGCGGCTGGTGGAGATCGCCCACAAGATGCACCAGGAACCGGAGTGCGTCAAGGTCGCTCCAATGGGAATCTTGCCGAGCCGTTTTGGCGGAGAGCTGGGCGGCGAACAGGCGGATGCGGGCGGTCACGCAGTTGTCGTTTTCACAGCGTTGCGCCATATCGGTCTTACGGTCCTCGAGCGTGAGGTCGATGTAGTGCCAAGGCCCGGTCTTGCTTTGGCCTTTCACATGGTCGGCCCAGATACTCGCTTCGGCAAGCGCGTCGGCCACTGCAGCCGGAGTGTCCGGGACTTGGAGAATTTGCGCGACACGTGTGCGGGCCGCGGGCGTCAGACGGGCAGCGGCAAGGCGCGCGACTACTTCATGGCCAGTTTCCCACCAGGCAGCTACAGGAGAAGGCCTTATAAGCCAGCAACTTAGCAGGATCGCAACAGTACGAGACAGCAAAAGACAGTGTAGCCGGAAGGGGGAGAGAAAGGACAGGGTTAAAATCTTAGTGAATTCGCTCATATTATTGCACCGTTCACCACTCATATGGTACCCTGCGACTAGGGCAAACAATACATATGGATTTCAATCGGCTGACGGAAAAATCGCAGGACGCGATCCGCCAGGCGCAAGCAACGGCGATCAACCACGGCAATCAGCAGGTAGATGTCGAACATCTGCTGGCGGCGATGCTCGAGCAGGAGGGCGGGCTGGCCCCCTCGATTCTGTTGCGGGCCGAGGTACCGCTCGAAAACCTGCACCGGCGGGTGATGCAGGAGATCGATAAATTTCCGAAGGTCGCGGGCGGTACGACGCGGACGGATCAGGTCTATCTGACGAACCGGCTATCGCAACTGTTCAGCACGGCGGAAAAGCAGGCGAAGCAGCTGAAGGACGACTACGTTTCGATCGAGCACCTATTGCTCGCGACGGCCGAGGACCAGGGCGCGGCGGGAAAACTGCTGCGCGACGCCGGATTGACGCGCGACCGCCTGATGAAGGCGCTGGTGGAGGTACGCGGGCACCAGCGGGTGACCACGCAAAATCCGGAAACCACCTATGAAGCGCTCGAAAAATATGGGCGCGACCTGGCCGATTTGGCTTTGAAGGGAAAGCTCGACCCGGTCATTGGCCGGGATGAGGAAATCCGCCGGGTCATTCAAGTACTGAGCCGGCGCACCAAGAACAATCCAGTGTTGATTGGCGAGCCGGGAGTGGGTAAGACGGCCATCGTGGAAGGCTTGGCGCAGCGTATCATGCGCGGCGACGTGCCCGAGGGACTAAAGGATAAGCGCGTGGTAGCGCTCGATATGGGAGCGCTGATCGCGGGAGCGAAGTTTCGCGGAGAGTTCGAGGAACGGCTGAAGGCGGTGCTGAAAGAGGTGCAATCCTCCGAAGGCCGAATTGTTCTGTTCATCGATGAGCTGCATACGGTCGTGGGGACCGGCAAAGCCGAAGGCGCGATGGATGCGGGCAACTTATTGAAGCCGATGCTCGCGCGCGGCGAGCTGCACTGCATCGGAGCGACGACGCTCGACGAATACCGGAAATACATCGAGAAGGACGCCGCGCTCGAGCGCCGTTTTCAAACTGTTTTCGTGGATCAACCGACGGTGGAAGACACCATCTCGATTCTGCGCGGTTTGCGGGAGCGCTACGAATTGCATCACGGCGTGCGTATCAAAGACACGGCCCTGGTGGGCGCGGCAGTGTTGTCGCAGCGCTATATTACGGACCGCTTTCTGCCGGACAAGGCGATCGACTTAGTGGATGAGGCGGCGGCCAAACTGCGTACGGAGATCGATTCCATGCCGGCGGAGCTGGACGAAATTCTGCGCCGCACCATGCAGCTCGAAATCGAGCGGGAAGCGCTCAAGAAAGAAACCGATGCGGTATCGAAAGACCGGCTGACACGGATTGAACGAGAGTTGGCGGAGCTGAAAACGCAGGCTTCGGCGCTGCAGGCGCAGTGGACAACCGAGAAAGAGGGCGTGCAGCGGGTGCGAGCGCTGCGCGAGCAGATTGAGCAAGCCAAGCAGGCGATTACCGAGGCCGAGCGGGCCTATGACCTGAACAAGGCGGCCGAGCTGAAATATGGGCGGCTGAGCGAGCTCGAGCGGCAATTGAACGCCGAACAGGAGCGGGTTACGGCGCAGGAAGGCGCGCCGCGCATGCTCAAAGAAGAAGTCGATGAAGAAGACATCGCCGACGTGGTGAGCCGTTGGACCGGGATTCCGGTTTCGAAGCTGCTCGAAGGCGAGATGAAGAAGCTGCTGGCGCTCGAAGATGAGTTGCATCGCCGCGTAGTGGGCCAGGACGAAGCCGTTCTGGCGGTAGCCGAAGCGGTGCTGCGGGCGCGCTCCGGGTTAAAGGACCCGAAGCGGCCGATCGGCGGGTTCCTGTTCCTGGGCCCGACCGGCGTGGGGAAAACGGAGTTGGCGCGGGCGCTGGCGGAGTTTTTGTTCGATGACGAGCGGGCAATGGTGCGGATCGATATGTCCGAATACCAGGAGAAGCACACGGTTTCGCGATTGATCGGCGCGCCCCCGGGCTATGTCGGCTACGACGAGGGAGGTCAACTGACCGAAGCCGTGCGGCGCCGGCCCTATTCGGTGGTTTTATTCGACGAAATCGAAAAGGCTCATCACGATGTTTTCAATACGCTGCTGCAGGTGCTGGATGACGGCAGATTGACGGACGGACAGGGGCGCACGGTGGATTTCAAGAATGTCATCGTGATCATGACTTCGAATATCGGCAGCCACAAGGTGCTCGAATATCGGGGTGCGTTTGAAG
The DNA here is from genome assembly GCA_963712395.1 of Bryobacterales bacterium. Lineage (GTDB taxonomy): Bacteria > Acidobacteriota > Terriglobia > Bryobacterales > Bryobacteraceae > Bog-105. The sequence goes on from CAVQHR010000001.1 coordinate 302,911, forward strand.
GGCAAGAGTATCGCCGCATGAAGGACGCGGTATTAGGGGAACTGCGGCAGGCATTCCGGCCGGAGTTTCTGAACAGGCTGGACGAGATCATCGTCTTCCATGCTCTGAGCGAGGAGCAGTTGAAGCAAATCGTCGAGATACAACTCGCCGGGCTGCGCGGGCGTCTGGAAGAGCGGCATATCACGCTGGAATTATCGGACGCGGCGCGCACGCGGCTAGTACGAAGTGGCTACGATCCGCATTACGGAGCGCGGCCGTTGAAGCGGGCCATTCAGCGCGAAATCGAGACGCCGCTCGCCAAACGGCTGTTGGCGGGCGAGGTCAGGCCGGGGCAAACGGTGTGGATCGATGCAGATGCGGAAGGCTCCGGCCTGGCCTTCCGCACCGAACAAACGCAGGAGCAGGCGGTTGTCTCGTAATTGAGACAGCGTCAGGTTTTGTAAATCGAATCTGGATTTAGAGCGTCCAAGATAAAGGAAGGCGGCCGCGGGCCGCAAGTAAGAAAGGATTTTGAGGGAGATGTCAAACGTGATCCAATTCCGCCGGACAACGGCGATATTAGCGCTGGTCGCCGCCTCTATCGGGGGTGGACTCATTGCGGCTTTCGCGGTAGCCTCGCGCACGAATGCGCCGGTTTCGGTGGTGGCCCGAGCAGATACCAGCCCCAGCACTCAGCGCGCGAGCCAGCTTTCTAATTCCTTCGCGGATATTATTGAGAAGGCATCGCCAGCGGTTGTAAAAATCAGCACCACACGGGTAATCAAGGCGTCCGAGCAACAAGGCAACAATCCTTTTGCGACGGACCCATTTTTCCGCCAATTTTTTGGCGGTCCGGGCGGTGGCCGGCAACGCGACCAGCGCGAGAGAGGTCTCGGCTCGGGTGTAATTGTCAGCCCGTCGGGATACATTCTGACCAACAATCACGTGGTCGATAAAGCGACCGAGTTGAAAGTAGCTCTGTCGGATGGCCGCGATTTTACTGCTAAGGTAATCGGAACCGATCCGCAAACCGATGTGGCGGTGGTGAAGATTGATGCGACCAGTCTGCCGACTCTCAGTTTTGCGAATTCCGACACTGCGCGGGTCGGCGACTTGTGTTTTGCCATCGGAAATCCGTTTGGCCAGGATCACACCGTGACGATGGGAATCGTCAGCGCGAAGGGCCGCAACAATTTGCGGGAGAACACGGTGCAGCTCCAGGACTTCATTCAAACGGACGCGTCGATTAACCCTGGCAATTCCGGCGGTGCGCTGATCAATGCGCACGGCGAGTTGATTGGCATGAACACTATGATTCTGACCGGTGGCGGCGCTGGTTTCGGCGGCGAGGCCGGCAATGTGGGAATCGGCTTTGCGGTGCCGTCCAACATGGCCCGGCAGGTACTAGACCAGCTCGTGAAGAACGGGAAGGTCTCGCGCGGCTACATGGGCGTCTCGCTACAAGCTATTTCGCCGGATCTCGCTCCGCAATTCGGACTTAAGAACGACCACGGCGCGATTGTCGGCGATGTGACACCCGGCAAGCCTGGCGACAAGGCGGGCTTGAAATCGGGCGACGTGATCGTAAAGATCGACGGCGAAGAGGTCAAGGATTCCAACGACCTAACGATGAAGGTCACCAGCCACGCTCCGGGCAGCACCGTAGCGCTCGATGTGATTCGCGACGGTAAACCGATGAAGATTAGCGTCACGCTGGGCCAACGCCCGACCGGGCTGGATTGGGCAAAGTCAGGACAGAGCAACGGCGACAACAATGGCGCTGACAATGATAACGGGACCGCCGATAACAGCAGCGCCCGCGGTATCAATGTAGAGAACTTGACGGCCGAAGTGGCGCAGCAACTCGGCCTTAGCGAAAACATCAAAGGTGTTGTCGTTACCAACGTAGACGCGGATAGCTCAGCAGCGGATGCCGGCGGCATTGGCCGCGGCACCGTGATCGTAGCGGTTAACCGGCACCCCGTAACGAACGTCGGCGACTTCAAACGCCTCATGGCGCAGGCGCAAGGCAAAGACGTGTTGCTCACTACGAATAATGGCGGAAATACCGGCTTCGTCGTAGTTCACGCAAAGTAAAAGCCGCACTCAGCTAGGTAGCCCGGGGGCGGAGCAATCCGGCCCCGGGCTCTTTTTTTGATCATTCAAAGTTGAGCGACCGGGACGCAAGGAATCGCAGCTTATTGATGTTCTGTTGCATCGAAATAAATAGGAATAAATAGGAAGGTTATGGCAAAGATCAATTCGGAATTTCAATCGCTTCCGGCGCTGCCCCTAAAGAACACGGTATTGTTCCCAGGGCTGCTGTTGCCGCTCTCGGTGGGGCGGGAAAGCTCGATGGGCGCGGTACAAGCGGCTCTGAACACCGAAGCGAAGGAGATCATTCTCATCGCACAGCGCGATGCACAGGTCGATAATCCGGAGCAGGACGACCTTTACACCATCGGCACAAAGGCGGTAATACGCAAATCCTCGCGGCCGAGCGATGGCGTGATGGAGATTCTGGTTTTGGGTGTCGAGCGCGTTGTTGTGGTGAAACTCGATTCCAGCGGGCCGTTTTTGGCGGCCAAATATCGCGTTCTGGAACTCCCGAACGACGCTGGCTCGGAAGTAGAGGCGCTGTCGGGCGCGCTGCTCGAGCTCGCCGGGAAGGCGATTGCTCTGGCACAGCCGCAAACCGCGCCGGAGCTGACGCGGATGCTCGCCGGCAGCGAAGATCCGCTGCGGCTGGCATACCTGCTCGCGAGCGTGTTCAGCCTGGATGCAGCGCGCGAACAGAAGCTGCTCGAAGCCGAGACGCGGGTGGATGCGCTGCGGCTGATTCACTCCTACCTTGCGCACGAACTGCAAGTGCTCGAATTGCGGCAGAAGATTGCGTCTACCGCAAGGGACGAAATGTCGAAGGAGCAGCGCGAATATCTGCTGCGGCAGCAGCTTCGCGCCATTCAGACGGAGCTCGGCGACAAAGACTCGGATAAGGCCGAAGTCGAGTTGCTGCGCGAGCGTTTCGAAAAAGCGAACTTGCCGGAAGAAGCGAAGAAAGAGTTCGAGCGCGAATTAGCGCGCCTCGAACGGCTACCGGCCGGCGCGCCCGATTATCATGTCACGCGCACGTACCTCGAGTTTGTACTCGATCTACCGTGGAACGCCTCGACCGAAGACAACCTGGACATTGCGCACGCGCGCGAAGTGCTCGATAACGATCACTTTGGCTTGAAAGAAGTCAAGGAGCGCATTCTTGAGCACTTGAGCGTGTTGAAGCGCAATCCCGACGCGAAAGCGCCGATCTTGTGCCTGGTAGGCGCGCCTGGCGTGGGTAAGACCTCGCTCGGCCAATCGGTGGCGCGCGCGCTCGGCCGCAAATTTGAACGCTTCAGCCTGGGTGGAATGCACGATGAAGCCGAATTGCGGGGCCATCGGCGGACCTACATTGGCGCGATGGCGGGCCGGCTACTACAGGCCATGCGGCGGGCGGGCGCTCTGAATCCCGTGCTGCTGTTAGACGAAGTGGACAAACTCGGCCGCGATTTCCGAGGCGATCCGGCGGCGGCGTTGCTCGAAGTGCTCGATCCGGAGCAGAACAAAACGTTCCGCGACAACTATCTGGATTTGGCGTTCGATCTGTCGCGTGTGCTGTTCATCACTACGGCGAATTCGCTCGACACAATTCCGCAAGCGCTGCTCGACCGCATGGAAATTCTGCGGCTCTCCGGCTACAGCGAAGAAGAGAAGGAGCAGATTGCGCGGCGTTACCTGATACCGAAGCAATTGAAGGCTACCGGCTTGACCGATGAACAGATCGAGTTCACGGACGAAGGACTGAAGGCGATCATCAGCGGCTATACGCGCGAAGCGGGGTTGCGGCGCCTGGAACGAGCCATTGCGCGTGTCTCGCGTAAGGTTACTTTGCGCCTCGTCGAAGCGGAGATGGAAAAGGTGACCGTGACACCCGAATCTCTGGGCGATTTGCTCGGTCCGGAAATCTTCCTGCCGGAGCAAATGCGAAAAACGGTTCCGGCGGGCGTCGTGACCGGTCTTGCATGGACCGAAAGCGGCGGCGACGTTCTATATGTTGAGAGCGCGCTGCTGCCCAACGGCAAGGGGCTAACGTTGACTGGCCAGCTTGGCGAAGTCATGCAGGAATCGGTCAAAACCGCGCAGAGTTACATCTGGGCGCATGCGGCGGATTTGGGCGTAGACCCAGAGACGATCAAGAACAACGGCGTACACGTGCACGTGCCGGCGGGCGCTATCCCGAAAGACGGGCCTTCCGCGGGCGTGACAATGACATCGGCAATGGCCTCGCTCTATACGGGATTGCCGGCGCGCAGCGATATCGCGATGACCGGCGAGGTGACACTGGCGGGGCTGGTGCTGCCGATCGGCGGCGTCAAAGAAAAAGTGCTGGCTGCGCGGCGCGCAGGTATCCACCGGGTGATTCTGCCGCAAGGCAACAAGAAAGATCTGCGTGAACTGCCCGACCATGTGCGGCAGGAAATGCAGTTCCATTTCGTCGGCCGGGTGGAAGAAGTTCTCTCGTTGGCGATACCAGGAATCAACCTGCGGCCACTCGCGCTTGCGAGTTAAACCAGTACGGCAAGGACGGGGTTTTCTCAATCCCGTCCTTTCTATGTCTAGTACCAAACTCGTTTGTTCCAGTCATCGATTTTGGAGAACCTGATGACTGATGAAAAGACTGGCCTGTCTGCTGACCTTGATTGCAGGCTGGTCCGCGGCAACGATGGCAGAGGTCATTTTTGTAGCCAATCCATCCGCGCTGAACTCGAACGATTCTGTCGATTGGGGTCAATTTGCAACGGATTCGGTCTTTCCGAGCCCGGCCGCGTTCACTTCCGTGAACGGGGTGACGGGAACTGCTTTGACAGACGATCCTGGCGGATTTTTTCGCCCCATCGTGCCGACCTCATGGGCTTCCGGATTTTTTCCGGGCGACAAAATTCTCAACACCAACAGCCTCAATTACTACCCGATCACAATCAATTTCGATACGCCGGTATTCGGAGCAGGAGCCTACGTGGACGACGATTTGACGATCACGGGATTCACTGCGTCCATTTCCGCATACAGCGACGGCACACCGTTAGGTGTCTTCCTGGCAGCCGGTTCGGGTAATGGTTTCGGAACGGTGCCATTTCTCGGTGTGCTGGACGACACGGCCGAAATTACAAGAGTCGTATTCGAAATCACCGACACGGGTCCATTCACGCCCTTAGACATGGCGATCGACACGGTTGTGCTGAATGATGCGGCCGCTCCCGTTCCAGAGCCAGGAACATCCCTGCTGTTTGCCGCCGCGTTGCTTGTCTCGGCGGGGTTTCGAAATTATTCCAAGCGGTAATTAGGCGCTTCTTTGGTGATGATCACGTCGTGAACGTGGCTTTCGCGCAGGCCCGCAACGGTCACGCGCAGGAAGCGTCCGTGCTGCTGCAGCTCCCGTATGGTGCCGCAGCCACAATAGCCCATACCCGCGCGCAAGCCGCCCACCAATTGATAACTGAGTTCGGCTAGCGGACCTTTGTAGGGCACTCGGCCTTCGATGCCCTCCGGCACCAGCTTGCCGCCTTCGGTTTGCGAATAACGTTCCGCGCCGCCTTGCGGCATAGCTCCCATGGAACCCATGCCGCGATAACTTTTGAACGTGCGGCCCTGATAGAGAATCGTTTCACCCGGACTCTCATCGGTGCCGGCGAGCAGACTGCCGATCATGACCGAATCGGCGCCCGCGGCAATGGCCTTGGTGATGTCGCCCGAATACTTCACGCCGCCGTCGGCGATGAGCGGGATCCCGGTGCCGCGAAGCGCTTTGGCGCATTCGGCAATGGCCGTGATTTGCGGCACGCCCGCGCCGCTGACCACCCGCGTCGTGCAAATAGAGCCCGGTCCGATCCCCACTTTAACGCCGTCAACGCCGAGCGCCGCGAGATCGCGCGCGCCTTCGAAGGAGGCGACGTTCCCGGCTACCACTTCCACATCCGGAATCTTGCGTTTCAGAATTTTCACCGCGTCCATAACGCGCTGACTGTGGCCGTGAGCCGAATCGATCGCGATCACGTCCAATTTTTTGCGGACTAACTCTTGCGCGCGCTCGAGAAAATCGCCGGTGGCGCCAATGGCGGCTGCCACGCGCAAACGCCCTTGCGAATCCTTGGCCGCGTTCGGATATTTCAGCTTCTTCTGAATATCTTTGACGGTGATCAGACCCTTAAGCGCGTATTGATCGTCGACTACCAGTAGTTTCTCGATGCGATGCCGGTGCAGAATTTTTTCCGCTTCTTCGAGTGTCGTTCCGACTGGAACCGTCACCAGATTCTCCTTCGTCATCACATCGGAGATCGGCAGATCGTAGCGCGTCTCGAAGCGCAAGTCGCGATTGGTAAGAATTCCGACGAGCTTGCCGTGGCTGGTGATGGGCACGCCCGAAATACGGTAGCGGCTCATTAGCGCGAGCGCTTCGGAAATTTTTCTTTCCGGTTCGATCGTAACCGGGTCGACGATCATGCCGCTCTCGCTGCGTTTCACGCGATCCACTTCCTCGGCCTGCCGCTCGATCGACATATTGCGATGGATGATGCCGATGCCGCCCTGCTGCGCGAGCGCGATCGCCATGTGCGATTCCGTGACCGTATCCATGGCGGAGCTGATGATCGGAATTTTCAGCTCGATTTTCACCGTAAGACGCGTTGTGGTGTCGGCGTCGGCTGGCGCCACGTGGCTGTGGGCTGGCTGTAACACCACATCGTCGAAGGTAAGCCCTTCCTGTATCACCTCAGGAATCATCGGATTTCCTCCATCCTAACAAGCGCTCTCACGGAGCCCACGGAAGCGTTTATTTATCGCTGTTTGACAGCAATTGGAACGCTCGGATCGGCCGCTATACTGAAAGCACGTGAACCAGGCCGGACGCTATCAGATTCTGGAAGAGCTGGGCCGCGGTGCTAGCGGAGTGGTATACCGGGCAAGCGATCCGGCGATCGGCAGGACCGTGGCTCTCAAATCCGTCCGGCTCACCGATGTGGGCGATGCTGAAGAACAGCGGCTCGTGCGAAACAAGCTGCTGAGCGAAGCGCAATCGGCCGGAATTCTGTCGCATCCCAACATCGTCACGATCTACGATGTCTTCGAGAGCGGCGATCTCGCGTACATCTCAATGGAGTACGTAGACGGCGTCTCGCTCGAAGAACTCCTGCACAGCGGGACGCTGCCCGGGCGCGAGAAGGTTCTGCAATTCCTGCGGCAGATCGCCGGCGCGCTCGACTATGCGCACCGCAAAGGGATCGTGCATCGCGATATCAAATCCGCGAACATCATCGTTTCGGGACGGCAGCCTGGCGTCGAACAGGTCGCGAAAATCGCGGATTTCGGCGTGGCTACATTTCTTTCGAGCGAGGTGGCGCATAGCGGAGCGCTCATCGGCACGCCGAATTACATGTCACCGGAGCAAATCCAGGGGCTCACGGTGGGCGGCAAATCGGACCAGTTCTCGCTCGCGGTGGTGGTTTACGAAATATTGTGCGGCGCGAAGCCTTTTGCGGCGGAAAATCTGCAGGCGCTTCTTTATTCCATTTGCAAACAGAACCCCAGGCCGGTGGAACAGGTGAATCCGTTATTGAATGAAACCGTGGGTAGAGTAATGGGGCGGGCGCTTGCCAAGGAGCCCGAAGAACGGTTTCCTTCTTGCTCCGATTTCGTGGCCGCGCTCTCGTTCGCGCTGAACGAATGCCCGGAGTGGAAGCCGGCTGCGGTCGTGCCAGAGGCGAAGGCCCCGGTTCCGAGGGGCTTGGCTCCGATCATCGCCACCGAGCCGCCGGGCGCACGAGAAGAGCGGGTCAAGGCGGTAGCGGCGGGCATGCCAATCGGGTCGGGCGGTGAACTGCCCGGCCGGCAAAGAACCGCGCGACGCAGCGAAGCCACGCAACTGCGAAGAGAGAACTCGGCGGCCAAGCGATTCGGCTTGATCATCGCGCTGTGTTTCGCGGTGGCCGCAGCCTGCATTTTTATTGTTCGCCTGAATTCCGGACCGGGCATGCCGGTTCAGGTGCTGGATCCAAAGGCTGGATCGAGCGCACCGCCGCCCGAAGAGACGAAAGCCGCGGCGAAAGAGAGCACTCCGGCTCCGGCCGACCTCACGGCGCCACCCCCAGAGCAGACCGTGCAACCGCCGGCTCCTACTCCCGCAGCGGCTGCGCCGAGTGCGCCAGTGGCGAAACCACAGGCGCCCCCACCCGAGACAGAAAGCGAACCTAAACGGGGCGTGGCTCCTTCCATGGCCGATGTGGAATTGGTGACCGATCCGCCCGGAGGCAAAGTAGTTGTGGACAGCCGCCAAAGTTGCGTGAGTCCCTGCTCGATTCCGCTCGCGAGCGGCAGACATACCCTGACAGCGGAGCTTACGGGCTACACTTTGGCGCAAAAAATTATTCAGGTGCCCGAAGATGTAAACGTGTTTCTGCCGCTCGTCCGCAGCGTAGGCGTGTTGCTGGTATCTTCAGAGCCGAGTGGATCGCAAGTAGCGGTGGACGGCAAAAGGTATGGCCGCACGCCCGTAACGCTGCATTTGCCTGCCGGAGCGCATCACTTGACTATTTCCGATGGCGACCGGCGTCACGACGAAACTATCGAGATCGACGGCGATGGCGTGCATACACGCACGTTTCGCTGGTAACAGTCTCAGCCGCTACGGCCGCGGTTCTTTCAGCCAGGCGAGATCGCGATGCGCAGGCAAGCCGGGAAGCCCGGAGGCAGTGAGGACCGCACGATTAACGGCGAGCGCCATAGCTTCGGCCGCAAGTGCTCCAATAGTGCTGGCATCCGCGCGCGCTGCGGCAGTTCCCGTAGCCGCGGCGAAAATCGTGTCGCCGTCGAAGGCTGTGTGAATCGGATTGATGGTGCGCGCCAGGCCATCATGCGACATCTGCGCAACCTTCGTGGCTTCCGTCTTGGTGAGCACGGCGTTGGTCGCGACGATTCCGATAGTCGAGTTGCCTCCCGGCCTCGCTTGGACCAGGGTAGTTCCGGCAAGCATCTGGGCCATGGTGTCCAGAAAACTTTGGCCATCCGGAGCGCGGGCGCCCGCCAGGATTCTGTTGGTTTCGCGGTGGCGCACGTCGCCGACTGCATTTACGGCAACGATCGCGCCGACGATCAAACCGGAAGATCCAATGGCGAGACTGGCCGTCCCAATGCCGGATTTCATGGCGGCTTTCATCCCAAACATCTTGCCAACCGTCGCGCCGGCTCCCGCGCCCACATTGCCTTCGCGTGGCGCGGAATTCGAAGCGGCCTGGCAAGCGGCGTATCCGGCCCGCTCGCCGGGACGAATTTTTGAATCGCCTAGACCCAGATCGAAGAGAATAGCGGCCGGAACGATCGGGACGACGATGGAGCCAACGCGGTAGCCGATTTTGAACTCGTCGAGATAGCGCATGACTCCACTCGCCGTATCGAGACCGAACGCGCTGCCGCCGGAGAGGACGAGGGCATTGATGCGCGCGACCGTATTTATGGGATTGAGGAGATCGGTTTCGCGAGTTCCCGGCGCGGAGCCGCGGACGTCCACACCGGCTACCGCGCCCCGCTCGAACAGAACCACCGTGCAGCCGGTCGGGCGGCGGCTCTCGGTAAAGTGTCCTACGCGCAGGCCGCCGACATCAGTGATGCTGCCCTGCTGCTCCTTGCGGGTGAGCGGGTCTTCGACGGCGATCGCGCGGCCAGCGGCCAAACCAGCGGCGGCGCGCAACACGCTACGTCTCGAGTTCTGGCGGGTGCTCTGCATGATGATAGACGTTGGCGCTTATGCCTTCCAGTTTCTCTCTTCGATGGGTCGCGGTGGGTGTCTTCGTACTTTCCTCGACCCTGAACTATTTGGACCGAACGTTGTTAAACACGTTGGCTCCTTTAATCCTGCTCGAATTCCATCTCAACATGGCGGGATTTGGAGCGCTGCTTTCCGCTTTCTCGATTGCGTATGCGGCGAGCACGCTGGCGGGAGGCTGGATGCTGGATCGTTTTGGAATCAATCGAGGAATCAGCGCTGCGGTCGGGTGGTGGTCGGCGGCGGCCGCGAGTACCGGCCTGGTGGGGAGCCTGGCCGGATTGACGATCTGCCGGATCGCATTGGGTATCGGCGAATCCGCGGGCATTCCGGCAACCGGCAAGGTGAATGGCGTCTATCTCAAGCCGGAAGAACGCGCGCTCGGAGCGGCCGTCAACCAAATCGGCTTGAGTTTGAGCGCTCCCTTGGCCGCGCTCTCTATCGGTATTGCCAGCGCTTACGGCTGGCGTCTGCCCTTTATCGTGAGCGGACTGGCTGGATTTTTGTGGATACCACTGTGGCTCGCGGTAAGCGCGCGCGTCTCCCCGCGGTATGTGGTTGAGGAACGAACATCGCGCTCGCGGCTCGCGCTTCTAGGTGAACGCAATTTACTTCTACTGGTAGTTGCAAACGTGCTGTGGATGGGAGCATATTCCTTGTGGTCCAACTGGACCACGCTCTATTTGACTCACGTTCATCACCTCAGCTTGGAAGCTACGGCGCGTTATGTCTGGATCCCGCCGTTAATTTCGAACCTGGGCGGATTCTTCGGCGGCTGGCTCTCGCTTCGCTGGATAAAGCAAGGAGGCGAACCTGTGGCTGCGCGCCGGAAGGCCGTGTGGGTAAGCGCTGCCGGCTCACTTTTCACGCTATTGCTGCCGTTGGCGACCGGCGCGGGCTGGGCGACTGTGCTCATTTCTTCTAGTTTCTTTTTTGCGTTGGCCGGCAGCGTGAATATTTACGCGCTTCCCATAGACATCTTTGGTGCAAATCATTCCGGAGTGGCAATCGCGGCGCTGACCTGCGCATTTGCGATTCTGCAAGCGGCGATCTCGCCGCTGATCGGCTATTTGGCCGATCAGCATTTGTACACGCAGGTCGTTTGGCTAGTGACTCTGCCTTTGATCGTGAGCGCGTTTGTTTTGCAAGGGTTAAAGGTAGACGACGGAACTGCGGTGAGAGTTAGACTGTAAAACAGTTAGACTATAAGCAGCAGGCCAGATCATGGAAGTCGTAACTGTCAAGACCAAGTTTCAGATCGTAATTCCGCAACGGATCCGCGAACAGGCTCAGGTGGATATCGGGGATATCCTTGAAGCCCGTGTTGAAAACGGAAAGATTACTTTCACGCCAAAGAGCCTGATCGATCGCCGCTTGGCAGAAGGGCTTGAGGATGTACAGAGAGGAAGAACGCATGGCCCTTATGCGTCGGCCGAAGCTGCCGTTAAGGCACTAGAGACACGCGCTAAACGCCATGTCAAAAAACCCGGTAAATGAAGCTGCGGTTTACGGAACGGGCCGACAAGGACTATGCCGCCCTTCCAGGCAGCGTCCGGAAGGCATTCGCGAAACAGCTTCGTTTCCTTTTGGCCGACCTACGACATCCATCACTCCGTGCAAAAAAGTATGACGAGCATCTAGATTTATGGCAAGGCAGAGTATCGCTTGGCTGGCGTTTTTATTTCCAAATCGAAGGCGACGAATACGTAATCATCTCGATCATTCCGCATCCGAAATAGCTGCACAGGAGTCGATTGAAGGATCGGATGATTAGTTCATTCGAGCAGGCCGGGATGGCCGCCGGCTACGCCCGCTTCCGGCCACCGGTGCATCGAAAGATTTTAGAGCGTGCTTTCGCGCCGGGAACAGTATTTCATAGAGCGCTGGACGTGGGCTGCGGAGCGGGTGTATCTACGCAAGCGCTCGCGGGATTTGCCGATTTCGCGATCGGAATGGAACCTGCGGCCGGCATGCTGCCGAAGAGTCCGGGTTATTTGGCCGGCGCGGCGGAAGCCATTCCCGTGCGCACCGATTCGATCGATCTGATTACAGCGGCCGGATCATTGAACTATGCCGATCTGGAACTGTTCTTCGGCGAAGCCGCTCGCGTCCTGCGTGCCAGCGGCTTGCTGATCGTCTACGATTTCGAGCCGGGACGGAGCTTTCGCGATTCGCGCGCACTGGACGACTGGTTCCGAACATTCGTCAGGCGCTATCCATGGCCGCCGCACGAAGGACGAGAGTTGAATCCTGGAATACTGAGCAATCTCGCCGCCGGATTTCACCTAGAGCGTCAACAACATTTCGAAATCGCAATACCGCTCGCGCGAGAATTCTACCTGGAATACATGCTGACCGAGACGAATGTCGCCTTTGCGATGCGCAACGGCGTGGCGCGTGAAGAGATCCGATTCTGGTGCGCCAAGACCCTCGACGAATTCTGGGAAGACGGCGACCGGGAGATATTATTCCGTGGCTACCATGCGTGTCTTGCTAAAACGCCAGCAGACGCTCGGCCTCGCGCGTAATATCGCGCACTTGCGGCAGAATCTCATCTTCGAGTTGCGGGTTGTAGGCGACCCAGGTATCGAGCGCGGCGACTCGGCCGACGGGCGCATCGAGATCCGTAAACAACTCGTTGGCGATGCGCGCCGCGATCTCCGCGCCATAGCCCCAGGCAAGCGTGTCTTCATGCGCGATCAGCAAGCGGCTGGTCTTCTTGACGGATGTCTGAATCGCAGTCCCAATCGTACGGCGCTAGAGTTCGCAAATCGAGAATTTCGACGGAGACACCAGGACGCCGTTGCTCGATTTGAAGCGCCGCCTGCAGCGACTTCTGCACCAATGCGCCATAAGTCACGATGGTGAGATTCGCTCCGGGCTTCACGATCTTGGCATTGCCGAACGGAATGGTGTACTCGGGGCCGGGATGCGGCTCGCGATTGTAGATTTCGCGGTAGAGCTTTTTGTGCTCGAGAAACAGCACCGGATCGTCGCAGCGGATCGCAGTGCGCAGAAGACCGCACGCATCGAGAGCGTTGGATGGAAACACCACGCGCAGACCCGGTATGTGCGTAAACGTTACTTCTCCGCACTGGCTGTGATAGATCGCGCCGCCGGTCAAATAGCCGCCGATGGGCACGCGAATCACCACCGGACAGGAAAATCCGTTGCTCGAGCGCCAGCGGAGATTCGCCAGCTCGCTGCGGATTTGCATCATGGCCGGCCAAATGTAATCGAAGAATTGGATTTCGACCACCGGCTTCAGCCCGCGCACAGCCATGCCTAGCGCGCGGCCGACGATGCCTGCTTCGGCGATCGGCGAATTGAAACAACGCTTGCTCCCGAACTCGCGCTGCAGCCCGGCGGTGGCTTTGAACACGCCGCCTTTGCCCTTCACTTTGGGCAAGATACTGCTCACGGCTGCAATCGGCGACATCCTGGCCGAACACGATCATGTTCGGATTGCGGCGCATCTCTTCCGCCAGCGTGCGATTGATGGAATCCACCATGGTGCGCGGCTCGCCTTCGAAGCGCGGTTCGGCGGCGAATGCCGGCGAACACGGATCGACCGTATCGGAATAAAGGAACTGGAAAACCGATTCCGAGGCGGGCGGCTCCTCGCGTAGAACCCGTTGCGCGATCTCCTGCACTTCCAGATCGATCTCGCGCGTGATGGCCTTGAGAGCGGCGCGATCGAGCAGCCCCGCGCGAACGAGGAACTCCGGAAAGGTTTTCAGCGGATCGCGAGCGGCTTCCTGCTCGCGCTCGATCGTGACTCTTATAGAACCGCTCGTCATCGGAGTAGCGAATGCGAATACGGCCGGATCACAGAGGCATGCACCAGCGCCGGACCGTTGCCCGACGCGGCAATGCGCAATAGCGCGGCTCAGCATCCGGTACGACTCGACAAAATCCGTTCCGTCCACTTCGAGGCGCAGCAGACCGGGAAAACCTTCGAGCAGCCGCGCGATATTGCCGCCCGCCGTCTGCCGCTCCACCGGCACCGAAATAGCGTAGCCGTTGTCTTCGATCAAGAAAATCAAGGGCAGCCGGTCGAGACAGGCGCTGTTCATGCACTCCCAGAATTCGCCCTCGCTGGTCGCGCCTTCTCCGGAACGAAACCAGCGTCACTTCATCGGAATCGGGATGCAGATAGCGTCTTCGCGTGCGCGCAGCCAGCGCCATGCAGAAACTGGGTTCCCGTCGGAGACGAGCCGGTAAGAATATGCAGCTCTGGCGAGGACCAATGCGAAGGCATCTGGCGCCCGCCGGAATTCGGGTCGCGCGCCGCGCCCACCGCCTGCAGCAGCATGCTTTCCGCCGTCCCGCCCAAGAGCGAGAACCAGCGCGCGATCGCGATAGTACGGAACCACCCAATCCTGTCCCGCGCGCAGCGCCAGTCCAGCCGCCACTTGGACGGCTTCATGGCCCGCGCCGCTGACTTGGAAGAAAATCCGGTTCTGGCTCTTCAGCAGCACTTCGCGATCGTCCAGGCAGCGCGATAGATACATGAGCCGAAAGGCATGGATCAGCCGGTCGCGATCGAGCCCGTCGGGCAGCGAGTCGCCAGCGGCGGAAAGCGCGGATTGAGACGATGTCGTCACCAAGTGCACATTATCGCGCGCCGCCTTATAGGAAAGCACCATCGCGGCAAGTTCACACCGGCGCGCCATATAGAATCAAAGCGGGAGACATAAAAAACTTTCATGGCGAGCTCAGGAGCAGGGCTGGAGGGCGTGGTTGCCACCTCATCCAAAATCTGCTACATCGACGGAGATAAAGGAATACTGAGCTACTCGGGCTACAACATTCACACGCTGGCCGATCATGCTTCCTTCGAGGAAGTCATCTACCTGCTTTGGAACGGTAAATTGCCGCTTCTAAAAGAACTGCAGACGCTCAAGACGTCGTTGATAGCGGAGCGGGAGCTGCCGGCCGAGGTCACAGCTTTTTTGAAGAAGCGCTCCCAAAGGCGCTTCCGCCATGGACGTGCTGCGCACCGCGATCTCGATGCTCAGCCTGTACGATCCATCGGCCGGCGACATGTCGATCGAGGCGAATACGCAGAAAGGCCAGCAGGCTGATGGCGCGCGTGGCGACCATCGTGACGTCGTTTGACCGGCTCCGCAATGGGAAAGAAGTGATTGCGGGCGATCCCGCGCTCGGCTATGCCGCTAACTTTCTCTACACGCTGACTGGCAAGAAGCCGGACGACGTAATGGAGCGCGTGTTCGACGTAGCTCTGATTCTGCACGCGGATCACGAGCTGAACGCATCCACGTTTGCCGCGCGCGTGACAGCGGCGACGCTTTCGGACATCTATTCGGCGGTCACTTCCGCTATCGGCGCGTTGAAAGGGCCGCTGCACGGCGGCGCAAACGAGGCCGTGATCCAGATGCTGCTCAAGACGAATTCCAGCGAGGACGCAGTGGGCAAAGTAAAGAACGACCTGGACAACAAAATCAAAATTCCAGGTTTCGGACACAGGGTGTATCACACGGTGGATCCGCGCGCCATTCATCTGAAGAAAATGAGCGAGGAACTGGCGAAGCGAACCGGCCACGGCGATCTCTATGAGAAGTCCGACGCGCGTGGAGCAGACCGTGCAGGACCTCAAAAAGCTGAACGCGAACGTAGATTTCTATTCGGCGTCGACGTACTATTCACTCGGCATACCAGTGGATTTGTTTACTCCCATCTTCGCCGTAAGCCGCATGTCCGGCTGGACGGCGCATATTCTGGAGCAGTACCGCAACAACCGCCTGATCCGGCCAAGAGCCGACTACACAGGCGAAGCGGACGGGCGGCCCTGGATACCGGCTGGACAAGCGCTCCTAAACGGAATGCACGATCTTAGCTTCTTCCGGAACAACCTGGAAGCGATACGGAGCCGGCTCGAGGCGCGCGGATTTACGCTGGATATCGAAGCGTTCCAGGAGCTCGACCGGCGGCGCCGGCAGTGCGTTACCGAAAGCGAGCAACTGAAGGCAGAGCGCAATCAGGCGACCGCGGAGATCGGCAAGCTGCGGAAAGCCGGGGCAGATACGGCCGAACGCCAACAAGCGGTCCGAGCTATGGGAGAACGCATTGCGGAACTCGATGCCGAAGCAAACAAGGTCGATGCCGAATTCCGCGACGTTCTGGCGCGCGTACCGAATCTTCCGCACGAAAGCGTGCCGGTTGGCAAAAGCGAGCACGACAATGTCGAAGTGCGGCGCTGGGGCGCGCCGCGCCAGTTTGAGTTCGCGCCCAAAGCGCATTGGGACCTGGGCCCGGAATTGGGAATTTTGGATCTGGAGCGCGCTGCCAAGGTTGCGGGAGCGCGCTTTGCGGTGTACTGGGGCCAGGGCGCGAAGCTCGAGCGCGCGCTCGTGCAATTCATGCTCGATCTCCATACCAAAGAGCACGGCTATCACGAGGTGCTGCCGCCGTTTCTGATCAACTCGGCGAGCCTGTATGGCACGGGCCAACTGCCGAAGTTCGCCGAAGATTTGTTCCACTGTGAAGGGCATGATTTATGGCTCACTCCGACGGCGGAAGTTCCGGTGACGAATCTTTTCCGGGACGAGACGCTCAACGAAGACGAGCTACCGATCCGGCTGTGCGCCTACACGCCATGTTTTCGAAGCGAGGCGGGATCGTACGGCCGCGACGTGCGCGGCATCATTCGCCAACACCAGTTTCAGAAAGTGGAGCTCGTCAAATTCACGCCGCCCGGGCAAAGCTATGAAGAGCTCGAAAAGCTGACGCGCGATGCGGAGGACGTGCTCGAGCGGCTCGAGCTGCCGTACCGGACAGTGGCCTTGTGTACCGGGGATCTCGGCTTCAGCGCCGCAAAAACATACGATATCGAAGTCTGGCTGCCCGGGCAGCAAGCTTATAAGGAAATTTCCTCCTGCTCCAATTTCGAAGCGTTTCAAGCGCGGCGCGCGCAGATTCGCATGAAGAGCGGCAAGGGCAAGTCCGATTTCGCCCACACCCTGAACGGCAGCGGCCTGGCGGTGGGGCGGACCTGGGTCGCGATCGTCGAGAATTTTCAGCAGGCGGACGGCAGCGTGCTCGTGCCGAAAGCCCTGCAGCCGTACCTGGGCGCGGAACGGATCGAGCGCGCTCCGAAATTCCAGTGATTCCGGTCAGAGCGCATCGTCCGCGCGAGGTGGTTCTCCGCCCTTGCGGTTCAGAATTCGGCGAAACGCTTGGCGATCGCCCTTAGCCCGCCGCTCCTCGAAAAACGTAGCGGTATTTAGGGCTGAAATTTTTTCTGTCCGCCCTTACGACAAGACCTGAAACCGAGCTGGAAGCGTGAGCGCCCTCAGGATGGAACGGAATCAAATCGAGGTCGCTAACGCTTCCCACTCTGTTTCGAGGTTTCACATACGGAAGCATTATCGACATGGTCAAGGGGTAACCCTGCATCCCGCGCCAGTCACACCAGTCCCAAGATTTTTCCGATTTCTTATAAGCTCCACGCAATCAAAAATTTAGCGTCCTCTAAACGCCTCCGGATGGCGCTCCCGGCGCAGTGATGGCGCAAGTTTGCGTGATTGACTGAAGTCGCTCGTTAGGAAAACGACGATTTCGGACGTGAGGCAACATGGTTAATCTACGCCGCCGACTTTTGGCGACAATTCTCTTTACCACCCTATTTGTTTACAGCGCATTCGCGCAATCCACCCTGACTCAGATTCTGGATACTATCCATAACCCGGATGGCTCGACGTTCAATGGCACGGTTGTGATCACCTGGAACGGCTTCTCCGGAATAGGCGGCGGCTCGGTGTCCAAGGTCAGCGTTTCCGCGCGGGTCTTCAATGGGGCGCTTTCTGTGTTTCTGGCGCCGACAACAACCGCCGCAGCCGGCACCTATTATCAAGTCGCGTATAGCAGCAGCAACGGGCTTGTGACCTATAACGAAACATGGCAGGTTCCACCTAGCTCCACGCCGCTGACGGTGAGCCAGGTTCGCGTGTCGAGCACAAGCGGCGGCGGTTCCGGTTCCGGCCCCAGCGTGCAATACGCGACGCTGCCGATTGCCATCAGCCAGGTCACAAATCTCAGCGCGGACTTGAGCTCGATCAACGGCTCGGTGAGCTCGCTGACCTCGCAGGTGAACGACCTTGCCACAACAGTGGCATCGACGGGTTCAATCACGGGTCTGCAGACAACGCTCAATAACCTGAGCGCAACCGTTACTAGCCAGGGAACGACTGTAAGCGGGCTCAATTCGACTCTCGCCGCATTGAGTTCTACGGTGACTACAAATGGCACGACGTTAACGGGCCTTTCCTCAACCGTGAGCGGTTTGAGTTCCACGGTGAGCGGGCATACGAGCTCTATTTCGACCCTCACTAGCAATCTCAGCACCCTGACGTCCACGGTCAGCGGACAGACTACGTCGTTGACCAGTCTGAATACCTCGGTGGGGGGCCTGAATACATCCGCTAACGAATCTCGGGAATTCACTGACCGGGCTTACGGCCACTGTGAATACCCTCAGTGCTAGTGGATCGAATGCGGTCTTCGTCGACGCGGAGACTCCCGCGGGCGCGATGAACGGCACGAACACGGCGTTCACGCTGGCCAATCCTCCGGCTCCCACAACGAGCTTGACGTTGTTCCGCAACGGCATCCTGCAGCGAGTCAACATCGACTTCACGTTATCCGGCAGCGCGATTACGTTCGCCGCGGCCAGCGTGCCGCAGGCCGCTGACTACGTGCGCGCCTACTATCGCACGCCCGGTACGGGAAACGCTTCGAGTTTCAACGATGCGGAACTGCCGAGCGGAACCATCAATGGAACGAACTTGACGTTTACATTAGCGGCAACGCCTAGTCCCGCGGCAAGCCTGACGCTGTTCAAGAACGGCGTGCTGCTGACGCAAGGCGCTGATTACGCGCTAAGCGGGGCAACCGTGACGTTTGCGAATACGACCGTGGCGCCCCAGGCGGGCGACTCTCTGACGGCTTCGTATCGCCACTAGAAGCCCGACGAACCCAAATACTTTTTCAAGTCCGGATGTAGCTGCGCGTCGATGTCGGGGGCGTTGAGATTCTCTAGATTAACCGAGCGCGGGGGGAGAAACATCTTCTTAGGAATTTTCTCTCCCCGAATAGCTTTCATGGCTTGATCGAACGCGGTCTCGCCCATCCGAAACGGGTCTTGAATGATCAGCGTATTGATCCATCCGGCCTTGAGATCGTCGATCAAAGCCGGACTGGAATCAAAACCGACCAATTTAATCTTGCTGCGCCGCCCTTTGAGCGCGCGCGCGGCGCCTTCCGAGCCGGATTCGTTTGAGGAGAACATTCCATCCAGATCGGGATGAGCGGTCAGCATGTTTTCGGTGACCGTGAGCGACTGCGCAATGCTGGCCATGCCAAAGCGCTCGTCCAGAATTTTGATATCCGGAAATTTCGCTTTGAGCTCGTCTCGAAACCCGTCTTCCCTGGCGGTTGTCGACGCGCCGCCCGGCGTAGTCTTCACCATCACGATTTTGCCTTTCCCGTGCAGTATCTGTCCGAGCCGGTCGGCCCCCATTTGACCGCCTAAATAATTGTCGGTTGCGACAAAGGTAGCGTATTTGTCCGTGTCTATCCCGGAGTCGTAAATCACAACGGGGATGCCGGCACCATGAGCGCGATCCACGACAATCTTGAAGGCGGAGCGGTCCGAAGGCGCGAGCGCAATCGCATCGACATGGCGATTGATCATGGTTTCCATAATTTGCATTTCGGTCGCGATGTCGGTTTCGTTCGCCGGACCATCCCAAACAATCTTGACGTTGTGCCTCCAGGCGCTCTTGACGGCTCCGGCATGTACGCTTTGCCAAAAAATGTCGGCGCTCGCCTTGGGAATCACCGCAACCGTGGTGACGTGCTGCCGATTACAGCTTACGGACGCCAGCGCCGCGGCAAAACATGCGGCGAGAAGGCGATATGAAACGCGTCGGGCAGAATTGGATCTCATTTCTTCGGAGAAACAATGCAACTTGGTCTGGTCGGTCTGGGACGTATGGGAGCGAACATGGTGCGGAGACTGCAAAAAGGCGGCCACACATGCATCGTATTCGACCTGAATCCGGAAAATGTTAAAAAGCTGGTGGCCGAGGGCGCCGCGGGCGCGAATTCGCTCGAAGATTTGGTAAAGCAACTCACCAAACCGCGCGCCGTTTGGGTGATGGTCCCAGCGGGAAAGGCGACCGAAGCCACGGTCCAGACCTTAGCAGCGGCGATGGAAAAAGGGGACAGCATCATTGACGGCGGAAACAGTTTTTACAAGGACGACATTCGCCGCGCCGCCGAGTTTAAGAAAAAAGGCATTCAATACCTGGATGCCGGGACCAGCGGCGGCGTATGGGGCGTGGAGCGTGGCTATTGCCTGATGGTCGGCGGCGAGGAAGAAGCCTTCCGGCAACTCGAACCGATTTTCAAAACTCTGGCTCCGGGAATCGGAAATATCGAACGCACGCCTGGCCGGGAAAACCTGGGCGGAACTTCGGAACAAGGCTATTTGCGCACGGGGCCGCCGGGCAGCGGCCATTTCGTCAAGATGATCCACAACGGCATCGAATACGGCGTAATGCAGGCATACGCCGAGGGTTTCGACATTCTGGAGCACAAGAACTCGAAAGATTTGACGGAAAACGAACAGTTCGATCTCAATGTGGCCGATATCGCTGAACTGTGGCGCCGCGGCAGCGTGATCGGGTCCTGGCTGCTGGATCTGACCGCCATGGCGCTGGCTGAAAATCCCGATCTTTCGAACTTCAGTGGTTTTGTGGAAGATTCGGGCGAAGGCCGCTGGACGATTAACGCGGCCATCGAAGAAGCCATACCGGTGGAGGTGCTGGCTTCGGCGCTTTTCACACGCTTCCGATCGCGCCGCGAGCACACGTTTGCCGAAAAGGTTCTATCTGCCATGCGCTACAAATTCGGCGGGCACGTGGAACGGCCAACGCGGTGGCTGAGGCTATTCGAGTTCGGGACCGGTGGGCGTAATCTTGACCGGCATCACGTGCGTCGCGAGAATGTTCCGGCCTATGAAAGAAATCTGGACAACTTCGCCGTGCTGCGTTTCGACGCGCTGATATTGATCGAAAATGAAATTGCCGAGCGAATAGAAAATCAGGCCGTCGCGGTAGTGTTCGCTCGGCTGCACGACGTGCGGATGATGGCCGATGACGAGCGTGGCTCCGGCGTCGATGGCGGCATGCGCGAAGGCGACTTGAGCTGCGGTCGGCTTGAGCGTGTACTCTATACCGTGGTGCATCGATACGATCACGACATCGGCGCGCTTGCGGATTTCGCTCACGTCGCGGCAGACGATTTTCGGATCGGCCAGGGCGATGCGCGGATCGGTATCCTTCCAATTGCCGTTGTTCTGATCGTAGGTGTAGCCGAGAAATCCAAAGCGGACGCCATGCCGCATAAGCACGATGCCTTTGTGCGCGGCGGCTTCCGATTCGCCGCTGCCAACCGGCTCGATGCCGTGAGCGCGAAGCCATGCCACTGTAAATTGGACCCCATGCGATGCGCAATCGCGCGAGTGATTGTTGGCCGTGGACGCAATCGCTATCCCGGCAAGTTTCAGTCCCGCGATCATAGCGGGCGCGGCATGAAAGACCAGACCGCCTTCGCGATAGGGACCTTGATCCGAAAACGGCGACTCCAGATTGACGAACGCAATGTCGGACGCCGCAAGCATCGGCGCCATTTTGCGAAACGGCAGCGCCACATCGCGAGCCGCCAGGATCTCTCGGCGCACCCCGCGCGAGAGCATGACATCGCCCGTGAAGATCAGGCGATTGAAGGCTTCGTGATTGGTGGATTGTCCAAACGCAACGGCGAGTAGAGACGAGCAAAAAAGAGCAGAATGCGCACTACAAATTTTTGTGCGGCGGCTCGATCGAGAAACCAGGTTGCTCTTTCGTCGCGGCTCGCGATTTGGCAGGGATACTGCATCCAATCCTCGGGGCCACGCAGGACATGCTCGAGCGCGTCCGCTTTCTCCTCGCCTGAGACCTGTAGAACGGTATTCTTAGCGGCCAGCAAAACGCCCGGGAGCAACGTGATGCGATCCATACGCATCTTCTCCACCCACACCTTCGCGGCAACGCCGGTTCGATCCTGAATGAGCGGTTCCCCGGGAACAGACTCGCCGTATGCGCATCGGGACCCATTCCGCGATGGAGCACGTCGAACGCAGGGAGCCGGCCGTCTGCTAGCGAAAAGAACTGCCTGAATGTCATTGTTGTAGCGCGTTGCGGCGGCTTCCGGAGGCAACTCGCCATAGATTCGATGAATGCTGCCCGCAGGCACTCGTGCCGGAGTGAACAACGCGTCATCGGCAAGTTTGAAGTTGCTCTGTGAGTCCGTGGGCGGAACGCAACGCTCGTCTACCCAAAAGAAATGGACTTTCGACCAGTCGATCGAGGCTTTCGCGAGCGTGGCGAAAAGAAGTTTGGGAGAGCTTCCGCCCGAGATTGCAATCGTCGCCTGAGCCTGCGTCGCCAAAGCCCTCGACAGAATGCCGAGGATGTGCGCGGCGCATGCATCGGCGGTCTCTTGCGCATTGGCGAGAATGCGCAAGTTGTGGAGAAGACATTTGGCTCATGATTTATCGGAGAGCAACCCGCGCACTCGCGCAAACGCCGCGTTAAAGGCCGGGTCTACGCCCATCAACGCCAGTTCTTCCGTCATCAATGCGGTCACCGCGGGCTCCCCGAAATTATAGGTACACTCGCGGCCACCCGCGGTATGCAGAACGGCGGAATCCGGCCCGGTACGAGCGAAATCGATGGTCTTCGAATCCGAGCGCAGTGTCACGCGATGCACACCAGGCAGGTAACCCGCCGCGCACCGAAAAGAGACTTTCGCGCCATACAGGGACAGCCAGCCGGCCAGATAAAAGGCCGCCATGCTAGGTCGATCGTCGGTGTGCTCGATGTCGATCGAATGGAAATCGGCGAGCCTGATATCGCACACGTCAAAGACATGGGCGAGCGGCTCCCGCCAGGGAGTCAGGCGAGTCCATTCGAGATCGGCGACCACGCGGCCGCGCGCCTGCCACCGCTCGAGCAGAGAAGTGGCATCGGCAGCCGGCATGCCGCGCGTATCGATTACCACCTTTGTTGCCAGATCGGTGACCGCTTCGAGACCCGCTTGTTCATCGCTGGTCGCCCCTTCGCTCAACGCGCCTTGGTGCCGGCACCAGAAGATGATCGGTAGATCGGCAACCGTCAGTCCAACCAAAGTAGGTCCAACATGGGGCCAACTCTGCGGACGAGCCGTGATCTCGATCTGTTCGCAGCAGATTTGCTGCGCTTTGCCAAAGGGTTTCCAGCATTGCGCCAGAACGCGCGCTTGTAAGCTTTTCTCCGCGTCCTGGGAAACGGCGAGCACGATGCCCCGAGCCGGATGCGCGTGCATCAGCTCCGAAATGGTTTGCGAAGCGGCAAATCCGGAGTCGGGCTCATCCGTCGCCACGATGAGCGTCATGGCGCAAGCCCGCAGCACGGTGGGCTTGCCTTGCTGCTTTTCCTCCTGGCCCAGCGACGTCCACAGTTTGCCCAGGCCCTTCAATATGTTCTCCGGCTGAGCCGGAAAAATTACAGCGCTGCTCATGGAATCCTCCACACATGACCCTGCCGGGCGAGCATTTCATCCGATGCTTTCGGCCCCCAGGTACCGGCAGCATAATTGGGGAAATCGAATTTTGTATTGGCCCAAACGTCGAGAATCGGCTGGACGATCTGCCAGCTCGCTTCCACCATGTCCTGCCGAGTGTATAGCGTTGGGTCGCCCGACATGGCGTCCACCAGCAAAGTCTCGTACGCGGTGGGCGTACGCTCGCCGAAACTCGATCCGTAATTAAAGTCCATCGAGACCGGACGCACGCGCATCCCGCTGCCGGGGCTTTTTGAAAGGAACCGCAGCGAAATGCCCTCCTCGGGTTGGATCCGAAGAACCAGCAGATTTGGCCTGGCAGCCCGTAACCCGCCTTTTGTTTCCTGCGTAAAAAGGCCCAGCGGCGGAGCTTTGAATTGGATGGCGATATCGGTCACGCGCTTGGGCAGCCGCTTGCCGGTTCGAATATAGAAGGGAACGTCCGCCCAGCGCCAGTTGTCGATGAAAAACGTGACGGCCGCATAAGTGTCCGTTTGCGCTTGCGGATCGACGCTCGGCTCCTGGCGGAAGCCGGGCAGATCTTCGCCTCCTACCTTCGCGGGTCCGTACTGCCCCGCGACGGCATATTTTTCGACATCATCCGGCTTGACGACGCGCACGGCCCGCAAGAGTTTCGCCCGTTCATCGCGCACATTGGTCGAATCGAAAACCGTGGGCGGTTCCATTGCCACCGTAGCCATCACCTGGCTCAGATGGTTTTGGATCATGTCGCGCAAGGCGCCGGCTTCCTGGTAGTAGCCGCCGCGCCCTTCGACGCCGATCGATTCGGCGGCCGTGATCTGCACGTTGTCCACGTAGCGGCGATTCCATAGCGGCTCGAAAATGCCGTTGCCAAAACGAAAGGCCAGTATGTTCTGGACAGTTTCCTTGCCGAGATAATGATCGATGCGGTAAACGTCGGATTCGAGAAAGACTTTGTGAATCTCGTCGTTCAATTTGCGGGCGCTCGACAGATTGTGGCCGAAGGGCTTTTCGATGATGACGCGCCGCCAGCCGTTGCCTTTGTTCAGATTGTGAGCGCCCAACTCCAGAATGGCGTCGGCATAATGACTCGGCTGGGTGGAAAGGTAGAAAAGAACGTTGCCGCCCGTCGAATGCGATTTCTCTACTTCGTCCAGTTTGTTGCGCAGATTGTCGTAAGAACCGGGAATCGTGAGATCTCCCGGCACATAGAAAAGGCATTGTGCGAAAGAATTCCAAACCTCCTTATCGAACGGCGCATCTTCCAGAAATTTCGAAACGGATTCGGCCATCCGTTGGCGAAACTCGTCGTCGGACATCGCTGTGCGCGAGCTGCCGATCACGGCGAAGCTCGGCGAAATGCGGCGCTCGTAGAAGAGGCGATATAGAGACGGTAGCAGTTTTCTCTTCGAAAGATCCCCGCTCGCGCCAAATATAACGATGGCGCAGGGCGGCACGCGCCGGGAAAAGCGCAGCGGATCCTGGAGAGGATTTACCTCGGGCAGGGGTTGAACGACGACGCTCATGATCTCTTTGATGATAAAGCCCGCAAAAAACGGTCGGGTTAAAATCGGCTCTTGCAGAAGAAGAAAGTAGTTGCGGTAGTAAGCGATCTGATGTTCACGGTGAAGATCCAGGATGCCGCCAAGCGCGCGGGAGTAGACGCTGTGTTTGTTAGTTCACAAGAGAACGCCATCGCGCAGGCACGGGAAAATCCCACGCTCGTTGTGTTGGACCTGAATTACGCGGCTGTCGAACCGGTCGAGCTAATCCGCAAGCTAAAGCAAGACGAGACGACGGCAAAGATCCAGTTACTCGGTTTCGTATCCCACGTGCAGACTGATCTGATACAGGCGGCGCGGGAGAGCGGTTGCGATCGCGTGATGGCGCGCTCCGCCTTTTCGCAAAATCTGCCGGCTATTCTTGCAGAATTAACGTGACGCAGCCCAGGCCAGACCGTCGGTCCCTTTACCCGCGTCAATCAGGTTAACGCTCCAATCGGACAGGTTGACGGCGGCGACCTGGTGGCTCTTATCGCAAGAAACATAAGCAACCTGATCGTCCGGGACGCACCAGAACTTCCTGCGGAGCGGCAGGCACGTCGATCACATGCGCTACTTTGAGCGTTTTCAGATCGACAACCGCAACCTTATTTGCCGGGGGCACGGCCACCACCAGCCAGCGGCCATCCTTGGTAGAAGCGGTTCCATAGCCTAAGCCGGGCAGCGGCACCCAGGCTTTGATCTTGTCCGTGGCTGCATCGATAACTGCGAGCTGCGGCTTGGTTTGATCGGACGTAAAGATCATGCTGTTGTCGGGCGAAACCGAAATGCGCTGCGTCTCTTTCGAGATTGGAATGATTTTGAGCGTCTTTCTGGCATCGAGGTCGAGAACTGAGACGGTGCCCGGGCCAACGTTGGCGGTGTATCCACGGTGTCCGTCGCTCGACATCGCGAACATGTGCGATTCAGGCTGGCCAGTCGGCACGGTACCGATAATCTTGAGCGTTTTCGGATCGATAATACTGATGGTCTGATCCAGTTCGGTCGTGACATACAGCAGTCCACGTGTGCGATCGAACACGGGGCAATGCGGACGCACGCCGTGTCCGAAATCAATATTGCCGATTACTTTGCGGGAAGGAATATCGATCACCACGATATGGGTCCCGTCCGTGCCCGGCTTTCCAACGCCCGAATTTCCATAAATCGGAACATAGGCCACCTTGCCATCGGGCGATGCGACCACTTCATGCCCGGTTATGCCGCCTTCGGGCACTTCGGCAAGCTGTTTGCCGGCGACAGGATCGATGATGCCGAGCGAATGAGCTCCCTTGTTCGCGACGAGCAAAGTACCGGAGGAAGTTGGCTTATAAGAAGAATCGGCGGCGCTAGCAGGCATGAGAGTCAGGGAGAGAAAGATCAGCGAAATTCCGAATGGTCGCATGGAAAAGGCCTTCGGGGTTCACAGTATCACACGGAGTCCTGAAGATACCGTCTACCCTGGAAGTTTGGGAGGCAGAGTGCTGCAGAGGCTTGGATGGTGTTTGTTGGGAGCGATGTTTGCGATGACTGCGATCGGGCAGGAGCATCCGCACGGCAGCGCCCCGCCCTCGGCGCAGCAGCCTCCTCCCGCCGCTCCCGAAACGGCCAAACCGGTCGAAGAAAAGCCTGTGGTGACCCATCACAAAATCACGGTTGGTGGCAAGACGCTCGCCTATACCGCGACCACTGGGCGGATGGCAATCAAGAACGACGAGGGGCATATCGAAGCGCAAATGTTCTACGTTGCGTACACCCTCGATGCAAGCGGCGGCAAACGCCCGCTCACGTTTGCGTTTAACGGCGGGCCAGGCGCGGCCACCGTTTGGCTGCATATGGGTTGCTTCGGGCCGAAGCGCGTGAAGATGCAACCCAGTGGTTTCATGCCGCGCCCGCCATTCGAGATTGAAGACAACCAGAACACAATTTTAGATAAGAGCGACCTGGTGTTTGTGGATGCGATAGGTACGGGATTCAGCCGCGCCACAACGCCCGAGCTTGGCAAGAAATTCTGGACCGTGAAAGGGCGATATCGCGTCCTTTGGCGAATTCGTCCGTCTGTACCTGCAGCAGAACTCGCGCTGGACTTCTCCCATCTATCTGGCCGGCGAGAGCTATGGAACCACGCGCGCCGCCGGGCTATCGAACTATTTGGCCGATCACGGCGTGGCGCTGAACGGCATTGTACTCATTTCAACCGTGCTGAACTTCCAGACAATCAGTTTCGCTACCGGCAACGATGTTCCTTTCGTGCTGTATCTTCCGACTTATGCGATGACCGCGGCCTACTATCACAAACTAGCTCCGGAACTCGAGAAAAATTTGACTTCCCTGCGCAGCGAAGTGGAAAAATGGGCGACCACCGAGTATCTCGAAGCGCTTCAGCAGGGCGATGGCTTGAGCGGCTCCGCGAAACAATCGGTGATTGATCATCTGGCCCGCTACACGGGGCTGAGCAAGCAATTTATCGAAAGAAATAATTTGCGAGTGGATCTCGATCACTTCGACGCGGAACTGCTGCGCGATGAAGGGAAGACCGTCGGACGATTGGACGCGCGCTTCACGGGCGTGAATGAGGGTACGGAGCAATCCCCCGAGTACGATCCGACGGCGGCGGGGATTCGCCCTCCATACACAGCGGTCTTCGGCGATTACGTCAAACAAGAACTCGGCTACCAGAGTGACTCGCAATATTACGTACTGGGCGGTGGCATCGGGAGATGGGACTACGGGGTCACCGGGTGGTCCGGTTTCGCCGATACAAGCCAGGGGCTGCGCGAGGCCTTCACAAAAAATCCCTACTTACACGTCTTTGTCGCGGAAGGATTGTACGATGCCGCCACGCCATACTTTGCGGCAGAATATACGTTCAACCACATGGGTCTGACCCCCGCGGCGCACAAGAATATCGTGCGCGATCAATTCGCGGCCGGCCATATGGTCTACCTCGACAACGACTGCATGACACAACTGAAACGCGACGTCGACGCTTTGTACGAGCGGACGGCGCCCAAATAATTCATATTCGAAACTTCCGAAACGTATCGGTCCAAGCTTGAATCAGCTTCGTATGAGCACAGCAACTATCGATGCGAAGGCGAGCGGCGTCTTTGAACTGGGCGGCGATCTCACCGTACACCGCCTGGGCTTCGGAGCCATGCGGATTACCGGACAAGGCGTCTGGGGTGAACCGAGAAATCCGGAAGAATCCATCAAAGTGCTCCGCAGGCTGCCCGACATCGGCGTGAACTTAATCGACACGGCCGATTCGTATGGTCCGGAAGTAAGCGAACGTCTAATCGCCGAAGCGCTCCATCCGTATCCCAAGGATCTGGTGATTGCGACAAAAGGAGGTCTCACGCGGCAAGGCCCCAATCAATGGGCGCCCGTGGGCCGGCCCGAGTATTTGCGGCAATGTGTCGAGATGAGCCTGCGGCGGCTGCGGCTCGAGCGTATCGATCTCTACCAGTTACATCGTATTGACCCAAAGGTGCCAGCGGAAGAGTCGCTGGGCGCGCTTGCCGATCTGCAAAAAGCAGGCAAGATCCGGCACATCGGCCTGTCCGAAGTAACGCAGAAAGAAATTGAGCGTGCGCAGAAGACAGTGCGTATTGTAAGCGTCCAGAACAAATACAATCTGGCGGACCGCAGCGCCGATACCGAAGCGGCTTTAGCTTATTGCGAGCGTGAAAAGTTGGGCTTCATCCCATGGTTTCCGGTGGCGGCCGGAAAGCTGGCGGAGAGCGGCGGACCGCTCGACGAGGCGGCAAAACGGCATCATGTCACGATGGCTCAACTTTCGCTCGCCTGGCTTCTGCATCGCTCACCGGTGATGCTGCCGATTCCCGGCACCTCGTCGCTCGAACATTTGGAAGAGAACGTGGGCTCCGCCCACATACGGCTTAAGCCGGAAGAGTGGAAGGCTATCGAACAAGCGGCCCGCTCCTGACCGGATGCTACGTTAATGCGTAGCACATGACCCATCTTCGGTGCAGTGTTAATCGCTGCGGAACGACCCTGGACCTGCACGACCGCGCTTTGGCTTGCCCAACGTGCGGAAATCTACTCGAGGTCGCAATAGAAGCGCCTAAAGCTGACGTTCGAGAACTCAAACGGCTTTGGCTCGAGCGGCGAATGTCCAATGATGCTCGCGATGTGAGCGGTGTATGGCGCTTTCGCGAATTGCTCCCAGATGGGTATGGTCCCGAGGGCGTCGTGACACTAGGCGAAGGAAATGTACCAGTGGTGCGCGGACACAAAACCGCCGAATGGGCGGGCTTAAACCGCCTCTGGTTTAAGCATCTCGGTTGGAACCCCACTGGCTCTTTTAAAGATTTGGGGATGACTGCCGGGATGACGGAAGCAAAGTTCACCGGCGCAACCGCCGTGGCATGCGCGTCGACCGGAAACACCGCCGCTTCCCTCGCAGCCTACGCGGCGCGCGCGGGCGTGGCGGGGCGGGTTTATCTTCCCGCAGGTCAAGCTTCGGCGAACAAGCTCGCGCAAGCGCTCGATTTTGGCGCGGAATTGGTCGAGATCGAAGGCAGCTTCGATGACGCGCTGAACATCCTGCTTGAGAAGGCAGACCCAAATCTCTATTTCCTGAATTCGATCAACCCGTTTCGCATCGAGGGCCAAAAGACCGCCATGTTCGAACTCTTCGAGCAACTCGAGTGGCGCGTTCCGGATTACCTGGTTGTGCCCGGAGGCAATCTCGGAAACTCATCGGCCTTTGGTAAAGCCTTGATGGAATTGAAGACGCACGGCTTCATCGAAAAAGTGCCGCGCATCGTGATCGTGCAGGCGAGGGGCGCGAATCCATTGGCGCGCATGTGGGATGCCGGCGCCGCCGAGCTCGAAGCTCTAGCGCAGCCCGAAACCGACGCCACCGCGATTCGTATCGGCAATCCGCGCTCCTGGAAAAAGGCGCTCGATGGCGTCCGTTTCAGCGGCGGACGCGTGATGGATGTGACGGACGAAGAGATTGGCGAAGCGAAGGCTATGATCGGGCGCGATGGAATCGGGTGCGAGCCGGCTTCGGCTACCACAGTCGCCGGACTGCGAAAGCTTGTCAGCTCGGGAGAAGTCGATCGCGACGCGGAAGTCGTGGCGATCTTGACCGGCCACGCGTTGAAAGATACTGATTACATCATTAAATCGCGTCGAGCGGCTCGCTAGGAGAGAATGCCCCTGGAGATTCAAGTACCGGCATCGATCGCAAATCTCGGACCTGGCTTCGACACGCTGGCTGTCGCGGTTCAACTCTATCTTCGCCTTTCGATTGAGAGACTGAGTGGATCGGATCAGTTGCATTTCGAGTTTTCGAATTGCAAGGTGGACGGCGAAAACTATATCGAGCGCGCGTTTCGCTTTGTGGCCCAACAGCGCGGCGTATCGTTTCCGTCGTTGCGCGTGAAAGTCGAAAGCGACATCCCGATGCGCAGTGGTCTCGGCAGCAGCGCGGCTGCCACGGTAGCGGGGTTGCGGTTGTATGAAGCGGTGGCCGGTCCCCTGCCCTGGCAAGGTTTGTTGAATGCGGCTTGTGCGCTCGAAGGTCATCCCGATAACGTGGCCGCGGCGCTGCTTGGCGGGCTAACGGTCAGTTGTCAGCTTCCGGATCGTTCCGCGTTTGCCGTGAAGCTGGCTTGGCCCGAGGCGCTGCGCTTTGTGGTCCTGACGCCGCGGTTTCCGCTCTCAACCTCGGCTTCACGAGAGGCGCTGCCGCATTCCATCACGCGCGAGGATGCAGTCTTCAACCTGCAGCGCGTGGCATTGCTGCTCGACGTTTTGCAAAGCGGAAATTATTCGATCTTGCGGGAAGCCCTGCAAGACCGCATCCACCAGCCGTTCCGGCAAAAGCTAGTCCCTGGTCTTGAACGCGCTTTGGCGCTCGAGCATCCGGATATCTTGGGTGTCTGCCTGAGCGGCGCCGGGCCTTCGATTGTTGCGTTGGCGGAGCGCAATTTAGACGGCGTGGAAAAAACGCTCGGCGGCGTCGTTCCGGCATACGGGACTGGAGTTTACTGTGCGGCAACTGAAAGTGCATCAGAACGGCGTGCGCGAGGGTGGGATGCGCCTTTAGGCGTCAACTTGTAGAACCGAGATCGGAAACTTGGCCCTCTTCTACTCTGCCCGATATCGCTAGTTATCGATGACTGAGCTGACTCCGTTCGGAAATAGAAGCTCGCACTTTACACCGGCATCACCCATTTCTGCGGTGATATAGTGCCTATCTGCAGGATCGCTGCACAGGAGCCTACCTATGTGCCGATGGCAACCTACTTTCCTTTTTTGCCTGGTTCTGGCGACAGCTACGACCGAAGCGCAAGTTGTGACTGCAACCCTCAATGGAAACGTAACCGACTCTTCCGGCGGGGCGATTCCGGGCGCGACGGTCACCGCAACCCAGCAGGGGACAAGCGTTGTCCGCACCACTACTACGAATGGCGAAGGTAATTACAATCTGCCGTACTTGAGTCCCGGGAACTACAAAGTCAGCATCGAAGCGAAAGGATTCAAGCGATTCACGCGCGACGATGTTGCGCTGAACGTTTCGACGGTAGTGCGCGTGGATTCTATTCTCACGCCGGGCAACATTTCCGAGACGATTGAAGTAACAGGGGCAGCCCCGGCGCTACAGACCGACAGCGCCGAGGTAGCGCGGAATTTCGATTCGCAGACAGTAAGGGAGTTGCCCGTTGCGAACCGTAACTTTCAGGCGTTGGCCGCGCTTTCCCCCGGGGTCACACCACCCGTGCAGAGTTTTACGGCGCTCGAGGATCCGCAGGGAACCACCTTCTTCAATGCCAATGGCCAGGGCAACTCGTCGAACAATACGATTGTTGACGGTGTAGATAACACGAACCCCACGCTCGGCCTGAGCGTTTATCTTCCTAATCCCGAACTGGTGCAGGAAGTACACGTGACAACCAGCAACTATGGTGCTGAATTCGGTCGCGTAGGCGGCGCGGTGGTAAACGTAGTGACGAGGTCGGGCACCAACGAGTTGCATGGCAGCTTGTGGGAATTCAATCGGGTGGCCGCAGGGGCGGCACGAGACTTCTTCAACACGAGTAACGCCAAGCCCGGTCTGACGCGCAACGAATTCGGCGCGGTATTGGGCGGACCGGTTATTCGTAACAAGACATTCTTCTTTGGGGGATATCAGGGGCGCTATATCCGGCAATCGAGCACGGCGACGAACACGCTGCCTTTGCCCGCCTTCCTGAATGGCGACTTCAGTTCGGTTCCGGGCCTGGCGCTCTACGATCCGGCAAGCAATTCGAATCCGAGCGCCCGTACGCCGATCCCCAACAACCGGCTGGACCCAGCTAGGATCAGTCCGATCGCGCAGAAGTTAAACGCATACCTACCAGCGCCGAACTTGCCCGGGATCCTGAACAACTACGTCAGCAACCAGCCTTATAGTTACGACGGCAATAGCTATGACGCGCGGGTGGACCATAATTTTACGGAACAAACGAAACTATTCGGAAAGTTCGCGACTTCGCATTACAACGTCCGGCAGGCGGGCGCTTTGGGCGACGCTATCGGCGAGAGTCTCGCCGCCAAAGATTACACCGTAACAGCGATCGCGAACTTTACTCATGGATTCAGTCCAACACTGCTGACGGAACTGCGCGTGGGTTATAACCGCTATCGGACGGATGTGAACGGCGTGGATCGGACGACGGTCACTAATCAGAAACTGGGCATTGCGAATCCCAATCCGGATGGGATATCGACCGACGGTTTTGCGAATGTGGCGATTGCGGGGATGCCGGAACTGGGGAACGCGCAGGTGTTTTATCCGTTGGTGAATACGGACAACCTGATGACGGTGGTGGATACGTGGAGTAAGAGCCTGCGGAATCATACGGTGAAGTGGGGCGCGGAGGTGCATCGTAACCGCATGGACCGCTTTCAGCCGCAAGGTTTAAACTACGGGCCCCGTGGCCTGTTCCGCTTTAATCCGGGTACGACTCAATTACAGGGCGGTCCCGGACTGGGACCCTTTGGCAGCTTTGTCAACTCGTTCGCATCCTACCTGCTGGGTGCGCCGGATCAGTCCAGCCGCACGTACCAGACAGTGACACCGACCAACCGGCAGACGCAAGTAGCCGGATTTATTCAGGACATCTACCGGCTGACACCGGCCCTGACGCTCGATCTGGGTGTTCGCTACGAATGGTACTCAGCCGTGACACCCCGGTATAAAGGCGGGGCTTCGAACTATGATCCTATTGGGAATACGCTGCTGATTGCCGGCTATGGAGATGTGGATTTGGCGACCGGTGTTCCGTCGCAATCGAGCGTGCAACCGCGGGTCGGATTTGCCTATCGCGCTGGAGACAAGACAGTAGTGCGGGGCGGTTATGCGGTTAGTTCCTGGGTAGGGCGTTTCGGATTTACGGGCGGCACGCTGTCGACGCAATTTCCGGTGATTTATAACGTGCAGAACGGTGTTCAGAACGATTCCATAGTAGATGGCACGTTCGGCAGTCTGCCGCCCATTACATTCGTCTCTATTCCTTCGAACGGCAGAATCAGCCCGGCGCCCAATCAGGGCTTTTTCGTAATCCCGGCGCACAACCCTCTGCCCACAATACAGACCTACAACCTTACATTGCAGCGACAGTTGAGCGGCGGGATGACTTTGGACGTGGCTTACGTGGGAAACCTGGGAAGGCAACTGCCGAATAACCGGGAATTGAATGCGGCCGCGCCGGGGACAGGCACGGCGGGTCTGCCCTTGCGAGCCGCATTCGGTCGCGACGCCAGTACGAGCCTGCGCGGTCCGGGCGTGAACAGCAACTACAATGCATTGCAGACGGTACTAACGCGGCGGTTTGCGAGCGGCATCAGCTTCCAGGTTTCCTATTCGTGGAGCAAATCGATCGACGAGGGAAGTAATCAGCCAGGATTTGTCAACAATCTGGATGTGCGGCGTCAGTACGGGCCGTCCGACTTTGACCAGACTCACCTGTTGACCATCAGTCATGTGTTCGAATCTCCGTTCGGCAGAGGGAAGCCTTTCTTGAGCAGCGGTGGCAAAGCAGCAGCCGTCCTGGGCGGATGGCAGTTGAATGGCATTTACCGCTATGCGACGGGTACCCCGTTCACGCCAACGGCGGATTCGACGGCATGCAATTGTCCCGGCAACGGCAACTATGCCGATGTAGCCGGGCCCCTCCAGATGCCCGGAGGCATTGGGCCTGGCCAGCCGTGGGTCTCTCCGGCATCGTTTGCGGTGCCGGGACCAAACCGTTTCGGCAACGCCGGACGGAACACCATCCGCGGTCCTCATCTCAGCAACTACGATCTGTCACTGTTCCGCACGTTTGCATTGCAGGAGCGCTTCAAGCTGGAACTGCGAGGCGAATTTTATAATTTGACGAACTCGCCGCATTTCACGAATCCGAGTGGGAATATCAGTTCTGCCAACTTCGGAATCATTACCAGCACGCTGAACGGGTACAGTAACCGTCAGGTGCAGGTCGCAGCGCGTTTATTGTTCTGACGGACCGGACCACGTCAGCGTTGGGCGCTAACTAGTCGTTGGCATGGCGCGAGGATGATGTGAGAGCCGCCGAGTGAATTTTTCCAAGGTGGCATTCCTTATGCACGGCGCGGACGGCCGCATCGAGCTTGTCGATACGCACCACGATTCCAATCGTCAACTCGCTTGAACCTTGCGCAATGGCAATAATATTGACCTCTTCGCGCGAGATGGCGGTAAAGACGCGTCCCGCTAGGCCAGGCGTACCGCGCATGCCTTCGCCCACGACGGCCAGCAGCCCGACGCTTTCATCCACGTCAATCGGCTTCAGGTAGCCGTGCGCCAACTCGATGGAGAGATTCGATTCCAGCGCTTCGAGCGCAGCTGCGACATCATGCCGTCGAATCAGGAAGCAGAACGTCTGGCGATAGCTGGAACTGGTAATGACCAGAATCTCGACGTTGGCGAGCGCCAGCGCGTCAAGCGAGCGCGCCATCAACCGAGTCCCACTTAAGACCGCGTTCGCCGGCTCCATCGATACCAGCGCCACGTCCGACATGGACGTCACGGCGCGCGCGCCTTTCGGCTCGTCGAAACTGGAGACGATCTTCGTGCCGGGTTTGTGCGGCGCGAAGCTGTTCTTACTCCACACCGGAATTTGCTTTTCGACCAGCGGCGCGAGCGTGCGCGGGTGCAAGACTTTCGCGCCATTGTACGCCAATTCGGCCGCTTCGGCGTAGGTCACTTCATCGAGTACCGCCACATCCGGCACAATGCGCGGATCGGCCGTCATGATTCCATCGACGTCCGTCCAGATCCAGAGTTCCTGAGCATCCAGGGCAGCAGCGAGAATCGAAGCGGAAAAGTCGGAGCCGCCGCGCCCCAGAGTGGTCGGCCGGCCATCGGCAGTCGCGCCGTTGAAGCCGGTGACGATCGGCACAATTCCCTGCGTTATGCTCGGCAGCAAACGCTCGGCACAGCGCGTTTTGGTCGCGCCCATCTGCGGCGACGCATTGCCGAATACCGCGTCGGTCACAATTACATCGCTGCCGCTTACGGCGAGAGCACGAATGCCGGTCGCTTCCAGATGCCGTGCAAGAATGGCAGCCGAAAGCCGCTCGCCGATTGCGATCGCTTCATCTACCGACCGAGGAGGCCGCTCGCCCAGCATCAATATGCCATTCGCGATACGGCGGAATTCACTGACCAGCGATTCGACATCAGCGGTTGCCTCCGCAGCCAGCGCATGGCAGGTTTCGATATGCCGCAGCCGCAGCGATTCAATGGAGGATTCGACCGCCGCCCGGTCCCCCACTTCGGCGTGCCGAAGCATTTCGAGCAGCAAATCGGTGACTTTGGACATCGCGGAAACCACCACCACGAGCGGGCCCTTCTTTTGCCGCTCCGAAATGATGCCGGCAGCAACTCTCAGCCGGTCGGCACTTCCCATGCTGGTCCCGCCGAATTTCATGACTAGTAAATCTGGCACAGAAACCCCGGTTAGCGGCTTGCGATTCGAACCCAAAATGTGTAAATATTCAC
Source organism: Bryobacterales bacterium (assembly GCA_963712395.1). Taxonomy (GTDB): domain Bacteria; phylum Acidobacteriota; class Terriglobia; order Bryobacterales; family Bryobacteraceae; genus Bog-105. The sequence goes on from CAVQHR010000001.1 coordinate 338,972, forward strand.
TATAGTGAATAAAAATTCACTGGAGGATCAGTCGATGGCCGCTTACGTACAACAGCCAGCATCCCACGTTCGCGCCGCCAACCTGCGGAGTGACCTGGATTTGTCGACCGAGCAGTTGATTGCTCTCCTCGATCTTAGCCAACAAGTGAAGCAATCGCGGCAGCGGTATTCGACCGCTCTGAAGGGCCGCTACGTGGCGCTGCTGTTCGAAAAACCATCATTGCGGACCCGCCTGACGTTTGAGCTTGCCATTAAGCAGATTGGCGGAGATTGCGTCACGCAAGTTGGACTGATCGCCGCGCGGGAACCGCTCAAGGATGTCGCACGCAATGTTGGCCGCTGGACGGACGCAATCGTCGCGCGAACCTTCGCGCAGAAAACCATCGATGAGCTGGCGCACTGGTCGGGTCTGCCGGTGGTGAACGCGCTGAGCGATTTGTACCATCCCTGCCAGGCGCTGGCGGACATGTTGACGCTGAAGGAGCACTTCGGCAAGCTGCGCGGGCTGAAACTCGCCTACGTGGGCGACGGGAATAACGTGGCGCATTCGCTGCTGCTGTGCGCGGCGCGCTTGGGCATCCATATGTCAGTGGCCACTCCCGCCGGATACGGCCCAAACACCGAAATCCTGCAACAGACATTAGAACTCGCTCGTACGTCGGGAGCGGAAATCGAAATTGGGAACGATCCTGCGCAAGCGGTGAAATCCGCGCACGCGGTGTATACGGACGTGTGGGCAAGCATGGGCCAGGAAGCCGAAGCGGAAGAGCGCAACAAGCTTTTCACCCCCTATCAAGTAAACGAGGCGCTGCTCGCGAAAGCGCGGAAGGACACGCTGTTCATGCACTGCCTGCCGGCCAAACGCGGCCTGGAAGTGACGGATGAGGTCATGGAGTCGCCGCAGTGCGTGGCCTTCGACCAGGCCGAGAACCGCTTGCACGTGCAAAAAGCAATCCTGTTGATGCTGCTTCAATGAACAAAATAAAAGCTAAAAAAGTTGCGCTGGCTTACTCCGGCGGTCTCGATACATCCATCATCATTCCGTGGCTTAAAGAGCATTACGGCTGCGAAATCGTCGCCGTTTGCGGTGACATAGGGCAAGGTGGCGAAGAGCTGGACGGGTTGAAAGAAAAGGCCCTCAAGAGCGGCGCTTCCGAAGTGTATGTCGAAGACATGCGCGAAGAGTTCGTGACGGATTACTTGTGGAAGCTGGTACGCTCCGGCGCGGTGTACGAAAACAAATATCTGCTCGGCACTTCGATTGCGCGGCCTCTGCTTGCCAAGCGGCAGGCGGAAGTAGCATTGAAAACCGGTTGCGATGCATTGGCGCACGGGTGTACTGGCAAAGGCAACGACCAGGTGCGGTTTGAGCTGACGTACAAGGCCATTGCGCCGCATTTGAATGTGATCGCTCCCTGGCGTGAATGGGATATAGTGTCGCGTGAAGATGCGATCGAATACGCCGCCGCGCACAAAGTGCCGATCGCGCAATCGACCACTAAGATCTACAGCCGCGACCGTAACATCTGGCACATTTCGCATGAAGGCGGCGAACTCGAGGATCCGGCCAATGCGGCTCCGGAGCATATCTGGATGCTCAGCAAAAGCCCGGCGGACGCGCCCTCGAAACCTGTCGACGTGACGGTCGGATTCAAGAATGGAGTGCCGGTTTCACTCGATGGCCAACATAAATTGACCGGCGTGGCGCTGCTCGAAGAGCTGAATAAGATAGGTGGCGAGCACGGAATCGGGCGCATCGATCTGGTGGAGAACCGCTTCGTGGGAATGAAATCGCGCGGCTGTTACGAGACGCCCGGCGGCACGATCCTTATGGCGGCCGCACGAGAGATCGAGGCGCTCACGCTCGACCGGACCACGCTGCACTACAAGCAGAAGCTGGCGCTCGATTACGCCGAGATGGTCTATAACGGGCTTTGGTTCACTCCATTGCGCGAATCGCTCGATGCATTTTTCGAAAAAGTGACGGAACCCGCGAGCGGAGAAATTACCATGCGGCTCTATAAGGGTAATCTCGAGCCGGTGAGCCGCAAGAGTCCGAATTCGCTGTATAGCTTGGACATTGCGAGTTTCACTATGGGCGCGAGTTACGACCAGAAAGACGCGCTGGGCTTCATCAACCTGATCGGGTTGCCGATCAAGGTGCGCGCCTCGCTTCAGAAGTAGCGATGAAGCTCTGGGGCGGCAGATTCGAATCGGGACCGTCGGAAGCATTCGAACGATTTTCCGGATCTCTCGATTTCGATCGAAAACTCATCTTTGCCGACGTGGAGGGTTCGTGCGCATTTGCTAAAGCGCTCGCGCGCGCGGGCATCGTGAGCGCGGCCGAGTGCGAAGCATTGCTGCAGGCATTTGAAGAGATCGGGCGCGAGGCTCGGGAGAAGAACTATTTCGAGGGAGCGACCGATGAAGACGTCCACACCTTCGTCATTCGCAAGCTCGGCGAAAAAGTGGGCGCGCTCGCCGGCAAGATTCACACGGGGCGCAGCCGGAACGAGCAGGTCTCGCTCGATACCCGGCTGTATCTGCGCACGGCGGCGGACGCGCTTCTGGGCGGGCTTGCAGAATTGATGCGCGCGCTACTCTCGCTGGCCCAAAAATATCCGGACGCTGTGATTCCGGGATACACGCATTTGCGGCGCGCGCAGGCGGTGCTCTGGCCGCACTACCTGCTCGCCTATTTTGAGATGTTCTCGCGAGATTTCGAGCGTGTCGAGCAGGCCCGGGCGCGCGCGAATGTATTGCCGCTGGGTTCCGGGGCGCTCGCGGGCAGCGGATTTCCTTTCGACCGCCAGGCGATCGCCCAAGATCTGGGCTTTCCCACGATTACTCGGAACAGCATGGATGTCTCCGGCGATCGGGACTTCGCGCTCGATTTCCTATACTCGGCGAGCATGATCCTGCTACACCTCAGCAGGCTTGCGGAAGATTGGATCCTCTATTCGAGTGAAGAATTCGAATGGATGTCGCTGGGAGATGGAGTGACCAGCGGATCGAGCCTGATGCCGCAGAAGAAAAACCCAGACTCTCTCGAGCTGATTCGCGGCAAATCGGGCCGTGTTTTTGGCGCGCTCACTTCTCTGTTCATCACGATGAAAGGTCTTCCGATGACCTACAACCGCGATATGCAGGAAGACAAAGAGCCGTTGTTCGAAGCGTTTGAGCAGACCTTAGGCTCGCTAGCCATGGCGAAGACGGTAGCCGAATCGGTGACGCTACAGCCGGGGAAACCCGCAGCGGCGGCGGAAGAAAGCTGGGTAATCGCGACAGACCTGGCCGAAGAGCTGGCGCGCAATGGGACGGCTTTTCACCGCGCGCACCAAATCGTGGGTCAGCTTGTGCTCGATAGCGTGAAAGCTGGCAAAAAGCCCTCGCAATGGACCGGCGCGGAGCTGGCCGCATTCGCTCCCGAGTTCCAACCGGAAATGGCGCGCCTGCTCACTCCCGTAGAGGGGATGAAAAGCCGCGAGCTCGAGGGCGGCACCGCTCCGCGCACAGTGGCACGCGCTCTGGCGGAAGCCACCGCTCGTTTGAAAACTTTCGAGGACCGAATCCGTTTATCGCAATGAATAAGAGTTTTCGCCAAGGCCAGATCTTGCAGATCGTCCGCTCCAAGGGCATTTACACGCAAGATGAGCTGGCGCGCGAATTGGCCGAACGCGGAGTGCAAACGACGCAAGTGACCTTGTCGCGCGATATGCGCGAAATTGGTTTAGTCAAAACGACCGACGGCTATCGGCAGCTTGCGGCGGAAAAAGGCGGACCGGAGCTTGCGAGCGTAGTGGACGACCACATGCAGGACATCCGCGTGGCGCAGAACCTCGTGGTGCTCAAGACTTCCCCAGGCAACGCGAACTCGCTCGCGATCGCGATCGACCGGGAAGAACTGGACGAAGTAGTAGGAACGGTGGCCGGAGACGATACCGTATTGGTTATTGCCGCCGATCAAGATGCCGCCGAACGACTCCACCAGAAATTGCTCGCTCTTATTTCCGATTAAGGCAGGAACGTCAGTCCATAGCGGTTGCCGACCCGCACCATTTCGGGGATGCTTAACAGCGGAACATAGTCCGGAAGCGCCAATTTACCCGCCGGCTCGCCGAGATCGCGAAAATACCCTTCGAACCCGCCGGGCGTAACGTAAACGAGCGCACGCGCAACGCTCGAAAGGATTTTGAAGGTATGCGGAACGCGGCGCGGCAGAAACGCCGATTCGCCGGCCTCGATCGTCATCTCTTCCTTGCCGCGAGTCGCTTGCAAGCGGCCCTCCAGTACGTAGAACAGCTCGTCCTCGTTCTCGTGAATGTGGAGGGGCGGCTCGCCGCCGGAGTATCCGCTCATTTCAAATAGCGCGAACTTACCATTGGTGTCCCGGGAATCGGCGTGTACGGTGATCAACGCTCCCCGGAACCAGACAGAGCGGGCAAGCCGCGAATCGATTGAAGTTTCTTGCAAAGAAAGCAGGGCGGTGCCCATTTTTTATCTCCTCGCCTATATACGCGCAAGGCGGGAGCGTTTTGGCTCAGCGGCGCAGCATTTCCCGCTTAAGAAAAGCTTTGGCGACCGTCCAATCGCGTTTCACGGTCGCCGGAGAAATTTCGAGCGCATCGGCGGTTTCTTCGATCGTCAGACCCGCAAAATAGCGCAATTCCACGATACGGCCCTGTTGCGGATCCGTGCGCGCGAGCAAAGCGAGAGCATCATCGAGCGCCACCAGGTCCACGTCCTTTTCGTCCGCGGGCTCGATCGCATCGCTCAGAGATAGTTTAAAGGAATCGCCGCCGCGCTTCGCGGCAATGCGGGCGCGCGCATGATCGACCAGAATACGCCGGATCAGCTCCGCGGCGAGCGCGAAAAATTGGTTGCGATTGCGCCATTCCATGCCCGAGCGCTGGTCGACCAGACGCAAATACGCTTCATGCACCAACGCGGTGCCTTCAAGCGTATGATCCGGCCGCTCGCGCCGCAGATACGACTTAGCCAGGCGGCGCAGTTCGTTGTAGACCAGCGGCGTCAGCGATTCGAGCGCGTTCGGGTCGCCTTGCCCCCAACGCGCCAGCAGCCTGGTTACCTCTTGCGGGGTGTCATCGCTCACGGGCGAGCATTCCTATCGTGAATGAGTATCACGTCGGCGGAGATCAGCCCGCGTGAATACACCAGGCGTCCCTCGCGCGACCAATCGAAGGCGTAGATATCGCCCGAGTTGAATGACGTAATCGCGCGCGGAGCGCGGCCATCGATCGGCTGCAGGCAGATATTGGAAACGCCATTGGCGTAATCGATGAAACCGACAGCATCGCCCTTCGGAGTCCAGCGGAGCCGCGTGTCCGGTTTGGCGTCGGGAGTTGGATTGAATGTTCGCAAGGGCTCTCCGCCTTCGGGAGAAAAAATCGCCAGTTGCCAGCGCGGATCGTTGGTGGTTGCGCTATACCAGGCGGCTATTTTGCCATCGACCGGCGACACAGCGGGATGCATCACAAGAGCGTTCGTGAGCCGCACCGGCGGCCCGCCGTCCGCGGGAGTTTTCCAAAGGTTGAACGCGCCTTTGAAATCCGTTTGATGATACAGGACAAACTTATTATCTTTGGTGAACTGCGGCCAATTCCCATCGCGCACGCTGACGCTGAGCTGGCGCGGGCTGCCACCCTCGGCATCCATCTTCCAAATGTGCCAATTGCCGCTTCGGTTGGAATGAAATGCAATTGCCTTTCCATCGAAAGAGGAAACCGGCGCGTAGTTTCGCCCGGCTCCCGACGTAAGTTGCCGCTCGCCGGTTCCGTCGGCGTTCATCATCCAAATATCGGCGGACCCTCGCGCGTCGGAGGCATAAAGGATGTGGCCATCTGGCGTCCACGAAAGATCGAAGTAGCGGCCGCTGCCGGGCGTGATTTGCACGGGATGGGCCCAATCGCCCGGCTCGGCAACGTAAATATTAGAGACGGTTTGCGCGTCGACCGAGACCATGTCGGAATTACTCGCCGTAACGCTTACGCCGTAATACGTATCGAAATCGTTTCCGATCCGGCGCGCCTGGCCTCGCGGGTAAGGGACATACCAGAGCTGTTGGAACGAGGATTCCTGTTCCTGAGCGACGAGCGCCAAAGCCGATTTGTCATGAGCCCACGCGATGCTCTGAACCCCTTGCCAGCGGGGAGAGTTGACAGCGCGTGAGACGCCCGTCCTGACATCGATGACAAATAGCCGCACAAGAAATCCCTTCGCGTCGTGCTGCTCAGCCGCATATGCAATGAATTTGCCATCCGGCGACCAAGCCGGTTTCGCTGGCCTGGCGAAGCGCTCCGGATATTTGTACGAAGCGAGCAAATGCCGTTGAGCCGTAGCCGTGTCGGAGATCCATAACTCGTCGCGGCCGGCGGATTCGTTTCTTTCGACCGCGGCCACGCGATTGCCATCGAACGAGAGAGAGACTGGGCCAGGAAACGTTCCCAACACGCGACGCGGAGCGCCGCCCGAGAGCGGGACAACGTAGAGCTTGCGGTTCGAAGGCTGCTTCAAAGGAAAATTGACGAACGACACCTGCGTCCCGCCGCCGGTAAATGCCAGCCCCACGACCGAGCCGGAGAGCGGTGGCGTGAGTTCGGAAGAGCGGCCGGTCGCCAGATCTCGCCGTAACACGCCGGTAGAAGCTCCCAGCATGGTCGAATACACGACCGTTTTCCCATCGGGCGAAATGATCGCGGAATCGGCCGTGCCGTTGGACGTCAACTTGGTGAACTTCGAATCGGAGAAAGGGGCCGGACCGGGGCTATGAGCCGCGATCCACCAGAGCCCGAAGCAGAATAGCGCGAGCAGCGCGGCGACGGCTCCCCAGACTGCATAGGAGACGCGGGCGCGCCGGATACTCGTCTGCGGCTGGCTTTGGGCAACAAGTCTTTTGAAGCGCGGCTCGCGGCGCAGCGAATCCCAACGCGGATCCACGGCCAGCCAGCTTATCCACCAATCGCGATCCGCCAACGCTTGCTCCAGGCAGCGGAGACACTCTTGCGTCTGGCCGACGGCAAGAAGCGCGGTCGCGCGATCATATCCAGGAACATAGCGCTGCTTCGCCGCCTGCTCGATTTCATCCCGCAAAGTCCGAGCGCGGCCGGCATTGCCACAAGCAACTTCGGCGTGCGCGAGCGCGCAAAGCGAGGCGGCACTGCGGCCGCTCAATTCCGATGCGCGCTTAGCGGCTTCGAGAGCCTCCGCCTTCTGGCCCGTTTGCAGATAACACCAGGCGAGCATTTCCTGAATCGCGGGCGCTTTGCGCAGCTCGCGCGCCGCATCCAGCAAGAGCCGGAGCGCCGTATCAAAATTCCTGGCGTTGTAATAGACGAAGCCTAGCGCGGCCGCAATTACCGGAGAGTTCGGATCCACTTTGCGGGCCCGCTCGAGATTCGCGATGGCCAGCTCCGGGCGATTCCGCGCCGAGTTGAGCAGGCCGAACCAGTGATGCGCGCTAGCGTAATCGGGATTGCGGATAATCGCCAGGTTGAAGTGCTGTTCGGCGGCCGCATAATCGCCGCGATACGCCCAGAGAGCGAAAGCCAGCGAGGCGTGCGCCTCTCCCAAAGCCGGGTCGATCTGGACGGCGGTTTCGGCCGATTGCAATGCCGCCGCGAAGCTTTCGGCCGGCGGCAAACCGCCCCATAGACCGAGACGCAGATAATAATCCGCGACGCCGGCATGCGCTCGGGCGTAGTTCGGATCGTCGGCAATCGCTTCCATGAAGCAGACCAGCGCTTTCGCCAACTCCTCCTGGTTGGCCGCGCTGCGGCTCCAATGCCAACGGCCGCGCAGATAACATTCATGGGCGCGGTTACTCACAGTTCCCGATCGCGTGAGCTGCTCGCGCTCTTCCCCAGTCAGATGCGGGATCAGCGCGTTGGCCACCTGCTCGGCGATGGAATCTTCGAACCTTAAAAGATCCTTCGCCTGTTCATCGAACTGCGCCGCCCAAATGGAAATACCGGCTTCGGCAAAAACGAGCTGCACACTCGCCCGGACATACTCGCCGGCCACATGAATGGAGCCCTCCAAGACATACTGGACATGCAGATCTTTGGCCGCGCGCACGGCTTCGATACCGTTCGCGTATTTCAAGACTGCGCTGGGTGGCGGAATGGACAATCGCTCCAGCCGGCTCAGGCGCGTTATGAGCGCGTCGGTCACTCCGGAAGCCAGAAAACCGTTGCTGTTATTTTGGTCTCCCAACACGCGGAAAGGAAGAATTGCTATCGAAATTTTCGCGGTGTGGTCTTGGCGGGCGAGCGCGGCTTGCGATGCATTCTGTGGCGGAGCCCCGTCCAGGTAGCGTCTGACATCCGCGGCAAACGCGTCGACCGAAGGATATCTCTCGCGCGGATCCAGGCGAATGGCGTTAAATACGATGCCCCGTAAATGCAGCGACAAATGCGCCTCTTGCGTACGGTCCGTATCCGAAACACGGTTTTCGAAAGTGCTCAGGTTGGGGCGCTCGCCGCACAGGAGCTCGTAGAGAATTACTCCTAGCGAATAGACGTCGCTGCTGGCGGTGGCCGGGTCGCCGCGCATCTGCTCGGGACTTGCGTAGGCGGGCGTGAGCATGCGAAGGCCGGCAATCGTCACCTCATGATTCGCTTTCGAAATCTCCGCGCCCATTATTTTCGCGATGCCGAAATCGAGCAGCTTGGGCGATCCATCGCGCTTTACCAGAATGTTTCCGGGCTTCAAATCGCGATGCACGATGTTTCGTTCATGCGCGTATTGGACGGCCGAGCAGATTTTTAGGAACAGGTGAAGGCGGTCCCTGGCGGTAAGGGAATTGGCATCGCAATACTGCGTGACCGGTTGGCCCTCCACGTACTCCATGACGAAATACGGAAGTCCGTTTTCAGTGGTGCCGCCATCGATCAGCCGCGCAATGTAGGCGTTTTCGAGCCGGGCAAGAATTTGGCGCTCATTTCGGAATCGACGGATCGTAAACTCGCTGGCCGCGCCATCGCGAATCAGCTTGATGGCCACGCGTTTATCGAACTCGCTGTCTGCGCGAGTGGCCAAATACACCGCGCCCATTCCGCCTTGGCCGATCTCGCGCTCTAATCGATAAGCTCCGATGCGCGTTCCGGTCACCGCCGCCCCCTCCGAAGGCGCCGGTGCGCGCGTATCGAGCAGCGACCGGGCGGAGCCTAAAGGATTTTCGAGAAAGTCGTCCGTTTCCTCATAGGCCGCGAGCAGCGACAGCACTTCGCGCCGCAACTCGTCATTGCCGCGGCACTCCCGTTCGAGAAAGGTATCGCGTTCCGAGCTATCGAGCGCGAGCGCCGCTTCGAACAGCAGCTTGATATCGGCCCAGCGGGCGCCCGTGGTCTCGGCCCCGTCTTGGGGGGAAAGCGGTAGCGGATCGGTTGTCATGCTGCTGGTCCCCGGCGAGCAGGCATTCAGGTATCTGCTTAGTATTTCATTTTCACCCGGCTCGACTCAAGATGCACAGACAGACCGCTAGCGAATCGTCCTAGAGGATAAGAAAAGCGAACCAAAGATACGCGTCGCCGATCAAGGTGCAGGCGAGGGCGGTTAAGCGGTGCTTTTTCATAACTTCCTCCACCCAGTACCGCGCGAACTTTCGCCAAGAAAGCTCAAGAACCGCGGGGTTTTTTCGTGCTACTATGCGGATAGCTCCAAAGTGCGGCAAACAAAGGTGAACTGCGCACGGGTGCATTGCGGAGGGAACGCAAGACTCGCGCAGGATCGCCTCCGTAACACGCTCAGACGAGAGAGCACGCTAACTCAAACGTAGTGCAGATTCTCCCATCCATATTCGCGGCGGACTTTGCACGATTGGGCGAGGAAATCCGGCGCGTGGAAGAAGCGGGCGCCCAAATGATCCATGTGGACATCATGGACGGTCATTTCGTGCCGAATTTCACAATGGGCACGCCGATTACTGAATCCATCCGGCGGTTCACGCACGTCAAACTGGATCATCATTTGATGATCGAGGACCCGGACACCTACGCTCCTATTTTCATCAAGGCGGGTGCGGATTGCGTGAGCGTGCATCAGGAGGTCTGCCGGAATCTGGATCGGACCTTGCATATGATCCGGGAGCACGGAGCGAAGGCCGGCGTGGTGATCAATCCGGCGACGCCCGTGCGGCTGTTGGAAAATGTGCTCGACATTGTGGATTATGTGCTGGTGATGAGCGTCAATCCGGGGTATGGTGGGCAGAAGTTTATTCCGAATTCTTTGCGCAAAGTGCGGGAATTAGTGCGAATGCGTGAGGAACGCGAAGCTGGATTTTGCCATCGAGATCGATGGCGGGGTGGGGATGGAAAATATTGCGGAAGTGGCGCGCGCGGGAGTAGATTGGGTGGTTGCGGGGTCTTCGGTCTTCCACGCGCCCGATCCGGCGCAAGCAGTTCGCGATATGCAGCATGCCGCCGAAGCGGCGCTTTCAATCAAGGTATAGCTCTTCTATGTTTTTTTACACCTTCTTGCCGCGTGTGCCGAAAAGGGCGCTGCTGGCAGCGCTCTCGCTCGGGCTACTCGCCTCCTGTATACACAAGAAATACGAGACGCCGATTACCAAAAACACGCAGCAGCCGGATAAAGTGCTGTTCGACCAGGCCATGCACGATATCGAGCGCGGCCGCTACGAAGTGGCGCGCATCTCGCTCAACACCTTGATGAACACCTACGAATCGAGCGAATATCTGGCCAAAGCGAAATTGGCTGTTGCCGATAGCTGGTTCCGGGAAGGCGGCGGGAACGGCATGGCGCAGGCCGAAGCCGAGTACAAAGATTTTCAGCTTTTCTATCCGGACATGGAAGAATCGGCGCAGGCGCAGGACCGGGTTTGCGACATTCACTACCGGCAGATGGACAAGAGCGACCGGGACTCGCTGCAAACGTTGCGCGCGGAAACGGAATGCCGCGATTTGCTGGTGCGCTATCCGAACAGCAAGTTTGCTCCAGGAGCCGCGCAGAAGCTGCGCAACATTCAGGAGAGCGAGGCCGAACACGAGTACGTAGTCGGAAACTTCTATTGGAGGCGCGAGATGAATCCCGCGGCGGCGAACCGGCTAAACGCGCTGGTCGACCAATATCCGCTCTATAGCAAGGCCGGCGAGGCGTTGTATGAGGCGGGCGATTCCTATTCGAAGATGGGTCCGCGATTCCGTAAGCAGGCCGGCGATATGTTTAGCCGCGTCGTACGCGATTATCCGTTGAGCGACCGCGCGAAGGAGGCCCAGGGACGCCTACAGGACATGGAGCTGCCGGTCCCGGCAGTGAATCAAGCGGCACTTGAACGCCAAAAATGGGAAGAAGCGAATTATCACAAGCCCAGCATGATGCACAGATCAATGGGATTCCTGAAAGGCGGACCCGATGTAAGCCACGCGGCGAAATCCGGCAATCCGACCATGACGGACCCGAAGAAAACCCTTCCGGCCAGTATCCCGGTCGTGAATAACGAAGAAACGGCGAGTGCAGCGGCGGGCGGCGGAACGACGGACGTGAGCGCCACGCCGGTCACAGGCAGCAGCGCTTTGGACACCAAGCCAGACGCGCGCAGCACGACCACTCAAACACCGGCAGCCCAAACGCCCGCGAGTCCGGCCCCGGCCGGAGCGAATGCGGCGGTTTCCTCGCAGCCTCTGCCGACCAATCGCGACAAAGAGCTGGAGCAAGTGCGCAAGAGGCAGGCCAAACAGCAAGAGAAGCTGAACAAGAAGAAAAAGAAGAAGCCGAACAGCAAGGCGAGCAGACTCCGGCGCCCGCGGCGGCAGTGCCCGCTTCGACAACTCCGCAAACTACGAGTCCGCAAAGCCCGGCTCAGCCGCAAGAATGAGCCGCATCCTGCTGGCGGACGACAGTCCACAGGCATTGCGTCTTGGCGAGCAGATCCTTGCCGGTCAGGGAATCGAAGTTGTCAGCGTAACGGATGGGGCAATCGCCCTGCGCCGCTTGAATGATGTAAGTCCCGACCTGTTCATTACCGACGTCTACCTGCCCACCAAGAATGGATTCGAGCTGGCGCGCTACATGAAGGCGCAGCCCGAGTATCGCGATATCCCGATCGTCTTCGCCGCCGCTCCGGCGGATGTTTTCGAAGAACAGGACGCCCGGAATGCCGGCGCGGATGTGATCCTGCGCAAGCCATTTGAAGCGTCCAGCCTGCTGAGCGCGGTGCAGGAGCTGCTTGAGAAAAGCGTGAAAGCCAAGCGGAGCGGCGGCGCACCTGGCGGAAACCTGGATAGAAACAGTATTCGCGCGGCCGTGACGCTCGCTCTCGATAGCGCCATGCCGGCCATGATCGAAGAGCTGACCGAGCGCGTGGTGCTCGCCTTGTCGCATCGCTAGTGGCGTCTTACTATGGAACTAGCGCATGCCCGACAACAGTTTCGATATCGTCTCTAAGATCGATCTCAACGAAGTGCTGAACGCGGTCCAGCAGACCTCCAAAGAAGTGCAGACACGCTACGACTTGAAGACCAGCAATTCTTCGATCGAACTGAATCAGAAAGACAATAAGATTCTGCTCGCGAGCTCCGACGAATTCAAGCTGAAGGCGGTGACCGAGATTCTAGGCCAGAAACTGGTGAAGCGCAACGTGCCGCTGAAAGGCCTGCAGTACGGAGAAATCATACCCGCCTCGGGCGGCAGCGTGCGGCAGGAGATTACGCTACAGCAGGGTATTGCGACCGAAAAGGCGAAGGACATCGTCAAGCTGTTGAAAGACAGCAAGCTCAAAGTGCAGGCGAGCATTCAAGGCGACACGGTACGGATCAGCGGAAAAGATCGCGATACGCTGCAGCAGGCCATCGCTTTGCTGAAGACAAAAGACTTCGGCATGGACATGCAGTTCACAAACTACCGCACCAACTAATGCCCCGGCGGATCGAGACGCTGTTTCTCGCGGGACCGGCAGGGCGGCTCGAAGCGCTGCTCGAAGAGCCGGAGGACGCGGACCCGGTGGAAGCGGCGGTAGTGTGCCACCCCCACCCACAGGGCGGCGGGACCATGCACAACAAGGTTGTGTACCGGCTGGCGCGGGGCCTGCGGAAGACTGGCTGCGTCGTGCTGCGCTTCAATTATCGCGGCGTCAATCTGAGCGAGGGTGAATACTGCCACGGCATTGGCGAAACCGAAGACGCGCGCGCGGCGTTGCGTGAATTGGAGCGCCGCTATCCGGGCCTGCCGCTGCTGGCGGCCGGCTTCTCCTTCGGATCGCGCATGGCTTTGCGCCTGGCGTCACAAGAAACGGGCATTCAACGCGTGATCGCGGCCGGATTTCCTACTCGCATCGCGGAGCGCGATTTCGCCTATCAAGTCCATGTCCCCAAATACTTCGTACACAGCACACACGATGAATTCGGACCGCAGCCGGAGTTAAAGGAATTTTTCGAGAGCCTTCCAGAACCCAAGCGCCTTGAGTGGGTGGAAGCGAGCAATCATTTCTTCCGTGATGCGTTAGATTCGTTCGAGGCTGTCATCGAACGGATCGGGCGAACCAGGAGCTTTAGATAAGACCTCTCATCGCATGCTGCGGACGATCGTGGGATCGCAGTAGACACGATGTTTCATGCAGGTTGCTTTGTAGCCATCCAGGGAGCTACGCTAGTTGGAACACCCACAGAGTTCCCGCGTTGCCCGGAAGCTCTCAAAGCGTGCGCTCGCAACCGCTTTCGACTTCTTGTTGCTTCATAGTGAGGGACTGCTGGTTACGCCGTACGTCTGGAAAAGGGACGCATCGAAGAAACGCCGCCGGTTGCGCGGCTCGGGTGCGTCTGCGACAGGGTTCGAGGCGGCCGAGCGGGACGCCGCGGACCTCCTCTATCGCCACGGCATCGCAAGTATCTTCGTTTCGATACTCGCTTCCTCCGGGTTGGCTTTTATCTCGATCGGACAGGTTCGCTCCGGACTACTCGCCGGATGGTGGCTCCTTATCACGCTTGTCCTCATTCTGCGCGGGATGGATATCTTGCATTTCCATAGAGTCAGGACATTTTGGGCCAGGCCTGGCCGCTTGGAAATCCGGCGCTTTGCCACTGGCGTGATCGCAACCGCTGCCATGTGGGCGGCTTTCTCACTAACGTTTCTTCGGCAGTTAAATGAGACCGGCCGAGCTTCCACCGCGATCATTTTTTGCGGATTGGTGGGAGGCAGCGCAACCGTTTTAGCTCCCTCGAGAGCTCTCTCCTTCCTGTTCTGCGCCTTTCTGGCCCTGCCTACCTCGATCCTTTTCCTTTCCTTTCCAGGATCTGAGAACACCTTTCTCGGTATTCTTGGCTGCGCTTTCTTTCTAATTATGTCCGCGTCGTCGCGGGTAACCCATCGCGCAACGATGACGGCCGTACGGCTGAGCCGAGCGAACGAAGTCTTGCTGGCTGCCATGGAGCAGGGACGCGAGCAAACGGAGGCCGCGAACCTGGAACTCAGGGCGGCTGAAGCGGCGCTGAGTGAGGCGAATCAATCTCTCGAAATTCGGATTCAAGCGCGGACGGCGGATCTCGAAAAAGAGGTGAACGAAAAGGAACGCTACGCGAAAGAACTTGCCTATCTGGCCTCCACCGATTCACTCACCGGTCTGTGGAATCGGGCGGCCCTGACCAAGCGCCTGAGCCGCGCCATCGCAAGAGCGGAAGCCACAGGCCAGTCGCTCGCGGTGCTGTTTCTCGATCTTGAAAAATTCAAGGAAGTAAACGATGTCATGGGCCACATGGCGGGCGACTCGGTCCTGCGGATCGTGGCGGGGAGACTCCTGCACCATTTGCCCCCGAGCGTCGAGTTGGCCCGCTGGGGCGGAGATGAATTCGTCATCGCCCTTTCGGGTCCGGACAAGGCTGATATCGCAATCGATCTGGCGAGTGAGTTGAATAAATGCTTATGCGATCCGATCGAAATAGACGCGGGACGGGTAAAAATCGATGCCACCATAGGGATCGCGCTCTTCCCCGATCACGGCCGGACAGAGGTGGACCTGATTCGGGCCGCCGATATGGCCATGTACGCAAGCAAGGAAGAGAAGCGTTCCAAGATCAAGGTTTTCGACCCATCCTTGAGCCGTCGCTTGACGGAGCGCCATATGCTCGTGCGCGCGCTACGCGATGCCGTTACTAACGGTGCGCTGGAAATTGCTTTCCAGCCGATCATCACAGCTTCGACGGGCGCGTGCGAGACGCTGGAAGCGCTGCTGCGCTGGAACCATCCCGAGCTAGGCCCTGTTTCACCCGCCGATTTCATCCCGCTTGCGGAGCGCAGCGGCGAGATCGCCGCGCTCGGGCGTTGGGTCTTGGGCGAAGCGTGCCGGGAGGCGGCCTCCTGGCCGGACCATGAATCGCCTTCGGTCTCAGTCAATGTATCGGCGGTTCAGATTGAATCAGGAACACTGCAGACGGACATCGCAAACGCGCTGAAGGAATCCGGGCTACCGCCCTCGCGGTTATCTCTAGAACTCACCGAAAGTGTTTTCGCCGGCGATCGCCGCCATATCATTCCCACTCTCGGCGCGCTGCGCGATACCGGGATCAGAATCTCGCTGGACGATTTCGGCACTGGCTTCTCCTGCCTGGCTGATCTACGGCGGCTTCCGATCGATAAATTAAAGATCGATAAATCTTTCGTGGAGTCGATCGACGTGGATTCCGGTCCGATCGTGAACACCATCGTGACCACCGCTCAGACATTCGGGCTCGATGTTGTCGCCGAAGGAGTCGAAACGGCTGCGCAGGCGGAAAAGCTTGTGAGCCTCGGCGTCCATTATTTGCAGGGCTATCTCTTCTCCGATATTCTTTCTCCGGATGCCACGCGCCAATGGTTGCGCCACCGGCGGCCGGTCGCTCCATCCAAGATGGCCGCGCACGTGCCGTAAAAAACTATCTCTTTAATCCGGCAGTCCAGTTCAGTTCGACCCTAATTGGGCTCGGGCGCCGCATCACCGCTTTGAGTATTCACGAGAAATCGTCGTCCATCACGACTCGGAACATAGTGCATGCGAAATCCAGTCGAACCTGTAACCGCTCTCGTCTGGAAGAGTGGCTTGGGCACATCAAAAGACGGACCGGGACCTACCGCAGCAGCCATCAATTTCCGGTCTTCGGATAGATAGTAAATTTCGCGACCATCGGCTCTCCATCGCGGTTCTGATCCGCCACTGGTGGAGACGGTCCATTTCCGATTGGATAGCGGAAAGGTTTGCACATACACTTCCAGCCGGCCGGACTCGTCAGAGGCGTAGGCAAGAAATCGGCCATTGGGGGAAAAGCTCGCGTGGGCCCCTGCCGCCTGATGTGCGCAGCAACCGGAGCGGCTTCCCGTCAGCCAGCGGCAGTAGCCAAAGTTCAGTGCCGGAACTGGGCGATACGGAATAGAGAAGATACCGGCCATCGGAAGACCAGTCCGAAATGTAGAGATTGGACGAAGGCATGCCGGCCGCGAGTTTCGCGGCACGGAGAAGCACAGGTTCTTCTTCGCCGCCACCGGCGGAACTCTTTTGGTAGAACTCAACCACGCCGCCCCCGCGGGTGGTCCGGAACACAATACGCGCGCCATCCGGCGACCAGATAGGAGCGCTGTTCAGCACCCGGCCGAGAGTGAAGCGGGAGACGCCACTGCGAGCCAGACCGGTCAGCCAAATGGCGGGATAGCCTGTCCGATGATCTACCAGCGAGAAAGCCAGCCGCTTTTCGTCGGGCGAAAGACGGAAATCCGTATAGTAGCCCTCAGGGCCGACCGAACCAACGGGCGTGCCACTGCGGTCAAACCAGGTCAGGTGGCTCGATTGCAGATCCGGCCCGGCATAGGCCAACGCACCCGCGTCTGAAGCCGAGAAGTAACCGTATCCATTGCTGGCGCGACCTACTCGGCCCGCGATGGCGAATGGCGGGCCGCTGAGTTCCAGACGGTTTGCATCAAACACCTGGCCCATGAGTGTGCCTCCCTCCACAAACAGCAGATAACCCGGCAAAGTGTGCAGGGCGTTGGAGTCGGCGGGAAGCAATCGTTTTCTGGCGTCGTTATCCAAGGAACCAACGTAAACGCCTCGGCCATCAGCGACTTCGCTGCGAACGGTGAAAAGGAAGTGACGGCCATCCGGAAGAAAGTGCGGCCAGCGATGCGATCCGTCCTTGAGAAGAGTATTCAATTTCGTCGCAGGCGCCGCAGTTCCCCCACCGGCGGCAACACGATAAAGAGAGCCATCTCCCGTTCCGAACAGGATTGTGTTGTCAGGTCCCCATGTTCCGCCGCGAGCGTCCGGAAAATCTTCGGCAACCACTTGAACCGGTCCGCCACTCGCACGCATCTTCTTCAGCTTTCCGTCGGAGAAGAAGGCTACCCAATCGCTGTCCGCAGACCAAAACGGATATTCGCAGTTCTCGGTTCCGGTCAGCAGGCGCGCCGATACTTCGTCCAAGGCTCGAACCCACAACATGGGCCGGGCGCCAGCGATCGTCGCGACAAATACAATTGCACGGGCGTCAGGAGAAAGAGCGAACTGATTCTGGCCAACCGTTACGTTGACGGGGCCGGAGAAAACGCCGTTTTCGGGAGGGTAGACCGGAAAGCGCACAAGGTCGCGCCTAGCGGCCGGTGCGCGCAAAAGCCGCATCGAAACGAACAGCGCGATCGCGAGGCATAGGATGGCCGCAACCCACGCCGTCCGCTCGCGCCAACGGCTTCGCGACGGCGCAGCGCGATCATCCATTAGTAAATCCAGCGCACGCCGCACGTCCCTCGCCGACTGCCACCGCTCTTCCCGATCTTTGGCGAGGCACCCTAGGAGTACTTTCTCGAGCGACGCCGGCGCTACGCCGGAAATGGAGGGCGCTTCGCGCTCGAGCACCGCCGCGATAACGCTCGCCGGGCTCTGGCCCTCAAATGCCCGCTTACCGGTCAACATCTCGTAAAACACGCAGCCGAACGCAAAGATATCGGCGCGTGCATCTACCGGTTTGCCCTGCAGTTGTTCGGGTGCCATGTACGGCAGCGTGCCCGCGACAGCGTCCTCCTTCGTCAAGGTTTTTTCGATCGTTTCGGCGGCTGGGCCCGCCGCAGTATGGAGCGCTTCGGCTTTCGCCAGACCGAAGTCCAGCAGCTTGATACCAGACTTCGATAGCAGAATGTTTCCTGGCTTCAGATCCCGATGCACAATCCCATGCCGGTGTGCCGCATCCAGCGCATCGAGTATCTGCTTCGCGTATTCGATTGTTTTGTCGAGCGGCAGCGGACCTCGCAGCGATTGGCCTTCGATGTACTCCATCACCAGGTAGTCCGGCCCGACATCATGGAGGGTGCAGATGTGAGGATGATTCAGAGCGGCGATGGCGCGCGCCTCGCGTTCAAAGCGCTGGCTGAATTGCGCCGCCGAAATCTTGATCGCGACAGTGCGTCCGAGTCTCGTGTCGCGCGCCTTCCATACCTCGCCCATGCCGCCTGCGCCGATAGACGACAGGATTTCATAAGGTCCCAGGCGAGTTCCGGGCGAGCACGTCATCATCGGCCTTAGTTCCGAACAGTTTACTGTATCGCGTGTGACCGCCGCGCCCTTTTAGGAATAGACTAAGCCGGCGCAGATTGCGAATCGGCGTCTATGAAAAGCGCAGTGGCGCCGATCCTTTGACGATCTGCTTCGGCATATTCGCCGAACCGTTGGTGGCACGATCGCCGGCAAACACGATCCGAAAAGATGGTTGCGCCATCGTTCGGGCTACGGGCGCGGGATACGCGCTGACTTCTCTATTCCGCGCGCAGCATCTCGACGGGGTCGATTCTCATTCCGCGAATTACAGCTGGTATTGCCGTCAGCAGAGTGGTAAGAACGACTGTCATCAGCGGAACGCCAAGCATGCCCAAATCGGAAGGCTTCACATTGTAGAGCAACGTTGCCACTCGCGGTTCCAGGAATAGCCCGACAACGCCGCCGAGCATGGCGCCCGTTACGACAGCTATGAAGACGCCCATCGATACCTGTTTCGCAATCTCCTTCCCCGAAGCTCCGACCGCAATGCGAATTCCAAGTTCGCGGCGGCGCTGGACCACAGAATAGTCGAGCACCCCATATAAGCCGATACCAGCTAATAGGATTGCAACGCCAGCGAAGAACATAGCCAGCGCCGCTAATAATCGCTCGCGAACGGTCTGGGCCTGGTTTATTTCTAGCTGTGTTCGCACATTACTCGCGCGCAGTTGTGGGCGCGCGCGCGATACTTCACGACGAAGCATGGGAGCCAGCGTGTAGGGATTGGAACTCGCTGTTCGCACCAAGAATGTTGCTCTACGAAGTGTGCTACGGCCAGAGGACCGAAGCGGGATGTACGCTATCGGCGTGATTGGTTCACGGACACTGCGGTACTGGGCGTTTGCGACGAGCGCTATCACCTGGAAAGTCCGGGTTCCCCTAGCGAAGGATTTTCCGACTGGGTCTTCGCCGTGAAAATACTCCTTCGCGAACGCCAGGTTCACCATAGCGGTTCCTGGCGCTGTGTCGCTTCGCCGAATGTCTCGGCCCTCGAGCAGAGGAATCCTCATGGTTCCCAGCCAACCCGGGGACACATTCAGGAAATACCCAAGAACCGGAGAAGGCGGCCTCCCGTTGACAGAGACAAAGCCATTGCTGACTGAACCGCTCAACAGAGGAACGTCTGCGATAGCGACGCTCTCAACGCCGTTCAAATCCTGCAAGTGATCAGCGGCCTGGAACCAAAACTCGACCGGCTGGTCGAGCTTGGCGACCGTTTCTACCGCCAGGAGGCGTTCTGAAGAGAACCCGGTTGGCTGATTGGAGAGCCGGTGTAGCGTCGATACAAATACACCGGCGGCGAAATGGACGATAAGACAAAAAGCGACCTGAGACGCAATCAAGGCGTACATGAGCCGGCGGCGAGAGTGCGGGTTGTCGCCCCCTTTGAGAGCCACGGCCGGGGTAATCGAGGAGGCGCGGAGCGCCGGCAGGAGACCGAACAAAAGAGTTGCTCCAGCACTCAGCACGATCAAGAAGGCGAGGACGCGCCAATCCGCTGGCAGGCTCAGGCGAGCTGGATTGTCCGATGGATTGATCCTCCCCACTATGAAGGGAGCGGACCACCAGGCAAACAGGGCGCCGGTGCCGGTTGCCAAACTCGCGAGCAATGCGCTTTCCACAAGCAAAAGCTGGATAAGGCGCGATTTACCGGCTCCAATCGAAACACGCAATGCCATCTCGCGTGAGCGAGCGGCGGCCTGCGCGGTGAGCAGGTTCGCGATGTTCAGACAGGCGATGAGTAACACCAAACCCACGATGACCGCAATCGAGAGCAAAGCAATGCGATAGCTGTGTTGCATGGACGAGAGTCCCGCGGCCGCCGGTTGTACAATCACCTGCTGCTGCAAATACTTTGCTCTCCGGTCTTCAGGCCAGCCTGTGAAACTTTTCGCGCGCTCTGTTTGAAACGCTCTCCATATGGCTTGCAGATGTTCTCTTACCCGGCTGTAACTTCCGCCTGGTTTGAGTTGTACAAAGGTTCGCATCCAACCCCAGTCGTCGTGCGTCACGCCCTCATACATGGCGTTAGGAAGGAAGATATCGGTGAAGGCGCCCGGTTCGGTACCCGTGAAGCCTGCAGGAGCGACGCCGATAGTTTCATATAGATCGTCGCCAAGCTGAAATCTTCGGCCGATTATGTTTGGGTCGCGCCCGAAACGCCGGGACCAATAGTCATACGAAAGTACCGCGAATGGTTTTGCTTTCGGGATCCGATCGTCACTCTCGCTTAAGAGACGGCCCAGCGCGGGCTTGAGTCCGAATGAGCTGAACATCCAGCCGGAGACAAATTGCCGGTGAGCCCGCTCCATGTCCGCATCGGACCCAAACGTCAGATCGACGCGGTCCACGCCAGAGACGGCAATCAGTTCCGCATCAGTTTTGACGGCGTTTCTCATCATCTGAAATTGCGGATATTCGCCCCATTCGCTATCTCTAAGGGAGCCGTCTGGGCCGATTCCGCGCAA
This sequence comes from Bryobacterales bacterium, assembly GCA_963712395.1. GTDB lineage: Bacteria > Acidobacteriota > Terriglobia > Bryobacterales > Bryobacteraceae > Bog-105. Next base: position 359,960 of record CAVQHR010000001.1, read on the forward strand.
ATCCATCGCATAGAGTCGATCCGCATGCTGGACGGGCAGCGGTCTGAACAGCAGCGCATCGATGAGGCGGAACACCGAAGTACAGGAACCGATGGCGAGCGCAAGCGAGAGAACCGCCGCGATAGACGTAACCGGGCGTTTGACGAGCTGCCGCCAACCGAAGATCAAATCTGCCCGTATGGAATCGATCCAAAGAATTAGTTTGGCGTCCCGGCTCTGCTCGCGATGGCGTAACAACGACCCGAATGCGCCGCGAACTTCATCGGGATCTCGGCCTTCCTCTAGCGCTTCCTGGATGTGAGCCTGAAGTTCTTCATCGATTTCGCGATGCAGCCGTTCCGTTCGAAACAGGTTTGCCCAGCGGGACCAGACTGACATGTCAGGCCATCCTTAATACACGGTTTACGGCTGCGGTTACGGCCGTCCAACGCGACTCTTCCGCCGCGAGTTGCTTCTTCCCCGCCGCCGTCAACTCATAAATGCGAGCTCGCCGGCCGTTTTCCTTGTCGACCCATTGCGCGCGAATCCAACCGGACTCCTCCATCCGATGTAATGCCGGGTAAAGGGAGCCTTCTTCGACCCGGAGTACCTCTTCCGATGTATCCCGGACTGCCGACATGATGGCGTAGCCGTGCAGCCTTGGACGTCGCGAAAGCAATTTCAAGACTAGGAGATCGAGCGAACCTTGAAGAGCATCGACTCTTGCCATAATCAGTCTTCTTTTTATTTAGACGTCTTAGTAGATACAAGTCAAGAGAAATGTTTCGAGACATCATTGAGTGACAGAGGTATTCGGCGGTTAGCGACGAATCTCTGAGAGTCGGCAAACGGACTCGATCTGTTAGCCGATCTTTTCCGCTAGCTCGATGATGATTCCCTCCGGGCCGCGGACGTAGCAGAGCCGGTACCTGTCCTCGTAGCGCTCCAGCTCGCCAACGAGTTCAGCGCCGCGCGCTCGCAGGCCGGCAACGACGCCGTCGATGTCTTCGACGGCGAATGCGATGTGGCGGATACCCGGCGTGTTCGCCGGCGCGTGCCGGTTGTCGCCCTGGTTTGACGGCGAGTGAAACTTCGTCAGCTCAAGCCGGCCGTTGCCGTCCGGCGTTTGCATCATCGCAATGTCCGCCCGTACGCCCTCCAGTCCCACGATGCGGTCCACCCAGCGACCTTCGACGGACCCTTCGCCCTGCAGCACGAGTCCGAGATCGACGAAGAACTCAGTCGCGGTTGCGAGGTCGTCAACCACGATGCCGACGTGCTCCATCCGTTTGATAGTCATGTCTTCGATGGTAAGGAACCGGATTCGGGCCGCGCCTGCCGCACCATCGCGACGCCGGTGATCGGGCCAACCGGACATAACGCTGATCGCGAACTGAATTCCGATTCGTGGAGAGTTCCGGGGAAACCGAGGACACTTGGATGAACATGACAGTGAAGGAAGCCAGAGAGATGGCACGGCGGTGGATGGTTCAGGAAGGCTGCCGCGCCCCGGGATTCTGCGGAGCGTACATTGCTGGATCTACGAATTGGCTCCCCGATGACGCAGACTTGATTCCGGCATCCGATCTCGATGTGATGGTGGTCACCTCAGACCAGAACCAGGCGGGTAGCCGTGTAAAGTTCGTCTACAACAATACCCTCCTCGAAGTCTCTTATTTGCAAAGCAATCGGCTCCAGTCGCCTGATCAGGTCCTTAGCGATTATCATTTAGCTCCGAGCTTTCGAACGACAAAGGGCATCTTCGATCCTTTCGGCTATCTGACTCCACTCCTCGCAGCTGTCTCTCGACACTACAGCGCCAGAGCGTGGGTCCGCCGCCGTTGCATGAACGCGAGGGACAAGATCCTGGCACATCTCCGATCCATTAAGGAGGAGGCGGCTCTCCATGATCAGGTCATGGCGTGTCTTTTTGCGGCCGGGATAACTACTCATGTGCTGCTCGTGGCGGGCCTTAGAAATCCGACAGTGCGTGGGCGGTATGTGGCCGTGCGGGAACTGTTAAGTAAGTATCGTCGTGTTGAATTCCACGAAACGTTATTGGAATTATTGGGATCCGTTCGAATGAGCGGAGAACGTGTCCGCGAGCACCTTTGCACGCTCACTGAAGTCTTCGATGTAGCGAAAGAGGCCATCAGGACACCGTTTCCATTCGCCACAGATATCAGCGATACTGCTCGCCCCGCTGCGATCGACGCGAGCTTCGACCTGATCGAGCGCGGCTATCACCGGGAAGCGATGTTCTGGCTGGCCGTCAGCCATTCTCGCTGCCACAAGGTCCTTTCGCGAGACGCGCCCGAAGGTCTACCAAACATTTTCAAGAAGAGCTTTCAACAGCTGGCCGGCGACATCGGCATGTCTTCATTTCCTGAAATTCGGCAACGCTGTGCACAGATCGAACGAATGGTCCCGCTATTGTATGACGTGGCGGAAGGCATAATCGAAGCGAACTGGGAAATCGAGGGCGATTGATCGTTGTCGCTGGTGACCGGCAAACAGCTACGTTCGCTGCCCTGGCCGACCCGACGCGCCGCGCCAAAGGCGAGGCTACCGTCATGGAATTGGCCAAACCGTTCGACATGACGCAACCGGCCATTTCTCAACACCTGAAAGTGCTCGAGGATGCGGGGGTTGGTCGTTTGCCGGGTGGAAGGGCCCAGGCGTCCTCGCAGATTGGCGAAGCCCGGTATCGAGGTCATGGACAAGTGGGAGGCGAGACCCGGGGGCAAAATCCCGATATGAATGGGCTAACGCCAAAGGCCAGGGACTTTATCTCACTGGAGAGTATCTGGAACTCGAGCCATACCAGCAGGATCGTCCATGTCGAGCGCATGCATATGCCAGACCCACACCGGACAATCATGTCGAAACGAGATTCGACGCGGAAGCCGCCGGCACGCTGATGACTTTGCGAATGACCTTGCCCAATGCGAAAACGCGCGCGGCGATGCTCGCAACGGGTATGGAGCATGGAATGGACTAGGTTGATAGATGCCGTAATCTACGGAGTCACCCCGTGACCACAACAGACTTTCGCAGGATTGCACTGAGCCTGCCGGGCGTTGAAGAGTACTCCCACGCAGGATTGCCGGCCTTTCGCGTAGGAGGCAGGAAATTTGCTTCGCTGGCTTCGCAAGCAGGGGGGTACGGAAATCTGATGCTTACGCTGGAGCAGCAGGCGGCGTTTGTGGAGGAGGCGCCTGAGATTTTCCTGCCGATTCCTGGCGGCTGGGGAAAGATGGGACACACGCATATTCGCCTGGCGCCGGCGAGCGAGGATGTACTGACGGGTGCACTCCGAACGGCCTGGAAACTGCGAATTGATAAGAACGCAAAGGCAGGCGCCAAAAAACCCAATTTGGCGGAGCGCACCGGAGTAACAGATACGAAACGCGGGAAGCGACGCCTATGAGAGCAACAAGAGCACGGAACGATGGCTTGGTTATCCCCAGATCACGTGAATTTGTGCCACCGCCGACCAGCCATTCGGCTTGGAGCTGTCTTTCTTCTGAACCTTGAAATTGAAGTTTCTCCCTTTGCCAAGGCTTCCGGCGGCGGCATAGCGTGCGCTCGTAGGCACAGCGAATCTGGTGGAAGGACCGGGCAGTTTGGCGATCTCATCCCTAATCGCGCCGATGAGCTGCGAGGAAGTAAACTCGGCTGACTGAAAACTGGAATAGACCGTACTGATGTTAAGAGACGGCCCAGTGAATGAGAACACCCGGTCCATCTCGCGGACACATGCATCGACAATAGCCTTCGCCAGTTGCTGCCGGTTCCAGCGCACAAACGCGACTTTGGGCTTCGGCGCGCGGCGACTCGTAGTTTCCCACGCGCCTTCGTCTTTATCGGACTTCTCTATGCTCTCGACCGACTGACTCGGCGGAGGCGTCGAAGCCACGGGCCGGTGATTCTCTTTCGTCTGGTACTCGATAACGCGATGTACCTTTGCCAGGAATTCCTCTTGCGAGCCGAAGTCCTCGCCTTCAAGCCAAAGCATTGCGTTCTTGTATTCGACCACTTTGTCTTTGGGTGCAAGCGCGGCAGCCCACTGATAGGGTGATTTGGAATCGCTCCCTACGCGGATCGGAATGCTCTGCGCCATCGTAGTTGGAAACGCCGCCATATTAAACCTTGAACTCGTGCGAAGTGCTAGTATATCGGAGCTCTCGCCCAGCACCGGTTCAAGACAGCAAATGCGCGCGTGCGCATATGGATCAACACCGCCGGCGATCTTACCGGCTGCTCATAGTTTGAGTTACCCGGCGAAAACGGCCTTCACCGCTCAACAGCGTTCCGTAAGGTACCTTCAAGCTCGTTGGCCGTCCCTCAATCGGACGGAGTCAGCCTCAGGGATGCCAGTGTCCAGTTTGCCCGTCATCCTGGCACAACTTCGGAAAAAGTCCCCTCACATCGGTAAACACTTGCCGACTAGAACGAAGCCGCGGCGAGTGAACATTCGTAGAGAACGGTACAGTAACGGGTCACAAGGAGATCCCTGTGACCCATTTACGCCCGGTTGAAACGAACGGGTGCCGGGATCGTCATGTCGACTGGTAATGTTATTTCGAGAAATTGCGGAGCACCATGGAGATGATCTTGGAGAAAGACAGTGCATGGCAGGTACACGCCAAATGTATGCAGCGGGAATCGTTCAATCTGGCGGCGTATATCGAGCGGCGCACATCCTTGAAGAGAAAGTATTTACGCAGCAGTCCCAGACTGCGTCGGCCTAAGCACCGGCAGCGTTGCTGCGGCGAACTATCTTGCGCGCTGGCACGCCCGCCCAAGTCTCACCATCAGGGATGACTGTTCCGGATGCCACCACCGCGCCCGCGCCCACCCGGGCATCGTTTCCAATCCGGACGTTCGGAAGAATCACGGATCGAGCCCCAATAATTGCACCCGCCTTTATTAGTACCGAACCTAGGATGATCTCTCGTCCATTACCGGCATGCCCAAGTATCAATGCATCTCCTCCAATGGTCACGTTCTCTTTGATATCAACGAACCAGGGGTCAGAGATTCTTGTGCTGGGACTAATGAAGATGCTCGGCACCATCCTCGCTCCCATGCCTCGGTAATAATAGGCGGTGAGCGGCGACAAACCAGACACAAGCAGCCGAAAGGGGCTATAGTGCAGCATCCCATTTAGCGTGGAAGCAAAGAAAAAGCGCTTGCCCAAAGAGGACTCGGCGGTCACAACCTGGTTTGTCTCAAGGCTGCCCACAAACAAGCGCTTTGTGAGAACCAGCAAAGATAGAAACACTATTCCGCCCAAATAGAAACCGCTAATCAAGAGCAGCAGCAGAACCGCTGCTGGGCTCGACCTGAAGTGACTCAGGGCGAGAAAAAGCGGAAGAAAACTGATGAAGTAGAACGCTGCTCGAACTATTTCGGTGAGTAAAAAGGCTACACTCCACATAGTTGCTCCCTGTGGCCGCGGATCTCGTCCAGCTTTGACTGAAATCGTATCCAAAAATATCAAACTCCTCCACGCTTCGTACGTCTGATCGCGCACGATCTCGGCCACATCAGCACTCTCTCACTTGTGGCGGGTCATTAGATTGTGTCTCCGAGCAAGTGCCTGCAGCCGTACTTGGAACTTCTCGCAAATTGCACAGGATCGGGCGTGCCCCTGGTTAGCACTGGATCCCACGATGGCGAGCGTGTTCTTGACCCGGTGATTCAACTCCCCATCTGTAAGAGCTGGCGCTCTTCAGCCTGCTGGCGCTCGGTTTCGTCACGCAGAATCTTGACGACCCCCGCAACTCGCCCGTCATAGACGGGTTCGGTAAATCTGCGCCCAGAACCGAGTGCAGTCCTGCCGGATCATCCAACTCGACTCTGGGTGGCGCTGCCCCCTCCTCACAAGAGCGAGATCCTTCCGCAGGACACCCGACTCCTGGTCCTCAGGGGTGAGTAAGCACGCAGCGGACTGGCCAGCATCTCGGCTTACGTGTAGCCGACAAAACGCTCGGCTCCGGGTTCTAGCTGGTCGCCCGGCCCTGAAGGTCCGTTTGGAATAGGGCGTACTCTGTACGTTCTCCACCAGCAAACGAAGCGCTCTTCACTTTCGCGCAACGTCTGCTCGCGCGTTTCCGTTCTGTGACGTCGCTGAACAGCAGATTCGGAAGTTGACCAGGGCCCGCTCCACGGCTAATGAGCCGGCCCGGCCGTGCCGGGCTTCACGCGCTTCATGAAAAAGACCAGCGGGATCAGGGCGCCGAAAACAATCCCCAGCAGCCAAAAGCAATCGATATAAGCCAGATTAGAAGCCTGCCGCTGCAGGTTTCGCATCAGTAGCGCGTACGGACCGCCGGAATCGCCTCCGCCTCGAAACACCTCCGCGGCGGAGTCCAACGCTTTCCGGAAATTCGGATTGAACGCGCTCGCCTGCTCGGTCAACCGCGCTTGGTGGAATTGGCTGCGGCGCGTCAGAATCGTTGTAACCAGCGAAATGCCCACGCTGCCGCCCACATTTCTCGCCAGATTGATTAATCCGGAGGCCGCGTTGTTTTTGTTGCGCGGCACAAACGCATACGCGGCGGTGTTGATGGGCACAAACAATAAAGCGAATCCCGCCGCTTGCCAGCAACGCGCCAACATGGCGTACTTGAAATCGATGTAGACGTCGAAATTGGTCATATGGATGAGCGCCGTGGACGTAATGAACAGCCCCACCGCGATCATCCAGCGCGCTTCCACCTTGCTGAGCATAAAACCCACTATCGGCAGCAGCAGAATAATCAAAATTGCTCCGGGCGATAGCGCGGCGCCGGCTTGCGTAGCCGAATAACCCAGGATCAATTGCAAGTACTGCGGGATCAAGACAGTGCTGCCCAAAAGCACCACGCCGACCATGAGCATCAGCAATCCGGCGATCCCGAAGTTGCGGTCCTTCAGCAGACTGAGATCCACGACCGGGTTCTTTTGCTTGAGCTCCCAATACACCGCCACGACGAGCCCCGTGATCGAGAGAATGGCGCAAGTACGAATGAAGCCGGAGGCCCACCAGTCTTCGCGCTCGCCCTTGTCTAACACGATCTGCAAAAAGCCCAATCCGATCGCGATAAAAATGATGCCCCAATAGTCCACGCGCAGTTTGGATCTGATCCGTTGCGCACGTTCCTTGATCAGATACGGCGGATCCTCGAGCAGAAAATTGCTGAGCACTAGCGATAAGATGCCAACCGGGATGTTGATGAAGAAGATCCAGCGCCAGGTGAAATTGTCGGTGATCCAGCCGCCGAGAGTGGGACCGATGGCCGGAGCGGTGACCACGGCAACGCCATAAATAGCGAACGCCATTCCACGCTGCCGCGGAAGAAAGGTATCGGCCAGAATCGCCTGCTCGCTAGGCTGCAGACCGCCCCCGCCGACGCCTTGCAAGATGCGAAAGAATACCAGGCTGCCTAGCGTCGGAGCGATCCCGCACAGAAAAGAGCTGACAGTGAAAAGCAGAACGCATAGCATGTAAAAGCGTTTGCGTCCCAGAAGGAAAGAGAACCAGCCGCTCAGCGGCAAAATGATGGCATTCGAAACCAGGTACGAAGTAAGTACCCAGGTCGCTTCGTCTTCAGTCGCCGACAGCCCTCCCGCCATATGCGGCAGCGCGACATTCGCAATGCTCGTATCGAGCACCTCCATGAAGCTCGCAAGGGTGACGACTAGCGCGATGATCCATGGGTTGAATTTCGGCCGCCATTGGGGCTGCAATTCGTGCGCGGCGCCTGGCATGACTGTCGTGCTTGCCATACGCTCTACTGATTGTTGACGTTGGTATTCAACAGAACTGTTGGCGTGACCGACATGCCGGGCAGCAGCAGGTGCTGGCGATTCTCGCCGCGCTCCAGACGAATCTTCACCGGTACTCGCTGCACGACTTTCACATAATTTCCGGTGGCATTTTCAGGCGGAAGCAAGCTGAACCTGGATCCGGAGGCCGCGGCAAGGCTATCGATGTGCCCATTGTATTTATGACTGCTGCCGTAGGTATCCACGTCGATCTCCACCTTCTGCCCGACGCGCATCTTGCGGAGCTGCGTCTCTTTGAAATTGGCCGTCACCCACACATCGTCCAAAGGCACGAGCGCCATGATCTGCTGGCCGATGGAAACCTGCATACCTGGTTCCGCGGTTTTGCGGCTCACCACGCCGTCCACCGGCGCTTTAATCAGGGCATAGCTGAGATTGAGCCGCGCCTGATTCAGGTTGGCTTCGCTCTGGCGCGCCTGCGCCTGCGCCTGCTTATAGCGAGCCTCGCTGACCTGCTGTTGCTTAGGACTGCTTTCTTGACTCTGCCTTTGCTGAGCCATGGATGTAATCAGCCGGGCCTTGGCCTGGCCCAACTCCGCGACAGCTTGATCGAGCGCATGCCGGGAGGCGTTGACATCCGCGCTGGCCGAATCCACTGCTGCCGCGCTCGCTCTTTCGGCGGCTACCGCCGCGTCATAGTCCTGCTTCGAAATCTCATCTTTCTCGACCAGGTCTTTAAATCGCGCCAAGTCCTTTTCGGCTTTCACCAAGTCGGCTCGCCGGCCATCCAGGTTTGCATTCGCGGCGCTGACCTTCGCCCGCGCGGCATCTACTCCCTGCTGTGCCGAAGCCACCGCGGCTTGACTTTCCTGCACTTGCGAGCTGCTCGTGCGGATTTGCGTGCTCGTTGTGATCGTGGTTAGCGGGACGTTCACCGTCGATTCTAAAATGTTCGCTTGCGCGCTTGCCAATTGCGCTTCGGCCTGCGCTAAAGCAACCTGATAATCCGCTGGATCGAGGCGCACCAGATCCTGGCCCGCTTTGACCGGCTGATTATCGTTCACCAGCACGGAGAGAATCGTTCCGTTGACCCGGGCGCTGATCGGAACGATGTGCCCATCCACCTGCGCATCGTCAGTGGATTCGCGCACCGCGTAATAGGCGTACACCGGAATCGCAACGATCGCGGCAATCACCAAGAGGGCTAGCAGAATGAAACGGATCGTGCGCTTCCGCCGCGGATCGGCCGGCTTGCGGCCGTTCTGCCTTCCCGCATCCTGCCCAGCGTCGCCCTGATTTTGCCGCTGTTCTTGCAGCTCCTGAACGTCTGCCATTTCCTCTTAACCCTCCTGCGCCACAGCACGCTCGCCGTGGGCCGACATACTCGAACGAACCTTTCTCAATAAGTCCAGCAGCGTTTCTCGCTCGCTTTCCGATAGGCCGCGTAACAGGCCCTTCAAATTCCGGTAGTGTACCGGCATGAACTCATCCAATAGCGCTTCACCCTTCTGCGTAATGCGAGCGTGGCGGGCCCGCCGGTCTTGTGGATCGACCAGCCGTTTCACATACCCTTTGTCTTCCAAATGATCCATCAGGCCCGTAATATTCGCCCTGCTAACCAGAAGTAGCTCGCCCAAATCGTGAAGTTGCATACCTTCGTCGGATCCGTGCCGCAGTAGCATCAGGATATTCAACGAAGACTTGGAAAGCCCATATTCGGTCATGTATCGCGAAACGGTCTGGTGAAGCCGATCGTACGTGTAGAGAAAGTTCAACACGAGTTCGACGGACGGCCGATCAAAGCCGGCATAGCGGGGTCCGGCCCGGCGCACACACTCGTCATAAAAGGCCTCGCGACGGTCCTCGTGCACCGTAGTTCGATTCAGATGAAATTAGTAAAGTTCCTAATTATTTTTGAAAACCCCAACTTTAGCCCTTCAGTTCCTCGCGGATCTCCGCCGCAGCCTGCCGCGCCTCCACCACCGCTCCAATGGGGAAACTGATGGCCCCGACTTTGGGATGTCCCCCGCCTCCGTATCTTTCGCATATCGTCGCCAGGTTGTGCCGCAATGGCTCACGGACCCAAGGGTTAGAGCCGACGGAGACCTTCGTGCGAAAACTGGATGCGGACACGGATACCGTATATGCGGAATCGGGAAACAAGTAGTACGGGATGAATTTGTTATAGCCCTCAATTCCGTGATCAGCCAAATCGAAATAAATTACGCCGCGATCGCAGGAACCGGCGCGGTGAATAATGTCGATATTACGAAGATGTGTTTTATGCAGGCGCTCATATTCGGCCTTGATTTGCGGATCGGCCATGATTTCGGTTAGTTTTTGCCGCTGCATCAGGCGGATGATTTTCTGAACCAGCTCCGATCCGGAGGTCCCCTCGATCACGAGCGTCAACTGCATGGCCGGAGCGTTCATTTCGACGGCCGCTTTTGCGCTCTCGTATAAGGCGCCGTCCACGATGTCGGCCCACGTCACCAATTCCTCGAGATCGGGAGCCTCAAAACCAAACCGGTCCTTGACGACGGTCGAAATAAATTTAGTGCACGAACGGAAACTAGGGTCAAGAAGTTTGCGCCCCGAGGTGTCGCGCCGGAAGTGCTCGGCGTCTTCGGGACTGAGAAAGGCGCTTTGGTGGTGATCGAACCACCAGGTTACGTTCGGATGCGTGGCATATTTGAAGTCGACGATTACGTTGGCGTCGCCGTCGAATAGCCCGTCTTCAAAAAGCTGATCGGCGCGATGCGCAAGGCCAGTGTAGGCGAATTCCGCGTCGGGGTAAAATCGGGCCTGCAAAAAGCGCGTAATAAGGGCCGCGGCGCCTGCCCCGTCGAAGCAGTGGTCGTGATAGAGGACTCGCACTTTCATCTAAACGCGTTTTCGCTCTCTGAAAACCTTTTAGATTGCCTCAGGGGAAGCGGAAAAGCAAGTGATAGGCGATAATTAACTTTGAAACACCGATCCGGCTGGCCCGGCCGCGTACGCTTGGGGTCTTTGTTCGTATCGTAGTATTTGCGTCCGCTTACCAAAAAAAGCAGCCAGGGAAAATGCTTAAGACCAAAGAAGAACGCCTCAGCGACCTGAATCCACAGGAGACCTCCGAGTGGCTGGAAGCTTTAGACCAGATAGTAGACGAAGCGGGGCCCGACCGGGCGAGCTATCTACTTGAGAGACTACTGGATCGCGCCTCCGGCTTCGGCGTGCGCGTGCCCTCTAAAATCAACACGCCGTACGTAAATACGATTCCGTCGCACGAAGAAGCGCCCTATCCAGGCGACCGGCAGATTGAGCGCCGCATCAAGAGCATTATTCGCTGGAACGCGGCGGCTATGGTGGTGCGTGCCAACAAGTACGATCCGAACATCGGCGGCCACATCTCCACGTTCGCCTCTCTCGCGGCCATTACCGAAGTCGCGTTCAACCATTTTTTCCGTGGAAGCTATGACGGTCAAGCCGGCGACCTCGTCTACTTTCAGGGTCACGCCTCGCCGGGCGTGTACGCGCGCGCGTTCGTCGAAGGCCGGCTGAGCGAAGACCAACTCCTGAATTTTCGCCACGAGCTGCGCGATAAGCCGGGCCTTTCTTCCTATCCGCACCCGTGGTTGATGCCGGATTTTTGGCAGTTTCCGACTGTTTCGATGGGTATCGCGCCGATCAACTCGATTTACAACGCCCGCTTTCTGAGGTATCTAGAAAATCGCGAGCTGCTGCCGAAGACGGATCGGCGAGTCTACGCGTTCTTGGGTGACGGTGAAATGGATGAGCCCGAATCTACAGGGGCGCTGCATGTGGCGGCTCGCGAAAAGCTCGACAATCTCTGCTTCATCATCAACTGCAATCTGCAACGGCTGGACGGGCCGGTTCGTGGCAACGGCAGCGTCATTCAGGAGTATGAAGGAGTATTTCGCGGCGCCGGTTGGAACGTCATCAAAGTGCTGTGGGGCGGCGATTGGGACGAGTTGTTCGCCCGCGATGCGAGCGGCCTTCTTCTAAAGCGCATGGAAGAGTGCGTGGACGGAGAATACCAGAATTTCAAAGCCCGCGGCGGCGCTTATGTGCGCAAAGAATTCTTCGGCAAGTATCCCGAACTGCTGGAGCTGGTGAAGGACAAGAGCGACGAAGAGCTCGGCCAGTTACGGCGCGGCGGTCACGACCCTGTGAAGGTTTACAACGCTTTCAAGCGCGCGGCCGAGCACAAAGGTCAACCCACCGTAATTCTTGCCAAGACCATCAAGGGCTATGGCCTCGGCGAGGCCGGCGAAGGCAAGAACATCACGCATCAGCAAAAAAAGCTGAATGAAGAGGAGTTGTTCTATCTCGCCAACCGTTTCGGCGTGGAGCTCACCAAAGATCAGATTCACGAAATTTCCTTTATCAAGCCCGGCGACGACAGTCCCGAAGTGCGCTATCTGAAAGAACGGCGTGAAGCGCTGGGCGGTTATTTGCCGGTACGTGCTCCGAAGAAAATTGGATTGAAAGCTCCGCCGCTTGAAACCTTCGCCGATTCCTTAGCTGGCTCGCGCGGACGGGAAGCGTCCACTACGGCTGCCTTCGTCGCGGTCCTGAAGGGGCTGCTGAAGCTGCCGGATATCGGCAAGTACGTAGTGCCGATCATTCCCGACGAAGCGCGCACGTTCGGTATGGAATCGATGTTCCGCGAGCGCGGCATCTATGCGAGCGGCGGCCAGCTTTATAAGCCCGTTGACAGCGACGTGCTGATGTACTACAAAGAAGCGCAGAACGGCCAGATTCTCGAAGAAGGCATCACCGAGGCGGGTTCCATGGCCTCGTTCACGGCGGCGGGAACCGCGTATGCGAACGTCGGCGTGCCCATGATTCCGTTTTTCATTTACTACTCGATGTTCGGATTTCAGCGCATCGGTGATTTGATCTGGGCATTTGCAGACTCGCGCGGAAAAGGCTTTTTGGTTGGCGGCACGGCCGGGCGCACGACGCTCCTCGGCGAAGGTTTGCAGCACGATGACGGCCACAGCCACGTGCTCGCGAGCGTGGTTCCCACGTGTAGAAGCTACGACCCGGCGTACGCGTATGAAATCGCAGTGATCGTGCAGGACGGCATCCGCCGCATGTACGAAAACAACGAGGACCATTTCTATTATTTGACGGTCGGCAACGAGAACTACGCGCAGCCGCCGATGCCTGATGTGCCAAGCATCAAAGAAGGAATTCTGCGCGGTATGTACTTGTATCGGCCTTCGCAGGAGGGAGTCGCGCAGATCGCGTTGTTCGGCAGCGGGTCCATTCTGAACGAAGCGCTCAAAGCGCAGCAAATACTAGCAGAAAAATATAAGGTCGGCGCCGATGTGTGGAGCGTCACCAGCTACACCGAGTTGCGCCGGGAAGCGTTGAATGTCGAGCGCTGGAACCGTCTGCATCCTACCGAGACGCCGCGCAAGCCATACGTTCTCGAAGCGCTAGGCGATCGCGACATGCCGATCGTCGCGGCTAGTGACTACATGAAGATCGTCGCCGATCAGATCGCTCCCTGGCTGCCGGGCCGATTGACCGCGCTCGGCACGGACGGATTTGGGCGCAGCGAAAATCGAGAACATCTGCGGCGCTTCTTCGAAGTCGATGCCGCCAGTATTGCCGCAGCCGCACTCTCGCGCCTCGCGGTCTGGGGAAGATTCAGCCCCGAGCGCGCGCAGCAGGCTATCGTGGATCTCGGCCTCGATGTTTCCAGCCTTGACCCGGCGCTCCGGTAGCAGTTTTTTACTACTCCTTCGTTGAAACCGCCTTCTCGCGGGCTTACGTCAGTTGAGACATAAGCCAGTTGCAGCAGGCTTATCTTGCAAATCTAAACAAAAAGCTGCGTTTCGCAAAATGGGAGGAGTATTTTGTCTAAATTGATTCGTATGGCCATTCCAGTGGCCCTACTTTCGTTGGCATTGGTTGTGCCCGCCTCCGCGCAGGCGGGTCTGGATGTTTTTGCCGGTGTAGGAACGACTGTCCTCGGCTCGAATGGGCAATCGATCGACACGTTCGGCGATGGCTCACTTTTCAACACGCCAAGGATGACCGGAGCTTTCGGAAAATTCGGCGGCGACTTCATGGTCACGCCTCATTTCGGGCTCGGAGCTGAAACCGATTTCCGGTTTTCGCAGGGCGATTACGCCGGTCTCAATTACCGGCCGTTATTCTATGACTTCAACGGGATCTGGCTCCCTACGGCGCATCACCTGAAGAGAGTCGTGCCCGAGTTACAAGCTGGTTTGGGCGGAGTGAACGTCAAGTTTTACGAGTCCCAATCCTTTTGTAATGCCTTCACCGGCTGCAGTTCATCGAATAACTTCATCGACAGCTCGAATCATTTCCAGGTTCACCTGGAAGCGGGCGTGCGTTTTTATGTGACGCCGCACTTATTCGTGCGGCCACAGGTGGACGCGCACTACGTGAACAATTTCTTCCAGTTCGGCAGCAACTGGGTGCCGCAATATGGCGCCTCGGTCGGCTGGAGCTTCGGCGAACGCTAATTCCAAGGTCGCTTTGTAGTCCTGCCCCGGAGGTAACTCCGGGGCTTTTTTTTGCCCAACTCGCGAATCGTGGGACAATTTCGATGAGTTGCAGCGTCCGCTCCACATCGTTATGCCCGGAGGCACTGGGCACATTGGCACGCTGCTAGCGCGTCATTTTCATGAGCAGGGCCATTTAGTAACAGTAATCGCCCGCTTTCCGAAAGCCTGCGAATGGCAGATGGTCCATTGGGATGGCCTGGAACTCGGGCCGTGGGCCGACGTGCTGGACGGCGCCGACGTTGTCATTAATCTGGCGGGCCGCAGCGTGAATTGCCACTATAACCCGGCAAACCAACGCGCCATTAAGTATTCCCGTATTTTTACTACCGCGCTGGTCGGCAAGGCGATCGCCCGTGCAGCGCGCCCGCCCCGGCTTTGGCTGAACGCGAGCACCGCCACTATTTACCGCCACAGTTTGGACCGGGACATGGATGAGGTAAGCGGCGAGCTGGGCGGCAACGAGCCGAATGCTCCCGCTAAGTGGCGCTTCAGCATCGAAGTGGCGAAGGACTGGGAGCGCACCTTTTTCGCTGCAGAGACTCCGCAAACGCGCAAAGTGGCGCTGCGTAGCGCCATCGTGATGAGCCCGGATTCGGGCGGCGCATTCGACGCCTTACTGCGCCTGGTTCGCATGGGTTTCGGCGGCCGGGCCGGGTCCGGCAGGCAATATGTGTCGTGGATTCACGACGTCGATTTCATCCGCGCCGTGGAATTTCTGATTGCGCGTGAGGATCTGGATGGCATCGTCAATATTGCTTCCCCGTACCCCCTGCCGAATCGGGATTTCATGTGCAATTTGCGGCGCGCATGGTGTACGAGCTACGTGGGCATACCGTCCACCGAATGGATGCTCGAGATCGGCGCGATTTTCCTGCGAACCGAAACCGAACTTCTTCTCAAAAGCCGGCGCGTCGTTCCCCGCCGACTGCTCGAGGAAGGATTCGAATTTCATTTCCCGAACTGGCGCGGAGCCTGCCAGAACCTAGTCGCACGCTGGCGCGATAGGTCCATTGCGCTAACCTGAAACCGTAAATGGCAACTACGGCTATAGACGCGCGCGGGATCCGCGGCGTGCGTTTTTGGGCTTCGACAAACGGCAAAAAAGCCGTCATGGCGGTCACCGGAGTTATTCTCTTCCTTTTTGTCGTATTTCACATGCTCGGAAACCTGCAAGTGTTTGAAGGCGCGGAGCAAATGAATTTTTACGGCTTGGCTTTGCGGCGCTTTCCGGAGGCTTTATGGGCGGTGCGGATCATCCTTCTCGTCTCGGTTATTGCGCACATCTGGGCATCGACGGTGCTGGCCATTCAGAAGAAAAAAGCGCGCCCGGTTGGCTATGAAAAGAGGAGGAACATCTCGTCCGATTATGCTTCGCGCACCATGTATTGGAGCGGGCCAATCCTGCTTGCGTTCGTGATTTACCATCTGCTGCACATGACGGTAGGAGTCGTGCATCCGAACTTTCGTGAAGGGCTGCCGTATGAGAACGTGGTCGCCGCGTTTCAAGTCTGGTGGGTGTCCGCCTGGTACATCTTTTCGATGATTCTACTCGGCTTGCACATCCGGCACGGCGCGTGGAGCATGTTTCAATCGCTCGGGATGAATCATCCGCGGCATACGCCGATGCTGAAGAAAGCGGCAATGACGCTCGCGGTCGTAGTCACGGCCGGCTACATTTCAATTCCGGTTGCGCGTGATGCTGGGGCTGGTTCGATAAATGGAACTCGACTCTCGTATTCCTTCCGGTCCTATCGAGAAGAAATGGGACAAAGCGCGCTTCGAGATGAAGCTGGTGAATCCCGCCAACAAGCGCAAGCATTCGATCATCGTGGTCGGCTCGGGTTTAGCGGGCGGCGTCGGCCGCCGCCACGCTCGGCGAACTCGGTTACAAGGTAAAGTGCTTCTGCTTTCAGGATTCGCCGCGGCGCGCACATTCGATCGCGGCGCAGGGCGGCATCAACGCCGCTAAGAATTATCAGAACGACGGCGACAGCATCTACCGCCTCTTCTATGACACGGTGAAGGGCGGCGATTTCCGAGCTCGCGAAGCGAACGTGTATCGGCTGGCGCAAATCAGCGTCAACATCATCGACCAGTGCGTGGCGCAGGGCGTGCCGTTTGCGCGCGAGTACGGCGGCACGCTCGCGAATCGATCGTTTCGGCGGCGCGCAGGTTTCGCGCACGTTTTATGCCCGCGGTCAGACCGGCCAACAGCTTCTGCTGGGCGCCTACCAGGCTCTCGAACGGCAGGTGCAAGCCGGCAGCGTCACCATGTATCCGCGCACCGAGATGCTGGACTTGATCGTGATCGATGGGCGCGCGCGCGGCATCGTCACGCGTAATCTGGTTACGGGCGAGATCGACACGCATCTTGCCGACGCGGTGATTCTCGGGACGGGCGGTTACGGCAACGTCTTCTTTCTATCCACGAATGCCAAAGGTTCGAACGTAACGGCGTGCTGGCGCGCGCACAAGCGCGGCGCGCTGTTTGCAAATCCGTGTTTCACGCAGATTCACCCGACCTGCATTCCCGTTTCGGGCGAGTACCAGTCGAAGCTGACGCTGATGAGCGAATCGCTGCGCAACGATGGGCGCATCTGGGTGCCGCAACAGAAAGGCGACAAGCGCCCGCCGGATCAGATTCCGGAAAGCGAGCGCGACTACTATCTGGAGCGGCGTTATCCGAGCTTCGGAAATCTGGTGCCGCGCGACGTCGCCTCCCGCAACGCGAAAGCGGTGTGCGACGAGGGGCGCGGCGTGGGCGAAACGGGCCTCGGCGTGTATCTCGATTTCGCCGAATGCGATCAACCGCCTGGGCCGGGGCGTCATCGAGGAACGCTACGGCAACCTGTTCGACATGTACCAGCGCATCACGGACGAAGATCCGTACAAAGTGCCGATGCGCATCTATCCGGCCATTCACTACACGATGGGCGGTTTGTGGGTGGACTATCACCTGATGAGCACGATCCCGGGCTTGTTTGTGGTGGGCGAAGCGAATTTTTCCGATCACGGCGCCAATCGGCTGGGCGCCAGCGCGCTGATGCAAGGGCTTGAGCGACGGCTATTTCATCGTTCCTTACACCGTGGGCGATTATCTTGCCAGCAACAAGTTCGACGAGCGTAAACGAATCGCATCCGGAGATTCGCAACGCGGTCGCGTGCGCTCAGCAGACGATTCAGAAGCTGCTCTCGATCAAGGGCAAACGCACGGTAGATTCCTTCCATCGCGAGCTTGGCAAGATTGTCTGGGATTACTGCGGGATGTCGCGAACAGCGGCGGGCCTGAATACGGCGATCGAGCAGATCCGCGCGCTGCGCGAAGAGTATTGGCAGAACGTCAACGTGCCAGGCAGCGCGGCGACGATTTGAATCAGAGTCTCGAAAAGGCCGGACGCGTCGCGGACTTCTTCGAACTGGCGGAACTGATGTGCATCGACGCCCGCGAACGCAATGAATCGTGCGGCGGCCACTTCCGCGAGGAGTACCAGACGCCGGAAGGTGAAGCGCAGCGCGACGATGAAAACTACGCGTATGTCGCGGCGTGGGGTTATCGCGGCTACGGCAATTATCCGGAGCTTGTCAAAGAGCCGCTCGAATTCGAGTACGTGCATCCGAGCCAGAGGAGCTACAAGTAGATGCGGGTCACGCTAAAGATCTGGCGTCAGAACAGGGCGCAAAGATTCGGGGAAGTTCGTCCGCTATCCGGTAGAGAACGTGCAACCCGGACATGTCGATGCTGGAATGTCTGGACGTGTTGAACGAAACGCTGATCGAGAAGGGCGAGGAGCCGGTCGCGTTCGAGCACGATTGCCGCGAAGGCATCTGCGGTTCCTGCGGCTTCATGATCAATGGCGTGCGCGCACGGCCCGCTGCCGCGCGACTACGGTTTGCCAGTTGACGATGCGCCACTTCAAAGATGGCGAGGAACTTGTGCTGGAGCCTTGGCGCGCGAAGGCGTTTCCCGCTGATCAAAGATCTGGTGGTCGACCGGCGCTCGTTCGACCGCATCATCGCGTCGGGCGGTTACATCTCGGTTTCCACCGGAAGCGCTCCGGACGGCAATGCGATTCCGGTTTCGAAGGAAGCGGCGGATCGAGCGATGGATGCCGCGGCTTGTATCGGCTGCGGGGCGTGCGTCGCGGCGTGCCCGAACGCCTCGGCGGCCTTGTTCACCGGAGCGAAAATCGCTCACCTGGGCATTTTGCCGCAGGGAAAGCCGGAACGCGATCTGCGCGCCGATCCGCATGGTGACGCAGATGAACGAAGAAGGATTCGGCGGCTGCACCAATATCGGCGAGTGCACAGGCGTCTTGCCCGAAAGAGATTCCGCTCGAAGTGATCGCCGCCATGAATCGCGATTACATTGCGCGGAAGCTGGCGGGAGCGCGACAACGCTGTGACGCCGATCCGTCCGTTTACGGAGTGGAGCACCGGCTCGAAACTGCAGAACGATCCCGATCTCCGGCAGCTAATCGGCAATTGTGATCGTAGGGCGCTGCTTTTGCTTGGCTGGCTTCTGCCCGTTCGATGATCGTGTGCGCGAGCTTCTCGAAAAGCGCGACCTGCGGGTTCGGCTCGCGGTCGCGTCGCGATCGGCTGGCCGGAATCGCCGCCTTCGCGAGTTTGCGGATCGAGCGGAATTTCAGCCAGCAGCGGCACGTTCATCAGTTCGGCGGTTCGCGCGCCGCCGCCTTTGCCGAAAACATACAGCTTCTCTCCGTTGTGCTCGAGGTAGCTCATGTTCTCAACGATGCCGAGCACCTGCTTCGCGCACCTGCTCAAACATGTTCACGGCTTTGCGCGCATCTTCGAGCGCTACATCGGAAGGCGTCGTTACGACGACGGCGCCGGTCAGCGGCGTGGTTTGAATCAGCGTGAGCTGGACGTCGCCGGTGCCCGGCGGCAGATCGATGACCAGATAATCGAGCTCGCCCCAATCGACATTGCGAAGGAATTGCTGAATGACGCTGTTGAGCATGGGGCCGCGCCACACGAGCGGCTTATCGCCCGGATTGAGGAAGCCCATGGACATCAAACGCACGCCATGCGCTTCAAGCGGCTGAATGCGCTGGCCGATCGCGTGCGGAGTCTCGCTGGATGCCCATCATGAGCGGAACGTTTGGTCCATAGACATCGGCATCCAGGAGGCCGACTGCGTGGCCGAGTTTCGCCAGACGTGATGGCGAGATTGACGGCAACGGTGCTCTTGCCGACTCCGCCTTTGCCGGAACCGACCGCGATGATGTTCTGCACGCCTGGAATCGGCAGTTTCGGCTGCTCGCCGGGAGCTTGAGGACCCATACCTCAAGCTAGCATCAGGCTGGCTTGCGCCTTCAGATCGAAGCCCGCGAACTCCTGCCGCTCGAATTTGGGAAAGCAGCGGCGGCAATCATGGCAGCGTTGTCGGTCGCAAGGCTGCGGGACGGGGAAGTAAGAACTCGAAGTCCACTGGATTCGGCCGCGCGCCGGCGCAGACCCGCATTGCAGGCGACGCCACCGGCGACGATGACGGACGCCGGCGCCGATCTGCTCGGCGGACGGCAGTGGCGCGGCGCAGCAATTCTTCAATGACCGTGTACTGAAAACTGGCAAGCAAGATCGAGCGTCGGCTGCGGCGTGGCGGCCAGCAGTTCTTCGAAAGTCGGGTCGTTGAAGAGTCCGCCGCTGCTCGATTTCTCGCTTGATATCGTGCTGCTCGGTCCAGCGCAAGACGGCGGTTTTCAGGCCGCTGAAGCTGAAATCGAGATCGTTGCCTTTCATCTTCGCGACAGGTGAACTTCACGGCATGCGGATTGCCGAACGAAGCCAATCTGATCGATGACCGGACCGCCCGGATAGCCGAAACCGAGCAGCTTCGCGACTTTGTCGTAGGCCTCGCCGGCGGCATCGTCGCGCGTTTTGCCCAGCAGGCGGTATTGGCCCGATGTCGCGAACTTCAAACAGATGCGTATGGCCGCCGCTCACGACCAGCGCCAGGGCAGGGAACTGAATTCGCGGGATGCTCAAGCAGGACGGAATGAATGTGTCCTTCGACGTGATTGACGGCGATGAGCGGGATTTGCCGCGCGAAGCAGAGCGCTTTGGCATATGTGACGCCGACAAGCAGCGAACCGACCAAGTCCCGGGCCCGGCCGTGACCGCAATCGCCGCTGAAGTCCCCGAGCGAAACGCCCGCTTGTTCGAGGGCCTGCCGCACCACCGGGACGATGGCGCGCAGATGTTCGCGCGAGGCGAGTTCGGGAACAACACCGCCATATTTTGCGTGGGTGTCGAGCTGCGAGGCGACGACGCTCGAGCGAATACGGCGCCCATCTTCAACGACGGCGGCGGCGGTTTCATCGCACGAACTCTCGATTCCTAAAATAAGGGTTTGCAAGTTTCTGATTTCTATTATGAGCTGCCGCGAAGAACTGATCGCGCAGGAGCCGCCTGCCGAACGCGGAAGCTTCGCGGATGCTGGTGGTCTCGCGAGAGAAGCAATCGTTTCATGACGATTCGTTTCGCAATTTCAGCAAATATCATTCGGCCGGGCGATTGCCTGGTCCTGAATAATACGCGCGTTTTTCCAGCCCGCCTGCACGGCCGCCGCAACCATCCAGCCGGCGCGGAATTGGAAGTTTTCTGCTCCGTGCGCTGACGGAGAGAACACACGTTTGGAAGTGTCTGGTGAAGCCCGGCCAAGCGGGCGCGCGCCGGAGACCGGATTCTTTTCAGCGATGAGTTTTCGGCTGAAGTATTGGAAGCAAGGCGAGTTTGGCGAGCGCACTGTGCGCCTGATAGCGACCGGGCCGATTGCATGAGTTGCTGGAGCAGTATGGGCGAAATGCCGCTGCCGCCCTATATCCATCGACAGCCGGATGCAGCCGACCGCGAGCGATATCAAACCGTTTTTGCGGCTCAAACCGGGTCGGTCGGCAGCGCCAACGGCGGGCTTGCATTTCACCCCGGCAGATGCTTGAACAGTGCCGCGACGGCCGGCGCCGAACATCGCTTACGTCACTTTGCACGTGGGACTCGGAACGTTCGCACCGCTGCGTGCGAAAAGCGGATCGAAGATATCCAATTGCACGAGGAGCATTTTGAAATCGCGGACGGCGACGCGCGAAGCTGATCCAGGCTGCGAAGCGGCGATTCTGCGTGGGCACCACCAGCGTGCGCGCCATCGAGACCGCTGCGTGACGGCGAATTCGCTGCAGGGAGAGACGGATCTGTTCATTCATCCGGGTTATCGATTCCGGGCGGCCGGATGCCATGCTGACCAATTTCCATCTGCCGGAATCGAGCCTGTTGATGCTGGTGAGCGCGTTCGCCGGGAGAGAACTGGCGCTGGCCGCTTACCGGCATGCGGTAGCGGCCAGGTACCGGTTCTTCTCGTACGGCGATTGCATGCTTATCGAAGTAGCAGGAAATATTCTTCGTATGCGCGGATGCCGGCGGTGACATACGATTCGAGAGCGCGCAAGCCGTCCATGGCGGCGTCGCGGATCGCAGAGCAGGCGGCGGCCCACTCGCGAGATGTCGAGCACATCGTCGACATTGGCCTTCCAATCGTCCGGCGCCCAATCGATCGCATCGGAGACGACGGAGGGGATGCCTTCGGCGACACCGTCGGCGGTAACCATGTTGAAGGATTCGGTGTAGCTCGGCTGCAGCAGCAGATGCATGTGCGCGACGGTCTGGCGGAAGCGCGGCCAGGACTGCCAGCCGTTCAACATCAGGTTGACGTGCGGCAGACCGTGCAGCATCTCCTTACTGCGCCAAGAATGCATTCACCACCGCCTTCCGTGCGTCCGGCCGAGAGCCAGAGCTTCGAGCGGCGATCGCATGGCGCGCGATATTTCGAGCGCGGCGCCGGCCGCGCTCATCAGATTCTTGAGCGGCCGCGTGGCGCCAAACACGCCGATGCGCAGCGTGCCGCCGGAAAATGACTTGTGCGGCCAGCTCAGATGGCCGTCCAAAAAATACAGATTCGGCAGGTAGGCGCAGCGCGCTCCGAAAGCGGAGTGTATCCAGCGGCAAAACCGCAAACTATTGCCGGCAACGCGGATGTTGTGAGTGCCCATTTCGAGTTCCAGCATTTCGCGCATCAGCTTGACGCCATTGCGATCGGCTTGCAGAAAGCCGACGTTCGAGTGGCAGTTGACGGCGAAATTGGTTTCGTGGAACTCGGCGACTAAGTTTCAGAAGATCCGGCGCGGGAATCCAGGGCGCGGAGACAATGACATGCTCGGCGGGACATTCCAGCAGCTTGGCGCGCAGATCCGCGGCGCTCACGATCGGCCAAACATCGGCCTTGATGCCGTGACGGCGCAGCACCTTCGCGGTGTTCAGGGCCGCGACGCCGAGGCCGATGTGGCTGATATTCCGACTGGCGGCAAAATTCTTGTAGGCAAGGACTACCTTCATTTACTCGAGTACTCTCCTCAGATCCATCTCTCTTTTTCTCGTTGAGATGGCCGCTCCCAGAATGGAAGCGGGAGATCAGGAGTTAGCTGAATTTTCGCGGCATCCCGTTGAACCAAGGCGAGAAAGAATTTCGTCGTGAGTTGTCACCGAGGTGAGGACGTGCTGGTGATCGACTTTGGCTTCGGCGAGCAGAACGTTCCATTTGTGGTGTTCTTTCGCCATCTCGTGCTTCTCTTGTTTGCGAGTTTCCTGCTCGCGCGCGCTCTTTTGCCGTTCGAAGCCAATTTCATATTTGCGCTTTTCGGCTCTTAGCTTTAGGAGGTCGTTGAGGGACTTGTGAAAGGCGCGTTGGTGAGTGGTCTGATAGCGCAGGTAAAGGGCGAGGCGCTGAGCGTCGGCGACCTGGCCGGTGACGGAGTCGAAGCAGGATGTCTCGAGCGAGACGGCGCGGGTGCGGAGCCAGTAGTGCTCTGCCATGTCCTGGACGAGCGCTTCTTCCGTGGTTGTGGCAGGCCGGTGCTCGGCACGAAAGCCGGCGAGGAGTTCATCGAAATCGGATTGCGATTCGGTGGGGAGGACCTGGAAGGGGCTCGCGGACGCGAGGCCATGGCGGGTGTTGTTGCGCGCGGCGGCGGCTTTGCCGGTTTCCGTTTTGGGGCCGGTAGAGAGTTGCGAATTCGCGCGGTTAGCGGCTACTTGCGCTGAGGTCGACATATGTTCAGAGTTTCCGCGGGGGCGTGCGATGCGAGGAGCCCAGAACGAGCAAAGACGTTGAAAGCTATGGTTTTTATTTTGTTCGGGAAATTTGTGAATGACCCACTGGCTCCTGGCGGAGGACGGGCCGGGGCGCATCAGTTCGCCCTAAGACTGCTCACATATTTCGTGAGCTCCAGAGGTGATGTAAACAATTTGTCGACTTTTCTTCATCCCTTCGATTTCGGCAGAGAGAATCGCAGTTCTAAGTAGATGTGGGGCCTTGGCGTTGGGAAACGTGAACCGTGCTCTTGCACAATCATAAGTCAAAAAAGGATAAAGAATTGAATAACAATTTCAGTAAGAAGCTTTCGAGCAGTAGAACCGCTCACCGGATTATTTGGTGTGGGTTGCTTGCGGCCGTCGCAGTGGCTTCCTCCGGTATCGCTTCCGCTCAAGATAAGGATCAGGACAAAAAGGACGAAATGACTTTTGGTGTACCACAGAATACAACCATTACTACCCTGCTTACGCCGCAACAGGGGAATTCTGAATTTTTGGCTACCCACGCTGTGGGCACCCAAGGCTATGTTTGCCTGCCCTCGGGCTCGGGCGCCTCATGGACCGTTAACAATGCTCGACCCGAGGCTACGCTTTTCACAAATGTCTTCGGTGCGGCGTTCCAGATCATCACGCACTTTCTGAGCCCCGTTCAAAACCCGAACGACATCGGTCCGAAGTCTCCGCGTTTCGGCGATGCCACGTGGCAGAGTTCTTTCGATAGCAGCAAAGTGTGGGCACAAAAGACAAATTTCATTACGGCCGGGACCGACGAGAGTTGCCCGAATTCTGGCGCGATTGACTGCCTGTTGCTACAGACAATCGGGTCGGAACAGGGACCAACTGGCGGCAGGACATTGACCAAAACCACCTTTGTTCAACGCTTAAACACAAAAGGAGGATCCGCTCCGGCAACTGGATGCTCCACACTCGCCGACGTCGGTAAGCAGACGCTGGTGCCATATGCAGCCGACTACCACTTCTTCCGAGCCGACCAATAGCTCTTTCGTTTTGTTCGGATGATCAGGCATGCACGCGGAGCCGCACCGGTTGTGGGGTGCGACTCCGCGTGAGCACCCCACGTACAACGCTCGATCGCACAGCTTCACTGCGCTGCTAAGCTGGGCTGCGACGCGGGGTCTCTGTTCTAGCAACTGCTTTACGTTTGAGCAATGCTTGATGGCTCCGACGACGGCTAAGGCTTGAGCTCGCCGCCATTCTGTTTGAGCGAAGCCTTATCGCGCTGCTGTTCAACAAACTGCAAAGCTTCCGCTGAGTCTCTTGCTACCTGCACTAATCTCCGATTGGCCAGCCACACGAATCCTCTGTCACCGCGTGGTCAACAAACCGCAGCAGGAAATCATAGTAGCCATCCGTATTGATCAAGACGCAGGGCTTTGAATGAATGCTTAATTGGGCCCAGGTCACGATCTCGAAGAATTCGTCAAGCGTTCCGTAGCCTCCGGGCAGCGCGATGAAGGCATCCGACAAAGACGCCATGAGGGCTTTGCGTTCGTGCATGCTTCTAACCATGTGCAAGTTCGTCAAACCTCGATGAGCTATTTCACGATCCTGCAGGGCCTGGGGAAGCACTCCGATCACCTCCGCGCCGGCGGAGAGGGCAGCGTCGGCAGTCGCGCCCATCAAGCCAATGGAGGTCCCGCCATAAACCAGGCCCCAGCTACCACCAGCCAACTGCTGCCCGAGCAATTTGGCTTCGGCAAGATACTTTGGGCCCGCTCCCACGCTCGACCCGCAAAACACGCAGATCCGCCCCGCCCTGGCCGACCTTCCACTTCGTAAATCATTCAAGGACACGGGATATCTTCCCGAGCTTGTGGTGTTTTACTGGTGCGTATGACCGGGCCGAGATCAAGGACATGAGACGCCCTACACAAGTGGACCACTGAAGCGTTCCATTATGATCTTCCCTCTCGCTTCCGGTCTGCCGTTCGTGATTCTCCGAAATGGCTGGTATATGGAAAATCACACATCAAGAAGATCTACGGCATGCAGGGACGGATCTGAACAAGGCAATTCGGCGCTAGATACCCTGAACCGCTCAGCGGCCACCAGCAGGATGGGGGCTCATCCCGCCTGCGCCGCCCCTCAGTGGCCTCGCGACCTGGAATCGCGAGGGGCGGCTTCGGCGGGATGAGCCTTAGAGGTGATCTCCGCGACCGATCAAACGCCAAACTAATTACACCGCGAAGCGTTTACACAGAATCGCAAACACTCCCCCCGAGGCGGGAGGCACCATCTTTGGCGCAGCAGGCTCAGTTATTGAGCCTGCACTCAGGAGCACGGCGACCTAGTGGCGCTCGTCGTGGTCTTCCTCTTCTCGGGCCACTCCGGAAACCATTCCTGTTAACTCCCCTGTGGCGGCCAAAAAGACGGGGTTGTTAGAGGCGTCGGCCACAACAGGGACTGCGATGTATGTCAACGTAAGCGTGCCGGACGCATCCTTGAAACGGCCGGTTCCACCTGTGATCCGATACGCCGCAGTAAAATGGCCCTGCAGAGCCGCGAGATCTACACAGCCGGATCCCTCCACGAGACTAACCGTCAATAGACTTCCGTCGTTGGAACGAAATACGCCCCCGCCGGCCACAATTCGAAAGTAGGGGCCAGTAGTGCAAGTGGTCGAAGTTTCCGGAGAAGTTGTATCAGTTCTCAAACTGCGAAAGGTGAATGGCCCCAGAGTACCGTTCCCGGCGAAATTCTCTTCGTCGGTAACTGTATCGGGTTGCAGATCGATCGCGGTGCGCACAAAGCTTCCCGAAAACGTCATCTTTAGTTGCCTCTGATGCGCGTGGGCGTTTGCGACACCGAAAGTGAGCATCAGTGCCATAGTTGCTATGTGTTTCATATGTGCCTCCTGGGCTGGATGGGATGGACCAACTCAAGATAGGGACGGAGCGCCCGCATTACCATGCATGCGCAGTCATTTCGAGATAGGAATAGATCTCATCAGTCAATCGCTTGAAAATAAGGGCTGTTTCGGCGCTTGTCATCAGCGGTGGCGATATTCGTAGTAGACTGAGTCCTACCCAGATAAGCGATTTGCCTATGGCGACTCAGCCCAAATCCCCGGCTCGCCACGTGTTCGGACCGTTTGAAGTGGACGCCTCTGTGGGTGAATTGCGGAAGAGAGGCGTTCGCCTTCGGCTTTCCGGACAACCGCTTCAGATTCTCCTGACCCTACTTGCACATCCCGGCGAGGTGGTTACGCGCGAGCAATTGCGTGAGGAAGTCTGGAGCGAGACGACCTTCGTGGATTTCGAGCATGGCTTAAACGCAGCCATGAATAAACTGCGACGTGCGCTGGGGGACTCGGCCGAGAATCCGCGATACATCGAAACTGTACCGGGCCGCGGGTATCGATTCATTGGAGCGGTGGAACCTGACCACGTGCCACCCGTTTTTCCCCTCAATGTCTCTGCCATTCCCGAAGAACGGCGTGAAAGGCGGAGCGCGCGTGTTTGGTGGTTTGCGTCCACCGCGCTCTTGGTGGCGGTTTCGTTTGCTTTGGGGTGGTTATTTCACAGTTCTCCGGGCTCGTTTCCTTCCTGGAAGGTTATGCAACTCACGACCGATGCCGGGCTCTCCAATGCTCCCGCGCTATCGCCAGATGGCAAGCTGCTGGCTTACTCATCCGATCACGGTCTCGATAGCGAGAGGGATCTCTACATCAAGCAGGTTGCCGGAGGAGAGCCGATCCGCTTGACCTTTGATGGCCAAGGAAACACGGCTCCGGATTTCTCGCCCGACGGCATCAAGATCGTGTTCCACTCGAACCGGGATGGAGGAGGAATTTACGAGATTCCAGCATTTGGCGGTGAGACCCGACTGCTGGCGCGGGATGGATTAAACCCTAAATTTTCGCCTGACGGCTTGCAAGTGGCCTATTGGATAGGCGACGAAAACGTAGCTAACGTGGTGCCCGGGAGCGGCACGGTCTGGGTGGTCCCCGTGGCCGGGGGTCAACCGCGACAAGTGGGGTCAAATTTCACTGCCGCGCGCAATCCGATCTGGTCTCCGGACGGCAAGCACCTTCTTTTGATTGGATACACCTCGCAGAAGGCGTACGAAAGTTCCGCCATTGATTGGTGGATAGTGCCTATGAATGGAGGCCGTCCAGTAGGCACTGGTGCACACGATGTATTGGCAAGAGCCGGGTTCGACGCGCGAGACTTCGTAAACCATGCTTCCACCCGGTACGCAACTGTCCCCAAGCCAAGTTGTTGGTTGGCAGCTTCTAGCCGCGTGATCTTCTCGACCGAGAGCGGCGATACGCGGAGCCTTTGGGAGACAGGAATATCAGTCGATACCGGAAAAGCTAGTGGCGTGTTAAGGAGGCTGACGGTGGGGGCGGGAAATGAAATAGAACCATCTTGCGCCACTGGAGACTCGCTGGCATTCACACAGTTAGAAATCAGAAGAGATATCTGGTCGTTACCATTCGATCTCAACCGCGGGAAATCCAACGGCCTACTGGAGCGCGTCACGGAGGGCCCTGCCTGGCGAGAACACGCGTCTCTTTCGAGCAATGGACGTTATGTGGCGTTTGCTTCGGCTCAGTCGAGCCGCTCTAACATCTGGATACGAGACCTGGCGACTGGGAAAGAGTCGCACCTGGTCAACTCATCCTTCGTGCAGGCGTTTCCCGTAATCAACTCATCGGGCAGCAGAATCGCATTTTCGGTCTATGGAGAAGGCGGCAAGAGATCGGTCTACGTATTCACTCGGGGCGGTGCACCGGAGAAGATGTGCGAAGGATGCCTTCGAGCTACGGACTGGTCGCAAGACGAGAAGACGCTGTTGATATTCGGAGGCAGCCCCTACCAGGTCAATATTCTCGACATCGCATCTCATCGGCAGACTGCTGTATTGAAGCACGCAACTTGGAATTTACTTTACGGCCGTTTCTCTCCCGATAACCGCTGGGTAAGTTTTACGGCTCGGATTCAGCCAAATCGCTCGCATATTATGATCGCGCCTATCGACGGCCCAAGACCGGTTCCAGAACGCGCCTGGATCAAAATCGCGGAAGGCGCGGGTGAAGACTGGGCCAACTGGTCGCCAGACGGGAAGACGCTTTATTTCACATCCGCCAAGGATGGGCATTTCTGTCTGTGGGGACAGCGGATCGAAGCAAGTTCCCATCATCCGGTGGGCGAGCCTTTCGCCGTGCAGCATTTTCACGGTCGGGTCTCTTATCAGCAAGGAGGTTGGTCGGCTGCGGCTGGGCGAATCGCCATGGTGCTCGTCGAGGACACCGGCAATATTTGGATGATGTCGCGCTCGGGGGAGCGTTGATCTGACGTGCGCCGGATGAGATTCCAATCCGCATTCGGACTCTGCCTGTACAGGCGGACATTCCCACATCGACTGTCCGCCTGATTCTTTATTGGATCTTGCACTCAGGAGCACGCGACCTAGTGCCGCTCGTCGTGGTCTTCGTCCTCTTTGGCCACTCCGGAAACCGTTCCCGTAAACTCGCCCGTAGCGATAAAAAAGGCGGGGTTGCCAGCGGCATCGGCCAAAACCGGTACCGCCGTCTCGGTCAACGTAAGCATGCCGGACGCATCCTTAAAACGGCCGGTTCCGCCAGTAATTTTATAAGTCCTGGTACAGTGGGCCTCCATCGCCGCGAAATCGATGCAATCGAATCCCTCCGTGAGATTGACATTCAATAGACTTCCATCCTGGAAGCGAAATACGCCCGCGCCGGCCACGGTTGCAAAATAAACCTGAGTTGCCGAGCAACTGCTGGACTGCTGCGGAGAACCTGCTTCAGCCTCCACATTACGAAAGGTGAATGAGCCTAGGGCGCCGTTCCCGCCGAAATTGAATTCGCTGGTATGTGTGTCCGGTAACTGTAGATTGATCGCGCTGGCCCCCTCAGTCCCCGAAAAGGTCAGCTTGACCGGCTTCTCATGTGCGTAGACGCCTGCGACTCCGAGATTGAGCAGCAGCGCTATAGTTGCTATGTGTTTCATGTGTGCCTCCTGGTTTTTTGGAGGAGATCATCTTGGATGAGATCATCGTGAGACTTGTTCTCCTTCCGCTGGTACAGGCGGAAGCGGACGGCAAAAGCGGCCACGTTTCTTTTATATTTTTTGAGGACTCACGAGGAGAACGTGCCATCCATCGACCAACCCTCTGAAGAAGTCACACATTTACTGAAGGCCTGGACTGGCGGTGATGAGACTGCCCTGGGGCGGCTGGCGGAGCGGGTGTATCCCGAATTGCGCCTCATCGCGCGCCGGTATATGAAGAATGAACGCGAAGCCAACACGCTACAGACTACGGCGCTGGTCCATGAAGTTTACCTCCGCCTGGTCGACGTCGCCAAAGTGGAATGGCACCAGCGGGCGCAGTTTTTCGCGATGGCCGCACAGATGATGCGGCGGATCCTGGTGGACGCGGCTCGCGCCCGGGGTTCGCAGAAGCGCGGCGGCGAAACGCCGAAAGTGAACATCGAGGAAACAGCCGTCCTGTCAGCGGCCCCGGAACGCTCTATCCTCGCTGTGGATGAGGCCTTGACAGCGCTCTCAGAGGTGGCTCCGCGCCAAGCCAAGGTGGTCGAGCTGCGTTATTTCGGCGGATTGACCGAGGACGAAATCGTCGCGGCCCTGAATATCTCTCCGCGGACGGTGAGGCGCGATTGGGATCTCGCCAGGGCTTGGTTACTGCGCGAGTTAAGCAATACCACGAATTAAGCCATACAATAGGGAAACCGTCGGCGCGCCACACCCATGACCCCGCAGCGTTTCCAGCAAATTGAAGAGCTCTATCATGCGGCTCGCGAGACAACCGGCGCGGCGCGGGCGGCGCTGCTGGAGCAGACAGATCCCGAATTGCGCCGCGAAATAGAGGCTCTGCTCGGGCAGCCGGGCAGCGGCGAGTTTTTGGATCGGCCGGCTCTCGAGAACGCGCCGGAACTGCTGAAAGATTCGAGTGTCGCCGAGTTGACTCCTGGCGCTTGCCTCGGACCATACCGCATCGAAGGCCAACTCGGCCAAGGCGGCATGGGCGTGGTCTTTCGGGCGCTAGACACCCGATTAGGCCGAGCCGTCGCTATCAAGACCACGCAGGAGCAGTTTAGTGTCCGTTTCGAGCGCGAGGCACGCGCGATTTCCTCCGTGAATCATCCCTACATCTGCGCCCTCTACGACGTTGGGCCGAACTATCTCGTGATGGAGCTGGTGGAGGGCGAGACACTCGCGGCGCGGCTGAAAAGCGGACCTCTTCCAATGAAGACGGCGCTCCTGTATGCCTCGCAAATTGCCACTGCAATGGCGGAGGCGCACGGCAAAGGCATCATTCACCGCGATCTCAAGCCGGGTAATATCATGATCGCGAAATCCGGCATCAAGGTTCTCGATTTCGGACTGGCGAAATTGGCCGTGGATGAAACGGTCACCGCCAGCGACATGTCGATGGGCACGCCTGCCTACATGGCGCCGGAACAGCGGGAGGGCAAACCGGCCGATCCTCGAACAGATATCTACTCGTTCGGCTGCGTCCTTTATGAGATGTTGACCGGCGGACGCGCCGGGCCGCAGCGGAGGCGCATAGCGTCACGAAAGCTGGAAAGAATCGTAACCCGGTGCCTGGAGGAGGACCCTGGACGAAGGTGGCAATCCGCTGCCGGGCTCGAGCGGGAGCTGAAACGAATCACCACCGCAAGAAGCCCCTGGATAGCCGTTTCGGCAGCTGCTGTTGCGCTGGCCCTTTTGGCCGGCGCGTATTTCTTTTTCCATCGCGCCCCAAAACTCACGACGAAGGACACGATTGTTCTGGGGGAATTCGAGAATAAGACGGGCGACGCGGTATTCGATCAAACGCTTCGCCACGGGTTGGCCGTGCAGCTGGAACAGTCCCCATTCCTCAGTCTTGTGCCCGACCAGCAAATCCAGCAGGTACTACGCCTGATGAACCGGCAGCCCGTGGCGCAGCTCACCCCGGAGATCTCACGCGAGATCTGCGAGCGCACCAGCAGCGCTGCGGTACTGGAAGGCTCGATTGCAGGCCTGGGAAGCCAATACGTTTTGTGGCTGCGCGCAAGCAGCTGCCGCACCGGAGCTGTCCTCGCGCAGGCGCAGGCGGAGGCGGGAAAAAAGGAAGAGGTTCTGAATGCGCTCTCCCGAATTGCGGTTCAAATGAGGACCCGGCTGGGCGAGTCGCTCGCCAGCATCCAGGAGCACTCGACACCGCTGGAACAGGCCACTACGTCGTCTCTTGAAGCTCTGAAGGCGTATAGCGCCGGGCGCACCGCTCTTTTCACGCATGGCGGACCTGCCGCGGTCCCGCACTTTCAGCGCGCGATCGATATCGACCCGCAATTCGCCATGGCATATGGTGATTTGTCGATCGTGTACTGGAACATGGGCCAAACGGATCTCTCCGCCGAGTACACCAGCAAAGCCTATAAGCTTCGGGAGCGAGTCAGCGACCGGGAAAGGCGCTGGATCCTTTTTCTCTACGACCGGCAGGTGACGGGAAACTTGCCAAGAGAGCTGCAGAACCTCGAATCGTGGGTGCAGATGTATCCGCGCGATTGGACTCCGATTACCGTTATAGGGGGCTGGGGCGCGCAGGGCACGGGCCAGTACGAAAAGGGAATCCAGGCGGGGCAAGAGGCCCTTCGGATGAATCCGGACAACCCATT
Organism: Bryobacterales bacterium; assembly: GCA_963712395.1. Classification (GTDB taxonomy): domain Bacteria; phylum Acidobacteriota; class Terriglobia; order Bryobacterales; family Bryobacteraceae; genus Bog-105. Next base: position 392,105 of record CAVQHR010000001.1, read on the forward strand.
CCCGTACACTGTTTCGCTGCATTATATTTTCCTGAATCGGTTCGCAGAGGCCGCAGATATGTTGCGGCGGGCGGCGGCGCACAAACTGGAAATTCCCGAAATGCTGATCACTCGTTATTACCTGGCGTTTTTTAAAGGCGATCAGGCGGGAATGGAGCGCGAAATCGCGCGCGCTCGCGGAGAGCATGTGGAGGACTGGATGTCGCACAATCAGGCCATGGTGCTCGCCCGTTCGGGACGAATGCGACAGGCGCGGACCATGTGGGGGCGCGCGGTCGCGATGGCGCAGCAGGACGGTAGCCGGGAAGGAGCCGCGCGCTACGAGGCCGCGGAGGCCGTGTGCGAAGCGCATTTCGGGAATGCGGCGGCGGCAAAAGAGCGTGCTCGGGCAGCGCTACAACTCGCAAGAGACCGGGATGTGGAGTATGCCGCGGCCTTTGCGCTTGCGGCCTCAGGCGATTCGGCCGGATCTCAGAGGCTCGCCGGCGATCTTGAGAAACGTTTCCCGGAGGATACCCCAGTGCAATTCGAGTATGTTCCCATCCTGCATGCTCTGTTTGCACTCGCGCATCACGCGCCATTGGACGCGGTCGAGCGATTGCAGAAGGCGCTTCCTTACGATTTCGCGCTGCCGGGCACAGCATTTTTTGCCAAGTTCGGAGGCCTCTATTCCGCGTATGTCCGCGGCGAGGCGTACCTGGAATTACAGCAGGGCCGAGAGGCGGCTGCGGAATTCCAAAAGGTTCTCGATCATCGCGGGATCGTTTATGCCGACCCGGTAGGCGCACTGGCGCACTTGCAACTCGGCAGAGCGTATACTTTATCGGGAGAACACGTCAAGGCGAAACGTGCATACGAGGAGTTCCTCACGGTTTGGAAGGACGCCGACTCCGATCTCCAGATTCTCAAGCAAGCCAAAGCGGAATACGCCAAGCTGCAGTGAACGAACAGCGGGCTGCGTCGGAAACGATCGTGCGAATTGACACCCAATTTATTTCTACTTTATCATACAAAGCATGCGTGCTTTACGCCCAGGGGCCCTGATTGCGGCGCTAGCCGGGGGAAGCGGCTCGTTCGCTTTGATGCTCCGCGCCGGCCGTCATCAGAATTCCAAAATCCTGATAATACTTTTCACGATCTGGGTGCTCTCCCCGTTCGTGGCCCTGGCATTAGCCAACGGGTTTTCGAAGCGTTGGCCGGTTCGCGCTCGAGTGACGCTCTATAGCGCGACGTTGGTTCTCGCGCTGGGCTCTTTAGCGATCTATGGATATCGTGCCTGGTGGCCACCTAAGGCGCAGGCGGCTTCTGTATTCCTTGTTATCCCGCTAGCGTCATGGCTGCTTATTGCAATCGTTGCGACAGCCGCGCACTTGTCCGGAAGACTGTCACGTCGAGGTGACAACGCCTAATCCAACGCCGGTGTTTTTCAGGTTGTCGCGGTAAAGTGATTTCCCTTGCGCGGACATATTTTTTCGTAGTACATTTGAAGCCAGAAAATTGACGGACCGGGAGAAGGGGAAATGCAGATCTTCGATTTGCAACCCGGCTGAAAGCCATTGCCCCATTGTGTTGTTTTTCCGCTCGTTTACTCATACCCCGCCGGCTGCCTTGTGAACGCAGTAACTCCCGCCTCAATGTTAAAGCACTCCATGGAAAGGAATCCGACTTACATGCGAAACATATTCTTTTCAGTTCTTGTCGCGGGCGGCCTTGCCACAGGAGGTTTAGGTCAGACTGTGGATACAGCGATTTTGGGCATTGTTACGGATGCAGGGCAGGCGGGCGTGCCGGGCGCGACAGTCGTCATTTCGCAGCCCGCGAAAGGGCTGAGCCGTACCGTGAACACTTCTCCCGGAGGCCTTTATGAGCTGCGCTACTTGGTGCCGGGAGAATACCAGGTGGAAGTACAAGCCAATGGATTCCGCACTGAGCGGCGGACCGGTATTCAGATACAGATTGGGCAGCAGGCGAGGATCGATTTTTCCTTGCAAGTGGGAACAGTGCAGCAGACAGTGGAGGTGACATCGTCGGCGCCGCTCTTGCAAACGGAGACGGCTACGCTCGGCGGAGTCGTCAATTCAGAGCGGATCAATAATCTGCCACTTAATGGGCGGAAGTTCGATGACCTGGCGATATTGACGCCGGGGGTGCAGGTAGCAAATCCGAACCAGATATCCTCGAGCACGGATGGCTCGCGGATTTCTTCGAACGGCGGCCGGAATACATGGGGACAAGTGAATGTGGACGGCATCACGATGGTGAATAACCGTTCGAACTACGTGAATATTTATCCATCGATCGATGCCATTCAGGAGTTCAAGGTACAGACCGGGAATTACACGGCGGAGTATGGCGGCAATGCAGGAACGAATGTAAATGTACAGATCAAGTCGGGCACCAACAAGCTACACGGCGACGTTTTTGAATTTTTGCGCAATCAGGCGATGGATGCGAGGAACTACTTTACGCCGTCTCCTCTGCCCCAGAATATTTTGAAGCAAAACCAGTTTGGAGGGACGGCCGGCGGGCCCGTTATTAAAGATAAGACCTTTTTTTTCGCAAGCTACGAAGGTATCCGCGCGATTGCGCAGACGCCCGGCACGGCGGTTGTACTGACGCCAGCGGAGCGAACGGGCGATTTCTCCGCGACAACAAAAGCAATTGTGGATCCGAACAGCCCGACCGGCGCGACCTTTACCGGGAACAGGATTCCGGCAAACAGGATCGACCCTGTGGCACAGAAAATCGTAAATGCCTACATGCCCCTGCCGAATACGGCGGGAACGGTGAATTATTCGGGGGCGGCGACAGGAAATCTATCGGTGCATCAGGGAATCGCGCGGATCGATCATTATTTTAGCGAGAAGGATCAGCTCTTTGCGCATTACCTTGCGGCGAACCGGGCATTTCCGAATAGCGGGCTGAACCCAAATTTCAGTTACGACGGAAATTATCCTATGCATAACGTGCAGGTGCAATGGGTACATACATTCGCACCTACGCTACTGAATGAGCTGCGCGGCGGGTTTGATTTTGAGAATGTATCGCTGTTGAGTACGCGCACCAATACCAGCTTCACAATCGCGTCGCTCGGCATCAACGGCTTTCTAATCGGCGGACCCAATGGACGTGCGCAGAGGCCGGATGAGCAAGGCTTTCCTATTCTTAACATATCGGGCTATCTAGGGATGGGAGACAGCGGAGCGGCGTCGAATCTGGACAACAGCCGGACCTATCAATTTGTCGATAATCTGACTTACATCCGAGGTGCGCACACGTTGAAATTCGGTGCAGACGTCCGGCGCTTGCTGGACGATGCAACAACCAATAACACGCCATTCGGCAGCATGGCATTTACGACCGATATCTCGGGGAATGCAGCGGCTGCTTATCTGCTAGGATATCCGCGCACGGTACTTACACCGGAAGGCGTGCCGATAACAGCTTCGCGGCAATGGCGGAGCGCGTTTTACGTGCAGGATGACTGGAAATTCAGCCCGAAGTTGACGATGAACCTGGGGGTGCGCTGGGATATTTTTGGCGTGCCGAAGGATATTAACGGGAATACACGTACGCTGCTGTTCCCGCCGAACGCCGCTCCGACGCTGTTTCCGGCGCCTGGAGTCGTCAACGATTCGCTTTGGGACAAGAACTTGAATAACTTGAGCCCGCGGGTGGGATTGGCCTACAGCTTGACACCGAAAACCGTGATCCGTTCAGGATATGGAATTTTCTACTTTGGCGGACAGTTCGATAACATCAACATCTTGCAGCTAAATCCACCGGCTGGCGGTAGCATCACCGTGACCAATCCCGCGATAAGCCCGGTGGCAACCATCGAGACTCCCGTGCCCGCGTCACTATTCCCATCAAATCCGATTTTTAATGCAGTGTCGCTGCCGCCCGATCGGCGGCATCCCGATACCTATGTACAGAACTGGAACTTACAGGTAGGACACGAATTTGGAGGCGGCAACTTACTCGAAGTCGGCTATGTGGGAAGCAAAGGGACGCACGTGGACACATCGTACCAAAACTTCAACCAGCCCGATCCGGGGCCGGGGAATATACAGGCGCGGCGGCCCTATCCAACTCTGGGGCGTATCCGGATGCAGGGGTACGGAATTGACACGTCTTATAACGCCCTGCAGGCGCGTTTTGAGAGGCGGCTGAAAGAGGGCGTGAGCGCGACGGTTGCCTACAGTTATTCGCATTTGATCGATAATGGCGGAGAGACGACCAACGGCGGCGGCTGCCAATGCCAAAACCCGCGCGACCGATCGATCGAACGGGCCAGCGGATTACAGGATCAGCGACATAGCTTAGTAACGAGTGTGGTTTGGGAATTACCGTTTGCCAAACATATGAAGGGCGCGACCGGATATTTTTTGGCAGGCTGGGCGCTCGATGGAATTTTGACGCTGCGAAGCGGCACACACTTCAACGTCACGCAGAGCTTCGACGGACAGAACAACGATGGATTGTTTGAGCGGCCCAATCTAGTGCCGGGGCAAATTTTGACGGTCGCAAATCCAGGGCCAACGGGTTGGTTCAATGTAAACGCGTTTACGGGCAGCACGCTGACTTACGGGACATCGCCGCGCAACCCGCTGGCGGGACCAGGGACGCACGCGCTGAATCTGACGCTGCGCAAGAGCTTCCAAATGCCGTTTGCGGAAAGCCAGCGGCTGGAGTTCCGGGCGGAAACGTTCAACACGACGAATACACCACAATTTTCAAATCCGGTCAGCGCGCTGGGTAATTCGACGTTCGGGCGGATTACAAGCACAAAGCTGGACAACCGGCAGATCCAACTGGCTTTGAAATATTACTTTTGATTAAGCGGTAGAGTATTCATATGTTGAATCAAAAAGGGCGGCGGGAGTTTTTGCGCAGCGCTCAAGGCACGCTGGCGGCGTTGGGACTGGCATCGCAGCTTCCGGCGAAGGGGGCGGCCAAGAGCCATCCACTGACGCATCCAACAACCACGGATGCAGGAGAAGATTACTACGAGAAGCTGGGCGTAACGAAGATCATCAATGCGGCCGGTACGTATACGGCGCTGACGGCATCGACGATGCCACCTTCGGTACGCGCAGCAGTGGCGGTGGCGGCACAGCATCCGGTACGTTTGCACGATTTACAGACCAAAGCCGGCGAATACCTGGCGCAAAAGCTTAAATGCGAAGGCGCGCTCGTGTCGGCGGGGGCATCGTCGGGATTGACGCTGGGGACGGCGGCCTGCCTCATGGTGGCGAACCAATGCGGCATCCGGGATATCCCGCAAGAAGTGATGCACATGAAGAACGAGGTGCTTATCCAAAAAGGACACCGCTACGGGTATGACCAGGCGCTGATTGCGTGCGGGGCGAAGTTCGTGGAAGTGGAAACGCTCGAGGAATACGAGAAAGCGTTCACGGACAAAACCGTAATGGCGCATTTCTTCAATGCGGCGGAAGAGGGGCAGATCGGGCGCGAGGATTGGCTGCGGGTGGCGCATCAGCATGGAGTGCCGTGCTTCAACGATGCCGCGGCGGACATGCCGCCGATTGCGAATCTTTGGAATTATACGCAGATGGGTTTCGACCTGGTGACGTTTTCCGGAGGTAAAGGAATTCGGGGTCCACAGAACGCCGGCCTGCTGCTAGGGAAAAAGGATTTGATCGAAGCGGCGGCGAAGAACAATAATCCGTATGATGGCGTGGCGCGTGGGCAGAAGGTAGCCAAGGAGCAGATTGTCGGGATGGTCGCGGCGGTGGATTGGCTGCTCGAGCAAACGGACGAGAGCATGGAAAAGGATTTCCGGGCGCGAGCGGAACGGGTGATCGCGCAGTTGAATGGCGTGCCGACAATCGAGACGCAGGTGATTATTCCGCCGTTTGCGAATCACGTGCCTCATTTGCTGGTGCGCTATGACCAAAGCCGGGTCAAGATTGCCCCGATCGAGGTTGTAAAGCAACTTCGCGCGGGGAAACCGAGCATTGAATTGAATCCGGCTTCAGGAAGTACGCATGGATCAGCGGGATTGCCGGTGGATGTGAACACGCTGGTGGTCGGGGTTTGGATGCTGGAACCGGGAGAGGACGTGATTGTGGGGAAACGATTGAAGGAAGTGCTGACGCAGGCGATTTAGAGGCAGATGGCGTCTGCCTCTAGAGTTCGGATATGCTGAGCCCAGAGTTGCACCAACGCCAGTTTCGAGCTATTCATAAGTTGCTCGCAGCCTCTTTGGATTTCGGATTCACATTCGGGATCTGGCTTGCTGACTGACGGAGCCAGTCTTTGAACCGGGTTGCGCCGAGTTGCGCGTCAGCTTCGGGAACCAATGTCCTCTCGCTCAGTTTGATGCCATAGTAGCGCGCGTGCGGGTCAGTGATTACCACGCGCGGATCCTGTCGTGCGGCCAGATCCTGCCGGACGAGTTCATCGAGACGAAACTGTTCCGGCCCACCTACTTCGACGATGCCATTCACGGGTGAACCGGTCGCGATTCTGGCTACCGCAGCGGCGACATCGTCGGCCGCCATAGGCTGGATGAGCGCGGGTGGCAGGCGTACTTCGTTGCCTTCGGTGGAAAGATCGGCAATACCCTTGACGAATTCAAAAAACTGCGTCGCGCGAACGATTGAGTAGGGAATTGAGGAGCCTTTGATCAAGTTCTCCTGAGCCAATTTTGCGCGGAAGAAGCCGCTTTCGAGCAAACGTTCAGTTCCTACGACTGATAAGGCAACGTGATGTCCCACGCCTGCGGTCTCTTCATAGGAGAGGAGGTTACGCGTTGATGTCTCGAAGAACTTCAGCACCGCCGCGTCCTCCCATGAAGGGGAGTTCGTTACATCGACGACCACAGAGGCCGCTTTGAGCGCATCCCCGAGCCCTTCGCCTGTGAGAGTGTTGACCCCGGAGCTGGGCGACGCGGCTACTGGCTCGTGCCCATGCTCACGAAGCTTATTGACAAGCTTCGATCCAATGAGTCCAGTACCACCAACTACTACGATTCTCATGATTGTCTCCTTAGTATTTCGACCTCTGCATTTCGAACCTGCTGGTCGTACCTGCTACGACCGGACACGCAATCTTTTTGTGACATCTTTTTTCCTTACCAAACAGTGAAATCGACCGGTGGAGCCCAAAGTACACGATGGCGCGCTATCGCAATTTTCAAACTACGTCCTCGTCTATTCGGCATCGCTTAGCGACCACCATGAAAATCATCGGAGAACTGCCTGGCGTAGGGTCTACTTCTTTTCGGTTTTGTGAAAGAACTCGATGAGATAGTCTTTCCAGACAGCGGCTTGGGTATGCGTGCCATGTCCACGCGTGGCGTCGGAGATTGGGATGAGGATGAACTTGGCATGAGGGATTCTCGTGACAAGTTTTTCGGCAATGCCAAGCTCGGGCGGGTTAATGAAATCGTCAGCGGAGTTGATCCAGAGGACGGGCGCAGTGATCGCGCTCAGTTTCGGCTCCGGGTTGTAGTTGCGCGATGCATTGACATAGTAGAGGAAATCGTTGGCGTCGGTGTGAGCGACGAGGCGGTCGAGAGTCCGATCGACATAAGCCTCCGCCAAGGCTCGTGTAGGAAAGTTTTTCTGCATCCAGAGCGGAGCCGAGCCGGCGATGAGGATCAGATCGTTAGCACCGCGGATGCCCTCGACGGGTTCGGTCGTGTAATCGCCGTTGTTCCAAGCAGGATCATCACGAATGATCTGCATAGCCATGTAGCGCCACATCCGGTTCCGGCCGGCAAGTTCTACGGGCAAGCAGGCAAAGGGGGCGAGAGCATCGGAAAATTCAGGGTAGTTCTCGCCCCAGAGGAACGATTGCATGCAGCCCATTGAGGTGCCGAGGATGAGGCGGAGGTGGTCGATATGGAGACCGTCCAGGAGCATGGTGCGCTGGGACCTGACCATATCGTTGTAGTCGTATTGGGGAAAGCGCATACGCAACCCGTCGGAAGGCTTGCTCGATTCGCCATGGCCGATGTCGTCAGGGAGGATGATGTAGAAGCGGCGGATGTCGAGCGGCTTGCCGGGACCGAAGAGAACATCGGAAAACGCCGGGCTGAGCAACGAGGTGGCGCTACCGCCGGTTCCGTGGAGGAGCAGCACCGCATTATCCGTATGCCCAGAGCTGTCGCGATGCGGCTTGCCGAGAGTGAGGTAGTGGAGCTTCAACTCGGGGAGGGTTTCGCCGGTCCCGAAGCGGAAATTCTTGTTGATGTACGTGCCGTCCTTGACGGGCCATTTGGTCTGAGCCGGCTGCGGCTGGGCATTGGAGGCAAGAATCGTGACAAACGTAAGGACGGTGAGGCGACGGGTCAATGGTCCCCCTGAGGCACATGACGATCCCGGCAACAATTCAAGTTAGACCGGGTCTTGCATAGTTTAGCGCCTTAGCATCCGTATCAGCGCATGCCGCCGGAGGCGAGCAAGGTTTCGCCGGTCAACCATCCCGAATCCGACGAGGCCAGAAACACGGCGATGGGTGCGATGTCCTCGGGCTGCGCGATGCGGCCGAGCGGCGTCTGTGATTCGAACTGCGTTTGGAGATCGCTTCCGATAATTCCCATCGAGCGGACTCCCTCTGTTTCGACCATCCCCGGATTGATGGAATTCACGCGGATTTTTTTCGGTCCTAACTCTTTGGCGAGGACGTGCGTTACGGCATCCACCGCGCCTTTGGTTGCGGTGTACACCGCGGTGGCGGGCAGCGTTACCTGGCTCGCGGTGGAACCGATGTTGATGACGCTGCCGCCGTCAGAACCGAAGAATTTTGCTGCTTCCTGAGTCGCCAGGATGAGTCCGAGTACGTTAGTGTTGAATTGCCGATGGAACTGTTCCTCGGTAATTTCGGCGAGCGGCGCGAACTGGTAGACCCCGGCGTTGTTCACCAACACGTCGAGTCTTCCAAAAGCTTTCGTGGTCTCGGCAAAGATGCGCTTTACATCGGAGGCTTTGGCCACATCTCCCTGGACGGCGACGGCTTTGCCGCCTTTTTCCGCTATCTCCGCCACCACACGGTCGGCACCCTCTTTACTGGAGGCGTAATTCACAACAACCGAGGCGCCCTCGGCGGCCAAGGCCTTTGCGATGCCCGCGCCAATACCTTTGGACGCGCCCGTCACGACCGCTACTTTGTTCTTAAGTTTGCTCATTCTCTTTCTCCTTGCTCGATCCGCCATTCCTTCGACGTTTCGATAACCATCTAATCGATGTGGCGGGATTTGAAAAGGGTTCAGCTGTTTCAGAAGCGATTGACGAGAAGAATGGCCTCGGATGGAGAAACGTCCCGGATGGAAACGTAAGCGACACCGTCACGCCATCCGACGGGGAGACCGGAGCCAATCGCGTGCGAGCCGGCATATCCCGCGCCAGCAGCGGTTTGAGCGGTATTCGCAATTACGACGAGGTGGGGGGCTCCCCCGCTCCAGGGATCGCCCGGCGCTTGTGGAGAATTCAGATCGGAATCAATCAGGACGTCGCCGCCCCGGAGCGCTGTCCCATGTCCGTTGACGATGCACAATACCTCCTCATCGTCGAGAATGCGAGACCACGCGATCAACTCGCCCGGGTTGGGCAAGGCAAAGGGGCTTCCGAAGTTACTGATGGCGCGCTGATATTGGCGACCGTAACGCAGCGACGGATAGCTCGACCTCACCTCGATCAGCGCCGCAATGCGAATGAACGCCGCTGAGTTCTCATTGAATGCGTGAGCGCCGCTGGTACCGAACGGACCAAACCCGGGGCTCGCTGTATCGAGTCCGTTGGCACTCGATCCGAGTCCGGCAAGACCAGAAAGCCGCGGATGTTCGGGCCCAAACATAGCCTCGCGCAGATATTTGTCCGGAGGCGGATTTCCCACGCCGTAGTCGGGAAGATATTTCTCGCGCTCACTTCGCTCCGGACCGGAAAACGCCTGCTCGGTTCCGTAATAGATGCACGGAATGCCAAGCCCGAACAGTTGAAGCGCTACGCCCGCGACAACCTGGTGGTCACTTGCGGCGTCGGACGAGAAACGCACTTTGGCGCCGCACGCATGATCGTGATCGTCGAGAATGGTGACGCGCCGTTTACCGCTATTGCGATGCGAACCCAGATCGTCATCCCAGACCTTTAGTAAGTTGAAATAGTCCGATGGGGGCGCTAATCCTTTTGCGACAGCGGTAAGGGCGGGCCGAATCTCACCTATGTCGAGAGTTGCATTCAGGTTCGATCCGAGCACCTCGAGGTATCGATCGGCATCGCCATCCCCGCCGGCAACTTCACCTACCAAAAAGAAATCGCACTTGCCGAGGCCAGCAGCAAATTCTTTGATCGTGCCACAGAAATTACGGCCGGTTTCCTGATCGACGTGTTTCATCGTGTCGATTCGAAAGCCATCGCAATCGGTAAGCGCGATCCAATATTTGTAACATCTCGCGACGTTTTCAAGAACTCCGGCGGCATCATAGTTGATATCGCGATCGCCGACAAAATCGGTGCGCCGGTACTCGGCGTGCGGATCGTCGATATCGCCGCGACCCAAATCCCCCGCCCCGGCACGGGTATAACAATCGTCAGCCCAAAGCTCATTTGGCCAGACCCCGTCATCGGGAGTATCGATCGTGGGGGTGGGATCTCCACGGCGATCGCGCCATTGGCCCTTGTCGTAATATTGCGGCCAGGGCCGGTACGGCGGCTCGCGCTCGCCATTGGCATAGACGTAAGCCCAGTTATTTCCGCTGTGATTGAAAACGATATCTAACAGCACGCGCATGTTCGCGGCGTGCGCAGCCGTTACTAGATCGACGAGATCCTGCCGGTTACCGAATCGTGAATCCACTTCCAGGAAATCCTGGATGGCATAGCCGTGATAATCGTTTCGGTGTCCGCGCTGCTTGAACATCGGACCGACCCATAGCGTGGTTGCTCCGAGCGATGCAATGTACGGCAGCTTGGATAGCAGGCCCCTGATGGTTCCGCCCTGATATCGATCGCTACCGGATTGCGCCCAGAGATCCCATCGGAAGGACGCCGGCCGAAACGCGCCGCGATTGGCAGGATCGACAAGTGGACGACCATTTTCGTTGCCGTCGCTAAAACGGTCGGGCAAGAGGAAATAGATTATTTCATCTCGCCAGTCGCGAGGGGAGGGGTGATACGCGGACCGGCGCGGCAAACCGACTGTTCGGATACTATCCGGTCTCGTTCGAGAAAGGATATCTTCGACAAATCCCATTCAGTCCTCCTAAGGACGTCAGCGAGCCGCGCTTAATTTGGCGAGAGCGGACGTGATCCAGTTCTTGATTTCGGGAAGAGGCAGATCGAGGCGGATCGACATTTCGGCGGGTGAAAGACCGTCGAGACAGGCTAGTTCCAGTACCTGGCGTTCGGTGCCACTCAGATTCGTGAAAGCAGACTGAAGGACGCGCCAATGCGCGGCGTCGCGCTCGCGTACGGTTTCCTGGAACAGAGAAATCGTTTCCAAAGCGGTCAGTTTCGGCAAGGTATTGCCGAGCCAACCGCGAATCGAATGCAAATACTCAAAGGCATGGTTGCGCGCCAAGCAGAGAATCCAAAGGTTCAATTCCGTGGCTCGCTCGTCCTTCAGACCTGCCAGGCGATTCCAGGCTTTGATGAAAGTCTCGGCGAGCAGATCCTCGGCGGTGGAGGGATCGTTGACGATGCGCAGGATCAGGGTATAGGCGGCGTGACCATAGCGATCGTAGAAAGCGCCCATGGCTTGCGGGTCGCGGCGCCGGATGCGACCGATGAGGTCGGAATCGTCCCTTCCAAGAATCAACGTCGAAAAGGGCGTTGGTGACGTGCTGGCGGGCAGAGTTGGATTATAACAATGGCAGGGGGCAGAAGATAGGAGGCAGAAAGTCGGAAGTCAGGGAAGCCGAAGACTTCTATTCCTGGGCGGATAGCTGTTGATCCGAGTCGCGCCACGCGCTGATCTTCAGACGGCGGCAGACCCAGCAGAGATCTTCCTCCTTGCTGGCGTGGGGTCCGGTCAGCGGAGTGGAGGCGGCTCCGCAAACGGCGCAGCGGCTGGAAATGACAGGCCGATCGACTTCTATCGATCTTTTCGCCATTTCCAAAATTCGCGGTGAGATGATCGGCTCGGCGGCCGGTTTCTTTTTCATTTCTGCTTTCACTATAGCCCAGTTCCCCGGTAGACGCTTGCCGCTAAGTAGATGGTTGCCGCTAAGATGATGGGAGCCGAACGGGCCGACCGGTCGGGCGTATGTATACATGAGCGACATTGCATTTTTGTTTCCCGGTCAAGGTTCGCAATATACCGGCATGGGCAGAGAATTGGGTGAGCGATATCCGGCTGCGCGCCGCGTGTTCGACGATGCGGATAGAATTCTTGGCTTCCCCGTTTCGACCTTGTGCTTTGAGGGCCCCGACGAAGAGTTGAAGAAAACGGAGAACACGCAAGTTGCACTGCTCACGGTTTCGATTGCGGCTTATCGGGTGATGGAGGAAAACGGATACCGGGCAGCGCTCGTGGCGGGCCACAGTCTGGGCGAGTATTCGGCGCTGGTGGCGGCAAACAGCCTGGACTTCGGCGATGCGCTGCGGCTTGTCAGAAAACGTGGCCGGTATATGCAAGAGGCGGTGCCGGAGGGCGTTGGCGCGATGGCAGCCATTCTCAAATTGCCGGCCGATCAACTCGATCGAGTGCTTGAAGAGGCGGCACAGGGCGAAGTAGTGAGCGCCGCTAACCTGAATTCGCCCGACCAAGTGGTGATCGCGGGTCATGCGAAGGCCGTGGAGCGAGCCATGGCAATCGCAAAATCGGCGGGAGCCAGGCGGGCGGTGGCGCTGGCGGTGAGCGCTCCATTTCATTGTTCGCTGATGAGGCCAGCGCAAATGCAATTGCGAGCAGACCTGGACGCGACCGAATTCAAAGATCTGTCTACTCCGCTGATCAACAATTGGGAGGCGCGGCTCATCGTCGGTGGAGAAGAAGCGCGCGAAGGCCTTTATCAACAGATTCCGAAGCCGGTACGCTGGACGGAGACGGTGCGCGAAATGGTCCGGCGCGGGATTGAGCGGTTCGTAGAAATAGGGCCCGGCACGGTACTAAGCGGTCTTGCGCGCAGCATCGATCCAGCGCTTCGCGGCATAAAGTTCGGTGAACCCGGCGATTTAGATAAGGTCAGGGCGCTCTTTGGCGCGCAAGCTTTGCTTGACAGAGGGTATCCCGTTCGGCAGACTTAAAGGTTTAGATGCATAAACTCCCGTTCACTCAGGCAAGTAATCGCCGGCAACTTTGGGGAATTTTGATGCGAGGCGCGGCGGTGTTTGCCGTTGGCGCGGCTACTGTCGTTGCACAGAACGCCTCAACCCCGGAACCGGAGGCCGATAGCGGGGTCCGCGGTATTCCGGTGACGCTCGCCGGCCAGTTCTTTGACCATGACTTCGTGAACTATACGCTTTTCGGCAATGTTATTTTCGACACGAATCTGGCTACACTACAAGGCTCTCAGATAGTAAATAAGAGTGGCGTTGGCTGGAGCGGAGGGGGCGGCGTGGCCGCATCGCACCATACACGAAACAGCGCCTTCTCGTTGAACTACCGAGGCGATTACCGGCACTATGGCACGGGCGGCTATGGTTCCGGCACGGACCAGTATCTGGCGCTGGACTATTCATTGCGGCTGAACCAGAGATGGTCTGCCTCTATCGATGCATCGGGAGGGATTCTGCTGTATGGAGGCGGTTTTTACAGCATCGCTCCGAACGCAGTCACTACTGTGTCAACAAATCCACTCAGTTCGGAGACACGCGTTCTGAACAGTGGAATCAATTTTACATATCAGCAGACCCGGCGCCTCAGCTATGTCTTCGGCGGCCAATTCTTCTTGAATAACTACAACTATGTTGGCGGGTTCAACAGCGTTGGCGGCTCGGGCGTATTCTCCGTCGTCTATCGTTTGACGGGCAAAACATCATTAGCGGGTACTTACTCGCATAGCTACTACACCTATTCGCAGAATGTGGGCACAACAATCTTGGATGGAGGCAGTATGACTCTCAGCCACAATTTCGCGGGCCACTGGCAGGCGTCCGCGACACTGGGCATCAATCGCACCCATACGAGCGGCACAATCAACCTTCCAGTTTCGATAATACTAGGACAACAGACGGTAAATGGTTACGTGACAGGTCCGTACGACAGCGTTTCCTTAACTCCCTCTTTCCAGGGCACATTGACACGTTACTTACGGCATTCGGCGTTTTCGGTGAGCGGGGGGCAGGATATCGTGCCCGGGAACGGATTTTTTCTTACCTCGCGCAGCCAATTTTTAACCGGCACTTATTCCTACTCGACGCGGCGGTCAAATATTGGTTTTGGCGGCACGTACAGCCGGCTTGCGAGCATTGCGAACAGCGTGTCACAGAGTTATTCGAGCGCCAGCTTTAGCGCGTCGTACAGCTATGTGGTGAGGCGGCATTTGTCCGCTGACTTCCGTTACGATTTGATCAGCTACGGCGGCTTATTCACCTACGGCGGGGTGACGGAACATCGTTTGACGGCTGGCTTATCGCTGAGCTCGAAGAGTATTCCATTGACGCTTTTTTAAATGGCTATCAGCTATTGCATTTCGCCAGCGGCGAGAGCGTGCTGAAGGCGGTCGGCAAAGTTCTCGCCGGATTCTGTCTCGAGCTTCCGTTTGCGTACCGGAAGAGTGGAATCTAATTCATGAACCAGACGAAGCAGGCTGCGGATGTTCGATGCTATCAGGTTCTTGCCGCCGGCGATTTCTTCGGCTGGAAGATAGTGAGCATCGACTCCAAAATCAATGCGCAGGTCTTCCTGATCGGTCACGTGCAGGTCGCCGGCATTGTCGAATTCGGGGCCAAAACAGGATAAGGCAATGGGCGCCGGAGCGAGGACCCAATCGCCATTGTATTGCCAGAGATCCCACCAGCTTTCGAGGGTATACGACACATCCGCGCCGGAATAGTCGCTGAAAATACGCAGGCTCTCGTCCACATCGGCGGGTCCGTTTACAGGGCGTTCGAGCAGTGGAGGCTCGTGAGCGGTAACCGCGCGCACGAGCATTGTGGATTGCCCCTGCTCGCGCTGGGAGAAAGGAACCAGGCGGAGTAGTGTCTCGAAGTGCCGCATGCGCTGCGGGAGAGCGTTTCGTTCGAGCCAAATAGACAGCGATAACTGATCCGTCACCTCCTCATTATCGCGGAAGAGATACTAGAGGCATGATCACCGGCTTGGTCGAAATCAAGCGGCTGGGCGAAAAGCGGCGTGATGAAAATCAGCGATTTCGCGGCTGGCTGAAAAGCCATAACTTTGTCGAGAGGCGCTTTAAGGCGATTGCGCAAGAGGTGGAAGCTGCGATCGACTGCAGGGCATGCGCGAATTGCTGCCGGGTTGCTACGACTCCGGTGAACGAGCGGGATACGGAGCGACTGGCGCGTTTCCTTGGCGCCCGGTTATCCGATTTCCTGAATGAGTACACGGTGGAATCGCCGGAAGAGGGGCGGATTCTGAAGCGCACCTCGGAAGGCTGTGTCTTTCTGAAAGACAATCTTTGCTCGGTGTACGAGGCACGGCCGCAAACGTGCGAGCTTTTTCCGCATTTGGCGAAAGGGAACGGGTCGTTCGTGAGCCGGATGTGGCACATGCCGGACCGCGCGGTCTACTGTCCTATCGTTTTTAATTCGCTGGAGCAATTCAAAACAGAGACGGGTTTCCGCAAATGACGTTTCTCGTAGTACTGACGCTGATGGGGCTGCTAGCCGCTTTCAGCTTCGCGGCATATGAATTTTCCGAAGCAAGGCGCTGGCGCGAGACCGCCGGCGAAGCGCGAGAGCAGAGCGAGCGGGACCGGCTGGAATTGGAAGAAGCGCGGCGGGCCGCTGCGGGAGCCGAAATGCAGGTGAAGCTCCTCACGCAGACCCAGCGGCAGCTCGAAGACAGATTCCGGGCACTGGCGGCGGATGCGCTCGAAAATAACAGCCAACTTTTTCTGGATCGCAGCCGCGACCAGATGCAGCATTTGGTCGAGCCTGTCAACCAGTCGCTGCGCCGATTTGAAGAGCAAGTGCAGGCGATCGAGCGTTCGCGTATTGGCGCATATTCCGAACTGACGGCGCAGGTACACGCGCTGACGCAACTCCAGGAACGGGTGCGGCAATCGACGGATCAACTCAAGACGGCGCTGCGCTCGCCGACGCAGCGCGGGCGCTGGGGCGAGATGCAGTTGCGCCGAGTGGTCGAGATGGCAGGCATGCTGGAGTATTGCGATTTCGCCGAGCAGAAGACGCTATTCGGAGAGACCAACCAGCGGCCGGATCTGATTGTGCGGCTGCCGAACCAATGCGAGATCGTGGTGGATGCGAAGGTTTCTCTCGAAGCCTATTTGCGCGCAATCGAGGCCGAGCACGATACGGATCGTTTGCGGCACTTGAAAGATCATTCGAACCAGGTGAAGAACCACGTGAAATCGCTTGGCGATAAAGCGTATTGGGAACGGCTCACCTGCTCACCCGAGTTTGTGGTGGCGTTTCTTCCACTGGAATCGTTGTTCAGCGCGGCTCTCGATAGCGATCCGACGCTGCTCGAATTCAGCGTGGAGCGCCGAGTGCTGATCGCCACGCCGACCACACTGATCACGCTGTTGCTGACCGTGGCGCATGGCTGGCGACAGCAGGCGGTGGCGGAAAATCTAGAAAAAATTCAAGTGACCGGGCAGGAGTTGTATCAGCGCCTGTTGACCATGAGCCAGCACTTTTCGAGGCTTGGCGATGCAATCGGGAAAACGGTTGAGACTTATAACCAGACGGTTGGCTCGCTCGAGAAGAACGTGCTGACGTCGGCTCGGAAATTTAAGGAGTTAAGCCCGGCGAACGCGCCGCAGTTGGAGGAAATCGGCGAGATTGATTTGAGTCCGCGACGTTTGGACGGGTTGAAGTGGAAGGTGATGGAAGAGGGCGGAACGGATCAAGCGCTCCTTTCCGGCAAGGGATAGAGCAGCAGTTCGGGAATCGGAAAGTGCTTCCGATTGTCGGTGATAAGCGTGAGGCGGTGTTCGAGGGCCGTTGCCGCGATCAGCACATCCGGCAATGACAAAGTAACGCCTTTGCGGGCATACTCGAACCGAAGTTGTCCGGCATGGCGGGCTATGGCCCGGCTTGCCGCATACCAGGTCAACATGGAGACAAACTGTTCCACCTTCGCGATGTCCTCCGGTTTGATGCCCGAGAACAACTCTCCCAAGGTGACGGTGCAACACGCCAACCGGTGCCCTTGACCGACTAAGTGGTTCAGGATTTCACGCTGGCCTCGCTTATGGTTAAGAGCGTTGATTAGAATGTTGGTGTCGGCAAGATAGGTGGTCATTCGTGGCGTTCGCCGCGTTCCAGCCAATCGCCGAGCTTTTCTCGTTCGAGGCGGAGGTCCTCGTCGCGCATTTTGCGGACCCATGCGTCCGCTCCGTCCCGAAACTCGGGATAGTCCTCGTCTTTTAAGACCGGCTCCGGATTACTCAAGAACTCAAGCAGGCGTCGACGATTGACGGCTTCCCGGATTACTTCTGCGAGAAACGCGCTTCGACCTCTTGAGCCGACGAGCGCATCGACGTCCGCCAGGAGATCGTCGGGCAAAAAAACGTGAGCACGTTTGTGGGGCAACTAAACCTCCCACTTGAATTGTGTCACAATATTGGCCAAATCACAGCACAAAGAAATTCGCATAGAGCTGCGGCTGCTAATTTAGTTTTTCGGTGATGGTAGCTGGCCGGTTGAGTTGGAAGGTCAGCCGGGTTTCGGCCGGGAGCAACGCGGGTTGGCCGTGACTAAGGAGGACGGCTCCGGTACCCGCGCCGCCGCCTACGCCCGCTCCGATCGCGGCGCCTTTACCGCCGCCCGCGATGGCACCGATGATGGCACCGAGCGCCGCGCCGCCGCCGATTTTCGCCGCTTCTTCGCCGCCGCGCCCGGGCGCTCTTTTTTCAAAGAAGCCAGTTTCCACCGGGACACGTTGGCCGTCGGTCGTGTTAATTTCCACGATCGTCAACTGAAGGCCCGCTTTCTGCGCGCTGGCCACTTTCCCCAGGACCTTAGAGCCTCTGTCGGCGATGATGAACCCGTCGACGACCAGCGGGACATCCAGCGTTCCGCGAAAAGTGTCGCCGGTGTAATTGTGCTCGGTGGAAACCGTTTCGCCGAGGCGCACGACTAAGTTCGTGCCGGACTGCAAGGTAACGACGTGTGGCACCGGTGGCGGCGGCGGATCGGGTTGCGCAGGCGTTCCGAGTTGCGGACCCATGGGCGTTTGGCTTTCGTTTACGGCCGGAACCGGGGGAGGAAGCGCTGGCGGAGCCGATTGGGCGACCTGGACAACGGTGGGAGGATCGTGGGTGATGGCAGCCGGCTTGGGCGGCGCGTGTTTGACGCGATGGACCAGCACCGCCGGCTTAGTTTTCACCTGCACTTCCTGGACTGGAACGGGCGGAGGATGGACTGCAGGCGGCGGGGTGCGTGCTGGCTGTATGACCAGCGGCGGCACGGGATGCGACGGCGCGGCGGTGGTTTTCACGTAGATTAGGGCGCCACCGAGGGCCAGGACTACGCCGGCGGCAAAAGCGCCCGTCACCTTGAATAGGCTGGACGGCTCCATACTTAACTCCCCACTATGAAAAACGCATGGCCGGTTAAAATAGGTACTTGGACTTTCCGGCTGGCTTCTCGGTAGGCGCAATCGCGGTGCACCCGGCGACGGTGCTCGCGCCGATGGCGGGAGTGACGGACACCGTTTTCCGGAGATTGATCCGGAATCAGGGTGGCTGCGGGCTTCTAATGACGGAGTTTACGAGTTCGCACGGCGTTGTGAGCACGCGTCACGCCAAGAAGCCTAACCGCAATTTCCGGTACCTGTACTTCGAGCCGGAGGAACACCCGATCAGTTGCCAGCTTTTCGGTTCCGACCCGGAGGTGATGGCGGAAGCTGCGAGAGTCTGCGAGCAGCGCGGCTTCGACATCGTCGATATTAACTTCGGGTGTCCGGTAAACAAGGTCGTGAAATGTAACGGCGGAAGCGGGTTACTGCGCGATCTGCCGCTGGTGGAAGCGATTCTTAAGAAAGCGCGGGCGGCCATTCGTATTCCGCTGACATGCAAGTTTCGCGCGGGCTGGAACGACCACGAACTGGTGGCGGTGGAGATGGCGAAACTGGCCGAAGATTGCGGGCTGGCGGCGGTGGCGCTGCATCCACGGACGCGCGAACAGGGCTACAGCGGGCGGGCGGATTGGTCGCGTATTGCGGCTGTCAAAGCGGCTGTCAAGATTCCAGTCATCGGAAACGGCGATATCATCACACCGGAAGACGCCGTGCGGATGTATCGCGAGACTGGATGCGACGCGGTGATGGTTGGAAGGACGGCTTCTTCGAATCCGTGGATCTTCCGGCAAATCGATGAGTACCTTCGCACGAGATCTTACACGGTGCAAGCCGAGCACGAGCGCTATGACATGATGAAGACTTACTATCTCATGCTCGAAGAACATGGCGAACCGGATGCGGTCGGCAAGATGAAACAATTTGCCACTTACTTCACGCATGGGGTTCGCAATGGATCGAAGCTGCGCGTGGATATTTATCGAGCACATGAAGTCAAGCAGGTTCTCGAGATAGTGGACGCGTTTTTTTGCGATCCGTTGCAGCGCGCCGAAGTCGCTTGAAACAAGTTCAACTTATTACAGATGGGGCCTGCAAGGGGAATCCAGGCCGAGGCGGCTGGGCCTGCATTCTGCGCTATGGCGAGTACAAGCGCGAATTATACGGCTGCAGCCCCTACACCACAAACAACCGCATGGAACTGGCGGCAGCGATCGAAGGCTTGAAAAAGTTGAAAGAGAGCTGCACGGTGGAGATCGTCACGGATTCGGAATATGTGCGAAACGGGATCACGAGCTGGATTGCGGGTTGGAAACGCAATGGCTGGCGGACGGCCGCGAAGAAGCCGGTTACGAACAAAGACCTGTGGATCTTGCTCGATGAACTGGTCAGCGCGCACACGGCTCACTGGAAGTGGACCAAGGGCCACGCCGCGCATGAAGATAACAATCGCTGCGATGAGCTGGCCAGCCAGGCGGCGGAGGAACAGATCGCCAGCGAACCGAAACTGAAGAACGATCCATACCGGAAACATGCCGAGGACTGAGAAAGGCCAGCCACAAAATGTGTGCTTGTTTGGCGGGACGTTCGACCCGATCCACATGGCCCATTTGCGGATTGCCGAAGAGGCTCGGAAAAGGTATGCGCTGGATCGAATTCTATTTGTACCGGCGGGCAATCCCCCGCATAAAGAGGCGGCCAGCGTGACGCCTTACGAGGACCGGTATCGCATGGTCGAAATCGCATGCAAGCCGTACGCCGGCTTTGTGGCGTCACGGCTGGAAGCGGGCGAACGGCCTAGCTATACGGTGGATACGGTGAAGCGCGTGTGGAAAGATCTCGGTCCGAAGCGACCGGTTGTTCTTTCTGGTGGGCGGCGACGCCTTCGACGAACTCGAGACCTGGAAAGGCTGGCAGGAACTCGTGCGGCTAACCGAGTTCGTGGTTGTATCGCGGCCCGATAGCGCAATATCGAATTCCGGAAGGCGCGCGCGTCCATCGGCTGGATGGGCTGGCGCTGCCGGTATCGAGCTCGACGATCCGAGCTCGACTGGCGACGGGAGAAACGACGCCGGAGCTTCCGGCGGAAGTCCGCGCGTTTATCGAGAAGCGCGGGCTTTACAGCTTCGCGGTTACGCAGAACTGATCGAAAGCCTGGGTCAGAAGCTTGGCGATGCTCGGCGCGTCGCTCGATTCAATCTGAAAGCGATGCAGCGTAAATACCGGTTTTCCGTCGCGGAATAGCGCTATCGACGGCGAGGAAGGAGGAACACCCGGCAGGAGCTCGCGAACACGGGCGACGGCTTCCAAATCCGCGCCAGCGAAAACACTGGCGGCGGTATCGGGCCGGTTTGCGTTCTGAAGCGCCAGACCGACAGCAGGACGCGCTTTACCGGCCGCGCAGCCGCACACCGAGTTCGTCACCATGAGTACGGTTCCGCTATTCGCAGATAACAGGCGATCGACGTCGGCGGGGGTGCGGGCTTCCTGGATGCCGAACTGCGTCAGGTCCTGGCGCATCGGGGCGATCAGTTGTTCAGAATATCTCATACCACTCCAGTGTAGAACCTATTCGAATTACGATTTGAATTACGACCCGCCGCGGCCGGACTGCACCTTCGGCGAAGCGAGATAACCAACGATCTTATCCTTGGCGACCTGGTTGACTACGATTTCATCGGGCTGCCGCGCCTTCGCTGTGTAGAACTGGATGGGCTCGTTCAGATTGCGGTCTTTCTTCTCTACGGTCTTGTCGTCGGCGGTGATAGCAATAGTGAATTTGTTGTGCTTGGGGTCGGCCTTTTTCAACTCGACCATGATGTCGGCAACGCGGGTGGCCTTCTTGCTTTTGGTTATGGTGAACTCGGAATAGTTTCGCTCACCGAGGTCTTTGAGGGCTTGCAGTTCTTTTCCATTCGTCGCAATCAGGCTGGCGTGGCTATCAAGTTCGCCGGTGGCGCGCTTCAAATTGGCAATGGTTTGTTCGAGTTGGCTTTTGGTGCTCTGGACGTCCGTCTTGACATTGCCAACATCGGTCGAAACGCTGGCTAACTGAGTGGTGGCGGTGTCGGCAGTCTGCTTTACTGTATTGATTGCCGCAGCCTGGGCGGCTTGCTCCTGCGCAACTCGCGCCTGCAGCATTTCCACTCGCTTCTGTGCGTCGATTTTAGCCTGGCCAACAGCGGCTTCGGCGGCGCGGCGCTGCTGCGCGAGACGGCTTTGCAGGTCGTCTACACTCTTCCGCGACCGCTGCACCTCTTCGTTCGAATCGATGCGCATGCGTTCGATAGCGCCGTTCATGTCGGAGGTGAGCTTCGTCATGTCGGCCTTCGTCTCGGTACGAACGCGCTCCAGTTGAACGAATTGAAAAATACTAGATGCGCCCAGCAGAACCAAAGCTCCGATTAGCACGGGAGTCTTCCAGTTCGGCCCAGATGGCGGGGGAATGATGTATGTCGGCTGTTGTGAGCTACCCATAACGCTTGTCCAGTGGAAATTTAACGGCGGTGATCACATTATAATCCTCAGCCGAATCGCAACACATAGGTGTAAAGCATAGCGAGGCAGCCGACGACGCCGGCCAGCAGGATACTGTGCTTGAGGGTAAACCGGAATAAGCGGGCTTGGTCCGGCACCGACATAGCGGTAGCCGCCGCCGCTACTGCAATGGTTTGCAAGCTGATCATCTTTCCCAATACGCCACCGCTCGAGTTAGTGGCGGCCATGAGAACCGGCGAGAGGCCGAGGCGGCCCGCGGTAACCACCTGCAGGCTTCCGAAGAGGGCATTCGAAGAAGTGTCGGAACCGGTGAGAAACACGCCCAACCATCCGAGCAAGGCGCTGAAGAACGGGAAAAGCGCGCCCGTGGCGGAGAACGCCAGGCCTAAGGTGCCGGTCGCGCCACAATAATTCATCAGAAACGCCATGGCTAGCACGGAGGTGACGGTGACGGTGGGCAGTATTAATTGGCGGGTGACGGAAGCGAGCAATCGGAGGAAGGCCGCCAACGGCATTTTCAGCACGAGCGCAGACAATATAGTGGCAAACATGCACGAGGTGCCGGAGGCGGCAAGCCAGTTCATATTGAAAACGGCGGCATAGGGCGCGGGCCGTGGGATGACCGGCGGCATGCGTTGGACTAAGTTGTGGAGAGCCGGCCAATGGAAAGTGAAGCTGACAGAATTCAGGACCGCTTGCCACGGCTTGAATCCCCAAAGCAGCACGAATATGACGAGGAAGATGTAAGGCAGCCAGGCGTTGAATACTTCCCGGCTCGAGAAATGTTTTCGTTCGCCAGTGGTTTGTTGTGGCGGAGAGCACACGCCGCAGATGGCTTCGTGCATCCCGGCACTTGGCTGCAAGCTCGGGCTCCAAAACTTCAAGAGCAGGATAACGGCGCCCATAGCGGAGAGCGAACTGAGAATGTCAGTGAGCTGCGGGCCGATGAAGTTCGAGACCGTGAATTGCACGGCAGCAAACGTAAGACCGGCGGCCGCTACGGCCGGGAGCAGACCCTTAAGAGCTTTCCATCCCCCCATGGCCACGATTAGATAGGCGGGGATGAGCAGCGAGATGGGCGCGCAGATGCGGCCGACGTCGGCGCTGAGTCTATCGAGCGGGAGTCCAGTGATTCCGGCGAGGGTGATCACGGGTATGCCGATGGAACCGAACGCTACTGGAGAGGTATTGGCGAGCAGACAAATGGCGGCCGCGTTGAACGGCGAAAATCCAAGGCCAGTCAACATGGCGGCAGCGACCGCGACGGGCGTTCCAAAACCGGCCGCGCCCTCGACAAACGCACCGAATGCGAAGCCGATCAGGATGGCTTGCAAGCGCGGGTCGGAGGTCAATCGTCCGACCGACGCTTTGATGATTTCGAACTTGCCGGTATCGACGCTGACGCGAAACAGCGCGATCGCCCAGAAGACGATCCAGGAAATGGGGAAAAGTCCGAACGCGGCACCGTAGAGAGCCGCGCTCACGGCGGGTTGCGGCGGCATACGGTAGGCGCCGAGGGCGATAGCGAATGTCACGCCGAGTCCCGTGAGTCCGGCTATCCATGCAGGCTTGCGGAAAAGCCCAAGCAGGAGTAATAAGGCGAAGATCGGCAGCGCGGCGATGAGGGCCGATACTCCGAGCGTCTGTCCAAACAGCAGGTATGGTTGATTCCAAACCGAGTCTATGCCCATGTGGTCGGACTATTTTGGCACGGGCGAAGGATCAGACGCTTTCGCGTTTGCGATTCTTGCGAATGGCTTCTTGATCCTGCGTCGGCTCGGCATCGCATTCGACGGCGATGGTAGTGGCGATGGGATCGGGCGCGTTTGCGGGAAGGCCGGTGAAGCGCACCCGGAATTTCTCTTGCTCGAATTTGACGGGCTGGCCAGTGGCGTACATTTTGGCGGACAAGACCTTCTGTTGGAGGCCGCCGACCGCCAGCGTCTCGCCGGGCCAGAAGTAGGCATGAATGTAGAGCGTATTTCCCTGGCGTGTAAACAATGCGAAGGCGGAGCGCTTTACCTGGCAGCGCTCGGCTTTGTGAATCAGGTCGCCATGTTTGTCCATCCACTTGCCTACCGAGCTAAGAATTTCGATGGATGGCTGCGGGATGGAGCCATCGCCTTTCGGGCCGATGTTTAAAAGATAGTTGCCGCTGTCGCGCGTGCAGGTGAGCAGGTTGCGAACTATCGTCTTTGGAGATTTCCAATCGTCGTCGGCGCGCTGATAGCCCCAGCTATCGTTCATGGTCATGCAAGCTTCCCACGGAGTCGGCGATGCCTGAATGCGCTGCTCGGGAGTCGTGAAGTCTTCCGGAATTCCGGCCCGATTGTTGATCAGAATATCGGGCTGCAGGCCGCGCACCATCTTGTCCATCTTCGCGGATTCCCAACCTTCGGCCGTCAACGGCCAATTCACGTCGTACCAGAGGACATCCACTTTGCCGTAATTGGAACAGATCTCATGGACCTGGCCGTGGATGTAATCGACAAAGCGGCGGCGGGCGGCTTCATCGGTCAGGCAGCGAGCGCCATCCGGATGATGCCAATCCATGAGCGAATAGTAAAAGCCGAAGCGCAGACCTTCGGCGCGGGCAGCCTCCACATATTCAGCGACCAGATCGCGACCGGCCGCTTGTTTAGGCGCGCAATAATCGGTGAGCTTCGTGGCGAAGTTACAGAAGCCTTCGTGGTGCTTGGTGGTCATCACCATGTACTTCATGCCGGCCTGTTTTGCCAGTTTCGCCCAGGCGCGCGCGGCGTGCGGTTTCGGATTGAATTGCTTGGCTAACTGCTGATATTCAGAAACCGGAATGCCTTCTTCTTCCATAGCCCATTCGTGGCGGCCCAGCACGCTATACAGGCCGAAGTGAATAAACATTCCAAAACGCGCTTGATGCCACCATTCCATACGGCGGTCGCGATCTTCGATCGTCGAAGTGGTGGGGCCGGTTTGTTGAGCAAAACCAGCCGCCGGAAGCAACGCGGCGGATGCGCCCGCGGCCCTCAATAAGGTTCGTCGCGAGAAGGAAATATCAGACAGAGAATTTGACACGTTACTAATTCTATGCCCTTGGAAAAGGAGGCCGGCGAGCGCTCGGAGGTAGACACCCGCCGGATGGCGCGCGTGCGTAAGCATGCATATAGCGCCAATTCATCCGGCAGCGGCTGAACTGTTGACCGGAACAGTGAGCCCGCATACCGATGTACTGTTCAGATCAGGATGAATTGAGGCCCTGGTCAGTGGGCCGCGTCTTTACTATACGTTAACTGATCCTCGCCTGGCATTCGAACTCTGGAAAAAATCTGAACGGGCTCGCCCACGAAGATCCAGTACGCTAGTACTGCGATGAACAGCACGCCACAGGTGATCGCAAAAGCGGCAAAGAAGGAATGAGTCGCCTTGAGCGCGAATCCGCTGACGACAGGCGCCACAAGACCGGCAACATTGCCAATGCCATTCTGAATTCCGGTCCATTTCGCGGCCGTTTCGGGACCGGCCAGCAGTTGCGAATACGCCCAATGGTTTGAGGACCAAGCGCCCATCGAAACACAGGCGCTGAGCAGCAGTATGTTGCTCCAGAGGGCCGTTGGGACCAGGATCGCGGCCAGCATCAGGGCTCCGCAACCGGATAATCCAGCGCACACAAAGAAGCGGCGAATATAACCGGCGTGTCCGCCGCGGCGAATCATCCAGTCGGCAAAAAGGCCGAAAAACGTGGAGGACGCGGCAATCGCCCAAAACGGAAGGGAGCCCATGACGGCAAGCGTGTCGTGCGTATAGTGGCGATCGTTTTCAAAGTAGTAAGGAAGCCAGTTAAGAAAGAAGAACCAGGCATAGTTTCCCCCAAACAAACCGATGGCAGTACCCCACAAGGCGCGTGAGGAAAGAATTTGGGCGTAACTAGCGGACCAGTAAGATTCCGGATGTCCCGCAATGCGCTTACCGGGCAGCTTATGCGCGACTAAGCACCAGGGAATGAGCCAGATGAGGCTACCGCCGCCAATGATGAAAAACATGCCTCGCCAGGAGAACCAATTGATCATCTCGACGCCCATTAGCACCCCCAATGCGGGGCCGACCTTCGAGCCTGCGTCGATCAATCCGTTGGCTGTTCCACGAAGCCCTTCCGGAAAACTGGTGACGATCATTTGCGCGTAGGCCGGATAAGCGATAGATTCGGCAATCCCGAGCACAAGGCGGAGAAGAAAGATTTCCTCAAAAGTGCGGGCAAATCCGGTCGCGCCCGTGGCCCCGGACCATAGGAAAAAAGCGGCTGCGTAAAGCCAGTTCACATTGAAGCGATCGATGAGCTTGCCGGCGAAAAGCTGCGAGACAGCATACGTGATGGAAAATGCACCCAACAGGGTTCCGAGCTCACCTTGTCCGAGGTGCAACTCGCGCTCCAGGCTCTTGGCGGCGACGCCCAGGTTTCCCCGATCGGCATAGTTGATGCAGATTGAGACAACGAGCAGCGCCAAGGCGAACCAATGCAGAGAGCGTGGCTTGAGTTCGGCGTTCGGCATTCCCGCCAAATCTATCAGATGTTCAGCGGATCAGTGCAAATAGAAAAGGCTGAGGCGCGGAAGTTTGGCGCGTTCGAGCAGAGCGGTATCTAAATAGCGGCGTTCGAGCATCGCGAGCTGATCGGCGGTCATTTTGCCGCGATACGGGTTCAGCTCGCGATCGAGCGATTGCCGGATGGCGTAGAGATCTTCATCGCTTTGCGCGCTTCGCAGGATAGCCACAACCTTATCCTCGAGCGCAGTGAGGCGGCGCTCGAGATCTTCGAGAGACGGCTGCAGGGAGGGGGGCTCGCTGCTCGAATCGAGCGCCAGCTTCTCGAGAGTTACGGCGATTTCCTGCAGCGCAGATTCCGGCCGCTGCGCATAAGCGACGGCGTTCTTGCGCAAATGGCCGCTTAGTTCTTCGGGCGCAAATGGGGCTTCGGCTTGTGGGCGGTCGCTCGCGGGCGCATTCCGCGCCGCTTCGAGGACCGCCTGCGCGCAATATGCCAGGGAGTTGACGAGGCGGCGTTTGATTTTGCGCGCGCGCCATTTTTCGAACGCGTCGTCTATACCCTTCAGCACGGCTTCGATGGGAATTCCGGAATTTTTCCAGCTCTCGATGAGCGCCCAATCGAGCGGAGAGAGCAGGAACAGACCGGTGCCGCGGGCGCGTTGAAAATGCTCCTCGATTTCAGTGAAGAAGTTGAAGTAGTTGCCGTGCCAGCCGGTTTCTTCGGTCATGCGCTTACTCAGGCAAGGGAGCGCTCGGGGCGGACGCCGCCGGCGGCGAGCCTGTGTGTCTGGCCAGAGTCGTAGCGGACCAGCAAGAAACCATTTTCGTCCAGACCGCAGGTGGTGCCTTTGAACCCGTTTTCCTCTACGACCACACGGCGGTTCATGGCGTAGCTCGAAGCGGAGGCGAAGGCGCGCAAAATGGAGCCCGGGCCTTCCGAGACAAGCATCGAGCAAAAAGCGTCGATGGCTTCGAGGAGATTCGCGAGCAAATCCTCGCGCGATTGCAGGCGTCCAGCGCTCTCGATGCGCAGCGAGGTGGCGGGTGTGCGAAGGCCGGGTTCGAAGGAGGAATGATTGACGTTGATTCCGATGCCGGCGATGATGCAGGTTTCGAGCAATTGCGGCAGGATGCCCGCCACTTTGCGTTCGTGAATCAGCACATCGTTGGGCCAGCGGAGATCGCATACCAGCTCGGTAGATTTCTGAATGGCCTCGGCGGCCGCGAGCCCTAGCAGCAAACTGGCGATGGGCAGGCTGGCGGGTGGAAGCGAGAGGCGGAGCAGGATCGAACAATAGAGGCCCAGATCGGCTTCGGAAAGCCACGATCTTCCGAAGCGGCCGATGCCGGCGGTTTGCTGATCCGCTACGGCAACGGTTCCATGTGGCGCGCCGGAGGCAGCAAGTTTCGCCGCTTCGGTCATGGTGGAACTTGTAGACGGCCAGTAGTAGAGACGATTTTGCGGCCGGAGGGAGCGAATTCTGGGGAGATCGAGCGGCATACTAGCGATCGAGTTCCAGGCGAAAGCTGAGGTCCACCGCGGTGGCTGAGTGGGTGATCGCTCCGCACGAAATGAAATCGGGCGCGGCTTCGGCGTAGGCTCGGATATTCGCGAGATCGATGTTGCCGGAGAGCTCGACCGTGGCGCGGCCATCGATGTGCCGAATCCAATCGGCCGCCTCCGCAGGCGAGAGGTTGTCGAGCAACAGACTTTTAGCGCCGCATGCGAGCGCCTCTTCCAGCTCGGCGCGGGTCCGCACCTCGATTTCGATGGGTCCGGCAAATGACTTGACGCGCTCGAGAGCATTGCGGATTCCGCCCGCAGCGGTAATGTGATTGTTCTTGATCAGCACGGCGTCGTATAAGCCAATGCGGTGATTGGTGGCGCCGCCCGCGGCCGCGGCTGATTTTTCAAGACGCCGCAGGCCGGGGGTTGTTTTGCGCGTATCGAGCACTTTGACATTGGTTCCGGCTACGGCGTCGACATGTTGGCGGGCGAGCGTGGCCACGCCGCTCAGACGCTGCAGAAAATTGAGCGCGACGCGCTCGCATTGCAGAAGAGTGCGGGCGCTGCCTGAAACGCGAGCGGCCGGATTGCCCGGCTGGAGTCTGGATCCGCTCTCCGCGAGCACCTCGACAGCCGCGCCTCCGCGCATTTCATACACAATCGGAAGCAATTCGATTCCGGCGAGCACGAGACTTTGTTTGGCGAGAAACGTTCCGCGCGCTTGCAGATCGGCTGGGACGGTGAGGCGGGAAGTGACATCGCCGGAGCCGATGTCTTCGGCAAGAGCCTGCGCGACGGCGGAATGAACCTCGGGGTGAGAAACGTCGAACATTTATTGCGGCGGAAAGCTTTCGAGAAGTCTTCTATTTGCGGCGAGCTGCTCCTGGTATTCAGCCAGCTTCGCGCGCATATTGGCGACGATTTTTTCGGGCGCTTTGCTCAGGAAAGTGGCGTCGCCAAGCTGGCGCTCCGAATTTCCGATGGCTTTCTCGAGAGCCGCGATCTCCCGCAGAATGCGCGCGCGGGACTCGGCACTGGCGGCGCCGTTCTGCGTGGCGGCGCCGGATGCATGAAGCTGCAGATCGAACTCGGGAGTCGAACGAATCAAGCCTGTGTGATCGGAAATCGTACCGGAGCGCTGCTCGATGCGAATCTTGGCAAGCGCGCCAGCGGCCGCCAGATCGGCTTCGTCGAAGAGCGCGTCGCGCAGATATACGGTCGAGTCCACAATCGTCTTGGGCTCGAGTTTGTGGTCGGCCCGCAGCTCGCGCGCAGCCGTGACGATCTGCTGCAACAAACCAAAGAGACGAACGCGTTCGTCTTGTGCAGGACCTCCGGCGGCAACCGGATAACTAGCGAGCGAGATCGATACAGGCTGCCCCGAACGGATGCTCGAGCCATGCACAAGGCGCTGCCAAAGCTCTTCCGTTACAAACGGCATGAACGGATGCAGTAAGCGGAGCATGGTTTCGTAGACCGTGAGCGCGGCGCGCCAATGAGCGTCCAGCCCCGACCCTTCGCGGAAGCGCAGTTTCTTGATTTCCAGATACCAATCGCAGAACTCGTGCCAGACAAAATCCCAGAGGGTTTGCGCGGCTTCGTGATAGCGATGAATTTCGAGCGCGCGATTCACGGCTTCGGTGGCCTTGCGCAGGCGCTCGAAAATCCAGGCGTCTTCGATACTCTCGGCGGCCGCTTCGACCAGGGTGAACTCAGACGGCGGACCGCTCCATGTTCATGAAGAGCAGGCGCGAAGCGTTCCAGAGCTTATTGGCGAACATGCGCCCGGCCTCCATGCGGTCCTCTTTGAGGGCGATGTCGGCGCCGGCGGCGGCGGAAACCAGCAGCGCGATGCGCACGGCGTCGGTGCCGTATTTATCGATGATGACCAGCGGATCGATCACGTTCCCCTTGGTCTTCGACATTTTCTGCTTGTCGGCGTCACGCACGAGGCCGTGAATATGGACCTCGCGGAACGGCACGTCGCCGGTCAACTCGAGGCCGAGCATGATCATTCGGGAGACCCAGAAGAACAGGATGTCAAAACCGGTGATCAGCAGCGAAGTTGGGTAGAAGACTTCGAGATCTTCAGTGCGATCGGGCCAGCCGAGCGTTGAAAAAGGCCACAGGCCCGAGCTGAACCAGGTGTCGAGAACATCGGTGTCCTGCTCGATTTCGGTCGAGTGGCAGCGCGGGCAGGTGGCGGGCGTTTCGCGCGCGACGATGATCTCGGCGCAATTTTTACAGTGCCACGCCGGGATGCGGTGCCCCCACCAGAGCTGGCGGGAAATACACCAATCGCGAATATTCTCCATCCATTGGAAGAAGAGCGCTTCGCGATCGTCGGGCACAAAGCGGATGCGGCCCTGGCGAACGGCCTGCATCGCCTGTTCCGCGAGCGGCTTCATATGTACGAACCATTGCATCGAGACCAGGGGCTCGATGATGGTGCGGCAACGTTCGCATTTCGCGACGTTGACGGTGTAGCCTTCCGTCTTAACAAGCTCGCCTGTTTGTTCGAGCGCGGCGAGTATGCGCTTGCGCGCTTCGAAGCGGTCGAGACCCGCGTAGGGACCAGCTTGGGCAGTCATGCGAGCGTCCTCGCCGATGACTTTGATGAACGGCAATTTGTGGCGCTTGGCCACGGCAAAGTCGTTGGGGTCGTGAGCCGGCGTCACTTTGACAACACCGGTACCGAATTTCGGATCGACCATCGTGTCGGCCACGATCGGAATTTCGCGATTCAGTAGCGGCAGGATAGCGATCTTGCCCTGTAAGTGGCGATAGCGGATGTCGTCGGGATGAACCGCAAGCGCGGTGTCGCCGAGCATGGTTTCGGGCCGCGTGGTTGCAACCACCAGTGTTTCATCGCAGCCCGCAATCCTATATCGCACGTGCCACAAATTGCCTTCCACGCTCTCGTGAATGGTTTCGAGATCGGAGAGCGCGGTCTGGCAGCGAGGGCACCAGTTCACGATATATTCGCCGCGATAGACCAATCCTTTCGTCCAGAGATGGACGAAATTTTCGCGCACAGCGCGGGAGAGACCGGCGTCGAGAGTGAAGCGCTCGCGAGACCAATCGACGCTCGCGCCTTCGCGCCGGATTTGCGCCTGGATGCGTCCGCCGTACTCTTCTTTCCACTGCCAAACGCGGCG
Organism: Bryobacterales bacterium; assembly: GCA_963712395.1. Taxonomy (GTDB): domain Bacteria; phylum Acidobacteriota; class Terriglobia; order Bryobacterales; family Bryobacteraceae; genus Bog-105. Next base: position 423,425 of record CAVQHR010000001.1, read on the forward strand.
CTCGAATTCTTCGCGGCCGAGTTGCTGGCGCGTGATGCCTTCGCTTGCCAACTGCCGCTCGACGACCATTTGGGTCGAGATGCCGGCGTGATCGGTGCCCGGAAGCCACAGCGTCACTTCGCCGCGCATACGATGCCAGCGCACAGCGACATCGGACATAGTGTGTTCAAACAGATGGCCGATGTGGAGCGAGCCGGTGACGTTGGGGGGCGGAATGACCATCGAAAAGACGCGGCCGGATTTGGCTTTTTTTGCGTCGGCACGGTAGATGCCGGATTCGATCCACCACTCGGCCCAATGCGGCTCGAAGCGCCCAGGCTCATAGACTTTTTCGAGTTGCATGGGAATTTTCAGCGTAGCATCGGGGGGCGTATCGCAATTGAAGTTGCCGTGGTTAACTCAGCCGAGGCTAAAGTCTTCTTCCGCAGGTGTTGCGCCAATGGCATCGCGGAACGCCCAATTCAGCAGAGGCGGGGCCAGCATGGTGGTTCCGACCGCCATGAATACGACGGTTGCGTAGACGGACTGCTCGATTATCCCCATCTGGAGCCCGATCTGGGCAACGATCATGCCGACCTCACCGCGCGGCATCATGCCCAGCCCAATCCGGAGAGCGTCGCTTCGTCCGAGGCGAATTGCACCGAGCCCGCAACCGAGAAGTTTGGTGATCACGGCCGCAATCAGGAGTACGATCGAGAGCCAGATGACCCGCTTATCCATAAAATCCGCGAGATTCAACTGCAGACCGATGTGCGCCAGGAAGAACGGCACGAGCAGTTCCGTAATCCCGTGCGCCAGGTCCTGCACGCGTTTTGTGGCTGTTTCGGAAAAGGCAAGTCCCGCCAGGAACGCGCCAACTATCGCCGCAACCCCAATGTAGACGGCGAGCAAGGACAAGGAGAACAGAACGATCAGAGCCAGATTGAATTGGGCTTCTTTCACGGAAAGTTTCGCTTCGACCTTGGGGACAAAGCGTTCAAACGCGCGGGCGCCGAACCGGGCGATCACAAAGGTGAAGCCCGACGCCAATACAGCGGTCACTACGAGGCCAGCGATGTTGACATGGCCCTGGCCGAGGCTGCTGACAAATGCCAGAACCATGAGACCCAGCACGTCGTCGATGACCGCTGCGGCAAGAATGACCTGACTCGCGCGCAGTTCCAGCAACCCTTTCGATGCGAGCACGCGCGCGGTGATGCCGACGCTGGTAGCCACCATCGCGGTAGCGACAAAAATCGATACGGGCAGGCTGTACCCCAGTTGCGCGAAAATTGCCCAGCCGGCCAGGAAGGGGAAAATCACTCCGAGTGTTGCCACGAGCAGCGCGGTGCTACCCAGCCGAAAGAGATCGGCGGCTTTGACGTCAAGGCCCACTCGGAACAGGAGAAACATGGCTCCCATTTGCGCCAAAGCCGTCATGATTTGATCCGGTTGCACCCAATTCAGGACGCTTGGGCCCAGCAGCACACCGGCTAAGATCTCGCCGACGATTCCCGGCTGGCCGATGCGCTCAAAGACTTCCGCCAGCAGCTTGGCTGTGCCGAAAACCAGGAGCAAGGCGAGCGGGAGATGGGCGGGCGAGCTATCGCTGGCCGCGACGAAAGCAAGGATGGGATGAAGCAGGTTATCCATTCTCTATGCACTCGACGTTCGCCTGCATGATCTCACTACACTTTTGGTTCAGGCAATTGGACAGCTTATCCGCAATGTGATCTTCATAGCTTGCCGACACGGTATTGCCTGCGTATCCTTATTGACAAGTTTGCCTTAACGGGGAGGTTACTCGGATGCGTAGAAGTCTCGTCCTTTTTCTTGGCCTTGGGCTCAGCGTGTGTAATGCGCTAGCTCAATTGGCTTCGACCACGTCTCTTGTCGGCAATGTCGGCGATCAAGGCGGCGCCGCGATGGCCGACGTGCAGGTGGTCGCGGTCAATGAAGGAACGGCCGAAAAAATCAGCACAGCGACGAACAGCGAAGGCTACTATTCGTTTCAGTTCGTCAAAGCCGGAACATACACCATAACCGCGTCGGAGGCGGGATTCCAAACCCTAACCAAGACGGGTATTCGCGTGGAAACCAACCAGACGGTCCGTACAGATTTCGCGATGACCGTGGGGCAAGTGACCGAAAGAGTCATGGTTACGGCCGAGCGGCCGCCGTTGGCTACGGACGATGCCACGCTCAGCGAGACTATCAGTACAAAAGCAACCGTCGACCTCCCTGTCAGCGGGCGAAATGCTTTGAGGCTCGCAGCCATTACTCCCGGGGTGCTACCTGGATTCAAGAGCCCGGCGACAAATCCAGGAGGGGGCGAGGATTTGGTGGCCGCCGGCACTCGGGAAATTCAGAACAGCGTGTCGCTCGATGGCGTCAGCATTATGAATAATTTGGGGTCGCAGGTGACATTCCGCCCTTCGATCGACGCGGTGCAGGAGCTGCAGGTGCAAACGGGCACGTATGGCGCCCAGTATGGCGGGTACTTGGGACTTCAATTGAATCTGGTCACGCGCAGCGGAACAAACGATTTTCACGGCAGCGCATTTGAATTCGTGCGGAACAGTTTCTTCGACGCGCGTGGCTTCTTCCAGAAGAAGCCAACTCCGCAGTCGCCTTTTCACCAGAATCAGTTCGGGTTCTATGTGGGCGGGCCGGTTTGGATTCCAAAGTTGTACCGCGGGCAGAACCGGACGTTCTTCATGGTGAATTACGAGGGATTGCGGCAATCGCAAAGCGTGGCGCAGCTCGATACGGTATTGACGCCGCTGATGCGGCAGGGCAATTTTTCTGAACTTGGTAAGCCGATCGTTAATCCACGTCCGGGCGGAGCGCCGTTTCAAGGTAATGTTATTCCTAGCTCGCTCCTCTCTCCACAAGCTCTGCTGACCTTAAAGTACATGCCGGTAGCTACATCGGGCGGGATCAGCAACAACTATCTGGCGAGCGTGGTGAACGCGAATAACACGAACCAGACCATCGATAGAATCGACCAGAATTTCGGGGAACGAACGCGGCTATTTTTTCGCTATGGGTGGATGAACACGAACCTGGTCAATGGCAGCACGAATCCGGCCAACGGGTACAACCAGCCGGTGGGGAACCGCAATTTCGTGTTTGGCTATACGCAGGTCTTTTCGCCGTCGCTCGTGAACGATCTGCATTTCGGGCGGCAGCATTCCACCATCGATTCGGTGAACTTTTTCAACACGCCGGCGTTGGCGAGCGCGGGAACAGAGCTGGGGATTCCTACTTTCGTCACGACTCTTGCGAATTCCGGGCTGCCGGATTTTGAAATCACCGGCTTTATGCCGATTGGCGGACAGAACATGTCGTCCAGCAACTGGTACCAGATCGATACGACGTGGCAGGGAGCGGATGTTTTGAGCTATACGCGCGGCGCGCACAGCATGTCCGCGGGTGCTGAAGTTCGGAAACTCATCACGTTGAGAACGGCTAACAATAATCCGCGAGGACAGTTCAACTTTTCCGGGACCTTGACCGGAGGCGCTAGCGCCGCCGCGGACTTCATGCTGGGCCTTCCGTTGAGCGTAGTTACGCCAGGTCCCCTCATCCAGGGCGGAGTGGCGACATACCGCGATGGCTTCTTCTTTACGGATAAGTGGCAAGCATCCAAGAAGCTGACAGTGACACTGGGTCTGAGATACGAATTACCCACGGTGCCCGAATCCACGAATGGAAATGGCACGATCCTCGATCCTGGGCAGACGCATTTCATTCCTACCACGGTGCCGCAGAAGATTCCGTACACAAACGCATTTCATAACATATGGGAGCCGCGCGTTGGACTGGCCTATCGCTTGAGCGAGAAGTGGGTGGTCCGCAGCGGCTATGGGATTTACTTTAATCCGAACCATACCAACACGTTTACGCTTGCGACCACTAACCCGCCGTTCAGCACGATTTTCACTTACAACACGAACACGGCGAATCCGGACTTATCGCTGGCAAATCCGACGCCGGCTTCCGCGCAGGGCGCGTTGCCGAAGCCAAATGCGTTCACTATCAATCCCGATCTTCATCCGGCTTCCATGAACCAGTGGAGCGCGGATGTGGAACGGGCGTTGTGGCGCAATGCCGGCCTGGACATACAGTACCTGGGCTCGAGAACAGTCCACCTGGATCGCAGCTTCTTCAATAACAGGCCAGGACCCGGACCTGGCAATATCGACGCCCGACGGCCCAATCAACTGTTCCGCGAGATCCGAACCATTCAAAATGATGAAGTATCGACTTACAACGGCTTGAACATCGTTCTACGGCAGAATTCGTTTCATGGCGTGTCTATGCTGCTGTCTTACACGTGGGCGCATTCGCTCGACGTATCGTCCGATTCGAATAACGGCGGGGCGCCTATGAATTCGTACGCCTGGTGGCTTGATTACGCCAGCTCCAACTGGGACGTGCGTCATCGTTTTATCGGCAGCTTTACCTATGACCTGCCGTTCTTGCGCTTCACCTCCAACGCGCTCGCGAAGGCAGCGTTTGGGAACTGGCAGTTAAATGGCATCGTCATAGCGCAAACCGGTTTTCCGTTTAATGTCACGGTTCCCGGCGACCCGGCCAACACGGGCGCGAGCAGTGAGCGGCCGAATCTTCTCGCCCAGCCCTCGTCCAACTGCGGTCAGGGACATTTGACGGCCTGCATCAATTCCGCGGCGTTTGCCCTGCCGGCGGCGTTCACCTACGGAACTGCCGGACGAAATCTGCTTCGTGGGCCTGACCTGGCGACGCTCGACCTTTCGATTTTCAAGAATTTTGTCATTCGGGAACGCGCCACGTTTCAGTTGCGTGGCGAATTCTTCAATGCGCTGAATCACCCGTCGTTTTCCAATCCGAACTCCGTGTTCAATACGGCGGCATTTGGAAACATCACGTCCACTTCGACGAATAACCGGCAGATTCAGCTAGCGGGCAAGTTCACGTTTTGAAGAACGCATAATCACGAGAAATAGAACAACCGCGCAGCTCATTGAGAGAACGAGACAGCCAAGCATGAGCGGTTCGATGCCGATGGAGCTTTTCCAGATGCCCGCGATCAAAATCGCGGCGCCCGCGCCCAAGCCGCCGATCGCGTTCATCACGCCGGTCGCGAGTCCGTAGTTGCGGGGGCCGGACACGTCGTAGAGCGCGGAAAACATGTTGGCCATCAGGAATCCGGCGAACAATCCGAATCCGCAGGCGCTGATCTTGAGCAATGGAAGGGAATGTGCGGCAAATGTGGCGAGCGCGAACGGAGCGCAACCGAGTAGGCCCCAAATGACCACCTGCAAGCGACCGGCCGGATGGCGTCGCGACAGCGCATCGCCGACGAACGCCGCCCAGCAAGACACCTGCGGCGGAACTGGATTGCAGATAGAGGGTTGCGGTGAGTCCGCTTTGGGTAAGGCTGAGGCCGTATCGTTCATAGACAAACACGGGAAGCCAGGCGTATAGCATCCACAGCATCGCGCAGAAGGAGAGGAATAGCGCGCAGAGTGTGAGATAGCAGCGGGAGTGGAGAAGATCCCGGGCGTTACCTCGGCCCTCCACCGCCGACGCGTGTACGGATTCGACATTCCGAAAGCCGAGCATAAGCGCACCCGAGTAGAGGATCCCGAGAACCGCCAGGAGCGCGAATCCCTGCCGCCAACCGATGTGATCACCCGCCCACCCGCCATACCATCCGCCCAGCGTGATGCCTGTATATTGCGCGAACCCGTGAATCGAGAGTGCGCGGGATCTTGTCGGGCCAGGGTGAGCTTGCGCGATCAGTCCGATGGCTGCCGGGACATATAGCGCTTCGGACAGGCCCATCGCGATCCGGCTGGCGAAGAACAAGCCGATAGTTGTACTCAACCCCGTTGCTAGCGTGGCCAAGCTCCATAAGGTGAGGGCGGCCATGACCAGTTTGCCACGCGGGAAAATGTCGGCAAGGCGGCCGCTGAAAGGCATAGCGAGCGAATAGGTCCAGGTGAACAGCGTTCCCGCCGCTCCCAATTGAGCGTCCGAAAAGCCCAGATCATGCCGCAATAGAGGGAAGATCGAGAACACGACCTGACGGTCTACGTAATTGAGTACGAATGCGCCGGATAGAAAGGCGACGATTCGCCAAGGGTGCTTGAATGGCCTCAAGCTATGCCGATATGCCGAGCAACCTGAGCGAATCGCGATGGAACATTTTCTCCATTTGATCCATGTCGAGCCGCGGGAGAGCCGTTCCTTCGACCATCTTGTTGAGCTGGCGCATGCCGGCAAGACTCGCGGTTACGGTCGTGAACGGATAGTCGCTTCCAAACAGGAGTTTGTGCCAGACGCCGTATTCCTGCAACAGCATGAGCGAGTGGTAGAGCTGAAACGGGCGGTAATGGAGCGCGGAACAATCGGCATACACGTTGTCGTGTTTGCGAATCGTCGCGATGCACTCGCCTTCGTAGGGGTGTCCCAGATGCGCCATGACGATTTTCACGTCGGGGAAGCGGATGGCCACGTCATCTACGAGCCTGGGCAGCGTGCATTCGAGCGGCGCATGATTGACGAATGTCGTTCCGGTATGCAGAAGCACGGGCAGGCCGTATTTGGTGGCGTAGCGCCAGAGGTCATCCAATTCCGGATCGTTCGGTTTGAACCCAGCGTACATCGGCAGAAGCTTGATGCCCTCCAGGCGCAGGTCGCGATGGCCTTCTTCCATCTCGTCGCGCCAACCCTTCTGCGTGGGATCGAGGCACATGAAGCCTACCAGGCGATCCGGATTTTGGGCTACGTAATCGGCGACTGCGCGATCCGGCACCCACTGTCCGGAGAGCTTGGCTTTCGCTCCAAAGACGACCGTTTTATCGCACTCCTTGGCCGAGGCGTGATATTCCTCCCAACGGACGGTGAGATCCACTTCAACTCCGTTGCGCGATCGCAGCGACTGCTTTTTGAACTCTTCAGTAAAGAAATCCGGGTAGCGAAAATAATGGCTATGAACGTCGGTAATCATATAAAAACTCAGGCCACGGCCTTCGAAGATTTCGGCGCCGACCGCCATGGGAGTGCGGCGCTTTGCGTCTCCTCGATGCTGCCTACGTGCTGTGCTATTTCGGCGACGGTTGCAACTAGCTGGCGCGCGAGCTGATCGACATTTCCATCGTGAACCTGCGCGGTAGTGCCCACTAAGCTGATGGCGGCGATCGCCTGTCCTTTCTCGTCCAGGATAGGCGCGCCTAGGCAACGGACATTAAGTTCTTCTTCTTCGTCGTCGAGAGCGTAGCCGCGTTGGCGGATGATCGCGAGCTCCCGCTTGAGCCGGTGCAGCGAACAGATGGTGTTGTCGTTGTGACGAAGGAGGCCCTGCTCACGGATCAGCGCGTCCAGTTGCTCTTCGGGCAGATAAGCAGCCAACGCCTTTCCGACAGCAGTACAGTGCAGACTCAAGTGTTTGCCGGTCCAGGTCGCAATGCGCGTCACTTCGGGAGGGGACACTTTTTCGATAAGGATGCAGGCGCCCTGCTCCATGACGGCGAGATGGACCGTCATGTGTATCGCCTTCGCTAGATTCTGCAGATATGGTTTGGCCTGCTCGCGGAGTCCGATGCCGTTTAGCGCCATCTGGGCCAGAGCGCAGACGCGCAGGCTAACGCGGTATTTTCCACTCTCGGAATGGCGGTAGACGTAGCCCGCGTCCTGCAGCGTGTGGAGCAGGCAGTGCACGGAACTTTTCGGGAGCGCGAGGTAGCGTGTGAGTTGCGAAAGAGTCAGGCCGCCGCGTGATTTCGGCAGCAACTCGAGAATGCGAAGACCCCGCTCTAGAGCGGGCACCCTACTTCTAGCTGTAATCCCCATAATGATGTTTTAATCATATTTCCCATGTTTGGCGTATAGCGAACCGCCGCGGTGTTCAGCCCGCTGAACACAGCGGCGGACGACTAGATCGTTCAATCTGCGAATCAGCTTAGAATCGACTGAAGTGAGGGCCGGCGATTGGGCGATTCTCAGTATCTATTGCATTGCGATCCTCGCGATTGGCTTATATTTTCGAGCGCGGGCCAGCCGCGGCGTGGAAGATTTCTTCATCGCCGATCGCAAGCTGCCGTGGTGGGTGATCGGCTTTGCGGATGTTGCCGGATACACAGGCGGCGGCCAAGGCTTCATCATGGTGTTCTTCCTCTCCGGTTTCGCCGGCTTGTGGCTGATGGCCTGGGTGAGCTGGGTCATCTGGATGCCACTGGTGGCGATTCTTTGGGCGCGCTGGTGGCGGCGGCTGGGAGTCGTTACCACCGGTGAATTTATTGAGCGCCGCTATGGCGGACGGCGCGCGCTCGTGTACCGGAACGTGTACGCGCTCTATGCCTGCTTCGTTTGGGGACTGACCTCGCTTGGATACGGCGCGGCTTGGATGGCGGCAACCATCGCGCCGATTTTAGGCTGGTCTTCGCTACGCGTGCTGCTGGTCTTCGGCACGCTTACGATCGTGTATAGTTTGCTCTCGGGGCTCTTTGCCGTCGCCTACAACGACGTGTTCCAATTTTTTCTCCTGATGGCGGGCAATACGATTTTTGCCGTGTTGTTGCTCAAGCAGGCAGGCGGCATCGAGCAGGTTTGGAGCCGCATCGATGCGATGCGGGGGCACGATTTTCTGCAACCGCTTCCCTGGGGCGGCGTGCTTACACCGATTTCGCTGGTTGCGCTTTGCATTCAAGGTTTGTTCTTTGCCGGCTCGCCATTTGCAGGCGAAGGCTGGACAGCGCAGCGCTATATGGCCGCGCGCAACGAGTTTCATGCGATTCTCGGGCAAATGTTCAATGGCGTGCTGGCACTTATTGTTCGGCTGATTCCGTTTATCCTAATTGGTCTTGCGGCCGCGGCCACACTTCCTGTTTCGAAGGTTCCAGTGCCGGCGGCGATGTGGTCCACCTTAGTGCGTGAACGTGCGCCCGCGGGCCTTTTCGGACTGCTGCTTGTAAGTTGCCTGGCCGGTTATATGGCGGCGATTTCCTCAATTGGCAACTGGGCGGCCAGTTACTTGATGAACGATATTTACCGCCGTTCTTTGCGGCCGCGCGCCGCGAATCGGGAGCTTATGCTGATGAGCCGGATCTTCTCCGGTGTTTTGCTCGCGCTCGCGTTCGCGTGCGGCGCGCTGATCGACGGGAAACAACTCGAGAAATGGGTGCTCTTCATCAATTCTTCGCTAGTCGTATTCTCGTTGCCGCTGGCTTGGCTGAAGTGGTTCTGGTGGCGGTTGAATGTGGTTGGGGATTTGGTCGGTATTCTTGGAGGCTTTCCCGCCGGATACATTGTTTGGTTTGGCTCGGACGCTGTTTTGCCCTACGCGCTGCGTACGCGCCTGCACTTGAACGGGCTGATACCCGCGTTCAGTAACTTGGAGCGATTTCCGTTCTGGATGGGATTCGCGCTCCTGTTTGTGCTTGGTTGGGTGGTGATTCTGTTGGCAACACTGCTTACTCGTCCGGAATCGCACGAGGTGCTTCGCAAGTTCTATCTGTCGGCCAAGCCGATTGGATGGTGGGGACCAATACGGCGCACACTCGATGAAGAAGAGAGCAGCGCGGTCAAGCGCGAGACGCAACGCGACATTTGGGCTTGCGGGTGGGGCATTGCTTTCTATTTCGCTCTGACGGTCGCGCTGTTCGGGTTTATGGGCGGACATTTGGGAGTTGGCGCTTTGGCCTCGGGGCTCGGCGTTGTCTCCGGCTGGATGTTTGTGAGAAAGGCTCTATGCTCTTAACGGGAAAAACTGCGATTGTTACGGGCGGCGCGGCAGGCATTGGGCAAGAGATCGTGCGGCGGCTGGCGGCCGAAGGCGCACGTGTCGTCAGCATGGATTGGACAGAGACGTCCCATGAGGATGGTTCCGCCGGTGAACAAGTATACGGCGATGTTTCGTCCGCCGCCGATGTGAAGCGTGTGTTCGATGCGGCGGGTCCCGTTGATATTTTGGTGAATAATGCCGCATTCTCCAAAGGAGACGGTTTCCTGCTCGACCTTTCGGAGGAAGTCTGGGACCGAACGCTTTCGATCTGCCTCAAGAGCGTTTTTCTGTGCTCTCAGGCGGCGCTTTCGACTATGGTCGAGCGGCGCTCCGGGGCCATCGTCAACATTAGCTCCGTTAACGCGTTGACCGGGATTCATCTGGCTGCGTACACCGCTGCCAAGGGCGGAATCATTTCGCTGACCCGCGTGCTGGCCGCCCAGTATGGCCGCCATGGCGTGCGAATCAATACGATTTGCCCCGGCACCATCTTGAGCGAGAGCTCGCGCATTCATTACGACGCCAACCCCGCGATCACCGCGGACCTCAAGTCGCTCTATCCGGCCCGTGCATTCGGAAGCACGTCCGATATTGCTTCGGCGGTTTTGTTTCTTGTCTCCGATCAGGCTTCTTTTATCAACGGCGCCACGCTCGCGGTGGATGGCGGATTATCCGCCGTACATCAATTACCTGCCGTCTTCCAATCATGAAACTTGTTGCGTACGTCTCTGACGAAAATTACCTGGCTCTTACGGATGTTAGAGCTGAATTTAAGAATGACGACTCTGTTACGATTCTCAGTTCGTCCCCGAGCGGCGCGTTCTATGGCGATCTACGAGGTGGCATATATCGCGTTACGCTCGCCAAAGATGGATATGGCTCCAAGTGGGTTGATTGTGAGATTGGCTCTGGCAAGCCGCGCCAATTTCGTTTGCTGAGCGATTCTGTGCTTGGCTATATGTGGCCGAAATGGGCGCGCTCGGGAGAACGCTCCGAAATTCGCGGGCACGCACCGGAGCAATATCAGCTTACGTTGTGGCGGTATGGCCGGGAAAAAGAATTTGCGGGTATGCTCGGCTGGTTCGATGAACACGGCGCGCGCGCTACCGTGCAGGTCACGCCCGACGGCGATTATTCTCAGACCGGAGTGGATTGGAACCGCCATGGCTATCCGTCGGCGCACGTGCAGCAATTCGTTACCGCTCCTGAGCGGTCCGGGCTTTATTATTTATGGGCGCGGACGCCGTCTGGAAAGACATTCTCATTTCCGTGGGTGGTAGCGCCGGCGCAGCCGCGCGCGAAAATCGCCGTCCTCGCGTCGAGCAATACCTGGAACGCGTATAACAATTTTGGGGGCCGGTCAAACTACATCAATCCAGGCGGCCTTCCCGACAAGCCGACGGTGAATGCGCGTCTCGATCTGGCGCGCTACACCACCGCGGCGAGCGTCTGGTCTATCCCCGACCGCGATTTCAAACCGCTATCATTCGAACGCCCGGAACCCGGTAATCATATCTTCGACAATTCGCCTTGGGGCGCGGCCAGCATTTCAGATCCGATTCAGGGGCGCATGCAATGCGGTTTAGCGCCGGGTGAATGGCGTCTGCTCGGCTGGCTCGAGCGCGAAGGTTTCGAATATGACTACTACGCGGAGGCGCAGCTTCACGATGGAACGCTTCCGCTCCGTTCTTACGAAGTTTTGATTTTGTCCGTTCACCCTGAGTACTGGACGCGGGAAATGTTCCAAAAAGTGAGGCAATGGGTACAGGCCGGCGGCCGGCTCATGTATCTCGGCGGCAACGGCATGAATTGCGAAGTGACTCTGGAACCGAATGGAATCATGCGCTGCCTATCGCATGACGATACCAACGACAAAGACGGGCACGAATCGCGCATGCATCGCACTTACGAATCCGAAGCGGGCTTAGCGGGCGTCGCCTTTACCGATCCGGGCGCGATGACTTCGGCTCCCTATCGTGTTATCCAGGAGAATCATTGGGTACTTGAAGGGACCCAGTTGCGTAAAGGCGATCTATTCGGAGCGAAGAGCTTGCATGAGCGTGTACCGGGCGGAGCATCCGGCCATGAAACGGATAAGATCACGCCCAGTTCACCGGCGAATATTGAGCTTCTGGCCAAAGGAACGAATCCCAATGACGGCGGCGCCGATCTGGTGCATTTTGAATCCGGAGCGGGAGCAGTCTTTTCCGCCGGATCGATCACGTGGGTATCGGCTCTCTTTCCAGACGATCACGTTTCCCGGATCACAAGGAATGTGCTCGAGCGGTTTCTTCAGACGTCGACGCGATAGCGCTTGAGATTTTCCTCATCCAGCTCGACGCCCAACCCAGGCCCTTGCGGAGCGCGCGCCTCCGCGCCCGACACTAACGGCTGGGTGAGTAAATTCGTGTCATAGAACAAGTGGCTCAGAATGTCGCAGGGGATGGTTTCCGCATCGATGGCGGGAGTGGAAACCGCCAAATGGATCATGGCGGCGGTGGCCACGCCCAGCTCCATATTGCTTCCGATCGTGCAAATCAGCCCCGCGGCTTCGGCGACGGCGGCGATTTTGCGCGCTGCCGTCAGTCCTGATTTTCCGATGTAAATCGAGAACATGTCGGCGGCGCCTGACCTGGCAAGCGCCATGGCATCCTGCAGTGAATAGAGGCTCTCATCGGCCATCACGGGCAGTTCGGTTTGCCTGCGCACATCCGCCATCCAGTGCACGTCGAGAGGCGGAACGGGCTGTTCGGCGAAATAAATCCGATATGCCAGCATTTGCCGCAAAGCTTGCACGGCCTCGCGGGGAGACCAGCCGCCATTGGCATCCACGCCTAGGCGGATCTCATCGCCAATCGCCTGGCGCACGGCACGCACACGCGCCAAATCATCCGGCCCCATGGCGACTTTCACCTTCATGGTCTTAAACCCGCGCTCGACTGCCCAGCGCGCGAGCTCCGCCGCGTTGGAAGGGCTCGCGCCCGAGATCGAGAATTTCAGCGGCACTACTTCGCGCACGGCGCCACCTAACAATCGATACAGAGGCAAATTGGCAGCTTTGCCGAGGATGTCCCACAACGCGAGTTCGACCCCAGCCTTGGTGAAGGGATTGTTGGCCAGGGCTCGGCCCATCCTCTTTACGGCCGCTTCAATGTCCAGCGCTTCTTCGCCGATTAAAGCCGGCGCCAAGTATTCACGGACTACGCGCTGCGCGGTCGCGTGATCCTCGCCGCTCCAGCGCGCGGTTGAAGAAACCTCGCCCAAACCGATTAAGCCTTCATCGGTGTAAACCTTCAAGAGCAGAAACGGAGAATGCGTATGCGAGCCGAGGCTGCTGGTAATCGCGACATCTGGGCGAATCGGAACGCTTACCGGGATCGTTTCGATTTGTCTGATTTTCACTACAGCTCGTTACAGCACGCCATATTTGTTATAGACGTCGCGCAAATAGGCACCGCGAAGCAGCTCGGCACGAGACTGATTCTCGCGCATCACTTTGTCGGCCGCCAGCCGCAAAACGTCTATCACTTGACCCCGCGGAACGACGACCACGCCATCGTAATCCGCAAAGACAAAGTCGCCCGGTTGCACCAACACTTCGCCACATTCCACTGGAACATTGTAAGCAGTGACCATGCCGCGCCCCATCGAATCGACCGGCTTGATGCCCGCCGCCAATACCGGAAACTTAGCGTCTTCGATTTTCTTTACATCGCGGACCAGACCGTCTATCACGGCGCCTCTGGCCCCGCGCGCCTTGGCTGCCGTTGATAGAAGCTCTCCCCAGGGAGCGTTGCGAATGGAGCGCCCGGTTGATACCACGACGACCTCTCCGGACAAAACGCTATCGAGCGCTTCGATCTCCAAATCGTACGGTGCATCTGGGACATGATATACATCGGCACACGCAATCGTACGCGCCCAGCCGGCAAACTTGCAGGAAGGGAAAAGCGGCCGCAAATACTCTCTCATTGCCTGCTCACGCAAGCCAATCTGATCGAGGGAATCCGAGACGACTGCGGTGTAGAGATGCTCCTCGGCGAACACCGAGATGTCGAGGTCTCCTGCTTCAAGGCCGGTAAACTGGTCAGCTAACGTTGCTGGTTCTGAACGCGCCATGCGTTTCCAGGCTAAGCCCGCCGCCCGGCTCGGTCAACAGAACCCAACGGAATTCGTTCGGAATGTTGAACGCGAGTTACCAAGCGGTCCAACCCCCGTCCACACTTAGCTGATGACAATTGACCATGCGCGCTTCATTACTTGCCAGGTATGCGACCGCCGCTGCCACATCCTCGACGGTGGCTAGCTCTCCGGCGGGAATCTTGTTCAAGACAAACTTCAGGAACTCAGGCCTGTGCAGGCGCTCGCGCGTCAGGTCGGTTTCGACAAACGTGGGCGCGACGGAATTGACGGTGATCCCAAACTTCGCCCATTCGACGCCTAAGGTGCGGACCAGTTGCACGACCGCGCCTTTGCTCGAGCAATAGGCGGGCTGGCCGGGAACGCCAACCAGGCCCGACTGACTCGAGATCCAAATTATCCGGCCCCAACGCCGTTCGATCATCTCCGGGGCGAGCTTTTGGGCAAGAAAAAACCCGCCACGGGCATTCGTATTGAAGTGATCGTCCCATTCTGGCTCGGTGAGCTCCAGACCGGGCGCGGGCCGATTGATCCCAGCATTGTTCACCAGGATGTCGACTGCGCCTAGTTCATTGCGGACGGCCGCGGTTCCGGCCGTCAATTGCGTTCCTTCGCGCACGTCCATTGCAAACGAGAAAACCCGATGGCCGTAATGCCGTAGCTGCTCGGCGGTTTCGTTCAACGCTACGCCGGGCCGATCGGAAATGGCGAGATCGGCGCCCTGCCTAGCAAGCATCACGGCGATGCCGGCGCCGAGACCTGTCGCGGCTCCGGTAACAAGCGCGACTTTTCCATCGAGCCGAAAAGCTTCAGGCATAACGGTCGATCCTGACTCGCGCGGTGATGGCATGGGCCGGCATGCCCTCCAAGAGGCACTGCCGGTTTGTGACTTCGGCAGTTTCGACGCTCGCAGCCGGCGTCATGTATTGATAGGTGCAGGTCTTCAAAAATTTGCCGACCCATAGCCCGCCTGTATAGCGAGCCGAGCGGCTTGTTGGCAAAATATGGTTGGTTCCGATGGTTTTGTCGCCATAAGCGACCGTCGTTTCCTCGCCGATAAACAACGATCCGTAGTTTCGCAAATTGTCAATGAAATAGTTCCGATTGGAGACGTGCAGTTCCAGATGCTCCGGCGCATAGTCGTCGCTCAGCCGCACCGCTTCCGCAGCGTCTTCCGCCAAATAGACAATGCCGTGATCCCGCCAGGACAGGCTTGCCACATCTCTGGTGGAAAGCGTTTGTAACTGGAGTTCTACTTCGGCAAGTACGCGCCGTCCAAAATCTTCACTGAAACAGATGAGACATCCGCCGCTATTCGGGTCGTGTTCCGCTTGCCCCAGCAGATCGCAGGCCACCAGAGCGGCGTCGGCACGGTCGTCGGCAATGATAAGAATTTCTGTTGGGCCGGCCAACAAGTCGATTCCGCAGCGTCCGAAGAGCTGCCGCTTGGCTTCCGCCACAAAGCGATTCCCTGCCCCGCAGACCATATCCACGGCCGGCGCGCCATCCAGCCCAAACGCCATCAGGGCGAGCGCCGGAACTCCGCCCAGAATGTAGATAGAGTCCGCGCCGGCTTTCCGGATGGCGTTGATGGTCGCCGGATACGGCCCTTTTCCTTTTGTTGGCGGCGTACATGCCACGATGTGTTTCACACCGGCGACGCGCGCCGGAATGATGCTCATTTGCGCCGAGCCGAACATCGGATAGCGGCCCCCTGGAATATAAGACCCCACTGCGCCGACCGGAATGTGACGGTGACCGAGGATTACTCCGGGACGCGTCTCCAATTCCAGGTCTCGCATGGTCTCGCGCTGCGCCTGGGCGAAGGCCCGCACATTCGCCTGGCAGTAATCGGTATCGCGAATCGCCTGCGGAGACACTTCGGTGATCGCTTTATCAATCTCGGCGCATGTCATCTGAAAACTCGGGGGCGCCCAGTCGTCGAACTGTTTGCTATAGCGGCGGACGGCATCCATCCCGTTCTTCTCCAGGTCGATCAGCATTTCCGAAACGATTTTGGCAGTCTCGAAGTCGTGCTCAAACAAACGATGTTTGCCGGGTTTCAAGATTTTCATGACGGGATAAATTTAGCATTTCCAAATACCGCCTGCCGGTCAAGTATCGCGTTGCTATACGTCCAGCGGAGTGAACACGGTGTCCCGCGGAGACACGCGGAGCTTGCTCGTTTCTGATAGAAGAAAAAGTGATGCGTAAGTTATGGCTGTTAGCGTTACTTCCTTTGCTCTCGCGCGCGCAGGACCTGGGAAACGGCCAGTTTCCCCTCATGGCCTGGGATTTCGTTGACGATCCGAAAATCTTGCAGCTTATTCACGATGCCGGTGTCAATTCCGTCGCTTTCGTCCGACCCAAAACTTTGGACGCGTGCCAACAGCTCGGGCTCAAATGCATCGTGTTTGACGAGCGCCTGGCGGGCGACGTGTGGTCGAAGCCTTTCAATGGCGACGAGTTCCGCCGCAACCTTGCCATCGTGCTCAAGGAAGTCCACAACAACCCGGCTGTCTATGGCTATCACATCAAGGACGAGCCCAATCAGAAGGAATTTCCGGAATTGGCCAAAGCCGTGGCCGCCGTGAAAGAGTTGGCTCCGGGCAAATGGCCGTATATAAACCTTCTTCCCGGTCAGGGCGAGACCTATGACAAGTACATCGACGATTTCGTTCAAATCTGTGCTCCGACGGCGCTCTCGTACGACCGCTACTCCATCATCGGCGACAAAGGCAGCGGGGATTTCGATACCGCGTTCTGGGTGAACCTGGCACAGATGCGGGATCATGCAACGGCACATCGACTGCCGATGTGGAACATCGTACTGACCTCGCCTCACTGGCGTTATCGCGATTTGACCGCCGACGATATCCGCTTACAAGTCTGGGGATCCCTGGTGTACGGAGTAAAAGGCATTGCCTATTACAAGTTCCTCTCGAGAGAAGTTCCTATTCTGCATGCCGCCGATCTTGGCAATTTCCGCGATGGGCCTCTCGATCAGTTTTACGAAAAGACTCCCACGTGGGAGTGGCTACGAAACATGGACAGACAGGTACAAAACCTCGCCCCGACCCTGCTGAAACTGCACAGCGACGACGTTTACCACATCGGCTCCGTTCCCAGACATAATCACGGTCCGGCGGAGAAGTCGCTGATTCAAGACGTGCCGGACGGCGATTTCGTGGCCGGCGATTTTACACACGAAAACGGCCAACGCTACGTAATGCTGGTGAATAAAAGTCTGAAACGTTCAGCTCACTGCATCCCACGCTTCCAATCGAGTGTGAAATCAGTGAAGTACGTGTCGCCGATTACGGGAGAACTCAAACCGTTTGAGGCCCGATTTTATTGGCTCGCCCCCGGGCAAGGGGTTCTTCTGCAGGTGGAGTAAGTTCGTAATTCTGGCCTGTTCAGCATATGGAACAGATCGTTTGTTAGTCCATTGACCGTAGAAGCGGGGCAATCCACAATACCCTGAAAGGCTTCTACGATGCGACCCACACTGCTCGTTCTATTCGCTGCTCTGCTCGCCCCATTCGCCTTGCTATCACAAGTCGGTACGGAAGGCTCGTTCTTTGGCACCGTTACAGATGCTACTGGCGCCGTAGTGCCAAACGCCGAAATTACGGTTACCAATGCCGGGAATGGATTTACCAGAATAGTGACCACCGGCCAGGACGGGAATTTCGATATTCTCTCGCTACCGCTCGGCCAGTACTCGGTTTCTGTCAGTGCCAAAGGTTTTAAGAAATGGGAGCTTGAAAAGACAGACTTGAACGTTGGCGACCGCGACCGCCTTTCGCCGGTTCTCCAGGTCGGCCAACTGAGTGAAACGGTTTCCATCTCGACGACCTCCGAGGTCCTGCAGACCGAGACGGCCGCTACGCAAACCGTTGTGCAGATGCAACAGATTCGCGAGTTGCCCTTGGCCAATCGCAATCCGCTGACACTGGTCGCGTTAGTGCCGGGCATGCGTTGGGATTCCACGCAAACCGGAGCGGAACGCGCTACTTATGTGCAAGGCGAAGGCCTGCGTAACAACAAAACTGCCTTTCAATTGAACGGATTAAATTCCAACGCGCCCAGCGACGAAGGCGGCACTGCGATACCTAACGTCGACACAGTGGCCGAATTCAACGTCGAAACCGGGAACTTCAGCGCCGAGAGCGGCCGCGATCCGATACAAGTGCGCGTTGTGACGAAGGCCGGAACCAATGAATTGCATGGCGATGTTTGGGAATTTCTGCAGAACGATATTCTCAACGCACGCAAAACGTTTGCCGTATCGAAAAACACGGTCCGCTACAACCAATTCGGGGCTGCCGTGGGTGGTCCGATCATTCGTAACAAGACATTCGTCTTTGGAAGCTTTCAAGGGACCACGATCAGCAATGCCAAGGTTTATAACAGCCTCGCCGTGACACCGGCCATGAAGACTGGTGATTTCAGCGCGCTTTCGAAGGTGATCAAGAATCCGTTCACGGGCGGAACTCCTTTTGTAGGCAATAAAATTCCCGCCAGCATGATCGATCCGGCATCGAAATATTTTCTTCCGTTGATCCTGGAGCCAAATTCAACGAATGGATTTTTCAGAGCGAATGCATCCTCATCCGACAATACGTGGGAAGGATCCATCCGCGTCGATCATCAAATTACGGACTCGCAACGCATTTATGGGCTCTATGTAAATATTCGCGAGCCCCGAAGCGTGCTTGGCTACAATCCTGTGCCCTCCATCACCGGCAGCGATGAAATCAAGCAGCAAAACATCGGGTTGAACTACACCTGGACAATCTCCGCCAACACAGTGCTCACTGCGAGCGCAGGTACGCTGCGCACGAACGAAACGTACGCAAACCCTAACCTGGGCAAACAGAACGACGATCAGTTGGCGGGAATTCAGGGCTTTCCTACTACTGGGCGCGAGGCATGGATTGGCCCTCCGGACATTACTTTTACTGGCGGCAATGGGTATACCGGTATCACTTTTCCGGGCGGCTATGGCGTACCAGGCTCGATCTGGGGCGACAGTTATAACGCAAAAGTCGGGGTCAATCGCATTGCGGGAAACCATACGCTCGCCTTCGGATTTGAATACGGCGACTGGCGCGCACTGGCATCGCACGGCTCGGCCGCGCCGCGAGGAGCGTTCAACTTTGGCAATCTCTACACGAATGACGGCTTTGCCGATTATCTGCTCGGCCTGGCATCTTCCAGCACCCGAAACGATCCTCTGAAAGATTTCGGTTTCGACCGCGCGCCGTATAACGCTTACTATTTTAATGACTCCTGGCGGGTGCGTCCGAACCTGACTCTCACTCTGGGCCTGCGTTACGACCGCTACCTGGCGCATCACAATGTCAATGAGGTAGCGAGCACGTGGGATCCTCAACTCAATAAGGTCGTAGTGGAAGTCAACTCGAGTGGCCAACCCAACCTGAACGCATATCCGGTTACGCCCTTTCTAGCCTCGGTCACCAAGGACCTGTGGACGACGGCGAGGGTCGCCGGCTATCCGGATGGACTTTACGAGCCCAACGGCAACTGGGCTCCTAGACTGGGAGCGGTGTATCGCCCGTTTGTCCACAAGGATTTTGTCGTGCGCGGCGGTTACGGAATCTTCTATAACAGTTTTAGCGGGAATCGAGGAGCCTCCATGCTCAACGTTCCGCATTGGTCTTTGGAATCGAGGACGCTCAGCACAACCACGCTGCAGCCGTGGGAGACATTTTGGCCAAACGATCCCACGCAGTTCGGTCCGTTCCAGGTATATGCACCCATTTACAATGTGAAGCCCGCCAGAACTCACGAATGGAACGTCTCCGTTCAATCGGCGCTGCCCTTCAAATCGGCGCTCACTCTCTCTTACGTTGGAACGCGAGTAACGGGCGATTTCGCCGCCAAACAATACAATGACGCAACAGTTGGTCCGCATGCAAATATTCAGGCCGACAAACCGAATCCCGCATTTTCCGGTATTCAGGTCTATCAAAATCTGGGACACGGCTGGTACAACGCCCTGCAGACGAAACTGGAAAGACGTTTCGCGGCAGGACTGACTTATAGCTTCGCTTATTCGTTCTCGCGCAGCATGGCGGATGGCTTGCCCGATTGCGAAACGTGTGGCCTGCTCTCCTACTCTCCCGATTGGTATAACCGCGGCCGAACATCGTTCGACTATCGTCACGTGCAGTACGCGACCATGGTGTGGGAATTGCCGGTAGGACACGGCAAGAAGTTTCTTTCGAGCATGAATCGCTTTGAAGATGCTGTTGTGGGCGGCTGGCAATTATCATTCACCGAGCAAGCGCGCTCCGGCCAACCACTCAATATCCTTGGCGGCCCTAATAATCTTGGCAACGGGAATGGCACGCGCGCCGATATCGTTGGCGATCCCCATGTCGCGAATCCGAGCGCTTCGCAATGGTTCAATACCGGCGCGTTTGCCGTGCCCAGTTTGTACACCTTTGGCAGTGCCGGCCTTGGAATTGTGGAAGCGCCGGGTGTTTTCTATGTGAGCACCAGTCTGGCGAAGAATTTCCACTTCACAGAGCGGAAGTACTTGCAGCTTCGCGGCGACGTTTTCAATATTCAGAATCGGGCGAATTTGGCCTCACCGGATACAACAAAGACCGATAGTACTTTCGGCCGTATCACCGATTCCGGCGATCCCCGCTTTATGCAGCTCTCGATGAAATTTTTCTTTTAATGACGCGAGTTTCCCGGCGCGGCTTGCTGAAGGCGGGCGCGGCCCTCGCGCCTCCGATGCTCTCGCCCACTCACGTCGAGCCGATGATGACGGCCGCTTCGCAATCCGTATCGTCCGAACCAAACGCGGAACTTGCCAGCGTGTGGTGGCCCGAAGAGCGAAACGTCTGGACCCCGATCGGCTGGAAGGATCATTATTTCCGGTTCAACGTTGTCTACAACGGCACGGTCATTTGTGAGCCGTGCCCGCACTTCGCTCCAACGCGCCCGAACGCTTTGCGTTGGAAAGGACAAAGTTTCCAACTCACCTTCATGCCCACCCCGGACGGCATGCCTCTGCCACTGCCGCAGCAGCAAACTCAGCTCTGGCGAGTGGATGGCGGTCATGGCATTCAGGGGTGGAACGCCGAACACGCGACGCCTCTGCTTTGGACAGAGTGGCGGCTGCAAGAAGGGCTGGTTATCCGGCAGGAAATCTTCTCGCACGTCAAGGGTGGACAAAACGTAGTTACCGGCATTGAGCCTCACTATGCCTGGGTTCGCCTGATTGTTACTCACGTGGACGAGTTGCGAGCGGCCGCGCACCAGAATTTTTCGATTCAACTCAGCCAGGTGTATTACAAGCACGTGGAGCATTACAAATGGGAGGATGGGATCACGATCGATATCGATCCCCAAGCCGCCGCCTACGCGAATACGCTGCGAGCCGAGGAATTCACGCTGGCTGGCGGAACTGGCATTCGCGTGCTGCACGCCGATAATAAGATCCGGCTGATCGTGCTGCCGCATGCGAAGGGCAAAGTTGCGTTTTCTGAAATCCATCCGGATGGGCACATTTATGCGCTTAAAATCCAACTCGACGCCCGCGTGGGCGACTCGGTGGATTTGCTTGTACCGATGCTTGCCGACGCAAGCGATGAAGCACAACGCGAATTAAGCCTGGGACGCGAAGCCGCACTCGCCGAATGCGACAAATATTGGGCCGCAGTGCCTGCGGAAGCGGCACAGATTCAGGTTCCCGAGAAACATATCAACGAAGTAATCTCGCGCAGCATCCGGTTCGCAGAGATCATCGCGGAGAAGGATTATGTCAACGGCGACTACACGTTCCTGACCGGTTCGTGGGGTTACGACAATCTATGGAGCACGCCCAGTTCCATGACCAGCTTCATGTTCCTCGATCTGCTCGGCTATTTCGAAACGGTCCAGCGGCACGTCGAATTATTTCGCAAACACCAGGGCTCGGTAAAGCCGCCCGGACCTTCTTACGAGTTCCATCCAGGTTACTTCAGCACGCCGAGGACGCTAACCGCATTCGATTGGCTTACCGACCATGGAGCGATTCTGCATCAGGTAAGTACGCACGCTCTGGTTAGCGGCGACCAGCAATTCATAGCGCGGTGGTCGGAGGCGATCGTTAAGGCCTGCGATTTCATTCAAGACTCGTGCGCGAGGACGGATCACGACGGCGTGCCGGGACTGCTGCCACCGGCGGTGGCAACCGACGACATTATTCCGACTCAAGCCGTATACAGCCTTGCCTGGCATTACAAAGGGCTGAGATCCGCAGTTCGTCTGCTGAAGCGGACGCAACACACGCGCGCGGCTGAATTCGACGAATTTTCCCAGCGATATAAACAGGTTTTCGTCAAGGCGTTTCGCGAACGCTCCGCTGCGGCGCCGCTCTGGACCGATGCCTCCGGCAAGAAGCGGCCCAAGGCGCCGACAACTCTTTCGAGCAAGCCGATGCGGTTTCATCCGTTTTCCGATGCTTTCTACCTGGACGGCGGACCGATGATTCTGGTTTGGGCAGGACTTTTGCCGGCGGACGATGAGCTCATGCGCGCCTGCGTCGCGTTCTTTCGCGAAGGACCCGACACAAAGCTGTATGGCTATCGATCGAATCCGCTGGCTCGCCCTATCCTTATTCACGAAATCTCCACGTGCGAGCCTTGCTATAGCTGGAATATTTTTCATTCGTGGCAGCTTGCGGATCGGCAACTTTTTCTCGAGGGTCTTTACAGTCTGTTCCTTGGGTCGCTTTCGAAGCAAACCTACAGCGCTTGCGAGCATCGTCATGGAATACAGGCGACCCAATGCCCCACCTATCTCGCGTTCTATCTGGCGCGGCGGTCGGTGATAGACGATGAAATCGCCGAGAATGAATTGCATCTTCTGCGGCTCTGTCCCGCGGCATGGTTTAGCTCGGAACAGGAAACCGTATTTGAAAAAATGCCGACGCTGTACGGAACTGTTAGTTTGCGCTTCCGGCTTTCCGACGACACGAAGGCGCTGTCGGTTTCCTTCAGCGGCCAATGGCGCGAAAAACCGCAAAGGATTGTGCTCCACGCGCCGCCCCTCGCGTTGACGAACATCGTCATTAACGGCAAGCGCGAGCCGGCCCGAGCGCAAATTTCCATTTAGACAACATGCTTCGAAGATCACTACTAAAGCTTTCCGCGATGCCGGGCCTGGCCTATCTCGCCCCGGAAACAATTGCTGCCGAAACGCCGGGATCCGGTGTTTCCGCGTGGCTCGAAACTTCTCTTAAGCGGGTATTCCCGAACACCGCCCATTCATCGAAAGACGGAGATGCAGTTGCTCTCCGCACGCAATCAGAGGGTTTCTTTTCAGGCCTGCGTCCGCAATGAAACGGCAAAGCGGGTCAAAGTGGAGTGTGCGGTTTCGGGCGGGGTCGATCTCAAAATCGAAACTCGCCGCGTGGGGTATGTGCCGCTGCCTCATCACACGACCGATGTTCCAGAGTCCGACTTGGATGGCCTCGGGTCGGTACCGGGCCTGGTACCCGATCCGCTCTTTCCCGAACAAAAGACCTCCGTCGGCCCCTGGGAAACTCAGTCTTTTTGGATCACCGTGACTGTTCCCGCCGAAGCAGCGGTAGAAACGAAACGGCTGAATGTGCAGATGACGACCGACGCGCGGGGTCCGATTCAAAGCCTTACGGCCCAGATTGACGTGCGCCCGCTCGTACTGAAGCCGCGCCGCGATTTTCCAGTGTCGCATTGGTGGCACGCCGACGCGATCTACGAAGCCTACAAAATAGAGCCGTTCGGAGAGCGCTGGTGGGAGCTTACGGAAATGCACATGCGCAATATGGCGTCGCATGGCTCGAACACCATGATTGTGCCGCTGTTCCATCAGCGGACCGAGATCGTGCCCAAGCCCTGCCAGTTGCTCGGCATAAAGTCCACCTCGCCTGACCGCTACGAATTCGACTGGGCTCCGGTGCGGCGTTTCGTCGAACTGGCGAAGCGAAACGGAATTGAATATTTCGAGTTTCCGCACCTGTGGTTGTACTGGCAGGTGAAGTATCCCATTCACGTGTATCAGCGCGAAGGGGATAAGTGGAGTTTACTCTGGCCCGGCGACGCTCCCGCCACTACGGGGCCTTATCTCTCGTTTCTCGAGCAATTCCTTCCGGGCTTGCACGCCTTTCTGCTGGAACAAAACCTGATCGATCGCTCTTTCTTTCACATTTCCGACGAGCCTCGAAGCGAGGCCATAGAAAACTATCGTCAGGCGCACGCTCTGCTCACAAAATTGGCGCCGTGGACTCGGGGCAAAGTTCTCGATGCGCTCAGCGATATTCGCTACGGCAAGGAAGGGCTGGTCGATATTCCCGTGCCGCTGCTCCCGTCGGCGGAAAAATATCGAGAAGCAAAGATTCCGCATTGGGTTTACTTCTGTACCGCGCCGCGCGGAAAATATCTGAACCGTTTATTCGATACGCCGCTCCCGAAAATCCGCATGGCGGGCTTCCTTTTTTATCGCCTCGGCGCCAAAGGCTTTCTCCACTGGGGTTACGATTACTGGTTCAAGATGGATACACAACAAGTGCCGGATCTGTTTCAAGAGGGATCGGGCTACGGGTGGCCGGGCATACCGTATGGGGATCCGTTTGTGGTGTACCCGGGTCCGGACGGCCCGCTGGACTCCATCCGTTGGGAAGTGTTCGCGGAATCTTTGCAAGATTACGCGTTGCTACAAACGGCCGGAATTGCGCCTGATTCTCCGATGCTCGAAGAGCTCAAGACTTATGCGGATTTTCCCAAGAGCGAAGAATGGATCGAGCGGACAAGAGAGCGAGTTTTGAAGGCCTAGGATCTCACCGTCTCGTGACCCAAATCGCCCGCCAGAGCTATTCGCCAGCCTTGGCCGCTAATGCTTCGGAAACTGCGATACTCTGCAGCAACTCCCTTGATATACCGTGCCGCTCCTGTAAATATTCGATGCTGTTGTAGGAAATCCACACCTTTCCCTGGTTATCTTCCCAGATCAAAATCTTAAGCGGAAGATCGATGGCGATGCTAGGTGCAGCCAGCATAATTGGAGTGCCGGCCTTGGGACTTCCAAAGACTAACAGCTTAGTTGGAAGCATTTTCATTCCCGCATTTTCCGCTTCTCCGCTGTGGTCGATCAACGCGAACAGGGTGACACCCTTCGCTTCTAGCATCTTCTCGAGCCGTTCCACCGTCTGGTCTACCGAGTGATTGCTCGGCATATCGACGATTCCATTTCCCGTCATCGATATCTCTTGTTCAACAGGCGGGTCTAAATCAACTGCTGAGCGCGCATGACGCCCTTGACGTAGTTAAGATCGCGGCGCATGGCGGCGATGAGTTCTTGCTTCGGAATACGCAACGTGCGATCGCCATTCTCAGCGCCTCCGAGTCCGGGGTATTCAAAGTGAAGCTGTACGGGGCCGGAAAATCGATTCGCCTTCACTATGGCAAAGAATCCAGCTAAATTGACCATGCCTTGACCGGTCGCGCACCAGTGGGGAACCCAGGCGCCCGCTGCATCGAGTGACTTATCAAACGGGTCGTGATAGGTGCTGCTGCGCTGGTTCTGAGCCCATTTAAAATCCTTGAGCGCAATTCCTCGCATGTAATCCTTAACCACGCGTGAGCTGGCGATCCATCCGCCATAGCCGCCTTCCACGGTGGCGTGCCCGATGTCGTAATTGATGCCCATCCAACGCGGATCGAGATCTTGGAACATGGTCCAGAGATCCCAAATGGGCGCGCCGACGAGCCCGGGGCCAGAGTGCGTGTGATACATGCCGCAGACCTGATGTTCCTTGTTGAAATCCGCCAGGGCCTTCATGCGCGGCTTTAACTCGTTGAGTTGCTCCGGAATGCCTTTGTCCGGTTTATACGATAGACCGCCCCATCGATAATGCCGAATGCCGAGGCGGTTGGCCGCCCGGAGGACTGCGCCGGCATGTGGAGTGGCGGTGTCCGTAATGTCCGTCGTGATCATGGGCACTTCCAGACCCACGCCACGAACAGTTTCCACCGCCGCCGGAAGATCGGATTCCACGCGCTCGGGCAGAACATGGCCGCCCTTGCGAACCGTCAGGTCAACGCCATCGAACCCGAGATCTTTGGCGATGCCAGCCGCTTCCTTCACGCTCGTCCATTGGAAATGTTTCGAAAATACGCAAATCTTCAGCTTCTCCGGAGATTCGCTTCGCGCTAGAGCAGGCAACGTGCCCGCGACCGCTACGTTCTGGAGCAATTTGCGACGCGACATGGCATTTCGAGAAGGGTGTTTCATCATTTTGAATTGACGTCTCTCGCAACAAAGTGATAGATCATTTCGATCGTCAACCAGCAAGAGCATACTGATATTTTAGTGTTCTGCATATCGCATCCGGATCGCTAGGAGCCAGGGAGCTTCGCATTACGCTGAAGATGAACCAACCGGGGACGCCGCTTTGCAGGCTGATGCTTTGACGACCGAAGAAAAAAGAATTCGCATCGCGCGGAGGGCGGCGCAAGAGTTGCGCTCCGGCGACTATGTAAACCTGGGTATCGGCCTTCCCACGCTCGTCGCAAGTCATCTGCCGGAAGGGATCTCGGTCGTCTTTCAGTCGGAGAACGGAATGCTCGGAATCGGCCCTTATCCTTTCGCGGGCGAAGAGGATCCGGATCTGATCAACGCCGGTAAGGAAACAGTTTCGGAGTTGCCGGGCACGTCCTTTTTTTCGAGCGCCGAATCATTCGCCATGATCCGCGGTGGGCATATTAACGTTTCGATTTTGGGCGCTATGCAAGTGGACGAGCGCGGCGGCCTCGCCAATTGGACGATCCCCGGGAAAATAGTCAAGGGCATGGGCGGTGCAATGGACCTCGTGGCGGGCGCGCGCCGTGTGATTGTGGCTATGGAACATACCACCAAAGACGGTGAACCGCGCATTATGAAACGGTGTACGCTGCCCCTTACCGGAGTGGGTGTGGTCGACACGATCATCACCGAGCTTGCGTATATACGTGTCACCCCGCAAGGTCTTCACGTTCAGGAATTGATGCCGGGCGTCGCTCTGGAGGATGTGATTGGTTCAACGGAAGCTGAACTGTCATGAGAGTGAACAAGGTCTTTCGTTCCGCGGACGAGGCGGTGGCAGATATTCACGATGGCGCAACCGTGATGCTTGGCGGATTCGGACTCTGCGGCATTCCGGAAAATCTGATTGCGGCGCTCGTGCGCAAAGGAGCACGGAAGCTCAACACCATCTCCAACAACATGGGCGTGGATGATTTTGGGATGGGCCTCATGCTCGCGGCCGATATGATTGCGACACACACCGGTAGCTATGTGGGCGAGAACAAGTTGCTGGAATCACGCGTTCTCGCCGGAACTCTTCAGGTCCACCTGATTCCGCAAGGGACTCTCGCCGAGCGCATCCGCGCCGCCGGAGCAGGGATTCCAGCGTTCTATACGGCCACCGGCGTAGGCACTATCGTAGCCGAGGGAAAAGAGATCAGGGAATTCGGCGGCAGAATGTATTTACTCGAGCATGCTCTCTATGCCGATTTTTCGTTGATTAAGGCTTGGAAGGGCGACACCGCGGGAAATCTTATTTATAGGAAGACTGCGCGCAATTTCAATCCGATCATGGCATCGGCCGGGTGTCTCACGATTGCAGAGGTGGAAGAGATCGTCGAGGTAGGTTCGCTCGAGCCTGACAGCATTGTGACGCCCGGGATTTATGTCAACCGGCTCATCCAGGGACAACATTACGAGAAGCGCATTGAACGACGCGTCACTCAGGTGGCATTGTGAATGTTCAGCCGGGAGCGCAGCACGACTTGCACGGGAGTGCGCCGGATACCCATCACACCTGTCTGTTGTTGATCGATGTGATCAACGACTTCGATTTTCCACGCTGAGACGAACTTTTTGCCTCCGCCCGGCAAATTGCACCCCATATCGCGGCACTCAGGAAACGGGCCCGAGCAGCCGGTGTGCCGTGCGTCTATGCCAACGATAACTTCGGGCGCTGGCGGTCCAATCTGGACAGCATTGTCAAACATTGCCTTAGAGCGGACTCTCTTGGGCTGCCATTTGTTGAACTGCTTGTTCCCGAGCCTGAAGACTATTTCGTCCTCAAACCTAAGCACTCGGCTTTCTACCAGACACCGCTGGAATTACTGCTGAAGCATTTTGGCACGGAACGACTGATTCTCACCGGTCTCTCGAGCAATAGTTGCGTCTTATTCACGGCCCATGACGCCTATATGCGCGATCTGAAATTGGTTGTTCCAGAAGACTGTGCCGCTGCCTGCAATGAGACGGAGCATTCTTCCGCAATGCGCCATATGAATTGCATGATAAAGGCCGACATCACCCCTGGGCTCCACGTCGACATGGACCGGCCATAGCCTTCGGAGCATATCGGAAGAAATACCGGTGTACAATCGCACCGAAAGATTGGAAATTTTACTCTTGCCGGATGCAGTAACCTGATATTTGCCGGTGTCCAACCCGAGCGACCCAAATCAAATCAGACATCTAGCGGGAAGAGCGTCTGTTTCGATCAATGGCCACATCCGTGCAAAGGCTATTGGGGGAAACGGGTATGAAAAAACCAAGCATCACTTGTGCATTGTCCAGCGCTCTGATCGCGGCCGTCTTGACAACACAGCCACTGATGGCGGGTCAGAACACGCCGGCCAAAGCGCCTGACAATACGGGCGTCAACAAACGGGATAAGAACAAGGCCGAACCCACCGCTGACCAAGGCAAGAATAACCTTTCCGATCGCGAGCTCATGGCTCATATTCGCCGGGACTTGGTTAAAGACAAAAACCTGTCCACCTACGCTCACAACGTCAAAATCATTGCCGAACATGGAAAAGTGACTTTGAAAGGGCCGGTGCGTTCGGACGAGGAGAAACGCGCCGTCGAGGAATGCGCGCGCAAGTACGCGGCCGACGGCAACGTCACAAATGAATTGACGGTGAAGGGCGAGAGCCAATAGCCCGGCAATCGCTCGGTTCAAGTTCTAACAATCAAAACGAGGAGAATTATGGCAGGTAAAAACACAGCAGTATACGGCATATACCGGACGCGTACGGACGCGGAGAGCGCGGTCGACCAGTTGCTGTCGTCCGGCTTCCGCAGTGAGGACATCTCGGTGCTCCTTCAAGACAATGTGGGCACGAAAGACTTCGCCCACGAGAAGCACACGAAAGCGCCGGAAGGGACCACCACCGGTGTAATAGCGGGCGGCGCCGTAGGTGGGACGCTTGGATTGCTTGCCGGTATCGGGGCGCTGGCGATTCCGGGGCTTGGGCCCTTTATAGCCGCGGGCCCGATTATGGCGACCCTGGCAGGTGTCGGTTCAGGAGGAGTGGTCGGAGGCCTGATCGGCGCGTTAGCCGGTATGGGCGTACCCGAGTTTGAAGCCAAGCGCTACGAAGGACGAATTAAGGAGGGCGGTATTCTTCTGTCGGTCCATTGCGACGACGGTGAATGGGTGGACCGCGCGAAAGATTTGCTCAAGCGCACGGGAGGCGAAGATATATCTTCCACCGGCGAAGCTTCCGCTGATTATGCCAAAGAAGATAAGCCCTTGAAAAGGACGGCAGGGACATACTAACCTTACCGCCGTAAAAGCCGGCCCAGTGTTTCCCACGGCAGGCAGTTCAGAACGGAAGTCTTTTCCAGACCTGCCCGCCGTGCCTGATCGATTCCGCAGCGTATCAGTCCGAATTCACGGGTGCTATGCGCATCGGTCGAAACTGCAATTTTGATCCCGGCGGAGTGCGCCAGACGGGCATTCTCCGCCGAGAGATCGAGGCGGTCCGGGCTCGAATTAATCTCAAAGAAGCACCCATTCTGCCTTGCATGCGTGACGATACGCTCTATATCGATCTCGTATCCAGGCCGTTTGAGAAGAAGCCGGCCTGTCGCGTGTCCCAAAATATTAAAGTAGCGATTATCCATGGCGCGCAGAATTCGGTTCGTTTGCTGGTTTTTGTCCAAGCCGAAGCGCGAATGCACGGAACAAACCGTATAGTCGAGTTCCTGCAAAAGGTCATCGGGATAGTCGAGGGCGCCGTCGCCGAGAATATCCACTTCAGCGGACTTCAAGACACGGATCCCGTCAAGCCGGGGGTTGAGTTTGTCGATGAAACGGATCTGTTTCCAGAGGTCCTCCGCTGAAACGCCCCGCGCGATCTTAAGACTTTGGGAATGATCGGTGATTCC
The DNA here is from genome assembly GCA_963712395.1 of Bryobacterales bacterium. Taxonomy (GTDB): domain Bacteria; phylum Acidobacteriota; class Terriglobia; order Bryobacterales; family Bryobacteraceae; genus Bog-105. The sequence continues at coordinate 453,549 of CAVQHR010000001.1, forward strand.
GATGAATTCGTAGCCGCGATCACGCGCGGCGGTGGCCATCTGCTCAATAGAATGCGCTCCATCGCTCGATACGGAATGGGCATGAAGCTCGCCCCGGACGTCGTTCGCAGTCACGAGTGAAGGGAGCGCGCCTTGTGCGGCCCGTCCCACCTCGTCGTAGCCTTCGCGCAACTCCGGCTCGATGAAAGAAAGACCGAACTTCCGGTAGAATGCGTTTTCTGTAGGAAACGGACCTTTTGACTTCACGGCCGTCAAGCTGCCCGTAACGGATGTCAATTTGCGCAAGTGGGCTTTGCTGCCAGTACACCTGACAAGGGATAAACCCCAATTGTCTTTCGACGCCACATGAACCCGTAGCAGAATGCCTGAGGAAAGAGCATAGAGAGCGCTATCGGCGGTTGCAGTCAGCAGCGGCATGCGTCCGCCATAGCGCTCCAGTTTGGAGGTGACGGCCGCAAAATCGGCCGTTTCGACCACGAAAACGAGATCTTCGATGACCTCCCGCCGGCGCCGGTAATCTCCGACCGCCTCGGCCCGGCGAACGCCGCATTGCTCCAGCAAAAATTCTTCCACCGCGATGCGGAGGCCGTCAGCCCGGTATAGCAGCATGGCATGAGTCTCGGTTAGCCCGTGACGCACATGCTGAGCCATTCGGAGGCCGAACACCCTTTGGATCTCGCCATTCTCCAGCATTTCGCGAAGCATCTCGAGCGAAGAGATGCCGAGCTTTTTATAGATACGAAGGACGCGCTTAGCATCCAACCGCGGATAAGCGCTGATGGCCGCGAGTTCGGGACTGGCCTGCAAACGCAGCTCTTCGAGCTTTGCGAGCGTACCGGTCAGGACGATCTCCCGAATGGCGCTGCTGATGGCATTACCGATGCCAGCGTAGGCGGTCAAATCAGCGTTATCGCGCACAAGCTGATCGAGGCTTTCCGAGAACGTGCGGATCTCGGCCGCCGCCCGCTGGTACGCCTTGACCTTGTATGCATTTTCTTTCTGGGCGGATAGCAATTGGGCAAGAGTGGCCAGGCGGTCTGCGATCTCCGCATTGCTTAGAATCTGAAGCAAAATACTTAGCCGCCCGCAAGAGTTTGCCGTATGCGGCCGGCCGCCTCGGGCCGTTTGCCTTTGATGCGCTTCAGCACATCTTTCATTGTGAACTGGCTGGCGGATTTCAAGCTCTTCAGTTCTTTCCAATCCAGCGGCAGGGCTACGGGCGCAGCGGGGCGGGCGCGAACCGAATAGCCGGCGACCGCGGTGGCGGTATAGTCGTTCCGGAAGTAGTCGATAAAGATCTTCGCCACCCGTTTGGCCTTGCTCATGGTGGCAACGTAGGCTTCCGGCGTCGCGGCGACCATCTCCGCGGCTAAAGATGCGGCAAAAGTTTTAACCGCGTGCCATTCGTCCTTACCGGTCAGGGGAGCTATCACGTGCAAGCCTTTTCCGCCAGTACATTGGAGAACCGATTCGAGCCCCTTCTGTTCTAAGCGTTGCCGCAGGTCCTGCGCGGCGAGTTTGACAGCTTCGAACGGTACGCCGGGCGCGGGATCGAGATCGAAAATCATTCGATCCGGACGATCAATCGCATCGATGGTTGCGCCCCACGGATGCAGTTCTATTGCGCCCATCTGGATTATTTCCAGCAGGCCCTTTTCATCCTCGATGTAAAGGTATTCAAATTTTTTGCCTTTATTGCGGAATGCAAAAGACCGCACGTCAGCGCCCAGGCCCTTCCCGGGACTTCGCTGAAAGAAACAGCCGCCATCTATACCCGAAGGACAGCGCAGCAGACTGAGAGGCCGGCAGACGATTTGAGGCAGGATGAAAGGCGCGACGGCTGCATAGTATTCCGCAAGTTCGCCTTTGGTGATCTGGCCGATTTCGGAGATCACTCGTTCGGGATGGGTGATGGCGATGCCATTCAGAACCATGGCGGACTTCGCCTTCGTTGCCGTTTTCAAGGATGTCTCCTTCGTCACTTCCCGGGCATCCTTGTCTTCCCGAATGCCCTGGAAAGAAGGATGACGGATATGACCGTCCTGCGTCCATTCCGTGAAGGCGACCTCGCACAGCAACGTGGGTTCGACCCACTGGATCGAACGCCATTCGCCTGCCGGCAGCCCGGCGGTTGCCGCGCGGCTCAGCACCGGCTTCTCCAGTGTCATCCCTCCCAAGCGTTCCCTAAGATCACGGGCGCTTTTCATGGAAAACCCGGTACCCACCTTGCCGGCGTAATGGAGAACACCGCTCTTCCGGTAACCCAAATACAGCGCGCCCAGAGCTCGCTCCCCTTTGCGGGCATCCTTAAAGCCGAGAATAATAAATTCCTGACGTAGGACACATTTCACTTTTAGCCAGTTCTTTTGGCGTCCTACGACATAGGGCGCGTCACTCTTCTTTGAGACGATTCCCTCGAGACCGGCTTTGCAAGCCTGAGCGAATATCTGCGCGCCCCGTCCGGCAACATGCTCGCTGTAGCGCAGCCACGTTTCCTGCTTCGATTGCTTCAGGAGACTCCGCAGCTTCTGCTTGCGCTCGGTCAGGGGAAGTTCGGTGAGATCCTTCCCATCGAGATGGAGGAGATCGAAGACATACGCGACAATTTTGTTTGGATCACCACCATCGCCGAGTGCGGTCTGTAACGCCTGAAAGTTGCTTTTTCCTTGCGAATCGAGCACGACGGCTTCCATGTCCAGCACGGCAGCCTTTGCTTTTATCGTTCCGAGCGCAGCGGCGAGAGAAGGAAAGCTTTCGCTCCAATCGTTGCCATTACGGGTGCGCAGGCGCGGCACGCCGCCGGAGATAAATCCAAGCAGACGGTAGCCGTCGAGCTTGATTTCGTGGAGCCATTGAGCGCCTTCCGGAGGTGTATCCACCAGCGTGGCAAGCTGCACCTCGGGATAGCGCTCGATCAACGCTCTCAGGACGGCGCAATGGCGAGACATCCATTCGTACCTACATCCGTGCGAGCGCGGTCCGAGCCACGAGCAACCGGCTCTCTTCGGCCTGCGTGTGTTGACGCTCCGCCCGAACAATCAACTGTTCGAGATCCACTTTGCCGATTCGATTATGGATCTCGGGAACTGCCGACAGAGCTTGCCAAAGCGCACGCTTGCCTTGGATTCCGAGGGCAAGTGTTTCGAGGGCCTGAAACGTGCCGAGTCCGTCCGGGTCATCGTGATTCAGTTTGAGGCGGCTCACTTTTTCGGTTAACCATGCCGCAGCTTGCTTGAGATCCGGAGATTCCTTGCCAACTCGATCTATGATTTGCTGAAGCGTCGCCCGGTCCTGTTCCACTTCCACAAGCAAGTCAGACGCGAGTTGCCCCAAATGTTCGCCAGAATAGCGATCATGCAACGCTTTCAAAAGATCGATTGCAAATGCGGCGCCGGCGAGATGATCGTGCAGATAAGAGGCTAAAGGATTACTCATTCAGGGTGGCACCACCCATTTAGCGAGAGCTTTCTACGACGAGGTTGTTATTTACCTTGAAGACATTGGGAACACTATTTGCGCGAATATTGATCAGGTTTTTGTCACCTTCGTTGGCGACCAGGCCTTCGAGTGTGACGTTGCCGTTCTTCACGATGATGTGAATGGAAGGGAGCGCCCGGTTTCCATACCGAGTGCCGATCTGGGGATCTCCGTAGATGGCCCGGGCTACCGCGAGACGGATTTGATCATCCATTGACGAGAGCGGCAAGACCTCGATCTGATTGTCTACCTGCGTTACGCCCTCGATGCGTTTGACTACGTTCTCGGCGTCCGATTTTAAAGTGGGTCTTGTTACAGCACCCAATAAAGTCACGCTGGAGCCGTTTAGCCGGAACGCCAAGTCATCAAAAATCGAGTAATAGGGCAGCATCACGAGTTGATGACGGATCTCCTGCGCCATTCTGGGTTCATTAGCCGGTCCATTCACGTAAGGATCATTGTGCTGTGTCTGCGCCAACGAACCAATCGGCGCCAGAAGACTTCCGGCTGCAATCGTCAAAATGGCTTTGTACATGATGTTCTCGACCTAGAGATTGAACCAAAGCGGGGAAGTTACAGCGGATTAATACTTACTCGTAACCGAAACGGGACTCGACGGAGATGCTCGTAGTATCGCTATCGAAACCCAACTTATCGCTTCCATGTCTCCACGCAGGAGCATTTTTGTGATGAAGGCCTTGGTTTGGCACGGTAAGCATGACGTTCGGGTGGATAGGGTTCCTGACCCGGAGATCCAGTCGCAAGGAGACATCATCGTCAAAATTACCTCGACGGCTATCTGCGGATCGGATCTTCATCTCTATGACGGCATGATGCCGACGATGGAGGATGGAGATATCCTCGGCCATGAGCCGATGGGGGAAGTCGCCGAGGTTGGAAAAGCTGTAAAGAAATTCAAGCGGGGCGACCGCGTTGTGATTCCGTTCACAATTGCCTGTGGTGTATGCCGATTTTGTCAGATGGGTCTCACGTCTCTTTGTGACACGTCCAATCCGAACGCGGAGATGGCGCGTAAAGTCATGGGGCAATCGCCCTCCGGGCTATTCGGTTACTCACATATGCTTGGCGGGTTTCCCGGTGGTCAGGCGCAATATCTTCGCGTTCCGTACGCGGATGTGGGTCCGATCAAGGTTCCCGACGGCTTAACTGACGAGCAGGTGCTCTTTCTCTCCGACATCTTCCCGACAGGTTACATGGCCGCGGAAAACGCGCAGATTCAAAAGGGCGATACGGTCGCGGTTTGGGGATGCGGGCCGGTCGGTCAATTTGCCATCAGAAGCGCCTGGATGTTCGGCGCGGGCCGGGTGATCGCAATTGACGGTGTTCCCGAGCGCTTGGCCATGGCTCAGAACGGGGGCAAGGCAGAGATCATAGACAACTCGAAAGAGCACGTACGAGAACGCCTGATGGAGATGACCCACGGCCAAGGTCCCGACAGTTGTATCGATGCCGTGGGTACAGAGGCCCACGCCTCAGGTAGCGCCGACGCCGTGATCGACCGGGCAAAAGAGGCGGTTATGCTGGGTACCGATCGTCCGCACGTGCTACGTGAAGCCATCTTATGCTGCCGGAAAGGCGGAACGCTATCGGTCCCGGGCGTATACATCGGATTTCTCGACAAAATTCCTTTCGGCGCCTTGATGAATAAAGGTCTTACCGTGAAGACTGGTCAGACACACGTGCAACGTTATCTTCAACCGCTACTGAACAAAATCGAGGCGGGAGAAATCGATCCGTCGTTCGTCATCACGCATACCGTCGCCATTGAGGACGCGCCTAAGATGTACAAGACCTTCCGCGATAAAGAAGACGGGTGCGTGAAAGTCGTACTCAAGCCTCATGCTGCGTAACAAGCCTCGCAACATCGCCCTACCAGCCGCAGCTATCGCTGTATCAGCAGCCGCGGCAATCGCAATTCAAAGAAACCGAGCTCGGTCTGTGGCTGGCAAAGTGGTGGTCATTACAGGAGGGTCGCGGGGATTAGGCTTGGCGTTAGCTGAAGAATTTGGAAGGCATGGGGCATCCCTGGTACTCGCGGCGCGCAGTAAAGAAGAGCTGGAGGAAGCTAAGCGCAGGATTTTGGGCAGCGATATCGGCATAACACCTGAGCGCCTGTTTACTGTCGATTGTGATCTTACACAGGCTGAAGAAGCTCAGAAATTGATCGACGCGGCACTACGGCACTTCGGCCAGCTTGACATTCTGATCAACAACGCCGGCGTAATCCATGTGGGGCCGATTGAGAAACAGTCCATTCAAATGTATCGAGAGGCAATGGACAGCAACTTTTTCAGCATGCTCCATACGACTTACGCCGCTCTGCCGTACATGCTCAAACGGCGAGATGGCGCAATCGTGAATATCGCATCGATAGGCGGGAAAGTGCCCGTACCGCACTTGGCTCCCTATTCAGCAAGCAAGTTCGCGGCCGCCGGCTTCTCCGAGACACTAAGCGCCGAATTGAAATCAAAAGGTATTCGGGTGACTACGGTGAATCCGGGTCTAATGCGGACGGGATCGTACCCAAATGCGATGGTTGTGGGGCAAAGGGACAAGGAGTATCGTTGGTTCGCTTGGTCCGCGAGTATGCCCGGACTCGCCCACTCGGCCGGCTATGCCGCCCGCAAGATCTATCGAGCGGTAGCACGGGGCCGGGCGGAAATAGAAGTGGGTTTGGATGCATACCTGGCAGCTCGAATCCATGGAATCGCCCCCACTTTTACCCGGTTCGTGGGCAGCTTAGCCGAATCAGTCATACTGCCAGAACCGGGGGGAACTGCAGTAGCGGCGCAAGGAACTGATTTGGAAACTCCCGGACCTGAAGTGTGGAAGCGCTGGAGCGCCGGGCTCACAACAGATTTCAACGAGCCTGACGCGTAGAGCGGCGTGTCCGTAGCATTCCTAGTGTGACGCGATGGTTTCAGTGCTCTCTATTCGGAAGGAGTGCTATGTATCACCACATTAAAAAGCTGATGTATACGGTAAACGTCGGCACGCCGGACCCACGTTTCGGCAACATGCTACTGGAACAATTTGGCGGGGCTAACGGAGAATTGGCCGCCGCCATGCAATATTCCATTCAAGGTTTGAACTGCGAGGATCCGGAGCGCAAAGACCTGCTTATGGATATCGGAACTGAGGAACTGAGCCATCTCGAAGTTGTCGGCACGCTGGCGCGAATGCACTTGAAACCGCTGAAGTCCGACCGGGACGCGGCGCATGCCGATCCTCTGATCGCGATTGCCGGCGGCGGCGGAGTTTCGCTGTTTAACTCGATGGGCAATCCCTGGACCGCCGACTACCTCAAGATCACCGGCGAACTGGACGTGGATCTTCGAAACAACATCGCCGCGGAAGCCAGGGCCAAAATCGTTTATGAACGGCTCATTGATTTCTGCGAAGATCCCGGATCGATCGACGCTTTGCAGTTTCTAATGACGCGAGAAATCACGCATATGAAAGCATTCACCATCGCGCTTGAAAGCATGGCCAAACCGGCATTTTCGATCGGTAGAATTCCGCCGACTCCGGAACTTGTCACTCAGTATTTCAATGATTCCACCGGGATTGGCGACCGTGGCGAACCTGACGTGCGCGGACCGTGGAATCAAGGTGGGGAATGGCAGATAGTGGACGCCCCCGCCTTTAAAGAACTCGAATCGGAGAAGGCGGGCACGCGCGCCTCGAATGGGCATTCCCTTCAGGGCGATCCAAAGAGTAAAGGCGCGGCCACGAAGTCCCAGAGATAAGGCAAAAGGAAAACATTATGTCACTGCTAAAAGAAATGCTCGTCGAGGAACTCCAGGATCTTCTTCACGCTGAGTCGCAATTAACGAAGGCACTACCGGAAATGGCAGCGGCCGCGCATAACCCAAAACTAAAAGAGGCTTTCGAAAAACACCTTGAACAGACCCAAGGCCATATTGCGAGGCTGAACGAAGCTTTCGAAGTTTTGGGAGTAAAGGCCCAGCCTACACCATGCAAGGCGATGTTGGGCCTGGTAGAAGAAGGCAAGGAAAAGATCAAGGAAGGCCAAGAGAAAGAACAACTCGCAGCGGATTTGGCGCTGATTACCGCTGCTCAAAAAGTGGAGCACTACGAGATCTCCGGCTATGGCACTACTCGCGCGCTGGCGCGCCAGATCAATGAGAGAGAAGTAGCTACCCTGCTGAGCCACACGCTGGGCGAAGAGGAGGGAGCGGATTTTCTGCTAACGACCATAGCGAAGCCGCTCGTTCAACAAGCTAGTTTGGAAGACTACGCCGGGGCGCAAGGGCAGCCCAAAACCAAAAGGGCGCACGCCGGGCACTAACCAAGTAGATCTACTTACAAGCTAATCCCAAGGGAAACAATAACTTGCGTGGTGGCATCCTATCTCCCGGAGAACGGATGTCACCAAGCAAAAACAAGATACTAATTTGTTGCCTTCTTGTATTTTGCCTGCGTGCTCCAGCGCAAATCCAGAACCAAGTTGATGACGGGCAATGGCTGATGGCCGCGAAGAATTTCGCGAGCACGCGCTTCAGCACGCTCGATCAAATCAATACGGGCAACGCCGCAAGCCTGAAAGTGGCATGGACATTTTCCACCGGCTTGACGCGCGGGCAAGAGGCAGCGCCTCTGGTAGTGAACAACACGATGTATGTTGTCACACCGTGGCCTAATCTGCTTTACGCGCTGGATCTGACGAAGCCCGGTGCGCCGGTGAAGTGGACCTATTCGCCGCATCCTTCAGCTAGCGCGCAAGGCGTGGCTTGCTGTGACGTCGTTAATCGCGGCGCGGCTTATTTTAACGGCCGGATTTACTACAACACACTCGACATGCATACCGTCGCAGTCGACGCCGTCACGGGCAAAGAGGTTTGGAAAACAACACTCGGCGACATCAATTTGGGTGAAACGATGACCATGGCCCCGCTGGTCGTCAAAGGCAAAGTGATTGTGGGAAATAGCGGCGGAGAGCTGGGAGTGCGCGGGTGGCTGGCGGGGCTCGATGCCGAGACCGGCAAGATTGCGTGGCGAGCCTACAGTGCAGGGCCCGACAAAGATGTATTGATCGGTCCTAATTTCAAGCCGTTTTACGCGGCCGACCGAGCGAAGGATCTGGGCACAAAGACATGGCCGGGCGAAAGCTGGAAGATCGGCGGCGGCACCGCATGGAGTTGGATTTCCTACGATCCGGATCTGGATTTGATCTACTACGGCACGGCAAATCCCGGGCCGTGGAATCCCGAGCAGAGGCCAGGCGATAACAAGTGGACTTGCGCGATTTTTGCACGGCGTCCGGAAACTGGCGAGGCGATCTGGGCCTATCAGATGAATCCGCACGACGAGCAGGATTACGATGGCGTGAACGAAAATATCCTGGCGGATCTCACGATTGGCGGCCGCCTGCGCAAAGTCCTGCTTCACCCGGACCGGAACGCCAGGATGTATGTGATCGATCGTGCGACGGGGGAAGTTCTCTCGGCCGAGCCCTATGCGTACGAGAACACAACGGAATCGGTGGATCTGAAAACCGGAAAAATCAAGACGGTGCCCACCAAGAGTACCGGCTTCAAGACGGTGCGCGACATATGCCCCGCTGCGCCTGGAGGCAAGGATTGGCAGCCTTCCTCGTTCTCGCCGCAAACCGGACTGATGTACATTCCGCACAACAATTTGTGCATGGAATTTGAAGGTATCCAGGCGAACTATATCGCAGGGACTCCTTACGTCGGGGCAAATGTCCGGATGTATCCCGGACCGGGCGGCCATCGCGGAGAAGTCAGCGCCTGGGATCCCGTGAAGGGGAAAGCGGTTTGGACAATCAAGGAAATGTTCCCCGCCTGGAGCGGAACAGTCGTTACGGCGGGTGGTGTACTTTTCTACGGAACAATGGACGGTTGGTTCAAGGCTCTCGATGTGCGGAACGGCCATTTGATCTGGCAGTTTAAGGTGGGCTCGGGAGTTATCGGGCAGCCGGTTACCTATAAAGGACCGGACGGAAAGCAGTACGTGGCCGTACTTGCGGGCGTCGGAGGATGGTCGGGCGCGGTTGTGGCCGGCGGGCTGAATGCAAAGGATGGAACGGGCGCGCTGGGATTCGCGAATGCGATGGCGGACTTGCCGAAGTATACGACGAAAGGCGGCATGCTGTATGTTTTCTCGCTGCCTTAGTGTGCTGCTGCTGGCCCTCCCCGCGCTGTGTGCCGGCACACACGTGCTCCGCGTGTGCGCCGATCCGAATAACTTACCGTTTTCAAATGAGGCGCGGGAAGGCTTCGAAAATCGTCTGGCTGAAATGATCGCGCGCGATATGGGGGAAAAGCTCGAGTACACGTGGTGGTCGCAACGGAAATCGTTCGTCAAGAATTCGCTCGATGCGGGCCGCTGCGACGTGTTGCTGGGCGTACCGGCGGATCTTCGTTCGGTTGAAGCAACCAAACCCTACTATCGTTCTACGTATGTGTTCGTTTCACGCCGGGATCGCGGCTTGCGCGTGTCGTCGCTGAGTGATCCGGAGCTTGAGAAGTTGCGAATCGGCATTCAGATGGTCGGAGATGGATATGCTCCGCCGGCGCAAGTGCTGGCGCGGCGCAATCTCAGCGCGAATATCGCCGGGTACAGCCTGTTTGGGAAGAATGGCGAGGCCAATCCACCAGCGCGGATAGTAGAAGCCGTGGCGCGCGGCGATGTCGATATCGCGATTGTGTGGGGGCCATTTGCCGGATTTTTTGCCGGGCGGCAGAGCAGCGCTCTTGACATTACGCCGGTATCACCGGCCGCCTATATGGGTATTCCATTCGCCTATGACATTTCGGCGGCGGTGCGCAGCGGAGACGATCAGTTGAGAGCACGAATTGATGATGTGCTCGGCCAGGAATGCAGCGCCATTCACGCGCTACTGAGCAAATATGGAGTGCCACAAATGCCGGAGGGGGGATTGCCATGCGAATCGCCGCGATTGGATTCTGTCTCTTCGCGCTGATTGGCTGCCAGCGCGATAAGCGGGAGGTGCGCCCCGCGCCAGCGCGGCTCGCGGTTTTCAAAGATGCTGCCCGACAGGGCGATCTGCAGCCGGGCGGATCGCAGCCTGAGCCCCAAGTGCAGAATCCTTACTACGGAAACGCCTTAGCCCTTTCCGAAGGGCAACGGCTGTTTACCTGGTACAACTGCAGCGGATGTCACGCCAATGGCGGCGGTGGAATGGGCCCCCCGCTGATCAAGGATGTGTGGATTTACGGGGGCCAACCCGCGAACTTATTCGACACGATCGTAAAAGGGCGACCGAATGGCATGCCTTCCTGGGGCGGACGGATTCCGGAGTATCAGGTTTGGCAACTGGTCGCGTACATCCGTTCTCTCAATCATGAGGAGCCCGTTACGGCGACTCCTCCGCGCAGCGACCATATCGAGCAGGATTCAGGAACCCTGATGAACAAGCCGGGCGGAGGGACGAAGTGAAACGCGCGGCCGCACTCGCGCTGGCGCTGGTCCTTTCCGGCTGCGGCGTGCGGCACCAGTCGGCGGTAGATGCCGCCGGTCGACAGGCCGGCGAGATTGAAGGGCTTTTCTGGTTCTTTGTCATCCTGCTGGGCGCGATATTTATCATCGTTGTCGCTTTAATGCTAGGTCCGTTGTTTAAGGGGCCCGCGGAAACCGAGCAAGAGCGGCTTGAGCAAACCCATACGCCTTCGGACGAAACCGAGCGGAAACTGACGCACAGGGTAGGATTGGCGACCGGCATCACGGTGCTGATTTTGCTTGGGCTGATCGTGCTCAGCGTGTCCACCGGCAAATCCATATCGGGTGGCAACAGGCCCGCGAACGCTTTGACGGTTGAGATTGTAGGCAATCAGTGGTGGTGGTACATCCGCTACTTGAACGAGGACGCGAGCCGCACAGTTGTCACCGCAAACGAAATGCATATTCCAATCGGGCGGCCGATCGTAATCCGTGGGACCTCTCACGACGTGATTCATAGCTTTTGGGTACCCAATCTGAACGGCAAGCGCGATTTGATTCCTTCGCACATGACGACCGAGTGGTTCCAGGTGGACCGCGCAGGCCGTTATCGGGGACAGTGCGCCGAATTTTGCGGGCTGCAGCATGCGCACATGGCTTTGTGGGTGATAGCGGAAACACCGGCCAAATTCAATAGCTGGATAGACCGGCAATTGCGGCCCGCAGCGGCACCTTCCGATCCGATGAAGCAACGAGGGCAACGCGTATTCCTCGACCACGCTTGCGTCTTATGCCATGCAATTCGAGGCACCACCGCGGCGGCTGAACGAGCGCCCGACCTGACACACCTGGCGAGCCGCTCGACTATTGCGGCCGGAACACTGCCGAACACGCGGGGGAATCTCGCCGGCTGGATCGCCGATCCGCAAAATATCAAACCGGGCAATCATATGGCGACCGTGGCGCTAAGCGGAGAAGACATGCAGCCGCTGCTGAGTTATCTGGAGAGTCTGGAATGACCGAGGAGACGACTCAGGAAGCGCGCGAGGTTCTCCGGCGGACGTGGAGCCACCGCGGCGGAATCGCCGGATGGTTTTCGGTTACTACTCATCAGGCGATCGGCAAGCGCTACATTACGACAGCATTTATTTTTCTGCTGATCGGCGGAATCGAAGCACTGCTGATGCGGCTGCAGCTTGCCAGGCCGGAAAATACGCTGTTGAGCGCGCAGCGTTACAACCAGATTTTCACGCTGCACGGGACCACCATGATGTTCCTGTTCGCCGTGCCGGTGATGGAAGGGATGGGGGTATATCTCGTGCCGATGATGCTCGGGACACGGAATGTCGCCTTCCCCCGGCTGAATGCATTCGGCTACTGGATGTACCTGATGGGCGGGGTGTTTCTGTATTCCGGCATATTCAGCAACAGCATACCCGATGCAGGTTGGTTCTCTTATCCTCCACTTTCCGGGCCGCAATTCTCGCCCGGCAAAGGCCTGGATATGTGGGGCCAGATGATCACTTACACGGAAGTCTCGGCAATGTGCGTCGCCGTGGAACTGATCGTCACGATTTTCAAGATGCGGGCGCCCGGCATGTCTCTCCAGCGCATTCCGATGTTCTGTTGGGCCATGCTCGTGCAGTCGTTTATGGTGATCTTCGCCATGCCCGCCGTGATGCTGGCAAGCACGGTCATGCTGGTAGACGATCGCACCATCGGCACACATTTCCTGAATCCGGCGGAAGGAGGCGACCCTCTCCTTTACCAGCACGTCTTCTGGTTTTTTGGACACCCGGAAGTGTACATCATTTTTATTCCGGCGCTGGGAATGGTGTCGTCCATTCTGGAAGCGCACTCGCGGCGTGGGATTTTCGGATACCCGGCAATGGTCTTATCGCTAGTGGCCAATGGATTTATCGCGTTCGGGCTCTGGGTACATCATATGTTCGCGACTGGGCTGCCGCAGATCGGCGAAGCGTATTTCACAGCCGCTAGCATGATGATCGCCATTACCAGCGGCGTGCAAATATTCTGCTGGCTCGCTACTTTGTGGACAGGCCGGCTGAGGCTCACAGCCGCCACGCATTTCATTTTCGGTTTTATATTTATCTTCGTGCTGGGCGGACTCACTGGAGTCATGCTGGCCTCCATTCCTTTCGATTTACAGGCGCACGATACGTTCTTTGTAGTCGCGCATTTTCATTACGTGTTGATTGGCGGCGCGTTGTTTCCGCTGTTTGGAGGATTCCATTATTGGTTCTCAAAATCCACGGGCCGGCTGCTGGATGAGAAGTTAGGCAAACTGACTTTCTGGACGCTGTTTTTCGGTTTCAACCTGACCTTCTTCCCGATGCACATACTGGGTCTGCACGGCATGACGCGCCGCGTTTACACCTACCCATCGGAGATGGGATGGGGACCGGCTAATCTGCTCGCGACGATGGGCGCGGTCGTGATCGCGTTGGGCGGCGTGCTGTTCATCGTGAATGTACTTCGCAGCCGCCGGTCCGGCGCGGTGTCGGGCGACAACCCGTGGGAGGCTGGCACCTTGGAGTGGGGAACTGCGTCTCCGCCGGAGAACTATAATTTTGAGCTGCAGCCCGTCGTCACGGGGCGCTATCCACTATGGGAACCGCCCGAGAAGCACGCCGCAGTGACTGGAATGCGCGAGGATCGCCGGGAGGTGCTTGTGACCAGCGTGCTCGACGCCCTGCCGCAGTTCCGGATGGTACTTCCCGGCTCGAATATCTGGCCTTTTCTGACGGCACTGGGGTTCGGCATCGGTTTAGCAGGCTCGGTTGTATGGTTCTCCTGGTATTTTGTCTCCGCTTCGCTTGGAATGGTTGGCTTGATTGGATGGTTTTGGCCGCGTAAGCCGCACGAGGTGGAGCGATGACCACGGCACGTAGCCTCGACGTAGCTGAATTGCCTGCTTACAGCATCTCGAATCACGCCCCGCTCTGGTGGGGACAATTTCTGATGTGCGTGATCGAGGGCAGCATGCTTTGCATGCTGATCGCCATCTATTTCTATCTGCGTTTGGGCGTGGACGTGTGGCCGCCGCCCGGCACCCAATTGCCGTTCTTGAAATATCCAACGCTCGCGTTAGTGCCGCTTGCGATCAGTACGCTTGGCTCCTACTGGGCGAGCGAAGCCGCGAAGAAGAACGATCAGCGCGGAATCGTTGCCGCCTTAGGGCTGAACTTTGGGATGGCCGTTGTCTTTCTGGCGTTCCGCTTTATCGAATGGCGAATGTTGAATTTCACCTGGTCTACCGACGCGCATGGAACTATCGTATGGTCCATTCTGTTCCTGCACACTTTTGACATGATCGCGGATCTTTTGATGACGCTCGTTCTGATTATCATCGTGGCGAGCGGGAAATATGGCCCCAAGCAGCGGCTGGGAGTACATGTGGACAGCGTGATCTGGTACTTCCTGGCGGGCATATGGCTGCCGCTATATGCAGTGATTTATTGGGGGCCGCGTATTGTGGGGTCGCCTTGAAACATCGGGATCTTATCTTGTGGACTGCGGTGCTGGCGAGTCCAGCGGCTTGGTTTGCAAACCTCGAGACAAACTATGCGCTCGCGTCCGTGAGCTGCTTGTGGCAATGGAGAGTCGTGGTCCTGTCGGTTTCGGCAGCAACTTTTGCTATTGCGCTGGCTTCCGGAATGGTGTCGTGGGCCCAATGGCGGCACTCGACTGGCGAAGGCCCGACGGACACCCGCGCTAGAGGAATGGCGGCGGGCGGCGCCGTGCTCGGCCTCATGTTCGCGCTTACTATTTTCGCCCAGGCGATCCCGAATTTCATGCTGGCGGGATGCCAATGAGCACTTGGCGCGCGGTGGCCATGGCAATTTGCGGGCCGCTCTGTTTGTGCGCGCATACCGGAGAGCCGCTCGCCCCGCACGATCTTTGGAAGACTTGGGATTTAGAGCCCGGCATTTTAATTCCCGTGTTGCTAACGGCTGTTCTCTACGCGGGCGGAGCACGGCGAAAGCGCGGCATCACAACTACCCAGGCGTTCTGCTTTTGGAGCGGCTGGGCATTTCTCGTTCTGGCGCTGCTTTCGCCTTTGCACCCGCTAGGGGAAGCGCTTTTTTCGGCTCACATGGCGCAGCACGAAATTTTGATGCTGCTGGCGGCGCCCTTGCTGGTGCTGGCCCGGCCGCTCGCTCCATTTTTGTGGGGCATGCCATTCCAGTGGCGGCGAGCGGCCGGGCGTTGGGCAAAGCTTGCGCCCGTGCAACGTATCTGGAGCAGGCTGACCAATCCGTTCGCGGCATGGTGGATTCACGCGGCGGCGCTGTGGATATGGCACATGCCGAAGTTGTTCCAGGCAACTCTTTATAGCGAATGGGTGCATGCGGCGCAGCACGCCAGCTTCTTTTTATCGGCGCTGCTGTTCTGGTGGTCTCTGCTGTATGCTCGCGGGCGCTCCAGCTATGGAATCGGCGTGCTGTACATTTTCACAACCGCGGTACACACGAGCATCCTGGGGGCGCTGCTCACATTCGCGCCCTCCGTCTGGTATCCAGCGTATGCGCCGGGAACGCGCGCCTGGGGCCTCAGTCCTCTCGAAGATCAGCAGATCGGCGGACTCATCATGTGGGTTCCAGCGGGAATTGTTTATCTCGTGGCGGGGCTGGGACTGTTTGCCGCCTGGCTTCGCGAGAGCGCCGCTATTCAGGAAGGGACCCGCTATGCGAGTTGACTGGCGCGTTGCGTACATCTTGGCCATTGCGCCAATTGTTCTGGCCGGATGCAACCGTGGAACTGCGAGCGCGGTCACAGGAGGCGATCCGTTGCGCGGCGCCGCCGCCATTTCGCATTACGGATGCGGCTCCTGCCACTCCATTGAGGGAATTCCAGACGCTCACGGGCTAGTAGGCCCACCGCTTTCCGGTCTCGGAAAACGCGTCTATATTGCCGGCATGCTGGCGAACACCCCTGACAATCTCGAGCAATGGGTGCAGCATCCTACGAAGACTAACGAGAAGACTCTCATGCCGGATGTCGGCGTGACCGCCAGAGACGCAACCGATATCGCGGCCTATTTATATTCGCTGAAATGAGCCGCTATTAGGGGTTTCAAGGCCGGCCTGAATGGGTCACGACCATGAGCGGAATCGCGAGCGCCGCAGCAACCATGATCAAGATCAAAAACATGGCTCCGACGATTGTGTCCATTCTGCTGTTGACGTGATCGCCCATAATATTCTTATCCGCCGCGACTCTCAAAATCGGATAGTAAGTCAGCGGCATAATTACCATTCCAAAGATCACCGAGATGTTAATGAGTTGCAGAGGGCGTACGCCGGTGGCTCCGATCAGCAGTGCCACCACGAACATTCCGACCCAGGATGCAGTGAACGCAGGTACGGATTTCGCGGATCGATTTTTTCCCCAGGCCAGATTGAAAAACTGGCAAAGGTTGTAAGCGCCGGATAAGGCCGTTTCGATCGCCGCCCCGCCGAGACAGGCCAAGGTTCCGAGCAGCGCAAGCACCAGCGCCGTCCGGCCGAAGGGATAGGCGCCGGCCAGCACAGTAGAGCTCAGTATCTCTGGGAATATTCCGCGGGGCAGGAAAACGACTATTCCCAACAGCAGCAATCCGGTTGTCAGTATCGCGCCCAAAACCGAGCCGAATGCCGCTACTAGAAAGTTCTCGCCCAGGTCCTTGGGGGTCCAATCCTCTTCCATTGCTCCTGAAGAATAGAAATGCACCTCGTATTCCATGAGCAGCGCGCTGAAGATTCCCACCGCGAAGTAGGCATACAGCAAAATATGCCGCTTGTCTGCTGCCGACGGTAGCGCGGGAATGAATCCCCGGGCAAGTTGATTCCAGTCCGGATGAAGGGCTATTGCGGAAGCGGCGAAGACGATCATCAGCAAGCCGGAAAGGCCGAATGTCCGTTCGATCCACTGGAATCGAAGAAGAAATACGATCAGTACGAATGCGAAAGCGGCTTCGATCAGGAGTAGTTTTTCCGGCCAGCCGGTCAGCAGATGCAACACAATGGCAATTCCCTGCAACTCCGCCGCGCACGTGATCACATTCAGGAGATTGGAGGCGATCAGCGTGAATGTCCCCAGCGGAAGACCTAAACGGGTTCGCACAACCGCGAATACTGGTTCCTTTGCTACCACGGCGATGCGACCGCACATCTCCATGTACACGATAATGGCGACCGTGCCGAGCACGATCGCCCACATCAATTGGTAGCCGAAAAGCGCGCCGGCCTGCATGGTGAAAACAATTTGCCCGAGATCGATAAATCCGCCAAGCGCGGTCATGATTCCCAGCGTGAGGCCGAGAAGCTTTCTCATAACCGCGAGTTCGCCTTTTCGAGACTCTCGCGGATGTGTCTGATTCTTGCTCGGGCGGCAAGCAGCGCGTCCTGGTCACCGCCGGTGACTGCCGCGCGAATACGGGAGAGCTCGCGAGCGAGCATACCAAGGTTGCCCTGGCACTCGCGAACAGAATTTGCGGCGTTCGTGTCCGGCACTGCGTGCTCGAGGTCCTCAGCCGATTGCTCTACCGCCTGTTCCAGGAAAGCGGAGTGCCCCTCCGCATAGCGGCGCGTCGAATGTCCCTGGAGGACGAAATCGACGAACATCTCCGCTTCCGCCGCGAACGAACGAGCCGACCGGATTTCGGACCGCACCTCCTCGCGGTCGATGGATTTCTTGCGCGAACATCCTGGCAACGAGACTCCGGCAAGCGCCAACACAAGGAGAAGAATGGTCGAGCTGTTCTCGAACATACAAGAGTTAAAGATATACCAGGACTCCGACCCGCAATTCTCCGGGCTCTGCGTTATGTAACAAGGAGAACTTAAAACTGGTCCTCTAACTTTCTCGTCTGTAAATGGCGTCTGAATCCAAACAAGCGTTTGCCAGTGAATGTGTCGAGACTAATATCCCGGCGCGGCTCGACCGCCTGGTATGGAGCCGCTGGCATTTGCTGGTTGTGGTTGCTCTAGGCATTACATGGCTTTTGGACGGCCTGGAAACCAATCTCGCGGGTTCGCTCGCCGGGATCTTGAAGCGTCATGACACACTCGGCTTCACCGACGCGCAACTGGGACTCAGCGCGACCTATTATTTGGCTGGATCGGTTCTGGGCGCGCTGGTGTTCGGATATTTGACGGACCGCTGGGGACGAAAGAAGTTATTCACCATAACGATCCTGCTATACCTTTCGGCGACGGCGTGTACGGCTTTCTCCTGGAGCTTCGGAAGTTTCACGCTGTTCCGGGCCTTGACGGGCGCGGGTATCGGGGGCGAGTACGCGGCCGTGAATTCCGCGGTCGATGAGCTCATCCCGGCACGTGTGCGGGGACATGTGGACCTGCTAATCAATTCCACATTCTGGGGCGGAGCAGCTCTCGGCTCAGGGGCCTCGCTGCTGCTTCTGAATACTGGAATTTTACCGGCGCAGTTTAGCTGGCGGCTGACATTTCTAATAGGAGCCGCCATCGGGATTATCGTCCTTATTATGCGTCGGTACGTACCGGAAAGCCCCCGTTGGCTGATGATCCACCGGCGGAAGCGAGAGGCGGAAGAAATCGTAACTGACATCGAGAACAAGGTAACCGGGGGTCAGTTGCAGCGCTTGGCTCCCGCCGACAAAACAATCAAGCTACTGGCGCGAACTAGCACGCCGCTCCGGGAAGTCTGGCAGGCAATGGCTTATGAGCACCGGAAGCGATCGGTTCTGGGCTTCACCCTGATGGTTTCGCAGGCGTTCTTTTACAACGCGGTGCTCTTCACGTACGGGTTGGTCTTGCTCAGGTACTACAGCGTTCCAGCAGAAAAACTTGGCCTCTTTCTAGTTCCGTTAGCACTCGGCAATTGGGCCGGTCCGCTGACGATTGGCCGTTTGTTCGATACGGTCGGACGAAAGCCCATGATTTCGATCACGTATATAGGATCCGGTGTTCTGCTGGCCCTCACCGCTTGGCTTTTCCAAATAGGGGTACTTACGGCATTTACGCAAGCGGTTTGTTGGAGCGTGATTTTTTTCGTTGCTTCGTCCGCTGCTAGCGCGGCTTACTTGACCGTCAGCGAAGTGTTTCCTCTCGAAATTCGGGCTGTGGCCATCTCGATTTTCTACGCGTGCGGAACCCTGGTCGGCGGCGTCGCGGGGCCAGCATTGTATGGCTACATCGTAGGGACAGGATCCCGGATGCTATTGTTCTGGGGTTACATCGCGGGAGCTGCCGTCATGGTGGCCGGCGGTCTGGTCGAAGCGCTTATTGGCGTAAATGCGGAGAGAAAGTCGCTGGAAGATGTTGCGCGGCCGCTATCTTGCCACGATTGAGGACAAATAGTGCCACAAGAAAAAGTACGCAGCCTTAGAGCGCTCGACGCCCTCAACTTCTGCAATGCCGGTATTCAGACAGGTTTAGGGCCGTTTATGGCCATTTACTACACGGCGGTCCGGCACTGGAATCCCGGACAGGTCGGAATTCTTATTGCTACTCAATCGCTCGCGGGTATTGCCGTTCAAAGCTTAGTTGGCATCTGGGTAGATGAATCGCACCACAAAAAGCTTCTGACTGGAGCGGCGGGAATAGTGGTTGGCCTCGGAGCGGTTGGAATCGCGATATTACCCAGCTTTGCCATGCAGATTGCCGTTCAATTGGTTATTGGCGCTGCCGTAACGATATTCCCCGCAGCCACGGCCGCCTTTGCGCTGGGAATGGTGGACAAAGATCAGATCGCCCGCCGCGTGGCGCGGAACGAAACTTTTACTCATGGAGGAAATGTGGCATTCGCGATCGCGGCAGGCGCGGTCGGAACCATGTTGGCTCTGCAAGGCATTTTCTATGGCGCTGCGATATTCGCCGCCGGCATGGCGCCCTCCGCATTCTTCATAAACGAACAGCACGTGAGCTATGAAGCCGCGCGGGCCGGCGATGAGAATGGCGACCAGCAGGGCGAAAACCAGCGCCGGCACTGGCGCGATCTGATAAAGGACAAGCGGATTCTCACGTTTACTCTCGCCATCGTTCTTTTCTATTGCGCGAATGCAGCCACGTTGCCGTTAGTAGGAGAGATTCTCAGCGCGGGAAATCATGGAAAGCAGTCGGCCTGGCAGGTGGCGGCGGCAGTCGTCGTAGCCGAAGCCGTGATGATAGGTGTCGCCGCTATTTCGGGCAAGCTGGCGGACCAGTGGGGCCGCAAGCCATTATTCCTGATTGGATTCGGGTTTCTCGCTGTGAGAAATGCACTTACAGTGTTGAGCCACAATCAGTATTATTTGATCGGGTTACAGGGGCTGGATGGAGTTGCCATGGGTATCTATGGCGTGCTGCTCACTCTTATCACCGCGGATCTCGCGAAAGGAACCGGACGCTTCAACTTTCTCCAGGGTTCCGTACAGTCCGCCATGGGATTAGGCGGCGTCCTGAGCAATAGCCTTTTTGGCTGGATCGCAAAAGCGCTGGGATTTAACGCGAGTTTCATAGGTCTCGCGATTGTTGCGGTCGCAGGCGGCTTGTTCTTTCAGACCAGGATGCCCGAAACTAAGGCTGGGAAACCACAAGCTCAACAAGCCGCCGCGTCTGCATGACGATGAGGCATCAGGACCGTCTAAGTATGGGCGCTCTTTCTGCTTTCAGGTACCGCAATGCGATCGAAGTTCGTAGCCAACGCTTGGAGCGCTTCCGCCACATTGGGTCCTGCCAGTGGTTTTCCGTGCCCTGGGGCGACAACCGCGGGCCGGAGTTCCGCCAAGCGCCGAACTGACTCGCGAGCGGAGTCCCAATCGGACGTGAAGTAGGCCGGCGGTCCATGCATTTCCACCTGCTGTGCCAGGGCGGCTTCAAAGAAAGACTCCGGCTTGGTGGTGCAGAAAGCGTCCCCTACAAGCAATGTCTTATCTTGCGGACGGAAAAAAGAAACATGACCGGGGGTGTGGCCCGGGGTAGGCAGGATCTCCCATCCGGGAAGCTCAGCGAATGCAACCGAACGCAGGTCATCCGACGGCAAAGCGCGTAGGCGCGGACCGAGATCAATAGGACCGCGAGGGTACATCGGCGACAAAAGAGACATTAATCCGCCGCCTGCTTGCGCGTTGGGAGGCGGATATTCCTCCTGGCCTGTCAAGTACGGGAACTCGAGCGGGTGAGCCCAGACCGGCACATTCCAGCGATCGGCCAAATGCCGAGCGGAACTGACGTGATCGAAGTGCCCATGGGTGAGAACAATGCCTCGCGGAGCTCGCCCGAGTTGTTTTTCTGCCCAGCTATGGATGGCGCCTTCGCTAAACGGCATTCCGGCATCAATCAGGGTCCACGAACCGTCCGCATGGATTAGCGCAAAGACATTGACGAATACAATGCGCAAGCCGTGAATGCCTTCCGCTACGGCATCCATTGGGGCGACTTGCTCAGGCGGGATCTTGATATCGTCCATAGAATTTCTCCCGTTACTTTTTTGGCTAAATTTTGAAGACCGCGTAAGGCGGCGTACTTGTGCTCTTGCCTTCGCGCCTACACGTCAGACAGCCCGAGTTGTTCATAGTTTCCTAGAACGACTACCAGGCTGTCGAGTTGCGGATGGAAATGTCAGGCCGGGGGTGTTTTTGAATCCGGGATCGTGAAGTAGAACGTGGAACCGTTACCGGGTGAAGATTTCGCCCAAATCCGACCGCCGTTTCGTTCCACGATTTTCTTGCAGATCGAGAGGCCGATGCCGGTGCCGGGGTATTCTTTTCCGTGCAAGCGCTTGAAGACGCCGAACACCGTATCGGCCTTCCGAGAGTCGAAGCCGATTCCGTTGTCGCGCACAGAAAATACCCAGTTGGCGCGCTCGCGGCGGGCGGAGATGTGAATATGCGGCGGCTCTTCTGGATTGCGATACTTCAACGCATTGCCGATCAAGTTCTGAAGGAGCTGAATGAACTGCATCTGGTCGATCCTGACAGTCGGCAAATGATCGTTTGTTACGATCGCGCCACTCTCTGCAATCGCCATCTGGAGGTTCATTACGGTCGAGGCCAGCACTGTCTCCGCATTGACGGGTTCCGGCCGAATGTCGAGCATGTTGACTTGCGAATAGGCCAGCAGATCCTTAATAAGATCGCTCATGCGCTCCGCCCCGGATTGCAAATATGCCAGAGATTTGCGGCCTTCCTCGCCCAGTACAGGCTCATATTTGGACACGATTAATCCGGCAAGGCTGCGAACGGTCCGGAGAGGCTCCTGCAGATCGTGGGAGGCGGCATACGCGAATTGCTGCAGGTCTTCATTCGACCGCCGCAGGTCATCCTCGGCCTGCTTCCGCTCGGTGATATCTCGCACATTGCATTGAATGACCTCTTCCCCGCCGACCGAATAGCGCACCGCCACTATTTCCGTATCCAGGTACTTGCCATCGCGGGCCGCCATCCGGATATCATCAACCCGGACAACTTCCTTGGTGCGCAGTTCCGCCATGATTTGTCGAAGCCTCTCGGTCACTTCAAACAGGCCCGCATCCCATAACTTCTTACCGACCACCTCACTTCGCGAGCACATGCACAATTCAAGGAAATGCGGATTGACGTCGATAATCTCGAGCCGCTGGGCCTCAAGGACCAGAATGCCGTCAGCCGCGGTTTCGAACAGACGCCGATAGCGGATTTCAGCGGCTTGCTGGCGTTCGGTCACGTCTTCAATCGCGAGTAAAATCAGGTCTCCACCGTCGCGATCGCGGCGGATACGCCGGGCGTTTAATTGCATGTTGCGCCGGCCTATGTGGGGAAACGATTGCTCTACCTGGAAATTCTGGAAACTTGAATTGCGAGGAAGAATGTTTTCAAGCAGCAGCCGAAGCCGCGGAATATTCCACTGTCCATTTCCGAGTTCATAGAGAAGGGCTCCTTCGGTTTCTTCCACCGACACCTGAAACGTTCGATAAAAGCCCGGAGCGGCGCGAAACACTCGCAGGTCTTTATCTAAGATGATCAGCGGCTCCCAAATGGTATCGACGATCGCTTCCGCGTATTCGCGCGCGTGCTCCGCATCTTTGAGGCTGAGCTTTAGAGAATTGATATCGACGAAAGTAATCACCGCGCCATCGATGCGATTGTCAGTTGTTCGATAGGGACGGCAGAACACCGAGTACCAACGCTGGTTAGCCGCTTGAATTTCAACATTTGTTACCGCAAGGTCGTCGATGGCCTTGTGGAGCATGTCGAGCAAACGAGGCACTTCCAGTGTTCCGCGCAAATCCGTGACCAGTCTCCCGATGTCGGCCGGGATGACATGCAGAAGAGACTCCGCCGCAGGCGTGAAGCGCCGGATACGCAGATCGTTACTGACCATGATGATGGGCAGGTTCGCGGCAGTGAAGAGGTTTTTCAGATCGTCGTTGGTCGACCCCAAATCCGCATTCTTGGTCCGCAATTCCTCGTTTATGGTCGTCAGCTCCTCGTTGACCGATTGCAGCTCCTCCTTGGTCGTTCCAAGTTCTTCGTTCGTACTTTGAAGCTCTTCATTGGTAGATCGAACCTCTTCGTTGCTGGCCCGCAATTCCTCGACGTTCGCTTCGTGCTCTTCGGCCATGCTTCGAAGATGCGCTCGCGCTTCCGTCAGTTCTCGCTCGAGCGCCTCGATTTGCTCGTCAACCGGCTTGTAAGTGAGCGATTTCTGTGGAACGGCTGCCGCGGAGTCCGCCGCAACATTCGGGGGCTCCGCGCCGTTCGGTATTTCCTTGAACAGGACCAGCAGGTACGGTTCCGCGGCCGACTTTAGTGAACCGAGCGGGATCACCTCGAGATCAACCTGCCGGGAGCCCTTCCCTTCTCCGACGCGTATACCGGATTCCTGTACCGGGCTGTTTTGATCGATGGCGGAGAAAACGAGCGCTTGCACTTTGAACGCTAACTCCTCACGAACAATGCGCACGAGATTCAGGCTGGCGGTGCCCGGAGCGGGATCGAGATAAAACGCAGTATGTCCCTCGAAAGCGACGATCTGCATGTCGTGTTTGATCACGACGCCGCCAACTGCATATTTATCGCGAATCACCTGATTCACGAGCGTCTCCAAATCTGCCCCGACCAGGGCGGGCACGGAGAGAGCGGTTCTGTCGGGCGCCGTATCTACGCTAATCTGCGCCGCGATGGGATTCTTGCGGTAGATTTTGTGCTCCTTGTCAAGAACGTTAAATAAATCCGACGCGGATGGGACAGATTCGGCGCTGCCTAATATCAGAATGCCGGACGGCTTCAGGCCGTAATGGAACATCGGCAGAATACGGTGCTGCAGCACCGGTCCCATATAAATAAGCACATTGCGGCAGATAATGAGGTCGAGACGAGAAAACGGCGGATCGGACGTCAGATCATGGCGGGCGAAAACACATGCTTCACGGATCGATTTGATGATCTGATATCCGCCGTCTGCTCTGACGAAGTAGCGGTCGAGCCGCTCGGGAGATACATCCGCCGTGATGGTCTCCGGATAAATTCCTCTCCGCGCCCGCTGCAGCGATTTCTCGCTGATATCGGTGCCGAATAGCTGCAGTTGCGTTCGTTGTCCCACGCGTGCGAGCGCTTCGTCGAGACAAATGGCGATCGAATAGACCTCTTCCCCGCTGGCGCAGCCAGCGGACCACACGCGCAGCGACTCGTCCTGCTTGCGTTCCTTCAACTGCGCTGCCAAGTGCTCAGCTAACACATCGAAACTTGCCGGTTCGCGGAAAAACGAAGTAACGTGGATCAGAATGTCTCTATAGAGTTCATTCACCTCGCCGGGATGATCGTCAAGATACCGGGCATATTCGGCCAGAGTATCGATCTTGTGGACAACCATGCGGCGAGCAAGCCGGCGTTTTACGGTACTGCGCTTATACCCGTTGAAATTTACTTTCGTCACGCTCTGGAGGAGAGCGAAAATACGCTGAAGAGCGCCATCGTCTTCGAGAGCGGTAGGTAACTCCGCGGTTCGTAACGCAGATGGGTGACGGCTGATTCGGGCAAGCTCGGCCGCTATTTCCTGCGGAGGCAGAACGAAATCCGCCGATCCCGTGGCGGAGGCGCTGATCGGCATGCCTGAGTACTTCGCCGTGTTTTCGGTCTGCACGAAGGTGATTCCACATGCGGCCTTCACAGCCCTGAGACCCTCGGCGCCGTCCGAGCCAGTGCCGGATAGGATCACGGCGATGGCTTGGCTTCCCAGATCTTCGGCCAGAGAGCATAGAAATCGATCAATGGGAAAGTGAGGAGCGGGGGCGTTCACCCGAGGCTCCATATGCAAAATGCCCGCTATGATCGTTACGCTCGTGTTTGGCGGAATCACATAAAGAGTATTGGCGCTGACCGGTTGTGCCTCTTGAATCTCGAGCACACTGAAAGCAGCAGCCCTGCTTAGTATTTCCGTCAGCTTGCTTTCGTGGGCCGGGTCGAGATGCTGGATGAACACGAAAGCCATTCCCGTATCGCCCGGTAAGGAGCGCAATAGCTGGGTTACGGCCTCGAGACCGCCGGCGGAGGCCCCGATGCCGACTACCGGGGTACGGTCCTGGTCCGGTCCTAGCCCGTCATCGCAGGCTAGGGGTTTGTCTTTCGAAGCTGAGTCAAGGTTCTCGTCTGACTTCAACACGTCTCCTCAACAGGATTCGGGCTTTGTGTCCATGCTACATCCCGCTATTCCGGTGAAAGTAGATCCGCCTACTTTACCATTGAGAACAAGGTCCGCATCATCCGGACTAGAATTGACGTCCAGCGGCCGTTCCAGGTTAGCGGATACTGAGAATGGCGATGGCATTGCGCAACATTGTGGTAATCGGAGCATCCGCAGGAGGTGTACGCGCGCTCCGGACGCTTGTTCGAGGTTTGCCGGCGGATCTACAAGCTGCGTTGTTCGTGGTTCTCCATACGCCTTCCGGAGAGAAAAGCCTGCTGCCCGAAATCTTGAGTAGCGCCGGACCGTTTCCTGCTCTCCCCGCTCAAGAAGGATCCATCATTGAAAACGGACGTATTTATGTGGCTCCAAGTAATCGGCACATGCTAATCGAGCGCGGCCGGGTACGTGTGGTCTTCAGCCCGCGAGAGAATTTGTTTCGGCCCGCGATCGATCCTCTATTCCGCTCGGCGGCATCTGCTTACGGTTCACGTGTAATCGGAATTCTTCTCAGCGGTACTCTCGATGACGGATGTGATGGTCTTGACGAAATCAAACAAAGAGGTGGTTTCGCGATCGTTCAGAAGCCCTCCGATGCCGAATTTCCTGACTTGCCTCTAAACGCGATGCAGAGAGTGAATGTCGATCGAGTGCTTCCGGTTGCGGAGATTGCCAGGCTTCTAATTAGTGAGGTGACGAAGTCGCTCACCGAGGAGGAAATTTCCATGCCCGGCACTAAACCCGCCCGCCACTTTGACGGAATCACCTGTCCCGACTGCCATGGGCCGATCTATGAGGAGGACGGCGGTAGTTTACGATTCCGCTGTGTTGCAGGCCATTCCTACTCGCCAGAGACCATGCGCATCGAGCACGCGAAGAAGCTTGAGAATGCGCTGTGGTCCGCCATCGCGAATTTCGAGGAACACGCAACCATCTTGCGAAGGCTCGCTCAAGATAAGGAGGGCGATGGTTTACCGGAGGATGCTGCAGATTTTGAAGACGAAGCGCGACGCCAGGAAGAACACGCCTCCGAGCTGCGCTTTTTTGTCGAGAGAATCAATCGATCTTCGACCGGCAAAGAGTCTGCAAAATCCGAGTAGTGCGTGAAACGCTCAGGATTCGCCGATTTGCCGCTTCACGGCGGACGAGTGAGCCTTGGCTCGCGACGCGGATGGAGAAGCTGGGAACGGCAATCGCTGAAAATGTCATCACCGAATACGGCGCGGGGGTTCTCTCGCGCCTTGGCAATCCGTTCCGGTTCCAGGCGCTCGGCTGCGTCATGGGTTGGATTGGCATTTCTCCGGAATCACTATTTCGGTAGAGCGGGCCTTGAATCCGCGCGCGAGAGAGCTCGGCGTCTACTTTTGCCCACGTTTCTCGTTCGCCTTGGGTGGAAAAGGATCGTCAGCCGTTTCCAGTTCCTCTGAAGGCCTACGAGGAATCGCTCGCAGTCTTGTGCAAGCATCTGGACTCCGCAAAGCTGGGCACATCGACAAATTGGATGGATTCAAGCGCCTGGATCAACGCATAGAGGAACAGCTTCCGTTATTTCTTCCCAGTTGATAAGCAGGACTACGCCGTCGCACTCCGGGTTGCAGCCTTCTGGAACGAATCCCGCGCGCTGGGTGCGAGTAGGGCCCACGCTTTATCGAAGTCGTCCTTCTCCTCGGCCTGAAGTTGTCTGGCGAGCTGCTCTGTTATGGCATCTCCGGCGCTAGCCGCGACGGTTGCCAGCGATTCGTACATTGCCATCTCGGCTGCGGCCGCCCCCACGCACATAATCAGGTGTTGAGTGTTCTTCTCGGCCGGTTCCTGTCCGATCTGAGCCGCGGTTGTCGAAAACGCGAGTATGTGAGCGAGTACGCTCTTGGCGGCTGATCGGCTGCCCCCCAGATCGCGTAATCGCGTTTCCAGCCGCTCGTGCTGGGTTTTCGCCTTAGCCGAAGCCCATTTGAAAAAGTCCATTACCGGGCCTTGCTCGCCCGTTTTCCCGAACGTAGCGAGCGCATCTTCGAAGTTTCGCTCGGCAGCCTCTGCGTCCTGGAGATAAGTGGCAATTACATCTTGACTTGTCATTTCATCCTCGGATATTAGAGCCGTGCGGCGCCGCAAACCTAACGCGAATTTCGAATCCGGTCGGCTGCCCCGGAATGCCCAGCACCTGCGTCCACAACTACGTAATATTGCCGGGAACCAAGAGTCCCACCCGCTCTTCGGTGGCCGGCTCGGGCTTGGACGCGATGTGGGAACTGATGATGTCCTCAAGGGCGCTCATGATGTGAGATCCCATAAGGATTTCCGCCTTGCGGGCGTTGGGGACTTCGGACGATCCGTATGGTCTTGCCCGCAGGCATTTCGTTTGCAGGGCGACTTGGCTCATTGCCGAGCTCGAGGAGGGGTGATTCGCACTGCGAATAAAGGCCGCATGGAAGTCCCGATTATAGAGATCATGTGTTTCTGACCTTGCCCGACGGGACTGTACCACTCTAAACTGGGTTTTCCGAAGCAACAAAAGTTGCGGAAGGAAGACAGAGAGTGAAGAACAGCAGATTTAACGAAGAACAAATCATCGGGATATTGAAGCAGAGCGAGGCGGGTGCCAAAACGAGTGAGTTGTGCCGCAGCACGGTATCAGCGCGGCCACGTTTTATACCTGGCGCAGCAAGTCTGGCGGGCTGGAGGTGAGCGAAGCCAAGCGCCTGAGGCAACTGGAAGAAGAGAACTCGAAGCTAAAGCGGATGGTGGCGGATCAGGCGCTGGATATCACGATGCTGAAGGATCTGGTTGGAAAAAAATGGTAAGCCCGGAGGCCAAGCCAGCGGCGAGCGAGATCAACGCGGTGCGAACGAAAAAAGGTGCAACTCGACTACATTGAACCCGGAAAGCCGATGCAGAACGGCCGCGTGGAGAGCTTCAACGGCGAATGCCTGAACATGCATTGGTTCACAACGCTGCGCCAAGCCCGCAATATCGTCGAAAACTGGAGGACGGATTACAACGAAGTTCGACCACACAGCGCCTTATGGTATGCGACACCGAAAGAGTTTGCGAGCCAGAGCAGCGCTTCCTTCGCCGTTCAGACCTTGCCTGACACGATGGCGAACCGCTTCAAGGCATCCCTCACGGGCTCGCTACGCTCGGCCTTGACCCGGCCTCGCCATCGTGGGAAATGCCACTAACATGAACGGCGAAGGAAGCTACCAACGAAGCTTGTGACAAACGGAATTCCCAGTTACGATTGGATCCGTTTCCACGGGCAGGTCAGTAGGACGGGCGGAAGCAGCAGCGCCAAGAATCTGAAAGGCGAGTTGGAGACGCGGCGCGATCGCAAGGGCCAGTTTGAGCCGCGGCCTATGAAAAAAATCAGACTCGCTTCACGGGTTCGATGAAGGGGTCCTGTCGCTGTATACGCGCGATATGACCACCCGTGAGATCAGGGCCGCCTGGTAACATTACCGACGTGGTGGATGCGAGGGGGGGCGAACTGGAGATGGGGAGTTTGAGAAGAAATGGAGCAAGTACCGGCAATCGGGAAGCTCTGACGAGAGCACTGCCAGCAGGTGATTTCAGTTCTTTGCCATGCCCCCTGCGGAGTTACAGATGTGGTGTACACGACCAACACGGTCGAGTCCTGACGGACCGCGAAAGTAGCCGATAGGTGGCACACGGCAGGGAAGAATGCGCGAGGCCGAAGCGGTTCATAACCACTTTCTAAGTCGTTGGTCCCGACAATTCCGGTGCACCAATACCGCTGCCCGTACTAGAACTCTGTATTTTGACAAAAATATCCAAGTACCTTACCTTGGAAACAACATGGAATGCTCAGAGCCGCTCGGAGGCGGACCTGCGGCGTGGTTTGCCTTGCAGGTCAAGACTAGGCACGAGAGAGTTATCGCCGACCATCTTATGAGCAAAGGTTATGAGGCCTTTGCACCATTAGCTGTTGAACCCAGGGGAGGTGGCGGGGGAATTTCTAGTCCAAATTCACCGCTGTTCCCGGGATATGTTTTCAGCAAATTCGATCCTCGTTTTCGTTTACCCATTTTGACGACGCCCAAAGTGCGGTCCATCGTCGGTTACGGACGTTCGCTGGCGCCAATCCCAGTTTCGGAAATCCAAGCCATTCGGAGTATCTCGCATCTGAAAGTGCCAGCGGAGCCGTGCCCTTATCTAACGGAGGGCGCTAGAGTGCGAATCACTCGTGGGCCGTTGAAAGGGGTGCAAGGAATACTTATCCAATTCAGATCCTCTTGCCGAGTAGTCCTTTCCGTTTCGCTGATTCGGCAGTCAATCCGGATTGAGATGGATCCCAGTCTACTTGTCGAAGATCCTTTGCCCCAAGTCTCACCATGGTACCGGGTGGCGAGCTAACCTCGGTCTGACCTATATTCGCGCAAGCTTTTCATTTCCGTTTGCAAGGTGCGGCGCACGAAGTGCTTCTCAAAGTGTTCCCGCGGCGCGTGGCACCGGATGTAGCTAACCAGACAGAACACATCTGCTCCGCCCCGCCCAGATCCTGGGTGGTTTCATCGATACGGGTTTTTGTTTGTAAGAGGAAGTACACTGCCGGGCATTGGCAAATACCTGCCACGAGTTAGAACCTGCCTTGACTTGGCCGAACAGATGGCAGTAGCAAGCAAGCCGAATAGAAGCCAAGTCGGTTTTCTATACTCCCACGTGAGTTCCATCACTCCGACCGTCCATACAGAGAAGGCCACCAGCCACAGGTTTCGCTCGGCAACTTCGAGCCTAAATATGCCTCTCCACAGTGACGCTAGCGCGGCAAGAAACAGGCTGAAGCCTATAATTCCTGCCTCCACCAGGACCGAGAGAAACGTATTGTGAGCCACCAGTTCAACGCCCTGTTCGCGCGGTGTGTAGAGCCTGCGTTGGACAGCCGGCGCGAAAGCATCGAGGCCGATGCCGCGCACGGGGTGCTCCGAAAACACTTCGAAACCAGCGGTCCAAATGGTTCTTCTTTCGTTCAATGTTCCCGTGCTTATCTCGTGCCCGATCGTGCCCAGCCGCGTCCAGGAGGTCATCGGAACAATAGACGAGATCAGGATCGCCCCCGTGAGAACCATCAAGCCGATTGCGAATTTTTGCCGTAAGTTCCACTTCATAAAGGACAGCGGAATCATCAATAGCGCAACGCCCGTCGCAATGAGCGCCCCTCGCGCGGCAGTGAGAAGAATCGCCACTACTGTGATTCCGCAGTGTAGCCTGTAAACCCATACCAGCAGCTTGTTCCTCTCGGTTGAGGCGAGATACAGGCCAAACGGAATACTTAGCGCCAACAGCAGCGCTAGATCGCCTGGATTAAAG
The DNA here is from genome assembly GCA_963712395.1 of Bryobacterales bacterium. Lineage (GTDB taxonomy): Bacteria > Acidobacteriota > Terriglobia > Bryobacterales > Bryobacteraceae > Bog-105. The sequence continues at coordinate 484,442 of CAVQHR010000001.1, forward strand.
CCCTGAGCCGCGTAACGGTGATAAGCTGTTGTCGTCCCGGATTGATAGGCCCGGTAGGTCGCAACTGAAGACACATAGGATCCCAGGACAAAAGCAGTCATCAGGCTCCGCTGTCTCTGTGCGCTCGAAGCCAGCTGCCGAAACATCCATATCATTGCTAGAAGTTGTACATAGGTCAGCGCCTCCACTTTGGTGCGTTCTAACGAGCTGCTCCAAAGACACGTAAAGCATCCCCATATCACAAACAGGGCAAGCCACCGGTGAGCCGCAGTCAGATTTTTGGCACGACCATGGTCCACGACGGCAAGAAGCCCAACTCCGAAGGCTAAAACACCCACCAGCCTTCCAACCGTCCCAATTCCCGGAATGAGCACAATGTTTTCCCAAGCCATTGTGAAGACAAAGAGCCACAAAAACGAGAACGCGACCCGCGAAGAAATGCCGGGCTTCGCGGCCCTTTTTGCCGCAAGTGGAGAGTAAAAACGGCGTGAGACTCCCGGCAGCTGATGCTGATATGGATTTTTTCTGACTATCACCGCTGAATCTCGATCGAAACGATTATTTGAAAAGAGACGCTTCGCTGGCTTGCGTATCGCTAGATGCGCTTGCGATCATGTAGCGAGATCGCATAGCCGAGCGGCAGCGAGACCAATAATAGCAGGCGCGCAGCTAGCGGCTTGATCTGGTTGAACTGTCGCGCCGGCCCCATGTCCTGGTCGAACGAGTACCGGCTGAAATTCACAGCCGATTGCAGTAACTCCCGGGGGGCGCGGGGAAACCAATCGATCAACTCGTTCAGAACCATCCGGTGGCAGGCAGCTCGGCCATACACTACTTCCCGCCGTAGCGTGGTCAAGTGGTCGCTGGCACCGTCATCGATCCAGTAAGTGCGCAGGGTCTCGTTCACGAAACGGGTCTTGTACCTGCGCGAAATAGCCGTCCAGACCACGCTTTCTGATATGAACTTGTGTTCGGGATCGATTGGAAAAGGGAATTGCTTCAATATATCCGTGCACTGGAAACCGAATTTCTCGCCCTTGACCTTGTACTTGTAGCTAAGCTCGATGGAATCGGAGTCAAGGATGTCTTTCGGGTATGGAGTACCGATTAGTCGCCCGTGCTGGTCCTGGCATAAGGCGGTCACCGCGCTAAACTGCGGCTTGATTTCGACGGGAATGCTGTCCCAATGATAGAGGAGCCGCTCTAGCGCGTTCGGGGCGCAACTGTCGTCCGAGTCAAGGGTTAGAAAAAGCTCGCCGCAGGCTTGGTTGACGCCTGAGTTGAACGCCGCCGGCTTGCCCAGGTTCGTCTGGCGTAGATATCGTATCGGGAAGTCGGACTTCCGCCGCCAGACTTCGATCAATTCTGGCGTCTCATCGCTCGAACCGTCGTCCACAACCAGCCACTCGAAATCACGGAAACTCTGGCTGCATAGGGATTCGTACGGCCGCTGCAGCGTGCCCGCGCGATTGTAAGTCGGCGTGAACACGGTAAATTTCAATGGATACTGCAAACTGTCATCCTCTTCTCAAGGCCCAGTAAACACGTTGGGCAAGCCGCACAGATTTTATGAATGGGACCTAGACTGAGTTCATGGCGCTTCCATCGAGCAATCCGCAGATCAGGCCAGTCTCACAGAATACGTTAGATTTGGGATCACTTCAAGTCAGCTCGCACCAGAACTATTACTATGTCATTTGGGCTCCACCGAGGTTGCAAATCCTCTAGGAACCGGTAGCCCAGGCTCCTCATGGTCGGCGGTATTCACAGTCGTTGTTGGTTTTCCTTGATATAGCCCGTTGCTATGCTTGGCGCCAGCAAGCCGCGACGAATCTATAAATCGGACCTGCTTGATGCCTACGTGCGACCAATCCCACACAGTAAAATAAACATCCGTGTTCCCCGCCGAGTCAATGATGGATGTGCCGATAAAATGAACGTTCCCCATGTAGTTGCGGTCGCCCCCACCGCGGATCACAGCGACTGCTGCGTTGTCAATATTGGTTCTGGATTGATTCGCATTCAACACGTTTAGGCTCTGAAATGTCAATGAGGCCGCTCCTGCATCCCAGTACGATGCAACGGCGCCATATTTGCTATCCCCCCTCGAAGTGGAATTAGCCACCAAAACGGCTCCTGATGCCGCAGGTGTGCCGTCCTCGCGCCCATTCGCGGCATAGAAACCACTCCCTTTGTTTTTCTCCGACGTATGATTTGACACGGTGATCGAAATCGGCTGGCTTGTATAGCTCAGATTCCCAAGTGAGAACATCAGCCCGTTCCCAGCATTACCAACCGAGCTACTATTCTCGATTAGAATGTCTTCTAGCCTGTCAGTAGCCAGATTCGGTTCAACATCAATACCGGCGGCGGGTGCGGTGCCATTAGTATTTGTAAATTGACAATTACTGATCTTTACGTGAGTGCCTGAAATGAGACTAAACCCCTGCCGGCGGTTGTTGTCAAAGGAAGAGTTCGAAACGGCAACATTTGAGCTATAGCCTTGCGCACCCTCTCCGATATAGAGCCCGTCGCCCCCTGAGTCATTGCACGCAATACCGGAGATAGTGATATTGTTGGATCCTGCTATCTCGAGGCAGTGCCGATACTCGCTGGAGGTGTACTCGCTCTTGATCATCCGGAATACGCTACTTCCAGGGATTCCTGTGATTGTGACGTTATTCACGTCAACGATATTCAACAATCGGTCTTTTCCCGCATATCCGGACGTCGCTTGGATCGTCACGTTCGCATCAACAATTACATCCGCGTTATTGGGAATAAAAAGCGGCCTGACATTATACGGTTGCGCCGATGCGGGTATTTCAAGTGCTTGACGGCGCTGGGCAGTCACGAGTAGCGCCCATTGAATAACCCTGGTGTCATCTTTGCCTTGGCCCGCAGAGCCGAAAGTTGTGAGATTGACGGCCCGGTTTGAGGTCTGGTTCGAGGCTCGTGCTACAACGCTACCTAGCGTGGGAACAGTTAGCAGAACTGTCAGTATCTGAGCGGATCTGTGCAAGTCCGATCTTCCCCTTCCTAATTAAAGACAAATATTGATGTTGATGAGAAAGGCGCTTTCCGCCGTCAATGCATCAATAAGCCCGTACGTGATTTTTGAGGTAATGATTTTTTTTCTAAGTTCCTCGGCGGTCGAATCCCAAGAGGGCAATATCCTGCGCCGGGCGTTACGTGTTCCGATCGAATCAATACGTTTGGCTAGTCTCCAGAGCGGGTTCTCAGTCAGTATGCCCCATTGAAGCAGCGGCAGCCCGGGCCAGTCCGCGTGGCTCCGCAAGAACGGAGTCCGCAGGTGCCAAAGACATCTTAGACTGTAAGGCACCCCGAAGTATCTGCAAAAACGCAACGCTCGCCAAGGTCTGGCAATCCTGATAGCGCTTTTCCCAAAGAAGGTTGACACCAGGACCGAGCGTCAGCCGGAACTGACACACATCATTCTCCTCCGCGGAATTAAACCTTTGCTCGAAGACGCCAGCCGCTGACTGCAAAGTTACCGAATTAAAGTGCATATCGCGACTGACGTTGCAAATCAACGCCCAGCAGTCTTCCGGGGATTGGGCTGCATTCAATCCTTCCTGTAGACGGCGAATGCCCATTTCTTCTTCCACAGCTCTTCGAAACCGACCGCTTACAAAGAGTTGTCTTGCGATCTCAAATTCGACGTATCTTAATTGCCAGATGCCAAAACACGCCAAGGCGCCAGCCACTGTCATCAGCCCGATACCAAATGGTTGACCTACATAGCCGAGGAGTACCGCAACAATACTCGCTGCGCCACATACTCCATACAGGAGCAATGCCGCGCGGCGGGGCGGCAACCCTCTCGCGAGCAAGCGGTGATGAATGTGTCCGCGATCGGCGGCGAATATGGAGCGGTTGCTGATAAAACGTCTGCTCACCGATAAACTAACGTCCATAAGCGGGACGCTCAGTGCAATCAGAGGCGCTGCCACGCCAATCAGAGTGGCCGATTTTTGGCACCAAATCACTGCGAAGCAGCCCAATAAGAACCCGATCGTCAGACTTCCACTGTCGCCGAGGAATACTGATGCGGGATTGAAGTTATACCAGAGAAAACCGACCAGACAACCGGCTAGCGGCGCGGCGGCTAAGATCAACCCAGTATTCCCCTGAACGATGGCAGCCGAAAGCGCCGCTAGAGTAGCAAACAATGCGACGCCAGCAGCCAGTCCGTCCATGCCGTCGATCAAATTAATCGCGTTTGTGCATGCAATAAGCCAAAAGACAGTCAAAGGAATCGCCCACCACGATGCAACTGGATGATCATTGATCGCAGTGATTCGAACCCCGTCCCAACATGCCCACGAGGCGGCGAGAATCTGCGCTACCAGTTTGGTTTTCGGTTGTAGACCGCGAATATCATCCACCAGGCCCGTCAGGAAAACCAGCGCAATTGCCGGCAGCAACCCTAGAAACATATTCTCGCGATGCGACATGAGCCGCGAACCTTGGGGAAGCACAACGAGCGCCAGGCCGATTGTCCCAAAATAGGACACCAAAATGGCCAATCCTCCGGCTCGCGGAATTGATCCCTGGTGAGTCTTCCTGAGTTGATCCGGTTGATCGACGATATTGCAGGCCTTGAATAGATCTCGAACGACCGGTGTGAAGACCAGGCTCAATAGAAGCGACACGGCAGCGAAAAAGACAACAGTATCCACAGTTACGGTTCCCTGATAGTAAATCTTGATGCTATTAAAAAAGTTTCTAGACGAATCTGCTCTTGCTTATGGCTGCAAGCAATTGATTCCAAGGAGGAAAATGGCAAATCGCTCGATCATTTGGTTGTTTCCTATCTTTTTTCAATTTGCTGACGTACTGCATTGCGAAACCTTTTGCGATATGGTGGAACGAGCTTATCGAGCTATAAGCAAAATCAATCTTGAGAAGACTAGTGAAAAGACTCAAATATTCAATTCGATCGTCCGGAAAGAAGACCACCGCAAGTGTGCTTTTCTTCTCCTTCATGAGCGTGTCCACTGCCTTTACGGCATTCGCGCAAACCAATTACGAAGCAGAAGCCCCCTCGAACGTGATCAGCGGCAGCGCTGATATTGCATCCTGCTCCGTCTGTTCAGGTGGCAAAAATGTACAGAACTTGGGGGGTCCCGGGGGCGGCGCCCTGCAGTTCAACGGCGTCAGCGTCGCGAGCCCGGGCAGTTACCGCGTCACCATTACCTACGACAACGCTGTGTCGAATCCCCAGACCGGCTCTGTTCTCGTTAACGGTGCGCCCATCCAAACAGTGAGCTTCCCGTCCACAGGGTCTTGGACCAAACTTGGCACCGTGGCAGTTTCTCTTCCTTTAAGTGGGGGTGCTAACTCGATTACCTTCACTGGGGCGAATCGAAGTTGGCTGCCCGAAATCGATCAAATCTCCGTCCAAAGCCCTGATGCAGGCCAGGCACCCGCACAAGGGCCCGCTTCAGCTCCGAATCAGACGGCAACTCAGACTCAAACTCAAGCTCCTGCCCCTCTCCGGCTCCTGCCCTTGCTCCTGGAAACAGTGTTCTTCTTTCCACATTCGGAACCGCTGGTCAAGGTGGCGATGACACTGGTGTCATACAGTCGGCCATTAATTCGACCGCTGCCAGCGGCCAAACACTGGAAATCCCAGGCTCGGCGCAGAGCTACAACGTTCAGCCGCTCACCATTCCGAGCAATGCGAAGATCTTTCTCGATGCCGGCGTGACCATTCAGGCAACTTCCGGCTACTCCAGTTCCCAACGCATGATCACGATAGCCGACGTCAGCAATGTTTCCATCACCGGTACCCCGGGGAGCAGCACTTTCCAGATGCGAAAGAGCGAATATACATCTGGCGAGTTTCGGCATTGTCTCAATATCGTGGGAGCGAATAATGTTACGGTCACGGGCATTGCCTGCAACAATTCCGGGGGCGATGGCCTTTACATCGGCGAAGGGCGGCAGGGCTTTAGCTCGAATGTTACGGTGTCTCAGTCGACCTTCGATAACAACCGCCGCCAGGGCTTCAGCCTGATTTCAGGAAAGAACATTCTGATCGATAGCTGCACATTTTCGAATACGAACGGCACGGCCCCCGAAGCCGGCATCGATATCGAGCCAAACGTGCCATCTAATGTGCTGCAAAATGTTGTATTTACGAACAACAAATCGATCGGAAATCATGGCCACGGTTTCATGATTACGATCGACAATTTGAACTCCTCGAGCACTCCCGTTTCGGTTACCGTCTCCAATCACGCAACATCGGGAAATACCAGGAGCGGCTACTTCGTTACCAACGGACACGACAGTGGAGTGCAAGGCGCCTCCGGCACGGTCACGTTCCAGAATTCCGCTTCAACCAATGACGGAGAATACGCGGCCGTAGCCAGCTATTACGACGCCGGTTCGGCCAGTCTTAAATTTCAGAACCTCAGCGCTACCAACGCTAATTCCTCCGGCAGCACTTACGATGGAGCAGCCATTGGCGTCAAACGGGGAGGAGGAGCCCCCAACCCGATGGGCGGCGTGACTTTCACGGGAACAGCCATCGCCGGAAACAACGGAAAGCTCCAGCATTACTTCTCCATTGAGGATTACTCTAATATCGGCCTCCGGGCCATCTACATCGGGGACTTCGGCTCTCTCTCCGGCATTCCGGCCACAAACTCACTTGGGATTGTCGATGGAGTGAGCGTCAACCCGCTCAATATCCCCTAGCTTACATTTCCTTGCCTTAGCTCGAAAAATACCGCCGCCGCGCGCCGCACTTCAGATGTAAACGAGTGCCGCGCGCCGCGCGGTTGCATTCTCTCGCGATTACACGAGAATCTTAACTCGCTGATAACGGGCAGCTAAGCTGAACTTCTTGTATAAAACCTATTCACCACATCAAAATTTTACAACTTAGATCTAGTACTCTCAGTACTTTTACGATATGTTGATGATAGCTTATTCGAATATAAGCAAAATCAATTCTTGAGAGTTCAGTGAATAGATCTAACTACTCCATTAAATGCTCGGGGACTAAAGTGACCATTGGCGCACTTTTCTTCTCCTTAGCGATTACGTCGACTGCATTTTCGGCGTCATCCCAAACCGTTTACGAAGCGGAAGCTTCAACGAACGTTGTCGGCGGTACTGCTGATATTGCATCCTGCTCGGTCTGTTCAGGTGGCAAGAATGTACAGAATTTGGGAGGTCCTGGCGGGGGCACGCTGCAGTTTAACGGCATCTACGCCGCCAGCCCTGGCAGCTATCCCGTTACTATTACCTACGACAATGGCGTGTCCAGCTCCATGACTGGCTCTATTCTCGCTAATGGGAAGACCCTTCAGACGGTGAGTTTCCCGCCTACGGGGTCTTGGACCAAACTTGCCACGGTAACGGTCTCCCTTGCTTTGAATGCCGGCAACAATTCGATTACCTTCACGGGGACGAATCGGAGTTGGGTAGCCGAAATCGACAAGATCTCGGTGCAGAGCCCTGTCGTCACCCCAACACCGGCGCCAGCACCTGCCCCCGCGCCAGCACCTGCCCCTGCTCCTGCTCCTGCTCCCGCCCCGGCTCCGGTTCCTGGAAACAGTGTTCTTCTTTCCACATTCGGAACCGCTGGTCGAGGTGGCGATGACACTGGTGTCATACAGTCGGCCATTAATTCGACCGCTGCCAGCGGCCAAACACTGGAAATCCCAGCCTCGGCGCAGACCTACAACGTTCAGCCGCTCACCATTCCGAGCAATGCGAAGATCTTTCTGGATGCCGGCGTGACCATTCAGGCGACTTCGGGCTACTCCAGTTCCCAACGCATGATCACGATCGGCGACGTCAGCAATGTTTCCATCACCGGTACCCCGGGGAAAAGTATTTTCCAGATGCGAAAGAGCGAATATACATCTGGCGAGTATCGGCACTGTCTCAATATCGTGGGAGCGAATAATGTTACGGTCACCGGCATTGCCTGCAACAATTCCGGGGGCGATGGCCTTTACATCGGCGAAGGGCGGCAGAGCTTTAGCTCGAACATTACTGTGTCCCAGTCGACCTTCGATAACAACCGCCGCCAGGGCTTCAGCCTGATTTCAGGAAAGAACATTCTGATCGATAGCTGCACATTTTCGAATACGAACGGCACGGCCCCCGAAGCCGGCATCGATATCGAGCCAAACGTGCCATCTAATGTGCTGCAAAATGTTGTATTTACGAACAACAAATCGATGGGAAATCATGGCCACGGTTTCATGATTACGATCGACAATTTGAACTCCTCGAGCACTCCCGTTTCGGTTATCGTCTCCAATCACGCAACATCGGGAAATACCAGGAGCGGCTACTTCGTTACCAACGGACACGACAGTGGAGTGCAAGGCGCCTCCGGCACGGTCACGTTCCAGAATTCCGCTTCAACCAATGACGGAGAATACGCGGCCGTAGCCAGCTATTACGACGCCGGTTCGGCCAGTCTTAAATTTCAGAACCTCAGCGCTACCAACGCTAATTCCTCCGGCAGCACTTACGATGGAGCAGCCATTGGCGTTAAACGGGGAGGAGGAGCCCCCAACCCGATGGGCGGCGTGACTTTCACGGGAACAGCCATCGCCGGCAACAACGGAAAGCTCCAGCATTACTTCTCCATTGAGGATTACTCTAATATCGGCCTCCGGGCCATCTACATCGGGGACTTCGGCTCTCTCTCCGGCATTCCGGCCACAAACTCGCTTGGGATTGTCGATGGCCTGAGCGTCAATTCGTCCAATGTCCCCTAGTTGCAACACCTAATTTGGGTTGTTCCAGGAACAACTGTTTACAGGGCCGGAATCTTCGATTTCGGCCTTTCTTTTTATCCAGCCCTTTTGATCGTCAGCATAAATTAGACGACGAACCGGCGCCTAACTTGGCCGTTGCTTGCGACTGATCAGATAATCCTCAACAAAGAGCCAATCGATACCCGTTCGCAAGAAAGTCTCGATCGCTTCCTGAGGGGTGTTCACAATCGGTTGGCCCTTCACATTGAAACTTGTATTCAGGACCATTTGCCGGCCAGTCGTTCGCCCAACGGCGCATAGCAGTCTGTGAAATTCGCAGTTGTCCTTCGCCGAGACCGTTTGTAACCGGGCGGTCCCATTAACATGAGTGATGGCCGGCAAGTGGGAGCGGTATTCGTTCCGGACGTCCACAATCGTAATCATGTAGGGCAGTTCCGTTCCTTTCTCCACCTCGAACCATTGAGCGACTTCTTCGATTGCGATTGCCGGGGCAAATGGACGGAAGGCTTCCCGCATCTTTACCATAGCGTTGATCCGATCGCGCATCTCAGGACGGCCCGGGTCCGCCAGAATACTCCGGTGCCCTAGAGCTCTGGGGCCAAATTCCATACGGCCCCGGTACCAGGCGATCACAAATCCGCCAGCAATGAGTTGGGCGGCCTTCTCGCAAGTATCTTCAAAGCTGTCGGACCGCACGACGTCGATATCTTTTTCGAATCGCTGGAGGGCGCTTTCGATCTCTGAGTTCGAGTATTGGGGTCCCAAGAAGGGAACTTTCTGCCGTTCATTTACCACCTCACCGGCTAAGGCAGAGCGATGCAAACCAGCGCCAAGAGCTGTGCCATCATCCCCAGCGGCGGGCTGAATATAGATTTCATCGAAGTGCCCGCAGCGCATAATCTTTCCGTTGGCAGTGCAATTCAAAGCCACACCTCCAGCGAGCGCTAACTTTCGAAGACCCGTCCGCTCGCCGAAATAACGGCAAAGATACAGCAGCGCATCTTCGAGTGCTTCCTGTAGTGCTGCGGCAACGTCCCGATGATTGTCCTCGATCTCGTTGTCGGGATGCCTCTCCTGTATCAGACTCTTGTTGAGAAACGCTCGTGTCGCGCGATAGTTCTCCTGGTCCTTTCGCGTCTTGTTCAATCGAAGAATCGGGATCCGGAGCCAACCATTCTCTTGGTCCGTGACCACCTGGCGGAAGAAACTCCTATGCCGCGCGGGATCGCCATACGGCGCTAGTCCCATAATCTTGTATTCGTCGGCGTTGAAGTCAAAGCCGAGGTGGAGCGTGACGAGCGAATACAGTATGCCTATCGAATCCAAGGCCGGAATACGATGGATCCGGTCCAGTTTTCCATCGCGGGCTACGTAGACAGAAACGCTATCCAATTCTCCCATTCCGTCAATGACCAGGACCAGGCATTCGTCCCACCCGGAGGTGTAGTAGGCGCTGGCCGCATGGGCGAGGTGATGATCTACGTGTTTCACCCGTTCGGACGGGAACTCCGGAAAATGCTTTTTGAAGGACCGGAGCAGGGCTTCGCGTGAATACACCTGCTGATACTGGCGCGCCGATATGAGATCCAGCGAATAAATCGCCTTATACGGCGAGTAATCAAAGCCATGGGCGATTTCATCAATATCGTCGAGCTTAATGCCGCCTTCGGACAAACAGTATTGAATGGCGTTGATCGGAAAATCGCCAGTGTGCTTCTTGCGGCTGAATCGCTCTTCGGCCGCCGCGGCCAGACAGCAACCATTAACAATCAAAGCTGCGGCGGAATCGTGCCCCTGTGAAATACGTTGCTCCCGCTCGCTGAGATCGGGCCACTGCTCTTTTTTGAACGGGACGGATTGGTCGAGCCCGCTGATTCCGATAATGTTCAAGTTGATGCTCCTTGTGCCATCGAATTTACATCGGACGTGACAATCATTTCGGCGATCTTTTCAATAGAGCGGAAGTTTTCGAGATCCAGCGCCGCAAAATTTGGGCTGAATCCAAAGCGTTGCTCTAAGTTGAACAACAACTCCACCATGCCCATGGAATCGAGCAATCCGGTTTCGAGTAAATCTGTAGTTGGCGATACGGGTTCTCGCATCATCACCTGAGAGAAGATCATTTGAATTTCATGGACGCAATCTGACATGTTGCGAAGCTCCTTTCGGCAAAGCTGGCAAAGCAGCCTCATTAATCTGCTGGAATTGCTGCCTGAGTTGCGGCCTATCGACTTTTCCGTTGCCGTTAAGCGGCAGCCCATCCATACAAGCCCAGCGTGTTGGAATCATGTACTGCGGCAGCTTTTGCGATAATTTCTGGCGCAATGTGGGCGCCTCAAGCTCAACACCCGTCTGGGGCACGAACGCACAGCAGATCGTCGCGCCTTCGAAGGCGTCACTGTTGATCGCGACGACAGCGGCCTCGCGAATGCCGTCCGTTGTATGTAAGACTGTCTCGATCTCGCCGAGTTCAATTCGATAGCCGCGGCTCTTGATCTGCGAATCAATGCGGCCATGCAGGTAGACCAGCCCGTCGCGCCCGACGCTGGCGAGGTCTCCTGTCTTGTAGATTCGCTCGGATCCCGGCCCGAAAGGCTCCTCAATAAAAGCCGCCTTGGTCTTCTCCGGATCATTCCAATACCCGGGACTGAGGCCGCATCCACCGATGTACAAATCTCCAATTTCCCCGGCAGCGACTTCTTTTAAGCTCTCGTCCAGAACCAACAGCCGTTCCCCGCCGCATGCCGTGCCGATGGGAATCGGAATCTCGCCGTGCTCGGGACACGCCGGCACCCGATAATAGCTGCTTGCGATGGTCGTCTCGGTCGGCCCGTACAAGTTCGTGAACGCGACCCGAGGAAGCCGTTTCATCCAGTAAATAAGTTCCGGCGTCGGGAAGCGCTCCCCGCACCACAGGAGACGACGGAGGGAAGGAAAGTCATTTTGACGAACCACGTCGAATTTCGCCATATAGGCGAGCAGCGACGGTACCGAAAACCACTGTGTCAGCTCTCGCTCGCGGATAAAATCCGCGATCTTATGAGGCAGCAAGCTGAGGTGTGGAGGGACGAGATGGAGCTGCGCGCCGGATCCGAGGGCGCAGTAAATATCCATAGTCGAAAGGTCAAAGTGCAAGGGTGGATGACCGGAAACGCGATCAGACGATGTATAGCCGAAGTACCGGATCGCCCAATCCACGTAGTGCCGTACATTGGTATGCGTGATCATCACGCCTTTCGGCCTTCCTGTGGACCCGGATGTGAATAGGAGGTGGGCAACATCGGAGCCGTTATTGCTGCAGGCCGGCGGCGATGAAGACATACTGGAAAGATCTGGCTTTGAGAATTCGACCCTTATCTCGTCTGGGGGTGGCGCCGCATCGAGCCAACCGACACGGATAAAACCGTTGTTGAAGTCTGGATTCAGTTTTTTAACTAGCTCCGCTGAAGAACCGGCAGCCAATAGAAACCTGCTTCCTGAAGACTCGAGTACCATCTGAAGCCGGCTGTAAGGGCTGCTCGTATCCATGGGCACATAGATACATCCGGCTTTCAGGATCGCTAACATGCTGAGGATCGCTTCGATGGACTTAGGGAGTAAGATCCCGATACGATCTCCCTGGCGACAGCCCGCCGCCTGAAGTAAGCGAGCTAGTTGGTTTGACTGCGCCGCAAGCTCGCCATATGTAACGGATCCGGCGCTCGACACGAGCGCGGTGGCGGCAGGTGAAGACGCGGCCTGCCGATCCGCGTATTCTTGGAGTAAATCTACCTTCATGCCGCTTATGCGCTCTGCTCTGTCGCTCGCTCAAAAACTTTCTGAATGTGATCCAACTCGTCTTCAGTTGGCGGAATATCGAGAATGAACGTCTGGTACCCGGAAGCGACATAGCGCCTCAGCTCTCGGGCGACTCGATCGTAGTTGCCAACCAGGTAAGGACAGTTCGACTTGGAATTTTGAAACGGCCCAAGCCAGTAGGCGTCCTGCGCGGAGCTAATTTCCTCCCGCTCGGACAGTTGCTTGTGCCAGGAGGAATCTGATACTCGCATCGCCAGTTGATGCGCTATTTGACCTTTACGGTCTGATGGAAACCGGTGATGCGCCGTCGTCCACGCTTCATCATCCTGTTCGCGAGCGATGATGCCCACCCGAACACCGGACGCCATCGTGCTGGATGGACTTGCAGGCTTACACTCGTCAGGCGGTTCGGGGTATTTGATCGCCGTCGCTCCTACCGCAGTCGCGGCTGCCATACCCGCGGGAGACGATCCTGAAATGAAAATACCTGGTCTGAGTTCCGGCGGCAGAGAGGGCTTAAGGGCCAGTTTGTCGATTTTGTAAAACTCGCCATTAAAGCTTGTGGGCAAGCTGCTCTCGAGCAGCTGTTTGATGATACTGGTGTACTCAACTAGACGGTCGTATCTGCGATCGTGCGGTGTTTGATCATTGAATGCCACCAGATCGTTCTTGAAGCCGCCCGCAACCATGTTCAGATACACGCGCCTTCCGTAAAGAAAAGCGAATGAAGTAACCATCTTTGCCACCGTATATGGGTGCATATAGAGCGGTTGCACAGCGACAAGGGGGCTGAGTGACCGGGTGTTTGCAATAATCGTCTGCGCTACCAGCCATGGATCAACAATGGAGTTGTCTGTGTATACAAGCGTGCCCGTGCATCCTGCATTTTCACTCCATCGCGCGACATCCACGACCCTTTTCAGATACGAATCGCTATCGAAATCGAGTGACTGCGGGCTGGTCGCAAATACTTGCAATCCTCCGAATTTCAACGAAGATGCGGACTCCTCCGCCGGAATTTTGAAGCTTAAAGCGGACATTAATCAATCCTCTTTCGATCTGTTTCTTTGTTGCCGTCCAATCGCGTGCTATTTCGAAGAGACTAGGCGCGAGGCCTTTTGTTTGAGCGTTTCGATAGCTTCCGCGCGCCGCCAGAGCTCGGCTAAATGGCTGTCGTCCGACGCTTCAATTGCCTCAACCGGCTGTCCTTGAAAAAGCCCAAGCGGATGTTCGTGCCGGGCGCCGCTTAGGACGCCGGGCTCGCTGAATAGCACCTTATAGAATCCCTGGCGCGAATAATCCACGAATGTGTAATAGTGGTCAATCGCCGGGTTTTTCCCGGTATCACGAACGGAGACTCGTTGGAATTTGATGTTGCCAAGAGTCCCTAAACCTCCTCCGCCCCGAATTATGCCGATCGCCGTATTGTCATCCGTGGCATGACCCTGATTTGCATTCAGTATGCTTGCGTCCCGAACCGTGACAGTGGGTCCGGAGCTGTTCCAGAAAGAGAAAACTATTCCGTACAGGTTCGCATTCTCGCTAGAAAAACGATCGAGCAGGACTACCCCGTGCGCACCCTTTGCCCCGTTCGTCCCATTGGCGGCGAACAGGCTACTTTTCCCGGGAGCTTTATCGCGGTGTCGACTGATAGTCAACGCAACAGGCACGCTCTTTTCTCTAAGCTTACTGAGCGCGATGCGTATCCCGTCACCCGCGTTCGCTTCCGTGACGTTGTCCTCGATCCGTATGCTTTCCAGTCGATCATTCGCCGATCCCGGTTCGATATCGATTCCATCTTGCGGAAGTACGCCGCTTGTATGCGTGAACAAACTCTTTCTCACCGCCAGATTCCGCGCTGAGATCACCGTGAGGCCCACTCTTTTGCTTCCAACCGCTTTCACACCTGTGATCGTCACGTTCTCGCTGAAAGGCTTCTTCTCGCTTCCGCTGATATAGAATCCGTCTCCGCCGGCGTCGGCGCAGGTCAAGCCCGTTATCACGACGTTCGTAGATCCCGAGATGAAGACGCAATGGCGGTATTCGCCGGTCTTGTATTCCGGCTTGTTCATGCGCAATACCGCGCCGTAACCGGAAAGCTCCACATCGCGCACATCCACGATGTTGATCAGCTTTTGCAGCTCTCGAAAACCCGGCACTGTTTGTAGCACAACGCCTGATTCGAAAGTCACGTGAGATCCCCTGGGAATCCGAAGCGGCCCCACTCGATAGGGTCTGTTCATTGCGGGAATGAGAAGCGCTTTGCCTTGAGCGCTGCAAGCGTTCAGGGCTTTTTGGATTAATGCAGTATCGTCCTTGCCTCCTGCTGTTCCAAAACTCGCCAGGCTGACTGCCGTTCGCTCAACTGCCGTTCCGTTCCGTCCTGGAAACACACAAATCGCGCTCAGCAGAAACAATCTGCCGACGTACATCCGAGAATTATTTGGCATTACTCCAAGAATCCTAATTTAAATGGTCTCGTAATCTTTGATGGGTTCTAATTCATGCAGACCGATAACGGTCGCCGTGCGGTTTCCGCTAGTAAATACATTTAGAACTGCCGTTGGCATTGGTCCCGCCGCATCGCGTCACTTACACTGATTCTGTGGATCCGATCCGAATCAAGCCGGTAAGCGCCTTACCTGCAGCGGCTGTAAAAGCATATCTCGTTGGTCAAGGATACGATACAGAACAAATTGTTGAATGGAAATATTTTGATCCGGCGCCCAGCCGTGGACGCGAGCGAGGGTATGCGTGCATGCAGGCCGATCGCATGGTGGCATTCATGGGCTTAATTCCGTTTCAAGTCTCGGATCAAGGTACGCTCATCGAAAGCGCTTGGAGCTGTGACTGGTATCGCGATCCTGGCATAGGTGGTCCTGTAGGACTTATGTTGCTACAGCAAAGTCTCGCCAATTATGGCCGGCTCTATTCTTTCGGCGGTAGTGAGATCACCCAAGCTATTCTTCCTCGGCTTTCTCAAACCGTTGTGCCGGATGCTGGAATTGAACTTCATAGACCATTACGGATAGGAGGTGTGATTCGGGCCATGGCGCGCACTGCACGCCTCTGTTCTATTCCTAAGATTCCATTTATCGACGATGTACCTCTGCAGAGAATCGGGCCTGGAATCCCCGCTTCAAAGGCGCGCCTCTCTTCAGTCTTGACCTCGAATATCGAGCCGCTACTTGAGGCCGCCCAAACGGAAGACCCACATTCCCGCTACGCTCGTAGCTATATCAATTGGCAGCTAATGAACTGCCCCGTCCTGATATCCGGCGTTTGCACTGTGCCTGGCGACTCCACTCCGCGCGCGGCGGTCTTTTATTGGCGTTTGGCGAATAGCACCGCATTTTGGCGTATTGCCGTAATCGGTGAGCGCCAAGCTCCTGAGGAAGCCGACTTGGCCCTGACCCGCGTGATCCAGCATGTCCAATCGGAACGGGGCTGGATGATTTCCATTGTGTCCTCACGCCTGCAGAAGGACCTTCTCAAGCTGTTAAACCAGAAAAGATTCGTTGCCGCAAAGAAACGGCGCCCTCTGTACATTCTAAATAGCGATAGCAAGGTGGTTCCGGCCGAGTTGAAACAGCTAAGTTATCTCGATACTGATTATGCTTACCGCTTCCCGATGATTACTTCGCTTATCCGTCCGACCAGCGGTTCTCTATGACGCGGCCGTCATTGCGCGCGCCAGTGCTTTCGGTTGGGAAAATGCTGCCATCACATTTTCGTCGTCCTCCTCTTGGTTAATCGGACTACCGGCTACTTCAAGGAACTTCTGATTATTGTATTGATAGCTCGTATAGTCTAGAATTCTTCCCTCCGCAAAAGCAGCTCGGATCTCTTGAATCCCGCAAGACAGTGTTTTTGTGCAATTAAATCCGATTGCAGCTTGTATCTTGGCGAAGGACACGCGGTAATTACGCTTATCAGTCGCCGCGGAGTGTTCGATCGTTGCTTGCGGAAATGCGGCCAAAATCATTTTGGCTGCATCAGCGAGTGTGTAGTTCAAGCGTGCGTCACCCAGGTTAAAGACCATGCCGCCTACTCGCTCCAGGGGCGCCGCAAGAACCTTTAAGAGACCGTCGGCCACGTCTGTAACGTGAATAAAAGGCCTCCACTGCTCACCATTGAAAACCGTAATCGGATGCCCTTGGCATGCCTTTGCAGTAAGAAGATTCACGACCAAGTCGAAGCGCGGCCGCGCAGAAAGTCCAAATACCGTCGCCAGCCGTAAGATCGTCGGACGGAAAGAGCGATCGGAAGCCTTGAGTAAAGCGATTTCAGAATCAACCTTGGTACGGGCGTACAGCGATATCGGGTTTATGGGGGAGTCCTCCGTCAGCAAGTCCTCCGAAGCTCCGTAAACACTGCAGCTCGAGGCGAATACAAATCGCTGGATACCATGGCCCTTCGCGACCTCAACCAGTAGCCGGGTGGCCGCGTAATTTACTTGCAGAGCGGTTTCATGGTCCTGCGCACAGGCCGGGTCACCCACGATTGCGGCCAGATGAACGATCGACTCGACTCCGTCAACTGCGCGGATCACGCTCTGCAGGTTCCGGCAGTCTCCGATCATCAGCTCGAGACGAGGATGATTGATCACATCCCGAAGAGCGCCATCACCGTACACGAGACTATCGAGCACTCGCACTCGGCGGCCGGATTGCAGTAATTTCTCTACCAGCGCGCAGCCGATGTACCCTGCCCCGCCAATAACTAGCACCGGACGGTCCTCCGTACTCAAATTTTCTTTCTTAGTCTCACCAGGCACTGAACTGCTCAGGAGCGCCCACTCGCCCAAGCGCGCGGAAAAGAGCAATCCGGCTAGCGTGGCGCAGAAGAGGATCAAACTTCTTGAACCAAGACTGCTTTCGGGCAGAAAGAACAGCGACACCGGAATGAACACAATCAGACCCAACGCTACACCTCGCAGCAAAACCATGACCCGGCGCCCGAGAGGCCACTCCGCATGGCTCTTGTACATACCGCTAAGAAGGAATGCTGCCGGAAAAATTAGCGAGAGCGGCAGGAAAAGATGAAGATATTGCGATACGGCCGCTCTGGCCTCAAGCATCAGGACCGTGTCGTCAGCAGTTCGTGTACTGCGGATCCAGGACGCCACCAAGGCGAATACCAGACTCGTATGTACGACAAGGAAATCGGCTAGAATTTTCGATACGGCAGGCGGCGCCGTTGATTTATGCGATGGCTGAAACATGGGATTCCCTCACACGTACGGATTGGCTACGAAAAGCTGGATAAAAGTGGTGAATACGATGGATGCTCTCAGCCACTCTCTCGATCGTTTCGTTCGAAAGAGCTTCGTAAATTGGCAGGCTGAGGATATTATCCGCGACAAAGTCGGTCGCCGGCAGATCCACCGTTTTGAACTGCTTATATAGAGTCTGTTTGTGTAGCGGCGGATAGAAGTATTTCTTCGTCTCAATATTGTCGGCAAGCAATGCGGCGGCAAGTTCGTTCCGGTCCAGGCCGAACTCCTCCGGTGTCACATGAATCGAGTAGTCCTTAAATGTATGGACATCCTCCGGATGAACGGCTTGGAAACGCAGGCCGGGCAGTTCGGTCAAGCGCTCGGTGTAGAGCCGTGCCACTTCGTTTCTCCGCGTCACCTTGGTTTCTAAGAGCGGCAGCCCCGTCAACCCCAGAGCCGCATTAAACTCGGACATCCGCGCGTTCATGCCGATCCATTCCGGATCATAGCTGCCGTTGTCGCCGTAATTGCGCATCACTCGTAGAGCTTGTGCCAGAAGTGCGTCGTTCGTTGCAACGAGTCCACCCTCGCCTGCCACCAGCAGCTTTGTCGGCGAAAGGGAAAACACTTCGGCGTCCCCAAATCGGCCGGCGGGTATGCCGCGGTACTTGCTTCCAAATGCATGCGCGGCATCGAAAATCAGCTTCAATCCATGGCGTGCCGCCAGGCGTTCGAGTCCTCGCGCATCGCTCGGATTGCCATACATGTGCACGGCCAGAATGGCCGAAGTCCGCGGCGTAATCTTGGATTCGATATCCGCGATATCGACGTTCCAGGTCCTTCGATCGCAATCTGCGAGCACAGGCAGCAATGAATTCCACCGAATCGCATGTCCCGTCGCAAAAAAAGTGAAACTTGGGACAATCACCTCGCCCGTCAAACCGAGCGCCCGCATCACTAGCATCAGTCCGCTCGTGCAACTCGAGACCGCAACGCAATGTCTTGCGCCCAAATATTCGGCCGCGCGCTCTTCGAATTGAGCTACGCACTTTGCGTTCGTAATCAAACCGCTCTCGAAAGCTTGACGGTAGTTCTGGATCACTTTCTCCAGGTCCGGCAGAGTGGGCGCGATGAATCGAAAACGCTCGGCGAAGGCAGGGCTCCCGCCGAAGTGGGCAGGTGTGTTGGAAACATGGGAATTATCGTTGAGTTTCATATTTGGCTAGGTCCTTATAACGTGCAACGGGTTTGATACCGGATAGCTCCCGGGGTATCCAGAGAGGGTTCAAAAGTTTTAGAAGAGTGTGGAAGAGAATTCGACAGTCGGTGCTCATCGATTGCTCCTGCGCATATTTCACCTGTAGCGCGATTTTTGCCGGGCGGATCAATTCTTCATAGGTCGCCTCTGGATCCGGGCTTCCTTCGAGTGCGTCACCCTCGTTCGCATTCCATATCGACGCCCAGTCGGTAATTCCGGGTTGAACCTCGAGAATTACCCGCTCTTCGCCACTTAGTAAATCAATGTACTTCTGAACTTCTGGCCGAGGACCCACCAAGCTCATTTCGCCCTTCAATACGTTGATTAGTTGTGGTAGTTCGTCTAACTTGTAGCGCCGTAGGAAATGGCCGACTGCGGTGATCCTTGCGTCGTCCTTTGCGGTTGCCGAGCCGCCGAGAGTCTCTGCATGCTGCACCATCGAGCGGAATTTCCACATACGGAACGGCACATTGTTTAAACCGGCCCGCACCCCGCCATAGAGGACCGGACCTCGCGAACTGACTTTGATGGCAACCGCAATGGATGCGAGCAGAGGCGAGGCGAGCAGCAGTCCCAGGCCGGAGATGGTTACATCAAGGATTCTCTTTCCCCGCGGCGCCTTCCTGCGCCCTCGTCCGGCCCTGCTGGTACGCGAAAGGACATTGCGATAAATTTCAATCGTTTCCGTGATTACTCGATCCATTGAAAAATCCGCCACTGCCAGATGTCTGCCCTTTCTTCCCATGCGGGCTCTTAGGTGGGCATTATCGAGCAGAAAGGATAGAGCGTCCGCCAAAGCGCTTGCATTTTTAACAGGCACGAGGAGCCCATTTTGGCCATGCCGGACAATCTCGCGGCAGCCGGGCACGTCGGTGGCTACGATCGCGCGCCCCGCCGCGGCTGCCTCAATCAGTACCTTTGGCACGCCTTCGCGGTAAGAAGGTAAGCAGACGATGTTCGCGTCGACGAAGATCGGGCGCATGTCTTCCTGGAAACCCCACCACTCGATTAACCCGTGCTCCTGCCATTCTTTGAGTTCTGCGGCGGAGATCGCCGTCGGGTTGCCTGGATCCGTGTCGCCTACCAGCACAAACCTCGCCCGGCTACCTTGCTGCCGCAAGATCCGCGCCGCCTCGACAAACTCGACAATTCCCTTATCTCGTAACATCCGCGCAGCGAGCACCACCACGGGCTGATCTTGTGGCTCGGGGGTTACAACGAATTCGGAAATGTCAACTCCGGATCCGCGAATCAGCGCACAGCGGTCCTTGCCTAACGTTTTGGCATGGAGAAAAACTTCCATGTCGTCCGGGTTTTGGAAAATGACCCTTACGTTCTGATGGCGAAAGGCAACTTTGCATCCCCATAACGTGACCTTCCGCATCAATCGGGCTTTGGTGGTTTCGGCCGTGAAAACATGACCCAAGCCGGTCGGCATGCTGACTTCCGCTGGAACTCTTGCCGCATAGGCTGCAATTCCCCCGTAGAGAACAGGCTTTAGCCGTAAATGATGGATCAAGTCCGGTTTGACAGTCCGATACAGCCGGTACAGGTGTCGAACACAACTCGCCTCTTGGTACGGGTTCATGCCGCTTCGCGTCATCGGTAGCGCATGAACAGTGAGGCCTTCGGCAAGAATTGTCGCTTCGCGCCGGCCTGGAGGTGCGGCGACATGCACGTCGAACCCTGCCTGCCTGGCAGCTCTTGCCAAGGGCATTCGGTACGCGTAAAAAGAATCAAGTGAGTTGTCGACGAATAACAATCGTTGTGGGGTATTCACAGGGGCTCCAGAGCCTACCAAAAAAATCCAAGAAGTTGAGACCGGTCTAAAAGAGATAGAAGCTGTGGGGCGGTTGAGCGGCAGTCGAGCGCATAAAAGTAAGGCAGCTAGTTGGCCGCGATGCGCATGTAAAGGTCTTGGTATCGCTCAACAATAGCGGTTAAACTAAATAATTCCTCGATTCGAGTGCGGGCTGCCGCACCCAGAAGGTGCCGCCGGATCGGCCCGCATTTGATCAGATCGCTAATGGATCGGGCGAGCGCGTAGGCATCACGGGCGGGCACCACCCGTCCTGTTTCTCCCACGAGAAAGGCAGAATCGCCCACATCCGTCACTACACAAGGTGTGCCTGTCGCCATGGCCTCCCCTACGGCAAGGGGAAAAGCCTCGGTCTGTGAAGAAGAAACCGCGATATCGATTCCCGCAAAGAAATTTTCCACATCGTCGCGCGGACCCAGCAAGCGGACTTGACGCTTAAGGCCAGCGCTGTGGATGGACTCCATCAGTAGAGGGTTCTGGCAAGTCACGTCTCTCCCACATAGGGCGAACACAGCATTCGGGTGCTCGTTCGCAACGAGCATCGCCGCCCGGATAAAATTTCCGTGATCCTTATGCGCGTGATAGCGCCCAGCCATTCCAACCAGCACTTCTTCGTCAGTCACACCCAATTCGAGCCGCAGCATGTCGCGTGCTTGGGGCCTGGGCTTGAATCTCTCGGTATCGAAGCCGTTGGGGATGAATTCGGTTTTGCCGTTGCGATATCCAAATCTTGCGTGAGCTGCCCGCGATGCCTCGGAACAACAAACAATTCGCGTCGGCACAATTGGAGACAACATTGCGCAGATCCTAGCCACTGCAACAGTAAGTAGCTTGTTCGAACTAAGATCGAGGCTCGCGTGATGAATGCCCCAAACGACTCGCCGGACGCCCACGCTCTGGGCGATCAGCCCCCCTACCAAATCCGCGTGGTACATCCAGGTCTGCAGCACGTCCGGTGTTGATTCTCGCAGCAATTTGGCCAGCCGCCAAAATGAGATGACAGCCATTGGATTCTTTGTTAGGCCGGCAGCCCGAACCTCAATACCCTGCGCCCGTAAGGCGCCGCCGAGATCGCCAAGGTTCGTGAGTGAGATCACCTCATTGTGAAATCGACCGCGATCCATCTGCGTGACGAGATTGCTGAGCATGCGTTCCGCTCCGTCAGCGGCGAGTCCCGTGATGATGTGGGTAACCCTGATCATTGCCTTGGGTGAGCACTGTGCTCTGTAAATAATTGGTCGGGACTGAGAGTAGTAAACGAAGTGAGTTAAGCGAGAACAGGCATTGCCGCGGAATCGATCGCAGCGCGTGATCGGAGCGCATTCGCCTCGGCGGCGGCTTCCGACATAGAAAGAGACCGCAATCCATACTTTTCTCGGCATTCAGCAGCAACCGCAAGAATGGATCGGAGAAATTGGAGATTCTCTTCCGTGTGCCTGCCGAAATTATGGGGATGCCACCAAAGATGAAATACCAGACCGGAGATTGCTGCTTCGCGAATACAAGCTGCGATCCGGCGGAAGCGAATGCTATCCAATGCTTTTAGGCGAGGCGAAAAAGGTCGGAGAAACATGCTGCCTCGGACGTTACAAAGATCATCCGATTCTTGCATCTCATTCCATTTGCCCAAATTCTTTCCGCATATCGGGACATATTGGTCTGCTAACCTTGCGGCGCGCTTGAAACCGGCCTTTTGACGGGAAGGCTCAGGCTCAAACGCCCAACCCCGTTCCACACCACGATAGTTCGTAAACCCGAACTCTGGCAGCAGAGCAAGATAGTCGCGGTTCACTTGATTCCTGGGAAACACGATTGATTCTAAGCGGAGTCCACGCCGTTCCGCTAGTGATACTGCGCTCTTGAGATCAGCTTCAAAAGCCTGCGTCGTTTGCCCCATCTCCAAACAATAGTAATGAGAGAAGGTGTGACACCCGATCTCTTGCTTTGGAGTGCGCTGGATCAGAGCAATTACATTCGACGCGTAATGTAGCGGATCCTCGGTCTCATTCTCGCCGCATATCTCGTGATAGGGATCAAGACGAGTGTTTCGATAGCCGGGCTTAACCGTTGGGATGAACTGCGAAAGCTCGGTTTTCGATTTTGCAAATAAAAGTCCAACCGTGGCCCAGGTTGCGGCGATATCGAATTCTTGAAAAACAGATAGTATCTGGGGTATCGCTTCCCGGGCACCCCATAAGTTGCCCCAGTAAGATGACTGCGGCGTCACGTGGTCGCGAACACCCCAGTGCAGCTCAAAATCGAGAGACACGACAAAAGCTCCCCTAGTCGAGCCAGTTACTTGGTTGACCGCGTTCGGCATCTAGACAACGCCTGATTTCGGTACTGCCCCGCGGTAGCCAGCAATTAATTCTCGATCTTCGAGCACAGTCTGGCTTTTCCTCGCCAGCAAGTATGTTCCCGTAGCTGCGTCCAAGCCAGCGGGCGTTTGAGCCAAAACGCAATCGAAATACTTCAACCAGAAGAGGGTGCTTCCCATTACAACTTTGACCGGGTCCCGCAACGGAACGGAAACAAGAGACAAGCAAAAATGCTGTATTGACCAGGCTAGAGCCGTAGCCGGCCCGGCACAAGCGCCGCTAGAAATCTCGCCAAATCGCCGGAAGAGGCGCCGATGCCCCAAAAGCGTCAGCCGCGTGAAGTCGTACCTGCCTCCATGCACGTCCTGCATGAACGGCATCTCGGAATACACAATTCCATTCGCCTTCAACACGCGGTGGACTTCCGCAACGCACAGCGCAGGATCGGGAACGTACTCAAGAACTGCCTGGACTATCAGGCCATCTACCGATTCGTCCGCGAAAGGTAGATAGCTGGCATCGCAAATTAGTCCTGTCCTTGATCCGATTGCGACGTCCGTCTCAATAAACTCAATCTGCCGATTTTCCAGCAATTCGCGTAATCCAGCTCCGATTTCCGCTCCGCCGACGACAAGCACTCGCGGCCGCTCGGACTGCTGAAGCAACAATCTCCCGAACTCAGCAAAGTTCTTCCTGGCCACGAGATTCGCGGAGATCCTCGGCGTAACCGCGCGTATTTTCTTGCGAATTGAAGTTCCGCGGCGCGTTGTCCCGTTGCGCGCCGTGCGGTAAGCCGATTGCTGGAAAGTGCTGACTCTGTCGTCGATCAATACCGGTATGCCATCCACGATCGGATAAGTCGCGGAACAGCTTGGCTCCACGCAAGAATAGGTGACGTTCTCTTTCCTCAGCCGCGACTTGCAGTTCGGACAGACTAACAGATTTTCTAACGACTCAAGCATGGTTTGGCAGACTTCATGACCTTCGCCCAGCGCAAGGCTAAGCCAAAAGTCTCACTGAACGTGCTGGTGTGTTGGCCCGAGTATCGCGACACAACCTCGGGAACATCAATAATATACTTACGAAATTTTTCAATCTTGTGACGGAGCACTTGAACATTGTTATAGTTTGCATCCTCGTCGTGGATACAAATGGTCCAGACTCCAAAGGGCATGAAGCGGAAGTCTCCGAGTTGCTGCGGAATCCAAAAAAACCCTTCGCGATCCGTGTGTGGCCGGGATTGGAAACCATCGCTAATTACCTGGAGGCGCAAGCACTTCAATGCGCGGAGCGTATTTTCGTCAAATGTGTGCGCCGGGGCAACCCAAATATCCGGCCGGACATCTTCCTGCTCGAAAATCCTGAAAGCTGCGTCCAGTTTCTCAAATTGATGGTCGAAACTGAGACCGGCAAACTCGCTATACCGATTCAGGCCGACAATTCCACTCGATTTCGATACATAGAGGTGCTGGTAGCCGTGTAACCCGATCGTCCAACCCATTTTTTGCCATCGCCGCACCCTGTCCCAAAATTGCGGATCAGCCGGTCCGCGATGCAAAGAGACATCCTTATTATCCGGAATGACCGCCATTATCGGTCGGATGTCTTCAGCAACCAGGGCGTCTTCGATCAGAGACCACTGGTCCCACGCCGCGGTCGGACAGATGTCATCGAATCGGACGAGATAATTTGATCGGGATTGGACAGTTGCCATAGACGTACCTGATTAACAAAAATATTGGCCAAGCGCCAACTGCGGCGCAAGCTATGCAGAACGAGCTAGTGTCGGCGATTCGAGCCTGGCATCACACAGCGATTGGTAGAGGTTCTCATAGGCCTGGATCATTACCCGCAAGTCGAATTTCGCTTCGGCGGTGCGGGCAGCCGATAAGCCCATGCGTTTTCGCAGATCGGGTCTATTTAGCAAAAGCTGCAAGCTCTCCCTGAAACCGACCTCATCTGCCGGATCAACCAGGAAGCCGTCGCGCCCGTCAGTGACAAGTTCCGGCACGCCTCCGACATTGGTACTCACGACCGGAAGGCCAGCAGCCATAGCTTCCATTACAGCCAACGGATTGCCTTCGTAGTCCGAAGAAAGTACGAAAACGTCGGAGGCGCCTAAGATCTCCGGAACATCATCCCGCATGCCAAGAAATCGAATTTGATCGCCTAACCCATAGCTTTCCGCCAATCGCTCGGCCGAGAGTTCGGTCGGGCCCCTTCCAACCAGCAACAGCTTTGCGCTCGGATTGCGCCCTACACCCGCCCGAAAAGCCTCAAGTAAGCGCGGGTGATTCTTTTGTTCGCGGAATAAAGCAACGCAAGTGAATACGATATCGCTAGTTTGTATTCCCGCGCCACGGCGCCAAACTTCCCGCTGTTCTAATGAAAGCTGATAGCGACGCACCGGAATGCAGTTCGGAATCACAGGGCTATCGCCGATCTGGTAGCGGCGATGGAGACTTACGGCTACTTCCTGAGCAACCGAAATCGGAATCACGCCCGATCGGAAGGCCAGCCCCTGCAGCCATTGCGCTCGCGGTTCCACTTCCCGTTCCGCGAGGTTGTGTACAGTATGCACAGCCACGGAGGGCTTATTGAAGAATAGGTGCGGCAGTACATACCGCAGAACGTGTACATGTGTGTGAAGCACCGTTGGTTGTGCCGCTCGCAACGCCTCGCGAACGCGTAAAAACATTCGTGGATCAAACCCAGCTTTCTTTTCCAGATACCGGGCAGCGACACTACTCTTGTCAAGAATAGCTTCGAGCGGCGACCCCGACCGCGCCCCTAAAACAACGACCGACGTCTCGAAGCGCATTGCGTCGAGACCCGTCATCAGGTGAACTGCCATATGTTCGGCCCCGCCGTGCTTTAAATGGGGGACAATATGGGTTACGCGAATTCGCTTGTCGTCATTAATCATTAATTTGGATGTCTGGCCAATGGCCGACTTAACGGCGGTTCCTTGCACCCCTCCGGTTTTGGATGATGGTTGTGAAACAACGGATGAGATCGCCGCGCGGAGAAGGCCGAAAAGCAGCCACCTGGGTTTTCTGTATTCGCAGGTAAGTTCCTGCATCGGTTGTATTGCGATTGTACGAATCTAGCGCTGCGCGAAGGAAGGCGCCAAGTCCGAGCTCAGCTCTTCGGTGATCACGGTCCGGCCACGCAGTTGTTGGCGCTTAATACTCACCAGCAATAGCAACGAGTAGCCAAGGAGCTGAACCAGCATGGTCGTCGCGATCGCCCAGATTGCTCCCACCACTCCGAACCTTGGCACCCACAAATAGCATGTCCCAGTTAGTGTTAAACCGACGATAAAGGACAACGGGATCTGAGCCACAAAAATCCTAGCTGCCGTGACAGCGTAACCAAAAAACTGAGACAGATAACCTATGCCGGCAGCGACCATCAGATAAATCAGCAGGTTTGCTCGTTCTCCATATTCCGGCCGATACAGTATCCCAAGAATCTGCTTGCCTGCAACCGACGCGACGATAACGCCGGCCAATCCCAAGCCCAACCCCGCACAAGTCAGCTTCACCAGTAGAGCCACGAATTTCCGTGTGTTACCGCCCGCGAATTCCCTAGCCAGTCGACCGAACGCCGCTTGCCCAAGCGCGCCCACGACCGTGTTCCCTGTGGACGGAAAAAACGCAAGTGCGGAGAAAATTCCTAATTCTCGAGGCCCTACAGACCAAGCGATAAAGTATCGCGGAATACTGGTATTGAGGGCCAGCAAGACGGAAACCAAACCCACGGGAAATGCCGTTTTCAATAGCGTCGCCTGTACATCCCATTTGAAAGCTGGCTGAAAAACGCCAGAGCGAGCGCTGCCACCCGAATCCGCTAGGTCGCACACACGCATATCGTAGGAGAGCATCACGGCAAGACGACACGCCACAATCGCCAACAATGCTAAAGGCAGACTCTTGGTTAACCAGAATACTATCGCCATCGCGATGACTGACAACAATCCGCGAGCGATCATCGATTTTGCGATTCTGTCCATCTTGTCCCGGCTCTGCATCCGCCCGTAATAAACGTCGCTCAAAGCTTCTATAGCAAGTGCGATTCCGAGAATTTCAATCAGGACCGCGGAGGCTACCGGATATCGAAAGACGAAGCAAATGATCGTGAGTACTACCAGGGCCGCGATCATCGTCCAGACTCTGAATCCAAGATAGTCCCGGAAGCTATGTTGTTCTCGTATATCGGTCACTTGCACTGACCGAAGTTGAAATATGGCAAACGTAATTACCGGCGTAGCTATGGCTACGGCGAGCGCGTAACGACCCACGATTTCAGGGCTTCCTGTTTTGGCGAGCAGAACCAGGACCGCCCACTGGCAGGCAGCATAAATTCCATTCCCCAAAAAAGTCCAGACGAAGTCGCTCCGGAGCGTTGGCCCGCTAGCTTTCCTCATCCGGCCTTTTCCTGCTGTTCGAATTTCCGTACCGCGTCCTGTACTCACGCCTAATATCGGCCGCTGTATACATACTTGTTCATTTTCCCCGGATCCCAACTGTTTAAAATGGTCCCTAAGACCCGGCTTCCGTCCTCGGCAAGTCGCTGGTTCGCCAGAATCGCACTCTCTTTTGCGGTGTGCCCGGCCCGCACAACCAGAATTAATCCGTCGGCAAACCTTGCGACCAGCCGCGCGTCGGGTAGTTGCAGAACCGGAGGACTGTCGATAATAATCGTGTCAAACTGCTGCCTCAAAATGCCAAGAAGTTCGGGCAAACGCCTGGAGTAGAAGAGGTTCGCTAGATCGGATCTCTCCCCGCCGCCCGCCAGAACGTGCAATCCGGCGACTTCGGTACTCTGCACGACCTCCTCCACTTGAGCTATCGTTAGAGGCTTATTGGAGGTGAGGAGATCGCCCAGGCCTGCATTGTTCTCAATGCCGAAAATTCGATGGATGCGCTGCTTTCGCAAATCACCATCGAAGATCAGCACTCGCTGGGTGATCTCGGAAATAGCGATCGCCAGGTTTGTGGCGACCGTCGTTTTTCCCTCGGCCGGATTCGGACTAGTCACCACGATCACTCTCGGCCGTGCTCCGCCGGATTCGTTGAAGAGAATTGAGGGTAGAGTAGCTCGGAACGACTCCGCAATAAAAGAAGAATTCCGACTCCAGGTGACCAGTTCCAGGTGTTCCGAAGCCGGGGATTTGGTTCCTCCCACGTCGACTACCAGCGGTCTTTTTGGGTGGAGATTTACCTGAAGGAATCGCGCCCGGACCTCCGGTATGGCGCCCAACTCTGGCAGATTTAGCTGCAAGGACATTTCTCCGCGATCTTTGAAACTCTGATTCGCCTGCTCACGGAAGAAAACGAAGCCAACACCGAGGAATAACCCGCTCGATAAGCCGATCAGCGAGTTCAACAGAAAATTTGGCTTGTAGGGGAACATCGGTTTCCGCGCTGGATCTACCACCAGAACGTTACTTGCGCGCATAGCCGAAGCGACGCCGGCTTCCTTCACGCGCTGCAATAGTAGTTCATAGAGTTGCCGACTCGTATCTACTTCGTGCTTGAGCATGTTGTACTCGACGGCATTTGTCGATTGGTTAGCCACTAGTTTCAACTGCACGGCGCACGCCGCCTTCAGTAACTGTTCGTGGCGCTCCACCGCATCGTATTCGTTGCGTATGCGCGCCAACATATTGTTGCGCGCCTTTTCGAGAGCGCCCTTCATCTCATCGATTTGCCGTTCTACCTCCTGCACTCGATAGTGCGCTGGCATCAGGTTGGAATTTAGTTCCGCCAACTGTCGCCGGAGATCTGTCAGCTTAATCGTGTAATCCCGAATCGTCGGATCGTCCAAGACTTCCGGGAGTGACTCCGCGCCGACTTGCCGGGCCAACTCCAGCTTCGATTGCTTTGTGAGCTTCTCCGCTTGCGTCCTCGATAACTCGTCCTCGAGTTGTCGAAGTCTGGCATCATCGATGCTGTCTTTCCCTGCCTCGAACGCCATACCCGAGGCCTTCGCCTTTACCTGCAGTTGAGCCTCTGCCGTTTCGAGTTTGATCTTCATCTCGGCCAGTTGTCGCGTTAGCCACTCGCCAGCGCGCTGGGCCGACTTCCACCGCATTTCCTGACTCTGCTCAATAAACTCAGTAACCAGTGTGTTGGCAAAATTTGCCGCTAGGGCCGGATCGGGAGAGTCATACAGAACTTCCACCACGCGCGTCTGACCGGAAACTCGGACTGTCAAGTTCTGGCTCAGATCCTGAAGCATTTTGTCTCGTGCCGGAATCGTAAGCGGTTGTAAGTGCAGTAAAGACCTCCAGAGGGGGGGCTTCGGAGCGGCGTTTCTATCGACGTTGGTCAGGTTGAGCTTCGTGGCAACCCGATCCAGAAGTGACTCGCTGCGAAGAAGGCGCATCTGTGTCTGAAAAAACGTTTCCGCCGCATCGCTCCCGCCTTGGGCGGAATTGTCGAAGCCCTTACTAAGAAAGTTTTCGTTAGGATCTTGAATTTCCATTGCGACTTGGGCGCGATAAACGGGCTTTTGCGGAAGGCTGACAATCAGGGCAAAAGCCAAGCCCAGCAACACGAATACCCCAACCGTCCACTTATGCCGGATAAGCATGTGGAGATAGTCAAACAGCCTTCCGGAATCGTCGGTTTCCAGAATCTGCGGCCGAGCAAGGTCAAAGGATTGAAATGGCTCGCGAACAGCGGGGACCGCGCGGCCGGGTGTGGGCGCCTGATTGCGCCGGGGATCGTCTAGATAGTGAAAAGGGTTCATTCCGATCCTGTTTTGTTCAAATTTCCTGGAGTGGTTGGCTTGGACGCGTTCTCAGCGCGCGCCCCAAATTACGATCCCGGAGCCAGTTGTCACGGCGGTTTCCAATGCTCTGAGAGCCACTTTTTTGCCTGTGCTCCCGGGGACATACAGAATATCTTGCGGCTTCAAGCCAAGGTCCTCGGCTTTCCCGTTCAAAATCCTACCGAGATCGCAGGAGATCTCCTGCCTTTTCGCCGGAACAGCCGAATTACGTATGATCCGCGCATGCTTCAGATCCGCCGTCCGTTCTGCACCTTCCGCAAGTGACAATGCCTGGATGACGCTGATCGAGCTTTGGTCTGCCATGAGGAAGCCGCCGGCCTTCTTCACTTCGCCGAATACATAGACCATCGTTCCGCGGGACACGGAAATCACATCGTGCGCTTTCGCTTCTATGTTTTGATCCGGGCGGCGACCGGTCGTGATATCAGGCAACTGGAGGTCCGCCGTCGAATATCGGCCGCTCTCATCCAGGTGTTCGCCGGGTAACGAGAGCCTTCCTTGAGGCAGTTCCCGCGTCACTGTAATTGCGCTTCCTGCATCTGACCGGAGCCCGCCCGCGAGGGATATCATCTCCACCAGAGTTTTTCGACCTTGGATCTGATAGATCCCCGGGCTATTCACCGCTCCGAACACTGAAACTGGCTGGCTCTTATACTCTGCTACGCTCACCACCAGTTGGGGGTTTCTGATGAAAGCTCCGATTCGCGTGTTCAACAATTGCTCGAATTCATGAAGCGTGAGGCCGCCCGCATGCAAACTCCCAATCAAGGGAAAGTTGACGTCTCCTTTCGCATCGATTCGCGCGGGTTTGTTGACGATGTCATCCGCATTCGGACCCTGAACGACGATCTGATCGTCCGGCCCCAGGACATAGATTTGTGCCGCGGGCCCCTTTACCGCATTCGCTACCGCTTGCGCATTTACTCCCCTATCGGGCAACGTCGCAGCGAAGGAGAACGGAGCGCCCACGAGCACAATCAGAACGCATAGTCGGAGTCTGAACAAAGTCTTACTCATTCTTGTCTCAAGGAAAGCAATGTTTTGTGAACTTACGTGAACTCCAAAGGTAGGGACCGCCGGCACTTACGCGAGTGCGGTGCGACTGCCATGCCGAGTATTGCTTATCTATTCTAGTTAGGGGTTCTTACTAGCTAACAAAAGCAATTATGGGCAAAGCTACCGCCGTATCTGGTCGCAGGAGCATTTTGGGAGTAGCTCTGGCCTAGGCCGTTAGGATAAAGCTTATTTGGCAACGCTGTCAACGAAAACTACCCCTGATTAGGAGTCCTAGTACTCGGACTAAATGCGTAGCCATCAAATAACTTGATGCTTTTCAGAAGATTAAGACCAATCGGCT
Source organism: Bryobacterales bacterium (assembly GCA_963712395.1). GTDB lineage: Bacteria > Acidobacteriota > Terriglobia > Bryobacterales > Bryobacteraceae > Bog-105. The sequence continues at coordinate 515,785 of CAVQHR010000001.1, forward strand.
AGAACGTGAAACGAGTAAACCTCCACTCTGCAGATACAAGTCGTACTCGTCGATTGGCCGACACTAACACGACTCATGGCAGCCGAGCGGCTTCACTGTGAGTTTCGTTGCTGAACCTACTGCCGGAACCCATAGGGAGTACCCACGATCGCTTGACAGGTCTATGCAGCCGGAAATCTCCGGCAGGATCAGCAATTCACATCGGAAGGCGCGCGAATTCTAGAAATATTGATCCGAATAGTCTTGAATTGAGACCTATTTATGATCTTGGCGGGTGAGGCAGGAGAAAATTATTAGTCTGCCGGCAAACGGAAAATCGCGTCGATTTCGTCGATACTGAGTACGAATATTCACCTCAGGATTTTACCTTGGCTAAAGTAAAGGCGAGGCGCATTTGGATGATTATATTCGATCTAATAAACGTTCGGCTCCACCCGATGAGTGATTCATTCTCCACATTCCCGCAAATTTATCGGTCTTCTCGTTCGAGGATTGGCCCATTACGAAGGGCGGCGAGGCGTAGGCCACCTCTCAATCTTCACAACAGTTTTAGCAGCTTTGAGGATCTTGGATTCGTGATTTTGATCTTGTATCGACCGCATAAACAACTTGGCAGCACTCATCTCGCGTTCGCCTATCAGCGCCTAATTAATTGCACTATCCCCGCATTCGTCCGTCTGGATGAGTGTCCGGCTGGCTATTTCTTGGCGGGTTGCGCTCCCGCAGTGCGCACCTCCGCTTCACCAACCGCTTCCGAGTAGTCGCTAAAGTCGTCTTGCCGGTCGATTCTTTTATCGAGGGGTCAACAGTTTCTTAACTGTTTGTCTCACGCCAAGGCGTAGGACGAGTCCGGTTTTGGAGCGTTCGCTCCGGCGGTGACGAGTGGCCGAGTGACACCTGGGCAGTCGTCCTTATCTGGCTTCCAAGATGGAGGGCTCGTCACCGATCTCGGCCGCTTGGGTGAGACGGAGCCAGAGGGCACTGCGCTGCATGCGAAGCTCGAATACGGCACGCAGCCTGGAGCGCGCATCCACGCCAGGCCGGGCTTTCATCCGGACGGCGCGATATTGGCCGATTTGGACCTGCAAATACCACGACCTCTGAAGAGTCGCCGCACCCAGCGTATCGCTATCTGGTCTCCTCGCAAAGCGGGCCGGGCGAAACGGTGATTTCGGTATTCTGGACTGAACCCCAATTCTGAGACACTTTCGAGTGGCACTCTTTGCAGCGAAAGGAGTTGCAGATGGGAAAGAGGCGGGTCGGAAGATATCCGCGGGCATTCCGTCAGATGGCGGTTGATCGCCTCCGCAAATGCGATAACGTCGTAGCGCTTTCAGAAGAATTGGGCGTTTATCGACGTCTTGCTTTACAAGTGGCGACAGCAATTAGAGCCGACGGAACCTGACGGTATCGCGGCTCCAGATACGCGGGAGTTCACGCTGACAAAGGAGATCTGTCAGTTGAAGCGTCTGTTGGGCGAGAAGGTCCAAGAGGTAGATTTTTTCAAAGGTGCCTTGCAAAAAGTCGAGGCTCGACGCCGGAACAAAGAAAATACTGGCGCGAGGGCATCTACGACCAAATCCGGGAAGTGATGTCAATGCAAGGCAAACTGAGCGTAGAACGGATGTGCATCTTGAGCGCGGTGAGCCGAGCCGGCTTTTATAGATCGCTTCAAGAGCGGGAACCGGACCTGGAAGAGATGGAACTGCGATCGGTCATTCAAGCTATTGTGATTGAACACAGGCTTCGCTATGGCTATCGTCGCGTGTCCGCGGAACTGCGCCACCGAGGATTTGTGGTGAATCACAAGCGTGTCGTCCGCTTGATGCGGCTGGACAACCTTCTCGCTCTAAGACGATCGGCATTTGTCGCGACGACCGACTCTGACCACGAACTGCTTGTACATCTGAATCTCGCAAGCCGGATGCAACTAAGCGGCATAAACCAATTGTGGGTGGCAGACATAACTTTCGTCCGACTGCAGCAGGAATTCGTGTATGTGGCAGTTATTCTGGATGCCTATTCTCGCAAGGTGGTCGGCTGGGCACTCGATCGATCCCTGGCCGCGCAACTCGCCATCACAGCTTTGCAGAACGCGATCGCCAGCCGGAGTCCCGGCACCGGGGCTCGTACATCATTCCGACCGCGGGATCCAATACGCTTCGGCAGAATACGGCAAGATCTTGGATAAGCATCAAATCATCGCAAGCATGAGTCGTCTGGGGAATCCATGGGACAACGCGAAATGCGAGAGCTTCATGAAGACTCTCAAGCGTGAAGAAATCGACGCCAACGAATATCGAGGGATTGAAGATCTGCGCAAGAATGTCGCAACGTTCGTGGATGTGTATTACAACACGCAACGACTTCATTCGGCGTTGGGATACAACACGCCAGAACAGTTTGAGGCAACACTAAGCCCCGTGACTGCTGCAGGGAAATGGGGAGTTGAGTTTTCCTAGGCATCGGGAGATCTTTCAATCCGATGTAGCGCACGCAAAAGGAAGCCGCCAGAGGGCGGCTTCCCGAATCATCGTCTTGATGAGTCTCCGACTGGTTATTCCTCGCCGGGTTGGTCTCCACCAGAGCCCGACTCCGCTTCACCAGCTTCACTCATCTTAAAATGTGGCAGGATTTCAAAGAAGAAGAAATAATCGAATGGCAAGTGTGTTCATTTCGATTTGTCTCAGCTAAGGGGTTCAGTCCAACTTGCCAAACGCAAACGGTTTTGGTAAGTGCGATCGCTCCGTGCTGGCACGTATCGCGGATCATCCTATCAGCCGGATTGCGGAGCTCTTGCCCTGGAAGATCGAGATCTCCGCGCCCGCAACCACATAGAACGGTCCTGCGCACTGGCTTCGCCCCCGCACATCTACACTCAGGCCACACTCAACAGCCGGGTTTCCGCAACTGATGCATATCGAAAGTCGCACCTCACCAAGTGAATCGATACACTCCTGATTGTGAGTGCCGAAGACATTCAGCAGCTTTTCGCTCGGGCCCTACAGGGTGATTACGACGACCACGCCCCGTGGGACGCCGTGTCCGAACTTCACAAAATCGGCACCCGAGAAGTTTTCGATATAGCAGCGGAGTGGTGTGAGGGCCGTGATCCATTGAGGCGAGCGCGTGGGGCGGATGTTATCGCTCAACTCGGAAAAACCGTTGAGCATCGGTCGAACAATTTTCCCGTTGAAGCTTTCGGAGTGATTTCCAGGATGCTGGAACGCGAAACTGAGATCCGCCCTCTTGCGTCTGCGATCTTTGCCCTCAGCCATCTCGATGACCCGTCTGCAGTTCCACTTATCCTAAAGCATGCAACTCATCCCAATGCGGACATCCGTTTCGCCGTGGCCTTCGCACTCGGTCCTTATGCAAATGATCCGAGGGCCATTCAGGTACTGCTGAAGCTGACTGCCAATCAGGATGAAGATGTCCGGGATTGGGCTACATTCGGGCTCGGGGTCCTCGGTAACGCAGATACGGTTGAGATTCGGAAGGCTCTTGTAGCTCGGCTCTCTGACCCAAATGAAGATGCACGTGAAGAAGCTATTGTGGCATTGACCAAGCGCCATGATCCGCGGGCGTTGCCTTGCCTCATTCAGATGCTGAAGCAACCCGAGCCCAGCACTAGAGTTTTTGAGGCTGCATCATTAATGTTAGGAATGGGGCAGGATGAGCCCGAGTTGAAAGCAGCTGAATACATCACCGCGTTAGAGAATCGCTTTTCGTAACTTCTGCTTAACAATGTTCGATCTCCTTCGCGGCCCGAAGTGCTGCGATCATTACTGAACCGCAACACGGCGTCGAGCGGACGCTTACTTCCATTGCGCGAGAGTCTCCACATATTTGGCCGAACCATCTCGGATCCAGGCGTCGAGTTGCGCCGGTTCCTTCAATTGCTGGCCGCGCCGCCGTGGAACGGAAACATAGCTGCACGAAACTTCTGGCAGCGCGGTCATATCCACAAACAGCTTTTCGAACTGTGCCACAGGAAAAACATCCTCTTGCCCTTTTCCCCATCGCCGCTTTACATCTTTGAGAGTGATATAACTGGGCATTCTGCCAGCGACTTCACGGATTGCGCTATTCACTTGCCCTGGGTTACCGAGCATCTCTCGGGTGAGTGAAAAGGTAGCGAGAAATTGATCGATGTCTATCCAATAGGTGTTGCTGTTGTAGTACGAAAGCGACCATTCCGCTTCTTCCGAAGGAAATGCTAAGCCTTCGACTAGGCGCAGACGTCCATTCACGCGGGCCAATCCTCCTCCGTGATCCTCCACCTGCCGCGCGATTACCTCGACCGTCATGGCAACCCCAGAGTCCATGTGCAGGCCTAAAAGGCCGGGATCAAGATCCACTCCGGTGGTGTCGACGTTGTGTACCAGCAGATACTTCAACTGTGGACTCGCGGTGACAAGAGCACGAAGTACTCCATTGCGTAACATATTGGGCACTTCATACCAATGGCCCGTTGGATGAATGCATTGCAGCGGCAAATTGTCCGTGTAGTCGGATCCTTCACCTGCACGATGGGCCCAGTGCGCAAGCGCGGTGCGGACGCTATCCCGCATTTTCTCCTTCTGCTCGTCAAGTGACTGTTGGGCCACCTCCGACCAGGCAAAATGAAGGTCGCGAACCATCGGCACCATCCGCAAACCAATGCTCCTGCCGGGCGATAGCACCACAGAACCTGGGTAACCCAGGTTCTGCGTTTTTTTCAGATATCTTTCGATCGGTTCATGAGTGAGATAGCTGGTCGTGATGATGTGAGGAGCAGCAGTTCCATACTCTGTGCACGAGCGTGTGCTTTTAGCAAGGTGGAGTTCGATAAAGCTGCGATATCGACCGCCTAGCTTGCAGAACGGATTAAGAGCTTTGACGACGCCGGCGCCCCGCGTCCAGCGACTTCCCGCACCGCCCGGCGAGCGACACGACCGCCACTCTTCCGTAGCCCAATGCCTCCATCCCCAATTTGCGCAGACGATCGTCAACGCCGTCGCGGGCATCGAACACATCCGTCGGTAGAGCATCTTCGATTCGCGTGTTGATCTGGAGACGGTTCTGAGCGAGTCCGATTCGCCCACTCTGCAGATCGGCTCGAATTGCTTCGTGTTCTATGGGATCGAAACCATGCGTTTTAAGCAATTCCAACAAACTTTGCCCCTGTTCGTTAGACGTGCTGGCGGATGGCAGCAGCCGGTCAAAAAGACTTTGCACAAATCCCGCATAGCTCGATTCTCCACGCGAAGCCATGGCTAGGCTATCGAGTTCCCGCCGTCGATTAGCGGGAATCAGGCGCGGATCTTGGCGCAGGAGAATAGGAACGGTGAGCGCGTAGTAGCCTTCCGGCATTAAGTTATGGTCGCCGCCGAGAATTTCGGCGAAAGTGCCACGCTCGTTGATTGCGAAATCGTAAACTACGGGCTCCATGGCGAACGGCACTGAGTCTTCCAACTGGTGTTTGCTTTCTAGCATGATTTGCTGCATGGCGTCCTGGGCTTCCGCTTTGCGCTCGGGGCTGAAGATAAAGCCCATGCCTCCGCCAGCCATGCCGCCTAACATCCAAAAGCCCCAGAAATCCGAGCTCATGCGTGCGCGAGCTTGCCCGATCAATGTCTCGGTATAAAGGTTGCTCGCCCACGGAATGATGCTCTGAATCGGACCGAAGAAATTTCGTTCGGTTGCCGCGCCGATACCGCGTACGTTGCCGGTACGCAGGTCCGACAGAATCTGGTCAAGTATCCCGATCGCGTCGGCGCGCGCGGCCCACTCGCTGGACGAACGCAGCAGATACTTCTCCGTTACCATCTCCAAAATCGGGCCGACATCCTGGGCCATGCCGCCATGTACTAGCACGAGACTACGCTGCAGTTTCTCGCGACACTGTTCAGAAATTTCAGCCGCGCTGAGAACGTGGTGCGTCGGTAAGAGCCGCCCGCGGCTGATACCGAATTCGGGGTCGCCCTCTTTGGCTGTGGCACCCTCGATGAGTTTCAGTCCGGGCCAAACACCTCCGGAATCTTGCCAACCGCCTCCTGAGCCGCCGAGCCACTCGCCCAAAATTGCTCGAGCTGCAACCAGGCGGCGTCCCGGCTCTGACAGTGGTCCACAGAGCTCCGACGTCTGCTTCGTGGCGCGCATGCAGACTGCAATCAATCCGGCGAGGAGATTGGTCGATACCGCCAACCGGGATCCCTTCGGAATATTTCGTACGACGCTGACAAGTTCTATCCCGAGTCCATCGCCAACCAGTTGCCGAAGAAGCGAACTTAGCGGCTGCACAGCGCCTTCCATGGCCGGTGGCACGATTCCGGATGAGATGACGGCGGCTTTCAGTAAGCCAAGGTAGTCCTGTGCAAAGTCGAAGATTTCTGCAAAAGTAGTGATATCGGCGGTAACCCCCAGGTCGACGCTGGTCAGGCGCAGCACAGGTTCGTCGATTACGCGAAAGTATGCCTCGATCGGCGGGCTGGGGCTCGAATCACTGCTGCCGCGTACGCTTAAATCAATTGAGCAGTTCAGCACCCGTGCGCCTTCCGGATAGTCCATACCCAAGAAGAAGATGTCGCTCCAGGCGCTGTGCGTCAGATCCATGCGAACGGGCGTCGATTCCTTCAGAATGGGATAGCGCCCACCTTGTTCGGTTCGGTGCAGCAGTTCGGGGCGAAGACGTAGCGGATAATCGTCCGGGTGGCCGATGCGCGACATCCATTGATTGCCTCTCACCAGCCGCACACTTCTACGCACCTGGTCGGCGAGCGTTTTAAGTGCCAGGCCTTTATAAGCAGCGGCATAAGCGCTGGAAAGAGCGGCGCTCAGGCCAGCTAAACCTTCTACTCGTTGCAGCGCTTCGAGAGCCTCAGGAAAGCGGCGCTTTAAGAGGTGACCAACGGCTGTAAATGGAACTAGCGTCGTAGCTCGAATTTCGGAACGGTTCTGCAGATGGAAGCGGTGGATCGAGTAAAGAAAAAAAAGCGCACGAACTCGTCCATACAAGTTGTCGTGGCTACGCCAAAAGCGATTGAGGGCCGCACACTCCTCAAGCAGCACAGCCGTAGAGCTCTGTCGACAAAGTTCGTCCACCGGACGATTGCGAAATTCCGGGTCTTGCGAGGTAATAATCCTGACGAGTTCGCTCAAGCACCCTGTCCAATCTCTCGTGCTTCGGTGCCGTGCAAAGCGACCAGTTCAAGCAATTGAGCCAGTACGCTGTTTCGATGCTGCCCATCAAGCGCGAGTGCCAGTTGAGCCCAGAATAGGCCGTATTTGGCTCCAATATCATAACGCCGGCCGGTCTGTTCCAAAGCCAGATACTGTTCGCGAGCCGCCAGCTCACAGAGCGCTCCGGAGAGCGTCGTTTGAGTGAACGACGTTTGCAGTTGTTGCTCCAGTATTTCCATGAGACTTGGAGTCAACACGTGCATACCGAAAAAACAGAGGTAATGGCCGGCACGCAAACCGGATATCTCTAACTCCTGCTCGGCTTCAGTCGGAGTCGGCTTTTCCACTACCTTATGGATCCGATACAAATCCTGCTTGCCCGAGATGCGCTGTCCTCCAATCGCGCCGTAACGCGAGAGCAATGTTTCGCGCGTGGCCTGCACTGCGGAGACGGCGCACCCCTCCGCTACGGCGACCTCAACCAGCCGCCGAGTACAGCTAACATCCTTGTTCCCCGCGTAGAGATGATCACCGACCAAGTGCAGAAATGGATCCTGACCGGTGAACGATCGTGCCAGGTGGACAGCGTAGGCATAGCCCTTTGCCTCCGCTTGTTCGATAAATCGAATCGAGCGATCATCGGCAGCACGTGCAAAGGATGCTTCGTCCCCGGATGGGATAACAACGGCGATCTCCTCTACCCCCGATCGGCGCACTTCATCCAGAACAATGCGCAGAACAGTTTTTTCTTCACCGTCGCGATCTATAAGCGTTTGTAACGAGAGCGTGCGCTGATTAATTGCTCCCGCGGTGATAACGGCCTTATTGATTTTCATTGAAAGCGCAAAGGGCAATTTTATCGCGTGAGCGCAGTTTATCCGACTCCTGAGCTATAGGGTCTTTGGTCAATTGCGTGCATGGCCTGTCTGTAGTCAAAACGGTATTGAGGCTGTTTCATCAGCGGCTTGGAATATATGAGTAGCCAGACAGCGCCCCGCATGTTGGTAGAAGTTCACGGTATCCGATCTATTGTCCGCCGTTCTTGCTGGATTGAGAGTGTTCTTCCGCAATCGTCTCAATACATCTTTGGATATTCTGACTCTTCGTCATCAAGTGGTCGTTTTGAAACGGACCTGCAGGCGAGCTCGGCTCACTGGGATCGACCGGCTCTTTTGGATCGCATTGCGGAGTGCCATGATCGCGCGAAAGATCGGCAGACTCAGCGAAATCATCAGAGGCTGTTGGAGGTAGCGAGCATTCAAGCTCTGGAGTTCGACTCCGCTGTGCTCGCGGGGGTTCTCCACCTTAGCGTTAGCGAAATCGAGGACTCGCTTCAATTCCTGGAAGAGAGACATCGTATTAATTGCGCCATAAGAATCGGACAAACAAAACTGTCGGGCAAAAGCGTCGCGTTATTCGAGCGCGCTATGAGCCGCGCATGAAGACAATCCAATTCGGCTGAGTGGTTGTTTCGCATCAGGGCGAAATCGGCTTCGGCAACGGTGCAGGTAAAGCCATGTCGCTGTTTACTCACCTGGATTGCCTCGTGTTGAAAGTGCCCTTGCATGAGCATCCAAGCAGAAACAGTTTCTGATTAATAGATCAGCCCTTGTCGCGATGTGTAGATTTATACATCGCCGTTTTGTGCGAGCAATCCCGACTGCGGTGCGAAAGTCGGCTTACAGTTTGTTCCTTACTCGTGACTGGCATGTTCATGTGCCGCCTCGCTAACGTTGGTCAGGTGGATTGGGGTCGACGAGGAATCTCTTTGCCGAGGACTCGGCTCCGGGTGGTTCACGGAACGGTTCCACCGAAATGCGCTCGTAACACACTTCCAGCACGGTCAGGTATTCTGTGCCGCCCGGAGCCTGGAGAACTACGCGATCGCCCGCTGTCGACTTCATCAACGCGCGCCCCAAAGGCGACGCCCAACTGATGTGGTTGCGGTTGAGATCGACCTCGTCGGTGCCGACGATGCTCACCACTCGCTCCGTTCCCGCAGCATTGGTATAGCGCACGGTCGCTCCGAAGAATGCCCTCGCCGCGGCCTGCCCCGCTCTCGGAGTTTCCGGGTCAACTACTTCCGCGGATTCGATTTGCTTCGTGAGAAACCGAATCCGCCCGTCGATCTGGCGCAGCCGCCGCTTGCCGTACTGATAGTCGGCGTTTTCACTGCGATCGCCGTTGCTGGCAGCCCACGCTACCACCTCCGTCACGGCTGGGCGTTCCCTGGTGAGCAGAAACCGGTACTCATCTTTGAGGCGCTGTAGGCCGCTCGGCGTTATGTAGTTCTTGCTTTGCGTCGCGGGTTCGTCACGTTGCGGTTTTCTCGTAAACCCTTTTCGCATATCTTAGTCTCTCCAGCCCGAATCCGGCGGGTGCCACAAAGCTCTTAGGAAATGAATAATGCGGTGCCTGTTCACGCTGCCCTGAAGTTGCTCAAGCACGATCCCCAAATGAAATTTGCGCAACCGCCCCAAAAATGATTTCCTTCTCCTCGCGAGGGGATCTTCGGACCAGAAAGCCCGTATGGCCCGACAACTAGAATTCTCGTAGAGATCAAGCGGCCGCACGATAGTAGTAGTTCAGCATTCCGCCGAGACGTTCGCGGCGAGAAACCAAACCTGTAGCGCGTCGATCTAGACTGGAAGCGATCAGGCGATTGCCGATCCCCTGATGATTTCGCTCATAGTGATAGTGTGCGACGAACTCGTGGATGGCTCGGCGGAGCGAATGCTCTCCGAACAGGATTAAGCGGTTCAAGCACGATTCTTTGATCGATCTCACAAAGCGCTCCGCGTGTGCGTTCAGATTCGGTGATCGTGGTGGTAACTTGACGCAGTGGACGCCCGCACTGGTCAGAATGCTTTGGAACTCGATGGTAAACAGCGGATCACGATCATGGATCAGAAAGCGCTTGCCGTTGAGGATTCCATCTACCGCATCCGTTGCTCGGCGACTTACTTGGCCCATCCACAGGCCGTTCGCTCGCGAAGCGATGCCAGCGATCTCTACTCGTCGTGTTTCCAGATCGATAAAAAGCAGGACGAGAAAACGGGTCAGTCCTCTACGTGTCCAGACTTCGATGGTGAAGAAGTCCGCCGCAACAATCAGGTCCCAATGGCGCTTGAGGAACTCTTTCCAGGTCGTTTTTCGATTCCGCTCGGGTGCCGGCTCGATACCGTAGCGGCGCAAAATAGCGGCAATCGTGCTCCGAGCGCACTCATGCCCCAAGTTGGCCAGTGCACCTTGTAGCCTGCGGTAGCCCCAATCGCGATTCTCCTGTGCCATGCGGATCACCAGGGCTCTTATATCGTTCTGTTTCACAGGCCGACCTGGTTTGCGGTTCGCGCTGCCGTCGTACTTCTGAGCAATGAGCTTTCGGTGCCAAGCCAGTAACGTTGCTGGCGTCACCAGAGTGACAGTCTCTATCAGAAGTTTGCGGCCTAACTTCTTGCCGCGAACCGCCAGCCGTCGACGTTGATCATCGGTAAACCGCAAACGTCCTTTCCCGAGTTGCTCGCGCAAGACGCAGTTCTCCTCGCGCAGATAGTCGATGGCATCTCGTTGTCGCTGGTTCATCCACCCGGCTACTGCAATCACAACGAATTCAAAAGGAGTTAGGGCTCTGATCACGGTCTGGTGATTGTCTCATCTCCTCACGTATGCAAGAACCTCATCACTCTGATTTAAGTTTTCGGACCATACGGGGCCGCTCTCAAAGCAAGCGAAACAGTTTTTCGGAGGGGTCCAGGGCAGATTGTTTGTGCGGCTCAAAAGGCGCAGCCGGCAATCTGCCGGGGAAACCGAAACCCGCCAGGGCTGGAACTGGCGAGCGAAGCTGCCGAGCGCGGGAATTACCTTGAAGCCAAGCCCAACGAAGAGAGGCTGAAAGGCAGACGAACTTGCAAGAATGAATAAACTCTCTATTGACTCTCCAGTAAGAACAGGATGACATTCGGGCGGCTTACGAGAGCGTACTCACGGGTTCGCTGACCAGAACGGAAAGAAACGGAGAAGCGCGTCGAACCCCGGGCATCCGCCTTCGTTGGCATTGGTGACCGTGGGCAGCTGTTCTTCGCTCAAACGTCGCGAGGCCAGGGCGACGCCTTGCGATCATCTGAATCCTGCCGACAAAACCACTAGCGGATCGGTAAACAGTACGCCGCTAGTCCACAACCTCAGCGGTTGATCCGCCATTAGTATTCTGGTCGAGAAGGAGAGACCTATCCATGGGCCCGATTGGTATACAGGAACTGCTACTGATCCTGTTATTGATTGGGGGCTCGTTTTTTGGGTTGTGGATACTTGTAGATTGCGCCATAAAAGAATCAGTTGAGTCAACTGGACCTGCCCCCTGGGGTGACACAAAAAGTTAAGACACTGTTTGCCGTTGACTGAAAACTTCTTTGCCGATGGCGGGTCCGTGTTGCAGAATGAATGCCGGTTGGCGAAGCGGAAGCGAGCGCTGCAGGAGTGCAACTCGCCGAGGAATAGCCAGCCGGAAACTCATCGAGACGATGAACCGGGGAGTGGCCGCTGGGCCGTTCCCCGATCAGTCGAATCACGTCGGATCGAAAGATTTCCCGATGCCTGAAAAAACTCATACAAAAAGCTGCCGCGAAGCGGCCTCCCTGCGGTGATTCGTAACCACCAGATTGGCCTCGAACTCCGAAGGTGGCAGATACCCCAAGGCCGAATGTAGCCGTTTTTCGTTGTAGACCTTCTCCATGAAACGGCGGAGCGAGCGAAGCGCGTTGGGCAAGTCGCGGTATTCCTGCCGGTAAACCTCTTCATATTTCAGGGTTTTCATAAAGCTCTCCGTTCGGGCATTGTCGTAAGGATTTCCTTTGCGGCTCATGCTGATTTGTATGCCGTGACGATCGAGCAAGCCGGTGTAATCGTCTGCTGCATATTGAACGCCGCGATCGGAATGATGCACCAGGCCCGCTTTTACACTACGGCGCGATAAGGCCATTGCCAGCGCCGCTACCGTGAGCCTGGCCTCCAGCGTGCGGTCCAGAGCCCAGCCGATCACCCGGCGCGAGAAGGCATCCAGAACGACCGCCAGGTACACGAACTCCGTCTGCAGGCGAATATACGTGATGTCAGCAGTCCAAAGCTGGTTCACGTTGCTCAGCTTCATCTGGCCGGCCAGGTTGGGATAGACGCGGAAGCTGTGCCGCGAATCGGTGGTCACAAGGAACTTCCGACGCCGCAGGCAGAGCAGATTATCTTCGCGCAGGATTCGATAAACCCGTTTGGGGTTCACCATCCAGCCGCGCCGCCGCAACTCGGCGGTCATCCGCGGCCGCCCATGGCTCGGCATCTCCAGCGCGATTCGTTGTATCGCATCCCGCAGATCCATATCGCGCTCGGCAGGTTTCTCGTCGGGATCGAAACGATAGAAACCCCTTCGGCTCACGCCCGCCAGCGTGCACATGCTTTCAATCGCCAGCTCGTTGGCATTCATTTCTTGCCGGACCTGCCGGTAGATAGCGGCTTTCCAGTTAACGCCTGCAGCATCCGCTGTTCTTCGATGCGCTGCAAGCACCGTTTCAAAAAATCGATCTCCAATGTTTGCTGGCCGATTTTCCGCTCCAACTCCGCTACCCGATTCTCGTCTGCTCTCTTCTTCCCCAAACCGGGAAACGCCTGTTCGGGCGACTGCTGAAAATCCCGTCGCCAGCGATGCAACAGGCTCGGATTGATCTCACACGACCGGGCGGCTGCTGTGATCGAAACGCCCGCATCCAACCGCCGCAGCGCGGCAATCTTGAACTCTTTCGTGAACTTCCGGCGCGATAACCCCATGACTCAAATTCTCCATTCGATGAATTTTGAGCCTTAACCTTTTGTGCCAAAAATGGGGACAAGTCCAGTATATTGTGCGATCGAAGCTGAACCTCAGCGCCGGTCTTAATTCCAAGCGCTCGTACCGGCCGCATTTGAGTTCATATTGCCATTCCTGGCCTTGCGACATCTTGGCAATTGCGAGGAAAGTGACGAAGATAGGAGTGCTGCCCGAAACCCGCGATCCCCAAAGATGATGTTAATTGTAAATGTAATCAAGCACTCTGGCTCGATCGTCTGTATCGAAGGTAGCTAAGCTGATATCCCGTAAATCAATATTGCGTCTATCGGCGGACACTGTGAATTGCACTTTGAAAAGAAGCCTGCAATCGATCACAATACGGCCGCCATTTTTAGCGATAGCTACCCGTTTATAGTGATCATTGATACATGTTGTTGCTGGGCGCAAGGAAACGCTACCTTTTTCGGCTGGAACACCCCAAATAACAGCATTTGATTTACTCAAGAAGGCGGACCATACGGAAAATCCGTCCCGATACAGAGTGGCCGGCAGAACTGCAGCGTCGAACTCTACGACCACGCCCTCGGGCGTTGTAAATTGCCTCCAAGTACCGTTTGTGAACTTTCGTCCTAGCGCCTTCCCAATGGTTGCGCTGTCATAGGTCTTTATTCGGGCATCGCCAAGCCGGATCTTCAGACAACTATTTCGAACAAGATCGATTTCCGAGTTGAATTTCGTGCCAGATGTGCCGCAGCCAACGCTAACCGCAAGCGTGCCGGTAACCAGCAGAGCGCAAGCTATAGAGCAGCACATCCCCCCGCAGCGCACTCTTGGAGCTGACATCCCGACGGGAACACGCATACACTCTCATCGGCCAAATGGCGTCCTTTGACGAATCAGTAAGAATTCGGATTTCGGGCACGTGGATGGCACGGAGCCGAACGCCTCGGAACATTTCATACGCTGCTACTAGGAAAGCTCACGCTAAAATTCTGACATTTGAGCACGTGAGTTGTCGAGAGCCAGACCAAGCCCGGCGAAGTCGGACGGGCAGATTGCCATTCGTTGGTTCGGCCGCTTCAGTCTTCTCGGATCCGTCATCAGTCTATTAACACGCCGGGCGATTATTGCTCATGAGAATGGCGATTCCCAAAAGCCAAGCCAACCACCGGAATCGTGCGTATCTTTTGGTCATTTTTGCGATCCTTGCCAGAACGGTCCAGCCATCGATTCTTGGCATGTTTAGGTCGAGTGCGATAAATGTCGGGCGCCGAGCTGCTTTGTAAGCTCCGGACTTGTTCAGAAAAACCAGAGCTTATTCTCCATCGGAGACACGATAGACGCTGACCACAATGGCCGCCCGGTCGAGCGCAGCCCGAAAAGCCACAGCATCTAGGAGCGCACATCTGTGATGAAATAGATAAACCGACTGCGCGAAGTCTAAAATCAGACGTTTGTCATCGACACGAACGCGCAAACGAGCCCAGCTCAGCTTGCAATGCATGGGCGGTTGTCGCAATCGCCTCCGCCGCCGTACACTGGCCAAGTCTGGGCAGGAAATCGAAGATGGTAGTCAGGGACTTCCGGGCATTCTCAAGGGCTTGCTGTAAGCCGTGAGGATCTCTGGGTTCTCGATCTTCGGTACGAGCGAGGTCGAGCATTGTTCTCGTAACCTCCAATTCCAGTTCAAGGAACCGCGTCAACTTATGTTTGGTATCAAGGTTTTGTCGTCCTGGAGAGTGGCTTCGTCCATGAGCAGCGCCCCTCCGGCTTTGGGCGGTAGTCCTTAGTATCAGTCCATCAGAACAATAATAGCCACCGTTAAATTGACTCACTCCCCTTCGTCACCGCCACCGCTGAAACTTCCTCGATCTTACGTAAAGTTGCGCTTCTTCTTAGCCCAGTCCGCCAGCTTGCGTGCCGCCGCGAGATCGGCTGCACTTCGAAAATGGTCTCCGGCACGGGATCGCCGGGGGAACGTCGCGCCGGAAACGGCCAAAAAACTCCATCGCAGCCTCATATACGCAAGCCGCTTCGAGGGTGATCGTTTCACAGCTATCGGACCTGATTCCACTGCCTCATCGAATTTTTGTGTACCACACCCGGAGTCTCCGCGCGTCAGCCGCAGCCCGATCCTCAATAATCAAGCAAGGATGCAGGAGCTGATCTGCCGAGTCCGCTCTCTCATCCAAATCAGGGGCCCGGCTAATGGAAGTACACTCGCAAGCAGCATTGACCAGTTTCCCGAAAGGGCGAATACGAGAACTATTGCGCCGAGCAGACCAGTAAAGCTGTATAGCCTCCCGTGAAGGCGGGCGAACAGATGACAATCGCGCCGACTGCGATGCCAAGTCTGGCCAGACCCTGACAACCCGACACATTGGGTGCAAAGACATAGAAGGACATAACTGCTATGGCAATAGCGGCGCCCATGCAAGCCCATTTCGTGACTTTGGCGCGGGCAATTGCGCGCCGTTCTCCTCCTATGAGCTTATTCTTCAATCACGCATTCCACATGGCTTCATCAGGCGGTTCCGGACTAAGCATTTTTTGATACTCAATCGTCCTGAACATCTAGCAAGGCTTTCTTTTGTTCGCTCGGAGGAATCGTTCCGCTAGGTATTAGATGTGGTAGACGTGGCGAAAATCGTCAAGTTCCCAGAGTTGTCCGACCTATAGGTGTCCGTCCTTAGAACGTAACCCACCTTCGTTATCCCAAGCATGGATCGCCTCATCGGCCCTCAACGCTTTGCTCCTGAGCGTAGCTGTTCGGTCGGATAAACTTCCACGTGGTTGCGGCTGAGCGGTTTTGCATGGATCACGAAGTATTCGACTTCTTTGAACTTGTCGGGCATGCGCAACAACGCTCGTGTAAGGCAATCCGAGAAAGGATTTCCGTCTTACTCGAGTAATCTCCAAACAGTTGCAATTCTGTCGCTTCACGGCGTCGATCATGTGCGCCATCGCACGATCAGTCCTAGATTGGTCCCTTAAGCCGAAGCCGCTCACGTGAATCGCGCCGGCCATGTAGAAGAATGTCCACCCCGCGCCTTCGAGATCTTTTCCTAGTTGGGCGGCGGTGGCTTTGACAATCAACGACCAGCCCATTGAATACGGCTCGATATCAAGAACGACTGATTCCGGCATACCCGTGCTATCTTCCAGGAGCATCGTGCCCACGCGGATTTTATCTGTCATTCGGTCTTCTCGCGATCTTCTTAACTCAGGGTCTTGTTTCACGGGCGGAAGCGGCGTTGGTTCACAAGTCTTGCTTTCTGCAGCTCGGTATTAGCGTCCCGCTCTTGCATCTTTTGTCGCTGGGGAGCTTCTTGCGCGTCCATCTGGATCCCCGCGGCGATCGCTGACTGCGCCAGATTATCGAGCCGCTTAGAGAGCGCAATCAGCGCAAACTTCGACCCGTAAGGAGATTGCACAAGCGTGAAGGAATAGTCAGTATTCTCCCAGCGAGCCATGATCGTTACCCCTTCACTGAAGGCGTCGGAGGGAAGCACGGCCTTCACAGCAGGATGGGTGGCGGCACCGTATTGCGTCGAAACCGCTTGGATGATGTCTTCGGAATTAAGCCCGTTGATTCTCTCGCTGTCATAATCGATAACCATCCGAAACAATTGACCTTCATAGAAGCTGAATACGACTTGTTCCACTGGGTCCGTGTCGCTCGAAGAAAACCGCACTGGCTGCCAGCTTAGCTCTTGAATCCGGGCTGGACGTTCATGGATCGATTTCACTTCAGATGCATCCATTCCCGAATGCTTCACTGCTGCGTTCAGGCTCATTCCAAGTTGGAAGCCGCGGTACCTGGAAAGGTCGGCTCCCGACAGCAACAGCGAGGAAATCAGAAGCGATAAAGGCAATTTGTTGATCGACCGGGTTCTCTTCATTGTGAACTCCTTACAAAGTAAACCTAAACGGCGAGCGAGGTTCTACGTGCCGAACTTCCTTTCGGCAACCACGTTCCGCCCCTTTGGCGCAACGTTACTTTCACGGCAACCGCGAGCTGGTTCGCTCCTCGCAATAACCTGGCGGGCGGCCTCACCGCAGATAACTATTCGCGATGCCATGTAGTCTCCGCTTCCCTTATGCGAGCCTCGGTGCCGGCTTTCAGCACCGTCGAATACGCCGAGTACTGCGTCTTTCGGTCGTGAAGCGGTCGAATATTCATACGGAAATCTCCGATTGGCAAACGTTTTTGTCTGCAAAAGTAAATTGACCCGCCTTCAGATGTTGCCTGCGTGGCGAGTAGCGAGGCGTACCGAGCCGTCGCGTCCCGTCGTCGCAACTGATTTGCGCCTTCGGCCCAAGCCGCTTGAAACATCGCCCTCGGCTCCAACTGCAATGAAGACGGCAGTTCGCAAGGTTGAACATGGCAACCTCCTGTGTTGTTGCTTTGGCTAAGGAAGGGGTCCCGATGACTGACTTAGTTCAGAAATCAGAAGAGTGGGCAGGACTGCCCAGTCGTTAACTATAATAAGTTAACTAATGTAGCTTGTCAAGTTTGTTTTGCGCTACGATCTAAATTACACTTAAATTTGTTCGGTTAAGCCCGGGAAGGACGCTGGACATTAGCCTGTGATCGCGGCGATCTGAAAGAACTCTTCGCGACCCACAAATGTCCGAGACCTCCTCGATTCTTCCACTGTCCATCGGAAATCCACCGAAAACTAGAAGGAGGAGTTCTGACGACAAGTCGTGACAGGCTGAGGATATGAGCTACCACGTACTGTCCCTGACAGCGGCCGAAGTAGGCGATCTAGGCAATGCACCAGCGGTCGCTATTACTCCCTACTTACTTGAGACCGAACAGACGCCTTTGTTGCGTCTCATCAGCATTTACGCCCAAAAGGGCGATTCACGGGATCGGTTTCGTTTTCTCTATATGAATGCGCCTGCGCTAGCGCTTTGGAACAAGATGGGCAAGGTGGCAAACGTAATAGGGCAGGCAAAACGACCACCCCTAAGCGCTGAGCTGATCTTTGGCGTCCCGTTTTCGGAGTAATTGCGCTTACCTGCAATGATTAGGTACGGGACTCGACAATTGGCTGTACAAGCAGTCACGCTTCACCTATGCTAGTTAAAGATAGTGAATCTTTACCCGGTCAGCAGATCAGTCTGAACTAAGTCAGCTCATCTGAAAAGCCCAGCCTCTTAGCCACGTTTAACCTCGGAGGTTGCTATGTCCCGATATACGTTGATTCTGTGCAGCTTTACTTTGCTATGGACAACACTTTCCTATCGCTGAAAACAGAGCGAGAGCAACGGACGAGCCCACCACTGATCGCACCGGTTCAATTACCGAACCAGATTCCCGAACCTGGAAAGTATGTATTCCATCTACTAGACTCACTTCCGGGTAGCAAGAGCACTGTTGTTCTGGCAAGGCGATAGTTTATGCATTTTGCTTATCAGGGCTTCACGCATGACGGCGATGTAAGATGCTTTAGATTTCGGTGTATTCAAGAACTTATCCCGCCCATTGACTTTTCAGTCGAGATCGACTTGGCACTTTTGTTTCGAACCCGAGTGCCGGTACAGGAAGGTCCGGCGTTTTGCCTTCATCTCCTCACTACGGCCGCATCGGCTGGGCCAAGTTTCTTAGATAGATTTCGGAACTATCGAGTTCTCGAAGCCGATTTTCGTCCGCTACTTGTAGAGCGTGCAAGACGGGATGCGGAGAAAGCTCTGAGAAGACCTTCTCGGAGCCCTTTGCGAAAACCTTCATTGACATCGAACGTCCATTTGGGTGCGACGTTCAAGGAGCACTAAATGCCGTTTGCGGAATTCGCTGCTCGGTCTTTTAACGCCCCGTCCGTTCACAAGAATGCGCCGGAGTCGTCGGGAGTGTATGGCTTGGCTAACGCTCGGGAGTGGCTCTTTATTGGACATGGCAACAACATCCGGGCACAGCTTCTGGAACACTTGAAAGAGGTGGGTACCGTTCTGAGTAACCAAAGCCCGACGGGCTTTGCATTCGAGTTATGCTCCCCTGGTGAGTGCATCGGTCGTCACCGTACGCTTATTCGCGAGCTCGGACCCCGTTGTAATCGCCAAACGTGTTGACGACGGCCAGCTTAGCCCAGACCAACTCCCACTCTGGATCGAACACGCAACTCAGACTACCTCCGCTTGTCTGGCCACCGGAGAAGGCGTCTCACTGAGCAAGCCACAATACAACTGCAAAAATCCCCAAAGGGTTGAAATACCTGGCAGCATTAAGTGTCCCCCAAAGGCCTTTCCGTTAAAGATCTCTATTTTTCCTGACAGAAGGAGGGTTTAACTCTCCAGGGCCGTAGGCCCAGCAACTGCGCACGTCCGCAGAAGCGAAGCGAACCGCCCACTCGATACCTGTTCGGTAGATATCTGTCTCGTCTTAGAAACTTTCAAAAACAGCCAACTCTGACACATCATCTTCCGTTCGCTGCTCGGCGTCGGCGAAGCCATTAAATGAATCAAAGTTTTTCTGGCCATGCTCGAGCGGAAGCAAAGACCGTCCAGAATTGGCCGACTACGAGGCGCCGGCCTGCAGGTACGATTGCGAAACGAATGGCCCTCCTGTGCCCGCGAAGATGGCACTAGTGCCGAGGAGATTGACGGAAAGCGACTGGCTCCGCGAAATGCCTATATAAGGCGCTTGCGGGCGTGCCGTATAAAACTCGGCTCTGACGGATGGTTTTGCTCGCGACACACCGACCGGTCATGCGACGCATATCATCACTGTGAATGTCTTCCGCGTCATTTTCGTCCGCCTTCTTCTCGCGCTCTCGTGCTTCTTCTTCATCGTCCTCCTCGTCCACGCGATCATCCTCTTCTCGCTGTTCTTCGTCGGCATCAGATTTGTTCATCGTTCTTCCAGAGTGTTGAGATCATCATAAATGCACATCTACGGAGTGTCGCGCTATGCACTCACGGCCGCCAATATCACAATCAGACACTTGTCGTGGTGACTTTTTACTCTGATGAAGAACGACTGTAAGAGTCCTGTTATTTGTGGCAGAACTCCGGCCAATCGAAACACTGCCTTCGTTGGCACTCCTATGAGCAAGCGCCCGCAAGCTTATATTCTGATTAACCACCCACCGGTTGAGGATGAATGCTGATATCTGCCCGCCGATTGCGACCGCGAACCACAATTGGCAATGCGAGAACAATCCGCTGGCTATAAAGAAGTGCTCTGTCCAGCCCAAGTCCGTGCCGAACCTCCAGGCACCCAGCGCCCCCGCGAGCACTGCGATCAAGGTCAACACAACTCCTGACATCGACACGGACGCGACTAATAATCCGGAAAAAACGGAGCGAAATCGCCCGTATGCGAATTGGTATCGAGTCGTTATCATCCTGATTTTCACAGTGGTTGCCTCCGGCTGCAATCTCTCTCCCGCACGTGTTGGGCCAATTAATGACACACGCGCAATACACTGAAGCGGCCGCCGTTCGGCGCCAAAGACCTGCTTCAAGAACAGACTCGGTCCAAGCACGAGTGAATCTCTCGCTTATCGTGCAACTGCCGAATGTCTTTGAGATCGCGGTGCTCCGATGTTATCCAAGGCCCGGGTTGCAACCCCTAACCCCGCTTCGCGCTCGACCTCCGCGCTGCTCGCTCTCGCGGCCTGGACTGATCTCGCTAGACCGAAATACTTCGGATGTTGATCTGAATCCAGGACAGATCGAACTCGCACCACGCAAGTCCGTGCCGCGCCGAGGTGGGATGAGCGCGATGGTTGTTGTGCCAGCCTTCCCCCCGAGGTGATGAGGGCAACCCACCAGCTATTCCGCGAATCATCGCGCGTGGCGAATCGGCGGCTTCCCCACATGTGCGTAACTGAGTTAAACCAGCCAAGTGCAGTGAAGACCGACGACGACCCGGACGCAGGTGCCCCATAGCACGGATGGAATACCGCCGATGGCGAGAAGGAAAAGTCCAAGTACAACTATCGGGATCCAATGATATTCATTCAGCCATACATAAAAGGGACCTTTAACCAGATCTGGCGCGGATTTAAACATCAACGGGGCATTCCACTCTTGACCTACTCAGCACGCTTGAATCCGGCAATACTCGGGCTGCCACATTGCATCTTGTACCTGTTGAACGATATCGTCGAACTTGACTCCAGCTAAGCCCTCCGCTTCGGCGGTCTCGGCAACAGCTACTGCTACCGTCACCGACACGCTGCGCAGATCGTCCATATGCGGGAGGAGCGACGCGCCGGGCTGGCGCACAGTCACTAGGCTGGACACAGCACTCGCTGCCGCCGCGAACATACTGGCGCTTATCCTGCGGGCTCGCGAGACGATAGCGCCAAGGCAGAGACCCGGATACAGCATGGCGTTATTCACCTGGCCGATGACGTACGTCACTCCCTTGTATGTCACGGGGGCGAACGGGCCGCCGGTGGCAATCAACGCCCTTCCGTCAGTCCAGGCGATCAGATCGGCAGGGTTCGCTTCGGCCCGCGCCGGCGGAGTGGAGAGTGCGAATACAATCGGCCGCTCTGTATGAACCGCCATGTCTCTGATGATCGCTTCCGTGAAACTGCCCGAGACTGTCGACGCGCCAATCAGCATCGTCGGTGCCACCCTGCGTACTACTTCGGCCAAGCCTATGCCGTTTCCATTCCCGTCGTACTTCCAGCCTTTGCTTTCGGCGGCCGGTCGGGCGTATGTCACCTGATAGTCGCGCAGTTGATCGGCCATATCGATGGTGAGCAATCCCTGCCGGTCCACGCACCAGAAGCGGCCCGCTGCCTCCTGGTTCGATAAACCCTCACGCACCATTGCATCGCGAATCTGATCGGCGATTCCGATGCCTGCCGTACCTGCCCCAAATATCACCACTCGCTGGTTGCGGAGCCGCGTTCCGCAGATACGGACCGCGGAGATTGCCGCTGCCAGCGTGATCGCGCCGGTGCCCTGCATATCGTCGTTGAAGGTAGAGATCCGGTCACCATACTTTCCGAGGATGCGCCGTCCATTGCCCGGGGCGAAGTCTTCCCACTGCAAGAGCGCGTTCGGAAACAGCTTGGTGGCGGCTTTGACGTAAGCGTCGATGAAGGCGTCGTAGCGCTCGCCGCGTATTCGTGCGTGCCTGTTCCCGATGTACATTGGATCGCTTAGCAGAGTTTCCCGGTTGGTGCCGACATCCAGCATCACCGGGATTACGCGTCCCGGGTCGATTCCGCCCGCCGCCGTGTAGATTGCCAGCTTGCCGATTGACACCTCAATGCCGCCTACGCCCCAATCGCCGATTCCCAGGATTTGCTCGGCATCGGTAGCGAGTATCAGGTCGATATCGCACGCGCCGACGCCAAGGTTGGCAAAAGCCTCCTCGATTGCTTCGGCGTGATCGATGGAGAGGTAAAGACCCCGCGGGCGCCGGCACTCGTGATGGTAGTGCTCCACCGCCATGCCCACGGTCAGATCGTTGACGATGGGAATCATTTCGCGCAAGTGCTCTGAAAACAGCCTGTAGAACAGCACCTCGTTGCGATCGTGTAATGCAGTAAGAAAGATGTTCTTGCTTAAGACGTCCGGCAGGAGCTCGTACTGGATGTAGGCGCGCTTGACCTGAGTCTCCAGCGTGCTGATGTCCGGAGGCAGGAGCCCGATGAGGCCCAAATCCTTCCGTTCCTCAGCGGTGAAAGCTGTCCCCTTGTTCAAAACAGGCGAATTGAGCACGTCCAGACCGCGAACTTTGGTCGCGTTGCAACCGTCACCGTTCTGATGCTTCGGCTTAGGCGCCAGTGCCGGGATAACTCTTCGTCGCATGCTGCTGTTACCTCTTCCAGTTCCGTGCTGGCCAGCACGGCGCGCTCGCGGACTGACAGTTCCCGCGTTCTACACGTGAGCATTTCAGGGTCCGTCAGCAATTGCATCGTTCTTACGTCATATATGCTCGCGTTTGCGGACATTATGGAGCTTGCACGATCCGATGAGAAACTGACTGTGCGGCGTCATGGACCTGGAAAGGTCAAGGGGCTTAGTTAAACTGCAGCGGTCCCCCTCTACTTCCGGGATTGACCGCCGGCGGTCACATGATCAAATGTGATCGAATTGCGTCCGCCCGGCTGTGTGGATCCGGCTGGCTGCTTCCCCAAGTAAGTCCCGGATTTAGCATCGGCTTCGATGCTCCCGCGTAACTTTGGCGTTGGTCCATCGCACGGTTGCTCCATCATTTAGTACGGTACGAAGGAACGCCGTTTGACCAATTATGGTCGCCATAAGCGGCCGGCAAGCCTGCTCGGTGTTAAACTACACGGTTAACCGCCATTCTCGTTTGCAGGACGCGTGTCACGTGTTCTTCGGGCCATCAGTTTCTTAGCCTGGCAGCCGAGTGATCCTTGGTCAACACAGTCTAGAAATCGCCAAGTCCCCGCGCAGGCCTTGCCGGCGGCCGATTACTCAGGAGATCGACGGCGTAAAGGAGAAACGCGTTCTGAACTCGACCGCCTCACAATCACAAGCCCTCCGGTGGCTTGTGGAAAATGGTCCGAAAGAACTGGAGCTACTCTTCCGGGCAATTATCTATCATCCTTCCGCACCAATCCTTATCACCGACGACGATGGTAATTCCAGGGACGCGAGCGTAGGCGTGGGCAAGCTTCTAGGGCTCTCCCGAGAGAAGATCATCGGCCACCCGATCGATGATTTTGCGCAACCCGGTTTCAAGCCGCAGATTTCGCAGCTTTGGAGGGCTTTGCGGGAGCAGGACCAACAGGAAGGTACGCTCCAGCTAGTGGGTCCTGATGCAAGCCCGCGGGACGTTGAGTACACAGCCAAAGGAAACGTATTGCCCGTCCGCCATATCCTTGCGCTGCGCGACAAGACTGCACCCGCCGAAACGGAGCATGCCTCCGCCGGCCGCATTCCGTCATGGGTGCAGGACTACGCGCTCTACTTATTGGATAGCGAGGCACGGATTGCCGCCTGGTATTCGGGAGCCGCGCGCATTTACGGTTATCAACCTGGTGAGGCTGTAGGCCAACACGTATCTTTTCTTTATCCCGATGAAGATACTCTCCAAGTCAAGCTGCAGCAGGAGTTCAAGCGCGCGTCGGCTGAAGGCCATATGGGGACGGAAGGCTGGCAGGCTAGAAAGGACGCATCGCAATTCTGGGCAAATGCCATTACGATGGTGCTCAAAGATGAAAACGGGGAATTGCAAGGTTTTGCGAGAGTAGTACGCGATTTTAGCGAACGCCATGAGCGGGACGAAAAGTTGCGGCGCGGTCGCGCGCGCATCCGGCCCATCCCATCGCAATCGACTATCGCCGGCGTCGTTTCCGGTGAGTTCGACCGCGTTCCGGAAGTGAATGACGCGTTTCTCGAACTGGTAGGATACAGCCGCGAAGATTTGGTGGCAGGCCGGCTACACTGGCCCGATCTCACTCCGCCGGAATACGTCCCACTGGATGAACTGGCGCATGAAGAAGGTCTGAGGTTCGGCGCCTGTACGCCTTTTCAAAAGGAGTTGTTTCGCAAGGACGGGACCCGGGTCCCAGTCCTGGTTGCGACGGCGGTGCTGAAGCTCTCTCCCTTCCGATGGATCACGTTTGTGCAGGACCTTCGAGAGCGGGACCGGCTTGAGAGTATTGAGGACGAGGATGTCGAGCTCAAGCAAGACTTCGAGGAAATTGTAGGCAGCGGCGCGGCGCTGCGGCGAGTTCAGCGGCAGGTGGAAGTGGTTGCTCCAACCGATGCGAACGTGTTGATTCTGGGGGAAACTGGCACCGGGAAAGAGCTGGTAGCGCGCGCCATTCACAGGATGAGTCCTCGCACGAAGCTTCCTTTCGTCACGTTGAACTGTGCCGCCATACCGACAGGGCTTCTCGAAAGTGAGTTGTTTGGCTACGAGAGAGGAGCCTTTACCGGCGCCTTATCGCAAAAGATCGGCCGTTTTGAGATGGCTCACCGGGGAACTCTGTTTCTGGATGAGGTGGGCGATATTCCGTTGGATCTGCAGCCGAAATTACTTCGGGCGCTACAGGAGAAGTCGTTTGAGAGATTGGGGGGCACCAAGACGATTCCCATTGATGTCCGGCTGGTGGCGGCCACGAACCGGAATCTCACCCAGATGATGGGGGATAAACTCTTTCGAAGCGATCTTTACTATCGGCTGAAAGTCTTTCCGATCACGACGCCTCCATTGCGCGATCGCCCTGAGGACATACCGATCCTCGCCCGGCACTTCACTAAGAAATATGCCGGGAAAATGGGCAGGCAAATTGACAAGATCCCGTCGGAAACGATGCGCGCTCTTGTGAGCTGGCATTGGCCCGGGAATGTACGGGAGCTCGAAAACTTCATTGAACGGTCAGTCATCCTTTCCAGAGGACCCAGCCTTCGTGCTCCTTTGGCCGAAATACGGCCGGATGCAACACCAATTGCCAGCAGTGCCACCCTCGAGCAAGTAGAGCGGGAGCATATCATCCGAGTGCTTCGGGAGAGTGGTGCGGTGGTCACCACGGCCGCCACCCGTCTCGGACTGCACCGGACCACTTTGAACGCCATGATGCGCAAACTCGCCATCTCCCGCAAGGATCTTTAGTTACGGTGCAATCGTGATGGCGAGCCTGACTTGGGGATAGCGGCGATTGTAAAGGTAGTATCCATCGTCGTAGTCGATGTAAACGTCATCGGAGTCATACCAGTTTTCGGACCAGTATTCCGGCCATGGATCAACGAGCAGGAACGAAAACCCACTGTACTCGAAACGCGGATACCCCATGTACATAACCGGGCGCGTGCGGAGGCGGAAGGAATGCTGGTTGCCGAAATACAGACTGAAGCGGTCCTGAGGGATGTAGTAGCCGCCATAACCTCCACGTTGTGCCCACGTGCGATGGTCGGAGGACCAGCGTTGGGCGCGGGCTTGTTGCCACGTATCGTGCCCCTTCCAGCCGCCGCCCTGCTGTAGCCATCCTCGCTGTTGCTGCCATGCTCGCGCCTGCTGCTGCGTGCGCTGCGGTTGCCGTTGTTCCCGCGCTTGCTGCTGGGGCGGCCGTTGTTGTTGCTGTTGGACGCGCGGCTGTGGCTGGGACTGTTGAACGCGTTGCTGCTGAGGTGGCTGGGACTGCTCATGCCGCTGGACCTGTTCGGGTTGGCGCTCCGGCTGCTGCCGCTGCCGTTGTTGCTCAGGTTGCTGAGCATGCTCCTGTTGTTGCCCCTTATACCCCTGTTGGCGCTGCTGTTGCTCGGCCTGGGGACCATGCTGCTGTTGCGGTGTGCCTTGGTCCGGCCTGCCTTGCGGCCTGTCGGGCTTACCCTGCTTTTCTCCCTGCTTATAGCCCTGTCCGTCGTGCTGTGCGTACACCGGCATCATCGTTGCGACAAAGAAGAAGATGGCAGCCGTACCGGCTACTGTCACGAGTTTCATGCTGATTGACTCCTATCGTGGTCTTACTACGCACGTGGAGAGCCAAGCCGGCAGACGTAGGCCCTTACAACCTTTCGCCATCAATGGCCATCGGCGTGCCTTCGTCCAACACGAGATAAGGAGCGTCGAATAATATGCTTTGGGCCATTGCGGTCATTCTGTTTGCCCTGTGGGCGCTAGGATTATCCACCGCCTACACCATGTCCGGTTTCATTCACATTCTGCTGGTGCTCGCGATCGTTGTCGTCCTAATTCGTGTGATTCAAGGGCGGCGGCCAGTTCTCTGAGCTGCTCGTCCTTCGAAGTCAGTCCGCGGGGCCGGTAACCGAAGCGGCGCATTTCATGGGCCGGAAGCTGCGCACCGCGCCCGTCCGTCCGCACGTGAGGGCAGGTTCTCATGGAAACGAATCATCCAAATCGAGCAGAAGACCTCGAACAGGATACTCCGGCACTCTCAAAGATCATTGAAAGAAATATTCGCGCTATTATTCAGCTCCGCCTGAAGGCTTCTCGTGACCGAAGCTCACAGGAAGTGGCGCGCCGCCAGTGAACTCCCGGACCTCGAAATGGAAACCAGGCCTGAGGACGTTTTGGCCGAGATTGGGCGGCTTCAACGGTCTGCGCTTCGCAGCGAAATTCCGCTCAATTAATATATGGGGAAAGCCAAAGACTGTAGAACCCTAGGGTGGACAATGCAAAGGGCCTAAGCATTATAGGAGCGCTCCAAGGACTCTGACCGCGGCTGGTCACTTGACCATAAGCGGTCATTCGCTCGAACATCCAGTGACCGCCAAACCGACAGCGCAACGCCTTCCCGGCGAATGGGCTCAACAAAAGACGAAGTTGGCGCGGCTCGTGCACTGAGGACGGTGTCGCCCAAAGAGCCTGCAGGGTCCCCCGGTCGACAGAAGAGGTTAATAATGCGAATGATTCTGGCGGCTACTCTGGCCATTGTGCCATTGCTGGCCAAAGGCAACGAATCGGCAAAACGTTTGACTGAAGCCGCCATGGTGTTCTCGGAGATTATGGCGACGCCCGATAAGGGCATCCCGCAAGACATGCTCGCAAACGCCCACTGTATCGTAATAGTCCCTGGCCTGAAAACCGCTGCTTTCGTCTTTGGCGGCAAATATGGAAAAGGGTATGTGTCCTGCCGCAGTAAGAGCGGAGTTGGCTGGTCGGCTCCGGGCACCGTTCGAATCGAAGGCGGTAGCGTAGGCTTCCAGATCGGCGGATCGCAGACGGACTTGATCATGCTGGTAATGAGCGAGCGGGGAGCGGACAAACTGCTTTCGAGTAAGTTCACTTTAGGCGCGGAAGGCTCCGTTGCCGCTGGGCCGGTGGGACGCACGGCGACGGCTCAAACCGACGCTCAAATGCATGCCGAGATTCTCTCCTGGTCGCGGTCCCAGGGAGTGTTTGCGGGCCTCGCTCTGGAAGGAGCCACCCTGCGGCAAGACCTGGACGACAATGCCACACTCTACGGCAAAAGACTCGAGAACCGGCAAATCGTGACTACGCGGGTACGCACGCCTAAGGCGGGCGCGAGATTGATTGCGCTGCTCAACAAGCACTCGGCACGAGAGCGCACGAGTACGTCAACTGGCTCCGGCCAATAGTCTGGCGAGAAAAAACATAAGGTGACCCAAATGAAACTTATCAGTACACTCCTCATCGTATGCGGAGTTCTATCGGCGCAAGAACCGCAGAAACCAAACGAGAATTCAACCAGGATGGCGGCCGGTGCGGCGCCCATCTACCGCGTCACCGTGACCGAACGGACCGCGAAGGCGATCAGTTACCAGCATCGCAGCGGAGCTACCAAGATCGACTTCAGCGGTACCGCGCTCATGCCGAGCGCCCACGGTGAAGCGAAGGTGGAAAGCAAGCAGGGCTATGTCGAAATCGAAGTGGAGTTCCGCAATCTTCCGGAAGCCACGCAATTCGGCGGCGAATATCTCACATACGTGTTGTGGGCCATCACTCCGGAAGGCCGCACCTCGAATCTTGGCGAAATCCTTCGCAATGGAACCAGCGGCAAACTGGATGTGACCACCGAGTTGCAGGCATTCGGCTTGGTCGTGACGGCTGAACCATACTTCGCCGTATCACGTCCGAGCGACATCGTGGTAATGGAAAATGTAGTTCGCCCCGATACGGCCGGTAAAATCGAGTTGATCGACGCGAAGTACGAGCTGCTGCAAAAAGGTCAATATGAACACCTGGCGAACGTCCTGGACCTGCAACTCAACCGCAAGATGCCGCTAGAACTCTACGAAGCCCGCAATGCGATACAAATCGCACGTTCGAGCGGCGCGGACCGTTATGCCACAGAGACGTTTCAGAAAGCAGAAAGCAACCTGAAGCAGGCGGACGCATACCAGGCGCGCAATGCCGGATCGAAGCCGGTGACGATGTCGGCGCGGCAGGCTGTGCAGACGGCTGAAGACGCACGCGCCATCGCAGTGAAGCGCCAGGATGACGAACTCTTAGCCGCTGAACGCCAAGCCGGTGCGGATCGGGAATCCCGCGCCGAAAACGGCCGTATCGCCGCGCAATCTGAGGCGGATCGAGTAACACGGGAATCCGAAGCCGCACGTATCAAGGCGCAGGCGGAATCTGAACGCTTGACGCGGGAAAAGGATGCCCAGGCGGCAGCGTCGCTGGCTGAAGCGGATCGTTTGAAGCGGGAAAGTGATGCTCGAGCGGCCGATGCAGCAATCGCCGCCGATCGTCTAAAACAGGAAAACGAGGCGCAAAGAGCGGCTAACCAAGCCGAACTCGATAAGACGGCCAAGCAGAAGGCCCAGTTGGAAGCGGAAAAGGTGGAACTCCGTAGCCAGCTCCTGAAGCAGTTCAACGATGTTCTTCAGACCCGCGATACAGCTCGTGGATTGATCGTGAATATGTCCGATGTTCTCTTCGACACCGCCAAGTATTCGTTACGGCCTCTCGCGCGCGAGAAACTGGCCAAGGTGGCTGGTATCGTCTCGGGCCATCCGGGTCTCAGACTGGATGTCGAAGGTCACACGGATAGTGTCGGCAGCGACGATTACAATCAACGGCTCTCAGAGCAACGCGGCTCGGCTGTGCGCGACTATCTGACACAGCAAGGTATGCCGGTGAGTTCGGTTACTGCGAAAGGACTCGGTAAAACTCAACCCGTGGCATCCAACGAAACCGCGCAGGGCCGGCAGCAGAATCGGCGTGTGGAACTAGTGATCTCCGGCGAGATAATTGGCACGGAGATCGGCACGCCAATCGCAGCCCGGTAAACCGGCGGGGTGGCGCCGGTAGTTTGTTGTCCGGTGCCACCAATTGACAAGAACGGATCAGAGATGGCGTTACGCGATCGCGATTCTTGTTCGGAATGTTGATGCTGCTCTCTACTCCTGTGGCGTCTACATTCCGCTTGGGCGGTTAGCGGCGCATTACAATAATCGCAAGGATCGGCTGTGGCAACACTCGAGAGGCCTTGCCAGGAGGCTGGAATTTATCTGTGATAACCGCAGACGGTTCTAGAAGACGCCTTGTCCGCAGGTAGTTATTAATTACTTAGAACGAAGCCGACCGCGCGGCGGACGCTACGCGTGGGCGGTGACCGATCGTTAGAGATCGATAGAGTATCGGGTCACAAGGAGGTCCTTGTGACCTATTTACGCAAACTGATGCTGGAGGAACTCCAGCGCCGTAATTATTCACAGACTACCGTAACCGGCTATATCAGGACGGTGGCGGATTTTGCGAAGTACTTTCAGCGTCCACCGGACCAACTCGGGCTGGACGAGATCCGCACCTATCAATAACAATATTCTCTCTTGCCTGAACGCAAATGCTTAGCCTGTGCTCCCTGCATTCAAATCACCAGGAGATGGCTCGCGCTGTCGGACGTGCCGCGCCGCCGCTTGTCGTAAATCTGCGTCGTGGTGACATGGCGATGGCCGAGCAGCTCCTGCACTTTGCGGATATCGACGGTGCCGTCAAGCAGGAGCGTCGCCGTGGTGGCGCGCAGCGAATGCGGCGTATAGAGGCAGCGCATCTGCGGCTTGCGGTCTTTTCCCGTGACCTCCTTCATTGCTCCGGGCAGCCGCTCCAGATAGCTGAGGATCAGGCGGTAAAGCGTCACCTCGCCCATGCCGCGCTCCGCCAGCTCATCGGATGATGAAGCACGGCGGGGGCGGAAGAGAGGACCGGACGTTAGTTCGGCATGTCGAATATACTCCTCGATCGCCTGAGCGGCCACGGGATTGAGGCCGATGGTGCGGCGCTTCTCGCCTTTTTCCAGGAGCCGGATCGTTGCCTCGCCGTCCTCCGGGTGAAAATCCTCCACCCTCAGCCGGCAGCCGGTCGCGAGCCGAATGCCTGAATACACGAACAACTTAAGGATCGCGCGGTCGCGGTAGTCCAAGACGGATTCGCCGGAGGGCAGGGCCATCAGCTGGCGCGCGCGCGTGACTGAAAGGGCTTTGGTCTCTTCCACGGGATCGGGAGTTTCGCGCGCAATGAATTGCGCATGTGCCGGATTCGGGATGGTGATCGGCAGCCGCAGCTCGCCGGCAGCGCCATGGAGATATTTGTAAAAGCTCGATAACGAGCTGATCCGGCGATTGAGCGTTTTCGGGGCCGCGCCACTGGCTAGCATGGATTCTCGGAACGTTTGGACATCGATGATAGACACGGCCAGCAGTGACGCGCATTGCTCCGGCCAGGGAATCTGCATGAAGCGCACGAAGGCCATGACATCCTCGCGGTACGCGCGACGCGTATGCCGCGAGCGTCGGCGCGCAACCCAGGTCTCAAAGATGGCCGCTACGGAAAAATAGAACTGCTCAACCCGTTCCTGGGTATGCGGCGTGAATTGCCCGGCCAAAATCGGCGGAAGCTGCAGCGGCAAATTCGAGACGACGCCGTTCGTCATATGCTTGCCCTACGCGGTCGGTTGGTGAAAGATAACGGATTTTATCTTTCACTAGATGACCGTTCTTCGATGGGCAAGCGGCGATTAACGAGGAGTGCGAGAATTTCGCTTTACAGTTGCAAAGATGAGAAGGCGCGGCGAAACCGGGGTAGGATTACCCAGAACTTTTGCCAGCATACCAATTCGCCATTTCGGTAATATAATTTGGGCCGGGGAAAAATTATGCGACTTTCCTTTAAACTGCTCGTCGCTTATCTCGGTCTTGCGACGACCGTATTCGTTTTTGCGAACCCCATCACGATCACCAATAAGACCTCCAAAGCTCACACCTACACTGTGACCTCCAAAGGGAGCACCGACGAAGAGGGTCACCAGCGAGGACCACAAGTTGTCACTGTCGACGTTCCAGCGAATACGTTCATCATGATCGGTGGACCAAAGAGTGATGTCCCGTTTTTTTTAGGTATAGAATTCAGTCTCGATGTCGAAACACAGACGGTGGCCCTAAATAATAAGATATCTTCCATGTTTTTTCCGGAATCCGTTACTTCTGAACAAAGTGCTCTACTGCTAGCGGACTCCACCGGCTCATCAGATGTTTTCTCGTTTTTTGACTTTGATACTCCAAATTATAAGGCGTTGATAGCTAATACACCCTTTGATTTCGTTGGCTTTGGGCCAGGGCGTACTCCCATACTCACAGTGGCCGGGACGAATATAGCTATGACCGATTCGTTCGGTCAACTCCTACCCACTTTTCAATTTACCGGAGAACCGGAAGTCCTTGGCGAAGTCACGATCACCCCTGAATCTGCGACGTTTTTCCCGGGCTTGGCATTTTTGATTTTGATCGCGTTGCGTAACTATTCCCGGAGAGATCTGACCCATCCGTAGCGGTTCGTGATTTGTTATGTTTCTAATTGAAACAGTCGACACTATTGGCGGGCATCGCTTGACCCGGCTCTTTGTGAAATAGCCTCTACCTTCAAACGCCTCTGAATTGTATGCCTACTAGGCCGAGCGTGCGCTTGGTAAGCATGACGCGCACAGCAGCAGGCGCACGTAGATTAAACGTGCAAACTCGCTAATGTCTTTTATCGAGTTAGAAGTCAACTCTACAAATTCAAACGATGCTGTCGATGATGTACGAGAGCGGGTCTACTTATTGAACGCGCGGTTTGAACGGTACTCCCTGCTCCTTCGCGAAGCAGATAAAGGCCTTCAGGAGAACGTCATCAGAAGGGCGTGGGAAAAATTTCACCGTAGCTCCATACGATGAGGGCACTTCAAATAAAGCGTGATCGTAAAGCTGTCCTTTGCCCCATTTGGATTCAACCCGATCGTTAGAACGAAGAAGGCCAATGTGCTGAAAGGTCTTATCATCGAAATAGATCACCAGGTCACCGGGTTTCTTCTTGGTTAAGACGTGTTCACAAAGGTACTCATGTTTTAGAAGCCAGTGAATAAAGTCCTTGCCAGCGAACACGTCGAAGCCAGGGCATCGCGCAATTTCAGCGTAAAGAGCGCTTTCTGTGAATCCAAACGCATGCACTGCGCAAGTGTAAACGTCTATGGCATTTGGTGATTTAAGAACACGGATCGAATGGGTACACTCTTTGGCTATTGCCGCTAGTAAGACCGGATGTTTTGTGACATCCCGTAAGGTCCGAATACTCAATTGTTCCGTTTAGGCGTTTAGGCTGCGACACGATAATAGTTGAGCAGTCCACCTAGCCGCTGCCGTCGCTGAACCCTAGCTGGATTTCGGAAAACTTGCGGATCCGGGATGATCAGCCGATTTTGCAAACCCTGGTGATTGCGTTCGAGATGATAATGAGCGACGAATTCATGAACCGCTTTGCGCAGAGATGCCTCGCCGAACAGAATCAGGCAGTCCAGACACGACTCCTTGATGCTCCTTACGAATCTCTCAGCAAAGGCATTCTGACGTTGCCCCGCTGAACGAATCCAGGGTGAAATGGGAGTTTCCCGGCGGCAAAGCCGCGGAAAGGGAGACGAATGAAACGGACCAGATTCAGCGAAGAGCAGATCGCGGGGATTTTGAAACAAGGCGAAGCAGGAATGAAGACGGCGGAATTGTGCCGGCAGCACGGGATCAGCGAAGGCACTTTTTACAACTGGAAAGCGAAGTACGGAGGGATGAGCGTGACGGACGTGCAAAAGCTGAAACGATTAGAGGAAGAGAACGCCAAGCTGAAGCGCGTGGTGGCCGACCTGACGCTGGACAACGTCGTGTTGAAAGACCTGCTCTCAAAAAACTTCTAGAACCTGCGAGCAAGCGGGCCGCGACGGAAACTGCGATGAAGCAGCACGGAATCAGTGAACGTCGCGCTTGCAGGTTGACTGGATTGGCACGCGCAACGCAGCGTAGAAAGCGTCAAGTTTTGGTAGATGATGGTGTAACGGAACGTTTGAAAGAACTCGCACGGGAACGACAGCGCTTCGGCTATCGACGTTTGACTGCGCTACTTCGAAGAGAAGGGCGGCATGTAAATCACAAGCGGATCTATCGTTTGTACCGCGACCTGGGTCTGGCTATGCGGCGCCGGAAGAGAAAACACAGTGCGTATCGGCTGGCCACTACGGAAAAAACCTTCCTAAGAAAAAGGAATCAGAGATGGGCCATGGATTTCCTCTGCGACACCTTGGCATTCGGTCGAACGTTTCGCATCCTCACCATCGTCGACGAACACACGCGGGAGTGTCTGGCCATCGAAGCCGATACCAGTCTGCCAGGACTACGTGTGATCCGCGTCCTCGAGCAGCTCGCACTCACGCGCGGCCTTCCGGAAGAGATCCACGTCGACCACGGCCCGGAGTTCGTCTCTCGTGCCCTGCGCGCTTGGTGCGAAGAGCATCGAGTGCTGTTGCGCTACATCGAACCGGGCCGGCCTATGCAAAATGGCCACATCGAATCGTTCAATGGCCGATTTCGTGACGAATGCCTCAATGCCAACTGGTTTCTCAGCTTGCCTCGCGCACGGAAAACTATTGAAGGCTGGCGTCACGATTACAACGGAGTCCGCCCACACAGCTCACTCCGTTACAAAACTCCAAATGAATTTGCCGCGTTTATCGCGCGGCAACAACCGCAACCACTTATGATGGGAAGACTCCCTTAGCTGTTGGATTCGTCGGCGGGGGCACCTCAGTTCAGATTCGGTGACTGTGGCGGCAGCTTTACGGTCCGGACACCGGCACCTGCGAGCAGGCGCCGAAACTCTGTTGTGAACAGCGGATCTCGATCATGAATGAGATAGCTCTTGCCGTTCAAGATGCCATCCACCGCGTCAGTGACTCGTCTGCCGATCTGGCTCATCCACAACCCGTTCGTTGAGGACGCAATGCCGGCAATCTCCACTTTTCGGGTACTCAGATCGATAAAGAACAGAATAAGAAAGCGCTTCAGCCCTCGCCTCGTCCAAACTTCCACGGTAAAGAAATCGGCGGCTACAATTAGCTCCCAGTGCCGAATCAAAAACTCTTTCCAGGTCGTTTTCCGATTTCGTTCGGGCGCTGGCTCGATACCGCGCCGTTTCAGAATGCCGGCAATCGTGCTGCGAGCGATTTTGTGTCCCAGATTCGATAACGCGCCCTGAATGCGCCGATACCCCCAAGCGTGGTTCTCTTGCGACATCCGCACCACCAACGCTTCGACTTCTTGCCGGGTTCGCGGTCGCCCCGGTCTACGCCGGGTACTCCCATCATATTTCTGAGCAATTAGCCTTCGGTGCCAAGCCAACAAGGTGTCAGGCGTGACGATAGTGGCGACCCCATCCAAAACTTTCCGCCCCAGGCATTTCGCCCTCGCTGCTAATCGACGCCGCTGGTCGTCATTGAATCGTACTCGTCGCCCTCCCAGTTGCTCCCGCAACACCCGGTTTTCTTCGCGAAGATAATCAATTGTCTGCAGCTGGCGTTGGTTCATCCATCCCGCGATAGCTATTACTACGAATTGGAAAGGATCGAGGAATCTCGGCATCGGGTTCGCTCATTATCGCAACCGGCCTCTCATCGATAACTCACTCAGAATAGGCCGATCCAGTTTTCGGACCATACGACGTGGGCAAAGAAAGCCGGCGTTGATGCTCATACGCGTTCAGCCCAAATGGGCAACACAGTGGACGTGAACGAAAACGAATACGCGGTCGCGACCTTCGAACAGAAGCTCGCGGCGGTTCGCAAGTTGGAGACAGCCGTTGTTCAATGACGGCGCGGGGAGCAGAGTTATGCGGCTCTTTGAGGTGGAGGCTACGCGAGTGATTTTGGAATTGGTTAGAGGGTGCTGGAACACCCTCTAACCGGGCTCCGCGAGGTGATCGGGAGCTTAAAGCATTAATCGCATTAAACCTGAGGAAATGGCTTCTTCCCAAGTTATTGAAAACATGGAGCGGGAGACGGGGATCGAACCCGCGACGTCCAGCTTGGGAATACGAGCCTCGATTGTTAATAAAGGACATATGGCGTCCATGGAGATCAACCCTGTGCATAGAGATCCATGGAGTTTCCTCAGGTTTGGTCGAAACCCGGCTTAACGCATTAATCGCATTCCTGAAGCCGGGGATGCTTTAGCTCCCGAAAACCAGCAAGCGAATCGTTTCGAAACCGCTCGCCCAACGCGCGCCGAACCCGGTTCGGCGCTGACGCGAGGTGAGGGTTGCAAAACAGCAAACGCCCGACGTGTGTCTCGGGCGGCAACAACGGTAACGGCGGCATGGAGTCCGCCGGGTCCGCTCTGAAACGGATGCTGCCGGAGTTGGTGGTTTCGAAACAGAAACTGCGGCAAGCCGAAGGCAGTTGCATCGTGCGGCTGAAGCGCGAGGAAGGAAAGCAGAACGTGGGATTCAGTTCGAGACCGTTTGTCCTGTGTGGGCTGCCGGTCCGAAAGCCGCCAGAGGGCGAAATGCTGTACGAGCGCCGCAACGGCAACTTCGTTCTGCAGATCACCGGTCATCCGAACTACGGACTGCCGTTCGGCCAGGACCGCATCGTGCCGATTTATCTGGCGACGCTTGCCGTGCGCCAGCAGAGCCAGACGATTCGCTTCCGAACCGCGGCCGAGATGCTGGAGACGTTCGGCATGCACAAAGGCGGCAAGGAATATCGGCGACTGGTGGCCGCCTTCGAACGGATCTTCGGGGCCACCATCTTCTTCGGAACCGATACGCTCAGCGGAACGGCCAAGGTGGTCCAGCGCTCGCGGTTCAGCTTCTTCCGTGAGGCCCAGATCTGGTACAGCCGCGATCCGGACCAGTATCCGGTTTCCGATCAATTCGAGAACGTGATCGTGCTGAGCGACGAGTTCTACCGAGAGATCACGGCGCATCCGATTCCGGCGGATCTCGAAGCGGTGAAAGTGCTTGGCGGGAGCACCGGCCGTGCTGGATCTATTCATGTGGCTTTCGTATCGCTGCTTTCTGGCGAAGGGGAAAGAAAGGATTCCGCTGTTTGGGGCGTGCGGTCTGGCCAGCCAGATCGGATCGATCGAATACGCGCGGCCGCGGCGGTTTCGCGAGAAGCTCGATGGATGGTTGGAGTCCATCCGCGTGCTCTGGCCGGAGTGCCCGGCCAAGATCAGCAGCGATGGCACGAGTTTAGAAGTGAATCGAGCGGCGGCTGTGCTCGCTGAACAGAAGGCCTGCAGGTGAATGGGGGATTCGCGAGTGACACGATCCAGGAAATGAATCAAATCGGATGACCAAACGACATCACTGCCCGACACCTATCCGGCTTTCTTGCAGGAATTGAAGCAGCGCATCCGGGAATCGCAGTTGCGGGCGTCGGTCTCGGTCAATCGCGAGTTGGTCCTGCTGTATTGGCGCATCGGGCGGGACATCTTGGTTCGGCAGGAGCGGGAGCACTGGGGCGCCAAGGTCATAGACCGTCTGGCGGCCGATCTAAAGAAGGCCTTTCCTGAGATGAAGGGCTTCTCGCCCCGAAATCTCAAGTACATGCGGGCGTTCGCAGAGGCTTGGCCCGATGAAGAATTTGTGCAAGCAGGTTGCTTGCACAAATTCCTTGGTGCCACAATCTGTCCCTGCTCGAAAAGCTCGCAACCGAATCCGACCGGGTCTGGTACGCCAAAGCGACGATCCAACACGGCTGGAGCCGCAATGTGCTCGTGCACCAGATTGAGACTGCGACTGCACAAGCGCGCCGGAGCAGCAGTCACCAACTTTGAGCGGACGCTTCCACCTCCACAATCCGATCTCGCCCAGCAGATCACGAAAGACCCGTACACGTTCGATTTCCTGATGCTCGGCGAGGACGCACACGAACGAGAGCTAGAGCACGGCTTAGCTGGCACACCTGAGAGACTTCCTGCTCGAGTTGGGCGTCGGCTTTGCATTCGTCGCCAGTCAGTATCGGCTGGAAGTGGGCGGAAGCGATTTCTTTATCGATCTTCTCTTCTATCACTTGAAGCTGCGCTGCTTTGTCGTCATGGATCTGAAGGCGAAAGAATTCGAGCCGGAGTTTGCCGGCAAGATGAATTTCTATCTCGCGGCCGTCGATGACCTGCTCCGCCATCCCGATGATCGGCCGAGTATTGGCCTGATCATCTGCAAGACCAAGAACCAAATCATCGCAGAGTACGCTCTCAGGAATTCGACAACGCCGATCGGCATTTCCGAATACAGACTGGCCGAATCTCTCCCAGCGGATTTGAAAGGAAGTTTGCCGACGATTGAGGAACTCGAAAACGAACTGGGAAGGGCTAACGATGCAGAATAGGAAGGCTCTTCACCGGATTCCCATCGGCGCCAGCGCAAACCGAACATCGGCAGCGCAGCCAAACGGAGATCGTGGGAATGGATGACCCGAGGCGGCCCGTCTGGCTGGAAGCGACCGACTCGTTTTATAAGAAGCTGAATCGGATTGCCCGAGAATGTCAGCTATCGCGCTACGATGCGCTCAGCCGGGGTCTCGATGCGCTGCTCCGGGAAGCACAGGTGCGCAACTCTGCCCTGAACCGGAATGTTAAGAGCCCGGGCCAGTCGGAAGTATTTCGCCGAACCATGGGGCAAGTGTCGCGAAATTATTGGGCTACCATCAGCTCAGAAGAAAAGCGCGAGCGAGGCAGAAAGAGTGCCAGGCCCGCTGGAAGCGTCATCGCAATAGTCAACAGCGAAGCGCTGGTGACGAATAGACCAAAGCGTTGTCATCAACGAACGAGTCCCCCTAAAGGGGGACGTCGTCCTCGGTGAGCTGTTTGAGTCGCTTCGCTTGACTCGGAGTTGCCGGTGCGATCGAGAATGCGGATCGTATCGGCTTTGAGCTCGACAGCGAGTTGCTGAATGACATGCTCGATGGACTTCTTGCCGTTTGGAATCGTGATGGTGCGTTCGTACTCGCGCGTGCTGAGTTCGCCTTGCACGAACACGTGTGCGCCTTTTACCAGGCGTGGTGCCATCTGGGCGAAGCCTTGTCCGAACGCGAGGACGTTGTGCCACTGCGTTTTCTCTTTCCACTCGCCTTTGTCGTCCTTCCAGGACTTAGTGGTCGCCACGGAAAACTTTGTGACGGCGGTGCCGTTCGACAGTTGCTTGGTTTCGGCGTTGCGGCCGATGAATCCGATGATCGTAAGCTGATTGAGGTTCATGTGAGTTTCTCTCTTTCTGCCCGTTTGCCTGGGCACCCGAGAAGCGAGTGGCGGCTGCTCCCAAACCCAGGGAGTGCTTTCTCCGGGGGACCGCAAGAATTTCATCTGTTTGCTTCGGCGAGCCTCGCGAGCGATCAAGAACGAAATTGTTGCGGTGGTTCCACAGAAAGCAGAGCGAACGCCGGTGCCGGGCGCAGGGTTTTCGCCCGAAGCTGTGCCAGGCAATGAGCTGGAAAGCAAAAACACCAGAAATCGTCAGCCACGACATTCGGTATTGAAGTCTAACGACGAAAGATTCACGCCGAAGTCAATGGGAGCGGAACTGAGCAGGGACCGACGGTGACGCGAGTCGCACGACCCTTCATGCTGGCTAACCCGGGGCAAACTTCCGCCCGATTAATTGCGGAACTCCACGCCTTGAGCTGCGTAATCGGCCTAAAGCACGTCCGCATCTCCGATGAATGCGTTGGCCCCAACCTTATCCGACGCCGCGGGGGAATGATAACTCCATGCAGCCGTTCAACTCTTCTCTATCAGCACGGCAGCGCGTTTGCCGACTTTCTTAAGTGCCGTTTCGAGGCCACGAAGTTCCTCCGGACTCAGTTCAGAGAACACGCTGTTCATTTGCCCCGAATGCTTTCGAAAGGCTGAATCAATGAGGGACTTGCCGCGTGGAGTGAGGGCGACGATCCGCACGCGCCGGTCCTCGGCGCTCTCGACCCTGCTAACCAAGCCCTTCGCGAAGAGACGGTCGACAGCGATACTGATCGAACCTGGGGTCAGGTCGACAATCGGGCCTATCGTATTAACGGGCAAAGGCCCTTTGTGCAGCAACGCTTCTAGCACGGCGAAATCCGAGACGCCGAGCCCGGTCTCTTCAATACCAGCAGCTGCATACCTCGTCAGGGCGCGCATCGCCTTCATCATTACCAGCCAGACGTGATCCGCCCCTTGAATGCCTCGGGTCATAAAAACTGAATCCGTCAGAAGTATACATCATCAATCGTCTTGAGATCAATATGATTGACGCCATGGACTGGCTGCCGATCCAAAAGGAGAAACCGGTTATGAGAACCGCTTCCGCAATTGCCCGATATCTGGCGGGCGTGATTTTTCTTGTCCTCAGCCTGAACGGCTTCCTGAGCTTCATTCCCCTTCCCCCGCCCGGAGGCATTGCAGGACAGTTCATGGGCGCCCTGTACGCCTCGCATTACCTGTGGGTGATCTTCGCGTTTCAGGTCGTCGCAGCGATACTTCTGCTGGTCAACCGTTACGTGTCGTTGGCGGTGGCCGATCGACTTCCGCCCGGCTGCGCCCTCGCTAGACTCTTGCCGTCTGCTATTACCTCATGCCACAACTTCAGCAGTAGGTCGGCGCGAATGACAGGCGCGTTGCTCGGACGCTTACTTTCCGGTCTTCTCAGCTTTATGCCATCTGGGACTTGCAGTTCGACTCAGATTCGGTATCGCTGAACCCCCAAGCGAAGCCAAATGAACGACTGGCGCACTCTGCGCAGTCCTCTTCTACTGTTCACTTAGTCTGGAACTTACCCATTGGCTGCTGCACCGCGCAGTTTATTCTAAAGTAATAGGTCGTTTTTGATGCGAGCTGACCTACACCTATAGTACGTACGCGTGCTCCACCGATATCCTTAACTCGCGTCGTATTAGACATTACATTCGGATCCACTGACGAATAATCGATTGGGCACGCCTGCGAATCGGGCGCCACGAAATTAATGGTTGCTGCTGACGAATCTGAACCAATGCCAACCAATGTCACGT
Source organism: Bryobacterales bacterium (assembly GCA_963712395.1). Taxonomy (GTDB): domain Bacteria; phylum Acidobacteriota; class Terriglobia; order Bryobacterales; family Bryobacteraceae; genus Bog-105. The sequence continues at coordinate 556,477 of CAVQHR010000001.1, forward strand.
ACCCCTGTGAGCTCTGTAATTCGTTCAGACTCACACCTACCGCTTGTCCATTCGTAGTTGGTGAACCACAAAATTCACAAATTTGCGATAGCAAATAAGCAGATCGCCCCGTAATGGCACCTGTCATCACAGATGCTGGCATATTCGTGTAATTTGTTGTGTAATAGTTCGCCATTCCATGGAAAGCCGCCTGCAAAGACGCTACATCGCCATTGCTCGGCACAAGAAGATTATTAGCCCATAAGCTGTTGTTAGCCATGGCGCAGCTCCATAGCGCGGCATCCGCAAAATTGGTGCACGGGTGAGATGCTTGGCCGTCAACATTGATTCCATGCCCGGCCTGCAGCTTAAAAATGTTATTAGTAACTTGCACCCCTTCTACCGCCGTATCAAATAGAAAGAACACGGCCGGCACCCTGCCCCCGTCGGGCATGAATGTGTTGTGATCGATCACAATATCTTCCCCACCCTCTGGCCCCTCGAACAGCCATCCGGATGGGGATAGGGCACCACCTTGCGGCACCCACCAATTCGAGTTGATGTCGAAAGCTAGATTATTGTGAAATCTGAAGCGATTGGGCGGTAGCGTCTGCGGCGCGCCACCCGCGACAATAAGCGGCACATTCGCAACACCGGGCCCGTGCATGAACGTATTGTTACTAAGATCGACGTCCGAAATTCCAACGCCTGAGACGCTTGTGAGCGCCACAAACACGCTAGCGCCAGTAATTTCATTCCAGGTGGTGTCAAAGATATTTCCTGCGATAAGATCCCTAATTCCGGACTTGAACTCAAGGGGCTGTCGTTGGCCGTACATATGACCATCACTATCCGGGGAGCCGTACATATACCGTCGGGGCGCCTTAAAAGTGTTGCGTATTACACTATTGTCGCCACGTATATACGTCGTGCCGCCGCCTTCGTCAAAGTGAAGAAGAATGCCGGCGCCTTCAAAATAGTTATTAACGATGGTCGTCGGCCCTGGTCCTCTACTTAGAATGCCGGATGAACCGTCGTGAGCCACGTCCTCCCAGTCTGTCTCATTGTCCACGTAGCTGTCTTTAAATGCAAAGTTCAGCCCATTCCACGACCACGCGGGCAAGCCTAACGACCCCCATCGTTGCGGCGTCCCGCCCCCGTGTAGGTACACTCTATCGAGAACAATATCGCTGTTCCATGCCGCGGTATTGATCATGTTGCTGTATATGCCGTTATCTGGATCGATAGCGTTCGTGAACTCAATTCCTGGCCCCCAATGGATGTTGCCGACCATTGTCTGAAAATTGCCGTCACTATCGCCGTGCTGAATAAAAACAGTACTACCCACGTTCGCCACCGGATTGACGAGTGTGGCACATCGCCCCGCACTGCACCACCCTGGCGTGATACGCGTGTGCTCGGGTGGTAGTTGATTATCGGCAGCGCCGGCGCGAATTATGATCCAGTTAAGTTTACGGCGCCAATAGCTGCATACAGTCTCTCCGGACGTGCTCGGGCAATGGCCAGTTGCCTTGAAGTGGGGAACGAGCAAGAACCCATTTACGCCAGAGCCTTGGTCGGAAAAGGACAGCAACGTTTTCCCGTCACTGCAATACACTGCAATGGTGTCGGGATTTACAACGTGTGCATAGTACTTACTGCCAGGGACTAGTCCGTTGTGGAACGCACAGGAGCTGGAAGTCGGGAACGCATTGGTCGCCTCGTATTTGGACCCAAATGTCAGAAGTTGTCCCTCCGTAAGGCCGTGTCCAGGAATCACAATTTGTCCGGGAGAACCAGGTCGCACGCTGCTCGGATTGAAGCCAATGGCATCGGGAGCATAAACATTGAAGTTGAGTCTCGGCAGGGTGCATACGGCTCCCGCCGGGATGCTGAGTATCGTTCCATGTGTTGCCTGTTGGGATACGGCATCATTTATCGCACTCTGTAGATCAGAGCAGTCGCTAGACACCATTACTTTTACGTAACCATTAGTGTCGGGGTAGTCACTATCAAAGGAGTCTGGCGGAGTGGGACTAGCCGGGTGAACAGATGGCAGCGGATCCGTGGTCACTGAGACCGGAGAGCTGATTGTGGTGCCACTTCCGTTTGACAGGCGAACGCACACATTGTATGTTGTTGCCGGCTGGAGCCCGGCCAATACCATTGACCAAGGAGAATAGTAGTTTGGAACCGTGGCAGGTTGCGGGCTTCCAGTGCTACAGTTAGCAGGCGCCAATGAGTAGATAATTTCGCTGGCGGTAAGCGGGCCGTTTTGCCACGTGTAGTTGAGTCTGACGGTTGAGTGAGAAATGCCATCTGTGCTGCTGATGGCGACGATAGGAGCTTGGCACAACGCAAGGCCAGTTGATAAGACAATGAATACAGGGATAGACACCCGCGTCTTACGCAGCTGAGGAAAGTTCATAGTTATTGGTTTTAATGAGACACGTAGTATGGTTTCGCGAAAGCCGCGCCGGGAGCCATTCGCTTTCGCGACAACCTAACTAGGTTCAAGTAGCGTATCGGCAGACAGAACTGGATTGATTAGTGCCTTTGAAGGAATCTGAGCCTCGATCTAGCAATTCGCAATGCGGGCTGATATGTGGCATGTAGGTGAGAGTGGCGGGCTGTGTCGTTAGCCGAGATTCGCGGCCACCGTTGCGCCCCGAGCAGGTTCAATATTTTTGTTCCTTTGATGTGCGGCGCAGATGCAAGTACTAGGTTGCGGACAATGATGTGGTTGGCAAAGAACTTAGCGCTGTAATACTAGACGCCGTCCGTCGGACGGCTGCCATTGGACATTGATGTGAAATCCGGACGAGAGACACTGTTCGGGACTAGCGCGAAAGCATTAGGTCTGCGCAGCAGTGGTGAGGAGCCCCAAATCTTTGATGGTCGCGTGTCTCAGGTTTATCAGACTTCTCCGGGTACATTAGGAAAAGTCCGATGCGGCCAGCGATTGCTCAACACACCTTAATCGAAGGAGTCGATGCTCACGAGGACTGCCTCGGTCAGGTAAGTGTTTGATACGGCTTTGCGTTGCGACTTCGTAACACGGGCAATGATATTTCGGCAAGGACACAGAGCATATTGGCAAAGAGGCACTTCGTGTGTCGGGGCAGGCAGCAGGGCAAGGTCAGCTCATTTCGACAGCACGATAACTTCTCACAATGATCAGCTGTGGCGTGGTCCGAAGAACGGGCCATAGATCAGGATTGGCACAAGCACTAGGGCGGGAGTGACGTGCCCCGCAGTGAGTCCGTAACCGTGAGAGTTTTTGCAACGGTATTCGCCGCAATAGCGCAGCAATATTCCAGGGCAGTGGCCGGTGCCCTATCCAACCAGAAGATGGATTTAGATGGGCACGATTCCTGTGACCCAAAACCCGAAAACTGAGCCAGGGATTTTTAGAGTATTCTCCTGTGGCAGGAGCTGCCGAATGGGGCAGAACAGGAGAGAAGAATGCCACGCAAAGGACATAGTCCGGACCAGATTGTACAGGCGTTGAGCCGGGTGCGGCATGGGGAATCGGTGGGCGAGGTTTGCCGAAAAATAGGAGTCAGCGAAGCGACGTTCTACAACTGGAAGAAACAGTATGCGGGGATGGGCATTGCCGAGTTAGCGGAGTTGCGGCAATTGCGGGAAGAAAACAATAAGCTGAAGCGCTTGGTAGCCGATCTGTCGCTCGATAAGCATGTGCTGCAGGAGATCGTCGCAAAAAAGTTGTAAAGCCCCGTGGACGGCGGCAGCTTACACGGTGGGCGCAGACTGCGTACCGAATGAGTGAGCGCCGGGCCTCGGGGCTGATGCTGATGAACCGCAGTTCGGTTCGCTATCGAAGCCATAAAGATCCCCAAGAAGCACTGCGACGGCGAATGCGAGAACTGGCCGCCAGCCGTGTTCGCTATGGGTACAGGCGTCTAGCTGTGATGTTGCAGCGGGAAGGTTGGCCGGTGAACACGAAACGCATTTACCGGTTGTACTGCGAAGAGGGGTTGAGTGTTCGATCGCAGCCGCGCAAGAAGTTGGCGAGCCGCATTCGCGTGACTCCATTGGCCGCCGGTCGGCCGAATGAACGGTGGAGCATGGACTTTATCAGCGCTCGACTGACGAATGGCAGACTGTTCCGCGTACTGACGGTCGTGGACCAGTTCACGCGCGAATGCGTGGCACTCGATGCCGGAGTTTCAATGAGCGGGGCCAAAGTGGCCGTCGTCCTAGACAAAGCCCGGCTCGAAAGAAAAGCCACGCCGGTCAGCATCACCGTAGACAACGGCAGCGAATTTTCTAGCAAATGCCTGGATGCGTGGGCTATTCAAAGCGGTGTGACATTGGCTTTTATTCGACCTGGGCGGCCGGTTGAAAACGGCTTCATCGAGTCGTTCAACGGTCGATTACGCGATGAGTTCCTGAATGTGGAACTACTGTTCTCTCTTGCCGATGCGCAGGAGAAGCTGGCGAACTGGCGACGGGACTTCAACTACGCCAGGCCACATAGCGCCCTCGCGGATCGCACGCCTGCAGAATTTGCAGCCTTATGGGCAGACAAACCGATCAGCGCTGGCGGGGAGCGCTTCGCCCCGAAAATCGTGAATACCACCCGGGAGAAGCCGCCTCAAGGGTTCGCTTCGCCGGCTATCGCCGCCCTTGACCCGGCTTCTCTCGGGTGGACAACACAACTGACAACAGGGCGAAGCGCACAATCGAATCGTCCGCGAAACAAAAGCCACTCCATGGAGTCTCTACATTGCACCGCGAGCCCGTGAAACGGGCACTCGGCAGCCTCCGACGGTCGGATTTTCTAACTACCTTTGGCGTAGTTTCCGGGAGCATCGCAGACGGTCGGATTTTCTAACTACCTTTGGCGTAGTTTCCGGGAGCACCGCAGGCGGCAAAAGGGAGACGAATGAAACGGACCAGTTTCAGGGTTCAGGTCAGTTTCCTTTTTAGGCGGCGAACGGCTAAACCCTCGCTCTTGTACAGGCGGTACAAGCGTTGTGGACTGCTGTGATGTCCTCGTCATCCGCACGTCTTGGCACGCACCGTTATTTCTGGTGTTTCGTTTTAGAACCGTTCACCGGAAACTGCAAAATGACCGTGGTGCCGTCCTCGCCATGAATTGCAAGTTTACCGTCTATCAACTGTGCCCGCTCTTGCATTCCAAGGAGCCCAAATGACCTTCGCGATTCTAAGGCTTGATCGAGCAAACCAATGCCATTGTCCTTGATCGTAAGCGTTATGCCATCTCCGAAACACAGCAGTGAGACGTTAACTTCGTCCGCGCGGGCGTGACGAACTACATTCGTCAAGGACTCCTGGCAAATCCTATATGCCGTAATATTTTGCTTAGACGTCAACGGCGGAAGCTGATCCGATGAGTCGAAACGAATCCGAAGGTGCGTCTTTTCCTCCAATTCCCTCGCATAGGCTCTAAGTGTAGCGTGCAGTCCTATTGTGTCCAATAGTGGCGGCCGCAACTCGCCGGCGACCTGACGTACCATTTTGATCATGCTGTCCAAAGACATTAAGGCGGCCTCGAGTTTAACAACTGCAGTACCGAGGTCCGCGCCCCGCGGTGCTATGTGTCGAAGCGCCATTGTGATTTCCAGTTTGGCAACAGTCAATGCCTGTCCCAACACATCATGAATCTCGCGCGCCAAATGAGCCCGCTCGTGTTCTCTAACCGAATCAAGGTGCCCGGCGAGCAAGCGATATTGCTCACTGGTATTCCGGTTTTGTGCGGCGAGTTCCATTTGTTGGCTGAACAGAGTTCTTAAACGGATGGCGGTGAGAACGAGCGTCAGAAGAAGTGTAGGGAACCCGATAATTGTGATGTACAGGACAGTTTGATTTCTCTCCCGGAGCTGATCGGATTCGCGCGTTAGAACACGAGTGCATTCGATCTTGACTTCGTTACTCTTTACGACGAACTGATCCATTAGCCGCTTGCCTACATTCGTGCGGACGACTTCAGTCGAACGGTCTGGGCCACCGGTTCGGTAGCGATGGATCGTTTCAGCCATCTCGGCGAGCTTAGATGCAATTAGCTTCGGAACCGCCCCGCCCTTTCCTTGATCGAGGTGGATCTCTTGGACGGCTCGCTCAAAATCCTTAATTGCCGTCGGCATCTCGTGGATCGCACCACGGTACGGCTGAAGGTATGCCTCCGATCCGGTTAGAAGAAACCCGCGTTGAGCCGTTTCCGCCCTTAGCAGCAACAGTGAAACATTCTCAGAACTCTGTAGCGCAATAATTGCAGCCGAGACACGCGCGTGCGAATGGGAGATCTCATTGTGTTCTCGAAGGACCGCAACACCAATCGCAACAAGCGCCCCGAAAGCAAAACAGAATAAAAAGAAATCTTGCCATCTGAGTCCTAGCCTTTCGAACGTTTGCGCCGCTAATACTTTCGATCCAAGGGCGAGCTCTTTTGTTCCGCGGCTTCTTTCGTTTATGTCGTTGCCTAGATGCACGTGAACTGATTGCCCAATTTGGCCTATGTTTCCAAGAGGCCGTGCGCCATTGCATAGCGAAAGAGATCCGCATAACTTTCGATCTGAAGTTTTTCAAAAACACGGGACCGGAATGTGCTCACAGTTTTTATGCTCAGGCCTAACGCCGCTGCAATTTCAGAGGGTGTGTCTCCGCGGATCAAAAAGCGGAATATTTCTTGCTCTCTTTGAGATAGGGTTTCATGTCGGAATCCCTCGATCTTTTTGTCGGCGGAAGCAAGAAGCTGTTCCGCGAGATCTGCACTTACATACTTGCGTCCCCCTAGAACTCGCCGGATCGCGGTGCACAGCACTTCTGAAGAGCTATCTTTGCTGACAAACCCATCCGCACCGTGCTGAAACGCTTGGACTCCGAGCTGCCGGTCAGAATGCATGGTGTAAATTAAAACGCGCAATAGAGGTCTGCGCTTTTTCAGGATTTCGATGAGTGTCAGGCCCCCTGGACCCGGTAAGCCGATATCAATGATGGCCAGTTCCCAACGTCCGGACACAATACGTTCCAGAGCAGCATCTTCATTCGCGACCGATACGATCTCTAAATCCTTGAACTCATCAAGAAGAAGCTCCTGAAGCCCTCTTTGTACGGCCGGGTGATCGTCTACAAGTAAAACTCGTCGCATCAGACAATCTCATTCCACAACGGATCACATAAGGCAGACCAATAGTTCACCGTCAAACAATCGTGTATTCGATAGGGAAAGGCGTTCGTGTTGCTGGCTATCGCCGCAATGCACTTCCGGGAACTGTGACAGGACCGCCACAGAACTCTCCGGTGCAATCCACTGAAGACCTAAGAGTCTTACCAGACCTGATCCTTATTTAGCGCACCCTACTCCAGGAGTCAAGTTTCGCCCAAAGCTACCATGAAGGCAATAGATCGCCCAAGGACGGATGCGGTGCTTACGAAGCGGTGCTGTCAGTTACCAAAACTGGCCCTGGCAACGAGCCGCGCGACGGGAAGCACTTGGATCTGCACTTGATAGTTTCCGGATAGCAGTTTTTAAGCCGGCTGTTTCGACGGTTGTCTCAGGCGCATTTTGCTAGTTGTTTGCGCTTTTCCGTACCTGCGGGCTTTCGAAGGGCGTTCTGTCCGATTGTCCCGAATATCGCCTTCGCCCGGGATTTCGCCAATCGGAATTGGGTTTCCGTCAATGACATCTCTTGGCAGATCTGTTCTGGTGTTTGCTCGTGACTATAGAACCGCACCAGAATTTCCCGTTGCCGCTCTGGCATTTGCGCCAGAATGCTGGTCATAAGATCGGCCCTTTGCTTCGTGGCGGCCAGTTGCTCAGGATTTTGCCGTTGGTCTGCAACATCCAAGTCCGGAGTGAGCTCGTTTTCTCTCTTGCGGCTATAAACCAGCTTTTCGATCTGCGCCGCCACTCGCCGCTGCGCCACGGTGCGAACGAAGCCCATAATCCGCTCTGGTTCACGCACCTGTCCTTTCTGGATCGCTGAAACAACAATGAGTAGAATCTCATGTAGTCTGTCCTCCAAATCTTGAGCACCAAGATGCCGTCCGAGGTAGTAACGAACGCCGCGGCTCAATACTCCGTAGAGCTCTTCAATTCCAGAACTTTGTCCAGCTCGAATTCGTGTCACGATCTCGGCCCAGTCGTGATTTCGATCCCGGCCCTCAACTGGCTGTTCGGCGACTGGTGGAGCAACACCACCAGAAAGCGAGGTCAATGCAGATGCGTTGGTCATTCCAAAACTTTGCGGTTAATGAACCGACTCAATGAACTAGCTCGTCTAGACAGACCATTCGGCGTCTGACTGCTTCTATTTCCTTCGGAAGCCAGTCGAATCCTTTGGCCTTGTCGAAGAAGCCCGACGCTCCCGATGAAAGGCATTGCTCTCTTAGTTCGAGAGAGGGGGCATTGGTGATAACTAGGACTGATGGCTTTGCCTGACGACACCGGAGCCACTCGAGGATTTCAAATGCCGTGCCTTCGTGAAGGAACAGATCAGCGATCACAAGATCAACGGGGCTTCGATCGAGAATCAGGAGCCCCTCCGCAGGACCTGCCGCAATTCCAATCAACCCGACGCCAGATATCCGTTGAAGCTCAGATTCGATAAGGGATTGCATGGCGACGGAATCTTCTATCAGGATCACGCGAACTTGAATTTCGCTGTTCAAAGATCTATTGTGCCCTCAGACTTACAACAGAAGAATAGGAGTTTGGTAAATTTGGCGTAGGATTCTGAGATTCGCGTTGTAGGCGTTTTCCTACAAATCTTCGATGGTGCCGTTCTGCCAAAACCGGTGTGTCCCATCAAAGTCTCGTCTATGGTAAGTGCGTATTGGGAGTCGGTTTCCGACCGACCAATTCGTTGCTACATTTGATTCATCCGCAATCAGACGAGCAGGCGTGGCAGTACCACATATCAACCCGGCGCAATCGGACAGTCGCCGGTCGCGTAAACCGCACGTAGACTCTACGTCTCTTCGGCGATAGCGGGCTCAATTTCAGAGTTAACGCGATTCTGCTGGCCGAAGAGATGGCCATGGCTACTTCAATAGTTTCTAAACCGAGACGATCTGGCTTAGATGGGCCGAGAAATTGGATCTGGTGGGATCTAAGCACCCTATCGTTTTCAGCCCCGTAGGGCGCAAAGAGGAAGCTCGTGGCGACCGAAAAGCTTATCGCGCTCACTGAACGAGGAGAGGAGTTGAGTCGGCGCAGCACTCTAGCTCAAAGCGAATCCTGAAGAAGGATTCCGCCTCACCTCAAGGGCCGCTCTTCACAGGATCTGGCCGTTCTTTAGTCTTGGCAAAATCTTAGCGTTGCCGGTCTTACCAGTTACGCCAACACTGCTTCATTGCAATCCTGCCGAGGAAAAGTCTGTTCAATCTGCTTGTCGATAGACTCATCTTTGGCGAGAAGAGCACAAACGATCCGAGCGTTTTTGTTCGCAACGGCTACGCATGCCTTCATCGTGCCCGCCTTGTCTTTTTCTCTGCGATCTAGCAGCTTCGGGAATCTGTTTTGGTAACGCACCGATATACGACCGAACGGGCACCGTGAATCAGCAACATGCGGAGGTACGAATCACCTCGCGTGGAGATGCCCAAAAGTCGTTGCTTATCGCCGCTGGAATGTTGGGGCGGGACCAACCCCAACCAGGCGGACAGTTGTCGCCCATTGCGGAATACTTTTCCGTCCGCAATCGCTGCCACTATCGCGGTACCAATCACGGGGCCGACTCCTTCCGCCTGTGCAATCCTTTAACAGGCTTCGTCTCTTTGAAAGGCCTGCTGGATGCGTTTCTCCATTGCTTCGATGCGTTCGTCCAGCGCGCACAGTTCATCATAGAGAGTAACGAATAACTCCTGCGCGAACGGCGTTAACTGCGAGTGCGCTTCGGCCGTCAGTTCGACCAGTTGCTTCCGCAGGTGAAACAAGTGCGGCGGCACGATGATGCCGTACTCTGCCAGGAGGCCTCGGACCCGATTCCCCACTTGAGTGCGGTTCGCCACCAGCCGGCTTCGGATCCGGTGCAACATTTGAAGATCCTGCTGGGAGATCGTCTTCTGTGGCACGAACCGCATTTCCGGACGACTAGCGGCTTCACAAATCGCCGCAGCATCTTGCATGTCATTCTTTTGCCCCCGCACATACGGCTTCACAACTGCGGCGAAATCAGTCTCACTTCGTGGCCAAATGTCGCGATCACCCGGGCCCAATAGTGTGCGCTCCGTGTTGCTTCCATCGCTACGGTGCAGCGCGGAATACTGCCGAAGAAATCGGTCAGTTGCTCTCTTCTCAGCCGCTTCTTCAGAACGGCTCTCCTCTCGCGTCTGCTCCATGCAACTGGAACACATGCTTGGCGATATCCAGCCCAATCACCTTTAAAGCCATCGGATGGAAACTCCTCTAACAGTCACGGTCCATACCATTAGGTCAGTCCGAATCAGGAAGATTTCGAGAACAGGAGAAACGGAATGAAAGCGGTCGATATACCGGTGACATGGGAGAGAATGCCTAACGAAGCGGCAGCTCCGCCCGAAGTCTTAATTAAAAGCTTCAAAGCGTGTCTACTGAGCTGAGCTGCGGTGTCGGCCGGCATCGCTATTTTGACTCCAACATTCATTGACTGGATTTTGAAATACAGGCTCGGCGCTGGGGTCATTAGAATGCGAGAAGTTTCTTTCAATCCAGAAATGGACTTGCGCTGCGAGGACAAGATCGCCTTCTCTCTGATCGGACCCTCGCATTCCCAATCGCCCGTGTTTTACCGCGCTCCCTGGCGCTGCAACTGAACCCTCTCGCGGGATCTCACGTGCTGGTCGATCAGCATTTCGCACGAAAGCTGTTGCCGGCTTGATTAGACGATATATATGCGCCAACCAACTAATTGTCAAGCTACGCTCCGTACGCCGCACTGGTTGCTGTGGCAGGACGCCTTACGCACCCCATTCGCTTCTTCTCCAGTCCAGCTCCGGTGTTAAGACTTAGAGAGGCGAGTTGGCTTCCGACTATCCGGCGCAACCTCGAAGTGTTTTTGTATAAACTCTCAAGAAGTCGATTCAGCTCTTCTCGGTCATCTGATGACAGCCAGGCTTCAGGTATAGTTGCTAACACTGAGAGCAGTTGCTTCTTCGAGAGCCTTTCAATCTGCGATACGGTCTCCTCGCAAATCTGCGGCATATTGACGAGTGAATAGACGCCCCGATCCATGTACAGGCCGTGTCCGGTAGCTTCGCGGAGTTCCCAAGCAGATCCCGCAAAAGCCATCCCGTGATCGATGAAGTGCGCCCGAAGGCTAATTTGGCCCGGTTCCGAGTTACGCTCACGGACGAAAACGGCTTGCCGCTGATCAAGCTGGTAGAGCCATCGATCCACCACAAACACTTTCGCGAAGTCGTTCAGATTGGAAACCTTCTCCAATAACCTTCGCGGAAGAAAATCAAAGATTGTCTTCATTTGTGGATTTACTGGACATAACGAACCAAGGTGCCACTCGCCGTCCACAGGTACGTTGCGGTGGCCGATTGCAAACGAGAGATCCTCAGTCCTAAGGTTATCCGGCAGCCGAAGTATACGCAGGGCCGGCGTAGAGATGCTGAGATACGACATGATTGATTGGGCTATCCATTCGTTGACCAGTGTCCGGTTGCCTTGGGGATTCCCGGCGAACTTGGCTACATAGAATCGTCCATCCTGACCTTCAATGATGCGCGCCTGAGAGCCGCCTCGGACAGGACGGACAATTCTCTTGATTTCGACATGACCTGTCTTGCGGACCGTTTGCTGATACACGCGCAACGAATTGTTCACTTTGGTGGGTGCTTCAGCCTGGGCCGCGGAAGCTAGTAGACCTGGCGTCGTAACCGGCGGCTGTGCCATAGAAATGCAACTAGGATCAATAAATTTCGACAACACTAAGAATAGGTCCTCTGGAATAAATTCACTGTCAAGGATCGGCTTGTGATCACCATCTACCAAAGAGTGCGGCGAGTAGGAAAAATGTACAATGGGATTGAAATTTTTTCTATACTCCTCTGGGGGTAGTGTTCCGTTTTAGACGTCATCAATTTAATCGCTGGAAACTCTATACAATTAAGGTGCAATGGCACAAAACGACGTCGTTCGAAATGTGGAATGGGCTGTGCTAATGGCTCAACTGCCCGCGCGGGAACGTTCATCGGCAGGCGTTCTCCTCCTCGACCTGATTTCCGATGAACTCCACGTGAGACTGCAACCAGAATTAGCTGGCGCCAATGAAGATGCGGCTGAATTCTGGCGGGAATTGTCAGATGACCTAATCAAACGATCACGGGTGGTCGGCGGCCGTCAGGTTTTGGATTGGCTCGATACAACCGCTTCACATCTCATTCAACTCGGCTCTCGCCATTCTATGGAGGCAACAAGTCCCCAGGAAACACTGGATCTGCTGTACCAACGGCATGTCGTTGCGAATGTCAAGGTTGAACAGCCGCTTCAACCGGAGTTTCGTCGCGGTGCGGCACCCTGAATTAGCTGTGATGTCGTATTTCCGGATTGGTTCGCCTAAAAGCTGCTGCCATTTTGGATCAATCGAGCGTCGCGCTTCCCACAGTGCCTTCATCGTCAGCCTAGCGTGCTTCATTTTGTAATCGCGGGATTACATGTCCGGTGCACGCCAGTGCGTCGTTCACCACAAATGCATCCGGGGCTCGGACCGGTCTGTTTCTGTGTTGCGTATTAGGAGAAAACTGAGATACGACGGCCACTCACTTGAAAGAGCCTTCAAAACGCCCGTGTCCAATCTCAGAACCAAACACCATCGTCCTGTCTTATACAGACCTATATGTGTACCAGGTGAGTTCCCGGCGTTGGAACCACGCGAAGAGCCAAGTTGGATTTCGGATGTGCCACCGTTGAATCGATTGGCCGAGAGAGACAGACCGGCGTCTGGCCGCATCCTTCGACTTGAGATAGGCATACTGGCAGCAATCATCGGCTTCGGCTTTCTTTCTGTGCGAACGCTGACACAACAGGAGGCACTTCGCAATCTTGGCATGTCGCAAGAGCGAGCGCTCCTGAATCTCGCCCTCTCCGTTGCAAACGGCAATGCGAAGGTGAACGGACTGAGTCAGTCCGTAGAGTCCGTCACCGCTGCCCTGGCCGAGTCGAGCTCGAAAATCGGCGAATTTTCCAGCCAACTCGGACGACGCGAAAACCAGATTCAAGATTTAAATTCGAGGCTTCAAACTATGGAAGTCGATTTGCGAAAAGCTCAGCAAGTCAGATGGCACGCAAACGATACGACTGCTTCGCTGCCGACGATCCAACCACCTTCAGTGTCTTCGACCGAATTGTTGGCGAATTCGCATTTACATCAGATAGACGCATCGATACCCATGCCCGCCGGGGCGCTTGGACACCAAAATTCTCGAGGCGAATTGGACTACTGGCTTGTTACCCGACTGCTACCGTCTGGGGAACGGTTTGCCAAGGTTCAGCCGTACGGCACGAGTTCATTCGGCGTAAAGGTGCATAGCTTGGAAGATGGAACAGACTATACCCTCACTCCAGAGGGTGACTGGGTAAACGCGCAGGACAACCATAGCCCGCTAGTCACTGCTTCTCCTCGTCATCCACGAACCCGCCGCCGCTAAAACTGCGGAAGGGACAGGATATTTCTTATATGCCAAAAAATACTTGATTGCGATGTGGTGGCCTGTGTTCCGGAGAAAATCCAAGTCCGAAGATCACTATCTAACTACGGAACTTATGTCAACTCTGACAATTGCTGAGAACTGGATCGAATTTCCAAGCATTTCCTGTGTGCCGTCCCACACAATAAATGAGAGAGAGAATTCCGATCGATCAGCATCAATGGGCAGTCTATTTTCCGTCGGACAGCCGCTAGTTTGGGATCGAGTATTTCGGCTGGAGTTGCTCGTAGCAACGGCCATTATCGGTTTTGCGTGTTTCGCATGGCACACCCTCAGCCGAGAAAGCTTACTTCAGGAGGTATCAACGAATCAAAGGCGATCCATCGCGACGTTGACCGAAGCCGTCTCTCGGCAGGATACGACGATGGCCAGCCTGAACCAATCCCTCGAAAGAAGAACTCGAGAACTGGCGATGCAAATGAACGGGATCTCGAGCCAACTTCAAGCTCAAGGTAAAGCAATCGTCGCGATTGAATCTCGAGTGCGCCGTTTAGAATTCGCTTTGCGCGGTCCGGAACAAGCGGAACTGGCCGACGAGTAATCGCTCTGAACGCGCCACTGTAAATTTTTCCAAGCGTGCGCAATAGGATGAGGGGCAGACTCACAGCATTAGAACGCCTACAAAAGCGACTCGAGATTAGCGGTTCTTCGGTCTTCGATGGGCTGCCTTTACATTTTGCTGCGGTGACGGTGGTGAATGAATTTGACCCGGGCATTTAGGATGATCGCTACATCGATGGCTAAACGTAAAATCGCTTTCTTCCAACGCGCGTTCGACGATGTTGTTATCAACCGGAGCGCCTGGCTGAGAAAGGAAAGAGCGTCAGTTAGGTGGGTGATGGCTTTACCGAGCCCGGAGTTCGGCTCCGTCCTGCGCTCCCAACTGCGCTTTCATCCACTCGTCCAATTCTTTCATCACCGGCGCACTGTGTTCCCGATCGAAAAGCAGCCGGCCTTCCGGCGACAGATCTCGTTGGCGCGCCAGTGCGTCGTTATGATAAACGCTACGCAGCGTCTCGAGTGCATGCCGACACTCTTGCGGAAAGTTCTCCGCCACTTCGACAATTTGGCGCCCGGCATGCGCGAGACAGTTTGCGAGCAGCACCTTGACTCCGGCCAGCTTCGGTGTGCTGCGCGAAAGCGCATCGCACAGCTGGATTGGCGCAGGCAGTTCGCGTACACTCTGTTTCAACACCTCGGCGATGTTCTCGCCCGCATGTTCGCCCCGGTGAAGAACAGCGCGATGCTCCGTGCGCCCAGGATGGATACGATGCCGCTGGTGAATGTGCCTGTGCGCTTATCGCCCGGCTCGCGCGTCAACCGCAGATCCGCATGCCCGTGTCGTCGTTTGTGCAGTACACTGCCTTGCGCTGCCTGCCGGATTAGTTCTTCCATCACCGCGTTGGCTTGCTTCCATCGCCATAGCTCACCAAGCTTGTGCGATAAATGCATAACGGCTCCGTTGCGAGTGATTGGAGATGAACTGGCGTACAAAAACGATCTCGTCGCTGGTTATGTTGCGCCCTCGGTAACGATACTCCACTGGCATAGCAGCGGTGTGACAGAAAGGCGCGTAGAACGTAAGTCGCTTGGCGAATTCTCTCTACATGCTCTTTCAACCGATCCTTCGCCACATCGGGCGCCGTCTACGCGTCAGGATCCCGACCGCCAGCAGCAACTACGCTTGATAGGCTTCAATCGTGCGGGTCGGCCCGGAACCGCTTCGCCACTCAACAAAGCGTCCCTTTGAGAGCCGTTTCTGTGCGAGCCAGAATCCTTGGCCGTCGTAGCTGAGGATTGGGATGAATGTTGCGCGGCGGCTGCGGAACACAAACACGCGCCCGGAAAATTATCGGACAACAATTTCTCCCGGCAAAGCTGAACCAAGCCATCAATTCCCCTTGCGTCCATCGATGCTCTCGACAGATGATCACCGATCTTGCCGATGCCGCACGCATACCCAGCGAGATGGCTGATGCGGCCTCGCGAGCGCTACGGGGCGTCACTGAGACCCAGCCATAGACCTGGTAGTCATCACCGCTGGTTCGGAGCGCTGATCGCGCTCCGGCATTTTGTGTGCTGAGGCTGGGCAAGGGACTGCCGCGCCTTGCCCCGCACCCATCCTCGCGTGTGGCCGCCCACCTGCGATTCGCTCCAGATCCCAGTCGATTTCTCTTGACGAAGCCGAACACTTACCGCAAAATCGAGGAGCCAGCGTCGCTACGCTTATAGTTGGTTTGTCTTCAGTTCGACACGATGGAGATATTCACAGTCGTCGCGCCGGCGGTTTGTGGAAAACTGCCTGTGTTTTGCTGGAGCAAGAGGTGAACCCGCCGGTACGAATTTCGCTTCGCTGACGCGTGACGTCTTTCGGAGAGCATCGACCGGCGGGATGCCTGGTTTCCCAGACGAATTCTCAGATGTCGTCCGATCGCAAGTTCGGACTCTGCTATAAGCCCTTCGCAGCGGAAACCAGCACACCTGCCGAAGACTGGAAGCTCAAGGAGACGAATAGCAGAATGGACGCTGGAAATACAGAATGCTTAACTGAGCCGGATTGGGCCGCTTTCATCGCCATCGATTGGGCGGACCAAAAACACGATTGGGCGATGGAGGTGCCGGGCCAGAGCAAACGAGAACGGGGCCAAATGCCACATACTCCCGAAGCCATCGATATCTGGGTAATGCAGTTGCGGGAACGCTTCGCCGACCGGCCGATTGCGGTGACACTCGAACAGTCGCGCGGCGCCCTGTTGTTTATCTTGAGCAAGTACGCCAACCTTGTGTTGTACCCACTTCACCCGGTACCGTCAGCTACTTTCGGCAAGCCATGTATCCATCGGGAAGTAAAAGTGATCCGCTCGATGCGGACGTTCAGATTGAGTTGCTGGTGAAACATCGAGACCGGTTACAGGTTTGGAAGCCCGATACTGAAGAAACCCGGCTGCTTCAGTTTTTGGTGGAGGATCGTCGCCGGCGAGTGGATCAAAAAACCGGCCTTTTAAATCAGTTGATAGGCCGCTTGAAATTGTATTTTCCTCAGATTCTCAGATGGTTCTCTTCTTCGGATTCGGTGCTGATGTGGCAGTTCCTTGAGCATTGGCCCGATTTGCAGTCCGCACAGAAGGCATCGCGGCAGAAGTTGAAAGCGTTTTTGATAAGAGACGCCCGTTCCTGTCCGGCCGATGTTGACGAATTCATCCAACAGGTTCGCGAGGCCATACCGGCCACAAAGGATCGCGCAGTGGTGGCGAGTGCAGCGCTCTTTGTGCAGGAGCTCGTGTGCCAACTGCAAGTTCTCCGGAACACAATTCAAAAATACGAGAAGCAGATCGAGGCCATCGCCCAACAACACCCCGACTTTCCGATTGTGAGTTCGTTTCCGGGGATCGGCAAAGCACTTGCGCCGCGGCTGATTGCCGCGCTCGGAACACAGCGTGAGCGCTTCCCTGACGCGAAGAGCATTCAAAGCTACAGCGGCATTGCGCCGGTACGTGAAGCCAGTGGGAGGCGCGAGTGGGTGCACGCCAGGTGGGCATGCCCGAAGTTTCTCAAACAAACCTTTCAGGAATGGGCACAGCATTCGATGACGCGTTGTGCCTGGGCGCGCAAACACTATGATTCACAGCGAGCCCGCAAAGGTAACCAGGCAGGGGTCCGCAGTCTCGCCTTTAATGGATTCGCATTCTCTTCCGATGCTGGCAGGCTCGGACGCCCTATGACGAGACCAGGTACACCGAAAGCCTGATCGGGTCAAGTATTTTCGTTCGGGGACAACTATTATTCCCACACTGTCAATGTGCGAAGTCGGACGAGCGAGGCTGAAAGCCGAGCCGGGCTTGTTCTGTTTTAGAGAGGGAGGGGATGGTGGTGGGAAAGTGGGAAACCTGCTTTTGGTTTTCCACTTTTCCATCGCTTGTCGTCGGGCCTGTGTGGAATGTGGGAATGGCAGCGATTTCCAAGGACTGTGGGAAGCGGGGTTTGCTTTCCATCAGTCCGTCATTTCCACAGGCCGGGTTTTATTCCGCCGCTGCTTCGTTTTCGCTTTCTTGGCTGCTTGATGCGATAACTGGGGATGTTGAGCTCGAGGATTACGCAGTGGTGCATAGGCGATAATGGCCGCGGCGGTTGTCATCGGGTCTTTGAAGATGCCTTCCCACTTGGAAAACGGCAGGTTGCTGAGATCAGAACGCTACCTCGTTCATAGCGTTCCGCCAACAAGGTGAAGAGTACTTCCACTCTTCACGGCTTTGCTGGACGTAGCGAGGTGATCGAGAATGAGAGTTCGAAGTAGTGAGGCGCTGATGAATCGGCTGAGCTTGAGATCTCGTTTTGCAACAGCAGGTCTTGCACGAGCAAAGCCGAAGTGGTGAAGTAGATGCGGCGTCTCGCGCAATCAACTCTTGACGATGGCGCAGAGCAAGTGCGTCTTTCCGCTCCCAGGATTGCCGAAAGCAAAATGTTTTCACGACGATCCAGGAACTCGCCTTCCAGTAGAGTCTTCGTGATCATCGCCACTTTTGGCGGCAGCGCTTCAGGCTGAAGTTCGATAATGCTTTCTCGGCCGGAATGCGCGATTGGTTCAGCAGTCGCTCGATCGCTTCGCTGCCGATCCTCGCACTCTCGCGTGACAGTTGTAATAGGTAGCGCTCATAGCTGAGCGTTTCGTTCCGCCAGCGAGCGTTTCTTCATAACAGTGCCGAACGGTGGGCAACGGAGTTCGGTCAGTGGTCGTGAGCGCGCTTTCACATCTGTGACTTCTGGGGTAGTCACGCGGCGGCTCTTCGCACACAGCAGCTCATCAAACACGCCAGCGACACGGGAGCAACCTCCACTGTCGTCAATGGCGACAGAACACTCTTCGGTGACACGCGCGACAGCGTCGGCATTCAAGGAATGCGCCGGCCAAGCAGGAGGCGAACGCATTTTCCACATGGACTCGCGCGTTTGGCAGCTAAGGCGAGGATTTGCAGGTATTCTTTTGCGCCGCTTAGGCGTGTTCTTCCGCAGCGCATCGTACGTAAGCGAAACAGCTTGTTGGAAACAGATCCTCGCGGTAGCGATAGTGTTCAAAGGCGCGGCTTGCGAACAGCAATCAATAATGTGACGGTAGTCGATGCGGTGTTTGCTGCGGCGCAGTCTCGGCAACTCCTCGACTTTGCGATCGCGTACCAGATCTCAACGTGTCGGGCAGCACTGGCTTCTATCATTTCGCCGATCAAACGGCTATGCACCGAATACGTGTTTCGATGAACGTCACCAGACTGCCAGGGCTGACTCGTACGCGCTCTCGCGCACACTTTCCAAGCGATATTCGGGCAACGGCTGCAGTCTGCTCACTTCTTCGAGAAAGCGGTCGTGACGGCCGGCATTTAACTGTCTGAACAGCGTTGAAGAAATCCCTGATACGTGCCACGTGGCAAAGTCGCGACTGCCGCGCAGCATCAACGCCTGATGGACAGCGTTCTTGAAGCGATAATGCCGCTGCTCCACATGCCGTTTTCATTCGCATGTCCGGCCTGGGTCTTCTGACCATGGATCCGATAATGGCGCAACAGCCCGTGTATGCTCGCGTAAACTCGCGAGTGTCAACCAAGTTGTTCACCGCGGCGCTCAGCCGGTCCGTCCGGTGCTCGAGCGGGACTCCCCCCAACTCCCAAAGTGCATTCTGCAGTCCCTCGCTCAAGCTCTCGAACGATTCCGAATAACAAACGGTCCCGGTCTCCCAGTTGAGTAGGTCAGAACGAAGTGATACATGAGATGCGGAAATGTTTGCCCATTGATCGTGATACCGAATTCCCGGCAATGTGTGAAGTTGATGACACAGCTCGCAGGACGGTGCTCCTGTGCAAAGAAGACCTCGCGGGCGGCCTTCCGTTGCCCGAAGGATGATCCGGCGACGCAGTGTCCGCACCTGTCCGTCTAGAACCGCCGGGATATGTTCGCTGTAAGTGCTCAAACAGCGTCTTAGGCTGCAGCTCCGGCTTGGCCGTGAGCACTGCCGAATATCTTCTGACGTATCCGCAAACAGATCTGGCCGCGTTCGCCACGTATGCTTTTGCCGCATCTCGCTCGGTAGTCTTCGATCTCGCAGGTATTTCCGCGCCGTTTTCGAGTTGATACCGGACTTTGCCGCGCAGCTTCCACCGACAGCTTCGCGCCAATGTATAGCGTTTCACCTGCGATCGCTCACATAAAAGTGTTTCGATCAATGGATCTATAGGGAATTAATTGTTGCGGAAGTTTAATGTGGATCAGAACGCCTGGGTCGACGATCGGCCCTGCCGAACACCGATGTGCAAATCAGGTGGAAAAATGTGGCGGGCTTTTCGAAACCGGAAGCCTTCTCAGCTGGACTTTGAAACTCAGATGCCTCCGATGGTGTTCGGGATCATCCCGGAATGCCGTTCGGCTTTCCTCCGAAATTGGCGTCAGCTTCGTCGGAATCCCCAGAGTCAAGTCGGCGGCCTCGAATGCCGAGTAGGAATCAGCTGCTATTGCGTTACAGAGCTTCCATCCAACTCCCCTGCGGAGTCAGAATGTAATCCATTCCATCGTCTATGCTGTGCACCTTGATACCGAGCGAGTTTGCTCCGTAGGGCTGAATCTTGACCATGCGTTCGCCAGAAGAAAACATACGCGGTACCAGCCAGTAATCGACTTCGCCCTGAAAATTGTGATGCGCCACCGAACTGTCTGGCATCGGAATCGACATGTCTATGGAATGCTCATGCGGATTGGACGGCGATGCCGCGCGGGAGAACGAAGATCGCGCCGGGAGTGTAGAAGAAGTCGTTGCATCGATTGCGTGCGGCCTTACCTGTTCGCTTTTGCGCAAAGTGAATTCCATAATGCGTATTCTGGCGTCCAAAGATTGCAACTCGTTCCGCCGCTGGCCCAGTAATTCGGAAAATTCACCCATTTTCGAGGTCGACTGAGCCAAAACTGCCGTCACAGCTTTCACAGACCGAGTCAGCGCGTCTACCTTCGCGCTACCATTGGCGACGGACGCCGTCAGGTTCAGAAGTGACTTATCTTGCGATAGGCTGACCTCATTGAGCATCTTCTCCTGTGTCACAGTTCTCCATGCGAAATAGCCGAAGCCGCTCATCACGATAAGCACAAATAACTCCAGGCGCAGAATACGGCTAGTGGACAGCGACGTCAGATCAGCATGCCGATTAAATACAGGCTCTTCCGAGATCTCCCTTCCGCCTTCCCGTGAATTCTCGATGGCAACGTGTGCCTGCATAGATGTCGGGGTATAGATAGCACGGTGAGGATGTCTGATTTTAAGGGTGAACATATAATTTAGAGAGCAAGCTGGTCTATTAGTGCCTCTTACTACTCAGATTTCTCTTTGAGTACCGTCGGCTCAGAGATCGCGATTGAAACCGTGGAGCGCGACTCATCGCTCTGGAAAGCCGAGAGCCAACTTACCGGTTAACGCACGCGCCCAAACGGACATAGCCGAGAAACATCTCACTTGATCAGTTCTTCTTAGCCGCCCTTTTGCTCAGATCGAGCAGTTCTCCGGTTCACGATATTTGGTTTTGCTGCTTGAGCGAGCATAGTCGTGCTCGTGGCAGCGCCAAAGTGGACACGGGCCGCGTTTTCCGAAAATTGAGGAACGCGTGTTTCGTTCGTCCGTCATTTCCGCGGCCTTCTTGTGTATTCTTACTATGCTTCTTTGGCCTTCTTAGCCCGTTCGACCCGGTAACGCGGCTCCTGGAGCTCGCGAATGACGCAGTGATGAATCGGGTGGTCAATGAGTGCCGCCGTTTTCATCGAATCATCTAAGACGCGTTCCCAGTTTCCGAACAGCAGATACCAGGAGAGGAAAACCCTGCGCCGTCATACGTTTGGGCTAAGATGCGCGGATTCGGAGCCGACGCACCGGAAGACGCGCCACTATCGAGTGCGCAGAATCAGGGGGAAGGAGAATTTGCCGGAACTTTTCGGACAAATGATATGAAAGTATGACCATCTCTACACGCTCGATACCGTCGATCACGGGGGAGATCTGTCAGGCCAGTTTGTCTTGATTGTGGGATTGTTCGGCCACTAGTCCGGTGTAGCGAAAGGAGCCTTTCTCAATCGCCGCTATGGACGCAAAGCGCATTCGGAATTTGATCAACTGGAAGAATCAAGGCGGGGCTCGCGCATCTGGGCTCCGACATGCCGACCGCTATTGCTGCACTAAGCGGCTAGAACGGCGCTTAGTTCGATAGCTGAACATCAGAAAACCGACCGCAAAGAATCCGGCTGAAAGGCCAACGGAAGCCGGTTCCGGTGACGCTACTTGCAACGTACCACTTACAAGCGATGTCTCATCAAAAGAATCAGATATTGAAGAAAATACAGAAGGAAAACAAGCGCCAGTTCCTTGGCTGCAAATGTCACCGCCGACATACCCGACCAAACTGTCGGCAAACAAACCAAGGGAAAGGTGCTCGGTCTGGGTCAAGTCGTTTATCGAGGCAGAATAGTATAGGGGAGGACCGAAGTTGTCTTGGCTGATTATATCCACAAATTCACCGACGCCATTGACCACCAGATCCGACGCAGTTATGAGACCAAGTCCCGTGTCAATTGCCAGCGTTCCACTAAGCGTTGAGCCGTCGGAGAACGTTCCACTAGCCGTAAAAACGGTGGCACGCGCATTACCGGCAACCGCTGCCAGACAAAATACTACGAAGGCTACCTCCCTTAACCGGCGACCAAAGCTAAAAGTATCATGGGAGTGCACCGCAGTTTGTGAAAAACTTAACTTTTTCAAGATTTATCTCCGAACTATTAGAAACAGAACAGTTTTGTTGAGGTTTGAATCAACGCCAAGCCCCGATTGCGCACCCGCTCATCCACGATTGCACCCATTCACAACTCCTGGTAATAATAGCACCGCAAGCAACGAATAGCCAGGACTCCCATTACTCAAGCCTAGACTACAATACTGGGGCTAAACGCGGTGCGGATTAGGTCACGCATACGCGACGCGCCGTGGATCGGTATCAAGGGCAAACCTGCGGATTACCTCCCCTCGCAAACCATGAGGGGCTACTCCTTTCTGCGACTCCGACAGGCAATCTTGATCTCCAAGGACCGCACGCATTTTGGACAGCAGTTCCGCTTGCTCGAGCGTCGCGGCGACTAGGATTTCTTACGCAACAGCGATGAAGAATCGGCACAGACGATTCGACAGCGCGAACCAAATCGATAGATCGACGGGTTTAACGAGATACCGTCGTGCGCCAAGGCCAGCGCTTGCTTGAAATTGCCTTTCCGCTGAGCAATCATCAAATGCGACAACGGCCTTAGTCGGGCCAGGTCTTCTGTAGGATCCGGTCCAGTTCTTGTCGCGATTGTGAGTTCAACCAGTCGACTTTGGGTGAGCCCTCGCTTCGCGTGACCGGGGGTCAGACCGCACTCGCCCGAGTTTCCGGACGGTACGTCTAAATTGAAATAGCGATTCTTGCCGTGTGGCCGGTTAGCTTATAAGGACGGGGAGGCAAATTGTCTACTCGAGCCGAAGCCATGCGGGTTCCAGCCGCTGTAGTAAGGATTGCCTACTTCGATGCGCTCGAAATCAATATCCTCTACTACGACACCGATCAGCCCAAAACGTCGAGTTGGGTGAAGAAAGCTACGACCAAGCACCCAAATTTCCCGCCTACATCGAAGCGATGCTCGTAACGAGCTTAGGCCTGCTGCCGCCAGGTTTACCTGGCGATCCGAGGTCGTTAGTACTCAAGCGGCGGATGAAAGAACACGTTCCAGATTAACTAGGCGATACGGCCTTTGAAATTGTCACTGCCAACGGATTTCGAGGCTTGGGCGAAGTAGGCTCTCCAGGAACCGATCAGGCGTACGTCAGCAACGGAGGAGATTGCCTCTGATTTTATAATCAATCGTCAGCCGTTATGCGAGCAACGTGCTGCCCCATCACGGACGCTGGGGGGCTCTCGAAGAGCCAAACGGCCTCTGATGCTAAATGCAGCTTTGGCCCGAGACTTTGCCAACCGGAATTGGATTGCTGTCAACGACATTTTCTGACAGATCTCTTCAGGGCTTTCCTCACCAAGGTAGATCCGCTGAAGAATTTCACGCTGATTAGTAGACATTTCCTGTAAGACGCACGTCAAAAGCTCTGCCCTTTGACGTATGATAGCCGTTTCTTCGGGACTCCATTGCTGGTCCACAACCTCGCAGTCAGGAGCAAGTTCGCCTTCAGCGCGCCGGCGGCGAACCGCGCCTTCAATATGGGCCATAACTTGCCGTTGCGCTACCGTGCGTACGAAGCCCATTATCCTTTGCGGCTCACGTAATTTTCCCTCTCGGATTGCAGAAATGACGATCAACAACGTTTCGTGTAGCCGGTCCTCCGCTTCTTGGCTTCCGAGTTGCCGAGTCAAGTAGTGGAGAATACCGCGATTTAATACTGAATACAGCTCCAATATTCCAGCTTCGTTCCCAGCTTGGATATGACCAACGATGGCAGCCCAATCGTGAGCGTTCGAATAGGCCCGAAGGCCTGTTCGTGCCACGTATGGATCAACACCATGGGTGGCTGCAACGGGAGTTTTTACGTTGGAAGACATCTGCTCAGACTCGCAGTTCCCGCGAAGTGCGTACGGAGCCGAACTGAAAAGTCAGCGGTGCAGCATTCAGTTCCGTACACGTCAGCGACGAGGATTGCAAGTTTCAACAGACCCATTGTGTACTAGTACTATCGCTTTTGCAAGCTCCTTCCATATAATTTTTACGTGATATGTGTAATTTCTACATGCTCATTGCCCGGCCGGAACAATGGCCCCTCTACTTGGCGCTCGGCTTGGTTTCGGACGAGCCACGAAGCGCTCCCGGGAACACGATCACTGGAATTGCTGTCGACTGATCCTACGAACGTCGCCCTGTATCAAACCCAAGGCGGTTGTTCATTTCTGAACCTGCTTCTATTAGGAGCTTACATGGTCGGTCCCATTCGGCCACGAGCCACCTCGATATCTGCAAACCCCGGGGATTAGCGAGGCTGTTTGGCCTACGAACTCGGAAAATGATCGTTAATAGGTGCGTCCAGGCCCTCAAGACAGACGATGGCCTCTCCGTAAAGCAGCTTACTCTCACTCTCAACCCGACTTCCTCAACGGCTCTGGAACAGAATTCTGCGACCGCAACCATTCGGTTCGATACGGGACTGTTCGTGTCGGTACTCCTGAGCCTTGCGGTTACGGCGTGAGCCGCGCTCCAGAGGACACGAGCTTAAATGTACATGTTTGAGTACATCGTGAAATACAAATTCGTCGAGGAACTAGGAATCCG
Organism: Bryobacterales bacterium; assembly: GCA_963712395.1. Classification (GTDB taxonomy): domain Bacteria; phylum Acidobacteriota; class Terriglobia; order Bryobacterales; family Bryobacteraceae; genus Bog-105. Next base: position 581,458 of record CAVQHR010000001.1, read on the forward strand.
GTCAAGAATTGCTGCTCAGGGGTTGGGTCTCCACAACCCAAAAACAATCCGAATACGCCCGCCGAGCAGTTTCCCAACTGGCCACGGTCAAACCCCGCGCTCGGGCGATATCCCGAAACGGAGGAGTCCGTCGAGTAACTCTCATCGGCACTGCCCATGGACACGGACCCGAGCCCCTCCCGCTCTCCGGTTTCTTCCCTCGATTTCAAGTTCAAATGTCAATTATGTTGCTCCTGCTCGCACGGACCGAATGCCACTCCTGTGTTGTCTAAATGTGAGCGCCTTAGGGCGGGCGCACGCTGCCGGGCTTGCCACCCCAGGATCGCTAACAACCGCCCGAGATGCCGGAAGCTACCGCACATCTACGGCAAGGATGAGCTTACGGGCCGGAATCACGCCGGTGTCCGGTTTGGCAAAAACGTCGTGTCTTTTAGAGTGCACAATTCACGAGTTCTCTTGGGGATTCCTGACGGACAGTTTGGTAGAGAATGCGAGCGGTGAGTTTTGAAGTGACAGCACGTTAGCTGCTTCGGTTCAGTCACGATCCTACTTTCAAGTCGTTCCGATGCGCCATACTCTCAAACGGTCGTTTGATCAGCGAGTCTGCTACGGTTCCGGAACTGGCCACTCTTCCTTATCTTGCGCACTTCTTTTCCCGCTTATACTGTTCTGCCGGTGGCGTTGCATCGTAATCACTCGTGCTTTAAGCGTCTGCCCTACCCATGATCCAGGACTGATGCTCAGCTTCGTCGATGCAGCCGCAGCCTTAATATGCACGGAAGGTATGGACTGTTGACTTTGGCCATTTGCCGCATGGCCGACGAGAAAACTGGCAACCCAAAACTACTAACTGATGGGCTTTCCAATCCCTTCTTAGCTCAGATAGTTATCAACCCGAAAATGAGTCACAAACCGCATGGACTTGTGGTGCATTCACCGACAGATTCCATGGTCGGCTTTTGCCGGACGAAGAAGCGCCCCAATTCTCCATGGAAGTGATATCCCGCATGGACCGGGGAAGCCGCTCGACCCGTAATCGTCTTTTCCGTTTGGAACTGCTGGTAGTCATCCTCAGCGGTGCCGCTAGTTGCTTTGCCTTGCGAACACTCAAGCACGATCGCGCATTGGAGGAAACCAGTTCGTCTCACAGGCGTTCGCTCCTGGACCTTTCTGATGCTGTAACCAATGAGAATGCAAGAATAGGCAACCTTACCAATTCCATCGAAGGGCTTACGAAAACTCTCGTTCAGTCAACTTTCCAAATCAACAATGTTTCCGGCAACCTACAATCTGGTCAGAGCGAAATGCATGGTTTTGAAACGAGACTGCGCAGTATCCAAGCCATTTTGCGTAATCGCCAGGAGGTTAAGACGCGAGCACCGGAACCTGCCCCGGCGCCGAGGAACGGTGCGCGTCGGCTTTCGGAAGGCGCTGTATTATCCGGTGATTCGTTATTGGATAGACATATTCATCCGGTAGATCTGTCCATTACGCTTCCGGCTGGTTTCGTAGCACATCGCAACGGGCAACAAGAAATAGATTACTGGATTGTCCCGAAGGTCGGATCTTCTGGTGAAACGTCCGTGAGGGTTCAGCCGTACGGAGTAGGTCCGTTCGGAGTGCTTGTACATGGAATTGAGGACCAGAAAGACTACGTTCTCACTGAACAGGGCGGTTGGACCGAAATACCCAGCGGTCACTAGAGAGACACCGTATTATTCACACAAGGACAAAGTCACGCCCGGACACGTAAACTGATAACCTGTGCTGGGAGAGAACAGTCACGCGGCATGGGGCATTGAACGTGCAGGTCTCTCGGCAAAGTTCGTGCAGAACATCGTGAACACGGCGCCACAGCTCCTTTGGGCTGCATCCGCACAGATACAGGGGGTAGGCCGTGATGGTAGTGTCCAGGCTTGCATGTCAGGACACTATCGCCGGGATTGGATCGAATCGGCAAATTTGATTCGGCAGGACGGTTTGTAATTCTCGTAAACCATCGGCGAACTAGCCTGTCCATCGTTCAGCCCACCATCCGCAACGGACATCCACGACGACGCAGTTACGACGAGCGGCAGCTTAAACGCGGTGAAAACTCTCGGCAATCTCCGGGGAAGTCCGAATAATCCTCGCATAAGTGTATTTTCCCGGAACGAAACTTGCTCTTTTTACCAGATCAGACCGGAACGTGTAACTGTCTGTCGCCTGGAGGACGAAAAAAGGCTGCCTCATTTTTCACCAGAGCAATGGTTCGAGTTCGCGGCCAATGTAGCTTCGGGGGAGCAGAAAGCATCAATGCAACGTCACCTGGAGGAAGGCTGCGATGAATGTCGGACGCTGGCCGCTGTGTGGAGGGAGGTGATGGATATAGGTCGTCGCGAGTTAAATTATTGCCCTCCGCGCGAATCGGTTCGGTCCGCCAAAGGCGCGTTTCTGCCGGCGGAACGTCGGAAGTGGCTCCGCCAGATAGCGCAGGTTGCGCATCTGATCTTCGACAGTAGCCAGGCACCTGCTGCCGCAACAGTGCGTGGATCTACCGTGTCGGACCGGCAATTCCTGCAAAAAGCAAAACACTCCCTGGTTGATGTGCGGTTGGAGCGCGAGTCAGCACGGAAATGGGTGCATCTCACTGGGCAAGTACTCAATTCCGAGGAGCCCGACAAAAATGTGGCCGATGTCGAGGTTTTTCTATTGAAGGAAGAGCATTTGGCGGCAAAAAACAAAGCCAGTGCTTCCGGTGAGTTCAGTTTGCAGTTTAAAGATGAGACGGACCTCCAGCTTTTTGTGGATGTACGTGGCAAGCGGGTCATCGAGATCCAATTGCCGACCTCACCGATGAATCGCCATGGTCGGGCAGCAGCAGCCGAATTGAACGCCTAAAGGGACGAGTATCTGGAGCATACGAGGGTTATGGACAGCAAAAATAACAGATCGGAGCGCGACCTCCTGTTAGATCTGACTATGAGCGACATGAACTTGGTGCGAGTGTTTGTTGCCATTGCAAAGTCCGCGTATGATCTGGGAAAACTCGATGCGAGTGAATTCGCCCGCTCCAAGGCCATGAAGTTCTACTGTGAAGCGTTCCGGACGGTCCGTCAAATGGCGGAAGCGGACCGAGAATCATTCTCGTCTGACCTTGAGAACCTATGCGCTCAAATTAGATGGCTTTCGGTGCAGACAGACGCGCCGCACGATCCATGTTCCCAGATCGACGAAGACGCGTCCAGGGAAATTTTACTGAGACTTCTTAGGGAACGAGGCTAAACGGCCCCGATCGTGAAGTGGATACAGTGCGGCTTTTTGGAAGTATTTCGGAGCAAGAAATCGATCCGATGCTCTCGGCTCAGCTTGGGCGGGTTCCTTTGGAATTATGATCTGGCGATCTTTCGAGATTATCTAACGTATGCGGTAAATAGACATCGTTACAGCACTGAAGCCGGGTGTATGGATAAACTAGGCGATACCAAAACGGAAGATAGAGCTCTGCGGAGACGCAACTCGAGCGCCGATTTTGGGGCCGGGATACGGCGGGAATCGAATTGATTTCCGCCGGACTTAACATCCTGGCGCCAAGCGAAAAATCTCGGGGGTATGGGGGCAGAGTCCCCATCTAGAGACGGTTGCTTCCGAACTCGTGCTTAGTGGCCAGCTGCAGGTCGATCCGGTAATCGGGATGGCGGATCAGTTCGACGGATTCGTCGTACAGGGCTTCGACTTCTTCAAACAGCGGAGTCAGTCGCGCTCGCTCGTACCAGACTTGCCAAGGTGTAGGGCCATCCAAAGAGCCGTGTACCCGAAACTCGTTGTAATGCGATTGCCAATCATCCAACCGCTGCGCCAGATCCTCAGCGCATAATCCACGGTTGCGTAGAACTCCTCTAAATCGGTGCGTTGCGACCGCTCCACCTTTGCCGTTGAGGTGGGGTGAAGCCGGCTTCAGCGGCCGAAACTTGATGCCATATTCCATGAGCTTCTCATGGAATGTGTAGGCAAAGAATTCGCGGCCGCGATCGGTTTGTATTCGTTGGATCGGAAAGGGAAATTCCTCGATAACCTTTTCGAGGAACAGCAGCGAATTGGCCGCGCTCCGGCGTTTGTACAGTGCCAGCACACGAATCCGGGTGCAGTCATCGATCGCGGTGTATTGATAGAAGCCCGGCGCAATCTTGCAGGTGTCCATTTGCACCCGCTCGCCAGGGATTTCCTTTACGTATCGCTTTCGGCCCTTTCTCCTAAATCTCCTCACCGGACGGGGCCGAGGTTCCAAGGTTTGAAAAACTTTCTCGATGGTTGGGCGAGATAGCTCTAGGTCATAACCTCGCTTCAACTCGCTTTGGATCCGGCGAGATCCCAGACCGCGCTTGCTGAGTTCTACTATCCATGCGCGCTCCTGCTCGGACACCTTGCTGGCCGGCGAGCGATGCGGTCGCCGGCTCTTGCTCAGTAGCCCACCAGTTCCGGCTGCACGATATCGCTCAACCCACTTCCGTAGCGTTGGTGGAGAGATGCCGCACTGTAGACAAACTTGTGAGCAGCTTTTGCCCTGTTCAACTAACTGTACCCATCGCAAGCGCTTCCCGATCTCCGTACCCATTCGGTGCAGGGTAACTGGAAATGATGTCTATTGACCACACATCTAACGCAAGATGCAGCACATCGAGTTTAGCGGACAAGAGAAATCGCCTTTCTGGAGACAGCTCATTGAAAGAGCGCTTCGCCTCAACGAGTGCGATCTTCACCGTGGTCTCCGCTCCTGACCAGCCTCGGCATTTCCGCTACCGTATTCCCTCGGTGCAACGCTGAGAAATCCGGGCAAATTCCGTCTGATTGTCGATGTCCCAACGTGCTGAGCACCCGCCCAGAGTGCGCTCCGCCGCTCGCCTCCATGCGAATCACGCACGCCGGCAAATTCCCGAAGAAGTCTGTCATCTAACTTCTCCTGATCCTCTTCCGCAATACGTCGCTGCCCCTCGCGTCCACTTCGTGGATCTGAAAACGTCGTTTGCAATATCCAGCCCGATCGTGCTTACCTGCATCTTCCTCCCGCCCGATTAACGTAACAAACTGCCCGTTACCGACCCGGGTCCATACCGTCAGGTCAGAATGACGCAAAACGGTCCCGTCCGGGGGATTCTAATGTTAGTGAGCAGTGGCGCTGCTCATTGGTATCCCTCGGCAACATTCATCAGCCGGCGTGGAGAGAAAACACGAACACGATAAAAAATCCTTCCGTGGAACAAGCGTTTCTGTGATGTGAACGGCCAAACCGCAGATGACAAGCGCCACACCATCACCTTTCAGGCTGATTCTGTGTACGATGCGGCTGTCCAATTCCTGGGCTGGGCCAGCGCGGGGTTTTCCGGGCGACCAGGACTTGCCCGAAATCGACCGGAATACCGTTTGGAAGTGTGGCCCGTCTACATTCTGCCGCAACTGAAACTCATGGAGTGGCCAATAAAAAAGCGAAACTCTAAGACTTAATGAAATAGCCTCGCCGGCCCAAAAGCAGGGCTCTTGCTCGATACTCTGGCCGCGGTGATGTGCTGAGCACCACCATCGGAATCTCCCAACTTCTCGTCTTCTTTCGTGTTCTGCAGACAACCACCCACCTTTGGCATGTTCAGATCGAGCACCACGAGGTCAGGCCGCCTGGCGAAGCGATAGACACCAGCCCGATGGAGAAAAGCCACCGCTTGCTCCCGTCCGAGAAAGGGTATACGCTAACATCCATACCGGTTTCGTCCAGCGCCGCCCTAAACAGGCACGCGCTTCCATCCTCGTCTTCTACATGAAGCCGGGCGCAACGATCCGCACCATGAAGAATATCGGGCAATTCAGCTCCCGTCGCAACCTGGTACTAGTACTATATAGGCGCCAGTAGAGCTGTCTTAGGACATTAAGTCTGCAAACTTCCGCAATTAGCCGGCACACTTTCTATTGAATTCCCCCGAAAAGATTTTTGTGATGTTCCATCAGGGGTATCGTCTGATTCGGGCCACGGCCGCTGTTGTGCGGGGTGTGACCCGGCAAGTATGTAAGATCCTTCCCAAAGACGCTATCGTTGTCCTCGAAGGCGCTAACGAGGACGGCGACAAAGTGAATGTTCGCTGCGGGACGGAAAAACTATGGATGTTCGCGAGAGATTTGATCGAAAGCTGCAAAAAGCTTTCCCGACAGGAAATGGAATCACTCCCGACAGATCTGAAGCTACTTGCGCCGCCCAGGAGCGACGATAAAAAGGGTTTTTCCGCTGAGCCGATGCTCCACCGCGAGGCCATCGCTAATTGGACCAAGTCATCTGCAGGATGAGGTCTAATTTCTCCGGCCGTTGGGTTTGGCACGTAGTCATCCCTGCGGGATGCCAAGAAGCATTCGCGATCGCCGACCATAGCGGAGACAGTGATGGCGATGATTGGGGTTCGCGGCCCGCAATTCGCTGTTTGTAGCGCCTGATATCGCAAGTGCTGCCATCGGCTCACACGAATTACTCCAATCTCACTCGTCTCCCCTTGACGGCCTCAGTGGCGACGCTGTTCGGGATTGAGGAGCCTCCGCCGACCTGGAAGGAATTTTACGAAGTCCAGAACGGCTGTCGCATTGGCTTCGACAACGTAACTACTTTTGCCGAGCCACCATACTTCCGACCAAAGGTGGAAGCTGGATAGTGCCGGATCGCCGCCTGCTTGAGCCACTTGGAGGCTTCCGCATAAGAATGGACATGATTCGCATCGATCATGGCCCCATCCATCCCTAACTCCACCAGGAAGCCCGCCCTTGCCATACAGGCAATCGAAACGTCAATTCCCGACTCGTAAAGCTCCTGCATCACATCGGGATCGGCTTGCATGTGGATAAATTCCCTTTAGCTCAGGAGTTCGATCCAATGGTGCAAATTCTCTCTATCTTCCGCCAACGTTCAGACTGCAGTTTGGCAGATTTGCGCGAATGCGTCGTCAATCTGGCTCCTCGGACCACTCTATCGCGTGTCGTTAGCAATTCGTCAGCGTTCATGGCCGATAAGCCACGCATGGCACGCTACGCCGATTGCGGGTCCGCGGATATCGCTAGAAGACGGCGGAGGGGTGGGCGGGTTCAAAATCCGTTCCTTCCTTGGAGTCTGGCCGTATCGATGCATGGATTGCGGGAAGCGTTTCTATTTGCGTCAGCGCTACCCCGTCGAAACGACGACATGACGCAGGCAAGATCGGGAACCGCCAGTCAGCGCAGTACACCCAATCACGGCCAGAAGCGGCGTGTCGTACCGACCCGGTGCGTCCAGTGGCTAAGATTGTCCTCGAAGCCGATTCACACGAACGGCTCGATTCGATCTTATTTGCACTGAACCGGGCCGTGTTCGCAGAGCAGCGAGGACTCAAGCACCACGCTTCTTCGAAGGGCTGGCGCAGAGTCGCATCGTGATCTCAGTGTGTTCGAAACAATTTATTCTATAAGACTTTGTGATTCTGTCATACACCTAAATTTTGCTGGATTCGTGATTCGCAGAGAGGAAAGCTTTCATTATTGGACGAACTAAGAAGAGCGTGGAAGTGTGGAGATCAACGCCTCGGAACGGAGGCACCGTTACGTTTTCATGGCGAATTAGCGATCCTTGCCACTGGCATTGCATTGCGGACGACGGGCAACGAACAGCTATTGTAGGCGAGGTCATTAAACGCTCCCATGCAAGATACGAAATCCGGTTACGTGGGACTTACAAACTGCTGATTTCAGCACCTCCCCTCAGCTTCAATCACCTCGCGCTGGCACAACATATTGTTGAAACCAGGCTCAAATCGTTAAGTGCTGGTACTGGCTGATCGAGCTTCGGGCGCTTCTACTGGGTCACCATCCGAGCTGCCTGTTTCGCCGATGAAATCGAAACTCTGGCACTTGAGAAGCGGTGCGGCGGCCACTTCCTGAAGGCGCTGTCCAATTTGCGCTAGGCTGTATTTCCGAGTCAGTTTTACGGGCGGATTTGCGTTGGAACTGCGTTGCTCAGCGGAAGCCTTTGCGATACCGGCTTGCGTCTTACCGAGAACATAGCATCCCGATGAGATGCTGGCGAGCGCTCGCACGAGGAACGTCTGTTCCCATTCATCCGGTTGTCGCTTCTCGCTGGCGATCCAGGACATGACCTCTAGCAGACTCTCCATGGCCTCACGTTTTTGCGTCTGTCTTTTTAAAATATAGCTTTCAGCTTTTTCCGAATCGGTAAGGAGTGCGCTGCTCTGAATGTCCACCCAAAGATGTGTGAGCTAGCGTGGTAGGTTCTCATATGTCGTCCCCCTAACTTCGTCTTGCCCTTGACCATAGGAATAGTACATAGCGGCGGTGCGGCCCAAGTTAGGTCTTAAACCAGTGAACCATAGGGGCTGCGCTGAACGAGCTTAGACGGACCGCAAATTACATGAGGTTGCTAGCAGTGGGAGGCGAAAACATCTCAGTACCTCTTTATTGCCCAAATTTAAGTAAACAACATGACTGCTCTCCTCACTCGCATTGATTCCGTAGATGGCAGTCCGTCCGAGTAGATTGCTCGAATTGAGAGTGGGCACCGAATATCGAGCTCAAAAACAATCGCAGGGTCGATGGCGCCTGCGCCTGCCCGGCTGTATTACGATCTCTCGTTGCTGATAGGCAGTGCATGCGAGAACGCTGCCCACGATGCACATCGACGGACATCGTTCGAAGACGCCAAAGAGGCATCCCGGCGCACTTATAGTACGCTGCCTTTGGGTTCTGGCCTTATCGCTGCTTCGATTGCCGGGAGTGCTTCCGTCTACGTCAGCGATACCCCTCTGAGCTGCCAGTCACAAGCAGCACGATGGAGCCGGACTGGAGATCACTCGGCGGCAGAATCCGTAGGCCTTTCAGGCTGGCTATCGAGCCCAGCCGATGCGCCCTATTGCCAAATCGTGCTCCCTGCCGAGTCAGCACGACCAACTCAACACGATTCTACTTGCACTGAGCCGGGCAATATCGGCTCGTTCCCGCTCTCTCCATTTCAGAGGCAGAATGAGAGTCGATCAGTTCTCGATCCAACTCTGCGGAGAAATCGCTGGCCGCTAAACGCTGCCTGTTGACTCTTCTTATGACGAACTATGATGCAACCGAATTCGGTGGCAAGCTTTACCGGCCTAAATATCATCGTTCGATGCTCGGAATTCCAAAGCAGAGTAGATAAGATGTGCACCCCGTGATTCGCCCGAAGTGGAATACTAATTCGGACGAAGAAAGGGGAAACAGGAAGTGGCGAAAAGGAAGTTCAGTGAAGAGCAGATACTCGGAGTCGTGAAGCAATTGGAGGCAGGCCGGACGGCAGCGGAAATGGCTCGTGAAGTGGGCGTCAGCACGTTTACGATTTATTCCTGGAAAGCGAAGTATGGCGGCATGGAGCCAAGCGAGGCACAGCGGGTGCACCACCTGGAAGACGAGAACTGTCGATTGAAGCGGCTGGTAGCCGATCTGAGTCTTGACCGCGAGATGCTGAAAGCGCTCATAACAAAAAACGGACTGGGCTCGTAGATCGACGCGCAGATGCGGCGTTCCTGATGGAGCAGTTCGCCGCCAGTCAGCGCAAAGCCTGCGAGCTGGTCAACATCGCACGTTCGAGTTTTCGCTATCGAGCCAATATCGGACAAGGACGACATGCTCAAAGAGAAGTTGACACAGTTAGCGCACGAGAAACCGCGCTACGGCTATCGCCGGCTCGCCGTTCTCCTGCGCAGAGAGGGGCAGAGTTGTGAACCACAAGAGAGTGTTTCGCGTGTACCGTGCGGCCGGTCTGAGCGTCAAGCGAAAGAAACGAAAGCGGTTGATGCGTATAGGGCAGCCAACGTTCACGGCTGTTCAGGCTGCAACCAACAATGGGCCATCGACTTCGTACACGATCGCATGGCCAACGGCAGAACGATACGGGTGCTAAGTGTTGTGGGACACGTTCACACGGGAATGCCTGGCTTTGGAAGTGGACACTTGTTTGCCCAGCCGACGTGTCACCCGAGCACTTGATCGTGTGATCGCCATGCGCGGCAAGCCGGAGCGGATCCGAATGGACAATGGTAGCGAACTGACCTCTCGTCATTTCCTGGCCTGGGGAATCGATCAACGGATTGAACTGGTGCACATTCAACCAGGAAAGCCGATCCAAAATGCGCACGTGGAAAGTTTCCATGGGCGACTTGAGAGACGAGTGCCTGAATACACAGTGGTTTCGAAACCTGTGGCATGCACGGCGCCAGATTGCTGCTTGGCGCGACGAATTCAACCAGCAGAGACCGCACAGCAGTCTTGATTACCGCACGCCCCATGAATTTGCTCAGGCGTGCCTTGCAGCGACAACCTCATCCGTTACACAATGAGGCAATCACCGGGCGGGAAAAGGGTGCACGTCAATTGGCGAATGCGGGCACGGGCAAAAGTCAATCTGGCGACGGGACTGTGTTGGCCGCTGCCGGCAAAAGCGGCGGTCCGTTCACAACAGCTGCGGCGCTGGTCAACGAACTCGTGGAAGCGAAGCAAAATGGCCAGGTGCGGCTGCCTCATCGCGCGATGGCAGAAATATAGTAGTTGATCGCTGTGGATGAAGTCTCGGCTACGTGCCGCTGGCCGACGTTGGCGCAGAGTTCCTGTTTTAAGTCATATCGGAACGCGCCGAACGGCGGCTTTGATCGTCACGACCAACTTGCCGTTCTCGGAATGGACCACGGTGTTCCCGAATCCTCGCCTATGCAAGGCGCTGCTGGATCGCGTGACCGACCCGGCGCACATCATCGAGACCGAAACCGGGGCTTTCCGCTTCGGCCGCACGATGAGCGTAGAAAAAAGCTATGAACAAGCGACCGTCAGCGCCGCGCAGTTTGCTGCACCAGGGTCTTTTCCGTCTGAAACGCGCCGTGCGTAGCCAGGCTCCACTCCCGCCACGCGGCAAAAGCCAAATCCCGCCGTGAATGGAGCAGAGTATTCTTTACCAAAGATGGGCCAAATTAGCTGATCGAAGTGGGCCACGCCGCATACGCGAAATCAGTCGCTCACGCTCTTTCCATCTGAGAGGCAGCAAGACGATCCATTGCACTATGGCACAGTATTTATTGTGAGCCGCACGGACGCAAGCCAGGATTTGACACGGGCGGATATTCGAGTAATTGCAGCGCGCATTTACGAGCCGCGCCGCGTATTTGGAAGGGCGGCGGTTGGCAGTGTCCGCAGTGCAGAAAAACTAACAGGGCTACATTGCGCCGATGTGCCCGTGGAATCACGCGTGATGGGCTTCCCGAATTCTGCGAACGTTTAGGAGAGTCGAGGCCGACATTGTGGAGCCAGCCTTTGAAGTCTTCGATGCCTCTTTTGCACCCCGAGATCTGCATCCTGGTGTTATGCTCTTTGTCAATCGATCCTTAGCGTTCAGCCTGTATGAGTTTAACCTCGCAGGGCGCTCTGCAAAGAAGCTTGCCTCTTGCTATTCGCTGCCTCCCGGGTGGGTGGAAGAATGCGTTGAAGCAGTACGGTTGTGCCTGAAATATCGAGTAAGGTGTCCATCCGAGAATCGCGGGAAGGTTAAAAGTTCACTAGCTTCATTTGCCTATCGAGTCACCGTTTTGGATAAGCGGGAGTCGTGTAGTATTGAAATGCTTTCAGTGGCCGCATACACCGAACGCGCTAAAATGGAGTTCGCTGCTTGGGTCGGGATGATGGCTTCGGTATTTCGCTGTGATATCTGCTCCGCCGTCTTCAAGAACCGACGCCAAGTTCACTATTCCGATGTCGACGACGCATTCTGTTCGGGAACTCTTGAAATCTCCGAAGTTGAATCAGACGAACTGATCCTGGCCAGCATAGCGCGTAGAAAAACCCGGTCGAGGCGAGATCGGGCAAAACTTGCAGTCAAGCGCAAGCAGACTACGCCACCGAGAGTAGCGGAGCGTTGTAAGGAGTGTGAAGCGCTGGGAACCTTGTGCGCAAGATGCCGTCATAAGAAGATGAAGCGAGATTGGATGCGAGCTAAGCGGACACAGATTAAGGAACAGCGGCGAGTGGCAGCGGCCAGCGTAGCCAGTTTGTTTGGAGCATCGTCGGCTTGAAGATCCGATTCTATTTTCCACTTCCCATCCACGAGCAAACGCCGAACTAGATTTTCAAATCATCGAGGATCGTTTGCCGAATACCCCCGCGATGGCGCCAGACATCTCCGGGCAGTACGAGACTCTGTTTCTTAGACTTCCGAACGAAGGTGATCGTTAATTGCTCCGGCGGCATTTCAGCCTCGTCGAAGGTCACTTCGTAGTCGAATCTGCCAGCTTCTGCCAGCACCAAAACGATCTCTCGCGAGAGCTGATTGGGGTCGCCGCCATTCACTAACTTTCCAAGCACTGAGTTGTGAGCCATGAACTAACCTCGTCTGCATCTAGCCGGAATTCTCCGCGTGACGTACAAGAGTACCAATGGGCCCCCGTTATGGATATTTCGCGCACAGGTCCGGTGACGCTGGTTGGCCTGCGCTTCCCAGTACGCCTATTCACGCGAGGAGAATAGCTATAGGCGTTTGTTCCGGTGAGAATGTCTTCTGGAGGAAAAACATTAATTTGCTTTTCCTCGCGGTTGGATTGCGAGGCATACGCGTTGCCGCAGGGGGAAGCCGCACACAATCCCCACCATTGCTGCACTTTTAAGTCGGATCTCAACCTGATTCCGCTTGCGTCGCACCGGGATTGTGGCCTCGTTATCGTTCTTTTTCCCGCAAAGACCTCATGCCTTCAAGTGCTGTGGCTAAACGCCGGTTATGTTTGGCTGTTACCTTTTACTCGGGAATGCTTCCCAGGCTATGGATGCTTGCCACACCTGATCAAAAGAGTAATTTTTGGGCCAGTAAATACTTTCTGGAGAGCTAGCAAATCTACTTGGATCGGGCCGAAGAATTGCAAGACTTCGATTCGATATCGAGGTTGGATTCTATCCTGAGGTAGGCGGATCTGCCCGTGGCCTGACGCTCGGTGGCAGACAGGGGCATCCTCGCCCGCTCCACCCTTGGGCTCTGGAGCTATCGTCGCCTGGATTACAAGAAGTGCTTCCATTGCCTCGATTCGCGAATAAGCTAAGCAAGTCAAAACCTTACCGAAATGCCCTCCGGATTGGAAATCTCTAACTCGCGACCGATGCGAATACTCCATGTCGAGGACGGCGACGCGATGGCACTTATTTTCCGCACGGCGGTCGAGGAGGCGCGCATCGACACAATCCTATTTCGCGTTTCGGACGGAGAGCAGGCACTCGGATATCTTCTCGGAAAAGCACCCTATATTGACTCCAACACTCCCGATTGTGTGTTCCTGGACCTGAATATGCCACGAGTAGATGGTTGGCAGGTGCTCGTCGAGATGAAGGCTGACGAAAACCTCCGGTCTATTCCTATAATCGTGTTGAGCGCGTCATTCCGCCAAGCGGATAAAGACCGTGCCTACCGTCTTGGGGCTATGCACTACATTTCGAAGCCCTCATCGTTGGACGCGCTGGTGATTGCCGTTAGATCGGTATACCGAAAACTAGACGCTACCCAGTCCACGAGCGGCGGCACATAGAATATAGTTCTGAGTCCGTAAATGGTCAGACCGTGCACCCATTGCGAATGCCGCTCTCGTGCGGACCGCTCTGACCCGAGTCACGTGGAGTGAACGATAGGTTTTTAGAGCCATGCGATTCCGCGTAGACAGCATTATGCGTTTACTCCTCCGGCTGCCTAGATCGCCTTTCCTGACGATCCGACTTCACAATCGGAAAATAAAACAATTTGAGGGCGAAGAAAGAATGCAAGAAGTCCTGCTGCACACGGCCCAAAACATAAAAGCTGTATCGGCACAGCTAGCGACAAGGACGATCCAAATATTTTCGTTCTCCCGGACACGATCCGTGGACTGGGTGTTCCGGCGAGACAAGCTATGTCTTTCAACATTCATTCTTATCCAATTCCAAGCGGCCCTGCTGTCGTCTTCAGACTTGGCACCGGGCGCGGTCGTTGTGCCG
>CAVQHR010000002.1:0-137069 GCA_963712395.1 Bryobacterales bacterium
CGAAGCCGCTGGCGCGGCGGCCGGACGAGCGATTTCGGTAGCTGGAAGACGGATTCCTGAACAAGTAGCGTTGGTTGCAGAGAAAGGAGTTCTCTGTGACCATACTGATGCAGCGGATGCGCGAGGATGTGTTGCGTGAACCCATTCGGAAACAACTATCCGATCTTGCATCCGCATGTGGTGGAAGCATTCCGCCAACGCGTACAGAAGCGGCTCGATCATCTGGGGCATGACATGTAGTAGCTCAGACTTGATCTGACAAACGGTTAGGACACGGTTGCCACCGCGCGCGCTGTGCGCGGAGAAATGGTATCCGGTAAAGTCACGACCGCGAAGCGATCAAGTTCTTTTTCGTGCGCCAAATGTCGAGAATCTAAAAACGTCTGCATCGGTGTTTTCCCAAAGCAGTATTTGCCCGAGTGGGGCCGACGCTCATTGTACTCTTCCAGCCAGCTATCGAGATCGGCCTGTAAGTGCTCGAGCGAAGAATAGAGCTTCTTGCGAAACGCCACGCTATAAAATTCGTCCTGGATAGTCTTGTGAAAGCGTTCGCAAATACCATTGGTCTGAGGGTGCTTGGTCTTCGTGCGGGAGTGGTCGATATTTTCCACCGCGAGATAGAGCTGATATTCGTGGTGCTCGCGCTGACCGCAATATTCGGTCCCGCGATCGGTCAGAATGCGTAACAACGAAACATCCTGCTCTTCAAAGAAGGGAAGAATGCGATCGTTCAGCATGTCGGCCGCCACCAAAGCGTTCTTGCGGTCGTACAGCTTGGCAAAGGCGACCTTGGTGTAGGTATCGATGAAGGTCTGTTGATAGATTCTCCCGATGCTCTTGATCGTGCCGACATAGTACGTATCCTGAGCTCCGAGGTAGCCAGGGTGCGCCGTTTCGATTTCGCCGTGCGCTTCCTTTTCCTGCTTGGCTTTTTCCAGGGCACGTACTTGCGATTCCGTCAAGACATGGCCTGGCTCTTGCGCCAGCTTTGCCTCCAGGGCCTTGAGCCGTTTGGGAAACGTCTCCAGATCGTGGCGCAGCCAAACGCTTCGCACGCCGGTCGGCGAGGCGAAGAGTCCGCGCCTGGTCAACTCATTCGCTACGCGAACCTGACCGTAAGCCGGCTGATCGGTGGCCATCTCCACAATCGCCTCTTCGATATGCGCTTCGATCCGGTTCTTTACACATGGTTTGCGTCGGCTGATCTCTTTGAGCGCCAACTCGCCGCCCTTGTCGTACAGCTCCTTGAAGCGATAGAAACTGTCGCGCGAGTAGCCCATCACTTTGCAAGCCTCGGAAACACTGCCGAGCATATCGGCCAGGTTCAGTAGACCCACTTTGTTCTTGATGATCTTTTGATCGGTGTTCACTGACATCTCCTTCTTGCGCGTTCCGCGCAGTCTATCAGAAAATGTCAGATCAAGTCGAGACTACTGCAGATCACATCTTCGCCGCTATCAGGTTTATCTGCTGGAAGACAGGAAACTGGCTAACGGCACAGTCGTCATCCAGATTTCCGCGCTTCGATTCTTCTACATCAAGGTGCTGAAGCGCCGGGATATGAAGGAAGATCTGCCCTATCCAAAACGCCTCAAGCGGCTGCCTGTCGTCCTCAGCCAGGAGGAAGTTTCGCGGCTGATCGACTGTGCCCGGAACCTTTTCCATCGAGCGATGCTCCTGACGATGTACGCAGCCGGACTCAGGCGCAGCGAACTGTGCCGCCTGAAAGTCAGCAACATCGATAGCCAGCGCATGATGCTGCGAATCGAACGGAGCAAGAACGGCGTTGATCGCGATGTTCCATTGAGTTCGAAGTTACTCGAAACACTGCGCGAGTATTGGCGGTGGATGCGGCCCAAAACCTATCTGTTTCCGGCACGCAAAACGGCTGGCGTGCCGATAAGCCGATCACCCCGAAGGTCATCTGGGTAGCTGTTCAGCAAGCCGCCAGGCGCGCCGACATTCAGAAACACGTCACGCCGCACACGCTACGCCACAGCTACGCGACTCATCTGCTCGAAGCGGGCGCGGAAATTCGCACGATTCAGATGTTGCTCGGTCACGCGGACCTCACACACACTACGGTTTATCTGCACCTTTCGCAAAAGCACCTGCAGGCAGCGCCGAATCCGCTTGATCATATTCAGGTTCCCAGTACCGCGCAACTGCAACGCTCGCGGAGGCTGCATAAACCCGAATGAGCCGCCCCTCTGTGGAGGTGGCCGATATCTTGCGCGCGCACGAGGCCCGCTTTCTAGACAAGAATCGATCTTGGCTGAGCTTCCAGCAACTGACCGTGCTGCGAGCCATCGCCCGTTGCCGCACGGCGGCCTTGGGGGGCCATCTCGATTCCTGTTCCCAATGCGGCCGTCAGGCCATCTCCTATAACTCCTGTCGTAACCGGCACTGCCCGAAGTGTCAAACGCAAGCTCGCCAACGCTGGCTCGCGGCTCGTGAGCAGGAAGTGCTCGGCGTACCTTATTTTCACGTTGTTTTCACACTCCCGCATGAACTGAATCCGCTTTGTCAGCGGAACCAGACCGTGCTTTACAACCTGCTGTTTCGTTCGAGCGCCGCCGCGATGCTCGAAGTCGCTGCGGACCCGAAGCACTTGGGAGGCGAGATTGGCTTCCTCAGCATTCTGCATACCTGGGGTCAGAACTTACTCCTTCATCCGCATATTCACTGCGTGGTCCCTGCTGGCGGGCTAGCGCCGGATCACCAGCGCTGGATTCATCCTAAATATGCTTTCTTCCTGCCCGTCAAAGTTCTCGCCCGGGTCTGCCGGCGCAAGTTCATCCGAGGACTTCGCCGCGCGTTCCGGCTCAAGAAGCTACACTTCAGCGGCACGGCTGCCGCCGTCGCCGCACCCAAGCAGTTTTCGGCGTTTGTGCAAAGACTCCGCCGCCAGGACTGGGTGGTTTACGCCAAGGCCGCCTTCGGCGGCCCGGCGGCGGTCCTCCGCTATCTCGGCCGCTACACTCATCGCGTTGCGATCAGCAACCATCGATTGGTCGCTCACGAAGAGGACCAAGTCACATTTCGCTGGAAAGATTACGCGCGCGGCAACAAGCATCGGCTGATGACTCTGAGTGCCGAAGAGTTTCTGCGGCGCTTCGTCCAACATATACTTCCTCGCGGCTTTGTTCGCATACGGCAGTTTGGATTCTTGGCTAACGGTTGTCGTAGTAAGCTCATTCCTCTCAGCCGCCAACTACTCGCCTTCACCCCAGACGTTCGCGCACCGTCTAACGAACTTTCAACGAAGGCTGTCTGGAAGTGCCGCCATTGTGGCGCTCCCATGCACATCCAGGAGAAGTTCTCGGCCCTTCAACTCAAAGGGCGGTGCAAATTCATCGATACGTCTTAACAACTCGCTATCACAACTCGACGCCACGACGTGCGCACGCACGCCTTCGCACACTTGTCCGCTCTCCAGGGAATCTGTCCCGCCTGCGCTGCTCGCATCCAGCCCTCAGCCGATTCGACAGCCTACTTCGGCCTCTTTTACTCTCGTTCCTGAACTTCTCGATCTGTTTTGACCGCCGGTCCGCGCTTCGAGTTCCTACCAAACCACACTAGTAGCTCCATACTCGGCCGCCCCGCCAACGGCTTCCTTCAAGTCTCGTTATCGAAAGTGCCTCGCCATTTACTTGGCCGCGTTTCTTCCGCTGCCCTCGCCGAGGCACTCCCGATCAACGCTAACGACAACCGAGGATTCATCGTCGAGCCCTGTATATGCGGGGGCTCACGCCAAATTCGGCGCGAAACGTGCGGTTGAAATTGGAGACGTCGCCGAAACCACAGCTAAGGGCGATATCTAGTATTTTTGCCGACTCGGTCCATAGGCGGAACGCTGCCCGTCGCAATCGCATGCGCAGAAAATACTGATGCGGCGTTGTACCGGTAACCCCTTCAAAGGTTCGAAGGAAATAATATGGACTCAGCCGCGCAATTCGCGCCAGGCTTTGCAAGGTCTGAGGGACGTCGGGGTCGTGGTCAATCATCCGCACCACTCGTGTTACGCGCGCCAGGGCACTGGGTTCTGCGCCGGTTCGACGCGGTCCAACGCTGTGCGCGATCTGTATCGCCTGCGCGGCTAGTTGAACTCCGAGTTCTTCACAATCGGGACCAAGGTCATGAGCTTGAAGCACCGCTGCCTTCACTACGAGCGGAGCAAGCGGGCGGATCGGTGGTAAACGGGGTATTTTGAAGCGCACTCCAGCAGCGCCAGCGTCATGCGCAATCCTCTCAAACACTTCCGATTGGTAGGAAAAGGCGACGCAGCGATCTCCTGTGCCGTGCTCATGTCCGCAACAGAAGGATTCGCCGGCGTTCGCAAGCAGCAGTGAGCCGGGTGTCATGAGTTCGTGTCCGCTAGAAGAGCGGTATTGAAACGTACCGCTCAGAACAACCGCAATCGACGTCGTCGCGTGCTGCTCCTCAAATGGCCTATCGCGCGGGCCTGCATGACAAACAACGTCGGACACCGTCCACCCATCACCTGATGCACGTTGATGGAATTCCGGAGAGCGCCTTTCGGATTCGACCGCAATTTTTGCCAAGAAATTCAGCCGCCGTAGCCCTATAACTATTAGTGTATCGAGCGTTGCCGATACGAGAGAGCACGGCGCGACACGGCGCTGCGTGATTGCGGGCAGGACTCGACTGATTGGCTTCGTACCGCGGGCGTCCCGAGTATAGCGGGCGAATCGTGCGAAATTGGAGAACCACCATGGCTTCTATTCGAAAAGAAATTCAGACCAGCGCGACCCCTGATGAAGCTTGGGCCGCGCTCCGTGACGTCGGTGCGCTGCATACCCGGC
Source organism: Bryobacterales bacterium (assembly GCA_963712395.1). Taxonomy (GTDB): domain Bacteria; phylum Acidobacteriota; class Terriglobia; order Bryobacterales; family Bryobacteraceae; genus Bog-105. The sequence continues at coordinate 4,827 of CAVQHR010000002.1, forward strand.
TCGTACCCGGATTCGTGGTCGATACCCGACTGGAACCCGGCGAGCGCATTGTTACCTTTGGGAACGGAATGGTAATGCGCGAACCTATTGTTGACATCAACGACGAAGCGCGGCGGTTGTCTGGTCGGCGATTGGGGGAGTGCTCACACACTACAACGCGTCGGCGCAGGTGCTTGTGAATGCCGACAAGCAGACCACTGTGGTGTGGATCGCAGACCTGCTCCCCAATGAAGCCGCTGGCCAGGTCGAAGTCCTAATGGAGCAAGGAATGGCCGTCATGACGATGACGCTCGATCGGCTCCCGGAAGAGTAGTGGCCGCGGCTACAGAATCAGGATAAATCCCGGCTAACGGCGATGTGTTTAGTTTGCCAGTCGCCTTCTGGTTGGTTCGACTATCTCGAGACGATTTCCGTTCGCGGAACACGGTTCGATAACTATCACTATTGGGTTCCCAACGACGGTCAGTTGGGTGAAGATGGGTCTGTACGCACCATTATGCGACCGCAAAGCGAAACGTGCTCGTTTTTGACGGCCAACTTCCGGGTTGCTCGTGATATGACCCGCGATGCGGGAATAAACGTTAATCGGGCTGCCACGATCTTTCACTTTCCCGAAAATCAGCAGCCTAGATCGGGAGTAAAGGCAAACCGTTACGTGCGATAAACGTCATAGGCCGGCCAAGCTACACAGAGACGACGAAGTGATTTTTGGGCAGTGCTGAGTAGTGGCTCGTAACTGCTTAGGTGCTTAGTTTTGGATGCTTCCGCTCGGCGACAACCATTACCAGTGTAAAAACGGCCTGAATTAGCAACGCGAGTGCGATGAGAAGGATGTATCCTTCGAAGTTCGATCCGTCGATGATTCCTTTCAGTGCCTTGCTTGCAAGCCAAAACAGTGGCAGGCAGCCAATCACGCTCAAGTTCCGCAATATCGAGATTCGGCGAAACCGAAGAGCGGCTATCGTGAGTAAGGCCTGGGTCACGATTATGCCTGAAATAACTTCATCCCTCTGCGTAACCTGGATGCCTAAGCCGGAGGCCCATCGCCCCGAGCCACAGTCCACATAACATTGTGAAACTGCACAGTGAGAGAAGGAGAGGGCGAAGCGCAGGCACCGAGTGTCCCAGCCATCCCGGTACAAAAGTGAGAATCTCCCGCACGTACCAGATCGTCGCTCCGAGTTGACTTGCCCGGACTCGCGCTTGCTCCTCAAACTCCTCAAGCAGATCGCCTGAAATGGTTTGCCTGTCGCGCTCGGGAAGCACGAACAGCAAAATCTTTTCTAACCATCGAGGCGGTTGATTGTCACTCATCCGAACACCTCCAAAGGCCATTTTTTTTGGTCTCGCCACATGTCTTCTAAGGTCGTACGCGCTTCCGTCAATGCAGAAGCAGCACTGGCGGTCAACTGGTAGTAACGTCTTGCGCGTCCACCTCGTGCCGGGCCGCCTTCAGCAAGGCGGGAGGAGAGAAGACCTTTAGCTTCGAGGCGGTCTAGCGTGGCATACACCGCCCCCGCGGATACATTCTGGCGTTGCTTCAAAGCCGATTGTGCCTCGCGAAGGACAGATCGGCCGTAGGCTTCCTGGCCAAGACCGAGGACTGTCAGCAACACAATCTGCTCGAAGGTTCCCAGCAACTCTGCCATATCTACAATGTAGGCATCTTGCACTTCGTTTCAATACCTTCAATAGATCGCGCAACGGCCCAATGTTTACTTTCCGACTTGCCCTGAGTGCTCTGTGTCGATTGGGGTTCCTTTCTATGGGCCCGGTTTCGATTTTTTCGCCGTCGCGGCGATCCCAGCGGCACGTAGCTTTGCGATCCGGCTGATGAGCTTCACCGGAACCGGCTTGGTGACTGGGAAATGGACCGTTCCCTTTCGCAGGTCATACCCCCTGAGCTCATCTTCCAGCTCCGAAAAGAAAGTTCCCGACGCGGCAAACAGCGAATAGTGTTCCTTGAAACCGGCGAAATACAGCATCGGCTTTCCGTGTAGCTTGTATCCGGGCATACGGTACCCGACGCCCTCCAGTGCCTCCGGAACGGCTCTCCTGATCGCGGTGCGCACCTGTTCGAGCTTTGACCGCACCGTCTCCGGCTGCGCAGCAATGTACTCGTCAACTGATTTCGGAACGCCCTTTTTCATACCGTCATTCTATGTTTCGTTATGCGCTTTTTTCAGTGATATCCGTCTGGCACCGAATTTGTAGATGTGCGCTGCTGGATTCCGGGCCGTCGCCCATCTGGAGAATGCGGTTCCTGTTCGCGGAGAAGGCAGATTCGATGATGACTCTGATCGGGTACTATGGCGCTCCTTGGGTGTTGCCCCTCCAAATCGGTTTCTAAACACTGCCGGACTACACGTCCACTCATGTGCGGTCCTGAACAAAGCGACAGCTCCGAAATCAGTCTTCCGCAAACCGTGAAACCGGAAATGTTGACTACCTTCTCACTTCAGCGACTAGTGGACCGTACACGAGAGATGTACATCGGTTTCCGCTCGGCCGTGGTGAGCGAGTAATAGCGGGCGCGGCGGTTGTTGTCCGACATGCGCCACTCGGCATCGACCACGCCCTGGCGACTGAGTCGGTGCAGCGCCTGGTACAGGGCGGCGTCTTCGCCGCGCCGAGGTCAGGCCCGCCTGAGGATCAAATTGGCCGCCCGGCAGGACGCAGCCCTCGAACTCCTCGTCGTGGGCGTCATCCTTGCAATGATGCTGATTCTGTCTTTGCGGTAGGAGACTGCGGTCCGAGACACGCGCGCGGGAGCGAGTGCGTGACGCCTGGAGCAAAGACCATGGATGGGTAGGCCCGGTGAAGTCTTACCGATAGTCCTGCAGTTCGATGCCAGTGCGCATTTGGGCTCTGAACAGCAGCTGAATGAGCCCGAGGCGGTTCGCGGCGTTGATGGTCGCGTTTCGCAGCCACAGCCCGTAAGCACTCCTGGGGACGAAGCTCGCAGCGAAATCGCGCGCCCCCTTCTGCTTGCGCTCCACATAGGGCCGGAGGCGCTGTTCATAGATTTCGAATGCGGACGCGTGGCCTCCCTGCGCGACAACCAATTCCCCAGCGAGCGTGTAGGCTTCGGCCATCGCCATCGCTGACCCTTCGCCGGCGAGCAGGCTCGGACACGCGCACGCGTCGCCGATCAGGGCGACGCGGCCCTTGGTCCAACTCGGCATGACGATCTGACTGACCCGGTCGAAATAGAGATCGGTGCTTGCCTGAAGCGCGTGAAGCATCTCGTCGGTTTCCCAGCCACCGCCAGCGTAGAGGCGGGTCAGGACCTCTTTCTGACGCGAGGCATCGTGGACGGGAGCTGCGTGGGAATCGGATTCGGCAAACACCAGCATGAAGACCGTCGTGTCCTCGTCGACAGTGATTCGCCAAATCTGCCGGCCAGGTTCGCCGTAAGTCACGTATGCGTCCGGATCACGGAACCGGTAGCCTTGGGCGGTGAACGCGGCAACGTAGTATCCGAGAAAGCGTTCGAATCGCGTTTCTTCCCCAAAGCAGAGTCGTCGCACGGCGGAGTGGAGGCCGTCGGCACCGATGACCAGATCGAACGTCTGAGCCTCACCTTCGCGAAACGTCACCTCCACGCCGCACGGGCTGTCTTCGAGGCTGGTCACGCTGTTCCCGAACCGCACGTCGATTCGGTCCTTGACCGCTTCGTAGAGCACAGAAGCCAGCGCCGAACGCGGAAGGCTCATGCCGCGGCCCTTGATGAGCTTTTGCACCGCGCCCTGGTTGAAGCCGCTGATCCGCCGGCCCACGCGATTGACGATCCGGAATTCCTGAACCTTGAGGTCATGCCGGCGGAGTTCGTCCAGCACGCCCATCTTTTCGGCCACGTCGTAGCCGAGGCCCCAAAAGTCGATGACGTAGCCGCCGGCGCGCGGTTCGGGCGCCTGTTCCACCAGGGTCACCGCATATCCGTATCGATCGAGCCACCAGGCCAGACAGGAACCTGCAACTCCAGCTCCTGATACCAGAACGTTCCCAGGCATCCCACATTTTCCTATGGACCGCTTCTCTGATCGGGGATTCAATCCGGCGATTGAGAAACGAGAACAGGTGCACCAGTGTGACAATCCCCAGCACGGACCATGAATGCTATCGCCTATTCACTGTTTGGTCGCGATCCAAGGACAGCGCTCGCGGTGGCGGAGTCGTTGAGGTGAGGTTCAAATGCAGTGTGATCGAATTCACACTAATCTGGATTCTGGCCCCATAATGAATCGAACAGGGTCGCCGGTAACGACGTGTTGTTTGGTGGCCTGCCGGTGCCAGTGATTTGACTGCCCGCTCTACACTTCCCGACCATGGAGGGTCATTCTTCCATAGTGAAAGGTCGGACGCCAATCTCCAGACAGCCGACTACTCGTCAACTTGGTTTCACAAACGCAGTGGCATGGCGTTTGCCTCGGGATGAATAACCGAACGGGGTGATAGCCGAGGCTTCAACACTCGGGTGGCCCCGGCCCATCAGTGACAATTGAGGCATGCACGTCACTGGGTCGAAGGCTTGGCTCATTACCGGTAGTTCGCGGGGTCTGGGTAGAGCATTCGCACAAGCTGCCCTCGAAGCCGGCCATCGCGTCGTCGCGACCGCTCGCAATCCCCTCCAACTCAACGACATTGTCAGCAGGTACGGCGACAGGGTGCGAGCTCTCGCGCTGGATGTTACGAGCGAAGCGCAGGCCCGGCACGCTATCGATACGGCAATTGAGACCTTTGGCGCTCTGGATGTGCTTGTCAATAACGCCGGTTACGGCAATGTATCGCCAGTGGAAGACACCTCGCTCGCCGACTTTCGGGCTCAGATCGAGACGAATCTCTTTGGTGTCATCATCATGACCAAAGCTGCGCTCCCATACTTCCGGGAGCGGCGTGCCGGGCACATCATCCAGATAACATCGATCGCCGGACGAATTGGGCCGATCGGGCGCGCACCATATGCAGCGGCGAAGTTCGGCGTCGAGGGCTTCTCGGAATCACTGTACAAAGAGGTCGGGCCTCTCGGCATAAAGGTGACGATCGTCGAGCCCGGCGGCTTCCGCACCGATTTTGCTGGCATCTCCACCGAGCTTCGCGAAGGTCACTCGGAATACGATGCCACCGTCGGCGCTACAGTGCGCTTCCAGCGAGATTATGACGGCAAGCAACCGGGCGACCCTGCGAAGGCGGCCGCGGCGCTTCTGCACATTGCGTCACTGAGCGACCCGCCCTTGCGGCTCTTGCTGGGAAGCGATTCGTATAACGCCGCCGAACAGGCTGCTCTTCAGAAACTCGATTTGGACAGAAAATGGAAAGATCTCAGCATCTCAACTGACTACGCTTCCGGCGACTTTTCTACCCGATGATGCCCTTTGCCGGCGCAGTGCAGTGTTAGTCGGCACTCGGCAAGAGCGTGTCAAGTGACCGCGCACCTGGACCTAAAACGCGCCACCCTTCATTGTGGCTCAGCAAAACCCACTTATCGGTTTGCGGTTTAGACAAGAACGTCCCCTAGATCGGGACGACGGTCATGGGTGGTCGTTAGACCGTCGATATCGCGTTGCACGAACAATGATCGAGAATACGAAACGATATGATAATTACGGTCAGGCAACGGGGAAACACTTGGAGATAAACAATCTAAACTACGATCAAATACTAGCCGCTCTTCGGCTGAAAAGGGAACAGATTGAGGAAGCAATTCTAGTCATCGAACGTTTGGCTAGAGATGAGAGAGGTAGCCGGAAAACACCGGGATGGCTTGGAGGCGAAAGGAGCGGGACGACCTCGGCGTCGCCAACACGCGGGCGGAAGAAACGAACACTCAGCGCCGCCGGTCGAGAACGAATTGCTGAAGCAGCTAGGAAACGTTGGGCCACAAAACGAGCGACCGACTCCCCCGCAAAAAAATCTGCATCGAAGAAGACAGTTGGCTAGTCGATAACGTGTTTCATCGGTCTACCGATGCTTTCCACATGCTTGGATGTCACATTTGGACTTGTACGAGACGCCTTCTCGTCAAAGTGAGCTACCGACCCTTGCGGGTTGATTTCCATGTGGCCGGTTATACCTCAGGCAAAAACCGTGGATGTCATTTGGGGGATCCGCATGCCGTCAACACATCAATCGTGGCTTGCCCTCTGGTATGTTAGTTCAAGTTTCGCGAGACCTTTCAGGCAAGTAACAGACGGAAGAATTTGTTGGTATAACAGCTGAGAGCGAGGGGTCGCGCTGCAGCCGGACTCAATACAATTTGACGTCGCACCGCCCAAATCATGGCGGCGGCTGGTGCCTGCCTGGCTCCGATCACTAATTTGGGTCGATTCGGCTAAAAGTTACGACGCTTTCCTGTCCTATAGTTGGAAGTGCGATAGCCAGGTTGCACCTGTCATCCAATCCGTTCTCCAACGGTTCTTGTGCCCTTGGTACAAGGTGCGGGCCAAGACTATCTTCCGGGATCTTTCCTGCCTTCCTGCCGGTTCAAGCTTAGAACGAGAATTGTTCGACAGGCTAGAGCGGTCCTCGCATCTGATTGTGCTTGCATCTCCCGATGCGGCGACCAGCCACGGAATGGAGATGGAGGCTCGGCATTGGTTCGCCCGGAAACGTGAGGGGCAAGTCCTGATCATTGTGTCGCAAGGTGGAGCTGACAATTGGGAGACGATTCGTAATCATCTGATTCCAACAGAGGTGAAGAATAACCTGTCGACTGAGCCCCTGTGGATTCCGCTATTCAACCGACGCGACCACATCTTGAACTCGCCAAATAGTCATGAGACTCGAAGTCAAGTTGTTGAGGATTTGAAGCAAGTCATTCTTTGTTTATACCCGGGGCGTGATTGGGGCCAGTTGCGCGGCGAGGAACGCAGACAGCGCCGCCGTGCCATTAGTTGGATCGCCGGATCGGCACTGGTGTTCCTGATGTTGGCTGTTGCGTCGGTGGGCTTCGCATTTTACGCACAAGTTCAGAAAAAAGAAGCAATCCAGGCACAAGGACGCGCCTTCACAGCGTTAAAAGCGGAAACCGAAGCACAAGAACGTGCCGTAACTGCTCTTAAAGAAGTGATTCGGCGGCTCGAATTACAGGTGACGAGCGACGATGCGAGCCAAGTAAGTGTTGCGCTGGAACAATTGATCTCAGTTCATCAGCACCATGCAAGTGAAGTTCTCGCTCTTGTGCCGGACGAAAGATTTACTTCGAATGCGTTCTTCCTGGCGTTAGTAAACAACGTCGATTCCGCCATTCGCGATGGCAAGAACGAGCATTGGGCGCAAGAGCTGAGGCGTGCCTTTGGGCAGCGAATCAGCGTCGCGAGACGAATACCGCGTCCCGGCACAGAGTCAAGCGAAGATAGTTTGAATCAGCGGGTTTTAATCAAGGCTTCGCATTTCCGAATGGGGAGTTCCAATGCGGCGGGTTGCATATCGTGCCGGGACGAACTGCCATTGCATGAGGTTTCGCTCAGCGCGTATTACATGCAGAAACACCTAGTTACGAATCGTGAATACGCACGATTCGACCTGAAGTATCGATCGCACCCAGCTTCGGAACCGGCCGTGAACCTCAACTGGTATGACGCGTTGACCTATGCCGTCTGGATTGGTGGTGATTTGCCGACGGAGGCACAATGGGAATTTGCGGCGCGCGGCCCCGAGGGGCAGAAATATTCTTGGGGAAACGACGATCCAGCCAGGAGTGATGATCCCTTGGTAGAGATCAAGCATCCGAACCGCCCAAGTGCTGCCGGAATTTGGGAGCTATCTGGAATCCTTTGGCAGTGGTGTCGAGATGTCTATGGCCCTTATCCTTCTGGGAAGCAGCAAGATCCTGCCGGACCCCAGGAAGGCTACGTTCGTGTGTTGCGCGGCGGTTCATCTCATGACCGGCCAGAGTTCTGTAGAGCCGCCTATCGCTTCAATTATCATCCGGCTGTTGCCACGGGAAACGCTGGATTTCGAGTCGTTTGGCCGACTAACTGAAAGGTGACGAGACGGCGTGAACACTGCTTACCTTAAAAGGCCGATATTTCTATTAGCGAGCATCGGATTCCTCTTATCGCCGGCCGTTGGTGCGGGGCCCGCCGCCGCGGCAAACTCACAGGAATCAAACTTAGGATACCCAAAGGTTGGCCTTGTAATGAACGGAGATGGAGCGTTTGGGTTTACGCAAATTGGGGTGTTGCATTGGTTAGAAGATCATCACATCCCGATTGGTGTAATTGCGGGAACTTCCGTCGGTGCATGGGTCGGTGGGGCATATGCAACCGGAATGTCTCCGGCCGAAATTCTGGGATTCGTGAAAAGGATCGACTTCACGATGATGATTTTCTTCGGAGACGCCCCTTATCAGGCGAAGGGCAATTGGGCGAAAGTCGAGACTGTCAAATTGCCCGGCGCTCCGGAACTCCAACTCGGCCCGTTAATGCCCGCCCGAACGCCTGATCTTATCGTGCCTCTGCTTCCTGGGGTCGCCAAGGCATACCGAACACTGAAGAGCTTTGACGATTTGCCCACCGCCTTTCGATGCGAAGCTCTGGATCTCGCTCAGCGAAGAATTCTGTCCCTTGACCGGGGCTCGCTACCGGACGCCCTCAAAGCTTGCATCACTATGGTTGGAGTTTCAAATCCCGTTCGCTTGGATAACAGAATCCTGGTGAGCGGGTCTATCGTAAACGGTGTCCCCACAGAGGCGGCTCGCGCCGCTGGGGCCGATGTAATCATCGCATCGTATGCGCGCATGGCGGCGGTTGGTAACTACTTGGGTCATCAGCCCCAGCCGGTTTCTGCTTTACAGCAAATCATTGAGACTTTGAATATTGCAAGGCTTGCCAACGAAGAACGCGGACTTCGTCTGGCCGACGTTGTCATCCCGTTGGGGAATGATCAGTTGACTCTTGGATATTTGAATCGGATTGATTGGCTCGAGCAGATCGGATATAACGCTGCTCAAGCAAAGACTGCAACCTTATTGCGATTTGCGGTCCCTGACAAAGAATGGAACGAATACTTACGATATCGGAGCGATAAGCGGCTCCGGTAGTAGATTGCCGCGGTTGCGCTCCCCCAATGTTCACGCGAGCAGAAGTTAGGCAATTGAGAGAAATCGATGGAACTCCGCAGCGCAGCCAAAGCGGCCCGCGGGCGAAAGAAAATCGCGTCTCTTCATGGCTTTAGCAAGTTCACACTTCGCCAACCGTGAAGGAAGCGATTTTCAGGCTATTGAACTTAGAGAACGTGCTCTGGGCTACGGGCAATAAATATCATTTTGTCATTGTTGCTGACGGAACCGTTGCCTAGACCTGCACGCTCGTTTATTTCGAATCTTTATGTGCGAGACCAGCGGTGCAAGTTAGTTCTGATCGCGCAATTCACCGGTAGGGACGAAGAATTCACCGACGAGTGGCACCGGATTCAGCTAGTCGGCGGATTTCTTTTTCTGATGATTAACTCAGGACCCGAATTCACCGGAGCGGAACGCCGACTACACAGTCGCGTGGTTTTGAATAGCTCCGGGACGAGTGAAAAACGTTGCCAATTTCGGGGCAGAATTTCTGGACGCAGCATAGGCGACTGGCGCGATGCGATGACTAGGATGCGGCATTGATTTTTGGGACTGGCTTTCAAGACGCCTGAAGACCTTGATTCCAGAACCTCTCTGGTTGTCTCGAAACTTAAGTTTCGGGACACTCTTCTGCCCAGCAGGCTTGCTTGTCTCTTGCCGTCACGGAAGGTGTCGTCCGTTGGCGGCCGGGCGCTCGATGTGCTCGATGGTGTACACCGGCAAGCTCTCCTCTTGCCGATGCAGTTCGAGGCCGAGTGTGTCCAAGACCTTGAAAATAGTTGGGAGGGTGGCGAAGGCGTTCGTGTTCGGGGAAGTGCCCGGGGGCGCAGGGGGCAGCCGCATGGGAAGCCAACCTTGCGTGTGTACAGTGAACAGTCCTCTAAGCTGCGTTCGGTTGACGACCGGCAAATCAGTCCAGTTCTCGATGTAATGGACAAGGTCGTCCATACTTATGGCCTTTGCGTTCAGCGGATGGCCGAAGCCGATAACAAAGTTATGACAGCCTTCCGGGTCGGTATCAAAGATGCAGCCTTTCGCGGTGATTGCTGACCTTTGGAGCCTTGCCCCGCTGCTGGATACGGTAAGAGCATAGACTGGCATCCGTTGATTCTTGGTCCGCATTATGAGCCCGAAACGATCCGCGAGTAATCGGCGGATCATCTGTTTGCTTTGGCTTTGCGCGGCGCTGTCCTGAGAAAGTGCGGTGATGGTGGCAGGTGTTTTCCCTTCGATGTCGTACCTCTCGCCGATGGTCCAGCTCGGAAGAGACGAAAGGCGCGACGAAGGGTTGGCAGGGACGTCGTAACCGTAACTCAAAAGCGTGATCACTGAGACCGCCTTCGCTTTCAATTCGCCGCTAGGTAGGACTCGTACGCGCATGCTGCCCGGATCGACTGAAGGAGCAGCTTTTATGATGATCTTTTCGAATGCTTGCGACGGAGCGGCGGCGGGCAAGGCCACAAGGAAAAACATAACGGCTTGGTAGGCGATAAACATGAACCGCACTCTCGACAACTGCGCTACCAATTTACCCGAGGAAGATTTGCGCGGCACCACGTCGGCCTGTCTCATTAAGGGGTCCCCCTTCAGACAACAGCATCTTCCACTTTGCCGTCTAACGCGCTCTGCTGTCTTTAGAGTGGGCGTAGGCTTTCGACCAGCCGCGCGGGAGGCGGCTGGAATGAGCAAACGCGCCAAGCGGAAACCCAACACGCCAAAGCGGCCGAAATCGAAACTCGGCCTTCCGGATCTGGACCACAGTAAGGCGGCCGTACTCGACAGCTTGCGGTCGCCAGAGTCCAAACGAGGATATCGACATGCCATCGATGAGTTCATTCAGTGGTATTGTTCTGAGCCGCGACTTTCCTTCAACAAAGTAGTCGTCACGCGCTTTCGCATTTTCCTTGAGAATCGCGGCCTCGCGGCGGCCACAATCAATGGCCGGCTTGCGGCAGTCCGCCGGTTAGCGTATGAAGCTGCGGATGCCGGCTTGCTCAGCCCAGAGTTGGCAGCCAGTATCCGGCGAGTCAAAGGCCCCAAGAAGTTGGGCGTGAGACTCGGCAATTGGCTCACCGCAGACGAAGCACGCCGCTTCTGGCAGAGTCCTGATCCAGACACTTTGAAGGGCAAACGAGACCGCGCGATTCTTGCTATCTTGCTCGGTTGCGGGCTCCGACGTCGCGAACTAGCCGATCTAGAGTTCACGCATCTGCAGCAGCGAGAAGAGCATTGGGCCATCGTCGATCTCGTTGGCAAGGGCGGGCACATTCGAACGGTTCCCGTACCTGAATGGGTCAAGGCGACCTTGGATGAGTGGATCCAGGCCGCTGAACTCCATTCCGGAAAGGTATTTCGATGCGTTTGCAGAGCCGGCAAATGGTGGGGCTGATGGCGTGACGGAGCGCGTCGTCTGGCACGTGGTCAAGTTGTATGCCGCCAAAACCGGCTTTGCCGGTCTTGCCCCTCACGACTTGAGGCGCTCGTGCGCAAAGCTCTGCCACTCTGCGGGAGGTGAGTTGGAGCAAATTCAGTTCCTGCTCGGCCATGTTTCTGTGCAAACTACCGAGCGCTATCTCGGCTGTAAACAGCGCATCCGTGGTGCCGTCAACGATCGCATCGGTATCGAACCATAACGGCCGCCAGCCTCAAAGGAACGTGTCGCCGACTAGACGTCAACTTGGATTTGTAAACGCTGCGCCGTTACACACGAGTTATGTGAATAGTCAGGCTTCCGAAGTTCCAGAATTGACCGGCAATGATCCTTGAATCTGAGAACTTGATCACTCTACCGCAGTTCCTAGAAACGACACTCCAACTCGTATCCAGTTTCGCCGTCCCGCGTTCCATAGGGTCCGGGCGGGAATTTCACTAGATCCGTCCGCAGATGTTGACAGACTAGAGGTTTACAGCTGTAATATGTAGGTGTTGCCGGCCAACATGTCTGATCAGAAAACCGATGTGCCCTACGGAACGCTGGATCTCCTGATCCTGAAAACCCTCGACACGATGGGGCCGATGCACGGCTACCGCATCGCCAGAAGAATTGAGCAAGTGGCCGAGAACCTGTTGCGATTGAACCAAGGGTCGATTTATCCGCCCCTCATGCGCCTGGAACAACAGGGCTGGATTCGTACCCAATGGGGAATTTCGGAAACAAAGCGCAAAGTGAAGTTCTACTCGCTGACGCTGGATGTTCAGGTCGGAACAGAGATCGTACGTCTTGGGCCAGGCGGAAGTGCGTACGCTCCGAGGCTGATTCCACATACCTGGCAACCTGCCGGGGGGAAGGACGTTCGATTCCTGTCGCTGGCTCAACCGGCGGGAGACCTCGAGGGGTTCCTCAACGACCTTTCGCGCCTCCAGGAACGTGGCACGCGCTGAACCGAGGGCAGTGTTCCAGCGCCCCGATATGGAGCTGGTGGGCCCGCCATCGAACAGCCGCCTCTGACCGATCTTAACTGCACCGCACTCGTTGCCTGATGGCAGACTCGCCCCGAATTCTGACTCATGATCGCAAGACAACGCTCAGAGAACGATTGCGAATGGAACCACTAAGCCGCAGTTTCGGCCCGGAGCACGGCGTTCCCAGAATGTGCCCGAGAAGTACCAGCCGCTGACGGCGCAGCATAGATCTACGCGCCGCGACTACTCGCGCTTGATGTATGCGATTTTCCGAATTCTGTCCAAGACGACACGAGAGCTATGCGGGATATACAATTTTCGATGTCCACACTTCTGCCACCTGGCATTTGTGGCCGCGTTCCCGCGCAGGCAACAATTGTTATGAGATAGCGAAAGAGATTGCTTCCTTTAAAGCTACTCCCAACGCAATGCAACCATGGGATCAACTTTAGTGGCCCAGCGTGCTGGGATGTAGGTTGCCAGCAAAGAGGCGAGACTCAAGACCCCCGACGCGATCAAAAACACTGTGGGGTCGTTGGGTTTGACTCCATATAGCAGAGTGTTCAGTATTGGCGTCAGTACGAGTGCGCCTACAATACCAAAGAAGACTCCCCAAACGGCAAGCCGCCCGCCTTGGAACAGCACCATTCTGCGCACGTCCTGAGGACGGGCTCCGAGGGCGACACGGACGCCAATCTCGTGTACTCTGTGTTGCACGGCATACGCCATGACTCCGTAGACACCAATTGCGGCCAGCAGCACGGCGACAACACCGAAGATGCTCAGCAGCGACATATTGAAGCGATTGCGCGCTGTGGATTCCGCAACTACTTGATTCATTTCGCGAACGTGCGCCACGGGTAAGCCGCGGCTAGCGGCGCGCAACTCTCGTTCGATGGCTCCGATCAGGTGTTTCGGCTCTGCTTTGGTGCGAATTACCCACTTGAGCGGCAGCCCTCCTTGGGCTAGTTTCGAATTTCCCTCGGTCAATTGGTCTATCGGCACGTACATGATAGGTTGAGGACCAAGGCCAAGGCCGGCGTCCGTGACCTCGCCCACGACGCCGATGACCTGCCGGGTACGATCCTCGAATGGCGGCCCCATATTTTTGCCGATGGTGATGTGCTCTCCGATAGGATCGCCGTTTTGCCATGAAAGGGCGGAACGCCAGTGATAGTGCCCGTTCAAGCCGTTAAGCATTGCTTCATTCACTAGCACAACAGGGCCGGATTCACCGGTATCACGTTCGGTAAACACCCGTCCTCGCAGCAGGGGGATATGAAATACATCAAAATAATGTCGCGACACAAAGGAAAGGCTCGACCCATACCGGTCATTCGGGCGCGTCTCGATGACGAAGGGACCTCCGAGCGGATTCTCGAGCGGAAGCGAATAGGTGGCTGCCAATGCAGTAACACCCGGAAGACTCTCGACGCGTCTTTCGGCGTCGCGGATAAGCTGCGAGACTGCGGCAGTATTCCCGAAACGTGAATCGCTTAAGGACATTTCTATCGTGAGGACATTGTTTGCATCGAAACCAGGATTGAGCGTCCGTAAAGCGATGAAGGTGCGAATTAGGAGAGTTGCGCCGGTCAGCAGTACGAGTGCCACCGCTATCTCGCCGACCACGAGAGCCGCGCGCGTCTTCTTTTGATGTAGAGTGGCGCCCACGCGCTCGCCGCCTTCATTCACAAGCGTACCGGCGTCAAGCCGGGAGGCATAAAGAGCCGGCAGCAATCCGAACAGAATCGCACTCAATAGAGAAGCCAGCAGCGCGAATGTGAATACGCGGGCATCGAACACAACCGCAGTGCCCTGCAAATCGATTCGCGGAATATGGCCACTGTTTATTGCGATTAACGCGCGGACTCCGAGATAGCCAAGCGGCGTTCCGAGCATGCTTCCGGCAATGGATAAAAGCACACTCTCAGTGAGGAGTTGACAGACGAGGCGACGCCGTGCGGCTCCCAAAGTGGCGCGAATGGCCATCTCACGTCTGCGAACGGTCGCTCGCGCCAGCAGCAGGTTTGCCAGATTCGCACAAGCGATAAGAAACAGGAAGCTAACCGCACCGGCGAGTATAAGCAGAGCGCGGCGGACATCGCCGACCACAGCCTGCCACAGGGGTTCTGCCGTGAAGCGCTCGTCTTCTGGCCATTGCGCCACCCAGTTCGGGAACTTTTCTTTGAACTGCTCCGTCGCAAGCGCCATCTGGGCTCGCGCCCTCTCGATGGTCACTCCAGGCCTCAAGCGCGCTGCAACGTGCAGAGTCCCCGCTAAATTGGTGCTGTTCGGATCGGCCTGTAGCGGGAGCCAAAGTTCGGCGGGTGGATCCGGAAGTGACAAGGAGTCGAGCACGCCGACGACGGCGTAAGGTTGGCCGCCCAGCAGAATTGCTTTGCCAATCAAGGCGGTATTCCCGCCGAAACGGCGCTTCCACAGTCCGTTGCTAATCACCGCAACGCGGGGGCCGCCGGGTCGGTCCTCATCAGGCGAAAATGTACGTCCCCTTTGGACGGACGCTCCGAAAAGCCGGAAGTAGTCTGCGGAAACGTGTACGGCCCTGAGCTGTTCGGGAGTCTCGTTTCCGGTGAGGTTCACAGCGCGCGAGGCGGCATCGTAGGCAGCGACTTCTTGGAAGACTTGCTTCTGCTCACGCCAGATAGTGAACGCGGGAACGGAAGCGCCGTTCCAGTTCCTCCCCGGAGCCCACGCTGGCGAGAACAGCATCAGTTGCACGATCCGATCTGGATCAGGGTAGGGTAGAGGCTCGAGCAGTACGGCGTTCACCACGCTGAAAATGGCCGTGCTCGCTCCGACACCGAGCGCGATAGTGGCCACAGCGACCATGGTGAAGCCCGGTGCCTTCGCCAGCATCCGCGCGCCGTGGAGAAGATCCTGGATCAGGTGTTCGAGGAGGTTCATCTGCCGGACATCACGGCATTCTTCTTTGTGTTGCTCTAATCCCTCCATGGCACGTCGAGCTGCATAACGAGCCTCTTCGAGTGTTAGTCCTCGCTCCAAGCATTGTTGAATTTTCTGATCGAGGTGATACTGTAGCTCGTCGTCCAGTTCCTGCTCGACTTGCCGGCGACGAAAGATCGACCGCAATCGTAACGGTATCGTGTAGGGCCAGCGTTGGAGACGCATCTCATATTTCCTCGAGCCGGACTACGTGAGTAATGGCTTGTGAGAGCCGCGTCCAATTGGCAGATTCTTTTTCAAGTTGCTTTCGGCCCAGGCGAGTCAAGGAGTAGAATTTGGCGCGGCGATTGTTCTCGCTCGGCTTCCACTCGGCTGTAATCCAGCCCTCCTGTTCCAATTTGCGCAGTGCCGGATACAGCGACCCGTCACTGACCTGCAGGGTATCTCCCGAAACTTGTTTCAAACGCTGGCTAACGGCCCAGCCATTCAGCGCTTCGAGCGCCAAGATCTTCAGCAGCAGTAGGTTCAACGTGCCCTGAACCAGGTCCGATGGTTTGCTCATACCAGCCCCCTCGATTACCGAGACTAGAATATACTTGTTCCTCTCGGTAAGCAAGAGGAAGTTAAAAAAACTTTGGAATTGATGGCGATTGTGTACGCGTCCGGAAGATCTGGCCATAGCGCCTTACTTGACTAGGAAATTGAACTTGCGCCGAGGACAGATTTGCACCGGGAAGTTCGATCTGGATCTCTAACCTCCAGATTGCCCGTTAACTCGTGTGTAACGGCGAAGGGTAGAACTTTCCGCATACGCTGGGCACCGGCGGCGGGAGGCCGTCGAGCATGCCCAAATCCAAACGAAGGAAGAGACCGCCGAAAAGAGTTCTGGCGCTTCCAGATCTTGAACAAACCAAGTCAGCGGTCATCAACAGCCTTACGTCCAAAAGCGGCCAGCGAACCTACGATCACGCGATTACCGAGTTCGTCGACTGGTATTGCTCAGAACCGCGTTTGGCATTCAACCGCACTGTTGTCCTTCGGTACCGGATCTACCTTGAGCAGCGCCATTTGGCGGCAACGACGATAAATCTTCGTCTTGCGGCCGTCAGGCGTGTGGCTTACGAAGCGGCAGACTCCGGCTTGCTCAGTCCGGAACTCGCCGCCGGTATCCGCCGCGTGAAAGGAGTGCGACGGATCGGCCTGCGCCTCGGGAATTGGCTGACCGCTGACCAGGGTAAAGCTTTGCTCTCGACAGCCCCGCAACTCGGACCTTCGAAGCAAAAGGAACTACGCGATTCTTGCTGTTCTGCTAGGTTGCGGTCTTCGTCGCGGAGAATTGCTTGCGCTCACAGCAGCCACAATTCAACTTCGGGAAGAACACTCGGTGATTGCTGACTTGTATGGAAAGGCCGGGCATATTAGGACGGTGCCGATTCCATCTTGGGTAAAGGCAGCTATCGATAGCTGGACTGAAGCAAGTGGCATTGAGGAAGGACGAATTTTCCGCTCGATCAACAAAGCAGGCAGAATCTGGGGAGATGGGATGACGCCCAAAGTTCTTTGGGAGATCGTCAAGCAGGCGAGCCAAAGCGGCTGGTATTGAAAAGCTCGCACCACACGACCTCAGACGAACATGTGCGCGATTGTGTCACGTCGCAGGCGGCGAACTGGATCAGATCCAATTTCTTCTGGGACACGTCTCGATTCAAACCACTGAACACTACCTAGGGTGCAAGCAAAAACTGCGATTCGCGGTCAACGACAAGATGGGGCTCGAGCCATAACCGCAGAACGGAGGAAGGGATGGATTACCCGTCCCTTCGCGACTAGCGAGTGATCTAAAAGGGAGTCACCGAGCTGAGCAGTTTAGAGACGTGTACCGTGCATTGGCTCCCTTCAGCCAGGTTCGGATTTGACGCGGCCAATTTCTCAAATAGAGACAAGCTTTTAATTTTGCGCTAATTCCCATGCGTGTTGTCTGTCACGAGGATTCTGCGGTGATCGTGATCGGACAGGCCGGCAGGTGGTTAATTCCGAGCCGATATCTGAGCTAACAACCAACCGCGTGCCAGGCGCCAGTCACGAGTTACAGATTCTTCAGAGATCCCGAGTGCGGCCGCTGTTTCCTCAACGCTAAGGCCACCGAAGTAGCGCAGTTCCACGATGCGTGCCCTGCGAGGATACTCTTCCTGCAACTCAGTGAGCGCGTCGTCCAAGGCGACAAGGCTGGCGTCTTTGGGATGGCTAACGGAAAGAACATCGTCAACGTCGAATCGCTCGAGCCCGCCGCCGCGTTTGGACGTTGAGCGCTTGCGTGCCGCGTCCACCAGGATTCGACGCATGATCTGGGCGCACGCGGCGAAGAAATGCGCTCTGCCTTTCCAGTCCACTTGTCGAACATCGATCAATTTGAGATAGACCTCATGGACAAGGGCGGTGGGCTCGAGTGTATGTCCGTTGCGTTCTCTTTTTGTGAGGCTAGCGGCCATGCGACGCAGCTCTTTGTAGATACGCGGGGTGAGAGCATCCAGCGCGGTCGGGCTGCCATGGGCCCAATCGAGAAGAAGTTGAGTGGTTTCGGAAGCTTCCGGATTCACAAAGCGCTAGCACATAATATCGCGAAAAAAACTGAGGCGGCAATTACGGTTTTGACCGCGAAACTTCGCGATGTAGGTCAGGCGGGGATAAGTGCCACTCAGGCCGACCGCTACTCGGGAAGGAAAAGAGGATCCATTTATGAAACGCTTACGAATGACATTTTCGGGCGCTGGACGCTTGGCAGTGCAAGCAGTGTGCTTTTCTGGTAATGTTCTTGCGATTGCTTGCACAATGAATGCATCGCAAATTTTGAATAACGGGAGTTTCGAATCTGGGCTTACTGGCTGGACGGTAACCAACTCAACCACCGACGGCAGTGGCTGGTTTGTAACCAACCAACCGCAGACGCCGATCAACGGGTATCCGACCCCTGGGCCCAGCAATGGTTCCTTTTACGCCGTCACCGACGACATTGGGCCCGGTTTACATGCAATTACACAGACTTTCACAGACCCGGTGGGGACAACATCGGCCATCGTATCGTTCGATGTCTTCATGAACGATGTTTACGGGTTGGGCGGAAATCCACAAATCGCGTGTGTTTGCTTGATACCCGGCGGGGCCGATCCGCTGACCGCTACCCCGATCCAGATCTTGTACGGACCCTTCGACCTCTTCCAATCCAGTCCGACGACGACGAACCCGTACGTTCATGTCAGCGAGGATATCAGCAGCTTTATGGTTCCGGGCCAAACGTATCAGCTCCGCGTTCTAGCTAAGAACTCGAATCCCTATGATGTGGGCGTTGACAACTTCTCGTTGAACGTCACGTCGACGCCGGAGCCAAGCACCTTCGTGCCTCTGGCTCTGCTCACGGCGTTCCTCGCTTATCGGCGCCGCACACATGTTCACTCGAAAATGTAGGGATCTTTTGCGCATTCGGTGCAGCTCAAGCAACGTTGGCACCCTCCCATGGCCAGGCCTCAGGCCTTGAGAATCTCGGTGCGGCTTATAACGCTAGGTGGAAACCGAGACTTCTCGGCTCATCGATCAGGCGTTCCGGCAGCCAAAGGGATTTCAGCCCGCATTGTCGGCGATGCTCCAGTCATCGGATTTCACGGCTTTTGGGGATCGCCCGGAAGATCGATCAACACGACGTGTGAATTGCCGCGCAGGCGGTCAAACACGATGTTGCCGTCGGGACTGATATCGAAACTGCGAATGGTGCCGGCGTTGTTGAGACGTGTCAGCTCCCTGGTCTTCATGGTCGCCAGATCGAGCAGCCATAGATTCTGCGCCGAGGGCAGTCCCTGCATGTAGACCAAACCGGAACCGTTGGGCAGGAAGCGGACGCGCACGCCTTCGCGGAGCACTTCGATGGAGGGTAGCTTTACCGGAGTTCCATCTGGGCGAACGGCCAAGAGCGGGGCGAAGAAGCCCACGTTCTCGCCAGCATATACGATCAGGTTTCCCGCCGGCGACCACACGGGGTTCGATGCCTCCCCTGTGGTGAGCCGAACGGGCATGCCCCCGCTGACCGGAATCTTGAAAATCCCCGGACCATGGGCATCGGTTCCTCCGGTGACAATCCACTGCCCATCCCGCGACCAGTCAGCCGCCCCACTGATGTTTATGGACTCTCCGAGCGGCCGGAGTTCATTGCCCTCGGCAGTGGCCAGGTGCAGCGTCAATTTCCCACTGCGGCGAAGCGCGATCGCCACGCGCCGCCCGTCCGCGGAAACGGCCGGAGGATCCAGCAGCGCTCCATCGGAGCCTTTCCAAATCTCCGTCGTCTGTCCGTCCTGGTAGCGCCACAGCCCGTCGCCGGTGCCGCGAGAGGATAAATAGAATAGTGATGTTCCGCCGAAGCGCGGGCCCAAGGCTCTCACCGTGCCCACCGGGTACGGCTTTGCATCCCGCTCTTCCGCCACTCGATTCAGGATCGGCACGCTCCACAAGCTCGGGATCGGGCTCGCTTCGGTCGCCACCAGGTGGCGGCCATCGGCGCTGGCGGCAACGGAGATGTACTTCTCCAAACCGAAGCTGATCCGGTGAGTGGTCTTGCGGTTCACGTCGAGCGCCCACAGCCAGGGCCCCGAACCGTCCCGATCGCGGGCCACGTATACTACCGTCCGCAAGTCCAGAGGAGCCGGAGAGCTCACTTCGCTGTTGTGCTGCGTGAGCCGCTCAGGCTCTCCCCCATTGGGAGAAATGCGCCACAGATCCATCTGGCTGGTGGTGGGAGACCCTCGCACGAAATAAATCCACTGCCCGTCCCGGGACCAGACTGGATAATGATTGTGGATACCCGGCTTGTTTATCAATATCTGACGCGGGCTGGCGCCAGTGCGATCCGTGACAAACATCGGGTCACCCTCGTCCGCAGTGTGATAGACGAGGCGATTCCCGTCGGGCGACCACGCCACATTCCATGGCGGCGTCTTGACCGGACTGCTGGCCAGGAACACCCTGGGCGCGCCGCCCATGAGGGGAACGATGCGCAACGGCGTCGTGACGTCCGCTTCGTGGAACCAGATCTGGGAACCATCGCCGGAAAAGCCCAGGGCGCGCACCAAACCATCAAGGTTTCCCGTTTTGCCTTGGGTGAGATTGACCGCACTTCCGGTCCCCACTTGGCTGACCCAAATGTCCAAGGGGCCGCTGCGGTTGGAGAGAAACGCCACAAACCGCCCGTCCGGGGAGATGGCCGCATCGCGCTCCACACCCTCAAAATCGGTCAGCCGCGTGAATCTCGCGTTGGCGAGCGGATTCGCCTCGGCTTCCGATGGGCGGTGAGCCAACCATCCGGTCACCCCGCCTGCTCCCAGAAGCAGCGCGGCGGCCAGGAACCAATAGAGCCTCCCGTGTCGCCCGACCACGACCGGCGGGGCGGGTTCGGCCGCTCTCTGCCGCATCACCGGCTTCGCAGCCCACAAAAGCTCGCTCCTCACGTCGGCCGCCGACTGCCAACGATCTTCGGGATCAAGCGCGAGGCACCGCTCGATCACGTGGCCCAGTTTTTCCGGTAGTCGTTCGACGGACGGATTCTCTCCCTTCAAACAACGCTTTCCCGTAGCCATCTCATGGAGCATCAACCCAAGCGCGTAAATATCGGTGCGAGCGTCGCATTCCTGGCCTTCGCGCTGTTCGGGCGCCATGTAGGCCGGCGTGCCCATCACGACGTTTCTACCGGTGAGGGTCGCGTCTTCCGACGACTTGGCCAGTCCGAAATCCAAAACCTTTACACCCGCTTTGGTGAGCATGATGTTGGCAGGTTTCATGTCGCGATGCACAAGGCCTTTCGCATGGGCCGCAGCCAGTGCATCGGCGATTTCACCGCCATGGAGCAGGGTCTGTTCTTTCGAGAAGCTGGCCCCGTTTCAGCCTCTCCGCCAACGTTTCGCCTTCAAGCAGTTCCATCACCAGATAGTTGAGGCCGACGTCGTAAACGGAACAGATGTGGCGATGATTCAAGGAGGCGATCGCGCGGGCTTCTCTTTGGAATCGCTCGTCGAATTCCTGACGGCAGGTCTTGATCGCGACGGCTCTGGCCAAACGAGTGTCGGTGGCCCTGTAAACTTCTCCCATCCCTCCCTCGCCGATTTTCCGCTCGATCTTGTAAGGCCCCAACTGCATGCCAGCCGAAAACACGGTGACGGTCTGAAGAAGACTAGCGTGCTCCTCCCAGGCAGGATGTACCAGCTCCGATCCCTCCTGCGTGAAGATTGCTTCTACTGCGGCGCGCAGATCGGGGTCGGCGTCTTTCAGACGCGCGCTGCGCTCTGCAGGAGACAGGTCCTTCATCGCATCGTACAGTCCCTCCGCTTGCCGCCAGCTCTCGGGAGTCATATAAGGTAATTTATTTTACTGGTTTCTAGCGGCTCGAAAGCCGCCGCGGAAGTTGACTGGATTTAATAGGTCCTCCCTAACGCTAGAACCTTATCGGAAATTACTCGGCGCGAAAGGGTTGAGGCGCGGGCACAAGTAGGATGCCGAGTCATTTTCGATAAGGCCGTTTGAACGCGGCCGTTGGGGTGGGGGACGCGGCCAGCTATGTAATTCGTATCGAGTTTGGGATGATTTTGTTTCGGGTGAATCGGGTGGTGGGAAAGAGATAAGCGATTGTCGAAGGAGCTTTTGAGGTTCGAGTGAGCGGACATCGATGACAGCAACCGCCGAGCGTAGGTCGGATCGGCGAGTTTCCCGCGACAAGACACACTGCGACGGCGCGCGCCGGAGCACGTTTTGAGTTCGTGAGTGAGAGAGGATTACGAGGTATCAAGGAAGCTCCGGCGAGCAACAAGCCTGGATGGGATCTGCAGAGCGGTGAGCTTTTCGATCCGTTTCATGGTGCCACCGCACCGCGGACAATGCCACGAGACAGGTAACTGTGACGCAGCCGAAGTTGGTGAAGGTGGTGGCGGTTGACGAGCGAGAAGTTGCTGGCACAACGGCAGCAACTGCGTCCGGCGCCGGGGCGCTAGGAATCCGAAGAAGCGAATACGGATGAAGCCCTTCGGTAACACATGCAGCAGAAAACGGCGCAAGAACTCCTCGCCGGACACGGTCATGTTTCGCTGCTTGTTGCCATGCGCGTAATCCTTCCAGCGAAAGGTCACTTCACCGTCGGCCACGTTCAGCAACCGATGGTTGGAAATGGCGACGCGGTGAGTGTAGCGGGCCAGATACTGCAGGACATGTTCCGGCCCGCCGAAGGGCGGCTTGGCGTAGACGACCCAGTCCTGCCGGAACAGCGGGCGAAGAAAAGCACGAAACGCCTTCTCGGTGCTGATCGCCTTCAGACTGCCGGGGAACAGAAGCTTGCCGCGTCGGAAGGCCCGCTTCAGACCCGCGACGAACTTGCCGCGGAAGACGCGGCCGAGCACCTTGACTGGAAGGAAAAACGCGTAACGTGGATGGATCCACTGCCGGTGGTCGAGCGAGAGACCACCGGCGGGAATCACGCAGTGCACATGCGGATGATGCTGGAGGTTCTGTCCCCAGGTATGCAACACACTGAGGAAGCCGATCTGGGCGCCGAGGTGTTGAGGATCGGCAGCGATCTGTAGCAGAGTGGCGGCGGTGGCGCGCAGCAACAGGTGATAGACGGTCTTCTTGTTTTGCAGCGCCAGCCACGACAGTTCATGGGGCAATGTGAAGACCACATGGAAATAGCCGACGGGAAGGAGCTCTTTGCTGCGTTCTGCCAGCCAGAGATCGCGTGCGTGGGTGAGGCACTTGGGGCAGTGCCGGTTGCCGCAAGAGTTATACGAGATGTCGGAGCGGTAGCCGCACCGGGAACAACCGTCCAGGTGGCCGCCGAGCGCTGCCGTGCGGCAGTGCTCGATGGCGTGGAGGACCCGCAGATGCAGATAGGTCAGCCAAGACCGGTTGTTCTCAATGAAGCTTTTGCCGTGCTGCCGAATGATGTCCGCCACCTCGAAAGGTGGCCGGTTCATTTTTTCTTCTGCAGCTTGCGGGAGTGCTTCACCTGATCGGGCGCGGAGACTTGGATCTGATCCAACGGATTGGCTACCGCGGTAAGATGCCGGCGCGACAGGTGTAAGTACAGCGTGGTGTGCTCGATCTTGGAGTGACCGAGCAAGACTTGAATGGTGCGCAGATCAGCGCCGGCTTCCAGCAAATGTGTCGCATAGCTGTGGCGCAGGGTGTGCGGAGAAACATGCTTGCGAATGCCCGCTCGCTGGGCTGCTTCCCGGCAGGCTTCCCACGGCACTTTCGTGGTGACCGGCACATCGCTACGCCAGTTCTTCACGGTTCCCGGAAACAGATAGTTCTTCGGCTTCATCCACCGCTAGTACACGCGCAGCGTAGCTAGCAGCTTCTCACTCAGTGGGACATCGCGATCATGACCGCCTTTGCCGTTGTGAACATGGACTACCATGCGCTCGCTATCGATGTCTTTCACCTGCAAGCGGCACAGCTCGGCGCGCCGGATGCCAGTGGAATAAAGAGTGTATGAGCATGGTGCGATGCAACAGATTGCTGGCTGAATCGATCAACCGCGTCACCTCCTCCGGGCTGAGGATTTCCGGAATGCGGCGACTGCGTTTCGGCATCGCCAGATCCTCCAGCAGAAAGTGCCGCTTCAACGTCTTGATATAGAAGAAAGCGCAGTCCTGCCACGTGCTGCTGTACGGTGCCAGCCTCCAGCTTGCGTTCCCGGAATAGGTAAGCCGAATACTCCCGGATCTGATCCGGGCCGAGTTGATCCGGTGTCTTGCCGTAGTGTTTGGCGAACTCCCGGACGATCCGGACGTATTGTTTCGCGGTACTCTGGGCATAATTGCGACGCTGGAGTTCCTCCAGCATCTTTTTTCTGAGTTGGGTCACAGGGACCTCCTTGTGACCCAACACAATAGCCCAAGCAACGCCGATCACAATGTCCGGTTACCGTCACGCGTAGCGTCCGCCGCCCCAACGGCTTCGTTCTAACGGCGTTGTGTTTACCACGGATGGCCAATAGGCCAATCTGCAGACGGATCCGCTTCGATACGGTATGATCGCCACAAGATGGATTATGCCGATCCGAATTCTGGTCGCCGCACAACTGGCTGCCGTGTTCCTGACGTCAAGCATTCCCCTCGGCGCTCAGATCGCAACGCCGGATCTGCAGAACGGGGCGATGATCCGTCGCGAGATGACGGCCTTCAACCCGCGCTACCTCGCGCTGATGAGACCGCGCTCTGGTGCTCTGCGGGAATTGGAGCAACAGGTGATGAAGCGCGAAGCGGAGATGCTCGACGTGTCCTGTTCGCACCAAATCGTTACTGAACTCCGATGGCTCATGGGCAGCACGGTAGACACGAAACGTATCGACGCCCGTATGAACGATCTGCGCGCAAGTCTCGCGCACCCGGAACTGGAAAGTGGAGCCCGCAAACCCGATGCGGATGGAAGCTGGGGTCGATGTTATGACGCATGGTTCTTTCGGCTCGACGCGTCTTACGACGGCCACTTTTCCCGCGATCAGGGCGGCAATCATATCCCGCTGCTCGATCGGGTGAATTCCCCCGAAAAACTCGCCCAGTACGTCAATTCAATCTCTGTTTCAGATGTGGCCCATAGCGGGGTGGATCATCGCCGCGAAATGAATGAAGCGCTCGCGACGCTCATCCGGCTGATTGTTCGCGGTCAGCCCAGCGCTTACCGGTGGCATCCACAAATGAAGGCTACGTTGCTCGATCTTCTGAAGCAACTGCGTAGTCCGGAAACAGGCTGGTGGGGAGAACGCTACAAGCGTGAGGGACGAATCGAATTGGTGGATGACATGAGCATGACATTCCACATCGTCAACTATTTGAAAGGCGAAATCACCGGTCTCGAGAAGGTAGGCAACACTTTGCTCGAAGTAAAGGATCTGGAATACCCAATCGGATGGCGCGAGGATGGGGCCTATCTCACTCATCACAATATGGACGTAGTCGTCCTATTTCAATATGCCTGGTCTCACATGAATGAGACACAGCGGCAAGCCGCGTCAATTGAAATCGAGAAAATGCTTCAATGGTGTCTGAAAGACTCCCTTCTCGCCGATGGCTCATTCCGTCCCGGCACGGGCGGCGAAGATTCACTCGAAGAAGACGAGTATTTTGGCGTTGCTTTCCTCGTAAGGTCAGGATATTTCGATGCTTCCCGGCGTTTCTGGACGGATCAAACGTTCCCGGAAGCGGAGAACCTCCGGCGCCGGCTGATGGATTTCATTCAGCGGCACAAAGCTTCGGGCGCTGCCGGCGGAGAATATTACGAGAGTGCACTCCGCGAGCTGGGCGAACCGGCGCCTGCGAAATAGACTCTTCTCTCGTGCTTGATTCACCCTCACTTGCCCTTGGATCTGCCATCGAGCACAGTCGAACCGATAAATCGTGAGTAACGGCGATGTGTAGATCTACCCTTGGCGACTAGGGCGGATTTATGCTTCGCTCTTAAACCGTGTCAGTTCCCAGACAACAATCGGAAGCAATCGGGGCCAATCCAAGAGGATGTTCTCTGTCGTCCTTGTGAATCTAGATCAATGGAAAGAGTCGCCGGGACGCTCGGGGTGGCCGGGCTCATCCAGGAACTGAACGGCAGTAGCCGGGCCAAAATGCTGCCAATCTTGCAACACCCACACGACCTTTTTCTGAGGTGTGACCTCGACCAGCTGCGGTCCGTAGTGGTCGCCACCGCGCGAGCATACGACGGTATTTCCATTGGCGAGCTGGGTGACCGATTGGGCATTTCCGTACCAGAATCGCGCAGGGATATCGGCCTTAGTTAACTCCCAGGACGTTCTGCCTTGGGGAGTTACTTCCCGCGTTAACACATCTCGTTCATCTGTTATCAGTGTGTTTCCGTTCTTAAGCCGGATGGCTGCCCATGGTGTCGGAATGACGTAGCTCCACACTTTACGAAAGTTCCGGTCGTATTCCACGACCCGATTCATCTCAAGAAACGGAATCAGATAGGTGCCTTTGCTCGTGTAACGAACTCGGCGAAACTGCGCGTGCACCGTCTTGGTATCCGTAAGGCTAATGGCAGGAAGAACATGGTTGACCTCGATCGCCCTTGTGTTCTTATTCACCACCATCAGCCGGGGCGGCAACCCGTTCACGATAAAGAGAACTTTATCTTTGCCAATCGGCTGGCAAGCGTGAATTTCGGTTCCCGCCGGAGCATCGTAGCGCCAAACCACCTTTTTTTCTGGCGTGATTTCCGCAATGTACTGCATGCGCGTGAACAATACGTTTCCGTTCGAGAGCATCCAGATGTCGTCATATTCCCAGCCTGTGGTCCGGTCGAATAGGTCCATTGGATCTTGCCATCATTCGCCAGCAAGATCTTGTTATAGCCCTCACCGATGTAGAGCATGGGGTGTTGCGCAATGCCGTTGCCAGGCAAGTCGTTTGGGGGTGGAGGAGCAGGGGCCAGAGGAGGAGTCTCGGTCTCTTCCTTGCTCATGGCTGGTACGTCCGAGGCAGAGAAGCGGGGCAGCACTTTCATCAATGGCTGCGATTTTCCAGGTTGCCGGCCCATGACTAATACCGCAAGTTCCGCCTGGAGCATTACGCATGCGACGAGCACTCGAAGGAAAAGCCTGCTACGCAAGGTGCTACGGGGACCGCGTTTGGCTTTGATCGTCGGCATCAAAGGTCATTATGCCGTTCCGCCCCCGCGCCGGGACAATAGCCGAGTCGAAGGCAGAGCCGGTCCGGCGTGGCGCTACTTGCGGAAATTCGTGTCGCCTACGGCGGGGCCTTCTCCATTGTCTGTGATGGTTCCCGGATGCCACTGCCGGGCGACATCGACGTCAGCCGCCGCCGAGGCGGTCAGGGCATTCAGATCCACAACCCGATTCAGACGACCTAAATACTGCGGCTTGTACTGACTCGTCGCCACGCCCGCATAAGCCTTCCAGTGAGCCAGCGCGGCCTCGAGATGCCGGACCGCCGACGCCTGTTGTTCGGCGTTTCCGTTGCTGTCGAAGAGCGCGAGGTCGCACGCCGCGAGAATCTTTTCGGCGTAGTATTCGCCGAGATCGGCCATCGCGTCGGCATCACCGAGCGTGAGGCGAAGTTCTTTGTTCTTTCCTTCGACGGGCCTGACTTCTTCCGCCAGCCGGTGCGCCGCCGCAGCGTTCTTTTGTAACTCCGCGGCTACCTCAAGCGGCGTGATCCCGTCCATTTTCGCTCGCTTCAGCAAGCGCGTGCGCCACTGGCGAACGTTAAGAATGCCGCTCCCGGGCATAGTCTGACCTTCGATGAAATCCCCCACCGTGAAGAATCCGGTGCCGTGCCCCTTCTGGATATTGCCTTCCGGAAACCATTTAAAATCGAGGTCGCGCCAGAAGAAGCGAGTAACCTGCGGCATCGTTTTCGAAGCCGCGGCTATCGCCCCGTATACTTTGTTCGCCGGCGCGCCCGGGAAAGTGCGCCGCCAGCATCTGTTCGAAAAAGGAGTTCGGCAGGCCGGGCTCATAGCTGAGGCGGCCCCACAGGGCGAAGCTGTACCATTGCTTCTGCATAACGAGTTGGCGCGGCGTCTCCGGCTCCTTGTCGATGAATTCGCGGCCCCACGTGTACCCGTCGGGTCCCATGTTGAAGCCCGATACACGGTCTGGTCCGGGGATGTTGTTGACGTAGGCGCGAGCGAAGTCGGGGTCGCCCCAGCGAAAGCTGTAGATATCGTCGTTTCTCACTTCGAGCCAGGTACGAAGATTCTTGGGCATTTCCGCCAGCACGGGCTCAATGAACGGTGGATTCGGCTCGGAATACATGTGCGCCACCGAGTACTTGAAGCTGAAGTCGAACGGCCCCGGATAATCCTTGAAAGCTTCGATCGATTTCGCCTGCGACGTCTGGTGATACCGGTGAATCAGGCGGAACTGCCGGTTCGGCTGATCCTTCAGCCCGTCGCGAATGCCTTCTCCGTATGTCTTCCACAACCACTCCTCGTGATCGAACGGTCCCTGCGTGCTGTTCATGTTCTCGCCCGCCGTGATCCCGATGCCGGCCAGCAGCGGATAAGTTCTGACGGTTTCGCGCACGCTTGCGCGGAAGTAAGCCACGGTCTCCGGATTGTTTCCGTCCTCCGTGAGTCCGTGCCTGCCCTCCGTGCCCCAGACGAAGGTATTCCAGGTGAACCAGTAAACGTCGATACCGCGGTCTTTCGCGTACTGCATGACCTCTCGCCAGAAGCGGATCTTGTCGTCGATCGTCATATGGTTGACAACCGCAACCTGGCCGAGAATGAATGGCTGAGACATGACCTTGCTGTTCATGTTGAACTTCAGATCGAATGGTTCGCGATTACCCCACACATCGTTGAGTGCGATGTCTGGATATTCGGGCACTTTCACGATCGAAGGGAATGGGTGCAGATTCCAGAGAGAAAGCACGTTGAACCGTTGTCGCGCCATTTCGTCGCAAAATTCGTGCCAGAAATCCATGCTCCACATCTCGGGAATATTGGCCTGCGCCGAGTCGCTGCTGTCGGAATAGGTTGGGGTCCGGCGGTCAAGCGGGATATTGAATTTGATTCCGCGCTGCGCAATGTGCGGAGAGTGGTCGGAATCCCGGGTCTTAGCTATCGTCCCGAGGCGGATGGCTTCGGCGACATCCAGGCCCCCGTACATTGCGCCTATCGGATCCGCACCAAGCACGGCGATCGTGACTCGGCCGCGCGCTTCTGTGCGGCGAATCGCGTACGACTGCGGCGCAGTTGTCTTCAGCGGGGCGACCCGCAGTGTCTGCGCAAGCGACTTCGATTCATCCGCGCCGGCGGCAATTGCGAAACGAAGCGAACTGGTATCGGAGGTCAGGTCCCGCATGGCGCGGTCCGGTGTAGCTCGTTGCAGTCCAAGGGCCCGGGCGATTTCGGCTGAGGCGAAGGATACCTGCGGCGCATCGGCGTCGTGAAAGACGGACTGAGCGCGCAGGCCAGGGCCGATGAGCAAAGTTGGCAGGAGACAAATCGCGGAGATTCGCAGGGTCATTGTATGGATGAACTATAGAGCTTTGAATGGGAATGTTCAAGGTTCGGGCACATGTTTCTCTCACATGCCAATTGCACAGGCGCTGCACGGATGGTGACGGCCCATCCCTGCTACCCCGCCAGGCAATGGCCGATATACGATGGTTGAGCACTTACGAGGATGATGGTTTGACCCGCGCGCTCTTCGTTCTGATCCCCATAACATTCGGAATCCTGCCTCTGGCTTCCGCAGCCCCAGCAAGGCCGCCGATCACAAACATTGCGAATTTTGTCGTGAAAACGGACAATCTCGACGAGGCTCGCCGGTTCTATTCGGGCGTTCTAGGGTATGACGAGGTATTCCGCCACCGACGAACAATTTCCGGCCGCGCCGAACTGTCGGTCTTCAAGGTAAATGATCACCAGTACATCGAAGTTGCTCCGACGCTCGAAAACCCTGCGGATGACAAACTGATCCAGATCGGCTTCGAGACCGCGGACGCGCGAAAATTGCGTGACTATCTCGCCGGGAAAGGCGTCTCCGTGCCGTCACGCGTTGCAAAGGATTCAGACGGCAATTACAGCTTTGTGGTCAGGGACCCCGAGGGACATAGCATCGAGTTCGTGGAGTATCTCGAGGGTTCACTTCAGTCGAAATATCGCGGCAAAGGCGTCTCGGGCCGGCGCATTTCCGACCACATGCTGCATGTCGGCGTGCACGTGAAGAGCCCGCCGCAGCAGGACAAGTTCTATAAAGACATTCTGGGCTTTCGCTTTCTTTGGCAGGGCGGTCCTCGTGACGATCGCCTTGACTGGATTTCGTACCTCACTCCCGATGGCGACAACTGGATCGAGTATATGGTCGAGCACGACGGTCCGCCAACGCCGCGGCAACTCGGCGTCTGGCACCACGTCTGCATCGGCACTCTGGATATTCAGACCGTCTACAAGACCGTAAGGGAGCGTGGCTACGAACCTCCGAAAGAACCCGGCATCAACGCTCGCGACGGTCGATGGCTGCTGCAGCTTTATGACAAGAGCGACACACGGACCGAAGTTATGGTGCGCAAGCCCGTTCAGACACCCTGTTGTTCGGAAAACAAGGATCCGTATATCAAATGAGAACTATTAGCCGTAAGCTGCGCGGCACGAGTTCCGTCGTGTTCGCTCCCGCGATCGCCGAAGATCACCCGTTGAAGATTGCGCAATTCCGGGCATGGCGTGTAAAGGAACCAGTTTCAAACCGCCGTTATACGGTCGTGCGACTCCAGTCCCAGGGAGGCGTATCGGGCTATGGCGAAGGCGGGCCCGCGACTGCCGCGGAAATTGTAGCGGCGCGCGTGGTAACGCTGGACCGGCGCGCCACGGAGTCCGAATTCATTCGCTCGGCCCTGCGCCGCACGCCCGCGCTCGAGGCGGCCGTCAACAACGCGATGCTGGACGTGGTGAGCCGCGCCAAAAACGTGCCGATCTATCAATACCTGGGCGGACCCGTCCGGTACAAAGCGCGACTGCTCGGCCATCTCGAGGGCACCGGGCCTGCGAACTCCGGTCCGTCGCTCGAACGCGCCAAACGCCAGGGGATTCAGGCTTTCACTACCGCCGCTCCACTCCGCGACGCCATGATTCCGCTTCGCGCCTACGTCGATCTTGTAAGAAAACAGTATGCGGACATGCAGGCTTTGGCGGGCCCTTCCGCCGAATGGGTTCTTGATGCCGCGGGCGCGATGACGCCGGGAGATGCCGCAACGATTGCGGTCGCGCTGGAAGCGTCTCACCCCATCTGGTTCGACGAGCCCACGGCGGTGACAAGCCCGGATTCACTGGCGAAGATTGTGGACGAATCCGTGATGCCGATCGGCCTCGGCCGGAACATCACCGATCTGATCGCGTTTCAGATCCTGTTGGCCAGCGGCTCGGTCAACATTGTACGGCCGAACCTGGCTCTGAACAGTTTGACAAAGATCAAACGTGTAGCCGCGCTGGCGGAGACTCATTATGTGGGGATCGCGCCTTTCCACGACGGAGGCCCGATCGGCTCGATGGCCGGCATTCATCTGAACGCCTCGGTTCTCTACGCCTACGCCCAGCAGATCCCCGTGCCCGCTTCCGATCGCGACGCCGCCATGCGCGCAGAGATTACTTCAGGAGTAAAAGAAACCGGGGACAAAGGGTTTTTCGCTTTGGTCAATCGTCCCGGCCTGGGATTTGAAGTGAACGAGAAGGCGCTCGACGCCTGGAGTGAGGAGCGCATATGAAACGCCGGGACGTTCTGACAGCGCTGGCGGCGGCCGGCGCGTTAACCGGCACCGCTCCGGGCCGGCGAAACCTGAACCGATCGCTGCCGCACAATTGCGGGTGTGCCCCGCAGATTGTCACAGCGAAAGACAAACCGCCGGGCGCCGCCGCGTTTCACGGTGTAGGATCGAAACTGCGGATCACCAACATGCGCGTTTTCGGAGTAACACTCGATGAGCGAATCGCGCAGGCCGACCGGCCCTATGTTTTCGTCAAGATCGAAACCAATCAGGGTGTAACGGGTTGGGGCGAAGCTACGCTGGAGGGCAAGGCCACCGCCGCAATGGCCTGTGTAATGGATCTGAAGGGCCTCATCATCGGTAGCGATCCCATGCAGGTGGAGCATCTCTACCAGACGATGTACATCGGCAGCTTTTACCGCGGCGGCCCCGTGCTGGGATCCGCCATTTCGGGGATCGATCAGGCGCTCTGGGACATACGCGGCAAGGTCATGGGCATGCCCGTGTACGAGATGCTCGGCGGCCCGATCGATCCGCGCGGCGTACGCGGGTACTATCACGCGGATGTGTGGACGCTGGCTGAGGCGAAGGAGCTTCGGGACAAGACAAAGGCCGCGGGCGTTACCGCATTGAAGTTCCAGTTACCCGATTTACTGGAGTGCGTGGAAACCAACGCCAAAATCAGGCGCGCTGTTGCGCACATGGAAATGTTGCGCGAGGGGCTGGGACCGGATCTGGATTTCGCCGTCGACTTCCACGCGCGGCCCAGTCCGACGGTGGCGGCCATTATTCTGCGCGAAATCGAGCCGCTTCAGTTACTCTTTGCGGAAGAGATCTGCCCTCCGGAAAACGTAAGGGCGATGGCGCGCGCGGTGCGCCATTCCACCACACCGATAGCGACCGGCGAACGCCTGATTGCTTCCTATGGCTACACGGAATTGATCGACATGGGCGTCGTGGATATTCTGCAGCCGGATATCGCGCACGTGGGCGGCATAAGCGCGCTTTGGAAGGTCTCGGCCACCGCCGAAGCGTCCGGAGTCCGTATGGCACCGCATGCCTGCGAAGGACCGATTGGAGGGATTGCCAGTCTGCACGTGGACGCCGCGGGTCCCAATTTCCTGGCTCAGGAGATCTGCGGGTTCGTTGAGGCTGGCGAGAAGAATCGCGTCTGGGAAGATCTGATGGGATTCCCGGCAATGCGCATGATCGACGGCCGGTACGCTTTGCCGACGAAACCGGGACTGGGTGTGGACATCAGTGAAGCGGCGCTGAAGCGGTATCCGTTCCAGGGTACGCGCCCGTTCGTGATGGCGTTTCACGAGGACGGTGCAGTGGGATCGATTTAGACACACGTCGGTCCCGACTGTTTCGGCGGCTGCCCGCGTGCGTTCGCGATTGTGGCCGGTCGGCACCAATCGAAACCTGATTTCGAACCAAGCCCTAACCGCATAGTGCTTCCCGCCACGCAGCCCGAAACACAACGTCGATCGCCCTCCAGACGGCTGCTACCGTGCCTAGGTCTGCACTGCCTGACCGCTGACTTCACCGGATGCGAACGAGACAACGCAAACCTTGAGGAGCACGTTGAGAACGTCATACTGACGCTTCGGGCAGATGAGGCGCACGGGAGAGACTACAGCAACGCGCTGCTCCGGGAGTCCGAAAGGTAGACAAGTTCTGGCCCGATACGTCTTGCGTGACGGCCATGTACGGAGTTTGCCGGCGATTCTTACGGATGGCGGCGTAGGAGGCCGCCCAGAATGCCCAAACACCGGAGAAAGAGGAAACCGCCGAAGCGATCTCTTGTCCTATCGATCTCGAACAGACGAAGTCCGCCGTACTGAACAGCCTTACTTCGAAGAGCGGTCAGCGGACGTATGATCATGCGATTAATGAATTCGTCGACTGGTACTGCTCGGAACCACGACTCGCTTTCAATCGCACCGTTGTTCTTCGATTCCGAATCCACTTGGAACAACGGCACCTCGCTCCAACGACGATCAACCTCCGGTTGGCCGCGGTCAGGCGTGTAGCGTACGAGGCGGCTGATTCCGGCTTGCTCAGTCCAGAACTTGCGGCCGGCATCCGCCGGGTCAAAGGAGTACGCCGGATCGGCGTGCGACTCGGCAACTGGCTCACCGCTGATCAGGGCCGCTCGCTGCTAATGAACTCCCAAAAGGATAGTCTTAGGAGCCGTCGCAATTACGCCATCCTCGCTCTTCTCATTGGTTGTGGATTGAGACGCGGTGAACTCCTCGCCCTTACGGCCGGATCCATTCAACTCCGAGAGGAGCATTGGGTGATTGCCGACCTCCACGGAAAGGCCGGGCATATTCGAACCGTCACGGCAACCGAATCAAATGCTAAACCGGATTGGAGCGTTGCAGCGATTGGGGCTAATCCAATCGCAGGGCGTCCGTGGGGCTGACCTTCGAGGCGCGCCATGCCGGGATGAATGCTGCCGACAGCGCACCGGCGGCGAGGACCATCGCAGCGGCGGCGACCGTCGCTGGATCAGTGGCGGTGACGCCGAACAACTGTGATTGAACGAGCTTGCGGAGCGGAACCCGAGGATAGGCAACTGCGGATCGGCGTTACGGATTGCCCGGAAGGCTTGGTCCGGGGTGCCGCGGAGATTGACGTAGAAGGCGGCTCCGAAGTCCTCGTTTTGTCTGAAAACGGGAACAAAGCCTGCTGGGACTGCTCGCGGAGGCCGCGATAATGAAATCGCTCACAACGCCAATAATGGCAATATCGGGTTTGACATCCGGGCCCGAGCCGACGCCGATGAGCACGCCAAGGGGATCACCACCGGCGAGATAGCTTGACGAACGCTCGGTTCACAATGGCGCAGCGCGGGCCGGTCCGGCTGGCGGTGCGGGAATCGCGCTGGTCGAAGTCGCGGCCGGCGAGGAGGCGAACATTCAGCGTTTTGAAGAACCGGGCTAACGGCGTTGAGATCGACCCGGCGATCGGTCGTGAAGCGCCGATTAGTCAGGATGGTAGCGCGGTTCCCCCCAGCTCCCGCCGGTTAGAAGCTCGTTCTGGACGATGGCCGAATCACGGGTGACGGGCAAGGCACGGAGGGCATTGTGGATGCGCCCGATCAGCCGATTAGAGTCCGCGGCGGAATAGCCGTTCTTTAGGGAATCCAGGGTAAAAGACACGAGTCGAGCGGTATCGAAGCCGGGACCCTTCACCCGCAGGCTCGAGAGCGTGCGTAGAAAGAGCGCGGCACCGATGACGAGGATCAACGAAAAGGCCACCTGGAGGGTGACGATCGACTTGCGCAGGCGAACGCCGCCGAACACAATAGCGCCGCGCTCCCGGAGCGAGCTGATGAGGTTGTCCCGGCCGGCTTGCAGAGCGGGCGCAAGGCCGGCAGCGAGGCGCGTATTATCGGCTCCCCTCCTCGAAGATCAGCTTGACTGCGCCGGAGAGACGCGGCCAGCTATCCTTCTCGACCGCAAGCTGGCGGCGACCAGCCGGCGTAAGAGATTAGAACTTGGCCTCTCGCCAGTCTCCGACCGTTTCCATGCGCCGCGAAGCCAGCTTTTCTGCTCTAGCCGATTCAGCGCGGGGTAGAGCGAACCTTCGTTGACCTGGACCACCGAACGGGATATCTGTTCCAACCGCTGCGTGATGCCGTACCGATGGGCAGCTTCGAGCGACAGGATCTGGAGAATCAGCACGTCAAGCGTGCCTTGCGGGATAGGGAAACGCGGAGAGGGCATGAATACCTCAAGCTTCTACTGTCGAGCATGCATCGCCGATGCATCGAATGTCGAGGCATCAGAGCAGCTTAACAGCGACCAGAAGCATGTCACTCCAGGGACGCGCTCGCTCTTGCTCCTTGGTCGGATAACAGGCTAATCGGAAACTGAGCGCACATCAGCCGCGATAGATCGCGAAATACGGCGTACTATTTGGTAATCCGCCGGGCCTGAATTTGGGACGGTTTCTCTATCTTCGCGAGAAGGCGGGATCTTTGGGCGCTTTTTGATTCATCAGGTCGGGTATGACCAATAACGCATCCGCTCGTTGAGTATTTAAGAGCCCTGATCAAATCCATCGGCATTTTAGCCTCGACTGGGCGCCGTGGAACGGTGATTCGCTTGACAGAATAGTCTGACGTCCCTTACCCTCAATTTCGAGTTCAGATGCGCTCCCCGTTGGCCGCTCTCTCCATTGCCGCACTGCTCGCCGCCAATGCCGGCCAGGTTCCGGACTCGACTGGCAATCATTACTCTCCTCTAACCGAAATCACGCCTCAAAATGTTCCGCGTTTATCTCGCGCTTGGACCTATCACACGGGCGATAAGGGCCGTCAGTTCGAAACCACACCGCTATTGGCCGGCAATCTTCTATACATCACCACTCAAACTTCGCGGGTGATCGCCCTCGAGCCCGAAACCGGCCACGAAATTTGGAGTTTCGATCCGCACGTAGTCCGTGGCGTCGAAAATCGAGGCGTAGCTTATTGGCCGGGTGACCAGGGGCGGCCCTCCCGGCTATTGCTGACGACAGGCGACGGCCTGCTATTCGCTATCGATGCCAAGTCCGGTAAGCCTGTGATGGAGTTCGGCGACAACGGAGTCGTCAACCTGCGCACCGGCATGACCGAGCGCTTCCCAAAGGCTACCTACAAGTTCAGTTCGCCGCCGGCCATTTATCGGGATCTGGCAATTGTCGCGCCCAGCACTCAGGAAAATGTGAGCCAGGGTCCGAGCGGCGATCCGCGCGCCTTCGACGTTCGTACGGGTAAACTCGTATGGCGGTTTCACACTGTCCCTCAGCCAGGCGAGCCGAATAACGAAAGCTGGGGACCGGACGGTTGGAAAGATCGCGCCGGCCCCAGCCTGTGGGGCGAAATTACCGTCGATCAAACCAATGGCCTGCTCTTCCTGCCTATCGGAAATCCCACAGATAGCTTTTACGGCGCGGACCGCAAAGGAAAAAATCTCTACGCCAACTCAGTCGTCGCACTCAACGCAGCAACCGGAAAGTTGCGCTGGTATTACCAACTGGTCCATCACGATATTTTCGATTACGATGTCACAGGCGCGCCCGCGCTCGTCGATGCCCTTAAGGACGGACGTAGGATTCCCGCCGTCGCCGAAATCACCAAGATGGGCTTGCTCTTTATCCTGGATCGAATGACCGGCCAACCTGTTTTCGGCGTTGAGGAGCGGCCGGTCCCATCCAGCGATGTTCCTGGCGAACAAACCTCGCCCACGCAGCCCTTCCCTATAAGACCTCTACCGCTTGCCCGAACGACCATGACGCGCGAAGAAATCAGCAAGCGCACGCCCGCTGCCGAGCGCTATTGCCTGGAGCAATACGATCGCTATCAGCACGGCGACCTCTATACGCCCTTCGGACTCAAGCCCACTCTGGTTTTTCCCGGCGCCATGGGAGGGGGCAACTGGGGTGGCGTTTCGTTCGATCCCAAGCTTGCGTACATTTTCGTGAACACATCCAACATGGGCGGCATTGGCCACATGGCGCCCACTCCGCCCGGATCTCCGGTCCCGTACCGCAACGAAAGCGCCTACGCCCGTTTTTTAGATCAGGATCAGTATCCGTGCCAGCAGCCCCCGTGGGGTGAACTAAGCGCAGTAAACACTAATACCGGCGATATCGCCTGGCGAGTTCCGCTCGGCGGCTTCGAAGAACTACAATCCGAACCCTATAAGCACGGCGGCACGCCTAATGTTGGTGCGTCACTCGCTACCGCGGGCGGCCTCGTCTTTATCGGTGCCACTAATGATTCTCGTTTCCGCGCTTTCGATTCCCGGACCGGCAAAGAGCTTTGGTCGACCAAATTGGAAGCCATCGCAAACTCAACGCCCATCGCCTTTCAAGGGCGCGACGGCCATCAGTACGTTGTAATAGCCGCCGGAGGCCCTGCGCACCTGAGAAATGTCGGGAATTCACTCAACGGAGCCGACTCGCTCATCGCCTTTTCACTCAACGGCCGCGAACCTGAAACGATTCCCGTAACGCAATCGACCCGACCCGCTCAACCGGTTTCCGGGAATGCGTCCGGGCCGGCCGTTAGCGGTGACCTACCCGAAGCTGCCGGAAAAGAAACCGTAATAAGAATCTGCAGCAAATGCCATGGCGTCGAAACGTTTTCGCATATGCGGATGAATTCGGCCGGGTGGCAGGTTATCGTCACTGACATGCAGCAGCGCGGAGCCACCGGTACTGAGGCTGAAATGCAAGCTGTCACGGATTACCTTGGTAAATATCTGGCCAGAAAATAGAAGGAGTGAAAGGTCGTGTTGAACAGGCGTGAATTCGTAACGGGGACCGCCGCACTGTCGGCTGTGCGGTTAGCTGGGGCCGCTTCCACAAACATTTCGATTGTGGCCGACCCTCGCGATCCAATCGCTGGAGCTCAACCGGTCCGGTGGGCGCTCCAGGAGCTCGGAGAGAGCCTCAAAGCGCGCGGCGTGAGTGTTAACAAACGTCAAACGCTGGCGGAGGCCAAATCCGGCGAACTTTGCATTCTGGCTTCCGGGTTCGCGGCAAGCCCCTCTGCGGAGATTTTGAAACAATCCGGCACCTTCGTGTCCGCGACAGACGAATCTCTCGGCCTCGTACCCGGCAAACTCGATGGCAAACACGTTCTGC
The DNA here is from genome assembly GCA_963712395.1 of Bryobacterales bacterium. GTDB lineage: Bacteria > Acidobacteriota > Terriglobia > Bryobacterales > Bryobacteraceae > Bog-105. The sequence continues at coordinate 43,128 of CAVQHR010000002.1, forward strand.
TGGCTTGCGGTCACGATGTCCGGGGCTTAGTCTATGCACTGCTTGAATTGGTGGACCGCGCACAGAATTCCACTGACGCTCTCGGCGCACTGGAGGTTGATCGCCCCATTATCGAGAGCCCTGCTAATTCCGTTCGTAGCATTACGCGGCTCTTCACCAGCGACGTAGAAGATAAGCCCTGGTACAACGATCGTGAAATGTGGCCGCGCTACTTGTCCATGCTGGCGACCCAGCGGTTCAATCGCTTCAACCTTGCCTTTGGTATCGGCTACGATTTTATTCGCCAGGTGACGGATGCTTATTTGCTCTTCGCCTATCCATTCCTTCTCGACGTTCCGAATTATCGGGTCCGTGCTACGCCGCTGCCTGATTCGGAACGCGACAGCAATCTGGAAATGCTCAAATTCATCAGCGAGCAAACCGTCGCCCGCGGAATGGAGTTTCAGCTCGGTCTTTGGATGCACGGCTACGAGTGGATCGACAGCCCTAATCCGAACTACACGATCGAGGGAATCACCAAGCAAAACCACGCTCCCTACTGCCGCGATGCTGTTCGCCTTATCTTGCAGCGATGCCAGGCTATTGGCGGCATTACCTTTCGCGTCCATGGCGAAAGCGGGGTCGAAGAAGGCAGCTACGATTTCTGGAAAACCGTCTTCGATGGCGTGGCCACCTGCGGCCGCACTGTGCGCATTGACATGCACGCCAAGGGTATGGATCAATCCATGCTCGACATGGCCGTCGCCACTAAACAGCCCGTGACGTTATCCCCAAAGTTCTGGGCCGAGCATTTGGGTATGGGTTATCATCAAGCCGAAATCCGCGAGATCGAACGGCCCAAACCCGGTAAGGCGGGAACCGGCCTTATGAAACTAAGCGCCGGCACGCGCAGTTTCTTGCGCTATGGCTATGGCGATCTGCTACGCGAAGATAGGCCCTGGAGTGTCGTCCATCGCATCTGGCCCGGAACGCAGCGCTTGCTGCTTTGGGGCGACCCTAAAACGGCGAGCGCCTATTCGAAAGCATTTAACTTCTGCGGTAGCGAGGGCGTCGAAATCTGCGAGCCCCTTTCTTTCAAAGGCCGCCGCGGCTCTGGTATGGCGGGCGATCGCTGTGCTTATGCCGATACAAGCTTGCGACCGCGTTGGGATTGGGAGAAATATGTTTACGGCCATCGCGTTTGGGGCCGCCTGCTCTACAACCCTGAGTCCAGTTCCGATTGCTGGCGCCGCTATTTGAACGCACAGTTCGGCCGGGGGGCGCCCCACGTGGAAGAGGCTCTTGCAAATGCAAGCCGCATTCTCCCCATCGTCACCACCGGCCACGCCACTTCCGCCGGAAACAACACTTACTGGCCCGAAGTGTATCTAAATCAGTCCATGTATGATGCGGAACATTTCAGACCATACACCGATACCCCCTCTCCCAGAGTATTCGGCAATGTCAGCCCGCTCGACCCACAGTTATTTTCACGCATCAACGATTTCGCCGACGAGTTGTTGAGTGGCACGCGGAGTGCCAAGTATTCGCCGATCGAGGTCGCGCAGTGGATTGAAGACTACGCCGCAGTGGCCGCTAAGCATTTGAACCAAGCTGACGCGGCCACCGGTAGAAAGGACCGTCCCGAATATCGCCGCATGGCTATCGATGTGTCGATTCAATGTGGCATCGGTCAATTCTTCGGCGCCAAATTCAGAGCCGGCGTGCTTTATCGCATTTACGAAAAGACCGGCGATCGTACGGCGCTCGAAGAGGCGGTAAACCGATACAGCAGGGCGCGCGACGCGTGGGCTGAATTGGCTAATCGGGCCAAAGGCGTCTACATGACCGACATTACGGTAGGCGAACATCCGCAGCTTCGCGGTCATTGGTTAGACCGTCTACCCGCTATGGACCGTGATATTGCCGGTCTCAAAGAGAAATTAAGCTCCGTCTCCCAAAATACGCCGCCGCCGAAAACAGCGGCCGCAGTCAAAGAAGCATTAGGCAGGCCAGCCCGCGCTTTGCTCGCCGCCGGTCACACGCCGCCCATGCATTTCATACCGGCTCGCGACTTGGAGTTAATCTTGACACTCGAGAGACGACCGGCATCCGTCAGCCTTTACTATCGCCACGTGGATCAGGCGGAGCGCTATCAGGTCGCCGAAATGGACGCGGCGAGCCATGGATACACGGCCAAGATTCCAGGCGCCTATACCGATTCCCAATTTCCGCTGGAATACTATTTCGAGGTCAAGGAATCGGCGGAACTAGCATTGCTTTATCCCGGTCTCTCCGTCAATCTGACCCAACAGCCCTATTTCGTGGTACGTCGGGCCAAAACGTAAATGCCTCATGCGGTGCCATCGTCGAAGCAGAAAGCCGAATCACCTCCGGACGCGTCCTGCGTCACGCGCTCCACATCGGTTTCGAAAAGCTACTCGCGCTAATTCTCCGGAGCGAGTGGAAAGAAGGCGAACGCATTCATCCCGAACGCGATCGAGAGCCGCGTCGGAGACGGCACGTTTGTGTGCGAACGGTCGACCTTTCTCTCACGCCCGCCGCCATGGGCCATCACCGGCAACGGCACAACCCAAGTCGACGAGCTGGTTGAATCGCGGCTGGTCCTCGAATGCGAAATCGCGGCGTTCGCCGCGGCGCGAGCCACCCCGACGATCTCAACGCCATCTTGGCAATTGCCAAAGCCGCACATAATCAGGTCCTGCTAAATGCCGTTCAAATGATCCGCAGCCTTATGCGTCAATGGATGTTGATCACGCTCCACGTACCGGGCGTCGAGAAACAAGTGCTGTCCCAACATCGGCAGATCTTAAACGCTATTCGCGTTAAGGACGCACAGTCAGCCCCGCAATTCAATGAGGCTGCATCTCGAAGAAATAGGCGGTCCTGATTTGCATTAAGTCGGCCGCGCGCACCCGAGCGTTACCAGCCAATCCGCGCCGACAGGCGTAGGGCTCGCTGCTCGATGCCATCCACGCCGGTATTCAGAATTCCTACCGCCTGCATGAAAGTGCCCGTGCTGATTGACGTATTGCCCAAAACGTGGTGTGGCGTGTTCGCTGAGTTGAACATATCGGCGCGCACCCCCAGGGTGAACCGTTCCGTTATACGAAAATTGCGATTTATTCCAAGGTTCGCGTTAATCAATCCGGGTCCTGATAGATTGTTTGTTCCGCAGGTACCGAACCTCCCTGCTGTGGGTGTGGCGAAGGTCGCTTTGTTGTACCACTGGAATATGTTGCCCGTCTGCTGCGGCGCACCGATGCAATCGGCAAATTGGCCGGAAAATGGTGCGTTCAGTGTAGCTGTCGAGGCTGTCGCCGTGAATGGCAATCCGCTGTGTGCGGTTACGATTGCGCTCAATTGCCAGCCGCCCGCCAGGTGCGACGCCAATCCGTTCTGTGCCCAGCGCTTGCCCTTACCGAACGGCAGATCGATCACCACACTCGAACCAAAAGTGTGGCGGATGTCGGTCGCCTGCCTTCCTCGGTTCAAACTGTAGTATTGGGGAATCAATACGGATGGTGTGATCGCATAGCCTAGAGCCTTCGCGAATGTGTAAGTAAAATTCAACAAAGAACCGCGGAGATTGGCCTGAGCGCGCGTTTGAATAGAGTCATAGGTGTTGGTTCCCAGCGTGCCAATGTATTGAGTAGAAGCGGTCCGCCCAGTCAGCTTGTTGAGCTGTTCGCCGGCAGTCCCGCCATTTATCGGCGACCAGTTCGATTGCAAATTATTCTGCGCGTCGACGTCTCGTGAACCGACATACCCAGCCGAGGCGAGCAGATTCTTGAACCGCTGCTCCACGGTGAGGTTCCATGTCTGGATATAGCCGCGGACGTAATTGGAGTTGTCGTAGGTATTCACGGCTGTAGAGCCAGGCACAGGAATCGTTCCAGCCGAAATATTCGGCAGAGTCACCGCCGGAATCCCGTTCCGGAAAGTCGTTGCATACGAAAAGCTATTAGGCGGCTGTATCACCTGCGCAAGGATGTAAGGGAAGTTCCGACTTCCTAAGCTTGTGAAGCCCAAAAATAAAATGGGATTCGTCGCAACGCTGTATCCAGCGCGAATTACGGTCGAATCCGTTAGCCGGTAAGCGAACCCGATTCGAGGGTTCAGATGTAACCGGTCTCTGGTGATTCCGCAATCCGACGGAACTTTTCCGATCCCGCAAATGGACATCGTGGCGCTGAGCGGATTGTAATATTCCACACCGGTGCCGGTGCGCCGCGGGAATTGGAAGTAATCGAAGCGCAGTCCGTAGCTCATGGTAAGCTTCGGCGTGACTTCCCATCGGTCCCGCACATAGGCGCCATATGTCTGATTGCGCGTATCGTAGCGGTCCGGGGCCTGATAGATCTTGCCCGAATCCTGAGGAAGGCCCAACAAAAACGAGGCGAAGGCATTGAAATCGTTGCCTGCCGGTCCGCCGTTCAGTTGGGTTGTTCCTTGTGCAAAATGGAAGCCTCCCGAACTCGTTATAAAACTATTGCTCGAGGTTTGATACTGTGTCTCCGATGAATTCTGCAGGTCAGCCTCGAAGCCGGCCCGTATGTTGTGAGTGCCTTTAATCCAGTTAACATTCGCCACGATATTCTTCTCGGGGTCGGCGTAGTCCTGTGGCTGGAACGTGTTCGCCGGGCCCAGGATCGTAAATCCGTCGATACTGAGCAGCGGCAATCCGCCTTGTTGTCGTTGTCGCTCTGGCGCAAGGCCCGCAGTGGATAGCCCTGGGATTTGCAGCAATGTGGAACCCAAGTTTTTATCCTGGTTTGGCTGATTGCTATACATGTCGATACGCGAATAACCAAAATAAGCATCGACGATCAGATGGGCATTGAAGACATAGGTCGCCGATACCGTCGCGTTATAAACGTTTGCTCCGCCGACGCCCACCGATATGTTTGCCGGGCTTACCGATGGACCGCCGAGCAAGCCAAAAATTTGGGGGTTGTACCAATCGCCGTTGTTGAAGCCCATGCGCACAAACCCACTCAGCTTGGCGCTCGGATTCCAGTTCACTTTTGCGTCCAATTGATCGCGCCGGGCGCCGCTATTTCCCTGGTTTCCATTCGATAGAAAATTTTGTCCTAAACCAAATGCACCAGTGCCCGCCTGACTTGGATTGGGCCAAACGTTTGTGGCAATCAGAGCCGCAATTCCTGGGTCGATGCGATTGGCCGGAATGATATTGCCGCCAAAAGGCGAGCGTCCCGTTCCGCTCACGGCTCCCGTCATCGGATCGTAAATCGCGGTCGGCGACGCGGAAAGATTGCCATTTTTCATCGCAATCGTGGGAACCTGCGCTTGCACAGCGTTCCCCTGCACAATGCGGACCCCTTCATAGCTGCCAAAGAAAAACAGCTTGTCCTTCTTGATTGGTCCGCCTATCGTCCCGCCAAACTGATTGTTGATAAATGGAAGTTTCGGCAAGGATCGGTTCGCCGCCCATTGATACGCTTGCATTGATTTATCGGAGTGGTCCTCGAATAGCGATCCGTGAAACACGTTCGAACCATTTTTTACCGTGACGTTGACATATCCACCACCCGATGATTGATCGGCATCGAAAGCATTAGTCGCCACGTTGACCGTCTCAATCGCCTCGAGTGCCGGAACATACAGAATCACGTCTGACGCCGAGTAGTTTCTAGTTCCAGCGCCATCAATGCGCGTATCGTTCGCGTTTACGTTCCCGCCGTTCACCGTAAACGCCAACGACCGGCTTCCATTGGCGCTAAAAGAATGAGAAGTCTGCGGAGGAGAAACGCCTGGTATCGTCGTGAAAATCATCTGATAGTTGCGCCCAATCGGTACGGGCACGTTCTGAAGAACTTTTGATCCAAGTTCCGCGTGTACATCTGCGCGGTCCGCTTGTAATTCTGTCGCTTGCGCCGAGACCGTAACAGTTTCGTTCACGCTTCCGACGTTAAGCGTTACGTCCCGCCTGCTCACCGTTTGGGCCGTGATGGAGACTCCAGTATGAGTCGAGGTCTGGAAACCCGGCGCATTCACATTGACGTTGTAAACACCTGGCGGCAATCCGGATAACGTGTAGAAGCCGCTCGAATCTGTAGTCGTACTTCGTGAAAAACTAGTGGCTTGGTCCGTCGCCATGACTGTGGCGCCTGCCACCGCAGATTGGCTCGAATCTGCGATATTTCCGTTTAATGTCCCTTGTAGTAGCTGCCCTTCGAGTCCGGCCGGAACAAGCAGCCATAAAAAAAGAAAATAACCACCCTGAAAAGAACGCTTTGACTGCGGGAACCACATGGTTGAACCCCCTCGCGCCAATTAATAAGCGGTTGGTCGATCATACAGAGGTCAGACCACTGCTGTCAAGGTAAACACCTGATATCGGGGCCGGTAATCTTCGGTCCGACCATTGGGGGCTGCATTGCCGCTATTTAGCCGAAAAGCGTTTGTACATAGCTCGTACAGAAGTGGCGTTGGCGGTCGCGTCTCCTGCTATGGTCCCGTGACTCGACAAATCGATTTCCGTCGCCAATCGCTCCGCCGTCTTGCCGGCCTGCATTCCGGCTTTTACCTGCTTCATCATGTCTGCCAGGTAAGCGCGGTCCGCCAATAGGGCGCTCCGATTGGAAATCGGCCCGTGTCCCGGCACAACGATAGTCGGCTCCCAGCTCGCCATCTCATCCAGCGCGTGAAGCCAATTGTCGTAGTTGCCATCCGTATCGCCGACATTATTGCCGAAACCCCACGTCACACACAGATCGCCAGTCGCCACGATTTTTGGGTGGGGCAAATAGGCCACCCCGTCACCCTTGCTATGACTTGGGCCTAGGCGAATCAGCTCGACCCGCTGCGTACCGTCGTCGAATATTAGCCTATCTGAGAAAGTGATCGCGGGCGCCTGCAAGTGCGCGCCCTCCAGGCTATGCTGCGGATTATTCCAATTTGCCCAACTCGCCGCGCCCTTAGTCTTCATTTCGTTCGCGCAGGCTTCTGTGCAAATGATGGTTGCTCCCAAGTCGGAATAGATCGAATTTCCGAAGCTATGGTCGCCGTGGTAGTGGGTGTTGAACACATATCTGATGGGCTTATCAGTGGTTTTCTTGATAGCTGGAACAATCTCTCGTGCTCCCCAGGGAAAATTTGCATCAATCAGGAAAACGTAGTCCTTGAAAACGATCCATGTCGCGTTAGCAGGCTCTCTCTGATCGCGGTCGCCCTGCCATTCGTACACCCCCGGCGCAAGTTCGCGCACCGCGTGATTTGCCGTTTGGCCTGCTAACGGAAGAAGAAAGAAAATGAAAAGCGCGAACTGTCGGAGTGGCACGCCTGCTAGTGTACTGCGGGAGTAGGATTGCAATCATCTCCTTTCAGTTTCCGCAACTCCTCGTTCCGATTTAACGGAGCGATAGCCAACACCGGATCGCATATATGAAGATTTGATCACGGCATATTCAACCGATCGTTCCGGAAAAGGAACAGGTAATTACAGCTGAGAATGCCCGAACAACTGGACGAAGGGTTCGCCATGTGTGAATAAATGAGTAAAATTGGGAAGATCCTGTTAGATCGCCCAGCCTGAAAGAGTTTCTTTCATTGATTTAGATGGCTTAAGGCAGATCCGATTGGCTTTCGCTACTGTGAGAAATAGCCAGTTCCTGGTCGCAAGGGCTCGCGGGCCTTTCAAGCACGGCTTTCCTGACAGGTCGTGAAACAGGATGAATTACCTGATCAGCAATGATCAACTCAAGATAATTTTGCGAGCCTCTCCCTCCGGGTCATTTACCATTCGGCAATGGTTATCCCAGACCATGCTCTGGTTCGTTTCGGGGTCGGTCGGTTCCCAACGGAGGCCCGGGATGCTGGGCTTGCCGGTTGCAGCGAAAGCCGCCCAGGAAGAAGCCATCCTCTTCGCAAGCGCCTGCGCTTCGGCTGTGTTGCCGGTGCCTTGTTCGCAGCGTTTCGTGTTGTCGAAGCAGAACTGCAGTTCCGCGGTATGCCACGCGCCTGGCACGCCGTCGAGAATGGGCGTCTGCCACGTGAAGTAATACGTGTATGCGGGCGCCGCATGGAGGTCGTGCTTCAGCGTGGCCATCTTCACAACGTTGTTGCGCATTGACAGCCCATTGAGTCCGGGCCTGCCGGAACAGATGTAGGACAGAGTTTGTATCTTCTTATCCGGGTAGGCCTTCTTCAATACAGCGATGATGGCGGTGGCCTTCTCTTCGCCATACGTTTTGGCCAGATTTGCGTGCCACTCCTGTTCAGTGGGACGAGAAGACATCTGATTGCCTTCCTCGCTGACCGAACCGATAAGCATCGGTATATGCTTCGACACTTCTGGAGCGGCATCGAAGAACGACCTCATGTTGATCACCTTGCCATCAACGCAGGGCGACCAGCCGACCCGAGGCGTTCCGGGCGCCCCGGGTCCCCTAGGTGCTCCGGGAGGATTGATCTTGGCGGCGGCAGCATTACCGGCGGCCATCAGCTTGGACCATTCCATCTTCTGCAGCGACTGAATGTCGTTCGAGCCAAGACCAAGGTCTTTCATGACCACGCGGGCGAGTTCCTTTTGCTGCTCCCGAGTGGGGATATTGCCGCCACCTCCCGATTGCGCGGACGCTCGATGGAACAGACCAGATGCGGACGGCATGCCCATTAAAGTCGTGACCTTGGACCCGCCGCCAGACTGGCCGTAAGCCATTACCCTATCCGGATCGCCGCCGAAATTCTCGATATTCTCACGGATCCACTGCAGAGCGGCGACCAGGTCCGTCATGCCCACATTGACGGAGTCTTCATACTCCGCCCCGCCAATCTCGGAGACATCGAAGAACCCCAGGATATTCAGACGGTGATTGACCGAGACTTGCACGGCGTCGTGATGCCGCGCCATCTGGGTTCCATCGTGAGAGGGCAGTTCATACGCAGAACCAAAGCTGAACCCGCCGCCATGCAGGTACAACATCACAGGACGCTTGCCGCTCAGACTGGATGTCCAAATGTTCAGCTTGAGCATGTCCTCACTTTGCCATCCGTCGTCCCAGTCGAAAAGAAAGGTCTGCTCGATGCTGGTCCATGGATGCAAGGTTTGCGGGCAGTTGGCGCCGTACGCCAGAGCTGGATACTCGTCAGTCCAGGGCGCGGGCGGTTTTGCAGTAAGCCAGCGGTTTTCTCCGGCGGTTGTCTGGCCGTACGGCACGCCTTTAAACGTGAAGACCCCGTCAACCAGGAATCCTCGCACCTTCCCATACTGTGTTTTCGCGACGGCAGAACGCGGAGTGGAGCAGTTTCCGGATTCCTGATGAGCTCCGGTTTTTACGCTGTCAGAGGCGAACGCTAGTGATTCGTACGTGGCGCCCACGCCGGCGGTTGCTGCTAGAAGCAGCGCATTTCGGCGGCTTAGAATTGTAGGATTGAGCGATTTAGGCATGAAGTCCGGTTCGTATCTGATGTAGGTTGATGTGCCGCGCCGTCCGGCGTGGACGAGTTACCGCCGGCTGTCTAAGCACGGTCGCTGAATACTATATCGCAGCCTTCGCCCGCACTTAAATGCGCGAAGCGTTAGAATGCCAGCCGCATAAATAGGCCGCAGTAGCTTGCGTTCGTATATTGGTGGGAGTATCACGCGCAAATCGGAGCTAAGTACGGATACATCATGTGTGACGGCGATGTATTTACCTTTCGGCCACTCGCTGAATAGCGGGCTCTGGGCGATGATTGTTTTCAGAAGGCGAGTGACGGCGTAACGTTCGCGGCCCGTTGTACAAACCCGATTCTGCTTAAACGTCAGTCTGGAAGATCGACCCAACACTCGGCAAATGCCCGCTAAACTAAATATCGGCCTTAAAACTCGCCGCGAAGACGCGTGGGAACGGCTTGCGATTCAGTGGATATCGGTGCATCCGTATGCCGTGCAGGCGTGTTGACACAACATTCACCACACTGTGGCGGGGTGCTACAAGCAAGCGGCGAAAACCCTGCTTCCGGGTAACAGGCCTGATACGGATGCTTACAACAAGCGTCTTTAGCCACAGCCACCTGTTCCCTGCCCTCCTTCTGCGCATCTTGTAGCTCCATACCGTTGATCCGGTGCCGGACATTTTATATCTGCGTTTGCCAGAATCAAGATGAAGCGAGCTGTTGGGTTTTGTCGTCGTCCTTCCTCCTGCCTGGTTGCTTGGCACAGCTTCGGGCGAAACCCTGCGCCCTGCACGCTTCGCTCCTTCTGCTTTCTCCGACACCACCTAAACAATTTGACTTCAGATCGCTTCGCAGGCTCGCTGAAAACAGAGAAGCAAATTCTTTCGGTCCCCCGGAGAAAGCAGTCGCTTGGTTTGGGAGCAGCCGCCCTCGCTCTTAGGTGCCCAAGCAACAGGGCAGAAAGAAGAAAAAACAACTATGAACCTCAACCAGCTCACAATCGTCGGATTCATCGGCAGAGACGCAGAAACCAAGTATTTGCCGAACGGCGCTCCGGTGGTAAAGTTCACTGTCGCTACAAAGAAGTCTTGGAAGGACGATGCCGACGGGTGGAAAGAGAAAACTCAGTGGCACAGTGTCGTCGCGTTCGGTGAGGGATTCGCAAAGACCGCAGGACGCCTGGTTAAAGGCGCCCACGTTTTCGTACAAGGGGAACTCGCCACCCGCGAATACGACCGCACTATCATCATCCCGAAGGGCAACGAAACCGTCGAGCACGCCATTCCACAACTCGTCGTGGAACTACGGGCTGACAGCATTCGAATCCTCGACCGCCGGAACTCCGGCGCGGATCAGCTCGGCATCACCGCATCCACAACCGATCAGGAGGTCCCCGAATAGGGGCCTCCTCTCTTCGCTCCATCCGCCGGTACGCGGCGAGGAAAGCTGTAGCGGGAGGTTCGGTCTCTAAATTCGCGCGATTCGCTTGGCCCAGAACTCAAGGTTGACCTGCCGGGTCCTGCTAGCTATCTCGCTGATTCATCCTTTCCTTTGCGAGTTGCCGGCACACCCGAGCAGCCACCATATTCGCTAGTTCCTCAAGATCCGAGCGGCCAAGCCTCTGGAAGAGTTTACCCTCCTCCTCCGCAAGGTCGGCAACCACGGATTCCAAACTCCCGTCCAGCTCTCGCTTCAACTCCGACAAAAGAGCATCTACATCGTGATTGCTTTCGCGAAGCGCTTGGATTCTTTGGATGCCATGGCACACTGTCGAATGATCTCGCCCATCGTAGAAGCGACCGATCATAGTGGTGCTCCACCGGCCCAAGTGCCTGGCTAGATACATCGCCACTTGGCGGTTGAAGCAACTAGGTTGCGAATTTCCCAGGCCACGCGTAGGACCCAGGCGCGCTGCTACGGTGATGTCAATTTTCGTGAGCGAAATCCGCCGGCGCGAAGGCAGGTTCGGTGCGAATGAGGGCGACGCCATTTATGCCCCCTTCGCCGCCAGCGCCACGGCCGGCCAGATCAGCAAATAGTCGCCATCCGAGCTGATTTGTCCTGTGCACGCAGGCCACAACGCCCGGACTAGGTTTAGCCAGCGTTCCAATCGCTCCCGGAACTTCCGAGGCCGTGCGTAATCGACGCTCCCGAGTTGGCTCGCCAGACCGAACTCGCCAAAGATCGGCACACGCTCTAGCCCTTTGGCTGTGAAGCATCGATAGGAAAGCCACATAAATAGATCCAATGCTGCCGGCGCAGAAGAGAGCGCTTTGGCCGCCTCCAAATCGGTGGGGATTGAATGCGTGGTCACTTCCCGGAAGAATTCGTCGCTGAGGACGATCTCATTCTCGAAGCCACCGGGCAGCAAAGCCTGATTCGGGTCTCGCGAGTACCAGATTCGCGCCTCCCGCATGAAATTGAATCTCGCCTGGTGCGTCACTGCCGCTTTCTCGCGTTGCGTATCGGTACCAAAGAAGATTGTCGCGCCAAAGACCCGCTGGAACGCAGCGATCAATCGGCGATACTGGGAGCCGCCCTGCTGCATTCCAAACACCTCCAGCATTTCGGCCGCGCTGCGAAACGTAATAGTTTGTTTCTGCTGGCGCATGGCCAGTGTCGCAAGGAAGATCGGAACCAACCGGTCCTGTCCCCATGGGACACCATATTGGGGGTGACCGGTGACCTGCAGAAGGAATCGGCCATTTCGGCGTTCGTGCATCAGGACGCCTTTTGAGGGTCGCTTGATCGGCAGCCCGCACAGAACAAAGGGTCGGGACGCGAATCCGACGTTCTGACTTGCGCTCTCCCGTTTCAGCCTGACCAGCTGAACCGCCTCCGCCTGACGCAGCTTCCTTTTCGAAATCAGCAGTTCAGCCGGAAGACAGCGAGCAATGGACCCGATCGCTTCCAATGAGCCAAACGCTTCTCGGTTTTCAATTCTGATAGACACGATCGCGGGCGCGATCCTTTGTTGTGCCACTAATGTGCCATTCAGGACTATTAGTGCCACGCAGTCCCATGCGCTGAGCCGCCGTAATTGATTGCAAATACGTGGCGGCGAGAGTTTCAGCTAGATTCAGGTTCTAGTGGGGGAAACTTCGTGGAGGTTCAAGTCCTCTCATCCGCACCAAACACCGGAAATCACCGATCATCCTCCTGAATAACCAATTGACGGCTTCATTCCGCGAATGATCTACCCGCTTTTCTAGAAGACAGGTCCTTTTCGTCACGGATTCCCAGTCACAAGCACAGCCTAGCGGCCTAGACCGGATCTTGGTCCCCGGCGCAAGCGCAGCCCTGGGCCACGTCTCTAACGCTCGCCCGCCGCTTTCAGAAACTCATCTTCCACTGACGGCAGCGTCGGGAGCTTCAGCTGTTCTAGTTCTTTGTTGACACGCTTCGCGGTTGAGGAATGCAGGTCCCGCTTGTAATTTTCGATAACCTGATCCGTATCATGGTATCCATAAAATCGCTCCTTCTCACTCCGCGTCCGATCCTGGACGTCTTTCAATTTTTTTTGATCCTTTTCCTCGTACTTATTTGGGCTCGCGCGCAGAATAGGATCGAATACATGCTGATCCAAAAAGCGCAATAGTTCCTGTTTAGCCGCCATAGCGTCCTCTCCTCCCTAAGATCTCTTCTGGAGACGAAAAGTAACAGGTTGGCTCATTACGCCTATACGACAGCCTGGAGAAGGTCTAGGATCTCTGCCACAACTCTGAAATCAACAGGCCGCCCATCGTGGACACATGCTGCAGCCGCCGGAATCCGTGCTGGGTAAAGACGGTTGAACAATCAGGCAACCGCTTCACCTTCAAACCCGTCGCGGTTCCAAAAAACCAATACATCGCCTTGATCAATAATCCCGCTCCGAACCGGCGAATCGCGTCGAGCGGCTCGGCGCGCTATCTTCACTCACACACTTCGTTGCAACTCCCACGTCTCGATCACCGAGCAGTTCGCCCAAGAAAGCAAAAAGAACAAAATCGCCGGCACCCACAGCGAAAAGGAATTTCTATCGTTGCTCGACCATACACCAAGAAACGTGCCTGACGTAAATAAACACGCCACGACGAGTTCGCGCGGCCACCGTACCGGTGAAAGATGGATCAAAGCGAAATAAAAGAGAAGCGGAATCGCAAGGGTCAATCCAGCGTAGAAGGTTGAGCGTCTCAGGATGCAGTACGCGAGCGGAATGATCGTCGAAAAATCACAGGCCCGCTATGGCCGCAATCCGCAGGTGACGTCGATAGAAACTCTTTCGTACCGGTTCCCAATTGCCTAGGAGCGGACGGAGCGCATCAAGTACCCGATCGGCGACGTACACCAGCCACACGCATAGGGCGAGCACGACCGGCTCGCCGAATTTAACGTGTACCGCAAGCTCGCGCGCTAATAGAACCTGCCAAAGCACCGCGATAAGCGGTGCGTCCAGATTTAAGAAATTGGGCCAAAGCCAACCGCCACGGAGATTCAGCGGCCGTCGTGCTCGACGGGGGCACAGTCGGACTACATTCGACCAGCACTCTCCTGATTTTAAGATGACAGTGCGCCGGCTACTCAAGCAGTACACCCGGAATAGAATGTCGAGTTCATCCCTGACCGTCACAGGCCGCGCCACCCGATCGGCTGAATACAAAACTCAGTCTGCTTGATACGAGCCGGTTCCCGTGTAAGCGCCGCTTTCGTAACACCGTGCAAGGTCAATTGCATCTACTTTGCACGTATCTCGACCGCTTCTCTCGACACGTGTCGGCTGAAACACAATGTCGGGACATCGTGTATAACCTCCGATTACGCCACTCCGCGAGCCGCCAGAAATGCCAGCCCAAAATTCAGCAGCCGCGGCGAGCAAAGATCCAGAAACGAACCTTCGCCGACGTGTATTGCGAGCAGGGACGCGAACACATCGGGATTTTTCGCGAAGCTTGCCAGGACTCGCGCCCGGAACGCGCCACGCTTCTCCAGCCTGAGCATAAGCGATGCCATGAAGGATGGTCGTCGCGCCAGCTTTCGATGCGCGGCCTGATACTGCGCGAGATCGCCCGCCTTCAAAGCCCGCCCGAGCGCCAAAGCCTGCCGGAACGACAGCCCCAGACCTTCTCCGGCAAGGGCGTCCACCGAACCGGAGGCATCTCCTATCAACGCCAATCGTCCTTTCCAGACGCGCCGTAGCGCTCGCGAAGCGCTAACGGCTCCCGCCTCTGAGGAACACGGCTGCGCGGAGGAAAGGCGCGATTGAACGTGTGGAAAGTTCTTCAGTTCTTGCTCGAGCCTGACTTTAGGATCGCGGCTCATCACAGCAACACAGATTTCCGTCTCGGAAACGGGAGTGATATAGATTTGCGAGCGCTCGCCCCAATGCATTTCCATATAGGCCGACCACGGCGCTATCCGGTAATGACGGCGGAAACCGTACCGCCGCGTCTCGCGCCAGGCGCTGTCGAGACCCCCGCCCCGCCTGATCAAGGAGTGCTGGCCATCGGCCCCTACGATGAACTTTGCACGGATGGATTGGCCGTTCACGCTCAAACCGCCTCGAACGAGGTGCGCGCCTTTCGTGCCCCAACACAATTCAACTCCTACCTCCTCGGCACGGTCCACCAACAATTTGTGCAGAACTGTTCTGCGCAGGCCTATTGCCATTTCGACAGGAAAATCCGCCACTACCGAACAACCCGCGCCTACAAAGCGGACTCCACGAAAAGGAAATCCTGCGTTCATCGGTATGCCCACCCCGAGTTTCCGCAAGGCGCCGAGACTGTCTGGCATCAAACCCTCGCCGCAAGCTTTGTCGATTGGGGGAACGGCGCATTCGAAAAGTTGAACGGGGAATCCTTCAAGCCGCAATGCAATAGCCGCGGCCAATCCGGCGGGTCCCCCGCCCACTACGCAAACATCCGCTTCCGGTCCCGTTCTTGTGTGACTCCCCGCTGGCTGATACAGTTTCAGGCCCGCTAATTCTATTTCAGCGTCATAAGGTAAGCCGTCAAATCGTGAATATCGCTGTCGCTGTATTGCTTCAACAGTTCGATGTGCGCTGCAAGCGGATCGTGAAGCTCCACTTTCGGCGTCTCGCCATCGCGTGAAAATGACCTCCGGTCTCCGGCGCCATCGATCAAAGTAATGTCGAAATCGTCGATGTGCTCGAGTCGTCCGCTTACAGTTTCACCCGAAGGGAGTGTAACCGTAGCCGTTATCGGAGCGGTCTCCGGCGCGGCCTCAGTGCGTCGTCCGTAACTCCTCCCCTCCCGCGGCATCAGGATTTTCTGCTGGACTGTAACCGCGTCGTACTTCGATCCGATATGAGCCAGGTCGCCCGTTACCGAATGGCAGCTAGTGCATTTCCCAGGGCCGTTGAAATACGCCTCGCCCGCTTTCGGATCGCCCACGACTATGTTCAGAATCTGGTAGCTCCCGCGCATCGCGGCCGCCCGCACTCGATCATGTAGGAACGCGGCGATTTCCGAGATCTGCGCGCTCGACAGGTTGAACTTGGGCATGCCTTTGTCCGGCCGGCCGTTCAGCACAACCGGCGCAATCCTTTCACCGTTCTCATCGTGCAAAACAACCACCGAGCGCAACAGATCGGGACCCGTTTCACCGCCCTTTGCATTCGAGCCGTGACAAAATGCGCAATTCGCCGAAAACGTCTTCTTGCCGTTTTCGAGCACTGCCGGGTCGTATTCCTTATAGCCGCCGCCCGCGCCTCCAAAGGCTCTTCTGGGAGCGGGCGTCGCGGGAGGTCCCGCTGGCCGATTTTGAGCGCAGACGCCAAAGGCGCATGCGGCTATCAGCGCCACTTTCGAAAAATTCTTCAAAAGATCGCTCCTTCGCCCGCTATTCCCGCAGTGTAACTCGACGGCCCCTCTGGCCCGGCGCTAAAATGCGGTTTGACTCCCCTCTACATCCGCGTGCATCCATCGGATAACGCCGGTATCGTGATAGCCCCGGAAGGTGTCAAGGCGGGCAGCGTCGATGATACCGGATTCACTGTTCGGGAAACCATTCCGCAATCGCACAAGGTCGCTCTACGCCGCCTCGCGCGCGGCGAGCCGCTGATTCGCTATGGACAAATCATCGGCTATGCCAATCGTTCCATCGAAGCCGGATTTTGGATTCGCGAAGAGGCGCTCGAGACCCCTGCGCCGCCTGCTCTCGAAGACACTGCCGATTTCAACCGCTGTGCCCGCTTCCCTTCCCCCATTCGAAGGCGTTACCTTTCAAGGTTTCAAGAACTCGGATGGCAGCGTCGGGCACCCGCAACATTCTCGGCATCACAACCACCGTGCAATGCGCGGCGCCCACCGTTGACTATGCCGTGCGGCGTATCAAAGCCGAACTCCTGCCGCGCTTTTCGAATGTGGAAGACGTGACCGCAATCACCCACGGCTATGGCTGCGGGGTGGCCATCGACGCCCCTGGTGCGGCCATTCCTATTCGCACCCTGAAGCACATCTCCACGCACCCGAATTTGAGCGGCCTGCCGCTGGTGGTTAGCCTCGGTTGCGAGAAACTGCAGCCCCGCCGCTTGTTCTCCTCCGATCTCCCGCTGCTCGAGGACCGCAACCTGATTCGCTTGCAGGACGAATTCGGATTTGCGGAGAGCGTAGCGGCAATTATGCGCGCCGCGGAAATCCGGTTGGCCGAATTGAATCGCCGCCAGCGCGAAACCTGCGCCGCCGCAAATTTGTCGGTCGGGCTTCAATGCGGAGGCAGCGACGCCTTCTCGGGTATCACCTGCAATCCCGCGGTCGGCTTCGCCGCCGATCTGCTGGTACGGGCCGGCGCCACCGTCTTCTTCTCCGAAGTAACAGAGGTGCGCGACGCCGTCCACCTGCTGACTCCCCGCGCCGTCAATCCAGGCGTAGGCCGTGCACTGATCGCCGAAATGAAATGGTACGACGATTACCTGGCCAACGGCGGCGCCGATCGCAGCGCCAATCCCACGCCCGGAAACAAACGCGGCGGCTTATCCAACATCGTCGAGAAGGCGCTGGGTTCCATTGCCAAAGCCGGCAGCACCGCCATTATGGCTGTAGCTTCGCACGGGGAAAAAATCAAAGACAAAGGCCTGGTCTTCGCCGCTACTCCCGCCAGCGATTTCATTTGCGGCACGCAGCAGCTCACTTCCATGAACCTGCATGTCTTCACTACCGGCGAGGGCAGTCCCTATGGCCTGGCCTTGGTGCCAGTCGTAAAGGTCTCCTCGCGAACCGCTCTCGCCGAAAAATGGCACGACCTCATCGATATCGACGCGGGCCGCATCGCTACGGGCAGAGCCACCATCGAGCAGGTCGGGTGGGATCTATTTCACTTCATCCTGGACGTGGCAAGCGGGCGCAAAAAAACCTGGACCGAGCACTGGGGCTTGAGCAATGCTCTTGTGCCGTTCAACCCCGGACCCATCACCTGAGCCGACCGCTTACTGCACTGCACTCGCGTAAGGAACCAGCGACGGCGGCGGCGAGTCCGGCTGCAATAACCAAACACGTCGATTCGGGTAGTAGTCAAGTAGCTCCTTGTTCTTTGCTTCCCCCATGTCGCGCGCCCAGACAATTTTCGAGTTGTCGATGTCGGCGCGATTGAAAACGAATTCAACATGAGCACTATGTCCCGGCGAATACCGGACGATCACCAAATGACGCTCGCCCGGTTTACTGGCCGCCAGAATCCTTTCAGTGGCTATCTCCCGCGGTGGAGTTATCGCAAAGCGCCGCGCATCCACGCCGGCCACCAAGCCGCGGCCGAAACAGCACGCCACGAATCCCAAGATAATTAGCGCCCCGCTAGCGCCTAACCGGATTCGCAGCCAGCGCAGGCTAAACATCACGGGTAACAGCAGGAGCCCCGTGCCGGGAGCAAAATAATGCGGCAGCCACGATTTTTCCAGCAGCAAAGCGCCCCATAGCGTCGCTAATAGCCAGAGGACGACCCGGACTTTCGTGTTTTTCGCGAAGCCAATCAGGCCGAGCACGGCCGGAAGAAAGAGCAGCGTCGATGTATAGAACGGTAATACGTCCATGAACGCCATTACGGCCCGCAAAGGATTAGCTTTGATTTTGAGAAAGTTATATCGTTCCCAATCAACCCAAAAGTCGCGGAGGACTTTGTGATGATACGCGGGAATCGAACCCGCGGGTAAAAGGTAAAATGAGGACGATGCTGAGTAAGTGCGTTCGTGCAGCACGTGCGGCATAAGCAACGGATCGCCGGTGAGCCGGTAGTTGTAATAACCGATCCACGCAGCCCCGGCAAGGCAAATAAGGACGGTCGGGATCAGTACGCGCGCCGTCCATAGTCCTGCCAGCCGGCCCGTCCGGCGGCGCCACCACAACAAACCCAGAACCGCACCAAGGCTAAGCGCCAGACCTTCGTAGGGACGGCTGTTCGCCAATATCATCATGCCCAGCGCCCCAAGACTCGCGGCGGATGCGCTCGACCGCTTCGCCAGGCGCGCGATTGCTCCCAAAACCAGACTGCCGCCGATGGCCGGAACCGCCCCGCCCCAGTACGAGTCCATCCAGTAACCGAAAATACCGATCTGTCCGATAGCGATCAATGTTCCAAGTAATGCATAGACAGGAGGCAGCCATCCCTGTAACATCCAGCAAATGCACGCGCACATCACGCCGAAGCTGAGGCATACGCCGAACCAGGGGTAATGCAGAAACTTCTGCCCGAAGGCCATGAACAAAGCCTGCCCGGGCGGATACTTCGACGCGTAAGTCGGTAGGAAATTTTCGTGAAAGGTTTCGAAGTGTATCCACATCGGATGCGGCGGATTAGTAATCCGCCCGGAAGCAAACGTGTCTGCGCCGAGCAAATAGCTGAACTCGTCGTGCACAGAAGGATACGGCATCGGAAGGAACCGCAAAGCGGCCACGCGAATCGCAATAGGGATCGCAGCCGCCAACAAACAAATCGCCACCTTGTGCCTCGCGAATGCTGTGGCTTTGCGGAACCAGAAATCGAACCAATTCACCATCGCGGTAATATCCGTTTCCAGTCGGGATCGACGTGCTTGCGCATTTCCGCTTCATCGTCTCTTTTCCGGAATGGAATCTTCTCATACCGTTCCCGGCCCCGCGCGAGTTGGTCGTGATCGAGCGCTACTCCCAGCCCCGGCTTATCGGGAATGCGAACTGCGCCGTCCTCGAAGTGAATGCGGCCCCCGGCAACAATTTCGTCTTTCTCCGTCTGCCAGGGATAGTGCGTGTCGCAGGCAAACGTGAGATTCGGACAGGCCGCCGCCACATGCGTCATCGCCATCAAGCTGACGCCCAGGTGGCTGTTCGAATGCATCGATACGCCCATGCCAAGCACTTCGCACAGATGCGATAGATACTGCACTTGGCGCAATCCGCCCCAATAATGCGGATCCGATAGCACGATCTGCACCGCATCGACGTCGCGCGCTCGCACTACGTCCGGAAATTGCGTAACCGCCACATTGCTTGCGAGTGGCGTATTATTCCCGCTGTTCAAAAGCCTCTTGCGCACTTCGCCCATGCCTTCGAGACTCGCGCAAGGATCTTCGAGATAACCGCCGCCCGCCAATTCATCGCGCAAAGATTCGCCGACTTCGACCGACGTCTCAACCGACCACGCGCAATTGGGGTCGATGCGCAGCGGGACACGCGGTCCGAATTCCGCGCGTAGCTCGCGGATGGTCTCGATCTCGGTCTCCGGAGCCAGCACGCCGCCCTTCAGCTTGATTTCGCGAAAGCCATACTGCCGTATCATCTGGCCGCACTCGCGGACCGCGGCGCGAGCGTCCAGTACTTCGCCATATTCGTCCGGGTATCCGCCGTCTCCGCCTCCTCCGCCGTGTTTATAAAACAGGTAAGCGGAGAAAGGAACCCGATCCCGTACCCGTCCGCCCAGAACGTCGCAAACCGGCCGCCCTATCGCCTTGCCCACGATGTCGAGGCAAGCGATCTCTATCGCCGCAAACGTCCGGTTCTGTTGGTCGAGCGGATTCTCGCCCGGCACAAACCAAGTCTGGTCGTGCCCGCTTCGACTCACGCTGCGCATCTCCTGGTGCAGTCCGGCGAATTGAAACGGATCGCGGCCAACTAGCTGGTCTCGCGCCGCTTCCAACGCCGCCCGAGGCGCGTCGCCTCCATATGTCTCGGCAACGCCTGAAATTCCTTGATCGGTCTCCAACTCCACGATCGTTCTCAGCGCCCATGGGGCATGCCGGCCGTACGAACTCCGCAAGGGCGGATCGGCGATTGCTATCGAATGCAATTTCAATGCGGAGATTTTCATCGATGTGATAAGTTCGGCAATCAGGAACGTTCATGAATCGCAGAACCTTTACCAAGCTAGCAGCAGCGTCAGCGTCGGCAGGCCTTTCTAAAGCCGCCTTGCCGCCCGTTACTGACACGGCCCCTTCCGGCCGCATGAAGCTCGGCACCCAGCATCAATCTAGCGACGAAATTCTGCGAATCCTCGCGCCGCTGGGCGTCGGGCACATCTGCAGTGCTCTGCCGTCCAAGAATTTCGACGAAGCGTGGTCCGTTGAAGGATTGACTAAGCTCCGTGAGCGCGTCGAATCTTTCGGCATCCGTCTCGAAGCTGTTCCGCTGCCTCTCAGTTCGGCCTATATCACCAAATCCGAAAATCCCAACATCATGCTTGGCAAGAGCCCTGAGCGCGATCGCGAAATCGATAACATCTGCCAGATGATCCGCAACTCGGCAAAAGCCGGAATTCCGATGCTCAAGTACAACATGAGCATTTTGGGAGTGGTGCGGACCGGACGTTCGCCGGGTCGCGGCGGCGCGAGATACAGCACCTTCAATTACGCCAGCGCCTCCCAGGAGCCCCCCTTGACCGAAGCTGGCCCGGTCTCGGAAGATGCGGCATGGGAACGAATCACGTATTTCCTGAAACGGGTCATCCCGGTTGCGGAAGAGAACAAGGTAAAGATGGCTTGTCATCCGCATGATCCTGGTATGCCCGCCGATAAAGGCTTTCGCGGTGTCCATCGCGTCCTCGGCAGCCCGGACGGCCTCAAGCGTTTTATCTCGATCAACCCGAGTCCCTATCACGGTTTGAATTTCTGCCAGGGCACCGTTTCTGAAATGCTCAAGGATCCCAATCGCGAACTGCCCGATCTAATCCGCTACTTTGGCTCCCGGAAGAAAATTTTCAACGTGCACTTCCGCAATATCCGCGGCGGCTTCCTCGATTTCCAAGAGACTTTTCCGGACGCCGGCGATGTCGATATGGTCGCCATTCTTCGCGTCTATAAGGAAGTCGGCTACGATGGCATGCTGATGCCGGATCATGTGCCCGTCATTGAGGGTGACAAAGGCGGTCTCCAGGCGTTCGCCTTCGCCTACGGTTACATCCGCGGCCTGATGCAATCCGCCGGCGCGTAAACGATCATGTCGCACATGCTTTCAAAACTCAAAGGCGTATTCGGCTTTCCCGTCACTCCGTTCCGTAAGGACCTTTCGCTCGATCTGGATGCGCTCACCCGCAATGTGGACGAAATGGCCGGCTTTCCGTTTTGCGCTCTCGTAGCGACGGGCGGCACCGGGGAAGTGTACTCCTTGTCGCCCGATGAAACCGAACAAGTCGTGGCCGCAACCGTCCGTGCCGTGAAAGGTCGCATGCCGGTAATGGCGGGCACCGGCTACAACGCATCGATGGGCGTCGATATCGCACGCCGCGCGGCGAAAGCGGGAGCCGATTGCATCCTGGCTTTGCCGCCTTACTACGTTGCGGCGCCCGAAGAAGGTTTATTCGCCTACTATGCAGCCATCGGCCGAGCCACCGATCTGCCGCTGACCGTTTATAGTCGCGATTGGGCCATCTTTACCCCCGAAATGGTGGAGCGTCTCGCCGTGCAGGTCCCCACACTGAAAGGCTGGAAAGACGGTCAGGGCGATGTGCGCAAATATCAGCGGATCATGGAGCGCAACGGTGATCGCCTCGCTTGGTTCGGCGGTTTGGGTGACGACTGCGTGCCCGGTTACTTCGCCATCGGCGTTCAGGCATACACATCGAGCATCTCGAATATCGCGCCCAAGCTCTCGCTCGCGTTAGCCGATGCCGGAATGAATCGCGACTTCCCTCGCCTGAACACTCTGATGCGGCGCTACGTAAACCCGCTCTACGCCCTCCGCGAGCGGGCCCGCGGTTACGAAGTCGCCGTCATGAAGGAGGCCATGGAAATTCTTGGGCTACCCGCCGGTCCCGTGCGGCCTCCCCTCATGAATTGCCGCGCCAAAGATATCGACGACCTGAAACAGCTCATGCAGGTCTATCGCGAAATGCGGTAGTCAAAATGCCAGCTTTAAACTGAGCTGGACATTCCGCGGCGGATACGCGCTGGATATCGTGCCGAAGCTCGCCGTGCCCATTTGCAGATTATTCAAATTCTGAAAATTGGTGATGTTGAACAGGTTGAAAAAATCGCCCTGCAATTTTAGATCGAACCGCTCCCGGAAGACAAAGTGTTTCGCCAGCGAAAAGTCATAAGACTGCAGATTCGGTCCGATCACGTTACCCGTGCCGGACGTGCCATATGCGCCCGTGGGAGCGATCCTGAACGCTGCGGGATTGATCCACTGGTTTGGACCCTTGTTCTCTACCAGAACCGGCCCGCCAATATAATCGGCTCGCCGCGTTCCTGTGGGCGTGTTGCCCGTAATCGAGACCGGAGCTCCGGTTTGCACGCGCATGACGCCGCTTACTTGCCAGCCGCCAATCGCGCCGCGAACGATTGCCCTTTGGTTCCGCAATGCCGCAAGCTGCCAGACGAACGTGCCGGTAAAGGCATGCCGCCGATCGAAACTCAGAGGCCCATAGTTGAAATGCCGATTTTGCCAGTCTTCCACGTTGTCGCCTTCACCGCTGGAGTCGCCCAGCAGTTTCGACCAGGTATAGCCGCCCGTAAATACGAGTGCCCCGGCGCGCTTCGATACGTATACCTGAAGAGCGTTGTAGTTCGATGTGGAGTCGCTCAGGTATTGCTGGAGTGTCGAATAACCCTTATAAGGCACAAATGCATTTACGGACGACGTTGGATTCGCGGCGACCAAAGAGATATCCGGATAATTAATATTCGGTTCACGGAGTAAGTGTCGCGCCAGCGTTCCCACATAGCTCGTGCGCATGAACATCGAGGCAGGCAAATCCCGCTCGATGCTAAAGCTGTACTGATACGTCGTCGTGTATTTCAAATTCGGATCGATCGAACTGATACCCCCGATCGGAGCGCTTCCCAGCGCCCCTCCGGTGATATTAGAAAGGTTTCCGTTGTCGTATTCAACCGTCTGTAGGAAGGGCGGCAGATTGACTTGTGAAAACGTCAGGTTGCCTTCCGGACGATCGTAGAAGATTCCGAATCCGCCGCGGAACACCGTCTTCTGGTCGGGTGAGTACGCGAAACCGAAACGCGGTGCAAACAAGCTCCCTGTGTCATACAGCCCGCGCGGCGCTCCCGTCGGAATTTGCTTAAACAAAGGATTGGTCGTGGAGCCTGGAACCCGGCCCTGTTGGTCCGCAGGCACTCCATTTCCCTCGGTAATCAGACCGTTGTACAGATTTCCCGAGCCCGGTACTACCAAGCCGCCGGAAGTCACCGTTACCGCTTGGGCAGGATTGTAGAGTGCCGGCACGAAATTCGCCATGTTGTTCGCCTGGGTGTACATCGGCTGCATGTACTGATAGCGGACGCCGATCTCGAAGCTCAATTTCGGGCTGACCTTCCAACTGTCCTGGACAAAGGCTTCCGGCTGCGTAAACCGAAAGAATCCGACCGGGTCCGCGCTTGCTTCCGTGTAGCTTCTGAAATTACCCAGCAATGCATCCGCAAACGCATTACCGGTCGTGTTGCCATTCGGAGTGAACGAGACGTTGCCCGTATAACCCGGACGTCCATTCTGATCCACCCGATCGCGTGCGACGATAACGCCCGCCTTCACGACGTGGCTGCCCAGCGTCACGGACAAAGTATCCGCAAACTGGATATCCGTCGTCGGCGACATCAAAGAAAAATTCGGCCCCTGGAAGCCGGCGAAGCCCGTAATTGACGCCTGTGGGATGCCATTAGGATAAGTGCCGCCATTAAACAAACGTTGGAATTGAAATCCAAACGTACTCCGCAGCCAGTCGATTCCCGTCGGCGGAATATGTTGCGAAACCCAGGTGGCGTTCGCATGCGCTTCGTTCACGATGTGCGGTGTCGGCAGCCATGTCTCGCTAACCAGAAAGCTCTCGCCAGGGCGGCTGCGGAGCGTCGGCGTTGTAGGAAGATTACCGCCTGCGGCAAACGTTCCGAACGGATCAAGCAATTGATTGCGATCTTGCACCCATCGGCCGTACAAAATATGTTTTTCGTTGATCGTGTAATCCAGCCGCACAATATCTTCGCGAAAATCGAGCGGGTTGGATGGCGCTTCCGTCAAGTTGTTGGCTCCCCCGTTCGGGTTGTAGCTCGCCGCCTGCGCCGACATAATCCTGTAGACATTCGCAATCGCCTGGCCGTCTGGCGTAATCAACGCCGCTGGAATCCTATTTCCGGGGAACGGAGTCTTTGTGCCGGGCATATTAATTGTCGTGCTGCCGAAATTTCCGGCTAGCTGCGCCGCGCTCGGAACCGTCAGCCGCGTGGGCGTCTGTTGCTGCCGCAATCGCTTCCACTCTTCGCCCACGAAGAAGAATAACTTGTTCTTAAGGATCGGGCCGCCCAAATCGTAGCCAAAATCGTTGAACCGCAGTTCGGTCTTATTGGCGGCGAAGAAATTGCGCGCGTCCAGGATGTCATTGCGGAAATACTCGAACGCCGCGCCGTGAAATTCATTGGTACCGTTCTTGGTAACGATATTGAACGCCGCGCCCGAAAATCGGCCGTACTCTGCGGAAGCGTTGGAGGTCTGCAGCTTCACTTCCTGAATGAACTCAGAGCTGACATTGTTGACAAGGCTGCCGTTGCTTCCGGCCACCGAGTTATACGCTCCGTCCACCGTCAGGTTGTTCGTGTCCGAACGATTCCCGTTGAGCGATTGATTCGTCGCGGAAAGGCTCGTCGTCACGCTGAACTGATCGGGATTCGTCACTACCGCCCCCGGAACCATGGTCATGAGCTGCGTGTAATTCCGCCCGTTCAGCGCGAGGTTTTCTACCTGCTTTGTATCGATCACGTGCGACAACTCGCCCGAGGTCGTATTCAGCGCTTCACCTGCTTGCGCGGTCACATCAATGGTCTGCGTGACATCGCCGAGTTGCATCTGGAAATTAACCGTCAGCCGCGCATCGGCCGCGATCGCCAGATTCGTGCGCTGCTGTCTCCGGAAACCTGTTTCATTCACATCCACCGAATAGGATCCAATCGGAAGATCGGAGAACGTGTAGAAACCGTTATTGTCGGACTTGGCTGTACGCGTAGCTTGCGTGTCCACATTCTTGACCGTGACCGTCGCACCGGCGACAACCGCGCCGGCCGGATCCGTTACGGTTCCTGAAATTCGGCCAAAACTCGTCTGTGCGTAACACGGCGAGTATAAAATCAAACACGAGAGTATAAGCGTGACAAGACGCGAAGAAAAACGAACGAGGTTCAACATTCACCACCTGAAGCGAAATCTTGCCTTGAGTCTAGCAAGGATGGTCTGTGGGTTACTTCTGGCAGTTTTGCTAGTCCGGGCAGCGGATACCCTTGAGATTTTTGGCCATAAATGGACGGTTCCCGATGCCGCGGACTGGAAGATCGATAACGATGGCGGATCGCCAACGCTGCATCTGTTAACCGGGAAGGACCCGTCGCCGACAGGTCCCCGTCGCCCGTTTCAATTTGCTCTGGCCGACACGCCGCCCTTCAGCAAAGTAACGATTGAAGCCGATGCGCGGCCGCTCAAAAGATCGCTCATGATCGTTTTTGCCTATCGTGACCCGGCGCATTTTAACTACGTCCATTTCTCAACTGACACAGGCACGAAGCAGCCTGTACACAACGGCGTATTCCATGTGTTTGGCGGCGAGCGCGTACGCATTAGCGCGCTCGAAGGTCCGCCGGCTTTTGCCGCTTCCGATCGCTGGTATCACATCCGCGTCGTCTGGGATGGCAAAACCGGCAGCGTGCAAGGTGAAGTCGATGGCCAGCCCGTGCCCTCACTGCATGCCGTCGACCTGAGCCTTCACGAAGGTAAAGTCGGCATCGGCTCCTTTGATGAAACCGGCGATTTCAAGAATGTGTCGATCACCTCAGGCCTGCGCGTGGGTATCGTCGGTACTGATACGTCGCACGTTATTGCCTTCACTAATTCCATGAATAATGGAACGGTAAGTGGTGCAAACGTGGTAGTTGCCTACAAGGGCGGCAGCCCAGATATAGAAGAGAGCCGCAGCCGTATCGATAAATATTCCGCCGAGCTTCATGACAAGTTCGGTGTGCGGTTTGTGGACAAGATCGCGGATATGTGCGGCAGCGTCGATGGCATTCTGGTCGAAAGCGTCGATGCCCGCGCTCACCTTGCCGAAGTAACGGAGGCCGTCGCCTGCCACAAGCCCATCTTCATCGATAAGCCGCTGGCCGCCTCGCTCGAAGATGCCCGCGAAATCGCGCGAATCGCGGCATCCGCGCACGTTCCTTGGTTCAGCGCGTCGAGTCTGCGCTACAGCCCGATTCAGTCGCTCAAGCAGGAACCGGTGAAAGGAGCGATTGTGTGGGGGCCTGGTCCCACCGAGCTGCATCAGCCGCTCGAACTCTCCTGGTACGGCATTCACGCTGCCGAAATGCTCTACACGTTACTAGGTACCGGCTGCGCGGAGGTTACCCAAACGGCTTCCGAAGCCGCCGATGTCGTGACTTGCCGCTGGAAGGACGGCCGCCTCGGAACCATGCGTGTGGATCGCCCCTACAGCAAGTTCGGCGCGGTGGTATTTCGTGACAAAAATCGCGTGGAATCGTTACCCGATGTTCCCGTCGACTACGTACCGCTGGTCCGGCAGATAGTCAGCTTTATTGCCAGCGGCAAGCCGCCTGTCCCGAACGGCGAGACGCTCGAAATGTTTTCTTTCCTGGATGCCGCGCAACGCAGCAAGAAAAACGGCGGCCAGATGACTACGGTAGACCAAAACAAAGGATATTAGGTCCGGCTGCAATCGCTACGAACTGCCGCCCTTTGGAGACGAACGTCATTGGCGAAGCTTTCATTGGAACGTTGGTCGCCAAGTGCCACAACGGTTTGCCGCTCTCTTCATCCGCTGCCACAAAAGCGCCATTCGGGTCGCCATAGAACAGCAAGCCACCAGCCGTAGCCAGCACCCCGGGCCAGACTTTCATCATCACCAATCCGCGCTGCGGCGTTTCCCAGGCGACTTTGCCGGTCTCAATCTCGATAGCGCGCAGAACCTTCTCACCCGGCTCGTCTTTCCTGTCCGACGTTCGAAAGCTGCGCATTCTCGCCTCGCCGCATTCTTCGAGCGTCATCACGTAGTAAAGCCGCGTCACCGGACTGAACGCAGTGGAACCCCAATTGGCGGCATCGTTCGGACAGCCCGTCCTTTCATTCACCAACTGCGGCCGCCCATCTGGGCCGATACCGGATGCCCAGTTCACTTGATGCAGAAATTTTTGCGCCAGCAGTAATTCACCGTTTGTCCGGTCGAGCACGTAAAAAAACCCGTTGCGGTCGGCGTGCAGCAACAACTTACGCGGGCGGCCGCGAAATTCCGTGTCGACCAGCACCATCGGCTCGGTCGCATCCCGGTCATGCGTATCGTGCGGAGTGAATTGAAAGTGCCACTTTAACGCGCCGGTATTCGGATCCAAAGCCAGAACGCAATTGGTATATAGATTGTCACCGGGACGGTTCCGGTCATCGGAATCTGGCCACGGATTACCGGTTGCCCAGTAGAGCGTGTCCGCTTCCGCGTCGTACGACCCCGGAAGCCAGGTGGACCCGCCGAGGAATGCCGGTTTTTCCGGCACGGTCCAATGGCGCCAGATCTGTTCGCCCGTCGACGCTTTGTAGCAAACGATGAATCCTCGAATGCCCCAATCACCGCCGGAAACCCCCGCAATCACGGTGCCTTTCACGACTAGCGGCGAGACGGTAGACCCATAGTGCTGTGGCTCCTCCGGCATGACCACTTCCCAGACCACGCTGCCGGTGGTTCGATTCAGCGCAATCAGGTGGGCGTTGTCGCTCACCATGAAAATCTTGTCGCCATAGAGGGCAACTCCGCGGTTTGTGCCGAGCGATGCGTCTCCCACGAGTCCCTGCGATTTGGGCCGCGAGTAATGCCAAATTTGCCGCCCTGTCGCGGCGTCGAGCGCGAATGCCTCGTTCGCTCCGGTGACATACATCACGCCATCCACGACCAAAGGAGTTGTCTCCAAGCCGAAATGAGACGTCGGGAAGATCCATCGCAGACCTAATTTGGCGACGTTGCTCTTATCGATCTCTTTCAGCTCGCTGTAGCGGTTGCCGTTCATCCTGCCGTTATAGGTGGGCCAATCGCCGTTGCGTGGATTCTGCGGATGAGCCGTTTGGTCTGGCCCTGCCGGAATCGGTTTGCATAGATAAGCCAAGAGATCGGCGGATAACTCGCTGGGCTTCATGAGGGATTGCTTTTCATCGCGAATCTCCCGAATTTCCGGCGCTTCGAAGGAGTGTATCGCGCCTTTAAGATCCTCTACCTGTATATCGAAATTTGTACGGTTGCGCGCAAATCCGCGGACGGACCGGCCATCGCGCAGTTCGACTGTTACCAGTTCATAGCCGGGGGTGATGTGTTCGTTCGGATGCGCTAGCGCTTCCTGAATTTCAACCGCCGTCATCTCGCGCGCCACGTTGGATAAATCGGGCCCGAGCGCCGAGCCTCGGCCGTTCACCATGTGGCAGGACGAACATTGCCCGCTTCCAAAAAACATTCGTTCCCCGGCAGCACGATCTCCAGCAACAGGAGGATTATCGGCCGCGGCCGAATTCAGCGACCGAACATAGCCGGCCACCGCCTCCAGTTGCTCGCGCGGCAAATCGAAGGCCGGCATGCCTCCAGCGGGAATGCCGTGCTCGATGACATCGCGCAGTCGCTCGATCGATTTCGCGCGTACGCGCCGGTTTCCACGCAGCACCGGCGCCTGACCCGTACCGTGGCAGCCTATGCAGCGCTGGGTGAATATTTTTTCTCCAGGCGTCTGGCAGATCGCCAGCACCGGAACTAACAGCAAAGCGAATCTCATCGATCTTTCATCAAAGTCCACAGTATTCCCGCCGAAATCAGGGGAATCAGCCCAAAGCCGATAAACACCGGGGTGAAAGAAAAATGATCCACAACCCAGCCGGTAAGAAGTGTGAAAATCATGCCGCCAAATCCGGCGCCCATGCTCGCCAATCCCCAAACCGACGCAACGGCGTTCTTGGGAAACACGTCCGCCGGCAAAGCCAACATGTTCGCGAGTCCGCCGGTATATCCCGCCACTGCCACCGATACGAACGCAATCGAAAGCCAGGCGCTGTTCACGAGTACGGCCGGGATCGCGGCCGTCATTAGCAGAGCGAAAAGCGTCAGAGCGGTCTTGCGCGCCACCATAACGGGCAGTCCTCGGCGGAGCAGCCACGAACCGACCACGCCTCCCAGCAGATTTCCGATACCGGCCACCGCGAAGGGGATCCAGGCAAAGGCCCCAATCGACGCCATATCGAAATGCCGGGAATGCTTCAGATACTCAGGAAACCAGAAAATATAGAAGTACCAGGCCGGGTCCATAAAAATTTTCGAAAGCGTAAAACTCCACACGAGGCGCATCCGAAAAAGCCGCCAGGCGGACGGCGGCCGCTCCTCAACCGCGGCAGCCTCTGGCGTGCGATAGAACTTCCACCAGAAGCCTAGCCACACGAAACCGAGCAGGCCGATGAACAGAAACGCCGAAGGCCAGCCAAAACGCAACAGAATGAAAGCCACCACTGGCGGAGCGAGAATTGCTCCAACAGAGGAACCGCTGTTGAACACGCCAGAAGCGAGCGCACGCTCACGCTCTGGAAACCATTCGGCGACGACCTTTACACCAGCCGGCCAATTGCCCGCTTCCCCCATTCCGAGCAGAAAACGATAGATGCCAAGGCTGATCGGGCCTCTCGCGAAAGCGTGCAGCACGGAACTTGCCGACCACCACGCGATGCACAAGGCATAACCGGCCTTTGTGCCAAGCCGGTCGATTAACGGACCGGACACCGCATTCATGATCGTGTAGGCGAGCATGAATGCGAATACGATCCGCGAATACGCCACATTGCTCATGTGGAACTGCTCGATGAGCACGGGCGCGGCAACCGATAGAGTCTGCCGGTCGAGATAGTTGATGACCGTCGCCGCAAATACCAGCGAGATCATTCCCCAGCGCAACAATGTTTAAAGCCTTGCTTCGGCGAGGTAGGTGCGTAGCTGCTTGAGATCGCGGCTCATAGCAGAATACACTTCGTTTCGATCTCGAATATCGCCTTTACCTTCTTCCGCCCCGCCCAACGGATATTCAAAGTGAAGTTGCAGTGGTCCGGCGAAACGCATAGCCGCGATCATGCTAAAAAATTCCGGCAGACGCACCATTCCCTCGCCTAGCGGAGTCCAGGCGGGGTTCCAGCGCCCACGCGCATTCTTCTTCCACAAGAAATCTTTCACTGCGATGCCGCGCACATAGTCGCCGCTGATACGCAGGCTGTCGATCCAGCCGCCGAACCCGCCTTCGACCGTCGCGTGGCCGATATCATAGTTCACTCCAACCGCTTTCGGATCCATGCCGCTCAAAATTTCGTGCAGGTCCCAAATAGGCGCACCGACGAGATTAATGCCCGAATGCGTGTGATACATCGCTCCCACACCGTAGCGAGCGTTCAATGCAGCCAGCTTCGCAACGCGCGGCTTCAGCGCGTCGATCTGCGCGGCCAACAGTTGATCGCTGGTGTACTTGAATCCTCCCCAACGGTAATGATGGATGCCCAACTCCGACATAGTGCGCAAAATGTCCTCGCAGTGCGGCGTATCCACATCAGCGATGTCGGTGGTCAGCATCGGCACTTCGAGACCTTGTTTTCGAATGGTCGCGACAAGCCCCGGGAGATCTTCTTTCACCCGCTCCGGCGCGACGTGTCCGCCTTTGCGCACCGCCAGGTCGATACCGTCGAACCCGATCTTGGCCGCGGCTTCCGGCAAGTCGGCGCCGTGCAAAAACAGAAGATGCTTCGAGAAAATGGCGACTTTCAATTTCGGTGCAGCGGTATCAGCGCGACTTTTCATGGCTCCTAAAAATGCCGCGCCCGTCAACAATGCCGAGCGCCGCGAAACCCCGTCATTCATCTAAGCTTCCACTCTCCGGGCGCTCGCATTCCACCGCAAGCGCCGCCCTTGTTTGAGCGACATATTGGCCATCTGCACGACCAGCGCCGCTTGAAATCCGAGCGCCACCGGAGCCGTCGGGCGCTGCCGCGTCCGGACACACTCGAGAAAATTCGCGACGTGCAGATCGGTGGCATGGCTGAACCCAAGTTCGGAATCCATCGAAGCGCCGGCCTTCTCTTCTGCTCCCTTTAAATACAGATTCCAATTTTCGCGCCCAATGTCGAGCCGCGCCTTATCGCCGTCGAGCTGCGTCAGTTGATCGTTGTGCGGCTTATATTTCATGGCCGCATAGTTAATCGAGAAGACCGCCAGAAAATCTTCCGGATACTCCGCGCACGCCGTCACCGACTCGGGCGTATCGAAGCGATGCGGCTTGCCGGCCGCGGCCGTTACGGATTCCGGATAGCCCGCGCCCATCAGCATGTGAATGCCGTCGAAGACATGCGCGCCCTGATCCGCCAGTATGCCGCCGGCGTAGTCGCTGTAGTAGCGCCAATTCCGAAAACGGTCCGGATCGAAAGGTCTCTTGGGCGCCGGACCCTGCCACTGCTCCCAATCCAACTTGCCGTCGAGCGCCGCCGTCTTTCGGTCATCTAAGTAATTATTGAGCCACGAGGAACGCACCATGCGCACGCGCCCGAGCGCTCCAGCGGCCATCTTCTTGCGCGCTTCGAGATAGAGATCGTAGCTGCGCCGCTGCATTCCCACCTGGATGATCTGCTTCGAATTCTTTTCCGCATCCACCAATGCGACGCCTTGCGCCGGAGTTTGGCACAGCGGCTTCTCGACGTACACATCCTTTCCCGCCGCGAGCGCGTCGAGCAGCATGCGGTAATGCCAATGCTCGGGAGTGGCGATCAAGACTGCTTCGACGCTCTTATCGGCCAGCAGCTCTTGATAATTCCGGTACGCGCGCGGCGCTCGGCCATCCCGTTTCGCCGCTGAGATCCCGCGTTCCAGGTTCGGCTCGTACACATCGCAAATGGCTGCGACTTCGAGCCCGGAATTTTTCTGAAACACGCTCATCACAAACGTGCCGCGGCCGCCCGCGCCGATCACACCCAACCGTATTGCGTCGCCCGAGGCGGCATATGC
This sequence comes from Bryobacterales bacterium, assembly GCA_963712395.1. Lineage (GTDB taxonomy): Bacteria > Acidobacteriota > Terriglobia > Bryobacterales > Bryobacteraceae > Bog-105. Next base: position 75,990 of record CAVQHR010000002.1, read on the forward strand.
GCCCGCGGCAGCCATTAGAAACGTTCTTCTATACATCGTCAGAAAGAGAACTTTAGCGCCAACTGGATTATACGCGCCGCGTTCAGCGTCGAGGTGACCTGCCCTCCGGAAGAGCTGTTGATTGCCGTCGAAGGGACCGAAAAAGTCGGATGGTTCAGGATGTTGAATATCTCCGCGCGGAATTGGAACTGCTTAGTTTCCGTCACAGGAAACAGCTTCATCAAAGTGAAATCCACCTGCTTCAATCCGTTCGCGCGAAGAATATTTCGGCCCCCGTTGCCATAGGTGTATTGCGCTGGCGATACAAACGCGGTGGCCGCTTGAGAACCGAAGGATGCGCATGCGGCATTTGCAGATACATAGAACCAGCAGTTCGGCTGACCTACAATCAGCGGTGCTCCAACCACCTGCGGCCGCTGGTTCGTGACCCCCGTGTTCGCGACATCGTTGCTGATCGTCGGCGTAAACGGCAAGCCTGAGCGCAGTGTCACAATACCGGCCATCTCCCAGCCGCCTATCAGCTGATTGACGAATCCATGTGCGCTGCCGAAAAACTGCCGCCCTTTCCCGATCGGCAGCGCGTAATCGAAGCTGCCCGTAAAGGAATGCGGCAAGTCAAAGTCGCACACGCCGCGATTCGAACTCAGCAGCGCCAGCGTCGTGCCGCCTTGCAGAGTTCCCGAATCGATGCACTTCGAATACGCATAAGACAGAAGCGTGTTCAGCCCGTGCCAGTTGCGCGCTTCATATTTCGCCTGAAGAGCGTTGTAGTTCGCGTTCTCTTGAAAAACGGCGTAAGTAAAGCTGCCCCACTGCGGAAGCGGTCTTCGCGTTTGGATCGCTCCGGGCCCTGGGGGAGGATCGTTGACGCTAAGGTTCTGATTAAGATGGGAAGTCTTATTTCCTGCGTAGGTAACGTCGAGCGAAGTGGATTGCGTAAGCTGCCGCTGTATGGCGAAATTCCACTGGTCGACGGTTTGGCTCTTATAAACAATCGATCCGGAGTCCACGTCTGGCGTGGCGCAGGAAAGCGCGGCGACTCCAAACGCGCAGGGTTGCCCCGGATTCGGATTCGGAGAAACATTCGGCTGGCCCAGGAAAAAATCGGCCCAGGTGCGCGAGGGCGCGGTAGTGCGCGGCAGCCGATCGTTGAATACGGTGGAGGTGGCAATGAAAGGCACCGTCGCCACCGTGTTGTTGATTGTGTTGCTATCCGGAAATGCGTAGAAGATGCCAAAACCGCTGCGAATCACGAGTTTTTCGCTGCCGCCGGGCCGCCAGGCAAAACCAATGCGAGGCGCGAAGTTTTTCGCAGTGGGTTGAATGGAACTCGGTAGGCCCCGATCTTTGGTATACACCAGGCGGTCGCTGAATAACTGCAGCAGCGTGGGCGTGAGCGGTTGAACGGCGGGATCGATCGTCGAGGGAATGATCAACTTCCCCGTCGAAAAATCGAAAGCGCTCTTTTGTCCGCGAATGCCGTTGTAGAAGCTGTTCAGATCCAGGCGAACGCCGAGGTTGAGGGTCAGGTTTTTGGTCGCGCGGTAATTGTCCTGAACATAGAAGCTCCAAAAGTTGGCCCAGTCGCCATTCAGCTCTTTGAAGTAGTCGCGCGTGACGGAATCCGGGTAGCCCAACAGGAAATCGCCGAAAGCATCGCCCGTATAGGTACCGACGAAATTGAATATACCGGTGGAGCGCGAGCCGTTAATGAACGCGGCCGTCTGATGCATCAGCTCCGCGCCGATCTTGATACTGTGCGAGCCGCTCGCGTAGCTCACGTTGTCTGCATATTGCCAGTTGCGGATGCGGTTTTGTTTAGGACGTTGGTCGGACGGTGAGCCGGTGAACGTGGAGTAGTTTGTGAGCGTAATCTGTGGAAAGCTATAGATAGATGTCGTGTCGTTGAAGCCCTGGACGCCGGCCTGCTGATTGAAGTTTGTCCCCTGCAGCGTGCCGCCAAAATAGAAGTAGCTCCGATAATAGGAAACGCGCGCTTCGTTAATCCACTGCGGGCTGAAAACGTGAGTCAGCGAAATAGTCGCATTTTGCGCGCGGCTGTGCAGTGGGAAAGAACCCAGCGCCAGATAATTATTTGGATCGTTCTCGTCGTTGTTATTGATCGAGTAGCGGCCCGTCAACTGCGTAGAGCTGGTAATTTGTTGATCCATTCGCAGGTCGGCGCGTATTTGGTGCTGTAACAGATCGTTCGTAAGTGCAGAGTAGCTTGTCGAACCCTGCGTGGTATTAGGCGCGGGCATGTACGGCAGGAAAAACCTCGCCTGCGGAGAGATTTGGCTAGCAGGAATCAGGTTTCCCGTAAAGGGTTGGTAGTTGTTCTGAGGATTTAGAAGCTTCTTGCTAATCTGGCTAAAATTCCCGCCACGTTGGGGAATACTCGGCACGATGTTATTGAAATCGATGCCTTGCAGCAAGCCGGTGCGTTCCAGGTCCGCGAAAAAGAATGTCTTGTCGCGGCGGATCGGTCCGCCTACCGCAAATCCATACTGATTCCGGCGCAGCGGCTCGATTCCTTGTGTGCTGCCTATCGGCGGCACGTAAAAGAAATTTCGCGCGTCGAACGCGGAGTTCCGCAAAAACTCGAACGCACTCCCGTGAAACTGATTACTGCCGCTTTTGGACGTGACGTTTACAACGTTCGGTGTGTGCCCGTACTCGGCCGACATATTGCCGCTCTGCACTTTAAATTCTTGGAGTGCGTCCACATTGGGCTGGATGAGCGTGCCGCCGGTCTGCATCTCGGTGATGAACGCGCCATCTAAAAACCAGCCCACCTGGTTCGGCGCGGCTCCATTGATAGTCACGTTTACAACCGAAGAGCGAATCGATGCCCCATTAGTGCGGGTATTCTGCCCGCCCGGGCGTATAGTTGGCGCCTGGCGTGAGATTAGTGAGCTGCCAAAAACTTCTGCCATTAAGTGGCATGCGCTCTACCGCAGTGGGATTGACGACTTGCCCGATGGCCGATTCGGAAGTTTCGACCATCGGCGCAACGCTGTCGACTGTAACCTGCTGCTCCAGACCGCCTACCTGAAGCGTTGCATTCACCAAGGCTCGCTGCGCGACTAACAGTTCCAGGTCCGAAATCGTGAACGTCTTAAATCCGGCCATGGTGATCGTAATCGAGTAATGCGCGGCGGGCAAATCCGGCAGGACATAGTTGCCGGTCGAGTTTGTGACCGCGGATCGCACCACGCGCGTGCCGGTGTTCTGAGCTTCGACCTTCGCGCCGGAAATCACGCCGCCGGAAGAATCCGTTACCGTGCCGACAAGCGTGCCACTCGAAATCTGCGCCAGGCCAATGGCCGGCAGGCAACAAAGAAGCGCTATCTTCGTAAACGTTTTCATAATCTCCAGCTCCCGCGATATTCGCGCTCCAGCCATTTATTGGCTTCGGGATCCCCCGTAATTTGTTCCTTGTCCGCATCCCACCGCAGCGTGCGGCCCAGCCGCGTCGAGATATTGCCGAGATGGCACATCACCGCCGAAAGATGACCTTCTTCAACATCCGCGTTAGGTTTCTGTCGCGTCTTCACGCATTCCAGAAAGTTGCGGGCGTGCGCAATTACCAGATCGGTTCCATCGGCCTGCAGCGGCGCCATCAAAGGCTCTTTCAAATTCTTCCCGTCTTTCGACGCCATCTCCGGTTTGATACGAAAGCCTCCGCGAGTCAGGCTCAGCATTCCCTTCGTACCGAAAATGTCGAGCGTGAACGGCTCGCCTTGCGAAATCTCGCTCGATGTCCAGGTGACGACTACGCCCGGAAACTGATACGTGACCTCCTGCACATCGGGCGTTTCGCCGCCGTCTTTCAGTGCATAGCGGCCGCCCGCTCCTGATACCGTGACCGGCGCTCTTGCGCCTACAATCCATCTCGCTATGTCGAGATGATGCGCGCCCCAATTCGTCATCTGGCCGCCCGAATAATCCCAGAACCAGCGAAAATTATAGATGCAGCGGAACGGGTCGAATGGACGCGCCGGCGCGGGTCCGAGCCACATGTCCCAGTCGAGTTGATCGGTCAATCCGGATTCGAGCGCCGTCGGCTTCAGACCCGGATAAATGTTGCGTTGCATGCCGGCGCGAATGCGGTGGACTTCACCAATCCCGCCATCCTGAATCAGCTTGACCGCCCGTGCGTAATGCGCGCCCGAGCGCTGCTGGCTGCCGGCCTGCACAACGCGCTTGTACTTGCGCGCCGCATCCACCATCTTTCGTCCTTCGACTACCGTGAGCGATAGCGGCTTCTCGCAATACACGTCCTTGCCCGCCTGGCAAGCCGCGATGGTGATGAGGGCGTGCCAGTGATCGGGCGTCGCCACGATCACCGTGTCTATGTCCTTCCGGTCGAGCACCTGGCGAAAGTCTTTGTACGCTTTGGCTCGGCCTTCCGCCATCGCGACGCCCTGCTCGAGAAACGGCTGATATACATCGCAAACCGCCACAGGCTCCACCTCGGGCTGCTTGAGAAAAGTTTCCCAGTCCTGGCGCCCTCGTCCGCCAGAACCGATCAGTCCGAAGCGCAGACGGTCGTTAGCTCCTTGTACGCGCATCGCGCTCAGGGCGCTAAAAGCTACCGCGGAACGCGCGAAATGTCGACGGGTCGGATGCTTCATCTGGTTGCTACCATACCTATGCTAAAGCATCATTGTTGGAAACGTTTCCGAATGTCAAGCCCGTTTCCGTCGAAAGACTCACTTACGACCAGATGCTGCAGGCCATGAAAGATCTCGCCGCGCAGATCACCCGGCCCAGCGGACCTTGTCATGGCTAGCATCGGGCATCAGGAAAACTTGGCGCGCCAACTCTGATTCCAGCGTTTCTGGCCGGTAATACCTCAGCAGGATCGAGTTCTTCCAATCGAACAGATCGGGGTGTGCCGCCGCGAATTGCTCCCACGTCGTCACGCACTCGAGCGCCGAATGCGCTCATTTATTTAAGAAGAGATAAGCCCAGGTGACGGTCTCGTGATACCGGCCGGCTTTGCCCAGCGATGTGGCGTAAGAACGCAAAGCCTCCGAAAATTTCGCAATTGCTTCACTCAGCGGAAAACGGGTGAGATACAGCCAGGCCGCATGCAAATGGTCAGCGTGATGGAATTGATCCTCGGGACGCGTGCAGGTTTCGAGTTGCCGCAATCAAATCGTCGTGCTCGATGAACGTTTTCTTCTTGTACCAATATCGGCTTAGCCCTACTTGATACGCTTGCCGCAATGGGACAACAGACTGAAATTAGCCGGCGCGCCGTGCTCGGGACAATCGCCGCCGCTGCGCTCGGCGCGGCGTCCCCGAAGCCTCCCAACGTCGTGCTGATCTTTTGTGACGATCTTGGCTATGGCGATCTGGCGCCCTATGGTTCCAAAATTCCAACACCAAATATCGATCGGCTGGCCGACGACGGAATCCGTTTTACGAATATGTGTTCGGCGGACCCGGTGTGTTCGCCCTCCCGCGCGGCACTGCTCACCGGCCGCTATCCCACGCGCGTAGGCGTGCCGCGCGTGTTCTTTCCGCAAGACAAAGACGGTCTCGACCTCAACGAGGTGACGCTTGCCAACGTTTTAAAAGACCGCGGCTACCGCACGGCTTGCGTCGGCAAATGGCATCTCGGCCGGCCAACCGAATATCTGCCCACTCATCGTGGTTTCGATCAATATTTCGGCATTCCCTACAGCAACGATATGACGCCGCGCGTACTGCTCAAGGACACGCAGATCGTGGAGGAGCCTGCCAAACTCGAAACTTTGACGGCGCGCTATACGGAGGTCGCGACCCAATTCGTGCGAGCATCCAGAGGCTCGTCTTTCTTCCTCTACATGCCGCATACATTTCCGCACATACCGCTGGCGGCATCCGCGCGCTTCCGCGGAAAATCGCCGCAAGGATTATACGGAGACGTCATCGAAGAGCTTGACTGGAGCGTCGGCGAGGTCCTGCGAACGCTGAAGGAAGAAGGCCTCGAGAAAGACACGCTGGTCATGCTTTCGAGCGATAACGGTCCCTGGTATCAAGGCAGTCCCGGGCGACTGCGCGGACGCAAGGGTTCGACGTATGAAGGTGGAATCCGCGAACCTTTCCTGGCGCGCTGGCCCGGCAAGATTCCGCGCGGCAAGACCACGGCGGCGCTCGCCTCGCTCATGGACGTGTTCCCGACCGTGACAAAACTATGCGGCGGCAAGGTGCCGGCGGCGCCGCTCGATGGTATCGATATGTGGCCGCTGCTCGCGGGCAGCCAGCAATCCAGTGACCGACCGCCGCTCCTCTATTTCAACGATTGGAATCTGCAGTGCGCGCGCTGGAAAAATTGGAAGCTGCACGTGGCGCGCCACAACACGGCTGCGTATGCGCCCGCGCCTCCCGGCGGAATTCACAATTTTCAGTTGGTGCAGCCGGAGCTGTACGATCTCGATAACGATCCGGATGAAAGCTACGATGTGGCGCCCGACCGCCCGCAGATTGTGTCGAAGATCCAGGCGCAAATCGCCGAAGCGATCCCAACCTTTCCCGAGTCCGTGCAAAAGGCGTATGCCGATTCCAAAGCGCGGCCGAGCAGTCCTACCATGCCTGCGGGATCCTGGCCGCGAAGTCGTTAGGCTCTACTCGTATCGCAAAACAGTCAGTGGATCGGCTGACGCGGCCCGCCGCGCCGGCACAAAACCCGCCAGCATCGCGATTCCAGCAAGCAGCAGCGCCGCCGTCGCGATCGATAAAGGGTCCGTCGGCGCAATACCGTAGAGCGCGCTACCAATAAAGCGGCTCAAGGTCAGGGCCAGGGGAACCGCAACCGCGATGCCCGCCGCAACCACCAGGACGACCTCGCGCATCACAAGCCAAACGACGTTGCCGAAAACCGCGCCAAGCGCAATCCGAATGCCGATCTCGCGAGCGCGCTGCGTCACCATATAGGCCATCACGCCATACAGCCCCAGTATGGCGAGCGCTACCGCCAGAATTGTGAACACAGTGGAAAGCGACGCAATCATTCGCTCCGTCACGAGCGACTCTTCTAACTGATGCTCCACGGTTTTCGCATCCTTGACCGGAGCTTTCGGCTCCATCTCGTGTACCAGGCGTGTTGCGCTAGCAAGAGCATTGCGCGGGTTACCTTTCGTACTTAGGTAGACCGTGTCACCAAAGTTATAACCTTGGGGCGCGCACAGATATAGCTGACGAAACTGCTTCTGCCGAAGGTCCTGATAATCGATATCATTCACTACTCCGACAATTTCCATATCCCTTGGCGCGCTGCGATCGAATCCTCGACCGATGCGCTGTCCGATCGGAGATCGTTGGCCGAAATAGTATCTGGCGAAGCTCTCGCTAACCACTACTACCTTGGGCGAATCGGCTGTGTCGCTCTCCCGGAATGTGCGCCCGGCAAGAAGATGGATTCCCAAGGTCTCGAAATAGCCGCGGCTGACGCGATTTATGTAAGAATTGGCCGCCGCGCCGGGCTTGTTCTCGCGGCCGTCCACCAGAATCGCGCTTTCCCAATCATTATTAGTAAAGACAGCGTTGTTCGCCATACCGGCCGCTTCGATGCCCGGCAAATGCTCCAGGCGCGCCTCGAGCTGGTTGAAGAAGGCGTTGGCATCTTTTCGGTCGTAGCCAATGGAAGCGACCTCCACACTGAATTGCGCGAGATTCCGCGTTCTAAATCCGGGATCGACCGAGTGCAGATTGGCCAGGCTGCGAATAAAAAGACTGGCGCCGATAAGCAGGAGCAAAGAGAGAGTAATCTGCGCCATTACCAAAAACTTTGCGGAAATGAATGTGCGAGGCGCCGCCGGTAACACTGGCTGCTTTGGCCTTTAGCGTATCCGCTATATCCGGGTGCGCCGCCTGCAGTGCCGGTATCAATCCAAAGAGGAGACCCGTGAGCAGCGAAAGGCCGAGCGCGAACGAGAGGATGCGGAAGTCGGGTGAGCTGGAGATCGCGTAGCCGGTGGAATTCTCGGGCAAAAAAGTAAGCAGGCTCTTTACCATCCCGATCGCCAGTCCGATTCCGGCTAGTCCGCCAACCAGAGCGAGCAAGAGACTCTCCGTCATCAACTGCTGAACGATGCGCGCGCGGCTTGAGCCGATAGCTAGCCGGACGGCAATCTCCTTCTGACGCACCACCGCTCTCGCGGCCAGCAGGCTCGCTAGATTGGCACACGCGATCAGGAGCACAAAGCCGGTGACGCCCATGAGCATGAATAGCGGCTTCTCGTATTGCCGCTTCAATATGGCGTTTCCCTGCCCTCCGGGAATCACGTCCATCCACATTTTGAGGAACTGCTGCTTGTCGTAAGGCGTCGCGTTCGCAAATCCGGGCTGCAGCATTTCCGCCTGCAGAATCCGATGAAACAGCGGCTGTAAACCGGTCTTTGCGTGCTCCTTCGTTACGCCTGTTTTTAGCCGTCCATACACGTTCAGCCATCGCAGCCGCGAATCGAACATGCGCGCGAAATCGAGATGCGGAAAAAGCGCGGGCGTCATCATCATGGGCGCAAAAATCTGTGTAGGCAAGCCTGGTTCCAGGCCGTCGAATCCGGACTGCGAAACGCCAACGATCGTCAGCGGGTAATTGTTCACCAGAATCGTGCGGCCGATGACCTCGTCGCTGGCCGCGAATCTGGTTTTCCAGTATCCGTAGCTCAGCACTGCCACGGGACTTGCGCTGACGTGAAGATCGTCGTTCGCATCAAATACGCGTCCAGCGGCGGCTTTGATACCGAGTAAAGGAAAGTAATTTCCGGAGACCAGTTCCCCGCTCAAAACATCGCTTTCCGAATGCACCGTTGCAGTGAACGGGATCGGCCTGCGACACATCATTTGACTGAATACCTGGTTTTTATCGCGGATCGTCTGGTACATCGGGTAGGACAGCGCGTTCATTCCCATGTTGTCGCCGTAATACTTTCCTTTGGCGACAACCGCAACCACGCGCTCGGGATCCTTGACGGGCAGGAGGCGCAAAATGAGTTGATCGGCCAACGTAAATATCGCCGTATTCGCGCCAATGCCTAAAGCAAGCGTCAGAATAGAAGCAACCGCAAAAAGCGGCGATTTCCGGAACTGCCGGAGAACATACACGCTGTCCTGCAGCACGGTTTCCAAAGGGCGGAATCTGCTGCGGTCCCGAAGCTCATTTTTCATTTGCGTGATTCCACCAAACTGCTTCCTGGCCGCGTACCGCGCTTCCTTCAGGCTCAAGCCCCGCCGCACGAAGCGCTCCGTGAGTAGCGCGAGGTGAGCGTCCACTTCCTCATCGAAATCGCCCTCAAACCGGCGGCGCCCCAGCGAGCCCCGAATCCGCGAAAGCTGCTCTTTCAGAACGTGCCAGAATCGGCTCATTTTCCGCTCGCCGCTCGGAGGACCTTCCCGATCACGCCCGAGATGCGCTCCCAGTTCTCTGTCTCTTCTATAAGCTGCTTACGTCCGGCCTTCGTAATCGAATAGAACTTCGCCTTGCGATTGTTTTCCGAGGCGCCCCAGCTAGAGGAAATCCAACCCTGCTGCTGCAGGCGTAGTAAAGAGGTGTAGACTGTCCCCTCGTTCAACTGCAGGACATCCTCGCTCAACTGCTCGATTCTTCGCGCGATCCCGTAACCGTGAAGCGGCCCCATGGCATCCAGGGTCTTGAGAATCATCAGGTCGAGAGTGCCCTGTAAAACCTCGGCTCTTCCTTTGGACATTACAGAGGAGTATAGCACTCCTCTGGCACGTCCAAAGAAGACGTCGCCACCTAAAGACGCGCGGGTACGATCTCGATTTCCGGCACGGCCGCACGCGCGGGAAGTTTCGCGATCGCCACAATCGTTTCCGCGACGTCTTCCGGCTGCAAAGCGTGTTTCAACATCTCGGGCGTCGGCTTCACCGGACGCTTCTCGACCAAAGCCGTATCCGTGAAGCCAGGACAAACGACGCATGTGCGAATGCCGTGTTCTTTTTCTTCAATACGTGTCGCGTGCGCCAGGCCGAGCAGGCCGCGCTTCGAAGCTTGATACGCCGCGCCCGATGCATCCGGATAAATACCGCCGATCGAAGAGACATAGATAAGGTGCCCGGCGCCGCGTTCGCGCATCCCCGGCAGCACGGCCCGGGTAATGTAATACGCGCCGTTGAGATTGACGTTCAGCGTCGTCTCCCAGCTCTCGATCGAAAGGTTCTTCATGGCGCGATCGGTCGTGTTGGTACCGGCTGCATAGACCATAACGTCGATGCGACCGGCAGCCCGCGCCAGGCGCTCCATGTGCGCCGGATTCGAAACATCGGCCACCGCGATTGCCAGCCCATGACCGGCGCATTCCTCGCGCAACTGGACGAGCAGCTCTTCGCGGCGCGCCGCCGCCATCACTTGCGCTCCCTCGCGCGCAAACAAAAGGGCCGTCGCCCGGCCGATGCCGCTCGAAGCGCCCACTACCAGCACGTTCATGAATTCACCTTCATTGCCGAGTCACGCTCAATCAGTTCCACTCCCAAAACACGATCCTCCGGATTCCGATCTTTGCCTTTGGCGAGCCGCAGAAGAATGCTTACCGCCGCTTCTCCCATTTCGTACTTCGCCTGGTGGATGGTTGTCAACGCCGGATGGACTATGGTGGCCAACTCCACATTATCGAAGCCGACCACCGAAACATCTTGAGGAATCCGGACGCCGCACTCGCGGGCGGCTTTGAGCACTCCAAACGCCAGCGCATCGTTCCCCGCGAAAATTGCCGTTACGTCGGGCCGCTCCCGGAAAATCTTGCGCGCCATCGCATAACCGCCGTCCAGGCTATGTCCACCGTGCACCAACCGGACGGAGGCGTCTTTCGAAGTCTCGCGCACCGCCTGCAAAAAGCCCTTCGCGCGCTGCGTCAGATTGCCATGATGCCGCGGGCCGGATAAATGGGCCACGCGCCGATGCCCGAGTGCAATCAGGTAGTCGGCGGCTAGCCGCCCGCCGCGCTGGTTATCGGCGGAAACGGTGGAGAAAGGCGTTTTTCTCGCGCTGCTGTTGAGCAACACGACCGGCACGCCGCTGGCCGCGAGGCGGCGCTGTTCGGCCTCGTCGAGCGCCCGCACGGAGTTCATGATGATCCCGTCGACGTTTTTGCCCATCAGCGAATCGAGATAGTGCCGTTGCTTTTCGGGATCGAGATCGCTGTTGCACAGTACAACGTCGCAACCGGCGGCATAAGCGGTATCTTCAGCGCCCCGCGCCACCTCCGCAAAGAAAGGATTGCGGATATCGCTCAGGATCAGGCCCAGGATCTGCGAGCGGCCGGTGACTAGGCTGCGGGCCAGCCGATTCGGCCGGTAGTTCAGGCGGGCCGCGGCCTGGAGCACGCGCTCGCGGGTCAGCCGATGGACACCGTAATTCCCGTTCAGCGAGCGCGAAGCCGTGGCAATGGTCACGCCGGCAGCTTCGGCGATATCTCGCAACTTTACGACTTTTGAGCCGTCCAGAGATCCGGTCTTTTGCAACCGTTTCCGATTATGCCAGATCCGGCTTACTCAGGTTGGCCGATACGCGCCGTCTGCCCGTAATCGTCCCAGCCAGGCAGAGGATGGCCATAAGAACGAAGAATCCGTATAGAAGCTTTATGAATTCGACCGGAACTCCGGCCACAAAGCTGGCCCAGCCGGCAGCGCCGGCGAACAGAAGAAACAGAACGGTGAGATACGGCATAGTGAGGAACCCTGCGAATGTGGTATCGGCAGATTCCGGACGAAGCATTAGGAATGAGAAGACAGGAGAACGGGGTGGGACCCCCACTAGAAAACGTGCAATAATGCCAAGGTAGCTATACATAGCTGGCTTTGCATGAATCCCAAACACCAGAATGACCGTCTTCAAGGCACACTCGACCTTCTCATCTTGAAAGTTCTGGCGCGCTCTGGACCAATCCATGGCTATGCCATTGCACAACGAATTCACCAGGCCACCGGCGATACTCTGCGGATCGAAGAAGGCTCGCTTTATCCTGCTTTGCATCGCATGACCAACGCGAAATGGCTCCGCGCCGAATGGGGCATTACGGAAACGAATCGTAAGGCTCGCTTATACACCATCACCCCTGCCGGCCGGCAGCAGCTTGAAGACGAAGAACAGCGCTGGACGCAGCTTACAAATGCGGTCTGGAAAGCTCTTCGTTTTGCTTAAGGAGGCTCTATGTCCATATTTGAGCGGCTTTGGAACGCGGTCCGGCCGAATCGCTTGAACGACGAGATTCGCCAGGAACTGGAGACCCACTTCGCGCTGATCGAAGAAGAAGAGCAAGCTCGAGGCCTCCAGCCGGACGATGCTCGGGTCAGGGCCAGACAGAGATTCGGAAACCCAGGCGCGTGCCGCGACAAAACACGTGATGTGGACCTGGCAATCTGGCTGGATAGTTTCCGGCAGGACCTGAAGTTTGCCTTCCGGCAGCTTGCCAGGAACCCCGGCTTCGCGATTAGTGCAGTGCTCCTGCTTGCGCTTGGCATCGGGCTGAACGCAGCCATTTTCACCATCATTAACAGCGTGATCCTGCGCTCGCTGCCGCTGCCCGAACCAGAGCGGCTCGCGATCGTTGCCGAGCAGCAGGAAAAATTTCAAACTCCTCCGTCCTGGCCCGACCAGCGCGACCTTCGAGAAGCGAATCGTGTATTTCAATCGACTGCGGGCTTCAGCCGCGGATCGAATTTCATCGTTCGGTTAGGCGATGGCGCTCGGAGCGTGAAGGGGAGCTATGTAACCCCAGATTACTTCGCAACGCTAGGCGTGCAGCTTATGGCCGGCCGCGTATTTAATTCGTCGGAAGCACAGGTTGGCCGGAACAGCGTAGCTCTGTTGCGAGAGGATTTCTGGCACAACGCCCTGAATGGCGATCCCGCCGTTCTACAAAAAACCTTGGTCATAAACGGGACAACCTGCAACGTAATCGGAATTGTTCCAAGTAGGTTTCGTTTTCCTTCCGATGAAACCGTGATTTGGATGCCGCTCGTCCCCAGCGCACGGGAGGCGAACAGAGGTTGGCACAACTTCCCGATGATCGGGCGGCTCAAACCGGGAATTACTATCGCGCAAGCACAGAGCGACTTGGAATCGATTATGCGGCGCCTTCGCCGCGAGTATCCCGATACGAATTCGGGTCGGAGCGCTGTAGTTATTCCGTTTCAGAGCTGGAATATAGATAGCGGCCTCCGCAGGCGGCTATTTGTTCTGCAACTGGCCGCGCTCATCCTGTTCTTTATGGCCTGCGCCAACGTTTCCAGTCTTCTGTTGGCGCGCTATTCGTCCAGACGCATGGAATTTGCCATTCGCGTCGCGCTTGGCGCATCCCGTCTGCGTCAGACCGCGCAGCACGTCACCGAGAGTCTGCTTCTGACCGGATTCGGCTGCATTGCGGCGATAGCTGTGGCTTGGGCCGGCGTCCGCTCTCTGCTTTGGCTCTATAAGGATCGGATGCCGCGCGCTCCGGAGATCGCTCCGGATTGGACGCTCGTCGCCACGGTAGTTTTCGTGGCGCTCGCCGGAGCCCTCGCCATCGGTTTAGCCACCGCTTTTCACGAGAACACAAAGGAATTGCAGACATCTATTCACGAAGGCGGCGGCCGGACCACCGGGAGTCGACGCACCGCATTTGCGCGCCGAACGCTTGTCGTCTTTCAGGTTGCGTGCGCGGTTGCACTGCTGGGAGGAGCCGGGGAGATCCTGCAGAGTTTCTGGACATTGCTGCATATGGACGTCGGCATCGATCGCGCTCATTTGCTCACCATGCGAATCGAGCTTCCGTCCACGAAATATAAGGAAGGGGTCCAAATCGGAACTTTCTTCGATAATGCGGCAAACCGCGTGCAAGCCTTGCCCGGCGTAGTGACGGCAGCGGCGATCAACCTGTTGCCTGTCGCCGAATGGGGCTTCAATGGCAACGTGAATGTCGAGGGACTCGCCGCGGAACATCCGGGATTCTTCGCCGAATACCGCTGGGTCACGCAGGACTATTTTCGAACGATGCATATCCCTGTCGTGCGGGGCCGCCTTTTCTCTCCTGAAGAGATTTCCGGTAACCGAAACGCCGCGATTGTTAACGAGGCCATGGCGCGCGCACTCTGGGGTGAAAAGAATCCACTGGGTGCGCATATTCGTTTTCTCAGTCCTGCCTGGATTACGGTTGTGGGAATCAGCCGCAACGTTCGTCAGAGCGGCGTGGAAGTCCCTCCCAACCCAGAACTCTTCCTGCCGGCACGGTCGTATAGCGCGCCTTTTTCTTCCTGGTCGATTGTCGTGCGCTCTTCCCTTCCCGCGGAATCGCTGATGCCGGCTATCCGCCATACGATTTCGAGCAACGAGCAGGATGCCGTGATCACTCACATCAGAACGATGGACGATGTAGTATCGGACTCCGTCTCTTATCAGAAGATTGTCGCGGCCTTGCTGACGTGTTTCGCCACGCTGGCCCTAACACTCGCGGCGCTCGGCATATATGGCATCGTGAGCTATGTTGTCGCGGCAAGGACTCCCGAACTGGCAATTCGGACGGCACTCGGATCCACTCCAACCGCTTTGGTCGCGCTGGTCGTGCGCCAGGGCATGGGGCTTGTCGCCGCCGGTCTCGCTATCGGGTTCGCCGCCATGATTCCCGTCAGTTCGCTGCTCGCGAACTTCCTATATGGAGTCCACCGTATCGACATTCCCGTTTTCGGCGCGGTGCTAGGAATCTTGTTGATGGCCGGCGGTATTGCTGTTCTTGCGCCTGCGCTGCGCAGCGCACGGATCGACCCAATCCGCGCGTTGCGCCAGGAGTAGCCCGCTGGCTACAGCCCTGTCTTCAATTGCCGTCCGGTTGAGCAATTTGGAGCGCCAGTGGGCCTCACACGGTCTCTTCCTGCATCTCGAGCATTGTCCGCCAGACGGCAATCCAAGCGTCACCTTCGCTCTGAAAGACCCATAAGTCTCGACCGGTTGAACGATATCGCTCACCAGAGCGCTCGTAGACCATTTCATACTGAAAGCTGGCTACAGCCGTATTACCGGCAATGTCGCTTTGATGATCACGATCGCGAAACTCCTGAACCTTGGCGTTCTCACAAAATTCTCGAAAACCAGCGAGGAACTCCTGGCGGCCCTGAATCCGCCCGCTGAAACCGGGAAAGACCATAACAATCTCCGGGTGGACCATCGGACTGAGATCTTCTACTTGACCCTCTAACCAAACACGATTTATCCGTCGTATCGTGGCGAGCACAGCTTCGTGTTTCTCACCCTGCATCCGGAAATGCCTCCTCTCAATCTCACCACAAAGCCGCTATTTCCAAAATAGCTGCTCCTTCCCTCAGCGATTTCCGCCTGGATAGGATTTGTCAGTAATCCAAGGCATCCCGGGCATTCGAGGATCGCCCGGGTAGCGCCTAGACATTCTAGGTATACTGATTCGGACATCTCGAATGCCTAAGCAACCTGACAATACCTCCAACGACGCGGAGCTCCTGCAAGGAACGCTGGACATGTTGATTCTTAGAGTGGCCGCCCTCCGGCCCATTCACGGATACGCCATCGTCCAGCGCATACAGCAGCTTTCCAAAGATGCGCTCCAGATTCGCCAGGGATCTCTCTACCCGGCGCTTTACAGGTTGGAAGAGCGAGCCTGGCTCAAGTCCGATTGGAAGACAACCGAAGGCGGTCGCGACGCCAAGTTTTACAGTCTGACCAAGGCCGGCCGTCGCCAGTTAGACGCCGAAAAAGCCGGCTGGAAGCGCCTCTGTGAGGCCATTTCGCTGGTTCTTGAAACCGCGGAATGAGGAGTCGAAAGCAATGAAATGGGGTTCGCGGCTAAAGCGATGGCGGTGGGAACGTCGGATGCATGCCGAGTTTCTGTTTCACCTAGAAAATCAGGTGAACAGCTACATTCAACAGGGACTGACTCGAGAAGACGCGGAGCTGCGCGCCCGCCGCGACTTCGGGCCGCTCGAGTTGACCAAAGACGAATGCCGGAACCAAAGAGCGTTTGAACCGCTTGATCGCTTCCTGCGCGATCTTCGCTACGCATCTCGCTCGTTGCGCAAAACTCCCGCATTTGCGGCAGCGGCCATCCTGACTCTCGCGTTGGGCATCGGAGCCAATACCGCCATCTTCAGCGCATTAGACGGCGTGGTCCTGAGGCCCTTGCCATATCACGAACCGGATCAACTGGTCATTGTGGCTCTCTACAATCGGAGTCTCAAGTATGCCACTGATCTTTCCTATCCGGACTTTCTAGACTGGCAGCGCAGCGCGCGCTCCTTCGAGCAAATGGCGGCTTTTATGCCGCTCGGGTTCGATCTGACGAATCCCGGCTCGCCGGAGCACGTCGGCGGCTACGAAGTCTCTTCGGGTTTTTTCAGCACTCTGGGCATCAAGCTCGCGCTTGGACGCTCTTTCTCCGCGAACGAAGACCGGACCGGAGGCGCGCCGGCCGTCGTCATCAGCAATCGTCTATGGCGGGAACGGTTTCACGGCAACCCTGCTGCGATCGGAAAACCCATCACTTTGGATGGAGGCGGCTACACGATCGTCGGCGTTCTCCAGCCCGGGTTTCGATTTGAAGAGCAGTTAGCGGATGTCTTCACCCCGCTAGGGCGCGGCGAGCCGCTGTTCCGCAACGACCGCACCGTTCACGACATCTTGTGCATCGCACGGCTGGCGCCCGGAATCGGAGTTGGTCAGGCGCGGGCGGAGATGAGCACGGTGCAGGAGCATATCGATGAGCTCAATCCCACGACAGAAACGGGGCAAGGAATTTCTATCGTTCCGTTGAAGCAAGTTCTTATCGGAGATATAGGCGGAACGCTGCTGTTGCTCCTCGGAGCTGTCGGTTTCGTCCTGCTGATCGCTTGCGCGAACGTTGCCAATTTGTTGCTGGCGCGCTCGGCGGCACGCGCGCGAGAATTCGCCGTTCGACGAGCGCTGGGCGCGAGCCGAATGCAAGTTGCCCGGCAATTACTCACCGAAAGCGTGCTTCTGTCACTGGCAGGCGGAGTTCTCGGCCTAGCAGTGGCAAAGTGGACACTCAGCGCAGTGCTTGCTGCCGCGCCTGGAAGTTTGCCGCGCATCGAGAACGTCGGCGTAGATGCTTCCGTCCTTTTATTTGCCCTTGGCGTTTCGATAGCGGTTGGAATTTTATTTGGTCTCGTCCCGGCGCTGAAACATTCGAATACCGATCTGCAGATGGGGCTGAGAGAAGCAGGCCGTGGTTCCACGGGTAGTCATCGGCGCATGCAAGGCGTTCTTGCAATCGCACAAATTGCGCTCGCGTTGGTGCTGCTGTCGGGCGCCGGACTGCTCTTTCGCACTATCCATAATCTATGGGCCGTAAATCCGGGTTTCGACACGCAGCACGTCATTACCTTCCAAGTTGGGCTTTCACCTTCCGTCACCCAGACGGCATCACACACCCGCGCCGCCTATCGACAACTCAGTGAGCGCATCCGCCAGATTCCGGGCGCGGAGTCCGCGGATCTGACCGCGCTGGTCCCATTGGGCCGAGGCGATAACTCCGGCCCGTTCTGGCTTGGAGGACGCCAGCCCGCATCTATGGCGCAGATTCCGCGGGCCCTTTATTATCCGACCGGTCCCGATTATCCGCGCACCCTGCAAATCCCGCTTCTGCACGGCCGCTTTCTAACGCAGGCCGATACTATCCATTCGGAACTGGTGTGTCTCGTCGACAATTTGCTGGCGCGCGCCTATTTTCCCAGCCGCGACGCTCTGGGTCAGACCATAACGATTCCTCATTGGGGCGTGGCCGGCGCAGTGGCCGCTCGGATTGTGGGGGTGGTCGGACATGTAGAACAGTATGGAATCGACGGCTCGGGAGGCGAGAAGCCGCAGATTTACTACTCCTTCTATCAGCTTCCCGATGAGGGCTTGCCCCTATTTCGCGACGCGGTTACATTCGCTGTGCGCACTCGGCTCAACACTGCCGCTGTGCTGCCTGCGATCCGGAGCGCAGTGTATGGAGCGAGCGGCAAGCAGCCGATTTATAACGTCCGCAGCATGCGCGATCTGGTTTCGGGGTCGATGGCGCGACAGCGCTTTCCAATGATTCTGCTGGTTGCCTTCGCGGTCCTGGCGTTGCTGCTAGCCACCATCGGAATTTACGGCGTGATCTCCTACTCGACAGCTCAGCGTGTGCCGGAGATTGGAATTCGTATAGCGCTAGGGGCAGCGAAGTGGGACATTCTGCAAATGCTAATGAGGCAGGGCCTTCAGCTCGCTCTTGCCGGCGTTGCCATCGGCGCGGTGGCGGCCTCAATTCTCACCCGAGTATTGTCGAGCTTTTCGAACCTGCTCTACGGCGTGCGTGCGACCGATCCGCTCACGTTTGTAGCTGTCTCGCTCTGTCTGGTAGCCGCAGCTCTTTTTGCCTGCTACATTCCAGCTCGCCGGGCGACACAGTTGGACCCCATGACCGCGCTGCGTCATGACTAACCCGGGGCCGCAAACTACGCGGTTCGTAAAGTACACCCGATTCACTTACGTGGGGAGTTTGCATTCGCTTCGATGTCGATTTCAATCTCGACATCGGCGCCGGGCGCCGGAGGGACACCGAGTTCCACGAGATTGTCGCGGGCCATCCCAAAATCGGCGCGCTTCGTTGTCGCTGTCCCGTGGAAGGCCGCACGCGCGGGCCTGCCGGGTGGCATATCGGGGAACATTCCTTTAAAGCCGAAACTCATTGGCACCACCTTAGTGATGCCGCGAATGGTTGCCACAATTGCCGTGATGAGCAACTCGAGAGAGGCCGCGGCGCTGGTAGGTATCGGTCCAGGTGAATTCGCGGCCGGCAATCAGCCAGTTACGCATGCTCGCGAGGAGTCCGGGTGAGATGAATTTTAATCGCCGTAGCGGCGGCACGGATTGGTAGGTTTTATCGCGCGCGTAAACCTGGAGGGAACCCGCCGAGACCTCGGTTGGAATAACGGTAGTGATTCCAACGGATGTTACTCCTGGAATGGAGCGCATATTTTCCAAGATGCCCTGCTCCAATCGCATCACCGCTTCGGGATCCTTCACCGCCGTTTGCGGAATGGTGACACGCATGGTTAGAGCGTCTTTCGGATCAAACCCCGGATCGACATGGTGTGCAGCGCCTGAAATGTTCGAATCATCAATCCGGAGCCAATCAGCAGCACGAGCGCGAGCGCAACCTGTACCACGACCAGCGCGCTGTTGGCCCGGTGCCGCTCCCTGCTCTGCGAAGACGTTCGGCCTCCGCCGCGTAGCGCGGTTGCAATTCGGGGACCGGCGTACTTGATCGCCGGAATCATGCCGAATAGTATGCTGGTGAGCAGCGCAGCCGCAAACGTGAACAGAATCACGGCAAACACCTTCACCGTGAGACCGGGAGAAGGGGGAAAACTGTGCAACGCGGTCGGAATCATGCGGGCGATGTCTATGCTAGCTTCTTCAATCGTTACGCCATGCTTTGGCCGCGCAATTCCCGGATAACCTGAACTGGCGTAGAAAGGCCTTATAGCGATCGAACTGCAATGGCAGCAAGAACGCCGGATTGCGATCGAGAAACCGAAAATGCGCGGGCATCACGCCAATTACCCGGCGCGAGATGCCGTCAACTATGATTTGGCGGCCAAACACGGAACGACCGCCGCCGAAACGCTTCTGCCACCAGCCCTCCATCAGAACCATAGTTGGCGGGCTGGCTGGCGCATCGTCCTTTTTGGAAAACCAACGCCCCAGCGCGGGCTCGACACCCGAGCATCGGCAGGATTTCGGCGGTTACGTCGAGACACTGCGCTTCTTCCGGCTCGGCGAGTCCCGTGATGCTGCGAGGCTCCGAAGTGTACAATCCGATGCTTTGGAAGGATCGTCTCTGTTCGCTCTTCTACCGGGTATCGTTTATAGCCGAAAGCCCCACCGGCTACAGTAGAAACAATGACAAAAAGCCAATTTGTGGACGCACTGGCCCAAACCATGGGTCAAACCAAACAGGAAAGCGAGCGCTCTCTCGAAGCCGTCCTGGAAACGCTAACGGCCGCTCTGAAGCGCGGGGAGAAGATCGACTGGCGAGGCTTTGGAATCTTCAAAGTCCGTGAGGCGAAGGCTCGCCAAGCGCGTAACCCGCGGACAGGCGAAATGGTCTCGGTTCCCGCGAAAAAGGTCGCTACTTTCAAGCCGGGCAAGGAGTTTGCCGCTTCCTTGAATCAGGACGGAGCGCCGCCGGCCCAATAAGGACGTAAGGTAAATAGCGCTTCGGCCTTTTAAATGGTATAGTTGAGGTGTCTTTGCTTGCATCCGTATTCACCTCCGAGTGCCTTCCGGTCCGCTATCTCCTCCTTCATCCAAGTTGGTTCGAGCGCAGTCCGACAAAGATAATTTATACTCAAAGGAAAACCACACTGTGACCAACATTTTTGTCGGAAATCTCAGTTATCAAACCAGCCAGGACGATCTTCATGCCGCATTTGCAGCCTACGGCGGCGTGGAGCGCGTCAGCATCGTGACCGATCGTGACACCGGGCAGCCGCGCGGCTTCGGCTTCGTCGAAATGACGGAAGACAAGGACGCCCAGACTGCTATTTCGCAGTTGAACGGCACCGAGTTGCACGGACGCGCGATGAACGTCAACGAAGCTCGGCCGAAACCGGCAGGCGGCGGTGGCGGCGGGTACGGGGCGCGGCGCAACGATTCCGGCGGCGGCAGCAAACGCGGCGGCGGTGGACGCGGCGGCTCGCGCTGGTAGGGACGTCTATTTTTAGACAACAGAAGTTTTAGACAGTATCGGGCCGCCACCCTGCGCTCTCCTGAGCCAGGTTCTTCGGCGGCCCTGTGATTTTGAGGGACTCACTATGCCAGGTCGTGGACCACAAACATTCAAAAAACGCCAAAAAGAGCAGCAGCGGAAAGAGCGGCAGCAGGAAAAGATGGAAAAGCGGCTGCGGCGCAAGGAACTGGGCCCTACCGGTCTTGCGGACCCCGATTCTGAAAATCCTCTTCTAGGGCCTCTGGGCCCCGACGGGGAACCCGTGACGGCCGGCCCGGAACCGGAAGCAGCGCCCGCGAGCGAAGCGAATCACGGCTAACGCGGTCCAGCCGCGTCCGGTTTTGCCGCGGGAAGAGCTAGCCGCCGCAGCAGGTGGATCTGACTCCGCCGCAAGCGCCGCTTCGTCTTCTGTTTGTTAGCCCTTGCCCGATCTCCATTTTGCGTAGACATCTTCGATCTCCTGCGCCTAGTCTACATGCACGCGAGACAATAGCGAAACAAACATGAATCGGACACTACTCAAAAGCGGTTGGATTCTCGATGGATCCGGTGCCGCCGGTTTCGCGGGCGATGTGTTGCTGGAAGGCGGCCGCATTGCCGCCGTGGGTGCGGTGGAAGCGCCGGCCGATTGCGCCACCGTCGACTGCACCGACTGCGTCGTTGCGCCCGGATTCGTCGATCTGCACAGCCACTCCGATCTGCAGGTGCTCGAAGACCGCGTCGAGAAAACTAACCAGGGCGTCACCACGGAGGTCGTGGGCAATTGCGGTTTCTCGCCGTATCCGGGGCGCGAGCACGGCCAAGCCTTGCGCGATTTCGCCAATGGAATCTTTTGCGGGCATTCCGCCTGGGAGTTTCAGAATGCGAAAGACTATTTCGCGCAGGTAGAGAAGACTTCCACGATGGTGGACGTGCGCTCTCTCGCGGGACATGGCAGCCTCCGTATCGGGCTCTTTGGCAACCGTCAGGATCCACTGAGCGGCGCGGAACTGGACCGCATGACCGGAACGCTGGATGAGATCCTCTCCGCTGGTAGCTGTGGGCTTTCAACCGGATTGATGTATGCGCCGGGTTCTGGCGCCCCGTTTGAAGAGATCGAAGCGCTGTGCCGTGTCGTCGCCAGGCGCGATCGCTTATACGCCACGCATATGCGCAGCTATTCGTTCGGACTGATCGAGGCCATCGACGAGCAGCTTGAGCTGGCGCGCCGCACCGGCTGCCGTCTGCAAATTTCGCATCTGCAAGCGGTGGGCCGCGCCAACTGGGATAAGCAGCGCATAGCGCTCGACAAGCTCGAGGGCGCGCGCCGCGAGGGGATCGATGTGGAATTCGATATCTATCCTTATCAGGCCGGCAGCTCTGTCCTGACGCAGTTGCTGCCGCAATCGGCGCTCGACGGTGGTGTTGCCGCCATGCAGGCCCGCTTGGCCGATACGGCGGAACGAGCGCGCATCACCGAATACATGCAGACTCATGTCGCGCAGGATTGGTCCGATATTTTGATCACCGCCGTCAAGAGCGCCCGCAATCGCGGCCTGATCGGCAAGCGTCTCGCGGCCATCGCGGAGGAGCGAGGCCGAAGTCCGATCGATACGACCATGGATCTGATCGCGGAAGAAAACGGCGCGGTCAACATGATCTCCTTCAACCAGAGCGAAGCGAATCTGCGCGACCTCCTCACTCACCAGATGTGCAGTGTCATCAGCGACGGGTTTTATGTCGACGGCAAGCCGCATCCGCGCCTGTATGGAACCTTCCCTTCCCTGCTGGGCGAAGTGGTGCGCGATCGAAAATGGATGACGCTGCCCGAAGCGGTCCGGAAAATTACTTCGCAGCCGCTCGCGCGTTTGAAACTGAATGACCGCGGCTTCGTGCGGCCCGGATTACTTGCGAACGTCACCGTATTCGATCCCGCCGCGATTTCCGGACCCGCTGATTACGATGAACCCGAGCGGCCCCCGGTGGGAATCCGCCACGTCTTTCTCCGCGGTTCGAAAATTAACTGATCGAGCGTCGCGTGCGCTACGACTCCAAAACCTGCTTGCAATAGTCGTAGCACTTCTTCACTTCTTCCTGCGAGGTGCCCTCGCCCTTGTACTCATATTCGATAAAGGCGGGTATGGGCCATTTCTTTTCCTTCAACAGCAGAAGCACTTGTTTGATCGGCGTGTCGCCCTCGCCCCAAACCACGTTAGGGCCTTCGTTTTTCTTGCGGTCTTTGAGGTGCAGCAGAACGATGTTTTCGTGATTCTTCTGAATGTAATCGACGGCATCATAATTGGCGGCAGTGAAGTGGCCGATATCGAGGTTCACCTTGAAATACTTGGACATCGCCATCGCCGCGGCGAAGCTCTCGGGCTTGGCGAACTGGTTCGGATCGGTCAGGTTGGAATGGCCATGCATCGCGACGATCATTTTGTGCTTTTCCGCGAATGGTGCCACGCGCTTGGCTACGGGAATGGTAGTGGACGCCGTGATGATCTTCACGCCGAGCGCTTTCGCCATGTCGAAGCCGCGATCGATCTCTTCGTCGGTGAAGCTGTCGTTGAAGCTCAAGTTGTAGCCATATAGATTGATGCCGGCGTCGTTGAATTTCTTTTTGATTCCTTTGAAATAATCAAGCGGCACGCTCAAACGCCATTTACGCAGCTCCTCGCGCTCTTCTTTTCTGGCAGCGGCGCGAGCCGGATCGGGCGGTCCGGGACGGCGCCCTCCCGACGGGAGCGCAGGCGCTTTATCCGTATGGCCGCCTTCAATGTGTTGCGCGAAGAGTTCGCAATCCCCGAGTCCATCGGCGACCATCGCTTTGATGGCATCATCAAGAGGCAGGTCGCGAAAGCTGTAAGATTGTGTACCAAGCTGGACGCCCGCTATTTTGGAATCGATTTTTCCGAAGGCGCGCGCCACCGGCAGGCTGGCGAGGGCCAATTTTCCGAAGGTTCTTCTGGTGACCATGACGGAGTCAATCATATCTCGGCGGGGATTTTTATCTGCTGCCGCTGTAGGCGTTTTCAAATCGCAAGACATGGAAGCGCGCGCATTGCTCGCCCGCATGACTCTCGAAGAGAAGATCGGGCAGATGACCCAGCCCGATCAACAGTTCATCCGGAATCCCGAGGACGTCGCCAAATACGCGTTCGGATCGGTGCTCAGCGGCGGCGATTCCGATCCCAAAAACGGCAATGACGCGATCTCCTGGGCGGACCTGTACGACCGCTTTCAATCGCAAGCGCTGCGCTCGCGTTTACGCATTCCCCTGTTGTACGGGGTCGACGCGGTGCACGGCCACAACAACGTGATCGGCGCGACGATCTTTCCCCACAATATCGCGCTCGGCTGCACGCGCAACGCGGAGCTGGTAGAGAGAGCGGCCCGCATCACGTCGGAAGAAGTGCGCGCCACCGGCATGAATTGGGCGTTCGCGCCATGCGTTGCAGTTCCGCAGGACATTCGTTGGGGCCGCACCTATGAAGGATTCAGCGAAGATCCGGCCATCGTTGCGGCGCTCGGCGCGGCTGCCGTCAAAGGCTTGCAGCGCGAATCTCTGGCTGATCCGCTCGCGGTCGCCGCGTGCGCCAAACACTTTGTCGGGGACGGCGGCACCAAGTATGGGACCGGCAAGCGCGGTTTAGATCAAGGCGATACGCGCGTCACTCTAAGTACTCTGCGGCGCGTTCATCTGCCTGGTTACGTCACCGCTATACGCGCTGGCGTGGCCACCATCATGCCCTCCTACAGCAGTTGGAACGGAGTGCATTGTTCCGGCAGCAGGCGGCTTTTAACTAATTTGCTGAAAAAGGAGCTGGGGTTCGAGGGCTTTCTCATCTCAGACTATGCCGCCATCAACCAGCTTCCCGGCACTTATAAAGACCAGATCCGGACGTCTATTAACGCCGGTATGGACATGGTGATGATTCCGGACAAGTATCCGGAGTTTATGCGAGATCTTGGCGAGCTGGTGAAGGAACGCGCGGTGGCGCTCTCTCGCATCGACGATGCGGTGCTCCGTATCTTGCGCGTGAAAATCGCGATGCGTCTCACCGACAGCAATCGATCTCAGTTAGCCGATCGCAATTTGCTGAAGCGCTTTGGCTCCCCCGAACATCGGGCCGTGGCGCGCGAGTGTGTCCGGCAGTCGCTCGTGCTGCTTAAGAACGACGGCGGCGTGCTGCCGCTTCGCAAGAACACGCAGGCCGTACACGTTGCCGGAGGTTCGGCTGACAATATCGGCAACCAATGCGGCGGCTGGACGGTCTACTGGCAAGGCAAGAGCGGCTTAGTGACCACCGGAACTTCTATTTTGACGGCCATTCGATTAGCCGCGCCGTCAGCTACCAAAGTTACATTTTCGCCGGATGGCGGCGGCGGCGATCGCACCGCCATCGGGATCGCGGTGATTGGGGAAACGCCTTACGCGGAGATGATGGGCGACCGGCAAGAGCTGCGCGTAGATGCTGCCGATATCGCGATTGCCGCGCGAATGAAAGCGGCCGGTATGCGCGTCGTTGTCGTTCTCATTTCCGGCAGGCCGCTTCCGATCGATGATCTGCTTCCGCATGCCGACGCAATTCTGGCCGCTTGGTTGCCGGGCAGCGAAGGGGCCGGCGTCGCGGACGTGTTGTTCGGCGCCTACAAGCCAACCGGCAAGCTCTCTTTTTCCTGGCCGAAAGCCGCTTCCTCGAGCCTGCACATCGGCGACCCAGGGTATCAACGACTTTTTGAAACCGGGTATGGATTGGGTTATTCATGACCTGCGTTCACATACTGCGATTCAGTCGGGTGCTGCCACTTACGGCCTTGCTACTGAGCGCCGGCTGCGGAGGCCCTTCTTCCTCCCGCCAAGCCCAGATTGGACCGGTCGCACTGCCACCCGCCCCTCCCCAGACCAATACGAACGTACTGACATATCACAACGACCTCGCGCGAACTGGCCAGAATTTAACCGAAACAACCCTGACCCGCGCCAACGTGAACTCCTCCTCCTTCGGAAAACTCTTTTCTGTTCCTGTCGACGGCAGGGTAGACGCGCAGCCTTTATATGTCTCACGCTTGATTTTTGCTGGTCAAGACGTCCATTCTGTCGTCTATGCCGAGACCGAGCACGATTCCGTCTACGCCATCGATGCAGTAAGTGGCGCGGTCCTATGGCGAGTAACTTTACTGGCTTCCGGAGAAACTCCCTCCGATGACAGAGGTTGCGGACAGGTTACTCCGGAAATCGGAATTACCGCCACACCCGTCATTGACCTTGCCGCCGGACCTCACGGGACAATTTACATGTTAGCCATGAGCAAAGATACCAGCGGTAACTATCACCATCGCTTACATGCCCTCGACGTCACGACGGGACAGGAGGAATTCGCTGGCCCTATGGAAATCGCGGCGGCATATCCGGGCGTTGGCGACAACAGCGTCAATGGCCAGGTCGTCTTCGATCCAAAGCAATATAAAAGCCGCCCGAGCTTGCTTCTGCTCAACGGAGTGGTGTACACAGGATGGGGCTCGCATTGCGATTTCCGCCCCTACACAGGCTGGTTGATCGGCTACGATCGATTGACCCTGAAGCAACTGAGCGTATTCAACTTCGCTCCGAACGGAAGTGAAGCTGCGCTTTGGAACGCTGGCGGCGGCATCGCCGGCGATTCCATAACTGGCCGGATCTTTGTTGCCGTTTCGAATGGTACGTTCGACACAAGTCTCGATGCCAATAGTTTTCCCGATCGAGCTGATTTTGGAAATGCGTTCGTCAAGCTAAGCGCTCTCAACAATCAATTGATTCCGGAAGACTACTGGACCATGAGCAACACGGTTACTGAATCCGCGCAAGATCAGGATCTCGGATCGGGTGGCGTGATGTTACTCCCGGATTTAAAGAACGCTGCCGGACAAATCGTTCAGCTTGGAACGGGCGCCGGCAAAGATGGGCGTCTTTACGTGTTTAACCGGGCAAACCTGGGTAAATTCAACCCACAGAACGATAACGCGCTGTACCAAGAACTCCCTGGAGCCTTGGGCGGAGCGGTGTTTACCTCCCCCGCATGGTTCAACGGAACTGTGTATTATGGCGCCGTCGGAGATCGCATTCGCGCGTTCAACGTGAATGCCGCCGTCCTGCAATCTCAGCCCGCATCGACCTCTGACAATTTTTTCGCGTATCCCGGCACGACACCAGCAATTTCAGCTAACGGGACCACTGACGCGATTGTCTGGGCGGTCGAAAACGTCAATCCCGCTGTCCTTCACGCCTACGATGCCGCGAATCTCGCGATGGAGTTCTACAACAGTAACCAAGCCGGCGTTCGCGACCAATTCGGCCCGGGCAACAAATACATCACTCCCACCATCGCCGATGGACGAGTAATCGTTGGCACGACTAACAGCATCGCTGTCTTTGGTCTGATCAGATAATTGTGAGTAATTTCTAAGCGTATGCGCCCGAGCGCGTGAGCATCGAATTGCGCATGGGCCGCCCGGTATCGAGCAGCCGGAGTAATTCCTGAAACACCATGTCGGGCGCCCGAGTCGCATGAATCGGATGATAGTCTTTCGCGCGATAGAAGCGAACCAGCTTGTCCATATTGCGGCGGTAGACCCGCAGGCGCTCGCGTATTACGGCGGGCTTGTCGTCTTCGCGTTGGACGAGCGGCAATCCGTCCTGGCTGCAGACCTGCGAAGCGCTGAAAGTCTGTCCGCATCCCGGGCAGTATTTACGGTCGCCCAGGCGGGAGATTACGTCTCGCGCCGACACAATAAAATCGAAAATGCGCGGCTCGGCGAAATTCAAATTCTCCAAATAGCGCGCTTGCGCAATGGTTCGCGGATAGCCATCCAGAATGCACCCGCGGGCGCAATCCGGCTCGCGTAAGCGGCGAGTCACCAGCTCGTTCATGATCAGATCGTCCACCAGTTCGCCGCGCGCGAGCACTGCTTCCACTTCGCGCCCGAGATCTGATCCCGACTGGCATTCCGATCGCAGTATCTCTCCCGTCGAAATAGCGGGAATTCCCAATGCGGCCGAAAGCCGCGCGGATTGGGTTCCCTTTCCCGCGCCAGGTGGCCCTAGCAAGATGACGACGTGGGCAGGCTCTTGCATACCTCATTAGTTTCCTCTAGAGGGGCCGCGCGTTCAAGTTCGCTGGTCCGAATCGGACCAGGTGTCCGCCACGTATCGGTAGTAGCCCCGGCTTGCTATCATGGATTACAAGGCTTCTAGGCTTTGTTGTTAATGCTTTCCGATTCATTCTTATGAGTGTTCCCGCCTCGCAAATGTGGACGACCGCGTCCTACGTCCTGAAGCAAAAGCTGACTGGACGAAAGCGCTATCCGCTGGTGCTCATGCTCGAGCCCCTGTTTCGCTGCAATTTGGCCTGCGCGGGCTGCGGCAAAATCCAATATCCGGCCCATGTCTTAAAAAGCCAGCTCACCCCGGAACAATGCTTCCAGGCCGTAGAGGAATGCGGCGCTCCCACCGTGGCCATACCGGGTGGCGAACCCCTCATGCACCCGCAAATTGGCGAAATTGTCGCCGGTCTCATCGAGCGCAAGAAATACATTTATCTCTGCACCAACGCGCTGCTGCTCGAAGAAAAGATCGATCTCTTCAAGCCCAGCAAGTACTTCAGCTTCTCCGTACACATGGACGGCGAGCGAGACCATCACGATTTTTCAGTGTGCCGGGAAGGCGGCTACGATATAGCCGTTCGCGGCATCAAGGCGGCCCTCGCGCGCGGTTTCCGCGTCACCACAAACACGACTCTTTTCGACGGCGCCGACCCCAACAGTGTCCGCCGTTTCTTCGACGAGATGACAAGCCTGGGCGTCGAGGGCATGATGCTTTCCCCCGGCTATTCCTACGACAAAGCGCCCGATCAGCAGCATTTCCTCGGCAGGGCGCGCACCCGCCGGCTCTTCCGGGCCATTCTCGCCAACCGTAAGAGTTCCTGGAACTTCAACATGTCTCCGCTGTTTGGCGAGTTCCTGATGGGCAAAAGAAATTTCTCCTGCACGCCGTGGGGCATGCCGACCTATAACGTCTTTGGCTGGCAGAAGCCATGTTACCTGCTGCAGGATGGCTATGCCGACACTTTCGCCGAGCTGATGGCCGAGACGGAATGGGCGCAGTACGGCACCGAGTCGGGAAACTCCAAATGCGCCAACTGCATGGTCCATAGCGGATACGAAGCGTCGGGCGTGGATTACGCTTTCGGCTCCCTGCGCGGCTTTCTCGCCATGGCGAAGGCGTACGTATTCAATCGATACCCGGATCGTGAAGCGCTCGACATGCTGGCCGAACCGCCGAAACCGGTGCATTCCTACAATCCTCTGGTGCAAATCGAGTGAATAACGCGCCTGTGAACCCGGACGCCCTCGAAGTCTCGCCCGGTTTCGAGCATGAGCGTCTGCAAGGCCTCATCCCGTCGCTCGCAAACGAAGAAGAGTTGCGGACCGCGCTCGAAAAGGCGTTCGAGTATCGCGGCGACGTGACAATTACCTGCAAGGACGGGAGTGTCCTGGAAGGCTATGTCTATGACCGGCGTGCGGCTTCAACCCTCGGCGATTCGCTGGTGCGCATCCTGCCGGCGAGCGGCGCGCCACGGCTGAGCGTGAAGTACTCCGATATCGCGGCGTTGGCTTTCACCGGCCGCGATACCGCAGCCGGCAAAAGTTGGGAAGCCTGGGTCCGCAAGTACTGGGAAAAGAAAGCCGCGGGCGAATCGCCCGCCATCGAGCCCGAACGGCTGGATTAAACTCCTGGCGAATTCAACCAGGTAACACACTCCTCCGAAATCAGTCCAAGTACTATAGAAATACTTGGGGATTGCATCTGAAAGTCATGTACGCCCTTTCAGGGCGCTGAGCGCTGCCAAAAAACAAGGAATCAGACGTGGAAAAGCCTGCGCAAAACATTCAAGAAGCGTTCCTCAATAACGCCAGGAAAGACAAGACCTTCCTGACCATTTACCTGATGAGCGGTGTCAAGCTATCCGGCCGCATCAAGAGTTTCGACAAGTACTCGGTGGTTCTCGAAACAAACAACCAGGAGCAACTCATCTTTAAGCACGCCATCTCCACCGTTGTGGTGTCCAAGCCCATGCACGCCGTCGCTGCGCATTCCGCGGGCTCCTCGAGTACTCCCGGCGTTCCTCTGGTGGCGGCGTCCGGGCAGGAAGAAAGCAGCGCATAGTGCGCGGGCCAGCCGAGCGAACGCTGCTGGTTGGGGTTGAGTTGAAGGCCGAGCTGAATACCCGAAGCCGCGCGTCGCGGCTCGCAATCGACGAGCGGTCCGATCCGGAAGAACCGTTGGAAGAATTAGCCGCCCTCGCCGAGAGCGCCGGAGCGGAAGTCGTGGGCCTTGTTACCCAGACCCGGCCTTCGCTCAATGCAGCTACCCTGCTCGGCTCCGGTAAGGTGGAAGAACTCCGGGCGCGCATCGAAGCCGAGGAGATCGAAGCCGTTGTCTTCGACCAGGAGCTCACCCCCACGCAACTGCGCAATTTGCAGCGGCGCTTGCAAATCAAGATTCTGGACCGCACCCAGCTCATTCTGGATATTTTTGCCGCCCGTGCGCGCACCAGCGAAGGCAAGCTTCAGGTGGAGCTCGCGCAGCTCAACTATTTACTGCCCAGGCTGACCGGACGGGGAACGCAGATGTCGCGCCTGGGCGGCGGCATCGGCACCCGCGGACCGGGCGAAACGCAACTCGAGACCGATCGCCGGCGCATTGGCAGCCGCATCGCAAAACTCAAAAGCGAGATTGAGCGCGTGCGCGCCACGCGCGGCGTCCAGCGCTCGCAGCGCCAGGCCATTCCGCTCTCCACCGTCAGCCTGGTCGGCTACACTAATGCCGGCAAATCGACGTTGTTCAATCGCCTAACCGGAGCGGGCGTGCTCGCGGATGCGCGGCTATTTGCGACCCTCGATCCCATCGTGCGGCAAATACGGCTGCCCTCGCGCCGGCAGGTGCTGATCAGCGACACGGTAGGTTTCATTCGCAACCTGCCGACCACCTTGGTAGATGCCTTTCGCGCCACTTTGGAGGAAGTCACCGCCGCCGCTTTGCTGCTGCACGTCGTGGATGTGACTTCGCCTGTCGCCGCCGAACACACCGCGCACGTGTTGAAGGTGCTAGCCGAAATCGGCGCGGAGACGACTCCGCAAATTCTGGTTTTCAATAAGAGCGATCGATTGCCGGAAGGCGAGCGGCATCAGGACCTGGCCGCGCACACGCATCGCCTGCTGGGCGGCAGCGCGCGGCTCAATGAAACCGCGGCCGCACTCGTATCCGGGCAGTCCGGCGAGGGCGTCCCGGAGCTTCTGAAGCTGATCGATGAGCGGCTGGTGCAAGATCCGGTAGCCCGCCAGCGTTTTCGTTTACCGCTGGCCGAAGGTCGCGCGCTGCATCTATTGCACGATCGTGCCGCCATTGTTTCCAAGCGGTATGAAGATACCTATTGCGAGGTCGTCGCCGACGCGCCGCAATCGATCCGCGACAAGCTGGCGGAGTTCGCCGTACCGGCGGAATGACGCGAGAGCGAGACGAAGCTGTAAGAGCATTAGTTCTCGACTCGTCAAATTCGGCGTTCACAACAACTTAAAAAACGCATATCATTGATTCTGCAGCCCTAATCCCGCTTATCCCAACCGAGTCCCCCGAGACTCAAAGTAAGCTTCGTACGAAGTTTGGAATTTTCCGCCCGACGATATTCGCCGGAGTGCAGACACAATTCGAGGAATCTGGTACCTTCTGAGCGATAAGCTACTTAGGTTCAGCACTATACTGAAGATGTGCATAGCTAGCAAGAACGTTGACTCTCAATGGCACAGCGAGTTAGAGAGCGAACGATGAAGGCTAGCGCAGGCAGCCGGGAATGTGTTGAACGCGGGCAGGATTTGGGTGATGAGGCAGTTGTTATGACGAACGACATTCCGAAACTGAAGAATCCATTTTCAGCATCCGCGAATCCTTCTCTGCGAGAGGTGCTTTCCACTTACGAGACGCTTCTTGCCAAGAACAAATTGGCTTTGATTTCTTCTGACGTTTTCCGGCAAGAACGAGCAGACCGAGAACGCCGCCTGGACGAATTGGAAGTACGGGCCATAGCGAGGGTGAAAGAGCTTTCCAATCGAAAGTAAATGGGTTGGACCATTTGGCGAGCTCCTTCGTTCACCAAAGCTAAAGACGCTTACGAAGCCGAAATCATTCAGGCAATCAACCTGCCTACAGATTCGGATCGCGTTGCCCAGAGAAATCTAAAAAGGCTGCGATCGTTTAAGAGTTTCGAAAAAAAATTGGATGCCTTCGAGGACAGGAAGGACGATCCAGCTTTCCATCTCGGCCTAGTTCGAGAGTCCTTCAAAAGGATTCCCGATTACTATTTCGTTCGCAAAGGCGCGCTGCGGGGCTGTTATCACCGCAATCTTGCAGCTAAGAGAGCAGTCGCGTTACTGTTTTGGAGCGACCACAACCGTCCTGACATGCTTCGAAGAGCTTTAGCTGACGCACTAAGTTTGGTCTGAATACTATGTGGGGCTTAGAAAAGATTCCCCACCCGTGGGGGTATGGAGTCGTCGCGGCGGTATCGTGCGGATTCTCGGTCGGCGGTGTTTTTTGGGCCGCGCATCAGGGTTCCCCCGCCGATGGCGGCCGGGGAGGGGCAATAGGAACAGCTATCGCCTTCTTTGCCCTTTTCGTCAGGCCCGACTACGGACTCGAACTTTACGACGAACGCCAAAACATTGCTAAAAAAGATCAAAACTTTTCTGAACTGCCAAAGGTTGATCAGATTGCCAGGAAACTGGAAGATATTGTTGCTGCCCTCAGAATCAACTCCAGGGGTCTAACGGTTCAGAATCTTTTCATTGCGGCGGCAGGCTTTGTGGGCACGATTTGCTGGGGATTTGGAGATTGGTGTGCCTGTTGGCTGACAGCAGGCCATCTCCACTGCCCGTAGTGAGCTACACCTGAGTTTACGGTTCACAATACCTGATTGTTAGTTCTCATGGCCAAGTATGTACGGTGTGAGCGTATGCGCCAATCCCATGACAACATGAGATATAGACAGCCATATGGGCGATCCACAAACTTACCCCTACGAAACGCGCCTCGACGCGCGTTACGGCCCGCTGGAACTAATCGACGTCGCCGCGCTTGCCGAAACCTGCACCTACAAGTGGTACAACGAAACCCTATGCGCGGTGAACGATTCGGTCGTCCGCGTGGGCGTGATCGAAGGCGAGTATCACTGGCACCAGCACGAAGAGGAGGACGAATTCTTCTACGTGGTCGAAGGACGTCTCTTGATCGATCTCGAAGACCAAACCGTTGAGCTTCGGCCCCGCCAAGGGTTCTTAGTTCCGAAGAAGACCCGCCATCGCACGCGCGCACCCGAACGCACGGTGATTCTGATGGTCGAAAAAGCCAGCATCGTCCCTACTGGGAGTTGACCAGTTGCGGCGTGCCGTCCTTGGCCCCGGGCATCACGAAAGCCACGCCGCGCGCCGTCTCCACTTGCAGCGGCTGCAGATTCGGACACGAGGCCGATGGAAACATCAGGCTGCCGTTTTCTGCACAGCTTTTAAATACCACGTTCTTGTCCTCCGCAAGCTCTTCAAAATTCGGCGGGATCATCCAGCCCGGATCGCAATATTCGTCGTACCGAAGCGGGCCGCGCAGCCCGGCCCCTTTTCCGTCGTGATTATCATCCAGACCGTTGCCATGCCCGAGAAACAAATTATGGCCCAGTTCATGCGCAAGATTTCTGGCGGGGTCCGATGAACCTGTCACGAAACTGGAATCCACAACCACGCTGAAAGGCTGGCGCTGCGCGTTCACAATATCATCGGCCCGCACATGCAGCGGAAATCCGCAAAGGTCGTCGCCGCGTTTGCCGCTTCCCGCCTTCGCGCTTGCAACCATCAGCCCGGTATCAGGGCCCGGCGTGACTCCCAACGTCAGTCCGGAATTGATGAACTTGCGCGCCGTCACGACAGGAAAGCCTTTGTTCCCGGGAAACTGCGCTGCCCAGGCTGCTTCGCAAGCGGCTGCAGCCGTGATCGGCTCCCCCGAAAGAAACGCGACCGCCAGGTCGCCTTTCGCGCTGCCGTCGTTTGGCGACGGGTCGGCGATTACCGGAATGCCTGTCTCGATGGCGCTTGAAAACGCAATCTGC
This sequence comes from Bryobacterales bacterium, assembly GCA_963712395.1. Lineage (GTDB taxonomy): Bacteria > Acidobacteriota > Terriglobia > Bryobacterales > Bryobacteraceae > Bog-105. Next base: position 109,891 of record CAVQHR010000002.1, read on the forward strand.
GCGCCCGGGTACCAGATATCGTCGTTCACATGGTCCAACAGTTTCAGCATGGCGCTGGCAGTCGATGCCGCGGGACTGCCTTCGATCGCGCACAGATGAACCGGCACTTGAATCAGCCAGCGAGTTTGCAGAATGCTAATTCCAATCTGTTTTCCAGGCGGCGCGACCAGCGAGAGCATGTAGTCGCAGGTTCCCACCACCGTATTACCGGTTCGATCCGTCAAAGCTGAGATCACCACGCGCGCTCCGCCGAGCGGAGTACGGAGATGCGTCGGATAGACGAGCGCTTCGGAAAGCGTCAGGCCGTTATGGGAATCGACGCGTATGGAATCGCCCACCGTATGCGCCGGTCCAAATAGCGGATTCGCTTCCATTCGGAAACTGAAAATGACGGCGGAATCAGTGGGATTGCTGAACGAGCGCGGCAGAGGAATGCCCTGCCCCAGGCGAAGCGTGAGCGGAACTCGCTGTGCACAGGAGGCGCTGGGAAGAGCCGCCGGCCGGAGCGGATTGACGGCGAGCGCTAGAAGAGGCAACAAGCAGCGGGCTGACATAGTTAGGGTAATGGTTAGCGTATATGATAATGCGGAACAAAGTCATCCGGCGTTTCGTAGGCTGTGTGGAGAGGTTATATGAGTCTGCCCCGCGTTCGAATCGGCATGGTTGCGTTAGCCGCAATCCTGCTCACCGCTTGCGATGTGGAGACCCGCGCCACCGGCCCCACGCGCGACGACCCGATTGAAATCGGCGGTGATGGCGTAGAGCGCGCCAATGTCGAACTCGACATGGGCGCCGGCGAAATGACGCTGCGCGGCGGCGCTTCGAAAATCCTACAAGGCCGCTTCGAATACAATGTCGATGCTTGGAAACCGCTGGTCAAAAGTTCGATCAACGGTTCCGATGCCACCATCACTATTCGCCAGCCGGAGCACGTGCGCATGCACGGCGACCAGCGCTACTCATGGGATCTGCAATTCAACGATCGGCTGCTGCTCGACCTCGCCTTAAATTGTGGCGCCGGAAAAGCGCAATTGGACCTGGGCTCCCTGCACCTTCGCCATGTGGAAGTCCACATCGGCGCGGGCAAAGTAGATTTGGACCTGCGCGGCAAGCCCACGCGCGATTACGACGTGAAAATTTCCGGCGGCGTCGGCGAGGTAAGCGTCCAATTGCCGCAGGACACCGGCATATGGGCGGAGGCGCACGGCGGACTCGGCAAGATTGAGGTATCGGGTCTCGATAAACATGGCGATCACTGGGAAAACGATCTCTACGACAAAGCCAAGGTAAACGTCCACCTCGAAGTGACCGGCGGGATTGGCAAAATCCGGATTACGAGTTGAGCAGCGGTTCCACTAACAACTCGACGTTAACGGAATAGATCGCGGGTTTTCCCTGCCGATCGCTCTGGAAGTACACTCTCCTCGCGTCGGGCGAGAACACCGGGCATACCTGAGCCGGTTGGCTCGCACGGTGTTCGCAGAGAGTCATCTCGCTATGGCCGGAGCGTAGCAGCAGCATCACGTCCGGCTGCGCTTTGCTGCGGCTCGCTCCCACGAAAACGGAACCATCGCCATTCGGCGAGAAGGCCGCAAACTGACTCGTGGGCGTGACCAGGCTTTCCGCTCCGCCCGAAGCCGGAACCTCATGGATTTCCGAGAAAAGCGTATCGCCTCTCGAAACATCCCGCAGAAAAATAATCGATTGACCTTGCGGCGTCCAATACGGATCGGAAATACGGCCGCCCGCCAGCAGCACGGGTCGGGCATTGAGAGACGCGCACCAGAATTCGCGCATCCCGTCCGCCTGGTGCCGCACAAACAGGCAACCCGCTTCGGCCCCCGGCCGGGCCAGGCATTCATCCGACACATCTTCGGCTAGCGTTGTGATCTCGCGGCCATTCACATGCTGAAGCTTGCCGCCCCGCACCGCGAATACACCGGAACCCGCCGGCCCTGCGCTAAAGCTCGCAACAGTATCGGCCAGCGTTTCCACTTTGGGCCGCGTGAGATCGGCTTCTTTCAGCTCACCGGCGTCGATGAAATACAGCGATCGCTCGTGGGGAGCGAGAGAAAGCGACAAGGGAGAAAGATTCGACGTCTCGGCGATTTGGTGCAGCAGGCCCGAGCGCAAATCGACTTTGAAGGGCGCAAACTTGCCGGTACGATCGGAAGAAAACAGCAGGAATCGCTCCTTCACCGACACGAATCGATTTGAGGGCGCCGGCAGAAGGCTCGAGCTGGCGAGGCTGGTAAGGCGCACTACCGGAGTTTCGGTCGACGGGTCCGCAAAACGGACAAATTCGCCCACGCTCGGAAGGGGTCTGGCTCTGGGTTTAGGTTTGGTCGAACGGCCCCTGGTTTGGGCTGCCAGAGAAGCCGGCAGCAACACCAGCATGGCGCGCCGGGTCATGCGCGTGCTCACTCTTTAAGCTTAAACCGGCCTACAAACCAAGATCGTTATGGATGGATTTGCTCGCCGAAGCAACTTCCGGTTTCGGCGCGGGCGTGCCAAGATACCGATACGGATTTACCGCCGTTCCCGCCACGCGCACTTCGTAATGAATGTGCGGTCCCGTGGTGTGGCCGGTGGTGCCCGTTAGGGCAATCGTTTCGTTCCTGCGCACTTCCTGGCCGGGCACCACCAGCAATTGCGAAAGGTGGGCATAACAAGTTTCCAGCCCATTACCGTGATCGACGATCACGAGCTTACCGTAGCCGCCCCGCCACCCCGCGGCCTCGACAACGCCATCCCCGGTTACATGGACGGGCGTGCCCGACGGCACCGCGATATCGATGCCGGTGTGAAATGCGCCCTCGCCCGAAAAAGGATCGGAGCGCCGGCCGAAAGAACTGCGAAGCAACCCGACAACCGGCCAGAGGTTCGGCTGCGAATGCGACTGCCATTGATGCGCGTAGTTGTGGAAAATGCGCGAAAAATTGGCCGCCTTCAAAAAATTGTATTCCTCGATCGACTCTTTCGTGCTGAACGAGGTCAAATTATCGTCGTCCATCGGCGCGAGATCGGGCGAAACCGGCGGGCTGATGCCATAGGCGACCGATACTTCCGACGCCAGCGTTTCAAGCGAAGCCATCTGCTGCGTATGCTGGCGGGAAACTTGTTGCAGCTTCTGGTACCGGCCTCGCAGGTGGTCGAAATCCGCCCGCAGCTGGTTATAATTCGATACCTTCCAGAACATCCGCAAGTAGCTCGAGCACGCGCCCAATGTCACGGCGGCAAGCACTACAAACGCGCCTGCAACACAGGCAAGCGTCTTGTAACTGACCTGGATCCGTTTGAATTGGCCGTTTGCGGAATGCGCTAGCTCGACAACAAAAAACTGTTTGTCCATCTGTCCTTCAGAAGCTCTCCTCAGAGATAGTCTCCGGCGAGGCCGCCTTAGTACCCCAGGATTACCCTGACTCTAATGAAGTTTCAGGCTAGCTCCTGGGATTCTGCCTGTCAAACACTATCTTAAACGTGTGGCAAATCACGTTTTGAAGCCCTTTACACCTCTTTACGTGGAGGCAGGTAACGTGGGGATACTACCACACAGTCTTAATGAGCGTACTAGACCTCCCTGAATGGAGACGAAAGCAGATGAAAAGTATTTCTAGACTGATTTTGGCAAGTTCGGTGGCCCTGGTCGCCCTATGGGCAGCCGACGCGACGGGCAAGTGGACTGCCGAGATGCAAGGCCGGAATGGCAACGCCATGACGGTGAACATGAACCTGAAAGCGGATGGCGACAAGTTGACCGGTACCGTCAGCGGCCGCAACGGCGACACCGACATCAGCGACGGCAAGATCGACGGAGACAACGTGTCGTTCACGGTCGTGCGTGAATTCAACGGCAACCAGATCAAGCAGAATTACAAGGGAAAACTGGACGGTGACGCCATCCACTTCACGGTGACAATGGAAGGCGGAATGGGCAACGGGAAACCCCGCACCTTCGACGCACACCGGGCCACGACGTAATACTGGCGCGGTCCCTTACCGATACGGCGTCCAGTCGGCCGTACTGTTCCACCACTCGTTTATTTTCGCTTCCGCTTCGGAATGGTTCTGCTGAATTTTCTCGACATAAGCATCGATTTGTTGTTGAAGAGCATTGGCAGCCGCGGAATGTACCCCGCCGCTCTGCGCGTATGTGGCAAGTGATTTGGATGCGGCTTTGAGGGCCGACTGAGCTTCTTTGTAATCCCTCCGGCGAGCGGCGGACCGGGCGAGTATCAGGTTTTCGCGCGCGCGTGCAAGCGGCATGTCTGATTCGCTGGCCTGAATCTTGACTCCTTCCTGAACATCCGCCAGTGCGGCATCCGCCATTTTCAGGTCACCGCGAGCCAAAGCCGCTTTTGCGATCGAAAGATTGTCCCTGGCCACCGTTGTGTCGACCACGACATTTGTGTAACTTCCCGCGACCTCGTGTACAGTGGCCGGCGTTGCCGGAACCGAAGATTGGCCGTGAGAAGCGGCTGCTCTTGCATTCTGCTCCGCGCGGACAGGAGTAAGAAACGAGATGCTCACAAATTCCTGGTACACCGGCACCAGCGTGCGCCCATCAGCTTCTGCCTGAACGTGTTCGAGGTCCGCTTGTGCCCGATTGACATCCTCCGTAGCACGCTGCCCGTTTTTGTCTTTAATTTCAATCCGGGCGCGGTTGGTTTCGTCCAGCATTTTCCCGGCCCAGGTGGACACATCCTCTCTTGGACCCGCTGAACGGGAACTCGTGCTGTTGGATGTGCTGGCCTGAGGTGGACTGCCGAGCGCGGGTAACTGGAAAACAGTAAAAACGAAACCAAGCAGTAGAGCAAGATGTCTCATATGCTCCTCTGCTGTTAGGACGCGCGTTGGATAAATACCGTACCTCTGAATATTTCGTGCCGAACGGCCGCTGCCAAGCCTGCATCAACCGGGAGGCCGGGTCCAGTGTTGTGAGTTGTCATTGCTGCAAGACCGCAGTTCCATCGCTAGTCCATCCTGGTTTCCTGGTGTGGCGATGCAGTGACTCCAGGTGTTGGAGACTGCCGACGCCAACAAATTGTTGGTGATGCCGAATCCCCAGTTCTCGTTGCTGATGCTGTTGCACGTCCACTGCTGGATCGGCGTTCCGTTGACGGCCTTGCCTCGGGCATCGAGACAGAAATGGCTGGCCCTGTTGATCAGATGAACCTTCGTGGAGGAGACCGAGTGGACTGTCCATTGCTGAGCAGCGCCGCCGTTGCATGTTACCTGAACGATTGCGTCCCCCTGGTTATGAGAGCCGTTGAGAGGCTGGAGGCACTTGCCGCTCGACGAGCTGACAAGCCTAACAATGGCGTCTTCTGCCCGGGCTGGCTGTGCTACCGCCAAAACGGAGGCGGTTGCGATCGCTGCGATTAGCGGCAGCGTCCTATGTCGGGGATTGTACATTTTATTTCAAGTTCCTTTCGTGATGAGTTTGTTTGACGGCGATGGAGCGATCCACCATTGCTGCGCCTCGGTCCCGTTGCAGCGGTAGATCTGCATCGCGAGCCCGGCGCTCTTTTGCGCCCCTGGTATATCGAGGCAGTAACTGTTGGTACCGGAGACCCGCGAGAACAACGGTGGAATGTCGTCCGCGATATCTTCTCCGGGTTGCCAGTTCTCGTTGCTGATTTTGTTGCACGTCCACTGCTGGACGGGCGTTCCATTCTTCGCCGAACCGCGGGCGTCAAGACACAATCCACTGAGGACGTTCACGTAGTGGAAAATATTGTGGCCGGCAGAGACCCCCATCCATTTCTGAGCGGCGCCGCCGTTGCACGGCTCCTGGACAATCGCGCTGCCCTGTTCGGTCGATCCGTTGACCGGTTGAAGACATTGGTTGCTCGAAAAGTTGTAGATCTCATTGGGCCCGCTCGCGGCGGCGGGCGCCGCGGATATCACGACGACAACTACGAAGGCGGCAATAAAAAACGCTCGGCGCACGACGCACCTCCGATTTCGAATGACTTCGATTGGATAGTGTTTAAAGCGCGAGAACCGTTTCAGGGTAAGCGTCCATCATGCCGCTGTCCGCCGGCTTTCAATTACCCACAAGCAGATTACGCAGTGTGAATCTGAATTCGATATCAACCAGGCGCGACAAACCTCTCCAGATGACCGTCGTGCCCGGTGGGAGTCACCCGAGCGTGCAAGATAACCGCCCAATTGGGCGATCTTGACGATGTAACTTGACAGCGAGTCGCCTGTGCCGGGATTCGTAGTTCTACGCCGAATCAGTTGATCGAGCAATCGGATCTCAATATGAATGAGAGCTGTGATGGGCGACGTCTCAGGTGGCTAACTTTCAGTTACCACGCTATTCGCACTTCGGCCGTCTAACTCTACTTTCAAACGTGGAACGGCTTTGTAAACATCCTTCTCTACGAATCTGATGCGATCCGCCCCCCTTTGGAAATCGGCGAAATTGCTTTTCTTAATCTCTGAATTAATGAGGATCGTATCCCCAATGTCCTGGCGGATAGAAGCATCGTGCGAGACCGTGATATTCGCCAAGGCGAACTGACTCGGTAAAGCGCAGGCACAAAGAGGCTGGTTCTGCGCAAGCGCGAAACGAACACACGCACACCTTCTTATCAGACCAGTGTTGCGAGTGTTCCGGAAACCTAAACAGCAGCAGATAAATTCGGGGACCGACCAGAACGCTCAAAGATTGTAAGATCTAGAAGAGAGGAACACATGAAACCTCGCTCAAATGTAATGCCGGTGGCCGCAGCGTTGTTGGCCTGCTGCCCAGCGATGCGCGCTGACCCTTACACATACGTGCCAATTGACGAGCCGGGGAGTTACTTTACACGAGCGTACGGCATAAACGGCAGCGATCAGATTGTGGGCAGCGTCAACTTTAGTCGTGGATCCCTCCCCACACTCCCCACACATGGATTTATCTACGCCAACGGCGCTTTTACAAATTTTGATTTTCCGGACACGACACTTCCAGAACCACAACTTACAGAACCATTCGCAATCAACAGTGTTGGCCAAATAGTAGGCTCTTACTCTGGAGTTCATGGATTTCTATACGCTGGGGCCACATTCACGACCATTGATGACCCCAACACCATTGGGAGGAGCGGCTTTACAGTTGCTACCGGCATCAACGATTCCGGTACGATCGTGGGATACTATTGGGCCCTAAATAGCAACGGCATCGGCGGCACCTTTAGCGGTTTCATCTATTCAAGCGGCACATTTCAAACGATCAATGTCTCTGGAGCCGACGATAGCGAAGCGATAGGCATCAATAATGCCGGCCAGATCATCCTCAATAGCAGCCTTGGCGCCTCCTTGTATGCCAACGGTGTTTTTACGCCCGTCCAAGTGCCTGGGCCATTTCAGACGAGTGTGGCGGCCATCAATAACGTCGGCCAGATCGGCGGAATGTTCAGCGGCCCCAAAGATCTCTTGTTCGTAGACACTGGCGGTGTCTTTACTACATTCGAAGGCCCCGATCCAGCGGAACAGTTTACGGGCATCAACGATCAAGGGAAGATTATTGGAAACTATAATCCCTTCGGAACCACGTTCGTTCACGGTTTTCTAGGCACACCAACTCCCGAGCCTGGTTCGCTTTTGCTCTGCGCTTGCGGTCTCGTGGGCGCCATAGCGATTAACCCGAGGCTGGTCAAGGGAAGCTTCGGTCAAGAAAGAAGTCATCAGCGCAAAGAAGGCGAAAAGCCATAATATTTGCGCTAGGGAGGAGATATGAAACTCAACTCAAATACAATTCTGTGGTTTCTGGTTTCTTGGTCTGCCGCCCAGCAATGTGCGCCAATCTTACACATTCACGATGATTTGACATACGCGAGGTGAGTTGAATCGTGAAATGACTTCGTGAAGAGCAGAGGATTAATAGTTATAAACCATTTCAGTACCAGAAGGTTTTATGAGGAAATCCCAAATTCACGTTCCGAGCTGCCAATGTCTTGGCATGATTGGAAGAGTGCGCGCTTTCGTTTGAACAAAGACACAAAAGGGCCTCCCACACTTAAAAGTAGTATGCTCGAGGGCTCAGGCCTATCGACTTCTGTGATCTGCACCGGCGCAATGCCGTCCGCCTTAAAATCATTGCAGGGAGCCCACGATTCGCAATGCGAGCGTAACTCACGTGCGCTTGCCCATCCTCATGGAAGAAAGATTTTGCCGGTTTACTTGGCAGGCGCGCAGGTTTGGTAAGCGGTATCTCACAGAGATGCGCTTCCGGCGCTGAGCTAGCCATCGTCGGCGCGGACAGCGGCAAGGGCGAATCCAAAATCAAACGATGTTAGCTGTCAAACGACGTTGCCGTGCGGCGAAAGCGATCGGTGACGACCGAAATGACCAACAGCAGGCTGGAGGGCTCCGGACTCTCAGTAACGGCCACCGGCGTGACGCCATCCGCTTCGTAGAAGTTCAATTCTGGAAGATGGAGATGTCTCCGGCGTCCACATCCTCCCCTTCGTAGGGACTCCGCACCGACAGAAACGACGCTCCACCGCGCCAAAAAACAAGCGGCGCAATCCAAGCTCGCCGTCGCGCGCGCCTCCGTCGCTCTCGACGAGCTGGAGCGCGAACAAATGGAAAGCCGCCTGTCATCGCTTCGACCGCCCCACCGTCGTCCAGAAGATTCTCGTCAGCTCGAAGAATAGAGCCGCCGTCACCCAGATATCTCCCTTCAACGCAGCCTTATTGCATGAAACGGAGCGTGCCGTCCACCCGCCCGAGCAGGTCTGCCGCTTCTTCGATTTCGTCGACGGCGTGCCACCCGAGTACTACGCCTTCACCGGCCCCGAACACCATCGCGGCGAAAAACGCCATATGGTCGAACACATCCTCCCGGTCTCCGTCTGGCGCGCTACCGCCGCCCAGGAGCAAAAACTCGCCAGTCCTCATGCTCTTCCCAGCCCGCACCATTTCGTTTCGTAAAAATGCCGTATCTTGCTGAAGCCATAATGAGGGAGGCATGGCCTTTGAAAAAGAAATAGAAGTCGCGAAAGAGCTGGCGCAAGAGGCGGGTGCCCTCGCGCTGGACTACCAAAGACGCGGCGTGACCGCGGAGACCAAAGCGGATGAGTCTCCCGTCACTGCCGCCGATCGCGCTTGCGAAAAGCTGATTGTGGAGCGGCTCGCTCGCGAGTTTCCGGAGGATGGCGTACTCGGCGAAGAAGGAGCCAACCGGCCATGCCGCAACGGGCGCAAGTGGATTATCGATCCGATTGACGGCACCCGCGATTTCGTGCGAGGCATTCCGCTGTGGGCGGTGTTGATCGGTTTGGAGCAGGATGGCGAAGTAGTCGCCGGAGCGGCGCATTGTCCTCGCCAGGGTCTGCTGGGCTGGGCCGCGAAAGGAGGAGGAACCTGGGTGAATGGCGCGCGGGCTCGCGTGTCCGCCATCACGGAGCCAAGTCAGGCCGTGCTCTCGTTCAATGGTTTTAATAAGACAGGCGTCAGCGCGTTGGCGGATCGGCTGCTGCCCTGGGTCGGAAAATTTTGGGCAGTGCGCGGGCTGGGCGGCGCGTTGGATGCGCTGCTCGTGGCGCAAGGGCAAGCCGATGTTTGGATCGAGCCGAGTGCTCAGCCCTGGGATTTTGCGGCGCTCAAAATTCTGATCGAAGAAGCGGGCGGACGTTTTGCAAGTTTCGCGGGGAAGAATACCATCTATGGCGGCAATGCCTACGCCTGTACTCCCGGACTTGAGCCCCACATCCGCCAGTTGCTAGCTCCTATACTCGAAGCGTGACCGATCTCGTCCTTCACATTCTTTTCCGCTACCTGCACATCGGCTCGGTAATCCTTTTTTTGGGCGGCGTGGTCTACGCCCGCCAGGTTCTGGCGCCGGTGCTCAACGTCCTGCCGGAAGATTTGCGCATGCAGGCCGCGGCGGGCGCGCAGTTGCGCTATCGCGCCACGCTCTACACGTTGCTGGGAGTGATCGTGGTATCGGGCCTCTACAATTTTCTCTCGTTCGAGGGCCCAAAACACGGACAGACGTATCAGATCTGGTTTGGCATCAAGATCCTGTTCGTGGCCCATATACTTGCCTCCGCGATTCTTTGGGCGACCTCGCCATACGGCGACGTAGCGGTCGCGGGCAAGAGTAAAAGACGGCTGACCGGCATCGCCATTTCGGGATTGATCGTAGTGCTGATCTCGGCATATCTTCGTTCCTTATCGCTGCGTGGATTATGAACGGTTACAAGGGATTACGAACGGCGTCCGCCTGGATTGATCTATCGGCGCGCGGCAAGATCCGCGTGACCGGCGAAGATCGCGCCCGGCTTCTGCACGCCATGAGCACGAACCATGTGCAAGAGCTGGCTGCGGGAGAAGGTTTATACACCTTCTTCTTGAACGAGAAGGGCCGGATTCTGTCCGATGCGTATGTTTACAATCTGGGCGAAAGCCTGCTGCTCGATACGGAACCTGAAACCGCCGCGAGCCTCGCGGCGCATCTGGACAAGTACATCATCGCGGATGATGCGGTGATCGAGGATGAAACCGGCCGCTGGATGGCGGTGGGCCTCGAAGGACCGGCTAGCGCGGAAGCGGCAGCCGGGCTCGGCATCCGCGCGCCGGCTAAACGCTGTGCCCTGCTCGAATGGGACAGCGGGTTCGTGGTGCAAGTCGCCGAAACCGGCATGTCTGGTATCCGCATCTTCGTTCCCATGGAGGAGCGGCATACGCTCGCGGCTCGGCTCACGGCGGCGCGCATTCCCAAGGCCACCGACGAAGAGGCCCGCCTAGTGCGGCTGGAAAATGGCAAGCCGCGTTATGGCGAAGACATCAGCGACCGCAATCTGGCGCAGGAAACGCAGCAGTTGCACGCTGTGCATTTCAATAAAGGTTGTTACCTGGGTCAAGAAATTGTAGAGCGCGTCCGCTCGCGTGGGCAGGTACACCGCCATCTGGCGCCCATCGAGATCGAGAGCGCAACTCCGCCCGCTCCCGGAAGCAAATTAGTGGCGGGCGGGAACGCGGTCGCAGAAATCACGTCCGCTGTCTATTCTCCGGCGCTCGGAAAAACAGTAGGATTAGCGTACGTGCGAACGGAGGCCATCGAAAAGGCGCTCTCTATGACGGTCGAGGGAAGCGATCCGCCGGTCCCCGCGAGGCTAACGATCGCCCAGAATTCGTCCGTAGCCGTGTAGCGGCTCGACGTTATCGCAAACGGCCTTAACGCCCGCCGTAATGGGAACCGCGAGGATCAGCCCGACTCCTCCCCAAAGCAGTCCCCAAAACATCAGTGCCACGGTGACGACGAACGGATTCAAGTGTACGCGCCGCCCGATAATTTTCGGGTAGAGGAAGTTCATGGCCAGAATATGCAGTGCGGCCGTGATCACCACAATCGCGACGACGATTTTGAATTTGTTCGGAATGGCGAGCGCGGCCAGGGTAGGCGGCAGGACCGAGAGCGGCAGACCGACATACGGAACCAGGCTGAACAACGCGCTAAGAGGAGCGACGATCAGCCAATACGGAACGCCAAGAAAGAAAAAAACGATCCCGCTGAAAACACTGACTGAAACCCACAGAAAGAAATTGCCGAGCACGTAAGCGCGCGTGGAATCGCCGATGCTATCCCAGCTTTTGCCGGCCATATAGCGGCCTTCGTCGTGGAACAGCCGCAGCACGGCTTGCCCGATGTAATCGCGCCAGCTCAGCATGAAGTACACCAGGAAAGGTACGAACGACGCCATGACGAGAACGTGAAAATAGCCCGCGACGTAGCCGTACAGCGTGGCGATCAGCGGCTTAGGATCGGCGTGAACATGCACTTCCTGCACTTCGGGCGGAGCTGGCGGTGGTGTGGGCGCGGGCCGAAGACCGGCGCGGCGGCGGCGTGCCTGCTGCGCCTCCTGCGGCTTCTTCTGAATCTGTTGTTCCTGCTGCTGCAAGGCCTTAGGCACAACCGAGGCTACTGTCTTCTTTTCAAGATCGGTAAGTTTGTCGTTGACCTTGGTTGTGATCTCGAGGACGCGCGAGCTGTAAGTCGGGAGATCTTCGCGGATCCTGGAAATTTGCATCCAGGCCATCAGTGAGAGCAGATACACCGCTACGAGCGCCAGGCCGATAACGATCCCGGTCGATGCCGGCCGTGGAATGCGCAGCTTCATCACGAGCATGACTACCGGATCGAGAATGCAGGCGAATACCGCGGACACAATTAGGGTGACGAAAAAATCCCGGCCGTAGTAAAGCAGCGCCACCATGGCCGCCAGCGCAATCAGCGACGTTGCGATACCCGTGGTCTTTTGCGAAGGATGCGAGGAAACGAGGAGTGCCAAACAGCTCTAGCATGATTATAATCCGAAGTACGTGAGTGGGAGAATACTGGCACTGGATGTGGGCAAAAAGAGAATCGGCCTCGCCGTCAGCGACGAGCTCGGATGGACCGCGCAGGGCCTGGAAACGCTCGAGCGCACCCGAATTCGCGAGGATCTGGCCAGGCTCAAAGAGCTGGCCGACCAATGGAGCGTTCAAACATTGCTCATCGGCCAGCCGCTGCACATGAGCGGCGAGCCGAGCCGTCAGAGCGAGTATACGCACGAATTCGCCGGTCGCCTGAAGGAGCATTTGAGCTTGCCGGTGGTGTTTTGGGATGAGCGGCTGACCTCAGTCGAAGCCGAACGCGTACTGCGCGAGAGCGGCGCCTCGCTTGAAAAACGAAAAAAGGCGGTCGATCGCCTCGCGGCGGTGCTGCTACTGGAGAGCTATTTGGAATATCGCGGAGCCGGGCTTGATCAAACGTCTTAGTCTGCTGATCGTACTTCTGCTTGCCGCGGCGGGCATCATTGGCTATCGATACTTCGGAGCCTACCAAGGGTTCCGGGAGCCTGTGTTCGTCGATATCGGACACGGCATGTCCTCACGCGACATCGCGGAGGAACTGGCGCGCCAGGGAGTCGTGCGCGCGGACTGGATCTTTCTCGCTGTCCGCGCCCTCCGTCCACGCGCGAAGCTACAGGCGGGCGAGTATCGATTTGCCGGCCGCCAAACTCCCTGGCAGGTCTTTGACAAGATCCGCCGCGGCGAGATTTTTTATCAGGATTTAACAGTCCCGGAAGGCAGTAATATTTTTGACATCGCTTCGCTGGTCGATAGTTTGGGCGGGGTGAAAGGCGATGACTTTTTGCGCGCGGCCGCCGATCCCGCGGATATTCGCGATCTCGACGGCTCCGCGCCGAGTCTGGAAGGCTATTTATTCCCTTCCACCTATCGGGTGACTCATCACACTAGCGCCCAGCAACTCTGTCATATGATGACGGCCGAGTTTCGCAAGCGCTGGCGTATCCTGGCGGGTTCAAACGTTCATCGGACTACAACGCTCGCCTCGCTTGTCGAGAAGGAGACGGGAGCGCCGGGAGAACGCGCACTAGTGGCGAGTGTCTTTGAAAATCGGCTGGAGCGCAACATGCCGCTGCAGTGCGATCCCAGCACGATGTACGCGGCGCTGCTCGAGAATCGCTATCGCGGGACTATCTACAAATCGGATCTGGCCAGCCGGAATCCATACAACACGTATACGCACGCCGGCTTACCGCCTGGACCGATTGCGAATCCGGGAGTTGCGTCGCTCACCGCCGCGCTTCATCCGGCGGCGACAGATTATCTTTATTTCGTGGCGCAACCCAGCGCCCCGGGACGGCACCATTTTTCCGCGACCCTTGCGGAACACGAAAAAGCAGTGGCCACCTTTCGGGGCGCAGGGCATTAAGAAGGGAGGATACGCATGCTGCGTTTCCGTCATTTGCTATTGATTTTGCCCCTCGCGGGCCTGACCTTCGCTCAGGAATCAGGCCAGACCGCCGCCGCGAACGCCGACTCCGGATACGAGGAGGCCGTGCCGGACGAGGCGCTAGCGCCAGCCGCGGTGGAACTCGACGTCTCGCGCGCATCTCCGCTCATTCAGGCCCTCTATCGGGCAACCCGTGAAACGAAGGAAGCGCCTATGCTCGCTCGCCTGGCCGAGGCAAAGAAGCTGATTGCGAACAAAGCGGATATCACGGCGGTAGACGCGCAGGGGCGCACGGCGCTTCACTGGGCCGTCTTTGGCTCGAGCTATGCGAGGAAGCCGGCAATTTTGGTCGCCTACGAAGAAATTGCGGACGCGCTGATTCAGCGCGGCGTCGAAATCAACCGGCAAGATGCGTACAACGACACGGCTCTCGATTATATGCTCTATTCGCCAAATTTCGAGATGCAGACGCTGCTGCTCGAGAACGGCGCGACCAGCGGCGTTCTGCCTACGGTTTTCCAGTCCGGGAAGCGGGCGGACCTTGCACCCGGACAGACGATAGATGTGCGGCTCGACGTGCCACTTTATAGCGACCGCTCGCGCACGGGCGATCCAATTAGCGGCACCGTGACTTATCCGCTCTGTAAGAACGGCGAGTTAATCGCATGTAAGAAGGGCGACCTATTATTGGCGCCTGGAACGAAGATCAATGGAACGGTTCTTTTCGCTCAGAAAGCGCCGGACAAATACTGGCGGCCGCGGCTGGTCCTGGACTTTTCGAATATCGTGTATCGAGACGGATCTCAGTCGCCGCTGTATGCCAGAGTGTTAAGCGTTGACAACGCGCGCGAGACCGTGCGTAACAACGAAATTCTGGGCATAATACAGCCCCACGCCGCCGGCAAGGCTTCGCTTCTGATGTCGGCGGTGAGCGCGGTAAACCCGATCGCCGGTTACACCATCAAGGGTGTGCAAACAGTCTATGGGCTGTCGCTTCGACGCGAAGTACTCTTCCCTGCCGGCACGGACTTGCAGTTGCAGGTTGTCGGTCCGTCAATGTTGAAGAAAGAGGCATGGCCGGGCTGGCCGACGATGACGGTTGACGCCAAGCTGCGGGAACTCGTGGCAACGGCGCCGCTGCGCACTCACGCAAAAGATCGAAGGCCTTCCGATATCACGAACCTGATGTTCATCGGCTCGAAACAGCAACTTGTCGCGGCTTTCGGTGAAGCGGGCTGGTTTGAAGCGGACGACGTGAACATGCGCTCAGCAGCGAAAACGGTCGGGGCGACAATCCGGCAGACCGGTTACTCGAGCGCCCCGGTTTCGACACTTATGATCGACGGCCGGCCGCCGGATTTGGCCTTTCAAAAGTCGCTCAATACGTTTGCGAAGAGACATCATCTGCGGATTTGGAGGCAATCCGCGACGTATAACGGACGGGACGTGTGGGTCGGCGCCGCCACTCACGATATTGCTATCTCCAGGGCGCGGGCTGGAACGAAATGGTCTCACCGGATCGATCCTCACATCGATCGCGAGCGCGATTGGGTTGAGACAGACCTGCTCTATATAGGAACCGCGACAGGTTACGCGGACGTGGACCGTCCCAACGCGCCGAGGAAAGCGGAGAATGCGACGGGAGACCAGATATTAACCGACGGCAAAATGTCGGTCTTGCAACTGGCCGGTCCGAAGACGGCGCGCGCCGCGATCCGCTGAATATGCCTGACCAACTTCGAACTGACTTGATTCGCGCGCTAGAGCACGATGACATCGCTGAGATCGAGGCGGTGATTCATGATCATCCGGAGTTGCTGAAAGCATCGAAGGTGCGGCCGCTGGTGACGGCTGCGGGCAGTGTTGCCACGGCAGAACGGCTATTGGATATGGGAGCCGAGCTCGAAGCGGTCAGCGCATGGTGGGCGCCGGGTCGCGCGCAATGGCTGATCGGCGAGGCTCCGGGCGAGGCGGCACAATCTACCAGTGGACGCTTGCGTTTAACTCCTATCCCCACCAGACTGCGCTCCTGAAAGGTCATCAGGAGCTGTTCGATTTCTTCTATGAGAGGAGCGATACGCCCAGGCGCCTGCCGGTCGCCTGCGTGCTCGCGCGGTGCCGCGAAGCGGAAGCGATCGCGGCGAGCAATCCCGGACTGGTCAGCTCGCTTCCTGCGGCGGATCAGGAGCTAGTGGCACGTTATTGCTGGGAGACGAACACTAACTTCGAAGCGGTGAAACTAATGCTCGATATAGGCTTTCCGGTAGCGCATCCGGAAACGAGTCACGGCTACTCGCCCTTACATAACGCAGCCTGGGCGGGGTCAGCCGATCTCGTGGATCTGTTGATTACGCGTGGCCACCCGGTAGATTTGGTGGATCCGAGATACAACGCGACGCCGCTCGGCTTCGCGATTTACGACTGCACGGTGGAAAAGCGGCATCCCGAAGGTGACTTTGGACGCGTTGTCAAGTCATTGATAGCCGCGGGAAGCCCGTGGGACAACATTAAATATCCCACCGGGGATGCGCAAGTCGATGAGGCGCTTCAGCCATTGTTTACGGCTCAGCCGGCGAAATCCACATAGCCATGCTTCTTGAGAAATTTAAAATAGCCGACAAAATCGAATTTTTGTGGACCCATCTCGAGTTCCGTCAATCGAATGACCTCTGCCAAGTTGCGCTTTCCATCGCACCAATAGAGCGCCGCGACCGGCACGCTCCAGAACGAAGCGGCTGGATAGCCCTCGCGTTCGTCTTGCGGTAAATCGTCCAAGGTAATCGTACCCATGCGCTTGCGGCGCACGACAATTTGTTCTGCTTCGACATTCGTCTTCGGCGCCGCCGGCTGAATCGCGCCAAGCCCCAACGTGCGGGCGCGTTCTTCGACCGCAGCTTCTACACGTTTCTTCTGTTGATCGTTAAATGAGGTCAACCCGGACGGCGTTTGACTCTGCAAGCCGGCCGAATCAACCGCCTGCGCAGCGCGCGCAGTAACATAGTCGATCTTCTCGCGGCCTTGACGGAGTAACTCTCCTAAGCGGTCCGCCGCTTCTGCCGCCGCTATTTGATCCAGAATCGTCTCCGTCGCCGCGGCCACCCGATCGTAGCCGTTTGTCAGTGCTACCTCCGCCAGCCAGCGCTTTTCCGCCGGACCGGCCGAGGCAATGAAGTAGGCGTATGTGGCGTTCATTACCGTCAAATTGTGCAGGGACTTTGGGTCCACGAGCGCCGGTGTGTCATGGCTATTGTGGTGGGAGTGCACGCCGTAACCGCCGCGCGGCAGCACGGTAGGTATCCCGATTGTGGGGTCTCCAAGATAGTTGTCTGTGCCGCTGCGGTGCTCCGACCACGCCCACGGCCGCCCCACGGATGGAAAATATTCCGCAGCCACGCGTAGAACAAAGGAATCGACGTACGACGAAGCGGACTGCGGATTCAAAACCCAGGTGTACTCTGTTCCTGCTAAGGTCTGCTGCCCCGCGGGTGCGTCGATACACATTGCCGCAACGGTTCTTTTCATGCGATCTTTGGTTTGCTCGAGATAGTGCAGCATTCCATAACACTCGCTCATTCCCAATACGCGGATTGTTCGCTTGGGCCGCGGAAGTTTTCCATCGGCAATCAAACGCTTCAGTGTGGCCGCCGCTCCGATGATCGAAGAAACCCCAGTCGCATTGTCATTTGCGCCCTGCTCGAACAGGTGGCCGAGCGAGAGTACTTCCTCGGCATTTGTGCCGTCCGTCCCGCGAATGACGCCGGTCACATATGGATAAACGCCGGCATAGTATCGGCTATTCACGTTGGCGCGCACCTTCACAGGCCCTCTATTCAGAAGCTCGCGAAGGAGATCGGATTGCCGGGGCGTGATCGAGAAGCACACCAACGGCGCGCTGCCCTTGGTAAAACTCCAACCGTTATCGCCAAACGAATTCACCCAGCCGCGTTCATCGAGCAAAGCCCGATTCTCGGTACGTTCGCTAATCAGTCCAAGCGCGCCGGCTTTCGCGAGCGCCCGTTTTGATCCGAGCGGCGGACCTAAGACGAGCTTGCCCTTCAGGTCCGAGTTCTTCCAGTTGCCCGAAGCAAGAACGATTTCGGTAGTAACCCCACCCGCCGGCGTCGGTCCGCTCCACATGCCGATTGAACACGGCACACGTTGGTAATCGGCTAGAACACGCATGTCGACGGGCACAGGCGGATCGACAATCTCGAGCGTACCTACGCTAAGGTCCCATGCGAGTGGCATCGTCCAAAAGCCGCTCTGCGTTACACCGTCCGCCGGACCATTGCCGATCTCGACATCTTCGAGGCCGGAGCGGCGCATCATGGCAGCCACACTCTTGGCCGTTTCCTCAAATTTCGGGAAAGTAAACCAGCGGTCCGTCTTCCAAATCGTGCGGACGTCCTCCATCACCTGATCGGAGTTGGTCTCCCGCTGCAACATGGTCAAGAGTTTCGAGACCGGCGAAGTCTGTGCAAATATACTCCGCGAGCCCGCAGCCATGGCCACAGACCCGGTCAACCATCTTCGACGAGTGAACATGAACAATTTTTGTAACACAAACAGTCTCAAAGCGAGATAGAATCATCCCAAGTCGGTCCCGCCAACTTAGGAGAGTGTTGTTGTGCAACTTCATCAGCACGGGAGAGCCCTCCTCGCCTCAGCATGCATTCTGATTTTCGCCTTCACCATCTATAGTCAGGGCGCAAGCGGCAGCTTTACGGGCACAATTAGAGATTCCACAGGCGCCCTCGTCCCAGGGGCAACTATTACGGTCACCAGCGTCGATACCGGTACGGCCTGGCACACACAATCGAATGACTCCGGATTGTATACCTTGCCCGCTGTGCCACCCGGCAACTACTCACTGCTGGTTGAGGCGCCGGGATTCAAGCGTGTCACTGCTAGCGGCCTCACGCTTGAAGTAGATCAAGTGCGCCGCATGGACTACAAACTTGAAATTGGCGCTGTCTCGGAGAGCATCGAGGTTTCAAGCACCGCCGGTCCGTTGCAGACCGAAACGACGCAGCTTGGAACTTTGATTACCGGAAACACAACCGTCAATCTACCCTTGAATGGACGCAATTTCGCTCAATTGACTTTGCTCGCGCCCGGTGTTGTGAACTATAACGTGAGCGGGTTTACTGAAGGAAGCCGCGGGGGTGGTCAGCCGCTAGTGAATGGCAATCGTGCGCAGGCAAATAATTTTATTGTCGATGGGATGGACGCCAACGAGACAGAAGATAATGGCATCTCGTATGCCCCAAACGTGGATGCGATTCAAGAATTCAAGTTGATTACGACCAACGCGCCCGCCGAATACGGTAACTCGATGGGTGCGATTGTGAATACCAGTTTCAAGTCCGGGACAAACGAGTTTCATGGCGACATTTTTGAGTTTCTGCGCAACGACAAACTGGATGCCAACTCATGGTTCGGGAACGCCACTCGCCAACCACGTCCACATTTCACTCAAAACATTTTTGGCGGTGTTTTGGGCGGTCCGATTAAGCGCAATCAATTGTTCTTCTTCGCGGACTATCAAGGATGGCGCCGCGGCAAAGGGCTGACCAATAGCGTCAGCACGGTAGTCCCAGCTGCCTGGCGCACTGGAAATTTTAGCTCCTTGAGCAACCAGCTCTTCAATCCGTTTGCGCAAACCGGTACGGTCACCGTCGTTCGCCAGCCATTCGCCGGGAACCAAATTCCGCAATCGTTGATCAATCCAGTGGCCGCTAATCTTTTTGCTTCCGGGTTCTACCCGGTTCCTCTTCTGCCGCAAAATGCCAATAACTGGAACGGCGCCGGTAAGTCCGGAGTGACTGACAATCAAGGCGACGTAAAGATCGACTACAATCCGACCGACAAAGACTATTTTTACGGACGATTTAGCATGGGCACCCGCGAAGCGCCCACTATCAATGCCCTTCGTGTAAATCCTGGCGCGCCCACCGTCACCAATATGCGAAACGGGGTTATCAATTGGAGTCATACGTTCTCGCCGCGAATACTAAACGAAGCGCGCGTGGGAATCAATCGCCTCCACGAAACGAGCTTGGTATCGGATACCGGGAACGTTGGCAACTTAGCAGAAAAGATCGGAATACCGGGAGGAAATAGCGCCGGGCCCGGGCTGCCCGGCATCAGTATCGCCGGAATGACGACCATTGGAACACGCGGCAGTATCACCGTGGACGGCTCGAATGTCTTCCAATATACGGATTCACTGACCATCAATATAGGGCGGCACGTTTTCAAAATGGGGGTCCAAATTCTTCGTTACCAGCAGAATCGATTGTATGGATCCAATAACGGAGTCTATGGATTTTTTGATTTCAATGGACAGTACACACAACAGATCGGTCAATCCAATACGGGATCGGGTGTCGCCGACTTCCTGCTGGGATATCCGGACAGTGTGGGTAAATCGATAACTGCCACATGGGGCCAGCGTAGTGTGCGCTCGGGATACTTTATTCAGGATGACTGGAAGGCACGCGATAACCTGACCATCAATATCGGGCTGCGCTATGAGTACAACACGCCTTATATAGAAGTCGCCGACCGGCAGTCTAACTTCGACATGAATACGGGTAAGCAACTGTTTGCGGGACAGAACGGTAACAGCCGCGCTCTATATAACTCCTATAAGAAAGGATTTCAGCCTCGATTTGGCCTGGCTTGGACACCTTCGCGCCTGCACAATCGCACGGTTGTGCGGATGGCCTACGGTATGTTGAACTACCTGGAGAGTACGGGCACGAATCGGCGCTTGCCATTGAATCCTCCATACGTTTTCGATTCGCTGCAGACCTACGATAATCGCTATTTGGGCGCGCCTGTCAGCGCCGGGTTTCCTATTTTCGGCGTAGGTAGCCAGCCAAGCGGCAGTCTGCGCGTGTGGCCAACACTTCTAAAGCCGTCTATCATCCAGCAATGGAATTTCACGGTCGAGCAGCAGTTAGGAGCAGGTTTTCTGGTATCCGCGGGGTACGTGGGACAAGACGCCACTCATCTCACGCTGTCTGATCGATACTGGTCTCAGGCCGTGGCCGGCTCCGGTCCTATCCAGCAGCGACGCCGTTCGTATACTGTGCTTCCTCTCGCAACCGAAGTGGTGCTGACCGATCCGGTGATCAATCAGAACTACCAAAGCATGCAGTTGAACCTGCGCAAGCGCTTGTCCGCTGGGCTAGAGGTGACGGCCGCCTATACGTGGAGTCATTCGATGTCAGGAAATGCGGGCTTTTATGGGACCACGATCGGCAACTCGGCAAATCCACAGGACTATAACAACCTCCGTGCCGAATGGGGACCTGCGTCGATGGATATCCGGCATAACTTTGTCGGGTCATTCAATTATGAACTGCCTTTTGGACGCGGCAGACACTTTATGTCGGGCGCTCCCGGCATCATCAACGGCGTGCTGGGCGGCTGGATTGCTTCCGGCGTTCTAACGAAGCGTACGGGTTTCCCGCTCACAATCGGCGAATCGAGCGATGTTTCCAATACCGGATCCTCCGGCCCGCGACCGAACCAGCTAGTGAACGCGAATCTTCCATCAGACCAGCGCTCACCGAATCACTGGTTCAACACATTGGCATTCGGACTCCAGGCGCCGGGAACTTTCGGCAACGCCGGTACCGGCACGGTACGTGGACCTGGACTGACTACGTTCGATTTCGGTCTTCAGAAACGGTTCTTACTTTCAGAGCGCCGCTACTTTGAATTGAGAGCAGAATCGTTTAATCTTTCAAACACTCCGGTATTCAACACAGTCGGCCAAACCTTTGGGACTTCTACATTCGGCACACTGACCGCTGCGGAGGATTCACGAGAGCTGCAGTTCGGACTAAAATTCAACTTCTAATGTTGAGCCTTCACGTTGCCTTTTTGGCTGCGTTGAAGATCTCGATCAGGCGATCCGCGATCAACTTATCCTCGCCATCTTTTAGTTGCCAGACAGCGAAGCCGAAAGTGTTCGGGTCCCGGGGATGGCCATGGCGGCCGCCTCGACGTTCACCGGCCTGTGGATCCGGCGGTGCATCCGGATTGCGTCCGCGCATGCCGCTCGCCCCCGCACCCATGCTGCCGATTCCAATCGGCCGGGTATCCGCCAGCTTCTGCATGACCTCCGGGCCGGTAATTTCGAGTTTGGACGGATCGATGCGCCACGTGTAATGTGGCGTCACGTTACCGAGAGCCTGCGGGTTGAACTCCCGCGGCAGTGCGGTCACGCCGAACTTCTCCACCGCGTCGGTAATGACTTTGGCGCGTTTATCGTAGGTCGTGAGCGTCAGGTCATAGTCCTGATTGACGAAGATCTCGAGCGCCTTCAGCATGCCGAAAATGGTTTCCTTGCCGACCTTGCAGCAGCGCCCGATACGATCTTCCTGCGGGCTCATGTTCAGTAGGGCGTAATGGATTAGATCTTCCTTGCCGATCAACACGCCGGCTGCTTGCGGACCGCAAATGTCCTTGCCGCCGCTGAAGGTAACCATGTCGAAACCGATCGCCGGGTATTCCCAAAGCCGCTCGACCGGCGGGACATCCGCGGAGGCATCGTTGAAGGTATATAGGTTATGCGCTTTGGCGATGGCGACGGTTTCAGGGCCGCTGACTTGTCCTTTATCGGAGAGAATGTTTGTGAAATGGATGGCCAGTGTCCTGGGGTTGATAGCGGCAATCATCTCTTCGCGCGTCTCCACCTCGATCAGCTTCGCGCCGGTTTGCCGGATCTGGTGATCGAACGGATATCGGTGGCTCTTCTGAATAATAACTTCGGTTTTCGGAAACTTACTTACATCGGGAATGTCGCGCATACGAGGCTCGAGATCTTCGGTCATCATGCCGGCATAGCCGACGACCATCGCCGCGGCCGCTCCACCCGTTACCAGACCGGTATAGCCCGCGGGAGACTTACATAACTTCGCGATGAACTTACCGGCGGCGATCTCCAATTCGTCAATCAAGACGAAGTGTTCGTTGCCCCGGCGTATCAGCTCCATTACTTCCGGCTTCATGACCGACCCGCCGATGACCGTTACAGTGCCATTGATGTTAACAAGCGGCGTTACGCCAAGCTCTGCGTAAATGTCGCCGGTGGAACCAAGGCCGCTGGTTATAGGTACGATGGGATTGCCGTCGACGGAAGCCACGGGAGATTTGGGCTTCTTCTTACCCGAGAACCATGCAGCATCCAAATCAGCGGGAGCGCTCAGCGTGCCACTGGCAAGCCCCAGCGCGGAAAGAAAGGAACGACGATTCCAGCCAAACTTCAGATTCATGCGGGGCTACCATTGACGACCAGTGCGCTGCCGGCGATTTCGATCAGTGAATCGCCCGGAATCCATTCGAGAGCCATGCAGGCGCGGGCCGGAGTTTTACCGGGGCTGAAATAGGTTCTGTAGATCTTGTTCAATGCGTCGTACTGCGCTTTATGCGCATCGAATCGCGCCTTGCCCGTCGGCATAGTCACGCCATCGGCGAGAGGCAAACAGAGAAACACCTCGAGATGGAGAATGCTATCCATGGTGCAGCCTGCGCGTTCAACCGATTTTTTCAATGCATCCATGGTGCGGGTGACGTGCTTATCGAATGGGTCCGTTACAAGAACGTGATCGTCCTTTGGATAGCCGTCATTCGAACCAGTGCCAGAGAAATAGTAGATCCCGTTGTGTATGTGGTTACTCCCTCGGGCGCGAGCAGGGGCATCGCCGCCGGGGGCGGGAGATACCTGCCGGGCGAAAAGTTTCGACGCTCCAACGGCGCCGGCCATCATCGCCGCGATCTTGTCAAAATATCTGCGTCGAGTATCGATCTGCATGAGATTTAGCTCCTTAAGCAGTATGGCATTCATTACATGAATACGCCAAGAGCAGCGACACTAAGGAAGATGGCTTCGATCCTTATCTCCCCGATCGGGTATGTACATTCCACTCTCAAGCAATGCTCCGACGCGCCGCGTCAAGGATGGGAAGGCGCGCCCGATGCGCGATTGGAAATCGATCCGGCTTTTATCGAGTGCCTCGACGGTATCGCGCCGGGCCAGGACATTTGGATTTTCACATGGCTCCACGAAGCGAAACGCTCGGTTTTCAAAGTACACCCGCGAGGCGATGTGCTGAAGTCTTTGACGGGCGTGTTTGCCACTCGTTCGCCGGACCGGCCCAATCCGATCGGCCTGCACCGCGTGAGGGTTCTGAATATGGACGGGAACCGCTGGCTTCACGTGCAGGATCTTGAGGCAATCGACGGTACCCCGATTATCGATATCAAGCCGGTTCTTTAACAAGAGCCGCTCACGCCTCGAGCCCGAAGCTTTTCCTCTTGTGCGAGCAAGGCGGAGGCGTCCGAAAAGTATGGATACTCGCTCCACTCCGCGCGGTTTCCAATGACGAAGAGTCTGCGTTTGGCGCGGCTCACCGCTGTGAAGCGCCATGTATGGCCGGGCTTCCGGAGCGCGGAACCAATGGGATTTATCCCAAGGTAGCGGCGTTTCGCCGGTAGCGCGCAGCACCGGCTCGTTCCAATTGTTGGGATTGACGCGGGGGATCTTTTGCGGAGAAAAGAACTCGACGGCTTTCCAATGTTGGAGGATGCTCGCTTCTCTCTCCGCCGGGCTCATCATGTTTTATGGAGTATCGCACCCGCACAGTGAACCTTAGCGCGTTCTACGCGCGGCGAGAAAAATTCTCATTTGCTCCGCTTGCACGCCGCACAGACCCCTTGCTCTCCGACTAGCACACATTCTTTACCGGCAGGCCGATGAGTTCACCCAACTTCGCCAGCGAGGATTGTTTGTGCCCAATGCCTAAGGCGCAATGATGCGTCGGGCCTTCCTGGCACCAGCTATTCACGAATTCGCGTGGGCCCAGCGGGAACCGCAGCCTTGAATTCGTGTTGCCGATTTTCAGAATCGGGCCCGGCTCGGAAACGCCTTCGGCGGTAAGCAGCTTCAGGATCCGTCGGCGGTCTGCGTCATGGCGAGGACAGTAACCGGTCCGGGCTTTACGTTGAACTCCACGCTGACGCCGCGGCCGCGCTTGCCGTGGTAGAGGTCCGAACCCCCGCAACACCGGGCGTTGGCCGCTGATGGCCAGGTGCGCCGGACCGTCGTGTCCCATCAGTACGAAGTTTTCGCGGAAGTCCATCGCGTAGAACTCGGTGAAGGATCCGCCCGCATCGAAACGATCGAGGATCAGCATGGCCAGGCAGGTTTTAAGATCCCCTTCGCCGCTGGCGGGCACGCCGCGCGCGGTGAGCAGCGAATTACCCAGAATCAGCCCGCACCCAGACGCTCGTATACATTGCCCTCCAGTCCGCGGTAGTAGTAAGTGAGACCATCGAGGTCGAACTCTTCGACCAGGCGATCGAGACCGGCGGCCACGCGCGCGGCCCAATCGAGATCGGTTTCGGCGGCGCTCTCGATGGTGAAAATTTCGTTCGCGATGCGGAGTTTCGCCGCGACCTCCATTTCGCTCACGCCGCGAACGCAGCGCTCCAGGTCGCACATCTCCAACACCTCGACGTGCGCGCCGGTTTGGGCGGTCACGGCAGTGAAATCCGAATAGAGGTCTAGCATGCCGGGATAGGTATGTCCCAGAAATCCAATGCGGCTCGAGCGGAGGGCTCGGGCGACACGCGCGGCGTAGCACCAGTCCTCAATCTCATTCCAGGCGACAGCGTCGCCGCGCAACATCCCGGATACTACGTGGAACCGGATGCGCGCGCGGGCGAAGGCATTCGATATCTCCGGGACGCAACAGGTGGAACAGTTGGCCAACCATTCGCCGGTATCGGTGTTTGCGTAGTCCAGCGCGGCGGTGGGTTGTAGATTTAGCACAAGCACGGGCAATTTGGCCCGCTGCACAACCGGCAGCACTTGGGAGGAGGTGGCGTACGTTCCGGCGTAGCAGACAATGAGATCCAAGCCGGCGGCCGCGAATTTCTAGTCCCGCGGCAGCGGCTTCGGGCCCGGAATCGATTAGCCCCGCCGAGATCACGTCGACGTGATAAGCCTCGAGGTGCGTTTCCACTTCGCGCTGATATCCTTCGAGCCGTTGCTTCAATCCGGGAAATTGCGGCCAATAAGCGGCTAGACCGATGCCGAATACACCCACGCGCCCGCGGTAGACCTTACGCTTTTCGATTTCCATATGTAGCGACAGAAAGTATAACGGCTCAAATTCCCGCCCGATTTTGCCGATGACCTTTATAAAAGGTAGAGATCGCCAATGACACGCCGCGGACGCAAATTCTCGTATCTCTTTTTGATTCTGCAGGCGGCTATTCCGCAGCCGTCCCTCTGCGACGATATTTTGAGCAGAGCGCGGACCGCGAACGAAAATCTTTATTCCAGCCTGCAGTCGTTTGTCTGCCATGAGCGCATCGACCGATTCCGGGGGCCGCTGAATGCCGCAACGGCGCGAGCTTTGGATACGGTCACCGCTAGTCTTTCATTCGAGAACGGTGTGGAGCATTATTCAGACGTGCGGCAGAATACGCGCGTGCGCGACAGCATCTCGAATCTGACGGGGGCGTGGTCGGAGGGCGAGTTCGGCACTCTGCTGCTGCAGACTGAGACGCTGCTGAGGACGCAAGCTGTTTCGTTCCAGGCTTTCGCGACGCTCGGCGATGTCGCTACCGCCGTCTACCGTTTCGACGTGCCGGAAGACATCAGCCCATGGGACCTGGATGTCGGCGGACGGCACTACCGGTTGCCGTTCCGGACCGATGTGTCGGATCGCCACCGAAACGGGAGAGATTGTGAAGATCGCGCGGACGTCTCTGGGGATTGCGGCCGAGACGCGCATCTCGGCGCTCGATGGAAGGTTACTCTCGAGGCGGTCCAACTGAACGGCAAGCAATGGCTGCTGCCGAAGACAGGCGAGTACTCGGTTCTATACGATCAATCGAACCGCCGGGAATGGAATCTGATGAATTTTTCAGACTATCGCCGGTATGGCTCGGAAGTGGCGCTGCGCTTCGACGCGCCCTAGATTGACGTGGAATTCACTGCGCGCCGCGGCTGAGCAGCATCACTTTCATGGTGTGGAAAATGATGTACGCATCCAGCGCCGGAGCAAGGTTCTTAATGTAGTACAGATCGTACTCGAGTTTGACCATCGTGTCTAGATCGTATCGCCGTATTTATGATTGATCTGCGCCCAGCCCGTGATTCCCGGCTTGACCGCCAGGCGCTGGCGGTAATAGGGAATCTGTTGCGCCAGGACAGCCACGAATTCCGGGCGTTCGGGACGCGGGCCGACCATCGCCATATCGCCGTTCAGAACGTTCCACAGTTGCGGCAATCTCGTCCAGCCGAAGCTTGCGGAGCCAGTTGGCCCACCGGGGTAATCCGCGGATCGTCTTTCGTGGCCCAGACTGCGCCGCTATGCGCTTCAGCGTCCACGTACATCGAGCGGAATTT
>CAVQHR010000003.1:0-483544 GCA_963712395.1 Bryobacterales bacterium
GTTCATGTAACGACTCAACTCCAGCCATCACGGAGAGTGCCGGGCCGGAACATGATCGCCATCCACCAAAGGCATCACCACTCCCTTGTACTTTTGGACCTGATGTCCGCTTAGATTTCCGAATTCACGGCATGTATCAGAGCGTTGATGTAACCGTACCCGAATGCATAGGCCTGAAGCTTGCCAGGATCGTCCGGATGGCTCGGCATGTGATCAGGACAGATCGAAGGCTGAATTGCACATCTCTAAGGATTCGCATAATTTTCAGAAAATCCATCTCTCCTTCGTCGGGGTAAACTTCCGCGAAGTCATAAAGGCCTCCCCGGATATTACGCATGTGAACCTGATGTATTTTGCCCCGGCTCCCCAAGTATTCGACGATCGGGAGAACTTCCGTGGCCGGCTTTCTTAAGCCCTCCGCCGTTGTTCCCAGACACAACTGGAAGCCATTGTATGGGCTGTCGACGATCGATTCGTATCGTTTGTAGCCATCAAAAACCGAGGGCGAGTCCCAATTCTCAGCGCCCTCATAGCCAAACGGAAGCCCTGGCGGATCGTAAGGATGGGCAGCCATCTTCACGTCGTATTGCTTGCACACCGGAATCACCTCGTTGAAGAAAATGCGAGATACGCTCCCAGTATTCGTCGGAGGTGACTCGACCTGCCTTTCCGATGGGCAGATTCTTCCAATTGTCCTCAAGCTTAAAAGCGGCGTAGGTGGCTCCTCCGCGGCCCTTCACCTGCGTGTTTCTCCTGATCGGTATTACGGTCCAATGGTGAGTAATCACCTTTACGCCTACCTGGGAAGCCTTCTGGATATTTCCCACAATGGCCTCGAGTCTGCGATCGCGCTCCGGGCCTGGTCGCAGCATGATGTATTCGGAGTCCATTCTGATTGCTTCTAAAATGAATCCGGCCGCGTCGCAATTGTCCCTCATGCGCTTGAGCTCATCGAGATCCCAAGAGCCATCCGCCGACACATTGCGCATTTGTGCGGTGAGATGCCTGACGCCGTGCCGTAAGTTGTATTCGAGGTTTGCCCTCCCAGTCAGATCGGCTCTGGCGCCTCCGGCCACACAATGATAGTCAGCTCCAACGTGCATCAGAAGATTCTTGGCCGGGCGCGTGCGGCGCTCCTTCGCGGCGGCCTCGCCAACAGTGGCGGTGCCGACCATGCCTCCTACCAGCCTCTTACCAAATTCTCTGCGCTCGATCATGTGAACCCCTTCGGCCTAATTGTCGCGCTGAGTCACACCATAGATCGCTGGAATCATCTGCGAATTATGGGAATTGGATGCTCAAGAACCCCCGGATTTTCACCGATGGTCAATTGTCGGCGATGGCAGTGCGTCCGCCGTTGTCAGGAATTTGGATGCGCGTCCCGCAAGATCGCCCTTGGGCTCTCTGTCACCGCGTTCCCAGCGCGCCAACGTGCTTGGGTCTACACCGATCCGATGAGCTGACTCTTTTTGGGACAGCCCCAAGCGGGTACGAGCTTGAACCAAGCGAACGGCCCACTCGCTCGAGGCCGGTGTCGGGATCATAGCCAAGAAATCGAATAATTGCGGGCATTTCTCGGAAGCCAGGATTGCTGCGATTCGTCTCCCAGTTGTGCACCGTCGCTTTAGTAACGCCGATTTGTTCGGCAACCTGCCGCTGAAGCAACCGCAGAATAAGCCGACGGCGCCGCAAATGGTCGCCCAGCGTGTTCAAATCGTCCGGGGGTCGCCTGCGGCTATCCATCCGGTGCGAGCGCGGCAAGATCAGAGGAGCGGGCTCGTCAGGTTCGGTAAAACGGTAGGCGATGAGCAGTTCGCTTTGTTGGACCCCGAAGCGTTCCACGGTATTCGCCTGAACACGTTCGACGAGGATCTCTACAATCTTGCGCTTGAGTTCAGACGAAATCGGGCCGTCGAGGCGGCTCCGCAGAGTGGCCAACAATGCCTCAGCGGATTCAAGTTGTGCTGCCCGATCGCTGCCCGAGAGCGCCTCGCGTTGCAGCTTCGATTTCAGCCTGGAGGTTGTCTGATTCAACTTTGATCACGTCCAGTTGGTGATCGAGCGTCGCTTCGTCGATCCGCCCTCGCCGGAATAGCGCCAGCACCCGATCTGTTCGACTGTTTTCTGTTTGCAGACGTTCGGTGAGATCGGCCAATTCCTTTTGCCGACGTTGAAGCTCGCCCTCCCGCATGTTAACACGCTGCCTCAAACGCTCTAGAAGCTCGCCGGGGTTCCGCAGGAAGGACTCGATGTCTGCCCACACCAGACGCTCGACATAATCGCCATTGAGGCTCTTAGAAGGGCATTTCTTGCCGGATAGGCCGTAGAGTCCCCGGGCACACTGGCGTCCGTTGCAGCGGTAGTAGTGCTCGCGCTGCGCTTTCATCCTCATTCCCGAGAATGTTAGTCCGCAAAGCCCGCATTTGATCAGACTGCGGAGCAAAAAGGGCTCGCGAGTCTTACGGCTACAAATGATTCGATTTGCCTTTAGCACCTGCTGAGCGGCCTGAAAGGCCTGCTCGGACACGATCGCGTGGCACTGCGCGGACGATCAGCCTACGGTTCCGATTCTTTGTGCGTTTGCCGAAGACGTGTTCGCCCATGTAGGTGCGGTTCACGATCATATTGCGAACATGGGAAGGGCGCCAGATGGCAGCCGTTCTGCGGTTGCGCTTCCCGTCTTCCGTGGGTCCATGTTTGCGGCGGATCCACACGGGATGCAAGCTCGATTCAGATAGTCGGCGATCTTTTGGCAGGATTTCCGTTCCACCGCACTCATTCGGAAAATCGTCGACACAACGTCGGCTTCGCTCAGATCGAAACCAGGAATGGGATCTGTGCTGATGGCGATCCGGGCCTCCCGCTTTTGTCCTTGCTTCCGGTAGCCGTATGGCACGATTCCGCCAAGCCACGCGCCTTCTTCAGCCAGGCGGTTGGTTCCTGCGACGGAGCGCTCCCGGATTAGTTCCCGCTCGTGAGCGGCGAAGCCGGAAAGCATCGTCAGCATCAATCGGCCAGTGGCCGTGGCGGTATCGAACTCCTCCGTCATGCTCCGCACACGAACGCCATACTTTTCTAGCTCGGCAACCGCATTGAGGATGAGACGGGTGTCGCGGCCGAGGCGGTCCAGTTTGAACACCAGGAGCTGATCGAACCTGCGCTGGCGGGCATCATCGAGTAAGCGGATGCCTGCAGGACGCAACTCAAGGGGAATCGTTCCGGAGAGCCCATCATCGGCGTAGGTTTCGATAAATCGGCATCTGGTGCAGATCGCAGTACCGGACACCGAAGTCTCGTTGGGTCGCGATGGACTGCCGTTCTCGCTGCTCCTCTGTAGAAACTCGAAGATAGACGCCTACTGCCATTTAGGACACATTCCTCACTCGGAGGTGGGCGAAATGCAAGGGCTTCGTTCCGGAAATGATTTGCCGCCGGCCTCGTCACGAATTAAATGGCACAGTACTTCGATGAGTTGATTTGATGTTGCTGGATCGGGTATGAATCGGCGCTGAACGGCAATGGAATGGTCTATTGGGGTAAGGACGGGACTGGAAGACAAGGTTCCGTCCGGACATTGGCGCACCCGAGAGCCAACCGACAATCCGCTAGCCGTCTGCAAGACGTTCGTAATTTGAGCGGCTGTTGTTGCGAGGGTTCCCCCCGGTATGCCTTGCGTCACAGGTCGCCTCCGGGGTCGATGCCGACCGCTCTGGCAACCGCTAACGTGATCGCTCGCGCTACGGTTGAACCCGTCGCCCGAAAGCGCCGTTCCCGGACTCGCAGCTCAACGACAAAACTACTCGCTGATGCGGCAACAAGAGAATAATCCGCAGTCGCCGCATGAAGCAAGAGGAACGTGTGATTTAGATCAACGAGTGGCCGAAACTGTGAACGTGATATCCAGCACCGTTTTTCGGTTAGAAACCGATCCGGTCGAGCCCTCCAGCCCATGACATTTTCCGCTAAGGCGCCCGTGAGGAATTCGTCTACCTCTCTCCCGCCGGGAAGCCATCCCGCGCCGGCACTCTCAAGATTCCTCGCGCGCCGGTTGGCCGCTGAGAACCGTGCATCTGTCTAAAAATGACGCGACCTCCGAAGACCGGTAGCGGATTAGTGCGCCGAGTTTTGAATAACGTGGACCGCGTTTTTCGAAACGCCAGCGCCTCACTATCGCTACGCTAATCCGTAGCCGCGCGGCACCGTCGTGCTCATTTAAGATCGGTTGGTTATTATCTATTCCCATCGCTGACTCTCTGTGTGGCAGGCTGTCCACCTCAGAATCAGCGAAATTCTCTATTTTGTCGTCTCGCGAAAGGTCTCGTGAGTCTCGCGAAGAGTCTCGTGAGTCTCGCGCGCCCTATTCTGGAAGTTCGTCGGGCGTTATCCCAAGTGAATCTGCTATTGCCTCTCTGTTCCCTTGGGTAATACTCGCTCTTTTTCCATTCAGATATTCATAGATTGAGTTTTTCCCCAATCCCGATCGGGCCGCAAGTTTACAAGGCTTCCACCGCTTTTTGCCTAGAATCGGGGTCACAACTGCCTGCCGCCTAGCTGCTCTTTCAGCCCATATTCCGACCATTTCATCTGGTTGATCGGTGCGTACAACGGTCTTTGGGTCCGGGAATTCACCGGCGCGATGGGGACGCTTGAGAGCCTCTACTTTTGGCGCCATCGGCGATCGACACTCATCTTCCAGCAGTCGTGCTTGCCATTCCGCAGATTCAGCTCTGAATATGCTCCCCCAGTTCCGGCTGTCATCTCGCCAAACCCAGTAGCGTCCGAGCTGCTCAGGAAAGATATCTTCGCGCGATTCGGAAGCAAGGCGCCACCATCCGCCGGCGATAGCTGAGTCCCAAATTAACTCGGGAATATATTTATGCAAGACACCTTCAGACAAAATCCCGGCCTCAAAGAGCACGCCCGCGACACCATCAAATGCTAGCTTCATCGCATCTATGGCGCCTTGATCCGGATCGAGCGATCGGTCAAATGCGGCATCCGCCCGTAACAGTTGACTCTTGATCTTGCTCCGATGTTGGGAAGACAAGCCGGGCAGCGTCCAAGCGTCGAGCCATTTGCAGGGGTCTTGCTCATCCGTTCGGGCTGGTCTTGGGCCTTTGTAGGGCTGAAAAACAGCAGGCGTTCCGGCCCAACCGCCGCCCAGGGCTTTTTCTTCCGCCGCATTGTTCACCGGAACCGGTTGTTTAACCCAGTGATATCTAACACTGGGATAGGCCTGATGGATGTATGTTCTCGACCACTGGCTCCCGAGCTTTGCCTCTTCAACCGCGCTGTAAACGATCCTAGGCTCCTCAGACGTGTGGTACATATATCGGGGGAACTCCTGACCAGGAGATAAAGCGGCCGGATCGGAAGGGGTCAATTTAGTCACAACCACGGAGTTTACTCGCGGTTGCTTGATTGCTTTTGAGCGATCCGATGGTTCGCCTCTCCTTTTAGAAATATGACCCAACCCTTCGATTTCTGACCGCTCAGCCACAATTCGCTGTTTTTTGAGCCTAAGCTTTCCTTCGCGCACCGCTGAAATCATGGCTCTTTGTATCGCCAGATCACCACCGGAATTCCTATCGGCGGTTCGGGTTCTCTTGGATCTGAGATCCATCTCGCCACGAATGGCGCTGAGAATCCCGCCGGCCATCTGCAACGAAGCTTCCTCTAGCGTGTGTTCCGCTCCCGCGTGTAACGGTACGCCGTGGATCGCGGCCGCCTCTGCTAATGCGTCGGCAAAGGCGAGTATTTGCGCTCGCAACCGCTCCTGTTTGCATTGGATCAAAGCGGGTTGATAGCCCGAGTTGCCGCGTAGTCTCGCTTCTGCGAGCGCTTCAGTCTCCTTTTGACGGTGCTCCTGGCTAATACGCTCACGCTCAACCTGGAATCTTTCGTTGGCGAACCTCTCAATCTCAAATTGAGATGCCGACCTCATACAATCACTCTCTTGGCGCCCCTAATGAAAAATTACCGCCAAGCGAACACGATAATCAGCTTGATGTCCCGTCTTGGTAGGCAGCTTGTACAAGGTTAATAAACGACCACTTTTAAAAAGGAGCAAAGCGCGATTACATTCGGCTGAAACCCGCGAGTAGAACCAGGGACGATAAGCGACACGTACTATAGCTGCATGAATGAATGACTTGCAATCTGCTGGCAATCACACTGCAAGCTTCAGCTTGATCGCATCATTTGGCGCATGCACTAAATCCTGCTTCGTGCCTAGATAGCGCTCTGTCGTCTGGACAGAGGCGTGCCCCAGGAGCAATTGGATCTGCTCCAGCTCGCCGCCGGCAGCGCGGCAGAGTTTGGCTGTAGTCCGGCGTAGGTCATGCGGAGCGATGCCTGAAAGGCCGACGGCCGCAGCATAGGATTTCAACATCTGCCACGCCACCTTTTCGCTTATCCGCTTTCCAGACATCTGATCGCCTCGATTGACCGGCCGGAAGACATATCCTTCCGTTATTCCGACCTCGGACGTCCAGGCATCAATTGCGCTTTTCACCCATACCGGCATCGGAACAGTCCGTACGCGGCCCTGCTTGCCGACCAAGTCTACGATGCACCATCGGTTGTCGCGTTGTTGAACGTGTTTGACGGTCATCGCTGCTAGTTCCGATCGGCGCAATCCACAGCCAAGCAGAGCGGCGAACATGGCTCGGTCGCGGAGCCCTTTCCTCTTTCGTACATCCGGGGCGTTTAACAGAGCTTGGGCTTGCGGAAGCGACAGCCAGTTCCCTACACGGATGCCGTGTGACCTAACGCCCTTGATACGCGCAATGCCGGAAGCCAGATCCGGGGCTAGGAGTCCATTGTCCGCCGCCTCCAGAGCTAGTTTCCGAACGGCCGTAATCCGTACATTGATCGAGACCGAACCGAGCCCGCGGGATTCAAGATGCACGCGCCACGCCGCCACTGCTGCTTTTGTGAAGCCGGCCCGCGGCTCCTGCGCAAACCAACCTATAAACTCATCCAGGCCGAGATTGTAAACACGCTTTGTGATTGGAGAGGAAACGCTGTCCAGAACAAGTGCTTTCAGCCTGCGCCACTCGGAGCCTTTATCGGCTACCGCCAGTTCGTACATTTTAGGTCCTTTTAATTGGCAATATCGGAAGCTATCTGCACCTTAGCTCGGCGGCCCAAAGATATCAACTTGAGGTCACGGTCGATGATCTATTCCGTACACCGATACCAAGACCGCATCCGTAGCGTTCGGGCCCAGATTCGAGTTGGGGACACCTACACCCACGCCCTGGAGCGCATCGACGTCGCAGTACACTGGGGGTACATGGCGCAACGCGCTACTAAGGTCCAGCAACTATGAAGGGAATCATACTAGCTGGTGGCACCGGAAGCCGACTGTTCCCGCTCACAAAGATCACCAACAAACACCTGCTACCTGTCTATGACAGACCCATGATTAATTACCCGATCGAGACACTTGTTGAGGCAGGCATCAAGGAGCTGTTGATAGTCACGGGAGGGCGTAATTCCGGCGATTTCCTTCGGCTTTTGGCCAACGGCAAAGAGTTTGGGCTGAAGCAAATTAACTACACCTATCAGGAAGGTGAAGGTGGCATTGCCGAGGCATTGGCCTTAGCGGAGCCATTCGCAGAGCAGAACAAGATTTGCGTTATGTTGGGCGACAACATAATCGGGGGGTCGATTGCAGAGGCGGTAAAGAAGTTCGAACGCCAAGAATGCGGAGCAAAGCTCTTATTGAAACAGGTCACCGCTAGTGATGCCGAACGCTTCGGAGTTGCGGAAATTAGGGACGAACAGATCGTCCGCATCGAGGAGAAGCCGCACCATCCAAAATCCCACAATGCAGTGACGGGCATATATATGTATGACAGCAGCGTTTTCGATAAAATTCGTGCGCAAATGTAGGTTGACCCGTGGGGAACTTGAAATCACGGACGTAAACAATGCCTATATTCGCGAGGGAACCCTAAGCTTTGAGTACCTCGATGGTTGGTGGATAGATGCTGGCTCGTTTGACACCTTGCAACGTGCCGGCCAGATGGTCTTAGATCGCGGCGCAGCGGGAGTTCGGAAAGTGGCGCCTTGACACGTGTATTCGCTTGAAGAAGGTTCGACAAACGGATCGCACGCAAGCCTGCTCTCGAGGACGATTCAGTGACGCCTAGCAATCGTACTGCGCTCTGGAAGCATATCGAAGCAGGGCTCAGGGTGAAGAACAGCCTTCTAGAGACCATCTTACAATTGCCGGAAAACGGGAGAAACACAGACATACGATAAACTGCTCGCATCCGAATCGTTTCAGCAAGCGATTGCTGCCGCTCGTGACTGGCTTTATGCCAGTCAGCATTTAGTTACTACTTCGTTCGATGCGCAGAACCGAGCAGGAGTTTTTCGCGATTTCAATCGAGGCCTTAGATCCCACTTCGTCCAGCGGGCAGCGCTGACGGCGATTGTAAGCGAACCCCTAGGCGACGCTATCGACACGCTTCGCAGCTTGGCCAGAATTCCCGATCTCAAACTGAAAACAGCATTTATTCTCATGTGGATGGATCCAAACAGACCGGAACTTGAGGATGTGTGTAAGGGCATGAAGGACGTCTTCGAGACATTTGGAGTTAACGCTGTAAGATCGGATGATATCGAGCACGAGGGTGCGATTACCGATTTAGTACTCAGCCATATTCGTCAAACTGACGTGCTGGTTGCTGATCTGAGTGGAGAACGGCCGAACGTCTATTATGAAATCGGATTTGCCCATGCTCTCGGAAAACGCCCCATTCTTTTTCGGCACCTTGGAACCCCGCTTCATTTCGATCTATCAGTTCACAATGTTCCAGAGTATAAGAACGTCACCCATCTCAAAGAACTGCTCAGGAAACGGCTGAGGGTACTCTTGAGCAGAGAAGCTAATGCGACTGAAACTTGAATTGTGCGTATGGCTAGAGTCACAGAGATTCAAAATTTGGGGAGTCGAAGTAATATGAGAAGTTCGAAGTTCGCAAGGGCTCGCCTCTACAAAGTGGAAAATAGAGAACTGACTCTGCTTGTAACCAAGGTATTGGTTGGTTGTCTGCACGGAGATGTAACTAAGCAGAAATTAGATCTGGTCTAGCTCGCCGCATGCATAGTAACAAAGCTGGGGCGCAACTTCGCTGAAGATGGTCGATGAATCGAAAAACCTCCTCGATAAAATCGCGAGTAGTCGCTAGAATTTACTAATATCGAGGTTTGGATAAGCGCGTCCTGCGCTGGTTACAGGGTTGCACCCCCCCGGATTGGGTTCACTCTCTCCTTGGCCGAATCGATGCTTTCGATCGAAAAGGTGCCCAGACTGTGAAGCGACCGTTAAGCGTCAATATCGGAAGCTATAATTTCCTTGCCGAATGATCGACGAAGGGAAAACTTTGCTGCCTCGCTAAAACTCTTCGAGGTGTAAGTTCACGTCCGCCTTCGACCAGTTCGTCTCAAATTCCCGCTTTACTAGTTCCGCGTCCTGCTGTTTTCCCTGAGCTTTCAAACTCTCCATCAATCCGAACAGCATTCTGCCGTTCCTTGGTGATCGCCTTACGCCTTCTCGAAAGACCGTCTCTGCCGCGGCGGCCTTCCCGGTTCGCAGCAGTGATGCGCCCTGAGACTCACGGATTGGATAATACCAAGCCGGTGGCTCATCATAGACGAAACGGTCCTGCAAGCTAACGGCCCGCTCCCAGTGCCGCCCGGCCTCATCGGTCACACCGGCCAATCGAGCAGAGAGAATGGCTGATGCCATCTCCAAGACGCTGCGCGCCTTGTTCTGTCCCCAAGCAGCATCCACCGGAATCTTCTGCCGCAAGGCGTCAAAATTTCTTCGCTCGCGTTCCGCCCCAACTCGGTCTCCTCGCGCCAGCAGCGCCACCGTTCTGGCGTAGCGCCAAGTCGCTCGGCTGGCCATCATCGCTTCCGGGGGTTCAGGCAGCCTCAGAATATGATCCCATTCGCCAAACCGTACATAAGCCAATGCCGGAATTGCCAGAAAAGCATCAGCCATCTCGGGCATCATTTGCGCCATGGGCTGCACTTCTATCGTGAGCCTATTTGCCGCCTGTAATGTATCCGCTCTCCGCCCCTGCATCGCTCGTGCATATACGACGAAATGTAAATTGTGAGCGTAGTAAGGCATATAAGTTCCGCTCAGCGCATTGC
This sequence comes from Bryobacterales bacterium, assembly GCA_963712395.1. Classification (GTDB taxonomy): domain Bacteria; phylum Acidobacteriota; class Terriglobia; order Bryobacterales; family Bryobacteraceae; genus Bog-105. The sequence goes on from CAVQHR010000003.1 coordinate 10,177, forward strand.
TTGCGGCGAAGTATTCCTGATCCACGGCAGCCGCGCGCTCATTTACGGTGGCGGCAGCTTCCCAATCGCCGAAAATCAGCCAAATATGGGCAGGCATGTGCACCATATGCCCGGCTTGCGGCACTACGCCCATTAAGCGTTGTGCGCTGGCTATCGCCCGCTCTGGCGAGGGCGAAGACTCCACGGCGTGAATGTAGTAATGGTTGGCGCCGGGATGCTGCGGCCAACGCCGGATTACCCCTTCCAGCACACTCTCTGCCTCGGCTACACCTGCCGCCGCTGCACCAGATCCGTCATACCAGTGCCATCGCACCGGGACTAAAAGACTCTCGGCATAAAGTGTCAGGGCATCGAGGTCGTCGGGATGGCTCTTCGCCACCCGTCGCATTGCCTCTGAATAAACCTGGGGATGATACTCCGGGCACCACGTTGCGAGTGCTCGCAGATACGATTGCTCTCGATCGGGCGCTTTCGCTAGTTTTAATCCCATATCAACCGCCGCACAAGCTTCCTTCAAATTAAAGCTTGGGTCACCGTCCATATTGATGTACGGTCCTTGTGCCATGGCCATGCCCCAATAGGCCATCGCCGCCTCGGAGTCTAGCTCTGCGGCTTTTCGAAACGACCGCAATGCTTCGTATCGGTTGAAGCTATACAGCAGCGTCAAACCTTGATCAAAGAACTTCTGCGCTTCACCGCTTGTTGTAGCGATGGGATGGTGCCAAGAGCCCAACCCTTGATACAAAGCGACAGGCTTCTCCGCGGCCGAAGATCTTAATGACGGTACCAGGCCCAGCCCGAGTACGAATATACAAACGGCGGCTTTCAAATCACCCTCCGTGCTTATTCGCAAATAGTACTCCAGATCCTCCGGTTTCAGCAATCAGCCGGTGCAACTGATGCCGAGCTCCTAGGCAAAATGATCCCCGAGACCGTCCCAATTTAGGTCGTGCAATCGGATTCCGAAGACAAGCCCTGACTTCACTGCACGAACGTCCTAGCATTTAAATGTTTGTTGTCGGAAGTCAGAAGGTCACCCACTTGGGTCGCTTACAGCAATTGCCGGTGTGATCTATGGCTCATCCAGGGCTCGTGTCGCTGCAGCCGAAGAATCGGCGATCTTCCGATCAACTGTTTAAGAAAGGAGTCCTCTTCGTTGCGTGCGGTAGCGCTCGGCCGGTCTTTGTCTTCCGCGGGTAATCGTCGTTCCAGCTTTATTCCCACCTGTACCGCCTGAACTCGGACGCGATCACTCAAGAAATCCCCGAAAGCAACAGCCTCCGTGATGCGGTATGGAGCGTTCTCGTCATCGTTTATTGAGCGAATACGCTCTTTCAATTCGGTGAGAGCCTTTTCCACGCGTTCTCGCGTGAATCGGGGAGCTTTCCCGCCGCCGACTAATTGTCCCTGTTCCGTGGTCCGCCACTTTCCCCGCGCTAACGGTTCAATGTAGCCGGCCAGTTGCAGGACAGGAAGCGCTTGCTTGGTCGCTGCTGAAGAAAGGTTCATCGCTTCTGCGAATTCGCCCTCAGTCCAGGTCGGCGGGGAGCGGGTATCTCTGAGGAAGCTCACCGCTTGGGCTGCGGGCAATCCCGCATCACTTGTTATCGTGCTGGATTTGCGAGCCGCAGCCATGCAAGGGTGTAGTCATGATACCGACGTGAATTCCTTCAACTCCGGATAGTGCTCCACAAGCTGAGGCGGCGCGGCGACTGGGCCGCCGAGGAGGAGAGATTTGATTTCCAGTGCATTCACCGTCGCCTTTCCCAAATAGTGATTATTGGACATCACATAAGAATCCTTTGTCTGACGCGCCACCGCTTTCACGCGATCGATCCAGGGATCGAGTTCCTGGACTTTGTACAGGTAATCGTAACGCTCGTGCGACTGCGCATTCTCGGCAAACCAGGTCTTGTAGTTCCTGCCATGCAACCGGATATAGCCAACCGATGAAGTGGCTTCAGCGCCGGGGGTGACCGACCGATGGAAGAGCGGCTGATCAATGTTGCACAGGCCGACGTCCAGTTGCTCGAGGAAATCCAGGACGCCCGGTTCGTTCCAACTTGAGTGGCGAACCTCCAGGACCAGTGGATAGGCCCGAAAGCGGCGGCAGAGATTTGCCACGTACTGACGGCTCTCGGCGGTGTTCTTCCAGCTCCAGGGAAATTGCAGCAGCACGGCGCCCAAGCGGCCGGCATCGAGCAGCACGTCGAATCCTGCCCTAACCAATTGCTCGTCTTCCGCTGTCGCGTTGCGCTCGTGCGTGAAGCCTTTCCATAGTTTGGCGGTGAAGCGAAAATTCGCGAAATCGTCAATCTTCTGGACCCAGCCTCCGGCGGTTTTCGGAGTAATCGGGCCATAGTAGCTGGTGTTGATCTCAACGGCGTCGAAGTAGCCAGCCAGATAGCGCAGCGGCTCGAATCCACGCAGTTTCGGCTTCGGATAGACGATTCCTTCCCAATCTTTGTAGGCCCAGCCCGCCGGCCCAACGCGAATCACTATTTCAATGTAAACGTGCAGTCCGGAAAGTGGCGGCGAGTGCGGTCTGAGCCCAGGTGCGCTCTAACAAGGCCGCGGCTAAACAAGAAACCGGCGAAAAAGAATCCTTAAACGGTTTGTGGCGGCCGGGCTAGGTGGTTATGATGCTCCTGGTACCTCGCGGAACTGCGCGGAGCTATTGAGCAGCCGATAAACATTATGTGAGCTTTGCAACCATCGCTTCGACGTTCTTCTCGGTGTGGCCTCACTGCAATGGCCACAAGAGAAAGCCGGAGAGTATGGCGCCACGGCCCGACGCAAGCGACTGTCCTGATGATCAGTTGCTACGAAGCCAACTGGAGCTGACGTGGACTCTGGCGAAGCTTGTCCTCCAACTCAAATCGGACTGCGGCGTTCGCGCCTCGAGCGACGTTGCCCATGCCATGCAGGCTGCATTGAAGAAAGCCGAACGATATTCGCGGCAAACACCCCAAAACGGACTGGCTTTGACCAATTTGAATTCTTTGAAACAAGCAATCGCGGAGATGCGGCTGGATGTTCACCCCTGCGCAGCAGGGACATCACAGGGGCGTTTCGGCATAGCCCAGGAGGTCACTCGATGAGGATATTAATAGCGGAAGACGATCCCACCAATCAGAAAATTGCGCGAATTTGGCTGACGCGGCGCGGACACTCGATCACAATTGTTCCGGACGGCCAATCCTGCGTGGAACGCTATCGTTCGGAGAAGTTCGATGTTGTTTTAATGGACATCTCGATGCCAGTTCTGGGGGGCGTCGAGGCAACTCAAGAGATCAGACTTTACGAGCTGCAGAATTGCTTTCCACGAACTCCGATCGTCGCTATCACCGCCTCTGCGATGACTGGTGATCGTGAATGCTTCTTAGCATCGGGCATGGACGACTACATATCCAAACCGTACCGGCTGCAACAGCTAGACGTAATCCTGGAAAAGACCTGCGCTAATTAGGCGCGCTTTCGCGGTGCGGAAGTAGCGCAAATTCGCATGGTCCGACCTGAGGTAAGGTTTATGGGACTGCGCGGGCGGTTTTCGAAGCCTATGCGCAGCATCATCGGTCGCCTGACAGATCGATATTCTTTAGACCGAAGTACATGAAAGGCGCACACGCGCCCAAGGTGGCTCGCTTTCAGCAGAACTATTTCAATCCCTCGCGCAACCCTAATTCAGCGACGTGCCGGGGCCGCGTCTCTCGCGCTCGACCGGATTTGCGCGTTGGATGCTTAGGACTACCGACTGACATTCGGAGCAAACGTACTCGTAGTAGACCTCTCCGGTCGTCTGGTCGCGCTCTTTTTTCAGATTTACTTCGTGCGGAAAGGCGCACGTTTCGCACCATGCCAGCCAGGCATTGAGATTTGGAGGATCGGCAATTGTCACGTGACGATTCTAAGACGCTCTTGGTCCGGCAACTCTATCGCGGAAAATTTTGACCGCGTACCGCATCAGGGATTGCCCGCGGCAAAACTGAAATTTTCGCCCGACTGTAGCCGGCAAGTAAGCGCTGGCGTCAAGCAGTTGGCGCGCGATGGCTCGAGTAGCTCGGCAGTACGCAAAATCTAAACAACGGCTCGAAATCGAGGGAACAGAGGTTGCTCTCTCCAACCTCGATAAAGTACTATATCCGGAAAGCGGATTCACGAAGGCTCAGGTCATCGACTATTACATTCGCGTATCCGAGTATCTGCTTCCACACCTCAAAAACCGCCCAGTCACGCTCAAGCGTTTCCCGGATGGCGTGAATGGGGAAGTGTTTTACGAGAAAGACGTGCCGGGGTATGCCCCAGATTGGATCAGGACGTTCCCTGTGCCGCGTCGAGCAGGCGGTCCGGATATCCGGTACATTCTAATCAACAATCTCGCAACACTCGTTTGGTGCGCCAATGCGGCCAGCTTAGAGCTGCATCCATTTCTACACTCCGTTCCTGAATTGCAGCGACCGACCTACATCGTTTTCGATCTAGATCCTGGTCCGGGCACAGACATTCTCACATGCGCCAAGGTGGCCTTCGTCCTTCGAGACGCGCTAGGCCAATTAGCTCTTCAAAGCTTCGCGAAGGTATCGGGGTCGAAAGGTGTTCAAGTATACGTCCCACTCAACGCGTCAATCACGTACGACATCACCCAGCCATTTGCCCGAGCGCTCGCCGAGCTGCTGTCGAAAGAACATCCCGACCTAATCGTCGCCGAGATGGCGAAGAGTGAAAGGAAAAACAAGGTCTTCATCGACTGGAGCCAGAACTCCGATTACAAAACGACGGTCGGCATCTATTCCCTGCGTGCAAAGGTCGGCCGGCCGTTTGTTTCCATGGCCGTGACGTGGGAAGAACTGCGCTCGGCCACGGAATCCGGCAATATGGATCATCTGCATTGGCAGCCAGAGGCAGCACTCGACCGGCTGAAGGATATAGGAGACCTGTTCGAGCCCGTGCTGACCGTGCGGCAGTCGTTACCCGAAGCAGTTACGCAAACGCGAGCGAACTCAGCAAGCTCGTTGCGGGCTTATACAGAAAAGCGCGATTTCACAAAAACAAGTGAACCTGTAGGGAATGTCCCTCGCGCCAGCCGACAGGGCGCCCGAAGACGATTCGTCATTCAAAAACACGCCGCGAGCCATCTGCATTACGATTTCAGGCTTGAAATGCACGGCGCGCTTAAGTCCTGGGCCGTCCCTAAAGGAGTGCCATTTGGGCCGAATGAGAAGCGGCTCGCCATGGCGACCGAGGACCATCCTCTTGCGTATATCGACTTCGAGGGTGTGATTCCGAAAGGGCAATACGGCGGGGGAACCGTGATGGTCTGGGACATCGGAACATACGAGCTGATTGAGGGGAATTATTACAAAGGCTTCCTTCGCATATTTCTCGACGGCAAGAAGTTAAAGGGCGAATGGGAGCTCAGAAAAGATAAAGCCGGCAAGAACTGGTTTCTGATCCGAACAGGGGGGGCTCACAAGCCGCTCAGCAACAAACGGGAGAACACCTCGGCGCTCACCGGCAGGCCAATGGAGCAGATCGCGGCTGACAATGATGCCCAGTGGCACAGCAACCGGACAGAGATTCCCGGATTGAATCTGGACGAGTTGCCCGAGAGCGCTATGGATTTCTTGGAACCGATGTACTGCAAGCTGGTCTCGCAACTGCCTGAAGGGCCGCAATGGCAATACGAAATCAAGCTCGACGGCTACCGCGCGCAGGCCATCCATGACAACGGCAGCGTAAAGCTCCTGTCCAGAAGAAACAATTCGTTGAACTCCGACTATCCGCCTATTGTGGCGGGCATTCAGGAACTGGAGTCGGGCATCATCCTAGACGGAGAGATCGTAGTGGTCGATGACGCGGGCCGCCCAGTGTTCAATCTGCTGCAGCATTACACGCCCGGTCATGGCACACTCTTGTACTACGTGTTTGACGTGCTGGCTTATAGAAGGCGGAACACGGGTGGATTGAAACTGGAGCAGCGTCGCCGGCTGCTCGATACGGTGCTGGCGAATGCATCACCTGGAGCAATCCGGCTGTCCGCTGCTATTGAAGCCTCTCGAGATGATCTGATCGTGGCGGTTCAACAACAGGGACTCGAGGGCATTGTTGCAAAGCGCCGGGACAGTCGCTACGAAAATGGGGAGCGAAGCGGAAACTGGGTCAAGTACAAGACCAATCAAGCACAGGAACTGGTCGTAGGTGGATATCGGCCGGGCAGCAAACATCACTTCGATAATCTTGCGATCGGCTATTACGAGGGCAATCAATTGCTGTTTATCGCCAAACTCAAGAACGGGTTTACATCCGAAGCTAAGGACGAAATTTACCAACGGCTGCAAAAGCTTCGAGCGGACAAGTGCCCCTTCGCCAATTTGCCCGAGCCAAAGAGCGCACGCCGCGGAGAGGCCCTAACTGTGGAGGCGATGAAGAACTACCGTTGGATTAAGCCCAACCTGGTCGTCGAGGTCGAGTTTACGGATTGGACTTCAACCAATCACTTGCGGCACTCGCGGTTTGCGGGTATCCGCGACGACAAAGATCCGCGGCAGGTAAGGAGGGAGACCTAATTCAGCGCCACTTTCGATACTTTCTTGATCGGGCGTAGATCTCCGCTTTCTTGTTCGCCCATTCCATAAGCTGCTTCTGTTTCACGCGGTATATCGGGCGCACTTCGAAGACCGTGTCATTGTTGGTGGGCGGTAAGCTATCACCGGGAAAGGTCGCGCCTGAGCGTCCAAAGAACTCCATCGCGGCCGCGTAGACGGATGCGGATTCGACCGTGATGGTGTGCCGCTTGCCGTCAGGCGTTTGAACCGTTACATCGCACCAGCGTTTGCCCATCGGGCAATTCTATCGTATTCGCCGTTTCTTCTCCTAGTAACTCTGGCTGCAAATTTGTCCGAGAGACCTCAGAAATCTCTGGCACAAACCTCGTATGCGGTCCGACTGTTCCGAACCCGAGACTATTGCTGATATTCGCGTGCTCGTGGCGTCCGTTTATGAGCCACATCCGAGGACCTGGAGACATAACCGTTGGGAGTGCCCGAATTGCAAGAGCAAGAATCAGCGCAATATGAAGGAGTGCGTCTGCGGAATCAGCCGTGATGGCCTACCGGAGTTCTGCGAGCGCCTAGATTAGCCCCTCCCGGCATTCCTGCCGAAAACCGCACGAACCGCATTTGCCACGGTGATTGTGGCTGCGGACGGGAATCGTGTGGTTCCGTTTCACGTCCTGAACCTCGCGGATAACGCTCAGGATCCATGCGCGACGCCGATCGTCAAACGGAACGGTCACGGATCGATCGATGTAGTCGATGACCGCTTCGTGGACCCGACACTGGAACTTCTCTTCGAGCAGCAGACAGTACACGGCGACTTGGGCCACGTGCCCTTCATAGGGCAGTCCATTTCGCGGGCAGATACAGTTCTTCACATCGAGGGGCACCGGCCCGCGCTGCGTTCGAACGATTCGATCCGGCCGGCCCGAAATGCCGTAGCGACTCGACTGAAGAATGGCTTGTTGCATCCCGGCCAATTCTTGCCGTGTCTGGATCGCATCGACGGAAACGACCCGCCCTTCCGTCAATCCGGCATCTTTAAGCGCTTGACGCGCGCGACCGCGAGTCCACGCAGCCCAGACAACGAGGGCCAGAAGAACTAGCGATGCGAAAGCGAGTAGAGTTCCCACAAGATGATTCCCGCTATGACGAGGAGCGCCGCGATCCATGTCCTCGTGTTTGCGCGCTTCGCTCGGCCTTGCCGATTTATGGCGAGTGGAATCAGGCTATCTTTCCGGTCTTGCCACTGGACGCCGGCGGTCATGGATGATTGCGCTTTCTCAGACACTGTTTCGCCCTGCCGGCGCAGGTGCCAGGAGTGCTTGCAGAATACGTAGTCGGCAACTTCGGAAGCTGTAACGAGGTCCGGGTAGTCGGGAGAAGGCGCCAATTTTCCTCGATCTGACTATATACGGAGTAGCGTTGACGGCTCGCATCTCTCTAAAGGGAACGCCGGAATCTGCCGATGGTAGTCCATTGATGCTTCGCACGGCTTTCCATAATGTGGTGCCGGTAAGGGTGCCGTTCGCGGTCCTCGTTCTCTCAGGTGCCTGCAGCGTGAGAGTTGCTTGGAAGCTGTCGCGTGGCGCAATGACATCGCCTCTGCATCAAAATCGAATTCTGGAACGTGTAGAAGAGTGGGAATGCACAATCGACCGGGGTTTTGGAAACATCTGGGATGCGATCACATTGCCATTTGCGTTATGGAAGCAATTTTGAAATAGCTAAAGCTCTTCTCTGACGAGCCAGTCTAAAATTTGAGACGGCCTTTGGCGCTTCAAATTCATTGCGTATCGCGCGGCCGTTAACCGCTAATATCGGAAGCTATTGCCCACGTTGTTTCCGGACTGCGGACAATCCACGAAGTGACCCACAGACATGGGAGACAAATGACGGCGCGCGACGAACCGGACAGAACCCGGTCGCAGGCCGTTGTTGATCGGTCAAGAAAAGTTAGGATGGAACTTTCTTGCCAAAGCCTCAGCTTTGTCTAGCTGGAGCTTCGCCGCTTTCTTTTTCGGATCCCGCCGCACTTCGGTTTGTGCGTGGAGATGATGCTGCTCGACACAAAACTTGAGGTGAGTCCATTCTTCGTTGCCCGGGCTGTAGTCTGCATCCTCCGCATCGAGGTGTGAAAGCAGTTGCGATTTGATGGGGTCGTGTGCGAACCTTGCGACTGCTTTCTTGAGAGTGTCACGCTCGTCCGAACTCGGTCTGAACTGGGACATTTGACCGCTGCCGATGGTATCACTTATTCGAGTCGCCGCTCCGAACCAAGGGACAGCGAAGAAGGCCAAAACCCATCCATTACGATATGCCCAGTTCCTCCCGCTTCACTCCTTCAAAAAGCTTCGCTCAAAGACCTTGCTCCGTGCTTGCCTCCCCGCCACGTCCGCGTGGACCTCGGGGGTGATTTCTTCACCCCATTTCCAAAAGAGAACCGAAGCATGAGAACCCTTCAAGAGCGGCTGAAACAGTGCGATCTCGAAATTGCCCAGGCAATCGAAGACGGTTGCAAACCGCACACCGCGGCGGAACACGTTGGCATTCTGCTCTGGGAAACGGACTGGCGGGCGGAGCGGGAAGCGATTCTCGCGAGCTGTTGCTTAAAAGGACAGACGAAAGAACACCCGAAACCGCCACGGCTAGAGGACGAAGGACAGCCTGGCGGATGATGCCGCCAGAATCGCGTCTCATGGGCTGGTTAGCTGCGGTGGACTGCGTTCCGATCCGACAACGCGCATGGGTTCGCAGTCCGCGCACGGAGAGAAAGCAAATCAATGTTTTCCCTCGACTAGGCCCATTCTCGCTGGAAGATGCGCGAGAGCTCTATTGCACCCTCGTGCCTAGGCGTACTGGAGCAAGATGAATTCGGATTCTCACTTAGTCGATCGCTGGAGCACCGTGAATGCGATTTTCGCTTGGACACGAAAAAGCCATGACGATTTTTGTCGAACCAAAATTCAACCTCTATATCGAGGGCGTGGGCGGCTTCGTTGGCCCAAGCAAGCAATGAAGCAAATTTCGTCGCGTCTTCGGTGTTGCAGGCAAAAAGAGACGCGGCGTCCGGCACTGACCTCAACGATCTGGATTTTGGTTAGACCGCCAATATAGCCGAATTCTTACTCGCCGCAAGCTATTTGTGCCCAAAAAATGCACGGAATGAAAGGAGAATACGCTACAATCGCCCAATTTTGCACAACAACAGAGTAGCGCGACGAGGGTTCAATCTGAGCATGGCTAAATTTAATGCTGATTTTTGTGGCGGGCCAGCGCGTTCACGGCCTTGCGTTCCAACTTCCGTGCGTCTTCAAGGGCCGGGTTGTATGGGGCCAGATCCTTACGTTCCGCAATTGCGAGATCTCTCTCGTGTTTTGCTGCCTACAACCTCGCTACGGTTCTACAAACTACTTCCGTTAGCAAGCGCCGTTTTTCGTCCATGACACGCCTGCCTAATCGTACATCTTGAATTTTGGCGTTTACAGTCGGATGGCTTGAGCGATATGATCCATAGCTATTGTTGTTCTGATGGATCGATACTAAGGAGTATCGCCCAAAGCCGGAGGGGGCGTTGCGATGGACGAAGCGACGTCTCCAGAACGAACATACCTTAATACCAAACAGAAGTTGACGCAGTTCCTTGAAATGGAATTGACGGTTACGAGAACAATGCTCGCCCTCGCTCGGACCGAAGATCGAGAGCCCAGAGATCCTCACGGCGTACAGCAAGCCCTCGAGAATGCCCGTAAGGCCCTGACTAGCATCTTCGATCTCCTACCCAGACTAGGCCCGTGTGCGGCGGCCGAGGCGATTGCCACAACCGCCCACGAATTGGAAGCTGAGCTGGGATCGTTCGCGCGTTCGTAATGAGAGATGTGCGCTCCTACACATTGAAGATAGGGACACAGAAGCGATGCTTTTCAACTCAGTTGGAGCATGGCCGCGCCGGAGAAAAACACTGGTAAGGGAAATCCTGCCTCAGATCGCATTCGAATGGCTGTAAGCTTTAGATGCTTGGATCCTACCCAAACTGAACAAGTCAGGGTCGACGTTGAACAGACCATCATTAACGTCCGACAAAGTACAGAACTCTGTCAGATGAACCGGGCCAGGTGTCAAAAATCACTCGATTTGCTTGTTCGTAGCAAAGAGGCGATCACGCGCAGTCGAACACTCCTCAATCCCGCCAGCCTGTCACGCTGACGTCCGCCTCGAGCCGTAGCGAACTCGTGTGATAGGCTTCGCATGCGATGAACAAAAGCAAGACCTATGTCGTGAAACTCAGCAACGGTGAAGAAGTGAGGATCAAAGCAGTTGGCCAGGCGGGTGTCAGCGGCAATCCCTTCTTTCTGGACGAAGACGGTCGCAATGTAGCCGGGTTTAACAATGCCTTGGGTTGGTGGGAAGAATCCGTGGTTGCAGACGCTGGGGAAGTAGATCTTACGGTTATCCATCGGCGTGGCACCGAGAAACTTCTCTAGTGTTTGATCGCGGGGACGGGCCACTAGTTCGTGATTGTAGTGCTCGATCAAATCATAGACTCCGTACACTCCGACCACTACCTTGCTTCCGACTTCCGCATGTCGTCTGCCGCTTTCCTTAGATGTGCGCTGCGCCGACTTTGCCTCGTATGCCTATTCCGGCCGGCTATGCGGCGCTTCTTTGGAGTTTGCCGGCACATATCCATTGAGCAACTGACGGTTATCTGGATTGCAGTTTACGTAGTAGCCTGCGTGCCTGCGCTCGTCGTAAACCGCACTACCGCGCTTGCCGCGAACCGCGCAAGCGTTCTGAATCACCGACAAAATCTTGCCCCTATCGACACTTCGGAAAAACGGCTCCACTGCGCGGAGACCGTGACTGGATGGATTCTCAGCCATCGGAATGAAACGCCGGAAATCGCTGCGCTTATCCGCGATGCCTCGTTCGCTCCCGCCTGAGCAGCCGATAACCAAGAAAAATACAAAGCCGATTGAGAGGAGAATCCGCTTCATCTATCCATAATGAACCAGCATCCTTACGGGTAATTTCTGCCTAGCTTGCTGCCCCAACGATCAGCGTGTGTTCCGATGTGCGGCGTTCGTCCAAGGGAGAAGTTTCTATTCCAGACCATACCGACATATTTTCCGGATCGAGGACGATCCGGACGGAATCCTTCAACGCGGTAGATCGTGGCTAGTCCGCCCGCCATAGACATCTATACATCGCTGCGGCTTGTCACGCAGACTATTCGTGAAGATTCCTTCGCACTTCTGAGGAAGTGAAAGCTGATAACGAAGGCAATCGAAGCCTAGCGACCCATCAATGTGTCCGTGACCTGGCTCTTCTCTGACGAGCCAGTCTCAAATTTGAGACGGCCTTAAGCGCTTCAAATTCATTGCGTACCGCGCGTCCGTTAACGTTCAATATCGGAAGCTATTTTCGCCACTTGACGAGTTGGTCGAGTACCCTGACATTGGAACAAAAAGGCCGTCAGGATAATGGAATCTCGATGTTGCGCACCATTCGGGAAACTCGCTTTCAGCGTGAGTAAATACTTGGCGACCAGGGATCTATGTGGTCAAATGCCCGAATCGGTTGAGTTCCAGGTCCATCCGGTAAGAGACATCACAAGCTGAAGCCCGGGCTGCCATCGTGGTCGTATCGACGAGAAAGGCAACCCGCCAGAAGCGTTAGCGGCGGCGCTTTCGGTAGCGAGTTGACAAGAAACCGTCCATCCGGGGCAACATCATATTGGAACCCCCGCATCGACACGTCTACGATGCGAGTATCCAGCAAAGCATGGGGCGGACCAGCCTTTCCGGTTCGTGAATCGAAATCTACGGCTATCAGTTTTCCATCAGGACTGAATGTAAAAGAGGGTCGCGCCGTCCCGCCTCCATCTCGGCTGTGCACCAGGCCCACTCGAAATCTGAATGCGGGGACTCACTCCCGGGAACGGCCGTACACCGATCCCAAGCCCCCTGATTCAGCAAAGGCCACCCATCTGCCGTCAGGCGAGAACTGGGGCTCCACGCCGGGGCCGAGAATAACGGTCTCGCTCGCTTCTCGAAGTTGTACATGCACCTGGGGGGTTCCACGTCCGACTCGCATAAACACCACTGAGCCGTCCCGGGCGGAATGGGCACAAACGCTCCCGCGCTCGAGAATCCGTTCGGGGGCAGACGAACCGTCTGAAGCCATCTTGTATGTGCAGGAAGTCTGCTGTTCCGTTGAATCGAACAGGACACTGCCCCCGTCCGTTGTCCAGGAAGGATGCCATTCATGCCCTCCGTCCGTCAACCGGGATGTGACCCCTCGCGCGAGGTCATGAACGCAGATAAACCATTTGCCATTCTGAAGCTCATCAGACGAAAGTGCGACGTACCGGCCGTCCGGTGAGATGCAAGGCTCCCAATGCTCACCGATGATTTGCCCGCTTTGTTTTCCGGTTGGATCAGTCCAGATGAGCTCAGGAGCGAAGTCTTTGCGCGATTGAAATACAAGCATTCCGCCGTCGGACAACGAAAATCCGGTGTGATACCAAACGCGGTCCCAGATCGAAATTTCGTGCTGCACGATCGAGGTGGTGTCGCCGCAGAGACGAAGGCGCTGTAGGTCGAATGACTGTGCTTTCAATGCGCCGTCCTGAGCGAAGACGAGACGCCCGGATGCGAATGCCACATTGCCCTTAATCTCGCTGGATATCAGATAAACTTCCGGCGAACTGAGTGATCCGGCATAGAGACCGGTCGAGAGAGTATCAGACGTGTCAGACCTGTTGGCAAAAAAGAGAAACCGGTCAGTTCCAGGCAGAAACATGGGCCAGCAGTGCAATTGGCTGCTGGATTCAGCGGGCACCGGCGTGACTGGCGTGGGCGTACCAACTGACAAAGCCACACGGTAAAGCGGGCCAGCTGCATCAGCTGCGAAGACGATTACATCATCGGCGTGCCACGCGCCGCCTCCTGCCGCGACTCGGATGTCGCAGATAATCTGCACTCTTCCGCCGGCGATATCGACAGTCTTGAGCTTTCGGCCCGCGAAGAACCCGATCCTCCGTCCGTCTGGAGACCAGAACGGGAGCCGTGCATCCTCGGTACCCCGCATTGGCTGCGCCTCGGCAGCAGACAGGTCACGGACCCACAGGGACTTCCTGCCTGTGGAATCGGCAGCCACGAACGCGAGCCGGGATCCATCTTTTGAGAGGGCGAAGTGTGGTGCGAAGAAGGCAGCGCCATGGGGCGGAAGGATAGACGACCGGACAACGTGTGAGGCGGTGGCGCTGGCTGAACCTTCGATGGTCGCAATGAATCGATAGCCGCGCTTCGGAAGAGTTTCGATAAAGCGCGGAGTAGCAGCCATGTCCCCAAGAGCCTCTCTGATTCGGTTGATTGCCTTGTTCAGACCGCGGTCGAAATCGACGAACGTATCGCCCCGCCACAACCTCGCCTGCAATTGTTCCCTTGTGACCACCGCGCCAGGGTGTTCGAGCAATGCAGCCAGAACCTCGAAAGGCTGGTCCTGCAGTTTGATCCGGGCTCCGCGCCGCCGCAGTTCTCGCCTGGAGAAATCGACTTCGAAGATTCCGAAGCGGACTAGTGATGGTGTTCGAGTTGGCATCGCAGGGAACATGTCCGTTTAACATCCTTATTTTATGTAGATTGCCGGAGAAGAATACAACGAATAGAATCAACTTGCACGCCATCGACATTACGGTCGTTCCGTCACCAAACTAAGACTGCCGCCTATGCCGACAACGCAAACGGATATCGCAGTAACGTCCGCGCTGGACAGAATGGGACGACGATCATTGATGACCATGATTGTGACCGGCGCATTATCCGCCCAGTCCACAACCAAACAACAGCGACCCGAAGTCGGCGCAGTCTCCGCGGGGTTCTTCGCGGTAGAGGCTGGCTCGAGCCGGCCGGGAAAGTCGATCCCTGTGAGTGGCCGCCGCATCCTGGTGAAAGTCTCCGGCACAGATACGGGCGGGAGCTTTGCGCTCTTCGAAGTTCCTGCCGCTCCAAATGCCGGGCCGGGGCTGCACATGCACCACGTAGAGAACGAGTTATTCTATGTTCTCGAAGGGGAGCTGGATGTTCAGGTCGGAACAGAGATCGTACGTTTTGGGCCAGGCGGAAGTGCGTACGCTCCGAGGCTGATTCCACATACCTGGCAACCTGCCGGGGGGAAGGACGTTCGATTCCTGTCGCTGGCTCAACCGGCGGGAGACCTCGAGGCGTTCCTCAACGACCTTTCGCGCCTCCAGGAACGTGGCCCGCTCGCACGCGCTGAACTGAGGGCAGTGTTCCAGCGCCACGATATGGAGCTGGTGGGCCCGCCATTGAAGAGCCGCCTCTGACCGATCTTAACTGCACCGCACTCGTTGCCGGATGGCAGACTCGCCCCGAATTCTGACTCATGATCGCAAGACAACGCTCAGAGAACGATTGCGAATGGAGCCACTAAGCCGCAGTTTCGGCCCGGAGCACGGCGTTCCCGGAATGTGCCCGAGAAGTACCAGCCGCTGACGGCGCAGCATAGATCTACGCGCCGCGACTACTCGCGCTTGATGTATGCGATTTTCCGAATTCTGTCCAAGACGACACGAGAGCTATGCGGGATATACAATTTTCGATGTCCACACTTCTGCCACCTGGCATTTGTGGCCGCGTTCCCGCGCAGGACAACAATTGTTATGAGATAGCGAAAGAGATTGCTTCCTTTAAAGCTACTCCCAACGCAATGCAACCATGGGATCAACTTTCAGTGGCCCAGCGTGCTGGGATGTAGGTTGCCAGCAAAGAGGCGAGACTCAAGACCCCCGACGCGATCAAAAACACTGTGGGGTCGTTGGGTTTGACTCCATATAGCAGAGTGTTCAGTATTGGCGTCAGTACGAGTGCGCCTACAATACCAAAGAAGACTCCCCAAACGGCAAGCCGCCCGCCTTGGAACAGCACCATTCTGCGCACGTCCTGAGGACGGGCTCCGAGGGCGACACGGACGCCAATCTCGTGTACTCTGTGTTGCACGGCATACGCCATGACTCCGTAGACACCAATTGCGGCCAGCAGCACGGCGACAACACCGAAGATGCTCAGCAGCGACATATTGAAGCGATTGCGCGCTGTGGATTCCGCAACTACTTGATTCATTTCGCGAACGTGCGCCACGGGTAAGCCGCGGCTAGCGGCGCGCAACTCTCGTTCGATGGCTCCGATCAGGTGTTTCGGCTCTGCTTTGGTGCGAATTACCCACTTGAGCGGCAGCCCTCCTTGGGCTAGTTTCGAATTTCCCTCGGTCAATTGGTCTATCGGCACGTACATGAGAGGTTGAGGACCAAGGCCAAGGCCGGCGTCCGTGACCTCGCCCACGACGCCGATGACCTGCCGGGTTACGATCCTCGAATGGCGGCCCCATATTTTTGCCGATGGTGATGTGCTCTCCGATAGGATCGCCGTTTTGCCATGAAAGGGCGGAACGCCAGTATAGGCCCGTTCAAGCCGTTAAGCATTGCTTCATTCACTAGCACAACAGGGCCGGATTCACCGGTATCACGTTCGGTAAAGACGTCCTTGCAGCAGGGGGATATGAAAGACATCAAAATAATGTCGCAACAAAAGGAAAGGCTCGACCCATACCGGTCATTCGGGCGCGTCTCGATCACGAAGGGACCTCCGAGCGGATTCTCGAGCGGAAGCGAATAGGTGGCTGCCAATGCAGTAACACCCGGAAGACTCTCGACGCGTCTTTCGGCGTCGCGGATAAGCTGCGAGACTGGGCAACATTCCCAAAACGTGAATCGCTTAAGGACATATCTATCGTGAGGACATTGTTTGCATCGAAACCAGGATTGAGCGTCCGTAAAGCGATAAAGGTGGGAATTAGGAGAGTTGCGCCGGTCAGCAGTACGAGTGCCACCGCTATCTCGCCGACCACGAGAGCCGCGCGCGTCTTCTTTTGATGTAGAGTGGCGCCCACGCGCTCGCCGCCTTCATTCACAAGCGTACCGGCGTCAAGCCGGGAGGCATAAAGAGCCGGCAGCAATCCGAACAGAATCGCACTCAATAGAGAAGCCAGCAGCGCGAATGTGAATACGCGGGCATCGAACACAACCGCAGTGCCCTGCAAATCGATTCGCGGAATATGGCCACTGTTTATTGCGATTAACGCGCGGACTCCGAGATAGCCAAGCGGCGTTCCGAGCATGCTTCCGGCAATGGATAAAAGCACACTCTCAGTGAGGAGTTGACAGACGAGGCGACGCCGTGCGGCTCCCAAAGTGGCGCGAATGGCCATCTCACGTCTGCGAACGGTCGCTCGCGCCAGCAGCAGGTTTGCCAGATTCGCACAAGCGATAAGAAACAGGAAGCTAACCGCACCGGCGAGTATAAGCAGAGCGCGGCGGACATCGCCGACCACAGCCTGCCACAGGGGTTCTGCCGTGAAGCGCTCGTCTTCTGGCCATTGCGCCACCCAGTTCGGGAACTTTTCTTTGAACTGCTCCGTCGCAAGCGCCATCTGGGCTCGCGCCCTCTCGATGGTCACTCCAGGCCTCAAGCGCGCTGCAACGTGCAGAGTCCCCGCTAAATTGGTGCTGTTCGGATCGGCCTGTAGCGGGAGCCAAAGTTCGGCGGGTGGATCCGGAAGTGACAAGGAGTCGAGCACGCCGACGACGGCGTAAGGTTGGCCGCCCAGCAGAATTGCTTTGCCAATCAAGGCGGTATTCCCGCCGAAACGGCGCTTCCACAGTCCGTTGCTAATCACCGCAACGCGGGGGCCGCCGGGTCGGTCCTCATCAGGCGAAAATGTACGTCCCCTTTGGACGGACGCTCCGAAAAGCCGGAAGTACTCTGCGGAAACGTGTACGGCCCTGAGCTGTTCGGGAGTCTCGTTTCCGGTGAGGTTCACAGCGTGCGAGGCGGCATCGTAGGCAGCGACTTCTTGGAAGACTTGCTTCTGCTCACGCCAGATAGTGAACGCGGGAACGGAGGCGCCGTTCCAGTTCCTCCCCGGAGCCCACGCTGGCGAGAACAGCATCAGTTGCACGATCCGATCCGGATCAGGGTAGGGTAGAGGCTCGAGCAGTACGGCGTTCACCACGCTGAAAATGGCCGTGCTCGCTCCGACACCGAGCGCGATAGTGGCCACAGCGACCATGGTGAAGCCCGGTGCCTTCGCCAGCATCCGCACGCCGTGGAGAAGATCCTGGATCAGGTGTTCGAGGAGGTTCATCTGCCGGACATCGCGGCATTCTTCTTTGTGTTGCTCTAATCCCTCCATGGCACGTCGAGCTGCATAACGAGCCTCTTCGAGCGTTAGTCCTCGCTCCAAGCATTGTTGAATTTTCTGATCGAGGTGATACTGTAGCTCGTCGTCCAGTTCCTGCTCGACTTGCCGGCGACGAAAGATCGACCGCAATCGTAACGGTATCGTGTAGGGCCAGCGTTGGAGACGCATCTCATATTTCCTCGAGCCGGACTACGTGAGTAATGGCTTGTGAGAGCCGCGTCCAATTGGCAGATTCTTTTTCAAGTTGCTTTCGGCCCAGGCGAGTCAAGGAGTAGAATTTGGCGCGGCGATTGTTCTCGCTCGGCTTCCACTCGGCTGTAATCCAGCCCTCCTGTTCCAATTTGTGCAGTGCCGGATACAGCGACCCGTCACTGACCTGCAGGGTATCTCCCGAAACTTGTTTCAAACGCTGGCTAACGGCCCAGCCATTCAGCGCTTCGAGCGCCAAGATCTTCAGCAGCAGTAGGTTCAACGTGCCCTGAACCAGGTCCGATGGTTTGCTCATACCAGCCCCCTCGATTACCGAGACTAGAATATACTTGTCCTCTCGGTAAGCAAGAGGAAGTTAAAAAAACTTTGGAATTGATGGCGATTGTGTACGCGTCCGGAAGATCTGGCCATAGCGCCTTACTTGACTAGGAAATTGAACTTGCGCCGAGGACAAATTGCACCGGGAAGTTCGATCTGGATCTCTAACCTCCAGATTGCCCGTTAACTCGTGTGTAACGGCGTAGTATCTACGAACCATGTCCGGTTGCTCGGCTACCGGAACTTCGGTCCCAATGCGGATCGCCAGATGTAGCGCGTTAAGTGGCAATATCGGAAGCTATTCGGCTTCTTGCGGGTTCGAGATAACTTCCGGATTGTCCGTCACTCGGCGGCAATCCGATAAGCGTCCAATATCGGCGGCACTTGTCAAAGTGCTGTCGATAAGTGATAAAGTTCATGGGCATGCAAGCCATGTCGATGACTCGCCGCGAACTGCTTTCCGGCACCGCGGCTGCATGTGCCGGTGCTGCTCTTCCCGACTCGTCTATTGGCCAGACGCAGCGCGATATCAAGCCGAACATCGTATTCGTTTTGGTGGATAACCTCGGTTGGGGCGAAATCGGCGTGTACGGAGGTGGCATACTCCAGGCGCATCCACACCTCGACTTGACAAACTCGCTAGCGAGGGACTCCGGCTACTGAACTACAATGTCAACACCGAATGCGTGCCCACGCGGGCATCACTAATGACGGGGCGCTACGCCATTCGAACGGGCGCGTTCAAATCACCAGTATCCGGACAACCGAATGGTCTTGTCCGATGGGAGGTGACCATTGCTCAACTCCTTTCTGGGCAAGGCTATTCCACCGCGCTTTACGGGAAATGGCACCTCGGCGATCAAGACGGGCGTCTCCCCAACGATCGTGGATTCGATGAGTGGTATGGCATTCCGCGAACCACTAATGAAGTCCTGTTCAGGACTTCTGTCGGGTATGACCCAGTGGCCGCTCCGCCTGAATTCATCCTCGCGGGCAAGAAAGGCGAAACATCGCATCGGGTAGAAGAGTATAACGTCGATGCACGGCGACGCATCGATACGGAAATCACCCGGCGCACGATCGATTTCATGCGCCGGAACGCTGCCGCCGGCAAACCTTTTTATGCTTATACCGCGCTGACTCAGGTGCACTTTCCAACGCTCCCAAGCCCCGAGTTCGCAGGGCGCACTGGCAACGGTGACTTTGCCGATTCCGTAGTCGAAACCGATTTCCATGTGGGCCAGATCCTCGATGCGATCAAGGACTTGGGCGTCGAGCAGGATACCGTCGTGGTGTTTTCGAGCGACAATGGTCCCGAATTCCGCAGACCGTGGCAGGGCACTGCCGGGTTTTGGCGTGGCACCTATCATACTGCCCTGGAGGGCTCGTTGCGCGCTCCATTCATCATCCGGTGGCCGGGGAAGATTCAGCCCGGTGTAAGTAACGAAATTGTGCATGCCGTGGACATGTTTACAACACTCGCGAAGCTTGCCGGCGCGGAAATCCCTAAAGATCGTGCCATTGACGGAATAGACCAGATGGATTTCTTTCGAAACAAGCAGGTAACTTCCAACCGCGAGGGGTTTCTGGTACATATCGAAAGCGAACTCTATGCTGTCAAATGGCGGAACTGGAAATATCACAGGATCTGGTTGGACGACTTGGCGAAGACGCCCGCCCCACTGCCGACACCTTATCTATTCAACCTGCTGCGGGATCCTAAAGAGGAGACAAGTGTGGCCGTGGAGAATGGCTGGGTGATGGTCCCGATCTCCCGAATGATAAGTGAATTTCAGCAAAGCGTGAGCAAATACCCCCTCATCCCGCCGGGCACCTTGGATCCATACTTGCCACCGCCACCGAAAAGTTTGCCGCCCAAGGGACGACCTCCTTGACCCGCTATTGCGTTGGGATTGTGTGATTTCCTCCAGTACGCGGGCGGCCGTTACTGCTCGCGGGGGAGGGCATACCGCACGTCGTATTAGAATCTCTCTCACCATCGAACTCAACTTGAGAGTGAGTTCTCGATTGTGCACGGTTGGTCGGCCACTCGGAACGATCACCGCAATCGACAGAATGAGCGTAGGCGGATCCGGAAGGGAGTTGTTATCTACTAATATCGGTAGCTATTCCAGCCTGCCCACTGCGTGTTGTTTTCGAGCTGAAGTCCGGTAGAGCGCGTCGCCAGTTCCCAGTTGTAGACGCCGGCGAATAATCGGGAGTAGCCCAAGATCATGTTCCATGATGCCCTCGGTTGGTCTTTCTGTTCGCCCAAACCTACTTGGGAGCCTTCCGGGGCGATCGCTCACTGCTCGGATTGGCCCGATAATAACGCTGCAGAACGGACAACAAGGGACGTGCAGCGGCCGTGGATTTCACCTTGCCGGTCAGGATATCTGATTGGTCCACTGTTCGGCCGTATATGGCGGCATTATCATTGTCATCAGAACGCAGCGTCGAGCCGTTCACAGTCGCACCGGCGAAGATACCGCGAGCCCGTGAATATGCCAGCAAACCGGAGGCGGGAATGGGTGTCGTCGCAGCTGCCGCTTCTCTACCGAGCGGACCAGCCGCAGCCATAACGTCCGCGCCGATCTTTACACCCGTTTTCATGAGCTGTTTGACGGCCTCTTGGTTCATAGCCAACATGATCAAATCCGTTTCTCCGGCGCCGATCTGAAGTCCAAAACTCCCGCCCTCAATCCGGACCGTAGAGGGTGCCGACCATCGGCCGTTTGGCAGTCGAGCAACAAAGACGCCTTTCCCGTACTGCCCTCCTACAACGAAGCCGGCCCGCTTAAGCCCGGGGACAATGATGATTCCGTTCGCCTTATCCAAGAGTGCGTCCGGAATGGCATTGTCTTTCGCGTTCTGAATTTCTGTGAATACTCGAGCCGCTTCCCGTATCCGTGCAACCGGTTCGTTCTTAGGCGCTGCAACTGCAGCCGAGCTTGCGAGTAGGAGTAGAAGATTTCTAAGCCACATGCGACGCACCACAATTTAGACGGCTACGAGCGGTCGAGTATCTCCTCGGTTTCCTACGGTATTTGGCCCAGGGCTCCTCCGACTCGAGCTGAAACATGGGATCGGGAGTGTATAACGTTGGAACATCCTTAGATTCCGAAGGTTGGAGGTGGTTTCGAAGCCATTTTGGCGAGGCGGTGCAAAAAATCGCCTACTCTTGCCGCACATCCGAAACTCTTTTCGGTGCATCGTGGTACCGACGTTGGCTCAGGCGGAAGCTTTTGGCGCCAGTAGCATCTAACGTTAGGACCATGCCGCCCATTTATCGGAGACAATAGCGGCTGCGACTAGAAAAGCATTGAACAGGAGAACAGACGATGCCTGGCGAGGAGGCGAAGCACATATTGGAGCCGGGCGGCACGGAAGTTAGTACGGCCGCTGGCGGTGCTCGGCGCTATCGTAAGCCCCTGAAATCAGTTCGATGGTGTGATATAGAATTCCTATTTGGTGAGAGCTTCGATGCCTGGAACAAGCATAAGGCCCCCCGCTTGGGAGCATCTCTTGCTTTTTACACACTACTTTCTCTAACGCCGCTTCTGCTGGTGATGGTCGCAGTCGTCGGCCTCGCATTCGGGCACGCAACAGCAGAGCGTGAAATCGTCCTGCAAGTGCAGATGTTAATCGGTGCGCAAGGAGCCAAAGCGATTGAAGCTTTGCTGCAGGCTTCGCGGAACACCACCCATGGAGCCGTGGCCGCCATTGCTGGCATATTGACGCTATTATTTGGTGCATCTAGCGTGATGATCGAACTTCGGGATGCGCTGAACACTATCTGGGAGGTCCCGACTCCCAAACTAACGGGAATTAGAGGCAGGATCGCGAGCTACATCAAGGAGCGGCTTTTTTCTTTCGCGATGCTGCTCTCGATCGGCTTTCTATTGGTCGTTTCTCTGGCGCTCAGCGCCTGGATCTCCGCACTCGGAGCATTTTCGGTATCGGTACTTCCTTCCATAGAAGTGCTGCTGCAGATTGCGAACGCATTGCTCTCATTTGCAGTGGTTACCGGCCTGTTTGCAGCAATGTACAAAATCATGCCCGATGTGCCAATCGAATGGGAGGACGTAATACTCGGCGGCGCGGTCACTTCGTTTTTCTTTACGATAGGCAAATCTTTGCTCGGACTTTATTTAGGGAAGGCGGGCATTGCTTCGAGCTACGGGGCCTTCGCATCTATCGTTGTCGTCGTCATTTGGGTCTACTACTCGGGCCAAATCCTCTTCTTGGGAGCGGAGTTTACGAGGGCTTTCGCGAATCATTATGGCTCCCAGCCTACTCGTACTCTCGAGAGCGTTGTCAAGCTAGCAGGCAAGACGGAACCGCCCGCGACAGAGGAGCCCCGAATCATTACTCCGCCGGGGGCAAGCTGATTGGCTACCCCAGAGTCTCCGTCCTGCCACAACGGATGGGTTCGATTACGAAGTGTTCATTTTCCTCGAACGGCTCCCTACCTTGCGGCCGTCGCCGAGGAAATCAATATCCGCGTCCCGGTGAAAGCACGGCCTCCCCATGCCGCCCAGAAGGCCAAGACCGAGCAACTCCCGAAAACAAGCTCGACTAAACCCCCGAGCCGATGCCTCCGGGGAATGCGGGATTGGCAGCCCGAGCATCCCAGCCTACTTTTTTAACACCAGAAACGTGACGATGCTGTTTCCAACATGCGTGTAGGGGACTTGGGTGACGAATTCCCATCCTTGGCTTGCCTGATCGTTTATTTCCTTCGCGAGATACCGAGCACTCTCAGTCTTATTGCTGTCATCGCCCTGATCTGCCGTGGAGAACCATATCACCTCTTATTTGGCCTGTGTTGCGGCATGAACGGCGGGTGGAGGAGCAGCCGTGAGACGGAAGGCGATTAGAGCCAGCAGTGCAACCGCGAGCGTCAGAAGCGATTTGATGTAGGGGTCGGATTTCATGCGGCATAATCTACCACAATTTGCGAAGTGGCGGTGAGGTCAGCCGCGCTTGGGTTTCTTGGCTTTCTTGCAGCGGGCTTTAACCGCCTTTTCGCATTCGAACCCCTCCCAGGGTGCCAGCGATTCACCGCCAATGAGTGACTCTTCGTAATTCAGACTGCGGGCCGCAAACGGATAGGGCATTAACACCTGTTATCGGAAGCTATTTCTGGCTCGTTTGACGGTCGCTGACAGCGATGAGGCGGCCGCCCTCCAAGCAGTATTCGGCTGATCGATCGCCCGATCCACTTACAAACACGATGCGAATATCCGGCGGAACGTAGGTATTTGTCGTCGATGGTTTCGAGCGCCCGGATGCGATTCAGCAGTTTCAGCTTCATGCGGGTCGTGTGCTCAGCGCGCTTTGGTAAGTACGCGCCTCCGCGACACGTCTTCTGCCTTCATGGAGCCGGTCGGCTATATCGAGCCTTGATTGCTGCCGCGCTTCTGATGGGGTGAATGAAAACCGGCATCGGTTCCGATGTTCTGGCTAAGCGCGCACTTGGGCAGACCAGTCGCATGCCGTAACCGGCGGTTGCATTCCGATTCTACAACTGGTATGCACGCGGTGCTCAAGCCGGCCGAGACGTTTATCGATTGTCTTGATCAAAGCCGCCTGCTCGCATTGCACTTTGCAACTTTCCGCGATCTGCCTGGCGACCAGCCAATCTATTCACCGAGAATCGCGCCCAGCTTTTGCTCCGGCGCTAACTCCAGATTTTCGCCAGCTCGCCGGCAAGCTTCCACCTCGCGCTCACATCGGTCGATCTCTTCCGAAGGTGTCATCTTCTTAGACCGTTGAGGCGGTCTTCTGAGCCGCTGCCTCGAGTTGCGCCACCCGCACTTCGATATCTTCGATCTCGATTGCCTTGGCCGCGTGGTCGAGGATGCTGTCGGCTGCTCGCACCCGTGTCGAAGCGGGGGAATTCGGATCGATCATGATCTTCAACAAGGTCGATACGGCGGCACTGGAAGCCTGTTGCAGCCGTGCTATCGATTGTCCGAAGGCAGCACGACGGGCCTCGCGGTACGCGGTCTCGAATTCCGGCACCTTGAGCCAACGGAGCATCGTTTGCGTGCCAATGCCCGCGGTTCGCGCCGCTTCTTCGATATTCCGCTGCGTGAGCAGAGCGGCGATCGCCTCTTCCTTCTTACGGCCGAATTTTGCCCCGTGCCCTACCATCTGGATTTCCCTGCCATGATCTGCTCTCTGCCGACCGCGGGGCCCTTAAGCGGGAAGCCTGAGACGAATTGATCCAATTCAGCATTGCTGATCGCACCGCGCTGGCCATCCAGATACACAATCTCGACGATGGACCCATCCGACCCGAGCGTCCGGTCACAGGTGGATCCGGCCAGATTCAACGGTCTGCCGCATGCACTGATTACCACCCGCATAACGGCGGGACTCTGTACCTCCAGCGTCAAACTCTCTAAACGCTCGATTCTTCGCTCTAGGGTCATGGTCTAAGCCGTCCCCGGTTGGATTTCTCACCCAAATCTGCACAATCTGCTTGCTTGTGTCGGGAACCGGAGTGATGGATGTGATCACCGCGGAAGGAGCCCGCGCCACAATGACAATCTTTGCAATCAGTAATGACAACTACATCACCGTGCTTGACTCGGTCGAGGACGCAAAAAGCAACCCGGAAACGGAGCATTTCAGCAGCCTGAAAGAGTTGGCCAAGCTGGCTGCCCAATGGCCCGCCTCGCGGCTGGTCGAAGTCTGGAACAATCTGCCCGGTGCAACGCCCGTTAAGAAGTTCACGGACCGGAAAACGGCGATCGCTCGGATCTGGAAGGTGATCCAGGAACTCGAAGCCGTGAAGCCCCCTCAGGCCCCCCCAGCAGAATGTGCTGCGCCAGCCGAGCCGGAAGCCAAGGACGTGGCCGCAGAAAGGGGAGCCGTGGCGCCGGTGAGTACGGACCCAAGTGAGAAGGCCACCCAAGCCAAACGGGTGCGCCGTAGCGCGCTGAAGCCCCAAGGTTCGCGCGAAGGTAGCAAGACGGTAGTGGTGCTGGAGCTTTTGAAACAAGCGGGCGGAGTCACTTTGACAGAACTCATGGCGGCGAGTGGCTGGCAGGCGCATTCTGTTCGCGGGTTTCTTTCGGGAACCGTTCGTAAGAAGATGGGGCTCGCTTTGGTTTCGGCCAAGCGCGAGGACGGAACACGCGGGTACTCTTTGCCCGCTTAAACCGATCGCAGTCCGGTTAGACGAGCCGTCGAGATGCAAATCTCGGCGGCTTTTTTGTTGCCTTGTTACTGCGCTCATGCCGGGGACACCTCCAGCTCCGGCATGGTCAATGGCAGCTTGAGCTCTGTTGCAACTGCTACTAGCGCTTCCTTGTAACTGTCCATGGCAGATTGTTCGGAGTCGCTGAGCGGCTCCTCCCAGTCCCCTCGAAGCGTCACAGCGCGGATAATTCCTAGCTCCGTCATGGAAAGTCGTTGCAGGGCCAGAGCCTGCAGCTTCCGAAACAGTATCGGCCGGGATAATCGACGGAAACTGTTTCTCGAGCTTCAGCAGACGCCGATAAAGCAGATTCATACAGCGGCTGCCTCGCGCCCGCGTTCCGCCGCAACGGCTTCGAACGTATGGCCGGTCACCCTCCAGCACGGCCGCTTTTCCGGCTCAGGCCTTGCCAGCGCTGGACCACCACATCGACATACTTCGGATCGAGTTCCATTCCGTAGCAGACGCGCTCGGTCAGTTCCGCGGCAGCTAGCGTCGTGCCACTGCCGAGGAACGGTTCGTACACCAGCTCGCCGCGCCGGGTGTGATTCAGGATCGGGCGCCGCATCAGATCGACCGGCTTTTGCGTGGGATGGTCGAACTTCTCTTCGTCCGATCCGCCCATGATGAACTTCGGCGACGGCGAATCCCAGATCGGTCGAGTTCTCGCCCGCCTTCCCGAACCAGGGCGCGTTCTTCTTCCGGACATACCAGCACGGCTCATGCTGAAACCAATAGTGGGTCCGGGTCAGTACGGTCCGGCCTTTGTCCCAAATGATCTGCTGGTGATGCAGAAAGCCGATGCGCAGCAAGCCATCGAGAACTTCCCGCGTGAACTTCGAGGCATGCCACACATACGCCACCTCGAGACTCGGCACCAGCGCGAATGCTTCCGACCAATCTGCACGAGTGTCGGACGAGATGGAGGTTTTGGTGTGACCCTCGGTTCGGCGCTTCATGTAGCTGGCCTCAGCCGGGCCACAGCCATTCAGTCCAGCCCGGTCGCGCCATTCCGAGTCGAGCTCAATTCCGTAGGGCGGATCGGTCACCATCAGGAACGGTTTGCGCTCACCCAGAAGCCGCGACCACGGCTTCAGGGCTCGTTGCATCGCCACAAAGCACCCGATGCTGAATGCGGCGTATCGCCGCACAGCCACACATCGCCGAGTTGTGACACTGCCTGTTCCGGCACAGGCGGCACCACGTCGGCTTTGTCGCAATCCGGCCCAGCCAGAAGGTCATCCAGTTCCCTGACATCGAAGCCGGTCAGAGCTGAGATCGAACTCAGAGTCCTTCAGTTCCAGCAACTCCAAGGAGAGCGTCTCTTCGTCCCAACCTGCGCTGAGTGCCAGTCGGTTGTCCGCGATGATATATGCGCGCTTTTGCGTTTCGCTTAGATGATCGAGGACAATGACCGGAACGGTCGCCAAGTTTAGCTTGCGCGCCGCCAGCAAACGCCCATGGCCGGCGATGATACCCGCGTTTGTGTCAACCAAAATTGGATTGGTGAATCCGAATTCGCGCATGCTTGCCGCGATTTGAGCGACCTGATTTTCAGAGTGCGTACGCGGATTACGCGCATAGGGAATCAATCGATCCACCGGCCACTCTTCGATGTGTTTTGCAACGGCGATGGAAGTCATATCTTTCGATAGCAATTGCGGATTTCAGTCGTCAACAGTCACTACGAAAAAACATTTCGTCGGGAGTTGGTTGCCGCATTTTTTCTTACTCCCTTTCTGCTGAGGTTTCTCAAGAACTTATCTTTTCGGGTGGTGAGGTTCAGAGTAGAAGCGCAAAGAGGGCTTTGACCCCCTGAGGCTTCTCTCTGCGTTAGACACGTTTCGGTTTGGAGCCGGCCCGTCGTTTTCGCGCCGCGAGCTTAGGTGCTGAAATTACTCTCAGCTTTTCGGTGCCCGCGTACCGGCATTTCTGCTTACCCGCTTGTTTACCAGCAGCCCCCTCGGGCTTCTGCGTACCAACAGTGGTACGGCTGGACGGCCTTACGGATCGGGTAGGGGTTAACTATTCAGTTTCACCGGTTCTCTGGCCAGTTGTCTCTCTGGCAGTCACCGGATCGTTCAAGAAGAGACTTCCTGAATAGTCGCGAATTCTGTTCCGGCAATGCAACAGTCGAAATCGACCGTCCACGCCCGCTTTTGTCAAACCAGTTTCGCCATGCTCCCCTTTGACATCCGGCACCCCTCACGGGATGCTCGATCAATGAGTTACTTAGATGGAACTCAAGAAATAGCTAACTGGACTTTCAGGCGTCAACAGATAGCGTTGCTTTTTTCTGAATTATTTTCTAAGTGCTTAATTTCGGCACTCACGGTTTGTACTCCGGTCGTGTTAGTTACATGCACGCGTGCCCGTGTGGTTTTTACGGCGACAGTACGCGCGAATGCCGTTGCACGCCTGGTATCATTCAGCGCTACCTGGCGAAAGTCAGCGGTCCGCTGCTCGATCGTATCGATCTGCACATTGAAGTTCCCGCCGTGCCTTATAAAGAGCTTCGCGGCAAGAGCGACGGCCAATCGTCGGCTACCATCCGGGAACGCGTCGAAGCAGCGCGCGAAATCCAGCGTGCGCGCGGTTTCTACAACGCGCAGATTCCGCCTTCCGAGCTACGTACCCACTGCGCTTTGGACGACACCGGCGAACGCACGCTCGAGATGGCGGTGCGCCGCATGAACCTTTCGGCGCGCGCTCACGATCGCCTGCTGCGTGTCGCCCGCACGATCGCCGATCTGGATAGCGCCGCAAGCGTCGCCGCTAAGCATCTTGCCGAGGCTGTCCAGTTCAGAAACCTCGATAGAAATTATTGGAATTGACTGGCCTCCCCCATTTCTTTGCGCTCAATGCACCGAGTGCATGTAAAATTGTGTTGCTGACAGTCCGGAATTACTATTAAAGCCCGTCTGCGATGCGATTGAGCAATACAGATAATCCCCTGAGTGCAGGAAATACGAAAATGGTACGTTAAATCCAAATCCATTGATTTGCGTAGATCCATCGCCCGAAAATGCGATGGCGGTTGCCGTCCCCGAGTGCACCAGGTTTACGCTGATGTAAGTGCTATTGGTCGACCCCGTCGAAGACGATACCAGACAAGCGCCCGCGTAAAAACCATCGGCTGGGGCAATGAACCGTTCCGAATGAGACGAGGTCGAATGCATCGATCCGTCGTTAGTGTTCGGATCGTTCGTGTCGAACAAGACGTTATAGACACTAAACGACCTCGGAACGGTTTGTGCGCCGCTGCTGTAGGCCAAAACCCATTTGGGGGGCGCTGAACCCGGCGCCGTGCTCGAAGGCGGCTGATTCAACTGCGCCATGGTTGTGGCCCCCGCTGCCGGCACGCGCCACAGGAATGTATTCGCGGTGGACCCGCGCATGAGCAGCAGCGTATACACATAACCAGCGGTGTCAGACGCGGTGAGTGTCACATCGATGGTTCCGTTGGTGATGGGACGTGTCAGTTGCCCGCCTTGCACGGTAAGACCATTGTTGCCCGTAAATGGGCCCCAACTGAAGTACGCGGTACCGATTGTAACGGCATTGTTCGAAGAATCAAACGCGGGGACGTTGAGATGCACGGATTGACCCGGCAACACCGAAGAAGACATCAAAAGCAGAATGGGGAGTATTCGTTTCATCGCTGGCCTTTCCAGGTCGCGCAACCGTAGGCAAAGCGCCTGGCGCGACAAAATTCTGAAACAAAGATGCCAGCAATGATGTTTCGATGGCTTGGCCGCTAGCTGCCAGGCCCTTGATTACAAAAGAAAATATTAAATTTCTAAAGATGTGGACGGGCTCTACTGGCCACCCGTAGCCTTGGCTTTCATCGGAAACTCGAAATACATGATTTCTTTCCCCGACCGCGCCTCGTGCAATCCGTTCAGATAAATACTGTCTCCGCTCTCCGGACGCGCTTCGAAGTAGAAAAACCCGCTCGCCGAATCGCCGGGCGGCAGCATCTTTGCCACAAACGCTCGTGCCACGATCGAATCGTCCGCCAGTGGATTTTTCTTTTTCGGCAACGGTACGGGCAATGCTACCGAAGGTCCGGAGGGCCGTCGTTTCCCGTTCTTTGCCAGAAACGGCAATTCGTCCGGGGAGACCGCCGTGACGTGCCGCCCATCGGCGCCCACCAGGCTCACCTCCAATTGCCGCAGATCCAGCGAATCGGCGCGCTTGTTTTCTATCACGACCAGTACTGGGAACACGCCGTATTTCAACAAGCCGGTCTTCTTGCCGAAAGCCTCCGCAGTCAAATCCTGAGTGTCATATGGCTTAGCCCCTACGATGACCTGCTCCACGGCCTGGTGCGCGTATTCGCTTGCCGCCAATGCCTGAAATGGTTTATCGTCATTAGCGCGGGCGCTCACGAGCAGCGCGGCCGCCAACGTTATACTCGGAATCAAGAAACGAGTTCCTGGCATCACGCGCGCCCTTGTCCTATATCGGCTCATCCAGCTCGTCACATTTCCTTTCATCGTCCTCTATTTTGCCGTTCGGCTGCTGTTCGATCGCGGCTATGGGCCGCATTTCTTGGAGCGCCTCGGGCTCCTCCCCCGGTCTTTTTCTCGGACGAAACCCGGCTGCATCTGGTTGCACGCCGTGTCGGTGGGCGAAGTGGCTTCCGCCGTTCCTTTGATCCGGCAGCTACGTGCCGATCAGCCACTCGTTCCACTCTATCTTTCCACGTCGACGGTCGCAGGACGTAAGGCCGCCGTGCGTCAGGCCTCTGGTTTGGTAGATGGAATTTTCTACGCTCCGCTCGATTACGTGTCTTTTGTGCGGCGTGCGCTGCGAGCCGTCCGCCCATCGCTCGTTATCATTCTCGAAACTGAGATCTGGCCAAATCTCTATGCCGAGGTTCACTGCTCTGGCGCACGGTTGGCCATCGCTAACGGCCGTATTTCGGCTCGTACTTGGCCGCAGTATCAAGCCTGGCACTGGTTGTTCGCACCGGTCCTCCAACTTGCCGACGAAGTTCTCGTCCAAAGCGCCGCCGATTTCGAGCGTTATTCGCTGCTCGGCGTGCCGGCGCAGCGTCTTTCGATTGCCGGCAATCTCAAATACGATGCGGCCTCCGTGCCTCCGCCGGCGAAGCTTCCTTCCTTTGATGCCGAGCACGTGTGGATCGCCGCCAGCACCGCCGGTCCGAACGAGGCCGGCAGTCTCACCAAGCACTCGGTTGACGAAGACGATATTGTCATCTCCGCGTTCAGGGAATTGGCGGGTGAGTTCCCGCGCACTCTCCTGATTCTGGCGCCGCGCCAGCCCGCTCGCTTTGAGGAAGTCGCGCGCAAGCTCGAAGCGAGCGGTTTCCCGTGGCGCCGCCGCAGCGCTTCAGCCGGCGATTCGCCGCCTGACGTTGTGCTTCCGGGCGTGCTCCTGCTCGATAGCATCGGGGAATTGGCTGGACTGTATGCGCGCGCGCATGTCGTATTTGTAGGCGGCTCGCTCGCGCCGCGTGGCGGTCACAACATTATCGAGCCAGCTGTCGCGGGCGTTCCCATTGTGGTCGGGCCGCACATGCAAAACTTCGAGGCGATCGCGGCCGATTTCATCGAGCAGCAAGCCATCGTACAGATTCGCGGAGAACAGGAACTTGCTGCAGCGATTCGCGATCTGCTGAAGAATCCCCGTCGCGCGAGCGATCTGGGCCGGCGCGCGCTGCATCTTGTGCTTGCCCAGCAGGGAGTTTCGCGCTCAATCGCATCGCGCCTGTGGCCCCTGTATCACGCGGCTTGGCTCCGGACTCCGCGCGGCGATCTCACGCGCGCTTTCCTTGGCGCGCTCGCGCTTGTATGGAAGCTCGGCGCATTGCTGCAGCGCGGCAAAGCCGAACGCCGCGCTGCGTCTTTATTGCCGTTACCAGTGCCCGCCGTAAGTATCGGCGGCATCACCGTAGGAGGATCCGGTAAAACACCGTTTACCAATTACCTGGCGGAACGCCTGCGCACGCGCGGCTATGCTCCAGCCATTCTGACGCGCGGCTACCGGCGCCGCTTCCCCGCGGAAAATCTGGTGCTCGGCCCAACGGCGAAAGCCTCTCCGCGATTAACTGGGGACGAGGCGCAGATCTTTTTGCGGGCCGGCATCGCACCCTTAGGCATTGGCGCGAAGCGCTATGAAAGCGCCCAGATTCTGTTACGGCAGTTTCCCTCGACCGGCGTTCTCCTGCTCGATGACGGATTTCAGCACGCGCGCATCGATCGCGACTTCGACATCGTGGTTATCGATGGCCTCGACCCCTTTGGCCAGGATGGCCTCGTCCCGTTGGGGCGCCTCCGCGAGCCTCTTTCGGCTTTGGCTCGTGCCGACGCGTTCATCGTGACCCGCGCCGAAAGCGACCTGCGCTTCGAGGCTATTCGCACGCGTCTGCGCGGGCTCAATCCTCTGGCGCCAGCCTTCCGCACCCGTCTTGTCGCGCGCTGCTGGCGCGATTACCGCACCGGCGCCTGCATGCAAAGTCTTGCCGGCGAGCGTGTGGCCGCTTTTTGTGGTTTAGGCAATCCCCAGAATTTCTGGCGCACTCTCGAATCGCTCGGGCTGGATGTCGCGTTTCGCTGGTTCTTCGACGATCATCATTCCTATAAGCCTTTCGAACTGCAGCGGTTGGCCCATCAGGCGCGTATGCACGGCGCGAAAATACTGGTGACCACTGAAAAGGATCGTATCAATTGCCCGAATCATCTCGAAAAAGCCATTGCTCCGTTGAATCTCGCCTGGCTCGAAATCGATTTGGAACTCGAGGATGAGGACCGTTTCCTGGAGGTTCTCGAACGGATCCTGCGCAAGCGGCGTCCCGATCATAGAATGAAGACAAATGCCTGAAGAGCCACAGGGCAGTTCGCGACGTGACGTGATGAAGGGTCTGGCCGCCGCCAGCGGCGTGCTGGCTAGCCGTTCGCAAGCGGCGACACCGCCGCGTCCCAACATCCTCTATTTGCACTCGCACGATACAGGACGTTACATTCAGCCCTACGGGTATAGCGTTCCTTCGCCTAATCTGCAGAAGCTCGCCGATCAAGGCTTTCTGTTTCGGCAGGCGTTCGATGCGGCTCCAACGTGTTCGCCTAGCCGGGCGGCCCTATTGACAGGTCAGTGCCCGCATCAAAACGGCATGCTGGGTCTGGCGCACCGCGGATTTTCGTTACATGACTACAAGCGGCATCTGCTGCACTGGCTGCGTCCGCGCGGTTATCATTCCACTCTGATAGGCGTGCAGCACATTGCCAAGCAGGCCGCCACTATCGGTTATGACGACGTTGTCGCCACCAACGGAGTACACGTGGCCGAGGTTGCACCGGCCGCGCGGTATTTCCTTAAGCGGCCGCCCGACAGGCCGTTCTTTCTCGACGTGGGTTTCTTTGAAACGCATCGCGAATTTCACAAGCCGGGTCCACGCGAAGATCCGCGTTTCACGGAGCCGCCCGCGACGGTCGCTGACACGCCGTTCACGCGCCAGGACATGGCAGCCTTTCACGCCTCCGCAAGAGTTCTCGACGAAGGAGTTGGCGCGGTTCTCGAGGCTCTCGAGTCTGCCGGTCTCGCCCAAAACACATTGGTGATCTCAACCACCGACCACGGTATTTCGTTCCCCGGCATGAAGTGCAATCTTACGGTGCATGGCACCTCGGTCTACCTGATTCTCAGAGGTCCGGGCGGTTTCACGGGCGGCAAAGTCTCGAACGCCATGGTTTCGCACTTGGATCTGTATCCAACCGTGTGCGAGTTGCTCAACATCGAAAAGCCGTCCTGGCTGGAAGGAAAATCCTTGCTCCCGCTGGTGCGCGGAGACGTTCCCGAGATTCACGAAGAGCTTTTCGCGGAAGTGAACTATCATGCCGCCTACGAGCCCAAGCGCGCCGCGCGCACCGACCGCTTCAACTACATCCGCCATTTCGGAGACAAGCGCACGCCGGTACTGCCGAATTGCGACGATAGCTTGAGCAAGGATTTGTGGCTCAACAACGGCTGGCGCGAGCAGGCTGTCCCGCGTGAGTTGCTCTTTGATTCCTTGTTTGATCCCAACGAGACCCGCAACGTGGTGAACGATCCCGCCTATGCGCCGGTGTTAGCCGATATGCGCAAACGACTGGATTCGTGGATGCAGCGGACCAACGATCCGCTATTGAATGGTCCGGTGAACCCTCCCGCCGGAGCGGTTGTGAATGATCCTGACGGCACTTCGCCGAAAGAACCTACCCGGCCGGTGTAGTGGATCTTCCCGATTACCCCGGCTCTCCCCGTTCACCGCCAACCCACACATCGTGCACCTGGAAATTGGCGTCGAAGCGAATCAGATCGGCGGCGTGTCCGGACGCGATCGCACCGACTTGATCGTCACGTCCGAGAAGTCTTGCGGGCGTGTGCGTCGCCATCTGTATCGCCTCGTGCAGAGGGACGCCCACCGACTCCACCATGATCCGTACCTGATCCATCATGCGGGTTGCACTTCCCGCCAGCGCCGAACCGTCGGCAAGCAGGCAGTAACGCTCGCCGACTTTTGCGCGCACAGTGCCGAGCATGAACTCAGAACCGACTGGAAGCCCGGTTCCTGCAAGTGCGTCGCTGATCAGAGCCAGGCGTCCGGCGCCTTTTGATCGATACGCAAGCTTCAACAGAACCGGCTCGACGTGTACACCGTCGGCAATGATTTCGCACGAGAGACGATCTTCCATCAGGGCGTACTCGGCGAGCCCCGCCACCCGGAACAAACCACGCTTCTCCGCGAAAGTCATCGCATTGTAAAGGTGCGTGACCTTGTGCAATCCCGCTTCGAGCGCCGGACGCATGTGCTCTTCGCGGGCTTCCGTATGGCCGGCGCTCATTACTATTCCTGCTTTCGAGCCACGTGCAATCAGCTCGCGCGCGTTCCGCATCTCCGGGGCGACGGTCATTTGCGAAATCCCAGGGGCCCTCTCGACAAGCCAACCGATCTCTTCGTCTGTTGCCGCGTGGAGCAGATCCGGATCGTGAGCCCCCGCTTTTGCGCGGGCAAAATGCGGTCCTTCCAAATGCAGCGGCAGAAGCCTCGCTCGCGAATGCGTGCGCGCGGACTCCCACGCCTCGAGCACGTCCGAGATTCGCTCATAAGTGGTGGTGGCGAGCGTTGGGCATAGTGACGTGGTTCCGTGCTCGAGGTGATACTCGGAGAGTGTTAGCAATGCCTCCGGTGTTCCGTCGAGTGCATCGGCGCCATTGCCGCCATGTACATGCAAGTCAATGAGTCCTGGCGAGACATATAAGTTCTGGCCGTCCCGCCATTCGACGTTAGCCGGTGGTTCTCGTTGCCCGAACGATTCAATGACGCCCTCGTCGAACGTGATCCAGGCATTTTCCAGGACACGATCGAGCAAGACCAGATGAACCGAATGAATTCCTCTCATGACCTTATGATGCGCGATAAAGCGACTCGGGAATTCGGGCGAGTGCCGCGGCGGATAGGCACTTCGATCGACACCAGCCGTCCGCGCCACTTCTCGTCCTGTTGGGCCAAACGCGAATTTCTCCGGCTCGTACCGTAGGCCACGGACGTCAGTCACCAAGCCGAAGACATCGGCGCCAGGTTGTACGACCCGTCTTCGCTCACTGTGCTGACCAGCACCACCGGAGTTCCGAAATATAGAATTGCCGGCTCGCTCTTTATATGCATCTCGTTCCTTGAGCACATGTCGTTTGAGTATGGCGGGATGCAACGAAACGGGCACTCCGATTCTTGCTGTCAAATCAGTGGGCGGTTATCGACCCTGCTATCGCCTATCTGCTATCGTGACGATTTCACGCCGCAATGCGCTTTTCCAACCTTGAAATCCCGTACGAAGAGTTTATTTTGGACAATGGCCTGCGGGTCGTAGTCCACGAAGATCACAAGACGCCTATCGTAGCGGTAAATATCTGGTATCACGTCGGGTCCAAAAACGAGAAGCCTGGCAAGACCGGGTTTGCGCATCTGTTCGAACACTTGATGTTCGGAGGCAGCGAGCATGTGCAGGGCAGCTTTATTGAGGCCATGGAGCGCGTCGGCGCCACCGACCTGAACGGCACCACGAGCGAAGATCGCACGAATTACTTCGAGAACGTTCCTTCCGCCGCGCTCGATTACGCCCTGTTCGCCGAATCGGACCGCATGGGCCACTTCTACAGCACCATCAGCCAGGAGATTCTCGATCTCCAGCGCGGTGTCGTGCAGAACGAGAAGCGGCAGGGGGAGAATCAACCGTACGCCATCGTCGAAGACCTCGTAGTCAAGTCCACTTATCCGGCCGAACATCCTTATGCGCACACAGTCATCGGCTCAATGGAGGATCTGGACTCCGCCACTCTCGATGATGTTCGCGACTGGTTCAAAACGTATTACACGCCCTCGAACGCAGTGCTCGTCCTGGCTGGGGATATCACGGCAGGGGAGGCGCACGAAAAGGCCCGGCGCTACTTCAACGATATTACTCCCGGTCCGCCGGTAGCGCATCAGCGCGCGTGGATCGCCAGGATGACGGGCGAACATCGCGAAAGCGTCCAGGATCGCGTTCCGCAAGGGCGCATTTACAAAGTCTGGAACACGCCCGGCCAGACTTCAATCCCGGCGGGGTATCTGCGTTTAGCCGCCAGCATACTGTCGAGTGGCAAGAACTCGCGCCTTTATAAGCGCCTTGTCTACGACGATCAGATTGCGACCCAGATCTCGGCTTACCTCGATGAGCGTGAGATCGGCGGCCAGTTCGCTGTGGTCGCGACGGCGCGGCAGGGCGAGAGTCTGCGCAAAGTGGAAAAGGCGCTTGACGAGGAACTCGCTCGTTTCATCGATGAGGGTCCCACCGCGCGCGAGTTGGATCGGGTCAAAGCGCAAGCCTATGCGAGTTTCGTACGCGGTATCGAGCGGATCGGCGGCTTCGGAGGCAAGTCGGACATTCTCGCGACTAGCGTTACTTATTCGGGCACTCCGCAGGCCTATAAAGAGCGTCTGCGGCGTCTGGGCGAGGCGACCGTGGTGGACATTCGGGATGTCGCGCGCGCTTGGCTTGCGGATGGTGTATATGCGCTTGAAGTTATTCCTTTTGTGGCCAGCAGGCAAAGCGAGACGCCCGCTGAGCGCTCGGCAATTCCCGCTCTGGGCGCGCCCCACGATCTGAAGCTGCCCGTACTGCACGAAGAGCGGCTGTCTAACGGCCTGCGCATTCTCGTAGCGGAGCGCCACGAAATTCCTGTAGTCAATTTTTGGCTGGACGTGAACGCCGGCTATGCCTCCGACCAATCGGCCCGGCCCGGCACGGCGCGTCTGGCTGCTTCTCTGCTCACCGGCGGCACCGCACGGCGCACGGCCCTCGAATTGAGTGAGGAACTGCAAATGCTCGGAGCGCAGCTCACTAGCGGCTGCAATCTTGACATGTCGGCAGTCTTTCTTTCCAGCTTGAAAGATACGCTCGACGAGGCGCTGGACCTGTTTGCCGATGTCATCCTCGGTTCAGTGTTTCCGGAAGGCGATTTCGAACGCCAGCGGCAGCTCCAACTCGCCGCTATCGCGAACGAGAAAGTCACGCCGCTTCAGATGGCGTTGCGCGCATTTCCCCCCATTCTGTACGGCCCGCAGCATGCCTATGGCGTTCCGTTGACTGGCACGGGAACAGAACAAAGTGTGGAGCAGATAACCCGCGAGGACATGGTGCGGTTCCATGCCGCTTGGTTCAAGCCCAATAACGCAACTCTGATCGTCGTGGGCGATACCACAGCCGCCGAAATCAAACCGAAGCTCGAAAACTTGTTCGCGAAGTGGTCTCCGGGCGAGCCGCCCATCAAACGGCTCGACATAGTGCCCCGGCCTAGTCGGCCGGTCATCTATTTGGTAGACAAACCGGGCGCGCAGCAATCTGTTGTACTAGCCGGCACTCTTGCCGCGCCTCCGAGAGTCGAAGACGAGATCGAGCTCGAGACAATGAACAACATCTTCGGCGGCACTTTCGGCGGCCGGCTCAACATGAACCTTCGCGAGGACAAGCACTGGTCTTACGGAGCGGGTTCGTTGCTGCAAGGCGCGCGCGCGCAGCGCCTGTTTCTAGCCTATAGCTCGGTGCAGGGCGACAAAACCGCCGAGACCGTCGCTGAAATCCTAAGCGAGTTGAACGGTATGCTCGGGGCGAGACCCGCGAGCGCCGAGGAACTCGAGAAAGTCAGGCAGCAGCAAATTTTTGAGTTGCCCGGCGCGCACGAAACAATGAATGCGGTTGGCAACCTGTTCGGCGACCTGCTGCAACTCGGTCTTCCTTTGAATTTTTATGATTCCTACGTCAGCCGCGTTTCCGCGTTAACCACGGCCGATATCGAAGCCGCCGCTAAATCGCTGCTCAACCCGGCGAACATGATCTGGATGGTGGTTGGGGACCGCGCCGCTGTCGAGCCGGCGCTGCGCGCGCTAAAAATTGGAGAGATCGTTATCGCCGCGGCTTGAAACCACTTTGAGGGTCTTCCATTCTAAGATGCAAACATGCGCTTCGTAACATTTGCAATCGACGGAAAGTCGCGCCCGGGCGTTTTATCGGGCCAAACAGTCAGCGATCTTTCCACAGCCGGATACGCCTCCCTTTTGGATTTCATCGAGTCTGGTCCGGAAGGCCGCACAGCGGCAGAAAAGGTCGCGGCCAATGGCAGCGGGTATCCACTCGAGAAGGTCAAACTGCTCGCTCCCATCCCTCGCCCCAGAAAATTAATCTGTGTCGGCCTGAACTATCGCGATCACGCGGCGGAAACCAACTCGGAAATCCCGAGTGTCCCCACCATTTTCAACAAATTCGCTACCGCCGTCATCGCTCCCGGAGACAATATCGTTTTACCTAAAGTCTCCAAGTCTCCCGATTACGAAGCGGAATTTGCCTTCGTCATTGGCTGCGGCGGCCGTAATATCGGGGGCGCAGATTGGCCTAAGCACGTCTTCGGCTACACGATAGTGAACGACGTGAGCGCACGCGATTACCAAAAGGCGACCACGCAATGGCTCATGGGCAAAACCTTCGATACTTTCGCCCCCATGGGTCCGTGGATCGTGAGCGCCGACGAGATACCCGATCCGCACAATCTTGATATCCAACTCGAAATCGGCGGTGAGCGGCTGCAAAATTCGAACACGCGCGAGCTGATCTTCAAAATTCCGGACCTGATCGCCTTTCTCTCGAGCGTATTCACTCTCGAGCCCGGCGACATCGTTTCCACCGGCACGCCCGCTGGCGTCGGTGTGGCGCGTAAGCCGCAGCGCTTCTTGCGCGCCGGCGACGAAGTCGTAGTTCGCATACCGGCTATCGGCGAACTGCGCAACCCGGTAGTCGCCGAAGCCTGACAGTTGGCGCGATTGGCGTCTAATCGGTATATGCCCTCTTTTAGCCTTGCGCGCCTGGCTGAGTTTCTCGGCTGTGAAGTGGCGGGAGATGCCGGTGTGCTTATCACCGGCGTCTCGACCATCGAAAAGGCCGGCCCCGGCGAGCTCACGTTTCTTGCCAACTTGAAGTACGGCCCAAAAGTCAAGTCCAGCCGCGCTTCCGCCATCATCGCTGCCGAGCCGCTGAAGGATTCGCCCGCGGCCACGCTCGTCTCCGCGAATCCGTATCTCGATTTCGGTCGTGTTCTCGCGCTCTTCTATCAGGCTCCTAAGCCCCCACTCGGCATTCACCCCACGGCATCTATCGCAAGCACCGTCGCGATCGGGCCGAATCCTTCCATTGGCCCTTACGCGGTCGTCGGCGAGCGGGTCACTCTCGGCGCCAATGTTGTCCTCTACCCGCACTCTGTGATTTACGAAGGTTGTGCCATCGGCAGCGAGTTTACCGCGCACTCGCATTCCACCGTCCGCGAATTCTGTCGCATCGGCGATCGCGTCACACTGCACAATGGCGTAGTCATTGGCGGAGATGGTTTCGGTTTCGCGAAAGCGGCGGACGGCACTCAATACAAGATCGTGCAGTCCGGTATCACCGTTCTTGAAGACGATGTCGAGATTCAAACTTTGACCTCCGTCGACCGCGCCACGCTCGGCGAAACTCGCGTGAAACGCGGCGCTAAGATCGACAGCTTGTGCCAGATAGGTCACGCCTGCGTAGTAGGCGAGGACAATATTATCTGCGGCCAGACAGGTCTTGCCGGCAGCACCGTTCTTGAAGAAAATGTCATCATGGCGGGCCAGACCGGTTCGTCCGGACATATCACCATCCGCAAAAATGCGATCGTCTGGGCCCAATCTGGCGTGGGGCACGACGTGCCCGAAGGAGCAGTTGTGAGCGGATCGCCCGCATTCGATTCACGCGTCTGGCTCCGCGCTTCTGCGGCCTACTCACGTCTTCCCGAAATGCTCAGGACGATCCGTGCCCTGGAACGGCGTGTGGCCGAACTCGAAAAGCATGGAACAATATGACCAATGTCCAGATTTCTGCTGGTCGCGCTAGCGCTAGCGCCCTGCTTCGCGGCCGACTTGATGCCGCCCCTCGCGGATCAACAGCTCACACGTTCGATCTTTCAGCAACTCGTCCAAATTCAATCCGGTTACACTTCCGGCGCGACAACGCCTGCCGCCGAAGCTATGGCCGCTCGTCTCCGCGAAGCCGGTTTTCCTGAATCCGATATCTTTCTGGGTGGTGCGAGTCCGAAAAAATCCAATCTTGTAGTGCGCTATCACGGCTCGGGCGCGCGCAAACCACTTCTGCTGCTTGCTCATACCGATGTGGTCGAAGCCAAGCGCGAGGACTGGAGCCTCGATCCGTTTCAGTTCATTGAGCGCGACGGCTATTTCTACGGTCGCGGCACTCTGGACGATAAGGCGCAAGCCACGGTCTGGATTGCAAACTTGATCCGCTACAAGCGCGAAGGCTTTCATCCCGATCGCGACATCATTGTCGCGCTTACCGCCGACGAAGAAGGTGGTGGCCCCTACAATGGCGTCGAGTGGCTGATCAAGAATCACCGGGATTTGATCGACGCCGACATCTGCCTGAACGAAGGCGGCCGCGGCAACTTGATCGAGGGCAAGCGGGCCGCGAACGAGGTGCAGGTCAGCGAAAAATATGTAGTGAATTTTCATCTAGAAGTTCGCAACAAGGGCGGCCATAGCTCGCTGCCGGTTTCAGACAATGCCATTTACCACTTGGCCGGCGCGCTTGACCGGTTATCCAAGTTCGGCTTTCCGCTCAAGATCAATGACGTGACCCAGGCGTACTTTGCGCAGATGGCCAAAATCCAGACCGGACCGATTCGCGGCGATCTCGAGAAAACCGCCGTCGGCTCGGAAGATGCAATGGCTCGTGTCGCCGCCGCATCTACTGTTTGGAACGCCGCTCTGCGCACTACATGTGTAGCCACGCAGCTCGAAGGAGGGCACGCTATGAATGCCCTGCCGCAACTCGCCGCCGCAACCGTCAATTGCCGCGTTCTTCCGGAAGATTCAATCGAGTACGTGCAGACCACGCTCGAGAAAGTGTTGGCCGATTCTGAAGTGAAGCTATCGATCATCGGCGACGTGCATCGCGGACCCGCTTCGCCGCTGCGTCCAGACGTTCTCAAAGCCATCGGCAGAGTGACCGACACTCTCTGGCCCGGCGTTTCCGTTCTGCCTATCCTGCTGGCGGGAGCGACGGACGGCATGTATCTCCGTGCTATCGGTATTCCCACCTTCGGCGTTACTGGGTTTTTTATGGACCGCGACGATTTTCGCGCGCACGGGCGCGACGAACGTATTTCCATACAATCCTTTTACGAAGGCCAGACGTTCTTGTATCGGCTTGTCAAAGCGCTGGCCTCGCCGCAATGAAAATTGTCGTCGGCATCACGGGAGCCTCCGGAGCTATCTTCGGTATTCGGACGCTCGAAGCCTTGCGCGCGCTTAGCGTGGAAACGCATCTGATTCTGAGCAAGTGGGCGCGCTCGACCATTGCGCATGAAACCTCGATGCCGCTCGAGGAGGTGGAAAAACTCGCCTCCACCGTGCATCACCCCGATAACCAGGCCGCACCTCTTTCGAGCGGCTCCTTCAAAACGGATGGCATGATCGTCGCGCCATGCAGCATGAAGACACTTGCGGCGATTCGCGCCGGCTTCGGAGATAGTCTCATCTGCCGCGCCGCCGATGTCCATCTGAAGGAACGCCGGAAACTGGTGCTGCTCGCGCGCGAAAGCCCGTTCAGCGAAATTCATCTGGAAAACATGCTGGCCCTCAGCCGCATGGGCGCGGTAATTTTCCCGCCCATCGCGGCGTTTTACAACCGTCCCGCGAGCATCGATCAGATCGTCAACCACATTGTCGGTCGCGTTCTCGATCAGTTCGGTCTCGACATGCCCGGTCTCGCGCGCTGGTCCGGCTTTTGATGCATTGGCTCGGCAAGTATCTCTCGTTGGCGTTGACCCTGCCGGCATCGTTGGCAGCCGGTTATATCCTCGCCGCAATTGCCAATCATTGGCTGCATCTGAGCTTCCTGCCGGCAGCCGGTATCCTTTTGGGCATGGCCGCAGGCCTGATTCAGATTTTTCGCGAGCTCTCCCGCGACCAGAACAGATGACTTCCTCGGTCTCAGTCCGCCGCCTCTACCGGCTGACCATCCTATTCGGCATTCTTGGGGCGGCTGCCTTCAGTGGGCTCCAGGGTCCGCGCGAAGGGTTGGCATTCGCTCTGGGCGCATTGGGTTCGTTCGGTAATCTGTGGCTTTTCCACCGATTGTCGTTCAGCATCGCGCCTGGCGAGGTCTCGCGGAAGCCGTGGCAGGCGAGCGCTTTCATCGGCCGCTACTTCATCCTGTTTGCTCTTGGCTATGTTATAGTCAAGGGCTTGGGTGTCAACGCTTTGCCGGTAGTTCTGGGTCTTTTTGCCAGCACCGCCGCAGTCCTGACATCATCCATCGTTGAGTTGCTGCTAAACCTGTGGAAGAACACGAGCTCTGGATAACTTCGCTTTTAAATCGCCTGCTGCCGATGCCGGCAGCCTATCATTGGAGCGACTGGTTCGTCTGCGAAATCCTGGTTGTCCTGTTTATCCTGATATTTTTCGGTTTTCTCAAGAGGCGCCTCTCAGTCGATCAACCCGGCAAGATCCAGCACACGTTCGAAGTCATATACGAGTTTGTGCACGCCTCGGCGGAAGAGGTTGTGGGGCATGGCGGCGCCAAATACACGGCGTTCTTCGGCACTATTTTCCTGTTTATTCTTTTCATGAACGTGCTCGGGCTCATCCCCGGCTTTGTATCGCCAACCGGATCGCCGCAGGTTCCGCTCGGCTTGGCGGTCGTAACGTTCCTCTTCTATCACGCGACTGGTGTGCGGGCCCACGGCGCCGGTTACGTCAAACAATTTCTGGGACCCATGATCTGGCTGGCGTGGTTAATGCTGCCAATCGAATTCGTCAGCCACTTCGCGCGGCCGCTTTCGCTCACCGTTCGTCTTTGGGCCAACATGTTCGCCGGCGAGGAGGTTTACCTGACTTTCCTCGGGCTGACCAAACTGGTAATCCCGGTCATTTTTATCGGCCTGCACTTGTTCGTATCGATTCTGCAGGCATACATTTTTATGTTGCTCGCAATGGTGTACGTCGGCGGAGCCGTGTCGCACGAGCACTAGGTTTTAAATCGCCTCCAGCGTGAGCGCCCGGCGTCCCAACGCACGGTGCCGAACCACCTCCTGGAAGCAACTTCATAGGAGAAAGAATGAAAAACAAACTGATCATGCTGGCATTCGGACTACTAGCCTTAGCCAGTCCCATGCTCGCGCAAGAAGCAGGCGCTAGCGCTTCCGCTGCCGATGCGAACCGGAGGGCGGCCGCCTACATCGCAATGGGCATCGCCGCGGGCCTCTGCGGTATTGGCCAGGGAAGAGCGACCGCGTCGGCGGCCGAAGCCATGGCCCGGAATCCGGGAGCGATTGCGGCCATCCGCGTAGCGCTCATTCTCGGTCTTGTGCTGATTGAGTCACTGGCGCTTTATACGCTCGTGATTACGTTCATCGCCCGATAGACAACTGGGCCCGCCGGCGCGAGCGTGCTGGCGGGCATCCTTATGAAATTACCAGGAATTTTCCCCGCACTGACGAGCTCCTTCGATCACGAAGGAAAGTTGTACAAAGCCAAAATCTTTCACAATATCGAGAAGCTGAATCAGATCGCGCTCACCGGCTACACGGTCTGCGGCTCGACCGGCGAAACGCCGCTGCTGAGTACCGAAGAGCGGTTGCAGCTTATGGAATGGGTGCGCGAGGCGAGCGCTCCCGGCAAGACGCTGATCGCGGGCGTGGGCGCGGAGAGCGTGCATGAAACCGTTCGCGTCGCGAATCGCGCGGCCGAAATGGGTTACCACGTCGCGCTTGCTCTCACGCCGTTCTACTATCGCGGCCAGATGCACAAGCCGGAGACGCAGGCGCTGTTTTTTCGGGCGGTCGCCGACCAATCGAAGATCCCCGTGCTGCTGTACAACATCCCGCAGGTGACCGGCTACGACCTTCCTGTCGATACCATCGCTGAGCTTTCACACCACCCCAACATCATTGGCATGAAGGATAGCTCCGGCAATCTGGAGAAACTGAAGCAAACTGTGCCTGCCGTGAAGCCCGGTTTCCAGGTGCTCTCGGGCGCGGGTGTCAGCTTTGGAGAAGGGCTCGAAATCGGCGCGGCAGGAGCGATTCTCGCGATTGCGAATGCGCTGCCGTACGCGTGCGTCACGATTTGGGAAGCGTTTCGGTCGCGCCAGCAGGAAGCCTGCAAGGATTGGCAAACGCGTCTCCTGCCGGCTTCGAAAATCATTGCCGCCAAGTACGGAATTCCAGGACTGAAACACGCAATGGATCTGAACGGCTACTATGGCGGCCCGCCTCGTCTGCCTTTCATCCCGCCTTCGGCCGAAGGCAAGGCGGAGATCGCGCAAGCGTTCGACGGCCTGCGTAGCTAAGCGTTTCACACCAATAAAATCCTTGACAATCCGCGGTCGCGAATATATCTTCCCCAAGGGGAGTGTTTCAGCTCATGCGGATACTCAGTCGTACTTCCGTCGTTGTTGCTTTATCTTTTTCCGCGCTGTTGTACAGTCAATCCATCACCGGCGACCTCGCTGTCAATGTCACTGATCCAAGCGGCAGCGTGGTTTCAGGCGCGAAGCTAAATCTGATACAGGTCGAAACTAACGTCCATTCGGAAGCGCAGACCGACGCGCTGGGCAATTAC
The DNA here is from genome assembly GCA_963712395.1 of Bryobacterales bacterium. Taxonomy (GTDB): domain Bacteria; phylum Acidobacteriota; class Terriglobia; order Bryobacterales; family Bryobacteraceae; genus Bog-105. Next base: position 54,941 of record CAVQHR010000003.1, read on the forward strand.
CTGTTCAGTCAATTGAAGCCAGGTCGTTTCGCGCTGGAAGTGTCCGGCCCTGGCTTTCAAAAGACAAACCTGTCCGATATCGTCATCTCTCTCGGTCAGCGCGCGCGCGTAGACGTGAAGCTCACGGTGGGCACACTCACGGAGACGGTGAATGTTTCGGCTGCGGCCGAGACTCTGTTGAATGCGGAGAGCGCTTCGGTTGGCCAGGTAATCACCAGCGCGCCCATTGTCGAATTGCCTCTGAACGGCCGCAACTTCATTCAATTGGCGCAGATTTCGGCCGGGGCTGCGCCGATTGGTATCGGCACGTCGCCGGCCACATCCTGGACCGGGCGGAGTGATTCTACTCTCTCGATTGCCGGCGGCCGCGAGACCAACAACAGTTTCCTGGTAAATGGCATCGAGACGCGTAACTCGCGCTTTGGCAGCGCCGGTTTGCGGCCATCGGCCGACGCGATTGAAGAGTTCAAGGTGCAACGCTCGACCTTCGGCGCGGAATTCGGCCGCAGTTCGGCCGTGATCAACACCACGATTCGCTCCGGCACAAACGACCTGCATCTGGCTGTATTCGAGTTTCTGCGCAATCGCAACTTCGACGCTAACGACTTTTTCGCAAATCGTACCGGAAACAAGAAGCCAGCTTTCACTCAAAATAACTTTGGCACGGCGATAGGAGCTCCGGTGTGGTTCCCTGGCTACAACGGCAGAAATAGAACTTTCTGGTTTTTTAATTACGAAGGATTTCGCCAGAGACAGGCCAATACCGCCACGGGTATTTACCCGTCGGCGGCACAAATGGCCGGCAATCTCGCCGATGATAGCGCGGGCACCGGTATTTTGCCGCTAAGTTCTCCTGTATGCCAAGCGAACCCGACCTCCAAGAAATGTCACAACGTAATCGATCCCGCTACCGGCGTCGCGTTTCCAGGCAATGTTATTCCGGGCAATCGCCTGGATCCGATCGTGCAGAAGCAGCTGCCCTATCAGCCGAAGCCGAACGTGGGAGTGGCGCCGAATTCTCCTAGTTTCCCGAGCTTCAACACTATAGGGTTTCCGAAGACGGTCAATGATTGGGACCAGTACAACGTTCGGATCGATCATCACATCACCTCGAACGACTTGTTATATGGCACCTTCTCCGACTCGAATGAGACGCTGCTCAAACCCGCGCTCAGGCCGTTGGGTGGTGATGTCTTTCCACAGACGGACCGGCTCTACACGCTGACCTACACGCGCATAATCAGCCCGACTCAGGTCAACGAATTCCGGTTCGGCTACAACCGCAGCCTGACCTACCGTCAAGCCGAGACATCGCTCACCCAAGATTACGCGAAAGATGTTTTCGGGCTAAAGAATACTTCGCCGAACCCTTTCGATTTCGGCGTGCCTAACTTCAATCCGACGGGCTTCGGCGGCGTCGGCTCGCTATCTGAAGCGATCGGCGCAACCGACCGCAACATCCAGTTCACGGACAATTTCAGTTGGAACACGCGCCGGCATAATGTCCGCTTGGGATTGACAGTCAGCCGGCAACTTTATGACGAGATCACGGATTTCTCCGGCAATCCGACATTTACGTTTGATGGGCGCTACACGGGGATGCAGGGTCTCGGGCTGGGGGACATGCTTCTCGGCCTGCCAATTACGGCGGCCGGTGCTTTGGGCGACTCCAGCCAGGAAATGCGGACGACCTACTATGGCGGCTACATTCAGGACGACTGGCGCCTGGCTTCTAATCTGACACTCAATTTCGGGATACGCTACGAATACGCTGCAGCGCCCACCGAGCGGCGCGGTAAGGCGCTGGTGTTCGCGCCAGATATTGGCGCCATTGTATACGCCAATCATGGCGTCCGGCCTTCAATCGTAGATCCGGACTGGAATAATTTCGCCCCGCGTTTCGGCTTCGCCTACCGCCCGAGCTTTGTCAAGAATACCGTCCTGCGCGGGGGAGCTGGCACATATTACGCCACCGATAATTTCAATGAGGAACAGTTCAAGGTAATTGGACCGCCCTTCTACCAATCGCAAACCCTGAACAGTGATCCGACACGGCCCACCCTCCTGATGAGCAACATGCTGCCTTCCTTTGCGGCATCGCCCAACCTCAACCCGTTTTCCTTCGATCGCCACAATCGCACGCCTTACGTGAACCAGTGGTCCTTCGGTTTGCAGCACACTTTCAAACAGGACTACGTTGCTGAGGTTGAGTACGTGGGTAGTACAGGGCAGAAGTTGCCCGAGCGCCGCAACCTGAACATTGCAAGCATCGATCCGACGGGCACGATTCCGGTTGCGGTTCGGTCACCATACCCGCAGTTTGGCGCGATTCTGCTGGCCTATAACGGCGGCTGGTCCAATTACAACGCGATGACTGCCCGGCTCGAAAAAAGATTTAACAATGGATTCTTCCTGCTGGCTTCTTATACCTGGCAGAAAGCGCTGGATCTGGGCTCGACAGATGATTTTTCGGCCGTTTCGACGAATTTCAAAAACTGGGACAAGGGTCATAGCGACTACGACGTTCCCCAGCGCCTGGTCTTCAGCTACGTTTACGAATTGCCTTTCGGGCACGGCAAGCGTTTTGCAAGCGGTCTGAATCCTTTCGCGAACGCTGTTCTCGGCGGCTGGCAAGTGACCGGAATCACTACTTTTGCAAAGGGCCAGTTTCAAACGGCGACCCTGGGCGTCGATTGGCTGAACGCCAGCTCGTTCACCACGGCGCGTCCCAATATCGTTGGGGACTACGCAGCGGGGCGGAGCCTGCCCGACGCCTACATCAACACTGCCGCTTTCGCTTACCCAGTCAATTCTGCGGGCCAACGGATCCACATCGAAGGCAACGGCGGCCGCAACACCATCGAGCAGCCCGGTATCAATAACTGGGACCTGGGAGTTTTCAAGAACACACGCGTGCACGAGCGCTTCAATGTTCAGTTTCGCTGGGAGATGTTCAACGCCTGGAATCACACCCAGTTTGGGGCGGCAAGCTTAAACATGAGCAGCATCAACTTCGGGAAGATCACCGGCACCTTAGTAGGTCCGCGGCGAATGCAGTTCGGTTTGCGGTTGTCATTCTGAAACGCTATTTCAGGTGCACGGGTTGAGTGAAGGCTCCGTTGCCTGCCGAATCCCATAGCGCGAAGCGCACCCACTTCTTGCCGGCCGCCTCGAATGGCACACGAAATTGGTGGCTGCCGAATGGGCCCATGCCGGTCAGGCTGATGATTTTGCGGTCGACTGTCTTTCCGTCGCTCCATACCAGCTCCGCGAATTCGGGCGGGAACGTCCACTCGGCTTCCGCGGTGTACGCCCGATTCGCGCCGTCGCCTTCGATGCCCCAGTTCCGAAACAGCACTTCTCCGGTGGTGACGAAATAGTCTCCAGCGCGCAGCGCGTCCACAACCGGCGTCCATCCGTCGCTGAATTTCGGAACCCGATCGAGCTTCACGTAGTTCACGACTAATTGCGGAAAGGTCTCGTCATCCGGATACTTCATGTACGTGTCGCCCTCGGCAATCATGTATCTCGGTCCGGCCCAGTTATTCATATCGTCCAGTAGGCCGAGGCAACGCTTTTCGCAAAGCCGCTTCTCGGACTGATCCACCGGCAGCGATTGGAACGATCCTCCAAGAAAGCGATCACTCTGAAAAAAGTCTTTGTCCTTGACCGCATCCGGGTATCCGGCCGAGCCTTTAGTGCGGGGGTGCGTCTGCCATACCAAGCCCTTTTCTTTATTCAAAAGTTCCAGCTCGTTCGCGGCAGTCGTCGTGTGATAGACACCCCCAAACGAGGCGACATTCTCGAAAAATGGCTGCTCCGTGGGACTCTTGGCCGGCTGCTTCACATGCGTGAAGAAAACCGGACGTGGGAACAGGAACATGTAATGTCCGCCAAAATTTGCATCGGGTTCTTCGCCGGGGATCAGCAGAAAATCGCGGTCTGAGAAACGCGCGCATCCATCGAAATAGACTCTCTGCTCGTTGAGCCGCGTCGCCCCGGTATCGGTCGGATGCGAGTCGGAGTGAAAGTCCGCGAGAATCGCTATGTTGATTCCCAAGCCGCGAAATACCTGTAGCCACGTAGGCTGAAAGTCCATGCTCCCGGCGTCGGTGAGCTGCTCGTTCAAGTGGAAATGAAAATGGCTCACCAGCACCTTCATGCCCGGCATAGGCTTGTAAACATCGTCATGCGTGAACGCCATCACTGCCTGCTGGGTGGCCCGGCTATCCTCCGGGCTCAGATAAAAATAGACCGGCATGCGCTGCATGGTGCCAGGCGGCGCATTGTAAAGCGCGAAATTATTGAGTTCGGATCGAGTCTCCCCGACGCGCCGATTCCAGACCGCGTCGGAAAAACCATACGCCTTGTATCCCACCTCTCTGTCGGGCTGCCGCACGCCGACCGACAACGATGTCTCGCTGTCTTTGCGGTAATACACATAACCGAGGTTAGTTTCCATTTCCCGCGAGAAGAAGAATTTATGCGAGGGCGGCAGAAATGCTAGCGACCCGCCATTGCTTTCAAGAATGCCGAGCCGGTTGCGCGCCCGGAGTCCCACGATGTCCTGATTCACCGCGCCGCCAAATGCATATTGCTGCCAGGCGCGCGCCGTATCGCGCCACACCACGCGCGTGCCGCCAGAGAGCGCAAATCCTTTCAGACCTGCGACGTATTTATACGCCACCGACTGTTCCTTGGTGCTCGCGACCGCCTCCTGCCGCAGCAGATTCGTTCCGCGGTACACCGTATATCGAAGCGATCCGGAGAAGATGCCCGCATCGAGACCGGACATCGTGACCTCGATCCGCGCTCCATCAGTTTTCACCTCGCAGCCGCTCGCGTGATACTGGGCCCACACTTTACGAATTTCCTCAGGTTTCCGAGGCAAATCCATATTCGTCCCGGGGTGTCCGGGCACCATCAATGGCGCATCCCAAAATGCGTTCCATTTCTCGCGCTCGACAACTTCGGGCGTGAGTTGGATCTTTAGGTCTTCGAGCGGCGCAATCTGTTGCTGCGACAGCCGCCTGACGCCGGAGGTAATTTCAAATTCGGGCGTCAAATTTTGTCCCAGGACGATCCAGGTTCCGTCGGCTTTGCGAGCAGCTAATTCCTCAACTAGCGGCTGGCCGCCGCGAATCGTGAAGCGCGCGCGTAATTGCTCACGGCGCTCGCCGTCCCAAGTTAGTTCAAGCGCGCCGGCGCGAACCTGCGCCTTGAGCCCATCCTGCGCGTGGTAGCCGCTTAGATCGCAATTCATCTCCTGCGCTATCGCCACGCCTGTGCATAGCATCAGTAGCAGAGTGATGCGCTCGAATCTCATATTGAAAAGCCCTCCCAAATTTAGCCGGCACGCTATCTAGCCGGGCGCACGCGCAGCACGTCCTTCGCATCGACGCGCTCGAATTCCATAGGAAAACTGCGGCCCACATAATAAGCCGGCCATTGATCTTTGTAATGCCCCGATGCTACCGAACCCGATTCACCCGTCACCAGGTTTTGTACCGATCGATCCCAATCGGCGAGATCGGCGACCATGCGCTCGGAGGGGCCGAGCGTTAACGTGGTCTGTTTGACCGTGGTACCGGAACCGCTCATCTCTACCGGTCCTATGTTGAAAAAATAATCCACCAGCGGAATCTGCTTGCCGACCGGGTGTTCAAATTTCCAGTGCAAGGCATGGCCCCAGCGCCATTTGGAAGCCGGGCTGCCTTGCAATTGGCGGCCCTGATCTAAAGCGGCGCGGAATGCCGCGAGGAGGTAGGCATCCCAATCGTCTTTCGGCACCCAGCCTGCCGGCCGGTCGCGCAGCAGCGACTCAATGACCTGCGGCCGCGTGTGTGGAAGCGACAATCCAACGATGCGGGCGCTCTTTCCCGCCGGCGGGCGCGGCGCCGGCTTCGGCTTCTCCGCCGCAAGCACTAATAACCTGGGAAGGTTCGCGGCCAATTCATTGCTTAACAGTTCAGTAATGAACGGAGCGGCTTCGTCCTTCTCCATCTGGCCATTCCAACGACGCAGAATATCGACTGCAGCCTGCACTGCCTGATCGTTCACCGGGTGCATCTGGATAATCTGTTGCGCCAGAAATTTGTCGTAAGCCGCGTAAACGTCTTTCTGCACGGCTAGCATGTCATCCACGCGGAGCTTGCTTTTCGCGTTTAGCAAAGCATGGATCTGTTGAATCCGATATTTGTCTGCGAAGCTGCCGCTCACGAGATACGGGAAATCAGGCGGAAAGGGGTTCTGGTTGGCGGTCGCGATTATCCCAGAAGCGGGATTGTAGACGCTAGGCATTTGCTCGTAAGGAATATAGCCGTCCCATTCGTATCGCCCCGATGTTCCGTCTAGAGGCACATCGCCATAGAAGTCATGCCGGATGGGCACACGCCCGGCCGCCTGATAGCCGATGTTGCCGGCGCGATCCGCATACACAAAATTCTGCGCAGGTCCCCAGAAATCGCTCAGGGCGGTGCGAAACTGGTTCCAATCCTGTGCGCGATCGAGTTGCAGTAGCGGAAAGCCGAAGCCTTCCGCGGCGCTCCACCGCATGCTGAGACTTTGTGATCCTTCATGCAGGACAACCGGGCCATGGCGTGTGACCCAGACGTCTAGAGTAACTGGCTTGGAGTCGCGCACGCGAATCACTTCCCGATCGAGCCGCGCCTGTTCCATCTTTCCTTCGTACAAATAACGGCCGGTTTTCTCGTCCAACCGCTCACCATACAGATCGAGCACATCGGTCTGCAGGTTCGTTACACCCCAGGCGATCTGGTCGTTATGCCCCGAGATTACGCATGGAATGCCGGGCAGCGCCGCGCCGGAGACGTTCAGGCCTGGCGCCTTCAGGTGTACCAAGTGCCAAGTTCCCGGAATGCCATAGGCCAGGTGCGGATCGTTCGCAAGCATCGGCTTGCCATCGGCGGTGTGTGCTGCCGATACCGCCCATGCGTTCGATCCTGGATTCAAGTATTGCCCCTGCTGCGCCGGAAAAAGGACATTCACTTTGACCGGATCCGCGCGCAGGGCGAACAGCGCGCCTTTCCCCAGTTCAGAGTCGATGGAATTGGTCAGGTCGCGAAACATCACCAGGCTGACAAGAACCGAATCGGCAAGCGTCCACGGGCGCGGGTTATAGGCGTGCCCTGGCAACGAGAACTCGAGCGGATAGTCTCCCCGCTGCGTATCGATGAAAAAGTTAACGCCACGAGCGTATTCGGCAAGGACGGCGCGCTCGTCCTCGGAGAGCCGTGACACACGGGCGTCGGCTATGGCTTGCATCCGCATGCTGCGCGAGAGTCGATCCGCGGCGAGCGGAGCTGGGCCGAATACTTCGGAGAGCGTGCCCCCGCCAAACCTGCGCAAGCTGTCCATCTGCCACAATCGATCTTGGGCCGTGACATAACCTTGCAGGAAAATGGCGTCTTGCCAGGAAGCCGCCTCGATATGGGGCACTCCGCGCGCGTCGCGCCGGATCGTAGCCATGGCGGAGATCGGCGCTGCGATCTCACCCGAGACCTTGGGCAGCGGGCGCACCGCGAGCCAATATACTGCTGCGATCGCGAGCAACAACACAGCGGCTATGCTCAGGTTGACGAAGCGCAACAGGCGGGTTGACACCAATCGATTTTACTCTGCGGCATGGGTTTGCGACTCATTCTTCTGTTGTTGATTCTGGCGACAAATGGCTTCTTCGCCGCCGCCGAGGTTGCACTTGTCTCGGTACGTCAATCGCGGCTGCGTGAGCTCGCGCAGAATGGGCAGGCCGGAGCGCAGAGCGCGCTCAGCCTGTTGGCGAATCCAAGCCGCTTGTTGTCGGTTACGCAAGTGGGGGTTACGCTGGCCAGCCTGGGTCTCGGGTGGGCCGGTGAAGGCACGCTCTATGGCTTGTTGCGCGGCGCATTCGAGCCGCTGCAAATGCACGTGCCGGGCGTCGTTCTGCACGGGGTCGCATTCGCTCTTGCGTTTCTCATCATCAGTTATGCGCACGTGATCCTCGGCGAAGTAGTTCCCAAGAATCTCGCCATTGAAAAGGCGGATCGGCTTGCGGCCCTGGCCGCGCCCGCCCTTCTCGTGTTTTATCGTCTTTCGCAGCCGTTCGTGGTTATAATCGAGCGTTCGTCGGCGCTCATTCTGCGCGCTTTCGGCTTGGGCCAAGGCCACGCTCATGGTGGCCATTCTCCTGAAGAGTTGAAATACATCGTGCAATCGAGCCGTCATGAAGGCCACCTGCAGGATTTCGAGCAAGGAGCCATTCAACGCTTGATCGAAGTCGGCGGCTACTCGGCGCGCGAGATCATGACACCGCGCCACAATATCATTTCTCTCCCCGTGGACGCCAGCCTGGAACAGGTTTTAAGCGTGATGACCGAGCACAAGTTCGCGCGCATCCCGGTATATGAAGACCGTCCCGAGCAGATTACCGGCATTGTGAACTACAAGGACCTGATGCGCGTTTGGGACGAGCGCCGTTTCGCGCACGATCGCCATCGCGCCACGCGCCCGTTCCGTCTGCGCCGCTTTCTTCGGAAGCCGCTGGTAGTTCCCGAAACCAAGCCGGTGAACCAGCTTGTGGACGAATTCCGCGCGCATCACACGCACATGGCGCTGGTGGTGGACGAATTCGGCACGGTCACCGGACTAGTGACTCTCGAAGACGTGCTGGAGCAGGTCTTCGGTGAAATCGGCGACGAGCACGACGAGGTTCGGCCTGCATCCGGCGAACAGGAGAAAATCATTCATCTCGAAGGCAGTACCACCATTCGCGACCTTGAGATGCGCTATAAAGTCGTGCTTCCTGGTGAAGCGGGTTTTGAAACGCTCGCCGGTTTTCTGCTATTCCAATTTGGCTACCTGCCGAAAGCCAATGAGTCGATCGAATACGGCGGAAGGCGCTTCACTATCACGCGAATGGAGCGCAATCGCATCGCCTCCGTCGCAATTGAAAGACTCGAACCGAAGGCATGACAAATCGGCTTGCCTATGTAGCTTTGGGGATGGTGTGTTTCTTCTGGGGCACAACTTATCTGGGTATTCGCGTAAGCCTCGAAGGCATCGCACCGTTTTACCTGATTGCGATTCGTTATGTGATTTCAGGCGGCGTACTGCTTCTAGCCGCCGCGCTCGCGGGCATGAAACTGCCACGAGGCAGGGAACTGGGCCTGACCTCCGTCTGCGGCATGATCTGCATCACCATCGGCAATGGTGCGCTGGTTTACGCGGAGCTTTACATCCCTAGCGGTCTCGCCGCGTTGTTCTACACGACCGCGCCGTTTTGGATGGTCGCCGTGGAAGCGCTGTTGCCGCGCGGTACGAAGCCCCTTCCAACGACACTCGGCGGATTATCGGTGGGCGTGCTCGGTGTCGCCTTCCTGGTTTATCCTGCCGCGGTACACGAAGGCTTCGGCGGCCGGACCCTCACGGGCTTTCTCCTCCTTCAGCTCAGCGCGGCGGCTTGGGTGAGCGGAGCGCTGCTGCAAAGGCGTATCGCCACGCAAGCGGAGCCCCTAGTCATTGGAGCGGTGCAACAACTCGCCGCCGGTCTGGTGACATTGGCGCCCGCCGTTCTGTTTGAGAAAGCGCCACAGCACCTGGCGATGCGTCCCGCGGTGGGGCTTCTATATCTGATCGTAATCGGCTCGATTGTCGGCTACACGGCTTTCATCTATGCGATGACACACCTTCCGGTGGCGGTGGTATCGATTTACATGTTTGTAAACCCGGTGGTGGCGGTTTTTCTTGGATATGTATTCTTCCGGGAGCCCTTTGGCTATCGAGCGGCTACGGCCATGCTGATCATTTTTGCGGGCATTGCGGTGGTGCGCTGGAGCGAGACAACCGGGCGAGCTAGCGGCCTTTGGGGTCGGCCCGCGGATTGCTAAACGCCGCCGGGTTCACAGGCTCGTTCTCGATCACTTTACTGACGCGCAAGTCTTCCTTCGGTCCGCCGGGTTCGGTAGTCGAATGCACGATCCGAAACGGGAATCGGATCGCATTGACCTTCTGGTAATTCAGAAAATCCGTCGAGGTCTTGAAATACGCCGACGTCTCGCCGGTTTCCTCTATGCGGCGTAAAAGATGCGTTCCGGCATCGAAATAAAATTTGGTCGCGCCCAGACTATTCGGCGCTACGATCAGGTGCATCGCGCGTGCGTCTACCGTTTCGGGCGGGCCCGGGCCAAGTTCCGAGTACATTTCTTTAAGGCGGACGTAGCGCAGCGGATTCGCGTCGATTTCGAGACGCTTCCCGGCGTCGCGCGCCAGCCGCCTGGTTCGCCCCCTGCGCACCGCGATCCAGCCGCTACTGCCGTCGAAGCCGATGCGGTCCCGCTTGGCGATCCGTAATACCCTGCTGGGCTTTTGCCAAAAGTAGGTAACGTGAGTGTGCAGACCCACCGTTCCGCGGACTTCACGCGTGGCGATTCGATCGATGGCGGAGGCTCCGCCGAGGGCGCTGGTATAAGCAGTCAGAACGTCGTTGACGCTATCGGGCTTGGGCGATTGCGCAAATAGAGAGAGGCAGACCGAGCCTGCCAACCCGGCAGCGATATTCTGGAATAAGGAGTTCCTGGAGATGACCGTTCTCGAGTCCTTAAAGAAATATAGCGTGACTGTTGCCGATACGGGCGACATACAGGCGATCGCGCGGGTAAAACCGCAGGACGCCACCACCAATCCATCGCTGCTTTTTAACGCGGCGCAGCGCCCCGAGTACCAGCACTTGGTGCAGGAAGCGCTCGAGCACGCGGACAAGCAGGGCCGTAACGCGAAGGCGCAGACCGAAGCCTTCATGGACAAGCTGTTTGTCAGCTTCGGCTCCGAAATTCTGAAAGTCATTCCAGGCCGCGTCTCGACCGAAGTAGACGCCGGTTTGAGCTTCGATACGGAAGCGACGCTCGCCAAAGCGCATGAGCTAATACGGCTCTACGAAGAGCGGGGCACCAGCCGCGAGCGCGTGCTCATCAAAATCGCGAGCACTTGGGAGGGCATTCGCGCCGCCGAGCAATTGGAGCGCGAAGGAATTCATTGTAATTTGACGCTGCTGTTCAGCTTTGCGCAGGCGGTCGCGTGCGCGGAGGCGAAAGTCACGCTCATCTCTCCATTCGTGGGCCGCATCTACGATTGGTACAAGAAAGAAAACGGCGGCAAGGACATTCCGATCGATCAGGATCCGGGCGTCGCCTCCGTCACCCGCATCTACAACTACTTCAAGAAATATGGCTACAAAACGTTGGTTATGGGCGCGAGCTTCCGCAAAGTGGAGCAGATCACGCGCCTTGCCGGCTGCGACCTTTTGACCATCAGCCCCGAGTTGATGGAAGAGATGCAGAAGACGCAAGGCGAACTGGAGCCGGCGCTCACGCCCGAAAAAGCCAAGGCAAGTAAGGACGAAAAGCTGCATCTCGACGAAAAGACATTCCGCTGGATGCATAACGAAGATGCCATGGCGAACGATAAACTCAGCGAAGGAATTCGCAAGTTTTACTCCGACGCTCGCAAACTCGAAAAATACGCCCAAACTCTGGTCACTGAGAAAGTGGGGGCTTAAGCCTCACCTTTTGCGCCTTTACCGCGTTCAGGTACTCGCGCAAGGGGCGTTTTGTGACCGGATGCAAGAGCTCCGGCGCGATCTCGACGAGTGGCTCGAGCACGAAGCGCCGCTCCAGCATACGCGGATGCGGAATCGTGAGCCGGGGCGTATCGACGATTGTGTTGCCGAGGAGCAGGATATCGATATCGATGAGACGTGGGCCGCGCGGCAGGCGGCGGACCCGGCCCATCTCCCGCTCGATGCGTAGCGCCGCAGTCAGAAGCTGCAGCGGGAAAAGGCGTGTCTCGCAAGCCACCGCCATATTCAGAAACCAGGGCTGGGCCGTGACGTCCCGCGGCTCAGTTTCATAAACCGAGGAGCGTACCACCACGTGACTCTGTTCCTGTTCGAGCAGCGCCAACGCGCGCTCGAGATTTTCGTCCCGCTCGCCCAGGTTCGAGCCTAATGATAAATACACCCGTTTAACGGTCAATCGAAAAGGGGACTCTGGCCCGCGAAACGATGCCGGCGTGGGACCTGAAAATAATCGAAGGCGCGCTGCGTTGCGACACGTCCGCGGGGCGTGCGATCCAGGAATCCAAGCTGCATCAGATACGGCTCGTAAACTTCTTCGATAGTGTCGGCCTGTTCGTCAATCGAAGCGGCGATCGTGCTGAGCCCTACCGGGCCGCCGCCATATTTGTCAGCCACCGTCAGCATGATTTTTTGATCCACTTCGTCGAGACCATAGCGGTCCACTTTCAAAAGATCCAGCGCGGTCTGGGCGACTGGCAGATCGATATGGCCGCTGGCGCGTACTTGCGCATAATCGCGGACGCGCCGGAGCAGGCGGTTGGCGATTCGCGGCGTGCCCCGGCCGCGCCGTGCAATTTCGCGCGCCGCATCGCTCGTGATAGCAATCGTGAGCAGGCGCGCCGAGCGTTCCACGATTTTGCCGAGCGTTTCTTCATCGTACGGATCGAGCCGCAGCACGATTCCAAAGCGGCTGCGCAGGGGTGCGCTCAACAGCCCCTGGCGCGTGGTGGCGCCGACTGCTGTAAAGGCCGGCAGCGTTATCGAATGCGTGCGCGCCCCCGGCCCGGCCCCAATCAGAATGTCGAGCCGGAAGTCTTCGAGCGCCGCGTACAGAATTTCTTCGACATCCGGCTGGAGACGATGAATTTCATCTACGAAGAAAACCTGCCGGGCGCGGACATTGCTCAAAATGCCGGTCAGGTCGAGTTTTTTTTGCAGAATCGGCCCGGCGGTCTGATCGAGCGGAACCGAGAGCTCGTGCGCGACGATTGCGGCGAGCGTCGTCTTGCCGAGACCAGGGGGCCCGCACAGCAGGACGTGATCCATCGCTTCGCCGCGTTGTTTGGCCGCTTCGATTGCGATCGAGAGTTGCTCACGCACATGCGGCTGGCCGGCGAAGTCGGCGAGCGTGGTGGGACGCAGGGCCGTTTCGAACTGCCGTTCTTCGTCCTGGGCCCCGGGAGAAACTATGCCTGCCTCGCGCATCCGATAACCAACTTAGCGTAGAGCCGCTTAGCGCACCGCCGCCAGCGCCGCCCGGAAGAGCGGCTCAAACTCCGCTGGGGCGCCACGTTCCTTCACCTTCCGCAACGCGTCCTCGGCGGCGGGCCGCGAGCAGCCCAGATTTTGTAAAGCGGAAAGAACGTCGCGTTCGAGCGTGCTGAGCGGCGGTCCGGCTGCGGCCGCCGTCTTGCCGGTTGTATCGATGCCCGCCAGCTTATCTTTCAATTCGAGCACCATGCGCTCCGCGGTTTTTTTGCCGACGCCCGGAATGCCTACCAGGTGTGCCACGTCGCTGTTGCGAATCGCGGAGACCAGATCCGCGGTTGGAAGACCGGAGAGTACCGTGATCGCGAGCTTCGGCCCGATACCCGACACCGAGATCAGCCGCTCGAACAACGCTTTTTCTTCGGGCGTGGCGAATCCGAAGAGCACCAGCGCATCTTCCCGGACGTGCGTGTAAATGCGAAGCGCAGCGTTCGCTCCAGGCTCCGCAAGGGCCGTGTAGGTGGATATTGGGATCTGCACTTCGTATCCGACCCCGGCCGATTCGACCACGACTTGGTTAGGATGCTTTTCAAGAATAGTGCCTCTCAGATGGCCGATCATGAAAATCTATTATCGGACGGATGGATTCAGTCGACCCGCCTGGGCAATTGTGTTACGAAGCGATCCTTCGCGATTCCGCTCAGACGGTTCTACTCAGCCACGGAATGGTGTGGTCGTAAGCTCCTTGAAGATCGCGGCGCTCCACCAGCTCGGCGCCAATCGCCGAAATCGCTCAATCCTTCGACACTCGAAACAATGCTCCCGGCGAGCCGCGTGACGAAATAGCCGTTGTCCCCCGTGCCCGCTATTGCCGATGGACTGTCTAGCGTAATGTCGCAGCGTTTCCACTTCGCCTGCAGGATTTTGCGATAGGCCGCAAAGAAATTGGACGCCTGCTCCTCGGAATCCCATTGCGAGGCGTACTCGAGCACCGGTTTATGCGCTTTCCCGCTGGTGACCACGCGGAACTGCCCGCCGCGCAGATGAGGCGCGAGTTGCCTTGCCTTTGCTTCGCCTAGGTACTGGCGTATGAGAATCCGATGATCGAACTCCCCGACCGAGCCCTCGCTGACCTCTTTGCCTTCGCTCTTAAGCGCGGCCTTCGGTACCTCGGGCGTAGCCGCCCTCTCGTGCCGGAAATACCGCTCTGGATGGATCACTTGCGCGGAATCGACGGGCGCATCGGTGAACACTGCGCTGAATGACATTTTGCCCATCTTGCGGTAGACGGCATCGAAGAACAGCGTGCCTTCCGCATAGGGAAACAGCAGCGATTGTTGAATATAGAGCGGCGAGCCCTTGAGCACCGGATAATCCGCCATGGAATCCTCGCTCGAATCGCCTACGGTTTTCAGCATTTCGACGGTAGGAAGCGGCTTCTGTCCCCTCTCCTTCAGCTCATAAGCGATCATGAGCCAGGAAGCCTGACCCTCCACTACCGCCGTATGCGCAAGATTCTCGTCGTCGTTGGCCGGTGTGTCTTCCATGAAGTGGTCCAGATCGAAATGTTGGTCCGCCAGCGCATGGGAAAGTTCGTGCGCCAAGGTCGTGGTCTCAGCGGCCAGTGAGGAATCTTCCAGCAGGAATAATTTCTTCTCGTCGTAGTCGTAGAAAGCCGCCGCCTGTTCGGTCAGCAGATCGATAGTGGATTTCTTCAGATCGAAATCCTGCGGAACGAGGCCGAACATTTTGAGAGAGAGTTCGTCGGCCCGAATTTCCTCCGGCTTGATTGTCTTTTTGATGCGCTTATTGAGGAATTGGCGGAGCTGCCGCTTCGTCATGCGCCCGTAGGGCACGGGGTGCTCCTCTGCGAGCCCGGTGATGCCGGAGAGCGTCCGAACAATGCTATCGATCTGAGCAAACGCAGGGTCGCTCGCTGTCTGAGGCCGGGCAGCGAGCAGGAGCCATGCAGTCGCGCCAACAACGACCGCGGTAAGACTTCGGCGAAACATTCAGGGAAGCGGGAACACTTGTCTCTAGCGTACTGGATCGGCGCTTGCGATGTTATTCTGAAAGCGCCCTCCCTTCCTCTAGTACTCCATGGATTTCCTCGCAGGTCTAAATACGCAACAGCGTGAGGCGGTAGCCCACGTGGAGGGTCCGCTCCTTTTGCTGGCCGGAGCGGGAAGCGGCAAAACCCGCGTTATAACGCACCGTATTGCGCACTTGATCGAAACCCACCGCATTCCCGGACCAGCTGTTTTGGCTGTAACCTTCACTAACAAGGCAGCCGAAGAGATGCGGCTGCGCGTGAATAGTCTGCTCAGCGATACGAGCGCCTCGAAAACGCCTATGGTGTCGACCTTCCATTCCTTCTGCGTTCGCCTGCTCCGGCGCGACGGCGCGTCGCTCGGCGAAATTCGGGAGGGCTTTACGCGCCGCTTTACCATCTACGACGACGATGACCAGGTGGCGCTGCTCAAGTCGATCTACAAACAACTCGGCCTGGATGAAAAATTCATGCAGTATCGCGCCGCGCTCTCGCGTGTCAGTCACGCCAAGAGCAACAACGAGACGCCGCAGGATTGGTACAAAGCCGCCACGGATCCCAAACTGACGCGTCTCGCCAAAATTTACGAACTCTATGAAGAACGGCTGCGCCAGGCCAATGCGCTCGATTTTGACGATTTGCTATTAGAATCGGTGCGGCTGCTGCAACACGACGACGCGATTCGCGCGCAATACAATCGGCATTTCGAATTCGTGATGATCGACGAGTACCAGGACACCAACCGCAGTCAATATGAGTTGATGCGGCGGTTGACCGAGGTGCGGCATAACGTTTGCGTGGTGGGGGACGAGGACCAATCTATCTACGGGTGGCGCGGCGCGGACATTAGAAACATTCTCGATTTCGAAAAGGATTATCCGGAAGCGGTAGTCATCCGGTTGGAGCAGAATTATCGCTCTACGAAGAACATCCTGGAGGCCGCGAGCGCCGTTGTCGCCAACAACAAAGAGCGCAAAGGAAAGTGGCTGTGGACCGACTCCGGCGAGGGCGCGAAGATCGGCTTCTATGAGGCTCCCGACGGCGAGAACGAAGCGCTGTTTATCGCCGATACGATCGAGAAGCTCCTGGCGAAGAATCCAGCCGAGCGGGCTGCCGTTCTATACCGCACGAACTTCCAATCGCGCCAGATAGAAGAGGCGCTGCGCCGCTATGGGCGCAAATACCTGGTGGTTGGCGGCTTCAGCTTTTATCAGCGTGCAGAAGTAAAGGACTTGCTCGCTTATCTCAAAGTCCTGCTGAGCCCGCAGGATTCCGTGAGCTTACTGCGCATCATCAATACGCCGGCCCGTGGGATCGGCAAGGGCACCGTTGAACAGTTGGAGCAATATGCCCTGGAGCACGGCATGAGCCTCTGGAATGCACTTCCGAAAATGATCGAGGCTAGAGTGTTTCCAACGCGCGCCGAATCGGCCTTGCGGTCCTTTGTGCATCTCATCGAGAGTCTGGCCGAAGGCGCACCGGAAAAACCGGTCCACGAAACGCTGCGCGGCATTTTAGAAAAGACCGGCTATGAAACCATGCTCAAGAGCGATCAATCGCCGGATTCCGAGTCGCGTCTGGGCAATCTGGAAGAATTGGTCAACGCTGCCGCGGAGGCCGCCGAGCGGGGCGAGACAGCAGCCGAATTCCTGGACCATGCAGCGCTGATCTCGGATGCCGATTCGGTCGACGAACAGGCGGCAGTATCGCTCCTGACGATTCATAACGCAAAAGGATTGGAATTTTCCAACGTATTCCTGGCGGGCATGGAAGAAGGCCTTTTCCCTCACAGCCGTTCGCTTACCTCTGAAGCCGCCATGGAAGAGGAGCGCCGGCTTTGTTATGTGGGAATGACGCGTGCACAAAAACGCCTGTACCTGAGCTGGGCGCGCTATCGCCGCAAGTTTGGCGGTGGATTACCTGAGGTCTGTCTGCCGTCCCGGTTTCTCAACGAAGTTCCCAACAGCCTGCGCGAAAGGCTGTCGCGCTATCAGCAATCGAGCCGTGATGACGTGGATCTGTTTGCCGAACAGCACGACGTGCGCGAAGCGGCCAAACGCAACCTATACACGGGACGAACCTACAACTCAGTTGAAAACATAGCGCAGTTCTTTTCGGAGCGCGGCATGCCGCCGCCCTCGGGGTTCACGCGCAGGCCGCCCCCTCCAGCGCCAGTGACTGCCGCTGCGCCCCCGCCGCCTACTACGCGTCCCGCCGCGCCTCAAGTACGCCGGACCGGCCCACCGCGACCGGCTGGCTTCCGTTCGGGGGCCGTCATTCAACATCCCAAATATGGCCGCGGAACGGTACTGCGCCGCGAAGGCGATGGCGAGGATGCGAAACTGACTATTAGTTTCCCGGGATACGGGTTGAAGAAGATCGTTGCAAAATACGCAGGAATAACCATCGACGAATGAATACAAAGCACGTAGAAGACAAGACGGAGCGCAAAAAGCTCAAGCGCGTTGCGCGCAAGAAAGCGGCTCCTAAAAAGAAACGCGCCGCCGGTGTTGCCCGGGGATCGAATAAA
Source organism: Bryobacterales bacterium (assembly GCA_963712395.1). Classification (GTDB taxonomy): domain Bacteria; phylum Acidobacteriota; class Terriglobia; order Bryobacterales; family Bryobacteraceae; genus Bog-105. The sequence continues at coordinate 72,578 of CAVQHR010000003.1, forward strand.
CGCAAAGTGAAGAAGCTAGTAAAGGGACAACGTAAGCGTTAGGAAGAAAGGCAGGCCATCTTGGTTGGCCTGCCTGCGCTAGCCGCGCCGCGCGCCGGTGTGGGTTTGCTTAATGCCGATTCCGGGCGTCGAGAGGCGGAAAGCCACTCGCTCCATCGCATTCTGGATATACATGTTGCGCATGAACCAGTGCCACACGTTGCCCGTGAGCAGGTTTTCAATGCTCAGCAACGAAATACCAACATCGATGCCGACTACGTCCTGGTTCACCCAAAGCTTCTGATCTTTCCAGTTCGGATTGAATGCGTCCGTGAATCCGTACCGCTGATAGATCCGGTCGCCATACACGGTATACATTTGGCTGAGAACGGGCAGGCAGATTTCAGGCGCGAACATCAGCGACCCGGCCGCGGCGCAGGGTACCAGGGTCCCATTTATCTCACCGGGGCTGGTGGTTCCGCCCCAGCTCATGTAGCCGCTCGGGCTGTCGGAAACCGTCATTCCCCACATATTCTTGCCGTAGTCGGAGTACTTCGATTGCAGGCTGATGCAGAAGTCGCGATGCGCATAAGTGGCAATTTGTGAATTCTCGAAGTAGTCCATAAAAGACGGATCGCCGTCTTTCTGGTGCCGGAAGTCGACCCAGGCATGCGAATACTGATGTGTGAATAGCGGCCCTCCGCTGACGAATTTCCAGTTCTCGTAGCGAACCTGTGGCCGCAGCCACGCATACCAGCTATCCGCCGGAATCGCGTGGCGCGGAGAACCGATCGCCAGCAAGTATAAAATGGACGCCTCGCTGTAAGCTACCCAGCGCGAGTTCAGAAATCCCGACCCCGGATATGCTCCATGCGACAAGATGAGCGGGCTGCCATTCAACATCCACACGAAATCCACGCGTTCGAATATCTGCTTGGCGAGAACCCGGATTTCGCGATCCGCCGAGAAGTATCCCTGGACCGTCAACACGCCGGCCAGGAATAGCGCCGTATCCACGCTCGAGATTTCCGAGTTCAGCCGCCGTGCTCCCGTGCTCGCGTCCATGAAGTGGTAGAACCAGCCGTGATCGTGGAACGCGTGCGCCCAAAAATAGCGCAGCGTGGTAGCCGCGCGCAGCCGCGCCTGCTCTTTTGGAATCCATCCATGACTCGCTCCAATACAAAGCGCCGTCAGCCCGAATCCGGTAGCCGCGAGGCTCCCCACATTATTACCCGATGGCGAGCCGTCCATGTGGCTCCGGTCGAGAAAGATACCGGTGTGCTGATTCCATTGGTCCCAGAAATAGCGGAAAGAGCGTTTAGCATAATCTTCGAGGAATCGGCGCTCCTCGGGCTTCAGACGGGAGCTAGCAGGCGGCGGCGCGACAGCAGCCTGCACTTTCCCGGCCGCCAGCGCTGCGGCGGCGCCCGAGAATAGAAGCTCCCGCCTTGAGAGACCAACCGAATTGGGACTCACAAGGCTCAAAACCAACCAGATTTGGGGACTGTTTCCATTCTAGCCACAAAAATAGTGGTGCGGGCAAGCGGATTTGCTCCTACCCCTTCGAAGGGGTACGGGTCAAGCCAGGTCGCGTGCGGCTATACTGGCCGCTTACCATGTCGCAGCTCCTGGGGACAAAAGACATTGATGCGCTGGTCGGGGAAACCGAAGTCGAAGGTAAACGGCTGAAGCGATCCTTGGGGCCCTGGAGTCTGATGGCGTTCGGGATCGGCGCGGTCATCGGAAGCGGTATTTTTACCATTACCGGCACGGCGGCGGCCGGCGAGCACGGTCCTCCTTCGATCCTCAAAGCGCCGCTTCTTGACCTGATTCTGCACGGTAGCTCGGCCACATCCATCGTGGGCCGACCCGGCGCAGGACCTGGCTTGACCATCTCTTTCATCCTGGTGGCGATCACGTGCGGGTTCGCCGCGCTCTGCTACGCCGAACTGGCTTCCATGATGCCGATTGCCGGCAGCGCCTATACCTACGCCTACGCCACGCTCGGCGAAATATTCGCCTGGATTATCGGGTGGGATCTCATTCTCGAATACGCCGTATCCAATATGTCAGTCGCGGTCGGCTTCTCAGCCTATTTCAACGTTGCGTGCGATTACCTGTTCGGCGCGCATCTCCCAAAATACTTATCTGAGCCTGCATACGTGGAATTTCAACCCACCGGGAGCATCTTCAATGTCCCGGCGTTCCTGATTGTCATGCTTTTGAGCTGGCTGCTCGTTCGTGGCGTGAAAGAGAGCGCCGGCGCCAACAACGTGATGGTCGCGATCAAAGTAGCCGCCATTCTGCTCTTCGTGTTTGGAGCTGCACACGCTGTGGAATCCTCGAATTTGCACCCGTTTCTGCCGAACGGATTCCCCGGGGTGCTCAGCGGCGCCGCAATCGTCTTTTTTGCCTTTATTGGCTTCGATTCTGTATCCACGGCGGCGGAAGAGTGCCGGAATCCACAGCGCAATATGCCGATCGGCATCATAGGGACGCTGGTTGCCTGCGGGCTTCTGTACACCGCCGTGGCGCTCGTGCTCACAGGTATCGTCAATTGGAGGACCTTGGACAACGCCGCCCCGGTTGCCAATGCGTTAGCGGCCATTGGGATGCACAAGCTGCGCTTCACGGTTACCGTGGGAGCATTGCTCGGCATGCTTTCTTCCCTGCTGGTTTATCAATACGGCCAGGCCCGCATTTGGTTTTCCATGTCGCGCGACCGGCTGTTGCCGGACATTTTTTCCCGTGTCCATCGAAAATATCGAACACCGCACGTGAGCACTTGGATCGCTGGGTTGGCGGTGGGAATTCCGGCCGGCATTGGCGATATTGGAAGTTTCGCCGACCTGTCGAACATCGGGACTTTGTTCGCCTTCATCGTCGTCTCGGTTGGTGTGGTTATGTTGCGGCGCGCCCAGCCGGCTCGGACGCGATCTTTCCGCGTGCCTTTTGCCCCCGTCACGCCGATCATTTCGGTGGTGTGCTGTTTTGCTTTGATGCTGGGACTTCCTCTTGAGACCTGGATTCGTTTCGTACTTTGGCTGCTGATCGGGTTGGTTATTTATTTTGCCTATAGCCGCCGCCGTAGCCTGTTGCACGCTCGCCTGAAATGAAGAAACTGTCTCGGCACTGCATCGTTTTGCTGGGCGCATTTTGTGCAATGCTGCGTGCCCAAAGCGCCACCTTCACGAATCCTTTGCTCCCCGTTGGACCCGACCCCTGGGTGATCCACCACGACGATACCTACTACTACATGAACACCACCGGGAAGGACCTGACCATCTGGAAGACCAAAGAGATTACAGATTTGAAAAACGCGGAAAAGAAAGTCGTTTGGACGCCACCCGCAACAGGTCCCGATTCCCATGACATTTGGGCTCCTGAACTGCATTTCTTGAACTCGAAATGGTACATCTACTTCGCGGCCGATGCAGGCACGAATCAGACACATCGCATCTTCGTTCTAGAAAACCCCGCACGCGACCCGTTGACGGGCGACTGGACCCTGAAAGGCAAACTCGCCGATCCAGACGATAGATGGGCTATCGATGCATCTGTATTCGAAAATAGGGGCAAACTCTATGCCATTTGGTCTGGCTGGCAAGCCGATGAGAACGGTACGCAAAACATTTACATAGCCCGTTTGAAAAACCCGTGGACGGTGGCGGGCAAGCGCGTGATGCTCTCTACCCCGCAATTCCCATGGGAAGAAGTCGGTGATTTGCCGAGTGGCAACCCGCCCCACCTCAACGTCAATGAAGGCCCGGAGATACTCGCCCACGGCGGCAAACTTTTTCTGATCTATTCGGCCAGTGCCTGCTGGACCGATCATTACGCGCTCGGCATGCTGGAAGCTCGGGCGAACGCCAATCTGCTACGCCCCGGGTCGTGGAAGAAAACAAATCATCCGGTTTTCTCCACATTGCCGGCGGCGCACGCATTTGGAACCGGGCATAATAGCTTTTTCAAATCTCCCGACGGCGCCGAAGATTGGATTCTGTATCATGCGAACCCGGAGCCTCACCAGGGCTGCGATGGCCATCGCTCGCCGAGAGCCCAGCGTTTTACATGGAACCGCGATGGGACGCCCAATTTCGGCCTGCCCATGCCCCTTGACACGCCGATTCAGAAGCCGAGCGGAGCCGAGCTAAAAACCCTCCCAAACTAATGCTGGAAATACGCCGAGCGAAGAAAATCCGATCGATTCGTACAATCGGACAGCTTCGACATTCGAACACGTAACAGTTAAGCTCACGGAATTACAACCCAGCTCGGTCAAGCGCACGAGCGATTGACGAATCAATTCATAACCCAGGCGCGCCCCGCGCACTCCGGGCAGGATGCAAAGTTGAGTGATGTGGCCCGAAGTATTCGAGACCAGGCTCGCCAGGCAAACGCCGCATATCCGTCCAGTATTCGCATCGATTGCCACTAAAGACGCCTTTGGGGAAAAGTGCCCGCAACCGGGGAATTGAATAATATTCGTCAGAAAATGGCGTGCGCCTGGAATAGTGCGGTATTGATCGTTGATCTCGCTGTCGATGTGCCCTCGATACGCTCCCGTTACCAATTGGGCCGTTTCTTCGCTGAAGCGGTCGCTCCAGGGCAGGAAACTGACGCGCAGCGAAGGATTCTTGGGCTCGAGCGCCGCAATCGCGCCGCTGGTCACGCGCATGAAGTACCGGTCGTAGCGCTTCAGAAAACGCTGGAAGGGCAAGGTCTGATTGCCTGCCACATGCATGAGTAAAAGCTGGCATTCAATGCGTTGAATGCCGGGCGCCAGCATCAGGCCTTGTACGATCGCTCCCAGGAGCATGAGCTCATTAGCCGGCTCGGCAAACTCGCTGCGTAGATAGAAATCGCCGATCAGCCCTTTGCGCCCTTCACAGACGTGGTAGGCATACGCGATCAGCTTTCTGTCCACCCGCAGCGCATAGCCGGAAAGAGAGCGGATCTGCAAAAAACGGCGCAGCAATTCCGCCGACGGACGGAAGTCCCAGTCGAAGGATTGCCGCCAAGTGCGGATCTCTTCTTCGAGAAGCGGATCGAATTCCTCGATGGTCACGCTCGGCAGCTCGAGCAGTTGCGGATAGAGCGCTTCTGAGCGAGCTGCCATCGTCTAGGATTATACGTGGATCGTTTCCGGGCCGGCGGCCATCACGGCTTCGCGCGCCTTCAAAAAGTCTCCCACGCGGCTCATTGCCTGCCTCACTCGTTCATCGTTCTCGATCAAGCTGAATCGCACGAACCCCTCGCCTAACGGTCCAAAACCGATACCCGGCGAGACCGCAAGCCGCGCTTCCTTCATCAAAAGCTTGGCAAACTCCAGCGACGGCATACCCGAAAATGCCTCGGGAATGGGCGCCCAGGTAAACATAGTGGCTTTGGGCGGCGGCACGCGCCAGCCCGCACGCCGCAAACCTTCTATCAGCACGTCGCGCCTGGCCCGGTACACCTGGCGAATCTGTCCTGGCGCATTCTCGCAGTCACGCAACGCGGTCACCGCTGCCATTTGAATCGGCTGAAACATTCCGTAATCCAGGTAGCTCTTGATACGAGCGAGCGCGGCGATAAGTCTGCGGTTTCCCAAGCAGAAGCCCACCCGCCAGCCGGCCATGTTGTAGGTCTTGGTCATCGAGTAGATCTCGACCGCTACGTCCGCGGCGCCCGGCACTTGTAAAATACTGGGCGGCCGGTAGCCATCGAACCCCAATTCGGCATAGGCGAAATCGTGTACAACATAGGAGCCGTACTGGCGCGCCAGCTCCACGATTTCACGCATGAAATTCATATCCACACAGATCGTGGTCGGGTTGTGCGGAAACGAGATCAAAATGACCTTGGGAACTTTAGCGGCTGTACGGTACAGCTTTTTCAACCCGTCGAGAAAGGAGCCGGCATCCGGCATCGGCAACATGCAAGCCTCGCCATCCGCCATGATTACGCCGTACTGATGAATGGGGTAAGCGGGATTGGGAGAAACAACCACGTCTCCCGGACCAATAATGGCGAAGAGCAGGTGCGCAAGCGCGTCTTTCGCCCCGATCGTTACAATGGCCTCGCTGTCGGCATCGAGCGCGATTCCGTACTGCTTGGCATACCGCTCCACGATGGCCTCGCGCAGGGGCGCAATGCCGCGAGACACCGAATACCGGTGATTCAAGGGGTTGCGGACTTCCTCGATCATTTTTTCGACAACCGGTTCCGGGGAAGGACCGTCTGGGTTTCCCATCCCCATGTCGACAATATCGATGCCCGCCGCGCGCGCCTTGTCTCTCAGCTCGTTGATCACGGCGAAGACATAAGGCGGGAGTTTCTTGATTCTGTAAAACTCCTCGTTAGACGGGAGGGGCATAAATTCATTGTGCCCTATAAGGGGCAATCTCTCACGGTTTTACCGCCTTATTGCGTGGCCATCCCAATTAGAAGCAGGCCGGCTGCGTAACCCCCAAACATAAGCGCTACATAGCGCCCGGTCCCCTTCGGCCCGGCGGCGAGCTCCCGCCAGATGACAACTCCCCAGATCGCGGCGATCAATGTTGCGCCTTGTCCCAGGGCGTAGGAAATGGCCGGTCCGGCAACGGCTGAGGCGATCACGTTGAAGCTGAGCGCAGTCATCCAGATGGCGCCACCCAGGATGCCGATAAGATGCAGCTTTGCGCTTCCGCGGAAGTAGTCGCGGTAGGTCAGGCCGCCGGCCCGCATGAACACGGTGTTCACGATGAGGTTGCTTACCAGCACGCCGGCGCCGAAAAAAACCAGCGCTACGTAAGGCGTCAACATGCCAGGCTGGATCGCGGATTTGCTGAAATCGGGCGAGATGGACCGCATCAACTGCGGATAGAACGAGCCCATGATGCAGCCGGCGAGCGCCGAAAATACCAAGCCGCGCAAGGGGCGTCTGCCAGCTGTGCGCGGCAGCTTGCTATAGGCGAGCGCCGACATCACCATCGCGAAAAGGATCAACCCAACGCCACCGAATAACAGGCGCGCGTCGCCTTTCGGAGCTTGCACATAGCTTTCGATGGTCCCGATCACGAGGGCGAGTCCCACGCCGACCGGAAATGCGACGGTCATCCCGGCCGCGTCGATTCCCACTACCAGCAGAATGTTGGCGACATTGAAAATCGCGCCGCTCACCAGCGCCGGAATTACGAAACGAAATGCGGCGCTATGCATGTTTTCGACCGCGCCCATTCCCGCGGATCCAAAACTGCCGAACGTATGCGCAAATACAAAGCTAAATAGGAATACGCCGATCGCGTAATCCCAGTAGTAAAGCTCAAATCGCCATTTGTCTTTGCCGGAGAGTTTTTGCGTATTGGCCCAGGAGCCCCAGCCCAGCATGGTGATCACGCAGAACAGGATTGCAACCGGAAGACTGGTGACGACAAACATGGTCAGGTTCCTGCCATGATGACACGTCCCCCGGAAGTGCCGTTATGCGACGGATCGAATCACGCGTGCGGGCAGGGAAATAACGGCCCACACGAGCTGCAACGCTCCGTGGACGGCGATTCCTACCAACTTAAATGGCAGCAGAATCAGCCACACAAGCGGATATAGGATCAACGCTGCGAGCGCGAGCGGCCAGGATATCAGGAACAGCAGGCACCAAAGTAGGAACGTGATCATACTTCTCTCTCGCCCAAATAGTACGACCGGCGGCTAGTGAATGTTCCCGCGAGCTTCGCGGAACGGCGCGGTTTTCGGATTTTCCGCGTTCCATTTGGGCGCGGTTGCGCTATTCGCGAGATTCACCACTGCCAATCCAATCATGCGATCGACTTTCGCCATATTCTCGTAGTCGATTTTCTGCCACTCATCGCCCACCGCGTGATAATCCGGGAAATCGTAAGCGACTGCGATCGTGTGTGCCGGTATCCCGAGCCTCGCTAACGCCTCGTTGTCGCTGCGCAGAAAATACGGTTCGCTGGCTTCTTTGTCTTCGTAGACTTTGATTCCGGTCTCGCGGCCTGCTTGTTCGAGGAACTTCGTCACGTCGGAATATTGGTAGCCCGTCAGAGTCGCGTTTTCCACTTGTTTCCCGACAGTCGAATCCGTGCGGCCCAGTTGTTCGAGATTCAGGTCGGCTAGCGTCTTTGCGGCTGGAAAAACAGGATGCTTGGCGTAGTACTGGGCGCCCAGCTCGCCCAATTCCTCGCCAAAAAATGTCATGAATACTACGGAGCGGCTGGGATGGGGATTGACCCGCGCAAGCGCCCGTGCAATTTCAATCACCGAGACAGTGCCGCTCCCATCGTCGTTCGCGCCGTTGTAAATCCGGTCGTCTGCTTTGGGCTCGCTCACTGCCAGGCGGCCGGCTGTTTCACCCGTTCCGATGTGGTCATAGTGCGCCGTCAGCAGTACGCACGTATCTTTCAGGACCGGATCCGAACCGCGCAAGATGCCGATCACGTTTTTTAAAACAACATTCCGGTCTTCCGGAGCCGGCAGGCGCACCGATGCGGACAGTTTCGGGATTGTTTTCAAGTGCGTCAACAAGTTCCAAAGGCGCTCGTTCGCCACGCTGATCTGCGGTACTCCCTGTCGCGATGCCTGATCGGTCGAAAGCAGGCGCGGCTGCACAGCCGCCGCTTTTCGCTGGACGACCCTGACTTCCAAGACGGCATTGGAAGAGGCAACCGCCTCGTGAATCGCTCGCAATCCTGTTTTCTGTGGATCGGTCAGCTTGTCCGCGTCGGGCTGCGCAACCATCACTACTTTGCCTTTAAGATTCGCGGTTTTGAGTTTATCCGCATCGTCGATCGCTATTACAAGAATGGGTGCGCGCAGGATCTGAGCCGCCGCGTTCACGTCGCGTATTTGAATCTGCGCCGCCGGAACAAGAATGAGTGAACTCGCACCGTATACCCGCAAGGCGGAGCGTAGTGGCGGCATGCGCCGGCTGACCATTGCCGCGGTCTGAAAATAGTCCTGATTCCCACCCGGTTCGAGGCCCGCCTGACGGAACTTGGACGCGATGAATTCCGCAGCAATGTCCAATTCGGGCGACGGCGTAAATCGTCCCTGCATCACATCCGACGACAGAAATGACAAATCGCCCTTCAGATCATTGGCGCCAATCGAATCGAGCGCAGCCCGTACCGGCGGCGCAACAGGGGGGTCGCTCGCCCCCGCAAACAACGATACCGAAATTGCAAAAGCGAGGACCGGCCTGAGCATCCTTCGTCTATAAAGCGGCGGCGGCCGCTTCCGCCACGGCCTGGTCCTGTTTTCCCAAGCCGCCGCTCACGCCCACTCCGCCGACGACCTTGTCGCCATTCTTGAGCGGAATGCCGCCGGCGAAAATCATCACTCGCCCATGATTCGATGCATGAATGCCGAAGAACTGGTCGCCTGATTGGCTGTTTTTTCCAAGATCTTGCGTGGTGATATCGAAAGCCCGCGCCGTCCAAGCTTTGTTGATCGAAATATCCACGCTTCCGATCCAGGCGTTATCCATCCGCACATGCGCCACCAGATTGCCCCCGGCATCCACTACTGCGATGTTCATCGGCTGACCAATTTCTTGCGCCTTCTTCTCTCCGGCGGCGATTATTCTTCTTGCGTCCGCAAGCGTTACCATATAAATCCTCCGGCCACAATACTAGCAACGGAATCATTCGAAGCTGCGATCCTGGTAGAGGACGAATTCCACGAATTCCATGACCCTCTCCGGTTTCGATCCTATTGTCCAGCGCTGGTTCACGGACCGCTTCGGTTCCCCCACCGAACCCCAAATCTTGGGTTGGCCCGAAATAGCCGCCGGTCACGATACGCTCATTTCTTCTCCGACCGGCTCGGGCAAGACTCTCGCGGCTTTTCTGATCTGCCTCGATCGCTTGGTTCGCGCAGCCCGCGCGCAAAAGCTGCCGGATGAAACGCAAGTCGTGTATGTTTCGCCGCTCAAAGCGCTGAGCAATGACGTACACCGGAATCTCGAAACGCCGCTTGCCGAAATCGCCGGCCTCGCTGAGAGCGAAGGTATCGTTCTTCAGCAAATTCGCACTGCTGTGCGCACAGGCGATACGCCCATGCCGGAACGCGCGCGCATGCTGCAAAAGCCGCCGCACATCCTGGTCACTACGCCCGAGTCTCTGTTCATTCTGCTGACCGCGGAACAATCGCGGAAAATGCTGGCCACCGCCTCGACCGTGATCGTAGACGAAATTCATGCCATTGCCGACGACAAACGCGGCTCGCATCTCGCGCTTTCGCTCGCCCGCCTCGACGCGCTCGCCGGCCGCCGTCTGCAGCGCATCGGGCTGTCCGCAACAGTAAAGCCTATCGAAGAAGTAGGCCGCATGCTCGGCCCTTCCACTCGCATCGTCGACATGGGACATCGCCGCAAGATGGATCTTGGCGTCGAAGTTCCTCGCGATCCGCTCTCGTCCATAGCGAGCACGGAGATGTGGGGCGAAATTTACGATCGTTTGGCCGAACTCATCCTCACGCATCGCTCCACGCTCGTTTTCGTGAATACCCGGCGGCTTTCCGAGCGCGTCTCGCATGCGCTCGAGGAGCGGCTGGGGAAGGATATTGTGTTCCCCCATCACGGAAGCCTGGCGCGGCATACCCGGCTGGACGTCGAAACGCGTTTGAAGAAAGGCGAACTCCGCGCGGTGGTCGCCACTGCTTCGCTCGAGCTCGGCATCGATATCGGCAGTATCGATCTGGTCTGCCAAATCGGTTCCCCGCGCTCGATTGCGGTGGCCCTCCAGCGCGTGGGCCGCGCCGGCCACTGGGTGGGCGCTTTGCCCAAGGGACGCTTCTTCGCGACTACCCGCGACGAGTTGCTCGAGTGCGCCGCCATCCTGTCGGCGTTCCAAAAAGGCGAGCTGGAGCGTATCGAAATCCCCGAAAACGCTCTCGATATTCTGGCCCAACAGATCGTCGCGGCCGCCTCCGCCGAAGCCTGGAAAGAGGACGACCTTTACGCGCTCATGCGCTCCGCCTATCCATACCGCAATCTCCCGAGGGAGGACTTCGAAGAGATTGTCGAGATGCTGTCCGAAGGAATTACGACGCCGCGCGGTCGAAGCGGCACACTGCTGCATCGCGACCGGGTCAATGGCCGCGTCAAGGGCCGCCGCGGCGCGCGCCTCGCCGCAATCACTTCCGGCGGCGCCATTCCGGAAAACGCAAATTATACAGTCATCGCCGAGCCCGACAACAAAACTGTCGGCACGCTCGATGAGGATTTCGCTGTCGAAAGCCTTGTGGGTGATGTCTTTCTACTCGGCACGCATTCCTGGCGGATCAAGCGTGTCGAGCCCGGCCGCGTCCGCGTGCACGATGCGCACGGAGCGGCGCCCTCTATCCCTTTCTGGCTCGGAGAGGCTCCCGGCCGCTCGCGTGAGCTCTCGGCGGAAATGGCGAGCGTACGGGAACGCATCGCCGGTTCGCAAGATCCCGTACCCGCTTTTCTGATTTCCGAATGCGGCCTCGATGAAGCCGGAGCCACGCAGGCAGCCGCTTATGTGCGCGACGGTATCGCCGGGCTAGGCGTTTTGCCCTCTCAAACGACTGTTGTAGCCGAGCGCTTTTTCGATCAAGCCGGCGGCATGCAGTTTGTCCTGCATGCGCCCTTCGGTTCGCGCATTACGCGCGCGTGGGGTCTCGCGTTGCGCAAGCGCTTCTGCCGCAATTTCAATTTCGAGTTGCAAGCCGCCGCCACTGACAACGGACTTGTGCTCTCGCTTACCGAGCAGCACTCCTTTCCTCTGGAGCTAGTCTTCGCCTTCCTGAAATCCTCGACTGTGGAAGATGTTTTGCAGCAGGCCCTGCTCGACGCACCAATGTTCGGCGCACGCTGGCGTTGGAACGCAACCCGCGCCCTCACCATTCTGCGCTTCAGCGGCGGCCGCCGCGTGCCTGCTCCCATCCAGCGCATGCGCTCCGACGATCTGCTGGCCTCCGTTTTCCCCGATCAGGTCGCCTGCGCCGAAAATCTAACCGGTCCCCCGCGCATTCCCGATCATCCGCTCGTGCGCGAAACCATCGACAATTGTTTGCACGAAGCGATGGACCTGACCGGCCTTCAACAGATCCTCGCCGCTATCGAGGAAGGCCGGATTCGTACGGTCGCGATCGATACGGTGGAACCCTCCCAGTTCGCGCATGAAATTATAAACGCCAATCCCTATGCCTTCCTCGACGATGCTCCACTCGAAGAACGGCGCACCCGGGCTGTCCAATTGCGGCAAACGCTCGGTTCGGACGTGACAGGCGAAGGCATGCTCGATCCCGCCGTTATCGACCAAATTGCGCTTGAGTCCTGGCCCGAAGCGCGCGATGCTGATGAGCTCCACGACGCCTTACTAACTTTGGTGCGTCTGCCGCCCGCCGAGGAATGGAGATCGTTCTACGAAGAATTGCTGGCAACGGGACGTGCGCATACAATTGTTCGCCAAGACGCCGCCTTTTGGGTCGCAACTGAACGTACTGACGTTGTCGACGATGTTGACGCCGTTCTCCTGGGCTGGATGGACTCGATTGGCCCATCCACCGCCCAGCAACTGGCCGGCCGAATCGGATTTCCTGTTGAGGACCTAGATATCGCGCTCGCACGGCTCGAAGCGCAAGGCCAGATCTTCCGCGGCCATTTTCGTCATAAAGATGGTGCCGTGGAGTGGTGCAATCGCCGCATTCTCGCGCGCATTCATCGCGCCACGCTGGGAAAACTGCGCCGCGAGATCGAGCCTGTCACGCCGCTCGATTTCGAACGCTTCCTGCAAACCTGGCAGCACGTTTCACCCGGCACTCAGTTGCATGCCGCCGATGGCACCTTGCACGTCGTTCGCCAGCTTCAGGGCTACGAGATTCCCGCCGCCGCCTGGGAAAACGACGTACTCGCGCGCCGCATCGCCAAGTACGATCCTGAGTTCCTGGATGAGCTGTGCTTCTCGGGCGAAGTCATGTGGGCACGCGGATCGCCGCATCCCGCCCTGGCTGAAAATCGCCGCGTCCGTCCGACTCGCATCGCTCCAATCGCTCTGTTCTTGCGTGAAGACGCCGGCTGGCTGATGCCCGCCGCGCCTGTGCCGGATCCCACGGCTCTCTCGTATCCGGCGCGTGAAGTGCTCGTGGCGCTTTCTGAACAGGGCGCCAGCTTCTTTTTGGATCTGGTCCGGCACACCGGCAGGTTGGCCAGCGAAGTGGAAGACGGGCTATGGGAACTCCTCGCCGGCGGTTTGGTCACCGCCGATGGATTCGACAACCTGCGCGCCCTGGTCGATCCCAAACGGCGTCGCGGCGAAGGCCGCGGCGGACAGAAGCGCCCGCGGCACTCTGCCGGTCGCTGGGCCTTGCTGCGCCATACAGCGCCCGCCGTCCCGAAAGAGGAGCGGGTCGAGCGTTTCGCCCGGCAATTGCTTCTCCGCTGGGGCGTTCTGCTGCGCGACCTGCTCATCCGCGAGACTCTCGCTCCGCCATGGCGCGACCTGCTCCCGGTGTTGCGCAAACTGGAAGCGCGCGGAGAAATCCGCGGCGGCCGCTTCGTTTCGGGCTTCACCGGCGAGCAATTTGCACGCCCAGAAGCTCTCGAGTTGTTGCGTTCGCTACGGCGTGATCCCGAACGCAACCCCGCCGTTGCGGTCGCTAATACAGACCCACTCAACCTTGCCGGCATCATTTTGCCCGGCCCTCGTGTGAGTCGTCTGGCCATCGCCGGGCTGGTACCCGCGTAACTGAAACTTGTGTTACCGTAACGGTTAATTCATGACCCTTTTTCGTACCAAGCCGGTGAGCGTGTTGCTCGAACAGGTGAGCCACAACAACCTGAGACGCACGCTGTCGGCCGGCAACTTGGTCGCACTCGGCGTCGGCGCGATTATCGGCGTGGGCCTGTTCATTCGCACCGCAGCCGCTTCGGCCGAGGCCGCCGGCCCTGCCGTGACTTTATCTTTTATTGTGGCGGCCATTGGCTGCATCTTCGCGGGTTTGTGCTACTCCGAATTCGCCGCCATGATCCCCATCGCCGGTAGCGCCTATACATACGCCTATACGACAATGGGTGAGTTCGTCGCCTGGATCATTGGCTGGGCGTTGATACTCGAATACGCGCTTGGCGCAGCCACCGTCGCCATCGGATGGAGCGAGTATTTGAACAATCTCGTAGGCGGCCGTATTCCCTTCCAGTGGTGCCACTCGCCGCTGGATGTCTCCACTACCGGTGTTCATGGGATCTTCAATGCACCTGCCCTGGTCATACTGGCAATCCTCACGCTGCTTCTTATCAAAGGAATCGAAGAGTCCGCCACCGTGAACAACATCATCGTCGCGATTAAGGTGACCATCGTCATCGCTTTCGTCGCGTTCGGGTGGCAGTTTATCGATAAGGCCAATCTGACGCCCTATTTGGTGCCGGCTACAGTTCCGGGTCACGAAGGACTGTTCAAACATGGTTGGGGTGGCGTGCTCGGCGGCGCGGGCATCGTATTCTTCGCCTTCATCGGTTTCGACGCGGTCTCGACTGCTGCGCAGGAAACCAAAAATCCGGGACGCGACATGCCGCGCGGCATTCTAGGGTCTCTCGCTGTCTGTACTATTCTCTACGTCCTGTTTGGTTACGTGCTCACGGGCGTGTGCAACTGGCAGGAATTCAAGATCGCCGGCAAAGAGGCGTCGGTTGCCTATGCCGTTCAGCACTATATGCCCGGCTACGGTTGGCTCGCCACCGCAATTACCGTAGCCATCCTCGCGGGTTTTTCTTCCGTCATTCTGGTTATGCTGCTCGGCCAAAGCCGGGTGTTCTATTCGATGGCCAACGACGGACTGCTCCCCAAGCTGTTCTCCGAAGTGCATCCCAAATTCTGCACACCGTATAAGTGCAATATCATTCTTTTCTTTTTTGTCAGCGCATTTGCCGGGTTCATCCCGGGATCGCTCGCCGGCGATCTCACATCCATCGGCACTCTGTTCGCCTTTTGTCTGGTGTGCGTCGGAGTCTGGATCATGCGCCGGTCGCAACCGAATCTGAAGCGTCCGTTCCGCACGCCACTCGTGCCGCTTGTCCCGATACTCGGCGTCATCGTCTGTGGTGGAATGATCGTCGCGCTCGACCACCGCACGCAAATGACCGCTTTGGCCTGGATGATCGTCGGCCTGGCGGTCTACTTTCTCTACAGCAAGGCGCACAGCCGGCTGAACGAGCCGGCGCCGGAAGCGCTAACCGGACCGCGCGCCTAAGAAAGCGTAGTGATGATTTCCGCTTCAATCGCGCAATAATCGCGCCGGCACGCTTCGTGCGTGGGAGTGCCGCCCTGATTGCCTTCGTGAAACTCGCCGCCCGGATGCACGTAGCGAATGATCCCGCCGCGATCCACTAGAAACGATACGGACGTAAGGCCTCGCTCTTGGTTCAACCACCAGCGTTTGAGAGCGCTCCAATCGGCATCGAGCGCTACCGGAAAAGTGAAATTCTTCTCCTTGGTAGCATCCTCCAGTTTTGCCATGCTCCAGTTTCCGGGCGGCTTCGGATGGTAAATTCCGAGCACTTGCAAACCGCGTTGACCATATTCGGCTTGAAACCTGCGGAGCGCCGGACCGGTCGCCTCACAGAAGGGACAACCTTGGGTCCACCAGCGAAGCAGCACGACTCTCCCACGTAGATCTGTCATCTCGAGAGGCGGCGAATGGAGCCAGTGCTGCAGTCCGAGCGCAGGCGCGGGTCGCCCAATCAATTCCTGTCCTTCGTGCGGCTTTTCCGCCCGGACACACTTGGCGAGCGAGGCGCCGAGCGCTCCCGCCAAAAGTTCCCTGCGCTTCATGCGATCGGTCCTCGACGGAAGTCTACCAGAACGGGCCACCATCGCTTACGTATGCTTTAATGGGTGAGGCCCACTTCGCGCCGAATGTGCGATGCGGGGCGCGATGCTCCTCAGTAGCTCAATGGTAGAGCATTCGGCTGTTAACCGAAGGGTTGTAGGTTCGAATCCTACCTGAGGAGCCAAGAAAACAGAATCAAACAGATACAACCCGTTTGTGAGGTCCGTGCGCACGGCCTCTAAACGGAGGATCCCCCTGGGAATTCAACATTTCCATTTCGAGCCGACCTCCACGCCGCTTTATTAAGCGCACGCGCAGCTTGCGCCCTACCCGTGGGCGAGCTTTATGATTGATTCCGTGCCTTCAGCATCGCGTCCGCCCAGCGGTATGCCTCGGCCGCGACCTTGTCGTGCGCCTGCTCTTGGGCGTTTTCGTCTGATCGTGCTGCGAAGGCGACGGATGGGATATGGCCTAATAATGCCGTAAGAGCGGCTGTTGCGAACATGTCGCGCAATTCTTCTCGGTGTCCGTTGTCCAGGGTTTCCACATCCACAGTCTATTCCTCGTAAGTAGATCTGAGGGTTCTCGCCTTGCGAGTTGTAATCGGATCGGCTTCTGAGGCGCGCTCAAGCGGATATGTTTCTATCAGCGGCAGCACGCCGTGATCTCGCTGAACTAGAACGTTTCTTCGGCGTCGCTGGGCGTACCACTAGGCCAGCCGTCGATCGACTGGCGATTCTGGCAGGCGACGAGATCGCCTCGCCGGTAGGGTTCCAAGCGGCGGCAGTGCCCAGACCATCTGATGCAACCTTTTGGGCGCAAGAAAACTCAGTCCAATGGCAAACGTGATGTATTTACCAAAACTGGCCAGTTGCGCGAGTTCGTGATTGATGCTGAGATGCCCGGCTTGCTGCTTTTCCCCGGATAAGCAGCGCGAAATGCAGTGCGTCCCCGTCAATCCACAACCGCCGCTCCTCGCCGGGTATGTATTCCAAGCGCATAACACCGGTGCCGTGCCTACAACCGATTAAGTGGCCGATCTCATGCGCCACCACCCAGGGATTTATGAGAAAAACCATCGCTATGCCGTCGTATTTCTCGCAATCGGGCGTGTGCGTGTAGGCTGCCGTAAACGTTTTGTCTACCATGCCGTCCCATCCATGCCGGATGTAGATCATGCAGCCGTTCCTATCTTTGACTACATGCCATGTAAGCGGTCGCGCCGGAGTGCTCAGGCGAGCCACCCACCAATCCATGGCAATTTTGGTTTCCGCGCTCGTCATGGGGTCGACTCTGACCGCAATGTCACGGGGAAGTTCCAGTTGTTGCATCTGGTAAGCGAGGCCGCACGCTTGCGGTTGGTACCGGGCTTCGGCGACGAAGGGCGATAACCAAAAAAGAAGCACAAACAGGTGGGCCGCCGGCTTGAGCCGGAATTTCATCGCGTTCGGGAGTGCCGCCAATAACTCAACAGCAGCCCCGGATTGAACAGTGCCACCGTGTTTATCATCCATTTCTTCATCTGCGCCTCAAGAGCCAGGCCATAGATATGCCTGCCTGCATAGGCCTCTCACTTAAGACCTGCGTGATTCAGTGAAAAATATTGAACAGCGATAGCAGACGGCTCTGCGGACGATTTCGCCGTGCCTCAGTTCAACGGAATCGTGTTGCGGTGATCGAGGATCAAGAGTTGCCGCCAACCTTAAAATCGATCTCCAGATCCGATGCCAGATGACGACAAACGGCGAACTTCCGCCACTGCCGCGGCTTTTGTCCGCAGGTTCTCAGGCATTTTTCGGATCGGCCGAAACAGCGCCTAATGGGGTGCGCCCCACGACGCATCCAGTTTTGCGTCCTCTCGCGCAATGCAATTACACGTACCGCGAAGAGATCGTTATTTGGTCAGCAACACCTTGAAGACCGGGTGCGAATATGTCCCCATGATCCTTACCGGAACTATAGCTCCAGCGCCATCCTTTTTAAAGAAGGGGTCAACCGGCATCAGAATAAGTGACTTGATTCCCCCGGCCGCTTTCGATAAGGTTGCCCGCATCGCAAGCTTGCCACGTAGATCGATTGCCTCGTTCGAGAGGTCATAAGTCCCGGCGCCTCGAGCAATTGCGCCAGGCACGGCGAAGAGCGCTTCCGAAAGCGTGGCGATGCCCGCATCCAGCTTGACGTCGCTTTTCATCTCCGCCGGGACGGCTTTATTACCACTTGTAACATTCACCTTCTTCTCGCCGCGCGCGCGTGCGCTGAGCTGCTCTAACCTTGCCTCAGTCATTCGCGTTGTGAACGCCGCGCCGTCGATCGTGAATCCCCCTTCGAGCCGGACCCTTCTCAGAAAAGATTCCTGTTTAGGGGGGAGCACTACGTGAACATGCATGTTCAGCGCTCCGTCCAAAGGCGGCCGGTTCGCTGTAACCACGAGGCGCAGTAGATCCTCGACGCGTGCGTGCCGGCCTTCGATATCGAGAGCCAGCGTTTTGCTGCCGCGGCCGGCTATACTGCCGTGAGCGATCAGTGTTGAGCTGAGGAAGTGTGCCTCCGCGGATTGAACCGTAACGTCTCCCTGGGTCGCATCCACCACAACGTTGTATTCGGCTGTAAGTCTGAGTGAGTGGCGGCTCCTGGTGACTGAAAAATCGGGAATGTCCGTTCGCCCCGCAACGTCTGTGCGGCCCAGCACACCGTTGAACCGGCCGTCGGCGGAGAGAGTGCCCGCGATAATTTTGTGCCTGCTGAGATCGTCGCGCCGGATGTGATAGTCGCCCGAGATGCGTGTTTCGGAAATTCTCCCGAGCATCAACGGTCCCACCGTCCCCGTCGACGCCAGCCGCCCGAACAGATTCGGATTCAGCATGAGCGTGCGGAAATGGGTAGCCTTGTTTCTCGCCAGATTACTCAAGGCCAGCTCGGGAAAATCAAAGCGCTCGGTCTGCGAGCCTCCATTTCTGGGAGCAATTTCCAGAACCGCGCCGTTGGCGAATAGGTCTGTTACCGTTGGAGTCACTTTCGCTTCAGCATGCTTTCGGATTGCCGGCGGAACATGAGCCGGGATGTAGACCAGAACACCTTCCAGCTCCATCCGCGTGATCCGGTGCGTGAATGTGAGAAGCGCGAACCATGAACCGCGGCACGTAATTTTTCCGATTCTGGCGAGCGGGCGAGCGTTCGCGGCATTGTCTCGCCTGAAGGTTAGGTCCTGAGCAATATAGCCGGGTGGAAAGAACGTCTTCTGAAAATGTCCGAGCTTCACCTCGCTGAATGAGACTTGTTCCAAAGAGCGAACTGTCGCCTCACGAGTGAACGGCCACCCGATGGCCAAGATAATTAGAGCTGCCCCGAGAAGCGCCAGCAGAACGATGGCGCTTCTGGTGAACCAGAGCCAAAAGCAAGAGTGATGATTTGCGGCTTTTTGTGCTTTCATCCGTCAATACTGAATAGACGGATTCGCTCTTTGACTCAGCCGTAAAATCTCAGGTGGTGGATGTGCTCGTCGTGGGACTGTTTACCTTCAGATGCCGCTCAAGGCTTTTCTGGTCCTTTCCGGCATCGTACTCGCGATAGGCAAACGCCGTGAGCGCATAGCCGATTGCTGTCAGAGTCCGCTCCGGGTCCACCCGGAACGCGACTTCCCAGAACAGCGGCCATAGCGCCGGTGTAATGTGACCGGGCCATATAGCCTCATCCGACTGATCCGTCTTCCATACAGCCACCGCTTTCGCCCACTGGAAAGCCTCCGTTACACTTGCCTTGTCTAACTTGCCGTTCACTGAATCGTTCCAGAGGCGGTCTTCCGGAATGGAGATGCCGTAGACGAACAAGATCGCATCGGAAACCAAAGCGCACCACTGGTCATTCCTTTCGGCGCCCACGATCACAATTCGTCCTCTGTAATTGGCCGCGCTGCGCGCGTCCTGTTTCTCTTAGATCCGTTCATAAGCCGCCTGTACATCATATCCAGCGTGGGCCGAGGCTGGGGCATGATTCGCTAGAGTACCGGAAGTACTAGAATTACTGCTACTCTGGTTTCTAAAGAACCATAACGTCGTCCGGCCGGAAAGGGCGGCATGTGCTTCGCTTCGATAGCGTCGCTGGAATTATAACTTCGGGTTGATCTTTCCCGAAAGTTTCATTCAACGCAGTTGCCATGCGCGCCAGTTCGCGGCCTACCGCCAACGTATCGATCGAAACCGACGTTACGTTTGACGAGCGCGAATGAGTCAGCTTGTGCTCGAAGCCAATGAGACTTACATCGCGAGGCACGTCGCGGCCGTGCTGGCGCAGCGCTTCTCGCGCTCCTAAGGCGAGTTCCTCCGACCCGCACAGCATCGCAGTTGCCGGATATTTCCGTTCGAGGATGTAAGTAACGGCCGCGTGGCCGTTTTCAAACGGATCGTCAGCAAGAGAATACGTGTGGACGTTAGGTTCTAAACCGGCTCCCCTCATGGCGCTCACATACCCTTCATAACGGTTCAGAAGCCATGGTAACGACGTGTCGCCGATGTACCAGATGTGTCGATGACCGAGTTGAATCAAATATTGAGCCGCCTCGAGAGAGCCGCCGTAATCGTCATAGCGCACTTGGTTTACAGGCGCCTCCTCCGGAGAACGGCCCACGACATGGTTACCAAGCAGCACATAGCGGATCTTGGCCATTTGTAGCGCAAGGAGGAAATTGCTGTAGTTCGCTCCCGCCACAATCACGCAATTCACCAAGTGGGACTGCAAAAGAAATTCCGGCAGCTCGAAGTCGTCCGGCTTTTGATCCGGAGAATACATGTATCGAGTAAAAATCGTGTAGTAGCCCGCATCGGAGCAAAACTGTTCAATCCCAAGCAGCAAATGGGCGTGGATCGGGTTGATGCCCACCCCGTTGCAAAGGAGAAATCCGATGGCGCGCGACTGCTGACGAGCTCCTTCCGGGCGTCCGTTGGATCGATATCCAAGTTCGCGGATGGCTGATTGCACCCGATCGCGCAAATCTACGCCAACATCGGCATGATCGTTCAGGACCCGTGAGACCGTGCCAATGGACACGGACGCGAGCGTAGCGACATCTTTTACGGTTGGAGTACTGGATTGACGTCTTCCCACGATTTACTCACCTCAGCCAGCCGCACTACCCTCTTCTCCGCGATAGAGCGGTAACATGCTTCGACCAAGGCCATCGTCTTCACATTGTCGTCGCCGCTGTTCTCCGGCTCTGTATTTCGTGCAATCGCGTCCATCAACGATCCCATTGGGCCAATGAAGGCATCCGGAAACCAGGCTTCGCTCCACTTGGGTGTAATCCACACGCCCGGTTGCCGTGATGTTACAAACCGTATTTGGCTTGGATTGTGATTCGGATATTGCGGCCATCCCAAAAATCCTTCCGCCAGCCCTTCCGTTCCTTCCACGCGCCACTTGATGTAAGGCTCGAGATTGTCTTGCGAACTGCGTGGTCCTACCCAAATGTCATCCCAACCAGAAGCTCGAATGCCGCTGTCATATTCGAGGATGTATAAACAGATACCGTCGTGGTGGGCGAACTTTGTACGCGGATCGCTTCGCGTGCTTGCGTAAACCCCGTCCGGATTACCGAATAGATAACGGAACGAGTCGAGATGATGAACGCCCATATTGAGAAGCGTGAGCCGGGAATACTCCGCTAACCACCTCTGCCCACTCCAATGCCGCAATCGGAACGGGCCGGCGCCGGCGGAAGATGCTCGAGCTCTAGCTCAAAATTCCCCGGAATTTCCTTCATGAAAGCAACGATGATATCAATGAACGGTGTGTTCTGTGAATCGCGCCGCCGAACTGGGAATGAAACTCATGCGAAAAGTTTTGCGGCGATTCTGGTTGCCGCGCGATTGGGCAAAGGACGAACCAAGCCAAGGAACTGAACGTTCTACTTAGAAGGTCATTTTCAATGCGAACCGGAACTGGCGCTGATCCTGAGCGGCGCTGGTGATGACAAGGAAATTTCCGGACGACACGTTGGAAGCAGGAGCCGCGAAATGCGGCGTGTTCGATAGGTTGTAAGACTCGGCCCTGAACTGCAGATTAAATCGCTCGGTGATGGGAAAAGTCCGGAACAAGCTGGCGTTCAAGTTAAACATGGCCGGCGCGCGAAGGATATTGCGTCCTGCCGTCCCGAAGCGGACTGCCGTAACGGGAGCGAAAGCGTTCGGATCGTAGTAAGGACTCCCGGTTCCGATACCGCCCAATTTCGCTACGGTAGGCAGCACCTGGTCCGCCGTCTGGGTGTTATTGGGGGCGTTGAGCGAGGTTCCCGACGCAGTAACCGTGAATGGCAACCCGGAATACGCGCTGAAAGTGCCGTTCACCTGCCATCCGCCCAGCACCCGCGAGACGAGGCCGTTTTGGCCATACGGTTTGTTTTTTCCGAATGGAAGTTCGTAAACGCCGGCAATTTGGAAGTTATTCGGCACGTCGAAGCCGGCGAGCGCTTCGTTTCTATGCAACATAGGCGCGTAGTTGAACAGCAGTCCGACGCGGCCGTCGTCATCGGCCATGTCGATGGCTTTTGAGTATGTGTAAGCGCCTTTGATCAGGAGGCCGCTTGCGAAGCGGCGATTGATGGCGATTTGGAGAGCAGTGTAGTGCGAACTCAACCAGCCGTCTTCAAAGAGCGTGGAGACTTTCCGGCCGAGCGAAGCAGCCAAAGGAAGTCCGGCTGTACCGCTGCCGGGAGCACCGGCGTTCAGTTCGTGGTCCACAAACTGGTGTGTTGTGGCCGTGCCAACAAAAGCGGCACTTACTATGAAGGAAGAGGGGAGCTGTCTTTCGATGGTGAAGTTATACGACTGAATATAACCGCGATGCAGCAATCCCGGAAACGGACTTCGGCTAATGACAGTGCTGGTCGGTACAAGCAGCCACGCCGGAAGAAAGATCGGGGACGGATACGGGCGGAATTCCAGTCGAAAGAGAGCCGACGGCGGTGAAGCTATTCAACCCGGGGAAGCTCTGCGGAATGGTCAGCGGATAAGGATCTCGGAATACACGCGACATAGGCAGCGGATCGTAACTGATTCCGTAACCTAGCCGGATAACCGTTGCGTCGTTCAGCCGATAGGCCACGCCTAGCCGCGGCGCGAACATCTTGTGACTTACTGTGACTCCGGCATTTTCGTCGTTGCTTCCGACGCCGCCGATGAGGATTTGATTCGTATCCAGATCGAAGCGGCCCAGGCCGGTATGCGAGCGCTGCACCAGCGGATACAGTTCGTAACGCAGGCCAAAGTTCAACGTAAGCTTGCGAGTGGCCTGCCAGCGATCGCGCGCATACCAACCGAACTGCCATTCGCGTCCCGTCATTTTGATGTTCTGGAGAGTCTTTCCGGCGGATTGATCGAGCCCGAGTAGAAAGGCCGCATAGCCGTTGAACTGATTCGGGGACGGGCCGCCATTCAAGGCCGTAACTCCGCCATCAAACGTGAACGATCCGCGCGGACCGAAGGAGCCCGCCTCCGGCTGCCATTGATTGAGCTGATAGCGAATCATGTCGAAGCCAAAGCGGAGTTCGTGCGCTCCGCGCGTCCAGGTCATGTTATGGCTGTTGGTCCAACTCTGGTCGTTACGGTAAAAGGGAATGTAATTTGCCACCTGTCCAAAGCTGCTGAAGCCGCCGGTAATGTTGAAGATCGGAAAGCCGCTTTGCCGGATATCAGGACCATTGGTGCCGGGAATGCCGAGATTCAGGCCAATGTTCTGACCGAAAAAGCTGTCAGTACCATGCTGGCCCATGCGGTTGAAGCCCAGCACTTCATCGAGCAGGAGGTTAGGCGTGATGATCCAGCTATGGCCCAGGGTTGGCACCTGGATCAATGTCGGCGCGGTTCCGGCGCCGTTGCCGTTGCAAAGACCCGTGCCGCCCGCGGCACCCAAACTAAACGGGCAGATTACGGATGCATTCATCACGCTGTACTTGCCGAAGATATGGTGATTCGGGGTGCGGTTCCAATCGATCTTCCCGTCGAAGTTATCGCGATTCAATACTTGCGTTCCGGAGCTGAAGTAATTGGAGGTGGTTCCAGGCTGATTCGGCAAAGGGATCAGGGCCTGCAGTTTCTGGGCGATCGGGCTGATGCGACTCGCCGGAATCACATTGTTGCTTGAAATGAGCGACCGTCCTTTACCTGCGGAATCGCCGGTCATCGGATCGTAGATATTCGTCTTATATGTACTGAAGTTCCCATTCCGCTCGTCGGCAGTCGGGACAGTCGATAGCATCGAGAAGTTGGTACGTTCCCGCGTGCCTTCCCAGCTTCCAAAGAAGAACAGTTTGTTCTTGATGATCGGGCCGCCAAGGGTGCCGCCATCGATATTGTGCAGGCTGAAGGGCGTTCCCTGGCCATAGTAGAAGTAATTGCGGGCTTGCAGATGATTATCGTCCCAATAGGCAAAAGCTACGCCGTGAAACGCGTTGGTTCCAGATTTGGTCGTCAGCGTGGTTGCCGCGCCTCCCGCCATTCCCTGCTCGGCATCGAAGCTGCTGGTTGTGACGTTGACGGTCTCGATGGTCTCTTCGGGCGGCACATACGCTGTAACGTGCGGGAGCCAGACGAACACATCCGCCGCGCCGTCGATACGCGTGTTGTTGTTATTCCGGTTTGTGCCGTTCACATTCGTCGAGAGCGAGCGCTGCGGCGTGTCGGTGATGGAATTAGTGAACTGGGCCGGGGTAGCGCCGGGAACGAGATTGATGAGACTTTGAAAATTTCGATAATTCGGGAGAGGCAGATTGGCCATCTCGCGAGGATTGAGCTCCGTGTGGACGTCCGACTTGTCGGTTTGGAGCTGGGCCGCCGAACCGGATACGGTGACTTCCTGCGTCTGAGAGCCGAGTTCCATTTGCACGTCGACACGCGTGACGGTATTAATGGTGGCGGTCACGCCCGTGGTTGTCACCTGGCGGAAACCGGCGGGCGGAGATCTGAATATCGTAAGTTCCGGCGACAACGTTCCCGATCGTGTAGCGGCCTTCGGCGTCGGTGGTCACTTCGCGCACTTCGCCGGTTGCCGGGCTGGACGCTCTGACCTGAGCCTTCGGTATGACCGCGCCGCTCTGATCGGTGACGGTGCCTACCAGAGAGCCGTAGAGAACTTGCGCGCGCAGCGCCGGCACCGCCGGCGCGAGCGAAAATAGAACCAGCAAGGACGAGATGAGTCGTTGCATTGCCGTACCCCTTTCCTAATAAATCTCCGCCAGCGCGGGCTGACGTTTGTTCCCGATCCGAGCCGGCCGATGCCGGAACCCCTGCGCCTCCGCCGTTCGGAGAGCCAGACAAATTGCTCCATAGAGCTGCGCTTCGCCGTTCAGGTCGCTCAACAGCAATGTGGGCCGCGCAAATTGATTGCGTTCAAGCCTGCGCTCGACAGCCTGAAGAAGTCCGGGATGGCCACCGGTTCCTCCGCTCAGAACTACCAATGACACGTCCAACACCAGACTCAGATTGGTGACAGCCATTGCCAAATGGCCAGCGGCGCGATTTAAAAATTCGCGGGCCTTGCTATCGCCAGCGACAGCCAAGTCAAAAATGTCGGTAGCGCGAAGAGCCGCGGCAGAGCGCGTTGCGGCCTCGTCCTCGATCCAGGCTTGCTCGATGCCGTGGCCGCCGATGGCGCTCTCGAGCGCGCCCGGCCGATCTGTGGAGGGCGGATCGTCGGGAAGACCCGGAATCATCATGTAGCCCACTTCTCCGGCGGACCAGGTCGCGCCGTGATGAAGCGTACCGTTTAGCACGATACCTGCACCGGCGCCCGTACCGATCGAAAGAAAGACGAAGTTGGCGACGTTTTGAGCGGCTCCGCACCAACTCTCGCCCAATGCGCCTAGATTGACGTCGTTTTCGATGGTGGTTGCAATGCCGGTTTTGTCCTGCAGCAGATCACGCAGGGGGACGTCGTTCCAACCGATCAGATTGGGCGCCGAAAGCACGCGGCCGGCGGCGACATCGGTTATTCCAGGGGCTCCGGCGGCGATTTGAAGGACCTTCTTGAGCGGCACTTTGTGCTGCTGGCATAACTGAGAAATGCCGACCCAGACCTTGTCGATGACGGCCTTCGGGCTGCGTTCCGCTCGCAAGGACACGCTCCATCGTCCAATCACGACGCCTTTGAGATCGGCGAGCGCGAGCCGTACGTTGGAACCGCCGATATCCGCTCCCACGACGTAACCATGGCTGGCGTTGAATTCCAAGAGGCCCGGAGGCCGGCCGCCGCTCGAACTGCCATTGCCAATCGCGGTGACAAGATTGCGCCTTTGGAGGCTGGCGATGGCGGCGGAAACGGTGGGCGCGGTCAAGCCGGACAAACGCACCAGGTCGGCGCGGGAACAGGGCGCGTAACGATGAAGCAATCGCAACAGGTGCCGCACATTCGCTTCACGCATACGAGGGGGGCCGCCGGGGGCCGGATGGTTATCGGGAATGAGGCGATAGGGTGACGGGAAATTCTTGGTCGGCTTCATCCGGAGCAGCGCCGCGGTATCGACCTAAGTTAACGATCTTTACTAAGTCTGTCAAGGCACCCTGAAGACGAGCGCCTGGAAAGCTCGCTGCGCCGCCGGCGGTTCAGGTATGGATTCAGGCGGCTTTGTCCGGGAGCTTGAAGTAACCTTTTTTCTTGTATTCGTAGTAGCGGCCGTTTTGGATGGCGGCTTTCACTTGTATCTGCTGCTCGCGGGCGGCGATTTCTTCAGTTGAAAATTCAAAGCCAATTTCGGCGGGGTCGAACGCCATGCCACATTCCCGGGCGGTGCGGTAGTGAAGAATGGCATCTTGCCAGCGCCGGTTTTCGGCGGTCTGGCGGTCCTTGGCAGCCTTCTCGCGCTCGGCAATCAGGCGCTTCAACTCCGCTTCGTCCTTTTCATATTGCCGGCGCAAGCGCGCTTCCTGGACCGAAAGATTATTCAGGTCACGGCGGTAGGAAAGAAAGATCTGCGCTTCGATCATGGCTTTGCGGACGGCTTCGTCCTCTTCCTCGGCAAATTGGGCGGCGAGCTCGCGGCGGCCAATAGCGTAGATGCCGGCCTCGAGCGAGGGAATGCGTTCGAGCCGCCAGAGCGTATCGGCGAGCGACTGGCTGAGGCGCTTTTCTTCGTCGCATTCGGGAGCGAACTGTTGGAACGTTCGTGCGACATGCGCCTGATAGGCCGCGACGTCCTCGGTTGGCAGGAGGACGGTGCGGCCGGTGAGACCGGTTTTCAGAGCGTTGTGGGAAACTTTGGCTCTTCCTTCAGACGAAGTGGGGCCAGTAGAGAGCTGGGCGTTCGCGCGGTTCGCCGCCAGCTGGTTTAGCGATGCCATCGGTTCCAGCATAAGGGGGCGTGTCAAGGGTTTTGGCCACCGAAGGCCCGGAAACATTGGATTTTAGGCTTGTGATCGTATGAGGGAGCTGCCGTAAATCGGAGGCTGACTGCTAAAAAATCAGCTAGACGCTCGTAAGTCGCAAAACGGCGGCCGTACTGTAGCGGGCGTCGTACGGATGACCACACGAAGTATCATGGACTGCCACCGTCCAACAACGAGGGTAATGAGATGACTATCGCATCCGACCTATCCAGGAAACATCACATTAATCGGCGCGGAGCGCGGCGATAGGATCGGCCCGGGTAGCGCGCACGGCCGGCACGCAGCAGGCGAGCGCGGCAACGGCAATTGCAATTACGGAAGTGACGCCGATGGCGAGTGGATCCGCCGGGCTAACGCGGTACAGCAAGTTGCTTAGAAGGCGCGACAGTGCGAGACCGAACACAATACCGAGGAAAGCGCCAAGGATCGTCAATTTCATTCCTTGCGCGAGCACACTTGCGATCAGGTCACGCGGCCTGGCGCCCAGGGCCATGCGCACGCCGAATTCGTGAATGCGCTGATTGACGGAATAGGCGATCACTCCGTAAGTTCCGATCGCGGCGAGGACCAGAGCAAGTGCCGCGAACAAGCCCACCAAAATGAGAGAGAATCGCGACATTGAGTATGAACTACCGGTCACAGTCTCCATGGTGCGGACGTCCGAAACCGCCAGATTGCCGTCGAGTTCGCCTACGAGGGCGCGCAAGCGGCCAGCGAGCAGTTTGGGGTCCAGGTTAGAACGGATCGCGATTGACGAGTTCGCCGTGAGGAAGGATGGTCCCTGGGCGAGCGGCCACCAGAAGGCAGGCTGGGCGCCGGCGTTCTTCGGCGTGTCCTTCACGTCACCAACGATGCCTACGATTGTGAGCCAGTCTTTTTCTTGCGGATGATTGCTGAAGGTGAGCTTCCCGCCGAGCGCATCGCCGTGCTTCCAATATTTCGCCATAGCTTCGTTGACGATCAAGACGCCTCTGCTACCGGCGTTGTCCTGCTTATCGTAAGCGCGGCCGCGAAGCAGCGGGATACCGAGCGCGCGGAAATATCCGGGCGAGGCTACGTGATAACGCGCGCTGAAGAATTCGTCGGGTGGAGGCGCTTCGCCCTGGATCTGAAAGCCGCCGCGATTCTCGTCCCATCCGGTCCAGGGCAAATCGGAACCAGCGCCCGCCGCATTCACGCCGGGCATAGCTCGTATCTGATCGAGAAGCCGCGCATGGAAAATTCTGATCGCATTGGCGTCTTTGTAGCGAACTGGGGGAAGCGCGATACTGGCGGTCAACACCTGGTCCGGACGAAATCCCGGATTCGTCCGCAGCAGATTTACGAAGCTACGGAGCATCAGTGCAGCGCCAATCAGCAGGACGCACGCCAGGGTCACTTCGCTGATAACCAGAGCGTTGCGCAAACGGAGCGTCCCGCCGCTGCTGGTTGCGCTCCGGCCGCTCTCGTGCAAAGACTCCCGCAAATTGGTGCGCGAGCCTTCGAACGCCGGAACAACTCCGAAGATGATTCCGGCGCCCAGGGCGATGAGCAAAGTAAACAGGAAAACCGGTCCATCCACATGAATGTCGCCGGCACGGGGAAAATCGGCCGGCAGGATGGCCACCAAAGCTTTTACTCCCGCCACCGCCAGAGCGGCTCCGAACGCCGCTCCAATCAGAGCAAGTAGAACACTCTCGGTGAGCA
Organism: Bryobacterales bacterium; assembly: GCA_963712395.1. Lineage (GTDB taxonomy): Bacteria > Acidobacteriota > Terriglobia > Bryobacterales > Bryobacteraceae > Bog-105. The sequence continues at coordinate 101,386 of CAVQHR010000003.1, forward strand.
TTTGCCGAATCAGGCGCTTGCGCGCCGCGCCCAGGGCGGCTCGCACGGCGATTTCGCGGTGGCGGGAGGTCGCGCGCGCAAGCAGCAGGTTCGCCGCATTTACGCATGCCAGTAATAGCACCAGGCCCACTGCGCCGAGCAGCACAAACAGCAGCCGCTCGCTGGGACCGACAATTTCTTTATCGAGCGGAATGACCTGCACGCTCCAACCCTTATCGCCATTGGGATGCTCGCGCGCCAGTTGGGCCATGGCGGCATTCAGCTCCCCTTGCGCCTGCCCCGCGGTCACGTCCGGACGCAGGCGCGCAATGCCATCCAGAAAATGCGATCCGCGGTCGTTTGAATCGGAAAACGTGATCGGGGTCCAGACATCGACCGTGTCACCGTAGGCGACAGCGTGATACATGTTGCCCGGATGCTGAACGCCCGGCGGCATCACCCCGACAACTGTATAGGGAGTTGCGTTGAGGATGATCTTTTGTCCGAGGGCGTCGCGGTGAGCGCCGAGCCGGGTGCGCCAAATCCTGTCGCTCACGATCGCCACATTTCCTTTTCCAGGCAGCTCATCGGCGCGGTCGAATTCGCGCCCCAGTGCGGGCGTGAGTCCCAGCACATGGAAAAAACCTCCAGTGACAAGGAAGCCGGAAAGCCGGATCGCCTCGCCCGTGCCGGAGAGCTGTAGATCGCCGCGCGTGTAGGCGGCCATGGATTCGAACGAGTGCAGGCGTGCGCGAAAATCTAAAAAATCATTCGGATTGATCGGGAATTTTGGCCAAGCCCGAGTGCTCGTGAAGATCCGCACCAACTGGTCCGGATGGCGGTAGGGCAGCGGCCGCAGCAGAACGCCGTTGAAGACGCTGACAATCGCGCTCGTCGCGCCGATACTGAGCGCCAAAGTTAACACCATCACAAACGTGAACCCCGGGCTCTTCGCGAGCATTCTCGCGGCATAGCGCAGATCTTGTCGCAGACTCTCCACAAAGTTCGTCTTACGCATGTCCCGGCATTCCTCCTCAATTTGCGAAATTCCGCCCAGCCTTTTCATCGCGACATCGTGCGCTTCGCGGGCGGGCAGGCCTTTAATCCGCCCTTCCTCAATCGCCTGTTCCAGATGAAACCGCAGCTCTTTCTCGAGCTCCCGTTCGACCGAGGCACGGCGCAAAAGGGAACGAAATCGCATCCGCAGAATGTCGTGCCAGCGCTTGTTCATGCCGAGTCTTTAGACCATCGGGCCACGAGCCCGATAGCGGTCGACAGCCGATTCCATTGCGCCAATTCTTTCTCAAGCTGCACGGCGCCGGCCCGCGTCAGTTGATAAAATTTCGCCTCCCGGCCCGTCTCGGTGGTGCGCCACTTGGCCGAAATCCAGCCTTGCTGCTCGAGGCGATGAAGGGCGGGGTACAGCGCGCCCTGTGTGACTTGCAGCGCGTTTTCACTGACTTGCTCGATGCGCTTGGCAATTGCCCAGCCATGCTTTGGCTCGATCGAGATCGTCTTCAGGATGAGGAGATCGAGCGTGCCTTGAATCAGATCAGAAGGACGGCTCACGCGTGATACCTAAATAATTTACAATTCACATACCTAAGTTACTTATATATGGCCGCCCATGCAAGTGTCAAACAGCGATTTTGCTAGGCGCGCGCCGGGCCAGCCTCGCGGAGGTCGAGTTCACGCTCGAGCTCGCGCAGGATTTCGTCATTGATGTGGCCTTCATTGCGCAGGCGGACAGCGGTGCAGCGCTCCACTCGAAGCAGCTCGCGGGATATTCGGGAGAGACGTTTGTGATCTTGCCGGCCCCCACCCTTTTCGGCGCTCTCTTTTCCGCCCAATGCGGCCAGGCGTTGCTGATAGTGGCCGGTAAGATCTTCGTACATCGCGTCGAATTCGGTTTCATCTTGCTTATGGAGTTTTTCGAGGTATGCAAGAGCGGCTTCGATCATTTCACGCCGTGCCGCCTCCTCTTCGAGGTCGGGGCCCGGTTCGCCCGCAATACCAAGAGCGCGGATCAGCGGAGGAAGAGTGAGTCCTTGAAGAACCAGCGTCACGAAAATTATGGAGAAAGCCAGGAAAATAATCAGATTCCGCTGGGGAAACGGAGCGCCATTCGCGAGCGTTCGCGGCAAGGCAATGGCGGCCGCGAGGGCGATTACACCGCGCATACCGGTCCAGCCTACGATCAGAATGCTCTTGGCGGCCGGCAGTTTTACATCCTGGTGAAGGATGCGCGTACGAATCAGGTTCGCGAGATATGCGCCAGGAAACATCCAGATCAGCCGCAGCGAGATAACCAGGCCGCTGAATAGCGCGCCATATAGAAGCAGGGTTCCACGGCCGTAGCCGTGGATTCCCGCCAGCACGGCAGGAAGCTGCAGACCGATGAGTACGAATACGAGTCCGTTCAGGATGAAACTCAACGATTCCCAAACCGCCCAGGTCTGCAGACGCACCCTTGGCGAAAAGAACTCGGAGCTTCTGCGGCTTAGATACAGTCCGCAGGCCACCACCGCCAGCACGCCAGAGGCATGCATCCGGTCCGCCGTGAAATAGGCGGCATATGGAACCAGGATGCTGATGACAATTTCGATCGGGCCGTTGTCAATGCGGCGCTCCAACCGGTCCACAATCCAGCCCGTGGCGAGGCCAACCGTAATACCGGTGACCGTTAAGTAAACCAGGCGCAACGCGGCATCCCCCACCGTGAAGGTTTGATCGCGCACAACAATCGCAATGGCGAACTCGAGCGCGAGTAGACCGCTGGCATCGTTCACCAGGCTCTCGCCTTCCAGAATGTCCGTAATTCCTTTGGGCAGCCCGATGCGTTTCGCAATGGAAGTGGCGGCAAGCGCATCCGTGGGAGCTATCGCCGCGCCCAACACCAGACCTATTTTCCAGTCGAATCCTGCAAACAGCCACTGAACGCCGGCCGCTACTCCGAGCATGGTGAAAAAGACCAAGCCAAAGGCCAGCAGCAGAATGCTCGCCAGATTGAACTTAAATTCGCGCCACGACGTGGTCCAGGCGGCGTTGTAAAGGAGAGGAGGGAGAATTACAAAAAAGATCGTGTCCGGATCCAACGCGATTCGTGGAATGCCGGGGATAAAGCCGAGCAGGGCGCCCGCGACGACGAGAACAATAGGATATGGGATCTGAAGCCGTTGAGCAAGCGCTCCAAAAGCCACTACGAAGAGGAGCAGCAGCAAGACAACCAGCTCGACAGCCTGGACGCTGTTGTTCATACGTCTCGCGCCAAGTATAGGTCATCGCGGGCTAGAATTAGAGTGTCCAATACTTCGAGGGGAGAGGTTCAGGATGCAAATGAAATCGGCGCTATTCGCGGGGTTGGGAGTTGGTTTCTTCTTATTCATGCCGCTGCCTTCTCATGCCCAGGAAAACAGCATTCGCGCGAACATACGGGGCGGAGGTGGAGACGGTAAGTGTACGTTCGAGGTCGAGGTGGACGAGGTTGCGGAGGTGGAAATCCGGGGGGATCAGGGATTCCTGCGCACGTTATCGGGGAGTCCGGCTCGATGGCGCCGGTTGGATTGCAATCAGCCCCTACCGTCGGCTCCGAACGATTTCCGATTCCAGGGCATTGACGGACGCGGGCGTCAGGATCTGGTGCGAGATCCGAACTCGAATCGTGGCGTGGCGGTCATCCGGATCGAGGATCCGCAGCGCGGGCGCGAGGGATACACCGGGGACATAATGTGGCGCGGCGGCTCCGATCGACGTGATTTCAGGCGCGACCGGGATGATAGGCGGCGCGATGAATCGGACGCTAGGCGCGATGAATCGAACGCCAGAACAGTGAGCTGCTCTTCAGAGGATGGGCGGCGCCGGTATTGTGACGCGGACACGCGCGGTGGAGTACGATTGATCCGGCAGCGCAGCGATGTCCCGTGCGAACGGGGCTCTTCGTGGGGATTCGACGATCGCGGTATCTGGGTGGATCGTGGCTGCCGGGCGGATTTCGCTCTCGAAGATGGCCGGCGGTGAGCGGCAGCCTAGATAGAACTATGTGGCGCTCCTACTTCCTTGTAATGCTTGGTGTCCTGCCGGTAGTTGCATTTGGACAGCAAGTTTCGTTTGATCGCGACATTCGGCCGATTATGTCGGATACGTGCTTTCGATGTCACGGGCCGGATGCCAGTTCCCGCATGGCCAACATGCGCCTGGATATTCGCGAAGAGGCGCTGAAGCCGAAGAGAAACGGAACGCCGATCGTTCCGGGCGATACCGAGCATAGCGAAATCATCCAGCGCATCTTCGCCAAGGACGGGCGCATTATGCCGCCGCCGTTTGCGCACAAAGAGCTGACCGAGACGCAGAAAGATACGATTCGGCGCTGGGTGGAGCAGGGCGCGAAATACGAAACACATTGGTCCTATGTGCCGGTGAGCAGGCCGGCTGTGCCCGCTGTGAGCGGGGCTGCGCCGCAGAATCCGATAGATGCTTTCATACAAGCGCGGCTGGCGCAGGATGGGCTGAAGCCTTCGCCCGAAGCCGATCGCCGGACGTTGATTCGCCGCGTGACGCTCGATCTGACGGGCCTTGCGCCGACGCCGCAGGAAGTGACGGCGTTTGTCGCCGATAATTCGCCCGAGGCTTATCCGAAATTAGTGGACCGTTTACTTGCCTCGCCGGCTTATGCGGAGAAGCAGGCGGTTCGCTGGCTCGATGCGGTGCGCTATGCCGATACCGCCGGATATCACAGGAGATGTCGCGCGCCCGGCGTGGCCTTATCGCGATTATGTATTGCGGGCTTTTCGCGATAACAAGCCGTTCGATGTATTTACGCGCGAGCAGTTGGCGGGCGATCTGATGCCCAATGCGACGGTGGAACAGAAGATAGCGTCGGCCTATAACCGCATGGGTCGAACATCGGCGGAAGGCGGCTTGCAGCCGAAAGAATACCTGGCGAAGTATGGAGCCGAGCGCGTGCGTACGGTAAGCACGAACTGGCTTGGCACCACGATGGGATGCTCCGAATGCCATAACCACAAATTCGATCCCGTGCTGACGAAGGATTTCTATGCCATGAAGGCATTCTTCGCGGATGTGAAGGAAACGGGTCTTGTTCCGGATTTCGGACCCGACGCTTTCGCGCCGAAGATGCCTGTGTACCAGCCGGGAGAGAAAGAACGAATCGACGCTTTAAGCCAACGGGTTCAGGGGGAGAAAAGCGAACTCGACCGGAAGGCCGATGCGTTACAAGAGGAGCGACGGGCGTGGGAGAAAGAGATTCTGGCGCGAGCCAATGCGGGGAACCTGGCCTGGAAATTTCCGATTCCCACGGCGGTTTCGGCGAAGAGCGCAAAGCTTTCGGTGCAGAACACCGAAATGGATGAGAACGAGGAGCGTGCCCATCCGTTGGTCGCGACAACCGGCGGCGCCGGTCTGATTGTTGTGGGTGGTCCGAATCCGGACAACGAGACTTACACGGTCACTCTCAAGCCGGGCGCCGGTGTTTGGACGAGCGCCGGCTATAGAGGTGGATACCGATCGCTTCCCTTCCTGGTGGAGATATTGCGCGCGGTTCGGATCGATTCGTTATTTCCGAAGTGGACGCGACGTATTCGCCGAAGGGGCGAGGACCCGGCAAGAAGACGCCGTTCGTCTTCGCTTACAGCACGGTTTCGCCGACCACGGGTTTTCCCGCCATGGCGGTACTCGACGAGAATCCGAAAACCGGTTTCGGAATTGTCGGCAGAGCAAAGGCTCCTCTGCTGATTTTGCGTTTCGCGCAACCGCTGCACACGTCGGCGGCATCCACATTGACCGTTCGCGTGCATCAGGATTCGGATTCCCGGCAGGCGACAATTGGACGCTTCCGTATCGGCGCTTTCGAGCGGAACGTATTCCTGGGATGACAATCCTAAGCCTAAGACGGATTCTAGCAAGCGACCCGACAGGCGGCTTCCGCGAAATTTGGTGAAGGCGCTTGAGCAACCCGAACAGAAGCGCTCCGCCGAACAGACCGCGCTCATTCGCGATATTTTTGAGTACTCTTCTCCGCAATTGGCTCCGGCACGGATTGAATTGGCGAAGCTCGAGATGAAGCAGAGCTTCCTCGAAGGCGCCGTTGCCGAAGTGATGATCACCGAAAGCGCTCCGCCGCGGGAGACGCGCGTGCTTCCGCGAGGCAATTGGATGGACGATTCAGGCCAGATCGTTGCAGCCGGCTATTCCGGAGTTTCTCGGCAACGTAGACAGCGGCGGTCGCCGCGCGACACGTCTGGACCTGGCGAACTGGCTGGTCTCGCCGAAGAATCCGCTAACGGCCCGCGTCTATATGAACCGCATGTGGAGCGAATTCTTCGGCGCGGGTATCTCGAAATCAGTAGAGGATCTGGGCTCGCAAGGAGATTGGCCATCGCATCTGGAACTGCTTAACTGGCTGGCCGCGGAGTTCATGAACCCGCAGTATGACGCGGCCGGCACGCATCCCTGGGACGTCCGTCATATGGTTCGCACGATTGTGCTGAGCGATACCTATCGCCAATCGTCATTATCTTCTCCGGAACTCGATCAGCGCGATCCCGACAACCGGCTGCTGGCGCGTCAGAGCCGGTTCCGCGTGGATGCGGAATCGGTTCACGATTTGATGCTCGAGATTTCGGGACTGCTGGTGAATAAGTTCGGCGGCCCAAGCGTGAAGCCGTATCAGCCCGAAGGCTATCTGGCCGCGTTGAACTTTCCGAAAAGGGGCTGGTCGGCGAGCCGCAACGAAGATCTCTACCGGCGCGGCATTTACACTTTTTGGCAGCGCACTTTCCTGCATCCGACGATGATGAACTTCGACGCTCCGACGCGCGAAGAATGCGCCGTGAGCCGCGTCAATTCGAACACGCCGCTGCAGGCGCTTGACTTACTGAACGATCCAACCTTTGTGGAAGCGGCGCGCGTATTTGGCGAGAGGATTTTGCACGAGGGCGGGCATCAATCTGCAGAGCCAGATTGCGTGGGCATTTCAACAAGCGACCGGACGCCGGCCGGAGAACGATGAAGTAGCGGTGCTGGTCGACTTGCATGCAAAGAGCCTGGCGCATTTCAAGGCCGACCCGGCAGGCACCGCCGAGTATTTGAAGATCGGCGATGCCGCCGTTCCCGCCAAGGATCGGCTTGCGGACCTGGCTGCGATGACGAACGTGGCCCGGGTCATTATGAACCTCCACGAAGTGATCACAAGAGACTAACCATGAACCCTATTCAAATAGACGCGCTCAAACGGCGGACTTTTTTGGGACAAAGCGTCACCGGTCTGGGTTTGGTGGCGCTGAACTCTTTGTTGAATCCGGCCATTTTAGGCGCTCAGGACAATGACAAGAAGTCATTGGGGGCGATCAATCCGCTGCATTTCGCGCCAAAGGCGAAGCGCGTGATTTATCTGTATCAGGCCGGTGGACCGTCGCACCTCGAAACGTTCGACTATAAGCCGGCACTGGCCAAGCTTGACGGACAGGCCATGCCCGAATCCTTCACAAAGGGCCAGCAGTTCGCCCAGTTGCAAGGGAAGGCGCTGAAGTGTTTCGCGCCGCAGTTCGGATTCAAACGATTTGGCAAAGTGCGGCGATCGAAATCTGCGAGCTGTTTCCGGAAATCGGCAGCGTCGCGGATGAGCTATGCCTCGTGCGATCCGTGTGGAGCGAGCAGATCAATCACGATACGGCGCACATGTTTATGAACACCGGCTCCATTATCGCGGGGCGGCCCAGCATGGGCTCCTGGTTGTTCTATGGCTTGGGATCCGAAAGCCAGAATCTTCCCGGTTTCATTGTGATGCTTTCGCAAGGACGAGGCGGGCAGATGCAGCCGATTTCCGCGCGGCAGTGGTCTTCCGGTTTCCTGCCCAGCAAATTTCAGGGTATAAAACTAAATTCGTTCGGCGATCCCGTGCTGTACATCGACAATCCGACGGGTATCGATAAGCCGCTGCAGCAAGCCTCCATCGAAACCATCGCGGCCCTCGATCAGAAGCGATACAAGACGGTTCAGGATCCTGAGATCCTGACCCGCATTGCCCAGTACGAGATGGCGTTCCGGATGCAAAGCAGCGTTCCGGAGCTGGTGGACATGAGCAAGGAGCCAGCGCATGTTCTGGAGGCGTATGGAGCAAAACCCGGCGATGGCTCGTTTGCTTCGAACTGCCTGCTGGCCCGCAGGCTGGCGGAGCGTGGCGTCCGATTCATACAGCTTTATCATCGCGACTGGGATCACCACGAGCAGGTCAAGAACGGAATTCAGTACAAGGCGGAAGAAGTCGATAAGCCCACGGGCGCGCTGATCAAAGACTTGAAGGAGCGGGGAATGCTCGACGATACGCTCATCATTTTTGGCGGCGAATTCGGACGGACGCCGATGTCGCAATCGGGCACCGGACGCGATCATCATATTAAGACGTTCTCTTACATGTTGGCGGGCGGCGGGTTCAAACGCGGCATTACGTACGGCGCGAGCGATGAACTGGGTTACGCCGCAGTGGAAAATCCGGTGAGCATACACGATCTGCACGCCACCATACTTCACACGCTCGGGATCGATGACAAGCGAATGACGGTGAAGTATCTGGGCTTGGATGCGCGGTTATCGGGCGTCGGGAACCAGGGGCAAGTTGTACACGATCTGCTCGCTTAAAATTCGATCAGCGCTTTCTTCGCCTCGATCTTCGCCGCTAGGCCGTTCACTTTTTCGAGTTCGCTCAAGTCTTTGAACTTGCCATGCTGCGTGCGGTATTGGATAACGGCCGCGACCTCGGCGGGCTCCAGTTTGAGTACGCCGGCAATCTCGTCGGCGGCTGCCTTGTTGATGTTTACCTTCTTATCCGGACCGAAGTTCTTCGCCAGATAGCTGACGATCACTCGGATATCGTTCGGATTAATTGGCGCTCCGTTTTCGAGCATCTCGTGGAGCAAGCTGTTCCAGCCTTCTTCGTCCAGGCGCTGCGCTTTGATCCTTTCGAGAGAATGGCAATCGCTGCAGGCGCTTTCGACAACGTCCTTGCCCTTGCCGTCAGGAAGCCCGGAATCAACGGCCGCAGCAAAAGAAACCGAAAGAAGACATAGGAACGGGACGCGTAGGAGTTGCGATTTCATTCCTATCAGGATGGTAGCCTAAGGATCAAACCGTGAAAGCGATTCCCTGGTGCATGGCGGCGCTCTTCTGCTTTCCGGTATTTGCCGGCAATGGGGGCAGGAAGCCGACATTTACGAAGGACGTTGCGCGGATTTTGCAAAAGAATTGCCAAGTGTGTCACCGGCCGGGGGAAGCGGGGCCATTCTCGATGTTGACGTACGAGCAGACCCGGCCTTGGGCAGCAGCGATTCGGCAAGCTGTCAAAACGAGAAAGATGCCGCCGTGGTTCGCCGATCCGCAGTACGGAAAATTTTCGAATGCCGCCGCGCTGACCCAGGATGAGATCGATACTATTGCTGCCTGGGTGGAAGCGGGAGCGCCCAAGGGCGACCCGAACGACATGCCTCCGCCGATGCAGTTCATTGAAGGCTGGCAAATTGGGAATCCGGATCTCGTTTTCGAATTGCCCAAACCCTTCGAAGTTCCGGCGTCGGGGGTGATCGATTATCAGCACGTGATCGTGCCAACGGGCTTTACGCGGGACACGTGGGTGCAAGCGGCGGAAGTGCGGCCTACAGACCGCGCCGTGGTACATCACATCATTGCTTTTATTCGCGAGCCGAATTCGAATTGGTTTAAGGGTCAAAAGGCCGGCGTCTTTTTTATTGCTCCGCAGGTGAAGACGGAAGAGGAGCCAGACACCAGCGCTCTGCCCAGCGACTTTCTTGTCGGCTATGCGCCGGGCCAACCGGCGGAGATTTTGCGTCCCGGTCAAGCCAAGCTCATCAAGGCTGGTTCGGATATCGTTTTCCAGGTACACTACACACCGAATGGCAAACCGATAAGCGATCGAACAACGCTTGGGTTGGTGCTGGCCAAGGAGCCGCCCCGCGAACGCGTGCTGACGCTCTCCGCCACGAATGGGACTTTCAAGATTCCTCCGGGAGATGCCAATTATCGCGTGGACGCGAGCTTTGACGTGAGAACGCCAGTGAAATTATCTGGCCTGCATCCGCACATGCACGGCCGCGGGAAGGACTTCCTATACCGGGTGGTTTACCCGACGGGCGAGACCCGAGTCCTACTCAGCGTTCCGCGATACAACTGGCATTGGCAGAATTGGTACAACCTGGAACAACCGATTCTCCTGCCCAAAGGCTCGAAGATCGAGTGCACGGCCCACTTCGATAACTCGCCCAATAATCCAGATAATGCGGACCCGAAAAGAGCAGTCATCTGGGGCGAACAAAGCTGGGACGAGATGATGGTGGGATTTTTCAATCTGGTTTTTGACGCAAAAATGCCGGTGCAGAATCTATTTCCGGAAAAGATAAACAAGGCGTCCGTTGCGAGCCGCTAAGGAATTGCTCGCTGTTTTGATGACCGGCGTGCTGTTCAGCAGTCTGCTACCAGGCCAAGCGCCGCCGGAATCATACCGGAAGAAACTGCTCGCGATCGGCGAAGAGAAGGGCTACCGGCACGAATCGATCTCCCATGCATTGGCAACGGTCGAACGTCTGGGCCGCGAGACGCATCTTTGGGACACAACCATCCGCACCGACACCGAGCCACTCACAAAGAAGAAGCTCGAGTACAATGCCAAGAACCTGAATAACTTCGATGCCGTGCTCTTTTTTACCGGCGGCACGCTCGAAATGGATGACCAGCAGAAAGCGGAGTTTCTGTCGTTCATTCATGACGACGGCAAAGGATTTGTGGGTATTCACAGCGCGACGATCACGTTCCCCAAGTGGCCCGAATATGGCGAGATGATTGGCGGTTACTTCGACGAGCATCCGTGGGGAACATTTGACGCTCCGATCCTGGTGGAAGATCCGGAGTTTCCCGGAATGTCACAGTGGCCGCATTCATTCTTATTGAAAGACGAGATCTATCAGATCAAGAATTACTCACGCGACGACCGGCGTATTCTAATGCGGCTGGACGCGAGTAAACTTGATCTCAACAATCCACGCGTTCACCGGACGGACAAAGATTTCGCGGTGGCCTGGGCCAAGATGTATGGTAAAGGGCGTGTGTACTACACGACTCTTGGGCATGTCGAAGAGAACTGGGACAATCCGCAATTTCAGAAGATGATCACCGAAGCGATCCAATGGGCGCTTGGAATGGTGAATGCGGATATTACGCCTAGGCCGCTGCCCCAATGAACCGCTCGAGAAGAGCCTTTTGCGGCACGCTTGGCACCGCGTTTGCGTTGTTTGGGAAGGCTGTCGCCCCGTTGCATATCGGAGTGGGCACATTTTCGTATCACACGCTTTCGATGGATGACATGATCGTCCAGCTCACGCGCCTGAAGATCGAGGAAATTGAAATGTCGCGCGGCGAGTTCATGTTGATGAAACCGCCTACCGCGGCGATGTGCCACGCTGCGCGAGACAAATTCGATCGAGCGGGTATACGCTGCGTTTCCTATTACACGGCGACTATTAAAGACGACGAGGATCTTGACTTAGCAGTGCAATTTGCCAAGATCTTGGGCGCTCGCAATGTTTCGGGCGATGCGACCGACCCTATTCTGAATCGCATCGATCGGCGCTTCAGCGCGGAAGGTCTCACTTTCGGCATTCACAATCACTGGTTCAAACAGAAGTTTGCCTACGAGAGCGTGGCCGATGTTCTTCGCGGGCTATCGGGACTATCGGGGACCATGGGCGCAACGTTAGATGTGGGCCAGATGGCGGCGTGCGGCCAAGATCCGGTCGATGCCGTCCGTCGCCTGGCGCCACATTTGAAGATCGTACATCTAAAGGATGTGGCGGGCGCCGGAGCTGAGCGCAACGTGCTGTTCGGACACGGCGTGGTCGATATTCCGGCTGTGATGAAGACGCTGCGGGCAATCGGCTTCAAGGGTTTGGTTGCAATCGAGTATGAGAAGGACGGAAATTCCGACGAGGACATGAAGTACCTGGTCGAGTACGCGCGCCGATTGGCTTAAGGATAACTCGAGCGTGTAAGGAGAGTCCTCAACCGTAGCGCGTCCCGCGGAGCGTAACCTGAATCGTCGTTATCGAAGTAGACATATACGGCCGCCAGTTTCTTGATCCAGTTGTTTATCTTTCTCGACCACTCCTCGAGCGCCGCGTCACTGTAACTACCTTGATATTTGCCTCCGGGCCCGTGCAAGCGGATGTAGGAGAAATCGGCAGTCACCTGAATAGGTGACAGGTAGCCGTTCAGATCGAAGATACAGTACGCCATGTTGTATTGGCCGAGCAGGTCATAAATTTTTGACGTGTTCCAGGTGGGATTTCGAAACTCGAAGGCACAGCGGCGATCACGAGGAAGCAGCGCGAGGAAAGCGGCCAAACGATCCAGATTAAGCTCCCAGTGGGGCGGCAGTTGAAACAGGATAGGGCCGAGTTTGGGATCGAGCACATTCACAGATTCGAGGAAGCGGTTCAGTCCCTCCTCAGCATTGTTGAGCTTCTTCATGTGGGTCAGAAATCGGCTGCCCTTTACGGCAAAGTGAAAGTGGGGCGGCGTGGAATCCCGCCACGTCAACAGGCTGGTTTTCGCCGGGAGTTTATAGAACGTGTTATTCAGCTCGACGGTATCGAAATGCTGAATGTAGTGGGCCAGCATGCGGGAGGCGGGTAGACGCGGAGGATAGAAATTCCCGACCCAATGCTTGTAATGCCAGCCTGATGTCCCGATCCAGACTTCGCCCACGTTCCATTGTTATCGAATCGCATCCGAAGCAGACAAAACTTGTCCACGCGCGCGTAAGAGTTTCTGCAGCGCAAATAGATCGAGTTGATGGATTGGCCTTCCTTGTTTCACGGCAAGCGCCGCCGCTACCCCGGCGCTTTCGCCCGTAATCATGTAATTGGGCTCCATGCGAAAGGAGGCGTAGGCAATCGTGGACGCCGAGATGCAAGCGGTCGCGAGGAGATTCGAGCATTGCTGCTGCCGGGGAAGCAGAGAGCGGAAACTGATTTCCCAAGGCTCGACCGGCATGCTCAAGTAGCCTTCCGTAAAAACCTGGTCCAAGACGCGCGGAAAGACGTAGACTTTATGAGCGATCCACTCGACCTCGCGGATATCGATGTTGTAACCCGCCATGCCAATGGAATCGTACTTCTCGCGCGACTCTTCGAGATCGTGCTGGGTAAGCACATACTCGCCCAACATGCGGCGGCCTTCGCGAACATAGAGCTGGCTCGGCCAGTGACCGGTATCGGTAAACTCGTCTTTCGACAAGCCCCAGCGCCGCATTTCCGCGCGAATGGGGTCCGGCACGCACGTCTCGTTCGCCAGAAAATAGAGGAGCCCTTGCGCCCAGCTCAAATGCTCTTCGCGAATCTCTTTCCGGCGGGCGTTGCTCGCTTCGGGATACGCCCAACTGGCGCCCAGCAAGTCGGTCGATACAGGTCCGGTGCTGTTCACATCGCATTTGCCATTGGGGATCCGGACGATTCCCAGAAAATCTCTGAGCCCGAGCGCGCCTTTTCCGCTTTCCAGATAGCGGCGAACGAGCGCGAATCTGCGAGCGTCATAACCGGGCGGGGCGCTGATCGGCAGGCGATTGGCCGGGGCGTCCGTCAGGCAAATCCGGAAGCAATACGATTGAAAGCGGCCGTCGCCTTGTCCGGTGGCGGCCACCTTTTCCTGCGGAACGACATACGGCAGCAGATCTTGTGAGCCGTTCTCGAGCCCGGCAAACACCGGAAAAGCAAATTGATGGCGGCCGGGCAAAATATCCTGACGCCCGGCCAGCGATTCGCCGTAGCGCGCCTGGCCTTCGCGGCCCACCGTGTACGACACGCCAGCGGCTTTCATCAGATCGCCTTCGTAGGAGCTGTCGATGAATTCCCGCGCGGAGAACTGGCGCCCGTCTCCGATGCGGAGCTGGTTTATCTTAGAACCCGCTCTGGTAACGCCGGCGAGCTGCGAATGGAAGAAGACTTCCACGTGAGCTTCGGCGAGCATGTCGCGTAAGATCTGCTCGGCGATATGCGGCTCGAAGGCCCAGGAGATCGGCTTCCCGTAATGTTCCCCCACCCGGATAAAGAATTTTCGCGTGAGGCCGCCGATGAGCTGTTCCTGACGATCGACATCGCTATTGCTGAGACCCCCAGTGACCATGCCACCGATGTGCTCGCCTGGCTCGAGCAGCGCGACACGCGCTCCAGTCTCCGCCGCTCCGATAGCGGCCATGACGCCGCCCGCCGTTCCGCCATATACGGCCACGTCGAAGGTCAGAGGCTGGGCAGCCAGGAGAACACCCGCCACTCCGAATATCCAGCAGCAAAAGGTCCGCATCAGGCTCCAGTCGGAGCGGAAACGCCGATTTAGAAGTTTAGCTTAATCCCGAGTTGTACCTGGCGCGGAAAGTTCGATTGATTCGCCGCCACGAAGCCGAAATTCAAAGAACTGGTCGAGTTGTTGGGGGCGCCGAGTATAGGCGTGTTGAACACGTTAAACGCCTCAAACCGGAACTGCGCGTTGATGCGTTCGGTGAAATTGAATCTCTTATTCAATGCCATGTCCCATTGCGCGCGCCACGGATTGCGGAGCACGGGGCTGGTCAACGGAATCGATTGCAGCGTGTTGCTCGCCCGCACTTTCCAGGCTGGATTGGTGCAAGGCACAAACGCTGTTCGCGCCGCGTTCGGCGCCAAACTTGTGCCGTTTGTCTGCTGAACACACGTGTTGAAATACTGCGCGTTGTTCGCTCCGTCTAGGGAGGGATTCGAGATCTGGTCTACATTGGTGGGATTTGAAAACGGCGTACCGGACTGCAGTGTGCCAATGAAATTGTATTCCCATCCACCGACAAGCAGTTCTTCCCAGCGGTTCACACCGCCTGCAAACTTGCGCCCTTTTCCGAACGGCAATTGATATACGCCGCTTAGAACGGCACGCTGCGGCCTGTCGGCGGAAGAAAGTTCTTTGACGGGTTTGGCGTCCTGCCCATTTAGAAAGTTGATCGCGTCCAGATTTTTCGAATAGGTGTAGGCGAGCGCCAACACCAGATAGGAGCTGTAGCGTTTGGTGGCGCTCACCTGCAATGAGTCATACCAAAGCTTGCCGACCGATTCGAAGGCATATTGAACCGCGCCGAACTGCGGGTACGGCAGCAGCAATTGCTGGCGCGAAATTGTAGCTCCATTCAGCGACGGATTGTTCGGTATCAGGCCGGCGAACGGGTTCGGGACGGACTGTGTAAAGAAATTCGAATTCGCTTGCGCAGCTTGCAACTGCGCGACCGAGTTGACATTTATATTCCGCGCATTGCCGGTTTGGTTGTCGCCGATGTTGATGTGATAGGAACGGCTGCCTACATACGAGACATCCAGCTTTGTATCGAACGGAAGCTGCCGCTCGATGCCCAATGAATACTGATACGTGTGTGGAATATCGTGATTCGGATTGGCGAAGATTACAGCATTTCCCAGCGCGGTGTTCTGCCCTAAACTCGAACCGGTGGGGAGCACCAGCCCGTTCGTCGCCGGGCTGACGGAAGCCGGAAACGGATTGCCGGAAGCAAAGTTAGTTACCGGCAGAAAGTTGTTGATGCCGCCGCCGGGCAAGTTGGCCGTGTAATTCGTGTCCGCGGCAAATCCGAGCGCTCCACCGTATTCCGACTCAGGGAGATAGAACACGCCGAACCCGCCGCGCACCACAGTCAGCGGAGTGATTGAAAAAGCCGCACCGATGCGAGGCTGGATATCGCCGTAGCGCGTATTGTAAGCGTCCAATCTCTGTCCGTTCGCCCCAGCAAACAAAAGGCCGCCAGTCAGATTCGCGCACGCTGGACAATTCGCCGGATTCGCATTCCGCACGTTCGGGGCCAGCGGACTCAATTGATTGAACGCCCAGCCGCGATTCTGCCGGAAATAGCGTTCGGTAGGCGAACCCTCAATGTCGTAGCGCAAGCCAACGTTTACGGTAAGCCGCTGCGTTACCTTGATATCGTCCTGTGCGTAAAACCCGTAATAACCCCATCGGTAGGCGAGCTGCGGAACGTATTGCAAAATGCCGCTCGAAGGAGTCCCCAGAATTAAGGAGGCCATGGTGGATCCCGAGTTGGAGCTGGCCGTCTCGGGATTCTGCTGGGTGAATCCCGGACCGAAGGTAAATTGACCCGCTCCATACAGGAAGGATCCTCCAGACACATTCGTACGGAAATCCCGAACATCAGTTCCGAATCGCAGCGAGTGCCGCCCGTGAACGATCGAGAGGCTCGGCTCAAACGTCAGCAGGTTGGTAATGTTCGAATTCGGATTCCGGGTCCCAAACGGAGAATAGGCGTTGGTTGAGTCGATGATGCGCGGAGGCAGATAGTTAAATCGCTGATTTGCGGAAAAGTTCTGTGAAAACCCGAGCGTCGTGTCGTCGAAGTTGTTCACGGTGGTCCGGAACGCCGCTTGCACGAACCGTGCATACCCGAGCCGCAAATCCAGCAACATATTTGGCGACAAAATCGTCAACGCATCCACAACCGCGTTGTCGTTTATGCGCACCAGCGGATCCTGCGCATCGCGGCCCGCGCCAGTGAAACCGTTGGCTCCATTGTCGATTTGGTTTCTGCGATTGTGCGCGTAGCGGAAGAACATCCGTTCTTTCTCACCAAAGTTTTGATCCACACGGCCGATCCAATTCCGAAAGTGATCGGAACTGGTATTCGGGCTGGCAATGAAGTTGTTCGTCACAGCGTCCGGCGAGCCAGTGTTTGGCGCCGGATACGCATTGATGATCGCCGATCCTACCGGACTAAGCCTAGCTACCGGAATAATGTTTCCCGGAAATTGCGTGCGCAGATAGTTCGCGTTTGTGCTCGGAGTTGGATTGGGCGCGGTCGAAAACGGATCGTAAATGTTGACGCCTGCTTTCGAGAAATCGCCCTTGCGCTCCGCCAGAGAAGGCACGCTGGTCAGAATCGGAGACGGCGTCGTCTCTACATAGTTCTCAAAGCCGAACGAAAAGAACGTTTTATTCTTCCCGTTGTAAAGCTTTGGAATCCACAGGGGCCCGGTGATCTGGGTGCCGTATTGGTCGAGCTGATGTCCACCGAGATTCTCCTTTGTTACCGGATCTACTCCATACCTGGGCCGCCCCGACGCATTGTTCTGAATGCTATTGGCGTCCAATTGGTAGCGGCGCAGAAACTCGTACCCAGTCCCATGGAAGTCATTCGTACCGCTCTTGCTCGTGACATTCATTACGCCGCCGCCGGTTCTTCCATATTGCGCGTCGTAAAAATTTGTCACCACCTTGAACTCCTGCGTTGCGTCCACGGTCGGAATGTAGGCGATATTCTGATTGCCGTGGGTTCGCTGCGCGTCGGTATCCGTCACGGCATCATCAGGCACGCCATCGAGCAGCCATGAGTTGGTTTGACGCAAGCCGCCGTTGATCGAGAAATTCACGTTGTCGCCGTTATCAAAGGGCCGGGTAAATGTCGGATTGCCGGCAAATACGACGCCTGGCGACAGGTTCGTCAGCGTAAAAGGATTTCGGCCGTTGATCGGCAATTCGGTCACGCGCAGATTCTCAATCGTGTCGCCGCGCGTTGCGGAAGCGTTGTCCAATAACGGCGGCGCGGCGGTTACTTCTATCGTGCTCTGCGCTTGTCCCAATTGGAGCTGGAGACTAACTGTCAATTTGTCGCTCGTGTGCAACTCTACAAGAGGCCGGACCGCGGTTTGAAATCCGGGCGCCTCCACGGTCACCTTGTAGTTTCCGGGTATTAAATACGGAATTGTGTAATTGCCTTGATCGTTTGTCGTCTGCGTAGCCGATTCATTGGTCTGCAGGTTCTGAATGGTGACCTTCGCGTTACTTACTCCACCTCCGGTCGGGTCTGTAATTTGCCCAGTCACGACGGCGCGGAAATCCTGCCCCAGAAGAACGGCGATTCCCAAAAGCGCAGCCAGCGTCAGCCGAACACAACGGAGTGCCATGCGTATATAACCACCTCAAAGTCTAGAATTTAGTAGGGACTACCGACAAACTAACCTGCGGCCAGTTTACAGCGCAATCCAAAGAGTGTCAACAGCACTGGCACACTTTTGTCGATGGCTACGATCCCTGCCCCACTCTTTCCCATCGGGTCACCGTATACATACCAGGACGGCTTGCGTCAGAAGCTCGTACTGTCCCCCGTTCTTCGCCGGCCTTCCACTCCGACCGGGCGGTCGAGATCGTTGCTCGCAACGATCCATCGTCCTGGTGCAGCAGGCATTCGACATCTCCTTTTCCGTATGCCCGCATTGTCAATTGAAAGGAGCTCGGGTCTGCGGTGTGCAGTGTGGGACGAGCTAGCGGCAGCAGCGTTCCGCTTTTGACGAATACGGGAATTCGGTCGAGCGGCACCGGCACAGTGATCGACCGTCCACCGGTCGATTGTGTTCCCGTCCAGAAGTCAAACCATTCCCCTTGCGGCAAATACACACTCCGCTCGCGCTCGCCCGCAAGGACCGGCGCAATCAGCATACTTTCCCCCATTAGGTACTGATTGTCGAGCGCCCAGGTTTTCGGGTCGTCCGGGTAATCGATCACGATAGCCCGAAAAGGAGGCACACCCGTCTCGTGATACCGAACGAAGGCCGAATAGAGATAGGGGACGAGCTGCATCCGCACCTCAATCAGTCGCCTGCAAATTGCCTCCACCTCTTTCCAGTTTTCGGCAAACTGCCCGGCATTGTTCAACTCACGGTTCACCTGCTTCCACGGGGCGTGGCGTATGTACCAGGCATTTACCATAGCGACCGGGGAAAAGACTACCGTTTGCAGCCGTCGAATCAGATCTTCCGTATCTTTTGCATCGCGCACTTCCGGGCACCACAACAAGCCGCCGAAGCTGGCCGTCGCCACTGCTCGTATGAACTGCTCGTGATCGTAGAGATCGCTGTACAGCGCGTAGGGATAAGGCGCGGCCAACGCGTGAGAAGAACGCACCAGTCCCAGCGTGCGCTGGTTGCGCCGCTCGAAAATTGCTTGGATCGTGTCCTGATAGCGAAGGCCGAAGAAGCAGTGCATCTGCTCGCCGTCCGCTCCGGAGGGAAACTGGCCCAACTCCGGGAATGACCAATAGCGGGTATAGTCGGAGTTATCGCATTCGTCCAGTTTGAACCCGGAGACTCCCGGGGCGACGAGCGTCTTTTCGTGATAATTGCCGAAAATCGACCGTGCACGCCCATCCAGAAAATCCGGCACGAGTCCGTCCCACACTTCGTACTCTCCCGAGCGCTCGTACAAATCCTTATAAATGGGCGAGGACGGATGGGTAAACGCATGTTCCCACAGATTCACCTCGAAGTTTTGGGCCTTGAGAGTATTGAGCATCTCGTGCGGCTTCGGAAAAATTGCGCTCCAGGCGAACGAACACGAATAAGAATGGGACTGCCATCCGGGTTCCAGCCCCAGCACATCGCAAGGCATCTCCTCTTTTCGCAAATCCTCGGCCAGCGCAAGAATTTCCTGCTGGTTCGCGGAACCAAATGCGCGGTACCAAAAGCCGAGACCCCAGCGCGGGACCAAAGGCCCGCCACCGGCAAACAGGTTATAGCGCTGCACTACTTCGCGAAGACTGGGGCCGCCAAAAATGTACAAGTCCAGACCGCGCGCCTCGGGCGCCTCGAGCAGTATCTCGCCGGCGCGGTCCATATGAAATCGTTCGAACGATTGCGGCAGTTGCGCGACATCCGCCGCCACGCGCTCGTCCACCGGCCGGCTCGATCGGCCCTCGCCTTTTCGCGTCTTACTCCCGCAGTAAATCGTCAGGTAGCGGGCTGTATCCACAAACACGCCGTATCCATGGCTCGATACATAGAAGGGAACCGGCGCGTGCGAATCTCCGGTATCTCCCGTAGGATCGGCGTTCACTCGCAATGTTTTCTTTCGTCCGCGCTGGAGCAACGACTGAAACTGAAGGCCCAGACCATAGATCATTTCGCCCGGCGCGAGCGGAAGCCGCACTCGATAGCCTCGCGGCGTTTCCCGGCCCGCGATGCGCTCAACCGGCAAAGGACACGCAGCGACGGGAGGCAGCTTGGCCAACGCCTCGACCGCAGGGAGGTAGTGCCGGGTCGCTACCGGCGTTAGCCGTTCCGGCGTGCCTAGCCGCGCTCGCCAGATTCCCGGGAAAACAGGACGCTCTCCCGACCCTTGTTTCGCATCCGCCGCGGCCGTGATCAAGCCCGCGCCCGCTATCGCACCAAATCCCCTACGCGTCAAAACTTGTTCCTCTCACCGCACCTCGTGGCACGATCCGCAATCCAGGCTGGCATGCATTTCGCGGTGACAATTCATGCAGCTTCCCATCGACATGTCCCGCTCCTGCCAAAGACGAACCCGCTCGCCGACAGGGCCGTGGCACGCTTCACACCGCACTCCGGCATTGGCATGCTGGCGGTGATTGAACCGCACGTAGCTTGGAATCTGGTATACCCTTACCCAGTCCGCCTCGCGGCCTTGTTTCGCGAACGCCGCGAGCTTCTGCTCCGCGCTCGATTTTGGCGGTATCGCCGAATGACATTGCCAGCACTGGCTCACCTCCGGCATATCCACCAGTTCGCCAGGATCGCGATCCGCATGGCACGATCCGCAAGGCTGCTTCAATGCCGTCACATGTAGCTTATGATTGAACTCGATCGGCTGCTTCGGTCCGGGCGGTTCCGCGGCCAAGGCCGCTTGCAAAAGCGCCACGAGCAGCAGGCACTTCACAAATTTCCCGCCCGCATCTGCTCCGCCATGTAATCCGCCGCCCGCATTGCCAGCGCCGAAATGGTCAACGTCGGATTTTGCGAACCGCCGGAAGTAAAACTGCTGCCGTCCACTACGAACAAATTTTTGACATCGTGCGCCTGATTCCATTTGTTCAGCACGCTTGTCTTTGGATCGCCGCCCATGCGGCACGTTCCCAGCTCGTGAATACTTTCTCCGGGCGGCACCATTCGCGCGTGTTTTGCCAGTATCTCGAAACCCGCGGCGCGGCACACTTCCTCCAGCGTGTCGGCCGCATCGCGCGCCATGTTGAATTCGTTATCCGTGTATCGCGCGTGTATTTTCAGCGCGGGAATGCCCCATGCATCACGAACCGTTTTGTCGATCTGCACATAGTTCTCGCTCCGGGGCAGCACCGCGCCCATGACAGTCATGGTGAATCGCGCGTTGCTGAGTTCCGATAATTGTCTCTGCAGCTCCTGGCCGTAGGCGGGCAGGAAGCGGCTGGGCGGCGCGCCTCCGCTGCTGAAATCGACCGCATAGCCGCGAAGAAACGATCGTTCTTTGCTGCGTATATTTCGAAATTGAGGAATATAGCCGCCGCCACCCATCAACCGATGCGCATTCTGGTTTGCGCGCGCCTCCGGCACGATCGCTTCCACGCTGTCTTTCACGTAAAACTGATCGAACAGGTAGCGACCCAATACGCCGCTCGAATTGGCCAGTCCTGAATTCAGCAGCAAGCGCGTACTTTCGAGGCACGACGCGCCCACCACGACCACCCGCGCCTTTACTTGCATCTCACGATGAGAGCGCCGATCGATGAACAACGCCCCGTTGGCCAAACCCGTATCCGGGTTCGTCGTAATTTTGCTGACAACGGCGTTCGGGATTACGGTGAGATATCCGGTTTCGAGCGCCGTCGGCAAAAGCAAATTAATCGAACTTGCCAGAGTACCCGTGGCGCGCCTGGGTTTCGTAACCGGTATCCCGCGAGCCTTGGCCGCCTGCGCGAATCGCCGGACGCTTTCGCTGTCCCCTGAGGCATCTTCGAGAAAAATGCCATCCGGAATCTGGGGCAGCCCTTCACGACGGCCTGCCACGCGCCAGAGCGGCTCCACTTTGTCGTAGTAAGGAGCAAGATCCTGGTACCGGATCGGCCAGTTCTCTCCAAAGCCATCGTGTTCTTTGGACTGGAACTGAAAATCGCTCATGCGCCATGCCGCGCGGCCCCACACCAGAGTTTTCCCGCCTACCAGCCGAACCCGCACCCAGTAATAGGGATCGTTCGGATCGTATGTGTATGGATTCTCTTTCTCGTCAGCCCATAAATTACCGTTGAATTCGTTCGCCTGCGTCACGTGCGGAAACCGTCCGGGCTTGCCGAACCCGTGATAAGGCAGCTCGTATACTTTCTTGAGCGCGCGATCTCTTGTGTAATTAATTACCGGTCCCGCGTCCAGCATCACGCAGGAAATTCCCTTGCGCGCGAGCGTATAGGCAACTGTTCCGCCGGAAGCGCCCGAGCCGACGATGAGAACGTCGTAATGGCTCTTCATAAGTTCATTCAATTGGAAACCAATACATACCGAGCCCGCCCGCGCTGCGCTCCCGCTTCGACACGGCGCGAATCCAGGCGTGCGAGTTTTGGGTTGCCTGCAGAATGTCTTGCTTCGCGGTTTGCAGAAACTGCGTAAACGGATCGGGGTTAGGGCTCCAGGTTTCGCGCAACGGCGCCAGCACGTCATCGGCTTGCGCGGCCGTGAGCCGCGCAAACATCGTTCCAAACCGTTGTTGCGCTCTGGAGTTGAGCTCATCCAGGCCAGTTCGATAGAGCGCTTGCCGGTCGGCCGGCGATTCTCCGATCAGAAAATCGAGAAATTCGGGAGCTTCTACCTCGAGCGCCCCCGGGGCTCCATTCATCGCTGGAGCAATCAATTCGCTCACACGCCGCAGCGCCGCAAATTGCTCCGGCGAAAAATAAGATACAACAGTGGTCGCCGCGACGTCGGGCATGGTCGACTCGATTACCGGAATTTCTTCCACCGCCGGCGGGCTCGGCTGCGGCGGCACTACCGGCTGCTGTGCTCGCAACAATCCAGCCGCCGGCAATGCCGCTGCCGCCCGTAACAGACTTCGACGCTTCATTTGCTCCTTAAACATGCGCGACTCCGCGCGTTCGCACTGGCGCGGCGCGCATCCATGCTTCGATATCTTCAAACGGCAGCATGCCCCCTACCGCACCGAGATTCCGCACGCTCAGCGCGGCTGCCGCGTTCGCAAACTGCCCCGCCTCCGCCCAAGTGGCGCCGCGTTGCCGGGCCGCTAGAAATCCTGCCACGAAACAATCGCCCGCGCCCGTCGTATCCCGAACCGCAACATCAAACGCGGGGCATAAAAGTTCGTCTTCGCCGTTATAAATGGCACATCCGCGCGGACCAAGCTTCATCACCGCCGTCCTAACGCCTTCTCTCAGCACCACCTCGGCGCCGCGCGCCGCGTCGTTCGATCCGGTGATCATACGGGCCTCATCCTCATTCATGAAGATAATGTCCAAGCGCGGCAGACACGGCCGCAGCGCACTCATCCATTTTCCCTCGGCATCCCAATTCGTATCGAGCGACGTGGTCAAACCAGCCGCTTGCGCCCGGCGCAATACTTCTGCTCCATGCACGCGCATGTGCGGCAGCAGGAACAAACTCGCTAAATGGTAATGCGACATCCCGTCGCAAATCCCGCGCGTGAACTCGATAGGCTGCTCGAAGGCCAGCGCACTGACTCCCAGCCGGTGCAGAAATTGCCGGTCGCCTCCACGATTCACAAGAACGATGGTAGCGGCGGTGGGCCCTGGAATCCGCGCCACGCCGCTCGTGTCCACGCCCGCGTTCCGCAATTGCTCCAGAATGAATTCTGCTTGGGTGTCTTGGCCCAAAGCGCCCAGCAGCCGGACCGGCGAACCTAGTACCGCCAGCGCTCGGGCGGTGTTCGCTCCGTTGCCGCCAACGTGACACTCCACCGATTCCACCAAGCTTGTCGTTCCCCACGCGGACTGTTCGAACGGCTGCACCAGAGTGTCGAAAATAATACTGCCCGAGCACAGGATGCCGCGAGGAGCCTCAGGCTTGCTCATGCGTTTTTTCTCCAGCGGACCTCTTCTACGGGGCCCACTACCGCGCCCCACAACACCGCTCCCGCGAGCGCAATCGCGGCCGAGATCAGAAACGCAAGCTTCGACGAACCGCTCGACTGCACAATAAGCCCGGCAAGCCACGGCGCCACTACACCGGAGAGACTGCCAATACCGTTTTGAATGCCGGTCCAGCGCCCGGCCATCAACGGACCGGCAAGCGTTTGCGTAATTGCCCAATGATTGGACGTGTAACTCCCGAATGCTACGCACGCCGCAATCAGAAAGACCACACAGGTTGTTGCGCTCGCCACAAAAGCCGCCGGCAAAATAATCGACGACATCGCCAGCCCACTCACCACAATGGATTTCCGCACCCGTCCCGGTGTAATCCCGCGCTCGATGAGCCGATCCGAAACCCATCCAGCCAGAAGCGTGGCCGCGGCCACTGTCACTAAGCACAGCGACACTATATTGGCCATGTTGTCGATGCGCATTCCGCGCTCCTTTACTAGATACGACGGAATCCACGTCAGCAGAAAAAACCAAAAATAGTTTCCGCAGAAGTGTCCGAGAAACGCGCCCCAGGCGGAACGCAGCCGGAATAACTCCGCCACTGAGCCCTGGCGGAGTTCACGGTTGGCCGGCATCGCTACAGGCCGCCGCCGCACATAGCGCAGCCACGGAATCAACCAAAGCAGGCTGGCCACGCCCAGCGCGATAAAGAAAAATCGCCAGCCGGTGCGCACGAGTATCAGCCCTCCAACAAACGTGCCTATGGCGGGCCCAAGCTTGGAGCCCGCGTCCAACAGCGCGTTGGCGCGCCCGCGATGCTCCTGGGCCACCTCGGTCGCGAAAATGCGCGAGTAACACGGGTACGCTAACGACTCGCCCGCGCCCAGCACAAGACGCGCGATATAGATCGGCCTGAATCCGGTCACTACGCCGGTCGCGAGCGTAGCTACCGACCAAAGCAAAAATCCCGCAGTCAACACCTGCGTAACTGGAAAGCGATCCGCCACCCAGCCGGCCACTCCGAGCAGCTGCAGTAGTGCATAGGTCCAGAAGAACGAGGAGAGCAGCGCTCCGATCTGTACCGGCGAGAGCGCGAGCTCTTTTTCAATCAACGGAGCCGCGATGGAAAGGTTTCCCCGGTCGATGTAGTTGACAAAAATCGAGGCGATCAATAACACAAGCAGCGTCCACTCTGCCCGCGACATTTTCGCCGCCCCGTTTTTGACAACTGCCGTCATGCTTTCTCGGGCTCGAACCAGGAATGCCAGGGTGTGGCTGAACGCAGCAAACTATTGATCGCTCGAATATTCTCCAAGCCCGATGTCTCGAGCCATCCGGTGAGCGCGCGCCGATCAAACTCAGAAGCGGATTGCGCATATACCGGCACTCCGCCCTGCCAATTGGCGCGCCCGCACAACACACCCGAAAACCGCGCCCGGGCGCGCAGAGCCAGACGCAACGATTCTAGAAATTCCGCGCTATTCACTCCAGCGCTTAAGTAAATATAGGGCAATCGAGCCGCGGCATCGGCCGCCTGGAAATGCTCCAGCGCCTGTTCCATGCCGTAAGCGCGCTCGCCACTATAGACGGCGCTGCCCTCGACATAGGCCGTGATCACGGGGAACTCCACCTTCAGCACATCCACTTTGTACACGGACTTGGAAAACTCCGCAATGGTTTCGATTACCCAGCGAGGCTTTTGGCGCGCGAACTCCAGACTCCGCGGATCAAGGCCGCTCGCCTCATACACCACGGGTTCCAGAAAGAATGGCACGTCCAAATCGCTGCATTCCGATCCAATCCGCTCGATCAGCGCCCGCTTCTCATCGTTTGCCACGCCTGTCTCATCCGGCGCATAGTGCAGCAGAATCTTGATGCCCTGCGCGCCGAGTGCGCACAACCGGCGGACGGATAGCTGGGGCAGCAGCGCCAACATGCGGTGCGGCCGTGGATTTTCATAGCCATCCATTTCATAGGCCAGTAGCAGGCCGCAGCTTTTCGCGCGCTGTTCCGCGGCGGCAGGGCCATATTCCGGATCGAGCAGCACGGCGCTGGTTTCCCGCGTCAGCACCTCCGTTACCGCCGTCTTGAACTCAATTAGCCGCTCGTCTGCGATTCGTTCGGGTTCGCACCCCGCCGCTTGGGCAATCATGCGGCGCAGACTCTTGCGCTGATCGATTGCTAATGCGGCGATAATGCCGTTCGCCGTCGACATCGATTGCAGCAGGCGGCGTTTGCCGCCGGATAAAGGAAGGCTAGACATCGTAATTCATCTCTGCCCAAATTTCGGACCGGCAAATGTCTCGCGTAAACTCAGGCAAACCGCCCCATGCAGCAGCGAGTCATCGGCCGATAGCCGCGCCGGGCGCACTGTATAGCGCAAATGAGGCGAGCCGAAGCCGCGTAGAACTTGCGGCTCAATCAGGTCCCAAACCGCCGTGATGCGGCCCGCAATTACCACTTCCGCCGGATTGAAGGCGAAACCAATGTTCGAAATGCCGAGGGAAAGATAACGCGCCGTTTCGAAAACGCTCTCACGGCTGCGGGGGTCGCCGTTCCGCGCATCGGCCAGCATCTCTTCAAATCGGGTCGAGTGGAATGGCGTGCGCGGGTGAACGCGGTTCCAAGTCGCGCAATTGCTCACATACAATTCCCAACAGCCGCGCCGGCCGCAGCGGCATTCGGGGCCGGACGGCTCCACCACCATGTGCCCCAATTCCGCTGCAAAATGCGTGTCGTGGCCGAGATACGCCTCGCCATTCAGTACGGCGCCAGCGCCGGTTCCGAAATCGCTCACATTCAGAAATACAAAATCCGTGCTGCGGTCCTTTTTCTTCTCGGTCGAAAGCCAGAGTTCGGACAGCGCGCCGACATTGCAATCGTTATCGGCCACGGCCTCGATTCCGGTCTGCTGTTTGATCTCGTTGGTAATCGGGAAATCCGCCAGTTCTTTGTGCGTGGGCGTCCATAGAATGCGGCCGCTGAGCGCATCGACATGCCCGGGGATCGCGACCCCCATGCGTTGAAACGGCTTTCCGTTTTTCGATCCACGCTGGGCCGTCAGATCCGAAACGGCTTGTTCTACGGCACGCACCAGCTTCTTGGGCGAGGTCGGCGTCTCGAATACCAGGCTCTTTTGGATTCGTCCGCTCAGACCCGCATAGGCCAACTGGCAATAACTCGGCCGAATATTTAACCCAAGTACCTGGTAACTGGTCTCATTCAGCCGAAGACTCATCGGCACGCGTCCTCGCGAGCGGATCGATTCATCTCTCTTTTCGGTTACCAGCCCTTCAGCCACCAATTCATCGATGATGTCGGAAACGCTGCTTCGAAATACACCCGTGAGCCTAGCCAGATCCGCTCGCGAAATCGGGTGATGCCGGCGGATCAGCTCCAGCATGATGGAACGGTTTACCGCGCGGACGCTCGAAGGAGTTGCCGTGCGGATTCCCCATGGCGGGGCAGCATGCGCTGTGTTCTTCAACATGATGGATTCAGTAGAAGTCCGATTTGTAGTCATACCATACTAAAATGCTTGGGAAAAGGGAAATGCACCTACTGTGCTGGCGCTGCGAAGTGGGGATCTAAGGCCGCGACACCTTAACTGGAGCGCCTGCCATGGCTTCCGGAAGCGCCCAAGCATAGAGAACGCGATTGGACCCGACCAGAACATATTGACGGCCATCAAGTTCGTAGGTGATCGGAGCACTCTGAACCACGCTCCCGCCATATGCGTGCCATAGGGTGTTTCCGGTTGCGGCATCCAGTCCGAGGATGTTGCCGTGATTATCCGCGGTGAAAACCAAGCCACCCGCCGTGCTCAGTACGCCCGCCCAGTCATTTCCCAATCCAAGATCGTGCTCCCAGCGGATCTTGCCCGTCCGGTAGTCAATCGCTTTCAAGGCAGACCGCGCCCAAACCGACAAGTCTCGTCCCGCGAATCCCTCCGGCTTTCCGGAGGAAAGATTGTAGTAGAGGCTGAAGCAACGGTGCGAGTTGACGTAGAGCAGACCGGTATCGGGACTGAAGCTTGGCGACATCCAGTTGGTAGCGCCGAGAGCGTCCGGTTCTACC
Source organism: Bryobacterales bacterium (assembly GCA_963712395.1). Taxonomy (GTDB): domain Bacteria; phylum Acidobacteriota; class Terriglobia; order Bryobacterales; family Bryobacteraceae; genus Bog-105. The sequence goes on from CAVQHR010000003.1 coordinate 129,371, forward strand.
AGAGTTCCCGCCGGGCTGGGATACTTCTCGACTCGCGCAGCCGGACGGCCATCCGCGTCGACGCCAGTGCTCCAGTTAATCTCTTCATAGGGTACGGATAACAGAGCCTTCCCGTTGGTACGGTCCAGCACAAAGAAATATCCGTTGCGCGACGCTTGCAGCAAAAGCTTGCGGCGCTGCCCCTGAAAATCGGCATCCACAAGGACCGGTGTCTGCACCGCGTCCCAATCGTGAACATCATGCGGCGACGGTTGAAAATACCAGACCAGCTTTCCGGTATCCGGATTCAGAGCGACGATGGAACAGGTGAACAGATTATCTCCAGGCCGAGTGTCGCCCGCGAGCACCGGATTAGGATTTCCGGTTCCCCAATAAAGCAGGTTGAGATCGGGGTCATACGTGCCGGTGATCCAGGCCATCCCTCCACCGTGCTCCATCGCGTCGCTATTCTTCGGCCAGCTTTCCGAGCCCGGTTCGCCCGGTTTGGGCAGCGCGCTCCACTGCCATTGCCGCTTGCCTGTTTCCGGATCGAAGGAATCGAGCACTCCATGCAGGTCATTGAAATCGCCGGAGACTCCGACGATGACGTGGTTGCGGACGATCAGCGGAGCCATGGTGGCCCAGTAGCCGAGCTTCACGTCCGCCAGTTCGACATCCCACTGCACTTCTCCGCTCTTTGCGTCGAGGCACAGCAAATGCGCATCGGGCGTTTCGAAATACAGCCGGTCCTTGTACATTCCTATGCCGCGCTGCCCGATGTGCAATCCACTATTGGCGTGGTAGCGGTAATGCCAATTCTGCCGCCCGGATTTTGCATCGATGGCCCATATGTCATCCGGCTCGGTGAAATAGAGCGTCCCATTCACAAGCAACGGCGTTGACTTCAGACCCGGTCCGGAAGATAAATCCGTCTGGAATGCCCAGGCCAGAGTCAGCATGCCGGCGTTCTCTTTATTGATTTGCCGAAGAGAGCTGAAACGTTTGCCTGAATAATCTCCGTTGTAGGTTGGCCAACTATCAGGCGCCGGATTGAGAATCGAAGCGGGATCGAGACCTTGCGCGGCGAGAGACAACGCCGCACCGAACAGTGCTGTGAGAAACCGCGCCATTATTTAAGCGTCTCCAGATACGCGAAAAGGTCGTGGATGTTTTCGTCGGTGTATTTAGTGAGGAGCGCAACGTGCGCGGCCAGAGGATCCTGAATCTCCACACTTACCGCGTTGCGATTCCAGGTGTGTACCCATCCATCACGGTCGCGCAGAGAAATAAGGAACTCGTCCGAATGCGTCTGTATACCCGTGGTTACCTTCCCCGAAGAATCCGTCACCTTCACATTCGGAACCGTTCCGGATGGGAACGCAATTCGCGTTTGCAAGTCGATGGGTTTGTATTTCGAAGCGATGTGCGCGAAATCGCCGGTCGAGGAATGGCATTCCACGCACTTTCCCTGTCCATTGAAATACGTCTTCCCCGCGGTGGCGTTTCCAACCAGCAACTTCTCGACCGGATACTCGGTTGGGACTCTCTGCGAAACCGAGGAAGCGATCCGTGCCTCGGCGTGAAGGAATTCCGCGATGGCCCGTATTTTGTCATCAGGAAGCGGGAACGCGGGCATTCCCTTTTCCGGGCGGCCGTTGCGAACGAGCGGCCCGAGAAGATCTCCATTCACATCGTGGCTCACAAGCGCGGATCGAATGAGGTCCGGACCACTTGCGCCGCGCCCGTCCAGTCCATGACAAAAGCCGCAAGTCTGCCGGAATTCTTGTTTACCAATGGCTGCCCGCTCGGCCGGGTTCTGGGCCCGCAGCGGACCACAGCTGCACATAAGCAGGAACAGCCCGATTGAAAGAGGGTAGAGCAACTCCGAACGGGATAGTATCATAAACGTTCATGAAATAACGATTAGCAACTCACCTAGATGAATTTAATCTTGACATTCGTACCAATTTCGAATTACACATGATACGAATCCTCTCGTTGGTGTGGAGTAGTTCTCGTTGAAGTATTCGTTGTTAGCCTTGTTGCTCTTCGCCCTTCAGGCCGGTGCGGCCAGCGTGACTTACGAAGGCAAGCACGGTCCCGGGCGCGGGAAACACATCGTTATGGTCGCCGGGGATGACGCGGAGTACCACTCCGAAGAGACGCTGCCGCAGTTGGCCAAAATCCTTGCCATACGTCATGGCTTTAGGTGCACGGTTCTGTTTTCCATTAACCCGCAGGACGGCACGATTGACCCGCGAGCCAAGCGCAATATACCAGGACTCGAGGCGCTAGGTAAAGCGGATCTGCTGGTGCTATTCATGCGCTGGCGCGATCTGCCGGACGAACAAATGAAGATGTTGGTGGATTACATCGAATCCGGGCGTCCGATCATCGCTATTCGGACCGGCACGCATCCATTCGAACTCAAGACCAGCAAGACCTACGAAAAATATTCCTGGAACAGCACCGTGCCGGGCTGGGAAGGCGGATTTGGCCGAAAGGTGCTCGGCGAAACGTGGGTGGCACATCACGGCAAGCATGGTAAGCAAAGCACGCGGGCTCTTTTCGCGCCAGGGGCAGCGAACAGCCCGATTTTGCGCGGCATTCAGGATGGGGGGATTACGGTGCCGACGGAGGTGTATGAAGTGCGTCTGCCGATGGCGCCCACCTGCCGCCCGCTACTGCTGGGTCAAGTTCTTTCCGGATTGAGTCCTGACGATCCGCCGGTACCTGGCAAAGTAAACGACCCCAAGATGCCTGTGGCGTGGACGAACAGCTACCACGGCGAGGCGGGCAAAACGGCGCGCGTTTTTACTTCGACCATGGGCGCCGCGGACGATTTAGAAAATGAGCAACTGCGCCGGCTGCTCGTGAATGCAACATACTGGGCGACCGGCCTCGAAAAAAAGATTCCCGCAAAAGCGGATGTGTCGATCGTTGGCGAATACCATCCGCATTCGTATCTATCCGAGGATTACACGCATGGTCTGAAACCATCCGACCTTGCGTATCACGAAAAGTAAGGAGTTAGTGATGCATCGTTCGATCTTATTCTGTGCCTTGGCAGCGCTAATGACTGGCAGTATCTGTTTCGGGCAGACGTTTTCCGCCTCCATTGCAGGCGCCATTTCCGATCCGGCCGGCGCCCGGGTCAACGGGGCGCAAATATACCTTAAGAATGTCGATACAAACGATACCCGCGAAGCTATGTCCACTGGCGAGGGCACATACAAATTCGATAATCTGCTGCCGGGTCGATACCAGATAACGGCCGAAGCGCGCGGGTTCAAGACACACGTGCAGAGCGATATGGTGCTGCGGGCGAATATTGCCGCCACGGTAAACATTTCGCTCGAGGTGGGCGCTACGCAACAAAAAGTAGAGGTGACGGGCGAAGCCGTGCTCCTCGACACGCAAACCGCGAATAACGCCGTCACGATGGATTCGCATCTGCTCGCGTCGCTGCCGAACAGTTACCGGAATCCGCTGAATTTCGTGTTCGCGCTGGCGGGAACCACGGAGGCTCAGAGCGGCTTGACCTCGCGCTCGACGAGCTTCGATCAGTACGGCAGCGCGTTCGGTCTTAACGGAGGGCGAAGCGGAAGCGCGCAGATCCTGATCGATGGCGCTCCATCCACGGCGGCCGATTGGGGAGGCCTGCTGGTGGCGCCGGTGAATGATTCCGTTCAGGAGCAGCAGATCGCCCAAAACGAATACGATGCGCAATATCAACGCTCCGGGTCCGGCGTGGTCACGCTTATCACGAAGAGCGGCACGAATTCCTTTCACGGATTGGCATACGACTATCTGCGCAATTCGGCCCTCGATGCCAACACCTGGTCGAACGACCTGAGTGGCGCCCCCAAGAATCAGCTCCATCGAAATCAGTTCGGCGGCAACATCGGCGGCCCGCTCTGGAAACGCGCGAATCTGTTCTTCTTCGCGGCCTATGAAGCTTTGCGCCAACCGGATACGGAAAGCAGCGGGTTCCAAACCGTTCCCACCGCGCTAGAGCGAAGCGGCGATTTTTCGCAAAACTACAATGCCGACGGCACGCTCAACGTCATCTACAATCCTTTTTCGACGCGCGCCGCGACCGACTCGCAGGGGAACACTTATTACACGCGTACGCCCTTTGCCGGTAATAAGATTCCGTCTTCCCTTTTCAATCCTGTCGGACAAAAGATTCTCAATCTGTACCCCCAACCAAACCGCCCGAGCCAGGGTATCAACGATCTCAATAACTATTTCGCACAGGGCAAGGGTTTGACCAGCAACGACAAATTTGACTGGCGCGTGGATTGGAATCAGAGCTCGACTCACAGAATCTTTGTACGGATGTCGGACCGTGTCCGGCAGGACTATACACCCGCTTGCTTCTATTGCAACGGGGCGGACAATAGCGCCACTAACAACGACCATGGATTTCAGGCGGTGGTGAATGACACGATCACGCCAAGTCCCACCTGGGTCATCGACTCCTACGCTGCCGTCGGTCGCTGGTTTGAGGGGCAAACGTCCATCGGCTTTGGGGTAGCGGACGCCAATAACATCGGCCTTTCGCCGAGCTTATTCCAGGCGCCCCTGCTGCCTGTCGTGAACGCCGATATGTATAACACCCTGGGAAGCACCTATTCGAGTTACAACCGCTATGTCAGGACCAGCGATACGTTTCTCATGAACTTCACGAAAGAGTTCTCCCGCCACACCCTGAAATTTGGTGCGAATTACGATATAGCGCTCATGAACAACATTCAGGAGTCGCCCGGGACTTTTAATTTTGACAGGTCTTTGACCTCCTGCGATCCGGGCCCCGGCGGCGGGCCATGCGTGGCGCAACTCAGCTCCATTCTCAGTGGCAGTTCGATCGCCTCCATGCTGCTTGGAACGGGCAATGGGTCCGCCTTCACCGAGATGAATCCCGCCATGAGCCTGCACACCTACGGCGCCTATATCCAAGACCAGTGGCGCGCCAACCAACGCCTTACGGTGACATTCGGCTTGCGCTACGAAAATCAGCGGCCCGCCACGGAGCGATTCGACCGGCTGGCATATTTTGATCCGACGGCTGTAAATCCAATCAGCGCGCAACTCGGCCATAACATCAATGGAGAATTCCAATACGCCCTTCTAAGTGGACTCGGCCGGCATGCCTGGGCGCCCGATGACCTGAACTTCGCTCCTCGTCTTGGCATCGCTTACAAAATCACGGATAAGCTGGTCATGCGGGCAGGCGGCGGTTTCTTTTTTGCGCCGGCTTCCGCCATGCTCAGCTATGACAGACCCGGCCAATTCCTGGGGTATGAGTCCACGACTAACTGGATTGGAACCGCGAATGCCGAAGGTTACATACCTTCTAGTCTGGTTAGCAATCCTTTCCCCAATGGCGTCGCCCAGCCAACTGGTAATTCGCAAGACGGCCTGACCTTCGTCGGTAATGGCGCAAGCCAGATCTGGCCGAAGGGCGACCATCCGGTCGGATACGCGCAGCAATGGAGCTTCGATCTTCAATATCAACTTAGCGGCCACTCGGTGTTCGAGGCTGGATATACAGGCGTGCGCGGCCGCCGGTTGATGTATGGAAATCCGAATATTAACGCGGACCAGCTTCCTACTCAGGATCTGGCGCTCGGCTCTCAATTGAACAATATCGTGCCGAATCCATTTCATGGAGTGATCACCGATCCGAACAGTCCCCTGAGCGGCCAGACCATCACATACAACCAGTTACTCCGTCCGTTTCCCCAATACACGGATCTGACCTGGACTCGTTCCTTACCGGGCGCACGCTCGCAATTCGACGCGCTCACTCTCAAATTCACACACGCATTCAGCAATGGCCTGAGTCTCGTATCCAGTTATCAATGGTCCAAAGCTCTCGACAATGGATCGGAAGATTTTCTGGGGTGGGCAATCGGAAATATGTGGCGCGATTCTTATAACACGAAGCTGGATTATGGCATCAGCGCGCATGATGTTCCACAGAGTTTCGCCACGGCCTTTGTGTATCAACTGCCCTATGGCAGGGGTAAGCATTGGGGAAGCAACGCACCACGGATCATTGGACAGGTTCTGGGAAACTGGGAGCTTTCCGGAGTGGTCCGCCTGACCAGCGGCCTGCCTTTGCTCCCGGTTCAATACTCTTCCAATCCGCTTGAGCAATTCGGCTTTCCCGGCCCCGGACTGCCGAATGTAGTGGGTAATCCGAAACCGGCAGATCAAAGCACGGGTAACTGGATCAATGCGGCCGCGTTTACCGCGCCGGCGCCATACACCTACGGAAATGAGCCGCAGCATATGACGCAGCTCCGTGAGGCAGCCACGAAGAATCTTGATCTATCGATTGCGAAGAGCTTTGGTCCGGAACGCTTCCGAGCCCAATTCCGCGGTGAATTTCTCAATCTGTTCAACCATCCGATTTACGGTGGAGAATTTTACGGTGGCTCGAGTGGTATCGGTAATTGCCTGGACTGCGGAAATCTTGGATTGATCACTAACACGCGCAACGATCCACGCAACATTCAGGTCAGCTTGAGGCTGATGTTTTAAACAGTTTGGAAACGCCTGCTATGAGCCGCCGTGAGTTCGGCGAATCGCTTGCGGCCGCGGCGCTCGCGCCATGCGCGGACGATCCATGCACCTACGTTGTTGTTGGGGCGGGCGTTTTCGGAACCTGGACGGCCTTCCAGCTACTCTCCGCGGGACATAAGGTCGTCCTGCTCGACCAATACGGCGCGGCAAGCAGCCGGGCCAGTTCGGGAGGCGAGTCGCGCATCATCCGATGCGGCTACGGAGCTGACGAAATCTACACGCGGATGGCGAAGCGCTCGCTTGCGCTTTGGTCCGGTTTCTTTCGCGAGACGGGCCGCGAGCTTTTTCATCGCACCGGCGTATTGTGGATATCGAAACCCGCCAATCGCTATGCCGCACAGAGCCGGGAAACGCTCCGCAAAGCCCAAGTCCCGTTTCGCGATCTTTCGGCGGGCGATCTCGCGCGGCTCTATCCGCAAATCCATACTACGTCCGGAACCGTTGCGATTTTAGAGCCGGAGAGCGGCGCATTGATGGCACGGCAAGCGGTCGAGTTGCTGCTCGAAGTCTTTATCGCACGAGGAGGCGCGTACCGGCTTGCATCCGTTCGCCCGCCCGGCGGCCATGGACGGCTGGATCGCATTACCACGTCAGACGGTGAATCTATCGCCGCGGATGCGTTTGTCTTCGCCTGTGGGCCATGGCTCGGCAAAGTTTTTCCGGACGTGCTCCAACAACGCATCTTTCCCACGCGGCAGGAAGTATTTTTCTTTGGTATGCCGGCCGGCGACCGCCGTTTCGAACCGCCGCAGATGCCAGTCTGGATCGATTTTGAGGACAACCGCGGTATGTACGGCTTTCCGGATCTCGAGCGCCGCGGATTCAAACTTGCGTTCGACAATCATGGACCGGCTTTTGATCCGGATTCCGGAAACCGCGTGGTGAGCGCGGACAAGATTGGCGCGGCGCGGGCTTACGTTGCCGAGCGTTTCCCGGCGCTTCGCGCCGCACCGATCGTCGATTCTCGCGTCTGCCAATACGAGAACACGTCGAATGGCGATTTTCTCATCGACCGTCATCCGGCCTTCGACAACGTTTGGATCGCCGGCGGCGGATCTGGCCATGGGTTTAAGCATGGTCCCGCTATTGGCGAGTATGTTGCCGCGAGAGTCACGGGCGCTTCTTCTCCGCCAATAGAGCCGCGGTTTTCACTTGCGTCGAAGGAAACCGTGCAGCATCGCAGCGTGGTCTAAACTTTATCGCCCTTCGTTCCAACCTTCGTGGCCTGGCCAATCGAGGATGCGGAAATGCGGATACGGCTCCTCGCGGGGCAACTTACCAAAATCAACCATATTCGCTTGCTCGTGATTCCCGTCCTGCGATTGGTAATACCACGTAGCTTCCTGGCCAAGGCGCGCGGCCTCGCCCGAAACATACAGCGTCTGCTTTTCATAACGATAAGGGGCGCGCTTCGCCGGAGCCGGCCCGTACACCGCATCCACTACCAGCTTCGTGTCGCGCGAGATCGCACCGGCGCGCAGCAACTGCTGCATGGCTTTCACTACGATCCAGTTATTGGTTCTGTGGTCAACGTGCCGCTCATCGGGATGGCCGGTAACGATCATGTCCGGCTTGAACCGCTCGATGAACTGCTTGGCCGCGGCGATGACGGATTCACGCGCGTAGGGCAGATTCGGAATCGCTGCCTCGCTATAGGGCGCATGGTCGCTCGCGAGAAGCACCGAAAGATACGGATTGCCGGCCTCGCGATGATGATCCCAGATCTGCTCCAATCCGCCATCCGGCAGACCTAGAAACGAGATGTTTTCGCGACGAACGCCCATATGGCCCAGCGACGCTCGCGCTTCCTCCATGCGAACTTCGCCAAAATCGAGGGCCCGTTCCGCGTCGCAGGAATGCATGTAGAAACGATCGCAGCCGCCCGCATCCCCGCTCGTAAAATAAACGAAGTGGATGGGAATATGGTTTTCCACCGCCGCGCGAATCAACCCGGGATGAGCGGTGTCGTCATCCTGGTGGGCGCAAAACACCAAAATCGATTTCGGCAATGGATTCACAGCGAATTCGAGTTGATTGCGTGCCACTACCGCTCCCGCCGCCGTTTCTATTGACACGATCGCTGTATAGTTTCCCGGCGCAAGAGGCTTGAGATGCAGGATATGTTGGCCCCCAAGGTTCTGCTTGTCTATCTCTTTGCCATCTGAAGTAACGACCCGCGCCCACAAAGCCACTGGTAAGCTCGCCGGCTCGTTCACGGAAAATGGAATTAGCGGCGACACGCCTGTGGGAAACATCGTGTGCCTGGTGTCAAATTCAATGGAGCCGGAAACAGAGCGCGGCGGATAAAAATGCCTGTATGTCTCCGATCGCGGCACGTCGCGGAGATGCCCATACAGATATAAGAATGGATACTGCTTCGGGAACGAAGTATTTGGCGGCTTAGCAAATGCCGCCGGCGCGAAAGCCAGATCGTAAATGCGTTCCGGATCGCGGCTGTCTCGGATCACGACCGAATAATAGATCACCGCCGGCTCTTTCCCGGCCTGCACCGTGGCGGCATTCTCTACCTCAAACTCCCTCTGCTCCCCGGGCATGAGCGAAAGCGACCGGGCGACGATTTTCTTCCAAATGGGCTGCTCGTCAGGCGCGGGCGCGATCCAGGGATAGGTGTACGGTTCAAATTCGAGCTGTAGATTCTGGAGCTTCCGGTTGGAAACATTGCGGATGACAATGCGGGGATTTACACTGTCGCCAGACGTGTAGAAGGTTTTATCGAGATCCACGGATAGGACTTTTGCAAGTTGCCTGTGGACTGCGAACGAGGTCGCGTCCTGGATGGGGCCGCCCATTGATGGCGTGAAATCCACCTGATAGCGGCCGGTGCGCGCCTCCCAAGGAATATTCCACAAATGAACGTAGCCGGATCCGCTCACGGCGATGTCTTTCTCGATTACTGCCTCCTCACCCGCGTAGCGGATGGACGCGCGGCCGTTCGCGCCCGGCTGCAAGTGGAGGCGCACTTCACTTCCGGCATTGTAATTCGTGTGATCGGTAACTAGCGTAGCGCCGGCCGCTATTATCGCGCTGGCAACAGTAAGCATGCTGCATCACCTCCCGGAGGGACATTCGAGATTAGCGGGAGCATAATAATCGTATTCTCTGCCATACCAACGTCCGCGGAATAATAAAACAATTCGCCTCGGCGATAGTCTCTATGCGTTTACTCTACCCAGCAATTAAGGCCGCTCCTTCTCTACCTCCTGTTGGCGGCGCTGCTCCCCGCGCAAGGCCGTAACTACGGGCGATCCATGGTGATCAGCCAACAAGGCATTGTCGCCACCAGTCAAGCCCTGGCCTCTGAAACCGGCGCGGCGATTCTCGCGCGCGGAGGTTCAGCCGTGGACGCGGCAATTGCGGCGAATGCAGTGCTCGCGGTTACCGAGCCGATGATGGACGGTCCCGGCGGCGACATGTTCTGCCTTTACTGGGACGCCGCCACCGGTAAGTTGACCGGCCTGAACGCTTCCGGACCCGCGCCCAAAGCGCTCACGCCGGAGTTCCTGCGCAAAGCCGGTTATCAGAAGATGCCCACCAAAGGCATTCATAGCGTAACCGTGCCGGGCGCGGTCGATGGCTGGGCGCAAATGCATAAGCGCTACGGCAAGCTGCCCTGGAAAGATCTTTTTCAAGCGGCCATTCTATATGCCGAACAAGGCTTCCCCGTCACCGAAATCATTCAAGGATCGTGGACCGATCCAATTACTCTCGACAAGCTCCAGCCAGGCCAGGAATCCGAGCGCGTGTTTCTCCCCGGAGGAAAGCCTCCCCAGGTCGGCCAGATTTTCCGCAATCCGGGCATGGCGAAGGCGCTTCGCCTGATTGCGGACCAGGGCCGCGATGCCTTCTATAAAGGTGAAATCGCTCAAGCGATCCTCAGCACGTCTCGCCGCCAGGGCGGAACCATGACTGCCGAAGATTTGGCTTCTTTCTCGTCAGAATGGGTCACGCCGGTCTCGATCGATTACCGCGGATGGAAAATTTATGAGCTGCCGCCTAACGGGCAGGGGATGGCTGCCCTCGAGATGCTGAACATCATGGAGGCCGTTCCCGCAAAGCCTGGGGTTCCAATTGGTTCGCCGCTCGATGCCGCGGAAATGCACAAACGAATCGAAGCCATGAAGCTGGCGTATTCCGATTTATACCGCTACGACGCAGATCCGCACTTTACAGATGTGCCCGTCGCGGCCCTGCTCTCGAAAGAATACGCGCGCAAGCGAGCTGCCCTGATCGATCCGCACAAAGCGAACTGTGATGTAGCCGCGGGCCGGCCCGTAAACGGAGACACAACTTATCTCACCGTCGTCGACCGCGCCGGCAACATGGTGAGCTGGATTCAGAGTGTGTCGTTAGCGTTCGGCTCCGGAGTGGCAGTCGACGGAATGGGATTTGTTCTCCAGAATCGCGGCTTTGGCTTCACGCTCGAGCCCGGCCATCCCAATGTTCTCGCCGGCGGCAAGCGCCCGTTCCACACCATCATTCCGGCATTCATGGAGCGCGGCGATTCGCATATAGGCTTCGGCATCATGGGTGGCCCCAACCAGCCGCTCGCGCACGCGCAGTTTGTATCCGACATCGTCGATTACGGTATGAACGTCCAGGAAGCTCTGGAAACTGCGCGCTGGACAAAAGGCTCCGCTAGTGGATGCGATGTCTCCATCGAGCAGCGCGTTCCTCTCGCCACACTGCAGCAGCTTTCCGAATGGGGCCACGAGATTCGCATTCGCCGGGGCTTCACGCTGGAGATGGGCCGTGGCCAAGCCATCTTGCACGACTCGAAAACCGGAACAAACTACGCGGGCTCCGATCCAAGGGCCGATGGAGCCGCCACTCCCGAGCCAATCTCCGGGGTTACCAACTGATCCGGCGGAATTTCCCATTCGGCTGACTGCCAACCGCTTTCCCGTTCAAATGCACAATCTCGGCATGCGGCGCAAGAAAGCGAATCCAACCCGTTTGCCTTGCGTTCGTAGACACATCGACATTTTTGCCATCCAAAGACCAGTCCACTTCAACAGGAAAGTTTCCGGAGCTTTCCAGTAAGTCATTTCGCGTTGAACCGGACGTGGCAAGCCGCAAAACCGCGCTGCCCTTCTTTCGCAGAAGCGTGAAAGTCCCTGGCTCAATCGTCAACTCGTCCGTGAAGCCGGGCATCTGAACAATAAAATGGCCGGTGCTCGGCTGCTCGAAACGTATCAGCTCGGGCGTGTTTATGTAAGGTTCATACAGCGCCACATAGCTCGTGTCTTGGGCCATGCGCCGCGCCATTTCAAAGGGCACCGGAACGCGCAGATCCGGCCCAAGGCCCTGTCCGCTGACAACGGTCGTATCCGTCTGCCCCAGCATGTTGAGTTTCAGATTCGAACCCGGCTGCGCAAAGGTAGCGCTCCACGGAGCCGATGTCTCCGCCGCTACATTGTTTGTGAGGTGTTGATAACCGTCCGTTCGCGGCAGCCCGGCATACGGCTTCCATGCCAAGCTCGAAGCCTCAGTCCCGAAATTGTGATAGAACCAGTCAAATTGATGCGCCCGTCCGTCCGAGGCGTGCAGCGTCGCAAAGTCCAGCGTGTACTCGCCAGTTTGTACGAGTGTCCGATCGAATTCGATGCCAGGATAGACCGGCCCGGCGGACGCGCGAATCGCGGTCACGTGCGGCAGCGGATACCACTCGAGCAACTTGCCAGTTGCCGCGGCCTGCCCATGCCCATCCACCGCCACCGTGTTGTGAGCGACCGTCATCTTGTCCCATGTAGTATGCGTCTTAGCGCCATACGCCTGCGTTCCCGGATCCACGGCGAGGTGCTTTCCGTTCGCATAGCTGATAAACGTCAGCTTGTCGAAGTGGCCATGTCCGCCTCCGTGTGGGCCGAATTTCAGAGCAAGTGTATGATCGCTGCCGCGCACCCGCAGCGTCGCCACGCCTGCATTCGGCAGAACTTCGCTGTCGAGAACCGGCGTTTCGGCCGCGGGAAGTTTCGGAACTCCCCAAAGCAGCGCGTTCAATCCGCGCGGCGCATCGTACAGAACAGTCAGATACAGCGGATCGTGAAAGATCGCATACCCAATTTCGTAATCCGGCGCTTCCGAAGAGAGCTTCATAAGCCCCGTATCATTGAAACTCGGAAGCGTGCCGTCCGGAAATACGCAATGGATCGGCGCATCGAACATCCGCTTCAGCGCCGCCGCATCCGGCGCCGAAATGCCCGCTTGGACCGCCATCTCGCGCGTTAGCAACAGCGGCTCCAGTGCGAAGAAATGATATCCCCATGATCCTTCGAGCCATGGGCCATCCGGCGTAATGCTCTCGCGCATTTGGAAATTGAATCCGCTCTTTCCATCAATCGCCAGATCTACCAGCGCCCGGTCGTCAACCTCCAATCCGATGGCAAGCAGCGCAGCATTGTGCCAGCTCTGCCAATTGCTCGTGCCCATTTCATTTCTAGAAATCACCGCAGCGGCATTGCGCAGCACGCTCGATTCGAATCGCGCCCGGTCATTCGCCGGAATGGCGTCGCGGACCAGGTCATATCCGAAAATCAGCGGCACGATCCACTTCGCTTCCGAAAGCGTCTGCGACATCACCCGCGCTCCCCGCTTGGTATTCAGGTGATTGGCGTTGTCGTGGATCGGAAGTGTCGGGTACAGATCGGAGTACGCGTTGAGGATCCGGTCTACTTTCTGCGCGTACTCGGCCTTGTGCGTCAAACAATAGGCAAGCCCCAGATCGCGCGCCTCGCGGGCATTATCGTCGTTCCGCATCATGTAAACGACGTTGTCGATCGGCCATCCGTGATAATCCTTGCCATCGACCGGACAGATATTCTTCGCGCCTTCCTGCCGCAGCCGTACTCCATGAACCGGACACACATAGTCGTGCGACCAACCAGCGCCTTCCTTCGGTAATGCCCATGCCGAAAGACCGTACTTGCGCGTATGCTGCGCGGGCCAGTCATCCGCCTCCTGAATCAACTGCTCGACCACGTGACTGGCCCAAGGCTGTTCCGCCGCCGTCTGTTGCATACGCGCAAAGTCACTCGGCCCGAGAAGAAGCTGTGGTTCACATAGCAGCGGCAGCGCACAAACAAAGACCGCTGCCCGAAGGAAGTGCCTGCCGCTAAAAATCAAACCGCGCCACCATCTGCAAAAAGCGCGCTTGGTTGGCGGCCGTGATCAGCCCGAAATTCGGCGAATTCCAAATCGGTTGCCCGGCCGAATTGGATGTCAGCGCTAGCGTCGAGCTGGGCGCTTGAAAATTCGTATGATTCAATGCGTTGTACGCTTCGGCTCGAATCGTGAACCGCAAACTCTCGGCGATATGAAACGATCTGCCCACCGAAATGTTGAGATCCAACTGACCCGGAGACCGAAACACATTTCTGCCCAGGTTGCCGATCTCGGTAGGCAGTACAAGCGTCCGCGTCGAGCCGGAGCCCACGAAAAATGGCCCTGTCGGTGCGAGCGGGAAATTGGGTGCGCTCACAGGCGAGAGATATTGAACCCCGGTCCCACGCGGAACCTCCGGCGTATACAGACTTACGGATGAATCGATAACGTTCGGCCGTTGCTGGTTCGTTCCGTTCTGCGCCGGATTCGTATTCGTCTGCCCGATGTAGAGCGGCAGCCCGCTTTGCGCCGTCAGCATGGGATAGATCTCGAAATTGCGTACCCAGCGATTACCTTTGGTCTTGTACTGAATCGCGGCCGTGAAAACATGCGGCCGGTCGAATTCACTTAGTCCTCTATTCAGATTCAGGAATTGATTGGGAAATTGCCCCAGATTTAGGCCGGAGGGTTGCGAGAAGCTGTAGAGCCCGCTGGCATTGTCGATCGATTTCGACCAGACGTAATTCGCGGCAAACGTAAGGCTGTCGCCATACTGGCGCCGGACACTCGTTTGCAGCGCGTTGTAACTGGAACTGCCCATCATATTAAGTGAGTTGAAGCTGCTGAGCGCCGAATAAGGCCGCGCAAGTTGGGTTGCCAGCGTCGTGTTTGCTTTCGCGACAGCCGTGTCGATCGTTGGATCGTAAGGCACAGTGTTAGTCGGCTGGTTTACCGCCAGGTGCACTCCGTGCGAGCCGACATAGTTTACATCGACAATCGTTCCTTTCGCGATCTCTTGCTGGATTCCGAAATTCCACTCCTCGGCATAGGGCAGCGGACTGGCTTGGGCAAAGCCGGCGTAAGACGGGAACGTCAATGGATTCGAGGGGCTGCTGAACTGTGCGATGTTCGCCTGCGGATTCTGCACGTCGTTCGTAACCACCAGCGGCGAGCCCTGATGCAGCGCGAACGGCTGAGGAATTCCGGTTCCAAGATTTGGAAATGTTTGCGAGACGGTATAACCGGGGAACAGAACCTGCCCGCCCAGCAGCGAGAAAAGTTGGCTATAGAAAATGCCGAACCCCGAGCGAACAACAGTCTTCGGAGTGGCGCTATATGCTAATCCGATCCTAGGTCCAAAGTTCAATTTGTCGCCGTTCAAATTCAGGGTTCTGGATGCGTTCTTGCCGGCAAAAAGCACTTGGCCCGTGGTGAAATCGACGCGCGAATATTCGTTATTCGCCGTGTAAACCGGAGATTCGTATTCCCAGCGCAGGCCGAGATTCAACGTGAGATTCGGCCTGATCTTCCAATCGTCCTGCACAAAGAAACCCAGGTTGTAGTTACGCCGCCCGATAAGCGGCTGCGCAAGCGAGTACGAGCTGGTCTTAATGTCACCCAAAAGAAAATCGGCCAGCGAATTAATGGGATCGTTCGCGGCGTTTTTGGCCGATGTAATGGAACCATCGAAAGTATAGGTTCCAAATACGTCTCCAGTCGGATTTTGATCGTCAAATTGATTTTTGCGAAGCTCGCCGCCGAATTGAATCAGATGATTTCCGAGGGACTTGCTCAGTGAGCCGATCGTTTGATAATTATTATCGATCTGAGTGCGTTGCGTATTGCTGTTGGTGCCCAGTTGTGAGTAGCCATTGATATTGAATACCGGAGCCGCATTCCCGTACGCCGTTGCGATCCCGAGCGTTCCAGGAACATCGATACCGGCGCTCGGCGGAACGAATTCCGAGTTATTGCGGAAAAAGCCAAAACGAAGCTCCATGATCAATGTCGGACTGAACGTCTGTGTATAACCGAGCGTGGATTCGTAGCCCGTCGTCTGGCTATCGCCCGCTGCGTTTTCTAACGGGCTGCCAGGAAATATTGGCTGGATGGGAGAGTAATTATTGAAGTGAACGAACGTTCCGAACAGGCGGCTATTAGCGGAGAGCGCCTCGTCCACGCGCAGGATGCCGGTGTTCGTAGTCGGATGACTGGAACCAACGGAAACATAGTTATTGGTGGAGAGGTTATCGGCTGCGTTGTAAGTGCCGGCCGAATTCGGCGCCGGTACGAAGCCTAGAATCTTCTGTGCCGCCGAATCGATCCGCGTAGCCGGAATGATGTTGCCGGCAAATGGCTTTTTGCTCAAAGGGTCGTAGACCGCCGTTGGAGAAGCCGAAAAATCTCCATGCATATACGCCCCGCTGGGAACACTCGAGGTGTTCGAATATGGCTGTGCCTGTCTTAGGCCTTCGTAATTAATAAAAAAGAACGTGCGGTTCTTCGCATCGTACAGTTTGGGAATCGAAAGCGGGCCGCCGAGCTTTCCTCCGAACAGATTGTAACGGTCTTCCGAGCGCGGATCGCCGCGCCTGTTATTGAAGTAGTTGTTCGCGTCCAGATCCTCGTTGCGGAAGTATCCATAGGCTGCGCCATGATGTTGATTCGTCCCGCCGCTGGTGATAAGAGTAACGATCCCACCCGAAGTCCGGCCATATTCGGCAGAGTAGGAAGAAGAAAGCACCTTAAACTCGCGAATGGAATCAGCCGGCGGCAACGTCTGCGGGGCGCCCGTCGAGCCTGTGACAACCGAAAGCCCATCGATCAGGAACTCGCTATTCAGTGTCCGGCTTCCATTAAAGGAAAGCTGCGCCGAATTGACTCCGCCCTGCGTGCTGATGTCACCGCCGAAGGAGGCTCCTGGCGTAAGCGCTAGCAGATTCAAAACGTTCCGGCTCGGTAAGGGCAGATTCTCCACTTGCGATGGCGTAATCGTATTGCCGAGCGAAGACGTGTCGGTCGAAAGCTGTCCCTCGGCCGACCCTTCCACGGTCACCGTCTCGGCAATCTGGCCAATTTGTAAGGTCAGGCTAATATCGGCGCGTTGATCGACGGTAAGCTGGACGCCCGAAACCTGTTGCCGCTTGAAACCGTTGGCTTGGGCGGCCACGTTGAAACGGCCGGCCGGAACACTGGGCGCGCGATAGACTCCGCTCGCGTTCGTTTGGCCGGTCCAAACCGTCACTCCGGTGTCGGCATTGACGATCGTGACCGTGGCGCCGCTGATGGGCGCTTTGCTCGGATCGGAAATTGTTCCCGAAATAACACCCGTGATTCCCTGAGCAAAAAGGAGAACGGCGGAAAGCAACGGAATAACAGCGTGGCGAACTCTCATAGTGTAAAGGTGGACGCGTCCTTTAGCGCTAATGTTTCGCCTAAACCGACCTAATGGAGTGTCCAGCCGCCGTCAACCATCAATACGTGACCTACCACCATGTCCGCCATGTGGCTCGAAAGAAAGAGAACCGCGCCTACCAGGTCCTCCGGTTGATTCCAGCGGCCGCGTGGAATCATTTCCTTGGTAGCCCATTCCTTGTAGCCGGGCCGCTCCAAAATGTTTTTCCTGGAAGCAGTTTCCGTGATGCAGGGCGCCACCACATTTACGACCACACCGTCCTTCGCCCATTCGAGCGAGAGCGCGCGGGAAAGATGGTGCACGCCCGCCTTTGCCGCCGCATACACGGAGCGCATCTTGAAGGCAATCTCCCCGAAGTTGGAACCTATATTGACGATCCTGCCGCCGCCTTGCGGAATCATGACGCGCGCCGCCGCCTGGCATGCAAAAAATACGCTCTTCAAGGACGAGGCCATGGTCTTATCGAATTCTTCCTCGGTCACGTCAAGAGCAAGCGTTGTGCCGGTCCAGCCCGCATTGTTCACTAATATGTCCACGCGGCCAAAGGTTTCCTTCGCCCGATCGACCATGGCTCGCACCTGCGCAACATCCGATACATCGGTCGGCACGATGATCGCCTTCCGCCCCAGCGCTTCGATCTCGGCCTTTACCTCGTTTATTGCGTCGCTCCGTCCGTCCGGATGCTTTGCCAACACCACGTGCGCTCCGGCGGTTGCCAAACCAATCGCAACCGCTCGGCCTATGCCTTGGGAAGCGCCGGTTACGATCGCGATTTTGTCGCGCAGCCCGAAACTCGAATAGTCCATTTAACTCTCAATCATATATGCGCAGCCCAAAGCGAACATAAAAACTCATTGTCAGCTCACTTCTGGGTAAAGATATCCCAACGATCTGTCGATCTCTCTTTATGAACAGAGATGGCATGGCAGTTGGCACAGTTCGATGAGTCCTTGATTCCAGCTGTCAAAGCGCTGAATAGCAGACTACGAGCCGGGAACATGGAAGAAGGATATCTTTTCAATGAGACCGGCTGCGCAGCGGCGAAACCGTTGGCGCCCCAGATGAGAAAAGAGCAGGTTTTGCTTCTGGACGGCGAAAATGTTCGCGGCGGAGCGCTCCTGCAGCACCATCCATTCTGGTTGTCGGGCGAAACTTCGATCGTCACAAACATCCAAACCCCTGTGTCGGAAGGCAGAGTGAACAACAGGTTCGCTCAAGCAGCGGCGATTATGATGAGCAAGCTCCACTCCCGAAATCCCAAACTTTTCGCGCTCGGAATGGGAGACATCAATCAGCCCTGGCCCCGACTTCTGAAAGCGCTTAAATGGCGTGTTGAGCCCATGCCATTCTATTTCCGCGTCGCCAATGTCCGAGTTTTTCTCAAAAACCTCGCGCCGTTGAATTCGACTCGATGGCGGCGGCTTGCAGCGTCTCTCGCTGCGAACACTGGAGTTGCATGGGCCGGACTGACGGTTGTGAGGGCGTTCAAGCAGCGTTCAAAATCGAGCCTCTCTGCCTGCCCTGTATCTCACTGGGACACCTGGGCCGATGCAGTGTGGAGCAAAGCTCAGCCAGAATACTCTCTGCTTGGAAGAAGACAGGCGGAGGATCTGGTCAGCTTTCTACCCATCGGCCAGCGCGACCTTGTTGCCTGGCGCTTTGAAGACCACGGAGCAGTTGTCGGCTGGGCTGCAGCGATGGTTCACCGGATTCCGGGCAGCACTCATTTTGGCAATATGACCGTGGGCACCTTACTCGATTGCCTTGCCGTTCCGGGACACGAGGCCGGAATAGCGGTATTGGCGTCTGAGAAGATGGAGGATTTGGAAGCCGATATCCTCGTTTCGAATCAGACTCATCGATCGTGGACAACGGCACTGCGTCGCTCCGGGTATTTCGAAGCCCCTTCGAATTACATCCTCGGAACTTCGCCTGAGCTTACTCGTTTGATCCAATTTGATAAAGCTCATATTACTCGGGCGGATGGAGATGGGCGCATACACCTTTAAACTGGGAGCGATTATATTTCAATGGATTTTCTGGTGCATATGGAAGTGACGGCGCAAGTCGATAGCGGCGACGAACTCCTCAAGAAAGAAGCGGAGCGTGCTCGCCAATTGGCTGAGGCCGGAATTCTGCGGCGTTTGTGGCGCGTGCCGGGCCGGCGTGCTAACTGGGGCATATGGGCCGCATCGTCCATCGATGAACTGCATGCAGCGCTCGCCTCATTGCCGCTCTTTCCGTACTTAAGTATTACTGTTCATCCGCTGGCCTCGCATCCAAACGATCCTCACCAGACTACTCCGCAGGTTTAGCGGGATGCCAAAGACGCAGAGGGGTCGTCTTCTCATAGCCTTTACCATCCGGAAAACTGACTAACTCGAACTGCATGCCCCAGGGAGCGGCAAAATAGATCCATCTCTGCCCGGCGTTGGGTCCCGCCGTCCGCGACGTCGGTTCACCCATGAGTCGAACGCCTTTAGCATTTAAGTACGCAACCGCCGCATCCAAATCGTCGACATAGAAAGCCAGATGATGGCCGCCGACGTCGCTATTTTTAGGCGGCTCGATTTTCTGTCCTGGCGCCTCGTACTGAAAGATCTCGAAGTTAGGCCCATACTTGCAGCGAAAGAAACGCAGCTTTCGCATAATGGTGCGAGGATCGACGTTCAAGTGCTTCGCCATCCAGTCCCCATCGGCGACGAAAGTGCCGATTTCGAAAACGAACTCGCAGCCGATCACGTCGACAAAAAACGACGTTGCCTCCTCTAAGTCGGGCACCGTGAATCCCACGTGCTCCGTTCCTCGCAGACCCGGCAAGCCGGTTGAGGGAGAATTTGTCATTCTGTGATATCTATATCATGACCCGATGATTTTGAAAGATACACAAAGCCAGATCTCGCGTGTCCTCATTGCCGAATGTCCCATGCCCCTTCCGCATGTCCTGCGTCTGGGTCCGGTTGAAATACGAACGCGCGATTATGTTGCCATTCGCATCGAAACCGAATCCGGTCTTTTCGGGGAAGCTCTCGGCTATCCACGCGGAACGCCGCTGTTCGAAACCGCGAGCCAGATGGCGCGCCGCGTCCTCGGCGGTGATGTATCCATGCGCCGCGAATTGATGTTCAACTTGGAGCAGTTCAATGTGCCGGGACGCGCCGCCCTCACTCGCGGTCTCAGTCTCTTGGATATCGCCTTATGGGATATTGCCTGTAAGCAGGCGAATCTGCCGCTGTTCCGGCTGCTCGGCGGGTTACGCAAACAAACGGAGATCACGGTCGTCGCCGGCTACTACATGGACCGGCGCTCGATTGCTGACGTTGTCGAAGAAGTGGGCGGTCTTCGCGACGCGGGCTATCAGCGCGTAAAGATCATGTTGAAGGGCGACGATCCATCGTTCGATCGTGAGTACGCTTCCGCTGTGACCGCAAAAATGCCGGGCCGCATCGGAGCCGATGCTCATTGGACTTGGAATACGCTAACGGAAGCCAAGCGGCTCTGCCGCGATCTCGACCAATTGGGTTTGAATTTTCTCGAAGACCCCTTCGCCGCCTCCGACTGGCGCTTGACTCACGAACTGCAGCGCCAGATAACGACGCCCTTGGCTGCCGGGGAAGATGTGTTCGGTCCGCGCGCCTTTTCCGACTTGGTGGGCGGCATAGACATCTTGCGGGTGGACGCCACCACCTGCGGCGGTTTGACCGGCGCCATCGAAGCAATTCACATTGCCGCGGCGGCCGGAAAAACAGTGCTGCCGCATGTGTTCCCCCCTCTTCACGTCCACTTGGCATGCGCTTTTCCAAATGTCGAAGCGGTCGAAATCATTCCGCAAGACTCCGGCGCCGACCCTTTGCATTCCCTCCTGCGGGACTGCCCGGCTCCCGCCGATGGCAAGCTGAAGCCAAGCGAGGAGCCCGGCGCGGGGATTTCATTCGACTGGGAAGCAGTCGAGCTTTTGGCCCGGCGAGTGGCCGTTATTACCCGCGGCAGCTAGCAGATACTGAAAGAAGCCCATGCAAACAGAAGCGAAGCCGCGAGTGCAATCCGCCCTCCGGACGGTAGAGATTCTGCTCGCTATCGCTCAGAGCAGCGACGGACTGAAAATCAAAGAAATTACCGCTCAGCTGAGTCTGTCGCGCCAGGTTACCTACCACCTCATTCACACGTTGCAAGCGACCGGAATCATCCGAAAGAACGAGAACAATCGATATGTGCTGGGTCTTGCGGCCGCCTCTATCGCGCAAGGCTTCCAAACACAACTGGGCGCTCCCGAGCATCTCGCGCCTAGGGTTCGATCCATCGTAGCCGCCACCGGCGAGACTGCCTATGCCGGCGGTTGGGTCGACGGAGAGATTGTCGTGCTTGCGACCGCGCGTGGCGGGTCTCCGGTTGGCGCAGCCCAGGTGCCCCACGGCTACAGCGGCTTTGCTCACGCCCGAGCCTCCGGAAAGTTGCTGCTGGCACTCGCCGAGCCGAGCGTATGTGACGCCTATCTCGGCAGCCACACTCTGGAGCCAAGGACCCGCAGAACAATTGTCGATCGCGATGAGTTGGCCAAAGAATTCAAACGCATTCGATCTCGCGGATACGCGGTTGATGAAGAAGAATTTCACGAGGGCTTGCGTTGTCTCGCGGTGCCCGTCGGCGGCCTCGGCGGTCGATTCGTTCTCGGAATCTCCGTCCCGAGCGAGCGTTTCCAGGTGAATTTCGAGCGTTATCTCAATGCTCTTCTCGCGGCCGCGCGAGTATAATCGTCTGTCATATATGTGCGTCGTTGTCATTAAATGATGAAAACAATCGCCGTCATTGGCGCTGGAATGATGGGTCCTGGCATCGCCCAGGTGTTCGCCGCTCACGGGCATCCTGTCCAGGTGCAGGGGCGCACAGCCGCCAAGCTTTCCAGTATTAAAGACCGTATCCGCACGAATCTGACGCGCATGGCCGACTACCGCCTGATTGACAGCGCGGAGATCCCTCGCATCCTCGATCGAATCGGCGTGACCAGCGAGCTTGGGCTGGCCTTGCGAAACGCTGACGTTGTGATTGAGGCCATTACCGAAGATCTCGGGATGAAGCAGGAGTTATTCGCCGAACTCGACCGCCTCTGCGCCCCCAATACGATCCTGTGCAGTAACACCTCGGTGATGAGCATCACGGAAATCGGGGCGAAGGCCGTTCACCGCGACCGCATTGTTGGCACACACTTCTATCAGCCTCCCTTTCTGGTGCCGCTTGTGGAAGTAGTTCGCACCGAATTCACGTCGCCAAAGTATATGGATGCGGTGTTCGATTTGATGAAGAGCGCGGGCAAAGTGCCCGTGCGCGTCCAAAAGGATGTGCCGGGCTTTATCGCCAATCGAATGCAGCACGCGCTGTGGCGCGAGGCGTTCGCGCTGATCGACGAAGGCATATGCGATGCCGCGACAGTGGATACCGCTATCAGCAACAGCTTTGGCCTGCGTCTACCGGTGCTTGGCCCGGTTGCGAATGCCGATCTGGTCGGTCTGGATCTGACAATCGCCATACACGATTACGTGCTGCCGCACCTGAATGTCTCTACCGTTCCGTGCGATACGCTGCGAGCACGAGTTAACGAAGGCAAGCTCGGATTCAAGACGGGAAGCGGATTCCTCGATTGGACAGAAGAGTCCAAGGCCGCAACTCGAGAAAAGCTAATGACCTATTTGCTCGAAGTGGCAGCTAAGGCCAAAGAGGTGCAATGAAACTCAAAGGGAAAACGGCGTTGGTTACCGGCGGGAGCCGTGGCATAGGCCGCGGCATAGCGGAAGTGTTGGCCGAAGAAGGCGCCGATGTGGCGGTGAATTACGTGGCCAATGCTAAACAAGCGGACGAAACCGCCGAATTGGTTCGCTCGCGAGGCCGCCGCGCCATTACGGTCAAAGGCGACGTTGCGAGCCGTGCGGATGTCGAAGCCATGATCGACACGTCCTGGAAAGAACTCGGACCGCTCGATATTCTCGTGAACAACGCCGGAATCGAGACAATTGTTCCGTTTCTCGAACTGACGGACGAGCAATGGACGCGTCTCGTCGATGTGAATTTACGCGGCGAGTGGCTCTGCTCACAGGTCTTTTGCCGCCGCGTGTTAGGCGCTAACCGGAAAGGCGTGATCGTCAACATCGGCTCGATCCAAGCGGGCAAAATTCTCCCCGGCCGCACGCACTATGCGCCGACGAAGCTTGGTCTTGAGGCGCTGACGCGCAACATTTCCGCCGAAATGTCGCCGCTCGGAATTCGCGCGAATTGCGTCCATCCCGGCCTAATCGATACGGACATGACCGCCTGGGTGATGCAGCGGCCCGATCTGCTGCCGGGTATTCTCGCGCAAATTTCGTTGGGGCGGCCCGGTGAAGCGCGCGAGATCGGAACGGTGGTCGCCTTTTTTGCATCCGACGAGGCCAGCTATCTTACTGGTCAATCAATTCACGTCGATGGAGGATGGGTCGCAAAATGAAGCTGATCGATCTCAGCATGGAAGTCTACAAGGGGATGATGACGTATCCCAACGTTGCGAAGCCGGTCATTGTCGAGATGGAAACGCATCGCGATATGGCAATAAGCATCGGTACCGACAAATACGGAATCGATGAAATCACCAATCACTGCATGATCGTCACGGGCGATCACATTGGAACGCACATCGATTCCTGGGGACACGTGAAGCCGGACGCGCCGCGCGCCGAGGGCATTCCGCTCGAATACTGCTACGGCAATGGAGTGGTTCTCGATCTGACGCACAAAGGGGCGGGCGACGAGATTACCGTCCCCGATATTGAAGAAGCCGAGCGCATGCTAGGCGGATACCGGATCAAAGCGCTCGATATCGTGCTGCTGAGAACCGATGCGGCGAAGAAGCGGTTCGAGAAAAGCTACCTGACGGATCATCCCGGAATGACCAAGGAGTCCGTCCACTATATTTTGGATCGCGGCGTCAAAGTCATGGGAATCGATGCGATCGGTTTCGATCCGCCGGTCCCGAAGATGTTTGAGCGTAAGAAATTCTGGGAAGCGCATCGCGTGATGCGCGAGCGCGAATACTACCATCTCGAGAATCTGTGCAATTTGCATGAGATTCCTGCTCCCTACCACTCGTTTACAGTGAGCGTTTTGCCGATCAAGTGGCGCGGCGCGTCCGCGGCGCCGGTGCGAGCCGTGGCGATTATTTAGCCATCAATCTTGGCTCATTAAATCTTCTCTGGGTGGCGTGAACACGTCGATTAAGACGGAGTCTTCCAAGGCCTCGGCGCCGTGCGGCGCATTCGAGGGAATGGGCAGCAAATCGCCGGGGTGCAGCAGGACCGGAACGCCCGCGAGATCGAAGCGCATGGCGCCGGAGGTCAGCATAGTCACCTGTTCATGCATGTGCTGGTGAACGGGCGAGGCTACTCCCTTTTTGAAGCGCACTCGCAGAATCGTCATCCGCGAAGTGTGAATCATCTGCCGGGTGAGGCCCGCACCTAGTTCTACTTCGGGGACTTGGTTCCAGTTGTAATGGTCCATTTAGATCATGATCGCGCGGACGGCTGCTGCGATCTTCTCCGCATTGGGCAGAAGTTGCTGCGCGAGCGCCGGCGCTGCGGGCATGCGGATATTGGGCGATCCGACGCGCTTTATCTTTAGCGGCAACCGATCACCTAGCAATTCGTGCAGGCGCGCCACGATCTCGGCTCCGAAGCCGCCGGTCAAGTTCGCTTCGTGCGCGACCACCACGCGGCCACCGGCTTCGATCGCGACATCGCGAAGAGCGTCTTCGTCGAGCGGCGAAAGCCAGCGCAAGTCGATTACGCCGACATTCTTGACGGCATCCGCGGCTTCGATCGCGGCGGCGAGCATTGTGCCCCACGTGACTATTGCGGCAGCAGTTCCATGCCTTCTCACGATCGCCTTTCCGATCGGCTGAATGGGCAGGGAGGTCCGTACCGGGCCGGAAGACTGGTAGAGTCCTCTGGCTTCAAACAGGATGCAGGGGTCGGGCGAAGCGACGGCGGAGCGCAGAATGTCGTAGGCGTCTTGCGGCGTGGCCGGCAGCGCAATTCTCAATCCGGGGATGTGCGCGAGCAATGCTTCGAGGCTTTGCGAATGCTGCGCGCAGGAGCCGGGAGTAGCGCCCTGCTGCGTGCGAACAACCAAAGGGACGCTCGAGCGGCCCGCGGTCACGTAACGAATATTCGCGGCCTGGTTGATGAGCTGATCGAGCGCGACCAGAAGAAAGTCGGCCCACATGATTTCGACAATCGGCTTCATGCCCATCAGCGCGGCGCCTACCGCGGAACCTAGAATGGCGCTTTCCGAAATGGGTGTATCGAAAACCCGCTCGGCTCCGAACGTCTTAAGCAAATTGCGTGAGGCGCCGAAAATCCCGCCCGCTTGCCCGACATCCTCTCCATAGACCATTACTTCCGGCCGCGTCTCGAGCTCGCGCGTGAGCGCTTCGTTGACCGCCTGGATATAGGTCATGGTGCGCGGCTCGTCAGCTTCCGATGTCTCGGCGGGTGTGGCAGGCGCGATGGGCGCCCACACATGATGGAGCGCCGTGGACGCGTCGGGAAGCGGAGAATTGAGAACCTTCTCCAGCACGAGGTCCATTTCGGATTTGGCGCTCGAGATCAGATTGTCGAGCTCCTGTTCGTCAATCGCAAGCCTCTTGGAGAGCAAGACGATAGGATCGCGTTCCGCCGCGCTCTGACGATCTTCCTTCGAGCGGTAATGCTCGATGTCGCGGTTGTAATGCCCCCACAAGCGCGGTACGCGGCACTCGATCAAGGCCGGGCCACCGCCGCCGCGCGCGCGGTCGGCAGCGTGCCGGATTGTGTCGCGGATCGCGATCGGATCCGTGCCGTCGATAGTCACGCCCGGCATGCCATAGCCGGAGGCACGCTGCGCGATGCGCGCGATTTTGAATGTCTGCGAAGTGGGTGTCAGCTCCGACCAGCCATTGTTTTCGCAAACGATCAGCACCGGCAGATTGCGCGCCGCGGCAAATGCGAGACCCTCGTGGGTCGAGCCTTGATTGAACGCGCCATCGCCGATCGACACAATTACCACGCGGCCGTTGCCGGCGGCGATATTGGCCTGCGCCACGCCACAGGCGATCGGAACGCCCGCGCCGACGATCGAATTCTCGCCGATGAAGCGAGTCCACGGCGCCATCAAATAAGCGGAACCGCCGCGACCGCCGTTGATGCCGATGCTACGCTGGCATACTTCGCCGAACACTTCGAGCAACGGCAATCCCGATGCCAAGGCCCAGCCGTGTCCGCGATAGGTGGAAATGATCTGGTCAGCGGAGTCAAGCCCTGCGACGGCGGCAACCGGAACAGCTTCCTGCCCGGCGCACAAATGAATCGATCCTAAAACTTTGGGCGGAACCGTCTGGCTGGCCGCGAGCGCACATTGCTCGAAGGCTCTTATATGGATGATTTTCTTGAGACAATCCAGTAAGTAGGCTCTGTCAGAATCGGCAACGCTATGCTTGCTATGCGCGGCGGTCTCGGCAGTAGACATATTCTTATAATCCCTTTTATTCCACCGCAAATACGTAATAGCCCTGAGCGCCTGGCTTTCCGGCCTTGAACACGAACGATTCCTTTTCGCCATCGGATGCCGCGAAGAAGGCGACATATTGACGGCCGCGCACCTCATAAACGGATGGAATGCCGTCCGGGTTTGCATCCAGCTCCGTTTCCCACAGTAGCTTGGCGGTCTCTTTGTCGTAGGCGTGGACCATCCGGTCGGGCCCCGATCCGAGGAAGATGAGCCCTCCGGCCGTGACGACGGGACCGTTACGGGTGAATTTGGAACTGCCTGTATTTGTAAGTCCTCTGGCGGCAAGCCCAGGAGTGGTCCCGAGCGGGATCTTCCATTTGATTGTGCCTTCGTTGAGGTCGTAAGCGGTGAGTTGCGACCAGGGTGGACCCATGGCAACAAGACCATTGTCGGCATAGAGCGTGTTTCCAAATGGGCCATAGTAACGAGTTTGACCGGGAGGCGGCGGAGGCACGGGCGGGTGCTCAGGAGTCTTGCGGGTGCGGCGTTCCGTTTCCTCGCCGGGCGGTGCGGGCGCCACTCCGGCTGCCGGATTCACGAGATAAGCCATCAACCCTTCCAAATTGGCAGCGGTGATCGTCGCTTCGGAAAAGGGCGGCATCTCGCCTTTTCCATTGCGGACGGTGCTCTTGAATGCATCCGGACCTATTTCTTTGGGGAAGGTAATGCGGGCGCGGTCCGCGCCATGACACGGCATGCAGTTCCGGGTGTAGAGGGCGAGTCCCTGCTGTTCTTGCGTCTCGCCGGGGAATCTGCGCACGGGCTGTGTCTCGGTCAACTTGTGAATAGTGGGTGCGTCGAAGGAGCGCACGTACAACATTCCGGTTTCGGGGTCGCCTGCGGCGCTGCCCCAATTGGCGCCGCCATTTTCGCCCGGCACTGCAATTTGATTGCGCGTGCTGGTGGGGGGAGTGAAGATGCCCTCGTTGCGCGCGTTGACCAGAATATCGCGCAGGCGCGCTTGTTCGGCTTCGTCCACGTATGGATTGATTTCGGCGACGGTAAATTTCTGGCGCGCGAACGGAGGGGGCTTCGTCGGGAAGGGTTGGGTAGGCCAAGACTGTTCTCCGGGCATATCGCTTTTCGGCACCGGCCGTTCTTCGATCGGCCACAGCGGTTCGCCGGTGACGCGATTGAAGACGTATAAAAATCCAAATTTCGTCGGCTGCGCGACCACATCCACAGGCTTTCCATCGTGCTGCACGGTGAGAAGTTTCGGGGCGGTCGTGGGATCGTAATCCCAGAGATCGTGATGCACGAACTGGAAGTGCCATAGCCGCTTGCCGGTGTGGAGATCGAGTGCGAGCAGGCAATCGCCAAACAGGTTCTGCCCGATGCGGTCGGCTCCATAGAGATCGTAGGTGGGCGAGCCGAGAGGGAAGTAGCCGATGCCGCGTTTCTCGTCGACCGAGATTTCACCCCAGGCGTTCACGCCGCCGCTGTACGTCCAGGCGTCTTTGGGCCAAGTTTCGTATCCATATTCACTGGGATGAGGAATGGTGTGGAAGGTCCACAGCAACTTGCCGGTATGGACGTCGTAGGCGCGAATGTCGCCCGGAGCGGAGCCGTACATTTCGCCCGGAGCGGAGCCCATGATGATCGAGTTTTCGAAAACGCGGCCCGGCGTTCCGGACTGAATCGTGTCGATCGTCTTCGGATCGCGCCCGAGACCTTGTTTCAGGTCGACGCGGCCATCGTTGCCAAAGGTATTGATCGTGACGCCAGTGCGGGCGTTGATCTCTTGCAGATAGTTGTTGACGGCGAAGATGAGCCTGCGGTCGGCGCGATCCTTACTCTCCCAATAGTTGAAGCCGCGGTTGGTGGGAGTGGCTTCGGTTCGGTGAGACCAGATCTGGCGTCCGGTCGCGGCGTCGAGCGCTTCGATCGCGCCCTGTTTTCCGACGAGATACATCACATTGTCGACGATCAACGGACTGAATGAAAATCTGCCAGTCGGGCCGGGCGCCGGATGCGACCAGACAAGGGAGAGTTTATGCACATTGGTCTTGTTGATCTGCTTGAGCGCCGAGTATTGCATGGAATCGGCCGCGCCAGAGTAGTCGCTCCATGTAGAGTACGGGGGCGACGCTCTGCGGATGACGGCAAAGCTCAATAGCGTTCCACATGCGCAAGCGCATAGGTATCTCATGGGTCAGGTGCTGATAACGGTGTGATTATATGACAACAGTGATCCGGCTATCGGATGGAGCCACGAATGGACGCAATACACGCGAATGAGAATAGCGAAGAAACAGCGTTTTTTTAGAAACAAAACGCCTCGATCGGGGAGGGCATGGCCGGTTCCGAGCTGTTCTTCGCGATCGGCGAGCTCGCGCCAATTCGGACCATTATCTCCCTTGATCGAAAGGCTTAAAGAGGCTCGACGGGTGACCAGTCGACGTGCGACGATTATCGTGCCCGGCGGGTACGCTGAGAGATCGAATTCTTTCAGTGCCAGCAGTGTGGCGAGACGATCGAGCCGCTGCCGCCAACGGTTCAGTAGCGGGATGAAAGACCGGCAGCCACCACGCCGGTTAGGGCGGAAGGAGATGGCTGCCGGTCTGCGGTGGCACACACGTGCCGGAAAGCTTATCGGCGGGGCGGCGGCGAATAGCTAAAGAAATCCTAGTAGTCTATCGCTTAATGCGTCGTTGAAGAAAAGCCGCTGTTAGAGCACCGGCGCTTCACCCTCGCTTCAGGGTAGATTCCCTCATGGTTCATCGGTGAAATCGCGATAAGCCCCTTGTTTCAATAAACAACAGGTGGTGTCGAACTTCATGGCCTTATAACAGCCAACCACTCTACTGCTATAGATTACTCAATTTCTCTCGCTCGCTCTCCTCTGGCGTTTGGGACTAAGTTGGGAAAAAGGCTAAAGCCAAACCTTCAGGGAGCAGGCGCCTACGACTCAAAACCCCGTATGTAGGGAGTATTTGGCGGCCTCTGCCCGGATTCGAAGAGAGGTCCGTGTGTCGAGCGATACCTCATGTTCAGGAACGGAGTCTCGATGCGGCGTCCGACTGCAGAGTAACGGCCGTTCTCCCAATTCGATTCCATGTAGTGGTTAACGATACCGGTGGACAGAAGCAGCCGCTCCGCGTTAAACGGTTCTTTTCTCGTCAGCATCATTTCGATGATCCAGTGCTCGTGTGCGTTCGCAGCGTGGTACTGCGAGATGGGGCCGGGCCAAGCCAAGCATCGAGACAATCGTCGGATCTTTCTGCCCTTCGATTTCGCCGGCGTAAGTCCAGCCCACACCCCTGCCCGAAATGACGGCCGCTTTGCTTCCGTCGTTGTACTCTACAACGCAGACGTTTGGCTTCCGGCCTTCCTCGAAGATGTCCCGGCTTCAGGTCGAATCTTTTTCGCACTGCTTCAAGCAGGTTGCCGGCCCAAGCATTGCGTTCGACCCACGCCCATGTTTCGGGTCCTCGGATAGACTGCACCGACTTGACGCCTGTCTCACCGCCCTTTCGGCGATCAACAAAGGCCTGGAGAACGTCAATGCAATGGAAGATGGCTCCCTCATCTGCAGTGCCTCCAACCACGATGGAGTTCTTGATGGGGGTATCGATCGCGAGTTCGATCTCGGGCTTGCGGAAGTAAGTCGGTATGGAGGAACCCCCAGTCAAAGGGAAGTTCAGTTCACGCGATTTGTCGAACATCCACTTGGCGTCGTCCCAGTTGTAGGAGAGGTGCTTGTCGTTAAACACAGGCACCGAGCGTTTGCTCTGCTCGAAAACCTGGATGACCTGCTGGTAGATCCACCAGCGCGGCAAAAGCCAGTGTCCCTTGAGATCGGTTGGATAATTCCCGTGCTCTGCAACGATGACAACACCATCCACAGCGAGTTCCTTGCCGCCAAGCGTGACGGCTTCACTCAACTGTTTTGAAGATTGGAATGTTCTTCGCTTTGCATACTTTCTGTCCCAGCAGGCTCGTATCAAGCTGATGGATGTACACGGACACCACCTCCACCCGTGAAGGAGTGTGGGCGCCCTGCCACCAATAGCCATCTAGCAGTTTGTTTACAATCCAGTCCGCATGGGAGGTTGGGAGACCCCAATAGCTGACGAGGCAGGCGATGCGAGGCCGCTTTTGCGCAGTCTGCGCGACAGCATCTGGGGCGATACCGGTGAAAGTAGCGAGTCCGGCCATGCCGGTCAATTCCAGCATTTCACGCCGCGTGAAGGGAGTGTTCGACTCCATCCTCCCGGTGATAGGAGATGAGGCTGTGGCCTTAGCTGCGGTTCCGATCTGATTCTTTTTCATGAAACTTCTTCTATCCTGCCGGTGCAGGGTTATTGTTCTACGGCTTGGTAAGTCTTGATCGTACCCTGTCCGCCTCCGCCTGCGCCCAAGCTACAGCGAGCGGCGCCACAGGTAGTTCTCCCGCAGTGCTATAGTCTTTTCCGTCGCTTTACGAGAGATCATGAACACGATGAATCGCAGAATTTTTCTCATGGGAGGAGCTGCTTCGGCTCCCCTCACCGGCACGCACAATCTATTCGCCGATCCGCTCGGCCTGCCGATCGGCTGCCAGACTTATCCTGTGCGCAAGTCGATCAGTACGGACTTCGCCGGCACCATGAAAGGATTGCGTGCAGCAGGGTTTACTCAGATTGAGCTGTGCTCGCCGTACGGCTACACCGATTTTTCGAGCCTTCAGAAATACAAGCCTCAGGAGTTGCGGCGCATGCTGAGCGACTGGGGACTGGGTTGCATCTCCGCGCATTGGGCGCCGAACGAACTCTTTCAAAAGGCGGACGTGAGCATCGCCTATGCGAAGGAGTTCGGCATGACGCAGATGGCCATCGCCGCGCTTGGACCGTTCGATTCTAAGGGCGCCGAGACAATCGACGACGTGAAACGCTACGTAGAACCCTTCAACGCCTTCGCCGAAAAGGCCCACGCTGCGGGCATCGTCGCATTGCTGCACAATGAAGGCTTCGTCTCCAAACACATCGACGGGAAACCGGTCTACGACATGATGATCGCCGAGCTCAATCCCGCCGCCACCAAGCTGCAATTTCAGGTCTCTACCTTGCAGGAGGGTTACGACCCAGTGACCTACTTCCGGAAGTACTCAGGCCGCTTCCTCTCCATGCACTGCCAGGACTGGGTGAAGGACCCCTCTACCAAGTCTGGCTTCCGCCAAGTT
This sequence comes from Bryobacterales bacterium, assembly GCA_963712395.1. Taxonomy (GTDB): domain Bacteria; phylum Acidobacteriota; class Terriglobia; order Bryobacterales; family Bryobacteraceae; genus Bog-105. Next base: position 161,209 of record CAVQHR010000003.1, read on the forward strand.
CCGTTGGGCAAGGGAGTAGTGGATTGGAAGGCCGTCTTTGCGGCTGCAAGAACAGCCGGCGTGAAGAACTACTTCGTCGAGCTTGAAGAAGATCCGGCGTTGATGCCGCCGAGCGTGCCTTTTTTGAAGTCACTGAACGTCTGAGCAAGCGGGATCTCAAGCGAAGCCGGTTCACGCGCGCAAGCTCTTAGGCTTTACTTCAATACGTTCTCCATAAATCGCGGCGCCGGAGCAACCGCCGCTTCTCGACATGTTTCCTCTTCGGAGGCGGCGGAATGGCACCCTCACATCCCGGCAGCGTGGTCGGGCTCCACACGCTGATGGACGGCTCAGTAATCCCGCTGGCAGGAAGCGCGCCATTTGCCATCAGGACTTCGTAATTGAGCGAGTATACGTTGCGAAAATAGTCAACCGTAATTTTGGCGGCATTGAATCCCATAGTGGTACACAGCGGGGCGGTTCCTTTTTGATCCGGGATGTAAATATCCAGACGATACACGGAGTTACTGGAACTGGAGGAGAGTACGTAGATAAAGCCTTTGGATTCGACGGCGATATCCAGATATTCGGTATCGGCGCCACCGGTTTCACTGAGGTTCAGAAAGTAAGGCTCAGGCTGATTTGAAAAATGGCGGACAGGATTGCCGGCTCCATCGACGGCGTGAATACGATTGTTGCCGGCTTCGAGAATGAGGATTACGCCATCGGACGTGATGGTCGCTACCGTGGGCGCGCTGAACAAGCCAGGGCGCGTTCCCAGGCCGCCATGGAGATTGGCAAGCAAGCTGATAGCCGCCTCTGCGTCCGATAGGGCCTTGTCCGGAAGGCGAAGCGACTCCATTCTGCTGGTCTCGCTATTGATGCTGAGCAGAAGGCCGGCCGGATGCAGCAGCAGGTCGTCCGAATCGAGATTGAACTTGCCCCAGGCGCGATTCGAACCTGGGTCCGCAAATGCAGGAGGTGCGAGTTGCACCTGGCGGACCAGATTCTTGTTATTCATGCTGTCGAGATAATAGTTGGCGCCTGGTCTGCCTAAAGGATCGTAAACCAGGCTGGTTCCTGGATCGAGGGCGCAAGGCGTGGTTGCGTATCCGGTCTGCGCGTTACCGCCTGTATCATTCGAACCGAAGATGTTCGCCATCTGATCGAGTTGACCCGCGCCCCCTGACGCACAGCGGGCCTTGTTGTAGGACTGCCAACCGTAGCCGATATAGCCCAGCGAACTCACTGTAATGTCACGGAAACTGCACAGGTTCCCCGGATTTGCTTCGCATAGGGGAGGAGCCGCGGCCGGGGCTGCCGCGCAGGCCCAGGCGTGGTTGCCTTGGGCGTCCAACGTGGTTTTTTGCTTGTGGCTGTAGATGGTCCTGGATGTTATGGGCAGTACGACTTCCGTAATCGTGATCGTCGGACTGGCGTTTACGTCGTTCGAGGTTGAAGCCGTTCCATGGCCTACAAGAGTGGCGCCGTCCGCCTCGTAAAAAGCGACGTGTACGGTAACGTTGCCTCCCAACGGGACATTCTGAAACTTTACCGGGTCCAATTTCGGGACGCGTGTGCCCGGCGGCATGTTCAGCGTTTGCACCTGAGGAGTTCCGCCGTCAAATATTGCAGTGACGTTGTAGGTTGCGGCGTTTAGCGGGAATCCTTCAGGATCGTTCGAGTGCAGGATAGTCACGCTGACGTCATGCGTTCCGACTAACTGATATTCATATGTCCAGGGCGACACGCCCACTTCAGCGGCAGTCTCCGCGATTTCGGCAACTGTGCCAACAGCGCCGATCGCCTGAATAATCGCGCCGACCAGCGGTATTGCATCCTCGGCGGCTTGAATGACAGCTCGTTCAGTAAGAAATTGAACAACCCTTTTGATAAACGTGTTGAGGGCAGGCGGCGACGTTAAGAATCGCACGTAGAGCCTCCAAAATATAGTTCCGATCTGCTTTAAACTTGCGCCCTCGAACAACGCGAAAAACTCGATGACGAAATCCTGGATTGCTATGGTTCCAAGTACTACGTCCGTGTAAAAAGAGTCAACCGCTGCGCCCAATCCCAGACATAACAACAGTCCGGGCAAGATCAGATTGAAGATCGATGTATTTATGATTCCCATCAGTTCTGTGTTCTGATGGGTATGCGAACCGTAGCCCAAGCCACTTGCAAGAATCGCGGCGCGGGACGCTACGGCAGTGGGAAAGGTGAACTCGACCGATAGCTTGGATTCCATCAGCGGAATGCCGTAAATCGTAAATTCTGGAGTCAGTATTCCCAAGAAAATTGAATCGGGTAGATCTAAAGCCGGTGCGCGGCTTATACCGGTCGGCATAACGACCTGGTCCCCGGCATAGAACTGGATGTACACGCCCAGCCAGCGCAGATACCAGTTCGCGAAGTTGAGCGTGACGGCGCCCGTATCGGGGACGACCGAAGCCGAGAGACTGTACCCGCCGTAGAGCGGAGTGATATTACTGAGCGTATAGCTGGCATTGCTTGAGTCCTGTACTCCAGGGCTTTGGTTCACGCTAGTAATGCCGTCGTTCCGGCACCAAATCGTCCCCGTCAAATCGGCGTCCGTCAGGCTTTCGCGTCCGCCGGTCACGTCAGCGCCCAACGTGGTGTCGTTTTTTACGGCCGACGAGGTAGGTTTCAGCGCAGCCGCTACAAATGTCTGGATCGACGGCTGCCACTTGGCATCGTAGAGAATCAGGCCCTTGTTATTGCCCGTGGTGTTCTTGAGCGGGGTGATGCCATCCTCGTCGGTGTAGGGGACTAGCGTCGCCCAGCCAGTGGGGTTGTCGGCGTCATCCGGAACGGCGGACTGCTGTGGCGTAGCGGGTCCGGCGAGCTCTAATTGCTGACTCAGTTGAAATGTTGAGCGAGCGTCGATGAGGTTGTTCTGAATGTGCGAGGCGCTTTTCGGATCGGCGTTTAGCATCTCGGGATGGACATTCACCATCGCCTTGGCCCAATCTGTCGAATCCACCAAGGCGTGTTCATCCGACAAATCCTTGAGGCTCACCGCGGCCGGTACACCATACTTCATGCGCTTGGCCGATAAAGGCAGCGCTACTCCATCGAGTAGATTTTTGCGTGCCCGCATATAGGCGTAGCTGAGCTGGCTAGCCGGAACGTGAAGGTATATGTTCGACATGGCCCAGGTTCCTGTGCCTGTTTCGGGATCCTTAATGCTGTAGCCGAGAAGCACTGCGTCGGCAGGCAAGTGGATGTTTTCGATAACGTGGGTGATAGCGCCAGGGGGTAGTGCGCGCAAGAACGCATTTGTCTGACGCGCGCCCGATAGCGCCGGGTGGTCCCTGTGTACTCTTTCCAGAGGATATCTCTGCGTACCCATCAGGAAGTAATAGGTGTGTCCTTCGTGATCCTCGTGGGAGAAGTTGAAGAAGAGCGTATGCCGTTCCTCCCTTTTGCGAGCGGCCTCCACGTGAGGCGCTAGCGTGAGGGTTGTGGCGGCGGCAGTGGCGCCGAGGAATTTTCTGCGGGATTGCTGCGTCATCGTTAGTCTCCTGAAGTCAAACGCTATCGTCGATCCGGTTGCGGTCGCTTTGGCTGCGGGTGGCGGGGTTTTCCCGGCAGCGACGTTTCGGCGCCGCTCCATCTCGGGTCAAAAGCGCATATGGCATTACCGGAGAGTGGCGCTTTGGTGTAAGTGGAATCGAACTGGTAAGAAGCTACTTGCGTGATATCTACCGGGCTCTGCCAGTGCTGATTGCTGCCATCCGTGTTTGCCGGCCCACAACCTTGGGGGTACGTATTGCCATCCGGGCAAATGATCGTTTCATTCGTTGTTGGCACAAGTGGTTGCTGGGCATTCGGAGGGCCGGTGTAGGACATTTCCGCGCAGACAATTTGTCCGGGCGTGTTCCAGTAACCGGCGAAAACCGTGTGCTGGCCACCAAGCTTCAGATAGAGGGTATTGCCGAGCGGGCTGAAATCCACAAACGCACCGGCAAGCGAGATCCCGACAAGCGATTTTGCCGGAGCCAAGTTTGTTCCTTGCAGAAATGCCCCGGAAAATCCGGAATTCGTGCCTACCCTGGTGTCCACGGACAAGCTTGCTCCTGCAAAATTTGCTCCGGCGAGAACCGCATTGGCGAACTGCACGCCTTGGATTGTCGCGCCGGTGAAATCCACACCGACGAGATACCCATCGCTGAATTGCGTGTTGTTGATAGTCGCGCCGGCAGCGGTCGCACAGGCATTCGTGAAGCCCGTGTTCTTATCCGGTATGCACGTCCCGGTACCCACGGCCGTCGTACCGTAAAAGCTGGCATTTGTGAAATCCGCGCCGTCGAGCTGCGCTTTGGAGAGGTTGACGTTCTTCAGAAACGCACCCTCCAGGTTGGCCGCCGGGCCGTCTCCTGACTTGGTCAGATCGGCCTCGCTCAAGTTCGCACCCTCCAGGTTGGCATCATCGAGCTGCGCCCCATTTAGCTTCGCCCCCCCGCTGAGATCGACATGACGCAGGCTGGCGTGGCTGAGGACCGCCCGAGTTAAATTGGCGCCTGCCAAACCGGTGGCGTAATCGAGTACGGCGCCTTCGAGCCATATGCCGGCGAGTGTCACACCGCTCAGATCGAGGGGGTGCGCCTCGCTAGACAATTGCTGACCTTTGGCGTCCACGAAGGTAGCGTATGCAACGTTCACGTATTTCCACAAGGACGGAGGAAGCCCCGTGACCGAGAGCAGCGTATAGCTGAAGTTGTTTTTACATCCGTTGGTTTGGATCCACTGAACTTTCGAAAAATCGACTGATGTCAAGTCGGTGGGATGGTTTTGATCGGTGCCGGAAAAATCGACACACGAGAGTTTTGTTCCCGCGAGTATGGCGCCGTCCAGCGCGCCATTACGGAGCTTGACGTTGGTCAGAGTGGCTCCGGAAAGATCCGCTCCGGAAAAATTCCAGCCCTCTAAATTTAGATTGGCTAGATCAACGCCTTGAAGCTTGCAATTGATGCATTTCTTATCGAGCGCTGCTCCGTTTCCTGAATCGGAGAGAAGCGTGTCCAGTGGAAGAACTTCAAAGTCGTGGCCGCCAGGCTTCGCGGAGCCTGCGGGAAGGCACGTTTTATCGACGGTTACGGCGATAAGCTGCGAGGACGCCGTGCGCCAGAGTACCGCGGTATTGTTCCCGAGCCGAATGGATTTCGCTGAATTGTCAATCGTAACCGTGCTGCTGTCGAGGGCGCTCAAATCAGAGATGCCCAGAGCAAATATCGCAGCTTTGCCTCCATAGCCGCAGGATTGAAAGAGCGCGGCCTCTCCGGGGCGCAGGGCTCCGATCTGACTCCCATCGGGGAAGAAGCGGAACAGCAATTCAAGAACTGGGAACGGCCACTCTTTTTTTGTTGTCGAACGAGAAACCTAATTGAGAATTGGAGTATTGGGTCTTGGAAATACCGTAGAAGCGATCAACGGACCCGAATTGAAATTTCCGATTGCCTAAGTCGGTGAGTTTGAAATCACTGTAGTAGAGAGTTTCGCAGTACACATAGCCACAGCCGGCTGCGTCGTTCAAAATGAACAGGCCCTCACCGGCGGTATCCACGTCGCCAGCAGTCCAAATCGTTTGTTTCCCGGTGGTCGGTACCCCCAAGATCGCGGGCAGATTTGAATTTCGTAACCGAAAGAGCGAAAAATCATCGATTTGCCGGGAATTATAGTCGGCGACGACAGGAGCGTAAAGGTATGCGTCGTTGAATATGTCCTTGAATGGCGCCTGCGCGCGCAGGCGTCCCAGCCGATGCTGAGGATCGCCTGCGGGATCCGGCTGCACGGCCCAGTAGCCGCTGACTGGATTCCCATTCGGATCGACCAGAGGAGGACTCGGCGGATCTACCTGAACCCGGATGCCGCGCTTCGAATCCGGCTGGTGCTCGCCGGAATGTAAAAAGCGCAGTTCATAGATACCGCCAGGCAGTTCGACCCTGGTGCACCGTCCATATCCAGGTATCTGGAAGACCTTGTCGCCAAACATATCCTTGAGGACCATGCCTGTGAAATCAGTCCGTTTCCCACTCAGACAAAAATCGTGCGGGCCTTCCTCCAATTCGTAGCGAAACACGGGCTCTTCGAAAGGGCTCGGCTCGTAATCGAGCACCACGGTTTGTCGAGCATGCGCCATAAGCGATGGATCAGTTATGAATTCGCGGGCGCGAAGAACCGAGCGGCCGCCGGTTGTCTGCGCAGCAAGAAACGGAGTGAATACTCCAGCGAGGATTCCAATCTGAAACAGAAAAGTGGGTTGTATGCGGATCATCGGGGACCGTCACCGATTTTTGTGAAGACGCCATTTCCTTCCAGCGCAAGGTTCTCGACCAACACACTCGGTGTGCCGCTCATCATGAATACGACACCCCGCGTGCCAATCGCCTGCTCGGCTTCAAACCGGTAAGTGAAAGTATCTGCATCCCAGTGCGAAAGCGTATAGAGCGCGCCGGTATCGGGAAAGCGCATCCATAAGGATCCGCGATGTTCGCTGATTTCGATCTGTCCATAATATTCATTCCCGTACGTGCCCGCGTAAGTGGAGAGGGGCTTGGCCGGCACGGGAGAAGAGGGAGGCGTCAGCTTGGAATAATCGGTGGTCGAGTTATTCCCCGCTTCAATGTCGTGTTTGAAAACGTCGCCGAATATCGTAAGCCAATCTTGTGTGGCCGCGCCATAGTTATAAAGGTCGAAAAACGTATTAGCGGTCGCCTCGGCCAAGCCGGTCGGCCGGGCATTGGTAAGCACCACGATCCCGAGTTGCTGAGACGGTGAGAATTTAACGGTAGTGCCCGCGCCTAGAAAGAAAGCGCCGCTATGACCGAGGATCAGGTTACCGGCGTCATCGTGATCTATGTTCCAGCCGAGGCCGTAGTACACGGGTTTTCCGTTTCGATCTTTTCCCCTCTCGATTTGGGGGGAATGCGTCTCCTTCAACGCATCGGCGGCCACGATGCGTTGGCCTTCCCACCTACCCTCTGCCAGTTGCAGACGCAGCCATTCCGCAACGTCGCGCACGGAAGAACTGGCGGATCCGGCGGGAGCTTCGGCATCCGGATCGCGATGGTAGCGAGCGATGGCTTTTCCGTTGATGATTGTGTGGATGGCGGCCTTGTTGGCCGTGTTTTCGTAATCAGAGTAGCGGTAGCTGGCGGATGTCATTCCCAGCGGTTTGAACAGACGCTTCCGCGCGAGATCCTCCCAGCGCTCGTGTACTCGTTTGGAGGCCGCGATTGCGCCTTCGGTATATCCAAAATTGCTGTACTGCCAACTTTTTCGGAATTCCCCGGTAAGGGGCAGGAGGCGCATTTGATGCAGTATTTCGGGACGTGAAAATCCAAGATCTTCGAGCGCGTCTCCGGAAGAAGTAGGCAAACCGCTGCGATGAGACAGGAGGTCGCGTATGGTGAGCCGCTCGGTCACATCCGGATCGGACAACTTGAATTGCCGATCGAGATCGATGATTCTGTCATCCCAATCCACTTCGTGATTGCCAACCAGGGCGGCTACGATCGTGGATGCAATGGGCTTTGATAGCGAGGCCAGTTGGAAGACGGTGCTGGCATCGACCTTCGCCTCAGAGCCGACTTTACGAATGCCGAATCCGTCCAGATACACCACTTCATTCCGATACACCACCGCCACCGCCACTCCGGGTACCCCGGTCTTCTGCATCCCCTCCGTAATGAAGGTCTGAATATCGTGAATTACCGGCTCGATTGGGCGAACTCGTTTGCCCGGCGGTTGAGCAAACAGAAGCGAGATAGAACTTAGAAAAGTAATAAACAGTCTGCAGCGTGATTGCGTGTAAAGTCGCGGTTTCATGCGTCTCCGATCTGCCTAGTATGCGCGAAACGCGACTGGAAACTCTAAGGAGTTGCGAAATATTTTGTGAACGGAGTTTGGGGGCGCCCCGGCAACCGCACGCGGTCGCAGCTCAATTCTGGGTAGGGTGCTCGCCGAATGGCGCAAGTACCGCCTCGCCGGCGGATTCCTGAGCCGCTGCGCGCTGGCCGGAATGACGCCACTTCAGCAAAGCATCCATATAGGTGTAGAACACAGGGGTGATGTAGAGCGTTACGATCTGGCCAAAGAGCAGCCCGCCGACCACGCACAGACCTAACGAGCGCAGTGCGCCGGCGTTGGCGCCAATCCCGATGGCGATGGGCACGGTGCCCATAATCGTGCAGGCACTGGTCATCATGATCGGGCGGAAGCGAATCAGGCTAGCCTGGTAGGCCGATTCGCTGGCCGTGTAAGTGCCCTTGCGCTCGAGTTCCAGAGCAAAATCGATCATCATGATCGCATTCTTCTTCACAATGCCGATGAGCATGATCAAACCGACAAACCCATAAATATCAAGCTGCATGTGAAACAGCGAGAGCGTAGCCAGGCCGCCGAAAGCCGCAGCCGGCAGGCTGGTAAGAATCGTGAGGGGATGGATGAAGCTCTCGTAGAGAATGCCCAGCACTATATAGATGACCGCCACCGTCACAATCAGCAGAATGCCCAGGCCGGTGAGCGATTGCTGGAACGCCTGGGCCGTTCCCTGGAAACTGCTCTCGATGGAGATGGGCAGCGTGGCATTAGAGATGGACTTGATTTCATTCACCGCGTCACCTAAAGCAACGCCAGGTTTTAAGTTGAACGAGATGGTGACCGAGGGAAGCTGGCCGGTATGGTTGACGGTGAGAGGGCCCACGCCGGTCACGAATTTCGAAACGGCGCTGAGCGGCACCAGTTCGCCACTGGAAGAGTGGATATACAGCTCCGAAAGCATGGCGGGATCGGTCTGGAATCGCTTCTGCACCTGCAGGACAACCCAATATTCGTTGTTTGAGGTGTAGATCGGGGAGACCTGGCGCTGGCCGTAGGCGCTGTAAAGGGCGCTTTCGACAGCCTGCGCTGTTACTCCCAAAGCTGATGCCTTATCGCGGTCGACGACAACGTTCGCCTGAGGGTTCTCCACCTGCAGGTCGGTGGTGACGTCCGCCAGGGTGTTTGAAGCCCTCATCTTCGCCAGCATTAGCTGCGCGGACTTATAGAGTTGATCGACGTCCGGGCTGGACAGCGTGTATTGATACAGGCTCTTGGACATTCGCCCGCCGATGCGGATGGCGGGCGGATTCTGCATATACACCCGCATGCCGGGAATCTTATTCAGTTTCGGCTGCAGCCCCTGCGTAACGTCGGCAACCGTGAATTGATGCTCGAACAGCGGGCGCACCCATCGGACCACAGAACCGAGGACGGCGACATGGCCATAGCGCTCGAGCAGGCGGTTGTAGCTCGGGTTGTCTGTCCAGGGACGGTCGGAAGGATCCTTCAAATGCAGAAACGCTCTACCGTAATTCAGGCCGTTGTTGTTCGAAGCGGCCACATTGGAGAAGAATTGAATGACGCTCGGGTCGGCCATGAGAATGCGATTGACGGCATCCTGATGCGCGGTCATCGAATCGAAGGAGATCCCCTGCCTCGCTTCGGTAGAAACCGAAATCTGCGAGGTATCTTCTTCCGGTAAAAAGCCTTTCGGAATCGACCAGAACTCCCAAGCGGTTCCCGCCAGGATCAACGCCCCGGAAAGCATCACTAGAACACGGTGTCGAAGCGCCCAGCGCAGGGTTACCCCATACCAGCGCGTCCACGCCTCCACGATGCCTTCGAGTTTGCGATAGAGCCAATTTTGGCGCTTTCCATGCTCCGGTCGGAGATAGCGCCTGCACAGCATGGGTGTCAGCGTGACGGAAACCAGGCCGGAAACCATCACCGCGGAGATGGTAACCACGGCAAATTCGTGGAGCAGGCGGCCGAATACGCCGGGCATGAAAAATACCGGCAGAAACACGACGGCGAGAGACAGAGTCATCGCCACAATCGTGAAGCCGATTTCTTTCGAGCCATCGAGCGCCGCTTGTAGCGCTCCCTTGCCCATCTCCCGGTGGCGCACGATATTTTCCAGCATCACGATGGCATCATCGACCACGAACCCGACCGACAGGATCAGCGCCAGCAACGATAACGTGTCGACTGTGTAGCCGAACAGGTACATGACGGCAAAGGTGCCCACGATCGACATCGGCAACGCCAGGCTCGGCATGATCGTGGCGGAGATATTGCGCAGAAAAAGAAAGATGACGAGTATGACCAGAAAAATGGCGAGCAGGAGCGTGAACTGGACGTCCTCCACCGACTTGCGGACGGGAATCGACCGGTCGAATTCGACCGACAGATTGACTGACGGAGGAATCATCGAGAAAAAGCGCGGAATCAATTTGCGGATGTTATCGACGATTTCGACGGCGTTGGTGCCCGGCTGCCGCTGAACCTGCAGCATGATGCCGGGAATTCCGTTCACCCAACTGGAGATGTATTGATCCTCGACACCATCGCTGACGGTAGCAACCTGATCGAGCCGTACTGGCGCACCGTTTCGGTACGCGACGATGAACGGGCGGTAGACCTTGGCGTCTGAGAGTTGCCCATTGGATTGGATGTTATAAGACTTGTGAGCGCCGGAGAGCGTTCCCATTGGCAGGTTGACGTTGGCGTTTTGAATCGCCTGCGTCACGTCATCAATGCCGATTTTTCGGCTGGCAAGCGCCAGAGGATCTACGTCCACGCGCACCGCGTACTTCGCCCCGCCCATAACGTTGACCTGGGCCACGCCGGGAACCTCGGAGATCTGCTCGGCAATCAAGTTTTCCGCGTACTTATCGACTTCATAGAGCGGAAGAGTCGGTGAGGTAACCGCCAGCGCAAAGATGGCCTGGTCGGCGGGATTCACTTTGCGGAACGTCGGCGGAGAAGGCAGGTTGGGCGGAAGCTGATTCGCGGCGGCGGAAATCGCTGTCTGCACGTCGAGCGCGGCGGAATCAATATCGCGGTTGAGATTGAATTGAAGGGTAATCTGCGCGTTCCCCAGCGAACTGGTGGAAGTCATCGAATCCAGGCCGGCAATGGTGGTGAACTGTTTTTCCAGCGGTGTTGCTACAGACGACGCCATGGTCTCCGGACTGGCGCCCGGCAGCGCGGCGGTCACCTGAATAGTGGGGAAGTCGACGTTGGGCAGATCGCTGACAGCCAGTTCGCGATAGCCGAGAATGCCAAACAGAAGAATGGCGATCATCACCAGGCTGGTCATCACCGGGCGACGAATGAAAACTCCAGAGATATTCATGAGATGCCAGCCCCATCAAGCCCCTTGCTGACATAAACCTTGGTTCCCGGAACCAAGCGCACCTGCCCATCGATGACGACGGTTTCGCCGTCGGAAAGCCCCTGCAAAACCTGGGTTTGGTTGTTGACGCTTTGCCCCACTTTCACTTGCCGGACATCGACGGTCATGTCCGGTTTCGTGACGAACACGTAATCGCCTTGTTGTCCGGTCTGCACGGCCTGCGAAGGGACTACCAAAATGTTCTGCTCCTCATTCAATCGAAGCAAGACATTCGAAAACTGCCCGGGCCAAAGACGCTGGTCGGTGTTGGGAAACGAAGCCAGCAGATGAATCGTACCGGTCGTGGGGTCGACGGTGTTATTGACGAAGGTCAGAACGCCTTTTTCGGCAATCGAATCGCCGGGCGGCGTGGCCTGAACTCCCAAATGGGAGCGCCCCATAAAGCTCTTGATGGATCCCAGGTACTGCTGGGGAACCGCGAAATCGACGTAGATCGGAGAAACCTGGTTGATCACAACCAGAACCGGGACATCATTCGCCTTGACCGTGGCTCCTGGATAGACGAGCTGAGCCCCGGCTACACCGCTGATGGGAGCGTAAATGGAGCAGTAGGAAAGCTGTATTTTTGCAGTCTGGATGGCGGCTTCATCGGCTTGCACGGTGGCTTGCATGGCCGCCGAGGTTGCCACGGACTGATCGTACTGCTGCTTGGAGACAATTCCTTGCTTGTCGAGTTCACTATAGCGCCGCAGCTCGGCCTGACTGAGCTGAGCTTGCGCTTTGTCCCTGGCGAGCGCCGCTTCGGACTGCGCGAGGGCCGCGAGAAGGGGACTCTTGTCCAGCGTGACCAGCAGGTCGCCCTGGTGAATGGACTGCCCTTGGCGGTAATGCACTTCCTTGACGATACCCGCGATCTGCGACTCTATGGACACGGTTTTGAATGCCTGGCCCGTGCCGATGGCGCGCAATTCCACCGGAAATGAGCTCCGCCCGACCTTGCTTACCACGACCGGCACCGCCGCATTGTCGTGCGCTCTCTCGAGTGCTCCGCTGCCGCCCGATAGCTGCGCTGCCCCATTGCTGTCCGTGCAGCCTGAAAGAGCCAGCACAGAGATCAGTGAGATAGGCGCTAGGATTTTAAGAACTCTAACCATCCCTTTTGAGTATCCGCTCTTCGGAAAGATTGTTTCCGGCTGCACGATAAATAAGGTTTAACGCCAAGCTTCAGTCTCGAGCGTCTGCCATTGTTTTTTGTTCAGTTGTTCTTTGAGGCAGCGTGCCCTGTGGAGTGTTGGCATCGGTGACGGCGATCGCGTAATGCTACTTGGCTTACGTTCGCCATTCTCACATACCCGCTTGGGCGATGCCAACTCGGAACATTCTGCTCTGCTCCGCTTAATTGTAGGATCTGCCTCCTCGCAACAGCGCGGCTTAAGGGTCCTGCCGTCCCCGGTTTCAGCGGTCAGATTTGCTTCGAGGCTTGGTAAAGATACCGCCGAAGACGATTCTCGCGCGTCAACTTAAAGGTGCAGCTCAAGAACTGCTGCAGACCTTCGAAATTGTCTTTGCCCTCCATGTCAACTAGCTGAGCGGCGCGCGCCTGTCTTGCGTCCCGCCACCGTTCGGCAATCGCGGCCGCATTGGACGTGGTGTCCCTACTATCGTCCAGCTGAAAACCGGCTTGCTCGAGCAGCATTTCGTTCACTCCGGAAGCTGCGAACACATACAGCCCAATGGAGCTGCGTACGGCAAGTTCTTCATTCGTGATTAGCCCTGCGATGACCAGTGCGTCACTGAATAGCAGACGTCCGCCGGGACGCAACACTCGGTACAGCTCCCGCAGAAGTGATAGCCGATCGGGCACATGGCAGAAGGAATCATTGGAAAATGCCGCATCGAAGCTGTCGCCCTCGAAAGGAAGCCGTTCGGAGACATCGTGCTGGCGAAACTGCGCCCGCGCCTGCAGGCCGCCTTGGCGGGCCAATTTGTCCGCCATCGCTACGCCAGTTGTATTTATGTCGAGCCCAGTGATACTACATCCGGAGACTTCAGCAAGGTGAAGTGCATAGCGCCCCGAACCGAAACCGATTTCGAGCACTTCCGAGGCTGCCGAAATGTCGAGAAGACGGGGGATCGCGTCTGATTCTTCCGTACTGACCCAGCTCGTCTGGCCGAAGTCGCGGCCGTAAGTTGCCAGGCGAATCTGCCGATAGATATCCGAGTCGTGACCACGGTAGGCATGGTTGTAAAGATCGAAATGTCCTGACATCTGCTAGCGAAAATTTTACTGCCATGGGTCTCACTCCACCGACCGCTCGCTGCTCTTTTCCACATCAGTCGACCTGGTCCTGCATGCGAGGGAAGGCGAGAATCGCACCCCCTGATTCGGTCTTGAATCTCGCAATCAGACGTAATCTATCGAATCGAACGGCTGGCCTTCGCAACTGATCTTGGGAAATGTTGTGTCTCGCTGGCAATGTTAACGTCAGATACAGTTGGTTATGACCTCGGTCGACGTTACGAGTTGACGACGCAAGGAGGCGCGACCGGCTTCGCCCGGCTGATCAAATCGACCGTGGATGAAAGCATCGTGGAACACGATTTGCAACAAACGATGTCGCTGCTCACCCGCACTCCGGCTGTTCTTAATGCGCTTTTGCGAGATCTACCGGAAGCCTGGACGTTGCGCAACGAAGGTGAAAACACCTGGAGCCCTTTCGATATCGTCGTCCATCTGATTCACGCCGAACGCACCGACTGGATGCCGCGGGCACGGATGATTTTGCAATTCGGCGAGAGCCGGGCGTTTGAACCGTTCGATCGTTTGGGACAGATGCGCGAGAGTCGAGGCAGGCCGCTCGGGCCGTTATTGGATGAATTTGCTCGTTTGCGATCGGACAGCCTTTCCGAGCTGGGTGCGCTGCAGCTAGGGCAAGAGGAACTCGAACTGCGTGGACGACATCCCGCCCTCGGAGTCGTTACTCTCTCGCAATTGCTCGCGACATGGGCGACTCATGATTTAACTCATCTGCACCAAATCTCGAGGGTTATGGCGCACCAGTACCGCGAGGCCGTGGGGCCATGGAGCGCCTATCTTGGAGTGCTGCAATGTGGCGGCCACGGGTAACCGAGTTCACCGGGGGCGCGCCATTTAGAATCCAATATGAAAACCCTCCAGCGGTCCGGAGTCGCTCTCCTCTTTTTATTTGCCGGTTTGGGCGTGGCCAGCACGGATGAGGTCCTGACCGGGCAATCTGCATTTGTATCCTCCATCACGGTGAAGCCCGGCTTGTTCCGGAAGGTCACGGTGGACAGTCTGCCGAAGCCGTTTGCGACGGAATCCGCAACCACGAAGTCGCGCATCGTGCGGCGGCCTGAAGGCCTGCTGCCGCAGGCCCCGGCGGGATTTCATGTGAATCTCTTTGCGACCGGGTTGATGGAGCCGCGCGTGATCCGGGTGGCGCCGAATGGCGATATTTTTGTAGTCGAGACTCGAGCGGGCCAAGTCCGCGTGTTCCGCGGCATCGGCGCCGATGGCAAGCCGAGGCAGAACTCGGTTTTTGCGAGCGGATTTCATGAGCCCTACGGGATGGTGTTCTATCCGAACGGCAAGAATCCGCGCTGGCTATATGTCGGGAATACCGATTCCGTGGTGCGCTACGGCTACTCGAATGGCGACCTGAAAGCGACCGGAAAAGCGGAGACGGTGATCGCGAATCTACCATCGAGCCGCCCGCGCGACCTGGATGCCGTGGCCGCTTACGATCGTGCGGTTGCGGCGGGGAAAGCGCCGCCGGATCATGGACACTGGACGCGCGATCTTGCGTTTTCGCTAGATGGCACGAAGCTGTTTGTGGGAGTGGGGTCGGCCTCGAACTTGGATGATCCGGACGAACACCCGAGCGAAACGCGCCGCGCGAACATTTTGGAATATACGCCGGACGGGAAATTCGTGAAGATTTATGCGTCCGGTATTCGGAACCCATCTGGTATCGCGGTGAATCCCACAACGGGTGCATTGTGGTGCTCGGTGAACGAGCGCGACGGGCTTGGCGATAATCTCGTGCCCGATTACATCACGCATGTTACAGAGGGCGGGTTTTATGGGTGGCCCTATTTCTATATGGGTGGAAATTGGGATCCCCGGCATCAGGGAAAACATCCGGAATTGAAAAGCAAAGTGCTGGTGCCGGATGTGCTGCTGCAGTCGCATACGGCCTCCTTGCAAATGACTTTTTATGATGGCGCGCAGTTTCCTGCCGGGTACAAAGGCGATATTTTCGCAAGCCAGCATGGCTCCTGGAATCGATCGGTCCGCTCGGGTTACGAAGTGGTGCGGGTTCCACTCAAGAACGGAAAGGCGAGCGGAGTGTACCAGGATTTTCTAACTGGATTTCTTACGCCGAATGGAGATGTATGGGGACGGCCGGTCGGTGTGGCTACCGCGCCGGATGGGTCTTTGTTGGTTTCCGACGATGGCTCCGGTTCGATCTGGCGGGTCAGTCATGCGGGTTCGCGGTGAAAGAGTGGAGAGTTGGGCTGGCGGCAATTGCCCTGTGCGCTGCGACGGCGCTCGCGCAAGTCACTGGCGCAATTTCCGGCACGGTTGAAGATCCATCCGGCAGCGCGGTCAGCGGCGCAACGATCACGGTGAAGAGCCTGGAAACGGGCGTGTCCCGTGTTACGAAGACCAATGCGGCGGGAGCGTTCCGGATACCGTCCCTTCCATTGGGTCCGCAGGAAGTGAGCGCGGAAAAGGCAGGATTCAAGCGGGAGATCCGCACCGGCGTTGACCTGATTGTCGGGCAGGAGATGGTTTTGCATCTGAGGCTCGAGCTCGGCGAGCTGGCGCAACAGATCACTTTGTCGGCAGAAGGTCCCGTGGTGAACACGACTACCGCGGAAGTTTCCGGCTTTGTGGGGCAGCGCGCCGTAAAGGACTTGCCGCTGAATGGACGGAGCTGGGACAATCTGGTGGCACTGAATCCCGGCGCCATCAACTATGCGTTGAAGAGTGCAAATACCACCACGAGCAACGGAAATACGTTTACGGTATCGGGGCGGCGTCCGCTCGATAATCTGGTCTTGCTGAACGGTATCGAATATACCGGCGCGAGTCTGGTTGGTGTTACGCCAGGGGGTGTCAGCGGCGGATTGTTGGGCATCGACGCGGTGCGGGAATTCAATGTTCTGACCGACACTTACTCGGCCGCATACGGAAAGCGTTCGGGAGGCCAGCTTAGCGTAGTGACGCAGTCGGGGACGAATGCGATACACGGGTCGGTTTTCGAGTTTCTGCGCAACAGCGCCGTGGATGCGCGAAATTATTTCGATCAGGGGCCGGTTCCTCCTTTGAGGAGAAATCAATTCGGCGGCTCGCTCGGCGGTCCTTTGAAGAAAGATCGGTTATTCCTGTTCGGAAACTACGAAGGATTCCGGCAGGTCTTGTCGGTCAGCAATGTCGCGGTAGTTCCGGACCAGCAGGCGCGCCAAGGGCTGTTGCCGGATGCTTCCGGCGTGTACAGCCGTGTTCCGAGCCTGGATCCGGCGATGTTGCGATACATGTCCTTCTGGCCGGCGCAGAACGGCCCGGAGCTGACCGCCAACGGGCAGCCGAGCGGGACGGCGTTGTCATTCAACTCGCCCCGGCAAAGAATTCGGGAAGACTTTGGAACCACACGGGCCGATTACATCCCACGCACTCAGGACACGTGGTCTTTCGCTTACACAATAGACGACGGAGATAGTCTTACGCCATTGGGCGATCCACTATTCGGGTCGGACCTGATACTGCGCAGTCAAGTGGCGAGCGTGCAGGAGACCCATATCTTTTCGCCGCGCGCGCTCAATACGTTTCGGGCGGGCTATTCGCGTGCGGCATTCAACTTCGATTCTTTTCCTCTTGTGCCGTATCCCGCGGATGTTTCGTTCGTAGCCGGAAGCGGTCCGGGAGGGATTGTGATTTCAGGCGGGCTGACGACAACCGGCGTGTCGGCTATTACCGCCGCTGGGCCGAACAATGCCGCGAATGTGTGGAGCCGCCGGAATCTGTTTACATGGTCGGACGACTTTCAGTTCACGACGGGACGGCACCAGATCAGCGCCGGTGTTTGGTTTCAGCGATTGCAGGATAACGAAAACACTGCATCCACTACCTTGGGGCAGGCCAACTTCTCGAACTTACAAACTTTTCTTCAAGGGACCATCAGCAACTTCAATGTGGTTCCTAACCGCACGGGTTTGGGATGGCGGAGCCTGCTTGGCGCCTGGTACGTGGACGATACGATCCGGCTGCGGCCGAATCTGACGCTCGAACTGGGCATTCGCCACGAATTCACTACCGGTTGGAACGAGGTGGCGGGACGAGCCGCGAATTACATTACCGATTCCCGCGGCGTACTTTTGACCGATACACGGATTGGCAATGCCGCGTTGACAGAGAACCATGCAACGCATTTATTCGGTCCGCGGATCGGGATCGCGTGGGATCCGTTCGGCGACGGAAAAATCGCGATACGCGCCGGGTTCGGTACTTACTATTCGCTGTTAGACAGTCTTAGTAAGCTAAATGCGCTTCCGCCGTTCAACGGCACGCTGGCATTCGCGAATGTGCCGCTGTCGTCCGTTGTGCCGATCATTCCGGGAACTCCGCCGCAGCCCTCCTGTGGATCGAGCGCGGCGGTGAATTGCACCATTTATTCGCCGCAAGGAGTGCAGCCGGACGCGAAGACTCCCACCGTCCAACGATGGAGCTTTCGAATAGAGCGCCAGTTGAGCAGTACTACGGCGCTGCGCGCCGGGTACGTCGGATCGTTCGGATATCACGACCTGGTCAGCATCGACCCCAACAGTATTCCCGGACAAACTTGCGTTAACCAGAGCGGCTGCGTATCCGGCGGCATGGGTGCGGCGCGCGGAAC
The DNA here is from genome assembly GCA_963712395.1 of Bryobacterales bacterium. Lineage (GTDB taxonomy): Bacteria > Acidobacteriota > Terriglobia > Bryobacterales > Bryobacteraceae > Bog-105. Next base: position 179,311 of record CAVQHR010000003.1, read on the forward strand.
CGTTGCGCCCGGCGCTCGCTACGTGCCGGTGGGAGCAAGGCCCAATTCAAATTTGTCGGCGGGCTTCTTCTGGTATGCGGAGGGCAACAGCAGTTATCACGCATTGGAACTGGACCTCACGCGGCGGATGGGCCAGGGTCTGCAGCTTCGAGGAAACTTCACCTGGTCGAAGAACCTGGATAACAATTCGGCGCTGCAAGGCGCGCAGGCCAACAACCAGGCGCAAATGGTCATGGACCGGAATGATTTGCGCAGGGATTGGGGACCCTCCGCGCTCGATGCTACTGCGCAATCGAGTATGTCGGCCACTTATGAACTGCCTTTTGGGAAGCACAAACGCTTTCTTACTAACGCGCAGGGATTCGAAAACGCTTTGATTGGCGGATGGCAATTCAACGGGATTGTCACGTTACTGAGCGGCTTCCCGTTCACGCCACAGCTCGGATCGAATCGGTCGGGGAACGGCGATACGAGAAGTCCCGATCGGCCGTCTTTGAACGCTAATTTCACGGGGCCTGTTGTTCTGGGGAATCGAACGCGATGGTTCGATCCGAACGCATTTGTGCTGCCGGCTGCAGGAACATGGGGGAACTTAGGCAGGGGAGTGTATCGCGGGCCCGGCCTGGCTACTTTGGATATTTCGTTTTTGAAGAATGCGGCGATATCCGAAAGAGTTAGGCTGCAGATTCGGGCGGAATGTTTTAATTTGCAGAATCGCGCGAACTTCGGCACGCCGAATGCGGTTGTGTTTTCGGGCGCCGCGATTAGCGGTTCGGCCGGATTGATTACGAATACTACAACGACGTCGAGACAGCTTCAGCTTGGCGTGAAATTGATTTTTTGACGCGCTTCTACCCGGAGCTTTGGCAGGTTTGAGGAACGAATACTCGGCATTATCCGAATGGCGCCTGAGCTAAGCACCGTTTTCTCGGCGTGCTTATCTTTCGGTCGAAACGCAACTGGGCCCACCAACCGCCGGACTTAGTTCTACACGATGACTCATCCAACGACATACTTCGTCAATGGCGTCGATGTGCTCGTATATCGAGGAATGTAGATAGCCAAGAAGCCTTCCCGATGATTCGCCAACTTCCGTACTTGGTTCGACCTGATAGACGCCCCAATATCCGGGTGGACTGGTCTCCACGGAGATATCCGCGACGAGACTGGCCTGGGCGAGCTCGGGTCCGAACGGCAAGAGGAAAAGCGCCGCAACAGGATGAACAACGGTTGATACCGCTTTAAGAAGCCACTCGAGAATAACCAGAACTTGTATTGCCGATGAAGCGACGAAATAGGTTGCAATACAAAGAGCAGCGGGCAGTGAAATCCAAAAAAGCGTTGAAAGCTGAAGATGCAACTTAGCGCCGACTCGTTCAGGTCCACCCAAGAGAACAGTGCCCGCGAAGGTACAGATGGCAACGACAACGGCAAGTGTCAGAAACCGATAGGCCGACGTTAAGGGCCCTTGCTTTTCCATGAAAGTCGCCACCGATGCCGCAATCCAGCTGCATCTTTGCCAGAATCGTCTCGTTATCCATGTGCAGAACTGAGCCGCGGCCAAAGCGGCTGACGCCTCATCGCCGCTACAACGCATGATCAGCAGCGGCAGAGACGCGCGGGGCCTGGTGCTTAGGTCTTGGGCGACTCGCTTTCCAGCTAACACAGATTGTCTTGATACGAGGAATGTCAACGCGAAGGCGCAGGAGATATTTGCATATTGAATAGCGTCCCGCGTAGTAAGGCCAGTGCTGATGATTGAGATAAACCCGCGAGCATGCAAAGCAAGCCCAAACAGCAAGGCACCTGTCGAAGCTAATAGTTGCGGGAACATCGAAGGCAATGAGCCGAATCGCGAGTGCGCGTGAACACTTATGAAAGGCGTCGATAAGCAAATGAGGCCAGCGACCCTCGCCAGCGTGTCGCTGTCCTCTAAAGCGTAGAGGGCCACTGTGCCGCCGTGGCTATGTCCGACGAGAAATAATTGCGACCCGTGGAATTCAATTGCCAGATCGGAGACGAAGCTCCGCAACGCCTGAGCGGCCTTCTTTCGCGCCCCGTGTGAATTTTTTCCGGACCAATAAAATGGCTTCAGGACGGCATCATCCAAAGATTCCAAAAGGCGCGTCGATAACCGCGAATCCGGCTCCACCCACTTTGCCTCTCGAGCCCACGTCCCGTGAATCGGCACTATGACGTATGGCATTGACGGATTCTATCGCAGGAAGGTGCGCCACGAACAACCGTTTCCGGCGGTTCTTCTTGGCGGGTGATTGCGATTAGTTGGCGGTAAGGTTTTTTCCAGGACTTACTCTGCCCGCAAGGCCACCATGGGATCGACAGAGGCCGCGCGCAGCGCCGGCGGGAGGGCGGCGGCGAGCGCTACGATTGCGAGCAAAAGCATGGTCACGGCCAGGCTGGCGGGATCGAACGCGGAAACACCAAACAGCATGTCTTGAATGAACCGCACCGCGAAGAAGAGCGCAATTGCACCGAGCACGACGCCGGCGGCGACCAAACCGAGCGCTTCTTTAAGGATCATGCGCAACACCATGCCGCGCCGGGCGCCGAGCGCCATGCGGACGCCGATCTCTCCGCCGCGCTGCTCGACACTCGAGGCGAGCAGGCCGTAGAGTCCGATGGCGCTCAGAAACAACGCAAGGCCGGCGAAGAGATTGCTCGATGCGGTAATCAGGCGCTGACTTCCAAGGGCGGCGTCCATCTGGTCTCTCAAGGTTGCGAATATCACCAGCGGAACGGAAGGCGCGATCTCGCTCAATGCCTTGCGATAACCGGCGATGGCTTGGGTTCGCGTACCGGAATTCATGAGGAAGACCAGGATTCCGGCTTCGTTGAGGATTTTGACGGAAATCGGAAAATAGATGGTTCGTGGAGGCGGCTCGCGCACGTTCGAGAACTTCGCGTCCTCGGCGATACCGATCACCCGGCAGGTCACGGGATCGGGAAAGTCTTTGGGGTCCTTAGCGCGAACGTAACGGCCTAGCGCCTGCTCGTGCGGAAAGAAAAAATTGGCCGCGGCGCGATTTACAATGCAGACGTTCGGGCTGCGCTCGTTCTTTTGAAATTCACGGCCTTCGAGAATATGCGTCTTCATGGTTCGAAAGTAGCCGGGGCCGACGGCGTTATATGCCATGTGCGGATCTTCGGGCGGATCCGGATTTTGCGTGACGGCCTGAAAGCGGCTGGTGACGAGTACGCCGGTCATGGGCGTCTGGTAAGTGATCGCTGCCGCTCGCATTCCGGGCATTTGTTCGAGGCGATCCACCATGCGCTGATACAAGTCGAGTTTTGCGTCGCCCATCTGCGGGAGCAGATTGAAACGGGCGGTCTGAATAGTGACGTGATCCACATCGAAGCCGGTGCGGTCGCTGCGAAGGCGGCTCAGACTCTGTGACAGCAGGGTTGCGAGCACGACGAGAATCAACGATAGCGCCACTTGCACCGGAACGAATGCGCGTCCGGCGATTTGTTTGCGGCTGCCGCCTGTTGTACGGGATGTGAGCAGTACAGCCGGATCGGAACGGCCGGCTCTCCAGGCGGGCAGAGCGCCGAAAAGGAGAGTCGTGGTGACCGCGCACGCGCCGGTGATCCAGAACACCATGCGGTCGGGCTGCACCGATGCGGCCTGGCCCATCATAGGATCACGGAAGAAGCCGAGCAGGGCGGGGCTGCCATACCAAGTGGCCACTGCGCCGAGAGCGGCCCCGGCGAGAGCGATGACGAAACTTTCCGTTAGATATTGCCGGATCAGTCGCCAGCGGGCTGCGCCAATAGCGGTACGGACGGCGAATTCGCGCTGGCGCGCATACACCTTCGAAAGCATGAGCCCGCCTACATTTACGCAGCACAGCAAGAGAACCAGGGCCACGAGGCCTTGCATCAAGAACAGAGGCTCGGAATACACGTGGCCGATATAGGTGGGTAGCCCGCTACTTGCCGACTCGACATTCAGGTTGGCTTTTTCCCAGAAAGGCGAGTGCTGGTACTTCATTGGAATGAACTGCTGCAAAAGCTCTTTCTGGTGAAAGGCTACTTCACTTGCGGCCTCGGCGAGACGCGTCCCGCCGTTCAGGCGACCGATGGCGGAACACGCGAATATCCATTCCGGGGAGTCGATCGGGCGCTTGAAAAGAGGAGTCGCGAAGGCGAGCGGCAGGTAGAGTTCGGTATTGATGCCGGGCCGGATGCCGCGAAAAGCAGGCGGCGCAACGCCGACGACGGTCATGGGTGTGTTTGAGACTGTGATCTGTTTTCCAGCAATGGCGTCGATCCGCGCCGAAATGCTCAGTCCAGAAACCGTAGCTCAAGACTACAGGCCAGCCCCGCGGGGGTCCCCCGCGCACATCGTCGCGAGGAGAGATCAATCTGCCCAGGTACGGATTCAGGCCGAGTAGCGGGAACGCATTTCCACTCACGAGCTCCGCATTGTACGTCCGCAGAGATCCTTCTCTATCGAGCATGGTGACTTCGGCGAGACGCCAAAGCGAAATGCCGCTGAAGGAATGCTGCTCACGCTCGAACTGCTCGATCATCCGGTATGGGATGAACGAGCCGGTGTCGTTTGACTGCGACGCGGCGCTCACGATACGGATGTGGGCGAGCTGTTCGGGATGGGCGACCGGAAGGCTGCGGAGCAGGAGACCGTAGAGCAGCGCAAAAATTGCTGTGTTGGCGCCGATGCCCAACGCCAGCGTGAGAATGGCCGTAATGCAAAAGACGGGGCTCTGGCGTATGGCCCGCATTCCGAAGAGAAAATCCCGATACCAGCCTTCGAGCATGACGAGTGCCTCCTGATCGCGTATTCTTTCGATGATCGCCGGCGTACGGCCGAGCCGCAGATGCGCGCGGCGCCGTGCCTCAACGGGCGGCATGCCTCGATCGGCGTTCTCCTCGGCCTGCATTTCGAGATGGACACGCAGCTCGTCTTCCAGGTCCGCATCGCGGCGGAAGCGTTTGAAATTCATAGCGCGGCTCCGGGAATGACATCCAAGAGGCGTATCGCGCTCAAGGTATGTTTCCAATGAATAATGAGAAACGGCGCGGCCCGTTCCTCGAAATAAAGATCCTGGCGCAGGAAGCACCACGGTTCGGGACCCTGCGCGGCGGGTCCGTTGTCTTCATATCCAAATGCCTGGATATCGCTGACGACGCCATCGACGACGCTGAGAGTGCGCTCAAACGGCGGACGCTCGCTGAGGCGGCCATCGCGATCGATGGTGCGGACCTGCTCGCGGAGCTTGGTATGCGGCCGAATGTGATAGCGCGCAATGGCGAGTGAGCCGTGGAAATTGTTGAGACAACCGCGACCTGTTTCACCCGAGGCGGAAAGGCAAAACGAGCGCTCGGTGCGGCGCTCGCCGAACCAGAAGCCGGCGCTCGCATAGCGGTCGTAGAATTCGACGCTCATTTTCACATCGCAGCCCGCCGTCCGAAAGCTGTAGACGGTTTCGGTCTGCCTTGCTTTCGGCGCGCTTGCCAGGGCGGCGCTCCACAGGAAAAGTCTTCTATCCATGCGGCGTAGCTGGTGCAATTTTGAGACCGCTTCCATATGTTCAAATCGGGCGAAGGCGCTCAGGGCGCAGTTTCATTTCCGGGATTCACGTTGTCCGTTCCGGTACACATAGTAGATCATCTACCTGTAAGAAGCCTACCATCTTTTTGCTAGGATGAGGTGGATGCCGAAACTCGATCTGCTGCAGGGAACGCTGGACATGATGGTAATGCGCACGCTCAAGGCCGGCGCGGCCAACGGCTACGAAATCGCCAAAGCGATCGAGCGCATGTCGGGAGATGTGCTGGCAGTGGACCACGGGTCTTTGTATCCGGCGCTGCACCGGCTCGAGAAAAATGGCGTGATCGCCGGGAAATGGGAGATTTCCTCGACGAACCGGCGGGCGCGTTTTTATCGTCTGACGGCGGCGGGGAGGAAACGGTTAGTGCAAGAGCAATCGAATTGGGAGCGAATGGCCTTGGCCATCAGCCGCGTGATGCGGCCGGCGTAGATCAAAGCTGTTTGTTACGCCATTGAAATAGCGCGATGCCGGCGGTGACGGACACGTTGAGCGAAGAAACTTCGCCGGCCATGGGGATGCGAATCAGGACATCGCAGTGTTTGCGAACTCCCTGGTGCAGTCCTTTGCCTTCGCCTCCGAGCACCAGGGCGGTTGGCAGCGCGTAGTCCACTTCGTTGTACAAGGAATCGCCGCGTTCGTCGAGGCCGTAGATCCAGAAGCCGCAGGCTTTGAGCCGCTCGAGGGCATGGGTAATATTTGTGACGCGCGCTATCGGAAGATAAGCCAGTGCTCCGGCAGCAGCGCGATCCACCGTTTCGGTCAATGGCGCGCTGCGGCGTTCGGCGACTACCACGCCATTTGCGCCGGCCGCGTGCGCGGTACGGATAATCGCGCCGAGATTGTGCGGATCTTCGACGCCGTCGAGGACAACCAGCAGCTTCGCGCTTTCGACATCGCTCAGCTCGACATAGCGACGCGCCGCCCCATACGCGATCACGCCTTGATGGGCCACGCCCTTGCTCGCGCGGTCGAGCGCTTCGCGAGTCTCAAACCGGATCGGTATGGATTGTGCGCGGCAGAGCTCGATAATCTCCTGCAGGCGCGGACCGGCGGCGCCTTTCACCATGAGCACTTTATCGAGCGGTTGGCCGGCGCGCAGCGCTTCGCGAACGGGATGAATGCCTAACGTCACAGCGTAAATGCGACTACGTAGTCGCCAAGCGGCTGGTCGCCCGCCGGTTGATGGCTTCCCGCGCAGATGACCAGGTATTGTTTGCCATCAGGTCCACGATACGTCATTGGCATGGCCCGCGCGCTGGTCGGCAATTCGCCGCGCCATAACTGTTTTCCTGTTTCTGTATCGAAGGCGTAGATGGCTGCATCGAGCGTGCCGGCGACGAAGACGAGTCCGCCTGCGGTCGAGATCGGACCGCCTAGCGAGATCGATCCCCATTTTTCGGGCAGTTTGCTCGAAAGACGCCCGAGGGGAACTTCCCATTTTTTCTCGCCTGTTGCAGCGGCGATCGCGATAAGCGTTCCCCAGGGCGGCGCGGTGCAGGGCATACCTTTGGGACTCAGCAAAAAACGCCGTACCATTCCGTAGGGCGTGCCGGTCTGCCGCGCGTATTCCCAATCGCCGTTCAGCTTGCGGCCTTCCGATTGGCGCTTGTCGAATTCGGCGCGCGGGATAAGACGCGCTTCGGCGGCTAAGCGGTTGCTCGCCAGAATCAGCAACCCGCGTGCCGCATCGTAAGTGAAGCCGCCCCAATTCATGCCGCCTACGTTTCCAGGAAGAAGCAGCGAGCCCTGAAGCGAAGGCGGAGTAAAAATGGGTCCGGTGCGCAGCTTGCTCATTTCCGCGCGGCACCACTGGCGATCCGCGTCGTCGACGCCCCAGGCATCACCCGCGCTGATTTGCTGGGTAGTGATGGGCGCGGGTTTCATCGGGAACGGTTGGGTGGCGGCGGCAACTTCTCCGGGTACGTCGCTCTTCGGAACCGGACGTTCTTCCACGCCGAAAATCGGCTTACCCGTTTCGCGATTCAGAATAAAAACATTTCCGGTTTTCGAGCCGATCGCTATGGCAGGGAGCTTCGCTCCATTGTGCTGGATATCGAGGAGCAGCGGCGGGGTGGCGACGTCATAGTCCCAAAGATCGTGATGCACGGTTTGGAAGTGCCAGACGAGCTCGCCCGTATCGGCGCGCAGGGCCACCACTGAATTCGCATATAGATCGTCGCCCATGCGCAGGCCGCCGAAATAGTCGGGACTGGGGCTGCCGGTCGGGATGAAAACGAGATTGCGCGAGGGATCAACAGCGATGATGGACCAGGCGTTGCCCGCGCCCGTTTTCGGATAGTTCGGCATCGGATCCCATTTCCATTTGAGCCTTCCGGTTACGGTGTCGAAGGCGCGCACTTCGCCGCTCGGTTGATTGACGCTGACGTTGTCGGCGATCGCGGAGCCCACGATTAGGATATTGCCGATCACAGCGGGCGGAGATGTTTCTTCGTAGTCCGATAGCCGGTCCGGGCGGACCGGGATGCGCAAGCCTTCGCGCAGATTGATGGTTCCGTTATCTCCAAAATCGGAGCACGCGGCGCCCGTTGCGGCGTCGAGCGCGATGAGGCGCGCGTCAATGGTTGCGATATAGATGCGGCGCGGGCCCTCTTTCGGTTTCCACGTTGATACGCCGCGATGCGAATAGTCCCCATATCCGAGATCTTTATCCACGTGGGAATCGAACGCCCATTTCTGTTTGCCGCTCAGAGGATCGAGCGCGATAACGCGCCCGAGGGGCGTGCCGATGTACAAAGTTCCGTCCACATAGACAGGCGTGGTTTCGAAAGCAGTTGGTCTGGAATGCTTGGGACGGTAGCCGTCGCCGGTACGAAAGGTCCAGGCGATTTTGAGGGATGTCACATTGGTGCGATTGATTGATTTCAGCGGCGAGAAACTCTGTCCGCCCGGATCGTGGCTGTGGCTGGGCCATTCGCCATTATCGGCGCCGAAGGCCAAGGCACAGACGCCGAGGAAAATTGCTGCTTTCATGTGGCTATTGTGATTAGCCTGGAGACGAACGGGAAGGGGATTGGGACGAGCGGGGCTTCCTGTGTGACGAAGTTCAGGCGCGCTGGAGCTCTACTCGAAGGTGGCAGCGCTCCGGCGCGGGTTCCTGAATTCTACTGGCCAACCGGGCAGTTGAACAGCCATTGGATGCCGAATCGATCGGTGAGCATGCCGAAGCGCGCACCCCACGGCATGTTGCCCAACGGCAGTATGACATTCCCGTTCTCGCCGACGGCGGCGAACAGGCGTTCGATCTCCGCGATCGATTCGCAATCGACCGACACCGAGAAGTTATTTCCGGCCTTGACAGCGCCGCCCGGAGACCCGTCCGAGGCCATGAGGACCGGCTGGCCGTTCCGGAATAGCTGGCTGTGCATGATCTTCGCAGCCGGATCGCTCGACGGCTCCCCACTGTTATCGGGAACGGGGATCAGTTGAATTTCTGTTCCGAGGCACTTCTGGTAGAACTGCATCGCCTCGCGACAGTTGCCGTCAAAATGGATATAGGTCGTCACGCTCCTCATTGGGCGTTCACCTCGCTGGACAGAACGGAGCGCAAGCGCTGGTCGCGCATGTACAGACCACCCCAAACAATGCACCCGAAGATTACGGGAAACAGGATGTTGAATAAGGGGCCGCTGACGCGAACGTACGTGGCGACGGCGCCGCCCAGATAACCGGTCAACAGCACCGCGCCCAAGATTGCAGTTCGGCGAACCAGGTAAAGAATCGTGCAGGCGAGCAGCGCTAAACCGATGCCGACGATAGCGGACTCGGGATAACCCAACTGCAAGGTGGATTCGACCACCACACGCGGCTTGAACAGCTTCATGCCTCCGTCCATCAGAAAAAACAGGCCGGCCAAGCCGCTCAGGACGCGGCCCGTCCAAAGGTGCTTCTTGGAAATACTGGTCGTTTCGTGCCGCATCAGGGATGCCTCCATAGTGGTTGAGATTGCGTGTGCGCTCATGGTTTGTGTTCTCCTTACACAACTCTGACTGCGGCTAAGGGGAAAACTCATCGCTGTTCACAAAAAAAGTTGGACAGGCCGAGGATCTAAGAAATTACGCGGGAAGCGTCAGCGGAAAACCGAAGCGCGGGAACAAATTTCCGGTGTCGAGGAAGGAGTTCACACCGGCGATCCGGTTTCCAGAAAGCTCCAGAACGAGCAAGGCCCAGGCCGTGTGGCGCCCTTCAGGATTGGGCCGATATTGCGCGAAGGCCGGCCAGCCAGAGGCAAACGTGGGAACCAAGCGCGAACCCCGGCAGCCGCATCCCAAGCCGAGCATCCACGTCCGCACCTCCTCAGGCCCTTGTAGCCACAGCGAATAGGGAGGCATGCAGAAGGTCGCATCCTGTTGCATCAATGCCGTCAGGCCATCCACATCGTAGCTTTCGAAGGCCGCGACGTACCGGCTCAACATCTCCAGTTGCTCTTCCGTGAGTTCGGCAGGCTCGTCCGGACTCTGTTTGGCGAGCGTCGCACGCGCCCTTTGAAGGGCGCTGTTCACTGAGGGTATGGATGTTTCGAGTGTTTCCGCGACGTCGGCCGCGGAGCACCCCAAAACCTCCGTCATCAGCAGAGCGGCGCGTTGCTTCGGTGTGAGATTTTGAAGGGCGGCGACGAAGGCCAGGCGGACACTCTGGCGAAGAGCGGCGCGCTCGGCGGGATCGGCGCCCGCGGGCAGAACCTGAGAGTCGAGAATCGGCTCAATCCAGTACTCTCTGGGCCGCTGCGCTAAGGATTCCACTGAAGGCGAACCGGACGATGGAGCGCCTTCCTCCATTGGGCGGGCCCGCCGTCCCCGGTGCTTCAACTCGTCCAAGCAAACGTTGGTGGCGATTCGATAGAGCCACGTTTTCACCGATGCGCGGCCGTCGAACTGATCGAAACCGCGCCATGCCCGAATCATCGTTTCTTGCACGGCGTCATCGGCATCGAACGCGGACCCCAACATGCGGTAACAGTGCCCCATCAGAGCCGGGCGATGAGCTTCGAGGTGGGCGAAATCCGCAGTCATCCGCTAAAGAAAGAATTGTAGCCCGCCCTCATCTAGAGTCGACAGTCGGTTGAGGGGCTCGTAGTAGCCGGTCAGTAATGCTTCCAGGTGTGACTGTGGCTGTGGAAAAAGATTCAGCGCCACAAGTACGGTGAGCATTCCAATGCGCATTGCTTTCATCGCGATCTCCAGGTGCTGTCCGTTAGCCGCCAACCAGCTTCTCACGAAAACTCCGGATAGCGAGCCCCTTGGAGTTCCTGTTCCTTGAGACCAGGCGCTACTACCGCGAACGGTATTGCTCGCCGGTGACCTGTTCCATCCAATCGACGTTCCTGCCATCGAGCTTTTCCTGAATCGCGATGTGCGTCATCGCCGTACTGGGCGTCGCGCCATGCCAGTGCTTCTCGCCGGGCGGAAACCACACCACGTCACCGGGCCGAATCTCCTCGATCGGTCCGCCTTCCCGCTGAGCCCAGCCGCAGCCCGCCGTTACGATGAGCGTTTGACCGAGCGGGTGCGTGTGCCAGGCCGTGCGCGCGCCGGGCTCAAAAGTCACGCTGGCGCCGGAAACGAGCGCCGGATCCGGGGCTTGAAACAGCGGATCAACCCGCACGGCGCCAGTGAACCATTCCGGCGACCCTGTGGCGGAAGCTTGCGAGCCCACTCGTTTGATTTCCATGTTTGTGTATCTCCCATTTCGTCGATCTGGTCGGGCAAACTGCCCGGCGCGCTACCGCGGGCGTTTCTCGAAAACTTCCTTTGCAACCGGCAGGGCCGAAAAGGCGTTCGGCCACCCGGCATAGAACGCCAGGTGTGTGATGACCTCTCCTGCCTACGCCTGCGTGAGTCCGCTATCCATTGCCCGATTGAGATGATACGGAATCTGTGCGACCTGGCCGGATGCAATCAGCGCGCTGACCGTCACCAGACTTCGATCACGAGAAGCAAGATCAGGACGCAGCCAAAGATCACGAAACAGGACATCCGTGGTGTACTGCACGATTCCTGGCGCCACCTTCCCGAACTGCTGTTCAACGCTCGTTGCCTTGCGCGTAGTTCTCAAGCGCCGGTGCCACTGTGTTGGTGTCGTTTCGTGTCGGCATTGGTCCGATTTTTTTCCGTCCTACGGCCGCAACAGTGTCTTGATAGCTCGGCGCTCGTCCATCGCGCGATACCCTTCGGCAACCTCATCGAGCGGCAGCGTCAAATCGAACACTTTCCCGGGATTGATCTTTTCGTTCAGCACAAGGTCGATCAGCTTAGGGAGGTAGCGGCGAACCGGGGACGGGCCGCCGTGCAGATGCACTTCGGCGAAGAACAGCTCTGTCCCGTCGAGTTCAACCCCGTGCGGAACGCCAACGTAGCTCACGAACCCGCCGGGACGCGCGGAACGAATCGCCTGCATCATGGATTCCTGCGTGCCAACGCACTCCAGCACGGAATCAGCGCCGATTCCCTTCGTCAAGTCTTTGATTCGCGCAGTGCCTTCGTCACCACGTTCGGTTACGATATCGGTGGCGCCGAACTCTCGCGCGAGTTTCTGCCGCGATTCGTGGCGGCTCATCGCAATGATCCGTTCAGCGCCCATCTGCTTGGCGGAAAGCACAGCCAGCAGGCCGACTGCGCCATCACCCACGACCACGGCCGTTTTGCCCGGCTTCACATTCGCTGCATCGGCCGCAAACCAGCCCGTGCCCAAAACGTCAGAGGTCGCGAGCAGACTCGGCACCAGTTCTTTCGACGGCAGATCGCGTGTTGCGACCAACGTGCCGTCAGCAAGAGGAACTCGCAATAGCGGGGCTTGCGCACCGCTCATGAACTCGCGTTGGACGCACGAAGACTGATAGCCGTCCTGGCAGATAACGCAACTGTTATCAGAGGTGGCAAACGAACCGACTACAAACTGGCCGGGCTTGATGTCCCTGACCTCCCTGCCAACCTCTTCCACGATGCCGCAGTACTCGTGCCCCATTGGCGTCGGGTTTGCCGTCTCAGCGATGCCGCGATAGGGCCATAGGTCCGATCCGCAAATACATGTGGCGGAGAGGCGGAGAATGGCATCCGTTGGCTTGGTGATTGTGGGTTCCGGACGATCCTCGAAACGAATGTCGCGCGGGCCGTAAATCATAGTTGCTTGCATGTTGTGTTTCCTCGTGTATTCAAGAATGTTTTTTACTGGACCGTGAAACCGCCATCTACCGCCAGCGCGTGGCCGATGACGAAGCTTGCGCCAGGACTGCACAGCCAGAGAACAACAGAGGCGATTTCTTGCGGTTCGCCGAGCCTTCGGTTCGGCTGATTCCTGAGGATCTCTTTCATCGCTTCGGGTTCTTTTGCCAGCATCTCCGCAACCATCGGCGTGTTGATCGTGCCGGGACAAATCGCGTTAATGCGGATGCCACGCGCGGCATATTCGAGCGCCGCGCTCTTGGTGAGCCCAAGTACGCCGTGTTTTGTGGCGTGATAGATCGCTCGCCCGGGTACGCCGATGAGCCCACCGATTGAGGAGTTGTTTACGATAGCGCCACTGCCTTGCTTCCGCATCTGGAGCAACTCGTATTTCATGCAGTTCCAGACGCCCTTCAGGTTAACGGCACTGATGCGGTCAAACTCGTCTCCGCTTGCATCGGCGGTTTCAACAGCAGGAGACATCACGCCAGCGTTGTTAAACGCGGCATCGAGGCGGCCGAAAGCGGACATAGTCCGCTCGACCATTGCTCTTACATCCGCCTCGTTTGAGACATCGCAACGTACGCCGATAGTGCTATGACCGGCGGCGGTTAGCTTCTGCGCTTCCGCTTTTGCCGCATCCTCTTTAAAGTCCGCCAGCACAACGGCCGCGCCTGCCTCGGCGAACGCCTGTGCCGTCGTCAGCCCCATGCCCGAGCCTGCTCCCGTCACGAGCGCCACCTTGCCACTAAAGTCCAACGGGTTGTTATTCATGATTGGTAATAGTGTTGGCTTTGCCGCGCAGTAACAACTTGCTCGTCGCGTCCTCTAAACCCAGCGTAAGGGCAAACCCGGCGCTTGAGAAGGCCCGCAAATGTACAAGGCGTTGTGAGTAAAATTCACAAATGGCGGCAAGTAACCTCGGCGCGCTCTCCGTCTTTCTCACGGTGGCAGAAGAGCGTGGTTTTACCCGGGCGGCCAAACGTCTGGGTTGTTTCCCCTTCGGCCGTTAGCCACACGATGCGAGAGCTTGAAGAAGAGATGGGCCTGCGGCTGCTGTCGCGAACCACGCGAAGCGTTGCGCCGACTGAACCGGGAGAACACCTGCTGGCGCGACTGCGCCCGGCGTTCGTGGATATTCGGGAAGCCCTGGGCCAGGTCTCCGGACTTCGGAATAAACCTGCAGGCCGTGTCCGCTTACTTGTTCCGCGGCTTGCTACGAACACTGTGCTCGCGCCGAAACTGGGCGAGTTTGTCCGCGATTATCCGGATATTGTGCTCGACGTTACCACTGACGATAGTCGAATGGACATTGTCGCCGAAGGATTCGACGCTGGTATTCATTTTGGGGAATACATCGAGGAGGACATGATCGCGGTGCGCGTGTCTCCGGACCTCACGCCAGTCATAGTCGGCTCGCCCCGCTATCTCAAACCGCGCGCAAGGCCAAAATTGCCCCGCGATCTAATACGCCACCGCTGTATCAATTTTCGGCACGGCGATGCGGGCCTATACCGATGGGAGTTCGAGAAGGGCAAGAAATCCTTATCTGTCGCCGTAAGCGGCCCACTGATTGTCGACGATTTGGGCCTGGTTATCCGTGCTGCACTCGATGGCGTCGGTCTCGCTTACATGTTGGAAGAAGATGCAGCGCCGCACCTCGCGAGTGGCGGACTGGTGCGAGTGCTAGAAGACTGGTGTCAACCTTTCCCTGGCTTCTTTCTCTACTATCCGAGCCGGCGGCAACAGCCAGCCGCCCTTTCGGCTGTGATCGATGTCCTTCGCATGTAGACCGGGTGCTTCTGTGATGCCTGCATGGAACCCGTGCAGCCGCCTCTGTCCGAAAATGTAAAAGATATTTGACATGTCTTAGCGGATCGCGCTATGTTTACGGATGTCAAATATTTTTGACAATGGAGCGATTTTGCCATGATGACAAGCCTTTCCTATCGGGAAAAGACTCTTTACGCCTCGCTTGCGGCGGAGCTCGTTGTTTACGGACCTTATTTCTTCCTGCATCAGCAAAACTCCGTGAACAAGGTCGCGGGCATGATCATCGCCATCATCGTGCTGCAAATAATCCTGCAGTCGATCATTGCGGCGCTGACGCGGAACCGTGTAACAGATGAGCGCGATCGCTTGATCGAGCTGCGAGGGTATCGTGCCGGCTATCTGGCGCTGGCCTCACTCATGGTGATCGGGCTGGGTATGTTGTGGTTTCACTCGACCGTCGGCCATCTTCGATTGGACAGCCGGATGGTAGGGCTTCATTTCTTGAGCGTTTTCTTCGGAATGCTGGTCGTCGCGGATATCACAAAAACCGCCGCCCAGATTGTCGCTTACCGGAAGGGGCTCTGATGCCCGCCATACGCAACCAGATTCGCGAACTCCGGGCCCTCCACGGGATGACGCAGCAGGAACTCGCCGATCAGGTGGGCGTCACACGGCAAACGGTCATAGCCATTGAACAAGACAAGTATTCGCCCTCGCTTGAGACTGCGTTCAAAGTGGCAATCGCGCTGGGTGTGCCGCTTGAGCAGTGCTTCCAGTATGACTCTCGCGGTAAGCGCTGATCCGGCGTGTGGGCCACACCGCGATTGAGTGCGACGTCGCAACTCGCCTGCATTGTTGGAACAATGCCTTAGTCTGGACTTGTCATCGTTCACGCCACAATAATGTCTACGATTCGAATTCAATCTCTGCGAGCGCGCGCCGTCCGCGTCCCAATGGCAGAGCCGCATCAGACGGCAAGTGGGACGGTCACCGAGTCGCCACTGGTACTCATTGACGCGGCCACCGATCAGGGCGCGGTGGGGCACGGCATGGTATTCACCTACACAGCGGCGGCGCTCAAACCCGCGGCGGATCTCATTCAAAATCTGGCGCCACTGGTAGAAGGCGAAGAGCTGGCTCCCGTGGCCGTCGAACAGAAGCTCATAGGGAGCTTTCGTTTGCTCGGGACACAAGGGCTGGTAGGCATGGCGCTCTCGGGTATCGATATGGCTCTGTGGGATGCGCTGGCGCGGGTACATGAGATTTCGCTATCAGCTTTGCTGGGCAGCGCGGTGCGCCCATTGCCTGCTTACGGAGCGATTGGGTACGGCGGAGAGGTCCAGTCAGGAAAAACCGCCGAGGATTGGGCGCGGCGCGAGTTCAAAGGTGTCAAAGCGAAAATCGGCTATGCAAGCACCGCCGAAGATATCGCGGTAATCCGTGCCATCCGCAGCGCCGCCGGTCCCGAGATGGCAGTGATGGTGGACTACAACCAGTCGCTCACGCCGGTCGATGCAGTCGAGCGGCTGCGGCGCCTGGAAGACGAGGGCCTCACCTGGATCGAGGAACCGACCCTGGCGCATGATTACCAGGGCCATGCTCATATTGCGCGGGAGATTCGCACGCCGATTCAGTGTGGAGAAAACTGGTGGGGCGTGCGCGACATGCAACAAGCCATCAAGGCTCACGCCAGTGACTACATGATGCCCGATGTAATGAAGATCGGCGGCGTGACCGGGTGGATGCGAGCGGCCGCATTGGGCGACGTTCACCGTATCCGTCTCTCGAATCACCTCTGGCCGGAGATCAGCGCCCAACTGCTCTCTGCAACGCCGACCGCTCATTGGTTGGAATATGCGGATTGGTGGAACGCCGTACTGAAAGAGCCGCTGCATGTGGAGAAAGGATTGGCGTGCCTGAAGGGGGTCGTCGGGACTGGCGTGGAATGGAGCGAGCCTGCGGTGACCCGCTATGCCGCGTAGCAAAAGTACGGTTGGGAACCGATAGAATAAATGACGCCATTGGCAAGGAGCACGAAGCATGAGCAACATCACACTCAAGGTGAACGGCAAGCACGCACACGGTGGATGTCGATCCGGCCACGCCGCTGCTCTACATCCTCCGCAACGACCTCGGCCTGCAGGGCCCGCGGTTCGGCTGCGGACTCGGCCAGTGCGGCGCCTGCACAGTGATCATCAACGGCGCGGCGGTTCGTTCCTGCATCCTGCCTGTCGTCTTCCGTCAAAGGCGAAATCACCACACTCGAAGGGCTTTCCTCGAACGGCAAACTGCACCCGCTGCAGCAGGCCTGGATCGATGAGCAGGTGCCGCAATGCGGATTCTGCCAGAACGGACAGATCATGACCGCGAAGGCGATGCTGGACAAGAATCCGCATCCGACCGATGCGCAGATCCGCGAGGCCATGAACGCGACGCTGTGCCGCTGCATGACGTACTACCGCGTTCAGGCCGCCATCAAACGCGCGGCGCAAGCTATGGCGGATGCCCGCCCGCTTCGGGAAAGGAGGTCGTGGCATGACCGTCTCCACGGTGATTCCGAAACAGGTCGAAGAAGTCCTGAGCACGCATCGCAGAGGCTTTCTCAAGAGCGCGGGCCTGCTCGTCGTGAGCTTCGCCACGGGCGGCGCTTTGGTTACCGAGGCCGACGCCCAGAACAGCACTGCGGCGCCATCGGCGGGTCCTTATCCCGATCCCGATTTCCGGCAACTCGATTCGTGGATCGTCATTCATGAGAACAACACCGCCACGTTTTACGTCGGCAAAACGGATCGCGGCCAGGGCACCGGAACCGCTTTCCGGCAGCTGATGTCCGACGAGCTCGACATCGCCTTCGATAAGACCACCTGCATCATGGGCAGCACGGACATCACCGTCGATCAGGGCGGATCGGGCGGCTCGACGGCCATGGAGAGAGATTCCTGGCCGATGCGGCGCGCCGCCGCTGAAGCGCGCCGGGTGCTGCTCGAAATGGCATCGGCCCGCCTCGGAGTGCCGGTCGATCAACTCGCCGTCAGCAACGCCGTGATCACGGTGAAAGCCGATCCCTCGAAACGCGTCACCTACGGCGAGCTGATCGCGGGAAAGAAGTTCAACGTCACGCTGACCGGCGCCAATGTCAACGCCGTCACCGGCGTCGCCAAAGTGAAGCCGGTGCAGGAACTCAAATACACCGGCCAGTCGCCGCAGCGCGACGACATTCCCGGCCAAGGTGGACGGTTCGCTGAAATGGGCCGTCGACGTGAAGCTGCCGGGCATGGTTCACGCGCGCAACGTGAAGCCTCCGTTCGCGTGCGCGAAGCTGACGGGCATCGATGAATCGTCGGTGCGAAATCTGCCGGGCTTCATCAAAGTGGTGAGCAAAGGCAACTACGTCGCGGTGGTGTGCGAACGCGAAGAGCAGGCGATCCGCGCCGCCCGCCAGCTCAAGACGACGTGGGAGAAGCCGGCCACCGCTCCGTTCCCCGCATCCGAAGATCTCTTCAAGTACATGCGCGCCGCAACGCCCACTTCGGCATCCAAGCCGATCGTGGTGGGAAATCCCGATGCGGCATTTTCGGGCGCGGCGAAGGTGATCGAAGCCGAGTACGAGATTCCGTTCCAGGGACACACCGCGTTCGCGGGCGCGCATGCCACGGCGGACCCGTCGAACGGCCAGATGACCATCTATTCGAACGACATGAAGTCGTACGGCATGCGGACCGGCGTCGCTACGTTTCTCGGCATGCCGCGGGAAAAGGTGCGCGTCGTCTGGATGCAGGGCCCGCAGGGCTTCGGCCGCACCGCGGCGGACGATGCGGGTTGCGAGGCGGCCTGGATCGCGCGCGAAATCGGCCGGCCGGTTCGCATGCAGTGGATGAGGGACGAGGAGACGGCGTGGGACACCAAGGGCCCGGCGTTCCTGGTGAAGATGCGCGGAGGCTCTGGATGCCGCGGGGCGTCTGGTCGGCGTACGAATACAACGCCCGTTCGTGCGACTACAATCACGTCGGCTACAACGAGCCCGATACCGTGCTGATCGCGCAACTGATGGGATCGCAGGCGCGCCAAACCGGCCGCGCGGCAGTTCCGCCATGCCTTCGGACATGTACGCGATTCCGAATCGCCGGATGGCCGGCGAGGTCGTCAGCCTGCCGCTGGTCTGGGAGACGCCGCTGCGCACCGGCAACCTGCGCGATCCGAACGGTCCGCAATCGACGTTCGCCGCGGAATCGTTCATCGACGAACTGGCGGCCGCGGCGAAAGCCGATCCGCTGGAATTCCGCATGAAGATGCTCACGGCCGCGACGACCGACGACGCCGGCTTCCGGCGCGCGCGCTCGATTGCGGTTCTCAAGGCCGCCGCGGAAGCGTACGGCTGGGATCCGCGTCCTTCGCCCAAGCCGCTCGGCAAGGGAAACATCCTGACCGGACGCGGCATCGCCTACTCGTTCCGCGGCCAGACCGTGGTCGCGCAGATCGCCGAGGTGGAAGTGAATCGCCAGACCGGCCATGTCTGGGCGAAGCGGCTGGTGTGCGCGCACGACTGCGGTCTGGTCGTCAATCCCGAGAGCCTGCGCCACACCGTGGAATGCGCCATGCTGCACGGGCTGAGCCGCGCGCTTCACGAGGAAGTCCAGTTCGACACCGAGAAGGTCACGAGCGTGGACTGGATCTCGCATCCGACTCTTCGCCACGCCGACGTTCCGGAGCGGATCGACGTCGTGCTGGTGAACGGCGATCCGAATCCGAACCGGCCCGACCTGCCGCCCTATGGAGCCGGCGAGGCGGCGCTCAAGCCGATGCTGGCCGCGATCGCGAACGCGATCTACGATGCGACCGGCGTTCGCATCCGAAGGGTTCCCTTCCGGGACGCGCGCGTGCTCGCCGCACTCAAGGCTGCGCGCGTGTAATTCGGCGCGTTTGTCATTTGTCCGGCATCCGATTTTCGGCGAGACCGTTCCTGCGAACGCCCGGACTAAGCTTGGTGCTGTTGCTAACTCCTCGAGCTATGGATGCGCCTCAAGCGGCACATCCACGGAGATCGGACAGTGATCCGAGATCCGCTTCTCGAGCGCCGTGTTGACATTCCGAAACGTCCGTCCGTAGTACGGAGAGAACGCCGCTCCCGGCGCCGGTTTCACGAAAAACCAGTCGAGCTTGTAACTTCCCACCAAGTGGAAATACGTTCGCCGAAAGAAGAATGTAGGGCCGAAACCCTTCCAGGCGCGCTGATTACTCTGCGCCAAGGTGCGCCCTCTGTGATGGATCGCCTTGCTCTTCTCGCCGGCGAAATCAAACGCGCCGCCATCAGCAAATCGAAAATCGCGCGTGGCGTTGAACAGCGGCTTTGCCCGGTTCGGCGCCACGAATCGCATGTTGAGCGCCGTTGGATCGTGATAGTTCTTTACATAATTGATCGAAGCGCTAATGACTCCCGCAAACGGCACGGGGGCGAGAAAGAAGATCGCTTCCTTGACCCAGAAGTGGTAATCGATAAGGCGCTTGAGAAACTCGTGGCGGATAGATGTAGGTGTTCCATCGTGACGGTTGGTATTTAAGTCTCCACCCAGAATTACCGGATTGGCGATGCCTTTGATCTGGCCGAGCAGGTAAGCCATCTGGGCTTGACGGCATTGCGGCGGGCAGTAATCCTCCAGATGTGGCGCCACAATCGTCACTTGCCCGCCGGGCGCGTCCGGCACCGCGAGATCGACAATCAGCGACATTCGTCCGCCGCGGCGCACCTGCCGGCGAACACGCTCGTCAAACAGCTTTTTGGCCGACCAGCGCTTGGCGCTCTCGAGAAACGAAATCTGTTGCATCTCGCCGTGAAACCAGTCGTAGCATTGCGGTAATTCGACGATCTTCGCCGCGCGAATGGGATAACGCGTCAAGATGGCATTCCCTTCCAACCCGAGATAGCGTTTGGGATCCACGCCGAACTCCTCCGCCTGCTCATGCGGAGCCGCGATATCCATACGCCTCTCTCCTAAATACAGCCGGTTCAATTCAATAAACTCCACCCCGTACACATAATTGAAATGCAGCGCCTGGGCTAAGGTCCTCGCCACGTCCCGATAGCCCGTACGCTTCATGCCGAGATCGACTTCGTCGAGAATGACCACATCCGCATCGCGTAAAACGGTAAGCTCCTGTTGGATGCGGGCAAGCTTTTTGGCGCCTTGCCGGCCGCTGGTTTGGATCGCGTCCAGGAAATCGCCGGATGGCGAGAGACTCATTTGAATCTCCGGCAGGTTAACACCTCGCGCGATATTCCATTCCACGGCGCGCAGGACAGGTCCCCGGTTTCGATCGATCGGCCGGACCGGTCGCACGCCGGAAAGCGTAGCCTCGTTGATGATGAAAGGTTCGCTGAGAAGCCGCCGGAGGTGCTCCATCGTTTCAGGCGGCGGCGTTTCGTCCACCGCAAGATGAAGAAGCTCATCGAAGGTCAACTTGGCCGGCCCTTCGGCGCGCCCGCTGCCGGCAAGAACAATGCAGAGAAAAGCTAAGCGGGAGAAGATGGGAGGAAGTGGGCTTTCCATTCTGATGCGTGTCATTTCAACCTTAGCCGGTACCCCAACCTCGTTCCATCCGAAGCGCCCTGCATGAGCGCACGGTTTGATTTTCGGCGGCCTTTGTTTTCTGATGCTCAAGAGCGTGGATAATTACCGGCTCGAAGTGATGCTCACTCTCGCGCTTGTCACCGGCAGTTACCAGCTTGCATCGGTCCTGCACGCGAGCGGTCCGCTGGCCATGGTCGCCGCCGGCCTGCTCATCGGCAACTACGGCCGAGAGCTGGCAATGTCCGATACTACCCGCGAGAACCTGGACAATTTCTGGGAGCTGCTTGATGAGATTCTCAATGGAATACTGTTCGTCCTCATCGGCTTCGAAGTCCTGCTGCTGAAAATTGATCCCATCTACCTGCTTGCGGCCGCGCTCATTCTTCCCCTTGTGCTGGCGGCCCGTCTCGCCAGCCTGTCGGTGCCGGCGGCGGTCATGCACTTGGCCGGGCGCGGCGGATTGCCGCTTTCGCTGCTGACCTGGGGCGGCCTGCGCGGCGGCATTTCGATCGCCCTCGCTCTTACTCTTCCCGCCGGACGCGAGCACGACGTGCTGCTCGTGGCCACTTATGCGGTCGTCGCCTTCTCGATTCTCGTCCAGGCCACGACCACGCCCTGGGTCCTGAGGAAAACGCTCGCCAGACCGAGTCCCGCTATGCGCTAGCGCAGAATCATGCAACCCCCCGCAAATCCCGCGTCTCGCTATCCCTCGAATGTCTGGAGCTGCGGAGGGCTTACCTGGAAAGATCTTGTCAAGCGTCTCTGGGTCCGGGGCAGGCAGCACAGGTTATCCGATCGGGCCGCTCTGCTATCGTTCTACTTCCTGCTCGCCTTCTTTCCGCTGCTAATCGTTTTTTCAACGCTGATCGGCTTCATCCTGTCGTCCCAAACGGCAACTTATCTGAGCTTATTGAATTATCTCGATCGCATCATGCCGCGCTCAGCGTTCACTCTTTTCACCGGAATGCTGAGCCAAATCGCATCCGGTGCGAATAGCGCTAAGTTATCGTTCGGTGTTCTGGCTTCTCTCTGGACCGCCTCTTCCGGCGTGGCGGCTTTGATCGAAGCTTTGAACATTGCATTCGAAATTTCAATCGGCCGGTCGTGGCTGCATCGGCGGATCGTGGCGATGGGTCTGACGCTTGGCATCGGACTCGTGCTCGCGGCGTCTCTCGTATTTCTCTTCGCGAGCGGCGCCGTGGGTGAGCTCATCATGGCGCGGCTACCCGTGCTTGGCGCGCTAGCGCGCCTCTCGAACGTAGTACGTTGGCTGGTAGGAATCGTCCTGCTGTTGCTTTCCTTAACGCTCGTCTACGGGTTTGGGCCGAATCTCAATCGCAAACGTTGGGAAGGCATTCTGCCGGGCGCTTGTTTTGCCCTGATTTGCTGGTTGATAGCCTCGATGTGTTTGCGCCTGTATCTGTCCACGTTCGCTCCGCTGAATCATTCTTATGGTTCGCTCGCCGGGGTAATCGCGCTTCTCTTTTGGCTCTATCTGTCGGCCGCGGCGATCTTGCTCGGGGGCGAGCTCAATGCCGCCATCTGGCAGGCCACCGGCGAATAATCGTGATGCCGTTCCCATGCGGATCTTTTCAATCATCGTTTTGACGCTGGCGGCTGTGGCCGCGCTCGGCTGCGTGCATTACTATTGGCCGCGCCCGCTGTATCTCCCGATGCCTGGCATTGCCCAGTCGATCACGACATCGGCCGATGGCGTTCGCGTAACTGTTGCGGATCGTGTCTTGATTGGCGAAATGGCCGAATTCGACGATGGTCTGTTCGCGTTCCTGATGTTCGATTATCTCCGCGGCCGCCCCTCGCTTGCCGGTAACGCGATCATGCTTACCTCCAGCGAAGAGCACGAGCGGCCCATCTATCGCATACTGGTGCGGCTGCCCGACGACCTCGTCTCCGGCGTGGACTTCCTCGCGCAACTGAAGGCCGACAGGCTAGCCTCGAGCGTGCATATTCAACTGGATTCTCCGCTCGAAACTGAATTCCTATCTGCACGAAACGTCGGTCTTCTTCCAGGCATACAACGGGCCAGCTGCCGAACACCTCAAGACCCTGCATGCTTCCGAGCTGGAAGGCTACCTGCGGCGGTTTATTCGCTTCAAATCGGAAACCGACCCCAGAATTTCGGCGGCATCGGGACCAATACCTTCGCCATTGACCCAGACGGATGCAAGCCGCCTGGCGGCCGACATCATCGCCGTCGCTCATTTCTACGATCTGCCTATTGACTTGTTCCTCGGCATCGGCGCTATGGAGAACAACTATATGAACGTTGCCGGCGACCTCGAGAATACAATCTGGAAACGGCGCGCCGAGCGTGGAGACGTTGTGCTGCGCCGCAAGCGCGGCCGCGTACTCGTGCGGAACGATTCCATGGGCGTCTGGCAGATCACCCATGAGTCACTCCGCTACGCGCACAAGCTCTTCAGCCGCGACAAACGCGACTACACGCAGCTTCCGGAGCGCCTGCGCCCACCTGCCAACCTCGATTTCGATAAGATCGACGCCGACGTCCTGACTACCTATGCGGGACTTCTGCTGCGAGATCTCCTCGATCGCTTTCACGGGGATGTCACGATGGCGGCCGGCGCCTACAACGGCGGCCCGGCCAAGCCAAATCCCCGTTATGCCGAAGGAGTCGAAACGGTCGCCAACTACGCGCGCCGCGTGATCGGCAGGGCCGCGGCAATCGATCGAATGGCCGCGGAAGAGAACTCTGTAAGCACCCGTAAGATCGCCGAAGCTCCGCGTGACTAATCCTCCCGCCAACCAACCCGTTTGTAATCCGGACGGTAGCTGGGAGTTCAGCCACCGTCTCACTTTAGCTTGAGGCCCGTAGGCCGACTGGCGAGGTTTTCGGCGAACGCAAGTGCGCCCTGCTTAATGAGAGACAGCATCATATCCATCTGCTCATTCGGCAGAAAGTCGCTGATCCAAATAAACCGGCAACTTGCTTCATCCACCGGGATGATTTGCATCGACGCGGAGTGATGGTGGAACATCTCGCCTATGACGCCGTAGCAAAGGCGCCGACGCTGCTCATCCACATCGATTATTCGTTCATGGACAACCATGCCGTTGGCAAAGGTGACCGTGCGGACGTCGCCGGCAATGCTCCCGTCAACGAGCACCGGTGAAAATATTTCGTGCGTCCTATCGAGCTGTCGCAGCGCGGCCCACGCCGCATCCGCGGGGGCTGCGACAGTTTGCTCCCACCAGATGGAGGCCATTATGCAGCCTTCCTTTCAAATACCGCTTCGACATCGTTTCCATCTCGGGCGACAAGAAAAGCCCACGCGCCGCCGTGAGTGGTGTCGGCCATCAATTCCAAGGACATTGGGGCTACACTCGGGATGCCGGTGGAACGATACTCATCAACCGGCCATAAACGGCCAACTGGCCGTAGTGCTCCGAGGTGTGCTCAAGGAACGTCACGACAACTTCCATAGACTTAGGCGGCAGATCGCCCCGATGTTCCCGCAGTGCGGCCGCCACTTCACTGGCGCTGCTCCGCAATACTGCCAATACCTTCTCTTTAGTTGGATAGTCAACGGCTGACAGTTCGTTTGCCGAGTCGTTGGCCGGTTGGCCGCGCAGAGAGGCTGTGACGTACTGGTTCCAAAATGCCACGTGCCGCAATACTTCGCTGCAATTGCGAATCCCCGTTACAGGAGCCCACTCGAATTTTTCCACGGGTAGTTCTTCCGCAAGTTCCGTAAATTTCCGCGAGACTTGCTCCCAGCCGCTCGATCAAGAGTTTGGTCAACTGCTGTTCCGTTACTGGTTTTGCTGACATGATAATCTCGATTCCTCGTTTTATTCACCGGGCTCTGTCGCACTTGCATGCCCGGTACACTATGGTTGTAAAGCAACGGGGGCCTGAACTTCTTGGCAAAAATTGCGGTTGAATCTGAACGGCGAGCTCCTCAATTTCTGCAACTTGCCTCCGGTGATGGATGGACCGTATCCGACGTGGTTTGCGATGCCGGTCCGATAGACAAGCCATTCGAGGAACAGCATTCAGAGACATCGGTCGCGGTCGTTGTGAGCGGCACTTTTGAATACCGTTCCTCGGCCGGGTGTGAACTCATGACGCCAGGCTCCTTGTTGCTTGGCAACAGGGGCGATTGCTTCCGTTGTGGACATGAGCACGGCAGGGGCGATCGCTGCGTTGCGTTCTCCTACAATCCGGATTTCTTTGAACGGATCGCATACGATGCCGGCGCTGCCAAGGCGCGCTTCCATGTGCCGCGCCTCCCGCCGATGCGCGCCCTCGCGCCGGTGGTCGCACGAGCGGTAGCCCTTCAAGCCCGTGAGCCGGGCGTTGATGCTCAGGAACTTGGCATTCAAGTGCTTGCGCACTCGATACAAATCTCGCGCAGTTTCGTACCGCCTCGTCTAACCGGCCGGGAGCCAGGCGCCCTCGCTCGGGTGTCGCGAGTCGTGCGGATGATTGACCATGACCCGGACACCCCTCACGACCTCCGCAGCCTCGCACAATTTGCGCGGCTGAGTCCATATCATTTCCTTCGCACATTTGAGGGACTTACCGGAACAACGCCCCACCAGTACCTTCTCCGGGTGCGATTGCGACGCGCGGCATTCCGCCTGCGGACTGAGTCGATAAAAATCCTAGACATCGCCCTCGGCTGCGGCTTCGGTGACGTTTCCAACTTTAACCGCTCGTTCCGCGCCGAGTTCGGCGTGAGTCCTCGCGTGTATAGAGCTCAGCGATAGAGCCATCCGGGCGGCGCAAATAGGAGATATGCTTGAGACATGCGGCTGAAAGTTGCTGTTTGTATCCTGGCCGGAGCTTTTGTGGCATCGGCTCAAGCCATCACTGGGGTTCACCCGCGTGCCAGGGCGAGCGATTATGATGCGTCACAGCAACGTGGAACGGTGACATACGCCGCCTCGGTACTTTCCGCCGATCAAGTAAAACACATCTTCGCGACCGACATCAGTAAGAGTTATTTGGTTCTCGAAGTAGCTTGCTACCCTTCGCAGTCGAACCAGATACGTACAGACGCGGACGATTTTTTGATCAAAGCCGGAAAAGATTCCGAATACGTGCACGCAGCGGACGCCGTAACGGTGGCTTCCGTTATCCAGCAAAAGAATTCTCCCAGGCCGCCATCGAACAATGGCTCGGCGGTTTACACTTCGGCGAATGTGGGGTACGAGAGCGGAACGGACCCCTATACTGGCCGTCGAGTCCACGGTGTTTACACGGGAGCCGGTGTAGGTGTCGGTCCTGCGGAGCCTGGTCCTCCGTTTCCCACGCCTCCAGGCACCACGCCGCAAGACCGAATGACTTTGGAATCACAACTGTCGGACAAGGCTCTGCCTCAGGGAAGCTTTAGGGAACCTGTGGCGGGGTTCCTCTACTTTCCGATGAAGGTCATCAAGAAGAAGTCGAACGGTGTCTACGAAATGAATTACCTGGGTGATCCGTCAGGTAAGGTTCAGCTCCGGATACCTGTGAAGAATCGCTAATTCGACGGTGGCTCAGACGGAACAAACAGCACGGCGCATGGCGTCCTGGGAGTCACGCGCGAAGCGTTTCTGCAGCATGCGCGCGATTGGATAACCCATTCTTACCAAGGGGTGATTCGGCCGGGAGAAAGCCAAAACGTCGTAGCAGACGGTGTCATCGCTTTGTGACCATTCCACCAGGAAGCACTCTTCACCCGACTCGGAGTGATCGAGGAGTGTCCCATACGCGAACCCTGTTCTCCAGACGGATCCGGATTCCTCAATCGTGTACACAATACGAGACGGGTTGATTGACCAAATCCCAAGATGCCGGATGAGGACGGCAACTGTTTCCCCAATCCGGATCGGTGTATCCGGATAGAGGAGTTCTACCCAGTTCATGTGGAACATCTCCCAGTGGAGGAGCGCATCCACGGCTCTAGCGAATACCTCGCGTCCGCTCCCCAGTCGAACTCGGTACTGATCTACTGCGTAACCCGGCGGCGGCTCGCCGCGCGTCGGGGCTAGCGCGCTGTACGAGAATGGCGCATTTCTCTGATTGCTCAAGAACTGTCGTATCTTGCGGTCGGACGGCCTGGATAGAAGCAGCATCTGCTAAACCGCGCGCGTTGTGCGCGGTTAGTCTTCCTGCTGCCGGAACACGGGCTCTTTACCCGCTAAAAGCAAGCGCTCGTCCAAAGCCGTTTGGACCAGCTCTTCTTCCATCTCGGAAAGTCCGTGCGCATCTTTTTCGATGCGCGCGAACAGCCCCTTCATGCGCGAGCGCGACACATCCGTTGGCATCGCGAGCGCGTAGGCGAACAACGCATCGGAGCGCAAATCCTGGTCGTCGAAAAGCTGGCGCAGCTTGTCTAGCTCGCTGCGGATACCGTAATAGCCGACGCCCCAAATCGCCCCCCGGCGAATCTCGAGCTCGGCATCGGTCAAATGTTTGGCAAAATAGTCGCGAAACGCGGGATGCACTGAACGCCACATCGCCTCGAGCGCCTTGGCTCGGCCTTCGGGAATCGCGTAAAGATCGACGATCGCCCCACGCACTTCCGCGCGATCGGTTTCAGGCGCCATGCCCACTAGCAATCCGCCTCGCTCTTCTACCGAAAGCTCCGGACGGCGCAGCGCGCGCAGCATGGCGTCCACCACGCCCGGCTCTTCCGTCGCATCGATCAACGCCTCCCAGCAACGCGCACGCACCTCCACGGACTCGTCTTCCTGCGCCAGCTTCAAAAGTAATTCGCGCTGCTGTTTCTCCGGCTGGCGATTGAAAAAGGAACGCGCCGCCGCGGCCCGCATGCTCGCCACCGGATGCGTGAGCAAGTTTCCGCGCTCGTCTTCATCCAGCAAATCAAGCGGCGGGTCGTCCTCCTCCGGATACAACTCCCAGATATCAAACGGTTCGTGTATGACTGAATCGCTACGTTCGCCGAGCTGTTCGAGCGTATCGGCCGCTTCTTTCATCAGCTCGGCATCCCCTGCGGCGAGCACCGCGGCATTTTCAATCGCCGGCCGCGCCGCCGGATCGCCATAGCTCCCGAGCAGTAACAGCGTGTCCGAAAGATCGAATTCCATCCTGTCCAAGAGGAGCTTTAGAATCCGCTCGTCGCGCACCCGCAGATTCGCCAGAATAAAAGCGACTTCTCCGCTTTCGCCTTCGTCCAGTTCTGAATACAGCGCGAGCAGCGGCTCGAGCGCTGGCGCGCCCGCTTCCACCAGAGCAATCGTGATCTCATCCGGAACGTCTTCCGGATCTTCTTTGATCAGACCGATATGGAACGGAATGCTTTCCGGCGCTTGCCAGTGCCGGAATATCGAGGTCAGTTCCGGCGCCAGGTCGACCACGTCCTTGGAGCGGTCGCGCGCGGCAAAAGCCACCACAGCCGGCATGGCCTCTGCCCGCCGGTCGAGCAGTGCATGCAGGAAACGATGATCCAGGCCAAGGCGCCCTTGGGCGGCTGCCTCCAACACCTCGGCCGGCGTGGCTTCGAGTAGTTTATCGGGGTCGAGAAACAAACCGGACGCTTATTCCGGCTCGACCACAACTTTAATGTGCGTCGTTACGTCGCGGTGCAGCCGTACCGTGACATCGTGCTCACCCACCGTGCGAATCGGTTCTTCGAGTTGCACCTTGCGGCGCTCCACGTGGAACTTCTGCGCCTCGAGCGCATCGGCAATGTCCTTGGCGGTCACCGACCCGAACAGGTGATTGTTTTCTCCCACCTTGTGCCGGAACGTGAGCGTGACACCCTCCAGCAGCTTCGCCAGATCTTGCGATTCACTCATGTCTTTCGCTTCGCGCCGCAGGTACGCTCCCCGCTCTTGCTCCACGATCTTTTTATTCGAGTCCGTTGCCCGGACCGCCAGCCGCTTCGGCAGCAGGTAATTGCGGGCGTAGCCGTCCGCGACTTTCACAACCGCGCCGCGCGCGCCTACTTTATCGACGTCTTCTCTGAGAATGATTTCCATGATCTATCTCCCGGCTCACATGCGTGAAGCGAACGGCACCAGCACGATGCTGCGCGCCTGCTTGATCGCTTCGGTCAACCGCTTCTGGTGTGGCGTACACACGCCGGAAATACGCCGGGGCGTGATCTTGCCGCGCTCCGACATAAAGCTCATGAGCATTCTCACGTCTTTGTAATTGATGTCGTCTACTTTCTCGACACAGAACCGGCACACTTTTTTGCGCCGGAAATACTGCTTCTTGCCCGTAGCAATCGCCTTATCGCCACCGGTGGGCCGCTGCGATGCCGCGATGGGACGTCCGCCTCTTTGTTCCGCCATGATCTTTCTTCCTGTTCCTTCTTATTCCGCCGCTTCCGCGGGTGATCCAGGGGCCCCAGGCGCTCCCGGAATCGGAGCCGCCGGCTCGGCCGGCATCGCCGGTGAAACCGAAGCCGATGGCGAAGCCATGGGCGGAGGCTTCCGCGCTGCGCGCTTCTCGCGCGCTTTCTTGCGCTTCTCGATGCGCTTCAGTTTCTCGTCAATGCGGACTGTCAGGAATTTCAAGACCAGGTCCGCCACTCGCAGCCGGCGCTCCAGCTCCCTGACCGTCTCGGCCTGTGCGGTGAACTGCAGCAGAATGTATTGACCTTCGTTGTGTTTCAGGAGGCGGTATGCCAGCTTCCGTACGCCCCATTTTTCGGTCTTGTCGAGCGTGCCGCCCCCATGGACGATCACGTTCTTTAACTGTTCCACGAGCGGATCCACCTCTTCGTCCGTTGCGTCCGGACGAACGATGAACAGCTCTTCGTAAATTCTCATTCTTCCTCTTGTGTGCCTCGAGCGCGACGATTGAATTTCGCCATGGCCTGAACGGCGCCCTCGGCAATTATGGATTCCACAGCGTCGGCTGTATACGACACCACGTCCTCCACGTCCTCTCTCAGTCCCCGCTCGAAAGGAGCGAGCACATATTCGACCGCATCCACCGGCCGGCCGGGATGAATCCCTACCCGCACCCGCGTGAAGACTTCCGTCTTCAAAGCGGCAATAATCGACTTGACACCATTGTGCCCAGCCGCCGATCCCGCTACCTTGATCCGCAGCGCGGTCCAAGGCAAATCGAGCTCGTCATGCACCACGATCAGATCGCGGCCCGTCAGGTTCCGGTACTCCAAGGCGGCCTTGATGCCGGTACCCGAGTTATTCATGAACGTCTGCGGCTTTACCAGCAGTACATTCTTATCGCGGATCCGTCCGGCGCCCGTTAGCGCAGCGCCTTCATCCTTGGCGATGCGGATGGCATGACGCCTCGCCAATTCGTCCACGATCCGGAAACCGATATTGTGCGGCGTCGCTTCATAACGGATTCCGGGATTGCCCAAACCCGCGACGCAGCACACCGTTTACTTCTTCTTGGCAGCCGGAGCTTTAGCAGCCGGAGCAGCTTCGCCCGCGGCAGCTTCCTCGTCTTTCTTGCCCTTCTTGATAACTTCGGGCTCAGTTCCGGGCGCCGCCACTTCCGCCGCTTCCGGCGTCGCCGCGACTTCTTCCTTCACCGCTACCACGTGTGAAACCACGGCGTCTCCGGGGCTCAGCAATTTCATCGAACCGCTCAACGGAATTTCGGAAACGCGAATATTCTGGCCGATCATCAGTTCCACGACGTTCACGTCGAACTGTTCGGGAATTTCGTCCGGCAGACACTCGATTTCGATCTCTCGCGTGACGATTTCGTGGATACCGCCTTGCAGCTTCACTCCCTTAGGATCGCCGTGCGTAATCACGGGGACTTTCACTGCGATCCGCTTGGTTAAGTCAATGCGTTTCAAATCGACATGCAGCAGCGAATCCTTAATCGGGTCGAACTGCCAGTCCACAATCATCACGGGCGTCGGCGCGGTGCCCGCCGGGTTGCCCAGAAGTTCCAAGCTGAAAATCGTGTTATGCCCGGTCTTGCTGTGCAGGATGCGGCTCAGCTCTTTGGGGTTGATCGCCACCGCGGTGGCGCCTTCCGAGCCTCCGTACACAACGGCGGGCATCGATCCCTTGGCGCGCAGGCGCCGCGCTTCGTTCTTGCCGCGCGCATCCCGCCCTTCCGCCGCGATCGTAATATCCTTCCTCATACTTCACCCATCCTTATATAAACAACGTGCTGATCGACCCGCCTTCATGGATCGATTGAATCGCTCTGGCCAGCAGCGGCGCCACCGAAAGCTGGCGAATCTTCGCACACCCTGCCGCCGCTCCGGCGAGCGGAATCGAATTCGTTACCACTAACTCGCGCAGCGGCGACGCGCAAATGCGCTCCACCGCCGAACCCGACAACACCGGATGCGTGGCGCAGGCGGAAACGCTTTTTGCTCCCTGTTCGAGCAGCGCCTCCACGCCCTTCACCAGTGTTCCGGCCGTATCCACCAAATCGTCCACCATCAAACAATGCTTCCCGCGCACCTCGCCGATGATGTTCATCACCTCGGCGACGTTCGCGTCCGTGCGGCGCTTATCGATAATCGCGAGCGGCGCATTCAACCGCTTGGCAAACGATCGTGCGCGCTCCACGCCGCCCGCGTCCGGCGAAACAATAATCAGCTCGCCGCGCTCGAAACGCGTCTCAAAATACTCCAGCATGACCGGAGCGGAAAACAGGTGATCTACCGGAATATCGAAGAAGCCCTGAATCTGAGCGGCGTGCAGATCGAGCGCCAGAACCCGGCTCGCCCCCGCCGTTTCGAGCAGGCTGGCCACCAATTTTGCCGAAATCGGCATGCGCGGCCGGTCTTTCCGGTCCTGTCGCGCGTACCCATAATAGGGTAACACTGCGGTAATGCGCTCCGCGCTCGCGCGCTTTAGAGCGTCCAGCAGCAGCAACAGCTCCATCAAGTGGTGATCCACCGGCGAACAAGTCGGCTGTACTAGAAATACGTCCGCGCCGCGCACATTTTCCTGGATTTGCAGATGAGTTTCGCCGTCGGCAAATCGCTTGATCATGGCCGCGCCCAGCGGACATCCGAGCGCTTCGCAGATCTCTTCCGTCAGCCTCGGATTGGCGGTGCCGCTAAAAACCTTAAAGTCGGTGAATAGGGCCCGAACGGGCTTGGGAGCCGCCATTATTGCCAAGCCTTTTGATATTGCCGCCGGCTTAGGAAACGCACCGGAAACGTGCGTGCCCCCGGGAAGCTTTGAGCCGCCTGCCGAACTTCTTCGGCGCTCGAAAATACTCCAAAAACGGCCGAACCGCTGCCGGTCATGCGTGCCGGCTTGGCTCCCAGTTTTCGCAGTTTCCGCGCTACCGCCGCCAATTGGGGATGAATTTTGAACACCACTTCCTCAAAGTCGTTTTTCAACGGGAGTTGGTCTAGACGGGAGCCGTTCAGAGTCCAGGCGATCGTCTGAAACTCTCTCAGGATAGGGGAGTCGTCCGGTGAAGTCAACGCACGCTCGAGAGATCGGTACGCCTCCGCCGTCGAGACGTGAATTCCGGTGGATACTACGAGTGCGTGGTGGCTCGGCAAATCCGGCAGCGGATAGAGATCGGTGCCGCGGCCGAGTCCGACGGCAGTGCCGCCATATAAGAAGAAGGGCACGTCGCTGCCGAGCGATTTTGCGAAACGAAATAGGGTCTCCGGCGGGAGTGTCTTTCCGGCCAAAGCCGGTAAAGCCAATAAAACGGCGGCCGCATTGCTCGAACCGCCCCCCAGACCGGCTCCCAGCGGAATTCGCTTGTCGATGAAAAAACGAACCCACGCCTTGACCTTTAGCTCGTCCAGCACCAGATTGGCCGCCCGAACGACGATGTTGTCTACTATCTCTATAGGAATACTTACATCAATTTGGGTTCGTCTCGTAAAATCGAGCTCGATCCGGATCGTGTCGTGGAGGCTGATGGTCTGGAAGATCGTTCGAAGCTCGTGAAAGTTATCCGCACGTTTGTGCAGGACACGCAAGTCGAGATTTAGCTTGGCAAACGCCTTAATACTGCAGGAGCGAGAAGACATCGTAGCCTTGGAGCTTTTCACGTCCCTTGAGGAACGCGAGCTCGATCACGAAGCCCAGACCCGCGACTTTGCCGCCCAGCAACTCGACCAGCCGAGCGACCGCCGAAGCCGTGCCTCCGGTGGCGAGCACGTCGTCAATGATCAGGACATTTTGGCCGGGCTCGATGGCATCGGCGTGCATCTCGAGCTGATCGGTGCCGTATTCGAGCGCGTACTCGACACTACGGACGGTATAAGGCAGCTTTTTCGGTTTTCGCACCGGCACGAAACCCGCGCCGAGCGCATGCGCCATGGCGGGAGCGAAGAAGTATCCGCGGGCCTCGATGCCGACGACAATATCGACCGGCGGGGCTTTTCGATAATGGTCGCCAAGCGCGTCAACGGTCTCGCGAAAGCCGCGCTTGTCTTTCAAAAGCGTCGTAATGTCGTAAAAATTGATGCCGGGCTTGGGAAAATCGGGTACTTCGCGGATGAGTTGCTTCAGCGCGTGAGCGGACACGCCGCCGATTGTAGCAAGCCGGTCAGGACACTCGCGAGTTCGGCCTGGCGAACGGGTTTCGAGAGAAAATCGTTCATACCGGCGGCGAGGCAGGCCTTGCGATCGTCGGCGAAGGCGTTGGCGGTCATGGCAATGATCGGGACTTCGGCGCCATGTCCGCCGCCTGAACGGAGGCGGCGAGTCGCTTCGAAACCATCCATTTCCGGCATGACGCAATCCATCAATATGAGATCGTAATGAGCCGAGCCGACGGCGTGGAGCGCTTCAAAGCCGTTGTTCGCCACGTCCACCTGATAGCCAAGCTTGTGCAGCATCAGGAGCGCTACTTTCTGATTGATAGGGTTATCTTCGACCAACAACAGGTGAGCGCCCGTGGGATCGGCGGCTTTCATAGGCGCCGGCGTATGCGGAGGAAGCGAAACGGATGCGCCCACGCGGATCGTGAACCAAAAGAGCGAGCCTTCGCCGGGGCGGCTTTCCACGCCGATGGTTCCACCCATCAAGCCGACCAGCCGCTTCGAGATGGCAAGACCGAGCCCGGTTCCGCCGAACATCCTGGCGGTAGAGGCTTCCGCCTGACTGAAGGGTTGAAAGAGTCTCGACCGTTGCTCATCGCTGATGCCAATGCCCTGGTCTTTGACCGAGAAATAAACCTCGTATCCATCGCGGTTTGCGGCGCGTAGTTCAACGCGGACCGCAATTTCGCCTCGCGCGGTGAACTTGATGGCATTGCTCAACAGGTTGAGCAAAACCTGGCGCAAGCGAATGAGATCTCCGGAGACCCTCGTGGGCAGCGTAGGGTCCAAGTAGATGGAAAGCGTGAGCGATTTATCGACCGCCGAATGTTCGACGATTTGCATTGCATCCAAGGTGGCGCGCGCGGCGTCAAAATCCGCCTTTTCGAGCGTGAGGCGTCCGGCTTCGATTTTCGAAAAATCAAGAACATCGTCGATGATTGCCAGCAGCGTTTCGCCGGAGCGGCGAATCACCTCGACGCATTCGAGCTGCCGCTCATCCAGATGCTTCGATTCGAGAAGACCGGTCATTCCAATAATGCCGTTCAGAGGCGTACGCATTTCGTGGCTCATCATTGCCAAAAAATCGCTCTTGCCTTGCGCCGTCATCTCAGCGTGGCGCGTGGCCTTTACCGATTCGCCCACCTGGCGGTTGAGCTCGAAGGCATAACGCTCGAGGCTCTGGCGCGAGGACTCGGTTTCCAGAAGATAGTGCAGCATTTCGTCGTCGCTACAGAGACGATCGACGAGCCCGACCGACTGACGGAGCGTGTTCGGACGCATGTCGGAAAGATGGGTTTGAGTCATAAGATTAAGGATGCTGTCTACTACCTATTCGGCAGCGCGGTTGGGATTTCGAGGTATTGCGCAGACCGAGCCCGTAAGGTCAGTCTTATAGTCCGCGGACTAAGTGACTGGGCTTTTTAACGGCAAGCTTTGTTCGTAAGTTACAATACATCCACCAGTCATGTTGCATCCAGTCGTTCTGAGCGTGGAGGATGATGATGGCGGATACGTTGTGCTGCGGGAGCTTTTGCGAGAAACGCATTCGGACGTGCGTCTGGAAAGGGCCCGCGATGGTTCGGAGGCGCTGGCAAAGCTAAAAGCGCTGGCGGCCGACACGGCGGTTCAAGTCCGGCTGGTGCTGTTGGATTTGCGACTCCCCGGAATGAGCGGGATGGAGGTGCTTGCGGCCATCCGCGCCGAGCAGTCCTTCCGGCAAATTCCGATCGTGATACTCACTGGCAAAGCGCGGGAAGCGGATCGAGTTCTTTGTCTCGAGAACGGTGCGCAAGGATATTTCGAAAAGCCGTGGGATCTACAGGGCTTGGAGACTGTGATCAGGGCGGCTTGCGCTACGGCAGGACTCTGAGGGCTGGTTCGGACCAAGCCGGGAGGAAACTCGTGAGAGCCGACCGCACCTCATCCAGCCAGAGACTGAATTTGGCGGGTTTCACAACGTAGCGCCGAGCGCCAGCCGACAAGGCGCGGTCCCGGTCCTCCCTGCGCGGGGATGCGCTGCAGACGACGACAGGAATGGCGCGCAATATTTCGTTCTGCTGAACGGCCTGGAGAACTTCCCAGCCGTCTACTTTTGGCAGGTTAAGGTCGAGAAGGATTAATTCCGGCTGCACCGCTTCCCGATATAGACCGGACTGGTACAAAAAGGCTAACGCCTGTTCGCCATCCGAAACCCGGTAAACGCTGACCGAAGCGCCTATCTCGTCCAGCGCGGCGCGCAACAAGAAGGCGATGGAGTCGTCATCCTCCACATGCAGCAGACGGCGTCCCTTCATCGTATGTAAGTGGACAGAATTCCTCTAGACATCGTTACTATGACATATCGTCCTTTAGCAGCGAGAAATGAAAGGCCGCTCCGGCGCCAGGTGTGCCTTCCGCCCAGATGCGGCCCCCGGAGCGTTCGACAATCCGCTTACAGATGGCCAAACCCAGACCGGTACCCGCGTATTCTTTCGTATGCAAGCGCTTGAAGAGCCCAAAAATGCGATCGGCGTAGCGTGGTTCAAAGCCGATGCCGTTATCCCGCACGGAGATAATCCAGCGAGCGCCTTGCAACTCGGCCGAGATACGAATCTCCGGCGGCGCTTCGTTCCTTCGATATTTGAGAGCGTTCGAGAGAAGATTCTGAAACACATGAGCCATCTGGGATGTGTCTCCGCGTACGCTGGGCAGGAACTCGGCAGTGATGATGGCGGCGCTCTCTTTTATATCTTCTTTCAGAACGGATAACGCCTCGCCGAGTGACGCAGGAAGGTCGGCCCTTCCGACCGGCAGTTCTTCGAGGTGCACAGAGCGCGAGAACGTCAAGAGGTCGCGAATGAGCGCTTCCATGCGGATGGCGCCGCGCTGAATGAAACCGGCGTACTGGTACAGTTTTTCTTTCTCGGGGCCGATATCCCGGAGCATGAGCTGCGAGTAGATGTTCACGGTGCGCAACGGTTCCTGAAGATCGTGGCTCGCTACGTAGGCGAATTCTTCGAGTTCGCGGTTGACTCGCTTCAACTCCCGGTTCGATTGCCGCAGATCTTCTTCGGCACGCTTTAGGCCGGTAATGTCAAAGATCACACCGGGGAAACGGAGAGGATTGCGTGCCCGATCCAAATGACAATAGCCACGGGCATAGACCCAACGGACCGAAGCATCCGGCTGAACGACGCGATATTCTTCCGCGAAATCTCCGCCTGTTTCCAGCGCCTGCCGGATACTCGCATCCACGCGGGCGCGGTCGTCCGGGTGGATGTGTTCGACGAACTCGGCGATCGGCGCGCCTGCCACCGTTTTTTCGGGGATGTTCCAATCCCAAGTCGCTACTCCACCGCCGGCCTCCAGCGCAAACGTCAGCCGCTCCTCGCTCTTGCGCAGCGCCTCCTCGGCCTTGTTTCGTTCGGTGATGTCGCGGGTGGAACCGGCCACCGATTCCACCTCGCCGGCGGCGGTAAACACCGGTACAAAGATGTATTCGTAGTGGCGAGTCTCGCCGGTAGGACCGGTAAAAGGCGTATGGTCCCGCAGCGGCGTCTTCGTGTGGATGACCTCTTGAATCTGGCGCTGCAGGCGCGCGGCGAGTTCCGGGGGGTAGCCGAGTTCAAAGAAGTTTTTCCCGATGGCGTCTTCGAGCGGTTTTTGCCAAAGCGAAAGCAGTGCGCGGTTGATGTAGGTAAAGCGGCCCGCCAGATCAAAAATATAGGTGAAGTCGGGTGTGTTGGAAAGGGCGGTGTCGAAGGTGCGCCATTGGCGCAGCAGATGAGTCTCCGCTTCTTTTCGCGCCGTTACGTCGGTTATGGCGCCAAGCATTCGAGTTGGCGCACCGTTGTTATTTCGGAATACCCGGGCCGTCGTAGCAACCCAACGTATGTTTTCGTTGGGATGAATCGCCCGAAATTCAATGTCATAGGGCGTATCGCGCTCCAGTGCATCGTGAATCGCTTTGTTTACTCGCTCGCGGTCCTCAGGGTGAACCAGCGCCGGAAGATCCTCCACCGCGCCGCCAAACTTGCCGCGCTCGATACCGTGAATGTCGTAGACGAGATCCGACCATTCGATCCGGTTTTGGATAATATCCCAATCCCAGACTCCGATCTTTCCGGCGTCGAGCGCGAGTTTCAAACGGTCTTCGCTTTGTTTGACTGCTTCTTCGGATTCTCTGCGATGGCTTACATCGCGAAAAACCAATACCACTCCGAGGATGCGTTGTTGTTCATCGCGAATGGGCGACACGCTGTCTTCGATAGGAATACTGCGCCCATTCTTACTAATGAGAACGGTATGGTTCGCGAGGCCAACGGCGACGCCTTCGCGGATCGCCTTCTCCACCGCGCTCTCGGCCGGCAACCCGGTTTCGTCGCGAACGACAAACACCTCCGACGTCGCTTTTCCCGCCGCGTCCGCCTCGCTCCAGCCGGTCAGATCCTGTGCGACCGTATTCAGGAAAGTCACTCTTCCGTCCGCGCCGGCTGCAATCACGCCGTCGCCGATACTCGAAAGGATGACGCGGAACAGGTCCCGTTCCCGCTCAGCGGCGCGTTTGGATTCAGCGAAGGCCTCCTCAGCGCTCGAGCGACGGCCCGTTTCGACCGTAAGCTGTCGAAAGCGCTCGTCGCTCCGCGCGCGAGAGCGCCTGAGCGCTTCGTTGAAGATGCTGATGAAAACTGACACCGCAACGAAAACGATAGCGCCGATAGGACTGTCGGAGCCGGCAATGGGTAAAGATTCAAGAGCAAAATAAAATGCGGCAGCAAGGCTGAGAGCGGTGGCGAAAATACCTGGGCCGAATCCTCCAAACCAGGCGGCGAACATGATTGCCGGGAAAAAGGTGATGTACCGAACCTTGTAACCCAGCGCCCCGGCGAGTAGGAAGCGGAGCCCTAACCCCGCCGCGACGGAACAAACGGCTACGGCGTATCGCACTAAAGCGTCCCTCGCGCCGCTTTGCCGCGGACGAGTCAATTCTGGCCCAGGGTCCATGGGAGAAATTTTCAGCGGAAGAGCTTCTGCTTTCCATAAGTATCTCAGCCGCGCGCCAGGCCGGCGAAGGCTGGAATCGACAGTTCTGCCCGGATGCCGGTCTCCGAGAACCGATCCGGGCAGGCCTGCGCGGCGTCATGGACAAGCAGGCGGCCGGTTGCTACCGGAACGCTTCTGCGAGCTTCCGCTCCGCTTTACTCATGCGCGAGGATTTGAGTGTACGGGACTTTATCGTCTTGTGAAATTAGAATTTTTACGGGGAGAGTAACGTACCGGGAGTAGTTACGGGTGTACGGGTTCTCCCGTGGCCCTACGCTAGTCTAAATTGCGTGAACCCGGACCTCATCCCTCGCCAAGTTGTGAATTCGGCGTTGCGCGCTAATCTTCCATTCTTTGCGATCGGTTGCATAATCCTGCTAGGTGGCGCCTGCTCGCTTGCGCTTGTGCGGCTCAGATCTCGAGATCGCCTGCTGTTGTGGGTCGGCGTATTTTCGATTCTCTACGGTACACGCTTACTCGTAGGAAACGAGTTGGTCCGCGACGCTTTCAGCACTCCCAACAGCGAGTACATTCCTTGGGTTTTTTGCATCACTTACGTGATCAATATCCCGTTCGCACTCTTTGCACGCGAACTTCTGGGACGGGGCTGGAAACAAAGTATCGCTATATGGCTGTGGCTCAGCGTTGCTTTTGCGATCATCGCTGTCCCAACCGCCTTCTTCAGTTACAACCCTCACTGGGTCGGCCTGATAAACGGTCTGCTTGTGGTTAGCGGAACCGTGTTGATGCTGCTGCATGTTTTAGTCGAACGTCGCGCCGGCAATCCGCTCGCGGCGGCTCTTCTGTGGCCGCTGCTCATTTTTGGCGTGTTTGTTGCGCTCGAAAACAGCGGCTTCAGGATCCGGGGCCGTAGTATAGAACCGATCGGATTCCTGGTTTTGCTTGCAGCGTTAGCTTCGATCGCTGTACGTCGAGCGCTGGCCACAGAGCGAAAGCTCATCGATATGCAGCAAGAGCTGTCGACTGCGAGACGAATTCAGAGCTCCATACTCCCTCAGGCTCCGCCATCGCTCAAGGGTATGCGCGTTGCCACGCGATATCACCCAATGACATCGGTGGCCGGAGACTTCTATGATTTCTTAATCTCCATCGACGGTGTTCTGACTATTCTGGTGGCAGATGTTTCCGGGCACGGCGTTCCAGCGGCACTCGTAGCTTGCATGCTAAAAGTTTGTTTCGCGGCGCAAAAGAATAACGCTGCCGACCCAGCCGCTATTCTGTCCGGACTCAGTGCTATGCTTCGCGACAGTCTTGGCGGCCAGTATGTTACCGCTGCCTGTGCCGCCATCGACCGAAAAGCACAGACGGTCACATACGCCGGAGCCGGTCATCCTCCAACACTGCTAGTTAGAGGCGAAACAGGCGAATTAGTGCTTCTTGGTGAGAACGGCCTGTTTATTGGTCCGTTTCCGAAGGCAACATACACGAATGTGTCGGTTCCCTTCCATGTTGGCGACAGATTACTCCTATACACGGATGGAATCACCGAGGCGAACGATCCGGCTGGTGAAGAGCTTGGCTGCGAGAGACTTGGGCAGTTCCTTCTTCGCTCGAATGAAAGCGAGCCAGCCGCGACTCTTCACCGCCTATTTGAACAGATCACGACGGGTAGTCAGCAGGACGATCTAACGGCTGTGCTGGTTCATTTCGAGTGAAGAACATTGGCGGCTGCCCGTGTGTAGCCCAAAATCGTTTACGCTTGACATATGCCCATATAGGAATATAATCGGAGTAATGCCGCGAGCCGCTACGACGACTGACGTTTTCAACGCGATTGCCGAGCCGCGACGGCGCGAGATTATCGATGCGCTGGTGGATGGGAGAGAGCATGCCGTCGGAGAGATGGTGGCGGCATTGCGGCTTCCGCAGCCGGCCGTATCGAAGCATCTCGGCGTGCTGCGTAAGGTTGGGATCGTATCGGTGACTAAGCGCGGCCAGCTTCGGTTGTATCGACTCAATCCAAAGGAGCTGAAGCCGGTGCATGACTGGGTCAGGACATACGAGCGCTTCTGGACGCATCATCTGGACCGCATTAAGGAGCGGGCCGAGCGCAAGATGGCGGAGCGGTTGGCGCGCGAGAATCAATTTTCGAAAGACAAGGAGAAACCATGCTGACACCTACGCAAGAACAAGTTCAAACGTTCGAGGTAGTGAAGGACGAGGAGATCGCAGCGTCGATTGAGATTGTGTTCGAGACGATTCTGGAGCAGTTGGGCCCACTCAACGAGACGCCGGACGGCGCGCCACTGAAAATGAAGCTCGAACCGTGGCCGGGAGGGCGCTGGTACCGGGACCTAGGGAATAACGCCGGACATCTTTGGGGGCACGTGCAGGCGATCAAGCCTCCCACACTGCTCGAAATCTACGGACCGCTGTTCCTGTCGTATCCGGTGATGTCGAACGTGCAGTACCGGTTGACGGTGGAACGCGGCGTAACGCGCGTCCGGTTCGCGCACCGGGCGAGCGGGCCAATCCCGGCGGAGCTTGGCGGCAGCCAAAACGTGGACAAAGGATGGAGCAGTATTCTCACGCGGGTACGCGCAGCGGCGGAGAGTCGAGGCAAGAAAGGTTAAAAATGGAACATAAAATTGTCTCCCGGGAAGAATGGCTGGAAGCGCGCAAGGCGCTCCTGGCGAAAGAAAAAGAACTCACCCGGCGGCGCGACGACTTGAACAGGCAACTGCGCGAGCTGCCCTGGGTAAAGGTGGAAAAGACCTATCTATTCAACGGCCCGGATGGCGCCGAGACGCTCGGCGATCTGTTCGACGGGCGGAGCCAGCTCATCGTTCAACATTTCATGTTCGGTCCGGGCTGGAAGGAAGGTTGCGTGGGCTGCTCGTTCTCGGCCGATCACATGGAAGGAGCTCTGCCGCATCTGGAGAATCATGATATCTCCTTTGTGGTGGTCGCGCGCGCGCCGCTGAAAGAAATTGCGCCGTTTCAGAAGCGCATGGGCTGGCGCTTTAAGTGGGTATCGTCGTATGAGACCGACTTCAATTACGACTATCATGTGTCATTCACCAAAGAAGAGATCGCCACGGACAAGGTCTACTATAACTTTCAAACGGCCGATTTCCAGAGCGAAGAAATGTCCGGACGAAGCGTGTTCTATAAAGATGAACGCGGCGACATTTTTCATACTTATTCTTCTTACGCGCGCGGGGGCGACCACTTACTCGGCGCCTATAACTATATCGATCTGACGCCCAAGGGGCGCAACGAGAGCCGCGGCATGGCCGATTGGGTGCGGCATCACGATAAGTACGGCGAAGAGGGCGGCGAGTGGACCGGACGGTACGTGGCCGATTCCCGTGCGCAGTGCGGCTGCGAAGCGCAGAGCGGCTGCGAGGCTGCGCGCGTGTGACGACTCATTCTTGCTGTGCAATGCGGCGTGGCCGCGGCGCCGCGGGATGGATTTTGCCGGGCGCTTTGCTGGCGCTGTTGCCAAAGTGTCCGGCATGTCTTGCTGTCTACATTGCGGTGGGAACGGGAATCGGTATTTCGGTTTCCACCGCGACGTACTTGCGGATGGCGCTGGTGGTTCTGTGCGTGGCAGCGCTCGCGTATTTGACGGCCAGATTTATGCGTGACAGGTGGGAGCGCAGCCGGATGGCTGGCAATTTAAGCGCACGCCGCAGCGCCCGGGCAAATTGTGGTCTGAGCAAGTAATGCATCAAAACTCAGCGAGTCTGACGACCTTATCAGCGGCCGGTCAAAACAAGATCGATGGTAACCATGCGCCGTCGGGCTCGTTATAGAGCCCGACGCTCATCAACGTCATCGGCTGAACTATCCGCAGACCGTTCGACAGGCACCAGCGGAACAGGGCATTGTTTCGCGACGGCACGAGGATTCCCGGACCGCCGAAGGATTCCACGGACGCGATCAGGGATTGGATGTCGAGGCTGGTTTCGCCGGTTGCATGGCCGAAAAAAGCCACCTCGGTAGCATAACCAGTGATGCGGCCTCCGCGCTCCACCACACGGGCAGTGCCCTGTTGAATCGCTTGCGCCAACTCGGCCCCTCGATCAAATCCGTGAACCCGGTGGGACAAGGCATTGCAAACATCCACATCGCCGGATTGAGCCAGCCGCACAGTGCAGCCAGGAACACTGCGCTGCTGTGTTCGTCCCTGCATGCAGGAAAGAGGCTCGCGGATATCGAAGCCCATGCCGGAATACAGTGCGAGCGACCGGCTGTGAAAAGCAGCTTGTACCAGACGGATGCCGGCGGCGGCTTTTTCGGCGGCCCGATCCATCCCGGCCCGCATGAGCGCACGGCCAATGCCTAAGTTTTGCGCATTCGGGTCAACCGATAGCGGACCGACACCCGAGATCGCGGAGCGCTCATCGAGGCAATTGCTGCCCACAATGCGTTCTTCGGTTTCAGCCACCACGCAATAGAAGCCGGGGCTGGAAAACATCATCGAAAGCAAGCCGATGGCAGCTTCCGGTCCTGGAAAATCGGGTGGAAAACCGTGCGCCCTATTGAGCGTAGAGAATGCGTTGTAGCAAATTCTTCCGCAGGTGGAACTATCTTCCGGGACGGCAGCACGGATCATCATGGACACGCGGCTCCAGGTTTCTTATGGCCGGCCATAGACTGAAGATACTCTACGATTGCCTGGATCTCTTTCTGCGGCAGCGAATCGAAGCTGGGCATCCTGGTTCCGGCGCGAACGCTGCCGGCGTTCGTAACGAATCGGCTCAGAAGGCGCGGATTCCAGTATTCCGTCACACTGCATGGAGAATTCAGCTCTGGCCCGAATGTCCCTCCCACACCATTGATTGCGTGGCATTTCAGGCAGTGCGCGACGAACAGCTCCTGACCGGGCGTCGAGCCGCCGGGATCCAGGCCAGCTAAGGCGTCGGAGGAAGAGACCAACTCGATGGCAACCATTTGATAGGGCCATGGGTATTCGTCGGGATCGCCCGGAGGCGAAATCCAGACCAGGTAGCTGGGCGCCGGAGTGGAGGAGGCTCCGCGCTCCGGGACCGGCTGCCAGTCTTCACCTTGGGCAGCGTTTGCGTCGCGGATCGCGATCAATCCCTTGCCCCCCAATGCGCGAGCCAGGGGCATGATCGGAAGATACCCGTCCTTACAGCGGAAACGCACGTACACCTCGCTTTCCGGATGACCTCCAAAGCTTAAATCCTTTAACACGTCGCGCAGCCAGAAACCCTGATATCGCTGATTGCGTTTATAGACGGGATCGTTCACCTCAGCCGAGGCGAGCGGATGCTGTTTGCGTAAGTGCGCGATCGATTCTTCATTGATCGGAAACACTGCCAGCGGCGTTCCTGGCGCGGCAGCATACGATTCCACAGCCAGAAGGCACAACATGGCCATCCGGGCAACTCCAACCATACTCGATCTCCTATTCGTGAGTCTGTTGAGTATACTCTTCAGCTTCCGCGGGCGAGCGGCTTCTGTGAAACAATATGCCCACCATGGACTTACGTTTCCGCCGTTTTGCGGGCGCCTGGTTGTCCTGTTCGTTTCTGTTCTGCCTCGCGGCGACCGCGGCGGACTCGCCGCCAAAACTCCGGCTAGACGAAGTGCAGCAGGTGAAGCCTACGGACTACCGCGTCGAATTGACCTTGGATCCGGACAAGGAGACATTTAACGGATCCATCAGCATCCGGCTGAACATTCAGCGCGCTATACAGGTTTTGTGGCTGAACGCGACGAAGATTGCGGTGCAGAATGCGTCATTGACCTCAGGCGGCGAGAAGCAAATTGCGGCTGTCATTGCGGGCAATCCCAATTTCCTTGGATTGAAATTCAGCGCGCCGGTTGCCGCCGGCGCGGCTGAAGTTCGCATCGATTACACCGGCAAGCCGAGGCTGGACGGCCAGTCGGGTATCTTCAGAACCGAGGATGCAGGCAATCGCTATCTGCTGACGCAATTCGAGCAGATCGCCGCGCGCGCCGCGTTCCCGTGCTTCGATGAACCTTCATATAAAGTGCCTTGGCAGTTGACCTTACATGTTCCGGCGCAAGATAGCGTTGTAAGTAACACGCCAGTGCTTTCCGAGCGCACGGAAGGGGCGAGCAAAATATCCGTATTCGAGCAGACAAAGCCACTGCCGAGTTACTTAGTAGCGTTTGGCGTCGGACCGTTCGAATTTGTGAAGGCCGGGTTTGCCGGGAAGAATCATGTACCGGTGCGGATTGTGACAGCCAAGGGCCGGGCGGGCGAAGCGGCGTACGCGGCCCAGGTGA
Source organism: Bryobacterales bacterium (assembly GCA_963712395.1). GTDB lineage: Bacteria > Acidobacteriota > Terriglobia > Bryobacterales > Bryobacteraceae > Bog-105. Next base: position 224,151 of record CAVQHR010000003.1, read on the forward strand.
CCGCGACTATCCTGACAAGGCTCGAAGACTATTTCGGCGTGCCCTACCCTTATGCGAAGGCGGATCAAGTTGCTATTCCGATTTCGGCCGGTTTTGCCATGGAGAACGCCGGCATGGTTACGTATGGGCAAACCATCATCTTGGCGAAACCGCAGAACGATACGGAAGAGCGCCAGCGGTTATACGCCTCTATCGCGGCGCACGAATTGGCGCATCAGTGGTTTGGGGATTTGGTGACCACGGCGTGGTGGAACGATATCTGGTTGAACGAAGCATTCGCAACGTGGATGGCCGATAAACTTATCGCCGAGTGGAAACCAGAATGGGGAACGCGAGCAGAAGATGTTAGTAACAAGCTCTATGCGGAGAACAGGGATAGTTTGTTGACCGCGCGCAAGATCCGGCAGACTATCGAGTCCAACGACGACATTGAGAATGCCTTCGATGGAATCACCTATGAGAAGGGCGCGGCGGTCATTGGGATGTTCGAGAACTGGATAGGTCCGGAGACGTTCCGGAATGGCGTTCACAGCTACATGGAGCGTTATGCATTCCGCACAGCCACTACATCGGATTTTCTGGATTCCGTCAGCACGGAGGCCCGAAAGAATGTTACAGGGGCTTTCTCAACGTTCCTGGATCAATCCGGTGTGCCGCTGGTTTCGGTTGCGCTCGACTGTAAGCAGAGCATTCCGGCAGTGCACATTGCGCAGCAGCGTTATCTTCCGCTCGGATCAAAGAGTTCCGGCAACCCACTTTGGGAAATACCCGTATGTATTCGATATGGAATCGGCGAGAGGGGCCAAACAAAGTGCCTGTTGATGGCAAGGCCAGTAATGGATGTTTCCTTGGAGACCAATAACTGCCCCACGTGGGTTCAGGCCAACGACAAGGCTGTTGGTTATTACCGAGTCAATTATGCGGCTGGCCTAATTGGCGCGCTTGTAAATGGTGATATGGCTACGAGGCTGAGCGCTCCAGAGCGGGTGGATCTTATCGGGAATGCTCGCGCATTGACCGATTCCGGGACGATTCCGGCCGCGGACGCACTCAAGCTGGTGCCCATATTTCACGCCGACCCCGAGCGGCATGTCGTCGATGAAGCGCTGAAGCTGGCTATCAGTCCCGTGAATTATCTTGTGCGGCCCGATTTGCAAACGGAGTATGCGGGATTCATCAGAACGAATTTCGCGGAGCGCGCTCGGGAGATTGGCTGGACGTCTAAAGCCGGCGAATCTGACGAAGCGCGGCTGTTGCGGCCCAGGCTGCTCTCCGCCCTGGCGACGTTCGGGAGAGACGACGATCTCGCCAAACAGGCCAGGTCGCTGGCTGACAAATGGCTATCGACGCGACAGGGAATAGAGCCTAGCTTGATCGCGTCGATCCTCAAGACGGCTGCTTATAGCGGAGATACGGCGCTCGCGGAGCGCTTTGTCGCCATCTGGCCGAGCCTGGATCCTCAGCAGCAAGAATCGCTACTTCAAGCGATGTTCGGATTTCGGGATCCGCAAGCGATCCGTACGCTGTTTGAGGCCCTTCTTTCGGGAAAGCTCCCGATAACGCCCGCGTCTTATCTTCTCTACTATGCCGGCAGAGATTCGAGCAACGCCCGCGGAGTGCGATTTGAGTTTCTGAAAGCTCACTTCGACCGCATCGTAGAGATGCTCGGGGAGAGTTTGTTCTCGGGCAAGAGCCAACTGCCGAATGTGGGGGCTGGCTTTTGCGACTCACAAGAAAAAATGGAGCTACAAAGATTCTTTGAGCCGCGAGTGGACAAATTGCTGGGCGCCCCGCGAGTCCTCGCGCACGTGCTCGAAGGCATCGACCAGTGTATTGCGATTAAATCGGTACAGGAGCCGAGCGTGACGGCATTTCTGCAGAATCGCTGAATGGCATTGTTGCCGGCGCTGTCGAGAAGCAACTGATGCCATTTCTGTTTGGATGTATGATCATCTAAAATCATGCGGATTCCATTTTCGAAGCTTCTCGCGTTCACGGCCCTGATTGCCGTGGCCGCTCCTCTTTACGCGCAACAGGCGGGCACGCCTGGGGCAGCGAAACATCAAGACACGGAAATATGGGAGCCGGTGCCTAAAGTCGTGACACCGGGCGCCACCGACGCGGAGCCTCCCTCCGACGCAATCGTTCTCTTCGATGGCAAGAATTTGGACCAGTGGGTGTCAGCCCAGGACAAGTCGCCGGCAAAATGGACCGTCGCGGACGGCGTGCTTACGGTGAACAAGACCAAGGGCATCGGAAACATCGAAACCAAACGCACCTTCAAAAATTACCAGCTCCACGTCGAGTGGAAGATTCCGGAGAATATCACCGGCAGCGATCAGGCGCGCGGCAATAGCGGCGTGTTTCTGGCGTCCACGGGACCGGGCGATGCCGGATATGAGCTGCAGGTTCTGGATTCATACAACAACAAGACCTATGTCAACGGGCAGGCCGGCAGCATCTACAAGCAGGCGATTCCGCTGGTGAACGCGAATCGCAAGCCCGGAGAGTGGCAGACCTACAACGTGGTTTGGACGGCGCCCACGTTCCAAGAGGACGGCTCACTGAAGACCCCTGCTTATGTCACGGTTTTTTTCAACGGCGTGCTGGTAGAGAATCACTTTGAACTGCAGGGCGAGACGCGGTATATCGGCAAGCCGTTCTATAAGAAATACGACCGCGCGCCTATTAAGCTACAGGCGCACGGCGACAAGAGCGAGCCGATCAGCTTCCGGAATATCTGGGTGAGGGATCTCGAGTAACGCTCGGCGGTCAGGCGGTCGTTAGCTGATTTGATGTTTGGGCCGCGGCGGAGCGGACGATCCTCTCCGCGCGATACCAATCGTCGTCGGCGCGGCCGTCGCGCCGGTCTTCGAAATCCCACAGTAACCGCGCGAATTCGCGGGTATGCTGGCCAGGTTCGCGAGGTGGCGCGGACGCAAGTTGCGAATCGGGCCGCAGCGCAGCTGCAAGCGCATCACGGCACTCATTGTAGTGCAGGCGAGCGCGCTCGAGCTCGATTAACGCGTTGTCAATCGAGGCGCGGGCCGGCTCCGGCGCATCCTTCAGTAACTGCACGCTTTGAGCGTTACGGGCAAACTCCCGAAATGCCTGCCGGTATTCCCGCCAAAGGCTCACATTTGTGGACGGTTGTGCTGCGGCAGCGCTCATATGTTCTTTGACGGGAAATAGGGGCGCGGGGTTCGTTACGATCACATATTTTTACACGCTTCGTGAACCAGATTACGCTATTTGGAGAGATTGGCCTTTACCAACCCGGCCATATCGCGCGCCTCCGGTGAATCGAGGGTCTCGAGGCCGCGGACTACACCTTCGCGATCGGGAATAGGGCGGTTTTGACTGACTTTCCATTTGCCCTCCAGCCGGGTAATGGTGAGTTCCACGCCCACGATCGCCTTCAGTAAATTTTCGATGAACTCGGGCGGGGCGTCCGCCACTTGCCAGGGTGTTTCCCGCGAGCTTTCGTGGGTATCGCTGAGCGCGCGGACATTTTCGAGCAGCCATTCCGGTTCATTCCGAATGCGCAGTGCGCCGTGCGCATGAATAACTACGTAATTCCAGGTGGGCACGACTTTGCCGTGCTCTTGTTTCGATGGATACCAGGCCGGGCTCACATAATGCTGCGGTCCGCTGAAGATTGCTAGAGCTTCGCTGGCCGGCGAATGGTCCCGCCACTGCTGATTGGCGCGGGCCAGATGGCCGCGAAGAATGCCCAGGCCGGTCTCGGTGCGGTAATAGAGCAGCGGAATGTGGCTGGCTTCGAGCCCGGCGGAACCAATGGTGACAAGGGTCGCGAGCGGATGACCGGCCATCGCCGCCTCGAGAATTTCCGGTCGTGTTTCGGTGAAGGAGGCGGGATTGTACATAGGATCTAAAGAGCGGCTATTTTGACTTGAGCACCTTGCCTGTGGTGGCATTCACGAAGGCGGCATAACCGAGTTTCTTGTCGCCCCACATCAGGTACCAGGTTGGCACTTGGAATCGGGCGCTGTTTGAGAGTTCCAGGACGGTAAGCTTTTTTTCCGGATTCTTCTTCAACCATGCGGCAGCATCCGCCGCGGCGGCCTGGTAAGCGGCATCCGAATCCACGCTAAATTCGGAGATTTGAATGGGCATGGCGGAGCGCGTGTACGTGCCGTTCCAGGGTTCCGGGCCGCCGACGACAACGCCCTTATAGATATCGGGAGGAACTGCCGCGATGGAGTAAGTGTAAGTGCGGTACTCCTGGCGGCTCGGTGAAGCGAAGGTGGCTTGCCACATGGCGGCTTTGCCATTTTCGTTCTTGAAGCCGGGCACTTCCTTGCTTTCGACTTTGAGGATGACGAAATCGGTGGTCCAGGTGCGCGCGGAGGTGTACATGGGCCAGAACGCGGTTTTTGCGGGTATCGGTTCGGGAGGCGCGGCGGGGGCCGTTTTTGCTTCGGTTTCGGCCGTAGCCGCGGTTTTTGGCGAAGGCGCGCAGGCTGACAGGGCAATGAAGGAAATGGCCGCAAGGGCTGTTGAAAGTTTTCTTTGCATTACGATCACACATTCTATGTCAAGTCGCGCGAGGCTGGGAGCGGCCGGTTAACACTTGGCCTTGCAATGCCGTCTTCTTTCGCAGAACTTTTTAAAGTTCTGAAGGAGATCAATGAAACATTTACTCGTTCTATCGATGCTGGCGGCGCCGCTATTTGCGGGCACGCTGGCGCTCGAAATTGGCAACCCGTCGGCGAATCCAGAAGCGGTGGCGAAACACGCCATGCTCGTGGCGCGGATGACGGCATGCACGTCGCCAGAGAAAACAACCGTAACCGCGAGCGCCGAGGGAATGGTGGACGGAATGCGAAAAAGCATTCCTTTGAAAATCGTTCCGTTATCGACAGCGGGAACCTATGCGATCACGCGCGAATGGCCGGCGCAGGGAAGCTGGGCGGTGAGGATGGTCGCCACGAATCCCGAGTACAAAGATTACGCGGCAAGCGTGCTGGTTCCGATTGGTAGTGGAGCGCTACAGTTGGCGAGTGTGCGGCATTATTACCGCCATCCGCCGGCAGAGGCGGAGGTAGCGGCGGCATTGGGCGCGGCAGGCAAGTAAGTAAAGATACTTCGAGCGAGCGTTTTGTTGATAGCGATCGATTCCGGACTGAAGCAAGCCACGCTGGTGCGAGCCGCGCGCAGCGGCGACCGCGTGGCTTTCGGGGCGTTGTACGAGGACTGTGGGCGCTTGGTGCACGGAGTGCTGCTCGCTTACGTGCCATATCACGAGGCAGAAGATCTAATGCAGGATGTCTTCGTGAAAGCGTTGGAGCGGCTGCCGGAACTGCGTGAACCGGCGGCTTTCCGTAGCTGGCTGCTTGCGATCGCGCGACACATCGCGACGGATCATCAACGCGGCAAGAAGCCCATGGCGGAGCCTGTGCAGCCGCTTACGGCCGGGAAGACCGCGCGACCCGACGGCGAGGCATTCGCGGTGCTTGACACGATCCAGCGGCTGCCGGAATGTTATCGCGAGACTTTGATTCTTCGACTGGTGGAGGGCATGACAGGACCGGAGATTGCCGAGCGCACGGGGTTGACGGCGGATTCGGTGCGCGTGAATTTGTGCCGCGGCATGAAGCTGCTGCGGGGGCGTCTGGAGGGCCGCGAGGGCTTATGAATGAAGATTATTTGTGGAATCGCAGCGGCGAACCGGACGCGGAGGTCGTGCATCTGGAACGGGTACTGGGGCAATTGCGCTGGTCTGAGAGACGGCGGCCGCGATGGCCTCGCTGGCCATGGATCGCTGCTGCAACGGCCGCCGCGATTTTGATCGTTGGTATTGGCGTGCGGATGGCCAGCCCGGTGAGTTCTTGGAAGTTGTCGGTCACGGGCGAGAAGCCTACCGTGGTGCGCGCGGGACAAGTCATTACGCACGGAACAATTGAATCGGAATTCGTGGGCGAAGTTCAGGTGGAACCGGAATCGCGTCTGCGGCTGCTCGGGGCGCGCCAGGGCGAGCATCGGCTGGCGCTTGACCATGGGACAATTCACGCGCTCATCTGGGCGCCGCCCGCGAAGTTCGTAGTCGATACGCCGGCGGCAAGGACTGTGGATCTGGGGTGCCGCTATACGCTTCGCGTTGCGCCCGACGGCGCGGGATTTCTGACGGTCGAAATGGGCTGGGTGGCGTTTGAGTGGAAGAGTCTCGAATCGTTCATTCCGGCGGGGGCGGCGTGCACGACACGGCCGGGGCGTGGTCCGGACACGCCGCATTTCCTGGACGCGCCGGAGACCTTGATTGCCTCTGTCGCGCGATTCGATCAGACGCAAGATCCACAGGCGTTGCGCGCGGCGTTGGGAGCGGCTCGCCCACGCGATGCGCTGACGGTATGGCACCTGCTCGAGCGGACTAGAGGGACGGAGCGAGCCGAGGTGTTCGAGCGGTTCGCGGAGTTGGTGAAATTACCGCCCGGCGCAGGGCGTTCGGCGATTTTGAGCGGAGACCGGAAGGCGATGGATGTTGCGTGGGACGCTTTGCAGCTTGGGGATACGAGCTGGTGGCGCGGGTGGAAACGCGACTGGTGATGGAAATCGTAGCATCCATGGTCAGGCGCGCCATTTCACAAAATAGAAAAGCATTTCAGAGTCAGGTCCGTTGAAGACTCCGTGCGGAACGTTGGCAGCGCAGTACATGACCGAGCCGGGCTTGACGGGTTGTCTTACTCCCGCAATCGTGATTTCGCCCGAGCCTTCCGTAAAGATCAGCAGTTCTTCTTCGGGATGCTGATGAACGTCGTGCGGACTCTTGCCGGGCTTGATGCGCCACGTGCCGGTGGCGAGGTCTTTCAACTGATCGGTGGGTCCATTGAGATACATACGAACCGCGCCCTGCGGAAATTCGCTGCCGTGGGTGTCTTCGAGCGAGATGGCCTTATTGGCAATCGGGCGCTTACGCCCAGAGCCGGATACGGCGCTTTGCGCGGCTACGGCGGATAGAAATTCTCTTCGATTCGTCATGAGCGGTTCCAACCTTTCCTCATGCTACTCGTAAACCGGCCAATTGCCACGACCGCGCATGCGATCAAGGGCGATGCCGAGAGATGGCTCAAGGCCGGTATGGACGCCTACGCGTCCAAGCAGGAGAGTTGACGGCGTCCTAAAAAGAACGAGCGCGCCACATTAAGCAGCGCGCTCTTCAATCGACGCTATGAGCGGTACAACCCAAGACCTGATGGCCGCCCTCCGATGGCGTCCCCAGGTCTGAAGGGTACCTTTGTCAATGCACGTCTCGGACCACGGCCGGTTGGCGCGCGAATTCAGCTATTTGGACACCTGCGGAGCCCCTCCGCAGAACTCTCCGGATAATCCGGCGCTATCGAAGTGGATAATCAATTGAGATGGCGCTTCAGGTCACATCGCGAACGGAAGAAAGTTTCGGCATCCTAAACCTCACGGGATCGCTCACGATGGGGCCATCCTTGAGCGCATTGCGGGAAGCGGCCCGGGAAGTGCTCAGCGGTGGAAAGCTATCCGGGCTAATTTTGGGGGTGGGCGAGGTCACGACAGTGGACAGCGCCGGGCTCGGTGAATTGACGATCGTCTACACCTTTGCCAGCAAGCAAAAATGTCCTATCCGGCTGGTAGGGGTGACGCCCAGCCTGCACAAGATCCTCGAAATGACCCGGCTGGACGAACTGCTGCGGGCGGCGACGGACGTGGCCAGCGCGAAGAAGCAGCTAAGGGAACAGTAGGCTTCCGCCGTCTCAATTCATCTCGACCACTTCGATAGCGTTCACCTCGGCGTAATTTCTGACCGGGATAAATTCGAGGCGCAAAATGCCTTGCGCGTTGGGCTCCAGGTTTTCAAACACTTTCACGAGGCTGCGGTTCGGTCCACCGGCTTCTTTGGCGATCTGGAAATCGCGCAGCAGGGCGGTGCCGTTGGCGAAGACATTGAAGACACGGCTATTGAGGGCAGGTTGGCGCGATTCGGGCATACCGAACCACGTCTCGGCGAAATGCAGGGTCAGGCGGTATTTTCCGGGCGCCAGGGGAATATGGTACGAGAAATTTCCGAAGTGCTCGCCTTGGTACAAGTCTTGTTCGACCGGATTGGCGACCTGATTGCGGCGGAAGACGAGGCTCCCGCCCAGCGAGTATTCGTCGGCGGCCCACAGGCGGCCATCGGCATCCATTACCGGACTGTTCTGCGCTACGATCCGCACCGGATGGATGCGGCCGCGCGGGCTCGGCAACAGCTCGATCGCATTGAGCACGGCGTCGCCGGTTAAGCGATCGAAGCGCAGGTGAAGTTTTCCATCCGCTGCCGGAGCGACGTTTTTGAAAACGCGCACGTGTAAACGATTGGGAGCGCCGGCCTCGGCGAGGGGATCCATCGCGTTCAGGAGGACTGCGCCGTTCATCGAAACCTGGAAGATGCGGGTGGAATCGCCGCCGCCTCCGGGGTTGCCGGGACCAAACTCGGTCTCGGCAAAACTGAGACGTAGTTCGTAAACGCCCGGGCGCAACGGAATATCGTAGCGAAACTGACCGGCGCGCGCCGCCTTGAGCAAATGGGGGTCCGGCTGTCCTTCGATCAGGCGCTGCGGGGGAATCGGCAGCGAGCGGCCGCCGGTGAAATACGCATCGGCGTTCCAGGTGTGCCCCTGGCGATCGGTGAAGGGCGGTCCATGGAATCCGGTGAGCATACGGAAATCGCCTTCGGCCGGATCGGTCGCGGGTCCGCTCCAGACTTCGTTGGCAATGGATTGGGCCACGGGAGGGTGATGAGCAGCCGGCGCCGGACGCCGCGACGTGCGAATGACAAGAAAGCCGCCGATTGCAGCGGCCAGAACAACCATCGAAATGGCAGGCCACCGGCGGCGAAGGGCCGGAGCCGCTGGAACAGGCTCGGGATGCTCGGCGATACTGGGCGGCTCGGGGGCTGGTTCAGGCTCCGCCGGATGAATGATGAATTGAGGACGATACTGACCGTTCGGAATAACGATGTAAACGGCGTGTTTGGCCCCCTCGCCGCCATAGTATTCCTGGAGCCGTCTCCTTAGCCGATGCGCCTCCACACGCACAATAGAGTCCTTCTTGGGATCGAAATCGGCGGACCGGCCGAGCGCCTCGAGCGCGATGCTGTATTCCTTGATTTCATCGGCATGGCCCTGCAGATGGCGTTCGCAGATGTAGCGGAAGAAAGTCCCCAGGCGAGGGGCTTTATCGAAGAGGCCCGACTGCAAGACGGCATCCACTTCGGCACGTTCCTGCTGTAAAGCCGTGGTGACGTTCATGGAAACCGCTTGAGACCTGCCCGGAAGTATATCAGAACTGCATGTAACGCGGTTGAAACTAAAGGAGTTCTACAGGTAACGAGGGTAGTATCTTAGCGGTAACCCGAACGGGCTTGTTGGACCACGGTAGTTCTCCTACTATTACCCTAGATCGAAAGGTTGAGGACGTTCCTCGGCCTGTTTCATGTTGCTGCAAGGGAAGAGGTTTCCATGTTGAATCGAGTTCGTATCGCGTTGTTCGGAATTGCGCTAGTCGCTTTACTGAGCACCTCCATGTTGTGGGCGCAAGCCATTTTCGCCACTTTGACCGGGATTGTCACTGATTCATCCGGAGCGGTCGTGGCCAACGCCAAAGTAACGCTGCGCGACGTCGGATCGGGCTCAGAACGCACCAGCGTCACCGATTCACAGGGCTTCTACACGTTTGCGTCGGTTCCGGTGGGTACGTATGATCTCACGATTGGAGCGCCGGGATTTCAGAGCTATCGGGCGACTGGCATAGCGCTGGGCGGCGGCGAGCGACGCAACGTAAATGCATCCCTCACCGTAGGAAGCACGAATCAGACGATCGAAGTGACTGGCACGGCGGACATTTTGACTCCGGTCGATTCGGGTGAAAAGGCGGCCGTACTTACGACACAGCAACTGCTGAATTACGTGCAAACGGGATCAAACGCCGCCGAGTATCTGAAGATTATGCCGGGATTCGGGACCCAAAACGGTGCCAATAATAAGTCGAACTATACCGGCCAAGTTGTCGGCATCAACGGCAACGGCGACGGGGGTAGTCAGAGTCCCTTGAACAATGCTTTTTCCTACAATGGCCTGCCTGGAAATACACTGGACATCGTGGCGGATGGAGCGCACGTATCCGATCCGGGTTGCAACTGCGACACGCCCGTAAATCCAAATTCTGATTTTCTGCAGGAATTCCGAGTACAAACCTCGAATTTTGGAGCGGAGGCCCAGAAGGGGCCAATGGTCATTACGTCAGTAACCAAGGCCGGAGGCTCGCAGTTTCATGGTTCGGGTTTCTTCAGTGCGCGGAATTATGTCTTGAATTCTAATGATTCCTACAACAATGCGACGGGCGTCAAGCAGCCACAGGATAAGTTCTACTATCCGGGCGGGTCAATCGGCGGTCCAGTGCTCATTCCCTGGACTAAGTTCAACCGCAATCACGACAAACTGTTTTTCTACACAGGATATGAGTATTTCTATCAGGTGCTTGACACCGGTGTTCTGAATGCAACCGTGCCCACGCAGGAGATGCGGCAGGGGAACTTCTGTAATGTGGCGAGCGGCGAAGGAATCATCTATAACGGTCAACCGGCTAAGGTGCCGACACTTCCGGGCGGCGGATGCCAGATGCCGGCCAGCCTGATCGATCCGGGCATGCAGAGTCTGATGAACTTGTATCCGCTGCCGAATACTAGCGGAAATGGATTCAACTATGCGCAAGCTGAGATTTTCAATCAGAACAACCAGCAGTGGGTGGTGCGCGGGGACTACAACGTCAGTGACAATACCAAGGTGTTCGTTCGTTACAACATGCAGCGCGAGACCCAGCCTTTCCCGGTCGGCTTATGGTGGCGTCAGACTAATCAGGTGCCGTACCCCACGCCGACGAACGGAAAGAATCGTTCCGATTCAGTTACCGGAACGCTCACGCACGTATTTAGTCCAACCATGACAAACGAGGCGGTTTTCGCTTATACGTTTATCGGTTTTCCGAACGTGTTCCAGGATCCTTCCAAAGTGAATCCGGCCAATGTTGGATTTAAAGAGAAGCTGCTGCTCCAGAACGCGTCGACGGCGTTTCAGATTCCCTCGTTCGGCGGTAGCGGCTCCGCAGGCGAAGCAGCGCTGATATTCAACCCCGGCGGTTTCGAAGCGGGCGGCGCGTCTTCGGGGTTATACGCCAACAAGTACATGCCGAGTGTGAGCGACACGCTCACTAAAGTTTTCGGCACACACACGCTGAAAGCAGGATTCTTCTATGAATGGATCCGTAATGCGCAGCCGGATAACCAGAACAGCAACGGCTACATGCAGTTCGTACCTACGAACAATTTGAATTTTACGACCGGTAACGCTTACGCCGACATGCTGGAGGGTAATCTATCGAGCTTCGGTCAGGCGAATTTCAACCGCCTCAACGATATTTCATATAACACCGTGGAGGGTTTCATCCAGGATTCCTGGAAGGTGACTGCACGGCTCACTGTGGACGCTGGTCTGCGCATCACGCACTTTACTCCGTGGTCGGACGACGAAGGTTTCGGGTATTCCACCTTCACGCCATCGTTGTATCAGGGATCCTCTTGTGCGTCCGCACCGACTTTCTGCGGCTTCCAATGGCATAGCCGAAGCTCATCGGTGCCGCTGGGCGGCTTTCCAACACGGGCCGTTTTCTGGCAACCCCGCTTCGGTTTAGCTTACGATCTGTTCGGCAAGGGCAACACGGTGATCCGTGGCGGCTGGGGCCGGTTCTATTATCACAGCGGCCAGTTCACGAGCGGATTGGCTACAGCTGCAGGTTCGGCGAGCATCACCGTCACTCCAAATAGCATTGGGAACAAGCCGCTCTATGTTAGTAATCCGAATTTCACCAATCTCGCAACGCTCGGATTTGCCGGTCAGCCGGGCACGCCCGGCGCAGTGGACGGCAAGGATGACAGGCAGCCCTACACGGATAGCTACAGCTTCACGATTTCGCAACGAACACCCTGGAAAGGCCTCCTCGAACTTGGCTATGTAGGAAATCAAAGCCATGACCTGCAAAACAGCGGGGGCTACGGGAGCAATGTGAATTTAGTGCCGGTGGGGGCTCTGTTCAAGACGGACCCGGTCACGGGTAAACCTGGCACGGATCCCTTTAATGCGACGGCAAATAACTACCGGCCGTATCTTGGTTACGGGGATCTTAACCAAGCGACGAATAACCTGTATGCAAACTACAATGCTTTTCAATTAACCTGGGTTCATCAGGGATCGCGCGGCACTATTCAATTCAATTACACGCTGGGCAAGGCCCTCGGTATCTGTTGCGGAAGTACGCTTGGCGCCGTTTCCGCAAATCACGACCCCTTCAACCTTGGCAACAACTACGGCGTCCAAGCGGGCGACCGGCGGCACATATTCAACGCCGCCTACTCCATTAACTTGCCGAGTCCGATTCGCAACAACAAGATTGCCGCAGGTATTGTGAACGGCTGGCAAGTATCCGGTATCACTCAGTTCCAGAGCGGAGCAAATCTCACCGGCCAGAGCAGCAACGGCAACTTCAACATCGCGTTGAACGGCATTACGATTCCGGGAACGACCGAGAAGATATCGAATCAGTCGATCTTGGGAACTAACGCAATTCAGTTGAACCCGATCATCACGTGCGATCCGACGGCCAATCTGGGCGCACATCAGTGGATCAACAGTAGCTGCTTCTCCGTACCGACTCAAACAGGACAGAATGGCCCGACCATCCTGCCCACGATTTACGGCCCTGCTTTCTTCGATTCCGATCTAGGGATCTTCAAGAATTTCCAGATCAAAGAATCGATGAAATTGCAGTTCCGGGTTGAGGCGAACAACTTCCTGAATCACCCACTATGGTCGATGAGCCAGGGGAACGCGCTTAATTTGAGCTTTACCCAGGACGCTGCGGGCAATATCTCACAGAGCAACAAGCAATTCGGCACCGCGCAATACAAGACAGGCCAGCGCATAGTCCAAATGCAGGTGAAGTTCTACTTCTAAGGAACACGCGCCACGCGGATCGGGAATCTGCGATAACAGAAGTGTATGCCGGCCGCCACGCTACCACCGCCTCGTGAACGTTTAACGCGCGCCCAGATTGACCAAATCGACAGCATACCGGAGAATGGAGCCGTATCCGCGGGAGGCATGCAGATTCCGGTTTCCGAATTGCTGCCATAAACGTGCTTCGGGTTGTTGCCATTGTCTTCTGTTTAAGCTGCGCTTTCGCGCAATCGCCGCAGGATTTGATGAAGGAAGCGGTCGAGGCGCAGCAGGCCGGTCAGTTCGAACAAGCGATCCGCAATTACAAGGTACTCCTCAAGGCATATCCAAACATTGCGGAAATTCATTCCAACCTTGGCGCGGCACTCGCCGGCGAAGGGCATTATGCCGACGCGATCGCCGAGTATGAGCGGGCCCTCAAGATCAAACCGAACGCGCAAGTCAGTTTGAACCTCGGCCTAGCGTACTACAAGGCCGGCCAACTGGCACGCGCTGTTGCGACGCTGAACAAGATTCATCAGGAACAGCCGAACAATATTCAGGCTCTTATTGTCTTGGCGGATTGTCATCTGCAGCTTGGCGAGAACAAGCAGGTCGTCGAGTTGTTGACGCCGGTGCAGAGTGCGGATCCGGAGAACGCCACTTTCAACTATCTGCTCGGGACAGCGCTCGTAAGGGACGGGCAGACGGCTAAGGGACAGGTCGTCATCGATAAAATTCTGCGAAACGGCGATTCCGCGCAAGCCAGGCTGCTGATGGGAACAACCAAGCTGATGGTGAACGATTTCAAGGGCTCTCTCGATGATTTCACCAAGGCTGTTGAGTTGGATCCAAAGCTTCCCGACGTTTATGCCTATTACGGCCTGGCGCTCTTATCCACCGGCGATCAGGCGGGAGCCAAAAAGGCTTTCCAGCAGGAACTCCAGACGAATCCTAACAATTTCGATGCGAATTTGCAGGTAGGCGTGCTGCTGCGCCAGGATGAAGAGAACGACGAGGCGCTCAAATTTTTCAATCACGCGCTCGAAATCCGGCCGGGGGATTTCGGCGTGCGCTATCAAATAGCAACGGTTGAATTGGCAAAGGGACAATTGGAGCAGGCGCAGCGTGATCTGGAAGCTCTGGTGAAAGAGGCTCCTCGCTTCACCGAGGCGCACGTTTCGCTCGCCACAATTTATTTCCGCCAGAAGAAGAAAGCCGAAGGTGAGCGAGAGCGAGCGATTGTGGCGAAATTGAACGCCGAACGGCAAGCCAATTCACCGGCCTTGAAGGCGGCACAGTGATTGCGTTTGCGCTGGCAGCGATGCTGGTGCGCGAGTGCGCCCGCTGCCATCCGGCGGAAGCTAAGCCGCATCCGGCGACGTCGATGGCGCACGCGATGGAACCACCGGCCGAGACTCCGGTTCTGAAAACGCATCCTGTGCTCACCGTGAAGAAAGGAGAGTACTCCTACCGCATCGAGAAGAACGTTTACAGCGTGAGCGATGGTACCGCGAACTTGGCGTTTCCCATTCTGTGGGCTTTCGGACTAGGGGATGCCGGACAGACGTACGTTTTTGAAAAAGGCGGCGTACCGTATGAAAGCCGGGTCAGCTTCTTTCGCGCCATCGATGGCCTGGATTGGACGTTAGGCGCAACCAATACCACGCCCACAAATCTGATGGAGGCTGCGGGGCGTACGATTACGCACCCGGAAGCGGTACAGTGCTTCGGTTGTCACTCGACGAAAACGGCTACTTCGCTTGTGCCGGGTGTCCAATGCGAGCGATGTCACGGGCCAACCGAGGCGCATCTCGCCACACTCCAGCCCATGAAGAAACTGGGACAGACGGGCGCCGAAGACATCTCCACATTTTGCGGGCAGTGTCATCGGACATGGGCCGAAATTGCCGGTCAAGGCTTGCTTGGAGTGGGCAATGTTCGTTTTCAGCCGTACCGGTTGACCAACAGCAAATGTTTCGATGTGGACGACAAGCGCATCAGTTGCGTCGGCTGCCACAATCCGCACCAGGAACTCGACCGCAAAGATGTGGACTACGACGCCAAGTGCCAGGCTTGCCACGCGGGCGGCAAACCGGCCGCAAAGGCGTGTAAGGTTTCGCAGGCAAATTGCGTTTCCTGCCATATGCCGAAAATCGAAATGCCCGGGTCGCATTATCGTTTTACAGACCACCAGATTCGTATTGCAAGAGCCAATGACCGGTATCCCAACTAGCTTTTTGCTGAGCTTGCTGCTCATGCAAGATCCAGCCGCGATTTTCCAGCGCGCGTACCAGATGCAGCAAGCCGGCGACTATACGCACGCGGCGGACGCCTATATAGAATTTCTAAAACTTCGGCCGGATGAAGTGGCGGGGCTTTCGAACCTGGGAGTGGTGCTAGTGAAGCTCGGGCGCTACGACGAGGCGATTGCTGAATACGAAGCGGCCGAAAAGCTGCTGCCGAACGATCCGCGCATCGAATTGAACCTGGCGTTAGCCTATTCGAAGAGCGGACGATTGACGGAGGCGGCTGCGAAACTGGAGACTCTTCCTAAGGACAATCAAGTAACCCTTCTGCTCGCCGATACGCGGCTGCGAATGGGAGAGAACCAGCGCGTGATCGATTTGCTGAAGCCGCTCGAGAACGGCGGCGATCTTGCAGTCTCCTATATGTTGGGCATGGCGCTGCTACGAGAGAAGCGCGCAAGCGAAGGACAGGTACTGCTCGATCGCATTTTGAGTAAAGGCGATACCGCGGAAGCAAGATTTCTGCTAGGGGTGGGAATGTTCGAATCGGGGGATTACCCGGCCGCCATTCAGAAGCTCAAAAGCGCCATCGATCTGAATCCGAACGTGCCGGAGCTACAGTCCTATTACGGCCAGGCGCTGCTGATCACGGGTGATGCCGATGCCGCGTCCGATGCGTTTCGCAAGGAACTCGAAAACAATCCCACGGATTACAAGGCGAATTTGGAATTGGGAGAGATTCTGGCGGCACGCAAGCAATTCGCCGAGAGCCGTCCTTTTCTCGATCGAGCGAAACTCATACGGCCACAGGCTTCCGAACCGCACGAGCCGGCGGAAGCGCCGAAGCCGAGCGGGCGCGCTCCGGATTTCGCTTTGCCCGAAGTAGGCTCCGGCAAAATCGTGGCGCTGCGAAATTACAAAGGCAAGACTCCGGTAGTGTTGGTGTTCGGGAGCTATTCGTGTCCGAATTTCCGGGCGGCTTCCGCGGCGCTGGAAGACCTTTATACGAAATATGGCCGCCGTATCCCATTTCTGCTGGTCTACATACGCGAAGCGCACACCGGGCAGAGTTGGGAGAGCGGCCGCAATACGCGCGAAGGAGTAAAGATGGAAGAAGCGCGCACGCTCGCCGAGAAGAAAGGCCATGCGATGATGTGCAGCCGCAACCTGCACTTGCGCTTTCCCGCGGTGGTGGATGGAATGGACGGCGCGGTCGAAAAAGCATATGCCGCTTGGCCGAGCCGCGCGGTGGTGGTAGGAATTGACGGCAAGATGCTATACAACTCCGGATTGACGGAACTGGATTTTCACGAGGAGGAGATGGAGGCGGCTCTGAAACATGCGATCGAATAGGCGGCAATTCTTGGCGGGGATGTCCGCGAGTCTCTTGGCGCGGGCGCAGCAGCCGGAGCCGTTGTTCGTCGAGATTCCGCCATCGAAAAGCGGCATTGAGTGGGTGCATGAAAATGCCATGTCGCAGAATCGCTATCTGCCCGAGACCTTGGGACCCGGCTGCGCCTTCCTCGATTTCGACAACGACGGTTGGATGGATATCTACCTCGTGAACAGCGGTCCGTGCGATTTCTGGAAGCCGCCGAAGCCGATTCGCAACGCGCTCTATAAAAACAATCGCGACGGAACGTTTACCGATGTGACCGAAAAAGCCGGGGTGGCGGGCGGCACGTTCGGCATGGGAGTGGCGGTAGCCGATTACGATAACGACGGCTGGCCGGATATTTTCGTGACGGCGTATGGGCGGTGCATTCTCTATCAAAATAATCGCGACGGCACGTTCCGCGATGTGACGGAGAAGGCCGGTCTCGCGACACCCGGCTGGACGACCAGCGCCGTGTGGTTCGATTACGATAACGATGGCAAGCTCGATCTGTTCCTTTGCAGCTTTGTCGATTACGGGGCCGCGCACAAATTCGAATGCGGCGACAACAAGCTCGGCAAACACTACTACTGCATTCCGCGCATCTTCAAAGGCACGGCGAGCTTTTTGTATCACAACAATGGCGATGGCACGTTTACGGAGACGAGCAAGGGAACGGACATCGCGAAGTCGCTCGGAAAAGGACTCGGCGTGGTGGCGACCGATATCAATAACGACGGGCGCATGGACCTATTTGTCGCGAACGATACGGTGCAAAATTTTTTATTCGTGAATCGCGGGCCCGATAAAAACGGCAAATGGCAGTTTGAAGAAATGGCGCTCGCGGCGGAAGTAGGCTTCAGCGAGAACGGGCAGCCGCGCTCGGGCATGGGCGTGGATGCCGCCGATTTGAATAACGACGGTTGGCAGGATTTGTTCGTGGCGAACGTCGATCAAGAGATGTATTCGGTTTATCAGAACACGAAGAACGAAAGCTTCCGGGACGTCGCGCATGCCAATGGAGTGGCGCAATCGACACGTCTGCTGAGCGGCTGGGGCTTGCGGTATTTCGATTACGATAACGACGGCGCGGTAGACCTGATCCTCGCGAACGGGCATCCCGACGACATGATCGACAACTATTCGCAGCAGGTTCATTACAAAGAGCCGCTGCTGTTGTTCCATCAGGGCTCGGATGGAAAATTAGCCGACGTGAGCGCGGGAGCTGGCCCGGTGTTCCGGAATTCGTATGCGGCGCGCGGATTGGCTATCGGCGACTATAACAACGACGGCGCGGCGGACGTGCTGATCGCGAATAACGGCGGCGCGCCGGTGCTTTTGCGCAACAACGCCGCCCAAGGGCGCAACTGGTTGGGCATCCAGCTCGAAGGCGTAACGGCCAACCGCGATGCGGTCGGCACCCGGATCACCTGGAAGGTCGGCGGCAAGGCCAGGCAGCGTTTGAAGAACAGCGGTGGCAGCTATCTTTCTTCACATGATCCGCGTGAGATTTTAGGTGTGGGGGGCGCAGCCAAAATCGACGAGCTGACGATTCAATGGGCGCCGCCGAGTAAACGAGTAGAAAAATTTACGGATGTGCCGCTAAACCGCTATATACGCATTGTGGAAGGCAAAGGCATTGTGTAGATTCCCCTTGCCCGACTACGCTCAGTTCAGGCCCGCCACACTGCCCTGGCCCTTACCGGCCGGAAGGGCGAGAGAAAGCGCCATGGAGGCCCAACTCGTGCCGGCGGCGGAGATCCATTGATCGCGTCCATGCGGGAAGCCGCTTTCAAATAGCGACAGAATTGGTAGCGCCCTGCCTCTGACGTGCCACGACCCGTCCGGCTCTTGTGTAGCCAGGAGGTATTTCACTCCGTGGAGGAAGCCGGGCGATTCAGAATGGAAGAGGCCGCTCTCGCGCAGCGCAACCAGCGCTTGTCCGGTGGCATAGGCATCGGATGGCAACGCCGGTAACTGCGCCCAGCTACCTTCGGGGCGCTGGGCAGAGGCGAGTTCATCGGCGGCTTTGCCAATCGCAGCGCGCGGCGCGCCGCCCCACACAAGGCCCAGTAGTCGCATCGCGCGCTCCTCCGAAGCGGCCGGCGTGGTATTCACAAGCCAAGTCGTGGCGCGGGCGATTCTCGCATTGAACTCCTGGCGTCGGCTCGAGAAACCGTAGAGGCCGAGAGCCCGGATGGCAAGCGCCGTTGCAGAAACGGGACTGTATTCTAACGGAGGACGTCCCCACCGCTCTGGCCAGCTTCCATCGGGCATTTGAGTGGCCGCAATATAATTGACCGCAACATCGGTGAACAAGTCCGCGGATTGCCCATCGGAGGCGAGCGCGATTAGCTCCCAGGCGACAGTGGTGGCCTCACCGGCAGGCGCCGCGCCGTGCTGTATCAGCTGGCTAGAGCGCTGCAGGACAGGGTAGATGAGCTTGCGATTTGTTTCGGAAATCTGCGCCGCGTCGATCCCCGCGCGGTCCGCATACCATCCGGCTAGGGAGGGCAGACCCTGGTGATGACATGAGAAGCATCCTCTTTGCTTGACCACCGAAGGGCCGGTTTTTGCCAGAAGGTCCAGGCTACGGGAGACGGCGGCCTGAATCTGCGGCGCTAGTAGCTCGATGGTGTGAATGTCCGGCTGCTCGATTGGCGCCGCTGTCGCGCCTAGGAGTTTAAGGATGCGGGCATCGCGCCGCCGCTCGGCCGCCTGGAGCACGTTATCGCCATACGCCGTTTTCGCCGCTGTGACCCGAGCATCTTTTGGGGAAGCATCCTTCAGCAGCATGGCGAAGACCTGTGGCGTGACTGTATCGGAGGAAGCCGCAAAAAGCAGCGCGTTGTTGCCGCGGTCGTCTCTTCTGGCCGGGTCGATTCCCCGTTCGAGCAGCAAACCGACCAGGGCTGGATCATTCCAGGAGCCGTAACGCTCAAGAACGTCCTCGCCATAGATCGTGCGCGTGTTCACGTTGGCGCCGGCAGCGAGGAGCAACTGCACCATGCGGCGGTCTCCGCGCATCATGGCGAAGTGGAGAGCGGAAATCCCATTTGGACCGGGTGCATTCGGGTCAGCTCCGTTTTTGAGCAATAGGGCAATAGCGTCGGCATCCCCCGTAAGGGCAGCCATGGTTAGCGCCGTGGACCCGAATACCAGGATTTTGACATCTGCTCCTTTTTCGAGCATCAAGCGGATTAGCGCCGCATTACCTGGATAAGCCGCAGCCGGAAAAAGAGGAGTGCCACCGATTTTCGATCTTGCATTCACGTCGGCGCCAGCGTCGATGAGAACCTTTGCCGATTCGAAGGAATGGACAGCCCAGGCTAGGGCGGTTAACCCGTTTCCGTCACGATAGTTAACATCAGCGCCGGCGCGGATCAGCAGGTCGAGCATGCGCGGACCGGCATACAGGGCCGCGTACATGAGGGCCGACGCCTGATTTACGTCCTTTGCATTGGGGTCGGCTCCTTTGGCGAGAAGGGCTCCAACCCGATTGCTGTCGTTGCTATGGATGGAATCGAGAAGCATCGGATTCACAGCCTTGGGTTCCAGGCTGAATCCGAGAACCGTGGCGAAAGTTAGGACTAGAAAATTGCGAAGCCAACGCATGAAGATTCCCTCGTTTTCGACTTGCCGAGTATAGGACGAAGTAGCGGCGTAAGTGGGAGTTAGCGCGGCGTAAGCCGGCGTAAGGAGAGTCTATTCGGGCGTCTCAACGCGATAGATCGTGGAGCTTAATTCCATTGCACCAAAAATCAGACGGCCGTGCGCTGCTGAAACCGCAAACACCGATGCTGGGGCGAAAACAGGGATATGAGTGCTCCGCCGATGGAGGTGAAGGACTGGAAATGCATCCCCGATGGGATGTTTGCTACGGCGATCCAGGCGGATTGCCCAAATGCACCGGTTCCCATCGCGATCACTGAAGAAATACAGCATACCTCCGTCGGCCGACCAGGAGGGCTCGAGATCCCGTTGCTGGCCATCGTTGA
This sequence comes from Bryobacterales bacterium, assembly GCA_963712395.1. Lineage (GTDB taxonomy): Bacteria > Acidobacteriota > Terriglobia > Bryobacterales > Bryobacteraceae > Bog-105. The sequence goes on from CAVQHR010000003.1 coordinate 244,792, forward strand.
TGGGAATCCATTCAGACTCCGGAATGCCGCGGTCGCGAAGGAATGGGGCGACGAAGATCCGGCGCGGGGACGCGTCGTCGCCGTTATCTGTCACGAAAGAGATCCATTTGCCGTCAGGAGAGAAGCGAGTGCAGTAGGTGCGATGGTTGTGGTGCACAATCAGTGTCCGGCTACCAGTAGCGAGGTTCAGACCGTAGGCGGACCATGGCTCGCCGGCGTGGTACAAGACATAATCGTTTTCCGGAGAAATGTCTGAAGGCGATTGGCAATCGGCACACACCTTCCGCGCTGGACCTCCCTGCGCGTTTACCTGGTACATCGGGTAGAGCGCGCCTTCGCGGACGCTGAAATAAATTGTTCTGCCATCGCTTGAAATCTGCGGCGCGTGCTCGGCGATGCTGGTAGACGTTACGGCCCGCTCCTTTCCGGTGCGGAGATCTTTCAGCCAGATGTCGATATGCCCGGAGCGATCCGATAAGGCGACGAGAGTGGAGCCATCGCGGGAAATTCGAGGCATAATGTACGAGCCAGGAGAAGAAAACGATGCGTGGAACGGGTCGCGCGGCAGCGCCGCTTTCTCTAAGGGCATGTCGAAGGAGGTCAGAGTGTAGTGGCTGCTGGAGTAGATCGTGCCGCCGTCAGGCAGGAGCACGGGATTGCGCTCCAATGCGGCGCCGAACGTCACGCGGCGGGGCTCGCCTTCTACACGGCCGCCGTGCTGCGGCAGGCGAACTTGCCACAGGTTCGCAACCTCTTGGGAGACACCAGTAAAGTAATTTGGAGGCGTGGTTGTCGCCTGGAATTGGAGAACCGCACCGTTCCATGAGACAGGCCCTTGAGACCAGATATTGGCGCGCCGCAAGGCTGCCGTCCAGCCAGTTTCGCGAGATGCTCCGCCGCTAATGGGAACAAGAAACACGTCCGTGGGGCCGGAAATGATGCCGCCGTCGTGCGGCGGCTCCCGGCTTCCGTAGACGAGCAGCGCCTTTCCATCGGAAGACCATACAGGCCATTTGGCATCCGCAAGATCGAGGCCCACCTGGACTGCATTTCCACCTGTCGAGGGGACGATGAATATCTTCCCTTCGAAATGCTGCTCTTCGCCTGCCCAGTAGGCGATCCATCGCCCGTCCGGAGAGAATTTCGGCGATTTCCCCAGCGGCGCGATGAGACGCTCCACTCCACCTGCAAAGGGGACCACGTAAACTCCACCACCATTCCGATCGGAGCGAAACAAAACTTGCGTGGAATCAGGCGAAAAGTCTGGCGACGCGTCCACGCTTGGATCGCTCGTGAGGCGCCGTTCTTCGCCGCTATCGAGCGGGCGAACCCAGATATCGACATTGCCGGATTGATCGCTCGCGTAGGCCAGCTTTTTCCCATCGGCGGAAACGGCTGGGTCGAACGCCGCGGCTGAGTCTCTCACCAAGCGGATTACTTGGGCCGGCGCATGGCGGTGCGGAGCTACTCGCCAAATGACCACTGCCACCGCCAACACGGCCAGGCACCCGGCAAGCAACCACCAACCGCCGGGGATGAGTCGCCGCGTTCGAAGCGGCGGCTCGGCACGGGCAGTCGCCTTCATCCGGACAATCAGTGGCACGTAGGCGCCGCTGGGAAATTGTATGTGGATGGATTCGTGCAGGCCCTCGGTAGCGTAATACCGGGCGAGCCGCGAGCGCAGGCGGCGCGCTTCGACCCGTACTAAGGCATCGATTTTCGGGTTGTAATTCGGGCTCCGGTCGAATACCTCGAGTGCAATCGAATATTCTTTAAGATTGTCGCTCTCACCGGCCAGGAATCGTTCAACCGTATAAGAAAGGAAACGCTTGAGACGCTCGGACCTGACAAACCCCTGGGTCTGCAATATACGAGCCACGTGATCTCGGACGACCTCGTGCGGCACGTCTGAGGGGCAACTGCCGCCGGAATGGTTACTTCGGCTGGGCAGGTTCATACCGGGACTTGAGGAGCGACTTATTATCTCACGCGTGTAGAGCGCGCTGCTCAGGTTGGCTGGCCGGGGATGCCCGTATTATGGAATTCGTATGCGGCGCGAGAATTGGCGAAGATGTGCCGCTGAACCGCTATACGTATCGTGGAAGGTAAAGGCATTGTCTGGCGGATTGAACCCGGGTCTGTGCGCCACCTGCGCGCATTCAAAGATTGTGCGATCGGATCGCGGATCTATGTTCTACCGCTGCGCGCTTTCCGACAAAAATTCGCAGTTTCCAAAATATCCGCGGCTCCCGGTTCTGAATTGCGCCGGCTGGACGCTTCAAGGTAGCGGGCGGAGTCCCGCGCAGTCGGCGGGGCCGTAGATTTCCTGAATCTTGTAATGAAATTTCGCGCGTAGCTCCGGGTGGAACTTCGGAGCATAAATCAGCGCGAACGGATTTATATTCGCCATGCATAGCGTCTCCCCTTTGCGAAGGTGTGCGTCGACGAGCCGCTTTTCTACGTTCTGCGCCATTGCTTTTATAGTTGTCCCGCTTCTGTGAACATAAACGAAATCGGTAGCGCATAGCACAAATACGAGAAAAGACGCCATTCCGCCTACGTAGAGAATTCTTGCGTCGCTGCCGCGCTCGCCGGAAAGACCATTCACGATCAACACCAGGTTCAACAGCACCAGGCAAATGATCCAATACATGTAATAGCGGCTCTGTGGAGAGCCCGGCATAAATGCCGTAATGACGGTGAGCGCGCCCATGAACCAGCAGGGAGCCCAACCTAAACTGCCTTTTACTTTGCTTTGCAGGAAGCCGAGCCACAGAATGTTGAACAGAACCAGTGCTCCAAAATTGCCGCCCATGAAGAGAGCCGGAGAATCCATCGTCACGTCTCCCTGCCCATTCGTCCAGAGCGGGCGCCGGCCCTCGAAGCTTTTGTATTCGACCGTCGAAACGAGCCACCGAAAAGCTTGTGATGAATGCGCCAGGTAGTCCGGCTTGGCGGCCATCTCCCCAGGTGCGATTACCTTCCCGCCCACGATCGGCAAAGGGTAAATCGGATTGCGAAACTCGATCCAGTTCATTACCGGCTTGATGAAACTAATTGCCAGAAGAGCCGCAAGCGCGGCAGAAACTCCCAACTTGCGCCACTTTTCGCCATTCTCGATAAAGGCGGTCAAACGCGGATAGCGCCCGCGGGTAACCGAAAGTAGAACCAGAAAAACGCCGAGGGCGGCTAGCGCCACAGGCCATAGCTGCATTTTGGAATTGAAAACTACGGCCAAACAAACGAATACACCCAGCAACCTGGCGATTGAAAAATGTTCTGGATCTACCGTGGCGGCCAAGATAAGAAGCAGCATGCCCGCCATCCAGCAGTTGGAAAACAGATCGACATACGAGCTTGTGCTTTGAATCAGGACCACTGGGATGCTCAATAGCGCCACCAACGAATACATCAGAGGCACGCCGAAAACCTTCTTTAACATGCCAACCAAGGGCAGCAATCCCGTCAATCCGATCAAGTTAGCAGCTTGTATGCGTGAAGTAAGGCGCCACAAAGCGCCTTGGATTGCCTCGGGCAAAGCAGGAAATCCGTTGTAGCGCTCCGTCATGAATTGCGACAGGCGATATTCGTTCGGCGAAAGGATTCCCGCGTGCAAGCCGGCAAACGGGAGATGATATGCGAGCGAGTCCCAGGCGACATCCACGTCCAGCCAAGCCTTACGGACGATTGCCGCGAGCAAGAACAAAACCGGAATAGCCAGAATTCGGCTTCCGATGTCCCGAGTATTCAGGATTTGGAAAAGCTTCCTCATGCGGTCACAACAGTACGCGCCACGGCCAGCCGCTTGCGCATGGGAACCAAGACAAATTTAGCCAGCAAACCGGACACCAGACTACACGCTGAAGCCAGGAAGAGAACGCTGGTCCACGTGCTGGTGGCCACCATCATCAAGTTGGCCAGTGGCACGGCCAGGGCTGCCGTGCCTTTTGCGGTATACAGCAAGCCATTATTCGCGGTGGCATATTGAATGCCGAAGCTGTCGCCGCTAAGCGCCGGAAACACGACGAAGATTTCACCCCAGAACAGAAAAATCAAAGCCGCGAATAGCAGGAAGCCATGTGGATTTCGCCCGAACACTGCCATGCCTAGAAGGGCTACTGCTTCCAACGAGAAAATCAGCAGCATCATGTTTTCGCGCCCGAGCATGTCCGAGAGAAAGCCGGAGACTGGACGCGTGATGCCGTTCGCGAAATTATCGAGCGATACAGCTAGCGCGAGCACCGGTGTGGAGAAGCCCAGAACCATCACCGTTTGGTTCTCCAGGCCGAAATCGCGCGCGATCGGTCCGAGTTGAGCGGTCATGATCATTCCGCCAAAAGCAATCAGCAGATAGATCAGATAGATCAGCCAGAAAACGCCGCTTCGTAGCGTTTGCGAAGGCGTGAGCTCCGCGCCCTGATAGATTGTTTTACGCGGCCGCGGCACGTTCAGCGCTGCCGTTGGTTTCACTAGCAGCACCGCGCAAATCACGATTGCTACCTTGAAGAAACCAAAAAAACGAAACGCGTGCCGGTAGCCGCTATCCCGAATCATCATAGCGAGCGGCGCGGAGGTGAATGCGGCGCCGAATCCATAACCCGCCGCGATCATCCCTGCCGCCAAACCGCGCCTGTCAGGGAACCATTTCAACGCAGTTCCCATGCACGTTCCGAAGACGCAGCCAATAGCGAGTCCGCCAATCACGGCCGAGATATACAACGTGGGAGCGAGTGCGCTGTCGGAATTTATCACCCAGGAGATCGCCGCGAAGACGCCGCCCGCCATCACCACACAGCGCGGTCCATACCGGTCGACCAACCAGCCTTCGACCGGAGAGAGCCAGGTATTCACGAAAATCATGATCGTGAATGCGATCTGAATGCTCGCGCGGCTCCACCCGTTCGCGTCATGCATAGGGTTGACAAACAGCGTCCATCCATACTGCATGTTCGCGAGCATCACCGTTGAGAGAACAGCAAACGTGAGTTGCGGCCAGCGGCTGCTCCAGTGTCATTAGGTCATGCGGCTGCTCGGTCAGATAGTCAAGAGCCGCGCCCACGCCGCCGCTTGCGATGCGGAATGCCGGCCAATTTGAGTCCCATCTCGACGCCGGCCAGAGTCCCCATCAGCATCAGTTCATTGAAATCGCCGAGATGGCCAATGCGGAAAGCGCGGCCCGCCAGTTTGCCGAGCCCCGCGCCGAGCGACATGTTGAATCTCTCGAGAATCAGAGTTCGCAAAGCTCTTTCGTCGAAGCCGTCCGGCACAAACAGAGCCGTCGACGATGTTACTGAATTCCTGTCGGATCGAGAGCGACCATTTCCAAATCCCCAGGCCGCGCCGCGCAGCGGGTTGCTTCGGCCAAGCCGCGCATGGCGCGCAAACACATTCGGCAGACCTTCCTCGCTTCAGCATGCGCGATCGCTTCGCGCAAACCGTACAAAAGATTCGTCGCCGGCGTGTAAGGGAAGAATCCCGTCGACATTGTTGTCCAGCATTTCCGTCCAGCGCCAGTAGCTTTTGGGCAACTTGCTGTACTTGCTGGCTTCGACGGCGCGAGGGCCGAGTGCATTGAACGCGAGCCGGGCGGCAGCATCATGCCTTTCTGCGACCCCGCGACCGTCACATCTACGCCGCCATTCATCGTGACGATAATCGATCGATGCAAGCGAGGAAACGGTATCCACCATCAGAAGTGCGGGATGCTTGGCGTTATCAATGGCGCGGCGTACAGCGGGGATATCCGTTGTCACGCCCGTGGAGGTTTCATTATGGACCACCAGCACCGCTTTGACCTCGTGATCGAGGTCGCCGCTGAGTTTCTCCTCCACCTGCGCCGCATCCACTCCGTGCCGCCAATCGCCTGGGGTCATATCTATGCGCAGGCCGAGATTCGAGGCCATCTTGGCCCAGAGGGTCGCGAAACTGACCTGTTTCGAAGGCCAACACCCGATCTCCCGCGCTGAGCGTATTCACGAGAGCCGCTTCCCAGGCTCCGGTCGCTGAAGAAGGATAGATGATGATCGGATTCTCTGTTTGAAAAACGCCTTCAAGCCCTTCGAGACACTCCTTGCCCAGAGCGCTGAATTCGGCGCTGCGGTGATCAATCGTCGGACGATCGATGGCCCGCAAAACGCGATCCGGAACATTGGTCGGTCCCGGAATCTGGAGGAAGTGTCTGCCGGCTCGATAGGCCATGTTTGTTATGCCGAGTTTACTGCAACAGACTGCGAACGAGAACCGCGGGTGAACCGCCTCTAGCCTTGCTGAAATCGTGAATCTGATGGCGGCAGGAGACGCCCGGCGCTACCAGAACATCGCCGGGGTTCATCGAGTTCACCGCCGGAAGCAAGTCGTCTGCTCGCGATTGCGTGGGAAACTTCGTAATGCCGTTTGCGATACCCGAACGAGCCGGCCATTCCGCAGCAGCCCGCGTCGAGATCCACCACGCCGCAGATGGGATGCGCGAGAGCAGCGCCACGGCGGCCGGAAGCAGTCCCATCGCTTTCTGATGACAATGTCCGTGCAACAGAATTCTTCCCGGCGACCGGCTCGAAGATTGAAGATCGAGACCTGCCGCGAACTCTTCGAACGTCTGGCATGCGGCGGCTACAACTCGAGCCTTTCTTCTGCTGCCTCACCGCGTAAAAGGGACGGCGCATCTTCCTTTACCGCCGACAGGCAACTCGGCTCACAGAAAAGGATTTTCATCCCTTTCTCGGCCGCCGGAAACAGTCCTTCGACTACTTTTGATGGCGTGAGCTTGTGCCTGGGCGAGCAATCCTTGTGAAATGAACGGACGGCCGCAGCAACCGGGGCGGACCACAGTAACGGCACAGCCGCCTTTCTCCAGGACTTCCAGCGCGGCGATTCCAATCTCAGGATCGTAGTAGTTCATGAAGGTGTCGTTGAAGAGCACGACAGAGTTGGCGGATGCGGCAGGCTCGCGTTTGTTCTTGGCGAACCAACGCGCGAACGTGTTGCGCTTCCATTCGGGAAGCGATCGTCTGCGATCGACATCCAGAAAGCCGTTCGTTCATCCGGCGGACTGGCCCGCTCGAGGCAATCAGGTTGGAAACGGGGCGAAGCGGCTCCCCCAGCGCAGCCAGTTCATCCACGTTGGCAAGCGCGCGCGCCCGCAGAGGCGTTCCGTGTTCGCTCCAATACTTGCGCAAGAAACTCGCTTTTGAGCGATGCCATGTCGACACCGGCAGGACACTCCGTTTTGCAGGCCCGGCACTCCAGGCACAAATCGAGGGCTTCGTAGACTTGCTCATCGTCGAGTCCAGCGGACTCCAATTGCCCATTCATCGCGAGCCGCAGTGCGTTGGCCCGTCCGCGCGTCGAATGGATCTCTTCGTTTGTGACCATGTAAGAAGGACACATCGTGCCGCTGAGCTTCTTGCGGCAAGCGCCGACTCCGCTGCACATTTCGACCGCGCCGCCCATCCGCCGTATTCCGAGTAGTCGAACCATGTGAGCGGGATGCGGTGCGGTAGCTTCGACGTCGAAACGCAGATTGGCTGTCAAAGGCGGCGCATCTATAATTTTGCCCGGATTGAAAATGCCCGAGAGGATCGAAGGTTTGTTTGATCTTGCGAAACGCGGCATACAACTCCTCGCCGAACATGTGGCGTAAGAAAGGACTGCGTACCAGGCCATCGCCGTGTTCTCCCGATATAGTGCCGCCGAACTCGAGCACGAGATCCGCCACTTCCTGAGCAATCTGCTGGAATTGGCGAACGCCTGATTCGGTTTTCAGATTGATAACAGGCCTCACGTGCAGACATCCGACGGAAGCGTGGGCGTAGATGCCCGCCGTCGTGCCATGCTTCCGGATGATCTGCTGAAAACGGTCGATATAGTCCCGAAGTTTCTCCGGAGCGACGGCCGTGTCCTCGACAAACGAGATGGACTTGGCGTCACCCTTCATTGCGGTCGACAGGCCGAGCGCCGCTTCGCGCAAACTCCACATCTGCGCTTGGCCGGCGAGTTCCGTTTCCGGTCTGTAGGCGTAACCAAGATTGCGTGCCCGAAGATCTTGCTCGAGCGCCGCGAGCTTCGGAGGCAGTTCCTGTTGTTCCGATCAGCGTAGAATTCCACGCACAGCGTCGCTGCGGGATCTCCCTCCAGATACTTGGCTCGGATGCGCTGGAGAGTCGGGTTGTCGCGGGCGTGATCGAGGATGGACTTGTCCATGATCTCGATCGCCGAAGGACCGATGGCGAAGAATGACGGGCGCGGCTTCCAAAGCTTCGAGAAGATCGCCGAACATGATCACCATGATGGCTTTCGCCTTTGGCAAGGGAACCAGCCGCACCTTCAGCTCGAGAATAATCCCCAGCGTTCCCTCCGAGCCGACGATGAGCTTGGCGAGGTTTACTGGTTTAGAGCGGTCCGTGAATTCGTCAAGGTTGTAGCCGCTGACGCGCCGCAGAATTTTCGGGTAAGCGGCGATCGATCTCAGTCGCATGATGCAGATGCCAGTTCGAGCACGGTCCGGTAGCATGCGGCCTCCAGCGTGTCGCCGTCTGGAATCTCGCTTCGCGGGATCTCCCGGAACTCAACAACGCTTCCGTCCGACAAAGCAACAGTCAGCTCGAGGACATGATCGATTGTTTTCCCGTACAGGACGCTGCGCGCGCCGCTCGAATTGTTCGCCACCATTCCGCCGACCGTGGCGCGGCTCGCGGTCGAAATATCCGGCGCAAAGCGGAGGCCGAGCGGCTGCAGCTGGGCGTTCAACTCGTCCAGAACAACACCAGGCTCGATCCGCGCCCAGCGCTCGTTCCGCATTCACTTCCAAGAATGCGGTTGAAGTATTTGGAGGTATCGATCTGGATACCTGATCCGATCGATTGCCCGGCCTGCGAAGTGCCGCCGCCCCGCATCGTGATGGGACAACCGAAGCGGCGGCAAATCTCGAGAGTGTGCAGAATGTCGGCACGGCTCTTCGGAACGACAACGCCCAGCGGGGAGATCTGATAAACGCTGGCGTCGGTAGCATATAGCGCCCGCGAAAGCGCATCGAAGCGCACCTCGCCCGAAATATGTGCGGCGAGACTCGCGCCGCAATCGCTTCGCGGATCGCCCGGCGGCGCGGGCGCAGTTTGCATCTGGATCAGCGTCATCGTTCACGATAACTTGCTATGCTGGATTATCCCTTGAAAATTGGATTTGTAAGTCTCGGCTGCCCGAAAAATCTCGTCGATAGCGAAGTCATGATGGGCCAACTCGTCGCGAATGGTCACGAACTGACTCCGCAGCCGGCGGAAGCCGACGTCATTGTCGTCAATACGTGCAGCTTCATCGATCCCGCCAAGCAGGAATCGGTGGATACCATCCTCGAAATGGCCGAGTACAAGAAAACCGGCAAAGCGCAGCGGCTGGTAGTCGCTGGCTGCCTGGTGGAGCGATATCGCGCCGACATTCAGAAAGAACATGCCGGAAGTAGATGCGGTTGTCGGCACCAACGAGCTCGAAAAAATCACCGCGCTATGCGAAGGCCTCGACGCCCAAGGATCTCCCTGCCGAGCCGTATCTCTATCACGACCTGACGGCGCGTGTGTTCACCACGCCGCGGCATTCCGCCTACATCAAGATAGCCGAAGGCTGCGATCATCCCTGCTCGTTCTGCGTGATTCCGCAGTTTCGCGGCGGATTTCGAAGCCGCCGTTTCGAGAGCGTCGTCAACGAAGCCACGCGCATCTTCGCCATGGGCGGCCGCGAGATCAATCTGATCGGTCAGGATACGACTTGTTACGGCGAAGATCTGGGCATGAAAAACGGTTTGGCCGATCTGCTTGCGAGACTGGCCGATATCCCGACCGAATCTCCGAAATGGATCCGGTTTCTCTACGCGTATCCGAACAAAATCACGCAACGCCTGCTCGATACGATCGCCGCGAAAGAAGCGCTGGTCAAATACATCGATATGCCGCTGCAGCATGCGAGCCCCGCCGTGCTTAAGCGCATGAAGCGCGGCGCGCATGCGGATATTTTTCTTAAACTGCTCGAGCGCATCCGCGCAACCATACCGGGCATCGCCATCCGCACCAGCATGATCGTCGGATTCCCGGGCGAAACCGAGGAGAATTTCGAGGAACTGTGCCAATTCGTTCAAGCGGCGCAATTCGACCGGCTCGGCGTGTTCTCTTACAGTGACGAAGAAACCAGCCAAAGCTATCATCTGGATAGCAAAATCGAAAAGGCCGTCATTCATCGCCGCAAGCGTAAGCTGATGGCTCTGCAGCGCCGTATCTCTCTCTTTCGTAACCGTCAACTGATCGGCCGTGAGTTCCCGGTGCTGATCGAAGGTCCGTCGAAAGAAACCGAGCTGCTTTGGGAGGCGCGCATGCCAACGCAGGCGCCGGAAATTGACGGCGTTTGCCTGATCAACGATTTTGGACCCGGCGAGGCGCGGTCCGGCGAAATGCGGCGTTTGCGCGTTACCGAAGCTCATGATTATGATTTGGTCGGCGAGCTGGTGGATGCCCCGGAGCGGATTTACACTCCCGCGCCGGAACTCGCAACTCCGTTTCCCATACTTCCCTCCGCCCCGCGCCCGAGTCAATCCATCCCTGCCCGATAATGCATTGTCCGATCTGCAAAAAAGAAGTCCCGTTTGAGGATCCGAACATGCCTTTCTGCAGCGAGCGCTGCCGTGCCATCGATCTCGGCAATTGGGCCACCGAAAAATACGTGATCCCGGGACCGGAGCCCTTCGAAGGACAGGAACAGCCCGATGAGTTGGAGACGGACGAAGGCCCCGTCCAGTGAACCGGCTGGCCGTGACAATCGCGACTTGGTTTGGTTGCGGCTATTTCCCTTGGGGACCCGGCACGATCGGCGCTTTGGCCGGTCTACTGATCGCGATGGCGTTGCATTTCTATCTCGGCGCCGGCCGGTTGGCGCTGCTCGCCGCTACGCTTGTGCTGCTGGCGCCCGCCATCTGGGCAGCGACAAATACCGCCCGTATCGTCGCGAAATCAGATCCCGGAATTGTGGTAGTCGATGAAGTGTTGGGCCAATGGACAACGCTGCTGGGAGCGGCCATATTCAATTGGAAGGCGCTGCTCGCGGGCTTTATTCTGTTTCGCGTTTTCGATATCTGGAAGCCATGGCCGGTGCGCGAATTTGAAAAATTGCCCGGCGGCACGGGCATTGTGGCAGACGACCTGGCGGCCGGAATTTATGGAGCGCTTATCTTGTATATAGGCGGAAAATTCGGACTCTACTAGTATGGCGAGTAAACAATCAACGGCGGAGCCCCGCGCGGCGCGACCCATCATTGCGAAAGTGGAGCCCGCCGCGGCAATTACGGGTGGCGAGCTGCATATTCGAGGACAGCATCTCGCGGCGGCCGGTTGGCCGGTTGTGCGCTTGGGGAATCAGAATGCCCACTTGATCGTAGCTGGGGATTCGTACATCATCGCGCGGGTGCCGGAGTCCGCGCTGGTCGGCGAGTTGCGAGTAGCGACCGGCAATCTCCAAAGCGAACCGCACGAGACCCATCTAGGAATACAAATTGCCGAAAGCCTTCATCCGGTGGCCAATCCCGCCGTCGACCACGAAGGAAACGTGTACAGCACTTTCAGTGGTTCGCGCGGGCAAAAATCGCCCGTCTCCATTTACAAGATCGATCCGAGTTACAATTCCAAGCCGTTCGTGACCGACCTGATGAATCCCACCGGCCTCGCCTTCGACCGCGACGGCATGCTCTGCGTCTCCAGCCGGCATGAAGGCGTCATCTATCAAATCACCCCGAGCGGCAACATGTCGGTGTATGTGGAAGGCATGGGTATCGCAACCGGCCTCGCCTTCGACCGCGATGAGAATTTGTATGTCGGGGACCGGAGCGGAACCATTTTCAAGATCAGCAAGTCGCGCCAAATTTATGTGTTTGCCACGCTCGAGCCATCCATCGCGGCCTATCATTTGGCCTTCGGGCCGGAAGACTATCTGTATGTGAGTGGACCCACCACGTCGAGTTTCGATTCCGTGCACCGCATCGCGAAGTCTGGCGAAGTCGAAGTTTTCTATCGCGGGCTGGGCCGGCCTCAGGGCCTCGCGTTCGACGCCGAGGGCCGCCTCTATGTCGCCGCTTCACTTGCCGGCCGCCGCGGAGTGATTCGCATCGACCAGGACCGCAACGCGCAACATTTCATCTCCGGCCCTGGTATTGTGGGCCTGGCCTTCACTCCGTCGCGCGCAATCGTGCTGACAACCCACAACGCGTTGTTCCGCGTCGATGTGGATATCGCCGGACGGCCGTTGCCCTAAGACCAATAATGCCGAAACAGGCTGAGATCATCGCCATCGGCAGCGAGCTGCTGACGCCTGAGCGTGTCGATACGAATTCGTTGATCGTCACGCGGCATCTGAATCTCCTCGGCGTCGAACTCGCCGGTAAACAGGTGGTCGGCGACGACCGCGCTCGGCTGATACAAGCGATTCGCGCGGCGCTCGAACGTTGCGATATTCTCGTCCTGATCGGCGGCCTCGGCCCGACCGAAGACGATGTAACGCGCGATGCCGTGGCCGCTGCGCTCGACCGTAAGCTCGTCCTTTCCGTTGAACAGGAATCGATTCTCCTCGACAAGTTCCGCCGCATTCATCGCACCATGGCGAAAAACAATTTGCGCCAGGCGTATCTGATCGAAGGAGCGGAGGCGCTGCCGAACGCGCACGGCTCCGCGCCCGGCCAGTTCCTCTCGACCAAGCGTGGGGCCGTGGCTCTTCTTCCCGGACCACCGCGCGAGCTCGAGCCGATGGTCGAGAACGAATTGATGCCGCGGCTCAAGCCGGTTCTTCCGCCGCAGGTCATCCGTGTCCGCAGTTTTCGGATTACCGGCATCGGCGAATCGGATCTCGATACCCTCATCGCGCCCGTCTATACGAAGTACACGAATCCGGTGACTACGGTTCTCTCTTCGCCCGGCGATCTCTGGGTCCATCTCCGCGCGCAATCCGCTACGCAGGCGGAAGCCGATGCACTGTTGCGGGAAGTGGGCGATCCCATAGTCGAACTGCTTGGCGAGCGCCTCTACAGCGAAAACGCCGACGACACCTTGGATAGGGTGGTCGCGCGCCTTTTACGGAAGCAGCACGCGACCGTTGCTACCGCGGAGAGCCTCACTGGTGGGCTGCTCGCTGCGCGTCTTACCGAATCAGCGGGCAGCTCGGATTATTTTATCGCCGGCTACGTGACTTATACCGACGAACAGAAACACCAGATCCTCGGCGTTTCGAAAGAGCTGCTGGCTCGCCATTCGGCTGTCAGCGAACCGGTTGCCTCGGCGATGGCCGAAGGCGCGCGCACGCGCAGTGGTGCGACGTATGGGCTCTCTACCACTGGCTACGCCGGCCCCGCGGGCGGAACTGAATCGGATCCGGTGGGAACCGTATACCTGGGAATTGCCGGACCCTCTATCGCACGCGTCATCCGCGTTCGCCATGGAGGCGATCGCTACCGTACACGCACGCTTGCGACACAAGGAGCGCTGGACTTGCTGCGTAAGAGTCTAGTCAGGCAGTTACAGTCAACAGCATAGTACCATTTAGTACTAAAACCACTTTTGAGTTCCAAAAACTACTGGTACTACGTATGTCCACATGGTATACGTAAGTACACGCTTTTTTGTTGAGTAGCTTACCGCAGTCAGGTCCTCTTTAAAAGAGTTAGACCTGGGACTGAAAGGGCGGAAGCCTATCCACTCGCTGCTAACACCGGCACACTCCGTGTCGGAGTTTATGAATTACACATGAATTTCCCAGAAAAGAGTTTCCATATCTTCCTGCAGGCCATTGGTTATCCATTGTGCGGGTGCAGGATTTGCGTCGAATCCAATCGCGAGCGGGCCGGTCATGCTTGAATCCAGGAGTAGGATGATCAGCTTTCGCCTGACCGCGGAAGAGTACGAAAAGTTCCGGGAGCTTTGCTTCACTCAAGGCATCGGGAGCATCTCCGAGATGGCTCGAGCCGCAATTAACATGCTGCTCCAGCAGCCGGCGCGCGCGCCACAGGAGGCGCTTGAGTCCCGCGTGGCCGAATTGGAAGGCCGGCTGCATATGCTCGCCCTCGAGCTCAAGAAGCTCAACCAGAATGGGCAGGCCGTGAGCCACCACAGCCCCGGGCTTGCCGCTTGCGCCATTACCGCTCGTTGAGTGGACGAAATTCATGCGATCTCAAACAGCTCTCATAGCCATATCTCTGCTTACGGCCGCCGTTCTTTGCGCCCAGAATCGGGTCGGTCATCTTGACGCCGGACCGTCCGCGACGGAAAATGCCCTGCCGCAAGTAACGCATACGGAAAGCGCTCCATCGGGTTATCTCCTCGGCCCTGACGATCAAATCACGCTATTCGTTTCCGATGTTGAAGAAATCAGCAACAAGCCTATGCGTATCGATATGCGAGGCGATCTGAGCCTCCCGCTCGCCGGACGTGTGCACGCGGCCGGCCTCACCTCCGGTCAGCTAGAAGGCGCGATCGAAACCCGCATGCGCAAGTTCCTCAAAGATCCCGAGGTGGTCGTGAATATAACGGAATTCCGGAGCCAGCCTGTATCGGTTCTGGGCGCCGTCGCGAGTCCCGGCGTCCACCAGCTCCAGGGCCGCAAGACATTGTTCGAAATTCTCTCGATGGCCGGCGGCCTTCGCACCGATGCCGGCAATCAGGTCAGAATTACCCGCAATCTGGAATGGGGCGAAATTCCTCTGCCCAATGCCAAAGACGATCCTACCCATCAGTTCAGCGTCGCCTCCGTCAGTTCCAAGAGCGTTATCGACGCTAGCAACCCAACCGAAAATATCGCCATCAAGCCGCATGATGTGATTTCCGTTTCCAAAGCGGACTTGGTCTATTGCGTTGGTTCCGTCAACAGGCCGGGCGGATTTGTCCTGGGCGAGAATGAATCCATTTCTACGCTGCAAGTTCTCTCCTTGGCAGAGGGGCTGAACAAAACCGCCGCTCCGGGCAAAGCCAAAATCATGCGCGCCGTCGCCGGCAGCCCAAACCGGACCGAAATCGCGATAGACCTCAAGCAGCTCATGGCTGGCAAGGCGGCCGATCTCCCGCTGAAATCCAACGACATCCTGTTCGTCCCCAACAGCGCCGCCAAGAGCATCGGGGCCAGAACAGCCGAAGCGGCGCTACAGGTTGCGACTGGAATCGCAATCTACGCCCGGTAAGAATCGCATGGAACACCCGAATCGATTGCCGGCGCCGGAGAACAACACCGCATTACCGCTCGCACGCAGCCAGTACAGCGAAATTCCGGCTAGCGCATATGGACGCGAAGCCAACAACGAGTTCGAGAGCGGCGGTCTGATTGAGTACTGGCGCATTCTCCGCCGTCATAAGGGCAGCTGGATCATTTTCGCCTTTGCCGGCGCGTTGCTCGGCTTCCTGCTAACACTGCCGCAAACGCCGCTCTATCAGGCGCGCACGTCAGTCGAGATCATCGGGCTGAATGACAACTTTCTGAACTTCAAACAGGTGAGTCCCGTGGCGCAGACGGGCGCTACTTCCGAAACTGCCGACATCCAAACCCAAATCAAGATCCTTCAAAGCGAGTCTTTACTGGATCGCGTGTCTTCGAAGCTGAAGGTGGAAATGCCCACAGCCGACGCATCCGGGAGAGTTTCGGCCTGGCGCAAAGTTCTGAACCTGCCGGAACCCTCGCCCGGCGACGCACTGGAGCAAGCGTTGAAGCAGGCGGCTAAGAGCCTGACAGTTCGCACTTCAGGACAGACCCGAATCATTGAAGTGACGATTGATTCCGTGAACCCACAATTGGCGGCACGGTTCGCCAATACTTTGGCAAACGAATTCATCGAGCAAAACCTCGAATCGCGCTGGAAAACTACCCAAAGGACCAGCGACTGGCTTGCGCGCCAGCTCGACGACATGCGAATCAAGCTGGAGCGCTCCGAAGACGCGCTGCAAGCCTATGCCCGGCAGTCAGGTTTGCTCTTTACGGACGAAAAGACAAGCGTTTCCGAAGAAAAGCTGCGCCAACTGCAACAGGAACTCTCAGCGGCAACCGGCGATCGCATTGCCCGTCAGTCGCGCTATGAAATGGCGCAGCATAGCTCGCCCGACGCTTTGCCGGATGTCCTGAACGATGACGGACTCCGCGACGTGCAGGCTAAAATGACCGACTTGCGCCGTCAAATAGCGCAATTGAGTGCGACCTACACGCCCGAATACAAGAGTTTAAAGCGAGCCCAGGCAGAACTGGCTTCGCTCGAAGCCGCGTTTCAGCACGATCGCGCGGCAATTCTCAAGCGCATTAAGAATGAGTACGACGAGGCGTCGCGCAAAGAGAAGCTTCTCGCCTCCGCCTACCAGGTGCAGACGGCCCAAGTTACGGGTGAGGGTGAAAAATCCATCCAATATAAGATTCTCAAGCGCGAGGCGGATAGTAACCGCCAGCTCTACGATTCGATGCTGCAGCAGTTGAAGGAATCGACCATTGCATCCGCCATGCGCGCCAGCAATGTTCGAGTGGTGGATCCCGCTGCAGTGCCCGGCCGCCCCTACAAGCCCAAAATTCTGAACAGTGCCGCACTGGGCTGGCTGGTGGGAATATTTCTTGGAGCGGCGTTTATTGTGATGCGCGAGAACGCCGACCGCACCATTCAGCAGCCCGGCGACAGCGCCCAATATCTGAACTTGCCGGAGTTGGGAATTATCCCGTCGGCCAAGTTCGAGAGCAAGCGGAAGTTGCAATCAGAGCCGCGCGTGATGGCGGCTGCCGCTGGCTCCTCTTGCGTAGCGTTAGCTATTCCAGGACAAGTGGGCCATTTGGACAAAGTAGAACTGGTAACGTGGCAGCGCAAGCCGTCGCTAATTGCCGAGAGCTTTCGCTCGACGCTCATGTCTATCCTGTTCGCCGCCGAAAACGGAGCAAGTCATAAAGTCCTGGTCGTCACGAGTGCCTGCCCAGGCGAGGGGAAATCGACCGTCGTTAGCAATCTCGCCATAGCCATCGCCGAAGTCGGACAAAAAGTCTTGTTGATCGACGCCGACATGCGAAGGCCGCGCCAGCATGAAATCTTTGCGTTGGACAATAAACGCGGCCTGAGCGGTTTGTTGCGCGAGCGCACGGTTTTGAATGGGGATCGATCGCTCGGCGGGCTGATTCGCGAAACAGAGATTCCCGGTCTTTTTCTTCTCACCAGCGGCCCCGGGACCTTCGCCACTACGAATCTGCTCTATAGCTCGCACATGTCTGAGGTTCTCAACTATGTGCGGGAGGCGTTTGATACGGTTCTGATCGACACGCCGCCAATGCTGCAGGTCTCCGACGCTCGCATTCTCGGCCGGATGGCCGACAGAGTCATTCTCGTGATCCGTGCCGGCCATACTACGCGTGACTCAGCCATCGCCGCGCGACAACGATTTAGTGAAGATGGAACCAGACTACTCGGAACTGTTTTGAACGACTGGAATCCGAAGTTGGCTTCCAACGGCTACTACGGCTACTACAACAAAGGCCAGAAATCCTATGCCAATCCAACGTGAACATCAAAGTCCTTCATGATTAACTTCCTCAATCCAGCCTATTATCTCGGCTCCGGCCATGCCATTCGGGTCGGCATTACTTTAAGGAAAGGGCGATCTAAGGCCGAACAAGTTTATAAGCGGGTACGAACTTGGCGTTTCAGAGGAAAGCCGGAATGGCGGCGGCTCGATCTCGGATTCGAAATGCAAATCGATTCTGCTGATCCCATGGACGTGGACTTTTACTTGGGTTGTTATCAGCAAGAACTCCTCAGGTTGATCAGAATTCTTGTCTCAACTGGGGATACTGTCATTGACGTCGGCGCGCAAAAAGGGTTCATTTCGCTGATTCTCTCCAAACAAGTCGGCCTACATGGCTGCGTCATATCGATAGAGCCTGACCCACGGGCGATGCAATTCTTAACGACTCACATACAGCGGAATCGCTGCGGCAACGTTATTACTTTTAATTACGGCCTCGGGGCCACCGTGGAGTCGTGCGCTTTTGCGTTGTCAGCGCAGCTTGGCTGGTCGAGCCGATACCCAAATGAGGCTGCTCAGCAATGCGTCACGTCAATCGCTCAAATCCCGATCCGGACTTTGGATGACGTCATGGAAGAACTCGACTCCGGAACTTCCAGTCGCAAAATCACATTCATCAAGATAGACGCTGAGGGTTCAGAGCCTGACATCGTCAGTGGTGGCGTAAAAACAATTAGCCGGCACCGTCCCGCACTCTATTTAGAAGTGAATAAGCGCTCGCTTGCAATGCGCGGTGGTCAGACTGACAGCGCAGAGGCCCTCCTTCGCCATTTGGGCTATAAATTCTTCTGGGTAGGAAAACACAGCTTAGGGTCGCTTGGTTCGAGCGTACGTCTACAATCCTTGAATTATTTAACCGAGCGGAGGGAGGACCTGTATGATGTTCTCGCAATTGCTCCTGACACGCCATTGTTTTGCCGCGCGACTCGTTTCATGCGCTAAGATGGCCATCTTTTGCCAATCGTGATTCAGAACTGTTGATATTCATTGTCTCTTCGGGAATTCACCATCTACGCAGCCAACCACTCCCTGACGAAACGAGTAGCGCGCGGGATGTCATGGGTAGTGGTGGGCACTTGCATCTCCCAGTTGTTGACGTTGGCAGCGGGAATAGCAGTTGCACGCTGGCTGGGGAGCGAAGAGTATGGACGCTTCGGAGTTTTACAAAGCACAATTGCGGCTGTAGGTGTGTTTGCGGGACTAGGTCTTGGGCTGACTAGTGCGAAATACGTTTCGGAATACATTGAAAACTCTTCGGAACGCGCTGGTCGCATCGCGTCGATGTGCATCGCCTCATCTGTGACGGGTGGGCTGTTACTCATGATCGCAATACTGCTCTTTGCTGGACCGCTGGCCGAAAAAAGCCTACGCGATTCGGGGCTTTGCCTCTATCTCCGGCTTGCCTCAGCACTTCCGCTGCTAAACGCCCTGATCGGCGTGCAGAGCGGCATCCTTGCCGGCATGGGGGAGTTTCGGGATATTGCGCTCACGAGCATTTATAGGGGACTTGCCTCAGTGCCGCTGTTTGTCTGCGGCGTTCATTTCGGCGGACTTGTGGGAGCTGTCGCTGCTCTAGTGGCAACGTCCGTCGTAGGAGTAATCTGCAATCACGTTGCAATTCGGAAGCACAATTTGCTCACATATCACGGAATCTTCGCGGAGCGCCGAATTTTGTGGGCCTTTTCCGTTCCAGCGCTACTTAGCGGTGCTCTCGTGGGTCCCGTCGTGTGGTTGGGGAACATGATACTCGTAAGGCGACCGGCCGGTTACGCCGAACTCGGGCTATTTACCGCGGCCTCTCAGTGGCGGACGGCAGTAACATTCTTGCCGGCAATCTTAGCGCAAACAACGCTGCCTATCCTGTCGCAGCTCTATAGCGCCGGGCAGGTGCGGCGGTTTTATAAGGTTCTTACCGTCAACATCGCAATCACACTTTCCGTATCGACGCTGTGCGCTCTTATCGTAGTAGCGGGTAAGCGCCTAATCGTTCGGGCATATGGCCACGAATACGAAGATATTTCGGAAGTGATGATTCTCATGCTGGTTGCTACGATCATCAGCGCCGGTGCATCTGTGATAGGGCAGGCACTCGCAAGCGCTGCGGAAATGTGGTCCGGGTTCTGGCTCAACTGCGTCTGGGCTTCAACCTTTGTCATTTCGTGCATCTTGCTCGTGCCTACAAGAGGTGCGATGGGTCTAGCAGAGGCCTTTGTAATCTCATACGCACTGCATGCTCTTGTCCTCACGCTTTACTGCTGGTTCACCGTGCGGAACCACAAGCGTCCGGACGTTCAGGCGCTTGTCCAAGCGGCATAGCAGCGAGTACAAAACAGACTCGTGCACGGCAGGAAGGCTCGGCGGGACCTGTCGGTGCGGCTGTCCACTGCTGGGATTGGCTTTCAACCGTGCTGCAATTATCAGAGTCCACTAACAGCAAATCAAAAAGAGATGCCGCTCAAAAGCGCGTACTCATCGCGTCGTACACTTGGCTGACATTTGATCCTCCCCTGCTGAACCTAGGCACGCTACTGACCCGCCGGGGACACCAGGTCGCAGCAGTGGGGATTAGCAGAAAGGAAGATCCTAGCCAGGAAATTTGCGAATCCGGCGTTCTTATTGCGCGTGTAGCTCATCAGCAGACAGACACGGCGCTGCTGAAAATGAAATTGTCGCTTCGCTACGTGCTACTACTGCTTCAGATTGCGAGATCGTTCAAGCCGACCTGTTACGTAGCGGCAAATTGGAACTCGTTTCTTGCCTGTTCGATCGTACGGCGGTTTGTCAAGGCTCCCATTCTTTACTATCAAGTGGAATACCATGGCCGGACTCAATCCGCACTCGCCTCGGCTTCGCTTCCGGCGCGGCTTGCTCTGCGGCTCGAGAGAAAGCTCGTCCGTGGTGCCCATGCTCTATTCTCGGCGGAACCGAATAGATCGAGACTAATGCAGCAGGACTACGGTCTATCGTATACTCCAGCGGCTATCTTTAATGCTCCCCTTATACAGGATCATCCGGGCGAAATTAGTTTCGAGAAAACTTCTGAATTCAAGCGGATCGTATACGCTGGGTCTATTCATCCCAAAACATGCATGACGCCTTTGTTTGAGGCGCTGATTACATCAAAAATAGACGCGGTCTTTGACTTCTATGGTACCGTTTCGTCTGAGTTCTCACGACGTTTTGAGGAGTTATTGCTTCAGGCCCGCAAGCGTGGTAACTTCGTCAACTACAAAGGAACAATACCTTATGTCTCAGTCCATCAGGCGCTCGCGAAATACGATATTGGTATCGTATTTTACCGATCAGATACGCTTAATCAGTATTTTTGTTCGCCTTGCAAGCTGTTCGAGTATATGGCGGCAGGGATCGCGGTATTAGCGTCGGACTTTCCCGGAATTCGCTCGATCGTGGAACCATTGAACCTGGGATTATGCGCCGATGCAGAAAGTCCAGCTGCGATCAGGCAGGCGCTGGAAGACCTGACAAGCCGGCCCATGGAGTCCATAAATGCAATGGGACATCGGGCTCGTCAAGCATTCCTTCAAACGTTTGGCTTTGAACAGCAATCCAAACCACTGATTCGAGCGATCGAGCACATATGAGCCGCAATCAGGTGGTCATCCATCTCTGTCTTGCACTGATCTTGGTTCCATTCTTGTGGCTCTCGAATGATCCGGAATTTCTAGCAGCACTCTGCATATTAGACGTAGGAACCTTCACACTCTTATTGACGCAGATGCTTCGGAACAGATCAGCCAACCTTATCTCGCCAGCCCTCTGGGCGATTCTTGGCTATCTGATTTTCGGTCACATCCCAGTTATTCTGAACGTGTTTGTGGATCGCACGTCGTATAGCAGCTATAACTCGATTCCGCTTATGATTCGGCTTGTAATTGTCGGCTATCGAGCTATGCTGGGGGGGATTCTGCTGTTTCAACCGAAACGGCCCCATCTCTCGCGATGGGCAGGTCTCCGGCTTCCCAGCGCGAAACTTGCGCTTACTTTAGCTCTCACAGGCGCG
Organism: Bryobacterales bacterium; assembly: GCA_963712395.1. Lineage (GTDB taxonomy): Bacteria > Acidobacteriota > Terriglobia > Bryobacterales > Bryobacteraceae > Bog-105. The sequence goes on from CAVQHR010000003.1 coordinate 266,362, forward strand.
CTCGCACGCGTGTTTATAAGAAATAATGTTTTTACCACTCACGTTGAAGAAATCACGTGGTATCACTCATTTGTCTTCGCCTGCACTCCAATAGGAATTGCTTTAGCCATAGCTCGGGCAAGTCAGAACCGCGGTGAAATGCGTTCGGCCGCTTTCGCATTGACGATGTTGTTCGGAGTAGCGACAGCTCTTGTAGACGTGAGCCGAAAAGATACAGGCTGCATCCTGCTTCCCATCGTTCTGTTCTTGCTGTTCCAGGTAACCCCTCAACGTCCGTTTTTGGTCCCTACAATGTCTCGAGTGATTAAGACCACAGCAGTCCTTCTTGCGCTTGGCGTGGTCCTCATGGCCACGCGAGCTCTATCTTGGGCTTTCTCGAACGGAAGTGACTTATATTCGGAATTTCACACGTCAATGCAACAACGCAGGGCGAACGATATGACAAACATGCTTGCCTTTGTACTTGACGTGGTGCCGTCGTCCTATCCATATCTCTACGGGTCGACATTGGGGTCCTTATTGCCAGTGCCGCGAGTGCTATGGCCAGCGCGACCCCCGGCGCACAGCTACATCGTGGGATTGCAAGCTCGGGGTATGACGGACTTAGCTTATAGGCCAGAGCTTACTGGAAACAATCAATTGTCGATTTCCGCCCACATGCTCGGCGAGGGATATGCAAACTTTGGCAGCACGGGTGCAATGGCCTTCGAATTTATCTTCGGCGTCCTAATTGGGCTCTATGAATCACAGCTCCATCAAGGAAAGCTGTTCGCTCTGCGGATCCTCTACCCGGTAATCCTATTCTTTATCTTTACGCAGCAAAGAGGAGATCTGGCGATGATGAACACCGAGTGGATGATGTGCGCCGGAATGTTGTGGACATTTCTTTGGCTGAACCACTGGATTATTGGACCGGAAACCAATCGCAAGTGCCGTTACTTACATCGCCCGAGGCCACTGGCCCCTTACGCGTAGTTCATATCACGCCGTCGTTTTGGCCGGCTACCCACTACGGTGGCCCGGTCAAGAGTGTGAGGGATCTTGCGTTGCTGTTCTTGCGGATGGGTGCACTGGTACGAGTGTTGACAACCAATGGCAATGGGCCAACTGTATTGGCTGTCGATACAGGCGAAGAGATTCTCATGGAGGCGGTGCCAGTTCGTTATTGCGCCCGCTCTCTCGGAGATTACCTGTCGTTTTCGCTTCTGTTTAATATTTGTTCTTACGTTCGGTGGGCCGATCTTGTCTGTCTATCTGGCGTATATTGTTTTTCAACGTGGCCAACACTACTATTTGCGGCACTTCTTCGAAAACCCGTGATCTGGCTTCCTCACGGATCGCTGATGAAATGGGGTCGGGGCGGCGGTAGAGTTTGGCTGAAGTCGATCTTTGAGTGGATCTGTAGTCCACTGCTGTCCAGCAGAACGCTTATGGTGTGTCTTTCGGAGTTCGAAAGGGCTCAGGTTCACGAAGTATTCCCGAAGGTCCGGAGCACCGTAGTGCAACCGTCTCTCCAAGTAGGTAATGATTGTGATAATCGCCCGGATTCACGGCAAGAGACAATGCGACTACTGTTCGTCGGCCGTCTCGATCCGGTAAAGGGGTTAGACGGGCTCTTGCGGGCGCTTAAGCGCGTCAACGTCAACCGAAACAGTGCAGGTGATCGCCCACTCGCGCGACTTACGGTTGCGGGCGACGGTGTGGAGGAATACCGGAACTATATCGTCAACTACGCTGAACACCTTGGCGTTTCCGACGATGTAGAGTTTCTTGGGAGTGTCTCAGAAGATTCGCTTCCTGAGCTCTTTCGCCGCCATGATGTAACCGTTGCTCCTTCGCACTCTGAGAACTTCTGCTACGTGATAGCAGAATCGATCAGCTACGGGGTCCCGGTCATAGTTTCGAGAGAAACTCCATGGCAGGAGGTAGAACAGATCGGCTGTGGACTTTGCGTCGAGAACAGCGATGAAGCGATATCTGGAGCGATTCAAAAAATGCATGCATTGCCGCTCAAGGAAATGGGGAATAAAGGTCGGGAATGGATCGCCAAACAATTTTCGGCCGCTGCGGAACAGCAGCGATGGCAGCAACTGTTCTGGGAAATGACGGCAAAATCATGAGTACCAATCAGTCCTCACGCAAGCCACTCATCTGCATTGTGTCATCCTGCGGGGGCCATCTTACAGAAATCCGAAGTATAGTCAAGCCGCAGCCCCATTACGAGCTCATGTATGTTCTGAACGACAAGGTCAAACTATCGGGTGATATGCAGGACTGTACGCAGTTCATAAGACATTCCGAGCGGGACTGGCTCTTCTTTGTCAATCTATTTGAGGCTTGGAAAATACTGAGATACAGCAGGCCTCAAATCGTTGTAAGCACTGGCGCGGGACCAGTAATTCCTTTCGCGCTTGTGAGCAAACTGCTTGGAATACCTACCGTGTTTGTGGAGACTGTAGCCAGAGTCACTGCACCCTCTATGTCGGGTCGCCTGATGTACTATCTTGCCGACCGTTTCTTTTATCAGTGGGAGTCGCTCGCTAAGTTTTTTCCGAAAGGTATCTACGGAGGCGCGTTGATTTAGATGATCTTTATAACCGTAGGAAATGCGACGCAAAACTCGGATAGGCTCCTGACTAGGATCGACGGGTTAGCGCGCGACGGCGCATTTGGCGCGGAGAAAATTCTTGTGCAGTATGGAAATAACTCCGGCTTCTGTTCCGACCGGTGCATTTGCAAAGCTTTCCTGACGGCAGACGAGTTCAGAGCGGCAATAGAAGAAGCAGATGTTGTCGTTTGCCACGCAGGTTCCGGGACAATTCTGCACGTTTTGGAATCAGGCAAAGTTCCCGTCGTAGTACCCCGTCGCCTCAAGTACGGCGAAGTAATAGACGATCATCAGGTGCAACTGGCAAAGGCGCTCGCCGATAGCGGCAGAGTCGTGGCCGTCATGGATCTGGCTGATCTCGATGCGGCCATAGCGCAAGTGCGTACTGTTCGGATAGATCCCCACCATGCTGACAGAACCCCGCTGGCCGCGTTGGTGGCGGTCGCCATTGAGGACTTGGTTTTGGAGAATTTCAAATGACTCTTTGGAGAAGAGGCCTCGAACGCCTCAGTAATCGTGTAGTGCTTGAACGCAAGCTGCCTACCGGCTTTGGCGGCGGCCGGATCACCGTGTCACCGGCCTCGGCTTTAAAATTCTGGTATCCGAGTCTTCAACGCGTCGATCCATCGCTGTTTGGTGCAGCTAGTGAATTGGTTAGCCCGGGAAACGTTGTCTGGGACGTGGGCGCGAACGTCGGACTTTTTACTTTCGCCGCGGCCGCTCTGGCTGGCCCCGAGGGAAGGGTTCTGGCATTGGAGCCGGATATCTGGCTGACCAGCCTGCTGCATCGAACGATTGCTCGCGACCCCCAATTATGGGCCAGAGTAGACGTGCTCCCCGTCGCTGCATCGGATCGAGTGGGTCTTTGCCACTTGAAAATCGCGGCGCGAGGGCGCTCCTCCAACTATCTGGGTGAAGGTAACTCGCAATCCGGCGGTTTCAGGGCCGTGCAGTCCACCATAAGCGTTACTCTGGACTGGTTGCTCAGTATTCACTCTCCGCCCGACGTTCTTAAAATCGATGTCGAAGGGGCGGAAGCTCTGGTTCTGAAAGGCGCTAGCCGATTACTTTCAGACGTGCGCCCTCGTATCCTTTGCGAAGTCAATGGAGAGAACAGCGAGGAGGTGTCCGACCTTCTGAAAGCTTCCGGATACACGCTCTATGATGCCGATCAACCGAAAGTGGCGCGGCAAAAACTGTACTCCGCGCCGTGGAATACGATTGCATATCCTGTGGCGTAATCGATCCCGGTCGCCATTAAACTTTTCATCCATGTCTACTCACGTGGACCTAAGCACCTTCGATAACTCCTGGTACAGCCCTGGGCGAGGAAGGATCGCTACTGCTTTATGGTTCTTCTTGGGCCTTCCGCTGATTAGATCGTCGATTAACCCGTCGTCTTCGCTTCGGCGATTTCTGCTCCGGCTGTTCGGAGCGCGAGTCGGGCCGGGCGTAGTCATCAAGCCCGGCGTAAGGGTAAAGTACCCGTGGCGGCTAACCGTCGGCGCGAATTCCTGGATTGGTGAAGACTGCTGGATCGATAACCTCGAACAAGTCACCATCGGAAGCAGCGCTTGTCTCTCGCAGGGGGCGTATCTCTGCACCGGAAATCATGACTGGTCCGACTCATCATTCGGACTTATGGTTCAGCCCATCACCATAGGCAATGGCGCATGGATCGGCGCCATGAGCGTCATCGGACCGGGCGTTGTGTTGGGAGAATGCGCTGTAGCATTGCTTGGCAGTGTGGTGAATGCCAATATTCCCGCTTTCGAAATCCACGCCGGCGCGCCCGCCCGGCTCACTCGCACACGCAGGTTCCGAATTCGAGAAAAGCACACCGCCGAGGAACTCACCTGGAGTTAGTACTCGTAAACCAATTCTTCTACCCCGATACAGCCGCCACGAGCCAGTTCCTCACGGATCTCGCGCGTGAGCTCGCCGATCAGGGCCACGAAGTAACGGCGATCTGCGGTGCCAGCGATTATAGCTCCAAGGACGCGACCGATCCGCCACCTGTGACGATCTTTCGTTCGAAGCCGCTTCCTTTTAGCCGGGCGCCTCTTATGCGCATTGCATCTTACGCCACCTTTCTATGTGGCGCGGCCGTCCGGACTCTGTGCATCCCGGCGCCCGATATCATTCTCACGCTCACCACGCCTCCTCTCCTCGGCTTGGTCGGTACGCTCGCAAAACGCTTTGGTGGTACTCGCCACTTCATTTGGGAAATGGACCTTTATCCGGACATTGCCGAGGACTTGCATGTCTTGCGGGCCCATTCTCTTCTCAGCAGCCTGATTGGCGCCGTCGCCGATTACGTCAGACGCAATGCGGATGGCATTATTGCGCTCGGAGACGACATGAAGGAGCGTCTCGTCCGCCGCGGTCTACCGGAAGCCAATATTCACGTCATTCACAATTGGGCCGATAGCCGGGAAATCCACCCGCTGCCCTGGCCGCCACTTCCCCTGACGATTTACTATTCAGGCAACCTGGGACTTGCGCACGACACCCGCACAATTCGTGACGCAATGCTTGCTCTCCAGGCCGATCCAAGATTCCGCTTCGTCTTCGCGGGAGGTGGCCCTCAGAAAAAAGACCTGGAATGGTTCTGCCAGGAGAACCGCCTTAGCCGGACGGAATTTCGTCCCTACTGCGGCCGCGCGGAACTGAGCCAGAGTCTCTCTGCAGGCCACCTCGGATTAGTGACGCAGCGGCCGGAAACCGCCGGCTCCGTAGTTCCCAGCAAGGTATACGGCATTATGGCCGCCGGGCGCCCCATCTTATATATCGGTACACGCCGCGCGACGCCCGCTCGGATCATTGAGCGTTTTGCCTGCGGATGGCACGTCGAAGCCGGTGATTCCGAATATCTTGTGGCGCTGCTGAATCGCCTGGCTGACCGGCCAGAGGAGATCTATGCCGCTGGAGTTCGCGCCCGCCAGGCTTTTCTCGAAAACTACGATCGCCCTCTTGGAGTCGAACGCATCATTTCGATTCTGGGCCTTAGTGAAGTCCCCGAACTCTCGGAAAGCGCCTTCGTCCGGAACTAAGCGCACCGCATCAGACGTCCGCCATGTATTCGCTCTTGTTTCTCGCCTTTACAAGCTTCGTCCTTTCTCTGTTACTCACTCCGGCTGTCCGGAATATTTTCCGTCGTCTGGGGTTAGTGGACCACCCGGATGACCCGCGCAAGCTTCACAACCGGCCCATTCCGCGAGTCGGAGGAATCGCCATTGCGCTCGCTTATACGTTGGCTTTCGGACTGCTGCTTGTTACTAAGTTGAAAGCTGGCGATATCGTTTGGAATGCATTTCCTCTGATCTGGAAGCTCTTTCCCGCCGCGGCTCTCATCTTTGTTACCGGACTGTTAGATGACCTGTTCCGCCTCAAACCCTGGCAGAAACTCGCCGGACAGATTGCAGCCGCAACGGTCGCCTATTTGGGGGGTGTCCAGGTGCTCGGAGTCGGCGGTAGCCACTTCGTCGCATGGTGGCTGTCGTTTCCAGCCACCGTGCTTTGGCTCGTCGCCTGCTGCAACGCGCTCAATCTGCTCGATGGGGTCGACGGTCTCGCTGCGGGCATCGGCTTCGTTGCGACCGCCACGACGGTACTCGCGGCCGCCATGCAGCATAATGTGGAGTTGCTCCTGGCGACGGTCCCTCTGGCCGCGTGCCTGCTGGCCTTCCTTCGCTATAACTTCAATCCCGCAACCATCTTTCTTGGCGATTGCGGCAGCTTGTTGATCGGCTTCCTGCTCGGCTGCGACGGCGTTCTTTGGAGCCAGAAATCCACCACTATCCTTGGCATGACAGCGCCTCTCATGGCGCTCTCGATTCCTCTCCTCGATACCTCGCTCGCCATCCTGCGCCGCTTCCTTCGCCGCCAGCCGATCTTTGGCGCGGATCGTAACCATATCCACCACCGTTTACTCGAGCGCGGGTTCACTCCCCGCCGCGTCGCGCTGCTCCTCTACGGAACGGGCGCGCTCGCGGCCGTGTTCTCGCTCTCGATGGCCTCCGATTACTTTGAAGTCCCCATCATTCTGATCTTTTGTATTGCCGCCTGGATGGGAATCCGGCATCTCGGATATGTGGAATTCGATACCGCCGGAAGAATGTTGATGCAGGGTTCGTTTCGCAACCTGCTCAATGCCCATATCACGCTTAGAATCCTTGAACGCAAACTATCGGCAGCCAACACGCCCGACGAGTGTTGGACCGTTCTGAAAAACGCCTATAGGGATTTTGGCTTCTATCAGGTTCGTTTCCAATTCGCCGGCTGTCACTACACAGAAAACGCCGGCAAGCCCGATCCCTCGCGAATCTGGAAAATAGAGATCCCTCTCTCCGGCAACGATTACGTGCATCTGATCCGCGAATTCGATACCCCTGCGAAGCACAACATCGTTGCGCCTTTCGCCGATATCCTTCGCAAGGCGCTCGACGAAAAAATCCCCGTTTTCTTCCCCAAGGCCAGCCTGACGTTAGACATCCAGCCTCTCGAGCCGATCCCCTCCCACTATCACACCGCCTCGGCGGGCGACTAATTAATAGAGCCACCATTGCGTACCGTCATACTGAGCCATCGCATGCTGATATTGCGTGGAGTAGACGAGCGTCGCAGCGCCCTCGATATTTTTCCCATTGCCCGAATAGGTGCAGGTGTTGCCGGAAGAATCTACTTTCTTCAGCCCCTTCCATTCGCCGGTGTGAGGCGAGGCCGGCAGAGTGATTACTACGTTGCCCGCCGTCGCGTCACAAGGAAGGCTTGTATCGTCGCTTGTGACGGTGTAATTAGACGTTTTCTTCCCCGTCGCGGTCTGTAGGCCAGCCACGGTCGCCGTGCCGCTGCTTGTGAATCCGGCAACTCGTCCGCCGGTCGTCGTTGTGCCTATCCAAAGCGAGCTGGCCAGTATCTGCCGTAAGTTGGCGCCGCTGTCGTCCGAAAAGGTGTAAGCATTGCCGGTATCGCCTTTCGCCGGAGTCGAATACATAAGCAAATTTGAGTTATAAAACCAAAATGCATTTCCCGCGCCTACGTTGCCATTAGCGAGTATGTTGCTTCCTACAGCGACACTCGTAGTAGGCGATCCAATTGTTACTTGCCCTGTTGAGGTTACATCGATGACCTTCACGCCGCCAGCTAACACCTGAAACGGTTTTGCGCTCGACCCGTTTGCGGTGCCCGTGGTGAACACATAACCCGTTCCGGTGTTGCTAGCTGTGTCCATGACCGTCATCATGTTTCCTGATCCGGTCGCGCTGCCAAAGGTGATATTGAACGGGTTTGCCGCGAATAACAGGCTGGTTGCGCCCGTAGGATTAGCAAGCTGATTCCACGGCAGCGTGTCCGATTGATACATCACGGTCTGACCTGTGGCGCCGTCGTAGATGCGCATATGATGAATGTCCGTCCGAAACCAGCGGTCGCCGCTCACTACACTCGATGGGTCGGAGGAAACGCCGCCAAAGCCCTCGCCGGCAGTTGTAGCCGAAGAACTAAACGTCTGCTTTTTTCCCGCCGCGTAGATATTGGCTTGATCCGTGCGCACGACAGTCGAATCGCCGTTGTTCGAGGCTGGTTGATTCAACTCCGCCATCGTTGTCGCGCCCGCCGCGGGCACGCGCCACTTGAACGTATCTGCGGTGGAACCATGCATGAGCAACAACGTATACACATAACCGGCGTTGTCGGAGGCCGTTAGTGTCACGTCGATCGTTCCGCTAGTCACGGGCCGCGTTAGCTGCCCCGCTGGGACGGTAATGCCGTTGTTGCCCGCAAATGTTCCCCAGGTAAAGTAGGCCGTACCGATCGTAACGGCGTTGTTGGAAGGATCGACGGCAGGGACCGTGAGATGAACGGACTGGGCCATCATCACGGACGAAAAAATCAAATACAGAATCGAAAATCCAGTTTTCATTTCTTATCACCTCGGGCGCATAACAACTCGCCGCTGATCTCGCAAAGTGATCACCCTTTCTGTGGAGCAAATACGAGTCGCTAAAAACGCGAAAATCTGGAACAAAGATGTCAGGGGAAAGTTCTGGAGTGGCCCGCTATTAGCTGATAAGCTTTTGATTAATCAGGGGGATATTAAATTATGGAATTCTGTTATCGGCTTCGGGAATGCTTGGTCCGGCGGTAACGCTTGCACTGCTTTCGTTGGCGCTGAGCTGGCCGGTCTTTTTCAAAGGCGGCGTTTGGCCTCAAGATTGGGACGTAGCGCTGTGTGCAGCCGGCTGCATCTCCGGGTGCTATTGGCTCTTCACCCGCCCTATCCACTTCGCGCCGCCTCTCAGCCGCTGGCTGCGATGGCCGATTTTCCTCTTCCCGTGCTACCTCGCTTTTCAGCTCATTCCGCTTCCGCTGAGTGCGTTGCAAACTCTCTCGCCGGGTCGCGCGCGGCTTGTGGAGGCGCTTGCGCCCGTCATCCCCGGCATCGCTTGGGCGCCGCTCAGCGTTGATCCGCCGGCTGCGGTCCTTGCTCTTTTCACCGTCCTTGGCTACATCGCGACCTTCCTATTGATTCGCGAGCTCGCCTGGCGCTGGTCGGCCCGGCCCTGGACGCCCATCCTTCCGCTCGTCGTCATCGGCGCTCTTGAAGCGGCCATCGGTATGTCTCAGGTTTTCGCCCGTTGGCCGTCAGGCGAAGCGAGCGGCACCTATACCAATCGCGACCACTTCGCCGGGTTCCTCGAAATGGTCCTCCCAATTGCCGCACTCTATGGGCTGGCCATTCTGCGCCGCCGCAAAGCCCGCTTCGATTCTCCGGCCCTTCCTGCGATTGCCGCCTGCGGATTATGGACAGTGGCCGCGCTGCTCCTGCTAGCGATTATCTATTCGCTGTCGCGGATGGGCTTCCTGGCCGCTCTTTGCGTGCTGTTTCTCATTGGGGTCCTCAGTATTGGTCCGCGCCTTCCCTCGCGCGCCTGGCGGTGGTCGTCGCTGGGAGTGATCGGCGGCGTCATCCTGCTAGTGCTGGTCTTCTTCCCGCCAGACCGGCTGATTGAGCGTTTCGCCGCCATCTCTTCCACCGACAGAGTCTCCGCCGACACGCGTCTTTCGCTCTGGAAAGAAACCCTTCCTGTAATCTCCGAATTTCGTTTGTTCGGGACGGGCTTAGGAGGTTTCGAATCGGCGTTCTTGAAATACCAGGCGACCGACAACAACTTCCGCGTCGAATTCGCTCACAACGACTACCTGCAGTACATCGCTGAGCTTGGATTCGCGGGATTCGCCATTCTCGCGGCCATCGTTGTTGGCGTCACCGCGCAGATTCTCGCCGGAATTCTGACGGTGCGAGACGAAGACCGCCGCCTTCTCATCATCGCGTGCACTGGCGCTCTGGTAGCGATATTGCTGCACAGCCTCGTCGATTTCAACACGCGTATCCCGGCCAACGCTATGACCCTCGCCTGGATTAGCGCAGTCGGCTCGGCGAACGCCTCGATTGAGTTTCCAGCGATAACGCTGCGCAAGTCGACGCAGAAGCGCCACGTTTCCTCTGTGATTTCAGCAAAGTAGTCGGCGCCCAACCGCGAAAGTAACTATTGAATCGTCGTTGCGCTCTTCTGCCCGCCTGAGCGCAGCTAAAATAGGTAGGAGTTGCGGAGGAGCCGTACATGAAAAAACCTGTCCAGGCGGAATCCGCCTCTGCATTGATCGACGCGAGGATCAAGGAACTTGGGGACTGGCGCGGGAAGACGCTCGCGAAAGTGCGCGAGATCATCCATAAGGCAGACCCTGAGATCGTTGAAGAGTGGAAGTGGATGGGGACTCCCGTCTGGTCCCACGGCGGCATCGTCTGCACGGGAGAGACGTACAAGAACGTCGTTAAAATGACATTTGCCAAGGGAGCTGCCTTGCAGGACCCTTCAGGTCTATTCAACTCCAGCCTCGACGGGAACGTCAGGCGCGCCATCGACATCCACGAAGGCGACAAGGTCCATGAGGCGGCCTTGAAGGATCTCATCCGCGCTGCAGTGGCGCTCAATCTCGAAGGCAAGAGCACGTCGAAGCCCCGGCGAGCGAGCAGCAAGCGGGCCGGCTAGCTCAACGACACTTGCCTCATACGCTAAGCAGTTCGGATTGAAAAGATTGGTAGCGCTAAGGGGAATCGAACCCCTATTTAAGCCTTGAGAGGGCTCTGTCCTAACCGTTAGACGATAGCGCCATCGCACGCGACGCTCTCTCAGTATAGCGAGTACCTTTACAGAGCGGCGGGCATTGGCAGGCCGCACTTCATGAGCGCTTTTTCAATCAGCGATATGGCTCCCGTCTCGCTCACCGCTCGCGCCACGGAAGTCTCCAGAATGAGCATGCAGCGCGCCCGTTCGAGCATTTTCTTCTCGCGGAACGAAAGCGGCTTCGACATTTGGATGATCAGCAGAGCTTTGAAAACCTCGGCAATTTCGAGCAGGCTGCCGCCCTTCATGCGATCGGAATTCTCTTTGAATCGATCTTTCCAATCGTGCGCGCAGCAAGGCTGCCCCGCCGCCAAATAACTCAATACTCGATTGATCTCGCTGCACTTGGTGACCTTGCGGAGTCCTACGTCGCCTACGTGCGAGAACGGAACCATCACCGTCATGCGGCTCGGAGAAAGTCGAAGCAAGTAAAACCGCTCCGACTGGGTGCCGAACGCCCGAGAACTGATGTTCTCTATGGTGCCTACACCATGGTTTGGGTAAACCACTTTCTCACCCACCTGGAAGGTCATTCGCGGACCTCTTTCGTCGTTATGAAGTAAGACTTGTGTCTCTCGCCTGCCGAGGCTGGCCTGAAAGGAATAGTAAACCTACCTAAACGTTTCGTCAAGCAAAAAAGTACGTCCACTACCGCAGGGGTAGTGTATAGCTTGCCGCCGCTAACTTCATGAATCAGCGGCAAAAGCCGGTGCTGTTCACTGATCGGGAGTGTATAGAGCTACTCGTTTAGCAAATACAGTGCCAAACGGCTAAACGTAACTATGTCTATAGGATATTGGCCGACCAGCCTTCGAGCACAGCCTTTACTTTCTGGCAAAACTGGTCGGCCAGCGCGCCATCGATTAGCCGGTGGTCGAAGGTCAAAGCTAAGTGCGCTTGCGAGCGCACGGCAATCGCATCGCCCTCCACGATCGCGGGCACCTTTTCCACTGCCCCCACCCCCAGGATGGCAACTTGCGGCTGGTTGATCACGGGCGTCGCGAAAATGCTGCCGAAACTGCCGAAATTCGTGATCGAAAACGTGCCGCCCTGCACTTCCTCGGGCTTTAACTGCCGTGAGCGGGCGCGGGTCGCCAAATCGACAATCGCCCTCTGCAATCCCGCCACATTCTTTTCGTCGGAATTGCGGATCACGGGCACGATCAAACCGCCTTCGAGCGCCACGGCGATGCCGATGTTGATGTCGCGATGGTAGACGATGTTCTTCCCATCGATCGAAGCGTTGAAAATAGGGAATGCGCGCAGCGCTTCTACCGCCGCCGCTGTCACGAACGGCAGGAACGTGAGGGAAAAGCCGTTGCGGGCTTGGAACTCCGTCTTCGACTGATTGCGCAGTTTCGCGATTTTGGTCATGTCCACGCGATGCACGGTCGTTACGTGCGCGGAGGTTCGCTGGCTCATGACCATGTGCTCGGCTATCTTTTGGCGCATCGTGGACATCGGCTCGCTGCGCGTCTTGGCCGCTTCCGCCAAAGGCATTGGAGCGGCCGCGGGTTGTGAAGCCTGCGCGGGCGGCGCACTCTCATAAGTCCGGGCCGCTTGCGAAGACATGTACGCTTCCACATCCTGCTTGGTGATGCGGCCTCCATCGCCGGTGCCTTTCACACGCGCCAGATCGACATTGTATTCGCGCGCCATCTTGCGAACCAGTGGCGAGAGCGGGCCTTGTTCTTCACCGCCAGTGGGCTGCGTGGCTTGCGCGGGCTGGCGGAGCGGCTGGCGCTGAGGTGGAGGCGCTGGGGCCGGCGCCGGTGCTGCGGCAGCCGGTTTCGTTTCAGGCTGCGGCGCCGGAGCAGGAGCAGCCTGCTCTTTCGGAGCCTCGGCCGTCTTCGCGCCATCGCCAATGCGCGCCACTATCGCATTGATCGCGACCGTCGCGCCCTCTTGCACCAGCACTTCGCTCAGCACGCCTTCCGATGGCGAAGGAATCTCCGTATCGACTTTATCCGTCGATATCTCAAACAGCGGTTCGTCCCGTTCCACCCGGTCGCCGGGCTTCTTCAGCCAGCGTGTGAGGGTGCCCTCGACGATACTCTCGCCCATCTGGGGCATCACTACGTCGGTCATCGCGTCTCCTGCAATTGTTGGACTAATTCGTAATCGAAAACTTTAGCGAACGAGGCGGCTATCGCGCTCATCACCTCTTCGCGGGCGGCCGGGCAGCCCAGGCTGCGCAGCGAGCAGACCGGCTTCGTCAAGCCACACGGAACGATGTATTGGAAATAGCTGAGGTCGGTATCGACGTTCAGCGCGAACCCGTGCGATGCGATCCAGCGGCTGATGTGGATTCCGATCGCGGCAATCTTCGCCCCATTCACCCAGACGCCCTCATATCCGCGCTCCGCAATCCGTTCCGCTTCTATTCCGAAACTCGCCAATCCGTCGATCAACGCTTGCTCAACACCGCGGAAATAGGCGTGGACGTCGCGTTTCCATTCTCGCAAATCGAGTATCGGATAGCCCACCAGTTGTCCCGGCCCGTGATACGTCACATCGCCGCCGCGGTCCGTCTCGTAAAACTCAATTCCGCTGCGCTCGAGAATCTCCGGCGATGCCAGAACGTGCTGCTCGCGTCCGTTGCGTCCCAGCGTGACTACATGCGGATGCTCCACGAAGAGCAATGTATCCGTGCCGTTCCCCTGCTTGCGCTGTGCCACCAGCGTTTGCTGGACATCCAGCGCCGCGCGGTAGCGCATGCGCCCGAGGTCCACGACCTCTAACGGTCTAGATGTTGATTGCGAGGCCATGTACGTTCTGAAACGCTTCGCCGATCGCTTCGTAGATCGTCGGATGCGCATGAATCGTGCTCATCATGCTCTCGACCGTCGCCTCGGATTCCATCGCCGTTACCGCTTCCCCGATCAGTTCAAACGCTTCCGGCCCGATGATATGTACGCCCAGTATCTCGCCGAATTTCTCGTCCGACACGACTTTCACGAAGCCCTCATGCTTGCCGAGAATCGTGGCCTTGCTGTTGCCGGCAAACGGAAATTTTCCGACTTTGACGCGAAAATTCTGCGCCCGCGCCTGCGCCTCCGTCAAACCCACGCTGCCAATCCCCGGATCGGTATACGTCGCAGCCGGTATGCGATTTTTGTTAATCGGCCGGACCGGCTTGCCTGCGATGTGTCCTACCGCGACCATCCCCTCCGCCGATGCCACGTGCGCCAGTAGCGGCGTGCCGCCCACAATATCGCCGATCGCATATACGCCTGGTTCGCCGGTGCGCTGAAAATCGTCTACTTTCACAAACCCGCGATCCACCTGCACCCTCGTGTTCTCCAGCCCGCAATTCTCGGCGTTCGGCTTCCGGCCCACCGCCACCAGCAGCTTCTCGAACTCCATCTCTTCCCGGTTGCCGTTCGAAAGAGTCACTGTGAGACTCACGCTATCGGCATTCTTTCGAATGTTTTCCGCTTTCGCGCCGGTTTCCGTCCGGATGCCCGCTTTCCGGAAATGCTTCGCCAGCTCTTGCGAGATCTCTTCATCTTCCACCGGCACCAGCCTGGGCAGCATTTCAAGCAAAGTCACCTTTGTCCCAAACCGCTGAAAGATGGACGCGAATTCGACCCCCACCGCGCCCGCGCCGATAATCCCAAGCGTCTTCGGAATCGCCGGCAAATCCAATATTTCAACGTTCGTCAGAATCAGTTTGGAATCCGGCTCGAGGCCCGGCAGCATTCTCGCTTCCGAGCCTGTCGCCAGAATGATGTTTTTCGCTTCCACGGTTTGCGTGTTCTGATCATTCTTCACTTCGATCCGTCCGCCGCCCAGCAGTCGCCCCGTCCCCTTGAGGACATCGACTTTGTTCTTGCGCATCAGAAACTCGATGCCTTTCGAGTGCTTGGTGACGATCTTGTTCTTACGGTCCAGAACCTGCGCGTAATTCAATTGCGCATCCTTACAACTGATTCCTTCCGCTTCCGGACGCTGGAAATACTCCCAAACATCCGCCGTATGCAGCAGACTTTTAGTCGGAATGCAGCCAACCAGGAGACACGTGCCGCCAAGCCTCGGATTCCGTTCAATTAGCGCGGTTTTTAGACCATATTGGCCCGCCCGAACGGCCGTGGAATACCCGCCGGGACCGCTGCCAATAACCACTACGTCATATGCCATTTTCGTCTCAAGTTTAGCAGCGCACCCGAAACCCTCCCCCTCAAATCCACGTATGATTGAAGTAGAGCTATGCGTGCGTTTGTCTGCCTTGCCTTTGCTGTCGTTTTAGCTGGACAGACTCCGCCTCGGCCTGGAACGCTGCATTCCGTGAGCGTCAAAGGAAATAAGCTCTATTCATCGGAAGACATCGTCAAACAAGCGGGTCTCAAGGTCGGCCAGCCGGTGAGCGCGCCGGTCATCGAAAAAGCGCGTCTGAAATTGCAGCAAACCGAGTTGTTCACGAATGTCGCGGATCAATACCGCACCACCGGCAACCCGCCTCAATATGACGTGACCTTCGAACTCGCCGAAAACGAGCAGCTTTTTCCGATGCGCTTCGAGCGTCTGGGCGTCGCTCCGGAGGCGATTAGCAATTATCTGAAAACCCACGTCGATCTCTATTCCGATCGCATTCCCGGAACCGATGGCGTGCTCCACCGCTATACGGAGGCCGTTCAGAGCTTCCTTGCGCAGACCAATCCCAACACCAAGGTGCGTGCGCATATTTCGAACGACGATCCCCAGCAACTGATTGTTTTATTTACGCCCGACGCTCCCGCCCCCACGATTTCCCAAGTCGTCATAAGCGGGAACCAGGCGATCGATACCGGCACTATTCTGCGCGCCGTCAATGAAGTTGCCATTGGAGTGCCGCTGTCGGACGCGCGTCTGAAAGCGATCCTCGACGGCGCCATCAGGCCGGTCTACGCGGCCAAAGGCTACGCTGCTGTGTCTTTCCCCAAAGTGGAAACCGAACCGGCGAAATCGAACCTCGGGGTGATCGTCAAAGTCGAGATCAAAGACGGCCCGCTATTCAAGTTCGGCTCCGTTCGATTCCGCGGCAAGGGTATGGAGGAAGAGGAGATCCGCTCGAACATTACCTTCAAACCGGGCCAGACCTTCGACGCCCGCAAGGTCGACGACTTCCGCATCGATCTCGCGCACCGCATGCGAATGCGCGGTCTGCTGGACGCAACCATTAGCGCGCAGTCGGAGCCGGACGAGCAGAACCGCACCGTCAACGTGACGTACAACATCGTTCCAGGCGAGCCGTATAATTTCCGGACGCTCGACATCCAAGGCCTCGACCTGACCACTCAACCGGTCATCGCCAAGTTGTGGGGTGAAAAACCCGGCCATCCGTTCAATCCCGAATACCCGGAATTCTTTCTGAAGAAAGTGCAGGAGCAAGGCCTTTTCGACAATCTGGCCAACACCCATTCCGACTACACCGCCGACGCCTCCTCGCACAGCGTCACCGTGCATCTCTACTTCAAAGGCGGCAAGTCCGCCGCGGAGAAGGAGAAGGAAAAGAAGGACGAGAAAGAACGCCGCCAGAGCGATGGCACGTGGAGCCCCTACCCGCAATTGCTTCAGCGATGAAATTGAACTATCGTAAGGACATCACCATGGAACGGAAGAATGCGTTGGCCGGCGTTGCGACGATCGATCCCGGTATCATGCACGGGACGCCGTGCTTCACCGGTACTCGTGTCCCGGTGCAGACCCTGGTGGATTATTTGGAAAGCGGCGAAACAATCGAGCAGTTTTTTGCCGACTACCCGCGAGTAAAGCGGGAACAAGCGACCCAGTTTCTTCGACTCGCGAAGGAACGACTGCTCGAATGCATATCCTCCTAGACGAGTGTGTGAATCCTCGCCTGAAACTTGCATTCCCGGATCATCAAGTCACGACAGTGGCCGATGCCAATTGGCGCGCTCTCGCTGATGCACAACTTTTGGCCCTTGCCGATAAGAAATTTGACGTATTCATCACCCTTGATCAAGGGTTTGCCCATCAGCAGAACCCTAAGCGCCGATCTTTTGGGATTGTGATCGTGCATGTGACAAAGAATTCGATGCAATATTACCGGCCAATCTTCAATAAGATCCGCGAAGCCGTTGACGAAGTCGGTCCAGGTCAAATTGCACACGTGTATGCGACCGAATCGCTCTAGTTCCCCGCTTCATTTAACCGCCGCACAATAGCTTCCGTATCGTAAACGCAGCCACCCCAAATCCCTCCGCTAGCCTGTTGCAGCGCCGCCCACAATCGCGTGTCTTCGGGCAAAGCTGGATCGGGCCGCAAATCCGTACGCGCCGGTCGTTGATTAAGCCGTCTGCGCCCTTCCTCAGCATCGAAGGTCTGTTCCGCTTCACCAACAAAATTGACCGTTCCCTCTAGCTTATTCCGGTCGATGACAATCTCCACCAGGTCGCCGTCGCGCAGTTTGCCCACAGGGCCGCCGGCAAGCGCCTCGGGCGAAGTATGCCCGATGCACGCGCCTGTCGAAACGCCGCTGAATCGTGCATCGGTAATCACAGCCACGTGCTTACCGAAGGGCAGATGCTTCAATGCTGCCGTGATCTGGTAAGTCTCCTCCATTCCCGAGCCCATCGGCCCGCGGCAAATCAGCACCAGTACGTCGCCCTCTTTGATGCGCTGCTGCTTGATCGCATCCATCGCCGCGTGCTCGGTCACAAACACACGTGCCGGGCCGCGCATCCGATACACGCCATCCGCATCCACCACCGCCGGATCGATCGACGTGCTCTTCACCACTGCTCCTTCGGGCGCTAAATTCCCGCTCGGAAAGCATACTGTGGAAGTCAACCCGCGTGTTCGCGCGGCATCCGGCGACAAAATCACATCGTCCGCCTCGATCCCGTCCAGTTCCTTCAACCGCGCGCGCAACTGGCGCCTTCTATCCGATTGCTCCCACCAATCGAGCGCGACTTCGAGCGTATCTCCCGAAGCGGTCAGCGCCTTTGTCGCAAGCAATCCTGCTCGCCGCAAATGCAGCATCACTTCCGGCACGCCCCCTGCCAAAAACACCTGCACCGTGGGATGATTTCTCGGTCCGTTCGGCAGTGCGTCTACAATGCGCGGCACGCTCCGATTCACGCGATTCCAATCGGCAACCGTGGGCCTGCGCAATCCCGCCGCATGCGCTATGGCCGGCATATGCAGCAGCAAATTTGTCGAGCCGCCGAACGCCGCGTGCAGTACCATCGCATTCTCAATCGCATGGTCGGTCAGAATGTCGCGCGTCGTCATTTTCAGCTCGGATAAGCGCAGCAGCGCCCGGGCCGTCCGCTGCGCCATATCGAGCCAGATCGCCTGGCCCGAAGGCGCAAGCGCCGCATGCGGCAGCGTCAAGCCCAGAGCCTCTCCCACGACCTGAGAAGTCGCCGCCGTGCCGAGGAACTGGCATCCGCCGCCAGGCGATGCGCACGCCCGGCATCCGGCCAGCGCCGCTTCCTCGAGCGAAATCTTGTGATGCGCGAAACGCGCTCCGATGGTTTGCACCTTGCCCGCGTCTTCGCCGTGTTCCGGCATCAGCGTCACGCCCCCGGGAATCAGCGCGCAGGGCAGGTCGCGCGTTCCGGCCAACGCCATCATCATGGCGGGCAGTCCCTTATCGCAAGTCGCTACGCCAATCACTCCATGACGTGTCGGCAGCGAACGAATCAGTCTGCGCAGCACGATCGCGGCATCGTTGCGATAGGGCAGGGAATCGAACATTCCCGGAGTGCCTTGCGTGCGCCCGTCGCACGGGTCTGTGCACGCGCCCGCAAACGGAATGGCCCGTTGCGCCTTCAACTCGCGCGCGGCTTCGGCCACCAGCAGACCCACTTCCCAATGCCCCGTGTGATAACCCAGCGCGATCGGCGTCCCATCGGGCGCGCGCACGCCTCCATGCGTGCTCAGGATGAGCACCTGCTTCCCGCCCAGCGCCGCGGGCTCCCAACCCATCCCGGCATTTTGCGTCAGCCCGAAAAGATTTCCGGACGGCTGTTCGAGCAGCATCGCTTCGCGTCACCGGCAACGCGCCCTCAGGCCCCCGCGCGTGCGTCGCACCGCAAAAATGCCCGCATTGCCCGAATCCAGAACACTCGCTAAATCCACTTCGACTCCGCTACACTCAAAATTCCCGCCATGCCCGCGCCGCTTATTGCCATCTATCCAGGCTCATTCGATCCTCTGACTAACGGACACCTCGATCTCATTGCGCGCGGCTCGCGCCTGGTCGGTCAACTCATCGTAGCCGTTCTCGAAAACACCCAGAAACAGCCGCTGTTTCCGGTCGCCGAACGAATCGAAATGCTGAAGCAGTCGACCGCCTCGTTCCCCAACGTGGAAGTGGATTCCTTCACAGGGCTGCTGGTCGACTATGCCGACCATCGCCAGGCCGGCGTGATTCTGCGCGGCATCCGCGCCATCTCCGATTATGAAATCGAACTCCAAATGGCCCTGCTCAACCGGCGCATGCGCCCCGAGCCTGGAGACGATCTTCCTCATGGCGAGCGAAGAATATTCCTTCCTCAGCTCGCGCATGATTAAAGAGATCGCCACACTCGGCGGCGATGTCTCAAATTTCGTGCCCCCGGCCGTTTGGAAGCGTCTGCACGCTAAAATTAGCAGATAGCCCATGCAAGCCACCGCGGAAATAGCCTCACGTATATCGACCATCAGCGTTTCGTCCACCATGAAAGTGGCCGCCGAGGCGGACCGCCTCCGCCGCGAAGGCGTCGATGTGGTGGATTTCGGAGCCGGCGAGCCCGACTTTCCGACGCCCGAAAACATCAAGCGGGCCGCCATCGACGCGCTCGCCGCTAACTTCACCAAGTACACCGCCGCGGGCGGAACGCCCGAGCTGCGCCAGGCGATTTGCGATCGTCACAAAGCCGATTTCGGCACCGACTACAGCGCCGCCGAATGCATGGTCACGGTGGGCGGCAAACATGCCATTTTCAATTTGATCCAAGCGCTCATCAATCCGGGCGATGAAGTCATCATCCCGGTTCCTTACTGGGTGACATATAAAGACGTCGTGAACTACGCGGGCGGCGTTTGCGTATTCGTCGAAACCGACGAAAGCGCCGGTTTCGAAGTGACCGCCGCGATGATCGAGCGCCATCTCACGCCACGCACCAAGCTCGTCATTATCAATTCGCCGTCGAACCCGAGCGGCGCAGTCCTTTCGCGCGAGGAATTCCGCGCCATTTTGCATCTCACGTCCAAGCGTGATATCTTCCTGCTCACCGACGAGTGCTACTGCCAATTTCTCTACGAAGACAAGCCGTTTTCGATTGCGGCGGAGCCCGGCGCCAAGGACACTGTCGTAGTCGCCGGCTCGCTTGTCCAAAACTTATGCGATGACCGGTTGGCGCATTGGCTTCGCGCTGGCTCCCGCTCCGATTATCAACGCCATGACGAAGCTGCAAAGTCACAGCACTTCGAATCCAACCTCCATCGCGCAGAAAGCGGCGGTGGAAGCCATGCGCGGTCCGCAGGATTCTATTCCGGTGATGCTCGCCGAATATCGCCGCCGCCGTGATTTCGTGATCGACCGGCTGCGAAAGATTCCCGGCGTGTCGATTGTTACGCCGAAGGGCGCCTTCTACGCATACCCCAACATCAGCGTCGCTTTCCGCGGCGGCCGTATCAAGAACTCGCTCGATTTTTCGAACGAACTGCTTGCCAAAGCGCAGGTCGCCGTTGTCCCAGGTGAAGCTTTCGGCACTGACGATCACGTTCGTATTTCCTACGCGACTTCCATGACCGAACTCGAGCGCGGTCTCGATCGTCTCGATAAATTTATCGTCCAGCAGGTCCGCTAGTCCGAAAGCGCATAGCTCATACCGAATCGGCCAATTTGGATAGAGGGCTTTTCCTTGGGCGGTGAAATTCGGAACGATTCAATCCGCCCCACGCGGCTCAAACGGCGCGCGTCCACGTCGCCCAAAAACTTCCCCGAATGCGCGTCGTAGAACTTCACGTCGAGCGTGTCGTCATCCTTCCGGCGCCAGCCAAATACATACTCTCCGGTAGGCAGCGCAAGCTCGCCCACCCGGATCGGAACCTGCGTCAGAAAAAAATTTGAATATTTTCCTTCCGCCGCATAGCCAGCCGTGATCAAGACTACGCCGGCGACAAACTTTCCTTTTCCATCGCTGATGCCCGAGGCTGTCCGAAACTCGGTTTCGATGTGCTCTTTCTCAACCGGCGCGCGTACCGGAATCAGATTCTTGAGTTCGGCCGCCGTCGCGGCCCGCCAATCCGGCGCCGCCTGCAGCCCAGCCGCGGCCGCTAAAAAAATCAAACATGCTTTTTTCACTGCGTCCCTCGCGAATCGAGATGAACGATACCGCGTTGCAAAGCGGTCGTCGTGGCCTGTGTTCTATCGGTGACGCCGAGTTTGCTCAGAATGTTGTTGATGTGCGTCTTGACCGTTGCTTCTGAAATACGCAATCCTTCGCCGATTTCCTTGTTGCTGTTGCCCGAGACGATCAGCCGCAATACGTCCAATTCACGAGGCGTCAATCCGGGGCCGCCCATCCGGTTCGCGAGCCGCTCCGCGACCGCCGGTGGAATGCGCGATTTCCCGGCATGCACGGCGCGTATGGCATCCATAAGCTCGTCTCCGAACATCCCTTTCAGCAGGTAAGCGCGGGCCCCGGCCTGCAGCGCGCGATAGATATCTTCATCGCCATCAAACGTCGTCAGCACGATGATCCGCGCCGCTGGATAATCCTGCCGGATCTGCACCACGGCATCCACGCCGCTCATATTCGGCATACGCAAATCCATCAAAGTCACGTCGGGCTCATGTTCGCGAAAAAGATCGATGGCCTGTTTGCCATCTGCGCCCTCGGCTACCACGCTCATGTCTGGCACAGTATTGAGCAAAGCCACCAGGCCCTGCCGCACTACGTGGTGATCCTCGATCACCATGAGTCGAATCTGATTTGTCACATGAGTCATCAATGGATTGGCGTCTCCACCCGTACCTGGGTCCCCGCGCCCGGCGTGCTAGCCACAGTCAATTCAGCCCCGATCTGCTCCGCTCTTTCCCGCATACCCTGTAAACCATAATGGCCGTTTGCGCTCCAAGCCGCACCGTGATCGATGAAACCTCGCCCATCGTCGGAGACTACCATTCTTACCTTCTTCGTGTCGAAGCTCACAGCGATGTCGATGTGTTTGGCCTCCGCGTGGCGCACCACGTTCGTGATCGCTTCCTGACCTATTCTCAGTAGTTCATCTTCTATCTTCTCTGACAGAGCGTGGTACGTTCCGTTGACCTCGAACCGTAGCTTCACCGCCGTTCTTGCAGTGATCTGTGTAGCCGCCTTGGAAAGTTTCGATGCAAAGTCTTCGCGTTCGACCGCTTGGGAACGCAAGTCCCAGATAGAACGCCGCGCTTCGGCCAGGCTGTCTTGCACTAACTGCCGCGTCTGATCAAGCAGCGCGCGCACTTCATCGGCCGGCCCGGATAATTTGCGGCCGAGCAATTCCAATTGCACGGAAACGGCCACGAATCCTTGCGCCAGAGTGTCGTGAATCTCGCGCGCAATCCGATTGCGTTCGGCCAACACCGCTTTGAATTGCGCCTCGACCTGTCGTAAGCGCCAGCGATACGCCTCGTATACGGCCGCCGCCAACAGAATCGCCAGCAGCAGATAAAACCAGTACGTCTGATAAAAATGCGGGCGCAGCCGAAACGCCAGTGACGCTTCCGTCTCGCTCCAGTCGCCGTCATAGGCGCGCGCCGAGACGCGAAACCGGTATCGCCCCGGCCGCAGATTCGTGTAGTACGCCACGCGGCGCGTTCCCGCATCGATCCACGAATGGTCGAAGCCTTCCAATCGATAGCGAAACCGCGCTCTTTGCGGTGAGTAAAACGTCAGCCCCGCGTACTCGAAGGAAAATCGTGAAGGCCCGGGCGCCACGTCTCTGGATGTTGTATCTCCGGGCTCGAACGTCCGGTCATCCACCGAAAAGGATTCCAGCACAACCGGCGGCGGCAGCGCCTTCCGCTCCACCGTTCCTGAATCCACCACCGCTACGCCCTTCACCGTGGAGAACCATAACGAGCCGTCTTTGGTTCTCCAATCCGCCGGGTGCCCTCCTTCGCTGCATTCACTCACCCGAAGACCATCTGCTGTTCCGTACTGGGCGATTAAACCTGTTTTGCTCATCCGGAAAATGCCGGTCTTAGAACTAATCCAAAGCCTCTGCTCTCCATCCTCGAGAATCCCGTAGATCGTATCCGGCAGACCCATGGCTCGATAACGCGAAAATTTTCCATGGATAAACCGGTTGAGACCGCCGCCTTGCGTGCCGATCCAAATCGAGCCATCGCCGTCTTCCTGAAGCGCTGTGATCACATTGCTCGCGAGCCCGTCCGCGGTTGTGTAGTTCTGGAATTTACCGTCCGCGAAGTGTGTAAGCCCCCCGAGCGTCCCAATCCATAAGCTGCCGTCCCGGCCGCGTAGTAGCGTGCCTACGAAATCGCTGCCCAGTCCGTCCGCCTGGGAGTAGGTCTTGAACTTCCCTTGCATCCAATGCGAGAGTCCGCGGCGCGTGCCGACCCAAACAGAGTTATCGGAATCCTGGTAAACGGAGCGCACGAAATCGTCCGCCAGACCGTCCGCGCTGGTGATCACCGTAATGTGTCCGCCGCGAATCACGTTCAACCCATCGGCCGTGCCTGCGAGGAGGTTTCCTTCCGCATCTTCCGCCAGTCCCAGGATGGCGTTACTCGAGAGCCCGTCCTTAGCTGTGATATTCGAAAAGTGGCCATCGGCGAAGCGGCTGAGGCCGCCGTTTGTTCCGATCCAAACGGTCCCATTCCGATCCTGAAAAATACTCCGCGCCAAATCGCTCGCAAGTCCATCCTTGCTGGTGTACATGGCGAACTTCTGATCGCGCAAAACGTAGAGCCCATCCGATTCCGTGCCGAGCCACAAATTTCCTTCGCGATCCTCAAATGCCGACAGAGTAATATCACTCGACAAGACATCGTTGGGCGAAAATCGTTCGACTCTGCCGTTCACAACGCGCGCCAAGCCGCCGTCGGTTCCTATCCAGACGGCGCCTTCCCGGTCTTCATACGCGAACGTGATCCGGTTACTCGGCAGCCCGTCCTTCGTCGAATACTTCGTAAGGTCCCGGCGATCCTCCGGCCCTGCGGCGCTTGGGGACGCATGGAAACGCCCATTGCCGTAGACCGCGACACCATCGGAAGTCACTGCATGCAACGTGCCCGAGCGGTCCTCATAAAGAGACAAAACGCTGTTATTAGGCAGTCCATCCGAAGTCGTGAAACTTTGAAACTTGGCGCCTTCATACCGCGCGAGTCCATCGGCCGTGCCAATCCAAAGCGCGCCTTCGTGACCTTCCAAAAGGCTCCGCACCGTGTTGCTCCTCAGCGCGGGCGTATTCTGCGCATCGTACACGCGAAACCGCAATCCGTCGAAGCGCACCAGTCCCCCCTCGGTCGCAAGCCAGATATACCCATCGCGCGTCTGCAAAATGGCATGCACCGAATTTTGCGGCAATCCATTGCCGGTCTGCCAGCTCTGCCGGCTGTAAGCGGCGAGCGGCTTGGAGCTATCGAGCGCGCACGCTGGCAACGCCAGCAGCACCATCACCGGGATAATACTAATGCATTTGCGACAGAGCATAGCGGCGTCGGGGATCATGAGGGCCCGTGCCAATTTTAAGAATAAGGTCACGTTCCGCAAGCTATCGCAACCGGGTAAGAGTTGCGCGCGGTGACAATCGTATACGACAGAAATCGGGCGGCGATCAGGAAGCGCTCAAGGTTTTAGAGGCGCGCTCCCGAGTAAACTGCATATTTCAGCGCGTTATTCACTTTATATCCGGTCGACTATTGGCAACGCAAAGTAATCAGTGGATCGACAGCCAATGCACGCCGAGCCGGTATGTAAGAAGCAATCAAGGTTGCAAACAGCGATCCCCGAGGCTACCGCCGCGAAGGTGACGGGATCGGCGGAGCTAACCGAGAAAAGAAGTTTCGTAATCAAGCGGGTCAAGAAAAGAGCAGCCACGATCCCGGCGAGTACTCCGGCAGTTGCTAACTTCGCCCCTTGGGCAAGAACCATTCTTAGTACATCTCCGGACTGCGCGCCCAACGCCATGCGAATCCCGATTTCTTGACTTCGCTGCGCGACAGAATAGGAAACCACGCCATAGACCCCAACGCCCGCTAACAGCAACGCGAGCGCGCTGAAGGCGCTAAGGACAATAAACGTGAGGCGGCTTGTGAAAACTGAATCGCGCACGTATTTGTCCATCGTTGCGATCGCATATACCGGCTGACCCTTATCGACGGAGGCGACGGCGCTTCGAATCTCGGACGTCAGCGCGGAGGATTCAATGGCCGATTTCACCAGAAGCGTCATGGAACTCGTGACGGACTGTCGAAACGGAACGTATACTTCGAGACGCGCCGGGTTCGCGAGCCCGTAAAGTTTGGTGTCGCCAACCACGCCGACCACCGTGAGCCATTGAGGCGGTTTCTTTGATGAGGGGTGACCGAACATGAAGCGGCTGCCGATCGGGTCGCGTTTGCCAAAGAATTGGTTGGCAAGAAGCGAACTGATCATCGCTACACGCGCGCCATTCTGGTTGTCCATGTCCGTGAATGCGCGCCCCCGCAAGAGGCGGATGGCCAGCACGCTGACGTAGGCCGGACTGACGATGTGTACATCGGGATGCGGGAAGCTTCCGGGCTTGGGGAGGGCCATGCCTTCTAGGGTGATGTCGGACCGCGAATGGTCGTTGGTCAGAGTCACTCCGGTTCCGAGCGCTGCTCCCTGAACGCCGGGCAACTCGCGCACGCGGCTGAGTACCCGTTCCCAAAAGCTTAGGACGGCGCCGTCTTTATCGTATTGAGACGTCCTCAAATCGATTCGCATCGTGAGCACGTGTTCCGTTCGAATCCCCGCATCTACGGATAGTAAACGGACGAGGCTCTTCATCATGAGGCCCGTTCCAACCAGAAGAACAAGCGCCAGGGAGATTTCCGCGCACGCTAGAATCCCGCGCCAACGGCTCTGCGAAGCGCCCCCGCTGGAAGTTCTGCCTCCATCCTTCAGTTCCGACTGCACGTCTGCCTTGGCGGAGTGCAGGGCGGGGACAAGTCCAAAGAAGAATGAACATAGCGCCACGACACCGGCTGTGAAAAGTAGCGCTGGGCCGTTCACCGCGACGCTCGCGCCCGCGAGCATGTCACTGGGAATCAGGCCTGCCAGACCGCGATTCACCGCGACCGCCAGTGCCGAACCGGCAATTCCCCCGAGCGACGTCAAGATCAGACTCTCAGCAAGCATCTGAGCAATGACACGGCCCCGCCCGGCTCCTACGGCGACGCGTAAGGCAATTTCCTTGGAACGTCCGGCGCTACGCATCAAGAACAGATTGGCGACATTCGCGCACGCGATCAAGAGCACAAAGGTGACGGCGGTAAAGAGCACGATCACAGCCGGACGAATGTCGCTGACGAATACGTCGCGCAGGGATCGCAATGCCACTCCAAACTGATCATTACTGCCTGGATACGCTTTTGCCAGGCGAGCGGCAATCGTTTCCATTTCCGCTCGCGCCCGTCGGAAGCTTACTCGTGGGCCCAATTGCCCCAGCACAGTCATATCGCCGCGTTCCCCACGCTCCTTCGATGAAGAATTGTTGGTCAACCAAACGCCAATCGGCTCCAGCAAATCCGTCTTCTCGGGCCATCGCAAGTCCGGAGGAAGCACCCCGATAACGATAAAGCTCCGGGCATTGAGCGCTATGGTTCGCCCAATAATGGTGCGGTCGCCCGCAAAGTGCGATTGCCAAAGCGCGTAGCTTAATAGCGTCACAGCCGGCGCGCCGGCTTTTTCTTCCGACACGTCGAAGTCCCGCCCTAGGAATGGATGCATCCCCAGCATGGAAAGAAAATTTGTTGAGACGGCTAATCCCGAGACGTTTTCCGGCTGATTGATTCCAGAGAGGTTAAAGCCAACGCTACTCACCGCGGCCATTTCCGAGAAAACGCTATTCTGTGCCCGCCAATCTACAAAATCGGGATAAGAAACGCTGACCATACCGACCTTGGGTGTTGTCTCGCTGAGGACGACCAAGCGACTGGCATCTTTGTAGGGAAGCGGACGCAGCAAGATGCCATAAAGAACGGAGAATATCGCTGTATTCGCGCCAATCCCCAGAGCCAGCGTCAGCAGTGCAACTGCCGTGAATCCGGGCGATTTACGCAGCACTCGCCATCCATAGCGAAGATCCTGGATCAGAGTCTCGAGTACACGCACCCCCCACACATCGCGGCATTCTTCTTTCACTTGTTCCACGCCGCCAAAATGAAGCCTCACGCGCCGCAAGGCTTCCGCCTTGGCCATGCCGGCTCTCACATACTTATCCACTTCCTGCTGACGATGAAAGCGCAGTTCATCATCTAGCTCCGCTTCCGCAATGTTCCGCAGGAAGAGCGAACGGACGCGAAAGAGAATATCGCTAAGCACGGTTTTGCTCCTGGGCCGTCCCCAATACCAGGGCCATGGCAGCCGCCAGCTTGTTCCAGAGATCCGTCTCTACCTCCAGCTGCCGACGCCCGGCTTTCGTCAGCTCATAATATTTGGCTCGCCGGTTATTGTCGGACGTACCCCAACGGGCCTTGATCCACCCCCGGCGCTCCAACCTGTGTAGAGCCGGATACAACGAACCCTGTTGAATCCGTAGCAGGTTGCTTGAGGTCTGCTGAACACGCTCGGAAATGCCCCAACCGTGCTGGGGTCCGAGAACGAGGGTGCGGAGAATCAAAAGGTCCACCGTCCCTTGCGGAAGGTCTAAATGTGTTTCGCGCATGCATTCCCCTTCGACTTCTACAGAGGATGGTACCACCGGCTCTTGTAGAAGTACAAGGGAAGAAACAATATCCCAACCGCAACATCAGCCTACAAAGTCCGCAAGCCGAATAAGCTTGTCAACGGGGCGCCCAAAACAGAGCACATATCCGCTGTTATCGGTGATCTCGAAGGCCCTGAGCCCATCGCTGGTATTGGCTAGTTCCCGATGCACGGAAATCTCCTTGGCCACGAATTCTATGTACAGTGAGTCGGGATCATCCGTGCCGATGAACGCGTCCCAGCGAGCCCATTCGTGACGCGAATGATTCGGCTGTGGATGGACTTCACGCGTGATGGTCTTGAACATGAGCATCACTCGGTCGCGCCCCATGATGGCGAAGTAGTCATCTCCGTTTTCGTCGCCACCACCCTTATAGAGAACATCGAACGCCAGCTTGGACCGATAGAACGTAAGCGTGGCGCTCAAATCGTCGACGATAAAAAAGGGAGCAACGCTGTTCAGCATAAAGAAGCCGCCGTAGGCTCGAATATAGCCTACGTGGAAGCTCGTGAAATCGGCGGCTATATGCCAGCGCCCTCACGTTCTTCAGCGCGTGCGGCGCGGCCGCACGTAATGAAACCGCACCAGATAAATGTTCCTGCCGCGGCCGTGATTGGCCACTTTGAGGAGATCGACAACGCCGAGGAATCCTGACGCGCGGGCCAGCTCGGGGGTGATATCGGGAAGACCGATCGGCTCGATGGAATCCACTTCGATCTCGCCTTCCTCCATTTTGTAACGACCTACCACTTTCACATGCGGGCGTGCCCAGATGCGAACGCTGCACGTGATCTCTCCACGGCGAACGCCATCCCGGAGGCGCTTCGTAAACGTCATAGCCAGAGTCTACCCCTCGGAATGACCGGCTGCCGCAAGCGCTATGGAGTGAATCCGGCAGCGCGCGCATAGAAGTGATTCGCCGGCGCGGGTCCGACGCGCCCAGAAGTCATTTTCGGCTGCGGCACGATGCTTGGTCCGGCAAGTTTTGCTGCCGCCACTAGCCCGCCCGGACCAAGTCCGCCGCCTATTCAGCTCTGCCGAAAGGTCACGCCGCAACGGGTTTCACGCCCGTTTGTAGGCGGTGACCGGACAACGGGCCATCCGGAAGTTAATCGGCCGAACGACCCTAAAGCGGTCTTGAGGGGAGGAACGAGCGTTAACGTTCAATATCGGAAGCTATTGTAGGCTGCTTGATGAGTTGATGGAATACCCTAGCATCGGAACAAAAGGTCGTCTGGATACCGGCAATTTCCATGTTGCGCACGATCGGGAAACTTGCTTTCAGGTCAGTAAATACTACGCGACGAGGGCGGATCTGTTTTGCTTGATTAGCGACTGCTTCGACGTTTATTTACTCTAAAAGTATGTGTCCGAGGCAGCGTATTCTCTTCTGCCGCCTTATGGCGGGAACCGATAAACCGCGTCGAAAATATCGCGGCTACAAGGACTCGCGGCTGCGAGAAGGCTTCTGATAGCCAGGCCGCAGAGCGGCCGTCCTGGCACAAATGCAGCTGCAAAACACTCAGCGGCCAACGATTGAATACCATGCGTGATTTCTTCAACGGGCCTAAAAATTTGGGCCTTACCTGCGCCCGAAACGCACGAGAGCACCTGCGGCGAGCACCCCAAAAACAGCGAGCATGGATGGCTCGGGCACAGACTGGGCGGGGGTGATTGTGAAAGGAAGCGCTGAACCAGTCGGGAGGGGCGCGAAATTGAAGCCGGTCTCATTTGCGGCATATTGATTAGCGCCAGCAGCAGAGCTGAACGAGATGTTTCCGGAACCTGCCGCCGCGGCCTCCAACAAGAAGGAGTAGTAAAGGCCGTTCAGGCCGATAGCGCCGGAACTGGCGTTCGGTGACTCGGAAAAGTCGCCCACCGCACTTCCCGTCACGAATTCGGATTGCGCATTGAAATTCGCAGCCTGCAACGGACCCTGCACAGCGTTGGGGTTGAGTGCGGGACCAGGGGTAAGTCCGGAGCTGTTGCCAGAATCAGGGACGGGAGTGAGCAGACCTGATGGAAACAACACTTGAGTATCCAGGTTGAAAATAAAATCATTCGTATTCGGCGATGGTAAGCCCGAGATCGTGACGTCTACGATGAAGGTCTGGCTGACGGTGAGCGTTGAAAGATTCGTCGGCGACGATAATGACACCAGTACGCTGGCGTGCGCCGTTGCTGCGCTTAGTATGCCTATTACAAAAACAATTTTTCTCATCGTTTTCGCGACCTCATGGATTCGGGTTGTGCCCGTGCCTCACGATGCTAACACCCCAAAATCTCTCGTCGCATCGCCAGCTGTAATTCACCTTCTCGGAACAGGCAAATTGTGCTCCGGATTCCCGGGAAGCCGCTCGCGAGCCCAAGTCGGCTCGTAGGTATTGAACGGGCCCGAGAACCAGGAATTTCAGTGCTAACAACCATAAATTGTCCTTGCAAGACGTGAATGGTCCATTGTCCGTCTCGCAAGGCCTGACCTGCGCGAGGGCGGATTTTATCGAACTCTTCGCCGCAGGTTCGGCAATCCTAACGGTCTCGAATGGCTCGTCCCGATTCGAAGTGCCGATTTCGGACGTGACTGTGATCGCTGGAGCGACGATCATCGGCAGCATACGTCCCTCGAACGAGGTGGTCTGAGTGCGCTTGGTAAGCGGTATCGAGGTGGGCCAAGACGGGGCCAGCAAGAAAGCTTACGTCTCCGAAGCTTCACTGAATCAGGCAATCGAAGAATACTGCTCCAGTATCCCGCTCTACGAGACTCTGCGCATGCCTCAAAAACGTGGCCGCCTTGGCTCTAATCACGGCACAAGAATTGTCGGCGATTGATGCCGTGATGGCTCGAAGACCACAGCGCAGTTCGTTGCGAATCGCCGAGGCGTCATCGTTGATCACGGCGCGATGCTTTGCGCGTCCGCAGCAGCGGGCTCAAGGCCTTGATAAGGTACTCGAATTGAGCCTTTGACGATCACCCGCCGGTAACGTTCGTAGTATTTGCGAACCATGTCCGCTGGCTCGCCTACTCTGAACTTCGCCGGGAGTGCGGCAGCCCGGGATGTGGCGCGTTAATTGGTATTATCGGAAGCTATTTGCACGCCACATTGTTTCCGGATGGCCGACTATCCGCTCACCGCGTCTCTAAACCCTTTCGCAGACGTACACCAACGTGCTGGGTAGAAGCCGCGCTCGAATCATTGGAATCAGGCGATTGTTGTTGAACACCCAGTCAGGGCAGCTTTCCGGCTCAGGTTCCAGCAATGCTCGAACAATAAACCCGGCTTCCCCCAGGTCACGCATCCAGGTGCTTAGCATTCGGTTCTGCACGATGGTGCCCTCCGTGCCATACCAACCAGAAGCAAACTGCGATTTTTCCTTGAAGTAGGAATACGACTCCGGGAGAACGAACTTCCCGTCGACACACTGGACCTCGGGAAACAGCGGATGCCCCCAGCTCCAAATGAGGCGGCCACCCGGTTTCAGATACGTCGCGAGATTGCGGAATGTCGCCGCCGGCCCGCGAGTCCAGCCAATCGCGTAAATCGAGAAGATTAGATCAACGTCGCGGAGAGCTAGCGGTTCCTCCATTGGTGCCCGGATCAGGCGCACGCGGCCGTCAAGAATAGCGGCGCGATTCCGCTCTGTGGCTAGCTCAATTTGAGTGCTCGAAAGGTCAATGCCGTAGACAAGTTGTGCCCCGCATTCCAAGACTCGTGCGATCGAATCTCCGCTCCCGCATCCGACCTCAAGCACGGTCATGCCACGTACGTCTCCGAGCAGGTCCATGCTGCGGCATTCGCCAAATGGCCCCCAGTCAGGTAAAGCGCAATGACCAGCAAAGCGGTGTGCGATTTGGTCCCAGGCTTCCTTATTTCTTGTGAGTTCGGCGTAACCACATCCTGCCCGCCAATCTGCTTAGGAGAGCAACCTTGGTCCATCGGCATCGAAGCTTTCACGATAGCGCCTTCCGCCTCGATTAGTGGTACCGAAAGCACAGCTAGGCACCGCTAACGCACTCTTCAGAAGCCTCAGCCCGATCCTTTCCGGATTGTAGTCGGATCACTGGCAAGCCGGAAATGAATGGATCGAGGGCAACTGGCGAGCTCGCTCGTTTCATTCCTCCGAGTCGCCAATGGCTCGGACACAACTCATGATGGGAATCGGACACGCCTTCCCGCCAATTCCCCATTTCGCACACGGGCACGCTTGCGACACTTGGCTTCATGATTCGTCAGATCGCACCTCAGTTCTTCACTACGGACATTCCCGCCACTCTCGCCTATTACAAGGACAAGCTTGGGTTCGAATGTCTCGGCATGTGGCAGGATCCGCCAGTCTACGCCATTGTTGCGCGAGACGAGCAGGCGATTCACTTCCGCTGCGCCGAGTCGCCCACAGCCAATCCCGATAAATATGCGGACGAACTGCTCGACGCTTACCTGTTCGTTGAAGATGCCGACGCGCTTTACGCCGAGTACGCAGCCCGCGGCGTGGAATTCACTCGGGGACTCGCCAACATGCCGTGGCACTCTCGCGAATTTGTAGTGAAGGATTGCGACGGCCGCTTGCTCGCTTTCGGCGCGAACCTTGCGGAGTAGCTACCGATTGCGTGGGTCACCAAAACATTTGCGGAGGTGCCGAGGTTTTCTGTGACGTGACTCTATCGTGGACGGTTGACGGGCGACTCGGACACTGGCCGTCCTCCAAGCGACCCCATGTAATGGCTGGGTCAATTGGAGGATTGCTGACGATCCGCCCGCCATGGGCGTGAGTCCGTTGGTGGGTTGCTTCCGAAAGGATGACTATTTGTATGCAATGGCCGCGCTGGACGCTCCTGCAAGATGAATCACCTCGAAGCGTTTGAAGCCAACTTCCTCGCACCACTTGCGGAAATCCGCCCCGGAATAGTCGAATGCGTCGCCGAATTCGATGAGCATGTTCAAGGACATGAGCAAACCGAAAACGTTTTCACGGCGCGCGTCGTCAATCAGGGCTTCTATGGCGACCAGCGCGCCGCCTGCTGGAAGGGCATCGTAGGCCGCGCGGATGAGGTGCATCTTCTTCTCCAAATTCCAGTCGTGGAGAATCATCCCCATGGTGATCATGTCCGCTTTAGGCAACGGACGCCTTAAAGAAATCGCCGGAGGCTGTGCCAACGCGATCGCTCAGCCCGGCGGCCGCGATGTGCCTTCGCGCGATCGGTTCTACAGGCGGTAGATCAAAGGAAATGCACTGCAGATGCGGATGCGCCCTGGCGACCTCTATGCAGAGCAGGCCGGTCGCGCCGCCGACGTCGCAAAGCGTCTTGCACTTTGAAAAGTCACACTTCGCCGCAAACGCCTCGAAGTTAATGCGCGAGAGGCCAGTCATCGCGCCGAGGAATTGTTCGAGTCTTGGCAACTCTTCGTAAAGCTCCTCAAACATTCCCTTCTGGCCATGCTTGACCTCATTCTGTGGCCTTCCAGTGCGCAATGCCTCGGGTAGATCGTGCCAAAACTTGAACAGACGCGCATTGAGCATGACGAGAATGCCGCCCACATAGCGGGGCTGTCCGCTGTCGAGGTACAGCGCGCTGGCGGGCGTGTTGAAGTACTTCGCGGACGGGCCGTCGCCCTCGCGCTCGAGGAAGCGCATTGCGACCAGTGCGTCAAAGAAATCGCTGACACCGCGCGGGTGCAGGCCAAGCTCTGCGCCTAGTTCCGCGCCGGTGCTGCGGCGATTGGCGAGTTTGGTGAACACGCCGAGCTCGACTGCGGTGAGGAGCACCTTGGAGGACCAGAAAGCGAAGGCCGTCTGGAGAATGGGACCGGGATCTAGCTGCGGATTGGTGTCAAGCACGCGTTGATTCACTTCGTCAAACCTGAAGTCATTTTAGTGCCGCGATGATGCTATCACCTGATGCAGGTATCGGACGGGAACGAGTGACGGGCTAATCGTATACAACCGACAGGTAATGTCCGGATAGCCGACTACCCGGATACAATCCGTAGAGCGACGGACGAGTAGCTTGGGCTGAGTTGTATTCGGTAACGCGACTTAACGAGGCTAAGCCTGGCATCGGATAGGTAGCGCGGCGATCAGCCGGCAATCGGATACCCCGGGCCAGCCCCAAGCCCGGCCACGGCCCGCGTTTCACACCAAATCCTTTTGAATCCAGTTAGCACTTAAATCGTTTGGGAGCCGTCGCAGATCAAACCAGTCCTGTGGCCTGGCTAACGGGACTTGGTGTACCCGTTGATCTCACGCATCAGCCAAGACTTCGCCAACCTCCAATCGCGCATGACACTCTGGCCGGAAATCTTCAGCACGGCTGCAGTCTCCTCAACGCTTAACCCGCCGAAGAAGCGCAACTCAATCACTTTCGCCTTTCGTGGATCCAGTTCCGCGAGCCTGTGAAGCGCATCGTCGATTGCTACCAATTCGCGGTCCCTTGTAGAGGAGACATCGGGTATCTCGTCCAGGTTGACATGCCGCGCCATCCCTCCGCGTTTATTTGTAACGCGAGCCCGTGCCGCATCGACCAGAATGCGCCGCATCATTTGAGCCGCTACCGCGAAAAAGTGTGCCCGGTCGCGCCAGTCTACGCTCGAAACATCAACGAGTCTGAGCCACGCTTCATTCGCCAATGCTGTGGCTTGAAAAGTCACGGCGCGCCGCTCGCACCCCATGTACGCGCCCGCTCTTTCCCGCAGCTCCCTATAGACCATTGGGGCGAGTTCATCGAGCGCCGCCTCATCGCCTTGAGCCCAAGCCCGCAGCAGACGAGTGATTTCCGCGGATGGATCGGCCGGCACAGCGCCTCCTGCGAAAAGAAATTACAGTCTGCATTATAGTTTTCGCCGCGCGCCCTCGCTTACCGGACGAACCCGGAGGCGAGATGAAGATCAACGTCTTGGCAGCAATGACAGCGGCCCTTGCGGCGAGCGCCGGCGCCGAGCAGACACTCGACGTATTCGTAAACAACGGCGAACGTATTCCCTTCGAGACGATTCAACGGGCGGAGGCGCTGGCTTCGCGCATGTTCGCAGGCGCGGATGTGCGCATCGCCTGGCATGGTATAGCGTGCTCCGGCTGGAAGGGTCGGAACCACGTCACTATTATTCAACTGGAACTCGACACCCCAGCGGCGTATCACCGGGGCGCCCTTGGATACTCGCTGCCATATGAAGGGGTTCACGTCTCTATCTTCTACAACCGCATCCGTCAAATGGATCAACCAAACCTTGAGCCTGTTCTATTGGGGCATGCCATGGTGCACGAGTTGACGCACCTTCTACAAGGCGTTAATCGACACTCCGCGACAGGCGTAATGAAAGCGCACTGGGATTCGGGCGATTATCTGGAAATGAAGCGCCATATCCTGGCGCTTACGCCCGAAGACATTCAAATGATTCGGAACGCCGCGAATCATCCGGCCGTAATAGCCGCGAAGATCCCGTAAATTACCCCAAAATCGTGCTATCATCCCGGCACGACAATCATGGAGCCTGAGCGCTGGAATCGGATCGAGCGCCTGTATCATGCTGCCCTGGAGCGCGAGCCGGACGGCCGGACTGCCTTTCTGACCCAGGCCTGCCCGGACGCGGATGTACGTCGCGAGGTGGAATCGCTCCTGGGTTTCGACGGCGCTGGCTCCGTGCTGGAACCACCCGCGTGGGAAAAAAGCTTGCGCAAGGGCGAGCGGGTCGGGCCCTACGAAATTCTCGATCGCATCGGTAAAGGCGGAATGGGCGAAGTGTGGAAGGCGCGCGATACGCGCCTCGGTCGCACGGTGGCGATCAAGACGCCGGACGCTCGATTCAGCGAACGTTTTGAGCGGGAAGCGCGAGCGGTGGCAGCGCTGAATCATCCGCACATCTGCCAACTCTACGATGTCGGGCCGAATTACCTAGTGATGGAACTGATCGATGGCGCTCCGCTTCACGGTCCGCTGCCGCTCGATAAAGCGATCGAATACGCGAAGCAGATTCTCGAAGCTCTCGACGCTGCTCATAAACAAGGCATCGTGCATCGCGACCTGAAACCAGCCAACATTCTGGTCACGAAGACCGGCGTGAAGCTGTTGGATTTTGGACTGGCGAAGCGGGAGAGCGCAACGGGCGCAACGGCTCTAACGATAGAAGGCACAATCGCCGGAACACCGGAATATATGGCGCCGGAGCAAGCGCGCGGAAGCGCAGTCGATAGCCGGGCGGATATTTTTGCGTTCGGCTGCGTGCTGTACGAAATGCTGACGGGCAAGCGCGCGTTCGAAGGCCCGACTACGGCCAGTGTGATCGGAGCGATTCTGGAGCGGCCGGCTCCGTCGATTGCGGCAGTCGCGCCCTCGGCGCTCGACGTCGTGTTGCAGAGATGCCTGGCGAAAGATCCGGAAGAGCGCTGGCAATCGGTACGGGATCTGAAAGCGGCAATTACCTTGGCGGCGGAAAGCCAGCCGGTAGCAAAGCCGAATCGCCGCTCGTGGATAGCCGGCACCGCGGCCGGAGTGGTTGGCGGCGCGTTGGCAGGCGGAGGCGCGGTGGCTTGGCTTCGACGGGTATCGAGCGACGTAAGCCCACTGCAACTGGAGATTGATCCGCCGCAAGGCGGTCAATTCCTGACCAACGGCCTCACCACCACGTTTGCCCTCTCGCCCGATGGCCGGATTGCGGCGTACATGGCAAACGTCAGCGAAAAGGCAGGTCTTTGGATTCGGCCGCTTGGCGGAGGGCCGCCGCGCATCATTGCGGACGCAGGCATTTCGCCTTTCTGGTCGCCGGATAACAGGTCCATCGCTTTCGTTAGCGGAACCCGGCTCCAGCGAGTCGATCTGGCGGCTGGGGCGCCCTGGACTGTGTGCGATTCCCCTGACCCCCACAGGGGTGGCGCCTGGAGCGCGGATGGACAGATTCTGTTGGGATCCCAGGCAGGATTGTTACGAGTGCCCGCCTCGGGCGGAACGCCTGCGCTGCTGACCACGGCGGACCACTCGCACGGGGAGCGCGGCCATGTCTGGCCGCAGGCGCTGCCCCGCGGCGGTTTCCTTTATTTTGCGGGGAACGATCGGCCGGAGAATGCGGGCATCTATGCGGCTTCGCTCGCGAGACCCGCCGAGCGCGTGCATCTGCTGTCCACAAATAGCAACGCGCTGTATGCGCCCGGTGGGGATGGAAGGGATTATCTGGTGTGGTACCGCGCGGCGGCGCTGGTGGCGCAGGAATTGGATGCCGTCGCGCTGAAAATGCGCGGGGAGCCCCGCCTGATCGCTAGCCCGGCGCGCGTCAGCGCGGAAAACGCGATGTTTGCGTCTGTTTCCGCCAGCGGATCGTTGCTCTACAGCGCTAGTGCCGGCGCTCTGAGCTTGTTGTCCTGGTTCAATCGCGAAGGGAGATCTCTCGCGACGGTGGGGGAAGCCGATAGATACATGACGTTTCGGCTCTCGCCGGATGGCGCCCGAATCGCGGCCTCTCGCTCACAACAAAACGGTACGTACGAAATCCGGATCCTGGAAGCTTCCCGTGGCGCCGCCATCCGATTCGCCGACGTCGCTCTTGGGGGTCTTTCTGCCTGGTCGCCCGATGGCCGTGCGTTGGTCTATCCTTCCCCGGATAACAATTTGTTCCGGC
The DNA here is from genome assembly GCA_963712395.1 of Bryobacterales bacterium. Taxonomy (GTDB): domain Bacteria; phylum Acidobacteriota; class Terriglobia; order Bryobacterales; family Bryobacteraceae; genus Bog-105. The sequence goes on from CAVQHR010000003.1 coordinate 303,654, forward strand.
AGGAGTTCGCCGGAAGCGGCAACCCGCAAAGGCTCACCAAATCCCCGCATCTCCTGCTCCCTAATGATTGGTCGCGGGATGGACGCCTGATTCTGTATCAGGAAGGGGTCCCAGGCAGCAAGTTCGACCTTATGGTTCTGGAGATCGGATCGGATGGCAAGCCGGTTGGCATACGGTCCTGGCTGAATACTCCATATAACGAGAGCGACGGGCGTTTCGTGCCGACGGCCAATCCGCGCTGGGTGGCTTACATGTCTGATGAAAGCGGGCGCTTTGAAATTTACATCGATTCTTTTCCTGAGCCGCGGAAAAAGATCCGCATCTCGATCGATGGCGGGCGGTTCCCACAGTGGCGTGGGGATGGGCGCGAATTGTTCTTCTTGTCGGCGGACTACAAACTGACGGCTGTGGACGTCAAGTTGGGAGCGGACTCGGTCGAGACGTCGGCGCCGCGTGAGTTGTTCGCCCTGCCCATACTCGAGAACGTACTGTCGCCTTACGAAGCGGCGCCGGACGGACAGCGCTTCCTGGTGCGTGCCGCGGTGCAACAATCGCAACCTCTGACGCTGATCGTCAACTGGCCTGCGCTGCTGAAGGGATCACCGGGGCGATGATGCCTTCTCGGGACCCGTGGTAATTATGTCCGTATGACGGGCGATTCGGAAATTGGGGACTAACGCACTTCCCGTTCGTAATCGGTATCGGGGTCTGCTTGACAATTGGGCCGGCTCCGGTCCATAAGGCGGCCAGTGGCCCCAAATGGGTCCCAAAATTTCCAAAATATTTCTCCCTAATCCTCAGCCACTTACCACCGAAAACCGATCCCGCCGGCACGCCCGATAAGCCAAACTCGCGCGCGAGGACTCCCGTATGGCAAAACTCCATCCGCAAACCGGACCTGTCACGGTCGAAGGCAAAGAAATCTCGAGCGGCAACGCCACCACCCACGGCGGCACGTCTGAAAAGCTGATCATCGGCAGCGAACGCCAGGAAGATTTCGACGCGTTGCTCAACGATCTGCTCGAAGAATACGCGCCCGCCACCCAGCAACTCCGGCTGCTGGTCGAAGACGCCGCGCTCGCCCGCTGGTTCGTCTGGCGCAAACAGCGTGCTTACAATGCGGTCGAATCCGCGCTCTACGCCGCCCAACCCGCCCAGGAGCTGTGGACCGCCGAAGCCTATCATCAATTAGCGCTCGTCGATCGCTACAAAACCGCCGCCGAGCGTGCCCTCAAGCGCACTCTCCAGAATCTGGACGCCTCCCGCCGCCTCGAGATCCGCGAAGAGCGCCATGCAATTTCCATTCACAAACAAGAAGCCCAGGCCCGGCTTGCCATCGCGCGCGTGGACGACGCGCTCGCGGAGCGCGAGCAAGCGCAATGGAAAGCCGCCTGCAAAGGCTTCGAGTTCCCCACGCTCGTTCAAAAGATCATGGTGCGTGTCACGCGCGAAGGCACGCTCACGGAAATGACGCCTTCAAACGACACTATCCTGCGCCAGCTCGACCGCAAGTCGCCCTACCCGACCGAGCAAGTCCACCGCTACTTTGAATTTCCCCAGGGCATGCCGCCCGAATACCACTGCTTCACCGATCGCGAGGACTACCGCCGCGAAAAACGCCACACCATCGAACAGTGGTTCAGCCCCGCCGATTGGCGCGAACTCGCCGATCGCGAAGAAAAGCTCGGAACCGGCCACGCCCTCCCCTCGTCGAGCCATTTCGTTTCGTAAAATGCGTCGTTTCTTCGCCATTCCTCATTCGTGTGTATTCGTGGCTTGGTTGCGCAACTCAACTTGACACGCGCCAGCCAGTTGGATATTGTCTGACGCTAGGGTCAAGATTCGTTCCGAAACTCCGGAACCGCGAGGTCAAGCTCATGCGCAAAGTATCCCTGGCGATACTGCCTTCGATGTGGATGTTCGCTCTCTGCGGGCATGCTCAGCAAATTAGCGGGTCGATTGCGGGACGTTTAGTCGACCAGCAAGGCGCCGTCATTTCGAGTGCGGCGGTGACCATCACCGAACCTTCGAAAAACGTCACCATCACCGCAAAGACAAATGAATCGGGGACATTTGTTTTTCCCGCGCTGCAACCCGGCAGCTACACGATCTCCGCTTCGGCGCCCGGATTCAAAAAACTTGAAAAAACGCATATCACGCTCGACGCCAACGACAAGCTGGCCCTGGGCGACCTGTTGATGGAAGTGGGCGCGGTCACCGAATCCGTTGAAGTCGCGGCGCAGTCGGCGCTGCTGCAGACCGAAAGCGTGGACCGCTCGGCCACTATCAGCAATCGCCAGATGGAAAACATCGAGGTCAATGGCCGCAATCCGCTCGACATGACCAAACTGATTCCCGGCGTGGTCAATACTTCGAGCTTTCAGGTCGGCGGCGCGGGCGGCTTGGGCGGCATCAACGTGAACGGCAACCGCGGCTCCGCCAATCAGCTCACCATCAACGGCATCGGCAATATCGATACCGGCTCGAACGGCAGCCAGAACGTCACCGTCAGCCTCGATTCGATGGCGGAATTCAAAATTCTCACCGGCATGTACCAGGCCGAATACGGGCGCAACGCCGGCGCGCAGATTTCCATGGTCACCAAGAGCGGCACCGACCAGTTTCACGGCAGCGGCTATTTTTATCACCGCCACGAGGAGTTCAACGCCAACACTTGGCTCAACAATGCCAACAGTCAGCCGCGCAGTCTCTACCGTTACAACGATCCCGGCTACACCATTGGCGGACCGGTCTTCATACCCAAGCTGCTGCACGCTACCAAGGACAAGCTTTTCTTTTTCTGGAGTCAGGAGTGGCAAAACCAGCTCGTCCCTAACAACCCGCGCAACGTAGTAGTCCCAACTGCCGCCGAGCGGATGGGGGACTTTTCCCACAGCGTGGATCAGAACGGCAAGCCGATCACAATCAAGGATCCGACCACCGGAAAGGGCTTTGCCAAAGCAAACGTGATTCCGGCAAGCCAGTTGTACGCTCCCGGAATCGCGCTGCTCAACTTGTTCCCGCTGCCGAACGTAAGTGGCCAGACCGGCTATAACTACGCCTCGCAAGTTTCCGGGCATCAGCCGCGCCGCGAAGATCTGCTGCGTATCGATTACAACATTTCCTCAAAATGGCGTGTGTTCGGGCACTACATCAACAACGCGCAGCCCATCGTGTATCCCTACGGCTCGTTTGTGCTGGGCATCAACGTTCCAGTGGTCCCGATTTCGTATCCGAATCCGGGAACAAGCTGGGCGGGCGGCGCAACCTATATCATCAATCCCACCACCACCAACGAATTCAATATGGGCACAACCCATAATTCGATCGATATCGTGGAAGCGGGAACTGCGCTCACGCGCACAACCTCCGGCATCAATCTGCCGCTGCTTTATCCAAGCGCCGTGCAGGACGATTACATTCCAGGCTTCAACTTCAGCGGTTCGCATATCGCCTCGGCCAACAGCCCCAACTTCACGTCCGTGGGAGATGCGCCGTTTCACAACTACAACACCACCATCGATATCAGCGACAACATCGGCAAAGTCACCGGCCGCCACACCATCAAGGGCGGCATCTACCTGCAGCGCAGCCGTAAGGACCAGACTTCATTCGGCAACAACAACGGCTTCTACAACTTTGGCGATACCCCGAACAATCCTTTCGATACCGGCTACGGCTTTTCTAACGCCGCCACTGGCGTCTTTCAGAACATGGACCAGGCGAGCGCATACATCAATGGACAATACCGCTACTGGAATGTGGAAGGATTCATTCAGGACACTTGGAAAATCACTCCGCGGCTGACGCTCGATTACGGGCTTCGCATCTCCTGGTACCAGCCGCAGTACGATGCCTCGCTGCAAGCGTCCACTTTCGTCCTCTCGCAATGGGATCCCTCCAAAGCGCCGCGCCTATACCAGCCCACGCTCATCGGCGGCCAGCGCATGGCCTACGATGCCGCAAATCCAACCGATATCCGGCCGGTCTCCGCCATCGGTCTCGAGGTTCCCAATACCGGCGATCCCTTCAACGGCGTATGTCAGGGAGCGAAATGCGCCAACAAATATCTGCAACAGAATCGCGGACCGCAATGGGGCCCCCGCTTCGGCTTCGCCTGGGATATCACCGGCAAGCAAAGCGTGGTGCTGCGCGCCGGCGGTGGCATCTATTACGACCGCTTCCAGGGTAATCGCGTTTTCGATATGGTTCGAAATCCTCCCGAAGGTCTCGATCCGCAAATTCTGTACGGATTCGCGCAGAATATCAACCCAAACAACGTGCTATTGGCCCCGCTGAATCTCTACGCCGCCGATCCGGAAGGCAAGCTCCCTACCACCTACAGCTATCAGATGGATTTGCAGACTCGTTTGCCTTGGGACATGATGCTCGATACCGCCTATGTGGGCGGCCTCGGCAGGCATTTGCAGGATAACCGCAATCTGAATCCGGTACCCTACGGCGCGACTTTGCAGCCCCAGAACCAGGATCCTACGCTCGCTGGGACGTCCAGCACCGTGCTCGGCAGCAACGCGCTCAGCGCGAATTTTCTGCGCCCCCTGCGCGGCTACGGCCAGATCTCCCTCTATGAGAGCGCCGCAACCTCGAACTACAACGCGCTGCAGATCAGCCTCAACAAGCGCGCCACCACCGGATTGTTCTTCGGCCTCTCCTATACCTGGAGCAAAGCGCTCACCACCGCTACATCGGACTCTACCTGGGTGCGCGCGGACGGGTTCACCAGAGCCGCCGACTACGGTCCCGCCAACTTCGACCGCCGCCAGATTTTTGCCCTGAATTACGTCTACAATCTCCCGCGCCTGGAACGCGGAAATTTCCTGACACACGCCGTCACGAACGGCTGGCAGATTTCTGGCGTCACCACTGCCGGTACTGGCGCTCCATTCACGCCTGGCGTTAGCATTTCGACCGCCGGCAGCTCCAACATCACCGGCAACACGGTCGCCAATGGAACATCGGAAGGCGGCCGCCTCGTCATGGTACCCGGCTGCAATCCCTATACCGGCTCTAGCGACCCCTGGAACAGACTCAATTCCGCCTGCTTCACCGCGCCCCAGCCGGGCAGCCTCGGGCTCGAATCGGGCATCAATTCGCTATACGCGCCCGGCTTCGTCAACTTCGATATGTCGCTCCAAAAGCAATTTACGGTGCGCGAGCGCCTGAATTTCCAGTTTCGCGTCGACGCATTCAACGTCTTCAACCATGCCAATTTCACGACACTGAACACCACTCTCAATTTCAGCGGGACCTATCCCGGCGGTCTGACCGTCGCCAATAACGCCTATACCAATGGCGTGCTCACCAACAAGACCGGCTTCGGAACGGTCAACACGCAGTTACCCTCGAACACCGCGGCCCTTCCGGGCTCGCCGCGCATTCTACAGTTGGTAGTCCGCGTTCAATTCTAAGTCGGGCCTGCCGCATCGGCCCCATAAACAGAATCTATTGGCAAAAGCTTGGCTCGAAAACCGGTTGTCGTGGACAATCAAAAGTTGGACTTTCTCCAATAGAGGATAAATGAGCAACGACCTGCAAGACTTTCTGAGACTGCCATACGGCGAGCTGGAAGAGTTGAATCTGAAGGCCAAGGAGCAGCGGCTAAAGCGTTCGCCGCTCGGCCAGGTTCGCGACGACCGGCTGAAGTACTTGGCCGACGAGAAGCGCATCAAGGCTGTGACGGTGCTGTTCAGCGACCTGGAAGGCCGGCTGCACATGCTCGACTACGATAAGAAATTTCTCGTTGAACACGATGAGAACCTGACCTTCGACGGCTCCTCGATTCGCGGTTTCACTGCGCAGCGCGAAAGCGACCTGCGGCTCGGTATCGACTGGCACGCCTTCTATTGGGCTCCGGCGGACATTTTCGGATCCGGTAAGGTCATGGTATTTGGCGACGTAATCGACAAAGATGGTAGCCCATACAACGCCGACATGCGCGCCGTCCTGAAGTCGTATTCCGACAGTGTTTTTGAAAAGAGCAACTACACTCTGAATGCCGCCAACGAAATCGAAGGATTTCTCTTCAACGGCTCGGACGCCGAGCGCCGCTACCATGAAACGGGCAAGTTCGAATACGTGAATACCGGCGGCTACTACCACTCGCTGCCCGGCGATCCGCTACGGACTTTTATCGACACTGCTGCCGAAGTGCAGCGCGCCATGGGATTCCAGAATGAGAAGGATCATCCCGAAGTCGCCCCTTCGCAGTTTGAAATCAACTACGGCTATGCGGAGGTAGTCGCGGCTGCCGATCACATCCAGCTCTATAAGCTGATCTGCCGCCAGGTAGCGACCAAGCTGGGTTTGACGGCGAGTTTTCTGCCGAAGCCGGTCGTGGGCGTGAACGGCAGCGGCATGCACACCAATGTTTCGATCAGCAAAGGCGGAAAGAATCAGTTCTGGGATGCCAAAGGCGAGGAGAATCTCAGCAAACAAGCCTGGAGCTTCATCGATCGGATTCTGACCCATGGCAACGATCTGTGTTTGGTGATGAACTCGAGCGTGAACTCCTATCGCCGCCTTGACCCGCATTTCGAAGCCCCGAATCAGCTCAAGGCGTCCGCCGTCGATCGCGGCTCGATGGTGCGCGTTCCGATCGGCAACGAGCGCAGCGCGCGGGTGGAAATCCGCTCGGTCGCTCCGGATTCGAATCCCTACATGCTGCTCTATTCGATTTTCAAAACCGGAATCGAGGGAGATGTCGCGCGTCAGAAGAATCTGCGCGCCGGCGCGGCGGGCTACCTGCCCGACAATATATACGATGCGATGGAAAAATTCAAAACGGCCGAGTGGACAACCCAGCTATTCGGCGAAGACGTCAAAAATCGTTTCCTCGACCTGAAGAAGGCGTCGGCCGATCGCTGCGCCCGGCTCCTCGGCACATCCGTGAAGCCCGCCGAGGTTCAGTATCACCACGAGATCTACAACCAATATCTCTGGAGCCAGTTCTAAGGGAACGCCTCTCCATCGCTCTTCGATACACTCGTCAGGTAGGAAGCGATGGCTGCGAATTGGCCGCTGGTAACGGCGGCAGTCTTGATCTTGTCGGCGAAAGCGGACGCTGAAGTTTCGTTCCGGACGGACATTACGCCGATTTTTCAGCAGGCATGCGCCCAATGTCACTTGGGCGACATGGCGATGGGGAAGCTGCGGCTCAATTCCGAAGCCGACATCCTCAAAGGAGGCGCGTCAGGCCCGGCAATCGTGGCGGGTAAAAGCGCCGACAGTCTTCTCGTTAAAAGGTTGCTCGGATCGACCGATGCGCCGCGCATGCCCATGGGTGGCGCGCCGCTCTCGGACGTCCAGATAAAGCTGATTCGCGCCTGGGTGGATCAAGGCAAATTTGATAGGTCAAAAGTTGCCGCTGGCGCGGTTGCTTCGACGCCGGCGAAGAGCTCGACGCAGTTCGCGGCAGAAGTTCGTCCTATTCTCGCCGCGCGCTGTTACTCCTGCCATGGTTCGAACCTGCAGCAAAACGGTTTGCGGCTGGATTCTTTGGAAGCCATTCTCAAAGGCAGCGATTCCGGAAAAGTAGTCGTTCCCGGGCATAGCCAAAATAGCCGGCTCATCTCGCGTCTGCTTGCGCAGGAGCGGCCCATGATGCCCTATGGCGGCCCGCCGCTTGCCCAAAACGAAATCGCCATCATCCGGCAATGGATCGATGCCGGAGCGCCGGGGCCCGATTCTACCGCGCCCCTTGCGGCGGTGAATCCGCCGAAGCATTGGTCCTATATAAAGCCGGTTCGCCCCGCGCTGCCGCAAGTGAAGGATGCGGCCTGGTGTCGCAATCCCATTGACAATTTCATCCTGGCCCGGCTCGAGCGCGAAGGCTTGCGGCCCGCGCCCGCCGCGCCTAAGAGCAGGCTGCTGCGGCGCGTGTATCTCGATCTGACCGGTCTGCCGCCATCGCCCAAAGAAGTAGAGGCATTCCTTGCCGACCAGAGCCCCGATGCCTACGAGAAAGTCGTGGATCGCCTGCTCGCATCGCCTCGTTACGGAGAAAGATGGGCCCGGCCGTGGCTCGATCTAGCGAGATATGCCGATAGCAATGGCTATGAGAAAGATCGTCGTCGCACCGCCTGGGAGTATCGCGATTGGGTGATACGCGCGTTGAACCAGGACATGCCGTTTCGCGAGTTCACCATCGAACAAATCGCGGGCGACATGCTGCCCAATCCGACTCACGATCAATTGATTGCTACCGGCTTCAATCGGAATTCGATGATCAATCAAGAGGGCGGCATCGATATCGACGAATATTACTGGTACAGCCTGGTCGATCGCGTGAGCACCACCGCTTCAGTTTGGCTTGGCTCCACGCTTGCCTGCGCCGAATGTCACAACCATAAATTCGACCCGTTCCCGCAGAAAGACTACTACCGGTTCCTCGCGTTCTTCGGCAACTTGAAACACCACGAGATGGAAGACCCGGGCGGCCGTTGGATGGAGGAAGGCGAATTGGAATTGCCGACTCCGGAGCAAGCCGAGCAAAGCAAGTCCATTCGAGCGCAAGTAGCGAAGCTGCAGAGTGCGCTCGACACGCAGACGCCCGAGTTGGATAACGCGCAGAAATCCTGGGAAACTGCGCTCGTCGAGAGCGAATCGCAATGGTCGGCGCTCGAGCCGGTTCGGTATGAGTCCGCCGGCGGCGCGACCCTCAAGGTAATGCAAGATGGTTCGATCCTGGCGGCGGAAAAAAATCCCCAGGCCGATACGTATACGATCGCCGCGCGCAGCAAGCTCAAAACGATCGCCGCAATCCGCCTCGAAGCGCTCCCGGATCCCAGCCTGCCGCACGGTGGACCGGGCCGCGACACCGAGGGCAATTTCTTCCTCAGCGATTTCGATGTAGCGATAGCCGGACGGCCGGTGGTTTGGAAAAGCGCCCGCGCGGATGAATCGCAAAAGGGTTATTCGGTCGAGAATCTTACCAAGAAAAAGCCGGGCGTGTTGTCCGGTTGGGCCATCGATACCGACGACAACAACGCGCTGCGGCGGCAAGCGGTTTTCATTCCCAGCGAGCCAATTGCTGTGGCTCCCGGCAGTGTTCTAACGATCACGATGAAGCACCTGATGCGGCATTCCTCGCGCAATGTCGGACGCTTCCGTTTGTCGGCGACCGCGGCAAACGACCCGGAGCTGGTGGTCGAACTTCCAGCGCGCTTGCGGCCCGTGTTGGCGATTTCTCCGGACCGTCGTACCGTGGAGCAGAAGCAGAATCTGGCGGCCGCATACCGCCAGGTTGCGCCGTCCCTCGATGCGGCCCGCAAGCAGATGGCGGATTTACGCCGCGACCTGCGCAAATTGGGTATCGCCTCCGCCATGACCGTATCCGAGGATGCCGGGTTCGCGCGCCCCTCTACCTATATTCGCGAGCGTGGAACGTTCACGAGTAAAGGCGAATTGGTGTATGCCGACATTCCTTCCGCGCTGGGCACTCTGCCGAAAGATGCCATGCCCAACCGGCTCGGTTTGGCTCAGTGGCTGGTGAGCGACGATAATCCCTTAACCGCCCGCGTGACGGTGAATCATTTTTGGGAGACATTGTTCGGCCACGGTCTCGTCGAAACCAGCGAGGATTTCGGCACGCAAGGCGATCCGCCCACTCATCCCGAACTGCTCGATTGGCTGGCCACCGAATTCATGCAAAACGGCTGGAGCATGAAAAAGATCCAGCGCTTGATGGTGACCTCCGCGGCCTACCGCGAGGATTCGCATGTCACGCCGGAATTAACCGCGCGCGATCCTTACAATAAGCTCTACGCGCGGGGACCGCGTTTTCGAGTGGAAGCCGAGATGGTACACGACATGGCGCTTGCCGAAGGCGGGCTTCTCAGCGCGAAAATGTATGGCCCCGGCGTATTCCCGTACCAGCCCGAAGGCGTTTGGGATATACCGTATAACGATGACAAGTGGATCGAAAGCGCAGGCGAAGATCGATTCCGCCGCTCGATTTATACGTTTATGCGGCGCAGCGCTCCGTATCCCAGCCTTTCGACATACGATGCGCCGAGCCGCGAGTTTTGCACCGTCCGCCGCGTAAGGACGAATACGCCGCTGCAGGCCCTGACCAGCCTGAACGATCCGTATTTCTTCGCCGCCGCCCGCGGGATGGCAAAGCGAATGATGGAGGAAGGCGGCGCAACCCCCGCGGATCGCATCCGTTACGGTTTCCTGCTCACGGTATCGCGTAAGCCGTCGCAAACGGAGCTGGAAAAAGTCTTAAAATTCTACGACGCTCAAGCGAGCCATTCGGCGAGCGACGAACTCGCGGCAATGACAATGGTCGCGAACGTTCTGATGAACACCGACGAGGCGATAACCAAGGAGTAATGCGATGAAGTTTCTTCCAGATCGCGTTTCCAACGAATTACTGCAGGCCGCCACACGGCGCCATTTTTTCCGGCAATCCGGCTTCGGTATTGGCGCGGCAGCGCTAACCGGCCTGTTCAACGATTCCCTGTTGGCGGCCCCGTCGGAATCTGGCGCCACCAATCCAATGGCTGCCAGGCCGCCGATGTTTCCGGCCAAAGCTAAGAGCGTCATCTATCTCTTCATGGCGGGCGCTCCGTCGCAAGTCGATCTCCTCGATCCAAAGCCGATGCTTCAGAAGTACGACGGCCAGAACGTTCCCGCGGAACTGACAAAAGGCGAACGCTTCGCTTTCATCAAAGGCACGCCGCGCCTTCTCGGCTCACCATTCGAGTTTGGACGATGCGGCAAGTCCGGAGCCGAAATATCGGAGCTACTGCCGCACCTGAAAAATGTTGCGGACGACGTAAGCATCATCCGTTCCCTGCACACTACGCAATTCAATCACGCGCCCGCGCAGATTTTCATGAACACCGGTTTCCAGATCATCGGCCGCCCGAGCATGGGTTCGTGGATGACCTACGGCTTGGGAAGCGAGTGCAAAGACCTGCCTGGATTTGTGGTCCTGATCTCCGGCGAAAATCAGCCGGACGGCGGCAAAGCATGCTGGGGCGGCGGTTTCCTGCCGTCGGTCTACCAAGGCGTGGAGTTCCGGTCGCAAGGCGATCCTGTTCTGTTTTTGACTAATCCGGAAGGCGTGTCCGAGAAGACGCGGCGTGAATCGCTCGACCTGCTCAAAACTCTGAATGAAGAGCATTTGGCAAGCAACGGAGATCCCGAAATTCTCACTCGCATCGCCTCGTATGAAATGGCGTATCGCATGCAATCGAGCGTTCCCGAGCTGGTGGATATTTCGAAGGAACCCGCGTCGGTCCACGAGCTGTACGGCACCCAGCCCGGCAAGAAATCGTTCGCCAACAATTGTCTTCTTGCCCGCAGGCTAGTTGAGCGCGGCGTGCGCTTCGTACAGCTCTATCACCGCGGTTGGGATAACCACGGAACGGGCAGCCATGACGATATTGTGAATCGTCTGCCGTCTCTTTGCCAGGAGACCGATCAAGCCGCGGCGGCGTTAGTCCAGGATTTGAAGCAGCACGGGCTTCTCGACAGCACGATCGTTGTGTGGGGCGGGGAATTCGGGCGCACTCCCATGAATGAAGCGCGCAATAAATCGAAATTCCTCGGCCGCGATCATCACCCGCGCGCCTTCTCGATGTGGGTAGCCGGTGGCGGTTTCAAGCCCGGTATTACTTTCGGAAAAACAGACGACCTAGGCTATAACATCGCCGAAGATCCGGTGGACGTCCACGACTTACACGCTACAATTCTGAACCAGATGGGGATCGACCATACTAAGCTCACTTACAAGTTCCAGGGACGCGATTTCCGTCTGACCGATGTTGCCGGCAACGTCATCACGAAACTAGTTTGACCAAAATTGCTTTAGTCACGGGCGCCGGCAGCGGCATCGGGCGCGGAGTCGCTCTCGGGCTGCACCAGGCTGGCTATTCAGTCGTCCTCGCGGGACGAAGGAAAGCTGAGCTCGAGGTCACCGCCGGCAAGGCGCTCACCCCGGGCGGCCACATGTTGGTTGTGCCCACTGACGTGACGGTACCGGAATCGGTGGCCGCGCTGTTCGCGAAGACGGAAGAAATTTTCGGGCGGCTCGACGTTCTGTTCAACAACGCCGGCACGGGCGCGCCGGCGATTCCTCTGGAAGACTTGACTTTCGAGCAATGGAACGCGGTTGTGAACGTCAATCTAACCGGCGCTTTCCTGTGCGCACAAGCGGCCATCAAGCTCATGAAGGCGCAAACCCCGCGCGGCGGACGCATCATCAACAACGGATCGATTTCCGCGCATGCACCCCGCCCCAACTCCGCGCCTTACACCGCCAGCAAGCACGCGATTACCGGCTTAACCAAAAGCCTTTCGCTCGACGGCCGCAAGAACGGCATCGCGTGCGGCCAAATCGACATCGGCAACGCCGCCACCGAAATGACCGAGAGAATGATGGCCGGTGTTCCGCAAGCGAACGGGACCACGCTGGTGGAACCGCGCATGGACGTGCGGCACGTCGCCGATGCGGTGGTCTACATGGCCAACCTGCCGCTCGATACGAACGTGCAGTTCATGACCGTGATGGCAACTAAAATGCCGTTTGTCGGCCGTGGCTAATCGCCAATAGCAAATCTTGGAACAATTCGTGGCGCTTTCCCGTAATGGGTGAGAAGAGCGTAAGGAGCAAAGCGCATGAAAAGTTTCGCACCGGCTATTGCGGCCCTGATCCTGGCCGCAGGTGTTCTTTCCGCGGACGAACGGGGATCGTTCGAAAAAACTCTCACGGTTAGCGGTCTGGTCGATCTGGACGTGGTGACCGATTCGGGCGGAATTACCGTGATGCCGGGCCCCGCCGGTTCCGTGCGCGTCCATGCGATTCTCAAAGCCCAGCACGGCTGGTTCGATTTCAATGATGCCGAAGCCCACATCCGCGAATTGGAGCGTAATCCCCCGATTGAGCAGACCGGCAATCGCATCCGCATCGGATATGTCCACGGCCGCGATTTGCTGCGTGGCGTTTCCATGCGTCTGGAGATTTCGACGCCGCCCGGCACGCAACTGCGCGCCCGCGCCGATTCCGGCGGCATCCACGCGGACGGAATCCACGGTCCGGTCGATTGCCATACCGACTCCGGCGGCATCGAAGTGCGCGACGTCGCTTCGGAAGTTCGCGCTAGCGCCGATTCCGGCGGCATTCGTCTCGGCCACATCGGCGGTTCTGTAACCGCGCATGTCGACTCGGGCGGAATCGACGCGATTGATATTGCGGGCGGCATTGACGCGCAAGCGGACTCCGGCAGCATTCGCCTGGTGCAGACCAAACCCGCGCCCATTCGCGCCAAGGCGGATTCCGGAGGTATCACCGTCCGGCTTGCGCCCGGCGCCGGTTACGACGTCAGCGCGGGAGCCGAAAGCGGCAATATCTCAGTTCCCGAAATGACCGTGCGCAGCGAATTCTCGCGCCATCATGTAGACGGAAAAGTTCGCGGCGGCGGACCGCTGGTCCATGTGCGCGTGGATTCGGGCGGCATCCGGATCGAATAGCCGCACGACAATTCCAGCTTCCGTCCGCGCCGTCTTGTGCTATGTTGCGAAGAGATTCCAAACCCCGCCGGCGCGGTAGCCAAGTGGTAAGGCAGAGGTCTGCAAAACCTTTATTCGGCGGTTCGATCCCGCCCCGCGCCTCCAGCAACTTACAGAAAACGGCGCGTGAGAGAACGACCTAAAAAGGATTAGAGCGCTCCAAAAGCAGCGCAGAGAGACCGAAAGGCGCTTATGGGGTGGGCAAGAAGGTGGACAGTGGCTTCGCTATTGCCCCCCAACGCTGAATCGCCACCTGCAATCTCTATCCATTTGAGTTACGGGCTAGAAATAGGAATCGTGAGGACGGAATGTTGATGGCAGGACATGCGGCAGGTTAAGTCCTCAAGCTCAGACAATCCTGGATGCGCGTCTCGACGAGTTCGTCACTCAGAAGCGCCTGCTACGAGCCGCCAGACAAGACTCCAGGCGCTGCCTAGAAACGCGCAGACCGATTTCTGCTGGAGGCATATCAGCGGGAGTGTTCGGATTACCTTCGAAAAGGGGAATTGTCGAATGTAAAAGTATCACCCAAACGGATACGCCATGATGTTTCCACGAGGATGGAACATCGGGACTCTAATCAATTCATACGCAACATGGAATCTATGGAGTTTAAGACTCTCGGCGCAGCACATGCCCCAATCGATATTCGAGCTCAGCATTAGCGAAAATTCTCCACCAGCATCAGATCGCTGTTGTCCTGTTCAACCTGTGAATACAAAATTTGCCGCCCATCAGGAGATAAAGACAGACCAATTTCAGGGGGCTTCTCTATCGATGCCACAATCGTGATGGCGCCGGTCAAAAAACTAAAAAATCGTATGGTTCGGTATTCGTTTCCATAACCCGGGATGAAAAAGACGCCATCGGATGTCACCGCAAAGTTTTGCCAAATGATGGACGCAAGTACTTGCCGTTCCTCGCCGCCCTCTACCGGTACTCGCCAGAGACTTGTTTGGGCAGTCCCTTTTGAGTAATACACGTAGCGCCCGTCAGGAGATTCGAAAGCGACGTATCCCCCATGATGAGTCACTCGAACGGGTTCGCCACCTTCGGCCGCTATCTTCCACACCTGCCAGTCACCGCTGCGGCGGGACGCGAAGTAGATCGATTTCCCATCTCTCGACCAACTCGCGACTCCATCATCTGAAGGATTGAATGTCAGACGCTGTGGCTTGCCGCCATCTGCGCTGATTGTATAGATTTCATACTGGCCGCCTAGATTTGAATCGAAAACGATACGATCACCACTCGGCGACCATCGAGGGCTTCCTGTCATAGGAGCATCCAAAAACGTCAACTGCTTCGCGTTCGATCCATCACTATCGCAGGTCCAGATTGCCGGGAGTCCCGAGCGCGTGGAGTGAAAGGCTATCCGCCTGCCATCTGGAGAATATTGGGCGTTGTAGTCCATCCTGGTTGACGACAACAGTCTCACAGGTGGATTCGCTCTCCCGCCCGGAGCACGCACGTCAGTCCTCCAGGTATTCACTTGGTAGATGAATCGCGTGTAGACCAGACGGCGCAACTTTTGTGAGACCGTTGGATCTCCAGCGGCGTCGCCGAGCGCCACCAATCGTTCCGGCTCACCGGCAAGAGGGAAATGCAACCTCCAGAGCCAGCTATTCCCTTTACCGGCCGAGAAAAGGACCTCTCGGCCATCCGTGGTCCATTCGGGCGACCCAATCCACTCGTTGCGGAAGGTCACCTGCAGGGGTGCTCGTTCTGGGTAACCAGTGGGCGACAGGGTAAGCACGAAGATCTGCCCTAAAAATGAACCCGGACTCCGCCTGCGTACGAACGCCAACGTCCGCCCGTTCGGTGAGAATGCTGGCTCTACGTCATTGACCGCGCTATTCGGCGATGATGTGAGGCGCCGTTTTTGGCCATCCTCAGGCGAGAGCCGAACCAACCGCTGTCCGGAAGCGGAATCATCCCGATCTACGGTTGCTAGCCACTTGCCATCCGGCGACCAACTCAAACCGACTCCGGCTTGGCAGCAATTAATTTCGGCCAGCTTGCGCTCGGTGCCTCCGATTGCCGGGATCAAGAAGACATCTGTCCGGTCCGGACCTATTTTGCGCAAGAACGCAATAGAGCGGCCATCTGGCGACCAGGCAGGCTTGAAATCAAGAGCCGGATCAGTAGTTAGTCGCAACAAGCTATCCGAACCGATGAGTTTCGCGTAAACATCGAAGTTGTCTTGCTTTTTTCCATTCCAAACGAAGGCCACCTGATTGCCATCGGGAGAAAAGCTGGCCTGTGACTCCGCCCCTGGATAGGTCGTCAACGGAACAGGCATATCGGACTTCGGCAGAGGAATAGTTCGTTTGCCAATAAGCCAAACCGCCGGGGCTGTAATCAGCCCTATGATCGTAAATGCACGGAGCCAGGGCAAACGCGCTCGTTGAGGAAACGGCTGCACTGAAATCGGAACCGCAGCCGAGGCCTCGGTGGTGGCGATAGGAGCGATAAAACGATAGCCTTTGCGTGGCAGCGTCTCAACGAACCGCGGATTTTCAGCGGAATCGCCGAGCGCTTGACGAATCTTCTTGATCGCCGTATTGACGGCTTGGTCAAATTCAACGAAAGTATCGGCTGGCCAGAGGGCCTTTTGCAGTTCCTCCCGTTGCACAATTTGGCCAGCACGCTGAACCAACAGAGCCAGGACATGAAAAGGCTGTTCCTGTAGCTTGACCCTGCGGCCATTCTTCCGCAACTCGCCGGTGGCCAGATCCGCTTCGAACAGGCCGAAACGGAAGGTTGTCGCGATCCGCGCGCGGGAATCCATCGCAGCACCTCAGCGTAGTGTGGATTGTAACACCGGACCCACTTCTCGCCAAGAGTTCATTTCGGTTGATAAGGCCTTAGATATCACCGTCTTGGCTGACTATAGAAATCCCGTACGCGTTTCACCTGCAAGTCGCCTTTAATCAATTGCCGGTCCATTGAACGGTATCTTCAGCTGACCAATACTCGATCCCGCCTCGAGAGGTGAGATCGAAATGAAAATATTTTTTGGATGCCTGCTGCTCCTTAACGTAGCTGCAAACGCAAGATCGCAGGGTGAACAGAATGTTAGATACGGTTTTGCAACGAAAGGCTACTCGATCGAGATGAATGTAGCCTTCTTCGACCCATATCTGGGACGGCGCCTGGCGTTTTCTAGCGACGTTGCCGCGGGAAAGGAACTTTGTTATTCGTCCGCCGGCGAAATGACGAGCAAGTGCGTGGAGCGATTTGTAGGCGCGCTAGCAGTTGTGACATATTCGGTCAGACTCGCCGACGGCAAGACGCCTCGTCCGGTTGCGATACGGGAACGCGTGACGGTGTCTGGCCAATCTCCTGGTCTTCCAAATAGGAGGACGTTCGCAATGGTAGAAACCCTAATCAAGGGAATTGGTAGTGACATCCAAGCATTTGGGTATGATGAAACTCCTCTCAAACGAGCCGATCGTGGCCGAATCCGCCGGCAAGCGCAGGCTACATGGTGGCGATTGTTCAGACAAGAACTGTACATCGGTGAGGAGACGAGACCCTTTGCCATCGTTGAATGGAAGCATACCCTGAATCACATCACCATTGTGCAGATCTACGGCCCCGAGGGGATCCTGGCACCGCACTTGAACTAGATCGGCCAC
This sequence comes from Bryobacterales bacterium, assembly GCA_963712395.1. Taxonomy (GTDB): domain Bacteria; phylum Acidobacteriota; class Terriglobia; order Bryobacterales; family Bryobacteraceae; genus Bog-105. The sequence goes on from CAVQHR010000003.1 coordinate 320,831, forward strand.
AATCACAATCAGAAATAGCTTTCCCAATATTGCGAGTTAATATGAAAGTGCCTGCTGATCGTATTTTCCTCGAAACTTCGGGTCACTTTACCTTCGACAATTACAGTTATTGATGGTTAGCGCCCTATGGCAGGTGGACTGGCGAACCGCCAACCCACGGCGGCCCCGATGAAGGGGCGAATAGCGTGAACGCTAGCTGCCCAATGCTTATCCACTTTGCTGATTTTCTTGCCCTAAAGCTTGGTTTCGCCCGACTAAAAGGCCACGGGATTCACGCTGATGTTGTGCTACGATCGGAGTTCTCCGGCAACCGCTTCCTAACCCTCTACGGGTTATTTCTGTTTCGCCTTCAAGAATTTCTTCGTCGCCTCCGACGGCGTATATATCTCGCCGTCAATTTGCATCCGCCCGGTGTAAGCTCCGCCTGGGCCATCGAACTCCCATGCCACCTCGTGGCCCTCGCGCGCAAACTTCGCCCATTTCGATGCCTTCGCGGAATTCTGCTCTAGCCAAAAGTGGCCTTCAATATCCGTGAATGAGCGCAGCTTGGAGTGGCCCAGATGCTCGGTCCATGTTTTGATGTTCCTAAGCTCGGGCATTCATCCAATGCTAATCCGGGTTCCTTCTGACGATGCCTGTGCTGAAGTAAGGCATGGAAGAACCCTTCAACCGTCTTGAGCGACTATCCCAGGCGAATACTGATCACGTGCGAGTCGCTGGCTTCAAATGTCAGCTCAACGTTCCTAAGACCTTTTGCCTGCCCGGCACGTATTCATGCGACAAGCAGATCATATATCAGGCGCAGCAAAGACATGGCGACCTGGTCAGCTGGTGGTATTCATGTGAGGATTGCGCCGCGCCGATATTGAAAGCGATTGGCGTCGCGAACGTTTAGTTGGCAGGCCATGTTCATCGCAAAGCGCCAGCCTACCAGAACCACGACGTCCAACAACATATCGCTCGGTCAAATCGCGACGCAATGGTTTTCGACGCCCCACGGCGGGAAGTTTCCATTTGTCAGTTCCGCTTACGTATAGCGGCGATCCGGCTGCGCCCGGATCCGTATCCGTCACACTCGCCAATTCCATTGGTTCCTCGGCCGCAACGACTCAAAGTAAATAGCCTCAAGCCGGAACCGATCTGCGGTAAGCTTCGAGATGCGTAAATGAAGCTGCTCGTAAAATTCAACCTGATCTTTCTGTGCGCTTTTGGTATTGGCTTGGTTGTCGCGTCCCTGCTGGCGCAGCGCTTTCTGCAAGAGAGCGCCAAGCGCGAGATCGAGGAACGAGCGCGCCTGATGATGCAGGCTACACTCGCGATGCGCGACTACACCAGCCAGGAGATCAAACCGCTTCTCATCCATCGCGCCAGAGTAAGCGATCAGTTTTTGCCTCAGACCGTTCCCGCCTTTGCCGCCACCGACATCTTCCATCGCTTGCAGTTGCAGAATCCGGATTACAGCTATAAAGAAGCGACGCTGAACCCAACCAACCTGCGGGATCGCGCCACGGATTGGGAGGCGGATATTGTAAATCGATTTCGCAGCCATCCGGCTGAGAAGCAGACCGTCGGGGAACGGGACACGCCAAACGGGCGCTCCCTCTATATGGCGCGGCCCATTACGATCAACGACGCTGCGTGCCTGGAGTGCCACGACACCGCCCGGCACGCCCCCCGAGCGGTAGTAGATCAGTATGGACCCGACAATGGATTCGGTTGGAAACTGCACGAAACTGTGGGAGCGCAAATTGTCTCCGTGCCTGAGAGCGTTGTGACCAAAAGCGCGGATCACGCGTTGACCGGCCTGGTTGTGGACTTGGTTCTACTGAGCGCTTTCACTCTGATCGTTCTCGATCTGTTACTTATCGTGACGGTGGTTCGTCCCGTCTCGCGGCTGGCAAGAACAGCCGATGAAATCAGTAAAGGACGGCTGACGGTAGACGAACTGCCGGTGCGAGGAAAGGACGAAATTTCGATTTTGGCGGCATCGTTCAACCGCATGCTTCGGAGTTTGCAGCGAGCAATGAAATTATTGTCGGCCGAGGACGATAGACCGGCGGGCAGCTAAGAATCTGTCTCGTTCTGGACCCGGGGGCACTTCCGCCGCGAGCGTGTTGTAGAGATCGTCCCAAGATGCGGCGGTTTTGGCTGCTCTCGAAACCAGCACTTTGGCCATTGGCCCGATAGCGATCGCCAGTGCGTGCGTAAGCCGTTCGATGCTGTTCGGCTCGAATACACTCACGGCCGGCTTTGACGAACTGGACTTCGGAGCGGTCGGAGGCGAAGATGTCGAGTTGTTGCGTATCGGCGTGTGCGCATGCGCAAGGGTGGCCCGAACTGCTTCGAGCGCCTCAGCGAATTCTTCCGCTCGCTGGAAGCGCCGGGCCGGCTCTTTGCAAAGAGCGCGGCTCATGGTCAAGCTCAATGGCCGCGAAATCAAAGGATTCAGCGACTCCGGAGGCGACGGCTCTTGCTCCATTTGCGCCTTCATGATGGCGTACGGATCTTCGCCCGAAAACGGCCGCGTCCCGGTCGTCATCTCATATAACATGACGGCGGCGGAATAGAGATCCGTCCGGCCGTCAATAGCGAGCCCGCGAAGTTGCTCGGGGGACATGTAGTGAAGCGAGCCTATTGCAAAACCGGTCTGAGTGAGTTGCGAATCCGAGAACGGACGGGCGATTCCGAAATCCACTAATTTCACTCTTGTTCCGGCCACGAGCATGACGTTCGCTGGTTTGATGTCCCGATGGATAACCCCGCGTGAGTGGGCGTAAGCGAGAGCGTTGAGCAATTGAATGAGAATGTCGAGAGCGGTGGCAAGATCTATGCCCTGGCGCCGCAGCAATACATCGAGACTCTCGCCTTCGACGTACTCCATAATCATCAGAAGCTGGTTATTGTGACGTAACGCAGTATGAAGCGTGGCGATGCCGGGATGGGAAAGGCTGGCCTGCAATCTGATCTCGCGGAGGAATCGCTCCGCCAAATCGCGATTTTCTTCCAGATTGGGGAGCAGGACTTTCATCGCCTCCGCCCGATCTGAAATCAGGTGCCGAACTTCAAAAACGGCGCCCATCCCACCCGCGCCTAGCGCGCGCAGGACCTGATAATCACCGATCGTGTCGCCGATGTGGATGCCCATCGCTACCGAGTATTTTCGCCCGTCCAACTCCGCACCGGGCCGACATCTCCGATGATTTCACACTGATCCGCCGGACTCCGCGATCCAACGCCCGCCAAAATGTCACAATTTTACTTCCTGATGGAGTTCGAAGCGGGAACTCCTACAATCGGAGCGCCTCGCTAAGGTTCCACCTAGTGCGGCAACTACTTGGAAATACCACGATCTAAAGGGATTCGCCGGAAATTTACGGAACTTATTCGCGTTTTGTTGTTGACGCGCGGTGGCTTTAAATATATGCTAAGTTTCTGATCGCCGCAAAATCTGTGTTCCACCCATTGAATCTGAGGAATGTATGCGTCCCTTCTCAGACCGGGAAGGCGCCGCCCTTGTCCGCGCGGTTGATCTGCAAATCTGTAAATCCTGCGTCCGTTTGGAGTTGTCATCGTGCCTGAAAGCTTACAGCACAAATTAGACCGCGTTCGCTCGCCTCGCGTACACATTACCTATGATGTGGAAACCGGCGGCGCGATCGAAAAGAAGGAACTGCCCTTCGTCATGGGCGTTTTCGGCGATTTTACCGGAATGCCGGAGGAGCCGCTTGCCCAGGCTGAAGGATCGCAAGTTTGTCGAAATCGGGCCTGACAATTTCGATAGCGTCCTCGCCGCGATGAAGCCGCACCTTCAGTTTAAAGTGGAGAACAAGTTGAGTGAAGACCCGGATGCGGGACAACTCGGCGTAGACCTGCACTTTCAGTCGCTGGAAGATTTCGAGCCCGCCAAGGTCGCCCGGCAGATCAAACCGCTAAAAGAATTGCTGGACCTGCGAACCAAGCTTTCCGATCTGCGGGGCACGCTTGCAGGGCAACGACAAGCTGGACGAGATCCTCCAGGAGACGCTGCGAAATACTGAAAAGCTGGATCAGCTTGAAGTCCGAAGTGCAAGCGAAGGGAGAAGGCAATGAGTAGTGTTGGTGTAAAGACTCCGGCAAGCGCCGGGGCGTCGACCGTCGAGACGGAAAAAGGTCTTCTCGATCAGATCGTCGAAGAAGGCCGCGTCGGCCGCGATGCCGAATCCCGGGTTCGGGGCAAGGATCTGGTCAAGGAATTCGTCGCGCAATTCCTGGACGGCTCCATGGCCCTGTCGCGCGACTCGGAGCGATGATCAACGCGCGCATCGCGCAGATCGATCATCTGATCTCGCTGCAATTGAACGAGGTGATGCACAACCCCGCCTTCCAGAAGCTGGAAGCAACCTGGCGCGGCCTGAAGTACCTGGTCTCGAACACCGAAACCAGCGAGATGCTCAAGATCAAGGTCTTCAACTGCCTCCAAGAAAGACTTGCTCCGCGATCTGCAGCGCGCCTCCGAGTTCGACCAGAGCGCGATGTTCAAGAAGGTCTACGAAGAAGAATTCGGCGTTTTCGGCGGACATCCTTTCGGCGCGCTGGTCGGCGACTACGAATTCGGCAAAGCGCCCGAAGATATGGAACTGCTCGAAAAGGTTTCGCAAGTCGCTGCTGCCGCGCACGCGCCCTTCATCGCGGCCAGCTCCGCCGAACATGTTCAATCTGGACAGCTTCAGCGAATCTGGGCGCGCCGCGCGATCTGTCCGAAGATTTTCGACACCACCGAGTACGCCAAGTGGAAGAGCTTCCGGCAATTCGGACGACTCCCGCTACGTCGCGCTCACGCTGCCCCACATCCTGATGCGCGATCCGTACGGCAAGGAAACGCGTCCCGTGGAGGAGTTCGATTACGAAGAGGCGGTAGACGGAGCCGATCACAGCAAATATCTGTGGGGCAATGCGGCGTGGGCGCTGGCTTCCCGCATCACCGAATCGTTCGCTCGCTACAACTGGTGCGCCACCATCCGCGGCGTAGAAGGCGGCGGCAAAGTGGAAGGCCTCACGGTCCACAATTTCGCCACCGACGAAGGCGACGTGGCCATGAAGTGCCCACCGAAGTCGCTATCACGGACCGCCGCGAGAAAGAACTCGCCGACTTGGGTTTCGTGCCGCTGGTCCACTGCAAGAACACGGATTACGCGGCGTTCTTCAGCGTCCAGACCTGCCAGAAAGCCAAGCAGTACGACACGGACGCGGCGAACGCCAACGCCCGCCTCTCAACCAACCTCAGTTATATCCTGGCGTGTTTCTCGCTTCGCCCATTATCTGAAAGCGATGATGCGCGACAAGATCGGCAGCTACATGACCCGCGGCGAATGCGAAGCGTTCCTGAATCGCTGGATTTCGCAATATGTGGTGGATACCGCAACGCGCGACTGCCACGCTCAAGGCGAAGCACCCGCTATCGGAAGCGCGCGTCGATGTCATGGAAGTGCCGGGAAAACCGGGCGCTTATCGCGCCGTCGCTTTCATGAAGCCCCACTTCCAACTGGATGAATTAACCGTTTCCATGCGGCTGGTAGCGGACCTGCCACAAGCGGCGGCCTGACGTCGTCGGGTTGAGTGCGTCATTCGCCGCGCGCCGTCTGGCAGCGGGCTTGCAAAGAGAATAATGGCTCGCCCTCAAGACCGAGCTTCGTATCACAAAAAGATTTCGAAAGAGAAAGGGGACTCTAGATGGCATTTGATGCGTTCATGTATTTTAAAGGCGGTTCTCCACCGATCGAAGGGGAAACCACCGACTCTGCTCAATCGGCCAATAAGGCTTTTGAGGTGTACAGCTTCAGCTGGGGCGCAAGCAATCCGGTGACAGTCGGATCGCAATCGGGAGGAATGGGCGCCGGCAAAGTCTCGCTTAGCTCTTTCAACATCATGAAGAAGACCGACAATGCCTCGCCGGTCCTTTTCAGTGCCTGTTGCAAAGGGACTCACTACCCGAACGCTACCGTCGAACTCCGCAAGTCCGGCGGCAAGCAGGTGACTTACATCAAATACGAATTCACCGAAGTGATGGTGGAAAGCGTTCAGTGGAGCGGTTCGAGCGGCGGCGACGATACTCCCACGGAATCTGTGAGTTTTGCATTCGGCGGCGTCACCGTCAACTACACGCCTCAAAAGCCGGATGGTACGCAGGGAACTCTGAATTCAGCTCAGTGGAGCCAGATCAAGAACGTCGACGCCAAGGGATAGTGGTTGTAGTCTTCCATGAGTCCAGACGAACTCGTCCGCTCGGGTAAGTTGGGCGAGGCGATACAGGCGCTTACTGCGGAAGTTCGCAATCATCCCGCCGACAGCAGGCGCCGTACTTTCCTCTTTGAGTTGCTATGTTTCGCCGGTCAGTATGACCGGGGGGAGAAGCAATTGAACGTGCTTACGCAAGCCAGCCAGGACGCGGAATTCGGAGCGCTGCTTTACCGTTCCGCGTTAGTGGCCGAACGGCAAAGGCAGGCTTTCTTCGAGTCCGGCCAATATGCCGGGAGCCCAGGCTGTCTCGGCGCCGGCGCGCTCCGGAACGCTGAACGGCAAACCCTTCCGCAGTATTGAAGACCTCGATCCGCGAATCGGGCCGCGGCTGGAAATGTTTGTGGCCGGCGAATACGTTTGGCTGCCGTTCGAACACATCGGGAGTATTCATATGCAAGCTCCTAAATTCCTACGGGATACTTTGTGGGCGGCTGCCACCGTGCAAACGGGTCCTACCTTCAAAGGGCAGGACTTCGGAGAAGTGCTCATTCCGATTCTTTCGCCCTTCAGTTGGCGCCATGAATCGGATGAAGTCAAACTCGGACGGGTAACGGACTGGAAACAGGAAGGCGGCCAGTTGATCCCGTTCGGTCAGAAGCTTCTCCTCCTCGATGATGAAGAAGCGATTGCAATGCTCGATGTTCGGGAGCTGAAATTCGCAGAAACCGCCGCGTAGGTTTTGTATTCCATGCCTCTGCGCGACGATCTCCTAACTCCAGTGCCGGGCGCCAATCCCAGCGGCGTCAACCTGCGCTACGACCCCAAAACGGAGGCTATCAAAGAAGCCCGGCGTGAGGATTTGGACGTAGCTCAGGGCGAATGGAAAACTGCTCTTAAGACTGCCGACTATCCTCAAGTCATCAAACTCGCCGGCGACCTCCTCGCCACCCGCGGCAAAGATCTTTGGATTGCCGTTTGGCTCGTCGACGCCCACATCCGCCGCGAAGGTTTCGCGATCATCCCGCCATCTTTCGAGTTCCTTGCCCAATTGCTCGAACAGTTCTGGGATACGCTCTATCCGGAGATCGAAGATGGCGACCTCGAGCTGCGGGTAGCGCCGCTCGACTGGCTCGGCACAAAGCTCGAACAGCCGCTCTCCTTCTTGCCCATCACGTCGAACGGACTGAGTTTCGTGCAATGCAAGCAATCGCGCCTGGTCGGCTACGAGCAGGATGCTACTACAGAGGAAAAGCAGCAGGCTCGTCAACAGGCGATCAAGGAAGGCAAACCCACTGCTGAGGAGTTTGACGCCGCGGTGGCCGGCACCTCCCCTGAGTTCTACGAAAACATTCAAGAGTCGCTTAAGTCCGCTCTGGAGAAGTTGGAAGGGTTGACGAGCGTTTGTGATGCGAAGTTTGGCAAGGACTCGCCGAGCTTTCTCAAAACTCGCTCGATGCTGGAGAGCATCGCCCAGCAGATACGTATTTTCCAGAGCAAGATAGCTCCCGCTCCGGCCGCTGCTCCTCCGCCGCCGGTTGTGGTCGTGCCCGTCGCAAATCCTGTCGCGGTAACGGTAGCAGTTACCGCGCCTGTTGCTGCTCCGCCTCCTCCGGCGGCAGCGCCGGTCAGCTCCGGCGTAGAGCCTTCCGGCTTAGAAGACGCGGTCCGCCGTACCGGCGCGATCTGCCGTTATCTCCGCGAAAAGACGATTTTCGACACGTCCGCTTTTCTGATGATTCGCGCCTTCCGGTGGGGAGAGTTAAGAGCGAAAGCCCCAGCCATTGAACCAGCCATGCTGCAGGCGCCTCCGACGGAGCTGCGCGCCGAATTGAAAGGACACTTTGTCTCTTCCGCTTGGGATGCTGTCCTCAATGTGACGGAGAACGCCATGGAGCTGCCGTGCGGGCGCGCCTGGCTCGACCTGCAGCGTTACACGGTCCAGGCTCTTGAGAAGAAGGGCGAGTATTACGCTCTGATCGGGAACTCCATATGCAGCGCTTTGCGTTCCTTGTTGGAGGAGTTGCCCGGCTTGCTCGACCAAACCATGACCGACGACACACCCGTCGCGAACCCGGAGACCCGGACCTGGATCATGGATGCGGTATTGTCAGGCCAGCCCATCGCCGCCCCGGCGATCGCTGCTCCGCTTGTGCCCCAACCTGTTCAGCAGGTTGTTCCGCAAGTCCCGCAGCGGATGGACACGGAAGCAAAACCGCCGGAGCTCGAACCCGACGAATACCCCGCCGGCAAGGACATCTTCGACGATGCCCTCGCGGCGGCCCGCTCCAGCCGGCCGGCGGAAGCGGTTGAGATCATTTCAAAGCAGTTGGCATCCGAGCGCTCCGGACGCGGCCGCTTTCGCCGCCGTACTCAACTAGCTCACCTCTTGATGGTCGGCGGCCTCCAGGACATCGCGGTGCCGATTCTCGAGCAGCTTGCCGCGGAGATCGATCAACGTCATCTTCAGGATTGGGAGCACGGCGAAGCCCTCGCCTATCCCCTCGACCTCCTCATTCGCTGTCTGGATGCGAACGGATCCGATGCGCTGAACCGCAAACAGCTATACGCTCGCCTCTGCCAGCTCGATCCCGTGCGCGCGCTGAAAGCGATCCCCTCCTAATCCATGCCGCAGTCGGACTACGATCGCGCCGTACAGCAAGGACTGCTCGACCGCCTGATCGATCTCGATCCCGAGCGCCAGGTCGAAGGTCACCTGACCCGCGCGGAATCGTTGCGGCGTTTACGCGCTTCGGTGCGCCGCGATATTGAATGGCTGCTCAACACAGTAAAGGTCAACGAAGCTCCCCCAGGCCTTGTCGAGCTCAAAAAGTCCCTTTACACATACGGCATTCCCGACCTCGCCAGCATGTCGCTTGAGAGCCCGCAAGACGGACAACGATTGCTGCGCGGATTGGAAACCGCGATCGCCCAGTTTGAGCCGCGCCTCGCCAATGTACGCGTCACTTCGTCTGACAGGGTCACGCGTAAACGGATGTACATTGAGTTCCACATCGATGCTTTGCTTCTAATCGATCCGTTGCCGGAGCTACTGTCGTTCGACACTGTGTTTGAAGTCGCTCGCGGCGCTTATAAGGTGAAGGAGCAGTAGCTTGCGCGACGACCTTCTTTCCTATTACGAGCGAGAGCTTAGCTTCCTGCGGCATACCGGCGCCGAGTTCGCCCAGCGTTACCCCAAAGTCGCCGGGCGTCTGCAATTGGAATCCGGTAAATGTGAAGATCCCCATGTCGAGCGCATGCTCGAAGCTTTCGCGTTTCTCGCCGCCCGCGTACATCTGAAAATAGACGACGAATTTCCGGAAGTGGTCGAATCTCTTTTTTCGATTCTCTATCCGCATTACATCCGGCCCACTCCTTCCATGTCCGTGGTTCAATTCCACCTGGATCCGGACCAGGGGAAGCTCACCACCGGGCTCCATCTTCGTCAGGGATCTTATCTGTACTCGGCCCCCGTGAACGGCATGGCCTGCAAGTTCCGGACCTGCTTTGAGACCACTCTTTGGCCGCTGCGTGTTCACGCCGCTGCGTGGAAATCGTCCGATAGCCTGCGTCCTCCGCTGCCCGCCCAGAATTCTGTTGGAGTGCTTCGCCTGGAGCTTCACTGTTTTCAAGACATCTCTTTCAACAAGCTCGATCTGAAAACACTTCGCTTCTTCCTCCTCGGCGACGGCGGCCTCACGCACACCCTGATTGAGCTGCTTACGAATAACTGCATTCAGGTTGTGGCGCGTGATCTTTCGGCTCCCGCCAAAAAAGTTGTGACGCTTCCTGCCGATTCCGTCCGTCAGGCGGGCTTCGCGCCCGAAGAGGGCATGATGCCCGTCACTAAGCGGTCTTTCTGGGGCTATCGCCTGTTGCAGGAGTACTTCACTTTTCCCGAAAAGTTCCTGTTCCTCGATATAGCCGGCTTCGAGCGGCTCGCGGAAGCGGAATTCGGCAATCGGATCGAGCTGTTATTTTTCATCTCCGATTTCGAACGGAACGACCGTAAACAGTCAATCGAACTGGGTCTGTCGGAAAGCACTTTCCGTTTAGGCTGTACGCCCGTCGTAAATCTTTTCAATCAGACTGCAGAACCCATTCTGCTCGATCAGAAGCGATACGAGTATCGCGTCGTTCCCGACGCTCGCCGCGATCAGGCATTCGATATTTTCTCCGTCGATCAAGTCGCCGGTAGCAGGAGTGGTTCTTCTGAAGTCGTCGATTATGAACCCTTCTACTCTTGGCGGCACTCGCGCCGTTCCGGGTCGAACGCGTTCTGGCACATCTCCCGCCGGCCCTCTCCCTGGAGAAGCGACAAGGGGTCCGACGTCTACATCGCGTTCACAGACCTCACAGGAAACAAAGTGCTGCCCGATCAGGACACCATCACGTTGCGCCTGATGTGTACCAACCGCGACCTCCCCAGCCGTCTTCCGTTTGGAAACGCGCAAGGAGATTTTCAACTGGAGGGAGGCGGCCCGATCTCTCACATAGTCAGCTTGGTGAAGCCGACGGATCCTATCTTGCCGCCCGCCCGTGCCTCGTTATTGTGGCGGCTCGTCTCCCAGCTTTCTTTGAACTATCTCTCGATCGTCGGTGAGGGCGTCGACGCCTTTCGTGAAATCCTGAAGCTCAATAACTTGGCTGAATCCATTGGCGGTAATCGCCAAATCGATGGTGTCTTGTCCCTCCAAAGTCAGGCGCATTTCACTCGTCTGCTTTCTGAACAAGGCGTAAGCTTTGCGCGCGGCACGCGCGTCGAGCTGGAACTCGATGAAGAGCAGTTCGTCGGCGCCGGGGTCTATACGTTTGGCGCCGTGCTGGAGGTGTTTCTCGCGCTCTATACTTCCGTCAACTCCTTCAGTCAACTCGTGGTTCGCACGCGCCAGCGGAAAGGAGTTTTGAAGCAATGGCCAGCTCGGTCGGGGAAGAAAATTCTGTCGTAAGGTGGGCCGAAGTCGCAGCCAGCCTGTTTTCGAATCCCCACAGCTATGATTTCTTTCAGGCGGTGCGGCTGCTGGAATTGTTGCAGCCCGATCGCTCGCCGGTGGGCGATTTTGCCAATCCGCGCCAGGAAACCGTGCGCTTTGGCGTCAATCCATCGCTCGCCTTTCCCGCTAGTGCAATTCAAGAACTTGTATCCGGGCCTCCGGGCGCTCCGGCCTCCATGACTGTGAACTTCATGGGTCTGGTCGGACCTGTCGGTTTACTGCCCAACTACTACACCGATCTTGTCGCCGAGCGCCTTCGCGCGCACGACACGGCCCTTTCCGATTTCCTGAACATCTTCCATCATCGGATCATCTCGCTTTTCTATCGCGCCTGGGAAAGGTCTCATTTCACCATCGGCTACGAGCGCGAAGGAAGTGACGTGATGACTTCCCGGCTGCTCGATCTGGTCGGCCTCGGGTTGCCCGCCTTGCAATCCCGCCAAGTCATCCGCGATGAAAGCATTCTGTACTACAGCGGCCTGTTTGGATTGTCCTCTCGTTCCGCCTTTGCGCTGGAATCCATCCTCTCCGGCTACTTCGACGTTCCGGTGGAAATCGAGCAGTTCGTCGGCGTTTGGCGTTCCCTGGACGAAACCGATCAATGCTGCTTCGACATCGGTAGCGGGGAGTCTCGACAACTCGGCTTTGGCGCTGTCGCCGGCGACGAAATCTGGGACCGCCAGTCGCGCGCGCGTATCCGCATCGGTCCGCTCGACGCCGAACGCTATCGTGACTTTCTGCCGGGAGCCACCTGCTTTGCACCCTTACAGGCGATTGTGCGTTTTTTTTCGGGCAACGATGTGGAATACGAAGTGCAATTGATTCTCGAGCAGGAGCACGTCCCGCTCTGTGAACTCGGTGATGAACCCGGCCATATCCAACTCGGCTGGTTTACCTGGATGAAATCCACCCCGTCCTTTAATCGCGACCCTTGCGATACAATCTTACTCTTCGCGGAGAATTAAACGGTGACAGTCAACTTGCGTTCTCTCATCGGCAAGCTCAATAGCACCACCCGAAACGCGGTGGAAGGCGCCGCCGGCCTCTGCCTGTCGCGCACTCACTACGACGTGGAAGTGGAACACGTACTCACGAAACTGCTCTCTGCCACGGGAGCCGACTTCCACTTCATCCTGCGCCATTTTGGCGTCGATCCTTCGCGCTTCGCCGGCCGAACTGGCGCGCAGCCTCGACAAGCTGAAGTCCGGCAACGCCCGCACTCCTGCTATCAGCCCTACCGTGCTTAAGATGTTCACCGAGGCGCTGGAGTTTTGGATCGTTGGAATTCGGTTCCACATCGATTCGATCCGGGTACGCCGTTGTTGCACTCGCTTCCGACGAGGAGCTCGCGCGTCTCATGCGCGACGTCAGCAAGGAATTTAATAAGATCGACCCGGCTGCGCTTCGCAAGGACTTCTCCTCTATCGTTTCGGCTTCTCAAGAGGAGAGCGAGATGGCCAGGGAATCGGCCGCTGAGCGAAGACGCCCAGCACGCAAGGCCCGCGGGCAGCGGCCAAACTCCGCATCTCGATCAATACACAGTAAATCTCACCGAGAACGCCAAGTCCGGCAAAATCGATCAGGTTCTGGCGCGCGATGTCGAGATCCGCCAGGTAGTCGATATCCTGACTCGCCGCCGCCAGAACAATCCCATACTGGTGGGCGAAGCGGGCGTCGGTAAAACTGCGGTCGTCGAGGGCTTTGCAGTTCGGGTGGCTCAGGGCGATGTTCCTCCGCCGCTGAAAAATGTTACCGTCCGAACTCTGGATCTTGCTCTGTTACAGGCGGGCGCTGGCGTGAAAGGTGAATTTGAGAGCCGTCTCAAAGGTCTCATCAACGAGGTCAAATCCTCACCTTCGCCCATCATCCTGTTCATCGACGAAGCTCACACCATGATTGGCGCCGGTGGACAGGCCGGTCAGAACGACGCGGCCAACCTCCTGAAGCCGGCTCTCGCTCGCGGCGAACTTCGAACCATCGCCGCCACCACCTGGTCCGAATACAAGAAATATTTCGAAAAGGACCCGGCGCTCACTCGCCGCTTTCAGACCGTGAAGGTGGATGAGCCGAGCGAAACACAATGCGAGCTGATGCTTCGCGGCCTTGTTCCGGCTCTTGAAAACCACCATAAAGTCCGGATTCTCGATGAGGGTCTCAGTGCTGCCGTGCGCTTGTCCCATCGCTACTTGCCGGACCGCCAGCTTCCCGATAAAGCCGTGAGTGTGCTCGATACCGCTTGTGCGCGCTTAGCTCTCGGGCAAAACTCTATTTCGCCGGCGCATTGAAGACGCGCGCCGCACGCTCGACGATCTGGCCGTGCAAACTCGCGTGCTCGAGCGGGAACAAGCCGTAGGCGGCAACCATGCCGAGCGCCTGGAGCGCATCGCCGCCCAAAAAGTCGATACCGAGGAGCGGCTCGCGTCCTTGAACACCCGTTGGGAAAAAGAATCCGGACTCGTCTCCCGCATTCGTGAGATCCGGGTACAGCTTGAGCAGGCGCACGCGGCTTCTTCCGCCGCGGGCCCGAGCGCCAATGGGCATGCCGTAGCTACTCCGGCAAACGGTGGCGCTACGGCCATGAGCCAGGCCGGCGCGGCTGTCGCCGTGGCGCCGGATCTGCAGGAAATGTCGGGCGAGCTCGCCAAGCTAAATTCCGAACTTGCCACGCTCCAGGGAGAATTGCCGCTGCTCCGTGTTTGCGTCGACGCAAACATTGTCGGCGAAGTAATCTCCGCCTGGACCGGCATCCCTGTCGGCAAAATGCTCAAGAACGAAGTGTCCACCGTACTCACGCTGGAAGAGCATCTAGGCCGGCGCGTCGTCGGGCAGGATCACGCGTTATCCGTGATTAGCCAGCGCATTCGGACCTCTCGCGCCAGTATGGACGATCCCAACAAACCCGTGGGCGTCTTTCTTCTGGTGGGGCCAAGCGGCGTCGGCAAAACCGAAACGGCGCTCGCGCTTTCCGATCTCCTGTACGGCGGCGAACGCAATGTCATCACCATCAATATGTCCGAATTCCAGGAAGCGCACACCGTTTCCACGCTCAAGGGTTCGCCTCCTGGATACGTGGGCTACGGCGAAGGTGGCGTGCTGACCGAAGCGGTTCGCCGCCGGCCTTACTCCGTCGTGCTGCTCGATGAGGTGGAGAAGGCGCATCCCGATGTGCTGGAGTTATTCTTCCAGGTGTTCGATAAGGGCCGTATGGAAGACGGAGAAGGCCGCGAAATCGACTTCAAGAATTGCATCATCATTCTGACTTCGAACGCCGCCACCGACACGCTGATGAAGTTCTGCGCGGACCCCGAAACCATGCCTGCGCCAGAGGGGCTGGTTCAAGCGCTCAAGCCGGAGTTAAACAAGATTTTCAAGCCGGCTTTTCTCGGGCGCATGGTTATCGTCCCTTACTTCCCAATACGTGATGAGGCGCTCAAAAATATCATTCGTCTCAAGCTCGGCAAAATTCAGCGCCGCCTGCAAGAGACGCATAGGCTGGCGCTGACGTATGACACCGCCTTGGTCGATGAGGTGGCAAAGCGCTGCACCGAAGTCGAAAGCGGCGCACGCAATGTAGACAATATCCTTACTAATACGCTGCTGCCTGAACTCTCAAAGCGTCTACTCTCGGCCATGGCGGAAGGAGAGCGGCCGGAATCCGTTCGCGTGACCATCGGAGAAGATGGCCGGTTCGAATACGCCGGAGGTTAATTTGGGCAGCCCCTCTTACACGCAAAGCAATCGCCCCATCCGCATTTCGACCTCGCTTGGCCCGGATGCGCTCTTGCTCGCCAACTTCACGGGCCGGGAAGCCATCTCTGAACCCTTTGAGTTCAAGGTTCAGTTGTATTCGGTAAACGGTTCCATTGTCGCGAATGACGTTCTTCGCAAGCCGGCTACCGTCTCTATCGCGATTTCCGATACGGAAACGCGTTATTTCCATGGGCATTTCCGGGATTTCGGCCAGGGCGCGTTCGACGACAGAAACGGGCTGTACACCTATGAGGGCACCCTTGTCCCAGGCATTTGGTTCCTGTCCCTTGGCTGGAACTGCAAAATCTTTCAGAACATGACCGTGCCCGACATCGTCGAGCAAACGCTCAAGGCCAACGGCATTTCTGAGTACAAATTGTCTTTGAACGGCAGCTATTCCCCTCGCGAATACTGCGTCCAGTATCGGGAGTCGTATCTCAACTTCATCTCGCGGCTGCTGGAAGACGAAGGCATCAGCTACTATTTCGAGCATGCCGACGGTAAGCATACTCTGACTATCGTGGATCGTACTCCATCCGCAAAGGAGTGCATCGAGAAGCAGGTGTCCTACTCAGCCACCTCTCCGGAAGGCGTTGTTGCGGATTCCTCCGTCTGGTCGCTGTTTCGAACGGATCAGGTGTATACGCCCAAAGTCGCTCTCACCGACTATAATTTCGAAACGCCCGCCATGAATTTGCTCACCTCGACGAAAACGATACACAAGACGAGCGGGCAAGAAGAAAAATTTGATTATCCGGGCGGTTTCGGAACTCAGGACGGCGGCAAGACCTATGGCAACGTTCGGATTGAGGAGCTCGAAACCTTCGCCCTGGTCGTCAAAGGTGAGAGCAATTGCGCGAGCTTTACCAGCGGCTTGCAGTTCACTCTCGCGGATCACTATCGTAGCGACACAAACCAGGCCTACCTGCTGACTTCCGTGGAACATTACGCTTCCGCTCCGAACTTCGTCGCCGGTCAGGGCGAGGATCTTTCGTATAAGAACCGCTTCGAAGCCATTCCCCAGAGCGTGAACTTGCGCCCGCCGCAGCGCACCCGCAAGCCTCTGGTCGCCGGCTCTCAAACTGCTGTCGTAGTTGGCCCGGGCGGCGAGGAAATCTACGTCGATAACTACGGCCGCGTAAAGGTTCAATTCTTCTGGGATCGCGATGGGAAGAAAGATGAGAAAAGCTCCTGTTGGGTTCGGGTTTCGCAGATCTGGGCCGGCAAAAACTGGGGGTGGATGACGATTCCCAGAATTGGCCAGGAAGTTGTCGTCGATTTTCTGGAAGGAGATCCCGATAAACCGCTCATTGTTGGACGCATCTACAATGCCGAGCAAATGCCGCCCTATGCATTGCCGGATAATTCCACCCAGTCCGGCATAAAATCCCGAAGTTCCAAAGGCGGCGCCGCTTCCAACTGCAATGAAATTTGTTTTGAAGACAAAATGGGTAGCGAGATGCTTTCCGTCCATGCGGAAAAGGACATGCTCACGGAAGTGGAGAACGACGACACTCAAACCGTGGATCATGACCGCATCATCACGGTGAAAGGAAAACACACGGAAACCATCACCGGCGATACCGCCATCGTTATCCAGCAAGGAAATCATTCGCTAACCCTGAATCAGGGAAACCAGAGCACCAAGGTCGATCTGGGCAGCGAGGCGCATGAAGCGATGCAGCAAATCGAGTTGAAGGTAGGGCAAAGCAGCATTGTCCTGACCCAGCAAGGCATCACGATCAAAGGCCTGCAGATCAGTATTGAGGGGACCATTCAGCTCGAAGCCAAAGCTGCCATGACCACTGTCAGCGCCGACGGAATTATGACCGTCAAAGGCGCCATGACCATGATTAATTAAAGATGGCGGAATCGAAAGAACGGTTGAGCGCTCTGTCCTCTGAGACGTTGGTCTTAGCCGGAGTGAGTGACGACGCCACGTGCGTTTTGAGCGAACACTTGACGCCCGCGGATAACATTGAAAAGCTCTCGCATGTTGGCCTTTTCCCGGATGCCATCAAGTACTTGGCGCATTCGCTCGAAAGCCGGTCTTGTATTGTCTGGTCGCTTTCCTGCGCGCGCCGGCTTCAGGCGAATGCAACTCCTGTAGAGCAGGCCGCCTTGTTGGCGGTTGAGAAATGGCTGGCCGAGCCGACCGATGCCCATCGCCGGGCTTCTCAATCCGCCGCGGAAGCGGCGCGGCTCTCCACTCCCGCCGGCTGCATTGCCATAGCTGTCTTTTTCGCGGAAGGCAGTATCGCTCCGCCTGAAGTTGCCGCCGTTCCGGCTCCGCCTCGGCTTGCGCAAAAAATCGCGGCCGCCGGCATTATCCTCGCCGTAGTGGAAGACTCCGAAAAGGTATCCGAGCGGTATCGGAGTTGTGTGCAGCTTGGGCTCCAGGCTACAACGTAAGCGTCTGTTAACTTAAAATCCTATGAAGCGGCTTCAGCCTGTAATCTGGTCCAAAGGCACCTTCCTCACGCCGCAGCACCTCCAGATCCAGGACCGCTTTATCGAAAGTACGCTGCAGTTTTATCTGCAATCCCTGGTCTTCCAGCCTTGGGGATTTCACGAATTGAGCGTGGATCAGGAGGCTCTCGCGAGCGGCAGCTTTCACATCAGCCGCGCCAGTGGCATCGTTGCCGACGGCCTGCTCTTCGACATTCCCGATTCCGATCCAGCGCCGCCGGCGCGCGATATTGTCGATTGCTTCGAAGTTGACAAAGATACGTTGGACTTATTTCTTGCGATTCCTCCTTACCGCGAGAAGGGGATGAATGTTTCGGCCCCGCAGGCGCACGGCGACACCCGCTATCGGGCCGAGTACACGCTCATGCGCGACGAAAATACCGGACTTTCCGAGAAGCCGGTTCAGGTCGCGCGCAAGAACTTCCGCATCCTCACGCGGGAAGAGCTGCGCGAGGGAAATTCGGCGCTGCGCGTCGCTACCGTTCGGCGCACGCCCGCAGGAACCTACGGGCTCGATCCCGTCTTCGTGCCGCCGCTGCTCGATTTTGCCGCCAATCCCTATCTCTTTTCCGTGGTGCGGCGCGTCATCGAGATTCTCTCCGCCAAGAGCAGTCAGCTATCCGGGTTGCGCCGTCAGAAGAATCAAAGCCTGGCCGATTTCACCGCCGCGGATATTGCGAATTTTTGGCTCCTGTATACCATCAATTCTTCTTTTCCTCTGCTGAACCATCTCTTCGCCGCGAAAACCGGCCACCCCGAACGGCTCTTCACTGCCATGCTCGAGCTGGCCGGCGCGCTCACCACTTTTTCGACCGTCATCCATCCTCGCGATCTCCCCACCTACGATCACGATAATCTGTCGTTCTGCTTCTCTGATCTCGATGAAAAGCTGCGCATTTTGCTCGAGACCGTCGTACCCAGTAACTTTGTCTCGCTGCCTTTGAAGCTCATCAAGACATCTATCTACGGTACTTCAATAAACGATGATAAGTACCTGAACAACACAAAAATGTATCTCGCCATCAACGCCGAGGTAAGTCAGCCCGAGTTAGTAACTCGGGCGCCGCAGCTAATAAAGGTGTGTTCCGCCGATCACATCGAGCACCTCGTACGGCAGGCCCTTCCCGGACTTAGCCTGACGCACGTCGCTCTCCCACCCAGCTCCATTCCAATGAAGCTGAATTATCAATACTTCGCGCTGGGGCAAGGCGGACTGGCCTGGGAGGCGATCACGCGCTCCCGCAATCTCGCCGCCTACGTCCCGGGCGATTTACCCAATCCGCAGTTGGAACTTCTCATTCTGCTTCCGGTCGCTCAGTAAGGATTGCCAAATGCTAGCATATATTTGGTCTAGACCCTACAGCTTTTCCTGCGAATTGAGAGGCCGCTACCACGAGGTAATGGAGGAGAACAAAAGCTGGAGCAGTGAGGTGTACAATCACTGGATCCAGAGAGGCGCGGAATTCTGGATTCATGTTCTTAGAGCTAGGCTAATAGAGCGAGGAACGCGTGTTTACTATCTCAGCCTCGAATGCAAGGGTCGCAATTAATTCTCTTTTCGCGGGTAAGAACGCTGTTTTAGGTCGTGTTGATCGCTATGCCGAGATCATAGAGTTCTTAACCACAGAGAATCTGGTCGTGAATGCGCTTTCTAGAATCGATCACGACATGAACGTTCTGTTGGCCGCTAATAATGGGTCATACTCCGCAGCCGGTTCCCCCGTCGCCAATCGAGTCTATTCAGACCAACTTCGAGCTAGTCTTGCTGCGGATTTCGGTGGTCAGGTGCCGAGTCAAGAGCAGTTGACCCGTCAAGTTCACTTCCGGAAGCTTCTCATTGCAATGGAAACAGTGCTTGGATTGCAGGATCACCACCGGGTCTTCTGGGGAAATGTGCCGGGCGCAATGTTTACGCATATGATTCGCACAATGGAGGTGTGGAAGGACTCGATATCCCTTGCTCATGGCGAATATACACATCGCCTGCAATGGCTCGCCATCTGGAAGCACTTTGATTTGACGGCCGATAATTTTAGAGATCTCTACACAAACACGACTTTTTTAACCGTTCAAAGCATGATGGGTCTCGTTCAGGAACCGCAATCGCTCTGGACTTTTCTAGTGGATTGCTTTCCGGTGATCGGCGCGAACGGCGCAGCTGCCGCAAATGCTCCCGCAGACATGGCGGCCGGCTTAAACACGCACGTCGTTTCGGATTCATTCCGAAGTCCGACGAATCTAACTAAAAAATTGTTCAGTACGGAAGCTCAGACGCCACTTATCACCGGTTATCTCCGCTCCAGCAAAGCCAAGCTGCAGTTGAAAATGGGGCAAAACGGCTCATATCAGGAGCCACTTCAACCCTATCGCCGGAGGAGACTTGCAGCAAAGTTCTTGCCGGCCGGCCAGACGATCCCGACAAACCAAAACACTATCGGCTTCAGTAGGCCCAATGCAGCGCTCGAAGCCACGGATGTAGGCAAGGCCAATCCACCTGTTCGAATAATAAGATACGACACGAATGTCGTAAGGCTCGTGCCGCCCGGCCTAATGTGCTACCAGGATCCGCCAGCGTGATTCAGAACGGGGATTGTGATTTTGTTCAGTTTGGGCGTGCGGACTTCGCGTAAAGAGTGAATTGGCACGGTTCATGGTACGCATTGGCTTTATTTTTTAATCGAACTAAATCCGCTGGGCTCAACCAAAATCGTGCCGCTAGAGTTATCGCCATCGATACGGCCGGACACTGGAAACACATAGATGTCGGCGACTGACGAAGTCTGATGCGGGCCAGAATCGGGCTCTTTGGCACGTTTTATGAGTGCAGGCATGTAGATCTCCTGAGGGATGCCTTCGATCACTATCCTTCACTGCGTCTAAGAATGCTTCGTCAGAACGTAAACCAACAATAAGATCGTCGCGATCACAAGCACGCCCAGGACGATCACAAGCGGTAACAATTTAGTCGGTTGTTTCGGCTTTGCCTTGTTTTCAGGCGCTTTTTCAGCTTTCGCGGCTGGTGCCGGCGCTTCTGCGGGTTCAGATCCCGCGGGTCGCGGCCGGAACATGCGAGTATATTCGCCGGGGCCGGCCGGCGCCGGCGGTTGCATGGCGCCGCTTGCAGGAACCTTCGGGCCTGAGAATATTCCAGTTGCTCCCGCCGCGTATGGTGGCGCGAAGCTTCCGCCGGAAGGCGCTTGCTCCGCCGGTCCTCCGAACATTTTCGTAAATTCGTTCGCTGCCCGTGGCGGCGTATTCCCTGCATTTTCAGGATGTGCCGTCTCCAGTTTTTCCGCGAGCGGGGTCGCCGGCAGCGGATTGCTGAAAACTCTTGTGAATTCTCCCGGTCCATTCGAGCTCGCTGGACTAGGGCTCCGCATCGGTGTGGGCCTTACCGGGCTGGGGGGCGGCTGCATCGCGGGCGGGGAATTGGGTTCGTTTCGCACGGGAGGAGTCTTGAACATGCGAGTGAACTCACCGGGCTCGGCAGCGCGCGGCGGAGTAGGCGGTGCGGGCGGTAAATTGGGTTCGTTTCGCACGGGCGGGGTCTTAAACATGCGAGTAAACTCGCCCGGCTCGGCAGCGCGCGGCGGAGTAGGCGGTGCGGGCGGCAAATTGGGTTCGTTTCGCACCGGAGGGCTCTTGAACATGCGAGTGAACTCGCCCGGCTCAGCCGCCCGCTGCGGCGTAGTGGCTGGAGGTGCCGAATTGGGTTCGTCTCGCACAGAAGGCGTCTTGAACATGCGAGTGAACTCGCCTGGCTCAGCCGCCCGCTGCGGCGTAGAGGCCGGGGGCGCCGAATTGGGTTCGTCTCGCACAGAAGGCGTCTTGAACATGCGGGTGAACTCGCCCGGCTCAGCAGCCCGCGGCGGCGTAGGGGCTGGGGGCGCCAAATTGGGTTCGTTTCGCACGGGAGGCGTCTTGAACATGCGAGTGAACTCGCCCGGCCCGGCAGTCGGCCTCTGCGGGGCCGCATGGACCCGCTGCTCAGTCGATGCGCTCTCCGGCGGGTCGAAAAGCGGAAATAGCCGGGCGGCCTCCCTTGGCATGCTCTGAGTCTTATCCGGATCAAAGGGTTCGCCGGGCGCAGGCGCGGACCGGCTTTCCACCCATTCACGAAAGTGTCGAAGCGGAGGAATGTCATGAGTGACAACAATATAGGAGTCACCCTCATCCCCTGCGCTCACCAGCATGATAAGGTGATCAGGAGCCATCGAAAGGAGCCTGTCCCTTAGTCCCGATTTCTTCGAAAATTTATGGAACAGCAGACGCCGTCCCGAGGCTCTCTCAATCGCTAACCAGGTCTCCGCAAGATCGCGATGAAGAAGCTCCAACAGTTCAAATTCTTCCGCTGAGGGCATTCTTGTTTGCCGCGCAAAACTTATCATAGGATAATCGGGTTCGGACGGAAATCACTCAACTGGCCATGAAGTCTCTTTCCAGAGTGGTTTGGTCGGAGGGGATGCACCTCGGACCTCATCACTTCCAGGCGCAGAGCCATTACTTCGAAGACTCCATCCAGTTTGCCGTTTCGGCGCTTTGGCACAACGCTTGGGGCCTGGCTGGTTGTGAGATGGATTCGGCGGCATTACGGAACGGCACGCTGTCTGTCGTGCATTGCCGCGGCGTTTTTCCCGACGGCCTGATTTTCAACATGCCCGAATCGGATGCCTTGCCTGTTCCGCGTGCGATCGGTGATCTGTTTCCGCCTACCTCCGATAAGCTCACTGTCTCCTTGGCCGTGCCGGCGCGCAAACCGGATCGCCAGAACACAGTTCTCAATGAAGCGGAAGTGAATGGCTTTCGCTATACCGCCGAAACGCACCAGTTGACGGACGAGACCACCGGCCGCGATGAAAAGCCCGTCCGCTTGGGACGCAAAAATGTCCGGTTGCTGCTGGATATCGAGCCCGCGGAAGACCAGGTTCGGATAGATATCGCTCGCGTGATGCGCAGCGGGTCCGGTCACTTTGAATTCGATCCCGCCTTTATCCCCCCTAGTCTCCGGATTACCGCCAGCGAGCGGCTGATGCTCGTATTGCGCCGTCTCATCGAGATCATGCAGGACAAAAGCGCATCGCTCGAGGTCCGCAATACCGGCAACCGGCAAGCTTTTTCTACCCGTGAACTCGCTACCTATTGGTTTACTCATTGCGTGAACTCGAGCTTGCTGCCCCTCCGGCATCTCTGCTTTGCAAAACATAGTCATCCGGAAGAGGTTTGGCTGGAATTATCCAGGCTGGCCGGAGCGTTATTCACATTCGCGCTCGAATCGCATCCGCGTTCGCTGCCGCTCTACGATCATGCGCGGCTCGATGAGTGTTTTTCCGCAATGGACCAGGTCATTCGCATGCATCTCGATCTGGTAGTGCCCACCAATAGCATCCGAATTCCGCTGGAGCGCACCGCTGAATCCTTTTGGACCGGCGAGGTTCGCGACCGGCGTGCATTCGATCGCGCGGATTGGATACTGGCGCTGCATTCGAGTGCAACCATGGCGGAAGTCATTCAACGAACCCCGCGCCTCGTAAAGGTTTGTTCCAGAGATTTCGTTCCGAAATTAGTGGAGCGGGCGCTCCCCGGTTTGATGCTGACCCATCTCCCTTCGCCGCCGCCCGCTGTCGCGCCTTCGGTCGAAACACAATATTTCGCCATCGCCAAAGCCGGACCTTGCTGGGATCACATCCGGCAAAGCGCGCATGTAGGCATCTACATTCCCGAAGATATTCCCGGTCCTGAGCCTGAGCTCTTTGTCGTTCTGAATCCTGAGTAATGGAACCCACCGCCCGCGGTACCTATAGCCTGGCCCTCGTGCTGCAAGAGGTACTCACCGCCGTTGTGCGTCTCCGCGCGAACCCGCAGGCCGTTTCCGACGCCGACGGTTTCCGCGCGCAAATGATTGGCGCGCTGCGCAATGTCGAGCAAGAAGGGCGGCAGAAAGGGTATTCCGGAGACGACATGCGGCTGGCTATCTTCGCGGCGGTCGCGTTTCTGGACGAATCGGTACTGAACTCCCGCAACCCGATCTTTTCGTTTTGGCCGCGAAAACCTCTTCAGGAAGAACTGTTCGGCGGTCACGTCGCCGGCGAGACGTTCTTCGCGAATATCGACAATCTGCTGCGTGCGCCCGATTCCGATACGGTAGCCGGCGTTCTTGAGATCTATCAACTCTGCCTTCTGCTCGGTTATCAAGGCCGCTATACCTTAGGCAATCGCGGTGAACTTCAGGCCATCAAACAGAAAATAGCGGACAAAGTTCAACGTATCCGCGGACTGCAGGAATTCTCGCCGGGCTGGGCTCCCGTTGCCGGAAGCGTTCCGCGCATCGGGAGCGATTCCGTGGTGCGCCGACTCATCTACGCCGCGGTTGCGTGTGTGGTGCTGGCGGTGGTGCTCTTTCTCGGATTCAATTTGTCCTTGAGCTCCGGAGTCGCAAACATTCGCGATCTATCGGCTCACGCCGTGCCGGTGATTCGATGAAACCGCCTGTTCTCGCTGCCGGCGTTCTCGTTTGGATCGCGCTCGCGGTCGTACTCGCCAGACTTCTCAAGCTGCATAATTTGGATTATTGGATTCTGGTCGGTGGTCTGGCGCTGCTCGGAATCCTTGCGGCCCTTGCGCTCTGGTGGTTTCTTCGCGAGAAGACGCCCGCCGCGGATGGTGTCGCTTACGCCGGCGACAAGGACGAACTGGAAGTTCTTTTCCGCGAAGCCGAATCGCGCTTGGCAAAATCGCAGCTTGGATCGGGCGCGAAGTTCGCCACGCTGCCGGCCTTTTTCGTCCTTGGTGAACCCGGCGCAACCAAGACAACCGTCGTACTCCATTCCGCTCTCGAACCGGAGTTGATTGCCGGCCACGTCTATCAGGACAACGACGTCATCCCGACCAAGCTGGCGAACATTTGGTTTGCCCGCAAGAACCTCCTGGTCGAAGCGGCAAACGCCACGCTCGATGACGACAAACGTTGGGACTCGCTGATCAATCGGACTGCGTCCCGGCCGGCTTTTGACCGTCAAGGAGACGCGGCAGGCGCCCCGCGCGGCGTTGCTTTGCTTTGACGTCGAGACGTTCTTTCGTCCCGGCGGCTCGGAAGCGGCTCTCGCATGCGCGCGCAAATTCCATGCTCGCTTAAACGCCATATCACAGCGCTTGGGCATCAGTTTTCCTGTATATGTGCTCTTCACCCGCGCGGACCGCATTAGCTTCTTCCTCGAGTACGTCGCAAATCTGACGAATGAAGAGGCATCGCAGGTGTTCGGCCAAACGCTGCCGGTAATCGCGCGCGACGCCCGGCGCATCTATACGGAAGAAGAGTCGGCGCGTTTGTCCTCCGCCTTCGATACACTCTATCTCTCGCTCGCCGGGAAAAGGCCAGACTATCTTTTGCGCGAAAACGACGATGCAAAGCTGCCTGCCACCTATGAGTTTCCGCGCGAGTTCAACAAAATCCGTAACGCCATCGTGCAGTTCCTGGTCGAACTCGGCCGCCCCAGCCAACTGAGTTCTTCTCCCTTTCTCCGAGGCTTTTACTTCACGGGTGTACGTCCGGTCGTCGTTAATCAGAGCGCGCCTGCCGCCGTCCAGCGCGCGTCCGATCAGCAGCGGTATCAGATGGTTTCCGACGCCACTTCGATTTTTAAAGCTGGCCAGCCGCAACGGCCATCCGTGGAAGCGCAGCCGGAAATAGTTCAACGGCGCGTTCCGCAGTGGGTCTTTCTCAGCCATCTGTTTACCAACGTAATTCTGGCTGATCGCGATGCGTTAGCTGCTAGCGGCGCGAGTTCTCAAACCAGTCTGGCGCGGCGGATATTGCTGGCGGCCGCTGCCGCGGCCTGTCTCTTGCTCTCCATCGGCTTCGTTGTTTCCTTTGTGAATAATCGCGCGCTGGAGAATCGCGTTCTGAATGCGGTTCGCGGAATTTCGCCTGCCGATGCAGTCGGCAGTGATTTGCCTTCCATCGATTCGCTGACCCGGCTCGACAATTTGAGACAATCCGTCGGGACATTGTCTGAGTATCAGTCGCAGGGTGTCCCACTCAGTCTCCGCTGGGGATTATATACGGGAACGTCGTTGCTTGGCCCTACGCGCCGGCTCTATTTCGAGAAGTTCCATCAGCTTCTTTTCGGAACCACGCAGAAGAATTTAGTCAATATTCTTGCGGCTCTACCGTCCTCGCCCACGCCGGCGGACGAGTATCAGTCTGCTTACGACACATTGAAGTCTTACTTGATCACGACCTCCAACCATGACAAGAGTACCCGGCTCTATCTCAGCCCGGTCTTGCTCAATCGCTGGTTGGCGGGGCGTACAATCGATCCGGCAAGGCTCGACCTCGTGCGCAAGCAGTTCGATTTTTACAGCGAGGAGTTAAAGGACGCCAATCCTTTTTCTTCGGAGAATGACGCCGCCGCAATCGAACGCGCCCGCCACTATCTTTCGCAGTTCGCAGGCGTGGAGCGCGTGTATCAGTTCATGCTCGCCGAGGCCAACAAAGCGAACCCCTCCATCAATTTCAATGCCCGGTTCCCGGGCTCGGCGGCGGTCGTTGTCAACAGCTATGAAGTTCCCGGCGCCTTCACCAAGAGCGGTTGGAAAACCGTCGGCGACGATCTGAAGCACGTAGAGCGCTTCTTCAACGGCGAGCAGTGGGTTCTGGGCAATCAATCCTCTACGGATCTCGATTTAGCCAAGCTACAGGGGAATCTGACGGCGCGCTACACCTCGGATTTCCTGAATGCCTGGCGCAATTATTTGAAGCGTGCGGCCATTCAGCCCTATCGCGGGAATCCCGGATGCAGCCCGGAAACTAGCCACTTTGAGCGGCCCCCAGTCTCCTCTGCTGGAAATGTTTTGGCTCGCATCGCAAAATACAGCCGTCGATAATCCCGCGGTCGCCAACGCCTTCAAGCCGCTGCATGCCGTGATGCCTCCCAGTACGGCTGAACAATATATTGTTCCCGCAAACGATGCTTATATGAAGGCCCTTGCCGCTCTCCAGCTTTCGTTGGAGCAAGTCGCGGCGCAGCCCGGCGCTCCCAGCGACGCCGCAGCCAGTCAAACCATCAGTAACGCGCAAAATGCCAAGTTAGTGACACGCCAGATGGCGCAGAACTTTGGCTTAGACCCGGTCGCGCATCTGGAAGGCACGGTCGAGAAACTGATGGAAGATCCCATCACTCACTGTGAGGCTTTGTTGCGCGGACTCGGCCCCGCAGAGTTGAACGGAAAAGGCAAAGGGTTATGCGCTCAGTTATCCCCGGTCCTTGGAACATTCCCGTTCAACGGCAGGTCGAAGGCGCAGGCCACGCCGTCTGACGTGAACTCTGCATTCAAACCCAAGGAAGGCGCTCTGTGGAGTTTCTATGACCAGAATCTCTCGAAGTATCTTCTTCGCCAGGGGCAACACTACATTCCTGATTCCAGCGCACCGATACAACTCAACCCGGCATTCGTCGGATTTTTCAATCGTGCTGCCTCGTTTTCGGATCTGGCGTATCCGGGCGGTTCCGCCGACCCGCACTTCTCTTACAATCTGAGGCCCATCTTTTCCGAAGGCATTCAAAGCCTTAAGCTGACCATCGACGGTCAGGCCGCCGATTTTACGCCGGCCTCACCCGCGAAGACTTTTAATTGGCAGCCTTCCGGTGCCCATGGCGTACAGCTCTCTGGAAAGTACACCAACGGACAAGATTTTCAATATGCCACCTACGACGGCTTATGGGCGGTATTCGAATGGGTGGGCGACGTGGATGCGCAGCAAGGATCCGTTCTGGAGTGGCGGCTCAAAGCAGGTAAAGGCGATCGCGCGGTTCTGTCGCCGGTAACGAATCAGCCGACCACCGTGAAATTCAGCATAGACAATCCAGTGTTTCAGAAAGGCTATTTTGCGGGCCTGAGTTGCGTTTCCGAGATCGCGAGACCGTGATCAACCGCCGATCAGGACGGTGAAGCAGCCGACCACAATGCTGCCGCCGTGGGCAGTCGTATCTCCCACGCGAGCGGCCGGAAGGTTGTTCACGAGCACGGTTGCGGAGCCCTTTACAATAATGTCTGGCGGTCCCACGCAAGTGGCCATGTCGGTAACACGCGCCTGTGGCAGCTTGCCGGTTAGCACATTCACGGAGCAGGGTGGAAGAATAGGGCCGCCAACATGCGGGATCGGAGGAACTCCCGGAGTTACCATTGGGCAAACATGCATGTCGCTAACGCGTGCCGCGGGCATTCCCATACCTTCTTATCGTATACCGGCGGGATCGAGGGGCGGCTGGAAATACAATGGAAGATCGTGGAACTAACGGACGATCAAAAGATTCAGATCTATTGTTCGGCGCTGCAAGGAATCTTGACTGTAGCCTCGACGAATACCGTGCTGACGGGCGATCCTTCCGCCCACGCGTTTCGAATCGCGAACAGGGCTATCTTGCTGATTGAAGAGAGAGGGCTTGCCAAGAGCGATTCCTCCGCGAAGCGACCCGCCACCTAGCACAACTACTTACTCGGCAGTATCGGTAGCGATGAGACAATGAGGCTACCGTATGGCCGTTGCCGAATCTCCGATATCTGTGCAGCCGTGGTTTTTACGCCTGGAGCCTGCGGCGTGGTGCATATTAGCCGTACTTACAGCAATCATTCCGTTGACGGTACAGAAACGGCCGAACTTATTTCCCGATTCTTTCCAGTACTTAACCGCTGCAAACAACCTCCATTCGACCGGGCGGATGGCAACATCATTAGTGCACTTCGATACCGAGAGATCGCATGGCACAATTCCCGCGCCGCTGACATGGTTTCCTCCCGGCTATCCGCTCGCGATTACCGCTGTTTCCCAGCTAGGATGCAGTCGCGAAACTGCAGCGCTGCTGATTTCGGTCGCGTCGTTCGTATTTGTAGCCTGGGCGCTCTGGCGTCTCGTGCGGATTATCGATCCGTCCCCTTGGGCCGCGAGGGCCGCGGTCCTGTGCTGGATTGTTAGCAGCCAAGCCCTCTTCTACTCGGTTTCGGCGCTGAGCGAAGCCATATTCACAATGCTAGGGTTGGCGAGCTTGCTATTTCTCGTCTCCACGGAGGAAATGAACAATAGCGTTCACGTCTGGATATGCTGGCTCGGGTCGGCCGCGATGGCCGGCCTGTCCTATTGGGTACGCTACGCCGGAATTCTTTGGGTATTGGGCTGCCTTGTATTTTTCATAGCGCAAATTATGTATGGAAATAACGGCAAACGGTCTCGCCTCCCGGCTATCGCTGCTGTCGCATTATTGTTTTCGCTCGTGGCGCCGGTGATGATACGAAACGTGATGCTTGTCGGCGATTGGAGAGGTGGAAACAATACGCCGGCGAAGATGCCGCTTGGAACATTTGCGGTGGAGAGCGCCAAGCTGGCGTTTCATTTGGTTCTAGGTGACGCGCCGATCTGGCAATTGGCGCTCCCGGCGATAGCCATTGCAATCGGCGTCATCGGACTGTGCATCGTGGCGCGCCACTCTCTCCCAACGAGTGTCTCGTGGCGTCTGCTCCTCACGAAACAGGAAATCGTTCTTGCCGCATTTCTGCTCTACAGCGGCGGCATTGCCGGCATCGCGCTGCGTTCGGTAATCGAGTACGCCCCCCGAATGTTCATCCCCGTACTCCCGCATCTCATTGTTCTCGCCACATGCTTTGTTGCTTTCGTCTTGCGGCGTCAATCGGCCAGGAGCTATCCGCGATGGGTTCACGTAACGATTGTGCTGTGCCTTCTGCTTGGCTACATCACTGGAAACTTCTTCTCGCGCGTTTTACCGGAACCCGACACATTCGAGAAGACTGAAGAAGCCTTGCTTCAACCCGATCGGACAGGCCATAGCATTAAAGAGCTTCTCGCAAGCGAACTTAAACCAAACGAGGTCATCGCCGCCACCAACGGCCAAGCCGCCGGCTATATATTGGCTCATCCCACTCTCTCGCTCGTGGGCCGCCCGTACGATCTGACGCCCTGGAGCGAGCCGGTACTGCACAGGCAGATCGATCGTTTTGGGGCTCGCTACCTATTGGTTTTTCGAGATGCTGGTTATGATCCGGTGGTTACGGAATCCAGATTTCTCCGTGCCCTCGCTGCTGGCCGAACGGCGGCGCCATGGCTCCAGCTCGTCAATGAAAATCCAAGCATTTGCGTCTATCGAGTGGAGTGATCGTCAGCTTTTCCCCGCAGCCGCGCCAGCCTGCAGCGGCGTTGAGATGGACTCGAGAGATTGACGTTCCGCATCAACGCCGAGCTTCCATTCCGTTCCGGCCCCCAAAATCATCAGAAATGCTCCCGCCGCGTAGCCCCAGAAGAGTTCCGAACGACTTGCCTGAAGAGATTAGTTTTGCAAATAGAATTGGCGCGCCCACTCCTCCCGCCAGTGTTCCTATCGCATAAAAGATCGAAATAGCGAACGCTCGAATCTCAAGAGGAAACACCTCGCTGACCGTGAGATAGGCGGAACTTGCCGCCGAAGAAGCGACAAAGAATATTGCCGTGAACCAGACACCTTGCCCGAAGGCCCCGAGGTGGTTGCCGCGGAACATCAGCGCGGAGCCGATCAGCAGCAATCCGGACATTCCGTAAGTAGCTGTGATCATTTTCTTTCTGCCGACCGAGTCAAAGAGATGGCCGAGAATGAGCGGGCCGACGAAGTTACTCAGAGCTAATGGCAGGATATAAATAGATACCCGCTCGCTTTTTACTTGGAAGAACTGCACCAGCACGAGGCCGTAGGTAAAGAAAACGGCGTTATAGAAGAAGGATTGACCCACCATGAGAACGAGTCCGAGCAAAGAACGTTTCGGCTGGTCTCGAATCATTGCATTCCAAACGTCCTTCAGCGGAGTGTGATCGCGAACGGTAATCTTTAAGCTGCCTTCCGGCTGTTTCAGCTCGCCCTTCTGTCGCCTGACGTTTTGCTCTATCCCTCCTAGAATCTCTTCGGCTTCTCCTTCCCGGCCCCGCAGCATCAACCAACGCGGGCTCTCGGGGACGGATTTGCGCAGCAGCAAAATTACCAGTCCCAGGAGCGCGCCGATTCCAAATGCAAAACGCCACGCAAAGGCTGGCTGCATGCGGCCGGAGTTTAGAAGCAGGAGAGTCCCGCCGGCTCCGAGGGCAGCGCCAATCCAGAACGTCGCATTGATGATCAAATCGACATTGCCTCGGACGCGGGCCGGAATCAACTCGTCGATCGCGGAATTGATCGCGGCGTATTCGCCACCGATTCCGGCGCCCGTAAAAATGCGGAACAATAGAAAGCTCCAGAAATTCCAAGAAAAAGCCGTGGCGGCCGTAGCCGAGAGGTATAGAGCAAGCGTGAGTAAAAAAAGCTTTTTACGGCCGAGCCGATCCGTGAGCCACCCGAAGAAGAGCGCGCCGATCACGGCGCCAGCTAAGTAGCCGGTCGCGCTGGCTCCTACCTGTAGGTCGGTAAGGCCGAGCGCACGCCTGTCTTTCAGCACGCTCCCCAGAGAGCCGGCGAGAGTAACTTCCAGCCCATCCAACAGCCACGTGATTCCTAGGGCAATCACCATCTTCAGATGCCAATTGCTCCAGGAGAGGCGGTCCAGCCGTTGGGGAATGTTGGTTTCGATCTGTTTCTCTTCTGTCTGCTGGTAACTCATTTTTGCAAGAAGATCTACTAGGATGCGGTCCTTGTAAGCTCCGTGGTTTTCCTATGTTCTATATAGCTGCGGTTGTACTCTAACTAACTGAAGTATGCTGGCAAGACTTGATGCGTTCGCGTGTTTAAGGATGCGCGTTGCAGAAGTATAATCCCATTTTTCAAAGCTTTTTCCAAGCGGGATTTGAATGCTCAACTCACAAAACAAAATCGGGCCGCCGTCTCGATCTAGTAGCCTCAACCCGCCATGATTCGTATGCCAAAAGAGATTTCGAAGCTCTGCTGCCATTTGGGATAACTACGGTGCGCGAGGGAGCCCGTTGGCGCCTGATAGAGCAACAGCCGGGCTCCTATGATTTCGCCAGTCTCGACACAATCCTGGATGCGGCAGCCGAAACAGGCGTCGAGGTGATCCTTGACGTTTTGCATTTTGGCTGGCCTGATCATCTCGATATATTTCAGCCGGAGTTTTTGGATGCGTTCGAACGATTTACTCGAGCGCTTACGTTCCACCTAAAGCAGCGAGGCGGTACCACCCGTTTTCTCGCTCCAGTGAATGAGATTTCGTTTTTGGCGTGGGCCGCTGGAGACGAGGGATTCTTATATCCGTTTGCGAGCCAGCGAGGCCACGAACTCAAGGAGCGATTGGTACGCGCCGCTATCCGGGCGAGTGAGGTAATCCGGCAGGAACTGCCGCAGGCGCGATTGGTTTCACCGGAGCCTGTGATTCACATTGTGGGGAATCCCGAGATTCCCGGCGACGACGTGGAAGCCGAGCGTTATCGTCTTTCGCAATTTCAGGCTTGGGACATGCTGTCGGGAAAACTTGCCGCCGAACTTGGCGGCAAACCGGAGTATTTGGACATCATCGGCGTAAATTTCTATGACCGTAACCAGTGGGTTCACATGGCAGATGTGTCGATGAAGCGGGACGACCCGCGATACCGGCCCTTCCATCAAATTCTTCTGGAGGTCTGGAGCCGCTATGGGCGGCCTATATTTGTTGCGGAAACCGGCACGGAGGATAGCGCCCGCCCAATCTGGTTGGCCTACATTTGCCGGGAAGTGCTCACTGCCATTGACGCCGGTGTTCCCGTGCACGGCATCTGTCTATATCCGATTGTCAATCACCCTGGATGGGAAGACGATCGCCATTGCTGCAACGGATTGTTCGATTACGTCGATGAGCGCGGCAACCGGGAAATCTATAAGCCTTTAGCGGACGAACTTTTGGCGCTTCAGAAATCGGGCGCTTTTGATGCGCTTGCAAGGAAACCTTTTCATGACCAACTTTCAAAGTGACCTGATCTGCTTCTCTCACCTGCGATGGACATTTGTCTTTCAACGGCCTCAGCACCTGATGAGCCGGTTTGCTCGCCACAGCCGCGTGTACTACGTCGAAGAACCGGTTTTTGGAGGCGACGACGCTCGTCTCACGATGTCGGTCTGCTCCCGGACCGGAGTTCACGTTGTAACGCCAATTCTTCCCGAAAACGCGAACTCCAGCCAATCTTCGGCGCTTCTGCGCGGCCTTGTTCGGGAGCTGTTGAACAGGGAGGCCATTCGCGATTACGCGGTCTGGTACTACACGCCCATGGCGCTGGAGTTCACCGAAGATCTGAATCCGGTGTTGACGGTTTACGATTGCATGGACGAACTCTCGGCGTTTGCAAATGCCCCGGATGGAATGTTGCAAAACGAACGAATGTTGTTTAACAAGGCCGACCTCGTATTCACGGGCGGCGCCAGCCTATTCGAAGCCAAGCGTTCCAAGCATGACCGGGTGCATCTGTTCCCCAGCAGCGTGGATGTCGCGCACTTCTCGCAGGCGCTAGCGATTCATGAGGACCCGGTGGAACAAAAGCTAATTCCGCGGCCCAGAATCGGCTACGCCGGCGTAATTGACGAGCGGATGGATCTGGAATTAGTCCGGTATGTTGCGGACCGGCGCCCTGACTGGCACATCGTACTGGTTGGTCCCGTGGTCAAAATAGACCCGCAACGTCTTCCCCAAAGAGCGAACCTTCACTATTTCGGAATGAAGAGCTACGACGAATTGCCCGCCTATTTGTCGGGTTGGGATGTCGCGCTACTGCCGTTCGCTCAAAATGAAGCAACTCGTTTTATCAGCCCGACTAAGACTCCTGAATACCTGGCGGCCGGCTTACCGGTGGTCTCGACGCCCATCCGTGATGTCGTCCGGCCGTACGGGGAATCCGGGATGGTCTGCATCGGACGAAGTCATGAGCACTTTCTCCAATGTGTGGAGCAGCAATTGTATGAAGGCCGGCCGCCGGCCTGGCAGGCTGAAGTACGCGCATTTCTCAGTCGGCACTCTTGGGATACGACCTGGGACTCCATGCAACGGCTGATGAGCCGGCATGTGGCGCGGACCAAGCGGGTCATTGAGCGAAAACCAGCAGCGGCTAACGGAATTGCATTCACGCCAGAAACGAGCATCGCCCATGTTTGATTACTTAGTCGTCGGCGCAGGATTTGCAGGCTCTGTAGTGGCGGAGCGCATGGCTCGAACTTTCGGCAAGCGAGTGCTGGTGGTGGACCGGCGCCCGCATATCGGGGGCAATGCGTATGATCACCCGAATGAAGCCGGAATTCTGGTTCACCGCTATGGGCCGCATATATTTCACACGAACTCGGAACAGGTATTCCGGTACCTATCGGAGTTCACTTCCTGGTGGCCTTACGAACACCGTGTGCTGGCCTCGGTGGATGGGAAGCTAGTGCCTGTTCCCATCAATCTGGATACCGTGAACGCCCTCTACGGGCTGCAGCTCGATTCGGATCAGGTCGAAGAGTTCTTAGCGTCCGTGGCGGAGCCGCGCGCCGCAATCCGCACGTCCGAGGATGTGGTGGTTAGCAGAGTCGGGCGTTTTTTGTATAGGAAACTCTTTCAGAACTATACTCGCAAGCAATGGGGGATCGACCCTTCTGAATTGGACGCGCAAGTTACAGCGCGCATCCCCGTCAGAACCAACCGCGACGATCGCTACTTCGGCGATAAGTTTCAGGCGATGCCGCGGTTCGGCTATACGCGCATGTTCGAGAATATGCTGGACCATCCCAATATTCATCTGGAACTGGGCGTCGACTACCGCGACGTTCTGAAACGGGTGCAATTCCGCGAGCTGATTTTCTCGGGTCCTGTAGACGAGTATTTCGACTATCGATTCGGCAAGCTTCCGTACCGGTCTCTTCGCTTTCAACACGAGACGCTTAACACCGAACGGCTTCAGCCAGTGGCGGTAGTGAATTACCCCAATGAGCATGCCTATACACGCATCACCGAATTCAAGCAATTAACGGGACAAGCGCATCCGAAGACGAGCATTGTATATGAATTTCCTTCGAGCGAAGGCGATCCATATTATCCGATTCCGCGCGAAGAGAATGCGGCATTGTACCGGAAATATGCCGATCTCGCCGCCGCGACGGATGGCGTTCACTTCGTCGGCCGGCTGGCGACGTATCGCTACTACAATATGGACCAAGTAGTAGCGCAGGCGCTGACCCTCTGTTCGCGCCTGGGCGGAGTTTCGCGCGCTTCATTATGCGAGACGCCTGCCTCAGCCGCTTAGGCAACGCCTGGGGAAGAATTAGCAGAAGCATGAGAGGTTTCGCGTTGTGCGATCACTATGATTTGATCGCCAATGAAAATCCGTTCTATCGGGAGGGCACGATCCCCGATCGGGAGAGTGCTCCGCCTGCTTCGGCAGAGGAAGGCCACAACTGCCTGCTTGCTGGCCCTGATCCTGATTACTTCGACCTTAGATATCGCTGTTCCATTCTTAACCCAACGGCTGATCGATAGCATCGTCCGATCGGTCAAAGGGGCCGCTCATTTCACGCTTCCGGCCTTGTTTGCCTCGCTGGCGGCAATTTTCGTTTCCGTGGCGGTCAACCGGGTGCTCCGGTCGTTTTACAACTACAGGCTATTCCAGACCGCAACTTCGCTGGAAGACCAAATCAAAAGCGCCGCCTTCGAAAGATTTCTCGGCTGGGATGTGACCGTGCTCACGGCCACGAACAGCGGCGAGGTGATCGGCTGTCTTGACCGGGGAGGCACCGCGATTTTTGTCATTCTGTTTGAGATTCTAGGCCAGAACCTGGTCCCACCACTCATCGTCTTCGCTGGCGTATTTGCATCGCTCCTTTTCAAGAGTTGGATCGTCGCTTTAGTTGTGTTCCTGCCGCTCCCTCTCTATCTGCTGCTGATCGGGCATTTCTCAGCCCCGATGCATGACATGGACCAGGAGGTGAACCGGGGATTTGAAACAGTCAGCAAGGAATGCTACGACATCGCCGCGAATGTCGCCACAGTGAAGAAATTTTCCCAGGAAAAGCGCGAGGCGTTGTTGCAGCGTGAGCTTTTGGCAAAGGCGCGGGTTCCCCAATTCCGCGCCGAGCGCAATTGGGCCGTTCTTGAAAATGTCCAGACGCTGATTGCAACCTTGGGCCGGGTTACGGTGATCGGTCTGGGCGGATTCTTCGTCATGAAAAGCCGCTGCACGGTAGGAGAGTACGTGCTGTTCATTGCGCTGCAGGACATGTTATTCGGGCCGATCGGACAACTTTCCGTTCTGCTGCCGAAACTTCGCCGGAACCTGGCCCGCGCGGAGGGATTGTTCAAAATCCTGGATCGTACGCCGATGCTCGTGGACGTTCGCGACCCGTACTTGTTACGCTCGTTGAGGAGTGGGGTCGAATTCCGCCATGTGGGGTTCCGCTATCCCGGTTCGGAAGATTGGGCAATACAAGATGTCAATTTCACCGTACCAGCCGGGTCCACAGTCGCTCTGATAGGCCGCAGCGGCGCCGGCAAGAGCACGCTTATCAACTTGCTTCTGCGCTGCTACGATCCGCAGCAAGGGTCCATCCTGATCGACGGTGTCGATATCCGGCAAGCCTCACAGGACAGCTTGAGGCGCCAGATCGCCGTGGTTCCGCAAGAGGTGGACCTGTTCTCGAGGACCATTGCGGAGAACATCGCCTACGGTTCGCCGGATGCGGCGAAGGAAGAGATTGCGGCTGCCGCCAGAATGGCGTTGGCGGACGATTTCATTGGCCGGTCGGAAAGCGGCTATGAAACCATGGTCGGGCAACGCGGTCTGAGGCTTTCCGGAGGCGAGCGGCAACGTATCGGCATCGCTCGCGCGATTCTGCGCAATCCGGAAATTCTGGTGCTCGACGAAGCTACCAGTCATTTGGATACGGAAAGTGAACATCTGATTCAGCGGGCGATGGAGCGCGTCACCAAGAACCGCACGTGCTTCATCATCGCGCATCGGCTGTCCACGGTTCGTCACGCGGACATCGTTGTCGTTTTTTCGAACGGTGGCGTGGAGGCGGTGGGTACGCACCAGGAGCTTTGGCGACGCAGCCCCACCTATCGGAGGCTTTATCAGCTGCACTCGGACGCGCAGCACGACATGATTACGGATCAGAGCTACGAGCAGGACCTGGCGACCCTCGCCAGTTAGGCTCCCGCACTTAGACTAATGAATACATAATCCGTACAAACCTGGTGTCCCAAGCCGCGGGAGCCGGAGTGAATCAGGATAACGACCTGATCCTTCTCGATTCCCATAGCAGACGCGCAGGGATGGTCGTGCACGCGTTCGACGTACTGCACTTCCAAAAAGTGATTGCCGCTTCCAAGCGTTCCCAGCTGCGGCGCTCCTCGTTCCTTTGCCCGGTCCGAGACTTTGCCCGGTAGAGCGTTTTGCATCGCGCCCTGCGCCTCCGTGCACTCCGTATCGCGTGGACCGCCGTAGCCGTTCTCCACCATCCAGCGAGCGCCGCGGCTTAGCAGTTCATCGATGGCGCCGCGTTTCAACTTTATCCGGCCCTCCGTGCCGGCGCCGCAAGGAACATCACGGAAGATCTGGTCAATCAGCTGTTTCATGCGGGGCTTCACATCAGCCCGCGTCAGAGTGCTGCGGAGTAGTCTTACGCCACAATTGATATCAAAACCAACGCCGCCCGGAGAAACCACGCCTTCATCGATGTCCATCGCGGCAACTCCGCCAATCGGAAAACCATAGCCCTGATGAATGTCCGGCATCGCCAGGCTCGATCCGACGATGCCAGGCAGGGTCGCGACATTCTTCGCCTGCATGAGCGAGTGATCCTTCTGAATCTGCTTCATTAAAGCCGCAGTTGCGTAGATCCGCACGTCGGTTCGCATACCGGCCGCTTCATCGCGAGCTACGCGGTAGCGGTACTCGTCAATCTGCTCCACCACGACTTCAGACATCTACGTATACTTCGGCGAACCAAGTCTCCCCGATTCTAGACACCCGTAGTTGGTGATAAGTAACGGCTTTCACCGAAAGCCGGACAGGATGTTTTTCAGGTCCCGCCGTTCGCCTGACGCAATACAACGAAGTTGATACGCCCCAGGAAAAGTGACCGCGAACGATGCGAACGCGAGCCGCTTGGTATCGACGAAATACAGAACTTCGTTCAACCAGTTGACCAGCAACGATTCCTGATCACTCCCTTCAGCATTCAATTGCCATTGCTGGGCCGGCGACACATTGGAGGGATCGAAAATGATGGACTCCAGGGCGACCGCACAATTCGTAAACAGCTCTTCCTTCGAGGTTCCGTAAGCTCGGAATCCAATATCAGCGGGATGGTCTAGAAGCTCGAATTGCATGTTCCTGCGACAGCATCATAGCTGGGAAGGACGGTGTACTTCGATCGCTTCAATGATTTCTTGTCTTCCCACTATCGGCCGATATCATTGTCCCGAGTCTCTGGCCTGATGGGGCAGGCGAGAGACCCGGGATTGACTGAGCGTTACCTGGGTGGAGTAGCGGACCCGGAACTGCCGCTGCCCGATCCGGAACCGCTACCTCGCGAGGAGCCGGATCCCGAGTTGCCGTTTCCCTGAGACGAGCCGGATCCCGAAGTGCCGCTACGGTCCCGAGATGGGCCGGAGCCGGATCTGCCGCCGCGGTGGGGTGACCCGTAATTACCACTACCCTGGGATGACTGGGGATTGCCACTGCCTTGAGATGACCCGGAACCCGAGCTGCCGGATTGTCCGGAAGAGCCAGATTGTCCGGAGGAACCAGATTGTCCGGAGGAACCAGATTGTCCGGAGCCGGAGGAACCTGACTGTCCGGAGCCGGAGGAACCTGACTGTCCGGAGCCGGAGGAACCTGACGTGTCCGGATCCGGAGGAACCGGACTGTCCAGATGAGCCAGATTGTCCAGAGCCAGGTGAGCCCGCCGAGCCCGCCGAGCCCGCCGATGATGATTGGAAGCCCGGCGCCAGGCCCGCGGCTAACGGGAGTGAGATGGCTGCGAACAAAAACGAACGGAGTGTTTTTCGCACGTATCTATACCAACTTTCTGAGGAGGATCTTGCCCGCCCCACTGTTGGATTCCGTACGCAAATATAAATTACTCGCACTACAATGCGTAATCATCCGTAAGTATTGGTCCGCACGTAAATACGGTCACTTATTTCACACCTTCGATAAGCACAGTTGAGTTGATTCTATTCCGGTGGACGAATCTAGAAAGCTTATCAATGCATTGGAGTGGTCGTGAGGTTGCACGCTCAAAGAAGCGGGATGAGCTATATCTAAACGACTTCGCGTTGAACGCCGAGGCTTGGATCTACATGAGTCTCGGCTTCGCAGTTATCGCAGTTTCCGCATGGACCGGTAAATTCGTCACCGAAGTAGCGGAGGAGATGCTCTCGACGGCAGCCGGTCGTATCGGCGTAAGCGCGCATCTGCTCCAGGCGCTCTTTTTTGGCCGCTTTCTGCTTTTCCTGCTGCTCGATTACGGCTTCCGTAGCTTGCTCCAAGTCAACCTCTCCCGCCAATTGCACGTCGCCAGAGGGAAGGAGTTCGACAACATTGGCATCTTCCAGTTTCTGAATTGCGGAAGTGAGCTTGCGAGCGGAGAGATCGGCCTCTTCAGCAATCTCCTCCGGCGCTACCGGCCTGTCCTTTTTCTCGACGACCTCAATCAGATCCGCCAACTGCTCGCGGTCGACCTTGCCGCTGCCGGTATGAAAAGCTTGTGAGCCGATATCCTGTTTCCGAAAAAATAGAATCGCCTCGGCTCTTTGGCCGTCGCGGCCGGCGCGCCCGATCTCCTGATAATAGGAATCGAGCGAGTCAGGAGCATCGTGGTGGTAAACAAAGCGAACGTCGGCTTTGTCAATGCCCATTCCGAATGCGTTCGTCGCGACGATGACTTCCGCATCGCCGGACATGAATCTGTCCTGAATTGCGTGCCGCTCCGCGGCTTTAAGACCGCCATGATAGAAAAGCGCAGTGATGCCTTCGTCTGCCAGGCTCTGCATAATCTGCTCGGAAGTTTTACGCGTCGCGGCATAGACGATGCCGGGCTTTTCCGCCCATCGCACTCTATGGATAACCGCCTCCAACTTGCTGTTTGGGCTTTCGAAGTGGTCCACTCGCAGATGGATATTCGGCCGGTCAAATCCGCTGACGAAGATATTTGGCTTTCTTAGCCCCAGACGCTCAACAATCTCTTGGCGCACTCGCTGGGATGCGGTCGCCGTCAATGCAACAGTGACGGGGTGACCCAATGACTCGACTATTCGCCCGAGTTGAAGATAATCGGGACGAAAGTCATGCCCCCACTCGCTGATGCAATGGGCCTCGTCGATGACGATCATCGATACTTTGGATTCCTTCATCGCCTGAAGGACCTCTTCTTTGTGGAGTTGCTCAGGCGCGAGAAAAACGAACTTGTAATTTCCATTTGCCGCGCAATCGAGCTCGTCGCGAAGATCCGCCGCTGTGAGGGACGAATTGATGACGACAGCTTCGGCATTTCCGTCGCTTGCATTGATCGAGTCCACCTGGTCTTTCTGCAAGGCGATGAGAGGGGATATCACCAAAACGGATCCGTGTAACAGCATTCCGGCAATTTGATAAATGGCGGATTTGCCGGACCCGGTGGGCATTACTACCAGAGTGTCGCGCTTACTCAAGAGCGAAAGGATGGCATCTTGCTGCCCGGGGCGAAGATGATCGAAGCCAAACATGCTCCTGGCCAATGAGGACACGTCCGGGGCGTGTGTTGCAGAATGCTTCGGCATCGCCGGTGAGATCTTGCCCGGGAGTTAACTGTTTCAGATTGCGCGTCAAGCTGCCAAAACTACGCGCACCCGGAAACTAAATTCGGAAGTCTAATAGAAGTTAAGTGGTATATGCATCGACAAAGAACAACAACACTTCGATCGCCGGACAACTTTGGCAATGTTGACCTGATTTGTTTCTCGCACTTGCGCTGGGAATTCGTTTATCAGCGTCCTCAACACCTGATGAGCCGGTTCGCGAAGCATCGCCGGACGTTTTTTGTCGAAGAGCCCGTGTTTGACGCAGCAGCGCCGGAATTACGGCTCAGCGTTTGTCCAAAAACCGGCGTGCATATCGTTGTTCCCGCTTTGCCGAAGGCATCCACGCGGAGCCAAGAAGACGAATACCTGCGTGAATTGCTGAGCTCGCTAATCACGAAGCAGTGCATCCGGGAGTTTGTCGCCTGGTTCTACACACCCATGGCTCTCAGTTTCGCCGCGAACCTAAGCCCATTGGTCACCATATACGATTGCATGGATGAATTGTCCCTGTTTCGCGGCGCGCCCCCTGAACTGATTGACCAGGAAAGAAAGCTTTTCGAACGCGCGGATCTGGTGTTCACCGGGGGGCTCAGTCTTTTTGAGGCGAAATGCGAACGGCACCGGCAGGTACATCCGTTTCCTAGTAGCGTGGATGTTCGTCACTTCGGGCAAGCACGCAATACCGCGAAAGATCCCTTGGACCAAAGAGACATCCCGCATCCTCGCATCGGGTATGCAGGCGTTATCGACGAGCGTATAGATACGGAGCTCCTCGCCGAGATTGCTCGCATGCGGCCCGATTGGCACTTCATTATGATTGGGCCAGTTGTAAAGATCCCGCCGGATGCACTTCCTAAGGCAGCCAATATTCACTACTTGGGCATGAAGCAGTACTCCGATTTGCCTGCTTACTTCTCGTCGTGGGAGGCAGGGATGATACCCTTCGCGCTAAACGATGCAACCCGCTTTGTAAGTCCGACGAAAACCCCGGAGTATCTGGCGGCTGGTCTTCCGGTGATATCCACTCCTATACGCGATGTGGTTCGTCCCTATGGTGATTTGGGATTGGCGCGAATTGCAGAGAATGCGAATGAGTTCGCGGCGGCGATAGATCAAGCAATGACTTGCTGCATGACCCTTAAATGGCGGGAACGCGCGGACGCATTTCTTTCGACGCTTTCCTGGGACAGCACCTGGACTGCCATGAACCACTTGATTCTGAGCGCCATTGCTAACCGCCGGGGCGTTTCCAGCTCTAAACCTGAACCTGCACGGCGCGCCGTTGCTGTGGCGGCTGGCGGCTTGGTATGAACTGGTTCAAACCAACAGATCGTTAAGCTGGCGAATCGTATCCGGCTGAAACTTGGGCTTGCGATCGTACGTTAGAAGTCCATTCACTTCCTGTTCCACGTCGTAAAGCTGCGTACAGCAGATTCCGCCAATCTGCGGAATGCGCGCGATGGCTTCATAAAGCCCGCGCAGCCGGGCAATAGCGGCCTGTTCCGACGGTTCAATCCCGGAATAGCCCCAGGATCCCTCGGGAATCTTGGCCCGATCTTCCGGGCGCACGTATCCAATTCCGGCAAATTCCGACAGAAAAATTGGAGAGCCGTTGTAAGTGTGACCCTGAGCCAGATATAACTTTCCGTATAGGGGCAAAGGCACACCCTCGGCGGCGATATTCTTAAATCGCCGGTAGAATTCATCACCGGTTTTAGTGTAGTCGTGTATCGCAAACAGGTCAGTTACTTCGGTATGCTCCCAGCCATCGTTATCGATTACCAAACGAGTATCGTCCAAGGACTTAGTCAGATAGTAAAGTGCCCGCAAGTGCGCTTGTTCCTTCTCCTCGCTGAGATTGGGAACGCCCCAGCTCTCATTCACGGGTACCCAGATCACGATGCACGGATGGTTGTAATCGCGGCCAATCACCTCTATCCACTCTCGCGTTATCCGAGCGACAGAATCATCGTTGAAAAGATAAGCGTTGGCCATCTCTCCGGAAACCAGTAACCCGAGCCTGTCAGCCCAGTATAAATACCGCGGATCCTCCACTTTCTGGTGCTTGCGGACGCCATTAAAGCCCATCTGTTTGGTCATTCGAATGTCATCCTGAATGGCCTCGTCGGAAGGAGGAGTGAGATTGGACTCCGTCCAGTAGCCTTGGTCCAGTACCGTTTTCAGGTAGTATGGAGATCCGTTCAGCAAAATCTTGCCTTCCTGCGTGGCTATCGAACGATACCCGAAATAGGTTTCGGCGGTATCGATGATTCCTTGCGGGCTGTGCAACTCAAGAGTGGCTTCATATAGGTGCGGCGATTCCGGAGACCACAGTTTCGGATTATCGACAAAGAGCGATACGGCCGCTAAGGGCCCGCTGGCCAGACTGATGCCGTTTGCTAAGAACCGCGAATTTTCGCGAATGATCACCTTCACGAATTGATCCGCTTCAGGGGAGACGATTTTGAACTGAAATTTTACCGTGCCCTCGATCGCGGGGGTGATCTTCACATGGCTGATATAGCTTTCGGGCACCGGCTCTAACCAGACCGTTTGCCAGATGCCGGTAGTACGGGCATAGAAGATGCCAGCCGGCCGCTCTTCCCAATGCTGCTTGCCGCGTGGAATATAGCGATCGGTGGGTGGATCCTCGGCGCGCACGACCAGCACGCCCCTACCGTCCTTGAGTGCATGGCTGATATCGCAGGTGAAGGGCGTATGGCCGCCCTCGTGCGCGCCCACCACCGATCCATTTACCCAGACCATGGCTCGGTAATCCACGGCTCCGAAGTGAAGCAAAATGCGCCGATCGTTCCACTCCAACGGAATCTCGATATTCTGCCGATACCAGACCCGCTCATGGAAGGAGCGGTCGCCGATGCTACTCTGACCGCATTCAAAGGTAAACGGAACGAGGATTCGCTGGCTGAAGTCGCTGCGTCCGGTGTACCATTCGTCGCGTAGCCCGATGTCGCGATCGTCAAACTCGAAGCTCCAGAACCCATTCAGATTCATCCACTCCGGACGGCAGAACTGCGGCCGGGGATATTCGGGCCGAGGCTGAGACTCGGTGTTCTGTAGAATCGAAGTTCCGGACTCGACGGCCGAAGTCGTCTCCAGGGGCATAAACAATAAGGATGCGATTCGTTAGGGGATCGGTGACAAAAGCTTCGGTCGAATTCATGGTAAGTCAGCTAACCGGACGTGGTCAAGGCGTCCAGCCTATCACCGGGGCAGACACGCAGGTTTGCGTGTCTATGACGATATCTTTCAGGGGTTCCCGCCGCCAGCCATCCTCGGCTTCTTTAACGTTCGGAATGTGATCGAATACCGCAATTCACGGGTCGGCGGGATCATGTGCTGCCACTTTGCTCGAACTTCTCCGGTAAGTACATAGACGGAGCGCGGCGGCAGTTCTATTGCCCGCGTCGTGCGAGTAGCGCCAACACCGGTTTGAAAGCGCATGCGGCACGATCCCAGCAGCGAAACGCCGGCGACAATGCCGAACGCTGGCGCGTCCCGATGCCATCCGATTCCGGCGCCTGTTGGGTATTCAGTCACCAAGACTTCGGTCCAAGCAGAAGGATCGATGCCCGCCAGTTCCGCGGAACGCTCTCGTATGGCGATGAAATCCGGGGGAATTGGATCCGTAGGCGTGA
The DNA here is from genome assembly GCA_963712395.1 of Bryobacterales bacterium. Classification (GTDB taxonomy): domain Bacteria; phylum Acidobacteriota; class Terriglobia; order Bryobacterales; family Bryobacteraceae; genus Bog-105. The sequence continues at coordinate 364,674 of CAVQHR010000003.1, forward strand.
GCCGGTAGGACTCGAATGCGTAGTGCCATCCGAATTGCTTGATATGACGCTTTGCCGTCACCCCGTGCATCTGGAGAGTACGGAACTGGATTGTGCGGATCATGCCAAGAAGATCGTGCTCTTCAGTGGGGGTGACGAAGTCCGGCAAGAAGATGAGACCAGGTGGCAAGCCGGCTTCCAGGTGGGCCCTCTTCTTGGTTGCCACATCCCAATGTAATCCGGTCCTGCCGCAAAAAGCGCCTCTTCAGACGGTAACGCGATCCCGGCGGATTCAGTCTCCCTTGCTGAGGCTATGCTATGAAAACCAATGGGCCGGATCAAGCCAAAAATAATCTTCCGGATTCCGATGAGACAGCGCGCGGCAAGCACGCGTATGCCGATGACGAGGCGACTGCGGACGCGAGCGATAGCATTGACGGGCTGCAGACATCCAACAAATCAGGAAAGCACTCCTCTGTTGAAAAGCTTGCCGCCTCCCGTCCGGAGTTTGGCGCGGCCGCGGGTGCAAAGCCGGTCGACGGCGCCTTCGGAGACGATCCCAGTTCTTCTGCCCCTGATCCACAAGCGAATCATTTCCGATGCAGCGGCTGTGGCCGGTATTTCAACACGTCCGGCGAATTGGCGGCCCATGCACCGGAATGCCGTCTTGCGAAAGCCGCCACTGCCACGGGCCGCGACAGCCTGCAACACGAGGACAGCCATCCGCGCAAACCGAACGACGCCGGTATCTGAGAGGTGTCCGCACGTGCCTAAGCGATAGAGTGAGAACGTACAGCAAAGCGGAACATGAACACGTCCACTACGCCGAACTTTATTCCAAGCACGGAAGAGCTGAGCAACCTGGAACGCGACCTGCGTTTCCATCCTTCGACTGCAGAACACCCCACGACGTTCACGCCCGAGCAGATCGCGGCCTTTAATCGCGATGGATACCTGGCCGGCATCCGCATCTTCGATGAAGAAGAGATTGCCGCCATACGGCATTACTTTGATGAGCTCCTGGCGAAAACGCTGGCTGCGGGCGGCAATAGCTACTCGATCAGCACGGCGCACCTCCAGCACGGGCGCGTTTACGACATCCTGACGCATCCACGCATCGTGGCCCGCATCAAAGACCTGCTCGGCGAGAACGTGATCGCATGGGGCTCGCACTTCTTTTGCAAAATGCCTGGGGACGGCAAAAGAGTCTCCTGGCACCAGGACTCGAGCTATTGGCCGTTGACGCCCTCGATGGCTGTCACCGCTTGGCTCGCGATCGATGATGCCAGTGTCGAAAACGCGTGTATGCGCTACATTCCCGGTTCGCACCACTTGGGCCATTTGACTTACACGCTGAGTGAGGGAGATGAAGCGAATGTTCTGAATCAAACCGTGGCTGGCGCCGAGACTTTGGGAGAGCCGGTAAATGTGGAGCTGAAAGCCGGAGAGATTTCAATCCACAGCGACTTGCTGTTGCATGGCTCCGAAGCGAATGAATCGAGCAGACGGCGCTGCGGCCTGACTCTGCGATATTGCCCGGCGGTCGTCAGAGCAGGCCTGGGCTGGAATGCGAAAGGCGTTATCGTGAGCGGAAAAGATGAGTCGGGTCACTGGGCCAATCCGCCGCGGCCACGGACGGACTGAGTTAGCTGTTCGTTTGCGGGACGATTTATCCCGTGGGCGAGCGAGAATTAGATCGTAAGTGCTTGCTTTTCCCCATCCGGCGTGGAATCGTAATTGCCTGGTGCAACTCTATGCATGGGATGCTTACGGATGTTCGCTACGCCTTCAGAACGTTCCACCGCTCGCCAGCCCTCTACTCCCTCGTAATTGCGATCCTCGCGCTCGGGATTGCTCGAGTGTGGCGGTGTTCAGCCTGGTCGATGGCATTCTGTTGCGCCCACTTCCCTATCGCGATCCCCAGCGTTTGGTAACACTGACCAGCTACGCCAGCAAACCGCCGTTTGATTCAAACGGCTCGCTTTCCTATAACGATTTTCTGCAACTCAAGGCCAAGGCCCGCTCATTTTTCGACCTGGCGATTACCTTTCGCACCGGCTGGTCTCGAGTCACGCTGAATAGCGCGACTGACCCCGTCACGATCCAAGGCGCGTTCGTCTCGCCAAATCTATTTCCAATGTTCGGCCGGTCTCCGCTGATAGGACGCACCTTCACCAATAGCGAGAATTTGCGTGCCGAACGAGTGGCTGTTATTAGTCAAGGGCTGTGGGCGGAACGCTTCGGCTCCTCGCCGCAAGCTGTCGGAAAAGATATTGTCATAGGACGTGACCGATGGCAAGTGATTGGGGTGATGCCGTCCGATTTCCAGGTTCCTTTCCTGCACACGCAACTCTGGGCGCCTGTTCTGTCTCATCCGCACTGGAATGACAAGGAAGAGACAAGCCCGCTGGAACGAGCACGCTGGGATGTGATGGCGCGCCTTGCACCGGGCGTCTCGCTCACTGCCGCTCAACAGGAAGTGGATTCCATCGAGAACGGACTCAAAGCGGCGTTGCCGGAATTTCACACGGAAAACGTCAGGGTTGTTCCTTTGCGGCAGCACTTTGCGGGCAACGTGCAAAAGCCACTGCTCGTGCTTTTCGGCGCGGTTGCGTTTCTGCTGTTTATTGCTTTCGCAAATGTTGCCAATTTGCTGCTGGCTCGGGCCTCGCAACGGGAACGGGAGCTTGCTATCCGGACCGCGCTCGGGGCCGGCTGGGCGCGCATTGTGCGGCAACTCGTCACCGAAGCCCTGGCGTTCTCGTGCCTGGGAGGCGCGCTCGGGATAGCCGCCGCATTCACGCTCGTGCCGCTCCTAAAAAGTCTGTCGCCCGCAAGCACCCCACTGCTCGATTCCGTAAATATGAACGAGCGCGGCCTGCTGTTTGCTTCCCTTCTTTCGGTAATGGTTGGCCTGCTGTTAGGAATAGCGCCCGCCTGGCAGCGCGCCCCTCGCAAGGCGAATGGTTCCCTCCAGGCGGCAGAGCGCAACCCGACGGAAACCAGCAAAAGCCGCCACTCTAAAAGCATTTTGGTCGTAGCGGAGTTTGCAGTCGCAATGGTTTTACTTACCGGCGCCGGACTGCTGATCCGCAGTTTCTTAGCCGTCCTCGCGGTCCATCCCGGTTTCCGCTCCGAAAACGTGTTAACCGTCCAGATAGGATTGCCCGGCAATCCTCCTCCGGAGCAAGCAAGACAGTTTTACGGGAACGCGCTGCAGCGCATTGCCGCGCTCCCGGGCGTAGAGGCAGCCGGCGGCATTAGCAACCTTTTCTTTATGGATGGAACGCTAACCCACGCTCTACGGGAGATAGAAGGCCATCCACCGGAACCGAAATCCTCGTGGACTCCGCTTGTCTGGGCGCAGGTCACAGGCAACTACTTTCAGGCCATGGGAATCCCTTTGCTGCAGGGCCGTTTCTTCAACGAAAACGACCGTGCGAACTCTCCGCCTGTAGTCATCGTCAACCAAACTCTGGCCCATCGCTATTGGAATCATGAGAATCCAGTAGGCAAACGTCTCAGGGGTTTTGATCCGCGCGGCCAACACGATGATTGGGTTACCGTCGTCGGAGTAGTGAGTGACACGCGCAGCGGTGGTTTGGAAAGGGCTCCTTTTTCGCAGATCTATGAAGTACAGGCTCAACGAGGAGAGCAGATTGGAAATCTGGTAGTGCGCACTGCGACCGATCCGGCAGGAATTGCCGCCTCGCTTCGAACCCTGATCCGGAACCTGAATCGCGGTGCGACGGTTTCGTCCGTCGCCACCATAGATCAGCTACTGGGGCGTCAGGAGATGCAGCGGCGCTTTCAGACCTGGCTCATCGGCGTATTTTCCAGCTTGGCGCTTGCGCTGGCGGCGCTTGGTGTATTTGCGATCATGCACTATGCCGTCGCGACCCGAAGAACCGAAATTGCCATCCGCATGGCGCTGGGCGCTAATCCGAGCGATATTGCGCGTTTGGTATTAGGCAACGGAACGCGTCTGGCAATGGGCGGTATGCTTGCGGGCACGGTTATGGCAGTGTGGTTGACTCAGGCGATCTCCGGGATGCTCTACAACGTGAAACCAGGCGACCCAATTAGTTTTGCGGTCGCGGCTCTTTCACTATTTGTGGTCGCACTGCTCGGGTCGTATCTTCCGGCGCGTGCAGCCGCGCGCGTGGATCCGATGAACGCAATGCGTCAAGAGTAGAGGCAGCCGTCGTTAGCTCGTCAAGTGTTTCCAATAACTGCCGGGTTGTTCGAGAATCCCCATCATGATCTGACAATGGGCGTCTGTTCGGGCATCGACTGCCGGTTCCGTTCTCGCCTACAAAGAATGCGACTGGCTCGCGGATCGTCAAATCGAGCTCTGCCAAAAACGGCAGGTCGAAAGGGTAAGCGGGCTCTGGCGGCAACCGGTCGGCGAGTACCTTCACTCCCACTAAATAAGTAACCCGGGTCGCCGTCGGCTTCATCAAAACCCGCTGAAACGAATCCAAAAGCTTTCCTGCCAGGTTGCATTCGGAGCCAGCGTTTGCAGCTCGTTGTACTTGCCCTCATGCGCCAAGTTAATCCCGTTCGTGATTGCCGCCATCGGCTCGAAACAAATGAAATTCTGCCCGGCCGGCGAATACACGATGGCCACTTTATACTTCGGCCCGAATACCACGTCAAGTTTTTTATTCGCGGCCTCGACCGAAAAGGTCGCGCGCCCGGAGGCGTCTCGCACCAGATCAGTATACCCGTCATCAAACTTGTGATCGCTCAGCGATATTGGATCCGGCAGCCCGCTATCGGTCATCTCGCCTGTTGCGACCAGCGAAGAATCCGTTTCGACATGCTTGCGAGCCGCGACATGGGCGGTCCACTCGGCGCGCGGCACATCCGGAATCTGGAAATAGGGATGGAATCCAATCACAACAGGCATCGGCTTGGCGCTCAGATTTTTGATCGCAATCGCTACTTGTAAACCGCTCTCAGTGAGCGTATATGTCATCTCGTATTCATGCGCAAAGGGCCAGTTCTCCATCAGGTCCGGGTACCGCCAGAACTGCAATCTGCTCGTGACATGGGCCGACGTCTTGTTCGCCCCCACGTCCGTCACTTCCCAGAGTGGAGACGACGTCAACATGCCGTGGATCGCCACACCGGCCGAATTCACGCTCAGATTGTGAAGACCGGTATTGAATGTGTATCGTTCGCCATTCGCCCAGAAACCACCACCTGATATGCGATTGCCCCAAGGCGCGAGAAATGGAATGGCGTTCATGCCTCGCCCTCCGTTGGCTTTGAACGCCTCCAAATTGGACGGGAAATACAGCAGGTCCTTGCCATGGACTTTCAACTCATAAGCCCGGTTCCCGATCGACGGCACGACCGACGCTTCGACGTTGTGCGCCGTATCCGCCAGTCGGACGATTTCTATTCCGTGGTCAACCGTCTTTTCTGCCGTGAAGCGTGGCGCGGCGGTTATCGCGATCGGCAGTAGCAGCAGGGCAAAGTAGCGTCTCATTGTATTCCTTGTACTTGCGTCCGAGGGTTGAATGCGGGTGTCTTCGTTTCATTTGAAAATTGCCAAATGGACAGATACGCAAGCTTCAGGATCTTTTCCATCTTCGTGAAATTGATCTTATCGACCGTATCTGTTGTGTGATGGTAATCCGGATGGAAACCGGTGAACCACCAGACGGCCGGAATACCGCGCAGCGCGAACGGGAACTGATCGCTGCGGAAGAAAATATTCAGCGACGCTTCCTGGTCCCACTTGTAATTCAGCCGCAATCCGATCTGTTGGTTGGCCTGCTCGACGGTCTCGCGGTATTCGGGAGTGTAGTTCGTGCCGATCAAGTTCAGCTCGTTGGAAGTATCGGGCGCGATTTCGATTGCTCCGTCCGTCTGCAGGCTGGGCGTTTCGTTACGGCCGATCATGTCGAAGTTGACCACCGCGCGCGTGGAGGCGAGCGGCCGTAAAGGATGCTGGACATAATAATACGAGCCCAGCAGGCCGCGCTCTTCGGCCGCGAACACGATAAAGAGGATTGATCTCTTTGGGCGCGTCGTATCGGACGAAAACGCGCGCGCCAGTTCCACCACGCCGACCGTGCCTGAGCCATTATCGTCCGCCCCGTGCCAAATCCGCGCGCCGTCCGCGCCGTTGTGATCGAAGTGGCCGCTGACGACAATGGTCTCGGCACGCAGCCGCGGATCGCTCCCTTTGAGCACTCCGGCAACATTGAAACTGCGTTTGCGTTGGGCCGCGGAATTTTCCATGTGCAACGACACGGTGGTTCCGGGCACGTCGCGCGACGCGGGTGTGAGCGTCCGATCGATCTGGCTCTGCAAATTGCCAGGAGCGCCGAGCAGCCTGGCGGTAACGGCGTCCGAAATACTCATGTATGGAATATGCAGCTCGTCGCCAACGATCGCTTCCGGCTCGATGTGCAGGTTGTTTTGCGCCGCGCTTCCGATTTTGGCCACGCGTTCCTGATTCGTCGGATGCTTGCGATTCGGTTCGGGCGCGAGCAGCACGGCTAAAGCGCCGTGCGCCTGGGCGTTCAACGCTTTTACGCGAATCGTTGCGTAGCGTGTGTTGCCCCGGCCGTTGAAAATCGATCGCGGGTCCGTCTCCTGCGGCTCGTGATCGAAGACCACGACAATTTTGCCTTTGGCGCGAATGCCCTGGTATTCGTCGTAGCCGAGTTCAGGCGCCGTAATGCCGAACCCGGCGAAGACCACGCCACCGGAGATGTCCACCTTCTCGGGATATTGCCCGGAGGCATCCGGAGACTGAAATACTTCTTCCTTTTCCGCTTGCCGGATTTTCAGAAAGCCGGCTTCGTGGTTTGGCCGGAACTCCCAAAGCGGTACAGGCTGCAGAGAAGTCTCGAGGCCGGCCTTTTTGAACTCGGCTTCAATCCAATGAATAGCGGTCTCGGAGCCCGGCGTCAGCGAAAGCCGTCCCTGTAGCGCGTCGGAGGAGAGATAGGTAAGATCGCGCCGCAGATCGCTCGTTTGGATCCGATCGATTCCTGGTCCAGCCAAGGAGAGTCCGGCGGCCAAAGAGGCCAGCAGAAAACACAACAGGCGCGGCATGAGCGCGATTGTAACAATAGGCTTTGCACTTCGAGATTCAGGCCACTTGCCCGGACACGGGCGCTCGCGCCGGACTGCTGCACACCGCGCACGGAACGATAGAGACGCCGGTGTTCATGCCGGTCGGCACGCAAGGCACGGTAAAAGGCGTGGCGCCGCGCGACTTGCTCCAGGATCTGGATGCGCGCATCATCCTGGCCAACACCTATCATCTATTTCTACGGCCGGGACACGAACGCATCGAGCGCATGGGCGGCTTGCACCGCTTCATGGCCTGGCCGCGCGCCATCTTAACCGATTCCGGCGGTTTTCAGGTCTTCAGCCTGAACGCGATCCGCAAGGTTACCGAAGAGGGCGTGCTGTTTCACTCGCACCTGAATGGCGATCCGCATTTTTTTTCGCCCGAAGGTACGGTCGATATCCAATTGGCGCTCGGAAGCGACATTCAGATGGCGCTCGATGAGTGCCTCAGCTATCCGGCTACGCACGCGGATGCGTTGCGCTCCATGCGCCGGACGGTCCGCTGGGCGCAAGCCGCTTATGCGCACTATCTGCGCCGGGAAAAGTCCCAGTACTCCGCGTTGTTTCCCATCGTGCAGGGTTCCATGTTCCCCGACCTGCGAAGGGCCTGCGCGGAAGAGTTGCTCGCACTGAATGCTCCGGGTTATGCAATCGGCGGATTGTCGGTCGGGGAGCCGCGCGATCTGAGCCAGGAAATGGCCGCGCTCACCACGCCGCTGCTGCCAAAGGACCGGCCGCGCTACGTTATGGGCGTGGGCATGCCCGAGGAATTGCCGCACTATGTGAGGCATGGGGTAGACATGATGGACTGCGTGATTCCCAGCCGTAATGCGCGCAATGGAAGCCTGTTTACTTCCGAGGGAAAATTATCAATTAAACAGGCGCGCTATATAGAGGATGAGAACCCGCTGGATCCGGCCTGCCCGTGTTACACTTGCCGGACATTTACGCGCGCCTACTTACGCCATTTGTTCCAGGCCGGCGAAATTCTGTTTTCCACATTGGCCACGTTACACAATCTGCAGCACTTTCTTGACATCATGCGTCAGATCAGGCAGGCTATTTTACTTGGCAATTTTGCTGCCTGGCTCAAGTCGTTTGAAGCGCGCCATGCGGCTTCCGAGTAAGCTAGAACAGGAACTTGATGCCTATTCGTTATTTTTCCTCTTGCAGACCGCGCCGGCGCCTTCACCCGGTCTTCTCCTCGCTGGGACAGTTTTTGCCGATTGTGCTGATGATCGCGATCTTCTATTTTCTGGTCTTCATGCCCATGCGAAAGCAGCAGAGGAACACGAAGGAAATGATCAAAGCGCTGCAGAACGGGCAAACCGTGGTGACCACCGGAGGGATTATCGGCACCATTGTCGCGGTGAACGATGATACGCTAATACTGCGAATAAAGCCGGATAATCTCAAACTGCAGGTCTCGCGAAGCGCCGTCACGAGTGTGGTGCCGGAGGAGCAAGCCAAGAAGTAGCGGCGAGACGCGGTAGCTTTTAAGATGAAACCTCTACGTATTAAATTTTTCGTGATCCTGGGCGTCGTGCTGGTCTGCCTGTATGGCGTGATCGGACTGCCGCGCAACAAAGCCGAGCTGATCGCCAATTGGCAGAACAACATTCGCCTGGGGCTCGACTTGCGCGGCGGCACCTACCTGGTAATCCAGGTCCAGCAGCAGGATGCATTCAACGCCGATGCGGGCGCCGTCGCCGACCGTTTGAAGGATGCCATGCGCAAAGCCCAAATCACGGCTGCCGACGTGGAAGTGGAGGACGCTAAATCTCTTGACGACGCGAAAAACGTCGCGGTGGTGGTCAAGGGCGTGCCCTCCGTGCAGGCCGGCACCTTCCGCGGCATCGTCGGCGAACAGTTTTCGCAATGGCTGCTTAAACCGCTGAGCCAGACTGATTACCGGCTGACCATGAAGCCGACCGAGGCGCTCGCGCTTTGGCAGCAGACGCTCGCGCAAACAAAGAATACGATCGACAAGAAGATCAATGCCCTGGGCCTGACCGAGGCGACCGTACAGCAGCGGCGCGAGGATAAAGATTCCGAGCTGTTGGTGCAGATGCCGGGAGTGGACGATCCGGGCCGCGTGAAGCAGATCATTCAAACCGCCGCGGTACTGGAACTATATGACGTGAAGGGCGGCCCCTTCGCGAGCCGCGAAGAAGCCCTTTCGCAGAATGGCGGCGTGTTGCCGCTTGGAACGAAATTGATCGGCGCGCCCACAACCGGCGACCAGCAGAACAGCCGGGGCGGGGGAGTCTATCTGGTTGCGCGCACCCCTATCGTGCGCGGGCCTGACATTCGGGACGCCAAGCCGCAGAGTGGCGATTTGCCGAATACCTGGGATACCGGTTTCGTATTGAGTCAGGATGCCGCCAAGCGATTTGCCAGTTACACCGGCTCGCATGTCGGCCAGCGCCTGGCTATCGTGCTGGATGGAAAAGTCCTGAGCGCTCCCACGATTCAGAATCAGATTAACGATCAGGGGCGCATCACGGGCGCCCCCAGCTCAGCAGGACGCCATGGATCTGGCTTTGAACCTGAAAGCCGGGTCGCTGCCGGCGAGCGTGCGCTACGAACAGGAAAATACCGTTGGGCCTTCGCTCGGGGCCGATTCCATACACCAGGGCTTCATCGCCGGTATTGCCGGTGTTTTGGCGGTAATTGTCGCCATGCTGATCTATTACAAGAAAAGCGGTATTAATGCCACCCTGGCGCTGGTTCTGAATGCGCTTATCCTCATCGCGTGTCTCAGCTATTTCGGCGCGGTTCTGACCCTGCCCGGAATAGCCGGTATTATTCTGACCATTGGTATGGCGGTGGATAGCAATGTCCTGATTTTCGAGCGCATTCGCGAGGAGTTGCACGCAGGCAAGGCCGTAATCCCCGCCGTCGACAGCGGTTTCAGCAAAGCGCTGCTGACCATTATCGATACGCACGTGACAACGGTGGTTTCGTGCGCCATTCTCTTTCTATTCGGGTCGGGGCCGGTCAAAGGGTTTGCGGTAACGCTTGTGATCGGCCTGGTAGCGAATGTATTCACCGCGGTTTTTGTTTCACGATATATTTTCGACTGGGAATTATCCCGGCCGAAACCGGTTACTGCGCTCAGCATTTACGGTGACTGAAGCGGGAAATGGGAACATTTACGGACAACCGGTGTCTATTCTCAGTAGATGCCGGCCCCTCTAGCTAGATGGAAATTTTCAAGAAGACGAATTTTGATTTTCTCGGCAGGAAGTGGCCGTTCATCCTGCTGTCTTTGGTTTTGACGGTAGTGGGTTTGGTCAGTTTGTGGATGAAAGGCGGCCCGAAATACGGAATCGATTTCACGGGTGGAGCGTTGATGGATGTCAATTTCATCAAGCGGCCGCCGGCGGAGGCCATTCGCTCCGCGCTGCGCCACAAGATCGCGGGTGAGATCGAAGTGCAGGAAATACGCAATTCGCAGGAAGTGCTGATTTCGACCGGAGCGCGGGACGACAATGCATTGCAAGTGGTGCGAGGCGACATGATCTCCACGCTTGAATAGCGCCTTCAATACGCAGCAAGCTGGCAAATTCGATATCAATCTCGCCAGCCAATCGGCGTTAGCGGATCGCCTGCGCGAACCGCTCACCCGCGGCGGCGTACTCGCTGTCCGAAGATCAATTGCAGGCCGTGACGAAAGCCATCACCGCTTTCCGCGACACTCCGCCGCGCTCCGGGTTGATCTCTAACCTGGACGATCTCTCCGGGGTTCCCGGCGTCACACCGCAGCTGTTGAAAGTGATTAAGCAGGAGTGCTTTGCGGGTAATTTTGCGATTCGCAGTGTCGAGACCGTCGGCCCGCGTATCGGCGCCGATTTGCGGCAGCAAGCCATCAACGTCGTGCTGATCGCGCTGGGCGCAATGCTCGTCTATATTGGATTTCGCTTCGAGTGGAAGTATGGAGTTGCGGCCGTAATCGCCGTGTTTCACGATACGATCATCACTATCGGGCTGTTCTCGCTGTTGAGCAAGCAGATCGATCTCACGGTGATTGCCGCTCTGCTGACCCTGGTCGGTTATTCCATGAACGACACCATCGTCACGTTCGATCGTATCCGCGAGAATCTCAAGCTGCACGTGCGCGGGTCGTTTTCAAGTATCGTCAATCTCAGCATCAATCAGACGTTGAGCCGGACCGTGCTGACGTCTGGTCTTACCTTTCTGACCGCGCTGTCGTTGTTTTTGTTCGGTGGACAAGTACTGAACGGCTTTTCTTTGGCGCTGGTGATTGGTATTATTATCGGAACCTATTCGTCGATTTTTATCGCGAGCCCGATTTTGGTTTTCTGGCACAATGTGGCTGCCGGAAAGGCGGGCCAAACGAGAACGGCGGCAGTCGAAGTCCGGCCTGCAGGCACAGGTAAGGGAGTGAAGACGGCGAAGACCGTCAAATAAGAAGGCATGCGGGCCCGTTATGGCCCGTGAAAGCGAGGCACGGAAATGTTTGATCAAACGTTCGTCGATGGGACGACCAAGACAAAGAAGCCGTACACGATTTTTCTTTCGATGTTGTTTGAGATCGCGCTGATCGGCGTGGCGATTCTAATTCCTCTGATTTACACGCAGACGCTCCCGAGCGCGCAGTTGAAGAGTATGTTGGTGGCTCCGCCGCCGCCTCCTCCTCCACCCCCGCCTCCTCCGCCGGCCGCGCCAAAGTAGTACAGCCCAAGCCGGTGGTGCGGCAGTTCGTATCAAACCGCTTAATAGCGCCGCGGGTGGTTCCTAAAACGATTGACAATATTACGGAAGCCGCGCCCCCGCCCGATACCGGCGGCGTGTATGGCGGAACGGGTGAAGCCGGCGGGGCCGTAGGCGGCGTCCTGGGCGGTATGATCGGCGGGCCTCCGCCGCCTCCTCCTCCTCCCAAGCCCAAAGGACCGCAGCGTATCGGCGGTCAGGTTATGGAAGCGAATCTGATCAAGCGCGTGCAACCGACGTATCCGCCCCTGGCGCGTTCCGCCAGAGTGCAGGGCGTGGTCGAATTTACGGCCGTGATCAGCAAAGAAGGCAACATCGAGAATTTGCAATTAGTGCGTGGGCATCCGCTGTTGGTGAACGCCGCCAAGGAAGCGGTGCTGCAGTGGAAATACCGGCCGACTTCTCTGAACGGAACGCCGGTAGAAGTAATTACTGATATCATCGTGAACTTCACGCTGAGTCAATAAGAGAGTGGCAGTTTGAGTTTTCGCTGATTCAATATTCGATTCAACTTAGGAGATAAGCATGGTTTTACAATTTCAGGTCTGGGCATTCTGGCTATTCCAGGAGGCCGATAGCCATCAATTTCGATGTGCGATCCATCTGGGGCAATATGGGTGTCGCGGCCAAATTGGTGGTGCTTTGTTTGTTCATTATGTCGGCATGGTCGATCGGTGTCATGATCGACCGTTTGATCGCCTACAGCGCGGCCCGCAAGCAATCGCGCGCCTTCGCTCCGGCGGTGGCGGGCGCTTTGCGCGAGGGGAAGCTTGACGAAGCCATCAAGATCGCGGACCGCTTCAATAAGAGCCATCTGGCCAAAGTTGTTGTGGCCGGCCTGCAGGAGTTCAAGGCGCACCAGATGAGCGCGGATATTCCGGGCGAGGATATCGAAGCGTCACGTCGCGCTCTCGAGCGCGCGGAAGCCATTGTGCATGCCGAATTGAAGCGCGGCGTCAGCAGCCTCGCTACCATCGGGTCCACCGCTCCGTTCGTCGGACTGTTCGGTACGGTCGTCGGCATCATGAACGCGTTCAAATCGATTTCCACTTCGAAGTCGACTGGTTTGGGCGCGGTCGCCGGCGGTATTTCGGAAGCCCTGATTACGACCGCCGTCGGTTTGTTCGTCGCGATCCCGGCCGTTTGGATGTTCAACTACTTCAGCAACCGCATCGAAGCGTTCGACGTGGAAATGGGCAACTCGAGTTCCGAGTTGATCGACTATTTCCTCAAGCGGACACAGCAGCGCGCGGCCGCGAAGTAGAAGCAGTCGAAGTTTGGTCGAGTCTTAAGTTGAATGGATGAAGGGCGGGACGCCCCTTAGGAGCTCCCGCCAATCAGGAGAGTCACATGGCTAAAAAAATGAAAGCGCCGGCAATCGTGTCGGACATCAACGTCACGCCCATGGTGGACGTCATGCTCGTGCTGCTGATTATCTTCATGGTCATCACGCCTATGTTGTCCAAGGGCACGCCCGTGAATAAGGTGAAAACGCACAACGATGTCAAGCTCGTGGAAGCCGATAAAGAGGACGCCATCATTATCTCTATAACGCGCGATGGCCGGGACTTTCTCGCCCCTGGAAATATCAGGATCGAGCCGGGCGATCTTCCGGCCAAGGTGAAAGATCTGCAAACCAACCGCTCGGATAAGACGGTCTACATCACGGCCGATGCGCGGGCGCGATTCGCCAGCGTGACGGATGTGATCGATAACCTCCGTACGGCCGGCGTGGACCAGTTAGGCTTGATTACCGAAGCCATTCAGGACAGAAACAGAAAGAATACGGGTCTCTAAAAAGACCGATTGAAAGGAAAAGCTCGTTATGGCAATGGCAGTTGGCGGTTCCGGTGGAACCAGGGCGGACATCAACGTCACGCCGCTTATCGATGTGTTGCTCGTGCTGTTGATCATCTTCATGGTTATCACGCCTCTCACGCCCCACGGATTGAATACGCTGGTGCCGCAGCCACCGCCTCCTAACCAGCCGCCGCCACCGCCAAACCAGGATCCCAACGTGGTCATCGAGATCATGAAGGATCAAAGCCTGCAGATCAACAATCAGCCGGTCAAAGAGATAGATTTGACGACACGGCTAGAAGACATCTTCAAAACCCGCGCCACCAAGGTGGTCTTTGTGAAAGGCGATCCGGACGTGGACTACCGTTATGTCGCGCAGGCGATCGACGATGCAAAAGGCGCGGGGCTGGACAAAGTGGGTATCATGACGCCGAAGGTGAGAAGCCGGTCAATGAAGATGCAAAAGTCAAAGTGGTTGACGCTCGCCCTGTGCGCGAGCCTTGCGGGGCTAACCGGTTGCGCCAAACTGAAATCCCGCGACCAGATGAATCAGGGTGTTCAGGCGTATAAGAACAACCACTACGCCGAGGCGGTGCGCCACTTTAATGAAGCGGTGACGCTCGACCCCTCCAACCAGAACGCGCAGCTTTATCTAGCGACGTCGTACATGATTCAGTGGGTGCCCGGCGCCGATGCGCCCGATAACAAGAAGAATTACGACATGGCGAAACAGGAGTTCGACGAGGTGCTGAAGAAGGATCCGTCTAATTCCCTGGCGCTCGCGTCCATGGCGTCGATGGCCTACAACTCGGCGAGCAGCGGAACCCCTGAGCAGAAAACCGCCGCGCTCGAAGAAGCCCGTAAATGGAATCAGCGCCGTATTGAGGTGGATCCGAAAGATCCTGAGCCGTACTATTATCTTGGCGTCATCAATTGGGCGCAGGCGTTCCCGCCACTTCGCGACGCGCGCATGGAAGCGAAGATGAAGCCCGACGATCCCGGCCCCATCAAAGACGAAAAGGTCAAAGACCCGCTCAAGGAGAAGTATGCGAAGCAGATCGAGGACGGCATTGACAATTTGAAGAAGTGTCTGGCGCTCGACAAGGAGAACGAGGACGCTATGTCCTACATCAACTTGCTCCTGCGAACGAAGGCCCTTCTGGACGATTCCCCCGATCAGGCCAAAGCGGACGTGGCGCAAGCCGAAGACTGGTTCAACAAATCGATCGATACGAAGAAAATGAAAGCCAACCGGCCCAGAAAGCGCAGGCGAGCTAGGCGAACGGCTCGCAACTCAGCTAATTCAAAAAATACGTCCGGTACAACGTGTCCCGCTGTTTCGGGATAAACCCGGCGTCCCGAATCAGCCGCCGTAACTGCTCTTCCGATGCGCGATGATGCGTGCCGGCGGCCGAGACTACGTTCTCCTCGATCATGATGCTGCCCACGTCATTGCCGCCGAAGCGGAGTCCAAGCTGGCAGACTTTGAGCCCCGGCGTCACCCACGACGCCTGGACATTCAGGATATTGTCCAGGTAAATTCTCGAAAGCGCTAGCATTTTCAGATATTCCACCGAAGTAGCTTCCTGCTTCACGAAACGCCCGAGCGAAGTATATTCGCGCTGAAAGAACCAGGGGATGAACGCTGTAAATCCGCCGGTGTCTTCCTGAATCTGCCGCACCACGTCGAAATGATTCATGCGCTGCTCGATGGTTTCCCCAGTGCCGAACATCATCGTCGCCGTCGTGCGCATTCCGAGCGCGTGTGCCGTGCGATGCACGTCGATCCAGTCTTGCACCGTGCATTTCAGGCGGCTGATTCGATGGCGAACGTCCTCGTCCAGGATCTCGGCGCCGCCGCCTGGAATCGAATCGAGACCCGCATCGCGCAGCCGCGCAATCGTATCGCGCAGCGAAATACCGCTCACGTCCGCAATATTCACCAGCTCCGGAGCGGAGAAGCAATGGCACCAGATATCGAAGCGCGCTTTGATCGCCCGCAGCAGATCTTCATACCATTCGATCTTCAGATCCGGGTGCAGGCCGCCCTGCATGAGGATGCCCGTGCCGCCCAGGCTCATGGTTTCCTGAATCTTGTCGAGAATGGTCTCGATCGGCAGGATGTAGCCTTCCGCGTGGCCCATGGGCCGATAGAACGCGCAGAAGCTGCAGTACTCGGTGCAAAAATTCGTGTAGTTGATATTGCGGTCGATGATGTAGCTGACCACGCCGTCCGGATGGAGCCGTCGTCCGTACCGCGTCGGCTTCCGCGCCTATAGCGAGCAAGTCGTCGCTTCGAAACAGGTCGATAGCCTGGCTACGCGTGATCACAGGTCAAGCCCTTCCCGCCGGCAAGCTCCAAGAACATTTCGAGGCCCTTCGCTTCTTCCGCGCCGAATTCAAAGCGAATATGCTGGCGGAGATAGCGTTCGGCCAATTCCTTCGAGATTTGTCTGGCTGCGTGCTCGCTATCCACGATCTCCTCTATTTTAGCCGCGCCGAAGCGATACGACGCGCGCGTGATCTCTTCCAAAGCGGCCGCCGGCAAGCCCGGTTTCCCGGCCCACGCGGCGAACACCATGGGCAGCCCGGTGAGCGTGAACCATTCTTCGCCAAGATCCAGCCAGTCGTAACGCAATTCAGCCGGCGAGATCCGAAGCGCGGCATCGCCTATCAGCAGCGCCGCGTCACATACCGAGAGCATGTGGTCCAAGTCCGGCGCGAAAGGAGTGGTCTTCGCATCCACCCCGAAGCGCTCGCGCAAAATGATTTGCGCCAACTCGACCGACGTGCGCGAGCCGGAATCGGCGGCGAGCGTCCGCACGCGCCGCCACGGCACGCGCGATACCAGCAGAATGCTGCGCACCGCGCCGCGGCAGGAGATGCCGGTGCCCGGCACGATCTCAAGACCTTGCCGCGCAATTTCCGCCACTGGCACCAGGCCGATCTCGATCTCTCCGCGCTCCACTTCCTCCGCGCAAACAGAAGGAAGTGAAAACGAAAGCTCAACGCGCTCCCGCTGGGGTCCGTGCAGCATTCCCCAGACCAGAGGGAGGGTGTTGAAATAGCTGACCGCGCCAACGCGATAGGGAGTGGGGCTCAACTTTCAGTGTATTAGACGCCGCGCTGGTCGCCCCACAGGTCAATGTGCAGGCGCGGGCTGTAGCGATATCCGCCCTGTTTGCAAAGTTCCGCCAGCCACACGCCGCGCTCCCGCACGATTTCGCGGCGCGTGCCCTCCGGCATCAGGACCACGCGCGCCGCCGCCACGCCGATTTCGCGCCGGACTTGCTCCACTTCATCCACATCTCCCGGCTCCGCGATCACAAATTTCAGTTGATATTCGTAGTCGTTCACAAGCCGCCGCAAAATTTCAGGACGCCAGCGCAAACGATCGTGCTGCGCTGCCCAACGGCCCCCGTCGCGCTCGTGCGGCGTAGAGTTTCGAAGCTTAGGGCTGATGCTCATCAAATCGCAAGCGACGGGCGCGAAAGTCGTGCCGGCCGTTTCGATCGTAATGTGAAGCCCGCTTTCCCGCAGGCGTTGGGTCAACGCCACAATCTCCGGGGCGATCATCGGCTCGCCGCCCGTGACCACCACGTGCGACGCGCCAAATGCCGTCGTTGCTTCCACGATTTGATCGTTCGACAAGTCTTCGCCTTCCGGTTGCCACGAAGTATACGGCGTGTCGCACCAGGTGCAGCGCAAATTGCAGCCTGAAGTGCGAACAAACACCGAGGGCACGCCGGTCAGGATGCCTTCGCCTTGCAGCGAATAAAAAATCTCCGCGATCTTCACCGGGAAACCCAGGCAGCAAGCAGCGGGTCGGCGACGCCCGCCTCCTCGAAACCCTTGCGCCGCAGCGCGCACGAATCGCAGCGCCCGCAGGGGCGGCCGGCCGCATCCGGATCATAGCAGCTATGCGTAAGGCTCAAATCGACGCCCAGTTCCACGGCTTTGCGCACGATATCGCGCCTTGGTCATGTGAATGAGCGGGGTGTGGATCCTGAACCGCGAAACGCCTTCTACCCCGGCCTTGGTGGCCAGATTCGCCATCTGCTCGAAGGCGGCGATAAACTCGGGCCGGCAATCCGGGTAGCCGGAATAATCGATGGCGTTCACGCCCAGAAAGATATCCGCTGCGCCCGTGACCTCCGCGTACGCCAGCGCGAACGCCAGAAAAATGGTATTCCGCGCGGGCACATACGTAATCGGAATGCCGCCCGCCATCGCTCGTTCGTCGCGGTCCTTGGGAACGTCGATATTCCCCGTCAGTGCCGATCCTCCGAAAGTCCGCAAATCGATCTTCACCGTGCGATGCTCTTTGGCTCCGAGCTGGCGCGCGATATTCGCGGCGGCCTGCAACTCCATGATGTGGCGCTGCCCATAATCGAAAGACAGGCAGTAACACGCAAAGCCATCGCCGCGCGCGATCGCGAGACAAGTCGACGAATCGAGGCCGCCGCTCAGCAGACAAATCGCAGAAGTCAAATTTCAGTATAATTTTTCAAGCTGCTAAAAGATTTTCGTCACGCCTTGCGCCAACTCCGCAGGGATCCCGGCTTCGCCATTACGGCGGTGCTTTCGCTCGCCCTCGGCATAGCCGCGACCACCACCATTTTCAGTGTTATTTACGGTTTGGTGATGCATCCTTACCCGTACCGCGCGGCTGATCGCATGATCACTATCAAGACCGAGGACAAGGGCGGAAATCGCGATCACGTGCTGGTGACCGATTCGCAGCTCCAGCAGATCCGGCAAGCTGGTCCCGTCGAGGCCGTGGCCGCCTGGCAAAGCTGGGACCTCCCCATGACCGGAACCGACCTTCCCGAAGACGTGCGCGCCACGCTTTTCACTTCGAACGCCACGGCTTATTTTGGCGTGCCGCCGTTGTTGGGCCGCGGTCTGATTCCCTCCGACGCGCCAGAAGGGCGCCCAGCGCAGCCCGTGGCCGTATTGAGCTACGGATTCTGGCAGCGTCATTTCCATGCGAGCCGTGACGTCCTCGGCAAAACTTTACAGTTGCTGCACAAAAACTACACAATCGTGGGAATCTTACCCCTGCGCTTTACCTGGACAGGCGCCGACGTGTATCTGCCGCACGAGATCAGCTACGACTCGCACAGCGTCCTTGGGTTGTCGGTGATCCTTAAGCCTGGCGTGAACATCGAAGCGGCCACTGCCCGGTTTCAGGCGCTGTTTGAAGAATTTGCCAAAGAAAATCCAACGCGTTTTCCGGCGGGTTTTCGTATCCGCCTCGAGCGGCTGGTCGAGCGTTACGGCCAAAGCCTCACGCACACGCTCTACGTATTGTTCGGCGCGGTTGTGCTGCTGCTATCTGTCGGCTGTGCCAATGTCTCGATTCTGCTGCTGGCGCGGGGCGCTTCACGGCGTGAAGAGTTCTCTCTCCGGGCAGCCTTGGGCGCAAGCCGTTTTCGCATAGTCCGGCAGTTGTTGACGGAATCGTTGATCCTGTCGTTAGGCGGAGCATCTCTCGGGGTGCTATTGACGCTGGGCGCGGTGCCGCTCGTCGCTCGATGGCTGCCGCGATACGCCTATCCGGGCGAGGCCGCGATCGCCGTAAACCTTCCGGTGCTCGCCTTCTGCGCCGTAGTTGCGCTAGTCACTTCGCTTCTTTTCGGGCTTTCACCCGCGCTCGAGCTCAGTCAATCGGAGATTAGGCTACGTGGCGCGCGGCGGCGCCGAACGCATGGCATTCTGATCGCTGCCCAGATTGCGCTCACGCTGCTGTTGCTGACGGTGGCGGGCGGAGCCACGGAAGCCTTCTTGCGTCTCATGCACACAAGCCTCGGCTACAATCCGCATCGAACCATGGAGGTTGGAATTCCCGTCCACCTCGGCAGCCGTCCCGCGTGGCAAGCGCGCGCGGCATACTTCGATCGGCTTCGTAGCAGCGTCGCCGTGCTGCCGGAAGTGATCGCTGTGGCGAACTCCTTCGACGCAACTCCACCTTTTAACGGGACCAACCAGCGATTTGAAATCATGGGCCGATCGGATCGTCCCTATTACGATTCCCGCCTGCAGCTCGTCGGCCCTGAATATTTTTCAGTGCTCCATGTACTGGTCAAGCAAGGGCGAGTGTGGAACCATGCGGAGACCATGCGCGGCGCGCGCCTGGCCGTGATCAATGAGACCATGGCCCGGCGCTACTGGCCCACGGGCAATGCGGTCGGGCACGCCATCCGGATGCCCGAGCTAAAGGGCGAGTTGCCTATGCGTCTTGCCGCCCCGGGCAGTGACCAATGGTTCCAGATTGCCGGTGTTGTCGGAGACGTCCGCAACGATGGGCTGCTCAATCCGGTAAAGCCGGCTATTTATCTGCCGTACACGATATGGATGGGCGAAGAGATGAACCTGCTCGTGCGAACGCGCGTTGCGCCTCTATCGCTGTTGCATGCCGTGCGCGAGCGGATACAGGCGGTTGATCCCGATCAGGAAGTAGATCAGTACGTGCCCAGCCTGGAAGAGCTGATCGGGATACAGACGGAGTGGCAGCGTGGCCGTCTCATGGCGATGCTGTTTGGCGTGTTTGCGATATTGGCGCTCGCTCTCGCCACCGCCGGCCTGTATAGCGTCGTCGCGTACGGTGTTGCCCGGAGAACCAAAGAATTCGGCATCCGCATGGCGCTGGGAGCTCAGCGAAGCCATGTCTTCCGGAACGTGCTCTTGTCGACATCGGCCGCCGTCGGCATTGGAATGCTGGCGGGCCTCTTGCTGTCGGCCAGCCTGAATTCGTTGCTGGTCAAATGGAGCAACACCGGCTCGCGCGATCCGTTCCTGCTGCTTGGCGCGGCCGTGTTGTTAGTTCTCGCGTCATTACTTGCTGGCATTTTGCCTGCGCGCCGCGCCTCCGCTATCGATCCGATGGAGGCTTTGCGATACCAATAACCGCGGCGTCCAGCGCGCCCTGGTGCAGCCGGATCTTCAGCCGCTCTTTTTCTGCAGTCTCGCTCGATGACCGCAAGATCCGCCCGCTTTCGCTTTCGACAATCGCATAACCGCGCGCCAGCACTCCCAGCGGACTGAGCTGCCGCAGGTGCAAATCAAGCGATTCGCGCCGCCGCCGTGCATGCCACAGGCGCGCCTCGATCGCCTTCCGCATTCTTTGCCCCAGAAGTTCATGGCGATGCCGGATACGCGTCAGCCGCAGCCGCAAATCGTTCGCTTCGAGCCGCCGCTCGATGCCAGCCAGCCGCCGCACGTTCCGCTCGACAATCGCGCGCTGCTCGTGCCGCAGCCGGAAATCGATTTCATCCACCCGCTGCACGCGCAGCGCGATCGAGCGGTGCATGAGCGCTGCCGCGCGATTGATTCCGCGTTCATACAAATCGCGCCTCGCAAGCAGCAGACGATAACGCAGCGACTGCACCGCTTTGGCGCGGCACGCGCCGACATTCTCGAGCAAACTCTCCTTGGTCGAGACTACGATCTCCGCGGCCGCCGAAGGCGTAGGAGCGCGTACGTCCGCCACGAAATCGGCTATCGTGAAATCCGTTTCGTGTCCGATCGCCGAAATAACCGGAACCGCCGAAGCGGCAATGGCTCTCGCCACCGCTTCTTCATTGAAGGTCCATAGATCTTCGAGCGAGCCGCCGCCGCGCGCGACCATGACCACGTCCGGCCACTGGCTCTCGCTGAAATATTTCAATCCGGCGCAAACCTGTTCAGCCGCGCCTTCGCCCTGCACTTGCGCCGGAAACAGCGGATGTGCAGGCCCGCGAAACGGCGCTCCAGCACGTGCAGGATGTCGCGGATCACCGCACCCGCCGGCGAAGTCACGATGCCGATCCGCCGCGCCAGCTTAGGCAGGGGGCGCTTGCGCGTCGCATCGAACAACCCCTCCGCTTCTAGCTTCTTCTTCAATTGCTCGAAGGCAAGCTGCAGCGCGCCCGCGCCCTGCGGCTCGAGCAGTTCCACGATGAGTTGATATTCGCCGCGCGCTTCGTATACTTCGAGGTTCCCGCGCGCCAGCACCGACAGCCCATCCTGCGGCCGGAATCGGACAAAGCGCGCGTTCCCCTTGAACAGCACGCACTTGATCTGGCTGCGCGCGTCTTTCAGGGAAAAATAGAAGTGCCCGCTCGCGGCAGGGCGGCAGCCGGAGATTTCGCCCGCTACCCAAATGCTCCGGAACTCCATTTCGAACAGCCGCTGGACGGCGGCATTCAGTTCGCTGACTTCAAAAATCCGCCGCTCCCCCGCCAAGGGCAACGTCAACTGTCCGCCTTTGATTTGTGCCGGCATATTATCTTGATCGTCCCACTTTGTTCGAAGATAAATGCGATATCCTATCGGCTTCGCGCCGGAGATAATAAATATGACCTCGCAAGAAGTTCTCGAATTTGCCAAGAAAAACGATGCCCGCCAGGTCGATCTGCGCTTTACCGACCTGCCCGGCCTGAGCCAGCACATTTCCTATCCGATCTCCATGCTCGAAGAGCAGTCCTTCGAGGACGGTTTCGGCATCGATGGCTCGAGCATTCGCGGTTGGGCGGCCATCAACGAAAGCGACATGCTGATCATCCCGGATCCGTCGACCGCATTCATGGACCCGTTCGCCGAAACGCGTACGCTCGTCATGATCGGCGATATCATCGATCCGATCACGCGCCAGCACTACGAACGGGACCCGCGCTGGATTGCCAAGAAAGCCGAGCTGCATCTGAAGAACACGGGCGTTGCCGATACCGCCTTCTTCGGCGCCGAAGCCGAATTTTTCATATTCGACAACATCCGCTTCGACCAAAACGCGCACAGCGGGTTTTACTTTATCGACGCCGAAGAAGGACGCTGGAATTCCGGCCGCGAAGAAAATAACTTCGGCTATCGCCCCCGTTACAAGGAAGGCTATTTCCCCGTTCCGCCCACCGATCACTACCAGGATCTGCGCAGCGAAATGGTGGCGACCATGATCGAATGCGGCTTGACGATCGAATGCCACCATCACGAAGTTGCCAGCGGCGGCCAGTGCGAAATCGATCAGAGGTTCGACACGCTGGTGAAGTCTGCCGACAACATGATGCTGTACAAATACATCGTGCGCAACGTCGCCTATCAGTACGGCAAGACCGTTACCTTCATGCCGAAACCGCTATTCGGCGATAACGGCAGCGGCATGCACACGCACCAAAGCCTGTGGGGCGGCGGCAAGCCGTTGTTTGCCGGCGATAACTATGCGGGATTAAGCCAGATTGGCGCTGTGGTACATCGGCGGCCTGCTGCGGCATGCGCGCGCGCTGTCCGCCATCATCGCGCCCACCACCAACAGCTACAAGCGCCTGGTGCCTGGCTACGAAGCGCCTGTCAATCTGGCCTACTCGCGCCGTAACCGTTCCGCCGCTGTCCGTATTCCCATGTATTCGAACAGTCCCAAGGCGAAGCGCGTGGAATTCCGCCCGCCCGATCCCGCTGCTAATCCATACCTGGCGTTCGCCGCCATGATGATGGCCGGCCTGGACGGTATCGTGAACAAAATCGATCCGGGCGAGCCGCTCGACAAAGACATTTACGATCTGTCGCCGGAAGAGATGAAGAAAGTTCCATCTATGCCGGCCTCTCTTGACGAAGCGTTGACCTGTCTGGAAGAGGACCATATCTTTTTGACCAAAGGAGATGTATTCTCAGAGGAACTGATCGAAACGTTTGTCTCGTACAAGCGAAGAGCCGAAGCGGAGGCAGTCCGGCTACGACCGCATCCGTATGAATTTGCTCTGTATTACGACATTTAAAGTTTTCACCGCGCGCGCGATCGTCCACCCGGTTACGGAGTCGGGCGATAACTTCCCAAGACCCGGAAAAATTGAGTGGTTTCCGCCAGATTTTGGAGAGCCCGTTGAACTATCTCGTCATCGCTAGACCCGACGAAATCTACATAAAACAAATATTCCCATGGCTTGCCTGGCAGCGGCCGCGACTCGATCTTGGTCAGATTGAGGTCGCGAAGCGCAAAACACGCCATTACCTTGAACAGCGCCCCGGGTTGGTTGGAGGCGCAAAAGGCGACTGAGGTTTTCCAATCGCCAGTGGCGCTGCTGAGCGGCTTTTTTTGTTTCGTCAACAGAAAAAATCGGGTGTAATTCTTGCGATTATCCTCTAAATTACGTTTTAGGATTTTGCCGCCGTAGATCGCGGCTGCCGCTTCCGAGGCCACCGCCGCGGCTCCGGGCGGGTGCTGTTCAGCTAGCATTTTCACGCTTCCCGCCGTATCGTAGAAGGGCGTGGGTTCAATGCGTGGATTCTGCTCGAAGAACCGCCGGCACTGGTTCAGTGCCACCGGATGGGAAAAAGCCTGCCGTATTTGCTTGTAATCTGTCTCTTGCATCGCGATCAGATTGTGAGAGATTCTGACGCTGGTTTCGCCGCGTATTGGAAATCCGAACTCCATCAAATGGTCGTAATTCTCAAGTACGCTGCCGTGCAATGTGTTCTCGATCGGAATCACCGCGTGAGTCACCCGGTCGTCGCGCAAGGCCTCGAATACGTTCTTAAAGGAAGCGCAGGCGACCGGCTGTACGGCTTCTCCCAGGAGTTTAAGCGCCGCCGAATGGCTGAAGGCCCCTTTTTCGCCCTGAAACGCAGCCGAGTACCGCCCTTTTGCTTTCATATCGCTCCCTAGCCAAGCTTCCATAATGAGGGCCACGGGCAATTCCGCGCAAGCCGCTGCTTGCCAGCCGGCTCGCTGGATCCGACTCTACGGCGCGCGTTTTTCGGCGCGACGCATTTCCGCAAACCTGCTATAGTATCGAAAATTGTTCTGAAAACGGAACGAGAGCGGAATTCACCCGTTGAGGTGCAGGCGATGTACGATGCAGGCTGGTATTTACGGAACCGACGCGAGCGGTTGCGCCTGAAATACCGCGATGTCCAGGAGGCGAGCCAGCGCATCGCCAGCCAGCGCGGAAACCCCGAATTCGTCATTGGATTGAGCCGCCTGGCGGATATCGAAAACAAAGGCACCGTGCCTTCCATCTATCGCCTCTACTCGCTGTGCGCCATTTACGGATTGGATCTCGCCACTATCCTTCAGTGGTATGGCGTCAGCCTGAGCGAAATGGCGGGTGACGCTGCGAAGCTTCCCCTGCAGCAGACTCGCCCGGCCGATTTTAAGTCGCACCCTCGCACCGAAGTCGAGTTGCCGCTCGATTTGGGAAACGAAATCGACCTGCGCCGCACATCCTATGTGAGCCGGCAGATGCGCCGGTGGGGCAAATTACCGGTGGTCCTGCTGAATTCGCTCGACCTCCGCGGTTATCGCTATGCATTTATAGGATCCGAGGACTGGTCGATGCATCCGATGATTCGTCCCGGTTCATTCGTCCAGATTGACGAGGGTAGGAGGCACATCAAAAACGACGACACCACCAATGAATTCGACAAGGCCGTCTACTTTCTTGAACATCGCGCCGGTTTTCGCTGCGGTTGGTGTACCATGCGGCAGGGATTATTGATCGTCCAATCTCACCCTGCGTCTTCGCTTGCCCCCGAGCTGTACAAATTTCCGGGCGAGGTTGAGATTGTAGGACAGGTGGTGGGACTAGCTATGCGTCTCGATCAGGCGAAGCGACGCCATACACGTTCTTGAGCAGACCCAGAATTGCTTCGAAATCGGAAATGTGCCGCTGCCGCTCCGGACCCCGGATAGCCGCCGGCACTAAATTTTTGTACGGAGTGAGCCGCAACCACGCATCTATTAATTCGGATCTGTCGACTTGGTCAATGCTGGCCGTGTATAATTCGATGTCCGCTTTCTTACGTTCAAGTGAGTAGCTGACCCATTCTTTGAAAATGCTCTCGTGAATACGTTTGAGAGTGCGACTGGCCACAAGATTGCTAGGAGATCCAGAGGTGGACCCGTAATGCTCATAGCGCCCCGTGTCGGGGTTCCGAAGTCCGGCGAGATAAACAAGACGGCCGTACGATGTGGCTATCTGGGAGAGATCCCTGATCCACAGGGCATCTGCGCTGTCCGTCTCGGTTGCACTAGGCCTACTGCGTAGCATGTAACCGCAAATTCAATCATACACACAGATCTGCCTCCCACAAGGCTTTACCAGTACCTCTAGGACGAACTACGTTCTGTTGCTGGAAAACCTCGACCCCTACCCCCTTCAGATTACCAGCTACGGGTTATTGTACTTTCCGGAGAGTAACTTAAAAATCATTCTCAAGAAAGCTGGTAAATCTACAATGAAAAAACTATTCTGTCTCTCTTTTCTCGCAATTGGCATGACGGCTACCATGTCGGCTATGAATTCACCGGTCCCGCCGTCACAGAAGGCCATCTCTGTCACCACCGTGACCACGAATGATTCGCAGTGGCCCGAACCCGGCAATCCGGTACCTCCTTACGACAAGTAGTTCTTTCGGCTTTGCTGCCTGAGCGGCAGGCTGAACAGCCGTTTCTTTTCCGTCCATTGTCTGGATCCCGCGAGCCGTGGGATGTTTTATTCCGACCCGGCATTTGGCCGTATTCTGGTTGCTTACAGCGCAATTTTGCAATACCATCCAAGAAAGCCTGAGCGCAGTCAATGAATTGGAGCCGCACGGCGCAGTATGTCTCCGACATTCTGGCGTTATTTCTAATTATCCGTTTGGCGGCCATCCGTGTCCGTTTACCGGGCGTCTACCGGGTTTTCACCGCATTTCTGGCGTTTCAGCTGCTCGATTCGCTTGTCAGCTTGGTGCTGTACGCCTTCTATCGCGAACTCCGCCTCGATTACCGGCTCTTCTGGATGCCGCTCCAGGCCGTCTCCTGGGTGTTGTCTCTTTGGATGGTCTACGCGCTCCTTAGCGAGATTCTGAAATCGCTTCCGGGCATCCTCCGGTTTTCGCGCGTCCTCTTAAATGTCATTTTCATCGTGGCCATCCTGTTGGCCCTGCTGACAGTTTTCCCGGAATATTCGGTTGCTGGCGGCGCCAAATTTCCCCATCTGATCGATCGCTTCCTCATTGCTTCCTTCGCTATGAGCCGGGCGATCGCAATGGCCGCCTTATTGATTTTGGCGTGTATTCTAGCGTTTATTTTGTGGTTTCCCGTCGAGATGCACAGAAATCTCGCTGCATTTAGCGTTGGATTGGTCATCTACTTCACAGCCAAAGTTGGACTTTTCCTAGCGCGCAGCTATCTCTCGCCCGAGAACTCACACATGCTCGGTACCCTCATGGCCTTTCTAGCCGCCGTTTGCCTTCTGTACTGGATTGTGTTCATTACGCGCGGTGGTCAGGCTGTCCGGGTCCGCTGGGGACACAGTTGGCGGCTCGATGAGCAACGCCGCCTCATGACTCAATTGGAATCCATGAACACGGCTCTTCTGCGATCTGCTGCGCGTCGATAGTTCTTTGGTACTGGTACGGAGTGCGCTCAACGACTCTCCGGGCGATGGGTATTCTGCCAAATATAAAGTTTTTGAATTAAGGCTTGAAAATAGTTCTAGTATTCTTGTACCGTAGTGATTACGGCATTCAACATGAGTGTTGCGTTGATCTTCGCACCGGTGGTTTTATTCCTCCTGACCGGTATCTTTCTCGTACCGGTATTGGTCCGGCTGTTTCGGCGCTCGGATCTGGCGGAAGTCACCCCTGAGTGGCTGGAGAATTTCACCACAGCTTCCTACTACCCGATGGAAAGCCTGCTCGCGGATGAAGATTTTCGCTTCCTGAGCCGCCAACCCGGGTTTGATTTCTCCCTGTACCGGAAACTGCGCGCCGACCGGTTACGTATTTTCCGTCAATACATGAACCGTTTAATCGGGGATTTCAATCGCCTTCACGCTGTGGCCCGGTTTCTCATCTCGCAGGGCAGCGAGGACCGTTCCGACGTGGCCGGGCAATTGATCCTGTTGCGGCTGCGTTTTTCCATATCTGTATTGCGCGTCGAAGCCAGCTACCTGTTGTGCCGCTTCGGGTGGGGCTCCCTCGCGATAGGAAACTTGATTACCCGTCTCGAAGATATGAGCGGCCAGCTCAATTCCATCTCCGCCGCGCGCCTCGCCGCAGCCGAATCTTAACCTCTCCGCGCCGCCCGTTCCACAAATCGTCGCAGTTCTTCTTTCGCTTGCTTGTGTTGCGCAAAAGCCCGCTCCGCGCGTTTGAACTCGCGCGTGTGCACACAGCGCCGGCTGCCTCGGTGCTCGGTCGGATAGCGCAGATGCAGCATTTCGTGGAATAGGACGAATTTCACGATGAATACGGCGGCTTCTTCGCTGTCGAGCAGCCGGCTCAATACGATCACGTGGTGCGATGGATCGTAATGCCCGAGTGTCGTGCGCGACGGTCGGACGCTCCAGCCAAGCTGCGGCTGCGCCATCAGGCCATGAAAGTATTCGAAATTCAGCTCTTCGAAAAGCAGGCGCAGGTTGTAGACCCGCCCTTCTGGCTCGAGATACGATTTGCGCCCCCGTTCGCGTATCGCCGAGTGCAGAGTGCGGCGTATATCGGCGCGGTTCAAATAACGCCGGTAGCAGGCGAGGCAGGCCTTGTCGGGGGTCTTTGCGAAAAGCTTGGCAATCAGGATAGAAGCGAGCGCTTCGTGAATCGGCGCGGGCGCGGTTTCGAGCAGATCGCTGATATCCACCCGAAGATGGCCGTTTTCGAGCCGTATGCGGCTGTTGGCGTTGGCGTAGCCACGAAAGTGGATGGCAACCGGCGGTACCGGCGTGCGCGGTTTCAAAGTGCGGAACACGCGCGCATAAATCTGCTCCACGGATTCGAAAAACAGGGCCGTCTCGACCGGCATTCGATTTAGCTTACCGGGCCGCTGTTTTCTGCTGCCGCGCGTATTCGGCCAATACTTTCACGATATAGCGCCTGGTTTCGAGATACGGCGGCACGCCTTTATAGCGTTCCACAGCGCCCGGTCCGGCATTGTAGGCGGCCAGCGCTAGCGTGGCGTCCCCATGATAGCGAAGCAGCAGCTCTCGCAGGAATTTTGCGCCGCCCTGCGCGTTCTGCTCCGCGAGTTTTGCGTCCACGCCGAGAGCCGAAGCCGTCGCCGGCATGAGTTGCATCAGCCCAACCGCGCCTTTCACGGATACCGCGTCCTGGTGAAAACCCGATTCCGCCCGCGCCACACTGCGCACGAATTCCGGTTCGAGCCCCTGCTCCAAAGCCGCGCGTATCAGCAGATCTTCCGGATTCCCCGTTTGCGGAACCGCCGCCATCGGTTTGGGGTCGGCCAGTGGGGGAAGTGAAGCGATGCGCTCCACCTGGCCGGCGGGAAATTCCATCGACCCCTGGCCGCGCTGCACAATTACATTCTGATCGCGCACCACGTGGGAATCCGCTTCCATACAGAAGCCATTCGTCAAACAAACCGATTCCCGCCCAAAAATGGGGGAAAGGAGTAGCGAAAGAGAAACCGAAAGAGTAAGGAAACGGACCGTCATCCCCGAGCCTAATACGCCGTTGCCGCCAACTCCTGCTCGTCCACGTCGACCAGCCCTTCTTCCAACTCCGGTTCGAGAAGCATTAATTCATGTTCGAGCAACGTCGAAGAAACCAACGCCTTCACAGCAATCTCGGCGATGCTGCTGTTCTTTCCATATCTAGCCGCAAACAGATCAGAAACTTCCTGCAACTGCTTCCTGATACCCGAAAGGTACCTTGCCATGGCAGCGTGTTCGTCCCGGCTTAACGGATACTGCACGTACGCTCCTTGATAGCGCTTCAATATGCTTAGCATACATCGTTTCATCAAAAATTTGAAAGCGGAGGCTGTAAATTTTGCTCCCGGCGGGGGTGGCATGATCAAGAAGCATGGGTACTCCCTCCGAATTGGCATGCAGCCGCTGCCATAAACTTTTCCCCCGAATCAAGTTTTGAACATGTGCGAATGTGGCGCGCCTCTTTTGGTTCACTACGATCTCGCGGCGGTGCGCGCCCGCTGGACCAAACAGGATCTGGCGTCCGCCGAACAAAGCATGTGGCGTTATGCGCCGGTGTTGCCGGCCGACCGCGCAGGAAGCGGTAACGCTGCACGAGGGCTGGACGCCGCTGGTCGCAAGCCGGACCTGGGTCGCGATCTGGGCGCGAGCGATCTGTGGATTAAGGATGAAGGCCGGAATCCGACCGACTCCTTCAAAGCCCGCGGCATGTCCTGCGCCGTCACCATGGCGAAGAAGCTTGGCGCCAGCAAGCTGGCTATTCCTTCTGCGGGAAACGCCGCCAGCGCTTTGGCCGCCTATGCCGCGGCCGCTGGCCTCGAAGCGCATATATTCATGCCGCGCGATGTGCCGCAGGCGAATTTCATCGAGTGCAAGTCCTTCGGCGCGCATGTCACGCTGGTCGATGGACTGATCAGCGATTGCGGCCGTATCGTCGCCGAACGCAAAGAGCGCGAAGGCTGGTTCGAAGTCAGCACGCTCAAAGAGCCCTATCGCATCGAAGGCAAGAAAACCATGGGCTACGAAGTGGCCGAGCAGTTCGCCTGGCAGCTTCCCGATGCCATCCTTTACCCGTGCGGCGGCGGCGTCGGATTGATCGGCATGTGGAAAGCCTTTGCCGAACTCGAGCAGCTTCGGCTGGATCGGGACGCAACGGCCCAAGATGATCGCCGTGCAGGCAGCCGGTTGCGAGCCCATCACGCGCGCCTTCGAGACAAGGCGCGGCGTCCAGCGAATTTTTCGCGCAAGCGCACACACGGTTGCGAGCGGCCTGCGCGTGCCCAAAGCGCTGGGCGATTTCCTGGTCTTCAGGCCGTTCGCGAAAGCGCGCGGCACTGCCATTTCCGTCACCGACCAGGAAATGCTCGACGCCGGCGCTGCTGCTCGCTCGGAGCGAAGGAATATTCGCCGGCGCCTGAAGGCGGCGCATGCGTGGCTGCCGTCACAGCAGATTGTTACAAAGCGGATTTCTCGAAGCCAGATGAACGGATTGTCATTTACAACACCGGTTCGGGACTGAAGTATCTCGAAGCCTATTCGACCCGCTTCGCCCGCCAGATCGCCTCCGAACAGGACAAACTCGGCGGTTTGATAACACCGCGTTAGACCATCGGCGCCGCGGCTCACTGACGTCTTCGGCTTTCGCCGTCCTTCGTTTTTGTGGCACGATGGAACTAGTTCAAGTTTGGAGTTCTCGGAGCGTAATCCGATAACTAAGAAGAGGGATTAGTGATGAAGCTGTTCGTAGGCAACTTGCCCTACAAAGCCACTGAAACGGACTTACAGGCTTTCTTTTCGGAAGCTGGCGTCCAAGTGGATAGCGTGAATATACTGCGGGATCGTTTCAGCGGAGAAGCCAGAGGCTTTGGTTTTGTGGAGATCAACGACGATGGCGCGGCCAACCAGGCCGTGCAAGCGTGCAATGGCCGTAACTTGATGGGGCGCGCGCTGGTGGTGAACGAAGCGCGGCCGCCGGAGAAGCGCGAGCGCGCCGGTGAGGGCGGTGGCGGCGGACGCCAACGCGATTTTGGGGGCAGCAGGAACCGCTGGTAACTCATCAAGCCGTTTATCTGGATTCCGGGCAGGTTTCTTTGCGAAACATGCCCGTGCCCCGCCGGACGTGTGGCTTTGCGTTAATCCGCATGCTGTGCGCCGGCATCTGCAATACCGATCTCGAGTTGCAGCGCGGCTATTACGATTTTCGAGGCGTGCCCGGACACGAATTTTCAGGCGTTGTCGTTGAGTCCGGCAAGCGGGTCGTCGGTGAGATTAACATTGCCTGCGGCCAATGCGAGTTCTGCGCCATCGGTCTCGGTCGCCACTGCCTCGATCGCTCCGTCCTCGGGATCATAAAGCACCCGGGCGCATTCGCCCATTACTTAACTTTGCCCGAAGCGAATCTGCATCCGATTCCGGATGAGATTTCCGATGAGGAAGCGGTGTTCATAGAGCCGCTAGCCGCCGCTTGCGAAATCCTCGAACAGATCGCTATCCCGGCGAGCGCCGAAGTGGCCGTACTCGGCGATGGCAAACTCGGGCTGCTCATCGCGCAAGCCCTGCGCGCGCACCAGGTTGACGTGATCGTGTACGGGCGGCACGAAGCCAAACTAGAAATCGCCCAGCGGGCCGGCGCACGCGTGTGCATTACGCAAACTCCACCGCGGGCCAAATATCCATTTGTCATCGAATCGACCGGTTCCGCGGCCGGCCTTCGCCAGGCTGTGCGCATGACGCGTCCCCGCGGGACGGTGATTCTGAAATCGACGGTGCATGGTGAAGTCTCGATCGATACCGCGCCGGTCGTTGTCGATGAAATCACCCTCGTCGGCTCGCGCTGCGGCCGCTTTGCTCCCGCTATCGAGCTTATGCGCCAGCGCAAAATCGATGTGAGCGCGATGATCGCCGCGCGCTTTCCGCTCTCCGAAGCCCGTGCGGCGTTCGCCGAAGCCGCGCGCCCCGGCGTCTTAAAAGTGATCCTGAGCGCGCCCTTTCCACTCGCCTCCTACACCGCGCCAGTAGGCTAACGCCGATCGAAACGTGCAGTCCAGGTAAAACAACGCGAGGAACGGCAATGTAACGCTCCAAAGCCACGATCTTTTATAGAATCGAACCATCGGCGCATAGCTTACGCTCATCAGCAGCCACGCGCTTCCACCCAGAATGCGCGGCCAACCTTTTGCAAACAACACGAGGCAAACCGGCAGAACATAAGTGAGCAGTAATCCGGCCGTCGTGCCCACCAACAGCGGCGTGGAGTGGCGAAGCTGGCTGAACGCGTTGCGCGCAATCATCCCGCTCACTCCTCTGACGCCGCCATAGGAGCGAATACTCGCGGCCGTCGCGGTGAGCCCCAGCCAAATACGCCCGCCGTGCGCCTTCACGGCTTTGGCGAGCGCGCAATCGTCGATAATCTCCGCTCGGATCGTCGCCAGGCCGCCTATCCCCGCAAGCGTTCGTGGGCGAATCAGAATGCAGCCTCCCGCCGCGCCCGTCGCCCATGCGGGCGGATAGAGCGTGAAGAAAAAATAGACGAACGCAGGGATGAGCGCCTTTTCCGCCCAGGTATCGCAGCAAAGCTTCACCATGTACGAGCAGAGATCAAGATGCCGCTCCTCGGCAAGCGAAACCAGGCTCGCGACATTCCGCGGCTCGTGGCGAATATCGGCGTCCGTGAACAGAAGATAATCGGGATCGAGCTTCAGTGCTTCTTCAACCCCTAACGAAAGCGCCCAGAGTTTCCCCGTCCAGCCCGGCGGAGGAGCGGGCGCGCGCAGAACCTGCACGCCTGCGGCCTTGGCCGTCTCGGCGGTTGCGTCCTCGCTCCCGTCGTCGACCACCACAATCGCAAACGTCTGCGTGCGAAGCGATTCAAGCGCTCGCCCTATGACGGCGGCTTCATTGCGCGCCGGGATCACCGCGACCACGCGCGGCCCGGGCATCGGCGCAAAATCCCGGGGCGCGAGATTTTTCGAAATCCGCCAGAAGCCGCCTCTCCCGGCCAACAGGTACAACCAGGTCAATACAGGAATCGCGGCTAAACCGATCATTTTGCGGGCTGCTGCTGTGTCATGCAATGCAGCGTCCCTAGTCCCAACACCAGGTCCGTAGCCCCAATGCCCACAATCTTGCGGGCCGGAAATAACTCGGCCAATTTGTTCAGCGCCACGCGATCGTTCGCGTCGTTGAAGGTGGGCGCCAGAACGATCTGGTTCGCCACATAGAAATTCGCGTAACTCGCCGGCAATCGCTGGCCGTTGAAAAACACCGGCTCAGGCATAGGCAGCGTCTCGATCCGGAACGGCGTCTCGCGCAGCAGGGCCAGATTTTCCCGCAGCGGTTCGTAATTCAATTCCGCGGTGTCCGGCTCGCTCGCGATCACGATCGTGTGCGCGTCCGTGAATCTCGCCAGATCGTCGACGTGCCCGTGCGTATCATCGCCCGCAATTCCATTGCGCAGCCAAATCGTGTGTCCCGCCCCCAGGTACTCGCCAAAAATCGCTTCCATATCCGCTCGCGTCAGCCCCGGATTGCGCGCCTGCACTTCGCTCAGCAGGCACTCCTCCGTCGTCAGAATGGCGCCGGCGCCGTTTACATCGATACTTCCGCCTTCGAGCACGATGCGCTGGCCCTTCCACTCCGGAGTGCGCATTTCGAAGCCAAGCGGCTCCTGCAGCGCTTCGGTCACGCGCATCGTCGCGTTCGTAATTTGAATACTTCGCCCAGCCATTGAATTTCCAATTCAAGAGAACCGGCGCGCCGTTCGCGTCACGGACAAAAATCGGGCAGAAGTCGCGCGTCCAACTGCGATCGGTTGGAATCGTGAAAAATTCCACCGCGTTCATATCCGCACCAGATTTTTTCAAAATGCGGCGAGCTTTGTGCTGCGCCTCGCGGTCGTTCACCAGAATGCGCACCTTCTCGACCCGCGACAAATGCCGGACGATTTCGCCGTATATCCATGGAATCGCCGCGAATTTGCCCGGCCAATCACTCGTCTCGTGCGGCCAGGCAAGCCAGGTTGCCTCGTGCCGGTCCCACTCGGCCGGCATCCATCCGATTACGTCGGTCTTCCAGCCAGCGTTCCGTAATGGGCGCGTACGCGTCGATGCGCCGGTCGCGCAAAAATGGCCAATTCCGCCGGACTTCATCCATCTGCTTGGGGTCGCACTCCGTCACCAGCACCTGTTCCTCATTCGCGGAGGCTTGCGCGATCACGCGGCCAAACGGATCGGCCACAAACGAATTGCCCCAGAATTCGAGCCCGCTTTCCGGCGTCCCCTCGAATCCGGTGCGGTTCACCGCCGCCACAAATATGCCGTTCGAAATCGCATGCGCGCGCTGAATCGTCCGCCAGGCATCGAGCTGCGCCTCGCCATACTGCGCCTTTTCCGATGGATGCCAGCCAATCGCCGTCGGATAAAAAAGCACGTTCGCGCCCTGCAAACTGGTGATGCGCGCGCCCTCCGGATACCACTGGTCCCAACACACCAGCACGCCGATGCGCGCGTGGCGCGTCTCGAAATTCTTGAAGCCCAGGTCGCCCGGCGTGAAATAAAATTTCTCGTAGTACAGCGGATCGTCCGGTATGTGCATCTTGCGATAGATGCCTTTCAGCGAGCCGTCGGCATCGATGATAGCCGCCGTATTGTGATACAACCCTGCCGCGCGCTTCTCAAACAGCGATGCCACGACCGCCACTTCGAGATCTTTCGCAACCGATCCGATCTCTTCCGTCGAAGGCCCCGGAATCGTCTCGGCCAGATCGAACAGCGCCGCGTTCTCCTCGCGGCAAAAGTATTGGCTGCGAAATAGTTCCTGCAGGCAGACAATCTCCGCGCCCTTGGCCGCCGCCTCGCGGATTCCCGCGATCGCTTTGCTCAGATTTGCGTCCGCACTCGTCGAGCAGGACATCTGCACCAGCCCGATTTTGAATTTGCTATCGCGGTTGGCAATCATGCTACATGTAAATCCCGCCGTTCACATCCAGCACGTGGCCGGTAATGAACGCCGCTTCATCGCTCGCCAGAAACTTCACCGCCGCGGCTACATCTTCCGGCACGCCCATGCGCCGCAAAGGCGTGTTGTCGATCATCTTCTGCTTGAGCTCATCGCTCAGCTCGCTCGTCATGTCCGTTCCGATGAAACCAGGCGCTACCGCGTTCACCGTGATATTGCGGCTGCCCACTTCTTGCGCGAGCGATTTCGTCAGTCCGATCAAGCCCGCCTTCGAAGCCACATAATTCGCCTGTCCCGGATTGCCCATTTCGCCCACCACCGAAGAAATGTTGATGATGCGCCCCCAGCGCTCGCGCATCATGCCTTGCAGCACCTGCTGGATCGCGTAGAATGCGCCGCTTAAGTTCGTCCCGAGCACGGCTTCCCAATCGGCCTGCTTCATGCGCACCGCCAATCCGTCCTTCGCGATCCCTGCATTATTCACCAATACATCGATGCGCCCGAATTCCTTCGCCGCCCGCGCCATCCCGCTCGTAATCGAATCGCGATTCGCCAGGTCCATCTCGAGCGCGAAAGCTTCCGAGCCAATTTCTTTCGCTACTTCCGCCAGCTTTTCGACCGAGCGGGCCGCCAACACCACTCGATGCCCGGACGAAGCCAGCGCCTGTGCGCAAGCTTTTCCAATTCCGCGGCTCGCCCCGGTGATCAAGGCTGTTCGCATGCTCATGATTCCCTCTCATGATAATGGGTGTACACACTCATGCCCTTCGAAGATCTGCGCGAGTTCCTGCATGCCCTGGAAAAACAGGGAGAGTTGAAGCGCGTACCGCTCGCCGCCGACCCTTATCTCGAAATCGCCGCATTCGCCGATCGCTCCGTAAAAACCGGCGGTCCGGCGCTGCTCTTTGAAAATCCTACAGGCTCTAATGTTCCGCTCGTAATCAATGCCTTCGCCAGCCTTCGCCGCATGCAAATCGCCTTGGGCGTGGGTGATATCGAAGACATCGCGCGGCGCATCGCCGGGTTCATCGAACTGCAAAAGCCTGAAGGCTTCATCGAAAAGCTCAAGCTGCTCCCGAAACTCGGCGAAGTCAACGCCGCCTTCCCTAAAACCGTTTCTGGTGGGCCCTGCAAAGAAGTGATCCGGCGCAAAGATTTCTCCCTCGACGAGTTTCCCATCCTGCACTGCTGGCCGGGCGATGCTGGCCGCTTCATCACGCTGCCCTTGGTCTTCTCGCGCGATCCTAAAACCGGAAAGCGCAATTGCGGCATGTACCGCATGCAAGTGTTCGACGGCCAGTCGACCGGCATGCATTGGCAGAAACACAAGCAGGGAGCCGATCACTACCGCCGGCTCGCTGCCGAAGGCAACCAGACCCGCATGCCTGTCGCGGTCGCCATCGGCGCGGATCCCGCCACGATCTTTTCCGCTGTTCTTCCCTTGCCGCCCTCGATTGACGAGATGCTCTTTGCGGGCTTTCTGCGCAACAAGGCCGTCGAAATGGTGAAATGCGAAACCAGCGATCTTGATGTACCCGCCAATTCGGAGATCGTGCTCGAAGGATATTTGAACCTGGGCGAGCTCCGCCGCGAGGGCCCTTTTGGCGATCACACTGGGTTTTATTCGCTCGACGACGATTATCCCGTCTTCCACATCGAATGCATTACGCATCGCAAGCGCCCTATCTACGCCGCCACCATTGTTGGCCCGCCGCCTATGGAAGATTTCTACATGGGCAAGGCCATCGAGCGAATTTTTCTTCCGCTCATGCGCCTGCAATTGCCCGAAGTGCGCGACATCTGCATGCCCGCCGAAGGAATTTTTCACAACCTGATCCTCGTCTCCATGCGCAAGGCATATCCCGGCCAGGCGCGCAAGGTCATGCACGCCATCTGGGGCCTTGGCCAAGCCATGTTCAGCAAGTGCATCGTAGTGGTCGACGAAGATGTGGACGTCCAGAACGTCTCCGAAGTCGCCTGGAAAGCCCTCAACAATATCGATCCCCAGCGTGACATCGAATTCTGCCTGGGCCCCATCGATTCTCTCGATCACTCGAGCCGGCTCCCAAATTTCGGCTCGAAAATGGGCGTCGACGCCACGACGAAGTGGCCTTCCGAAGGATTCACGCGCCGCTGGCCCAACGTCATCAAGATGCCGCCCGAAGTGACCGCGCGCGTCGACGAGCTGTGGAAGCGCGCCGGTCTCGACCGCAAATAAGTACATGGAGCGCGTTCCCTACCGGGCAACCGAGGCCGCGGCAGCTTATTCCGGATTGCGCCTGCCGGTTTCCATTCTGCTCCACGACGTGCGCAGCATGTATAACGTCGGCGCTTTTTTTCGCGCCGCCGATGGAGCCGCCATCGAGCGTCTGCTGCTTAGCGGAATCACTGCACGCCCGCCCAAAAGCGCCATCTCGAAAACCGCTCTCGGCGCCGAAACGCAAGTGCGCTGGGAGCCGGTCGAGAACGCCGCCGCCAGCGCCGCTGCCCTCCGCTCCGAAGGCTACGAGCTGGCCGCCATCGAAACAACGCTCCGTGCCGTCGACATCTTCGATTGGCAGCCGCGCTTCCCGGTCTGCGTCCTCTTCGGTCATGAAGTGGACGGCCTAAGCGCCGATCTCCTGGCCTTCTGCGACACCCACGTCCGCATCCCCATGCTAGGTCTCAAGCATTCGCTGAACGTAGCGAGCGCCGGCGCCATGGTGATGTACGAGCTGCTGCGCAAATACCGCGCTTTGCACTCGGCGGGCGGACTCTAGCCTGACATACGCTGGTACCATCACAAATACATTTCATCGCATGAAAAGGTTCATCCGATCGATACTCCCTCGCCCTATTTGGATCAAGTTACGATTGCTGCATTTGCGTCGTACAGTACAGGCTTACAAGG
This sequence comes from Bryobacterales bacterium, assembly GCA_963712395.1. Classification (GTDB taxonomy): domain Bacteria; phylum Acidobacteriota; class Terriglobia; order Bryobacterales; family Bryobacteraceae; genus Bog-105. The sequence continues at coordinate 402,534 of CAVQHR010000003.1, forward strand.
TTCGACGTGTTCGACATACATGCGGACCATTTCCACTTCTATTCAATCTTTCGCCAAGCCCTGCCGTCCCTCGCTAGCAGCTCATCCGCGGCTTTGGGTCCTTCGCTGCCCGCCGCATAATTCGGAAAATCGGTGGGCCGATGCGCATTCCAATATTCGAGTACCGGTTCGACCGCTGCCCATCCCATCTCAATATTGTCCGCGCGCTGGAACAGCGTGGCATCGCCGATCATCACATCGTAAATAAGCGTCTCGTACCCTGTAGCCGGCGCCGTCCCGAAATAATCCTGATACTTGAAATCCATCCGCACATCGCCCAGCTGCATTGCCGGTCCCGGAATCTTGGCCCCGAATTCCCAGGCGATTCCTTCGTCCGGCTGAATCCGCAGCAACAGCCAGTTCGCCGGAGGCGCCTCCATATCCCTGCCGCGCAGCAAAGCCCCAGGCGTTTCCTTAAATCGTATGGCGATCTGCGTCTTCCGTGCCTTGAGCCGCTTCCCGGTCCGGATGTAAAATGGCACCCCCGACCACCGCCAGTTATCGATATTCAATTTGAGCGCGGTGTATGTCTCGACTTCCGACTGCGGCGAAACATCCGGCTCTTGCCGGTAGCCTTCGTATTGTCCGCGCACTGCGCAGCTCTCGACCTCGTCCGGCTTCAAATCGCGAATCGCGTCTATGACCTTGGCTTTCTCCGAACGCACCGCATCCGCGTCAAAGGAATTCGGAGCCTCCATCGCGGTCATTGCTACAAGTTGAAAAACGTGATTCGGAACCATGTCCCGCAGCGCGCCTGTCGTCTCGTAAAAGCGCCCGCGCTTTTCCACGCCCACCGATTCAGCCACCGTAATCTGCACATGATCGATCCGGTCCCTATTCCAAATCGGCTCGACCAACCCGTTGGTGAAACGGAACAGCATGATATTCTGCACGGTTTCCTTGCCAAGAAAATGATCGATCCGGTAGATCTGCGGCTCCTTGAGTACAGTCAGTATCTGTCGGTTCAGGGCCTTTGCCGACGCCAGATCGTGGCCAAACGGCTTTTCGATGACCACCCTCCGCCACTGGCCGTCCTTCTCGGACGCGAGCCCGCTCTTCCCCAAATGCTCCACCACGCTCCCGAAGAAACGGTCCGCGATCGCGAGATAAAAAAGATAATTCCCGCCGCCGTTTATTTCGGCTAATTTTGTTTTGAGCTGCGCATAGCTGTCGGGATTGTTCAGGTCGCCCCGCAAATATGACATTTTTCCGGAGAGCCAATTCCAGACCTCCTGGTCCACTTCCCCATCGCCGTTCGATCCGGCGACAAATTGCTCGAGCATTCCGGTGAGCGATTCTTTCCAGGCGTCTGCCTTTTGCTCCGCCAGATCGAATCCGACGATCGCAAATTCCTGCGGCAGCAGCTTGGCGCGAGCAAGATTGTAAAGCGCCGGAACAACCAAACGTTTCGTCAAATCGCCCGCCGCTCCAAAAATCACCAGCGCGCATGGTCCCGCGGGCTTCGTACCGCTTGCTCTGTCGTGTGGCATCGTTCCATTCTCGCCTTAAGCGACAATTGAGATTGTCCATGAGCCTCGGCGAGCAGTTCGCGACCCTCCTCATCCTGGCCCTTCCCATTGCGTCCGTCGCCTGGACCATTACCCACGAAGAAGTCTTCCGCGAGCCCCGCGAATGGTGCAAGAAAAACAGCGAAAGATGCAATCGCCTCTACAAACGCAAGTTTTTCTACTTGTTCACTTGCGAATATTGCTTCAGCCATTACGTCACGATCGTTTTTCTGCTCATCACGCGCTTCAAACTGTTATACGCAGACTGGCGGGGCTATCTCATCTCCGGCTTCGCTCTCGTCTGGATTGCGAACATCTACATGAACATCTACTCGCGTGTGCGCCTCGATATCAAGCGCGAGCGCGTGGAGATTGCCGCCACCGAACAAAATCTTAATTCCTAGACTCATGAAAGCTACCGTTCAACTGTCGCTCGATCTGATCGATCTCGAAGAAGCCTGCCGTACCGCCGCCATGGCCCTGCGCGCCGGCGTTGACTGGCTCGAAGCCGGTACTCCGCTCATCCTGGCCGATGGCGCGCGCGCCGTTCGCGAGCTCCGCGCACGCTTCCCGGAAACCCCCATCGTCGCGGATCTCAAAATTATGGATGGCGGCTGGCTCGAGGCCGAGCTTATGGCCAAAGCCGGCGCGAATATGGTTGTCGTGATGGGACAAGCGCACGAAGAGACTATCGAGCTCGTCGTCAAGGCCGGCCGCGATTTGGGCGTCAAGGTAATGGGCGACAATATGGCAATGCCCGATCCGGTCGCCGGAGCCAAACGCCTGGAAGATCTTGGCTGCGATTACATCATTCACCACATTGGTTACGACATGCGAACGGTGCGCCGTTCGCGCGGCCAGCATGCGCCTACGCCTCTCGATCGTTTGCGCGAAATCGTCGCAGCCGTATCGGTTCCGGTGCAGGCCGTTGGAGGTTTGACGCTCGAACAAGCTACCGATACACCCGGCTACGGCGCGCCGCTGGTCGTGATCGGCGCACCGCTGGCCATCGACGCGCACGCCTTTCGCACCGCCTCGGGCGACCTCGAATCCTCTCTGCGCTTGATCTGCGAAAAAGTTCACGCCTATGGAGACATTCAGTAATGCTGGGTCTAGTGAATTATTCGAGCCAACCTTTATCGGTGGAACTGCGCGACGTGCCGGTGCCCGAAATCGGCGAGACGGACGTCCTTCTCCGCGTCGGCGCGGTGAGCGTGTGTGGCAGCGATCTGCATCAATGGCGCGGTTCGCACGGTTGGCACGTGAATTACCCGTGCATTCTCGGCCACGAGTTTGCGGGCACGATTGCCCGCACTGGCGCCCGCGTCGCTAAGTTCAAAGAAGGCGATCGCGTAGTGAGCGAAACCGCCGCCGTGATCGACGAAGCCTCACCGCTCAGCCGCAGCGGCCTGTACAATCTCGATCCGGCGCGCCGCGGATTCGGCTACGGCGTCGATGGCGCAATGACCGAATATGTCCGCGTTCCCGAGCGTTGCCTGCACCGTATCCCACCGCGCCTCGAATTCCGCAAAGCCGCGCTGACTGAGCCATGTTGCGTCTCCTATAACGCTGTCTGCGTAAACGGCCGCATTCGTCCTGGCGATAACGTCCTCGTTCTCGGTCCCGGGCCCATCGGTCTGCTCTGCGCCATGATGGCTAAGCTGAGCGGCGCGGGCTGTGTCATAGTCGCTGGATTGCCCAGCGATCAAAAACGTTTTGAGGCGGCCCGCAAAGTCGGCGCCGATGTCACGCTCGATTCCGGCGTCCTCGAATATATTTCACAACTGGGCGATGGTTTTGGTGTCGATGTAGCGATCGATGCGGCCGGAGTCTCCGCCACGCTCCAGACCGCCTTGCGAGCCGTGCGTCCCGCCGGACAGATCGTCAAGGTTGGCTGGGGGCCGCAGCCCATTCAGTTCAGCCTCGATCCCCTCGTCCAGAAGAACGTAACTCTAGCGGGCAGCTTCTCGCACAACTGGCCCGTTTGGGAGCGCGTCATTTCCATGATTGTTTCCGGCCAGATCAATCTCGATCCGATCGTCAGCCGCGTCGCGCCGCTTACCGAATGGCATGATTGCTTCGAAAAGATGGAGGGCGGCGAACACGTCAAGGCCGTCCTCGAACCCTAAATGCCTCTTAACATCTCTGCCTTCCCGAAATGCTACTTGGAAGAGATAGCAAGCGGGCGAATGTCGATTTTCGAGTGGATCGAAATGGCCAAACATCTCGATGCCGACGGCCTCGAGATGTACGAAGGCTTCTTCACGAGTATCGAAAACGGCTATCTGGATTGCGTTGGCGAGGCCATTCAATCAGCCAGCTTTGCTATGCCGATGCTATGCTGCTCGCCCGATTTCACAGCTCCGGACGCGAGCAAGCGTAAACGCGAAATCGAACGCGAAGCGCACATGATCCGCATAACGCGCCGGCTCGGCGGACCCCGCGCCGTTTGTCGTATCCTAAGCGGCCAGGCTTATCCGGAAGTGAGCTGGCAGCAGGGCAGGGAATGGGTGCTCGAGGCGTTTCACGAGCTGATACCAGTCGCCATCGAGCACGATATCGTGCTTGGCATGGAGAACCACTACAAAGACGGCTTTTGGAAATATCCGGAATTCGCCCAGAAAATGGACCGTTTCGTCAACATAGTGGATTCCGTATTTGAGCGCGACCATTTCGGCGTCCAATACGATCCTTCGAACGCCATCGTGGCGGGCGACGATCCGCTTGAGCTGCTGCGCCGCGTGGCCGGCCGTGTCGTTAGTATGCACGCAAGCGATCGCTACCTCGCTGAAGGAACGACTCTCGAGCAACTCCGCCAAACGGACGGCGCGCTCGGCTACTCGGCCAACCTAAGGCACGGCGTAACGGGCAAGGGTCTGAACGACTACGATGCGATTTTTCGCATTCTCGCCGAGCACGACTACCGCGGCTGGGTCAGCATCGAAGACGGCATGAACGGCATGGACGAAATGGCTGAATCACTCGCGTTCCTGCGTCTCATGAGTGATCGCTATTTTTCCTAGCACGCGAAACTGAGCCACGTACGTCAGTAAGCGGTTTTTAACAGGGGATCTGCAGGCGCTATCGAATCGTTCCGCGGAAGACCGGGCCGCGACCAATGGAAGGGGTTGCGGTTTGATTTCTTCCACTAGACGTTCATATAGAATAAACACGGAGGGACATGCCAAAGAAAACCAAACCGGAAGGCGATCTGCTCCAGGGCACTCTCGACATGCTGATCCTCCGCACTCTCGTAGTCGGCCCCGCCCACGGGCACTCCATCGCCCACGCCATCGAATTCGGCTCCGATGAAATCCTCCAGGTGGAACACGGTTCCCTCTACCCGGCTCTCTATCGCCTCGAAGACCGCGGCTGGATCGCCGCCTTCTGGGGTACATCCGAAAACAATCGAAAAGCCAAATTCTATCGCCTGACACCCGCCGGACGAAAACAACTCACCGCCGAAACCAACCGCTGGGAGCGCCTGGTCAAAGGCATCGCTCGCGTCTTGCGGCCGGCAGCCGGGTAAGCGCATGATCGCGCCTGCGCCGCTTCTTTCGCCGCGACAGCCGAGATGCGGAAAGTGCGCGCGACATCCAGTTTTATCTAGAAACCGAAACCGAAGACAACATCGCGCGTGGCATGCCGCCCGACGAAGCCCGCGCCGCCGCCCGCAGAAAATTCGGCAATCCACACTCGATCCGCGAAGAAATCCACCGCATGAACGGCATCGGCATTTCTCGAAACGACTTGGCAAGATCTCGCGTTTCTCGCTGCGCACCATGCGCAAGAGTCCCGCCTTCACTCTCACCGCCATCTTGACCCTGGCTCTCGGCATCGGCGGCAACACCGCGATCTTCACTCTGATCCGCGGTGTATTGCTGAAGCCGCTCGAATACCGCGACCCGGACCGTCTGGTCTATTTCTCGGTTGACAACCCACGCCGCAATTTGCAGGATCTTTCCTTCAATTCACTGCAATTTGACGAGATACGCGCCAGTACGAAATCGTTCACCGCCGTGGGCGCCTATGGCCGGCCCGAGAACGTGATGCTCTCGAAAAACGGTGAGCCAGAAGCACTGAAAGGCGCGCGCGTCTCCGCCAATTTCCTCGACGTTCTTGGGATCAAGCCCATTCTGGGGCGCAGCTTTCTCCGTGAAGAGGACAAGCGCGGCGGGCCGCCCGGTCGCGATGATCAGCGCTGGACTTGTGGAAACGCAGATTCGGCGGCGATCCACTCGTCGCTGGCCAGACAGCCACGCTCGACGCGACGCCGTACACCATCATCGGAGTCCTGCCGGATGGCTTCGCATTTCCGTTCCCGACGTAGACGTATGGGTAACAAGACCATCCGAGTGGTCCTTCCTTCCACCACGCTATTGGGACTTACCCTTGTTGAACGGCTTCGCCCGCTTGTCGCCGCAAGCGACTCTGGAACAGGCGCGCGTCGAGATGAACGTGCTCCAACGCCGCTACATGCGCCGCCCATCCCAGCCTCATGAATGCCGATTCGGGCAAACAATGCGCGTGGTATGGTTGAAAGATCGGCTCGTCGCGGACGTGCGTCCCATGTTATGGACGCTCTTCGGCGCGGTCGGCTTCGTGCTCCTGATCGCCTGCGCCAACGTGGCGAGTCTGCTGCTCGCGCGATCGACCTCCCGTTCCCGCGAGTTCGCGGTGCGCGTGGCGCTGGGAGCCGGACGCGGCCGGATGATCCGGCAACTGTTGGCCGAGTGCCTGGTGCTGGCCGGAGCGGGCGGGGCATTGGGCATGTTGCTCGCGAAGTGGAGTTTGAGCGCGGCCCCGCGCCTCGCCGTGATGAATCTGCCGCGCGCTGCCGAGATCCGGCTCGACAGCACGGTTCTCGGATTTGGCATCGGGCTTTCCATTCTGACAGCCGCCTTGTTCGGACTGTTCCCGTCCGTGCAGGCGTCGCGCCCCGATTTGGCGGAAGAACTGCGCGTGAGCGGAGCGGCAGCGGGCCAGGGACGATCCCGGCGGTTCACCGCCCGCGGTCTGCTTGTCGTGGCTCAGATCGCGTTCTCCATCGTCCTGCTGATTGGCGCGGCCCTTCTCATGCGGAGTTTCGTCCTCCTGCACAACGTGGATCCGGGATTCCAGCCCGCAAATCTGCTGACCGCCAAAATCGCTCTGCCGCCTGCCCGCTATGACACCGATCCGAAGAAGGCTGCATTCTTCCGCGATCTCCTCCCACGCCTGGAACAGTTGCCGGGTGTGAGCGCTGCGGCGATAGCGATGTCCCTGCCGACCACAACCTGGATTCGCACGAAATTACTGGGTCGAGGGCAAGCCGTCGCCGGATGTTGCGGAACCGTCAACCAATGCGCGTGGTGCAAAGCATCACGCCCGGCTATTTCCGTGCGCTGGGTATTCCGCTCAGACGCGGCCGCGAGCTTACGGCCCACGACAATATTCCCGGCGCCCCGCCCGTGATGATCGTCAACGAAACCTTGGCGCATCTCCTGTGGCCGGAATATCCGGGCGGCGAAAATCCCATTGGGCGGCATGTCAAGGAAGGATACGATAAAGCGGTCGGCTGGATGGAAGTCGTCGGCATCGTTGCCGATATTCACGAAGGCGGCCTCGCGAACAATGCCGTCCCGGAGTTTTATCTTCCCTCCGTTGTGCATCCTCCGCAAACCGCGTACCTGGTGCTGCGCACGCCGAGCGAATCCGCTGCGCTTCGCCGGCGCCATTCGACAAAGCCGTGCTGGCGGTGGACCGCGACCAGCCGGTCTCCGATATCAAAACCATGGAATCCGTGCTCACCTGCCAACTTCGGGCAGCGGCGCTTGACGATGTGGCTGCTGGGATCGTTCGCGGGCGTGGCTCTGCTGCTCGCCATCATCGGCATGTACGGAGTCATCGCGTATTCCGTTGCGCGGCGAACGCAGGAAGTGGGTATTCGCCGCGCTTTGGGAGCGCAGCAAGCCGATATTCTGCGTCTTATCTTGGGCCAGGGGCTCGCGCTCGCTCTAGCCGGTGTGGCAATCGGCATCGGCGGCGCGTTCGCACTCACGCGAGTGATGAAAAGTCTGCTGTTCCACGTCACGGCCACCGATCCGGCAACGTTCGCCGGCATCGCAATACTCTTCATAGTCGTGGCGTTAGCCGCGAGCTATATTCCCGCGCGCCGCGCCGCGCGCATCGATCCGATGGTGGCTCTGCGAATTGGCTAGCTTTTTCATGAAAACGTTGCTGCTCGCGATCGTGTTTCTATTCACGTCTCTGCAGCAACGCCGCATTGGCACTCCGGCCCACCTGCACCGGGCCAAGGTTGGATCGACCTTCACCCACCCATGCAGCTTCGCGTTGAAAATGCCTACTATCGCGAGGGCGCACCCAAGCGCGATCTGGGCGCTTACATCGGCACCGAAGTCGCCCACTACCAGGTCCAACGAAACGGAAGCTTACGGCTGCTGTCCACGCAATCCATGAAAGATCGTCCCCGCGATCAGCCGCCCGTCCAGAGCCTCATGCAATCTTCCGTCCGGCGCTATCATTACCATCGGTTCTATTTCGAGATACTCTTCAAGCGCAATTCTTCAGCGCGCGGCTCCGTCGTGCTCGGCGCCGCCTCGACAGCCGAACTGGACCGCCTTTCCGAGCAATTGCTCGCCGACCCGGATTCCGTTTGCAACGATCGATCGACTCACTGCACCGTCTTTCCGCACGACTGTTCCGTCTCGGTCGAGACGAATCCTAGTCCACCGGCTTGACGCTATCCATCAGCGCGAAAAATCCTTCGGCCAAAGTCGGATGAATGTAGATTGCTCCCTTAAGCAGCGTGTAAGGCCGCTCCGCCAGCATCAAGGTGCTCAGAATTTGCACCAACTCTGCTCCTTCGCTCGCGAGTATCGCCGCTCCCAAAACACGATCGTTCGCCGCGTCCACCACCAGCTTCATAAACCCGGCCGTTTCGGCGCGCTCGATGGCCCGCGCCACCCAGGTCATCGGAACTTTCCCGATCTTCAGTCGATTCCCGTGTGCGCGCGCCTCTTTCTCGGTCAGGCCTACGCGTCCCAGCGTCGGATCAGTAAATACTCCGTAGGGAACGAGCCGCGTGCGTGTGCTCAGATTTTTTCCTTCATAAATATTTCCGTATACGATCTGATAATCGTTGTAGGAAATGTGCGTGAACGCCGGACCGCCATTCACGTCCCCCAGCGCCCAAATCCCCTCCGCGCCGGTTTCGAGCCGCTCGTTCACCACGATATTGCCGCGCTCATCTGTCTGGACGCCCGTTTTTTCCAGGTCCAGATCTTTCGTCCGCGGTGAGCGGCCTACCGCGACTAGCAAATGCGACCCTGTGACCACTTGTCCACCAACGGTAAGCCTGATTTCACGCCCGGCCTTCTCGACCTTAGTCGCCCGGCTGTTCAGCAGAAACTCGACGCCTTCCGCTTCCAAGCATTTCTGCAGCTCCGCCGCTACGTCCTCATCCTCTTTCGGCAGAATCTGCCCAGCGCTCTGGACAATGGTCACCTTACTGCCGAAGCGCCGGAACATCTGGCCGAATTCCAATCCCACATAACCCCCGCCCAAGACGATCAAGTGCTCGGGTAACACGGCAAGCTCGATGAGGCTTACATTTGTCAAATACGGAATCGTATCGAGCCCTTCGATCGGCGGAATTGTGGGCGCGGCTCCGGTGTCGATAAAAATCCGCTCGGCCTCAACCGTGTGTTCGCCGGCCTGAATCCGCCGCGTGCCGATAAACCGTGCGCGCTCGCGATACACATCGACCTTCTTATCGAACTTCTTTGGCCACCCCGAGCGCGACCTCTCAACCACTTCGTCCTTGCGCTTGAGAATCGCCGGCAGATCGACGCTTACCTCGCCAGTCCGCACTCCCCAGCGCGCCCCATTCCGCGCATAGTGCGCCACTTGCGCGCTTGCCACCATTGTCTTTGTGGGCGTGCAGCCGGTATTGATGCAAGTTCCGCCCAATAGACCGGATTCGATCAGCGCGACCTTGGCGCCTCGGTTAGCGACTGCGACGGCTAGCGGGTTGCCGCCTTGCCCCGAGCCGATTACGATTGCATCGTAGGTCAAATGCACAACACCAAGTTTAGGGCAAAAGAAATTTGTTCGAAATCCGCGAGAGTTCCGGGCAGCCGATAAGACCCATTGTCATTTCGAGTTCAGTCCGCAGAATCTCGACCACGCGTGCAACACCCGCGGCGCCCCCCACCGACAATCCATACAGATAAGGCCGGCCAATCAGGACCGCCGCCGCGCCGCGCGCCAGTGCCTTGAATACATCGATCCCCCGGCGAATCCCGCCGTCGACCAGCAGCGGCACGCGCCCGTTCACGCGCTCGACAACCGCCGGCAGCATGTCGATGGCCGTCGGCAATGTATCCAGACTGCGGCCGCCATGATTCGAAACAATCAAGCCGTCACAGCCGAGCTCGACCGCGGTTTCGGCATCGTCCGGGTGCAGAATGCCTTTCAATACCAAGCGCGCGGGAATGATCGAGCGCAGCCACTCGATATCTTTCCAGGTCCCATCGGCTCCATGTGTGACTGAATAAATATTGCGTCCCACTGGGCGATGAGCTCCAGCCGAAAACGCCGATCCACGGCTCGCCAGGTTTGCTCTTTGGACCCCCGGCGGCAAGCTGAAACCGGCACGAAGTTCACGGTCGCGCGGCCCATTCACCGGCACATCCACCGTCACGCACACGGCTTCGCAACCAGCCGCCAGAACCCGGTCGACCAGCTCTTTCGTAAAGCCACGATCCGTCTGAATGTAGAGCTGAAACCACAGCGGCCGCGCCGCCTCCCGGCTCATCTCTTCAAACGCCACAGTTGAAAAAGTCGCGGCGACCAGCGTTGCCTCACTCAGATTCGCGCCTTTCACCGTCTCCAGTTCTCCCTCCGGATGAATCAGCTTGTGATATCCGGTGGGCCCAAGAAGAATCGGATACTCGTAGTCGCGATCGAACAGACGCAGTTTGGTATCGATGCGGCTCGCATCCACCAGCACGCGCTGCATCAGGCGAATGCGATCGAACGCTTTGCGATTCTCCGCGTCGGTAATTCCCGCGCCCGCGCCTCCGGCTACGTATTCATAGGCCGCATGGCTCATGCTCTCCCGCGCGAGCTGCTCGAAATCGTCGAGTGTCCAGACCGGAGGCAAGATGGCGTCTACTTGAACTCGAGAATTTCTTTTTCTTTGGCTTTGGCTATTTGATCGAGCTTGCCGATTTGCGCATCGGTCAGCTTCTGGATGCCATCGAGCGCCTGCCGCTCTTCATCCTCGCTGATCAGCTTGTCCTTCAGCATCTTCTTCAAATGATCGTTCGAATCGCGGCGCACGTTGCGCAATCCCACCCGCCGCTCTTCGGCCACATGGCTTAATTTCTTCGCCAACTCCCGCCGCCGCTCTTCCGTCAGAGGTGGAACCGGCACGCGCACGATTTTTCCGTCGTTCGAAGGATTCAAGCCGAGATCCGCATTCCGAATGGCTTTTTCAATCGCGCCGATGGTCGATGCATCCCAAGGCTGCACCGTGATCATCGAAGGCTCGGGCACGTGCAGTTGCGCCACCTGGTTCAACGGAACCGGCGAGCCATAGTAATCCACGCGGACATTGTCCAACAAACCAATCGATGCGCGGCCCGTGCGGAAGTGCGCCATCTCGTTCTGCAGATCCGCCAGCACTTTATCCATGCGCGTACGGGCGGTCGCTTCCACTTCTTTCACATTTTTGAAAGCGCTCGAAGGCGCGGCTGCCGCACTCTGCTGGTTCTTGTTTCATAAGTGATTCGCTCCGCGCGATCAGCGAATAATCGTACCGATCGATTCGCCCATCGCCATTCGCATTATATTGCCCGTGTTGTTGAGATCGAACACCATAATCGGCATGCGATTGTCGCGGCACATGGCAACCGCGGATGCGTCCATCACGCCCAGCGCTTTGGAAAGAACTTCGGTATAGCTCACTTCCGTGTATTTCACGGCGTCGCGATGCTTCTTGGGATCTTTATCGTAAACCCCATCGACGCTCGTCGCCTTGGCGATAATCTCCGCGTGTATTTCCAGCCCGCGCAGCGTCGCCGCCGTATCGGTCGAAAAATACGGATTCGAAGTGCCGGCGGCGAAATATCACCGCACGGCCTTTTTCAAGATGGCGAATCGCCCGGCGGCGAATATAAGGCTCAGCCACCTGGTGCATCTCGATTGCGGTCATCACGCGCGTCGGAATCTCGAGTCCTTCAAGAGCGTCCTGAAACGCCAGCGCGTTGATCACCGTCGCGAGCATGCCCATATGGTCGGCCGTCACGCGGTCCATTTCATGCGCGGCCGCCGCCACCCCGCGAAAAATATTGCCGCCGCCCAGCACCAAACCGATCTGCACTCCTGCTCGAGCGACTTCGGCGACCTGTCCCGCCATGGCCCGTATATGGCCCGGATCCAGGCCGAAAGAAAGCGGTCCGGCAAGCGCCTCGCCGCTGATCTTGAGCAGAATGCGTCGATATCCAGGCATCGCAGCGCCGCCCGCTTCAGGCTGTCACGGGCAGCGGGCTTTCCCGCACGCCGGGCGCGTCCCCCGCATCGCCGACTTTATAGCGGACGAAACGAACCACGCTGATCGTATCGCCGATTTTCGCCGCGACTGTCTTGATCAGTTCCGCCACCGAAATCGTATTCTCGCGAATGAACGGTTGGTCGAGCAAACATACTTCTTCGTAAAACTTGCTCATGCGGCCCTCGGCAATTTTATCGACCATCTTTTCGGGCTTCCCCTCGCCGAGCGCCCGTTCGCGCTGGATCTCACGCTCTTTGGCAATCAGCGCCGCCGGAACCTGCTCTCTGCTCACAAACTGCGGATGCGCCGCCGCCACCTGCATCGCTATATCGCGCACCAGCGTCTTGAATTCGTCTTTCGCCGCCGTCGTGTTCGCGCCCGGGTTCACCTCAAGCAGCACGCCGATCTGCGCGCCGGTATGAATATACTGGCCCACCACGCCGTTTCCCGCCGCCTCATAAAAATCAAAGCGCGAAATGTTGATGTTCTCGCCGAGCTTGGCGATCTTCGTCTTCACAAACTCACCCACCGTCGTGCTCTGGTCTTTAGTGAATTTCTGTTCGTAGAGCGCGCGCTCCCTCTCTGTCACTTCTTCGGGGCGCACCGCCTTCGGCTTCATCTCGGCAATATGGCTCGCCACATCGGCCGCCAAGTTCTGAAAATCTTCCGTGCGCGCCACGAAGTCCGATTCGCAATTCACTTCCACCAACACTCCGGACTTGCCACGCGCATCGATAAACGCGCTGATCACGCCCTGCTTGGTCGATCGCGATTCCTTCTTGCTCGCTCCCGCAATACCACGTTTGCGAAGCACAATTTCGCCCTCGTCCAGATCGCCATTGGACTCCTGGAGCGCTTTCTTGCACTCCATCATGCCGGCGCCCGTGCGGTCGCGTAGCTGCTTGACTAATTGTGCGCTGATCTCAGCCATTTGTTGCATCCTTGTTATACACACCTTGGGTAAAGACGTCTAACTGAGCCGCGACCATAAGCAGAGCTGTTTGACTCTAGTGTTCGACTACAGTGGTGCTCGCGACTTCTTCCGGCGCTTCGCTGCCCGGACCCTTGCGCGGCGGCGTTTCCGGCTCGTTGCTGGTCGCCAGGCTTTCCGACATCAATTGCTCGGCGTATTTCGGATCGAGATACTGCGTATACTCTTCCACCGAGTGATCCACAGCTCCATCATCTTCGCCTTCAATCTTGTCGGCCGTGAAATCAGTCGCGGTCGCAAGCGATCGGGCTTCCACCACGGCATCTGCAATCTTTGTCGTGAACAATCGAATGGCGCGCAGCGCGTCGTCATTACCCGGAATCACATGGTCCACCTGGTCCGGATCGCAGTTGGTATCGACAACCGCCACCACCGGAATGCCCAGCTTCCGCGCTTCCTTCACCGCGATCGCTTCCTTGTTCGAATCGACCACGAACAGCAAATCCGGCAAACCGTTCATGTCCTTGATGCCCGCAAGATTCTGCTGTAAATGCTTCCGCTCGCGCTCGAGCCGCCCGACTTCCTTCTTCGCCCGGCCCTCATACGAGTTCTCCTGCGCCATCGCGTCCAGCTCTTTCAAACGCTTGATCGAGCGCTGTACCGTCGCGATGTTCGTCAGCAAACCGCCCAGCCAGCGTTGGTTGACGTAATATTGGCTGCAGCGCGTGGCTTCTTCGGCAATGGCTTCCTGCGCCTGGCGCTTGGTCCCCACAAACAGCACGGTCTTTCCCTGCGCGGCCATCTCCCCGACATAACGCATCGCATCTTTGAAGAGCTTCAACGTCTTCTGCAGATCGATGATGTAAATCCCATTTCGTTCGCCAAAGATGTACTCTTTCATCTTTGGATTCCAGCGCTTGGTCTGGTGCCCGAAGTGAACGCCGGCTTCGAGCAATTCTTTCATTGAAATCGACGGCAATCTGTCTCCTAATGCGTGACTACGCGCCAAATCGCGGCCGCCCACGCGGGCCAAAGCGGAATTTGCGTGGTCGCAACCTGACTTGGGTTAAGCGGCCAGGCAGCCCCAGAAAGGCTGCCCGATCGCGGTTGATATGGAAAACGAAAAGACGTACTAGCGTTTGGAGAACTGGAAGCGTTTGCGCGCTCCCTTTTGGCCGTACTTCTTCCGCTCATGCTCCCGCGCATCGCGCGTGAGAAATCCGAGCTGCTTCAACTTGCCGCGCAGTTCGGCATCGAACCCAATTAGAGCGCGCGCAATGCCCATGCGAGCCGCTCCCGCTTGCCCGCTCATGCCGCCGCCAGCCGCCAGGATCATCACATCGAAGCGGTCCGCGGTTTCGGTGGCGAGCAGCGGTTGGCGCACGTAAGCACGCGCCGATTCACTGACAAAATAATTCTCAAACGGCCGGTGGTTCACCGTAATCTGCCCTTTTCCCGGCCGCAGAAACACCCGCGTGGTCGCCGTCTTCCGGCGCCCCGTGGCTAACTGCTGGACTAACTTAGCTGGCACTACTTTCCTTTCTCAATCCGGGGCCTACACCCGCGAGCGGCGCGGGCTTCTGTGCCTGGTGCGGATGATGCTCGCCGGCGTAAACCTTCAGCTTCCGGTACATCTGCTTGCCGAGCTTGGTCTTGGGCAGCATGCCCGCCACCGCCAGCTCCAGCATCCGCTGCGGACGCGTCTCGCGCATTCGCCGAGCCTTCGTCTCGATCAGGCCGCCGGGATATCCCGTGTGCCGCCGGTACAGCTTTTGCCCCTCTTTACCGCCCGTCAATTTGACCTTCGCGGCATTAATAATGATAACGTGATCGCCCGTATCCAAAGACGGGACGTAAATCGGTTTGTGCTTACCCATCAGCAGCATAGCCGCGCGGCTCGCCAACCTTCCAAGGACGGCATCGCTCGCGTCAATCACGTGCCAGGCCCGCACTATTTCAGGCCCGGACGGAAACTCAGTACGCATGGACAAACTTCTTCTCTCTGCTTCGAAGACTCGAACACTTTAGTCTAGCATCACTTGGACGCCGGTTCCACGGGCTTCCGGAACGGCTTAACGACCACAGGTTTCGCGCTCACCATCTCGGTGAACTTTTGAATCACCTCATCGTGCTTCGCCGCGACTAGTGCAAGCGCATTACGCTGAACCGTGAAGTATCCGTCCTCAGGCCGTATCGCATACAACATAGCCGCCAACACACACGAAGGCGCGTCATACGGCATCGACCGGTACGCCCGATACGCATCTACAATCGGATGCTGCGCCGCATACGCAAAATCCGACTCAATCGACTTGCCCGGAAAAAGCAGCGCATCCCCAATCTCACGTCCACAGAAAACAATCGGCGTGGGCCACTCAGCCCGCACGCGCTTAGCTGCTTCGTCAGCGGGCAAGTCCCCCGCGATCACCAGCATCTTCACCTTCGCGCGGATCAACGGCCCCGTATCGTGCAAAGCCAATAGCCGCGCTAAGTTCGTCGCCGCGCCCGTCATCACCATCACCGCATTGCCATCGTTCTGCGCGGCAAGATCGTTGCGAATCAAATTCTCCGGCGCCGCCGTATCGTTCCAATGCGTGATATTTGAAACCCACGGTTTCCCCAACGTTGCTTTGACCAACGTCGGCGCCTCTAGCGCCTTCCCATGGGGCTCCGGAACCCCAATCGCCGGCGCCGACATATAAGGAGCCCCAGGCCCCGCAACCGCCTTGCGATAGAACGTCTCGACAACATCGCAAAGCTCCGCCGCTTCCAGGCAAGGGTAATTAATCGTCAGCGCCGAAACCCGCGCCTGCATCTTGCCGGCAAACCCGTGCAGCAGCGCCAGTGCCAAAACGCTATCGATGCTGCGGCCGAAATCGGAATCGTACAGAATCGCCGTGGCCGGTTTGGCCGTACTCGCGAACTGCATGCGTCAGGTAAGATCCAGCCCTTCGAGCGCTCCATTCGAATCGCCGAAATGGTCCACCGGAACTCCCATGCGGTCCATCATCGTCACAAACAAATTGCACATCGGCGTTTCGCGCCGGTACACAATCCGCCGCCCGGTCTGAAATTTGTTGCCGCCGCGCCCCGCAATCAAGGTCGGCAAATCTTCATGCAAGTGCCGGTTGCCATCCGACAACCCCGCCCCATACACAATCATGGAATTATCGAGCAGATTCGAATCGCCTTCCTGCGTCGACTTCAGCTTTTCAAGCCACCCGGCAAATTGCTGCACGTGATAGGTGTTGATCTGCGCCACTTTTTCCATCAGCGCCGGTTGATTGCGGTGGTGCGTCAACGGATGATGCCCATCCGGAATTCCGATCTCGCGATACGCCCGCGAAGTCCCTTCATGCGTCACCAGAAACGTCGCTACCCGCGTCAAATCAGCCTGAAACGCGACCGTCATCATGCTCGTCATCAGCCGGAAATGCTCCGCGAAATCCGCCGGTATGCCATACGGCTTTTCCATTCCCGGATCGATCCGCGTCGTGTCTTTCTCCGCGCGCTCAATCTGCAATTCGATCTCGCGAACCGAACTTAAATATTCATCCAGCTTGCGTTGATCGGTCGGCCCCAAATCCATCGCCAGCCGCTTCGCATCCGACGACACCAAATCCAAAATGCTGCGTCTGTAAAGCGCCCTGCGCTTCCGCGCTTCCGGCGTCAGCGCCGCATCCGCGCCAAACAGCCTGTCGAACAGCGCCCGCGGATTCAGAATCGGTGGCAGCGGCTGCGTCTCGCTCCTCCACGCCAGATTGTTCGTATACGCGCACGAATAACCCGAATCGCAATCGCCCGCCTGCCTCGAATCCTCCATCCCCACTTCAAGCGATTTAAACCGCGTCTTCGTCCCCACCTTGTTCGCCACAATCTGGTCGAACGACATCGACGCCTTGATATCCACCATCGTCTTGCGCGGCTGCACTCCACTTAAATACGAAGCGCAGCACCGCCCATGATCGCCCGCGCCGTCCAGCAGCGCGCGCCCGGCGTTATGCGTCAAATTGCCCAGCAAATTAAAATCGTCCTTGAACTTCTCGAGAGGCTTCAGAATGCGCGGCAGTGCGTCCAGCTTCCCCTCATAGTCGGGGTTCCAGTTCCGCATATCGATCCCGTTCGGCACGTACACGAACGCCATCCGCACCGGCTTTTCCGCCGCTGTCGCCGCCTTCGCCATCGCGGGGACCATCGAATCCAGAAACGGCAGCGCCACCGCCGCGCCCGTCCCTCGTAAGAACGTCCTTCGCGCCAGCGCCTTCCCGGTAATCATCGTCTTGCCGTCTCCTTCGTATTGAGTTCTTCGCCGCGTCTCGATTGAAACGGAAGACTGCGCACGATTTCATAAATCAGCGATTGAAAGGGATACTGCTCCGGCCGTAGCTTGCCGATAATCGCATTCACCGTCGGCCGGTCGTAAGCCTGCAATCCGCGCCCGAGCGCGTAGATCATCATTTTCTCGGTCACGCAGCGCGCAAACTCCTGCGTCTGTCCCGCCAGAATCGCGCGCATCTCCTGTGCCGTCACAAACGATTTCCCGCCCGGCAGCGTCCCGCTCGTATCGATCGGAAATTTACCGTCCATCGTGCGCCACTTGCCGATCCCGTTGTAATTCTCGAGCCCAAACCCGAGCACGTCCATCTTCGAATGGCACGACGCGCACACCGGGTTGCTCCTATGCTCCGATAACTGGCTGCGCAGCGATACCTCGCTGCCCACCTTCGAAGCATCGAGCGCCGGCACATCCGGCGGCGGCGGTGGCGGCGGCGTTCCCAATACGTTATTCAAAATGTACTTCCCGCGGATCGTCGGCGAAGTCCGCGTCGGGTAACTCGATACCGTCAGCACGCTCGCCTGCGTCAAAATCCCGCCGCGCTCATCGCCCGTCAAATCCACGCGCCGGAACTCCGGCCCGGTCACGCCCGAAATGCCATAAAATTTCGCCAGCCGCTCATTCAAATAGCTGTAGCGCGCCGTCAGCATCTCCGGCAGTGGTCTGTTCTCGCGTAGAATATTTTCGACGAACAGCTTCGTCTCCATCTTCATCGATTCCTTCAGCTCCGGCCCCCAAGAAAGAAACTTGTCCTGGTCCGGCCTTACGGCATCGAGGTTCCGCAGCTCCAGCCACTGCCCCACAAAGTTATCCACCAGCGCGTTCGAATGCGGATCGCTCAGCATCCGCTTCACCTGCGCATCCAGCACAGCGGGCTCGTGCAGCCGCTTCTGTTCGGCCACCCGCAGCAGTTCCTCATCCGGCGTCGAGCTCCATAGGAAATAACTCAACCGCGTCGCCAATTCCAAATCGCTGACCTTATGAACAGAGGCGGCATCCGTCGGATTCGGATCGTGCTCCACACGGAACAGAAAATTGGGCGAGACCAGAATAGCCTCGAGCGCCACTTCCACGCTCCCCTCGGCCGTCTCCCCGTTCTTCCGCGCGAGCACCGCAATCTTTAGAATCTGCGCGATCTCCGCGTCCGTCGCCGGCCGGCGATAAAACCTCCGTGCCAGGGCCGTCACAATCTTCGCCGTGCATCCGTTCTCTTCCGGATTGCAGATAAACAATCTCTTCCGGCTCGCGCTCTCGTGTTTCGTCGGAAACGGCCCGCTGAACGTCAACGAACCCGGATACTTGTTTTTCTTAGTCGAAAAGTAACTGTTTTCGGGAAGCGTGGTGACGTATGTATCGTCCATGAAAGCCACCCGGAACAGATGCTCGCCAGCCGGCAAAAACACCCGAAAATGCGTCTCCGAAAACGGGCTGAAGTAGACCAGGCTCGAAGGCTTCGTCTCTACCTCTACCTGCTGCAGCAGCGCGCCATCCATCCAGAACCCAAGCTTCACCGGCGCCGCGTCTTTCGCGCGCTCCCCCGGCATCCCCACCATCACGTCATAATCCGCATCGAAATCCAACCGATGCGTCGCCTGAATCGTATCTACATCGATCCGCTCCAGGTTGTGCGAATTCGCGTCATATAAGGAAGTAATCGGCTTCGGCAGCGCCACATGCCCCGTGGCCCGCGCCGCAATCGACTCCGCCGCCGCTACATATTTCTCGAGCAGCAGCGGCGAAATACTCAAAACATCCGCGACGTTGTCAAACCCCTCGCCCAAATCGTCGGTAGGAAACTCTTCCTCGGCGGCCCGGAAATCCACGCCAAGAATGTCCCGCACGCTGTTCGAATACTCCGTCCGGTTCAACCGCCGCACCGTCACGCGTCCCGGGTCCGGCTTGGCATTCCGATCGGCCTTATCGAATTCGCCTTCGAGGTACGCCACCATCGCGTCCATCTTGGACTGCGCCGGCCGCGGCACTCCCTTCGGCGGCATCTCTCCCGCGCGGACTTTCTGTAAAATCTTTTCCCAAGCCGGCCGGTTCGAAGCAACCGTCGCGGCGCTCGTGAACTCTGAGAGGTTCACCCCGCCCGACTGCAGTCCCGCATTGTGGCAAGCCATGCAAGTTTTGCTGACGATCGGCTTCACATCCCGATCGAAAGCTGCGGGGTCCGGCGCTGCAACGAGCGAGCTGGCAAGGAGGAGGACCCCCAATGTCATAGGCGTATGAAGTATATCGCAAATTAGCGCGCTAAACTCGTCCTATGCGTTGGTGCGCCGGCCTACTCCTGTGGGCTATAGCCGCGTTCGCCGCCGACTATTCCGGCACTTATAAAGGGGACGTCGCTTCCTCGAGCGGCAAGGTCGAAAACACGCTCGTGCTCAAAATGAACGGCAGCGATCTGGCCGGCACCCTGACCAATCAATTCGGCGTCCTGCCTCTCCAAAACGGCCACGTCGACGGCCAGGACTTGTTTTTCGTCGTTATGGTCAAGGAAGAGGGCGACCCGTTTCGCATGGTCTACCGCGGCCACATCTACGTCGACGAAATCCAGTTCAAAATCCAAGCGGGCGAGCGCCAAATCGACTTAGTCGCGAAAAAAGTAAACTAGCTATTCTCTCCTGATGAACCGCCGCAAATTCCTCCAGTCTCTAGGCGCCGCCGCCGTACTCCCGTCCGAAATTCTCGAATATAAAAAGCCCGTTCTCGACCTTCATAAATTCTCCTCGACTCCCGTCAAAATCGAGTCCATCGACCTTCTGCAAGCCCACAACCTCTATTTCCTCCGCACCCGCTCCACCGATGGCGCCGAAGGCCTCATCCAAACCAAAGACATCGTCGATTACATCCCGATCCTCGCCCACCGCGTCCGCAAGCACTTCTTAGGGAAGGACGCCCGCGACCTGGAACATCTAATCGATGAAGTCTACGCGACGAACTCCAACTACAAACTGGCCGGCCAGGAATTCTGGTGCCCCGTGGCCTACGTGGAGCAAAGCCTTCTCGACCTGATGGGCAAATCATGGAAAAAGCCCGCAGGCGAATTACTCGGCGGCGTGCTGCGCAAAGAAATTCCGGTCTATCTCTCCGGTTCCGGCCGCGACACCACGGCCGAAGAAGAAGTCGAAGTCTACGTCCGCGAGCAGGAGCGCACCGGCGCCAAAGCCGTGAAATTCAAAATCGGCGGCCGCATGAGCGACAACTTCGACGCCACTCCCGGCCGCACCAACAAGCTCCTCGAGCTCGCGCAGAAGAAGCTCGCCGAGCAAAGTAACCCTGATGGCCGATGCCAATGGCTCCTATGACGCGAACAACGCCATCGAGCTGGGCAAGCGGCTTCAGGAGATGAAGTATTTGTGGTTCGAAGAGCCCTGCCCCTGGGAAGAGTTGAGCGAGACCAAGCGTGTGGCGGACGCGCTCGAAATGAAAATCGCCTTCGGCGAGCAAAATTCAAGTCTGTGGCAGTTCCAATACATGATCGATAACCAGGTCATCGACATCGTGCAGCCCGATCTCAACTACAACGGCGGTTTCGTGCGCGCCGCCAAAGTAGCCAGGATGGCCCGCAAAGTAAACATGTGGATCTGCCCGCACGACACCCAAACTGGCGCCGCCACGGTAAACATCCTGCAATTTGCCGCGACCACTCCGAACATCGGCCCATTCATGGAATACGTCTCCCGCAAGGAGCCAAAGAAGCAATCCTGGTACTCGCCCAATTTCGATATCAAAGACGGCGTGCTCCCGGTCCCCACCGGCCCGGGCATGGGTCTGCAATTCGACCCGGACTTCGTCAAATCGGCAACCGTCGTAAATCTGGCATAACACCACGTGGCGCGCGCTTCAGCGCGCTGTCGTGGGTTTCAGCCCACGATCGGCGACAGTTCACCTGAAAGCGCGCCGCCGCCGAGAAGCACGAACGCGACGTCCAGTATCAAGCGGCATTAACCTGAAGAGAGATGAAACGTTCGGGCTTTGCTGACCTGCCGCTCCATGGCGGACGTGTCCCCCCATGGCTCGCCGAGCGAATGGAGAAGCTCGGAACGGCCATTGCCGAAAACGTCATCGCGCACTACGGCGCTGGCGAGTTTCTCTCGCGGCTGAGCGATCCGTTCTGGTTCCAGGCGCTCGGCTGCGTCATGGGTATGGACTGGCACTCGTCGGGAATCACCACTTCCGTCATGGGAGCGCTGAAACGAGGCATGAATCCGCGCGCCCGCGAGCTGGGCGTCTATTTCTGCGGCGGCCGCGGCAAACAATCCCGCAAAACTCCCGCCGAGCTGCTCTCGATCGCGGACGAGCGCGGGCTCGACGGCGCTGCCTTGGTCAGAACCAGCCGCCTCACCGCCAAAATCGATAACAACGCCATCGGCGACGGATTCCAGATCTATCTGCACAGCTTCGCCGTCACGGCTGAAGGCGATTGGGCCGTAGTGCAGCAGGGGATGAACGAGAGCACCGGTCTCGCGCGCCGCTACCACTGGCATTCGGCTTCGGTGCGCAGTTTCACCAGCGAGCCGCATACCGGAATCGTCGGCGCGAGCGAAGGCCAGATCCTCAACCTGGTGGACCGCCGCGCTCTCCCGGCCCAGGAGGCGCTGCTCGAAATCGCCGCGCACAGCTCCCGAAGAAACGTTATCGAACCGTCCAAAAACTCACGCATGCCCTTGCATCACGACGTGCGCGCCGGAAATGTGGACTTGAAGCGATTGGGCGCGGTCTTGGCGACGAGCTACAGCCGCGAGCTGCGCGATTTCGCGTCTCTCTTGCTGTCGAAAATCTCGGCCCGCGCACGCTCCAGACGCTGGCGCTAATTGCCGAAGTCGTTCACGGCGCGCCTAGCCGTTTCAGTGATCCGGCGCGTTTCTCGTTTGCCATTGGGCGGCAAGGATCGTCACCCGTTCCCGGTTCCTCTGAAGACGTACGATGAGTCGCTGGCGGTGTTGCGCCGCGCTCTGGACTCCGCCAAACTGGGGCACACCGAAAAGCTGGACGGATTCAAGCGCCTCGATCGGCTGGTTCGCCAGGTAGAAGAGCAATATGAGCCAACTGCTGATTTCGACCGTGCCATCCGCCACGAGCACGCAATTTCGCCGAGTCTGGGCGGCCGCTCCGTATTCGACGATCGCAAAAAGTCGAAAAATCAGCAGCTCTCGTTATTTCTTCCAAACTAGCCTTCTCGCGTCATGACAGTGTGCTGCTAGAAAGGGACATATATGTCAATAACGTTGTTCAAACAAAGAACTCTCCATCCGATGACGAGGACTTCATCGAATCCCATGGCGTTTGAATTGGAACGATCTGATATCCTCCACGCAAATGGCCTCCGACAAGCCTTTGATATTCGTTAGTTGTGGCCAATACGCTGAGAGCGAAAAGCAACTTGGCAGGGAGATATGCTCGCTGCTAACGGAGCTACGCCCAGATGTGACCCCATACTTTGCTGAGGATCAATCCACCGCGGAGGGCTTGAGCAACCATGTTCTAAAAGCGCTTCATCGAGCTGCTGGCTTTATTTGTGTCATGCACAGACGCGGTGATCTTACTGCGGCTGACGGAAGAGAACTCACGCGCGGTTCCGTTTGGGTCGAGCAGGAGATTGCAATTACAGCATTCATTCACCACGTTTTGAATCGTTCAGTTCCGACGTTCTTTTACAAGCAAGCAGGAGTCAGTGTTGAAGGTATCCGCTCCGTTCTGCTGATGAACCCACGTGTCGAGTTCAAGGAGGACTGCCAGATCTTGCAAGATCTGAGGTCGGCATTACCGCGAACGGCTTTTACGCCCTTCAACAGTTATGACGTTGAGCCAGTTCTCCATCACCGCAGGTTGGTTGGTCAAAGCACAGGTGATCGCCATAGGTATACCCTAATTTGCGACGTCAGGAACACCGGAACCGAGCGCGTCACTGATTTTAAAATGCGCATCTTCTTTCCCCGTGCTTTTCTTGATCCTACTCAGTGGTCTTCAGAAGAGCGAAAGAAATCCACAACGACTCACATCTGTTTTGCTGCCGACATGGAGGGGCGAGCACCGGGTGGGCTTTATCCTGGCGACGGTCTCACTCACCCATTGGAATTTGAATACTTCGTGGACGACGCCCTCTTCCAGGACCCCAGTGCGATTTGGAATTTGAATACTTCGTGGACGACGCCCTCTTCCAGGACCCCAGTGCGATGCGGAGTGAGATCATCGTGGAATTATTCTCCGGATCAATGATGCCGAAGAAGCAGAAATTGCACATCAAGGATTATCAAGAGTTCTAAGCGGCAACCGAATGCCCCATAAACGGGGCCCGGAGATTGCTCCCGCGTCGGTCGCAAGAAGATACCGATGGCATTCAATTCGATTGCAGATAAGAACTAATCCTACGCACACTCGGCAAGAGATCGACCTCCACCTATGCTAAAGCGTTCACACTCGAAAATCGCCAGTCTTGGTCCAGTGCGTCCCTTGCCGATCGACCTTGCAGCCAAGATTTTCGAGACGATTTGCCAGATCGTTGCGCGCAGCGTACTCACCATTCAGCCTCACCATATGCTTTCCCGCTATGTCGCTGAACTTGCGTAGTGAACCAATCTCGACTAAGAGCGTCTTCTCCGGGTGACGCCCAAGAGCGAGACCTGCCTCAAAAAGCACATTGGGCCTCGGCTGTCCTGAGAGCTTTTTCTCCCTCGCGCCGTCCGATCTTTTTAAAAGCCTGGGGTCGAGCATCGCTTGATCATCTGGCGTTAGCATCACCAGGACGGCCTGAACCTTGGCCATCGCGATATCGAGTATTTCGCCGATACATAAGATTTAAGCTTTTCTTGTGAGCAAGACGACTTTCTCCCACTCTAATGGCCCGGCCAAGCGCGCGCAAGAAATCGTACATCGCACTCGTAGCTTGTCATTTCTGCCGTGTACTACAAACACGGAGTTGTCTTTGGCCTTCGGCACCCCGGTCCTTTTATCACCACTCTTGCGCGACGGACGCGGCAAAGCCCGATCGACGGATCCGGCTGTAGGATTGGCTTCCGAGTACCGACGAGCCCTTCTGATCTCTTCTCGCTGCGCGTCGGTCGAATATTTGTGAATATTAATACCGTTCTCAGCTGCCAAGACGAGGGCGGCTCTAGATCGATCAAGGAGCGTCCGATTGGCGACTTGCTGATGGAGCGTAAACCTGAGCTTTGCTTATCGCCAGTTTCGTAGACAGGCGATCGAGTAACGCTGGGTTTATCCGTGCCATGGCTTATTTCTTCGATTTCTTCTTGCTTGCAGCCTTCCGGGCCGTAAAGGTAGCAACGTTGACATGGTTTGTTGTCATCCCGAGCATCAAAGCCACCTCCGAAACGTCGAAACCGACGGATCTGAGTAGTAGGACTGTTCGTTCTTCTGCTCGATATCTTTAACGGCGATGAGCCCAAGGAGGCGGGCAATCTTCTCCCTCGGATGAAACAAACTGAGATTCTTTGGCCCCCGGCGTCCTAGCGGCCTTTGGTCTTTCGGTTGGCATCCTTTTTTGCTCCCTTCTTAGCGCCCTTGGCTCTTTTGACCCGACTTAGCGTTTCGGTGATCGATGCCGCAGTCGTCCAAGCATTCCAGCAGCCTCCTTGCGATCAAGTCCCAGAGACTCCAAGAATGCCGCTTTATCCGCAAGGTTCTTATTTTTTAGATCGCCAACTTGAAGGCAAAGGTATGCGAGAGCTTTTCCAATCAAAGGCACCCATTGTTGATATGTTTCAATCGAGCTGCTCAACGATGATGATCTCCTTTCGTTTGCACTGCCACTCGGCATCCGGAAGAGGCGTCGATTGTCGAGGCTCTAGGCGTTTGTATTGACAAAGACTATCAGAAATGTTCTACATAGGCAAATGCCTCGTTGAGCGTTGCCTTATGAAGACATCAACGTGCATGGCATACCTAAACTAGAGATGCCGTTGCGGAGGCCCGTGTCCAATATGTCTGTTCTGCCGTATACAATAGGAAGACGCTTCGGAAATTCCGGCAATCGCTGAGCCCTGGTTCTTGGCGTTAAACGCCGCGATCGAAGTAACGCCAGTGATGGTCCCTGCGGATCTTCAGAAGGCGGCTCCCGCTATCGCGCAAGCGGTGAAGACATACGGATAGGCATCGGCCCTGAACCCGAAATTCAACAGGACCGCAGGAACGGTCAATAAGCGCGCCGGCTTCATTCAACACGATCTCGCCAATAGTCCGGACGACGATGTCCGTGGGCTACAGCGATCACTTCGACGGCCGATACTGTCACGCGAAAAATAACAACATAAGGAAACCTGCGGAGAACGATTCTCCGCGTTCCCCAAAGGTGTTCCGCGAACTGAGTGGCATCATTTTCGAGCCGCTCTACAGCGTGGTCGAGTTCATCCAGAAACAACTCGGCAGCTCGGACACTGCGCCGCCGGTACCACTCGGTTGTGGCTTCAGCTTCATCCAAGGCGGCAGGGTGAAATCGAACAGCTCGGCGGCTCACGCCCGCAGTCGTGAGCGTAGACGGCGGCGGGCATCCTCCCAGGGAACGAGTGCAACGGCCCCGCTATCGATTTGCTGCAGACGCTGGAAAATCTCCTCCCGCCATGTCTCCTCGGCGGCTGGATCAATCTGTTGATCCAGACTACTGATGAGAGAGTCAACTAAAGCGGCCCGAGCCTCGGGCGCCAGCGCCAGCGCACTCCTGAGTACGTCCGCAGCATCCACCGCTCCATTTTAGCGCCGATCCTGAAGAATGGCTCGCCGCTGGACTCACAGCGATCGCCGATTGCCCGCAGGCCCTCGCGCAATCGACAACAGTTTCAAGTACCCTAAACCTGGGAAATCAAAACGCAAAAATGAAACGCACACCCCACATCGCCGCAATCCTCGCAACTCTCCTCGCGCTAACTAAAACCGCACCCGCCCAAACCGCCCCACCCCCAAAAATCTTCGAACCCACCCAAATCCAAGCCGTCTACCGCATCCTCCTGGACCGCGACGCCCTCCTCCTCGAATCCATCCTCGACGTCATCAAACAAAAGAAAATTGAAGACGGCTACGTCTCAATCAGCGCTGGCTCCGTCCAAACTTGCACCTATCACTACGTCACCTCAACCGCACTCAAACCCGTCAACGCATTCAAAACCGTAAAAGGCCCATTCGAAATCCTCAACGCGGGCGGCATCATCGCAGCCGGCGAACCGCACATCCATATCACGTTCTCGAGCCCCGACAAAGGCGCATTCGGCGGTCATCTGGAGAAAGGCTGCCGCGTCCTCTACCTCGCCGAAATCACGATCCTGCAATTCCGAGGCCCGGCCCTGACCCGCGCGAACAACCAGAACGGCGTAGCCCTCCTGGAACCGAAATCGCCAAAATAGCCCCACCCGAAAATCCAGTCACAGATCAGATCTTCATCATTCCAAAAGACTTAACTACAAATCGCTTTTTGAGCCCTGCTATACTCTAATAAGGACCTTGGCACAAGGCTCCCAAGCAAGCGCCGCCTGAACCGCGGCGCTTTTTTTATTCCCAAATTCCGCAAACAGGAGCCAAAATCAAATGCCGTCCGACGCTCAAATCACCGCGAATCGCAAAAACGCCCAACTCTCAACCGGTCCAACCACCGAAACGGGCAAAGCAACCTCCTCCCACAACGCCGTCAAAACCGGTCTCACCGGCCGCACCGTCCTCCTCCCCACCGACGACCGTGAAGCCTTCGATCGCCACGTCGCCCGGCTCTTCGCCGATTTCAAACCCGCCACCGACGCCGAAACATCCCTGGTCCATTCGCTCGCCGCAACCGAATGGCGCCTGCTCCGCATCCCCACTCTCGAATCCGGCATCTACGCCATCGGCCGCCGCCAGCTCGCCGAAGCATTTTCGGACGAGTCCGATCCCGGCGTCCGCGCCACCATGATCGACGCGCAAATCTTCCTCACCTACGGCAAAGACCTCGGCAATCTCGCCCTCCAGGAGTCCCGCCTCCGCCGCCGCTATCAGGCCGACCTCGCCGAGCTCAAAGAGATGCAGCGCCAGCGCACCGCCCATGCCGCCGCGCAAATGCCCGAAGCCGTCCAATACGCCGAATGGGCCGAACGCCGCGAAGTCGACTTCCATCCCGCCCCATTTGGCTTCGTATTTTCAACCGAGCAAGTCCGTGCCGCCCTCGACCTCTCGCGCGCCCGCCTCTTCCTCCGTGGCAAAGCCGAATACGCCGCCGAGTACCACCGCGTGATGGCAAACTATCTACCCAAAGCCGCGTAAGCCGCCTCTCTCAACCAAACAGGAATACAGTAAGAGTGTTCCTTCTCATGAATCGGTTGACCCTCTTCTGTTTCCTCGTGGGGTTTGGAATAGGATTCGGAACCACCTGCTCCGCAGCCCCGCCAAACCATCGGTCGAATTCAATAAGGACGTTCGTCCCATCCTCTCCGACAAGTGCTACATCTGCCACGGCCCGGACGCCAAGAACAAGCACATCCCGTTCCGTCTCGATCACGAAGAAGACGCCAAAGCCAAACTGCCCGACGGCAAGCACGCCATTGTCGAGAGCCATCCCGAACAAAGCGAGATGATTCGCCGCATCACCGCCGAAAAGCCGGCCCAGCGCATGCCGCCCGCCTACACCGGCGTCAAACTCTCGCCCAAAGAAATTGAAACGATCACAACTTGGATCGCTCAAGGCGCCAAATGGCAAAAGCACTGGTCGTTCCTGCCGCCGAAACATTACCCGCGCGCCGCCACGTCAAAGACGCCGCCTGGGTGCACAATCCCATCGATGCCTTCGTGCTCGCCCGCCTCGAAGAACAGAATCTGCGCCCCTCGCCCGAAGCCGATCGCGAAACCCTCATCCGCCGCGTCACGCTCGATCTCACCGGCCTCCCGCCCACTCCCGCCGAAATCGACGCCTTCCTGAACGACAAATCCGATCGCGCCTACGAAAAAGTTGTGGACCGCCTTCTCGCCTCTCCTCGCTATGGCGAGCGCATGGCCTTCGGTTGGCTCGACGCCGCCCGTTACGCCGATACCAACGGCTATCAATATGACGGCGGCCGCTACATGTGGCGCTACCGCGATGCCGTCATCGCCGCCTTCAATCGCAACCAGCCGTTCAACCAATTCGCGCTCGAGCAGCTTGCCGGCGACATGCTCCCCAACGCCACGCTCGATCAAAAAATCGCCAGCGGCTTCAATCGCAACCACCGCATCAACACCGAGGACGGCATCATCCCCGAAGAATACGGCGTCGAATACGTAGTCGATCGCGTCGCCACCACCTCATCCGTTTTCCTCGGCCTCACGCTCGGCTGCTCCCGCTGCCACAACCACAAATTCGATCCCTTCACGCAAAAAGAGTTCTACCAGCTCTACGCTTACTTCGATCAAGTCCCCGAAACCGGCCGCGGCATCAAATACGGAAACTCTCCGCCCGTCGTCCCCGCCCCCACAGCCGATCAGCAGCAGGCGCTCGACAAAATGAACGCGGAGATCGCGCTCGTGGAGAAGACTCTCGCCGATCGCGACAAGTCCATCCTTCATGCACAGACCAAGTGGGAGCACCATCTTTCCGGAGCAACCGAAAAATTCTGGGCGCCCACCCGCGATCGCATCTTCGCTTCAGGCAAGACATTGGCCCCGCAGCAGCCGACCGCCTTCGACCCAACCATCGACACCGGCATCAACACGCCGTTGGACATCGACGACCCATTCACCATTTCCGCCCGCATCCAATCCACCGGCGCGCCGGACGGAAGCATCGTCACCGAGATGGTCGACGATCCCCACGGCAAAGGCTTCGGCCTCAACGTGGATCACGGCAAAGTCCACGTGAATCTCACCAGCGTCTGGGTCGACGACGCCATCCGCGTCGAATCCGAAGAAACACTCGCCGCCAATCGCTGGTATCACCTCACCGCCACCTACGACGGCTCGAAGATCGCCGGCCACGTCCGCATCTATATCGATGGCCGCTCAGCGAAGACGAAAGTCCTGATGGACACTCTGTACCGGCCCTATCGCAATGGCCGCAGAAAATTCACCATGCCTGTCCGCATCGGTGCCGGCTGGGGTCCCGAGCGCCGTTTCCACGGCCTCATCGGCGGCGTCCATTTGTACTCGACCGTTCTGTCCAACGAAGAAATCGAAGCACTGGCGAGCGCCGATTCACTCTCCACGCTCGCGGCCAAGCAACCCGCATCCCGCACGACGGCACAAAACAATATCCTGCGCTGGGCCTTCCTCGAAACCGCCGCGCCGCCCCAAGATCGCGAAGCCTGGCGCAAACTCGCCGCCCTTCGCGCCGACAAAGAAAAATTCGAGCGTACGTTCCCCACCGTCATGGTGATGGCGGACGTGCCCCAGCGCCGCGAAACGCACATGCTCGATCCGCGGCGCCTACGACAAGCCCGGCGATATCGTGCAGCCGGGCGTTCCCGCGGTGCTCAATCCGCTGCCCGCCAACGCTCCCAACAATCGACTCGGTTTTGCCGAATGGGTCGTCGATCCCTCCAATCCTTTGCTGAGCCGCGTCACCGTCAATCGCTTCTGGCAAATGTATTTCGGAACCGGCATCGTCAAGAGCGTCGAAGATTTCGGCAGCCAGGGCGAGTATCCTTCGCACCCCGAACTCCTCGACTGGCTCGCTACCGAATTCATGAACGACGGTTGGGACGTCAAAGCCATGCAGAAGCTCATCGTCACGAGCGCCACCTATCGCCAGTCGTCCGAAGCTTCGCCCGAAGTCCGCGAGCGCGATCCCGATAATCGTCTGCTCGCCCGCGGCCCGCGTGTCCGCCTTCCCGCTGAAATGATCCGCGATCAGGCGCTCGCCGCTGCCGGTCTTCTGGTCGAAAAAATCGGCGGCCCCTCCGTCATGCCGTATCAGCCCCCCGGTCTCTGGAAAGAGATCGGTATGCAGGATACCGACTACGATCAGGGCCACGGTGCGGATCTCTATCGCCGCAGTCTCTACACCTACGTGAAGCGCACCGCCGCCCCGCCCACCATGGTCAATTTCGACGCCTCCCTGCGCGAAGATTGCGTCGTCCGCGCCAACCGTACCGACACGCCTCTCCAGGCGCTCAATCTCATGGATGCCGAGCAGTTTCTCGAAGCCTCGCGCTTCATCGGCCAGCGCATGTTGAACGAAGGCGGAACAACTCCTGATGCTCGCCTGCGCTACGGTTTCCGTCTCGCTCTAGCCCGCTATCCGACCACTGCGGAACTTGCCGTGCTCCACGACAATCTGCAATATCACCTCGACTATTTTTCTGACGATCGCCAAAGCGCGGAAATACTTGCATCAGGGTGAATCCCCGGCCGACCCCAAATTGAAACCGCGCGAACTCGCTGCCTATGCTTCCGCCGCGAGCCTCATTCTGAATCTCGATGAAACGATTACCAAGGAATAGTCATTGATGAATGCCGATCCCGATTGCCCATCGAAGAAACTCGCCGCCACTTCTTCGGCCGCAGCGCCACCGGCATTGGCATCGCCGCTCTGTCTTCGCTGCTCGGTCCCGATCTCGCCTCCGCTGCCGTTCCCGATGTAATTCCCGGCTACCCGAATTTCCCGGTCACCGCCAAGCGCGTCATCTATCTCTTCCAACACGGCGCGCCTTCGCAGCTCGATCTCTTCGATTACAAGCCCGCTCTCGGAAAACAGCGCGGAACCGATCTGCCGGAATCCATCCGCAACGGCCAGCGCCTCACCGGCATGAGCGCTTTCCAAACAAAATTCCCTACCGCGCCTTCCATCTTCAAATTCGCGCAATACGGCGAAAGCCGCGCCTGGCTCAGCGAGATTCTGCCTCACACCGCCAAAGTCGTCGACGACCTCGCCATCATCCGGTCGATGCAGACCGAGCAGATCAATCACGACCCGGCCGTCACGTTTTTTCAAACCGGTTTCCAGCTCGCCGGCCGCCCCAGCATCGGCTCGTGGATCTCCTACGGCCTCGGCAGCGAAAATAAAGATCTGCCCGCCTTCATCGTCATGGTGTCGCAAGGCGTCGGCAATACGCAGGCGCTCGCCGACCGCATGTGGAACAGCGGCTTTCTTTCCACCGAATACGCCGGCGTCAAATTCCGCAGCGGCCACGATCCTGTTTTGTTTCTCTCGAATCCCGAAGGCTACGAAACCTCCGCCCGCCGCCGTTTCCTCGACGACCTGGGCAAAATGAATCAACTGAATGAGCACAAATTTCAGGATCCGGAGATCTCGACCCGCATCGCGCAGTACGAGATGGCCTACCGTATGCAAGCCTCCGTGCCGGACCTGACCGATCTTTCGAAGGAGCCCGACTCCGTATTCGAGATGTACGGCCCCGACTCTCGCAAGCCCGGCACCTATGCTGCTAATTGCATTCTTGCCCGCCGCCTGGCCGAGCGTGGCGTCCGCTTCATCCAGCTCTTCCATCGCGGTTGGGATCAGCACAGCAATTTGCCCAAAGAACTCGCCGGGCAGTGCCTCCAGACCGATCAGCCCACCGCCGCTCTGATTCAGGATTTAAAACAGCGCGGCATGTTGAAGGACACTCTCGTTATCTGGGGCGGGGAATTCGGCCGCACCGTCTACTCGCAGGGCACGCTCACCGAAACGAACTACGGCCGCGATCACCACCCGCGCGCCTTCACCATGTGGATGGCCGGCGGCGGCGTCAAAGGCGGGCAAACCTACGGAGAAACCGACGACTACAGCTACAACGTGGTCAAGAATCCGGTCGACATCCACGACCTGCATGCGACCATTCTGCGCTGCTTCGGCGTCGACCACACCAAGCTAACGTATAAATATCAAGGAAGGCGCTTCCGCCTTACCGATGTAAGTGGCCACGTAGTAAACGATCTATTGCAAACAACTATATGAGTACTCGCCGCGACGCCCTCAAATTATTCGCCATCACCGCACTGCCCTCGTTAGCCCCAGGAGCGCAGCAAACGAAAGAAGTCGAAACCCAACCCGGGCATGTGCAAGTAGGCACCGCGGGACAAGTTCCCGTGCCGTCGAAGCCCACTTTTCTGCAGCCGGCTGAATTCCAAACCATCGAAGCGCTGAGCGAACGCATCATCCCCCGCACCGACACTCCCGGCGCGAAGGACGCGGGCGTCGCATTGCTGATCGACAAAGCCATCGTCGCGGACCCCACCGTCATGCAGCCCTACCGCGCGGGCATCGCCGACCTGAACGCGCTCGCGATCTCAAGCTACGGCTCAGAGTTTTCCGCTCTCACCGAAACCCAACAGATCGCAATCTTAACTCCGCTCAGTCTCGAAACAAATTCGTCGTTAGGAAAATTCTTCGCAATGGTCAAAGACATGACCATCGACGGCTACTACAAAACGGAAGCTGGTCTAAAGACCGAACTCGGCTGGCACGGCAATACGTTCCTGGCAAGCTTCCCCGGCTGCGATCACCCGGAACATCAGAGTTGATCATGCAAGCCTCAGAATACCAAGGACGTCATTATCATCGGCAGCGGCGCCTCCGGCGGCATGGCCGCGTGGAACCTCACCCGCAAGGGCGTAAACGTCACGATGCTCGATGCCGGCCGCAAATTCGAGCGCCGCGAATTCTGGACCCACGTCAAACCCTGGGAACGGCAGCAGCGTTTGGATGCCGGTCAAAAGCCTCCCTCCTTCATTCTCGATACCGCCGAGCAGCCCTACATCACTCCTCTCGGACAAAACTTTTCGCTCACGCGCGTCTGGGGACGCGGCGGCAAAACCAATATCTGGGGCCGCGTCAGCCTGCGCTACGGCGATCTCGATTTCGCCGGACCCGAACGCGATGGTTGGGAAATCCCCTGGCCGATCCGCTACAAAGACATCGCACCCTACTACGACCAGGTCGATCAACTCATCGGAGTCTGCGGCGGCGACGACGATTCGGATGCTCTTCCCGGCAGCCGCTACTTTCTTCCTCCTCCGCCGCTGCGTTGTGGCGAACACATCATGAAGCGCGCGGCCGAAGACGCCGGAATCAACGTCGTGCCCATCCGCCGCGCCGTCCTGACGCGCGATCACAACGGCCACACCAAGTGTCATTATTGCGGCGCATGCGGCGAGCGGTTGCGATGTCGGCGCGTTCTTCAACGCATCCGATTATTTAATCGAGCCCGCGCTCAAAACCGGCAAGCTGAACATCATCAGCAACGCCGTCGTGGCGCGCATCCTGGTCGATGATCGCGGCCTCGCCAGCGGCGTGCAATATTTCGATCGCTACACCAAGGAAGAACACAAAATCTACGGCAAGCGCGTCGTCGTCGGGGCTTCCTGCGTCGATTCCACCCGCATTCTTCTAAATTCAACATCGCCGCGCTATCCGAACGGCATCGGAAATTCTTCCGACGTGATCGGCCGCTATCTTTCCGAACAAATCCGCATCACCATGTACGGCTTCGCCCCGGAATTGATGGGCGGCAAAGTCTATAACGACGATGGAATCGGCGGCGCGCACATGTACATGCCGCGCTTCAACCACGCGCGACGGCCGCAAACGCGATTATATCCGCGGCTTCGGCTGCCAGTTCTGGTACACCGGCGCGCAAACCGATCTCTCCTGGGCCAAGACCGTTCCCGGATTCGGCGCGGACTTCAAAAAATCCGTGAAGAACCGCTATCCGGCGATTCTCGCCTTGCACCCATTCGGCGAATCGATTCCAAAGCCCGAAAATCGCATCACCGTAAAAGGATCGCCCGTCGATAGCTACGGCGTCCCCATCGCGCGCATCGCCTACACAACGGGAGAAAACGAGCGCCGCATGGCGAAAGAAATGTACGACACGACGCTCGAGATTCTGCACGCCGCCAAAGCCGAAATTCTTCCATACGATCTCGACCGCATGGAACCGAACGGCAGCGCTATCCACGAGCACGGAACCTGCCGCATGGGCACGGACCCGAAACGTTCCGCTCTCAACGGCTTCTGCCAAATGCACGACGTCAAAAATGTATTCGTCGTCGACGGCTCGGCATTCACCACCGCCTCCGAAAAAAATCCGACGCTCACCATCCTCGCCCTCGCCTGGCGCGCCACCGATCACATGGCGGAGGAAATGCAGCGCGGAAATATTTAATCGGCAGGTGTTAGCGTCAATCGTTCTTCCGCCGCCGCTTCGACTGCTTTCCTCGAATACGGCATCGGATGGTAATGGCCATCCGCCCAGCCGTTAATCAAATCGCCGTAATGTGGGTCTCCCGGATTCCCCGATTCTCCGGGCACGTTGGTCATTACCGACCGGTCCCAGTCGCTCGGATCGAGCACCTCGCGATAGCTCGCGCCATGTGTCTGTGAATAATTCGGTACCGCCGGTCGCATTCACCGTGTACCCGTCACCCGGCCGCGAGTGCGCCGGCAAGTTCAAACTCGCAACTCCGAGCGGATGCCGGAAATAAACTTTATGCAGATCGCCCCATTTCGATTGCGTCAAACCCGTTGGAAGCGTCGCTTCGAGAATCGCATCCCGATCCGGCCGCGCCTTCAGTTCTTTCAGCACGATATCCGGTGCGAGCTGTATCGAAGCAATTCCTTTCGGAAGCATTGCGCTATGCAAATTGTGAATCCAGATTTCGTAGATCAACGCCGCCTTCGAATCCATGCTGACGTTGCAATCCCAGTTCAAGAGTTCCGGAGGAATCTTCGCCGAATGCCAGTTCTTCAGCATCGCCACAAAATCACGCGCGGGAAGCGAAACCGTATCCTGCTGCATGCGCGCGAAATCATCGACATCGAATTTCTTTCCGCTCGTCAGCATCTCGACAATGCGTTTGTAGCGCGTCGGCGGCGCCCACGCATAACCCAGCGCATGTTTATATCCGGGCGGAAGAATATCGTGATTGGCAGTCGCTACAAAGTGCCGCGCCGGATTGTAAGCGGTCGGATTTTCGGTTACCGGCAAAAATCCGGACCATTCGTAATTTCCCGAATCGCCCGGAACCGGAAACAGCCCCGCCCATCCGTTTCGAATCGGCGCTTGCCCGGCTGCGATCCATCCGATATTGCCGTTGCGATCCGCATACACCAGGTTCTCCGACGGGATCTTATAGCTCGCCGCCGCCGCTCGGAACTCCTGCCAGTCTTTCGTGCGCGAGAGTTTCAATGCAGACAAATAACCCGCGCCTCCCGCCGCCGTCCCCACCCATTTCAGAGCGTACGCGCGATGCCGGCTGTCGTCTTCGTAGATCACCGGACCATGAATCGTGTATTTCAGTTCGACTTCGCGCGAGCCTTCGCCTTTCACAGCCACCGGCTGCCGCTCTATTTCGAACTTCTTCCAATCGCCTTTATACGAATACTCGGTCGCATCCGCCGGATTTACTTTCTCCACATACAGATCCTGCTGATCGATACCTACAATCGTGAAGCCCCAGGCGATGTTTTCGTTGTGCCCCAGCGCAATTCCCGGCAGCGCCGGCTCTCCCGCGCCAATCACATCCCATCCGGGCGCAACCAGATGAACCGTCTTTCGCAGCGACGGCACTTCGATGGGGCGATGCGGGTCATTCGCCAGAAGCGGTTTGCCTGTTCGCGTCATCGTGCCATCTACCACCCAGTTATTGCTGCCCTGCTCGCCCGGAAAGTGGATAGCGCCGATCGCCGCTTCGTAATCTTTCACGATGGCCGGCGTAATATCCGCGATATCGAGCCCCTTCGGCAACAGAAGGGAAATATGAGGTTCGGGCGGAAACAACCGGTCATCCTCTTCGAGTCCGATTTTTTTCACGTCGAGAGTGCGATTCACTTCCGCCAGCAAATTCCCGGTCATCAGCAATCCCGCCACCCGCGCCGCGACATCTTCGGGAGCCCACAATCCCGGATCAAAACCGGCGATCCGAAACTCCGCCGGACGCTTGCCGTTCAGCGATCGAATATACGCGTTAATGCCGTTCGTAAACGCTGTAGCGATGGCTTTCGCGTCCGGCGAGTAACTGCGCCACTCCTCGTTCCAATCGCCGCGATAGCGAACCAGCCGCGCAATGCGATCCCGTTTGACATATTGGGGACCCAGCACCTCGGCCAGCTTGCCGGTACCGATCCGTCTCCATAAATCGAGTTGAAAAAGCCGGTCGTGCGCGGTGATGTAACCCTGTGCAAAGAACAGATCGTCCGAGTTCTTCGCATAAATATGCGGGACGCCCCAGTGGTCGCGTATTACTTCAACCGGCTTCTGGAGCCCTGCTACAGGAAGAATCGCAAACGCGAGACAGAGACCAAGGCCTAGCATCCTCTAAGTCTAAGCTCCATAGGCAATACCTATGCATACAATGGGATTGAACGTGAAAGAGCTCGAGCTAGCGGGTGCTAAGTAAACTGCTAGCGCTTGTCGCGCTACTTGTTGGCGTAGTACAGGCGCAACCAATTCAGTTAACGCTCGATCTCACGGACGCACCTCGCAAGCTTTTGCGGGCGCATCTGATTATTCCGGTGAAGCCCGGGCCGCTGACACTGGTCTATCCGCAATGGATTCCGGGTGAGCACGGCCCTACCGGTCCCGTCGACAACTTGGCTGGTATCAAGTTCAGCGCAAATGGGCGGGATATTCCCTGGCGGCGCGATGACGTGAATATGTTCGCGCTGCACCTGGACATCCCGCAGGGTGTGACCTCGATTGACGCAAGAGCGGACTTTTTGGCGACTGCAGCGCCCAGCGGTTTCTCGGCCGGCGCATCCACCGGCCCCAATCTGGCGGTCGTGAGCTGGAATGAAGTGGCGCTCTATCCGGCGGGCACGCCGGCGGGTGAGGTGCGGTTTGAGCCTTCATTGCAGTTACCGGAAGGCTGGAAATTTGGAACGGCGCTCGCGGAGGGCGCGCGCACAGGAGATGCGATTCAATTTCAGCCGGTATCGCTCGAGACGCTGGTCGATTCCCCGGTCATCGCGGGACGATTTTTTAAAGAAATTCCGATCGCTCCGGAAATTTCGCCGAAGCATTTTCTCGACGTCATCGCGGACGGCCCGGAAGATCTGGAAATCAGCGCGGCCGAGATTGAGGAATACGGCAACCTGGTGCGCGAAGCCGGGGCGCTGTACCGTTCGCGGCATTATGCGGATTATCATTTTCTGCTGACGCTGAGCGACAGCGTGGCGCACTTCGGCTTGGAGCATCACCAGTCGAGCGACGACCGGGTGGAGGCGCGCGCCTTCCTCGACGACGATCTCAAGTTGCTCAACGCGGACTTGCTGCCGCACGAATTCACCCATTCGTGGAATGGAAAGTACAGGCGTCCGGCGGGCCTCGCCACCGCGAACTATCAGCAGCCAATGAAAGGCGAGTTGCTGTGGGTCTACGAAGGGTTGACTCAGTACGCAGGAGACGTGCTGGCGGCGCGCAGCGGTTTACGAACGGCAGGGCAATATAAGGAGGCGCTGGCGGCGAGTGCGGCGGAACTCGACCATCGGCCCGGGAGGACCTGGCGCGATCTGCAAGATACCGCGACGGCTGCACAAATTTTGTACGGCACGAGCGGCCAGTGGGACAACTGGCGGCGTGGCACCGACTATTACGAAGAGGGCGAGCTGATCTGGCTGGACGTCGATACGACGATTCGAAAGCTATCGAAAGGAAAGAAATCGCTGAACGATTTTTGCGGCACGTTTTTGGGTTGGGGAGGAAATACGCCGCCGCGCGTCGTAACGTATACGTTTGCGGACATTGTAGCGGGCTTGGAAGCGATTCAGCCATACGATTGGAAAGCATTTCTCAGCGCGCGCCTTACGTCTAAATCGCCGCACGCGCCTTTAGGCGGCATCACAAATGGCGGCTACCGGCTCGAATATACCGATTCGCAGAATGACTACACGCGGGCAGCCGAGACGCACGATCACGGCGTGAACGCCTGGTATTCGCTGGGATTTCGCACTTCGGACCAGACAGTGCAAGACGTTTTGTTCGATTCGCCCGCTTTCCGCGCGGGATTGGGGCCAGGGATGAAATTGGTGGCGATTAATGGCAGGCAAGCGAACGATGAGTTATTACGGAGCGCTATCCGGGACGCGAAGGCGAACAGCGCACCTATCGAATTGATCGCCGAGAATGCGGGATTCTTTCGCGTGATGAAACTTGATTATCACGGCGGCGAAAAATATCCGCACCTCGTGCGAGATACCGCCAATCACGACTATCTCGATGACATTCTCAAGCCGATGGTGGCGCGCTAGACCAGTTTGCCCTTGAGCATGCTGAAGGAGTGCGCGGGCGCCGAGTATTTCAAGGAACGGCCGTTTCCGTTCAGCGACTTCTGTTCGGTGGTCTTGACGGTCACCTTATCGAAATCGTTTTCGGCCTTGATATCGGGGCCGTTGACGTCAAACACCCGAAAATCACCTTCTAATCGCTTGTCTTCGGTCTCGATGATCACATCGAGAGGCTGATCGCGATGCCGGTTCGTGATATTGACCACCAGCGTGCCGTCGGAGTTGAGAGCGGCTGAAGCATCGAGATAGGGAACAGCGTCATGATTCTGAGTCTTATAGGTGGGGCTCTCGACGATGAGGTCAAGCGCAGTCCCGTGGCAATGCGTCGCAAACAGTTGCAGCGGATAGTAGATGGTCTGCAGGTAGATGCCATTCGCATTCGCGAAGATCGGCGCAATCACGTTCACCAATTGCGCCATGTTGGCGATTTTGACGATGTTGGCATGATTGACGAACGTGTTGAGGAAGCTCGATACGACGAGTGCGTCTTCGAGATTGTAGTGCTCCTCTAAAATATTGCGGCCGCGTTGTTTGTCGCCGCGTGCACGGTACCAGACGTTCCATTCGTCCCACGCGATGTAGATGTTCTTTCCGGGAGGTCCCGCGGAAACGGCTTCCGTGATCAATCCTTCGGTAATTTTGATTCGCTCGGCAAGCTCGACCGTAGCGGATTGAAAACGATAATAATCATTTTCACGATTGCCGACGTACATGTGCAGCGAAAGATAATCGACGTGCGGCTTGAGATAGCTGAGCACGGTACGGTTCCAGCCGATCCAATCCACATTCGCGTTGAAGTTCGACGAACCGGCGGCAATTAACTTAATGCTCGGATCGGTCCAGTGCATGAGCTTAGCGGCTTCCAGGGCGAACTTGCCGTAGTCTTCAGCAGTACGGTGACCCATCTGCCACGGACCGTCCATCTCGTTGCCGAGACCCCAATAGGTCACCTTCCAGGGAGCGTCGCGTCCGTTCTTCTTGCGCAGGCGCGTGGTCGTCGTATCGCCTGCGAAATTGACGTATTCGACCCACTGCTGCGCTTCATCCCAGGAGCCGGTGCCGAGATTGGCGCAGATGTAGGGTTCCGCTCCGATGCGCGAGATATAGTCGAGAAATTCGTGCGTGCCGAAGCGATTGTCTTCGATGGTGCCCCAGGCCATTTCGAGGCGGCGGGGACGATTGTCACGCGGGCCGATGCCGTCGCGCCAGTTGTAATTAGATGAAAAATTTCCACCTGGCCAGCGCAGCAAAGGGACATGCAGATTTTGGACAGCTTTGAGGACGTCCGTGCGAAAACCTTCTTTATCCGAGAGGCGCGAACCTTCGTCGAAAATGCCGCCTTCAATACAGCGGCCGAGATGTTCGATGAAATTGCCGTAGAGTTTCGGATCGATTTCGCCGACAGTGCGGGCGGAATTTAATTGGATGCGGGCGGCTTGCGCGCTCGTTTGTCTGCCCTGAAGAAGGGCGGGCGCAGCGGCGAGCAGAGTGGAGAATTGACGGCGTGAAATGGGCATAGTAAGCGCTTGCATTACTCTAATCGCGCCATTCGCCGATGTCAACTATGGTCTAGTACGGTCTCTTCTGGCGCAGCAGGCGGTAGGCGAAGGTGGATAGATCCGGCTTGAATTCGCGGAACAGCGCATTCGCGAAATAGGTGCTATACACGATTCCCGTGCGGCGGAAGCCGTGAGCCGCGTTGTTATCCCGCTCATAACAGGCGACTCCCACCATTCCGGAACCGAAGGCGCCGGCGATGGGCGCGAGAGCGGGCCGTACGCTGCCGTCCGCATCTTTGGTTTGGACAACGCTTAGGAGAGCGCCACGCGTGCGATTCCAGAATCCGTGGTCTTGCGAGAGGCGCGGGCGCGGATCCTCATGGTTCAAATAGCCGGCAAGGAGTTCGCCCGCATTTTGCGCGCCACGCCGGGCGTAGAACACGGCGAACCTGTGCGCGAATTCGCTCGGTTGTTCTTGGAACACCTGCGGATTATTGCGCCACTGCCCGAAGCCGGCTACCACGGCGGCGTGCAGCGCCATGGAAGGCTTAGCCAAACGGGCAGCTTGGGAACAGGCTCTTTCTTTGAAACTGAAATCCGCAGCGGCGTCGCGCTCGAATTTCCAAGGGTTGCATGACGGTTGCTGAGCCGCTAGAGTGGCGGCCACTCCGAGACACGCTGCAACGGCGCAGAAGGCGCAGCCGGCATTCTTGGGCATTTAGTTTATCGAAAAGTGGATCAAGTATATATCAGGTACGCCGGAAATGCTATTCTTCGCCCGTGAGGTTCGGGGTATGGCTGTTGGCGGCGATGTGCGCGCTCGGCCAAACAGGATTGCAAGAAGCCGTGTCTCTCACCCGACAAGGACGTTACGCGGACGCGCGGCGCGCGCTCAGCGGGGTGGAAGAACCGCAAGAACTTCGGCAAAAGATAGCATTTCATCGATTGAAGGCGGCCATTGCCTCCGGCTTGAAAGAAGACGCGGCTGCGGCGGAAGAAATGCGGGCGGCAGTCGGGCTTTCGCCCGCCGATCCGGCGCTGCTGGCTGGAACTGCCGTCGCGGAACTGCAAGCCGGGCAATTTCCGGAGGCGGTCAGGGCCTATCAAGAGGCGATCCGGCTGGCGCCGCAGAATGAGCTGTACCGGATTGCGCTCGCCACTACGCTGATCCAGCATCAGGCGTTTGAAGCGGCGATCCAGATGTTGAAGAGTTCGCCCGAATCCGCGAGGCTTCTCGTTCTCCTTGGGCTTGCACAGTATGGCCACGGAGATAACGAAGAGGCCATCGAGAGCCTAGGGAAGGCGGTAGCGGTTGACCCGAAACTGGAATCGGCCAAACGATGCCTGGCGGGTATT
This sequence comes from Bryobacterales bacterium, assembly GCA_963712395.1. Taxonomy (GTDB): domain Bacteria; phylum Acidobacteriota; class Terriglobia; order Bryobacterales; family Bryobacteraceae; genus Bog-105. Next base: position 443,936 of record CAVQHR010000003.1, read on the forward strand.
GTGCTCGAGTCGGCGAAATTGCCGCCGCAGTCGACAGTGGATCTGCTCTGCGCCTGGGACCGGACGGTTTGCGCGGCATTGAAGGTGCGGCGCGCCCGCGAAGAAGGAGACGCGGCGGTCGAGGAGCAGGCGATTGCCCTACTGAAACGAGAAGACACGGCGGTGGCGCATTGCGCGCTCGGACGCGCCTATGAGTGGCGGAGCCAGATGAAGGATGCGGCCGAGCAGATGGAAAGCTGCGTGCGTCTCGACCCTACTCCACAGCACCACTACATGCTTGCATTGATCTACCGCAGGCTTGGCAAAACCGCGCTTGCGCATAGGGAGCTGGAGTTGCGCAGCCGGATGCTCCAACGGATATCGGAAGAGGCCACGCTCAGCCTGAACGCTTTGGCGGCGTTTCAACGCCAGAACTGAGCCCGCATCGGCGGTTCGAAAAGTGCTAAAATTCGCACAACTATTCTTGACGTGGGAAGGACTTCTTTCGATGACACGATACAGGGGCTTTGCTCTATCGATTGTGCTGGCGGCAGCGGCGTTCGGCCAGATCGATACAGGATCGATCGTGGGAACGGTGCGCGATTCGAGCGGCGCGAGCATTCCAAACGCGGCGATCACGCTGACCAACAAAGCGACCAATGTCAACCTGAACACGACCAGCAACGACGCGGGCGAGTATCAGTTTAATGCGCTCCATCCTGGTAGTTATTCGCTGAAGGCAGTGGTCAGCGGCTTCAGCGCGCAGCAGTTCAGCGATGTGCAAATCGACGTGCAGACGCGGCAATCCGTGGATTTCACGCTGCAGGTCGGTAACGTGACGCAGACGCTCGAAGTGCAATCGACCACACCGCTGCTCAATACGCAGACGGCGGATGTGGGCGGCGTGGTGCAGCAGCAGCAGATTAACGATCTGCCACTGAACGGGCGTCGTTATGCGGATCTGGCTCTGCTCGAGCCGGGCATCCAGAAGAATTTGACGAATCCGAACAACACGGCTCCGGATCGCTTCAGCTCGAACGGAAATCTGGAAACGCAGAATTATTTTTCGCTCGATGGCGTGGACAACAATTCAGGGTCCACGAATTTGCAGGAAGGGTCAGTGCAGACTGTGCAGCCTCCGCCGGATGCGCTGCAGGAGTTTCGCGTGCAGACGCGGACGTATTCGTCGGAGTTCGGCACGTCGGCCGGAGCGGTGATCAACGCATCGATCAAGAGCGGAACGAACGGCTTTCACGGCGATGTCTGGGAGTTCTTCCGCAACAACGAATTCGACGCGAACACGTTTTTGAACAACGCGAGCGGAGTTCCGCGCGGCCATTTCAGCCAGAATCAGTTCGGCGGAACGATCGGCGGTCCGATCATCAAGAACCGGACTTTCTTCTTCTTCGATATGCAGAATCTCACCAGCCGGAAAGCGACATCGGTCGGACCGTCCACGCGTGCCCACGCCGTTGATGAAGCAAGGCAACTTTTCAGAACTATCGCTGAAGACCGCCGCTCGCGACGGCAGTGCCGTCGCAAGACGGCTGCATCGCGAACAATATGATCGCGGCGTCGTGCCTGGATCCGACGGCGTTGAAATTGATTGCGCTCTTTCCCGATCCGAACATTCCGTCGGCGGTTGCCCGGCAAGGAAAGCCCGGAAGCTTGGACGGGATCGAATTATGCATTTCAATATGCCGTGCCGACCGACACTCTCTCCTACGATGTCCGAATCGATCACAACATCAATCAGAACAACCGGATTTTCGGGCGATACAGCAATTACACGGTAGACCGGCAGGATCCGCCATGGACGGGAAATCCCGTCGCGGGTAACGGAAACTTCGCCACGCAATACCGACATCCGCGGAAAGTCGGTCGCGATTTCCTGGACCGATGTGATCTCGCCGTCGATGCTGAACGAGGTGCGCGGCGGATTCAGCCGCGATTATGCGCACAGCGATCCGCTCGGGCTTACGCTCGGCACCTCGCAGGCGTCGAATTTCGGACTGACGGGAATACCGAGCGGCCCGAACGACGCGGGCATTCCGCCGATCAACATCAGCGGGCTGCAGCGGCTGGGTACGGCGCCGTGGCGGCCGCAATCGCAGATTGCGCAGGTTTGGCAATTGCTCGACACACTGAGCTGGCTGAAGGGCAATCACAGCTTGAAGTTCGGCTACGAGCACCGTCATTCGAGCGACAACTTCCTGGACGCCCAATCGCTTGCAGGGCCAGATTACGGCGAGCGGTATCTACACGGGCAATAGCGGATCGGGCGTCCCGGATTTTCTGCTGGGCGATGTGAGCACGGCGTCGTTCACGACGCCCACGGTCGTCCACAATTATCAGATCGGCAACAGCTTTTTCGCGCAGGACAGTTGGCGAGCGAGCAAGAATCTGACGATCAACTATGGCTTCCGCTACGAGCTGTTCTCGCCGCTGCTGAATCATCAGAACCAGGTCGCGAATTTCACGGCCGCCAATGGCGGCGGCTTCATTCAGGCGACAAACGGCGATTGGTATCAGCGCAGCCTGGTGCATCCCGACAAGAACGATTTTGCGCCGCGGGTGGGGTTCAGCTATCAGCCGATGAATCGCGTGGTGCTGCGCGGCGGATACGGAGTCTTCTATCAGCACGATCGTGCGCATTGGATCGGAGAGCGTGCTGGCGGAGAATCCGCCGTATTACGTCGATCAGTCGCATTTCGCAATCCGTAGGCAGCACGACCCCGGCGTTTTTCCTGAAGAACGCGTTTCCCAGCTTTCAATACGGCCGAATTACGACCTCACGAAAGTGACTATTCACGCGCAGGATCCGAACCAGCGGACGCCCTACGTGGAGCAGGTCAGCTTTGGCCCACAGATTGAATTTTCCTCGAATACCGTGCTCGACATTTCGTATGTGGGAAATTTCGGACGCAAGGAAGACCGGCTGCGCAATGCGAACCAGGGTTTGGTGACAGGCTTCACGCGGCGGCGCGCCCGATCACGCTATTTCCTTACGCAAATTTGAACACCACGAACAACCCAAGCAGTGGAAGTCACGCTTTCTTGGAACTGGCGACAAACGATGGCAACACCAATTACAACGGCCTGCTGGTCTCGCTGCGGAAGCGGTTTGCGAAAGGACTCGCTTACGGGCTGAGCTATACGTGGAGCAAGAATTTTTCGGACTACGTTGATAATCTTACGGGCGGCTCGACACCGGCGAACGCTTACAACTACAGCCTGGAGCGCAGCTTTTCGCCGTTTGACGTGACGCATCGGTTTGTCGGGAACGCGCTGTGGAACTTGCCGATCGGCAAGGGCGGCAGGATTCTCAACAACGACAGCGTGGCGAGCAGGCTTGTTGGGGGTTGGCAGTTGAACAGCATTGTGACGCTCGAAACCGGTACGCCATTCACAGTGACGTCGCTCGATAACAGCCAGACCGGCGCGCAATCACCAGAGCCGGGCCAATTGCATCGGCGATCCGTATACAGGAGCCAGCACTGATCCTTCGCGGATATTCGGTGGCGCGGCGCCGGGATTCTTTCTGAATCCGGCCGCATTTTCGATTCCTGCAAACGGCACGTTCGGAAACTGCGCGCCGCGGGCGTTCCACGGTCCGGGGCTCGAAAATGTCGATTTGAGCTTGTTCAAGCAATTCCTGATCACGGAAGCCTGGAAGGTGGAGTTCCGCGCGGAGTTCTTTAACGCGTTCAATCACGCGAATTTCAATAATCCATCGGGGAGCTTCACCGCGAGCTCGGCGACGACATCGTTCGGCAAGGTTACGAGCACGGTAGGAGATCCACGAGAAATTCAGTTCGCGCTGAAGTTGTATTTTTGAACATCGATGAAGCTATTTGCTTGCCGTTTGTTCTGGCGAGCTGCGCCTGGGCGCAGCTCCCATATGCCACGTCGATCCAGCCGGCGCAGGTAGCGCATGAAATCCCGGCGAATCGCGGCTCGGCGGCGCTATGGCAAAGCTTGAAGAAACTGCACACGCGCGCCAGCCTGATCATGGTCACGGCCCACCCGGACGACGAAGATGGCGGCATGCTGGCGTATGAATCGCGCGGGCAAGGAGCGCGGGTCGCGCTGCTGACGCTGAATCGCGGCGAGGGCGGGGCAAATGTGATGTCGCCGGATTATTTCGACGCTCTTGGCCTGGTCCGCACCATGGAATTGCTGAGCGCGGGACGATACTACGGCGTGGATCAGTACTGGACCCGGGTGATCGATTACGGTTTCTCAAAGACCAAAGCGGAGTCGATCTCGCAAATGGACGCACGACCGCGTTCTGTACGACGTGGTGCGGGTGGTGCGCATGGTGCGTCCGCTGGTGATCACGTCCGTATTTGTCGGCGGCCCGAGCGACGGCCACGGCAATCATCAGACGGCCGGAGCTATGGCCCAGGAAGTATTCAAAGCCGCGGCCGATCCGAACATGTTTCCAGACCAGATCAAGGCCGGGCTGCGGCCCTGGGCGCCGCTGAAGGATTACGCCCGCGCGCCGTTTATGCGCCGCCGCGGCGGCGAGAGTTCGGCGGCGAACGTGCAGATTCCGGAAGGAACATACGATCCGGTGCTGGGCATGTCGTACGTCCAGATCTCGCGCGAAGGGCTGGGCTATCAGAAATCGCAGAACGGCGGGAGCTCGATTCCGAAAGCCGGGCAGATGTTGAGCGGCTACCATCGCTTCGCGTCGAAGGTCAAGGCGCCGGATAAAGAGCAGAGCTTTCTTTGATGGCATCGACGTTTCGCTGGCCGGAATCGCCACGCTCGCGCAGGGACGGCGATGCGGGCTTTCTGATAGACGGTTTGAAAACGATCAACGCCGCGGTGGAAGAGGCGACCGCCAAGTTTTCCGCCGCCGCGCCGGAAAGAGCCGCGCCCGACTCTGGCAACGGGACTGAAGGCGACGCTTGCGCTGCTCGATCAGGTCGCAAAAAGCAATCTTTCGGAAGATGCGAAATACGATGTTCGGCACGAACTCGAGATCAAGCGCGTGCAATTCAACAACGCGCTGGCCGAAGCGCTGGGGCTTGTCGCTGAGCGCGACGGTCGCGCCGGCTACGCGAACAGAGCCCGTTGATGGCGATGTTCATGGGCGATCCGGAAACTTTCCGGGTGGCGATTCCGGGCCAGAAGTTCGGGGTCAAGGTTCACGTGGTGAATCAGAGCGCCGACGCCGGTGAAGCTAGAGCATTGCGCGGTGGAGGCTTATCAGGCAGAAAAAGCCGTGGGCGATCAGCGGCGAGTCCGGCGGCCAGTTCGAAAGAGCTCGCGAACGATCAGGCGGTGGACGCGAAGTTCACTGTGACAGTGCCGGAGGACGCGACATTTACGCGGCCCTATTTCACGCGCCCCGACATCGAGCAGTCCTACTACGACATCAGCGACGAGCGCTTTCTGAATCGTCCGTTGGCTCCGTATCCACTGGCGGCGTGGGCGGACTTTACGTATGACGGCGTGCCCATCCGGATCGGCCAGTACGTGCAGACAGTAAAGCGGATCACGGGAGAAGGCGCGGTGCTGGAGCCGCTGGTGGTGGCTCCGGCGATCGGCGTGGCGATTACGCCGCGCGCCGGCATTGTTCCGTTGACGGAGAAATCGTTTCCTGTGACGCGCTGTGGTCCACAGCAACGTGAAAGGGCCGGCGCAAGGGCGATGTACGGCTGCAGTTGCCGAACGGCTGGACATCCCAACCCGCGTCGGCGCCATTTGCGACCTCGGATGATGGGCAGGATCAGTCGGTCACGTTTCAAGTGACGCCGGGCGAACTGGGCGAGAAGCCGTATCAGATCACAGCCGTCGCGGAGTACGACGGCCACCGCTATACGGAAGGCTATGAGATGACCGGCTATCCGGGCTCTGCGTCCCTATTTTCTGTACCGGCCGGCGACATACAAGCTGTCCGGCGTGGATGTGAAGGTCGCGCCGGGCCTGAAGGTCGGTTACATCATGGGCAGCGGCGACGACGTGCCTTCGTCGCTCGAACATCTCGGGATCAAGGTGACTTACCTTGGGGCCTGCGGATATCGCGACCGGCGATTTGAGTAAGTACGATGTGATCCTGCTCGGCGTGCGCACCTATGCGGCGCGCGAAGAGCTGCGGACCTACAACAGCCGCATTCTCGATTACGTGAAGAATGGCGGCGTGGTGATCGTGCAGTACAACACGCCGGAATTCGATCACAATTTCGGGCCGTATCCGTACAGCGATGACGTCGAATCCGGAAGAGGTGACGGACGAAGCTTCGAAGGTGGAGATTCTGGCGCCATCGAATCCGATTTTCAACTGGCCGAACAAGATCACGCAGAAGGATTTTACGGGCTGGGTGGAAGAGCGCGGCTCGAAGTGGATGAAGACCTGGGACCCGCAATACCAAGCCCTGCTCGAGACGCACGACGAAGGGCAGGAGCCGCAAAAAGGCGGACTGCTTTACGCGAAGTACGGCAAGGGCGTATACATCTACAACGCTTATGCGTTCTATCGGGAACTGCCGGAAGGCGTGCCGGGCGCGTATCGATTGTTCGCGAACATGATCAGCTTGCCGAAGAACCCGCAGCGTTGATTGTCGAACGGACGATTCGCGATACACTAGAGGGGATCGGGGCGTGGCTCAGCCTGGCTAGAGCGCCTGGTTCGGGACCAGGAGGCCGGAGGTTCGAATCCTCTCGCCCCGACCATTCTTCAGTGGTTTGAGAAATCCGGGATGGGCGATGTACACGCGAAGACTCCCCAGGGTGCGTATTGGGTTATCTGCGTCACTGAAATCAGAACCCGGAAATGAATTTCCACAGTGTCCGAAGAGTTTCTGCTACTAACAGTCTGCGGAACACCCAGGCGGCGATGGGGCTCAATGAGCGGGCGGTATCGCTGAGGCAGTATGCAGTCGCCCAGAGCTTGCCACGCTTCGGAAAGCGTCTATGGTATTTGGCTTCCAATAGGTCGATAAAGTCGCCCCCCGCATCTGGTTTAATTAATAAGCCGGCAATCAATCCTAAAACAGCTCCCTTTCCTCACGATGGGTTTTCCACTCGACGGCAAGTTCGCCCCCGCGCCAAGTGTCACGAGCGTAGTTCCTATGAGTTCGAGAAGCACGCCGAAGTCGAACCTATTTCTCAGGGAAACGATGGGAACGTAAAGCTCAATGGCCAAACCGACCACGATCACGACAACAAGTCCGATCAGGACATTGCCCACGGGGCTATTGAGGATTTAAGCGCTTCCCTACGCTCATCCTTGGGGAGTCATAGATTCCTACCACAGGAAGCGCTTGTCTGCTGGCGTAATTTGTTTTTCTGCCCTCTGCGAATTCGTGCTGTGGGGTCTCATCTTCGGGCCACAAATGCTATCATGCTTCCCCGACTGGCTACTCGATTAGGCGCCTCGATCAGAAGCCGAAACCGGCTGGCCGAGGGATAAAGCGACTTGTTCGAATACTCCGAGATGTAGAATTTTAGGCTATGGAACTTCAACTCAAAGGGTTCGAACCCTTTGAAGAAAACCACATTAGGGAGATCTTGTCCAAGAAACCCCTGGATGTGATCTGCTAGCAGATTTTTCACCGGTGTTGGTCAAAACTGGACCTGGCACAGCACATCTCGAAGGGATCGCCACAGGAACCGGCCGGATCAAAGAGCCCTATTCCATCGAGTTGCCGAAATATTTAGACCATGAGGCGTTGGTCGGCACCGTCAGAGCTTACCTGGAAGATCCGCGGACTTTCCTAAAGAAGACCGAAGGCGGCGGCGGGCGATTGATTAAAGGCGCGTTGAGCAAATGCCTTGCGAAACGGAAGGACCTGAGACGAACTATCTGTACCATTATCAGCGTTTTGATCGCGAGTGTGATCGTGACTCGCTCATCTATATACTAACGAATGCGCGAGTTCGCTGCTCCAATCCTATGCGTTTCAATGATCCTTGGGACGGCAAACCACATGTGCGAACCGATGATGTTGGTGAACGAAGGCGAACTGAGGAGATGGCGAGGTTTTTTGAGACGGTCGCCCGTGCTCCTTCCCATTATGCGGAGCAAAGAACGCTGCGACATTCGCCTTCCCTGACGGGCTTTATTAAGCGTGTCACGTCAAAGTTGGCGGAGGAAATCGATAGGAAATATCGCGTCTACTGCCTCAGCCCTTTTCCTGACATCAATTTGATGTGGTCTCACTACGCTAAAGGGCATACAGGTGTTTGCCTTCAATTCTCGAAAAGCAACCCGGTTTTTGCTACGGCGCAAAAGATCATTTATACAGAGAAGCTGCCATATTACCGTATAGATGGCGGTCCGGACGAGGCGCAGTTCATGCTTCTAACTAAGTCGGATGAGTGGAAGTATAAGTCTGAGTATAGGATCATTGCCCTAGCCGGCGAGGCGCTGGGCGAAAGAGCCGGCCTGCTCGTTACGAGGAAAGACTATCTACAGATCGAGAAGCAATGGCTCGTCTCCGTCATTGCCGGTTGCCGCTCTCCTCTTGATGAGATTCGGGAGCTCGTTTCTAAGTATTCACCCGGCCTGCCAATCAAAAGAGCAGCTATGGCGCCAGACGCCTATCGGGTCACCGTTGAGGATCTTTGAAATTCGCAGCAGAAAGTGCGGCATCCTCTCACCTCAATCAGCAGAATGGGTGAGCGCGCTCGTGGCGTTGGCCGGCGGGATGTCTGCTCGCAAATGACATCCCAATTCACCTCGTATCAGCTTTTTTGACCTCTGTGTTCAAAACTATCGATCATCCCCGTTATCTGAGCGCGTTCCAATGCCGCGCGGACCGTCTCGCCTGCGGGTGAACGCAGCGCTGAAATGTACAAGATCCTGTACACTTGAGGTATGAAGACGTTGAACGTCAGCGATTTTCGGGAGCAGTGCTTGCAGTTGCTGGAAGGCCTGCCGGCTGACGGCATCCTCATCACGAAGCGCGGACGGCCGGTGGCGAAAGTTACGCCCGTACCTTCTTCATGTTCCGATCTCATCGGAATTATGAAAGGCCTAGTATCGAATCCACAGGACGATCTCTTTTCGACTGGAGTTGCTTGGGATGCTGAATCTGGACACTCATATTCTGATCAAAGCGTTCGACGGAAGTCTCACACCACACGAACGAAACGTCCTCACCGCAGATCCTGAATGGAGTATTTCGGCCATCGTGCTGTGGGAGATCGCGAAATTGCATCAACTCGGACGGTCGGGTACGGACTCGATAATGAAACTTTCGCCGCGGCGGTGGAGCGGGTGCATATCTGGCCCATTACGCGCCAAGTTTGCCTGAATCTCCGCGCGCTGGACTTTCAGTCCGATCCCGCTGACGAAATTATCGCGGCCACAAGTCTGACGCATGATATTCCGCTCCTAACGCGCGATTCACGTATTCGGAAATCGAAGATAGTGAAACTGGCGTAAAGCGAAAGAAGAAATCAGCGAAGTCCAAGGCGGTGAAACTGGAAGTAAATTCTGCCGGATGCGCTTGCAAGCCTATCGCGTTTTGATGAACTCGAAACGGGCTTTTAGACGCAAGAAAGGCTTCTCGAAATATCGATACGAAAGCGAAGCCACTAGGATTGTCAACACCATCTGCAGCAGCGGTCGAAACAACAGACCATGCCTTATCCCACCGAGCAGCCATGCTGCCAGCTCGCGGCACGGCAGATGAAATACGTACAAGCCATAGGAGATTTTCCCGAAGATAAATCAATTGGGGCGGCAGTAACGCTCGGGATATTCCGAACAGCGAAAAGAAGATAAATGTACACGCGACTGTTACCAGCCCGAAGCCGCAGGAGACCAGCCAAGGGCGTGCCTCGTAGAAGACGCCATTGACGTGAAAGTATCTGTTCGACACAAGCCAAAGCAGTACGCCGCTCCCAAATAGAAGAACGCGCAGCGGCATCGGAACTGAGAACGAACGAGTATGGAGGGCCAAGGCGATTAGCGCGCCGATACCAAAGAAAGAAAATTGAATAAAGCTGTTCGTCCAGAGCGAAGGCTGCATCCGCACACCTTTGCCGCAAAGATAAAAAAGAACTGCGTATCCCACTGGAATGGTTAGAATCGCGAAACCGGTGAGAGCGCGAATCCCGCCGAACTTCGCGATGCTCGGCCACAACAGATAAAACTGCTCTTCAAGCGAGATGCTCCACAGGGCAGCCACTGTGCCCGGAGCATAGCTAACCATTCCGGTATACCAGTTGCCCGCAAGAAACACGAAAGCTGCCACCCAGGCGCGGCTAAGGTGGAATTGCGGCAGGAGCAGCCCAACAAAATAGCCGGCGAACACAGCTCCAAAGTACAGCGGCCAAATACGCAGAATACGGCGGGTGTAGAACGCACCCAAATGTATACCGCCCGTCGAAGTCCGCTCACGGATAAGAAGCTCGGTAATCAAATAGGCGCTCAGCAGGAAGAAGATGCACATTCCGAATCCTCCCGATTCACGAACAAGCGTATAGGCGTGAAGCAACTTCAGCTTGGTAGCGGGAGCACTCAGTGGTTTGGGAGCCTGCTCTAGATGAGCAACAAATACACTGAAGAACGCAAAAAAGCGAAGGACATCCAATTCGGGCCGATAAAAGCTCGGTTTTGGGTAAGGCTGATTTTCCAGAGCAGGCGCTAAGGTTGGAGAACTCACGCAGTGTCAGGGTAGGACATGAACATAGATCGTGCAGGAATGTTCGTTCTTAGATTCGCTTGCCGCGCGGCAGATAGCGCGGCGCGCAATAGCGGTCGCCACGGCGAGTGCCGTCGGGCTGCGGAATATCGCCATATGGATCCGCATACTGATTCATCAATTCATACAGCCGCGCTCGCATATCATCCACCGCTGGCTGCTCAGCACTGCTTCCGGCGATGTTGCGCATCTCCTCCGGATCGTTTTCGAGATCGTAACATTCGTCAATGCCAAAACCGTTGAACACGTACTTATGCCGCTGCGTAATAGCGATTCGCTGCGTGTAGAGGAACTCGCCTCCATAGTATGCGCATAGAATCTGATCCGTCCAATCCGTGCGCCGCGGGTTTTCGAACAGCGGCAGTAACGATGTGCCATCGGCGTACGGCAGTTTCTCCGCTCCGGCGGCCTGCACATACGTGTGCCCGAGGAAATGCGTGGAAACCAGATTCGCCGTCGTCGAGCCCGGCTGCGTGTGTCCCGGCCATCGGACGATCAACGGCACCCGGTATGCCTCTTCGTAGGGAATCCATCCCTTGATCCACATGCGGTGCGCGCCCACCATATCGCCATGATCGGCCGTGAACACCACTAGCGTGTTGTCCGCCTGCCCAGTCTCATCGAGCGCATCCAGAATCCGTCCGATCTGTGCGTCCACCTGCTCGACATAAGCGTAGTAGTGCGCGCGGCTCTGCCGGTAATCGTCGTCCGTAATCCGGCCCCATGTTTCGGACTCGCGTTTGTGAAACTCCGGCTTCCCGGCAAACGTTTCGGCAAAGCTTTTCGGCACCGCAATCGAGCGCGGATCATACCGGTCCAGATACTTCTTCAGCGGGACATATGGATCGTGGGGCTGGATGAAATGTGTTTCCAGATGCCACGGCTGCGATCCTTTGGCAAACCGCTTCAGCATGCGGATGGCGCACTCGGCACGATAGTAATCGTCCGTCTGCTCCTCGTCTCCTTCTTCGTGTCCCCACATCAGAAACGGCTCGGAGCCCGGCCATTGCATCATCCGGTCGCGGACTACGCGCGGCTTTTGTTTTGGCCGTGGCACGTTGTCCGGATTCGCCTTATGCTTTGCGAGCGACAAGGGCGTCAGGTCGGCGATCTCATCGAAACCGAAATCGAGTGGACCGCGCACCTGCGAGGCGTGCCATTTGCCTACATAGCCTTGCCGATAACCAGCCGCTTTCAAGCGGTCCGAATAGAGTACGACATCTTCGTTCATGTCACGATGAACAGAGGGCGGCGAGTGGACCTGATTATAGACGCCGTTGTGCCAATGGTAGGCGCCCGAGAGGAGCATCGCTCGCGCCGGACAGCACACCGCCGAGGGCGTGTACGAGCGCTCGAACGACAGGCCGGACTTCGCCAACTTGTCCAACTGGGGAGTGCGGCACTCGGATCTCCCCAGGATCGTTGCCCATTGCTGCTGATCGGTCATGATATGCAGGATGTTCGGACGCGTGCCCGCCACGGCGCGCGCCATACCGGCGGCCGCTCCCACGCCCAGCAACAATTCACGGCGATCCAGTGTCGTCGGCAAATGCTTCTCCATTCCTTCTATGATCGCTTGTAGTATATGGAGCCGATGTTTCGAAACCGCGCGGATGCTGGTAGGGCCTTGGCCGACCTGGTGAGGCGGTCGATCCCCGATCCCAGTCCGCTGATATTGGCGCTGCCGCGCGGCGGTGTTCCGGTAGGCTTCGAAGTTGCCCAGGTCTTGCAGGCTGAGCTGGATATTTTCCTCGTTCGCAAACTTGGACTGCCCGGCCAGGAGGAATTGGCAATTGGAGCGATCGCAAGTGGCGGCGTACGGGTATTGAATGAATCGCTGATACGGGAATTGCGGCTTACCCGCCATCTGATCGATCGCATAACGGCACAAGCAGAAGAGGAGTTGCAGAGCCGTGAGGAATTGTACCGGCGCGGCCGCCCCGCGCTTGTGGTTCGCGATCGCACAGTGATTCTCGTCGACGATGGTCTGGCGACCGGCGCAACGATGAAGGCTGCCAGCGCGGCGCTCCGGGCGCAGGGACCGACGCGCATTATCGTTGCGGTGCCGGTTGCGGCGGAAGAAATCTTTGAGGAATTCCGGACAAAGACCACTGGAATTGTGTGCCTGTATACGCCGAAGCACTTCACGTCAGTGGGAGTCTGGTACGAGGACTTTTCGCAGACCAGCGACGAAGAGGTCGAGCGTTTGCTGGAGCAGGCTGGCGCGGAGGCGGAACGCCGGGCGGCTTTGCGTGTAAACTATCCGCAACGGGAGTAGCATGAAACGCTCTGTGTGGATTTGGATTGTTCTGTCGTTGGGCTCGGCAATCTCACTGGCGCGGGGCGCCACCTATACCGGCTCAGCCGCCTGTAAAGCTTGCCATCCGCAAGTATATGAACGCTGGCAGAAGACCAGAATGGCGAATGTCGTGCGCGATCCCAAGGAACACCCCGATGCAATTCTGCCGGACCTTTCGAAGCCCGATCCGCTCGTCAAATTCGGGAAGGACGATATCGCGTTCGTTTACGGCAGCAAGTGGAAGCAGCGCTATTTCAAGAAAATCGGCGATGACTATTTCGTGTTGCCGGCTCAGTGGGATATTGCTCATCAAATCTGGCGTCCTTATTTCGTGCGGAACGGTACGGACTGGTGGGCGCCGCTGTATCCTCCGGACAATATGAAACGGCCGACAGGGCCGCTGTGCGATGGGTGCCATTCGGTCAATTACGACATTCAGAAGAAAACGGTCACGGAATGGAATGTGGGTTGCGAGAAGTGTCACGGACCCGGAAGCGATCATGTGAGCCATCCAAACCCTGCGAACATCGTGAACCCGGCCCGGTTGGATTTCGTCAATGCGAATAATGTTTGCATCCAATGCCATTCGCAGGGCCGTCCGCTCAAGAATCCTGTCGAAGGCCGATATTACGATTGGCCTGTGGGATTCCAGGCGGGCGCGAACCTGCACGATTTCTGGCAGCTCGAGGAGCACAAATTAGGGGAGACGAGCTTCACTCATTTCGCCGACGGCACCGCGCATAAGAACCGCATGCAGGGCAACGATTTTGTCCAGAGTGTCATGTACACGCGCGGCGTAAAATGCTTCAGTTGCCATGACGTCCACGGAACTGGCAATTCGGCGGATTTGTTGAAGCCGGCAGGCGTGTTGTGTCTCGAATGCCATAGCCCTGGATCGCCCAATGGTCCGCACACGACAACTATTGAGGAGCATACGCATCATCGGGCCGGCAGCGCGGGCGGCGAATGCATTGCCTGCCACATGCCGAAGATCGAGCAGACGATCGCCGATATTAACGTTCGCAGCCACACGTTCCGGTTCATTCCACCGGCTATGACGGACGAATACAAGATTCCGAACCCGTGTACGACTTGCCACAAAGACAAGCCAACCGCCTGGGCGGCGGAACAATTGAATAGCTGGCGGAATGTTTCTCCCTGGCGGATGGCGCAGTAAGTTAACATTCCTCCCTTGCTCGCCGTAATAGGGATGAGAGGGAGGAAAATGCAGCAAGTTCTTACAGTCGCGATTGTTTTTGGGATGGTGAGTTGGGTCACTTGGGTCATCGCGAGTGCCATCCGGCGCGGGCATACCGCGCGCGCGGTGGCGAACCTCCACTCCAAGCTTTTGGACAAGTGTACATCCAACCAGGAGCTGCTCTCGTACCTGGAGAGCCAGTCGGGACGGCGCTTTTTGGAATCCACCACGACGAGCGAATCGAATCCCTCGGGTAGGATTTTGAACGCTATTCAAGCGGGCACTATTGCGGCGCTGGCCGGCGGGGCAATGTTGATTGTGCGGACGGAGGAACACCTGGATTGGGATGGGCGCGAGTTCCTGGTGATATTCGGCTCGCTTCTGCTGGCGATCGGGCTAGGCTACCTGGTATCGGCCGCCGTTTCCTATGTATTGTGCCGGTCGTGGGGTTTGTTCCGGTCGCAATGAATTGGCCAGCCATTGCCGCCCATGCGATTGAAGCCGATAGCGCGGAGAGAGAACCGCGCGGGATGAGCGAGGAGGCGTTTCTGCTGTTCTATTCGCAGACTGTTCGCCCGCTGCGCGGCTACTTGTCTCGATTGCTAGGCGATGTGGCGCTGGTCGAGGATGTGTTGCAGGAATCGTATTTCCGGCTGTTGCGCGCCGAGTTGCCGGTTGCGATGACGGAGGCGCATCGGAGAAATTATCTGTTTCGGACCGCGACCAATCTGGTGCGCGATGAGGGCCGGCGCCGCAAGCCGGTGCCGCTCGAAGAGCGCGAGATAGCGCTACCAGGACGAGCGCCGGAGAATATCGCGCAGCGGCGGGACGTGGAGCGATTTTTGGGGGCGCTGAAGCCGCGCGAGCGTCAATTATTGTGGCTCGCGTATGTGGAACAGTTCAGCCATCGCGATATTGCCGGCATTGTGGGCGCGAAACCGCAAAGCATCCGGCCGATGCTGTCGCGGGCGCGCGAACGGCTGGCTGAGATACTGCGGAAAGGAGGATTCGAACCGTGCTAGACGAGGTTTCCCTCTCTGCCTGCGAATACGAAGAACAAGTAGTAGCCGCGCTCGGAACGGGCCAGATTCCCGAAGACTTAGCGGCCCACGTTGCGCAATGCGCGGTGTGCCGGGACGTGCACCTGGTATTCCGTTTTCTTGAAACCGCATCTGCCGAGAAAGAAGACGCGCCGGCTTCGGCCGCGGGATTGATTTGGTGGCGGGCCCGGCTGTATGAGAAGCGCGCGTTGGCGGCCCGCTCGGTGACGCCGATCCGAACCGTGCAAACCGTGGCGATCATTCTCGCGCTCGCGGTGGCGGCGATTTTCGCGGCCATGGTGGGGCCGGAATGGATTGGCAAAGCCTCGCCGCTGGTGCTTGCGGTAGTGATTTGCGGGGGCGGCCTGATCGCGTCGACCGCTGGCCTGTTAGCGTTTTGGGCGCGGGCTCCGAAGTAATTGCATTGCCCAGAGCGGCAGAAATCGCGGCGAGACGAGAAGGTAGCGCCGCCAGAGCCGCAGCGGTTCCATGATTAGGCGGAAGAGCCACTCAAGACCGCTGTTTTGCATCCAGCGAGGCGCTTGCCGGGTGCAGCCGGAGAAGAAATCGAAGGCCGCGCCGACGCCGATCAATGTGAGGCCGGGGAAGCAATTGCGATGCTCATGCATCCATTGTTCCTGTTTGGGTGCGCCGATTCCGACCAACACGATTTCGGCGTCAGACGACTGGATGCGCGCGCGGACATCTTCTTCCTCCGCTGCGGTGAGCGGGCGGAAGGGCGGAGCATACGCGCCGGAAATCCGGAGGCCGGGAAACTGCTGCTCGAGCCTTTTCACCAGCGTGGGCAGAGTGTCTTCGCGGCCACCGTATAGAAAAGGACGCAGGCCGGAACGGCACAACTCGAGCATCAGAGTCGGCCCGTAGACGCGCTGCTGTCGGGGTGAGCCGAGCGTTCGCAATGCCCATACGACCGGCATTCCATCGGGCGTGGCGATGTCCGCCTCGTTGAAAACTCTGGCGATTTCCGGATCGTCTTTCGCCGACATGATGCTGTATGCATTGGTTACGCAGATGTAGTGCGTGCGATTCCCGCCCGCCCATTGTCGGCACAGCGCGACGACTTCGCTGTAGCTGGTCTTGCTGATGCCCACGCTGACAACGAACTGTTTTTCCGGCGGGTACACTGTCATTGGAGGGTCGCACGTGTCCAGAGGCTATCGTCTCTTTGTAGCATTCAGTCTGATCGCCGGGAGCGTATGGGCCGCACAGGCTGGCCGCAAAGCGCCGGAATTAGCGTTCACGGTTCCAGGACAGGGGCAGAAACTGTTGAGCCAGTATCGAGGCAAGGTGGTGGCGCTCGAGTTTATCGCGACGACCTGCCCGCATTGCCAGCAGGCCTCGCGGGTCATGACGCAGTATCAACACGAACTGGGCGCGCGTGGATTTCAGGCGCTGGATCTTGCCATTAATGCGCTGGACGTCAGTCCCGATCCGAACAGCGCCAACGGAGTTGTCGCGAACTTCGTCAGAGATTTTCAGGTTGGATTTCCGGTGGGCTGGGTGACGCGCGATCAGTTTATGGCGTTTATGGGTTTCAGTGTGGTCGATCGCGTGGTGGTGCCGCAGCTTGTGCTCATCGATCGCAAAGGCATGATTCGCTATGCGACCCCGGCCGGGGATAGTCCGGAGCGTGAAAGTCTGATGAAGGACGAAGTGATTCGCCAGCATATCGAGGAGCTGCTGTCGCTCAACGATGCACACAAACGCGCTCATTGACGAGAAGAGCCCGTATCTCCGGCAACACGCGCACAATCCAGTAGATTGGTTGCCGTGGGGCGATGGCGCTTTCGAGAAGGCGCGGCGGGAGGACAAGCCGATTTTTCTTTCCGTCGGCTATTCGACGTGCCATTGGTGCCATGTAATGGCGCACGAATCGTTTGAGGACGAGAGCATCGCCGAAATATTGAACCGCGACTTTGTTCCGGTGAAACTGGATCGCGAGGAGCGGCCGGACGTTGATCGCGTGTACATGCTGTTTGTGCAGGCTTCGACCGGCAGCGGAGGCTGGCCCATGTCGGTTTGGCTGACGCCCGAGCGCAAGCCATTTTTCGGAGGGACATACTTTCCGCCGAACTCGCGCTATGGGCGGCCGGGATTTCGCGAAATCCTGGGGCAACTCGCGCGGGTCTGGAAGGAAGATCGGCAGCGCGTCGAAGATTCGAGCAACAACGTAGCCGAGCAGCTTCGCTCGTTGGCGCCGCGCGCGCAGGCCGCTGCCGCGCCGGATCATGAACTATTCGCTTCGGCGTTTTGGCCGCTGCGCCGCAGCTTCGATCCGAAGTGGGGCGGTTTCGGCGGCGCGCCTAAATTTCCACGGCCGGTGTTGCTCAACTATCTCCTTCGCTATCACGCGCTCGAGAGCAATCCGGAAGCGCTCGCGATGGTAACGCAGACACTGGACGGCATGGCGGCTGGCGGAATGCACGATCAGCTAGGCGGCGGCTTTCATCGCTACTCGGTGGATGAGCGATGGTTCGTTCCGCATTTTGAAAAGATGCTGTACGATCAGGCGCAGCTTGCAATTTCGTATCTCGAGGCATACCAGATCACGGGCGAAGCGCGGCATGCGGAGGTCGCGCGCGGAATTTTCGAATACGTCTTACGCGACCTCACGGACGCAGGCGGCGGATTCTATTCGGCAGAAGACGCCGATAGCCCGGACCCGGAAAGCCCGTCTCATCAGGGAGAAGGCGCATTTTATATTTGGCGGAAGAACGAGATCGATGCGTTACTCGGCAAGCAGGCCGAGGCGTTTTGCCAGTATTTCGGCGTGCAGCCGGAAGGAAACGTCGAAGTAGATCCGCAAGCGGAATTCGGCGGTCGAAATATTTTGTTCCGGGCCCGAGAGGGCGATGGCCGCGAGTTTGAGAGCGCTTGGGCCACGTTGCTCGCGGCGCGGAGCCAACGCCCGCGGCCACATCTGGACAACAAGATCCTGACTTCTTGGAACGCGCTTTTCATTTCGGCGCTCTGCAAAGGCTATCGAACGCTGGGCGATACGCGCTATCTCGAGGCGGCCCGGCGCGCGACCGATTTTCTACTGGCTCACATGTATCGCGCGCAAGGTGCGCAGCTTCTGCGACGCTACTGCGAGGGCGATGCGGCGATTGGGGCGTTTCTCGACGATTATGCTTTTTTCGCTCAAGCGCTGCTCGATCTGTTCGAGGCAACTTCGGAGACGCGCTATCTGGAGGCCGCGCGCGACTTGGCGGTTCGCGGCTTGGCGCGTTTTGAGGACCGGGAAGAAGGCGGTTTCTTCAGCACGGAGCAGAACGCCGGCGATTTGCTGCTGCGGATCAAAGACGATTACGACGGCGCGGAACCTTCGGGAAATTCGGTTGCCACGGATGTGCTGCTGCGGCTAGCGCATTTGACGGGTGAGGAGGCGCTCGCCGAAAAGGCCACGCGCTCGCTGCGATCGTTCGCACCGAAGATTCAAGCGCAGCCGACCATGGCGCCACAAATGCTGGTGGCGCTGAGCCGCTCATTATCCGCGCCG
The DNA here is from genome assembly GCA_963712395.1 of Bryobacterales bacterium. Taxonomy (GTDB): domain Bacteria; phylum Acidobacteriota; class Terriglobia; order Bryobacterales; family Bryobacteraceae; genus Bog-105. The sequence goes on from CAVQHR010000003.1 coordinate 462,636, forward strand.
GAGCAGGTGATTTTGCGCTGTGCGGATGTGGAATGCCGCGATCTGTTCCAGCGTGAATCGCGTTCGTTTTCGGTCAACACGGTCGTGCTCGCGCTGAGCGACGCGGCGGCGCGCGCGCTGATCCCGTTATCTCCATTCCTGGGCGGACTGGAACGCAAAGGAAAAATCAGCATATACCGGTGCCGCAATTTCACCTGCGAATTGCCGGAAATTGTGGAGTGATTGCCTGCTACACTGTGGGCGCAATGGCAAATAATACGGAATCGAACCGGACAACTATTCTAGGCGGAAAATCTTTTGCGCTGGCAGGCTCGGCGCTGAAAGCCGGCGACCCGGCGCCTGACTTTGAAGTGGTAGATGCGTCTCTACAGCCGGTCAACTTAGCGAAGACCGGCAGGGGCGTGCGTATCTTGAGCGTCGTTCCGTCCCTCGATACGCCGGTATGCGATGCGCAAACGAAGCGCTTCGAAGACGAAGCGGCTAAATTGCCGGGCATTCGCATCTTCACGGTCAGTATGGATCTTCCGTTTGCGCAGAAGCGCTGGTGCGGCAATTTCGGAATCAATCACGTGGGCATGCTTTCGGATCACCGGACGGGCTCGTTTGGAGAGAAATACGGGACATTGATTCCGGACGTGCGCATCGAGAGCCGGGCGATCTTTGTGTTGGACGATGAGAATAAGTTGCGGCACGTAGAATACGTGCCCGAAGTGGCGAGTCATCCCAATTACGAAGCGGCACTGGATGCGGCTCGCGCGGCCCTTCCGAAGACAGCCAAGTCGGGCGGTTAGCCGATCGCGGCGCCGTTGGAGCCGGGCGCGTTCGGTATCCGGAAATTATGCGGCAGAGTCGCGGTTCCGAACCAAAAGTCCTCGATGCCCCGGAGCACGTGCACAAAGTCGGCCAGTTCGCTGGGCTTGGCGATATAGCAGTTGGCGTTGAGCCGGTAGGCTTCTTTGATATCGCGATCCGCTCGGGAACTGGTCATAATGAGCACCGGAATTTCCTTGAGCGTGGGCGATGCTTTGACCTCGGCGAGCACTTCTAAACCGTTCTTGCGCGGTAAATTCAGGTCGAGCAGGACCAAGTCGGGCCTGGGCACCAACTCCGCTTCCGCTTTTCGAAGATAATCGGTGGCTTCGACCCCATCATGAGCGACCCGAATGTCGACCACGACCGGGGTTTCTTTTAAGGCCTCGCGAATCAACCGGATGTCACTCAGGCTGTCTTCTACGAGTAGTATTTGGAACGACTTCATCGCGAGAAATCCACAATTACTCGTTTTGGGAGCAAGTGAAGAGCCAATCTCGGGACCCCAGTTAAGTTACTGGGAACAAACAGAGAAAGGCGCTAGCTCTTACAGCTATTCGGTAATAACGCATAGTAAAGCGCGGGTCGAACCGCAAAAAATGCCTGTATTATGTTCGTCCGGATCCTACGGGCGATTGACATTGCGTTAAACTCCTTCTTATCATAAGGATTGCGGCGGATCGCACGGTAGTCGCGGAGGCTTTTTTGATCAAGCTGGACATTATTAATGAAGTGGTGAACCGTACCGGAATTACAAAGACCAAGGCGGAAATGGCGGTAGAAACGGTTTTCGACACCATGAAAAAAGCTCTGAGCGAAGGCGACCGTATCGAGTTGAGGGGCTTTGGAATCTTCAACGTGCGCCCACGCAAGACGGGGATCGGGCGTAATCCCAGAACTGGCGCCGAAGTGGCCATTCCACCTGGCAAAGCGGTTCGTTTCAAGCCAGGCAAGGAACTGCAGACTTTGCAGTAGGACATGTGTTTGAGCGGGGATTGACGGGTGCCGACAACCTGCCACAGAGTCCGCGGGGATCAAGCGTAGAACCCATTGAGCAATGGATGAGTTCGCGACCCGGCTTGCGCCGGTGGTGGCTGAATGCACTTTTATTCGCTCTCACTCTCATAACAACGACTATTTTCGGCGCCGCTTTGGTGCGGAGCTTCGATGCGGGGCGCGCCTTCGATCCGGATTTGCTCGCGGAGAGCTATCTGCGATTTCTGCACGGTAGCGGGAATGTTTGGCTGGGCCTGCGCTTCTCCGGCCCGTTGCTGCTTATTTTGCTGACACATGAGTTCGGGCACTTCGTGGCTTGCCGCTACTGGCGCGTGGACGCGAGTCTACCGTATTTCGTTCCCTCGCCAAGCCTGTTTGGAACCTGGGGCGCGTTCATCCGGATTCGCTCTCCCATCTATTCGCGGCCGGGATTATTCGATATAGGAATCTCGGGCCCGATCGCGGGATTTGTCGTGCTGGTGCCGTTTTTGGCGGCGGGCGTTTTGCTGTCGCGGCAGTTGCCGCCCGGAGCGGAGCCACAATCGTTTATCTTCGGCACGCCCCTCGCTTTGCGGCTGCTCGAATGGATTCGTTTCGGAAGCGTGGAACCGTCGCGCATTCTGCTTCACCCGATGGCTGTGGCCGGTTGGGCGGGTCTGTTGGCTACGGCGATGAACCTGCTGCCGATCGGGCAGCTCGATGGAGGTCATATTCTATATGCCGTCTTTGGGGAGCGCTGGCATCGGATTGTTTCGCGCGTGAGTATCGGGGTTTTGGCGCTGCTAGGCTTTGTGTACTGGCCCTGGTGGATTTGGGCGGTCCTGATGTTCTTTCTGTTCCGGCGTCATCCGTTGGTCTATGACGAACGGCCATTGCCGGCGGGCCGCGGCGTATTGTGTGCGGTGGCGGTCGTGATCTTCGTGCTGTCGCTTTCTATCGTGCCGATTCGCGCGTCGTGAGACGTTCAGCCCATGAAGATTTCGGCGACTATCATCACGTTCAATGAAGAACGCAACGTGGCTCGGGTGATCGAAAGCTTGCGCTGCTGCGACGAGATTCTGGTGCTCGATAGCGGGTCGAACGATCGCACGGTCGAGATTGCGAAAAAGCTGGGAGCGCGGGTAGTTGAGGCTTCCTGGCATGGCTATGCGGCGCAGAAGAATATCGCCGCCGAGCTTGCGGCGCATGATTGGATTTTGGCGCTCGATGCGGACGAAAGCCTTAGCGAAGCGCTCGAAGCCGAGATTTGGCAGATCAAGAAAGCGGGGCCCCAATACGATGGATTTACGGTCCCCAGACTGGCGCAGTACTTAGGCCGTTGGATTCTGCACAGCGGCTGGCATCCGGACCGGAAGGTGCGGCTATTTAACAGGCACAAGGCAAAGTGGGTGGGGGAGTTCGTGCATGAGTCGGTGGCGGTGGATGGGTTAGTCGGCCATCTGAATTCGAATCTGTTGCACTTTACCTGCAATTCATTGTCGGAACATTTGCGCACGATGGATCGTTACACTACGCTTGCGGCGCAGGAAATCGCGGCGCGTGAGCAGAATGTCGGTTTCGCCAAACTATTGTTCGATCCGCCCTGGACCTTCTTCCGCACCTATGTCGTGAAGGCGGGTTTTCTCGACGGCGTGGAGGGGCTGACGATTGCATACATGGCCGCGCTCTATAACTTCGTGAAATATTCGAAAGCGCGCTCGATGAGCCCGGGCCGGAAGCGGTGAGCTTGCGCATCTTGCACATCGATACGGGACGGGAGCTGCGCGGCGGCCAGTGGCAGGTTCTTCTGCTGATGAAAGGATTGAGAGATGCGGGTCACGAATCGGTTTTGTTAGCGCGCGAAAACACTCCGCTCTGGCGGGCCGCCGTGGAAAATGACTTGTTAGTTCACGATGTGAAAATGCGGAATGTCCGGAAGCATTCCGGTTGCGCCGATGTGGTACACGCGCACGATGCCCGTTCGCATACCATCGCGGCGGTGGCCGCGAAACGCGCCTTTCTGGTATCGCGACGGGTAGCGTTTCCGGTGAGCCGGACATTCGCCTCCCGCTGGAAATATGGCCGAGCGGCGCGCTTTCTCGCGGTTTCCGAATGCGTGGCGCAACAGTTGCAGGCGGCCGGCGTGCCCGCCGGCAAAATTGAAGTTGTCTTCGATGGCGTGGAGCGTGCCGCGGCAGCAGAGTGGAAAATCGATTACCCCGCGGTGGCGCTCGCGTCCGCCGATCCGGGGAAAGGGCGCGACCTGGTGGAGCAGGCGGCAGCCGCCGCCAAAATTGCGGTTCACTATTCGAGCGATTTGGCGAGAGACTTGCGGCGCGCGTCGATGTTCGTCTACATCACGCGATCAGAAGGGCTGGGTTCGGCGGCGCTTCTTGCCATGAGCATGGGCATACCCGTGGTTGCTAGCCGCGTAGGCGGTCTTCCCGAGGCGATTATCGACGGCGAGTCTGGAATTCTTGTTTCGAATGACAGCGGCGAGATCGCGCGCGCCATGCGGCAGGTGCTCGAGAATGCCGCTTCGACACAGACCTTGATCGGCAACGCGCGCGCGCGCGTCGCGAGGTTCTTCAGCAGCGAACAGCTTGTGGAGCGCACGTTGAGCGCGTACCGGAGGGTGCTTGCCTGAAGTAAACGCGGCCCATCTGATCTTCGCGGGCGTCCTTGGACTGCTCTTCGGCAGCTTTTTAAATGTCTGCATCTATCGGCTGCCGCGCGATCTGTCGGTGGTTGCGCCGCGATCTTTTTGTCCGGAATGCGGCGCCCGGATCGCTTGGCGCGACAATATACCGTTGTTGAGCTACGCACTTCTCGGTGGCCGCTGCCGGCATTGCAGGAAGGCGATCGGCGTCCGTTATCCTCTGGTGGAAGTGAGTCTGGCGGCGTTGTTAGTGGCTACGATTTGGCGCTACGGGTGGACCGGCAAAGGCTTTAAATGGGCGGTGTTCGAAGCCATCATGGTCGCGCTCTTTTGGACTGATATCGAGGAGCGCCTGCTGCCGGACGAATTCACGCTGGGGGGCACCCTTGCGGGCCTCGGCATTGCGCTGTTTGTGATGGTTCCGGGCGCTGCCGGTGAACTCCTGCTGCCCGAGCGAAGGCCGTTTGTACGATCGCTCGTGAACGCTGGGGTGGCGGCTTTTTTCATAGCTGGTCCCGTATGGTTTATTGGTTTAGCCTATTCCCATTTGCGCAAGAAAGAGGGACTCGGATTGGGCGATGTGAAACTCTTGTTATTGCTGGGCGTGTTTCTGGGTTTGGAAGACGGACTGCTGGCACTGTTAATTGGGGCAGTGGCGGGCAGCGTGCTCGGGCTTATCTATGTTCGGGCGATGCACAAAGATGCCGCTAGCTATGAATTGCCTTTTGGGAGCTTTCTATGCGCCGGCGGAGCACTGGTACCGCTACTGGTAAAAATATGACTTGCCAGGACGGCTGCTGCTTGATGTATTATAGGACTTTGCGATATGAAGGAACTATTTAAGGTCCTCTCCCAGGGCGAGCCCGACTGGAGTATTGCTGCCCGGCTCGATCCCCATCGCTTACCCCGGCATATCGCCATAATTATGGATGGCAACGGACGGTGGGCGAAGCAACGAAACATTCCGCGCATCATGGGACATCGTGCGGGCGTGAATTCGGTGAGGACGGTAGTGGAGAGCTGTGCCCAGCTTGGCCTGGAGGCGCTGACCTTATACGCTTTCTCAGTGGAAAATTGGAAGCGGCCGCGAACGGAAGTAGAGAGTTTGTGGCGGCTGCTGCGGTTTTATTTGCGCAGGGAATTAGAGAACCTCATGCGTAATGACGTTCGTTTGACCGCGATCGGCCGCTTGGACGCGCTTCCGGCCCACGCACGGAAGGAACTCGATGCTGTCATTGCGAAAACATCCTGCAATCGAGGGCTGCGGTTGAATTTGGCGATCAACTACGGGGGGCGCACCGAATTGGTGGACGCCGTGAATTCATTGCTCGAAAGCGCCCGGCTGCGGGGAAACCTGGAACAGTTCGAAGTGACGGAACAGGCGCTCACCGATCATCTGTACACGGCGGGGCTGAAGGATCCGGATCTTTTAATCCGGACATCCGGCGAGATGCGAGTCAGTAATTTCTTGCTCTGGCAAATCGCTTATGCCGAATTGTACGTGACCGAAACACTATGGCCCGATTTTTCGCGGACCGATTTGTTGGAGGCATTGTACGAGTATCAGAATCGAGATCGCCGATTTGGCGGACTCACTCGTACACCCGTGCCTTTGGTGGACGAAGAAGTCTTCAACTTTGAAGATGAGGCCTTAGAAATTCCCGCCGCTTACTGATGAGGCGCCTGATCACCGCCCTCGCGCTGATCGTAATTGCGTTGTATCTCATCGGCTGGTCGCCGGGGCCGGTATTTTTGAGCGCTGCCCTGCTCATGGGCATACTCTGCTACCGGGAATATTCAGGGCTCGTCGCGGCGCACGGCATACCTCGTTCCGGCGTATTGGGCTTAGTCTCCGGGGTGTCTCTCGTATTCTGGCCACACGAGGCATTGACCATAGGAAGCATCTTGTTTGTTTGTGCATTTCTCGTGGGTTTGCGGCTCAACAATCTTCGGGATGTTTTACCGGGCGTGGCATGCGAATTCCTGGGCGCATTTTATACGTTTGCGCCGTGGCGCTTTTCGGTGGATTTACGGAACGAAAGCCGGCATCTGCTCTTTTTTGCGCTGGCTCTGAATTGGATTGGCGATAGCGCGGCTTATTATGCCGGCAGGGCCTTCGGCAAACATCGCATGGCGCCGGTAGTCAGCCCGAAGAAGAGTTGGGAAGGGGCTTGCGCCTCTATTCTGGCCTCTTTGGTGTTTGGAGTTGTCTATTTGCATTATGCCGGTCAAGGAAACTGGTGGCATGCCGCCATTCTCGCCGTACTCGGAAACGTCGCCGGACAAATGGGTGACCTCGCGGAATCCGCCATCAAACGCGGCGGCGGTGTGAAAGACAGCGGTACGTTCCTGCCGGGTCATGGCGGCATGCTCGACCGGGTGGATAGCAGCTTATTCACCCTGCCGGTAATTTACGTAATGCAGCGAATCCTGAGTGCTGCGTAGATTTTCGGGTTAGTACGGCTGCATAAAGCCGAAACTCCGCCGGATTTTCGTTCATCCCATGTGTAAGAGGTGGGATTAACAATAAATCATGTCTATAAAACTCTTCTGTCTAAGCGCCGTTGCATTTGGCGCGCTAACCGCCGGTTTAAATGCGCAGGATTCCGAGTCGCGCCTACCGGTGACCCTTGGTTTTAAAGTCGGAGTGCCCGTAACGGATATGTTCAGCGCAAGTAATACGAATCTATTCAATAGCGGCATTCCCGGCTCTAACTATACGTCGGGAGTGCCCCGCTACACATTCGGGGTGACTGGCGAGTTTCGTTTGCCTAAACAGTTTCGCTTGGAAGTGGATGGCCTTTACAAGCGAGCCGGGTTCGCCAGCTCCGGTCCATTCGCCGGAAGCACGGACCTGTTTCGTCAGAGTACAAGTTTGAACGTATGGGAAGTACCTGTCTTGATTAAGAAGACCGTTTCAGTACGAAACGTTCGTCCGTTTTTTGATATTGGCGCCTCTTTGCGCCACATATCGACGATCTCGCAATACGCAGCAATACCCGGCGTTCAGAACATTCAGATTTCCGAGAATTCACCGGCGCTTCATAATCGGAACTCCTACGGCGGAGTGGCCGGTATCGGAATCGGTTTCAAGGCAGGACCCGTCACCCTCAGCCCCGAAGTGCGATATACGCGGTGGGCGAACGAATCGTTCAAGATCAATGGCTTGCGGACCAACCTGGATCAGGGAGACGTACTGCTTGGCATAACGTTCTAAATTAATGGATCGTGCGCGACTTACGGTTCATGTAATCCATCAGTAGGTAATTACCCAGGGTGTAAGGCGTCGTGAAATACGCCTTACCCCGGCACATTTGGGTGACCTTGTGGATGAATTGCACTAATCCGTAATCGCTTGCCAACATGAATGTATTAATCAGGATGCCGCGTTTCTTACAGCGCGCCACTTCTTCGAGTGTCTGACTAATAACAAGTGGATCCAGTCCGAACGCATTTTTGTAAATACGTCCATCCGGCAGCGTCAGCGCGGAAGGCTTGCCGTCCGTGATCATGACGATCTGCTTCATGTCCTTCTTCTCCTGCGCGAGCAGGCGTTGGGCGAGAATCAGACCGTCTCGGGTATTCGTGTAGTACGGTCCAACTTGGACCCGGGCGAGATCGGATAGGCGCAGCTCTTCGGCAGTGTCGTGGAAGAGCACGCAGCGCAGGGAATCACCGGGGTACTGGGTTCGGATCAGGTGCGAGAGAGCGAGCGCAACCTTCTTCGCGGGAGTGAAGCGATCTTCTCCATAGAGGATCATGCTGTGGCTGCAATCGAGCATCACCACCGTGGCGCAGGAACTTTGATACTCGGCCTGATGCACGTGCAAGTCCGAGTACTCGAGCTCAAGCGGCAGTTTTATCCCGTCGCGCGCAAAGGCGGAAAAAAGCGTTGCACTTACGTCAAGGTTCATGACGTCGCCGAACTCGTAAGATTTGGCGCCGCCGCTCGCGTCGATGCCAGTGGCCAGGTCGCGAGTGTCGTGCGCTCCGAAGCTGGATTTCCCCAGTGAGCCGAGAAGATCTTTCAGGGTTTTGAATCCAAGAAAATCTACGGCCTTATCGGTAACCTCGAAGCGCAACTGGCTTTCGGGGCCGTCCCCGCCCCCGGGTGCAGAAGGAGACTCGGGCGGCTTTCCTTCGGTATTGATATAACCGGCGTCTTCGAGCTTGTTAACCAAACGGTCGAGCAGCGAATTGCGCTGCTCGGCGGAGAGCTGTTGCAAGCGCTGCCGCATCTCTTCGAGTTGCTCCGGATCGAAAAGCTCCCCGCTTTCTAGCGCGCGCTCAATAGCCTGTTTCAGCTGCCCGAGCGTGTGCTCGTCCATCTCGGAAAATTGAAGATAGGGATTTTGGTAGCCGCTTTGCAGAAAATAATCCGCAAGCGCCTTCAATAGATCCTCCATCTCGATGCCGAGATCTTCTTCGGAGAACTTGGAGTAGGAAACGCGCCTCATAACGGATCAGTTTAGTTCAGATTCCGGCGCCCTCCGCCTTGTCCGCCATTGCCACGCCGCGGTTCATAGGACCGTCGCTGTTCGGGCTCTTCCCGGCCCGGACGCTCACCGGCCACAAATTCGAGCTCTTCATTCCGGCTGATGCGTTTGTGCGCGTAGAGACCTTCTAGGATGAATTCTCCGGCCGAGGCCCGTAGCGCATCGCTTTCGCTTTCGCCAAGCCCCAGTTTTTTTGTGAAAGGTAGCAACTCTTGAATGCGACCGAGCTGTTCGATCATTTGCTGCGCGGGCTGATCTTCTTCGAGACGCAGCGAACCGCCGAGCTCGAACCATTGGACCACTTGCCGGAGATTAACCGAATCGAAGTAGGAATTGTAGACCTTGCCGACAGCGTTACGAATGAGCTCGCGCGCAACCACGTCTCCGCCCTTTAGTTCTCCTTCGTATTCGAGCTCCAGCTTGCCTGTGATGGAAGGGAGCGCCGCGTACAGGTCGAGAATGCGGGGAACGGCCTGCGCGTCTCTCGACTTCAGGGCTCGCCGCTCAGCGTTAGAAACGACGCTTTCGAGTACTGTGATGGGCAGGCGCTGCGACACGCCCGAGCGTTTATCGACTCGCTTATCGTCGCGCGCAAGAAATGCGATTTGCTCGACGACTTCGTGAATATAGGGCGGAACCTCCAGTTCGACAGGCGAGCGGCGCGTGGTCCAGGCCTCCTGCCGGGTGATGGCAATGCCCTGCGAGACGTGCATCGGATAATGCGTGCGGATTTCGCTTCCGATGCGGTCCTTCAGCGGCGTAATGATCTTGCCGCGAGCGGTGTAATCTTCCGGATTGGCTGTGAAGACCAATGCCACATCGAGCGGCAGACGAACCGGGTAGCCTTTGATCTGGACATCGCCTTCCTGCATGACATTGAACAAGCTGACTTGGACTTTCCCGGCGAGGTCGGGAAGCTCATTGATCACAAACAAGCCACGATTGGCGCGCGGCAAGAGGCCGTAGTGCATGGTCAGCTCGCTCGAGATATTTTGACCGGTACGCGCCGCTTTGATCGGGTCGATGTCGCCAATCATGTCGGCGATGGTGACGTCCGGCGTGGCGAGCTTTTCGACGTAGCGCTCTTCGGCGGAAATCCACTGGATGGGAGTGTCTTCTCCAAGCGCCGCGATTTTGTCCCGGCATGCCTTGCAGATGGGACGCAGCGGATGATCGCGAATCTCGCAGCCGGCGACGTAAGGCATGCGCGCATCGAGCAGCCGGGTCAGCAGCCGGGCCAAACGCGTCTTCGCTTGCCCGCGCAAACCGAGCAGGATGAAGTTGTGACGCGATAGGACCGCGTTGACGATTTGGGGAACAACCGTGTCGTCGTAGCCCATTACACCCGGAAACAGGGTCTCGCCGCGTTCCAGCTTGCATATTAAGTTCGATCGCAACTCGTCTTTCAGCGTGCGATCGGGAGGGTGTTGATCGAAGAAGCGGCTGGCGCGAAGCTCGCCCAGCGTCTCAGGCAAGTCGGAGTGAGGCATGTATGACCCGCGGTCGGTTTTCTGCCTCAAGTCTAGCAGTGAATGGCTGCGCGAGCGCTTTCGGCTGCCACCGCTCGACGGCCGCAGCGCCAGTAATCGAATTGTGATATGTTCTCGGTTCGTGAGAAGCCGGGAAGTGACAGCGGTGGATTATCAGCTCAACTGGCGCAAGTTGCAGCAAGTCGGATTGAATGCCTACGAGGCCCGCTCCTATCTCGTCCTGATGGGGCACCCGCAATTCAAAGCGTTGGAACTCGCCGCGCGGGCTCATGTTCCGCGGCAGAAGATTTACGAAGTGTTGGATAGCCTGGTGGAGAAGGGGTTCGCACAGGTGGTTCAGGAGCGGACCAAGCTTTTCTCGGCCATCGATCCAAGCCTTGCGATTCCGGGCTATCTGGCGCGTCGCGGCAAGCTGCTGCAGAACGAGCTGACAGAGCAGGCGCGGCTGGCAAGCGGGTTGATCGAAGATTTGAAGGGCGCGTTTGTCGAGGGCCAGGACGGCCGGGGCACGCTGGATTTCTTAAGCCTGGTGAGCGATCCGACCCAAACGGCCGTACACTACCGCCGCATGCTGACCACCGTGAGCCACGACTATGCCGAATTCTCGCGGCCGCCTTTCGCCGTCGATCCGCTGGACGAGCAGATGGTGAAGGACGCCGCCGGCCGCAACGTACACTGCCGCCTGCTGATTGAAGCGGGGCCGATCGATGACGCTCATCGGGGACGCCTGGATGAATATCGCGGACTCGGCATTGAAATTCGCTCGATCGAGCGGCTCCCGCTCAAGGTGGCGCTATTCGATGAAAAGCGCGGATTGGTCGCGCTGCTCGATCCGGTGCGGACTCGCCCTTCCTGGACGGCGGTGGTCTTTGAGCATGAAGGCTTTGCGGAAGCCATGGCGGGGTTGTTCGAGAGCTATTGGTGCCGCGCTCGTTAAACAATCGCCCGCGCTTTTCTTCTCAAGCGCAAATGCCGCGCATAATAAGGTCGAAAGCCTCGTCGGCGTGGCGGTTCTTCATCTTCTGACTAAGCGGTTTCGCGATGCCGGGCCAGATCGGTTGAAGGCGTTGCGCCACGCAGTAATAAAATCCGCAAGTGCCAACAATGTTGATAGCGGTGTGGAGAGCGTCCATGGGCCTGAACACGCCGCGCTTCTGCCCGTTCTCTAAAATGGTCGCCAGGACGTGGTAGAGGGAAGGGAATCCGATCTTCCGGTAATATTCGCCTCGATTCTGGATGACTTCCAAAAACAGCATTGCCGGAACCCCGGGCCTCTCCGCAGTTAGTTCCAGGATGCGCCGGAGCAGTCCTTCAAATGCCTGTCGCGGCTCGGCGTCAGGAGCCGCGAATTGTTGCAAAGACATCAGAAGGGGAGCGAAAAGCTGTTCGAGAGCGGCTTCATATAATTTTTCCTTGCTCTCGAAGTAATGGTAAATCATCCCCTTTGTTACGCCCGAGCGCAACGCGATTTCTTCGGTGCGCGCGCCGTCCAAGCCATGGCGCGCAAATTCTTCTTCCGCGGCCGTCAGAATGGCGGCGCGCGTTAATTCCCGGTCGCGCCCGTGAGGAATCGGCGCAGTGCGCCGGCGTGCAGTGTGGGCGGGCATGATGTTGCGGCTGGGTCGATTATACATCTTTTAACTGACTAAATGGTTAGTAAGAAAAATGCGTCTTTGGCCGCCAAAGCTTCATCTCCCATTGAAGAGATTCTATATGCCGTCTCGTTGGTTTATTATCTTTCCTGTAACATTCGCCATTCTTTCCGCCACCGGTTGTGGTACCGGAAATGCCGAGCATGTGGCGTCAGCGCCCCCTCCGCAGCCCGTTTCGGTCGTCGAGCTGCAGCCCCGGACGGTGCCGATCTTCGCCGAATACGCTGCGCAAACGTTTGCGCGTGATGCGGCGGACATTCGCGGTCAGGTCGATGGCTACGTTCGCAAGCGGCTTTTTAAGACCGGCGCGGATGTCAAAGCGGGCGAGCCGCTTTACATTCTGGATCTCCGGCCGTATCAGGCGGACGTAGCCAAGGCAAACGGCGATGTGGCGCAGAGCGAAGCGAACGTTGAATTCGCCAAACACCAGGTCGCGCTTTTGCAAGCCGAGGCGGATCTCGCGCAGGCCGAGGCGAATCAGCTCAAAGCCCAGCAGGATGTCGATCGCCTGACGCCGCTGGTCAAGCAGGACGCGGCCGCGCAGCAGGATCTTGACGATGCTCTCGCGTCGTTAAAAGCAAATAAGGCGAATGTAGCCGCCCGCAAGGCGAACGTGGACCAGACGCGTCTCTCTACCCGTATTCAGGTTGCTACTTCCGCGGCGCAGCTCCAGGCAAACAAAGCGCTGCTGCGCAGTGCCGAGCTGAATCTCGAATATGCCACCATTGTTGCGCCCATTAGCGGCCGCATCGGCGATAGCATGATCCAACCGGGCGGGCTCGTCACTAAAAATTCCGCGCAGCCTTTGACCACGATCGTGCCCTTGGACCCTGTTTGGGTGCGCTTCAAAGTCAGCGAGGCGGACTATCTGAAACGCGGCGGCTCGGAGGGACTGCGGCATACGCCGCTCGATTTGGTGCTGGCGGATAACTCCGTTTTCCCTTACAAGGGCCATATCGAGAACTCGACCAACGAGGTCGACCCGAAAACCGGAACGCTTGAATTGCAGGCCACTTTTGCAAACCCGAAGCACGTCCTGCTGCCCGGCCAATTCGGCCGCATTCGTCTTGAAGTGCGGAAACAGCAAGACGCGTTGCTTGTGCCGCAACGCGCCGTTGAAGAGCTGCAAGGCGCGCAGTCGGTCCTGACAGTTGGGGCGGGCAATAAGGCGCAGGCGCGCAGCGTGGTCTTAGGTGATCGTGTCGATACCAACTGGATTGTCGAGCAGGGATTAAAGCCCGGGGATCGGGTGATCGTCGATGGACTCATGACGCTTCGACCCGGCGCGCCGATCGCTCCGCAGCCCTATCGAGCGGCGGCTGCGGGAACAGAGCAGAACTAGGCCGAATAGAACCAGGCCGAACAGAATCAGGCGGAATTTTTCATGGCTAAATTTTTTATCGATCGTCCTGTCTTCGCCATTGTCATCGCAATCGTGATCGTCCTGTTGGGCGCGGTCGCCATTCCAACACTACCCGTTGCGACCTATCCCGAGGTTGTTCCTCCGGTTGTGCAAATCACCGCGAACTATCGCGGCGGCAATTCACTTGACCTCGAGAAAACGGTCGCGCAGCCGATCGAACAGCAATTGACGGCGCTCGACGGCATGCTCTACTTCTATTCACGCAGTTCGAATAATGGCGCGCTCACCATCGACGTAACTTTCGAGCTGGGGACGAATGTCGATCTCGCAACCGTCAAGGTACAGAACAAAGTAAGCGTTGCGATGCCGCAGTTGCCGCAGGAAGTGCAGCGCGAAGGAGTCACGGTCAAGAAAGTTTCCTCCGCGTTCCTCTTCGCGATCGGCGTCTCGGCCGAGGATGGACGCTACGACGCATTGTTCCTGAACAATTTCGCAACGATCAATTTGGTCGATAAAATCGGCAGTCTGCCGGGTGTGGGAGACTGCCGCCTGGCCGCGCCGCAGAACTACGGCATGCGCCTTTGGGTGAATCCCGACAAGATGGCGGAACTCGGTGTCACGGCGACGGATGTGAGCAATGCCGTGCAGGCGCAGAATCGTCAAAACCCCGCGGGCGCCATCGGGCAACCGCCGGTCGAGCGAAATAGCCAGTTTCAATATCCGGTGAACGCCAAGGGGCGTCTCGAAACTCCCGCGCAATTTGAAAACATCGTGGTGCGGGCGCAGCCGGATGGCTCGCTTCTGCACTTGCGCGATCTCGGCAGCGCATCGCTTGGCGCGCAGGACTACGCCAATTTCAGCCGCCTGAACGGGCGGCCGTCCGCGGTTATTATCGTTTTCCTATCGCCCGGCGCCAATGCTGTCGAGACCGGCGATCGGGTTCTCGCCTTCATGAAAGAGGCGCAAAAATCTTTTCCAACGGGCATTCGCTACGACGTCAACTATGACGCAACCAAGTTTGTTCGCACCTCGATTCGCGACGTGATCTATACGCTACTCGCGGCCATTGCCCTGGTCGTGATCGTCGTCTTTGTCTTTCTGCAAAACTGGCGCGCCACGCTGATTCCGCTGCTGACCGTGCCGGTCGCCATCGTGGGCACGTTCGCGCTCTTTCCGCTACTCGGCTTCACCATCAATATGACCAGCATGTTTGGATTGGTGCTGGCTATTGGCATGGTCGTCGACGATGCCATCGTCGTAGTGGAAGCCATTCAGCATAATCTCGACGAGGGCATGAGCTCGAGAGAAGCGACGCTACGAGCCATGGAAACGGTTTCGGGACCGGTAATCGCCATCGCCTGCATCCTGGCGGCTGTGTTCATACCGGTGGCCTTTCTGGGTGGCATCAGCGGTCAAATTTATCGTCAATTCGCGCTCACCATCGCTTGCTCCGTGCTGTTATCGGCTTTCAATGCGCTGTCTCTCAGCCCGGCTTTGAGCGCCCTGATTCTGCGGCCCCGGCAGCGGAGCCGCGGATTGCTTGGCCGTTTCTTCGGTAAGTTCAACCAGGCTTTTGACTTCGCCACCAATCGGTATCTCGCGGGCGTGCGTGTTCTGATTCGCCGTTCGGCCCTGGCGCTGGTTGCATTGGCGGTCATCTATGTCGCTGCCGGTTGGCTTTTCAAAATTCTGCCCGCCGGCTTTCTTCCGAATGAAGATCAAGGTGTCTTCTTCGCCGCGCTCCGCCTGCCGGATGGGGCGTCCATTCATCGCAACGAGCGCGCCGCCGCCCAGATCGAAAAAATTCTCAGCTCTACTCCCGGAGTCGAGCACGTGACCACTTTCGGAGGATTGGATTTCGTCACGTCTACAAACAATTCGAACGTGGCGACGATCTTTGCGACGTTGAAGCCTTGGGACGAAAGGAAATCCAAAGAGACGCAATTTGACGCCATGCTGGGACACGCGCAACAAAGCTTCTTTATGCAATTGCGGGATGGTTTTGCTTTCGGCTTCGGGCTGCCGCCGATTCTTGGCCTCGGTACTTCGGGTGGGTTTGAATTCATGCTGGAGGATCGCGCCAACGGCAGCATCGAGGATCTTTCGCACGCCGCGGACACGCTACTCGCCGCCGCCCGCCAGAGGCCGGAACTGGGAACCGTCGTCAGTACGTTTCGCGACAGCGTTCCGGAATACGAGGTCGCGGTCGATACCGAGAAGGCCCAAACGCTCGGCATTCCGGTGAGCGACGTCTACGATTCGCTGCAGACATTTCTAGGCGGTCTGTACGTGAACGACTTCAACCGCTTCGGCAGAACCTGGAAAGTTTTGATGCAAGCCGATTCGGCCTATCGCGAGCGCGCGACCGACATCCAGCGGTTTTACGTGCGCTCTTCACAAGGGGATATGGTGCCGCTTGGAACTCTGGTGAATGTAAAGCGCGTGGCCGGACCTGAAGTGATCTATCGCTATAACCGTTATCGCGCCATCGATATTCTTGGCCAGGCCGCGCCCGGGCATAGTTCGGGCGAAGCCGCGGCCGCGATGGAGCAGGTCGCCAAGCAAGCGTTGCCGCGTGGCTATGGCTACGAGTGGACCGGCACTGTGTATCAACAAAAGCTCGCGGAAGGAAAAGAAGGCTACATCTTCGGCTTGGCTGCCGTGTTGGTCTTCTTATTCCTCGCGGCGCTGTATGAAAGCTGGTCTATTCCGTTTGCGGTGCTGCTGGTGGTGCCGTTGGGTCTGTTTGGCGCGTTACTCGCGGTTTTCCTGCGCCATTACGATTACGACATCTACACGCAAATCGGCATTGTGACATTGATCGGTTTGGCGGCGAAAAACGCCATCCTCATCGTCGAATATGCCAAGGAGCGCCGTGAACACGGTATGTCCGTGGTGGAGGCGGCTCTCGACGCCGCGCAGTTGCGACTGCGGCCGATCCTGATGACATCGTTCGCCTTCATCCTGGGCGTTGTGCCGCTGGTGATCGCGACCGGCGCGGGCGCCAATTCACGGCGTGCGCTCGGCACTGCGGTGTTCGGCGGCATGAATGCGGCCACATTGCTCGCGATTTTCGCTGTGCCGGTCTGCTTTGTCGTGGTCTCTCATTTCAGCGAGCGCCGCCGCCAAAGGCCGGTAAGAGAAGACGAGCGCGACTTGGTGGGAGCTTCGCGATGACCCGCTCGGCGATTCTGATTACTCTTTCGACGCTGCTCTTGAGTTCTTGCGCCGTCGGGCCGAACTACAAACGGCCCGTCGTCCCCGTGCCCGCTCAATACAACGGACCGCCGGCGGCAACCAACTCATCCATCGCGGATCTGTCGCCATTCGATCTATTTAAAGACCCGACGTTGACGGATCTGCTCAAGACCGCGCTCGCGCAGAATAACGATCTCTCGATCGCGGCGGAACGCGTACTCGAAGCGCGCGCGCAATATGGAATCACGCGTTCGGGTCAATTTCCATCGCTCGATGCGACGGGCCAATTTAACGCGTCGAGAACTTCTTCGATCGGCTCGTACACGTTCGTTCCACCTGGCACGAATCTCGCCTCCAGCTTCACGCAAGCCGGATTTGCACTGTCGTGGGAGTTGGACGTGTGGGGCCGCGTGCGGCGCTTGACGGAATCCGCCCGCGCGCAATATTTGGCTACCGACGAGGCCCGGCACGGAGTGATGTCGACGGTGATCGCCGACGTAACCACGAACTATTTGAACCTGCTCGAGTTGGATCAAGAGCTCGAAATCGCCGAGCGTACCCGTGAAATCGGCGAGCAAGGTTTAAAGCTCACCGAATTGAGGCATCAGCGCGGCGCGGCCACCGGCCTCGACGTGCGTCAAGCGCAAGAACTCTTATATACGGCGACCGCGCAGATTGCGGCCACTGAGCGCCTGCGCGGCGAGACCGAGAATGCACTGAGCTTACTGCTCGGCCGCAATCCCAGCGGGGTGCCGCGCGGCAAGAAGTTGATCGAGCTGGCGGATGCCGCTGAGATTCCGGCGGGCCTGCCTTCCAGACTGATCGAACGGCGGCCCGATATCCGCCAGGCGGAAGATACATTGATTGCGGCCAACGCGCAAATCGGCGCCGCGCAGGCTCTCTACTTTCCGCAGATTTCGCTTACCTCCTTCTTAGGTGGTCAAAGCAGGTCCTTGTCGTCACTATTCACCGGACCGGCGCGCCAGTGGGCCATTGCGCCCGCCGCCGACCTCTCGATTTTCAACGCCGGTCGCATTCGCAACGGCGTACATTACGCGGAAGCCACCAAGCGCGAGATGCTCGCAACCTACCGCAAAGCGGTTCAGAATGGTTTTCGAGAAGTGTCGGACTCGCTCATAGATCACCAGAAAAATCTCGAGCAACGCAAGCAGCAGGAGTTATTCGTTGCGGCGTTGCAGGATGCTGATCGTCTTTCGCAAGTACGCTACAAAGGCGGTCTCGATAGCTATCTGCAAGTGCTCGATGTCCAACGCAACTTGTTCCAGGGCGAGCTTTCGTTAGCCCGGCTGCGGCGGGATGAGTTGGCAAGCGTTGTCGAACTCTATCGCGCCCTGGGCGGCGGTTGGCAATGAAGATATTCGTGACAGGCGCCTCCGGTTACATCGGCGGCACTCTGGCACAACGGCTCGTCCAAGAAGGGCATCAGGTCCACGGGTTGGTTCGTTCCGCGGAGAAGGCGCGCTTGCTCGAGCAGAGGGGGATTCTACCGGTCCCAGGCACCCTGGACGATGGCGCAATTCTTCGAAATGCCGCGACGGAAGCGGACGCTGTTGTCAATGCCGCAAGCTCGGATCACCGCGCGGCAATCGAGGCATTGATCGATGCTATGACCGGGAGCGAAAAGCCGCTGATTCACACCAGCGGCTCGAGCATCGTCTACGACGACGCCCGCGGCGATTTTGAAAGCCCGAAGATCTATCACGACGACAGCTATATTCAACCTCTACCGATCCGGGAAACCCGCTTCGCAATCGACCGTTTCGTGCGAACATCCGGTATCTCGCTCGGCATTCGCGCAATCGTTATTTGTCCCACGACGATCTACGGCACGGGGCGCGGCCTGAAGAAAGATAGCGATCAAATTCCCAGGTTGATCAAGAAATCGAAGGAACGCGGCGCCGGCGTCTATATCGGACAAGGGGTTAATCGTTGGTCGAACGTGTATATAGACGATTTGGTCGACCTCTACCTCCTCGCGCTCGAAAAAGCTCCCAGCGGGTCGTTCTTCTTTGCTGAGAATGGTGAAGAATCCTATAAGCGCATCGCGGAATCCATCAGCCGGTCTCTTGGATTCGGAGGCAAAACCGAAAGCTGGCCGCTTGCCGATGCCATCGCGGAATTCGGGGAATCCATGCGCTCTTCGCTTGCTTCGAATAGCCGGGTGCGCGCCACGAACGCCCGCCGGCTGCTTCAGTGGTCTCCCAAAGGGCCGCCGCTGCTGGAAGTGATTGAAAAGGGAACTTAAGCCCTAACTTAACGTCTAAACCGGAATGGATTCGTTCGTCCGGGACGTTCGCCACTCTCTTCGGCTGTTCTGGCAGAATCGCGGCTTTACCGCCACTGCTATCGCCGCGCTCGCCATTGGAATCGGCCTGAATACCGCCATTTTCTCGATTGTCAGCGCAGTGCTTCTCAAGCCGCCGCCGTTTCCGCAGGCCGATCGAATCGTCCTGCTCATGAGCACGTCGCCCCAGGGATCTGGGCCGGCTGCATCTCCAGCCAAATTCGCCCATTGGCAGCAGCAATCGACCGTTCTTGAAGACGCCGCGGCGTTCCGTGGCGGCGTGATCAACTGGACGGGCGGCGATTTGCCCTTGCAGTTGCGTTCCGGGCAGGTCAGCGCGGCCTATTTCAGGCTGTTTGGCGCGCCGGTTGTCATGGGCCGCACGTTTTCAGCCGAGGAAGACAAGCCCAATGCCGGACATGTGGCGGTAATCAGCGAGGGCTTGTGGACACGCCGCTTCAGCCGCGACCCGAACATTATCGGAAAAACGATCGAGCTTGGCGGCCAGCCGCACACCGTCATCGGCGTTATCGGCAAGACGTTCGACTTTCGCGATTTCGGACCCGAGCCCGAAGTCTGGACGCCGTTCCAACTCGATCCGAACACGCACGATCAAGGGCATTACTTCACAGTTGGCGCCCGGCTGAAACGGGGCGTTACGCTCGAACAGGCGAAAGCGCGGCTGGCTCTTTCGGCCGGGGACTTTCGTCACAAGTTCCCAGACGCTCTCCAGCCTAAAGATGGCTTCAGCGTGGAAAGCCTGCGCGAGGCACTGGTGGACAATGCGCGTCCTACGCTGATTGTGCTGGCGTGCGCGGTCGGAGTCGTACTGCTGATCGCTTGCGCCAACGTGGCTAATCTGCTGCTTGCCCGCGCGATCGGCCGCAAGCGCGAGATTGCAATACGCGCCGCTCTCGGCGCGGGGCGTGGCCGCATGATCCGGCAACTTCTAACGGAAAGCCTGATGCTCGCGGCTGCGGGAGCCGTGCTCGGTTCTGTCCTCGGCATCGTTGGCATTCGGGCGCTGCTCACAGTTAATACTGCCAATCTGCCGCGCATCGGGACAGATGGCGCGCTCGTGACGGCTGACTGGCGCGTTCTACTTTTTGCCGGGGTGGTCACGCTCGTGACCACGGTCCTCTTCGGACTTGTTCCCGCGTTTCAATCGTCGCGCGCCGATCTGGGCGCCACGCTTAAGGAGGGCGCCAGCCGATCCGGTAGCGGGCGGAATCAGAACCGGGCCCGCGCTGCATTGGCGATTGGAGAAATTGCACTCGCGGCGATGCTGCTCATTGGCGCCGCGTTGCTCATCCGCACCGCGCTGAATTTGGGCGCCGTCAAGCCCGGCTTCGACGCGGAAAATGTTCTGACCATGCGCATGTCGCTCAATAGCGCGAAATACACGCACACCGCTGCAGTCGAACAATTGACACGCGATGGTCTGGAGCGACTGCGCGCGATCCCCGGAGTAGTAAGCGCCAGCGCGACATGCTGCATACCGCTCGAGGGCGGTTACGGCCTGCCGTTTCGGGTCATGGGACGGCCGTTGGAAAAAGGCCCATTTCACGGAGGTGGCGGATGGCAGACACTGGCGCCCGGCTTCTTTGAAGTCTTCAAAATCCCCATCTTGCGCGGCCGTTCGTTTACGGAGCGGGATAATGCGTCGGGCGCGCCGGTCGTGATCATCAACCAGGCGATGGCCAAGCAATTCTGGCCGAAGGGCGATCCGCTTACCGACCGCATCCTGATCGGCAAAGGCATCATGAGCGAGCTAGAAGCCGAGATGCCGCGGCAGATCATTGGGATCGCGGCCGACATTCGCGATGGCGCCCTCAACCGCGACCCGCGACCCGCGATGTATGTTCCGTACGCTCAGACCACCGATGCAATCAATGCATTGAACGTCCGTCTTACCCCGCTTGCCTGGGTGGTCAGGACGCGCGCCGAGCCTACTTCGCTGC
>CAVQHR010000004.1:0-1419178 GCA_963712395.1 Bryobacterales bacterium
CCTTGTCTCGTCTGCCCAGAACATCTCTGACTGGCTTTCTAGCAAAGCCTTTTTGCTCAGTACGATCTCAGGACCATATCCCATTTCGAAGGCAACGAAGCGGGCCAGATCGCTTACGGTCGTGAATACAGCACCATTAGGCACCTTGTAGCCGCGTCCGGTCTTCAAATCCGCGGACGAGGGCTTTGGGTCAGCAACACCATCGTGAAGAACATATCCTTTCGCCAGAGTTGGAATGAGTTGTTTGTCGGGTTCAAATCGCGTGTGTTGCATCCCGAGCGGTCTGAAGATGTGGTCACGGATGTAGTCTGTGTAAGATGCTCCAGCAGCTCGGCTTAGGGCAGCACCTAAGATGGCGTATCCGATGTTCGAGTAAATGAAATGAGTTCCCGGTTCGCACGCGTATTGCAGCTTCGGCAAAGCTGTAATCAAGGTCTGCTCCCATTGGCTGACCGGACCAACGGTGAACCGCCCAACATCGTCGGGCTCTTCGTTAAGCCCCGAATGATGGGTCGCAAGTTGAATGAGAGTGATTGGTGGCGCTCCGGGGTACCTTCCTTTGATTTGGTTGACCTCCGGGAAGAACTTCTCGACAGGATCGGAGAAATGTACCTTCCGGTCCTGGACGAGCTGCAGAAGCATGAGAGCTGTAAACTGCTTCGTGATCGAACCGATACGATAGACCGTATCAGTGGTTGCCTGCCTTCCATTCGCAATGTCCGCTAAACCATAGCTTTTTGTCCAGACGAGTTCCCGTCCGGAAACGATACCAGCTGTCAGTCCTGCGGCATTTTCCTTTTTGTATTCCGCCGCGAGTTGTTCATCTACGTTGATAATCTCTGCTGCAAGTTCTTGTCGCGTCTTGACCGGCGACTCGATCTTGGCTCTGCTGAGTGATTGAGCTCCTCCTAACCAAGCTATGAAGATTGCCAGAGAAAGGCCCATTAGGATGCGGGCTCTAGGAGTATTGGTCAAAAGGGGAGGCATGTTGTTGCAGGCGTAGCCCAGATGCTAACAGGTTTAATTACGAGTTGGAATGCATGACCTTGTACTCGTACACTCACGCTTGGAAGCAACGGTCCCGGCTAAAGTGACACGTCAGCGCGAAAAGCACTATGGATCCGCAGTAGTTGCGAGAGGGCTGGGCAATTTCGCAGCCTAGACCGATTCACTTTCTCAGATCGCCACTTCGCCGTTACACAGAATCCGCCGCTAGACCAATTTTACGGTTCGCGCGTTTAAACGTCGAGTTGACGAGTACGAAGCGATGCTTCTAACCAGACCACCGCGAGAAAACCACAAGTTAGAGCTGCCCAAAATTCATGTTGCGCAATCCTATTGAAGACGTTGGTACTTGCACGGGCAGCAACTCATTCGTCGACCTTGGAAGATCCATCGAGGGCTTTGACATCGCACGATGTCGTGATCAGCTGGTTTGTGAGAAATAGTCGCTGACGACTCGTGCAACATCTTCCGGCGCCTGCTTATCAATGCCGAAATGGTTGAGCCGCGGAAAAAGGTGAGCCTGCGACCGCGGAAGAACAGTCACAAGCTGCTCGATCGCCAAACTGACCCAGCTGATCCCAGTTTTGCCTCCATGCAGGAGCAGAACATCCGCTGAAACTTCCCCATAGTGTTGATAACTGGAATCAAGACTCGCAATTTCCAGGTGCTCTCGCAGATTTTCGCCGAGCAGATTCAGCATACGCTGGCGCTCGGAGGGATTCAAAAAGAGAGGAAGCAGCAGCTTCATCATCCATTTGGGACAATTTCGCGCACCGATCGGGACCGGTCGCCAAGTGAATACTCCACGAAAGCGTCATAGTTTTGCTTGCGTGCCAGCTTCTGCTTATAACCCTGCATCCAGCGCATCGGAATCGAGCCGTTGATCGATACCCCCGGTTCGTAGATAGCAATTTTGTCGAGCGCCGCGTTCCCTCTAGCTCGCTTCCAGAGTGATGAGTCCGCCGAAGCTGTGACCGACCAGAAACGAGGCGCCGGTCTCATGCTGCAGAGCGAGCACATCTTCTACTTCTTTGTCGATGCTGTAGGCGTCGCTCTGAGGACTGCTGAGACCTCGCCCTCGTCGCTCCAGGATATGAACGGAAAACTTCTTGGCCAAGCAGGAGGCGAACGCTGTATAGCATGACGCCACGGCAAGCGCTCCAGGAATGACTATGATTGAAGGCCCACTGCCGAAGGAAATGTAGCTTACCGTGGCTCCGTCCCTGGAAAGAATTGTTGACGTGTTGCCGTTTCGAATGTTCGATTGAATCTGTCGTCATGATTTTTCTCCCTTAATCCGGGTCGCAACAGCCTGTTGTAGCTTTTCCGTCATTTGCTGGTACTCTTCGGCATTCACTCCTGCCGATGCCATGAGTTCGGCAAAATGAGAATCCAGCATCCGCCGACCCACTCTCACAATTGCTCTTCCCGTCTGGGGGTGATTGTCACTAGACGTTTTCGTCGATGCTCGGGGCTGGGCACCGCAGTGACATAGCCGCTCTCCTTAAGCCCAATCAGCATGCTGCTGACCGCAGGATCGCTATATCCCAGCGCAACCGCCAAATCGTGCTGAGTAATCGTGCCGTGATGCTCCAATACGAGCAGGAAAAGAGCACGTTTGTAGGAGATATTAAGACGCCTTCGCAGCAGGCGGTCAGCGGCCCGATCCAGATCGAAAACTAATTTGTGCAGCACGTAGGCGGGAGACTGTTTCGCCATAAGTTAAGAGGTTAATATTAATTACCTTAACATTTATCTCGTTCTGGTTATGAGGCTCCAATCATTGATGATGATGGCCCTCCGATGGCATGTGAGATGCGCCTCGCTTTTAATCGTCGATTGCTCATGAGCGACCCGCAAGTGGCGCTGACGAAGAACGCTCTTGCGTGGCGCAATTTCTCACCAGCTGTTTTGGCTCGACAATTGGGTCAGGCGGCCAATCACCCGCGAGTAGTCGCGAAGGGACGGGTAATCCGTCCCTCGCACTCATGGTTCAATGCCGATTTTGTCGTTCACCGCAAACCGGAGCTTCTGTTTACAGCCGAGGTAATGTTCCGTCGTCTGAATGCATACGTGGCCGAGAAGGAATTGAATTTGGTCGAGCTCGCCGCCCGCCAGATGGCAAAGACGTGCACATGTCCGTCGCAGATCGTGCGGCGCCAGTTTGTCTATGCCCGCGGTCTCGGCCGCTTTCTTGACGATTTCCCAAAGCACCTTCGGCGTCATGCCCTGGCCCCAGATCCTTCCTGACTTGTTGATCGCTCTGAATAGACAGCCGTCCTTGATTCCACTTGCTTCAGTCCATCGATCGAGCGCCTGCTTTGCCCAGAGTGGAATCGGTACCGTTCGAATGTGGCCGGCTTTTCCGTGAAGGTCGACAATCACCCAGTGGTCTTCTCGGAGTTGGACAGATGAAGCTGAAAGGGCAAGGAGTTCACCGCGCCTCAATCCACAACCAATCAGCAGAGCAAGGATGGCTTAGTTGCGTTTGCTTCTAAGACCATCACCATGAGAATTCAGCAGCAGCGAGCGGCCCTGATCGGCAGTGAGCCAGTTGCCCAGCCGCACGCCGATTCGGCGTACTCCCTTCACTCGGCGGATGCCGGCGGCAAGTTCTGGACTGAGCAAGCCGGAATCGGCTGCCTCGTACGCGACACGCCTGACCGCGGCCAAGCGGAGGTTGATCGTTGTTGGAGCGAGCCTCCACTGTTCCAAGTAGATCCAGTATCGAAGAACGACGGTGCGATTGAAGGCAAGCCGTGGTTCCGAGCAATACCAGTCGACGGATTCACTAATGGCATGGTCGTAGGTTCGCTGGCCGCTTTTCGACGTTAGGCTGTTCAGCACGGCAGACTTTGTCTGTTCGAGATCAGGTAGAGCAAGAGATCGCTTGGGTGGTCTCCTCTTTCCGCGATGGCTGGGCATTCTGGGCGGCCTCCTGCGCCGCCTTCAGTCAGAATGCTCAAACTCCATCCTGTGCCGTCAGGGCGGGTTTATCCGCCATCCGCCCAGAAGGGCTATCGCTGATTGACTTGTCGATTTGTCTACAATCATCGAGAGTTGTATCCGCCGCGCTGAATGCGGCACTTCGAGGTGCAGACGTATGTCGATCGGTTCCTGTTTATTTGGCAGTGCGGTGCTCGCGTGCCTGTTGAGCGCCACTGCGGTTTGGGCTCAGCAGCCGATCGCATCCAATAGCGTGAAGACATCTGCCCCTGTTCCCGAAATCCCATACCCGTCCGGGCCGTCCGGCATTGGCAGGGTCGGTTTTGACTGGATCGATACTACGCGCCCTGACAACTACGACCCAAAGCGCGAGCGTGAGCTGATGGTCTATTTCTGGTATCCGACGGCGAAATCGGTCGGTGCCAAGGGGCAGTACTTTCCAGGCGCGGCACAAATGGACGCGGCGCCCGCAATCCACGAGTTGATGAGCCAGGAGTTCGGCAAGCGCTGGGCCCCGATTGTTTCCGGGGAGATTTCGTCGCATGCGGTTAACGGCGCGCCGATCGCCAGCAGCCGCAGTCCATTTCCCGTTGTCACTTTTTCGCACGGGGCCGGGGGCACAGGCTTCGAATACACGGTGCTGATCGAAGATCTGGTGAGTCATGGATACGTCGTAGCCAGCATTGAACACACCTACACGGCGAAGGCGGTCTGGTTTCCAGACGGTATGCTTCCCGCCGCGGTTGCCGCCGAACTGGCTGAAGCGATCCGAGGTCGAAAGACGATTTTGATCGCCGGCGGCACCGACACTGGCAAGACGACATTTGCCAACGCGCTGATTGACTTCATTCCGCAGCACGAACGCCTCGGAGTGATCGAGGATACGGCGGAACTCAAAATTGATCGTCCGAATGTATTTCGCTTTGAGGCACGGAAGGAGCAGGTGGATGGCTCGGGCAAAGTCACCGTGCCGGCCGTCACGGTTCGTGATCTCGTGAAAGCCACCCTTCGCCATCGGCCCGATCGGTTGATCATTGGCGAAGTCCGCGGCGGCGAGGCGTTCGATTTACTGGACGCCTTGAACACGGGCCATGCCGGATCGATTTCCACGCTCCACGCAAATTCTGCTTTACAGGCTCTTTCTCGATTAGCAACGCTCACGCTGCGCGCGGATGTTGATCTTCCTTATAAGGCTGTCCAAGGTGAGATCGGCGATCTGATTGATCTCGTGATCCATATCCAACGAAAGGAAGGCCGTCGCTCGATTTCGCAAGTTGTTCAACTTCACGGATTCGATGCCGATGCCGGACGTTATGAAACGACCGAGCTGTACCACTAATGGCTCCGCCCTCGCGCGAGTACAAGCCGTCTCCCCAGGCTTCCGCGCTTCGCTTGTGCAGCCCTTCGCTGCGCTTCGTCCTTTCCGCTTCGCTACAAGGATGGGCGAACCCCCTCGGCTTGACTCTTGCTACCCCGGACCTCGCCGGTCAGGCAGGGGTTGCATTGCGCAACCCTAAATCCATTTCAGAAAGGAAAAACCCTCTTATGATTATCAATCGCATAACACTGGCGGGCTTCACAGGTAAAGATGCCCGCAGTAGTTCCACGCAAAACGGCAGAAGCATGACAAAGCTTTCTGTCGCCACTACCAAACGCTACAAGGACGCTCGCGAGCAATGGCAGGAAAAAACTCAGTGGCATTCCTGTGTTGCCTACGGGCCAGCTGCGGACTACGCGGCCAGGATTCAGACTGGCGATCACGTGTTCCTCGAAGGGGAACTGATTTATCGCGAGTATGAGCGCACGGTCGAAACCGACAGCGGACCAATCAAAGTGCAGTGGCCGGTGACGGAAATCGTGATTGATTCCATCTCCGTAATCGACCGCAAGGAAAAACAGGAAAAAAGAGGGGCTGCGTAAGCGGCCCACTCCCTACACTCAGGCAAAACCATGGCGCTCAAATCTTTGTACTGCGTCGAGTGCATCTGCGGCTGTTACATCGAGAGTGAGACCAACACTCTGATCTGTCCCGGATGTCAGCGTCTGGTTGTGATCGAATGGCCCGGCAAAGAAGAGGTCCGGCGATCCACTTTGACGTGTGGTCCGCCATGCTGCCCTAGTGAAATCATTGTCCTGCAACAAGCAATGAACCTGATGAGATCAGCGTTTATCGAAGCCGATCGGGACATCTCTCTGCGCTTGGTGCGCGGCGTCTGATACCCCGGGCGGCACTTCTCACCCAGCCGACTACACGTCAACTTGGATTCGTAAACACTGCATCGTTACAGAGAATCTATATCGGGTTTGTGGGCCCGAGATCCAGCGCGACCGGAGCGTTTCACTAACAAGTAGCCTCGGCGTTGTGTAGCCTGTGCAGAAACGGGAGCGCTTGCCGTCGGTACGGCAAGCATACGGGCGAGGCCGACCCTGGCGGCCATGCTCAGGACACTTCTCCTGGTTGCACGACTTGCGGCGGTCTCAATGGTCCGAGGGCGCTTGTACGGCTGATTTCTTTGCTGCGGCTGATTCCCCACTCGACGAGCTTCAGCGTACACATGAGTGAACTCGGCTCCGAAAAAGAAGATCTGCGCCGAGTAGTAAATCCAGACGACCACTGCTACAAGCGATCCAGCCGCCCCATAAGTAGATCCGACGCTCGCCTTTCCGAGATATTGCCCCAGAAGCTGCTTACCTATTGTGAACAGAACCGCTGTGCCTACTGCCCCTACCAGCACATCTTTCCATGGGATTTTCGCCGCCGGCACATACTTAAACATCAACCCAAATAGCCCGGCTATAACCACGAATGATACGAGGAAGTTGATTGTCTGCATGACAAACGGAGGCAGGGTTACAAGCTGGGCGAAGGCGCGTCCCATGTACGCCAACGCGGCACTCAGTATTAGCAAGACCAAAAGGAGAAAGCCGACGGACAGGACCATACCAAACGAAAAGAGGCGCTGCCTGATCATGCCTTTGAGCCCAGAAACACGCCCGACGCTCCAAACAGCAGCATCACAAATGCCACCAGACTCGCGAACACGCCTGAAGCAGGTTTCTGTGCATTCTTTAGCAAGGTTTGCACGGTGTCAGCACCTCGCTCGCCAATCAGTCTCTTTGAGAAGTGAAATCGCCTGCTTTGCCGACATCTCAACCAGGTAGATATCGCATCAACAGAGTCGAACACCTCGCACATATACGGCACATACGGGACGCGTTCGGATCCATCTCGTAGTTCCGGCAAGAGACCCTCTTTCGTGTAACTGATCGGTGCGCCGTAGTGTCTAGAATTCGAATTTGTTACACGCCGCCCAGAATCGCGCCTTGCTTAGCATACGGAGGAAATATCACGCATGCACGATTTACCGGCCCGCGCCTTCCCCATTCTCGTTGCAGCCGCCCTGCTCAGTGGGAAGCTGCCTGCAGACCCCATCCCCGTCCGCCACCCCCAGGGCTCGTCCCACCGCTTTCTCGCGCTGAAAACCGTCGAAGGCACCCGCATTGCCACTGGCGACGCGACTCAGATCGTGCATGGCGATCGCGTCACGTCACGCGTCATCTTTCGCTTCCGCGACGGCTCAATCGACGAGGACATCACTGTCTTCTCCCAACGTGGCGTCTTCCGTCTTATCAGCGACCACCATATTCAACGCGGCCCCTCGTTCCCGAGATCCATGGACCTTCTCATCAACGCGTCCACCGGGCAGATTACTTCTCGGACGAAAGACGGAAAAATGAGACAAGATCATCTGGACCTGCCACCCGACGTCTCAAATGGCCTTCCGCCCAATCTGCTGATGAACGTCCTTCCGTCCACGCCTGAAACAAAGCTATCCTTTGTCGCGCCCGGCGACAAGCCGCAGCTCATCCATGTCTCAATCAAGCCCGCCAGTGAGGTTCCCTTCCTGATCGGTGGAACCAAGCGAAAGGCCGTCGACTTCTTGCTCCATGTTGAACTCGGCGGCATCACCGGAGTAATTGCTCCAATAGTTGGCAAGCAACCTCCCGACTATCACATCTGGATTCTTCCGGGCACCGCACCGGCATTCATTCGCGAAGAGGGTCCGCTCTATGAAGGCGGTCCCATCTGGCGCATCGAACAAATCAGCCCCGAATTCCCGCGTTAGCTGCGCTTTCTCTATGTTCTTGATGCCCGCGATTTCTGATGCAGAGTGGCATTCGGGAGGCCAATTGTTCGGTCGGACACCAGACCACTAATTGTGGCCTAAAGCATGACCGGGTTCACGTAAGACGTGCGTACGTTTTCATAGTGCGCTACCGAAGGTTACCCGTGCGGCTGCTTGACGCCGTGTCCCTGGTGTTCAGCGGTCGGGTCGGTCCAGCACTGAGAGGGCAAAGCGACCCAATCGAAACGGAGTAGAGATGGGGGGCTGAGACTTTGTAATATTGACCGGAAGTGGCTGCTGTACCGTGGTGGGGAATCCCCAGATGTTTCCGTTCCGAAGGTCGATGACGACCTTGCCGAGCACTTGTCGGCTGCCATCGGGCGCGCGTGACATTGTCACCCCTGGCTCGATGTAAATCGGGGGCCTGGAGTTCTGGGCTTGCACTGTCGGGGCAACCGGACTCAAAAGACCCTTTGCCACATCGGACGCGGTCGCAACCCCGGCCCGCAGTCCTCGTTCCTTAATAATTCCCCTTATCTTACTTTGTGAGCTTACTGATTGCTGTTACAGGGCTGGGCACATCCAACTTCGACGCCGGAATCAATCTGGTAACACGATCACGCCACGGTCGGGGATTGTCTGGTCATCATGTTCTTTATTCCCTAAACCGCTCGAACGGATTTTCAAGCCCCCTAGGAGAAGCGAGAGCTAGGACCTTGAGCCCGGCACAGTTCTTTGCGCCGCAGACGGCCGAGTACATGATAAGCAGATCCGCTGGATAAGCGTTCTTACAGGTTGATGTTATCGTGTGGCAAGGTCTTCGGAGGGCCGGCATCAATGCATGGCAGAGGCACAACTGTGACGGTACCGCCGGAGCAGCACGGGCCACTTCAGCGTTTCTTCCGAAATCTCGGGCCAGGATTGATCACCGGAGCGGCGGACGATGACCCCTCCGGGATCTCTACCTATTCGGTGGCGGGAGCGGCCTACGGGTATACCGGGTTGTGGACCGCACTTTTCTCCTTTCCTCTAATGGCCGCCGTGCAACTAATGTGTGCGCGCCTGGGTATGGTGACCGGCCGTGGACTTGCGGCGGTGATCAGAACGCGCTACCCACCGCCGGTACTCTGGTTTGCGTGCGGTCTGCTCATTGTCGCGAACGTATTTAACATCGGAGCCGACCTCGGAGGCATGGCAGATGCGACGCAGATGGTTACTGGATTACCGGCTTACGTCGGGACTCCCTTTTTCGCCTTCTTGATCATCGGGCTTCTGCTCTGGACGTCCTACCGGACCATCGCGCGCATCTTTAAGTGGATGACCCTCGCTCTATTTGCTTATGTAGTCACGGCATTCCTGGCACGACCCGACTGGTCACAGGTAATACGGTCCACGTTTATTCCGCATCTGGAGTGGACTCGCTCGTATCTCTCTGTGTTGGTCGGAATCCTAGGGACGACGATTTCTCCATATCTGTTCTTTTGGCAGGCGGCGCAGGAGATCGAGGAGGACCGGGAGCGTGGCAAAACGACCGTGGCGCAACGGCGGGGTTCCACAGATGAAGAGTTGGTTGCAGCCACGAAGGATGCAGCGCTTCCGCTTCCGGCCGGACGGAAGAGTACGTCCAAAAAATACGTGTTTTCCGGACCGGCCATTGCCTCATTTATGGTCGTGCCTCCGACCATCGTCGTGGCCGCTGGACCCAGGAAAGCGGCCGTGATGACCACCGCGACCGCCCACACGAGAAATCCATGCGCCGTATCGCGGAAATACACCTCGTGGCTATGAATCGCGACCCATTTCGTGCGCAATCGACCAGCAATGTACCCGCCCATACCGGATGCTGCGATTTGAATCACAATGAGCCAAATGATTGCCGCTGTTCCTATGGCCGATGTGGCTGCCGCATTCGACCACGGCGACACCGACAGCAATCCGAATCCCGCGCCTAACGCGAGGAGGGTGAGTGACAACGCCGCCGCCACGAACGCGCCCCCGATGACGGCGCCCCAGGACACTCCCGACGAATGGGCTTCTCGATTCGAGAAAGCCTCACTGGAACCCGAGTAAGCGCCCGAAGATTGTAGTTTGTTCCACGGAGAACTTTACCTCCAGAGTAGGTCTGTGACATCAGCCAGAACATCCGAGTGGCTTGTGTCCGCGCGACTGGTACATCGCTAAATTGGACTCGCCAGACTAATCTTTATTTCCTACTTTCCTCGGAACACGTCCGACTTGTCGCTTGGGTTGTTGTCGGATCACGACCAACTCGGAAGTTATCGCGAACCCGCAACGAGCCGAAATAGCTTCCGATAATGGTGAATAACGGTCGCGTCCGGTTGCGCCTGCGAAGCTTCCAGACCTTGCCTCGGATTTGTTGACGAGACTCGCAAAGTCGTAATGAGATCACTGTCTAAGATAGACATCTAATCATCTGAGTGGCGACGATACTCCACATCGAAGATGACGATGCAATGGCACTAGTATTTCGCACAGCTATTGATGAAGCTAACCTTCAAGCGACTGTTTACAGAGTTTCAGATGGCGCCGAGGCCCTACTATATTTACGAGGCGAGGGTCAGTATGCCGGTCGCACATGGCCGAACATTGTGTTCCTGGACTTGAACATCCCGAAACTCGATGGATGGCAAGTGCTAACGGCAATGAGAGCGGACAGAGATCTCCGATCCATCCCCGTGGTTATTTTGACCACCTCGTCGCGAGATGCGGACAGAAATCGTGCTCAGGCACTTGGGGCGCAACACTACGTCTCGAAGCCGACCGCCTTTGACGCTTTGGTGGTCGCCGTAAAAGCGACATATCGCTCGGTCATGGCCGAGGCCTGACTCAGAGGCGGTGTTCAGCTTAAATCGCGGTTCAGGAACCAACTCGCGAAAGGCGATAGCGAGGCCGGGCAACTTAAGCAGGCGATCGATCGGAACGACTTCACCGCGGACGTTCGGGAAGGGCCCGCGTGGCCCGTTTGCTTCAGTCGACATAGCGACCTCCTTTCGACGAATCGCCAGGTGTCCGTATAGTCGGGTTGAAAGAAGGCTGCTGAGACTTGGAAATGAAAGGTGGGCTTCTACCCTTTCCGCGGACCGGATGCGTCCTTCACGCGAAAAACAATTCTATCGCGGTCTCAAACCAGCGCCCAAAGGCCCAAGTTGTGGCGGAACGCGTGTTCCGCGGATACAATGCTGTCGCGAAACATGATCGGGAAACCGGATAGAACTCAGGTTGTAGCCGATAGATCCGCCCTGGTCAGGCAGCGTAGAGGAACACTCAACGCCGAAGCCCTTCCGGATCACAAACAGAACGCCATTGATCGCTACTACTCGGCCAGCGCCATTTCTTTTGCTACATTAGGTGACGTCCTGATCGACTGGACATCCCTATTCCAACGTCGTTCTTCGGTCGTGATATTCTCCCCAATGGTGGCCGGAGAACAGGGCGCGCAGACAACCGTCGCGCGCGTCTACGTAACTCGACAACGGTGTTCCTAGTCGGCAATATCGAGCCGACGATGGAGTGGTATAGGCGGCTTGGATTCGAGTCCCAAATACTATCCGCCAGGGTTCGCGATCCTCAAGCGCGACGAGATTCGGATATTTCTGCAACAGCAACCTGGGTACGTTATGCCAGACGACCCAGGCCGACGCGAGCGCGAGGCGTGGAACGTGTACATAACGACGGATGATGTGCAAGAGCTATACGAGGCGTATTCGGCGTCTCCGGAAGTGGAGATATCGCGTGCGCTTTGCCCTCAAGATTACGGGATGATGGAATTCGATGTGATGGATTTGAATGGGCACCGGCTGGTGTTCGGAGAGCCGACGCCGCCAAAGTGAGTGGTACACGGAGGTCGCCGGATAGAGATCTACAAATGACCGGTAGCGCGAAGATTCGTGCACCGGGTTGAGATCATGTTCGGATGCTCAGCCGGTTTTCGTCCGTTGCCGATGCGAATCGCGTCTTACGAACTCTTCGGAAACTTGGCCGCCATGACATTCATGGTTGGGCACTCACGGGTGGCCTGGCCGTAGAGGTTCACCGCCTGCGCCGGGGGTGTCAGCCCTCGCTCCGGGCAGTGAACGACATTGACTTCATCGCCGACTCGTTCGACCGCATTCCGGAGACCTTGGGGAATGACTTTCTGTTCCGCCACATCCACCCATGCGATCCGCCGAATAGGACGATGCTGCAACTCGTCGATCCAGAGAGCAAGCTGCGAATCGACGTGTTTCGTTCATATGGTGACACCATGTGCCGAACATACGACCTGGATGTTGCAGGATGTCTGATTAAACTTATATCTCTCGAAGACCTGACGGCGAGAACGGCAAGGCTGGCGTTGGATCTTGCTGCTGGGGTCCCAACGCCTTCCAAACACGCTACGGACTTTATATGCTTCTTTGAAATGGCAGCGAGATCTCGCCGGGTGCATCGGCAAGTTCCTATCGCTTTAGCACGCACCAGATGCGCTGAGGTCCATCAAACAAGTGACTGCATCCCGGCACAGGGAGCCCGTTCGGTACGATTGTTGTCTTTCGAGGAGCAGATGAAAATTATATACCTGGCGATCGTTGTGACATTTACCGTAAGTCTTGCCGAGGCACAGTCCGCGAATTGTCCGGTGACTCGGACAATGGTCTACATTGGCGAACCATCCGACCAGGCAAAGCAGATCAGCGATTTGATTAAAGGGGTGACGACTGCCAACACCACTGTGCTGCTGGGCCCGAATGTCAAATTGGATTTCAGTTCCGTGCCGGACTCCGCACTGCCGATTCAGTTCGCACGATGTGTGACATTGACGAGTGCGGCAGGCAGTGGCGCTGCAGACGGACGGAGAAGCATCGCCAATCGAAACAGGGTTGGAACGACCGGTACGGCATTGGCGGGAGCGTTCCCGTCGGCGAGCCCCTCGGCGCGGACACCTGGGTCTCCGGGTCCAGTGATCTACTACGGAAAGCACCCAAATCGTCCATTCAAAGATGCGTCGGATGTGGCGTTCTTAGAGGCGCGGTGCTCGGCAGGTCTTGATGGGGAAGGCGCGCAAATGTCGGGATTTCGAGTTATAGGACCGGATCCAGGAGATCAGCGCACGTTTGAGACGGGCATTAACATCATGGATTGCCAGGACGTTGAGATCTCAAATATGGAAATAGCCAACTGGGGCGGCACTGCAGTCAAGGTTCAGAATCCCGCGCAGGGGGCAGTGATACCTAACCGCGACCCGGCCGCAATCCTGGTCCGCATTCATGATAATTTCATTCACAACAACCAGCATTCGAGTAACAACGGCAAAGCAGAAGGCTACGGAGTGGGAACGAGCGTAGCTGCGTGGGCCAGCATCTATCAAAATGTGTTTGATAATAATCGTCATTCCATTCAGGCAGATGGAAATACGGGCGGGTACAGGCGGAGCGTAATCTGATCTTGAAGGGAGGCGGGTATCACAATGCAACCTTCCTAGGTCTTTCGGTCGAGAAATATATACATGTCGTCGACGCTCATGGAAATGACAACTGTGGCGTGGATGGGCATCCGAATGGTGTCTGGAACTGTGGCGATGCCGGACGCTCGTTCTCCATTTTGGAAAACACGATTCAATACAAGAAGACAACTGCAGTGAAGTTTCGCGGCCAGCCAAAGAATTTAGCCACCATCGGTGGAAACTTTTTTGCCCGTTCCGACAAAGACGCTGCCATAGACCTCTACAGGGATTGCTGCACGGTGAAGGTTCTGGGAAACAATCACTACGATGTGGATGGCTTCGGTCAATACAATGTCTGCGATTTTGACGGCGACGGGGTGGATGATTTGTTTCTTGCCACGGGGGTCTCATGGTGGTTTTCAAGTTTCGGGGAGTTTCAGTGGTCCTTTATGAGGCGCGACGACGCTAACCCGAAGAAGTTGCGGTTTGGCTATTTTGACGGCGACTCGAAATGCGACGTATTGATGGAAACTTTGCCCGGTAACTGGTTTATCTCAAGCGGTGGTTTGGCAGACTGGCATGCGCTTAGCGATTTCGGCCACCCTTTGAGCGAAGTCCAGTTTGGGCGGTTCGATCCGAGGGTGCGCGACCATCGGCCTGGAGTCACGCGTCAGACAACGCACGCATTTTGGAGACGAGCTGACGGGCATTGGTTTGTAAAGCCACTGGCCGATCCCAACGGGCAATGGAAAGCTGTAGGAAGTTCGAGTTTTCCCATGGATCAACTGAGGTTCGGTGACTTCAATGGCGACGGCGTGACAGACGTCCTGGCTGTTGAGAATGGCCGTTGGGCCATTTCGGAATCGGGAACAGGCCAATGGCGTCAACTGAATTCCAATTTGCGTGATCCGGTGCAGAATCTTTATATAGCCAACATGGATGCGGACGACAATGTCGACGATCTTTTGAAACTGGAACGGACATATAAACCGAGACAGCCGCCAGGGACGGTCGAGGCTACACTCACGTGGTGGCGTTCAAAGAATGGGGTCGAGCCGTGGAAAGTGTGGCAGAGCTATACGACAGTTTTTAATACATACGATGCGGAGATCGTTCCGGTATCGTTTGGATTTGCAGGCCGATTTGGCGCGGCCCTAGGAGGCGGAACCATGATCATCGACGAGCATCGAAGAGGCAGGTTCTTTAGCACGGCTGAAACGGCTGTCGGCGCTTCTCCCTCCTGGACCAGTGTGTATCAGTACTGATTTGAAGAGATGCGGTGGTGTTTTGCCTTCCACCTCAATCGCTGCTTGCTCTTTTTAGATCACGTATGTGCCATTACTTAATCAGCAGATTTATACGCTGAGCAAGCACTGTCACGGCGAAGTGACCTGCCCGTGGAAACGGTTCCAATGGTAACTGGGAATTCCGTTTGTCACAAGCTTCGTTGGTAGCTTCCTTCGCCGTTCATGTTAGTGGCATTTCACACGATGGCGAGGCCGGGTCAAGGCCGAGCGTAGCGAGCCCGTCAGGGATGCCTTGAGGCGGTTTCGCCATCGTGTCAGGCAAGATCTGAACGGCGAAGGAAGCGCTGCTCTGTCTCGCAAACTCTTTCGGTGTCACATACCCTAACGCGCTGTGTGGTCGAACTTCGTTGTAATCTGTCCTCCAGTTTTCGACGATATTGCGGGCTTGGCGCAGCGTTGTGAACAAATGCGTGTTCAGGCATTCATCGCGGAACTTGCCGTTGAAGCTCTCCGCGTGGCCGTTCTGCATCGGCTTGCCGGGTTGAATGTAGTCGAGTTGCACCTTTTTTCGTTCGCACCATCTGCGTACGGCATCACAAACGAATTCGGGACCATGATCTACGCGAATGCCAGCGGGCAGTCCACGCTCTTCGGCGAGCTGCTCCAAAACCCGCAACACGCGCGTTCCCGGCAGACTGAGATCGACTTCAATAACCGGGCACTCGCGGGTGTAATGATCCACAATCGCTAACGCGCGGAAGCTGCGTCCATCTACTAGACTGTCGCTGACAAAGTCCATGCCCGGCGTTGATTCGGGCCCACTGATCTCACTCGGCGCCGGCTTGGACCGGGCGAATCGTTTGCGTTTCCGGCGCGGCACTTGCAATCGCAACTCTTTGACTATGCGATGCACGCGGCCATGCCATACCGACACTCCTTCCCGCTTCAGCAGGATCGTCAACCGACGATAGCCAAAGCGCGGACGCGCTGCCGCCAGTTCCGCAATCTGCTTTTGCAACCCATCGTCCGACTTCGGCTTGGCGGTGTAACTGATTTGTTCTTCGTTAAATCTGCTGTTCTTCACTCTCTGTCTTCCTTCCGCAACTTTCGTTGCTTCGGAAAACCCAGTTTAGAGTGGCGCAGTTCCGTCGGGCAAGGTCAGAAGCGCTCCATCTGTTAGGCCGTAGAGGCCTTTCGCAATCTGCTTGAGAAAGACACGGGGTTCCCTAACCAGACCACTTCACCGCGGCATTTCGCAACCAGATCGGCACATCGCCGCTCGACTGGCGCGCACAAAACAGGACTGGTACTAACGACGGCCATTCATTCTCTTCCAAAGAATGGGTAATCGCGAAGGGTAGAGTAATCGCCTCGTCGCGCCACTTTGACGGGAAACGCGCATCTCGTTCCGTGGTGCGGCAGGCCCCCAGACCACAACAGGGGAAAGCCGACTTTACGGACAGGTAAATTTCTTACGCATCGCTGGTAAGCGCTAGTTTGGTGCGCGACAGCACTCGTTTGCCTAAGAAATTGCCGAGACAGCCGTATGTCAGACATTGAAGATGAGAGCACAATGCGGAAGGTGTTCGAAGAGATATCGCTAGACATTACCGCTGAGCTTGTCTGGCTCAATAATCAGCTCGCTGATTGCCGCGATCATTCCGGACCGCTGCTCTGACATCAGCCGTGCGACCTGTCGCGCCGAAATCCAAAACGCCTGCGGCCCGGCACCCATGAGGTCGTCCCAGAATGCCGCCGGCACACTCTAAAATGGTTGCTTCCATGCAGGATCGACAAAGCGTGCGTTGCCCCCACACCGCGCAGGCTAGTATATCGAGACGGCCGTGTTCGGCCTGCGCGCGGTCGAAGAGTATCTGATTCTGTCCCGCGTCCATATGGTCGATGGGGACTGGTATTTTCCAAGACCGTCACGGCGCAAAATTCCTCAGCGGTCTCCTCGATCGCGCCGGGCCGATTGCCCAAGTAACATGCAAGAATGCGGTTGAATGCCATAATGGACAGGTTCGATTCACCAGCTTTGGAAATGTCCATTTCTAAGCGCCACAATATCAACATCCTCGGAACTGGCCGTAAAACCATGCTGTTTGCTCACGGCTACGGTTGTGACCAGATGATGTGGCGGTATTTTGTACCCGCTTTTGAAGCCGACTACCGAATTGTTCTTTTCGATCATGTGGGCGCCGGAAAGTCAGACATCTCCCAATACAGCCGTGAAAAGTATGGCACGCTTCAGGGATATGCCGATGACGTTCTTGAGATCATCGATGCCGTTTCAGGCGCGCCCGTAATCTTCATAGGCCACTCGGTGAGCGCCATGATTGGGGTTCTTGCTGCAAACAAGCGGCCGCAGGCGTTTGAGACGCTGATCATGATCGGGCCTTCCCCGTGTTATATCAACGACGACGGCGAGTACGTTGGTGGATTTACAAAGAGCGACATCGACAGCCTTCTCCAGACGCTGGAAGACAATCATCTCGGATGGTCTAGAGCGATGGCCCCGTTCATCATGAAAAATGATGAACGGCCAGAATTGGCTCATGAATTGGCCGAAAGCTTTTGTCGAACAGATCCCGACATCGCAAAGCATTTTGCTCGCGTCACGTTCCTCTCCGACAATCGAGGTGACCTCGCATCTGTTTCGATTCCTTCGCTGGTTCTGCAGTGTTCCGATGACAGCATTGCACCGTTGGAGGTTGGACACTTCGTGCACAAGAATCTTCGCGGCAGTAGCTTTATCAAGTTATGTGCGACCGGCCATTGTCCCCATTTAAGCGGCCCTGACGAGACGACTCGAATCATCAAAGAGTATTTAGCCGGCGCGTGAGCGAAGAAGTCCCACACAAGAATCATCCTGCTCTCGAAGAGAGTGCGGAGGAGCTCTATGAAATGGCTCCCTGTGGGTATCTGACCACCACAATCGAGACGCGCATTGTTAAGGTGAACAGGACAGTTGCGGAATGGCTCGGCTACGACGCAAACGAACTGACAGAAGGTAAGCGCTTGGTTGATCTTCTGACGGCGGGCGGGAGGATGTTTTACGAGACACATTTCAATCTCCTTCTCCGGATGCAGAGTTCTGTAAACGAGATTGCGCTGGACATGATCTGCAAGGATGGCCGTGTTCTTCCCGTTCTCGTCAATGCAAAACAGAAGCGAACTGCCGATGGTGAACCGCTTTTGAATCGCTTCACCATCTTTAACGCCACTGAACGGAGGATGTACGAACGGCAGCTGCTGGCCGCCCGCGATTTCCTGCAGACGACGCTTACCAGCATTGGCGATGGAGTGGTCTCGACGGACGCTGAGGGTCGGATTACTTTCATGAATCCGGTTGCCGCCGCTATCTGTGGTTGGAAAGAAGAGGCCGCGGTGGGAAAGCCAATCGACGAAGTGATGGTTTTGATTCGAGAGGACACCAATGAGCCGATCGAGAACCCGGTAACGCTCGCTCTTCGAACCGGCGCCGTCGTGGGCCTAGAAAATCACACCGTCCTGATCGCTAATAACGGAGATCGATTTACGGTCGACGACAGCGCGTCTCCTATTCGCGACGCGAATGGAAACGTCTTAGGCGGAGTGCTGGTTTTTCGTGATGTATCCGAACGGCGTAGAACCGAACGGCAGCTCGCTGAAGCGCACAGGACGCTTGAGGCCGTGGCGGCTGACCTTCGGCGGTCAAATGAAGATCTCTCTAACTTCGCCTTCGTAGCTTCTCATGACCTACGATCTCCACTGAATACCGTGTTGCAATTCGCACAGCTCCTAGAGCGTAGATACGGCGACCAGCTCGGGGACGGAAAGCAGTTACTCGAATATATAACTGCCGGCGCGAAGCGCATGGGTACTTTGATAGAAGATCTCCTTACTTATGCGAGGCTCTCGGCGAATGCCCCCGATTCGCAAGAAGAAGTCGACGTCAACGAACAGTTTGAAACGGTAATTGCGAATCTAGAGGCCAGTATCGCCCAAGCTGGCGCATCGGTGAGTCATGACCCTTTGCCTTGCGTTCGCGTTGATCGGACCAGTATCGTTCAGATCTTTCAGAACGTCATCGGAAATGCCATTCATTACAGGGGTGAAGCCCGTCCGCAGATTCACATCTCGGCTGAGGAATTGGACCTGGAATGGCTCTTTTCCTGTAAGGATAACGGAATCGGCATCGCGGTCGAGCATCAATCCCAAATCTTTGAGCCTTTTAAGCGGCTGCACGGGACAGATCGTCCCGGAAGCGGTATCGGGCTTGCCGTCTGTAAAAAAATTGTGGAACGCTTCCATGGACGGATCTGGGTTGAATCGGAACCGGGTCAAGGCTCAACCTTCTTCTTCACTTTTCCTAAAAGCATCTAGCTGACCCAAAATGTATGTTGTTGCTGTTGTGTTCCAAAATCCTAATCGATCTTGGACCAGTTTCCGGGGTTCAGGTCATTCGACCCGAGAAAGTAGGGTAAAATACATCGAAGAAAGCGAATCGTCCGCTCGATTGCGGGAACAAGAACTCCAGGTTACACCTTTGGCAGGAGTGAATTGCGTTTCGTTCCGCTGAAAGGCGGACAAAATCCGATCGCTTTGGCAGCAGACTGGACCGTGGAGATTACGGATGTTATTTTGGATTGCTCTAATCGGCACTTGCTACTCGGAAGCAGATCTTCTTGATAGTTCACATTGTAGAATGCGAATTTCAAGACCTGAGATTACTCTACCTTGAGAACCGCAGTAAGACCTCAGCGTGAGCCGATCGGCACGGTATTTAGTCGATGTCCGATCTGTGGCTCGACACATTTGGAATACGAAATCGTCGCAGATAGATCTCCGGTTTGCGGTTGCCGGGACTGCGGTTTACTGTTCCTAAATCCTCAGCCTGGGCCGGAGGCCAGCCACGAGAGTGCCCGCTCCTCGGAGCCCAGCACGTCGATCGATGTATACGAGGCAAACGCCGCCGAGAGAATTCAAGAGCTAACCTCGTATTCCGGGCTGACGGACGGGACACTGCTGCTGGTGGGAGCGACTGCTCATCTCTGTGCCGAGGCTAGGAAGGCAGCCTTTCACATTCATGCCTTTTCGGCCCGAGAGTTTGAGTCCGCCTCAAAATTGGATGTTCCTGCGGGAATCCACGCATGTATCCTATTCTGTGCTCTCGAGAGGATGAGAGATCCTCTCACTTACGTTGGAGAAAGACTCTCCATGAACCCACACGCTCTTCGGCGCTTTCGCTGGCTTCGCGGGATCACGTCCCTCGCTCCCGTACTTCGCAATAAAACCTTCCGGCTCTCTCACGGGAGAGCCCGCTCGCTGGCGCGGTCTAAAGCTCGATCTTTTCAGCGACGTTCTCGGTCATTTTGTGCGTTTACAACGCAGCGGCTACTCTTGCGGAGTTCATCGAGCGATTGTTCAATAAGATGATTGATGGACTGGAAATTGAAGGGGTCCTTGTCGAAAGCAACTCGACTGACGCCGGCAGAAATCTTGTCTTGCGATACCCAAAGCACCCTCGGGTCATGCTCATTTTAGAAGACACGCCAAAAGGGCAAGGCCACCCGGCGAGAAATGGGCTGAAAGCGGCAACCGCTGAGATGGTCCTGTTTCAAGATCCGGATCTTGAGTACGACATCGACGACTGTGATGCTTTGGGTCGCTCCGCTGCTGCGTTTTCAGAATAAGTTTGTGCTGGGGTCTCGCCATAGCATCAGCAAAAACAGATGGAAGATCCGTCAATTCTCCGACTCGCCTGACTTGGCGACGTTGAAAGAGTATAAGCCCCTAGAGCTTCCGGTAAACTACACGTCGAGGTCCCTGAGCGAAGGAAAGAAGGTCACAGTTTTTCGCGATCCGCTCACTTGGATTCGCGCCCTCGTCAAATTTCGAAACACGCCTCTATATCGGGATCGTCGTTCTCGATGAGAAAGGGTTTTGCGAGCCTGAGAGTTTTCAAGAACGAGAATTACGGCCCACAACATGCCGACACAGATCTATACCAGCATCGCCGCAAACTATTTTCCGAAGGCACGAGTTCTCGCCCGCAGCGTTAAGAACTTTCATCCTGACTTCTTGTTTCACGTCGTTCTTTGCGACGCTGTCCCCGATTGGTTCTCTATCGAGAATGAACCGTTCGATTCGCTGATCACCCTTCGCGATCTCGGTCTTGAAAATCCAGAAGCCTGGATTTTCAAGCACACGTTGGTCGAATTGAGTACGGGCGTGAAGGGGTTCGCACTCAAGAAAATTCTCAACATTCCCGGCTGCACGGATGTCCTGTATCTCGATCCCGATATCGTGGTGCTCTCCCCTCTAAACCAGCTTTTGGAAGAATTCGCAAGCGCTTCCATCTTGTTGACTCCCCACATCGCCGAGCCGGAGACCACAATGGACGCGATCCTTGACAATGAACTCTCTGTCCTTCAGCACGGAATTTACAATCTAGGTTTCGTGGGCATAAAGAATTCCCCCGAGGGCCGCCGATTCGCGACCTGGTGGTCGGAGAGGCTGAACTATTTTTGTTACGACGAT
Source organism: Bryobacterales bacterium (assembly GCA_963712395.1). Lineage (GTDB taxonomy): Bacteria > Acidobacteriota > Terriglobia > Bryobacterales > Bryobacteraceae > Bog-105. The sequence continues at coordinate 21,291 of CAVQHR010000004.1, forward strand.
ATACCTCGCGGAATTTTTACAGATCAGCGATGGGCGGACTTAGTTCCAGCATATTTTTCCGATCATAGAGTTCTTCGAGACGCGGTGTATAACGTCTGCACATGGAATCTGACGCATCGGACGGTAACCGGTTCGATTCGTGACGGATTTCTCGTTAACGATCAACCGATCGTGTTTTATCATTTTTCCGGCCTGGATAGCGGCGCCCAAAGGGCGATGCTTGATAAGTATGGGCAGGGCATGCATGCTCTATATGAGCTGCGGGAATGGTATCTCTCCGAGTGCGAGCGCATGGGCCAAAGTGATCTTGACCAAATCCGCTGGGCCTACGGATTCTTTGACAACGGCGAACGAATTCTGAAGATTCATCGAAAGCGCTACCGTGATCGGGTCGACTTGCAGGATGCTTTCCCGAATCCGTTCTCTACTTCGGAAGTCAACAGCTCTTATCTTGACTGGTTTAACCTGAACGATGAGGGCCGCATCCACCATCCGGAGACGAGCGGGCGGTCCGAATTTCCGATCGCTCCGGATTATCGCGTTTTCGTGATAGCCGCGCCGAGCGATTCAACATTCGTTCAAGAGAGTCTCAACTGCATCTCTAAACGCACTCTTTGCCGGGATAAATTTTACTTCGTGGCTACTCGCGGCGCGGAGACTTCATCTTTACCTGACGGCGTTCAGCTCATTTTGTTCGAGGCCAGCAGCTACGAGGATCTCTTCGCCGCGGTCCTCGAGCGTTTTGGCGATAAGGACGCAATTCTGATCAGGGCTGGAGCCGTCCCTCCGGAAAAATGGGATTTGCGCCTGGCGTGGAGTGCCGCGCGTCAAGTGGGCGTGGCCACCGTCTCACCAGTCGATAGGCGCCAGCTCGACCAGGCTGGAACGTTATCGGATTGCGACGAGACCGTGCTCGATAGTCTTTGCTATCTGCATCGAAATCCAACGGACCTTGAGGTCGCATCATTTTCTCGGGATTGCGTATACGTAAGGGCGGATCTCTTGCGTGACATCCGCGGTCTGCAACTGCACATGTACCCTTCCGCTTTGGTGGATGGAGCCGCCCGACTGCGTTATTCACATCTTTTGGCAAGCCACGTTTGCGTGGCATGGCGCCGTCCTCGTGACGGTGATGACCTCCTCGGGAATGATTCGACAAGTTCTTGGTCGCTCAGGCACCTTCGCGAACGTATTCGGGGACATTGCAGCGTAGAACGCGACGCGCTACCGTTACCCGCGAAGGCTATGACAGGGGCCAACCTTCACATCATGCACAGTTGGGGTGGAGGGCTGGAACGATGGGTGGTCGACTACTGCAGGGCGGATCGGGATCATCGGAATCTGGTCCTGAAATCAATTGGGACTTGGGGCGGATTCGGACGGGAGTTGCATCTCTACCGCAACATCCAAGACACTAAGCCACTGAAGGTATGGCCACTTGCACCTGCCATTAAGGCCACGGCAGTTTCCCATTTCGAATATGCAGAGATCCTGCCGCAGATTCTTCAGGAACATGGCATCGAACGGATCATTGTTTCTTCCCTGATCGGCCATTCATTAGATGCCCTGCGGCAACATGCGCCAACCCTGTTCATCTGTCACGATTATTACCCATTTTGTCCGGCGCTCAACATTACTTTTGGCTCGGTGTGCGTTTCGTGCCAGGAGCCAAGGCTCGCCGCTTGCACTAGAGACAATCCTTTTAACCGATTCTTTAATAATGTGCCCGCCGCCGAATGGCTGCTGATACGGAAGGAATTTACTGCCGTAGTAAGAAACCGCAAAATTGCGCTTATCGCCGGTTCAACTTCGGTTCGCCAAAACTATTCGCAGTTGGTGCCTGAACTGGCAGCCTCATTCCACGTGATATCGCACGGAGTCCCAACTCTTCAGTCCGCCCCAGTGAACCTTCTGTTCGAACAGGATCGGCGCCTACGTGTGCTGATTCTTGGCAGATTATCTCCGAATAAGGGTGGCTTTCTGTTTGAGTGTCTTCTACCGGAGCTGTTATCTTTTGCCGACGTTACGTTGGCAGGTTGCGGCGAGCACGGCGTCGCGTATGCTGAAAATTCGAGAATTACCATCATTCCGCAATACGAGCGCGAGAGACTACCGGAGTTAATTGGTGAATTGCAGCCGGATCTTGGTCTCCTGTTATCGGTGGTTCCGGAAACTTTCAGTTACACGCTCGCTGAGCTGCAAAGCTTGGCTGTTCCAGTCCTGGCCACCGGGATCGGTAGCTTCACCGACCGAATCGAAGACGAGGTAACAGGATTGTTGTGTCCTCCGGATCCGCAAGCTATCTTGAATCGTCTAAAGGGCCTGGCTAGCGGCCGCCAAATCCTCGCCCATATTCATGAGAATCTGAAAGGTCTTCGAGAGCGCAGCGTCGCAGACATGCTTGAGGACTATGAGCGGGTAATCCCAACCCGGTATTCGGCGCGGGCATACTTTGATGGTCCGAGAGCCCCTGAGCCTTTGTGGCGGAAAAACTTACAGTTGTACTGGCGAACCGGCCAAAGTTCCTTCCGGGAAGAAGACAGCACTATCGTGTCTCCCCTTGGAGGGGATCGACAGAAGATTCAACTTCATTTCCCCCGGCAGCGGTATCCGATTGACGAGATGCGGCTAGACTTCTCCAAGCAACCAGGTTTTTTTCTACTCCACCAACTCTCGCTACTGGATCATCAAGATAATGTGATTTGGCAATGGAACGGTGACAAGTCACTGCTAAAATCTGTTGTCCAAAACCAGATTTTGTTTATTGATTCCTGGCGAGAAAATTCCGAGTGCCTGTTATACCTGACCGGAAGCGATCCGTATCTATATCTTCCAATAGCGGATCATCTGCTTGCTCAGATCACGAAGGGTGGCGCTCTCGAAGTTGAATTTGCTCTCACCGCCGCCGAAGATCATGTGGAGGCGCTGGTCTCGTCCATCGAACCGCGTTCAGCGGCGACGTTCAGTCCCGAAACGGCGCAAGTGGAAGGCGAGTTTCAAACGGAAGAGCGCGGTTCCGTAATCCGTCAGTTACAAAGAGCGATCCGAGAGGGAGACTTGCGAATCCAAAAGCTAGAAGGTACTCTGGCAGAAATCAAGTATTCAGTTTCCTGGCGTGTCACACGCCCGGCCCGTGCACTCGCAGCATTTGTGCGAAAGGTTAAGGGGAAAACGGCCATCCGCCGGACCCGTAGGGCTCATTTTTTGTGAAATCCGGTCAACGGACGTACGGCGCGCCACACGAAAGAACTCTCTATTTGGCCGAGCTGCCCAGCCAGATCCGCCAACTCCCGCTCACGTTCCCCCAGCGCCGCTCGCGTCTGTTCATCAAGGAGCTTGAGTTTCTCTTCCTTCTCCCAGGCGATCCGCTGCGCCTCTGCCAAAGCGAGATCATACTTCCCGAGTGCTTCAAGCCTTTCGATCGCAAGGCGTTGCGCGTGATTTAAGGCGGTTTGTATTTCCTCCAGGTTCGCTTGCTGGCGGGTCAGCTGCTGCTCGAAACCGATGGCCAATTTCGAGATGAAAGAGGACGGCGCAAGTCCGGTCGCCTCCACTATGAGTTGACCGCCTGATTGCAGATCTCGCACAACAGATTCCGGCGCCGGAAGCAGAAATGAGGCTCCAACCGGAGCATCCAGAACGAGCACTCCCGTCCCATCGGCGGCTGCAACAGCATGCAAACCACGGCTCCTCAGTTCGTCGACGGCACGGGCATCAGCCCATTGCCATAGCATCTGTCCATTCGCGTCCAAAAGCGCGACCGCATGCACCTCGAACAATGCGGAACAATCGGCGAGATCAAGTCGAAGCTCAACTGGAGGAGCAGCCATCCGCGGCACTGGCAGTACGAGCCGCGAGCGTTCCCGTGTTATCGTGCGCGACGATCTGACATTCGCCAGCTCCGTAAAATTTTCTCCCGCGGCCCGCCAGAAAAGCTGTGTGACAATGTCCCAATCCGCGGGATGTCTACGGCGCTCCGACCAGAACTGATGCTCTAGGTGACCGGCGCAGATTTCGTAGTACCGTCGCAACCTTTCAAATGCATATTCCTCCTTGCTGAAAAGGAGCGGAATCAGGCCCGCCCCCGGCGTGGTGCCGGGCTTTAGGATAACGCCGAGGCCGTTACTATGGCGAAATTCCGCCGTCGGGAGTTCCTGGCTCAGCTCGTTCAGGAGCTTCCATACTCCGAAGCCGGCATTGCGCTCAAAAGTGTCGTGTAGAAGGACGATACCGCCGCGCCTTACCTTGGGCCACCATGTTTCAAAATCGTGCCGTACTGCTTCATAGGTGTGGACGCCGTCGATATGAAGTAAGTCAATGCTCTCGGACTCGAAGTGCTCGATCGCTTCATCGAACAACATTCGCATAAGCTGTGAGAACTCCGCGTAACGAGATTGGTTGTAAGCCGCTATTTCCTCGAAGACTTCATTCCCGTACGCGCCGGTATGGATGTCACCCTGCCATGTATCCACCGCATACGCTTTGCCGTCGATCTCGCTCTCAGTAATGGCTTGGCAAAACGCAAAATAGGATTCCCCCAGATGCGTGCCCAACTCCACAAGTATCGATGGCCGCAACGCGCTGATTAAATCGCATGCAAGCGGAATGTGACCGGACCAGTTTCCGACCCCATGAGGCCGGTAGCGAAGAGGCGAAAAGCGGAGAGACGGAAGGAGGGGAGGAAAAGAAAAGGCCGACAACGCTAAACGTGACTTTACCACGCCGGCGGCAGACAAGTACGACAATAGCCCTTGCGCGTTTCTGTTCGTACGCTGGGGCTGGCAGCATTCTCGACCGGATGGTCCATATTGGCGACTATAGGTATTTCACCCGTTGCAGCACTGCCCGTATTGCGAGACCTAAAAGCACTGAAACAAAGCACCAAATTCGCCAATAACAGCGGGTAGGCTGGGAATGCGTAGCGAGCCGCCGGGAGAGCCGTCAGCGCATGAAGGAACAAGAATGAGAGGGGAATCGAACTGACTGCTATTAGCATTGGATTTTTGCGAATGACGCCAAGGCAAAACAGGCCGATAGCAGCAAGCGATCCCATCCGCACCAGCCATTCATACGCCGGGACGGTTCTGTTTAGCGTTGAACCAAGCCACGCGCCACCGCTATACGTACCGGGAATTAAGTTTTTGAAGCTTAGATCCCAGCCGAGGGCGGATGAAAGGCCATGACTCGGCGGCCAAAGACCTAAGGTGGCCCGAGTGAAATTTGTGCTTTCATCGTCTACTCGTATCGGGCTTGGCCAACCGAGGTAAAAGGCCATTGATCGGATGACGGCTGAAACATATCGCAGCGGGTATCGTTCAATCAATCTGATCACTCCAGCTTGGTGAAAAGCTGACACAATTCTCCTTGATAACTCATAGCTATCACCTAGCGCCACTCCGTCCACCGGCAAGGAGCCATTTCTTGAATTCCGATCGATGACGGCTTGGTACTGCTTTGCATAATCGTGCAAGATGGGATCAGTTAGTGGAACCACGACCTGCTTATAAAGCCCAAAAGGCAAGGCCAAATCAGACGGCTTAACGTGGTGGCGTGCCGTCTCCCTCATCCATGGGGACGCCAAAAACCAGGGGAGTACTCCGATGAGCAGTGCCTTAGAGAGCATCCTCAAATTTCCAGTACGAAAAAGATTCAACTGCGCCAAATTGCTCTTCGTTGAGTTTGCGGCAAGCAGTGTGGTGAGAGCGTAGAGCACGGCGACGACCGGCGAAAGATAAATAATTGTGGGACGCCAATAGTACCCAAGGGCAAGCGCCAGAGAAATTGCAAAAACGGATGACCACTTCTGCGAATTCTGAGAAGTGGCAACCCGAGTGAATAACCAGAGCACCAAGGCCAAGAAGAACAGCGTCCCGGTCTCACTGAGCAGCATATGTTCGTATCCAACAAGAACTGGATAAAGAGCTAAAATGAGAACGATGATGGCTGCACTCGTTCCCGTTGCCAACCGCCGAACGGTTGCCCCAACCAGAAGAATGCCCACGAAACCGAACACGGTAGTTACAAGCAGAGCAGATTCAGGCTGCTCGCCGCCAACGAAGAATGTCGCCCGGAGCGCCAGTGGAAACAGCGGCGTCCGGTAGAAATTCCATTCCGAGTCGAAATTAGGCGAGAAGAGCACATGGGCCAGATGCGTATACTCCATCCCGTCGTAAGAAACAATCAGCGGGAAACAAAGCGCATAGGCGAATGTCAGCGAAACCGCAACAATGATGGCAAAGCAGAAATGAAAATCGGGGTTTTGATATCTGGGATTCTGCCGCATCCCGCGGACCACCCCCATTCCCATGGCGGCCATTCCTAGGCCACAAACGAAAAGAGAAAGGGCGTAGAGGAGAAACCAACGGCTGCGTTTGACGGGTATATCCTGCGGGACAAAACTGGAATTTCTGATGGTAACAACAGGATCTAGGGGGCGTCCGGAAATAGGCACTGTTTCAAAAACGACCCCTGATTCATTGCTGCTTGCGACGCGAATGAAGGCTCCTGGCACGAAATCCTCTCTCGCAAACGTCCGAAGAACTCGCCCTCCACTGTCCACAATCGCGGCAGACACTATTCTGGCTCGGCCTTCATGACTCAATACATCGAAGCGCAACGAAAATATCTTTTGAGCGGGGAGAACAAAACGGTACATCCGTGGTTGATCACTGACACTAAGCGCCTCGGTACTTGACTCCTGCTCGTTATAGCCTTTGCCTGTATCGAAAAACAATTGAGCGACATCGGGTTTCGAACTGGCCATCTGGACTTCCAGCCAGAATCTGTCCTGAGGAACCAAAATCTCACACGCGTAGTACGCCCCAGCAATCGAGCCCAGGGCCAAAAGCACGAGAAAATAGAGCCCGGTCCGCGGAGAAATATGATTATGCGGAATGCTCAATGCCAACCTTCGGATTGTGTGTCTCCATCTCGAACGCTAGCCGTTCGGCCCAGTCGGGAGGCACGTTCACGTCCGGTTCTATGAGGCTTCTCATATTACCAATGATGCCTCACGCTTGGGGACGAGTTGGCGCGGCGGCAGGAACTCCGCCAGGAGTATCGGTTGGAGACCCACGAAGGGAGCGCCAGGCTGGCCGACCTTCTCCGAGGGCACTCGCGACTCCTCGTTCTACGTTCGTACTCCCCGACTGGGCTCCGCAAGTGATGTAAGTCAAGTTGAGATTGTTACGACTAATTTAATAAATCGCACTTCTTATTGATTAGTCCAGTCAATTCCGCTGAAACCGGTGGCTGCTATTCCAGAAAATCCACATTCGATTCTAGATAATTGCTCAAAGCTAAGATTATTCTGACTTAAGAAGGCCAGGACTCCTCCCATTGGGCAGTCGGGGACGCATCTTCCGGCGCGGGAAAGAGAATTCGTCCTATACGGAGAAACTTCTCCCTGCTGACTAACTGATTACGGGGATGCCGAATTGGGAATCCAGAGAGAGAGAGAGAGAGAGAGAGAGAGAGAGAGAGAGAGAGAGAGAGAGAGAGAGAGAGAGAGGTATGTATGCGTTCCGCCTGCACTTTAATCATCAGCGTTCTTGCGCTCGCACTTTGGCAGTATCCGGCTATAGGATCAACATCGCATTCCACCATCGTGCCGCCGCCGCAAGCTGCCGCCTATAAATTAGCTTTCGCCGATGACTTTAACTCGCTCGACCTGAGTCCAAATGGTGCGGGCATCCACACGTGGTACGAGTCGCTCTGGTGGGACCGACATATACCTAACCGTTCACTGATTACGATTTCGGATTCTGTCCTTTCCTTAAAATGGCGGCGAAACCAGGGCTCGTCAGATACCAGCATTACAACGTTCGCGCACGACAGAACTCAAGGGAAAACCTGGAGATATGGCTATTTTGAGGCCCGCATGAAGTGGGACGTAGTCACCGGGGCATGGCCAGCATTCTGGCTCATTCCCGCACAGGACGCCCGGGGCGAGAACATCAAGAACGGCGTCAAGGAGACCGGTGAGATTGATATTTTCGAAGGCCAGGGTGATCATCCGAATACGTTCTACGGAACGATACACGATTGGGTCGACAAGCAACACACGACTAATACGCCAAATTGGTGTGCTCTCCCCAAGGTTGATTTCTCAGCATTCCATACCTATGGTTTGCGGTGGATTCCCGGAAAAGTAACGTGGTATTTCGATAATCGCGAATTATATTCAGCCCCCACTCCGGCAATTGTGGATAAACAAGATTTTTTTATAGTGCTCGGAAGTCAAGTGGGTGTGAACTGGGAATCTGGCTCTCTGATTGGGGTAGATGCGCCGGCCATCAACCTTAGTGTCGATTGGGTTCGAGTTTGGCAACCCTAGACCGATAGCGCCTAAATCAACATACGGTTGCTGTAAGAAGGCTGCGCATCCGGCGCTCACTAAGAGGCTACTGCTAGGTCGCCTTTACAAAACTTTACGCTCGCGCAGCCCCGGTGCTGATCATTGATCTTGGTATTTGGGGAGCTTATGGAATAGAATTCCTCTTATGAGATTATTTTCAGTATTGTTAGTATTACCTGTCCTTACTAGTTTGAGCTTCGCTCAGTCACGTCATCATCGTCATCAGCAGCAGCAGCCTCCTCCCGTAATTGCGCCAGACCCGACTCCGACGACACCAACGCCCGCACCACCAGACCCTGCCCCGGCGCCGAATCCTAGCCCGATTCCAGTTTCCGGCTACCATCTGGCCTTCGGGGATGAGTTTGCCGCCCTGAACTTAAGTCCGACCGGCTTAGGCGAGTACACTTGGTACCCAGGCATTTGGTGGGATTCTCATCTTCCCTTGCCGTCTCTCATAACGGCGAACAATTCAGTTCTCGACCTCGCGTGGAGTCGTAACGGCGGCGGACTCTCGAATACGAGTATTTCGACTATTGCACGAGATGGCAGCCAGGGCCACACATTCCGTTACGGTTATTTCGAGGCTCGTATGAAGTGGGATGTCGTGAATGGCTCCTGGCCGGCCTTCTGGTTGGTTCCGAAGCAGGCGATCAGCGGAGAGCAGCATACGGGTGAAATCGATATCTTCGAAGGTCAAGGTTCCGATCCACGCAGTTTCAATGGCACTCTTCACGAGTGGCAGGGAGGCCAATCTATCTGGTCCAACAATCCGAATTGGTACATACTGCCGGAAGGCAACGATTTCTCACAATGGCACACTTACGGCATGCTTTGGGAACCAGGGACTGTCACTTGGTACTACGATAATCAGAAGCTCTTTTCCAGTCCCACGCGGCCAGTTTTCGACCAGCAGGATTTCTTCATCGTTATTGGAAGTGGGGTAGGTGCGAACTGGAGTGAGGGTAATTTACAAGGGGTGACCGCGAACACCATCAATCTGAACGTGGATTGGGTGCATGTGTGGCAAAAGTAGCTGGAACCGGCAGAACGACTTTCTCTTCCTGGCCCGCACACAATGACTGAACAGGTCAGGTTGAGAACTTAGGTCAGGCGACGGCACTCGGAGTAGCGGTTGAGGCTCGCCGACGCACTATGCCCGGAGCACCGAAGACCATGCTGTCATCCGGCACGTCCTTGATCACGAGCGCATTCGCACCGATTGTCACGTTGTTGCCAATCCGGATGGGGCCCAGGACCTTCGCGCCCACGTGGATAAACACGTTGTCCCCGATAACAGGGCCTCCATCCCGATTGGTATGGCCGATCACGACTTGCTGGTTAATCCAGCAGTTCCGTCCAATCCTCTCCGCTCCGACTGCTGTACACCACGCATGCTGAAGAAAAAGCCCTGGCCCGATGTCGACACAGTTCAAGAATAAAGCCGTCTGACCGCGGTACACCATACGCAGACAGATGGATAAAAGCGATGCAGGCTGGTTGCCGCATTTCAATCTGTGGCAGAACAGGGAACGAAACTCCGGGTAACTGACCAGTAGGCGCAGCATGCCGAAGAAGGAGGCGCATTCCGGGCGCCGCAACTCCTGTGCCCAGCGCCGGACATCTTCCCGAATCACCGTCCGCTGATTGGTAAATGCATAGGGAATCAGCAGCGGAAGGATGACCAGTGTCACTAAAGATTCAGCGCATTGCTTTGCACGAGATGATGGATCCATGGCCTTAATCCTCATCGAATGAGGTACGTGGTTTTTTCAATAGGAACAGTCGTCTCCGCCGGCTGAAAATCTCAAACTTTCGTCCGCCTGAAAACTCGTCACAAAACCGCAGAAAACCATTCTGAGTTGGGCACTAAAGGGATAAGCTGCGGGTGCCGATATGTCTAGTAAAAAGCAACGCCACGCTGCTGCGTTGAATTTTGGAGAACTGGCACGAGAACGATGGAAGTCATCAAAACACAAATTCGCGATTTCATTCTGACAACGTACATGTTCAACGACGGACGCACGCTCGGAGACGATGACTCTTTGCAGGAAGCCGGAATCATAGACTCGACCGGGGTTCTCGAATTGGTGTCGTTTCTTCAGGAGACGTTCTCGATCGAAATCGATGACGAACTATGTCCTGAAAATCTGGATTCGATCTCAAACCTGACGCATTTCGTGGCAGCCAAGCTTGGCGGCACGGAAAAGAAGATCGCGTAGCGCTGTCCCTAAATTCATGTCGGTTGTCTCTCAAACTGAAGGCGTAGCTGAATATTTGCTGCAAAGCAAGGACCCAAGCGACGTAGCCCTGCTCACCCTTGCTGGTCAACACACGTACGGCGAACTGCAGAACGCGATCGTGCGGTTGGCCAATTACCTTCACCTGGCTGGCGCCAGGAAGGGCGAGCGGGTGCTTCTCTTAGCCGACAATTCCTTTTTCTGGGTTTCCGCTTACCTCGGCATACTTCGTTCTGGATTGGTCTGCGTTCCTCTGTCTACCACTAGCTCTGACCTGGAACTTGGTTACGCGCTTCAGACAACGGAGGCACGGTTTGCATTCCTTCAGGAATCCGTTGTCCAACGACACGCTGGACTACTATCCGAGCTTTCGGTGGTAGTCGAAAGCAAGCGGCGGGACTGCGTTGCGGTAGAACTATGACGGATTTGCCCGCACTTCTGTCCATTCCGGCAGACCATAAGTTCGAGCCTGCTTTGATCGAGGGTTCAGACCTCGCGGCCTTGATGTTTACCTCCGGGTCAACCGGCGTGCCCCGAGCGGTTATGGTCAGCCACGACAACATCAGGGTCAATACCGAATCCATTATCGAATGCCTGGGGCTTTCCAGGAGCGATCGAATTATGGACGTTTTACCGTTTCATTATTGCTTTGGTACTTCCCTGCTCCATACTCACCTGAAAGTCGGTGGAACAGTGGTGATCGATGGGCGGTTCATGTATCCGGAAAAGATTCTGGATCGAATGATCGAAACCGAATGCACGGGATTTGCGGGTGTTCCCAGTCATTACCAGATCCTGCTAAACTCGACCAGCATTCGACGCCGAAAGTTTCCCCGTCTGCGTTATGTTCAACAGGCGGGTGGTCATCTGCCTTCCCATCTCATTCAGGAATTGCGAGCCGCGGTACCGGATGCCATGGTCTTCATAATGTATGGTCAAACGGAGGCCACCGCGCGCTTGTCGTGTGTTCCCCCCGAGCGCCTAGACGAAAAAGTGGGCTCGATCGGCAAAGGAATTCCCGGCGTAAAGCTGCGGGTTCTGAGTGAGTCCGGCCAGGAAGTGGCACTTGGGGAAATAGGCGAAGTGGTTGCCGAAGGGGGCAACGTGACGCTCGGATACTGGCGCGACCAGGAAGAAACGGACAAGTGCTTTCGGGACGGCCGGCTGCACACCGGAGATTTAGCCAAAGTCGACGCCGAGGGCTTTATCTATCTTGTCGACCGCATCAAAGATTTCCTGAAATGCGGCGGCAAGCGCGTCAGTTGCCGTCAGCTCGAACAGCAGATTTTGCAGTTTGACGGATTGGTTGAGGCGGCCGTTATCGGAATCCCGGATGACGTACTGGGCGAGGCAGTTAAGGCGTTTGTCGTTTCGCAATCTCCTGGCCCCGGCCTTGAAAAACATCTGCAGGTCTTCTGCAAGGCGCGCATGGCGCCACAGTTCGTGCCGCGAGAGATTGTGGTACTCGAAAGCCTGCCTAAGAACGGCGCCGGGAAAGTGTCCAAGCAAGCACTCAAAGCCTTACCGTCCTAGTTGAAATTTATCCTTGATTCCATTTTTTGTGCAGGATTTCCCTCCATATGCCGCTCATAAGCGCGAATTCTCTAGAACTTTACGCAAAGCAGATTCTGATTGCTGCGGGCACACCGGAACCCGCTGCGGGTTTAGTCAGCCACTCGTTGGTGAGCGCCAACCTGCGTGGCGTTGACTCGCACGGTGTTCAGCTTCTCCCCTTCTATATTCAGCAGATTGAGCAGGGTAACCTCAATCCCCTGGCGAGCGGAAATGTTGTGACCTCTGAAGGAGCTTGCCTTCTATTCGACGCCGAATGCGCCTTTGGGCAAGTCGCGGCGGCGCAAGCCTGCGATCATGCTGTACGGCTGGCGGACGAATTCGCGATCGGTTTCGTCACGGTCCGGAATTCCAACCATTTCGGCGCGGCCGCTTACTGGGGCAGCCGCATGGAAATCTCCGGCAAGATCGGAGTTGTGTTCTGCAACGCGTCTCCGCTGGTGGCTCCCTGGCAAGCGAAACAACCCGTCATAGGTACAAATCCGATCTGCGTGGCAGTTCCTGGTCCTTGGCTTTTAGACATGGCCACCAGTGCGGTCGCTTATAACAAGATCTACGATGCCGCGATGAGAAATGTCCCAAGCATTCCTGAAGGTTGGGCCCTCAATGCTGCGGGCGGCTCCGCCTCGAAACCATCGGAAGCACTCAAAGGATCGGTGATGCCGCTTGGTGGTCGGGTAGCGGGATTTAAAGGATCGGGATTAGCGGCGGCGGTTGAAATTTTATGTAGCGTCCTGAGCGGTGGTCCCATCGGTCGCGAAGTGGGGTCGATGCGCAACGGCGGACGCATGAATGTAAGTCAGACCTTCCTTGCTCTCGATATCAAGCGATTTCTCCGGGTGGAGGATTTCAGGGGGAGAGTGGAGCACTTCGTCAGTATGATGAAGTCGGCCCCCGTTGCGGAAGGCTTCGACGAAGTATTGGTCGCAGGCGATCCTCAATGGCGCACCGAACGGCAGCGCTCGGCAGAGGGCATCCCGATTCCTGGTGCTACCTGGAGGCTCATTGCTCGGACAGCCGATAAACTCGGCATCTTCATGGCTGCGTAAACAGGCTACACCACAGTGCGTGCGAGCGATCGGCCCGGGCGACGAGTTGATTGGAAAGGCAGGCGAAATACTCGGCCGAATTGCGGCGCCAGCATGCTGCTCGCTACGGCGCGATCTCCGCGTTTAGGGATCAACTCCACAGGATATCTTTTGCACCCCTCGGTGTCCGGCATGGCCATTCGACCTTGCTGACGTGCGGCTCAAATTCGGGCCAAGATACACTACTCGGCCACCGAGTTGTTACATAGTCCGCGATCTCGAAAGTTGCGGTTGCTGCAGAGAGGATGCGTTGAGAACGTGGACAACGCGGGCCGCCCTCGCAACTAAGAAATCGTGATCATACCACCGCTCGGCAGGAGCCCCTGCGCACGACCACCTGCCAGAGACGGAATCAAATCCTCGGCGCAGCACTTCTCTCGAGCTTCGAGCTGCCAGTTGCCAGAATCCCGGATAGGTCATTGTCTCCAGTGAGTCTCGAAGGCTGAAGCAGGCCTTGCAAGACCGACAATTCCACCGCCGATCCCGGTGAAGCTATACATGCCTGAATGTCTTTTTGCCTTTCGTTCCGAGTCCATTTTGGTTCTGTTTCGTAAGAAGCGACGCCCCCGGGCGGCGGCGCTAGGAAACGGCCATCACCGGTTCTTCTTTGTTGATTGCGGCGGTCCTTTGCTTCGGTGAAAGTCCGGGCCGTTCGTACTCGAAAAAGCGTTTGAGGGCGAGGACGCGCTTCTCAAAAAGATGCCAGCTTAGATACGCGATTCCGCCACTGACAAGGATCACGAAGGCAAAACAACAAAGAGCGGAAAGATACGGCGACTCGATCGATATCCGTTTTGTCGCGATGGCCGTGTAGGCCTGAGTGATCGGCCAATGGAATATGTAGATGGCGTAACTATATTTCCCAAACCAGCAAAACAGTTTCCCTGACAAGAAGGCAGAGACCGATCCCGGGGCGGTAATACTGCGATAAATCAGTGCCGAGAATAATACTGCGAAAGCAGAGTAACCGGCTACCAGGGTTTCACTTCCCTCGTACGGAATGAAACCGTCGCTTAGCAGAATTGCTCCAAGCGCAAAGGTCGAAAGCACGACTAGGATTTTGGCCCAGCGCCGGCAACTTGCGGCCAGGTGAATGTCTCTGATAAGCAGCGCCGCTATCGCGCCCCAGATCAGGCTGTCTACTCGAGTGAAGGTATATTGCCGGATCGCCCAATTCCGTTCTCCGGCCAGGATCAGGACCAGGCGCAGCAGCGGCAAGAGCGCACAGAGCGTAATACAGAGGCGAAACAGATGGCGCCTTGGCAATAGGAAGACCGCCAGTGGCCAGACCCAATAAAACTGTTCTTCCACAGCAAGCGACCAAAAGTGTCCAAACCCGGGGAGCGCATGAGGACCGCTGGATTGCGCGAAGTTCTGCAAGTACGTCCAGAGCCAAAGCTGGTTGGCAACCAGGCGAGAGTACAATTCGGGCAGTTTGGAAAATCCTATAACAGCCGGGACAATCACGATGGCCATGACCAGCACCGCGTAGTAGAGGGGGAAAATACGCAGGGTTCGCCGCGCATAAAAATTCAGGAAGTACCGCTTGTCATGCCGGGAATCCAAGAGAATTCCTGTGATCAGGAAGCCGGATAGGACGAAGAAGAGGTCTACGCCTGCCCAGCTAGACTCTTGAAATGCAGCCCACAGTCTACTAAGTGCTGAGGTCGGATGGAAAAGCCGAAGAGTATGCTCTGCAATTACCGGCCAGAATGGCGATTCCTCTTAACCCATCCAGGCTCGTCAGTCTTTTTCCGAAGGGGACTGCATTAGCTGAATCACCCTCTGTGCGTTTTGAACCCGCAACTTGATCTTTCATTCCTTGTCTCCTCCGTCGCGCCCTTTTACACGGCTAGCGCGAGGAAGGGCGAAGCCGCATAGCCTTCCGCTCCAGGCATTGCTCGTACAGGTCAAACCACTTCTGTGCGACGACTTTGAATTCATAATTCGTCACGGCGAAACGCCGGGCGGATTCACCGAACTGCTCGCGGCTCGCAAGCGGGGCGCTCATAAGACGTTCCATCGCTTGCCCCAGACGGTTGGAATCGGCGGCCGGAACAACATAGCCAGTCACCTCATCACAGACCAGATCGCGATTTGCGCCCACGTCTGTCACGACGCAAGGCAGAGCCATCGCGATTGCCTCCTGCAAAGCCGCGGACATGCCTTCGAATTCAGAGGACATGACAAAACCGTCAGCGGCAGCATACATACCCAGCACGTCTTCGCTGGGAGGAATAAACCGCACCTTATCCTGCAGCCCCAGTTCCCGGGAAAGCTTTTGGAGCGAATCGCCGAGAGGGCCATCGCCAACGATCAGAAGCCGCCAATTTGGCGCCGACAGAGTACGAATTGCTCGCAGCAGGTTGGGATAATTCTTCTGCTCGACCAGACGGCCGATCGCAACCCAAACGAAGTTTGATCCGACGCCCAATTTCGCCCGGCTCTCCGATCGCAGCTGCGAAGACGGTCGGAAGCGGACCGTGTCCACGCCGTTCGGAATCATCTCGAGTTTGGAGCGAGGCACGGCGCCGACCCGCACATATCGCTCAAAAGCACTCTGAGCAATGATGGTGGTTCGATCCGCCAAGAAGTCGGTGATTCTGTAGAGGATCTCTTTGTACCATGTGGGACCGCCTTTCTCGGAAGTTTCTCGAAGGTTGTGAACCGTTGAAATCATCACAGGCACGCGGGCGATCAACCTTGTGATGCGGCCGAGCAGATTCGCATGCACCATATGCGCGTGCAGGACATCGGGCTTTAGGCGGCGAATCAGCCGAGCAAGTCGTAACAGCCCCCGAGGATCAGGCACGCCGCGCGGCATATCGAGTGAGTAGACGGGTATGTGCGCCTTTTCAAGAATGCTCGTATACGCGGTGGGTGCCAACATGCAAGCGACTGCGACATCCCAACCCGCCGACTTTAACTCGGTAGCGAGGCGGACCATCTGAGTTTCCGCCCCGCCGAAGGTCAGGGTAGTAATCAGTAGCAGGATTGACCGGCGTGGCTGCGGGGATTTGGACAAATAAAGGTCGATATCTTCGGTAGCAACTGATTCGGTAATGGACATTGTGAATTCCTAAGGTGTAAGAAAAAGGATGAATGCGATGACAAATTCTGTAAAGGCTTAGGCCGAAAGAGCCATGCGGGGTACAGGCGCCTCCCCGCAATCGGCCCCAATAATCGCATCGACCGCACCGGTCATCGACAGTGAACGCATTCCATACTGTTCGCGGAGTTTCGTGTAGTGTTGTATGACTTGACCGAAAAGTGCGAGATTTTCGTCCGGATAGTGGCCGAAGTCTTCCGGATGAAACCAGATATGGTAGACGCGGCCGGAGCGAGCGGCCCGATCCATGCCCTGTTTGATTCTGTGCAGCGCGCTTCCGGCAAGCGCCCCAAGAGTTGGGGTGTATGGGCGGAAGTATCGACTCGCGTACAGTTCATAGAGATGGTCGGCAGCTTTGACGGGCCAGTCCACCACATCCTTACCGCCAACTGGTAAGTAGGCTTCCGCCAGGCGCAGCGCGCGCTTGTGAAGAAGGCGCTGGCGTGTGAAGGAGGATGCGTCATGCAACCAGGACCGGGCAGTTCCTCGGAAGCTTCGCATGCCGTACTTTGTAAGGACAGGAAGTACCTCCCGATTCACTTGATTGCGAGGAAAAACAATCGACGTGAGATGAATGCCGCGCGCTCGAGCAATGCGGCAGGCACTATCAAGATCTGCATCGAACTGAGCGACTGTCTGCCCAGGCTCGCAACAGTAGTAATGGGAGAAGGTATGCGTCCCAATCTCCTGCAATGGACACGCCTGGATCCTCCGGATCAAAGAAGGCGCGAAGTGCAGCGGATCGTCTTGTTCATCGGAACCAACCTTCTCTGCGTACGGGTTAAGCCTGGCTTGCTCGTAAGCGGGAAGGAGATCGGGGAGGAATTGGCTGATTTCTTCTCTGCTCTCTGCAAACAACAAACCGACGGTGGCCCAGGTCGCGGAAATCTTCGACGCTTGGAATAAGTCCAGCAATCGGCACACCACATCGCGCGAGTTCAACAGGCGCGGGGCGCCGGCAGGCCTATCCTGGTCGCGTGTACCCCAGCGGAGCTCAAAATCGAGTGAGATGATTAGGCTCCCAGGCAGTGATTTGCTTGGGTTCAGGCGCTTTTCTTGTCGCGAAACCATGATTTTGGATGGCATAATAGAAGACGATTCCTTTATGAGAGTGGAAACCGGCGTACGGCCGAACTTTGACGACCAGGAAGACGAGGAATCTCGCTTTAGAGCGTTCCGTTCCGAACTTGAAGGCGGCGCCCGCCGGGTTCGATTTCTGATTACGGTAATTGCATCGGTGATGCTACTGGCCTTGGCGCTGTTTTGGCTGAAGCCGTGGACGTATCTCGGCTGACGTTTGGAAGCGGCGGGTCCGGGAAGTGCCTACCCTTAGCAGGCGCCTTCCCGCAACAGCACAGTCTTTACGGTTCGGAACAAAATATACAAGTCGAGCCAAACGGACCAATTTCTCACGAAATACTCGTCGTAGCGGACACGTTCGGCATACGAAGTATTACTTCGGCCGGAGATCTGCCACATGCCTGTCACCCCGGGCCGAACCATCTTGTAATACGCAAAGGTATCGCCATAGCGAGACACCTCGGCATCCACAATGGGACGTGGTCCAACCAAGCTCATTTCGCCCCGAATGACATTCCAGAGTTGCGGCAGCTCATCGAGGCTGCTCTTCCTGAGAAGTTTGCCAACAGGCAGCACGCGTGGATCATTGGGCAGCTTGTGGGTTAGTTCCCATTGCCGACGCAGTTCCGGATCTCGTGAAAGATGTTGTTCGAGAACAGCGTCTGCATCGGTTACCATCGAACGGAACTTCCAGGCGGTAAAGTAGTGACCATTCTGACCGATGCGGCGCTGCCCGTAAAACACCGGACCAGGGGAGCTCAGCCGGGTCGCAACGATATAGCAAGGCAAATACCGGCAGCGCAAAAACGGCGGCCAGCAGAGGCTACGGACAAGTCGAGTGAGCGTTTTACAATCTTTCCCGTCCAGTTCAGATTGGTGCTTGGCACCTCGAGACCGAGGAATCCGCCGACATCGACTGCGGTTACAGAAAGACTGCCGATCGCGGGGCTACTCGCCATGAGAATGACCTGATCAAACAACTGCGCATAATGTTCGGTCATGGTTTCGAGATTGCCACCCGCCAGATTTTCCTCAGCGATGATGGCGTGTGAGATTCCGTACTCGTCCCGCAAACGCCTCGCATTAGCCGGATGTTCGATCAGGAGCCGACCACTCAATAATTCGCTGTGTGGATTTTCGTTCGTAAGAATGGCCACCGGCTTCAATCCGATGTGTTTGTGTTTCTCGAGAATATGAATCAGACTTTGGGCCAAGGGTCCGGATCCGATGATGACGACAGGTGTGAGCCACAGTCCCAGCCGGATCAGGGTTGCACGCAGCAGGGTCCGAAAGCAGATAACACAGGCGGTCTGAGATAAGAAGCCGATGATCATGGCCGCCTGCGTATCGGAGGCGCTCGAGTATCGATGTACTGAAGCCAAGACGATACTCGCGAGCGCGACAGCGCAAACCACCTTGCGTAGCTCAACCGCCGGGTGCATCGCCTTCCTCGAGTACAATCCGATCGCGCAGAACAGGGCGACTGGAATAGTCAGCCAGGCTATCTCGGATAGTGACAGGAAAGGCGCAGCTGAAGCAGCAGGAAGCGCTGCGGTCACCAGTAAGGCGGCGGCGAGTAACGCGCCAAGATCGGCCAGCAGCAAAGAAACGCCGCGCAGCGACGGACGGCGCGTTCAGAATCTCGATCTTTGTCGAGACCGGTGTCGCGGATTGGCCGGCAAGAATGGTGGTGGTACTCATAGGGCAGCTCCTGTTGGTTTAAGAATCAGAGATTGGTCGCTAGGAGCATGACGGTGATCCCGATAAAGCGACAGGACAGCGCCGGCCATCGTCTCGGCAGTAAAATGGCGCTCGTAATGAAGACGGCCCATCTGTCCCATCCGGCTGCGTGTCCCAGCGGAGGTGATGAGTTCGCGCAGGCGTTCCTCCAGAATTTCCGAGTTGGAATGCGGAACCACGTAACCCGTGATCCCATGTGCCACAACTTCGCGGACACCACCCACGTCGGATGCGACGACTGGAAGACCTGCGCGCATAGCCTCGATAATGCTTAGCGGTAGACTTTCGTAACGGCTCGACAAAACAAATATGTCGGTCTCTGCCAGCAGCGATGAAACCTGATCCGTGTCCCCCGTGAAGGTGATTCGATCCTGAAGGCCAAGACGAATGCTGAGCTGTTCCATTTCCGCTTTTAAAGGTCCGTCGCCGGCGAGCGTCAGGCGCCAGGATGGCTGATCGATACCAGCAAGCGCATGCAGCAGAAATGCATGCTGCTTGTGGACAACAAATCGAGCCGCCATCAAGATCCGAATGGGTCGCCCGGGCACCGGACGTGCCCGCACTTGCGTATCGGGTACGCCGTTCCAAATGATGAGGTGCTTACCGGTATTGACGACGCTGCGTCTGCGCGCCATGGCGAAATTAGAATGGCAGACTTCAATGATCGTGCCTCCCGCAAAGCGCACGGCGCGTTCGAGCCAGATCGCAATGGAGGCGGTCAGTCGGCTGGTGCCGACAAAGCTCCACGAATGTACGGTGTAAAGAGCGGGGGTTTGGGTAAGCCAGCCCGCAAGACGCGCGATCAGGCCCGCTTTGCCCGTATGTCCATGGATGATATCGGGACGGCAACGACGGAGGAGCGCCGCCACCGCGAGAATACCGCGGGCATCTTGCAACGGGCGAATCGGATGCACAAGGTCCGGAACCACATGCGTCTCCACTCCCAACTTGCGGCACTCCTCGATCAGAAATCCGGCATTACCACAGGCTACGATTGGCTCGATGCGGTCGCGCAGCGTGCGAATCAGGTCGAGAACATGAACTTGCGCGCCACCCCGCTCGCTCTTCGTGACTAGATACAGAACTTTCATAAGTCTTCTTTCCCCTTTACGCAGCGCGATTCACTTCCACGGAAAGCTCCTGGTAGAGGGCGCCCGTCTTCTGCGCCGCCACGCGCCAGGAGCAATTCTCGAGAAGGTGATCGGCGCCATTGCGGCCCAAGCGTTCAAGTTCGTCTGGACCTGCAAACCAGGCAGCCCGAAGCGCCTCCTCGATACCTGCCACCGTCGGTTCGCCAATTTTGATTCCCAATTGTGCCGCGCCGAGCAACTCACCTAATCCTCCGCTCGAGGTCGCAACGATTGGTTTTGCATTCGACAATGCAAGGGCGGCGATCCCGCTATCGGACGAAAACACCGTATAGGGCAGCAGGACGCAATGGGCTTGCGCCAGCAGCCCGGGTATTTCGTGCTCCTGTATGTAGCGTTTCTTGAGCTCGATTTCGGCGGGCGATGCCGCGAGGAGCCGCTCGCAGACGGACCAGTACGCTTCCTCTTTTCCGTTAGGCGTCTCGCCGGCAATGGTCAGCCGGATCGGAATGCCTTGCTGCACCAGGTTCCCGACCGCTTCAATGGCAAGGTGAATACCCTTGTTTTCCCGCAATGCTCCGAACAGCAGCACGTTTAGCCGATCAGATGGCAGCGATTCCTCCGTCTGGAGCGGCAGAGAAAACGGTCCGTGTGCTATCACGGCTAACTTACTCGGCGGAACCGCGAACTCTTTCGTGACGGTGTGGAACCCGGCTGCGCTGTGAACGATCACACGATCACTTAAGCTATAAACGCAACCCAGGCTCCAACGCTCTATACGATTCCAGGGCGCTCTAAAGAGCCATTTATGCGGGACCGGATCGTGAGCCGTAAAGACGATCTTCAAACCGCCGAGTTTCGCCAGCAGAAAGGGCACTAATCCGAATGGCAAATGCAGCGGAAACTGAAAGTGAATTACCCGAGCCTTACGCGTGCTGCGCAATTGCGTCCAGCAGGCATTCAACGCGAATCGAAGATTATCCATCGTACGGCTCACGAGTCCGCGTCCGCTTCCATTCGCTCGCAGGCCGAGACCGGAAAACTCCACGCCCGCTTCGCTCGCCAGGCTGTTCCGATACTCGAAATTATCGGGCGCCAGCAGCGTCGCTCCCCAGCCGTTCGAGGCGAGGGCGCGCGTGAGTTCATAGACATAGCGGCCGGCGCCAGATCCTGGTTCCGGAGTGTGTAAAACGACATTCATGGATGTCTTCATTGGGCCAACCTCGTCTGGGACAGCATCAGCGGCGGTGCGGTGGAAAGCGTAACGGCGGATTTGCGGGCCGCTCGAGCTTCGCAGCCGCGCTAATAATAAGCGCCAGCAATGCGTAGCAGGAAAATTCAGCCGGATCTTCTCCATATCCAAACCACCCGGGAACTTCAATAAAACCGCGCAACACCAGAAAGATCAATGCGAACAGAAGCATAGCCCGGCGTTGTCGATCCTGGCGCGTGTTGCCACTCGCGTGATTTAAAGTGCGGAAAGCCGAGACCAGCACGAAGACTGCGAAAGCGAAGATGAAAATGCCCTCTTCTGCAAGGAGCGTGAAATAGGCATTGTGATACCCGCCCGCGTGGTTTTCCACGACCACAGCAGTTACTTGGTAGAAGCCGGGTAGCCGGGAGATTAGATCGTCTCCCCAGGAATCGGCGCCATACCCGGTGAGCGGTCTTTCGGTGAATTTTGCCCAAGCGACTTTCCAGAGATCGGTCCGGTTCTCGGTAATGACGGACAACTGTTCCATATCGATACCGTTTCTGAGTTCAAACCCGCCGACCAGCACAAGCGCAGGCAAGAGTACACCCAGGCAAACAAAACGGACCTTGGAGTAGCTACGACACAGCTCGATCGCCAAAACCAGGAACAAACTCACAATCATGAGAGCCAATGGCGTGCGCGAGCCCGTAAAGATGCTGCAGATGCAGATCACAACGCCCAAGGTCGCGTTCAGCATCCACGATGAGCGGAGTGTACAGGCTGCCAGCATGCAAAAGAAGGCGGTCGAAAATCCAAGCGGATTGAGGCCGACGCCGAGAACATGTCCGATGGTGGCTTTGAAGATGCGCGTACTCACGTAGGTCGGCATGGCGGTCCCGAGAAAAGTCAGGTAGCATCCGAGGATATATGCGCTGAGAAGCAAAGCCGCGACCAGCGCTCCAATTCCGAATGCCCGGCGCGTCGGAACGTGGCGAAAAGCGCGCGCCAGAACCAGGCAGAATACGAGCAGAAAGAGAATTCGAAGCGCGTTTTGGAGCGAGCGTCCCATCTGCTCGGCCGGCAGTGCGTTGAGCAGCAACAAAGTAAGGTATGCGATCAGTAGACCGCCCCATTTCCGCTCGGCTGTTCGTGACCGGTGCCTTCCACCACAGCATTGCGAACAGGCCCGTGATCGCGAACAGTTCTCCCCGGACAGCGCTCGCAACCCACGTAAAGTGGAGCCCGATCAACGGCCAATACAGAGCTAAGAGGACCGGCAATGCGAACGACAGCATGCAGGAAAGCATGGCGGCCGAGTTTTTGGTAGATCGTCCCTGCATGTGATTAGGCCGAAACCGGAGCGGCCGTCACGTTCAGCACCCCCGGTTGCGCGCGTTCCTCGGACATCAGACAACGCCGCAAGTTCCACAAGAACGCTGCGCTTTCAGCAATTACCGATGACCAGATAATGGCCGCTGGAGCGGCGTGCCCCACAGCCAGCAGGCGCAGCAAATTAGCGCCAGCATAGGCGCATAGCATGGTGCGGGTGTAGCGCATGCCCTCGTGCCGAACGAACAACATGCGCGAGACCACGGCGTTCAGCGAAATCACCACGAAGTAACTCAGCCATGCGGGAAGCAGGCTCACCACGAACTGCAGTTCCGCTGCGGGAAATTGCCCGCGCAGGTAGACCAGGCGGCCGACGTCCTCCCGGAACAGGAACAAGATACTTGCCGCGCTCCCAATGACGAGAGCCATAGTCGTTAACTGTCGGATAAACAGCCGCTCGCCGTGCTTCGACCGAGGTTACGGTGCAAAGACGGGATTGTGTCAGTTGAGATATCGGAATGGTCAGGATTCCAAAGCCAAGCATTCCGATCCGCATGGCATAGTTATTGGCGGTGATCGCTCCCGGGCCCGCCATCCCGAAGAAGTAGACCATCAGCAGCTGATTAGATATAAAGCCTGCGTTCTCGAGCACCGACGATCCGAGCTGGCCCAGGAAATCGCCGGAACGACTTCAACCTAACCAGAACGAACATGCTCGAGAGAGCAGCGGGAAACGTTTCGGTTTTTGCAACGAAGCAGATACCGGCAATAGCGGTAATCAGGAAACCGACTAACCAGGAAGCCGGCAGGCTCCAGGACTGCGTTCCCGATTTCAGGCAAAGCACGACCAGGCTAAGTGTCATCAGCAGGTACGGCAATCCCGTTACCGTCAGAGACCGGAACGATCGGCCAGCTGCATTACTCATGCATACCCACAAACCACTGACGAGGATGGGTGCGTACGAAAGGCTGAGCAGTAGCAGGGTCAGATGAGCCGTCGGCGAATCTTGCGCATGAATGGCCTCGAGGAGAAAAGGTTCGGCGAGCATCGTGATAGCCGAACCAGCCAGTCCCAGTAACAATGCGAAAGCCAGAATTCCGCCCGTCCAGCTGGATCTTTCCTCGGTTTGCCGGGCTCGTGAGTAAGCCGGCGTAAACGCGAGCCCAAAAGCACCCAGGGTGAAGGTCAGGATCGCCATGGGAATTTGCTGCAGTCCGAAGTAGATGTCGGTGTCAGCGGAGACTCCGAAGCGCGCAGCGATGTAAGTTTCACGCCAGAATGCGGCGGCTTTGAAAATCCCGCCAATGGCAAGCGTGAAAAGCAAGCAGCGTACAGAGACCGGGCGCGATTACGGTTGTCGCCGAGAGATCTTAGTGATGAAAGCATTCTCATGTTCGTGTTGTGACCTTAGTCGAGGACTGCCTGGGGCGCCGCAATCTGTTTCTGCGCTGGGCTTGGGCCCTGTCCATATCCGTAGCCATACGCTTCCTGCTGGTTGCGTCCGTCCACGCGATTCAGGATGACGCCGAGCAGGTTTCCGCGGAAACGTTGCAGGTTCGCAATGGCGCTCATAACGAGTTTTCCCGAGGTATGTCCGGCGCGCGTCACCAGGACCACCGAATCCACTGCCACGCTCATTTGCAGAGTTTCTGCGCAGCCAAAGAGTGGGGGTGCATCCACCAGAACCAAGTCGTACTCTCGAGACGCCTGACGGATAAGCTTTGCTATGCCGCTCGTCACTAGATCAGCCGGGTTCCGTGTCGGAGTTTCGCCCGCCGGCAACAAGCTCAGGTTCGGGGCCGAAGGCACCGGAATGACGGCGTCCCTCCAGGAGTACGAGCCTTCGAGGACTCCCCCCAGCCCGAGCGTTGGTTCATAACCAACGTTCAGCCGCTTGTGCATGGTCGGGCGGCGAAGATCTCCGTCGATCACGAGAATACGCTGGCTTTGTGCGCCATAAGCTCTTGCCAGCTGAGCCAGCGTGGTGGACTTGCCTTCGCTTTCGAGTGCGCTTGTGAATAAAATTGACCTCTTGTCCGGGTCGAAATCGATCAGCGAAATCATGTTTCTCACCGTCCGGATGGCCCCCTCATATTGCGAGAAGGAGCGCATCGCAGAAGCCTGTGTCAGAACCAGGCCCGGAGTAGCAAGGGCCTCGGCAGCCTGCCGCTTCACTTCGGGCAAAGCGCCGAGCACTTCGATCTTCAGGTCCCGCATGACCTGCTCCGGCGCGGCCAAGGTCTGGTCGAACGAATCGAAGATCAGGGCGCCGACAATTCCGAGGATGAGCGAGACCAGCAAAGCACCGCCCAGAAACATAGGCACCTTCGGGAAAGACCGCGACAGTGGATGGCAGCGCCGGGTCGATCACGCGCGCTAGACTGTGCCGGAACGCTCCGTTAATCTGGTATTCCTTGATACGCCGAGTTAATTCGTTGTAGAGCTGCTTGTCTCCGTCGGCTTCGCCCTTTAACTGCTCATAGCGGTGGCGGGTTCCGCTCAGGCCGTCCATCTCACCCTTTGTCCTGCTGATCATCGCCGCCAGGCTCTTCTCGTGGTTGAGGCTCTGCTGGTAGACCGAGGTGACTCGTTCCTCCGCATCCGATCGATCCTCTGCCAGTTGTCCGGTTAGTTCCGTCACTTCGCTTTCGGCTTTGCGGTATTCGGCGTGATTCTGCCCGTAGATGGTCTTCACTTGTGCGAACTTCTGGCGTGCCTCATTCAATTTCTCCTTGAGCCGCGCCAAGGTTTCTCCTTGCGCGGTCGATTGTGCAGCCGCCACCGTTTTTGCCTGGATCGCTTCTACCGCGGCGCCTCTTCGAGAGCGTTCGTCCTGCGCCGTGGTCAATTCTGCAGTAAGTTGATTCAAACGTGTGGTCAGCAAATTCGTTTTCTGGTCCGGGTCGAGAATGCCGAGCTGTTTCTCGAAAGAGGCGAGCGTCTTACCGGAGTTCAACATCTTGGTCTTGAGCTCCGCAATCTGTCCTTCCATCACTGCGGCTCTGTCGGAGGCTGTTTGAACCTGCAACTCGGTAGACCGGTCCGCGTATGCGGTGGCAATCGCATTCGCTACATCGGCCGCGAGCGTCGCATTGTGCGCGCGATACGAAACTTCTATGACATAACTGTTTGGCGGACGCTTGACCTGCAGGCGGGTGAGAGTGACGGCGCCGCGGCGTAGATCATTGATCTGTTTCTCTGTCTTCCCCTTCAACTGGCCTTCTTCTTCCAGCAGGTGATACCGCTCGACGACGGGGCGTAAGACGGCACCCGCCGTAATAGCTTCCAGATTCGTGGTCACGATCTGATCCATGTCGTTTACCGGATTATTGTTCGTGCCAGCCTCCGGCCCAACCACGCCGCCGCCGCCGGGATGATCGATCTCGATCTTTGCAGTCGCTTCATAGAGAGGACGCATTCGCAGGACGGCGCACGCCGTAGCAAGCACGCTCAGGAAAACGAACGCCAGAATCTTCCATTTCCAGCGGCCCAGAAGAGTGAAGAAAGAATTGACGGATGTATTTGCGGTCTCTTCATCCGTGACAGCCATCGAGACGGGCGAAATTGATGCGACCGGCTGAGGTCGCAGCTGCATTAGTTGTTTTTCCATTTGTTTTATTCCTTGCGCTGGTATAGCGCTTCAAGGCAAGATCACCCGGGTCGAGCCGAGGAGCCAAACTGGACAATACGATCCAGCACTCCTACCCCCAGGCGCTTTCCTTTGTTGTCAAGAACGTAAAGGACATCGGAGCCAAACAGAGGAACGTCCGGCGATTTGCGTTCGAGAAGCGCGTTCAGTTGCACGGGGATTTCCGATCGTTTCCCGTTCTCGTCCTGGCGGTAGATGTAGGCGGTTCCCTTCGAATAGGGCAGCGTGCCTTCACATTCGGCCATAATTTTCAGGACCGTGGTGGTCTGGCCATCATGCAAAGCGAAAACGCCAGGCTTTTTGACGTTTCCCATCACGTACACCTTGGCGGCCTCGGGCACGCGCACCTCTTCACCGCCCGTCAGTACGGGGTTGTTCTCAAGAGTGGGCGATTCGAGGAGTTTCTTCAGCGGAATGACCTGCCTTGCCTGCGCTTGAGCAGCAGTGAGGATGATTACGGCACCCGCTTCCGGAGAGACTCCATCGGCTGCCGAAAGCACATCTAGCAGTGTCATCCGCCCGGCCACCTGCACCTGTCCAGGGCGTTTAACTGCTCCCGCCACCGTCACCATGTGGCTTCTGTATTCCAGCACTTGGACCGAAACTACCGGCTGCACCAGGATCTGAGTCTTGATCAGCGCCTGCGCTATCAGGTCAGAAATGGCTGGAGGCGTTAAGCCACTCACCGTCAGTGGTTGCCTTCAGCAGCGGCAGCATCAACTTGCCATCTTTCGAGACCCGGAACGTCTTGGTTAATTCAAGGCAGTCGGCGACAGAAAGCGATAACAAATCGTCCGGACCCACCGCCTCAATTGGCAGATTGCTATCGAGCGCGGGACGGTTGCGAAGATCAGTTGCGGTTTGTGCCGAGGCAAGGAGGAGCACGGCTTGCAAGGCGACGATCGCCCGTAGTGGTCTGGTTATGTTCATATAGATTCTCGTTGTGAAGGCGGTGTCTGCAGCTAAATGTCCTTTACTCTTTTTCTACTCGCTTCGTAAGCTCCGCGATTTGTTTCATGACGGCGTCCACGCGACGCTTCATACTGTCCAATTCCACGGCATCTCCTGACCCGGGCGGAGGTTCGCTGTAGGCAAGTACGGCACAGCGGGCAAAGTTCGACATGCTCTGAAAATTTTGTTCACGGCAGATCTGCTCGGCGAGCGTGTACTCGTGATCAGACAAACGAAAACTTATGGTTTTATTCTTGGGGTCGCGAATAGGCATGTAATTTTCTGCAAGGACCAAACATCGTCCGCGTGGAGTTAAATAGTTTCGACGATAGATTGATCGATGCTGAGCGAAACCGACTTTTGAAGAAGTTGAATCGAAACCACGAAACTGTTCGTTCGGGCTTCACGCACAAGAACACCTTCAACATCCTTCAGGGCGCCGGCAATCACACGAACGCGATCGCCAGCTTTCGGAAACGGAGCCGCGGCGCCGCCTTCGTCCACCATTCGACGAATCGCCTCGATCTCGGACGGCAACACCGGGATGGATTCTGAACCGAATCCGATTATCCGCTCTACGGCGCTGCTCGCAAGCACCTTCGACTTGCTCGAAAGATCAAAGCGGCAGAATAAATAGCCGGGGAAAATAGGTTCTAAGGTAGTCTTAAGGCGGTCAGAATATTTGCGCCGGGTTTTCGTCTGGGGACAATACGATTCAAAACCGTAATGGTCCAACGATGCCAGAGCGACTGCTTCGGAGCGGGTTCGGACCTTCAGCGCATACCAGGGAAGTTCAGTCATTTTCGCCTCATTTGGGCAGGCTTCGCCCATTTTCGTCACAGCTTGGTTTCCGGGGATAAAACCGGGCGGGCGGCAGAGCCCGAGCTCTTCAGTTCGCTCTCGACGGCAGCTTTTTATTTCGCTGAACGCCTCGGATGAAAACGAGTGTAGCGGTTGCGCGAGCCCTGATCAATGGTTGTAAACAATTGTGCGGCAAAGTGCGTACCGGAACGCAGACCCCCATAACGGCAGATAGAGGAGTAAGGGGTTGTAGGTGAACGGCAAAGGACAATTCAATGCCAAAATGCGATGTAAGTCGTTGGCTCTAAGTTACTTCATGCGTGGATTTAACTCCGCTCCTCGAGCGGATGTTTTGGTTGGTTCTTGCGTTTTGATTACGGCCGTGGCGTTGTAACACTTTCAGTGGCTGGCCTCTCGAGCGTCGAGTATTCCCGGAGTATTCCTACTGGCGCGTTTGGGGAGCGTGAAAGCAGACCGCGTGTCCACAATTTGTGCAACAAGCCAGCAGTGATGACCATACGATCCCCCCGCAAGGCTTCTGTCAACTCCGGAATACGCTGTCGTAAGCGAGCGTGCCGGCGACGCTCCTGGTTCTCTTCTCAGAGGACGACCGTATTGCCCTACGGAACGAGCCAACACTTCGTCCGAGTTCATGCGGCTTCGACTTAGTAATCTCCGCTCCGCATTTTGCGGCTCGGATCCGGTTGCGACGGATGCCTGGCCGTTTTAGTGCTTCATTGCAGCCGCGCGTGGCATTCTTTCTTTCTTGCGGACCCCTTTGGGCCAGGACGTAACTCGCCCTCGTGCGCATACAGCTTCACCCGCGCCCTTGCAGAAGGGGCGCGGCTTCGTCGATGCGGTAAAAAAGAACCGGCCCAGCGCGGTTCAATCGCTGCGTGTCGCGCCGGCTCGGTCGTCTTCACAAATGATCAGAGGCGCACGGGACGGATTTTCGTCCCGTGCGCCTCTTTTGGTTTGTGTCGGTGTGGTGAAGAGGCCATCAGCGGTGCCGATGGCCCTGTTCCCTCTAGGGCGCGAAGTAGCCGAAGATGTCGAGGATCAGCTGAGTGGACTGCGAAGCAAATGCGCTGATCGAACCATCCGTAGTAGGCACGATCGCCATATTCGATGTGACCGTGCCGTCCGGCGCGTTGAGCGCGGAAGCGTTCGGTTGCCCTCCGGTCCCATGCGGCCAGAGCGTGAGGAACGACAGCGAGTGGGTGGGAAGGACGGTCGTGTTGAAGATATAGGATTGCGCACTGGCAGGGGCATTACAGGCGCTGCCTGCGACATTGACCGCCATGCTGTCGACGATAGGCTGCGCTCCAGTTTGCGTGCGCGAATCGTAGACTCGGCAGGGCGCCAGATTGTACAGCGAAAGGCCGCCGCTCGCCGGAGGAGCGAAATAGCCGTTGATATCGATAATCAACTCGGCACTATTGGTGACATAGACCGAGATGTCCCCGTTGTCACCGGCCGGAACGATCGCCGCATTGGCGGTAACGCTGCCGGTCGGAGCATTAAGGGTCGAAACGACAGGCCGGGTCTGGCCGGTCGGGAAGGTGGTTAGGTAGCCCAAGGGTTCTTTCGGGATTACCGTGTAGTTGAGCGAGTAGGCTTTAGCCGCGGTGGGCACCTGGCAGGTGCTCATCAGTACGGGAAAGATCCGTTCCTGCTGCGCGGACAAAGCGGGAGCGCTAAGTGGTCCTGCAGCCCCTCGCGTATCGACAAGTCGGCAAGGAGTGAGCGGGTAAAAGGCGAGCGCCGGATCCGTGGAGGCTGGAACAAAATATCCGTTAATGTCAATAATGAGCTGAGTGTCATCGCTAGCAAAGACGCTCACGGCGCCGTTCGTACCAGCTGGGACAATGGCGGCATTCGCCTTGACGCGGCCATCGAAAGAATTAAGCGTGGAGGCCACCGGCTGCGGCTGTCCTGTGGGGAACACCGTAAGATACGTGAGGGTGTCCACAGGCACGACTGTGAAATTCACAGAGTATGCCTGCGCATTGGCCGGGATGCCACAGGCACTTTGCGGAATTGCGAAATCGCGAGTGGTCCCCCCACTGAGCAACGGGCCGTCGGTGCCGCGCGTGTCAGCCACGCGGCAAGGCGTCACCGGGACAAAACGCAAACCCACGGAGGGCGAGCCGAAGCCTGCCGCTTGGATGACTGTTAGTGTCTGGCCGCCGATGGTGAAGGTGCCGGTACGCGAGGAGAAGGTGTCGTTAGCCGCCACCTGGAAGGCGACAGGTCCGCTGGCGTTGCCCTGCGTGGCAGCGGTTAGGGTTAGCCAAGGAGCATTGCTTGTTGCTGTCCAGCCGCAGCCGTTCGTGGTGATATTCACGCTGCCGTCGCCGGCGGTCGCGGCGAGTCCAACGCTATTGGCAGAAAGAGCATAGGAACAGGCGCCGGGGCTCTGTGTAACCGTCAGTGTCTGGCCACCAATGGTGAGGGTGCCGGTGCGCGAGGAGATGGTGTTGTTAGCGTCTACATGGAAAGCAATCGGGCCGCTGGCGTTGCCCTGCGTAGCAGCGGTTAGGGTCAGCCAAGAAGAGTCGCTCGTTGCTGTCCAGCTGCAGCCGTTCGGCGTAGCGATGTTCACGCTGCCGTCGCCGGCTACAGCGGTGAATCCAGCGCTATTGGCGGAAAGAGAATAGGAACATGTCGGAGCTGTCAAGTTGACCCAGCGCACTGCATCGTCACCGAAATCACCAATATAAAGGTAGTTAGAACTCACTGCGATTCCAGCAGCATTGGAGGAGAACTCCGCGCCTGTCGCGGGGCCGCCATCGCCGATGAGGTTTTGCGGGCCATCGCCCCCCGCCGGGCTGGGGATGCCGTTCCCCGCCACCGTGCTGATCTTGCCAGTGGTATCTACTTTGCGAATACGAAAGTGACTTTGGTCAGTGATATACAGGTTGCCGGACGCATCAAAGGCTAATCCAGCGGGACCGTTGAGCTGGGCACTCGTAGCCTGGCCACCATCGCCAATGGGGGCGGCGGGATCGTAGGTGCCGGAGGGTACGGTGCCATCACCGGCAACCGTAGTGATAAAGCCCGAATTCTTGTCGATTTTGCGAATGCGATAGTTATACTGATCCGCAATGTAAAGGTTGCCCGACGCGTCAAACGCAAGGGCCTTAGGGCTATGTAATTTCACGTTCGGATCCGTGGCTAGAAGACCATCCCCACCAAAGCCTTGCGTGCCATTACCGGCTATGGTGCTAATGATACCGGTCGAATAGTCCACCTTGCGAATGCGATAGTTAGAAAGATCGGCAATGTACACGTTACCGAGAGCATCCACCGCAACCGCCGAAGGATCGTTGAGTTCGACGCTCGGGTCTGTAACCAGAAGGCCATCGCCCGCGTAGCCGTTCGTGCCGTTGCCCGCGAACGCGCTGATAATACCGGTTACATGATCCACCTTGCGAATACGGTGGTTACCGTAGTCAACGATGAATAGATCGTTATTAGCGGCCACCGTAACCCCGATGGGATTAAAAAGTGTCGCGCTCGTAGCCGCGGCGCCATCGCCAGTATTGCCTTGTGTGCCGTTGCCCGCGACCGTGCTGATGTTTCCCGCAGTGTCTACCTTGCGAATCCGGTTGTCATTCTTATCCGCAATATACAAGTTGCCCGCTGAGTCAAACACGAGCCCATCAGGGGTCTGAAGCGCCACGGAGATAGCGGGGCTGCCATCACCGGGGTCGGCACCGGATCTGAAGTAGCCATTCCCTGCGAACGTGGCGATGTGTCCCCCAGCAGGGGGGGTTGTCTGACCACTGAGGGCGAACGGCAAGGTGAGAGATAGTGGAACGGCGAGCAAGCTCGCCAAAAGAAAGCGATGCAACCGCATGGTTGTTAATATTCCTCCGAAAAATTTAGACCGCCAGAATCGTCTGGCAATGACTGCATCCTGCCATACCTTTGGCACCCTTGTCAGCGGGTTCTGCGTACTAAGCGTCGGGGTCAATTTGTTCGGATAAGTCTTGTGTACGCTTTTGTTTAGCACCTTAGTGCCAAACTAGAAGTAGGTCGACAGAACCACTTAGGACCAAGCTGTTACGGCTAAGCACAGCGAGGGCGTGCCCGTGCGCCGCGAAGAGACAAATGGCTCGCGACACAAAGAAATCTCACTTGGAACCGGGGGTTGCGCGGCCGGCGCATCTGAAGAATTAAGCTAGCAACGGAGGTGCGAAGCAACTTCCGAATGCTGCCGTTTACTCGTTCCCGGCCCCGTACACCGCCACCGGCCTAAGTGGTATCGATAATTGCGCTAATGGTCTTGAGAACTCTGCTTAACCGATTTGCAAGTGGGCGAGAAGCGCTCCGCCCGCGCATTTTCGTATGGGCTTCCCCGCCGCTCATGCTGACTCGGATTTCACGCTCAACGAGCAAGCTGGTGTAATCGCGCAAGGCATACTAAACGCCGCGATCCGAATGATGGATCAGAACACCAGGCTGCCAAGTGCGATCATTGAGCCCATCTTGAGTGCCTTCGTTGCCAATCCGGCATATACGGTTCTGCCGTCGCGAATAGGCATCCAGTACCACGGGCGAGAAACACAATCGCTTCCGCAAACGGATATAGGTGATGTCGGCTATCCATAGCTGGTTGAAACCCGTCAGAGCCAATCGCCCTATCAGATTCGGATACACCGGGAGATCATGCTGAGAGTCCGTAGTCAGAACATACTTGCTCGCCGCAGACTCAAGAGGTTGTCTTTCTGCATCAGCCGAAGCACTCGTTTCGTGTTCGCCAGATGTTGTGCCTCTCGAGTGGCGCTCGGCTCCGGTGCTGGTGAAGCTCGACACAGTCATTGCCTGGCATCGAAGGGGCATTTCGAATGTTCTGGAGCTGAGCGATCCGGCGAGGCCAACCTAGGCGCCCGGCCGTGTCACGAAACATACGTGAGCTGA
Organism: Bryobacterales bacterium; assembly: GCA_963712395.1. Taxonomy (GTDB): domain Bacteria; phylum Acidobacteriota; class Terriglobia; order Bryobacterales; family Bryobacteraceae; genus Bog-105. Next base: position 54,413 of record CAVQHR010000004.1, read on the forward strand.
TCCGCCGCATGAGCCGCGAGAATCCCGATAGGGGGCGCACCGCGGTGAACTCCTGAAGCTCGGCATCGACATCGGCGAGACAGCGTGAACAAGTACCTGGTGCGCAGCCGAAAGCTAGTCCCCCGAGAAGGGCCGCCTTTAATCAGAGTTGGGGAGAATTCCCATCGGAGCGGTACTTCACAGCAAGCGAAATTCCATGAAATCGCCAGGGCCGTGAGTCTTTCCCGAGTGATGGCTCTGACATATCGGCATGGCATCGCTTTCGCTATCAGCTTGCGCGCGCAAGCGGCTGTTGAATACGTCGGCTAAATCGGCAGGCGCCACTCTCGCAAATACTTGCGGCAGAAATCCCTTTATGTACCGGCCCGTTCGATAGTGCGCTCGTTCACTGTGTCCACTACCAAAATCCGACAACCTTTCGGGTCGTCCTTGTCGCTATCTGTTTTCTTTTTGGCAAGCTCTTATTCCCAAGAGAAGAGCGTGACCGGAGCTCCGCCCTGAGCCGCTCCAGTACGCACTACCTACGCGGGGAGAATAGCGGTCCCGCGCTCATTCCGGTGACAATGTCTCGTGGAGGGAAGACATTCAGTTGCTTTCCCTCGCAGTCGGGCTGCGACGCCATACGCGTTGCCGAATTGGTGCGCAGTCCACCGCAGCTAATTGGCTCATCGCAAAAACTGAGTCGTAGCCTAGTGGCTGGCGCGTTCTCGTACTCTTTGTTCCGCTTCCAGCCAATCAGTTTCAGCCGATCCATTGGGGCATCCTCGCTCTTGGCAAAGCTCGTAGGCGAGTTCGGCAACGTCAACACGCGCCGAATAATCAGAAAGCTGAGATGCCGGAACGGGAGCTGAGCCGCTGACGCTGTTTGTCTTGGTAGCAAGATGAGCAGATCCAGGAGTACCAATCAATATATCGGTCATGACGTATCCTCCTTGACGTATAGCGTCCTCGTCTTCCACGAGCAGGAAGGCGTGCACCCCAATTAGAAACTTATTTGAGCGAAGCAGTCTCAGCAGGATTATTACTTGAGAAAATTTTCGGATTATAAGCTGGACTCGATCAGAAACCGACGCGGCAAACGGCGACCATTCACCGAAGTACCTGACCCCGTCTTTCACGTTCCTCCCAGATTGGCGCAGTGGATGCACAGGACAATTGAATTGCACTCGGGACAGACGTAGTCGTAGTACGCTTCGCGTGTTTCCTGATCTCGTTCCTTCGCTCTCGTCAGTTGATGACAGGCGGCGCACGTCTCACACCATGCCAGCCAACTGTCAAGATCCGAAGGCTCGAGAGTTGCCGCCTAACGATACTAAAGCAACCAGCCCGGCGCCCGTCAGGCTAACGGTGGACTGCGAATCGATCGGGAGGACGCGGATCGATTCGGAGTCCGCAGAAAGGGACAGCAACTGAATGTTTCCCTAAACCGTGATTCAGTGTCTCCCGAATCGGAGGGAAGTCTCTATTGTCCATGAAGAAGTAGCCGTACTGGAGAGGCCAGTTAGGCCTGTACAGAGTCGCGTTCCAATCACCACCACTTGCGAAACTTCCGCTAGCGAGCGTAGCGGGTGGCTTTCCAATTGGCCTTGCTCGTGAAGCCAATCCGCACCGCAGGTCCTGGGTTATTCGCTACTCCGGTACGTGCTATTCTCCAGGGACAATTGAGCCGCGGCGTCTCTTCAGGGGAAAATGAGCCACGGTTAAGGGAAAACATTCACTTGCTTTTCCTTCCTGTGGACTGCGAATCGATCCGCGTTGTCGAGATCGAGACGCAGTCCACTATAGACGATCAGATCAAACTTCAGAACGGCACATCCGCATTGGTGATCTGTTCCGAGAACTCAGATCCTAACGGCTCGTCACCGGCATAAGAAGCAACGCTGTGGACCTGCCCCCTGGGGTGACACAAAAAGTTAAGACACTGTTTGCCGTTGACTGAAAACTTCTTTGCCGATGGCGGGTCCGTGTTGCAGAATGAATGCCGGTTGGCGAAGCGGAAGCGAGCGCTGCAGGAGTGCAACTCGCCGAGGAATAGCCAGCCGGAAACTCATCGAGACGATGAGCCGGGGAGTGGCCGCTGGGCCGTTCCCCGATCAGTCGAATCACGTCGGATCGAAAGATTTCCCGATGCCTGAAAAAACTCATACAAAAAGCTGCCGCGAAGCGGCCTCCCTGCGGTGATTCGTAACCACCAGATTGGCCTCGAACTCCGAAGGTGGCAGATACCCCAAGGCCGAATGTAGCCGTTTTTCGTTGTAGACCTTCTCCATGAAACGGCGGAGCGAGCGAAGCGCGTTGGGCAAGTCGCGGTATTCCTGCCGGTAAACCTCTTCATATTTCAGGGTTTTCATAAAGCTCTCCGTTCGGGCATTGTCGTAAGGATTTCCTTTGCGGCTCATGCTGATTTGTATGCCGTGCTGATCGAGCAAGCCGGTGTAATCGTCTGCTGCATATTGAACGCCGCGATCGGAATGATGCACCAGGCCCGCTTTTACACTACGGCGCGATAAGGCCATTGCCAGCGCCGCTACCGTGAGCCTGGCCTCCAGCGTGCGGTCCAGAGCCCAGCCGATCACCCGGCGCGAGAAGGCATCCAGAACGACCGCCAGGTACACGAACTCCGTCTCCAGGCGAATATACGTGATGTCAGCAGTCCAAAGCTGGTTCACGTTGCTCAGCTTCATCTGGCCGGCCAGGTTGGGATAGACGCGGAAGCTGTGCCGCGAATCGGTGGTCACAAGGAACTTCCGACGCCGCAGGCAGAGCAGATTATCTTCGCGCAGGATTCGATAAACCCGTTTGGGGTTCACCATCCAGCCGCGCCGCCGCAACTCGGCGGTCATCCGCGGCCGCCCATAGCTCGGCATCTCCAGCGCGATTCGTTGTATCGCATCCCGCAGATCCATATCGCGCTCGGCAGGTTTCTCGTCGGGATCGAAACGATAGAAACCCCTTCGGCTCACGCCCGCCAGCGTGCACATGCTTTCAATCGCCAGCTCGTTGGCATTCATTTCTTGCCGGACCTGCCGGTAGATAGCGGCTTTCCAGTTAACGCCTGCAGCATCCGCTGTTCTTCGATGCGCTGCAAGCACCGTTTCAAAAAATCGATCTCCAATGTTTGCTGGCCGATTTTCCGCTCCAACTCCGCTACCCGATTCTCGTCTGCTCTCTTCTTCCCCAAACCGGGAAACGCCTGTTCGGGCGACTGCTGAAAATCCCGTCGCCAGCGATGCAACAGGCTCGGATTGATCTCACACGACCGGGCGGCTGCTGTGATCGAAACGCCCGCATCTAACTGCCGCAGCGCGGCAATCTTGAACTCTTTCGTGAACTTCCGGCGCGATAACCCCATGACTCAAATTCTCCATTCGATGAATTTTGAGCCTTAACTTTTTGTGCCAAAAATGGGGACAAGTCCACTGAGAGCGTTGGTTGCTTGTTGTTTTGTAGAGGGCGCTGTCCTTGGCGCGCTACAAAGGCGCGCACTTCGTGTTTCGGGTAGTACCATCTTCCGTCGCTTCGCTCCCCTCTCACCAAAAACCTGCAGTGCAGGTTCGCTAGCCCTTTCCGCTTACCTGCCCGTTGCGCGTCGCAAGGGCCACGGTAATTTTCATCACCACATTTCCAAAAGAGAACTAAGACATGAGCAGCCTCGAACAACGGTTTCAACAATGCAATCGCGAGGTCGCACGAGCAATCGAAGAGAGCCGCAAACCACACACCGAAGCGGAACATGTCGGCATTCTGCTCTGGGAAATGGATTGGCGGGCAGAGCGGGATTGTCTTCTTACCGAACTCGCTATTGCAAAGGGCGGCAGCCTGATGCAACCGCAACGATTCAGGGGGCCCCAAGCTTCGCGTGTTTTCGGAAGGCGATGCGCTCCGGGTACTGGAACGCGAATCAAACCTGAAAAGCGTCTCCCTCTTGCAGGTACAACGACAAACGCACGCGGAATATAAAGCGGCTGTCGAGGCGCTGCGCAATCATCCGGCGGAAGGGTTCAACAAGTTGGAGGCCATGGGCGCCATACGTGAAGTGGATTGGCGCCTACGCGCGCAGGAAGTCAGCAAAGCGTACCGCGAGGCCGCGGCAGTGCCCAACGGGAAAGGCCAGGAGCGTTCTGTTCTAGTGGTCGCTGCCACGCACGACGAGATTAAGAGCGTGACGTTCGCCATACGCCAAGATCGCCAGCGCACCGGCGAGCTGAGTCAGGGTGAAATCTTCGTTCAGCACACGGCTTTGGATTGGACCGAAGCCCAGAAAAAGCAGACGAAAAACTATCAAGCTGGCCAGGTGCTCGAATTCCATAAATCAGTGAAGGGCGTGGCCAAGAATGAGGCCCTCGAGGTGGTGAATGCTGACAAGGGTACCTTCCACAACGGGCGTCAGTTCGCGGCCTGGCTGGGGCTGGTTCCGCGGCAAAACTCCAGCGGCATAAACAGCGACTCTCAGGCATTACCAAGAGAGGTGACTGTTACTTGCGAACGCTCTTGGTGCACGGCTCGCGATCCGTTGTATTCCGAGCCTCGAAGAAAGAAGACGCACGCAGTAAGTGGATTACGGAGAAACAGAAGAAGCTCGGGATGGCAAAGGCGTGTGTAGCAGTGGCGAATAAAAACGCGCGGATTATCTGGGCACTCCTCGCTCACGATGAGCCGTACCGTCGCGCCGCCTAAGCGGAAAAGTCTTCCATAGAGATTGCACGAGTGTCGAGTGATGGCGTAACCGGGTAGACCGGCTTCTTTCAAACCTGATCGAGGGCTGGGCCTTCGAGGCCGATGACCTGTCGAAGGAGAAGAAGCGCAGATTCCATCAGGGCCCGAGGATGACGATCCTCAACTTTGAGGCCGGATATATGCACGCAGTCTTCCTGAAAAGCTTGAACGAAACCTCTTGCAAACTGGGCCGAGTCCATATATGCCTCGATTTACTCAACCAGCCATCATTGAGGATTTCAGTGTGACCCAAAACCCGAAAACTGAGCCAGGGATTTTTAGAGTATTCTCCTGTGGCAGGAGCTGCCGAATGGGGCAGAACAGGAGAGAAGAATGCCACGCAAAGGACATAGTCCGGACCAGATTGTACAGGCGTTGAGCCGGGTGCGGCATGGGGAATCGGTGGGCGAGGTTTGCCGAAAAATAGGAGTCAGCGAAGCGACGTTCTACAACTGGAAGAAACAGTATGCGGGGATGGGCATTGCCGAGTTAGCGGAGTTGCGGCAATTGCGGGAAGAGAACAATAAGCTGAAGCGCTTGGTAGCCGATCTGTCGCTCGATAAGCATGTGCTGCAGGAGATCGTCGCAAAAAAGTTGTAAAGCCCCGTGGACGGCGGCAGCTTACACGGTGGGCGCAGGCTGTGTACCGAATGAGTGAGCGCCGGGCCTCGGGGCTGATGCTGATGAACCGCAGTTCGGTTCGCTATCGAAGCCATAAAGATTCCCAAGAAGCACTGCGGCGGCGAATGCGAGAACTGGCCGCCAGCCGTGTTCGCTATGGGTACAGGCGTCTAGCTGTGATGTTGCAGCGAGAAGGTTGGCCGGTGAACACGAAACGCATTTACCGGTTGTACTGCGAAGAGGGGTTGAGTGTTCGATCGCAGCCGCGCAAGAAGTTGGCGAGCCGCATTCGCGTGACTCCATTGGCCGCCGGTCGGCCGAATGAACGGTGGAGCATGGACTTTATCAGCGCTCGACTGACGAATGGCAGACTGTTCCGCGTACTGACGGTCGTGGACCAGTTCACGCGCGAATGCGTGGCACTCGATGCCGGAGTTTCAATGAGCGGGGCCAAAGTGGCCGTCGTCTTAGACAAAGCCCGGCTCGAAAGAAAAGCCACGCCGGTCAGCATCACCGTAGACAACGGCAGCGAATTTTCTAGCAAATGCCTGGATGCGTGGGCTATCCAAAGCGGTGTGACATTGGCTTTTATTCGACCTGGGCGGCCGGTTGAAAACGGCTTCATCGAGTCGTTCAACGGTCGATTACGCGATGAGTTCCTGAATGTGGAACTACTGTTCTCTCTTGCCGATGCGCAGGAGAAGCTGGCGAATTGGCGACGGGACTTCAACTACGCCAGGCCACATAGCGCCCTCGCGGATCGCACGCCTGCAGAATTTGCAGCCTTATGGGCAGACAAACCGATCAGCGCTGGCGGGGAGCGCTTCGCCCCGAAAATCGTGAATACCACCCGGGAGAAGCCGCCTCAAGGGTTTGCTTCGCCGGCTATCGCCGCCCTTGACCCGGCTTCTCTCGGGTGGACAACACAACTGACAACAGGGCGAAGCGCACAATCGAATCGTCCGCGAAACAAAAGCCACTCCATGGAGTCTCTACATTGCACCGCGAGCCCGTGAAACGGGCACTCGGCAGCCTCCGACGGTCGGATTTTCTAACTACCTTTGGCGTAGTTTCCGGGAGCATCGCAAGTGAACCGAAACTCTATTCTCAGCTGGTACGAATTTTGGTAGCGGGTCAAGCTCCGCGTTGTCCTATAACTTGGTGGACGGAAAAAGGGGCCACGTCATGAGTAGGGATGCAAGAACTCAGCGATTAGGACCAATGACGCGTTCCGCGAAGGGCCTGAAGGAAGCCGGCATTCAATCCGACACCCTACAGGCTACCTCACCAAGCCGATACAACCCTCCGAAAGCTTCCCACCTGGCTTGTACATCTTGGATGCATTAAGTTTAGCACCTGCTGATAAATGCACTATTTTGGAGCGCATCGCCACCGAGAAAATCGAGTGCCGGTTACGGAGATGGTTGTCAGCTCACTGAAGAACCTCGCCAGAGTGGAGAAGACCGAAGATGCTGGTGGGCCGGCCGGTCGAACCGAATTCTCGGAAGAGATCACGGATGCGGATATGCCGTTCTGAGCAGAGGGGCGCCATAAACGCCCCTCGGAATAAACCCATAGCCCCTATTTGTCATTGACGTCGGAACCAGTCTTCTTATCGGCGTGTTTGATAGCGTTTTTTACATCCCCGTACGCCCGTTTGACCTTACCCTTTGTCTCGTCGACCACGCCTTCGCCCTGCAAACTGGGATTATTCGTTGCCTTGCCAATTCCTTGCTTCAGTTTGCCCTTCAATTCGTCGGCCTTACCCGTGATCTGCTCTTTTTCCATCTACTGTCTCCTTATAAGCAATAGATGTCGATGAAGAAAAACTGCTACACAGCGCTTCGTGTACATCTTCCGACGGAACACATACCCGTAGAAATACTACTCATGCCGCTCGAAGCCCGAGATCCTAACCAGAAGACGGAGGGCATTACACATGTGGAAGACGATGAGGCGGCTGCGATTGTTTTCCGCGGACAATGGACGAAGCTAACATCCAGGTTGCAGTCGATCGTGTAGTATGGGGAACAAGCCCGAAATATTTTCGACGGAAGGAATGTATGCGGGCGTAGAGCCTCCCAAAGCTGGCAAGTTCTGGTTGCGACAAGTCAGGATGAGCAGCTTCGATCCATACCCGTGGTCGTTCTGAGTGCTTGTTCCCGCGACTCCGACAAACAAGTTGCATATGCCCTGGGAGTCAAGCATTACATCAGCAAACAAGTAGCCTTGAGTAATTGATAGCTGACGTACCGAGGTGTACCGGCAGCTAACCTGGGGGGGGCACAGAACTGCGGCCGGCTGTCACGAAGGATGTAACATCTCCTCTGCAATTCGGACGTTTCGTAGCACGCAAAAACACCGGCGGCTCTGCGAGTCGACCGCGGTCTTGGTTGATTTAGGGCCGGCGGCTTACTCCCGAAGTAGATTTAAGACATCTAGCAGAAGTACCGTGAGAATGCCTGGTTATTTCAGCAGCCATTCACAGCATTGAGAACAGGGCAGAACCGATGACCTATCTACCACAATAAGCGGTCACGACTGCCTCAACGCTGTCAGTGCCAGAGGCTTTTAGAGTAACTCGCCTTGTGTCACCGCTGGACTCCTTTGCCCTACGCTGACGTCATTACCCGCGGAAACACGTGTGAGAAGTAAGTTCACAACTGGCACCGAAATACTCTGATCGAAACGGTCGCACTTCACGTCTACAACGCAGAGGCAGGATCGCGGGATGCTGCGGTGACGTCTCACACGAATCGCATCCGGAGGGAAATAATGATATTTGCAAAGAGGATTTTGACCGTTGTGGGAGTATCGGCGATGGTTTCGATGATTGGACCGGCGTTCGCTCAGAACACAGCACCTTCGCCCGACAACACGAAGGTGAACAAACGGGATCGAAACGCCTCCCAAGCAACTGCCGATCAGGGAAAGAACAACAACTCAGATCGGGAGACGATGCGCAAGGTCCGGCGTGCAGTGATGGACGACAAATCGCTTTCTACGTACGCACACAATGTCAAGATCATCTCGCAGCACGGCAAGGTCACGCTTAAAGGACCGGTCCAAACGGAGGATGAGAAGAAGAGCATCGAGGCAAAGGCAACAGAAATCGCCGGAGACGGCAATGTAATTAATCAAATCACCGTCAAAGGTGATTCCAAGTAGTTGAACCGCAAAGGAGCAAAATTATATGGCAGGAAAGAATACAGCAGTTTTCGGACTTTTTTCATCTATTGACCGGGCAGAGCGAGGCGTAGACGCATTACTAGCTGTCGGTTTTCGAAGCGATGACGTTTCGGTCTTAGCGCCGGATCAAAAAACAACTAAGGAATTTGCAACGGAGAAGAACACCAAGGCTCCCGAGGGGACGACGACCGGGGCCGCAGCAGGAGGTGCAGTCGGGGGCACGCTTGGATTGCTCGCGGGGATCGGTGCACTCGCAATCCCGGGTTTAGGGCCTTTTATCGCTGCTGGGCCCATCATGGGAGCTTTGGCCGGCTTGGGTGCCGGTGCGGCCACCGGTGGTCTTATTGGTGCTTTGGTCGGAATGGGGATGCCGGAATATGAGGCCAAGCGCTATGAGGGCCGCGTGAAAGAGGGTGGAGTATTGGTTTCCGTCCACTGCGATGATTCGGATTGGGTGGGCAAAGCAAAAGATATTCTTGAACGGGCAGGAGCTCAGGATGTTTCGTCCGCAGGTGAAAAGGCCGTCAGTTCGCACACGGTTGGAGGCTAAGGCGAAACGGGAGGTTGGTTGCAATCACAAAGAGTGGACGGGAACGGCACAATCTGATTTCATCGACTGTCACGGGTTGCCGCCGGCAGCTCCGGGTGTCGAGAATCTAAAAACGTTTGCATCGGTGTTTTCCCAAAGCAGTACTTGCCCGAGTGCGGCCGATGCTCATTATATTTTCCAGCCAACTATCCAGATCAGTTTGTAGCTGATCGAGCGAAGAATAGAGCTTCTTGCGAAACGCGATGCTGTAGAACTCATCCTGGATGGTTTTGTGGAAACGTTCGCAGACCCCATTCGTCTGCGGACACTTGGTCTTCGTTCGCGAGTGGTAGATGTTTTACCACGGCCAGATAAAGCTGATACTCGTGATGCTCGCGCTGGCCGCAGTATTCGGTTCCGCGATCGGTCAGAATGCGTAGCAACGAAACATCCTGTTCTTCAAAGAAGGGAAGAACGCGATCATTCAACATGTGGGCGGCTACCAGCGCGTTCTTGCGGTCATACAGCCTGGCGAAGGCAACCTTGGTAGGTGTCAATGAACGTCTCCTGGTAGATCCGGCCAATGCTCTTGATCTTGCCGACAAAGTACGTATCTTGCGCAGCAAAGGAAAATCTGCCTTTGCTAATGCCAGGGCACGCCGCAGGAGCGCCATGAAACCCTATGCACCGATGAATAGCGTGAGAGAAATACGCAACTTCTCAGAGACCCGTAGCGCTGCGTCCGTTTGCGTCTCGGATACAGACTGGTTGGCTGCTTCTACAGCCAGCAATGCGCGCCCAGGTTCGGACTGATTCAGATGGACGATTCATTGCGTGCGATAGCCTGGAACAAAAATTGCAGCATGAAGTGTAGTAGCTCAGACTTGATCTGACAAACGGTTAGGACACAGTTGCTACCGCGCGCGCTGTGCGCGGAGAAATGGTATCCGGTAAAGTCACGACCGCGAAGCGATCAAGTTCTTTTTCGTGCGCCAAGTGTCGAGAATCTAAAAACGTCTGCATCGGTGTTTTCCCAAAGCAGTATTTGCCCGAGTGCGGCCGATGCTCATTGTACTCTTCCAGCCAGCTATCGAGATCGGCCTGTAGGTGCTCGAGCGAAGAATAGAGCTTCTTGCGAAACGCCACGCTATAAAATTCGTCCTGGATAGTCTTGTGAAAGCGTTCGCAAATACCATTGGTCTGAGGGTGCTTGGTCTTCGTGCGGGAGTGATCGATATTTTCCACCGCGAGATAGAGCTGATATTCGTGGTGCTGCGCTGACTGCAATATTCGGTCCCGCGATCGGTCAGAATGCGTAACAACGAAACATCCTGCTCTTCAAAGAAGGGAAGAATGCGATCGTTCAGCATGTCGGCCGCTACCAAAGCGTTCTTGCGGTCGTACAGCTTGGCAAAGGCGACCTTGGTGTAGGTATCGATGAAGGTCTGTTGATAGATTCTCCCGATGCTCTTGATCGTGCCGACATAGTACGTATCCTGAGCTCCGAGGTAGAGGTGCGCGTTTCGATTTCGCGTGCGCTTTTTTTGCTTGGCTTTTTCAGGGCACGTACTTGCGATTCCGTCAAGACATGGCTTGGCTCTTGCGCAGCTTTGCTCCAGGGCTTGAGCCGTTTGGGAAACGTCTCCAGATCGTGGCGCAGCCAAACGCTTCGCACGCCGGTCGGCGAGGCGAAGAGTCCGCGCTGGTCAACTGATTCGCTACGCGAACCTGACCGTAAGCCGGCTGATCGGTGGCCATCTCCACAATCGCTCTTCGATATGGCTTCGATCGGTTCTTTACACATGGTTTGCGTCGGCTGATCTCTTTGAGCGCAACTCGCCGCCTTGTCGTACAGCTCTTGAAGCGATGGACTTGTCGCGCAGGTCGCCATCACTTTGCAAGCTCGGAAACACCGAGCGTATGGGCAGTTGAGTAGACCACTTTGTTCTTGATGATCTTTGATCGGTGTTCACTGACATCTTTTTGCGCGTTCGCGTCTATCAGAAATGTCAGATCAAGTCGAGATAGGGCCAATTAACTGCCGAAGTGGGCCGAAAAACTTGCCAAACGCAGTACGTATCTTGCGCAGCAAAGGAAAATCTGCCTTTGCTAATGCAGGGCACGCCGCAGGAGCGCCATGAAACCCTATGCACCGATGAATAGCGTGAGAGAAAGACGCAACTTCTCAGAGACCCGTAGCGCTGCGTCCATTTGCGTCTCGGATACAGACTGGTTGGCTGCTTCCACAGCCAGCAATCGCCGCGCCCAGGTTCGGACTGATTCAGATGGACGATTCATTGCGTGCGAAAGCCTGACGCGTGAAAACACACAACCAAATTGCAGCCTCAACCAGATTATGCCGTGGCACGCTTTTCGATTTTGCCGCCATCCTAAATCCAATCCGATTCCGTAGACGTCCCTTGATGCAAGACGCAACGTAGTCGAAGTGCTGCAGGCCAGGTGGAACATAGTGTGCTGCCGATGAAGACCGAACGCCTTGGGCCATTGCTGCAACCATCAATTGATTGCCTTGAGCCACACTGACTATACCGGGTCAACGATGGTGGGCCCCTCTGCGGGAGTGGCCTGACTTCGTCACGTTTCTAAGCCAAAAACTTCTCACATGCGGACGTTACTTCGGCAACTAAGGCAGCGAAGGCGGCTGGCTTCGTAATATAGTGCTTCGCTCCGAGAGCGTAGGCCCGTTCCTTATCTGCCTGGTCACGTGAGGTGGTGAGAATAACGACGGGAATAGAACGCAGGCTTTTATCCTCCCTCATCGCCACGAGTACTTGCCAGCCGTCAACTCTCGGCATATTCACGTCCAGGAACACCAAATCTGGGCGCGTGACGCAGTATGTGGCTCTAGGCGCCGAAGATACACCAACGCTTGTTCGCCGTCCGAAACACGATATACGCTCACTCGAATGTCGGCCTGCGCAACAGCCGCACGGAAGACGAGCGCTGTGTCGTTTTCATCCCTCAACGTGAAGCAATGCGCCCACGCACGGTTAGAGCAAATCGTTGCAAGGATTCTCCTCTCGCAAAACTATCAGGCACAGCGTCTCGCGGACATGCGAAGTTTACGCAGGCGGCAGAATCTGACCGCCATGGAGGTTAACCGGAATCGTTCCAACTTCAACCGAATTGTCGTCTAACTTATGTTGCAAAATGGCGACAAGTGCAAGGAAAGGGCATGATACTCGGGCGAATCTGTGCAGGTGCAAAGACATTCCAAATCAGAATAATTGAAGGTGTGCCGGGAAAGAGGCCCTCGATAGAGATCGGGGAAGTCGTCTAAGGGGCGTCCCTTCACTCTGGATTGGATCGTGAATCAAGGATTTCCAGCAACGCGCTCTTCGCATAGCCGCGAACGGTTCTCGAGGGTCCGGTGTAACCTGTATGCCGTTCTAATTTGCTCCATATTAGTCCTGCTCTCGAGTCCGCCGCTTATGGCAGAAGTCTTGCCGGCGGGAACCACCCTGGAGGTACGCTTATCAAATGCCACCGGTTCGAGCATCTCTCACCCTGGAGATCAGATAGAAGGAACGGTCATTGCTCCGATCAGCCTTGCCGGTCAGGTTGTTATTCCGCAAGGATCAAGACTGATCGGATCCATCGAAAGCGCCAAGCGCTTCGGCTTAGGGCTCAAACAGGTAACCGCCACGATTCATTATCGATTCCATACGCTCCAATTATTAAACGGTGAAGCAATGCCGATCCACAGCGAAGTTCTCGAAGTGGAAACTGCGAAGGAGCGGGTGGACATTAACGGCACAGTGCGCGGTATTCACCCTGCGGTTAGCCTGTCCTCGAGCTTGGCAATATTTACGGTTCCGCTCCTATTTGCAGTCCCAACAGTAGGGGTCCAGTCTGGGGCATAAAATCCATGGTCGCGCCGTCCGCAAGCCCAGAAATCTACTTTCCGTCCGGGACGGAACTCATCGTTCGATTGAAGGCGCCTGTAGAGGTGCGCTCCAGTACTAAAAGGCGGCCTCGCGTAATATCGTTTCCGCCGGATAAATAAAGGAAGTTCATCACCTGCTGAATGATTCGCCACAACGGGCGCGACTGGGAGCTCACCCATCCGATTTCGTCAACCTGCTATTTCTTGGCAGCCGTGACGAGCTAGACCGCGCTTTTCGTGCCGCCGTGTGGTCCCAGGCCGAACGGAAATCACCTATGTCCCTGTATCGGATGTATCATGCCCTGACTAGGCGGATCGGTTACCCGAGGGCTCCCATGAATACGCTGACCCTCAACGGCGCGCAATCCGATTCCGTATACCAGAAGAATCTCGATACGGTTCAAAAGCGTCATCACGTACGGTTGTGGAAAGATCCTCGCCGTGCCGATGTTTGGCTAGGAGCTGCAGCGGAAGATATTGCGTTTCGGTTCGATCTGACGCATTGGACACATTCGACGGCTCCGAACATTGATCATGAGCGGGCGAAAGTAGTGAATGATCTCGCATTCACTGGATGCCTTGAGAAGGCAGCGCTCGTGTCTCGAGAGCCTCAGGAGCAAGTTCAAGGCCCAAAAGACAAGCGCTCGATCGTGACCGATGCTGCTATCGCCGTAGTTCGACTGAATGACTGCAACAACCCGAGGGCTATGTCAGGCGCGTATGCCATTGCGGCGAAGGGCAGCCACGGTAGACTGGCGCGCGGTTTGGCCTCATTATGCAATGATTTGCGGTTAAATCTATTTTTCACGACCTATAACACCCTGAAGCTCGTTTCTGAACGCCGGACCTTAAAACCATTGCGCAAGACCCCGAGCATCGACACCGATCCTCCTGGATTAGACTGGCTCAGCACACCGAGCACGCAACAACAGGCTGGTTCTCAGCAGCGGCCGGTGAATGCCAATCGGAATTCGACGCAATGATGCGCGGTCAGTGCAGCCAAAGGCCGTTCGGTTGACGTGACTTGTTAGCCTTCAATGGACCGATCCTGCGCTGTACTGCAAGTAGAATTGAAACGATGCGGAAGAGGATTGTGGGATTACATAGTACCCGGCAGGCTGGCGAATTGGACCAAGGCTGGCTCGATCTCGAACAAATCGCGACCGTCGAAGTAACGTCAGAAGATCCCAGCTTTCTCGTTGAATCCGCATTCGATTCGAGAGATGGGACAGGCTGGCGCGCGGCCGAAAAAGGTGAACAGCAGATCCGGATCATCTTTGATGAGCCGGTATCGCTGCGGCGCATTCACCTCCGTTTCCATGAGGCTCAATACGAGCGAATGCAGGAGTTTGTCATTCGATGGTCGCCCTCCAAGGGCGGCCAACCCCGTGAAATCGTGCGACAACAATGGAATTTCAGCTTTGCCGGCTCAACTACGGAAATTGAAGATTATATGGTCGACTTGGCGGCCGTCTCAGCCTTGGAACTCACAATTCAGCCCGACGTAAACGCACACGAGGCGGTTGCGACTCTTGCATGTGCCGGCTGGGTTGAACCAACCAAGTGGGCGGCTTCGTTCTAATCGTTTCTTTATGCTTGTTCGGGAGCTTAGACAATTCGTGCTGCCCCCGATATTTGAGCGCGACCGCCGGGCTGCCTGTCAGAAGGCTTCATCTTCTCAACCTCTGTGACATGGAGTGTGGACGCTTCATGGCAATGTTTCACAGAATGCGCCACAGTACATTCTGGAGCACGAAGGGCCTGGAGACCACAATCCCGGGCGCAGAGATGGTCAAGTGGACAGACGAGGAGAATAGGTTATTGCGGCCGCGCAAACGACCTCTGTAACCAGGACCGCTGGCTCCAGGAAAGGGCTCACCGGAAGGTTTAGCTCAGTACGCGCAGCGGATCTGTCGCAGCACTCGGACGCGCGCGAGGCACTTGCAGATCCGGCATCGGCTGTTGCCTGGAACAGTCGCCGCGTTACTTTCGCGATGCGTCTGGCCCACAGAGTAGCTCGTTCACGTCGTGCGCTATCGGTTGCGATCCCGGTGCTCGCATACATTTGGCGATACAGCTTTGAGATGAAAACAAATGCGAAGCGCGCGCGCAGTGTTGGCGTACACGCGGATCGTTTCCAGATGGCGGGCAAGCTGTAAAACTCGTCCCAGACGCCTTGGGTTCTGGCTCGCATCTCGTCCGAACTCATGGTCGGATGCGGCATAAACATTTTGGGTCTTTTTCCGCGGGAATCAGCCAATAGCGCGTGATTGGAATCCCGTCGATTTCCGGCGGATGATCGCCCAGGCTCTTTTCCCATCGCTCGAAGTCAACCGTGCCGCAGAAGGGCGTGAGCATCACAAACTGCGCAAAGGCAATGCCGGAACGCTGTGCCAGTTCCTGCGTGGCTGGAAGGTATCTGGACGGTCGGTCGGTAGTCCAAAGATGAAAGAGCCGAGAACATGCACCCCGTGTTCTTGAAACTGCTGGAGCCGCTCGACAAGCCTCTCGCCAGATAGGTTGAAGTCCTTGAACACGGCTTTGAGGCCCTCCGCCGTGACCGCCTCGATACCGACTAGCGCACCCATGATTCGCGCTTTGCGCATCGCTTCCAGAAACTCAGGATCTTCGGCCGCTTCCATCGTGATCTGGGTAAAAAACACCATCCCTTTCGGAAGCTCGGCCAAGCGCTCCATGAGTTCGAATCGCTCTGCACGAATGGCTTTCAACGGTCGCCACCCTCGCATGGTTGTTTTGCCGTTCCGCCAGTTGAATGTCGGTGAGGGAACGGGGTAGAAGTTGTCATCAGCAAGTGCAATGAAGCGGAACCCTCGGCGCCGGAGTTGGACGATTTCTTCGATCACTGGGTCCGAAGGCCTTTGCCGCGGACGTTGGCCGTCGGTCCGCCACACAGAGCAGAAGAGCAATGTTTCGCACACCCGCGAACGGTTTGGACGGAGGCCCACATGTATTTGGAGGCGTCCAGCAAGTCCCAGCGCGCCATTTTGAAGTCGCCGGCATCCACGCGGCCGCCTTCATAGACACGCTGCGCAGCGCCTCGCGCGTGATCTCTAGAGCTTGGCCCCAAGCCATGTCTCCGTCTCCGCGAACCACGCAATCCGCCGCACCTCGCTCGAAAGCTTCTTCCGGATAGAGCGTGGTGTGGATGCCCCCAAAAACCACAAACGCGCCTCGCTGTTTCACCAGACGGCCGATCGCATAGCCTCGAAGAGCATTCCCCGTATGGATGCCAATGCCGACGATATCGCCAGCCGCAATGGTATCCACATCCAGCGGTTCCAGTGTTTCGTCACACAGGATGGGATCACCAAACTGCTCAGGCGTAGCTGCGGCCAGAACGAACAGCCAACGCGGCGTGATAACGGCGGTACCGAAAGCGGTATCGCTTGGGTTGATTAGATGCAATCGCAAGTTAATCCTCTTATGCAGTGGAACCGGACCGAGAGACTCGTGCCTTCCCTTAGAATGTTCTCCCATTTACTGACGCATATCCCCGGCCCCCATATCACCCGAAGTCTTGCGAGGCGACCAGCCCCGAATCGCTATGCCGCAGGAATTCCGAAGCGTTGGCGCAGGCGAGCAGCCACCCCGGCGTGAACGCTCCTGCAGTAACCCCCGAGTGACGGTAGTCATCGATCCACCTCAGCATCTAGTGCGGCCAAGGCGAGACGTTTTTATCGCTTGTTTCGGTCTCAATAGCTCCGGTCGATCCTTTGCGGCGTATTCCGCTCTTTCAACTAGGTATGCGTTCGGACCATCGCTCTCAGCACGACGAGATTTTCATCTTGATGAACAATCTTAAAACCCAAACAGCCTACAAAGAGGTCCAGCCCTTCATCCAGATGATCGTAGAAAGCTTTGGGAATAAGTAGTTGCATCATTAGCTCATTCAATCACCTGGCGTGAACTAGGTCAGGGGTCTTCTCTGCAAGGAGAGCACATTTATTAGAGGGTGAAAATCGACTGTGGCAGGGAATCTGCACCAAATCTACGCCGAGCGTTGTCTCCTTCGTAGAGTGCCGTCGCGCCGAAGAAGAGTTGCGCCAGCGTGAAGAGCGCTTACCGGCTCTTTGGTCGAAACCGCACGAGAGTACGCGGTCATATGCTCGATCCGGACAGGCGCGTCTATTTCACCGTTCCCGTCCTCCAAGACGTAGCTTCCTGAAATTCGAACCGGCATTCGGAGCATTCGGCAAACGCCTAATGGTGATGAGTGGCCTATCGCGGTACATGGAATGCTAATTGCCTAGAAACTCACCGACCGGAGCTAACGGTTCGATGTGGTCACAGAGGATCTTGAACATAGCGAGCATTGGGACGGCCAACAGCGCTCGCGGGAATTCCCCACAACCATGCCCAAAAGCTCAGGCCCAAAAAGATCATTACGGGATTCAACGTCAATCTTTGGCCCATGACGAGCGGAGTGACGAAGGTTCCCGTTGTGATCGTCAAACCTGATACGTGGCCGGTATGGACAAGGCATAGGCCAACGAAGGGAATGTGATGACAGCCAGCACCGTAACGATGGCCGCCACACTTAGCGAACCCACGCTGGGAATGAAATTCAGAACCCCGGCCGCCATACCCCAAAGCGCTGGATTCGGCAAGCCAAAGGCCCAGAAGATCAGACCGCTAATTATGCCCAGGCCTGCATTGATGAGCGTAATCGTAAACAGATATTGGGAAATGCTTTCTTCTACCTCACGCGCTATTTGGATGGTTTTCTTTTTATCGGACAGGGTAGGTAGGACGTGCACCAGCTTTTTCAGAAAGAGATCTCCGGAGGCTAACAGAAAGAAGAGCAACACCATCATCACCAGCGAGCTAAGGACCAGTTTCGATGTTCCGCTAAACAGCGCATCCACCAGACTTGCCCGTTTCAGTTCCACCCTTTGTGGCTGTTGGTTCGTGGCTTTTACGCTCGCTAATCCCTCCACTTGATCACTGGCCTTCGAAATCTTTTCCATTGATCGATGGAGAGGCTTTACCTTGGCCTGCAGCCTTGCTCCCAATTCCGGAACTCTCTCAAGCCATTCCGTCAAGGGGTAGGAAAGCTCATAGCCTAGGACCCCGAGAGCCGTGAATACACCTGCCATCACGAGAGCTGCGCTGAAAGCTTTGGGCAGATGAAGGCGTATGCCCAATAGAACCACCGGCGCCAGCAGGAAGTTGAGAATCAAAGCTAACGCGACCGGCAGAAAGAAATCACGAGCAAAGTACAGCGTATAGAAGCAGGCCAACAGGAAAAGACCCGTGAGTGCCAGTGAGCGAATGCCGAATGGTCCCCGAAAGAGCCGTTCGGTGCATTCTAGGCTGGGCCTTGTGGCGCAACCGCTTGTTACGCTCGGGCTCGATGAAGGCGATCCTTCCTGCGGCATAAGTATAGACATCCTGAACTAATTCACTTTTCTTCCGCCAGCGTGATCACAAGAGAAACACGCCTGCTGTCCGTTAGAAGGGTGTTTGGCGCCTGTCGCTCCGTAGACCTCGCCTGTGATGTAACTAAGCCATTTACTGGATAAGTGGCCTAAACCGAGATTAGTCGGTTCTTCGCACAAAGGAGATGCGGAGCGCTGGGCAATTGTTGCGTAACGGGGCCGGAATTTTTCGCTCTCAATTCTTGTCCCACGATCAAAACCGATTCCCGAGGCTGAACACGATCGCGAGCACATCCACCATCACGAACCTTCTCGGGTGTAATCGTCATCTGCGCGTACGACGCCACCGCAGAAGCGCAGAGCATCTTGCTTTGAGTAGATATTGTTGAACATGATGTAGTTCGGGCCGGGCAGGCGCGCTCGGGCTTGAAGCTTAGTTTTCAGTTCGGCCAAATCGTCATCGGTATAGCGATAACGGTACCCTGTCTTGCCATGCAGGCGCCAGTAGAGACCATCCCCATAAACAGAGTCGGCTTTGAAAGGATCTACGCAGTGAATGAGGTTGTTCGCGGCGCATAGATCCCGGATAAGTTGGGGGGACCAGTCATCTCCTCGCGGCTCCCACACAAAGGTGCGGTCAGTCGGCCCGATTTGACGAAAGAATGATGTAAGGTTGCGAGTGCTTTCTTGTGTCGGCAGAAAAGACTTAGGACACTGGAACACGATTACTTGAGCGTCCAAGACGTCGGCTATCTCCCGCGTGCGCTCCCATGCTAACCAGACCTGCTCGGTTGGACGGAAGCTACCGTAAAGATCTTGCTCTTTTGAGCTGACTCCCGATTTCAGTCGGCGATATGTGGGGCTTGAGGGCGTGTGTGTTATGAGTTGCCACGCTTTCATGCAGAAGCGGAAGCCGGCAGGCGCTTTGGCTCTCCAGCGTTTGGCAACGCCGATCGCCGGAGCTTGATAAAACGTCGTCTGCAGCTCAATCGTTGGAAAGTCTGTTACGTAGCGAGCCTGGGCCTCGGTCCAGCCGCAGCAGCCGACAAACGAACGGGCTTCTACCATTCGGACCGGCGCACATGTAGCTCGCGAATAGCGAGAACCATCATAGGACTGGACCACAGCACAAACAATGGTTCATACCCACGGCAATTGGATTGATTCGGTCATAGCGTTCGCCGTGACATGGGACCGAGTACATCGTAAACTAGGGCAGCCATAAGAGTGGATCAAAGGGACGACAATAGGCACAAATTGTACGTCGCGCGAACTTCATTACCCCTGACACGAGGTCTTTGGCGCCGCTTATTGCGCGAGTTATACATCCTTTGGCATTCTCCAATCAATTGCGTGAGCAATGTTCCCGACTGCTGTTGCAGAGCTGAGCTCGGCGACTTCTTCGGTCTTGGCTTGCCTCTGAAATTTCGAGGCGTGCACAAATCAACTGCTGGAGCTGCAGAATCTTGGTGAGCTCTTTCTCCGAGAGCAAATTGATCTGAAGGCCCTAGAGGCGCCCGCTGATCAGCTCGCTGGCTCATTCGGTTCTGCTTAATCAAAACAAACGTCGAAAGCAGAACGCCTTCCAAAGAGACTAGCATGCAAAGGAGAGCAAAGGGGTAGGGGTCGAACTTCCATTTTCCCGATAGTACGCCTAGGTTTATGACGACCCAAGCGCCAAACCATGCGAAGTGAAGAGTCACGAAGGGCATGCTGCCGACGAAATTCGCGATTGAGTCAGAAACCCTATCCGCCACGGTACGCCGAAGTTGTGCTTCTTCTTCAAGCGCAACGACTGTGTTTATGTTGGCTTGCGCGGATGGAGGAGTTGCGCCGCTCGATTGCGTCCATAAGTTCACGCCCTCCAATCGCATCGAAGGAGCGCATGCTGATCTGTCGGTCGCTGAGATACCAAGAAATCCGATCGCGTAACTAAGCGGCTCAATGAAATACTCCGTAACTAGCGAGCGAAACACGTGCGACAAATCCTTAGGCCTTGTCTCGCCCCGCTCCTCTAGCCGGTACTCTCAAAGGCGGTGCTCGATTCGCCTATTTAACGTCGGACGCAAGTCGTGCGGTGGGCGTTGGTTCACGACGTCGAAGACCAGCCAGTCCGGCAAGTCCGATTAGGCCCAGCCAACCAGGATTGAATCTGCGATCATCACGATAGCGTGTTTTGACTCTGGGTTGGCTGGCTTGCAGCATCCTGTGCACTCACGGAACTGGGAGTCATGAGGAGGACCAGCCCGAGAGCGAGTCCAGCGAGTACAGATTTAGAAACTATTTTATATTTCATGAGTATTAGAGGCCTAATCTCTATGTTTCAGATCGTGATATTCATGAGGAAATCTACCCAGGTATAAACCCAGAGTGATCGCATCGGGAAGCTGCAATATGAGGCCAGTTGCCCCGGCTTGAGCGGGAGCGGAAACGGGGTCGGCCCGAAGGCGGGTTTAAAAACAAATTTGGAAGGCAGGTCACCGGCAAGCGGCCGATGGATGGAAACGCGTGGTTATTCAAGTAGATGACCTACCCGCGCGTATCGCCATGCTGAACAAGTCAGAGTTACATTTTAGGAACAACATGGAGTCGGTCCTGGCCGCCACGGGCGGCTGCACTTTTCCGCGATCTGGCGGTAGCCCGCGTCGACGGAAGCTTCCCGCACTCTGCTGGCGCGACTGAGCCGGGTCGATGTGCTGTGATCGACGATTGGGCCTCTGGCAGCGCTGTCGGAACGGCTGGGAACCATCCAGGAAAGTCCGCCTTCTAGGTCATCCGCGATACTGCTGCGCCACCTGCTCCAGCTTCTCGAGAATGGCGGTGTATCGCTGCCCCGTTTCGATCATCTGTGTATCGTTGCCCCCCGAGACGCTCATTCGCATCACGCAGATGCTCCAGTGCGTTGCGGACAGCGCTAACCAATAGCTCCACTTCTCCTGGACCAAAGCTTGGAAATCCGGACATGCACGTCATTATGGCAGCCGCACAAACAAACCGACCATTCTGAGTGTAAAACCGCGTCCATCCTAAAAACAAACTTCGGGCGACTGTGACCGGTCATGACATTGCTTCCAATTCTACTCCTGATCAATTTAGTTCCGGGCCTTCTTTCTCTGGCAATCCTGGCAGCCGGATTAGCTCTCGTTGCAAATGCGATTCGGCGAATGCGTTGAAGACGCCGAGTTGTGCGCGAGAACGGTTGTGGACCAGGCGGAAACGGATGAACATCGCGCAACCCGTCACATCACGACTGTAGAAAGTGATTTCTCACACCATCCTGCACCCTGGGAAATGGTTGCTTCCGGGGCTACTGTTGCTCCTGGTGGCGTTCTTTGGCCGCCACTTGGTTGAGCTTGGGTTTGTACACGGCCAAGACGAACCACAGCGCACACGCTCAGGAATCGTGAGAACCTTGACACGGCCGGACGGCCCGACGATCCATGCGGAAGTGTACGGCCCGACAAAAGCGCCAACGCTGGTGCTCACCCATGGATGGGGCGTCAGCAGCGCCGAGTGGTATTACACGAAGCGTCAGCTCTCGAATCGCTTCCATCTGATCGTTTGGGACCTGCCTGGGCTCGGCTTGTCAGCCCAGCCTAAGGACCGGGACTTTGCCCTGGAGAAAATGGGCCGCCGACCTGCGTACCGTGTTGCAACTGGCCGATGGCAAGCGAGTTGTGCTCGTGGGACACAGTATCGGGGGCATGGTCAGTCTGACCTTCTGTGGTCTGTTATGCCGGACTTCTTGGCTCACCAGCTGCCGGAATCGTGCAGGTGGACACGACCTACACAAACCCCAGTGCGGACCACCAAAGACGCGAGATTCTCGCTTGCACTTCAAAAACCCCTCGCGGAACCTGTACTTCCATGCGATTATCCTGCTGGCGCCCGTGGTGCGGTGCCTGAATTGGCTCAGCTATCAGAATGGCTTGGCCCAGCTTTACAACGCCCACAGTTCTTTCGGCGGGTCCGAAACCCTTGGGCAAATCGATTTCGTGTCCGAGTTCCAATACCGTTCCTCGCCGGCCGTGGTGGCCCGTGGCACGCTCGCGATGTTTCACTGGGACGCCACACCGGCTCTGCAGCACGTAAACACACCGGTTTTGATTTGGTTGGTAATCAGGACAGCACGACAATTCCGGCGGGAAGCGAACGGATGCAGCAATCGCTACCAGGGCGCAGTTGCCGGCAGCCATCAATTCTGGCGCACACTACAGCCTCCTGGAACAGAATCAAATGGTGAACGCGGCTGTAGCGCAGTTTGCCTCAGGCGTGCTGAAGTGACCGCGGAGCAAATTCTAGGGCTGGATTGCTCGTTGTACAGGAGAGCGTCTCGACGATACCACGGGGGCCAGCGTTTTTCGTACTGAGTACGATCGCGCGGCCAAGAAGGTTCGTTTCCGCCAGTCTGATGTCTCTGCCTCCCGATACCGGTCGCCTGTATTCGCATCTATGCGTTTGTTCCCGATCCGCTTGGATGGGAGCTATTGGAAAGCGGGCTATACAGCGGCGACTAACGTCCGATAGATCGTGAGTGATGGCGATATGTTTACCTAATTGAGCGACTCGGGCTAACAAGCCCAATGGCTACTTTTTCGGCTCATACCGCATCGCCACCGCCTCCGAGCCGAACTCCAGCCGGCTCACGAGCCTCAAGTCGACATGCTTCGATAGCCCGGCGAACAATGTCGGCCCATGGCCCGCGAGCCGGGGCTGCACCACGAACTCATACTCATCGATCAATCCCAGCTCCGCCAACGCCAGCGGGAGCTTCACGCCTCCCACGAACAGTCCCTTACCCGGCTCCCGCTTGAGCTGCTGAACGGCCGTCTTCAGATCCCCGCGCACGAGCTCCGCGTTCCAGTCGACCCGGTCCAGGGTGCTCGACACGACGTACTTCTTTGCCGCGTCGATCGTCTGGGCGAAGGGTTCCATCCAATCGGGCCTCGCTCCCGTCTTCGCGCCGGCGGCCGCCAAACGCAGCCTCCATCATTTCGTAAGTCACCCGGCCAAAGAGGAGGGCATCGGCCTGCTGGAGGTTCTCGACCGCGTGACGATGCAAGTCTTCGTCCGCGGAGATTGCACGATGATCGCAGCACCCGTCCAATGTGACGTTGATGGAATACCGAAGCGGTCGCATTACGCAGAGAGTACCGCCGATAGCGCGTTTCCCGTCAACGTGAAGCCGAACCGTTCGGCGGGGACCTGCATTCATCAACAAGCTTGCAATCCCGTGATATGCTTCAGCCGCGATCAACACAGTAGAAGCTCAGCCCTACAGCCCAGATTGGAAAAGAGGCCATGCCAAGAACTGCCGTGCACGGCTCGAAAACTCGACACGACAGTTTGGTTCAAGCGACTCGAAACAGTTCCCGGCGGCCGGTGGTCCACAGGTCGGTGTATCCCTTCGCTGCTTCGCGAGCCTGCGGGTCCGAGGAGTACCTGGTTAGCAGTTCTTCAAACTCAGAGGCCGATTCGACCTCGTGCTCCATAATCACGTGATTAAAGTCCCAGCGAGGTCGGTCAGAACGCGGGCATTCCGCAGGTTCCCAGCTTTGGCCATATTCTTCAATTGAGCCGCCAGCTTGCCCGCTTGGCCTGGCTTGGCGATGAAACTGTTGCGAACAATAATCAAGTGTCAAGTTTCCTTTCGGCAAATCGTACCATTTCCCGGCGGTGACCGGGATGCAGCTCGATTTCACTCCGCGCACGCGCGACGCCGGATTGCGGCCAGTTCCCTGGTAAGCAACGCGGGACAAAACCACCTGAGCCAGTAGTCGCATTCCACGGATCGACCGATCGACCGCGCTCACAGCATAAGAAAGAGATGCGCGTTTTACGTCAAAGTGGCATCACGATATTTTGCCCGGGTTCCTAAACCCTTCGCGACTAGATCGGCATAGGGGCGGTGGTCACCCACCGACCCCTGCCACACCACCGTGCGTACGGGTCCGTACACGGCGGTTCGAGAAGTTAGGCCATCACTCCGCGATCAAGGACGGAAGGCCAAGCGATTTGAAGTAGGCATTGGAAAGCCACACATGTAGAGTGTGGGTAGGGCCAGGTGCCAGGGGCCACGACCGCTACCGGCCATACTGCTGGCCAGGCGCGGGCGCACCCCGAGTGCAAGCAGAGCTGCTTTGCGGCGCCGCGGAGTTTTCCACTGCCGCCAAAGCGCACATCGCAGTCGGCGTCGCACCCAACTGTTTAAAGACCGCAGCACTTCCGGCGTCTGACAAAACCCGAAATAGTTTCGCCAACCCCGCATATACGGGGCCAGTTCTTCTATCGTGGTCTCGATACTGACGCCCTTGGCCCGGCGTGTGATTTCCCGAATTCGCTGCTTAAACCGGTCCAGAGCCTTCGGCGCTATAACGCGCTTCACCTCTGGACCAGCCGTGAAGCTGAACCCGAGGAACTTCCGCTCCTGCGGTCGCGCTACCGCACTCTTTGCCTCATTCACCTTGAGTTTGAGCTTGTGTGTGATGAAATGCGTAATGCTCTTCATCACCCGCTGACCTGCCCGTTCACTGCGAACGTACATATTACAGTCATCCGCATAGCGAACGAAACGAAGTCCGCGGCGCTCCAACTCCCGGTCGAGTTCATCAAGCACGAGATTGCTGAGCAGTGGCGAAAGCGGACCACCCTGTGGAGTCCCTTCTACACTGGGGCTGACCAATCCGTTCTCCATCACTCCGGCGTTCAAGAACGCACGAATGAGTTTCAGCAGCCGCTTGTCTCCAACTCGTTTTGCGATCTGTCCCATCAATTTGTCGTGGTTGACTCGATCGAAAAATTTCTCCAGATCGAGATCGACGCACCAGCCGTAACCTCCGGCGATATACTGCTGCGCCTGGGCCACTGCTTGATGAGCGGACCGCCCCGGTCGAAAACCGTAGCTGCTTTCAGAGAAGGCCCGATCCCAGCGCCGTTGCAGAACCTGCATCACCGCTTGCTGGATAAATCGATCCAGCACCGTCGGGATGCCAAGCTTTCGCACCCCACCGTCCGGCTTGGGGATTTCCACCCGCCTCACCGGCTTCGGCTCGTAGGTTCCGTTCAGCAACTGCTCTCGGATGACTGGCCAGTGCTGTTTCAGATAATCGCTCAGTTGACCGACAGTCATTCTATCGATTCCGGCGCTACCTTTATTGGCCTTTACCTGACGCATTGCTTCCTTCAGGTTTTCTCGCTCACATACTTCCTCCATCAATCGATTCGTACTGGCTGGGCTTTCGGTGTCATGTGCCGTCGAGAGCGATTCGGTCTCTTCCCTTCCCGTTCCGCAGGCTTCACCCGTTCGCAATGAAGAGAAGTCCAGTTCGATCTGGATATTCTGCCGCTTGTCGCTCTTGAGATTCATGTCCTACTTGCCACGGTTCTCGTTCGGGCCTTCAGCCACCGTTCCCGGCTTGGCCTATCTGTTGACTCCGCCTTTCGGCATTGGAGTGCCTCACTAGCCTTGCCGACGACATGACCTAATATGCCCTCTGCTGACTTCTGCCCCGTGGTCAAATTGCCTTTCGGCAATCTCAGTCGCTTTCGCGACACGGAGCAGATCTCCTGAGGTAAGTTCAGCTGCCTTCTGTGCACAGTCGCCGAATCTACGTTTCGCATCTTTGATGAATATGGACTTCGCGGTAAGTTGCCCGCTCGTCCGACGCTAACGCCTTGTATCCGGTTTTTGTCCATCGACTCGCACATTTGATCCATGCTTCTTTCAGACCCCGCCTCGCGGCGGTAGCCCTTGCATCATCTCTAGCCCTTCACCTCCATCAGGTTGGGCAGGGACTTTCACCCTTAAGCTGCTGAACATGCTCAGCACACAACGAAGCCGCTGACGCGGGGGACGCTGCGCGTGATCAGTTTTGGAAGAGGGTGCTGATCGGATAAGTTCGCTCACAGAGAAAGGAGATCTCTGTGACCAAACTCATTCAGCGGATGCGAGAAGAGCTCGTACGCCGCAACTTCGCCGAATCGACCATGCGTACCTATTTGCAAGTGGTCGAAGATTTCAGGCGCTACTCGCCGACGCGGTTGGACCGACGCGGGCCGGACGATATCCGCCGCTACCAGGTCCACCTGTTGGAAGAAAGAAAGCTTGGCGTGGGTACCGTCGTAAGCCACATCGCGGCGCTGGGGTTTTTCTACTTGAAGACACTCAAACGCCCGGCGATGAAGGAGGACCTTCCCTATCCGAATCGGCAGAGACTCCGGCTGCCGACGATCTTGACTCCGGAAGAAGTGTCCCGGCTGATCGATGCAGCACGCAACCTGTTTCATTACGCCATGCTGTTGACGATGTATTCGGCTGGGCTGCGACGAAGCGAGTTGTGCAAGCTGAAGGTGAGCAACATCGATAGCGGACGGATGGTCCTTCGCATCGAGCGTGGGAAAGGCGGCGTGGACCGGGAAGTTCCGCTCAATCCAAAGCTACTCACGACATTACGCGAGTACTGGCGTTGGATGCGTCCCAAGACCTATCTGTTCCCCGGCACCCGCAACGGCTGGCGGGCCGACAAGCCGATCACGCCCAAGGTGATCTGGGAAGCCGTGCAACACGCCGCACGGACAGCCGGAATCCAAAAGCACGTCACACCTCATACACTGCGGCACTGCTTTGCCACACACATGCTGGAAGAGGGAGCGGACCTGCGAACCATTCAGGTCCTGATGGGCCACAAGGATATCGAAGCGACGACTCGTTATCTGCATGTGTCTCCCAAGCGCTTGCAGTCAGCCACAGATCCGTTAGGACGGATTCCCATCTCCGGCCCAGCACGGTTCGAGCGCTCACGGAAGCTACATAAACCAGAATGAGCCGGCCCACCGTCGAGGTGGCCGACTTACTCCGCACGCAGGGTGATCGCTTTGTTGCCGAAAACCGATCCTGGCTCAGCTATCAGCAGCTAAAAGTGCTGCGCGCCATCGAGCGTTGCCGCACGCCGGCTTTGGGCGGCCATTTGGATCAGTGTTCCGGGTGCGGTCAGTCGGCCCTCTCGTTCAACTCCTGCCGGAATAGGCACTGTCCAAAGTGTCAGGCGCAAGCACGCCAGCGATGGCTTGCGTGCCGGGAACAAGAGTTGCTCGGCCTGTCTTACTTTCATGTGGTGTTCACGCTGCCACACGAGTTGAACCGGCTGTGTCAGCGCAATCCGGCTCTACTCTATAACTTGCTGTTTCGTTGCGTTTCAGAAACGCTGCTGGAAGTAGCAGCCGATCCCAAGCACCTCGGCGCCCAGATCGGATTCCTGGCGATCCTGCAAAGTTGGGGCCAAAACCTGCGGCTTCATCCCCATCTCCACTGTCTCGTGCCAGTCGGTGGCCTGGCACCCGATCGCAGTCATCGGGTGCGACCTCGGTACCGCTTCTTTCTTCCACTCGGTGTTCTGAAGAGGGTCTTTCGGGGCAAGTTTCTCGACGGATTGAAGCGTGCCTATCGCAGAAACAAGCTGAGTCTCGGCGGCGCCACCGGGCCGCTGAAAGATCCCAAGGCTTTCCGGGCTCTTCTTCAATCGCTGCGCCGGAAACACTGGGTCGTCTATGTCAAGCAAGCGATGGCGGGTCCAGCACCGGTCCTTCGTTACCTGGGCCGCTATACTCATCGCGTTGCCATCAGCAATCACCGACTGGTCTCCTTTGATGGGGAACAAGTCACTTTCCGCTGGAAGGATTATGCAGGCGGAAACAAGCAGCGCCTCATGACGCTCTCGGCCTCCGAGTTCTTGCGGCGCTACGTACAACATGTCCTTCCGCACGGCTTCGTGCGCATTCGCCAGTTTGGATTCCTTGCCAACCGGCACCGTTCCGGGAGCCTTGCTCTGATTCGCCAGTTGCTTTCTTCCGAGCCGCAACCGCAGGAACCATTCGTAACAGCTTCTTGCGAGGCGAAGTGGCAATGTCCTCGCTGCGGAAACTTGATGCAGACCGGCTGCAGGCTTACTGCCCGTGAAGTCCACTTACTATGCGAACGGCTCGACACATCCTAAACCTGGTAATCACAATTCGCTCGATCCCGTGCTTTCCTGCGCGGTCGCCGTTGTGTGTCTCGAGGCGCAATCTCCCCACTTCTGCACTGTCCAACTGCGTTATCGCCTCTCACGTCCATCCTTCTGCGCTCGTTCGGACACTGCCAAGCCGGCATCCGGGCGCACACCGAAGCTCGTCTCGAGTTCTGGAGCAGTACCAAAAGACGTTTGAACCTCCATACTCGTCACGCCCCGCCAGCAGCTTCCTTCTAGTCTCGTTTTCGAAAGTGACTCGGCATTTACTTCGCCCCTTTGCCCCAACCTTTGTCGCCGAGTCACTCCCGAACAACGCTAACGACTACAGACGACTAAATCGCAAAGTCGGTTTCCGGGTCGCAACGACATGCGCGACCTGCACGCATCCCCCTCGGCTCCGTAAAATTAGGGTATATAAGACAGGTCCTCAGAGAATGGAAGCGTCGCCGGCACCTCGAAGAACCGCCGCGGCGCGGGGTGCATGATCCTAATTCCATCCGACTCGAAAAAGATGGCTATTTCTTCGAGCAGACCTCTGGCGATGTTCAGGACCGCCAGGGAACGCCAGGCTGGTTAGCGCAAAGTGGGGGTTCTTCGGCGCATCTTGGATTTTCAGCGAACGCCAGATCATTACGATAGAGGACGACCCGGTGTTCGAGGCGGCCCGCGCGCGCCATCGCGTTCGTCATCGGGTTGGGCAGAGGCTTCATATCCTTTCCGAACTGGAGGATTACTGATTTTGGTGGGACGCCTTGCAGCGGCTCCCTATCAATATGAGACGCCCATGCTGCTGCCGACGACGACTGTGCGACCCATGCAAGAACATCGATGAATTTTTGGATAGCCATGGCGCCATTCACTTCGTTAGTCAGCGGCATTGCGTCGCGCATTGGCAGATTCTCGTCAAACTGTGGCGGCCCAACCGGCACTCCACCGATGTCTGTTCGGCCCAGGCCCATTGAGCAGAGATGGCAGGCGCGCCGCAAGCATTGCCCCGATCGAACCGCTGCGGAACATCGGAGTGAGTCGGAGTTCGCTAGTAGGTGTACCCGGCGCGGTCAGCACGCCTGCACGCACCGAGGGCTCGAGCGCCAGAAACATGGCGCCATAATGACCACCCAGCGAATGGCCGAAGTAGTAAATCCGTGCGGCGTCGAAGTCTTGGCTGCCATCGCCATTCATATCCATGCCGCCCTGAATTCCCCTTCACCAGCTGCATTAGATCGATCACAGTTTGCCGCTGCCCGTCGCGGCTGCCGAGAATTCCGCGGTAGGATGCTCCCGCCCCTCGCCCTCCACGATCCGGTTGTCACCGTTCTGGTCGATGCTTCGGCCGCCCGCAGGGATTGTTGCTGATGTGCCATTGTTTCGGGTCAACGTCAATGTGCCGAGTGTGGACCGAGACCATTGCCGGCTATGTTGATGCTGATAGTGGCGATCCCGTGCTGCGCCAGCACTCCGGCCACCGCAAACGGCTGCACGTTTTTGTTCGTGCCCGAGCCGTGTCCGAAAATTGCGACCGGCCAACCCCCTCGCGGTTTCGCCCGGCCGGTACAAACAGGTTGAAGTAGACTTGATTCGATCCGCTTGGCTGCGATCCTCCGCTCGCGGTCGCGACCTCCGGAATGTACTCGCCTGGATGGACTTCGTAGTGCAGCAAGTGTATTTACCGAATGCAAGGGTTCCTACCGCTCCGGGTGTGAATTGCAAAAGGCTGAGCAGGTTCGCACCGCAGTTGTCGCAAATTCCTGTGATGCCCGCAGGAAGCGGGGTGAGCATCGGCGGTTGCACGCCGGTCTGCTGATTGAAAACATACTTGCTCAACTGGTTCACCGGAAACACCGCCCGATTCCCATCCGGCAACAATTCGAAATCGGCGGAGGGCACGGCAGTTTGACTGAGTTGATCCCGGATCTGCTTTGCTTCTAGCGCCACCGTCACACTCTCGGTTGTGAACACTGACGCGGCCGCAATGCAGGATGCTCCGCTAAATCCCACCTCGCGCGACTCGACCAAAGCTTTCCGAACGTCACGCCCGTACCGCGATGCGCCGGTCCGTCGCAAGGCGGCAAACGATCCGCTCTCTTCCACCCGCAAACCATGTGAGTCGCGAACGTCATTGGTCACGATAAGGGCATTGAAGCCATCGAGCTGGTTCAGAATTTCCAGGTCCTGGCACTCCGAGACGGGAACAACGCAATCCGGCGACGGCAAATGAATTCGTAGGCCGGTCAGTTCATGGTGGTCCACAACGGTAAACTGATCGCTCGGAAACGGTCCACGTTCTCTTCTTGAGAGCTCCTGGCTCGAAGATTGCGTGAACAGCCGTTGCCTCTGGCCGCCGCGCGGCCAAAACGCAGAATGCCGCCAAAGTGAAGCCGCAGAATAGGCCCTTGAGAAATTGCATCGGATTATGCTTCCTCTCCGATGGTGCGTGCCCTTTTTCCGTTCCTGGCAGTGCATTGCGGTAAATAACCGGCTGTTACTTACAGTAATTAGCCCCTGCTTTCCCTGGCATGTAGCGGCCCGCATACCGGCCCATTCATGTACTCTGGAGGCTGGAGGGAGGAATGTCTCAACCCGTGCAGGAGGATGTTCCGCAGGTACCCCGGGAGGAAATTCTGGAGCACCTAGAGGCCGTCCTGGCGAGCCGCGCCTTCAGCAGTTCCGATCGCCTTCGGCGCTTTCTTCGCGTCATCGTGGAGCGAACCGTCGCAGGTCAGCAGGACACTGTAAAGGAGTACAGCATCGGCATCGACGTGTTTGGCCGCGCCGAGGGCTATGATCCAAGGACCGACCCCACTGTACGCGTGCACGCCAGCAAGTTGCGGACCGCCTGCGGGAATATTATGCAACCGAAGCGACGCGAAGCCGCATGCAAATCGACGTGCCCAAAGGCAGTTACGTCCCGCTTTTTTGCTGCTGTGCCAATCTTGGGTATCTCTGCGCCCCGACCGCTTGTAACCG
Organism: Bryobacterales bacterium; assembly: GCA_963712395.1. Classification (GTDB taxonomy): domain Bacteria; phylum Acidobacteriota; class Terriglobia; order Bryobacterales; family Bryobacteraceae; genus Bog-105. Next base: position 85,748 of record CAVQHR010000004.1, read on the forward strand.
CTACCGCCACTGGCCGCGCTAGACGAACCCTGAAATGGATTTTGGCGGCGAGCATTGTGACACTCGCGGCTTTTGGGTTTGCGGCGCGCTTTCTGCAGCCGGCGCGGCGCGGCCCCATTGATCGGTCGCTGTTCTTCCCTTTGTCAACCGTGGTGCCGATTCCGGCGACGAGTACATCAGCGACAGCCTCACGGACGAAGTGACGAGTGCTTTAGCGCGGCAGACCCGGCTTCAGGTAGTTGGACGCACTTCCGCTTTCACCTACAAAGGCAAGGCCGCGGATGTGCGAGAGATCGGAAAGACGCTTGGCGTAGACGCCGTGGTCGAAGGCAGCCTCCGCAGAGATGAGGGGGAGTTGCGGCTGACCGTGCAACTTGTTGGGACTGCCGATGGATATCAGCGATGGTCAGGATCCTGGGAACGCCCCGGGGCTGAGTTATTTGCGTTGCGGAACGATGTCGTTTCGGCAGTGGTGTCCGTTCTGCGTCCCGGATCGGCGCCGGGACAAGACCATCCAATTCAGACGCGGAATGTGCAGGCTTTTGATTCGTACCTGCTGGGCCGGTTTTACACAAATAGACTGGATCCGAAATCGCTTCGCACGGCGATCGGTTATTACGAGCAGGCGATTGCAGCGGACCCCCGCTTTGCCGCGGCCTGGGCGGGTCTGGCAACAGCCCGGTCCTCGCGGTACGTCTACGCCGACGAGGAAGAGGAAATCGATAAGGCTCGCGCCGCCGCTTATCGAGCGCTGAAGATCGAGCCCGAATCGTCTGAAGCTGCCGCGGCACTCGCATGGATTAAAGGAGCCCACGATTATGACTGGGCGGAGGCGGAGCGCCTGTATGTGAGAGCCCTGGCTGCGAATCCGAAGACGCGGCGACGCATAGTACGTTCGGCATCACTCAAATCGCACCCCTCGGGCGGCTCCAGGAGGCCCTGCGGGAAGTCCGGCGCGCCTACGAGCTGGATCCGCTGTCGCTGCGAATCAACAATGCCGTTGCTTTGTGCTATTACTACTTGCGCCAGTACGACCAATCCATCGATCAATTCCACAAGACGATTCAACTCGATCCGAACTTTGCCCTGGCGCACCTCTACCTCGGCTACGCTTACGCCGAGAAACGGATGTATTCCGATGCGATCGACGCTCTTCGTTCCCAGCCAACGCAGCTTTGGGAGGGCCCCAACCTGGGCGCCCTAGGGCACGTCTATGCGCGCTCGACAAACCGGAAGAAGTCCGGAATCTGATGCAGATCTGGCAAGCGCGTGCCTCCTCGATGACGGAGACGGCAAGCGCGGGAAACGCCGTCTGGTTTTACCTGGGCCGTGGGCAGACGAACGAAGTCTTCTATTGGCTGGAGAAAGCCGTGAACCGGCACTGGTTTTGGGTGAACTCGCTAAAGATCCGGCCTATTTTCGACCAATTCGTTCTGATGGCCGGTATCGCGTTTTACTTCGGAAGATGAACATTCCCGAATAGCCGACGAACTGTTAAATCAACTGTCAAAATAGCGGTCGTCCACGGGATGCGCTAGATGTTTCCTCGCACTAACGGAAGGTGACTAAAAACCGGACGAGTTACGGCCCGATAAATCGCGTAAAACGGCGTACCGTTTGCTAATCCGTCGAGCGTGAGTGTCAACCATTACTCTACGCTGGGCGACCAGCGTGGATCTATCACTGTTTAGCGGCGGCCGGATGCCAGTTTCAACGTAGGCGCAACAGACGTCAAGTTCGAGCGCTAGGGAATCCATGCCAGCTCGCGATCGTGTGATGACTTAGGCCCCCTCGGAACCGTGCAACTTCACCAACTTGTTATACACACCCAGAAGCAGGAACGTGGGCGCCCATTGCCCAACGAACAACGCTGCATGATCCTTGCCAGCGAGTTTAAAGGCCAGCGACCCGCCAATTGAGCCAAACGCTGCCCACAAGAATAGATCGGAAGGAAGCTTCGCAGTTTGCTGTTCGATGCTCCGTGCCACTGTACCCTCCCTGTGCTCCTGTCGTGCTCCTGGGTGGGGTTCTGCTTTCGCTAAATCTTCATATTCCATTGTGATTCCTCTTTCTAAGAAATGGAGGCATAAACTTGCTGTAAAGTGACGCTTGCGTTTGCCTGGAAACGGGCCGGGCTGCTTGGCTCAAACCCTGAATTCCGCACGTTAGGAGCAATCAGTGTTAGGAAGAAAGCGCCCGGTTCCGGTGTCGTGAACCTAGTTGAGCACGCGAGGGAGTCTCCATCGGTAGCTTCTGTCGCACTCACTTCCAACTGCATCTTGGCGGTCATTCGTCGTTTGCTAGGTGGAGGAGTTCCTAGAGCGGCAAAGCTTTGCCACGAAAGAGGCGGCAATATGGGATTGACTCTAACATTTGGGTCGGCATTCGAGTCATTGTTTTGGACTGATCAACACTGGGTGGAGATGAAGATTCGGCGGCATTCGATGCGTTTCCGAGGGGCACGTCGGGGGGAGCATACAGGTAGCCGAAACTGGGCCGCACGTCGGTCCGCCTTAGTCGCCGGTGACGGCGATATGTTTACTAATCCCTCATGGATGGCGCATTATCGCATGAAGCGGTCGGCTTTGTGGGAGTCGGTTGCGCCTCGGGAACGCCGATCCTGACCGTTATCGAGAAGAATCGGTTGCGAGGCACATGGGTACCATTGATTTTCATTCGAGAACAGTCTCGCCGAGCAAAGCCTTCACAATCTCGCCGAGTTTCATGAACTCATCGTAGGCCGAGGGCTTGCGAAAGTATCCATTCGCGCCTAGGCTTTTCATCTGCGCACGATCTTGCGGGGAGTCAGATGTAGACACCACGATGACAAGGGCCTCTCCGCATCTCCGACTCCCGCGCATGTGCTTCAATACGTCGCCGCCTTGTTTCTTAGGTAGATTGATGTCAAGAATAACAAGGGCAGGACAGGGTGCAGCGGTGTCGGCGTCCGCCCGATCGAAAAATCGCACAGCCTGATCACCGTCGTTTACGACGTGGAGAGAGAGCCGCAGTTTGGCTGCCTCGATCGCTTCCTCAATCAGGAAGACGTCGGCTTCATTGTCTTCGACGATGAGCACATGGCTGCGAGCCGGGGTAGACCGTTCCTCAGATCGGGAGTGTAAAGCGGAAGATGGATCCTCGTCCGGGCTCGGATTCGACCCAAAGCCGCCCATGGTACCGATCCACAATTCGTTGACAGATGGCCAATCCAATGCCGGTTCCCGAGTATTCATTGCTATTATGCAGACGCTTGAAAAGCCCAAAAATATTCTCCCTATACTCAGGATCTATTCCAATACCGTTATCAGAAACTGAGAAAATCCAGTGCGCGTTCTGCCGCTCCGCAGCGAGGTGCACGATGGGCGTTCTCTCTGGGCTGCCATATTTTATGGCATTTCCCATAAGGTTCTGAAATAGCTGTTGCAGATGCGTGCCGTTTACCGGCAGAGAGGGCAACGGGCCAATTGTGATCTGAGCGTTGGTTTCGGCTATAGCACCTGCTAGATTTGCGAGTGTCGTTTTAGCCACCTCGTTCGCATTCACGATCTCTACGGGATCCTCGGAGTTCGTCGCTTGGCTGTAAGCCAGGAGATCGCGCACCAACGTTTCCATGCGTGTTGCGCCATTACGTAGGAATTTCATGAACTTCAAGGCCTGGCCATCAAGCTTGTCTTCGTACCGGTTCACCAAAAGCTCACTGTAAATTTTGATGCTGCGCAACGGTTCCTGAAGATCATGGCTCGCCGAAAACGCGAACTGCTTAAGATCCTCGTTGGCGCGCCGCAGCTCGTCTTCGATGCATTTCAGTCCGTCAATGTCGGTGCACGTGCCGAACCATTTCACGATTGTTCCGGCTGCGTCGCGGACCGGCACGGCGCGCCCAACGAACCACTGCCACCGGTTTTCGCGTTTGGCGAAAAGCCGGTATTCAATGTTGTAGGGTGTGCCTGAATGAACGGAGGCATACCAGGCGTCACGGGATCGTGGGAGATCCTCGGGATGCAGGATGCGTTCCCAGACGGCATCGGCAGACCCGGAATGGTTGAAGCCCGTGAATTCGTACCAGCGTTGGTTATAGTAATCAACGTCGCCATCGGGCTGCGCCGTCCATACTATCTGCGGCATGTATCGGCAAGCTGCCGGAACCTCGCCTCACTCTCGATGAGTGCCAACCGAACGTGCTTGCTTTCCGTGATGTCGCGGGCGATTTTGGAAGCGCCAATGACGATTCCTTGCGCATTCTTCACAGGTGAAATCGTTAGCGAAATATCGATCAACGAGCCGTCTTTCCGGCGGCGCACGGTCTCGAAATGATCCACGCGCTCACCCTTCCGGAGCCGCGCGAGAATGTCGGGCTCTTCGTCCTGTCTATCATCCGGGATAAGGAGACTGGCTACTGTTCGACCAATTGCCTCGTCTGTCGTATAGCCAAAAAGCCGTTCTGCGCTTTTGTTCCAACTGGTGATCACGCCATCAAGGTCTTTGCTGATGATGGCATCGTCCGATGAATCGACAATCGCACTCAACAGGAGCGCGGCACGCTCCGCGCGTTTGCGGTGGGTTATATCATGTGTTACGGCAAGCTGGACGGTGGTTCCGTCACTATGCCGCAATGGGGCGGCATAGCTTTCCATGTAGTGCCGTTGGCCATTAGTCCAATGATCTCGAATTGTAAGGTACCCTTCTTACCTCCGCAAATCACGTCATTGAAGTCGCGGAAGCGCTGCCGGTCTTGCGGCGCGATAACGTCATAAATGCTTTTACCGGTTACCCTTTCCGCACATGGAGCGCCGACCATACTCAAGCCCGATGGATTCATGAACAGCAGCGTGCCGTCCGGCGCAACGATTTTCACGCATTCGGGCGTGGTTTCGACAATAGTGCGGAACTGCTCACTCGCTTCCATTTCCGCATTCTTGCGATCCGTGATGTCGATCAGTAGGTTAATGCCACCGACAATACAGCCTTGGGTGTCGCGGAGCACGGCGGGATAAGGCATAAACCAAAAGCGTGTTCCGTCCGGCCGCTCCGCGATGCATTCCACGCCGGCGGGCACTTCAGCGCCCTTCAACGCTAGCGCCATCGGGCATTGCTCATGGGGCAGAGACGTTCCGTCGGCCCGATAGATCTTCCAGCTTATGCACCATCTGTCTATACCCACTTGAGGCCTGCGGCCGGATAGTTCCACGGCGGCCGGGTTAAAGTAAGTAAGCCGTACCGTCTGCATCCGTCATGTAGATGGCTACCGGCAGAGCACTCAATGCGTGAAAGTCTGTCTCGGATATGTCGCCGCCCGGCAGGAACATGGTCGGAATTAACGCGCGCTTTTTAAGCTTACCCGATGCCGCGCTTGCTCCGGAACATGCTTGCTCCGAAATGATCGCGGCATGAATCGCTTCGAATCTCACACACTAACGGAAGCTGGACGTAAATGGAAATAGGCAAACCCACACCTCATAATGTCGGCGATCCTAGACCATCGAAAGGTTCCGGAGTTTAGGCGGATCTACTGCAATAGCACATAGCACAGGCGTCGGCATGACCTCCTTCGACGTATCGCTCAACCTAGGAGAGGTAGTCAACGAAGATGATAAGCCAATTGTCCAGGATCATGCAGTTATCACCATGTCATGGGAACACCTAAAAGCGATGCACGATGCTTTGGGCAGGATTCTCGAAAGCCGAGAGGGTATCGCGGCAAATGCGCCGCCAAAACAGAAGCGGTAATGCCACGCACCGGCGACAACACCTACATCGCGCTCAAGACCGATGAGGTTCTACGCCTCGCGCTGAAGGTCCAAGCCGAGCAAGGATATGCCGAGGCCAGGGGCGCAACCAACAAAGGCCAAGAGGAAAAGCGCATCAAACGCTAAAAACCATGCTCAGCCCGATGCTCTTGAAGTTCAGCACGCGCCTGATTACAAAGCCATCGCGCTTCTCGTATTGCTGCTCGGGCACCAGCGAATTCGCGGTCCTGCACTTTGGCAAAATCCGCAAGGGCAGTAGAAAATTGAATAGCGTGCGTTTGGACCAAAGCGTCAAGCCGATCAGTCGCACCTGCGAGTTGCTCCGTTAGACCAGAAAGGCGGTTATCAAGTTCGCTGCATTGCTGGCACGTAGCGAATGCCGCTGCTGTGGAAGATGGCACTCGGTGCCTCGTTTCTCTCGGAACCGGGCTGGGGTAGGGAGGACTTAAGCGTACCACCTTGTGTGGGAATTGATACCCGCTACTTTGAGTCTCAGCGCAGCCCGATCCTTTTACAAACGGTCCGGCCTGTCACCTACTGAACTATCACCGTGTGCTTTGTCAAGTGCATAATTCACCTATTTCCCCTCGATTGGTCGTTTGAAGACATACTGAACGCTTCCACGGGAACGACTTCGGGTGATTCGGCTGCATCGGAACTCGGTGCAGCATCTAACGGCTCTATAAGATGCGGTGGGTAGTAGTCTGTGATAGGAACCATGGCGACAAGCTCCCATCCTTCACGCCCGACTCGTTCAGGATAATGACGAGTTCAGCGGGATCCAAGTGGCTGGCGTAGACTTGATATTCCCAATTTTGCACAACAACAGCGTAGCGCGACCGGGCTCAAATTTGAGCATTGGTTAAATTGGATGCTGATTTTTGTCGCGGGCCAGCGCATTGAAGGCCTCCCGTTCCAACTGCCGTGCTTCTTCAATGGCCAGTCTGTATGGGATTAGATCCTTACCTTCCGCCATTGCGACATCTCTCTCCCGGATTGCCGTATGTGTGTTGGCGACCGTTCTGGCGATATTCTCCGTTAGATAGCGTCTTCTGTCGCAATTCTCGCTCATATCGTCATATAGGCGCTCGGGTAGATGTTTTATTACTTAGGAAAAGTCGCGATGGTCGAGGATGACTCAAATTGAGCATTAGTGATTTCGGTATTTTGGACTGAACCCCTTAGCTGAGACAGATCGCAATGAACACACTTGCCATTCGATTATTTCTTCTTCCTTGAAATCCTGCCACATTTTAAGATGAGTGAGGCTGGTGAAGCGGAGTCGGGCTCTGGTGGAGACCAACCCGGCGAGGAATAGCCAGTCGGAGACTCATCAAGACGATGATTCGGGAAGCCGCCTTCGGGCGGCTTCTTTTCGTGGGCACATCGGATTGAAAGATCTCCCGATGCCTGGAAAAACTCAACTCTCCATTTCCGCCAGCAGTGCCGCGGACGAGTGTTGCCTCAAACTGCTCCGGCGTGTTGTATCCCAACGCCGAATGGAGCCGTTGCGTGTTGTAATACACGTCCACGAAGGTTGCGACATTGTTGCGCAGATCTTCAATCCCGCGATATTCGTTTGCGTGAATTTCTTCCCACTTCAGAGTCTTCATGAAGCTCTCGCATTTCGCGTTGTCCCATGGATTTCCCAGACGGCTCATACTTGCAATGATTTGATGCTTGTCCAAGACCTTGCCGTATTCGGCGGATGCATATTGGATCCCGCGGTCGGAATGATGTACGAGCCCGGCGCGGGAGTCCGACTGGCGATCGCGTTCTGCAAAGCGGTAATGGCGAGTTGCGCGGCCAGGGATCGATCCAGTGCCCAGCCGACCACCTTGCGAGAATAGGCATCCAGAATCACTGCCAAATAGACGAATTCCTGCTGCAGGCGGACGAAAGTGATATCCGCCACCCACAGTTGATTTATACCGTTGAGTTGCATCCGGCTGGCTAGGTTCAGATGTACAAGCAGTTCGTGGTCGGAGTCAGTCGTGGCGACAAACGCCGAACGCCTTAGAGCGAGAAGGTTATCCAGCCGCATCAGGCGGACGACACGCTTGTGATTCGCCAAAAATCCTCGGTGCCGCAGTTCCGCGGTCACTCGACGATAGCCATAGCGAAGCTTGTGTTCAATCACAATCGCTTGAATCGCCGATCGCAGTTCCATCTCTTCCAAATCCGGTTCCCGCTCATGAAGCGATCGATAAAAGCCGGCGCGGCTTACCGCACTCAGGACGCACATCCGTTCAACACTCAGCTTGCCTTGCATTGACATCACTTCCCGGATTTGGTCGTAGATGCCCTCGCGCCAGTGCTTTCGTTGTTCCGGCGTCGAGCCTCGACTTTTTGCAAGGCACCTTTGAAAAAATCTATCTCCTGAATCTTCTCGCCCAGCAGGCGCTTCAGCTGACAGATCTCCTTTGTAAGCGTGAACTCCCGAGTATCTGGAGCGGCGATACCGTCATTTTCCGGCGGCTCCAGTTGCTGTCGCCATTTGTAGAGCAGACGTCGATAAACGCCCAGTTCTTCTGAAAGCGCGACCACGTTATCGCATTTGCGAAGGCGATCCACCGCCATCTGCCGGAATGCCAGCGGATACCTTCCCACCCGTCTCTTTCCCATTTGCAACTCCTTTCGCTGCAAAGAGTGCCACTGGAAAGTGTCTCAGAAATGGGGTTCAGTCCAACTTGCCAAACGCAATTAGTCTTATCCACAACCACGACGCACAAGAATACGCCCTCGATCATTCCTAATCCGATTCCACCGCTAACTCCCTTCAGTGGCCAACAGTCTGGATTGAGGAACCCATTAACACCGTAGCTCGGCATGTCAAACCCAGTTGCCGGAAATGCGCGGGCAGCTCTTCCCGGTTGTCTGGAACATTCTTACTAGTCTTTTTGGTGCGGGTAAGTTCCTCGCACGCTTCGATCGGCGGGTTCGGTGCAGCCTTTGCTAAAGCTGGTATTCGCGGGCTCATAGTTGGTATGAAAAATGACGGTGCGGCGGTAAGTCCCTGACTTGATGTCCACGTCGGAGGTCTGAAAAGTCATGGCGAGGCATGACGAGAAGTAGGCGAAGTCCCAGTAATCCGGCTCCTCCGTTCCAGGAAAGCAGACTCCACCGCTGTCCCCACCTTGGGAGCTGCGCGTGTAGAACAGGTGCGCGTAGTGCAATGCATAGACCAGAGTGCTGAACAGCCAGCTCAGACACAGGGTGCCGATCACAAGGATCACATCCAGCGGCTGAGGACGACCTTTCTGCGCAAGCTCGCTTCCCACCGCGATCATGATGACGCCGGTGACCACGGCGGCAATCAGCAGCAGAAAGCCGCGATTGGCGTCATTTCTCTGTGCAGACTCGCGCATTTGCCGAGGTTCGTGCCGAAACAGGGGCACACACGAAATCAGGAAGGCAAGGGCAGCGGCGTCGAAGGCCACCATGACCCCGCGTGCCGTTCCCAAAGAGGGGCACGCCAGCGCTCCGCCTGCCAATGCGATGAAGCTGAAGACCAGGAACGGCCACGGCGCGAGAACATGGCCGACGCCAACTCCTCTCCTCATGATCAGAACACCTCTTTGAAACCGAAGTTGCTCGTTCACAGTCGATGTCGCTGCGATGCCGGGTTCGGATGCATTCGCTTCCCGAACACCAGCCCGATCGTCGTACCGACACTGGCGGAATGGTCCGTCAGTCCAAAGCGCATGCCGCCATCGAGCCCAAACGAATCGCTGAACTGATGATAGAAGCCGCCAAAGGCATAGGTGCCTGGCGGGGTATTGGATTGAGAATTGTTCTGCCCGAAGACTTCAGCGTACAGACGTGTGTGTTTCTGAAGGTGGTAGCTGAGGGCGAACGACTGCTGGCCGCCGTAGCTGCATCCCTTTGGCGTCTGACAGTCGGACTGTACCAATGAGGCATTTACGATCACGTCGAGAATGCCGTTCCTGCCGTAGTGATGATTCAAGAGCAGAATGAACTGCTGACCGAAACCTTGCAGCACCCGATTTGAAGCCGCGGGAAGCTCGGCCTCATACTGGACGGCAATCCCTGGCGCCGCCCGGTGGTAGTTCTCCTTGAAAAGCACAACCTTGCCCCCGACCTGGATGGTACCGACGCCACTGGCTGTTCCGTCTTCGGACTCCTGATGGCTGAAGGCAGACCATCCAAAATCGAGTCGCAGCCGTTCCAGGGGAGCGTAGAGAGCGAGACGGCGACCGTCTGCTGGTTGCCGGGAACACGCTGCGGGTAAGCATCGTAGCCGGTCTCAACCTGGAGAACGCCCTTGTCCTGAATAGAAGCGCCGTTGGCGACGGTCGGCCTGGTTGGACTGAGACTGAAATCCTGGGCGGAGAGAGTGCCCGACGAGAGAAAACCGAAGGTGATGCCCAACCCGAGCTGAGCCAGGCCCAGGACGGATGCGAGTGCACGCAGGTTCCCTGATCCACCATGAGATTCGCCGGGGACGGCGGTAAGGTCGTGCTCTTGATAGTGCATAGAAGATGTTCATCCTGTGATTGCCGGTCCGCTCCCGATCGCTTCCGCCTCAGCTGCGGACAACATACCCAGCATAGAGGATTCAGATTCGTTGCCTACACGAACGGAGTTTCGAGAATCAGAGTTCGTGGCGGCCTCAGAAGTGGCCGATTACGTCTTCTGCCAGCATTCGTGGCATCTCCGCAGGCAGGGTGTTCATACCTCCGAAGTGTCTCAGTCCTCGATGCAAGCTAACGTTTTCTGGCAAGACCGCACGTGGCTGTTATTTCGCGCATCATGATCTCCCAAGGCCGCTCACTCGACGACGAGGTTTTAAAAGTTTAATCAAGTAGTGCGTGCATAGTGGCTTTCGGTGATGCTACGATCTCCCTAAATCACCGTTGATGAGTTTGGCCATTACGAGAGACCCGCTCATCGGCAACGAGCAGGGCGGCCTACCTCCGATGGCCGCCTTGTCCCCTTGATTGAGTGGGATTGAGGAGTGTTCGGCTGCGCGTGATCGCCTCTTTGCTACGAACAAGCAAATCGAGTAATTTTTGACACTGGGCCAGGCTCATCTGACAGAGTTCTGTGCTTTGTCGGACGTTAATGATGGTCTGTTCAACGGCGACCCTGACTCGCTCTGTTTGGGTTAAGACACCAAGCATCTAAATCTTACAGCCATTTGAATGGTTTGAATGCGATTTCAGCTAGGGTTTTTCGGAAGGCCGCCATGCTCAATTGAGCCCACCGGCCGCGACCATTACCTTCACTTGCTAGGAGCTAGTGCGCACCGCAAGGCGCGCCCTAAGGGCTAAGCGTTTAGAAGAACCGCGCTCAGCTTCTACTAGTCACGAGGCGCTTCCAACAAAGCTGTTGCATAAGCAAGTTGGAAGTGAAAAACACACGCCTGAACATATTGTTTGATGAATACCCAGTGATCTGAGGAGAAGCCAGCGTTCAATAGGCGGGTCTCTGCGGTCTTCATGTCGTTTGCGGCTGTCTGTAGCTGCTCTTGAAAGTTCACGCGATCCATGGTACCGCCGATGGCGGCAAATGCCGCGGATCACGCTATTGCTACGTACGCATAAGTAAGGCTTTGCTACCGCCCTCTTTTCAGATTCCGTGCCTCATCGGCCGCAGAATCGCCAGCGTGGCGAACTGGAGTCTGAGATCAAAAGCCAGCAGCCGCGTGAGGAGCCGGGTCTAAGAAAACGTGGCGGCTATTCGGGACGACTGCCATTGCATTCGACTGTACGTTCGAAAAGGTCCTGCTCGAATATCAGCAACGCCCGCCCCGCCCAACGTACGGTTACAAGGTGTTGACCTTCGGAACGCCCGACAACGCTTAGGTTTGCTCCCTCTGGGATAGTCACAATGTCTCTCGCTTCCACGGCAACGCCCCGAAGAGGCACACTGACTCGGTACTGCTGGTTTGCCATATGGCCTCCGCTTCAATCTGTTTCGGTAGTGTAGTTTAGCTTATAGCCGAAGCTCAGTCTAAACAAGGTCTAGTCCAGACTAAGAAGTACGGGATAGATTGTCGCCAAGACATGGGCTTCGGAAATAGGTGGCTTATGAGAATGGGTTCAAAGGTAACTTACCTGGCGATGAATTTATTCGTGTAAATAGAGATTTGCGCGAAGTTCAGCGAGTGCGGAGTTGTAGAAACCGTCGGGTTCGCCCCGATCAGTACGCTCGATACTTCTACGCCACCGCGGGTAGGAAATCGGCACAAATCGATTTAGCAATCTCCACCAACTCGCCGAACGCAAAAGGTTTGATGACGTATTGCCGCGCTCCGAGAGAAAACGCACGCGCCTGGTCATCGTCGCGGCAAGAGGAGCTCAATACCACTACCGGAATCGTGCGTATCTTGATTGTTCGCGATGCTTGCAAGAACCGTCCAGCCATCGATTCTTGGCATGTTTAGGTCGAGCACGATAAGTCTCGGACGCCGAGCTGGTTCGTAAGCTCCGGACTTGTTCAGAAAAGCCAGAGCTTGTTCTCCATCCGAAACACGATGACGCTGACCGCAATGCCCGCGTAGTCGAGCGCAGCCCGAAAAGCCACAGCATCCGCGTCGTTATCTTCGATGTGTAGGAGCATTCTGCAGAAGACCCGCCAACCAAACTTCTTCGTCCGTCGCCGGCAGAGCTTAGTCGAAGCGGCTGTATCAATTTGTGGCGAGTTCTTGCCTCAAGCCGTCGCACAAGCAATCGATTCACGGGATGCCGTTTGGATTGGACATGCCGTGATGAGACGAATCCTCTCTACTCTCTCTGGCAGTTCTTTGGAACCAACATTCAACCTCTACTTCGAGGGCGTGAGCTTCCTTGGCGCGGGCAAGCGATGAAGCAAGTTGGGTCGCGTCTTCGCGTTGCAGGCGAAAAGCAGACGCGGCTGTCGGCATTCGCCTCAACCATCTCAATTTGGTTTAGAAGCCTAATATAAACCGAAAGTTTGATCTTCCTGAAGTATTTTGCATCGGTCCGTAAATGGCGAATGGGAGGCGAATACGATAGAATTTCCCCCGTGGGCAAGCGCTGGTGCGATGTAACGGTCCAAACGCCAGATGAAAGCGGCACACCATCACGGTTCAATCCGAATCAGTCTACGATGCTGCGATTCAGTTCTTCGGCCGCGCTGGGGCTTCCTTCCCCGGGAATGGCCAATTGTCCAAAACCGATAACGCCACGGTGTTCGAAGTGCGGCCGATCTACCGCGTGAGCCACACGAAACTTATGGAGTGGGCGAACAAGAAGGCCGAGGTTTACGCGCGGTCGCGAAGGTTTCGCCGATGGCGCTGATGCCCGTTACAGTGGAATAGTGATTCGCGTCGGGCCGGCCGGATGGGCGTACAAAGACTGGGAAGGAATTGTATATCCGAGGCCGAAACCGCGTGGATTCGAGCCGCTGCGTTATCTGGCTGGCTACTTCGATGCCCTTGAGATCAACACCAGCTACTATGGCCCGATTACTCCGAAAACCGCCGGAGGCTGGGTCTAGAAGATTGACGATTTCGCAAATTTTCGCTTCACCGCCAAGCTATGGAAAAGGTTCACGCACGAGCACAATGCGACAGCGGACGACGAGCAACTGGTAAGGGCAGGATTCGACGTGCTGCTCGAAGGTGGCCGCCTGGGCGCCGTGCTGATGCAATTCCCCTGGAGCTGGAAGAACACCGTCGAAAACCGGCAATACATCGCGGGCCTCTGCGCCCGGTTCAGGGCCTATCCTCTCGTCTCAAGAAGTTCGCCACTCGAGCTGGAACGAGCCCGGCGTTCTCGACTTCCTCGAGCAACTGGACATCGGATTGCGCAATATCGATCAGCCGCTCTTCCATCGCTCCGTAACACCAGGCGGGGAAGTCACCTCATCGGTCGGCTATATCCGGGTGCATGGGAGGAACTACAAGACCTGGTTTGCCGAGAATGCGCAGTCGCACGAGCGCGACGATTACCTGTACAAAGTCCAGGAACTCGAACCGTGGATCGATCGGGTGAAAGCCGTGGCCCGCCAGACGAAGGACTCATACGTGATGTCCAACAATCACTATTTGGGGAAGGCGACCGTGAATGCACTCGAAATCAAATCTCCTCCTCCTCGGCGGCCCAGTGGCCGCGCCGCCTCAGCTTGTGGAGCACTATCCGGAGTTGAAGGAATTCACATCGGTATCATGACTACACCCTTGCATGGCAGCGGCTCGCAAACCCAGCACGACGACAAGTGATGCGGGATTGCCCGCGGCGCAAGCGGTGAGCTTCCTCAGAGATACCCGCTCCTCGCCGACCTGGACTGAGGGCGACTTTGCAAAGGCGATGAACCTTTCTTCGGCAGCGACCAAACAAGCGCTTCCTGTCCCGCAACTGGCCGGCTACATTGAACCGTTAGCTCGGGGAAAGTGGCGGACCACGAAACAGGGTCAATTGGTCGGGGGCGGGAAGGCTCCGCGATTCACACGAGAGAGTGTGGAAAAGCTCTCGTGGAGTTGAAAGAGCGCATTCACGTGATAAACGATGACAAGAGCGCTCAATACCAAATCACGGAGGCTTTGGCGTTCGGTGACTTTCTGAATGATTGCGTCCGGGTTCAGGCGGTAGAGGTGGGAATAAAGCCTGGAGCGACGATCACTTGCGGAAGATAAAGACCGGCCGAGCGCTAGCGCACGCAGTGAAGAGGATTCTTTTCTTAAGCAGTTGATCGGAAGATCGACGATGGTTCGGCTGCAACGTATGAGCCCTGGATGAGCCATAGATCACGGCGGCAATTGCTGTAAGCGAACCGGTGGGTGCCTCTAAGTTCCGACAATAAACATTATCGAATGTTAGAACGTCTGCGGGCTGAGATCACTACAAATCACTCCGGCAATGGCTGCTGGCGTGACGGTCGGATCGAGGAGTGTTCGGCTGCGCCTGATCGCCTCTTTGCTACGGACAAGCAAGTCGAGTAATTTTTGACACTGTGTTAGGTTCATCTGACAGAGTTCTGTGCTTTGTCGGACGTTAATGATGGTCTGTTCAACGGCGACCCTGATTCGTTCAGTTTGGGTAAGATCCAAGCTCCTAAATCTTACAGGCATTCGAATGCGATTTGAGGCAGGATTTCTCCTACTGGTATTTGTCCGAGCGCATTTGTTGCTGCCAAGTTGACGGGAGACGCGCTCGGGTTCAATGTCAGCAATGCCGACCTTACGGACAGGGGAACTCTCATAGGGCCGAAATCAAAACAGCAAGCAGGGATACGCAAACATCGTCGCCGTTCTGCGACGCGTCCACAGCTCGCAGCTTAGATATACGGGCGCAGGACCTCGTCGAGCACCGCGTGGCCGGTCGGGTATTTCACGTCCCTGCAGCGGACTTCCCGCCTCCACTAGGGCCTTCACCACTCGGGCGAACTCGCCCTCCGGATGACGCTTCTCCACCAGGCAGTCGTGCAGCGCATACCCAAGTGGCGTCGCATCAAACGCGGGGTCGCGAATATCCACCGGATGCCCGCGCGCAATCAGCAGCGCCACCAGGTCACCCGAACCCGCCCACGCAGCATTGTGCAGCGGCGTGTAACCATGGCTCCGCTCCGGGTGGGCGACCGGAAATCCCAGATCGAGCATCAGCTTCACCGCGGCGTAGTTCGTGTTCGTCTCCCAGCAATACTTCGCCACGAGCTCGCGATCAACATCCGGCAATTCCGGCACGATCTCAGGATGCGCGTTCGCGATTGCCTCCGCCTCAGCGCGCCGTGCCAACACGCAGTTCACCAACAACCGCGTCTTCATATCGCTCTCCGCATAGAGGTAATCGAACATCGCCTGGTGCCCCTTCAGCAGAGCGATTTGGTGCGCATAAGAATTGAAGCCCAGTGTCCACTGGTAGATCGTGCCGCCTCGGCCCTCATGGCCAATCGGTGGAAACTCCGGCGCCTTACCAATCCGGTGGGCCAAGCAGCTCCGATCTTCCACTATTAACCTCTCGGCCAGCGCCAGATCGCCCAGTGCCGCCGCCAGAAAAATGTCCGCTTTCGCGCCTCGCTCCAACAAAAATCGTGCCACGTCCGGCGATTCGCCAATACGCCACTGCGCTGGTGTTGAATCGTGATCCTCGTCGCGGGCATCAATCCGAGCCCCATGATCAAGAGCAATGCCGCCACGGCCACCGTTCCTGCGCAATGCAGGGGAGTCCGCGCGTCGATGCCTTTAGCATCGACCAGCGAAATGTCCATCAGCCAGCATCGCCGCTAGCTTATCGGCAAGCCCTGCCCGCGCCGCCTCATGCACTGGCTGATCTGCGTTTTGTTCCACCGTCCCCAGTGTAGGGCGACGCTGTCCTAAACATCGCGCAGCCATCTCTGGCTTTGGGCTCGTCGCCTCACGAAAAAAAAAGGATGTACAGGTTTGGCGACGAAACCTGATCTTTGCAACTTCCTTTCGGTTTCCGAGGGCGGCCCAAAGCGTGTTCTCGGGCATTATGGCAGTGCCCACGTTGTGGCGGTTCCATACTTCTTGTTCACAGGTTGACCGTTGCGGAACTCAACTCGCAATCGGTGGAAACGAGGATTGGCTTTGACAGCTCTTGGTCGTCCACGTCGCGGCGAAGTTATCGAATGACTTTAACGTGCCTGCGATACGTGTGTTCGGCCGGTACCTTTACTGCCGTTACGATGCTCGGGATCGCGCATATCCTGACCTACGCAGGAGCTCTGTATTTAACTCGGAGCGCCAGCCACTGACAAAGCTTGCCTCCGGGACTTCGCCCCGGCGCATGGCAAGGGCGCCGCCATAAAGGTTTCGGGCGGTACCCCTTTCCGTCACTACGCTCCTCCCGCCCCCGAAAAAGCGCAAGCGCTTCAGCATCCCTTGCATTTGCCGCCCCACTCTCGCCGGCGAGGCCTCGAGGGTGTTGCTTGACAACACCCCGAAACCAATCCGAAAGCGAACTAAAAAGTGGAACAGAAGTTTGATGTTTACGAGACGATTACGGCCGCAATTATCGAGGCGATAGAGGCTGGCATAAGGAAATTTGAGATGCCGTGGCACGCACTGTCGACGATTCCTACCAACGCGAACACAGGCCTGCGCTATTCCGGAATCAATGTCCTTACGCTTTGGGCTATCGCTGCGAATACAGGCTACTCAACGCAGCTCTGGGCCACATATCGGCAGTGGCAGGAAATGGGTGCACAAGTTCGGCCGGGCTCAGAAATCTGCAACCGCTGTCTCTGGAAGTTCTACAGCCGGGGCAGAAAGAATGCGTCGAGACCGACACAGATGGAAGCAGTGGTCTACCGACGGTGAGCGAATCCATTGTGTCGCACGCGCGTACCACGTTTTCAACGCGGACCAGGTTGATGGTTTCATTGTTCCTATATAGCCCGCTCGATGCCGGAGTCTCAGCGCATCGCGGAACAGAAGCGCTTCTTTAGGAAGACCGGCGCGAGAATCTTCGAGAATGGCAGCCAAGCATACTACGACTCGAAATGGCGATGAAATCTACATGCCGCCCTTCGCGCTTTTCAAGCGTCCAGATTTGTTTTATTCTGGATGCTCGCTCATGAGTGTGTCCACTATACTGGGCACCCCCGTCGCGATGCGATCGACAACTCGCGAGCCGATTCGGCTCGGAGGCCTACGCTCTCGAGGAACTGATTGCGGAGCTTGGCAGCGCCTTTCTTGCTGCTGAGCTCAATTTGGAGACCGAACCCCGCTTCGACAACGCTCCATATGTGGAGAACTGGCTTCGCATCCTCAAAAACGATAAGCGTGCCATCTTCACCGCAGCGAGCAAAGCCCAGCACGCCGTGCAATGGCTTATGGCTTCGCAAGACGAGGAGTCCGCCGCGTAAGCGCAGTTTTACGCTGAAGGCCCAAATATTACGTGAAGGACAAACGCCAAAAAACACCCACGGAGCCGTGAGCTGCGGTACCCTCGAATTGATATCTTCCGTTCTACACCGATTTCTACGGCTATGGCATTTCCGGACAACGGTGCGCGTCCAAAAACCTGATCTGGCTGGCTGACGTCGACTCCAAGCGGCCGTCGCCTGCACCCGGCGATCGAAGAAGCGGTCTTACAGCAAACAGTCAGAAGCCGGCCCGGTACCGAGCGGACGAAATCGGCGACGAAGCCCAAATCGCCACGCTTATAGAGGAAGCAGCTTACCGCACCTCCGAAGTGGCTTTCGGACGAACTCTAAACGATCCAGTCAGCTATCTTTTTCGCACGTACTGCAAACCTCGTCGACACAACACTTCGGAAGACGATTCGTCCCTTCGGACTCGAGCCGCAGGTACTTTCGCACTTGGCCCCAGTGCGAAAACCCTGAAAATGAAACTCTTGACCGAAATAACTACGGCGGCAGGTCCTCGATTCAATGGATGAGAGGGGACGCGAACTTTGGGAGCGAAACCTCCTTGGTTACACAGATAAGCGAGCTCGCGGCCCAAGAAGGACAAACCGGGGATTATGTTGGAAAGCGCCTGAGACGCGCAATGCAAGGAGCACTTGGGCGGGTCCCTGCTAAAAGACAAGACCGACAAAAAGCAGACTTATGAGCGACAATACTGTTGCTCATGGATGACGGCCGTCTCACGCGCGAACAGCACCGCCGAATGCTCGAACTACTCGATCAGGCGGCGCTCCATGATTATCCAAACCCCAAACGCAAAAATGCCCGGACTCCTGAATTTCTTAAATAGTTCTGTGAACGATCGTGCCTCTATTGATCTAAATGACTCACGGCTCACACACGTCGCCAGGTGCTCCCCCTGCTACCGCGAGTTCGTTTCTTATCGCAAGACGGCTCGCAGCCGACAATAACCCAGACGTGCCTTGCTGGCAGCGGGAGGAGTTGCAGCCGCCGGCATAGCAGCTGGTCGGTGTAAACAAACATCTCACAAAAACACCGTCTGCAGCAATCGGGTAAACGAAGCGGTTGACTTGTCCGGCAATCAGGTTAGTCGCGGAACAGATTCGAATGCGACACCGGCAACAGGGAAGATCAACTTGCCCGCCGAAGCGAGTTGGATCTAACGATTACGCTTCCGCTTGCCAGCCCGGAAGGAGACTACCAAGTCGAGGTTCTGAATGCCGAGGGGGAAACAAGCCAATGTCCATGCATCCGGCAAAGCATTCCTAAAGGACAGCAAGACACTTCTGCACGTCCGCCTGGATTTGAGTGCGCTGCGTCCCGATTCATACCAGATTCGAATTTGTCGCATTCCATACGACTGGATGCCGATTCCTGTTCAGATCAGATAGCCGCTCGGGCTATCTCGGACGGCGAGATTCGAAGAGATTCCGGAACGCGCGAAGTAATTTATTACCGTTGAAAAGGGGACTTATCGGTACTAATATCGCGGCAGGTGCGAATTCCTGAATTGTGCCCGGAAGGCCGACAACCCGTTTATTTGTTCATACCTCAACCGGAGACTACTCGTCGGATTAACATAGACCCGCAGGAGATTGCGAACCATGCCGATCCCGCGCCCGACGAAGATTTACGACGGCGGGCAATTGGCGAAGATCGAGCGCTTAATTGCTTTTGAATAGCAGCGTAGAGATCGCGATGCGATATCGGTTCGCGAATCAGTCACACGTGAGCGTTAAAAAGCACTCCGGCCGTAAGATAATAAACAGATTCTGGGATAATTGTTTTGAGCTCGGTTTTCTTTTCCTAAGCACTGGCGGCTCAGAGTCAGGGTTAGAACCGCGGCGGACCCTGAACGCGCTGAAGCCTTGCGAGTGACCTCGTACCAAATCAGTTAAAGGGAATTGATCAGTTTGTCTCATCATGAAGAACTTCTACGCATTCAAAGAACACGGTGATGTCATCTGGAACTTTGCCAATCTCCTGTCCGCCCGCTACCGCCCTCCGCAAGCGCCGCCGCTTGCTAATTCCACTCACGGGTCTAAATCGGCTCGATTGCGTGCTAGAACCGACCAAACATAACGTCATCGCCGAGTACAAGGGACTGAAGAGCGAAAAGAAAAAAGACAAGAGGCTCATCTAGGATGGAAGCCATCGACAAAGTTCTGAATAACCGACCGGCCTCAAAGCGGATTTCGACCTCTCTCCAAGGCCCCCGAACCTCCGACACAACGCTGGCCGCCTTCATCTGGAAGAACGCTGAGGATCTGTGGGGCGATTTCAAGCATACGGATTTCGGCAAGATCATCCTCCCGTTTACACTGCTGCGCCGCCTCGAGTGCGTGCTCGAACCCACGCGGGGCGCCGTCCGAAAGGCATACGAGAAGTAATGGCATTCCGGTGGCTACGGTAGAGGTCAAGACTGACTTCACCCAGTCAGCGCATGCAGCGATGGAGCAGTACCAATACGATCGCTTGCCCGGAGGATAAGGCTACCGGGCGCAAAGAGCCTCTCCTGACCTTCAAGCGGGGCGCAGTCATTCACTTCGCGATGTCCGATAGCGACATCCAGATGACGACCAAACTTGCCGGGGTGGAGACTTACTTCATCCCTTTCAACCAAGGCCGCGATGGTCATGCCGGCAACCCGCTGCGCGCCGACGGCGAGTACCCAGTGGCGTATCTCTGGGAGCAGATTTGCCAGCGTGACAACTGGCTGCGCATCTTCCACAGTTTTGTTTACGCCAGAGGAAGGACGTAGTCGACCTCGCAGGTAACCACCAGAAGAAGGAGACACTGATTTTCCCGCGCTTCCACCAGTGGGATGCAGTCACGCGAATGATTGCGGATGCCAAGACCAATGGCGCTGGCAAACCGTACCTATGTGAGCATTCAGCGGGTAGCGGCAAAACCAGCACTATCGCCTGGACGGCGCATGACCTGATTCGGCTGCGAACGGCAGCGGGCTTGAACCTCTTTCACTCGGTCATCGTCGTGACAGACCGCACGGTGCTCGACAAGCAACTCCAGGACGCCGTCCAGCAGATCGATCACCAGCACGATACCATTGCCGCGATTGGGGCAAGGACACTGGAAGAGCAAGTCCTCCAACTGGCCGAATTCCTAGAACGACAGACTCCAATCATCCTGCTGACGGTCCAGACCTTCCCATACGCGATGGAACAGATCCTGACCAACGGGAAACTGGCAAATCGCAACTTCGCGGTCATCATCGACGAGGCGCACACCAGCCAGACCGGCACGGCAGCCTCAAAGCTGCAGGCCACTCTGGCGCTGCGCGATGCCAAGGCGATGGAAGGGCTAACGGTTGAGGAACTGCTGGAAGAAATCCAGGCCTCGCGCGTGCGGCCGAATAACATCAGCTATTTCGCCTTTACTGCCACACCCAAACACTCCACTCTGATGTTGTTTGGTCGACCCACTGATCCCACAAAGCCGGCCAGCAAGGACAATCGTCCGGCTTCCTTTCATAAGTACCCGATGCGTCAGGCGATCGAGGAACGCTTCATCCTGGATGTGTTGGCTGGCTACTTACCCTACAAGACTGCTTTCAACCTAGCGGAGCCCACGAAGGACGGCAAGCGCGTCGAAAGCAAGTCTGCCAAACCAGCGCTGGCCAAGTGGCTCTCTCTGCATGCAACCAACGTCACTCAGAAGGTGGAGTTCATCGTTGAGCACTTCGCGGCGAATGTCCCCGCTCCTCGGCGGCACAGCCAAGGGAATGGTCGTGACTTCCTCTCGGGCTGCTGCTGTGCGCTACAAGCGTGCCTTCGACGCGTATATTGAGGCGCACTCCAACACCAAGCGTTACGCGCCCTCGTGGCCTTCTCTGGTTCGCTGACGGGCAAGGAGGTTAAGCACCCATCCGACGACAACCTCGAACACGACCCGTTTGCCGCTCAGGATGACGATCAGTTCACCGAAACCTCGATGAACCCCCGTCAGTACGGTTCTGACCTGCGCAAGGTCTTCGACCGCCCGGAGTTCCGGGTGATTATTGTGGCCAACAAGTTCCAGACCGGATTCGATCAGCCGAAGCTGTGTGCGATGTTGTTGGACAAGAAGATCGCCAACCCGGTGGAAATAGTCCAGACCCTCTCCCGCCTCAACCGCACAGCCGCGGGACAGAGCACCACCTTTGTCGTCGACTTCGTCAACGACCCGCAGGTGGTGCTGGATGCGTTCACAAAGTACAACGCCGGCGCGCGGATCCAGATCGTTCAGGATCCTAATGTGGTTTACGACCTGCAGGGCGAGCTAGACAAAGTGAGCATCTACACGCCCTCGGAGGTCGAGGCCTTCACCGCGGTGCGCTTCAAATCAGCCGCCGCCTACGCCGCAGGCGATCAGGCACAGCACAAGGAGTTGTACGCGGCAACAAGCGCGCCGACTGAGCGATTCAATGACCTGCTTTATAAACGGCGGGCCGAGATCCAGTCTGCGGAGGCTGCGTTTGAGGCAGCCAAGACGAAGGGCAACGAGGCGGCTATGAAGGCCGCCGATGCCCTGCGGAATGAGAGCGCCGAAGCGCTCCAAAAGCTGCTCGACTTTAAATCTGGGTTGGCCAGATTCGGCACTCTCTACACCTACATTGCCCAAACAATCGACTTCGGCGACGCGAGTCTGGAAGCCTTCGCCAGCTTCGCCCGATTGCTCTCCAAGCGTCTCAACGGGGTGCCGCCGGACCAGGTCGATGTTTCTGCACTCCTTACTGACCGGTTTTGACATCAAGCCGCAAGACACGCCTGATCCAGGCCAAACCGATGATGACAGCCTGATTCTGAAACCGGTAGGTCCTGGTGGTGGTGGCCTAGCTTCAAAGCCAGTTTACTTACGCCAGGTGATTGCGCGCCTGAATTCGATCTTTGGCGAGGCCACGCGGCTTACCGACAAGGTGGCCTTCGTGAATCATATTGCCGACATCGCCCGCGAAGATGCGAATACGGTGGCGCAGGTGGAGAACAACCCTCGCGACGTGGCGATGGGCGGTAGCATCAAGGGCACCGTTCAGTCCGCCGTGGTCCGAGCCATGCAGTCGCACACCGATCTGGCTGAGCATGTGATGAAGAACGACCAACAGGCCATGGCGCCACTCGTAGCACTCGTTTACGACATGATCAAGTCCGGAACGGAGATCGATGCCTGCGGCCGAGGGTGCCACATTCAAAGCAAATCCGATGGTACACACTCACGGCATTGAGTCAGTCGGCGCTGATGACGTTAGCCTGCCGATATTGATCTGGAGTGTCAACGAGTCCCAGGGACGAAGCGCTGATGACGCTCTCGAGCTTTTCTGATTGAGTATGGTTACGATGTACTTACGAGTCGCTCGGAATTTCCGGGGGTCATTCTTTATCAAATACAGGCTCTCAAAGAAGACGCCAGAACTCGAGAGAGATTTTGAGCTATTCTTCGGTAGCGATCCCATCGATCCCAAACAGCCGGGTGCGCAACTTCCATCGAAAGATGTCGAGAAATGGAAGAAGCTGAAGGATGCGCTTGAAAAGACCAAGGCGTTACTCACCACGGTTGGAACTTTACTCGTTGGCACTGTCGCGGCGCTTTACGAGTTCACTGATCACGTGCACAAGACTTTTGACAATAATTCGACGCCGACCTTGAGCAACCCTGCCCCGCAGAGCGATGAACGATTACAGAAGATTCTATTGCCCGCTACACTGGTTTGCATCGACGCAGAGAAGAACCCGCGAGAGTTCGAGAAGAGACTCAATTCACACGTGGAAAGCAACTTGACGTCGCGCGGATTTCTGAAAAAGCAAGAATTGAGTACCGATACACATTGAGAACAGTCGTGCGTGTTGATTCGATAAAACTACGAACGCACCAGCGCTCCAAGCACTCCTGCGGATTGTCTATCCCGATCAGCGATCGCTTTTGCTGCCTCTACCTGTGATTTCGAGGGAACAGCGGGCCGCCGGAGCCTCGGGCACATCCGCAACTCCATGCCATATGCCCGACTCCGCGGTGAAGCGGCAGAACAACGTCATCGCTACATGCTGGCGAGATTTGAGGGGGCGAGTATGAGTGACAAAAAGGGGGTGCAGATGAATGAGCACCAGCGCACCACCGAACTCGAGCGGGCGCGAAATGCAACCGGCTGCATTGCGAGCATGATCGTCAATGAGGAGGTCAAATGGACTCGCTTGAGCAGAAAACTGGGAAGACCTCGTTGGAAACAAGGGTGGGCGGTGCAAGTTGCGGCCGGACGAGACTTACTTCAGTCTCAAAGGATAGGTACTGTGAAACGCGCTAGCATCCCCGAATCCACGTAAAGAGTCCAAGCCGGATTAATACGGAGAATCGACGATGGATCCCCTAAACGTCGGGGCTTTGACAAGCGCCGGAACGGCCTGTCTGTCCAGAGATGGAACAACATCGCCGCTATCATCCGGCATATTGCCTCAGAGTTTTTTCAGACCGTGCGATCTCCATAGCGGTACCCAGTTCCTCGTCGGTTTCATTATCTCGTGATGGCCGGAATCGGGTGGCGACGTCAGGTTCGATCCCATCACCCTCGAAGCGCGATCCTGACCACGGAACATAGTCACCGATCGGAAGTGTAAAGCGGAACTCGTGCGGAAGCTGGAACGTTCCAAACGACAATGATCGGCCAGCGGTCCGTTCGCCGACTATGACCGCCAGACCATGCTCTTTCGCGAACTGAGCGACAATTTCCGCGCCGCTTATTGTATGCCGGTTCACGAGCAACACCACATGGCCGTGAAAGATTTGTCGCCCCGAGTCCCTCGGTGACAACGACAATGGACTTATCAAGCTTTCGGAATTTCCAAAGGACGGGCAATCCCTGTATTTTCCACCTGGGTATCCGTTCGAACCGAGGCAGCGATTCACGGTCGTAACCTTCCTCAGCTCGCCGCCGCGTAAGACTATAACCAACGGGAATTCGCTCCGGCGTGAGATAGCTCATCAGCCTGAGATTTCCGGCCCCAACCGATCCGAAGTTTCCCCGCAGGTCAACGATCAGGCGTTTGCATTTCAGAGCGCGGATAGCAGCCTCGGTTTCTCGTGCTACATCGATCCCCAGAATGCCAGGCCAGCTCGCAATCCGAATGTGGCCAACTTCGTTGTCCAGTACCTGATACTCGACATTTCTTTCTGGTGCGGGCTTGTAGGAAGACGGCGCGCCAAAGGACAGTGCGTTGCGTCCTCCCGTTTTGGCTTCGACACTCAACCTCGAGCGCTCGATGAGCGGGAACCCTTATGTCTTCAGATTTCGGATCCGCAGCGTTAACACTGATGATTCGATCTCCAGGCCGAATGTTTGCTTGACGAGCGCGGCCGCCCACAAGTACATCTCTGAACACGAACTCGCCTTCCGGCGTCCGGAATAGAGTTGCTTTCAGAAATCTGGACAGCGAAACCTTTCTCTCGGACTCATGAAAAACGTCAATTGGCTGTGCACCGGATGCGGCGAACACATCGCGCAGTACGTCCGGAAACGCATCCGTCGTCAAAAGTTCGCTCATTCGTTCAGACAAAGCTCCGTCAACGTCTAATCCGCCAAGTGTTGGCGTGTAGAAGCGACGTCTGAAAACGTCTGCGGCCGCGGCTATGATCTCGCGCCGTTCATCGCTGTTCGGGTTTGATTGATTGTTGCATGAATTTTCGTATTTGGATCGCCACTCACGAAGAAAGCCGACCACAGGAAAGGCCTGGCCGCCGTGCCGTACTTTTGAAGCGCTGCGAGTTGCGCACTATGTAAGGCGTCCGAAACGGATGCTCCTTTGCCAAGTTCACGATAGACGTCCGTCATAAGGGACGCAGCGAAGGTGTCATCCGTAATCCATCGACTGGCAAGAACTGAGCGTGCGCCAGCAAATTGGAACGCGCTAACAAGGCTCTCCAAGCCTTGAAGGCCCTCGCGTCGACCGGAGCCAGCATCGCAAGCCGAAAGGGTGACCACATCTGCACGAAGGCTAAGATTTCGAATCTCCCTGATTTGAAGCAAGCCGTCATCGCCAGTGTGTGCGATCTGGCGCCAAGATGATAGCGGAGCGCTCCGGGTGGTGCACGTCCGCGAACGCGTGTGTTGCGAAGTGAATCACACGAAAGTTCGTGAGCGGCTCCGATTTAAAACGAGCTTCCGTCGCGTCGCGTCCTAAGAATACTTGTGATGGTCCGCTCAGTTCGGAGGAGATCTCTCGGACCTCTCCTGACGCGGCTCGTAGTCGACTGATCGTGGCCCCGTCCATATCGAGAAGTGCGCGGTGAACGTTAATGGCATCGCGATTTGCGGACGCTGTCTGATTTGGCAGGTCGGGTGCCCCGAACGCTAGGAGAGAGTAATGCGCGCTCGAGTTGGTAGGACGGCTCCGAAGGATATGCAAAACCGTAGCTGAGGGTATGTACGAAACAGCGTGCGAACGAATCAGATATTGGCTTTGATGATCAATGAGTGAGTCGAATCCAACTAGATCAAGAGATCCGTCCGGCACGATGATGACGGTTTTCTTCTGGTCGAGTTCAGTAATCTGGCCTAGCACCGCATCGAACAGGCGCTTAGCCTTCGTCTGAGAGCGCTCTGCTAGGGAATCGGGCTGCCGGACTTCGTCCGCATACGCTTTGACAAGGGCGTCAAGATCTTTCGCGTTCGGCAATTTATATACTCGGGAGGACTCTCGGGTGACGGCAATGGCGAACGATACTTTGTCGCTGACGACATACTCAATCAGTAGTTCAGCTGGAGAGAGAGAGGCTTGAATGCGCGAGAGCCGTACCGGCGCGGATCGCTGGACGTGAGGATCCCGGCTCTGACTATATTGAATGGCTTCGAGTTCGGATTCCGCTTTATCCAGGCCGCGAAGCAGCCGACTCCTCTCCGAAGGTGTGTGGGCGGAGGAAATCAGCGCGAGTTGGATGCTGGCAATCTCTGAGTCGAGTCCCTTAGTCCGTGCGTTGCTGGCTGTCGTTACTTCATTACCCGCCCGAAGGTGCTCAGCTATAACGCGACTACGTGCACTTTCGACAATCTCGAACGCTTTCGGCAGGTTTCGGTCCTGGTTGAGTGCTAACTCGAATTGTGCGACGAAGACGCTCGTCATTGTTCCAATCAAAGATCTTTCAATGCTCGGGCTCGGAGCTTTGGCTAGTGACGCTTCGATCACATCACTTGCTTGTGACAAGTACTCTCGTGCAGCGCTTAAATTCCCCACACGTGTTTCGATTTCGGCTGCTTGCGCAAGATGTTGCGGCAAGAACTGGACATCGATCAATCGCCGGTCCGCCTTGAGAGCTGTAGGAATGAGATGTCTAGCGCTAAGCCACTCGGAACGACGCTCTAGTAGTTCAATCTTGTGAAACAGAGCGTCCGCCAGAGGTCGGGGCATGTGGGAGCGTGTCGCGGCTTGCCGTGCTCGCTCGAATTCTGCCTCGGCTTCCGCGAGTTTGCCGCGCTTTTCTGCCTGAACTCCAAGCGCAATGGCGAGATCGGCCTCGTATACCGTCATTCCAACTCTCTCTACGAATTGGCGCGCTTGCGTAAGTAAATGTGAGGCACCCTCGACGTCGCCCTGTGACTCAAGAGCCTGAGACTTGCCCATATAGGCCATGAGTGGGAATCGCACGTCGGGATTTGCCTTAGCTAAATCGAGTGCTCGGTCGAAATACGAGAGTGCCTGATCAGCTGCCTTGCGTTCGAGCAAGCCAACGCCCTTAAGGGAGAGTGAGCGGACCATTCCCGCAACATCGTTCTGCTGCGTAGCTTTAAGAAAGCTTCCTGTATTCAGCGAAACCGCCTTCGCCGTATCGCCGCGAAGGTAGGCGATAATTCCGAGTTCTCCCATAGCTCTTTCCTCCCAGCCTTCTTGTTTGAGCGTGTGTGCCAGCCGCTGCACTTCCTGCCATTCCTCTCCGGAAAGAACGGGGTCATGAATACTTAAATCGGCAGTCGCCTTTACGACAAGTCCGCGCAGCTGGACTTCCGGATGGGCTCGCGCCGTACGACTTTCCAGATCAGCGGAGATGAGCTTCGAAACTGCGTAGTAGGACAGATTCGTTTCAGCATCCGCACGAAGCCGACTGAATCGACAGACTAATGCCTTTGCGGGGTCTGATGCAGCGAAGGTGTGTTCGCAGTCTGCATACATGGGCCGCGCTTTGATCCAGTTGTCAAGCCAGAACAGCCGTTCTGCCTCACGGAACTGATTCATTGCATTGGTGCTGTCCCTTGGTTGGCCCTAGCCGGAACGGAAGGGACAGAGCAAAGAGCGAGTACTCCGCACAAAGCGAATCTGGCCGACAAAATTGGCATTCAAATACAACCAGTCCGAATTTGGCAAATTTCGGACATACGAAATATTTCTAGGCCGATGAATTTCCACAACCGCCCAGCCCGACTACAGGTTGCTCTGTACAGGATCACTTACAGGAGAAATTAGGAAGAGCGCCCCAAAACTGTCGTGCGTGGTGCCCCGAATCCGTCGAGCAGCAAAGGGCGCACATCCTTAAATAGCGCGAAGCGCCCCAAAACTGTCGTGGAAAATTCTGCGTTTCCACCTCAACTGTGGATTATGCGGCAATCATGCAGAAAAAAATCTTTCCGAGGTCGTGCCCGAAATTCTCGATTTTCGAACTCTTTAGTGGGTGAGAGGGGCGATACGCGTTTGAGGATGCAACCGGAACACATGAATGCGCCAGACCGCGACGATTTCATGCCATTGCTGGGACCAGCGGAGGTTGCAAAATGGCTTGGCGTCTCAGTAGCCTGGGTTCGCGATCATGCAACCCGCAAGTCGCCTCGCATTCCAGCCATCAAAGCTGGAAAGCTTTTAAGATTCCGTCCTGTCGACGTTAGACGACTTCATCCAACACCACTGGCGCAGGGGCGATCTGGGAGGCCGATCGTGACTGAATCTATCCGGCGAACGCTGCCCATCTCCCGCGTAAAGCGTGGACGCGAGCGCGGCCAAAGGCGGGACTCTGCAACTCGTCGGGAAGACACGCCAGCGATGGCGAGGACACTACTGGGTTTATGAAATTCAATCAGACGGCAGCGAGGTTCGCACGACATAAGGCAGTAGTCCTTGGCTTTGAAGTCGAGATGACTCGACAGGGGCGCCAAAGACGCGCTGCGGCAAATCATAATCAGGCAATGCCGACCTGAAAGACCGAGAGCTAGCCAAAGTCATGACGTTCGGACAGTTCTGGCGAGAACGATTCCTGCCGATGTACGAACAGAAGTGGAAAGCTGTCATCGCGCGCAGACCCAGATCGATAACATCGAGCGCTACTGCGTCAAGCTGCTCGAGGACAAGACCTCTCAACGAGATCGAGAGGTTCGAGCTTGCAGATGATCGCTAAATCGCTTGGCGCAGCAGTATTCGGAGAGCGTCGTGGACAAGTTCGTGATCTGGAGTCGAGCGATTCTCGAAGAAGCAGTCGATCAAGATTTCATCTCAAAGAATCCCGGCGCGGAAGCTGGCGATGCCAGAAACCAAGCCCGGAGAACAAGCGCTTTCTCTGCTCTGCACGAGATTCCGAGTTCTGCTATCGCAGAATGTCATTCCGTGAGGAGCTGATCCTTCGCATAAGTCTGGTGCTCGGCCTCCGACCCGGCGAATTGTTCGCTCTTCGTTGGGACGACGTCGATGGGTTATGCGCTTCGACTCGATGAAGAGACAGTCGATGGGAAGGTCTACTCCAACGTTGAAGACCGAGGAGCTCAAAGCGGGTATCGTCGCGCTTCCAGCTTCACTCAGGGCTGGACTTGCCGAATGGCGCGAATCAGCAAGCCGACATCGGATCGCCAGTTCATCTTTCCAAATGCAGACGGCGGCGTGTTACCGGCTCGACAATTACCGCGCAGACGTTCTTAGACCGGCGTTGAAAAGAGTCGCCGATGAGACTGGCATCACTGGTGTGGATTTTCGCGCATGCCGGCGAACCTGCGGCACTCATTTGAGCCAGTATGGCGGAGTGAAGGAAGTCCAGGCCCATCTTCGCCATGCGCGGGCAACGACAACGCTCGACATCTATATCCAGGAGATCCCGGCGGCAGTTCGGAGTGCCGTCGAGAAGCTGGACGCGACTCTTAGCCAACTCGCAAACGACGAGGATCACGAAACAATTGATTTTTGCTCATCTTTTGATCAACGGAATCGAGAAAGGCTAATCTGAAGGAGAATGCAAATGCCTGAACTACAAGGGCTTAGATGGTGGGCGGTCACAGGATCGAACTGTGGACCTCCTGCTTGTAAGGCAGGCGCTCTAACCGGCTGAGCTAACCGCCCGAGGTGGGTTTTTCTATCTTCGCACGAAGTTGCGGCGATCAGGCGCCAATGAGCCGGGCATAGACGCCGCGCGCGACTCCCACATCGGTCGTGCCTTTTACGATCGCGCGGCCGTCGGGGAAGAACGTCAACTGGTATTTTTCGAGCGAGAGGCGCAGGGCGAACTCGTTCACGCGCACCTCGCCTAACGGGCGAAGGCTGACGGCCAGCTCGTCCAAATTTAAAGATCGCGTGTGCTCGTGCAACTGCACCGCGTTGCGGCCGCACAAGCTGACCGGCACGCGGCGGCGCGCGTCCAGAAAATCGAATTGGCGCGCGCCGCATACCCGGCAGGAAGGATCGCGCGCGCCGGCGCTCACTTGCCGCAATGCGCCGGTCCAGACATCGAGGGTTTGAATAGAACAGGAAAACGGCTCGCTGCCGACCAGAAGACGCAGCGCCGCCGCAACCTGCAAAGACGCCACGGCTGCGGTAATAGGCGCTAGCACGCCATTCACGTCACAGGCCGGCTGGACACCGGCGGGCGGTTCCGGATAGACACACGTAAAGCACGGACCGCGCTCCGGCACGACCGGCATCAGCACGCCGTAGCTCCCCACGGCGGCGCCGTAGATCCAGGGAATATTCAGCTTGACGCTAAGATCATTGAGGAGATAGCGAGTTTCGAGATTGTCCGTGCCGTCCAGAATCAGATCGGATTGGGCGATTAGTTCCTCGGCATTCGACGGCGAGAGATCGGTGACCAGCGGTTCGGTTAGAACGTGACGATTGATTTGCTGTAATCTTCGCGCTGCGGCTATGGCCTTCGGAGATTCATTGCGTGCGTCGGTTTCGTCATAGAGCCACTGCCTTTGAAGGTTTGTATAGTCCACGTAGTCGCGGTCAATCAGGCGAAGGCGGCCCACGCCGGCACGCGCGAGGGCTTCCGCCTGAAAACTGCCAAGCGCACCGCAGCCCACGATCGCAACCGTGGCATTCCGTATACGCGCCTGGCCCGCTTCACCAATGCCGGGAAAGAGAATCTGCCGGGAATAACGCTCCCTGTCGTCGTCCGGCATCATATACGACGATCCTAACAGCCGCGGCGCTACTGGTGCTGTTGGTAATACCGGGCGCGGCTTTTCAGGATCACTATTCGCGAGGCCCTGCAATATGAAGGTCTGGCAATTACGAGCATCGACTTTGAACCGGCAAGCCAGCCGCTCACGAGCGCGCAATTACAGACAAGACTGCCGTTCCACACAGGCTCGCAGTTTCACGAGCGCGAGCTGCGGGATGCGATACAGAATCTTTTTGCGACGGGCCGCTTCGCGGATCTAGCGGTAGATGCAGAGAAAACTCCCGGCGGTGTCGCCTTACGGTTCATCACTCAGAACGCCTACTTTGTGGGACACGTGGAAATTCCGGGCATTCCGCAGCCGCCGAATAGCGGCCAACTCACGAGCGCGACCAAGCTCCGGCTGGGAATGCCGTTCGTCGAAGCGGACAGAAACCAGGCGGTCGAGTCGCTAAAGGACCTTCTCCGGCAGAACGGCTTCTATCACGCGAACGTAAGCGCCAAAGTAGAGTACCGGCCATCTACCGAACAGGCGAACCTCACTTTCGATATTGAGAGCGGAGATCGCGCGCGCTTTGACCAGCCGGTTATCAGCGGCGATCCGCAGCGGCCGCAAGCCGCGATTGTCCGTGCAACGCATTGGAAAAGGCTGTATGGGCTGCTGGGATGGCAGCAGGTGACCGATGCGCGCGTGCGGCAGGGTCTCGAGAACGTACGCCATTTCTACGAAAAGCACAATTTACTCGAATCGAAGGTGACGCTCACCAGGCTCGATTACGAGGAGCAGACGAACCGGGTGAAGCCTTCGATCGATATTCAGGCGGGGCCGCGGATCGCGGTGCGGGTCGACGGCGCGCGCATCGGCCGCGGCAAATTGACGCAATTGCTGCCTATTTATCAAGAGCGGTCCGTCGATCCGGATTTACTCACCGAAGGCGACCGCAACCTAGCGCAATATTTTCAAGTCGGAAGGCTATTTCGAGGCAACTGTAACCCATTCGATAAGCGGTGCGGCGGCGGAGTCCGGCGAGCGCACCGATTACTTACAACGTCGATCGAGGCCGCCGGCATAAATTCGTGCACCTGGATATCAGCGGCAATCATTATTTTTCGGAGCAGACAATTCGCGAACGGCTATTTATGGAGCCGGCGAGATTTCCCCGTTTTCCGTACGGACGCTTTAACGACGCCTATTTGCAGCAAGATGTGCAAGCCATTCGCAACCTGTATACTTCGAACGGATTTCGCGACGTGAACGTCAGTTCGCGCATCCAGGACAACTATGCCGGAGCCGAAGGCCATCTGGCGGTTTTCATCCATATAGAAGAAGGGCCGCAATGGTTTGTATCGGATCTTTCGCTCGAAGGCGTGGCGGCGAACGATCGCCCGGCTCTTGAAAGCATGCTCGCTTCCTCCAAGAACCAGCCTTTCAGCGAAGCAAGCGTGGCGGACGACCGGGACAATTTTCTGAACTATTACTACAACCTCGGTTATTTGAATGCAACGTTCGATTACGACACTACGCCCGCGGGACAGCCGGAGCATGTCCATCTCCGCTATGTTTTGCGGCCCGGCGGCCGCCAGTACGTGCGCGACGTGCTGGTGACCGGGCTCGATACGACCCGGTCGAGACTGGTGTATGACCGGTTGGAGCTCAGGAGCGGCGAGCCTCTTTCCTTGTCGAAGGAAACCGACAGCCAGCGCCGCCTTTACGATCTAGGAATTTTCGCGCGCGTGAACACGGCGATTCAGAATCCGGCCGGAGACGAGGAGCAGAAAAACGTTTTATACGACATGGACGAGGCGCGTCATTATTCGCTGAATGTGGGGATCGGCGCACAAATCGCGCGCATTGGGGGAGGCGTTACCACGCTTGACAATCCCGCCGGGACGGCCGGCTTTGCGCCACGGCTGGCGGTGGGCGTTACCCGGATCAACCTTTTTGGTCTCGGGCAGACGCTCGGCCTGCAAACTGCGGCGTCTACTATCGACCAGCGCGCGGCGATCACGTACTTCATTCCACAATTCGTTTCCAATGAAAAGCTGAGCCTTACGACAACGGCGCTGATCGAGAATTCGAACGACATACGGACGTATACGGCGCATCGGCGTGAAGCGTCGATCCAACTCGCGCAAAGACTTTCGCGGGCCTACACGCTCGAGTACCGCCTGGTGTTCCGCAACGTATCGCTGTCGAACGTAAAGATCCAGCAACTGTTAGTGCCTCTGCTATCGCAGCCGGAAACGGTGGGTCTGGGGAGTTTTTCCTTTATCCAGGACAAGCGGGACGATCCGTCGGATGCGCATCATGGCATATTTACATCGCTCGATCTCAGTTATGCGCCGGGTTTTCTCGGCTCGCAAACGCAATTTGCGCGGGGGCTTTTTCGGAATTCCACGTACCACTTATTCCGGCGCGATTTAGTGTTCGCGCGCAGTTCTCAATTTGGCCTGATCAGCCGAACAGGCGGCCGGCCTGGTATTCCGCTGGCAGAACGTATTTATTCCGGCGGCTCCACTTCGCTGCGCGCTTTCCCCGATTTCCAGGCCGGGCCGCGCGATTTCGCGACCGGCTTTCCGCTGGGCGGCAACGCACTATTCACTAACACGTTCGAACTGCGCTTTCCGCTCTATGGCGATAACGTAGGCGGCGTGCTTTTCCATGACGCAGGCAACGTGTATAGCTCGCTGAATCAATTTAGCCTGCGATTCCGCCAGGAGAATCTTCGCGATTTTAACTATATGGTGCAGTCGGTCGGCTTCGGAATTCGCTATCGCACGCCGATTGGCCCTGTTCGTCTGGATTTCTCGTTCAGTCCGGACGCGCCGCGATTTTTCGGATTGAAGGGAACGGTGCAAGACTTAGTGAATGGGACGGCTATTTCAACGGTACAGAAGATTAGCGCATTCCAGTTTCATTTCTCGTTGGGGCAAGCGTTTTGAAAATTTTGTGTGCGGCCGCGTGTCTGGCTTGTCTGCTCGAGGGCGGAATTGTGGATCGCCTGGCGGTGATCGTCGGGCAGCAAACCATCACTGAGTTGCAGCTTGACGAGGAAATTCGAATTACCGCGCTGCTCAATCACCGGGCGATCGCGCGGGATGTAGAAACGCGCCGCGCGGCCGCCGACCGGCTGGTGGAGCAATTGTTGATACGACGAGAGATGGAGCAAAGCCGCTACCCGCTGCCTGAGGAGCAGGACGTCAATCAGTACGTGGAAGAAATTCGCCGGCAGAACGGCGGCGCGGCAGGCCTTGCTAGGGCGCTTGCCACCTATCAGCTGAACGACAGTACACTGCGGCAGCATCTGGAATCTCAGCTTGTGACTCTGCGTTTTATTGAGTACCGGTTTCGGCCGGATGCGGCAGTATCCGACGAAGATATCGAAGCTGCTTACCGGCACAGGGCTGAGGATTCGAAGACCAAGGCTACGCTTGAGGCATCAAAAGAACCGATTCGGGCGGAGCTCGCGGAGGCGCGCACCGATGCCGCTCTGAGCGCCTGGCTGGCAGAACGCCGGCGGCAGGTCAACATCGTGTATTTGGACAAGAGCCTGCAATAGACATGAAACGCCCGTCTCGCATCATGTTGGCAGCCGGAATCGTGTTTGGCGGTATCCTCGCCGTCGCCGTCCTGGGCACGTGGTGGATCCTTCAATCCACCTGGCTGCGCGAAGTGGTGCGGCAGAAGATTGTCTCCGAAGTGGAACGCAGCACCGGCGGCCAAGTGGAACTGGGCGACTTTCAATACGACTGGCGATCGTTGACGGCTGAGTTCAGGAACCTGGTCGTGCATGGCACCGAGTCGCGCAAATTACCGCCGCTCTTGCGAGTGGAGAGCGGGCGTATCACGCTCAGGATCGTTTCGCTGCTAACGCGGGACGTGCGTATCGCTTCCCTGACGGTGGAGCATCCGGAGGTTCATCTGCTGGTGCGGCCGGACGGAACGACTAACATTCCAGCACCCCGCCTGCCGGCGCGGGATGGCGCGGATCCGATAAAAGAATTGCTCGATCTCAAGATACGGCGCTTCGAGCTATCGAACGGGCTCTTGGTGGTGGACGAGCGGCGGATTCCTATGAATATGCGCGGCGAAGGCGTCCGGTTATTGCTGCGCTACGAGCGCGCGCGGCCGCACTACGAAATCGAGATGTCCTCCGAACAACTGCGTTTTGATTCCGGAACGCTCCGGCCGCTCGCGGTTGCCGTGACTGCTCGCGCCGTACTCGAACGGAACCGGTTGACGATTCGACAATTGACTCTCGCGAGCGGCGACTCGAGTGTGCGGGCGAGTGGAACCGTCCGGGACTTCGTTGCGCCACAGCTTGATTTTCAGGTAGACGGCGCGCTCGCGGCCGTCGAGTTGAAGCGGATGAGCGGTTTTGAAGCGCTCGCCGGGGGCCGTGTATCGTTTCACGGAACGAGCCGGTACGAACAAACACGCGGCATGACGTTCAGCGGCCACGCCGAAGCGCGCCAAGTGGCTTACCAATGGGCGGGACAGCAAGTGCGCGACATAAACATAGATACCGATATTGCCGCGTCAAAACAAGATCTGAGGCTGACACGCTTGACCGCCAGTTACGGTGGCGCGAAACTGACGGGCGAAGCCAAGGTCAAGCAATATCGCGAGCTGCGGCTTGACGGCGCGATCAGCCGCCTGCCGCTTCGTGAAGTCGCGCGGTATTTTATGCCGCAACCGCTTGCGTGGAACGGCGTGGCACAAGGACGGGTGCATGCAACGGGAACGCTCGGGCGCCGGATCAGCGATTTGGAATTGCAGACGCGAGTGCAGATTACTCCTGCTTCGGACGGCATTCCGGTATCGGGAGACGTCCAATTTACGTACCGCCAGCGGGGACAGAGGATCGAGTTCGGCGACTCCCATCTCCAATTGCCTAATAGTCAGCTCGCGTTTTCCGGCACGCCACAAGCGGACTTGCGGCTCGGTGCCGACAGCGCCGATCTCAAAGACGTGAGCCCGCTACTGACAATGTTGCCGCGGAGCATGCCCGCGGATGTTCTGCCGGTATTGAGCGCGGGCGGCACAGCGCATTTCGATGGGGTGGTGCGCGGCGGCGCTCAAGTTGATGGTGAAGCATCGCTCACGCATTTCCGGTTTCGCGGTGAGCAGTGGGACGAGTTTCATTCCAAATTCAAGGCCAATGCCGCTGAGCTGGATGCGGCGTCATTCGATCTTCGCAAGGGCGCGCTGCGGGTAACTGGCAAGGGGAGCTATGCATGGAACGATGGGCAAATGCAACTCGATGCGAGATTTCAGGGCGTGGATCTCGCCGCGGATAGAAAACTCTTCCCGGCAAAGCTGCCCGCCGCTTCCGGCATTGCCTCGGGTTCGCTGCGGGTTTCCGGCTCATTCAACCGGCCGAGCGGCAATGCGCACGTGGTGGTTGAAAAGGGAGAAGCGTACGACGAACATTTCGACCGCGCGCAATTCGATGCCGCGCTAGAAAACGAGAAGTGGCGGATCGCCAACGGACGGCTCGACAAGGGAGCGGCGGTGGTTCGTTTTTCGGGTGACTACCAGGCCGCCGGGCAACTTCATTTCAAGCTCGACAGTAATGTTTTCGCTTTGTCCCTCCTTGATCAGGTCCGCAGGTACGAGCCCGGGCTGGACGCGCAGGCGCAAATTCATCTGGATGCCTCCGCGCGTATTATGCCGGACCACGTAGAGCCTTCGGGCGCCGCCGGACGCATAGAATTTCACGATCTCAAACGCAACAACATCCGCTACGGCAATCTGATCTTGAACGCGAACACGGTGAACGACACGCTGCGCGCGAATTTGACAGGGGAGCTGGATAACGTTCCGATCCACGGCACGGCAGAGGCGCGGTTTGTCGAAGGGATTCCGGTGAAGGGCGAAGTGCGTTTCGACCGGATCAGCATGGCTACTCTGCACGCGCTCGCGGGCAGGCCGTTTACAATTCCGGTGGATGGCTCGATGGAAGGCAGCGTTCGCTTCGAGGGTTCGCTTCGAGAGCCTGATCGTTTGCACGCCACCATCGAAATCGAGCGACTGCAAATCGCTTCGCGGGGGCAACGAGAGACGCCGGCAAAGGCGGGGGCGCCGGATCTGGCATTGAAAAATTCAGGGCCGATTGTGATCGAGGCGTCCGGAGGCGTCGCGCGGGTCCGGAGTTTCAAGCTCGAAGGAAATGAAACCAGTGTGGCCATAGCGGGTTCGGTTCCGTATCTTGGAAAAAACGCGGGCGAAGCCAGCGCCCTCAGAGTCGCGGGGTCGGTCAATTTGCGGATCTTTCACATGTTCGATCCAAACGTAGAATCGTCCGGCACGTCTACAATCGCCGCATCCATTGCAGGCACGCTGCTCGATCCCAGGGTGGATGGAACGCTGGCCATCCAAAACGGCTCCTTTTTTGTCGGTAGTTTTTCGAACGGACTTACGGCGGTGAACGGCACAGTAATCTTTAACCGCAATCGCGCCACGCTTCAGAAGATGACGGCGAAATCCGGCGGCGGCGACATGTCGCTGGGAGGATTTGTCAGTTTTGGAGGGAATGGCCCGCTGGTTTACCATCTGGAGGGGCAAGCGCAAGAGGTGCGTGTCCGCTACGCCGGCAGCATCAGCGTAACGGCCAATTCAGCGCTGCATCTTAGCGGAACCAGCAACAGCAGCATTCTTTCGGGAACACTAACCATTTCGCGGGTGGTTTTCAACACAAACACCGATGTGGGGCCGCTGCTTGCGTCGTTCAGTAACGCCAGCGCCACACCGCCGAGCGATAGCAGCTTTTTGAGCGGCCTGCACCTGGATATAACGATCGAGAGCGCGCCGAACCTGCAATTCAGTACCGCGTTGAGCCGCGATGTGGAGGCGGAGATCAACCTGCAACTGCGCGGCACGCCGGACCATCCGATTCTGCTCGGAAGCCTTGCCGCCAATCAAGGCGATATTCGGGTGTTCGGTACTCGCTATAGCATCAATCGCGGCGAGATCAGCTTCTTCAATTCGGTAAAGATCGAACCCGTGCTCGATCTGGATCTGGAAACGCAAACGCGCGGGATCACGGTGGATATCACGATTGCGGGCACGCTTAACAAGCTAAATATCACATATCGATCGGACCCGCCGCTACAGCCACGGGATATTATCGCGCTGCTGACGGTCGGGCGCGCGCCGGATGCGGCAGGAAATAACAATCGGTCGCCGGCTACGAACGACGTCAACACGCTGCAAACGGGCGCCAATTCCGTCTTGGGCGCGGCCGTGTCTCCGGTTTCGAACCGGCTGTCGAGATTGTTCGGCATCACCAATATCAAGATCGATCCTCTGGTGCAGGGGATCACGAACACGCCGCAGGCGCGTTTGACTTTGGAGCAACAGATCTCGCGCGACATCAGCATCACGTACATTACGAACCTGTCGCAAACTTCGGAACAGGTTTTTCGTCTCGAGTGGTCGCTGAACCGGCAATTCTCGGTGGTGGCGCTGCGCGACGATAACGGCGAATTCGGCATCGACTTTCTATATAAGAAGCGCTTCAAGTGATGCTATGAGGCTGCGAGCGGAAAAGAACAAGCTCAAGATCGAGCACAGCATCATCGACGGCTTGCGGCCGGTGCTCGAAAGGCTGCTGCGCTCCTGCCCCGAGATTCGTTCGGTCATTCCCGGAGTGATTCGGCCCGTGCGTGACGCGCGGGGAGCGCCGGCGATTCACGTAACCGTTCCGACGACGAACGGCTGGAAAGCTATCGCGCTGAGCGCTGGAGCGCGACAGGAGTTGTTCATCAGCACTGCGCTTTCGAAGGAAGATCTGGAAGACCGGATCCGGCGCACGGGCCTTTGAGGAAACTGGGTCGTGCTAGATTAGATACTTACGCGCTCAGCACGTGCTGAGCCGGAGTGTGTCATGGCAAAAGTGTGTGAAATCTGTGGCCGGGGTCCTCAATTTGGACATAAAATCAGCCACGCTCATAATGTGTCGAAGCGGCGCTGGAATCTCAACCTCCAGAGCGTGCATGCCTTAATCAAAGGGGCGGGGAAGCGGGTTCGTGTCTGCACTTCGTGCATTCGCGACGGCAAGGTCCAGAAAGCTTCACTGGTTTAGCTTTAGCCGCGCGTGCAATTCCACGAATTGCGCGAGCGTGAGTTGCTCAGCTCGTAATCCTGCTTCGGGTAAGTCGTCGATCTCCGTGCCGTAGAACGGGCGCAGGTTATTGCGCAGCGTTTTTCGTTTGTGCGTGAAGCAGCGGCCCACAAAAAGCAGGAGTTCCTCAAGGTTTAGGGGTGGCGTCTTTCTGCGCCGGAATCGCACCGCGCCCGAATCGACTTTGGGAGGCGGCAGGAACGCATCCGGCGGCACTTTGCGGAGCAATTCCACCTCGCAGATGAGTTGCGCCGCGACGGATAGATAGCCGAACGCGCGCGTGCCGGAAGACGCCACCAGCCTTTCGGCCACTTCCCACTGCACCAGAAACACAGCGGTTTCGAAGCGCGCATCGAGGGCCAGGAATTTCTTGATAAGCGGCGAGGTGATGTAGTAGGGCAGGTTGCCCGTTACGACAGCTTCGCCCCACTGGCTCAGATCGGTCGAGAGCACGTCCGCCTCATGGAGATGAAACTTGGGTTCGCCCGCAAACTTCGTGCGTAAGCGCGCCGCGAGCCGGCTATCGAGCTCAATCGCGCGCAATTCGTTCGTACGTGATAGCAAATGCCGGGTAAGCGTGCCGCGGCCCGGTCCGATCTCAATAGTGCGGGTTAGGTTGTTACCGCAGGCCTCTGCGAGAGGTTCCAGAATGGTGTCCCGAACCAGAAAGTGCTGCCCAAGTCTTTGGGACACGCCTCAGTGTACCCTTGCGCTATCGTGCAAGAAGGAATGAACCGGCTCGATCCAGTGGAAGCGCAATTGGAGGCTACTCGGGAACAGGTCGAGCAGCTTCGAGGCGAGCTGCGGGCTTCGGAGCGCCACCTCGCTCGCGTTTTGGAACTGCTCGACAGCCAGCAGGCCCAGATTGTTTCGCAGCAGGCTTCTATTGCACGGCTCGATCGCAATTTTATGGAACTCACGACCGGGCGAGTGTGGCGCACGTTGCGCGCCGCCGGTGAGATTGCGAAGCGAGTTCTCCCGGCCGGACAGCGCGACGATGCCCTAAGCTCCGGGCAAAAAAATACTTACCTGGTTTGCGATGAACCACGCGCCAGCGATTCGCGGCCGCGCAGCGGAGTAATTGCCGTGCGCGGCTGGTGTCTCGCGCAAGGCGGCGTGGATGCCGTGCAACTCGAGGCGCCAGGTCTCGCCGTCATCGAAGTAAAGCCGTCCATTCCGCGTCCGGACGTAAAAAAGTCGCATCCCAATCTGGACACGAGCGGCCGCGCCGGCTTCACGATGGAATTCGATTCCACGATGCTTGCCAAGGGACGCCATCCGCTTACGCTGCGCTTGCTCTCGCACGGCGAGGTGGTGCGCGAAACCAAAACGTTTGTCGAGATCGATCATGAAAAAGGATTCGCGTCGGCATACGATCGCTGGATCCACGAATTTGAGAATTCGGAAAACGATCTTATAGAACTGAAGCTCAAGAGTTTTGCGGAACAGCCGCTTATCAGCATCGTGATGCCGGTGTACAACACCGTGCCTGGGGAATTGACCGCCGCTATCGATTCCGTGCTTCGCCAGTCTTATGAGCGCTGGGAACTGTGCATCGCGGACGATTGCTCCGACCACGGCGAAATCCGCGAAATTCTTTCCGGGTTCGCCGCGCAGGATAATCGCATCAAGGTAACGTATCGCCAGGAGCGCGGCGGAATCTCACGGGCGTCGAATACAGCGTGGGAGACAGCGACGGGCGCCTTTGTTTGTTTTCTCGATCATGACGACACGCTGGCGCCGCATGCGCTCGCCTACATTTGCGAGGCGCTCAGTCAACATTCCGGCGCCGACCTTCTCTACAGCGACGAAGATAAAATCGGCGCGCAGGACCAGCGCCTCGATCCCTTTTTCAAACCCGATTGGTCGCCCGATCTGCTGCTTTCAGAAAATTATATGTGTCACTTGCTGGTAATTGCGCA
Organism: Bryobacterales bacterium; assembly: GCA_963712395.1. Classification (GTDB taxonomy): domain Bacteria; phylum Acidobacteriota; class Terriglobia; order Bryobacterales; family Bryobacteraceae; genus Bog-105. The sequence goes on from CAVQHR010000004.1 coordinate 126,728, forward strand.
AGACCTGGCACGTAAAACGGGCTTCTTCGATCCGGCTTTCGACGGCAGCCAAGACTATGACCTGATTCTGCGCGCTACTGAGCAGGCGAGGCGCATTGTACACATCCCAAAAATTTTGTATCACTGGCGCGCGGGCGCGGCATCCACAGCGTCGAGCATCGACAACAAACACTACGCGCTCGATGCCGCGCAAAGAGCCATCGCGCGCCGCCATCGGGTGGAAGCTGGCCTGGTGACAGGGCGCTGGCGCGTACGCTATCCGATTCCTGAAGGATCGCGGGCGAGCATTATCATCGCTTCCGGCGGCCGGGTGGACGCCTTACGCACAAATCTCGAAAGCCTTTTCGGCAAGACGACATATCGGGATTACGAAGTCGTGATTACCGATAACTCGAAGGGCCAGGCGATCGAGCGGCTGGTTCGCGAATTTCAGACGGCGCATCCGAATCTGCGCTACCTCGATGCGCGCGACAAGCCGTTCAACTTTTCGGCGATCAACAATGCGGCGGCGCGGGAATGCGATTCGCCCGCGCTGCTGTTTCTGAACGACGACACTTCGGTGATCGCGCCCGGCTGGCTCGAAGCGATGCTGGAACTCGCGCTGCGTCCCGAAGCCGGCGCGGTCGGCGCGAAGCTGCTGTACCCGAACGGAGCGATCCAGCATGCGGGCGTCGTGTTGGGGCTTTACGACAATTGCGGGCACGCCTTCAAAGGTCTGGACGGCTCCAAGCCGCACTATTTCGATTTCAGCGACATCATTCGCAATGTGAGCGCGGTCACCGGCGCGTGTCTCATGATAAGAGCGAGCGTCTTCTGGCAAGCGGGCGGATTCGATGAAGACGAGTTCGCGGTGGCCTTCAACGATGTCGATTTGTGCCTGAAAGTCGCTAGCCTGGGCTATCAAAACCTGTACACGCCGCATGCGGTCCTCTACCATCACGAGTCGCTTTCGAAAACCTCGAAGGACCTGATCCCGCACCCGAAGGAGGTCGCCGCGATGCGCTTGAAGTGGGGAAAAACGATCGCGCACGATCCGTTCTACAATCCCAACCTGACGCGCAACCAGGAAGACTATTCGCTGCGCACACGCAATTAGGCTGACTGGCCGATCACTTCCGGTCGACGCTGTATCTTCCGGCACCGGCGATGAACAAGACCAGCATCACTGCCAGGTACAGAAAGGCCAGTTCGCCGCTGCCTTGCCCGGTCAGACGAAATTTGTGGACAAAGACAAAAGCAGAGCCCACATCGATCGCGATAATCAATGCAGCCCAGCGCGTCCCAAGGCCGAGTATTAGGAGCAGTGCACATACGCTTTCGGCGAAGATTGCGAACATAAGCGTTGTTCGCATGCCGACATGCAGCGGGTCGGCGAAATGTTCCACCATACGCGAGTACCCTGTGATTTTCGAAAGACCGTGGCACCAAAACAAAGTGAAGCCAAAACATATTCGCAAGACGAGTAAGCCCAGGTCGTAGCCGGGCGGGATAAAACCGAGCCGCACAAAGCTGTTCATGGGTGTTACTTTCGCTTATCCGGGGAGCTTCCGTCAACTGGAACGATGCGGTTAGCGGCGGCGCTCCAGGCGAAGACCGGCTCTGTCGATGAAGGTTGAAGGCCGTCGTCGACGATAATCCGATCCGGTTTCCCAACGCATTGCGCGAAGCCGTTTGTAAGAAAAAAGACGCCGTTCCGCATCCTGGGCAGATCGCGCACTCGCACGCTTTGCTCGCCGGGGCCGATTTCTTTCGCAAACGATGCACACGTTTCGTGCGACAACCGGGCCACATCCCTCCAGATCGTCATGTTGTGTTCGAGCGCGGCAATTTGGAAAAAGAGCAGGCCGCCCGAGAGCAAAAGGCCGGCTTGCCATTTCGTACTGCTTTCGAGCAAGATGCCCCACAGTAGGGCGATGCCCAAAGTGGGGAGATACAGGACGCGCGCACCCGCCAAATCAGAACCAATCAGCAGCAATTGCTGCGCGGGAAGCGCGGCGGCGAGAACCACAGCGATACAGGCGCCGAAAACCGTTAGCTTCGGCCGGCAGTAGAGCGATGGCAAGCAGGCTCGCCACGACCATGAGAATGAACCCGAATTTCAAAAGACTGTTCAGATCTACTGACCAGTTCACCGGCCACGACAATACCGCCCACTGCCGATAAAACAGAGCCTTCGCGCTCCGGAACAGACTAAAATTCAGGATCGCGGGCGTTCCACCGGCTGTCCGGTAGCCGCCGATTCCACCAAGAAACCACATTCGATAGGCAAACACTGCGCAGCCCACGAGAGCCAGCACGCCGGCCGCTTTCAACGTTCGCCGGCAAGATTGTGGGTCGAACGGGATAAGGCAGACGGCCAGCAGAGGAAGACAGAACGCCGCTTCTTTACTCAGGAGGGCGAGCAAACAACCGCTCACCATGGCCATGAGCCAGGCCGGGCTGTTTGTGGCCACATACCGTCGAAGCGCGATGAGTGAGGCGACGGTGAACAGGAACGCAAGTAAATCGAAGCGCGCCGCCATCCAGCAAACTACTTCCACGTGCGAAGCATGCACACTGAATAGCGCCGCCGCGAGCAATGAACTCAGTGGCCGGAGCAACAATGTGCGGCAGAGCGCATAGACGAGCAAGCTATTGATGGCGTGGACAAGGACGTTCCAGGTATGCCACAGGGCCGCATTATCTCCGGCCCAGCGATAATCCAGCCAATAAGACAAGTAGCCGAGGGGGCGAAAGAAATAATCGCCGCCTTGGGGATGGGTCAATAGAGATCGTGTTACGACGGCCGACCAGGTTTCGCTTCTTGCCAGGGCCAGATGCGTGTAATCGTCGAACAGGAAAGGTGTTTGGATGCTGCGCCAATAGACTGCAACGGTTAGAGCGGTTATAAACAGAGCGCTCCCTATGGTCGCCGATCGGTTTGTTGCGATTTCCGGGGACGGCGTGGCTTTGAGACGCTTGACGGAAAAGACCGCCAGGGCGAAGAACAGGAATGTGAGGCTCTCGAGATTCAGCGGAGACCGGATGGCGAAAGGTCCGAGAAACGCGCGCAGCAGCAGGAGCACGGACGCGACTAAGTAGCCGGTGGTCCAAAGGCGAGACAAGCTGTTATTGACGGTAGGTGATCGGCGTCAGCGAAATGCGGATGTCGCTCGAAACCGGCTGCGCCATGGCCAGTACGCTGGGAATTTCCGGTAAAGAAATGTTATTGTTCAATCGAAGCCGGTTGGGGTTGCCTACAAACGAACCGGAGCCGTCTCTCACGACATAGCTGGTGATGCGGCCGTTCCAATCCAAGCTGAGGGACAGGACTACCGCCGACCGCAATTCCACCGGAATGAGATTTGCGCTCACACCGCCACCGGCGCCCAGCACCGGAACATCATAAGCCACGCCAGTCGTGGACGTCAAAATGGTGCAACCGAGTGCAGTGAACAAGACCAGGCTGGAGGCCAAACCGCCGGTGGCGGGAATGGTGAACGGCCGCATCATTTCGTTCAGGCGGAACTTCCAGCGCCTCCAAAACCGAAGCAAACGCGAACCATCGGATTCGAGAAGGAGTCTACGCTCCTGGGAAGCGGTGATGCGCAGCCGCGTGCGCAAACCGATGGGCGACTGCGCTTGCGGCAATCTCTGCAGAGCGAAACGAACCCCACGCAGGTCCGACGCTTCCGGCTCGCAGCTTTCGCACTCGAGCTGGCGCGCTTCGAATAGGGAAGACTCCCCATCGCGCGGAATCTCATCTCCACTGTTCTGACCGCGCTTAGCACTCCGGCAGTTCATGCACGTTCCATTCTTTACAATTCACTTAGGCCATTGCTTCGGCGAGACCGGCATCGGGTCTCTGCGTCAGCTCGCGGCGCAAAGCCTCACGGCCGCGCAAAATTCTCGATTTAACCGTTCCGAGGGATACCTGTAATATCTCGGCAATTTCCTCGTAACTCAGGTTTTGGATGTCCCGCAGCACCACAGCAGTTTGAAAGGCCGGATTAATTCTCGCCAGCGCCTGCTCAATCAGGGTTCTATGCTCACTTTCGAGCGTCTGCTCGAAAGGCGAAAGTCCACGGTCCGGTGTATATTCGAGCGTCCCGGCATGTTCCGAGCGGCCGTCCGTCATCGATACCTCGTGCCGGCAATGCCGCACAAACCAGCGCCGATGATTATGGGCTTCGTTCACCGCGATCCGATATATCCAGGTACGCAGGCTGCTCTGCTCACGGAAAGACTTCACGCCGCGGAAGATCTTGAGAAACACCTCCTGCACGACATCGCACGCGTCCGACTGATTACCTAGCAAGCGGTACACCATTCCATACACCTGCTGCTCATAGCGATCGATCAGCTCTTCGTACGCTTCTTCGATTCCCGCCCGAAGTCCCCGCAAAATGCGGGCGTCTTCCTCGGAAACTCCGGCTTGAGCGCCCGCCAGGATGGACAGACGACTCGAATCACCCGAAAGGGATTGCGCCATCGACAACCATTTTACCGCTAAACAAGCGGCTGGATCTATTCCACTTGCTTACTTGGACACCGCAGAGGCCGTCAAGGTTCCCCCCTGGACGCTTCGATAAAAGGCCTCGTACTTGGGAATGATGAGATCCGTGGTGAAGCGGGTTTGTGCGGTGAGCCGCGCGGCAGCGGCGATTTTCGCGTGCAAGGCGCTGTCGGTCAGCAGTTCTGTGAGCCGCTGCGCTTGCGCGCCGATATCGCCCACCGGCTCCATAAAGCCATCCAGGCCATGAGTAATCAGGTCCGGTAGGCCGCCTGTTTGCGTGGCCACCGGAGGCACTCCACAGGCCATGGCTTCGAGTGCCGCGAGGCCAAACGCCTCGGTTTCGCTGGGCAAATGGAGCGCGTGCATACGCGGAATCAGCCGCTCCATGTGGTCTTGCTTACCTAGAAAACGCGTGTGTTCGGAGACGCCCAGCTCTTGCGCGAGCTGCTCCGCCGGTCCACGGTCGGGACCGTCACCCGCGAGCATCAATTCCGCATCTACCTCCTCGCGCACTTTGGCAAAGGCACGCACGCAATCGAGCACGCGCTTTACCGGCCGGAAATTCGAAATGTGCAGGATGCGTTTGCGGCCTTTGCGGCGGGCCTCTTCGTCGGGCCGATACAGATCGCAGTTCACGAAATTGTGAATCACTTCGATCGGCTTGGATATGTCCAAAAAAGTCGGCTGTGCGCTGGCGCATGTATTCACTGATGGTCGTTACGCCATCCGACCGCTCGATGGAGAACTTCGTAATCGGGAAATAGGATCGATCCGTGCCTACCAGCGTGATATCGGTACCGTGCAGCGTCGTGATGAACGGGAGATGCCGGCTGGCAGTCATCTGCTGGGCGAGCAGCGCGGAAATGGAGTGCGGAATCGCGTAATGCACATGCAGCAGATCGAGCCGCTGGCGCTCGGCCACTTCCGCCATGCGCGAGGCGAGAGCCAACGTGTACGGAGGATAGTGGAACAGCGGGTAGTTCGAAACTTCGACTTCGTGATAGTGGACGCCGGGCGTATCGGGGTCGAGCCGGATCGGATTGGCATAGCTGATGAAGTGAACTTCGTGCCCGCGCTGCGCCAATTCGAGACCCAGCTCGGTCGCGACGATTCCACTACCGCCATAGGTGGGGTAGCAGGTGATGCCGATGCGCATGCCCCTAGTATGGGGTAGCCACTGGGGTAACCAAACCGTCGTCCGCGATCCGATAGCGTTTTGGCTGATCGCCGTCGACCGTCAGGGTGGAGGATGCGTTATCCCACGACACACCCGCGGGTCCAAGTTCGAGATTCGACCGGCAGCTCTGTACTTTCAACGAAAACGTTTGGCGCAAGCCGCGCGACGCGCTTCAACACCCGCACAAACTGTTCCTGTCCCGATTGACAGTACGACATCGGCCCGGGGCGCGAGGCATAGCGATCGGTGATCACGTAGACGCCGCTCGGCTTCTGAGCCAGCAGCTCGAAACCCTGCACCGGGCTGCCCGGCGCAATGGTTTCATCTCGCGGCAGCAAGACCTGCGCCTTCGATGGCCGGATCTCGACTCGCGTGCTGTTGCGTTCGGTAGAGTAGCGCAGCGTGCCGCCGGAGGAGAGCGTGATGGCGCCAATGACCAGCAGCACAAAGATAGGTAAATTAAGCAAACCGCGCCTTAAGAGAGAAGACGATCCGCGTAGCAAACGCCGAAGTATCCCCAGCTATCGTTCGCGCCGGGTGCGTGCCTGTATTTTCCGGCGTCTCGCTGGTGAAGGGCTGCCTCGCTTTTGCCGGAATTATCCGGCTTGGTCATGTCCCAGCCGATGTTGCCTGTTTTTGAATCGCACAGAACAGCCGGGTTGCGAATCCAGGCGTTTTGCGCGCTGCTCCAAACATGGTAGGCGCCGCCATTCCACCGGGACACGGTCTCCCGCGTGAGTTGATCGGCGGTAAAGACGCGTCCGTTTTGCGAGAGATAGCGAGACGCCGCCTGGCGCTTAGCGGCGTATAGCGCAAGTCCCGCATCAATGTTCAGCTTCCAGCTCCAGCATTGTTCGAAGGTCGGGGCCGGAATGGTCAATTGGCACATACCGAAACCGCAATCGAAAGAGGCGCGCGGCTGGCCTTTGGAATCGAAGTGCATCATCTGCGTCTCATGCTGGAGTATTTTGTCGAAACCGGCGCTATCCGGCTGGCTCGCCAGATACGCAAGGATGGCCTCCGCCGCCGGATTTATGCCGGCAATTTGAACGGACGCCGTCGCCTGTCCACCAGGTCCGCTGACGGTAACAGTCAACACGCCCCCCAGTCCTCCGACGGCGTCTTTTGCGTCCCAAGTATTCGTCGTCGTAACCGCCGTGCCCTTTTTCGAAAATGTGCGCCACTGAATTTGCCAATCCCAGGTCAGTTGCTGCCCGGACGCGAGGTCCTCGGCAATACGGAAAGGTATCGCCGGCCATAGAGGATCAGCGGCGACCTGGAATATCGAGGCTGGGGCGGGCGAAATGATGTTCAAGCTGGTTGTCCTTCGGATTCCGCTTGTTTTATTTTGCTATTCTCGGAGCGAGGCGGCACGGATGAACTCCCGCATAGCCTGCGCGCTGCTTGGATCGACGGCTCTGTTCCTTGGTACGGCATATGCGATCGACCGCACATTGCCTCACGCATTCCGCGAATTCCCCGGCATCGAATATCGCATAGGAACACTCCCTTTGCCACCCGATTATCAGGAGAGGGCGGAGTGGACTTTCGCGCGGCTCATGTATCCAGGCGGCGCGAACGACGGCTATATCGGACGGGAAGCGGACTGGCACGATGGTATTTCGCTTTGGACGCAAGATTTCCCGCGCGCGGACCGGCATTTTGCGCTGGCCGTCCGCCGCTTGACGAGGATTCATGTGCGCTCGGTCGAGCAAGCCGTCAATCTCGACGATGGTCCCGAAGTGTATAACTGGCCATGGTTGTACGCCGTCCAGGTCGGCGAATGGGGAATCACCGATGACCAGGCGAAGAAGCTGCGCGACTATCTGCTGCGCGGCGGCTTCTTCATGGCGGACGATTTCCACGGCACGATCGAGTGGCAGGTGTTTCAGGAAAGCATGCAACGAGTATTTCCGGATCGCCATATCGTGGATATTCCGGATGCCGATCCCATCTTCCACACGGTGTACGATTTGAACCAGCGCTATCAAATCGTGGGCGCCGAGCACTTGGCCGACGGTCACAAATTAGACGGCTATGTGGCGCGCTGGCGCGGCATCTATGACGATAAGGGTCGGCTGATGGTGGCCGCTTCTTTCAATTCAGATATTGGCGATTCCTGGGAATGGGCGGATTCGCCGGAATACCCGGAGCAGTATTCGGCGCTAGGCGTGCGCATTGGCGTCAACTATATCGTCTATGCGATGAGCCACTAGCGCGCTGCCGGAATGACGGGCAAGACGATGTGCGATGGATGCTGCGCGTCCAGATAAATCGTGTTCTCGGCAGTCTGCCAGCGGCGGTTGTTATTGAGCGGCTCACCGGTGTTCGGATTGATATCGAAGCGCGGAAAATTACTGCTCGAAATATCCAGGCGGATGCGGTGGCCAGGCGCGAAGACGAGCGACGTCGGATACATTTCGATGGTGAATTCATATGGCTGGCCCGGCTTCAGCAATTCCGCTTTGCCGAAACCATTGCGGTAGCGCGCGCGTACGATACTGTCGGCAATATTCAGATCCACGCCGGCCGGGAAATCGCGGCTCGGCGGGTAGACATCGATGAGCTTGGCCGTGAAATCGGTGTCGAGCGCGTTCGAAGCGGCCCACAGCTTGACGATGAGACGGCCCGTGACCTCCATCGCGCTCGCGAGCGGCGGCGTTTGGAATACGAGAATATCGTTGCGTGCCGAGAGCGGCCGCGAATCGGTGCATAGCCAGAAGTCCGGATTGCAGCGCTGGTCGGCAGCGCCCTGAAACATCAGCGTGCCTTGCGAGGACACATTACCGCCTAAGGTCGGCACGGGATTGCGCGGATCGAACAGATACCGAATAGGCGCGGCGTTGGCCGATTTATCCGGCGAGAGTACACCGCCGGAATGCAAATAGTATGGCGTGGCGCGGGTACGCGCCAGAGGCCATTCCTGTTCGTTGCGCCAATGCCCGCCCACGAAGATGCGGCCCTCGGCGGTTTTGTGCGCATCGCCGCCGCCCATGACATAGATGCGCACCGGTGGCTCGCGGTCGACTCCGTTGTCGATTCCTTTCAGCCAACGATCGAACCAACGCAAATGAAATGCCCAGAGATCGAGCGCAGCATCTTCGGTGAACTGCGCCTGGCCGGCGAAGTCGTGGTTCTCGGAGCTGTGAATCCAGGGACCGACGATCAGGCGCTCGAGGCTGTGCTTCGCCTTCCGAAGCTCGACGTAATTCAGATTGGCGGCCTGCGTGCCCCAGGAATCGTACCAACCGGTGGTGTGATACATCGGGAACGTCTTTGTATTCGGCTAAATGGTCGACCACGCTCGAGCCAGAATTTTTCCAGAAGTCATCATAGTCGCCATGGCTCATGGCTTCGACCAGCCAGGCTTCATAATCGGGAGCGAACTTGAGCGGTGTGGTACCGGGGCGCAGCGGCAACCCGCGGACGTAGTCGCGGACGTGCGTACTCATTTCGACCAGCGCGGCGGCTGCAGCCGGATCTTCCGCGGCGCGCCGTGCCGCCGCGATTTGATTCGCTTCTGTCGTAGGCACTCCGAGTGTCAACACCCAGTTAAAAAAACGAAGCTCGAAGGCGCCATTGTGGCGCACGCCGTAGCGGCCGAAGTCCGACATGGCGTTGCGCGGGATCATTGCCTTAACGTACGGAGCATTCGCGATGGCGAGAGCATGTTGGGTCGCGCCGCCGTAGGAAGTCCCCATGGTGCCGATGCTGCCGTCGGACCACGGCTGCGCGCCGATCCATTTCGCAGTATCGAATCCGTCGTTCGGATCGTCGCGAATCGGGCGCCAGTGTCCTTCTGATTGGTAGCGACCGCGCACATCTTGAAAAATCACGATGTAGCCATGGGGAACGAGATGGTCCGCAGCGACTGATCCGGCGGCTTTGTTATATGGAGTGCGCTCGAGTATGACTGGGAACTTGCCCTCGGGGGGCGCGCCGGCTCGCGTGGGGAAGTAGATATCGGTGGCAAGCTTTACGCCATCGCGCATCGGAATCATCACGGTTTTTGCGGCGGTGACTTCATAAGCGGCCTCGGGCTGCGCGCACAATAAGAGCGGCAAAAGAAGTGCAGGGAGTAGATGGCGTGTAAGAGAGTTCATGTTTGGGCAGTTTGAGCCTTTTCCAAATGAGTTTACGCGTTCCTAAACAGAGAGAGGTACGCGTGAATCAACAAATCGGAACAGAGCGGGTTCAGACTCTCGTTATCGGCGGCGGCCAAGCCGGGCTCTCAATCGGGTACCATTTGCGCCAGCGTGGCCTGCCATTCGTGATCCTCGATGCTAGTGAGCGAATCGGGGATGCCTGGCGAAACAGGTGGGACTCGCTCCGCTTGTTTACTCCCGCACGCTTTGATGGACTCGACGGAATGCCATTCCCGGCGCCCGCCTACGTCTTCCCGACAAAGAATGAGATGGCCGATTATCTCGAGAATTATGCCGCCCGCTTCGATCTGCCGGTCAGAACTGGCATCCGCGTGGATGGACTTTCAAGACACGGGAATGGGTATGTTGTGACAGCAGGCTACCGGCGGTTTGAGGCTGAACACGTTGTAGTAGCGATGGCCCGTTATCAGGTCGACCGATCGCCTCAGTTCGCGCAGGAGTTAGACCCGGGGATTGTCCAATTTCACTCACGGGACTATCGGAATCTAATGCAGTTGAGAGATGGGGGCGTCCTGATCGTAGGAGCCGGTAATTCGGGCGCAGAACTCGCTTTGGAGATCGCACGCAAGCATCGCACGTGGATGTCCGGAAGGGACACGGGTCACATTCCATTTCGCATCCAGGGGCTCGCGGCGAGATTGTTCCTCACGCGATTTGTACTCCGGTTTGTGTTCCATCGTGTCTTGACTGTTAAAACGCGGCTGGGCCGGAAGGCCCGGCCTAAGATCCTTTCGCAGGGTGGCCCTTTAATTCGTGTCAAACCCGACGACTTAAAGGCCGCAAATGTTAGTCGCGTTCCCAAAGTCGTGGGTACACGGGAGGGACTGCCACTGCTCGAAGACGGCCGCGTTCTGGACGTGGCAAATGTGATCTGGTGCACAGGATTCGGTACTGGCTTCGAATGGATCCGTTTACCCGTCTTGGGCGACGACGGAATGCCGAAGCACGAGAGCGGCGTGGCGACCGACGAGCCCGGATTGTATTTCGTCGGCCTGCCATTTATACACGCATTTTCGTCGATGATGATTCACGGCGTCGGGAGGGATGCCGAACGCATTACTCAAGTCATTGCAGGCCGCGTGTGGACCGCTAAGTCGAAAGCGCTGCGCCTAGGAGCAGCGCAAGCGCAGTTATCGTAGGCACGAAATCCCTGAATGGTTGGCTCCCCGACATGGATTCGAACCACGATTAACGGCTCCAAAGGCCGCTGTCCTACCGTTAGACGATCGGGGAACGCGGGCGGCGAAGAGTTTCGCCGAACTTCAGTCTAGCAAGCGCTCACCAGTCGGAATAGGAGGAGCCGTCGAGCGCTTTCTTGTCGGCTCCACTGCGCACGTCGAACAGCCCGGGGGAGCTGCTCGATCCACCCACAGGCGTATCCTCCATAATCGGCCTCCAGGTCTGGTCCGAACCAGTCATGGGGTCCTGCGGCACCTGGCGCAAGTAGCCTTCCGTGACCAGATCCTGCAACGTATCGGGAGCCTTCTGCTTGTCGATGGTGTATTCGTCGATCATCGTCCGTATGGTGAACAGATTATTGCGCAGCACACTCTCTTTAGCGCGCGTGATCGACTTCTGGTAGACAGGCACGGCAATCGACAGCAATACCGCGATGATGGCCATCACGACCATCAACTCGATCAGCGTGAAGCCGCGCCGCCAGCTACCATTCCGAATACGATTTACCATTGCCGTCTTTATCCATGGTTTTCGAGAACACATCGAAAACATTCTGCCCGCCCCAGGAATCCGAAGTGGGCTCGTCCTGCATACTGCGCTTCCCCCATTCGGTATCGCCCGTCATCGGATCCTTCGGAATGCGCCGCAGAAATTTGAGTTTTCCGGTTTGTCCGCTGCCGCTAATGGTATTGGTCAGTTTGACACCCTCCACCAAAATCTCGAGCGTGGGCGGATAACAAAAAGTTTCGGGATCGCCCGCCTGAATTTTCCCCTGATCGCACACGTCTTTGTACTTATTGATTGCATCGCGCATTTCGCGCAGATCGGCGCGCAATTCTTTTTCGCGCTCACGCCGCACTTGAAAACGCGCGAGCGGCACCGCCATTGTTGTCAAGATGAGCAGAATCGTGAATGCCACAATCAGCTCCACCAGACTGAATCCCGCCTGGCTTTGGGTTCCGCGGCGAAGCGAGCGCTTGCCTTCCTGTCGTACCACCCCCTTCATTTTACGGATTCTGACTGATAGGGGGCCGCGGATTTTGCGTGGGAGGCAGGGCCTGCGACTGACCTGCCGGGGGCGCCGCCGGAGGAGCCGCTTGCGGCGGCCGGACACCTGGGGCGGATTGCCCGGCTGGCGCGGAAGCGGCCGGGGTTTCGGGCGCACGGCTGACCCGAATGAGCCGCTCGGTCCCAGCCAGCACGCCTTCATTCGACGCATCGACGGCCGATGGCGCGCGGATAATACGCGGGATCAAAGCGACAATGATGTCATCTTTCTCCCGGTCCTTGCTGCGCGTACCAAACAGATATCCGAGCACCGGCATATTCGCCACTCCCGGTATTCCCGCAATCCCCTGCGTATCGCTATCGGAAGTCAAGCCGCCGAGCAGACTGGCTTCTCCGTCCTTCATGCGAATTTCCGCTTCGTTGATCTTCTGTCCGATCACCGGCTGGTCCACACCCGCGATGTTCGTGGTCCGCACTACGCTCGAGATCTCCACCTTGATCTTCATGCTGATCTCGTCTGTGCCAATCACATGCGGCTGCAGGTCCACGTTGACGCCGACATCCACCTGCTGGAACTGCGTGGTCGCATAAGGAATAGAACCCGGTGTGGCAACCGCGGAGTTCAGCGACCCCGACACGTACGGAATTCGTTGGCCGATCTTTAGGCTCGCCTTTCCGTTATCGGTGACGCGTACCTGGGGACGCTGCAGGATCTTGGACGAGTTATCGTTCAACAAGGCCTGCGCCAGTGCGCCCGGCAAAGTAATCGAAAAATCGTTGGTAGATAGGCGGTTGAGCCGCGAGAGCGGGATTTTCCCTTCCGTTGTGGTCGGTGTTGCGGTGGTCGTGGTGCCCGTGCCGGTCGTGCTCGGCGTTGTGGTGGTCGCCGGAGTCGCGGTAGCGCCCGGCGAAAACGTGACCGGCAGGGTCAAGCCGGTGCCAGCCTGAGTCGCCAATGCCGCCCCCAGATTCGTAATCTTCGATTTCGATACTTCGAGCACAACTACATCGACCAGCACTTCCGGCTTCGGCCGGTCGAGATCGTGGATCAGCTTCTCGCAGATCGAAATGGTGTCCGGAGTGCCGCGGACCACGATGGCGTTTTGGCTGGCCACCTGAAATATTCCGACAGTCAATTTAGCGCCGGCGCGCAGCCCATTGAATATCTCGTTAAATTCGGCGGGCGTGCTGGCGTTCTGAATGTAGAACACCCGCACTACTTCATCCTGATACTCCTGGCGCTTCTGTTCATTCTCCTGGGTAACGAAAATCGCGTTCCGGCTGATAGGTTTCCAAAACGTATGGGTGACCAGGGCGACGTAATTGAGCGCCTCTTCGAGCGTTACGTGATTCAGATCCAGGTTGAAGTTACGCGTTCCGCCGGTCGCTGAATCGATACCCGCCGGATCGAACAGTACGTTGATGCCGGCCAGCTTTCCAACGCTCTCATAGAGCACGCGCGCAGGCTGGTTATTCAGCCGCAAACCGTCAAGCTGACTCGAGATCGGGCGCAGCTCGGGCGGACCTTCGAGCGAGTTGATCCGTTTCTCAATGAGCTGCCGCGCGCGCTCCGCCGCAGTCAGAATAGGCGTGCCTGCGGGCAGCCTGGCCTGCTCTTTCAACATCTGGTTGGTCTCGCCGATTTCCTGCAAGGCGATCTGGGAGGAAGGATCGGTGAGAAGGGCTTTTTGAAACTGCACCATGGCTTCGTTCAATTTCTGCTGCTGCAGCAGCCTTTTGCCTTGGCTGACGTGCTGCTCGGAGGCCCGGCTCCGGGTCCGCTGGTCGGCCAGCATATAAGCCGGCTCGCGCGAGTCCTCCTCGACCGCTTGGTCATAGTAGGTGAGCGCGGCGTCGAAATCCTTCCGGGCTTCGGCTTTCTCGCCTTCTTTCAGGTACTTGTCGCCTTTTTTGGTGCGTGCGAGAAGCGGTGTGACCACCAGCGCCACCGCGCACAACAGCGCTGCGGCACGCCTTATTCCGCCCGAAGGTTCAACCTTATATTGCATCCCCAGCCTTAGCCGCCTCCAGCACCAAAAACAGTGTCGGACTGGCCCTGAATTCCTCTCGGTTCAAAGAGTTGACGTGTCCCCGTCCAGTTCCGTTTAACGATTGCGCGAAACTGAGAAGACAACTTGGCCCAGCAAAGCGACATTAAGATTCTAAGCGATAACCGCTCGGCCGGTCATGACTACCTGCTCTCGGACCGCTATGAGGCCGGGCTGGTGTTGACCGGAACGGAGGTCAAGGCGGCCAAGACCGGGAAAATCCAGCTTAAAGAGAGCTATGCCGAGATTACCGAAGGCGAAGCGTTCCTGGTGAACGCGCATATCAGCGAGTATTCGCATGGCAACCTTATGAATCACGCGCCGGTGCGGAGGCGAAAGCTGCTTCTGCACCGCGGCGAAATCGACAAGCTGCGCGTCGAGACCCGCGAGCGCGGGCTGACCATCGTTCCGACCAAGCTGTATCTTAAAGGCGGGCGGATCAAGGTGGAAATAGCGGTCGGCAAAGGAAAGAAGTTCCACGACAAGCGGGAAGCGATTAAAGCAAGGGAAATGCAGGCCGAAGCGAAAGCCGCTTTGGGAAGACGTGGCAGGCAGTGAAGGCAGAAGACAGGAGTTAGAAGGTCAGAAGTCAGAATAAAACCAATGCAGCTTCATATCGAAACGTCCGCTATTGATAAGCTGAGCGCCGATGCGCTCGCCGTGATTTGTTTTGAGGCTCCGGAAAAGGGAGAAGCAGAACGAGATCCGGAAATCGCGGCGCAGGACGGCTGGCTGGCTGAGATGCGTGCCGCAAAGGAATTTTCCGGCAAACTGTACGAAATCGCGATACTGCATCGTCCGCGCGGTTTGGCCGCTAAGCGTCTGGTTGTCATCGGAGGCGGCAAGCGCGAGAAATTTTCGACGGTTGAGGCGCGAAGGTTGGCGGGCGTCCTGGTGCGTACGCTCAAGGCAAAAGGCGCGCGCACGATTGCTTTGCTCGTGGAGAAGCCCGGCGAGTATGCCAGCGCAGCCGCCGAAGGCGCGGTGCTGGGCGGCTGGGAGGCGAGCAAATACAAGTCCGACCCAAAGAAGAACGATCAGCAAGTCGATTCTTTTGCGCTCGCCGCACCTGGTAGCGATGCGACTGCATTAGGCTGGGTGCTCGAGCGGGGGCGTATCGTCGCGGAATCGCAGAATATAGCCCGCGATCTGGTCAATGAGCCGGCTAACAAACTCACCCCCAAAGTGCTCGCCGACGCCGCTTCGCATATGGCCGCCGAGACAGGCCTTGCGTGTGAAGTGCTGGACGAGAAGGCCATGACCGCGCTTGGGATGGGCGCATTGCTAGGAGTAGCGCAAGGCAGTACCAATCCACCGTTTTTGATTGTCCTCAAGTATCGGCCCTCTGCCGCTCGCGGCCCGGACCACCTGGCCTTGATAGGCAAGGGCGTGACCTTCGATACGGGCGGTATTTCGATTAAGCCTAGCGACGGCATGGAGAAAATGAAGTACGACATGGCCGGAGCAGCGGCGGTAATTGGGGCGATGCGCGCGCTGGCCGAGCTTAAGCCGGACATACCCGTCACCGGCTACATCCCTACTGTCGAAAACATGCTGAATGGCAACGCACAGCGTCCCGGCGATATCGTGACCGCGCTTTCCGGCAAGACGATTGAAGTCTTAAACACCGATGCCGAGGGGCGTTTGATTCTGGCGGATGCGATCACTTACGCGAGCCGCAACGGCGCAACGCACATGGTGGATGCCGCCACGCTCACAGGCGCAATTGGGATCGCGCTTGGACATTACAACATCGGCGCGTTCACCAACAATGAAGCTTTTCTAGCGAAATTCATGGCGGCGTCTCGTACAGCCGGGGAGAAGACCTGGCAGTTGCCGATGGATGAGGAATACAAAGAATATCTGAAATCCGCGTTCGCCGATCTGCCGAACATCGGAGGGCGCTATGGCGGATCGATTACGGCCGCGTGGTTTCTGCGCGAGTTCGCCGACCCCACGCCTTGGGTCCATCTCGATATTGCATCTACGGCGTGGTTGGACGAGGGCAAGGCGTGGCTGTCGAAAGGGCCGACCGGGGTAGCCGTGCGGTCCTTTGTCGAGCTCGCTCTCGATTGGAATCATTAAAGTTCGGAAGACACCGGGTAAGCCGGGAATGAGTCGATGGACGGAGGTTAGGTTAACGTGCAGCTTCGTGTTCTGGCGTTTGTGCTTGCGGGCGGCAAAGGAACCCGCCTTTATCCGCTTACCAAAGAGCGGGCCAAACCGGCGGTGCCGTTTGGCGGACGCTATCGAATTGTCGATTTTGTACTCAGCAATCTGGTCAATTCGGGAATCTACTCGATCTACGTTTTGATTCAGTTCAAAAGCCAATCCTTGCTGCAGCACTTGCGGGAAGGCTGGGAAGTCAGCGGCCTCCTAAAGAATAATTTCATTATTCCGGTTCCCGCGCAAATGCGTTCGGCGGAAGAAGATTGGTATCGCGGAACGGCCGATGCCATTTTTCAAAACCTGAACCTCATTCAGCAAGCCGATCCGCACGTGGTGGCGATTTTCGGAGCCGATCATATTTACCGCATGAATATCCGGCAGATGATCGAATACCACGTGGAGAAGCGCGCGGGCGTAACGGTCGCGGCCATACCGGTAGAGAAGGAAATGGCCATCGAATTCGGCGTGGTGGAAGCCACACCGAACGGCAACATTACCGGATTCCATGAAAAGAAAGCGGACGCGCCAACCATACCGGGCGATCCCAACCGCGTATACGCATCCATGGGAAATTACATTTTTTCCACCGACACGCTGGTTCGCGAACTCCTGGCCGACCAAAAGCGCAAGGACAGCGCGCATGATTTCGGCAAGGATATTCTGCCCCGGCTGATTGGGCGGGTCGACATGTACGCCTACGACTTTCAGACCAACATTATTCCCGGAGACCCGATCGGAGCGCCGCAATATTGGCGGGACGTGGGGACATTGGAAGCCTATTACGAAGCGAGCATGGATTTGCGCGCGGTTTCGCCGGCATTGAATCTCTACAATCGCCAGTGGCCTTTGCGCACGGCGGGCTACTTCGATGCGCCGGTGAAGTTTGTCTTCGATGAAGACGGGCGGCGCGGCATGGCAATCGATTCCATCATCGCCGGCAGCTCGATCATTTCCGGGGGCAGCGTGAGCCGTTCCGTGCTGGGACGCGGCGTGCGGGTACATACCGGCGCCGAAGTAGAAGAATCGGTCATCTTCGATAATTGCGACATAGGGCGCCACGCCAAGGTGCGGCGCGCGATTCTAGATAAGAACGTGAAGATTCCGGAAGGCGCGGAGATTGGCTTCAATCTGGAAAAAGACCGGAAGAAATATCACATCACGGATAGCGGAATTGTCGTTATAGAAGGTCATCAGTCGACGGTGGACATCGCGACGCTGCAGGTCTGAGCGTCGCGAGCAGCAACCCAACCGCGACCACTACCAGGCAGCCGATCACGTTGTACCAGAGGAACGAAATACTGGTAAACAGGGCGGCGGAGAAGATGGCCGCCTCGCCCGCGAGCACGCCCCAGAACGCGGACGTTCCGTCTACGCGTTTGCAGAAGAAGGCGAGAACAAAGACACCCAGCAACCCGCCATAAAAGAGCGAGCCGACAATATTGACGCGCTCGATAAGGGCGCCGAAGCCGCGCGCGCCTATAGCGGCGAAGCATACGGCAAAAGCCCCCCAGAAAACGGTCAGAAAGCGCGAAGCAACCAAGTAATGCTTGTCATCGCGGTCGCGCGCTATGTAGCGGCGGTAAATGTCGACGACCGAAACGGTGGCAAGCGAATTGATTTCTCCGGAAGTCGAGCCCATAGAGGCGGAGAAGATCACGCCGATCACAAGCCCAACCAACCCGACCGGCAGATAGGCTTTCACGAACGAGAGAAAGATGTAATTCGTGTCATCGAACCGATTGCCGACAATATGGAGACCGCGTTGGCGTGCCTGCTCGAAATCACGCTCGGCTTGGCGAAAGGTGGAAAGAGCTTCGGGCGTTCCGTTTCCGGCGAATCGGTAGGCGGCGCGGCGGCGCTCCTCGAAACTGCGCTGGTAACCGGCTTGCGCGGGCGCCCAGGCAGCAGTTTTTTGCGCGCGGGCGGCTTCGAGCGGATGGAAAATCATGGGCGCGGGCACAAATAGGGAGAGCACGAACACCATCGCACCGATAAACAGAATGAACAATTGCATGGGAATTTTGACAGCGGCGGTGAAGATAAGACTGAGCCTGCTCGCCGCAATGGATTTCCCGGTGAGATAGCGTTGCACCTGGCTTTGATCGCAGCCAAAATACGCAAGAGCGAGAAACGCGCCGCCAATCAAGCCGCTCCACAGGTTATAGCGATTGCTCAAATCGAAGTGAGTATCCACGATATTCAGGCGGCCGGCGGCTCCCGCCAGATGGAGCGCGCCGGCAAAGGAAATGTCATGGGGCAGGGCGCGCAAGGCGATCGCGAGGCTGGCGACAAGTGCAACAAAGATCATGCTCATCTGCTGCACGTCGGCCCAGGTCAGCGCCTTGATGCCGCCGCTTGTGGTGTAGATGACGACCAACGCGCCGATAATCACGGTGATCCAGCGATCGTTCCAGCCGAGCACGTCGGAGAGGGCGACCGCTGGAGCATACAGGCCAATGCCCGCGGCGAGTCCGCGTTGAATTAGGAAAATGGCGCTCGCGAGCGCACGCGTTTTAGCATCGAACCGCTGCTCGAGATATTCATAGGCGGTATAGACTTTCGCGCGATGGAAAATCGGTACCGCGGTAGCGGAGAGAATGACCATCGCGATCGGCAGGCCGAAATAGAATTGGGCGAAGCGCATGCCATCGACATAGCCTTGGCCGGTGGTCGAGATGAACGTGATGGCGCTCGCCTGGGTGGCGAGTATCGAAAGCCCCATGGCATACCAGGGCATGCTCTTCGAAGCCAACAGATATTTGCTGACGGTGTTGCTGCCGCGCCCGCGATACAAGCCGTAGGAAACCAGCGAGATCAGCCAAGCGAACAAGACCACCCAATCGAGTGTTCTCATTGCCCCTGTGCGCTCAGTAGGTTAGGAATCTCGTCACCGCATAAAGGGTCAAAATCAAGATGGCAAGGTAAGCAAGAACAGCGGCGTAAACCCGCGGCCAGGAACGCAAGAACGGGGGCGGTTCGTCTTCGTGCATGGCGCGCTCAAGTCCGCTCCGAAGTATACCGTAGACTGTTAGTAGCTCCTGTAATTTCGACTCAGGCCTGCCGGGCGGAAATCGTGTCCGCGCGCAGCATGCCGGGCCGGTAGCGCTGAAACCCTTGGCTAACTCAACCACACGCAAGCAGATTAACGTTTTGATCGTTGACGACGAAGAGTCGCAACGCGCGCCTTTGGCCGCGATGCTCGACGCCTGGGGATACCAAGCCCAAGTAGCAGGCGACGGACAAGAAGCCTTGGAGAAGCTGGCGACATTTTCGGCCAACGTGATCGTGACGGACCTGATGATGCCGCGCATGGATGGCTTCGAACTGATGAAGCGCCTGGCCGCGGATGGGAACATGCCGCCCTCGATTGTCCTAACGGCCTTCGGAAATATCGAGACCGCGATTCAAACGACCCACGATCTGGGCGCCTACTGGTTTCTCGAGAAGCCGATCCAGCCATCGGCTCTACGCTTCCTGATCGAAAAGGCAGCATCGCAAAGCCAATTGGCCGAAGAAACCGAGCGGCTGCAGCGGCAATTGCAATATCAGGGCGTGCTGGTGGACATGGTCGGGACATCGCCGCCGATGCAAGACGTGTTCTCGACGATCCGGCAGGTGGCGCCCAGCATGGCGGCGGTGCTGGTGGCGGGAGAAAGCGGAACTGGCAAGGAACTGGTGGCGCGCGCGATCCACCAACTCAGCACGCGGCGCGGCGGACCGTTCGTCGCGATCAACTGCGCGGCGATGCCCGAGACGCTCATGGAAAGTGAGTTGTTTGGACACGAAAAAGGCGCTTTTACCGGGGCGCTGGAGCGGCGTGCGGGCTGCTTTGAGCTGGCCCAGCATGGCACTCTGCTGCTGGATGAGCTGGCGGAAATGCCTTCAGGAACCCAAGCCAAGCTTTTACGAGTGCTCGAGGATTCGCGCGTGCGGCGGCTCGGTGGAAAAACCGAAATTTCAGTGGATGTGCGTATTATTGCGTCCACCAATCGCAATTTGGATGAGGCCTTGAAAAAGGGCGATCTGCGCGAGGATCTTTACTACCGGCTGAACGTATTTCAAATCGTGCTGCCGCCTTTGCGCCAGCGCATTTCCGACTTGCCCTTGCTGTGCGAGGCCCTGATCAGCGGGCTGGATCGCAAACACACCTGCAACGTAACCAACGTGAATGACGATGTCATGGAGGCGTTCAAGAAATACGGCTGGCCGGGCAATGTGCGCGAGCTGCGCAACGTGCTCGAGCGCGCGGTGATCATGGCCGGTGAAGGCACGATCCTGATGTCGCATTTGCCGTACGATTTTGGCGTGCCGGCCGGATCGCGGCTGCCCGCGCAAGTGTTTGAGCCGGATTGCGTACGGCTGCCAGTGGGGACCACTGTAGCGGACGCGGAAAAAGCGCTCGTGCAACTCACGCTGCAGCATACAAAGAACAACAAAACGCGTGCCGCCGAAATTTTGGGCATCAGCCTCAAGACTCTGTTTAATAAGCTGAAAGAGTATGGAGCGGCCGAAGCCGCCGACGGCGCAGCGTGAATTAAATTATTACCTATCAGCCGTTGATGAACTCTGCGCTACAAGGCAGGACCGCCCTCACCTCAGCGCGTTCCATTGCCGCTGCGATCTTAATCATGTTCGGCACGAGACTGAGAGTGAACCCAGCGAGCGCGATGAGAACTTCGCGCCAATAACACGAACCTAGCCGCGGTCTGGCTCGAAGATACCAGCGATCAGGCGCATGGGGTCGCGGTTTTGCCGGAACCGTTAGGACCGATGAACCCAGAGATTGCCCTTCTGGAATAGCCAGTGAAAGATTTTTCTAAGGCTGTCACGGAAGCAAGCGCTTTGTGACGCCCTGGTTCTTGTCGACTAGCGAATCGAGGCGAGGCATATGCTCACGTTCCACAAGCAGACACGGATACCTCGGGCCTGCGCGCGTGATTACGCGCGAGTTACAGGGAGGGAATGGGCGCCACGGGAACTAGCGCCCGCTCTCCAACCTAGTCCACCACGGCTACGGTACTCTGCTCGGTGGGACAGTTGCGAAAATCAGCGGGAAGAAACATACGAAGTATTGAATGAGCTATTCGCGTTGAACAAAGCTCGTGCCTTTCCCAGTTAGCATATCGAAGAATGCCGTAAGCTCAGCAAGTGGCGTTATCGCGCCGATTGACCATCCGAGCCGATCAGCCGATCTTCCCTGTGCTCGCCTCGTACGCGCTGCCTTGGGGAGTCCCTGGCTGTAGTTTGACGCTGATCCGCTCGCAAAGGATCGAGCCATCCACCCCAAAAATTCCGTCAAGCGCCAGTAGATAACCGTTTGATGTCTTCTCAATCCTGGCGCTGTTCAGAACGTTTTGATGATTGAGGAAAATCGATACGTGTTCTCGTGATGCCTTCTTCGTCCAAAGGAAAGCCTTCCAGAACGAATGTGACCATCGCGTGCTTTGCGAGCACGTAGTCTCCGCGGGAGTCGACCTCGGACGTCCTCTCAAATGCGTGCAGTACAACCTGAGACTCGCCCGACCTATTCAACTTGATAGATAGAATTTCGGCATCTTGGAACGTTGGCCAGTAACCGAACCATTTCACTACGTCGTCCGCGCCGGGAATATCGGGTATTTCATCCATATCTCAAGAGAGATCCTAACGTAAGCTTCGCGAGCCGTCGTGCCCGACCGGGGCCGCCACACGTTGATCGGATTCATGGCCGTGCTTCAGTACTATCCAGAGTTGCAAGGATCTCTGATTGTGCTGTCCAACTTGTTCCACCCCGTTGCTATGCAACCCATCGTTCAACGGCTCTCCGTTTTTTGGTCGACCAGGCGGAATCGCAACCTCGGTAGATCCGCCGCTCCTCACGATGACAGTTCAGAGATAACTGAGCCAAGGATCGCGGCGGCGCTGCTTCAGCGTCGCAAACCACCGGCAAAGCGGATATAAGGCAATGACGATGCACGTCCAGAACAGGTAAACGAACGGCAACGAGAAATCCCCATCCCGGCGGGGACGTGAACGGAAACTGGGCAATTGTGGGCGACTCAAACATCCAATGCACGTGCGCATAACGCATGTAACATACGGCAATGGCAATCAGATGTATGAACGGAATGTGCAGCAGGAAGAAGAACAAGGGCACTCTGCCGAATGTCAGCGCCGGACGAAGCAAGCGCGGCGTGCGCCCGTCCACAGCCCAGAGAAAAACCAGAGCCGGGCCGAGCGTCATTAGAAGAAACAAGAGGGAAGGCGGATATTTATTCGTATTCAGGAATGACAGCACGGTGAAAGCTGCGGATTTCTGCGTGCTCCACCGAACCGGATCACCGTAAACGTTGATGCCGCGGAGAATCAGGAATAAGGCAGTTGCAATGGATCCAGCACGCAGCAGAAATGTTTTCCGGCGCTGCTTTGTCCATGCATAAATTTGCCCAAGGCTGTATCCGACTGCTGTAACTCCGATCCAGGGAGCCAGCGGGTATGCGAGAAAAACGGAGTGTTCGGGAGACTGCACGATGAAATTGCAACGATGCAAGATCGACCAAATCGGATTCGACGATTGAACTGAATCAAATGCATTGTGCCCGGCGATCATCACGAGGCCGAATGTGGTGGTTAGCCACAGCGGGCGCATGAACGAGCGCCGAAAGGACGATCATCGCCCATCCGAGCGCCCAAAGCACATTCAGAAGCGTCACGTGGTAATCGAAATTGAATTGGAATCCCAAGCAGCGAAACAGCGTCAGTTCCAAAAAGATCAGCCACAAGCCCCGCGTGAACAAGAAATTGCGACAACTGGCGGCTTGGATTTTCTGCGCAACGACAGATACGCGCCAGTTCCCGTGAGCAGAAAGAAAACAGGGGCGCAAAAATGTGTGATCCAGCGCGTGAAGAATAGCGGAATGGTCGTTTGAGCCGGATCCGTGGGGCTGATGCCGGGCGACTGCCAAGAAAATCACGCGTGTGGTCCAGCGCCATCAGAATCATAACCGGCCGCGCAGGAGATCGACGGACTCCAGGCGGAAACTGGCCGAAGCGATGGCAGAAGGGCTCGTGCGTTATCGGTCGCCTTTGGCTGATGCGATTGCCGGCATGTGTGCTAACTGTGTCTCCCAGTCGGGCCCATCGCCCCGTGGTACTTCGGTCGCTTGGACGGCGGGTCGCAATCGATTCGGCGAAGTATCCAAACGGCTCCCACGGCGGCCAGGTTGTATGCATTGGAGCCCCATGCTACATGGTTGTGCGGATGAGCAAGGGGTCCCGGCGCTAATACGAGCACGCTAAAGAATAACAGCATCAGGGCAAGTAGCCGTGCAGCCAGGACATCCAGAATTCCCGAGAGTATTGCAATGCCGGCGAGCACAAAGGCGATCCCAGTCAGTATCGCCCAGAAACCTCCTCCCAAAGGCATCCACTTCGGAACCATGCGCCGCTACTTCCCGAACACCTGTCAGGTGCCCCAACCCGAAGGCGATCGAGGAGAGTCCGAATGTCCAACGAACGAGGAGGGGTGCTCTCGACAGCCATGCCGAATCGCGCGTAGCAAGACGAGGCGTAGACGATTCCCGCCGCCGCGACCAGGATCAACTGCTGGGCGACTCCGGCCAACAAGCCGATGAGAACGGGGATTCGAAAACCGAGCACGTGAGGCGCCGTATAGAATCGAGGCAACCAGAACACGGCAAAGATGAAATAGATGGCGGCCAGCGCCCCTGCGCCCGCCCGAGCGGTTCGCCCGCCACAGGATCGCTGCGCCTCCCGCGACCAGCCAGATCGCGGTGATATACGCGAGTATTTCACGACCGGGAATGTGGTCGCCGAACGCTTGGATCGGTTGATGGGCGGCCTCAAAATCGCCCCAGATCAGATCCAGGATGCCGGCAGCGATCGATCCCGCGCCATACACGTAAATTCCGGCTCGCATTTGTTTCGGCGCGTTACTCAATGCTGATGGTGCTCCTGCCGTGGCACAGACGATTCGGTTACCATGTTACTCACGCATTGGTCCGATGCATAGAGCCATTTTCGACTAGGCCTTTGGACCAAATGGAGGCGCATGCCTAAAGCGATCAGCTCTTTTGAACTTACGCTCGAGAACCGCCCGCAGCATCAAACCCTGACGAGCTGGCTTTACGCGCAACTGCGTTTGGCGATTCTCGAAGGCCGGCTTCGGCCTGGAACCAGGCTGCCTGCATCGAGAGAGTTTGCCAGGCAGTATGGGTTATCGCGCGGCACGGTTGTGAGCGTGTTTGAACGTTTGCAAGCCGAGGGGTACGTCTCCTGCCGCGTTGGCTCGGGTACGCGGGTGAATCGGGTTGAGCCGGTTCGGGTCCGTTCGGACGACGAATTCCACGCCGCCCGCTTACATCCGGCGCGCTGATTTCAGACTACGTCCGGCCTAAGCCCTGGGTAGGCTTGGCTGCGACGGACGGCGCTCGGCCATTTTGCATGCGAGATCCGGCGATTGCGGAGTTCCCGGCCGAACTTTGGGGAAGCATGGCAGCCCGGCGGGCGCGGACCTTCCGATCCTGGTTGCGGACGGAAGATGACGGACGTGGATATCGGCCGTTGCGCGAGGCGATTGCACATTATTTGGGCTCGTCACGCGGCGTTCGATGTAGCGCGGATCAGGTGATTGTGGTTTCCGGAGTGCAACAGGCGCTCGATCTGCTGACGCGCCTTCTGCTGAAGCAAGGTGACCCGGTATGGATGGAAGACCCTGGATATTTCGGAGCGACGATCGCTTTCGCTAACGCCGGCGCCAAAGTCATCCCGGTGCCGGTAGATGAGCGAGGGCCTGTCCGTCTCCGCCGGGCTGAGGATGTGTCCCCATGCGAAGGGAGTATATGTAACGCCGGCCCACCAGTTCCCGCTAGGGATGACGATGTCGCTCGAGCGGCGCATGGCGCTTCTCAAGTGGGCCTCTCGTGCCGGCGCGTTCATCATTGAAGATGATTACGACAGCGAATACCGGTTCGAGGGACGTCCGGTTCCGGCGCTGCAAAGCCTCGACCGGAATTCAAACGTGATCTTCATCGGGTCTTTCAATAAGCTGCTGTTTCCGTCGCTGCGCATTGGATATGTAGTTTTGCCGCCCTCGCTGGTGGACTGTTCTTGGCGTTTCGCTATCGCACCGATTTCCGCAATTTGAGCCTTGATCAGGCGGTGCTCTGTGACTTTATCGCGGATGGGCATCTCGGGCGGCATCTGCGGCGGATGCGCGATCTATACGCCAGCCGTCTGGCGGCGCTGATCGATGGGGGCAAGCGAGTATCTGAAGGGCTTGCTTGAGATTTCCGATGTCAGGGCCGGCCTTTATACAGCGGGGTTTCTGAAGAATGGCATGAGTTCGAGAGCAAGCGGAGAAGGCGGCAGCCACGCACGGTGTTGAGGTTGTCGCGCTCGACCGATATACTTTGAAATCGCCCCGACCCGAAAGGACTGCTACTCGGGTTTTGCCGCGTTTGATGAAACGGCAATTCGCGCCGGGTTAGTCAGGTTGGCCACGGCATTAGACCAGCGCGGGGTCAGAACGCCATAAGGACGCCTGTTCTAACATGAGCAAAGGCCGCAGTGCGGTCCATTGTGCGCGTTAATTAAGAGGCCAGTTGGACCAGACACAGACCCCTTGGCCGGCCCCGATCAGCCGGTACGTTACTTTCGGCCGCGAACAGTGGAAGGCTTTACGCGCCAACACTCCGCTGCTGCTGAACGAAGAAGAGCTGGCGGCGCTGCGCGGCATCAACGAGCAAGTTTCGCTGGGCGAAGTGGCGGATATTTACGTGCCGCTGTCGCGGCTGCTGAACCTGCACGTGGCGGCGGTGCAGCATTTGTATGAAGCGCGCCGCGAGTTCATGGGAGCCCCGGCACCGCTGAAGGTTCCTTACATCATCGGCATCGCGGGCAGCGTGGCGGTGGGCAAGAGCACGTTTTCGCGCGTGCTGCGGGCTTCGCTCGCGCACTGGCCGGACCACCGGAAAGTCGCGCTGGTCACGACCGACGGATTTCTGCATCCGAACGCTACGCTCGAAGCGCGCGGGCTTATGCAGCGCAAAGGATTTCCGGAAAGCTACGATCAGCGGCGGCTGCTGCGCTTTCTCGCCGATATCAAAGCCGGCGTGCCAAGAGTGTGCGGTCCGGTCTATTCGCATTTGCATTACGACATCGTGCCCGACGCGCAACAGTGCGTGGAGCAACCCGACATTTTGATCCTGGAGGGATTGAACGTGCTGCAATCGCCGGACGGAGGGCGCGACGGCTCGCAGCTTTTTGTGTCGGACTTTTTCGATTTTTCGATTTATCTGGACGCGGAGGAGAGAACCATCGAGCGCTGGTATGTTGAGCGATTCCTGCGCTTGTGCGAAACCGTCTTCCAGAACAAAGAATCGTACTTTCATCGATACGCTGGTCTGAGCGGCGAAGAAGCGCGCGCGACCGCCCGACGCATCTGGCAAACGATCAATCTGCTAAATCTGCGTGAAAACATTGGCCCGACGCGCGAGCGGGCGCATCTTATTCTCGAGAAGGCCGAGGATCATCGCGTGCATCAAGCGCTGTTGCGGCGGGTCTGATTCGGAGCTAGTGAGCAATCGCGGCGCAGACCAGATCGCGCAGATGATCGAGCCCGGCTTCGAGGTCTTTACCGAGATGCACCCGCAATGCCCGCCGTTTGCGATCGGCCAGTACTTGAAAATCTCCGCGCGCCTGCGCCGCTTTCACCACGCCGAACGTGTATTTTTGTTGGGGCACCGGCAGGTCTTCGGCATCGTCGCAGGTGATTTGCACGAACACGCCTGAATTCGGCCCCCCTTTGTAAGCCTGACCGGTGCTGTGCAGAAAGCGCGGACCGAAACCGAGGACGGTCGCTACTTTCTTGGATTCGAGAATGCTTTTACGAATCTCTTGCAGCTTCACCTCGTATTCCGGGAACATCGGAATATAGGCAAGCAATCCGAAATAATCGCCGGGCCGAATGCGATCCAAGTGCTTGCGGATGACTCCGCCAAGCGTCGCGTGCGCGCCATTCATCAACGCGCCGGCATTCGCCGGATCGGTAAACAGCTTGATGCCATCCTGGTCGAGCAGCGGTGTTTCGGGGGGGAGCGAGCCGCTCTTTTCAAAGGCCGTGGTCAACTCGCGAGTGGCTATTTTGCTTGCTTCAACATCGGGTTGATTGAACGCGTCAATGCCAATGACCGAGCCCGCGACCGCGGTTGCAATCTCCCACTGAAAAAACGCCTGGCCGATATCAGCCAGATCTTTCACGACAAAACGCAGGACGGGCTGGCCGGCTTTCTCCAGAGCTGCGATACC
This sequence comes from Bryobacterales bacterium, assembly GCA_963712395.1. Lineage (GTDB taxonomy): Bacteria > Acidobacteriota > Terriglobia > Bryobacterales > Bryobacteraceae > Bog-105. The sequence goes on from CAVQHR010000004.1 coordinate 154,277, forward strand.
GCTCTCAATTTCCTCACCGCTATCGCCTGCAAATTTGATATACGCAAACACGCGATCTTTGCTGTATTCGCCGGGCGGGAGGAGCGGTTCGCGGTCGACGGGAATCAGGCCGTGCCCCTGCTTCCCGGTCGATTCAGCGAGCAACTGCTCGAGCCAAGCGCCCAGATCAAAAAGAGATTTTGAACAGTGCAGCGTGACTTTGTCGCGCGCGAATTTGGTGGCGGCCGTGCCCAGTATCAGTCCAAGAACTACGCCTGGGTTCTCGGCGGCAGGGGTCGCCTTACACGCTTCGACCATCCGCGCCGTGCGCTCCAACAGGTTTTTCGTATCGAGACCCATTCCCGCATACGGCACCAGACCGAAATCGGAAAGCGCGGAGTAGCGGCCGCCGATCGAGGGGACACCATGGTACACGCGCCGAAAACTTAGCTGCGCGGCCACAGTCTCTAGCTTTGAGCCCGGATCGGTGACGGCGATAAAGTGGTTGCCCACGCTATCGCCTACGATCTTTTTCGTCTCCTCGAAGAAGTACTGCATATAGATGTTCGGCTCGAGCGTAGTGCCCGATTTGCTCGAGACGCAGAACAACGTGCGGCGCGGATCGATCTTCGCGCGCAGCGCCCGAATCTGCACCGGATCGGTCGAATCGAGGACGAGCAACTCGGGCGCGTGCGGCTGCTTGCCAAAGGTCAAGCTGAACACCTCGGGGCACAAGCTCGAGCCACCCATCCCCAGCAGCACGAAATGCGTGAAGCCGTCTTCGGCGATCTCCGCGGCCAAGGCTTTGAATTTGGAAACGCTGGCGCTCTGCTCACTCACAATATCGAGCCACCCCAGCCATTTGCTCTCGTCCTGGCCGGTCCACAAAGTAGCGTCTTTTTTCCAGAGCCGCGCCGTGGAATCGGCTTTGTCCCAGCGCTCGCGCGCTTGTTCAACCGCTTTTTCCATATCGCTCGGGAGCGAATAGGAGAAGTCGACAATATCCCGGCCGGTGCGAGCCTTAGCGGAACTCATTCTGCTCAATTCCTTTCACCTTATTCAAGCGACGGAGGTGGCGTTCCTCGCCGCTAAACTGCGCCTTGAGAAAAGCTGCCGTAGCGTCTTCGGCTGTCATCGGACCGATGATGCGCGCGCCCAGCACAAGCACGTTCATGTCGTCATGCTCCACGCCCTGGTGGGCCGAGTAGTGATCGTGGCACATTGCCGCGCGAATTCCCTTGAACTTGTTGGCGGCGACCGAAACGCCGACGCCGCTGCCGCACACCAGAATGCCCCGCTCGGCGGCGCCCGACCGGATATCCTGCGCAACCAATACCGCGTAATCGGGATAGTCATCCGGCTTGCCCGGTTCAAACGTGCCGACATCATGAACCTGATGGCCAAGCTTTCGGGCGTATTCGATCAACTGCTGCTTCATGTCGTAACCCGCGTGATCCGCGCCGATGGAAATTTTCATTTCGCTCTCAAACCACTTCTTAGGTTAGCGCTGGAACACCAGCGAGGCGTTCAGACCACCGAAAGCAAAGGTATTGGAAACCCCGAATTCGAGCGCCGCAGGCTGGGCCTGATTCGCCACGACATTCAGAGGGCAGGCCGGATCGGCGCTTGTGAAATTCACGGTGGGAGGAATGATTCCGTGCCGCAGGGCCAGCAGCGTCGCAATGGCCTCTATGGCGCCGGCCGCGCCGAGCGTGTGGCCGTGCATGGATTTGGTCGAGCTCACGGGCAAGCTGTCGGCCTTCTCGCCAAAGGTTAGCCGGATGGCCTGGCTCTCGATACAGTCGTTTGCCTGCGTTCCAGTACCGTGCGCATTGATGTAATCGATTCGCTCAGGAGCAAGACCCGCATCGCGAAGGGCCCACTGCATGGATTTCGCCGGGCCGTCGACGCACGGCTGCGTGATGTGATGCGCGTCGGAGCTCATGCCGAAGCCGATGATTTCGCCAAGGATCGGAATGCCGCGCGACTGCGCATGCTCCCAATTTTCGAGCACAAGCATGCCCGCGCCTTCTCCCAACGAAAGCCCGCGGCGATCGATGGAAAACGGCCGGCAGACGTCGGGAGAGACGACACGCATGGCCTCCCAGGCGCGCAGCAGACCTTCGGCAAATACGGCCTCGCTGCCACCGGCGATCGCAGCAATCGCCTGCCCGCCACGCACCATCGAGAACGCCTGCCCCAGCGCGTGATTTGAAGAAGAGCACGCGGTAGAAACGGTATAGACGGGCCCGTGGATCCCGAACTCGAGCGAAATGCGGCTGGCGCCCGCGTTGGACATCGTGCGCGGGATTGTCAAAGGAGCGATGCGCGAATTCTTCTCGCGATACAGGCGAATGTAGCCTTCCTCTTCGCTGAACTGACCGCCAATGCTGCTGCCAGTGATGACGGCCGTGCAATCGGCCAAGTCTCCCGTGAAGGCCAGGCCACTCTGGGCCACGGCTTCCCGCGCGGCGACGGCGGCCAGTTGCGCGAAACGTTCGAGAACGATCAGCTCCTTTTCAGTGAAATGATCCAGCGGCACAAAGGCGCTGGCCTGTGCCCCGCGGCTGAACTTGTAGGGAGGCGATCCCGGATCGCGGAGCGGGAGAATGCCGCAAACCCCCGCAACGAGCCGTTCCCAGCACTCCGCGACGTTATTGCCGAGCGCGCAAACCAGCCCAAGGCCGGTGACTGCAACGCGGTTCAAACGGCAGGACCCTCGGGCTCGGCGGTCTTCTCCGCGACGAGCTTCCGGACACCCTCTACGGTTTCGCCGATGGAGCGCATCGTTTGCACGCCGTCGTCCGGGATGTTGATGCCGAACTCGTTCTCGAGCGCGAATACGATGTTGATGCCGTCGAGCGAATCGATTTTCAATTGCTCGAACGTGCTATCGAGCGAGATAGATTCGAGGGGAATTCGCTGGGTCTTTGCGATAACCTCCATGACCCGGGTTCCTAAATCGGCGCTGGCGGACTGTTCGGACATGTATCGAATTCATCATATTATCTCTTTACGTTTTTTGAAGGCGAAGCCGAACGGAGTATCAAGGGACTCAATCGCAGCTTGGCCGTGGTTTAGTGCGTTGGAGGCGCAGACGACAAGATCGTCCGGGCCAACTTAACCTATTGAAGCGAGATCAAAACGAACGCGCCGAACTGTGGCGCCGTGTGTACCGGCGGAGTCGGCACCGAGCCATTTGGCGTGGCAACTGTCAAGCCCGTCATGGGTATCGAGATCGGATTGCCGTCGTAGGTGCCTGAGGCCACCGGCGGTCCGAAAAAGTTTTGCGCGTCCAGCACCTGGTAACGCGTACCTGGCGCGATGGCACCCGTTACGTCCACCGAAACCGCCGGGTTAAGATTCCAGTTATAGATCGCGATATTAGCTCGTCCCGCTTCGTATTTGTTCGGTTCGACGAAGGTCCAGGCGCCGGTGGGCGCGTGCGGGCTCCATGTGCTGTGTAAGTCAAACCCTGTCCAGCCTTGCCATCCACTTAAGAACGTACCGCTTCCGTTGTAGCCAAATATACCGTTGCCGTAGTAACTGTTGTTGTCCCAGGAATAGCCTTGCGGTGTGTTGGTCGTAGCGAAGGCCATCAAGTATTCGTCTGTATAGATGGTATTGTTTTGGAACACGACGGAGGCCCAATCGGTGATCACTACCGGCTGGAAGCCACCGATAAAGTAATTGCCCTTGATCACAATGTCCTGATTCGGGCCAGGCCAACCCATTTCGTTGTAACCTTGGCCTAACTGAGGTGTGTAATAAAAGTAATTATTGAGTAGCTGAACTCCCGAAACGCCGTTGGTGTTGACAAAGATAACGTCATCCGCCATTGCCGAACGAGTAGAGATGCTGCCGTTGTTAAACGAGATATTACCCTGCACGACAAGATTCTTTTCAGATGCGGCCGCGCTGCCGTAAAATTGCAGGCCATTATCGAACTGGTCGAACACGATGTTATTAGCGATATTCATAGTGCCGGTATCGTTCTGCACATAGAAACCATGCCCGTGGCCGCGATCGCTGGCCTGGAAGCCATTGAAGTAGATGACGTTGCCATAGGCTTCCGCTCCGATCGCCTCCTTCCACATCGAAATTCCCAGGCGGCTGTCGTGAACCGTGTTGTTGATCAGCTTGCTGCCGGGCGCGAACGTGTCGATCGCGTCCAAAATCGCAGACTGGCCGGAGGGAAATCCGGTGCGGTCGGTTACCGAACTGGCAAACTCCAGACCCCAGAACCAGACATAAGCGCCCTGGGAAGGATGTGGGTCCTGATCGCAGCAGCCGATCTGAAGCCAGCCATTGATGGTGGCGCGCTCGCCCGGAAATTGGCGGACGATGATGGGCGCCGCGGAAGTGCCGACCAGGCGGCTATAAAAAATTCCCTGCCCGTTGCCGTAAACGCCCCCGCGAATCCAGATAATGTCGCCTGGGAGGACCGATGACGGCTGGTACAACGCGGTTTGCAGATCCCACGGATTATTAATGCTCCCATCCCCGTTCGGAGAGCCTTGCGGGGAGACATAGTGCTGGCCCGCGGGCGCGCCAATGACCAGCGTGATTGCTATTCCAATGGGCGACCCGCTAGCGCCGGCGGCGTTGATAACGACAGTGTCGGTATAAATCCCGGCGACGAGCCCAGCGCTCGAGACTCCGACCGACAAACTGGAAGGAGCGGTTCCGGAAGCCGCCGATAGCGTCACCCACGATTGCGTCTTGCCGGCTGTCCAGTTCAAGGTCCCTACGCCGGTGTTGGCGATGCTCACTAACTGGCTTGCGGGATTGCTGCCCGGCGTGCTGGCGGAGAAGGTAAGCCCGCTCTGCGAGACGCCAAGCGCCGCCGACAAAGACCTGACGTTCAAGGTCACATTCACCGTTTGCGGCGAGCCGGTAGCACCCCCCGAATTCACCACGATACTGTCCGTATACGTGCCCGGGGCCAAGCCCGCAGTCGCTGCGTTGATAACCAGAGTGGAAGGTGCGATTCCGGAATTTGCGGATAGCGTCAACCATGGCTGCGTGGCGCTGGCGTTCCAAGCCAGCGTGCCGCTCCCGCTGTTCGTAATCGTCACGCTCTGCGAACCGGGGTTACTCCCGCCGGCAATCGCCGCGAAGCCGAGTATATTCGCCGACACATTCAGCGTAGTAGGCAGCGTCTGTTTCGGCGGACCGCCAAAGAACAAGCCGCTGACGACGGCATTCGACCCGGCGAGGCGAGTTACTCGAACGATCACATGCCCGGCGAGGTTCCAGACCAGATACTGGCCATTTTCGAAGCTATTGAGCGTGCGAGTGTCGAGCACCACGCCGGTCGCGCTATCGACTAACTCGACGCGCTCAGAGCGCTGCGAACGGTCGTAATCGACTGCATAGAGCGCCAGTTGATGTGTGTTGCTGTCATTCAGATTCACATCGAAGCTGATAGAAGTGGCTGAATACCACGTAGCCGCCACACGACTCGAGCCATCGGCTGTTTGCAGCGCACGGCCATCACCCGTAGATCCTGCCCAGGTAAATGTGTCGGCTCCGCTCACGCTTACTTGCGCATAGGAAGGAAGCTCGGGCGTTTCGCCCTGGAAATCGTACCCGTCTCTTCCATAAGAATAGGTCCAATTGCCTTGCGTGCCCCGGTCGAGAAGCGCGAACAATGTGGAACCCACAGGCGATTGGCCGGCGGTATCAAAGAATAGCCCGCTGACAACTGCGTTGAGCGGCCCGGTTTGAGAAACCCGGACGACAACGTGTCCGGATAGATTCCAGACCAGGTACTGGCCGGCTCCGAACCCGGTCATGGCGCGCGAATCAAGCACCAAGCCGGTTGTGCCGTCCACGATATCTACACGCTGGGAACGCCCGGAGCTGTCGAAATCGGTGGCATAGAGCGCGAATTGATGCGTCAGGCCATCGGTGAAGTTCAGATCGAAGTTGAATGCGCCGGCCGCATACCAGGTCGCAGCTACGCGGTCATTGCCGGCCGCTTGCTGCAGCGCGCGCGGGTCGCTGCTCGATCCCGCCCAGGTGTAGATGAACGCTTCATTTACAGCCACCTGCGCATAGGACGGCAGGGATGGAGCAGCGCCCAGGAAATCGTAACCTTCCCCGCCATAGACGGTCTTCCAACTTCCTTGCGTGCCGGTGTCGAGCCGTATGAATGACGCGGAGTTTCCGGCGGCCGCGCTGAGCGTCAACGTGACCGCGACCGTCTGCGGTGAACCATTTGCGCCAGCCGCGCCGACCGTAACCGTGTCGGTGTAAGTGCCCGTCGAAAGACCGCTGGAGGAGATCGTAAGTCCCAAAGTGGACGGTGCGGTTCCCGAGTTTGCCGAGAGTGTTAACCAGGATTGCGTCTTGCTGGCGGTCCAGTTGAGCGTGCCAACGCCGGCATTCGTGATCGTGACGTTCTGCGGCGCGGGATTTGTAAAGCCCGCAGTGGCCGAGAAACTGACCGCATTGGAGGAGACACTTAATATCGGAATCGCCGCGTTCACGACTAAAGTCACCGCCGCGGTTTGGGGCGAGGACAGTGCGCCCGGCGCGCTCACGGTAACTGTATCGGTGTAAGTGCCTGGAGCAAGGCCGACGGTCGACGCAGTGACCGTGACAGGCGCCGGCCCGGTACCGGATGTCTGGGATAATGTGAGCCAAGACTGAGTCTTGCTCGCCGTCCAGTTGAGGGTTCCCGCCCCGTTATTCAAAACGTTCAGTGTTTGCGCGGCAGGATTTGCGCCACCGGTAATGCCCGCGAAATTCAGCGTGCCCGGCGCAACGCTCAGCATGGCCGGGGCTGTGACCGTGAGAGTTACGGTAACGGTCTGCGGCGAGGCGCCGGCCCCGGGTGCCGTTACTGTAATCGTGTCGGTGTAAGTGCCGGCGGGAAGAGCGCTGGCCGCGACCGCCAATCCGAGGCTTGCCGGCGCGGTTCCCGAAGCGGCGGAAAGCGTCAACCACGATTGCGTCTTCTCGGCTGTCCAGTTCAACGCGCCGCTACCGCTGTTTGTAATGGCCACGTTTTGCGCGCTCGGATTGCTTCCGCCGGCAACTCCCGAAAAGCTGATCGCGTTGGTTGCAAGGTTCAAAGCCGGCGGCAAATTCTGCTGCGGCGCGCCGCCGAAAAGTAGGCCGCTCACCACGGGGTTCGATCCGCCGAGAACGGTGACTCGAATCATGACGTGTCCGGCCAGATTCCAGACCAGGTACTGACCCGCCGAGAACGCGCTGATGGTGCGTGAATCGAGGAACACGCCCGACGCACTATCGAGGACGTCGACGCGCTCCGATCGGCCTGAACTGTCGTAATCCATCGCATACAGGGCGAGCTGGTGTGTTAGGCCATCGGTGAAATTGATATCGAAGCTGAACGAGCCGGACCCATACCAGGTAGCCGCGAACCGGCCCGTACCGCTGGGCTGTTGGAGTGCGCGAATGTCGGAGGTGGAAGCCGCCCAGGTGTAGCTCGATACTCCATTCACGGTCACCTGCGTGTAAGAAGGAACCGAGGGGGCCTCGGCCGCGAAGTCATATCCGTCCGCGCCGTAAATGGCTTTCCAACTGCCTTGCGTGCTGGTGTCCAGCTTGATGAATGCGGTGGAGCCGTTGGACGCCTGTGCGGGGACATCGAAGAACAAGCCGCTCGCGACCGCATTCGGCCCTCCAAGCTGGGTGAGTTGAATGGTCACGTGCCCGCTCAGGTTCCAGATCAAGTATTGACCCGCCGCGAAGCCGCTCATCGTGCGCGAGTCCAAAACCGATCCGGTTGCCGTATCTACTATGTCGATGCGCTGCGACCGGCCGGAGTTATCGTAGTCGATCGCATAGAGTGCGAACTGATGGGCGCTGCCGTCGACGAGGTTTACATCGATGCTGTAAGTGCCGGACGCATACCAGGTGGCTGCCACGCGGCTCGAGCCGGTCGGCTGCTCGAGCGCTCGCGGGTCGCTCGTTGCCGCCGCCCAGGTGAAAGTCGATGCGCCGTTCACGCTAACTTGCGCGTAAGAAGGCGGCGCAGGAGCCGCGCCCACGAGGTTATATCCGTCCGCTCCATATACATTCTTCCAGCTTCCTTGGATAGCCGCATCGAGACGCACATAAGTCGCCGAGACCCGTCCTGTGCCACTGCTCGCAGTCACGGTGAGAGTAACGCCCAGCATTTGCGGCGAACCGCCGGCGCCCGGCGCGGCGATGGTAACAGTGTCCGTGTAAGTTCCGGCCGCAAGGCCGCTTGTCGACACCGCCAAGCCCAGGCTGGACGGGGCGGTTCCTGACGCTACCGAGAGTGTCAGCCACGGCTGTGCCTTGCTCGCAGTCCAATTCAGGGTTCCTCCGCCCGAGTTTGTGATGGTGACATTTTTCACCGTGGGATTCGAACCGCCGGCGCTAGCGGAAAAGCTGACGGGACCTCCCGATACGCTCAATACCGGCGAAGGCGGCGGCGCGGCGGAGACGGTTAGCGTCACATTCACGGTCTGCGGGGATCCGCTCGCTCCGGACGCCGCAATCGTGACAGTGTCCTGATAGGTTCCCGCCGCGAGACCGGTCGTATCGACTCCCACCGTAAGAGTGGCGGGCGCGGCGCCCGACGCCGCCGAAAGCGCCAACCACGACTGCGTCTTGCCAGCGATCCAGTTGAGCGTGCCTCCACCGGCGTTGGCAATCGTCACGCTCTGCGTTGCCGGATTGCTTGCGCCTGCCATGCCGGAGAAGGTCAACCTGTTTCCGGACAACTGCAACGCCGGCGGCGGATCGCCGCCCGCCGCCGGCGCAATCTGAATCGCATTCAAGAGTCCGACGCCCGTCACGCCATGCACATTGATTTGAACTGCGCCATTGGTCACTGTCACCGGAAACTTCTTATCGATGGCCGTCCAGTATCCGGCTTGCGCCACGATGTCGAAATTGGTGAGCACCGCCGTGCCGTTGACCGTCACATTGAAGACCCGGGCCCCGGCGCTTGCGTATTGTATTTCCGCGAATCTCAGCGTGAGCTGATAATTACCGTTCGCGACCGGAATGTTATAGCTGAAATCCCCGTAATATCCTTGGCGCGCCCAGCGATAGAGAGTCGGGTCGGCAGTATTCGCGACCGGATAGCCCGTATAGAGCTGCTGGCCGCCGGTGAAGTATTGGTCGGCTTGCCAAATTGTCCCATCGGACGCGGCATAGCTCTCACTGTTTGCACAGCGGATTCTGATAGTTTGCGCCGAGACGAGAGACGACCCGATCACCAGGGCGCAGCAAAGCATTCTGGCAAGCATAGAAATAGACTTCTGAACGGAAGTGCTTTAGCGCGACTGACAGGAGGCAAAGCTAGTATCTATCCCAGGTCCGCAGCGCCGCAAGTGCCGGTACTCTCTAGGTCGCTGCGCCGCAATGGCCTAGGAGCTTATACAGTCGTCAGTTGCGCCGATTTCCGCGTTGCCCTGAGACCTTATTTGAAGTGGGCGTCGGCGATATCTTCGTGGTTCGCGTGGCGGGCAACGTGATCGGCGCGGGGGGAGCTGCGTGTCCCGCTACTCGTAATTCCGTGACACAGCGGCTGGGCGCCGTCAAATCCGCTATCAAGCACCTGGACGCAAGGACGCGCTACCGGGCGCGGATCGATGGTTGACATGAGCCAATCGGGCCAGTGCATCGCTACAGCGGGATATTTCCATGTTTCTTCTTCGGCATGGTATCCGTCTTATTCGCCAGCATCCGCAGAGCGCGGATTACCTTCCGGCGCGTCTCGTGGGGTTCGATCACATCGTCGACATAGCCGCGTTCCGCCGCCACAAACGGGTTCGCGAAGTGGTCGCGGTATTCGTCGATTTTCGCTTGCCGAAGCTCGTCCGAGTCACTAAATCCTTCGAGCTCTCGCTTATATAGGATGTTAACTGCGCCTTCGGGCCCCATCACGGCAATTTCCGCTGTCGGATAGGCAAAATTAATGTCGGTCCTCAGGTGTTTCGAGCCCATCACGCAATACGCGCCGCCATAAGCTTTGCGCGTGATCACCGTAATTTTTGGGACCGTCGCCTCCGCGTAGGCGTAGAGCAGCTTCGCGCCGTGCCGGATGATTCCGCCGAACTCTTGACTGGTACCCGGCAGAAAACCCGGCACATCTTCGAACGTGAGGATCGGGATCTGAAATGCGTCGCAGAAGCGCACAAAACGCGCTCCTTTGGTCGATGAATCGATATCCAGACATCCCGCCAAATGGGCCGGCTGATTCGCGACTATACCCACCGCTTCGCCCGCCATGCGCGCGAAGCCCACGAGAATGTTGCGCGCGAAATGCTCGGCCACCTCGAAAAAATTCCCATCGTCCACCACGCGCGAGATCACATCGTTCATGTCATACGGCTTGTTCGATTCGACGGGAATCAGAGTGTCCAGGTCCAGGTCAGCACGCTCTTCCGGATCTTTTGTCGCCACGCGCGGCACGCCATCAAGGTTGTTCTGCGGCAGGAATGTCAACAGCTCGCGTATGCTTCGCAAGCAATCCTCATCGTCATGCGACATGAAATGCGCGACGCCGCTGACCGAATTGTGGGTGACCGCTCCGCCCAGGTTCTCCTTTGTTACGTCTTCATGAGTGACGGTCCTGATGACTTCGGGGCCCGTGACGAACATGTGACTCGTGCCCTCGACCATAAACACGAAATCGGTGAGAGCGGGCGAATAAACCGCGCCACCCGCGCAGGGTCCCATGATAGCGGAAATTTGCGGAATCACGCCGCTCGCTAGCGTGTTACGCAGAAAAATATCCGCGTAGCCGGCGAGCGAAACCACTCCTTCTTGAATGCGCGCTCCGCCTGAATCGTTCAAGCCGATGATCGGCGCGCCGGTCTTGAGCGCCAGATCCATCAACTTCACAATCTTTTGCGCGTTCGCTTCCGATAGCGATCCGCCGAAGACGGTGAAATCCTGCGCGAAAACGAATATCTGCCGGCCATGCACAAGCCCGTGCCCGGTGACAAAGCCGTCGCCATCGATCACGTTGTTCTGCATGCCGAAATTCTGGCTTCGGTGACGGACCAGCTTGTCCAGCTCTTCAAACGTCCCTTCATCCAGCAGCAGGTCAATACGCTCGCGCACCGAGAGTTTGCCTTCTGCATGCTGCCGCTTTTGCCGCTCCTCGCCGCCACCCGCTTCTGCGCGCGCGTGCCGCCGCCGCACTTCCTCCAGCCAACGTGTACTCATATACGCAACATGTCAAATAGTAATATGCGTGGGATTGTCATCGGAACCGCGGGACATATCGATCACGGAAAGACTTCCCTGATCCGCGCCCTGACGGGCATCGATACGGACCGTTTGCCCGAGGAAAAGACACGCGGAATTTCAATCGATCTCGGGTTCGCGCATCTCACATTTCCCGGGGGCGAGCGTATCAGCTTTGTCGATGTGCCGGGCCACGAGCGTTTTATCAAGAACATGCTCGCGGGCGCGGGCGGCATCGAGGCGGTCCTGCTGGTAGTGGCGGCGAACGAATCGATTAAGCCGCAGACTCGGGAGCATTTCGATATCTGCCGCCTGCTGGGCATCGATCACGGGCTGGTAGCGCTGACCAAAACCGATCTGGTCGAGCCTGCCCAATTACAGATTGTGGTCGACGATGTGAGACGACTCTGTGAAGATTCATTTCTGGCTGCCGCCCCAATCGTGCCAGTGAGCGTCGTTACCGGAAGCGGGTTGGAGGAACTCAAGCAACGCCTTGTGCCACTGGCGCGAGAGCAGAGCCGGCGCGACGGAACAGGCATCGCGCGGCTGCCCATCGATCGCAGTTTCGCCATGAAAGGATTCGGCACGGTTGTCACTGGAACTTTGTGGAGCGGCACGCTGCGCACAGGCGAAACAGTTGCGATACAGCCAACCAAACGACAGGCGCGCATTCGTGGACTGCAAGTTCACGGCAAACAAGTCGAAATAGCGACAGCCGGCGATCGCACGGCAGTGAATCTCGCCGGTATCGATCATTCCGAAGTTCGACGCGGCTGTGTCCTCACGCCTCCGCAACTTCTCGAGCCGGCGACGACGCTCGAAGCGGAGGTAGATTGGCTGTCCGGTTGCAAAAGTCCGTCGAAGCGCCAGGACTTCTTGCTACATATCGGAACGTCCGAAGTGCTGGCCACACTCAAAGTGTGGGACGTGCGGTTGCCTTTTGCACGCCTGCACTTGTCGGAACCCGTGCTTGCGCTACCAGGAGACCGTTTCGTACTGCGGCGGACTTCGCCAGCCCAGACCGTCGCGGGTGGGCGCATCATCGATGCTTTTCCGCCAAAGCGTCTCAATCGTGCCAAGGCAATTGCCCGGCTCACCCTGCTCGCCCGCGCTGACCCGGCTCACCGCGTTCAGGTATTGGTCGAAGCGGCTCGAAACGGCCTGCGCCTCGACGATCTCGTGCGGCTCACTGGATTGCCCTCCGATGCGCTCACGCAGGCGATTCGCAAAAATCCTGCGCTGGTGGCTACCGCTCAATTTATTCTGGCGAAATCCTGGATCGAGCAACGCCGGGCGAAGCTCGTCTCTTGGCTCAAGGATTTTCACGCCAAGCATCCAGGGACAGAGGGAGCGCCCCTCGCCCAGGCACGTTTAGGATTGGACGCGAATCTGTCGCAGATCCTGTTCGAAAACTTTCCGGCGCTCCGCCTGCATGGAGAGACGATTTCTCTAGCGGATCATCGAGCGCGTGTCAGCAACCAGGAAAGCGCGTTGCTTCGCGAAACCGAGCGCCGGTTCCAGCAGGCCGGGCTCGAGCCGCCACTACTCGACGGTATCCCGCGGGCAACGCTCGAAGGGTTGATCAAAGCCCAGAAGCTCGTCCGTGTGTCGCCAGATTTGGTTTTTCATGCGGAGGCGATCACCGGGCTGCGCGAATCGCTTGCCTCGCGCAAAGGCCGCCGGTTCTCGGTACCCGAATTTAAATCCTGGACTAATATCTCGCGGAAATACGCGATACCACTACTCGAATATTTGGACCGCCAGCATGTGACGCGCCGGGATGGCGACGCGCGAGTCGTCCTATAGCACCTCAAAAATCAGACACTTCAAATAGTGCGTCTCCGGGACGGTCAGCAGAATGGGATGGTCTCGCGATTGGGTGCGCCGGTCGAGCACGCGGAGCTTTTTTCCGCAATCGAGAGCCGCCGCGGCGATCACCTCGAGCAGACGCGCCTCGCTCATGTGGTGGGAGCAGGAGCAACTCAACAACATACCGCCGCGCTCGAGAAGACGCAGAGCACGGAGATTGATTTCCTTATAGCCGCGCATCGCGCCTTCGGTTGCGGAGCGCGATTTGGTGAATGCGGGCGGATCGACGACCACCAAATCGAAAGTGCGGCGGGCATTGACCAACCCGGGCAAATATTCCAATACGTCCGCTTCGCGGAAGGTCACGTTCGCGATGTGGTTGGTCGTGGCGTTTACTTGCGCGCTGTCGAGCGCCGCGCGGGAACTATCCACCGCTTCGACGAACTCGCACACCGAAGCGAGGTGCAAAGCGAAGCCGCCGGTTCCGGTGAAACAATCAAGCGCGCGGCCGCGGGCATAGCGGCGCGCGGCCAAATAGTTCTCGCGCTGATCCAGAAAAACTCCCGTTTTCTGCCCATGCAGCAAATCGGTGTAGAGCCGCAGACCGTTCATCTGAATTTCAACACGCTCGGGCGCTTCGCCCAGAAGCATCTTCGCTTCGAGCGGCAAATTTTCTTTGGCCCGCACGGGCACATCGTTACGCGCCACAATGCCGCGCGGCGCGAGTAAACGGGTCAGCGCGCTGACCACGTCGCCCGCCTGCCGGTCCATTCCCTGGTCAACGAGTTGCAGGACGAGCCAATCGCCATAGCGGTCCACGATCAAACCCGGCAACAGATCGCCCTCGGCGTGAATCAGCCGGTAGGCATTCGAGCCCGATACAATGCGCTCCCGGAAACGGAGAGCCTCTTGCATGCGGGCGAAAAGAAATGACTCATCGATCGTTTCGACGCGGCTGCTGAGAAATCGCAGCGCGATTTGCGAGCTGGAGCTGTAGTGCGCGGTCCCGAGCGCCGCGCCTCTAAAGTCCACCACGCGCACAGCCGCCCCGGGCTCGGCCCCGCCGGTATCGATCACGTCGGATGTGAAAATCCACAGGTGGCCGGAGTGAATACGGTCGGCGGCCTTTCGATTGACTCGCACGGTCGCGACGGAAGACATCCAATCATTTAAACAGAACCTGTTACGCTCAAATCGCTTGCGTGCTTTGCGACAGGATGTTCGCTATGCGCTGCGGATCTGGCGCCACAATCCGCTTCCCACGATCGCCGCGTTCGTCGCCCTTGCGCTCGCGATTGGCGCAAGCGCCGCTATTTTCAGCGTGGTGAATGCCGTCCTGCTGCGCCCTTTGCCGGTCAGAGATCCCGACCGGGTCGTCCGGATCTTCGAATCGGAAACCAGGCGGCGGACCGATGCGGTGAGCATGCAGGATGTGGCCGACTGGAAGAAGCATCTGCACTCGTTCGAATCGCTGGCTTTCTATCGGCCGGGTCTCGCCAACATGAACTGGGAAGGCAACGCCGTGCTGGTGGCGACCTTGCAGTGCGATGCGGACCTATTTGAAGTATTGGGTGTTCGGCCGGTACGCGGCCGCGCTTTCACCACCGACGACAATCGGCCAGGGCACGATCAAGCCATTCTGTTGAGCTGGGCTTTCTGGCAAAGCCAATTCGGGGGCGAGGACGTGATTGGAAGAACGCTCCAGATCGATGACAAGCCGCGCACAATCGCCGGTATCCTGCCGGAAGATCTCAATATTCTCGGCCACAAGGACGTGTGGATGCCGGCTGTGTTGGATTTCTCCAACCGGCAGAACATGCGCGGGTATCACTCCTACCTGGCGCTCGGGCGGCTCCGCCCTGACGTCACGCTGGCACAGGGAAATGCCGAGCTTGGAAAGGAAGCCGCGAATCTCGCGACCGCGTACCCGGCGGAGAACCAGGGCGTTGGCGCTTCGGCGATTTCGCTGCGGGCGTGGCTTTCCGGCGATCTCAAAGGGCCGCTGGTCTTGCTATTGGGCGCGGTTCTGTGCGTGCTGCTCATCGCGTGCGGGAATGTCGCCAACCTGCTGCTTGCGCGAACGTCGGCGCGTATGCGCGAAATCTCAACCCGGCTCGCGATCGGCGCCAGCCGCGTGCGGATTTTCTCGCAATTAATGACGGAGAGTTTCGTTCTTGCGACGGCAGCCGCGCTCACCGGCGTGGCCATCGCCGCAGGCGCTATTCGAGTTGTGAAACATCTGCCTTCCACGCGTATTCCCCGGCCCGAGGAAATCACGCTGGATTGGCGAGTGGTTGCGTTCGCCGTTTGCTTGACGGTCGTAACGGCGATGCTGTTCGGCCTTGTTCCGGCCTTTCGAACGTCCAGCGCCGCCATGAGCGAAGCCCTCAAACAAGCCAACGGACGCATCAGCGAATCAAAGAGCCAGCAGTGGATGCGACGCACGCTGGTAGCGGTCGAAACTGCGGTAGCGACGCTGCTCCTGATCGTATCGGTGCTGCTGCTGAAGAGCTTCGAGAAGGCCGCGGGAGTAGATCCAGGCTTCCAACCGGATCGAGTGATGAGCATGTACACGTCGCTCCCGCCCGCGCATTATGGGCGGGATTCGGAACTGGGCGCGCGTTTCGCGGACCGTGTGCTCGAACGTGTGCGCGCGCTTCCCGGAATTGAGAGCGCGGCATTCACGGGCGATCTTCCATTTGCCAGCCGTTTGGGCGGCGGCCCCATCGTCATTAAAGATAAAGTCGCGCCGAAAAATATTTGGAATGCTCCATTCGTTCTGCGGACGGCGATTACTTCGGGCTATTGCGGGACGCTGCGGATCGCGCTCCTCAAAGGACGCGATCTCGACAGGCACGACGACGCACCAGGCGCCAAAGCCGTGCTCGTCAACGAAGCGTTTGCGCGCCAATTTTTTGCGGGCGAAGATGCCGTGGGACGATTTCTCTCATACGTGCCCGGCGCTCCGGACTGGCACCAGATCGTGGGCGTCGTGAACGACGCCAGGCAGCAGGGAGCCGAAGCGCCCATCCTGCCGCAGCTTTACATTCCGCTGTATCGTTATGTCGAATTGTGGCCGGCGCTGGTGGTCCGCACGGCGGGCGACCCGCTGGCTTACGCAAAGCCGCTTCAGGATCAGATTAAGAGCGTGGATCCGGAGGTGCCGGTCTTTTTACCGCGCAGCATGCGGCAGATCATGACGGAACAGCTTGGCTGGCGGACGCTCCATACCTCGTTGATTTCGCTGTTTGCGGCTGTCGCTTTGACGCTGTCCGCGATCGGCATCTATGCGGTAATTGCTTACTCGGTCACGCAGCGCATCAGCGAAATCGGCGTCAGAATGGCGTGTGGCGCGGGGCGGTCACAGATTTTGCGCATGATCGTGAAGCAGGGCATGCTACCCGCTCTGGCCGGAACGCTGGCCGGCGCCGCGGCGGCGCTCGCTACCGCTAAATTATTCTCGCGGCTGCTCTATGGCGTCCGCTTTACGGACTATTCGGCTTATATTTCCGCAATCATAGTTCTGGTGTTGATCGCAGCTGCGGCCAGTTATTTTCCCGCTCGGCGCGCGGCGGCGATCAATCCCTGGCAGGCGTTGCGCCATGAATAGCGCTGTAAGAATCCTGTAAGATTTGAATGCTACGATGACCCTTCTTGAGGGAGGATCGGTGCTCAAAAGTTATGTTTCATCCTTTGCTGCTGGCGGCCCGCCGTACACTTTGCTGATCACCAGCGCGGGAAGGAATCACTTTCGGCGCGAACATCAGTTTCGATCTTCAATTGTCCGGAACCGGCTCAGGATCCATCTTCACGCTCAGCCTGCTGAACTCGACACAGGACGGCGCGTTCCTGACCAGCAACGTCAACGACGAATTTCTCCTTGAATTCGAGATTGATACACACGGGGTCATCACGCCCATCACATTCCCGCCGGCATCCGACGCGCCAAGCTTGGTTCTATCAACTCCGGTGCCGCCGTTCCGGAGCCGGCTTCGTGGCTAGCGGCCGTTCCTTGGATTGCTGGGGGTTGTAGCGGCAAAAAAGGGCGGCTGATTTTCGGAGTAATTGACAAGCAAAAATCAGTTGCTGCGCAACGCTGGAAAACGTTTCAAGGACTTGGAGTACCTTCCGTTGACTGCACCATTGAGACCGGCGTGTTCGGCGGAAGGGGGCCGCTTTCTGGCGGGGGAATCGTGTAAGAAGACGTTCAGAAGCGAGTTGTGGACTTCCAATCCGTCCTTATATTCGATGAAACCCAACTTGCGGAACTTATTCATGAAGAAGCTGATTCTCGATCTCGTGGTGCCTACCATCTCTGCCAGGGTTTCCTGACTGATCTTGGGAATCACCGCCTCCGGCCTGTTGTCCTTGCCAAAGTTCGCCAACAGCAAGAGGATGCGAGCCAGTCGCTTTTCGCTGGGATTGAAAAGCTGGTCCACCAAGTCTTCTTCCAGACGACCGTTGCGACAAAGCAAGTGAGCCATGAACGCTTCCGAGAAAGCCGGCTCATCATGAATGGCGCGGATCATGATCAGTTTGTCGATTCGCGCGATTGAGCAGGCAGTCACCGCTGTAGCCGTTCCCATGCGAACGAATTGGCCGTTAAGGCAGCCTTCGCCAAAAAAGTCCGTTGCGCCCAGAAGAGCAAAGACAACTTCTTTGCCGGCCTCCGAAATTACAGTGAGCTTGACTATTCCCTTGTGAATATAGAAAACGGCTTCGGCCGGATCTCCCTGCGCAAAGATGACGTCACCCTTGCGAAAGTCTCCAATGGTCTGGCCGTCGCCAATCCGCGATAAGGAGATCTTCAGATCAAAACTCGACTTTTGCTGCCGTTTCATGGTCGCAGTCCGTGGTCGCGATGTAAACGAAAAACAGTTTACGTCTTTTTTGAAAACTATGAAAGAAATTCGAAGAAAGTGAGCAATTTTGCTCAGAAGCGGATCGGGAGATCGGCTACAAAGAAGAATCGATTAGAACTCAGACGGTATTCAGGAGGAATAGCATGCCCCCGGACCAGGTCGAACGGTGCCTTGCTTCACGTGACGTGCTAGGGTCGGGGCGCCAGAGTACCAAAATGGTACGCGGTGCGGTTATGCTCTTGTTGCTCTTGCCGGTTATCTCGAGCGCGCCGGGGCGTGCGCAATCCGGCCCGCAAGCGATCACTGCCGCCGGCGGCAAGCCCACATTGACGCTGTCGCCCGGCAGTCTCACGTTTAGCCGTCAGTTCGTAGGTACCACTAGCTCCGCCCGGACCGTGAATGTAACTAACGCAGGCAAGAGTCAAGTAACGGGTATTGCGGTTGAGGTGAGTGGCAATTTCTCTCAAATGAACACGTGCTCCCGCAATCTCGC
This sequence comes from Bryobacterales bacterium, assembly GCA_963712395.1. Classification (GTDB taxonomy): domain Bacteria; phylum Acidobacteriota; class Terriglobia; order Bryobacterales; family Bryobacteraceae; genus Bog-105. Next base: position 172,625 of record CAVQHR010000004.1, read on the forward strand.
TTCGGGCGCGAGTTGTACGATCAGCGTCAGGTTTGCTCCCGCGACATTCGGAACGAGGGCCGGAGCGGTGATGCTAACGTACAACACTGGTACGCAGACGTTGAGCCTTAGCGGTCTAGGGTACACCCTGGCATCAATTGCGGTGACGCCGGCGAATTCGTCAATTCAAGCCGGGGGGACCCAGCAGTTCACGGCAACGGCAGGCTATACAGATGGTGTCACGCAGGACTTGACGGCCTCGGCTACGTGGAGCTCTTCGGTCTCGAGCGTGGCCACGATCAACGCGACCGGCTTGGCGACTGGCATGGGCCTGGGACAGACAACAATCGCGGCGAGGTCGGGATCGATTAGTGGTTCGACTGTTCTAGGAGTCACGGCAGCCCGTACTCTCACCTCGATTGCGGTCACGCCGGCGAATCCGTCGATTCAATTGGGCGCAACGCAGCAATTCACGGCGATCGGAACCTACACAGATGGCGGTACGCAGGACTTGACACGCTCCATCATATGGTTCTCTTTCGACCAGAAGATTGCGCCGATCGATGCGGCCGGTTTGGCGACGGGCGTGCGCCAGGGGCAGACAACAGTGGCAGCTACCTCAGGTTCCATCAGCGGGTTCGCTCTTCTGACCGTGACGCCAGGCGCTCCGACCTCGGTCACGGTGACGCCGGCGAACCCGTCGATTGAAACGGGCGGCACACAGCAATTCACGGCAGTGGGAGTCTTCGCAGATGGTACTATGCAGGACTTGACGGGCTCGGTCACGTGGGCTTCCTCGATTATGAGCGTAGCCACAATCACAACAGCCGGTTTGGCAACAAGCCTAAGCCAAGGACAGACAACAATCACGGCCACCTCGGGTTCAATTAGCAGTTCAACCCTTCTGAAAGTGCGTACTTTGAGTTCGATTACAGTAACCCCTGGGAATCCATCGGTTCAAGCGCGCAGCACGCAGCAATTCACAGCCACGGGAAACTATGCAGACGGTACTACAGGGGACATAACCGCCTTGGCCGCTTGGATTTCGTCCGACGTGACGGTCGCGACGATCAGTGCCACCGGCTTAGCGACAGGCGCAGCCCAGGGGCAGACCACAATTACGGCCAGCTCAGGTTCAATTAGCGGTTCGACTCTTCTGACCGTAACGCCGGCGGAACACTTTATTCCCACAGGTAACCTAAATACGGCGCGTTACGGCCACACGGCGACGCTGCTGGGCGATGGCAAGGTGCTGATCGCGGGCGGCGCCGATAACAACGGCTACTCAACCACTGCGGAGGTGTATGATCCCGAAACCGGGATCTTCAGCCCCACCGGCAACCTGACTGCGGCACGCTACGGCCACACGGCGACGCTGCTCAACGATGGCACGGTGCTGATTGCCGGGGGCTATGTCCCACCTCCTCCCAATCTCTGCAAGCCGCCCGATATCTGCCCGCCGCCCACTCCCAGCGCCTTGGCCACTGCGGAGTTGTATGATCCAGCAACTGGGACCTTTAGCTCGACGGGCGGTCTCACTGTGGCACGTTACGAGCACACCGCGACCCTGCTCAGCGACGGTGGCGTGCTTATTGCGGGCGGTGCCGGTCCCTCCGGATTTGTGTTAAGCAACGCCGAGGTATATGATCCCGCACACGAAAGCTTCGCTATCACCGGCAACCTCAACATGGCGCGTGGCTACCATACGGCGACGCTGCTCAACATCGGCACAGATGGGAAACCAGGCAATAACGCGGTGCTGATCGCGGGCGGCCTTGATAACACCGATGGCCCGCCGAATGGGGAGCTCTATGATCCCATGCTTCGGACCTTTCTTCTCACCGGCAATGAGAATCCGAGTTACTTCCATACGGCGACGCTGCTGGGAGACGGCTCCGTGCTGATTGCGGGCGGACGCGGCAGTTTCGGGCTCATAAACAACGCGGACCTGTATAATGCCGGCGGCTTCCTGCCGGGCGGAAGCCTGAATACGCCGCGTTGGGCCCACACAGCAACGCTGCTGAACAACGGCACGGTGCTGATTGCAGGTGGCAGCGGTAACAACGGTGCCACGAACAGCGCGGAGCTATATGACCCCGCAACTCAATTCTTCCAGCCCAGCGGCAATAGCCTGATTACGGCGCGTTGGGAGCACACAGCCACGCTGCTGAAGAACGGCAGAGTTCTGATTGCCGGCGGCCATGGTGAGGATTCCAGCCCCTTAGCGAGCGCCGAGCTGTACTAGTTCCGAGCACCCATCGCGGTAAACCGCAAAAGCCTTAAACATCCAGGTTGCGGACGTCCAGCGCGTTCTCTTCGATGAATTTGCGGCGGCTTTCTACGTCCTCGCCCATGAGCGTGGAGAAGATCGGGCTCGCTTTCCGCGAAATCGTTCAGGTCCACCTGCAACAAGGTGCGGCGTTTCGGCGTTCATGGTGGTGGCCCAGAGCTGTTCGGCGTTCATTTCGCCGAGACCCTTGTAGCGCTGGACGTTGACTTCGCGCGTGCCTTCGTTCTTTACGTGTTGCGAGCAGCTCGCGCCAGTTCGGCAGGACCTGCGCGATGGCCGTCCTTGATGACCGTGAACGGCGGCGTGTTGAACGCGCGATACCTGCTTCACCTGAGCGCGCAGTCTTGCGGAATTCGGGCAGAGCTAGAAATTCGGTGTTGATCAGCGCGCACGGCGTTGGTAGGATCGCGGTAGCCGATCATCCAGGCCGAGTGCTCTTCTTCGCGCTCGACCGTGACTTCCAGCTTCACCTGGCGCAAGCGCGTCGGCGACCGCCTTCACGCTCTGCTCATTCTGCAGATCGGCTTTCGTATCGATCGGTAGCGCGATTTCGGTCAAGAACGTCTACCACGCGCGGGTCGCGCACGCGGCGCTCCAGACGCCGGCTGATTTGCGAAAGCTCGTCGAGCGACATCAGGAAAGCTCGCAGCTCGGCGCCTTCGAGAGTCGCGGGTTGGCCGTCGGTGGTCGATCTCGACCGTCAGGTTCTCGGTGGCGCGGCGCAGAATCTCGCGCGTGAATTCTTTGTCGTCTTTGATGTACTTCTCGCTCTTGCCTTTTTTGATCCGGTAGAGCGGCGGCTGCGCGACGAAGACTTTGCCGCGCGTGATCAGCTCCTGCATGTGGCGGAAGAAAAAGGTCAGCAGCAGCGTGCGGATGTGCGAGCCGTCCACGTCGGCATCGGTCATGATGATGATCTTGCCGTAGCGCAGCTTGGCGAACTCGAAATCGTCGCCCTTGCCGATGCCGGTTCCGATGGCCGTGATCATGGCACGAATTTCTTCGTGCGCCGAGCATTTTGTCGTAGCGGGCTTTCTCGACGTTCAGGATCTTTCCCTTGAGCGGAAGAATCGCCTGATAGCGGCGGTCGCGGCCGGCTTTCGCGGTGCCGCCGGCCGATTCGCCCTCGACCAGGAACAGCTCGCAGCGGTCCGGATCTTTTTCCTGGCAATCGGCCAGCTTGCCCGGCAGACCGCCGGAATCGAGCGCGCCTTTGCGCCGCGTGAGATCGCGCGCTTTGCGGGCGGCTTCGCGGGCACGCGCGGCATCGATCGCCTTGCTGACGATCTTCTTCATCACCGACGGATTCTTATCGAAGAACTCGCCCAGTTTCTCGTTGACCAGCTGAACGACGTAGCCCTGAATATCGGAATTCAGCTTGCCCTTGGTCTGGCCTTCGAACTGGGGCTGCGGAAGCTTTACGCTGATGACGGCGGTGAGACCTTCGCGCACGTCGTCGCCGGTCAGGTTTTCTTTCGGTCTTTGATCAAGCCCGGCTTGCGTCGCCGCGGCATTGATGGTGCGGGTCAGCGCGCTGCGAAAGCCGCTCAAATGCGAGCCGCCATCGACCGTATTGATGTTGTTGGCGAAACTGAATATGTTTTCCGAGTAGGAATCGTTGTACTGCAGCGCCACTTCAATGGTCAGCTTGCCGCCGTTGGGCAGATCGCGGTCGCCTTCGAAATGAATCGGCTTATCGTGCAGGACGATTTGCCGCGATTGAGGTGCTTGATGAACTCGGCGATGCCGCCGCTGTAAAAGAACTCTTCGGAACGAATGTCGTCGCCGCGCTCATCGGTGAGAATGATTTTCAGACCCTTGTTCAGGAACGCCAGCTGCCGCAGACGCTGGGCCAGCGTATCGAAGTTGAACTCGGTGGCGTCCATGATGGTGCGCGTCCGGCTTTGAACGTGATCTTGGTGCCGGTCTTGCTGCGATTTTCCGGTCTTGCGCGAGCGGGGCCTTTGGAATTCCGCGCTCGTAGTCCTGTTCCCAGGTGCGCCTTGTCGCGCCAGACTTCCAGATGCAGAGTCTCCGAAAGCGCATTGACGCAGCTCACGCCGACGCCATGCAGACCGCCCGAAACTTTGTAGCTATTGGAATCGAATTTTCCGCCGGCGTGCAGCTTGGTCAGCACCACTTGCGCGGCGGAAACGCCTTCTTCCGCGTGGATATCCACGGGAATCCCGCGGCCGTTATCGACGACGGTGAGCGAGTTATCGATATGGATCGTGACGCTGATTTCGGTGCAATAGCCGGCCAGCGCTTCATCGACGGAGTTGTCGACGACTTCGTAGACCAGATGGTGCAATCCCATCTCACCGGTGGAGCCGATGTACATGGCGGGACGCAGCCGAACCGCCTCCAGGCCTTCCAAGACCTTGATACTGCTTGAATCGTAATTCTCGTTGTGAGGTCACTTTGTAGCCATAAGTTTTCTTGCTTCGCTCGCTCAGATGCGCATCGGCATGACCACGTAGCGGTAAACGGTGTCCGCGGCCTGCACCATGCGGACGCAGTTCGCCGGCGCTATTAGAATCCTTGAAGTGAAACTCCACTTCGCCTTGCTCGACTGCGCGAAGAAAATCCAGCATGTACTGGGCGTTGAAGCCGATCTCGACTTCGGGGCCGCTGTACTCGATCGGAATCTCTCTTCGCTTTCCCCCGTTTCGGAAATCGAGGAATGGACCTTCAATTCTCCTTTGCCGACTCGTACCCGAATGGCCCGCGAACGCTCGTCGGCGAATTGCGCCACGCGCTCGATGGCGGCTTTCAACTCGTCGCGCTGCCACCACGACGGTGTGCGGATGCTCCTTGGGAAGCACGCGCTCGTAATCCGGAAAATTCCCGGTGAGCTTGCGGCTCAGCAGCAATCGCTTATCGATGCGGAAGAACAGGTGATTCTCATTGCCCGAAAACTCGATTTGCTTCGAGGAATCGTCGCTCGCCAGCTTTTGAATCTCGCTCATCGCCTTCTTGGGCAGCAAGCGCGCGATAAGCGACGTTCAATCCCGGCAGCGGAATCTGTTTCTCGATCAAGGCCAGACGGTGTCCATCCGTCGCAACCATCACCAAACCGCGTATCGCGCAGGATCAACAAGCGCGCCGTTCAGCGTGAAGCGCGATTCTTCGGCTGAAATCGCGAATATCGTGCTTGCGATCATTTGTGCCAGCACGCCTAACGGAATCTCAGCGAGCGTCTCCGGCATCTGCGGCAGTTCCGGGAAACTCTCGCGCGACATTCCGGCGATACGCGTCCGCGAACGTCCACAGATCAGGCTGGCCCACTGATTATCCGCGACCTTCACCTGCACTTCGGCATCCGGCAGCAGACGCACATAATCGAGAAGGCGGCGCGCGGGAATCGGTTCCGGCGCCTTCTTTCTTGACACGCGCCGGACAGGCGCAACGGATTCCCAGTTCGAGATCCGTGGCCGTTAGCCAGACCTGGTCCTGGTCTGTCTCGACCAGAATATTCGAAAGAATCGGAATGGTGGTCTTGCTTCTCCACCACTCCCTGCGTTAGATCCCAGCTCCCGTACCAGATCAGATTTGCTAACCGAGAATTCCATGGCGAAGTAGTTTCAAAGCTCCTCAGCTTGTGTGCCGCTATTACTCTTCCTAGAACCTGTATAAAGTACTAGTAAAGAACCGTATTACTAGGAACTGTGGAAATGTTGAATTCTCTCTAAATTATAGCAAAAACTACCGGTTTTTGCTACTTCCATGTTGTGGATTTCGTGCTACTGAAAGTGCATACTCGGTTCGCGGACAATCCATACACAAAGCGTCCACAGCCGGTTTGAGGGCTGTCTGTGGAAAACATTGCTAAACCTATTGCAGTGAGTCCATTAACGAGTGGATAAGACTGTTCAAATCCTCATCACGCTGGCGAAGATCCTCGATTTTCTGGACCGAGTGGAGCACGGTGGTGTGATGCTTGCCGCCGAAGTAGCGGCCAATTTCTGGAAGCGAAGCGTGAGTCAGTTCCTTCACCAGATACATGGCGATCTGCCGCGGGTAGGCGATCTGCCGCGTGTTGCTCTTCATCTTGAGCTGCGCGGGCGTGCAGTGAGAACGCTCCGCGACGGCGCGAAGAATCGATTCCACCGAGATTCTGCGCTCTCCGGAAGCGTTCAGGTGCTTTAAGCGCCTGCTGCGCCATGCGCCATCGAAATCGGCTGGCCGGTCACGGAGGAAACCGCGATCAGGCGAGTCAAGGCGCCTTCCAGTTCGCGCACATTGGATTTGGTTTTGGTGGCGATGAAGATCCGCACATCCTGCGGCAGCGCCACTCCTTCCGACTCGGCCTTCTTGTCGAGGATGGCCATTTTGGTTTCGAGATCGGGCGGCTGAACGTCGACCATCAATCCCCACTCGAAGCGTGAGCGCAGGCGCTCCACCAGCCCGGGCAGTTGATTGGGCGCCGAGTCGCTCGAGATCACGATCTGCTTCTGGTGATCGTAGAGCGCGTTGAAGGTGTGAAAGAACTCTTCCTGGGTGCGTTCCTTGCCGGCGATGATGTGAATGTCGTCGATCAGCAGCACGTCGGCCGTGCGGTAGTGGCGATGAAACAGCGGCATGCGGTCGAGCTTGATGCGAATTGATCATCTCGTTCATGAACCGCTCGCTCGAGGTGTAGACGACGTTCAGACCGCCGAAATTATCAAGCAGGCTGCGGCCGATGGCGTGCATCAGGTGCGTCTTGCCGATGCCGACCGCGCCATAAATGAAAAGCGGGTTGTAGCTGCGCGAAGGCATGGTGGCGACCGCGCGCGCGGCGGCGTGCGCCAGTTGATTCGAAGTGCCGACGACGTATGCGTCGAACGTAAGCCGCGGATTTAACCAGGCGGCCGTGTTCTCGAATAGCGGCTCGGCCGATTGAATGCCCGAGGAAAGACTCACGGGCCCGCTGCTCTGGCCCACCGCGGCTGCAGCGGCAGCTTCGCTCGTGTAATGAACCTTGCGGATCGGTAATCCAAGCTCTTCGATAGCCGCTTGCACCTGGGAAGCGTATTCCTGCCGGATCCAGGCCTCAGTCGTCTCATTCGGAACGCGGACGGTCAGTTCACCGTCACGCAAAGAGCTGAACGCGGTACGCGAAATCCAATTCTGGTACGCCCCTTCGCTGAGCTTGGCAGCCAGCGAGCCCTTGATCCGATCCCAAGCGTCAGCACTCAAACGTGCAACTCCTTCGCCAAGAAAAAGTGATGCCCAAAACGGCAAAAGTTTCCCACACTTTTTCCAATGCTGTGGAAAAAGGCCGAACTATATTCCGTGTAGGTGAGCTAGCTACTAACTGCGGTATGCAGGCAGCGGCGTGATGGGGGAACCGTTTTCGTCACTTCGGAAAACCCAGTCTATCACAGGGGGGTTATTTGCCAAGAAAATTCTGTGGTATTTATAATTACCTTAGAATGATGAGATTACAAGCTGGCGAGGCGTGAGAGTCGAGCGCTGGAATTGGGTCCGGCGCGCTCGTGTGTCGAGCAAACATCAAGCGTTACAAGTACATGAATTGACTTCGTAACAAACTCGTCGGAGAATGTCGTTTAGACCTTCCAAGCGGGAGTAACTCAGCTGGTAGAGTGCAACCTTGCCAAGGTTGATGTCGCGGGTTCGAATCCCGTCTCCCGCTCCAAAGCGACCGCTGGCTCACAGTGTGGGGCTGTTTTCTTTACGTCAACGCAACGGCGGTGACACACGTTCTTCAAAGTGTGAGATACAGCATGAGGATCCTGGCGTCGATCGTTCTCCTGCTCATCCTCTTTTGCCCGGCGGAAGCGCGCGGCAAAAAAATAAAAAAAGTAAAGGTTTCGGATAACCCGGCGGAGTATCGGGCGTTCAGTCAACCACTCTCGCCCGACGATCGCCTGCATCACGCGCTTGACCGGCTTACGTTCGGGTCACGCCCCGGCGATCGCGAGCAATTGGAGCGAACCGGTTTCGATAAATGGATCGAGGGACAACTCCATCCCGAACGCATTCCGGAGAATCCGCTGCTCGAAGAACGGCTGGCCCCGCTCGAAAGTCTGCGCTTGAACATCCACGATACGTACACGCATTATCCGCCACCGCAGGCAATCGCAGCAGTGGCGCGCGGCAAGGGCACGCTGCCGGAGGATCCGGAACTGCGCGCCCTCGTGGTTCGGCTGGCCGACCGTTATCTCGAAAAAAAGCAAGTCAGGCCGAGAGATACGGCAGCAGCGCCAGCGACCGTGCAGGGTGCGCTGAATAATTCCGGCGACGATGTGGATCTCGATCTGCGTATGCACATCACGGACATCCTGACGCCTGCCGAAATTGCGACATTGCGTGATGGCAAGCCGGAAGACAAGCGGCGCGTGCTCGAAGCCATACCGGCGGACAAGCGGCTCGATTTCGCCTGGGCCTTGCGCCCGGCACAGCGGCGGCAGTTGTTCACTGTAGCGCCGGTCGCGCTGCGGCGCGAGTTGATGTTGTCGATCAATCCGCAGAACGTGGTCGCAAGCGACCTCAGCGAAGGCAAACTGCTGCGCGCTATTTACAGCACTCACCAATTGCAGGAGCTGCTGGTCGATTTCTGGTTCAATCATTTCAATGTTTTTTTGAACAAGGGCGCCGATCGTTACCTGGTGCCGACCTACGAGCGGGAAGCAATTCGCCCGCACGTATTCGGTAAATTTCAGGACTTGCTGCTGGCAACCGCCAAGAGTCCGGCCATGCTGTTCTATCTCGATAACTGGCAATCGGCGGGGCCGGCCGAATACGCGCGGCCCAAGGCGCGCCAGCGGCAAGCGTGGATTAAACGAAAACTACGGCCGCGAGCTGCTCGAGCTGCATACGCTCGGCGTGGAAGGCGGCTATACGCAGAAGGACGTGATCGAAGTTGCGCGCTGTTTTACCGGATGGACGATTGCGGGTCCCGCGCAAAGGCGGAGCGTTCGAATACAACGACAAGATGCACGATCACGGACGGAAGATCGTGCTGGGCCATGTGATTCAGGCCGGCGGCGGAATGAGCGACGGCTTGAAAGTGATAGAAATTCTGGCGCGGCACCCTTCCACTGCGCATTTTATTTCCCTCCGGCTGGCGCAGCGTTTCGTAAGTGACAAGCCGCCGCCGTCTTTGGTCAACCGGATGGCGAAAACGTTTCGGAAGTCGGGTGGCGATTTGCGCCAGGTGATGGAAACGATGATCTATTCGGGCGAGTTCTGGTCGGCTGCGGCTTATCGCGCCAAAGTGAAATCGCCCTTTGAAATGGTGGTGAGCGCGGTGCGCGCGACTAATGCGGATGTCACCTCGGCCTTCCTGCTAGCCAACGAGCTGCGCCGCCTGGGCGAGCCGCTGTACAACAAATTGGAGCCGACAGGCTACTCGGCCGCGAATGCGGAGTGGATCAGCTCCGCGAGTCTGCTCGATCGCATGAACTTCGCACTAGCGCTGGCGAATAACCGGGTTCCCGGCGTGAAATTGGATATCGCGGCTTGGCAAACGGCCATTCAAAAGGATCCGCTCGATTTGGCACGGCAGCTCCTTGAGCAGAACCCGAGCGAACAAACGATGGCTGCGATTCAGAAAAGCCTGAGCGGGACGCGACCGCAGCAAATAGCCAGCTTGGTGGCAGGGCTGACGCTCGGCTCGCCGGAATTTCAGAGACGATAAGACGATAAGGGAGTTGAACGATGCCGACCCGACGAATTTTTTTGAAGAGCTCCGCGCTCGCGATGGTCGGCGTGGGAGCGGCGCCTGTGTGGCTGTCGCGTGCGGTGTTCGCGAAGGATGCGCCCGGCGCGCGCAAGAAAATCCTGATTGCGATTTTTCAACGCGGTGCGGTGGACGGCTTGAACATGGTGATGCCGCACGCCGACCCTGGCTACTACGCACTGCGGCCGAGCCTGGCCATTCCACGTCCCGAATGGAAGCGATTCTTCGGCGATCGATCTAGACGGCCATTTCGGGCTGCATCCGGCCCTGCAGGCCCTGAAGCCGCTCTGGGACGCCAAGCAGCTCGCGATTATCGAAGCCGCCGGTTCGCCCGATCCCTCGCGCTCCCACTTCGATGCGCAAGATTACATGGAATCCGGCACGCCCGGCCTTAAAGCCACTTACGACGGTTGGCTGAATCGCGCCATTCCGTCCGAGCCGGCGCCCTCTCCGCTGCGCGCCGTCGCTCTGAGCGCCGATCTTCCACGCAGCTTGCGCGGCCGGAACGAGGCGCTCGCGATCGGCAGCCTGAACGACTTCAAGCTAAGGGACCAGAGCGCCGCCGCTACTTTCGAGAGCATGTACGGCGCGTCCAGCGATCAGGTACTGAACGGCACCGCGCGCGAAACATTCGATGCCGTCAAAATCGTGCAGTCTGTCCAAAAAAGGGCCTACACACCGGCTGGCGGCGCGAAGTATCCGTACGGCCGGCTGGGGCAGAGTCTCGAGCAAATCGCGCGCTTGATCAAGGCCGACGTGGGTCTGGAGGTGGCGTTCACGGATGTGGGCGGCTGGGATACGCACGTCAATGAAGTGGGCGCTCAGCCGCATGTCGGCCAGCTCGCGAATTTGCTGCGGGACTTCGGCGATTCGCTCGCGGCTTTCTCGCGCGACATGGGCGACCGCATGGCCGACATTAGCATCGTGACGATGTCGGAGTTCGGCCGCACCGTGAGAGAGAACGGCAACCGCGGCACCGATCACGGCCACGCCAACGTCATGTTTGTGTTGGGCGGCAACGTGCGCGGCGGCAAAGTATATGGCGAATGGCCGGGGCTCGAGCGCGAGCAGCTTTACGAAGGCCGCGATTTGAAAGTCACGACCGATTTCCGCACCGTGCTCAGTGAACTCGTCATCAAGCAGATGGGGAATCGGAATATGGCCAGCGTTTTCCCCGGCTTCGACGATACGGTTTTCCGCAACGTCCTGGTTGCGTGAACGGCTTCGGTTTCTAAGCTTTCGTTTTCTGAGCGAACGCCCACGCATCCGACACGATGCGGTCCAAATCGGCGCGCTCGGGACGCCAGCCCAGGGCGTTTTGCAGTTTGTGCGAATCGGCCACCAGACTAGGTGGATCGCCTTCCCGTCGGGGGCCAATGTTGTGCGGCACCTTTTTTCCAGTGACTTTCTCGACCGCGGCTAGAACTTCTTTCACCGACTGCCCCGCCCCGGTACCCACGTTGAACACGTCCGACTTGCCGCCGCCGAGCAGATGCTCGATCGCGACAATGTGCGCAGCGGCCAGATCGCTGACGTGAATGTAATCCCGAATGCAGGTGCCGTCCGGTGTCGGATAATCGTTGCCGAACAGCGTAACCGGCTTGCCGGTTTGAATTGCGCGGAGCATCAGCGGAATGAGGTGCGTCTCCGGATCGTGCCGCTCGCCCAACCCGCTCGCGGGCTCCGCTCCGCAGGCATTGAAGTAGCGCAGCCGGATGCTACGAAACTCGCGATAGCGATCGAGCCATTCGAGAATTTTCTCGACCATCACCTTCGATTCGCCGTAGGGATTGATCGGGGCATAGGGTTCAGCTTCGGAAATCGGCACTTTGGCGGGAACCCCATAAGCAGCCGCCGTCGACGAAAAAACCAGGCATTTTACGCCGGCCTCGAGCATTGCTTCAAAGAGCGAAAGCGAGCCGCATACGTTATTCGAGAAATACAACTCGGGGCGTTCGGTGGATTCCCCCACCGAAATGTACGCCGCGAAATGGATAACCGCTTCAATGCGCTCCTGGCGCAACAAGGCGATGAGCTTCTGGGTATCACGAGTGTCGATCCGATGGAGAGCGCCCGCCGGCACAGCTTCCTCAAACCCGCGCGAAAGGTCGTCCACGACTACTACGGAATGCCCGCTCTTTTCGAGAAAATATCGGGTGTGGGAGCCGATGTAGCCGGCGCCGCCGGTCACCAGAATCTTGGCCATGTTCCTCCGAGTCTAGCCAACGCGCTATTCGGGCCTGGCTATATATTCGAGCGCTTTGTCCAACACCTCGTCCCGGCCGTTTCTGATGCCTTTGATTGTAGGTGAAACGGAAACAGCGGGCTGAAGCCCCAGGCGTTGCAGCTTCCCGCCGTTCACCTGGCGGACGTCCTGGCTGGAGAAAGAAATCGTAATTCCGCCGGGCACAACGAAGCTGGTCACTTCGCCATCCGCTCCGGCGGTCGGTGACCCAATGAGAGCGGTCTTGTTTGCGGCCTCGAAAAACAGGCCAGCGTGTTCGGCCTGCCCGATCGTGCGCTCGTCGATCAGCATCACCGTTTTGTTCTTGTACTTCCAATCGCTGGAATTCGGGATCGTCTGGACCAGAAAGAAGCTGGAGGAGCGGGTCGCGATACCACTCTGGGGAACATCGGGAGCAATGGTCAGCGGACCGGTCAAAACCGCGGCCGGCGCATCGCGCTGTTCGCTGAGGCGGGCAGCGAGGCGCTCGGAAATGTCTCGCGAGTCGCCACGTGCGTCGAAAACAATCGCTTTGGCAGCGCGAAATTTTTCAAGCAAGCCATCCGCATCCGCGCTTGTCAGGCGGTTCAGATCGGCATAGCCGATATTGCCGGAAAGAAGTTTCAGCGCTTCTCCGGCGCGCTGGATTTCTAGAGCTGCAACAAATGAGGCGCTGCGCTTCAGATTCACATCTTTTCGATTGCCGCTCGCGTCTTCGATCGTTAAAGCCGCCGTCGACCCTTCCGGGCCGTTGAGTATGCGCGTCATCAGCGTCGCGCCCAGGGCTTGCGGTGTAGAAGCAGCTACGTACAGGGCCTCACGTTTAAATCGTTCGAGAACCGTCTCGCCATCGATTTTTTTGACAATGTCTCCAACGCGAATGCCCGCCTTCGCTGCTTCGGTATCGAGTACTTGTGTAATCACCGGCTGTTTTTCGATCAGGCGAAGGCGTAGTCCCGCGGGAGCCGCGCCGAAGTACTCGGACAGTGTTTTGCTTTCAACCGAAGCGTGGGAGTCGGCTACATGCGTGAGCATCTCGGCGATGGTTAGGTTATATTCCCGCGCGTCTTTCGCTTCGATGAACTTTGGAAGATACACGGGCAGCAGATCGTCCCAATCTTCATCCATGAGATCGCGATACGCGAAGAAGTAGTGGAAGACCGCCCAGATCTTATAGCCGGCGAGGATGCGGTATTCTACCGCCGGATAAGCGCTTTCGGCATAGGCGCGGTCCGGCGCTGGAGTGGGAGGCTCGGTTGATGCCGCGGGTTCTGACAAACGCACCGTTGCGCTACTCGAATTCCCTAATGGAATGGTCACGCTTTCGGTTTCATTACCTGCCTTGATCAAGAAGGCGGTATGAACCAGTCCGTTATGAATCCAAATGCGCTGCGCGGATGCACTCGCATCAGGGGTAGTGGCCGCAGGTCCAACGTGCGTGGCAGGATCCTTCAGCGCTTGGAGCATCGATTGAACTGCCGCAGTGTACTCGGCCGGCGTTGCGGCCGAGCGAATTTTCGGCAGCGCATCGACTAACGCTTTATCCCAATCGATATCTCGATACGCGAGATACGGATCAAAATACTTGACGGTTACCCAGAGCTTGCCGGTTGCCAGTAAACGGTCTTGCTCACCAGGGAGATTTTGGGCAAAGGTTAGAGCGGGAACCAAAGACGCTAGCGCGGCGATGAGCAGCTTACGCAAGACACGCGGCTACGTGGTAGGCGGACCCACCACCAGTTGGTTATCGACCGACTTCACGCCCTTGACCTTCTTGCTGAGTTTGGTCGCTTTATTCTTGCCCTTATCGTTATCCACGCGGCCTTTGATGAGAACAATGCCGTTACTGACAGTAACGTCGAGCGCGCCGCCTTTCACGTCGGGGTCGGTAGCTAAACGCATACGCACCTGGTCGGAAATGCGGTCGTCGGGGTTTACGCCCTTTTGATCGGCCGTCAACGCGGTTTGAGCAAAGGTTCCCCCGAGGATGAGAGCGCAGGCCAGCAGTCGTTTCATGAATCTCCGTCTTCCGAGCCTATCATTTTGGACGCTGCGGGCTAGGCGCCGCGGGAACGCCAATCGACTGCACTTAGAAATGACGGATCGTCGCGCCACTTCGGTTTCACCTTAATGAGCAAGCCGAGAAACACCTTGCGGCCGACCAGGCGTTCGATTCGCTCGCGGGCTTCGGTGCCGATCTTTTTCAGCATCTCTCCTTTCCGGCCGATCAGAATGGTCTTTTGGCCCGAGCGCTCCACATAGATGGTGGCGGCGATTTTGACGAGTTGACGGCGCTCCTCCCAGGTGTCGATGAGAATCGCGGAGGCGTGCGGGACTTCCTCGCGCGCGCTTCGCAAAATGGATTCGCGGATCGCCTCTGCCGCCATGAAACGCAGCGGCTGATCGGTAAGATGGTCGGCTGGGAAAAGCGCCGGTCCCTCGGGCAAATGGCGGATGACGATTTCTTTCAAGCCGGCGAGTCCATCGCCCGTGCGCGCGGAAACCGGCAGTGCTTCGATAAATGGGAAAAGTTGTGTGTAACGCTCGATCAGCGGAAGCAGAAGCCGCTTGTCGCTTACCTGGTCGACTTTATTGAGCGCCAGTAGCGTATTGGTCGTTTGCCGCAAAGCGCTGAGTGCGTGCTCGTCTTCTTCGCTTATGGCCTTGGTTGCATCCGCCAGATAGATAACAACATCGCGTTCTTCGAGCGCGCCGCGAACCGCCGACATCATGCGCTGGTTGAAAAGCGTATCCGATTTGTGAATGCCGGGCGTATCGACGAAAACGATTTGCGCGGCCGGAGTGGTGAGGACGCCTTGAATGGTGGTGCGCGTCGTTTGCGCCTGGCGAGCGGTGATGGCGATCCTTTCGCCGACGAGGGCGTTGAGCAGCGTGGATTTTCCGGCGTTGGGGCGGCCGACGATCGATACAAAACCGGCGCGATAGCTCACGGTTGGGCGCCGACAGGCGACGGAGTGGGGACCCGGGAGATGCGAACTTCTTCGACGCGGCGCTCATTGCCGGCGAGCACTTCAATGCGGATGCCGCCTTGCTCCACGCTCTCACCAACTTGCGGAACGTGCCCCAGCCATTCCGCCACCAGTCCGCCGACGGTGGTCGATTCCGTGCCGTTTTCAGGGCGGAAGTTCAGGAGATCCTGGAGACGGTCGAGATCGAGGCTGCCGGGCGCGATGAAAACATGGTCGGCTTCCTGGCGCACATCGCGGTCCGGCTCGTGCTCGTCCCGGATTTCGCCAAGAATTTCTTCGACCAGATCTTCCATCGTGGCGAGACCCGCGGTATTGCCGTATTCGTCGATCACGATGACCATGTGCGTTCCGTCGCGCTGCATTTCGCGAAGCAGATCGCTGCCCGGCTTGGTTTCGGGTACGAGGGCAATGGGGCGCATCAGAGCCCGGAGCGGGGTAGCCTGACGCTCTTCCGGATCGAGCTCGAACATGTCTCGTACGTGGATAAAGCCGATGAAGTTGTCGATTGTGTCCTGGTAGACCGGGATACGCGAATATTGCTCGTGGATCGCGAGCTGCCGCAGGTCTTCCAGCGATTTGTCGGCGGAAATGGCGACTATATTCGGCCGCGCCGTCATCACTTCACGCACGCTCTTATCGCCGAAGGCCACGACCGAGTGAATTAGCTTCCGGTCTTCCTCTTCGAGGATGCCCTCTTCGGCGCCGGCCGTAATCAGCGCTTCCACATGCTCGACTGAATCTTGCGGCAACCCGTCACGGCGCGGATCTTTGTCGAGCTCGAGAAGCGAGAGGAACATCTTGACCAAGGCAACCAAGGGAGCCGCGCAGGCCGCAAGCAGTTTCAGGAGAGGAAGCGTTCGGGTCATCCAGCGGCCCCTTGTCCGCCGGTGCAGGTACAACGGCACTAGGTATGTAGAGAGAAGCATGGCGGCGAACGAGACGCCGATTGCCTCGAGCACGCTTTGCCAATGGGGCGCGGCAGGCCGCACGAGAGCGCACAGAAAGAAAACGCCGGCCATACACAGCGACAGATGTTTTGTCAGCGAAAACGCGAGCGCGCCTTCCTCCGCGTCGAGGCCGATCTTCTCCGCCAGCGTGTCGCGAAAGAATTCCAGCGAGGGCAACTCATGGCGGATGAGGCGCTGCGATTCAAGATAGAGCAGTTGCACGTAGGAGACGAACGACAGCAGCACGGTCAGCGCGAGCGCTATAGCCAGGCAGAGTAGCGTCATGCCACCGTCCGTGCGATCAGAGTCTGCGGCAGACCGAACTGTGCGCGCCAATGCGCCTCGGCGCGCGCCATTTCGCCGTTGTCTTTTTCGTGATCCATTCCGGCCAGATGCAGCAATCCGTGCAGCATCAGGATACGGATTTCGTCTATGCGGGCGTGGCCGAATGCGCGCGCCTGCGCGTCCGCTCGCTCGACCGAGATAGCAATCTCTCCCAAACGGATTTGCATTTGGAAAGGAGAGCACATCGGTAGGGTAATCGTGTCCAAGAAAAGCGCGATTCAACCGGTGCAATTCGGCATCGTCCGCCATCAGGCAATCGAAAGCGCGCCCGGGAGCAATCCGGCGCGAGAGATCGCGGGCGAAATCGGTGAGAATGCGCTTTTCCACTCGCGAAAACCGCAATTCCGAAGGGAAGGCTCCGAAGAGCACGGTACTACCAGGTGACATAGTTATGCGAGCGGAAACTCCGGAATCTCGACGGTGGCTGTGGCGGGCGGCGGACTGGCGGGCGTCTCCTGACCTGCTTCGCTATTCAATCGGAACGCCAGTTGGCGGCCCGCGCCGATCATCTCGTTGTAGCGGTCATAGGCCTTGACGATTCGCTGCACCAGATGGTGGCGTACCACGTCCTTGTCGTCGAAGCTCACGAAAGCGATCCCTTCGACACCCTTCAACACGTCCGCCGCGTGCAGCAGGCCGCTCCTCTTACCGCCGGGAAGGTCGATTTGAGTTTGATCGCCGGTCACCACCATCTTTGAGTTGAAGCCTTGGCGCGTAAGAATCATTTTCATCTGTTCGCTGGTGGTGTTTTGCGCTTCATCCAGAATGATGAAACAGTCATTAAGCGTGCGGCCGCGCATGAAAGCCAGCGGCGCGATCTCGATGACGTTGCGCTCAAGCAGCTTCTCCACCTTTTCGGAGTCGAGCATATCGAAGAGCGCATCGTAGAGCGGCCGGAGATACGGATCTATTTTCTGCTGCAGCGTACCGGGTAAGAAGCCAAGATGCTCGCCAGCCTCGACCGCCGGCCGCGTCAGAACGATGCGGCTGACGCGTTTATTCAGCAGGGCGGCCACCGCCATCGCCACCGCCAGATAGGTCTTGCCGGTACCGGCCGGCCCAATGCCGAACGTGAGGTCGTGATGTTCAATCGCGTCCACGTAGCGCCGCTGGTTTACGGTCTTGGGAGCGAGAACTTTTTTGCCGAAGGCGCGAGACTTGCCGCTTTCAACCAGCCGGCGGAGAGAGCTGGTCGGATCCGCCGTGACGATCCGCATGTAGCTGTTCAAGTCGCCGTTGCTGAAAATATGGCCTTCGCCCACCAGATCGACATAATCGGTCAGAATTCGCTCGGCGCGGTGGACTGCGGGCTCGTCGCCCTCCACTTCGAGGCGCTGGCCGTCGAGTAGGCGTGTCTCGAGATGGAGCTCGGATTCGAGCAAACGGATATTTTCATCGCGGGTGCCAAACAAGGATTCAATACCGCGCGCTATCTGAATGGAAAACTTCATCAAAAAGGGAATAGTGGGGGAAGGCCGGGGCTCTGATAGCTACTCGAAACAGCCGCGCACCGGCGGCGGGCAGGGCCACACTGTACGTTGTTCCTTTGAACCCACAGGCGCGGACGCCGGTAGCTCATCCTTTTGCATTATAGCATTCCTGGGGAATACGCCGAACGGGGAGGCGGATCCATCAAAAGACCGGGCCGGACGGGAATTTCTGTCCACGTTCCGTTCTCTTCGAAACACAAAGATTCTATTTGCAGGCTGCCTTTGTCCATTCGCCAAGTTAACCCAAGGCGCGGGTCCGCTTTTGCAAATACGGCCGATCCTTCGACCCAAATGAACCGCTCCGGAGCTCCGTAGGTCTCGGTCGAATGGATATCAAAGCGCTGCCATACCCCGAGGTTGGCTCGCAGCCGGTTGCATTCGTATAGCCAATCGACCTCTGTTTGGGAGCGGAAATGCTGGCCAGCTTCGTCGTAAATCGATTGGCATGCTCCGGAGCTGAACACAGCGCGGAGCCTGTCGACCGCGGCGGCGGTTAGTATTTTCTGCTGTTCGGTGGCTGCCTGCAGTTCGGATGCGTCGGAACGCGACGTTCTCGGTACCATCCGATCCAAAGCAAAAGCGCGGCAGCGCCTAGGCCACCCACAATTCTTGCTAGTCTCGAAAACTCAGTCACAAAAGTTTGAAAAAAATCTCAGAATTTTTTTCTCTCCTTTTTTCTAAAGTTTACAGAGAATTTTGCCGAACGGCGGAGCGCGAGGAGCCCCAGTTTCTTGGGATCGCCGTGGTACGTTCGAAACGCTCGCGAGAGAACTCGCGAGCGCAAAGCAAAAAAGGCCGGGACTTGGTTCCCGGCCTTTGCATTTCTGGAGGAAGAAAATGGGCGAACTGATCATGATGCCGCTGCGCGGAACACGAGTCGAGATCGACTTCTCGGCGTGGAAAAAAGCTCCGAAGGAGCGGACGGTGGCATACTTCCCGACCTACTCGTCGGTATCGAAAGCCATGCAGAGCGCGCTGCGCGGCTGGGTACGGGAATGGTTTGCGGCGAACGCCGAAATCCTGCTGCGGCCGCACACCGCGTATCCGATTCTGGTCTACCAATGCACGCATCCATTTTCGGGCAAGCCGACCAACATCTTCACCTACGACATCCAGCAGACCGAGGCGCTTGAGCGGGCCTTCGCCTCCGCGGCTAGCAAGCTCGGCCGCGAGCTGAAGACGCTCGATACGAAGCGCTTCCCCTGGTTTACGCGCGAGCACTATTTCGCCTATCGCAGCAAAGAAGTCGTGAAGTACGTGATGAAGAACCGGCGCGCCATTTACAAAATGCTCAACGTGGAAACCGTGTTGATGGACAGCATTTTGAAATTCGCCGTGATCGATATTCCGAAGCTCGGGCTGGAAGATTCGGTAACGCTCCTGCGACGCGCGTTCCATACGCAACTGCGGCGTTTTTCCGATGAATTCGATTTGAGCGAGCGCACCGAAGAGTTGCTGAAAATTGCAACGGATGCATTGCTCACCAAGATGGCGGCGGATGCCGTCGTAGAAATTCCGTTAGCCGCTTAGAGGAGAGAAAACCCGTGGGAAACCTGTACCGATTTCAAGTCTACAAAGGCGCATGCGATAAGTCGATGAAGCCATTTGGCGGCCCGGTGATGACCAGCCACGAAGCCAAACTCATGATGAACGACGACCGGGAAAAGAACGATCCGGCCCTGGCGGCCGAGTACGCCATCATTGATCATTCGGAAAACCGCGTGATCGCCTGGCGTAAGGCCGCTTGAGGCCGGATACGTGTTTCGGACAGTTATAGCTTGACGGTTACTGTCTTGATTTCCGAATACTGCTGCAGGCCGTATTCCCCGAGCTCGCGGCCGAGGCCGGATTGCTTGAAGCCGCCGAAAGGCGCGGCTGCATCGAAGACGTCGAAGCAGTTGACCCACACGGTGCCCGCGCGCACGTTGTTGGCGACGTGGTGCGCCTTTCCGATGTCGCGTGTCCAAACGGCCGCCGCCAAACCGTAGATGGTCTTGTTAGCGCGGTCGACCAGTTCGTCCATGTCCTTGAACTTCAGGATGCTCATGACGGGCCCGAAGATCTCTTCCTGGGCGATCTTCATATCGTCTTTGACATCGGCGAAGACAGTGGGCGCGACGAAGTAACCGCGGTCGCCCACGCGCTCTCCGCCGCCACCAGCTTGGCGCCTTCCTTCTTGCCGGATTCGACGTAGCCCAGGACTTTCTTGAACTGCTCGTCATCCACTTGCGGACCTTGCTCGGTGATTTTATTGAGCGGATCGCCGACCACGCGGCGCTTGGCTCGCTCCGCGCTCTTCTGCACGAATTCGATCGTAGACTTTTTCTTCCACGAAGACCCGCGATCCGGCGCAGCAGCACTGGCCTTGGTTGAAGAAGAGCGCGAAGTGCGATCCTTCGATCGCCTGCTCCATATCGGCATCGGCGAAAACAATGTTGGGACTCTTGCCGCCCAACTCCAGCGTGACGCGCTTAAGATTCGACTCGGCAGACGCTTTCATGATGAGATGGCCTACTTCGGTGGAACCGGTGAAGGCGATTTTATCGACGTCCATGTGCCGCGCGATGGCGGCGCCGGCGGTCGGCCCGTAGCCGGGCAGAATGTTGACGACGCCTTCCGGAAAGCCGGCTTCGAGAATCAGCTCGCCCACGCGCAGAGCGCTCAGGGGAGTCTGCTCTGCCACCTTAAGTACGACCGTGTTGCCGCAGGCGAGCGCGGGCGCAAGCTTCCAGGCTTGCATCAGCAGCGGAAAATTCCAGGGAATGATTTGTCCGACCACACCCACGGGTTCATGCCGCGTGTAGCAGAAATAGTCGCCGCTGATCGGGATCGTTTTGCCTTGAATTTTGTCCGCCCAACCCGCGTAGTAGCGATAGCAGGCGATGACGAGCGGCAAGTCGGCTGCCGCCGCTACGTGTTTCGGTTTGCCGTTGTCGAGCGACTCGAGAGTCGCCAGCTCGTCGGCATTTTTCTCGATGAGATCGGCGAGCCGGTTAAGGAGCTTGCCGCGCTCGGAGGCGGACATGCGGCGCCAATGCGCTTTTGAGTGGAAAGCCTTGCGGGCGGCCTTTACGGCCAGTTCTACATCGGCGGCATCCGCTTCCGCGACACTCGCGAGCACTTCGCCGGTCGCGGGGTTCACGGTCTCGAAAGTCTTGCCCGAGACGCTCGCGACCCATTTATTGTCGATCAGAATTTTGGTTTGCTTGATGGGAATTTGGGTGGTTTGGGGTTCGGTAAGAACAGTAGCCATGGTTCTCCTTACTTGCCACTCCCAGCAGGGGAATGGCATCCGAGCCATCATATGCCAGTTGATTTGAGATGGGGCTAGACTCTAATCCGCTTCCACTTCTTGCCGGCGCGAATCACCAACATCCGCGCTGCGCCCGTGAGCCATAGCTCCTTGTAAATCTCGCCGTTGATTTCGACCGCACCCGCTTTGAGCTTGCGAGCCGCGTCCGTCACGCTGTCCGCGAGGCCGGTCTGGGCCAGCAGCTTGTCTACGCGTATACCTTTATCCGTTATCGCCGCTGCGGGCAGATTCACCGTCTCGGTATCGACCGGCTCGAGACCGTGGCGCACTTCGCGATCGAACGCTTCCACGGCCGCATCGGCGTCCGCTTGGGAATGGAAATCGGTCACGATCCGGCGGCCCAGCTCCATTTTCGTTCGCATCGGCTCCTGGGTGCGCAGATTTGCAATCTCTGCCGTGGCCGCATCCGTGAGCAGCTCGTAGTAGCGATACATGAGATCGTCGCAGATCTGCATGATCTTGCGAAACATCACCTTGGGCGGCTCGGTGATCCCGATGTAGTTGCCCTTCGATTTCGACATCTTCTCCACGCCGTCCAGTCCTTCGAGAATCGGCACGGTTGCCACGATTTGCGGCGGTTGGCCGTAATCCTTCTGGATATCGCGGCCCACCAGCAGATTGAATTTCTGATCGGTCCCGCCCAATTCGACATCGCAGTCGAAGCGCCACTGAATCGAATCCCTGCGAGATCGGATAGAGCAATTCGTGCACCGAAATGGGGATGCCTTCTTTGAAGCGCTTGGTGAAATCGTCGCGCTCGAGCAGCCGCGCGACCGTGTACTTCGAACACAGCTCGATCAGTTTCTCAAACGTGAGCGGTTGCAGCCAATCGCTATTGAAGCGAATCTCGGTTTTCACCGGATCGAGGATTTTGAACACCTGCGCTTTGTAGGTTTCCGCGTTGCGATCGATTTCCTCCCGCGTCATGGGAGGGCGAGTAATATTGCGGCCGGAAGGATCGCCGATCAGACCCGGTCATATCGCCGATCAAAAAGATAACGGTATGGCCCAGATCCTGAAAGTGCTTCATCTTGCGCAGCAGGACCGTGTGGCCAAGGTGGAGGTCGGGCGCCGTGGGGTCGAACCCCGCTTTGACTCGTAAGCGGACGGTTGTCCTTGACGGCGGCGGTCAGGCGCTCGCGCAAATCATCTTCGCGAATCAGTTCGGCGAGGCCCTTTTTCAGGTACGCCAGTTGCTGCTCAACAGGAGGAAATGGCAATCGCCTCCTATTGTAGAGGCGCGATTCGCTACGGTAAGACGGTGATCGGCCCGCCTATCGAGCTCACGCGCAGCCGGTGGTGGCTGGCGAGCGCCGACAGGTCTTGGGAATCCAGCACTTCGGAGCCCTCGAGATCCAGATAATACATGACGGACCGGCTGCTGGGATTGTGCTTAAGGCCGAACATATGACCGATTTCATGCACGGCCGTAAGGAACATTTCCTCACGCGTAAGCGGTGCGCTCGGATTAAACGCGATCCAACCTTGAAAATTGTCCCAATCGGTGAATTGGGACCGGGCGACGATAGTCCTCTTTAATATGGACGGCGTGCCATCCACGAGTTGAACCGCGCAGGCCGCGGACGCATCCTCGTGCCAGCGCATATCGAGGACCTGCGACCAGAAATCCATGGCGTCCCGGAATTCCCGGCCCAGCGAGGGATTGGACGTGGAGATCTTCACGCCCAGATTCATCGGTTCGTGCCTTAGCAGTTCAAAGCGTTGTCGGCAGGGCGAAAAATCGCCAATCCAGTTTGTGGTGCGCTGATCGGCGAACGAGACAGGCACGACAGCCGCTAAAGACCAAAAAAGAGCAATGTAAATTACAGTACAGGTTCGCCGGGCAGACATCTCGCTTATGAAACTGGTGCTCGCGCGACAAGCGTTTCTCTCCCACCTGCTCCCCCCAGAAAAATCCTGAATGGTCTTCTTGGCCGGTAAGATATGCTGGCAGCCAGTTCCCATGACCCTGCACACGATCGACTGGATCATCGCGGCGGCCTGCGTTCTTATCTGTTTCCTTCCTGCGTTTGCCTTCGGCAAGCGGGCCAGCAAAAACACCACGGAATTCTTTGCGTCGGGCCGGTCGGTGCCGTGGTGGCTGGCGGGCATTTCGCTGGTGGCGACCACTTTTTCGAGCGATACGCCGAACCTGGTAGCGAACATTGTGCGAACACAAGGCGTCGCAGGCAATTGGCAGTGGTGGGCGTTCACGCTCACCGGCGTTGCCACCGTATTTTTCTACGCGCGGCTGTGGCGCCGGTCGGGAGCTCTAACGGATCTCGAATTTTATGAACTGCGATATTCCGGCAAATCCGCCAGCGCGGTACGCGGCTTCCGGGCGATTTACCTGGGCTTGCTTTTCAACTGCATGATCATGGCAAGTGTCGATCTGGCCGCCTGCAAGATCGCCAATGTGCTGTTTGGGCTGAGCCGCTGGGAGACGCTGCTGATGGTCGGCTCACTGAACGTCGTTTTTGCCGCGCATTCCGGCTTGTGGGGCGTGCTGGTGATCGACATGTTCCAGTTCTTCATCAAAATGGCGGCCGTGATCGCAGCGGCCTATTTTGCGGTCGAACTGCCGCAGGTGGGCGGTTTGAGCGGCATGGTCGAGAAGCTTTCGAGCATCCGCGGTCCCGGCGGGCTGCATTTCCTGAACATCCTGCCGGATTTCAGGAACAACTGGGAACTGGCGGTGGCGGTCTTCATCATGCCGCTCGCGGTCCAGTGGTGGGCGGTGTGGTACCCGGGTGCGGAACCGGGGGGCGGCAGTTATGTGGCGCAGCGCATGTTGGCCTCGAAATCCGAGAAGGATTCATTAGGCGGCGTCTTGTTCTTTAATCTTGCGCATTACATCCTGCGGCCATGGCCCTGGATTCTGGTGGCGCTCGCCTCCCTCCTGGTCTATCCGACGCTGCAGGACATCCAACGCGCGTTTCCGCATGTGGATCCGTCGCTGATCGGACCCGATATAGCGTTTCCGGCGATGCTGAAGTTTCTGCCGGCGGGCTGGATCGGACTGATGGTGGGCGGGCTGGTAGCCGCGAATTCGTCCACCATCCTGAGTCATTTGAATTGGGGCGCTTCTTATCTGGTCCACGATTTCTACCGGCGCTTCCTGCGGCCAAGCGAGAGCGAAAGTCACTATGTCCTGGCGGGCCGGTTGGCCACTATTTTGCTCTTCGTGCTGTCGTCCGCGCTGGTGTTCGTGCTCCAAACCGCGCAGGAAACGTTCTATCTGATTCTGCAGGTGGGCGCCGGAACCGGATTGCTCTATCTTTTGCGCTGGTTCTGGTGGCGTATCACGGCTTGGTGCGAAATCGCCGCCATGCTCGCCTCTTTCGCTGTTTCTGTGGTCTTTCTGATCCTCGGACGACGTGGCGTAGTCATCGGCACGGACCAGCAATTGCTGATCACGGTCGCCCTTACGACAATCTGCTGGCTTATCATCGCGTACGCTGGACCGCAAACGGATCCGGAAAAGCTGATCGAGTTTTATCGGAAAGTCCGGCCATTTGGACCGGGCTGGAAACGGGTGCGAATAGAGGCGGGCGTTTCGGAGGCCGAAGCCGCTGCCTGGGCGCGGACGGACAACATTCCGCTGGCGCTGCTTGGCTGGGTTTCCGGCACCGTGCTCATTTGGTCGGCACTGTTCACGGTCGGCAATTTTCTATATGGACGGGTAGGCTACACGGCGGCCCTTTTAAGCGTTTCAATCCTCAGCGCACTAGCGCTGGTTTGGGTTGTCCGGCGTCTTTGGAAGTAAGCCGAAGGAGTAAGTGGAACTTTCCACTTAGCCGTTCCGTTCCTTATTCAGCGCTGGTATGTCACTATAAGAATACCCTTCGTTTCGAGGATTACCCGTCGTGTCGCTTGTTTATTGTCATCCCTGTTTCAGGTATATTGCCGCCGTCTGCGCAAGCCTGCTGTTGGTTTCTTGCAGCAAGAAACCGCAGATGAATCCCATGATGCTGATGATGATGCAGGCGGCCCCCGTGCGCGCCGTCGCGGCAACCCGCGCGGACGTGCCGCTCGACGTCTCTGCGGTTGGAAATGTCGAGGCGATCGCGACGGTGGACGTCAAGTCGCGCGTCGCGGGGCAAGTGCTGCGCGTGGCCTTCCATGAAGGCGACAACGTGGCCAAAGATCAGTTGCTGTTCGAGATCGATCCCGAACCGCTCAACCGGCAAATTGCACAAATCCAAGCCGACCTGGCGAAAGACGCCGCGCTCGAGCAGCAATCACGCGCGAACGTGGCTAAGGACGAAGCGCAGATCAAGCAGACCCGCGCCGCCGCAGAACGCGGTCTGCAGCTTTCGAAGGAAGGAATTTTTTCCAAAGAGCAGACCGAGCAGGTGGTCGCCACCAACGATTCCGCCCTTGCATCACTCGAAGCCGATAAAGCCGCTGTGGAAAGCGCGCAGGCTGCTATCAAATCGGACCGCGCTCGGCTCGCGCAAACGGAGCTGCAATTGACCTATACGAAAATCACCGCTCCGATCGCCGGGCGGGCCGGCGCGGTGAATTTGAAGGCCGGCAATCTGGTGAAAGACAACGATACGGCATTGGTGACGATTTTACAGATCGCGCCGATCTATGTTTCTTTCGGTGTGCCGCAACAACTGCTCCCGGAAGTGCAGAAATACAATGCCGAACACCCGTTGCGTGTGGAAGCGTCGGCGCAAGGCGAGGCTCCGGCCGCCGGAGTGCTGCGGTTCATTGACAATTCCGTTGACACGACAACCGGGACCATCAAGCTAAAAGCGCAATTCGATAATGCCCGCCATTCCCTGTGGCCAGGACAATTCGTCAACGTGCGCGCGCAGCTTGTTCTCGAGCGAGACCGGGTACTCGTGCCAAGCCGGACCGTGCAAACCGGCCCACAAGGGAAATATGTGTGGGTGATGGATTCGGGCAAGCAGACAGTAGCCATGCGTCCGATCAATGTGCTCCGTATTTTCAAACCCGCCGATGCGGTCGAGCAATCCGTGATCGGCAGCGGATTGCAACCGGGCGAGATGGTCATTTCGGAAGGGCAGATGCGGCTCTTTCCGGGCGGCAAAGTGCGTTTGCTCGCGCCCGAGGCAACACCGGGAAAACCCGATGGATCGGCTGCCCCGGGCGCGCTTTAAAGAGGGGTTCGGATGCGTTTTACGGATTTATTCATTCGCCGCGCGATCACTACGACGCTGATAATGGCGGGGATTCTCGGCTTCGGATTGCTCAGCTATTTTTCACTGCCGGTTAGCAATTTGCCGGCGGTCGAGTACCCGACCATTCAAGTATCGGCCGGCTTACCGGGCGCCAACCCGGATGTGATGGCATCGTCAGTGGCGACACCGCTTGAGGCTCAGTTTGCCACTATAGCCGGGATCAACAGTATGTCGTCTTCGAGTTCGCTCGGGAGCAGCTCGATCACTCTACAGTTCGATTTGAGCCGTAACATCGATGCCGCCGCGCAAGATGTGCAGGCGGCAATTTCCCGCGCCCAGGGCAGTCTACCGAGCAACATGCCCTCGCCGCCCTCGTATTCGAAAGTCAATCCGGCGGAGCAGCCCATTATGTATATCGCTGTTTCGTCGAAAACAATGCCGCTTTCCGAACTCGATCAATACGCGGAAAGTATGATGGGCCGGCGTCTTTCGATGGTCAGCGGCGTGGCGCGCGTCCAGGTATTCGGGTCCCAGAAGTATGCGGTTCGCGTACAAGCCGATCCACCGAAGCTGGCGGCGTACCAAATCGACCTGGAACAGGTGCGAAATGCTCTGAGCACCGGCAGCTTGAATCTGCCGGCCGGCTCGCTTTACGGCTATTCCAAAGGCTATACCGTTCAATCGGATAGTCAACTGACCAACGCGGCACAGTTTGCCCGTCTGATTGTCACGTATAAAAACGGAAGCCCTGTCCATCTGGACGAAGTGGCACACGTCTACGACAGCGTAGCCAACGAAAAGACGAAATTTTGGATCAACGGCGGCCCGAGCATCGTGCTTGCCGTGCAGAAACAACCAGGCTCCAACACCGTGCAGGTTGCGGACTCAGTGAAGGCGCTGCTGCCCATTCTCAAGCAGTCTATCCCAGCCGGCGTAGAGATTGGTGACGCGTTCGATGCCTCGCAAAATATTCGCGAGTCGATTGCCGACGTGAAATTTACGCTGCTTCTGACAATCGCCTTGGTCATTGGTGTCATTTTCGTTTTCTTGCGCAATGTGTCGGCAACCGTGATTCCGAGCTTGGCCGTACCACTCTCTTTGCTTGGAACATTTGCAGCCATGAAGCTGTTGGGCTTCACCATTGACATGCTGTCCATGATGGCCATGACGCTTTCGGTCGGTTTCGTGGTCGACGACGCGATCGTCATGCTTGAAAACATCGTGCGCCACATGGAAATGGGTAAGCCACGCATGCAGGCGGCACTCGAAGGAGCGCGCGAGGTCGGATTCACGATTGTGTCCATGACTATCTCGCTGGTGGCGGTGTTTATTCCGGTGCTGTTCTTAGGCGGAATCATAGGCCGCCTCCTCCGGGAATTTTCCATCACCATAGCCGTGGCGGTGTTGATTTCCGGAGTGATCTCGCTCACCCTCACGCCGATGCTTTGCAGCCGCTTTTTGCATCATGAGAGTCATCCAAGGAATGCCTTTTATCGCTGGTCGGAAAGGTTTTTCGAGTGGCTGAACGACTTTTATCGCCGCACGCTGCTAGTGGTGATGCGTCATCGCCGCATCACGTTGGCGGCAAGCGTTCTTTTGACCTTCGTGGCAGTTTATTTATTCGTGGCGATGCCCAAAGGTTTCATGCCGACCGTGGATCAGGGATTCGCCTTCGGCGGAGATGAAGCCGCGCAAGACGTCTCCTTCGATGAAATGGTGCGTTTGCAAACGAAGGTCATCGATGTACTTGCCAAGAATCATTGGGTTGACTTCTACGGCTCGGGCGTAGGAGCATTCGCCGGCCAAAATCAGGGATTCGCTTTTGTGTCTCTGAAGCACGACCCGCATCGCCCGAAAGTCAACCAAATCATTGGTCAACTGCAGATGGAATTCGCTAAAATTCCGGGGCTGATGGTCTTCATGCAGTCGCCTCCTTTGATTACGCTCGGACAGAACGAAGGACGCAGCCAGTATTCGGTGGCGCTTCAGGACGCGGACTTGCAGGAACTTTATAAGTGGGCGCCAGTTCTCGAAGCCAAGCTGCACACCATCCCCGAGCTGACAAATATTTATAGCGACTTGCGTCTCGGCAGTCCTCGGCTAGATGTCCACATCAATCGCAATCTGGCGCTTGCCTTAGGGGTCACGCCGGATATCATTGCGAACACGCTCTACGACGCTTATGGAAACCGACGTGTGACGACGATCACGGCGGCGGCCGATCAGTATGACGTCGTGCTGGAGGTACTGCCGCAATACCAGCGAGACCCGACGGCCCTCCGCGATCTCTACATTCGGTCTAGTTCGGGCAAGATGGTGCCGCTTTCGGCAGTCAGCGATCTGAAGCAGACGGTCGCGCCATTAACCGTGAGCCATATCGGCCAATTACCCGCGGTGAATTTTCAATTCGATGTGAAGCCAGGCGTTGCGTTGAGCACCGCGACCAGGCTGATTGACGAAGCCGCGCACCAGATCGGCATGCCCGATACGGTCTCGTTCAGCTATCAGGGAACAGCTGCGGCGTTTCAGAACTCGCTTCGCGGCCTGGGCGTCTTGCTGATCATTGCGGTGCTCGTCATTTATCTCGTCCTCGGAATCCTGTATGAAAGCTTCATTCATCCGATCACGATCCTTTCCGGACTGCCGGCGGCAGGTATCGGCGCGCTGCTGACGCTGCTGATGTTCGGGCACGACCTGAACCTCTATTCTTTCGTCGGCATCATTTTGCTGATCGGGATTGTGAAGAAGAATGCAATCATGATGATCGACTTTGCGCTCGATGCGCAGCGCAAAGAGGGCAAGCCGCCCGAAGAAGCGATCTTTGAGGGTTGCCTGCGGCGCTTCCGGCCGATCATGATGACCACGATGGCGGCTCTTCTCGGTACGTTGCCGATCGCGTTTGGCTCCGGCGCTGGCGGCGAAGCGCGCCGTCCGCTCGGTTTGGCGGTCGTGGGCGGTTTGGTGCTTTCGCAATTGCTGACGCTCTACATCACACCCGTGATCTATCTATATCTGGATCGTCTGGTCAGCCGGCGTCGCAAGGGAGAATCGCGGACGCCTGCGAATCTGTGGCCGGAGACTCTGGTCGAGCGCTAGGCTGGTCTCGCGTACCTGCATCATGTAGGTATGCGATTGAAGATTGTTCAAGCCGGAGATGCGGTGCTCCGGCAGCGCGGCAAGGATCTGAGCGCAAACGAGATTCGCAGCCGTGAAATCCAGAATCTGATCGAATGGATGCGCGACACGATGCACGACGCGCCCGGCGTAGGATTAGCCGCGCCGCAGATCGGACTTTCTTTGCGGCTCGCGGTCATCGAAGACAAGCCTGAGAACTTGAAAGAAATCCCGGCCGCCTATTTGAAGGAACGCGGGCGCAACCCCGTCCCGTTTCACGTGCTGGTAAATCCGAAATTGACTTTGCAAGGGCCCGCGGATGTGGAATTCTTTGAAGGCTGCTTGAGTCTGGCCGGTTTCACCGCGGTCGTTCCACGCGCTCGAAGGGTGCGAGTCGAATGCCTGGATCACCAGGGTGAGTCCAAGATCATCGAGGCGTCCGGATGGTACGCCCGCATCCTCCAGCATGAGATCGACCATCTCGAAGGTGCCGTTTACATCGATCGGATGCGTACTCGAACATTCATGAGTGTTGAGAATCACAACCGCTACTGGAAGAACACTTCCTCCGCCGATCTTCGGAAGCTAATCGGTTGGGAAGGATAGTTGCTCAGGGCCGTCGCTTGCGGCAGTAAAGTCCTGC
Source organism: Bryobacterales bacterium (assembly GCA_963712395.1). Classification (GTDB taxonomy): domain Bacteria; phylum Acidobacteriota; class Terriglobia; order Bryobacterales; family Bryobacteraceae; genus Bog-105. The sequence goes on from CAVQHR010000004.1 coordinate 202,800, forward strand.
AGCTCCGGATATCGGGCAAGCAGCGACTCGGGAACTCTCACGGGCTGGTCCGTCAATATCGCTAGAATCTCGAACGCGTTCACGATGGCTTTCCCTAAGTAGTGGTTGTTTGTTATTACGTAAGTATCTGCGGCGGCGCGCTCGACCGTTTTGATGCGATCCAGCCACGGATCGAGCTCGTCGACGGAATAGAGATAGTCGTAGCGTTCACCCACGAACTTGTTCTCCGCAAACCAGCTCTGGTAGTTGCGTCCGTGAAGCCGAACGTAGCCGACGGCGGACGTGGTGAGCGCGCTTGGAGTAATGGATCGTTTGAATAGCGGCTGGTCGATATTGCAAAGCCCCAGACTTAATTGCGCAAGCCAATCCAATACGCCCGGTTCCGCCCAACTCGCATGCCGGACTTCAAGCACGAGCGGATATTCCGCAAAACGTGCGCAGAGCGAGGCCACGTAGTCGCGATTTTCAGGGTTATTTCGAAAAGACCAGGGAAACTGCAACAATAACGCCCCGAACCTGCTCGCTTCAAGCATCGGAGCAAAGCCTTCATTGAAAAGTTTCTGGTCGTCGGCCGAAGCGGTTCGCTCGTGCGTGAAGCCGCGCCATAGCTTGGCGGTGAAGCGAAAATTCCGATTTTCGCGAACTTTGTCGATCCACTCAACCGCTGTTTTCGCGGCGAGCGGGCGGTAAAAAGAAACGTTGATTTCCAGCGTGTCGAAATAGCGTGCGAGAAAGGAAAGCTCCGAAAACCCCCGCGGTTTCTTCGCCGGATAGACGATTCCTCGCCAATCCTTATACGCCCAACCGGCTGGACCGATGCGCGTCACTTACCGCGTCGTCGCGCGCTCGTAGTTATAGGCGATGCGGAGCATAGTCGCCTCGTCGAAATGTTTGGTGAAAATCTGCAGCCCGATCGGCAGGCCACTGCGCGATTCGCCGCAGGGGACGCTCATGCACGGCACCCCGGCCAGATCGCCGGTTAGCGTGTAAACATCGGACAAATACATCGCCAGTGGATCGTCCACCTTCTCGCCAATCTTAAAGGCCGGGAAGGGTGATACCGGCGCTAGAATCGCATCCACATCCGCGAAAGCATTGGTAAAGTCGCGCGCAATCAAGGTGCGTACCTGTTGCGCCTTTTTGTAATAAGCGTCGTAATACCCGGCGCTCAGTACGTAAGTTCCCAGCATGATGCGGCGCTTTACTTCCGCTCCGAATCCGGACCCACGCGTATTGCGATACATTTCCGCCAGCGTGTCGCCAGCGGCGCGAATCGTATACCGGACGCCATCGTAGCGCGCGAGATTGGAACTCGCTTCGGCGGTCGCGATGATGTAGTAGCAGGAGAGCGCATATTTTGTATGCGGCAAGCTGATCGGGCGAACCTCGCAGCCTAGGCTCTCAAGCTGCTTGACGGCTGCGTCAATGACCCTTCCCGTCTCGGCATTGAGCCCTTCAAAATACTCGGCCGGCAAGCCGATCTTGAGACCCTTTACCGAATGCGTCATCACCGCCCGGTAATCGTCTATGGGCGCGAATGCCGAAGTCGCGTCCAGTTCGTCGCGCCCCGCCATGGCATGCAAGACCGTTGCGGCATCTTCTACAGTGCGGGCAAAAGGGCCGATGTGATCGAGCGAGCTGGCAAAGGCCACCAGCCCGTAACGCGATACCCGTCCATAGGTCGGCGTAATACCCACTACACCGCAAAAGCTGGCGGGCTGGCGAATAGAGCCACCCGTGTCGGAACCAATAGTTACAACCGCGGTTCCTTGCGCCACGGCGGCTGCCGATCCGCCGCTCGACCCGCCGGAAACCCGATCGAGCGCCTTCGGGTTGCGCACCGGGCCATAGGCGGAATTCTCATTCGAGGAACCCATCGCGAATTCGTCGCAATTGAGTTTGCCGATCACCACGGCGCCTTCAGCTTCGAGGCGGAACACGGCTGTCGCGTCGTACGGTGGAACGTAGTTCTCAAGAATACGCGATCCGCAAGTCGTGCGCAGATTGCGCGTAACGATCACATCTTTCACGCCCAGCGGAACGCCCGCCAGAGCGCCTATGAATCCGTTCTTCGCAATTTCGTCGTCAACGTGCGCGGCCGCTTTGAAGGCTCGCTCGCGAGAAAAGGTCAAATAGGCGTTGGTCTTCGGATTTTCCGCTTCCGCAAACTGGAGCGCAGCTTCAGCAAGCTCTCGGGCGGAGAATTTTTTTTCGAGGAGCCCCTGGCGCACGGATGAAATGGTGAGCGCTGCGACGCCGTTTTCGAGGCTCACCGCTCGATCACCCTCGGCACTTTGAAATATCCGGCGCCGCTGATGGCCGCATTGGCGAGCGCTTCTGCAGTCGTAAGCGAGGTATGCGGCACGTCTTCGCGCAGCGTGGCGGTCTCATCCGCACTGTAAAGAACTTGCGCCATTGGTTCCACATCCTGCGTGTCGAGCTCGTTTAGCTGCTCGATGTGCGTCAGAATCTGGCCGAGATCCTGGCGCATACGCGATACTTCCTCGTCCGCGAGCAGCAGATTTGCCAAATCGGCGACGTACCGGACCTCTTTTTCAGACAAATTCAAGCAGTAGCTTTCTTACGCGAGAGTCTATATAACTTCTTTAGCACAGGATCCTGAATACTCTCGGCTTCATCCGGAATCGAAGTGGTTTCGCGCGCCGGAGCGCGCTGTGGCTGCCGGCGGGGAATGGCGATACGAAACTCCAGATCTTCGATCGTGCTGCTGCCCGTGACTTTGCGAATGCGATCCAGAATCTGCCGGCTGAGCAGGTGAAGCTGCTTCTGCCAGATGGCATCTTCCACTTCCACGACCAGTGTCGTCCGCACCAATTTTAGGCGAACAGTATGGGTGGCGATCGCCTTGCCTACCGCCTCGGGCCAAATGGCGCGCGCAAAGTCATCGTCGGTAAAAACCCGTTGCGAAAACTTGTTGTTTTTGATAAGCCGCGCAGCGCGTTCCATAGTGCGTAAAGCGGGGGAGTGTCAGAAGTGTAGCACGCTTTCGTACACTGAGACTTCATGATTCGGGTTCGTTTTGCGCCCTCTCCGACCGGCTATCTGCACATCGGCAGCGCGCGTACATTCATTTTCAATTGGCTTTATGCGCGCAAGCAGCACGGCACGGTGGTTTTGCGCATCGACGACACGGACGTGGACCGCAATACGGAAGCTTCACTCCAGTCTATTTACGAAGGGCTGGGCTGGCTCGAATTTGAGCTGGGATGAATTTTACCGGCAATCCGAGCGCCTCGATCTCCATCGCAAACTGGCCTTCGATCTGCTCGCGAAAGGGTTCGCCTATCGGGACTTCACGCCGGCGTCAAAGGAGGCGGAAGATAAGCCGCACGGCGCCGGGCCATGGCTCTGCAACCCGGAGATGCGAGCGCTGCCGGATGAAGAGAGCGCCGCTCGGGCCGCCGCGGGAGAACCGTTTGTGATCCGTTTCAAGGTTCGGCGCGAGCCAGCCTACGAAGTCACTTTTCACGATGAAGTGTACGGCGATCAATCCAAATTGACCGCGGATATCGAAGATTTCGCGCTGCTGCGAAGCAACGGCATGCCGACCTATCATCTGGCATCCTGCGCCGATGACATCGACTTGAAGATCAGCCACATTATTCGCGGGCAGGATCACCTCTCGAATACGTTCAAACATCTGCTCATCTTCCAGGCCGCGGGTAACTTCACTCCGCGGTTCGCGCATCTGCCGCTGCTGATCGCGCCCGATGGATCGAAACTTTCCAAGCGAAAGCACGGGCCGGTGGTGAGTGTCACAACATACCGGGACAGCGGTTTTCTCGCGCTCGGCTACATCAACTTCTTATGTCTGCTGGGATGGTCGCCAAAGGACAATCGCGAGCAGATGACGCTCTACGAACTGCAGAGCGGCTTCAACTTCGAGGGCGTTAACCGCAGCAACGCGGTGGTTAATTTCAGCGAGCAAGATCCGATCGATCCCAAAGCGCTGTGGCTCAATTCGCAGCATCTGCGCACCGTTCCCGTGGAAAGTCTCATCCCATTGGTAAAGGAGACGCTCGCGGCGCATGGTCTCGCCCCGTTCGGCGACGATACCTTTTTCGCGCAGGTGGTCGATATCATTCGCGCACGCTTCTCCACATTGCTCGATTTTGTAACCAAAGGGCGCGCATATTTCAGCGACGATTTTGAAATCGATACGCAAGCGCTCGAGAAGCTGAATGTGCCTGGGGCGCGCGAACTGCTGCACGAATTGGCAAGCCGTCTGGACGCCAGCCCGGAATTCACGCTGGCGAGCGTGGAAGCGGATTTGCGCAAACTCGCCGCAGAGCGTGGCGTGAAAGCGGGCGTATTGATTAATGCCAGCCGCGCCGCCCTGACCGGACAACCCGTAGGGCCGAGCGCTTTCGCGGTGTTCACCGCGATTGGACGAGAACGCGCCATCGCCCGGCTGCGGAAAGTCTAATGGCCCCGCGCGTACTGGTCGGACTCGGCGGGCTTTTGAGCGATCCAGCCTGTTGCATCGTCAAAGACGGGCGGATAGCCTCCGCCGTCGAGCAAGCGAAAGTTTCGCGCCAGGATAGACCGGGATCGTTTCCCGGCCGAAGCGTTTGCCCTGGCGCTTGAAGTGGCGCAAGTCAAGCCAGCGGAAATCGATTGTGTCGCCATAGCCCGACCGTTTGCCGCGGAGCGCGAGAGCGTGGCTCAACTCGAAATGCGCGCTCGCTTTCCGAAAAGCGAAATCGTGGTTGTCGAGCATCACCACGCACATGCGGCCTCCGCCTACTATGCGACGGATTTCGGTTCGGCCTCGGTCTTGAGCGCGGATCGCGCCGGAGATTTCCGTTCCGCCGTTCTGTTCGAAGGCCGCGGCCGGCAGCTGACACCCGTGCGCGAACTTTACTTCCCGGATTCGCTTGGCGACCTGTTCAGCCGGGTGACGGAGATGCTCGGCTACGAGCCGCGTGCGGACGAGCACAAAGTGCAGTGGATGTCAGCTTCCGGCAAGCCTGCTTACCTGGACATCTTCCGCAAGCTCCTCCGGCACGGCGACTCCGTGTTGCCGCAAATGGACCGCGGCTACTTCGATGCGGATCGCTTGACGCACGGAGGTTTCAGCGCGCGATTTTATCAGGAGACGGGAATTCCCGCCACCGGGCCGCTCTCACCGGAAATCAAGGCAGACCTGGCCGCGAGCTTGCAATCGGCTGTGGAAGAGGCGGTCGCCGCCATGTTGGTTCGGCCGGAAATCTGTGTATTGCGGGCGGCCTTGCGTTCAATGCGCTGCTGATCCAATCTCTCGAAGCGCATTTCCCGAATGTGTTTGTGCAGCCGGCGGCCGGCAATGCCGGAACCGCCCTCGGCGCCGCTTTGCATGCGTGGCACAATTTCTACGGGCACGACGAGCGCATGCCGTTTGAAACCCTGTGCCTGGGCCCGCCTACACGGCCGCCCAGATCAAAGGCGTTCTGGAAAACTGCAAACTGCGGTTTCGGTATTTGAAGACGGAAGGCGAGTTGATCGAGCGACGCTATCCAGGCGCTGAACGATAACAAGATCGTCGCGTGGATGCAAGGCCGCATGGAATTCGGTCCGCGCGCTCTAGGGAACCGCAGCATTCTGGCGTCGCCTCTCAATCCATACTCGACCGAAAATCTCAACGTGTATATCAAGCATCGCGAGAGCTTCCGAAAATTCGCGGCTTCGGTTCCGCTCGAGCGCGCACAGGAATATTTCGAAGTCGGTCCAAACGCCCGCTATCTGGCTACCGTGGGCAAGGTGCGGCCTGAACACCGGGAACTCTTCCGGGCGGCTACATCTGGGGCGCGATCTGATCCGCGTCCACACGGTGCGACAAGACGGAGAATCCGCTGTACCACGCGCTGCTGACCGCGGCGGGCCAATCCACCGGCATTCCGGTGCTGTACAACACCAGCTTCAATCTGTTTGGAGATCCGCTGGTGTGCACGCCGCGCGACGCGGTTCGCAGCTTCTATTCCTCGGGAATAGACGCGTTGTTTGCGGGCAGTTTCTATCTGGAGAAGTAGGATTTTTTCGATCGCGGTCCGCGTGATCGCGTGGTACCCGGCGTGCGCCCGGCGATAGATATCGTGCGCCAGAACTTTGCCATCTTCTGTTTTCATCAACGCCGCGTACAGAGGCTTCAAGAGCTTCATGCGGCCAATCTCGAGTAGAAAACGCTCCAGCCGAGGGAATGCCGGCTCGTAGCCGCTCTCGATAGCCATAAGAAGCCATTCATCGAGAATTTCGTAGTTGCCGATGTTCGTGAGATTCCAGGCATGGTCGAGTTCTTCGAGCTTGCGTGCGGTGAGTGGTCGCGGTAACACGCGTAAAAACTCCAGCCACTCCTGTGTGTTCCAACGTGCGGCCGGAAGATCGCCCGCGAGTACATCGTCCCGCCCAAAGTCTTGAGCCGCGCCGGTCGTGATTTCTAAACGTGGAGAAACGGCGCACGGTGTGCTCTGGGAAGTCCGGGCTCGAAGACCCATTCCTCAATTCGAACCTGCGGCGCAAGCTCACGGCGCAAATAGTCGAGCGCTTCAGCCGTGGTGATGCTCCGAAACGCGAAGTGGTCGAAATACGATCTCAGAAATCGATCGAATGCTGGGCGGCCGAACGCATGCTCGATCTGGCGTAAGAAAAGAGCGCCCTTTGATGTATGGAACATGGGTGCAGCCGTCATCCGGATCGCGCCCCGCTAGATCGATATGCAAAATCTGATCGCCCGGCGCGAATTCACGGAAGTCTTTTTCAATCTCGCGGCGGTCGAGCACCTGCTCCATGAGCGCTTGTTCGCGGCCATAGACCTCTTCCTGGATGCGGTTTTCGAGATAAGTAGTGAAACCTTCATTGAGCCAGAAATCGCTCCACGTGGCGTTTGTGACCAGGTTGCCGGACCAGGAATGCGCAAGCTCATGCGATACCAGGCTGACCAGGCTCTTATCGCCCGCGATCACCGTCGGGGTGGCGAAGGTCAGACATGGATTTTCCATGCCGCCGAACGGAAAACTCGGCGGAAGCACCAGCAGATCGTAGCGGCCCCAGCGATATGGCCCGTAGAGCCGCTCCACGGCCTCGACCAGGCTTTCCGTGTCTTCAAATTCTCGTGCGGCCGCCGCCAGAATGGGGGGCTCGGCGTAAATTCCGGTACGCGGCCCCAGTGGTGCAAAGTCGAGATCTCCGACCGCCAGCGCAATGAGATAAGGCGGGATAGGCAAATCCATGTTAAAGAAATCCGCCGTGCCTTCTTTGCTCTTGTGCCGAGCGCCCATGAGAACACGCAAATCACTCGGGTGCCTGAATACGTGCGTCGTACGTGATGCGCACGCCAGGCGAATCCTGCAGCGGAATCCAACTACGCGCGTGAATGGATTGATTCTGGCTGAAGAGAAACGGATCTCGTTTGCCTGCGGTTTGCTCGGGATTCAGCCACTGAAGACCGGTTGCCGTGGGCTGCGTGGCATACTGAATATCCACTGCATCGGCGTTGGGCGGCAGATTGATGCGCAGCGGAGATCCGAGAATCGGATCGCGGGCGCCCAACTCGAAATCAACCGGCGTTCGGCCGCATTGAACGCTCTCAATTTCCAGATCGCGCGTGTCCAGCATGAGCGCCGCTTTCTGGTCAGTGCGCTCGAGACTAAGCTGCGCGGTGCCTCTCAGGGTTCGATCGGGAAACGAAACCTCCAGCCTGAGCGAACAATGCGTGAGCCGAACGCTATCCGGCTCAGAAAACGAATGAATGTCCGATCCGGCTCACGGCTGCGAATTGCTGAAAAAGCTCCGAACTTTTCTTCAGCCAAGCCAAGCGAGCGCGCCAGCGCTACTTTGGCCAGATTATATTGAAACTGCGCTGAGATCAAGTTCTCGTTCGCGTCGGCAACCGCCTGCTGTGCTTGCACGACTTCGACCGTATTCGTCACGCCAGCCGTAAAGCGGTCGCGCGATTGCTTCAAGGTTTCATTGGCAAATTGCATATTGCTCTTCGCTACATCCACCTGATCGTTCGCGGATCTTAAGTCCAGCAGTGCGCTGCGCACTTCGAAATCGATTTGCCCGCGCAGATTCTCGAATTCGTTGCGGCGGTTTCTCAGTTCTGCGTCATTTTCGAGAATGTCGGCTTTGATGCGGCCGCTGTCAAAAATGTTGAACTGGACCGAGCCCGTAACGTTGAACACGCCATGCGAATTCGTGAACAGGCGCAAGCCTTGAGCCGCCGTAATTAGCGCTGCCGGTCGCCTTCGGATACCGCTCTGCTTTAGCGGCTCGAAGCGTGAATTGGGCGGCCGCGACGCGAGCTTTAGCGGCCTGTAAATCGGGGCGATGCTCATAGGCTTTGTCAAGCGCATCTTTGAGAGAAATAGCTTCGAGCGGCACGGGGGATGAAGGATCGACAACCGAAAAATCCTGACCGGGAGGAAGACCGATTACTCGGCCCAATGTCAGCTTATCTTTTTCAAATTGATTCGTAACGCGAGACAAGCTGCTGTTGTCGCTGCTTCAATTCCACTTGCGCGCGTAAGACATCGATACCGATTGCGGTTCCGGCATCATGCCGGCGAGTGGCATTCGTGTACACGGCTTTGTCCGAATCGATTTGCGCCTGCTTGGCGGTGATGCGAGCGGAGTCGGCAATGATCTGCAAATACGCATTCCCCACCGCTTGCACAACCAGGTCGCGGGCATTTCTGACGCTGAAAACGGACGCCTTTGATTCTTCGCGTGACGCACGAAAGTTACTGAGCGCACTGTAATCGAACAGCGGCATCGAAACGTTTGCTCTGGCTTCCTGATAGCCGAAAGGTCCGGCAATGGGCGGAATTTGGAAACCCAGGCTCGGCGGAAGTTGCACGTTGAAGCCCAGCGCCTGAAGGTTGATCTGCTGCTCGGTAGCGCTTATTTGCCCGCTGATCTTCGGCAGCAGACTGCTGAGCGCCCGTGCGCGTTGGGCGCGCACCTCGTTGCTGGATTGCTCGCTGGTAAGGAGTCCCAGGTTGGCCTTCAGCCCGCGATTGATGGCTTCTCCAAAGCTCAGCGTAATCGGCGTAGTGGATGCCGTTCCCTGGGGTACGCTGCCCTGATAGGAAGGCTGAAGTTGCATCTGTCCTCGCCGCAGTACCCGCCGCGCAGAGCAGCGCGATGGCGGCTGCGTATTTTGGTTTACTCATTCACGTGCTCGAATCGTTGATCCCAAAGGGTTCGATGCGCAATCCAAAGCGTTTTGTACCATTTGGGAGCAAAAATATTTAAGATCTTAACCTTTTACAAATTGCGCTTCAAAAACGAGCAGATTTCGTAGCCAGTGAGATATTTGAAAGGAAATTCGCCCATGGTGTAATGGCCACAGGCGAGCACGGTCACCTCGTGGTCCCAGCGGCGGCGCCGGGCGCCCTCGATGACATCGCGCGAGAGCCGCACTGGAAAAGTCGTATCGTAGCGCGTGTAGATGAATTTAGACCGCTTCTTTCGGGCGCTGAAGAGGTCCTAATACGACGGCGGGCTGATGGAAAGCCAGAGCTTGCGAAGAGTCTCGAGGTCCACGGCATTCGCCACGCCGTCGCGAATGTGACGCGTCGAGAGGCCTTCCCATACCACGTCGGCGACATAGGTCGAACAGTGATTGAAAACGTTTACTCGAATGCGCGGATCGTGCGCGCTGGCAATGAAGGCATAGCAGGAGCCGATGCTGGTGCCCACGATACCAAGCTCTGTGTATCCCTCGCGCTCCAGCCAGTCGAAACAGGCGCGAGTGTCGATGATGGCTTGGCGCGTGGCATCGATGGTGCGGCAAATGTTGGACGACATAGCGTAATCGGCGCGCTGCAAACCCGCCGGCGTCCGCGCGTCATGATAAGGCAGGCTCAGGCGTAGCGCGGAGATGCCGAGGCGCTGCAGCCCGGCGCAGAGCGCATTATGCTGAGGCAGCTTCGCGTTCCAATGGGGAAGAACGACTACAGCCTTGCGGCCCGCACCGCGAGCCGGAAACCAAAGCCCTCGTACCGTATTGTTCTCCGGGTAGGGCGTAGAAACGGGCGACGCAAAAGTGAGCCAATTATCGCGCAGTTCGAAGTTATCCGGCGGATCATAGGCGAAGAACTCCTGGCTCGAAGAGATGATGCGCTGATTCAAATGGATCAAGTACTCGATGGGGTCTGACCCATCGGGAGGGAAGCCGCGCGTCACCGGCCAGCGCTCTGCCCAATCCAAGCCCAATTCGAACGGCCGCACGATGCGGTCGGTCGCGCGGGAGGACAGCTCATCTTCGCGCCGGTACATCCAATTGCCATACCGGTGGGCGGCTGCGCGGAACAGGAACTTCATGGCGCCGCGGCTAACTGAAACGCATGCGGCCTGGGTTGGGCGGCGGCACGCTGCCGGGTGATCACTTCCGCTTCCACCGAATCGAGCGCTTTCAAAGCTTCCTGTAAATGTTCGATATCGAGATTCTGGAGCGGCACCTGGAGCGCGCGCCAGCGCTGCTGATGGACGTCGATACGCTTCACGGTAAGGTCCCGCACGTCCATGGCTTGCCGTGACATCGGCGTATCGAGCACCGCGAGATTAACGCCACTCGCGAGTTCGGCCGCCGCTCCAGGTGCCGGCCGTCTCGCCATCGATAGTCATTTTATAGCGGCCGCTCGCGAGCCCGTTGACGCGCACGATCTGCTGGTTCAACGCTTCGGTAACATCCGAGCTGCCGATCGCGAGCGCGAGCGTGTGGTCTCGATCGGCAGCCAGCATGCGCGCAAAGGGCAGCGGAAGGGCCTCGTCCGTCTGAGACCAGGCAAGCGGAGTGCCGGCATGCAAGTCACTTATATGCGTGTACTCGGATTCGACGGCCTTGCCGTTCGTGGCGTCAATTGTTACCGAAGAAACGATCGGGCGCGCGCCCCAGGCTTTTAACAATTGCTCGGCCATGATCAGGTGTCCGGAAAGCGATGGATGCACGCGATCCGGAAGAATTTTCTGAGCGAGCACGGGATCGGACGAGTTTGCCTTGCGCAGCATGGCGACCACACCGGTGTTCAGATCGGCCATATCGAGGTGGGCGTCCGCCGCATAGTGGCGCAGCCAGTCTCCATACTTCACGAGTATCGCGTTGTAACCGTCCGGCTGTAGCGTGTAAGGCCGCGTGACATCGTCGAATGGCGACGGCTCGATGGCGGTAATGCGCAGCGACGGAATAGCGTGGCGAACCGTCTCGACGATATGCCGATAGCCCGAGTAGTAGACGTCGTCCGCGGCGGCCGTGTGATTGACGTAGTTGCCGTCGTTCATGCCGAGCATGATGGTCATCACGGTAGGGTGATACGTCAGGACATCGCGTTCCAGGCGCAGGTCAATCGGACCGCCGCCACCGCCCGTGACCCGATCGCCGCCCCATCCCGAATCCACGAAGCGCACGTCCAGTTTCGGATAGCGCGTGACACTATAGAGCTCCGCCAGCATGGTGTAGAGGCGTTGGTCCGTGATGCTATCGCCATAGAAGACGACCGTGTCGTTCGGATGAAGATAAAACTTGTCCGCGGAAGCGGCGCCCGCGAAGCCGCTGATCGCGAGACTCAGGAGACAAACAGCAAAAGAGCGCACAATTCAATTAAACCAGTGGTGTTATCGTTGGCTCGCCTTACCGGCCAAAACCCGCTGGTTGAATTCGCCGGATTTGCTGCGGGGTATGCTCAGGGATTGCCATTCCTCGGACCGAAAGTGCTTGGCGAGCAACACAATCTGGCCGCAGTGATATGCATAGTGGGCAATCTGCCGGTTGATGGCTTGCATCACGGAGTGTGCTTCCCCGCGAATGAACACGGTCCGCGATAAATCGGCATCCGTGAGTGGCTCGAGCGCCTGAAATACCGTTTGCCAACCCTCTTCCCAGCGCGCCAGGACACTTTCGCGCGTGGCCGGGGGATCGACGAACTCGCTGTCCCGTTGGCGATCTGGCTTTTCCCCATCCGTGTTGAGAAAATCCGTCCATCGCGAGCGCATGTTGCCGGTCATGTGCTTGACAGTTTGGGCTATCGAATTCATTTCCGGATCGAGCACGATCTGGAGTTGCTCGTCGGGGACCTGCTTCATCGCTTGTTCGGCGAGTTTCTTGTAGTAGCGGAATAGCGTGAGCGAATCGGTCAGGTACGACGTTGTAAATTCGAGCGGCATAGACCAGTTTAGCCAAAAGAGCCGGCCCGTCTATTATGATGAGTTTGAAAGGCCGCATCGTGCGCTTTTCGACCTGCCGCCCGGGTGGCGAAATCGGCAGACGCAAAGGACTTAAAATCTCCGGTGTAAGTCAACTCAACAACTTACGACGGGCATATCTCAGATCATCCTGATCGCTGCAGTTAGCTACTAACAAAGGAGTTCGGCAACCCAGTCCGGGCGAATCGTAGACCTTAGGATCACTCCATCTAAACATGTAGTAGGCATACCTATGGGCATACCTGGTCAGGGTCGTAGCCGGTTCTTCTGTTTAGCTTGCGAGTCGCGTCTTTCGGTTGGCTGGGGGTGAAACCGCGTCCGATTGTCCACTTTGAGGCCGTCGGACACCTCTAGCGTTTTGACAGACGCCGGTACCGGAATTCTTTTTTTCTGGCGGTTTTTCTTCCCTTTGGTGCGCCACCATTTTAGTCTGGCGACTTTGGCAGCACAGGTTGCATCACAGTACAACTTATTAGTCCGCGAGGTGACGAATAATTTTCCGCAGCTTGAGTTGGCACAGTAAAGAAGCATTTGCTCCCGCCTCGAAATATCGAGCCATAGCATGGCAACAAAGGCTTGATACAGCGACGCGGTCACAATCTGGGGTGTCCAACCTGATCGAGTTGTGTTCCACTCCAGGCCGAGACGAAGGGGCCCAGCGTCAAACTCGTTCCAATTTTCTTCGCATAAGAAGTCCGTGATGTTTTTCCTGTTTGCCGCACTGAGCCGAGACCCCCCGGCTGCGAACGAACACAGTTGCCTGAAGCGCCGGTGGAGGTGGGCCCATCCCGCTAAATCGATCAAGAAGTCTTTGTGGTCTCCTTTCCAGGGGCATGGCGGCTTTCCGATCGCCTCTGCCCAGCCCGGCAGGATTGGCAATGAATGACCCAATGGGCCCCATTTGGCCGTGAAGTCCAGGCTCTGACGCAAGATCGCCGGTTGAATTGGCTAATGCGAGATAGGGTGGACCACGTTTGGCCTTCGATTGATAGTAAGCCGCACACACGTCTCGTGCTTCATCGGTGAATCGACCCATGAGGTAGAGTGAGGTCTCGCCGAACAGTACTTCCGAATTCGTATTCGCTTCCACTGCATCCTCCCGGCGCGGGATTGTTGCGCCAGCGGCAGCGCAGAAGCTGGCCTTTTCCGGAATCCGTGCTAGATATGAAATGACCATAGAGTATATCTAGCACATTATCGTACTCTGTCATCGTATGACGCTACAGACAATTATTGAAGGCGAGATGGAGCACTATAGCGTTCCACAACTCGCAAAAATTACGAACGAGTCGCTGGCAGCTTGGCGCAAGCGAATTCTTCTTAAGCAGATCGCCTACATCAAGTGTGGCCGTAATGTTCGTGTATCCCGGTCCGCACTCCAGAATTGGCTTGCCGCCCGAACGGTGTCGTGTTGAACCCCTCCATCCGAGAACTGAAGACCAGTCACTAGAGAGCCCGAGCATGAGCACCGCCGTACAGCTAAAGAATCAACTCGACATCATCGCTGTTATCGGAGAATACATCACGTTAAAGAAATCCGGCCAACAACACATCGGGCTGTGCCCGTTCCACTCAGAAAAAACGCCCTCCATCAAATTGCACGCCGAGCGGCAGCGCTACAACTGCTATGGATGCGGTGCTGGCGGCGACGTCCTAAGCTTTGTTCAGCGCATTGAAAACCTAGATTTTCCCGGCACCTTAAAGCTACTGGCGGAGCGATACAGAATTACCCTCAGCAGCGCTCCGCCACCGGTGCCACCACGACCGAAGCTCACGGACACACAGCGGGAGGAGGTCGAACGATTCGCGATTGCACTGGAACGGCATGTGGAGAGATTGTTAGCTGAACACAAAAAACAAATGTGGGCAGCTTTCGAGGCAGGTCTACCGCTGAAGGATAATGCCCCGCTATTCTCCGAACCGGTTCGTGAACTCACGGCATTCCTGGCGGAAATGAAGCGCTGGCCGGTCCATCGGGCAGCGCAGGCACTCCGCCAATTCCGGCGGTCGCAGCCAGTCCTCACGGCTCAATGGCTGAACGATATTCGGATGGAAAGTGAGGTTCTCGAAATCTTGGTCGCGAGCTTCATCGGCTCGCACGCGTCTCAGGAGCGTGTGGCATGACTTATGCCCCGCAGATAGCCCCACCCATCAAACGACATATTGAGGCGCTCATGGTTTCGGAACCGAATGTACTGGCCGCGCTTAATGCGGATACACATGCGAGTCAATCGGATGGTGAGTGGCCCACGCCCGAGCCCCTAGACGCCGATTTGCCGCCAGTGCAGCCGCTCGACAAGGAACTCTTGCCAGCGTCTTTCCGGCCCCTCATCGAAGACATTTCCGAGCGCCTCCAGGTGCCCTTGGACTATGCCGCTAACGCTCTCATTGTTTGTGAGGCCGGGGTTGTTAGCCGTAGAGTAGGAATTCAACCGAAAGAAAACGACACCGGCTGGGTAATCACGCCTAACTTGTGGGGCGGCGTCATTGCGCCGCCGGGTTTCCTCAAGACACCCGTCATTCAGGCGGCGACCCGCCCACTCAACCAGATTCAAGCCGAGTGGCGACAGGAATATGATGCGGCGTTGGAGGCGTTTTCGATAGCCAGCGAGGAGCACGAACTGAAGCGCTGCGCTTGGCGTGACCAATACAAGGCGAGCGCCAAAAAAGGAAATCCACTGCCAAATCGTCCAGAGGACCCTCCGGATAAACCGAAGTTACGAAGGCTGATCATAAATGACAGCACATTCGAGGCACTGCACCAGACCATGAGCGACAATCCCGTGGGCGTATTGGTTGTACGGGACGAACTGACCGGCTGGTGGAGTCAACTGGATCGGCCCGGACGCGAGGGGGAGCGCGCCTTCTGCCTACAGGCTTGGAATGGCGATACCGGACACACAATCGATCGAATCGGGAGGGGTACCGTACACGTGGATGCGTGCTGCATGTCACTGCTCGGCGGGATTCAGCCGGGCCGCCTTCGTTCTTACCTGGTTGACGCCCTCAAGGACGGCCCGAGCAATGACGGATTGATCCAGCGGTTTCAGCTATTGGTGTGGCCGGACACGGTCACCGAATGGAGGAATGTCGATCGCGCGCCGGACGCCGCTGCCGAACGGCACGCCGAGTATGTCTTCCGAAACCTGCTGGCGTTGAATGCCGAAAACCCGTTGCGGTTTCGCTTTACGCCGGACGCCCAGGAACTATTCACCGAATGGCTTGGTGAGCTTGAAGTCAAGGTGCGCGGTACCGAATTGCATCCGGCCCTGATCTCCCATCTGAGCAAATACCGCAGCTTGATGCCTTCCCTCGCGCTCCTTTTTTATTTGGCAGATCAGGCCAGTTCTGTAGGTTTTGATGGTTCGGACTTTGCGACCTCCCAAAAGATCGGCGTCGAGTTGGAGCACGCCCGCAAGGCGGCGTCGTGGTGTGAATATCTGGAATCACATGCGCGGCGCGTCTACTCTTGCGTCGTCACGCCGCAGCTTCGGGCTGCGCGGGAACTCGCGGACAAAATTAAGCAACGCAAGATTGGCCCGAATGGATTCTTTTCATGCCGCGAAGTTTATCTCAAGGGTTGGAGTGGTCTGGATACGCCCGAGATGGTAAAACGCGCCGGAGAAGTCCTTAAGGATGCAGGCTGGCTACGGGAGGAATCTTCGGAACCGGCCCAGTCAGGTGGCCGACCGAGCCAGCGCTACAGAGTCAATCCGAGGGGTATGGCAATGACCGCCGCGAATCGTTGGATGCACTGGGAACCGAAAGGCCAAATCTTTTCGAAAAGCCCTAGCAGCGAGCCTACAAAACCATCAAAACCTGGTTCTGTAGGTTTTGCAGGTGCCGATCAGGCGGATATCCAAAAGATTGAAGAGCCATCAATGGGAGCCGAACAGCATCTGGAGCCTGAGGACGGTGCTCTTACAAGAGGGCAAACCGAAGCGCTGCGCCTTCTGAATGTAGCGGGCGTGCGCATCATACGGCGCGATTACGGTCTGCAAATCGGCGTTTGGGAAGACGTAGACGGCCTGGAGATCCGGGCAGCCATTCGCGCGGTAGGTCTCGACGCTCATCCGGTCGTTTATCTCGAAAGCCGGGGCATTGATTTTCGCTACAAGGTGCGCCGCACTCCGGACCGGGTGGAGGGCGAATCATTCGCGGCTTGGTTGAAGCGCGCAGAACAGGCGCTCCCCGCAGTGGTGGACGCCTACCAGCAAAAATGAGCCAGACCAGCTTCAGCTTCAGTCGCGACCGCAAGAGCGCTGTCGAAAAACTTGCTCGATACGACGCCGCGAATTTAAGATGCGCCCGCATCATTTTGAGCGAGAAAAGCCGTTATGCGAAGGAATCCCGATTTCTCGTTTATTGGGCTCTCCTGATCATAAAACGTTTAGGAACTGATGCGGAAAGGCGGGCGGCATGAGGCGCGAGCAGGAAGTCTACGTCGTTGGGTGCACGGTTGGTGTTGACTCCAGAAAGATAGGCTAATGCCCAGGACCTGCACGGTTTGCAATCATAATAATCGGCAAGCCATCGAGGAGACCCTGCTCTCCGGCGAGCCGTTTCGGAACGTAGCGAAACAATTCGGAACATCGTCCACAGCACTGTTTCGCCACAAAACCGAGCATCTTCTAGAGGCGATACAGAAGTCTCACGAAGCGAGTGAGGTCTTGCGGGCCGACGCCCTGGTGGATCACGTGAAGCAATTGCGCGACCGGACTGAGATGTTATTCGCCGAAGCGGAAGGAATCCTGCGCCAAGCGAAACGTGCAAAGGATTTACGAACAGCGCTGGCAGCTATCCGGGAGGCGGCAAACGTTACCCGAGAAGCGCGGGGTAATGCCACGCTTTTAGGCCAGCTCACGGGCGAATTGCAGCAGAGCGTGCATGGTGCTGCGCAGGTCATGGTCGTACTGCCCCTCAGCCGCTCAGAGCCTGGAGCTAGTGCAACGCAGGAAAGTGTGGTGGTCGATATTGCAGGGACCTATGGCCGTTAGTAACCTCAGAACCCAAACACAACCGGATGCGCCGGGAAATCCGATAAACTGAACTCGCTGAGACCAAAGCAGCCGATGCTTGGCACCGATCGTCGGGTTGATCCAAGCCGCTACCGCCCCAAGCACCCAACCCCGAAACCCGAGGTGAGCGTGCGGTTCGCGGTTGTTTGCGGGGCCAGACTCATGTTTGTCGGTCTTCTCGTTCACCTGAAGGTGCACCCACCGGGTCAGTTGCCCAGAGCGGACGATTTGCTTTTCGCTCCGGAGTCTCGGCGAGTCCGACGCGCACGTCAATATCCGAGATGCTCGTTATACGGCAAAGTAGTAGCCCAAAAGATCAGCGGATGCTAGCGATCTACCGTTACTAATCCGGGATAATTTGCGATTGTCGACGAGCAATCTACGCAAGCGATACCATTCGGACAGTCGGGAACATTGACCGCCTTAGAAAAAGAGGCGGTCGCAATTGAATCATGACCGCGAATAGCGACAACCAACCACAATCCGCCGCCGAATATTATTGGATCGCCCTACCCAAGTACATTGCTGCGGTAGACCACGCCGTTACGATCTCCCACAAAACGGCGCGACACTCGGCCGAGTCCGCTCGGCAATACTGGGCTTCCGTGTTATTCACTCGCCTGTGTTCCATTTCGACCAGCATTCTTCATATGTGTCCCGGAAGCCCCTCGAACAGAGATGGAAGACACTGGGATTTCAGTTCGCTAGCGGCCCTTATTCGCAGTTTAGTTCGCGCTGCCTTATCCCTGTTCTATCTGGGCACGGAGGTTATCGGTGATGATGAAGCCAGCTCTCGCGTTCTCGTTATGCAGCTGCGGGATTGCACTGAACGTCTGCATCTTTTTCAGAAGTTGGGTAGCACCGCTGAAGCAATCCGCGATTTTGATCGAGAAGCCGACCGCATCCGTAAGGACCTCTCCTCGAACCGATATTTCATGAACCTACCGGCCCCGTTGCGCGAAACCATCAGGAAAGGCGAAACAGCGACAATTCTCAGTGACGATCAAATCTTAGACCGACTAGGAATTCTCGATCCGGTACGCGGACTGTTGGGTCTCGTTTCATCTCATGCTGACCTCTCCCCCCTGGCCTTTTACCGTACGGGAGACAAAAACCGGGGCAGGGGTGAGGAAAACGAGACGGACGTCCAGTATATAGCTACGGCTCTCGATTTGGCCACCGACTTTATCATTAGGGCGGATGCCGACATGCAGGCTCTGTTCCGAGAAACTCTCGCGGTCCGGTCCCAAGACCGTACCGCTGTAGGTCACGAGCGATTCGAAAACGCCCTTCATCACGTGCGCCGCCAGCAAGGAGCGCACATCGACGAGATTGCCGCTGGTGATGATTCGGGAGCAGCGCTGCTTTGTTCTAATTGCTTTAATGACCAGGGCATTCGCTTGAGTTCCGAGCGAATCGGCCAAAGGGACCAGTCAAAATGCCCACATTGCGGTTCGAAATTTGGAATGAAACTGAACAGAAGGTTAGTCGCGGCCTTGGCACAACAATTCTTCGTTTCGGGAACTATACAAAGATTGGAATATGGTGGGTTCCCAGCGGTGCAATTTAATACGCACCAGTCCACGTCACTCGACGTCGCACCCTGGCTCGAGGCGGATCTTCGATTAATCGAAGACAATCTTAAAGTTGGTTTCTTCCTTTACTCGCCCCGCCTCTGGATGGTAGGTGAAGTGGAGCCGCTTACGGCGTTGAGAGACACCAGCTCCAGACGGGCGGTCATATCGCGTATTCTGAACGAGTATCCAGGGCGACTTCTCAATACCGATGAGTGCTTTTATCGCTTGAGGAAAGCCCCAGCCAGCCCGAGCCAATTTGCGGAGTACGATTCTCCTCCGGAGGGAATCTCGGGCGGCGGTCGATTTGACACGACCGAGCTTCCGATTCTGTACGGCTCTCAAGATCTTGAGGTATGTCTACACGAGTGCCGCGTCACGTCTGAAGATGAACTGTATGTGGCGACGCTGGTGCCGCAAAGAGCGCTCAGACTTCTTAACTTGGCTGAGGCGCTATCGGAGGAAAACACTACTGAGTTCGAGAGCCTCGACATGGCGCTTCACATGTTGTTTCTCGCAGGTCGCCACTCGTATGAGATAAGCCGTGAGATAGCCCGTGCTGCCCATGAGCATGGGTTTGACGGGCTTGTATACCCTTCGTACTTCACGTTACTCCGCACTGGTGCAACGCCGTTTGAGACTACATTTGGTTTGTCGCATCGCAGATTCCCGGGATTTCGCGAACATGCTCGCAAGAACACGATTTCGAATCTTGCGCTTTTTGGCAGACCCATATCTAACGGTTCTGTTGCGGTACGGTGCATAGACAGAGCGATCCTCAATAAGGTTGAGTATACGATTCACTTCGGTCCGCTGTTCTTGAATCAATCCATCTCCGACGCAGCGGAGCTGCGTAGCCGTTATGAGATCCAACTTCTCAAAGCCCTCTCAGAGCACGTTTCCTGAAGGTAGCTAATCCAGCGCGATCTAAGGTTAGATCGGAGGACCCTCCGTTTGCGCGGCGCAGCTTAGAAGATTCAACCAAAATCGATAATGCTAAACGCGCGTACCAACTGGAATCCATTTGGCCGTTATGGTCGTTAGCATCTCGGGGATATACTTCCAATTTCGCGGCTTCTGGACTACCGCTAATTACTTGCGTAAGTGCGCATTGAACAAGCGGCGCTGGGAACTCGCCCACTGAGTCTGGACGTGGTCCGACGGGCGGGTAAATTCCCGCTCTCTAATTACTCTTCGCGCGGGGCTCGAAGCGCGGTGGGTGGGTCTCGTCGGCGAATTCGAAGCCGCTGAGATAGGCCAGCTTCAGGATTTTTGCCATCTTCTCAAAATTGATCTTGTCCACCGTGTCGGTCACCTGGTGGTAATCGGGATGAAAGCCCGTGAACCACCAGATCGCCGGGATGTCGTGCATCAGAAACGGGTACTGATCGCTGCGGAAGAGAACGCCATTGTAGGCATCGCGATCCCACTTATAGGTCAGATCCAGCCCGACGGTCTTGTTCTGGCGCTCGATCGTCTGACGATAATCGGGGCTGTAATGCTGTGCCGATAAGTCCGAGCTGGTTCGAAGTATCAGGCGAGATTTCCGTGATCACGCGCGGGTCCGCCGTTTCATTGCGGCCGATCATGTCGAAGTTGATCTGCGCGCGGGTTGTGGCCAGCGGCCGCAGCGGGTGGCTGACGTAATAATACGACCCGAGCAGGCCGCGCTCTTCGGCGGCAAAGACGATAAACAATAGCGAACGGCGGGGCTTTACCGGATTTGTCGCGAAGGCATGGGCGAGCGCGACGACGCCGACCGTGCCCGAGCCGTTATCGTCGGCCCCGTGGTAAATGCCGTCGGGGCCGGTGCCGTCGTGATCGAAGTGGGCGCTGAAGACGATGGTCTCCGCTTTGAGCGTGGGATCGGTGCCTTCGATCAGGCCGACGACGTTCCAGGAGGTTCGTGCGGCGGCGCTCGGTAAGGACCGTACGCAACTCGATTGTTGTGCCGGGCACGTCGAACGAAGCTGGCGTAAGTTTCGAATCGATCGCAGTTTGGATGGCGGCGGCCTTCTTTCCGGCGGCGGTGAATAGCGCATTCGCCACGCGTTCCGTGACCGAGAACAGCGGGATCGCCGGGACCGCCCTCCGCCAAAGCCTCCGGCGCGATGCGGGCGGAAGCGGCAGGCGTGCGCGCGCCCGGCAGCGGTGCCGCGTATCGGCCCCTGGTGGTTGGGATCGGGCATCACGAGAACGGCGCGGGCTCCGTGGCGCTCCGCATTGAACAGCTTGTAGGTGTTGTTGGCATACAAGGTATTGCCCTGGCCGTTGAAGATGGATGCGGCGTCGGCCTCCTGCGGCTCATGATTGAAAACCAGGACGATTTTCCCTTGGCGTCGATGCCCGCGTAGTCATCGTAATTCAACTCGGGGGCGGTGATGCCGTAACCGGCGAAGACCACGGCAGCGGCGACGGAGATCTCGTCAGGGAAGTTCGCCGTCGCATCGGGAGCGTGGAAGACTTGGCGGCGCTTATCGTCGATAATGCTCAGGCTGGTGAGATTACGGTCGGTGGTGAATTCGATCAGCGGCACGGGCTGCAGATAGGAATCGCCAACCGCCGGTTTGAGACCCGCCTTGGCGAACTCGCCAGCAATCCACTGGATAGCGACCTCCGAGCCGCGCTCCAACGACATGCGGCCGTCCAAGGCGTCCGAGGAAATAAACGTCAAGTCTGCCTTGAGGATGGGCGGTCGGATGGAAGCGTAGCCGGTCTGGAGGCGAGCGGCTGGTTGGGCGAACAGTAGGGCAGGCAGAAAGAGCACAAACATACGCATGGGGAAATGGTAGTGCAGAATGGCGCGAGCAAATGCTGCGGAAAGGATTTGATTCCGCATAGTTATGCGGCAGCGATTTTGAGTCTGGTTCTGCCGTCGTTTTCAGCTCCGCGCTTCACCACCTTTTCCGCACACGATTCAGGTGATTGTTGGAAAGGAAGTTGAAAACTGCTGAATCTTTCATGTAGCTGTGCGCAGAAAAGAGGTCTTATCTGCGCGCTTGTTTAGCCTCATTCAGGCCACTTGTTTGCCAATCGCTTTTTCGAGATCTGCCGCACGGTTTTCTGCGCACCTGGACCGAATGGTTGCTTCTGGGACGCCGAGCGCTTTGGCGATCGTGCGCCAACTTAGGCCTTCCGCACGCATTCGAATCGCTTGATCGACGCGAAAGACGCTCCTGGGACGACCGATGGGAAGATTTTTCCCGGACTTGCTTTGGGCGCGACCTGCAGTGTATTCCGCATGATATCTCTTTATACCGGCGTTGACCCGCTCATTGATCATGTCCCGCTCGAATTGAGCGAAGACCTGCAACATGCCGAGCATGGCCCGGCTCATGGGATTCGAGTTGTCAGTATCGAGTCCCTGCGTCATGCAAATAAAGCGAACACCGGCGCAGGCTAGCTCTTCCAGCGTGGTCACGGTATCTGCTAAGCTTCGGCCCCATCGATCGAGTTTCCAAACTATGACGATATCTATGCGACGGGCCCGTGCGTCTCTCATAAGCTTGTCCCGGCCTGGTCGCGAAGACTTCAAACCGGAGACGGTGTCAACGTACTCGCAGCAGATTTTCCAACCACGAGTGATGCAGTACTGACGAAGGTCGGCGATTTGCATCGCGCAGTCTTGGTCCACCGTGCTGACGCGGGCATAGATGGCAGCGCTAACGATTGTGCTCATTTACTTATTTCACTTGTCGGCAATCCGATCATCAGACGCCCCCTATTAGATGTCAATACCCCATGTAAGATGAAGGCGTGGGCAAGAAGCTACCGGCAGAAGTTATCGAATGGTTCCGCAAACAGGGTGCCAAGGGCGGCGCAATTGGCGGATCAAAGGGCGGCAAGGCGGCGGCCATTAACATGACCAAACAACAGAGAGTCGCGCGGGCTAAGAAAGCAGTGGCGGCTCGTGAGGCCAAGCGTGCCGCGCGTAATCGCTTGCGTAGATCGCCCGATTGATGCCCTTGGTGGATCATTTTCCAGTTTCGTTGCTCGGCGGGCAAAAGGAATGCTTTTTCGGGAGACCCCCCACCCGGCCCTATACCCGTTTTCGCTGGAGTCCCAAAAGCTCGGCCTAAAGTCGAAATCGCGCACGAGAGCGTTTTTACTTTCGTAACTTGTCTCGAAGAACTCCGTGTCGCTGGAAGATTTAGCGCTGAAAAACTGCAGCTTCACAGTCGTGCTGGTTGGTTCGAGTGGTATTAACACCTTGGAATTCCGTGACGGCCCCGCCCAGACGGGAAAGCTGCTAGATTAAGGTTTCAGATCATGAGGGTGGCCGAATTGGATGTGCCTAACTCGCGGCGCTTTACGTCCTCGATAGCTTGAAAGGGTTCTGGCCGCATAAGTTCAAACTCGTGTGGGAGTCGGAGAAAGCAGCGTGCACCGCCGAAAATTGTCGCCCGTAAAATGGAATCCATCTGCGCCATTATGCACCTGCCTGGAGCATTTGAACCGACACCCAGTTACACGTGAATCGTCGTTTCGGGCCGCCAGGCTAGCGCCTGGCATAGCCGCAAGGATGTCTCCTGCTGCCAAATTCGCGTTAATTCCGCGTTCTGGCTTTAAAGCCGCGCCCGGATTGAGAATGACAGCAGTCACGACGCACTAATCCGACATATGAAACTCCCACAAGTGCAGCGTGGCGCTGCAATCGCGCTACTCACGGTTTTACTCGCATCGGCAGCATCGATTCAGAGTTACGCAGCTAAGCATGAACGCAATTGGCAGAATGGCACACTGCTCGATGCTCAGAAATCGAGAGTCTATCTGGGGACATACAGCTCGACGAACACCTACGGCAATGCCAATGTGTACGGCAATTCTGCGACCTACAACTCGAATTCAAACACAAGGAGACAAGCAAGGTACGGGATGGAAGAAGTGGAAGTCGTGGATAGTGGGGACAAGGTCTACGTGATTTCGAGGTTGTTGAAATACCGCTGGAATAAAGAGGCCAATGTCACAGTAAACGCGCCGGTCAAGTTCGCCATCGAAGGGAATCACATGTATCTGTTAGACGAAGACGGGCGCGAGTACAAGACGAAGATCATGAAAAAGAGGCTGAAGTAGAAAGATCCTCGACTTTTGGCACAGTTGCGATAACCCACTCCAAAACGGCGTGTTGGTTAGGCCGGGCCTATAGGGACTTTCTTCTGTTGGTTGGAACACCAGAAACAAGGTCTTGGCAAAGCACGAATTCCAAACCGCGCCGCGCGTGGGCTGGTCGCCAGACTTGACTTGTACCGTGGAGTTGTTCGGTTGTTTGAGAATCTAATTGGCGCGGATGCGCCATGATCCGAGAAGCGCTCGGCGACCCGGACCGAATTTTTACGAAGTCCAGAACGGCTGCGGGCTTGGCTTCGGCAACGTAACTACCTTTGCGGAGCCACGATGCTTCCGGCCAAATGCGGAAAAGGGTAATGCCGGATGGCCGCTTTCTTGAGCCATTCGGAGGCTTCAGCGTAGGAACGGACATGATTCGCATCGATCATCGCCCCATCCATCCCTAACTCCACCAGGAAACCGGCCCCTGCCATGCACTCAATCGACACGTCAATTCCGGAATCGTACAGCTCCTGAAGGATTGCAGAATCGCCTTCCAACTGGATCAAGTCTCCCATCGCCGCTGGTCCCTGGTAGTCAGTTGCCAACCGAGCCGATACCTCTCAATGCTTCCGCCGTGTCTTCGCTATGAGCCGGGAATGGGCGATCGTGACTCTCATCTAATTTGGATAGAATTGCCGCTGAGGTGAGCCATGTCCAAAGTACTCAAATGTCGTGAAGTCGGTATGGACTGTGATTTCGAAGCACGGGGTGAAACGGAGCAGCAGGTCATGCAGAAGGCTGCCGAGCACGCCAAGAGCGAGCATCAAATACCAGAAATCACGCCCGAGCTAGCCGTGAGAGTTAAATCTGCGATCCACGACGAATAGCTTTTTTCGGCTTATGGCGCAGGACGCCAGGCGGCTTCGAAAACGCATGACCTTGCCGCCTGGTAAGTTCGTCAGCCACCGTGATTCGGTAAAGTTTTTAAAGTGTATTATTCCCTATCTTCTTTAGAGTTGCCGTAGCGAATTTACTGCCGTTTCACATCCCTCGCCCGCTGGTCCTCCCGCAGCGCAATGAACTTGCTGTGCCGCAGGTGATTGTCAGCCGTCCATTCCACGAACTCGAACTGCCCGACGAGCTGCGGCTTCAACCACCGGCACTCGGCCATTTTCGCTGCCGTGAGCCCGGCACCCCACCGGCCCGCCTTCTTCTCCGGCAGATTCGCGAATGGGCATTCCTTAATTTCCAGTGGCTTGATCTTCTTGAACAACTCCGCCCGCGATGCTGGCGTAAACCCGTTCCGCGTGCGCGCGGCATACATCAGCTTGTCGCCCTCGTAGTAGCCGATCACGAGCGCATCGAAGTTCTTTGGCGAGGGCGTGTATCCGGCGATAACCAATTCCTGCCCTTGATTGACCCGCATTTTCTGCCATGCGCCGGAGCGCAGGCCGGGCTCATATTTGCTGTCTCTGCGCTTTGCCACCAGCCCTTCGAAGCCCTGGTCTTTCACGGACTCGATCAGATCTTTGAGACTCGCCTTCAGCACCGGTGAATATCGGATCGGCTCGGACAGTTTCGGCAGAACATGTTTTTCTAGCAGCCTTCGCCGCGTTTCCAGAGTTTCCTTGGTCACGTCGCGGCCCTCTAGAACGAGCAGGTCGAAGACATAGAAGTGCAGCGGCGCGCCCGCCGAGCCATAATTCTGGAGCGTATTGAACGACGGCCTGCCGTCGTCATCGAGCGCCACTACCTCGCCGTCGATCACCGTATCATCGGGCATCGGTGCAAGCGCCTTTACAATGCCGGGATACCGCGCGTTGAAGTCGTTATCGTTTCGGGAGCGGAGATGGACCTTCCCCGCTTTCTTGAAGGCCAAAGCGCGATAGCCGTCGAGTTTGATCTCGTATGTCCAATCTGGCCCCTCCGGCAGCTTGTCAGTGCGCAGAAGGAGCATCGGGTCGATGAAACCGGTTCTCAACGACTCGGCCCACCTGTCGGCTCTTCCCATGCCAGAAGGATACAGCCAAGTTCATGATGTTGCGGGAGTGCAAGAAGCGGTGAACTCGACGACGAGCGACTAAAACACTTTCATCGCCCCTCGGACAGACGGATATAGTTGGCTCCGTCGTGTTCAACGCAGGCTGCCGCTTACGACGCAAATCCTAGGGGCACGTAAGCGATGGAATTTCCATGCTGTCGAAGTCTTCGTCGTTAAAGATAGCTCTTCGCCGGAGACCCGATGCCCGTCTCGGACCAGTGTCCGGATGGCCGACAATCCGGACACAATTCAATTACGAGCGAACCCCTTCTACGACTAAGATCAATTCAGCGAGCGCGCTGGGTTCGTCTTCCGAGACGGTATTCCTCCGAAGCGTAGAATCTTCAGACCGGAATCGTGAAGTAAAAGGTCGAGCCAGTACCCGGCACGGACTCGGCCCAAATGCGTCCCCCAAAGCTCTCGACAATACGTTGACAAAGGGCCAGTCCGATTCCACTGCCAGGATATTTGCAACCCTCAAGACGTTTAAACATCCCAAAGATACTCTCCGCATATTGCTGGTCGAAGCCAATTCCGTTATCGCGGACTGAAAAGACCCATTCTCCTTGGATTCGTGTCGTCTCGATTTGAATTCGCGACGGCTCTTCTTTCCGGTACTTGATGGCGTTTCCGATCAGGTTTTGCAGCACTTGGGTTAAGGAACGGGAAGAATATGAAATCGTTGGCAGACCGTTATACATAACGGAGGCTCCACTATCCTGGATGCTGGCTTGCAAGTTCCGAAGAGCTTCTTTCAAAGCTG
The DNA here is from genome assembly GCA_963712395.1 of Bryobacterales bacterium. Lineage (GTDB taxonomy): Bacteria > Acidobacteriota > Terriglobia > Bryobacterales > Bryobacteraceae > Bog-105. Next base: position 229,446 of record CAVQHR010000004.1, read on the forward strand.
ACTCCACATTCACGGCCTCCCAGGAGTCTTTCTGCGGTGTTCCTGCCTCCGCGAACGCAAGCAGATCCTGGATCATGCTCTGGGTTCGCACGACTCCTTCCTGGATGAGCGTGATAAACAGATCGGCATTGGCATCGAGCTTCCCCTGATAGTCGCGGGCGAGCAGTTGAGCATAGATGCCTACGGTGTGTATCGGTTCCTGCAAATCGTGGGCAACGATATGCCCGAAGTCTTGCAGATTCGCACGCGAGCGCAGGAGTTGCCTTTCGGCACTCAGCCGCTCTGTAACATCCTCGATAGCAAGCAGAATCCTCCGCGTGCTCCGGTCCCGCGAGACGATACGGCGAGCGTTGAGCGACATGCTCCGGAATCCGATTCGCGGAAACTCGTGCTCAACCTCGAAATCTTCAAAAAAGACGTCTCTGGGTAACACGTCGTCAAGTAGATGACGGAGCTGCGGGATATCCCATTGGCCGCCATCGAATTGATAGAGCAAACCGCCCTCGCTCTTATCTTTTTCGGCCTGAAACGTCTGCTGAAACGCTCTATTTACCCGCTCGATGCGCAGATCCGGACCCAATACCACCAGAGGTTCCCGTACGGTTTCTACAATCGCGTCGGCGTAGTCCCGCGACTCCTCGGCCGCTTGCAAGCTGCGCTTCAAGGAATCCACATTGGCGAATGTGAGGACCGCACCTTCTATCCGATGATCGACGGTGCGGTAAGGGCGGATAGTGAGGGACCACCAGCAGCCTTCATGATCTTGTATCTCGTGCGTCCCAATAGCGAGGGTCTCAAGGACTTCACCCACGAGTTGATGAATTTTGGGCACGTTGGTGCGGGCTGAAAGATCGGCAATGTCACACCCCAGATCGTCAGCGCGCACACCGAGGAACCGCTCGGCAGCGGGCGTGAAACGCCGAAGAAGGCGAGCACGGTCCACAATGAGGATGGGCGTATTGACGGCGGTGAACAGATTGTTCAGATCATTGAGAAGAACACCCAGTTCGTGGTTGCGATTTTGAAGCTCTTCATTTACAGTTGTCAGTTCTTCGATCGCGGACTGCAGTTCCTCCTTAGCCGTCGCCAACTCTTCGTTTGTGCTTTGGAGCTCCTCATTAGCGCTACTAATTTCCTCGTTGGAGGCCTTCTGCTCCTCTAATGCGGCCTCATGTTCTTGTGTGATGGAGCGCAGATGCGCGTCCTTCTCCACAAGCTCGTCTTTCAGCCGAGCAATCTCATCCTCGGGTTTCGGCGCAACGAAAGGCGGATCGCTATCCACGATCGCGGGCCTTGGGCTTGTGCGTTCAAAAGCCACCAGGTAATAGCGATCGCTGGCCGAGGTCGACGAAATGGGAATAACTTCGAGATTGATCTCTCGTTTCTCCCCCTGATGTTCAATTTGCACGCCACGGCGCTCGACCGCCGCATTGCCGGTGATAGCGGCCATTACCGCCTCACGTAATGGCGCCTGCAAACTTGCGTGCGCCAACAAGAGCAGATTCTGGATCTTGCCTCCGGAGGAAGGCTGCAAATAAAAGCCGGTGCGTCCCCGCAATTGCTGAATTTGCAGATCCTGGTTGATAATTATTCTATCGGGCGCATACCGGCTTTGGATAATCTCATCTGCCTGCTTTTGCCAGTCGAAGGCGACTGATCTTGTGGCACCAAACTCAGCCGGCGAAGGGTCGACTGGATTCCGGGAAATTGGAAAGGAAGTACTGAACCGGATGGGTACGGCTTTTCGGGCGAGGATCTTATGCTTGTCATCCATCACCTGGAATAAATCGCCGGCCGAGCCGACGGTCTCTGCCGGCCCAAGAAAAAGCAAGCCTGTCTCTTTTAGGCTGTAGTGGAACATCGGCAGGACGGCCTTCTGCAGAACCGCTCCCAGATAGATCAGCACGTTACGGCAGCTAATGAGATCAACCCGCGAGAAGGGAGGGTCGCGAGTCACGTCCTGTTTTGCGAAGACACAAGAATCCCGAATAGATTTTTGGATTTGATAGTGGCCGTGGATCTTGTCGAAGTAGCGAATCAGTCGCTCTGGAGGGACATCCTCGGCAATGGTTTCGGGGTAACGGCCCGCGCGGGCTTTACCCAGCGCCAATTCGCTGATATCGGTACCAAACAGTTGCAGGGCCGGCCTGACGTTCTCCTGCAGGAAAACTTCCTCAAGGCAAATTGCGAGCGAATACACTTCCTCACCGGTCGCGCAGCCGGGCACCCAGACACGGAAAGTATCCGTAACGTGGCCGCTGCGAACCATAACTGTCAAATGTTTCGATAGGGCGTCGAACGACAGGGGATCACGAAAGAAGTGAGTGACGGAAATGAGGACGTCCTTATAAAGCTCCTGCACCTCCTCGGGGTGTTTTTGCAGGTGGTCGAGGTATTCAGCGAGAGTTCTATTCCGATTCACGATCATGCGTCGCCCAATACGTCGCCGCGTGGTCGTCTGTTTATAGTGGGTGAAGTCAACGCCCGTCGCACGCTGCACCAGCGCGAAGATCTTCCGAAGTTCCACTTCTCCGCTTGGCAAAATTTCGCCCGCTGTTTGTTCGGGAGAAGAAACGAGAAACGGGTGAATACCAATACGGGCAAGTTCGTGCGCGATTTCCGCCGGCGACAGCAAAAAGTCCACTGCCCCGCTCGCGATTGCGCTGTGCGGCATCCCGTCGAATTTTGCCGTTGTCTCTTTTTGCACGAGGGTAACGCCACATTGGCTCTTGATCGCTTTAAGACCGTGGGTTCCATCAGAACCGTTCCCAGACAGAATCACGCCGATTGAAAGCCGCCGTTGTTCTTGGGCTAGCGACTCGAAGAAGTGGTCAATCGGCAAATGAGGCGACCGCTCTGGGGATCGAGGCGTGAGGTGCAACACTCCCGCGTCGATCGTGAGATCGGTGTTGGGGGGAATCACATAAACGGTGTTGGATTCCACGGCCATGCCATTTCTTATGGTCGTTACCGGCATGGTTGTCGTGCGGGACAGGATTTCGGCGAGTTGACTTTCGTGCGCCGGGTCCAAATGTTGAACTAGGACGAAGGCCATGCCGGTAGTTACAGGAAGCCCTGCCAATAGCTGGGTGAAGGCATCCAGACCACCGGCCGACGCGCCAATCCCTACAATCGGAAATTGCAGAGTCCGAGGCTCCTTGTCGTCTTCGGCGCCTCGCTCAAAATCGGCGTACCGTGCAATACCTGCCATAGCTGGATCCAACTTTCCCCGACATTGAAGTCGCCTACGGCACGGTCGGCTACTGCAGTCGCTCGGCTTCCCCGCAACAACTGTTCAAATGTCTGCGTTAAAACTAGAGTAGCTCTTTGGAGTCCAGAGCAAAGCGCGCTATAAGAAAGCGTGGCCGGGATGAAGCGAAGCGAGTGCGTCGAAGGATTGCACGATTATCGCGCCAGCAACCAAAAAGAAAGCCTACATAGGAGAGCGTACCTAGGTAGAGGTGCTTTCCTCTTCTGCTCGATGCTCATGCTGCTTTCTTTCCGATTGCCGGCGCAAGAGTTACCCGTAGGCACAATTCTCGAAGCGCGATTAGATGTGGCCACCGGTTCCGGCATCTCCCATGTCGGAGATCAAATAGAAGCCACCACCATTGCACCGGTTTCTATTCGCGGGCAGATACTCGTTCCACAAGGATCGACTCTGTTCGGATCCATAGACCGCGTGAATCGCCTGGCTTTGGGCCTCAAAAACACGACTGCAACCATCCATTATTTCTTCCATACCCTCCGATTGACAAATGGCGAGGCCATCCCCATACAAGCCAAAGTTGTCGAAGTGGAGACGGCCAAAGAACTGGTAGATGCGACGGGTACGGTGCGTGGCATTCTTCCGATAGCCAGTCTCTCTTCCACCTTGAACTTTTACGCCGTCCCGCTGCTGTGCGTGACGCCTACCGTAGGCGCGCCCGTTTGGGCCATAAAATCTCTGGTCGCCCCGTCCGCGAATCCTGAGATTTATTTCCCGGTGGGCGCCGAAGTGGTTCTTCGGCTAACCGCTTCAGTGCGGATTGAATTCGAGAACAAGGTACCGCTTGGTATCGCATCGTTCTCGCCAGAAGAAATGGCTCAAATCCATCGCTTGCTGAAGGGCTCCGCGCGACGCGCCAGGATAGGAAGCCGGCCCTCTGACATGGTGAACCTTCTGTTTCTTTGCCAGCCGTACGCAGATGGACCAAGCATTTCATGCCGCCGGATGGTCGCAGGCGGAACGGAAGTCGCCGATGTCACTCTATCGGATGTACCATGCCCTTACTAAGCGGGTCGGCTATGGGAGGGCGCCCATGAATACGCTGACGTTGAACGGATTGCCCTCTGATTTTGTTTATCAGAAGAGTCTCAACACCGTTCAAAAACGTCATCACGCGCGCTTATGGAAACAGCCCCAAAGGCAAGACGTGTGGCTGGGAACCGCGGCCGAAGATGTCGCCTTTCGATTTAAGCTGGCGCATTGGACGCATTCCACAGATCCAAAAATCGATAATGAACGCGCGAAAGTCGTGGACGACCTTGCTTTCACCGGGTACCTGGAGGCCGCGGCGTTGCTGAGGCCCAATTTGCCAGACCTGTCGCAGGATCCTAAACACAGGCACTTGATTCAAACGGACGGAGATATTGCAGTCTTGCGGCTCAAAGATTGCAGGGCGCCAAATATCATGCCGGGCGTGAATGGCCCGTCTCCTTTTCCCCGGAGAAATAGGCTATCTCGCGCGTTGATCTCATTGCGCAATGACCTCGTTAGATCAAATATCCTCTTCACGACTTACAACACCTTCAAATATCTCAGTGAACGTCGCGCGTTACGCGCCGTGCGACCACCCGGCCTCGATGAACCCCAGCGAGGACTGGATTGGCTACAATCCACGCGCCCTTCGACGGAGACGGGCACCATGCAATCCCTCACAGATTGGAATACGACTTCGACGCCATAAATGATCTCCGCGGCACCCCATTGCTGGCTGCGATTGGTCATTCGTTATTCGCCCTGGCTCCTGGAACGGCACGCCGCGGTGCTTGGCTGCCAAAAACTGTTGGCATTTTGTTCATTGTTCGAAGCGTCCACTTGACGTATTGTAGGCGTGTTGGACAGGTGAAACGAGGCTACTTCCGGATTGCTGTCGGATGACGGGCCACACGGAAACAATCGCGATAGTCGGCGACTACTGGCTTGGTCGGTAACGCCTGATCGGGTAGGTGCTTTTACGCTCTGCCCGACCCGAGACGTATTTCCTGGCAGCTCCCGGCCCGTAGCGAATCTTTTTGTCATGCGGACTACTTGTTGCGCGGCGACGCCACGGTCAGTGCCGCCAATTGGCCGAGCTGCGAGTGCGCGAGATAAACGGTGCCATCCTTCCGCGCTTATTCCGAACTGTGAAGCGTCGCTAGGCCACTTCTAGCACCGACAAGATATTACCGGCTGGATCCTTTAACCACGCTATCGTCGGCCCATTCCCGCAAGAAATTCCCCGTGCGTCCGTTTTCAGGCTTGGTTCATCATAAACTTCAAATCGCACGCCGCGCTGGCTTAGTACATCGACGGCTTTTTCTACATTGTCTACGGGAAAATTCAGGACCGTGAAAGTGGCAGCCTGATGATTGGATTTGGGATACATTAGAGCTTTGGTGCCGCCAGAGAGGGGCAAAACAAGAGTGCCTTCGGGACCGCTAGCAAGTTCGAGTCCCAGCGTCTTGCCATAAAATTCCCTGGCTCTCTGGATATCGTTCATCGAAAAACTGCTGAATGCCTTGTTTACGTTGAGCATGGATGCACTCCTGGAATTTTAGCGCTCTACGTTCGATGCAAAATCAGCTTTTGCGTTACAACAGATGCTGGCTCCGATTTTCGTTTTCGCCGTTTTCGCACTGCGACGTCTCGCGTGGACTCGACTATCCGCAGAACGCGGGAATTAAAACCGACGGCCACATCAGTCGTTTCAAGTACGTTTTTACCAGCGGTGAGATAGTGGAAGGCGAGCGAGCGCCCTCTTTTTCAATTTTACGATGGCGCGCGGCGCAGGCGACATGGGCCAAAAAGCGTGTGGCGGGGAAGGCGAAGAAGAAAGGACAGGGGGTAAACGAGGATGCTACAGAGGGAGCTGTCCGTCTCGATCGACGGACTGAGAACCGTTCGGGTGCGCTGCGCCAACTGCGACACTGAGGTCACGCTGAAGCTTGAGAGTTTCGATTTGATAGCAGCGCAAAGCCAGCAAGAACGGTTCAACCGCAAGAACTTCGTTCCGGATCAATGTCCGGTCTGCAAGAACCCTTACGATTCGGCCATCACCGCACTGTGTGACTTTCAGATCCTCTGGACGAACAAACTGAAATCTGCTGGTGATCGGATAGTGTTCCTGCTGCCAGATGATGAGACATAGTTCGTGCGGGGCGGCGAAGAAGAAGGACCGAGAGGCACAGAGGAACCAAAATGGACTGGGTCAAGACATTTGTTGAGTGTCGCCTGGGCGCGTTTGGGACGGCCTGCGCGCGCGCTTGGCGGACGATGTAGCCAGATTCAAGGAGCTCACCGGTAGCAAGGCGCTCACCGTGACGAATACAGATCGGCACATTGCCGTGTCGTACGTTGGTCCGATGGGTGGCGAGCAGCAACTGATCGTCCAACCGGAGGAAAATCGACTCAAAGTTTGGTTTTCGGGGCGCACGCCGGAGGACTTACAGGAGTTCTTCCTCGTACCTAAGCTCAATGCGAAAGGCGAGTGCCGTCTAATGCACGAGGACGAGGAGCTTGAACTCTGGCAGGCGTCGTTCCGAATTTTAGTGCCATTGCTGTTGCTCCCTTGAAGACGCTCGCGTCTTTCACGACGAAGTAACCTATGGACGCATTCCTTGCTGTTATCTCTGCGATCCTGGGAACGATCAACGTGATTCAGTGGATCGTCGGCGTCTTCACCTAGCTCATTCTGCCGGGCCGCGATCGCGCGATAGCTTCCGCACTCGAGCCGCTGCCGGTGCATCATCTGCACAATCGCCTCGCTCGGCCGCGGGGGATCTGTACGACGCGCGACGCGTGCGCCTTCGCGATACACTTCCTCCACTTCGGATTGCCCAATTTCACATCGCGCGCTTTGAGCGCGGCGAGCGCTGCTTTCATTCGCTCGCTGATGGCGCGCGGTTCGTGCTCGGCGAACGCGGCCATGATGTGAACGGTGAGACGATTCGCGTCGGGCCTGTCACAAGCAACGAAGTCGACTTTGCTTTCCATCAGGCCCCTGATGAAATACACGTTGCGCGCGAGCCGGTCCAGTTTCGCGATGAGCATCTGCCCGATTTCTTCTCCGGCAGATTCGCGAACGGGCATTCCTTAATTTCGAGCGGCTTGATCTTCTTAGACAACTCCAACCCGCGATGCTGGCGTGAACCCGTTCCGAGTGCGAGCGGCATACATCAGCTTATTGCCGTCGTAGTAGCCGATCACCAGCGCATCGAAGTTCTTAGGCGAGGGCGTGCATCCGGCGATAACCAACTCCTGCCCCTGATTGACGCGCATTTTCCGCGACGCGCCGGAGCGCAGGCCGGATTCATACTTGCTGTCGCCGTCTCTTTGGCAACCAGCCCTTCAAAGCCCTGGCCTTTAACCGACTCGATGAGATCTTTGAGATTCGCCTTCCGTAATCAGCACGAACACTTACTTAGTTCGGGTCGGTATCAGCGTCGTCGCCGCTGGCGCGACTTCCCAGCGACTGAGACACTCATTGCCTCAGTGGAAGGTTAAGACAACTTGCACCAAGATTTACCGAGCGGTAGCGTGTCTCAATGGGAACCATGCCCGACCTGAACTCGGTCCTGATCTTCGCGCAAGCGGTGGAATCGAACAGCTTTTCCGAGGCGGCCTGCCCGGCTGAAACTGCCCACCTCTACCGTCAGCCGCCGCATCGCTGATCTCGAACAGCAATTACGTGTCCGCCTGATCGAACGCTCTACCGCAGTTTCGTGTTACGTAAGGGTCTCTTGAACGGCGTTCCTACACGTTTCGCAAGGGTCCTTTGTTCAACGCACTGTTATCGATGCCACGGGGCAACGATGTCAATCGACCAGTACATGCCCCAGCCGAGCCGCCGGTGCCGAATACGGATGCACATGGCCAAAGCCGCGAAGCACAAAATGAGAAAAACCCGCCGTCGCCTGTTGATACAGGACAAATGATGTCACGTCTGTTTGTCACGCGCGACTGGCTGCATCGGTAATATAAGCGAGATTCAGATCTGAGCCGAAGATGCGAGCGGCTTCCACTTGTGAGGCAGCAGCTCACTGAGCCGGGTGATGGAGTGCGCCGAAATTCGCGATAGCACGCCGGTTAACCAGGCGAACGGCTCAACACGGCAGCGTTTGCAACTGGCGATGGAGCTTCGCAGCACCGCGCAGGCTTCGACAAAGTCCTCGAACTGGTTGGGACGGCCACGCTGAAAGATTCCCTTCGATGCGCGAAGCAGCGCGGCATCGTCTGCATGACCGGCATCGTCGGCAATCAGTGGTTGTTCGCAAATTTCGCGCCGATGCAGGATATCCCCCGCCCCCGTTTGCCTCACCGCATACGCCGGGGAAGCCGAGGATTTCTGCGCACTCCTTTGGACGAACTGACTACCCAGATCGCTGCCGGAGCCGTCCCAGTACAGGTCCGCAAAGTGTTCCACCTGGATGACATCGTGGAAGCCCACCGCGTCATGGAAGAGAACCGCGCGGGCCGCAAGATCGCGTACTCAACTGAGGGTCAAAAGCGGGAGGGGGTTGAAGTTGGTGCTATGAGGCGTCAGTCCATCACGCCGCTGAACGCGATCACCACGAAGATCGCGGTGTCGATCAATTGACCAGCAAGCGTCGAAAACACGAATCGCGAGAACGCTCAGAACTGTGGCACCGGCAGCAGATGCACTACATGGCGGCAAACCGCCAGCTTGTGTTGCCGTGCAAAGGTTGACGGCTGACACGCTGTCCTAGTGCGGGTGCCTCATATGAGCGATATCATGTTCTCCGCGAGTTAAGTTATGCCCACCCGCCGCCAATTACTCAAAACTTCCACTTTCGCCTCGACCGCACTTGGTGCGACTCCTTTGCTCGTTTTTGCCGCAGAGGAGATTACCCCAAAAACCCTAAGGCGCCTCGTAGGGGCGTTCAATCATCACGATCTTGACGAGGTAATGACGTTTTTCGCGGATGACGCCGTACTTCAAATGCCGCGCGGTCCCGATCCCTGGGGACAGCGCTACGTTGGCAAAGAGGAAGTTCGGAAGGGCCTTGCCACGCGGTTTGCCGGTCTTCCCGACGTGCACTACGGTGACGATCAGCACTGGGTGGCTGGCGATCGCGGGTGTTCAGAATGGGAACTTACCGGGACCACTCGCGAGGGCCAGAAAATTCGCGTCCGTGGTTGCGATTTGTTTCGATTCCGCGATGGCAAAATCGTGCGCAAGGATTCGTACTGGAAAATCGTACAAACATAAGCGAGTGCGAATTGGTCCGCAGTCCGACCGCAGTCCTTAGTGATAAGAGATCGGTATCCACTCTATAGGCGGCGACCACAGAACACGGCGGGCGTCCAGCATTACGCTCACTCGGAACAGCCGATATAACTCGTCTACCCTTTCCAATACGGCACGAAGGTGACGGAGCTGGGCAGCCGTTTCTCGCCCGAGATCCCTTCTGTCGGCGTCTCTCCTGCGGTCCACGGGACGTTTGACAACGATACTGCCAATCCGCTTCCTAGGAATGTTTCCGGCCCGCGAAGTTTTCTGTACTTGCCGCCCGGCGGCGTAGGAATCTTATCCAGTGCTCGTCCAACTTCTGGGCCAAAAACTGGCTCCGTTCCTGCCGATGAGCTTTTAAGACCCCTGGTGTGAGGCGCGCTAGTTCGTATTTAAGGCACGCCTCCGTTTTCTCCTGATCGATACCCGATCTTTTCGCAATCATTCGCCGCAAACTCCTTAGCCCGCGCCGGGGAATGGACGGCACCGCGCTGCATAGTTAGGCTCGGGCTATGGAGTTGCTTAAGTTTCTCGAACTGCTGAAGTGGGCCGCGATAGGGTGCCTCGGTCTAGCGGCACTTTGGTTCACGGCCAACTGGAGTCAGTGGCCGATCGGAGCCAAATAATCTCATCGCACCGCGCGAAATCAACCGCCTCCCACAGTGGCCGAGCTGGCATTCCCGCCTACAAACCCACGGTAGGCGGCCTCAATTTCGACAACGAGTCCGATTATTGTCGAGGGTTTCGTGATGAAGTGCTGCGCGCCGAGCGCGTGCGCTTGTTGTATATCGGCGGGACGCGAAGACGTCGTAAAAATAACGACAGGAATGGGCCGCAGGCTCTGGTCCGCTCTCATCGCCCTAAGCACTTCCCAGCCAGTCACTCTGGGCATGTTCAAATCCAAGAACACAAGGTCAGGATGTTGGTTGGAATAAAGATACTCCATTGCTTGGTCTCCGTCCGACACACGATAGACGACCACGGGAATGTAGACTTCCTCGACCGCGGCGCGGAAAGCAAGCGCCATAGCGTCGTCGTCTTCCACGAGCAGGAAGGCGTGCACCCTAATTAGACATTAATTTGAGCCAAGCAGTCTCGTCGAGACTATTACCTGCGAGATTTTCGGGTGGTCGGCGAAGATTGTGATTAGCGCCACTTGCGAAACTTCCTCGCGCGGGAGTAGAGGTTCGCTTTTTCGTTCGCCCACGCCATGATCGTCTAGATGGCCGCGATTGAATGTCCCGTCTGCCTTGGCGCGCTCTGGGTTTGCGAAAACCACCTGGACACACTGTGGGCAGGCGCGAGCACGGCAGACAACCCCTGCGATTGCGGCGCGGGAGCACCCTGCCCGGCTTGCACCCCAGTGACGCGAACACCCGCCCGAGCCGGCGGAAGGGTACCGGACAATATACGACAAGGAGGGATGGAGGAATTGATCGGGCCCACCACCGCTCTAGGCGTAGCGGCTACTGCTCCAGGAGGTCGCGGCGTGACCGGTGCCTCGTCCACGCTTACGGCTCTAAGTAGAGCATCGTGGATCTCCGTTCAGTTGCTTCAGGAAGGCGTCGTCCTCGCTGCGTCACCGGCGTTTGCGATTCGTTATCCTCGGTCCGGGAATCCCGTTTCAGTTCTATTCCGAGCGTTCCCGCTTGGACTCGGATTAATTGCCCAGGAAATCTGCGAATGCAATGGCGGAATCGCCGTCGCGATTCGGTCCTCAGACCCCCAAAAATCAGAGAGACACTGGAACAGTGGCTGCGACGGGAAATCATATACAATCCAGACAGGCGCATAAATTGATTACGCCGAATGCGCTATAACCTTACTGCACCGTTCCACCACCGGGCTCCACGGTCGCCCCACACTCGCCGCAAACGAACATCTCGATCGTCGCGAATCCTGGAAGCGTCTGCACTGCCCCGCAGGTCGTGCAGGTAAGCGTGACCATCTCGGCACCAGCGTCCAGTTCCTCGGCGTAGTCGTCCGGTAAATCGTCTTCGTGCATCTAGCCTCGTTCCATGCGCTATAAGCTAGCTAGAAATGGAGGATCGAAGATTGGATGTACTGTTTGACGAGTAGCCATTGGTCTTCGGGGAACCCAAGCTGTTGCAGGCGATCCTCCGCCGCTCGCATGTCAGCCGCCGCTTTGAGAAGCGCGTCTCTGTATTTCATCGCGACCCATCGTACCGTGCGAGCCCGGCCTTTTAACGTCGTGGAAGTTGTTTATTGGGTTCAGGTTTCCCACAAGTATCGTGGTGTGATGCTGCGTGGTAACGAAACGACGTTGCAAAAACAGAATGGCCGTCGCTACTAGACCCAGAACCACCACTAAGATAATGATGGAGATCGGATCAAGGCGGGGCTGAAGGCGAGGGTGTCGGTCCGAGCGCATCACGCCTCCGATTTGCTGGCAGCGCAACTACCCTCCAGCGTCCGGTATCCCAACCGTACCGCCGCAATCAGTGCAGCGAACGAGGACGGCTTCGTTATGTAGCTCGTCGCGCCGAGTTCAAACGCGCGGTCTCTGTCCGCTTCGCGGAATGACGTGCTCAGGATAATAACGGGAATGGATTGGAGATCGCCGTCGGCTTTCATGTCCATGAGGACCTGCCATCCATCGACTTCGGGCATGTTCAGGTCCAAAAACACGACGTCCGGCAATGTGCGACCGGCGTGCCTGCCGTCCCCGCGCAAATATACGAGTGCCTCCTCACCGCCCGAAACTCGGTACACAGTCGCTTGTAGCCCGGCTTCCTCAACGGCTGTCCGAAATAGCATCGCCATTGCATCGTCATCCTCGACGTGGAGTATCATGGCCACCCGAAATTAGAAGCCCACTTAAGCCAATGATTTCCTTGCTTATTTTACGAGGTTTTGTTACTGCACCGGCCCTGCATCTGACTGCACTGTTTTCCCACAGCTTTGGCATATGAAGATCTCGATCTCGAAGAAACCGCCGGGAAAGGTCTGCGTCGCTCCGCAGTATGGGCACGTTAAAGTGACAGCCTGTGCGGACTCTAGGTCTTCCAGTTCCTCCTTCGGTACCTGATGGCAAGAGTGTGAGCAGAACACGGTGGCGTCCGGATCAGGAGCTTCACCGGTGGTTCGCATCCGCCCCGCCGGTAGATCCCGCACAGTCACAAAGCCGGGGCACCGCTCACAACCATACAAGTCGCACAAATCGGCAGTGAGCACGGAGCCATCGAAGGCTTCCCATTTCATGCGTCCTGTTTAGCACACGAGCGATCAATCACGCAGATCACGGCTATTCGTGCACCTCATCCGTCATGAACGGGCGGCACTGTCGATCGCCGTTCCGCAGTTCTCGCACAACCGACCGACCACATGTAGCGCGACATGATGATCGGTCCCGCAGTGCGGGCAATGGATCGTACGTCGGCCCATGGAACCAAAGTAGTTCTAGCTACGATTCTAAGAATCTGTAGCCAATCCAGGGGCCGCCAGCGTCCTCCATTTGGCAGACCATGGCCCGAGCGGCGCGGCAGAAATCTGGATCCAAGCAAGAGTTGGAGATCGATGGTAAAAAGATCAGCATCTCGAATCTCGACAAAGTACTGTATCCGGAAAGCGGGTTCACCAAGGCTCAGGTCATCGACTATTACATACGCGCTTCTGAGTATCTACTGCCGCATTTCAAAAACCGACCAGTCACGCTAAAACGCTTCCCGGATGGTGTGAAGGGCGAGGTCTTCTATGAAAAAGACTTGCCGGGGTACGCACCGGATTGGGTCCAGACGTTTCCTGTGCCACGGCGAGCAGGCGGTGAGGATATCCGGTACGTTCTCATCAACGACCTCGCAACGCTCGTCTGGTGTGCCAACATTGCCAGCTCTGGAGCTGCATCCGTTTCTCCACTCTGTTCCTGAGTTACAGCGGCCAAACTATATCGTGTTCGACCTAGATCCCGGCCCCGGCACAGATATCCTGACGTGTGCAAAAGTCGCCTTTATTCTTCGCGATGTGCTGGCCAAGTTGGCTCTGGAGAGCTTTGCGAAGGTATCCGGTTCGAAGGGGATTCAACTGTACGCCCCGTTAAACACACCGGTGACATACGACCAGACGCAGCCTTTTGCCCGAGCCTTGGCGGAGCTTCTGTCGAAAGAACATCCCGATTTGATTGTTGCCGAGATGGCGAAAAGCGAAAGGGAGAAGAAGGTCTTTATCGACTGGAGCCAGAATGCGGATCACAAGACGACGATCGGCGTGTACTCGTTGCGTGCGAAGATCGGTCAGCCATTCGTTTCAATGCCCGTGCGCTGGGAGGAACTGCGCTCGGCTATGGAGGCCAGCAGTGCAGCCAGCCTGTGGTGGAAACCGGACGCAGCTCTCGAACGGCTGAAGGACGTGGGCGATTTATTTGGCCGCGTGCTGACGCTCAAACAGTCTCTACCCGAAGCGGTCATGCAAACCAAACTGAAGACGCCTAGTTCGTTGCGAGCTTACTCGGCGAAGCGCGATTTCACAAAAACCAAGGAGCCACGGGCGAATCTCCCTCGCGCCAGCAGTCAAGGCGCTCGAAAACGCTTCGTGATCCAACAACACGCGGCAAGCCATCTGCACTACGATTTCAGGCTCGAAATGCACGGGGCATTGAAGTCGTGGGCGGTGCCCAAGGGCGTGCCGTACGCGCTGGACGAGAGGCGGCTAGCCATGGCGACCGAAGACCATCCTCTTGCGTATATCGACTTCGAAGGTGTGATTCCGAAGGGGCAATACGGCGGGGGAACCGTGATGGTTTGGGACATCGGAACGTACGAACTGATGGAGGGCAATTACTACAAAGGGTTCATGCGCATATTTCTCGAAGGCAAAAAATTGAACGGCGAATGGGAACTCAGAAGAGAGAGCGGCGGTAAAGATTGGCGTCTGATCAAAACCGCTGCTGCGCATAGGCGAGTTGGCAAGAGGCGGGAGAATACGTCGGCGCTGACGGGCAGAACAATGGAGCAGATCGCAACCGACAAGGACGCTCAGTGGCATAGCAATAGGACAGAAGTTCCTGGATTGAATTTGGATGAGCTACCCGAGAGCGCCATGGGGTTCGTGGAACCCATGTACTGCAAGCTCGCGTCGCAACTGCCCGAAGGGCCACTTTGGCAGTACGAGGTCAAGCTCGACGGTTACCGCGCTTTGGCTATTCACGACAAAAACAAAGTGAAGCTGTTGTCCAGAAGGAATAATGCACTGAATTCCGATTACCCGTCGATCGTGGCGGGCATTCAGGAACTGGAGTCCGGCATCATTCTGGACGGAGAGATCGTGGTCGTGGATGAGGTGGGCCGCCCCGTATTCAATCTCCTCCAGCATTACAAGCCAGGGAGCGGCGCGCTCTTGTACTACGTGTTTGACGTGCTGGCTTATAGACGGCGCGATACTCGGGGATTGCCGCTGGAGCAACGTCGCCTGCTGCTCGACGCGGTGCTGGCGAATGCGTCGCCCGAACCAATCAGGCTTTCGGCTGCTCTCGAAGCTTCCAGAGAAGATCTGATTGCCGCGATCCAGCAACAAGGACTTGAGGGTATTGTTGCAAAGCGCCGGGACGGTCGCTACGAAGACGGAGAGCGAAGCGGAAACTGGGTTAAATACAAAACGAATCAAGCACAGGAACTGGTTGTCGGCGGATACCGGCCAGGTGGCAACCATTTCGATAATCTCGCGATTGGATACTACGAAAAAGAGCGATTGATTCTTCATCGCCAAATTGAAGAACGGGTTTACACCCGAAGCGAAGGACGAAATCTACCGGCAGCTACAGAAGCTTGGAAGCAAAAATGTCCCTTCGCTAATTTGCCCGAGCCGAAGAACGCCCGGCGGGGCGAGGCGCTAACGGCGGCGGCGATGAAGAATTATCGCTGGATTAAGCCCAAGCTGGTTGTTCAGGTCGAGTTTACAGATTGGACTTCGACGAATCACTTGCGACACTCGCGGTTTGCGGGGATTCGCGAGGACAAAGATCCACGTGAGGTTAGAAAAGAGACCTGAACGTCGTCAGGCTTACGCGATCATTGAAATCGGGCTGAGAGCGCTTCGAAATCCCTGGCACGAATTCTGAATGCAGTCTGATTGTTTTGATACTGTGACCATTGCCGAAATCCGCGTGCTCGTGGCCTCGCTCTACGAGCCACATCCCAGAATTTGGAACCAGAAGCGCTGGGAATGCCCAAATTGCCGAACCGAGAACGCCAGCAGCGCAAAAGAATGCAGGTGCGGAATCAGTCGCGATGGCTTGCCCGAGTTTTGCGAGCGCGACCAGAAGTCCGTTTTACCGTAACGCCTCTCGGCACTACTGCCGGAACGGCATGAAGCGCGTCGACGTCGGTGGTTGTGGCTGCGGAAACATTCGGTTAGGCGACTTGCTGGATTCATTGCGCGTTGAAGTGATGGTCCCGCGCGGGTAAACGAGAAAACAGCTCCACGAGAGGGAGGGGCCGATCAGCGATGGCCGTCCCACCGCGACAGTTGGCACCAAGCTCAGCCTCACGGCACCTATGCCCAGCCGAGTTCCTTCAGCGCGAGACCAGCATTCCATATTTTGGTCATGTGAGCGATCTTCTCGCCCTCGAACTGCATCACGTACACGTAATCTGTGCTGACTCGACGGGCGGTCGGAGGAACCGGTCCACCCTGGCCCGTATGGGTACCAGAAAATACAGCGTAGGCGGCAACATTGTTTCGCGCGCTGTCCGTCGCGAACGACTTCACCTCGTAGTGGGCATCCGGCAGGACCCTTGTGATGCCCATCATCCACTCGGTGTATTGCGCGAGCGTCTTGAGGTCGAGCAGTGGCTCGGCCTGCGCCGAAAATGTCGCGTTTGGTGTGCAGTACGCGCTGCACACCTTCCATCCCTTACCCGTCTCGCACGCCTCGAAGAAGGCTTCCGCCACAGTCGTAATCGATGTTGCCCTAGGTGTCATAATCAACGTCCTCTATCCGGCTGAATGAATCAAGTCTTCGTCCGTTGTCCTGGGAAGGGAGAATATCATACCTCGTGTCGTGATCGAAGCGTAATATCAACAACGGTGTGCCCTGAAACAAACATCTGCGCCCGGCACCAACAATGGCATTAGCGCCGCAGGATAAAGGCAGCAGAAAGAGGCAGGCAAACACCGCATGTAGCTTCTCATACCGGGGGTGATATTACATGTCGGCTCGTTACGCTGTCCACGCTTCCGGATCGACTCTGTTTGCAAGGTCAGTGGCGACGTTCGACCGGTCAGTTTTGTCGGGCCAGTACTACGCGCATTTGGAATTGCGGGCGGCTAGTTGTCAGAGGAGGTCGCGATGCGATCGGTGGCTCATCCACGGCTCGTATCGCTGCAACCGGAGAATGGTCGATTTCCCATTCAATTGCTTTAGGAAGGCGTCTTCCTCTCGGCGTGCAGCGGCGGTTGACCGATCGTTTCCTACTGCACGGGCGCGCCCCTGTAGCTCAATCCCGACCGTTACGGCTTGCACTCGGACGCGGTCACCCAGGAAATCTCCAAATGCTACTGCGCGCGTGATGCGATAGGGCGCGCTCTGATCGGCGTTGATGGTTTCAATGCGCTGCTTCAGGCCCGAGAGCGCGTTTTCGACGCTTTCTCTCGTGAAGCGTGCTGCCTTGCCGCCCCCTACCAGGTCACCTTGTTCCGTGGTGCGCCATTTGCCATGGCCCAGCGGTTCGATGTAGCCAGCCAGTTGCAGCACCGGCAGGGTTTGCTTCACTTGGTCTGAATTGAGGTTCAGCGCTTCTGCGAATTGTTTTTCGGTCCAGGTAGGAGAGGACCGGGTGTCGCGGAGGAAACTCACCACCTCGGCTGCCGGAAGCCCGGCTTGCTCGTTTGCGCCCGATTTCCGAGATGTCGGCATCTGAGACTTACTCAATCATACTGGCGCGCCGCATCCGGGCGGTTCTGTAGGTTTTGATGGTCGGTGTCGTGCTTCTCGAAAAAGATTTGACTCTCTACTAGGCCGTTAATAGTAATCCGCGCAACTCATGTAGTACCCGCAACGCTTGCAAACCAGCTTGCACCGTTCCGATAATAAACGCGCGTTGCAACGCGGGCAATAGACCATCGGCTCTTCCGCACCAGCGCTTGGTCCGTTTGCGAGTTCGCTCTTCTCAGGCTCCGCCGATTTGCTCTTTTTGTCCTTGTCTTCCACTTGATATTAATAACCTAAACGGTTAGGATAACAGCATGATCACGAAAGAGCAGATCTCAGAAGCAGCCAGCGCGTTGGGAAAGCGCAGCTACAAGATCCGGCTCAAACGATTCGGGCTGGAGCGGCTACAGGAAATCGCTCGGGAGAATGGCAAGCTCGGTGGCCGACCGAAGGTAAGCGGGAACAGCACAAAAGCAAAAGGGGGAAGTAATGGCGGTTTATAAGCAGCCGAAGAGCAAGAACTGGTCCTACAAATTCACTTGGAACCGCGAGCTTATCCGAAAGAGCACAAAGCAGACGAACAAGAGAGTTGCGGAGCAGATGGAGGCCGCCCACAAGACCTCGCTCGCCAAGGGAGAAGTCGGAATCTGCGAGAAGAAATCCGTGCCGACATTGAAGAACTTCGCTCCCAAATTCGAACAAACCATCGAGACCGAATGTGCTGACAAGCCAGCAACGATCGCATTCTATAAAACAAAACTCAGACACCTGCTTGCTGATTCAGCCTTAAGCCGTTTGCCGCTTGATCGGATCGACGAGGACGTCATCGATGACTATAAGCGACGACGGACAAAACAGATATCCCGTTTCAAACGGCCCCTGTCAGTGGCGTCGGTAAACAGAGAACTTGCCACTCTTCGGCGATTGTTGCGTATGGCGCACGAATGGAAGATTCTCGGGCGGGTTCCCCGAATACGGCTTCTGCGGGGAGAGCTTGGGCGCGAATTTGTTCTTGCTTACAGCCAAGAAGCGCTGTATTTGAGTGCGACTACCGGAGATCTACACGATATTGCTCTCCTGTTGTTGGACACCGGGTTGCGCATAGGAGAAGCGCTGAGCCTCTCGGCTCTCGACGTCCGGCTTCAACCGGCGAACGGAGCCCAATATGGATATCTGACGGTTCGACCGCGCAATAGCAAGAACTCCAAGAGGCGCAACGTTCCCCTAACTTCCCGCGTGGCAGAGATGCTTTCGGCGCGTTGTTTAGTCGGTGACGAGACGCTCGTTT
Organism: Bryobacterales bacterium; assembly: GCA_963712395.1. Taxonomy (GTDB): domain Bacteria; phylum Acidobacteriota; class Terriglobia; order Bryobacterales; family Bryobacteraceae; genus Bog-105. Next base: position 248,113 of record CAVQHR010000004.1, read on the forward strand.
TTCGACGGCCAGATAATCGGCGCCTTTCGCAAACGTGGCTTAACGAACGGCATCGCACGGCACGTGAGTTGTTGAACATTGGCCCTGAGTTTGTGCCTCATTCCCTGCGGCACACATTCGGAACGCGATTGGGTGAGGCCGGAGCTGACGCGTTCACTATAATGAGGCTCATGGGTCATAGCAGCGTTACAGTATCGCAACGCTACGTTCACCCGTCGCCGGAAGCCGTTGAAAACGCCATCGGTCGAATGGAGTCTTGGGCGAGGAGAAAAGGCTTGAGGTGGGCATACTCAATGGCATACCGGTTTCATCAGTTGAGCGACCGCTAGGGCAACTCATTTAGAATCAATAAGCCCGGGTGGCGAAATCGGCAGACGCAAAGGACTTAAAATCCTTTTCGCCGCAAGGCGAGTGCGGGTTCAAGTCCCGCCCCGGGCACCACTTACGCGACACTAGTAGAAACATGGTCCGTAGGTGAGGTGTGCATGTTGTTGTGCTTCTCGCTTCCAGGAACCGCTCTCGGACGTTGTCTTCCGGGAGCGCTTTGATCATCGGAAGGCGAAAAGTCAACCGGCGGGCGTGTTCGTCCGGCTCAGATTCCGATCGGTGTGCGGTAAAGATCTTGGACCAGACGGGCGAAATAATCACCAGGACTCCTCCGGTTTATCCGAAGCTCTTCAGAATCCACAAGAGATCGGACAGCCCGCTATTATTCCGAATCGCTCGCAACCTTCAGCACCGCCAGGAAGGCCTCCTGCGGAATATCCACGCGGCCCACGCGCTTCATGCGCCGTTTGCCTTCTTTCTGCTTTTCGAGCAGCTTCCGTTTGCGGCTGATGTCGCCGCCGTAGCACTTAGCGAGCACGTTCTTACGCAGCGCGGAAATAGTCTCCCGTGCGATGATCTTGGTCCCGATGGCCGCTTGTAGCGCGACCTCGAACATTTGGCGCGGAATCAGCTTGCGCAGACGCTCGATGAGCGCTTTGCCTCGCTCGTAGGCAAAATCGCGATGCACGATCATCGAAAGCGCATCCACCGGCTCTCCCGCTACGAGCACGTCCAGCTTCACCATAGGCGAAACGCGATGGCCGGACAAATGATAGTCGAGCGACGCGTAGCCGCGCGAGGCCGACTTCAGGCGATCGTAGAAATCGAGCACGATTTCATTCAGCGGCAGCTCATAGAGCAGCAACACGCGGCCGCCGCCGATGTACTCGAACTTCTTCTGTGTGCCGCGTTTCTCCTCGAGCAGCTTCAAAATCTCACCGATATACTCTTCGCGTGTAATGACGGTCGCGTCGATTATCGGCTCGTCCGTCTTTTCGATCGCGGAAGGCTCAGGGAACTTCTGCGGATTGTTTACCTCGACCACAGTACCGTCGGTCGTCGTTACGCGGTAGCGGACACCGGGCGCCGTCGTGATCAGATCGATCTGAAATTCGCGTTCCAGCCGCTCCTGCACGATCTCCAGGTGTAGGAGTCCCAGGAACCCGCAGCGGAAACCAAAGCCGAGCGCGGCCGAGTTTTCAGGCTCGAAGTTGAAGGCGCTGTCATTGAGCCGCAGCTTCTCGAGCGCGTCGCGCAGCAAGCCGTGTTCGTGCGACTCCACCGGGTATAAGCCGGCGAAGACCATCGGCTTGATTTCCTGGAAACCTGGCAGCGGCTCCGCGGCGGGATTCGCGTCGTCGGTGATGGTGTCGCCGATTTGCGCGTCCGATACGGTCTTGATATTGGCGAACACAAATCCCACTTCGCCGGCCGTAAGCTCGTCGCAAGACACCGGTTTGGGCGATTGAAATCCGAGGCCGTCCACTTCGTACGTGGCGCCGTTCGACCACAGACGGATCTTTTGCCCCTTACGCAGCGCGCCGTCGACGATACGCGTAAGGATAATCACGCCGCGATACGGATCGAACCAGGAATCGAAAATCAGCGCGCGTAGGGGCGCCTGCGGATCGCCCTTGGGAGGCGGGATGCGCTCGACGACGGCCTCCAGGATTTCTTCAATTCCAATGCCGTTTTTCGCGCTGGCCAGAATCGCACCGCTCGCATCGAGGCCGATGACCTGCTCGATCTGCTCGCGTATGCGCTCGGGCTCGGCGGAGGGCAGATCGATCTTATTGATGACCGGGATGATCTCAAGATTGTGGTTGATCGCAAGGTAGGTATTGGCGAGCGTCTGGGCTTCCACACCTTGCGAGGCGTCCACCACCAGCAGCGTTCCTTCGCAAGCCTGCAGGCTGCGCGAGACTTCGTACGTGAAATCGACGTGACCCGGAGTGTCGATCAGGTTCAGCTCGTAAACATTCCCGTCTTTGGCCTTATAATTCAGACGAACGGCATGGGCCTTAATGGTGATGCCGCGCTCGCGCTCGAGGTCCATGGTGTCCAGGACCTGCTCCATCATTTCGCGCTGCGCCAGCGCGCCGGTATGCTCGAGCAGCCGATCCGCCAGCGTGGATTTTCCGTGATCGATGTGCGCAATGATGGAGAAGTTGCGGATGAGGCGGGGATCCATGTTGCGGTAGACTGAGGGGTAAAGTAAACCCAAGTATCCCATAGCGAGTGCGTTTTCCACCGTGCGCCCGCTACCTTCTTTGTCATGTCTTATCGAGTGCTCCAAGGTTCACTGGACGCGAGCGGCCTGCGCATAGGCGTGATCGTGAGCCGCTTCAATGAATTCATCACCGAGCAGCTGGCCAAAGGCGCGCTGGAGGTTCTCGAAAAGCGCGGCTGTTTGCAGGAGAATGTTCGCTTCGTGAAGGTGCCCGGCGCTTGGGAGCTGCCGATCGTAGCCAAACACTTAGCTCCGCGCTGCGATGCAATTGTTGCGTTGGGCGCGGTTGTGCGCGGCGATACGCCGCACTTCGACTACGTAGCCGGCGGCGCGGCCGAGGGCCTGCAGCGGGTGAGCCTGGATTCCGGCGTGCCGATTGCGTTTGGCGTGCTCACCACCGATACGCTGCAGCAGGCAATGGATCGCGCCGGCGGTAAGAGCGGCAACAAGGGTTCGGAAGCGGCGGAAGTGGCGATCGAGTTGGCGAGCCTGATTCAGCGGCTGAAGGAACAACCGTAAGCGTGGCGGCTCGGCACAGATCCCGCAGGCGCGCATTGCAGGTGCTTTTCGAGTGGGACATACGCGGTGAATCCATCGATCACGCGATCCAACACTATTACGACACCCTGCATTCGGACGACGAAAAAAACGATCAGCCGCTCAAAGCCGATAAATTCATGGAGCAGCTCGCGCGTGGAACGGCTGCCGATGCCACCGAGATAGATAAAAAGATCGCCGCCAAATCGGAGCACTGGCGTCTCAACCGCATGGCGGTAGTGGATCGCAACATTCTGCGATTGGCAATTTACGAATTGGGATTGGGCGAGCTGCCGCGCGCCGGTCGTGATCGATGAAGCGCTCGAATTGGCCCGCCAATTCTCGAGCGACGAATCCCTCGCCTTTATTAACGGAGTACTGGACGCAATTCACCGTCAGGCTCAGCCATTCAACTCATGAACCATCCGCCGTTGATGTGAATGGTTTGTCCGGTCATGTATGCGTTTTTTGCAAGCATCACGGCCACCTCCGCAACCTCCTCGGACGTTCCATAGCGACCCACCGGGATGCGATCCGGGCGCGCATTCAGGTTGGCCTTCACCATCTCGGTCTCGATCAGCGCGGGAGCTATGGAATTGATCGTGATGCCTTCGGTAGCCAGCTTCTGCGCGTAGTAGCGCGTCATTCCCAGCATGCCGGCCTTCGAAGCGGCATAATGCGGGCCGACGATGCCGCCTACCAGCGCTGCCACCGAGGATAGGTTGATGATGCGGCCCCACTGCCGCTTCCGCATACCGGGAAGCGCGGCCTGCGTGACAAGAAAACAGGACTTCAAATTCGCGGTGATCACCTGGTCCCAATCTTCCTCGGTAATCTCTTCAATCGGCTGGGGACGGGCAATACCGGCGTTGTTCACGAGGATGTCGATGGGTCCGAGCATGCGCTCAGTGCCGCTGACGAGACGCTCGACATCCTTGGCAGCCGATACATCAGCCTGGATGCTGACACACCGTCGTCCCAGCGCCCGGATTTCCGATTCCACGGCTTGCGCTTCCGCCGAGCGTGTCAGAAAGTTAATCGCTAGATCGGCCCCTTCGGCGGCAAGAGCGTAGGCGATCGCGCGGCCGATCCCCCGGCTCGAGCCGGTCACCAGGGCTACTTTTCCATTCAGGTTGTTCATATGCGGAGGGTACCGCTTAGTTTACTTTCCAATGCAGAAGGTCGAAAATATTCGATTCAAAATGTCGTCTGCGGTCGTCGCTCCGGTCACCGCGTCGATGGGCCGGAGCGCCGCGTACAGATCGAGCAGCAGCATCTCGTGCGGCAAACCGAATTCCACGGCGCGGCGCGTGTTTTCGAGAGCCTCCTGGCTTTCGCGCAGCAGCGCGGCGTGGCGGATGCTGGTGATCGAGCCGCTTTCGGGAGCCACCGGACCATTCGGCGCGAGGCGGCGCAAGATCGCTTGCCGCAATTCCGGAATGCCTTCGCCGGTAAGCGCGGAAACCGGCAGCACGTCCGTAATTTCCGTAAGCCGGCGCTCGAGATCGCATTTATTGCCGGCAAGCAGCGGTTTGCGAGCGCCAAGCTTCTCGAGCAACTCGCGATCCTCGGGTGTCAGTGCAGCCGAGAGATCGAGCACGAGCAGCGTCAGGTCCGCGTCGGCCATCGCTTGATAGCTGCGCTCGATACCCAGATTCTCGATCGTGTCGCGGCTTTCTCGAAGGCCGGCCGTATCCACCAGCTTGACAGGAATTCCTTCCATCGAAATCGCTTCGGAAACCAGATCGCGCGTGGTGCCGGCGATGTCCGTCACGATGGCCCGGTCCTGTTCGAGCAGCCGGTTGAACAGGCTGCTCTTGCCCACGTTCGGACGCCCGGCGATGGCGAGTGTGAATCCTTGATGGACCAATTTGCCGGCGTCGAAACTTGAAACCAGATTTCGCAAGGACTTGTCGATAGGATCCAGCCGCGCCAGAATTTCTTCATTCGAAGCAACGCTGATGTCGTCCTCGGCAAAATCGATGCCGGCTTCGAGCAGCGCGATCAATTCCAAAAGCTGTTCTTTGAGAGGTCGAATGCGGCGCGAGAGAGCGCCATCGATTTGCTGCGCGGCCACACGCGCCTGGTAGAGCGTCGTAGCATCGATCAGATCGCGCACTGCCTCAGCCTGCGGGAGATCGATGCGGCCATTGAGATAGGCGCGCAATGTGAATTCGCCCGGCTCCGCCAACCGAGCGCCGTTCTCGACCGCCCGCTCGACACACAAACGCAGGACGACCGGCGAGCCGTGGCAGGAGATTTCCACGACATCATCCGCCGTATAGGAACGAGGGCCCTCAAAGAAAGTGACGACCACTTGATCGACTACCGCGCCGGCGGTATCGGTCAGCTCGGCCAATTCGCTCGTCCAACTGCGCCAATGCGCCTGACCATGGAAACGCAGAAGGCGCGCCGCGATTTCACGGCTGCGCGAACCGGATAGACGAACGACGCCCAGGCCAGCGCGCGCCAATGGAGTGGAAATGGCGACAATGGTGTCGCGCAAATTCATTAACGCGGGCGGCGTGGACCTCGGTCATCTCGACGCGGAGGCCGATTGCCGCTGCGATGCCTGTCGGGACCGCGCGATGGACCACGATCGCGATCGCCATAATGCGGGCGCGGCGGCATGGGCGGAGCGGGCGGAGTCGGCATATCCGCCGGAACGACTACCACTGCGCGTCCGGGACCTACGCCCACACTTTCGCTGCGCAGTTCCGTTTCATTGCGTAACGCCAAATGGATGACCCGGCGCTCGCGGCTGCTCATCGGATTAAAGTGGAAGGGCACATGTGTGCTCTTTACCCGTTCGGCCGCGGCCAAGGCGCTCATGCGCAATTCTTCCACCCGTAGTAACCGATAATCATTGGCGTCGAAAGAAATGCAGCGAATGATCTTCGGCGGGCAACCGCAGCGCCTCCATCGATAGATGCTCGAGAGCTAGCAGTAACTCGCCACGATTCGCCAGCAGGAGCTCCACGTCCTGGCCCGCGAAATTGACCGTAACGTCGGGGTTCTCGACTTCCGGATGCGGATTTTCCGAAGAGCGCAACTCGTACGAAAGCGCAAGGCTCGCATGGCTGAGCAACGGATTCAGAAATTGATCGAGCCGGGGCCGCAGTGAATCGACGGTATATTTCATGCGGGTTTTTTCTTGACAGTTCCTTTGACGGGCGCTTTGGAAGGAGCGCCCTTATTGGCGGGCGCCGCGCTTGCAGCGGATGGGGGCGTGGGCATAAACCTATTGATGATGAGCTGCTGCGCGATTCCCACCAGATTTCCGGTTAAATAATATAGTACAAGTCCCGAAGACAGGTAGTAGAACATGAAGCCGAACATCAGCGGCATGATCATCATCATGCGCTGCTGATTCGGGTCTACGCCGGCTGCCGGCGTCATCTTTTGCGAAAAGAACTGGGTGACGACCAGGATGATCGGCAGCATGTGGATCGGGAGCGTCTCGGGCCCGGAAAGATCTTTGACCCAAAGCCAGGGAGCGTGCCGCAATTCGATGGCGATGCTCAACACGCGGTAGAACGCGTAAAGGAAGGGAAGCTGAATAATCATCGGCAGGCAGCCGCCGACCGGATTGACGCCTTCCTTTTTATAGAGGGCCATCACCTCCTGGTTCTGCTCGGCCTTTTTGGGGTCGCGCATGCTGATGTTCTTGTACCGGGCATTGATGGCTTGAATCTGTGGCTGCAGCTTCTGCATCTTGCGCGCCGATTTCAGGCTGGTGAGGCGCAGCGGAAACAGCGCCAGATTGATAATCAACGTGACGACAATAATGGCCCAACCATAATTGCTGGTCCAGTGGTCTCGCACCCAATTGAGCGAGAGGAATAACGGCTTGGCGATTACGCCAAAGAAGCCCCAGTCGATGATTGTTCCGAGCTTCGGGTTGACCTGGCGGAGGATATCGATATCCTTGGGCCCCACAAACAACGAGAGATCGTTCTGCGGGCCGGAAGCGACGCCGACGCCCGCATAAGCGGCGGGTTTCTCTTCATGGGGAAGCGTGACGTTATCGGAATAGGTCCGGACTTCGAGGGCGTTGCCCTCTGCGGGAAGCGCCACCGCTGCGAAAAAATTGTCCTCGAGTCCTCCGAAGGTGAAATTTCCTGAATCCGAGAAGGGCCCGTTTTTGGCGTCCTTGGCGGACTTGGTGATCAGTTTACTTGCGCCGGTGTCGTAGTGTACGGTGTGAACGGCGGCCGATGGAGCACGCACGGTTTGATCGCCGAAGCCGCCGCGCCAGGTGAGCACATGCGGAATCGGCGTATTGTTTTGTATGACCGTCGATTTTACACTTGCGAGATAGCTGTCCTTCGAAAACACAAACGACTTGCGGACAGTGGCGCCGCCATCGGAGTATTCGTATTCGATGCTATTGCCGCCGGATGACACATTTGCCTGATACAGAACGGTATTCGGATCGAAGGGCGGCTTCTGGCCGTTAAAGTCGATGGAAAACGGGGCCGGGACATTGGTTGCCGCCAAGTTGATCAACTCGAGCGGTTTGCCCGCATCATCTTTAAACTTCTTAAGAACCCAACTCTTAACCGCCGCGCCCTTATTGGTGAAGACGATGCGGTAGACGTCGGTTTCGATGATGCTCTCGACAACGGACGCGGCGTGAACCTGCGCTCCGCTCGCGGCCGCTGGCGCATTTTCGTTCGGCGGAAGGGCCGCAGGCGCCGGCGGCTTCTGAGCAAGCTGCGCCGCATTCTTGTCGTTCACCGGTGCAACTGGTTTAGGACCGGGCGCCGGCTTAAAGATGTACTGCGATACGAGCAGCACCAGCATCATCAGCGCCAGCGCAAGCGGCAGGCGCTTCTGGAGTGAAGGTGGTTCCGGCGGAGCCGCGCCCGGACTATTGGACATAGGTAAATCTCAAAATCATAATTATCGGACCGGGTCGTAGCCGCCCTGGTGGAATGGATGACAGCGGCCCAGCCTTTTTAAGCCCAGCCACACGCCACGCAAAACGCCGTATTGCTCGATTGCTTCGAGCATGTATTCCGAACAAGTGGGGCGATAGCGGCAGGCCGACGGCAGAAGCGGGGACAAGAGCAGCTTGTAGCCTTTGAGCGCCGCGACTACGATTGTTTGCGTCATTACTTGCATCGGGCCAAAACCTTCCCGACCTCGCGGCATAATTCTTCGAACGGTGCATCCAAGACGCTACGACGCGGGTTGAACACAATGGCCCAGCCAGCCGCGGCGGCATCCAACTGCCCGCGAACCGCTTCGCGCATGCGCCGTTTCAACCGATTCCGATCCACTGCTTTGCCAACCGCGCGCGGCACGGTGAATCCAAAACGGGCGGGCGATGGTTCGTTAGCCAGACGCAAACAAAAGGCAGCGAAATAGCGGCTTGTCATGCGGACACCGTCTCGATAGGCGCTGCGAAACTCAGAGGATCGAACAACCCGGCTTGGTTTTGGAAGTGCCAGCGGATCAAATGGTCCGAACCGTGACTACTTCGCCTCGCGGACGGCACGCTCGTCGCTTACCGTCAGTTTGTGGCGGCCCTTCGCGCGCCGCCGGGACAACACCTCGCGGCCATCGGCGCTCTTCATGCGGGCGCGAAAGCCGTGGGTCTTGGCGCGCTTTCGATTGTTCGGCTGAAATGTACGTTTGGGCATGGCAATCCTTATTTACGGGTTCTAAAGCAAGTGGAAAAACGTATCGGCCAGAACGTGGCAAAAGACGCGCTGTTGGTAGTCCACTAATCCAAGTTTTTAGTATATCGCTGCTCGAAAACGTATCAAAGCCGGGCAGGAAGGCATTCCAAAGTACCAAGCCTACGCTAGTACCAAAAGCTTGTCTCAAAGTGTCCTCAAAATGGGCTCACTCCTTTCTATTCCGGTGGAGAATAGAGGCCTATACGAGGTCAAGAAATGAAGCTAAGTTCGCTACCGAAAATCGCCCTTCTCTTTTCTGTTCAATCAGTTGTCGTTTTCGCGGCATCTTTCGCCCAGACCAACCTGGTTTCCAACATTCCCGGTATGGCGGCAAACACCGATCCGAATCTAAAGGATCCGTGGGGACTGTCTTTCAGCACGAGCGTCCCAACCAGCCCATTCTGGGTTTCCGACCGTGGGGCTGGCGTGTCCACCCTCTATAACGGAGTTGGCGCACCCCAGGGAGGACCCTTGATCGTGACGGTTCCTCCCGGGGCCCCTAATGGCCCCACCGGTCAGGTCTTTGCGGGAGGAACGAACTTTCGACTGAACGGCGCTGCCGTGAATTTCATTTTCGATACACTGGGCGGCACCATTGCTGCCTGGAACGGCGGCGCTGGAACGACCGCCGTGGTCATGGCCACCACACCAGGTGCAAACTATACCGGTCTCGCTTTGGCGAATAACACATTGTATGCCGCGAATTTCACAACGGGGGGTGGTATCAATGCGTTCGATTCGAGCTTCACGGCGACCACTCTGCCAGGAAAGTTCGCCGATACGAACCTTCCGGCGGGGTACGCGCCTTTCAACGTCCAGAACATCAATGGAACGCTGTATGTAGAGTATGCCAAGGTTACTCCCGGTGTACCGGTTGCCCTGCCCGGCGGCGGCGGCTATGTTGACGAGTTCGATACGAATGGAAACCTTATACGGCGCCTCGTTTCGAACGGGCCGTTGAATGGCCCGTGGGGCGTCGCGGTTGTACCGACCGGCGTGAGCTTTGGCGGGTTGGCAGCCGGCGATGTGCTGATCGGGAATTTTGACACCGGCGAGATCAATGCGTTCGATGTCAACGGCACTTTCCTTCAGACTCTGACCGATTCCAACGGCCATCCGCTTGTAAACGACGGACTGTGGTCCCTCTCCTTTAATCCGGCAGCGCCGGGCACGACGGATTCCAACGCGCTGTATTTCACGGCTGGACTTAATGCAGGGGTCGACGGTCTCTTCGGCAAGATTGATGCTGTACCGGAACCTGCGGCAATGGCTCTGGTTGCGCTTGGTTTCCTCGGCCTGGCGGGAATCGCCCGGCGGCGTAGAAGCGCTTAGCGGCATTGAGCGCCTGCTCTACAGTGAGGATTTCAGGCAGCTTCGGCCCGTTGGCGCTCGTATTCGGCGAAGAGATTGGGAACGAGATGCATGGCGCGAACCTCGATTTCCTCAAGTGAAAATTCGAACCCAAATTCGGTTAGGTCGAATTCCTCATGCCGCTGTTCGTCGACGGCCAGAATGTACTGGCGGGCTATTTTGTCCAGGCGCATGCTCGCTTGACGCAGGCGCTCCTGCTGTAACTCGCGGAGTGCGACAGTATCTTTTTCGCGCTGACGGCGCAGACGGTTTTCCTGGATGCTGAGATTGTTGAGCTGGCGCTGGTAGGCGAGAAAGACCTTGGCTTCGATGAGGTGCTTGCGCGCGGCCTCGTCCTCGTTTGCAAACAGTTCGGCGAACTCCAGACGGCCGACTGCATAGAGGCCCATTTCGAGCGCGGGGATGCGGAGCAGACGCCATTCGGTGTCGGCCAGGGATTGGACGAGATTGCGTTCGTCGTCGCCGACTGGCGCGTGAGAGTTCATGAATTGAGATACGTGAGCTTCGTAGAAGACGGCGTCTTCGTTGGGAAGCAAGACGGTGCGGCCGGTGAGCCCGGTTTTGACGGCGTTAACGGATGATTTAGTTTTGCCGGTCTCGGATGTGGGACCCGTGCTGAGTTGCGCATTCGCTTGGTTGGCGGCGATTTGGGCGGACGTAGACATTCGGAAATGCTCCTGAAATGGAAATGGCCCGCGCATGCAGGATCCATTCTGCGGCGCGAGCCTGCCTGAGACTAGCACGCACGGCCATGGAAACGAACTTTCCACATGTGGAAAAGTTTGTAAGTAGCTATGCCGGCGGGAGAAAAAGAAATTTTAGAAATCTGTGACCCGGTTTCCGCGCGGCTGGCCTCGGGAGCTACTCGGAAACATACAGCTATTCGGGACGGTTTATCCGGCGAACATTGGCAGATTCTGCTGGTTGCTCATATCCCTGCACCCTCCCATCAGAGTTGAGCACTCGCTGTGAAACCGCCCTTGGGTGTCCATAATGGAACGTCTTTCTGAGGCGTGAATGGAACCCAAATCTGACGATCACCGCCGGGAAGTTCATGGCGAGATGCGGGAAGCGACTTGTTCTTGAACTTTAGCGAATCTGCTTTGCTCGAGTAAACTGTCATCGGCAGGCCCACACCAGTTATGACCGGCATAGACTCACTCGGGTCTAATGTCAACTGGCGAATCGCGCCGATCGCATTCCAATCGATGCAGATCGCCAGTCTGCGGCGCAACTGGACTCTGAGGCACCGATCCGGGCTCATATCACTCAGCAATGGGTTTTGCTTCCGCCTATTATCAAGTGCACGACAATATTCGAGACACTTCAGAAGGACATCCTCACCAAACCACCAATCACCTATGTCCGCAGTTCCCCTTCGGAGGTCGTTTGGTTCGGGACCTGCGCGCCGCGATTGCTTCACCCGAAATATCGTGAGCGGTCCCCGGATAATCTCGGCACGAAGTGTACGATCTTCAACCAGGCAGTTGAGCGCACTTACATTAGCCACGATAAGCGAAGCATATAAGTCGCAAGTTCCTTTAAATGAAGCCGGAATAGGCGGTCTGCCGTAGTCCTTGGTATAGGGTTCATGCGGAGGCTTCAGGCCGCCTTTCTGCAGGAACACGCTGTAGGCCCGCGTTCGAAGGAGACAGCGGAACACCTCGCTTCCCAAGATCGATGCGAGCTGTTGCTTAACGTCGGCCCACATAAATTAACCTGCTTTAAGCCCAATTTGGCAGACTCCTCAGAATATCAGCGGCGCAGAAACGATAACCAATGGCCGCTTACAGATATGCGCGTGAGATTCGTTAAAGACGCCGTTGTCCGATGGGCAATACTCGAAGTACCGTGGCATTGAGATCCCACATCCCTCGAAAGCGCACGAGGTCTATGTTGGGCGGCTGAATGGGGTACCTTCTGGCCTATGGGTGCGCAATTACCATCAGCGTGCCCGCGCGCCGCAGGACGCATTCGAGCGCGGTCTGTAAATTTTCCGGATCGAGCGCCGCAAAACTTTCGTCAAGGATGACCAGGCTCGCGTGCTGGAGCAGCGCGCGCGCGATGTAGATCCGGCTGCGCTCGCCATGCGAGAGCTGCCAGCCGCCTTCGCCGACCATCTGAAGAAGGCGGCTTGGCATGCGATTGAGCAAATCTGCCAGGCCAAGCTCGCGGCAGATCGTTTCCGCTTCTTCCATATCGGCGGCGGTCGCGGGCCAGCGCCGACCCATCAAAAGGTTGAACGCCAGCGTTTCCGTCACGATGTAGTTCTCGTGAAACTGCGGCGCCGCCGCGATGCGATGCCGCCACTCGACCTCGCCTAGCGTGTGCTGGTCCACGCCGTTCATCAATAACAGGCCGGATTCGGGCTGGCGCATGCCGGAGAGGAGGGAGGCGAAGGTGGTTTTGCCGCCGCCGGACGGGCCTTCGAGCAGGATGCGCTCGCCGACCTGGATCGAGAGACTGCAGGCGCGCAACGCCGCGTTTCCCGTGCTGCGATAGCGGAACGTGATGCGGTCCGCCTCGATCAGTTTTTGTTCCGAAGCGGTGTGGGCCGCGGCCGGAGACTCGCCTAGAATTTCGGGCTGCGCGGCAGCTCTTAAGAGGGGCCGGATGCGTTTCCAGGCTACCGCCGCAATGCCGATCTCGGCGAAGGAGGACGATAGTTTCCGGAAGGCCGTGTAGGCCAGGAGAATACCGCCGAGCAGAATGGCCATCCCCGAACTCGAACTGCGCGGCGCAAGAATCGAAGGCGCCAGGCAAGCCAGGCCGGCAAGTAGCCAGCTTCGCGGAAGGGCCGCGACCAGCCAGACACCGAACTTGTCGAGATGCCGCGAGATCTGCATGTAGCGGTCGAGCGCCATATCCTCGGCAGTGTGCCAATCGGCGCGGCATTGCTGGACCAGCCGCGTCCGGTGGCCAACCATGCTCTCCACCAGATCCTGCGTGATCTGCATGCGAGTCGCGGTCCAGCGTTCGAAGTGGCGCGTGAAGCGGTAGGCAATCCACGCGGCGAGCGCACACCAGACGAGCAGCACCGGCGCAAACCGGCCCAGCAGAAACATGGCTAGAACGAGTTCAATGGCCGCCAGCATGCCAGTGATAGCGCCGCTGACTGCCAGGCTTTCGAGCGAGGCCGCCTCGAGCGCCTGCCCCAGGAAACCGCCGATGCCGCAATGCCGCAAAGCTTCCGGTTTCAGCCGCAACGCTCCGGCGAGCAGCCGGCGCTTTAACCAGCCTCCGAGTCCGATGGCAAGCGAGCCTTGCAGCCGCGTGGTCAGGAGTTGGAAAGGAATGAACGTGACGAGCAGCAGGGCCCAGGCCGCGAGCCAGCCGCGATCGAGATGCCCGGTGAAGGAAAGGCTGCCCAATATTGCCCAGGACGCGAGCCAGACCAGATACTGCGCCACGTGCGCCACGATCAAAGCGGCGCCATGTTGGATGGTGTTCGCCTCGCACAACGAGCGAAACGGGCTCGCGCCGGGCGGCGGCCGCAGAATCCAGCAGCCGCGAAACGGCAGGCGGCCGGATTGATCGTCCATCAACAGACGCAGCGTGCGTGCTTGTTTCGAGTACGGGACGCCCACGTCGTTCAGCACTTGTTCGAATTGCGCGCGTGGTTTGCGCTCCAGCGGCTCGCGAATCGCGCCGGCCACATCTTCGACGGAAATCCGCTCGATTTCGAGAGCCGGAGTCAGCACGCGCAGCTTTCTCCGATTGGCCGACAACAGGAGAAGGAAAGAGCCCTGCAGATGCAGCAGCGCGGGGTAGGCGGCGGAGAGCTCGGCTTCGAGATCGCGAAAAGAAATCTCGAGAAGATGCGCTTCGCAGCCCAGCCGTTTTGCGCCCCATTCGATCCAGCTTTCGAGCGCGTAGCCGTTCCCGGGCGGGGCCAGTTCTCTCGTCTCACTCTCGAAGCCGGCGTGTTTGGCTAGCGCGCTGAGCGCTTCGCCTAACCGCGAAGCCGGCCAGGTCAGCGCTTGCAAATCCGGGATTAGGTCCACCTCGCTTGCGCGGCCGCTGTTTTGAGAAACGGGCAAAACGGACATGGGCTAAACGCTCCGCCCAAAGAATTGGCGACTTGCTCTCTGATTTGACGTCGCGGAATCCGTGCCCTTTGCGCTCTCCTCTGGGGCGCGCGGCAGTTCTTCGACGATCTGGCCTGAGTGAATGCGGATGCGCCGCCAGAGAGCGCCGCTCCATAATCCCGAACGCGTGCGTTCTTCGGCGGCGAGCAATTGCGCATAACGCGATTCGCCGCGGGCGGCGAGCTCCTGCGGCGGCCCCTGTTCGACGATGCGTCCGCCTTCCACCACCACGACGCGATCGAAGGACTTCGTTTCCGCCAGATCGTGTGTAATGCACAGCATCGTGGCTCCACGCCACAACTGGCGCGCGCGAGCCAACAACTCGCGCCGCTTTTCGCGATCGAGCCCACGAAACGGCTCATCGAGAATGACCAGCCGGGCATCCCGCCGCGCGATCGCGCGGCCCAAACGCACGCGTTGCCCTTCACCGCCCGAGAGCAGTCCTCCCCCTTCGCCCAGTTTGGTCTGAAGCCCCTGCGGCAACGATTCGAGCACTCCGCGCAGCATGGCGCCGGCGATCGCTTCCTGCAGTGGCGGCGCTTCGGGCGGCGCTCCGTAGCGTAGATTCTCGAACAACGATTGATTCCAAAGCTGCACGCCGGGGTCCACCCACGCGGTCGCGAGCCGGAGCCGTTCAAAATCGAGCGGGCCGCCATCGATCCGCACTGTCCCGCGGCTGGGTTGCAGCCAGCCCAGCAGAATGCCTACCAGACTGGATTTGCCCGCGCCCGAAGGTCCCACGATCGCGAGCTGGCTTCCCGCTTCGATCGTCAAATCGATCTCGTTCAATATCGGATGGCCGGATGCTTCGGCCGAGACAGCGCGGAACTCGATTGCGGGCGCAGTGTCGAATGGCACGGCGGCTTTGATTTGCGGTGCGCTTGCTTCTTCTGGAGCGCCTAGTGGCTCGAGCAGGCGCAGCGTCAAGTTGCGATAGGCCGGAAATTGGCGCGCCACTGTTCCGATTTCTTGACCGAGCATCGGTAAATTCAAGGCCCAATATGCCACCAGAAGCACGCGGCCAGCTTCGGCCCCTTCGAGTGAATGCGTCAGCATCAGCGCGGCGATCAAACCAAAGGTTGCGATCAGTTGCACCGCTTCCACGCTCAGAACCGCGCGCTGAAAGCGCCAGGCGGCTTGCGCCCAATCGCCGAGCAGCTTCTCCTGTTCGTGGCGGATGTTCCGCTCTGCGCCATGCGCTCGAATCGCCGCCAATCCGAGCATGGCGTCGAGATAGAAACGCGTCAGGCCGGCGGCATGGTTGCGCATCCGCAGATCGCGCTCGGCCAGCAGAGCTTGCGCTCCGAAGACGGGCAGCACGGCGGCGGCGCAGGTCGCGAGCACGAACGGCGTGGCTGCGGGGTCGAGCCAAATGATTCCCGCCGCGGTAGCCGCCATTTGCGCGAGCGACGAAAGCAATTGGCGGGCCTGATCCGGCAGTTGCCGCAGGCGATGCGTGGAATGGCTGCGCTCCGCCATGTCGGAAGTCAGGCGACTCTGGAAGTAGCGATCCCCGAGTTTGGGGATTTTTTCGAGGAAGACCACGCGCAACCGGTTCTCGATCTGGCGCCCCAGGCGAAGACCGGTCGCGAACATGGGTATTTCGAGTAACAGGAGCGCCGTGCTGAACAGCAACAGCGCGGCGAGAGCGCTCGCGCGCTGCCCGGCCAGATTGAGCTGCGTATGGATATCGAGCAGCTCGCGAAACAGTAGCGCTTCGACCAGCATTCCGCCAGCCGCCGCCATCAAAGCAACAACCAGCAAGCCGGCCGCGCCTGGGCCGCTGGCACGGAGCGCGCGCAACAATTCGCGCGCCGGAGTCGGCGCAGGCTCTTCCACGGCGGCAGCCAGATCCGATTTGAGGGCGCCACGATGAAAGCCTTCGCGCTTTCCTTTGACCCGTACCAGCACGGCTCCGCGCAACAGCGCCTGCTCCGTGTTTTCGGAATCTTCGGGAATGGGCATCGCCGACCAGCATTTTCGCGGGATCAGTTCGGGCGCGGCCGACAATCGCCGCAGCAAGCGAGCCCGATGACGGGCGGCCGGTAAACCTCCGGCCCTGTGAAGCGAGGTGAGTAGACGAGTGGCCGCATCGAGCGCCGCCATTTCCCGCCAGCTCTCGTGTGAGAGCGCCTCTCGTGTCAGCTCGGCGATCGACGCTTTGCCAATTCCGAAAGCGCGCAGCCGGGCACGGAGCGGCAGTTGAAAGTCGGCGGATGCCGCGAATTCGCGCCAGCCAGCGGCCTCGACCGCCATGCTGTGACGGTATACCTCCTGGGCGAAGTGCTTTGCCGATACCCAGCGCCGGCCCACCGCGGGGTCCATGATTTGGAGTAAATTTCCGTACCGCCGCCAAACCACGACGAAATGCGTCACGCCATTCGGCAACGTCACGACGACAATGGCGGGAAGAGCGTTGCCGGCCGCGAGCGCCAGGTGATCCACCGGCAGCATAATCTGCTCGGCGTCGAGGCCAAGCTGGTTTGCGACCTCTTCCATGGTGTCGATCGAAGTGCCATCAAGGCCCGTCTGGCAAGCCTCGCGCAGGCGGCCATAGCTGATCCGGATGCCGAAACCCTCAAGCAGGCATTTGAGCGCCGCCGGTCCGCAATCGAGACTGGAGGTTTGAACTACTTCGGGCGCGAGCAGCTTTCTCAACGCGCACCCGCCGCCTGCCCGGCGGATCGAAGCAACAACACAGCCGGGGAAATTCGCTCGATTTCGATTTCGACCGAACCCGGTAGCCCGTGTTGGAGAGGTATGCGTGACCCGGCGGGCGCCTTAACGGCCAATTCCACCCGCACTTTTCCGTTGCGAATTTCGCCCGCAACACGCACTACGCGCGCCGAAAGCGTACCGAATTGGGCCCAGGGAAAACCTTCGAGCTTGACGATCGCGTTTTGGCCCGGATGTATTTTCCCGAGCGCCGCTTCGGCCGAAAATTCCGCCACCACTTGCAGCTTGCTGCCTGGGACGATAATGCCGAGCTGCTGACCCGCGGTGATATAGGCGCCCGGCCGGAGCGTGGCGCATTCGCTCAAGCGGCCGGTAATGGGCGCGCGGATACGGCGATTCTCGATTTCGAATTCGAGCCGTTTGGTGTTCGCAGCAGAGGTCGCGGCTTCCAATTCGAGCCGGGCAATATCGGCGCGCGTCTCGGCAGCCGTCGCTTCACGATCGCGGCGGCGGACTTGAAGCTCCGGCTCGAGCCGCGCGACGGAGGCCTTCATGCTCTCCACCGCCGCTCGTTTGCTTTTGGCGTCCGCGTTGGCGCGCCGCGCGTCCGCTTCCGGGATGAGCCCTTCGCTGCGCAGCCGATTGGCGCGGGCCGCCTCTTCTTCCGCCAACGCGGCCTGAGCTTCCGCCTGCCGCTGCTGGGCCGCGGCGCCGCTTGCGGCCGCTGTTACCGCCGTGCGCTCTTCGGCATTTCCCTGCTCATCGGATTCCACTTCGGAACGCAACGCGGCAATCTGCGGCGCGAGCGCGGTGCGATGGATTCGTTCTTGTTCCAGGCGGAGCTGTTCGCTTCGGCTTTCGAGCTCGACCAGGATCTCGCCCGCGCGCACTTCTCTTCCCAATACCAGCCGCGACGCAGTGAGCTTGCCGGCCATCTGCGCCTCAATGGGATAGGGCGCCGCCGCCACTTCCAGCCGTGCCGAATCGGATATCTCGTACCGCACGACTATTGCCTTGAATGCCCAAACTAGCCAGGCGACAGTCAGAGTAAGGGCTACCGCGAAAGCCGTGATCGACCAGATTCCCCGGTCGAGGCGAAGAGATTGACTAGTCCGGTGGAAGCTGCTGGCCATGACACGAAAAGGTGGGATCCGCCAAAGAAAGCAGGCCGCCTCGCCCTTGGAAGGCGACGCGGCCACGCTCGACTACAATATCGGCACTCGCGTGCCGATGTGGAAACTATTCACCCCAAATGGTGCGACCGGCATTGACTTTGCTCTTAACCTTCATGTGTTGTGTCTCCTTTCCAGTCGAGTTCCTGTTTGCAGACGGGAATTCGACTTCCATTAAATAACTCCATTCGATTTGCCGAGCTGCTTCACCGTAGAACCGTTAGAAGTGCGTTGTAAGCAGAGATACTTGTTTATAGCGAATATCGCGCCCTATTCAAAGTGAATTGAGGCCGTAAGGCGGTCAGATTAATCTGTAGTCGGACATGTTCAGTACTAAACCGGGTCCCCCCGGTAATGGGGTAGGAATTTTCCTATGCGTGTGTTTGCTCGCAGCCAGTGCCCTGGTTATCTACTCGCAGACCCGCGCATTTGTCTGGGACGAAGGATTTCATCTGGTGGCGGCAGCGCTTATTTCCCAAGGCAAAATTCCCTATGTAGATTTCTGCTTTCCGCAAACACCGGTCAATGCTTATTTCAATGCCGCTTTGATCCGCGTCTTTGGCCAGGACTGGCATGCGCCACATCTTTTGGCGGCCCTGTTTGCGGCGGGCGCGATGATTTTGACAGCGCAGTTCCTGCTCGCGTATCTTCCAGCCGGCAAACCGCGCTGGACCGCCGCAATCTGCGCCGCCGTTTTCGTGGGTCTGAACACGATCGTGATGCAGTTCGGAACCGTCGCACAGGCTTATGGCAGCGGTTTATTTTTTGGCGTTGCCGCGTTTCGCGCAGCGGTAGGGGCGGTGCGCCGCAAATCCGCATGGCTCGCGTTTGGCGCCGGTTTGTTTTCTGGCGTGGCGACGGGGTGTACTCTGCTAACCGCTCCGGTCGCGGCGATTCTATTGCCGTGGATCCTATTGAACAACCAGTTCAACAATCAGGCGGGCAACCGCTGGCGTAAGTGCGCGGCGTTTCTGGCCGGCGCGGCGATTCCTTTCGCGCCCGTGGTGCGGCTGTTCATCGCAGCGCCGCGGCAGGTTTTTTTCAACATTTTTCAATACCAGGCTCTCTACCGCCGCGTGAATTGGCCGGGGGCCACTTTGCACGATCTGGGTGTAATGACTTCCTGGCTCAATTCGACGCAAGCATTGTTCATAGGCTTGCTGGCGCTGGCCGGCCTTTGGCGAGTGCTGCGGGAGCCCGCATGGGGTCCGGAGTTCCGCTTGCCGGCATGGTTGAGTCTCGGTCTTGCGCTATGCCTCGCGTTGGCTCATCCGACATTCGAACGCTACTTCATTTTTGTGGTCCCTTTCGCGAGCATTCTGGCCGCGGTGGCGCTGTCGGGTTTCGCCTCCCGGCGCATTGCCGCGATTGCCGTCACGCTGTTCGCACTGAGCTGCGCCCGCCAGTTATTTGAAGATCGCGACGCGACCACATGGGGCGAGTTACGACAACGTCGTGCGGAAAGTCGCTGAAGTCACGCCGCCCGGAAAGACGCTATACGCGGAAGAACTGGTCTATTTCAGTTTGCGCCGCACGCCGCCGCCAGGTCTCGAGTTTTCCTATTCACGCAATCTCCAGCTTCCGGCGGAACAGGAGAAGTTGCTGCACATCGTCTCCCAAGCCGAGTTCAAACGAGCAGATCAAAGCCGGGCGTTTCGATACGGTGCAAAGCTGCAAAGACGATTTGATCGATTACTACGAGCTGCCCTCCGTGTTTCCGCATCGGGCGGATGTAGAGGATTGCAGCGTGTTCTGGGGAAAAGTGAAGACGAGCAAATAGTGCGTTCGCGCGCGATGCTATACTTTGCCCAACCTATGCTGAAATTAGCTGCTGTGGGGCTGTTGTGCGTTGCGTTCGTGTACGGCGAGGCGCCTGATATTAGCGGCGTCTGGAAAGCAGATCTGGAGAAGAGCAAGCTCGCTGGGCCGCCTGGTCCACTCCCTACGAACTATCTCGTGATTATCGAGCGGAAGATGGCCATGTTCGACCCGCATACGAAAGAACAGGCGCCGGAGATCGTGGAAACCACGGGAATCTGGGGCCAGCGCGGCGAGGAGCGATCGGTGCTCACCGTTTTTCTCAACGGCAAGGCGGCCGTACTGCCATACGCGGGCGTTCCCACGCGGCTGATCGCAACGTCGGAAGGCAATACGCTCACGGTGAGCGGCGAAACCGCTGGCCGGCCGAACACTTTGAAGCGGAGTTATGAACTTTCGCCAGACGGCCAGACTCTTACTCTAAATACGCTGACAAACAACAACGGCAAGGAAGCGCAAAGCACTATCGTGCTGCGGAAACAGCCGGATTCCGAAGGCCAGCCGCTTCGCACGCCGGAGGAAACCGCCGAAAAGCGTTTCAAGAACGTGAAGACGCCGCTCAAAGATCTTCCCGCGTCGGAGTTCATCGATTCGATGCATTATTTCGCGTGGTCGCTCGGCAAGAACTGCGAATTTTGCCACGTGGCGCATAAGATGGACCTCGACGACAAGAAAGAAAAGAAGACCGCGCGCAAAATGATCGAGATGGTTGCTTCGATCGATGCGGAACACTTCAAGAATCATCCGGCGGTCCGTTGCTTCACCTGCCATGAAGGCCACCAACACCCGTTGACTCACCCGTTATTTCCGGACGAAGCAGCAGCCGCAGCGGCCGCCGCACAGGCTCCCCAAACTCCCCCACACTAGAGCGCTCTTGTCCCGTCTCACCCTGTTCTTGCTCGCCATTGCGCTTCTGCGCGCTCAGAACGCGACGAGAATAACCACCCCGAAAGAAGCGCTCGGGTTCAATCTCGGCGACGACTATCAGGTGGCGAACTACACGCAGCTAGACGCCTATTGGCACAAGCTGGCAGCTGAATCCGATCGCATGAAACTGGTCGATATAGGTCCGACCGCCGAAAATCGCCGCCAATATATGGCGATCATCAGTGCGCCCGAAAACATCAAGCGGCTTAATCACTACAAAGATATTTCCAGAAGGCTGGCGCTCGCTGAAGGTTTGACGGACGATCAGGCGCGCACTCTCGCCCGTAACGGTAAAGCAATCGTATGGATTGACGGCGGCCTGCATGCCACCGAAACCGTGGGTTCGCAACAGGAGATGGAAGAGGTCTACGAGATGGTGAGCCGCACCGATGCGGAAACCATGCGGCTGCTGAACGACGACATTATTCTCTGCGTGCTGGCGAATCCGGACGGGCAGGAACTGGTGGCGAATTGGTACATGCGCGAGGCGGACCCGGCGAAGCGCGACCTCAGCGGGCTGCCCGTCCTGTTCCAGCACTACATCGGCCACGATAACAATCGCGACTTCTACATGTCGAACATGCCGGAAACCACGAACATGAACCGGCAGATGTTCCGCGAATGGTTTCCGCAGATCGTGTATAACCACCACCAGACCGGACCAGCCGGGGCGGTGATTTTCATGCCGCCGTTTCGCGATCCCTTCAACTACCACTTCGATCCGCTCATCCCGCTCGACGTAGAAGCGGTGGGGACCGCCATGCATCAGCGCCTGGTGGCCCAGGGGATGGGCGGATCCGTGCAGCGTTCCGGAGCGAATTATTCAACCTGGTGGAACGGCGGGCTGCGCACGATTGCCTATTTTCACAATATGATCGGGCTGCTCACGGAGATCGTCGGCAATCCGACGCCGATCCGGATACCGTTGGTAGCGGACAAGCAGCTGCCCACCGGCGATTGGCCGCTGCCGGTTGCGCCCGTGACCTGGCACTACCGGGAATCCATCGAGTACGAGATGAGCAACAACCGCGCCGTGCTCGACTATGCCTCGCGCTACCGCGAAACACTGCTGTATGATTTTTACCGGATGGGGCGGAACTCCATCCAAAACGGCAGTGAAGATCACTGGACCATCACGCCCGATCGAATCGAAGCGCTGCGGGCCGCGGCGCCCGCCAAGCCAGCGTCCCAATATCCGGCGGGCGTGACGGCAGGCGGTCTGGGTGGCGCCACGCTGCCCGCCGGGCTCTATAAATCTGTTTTGCACGACCCGGGGCATCGCGACCCGCGCGGCTATATCATCCCATCGGATCAAGCCGACTTTGCCACTGCTACCAAATTCGTGGACGCTCTCATCAAGACCGGAATACGTGTCCGGAAGGCCACGGCGGAATTTCAGGTCCACGGCAAAACGTATCCAGCCGGTTCGTACGTCGTGAAGACCGATCAGGCATTCCGCCCGCATGTGATGGACATGTTTGAGCCGCAAATTCACCCCAACGACCTTCTCTATCCGGGCGGGCCGCCCGTTCCGCCCTACGACAGCGCCGGCTGGACGCTCGCGCTGCAGATGGGAATCGAGTTCGATAGTATTCGCGACGGCTTTGATGGGCCGTTCGTAACGGTGGATGCCGTGTTGCCGGTGACGCCTGGAGCGATTCTGGGAACCGCCAAGCCGGCCGGCTATCTGATCAGCCATCGCACGAACGATTCTTTCCTGGCGATCAATCGCCTGCTGAAAGCGGATTGCCCGGTGTATTGGCTCGGAAAAGCGCGCTCGATCGATGGACAGGATCTGGGAACGGGTGCGATCTGGATACCGGACTCGCCGGCCGCGCGGAAGATTCTCGAGAACGTCGCCACTCAATACGGAATCGTGGCGCATGGTTTGGAAAAAGAGCCTGCCGAACCGGCGCTGAAGCTGAAGCCGATTCGGATTGGCTTATACGATCGATACGGCGGCTCGATTGCCTCCGGTTGGGACCGGTGGCTCTTCGAGCAATACGAGTTTCCATTTGAGCTGGTGTATCCGCAGACGCTCGATGCCGGCGGCTTGAAAGAGCGTTTCGACGTGCTGGTATTTCCGGATACCGGCTCTCCCGATATCGCGCAACCGGCACCCGATACGATCCCGGAAAAATATCGTCCGTGGCTGGGCCATATTACGGAAGGCAGAACGCTGCCGCAACTGAAGAGATTTATCGAAGCCGGCGGGGCGGTCGTTAGCGTCGGGAGCGGCTCTATTCGTATGGCGGATTGGCTCGATGTTCCGATCGAAAAATACGTTACAGCGCCGCGCGAAAAATATTATATTCCTGGCTCGCTGCTCAAGGTTGACGTCGATAACAGCAACCCGCTTGCTTATGGAATGCCGAAACAAACGGTCGTTTTCTTCGACAACAGTCCGGTGTTCAAGCTGCGCCCGGACGCACCATTACGGGGCGTTTCCGCCGTCGCCTGGTTTACTGGCGCGAAGCCGCTCGTGAGTGGATGGGCTTGGGGCCAGGAGTATTTGGATGGCGGAACGGCTGTCGCGGAAGCGTCGCTCGGCCGGGGCAAGCTGTTTCTGATGGGCCCGGAAGTTACGTTTCGGGGCCAGAGCCACGGCACGTTCAAGCTGCTGTTCAATGCGCTGTATGCGGGAAGCGCCGAAGCGGTCACGCTACCCTAAGACGGCTGGCTTCGATCGCGGTGTATCCAACGATACGCCTTCAGCGAATTTTTCCAATAGATCTTTTCGACGGTGGCGGGATCCTTCGAGGAGAGAAAATCTTGCGCGAGTTTGAAAATGTCTGCGTACGACGCGAACTGTTTGCTGTTCGGCCAATCGCTGCCGTACAGTAGCCGGTCCGGTCCGAATACGTCCCAGATGTGGTCTAACCGGTCGCGATAGAAGTTCAGGTCGAGCGGCACACGCCCTCCGGCACGCCGCACAATTCCAGAAATTTTGGCGAAGACGTTCGGCCGCGCAGCGAGCAATCGCAGATCGGAATCGCGGGCCGGAGCCAACTCGGGCAAGTGATCGAGAATAATTCCGAGATTTGGGACCCGATCGGTCACCCGCACAACCGCTTGCATCAGCGCTGGCGTAGGATTCGCTGTGTCGAGCACCAGACCGGCGCCGGCCAGCAGCTTGAGACCCGCAATAAATTCGGATTTTGAAATTTCGTTGCCGAGATCGCGGCCCCATAGATTTCCATAGCGAATGCCCCGGAAAAGAGGGTTCCTGTGAAGCTTCTCCAAGCGCTGGCCAAAATCCGCCGCGCCGGGTTCCAGGTTTCCGATAGCGCCCACGATAATCGGTTCTCTGGCTGCAATAGACAAGACCCACTCGTTATCGGCCGGCCATGGGCTGCACTCAATGGCAATCGCACCCACGACGCCGTAAGGCGCGGCGAGCTTCCGATAGCCGTCCGGCAGCGAGCTCTGATAGATCGAGCTGTCTTTCGGAGGCCAAGGTACGCCTTGTGGACGGGAAACATCAAACAGGTGAATGTGGCTGTCGATGACCGGAATTCTTTTGGCGGGGGCAGCGAAAAGATTAGAAGCACATACGGCGGAGCTGCGCAAGAAATTTCGGCGATTCACATGAGTATCATAGGAAACCGATCTCAAAGCCGTATACGCTTCAATTCAGAACCAGGTTGACGGCGGCATGGGGGGACTGTTCAGAAGCCTTCTATACCGGTAAGGGAATGCGCTCAGGAGTCAAGCGCTGGTGCCAATAAGGATAAGCCGGGGTCACCGCACTCGCGGCGTCGAGTTTCGCAACCTGCTCGGCAGTAAGATTCCAACCCACCGCGCCCAGGTTCTGCCGCAATTGCTCCTCGTTACGGGCGCCGATGATTACGTTCGCGACCGTGGGCCGCTGCAGCAACCAGTTCAAGGCAATTTGCGGAACGCTCTTGCTGGTCTCCTTGGCTACTTCGTCGATCGCATCGACCACTTTGAAAAGATAATCGTCCGAGATGACAGGACCTTTCTCGACTACCGCCTGCGACTGCAGCCGGCTGACAGCCGGCGGCGGCGCGCCACGCCGGAGCTTTCCCGTCAACCTGCCCCAGCCAAGCGGGCTCCACACTACAGCGCCTACGCCCTGCTCAATGCCCAACGGCATCAGCTCCCATTCGTAATCCCGGCCGATGAGCGAATAGTAAGCCTGATGTGCCACGTATCGGCTATAGCCGTAACGATCCGAAGCCGCCAGTGACTTCATGAGGTGCCAGCCGGAAAAATTCGAGCAGCCGATGTAGCGGATCTTGCCGCTCTCGACCAAGTGGTCTAAAGTGGCCAGAGTCTGCTCCACCGGCGTCAGGGCGTCGAACGTATGAATTTGAAAAAGGTCGATGTAGTCGGTTTGTAATCGCTTCAGGCTACCTTCGACGGCCCGGATAAGATGCTGGCGCGAAGAGCCGACCGCGTTCGGTTCTTCCCCGGAACGGAAGCCCGCTTTGGTGGAGATAATCACACGATCGCGACGGCCGTGGATGGCCCTGCCCAGAATCTCTTCGGCCGCGCCATTCGAATACGTGTCCGCGGTATCGAACATGTTCAGCCCCGCGTCCAGCGAGATGTCGACGAGGCGGGTCGCCTCGGCCACATCATTCGATCCCCACGCTTTGAAAAAGTCGTTTCCTCCGCCAAACGTGCCCGTGCCCAGGCTTAGCGCGGGAACGGAAAATCCGGAACGACCCAGCTGTCTGAATTCCATACCTTACTGTCGATGGTTGGAAGCCGCGCCGGGCTACAAAATAAATCTACGCGTCAGGCGTCGGCGCAATCCCCGTAGAATCCCGCACCACGAATTCCGGGTCGATCAAAATCTCGCGATTCGGTTCGACGGGGCGATCGGAATTGGGGACCAGGCTTTCAAAGACGCTGTGGCCAATGCGCTCGCGTGGAATGTGAACGGTCGTGAGGGCAGGGAAGCAAAATTCCGAAAGCTTGATGTTGTCGAAGCCCGTTACCGAGACATCCTGTGGAACACGCAAGCCCTGATCGCGAAGTTCGCGCAAAACCCCAATGGCGGTGAAATCGTTCACGCAGATGATAGCAGTCGGCCTGAAACCGGAGGCCAGAAGTTGGCGGGCTGCCTTTCTTCCGCCTTCCGGACCATCGGCATCGGCTTCACTCGTAATTTCCAGGTGCGGCGAGTAGCGCTTCACGGTTTCGAGAAACGCCTTCTTGCGCTCATCGAGCGGCGCAAGCTTTGCATGATGGCCGATGAAAGCCATGCGCGTATGTCCCAAATTATGGAGATACTGAACGATCTTCTCGATTCCCTTGCGATACTGCACGCGTATGTTGGTGCTGTTCTTTCCCGGCGTGCCGACGTCATAGAACACCACCGGCATATCGCCTTGCGCCAGCTCGGTCTTCAAGGCTGCATCCATTTCCGAAACGATCACGGCCAGACCGGCGACCCGGCGGCCCATCATCAGGCGAATACTCGAAACCAGGCGCTCGGCCTCATAGCCGGTATTGGCCGCCACGACTTCATAGCCATGCGCATGGGCGTCCGATTCGAGAGCTTGAAAGACGTCGAAGAAGAACGGGTTCTCCATGTTCGACACCACGATGCCGAGCGTGCGGCTCTGCCCTCCGGCCAATGTGCGCGCGTGCAGATTAGGGTGATAGTTGAGCTCGGCGATTGCCTTCACCACGCGCGCGCGTGTGGAGCTCTTGACCACGTCGAGATTGTTGAGCACGCGCGAAACCGTCGCGGACGACACTTTCGCCCGCTTGGCTACATCTTCCAGGCTCATGTCCGAGTCTCCCTCATGGTAGCGCCCTCGGCTAAAACAGGTGGCCCAATTTATCGCGCTTGGTCTTGAGGTATTCGGCTGTTGTTTCGAGCGGCGGAACCACTAGCGGCGCTCGCTCCACTACCCGGATGCCGGCGCTTTCGAGCGCCGCAACCTTATCCGGGTTGTTCGATAGCAGCCGCACTTGTTTCACGCCGAAATATTGTAGAATCGCCGCGGGCAGCGCATAATCGCGCAGGTCCGCTTCGAAGCCGAGCCGTTCGTTGGCCTCGACCGTATCCAGACCTCCGTCTTGCAGCTCATAGGCGCGCAGCTTGTTCAGAAGTCCGATACCCCGGCCTTCCTGATGTTCATAAATCAGCAGCCCGCGCCCCTCCGCCACGATCTGATCGAGCGCCAATTCGAGCTGCGAGCGGCAATCGCAGCGCAGGCTGTGAAAAACGTCGCCCGTCAGGCATTGGGAATGGATGCGAACCAGCAGCGGCCCCCGCCCCGGACTCGGATCGCCCAGTTTGAGAACCACAGCCTCTTCCGTTTCGTTCTCCCGCACGCCTTCGAAGCCGAATATGCGGAATCCTCCGAAGCGGCTCGGAAAGTCCGCTTCAGCGATTTTATTTAGTTTGAAGCTCAGATGTTACCCACTATTATAGAAGCCGTTCATGCTCAACGAACAGCAATTGGCCGCGCTGCTGATCAAAGTGGCCGTTTCGGCTTCGATCGCAAGCATCCTGATGCGGTTTCAACGCATTCAGAAGATCCTGTTGCGCGACGAGCGCTCGGTCGGCGACCGCGTGCAGCTTGCCTTTATCTTCTCGGTCCTTTTTGGCGCTAGCGCCGAAGTGCGCATTCTAAGCCATCATACGTATCAAGCCGTCGATCTGGCGCTCGAGGGCGCGCTGATTGCCGGAATGCTGGGCGGCTATGTCAGCGGGCTCATTACCGGCATTTGCGTGTCGCTGCCCGACATGTTCACTGGCAAGCTGATGTCCATGCCGCTTTTTTCGGCGGCTGGTTTGATCGGCGCGCTGATGCACGATTTAGCGCCGCGAAAAGAAGACATCTGGTATTTCTCGCCATTTGTCGATCTGAATCTCTACCGTTTTTTGCGGCAGGCGCTGCGGCTGAACCGCACTGCCATCCAGCGCCGGGTCGTCGAATTGGCCGCTTTCAACGTGGCATGCAATGCTCTGGTCGCCTTGACGGAGCTGCTTCG
This sequence comes from Bryobacterales bacterium, assembly GCA_963712395.1. Classification (GTDB taxonomy): domain Bacteria; phylum Acidobacteriota; class Terriglobia; order Bryobacterales; family Bryobacteraceae; genus Bog-105. Next base: position 275,924 of record CAVQHR010000004.1, read on the forward strand.
CTGGGGAGTGCATGCGCAATTCGTCCATCGCAACACATTCTTTCTGTTCGACGGAGAACCGCTGAATTCCTGGCTTTTTGTGGCGTCCGCCGCCACCACGCTGTTCGCCGTCTCGCTGCCGATTCGCGTCTGGAGCAGTTTTCGCGCCGAGCGGCTGCTGGAGATGCAGCGCGCCCGGCTGACCGAAGCGCGTCTTGCCGCGCTTACAAACCAGATCAACCCGCATTTCCTTTTCAACACCCTGAATTCGATTTCTACTCTGATCCGGCTCGATCCGAACAACGCCCGCAACATGATTTATCGGCTATCAAAAATCATGCGCCGGCTGCTCCGCAAAACCGAAAACTATTCGCCGCTGCGCGAAGAGATTTCGTTTATCGACGACTATCTCGCAATCGAAATGGTGCGCTTCGGCGAAAAGCTTCGATTCCAGAAGGAGATCGGCCCCGACACGCTGGACCGCCTGGTGCCGAGCATGATTCTCCAGCCGATCGTTGAAAACTCCATCCGGCACGGCCTGGCCGGCAAGCTCGATGGCGGAACGATCCGGCTCCGTACCTGGCTCGAGGGTACGCGTTTGCACATCCTGATCGAGGACGACGGCATCGGCATTCCAGAATCGAAACTTGGAACGCTGTTTGAATCGGGCATTGGCGTCAGCAACGTGAATGAGCGGCTGCGCGTGCTGTTCGGAGTACACTACCGGTTCGCAATCGAAAGTACGCCAGGCCAAGGAACTCGAACGCTGCTCGAAATCCCGGAGGCGGCGCTACATTAAACGGTTTTGCCTATGCCGAATACTTGGCGGTCTGGATTCCCGCCAGAACCCCGCGCATATACGCGAAACTCTTCTTCATGCCCGGCAGGGGATTGTCGGCTTGGACCTCGTACTCCAGATTTACGCAGCCGTTGTACTTCATCTTGATCAGTTGAGCAAAAATACGCGGAATCGGCAGCTTACCGTCGCCTACCGGCACTTGGCTCTCCTTCACCATCGGGTCGGCTAGATCCTTAGTGTGCATATCGAGCAGGCGCGGGCCCGCTTCGACAATGGATTCGACAATGTCCACGCCTGTTCGCGAAGTGTGCCCGATATCCATGCAAAGGCCGCAGCGCGGATCCATATTCTTGACTGCCTTCAGCACGCTTTGCGGAGTGGGAAAATGCTTGTCCTCCGGTCCGTGATTGTGAACCGCGATTTTGATGTTGTATTCCTTAACGAACTTTTCGAGTTTCGGAAGCGTAACGGCGGTAGGCGCGCAAACAATCAGCGGGAATCCGGCGCGCTTGGCATATTCGAATTTTGCTGCGCATGTCCGCGTCGTCGTCCTTGTTGAAGCTGACGTTGCCGCAGCCGACGAGCGTGATGCCCGCATCCGCAAACTCCTTCTTGGCGGCGTCGATCTCTTCCGGAGTGCTGTCCAGCTTCAGATGGAAGTCTTTGACGTTGAGGTACGGCGTCCCCAACTCCTTCGTCATCTCGATTGCCTTCTCGCGCGAAAATTTGCGGAACGAGTAGGACGCGATGCCGAGTTTCAGATCGGCCCCGCCCATGCGATACTCCTGCGCGGCCAGCTTGCCGCCGGCAGCGGCAAGTGCAGCGGCGCCCGCAGTCTTACCGAGAAAGCTTCGCCGGGTTGCATCAAACATGATCAGATCGCCTCCAGTTCTTCTTCGAGCAGTTGCTTTTGGTACAGCTCGGCGTAGTATCCGCCGCGCCGCTGCAATTCCTCGTGCGTACCAACTTCTACCACACTGCCGTGATCGAGCACGATAATCCGATTGGCGTTTCGTACGGTGGAGACGCGATGAGAAATCAGAATCGTGGTGCGCTCGCGCATTACGTTCGCCAGTTCATTCAGGATCTTCTCTTCCGTCAATGTGTCGACGCTCGAAAGCGCATCGTCCAGAATCAGGATACGCGGATTGCGGAGAATGGCCCGCGCAATCGCGGCGCGCTGCTTCTGTCCGCCCGAAAGTGTCAATCCGCGCTCCCCGATCATCGTATCCAATCCCTTGGGAAAGGACTCTATATCGGTCGCGAGGCCGGCCACTTCCGCGGCCCGGCGAATCTCGTCCGGGCTTGCGTCAGTTATGCCCCAGGCGATATTTTCCGCGAGCGTCGCGCTGAATAGGAACGTCTCCTGTGGAACGAAGCCGATCTGACGGCGCAATTCTTCGGGATCGTAGCGGCGCACATCCACTCCCCCGACTTCGACTGCGCCCGACGTAGGATCGAACAAACGCGGTACAAGGTTGACCAGCGTGGTCTTGCCGCTGCCTGTATGGCCCACCACCGCGACCGTTTCGCCGGCGGCAATCGTAAGATCCACGCCCGCGAGCGCATCGCGGCGTTGACTGAACGTCATGAAGACATCGCGAAATCGAATCTCCGCGGAATGCTCGCTAGCCCGCGCGGGCGCAGCAGCCGGACTCGCGATTGACGGGCGCTCCTCGAGTATTTCGTTGATGCGATCGAGCGACGCCGTGCCGCGCTGCATCAGGTTGACGACCCAGCCAAACGCGATCATGGGCCAAATCAGCATGCCCATGTAGGTGTTGAACATCACGAAGGTGCCCATGCTGATGCGGCCTTGCAACAACTGCCGGCCGCCGGTCCATAGCACCAGTAAAAACGTGAAGCCGATCAGAGCCTGCAGCAGCGGCATGAACAGCCCTTGAATACGCGCCAATCCGATGTTTTCGCGAACGTAGTCGAGATTCAGCCGCTCGAATTCCGATACTTCCGCCTCCTCCTGCGCATAGGCGCGCACGACGCGAACGCCTGCCAGATTCTCCTGCACGCGGCTGCTGATGTCCGAAAACATTTTCTGGATATGTTCGAAGCGCGCATGAATGCGGCGCCCGAACACGATGACAGCGACTGACACCAGCGGCGCCGGCGCGAGCGCCATCAACGTCAAATGCACATCCGTATGCAGCATCACCGCGACCGAGAGAATCAACGTTACGCTCGTTTCGGTCCAGTACATGATCCCCGGTCCGAGCATCATGCGCACGGCGTTCAGATCGTTGGTGCTGCGCGCCATGATGTCGCCCGTCCGGTACCGGCCGTAAAAATCCTGCGAGAGGGCCACCAGATGACGAAACAGATCGTTGCGCAGATCGAATTCGATGTCGCGCGAGATGCCGATAATGATGACCCGCATCCAGTACTGGAACAGGCCCTTGAGCGCTGACAAACCGATCAATAGCCCGGCAAACTGAAGTACCAGGCTGAGGCGAAATCCGCTCATGAGCGAATCGATACCGTTCTTGATGACGAGCGGGAGCGCAGCCAGGAGCGCATCCTTCATCAAGAGCGCGCCGATGCCCAGCGTGAGGCCCTTTCGGTAGCGGCGCACGTAGGGCCAAAGGGTCGATAACGTTTTTAACATCGCGTGCGGGGGCGGGGTGCGGGTGACGCGCTAGTCTTTGTCGGAACCCGAGGAAGCCTCCGGAGTGCGGGCGTCCAGCCGTCCCACCGTTTTCAACTTCTGATAGAGCCGCTCCACTTCCGCCTCGTCCTCTGTGCTGAACATTCGCACCGGCTGCTCAAGCAACGGATTGTGGCCGTGCGGTGCATTCAACGTACACCAGGTCCAGTAATCGCGGTAGGTCACTCCATCGAAGGTCGCCAATTGGGAATTACGGCGGAGTTCGATCAGCAGCCGCTGCACTTGCTCCGGTTCCCCCGGGTAGACTAGCGTCTTCTGCCTGGAATTTGTAAGCCTTAGCCGGAGCACCAGAGGCGAAACAAAACGGCTGCGATTGATTTCGCGAATCTCCCGCCATGCGATGGCGCGTTCGCCTACATTAAACTGCGTTTCGCCGATACGAATCGGAGGCCGCGCGGCCAGCCAGAATAGCGCGGCGGCGCCGCCAGCGAATGCCAGAGCGGGGATCAGCGCAAACGGCTCGCGAACCGCGGCCAGCACGCAAAGCAAGGAGCCCGCGAGGGTCACCCAGCCCACGCGCGCATAGACACGCGCTGGCACAAATATTTCGACGCCCGGCTCCATGTCTACAGGCTACTCCCCGCCCGGAGTCCCGTCAATCCTCCGGCGCGCTATCCGGATGCCCAGCCGAATATAATCCATTCCGCTCAGCGCTGTGAAAATGGCGGCCAGCAAAAGAGCGAGGTAGCTGAGCCATCGAAAAAGTTGGTACGGAAAAGCCGCCGCGAGCAGAACCAGCAGAACCAAGACGATCTGGAAAAACGTACTGACTTTGCCAAGTGTGGAAGGTACGAAGCGCTGCTTGCCTCGAAAAATCCGCAATAACAACGCTCCCCCGAGGATGATCAGGTCCCGGCCAATCGCGAGACTCAACATCCAGAACGGAATCAGGCGGAGCACACCCAACGCCACAAATAATGTAACGAGCAGCGCCTTGTCCGCTAAAGGATCGAACAGGACGCCTATGCCCGTCTTGCCGCCGCTCGTTCCTAGCCGCCTGGCCGCGTATCCATCGAACCAATCGGTAAGGCCCGCTACGAGCGCTAGAAGCAACGCTGCGCGATACCAGCGCTGCAATAAAAGCCAGACCAGGATGGGCGAGGAACCCAGCCGAAAAAAGGTTAGGGCGTTTGGCAGCCAGCGCAACAGCTACGACATTAGCGCGGCAACGACCTCGGGCGCACGAGCGGGCGTGCGCTCTCGCGTGACAATTTCGTAGAGCGATGCGTCCGACATGACTTTCTTCACGAGCGCCGCATGCATGGCGTGGCCAGCCTTTTTTGCCACTACGCACCCTAGCAGCGGACGTCCGATCAACGCCAGATCGCCGATCAGATCCAACGCCTTGTGGCGGCAGCATTCGTCCCGGAAGCGCAAGCCGCCGGGATTCAGAACGCCCTTGCGCGTAAAACAAATCGCGTTTTCGAGCGTCGCTCCCCGAATCAAGCCCATATCCCGCATCTGGTCTAGCTCGTACTCGAAACCGAATGTGCGCGCCGGCGCGATCTCTCGCGCATAACGCTCCGGCGTAATTTCCAATTCCAAACTCTGCTCGCCTACCAGCGGATGATCGAAATAACTATGGCAGCGCAGCTCAAACGTATCGGACGGCAGGATCGCCACCGATTTGCCGCCCGATTCCACGCGAACCTCCCGCACGATCTTCATATAGCGCCGCGGCCGCCGCGATTCTTTCCGGCCCGCGCTCCTTAAAAGCTGGATGAACGGCAAGCCGCTGCCATCGAGAATCGGCAACTCCAGATTATTTAATTCGATGAACGCGTTGTCGATGCCCATCCCATACAACACGCTGAGAAGATGTTCAGTGGTAGAGATGAAGATGCCTTTGGGATGCATCAGGCTGGTGGCGTAACTCACTCGCTCGACGAATTGCCAACTCGCCGGCACGCGTGTGCCATCCAAATCCGTACGAATGAAAACGATACCTGTAGCCGGCGGCGCCGGGGTAATACGGAGAGTAACCGGGGCGCCATGATGCAGGCCAACGCCTTCTACTTCGAGCGGGCGCCCAATCGTCGTTTCATAGGCCATGCGACATGCCCAGCATATCAGGGAGTGCAAACCGAAGCCTGTAATTATTTGATTAGAAGCGGGTTGTGATCCGCTTGGTGTGTCTATACTGCAACGGATGTCCCAGCGAGTCGCCTGGATTGTGGCATTTTTGCCGCAGGCGCTTCGAAAGGGAGAGGCCGATTAAGAACTTACAAGCTCTGGCTCGAGGGAGGGTTCTTCGCGTTCGACCGCTCGCTCGAGAATGTGATTCGTTTGCGCCACCATTGCGCGGATGCGCTGCAGGTGGCAACAACTCTTTTCATCCGTAGCTGTAAGTTCGAGGTAATAGGCGAGCGAATCGATGACGCCTAGAGGCTGGCGCAACTCGTGAACCAGATCGTCGGAAAAAACAGGATTGGCGCCTGTCAATGGACGGGAGGGACTGTCGGCATGCGCAAGAGAAGCTTCTTGCAGCAAAGCGTTGAATGGTGATGCGGCGAATTTGCCCATGCAACTTTTTGGAGTATGAAAGGACCGTGAACTGTCTCTTCCAACCGTTCGATTGTGCCCTTGATTCGCTGCTGAGTCAATACTATTAAAAATTAAATCTCAAATTCTTTTTCTGAGAGGAACTCAGCGGAACGCTGCACAAAGGGTATGGTATTCTCAGGACGTAAAACCCCGGCCGAATGGGCCTGTGGCGCAGTTGGGAGCGCGCTTCCATGGCATGGAAGAGGTCAAGGGTTCGAATCCCTTCAGGTCCACCAAAGACTTAAATTTATTTCAACGGGTGTGGTCACGCTTTCGCGGAAGCCACGGTCTGAAAGGCTTTCGTAACTACTGCGCGCGCTTCTTCTTGAATGCGCCGCAAGTGGTCTTTGCCGAGAAAGCTTTCTGCATAGATCTTGTAAACATCCTCGGTGCCTGAAGGCCGCGCCGCGAACCAGCCATTCCTCGTTGTCACTTTCAGGCCGCCGAGTGGAGCGCCGTTTCCGGGAGCGGTGGTGAGTTTGGCTTCGATTTTCTCGCCGGCCAATTCCTGGGCGGAGACCTGCTCGGGTGAAAGTTTTTGCAGAATGGCTTTTTCTTCGCGCGAGGCTGGCGCGTCGATGCGCTCGTACACCGGGTCGCCGAACTCTTTGGTGAAATCGCGGTAGCATTCGCCCGGATCTTTTCCAAGTTTGGCGGTGATCTCGGCGGAAAGCAGTCCCAGGATCAGGCCGTCTTTATCGGTGCTCCACGGGCCGCCATCTCTCTTGAGAAAAGACGCGCCGGCGCTTTCCTCGCCACCGAATCCGAGCGAGCCATCGAGCAGCCCATCGACGAACCATTTGAAACCGACCGGCACTTCCATCAAGCGGCGGCCAAGGCGGCCGGCCACGCGGTCGATCATGCTGCTCGAGACCAGCGTCTTGCCGACGCCCGAATCGGCGCGCCAGCCCGGCCTGTTGCGAAAGAGATAGTCGATCGCGACCGCAAGGTAGTGATTGGGATTGAGCAATCCCGCACTGCGGGTCACGATTCCATGGCGATCGTGATCCGTGTCGCAGGCAAAGGCAACGTCGAAATTATCTTTCAGGGCGATCAGCGAAGCCATGGCATAGGGCGAGGAACAGTCCATGCGGATCTTGCCGTCCCAATCGAGGCGCATGAAACGGAATGTCGGATCAACCTGTTGATTGACCACGGTCAGCTGCAGCCCGTAGCGTTCGGCGATTCGCGGCCAGTACGCGACGCCGGCCCCGCCAAGCGGATCGACGGCCAGATTCAGGCGCGCCGCCGCGAGCGCCTCCATATCAATCACGGCGCCCAGCTCATTCACGTAATTCGAAACGTAGTCGTAGCGATGTGTGGTCGCCGCTCGCAACGCTTTTTCGTAAAGGATGCGCGGAAGCCGCTGCGTTCCTTCCCGGAGTAGCGCGTTGGCGTGATTTTCAATCCATTTCGTTGCGCCGGTGTCCGCGGGGCCGCCGTTTGGTGGATTGTATTTGAACCCGCCGTCGTCCGGCGGATTGTGTGACGGCGTAATCACGATGCCATCGGCCAAACCGTCCTTGCGTCCCTGGTTGTACTGCAAAATGGCGCGCGAGAGGGCCGGTGTCGGGGTGTAGCCGCCGTCCAGATCGACCATCACCTCAACCTGGTGCGCAGCCAGAACTTCGAGCGCGGTGATGAACGCCGGCTCGGAGAGCGCGTGGGTATCCATCGCGAGAAACAGAGGTCCGTTGACGCCGTTTTCCTGGCGATACCGGCAGATCGATTCGGTGATCGCGAGAATGTGATCCTCATTGAAAGCGGATTTCAGCGAGGAGCCGCGGTGCCCGGACGTGCCGAACGCGACTTGCTGTTCGCTTACTGAGGGATCTGGCTTCAGTGCGTAGTAGCTGGCTACCAAGCGGGGAATATTAGTGAGATGGAGGGGATCTGCGGGTTTGCCCGCATTCGCATCAATCGCCATTGCCGCCGCTCGCTGCCTTGCTCTTCATAAAATGGCCCCACGGCAATGGAGTCGGGCGTCGGCCCGGCGTGAACGCGAGCGCTTGGTCGATGGCTAACTTTGCCATATTCTCCACAATCCATTCGAAGTTCGCTTCCCCAAGAGAATGAATGTCGGCATCGGGGGCGGGATCTAGAAGATCGATCGCGTAAGGCACGCCATCTTGCACGGCAAATTCCACCGCGTTGAAGTCATAGCCCAAGGTTCGGCAAAGCGTCAGTGCGTCGTTCACAATTCGATCGTGGGTAGCCGGCGCGGCTGTCTTTCCGGTTTGGGCGTAGCGCAAGTGGTGAGGTTGCTTGGGGTCGTATGGCATGACGCGCACCTTTTCCTGGCCGATCACATAGCAGCGAAAACATTCCTCGAATTTCACGGTGGCCTGCAAGCACATGCACATCGATCCGGTCTGATCGTACGCCTCAAAAAATTCCTGGGGAGATGCGACCTCATAGTGGTGCTTCCATGCGCCCCCGCTGAGCGGTTTGAGAAAAGCCGGGAAGCCGACATACTCGAAGACCTCTTCCCAGTTCAGGGGAAATTTCAAATTCCGCATGGCTTGAGCCGTGGTTCCCGGAGGGTGCATTTTGTGCGGCAGGATCGCTGTTCTCGGAACGGCAATGCCCAACTGCGAGGCCAGCGCGTAGTTAAAAAATTTATCGTCGGCGCTCCACCAGAACGGATTGTTTATCACCGCAGTGCCGCCGAGCGCGGCATTTTTCAGATAAGAGCGGTAGAACTCAATCGCATGTGAAATACGGTCGATGATAACGGCATAGCCGCTCGGCTCCGCCATCCGGATTTCCCCCACGCGGATGTGCTCGGCAAGCACGCCGGGTATCTGCTTGCCATTGATCCTGTCCACTACGGCGGATGGAAAGCTGCTTTCCATTCCGTAGACGATCCCGATCTTTGGCATCTTCACCTCCGCTGCTAGCGCGTTGTTAGAAGAATTTTACCGCCATGCGTTGCCAGAGCGGCCAACCGCGGCTTTCTTCGTCTCCCCAGACATCCAGCCAGCATGGAATGCCACGCTTCAAAAGAATTTCTTTCATGCGAACATTTTCGGCAAGACAGGTGTCGCGGTCCGCCGCGCCGAAAACAATCCGCATCTTTGCGTAGCGCTCGAGAAACCAGGGGTCGTTCATATTGGGCAGATAGTCCACGGGGTTATTGAAGTAGAATTCATTCGAATTGAAACCATCCATAAATCGCCGCATATCGAAGCAGCCGCTCATGGCGATCGAACTGGAGGTGAGGTCCGGGTGCTTCATTGCGAAGTTGAAAGCGTGGTAGGCGCCCAGACCGCACCCGGCGGCGCCGATCTGCGGGGCGCCGCTCAATTTTTTCATCAGGGGCGCCACCTCATAAAGGACATAACTCTCGTAAGCGAGATGCCGCGCCAGGCGTTCGTGCGGGTGGACGGCGCGGTTCAGCCAACTCTCGGCGTCCACGCTATCCACGCAGAATAGCTGCAATTGGCCGGCCTCGATCTTACCTGAGAGGGCTTGGACCATGCCGTGGTCTTCATAATCGAAAAACCGGCCGCGTTCCGGGGGAAAGACCACCACCGGCAGGCCGGCGCCGCCGAATGTCAGGAGTTCCATGTGGCGGTCCAGCCGAGGGCTGTACCATTTGTGATAATCACGGCGCATAAAGGTCTTTTTATCTTAATCTTGCGGGAACATTGCAACTTCTGCCTCCGTATCGATCATCAAAGGGCACAGATGGGACGATCTGTTAAGTTGGTACAAAGATTGCTCCGCTTTGGGACTACAAGAGAGATTGCTTTGAAATTCAGAAATTTGGCTGCGATAGTTGTGCTCGGCGGTATAAGCCGCAGTGGGCCTGCGGGCGGCTCGACGACACGTTAGAGCCGGCCAGCGCGGCTATCATTACTAAATACCTGGAAGCGGCGCATGTGCAAAGCCAGCATGGAGATCCCTCCATGTTGTTGGATATTAATGCGTCCGTGCCTAGATTGCGGAAACAAGGAAGCTTGCGGGCGCTGCGTGTAATGTCAAACGTAGGCCGTATCACTTACCGCGTGCTGGGTTTTCAGGGTGACAATACCGTCAAGAAAGACGTGATCGCGCGCTACCTGCAAGCCGACCAGCAAGGCCAGGGCGATGCTCGGCTGACGCTTTCGCCCGCCAACTACAAATTCAAGTTCAAAGGCGAGAAGCAAACGGATAACGGCCAGCAAGCCTATGTATTCCAGCTTGTGCCTCGCAAGAAGCGCGTGGGCCTGTTCAAAGGTGAGTTGTGGCTCGATGCGAGTTCCTATCTGCCGGTCTATGAAAAGGGCCGTTTGGTGAAGAACCCGAGCATTTTCTTCAAAAAGGTAGACTTCGAACGCGCCTTCGCGATTCGCAACGGGGTTTCCGTGCCGGCCCGCATGAACAGCGTCATACACACCCGCATTGTGGGCACTGTGGAGTTGTACGTGAACTACTCAAGCGTTCCGCAAGATCAGGCTGAAGAGATTGCCGGCCAATCCTAAACTCTTGCTTAGGCAAGGGTCGAGTAAACTGGAGGTTGCCGGCTTCGGCTCGCCTATTGCATGAGAACGCTTTTTTTAAACCCCCCCTCTTTTGAGGGATTTGACGGCGGTGCGGGCTCGCGTTGGCCGGCATCTCGAGAAATCGAATCGTACTGGTATCCCGTTTGGCTGTGCTATCCGGCCGGCCTTATTCCCGACAGCAAAGTGTTGGACGCCCCGCCGCACAAGGTCTCGATCGATCAGACCGCCGCGATGGCATCCGATTACGAATTGCTGGTGCTGTTCACTTCTACGCCCGGCTTTAATGTCGACGTGAAAATCGCCGGCATGATGAAGGACGTCAATCCAAAGCTCAAAGTAGCGTTTGTTGGACCTCCCGTAACGATTGAGCCGGAAAAGAGCCTGCGGGCATCCACCGCCATCGATTTTGTGGTGAAGAAAGAGTTCGACTACGCTATTCGCGATTTCGCCATGGGCAAGCCGCTCATTGAAATTCCGAGCGTGGTCTTCCGGAAAAACGGCGACTTTCAGCACAATCCCGACGCACCGGTGATCGAAGATCTCGATGCGCTGCCCTGGGTGAGCAAGGTGTACAAGCGCGATCTGGATTTCCGGCGCTATAACGTTCCTTTCCTGCTGCATCCATATATTTCTTTCTATACGAGCCGCGGATGTCCCGCGCAGTGTACGTTTTGCCTGTGGCCGCAGACCCACTCGGGCCATCGCTGGCGGTTGCGGTCGTCTGACGACATCGTGAACGAGTGCCGCTGGACGCTTGAAAATTTCCCGGGCCTGAAAGAGATTTTCTTCGACGACGATACTTTCAATTACCAGAAGGCGCGCACGATCGAACTGTGCTCCAAGCTCAAGAAGCTGAACTTCACCTGGAGCTGCACTTCGCGCGTGACCACGGATTACGACACGCTTGAAGGCCATGAAGGAGGCCGGTTGCCGGCTTCTGATCGTGGGATATGAATCGGGCGACCAGCAGATTCTGAAAAACATCAAGAAGGGCGCCACGATCGACATGGCGCGCCGCTTCACGGCAAATTGCAAAAAGCTCGGGCTCGAGATACACGGCGATTTCATCGTCGGGCTTCCCGGCGAGTCGCGCGAAACGATTCGCAAAAGCATCGATTTCGCCAAGGAACTCGATGTCGAGACCATTCAAGTCTCTCTCGGCCATCCCTATCCCGGCACCGAGTTTTACGATCACGTCAAAAAGAACGGATTGATTACCATTGATTCCGCGATGACCGATGAAGCCGGCCACCAGCTTCCGAATTATCAATATCCTGGCTTGGATAAAGGTGAGCTGGTCGAATGGGTGGAACGTTTTTACAGCGAATTTTATTTCCGGCCAAAAGTCGCTTTGCGTTTGATCGGCAAAGCGTTGTTCGATAATTCCGAGCGCAAGCGCCTCTACAAGGAAGCCAAGGAATACCTGGCGCTGCGCCGTAAACGCAAGCTGTACGTGAAAGAGCAGGGAGAGCAGAAGGAACGGCCGGCGGTTCTCAGCACGGGAGATTGATCTGACGGCGCGCACGTCCAAAACGCGCACGTTGGTTCTCGTGGCTGCCGTAATCCTTTTGAATGCGGTTGGGAACCTGAGCCTGGCTTGGGGGATGAAGCATTTCGCCCAATCGCTTGCCTGGAATCCCCTCAATTACGTTAAGGCCATGCTCAATCCTTATGTGGCGTTCGGCATAGCGTTACTCATTCTCTGGCTGCTGACGCGTATGGCCCTACTGAGTTGGGCGGACTTGAGCTTTATTATTCCCATGACCGGCACCGGCTACATTCTTGCGGCCGTTGTTAGGCGCATGGTTCTTGAAAGAATCCGTGAGTACGGCTCGCTGGATGGGAGTGTTTCTCATTTTTGCGGGTACTTCGCTCGTCGGCCTCACCGCGCAGAAAACGGAGTCGCGCGAATGAACTGGCTGCTGTTAGGCGTGATCGTGGTGGCGACGGTGCTGGGTGATCTGCTGCAAAGTTATGAGATGAAGCGCAGCGGCGAGCAGTCAGTGGGCGCGCGCGGCTTGGCCCGTTTAGCTGCGGATTATCGCGAGCCGCAGGTATCTGCTGCTCGGGATCGCTTGCATGGCCGTTTCCTTTTTCGCGTTCATGGCTTTGGTGCAGACCGCGCCGCTCAGTTTCGCGGTACCGGCTTCGGCGGCTACCTTTGTGCTCGAAACCGTGCTGGCCAAACTCGTGCTCAAAGAAGATGTGGGCAAGCGCCGCGCCGCCGGCGCACTGCTGGTGATGGGCGGCGTGCTCCTGCTCGCGCGATAGCAGCGTTCCAGTGCGTCTTTACTGGCTGATTTTTCTGCCTGCCGCGCTGTACCAGTGCCTGGCTATTCTAAGCGCGCTCCTGCATCTGCGAAATCGAAAGGCGAACCCCCAGCAAGGCCCACCTGCAATTTCCGTGCTGAAGCCATTGCGCGGTCTCGATCCGAACACGTACCCAGCTTTCGTTTCACAGGTCCAGCAAGAGCATCCGGCGTTCGAGGTTTTGTTTGGAGTCGCCGAGGAAACCGACTCCGCCGCTACCGAGGTCCGCCGATTGCAGCGTGAATTTCCATCTGCACCCATTCGGCTCATCGTGGGGAGCCGTCCGGCGCCCAACGGCAAAGTCGGAATTCTCGAAGAACTGGCCCGCCACGCCCGTCACCCGATTTGGGTCGTCAACGATAGCGATATCAAGGTCGACGCGCACTACGTATCCGCCGTAACGGCCCCGCTTTCGGATCCCAAAGTAGGCGTCGTGACCTGCCTGTATCGCGTGAAGGCTCACAATCTGCCTGCGGCCTGGGAGGCGCTCGGCATCATGACCGATTTCATGCCCAGCACGCTCGTGGCGCAATTCCTGGGTGTTCGCGAATTCGGCCTCGGCTCGACCCTCGCCTTCCGCGCGGCGGATCTCCAGCGCGCCGGCGGATTCGAAACGTTGGCTTGCTATCTGGCCGACGATTACCAGCTTGCTAAGCGGATTACGAGTCTTGGAATGCGCGCCATACTTTCCCACTACGTGGTCGAAACCTCACTCGGCGACGCGACCTGGGGTGGAATCTGGCGGCATCAGCTGCGCTGGGCGCGGACCATTCGCTTGTCCAAAGGCGCCGGCCATGCCGGTCTGCCGGTTACACATGCGGGGTTGTGGGCAGCCATCGCGGCAGTCTCGGGCGCTTGGCTGCCGCTATCGGTCCTACTCACGCTGCGGATTGCGTCTGCTTTTATCAGCGGAGCCTTTGTGCTGCGCAGCACCCTTGCCGCGGACTCTTGCGTACTCTCTCCTGTCTGGGATTTGTACTCGTTTGCCGTCTGGCTTGCGTCTTATGCCGGAAGGAAAGTCCACTGGCGCGACCGCGTCCTTACTATAGGGGCGGACGGTCGCATCGTGGCGTAATCTGCTAGTCTGTTTGCTTACAGGAGCGCACAGGTCGTTTGACGCCCGTTGTGCGCGTTAAAAAAGGAGTCTGGACAAGGTAAATGTATTCGCAACTTCGGAGCGTTCCGCTCCTATTCGTTATCGCGGGTCTTGCGGTAGCGCAAACTCCCTCGCCGGCCAAGGTGGCCATCATCAACGCACAGAAAGCGGTTGCCGATACCGAGGAGATCAAAAAGGCCCAGACGGCTCTGGAAGCCAAGTACCGGCCGCGTCAGCAGGCAATCGAGAACCTGCAGCGCGAGCTTCAGACCATTCAGCAACAAGCGGCTGCGCCCAACTTGGCACCGGCTCGTGAAGCGGATCTTCAAGCCACCTTCACCCAAAAACAAAAGCAACTGCAGCGCCTCGGGGAAGATCTACAGGCTGACGTCAATGCCGAGCGGCAGGACGTTCTTGGAAAGGCCGGGCGGCAGATGACTGAAGTAGTTAAGAAGATCGCGGAGGAGCGAGGGCTCGACGTGGTGATTGATGTAACCAATACGCTCTACTACAAACCCACATTGGAAATCACTGCGGCGGCGACGGCCGCCTATGACAAGGCCTACCCGCTGAAGTAGTGCAATGGGCGGGTATCTGCAAAATTACGGAGCGGGCGAAGAACACCGCAACCGCATCGTCAAGTTCATTATTCTGGGCGTGGTGGCTGCGCTTATTTTGAGCTTGGTTGCCTATCTGCTGCTGCACAATCGGTCCGAAAAGAAAACCGTCGAACACTTTCTGGCCCAGGTGAACGCGCACGATTACAAAGCCGCTTATGCGACCTGGGGCTGCACGGAGGCACATCCGTGCCGGAACTACGACTTTGGCCGCTTCATGGAGGATTGGGGTCCGAAGACCAAAGCAACTTCCCCATGGAGAATCGCTAACGTCGAGGGCTGCAAGTCTTTCGTCACCGTGAACGTAAAAGCCGACGGCGCGGAGCTGCAATCGCTCGGCGTCGACCGTGGCGCGCGGACGGTAAACTATGCGCCTTCTCCCGAGTGCCAGGAAAAAAAATGGCACTGGAAACAGTTTTTTCAGCGAATCTTTGGCGGTAATCGGTCCTGACGTCCCGGCTTGTTATTCCGGCTCGCTCAACCCCGGATGATACGCCGGCAGCACATCGCCTTCCCGCGCAATCCATGTATAAATCGTCGGCAGCACGTAGACACTGAGCAGAAGCGTGGCGCTCAATCCGCCGACAATCACGATCGCGAACGGCTTTTGTGAATCGGAACCGATGCCGTTTGAAATCGCGGCTGGAAGCAGCCCTAGTGTGGCTACCAGCATCGTCATCATGATCGGGCGCAATCGCAAAACCGCGCCTTCCAATGCCGCTTCTTCGATGCCGTAGCCGCGGGCGCGCAGCTGATTGATGTATTCAATCATGATCACGCCGGTCTCGACCGCGACTCCGAACAACGCCAACGTTCCAATTCCCGAAGAAACGCTGAAATGCGTTCCCGTGAAGTAGAGGGCAAAGAGCGCGCCGATCGGCGATAACGCAAGGCTGACCATGGCAAGCGCGGCCCACTTGAACGACTTGAACATGGAATACAAAAGGAAAAATATTCCCGCGACGGTGATCGGCACAATCAGCGCCAGGCGCGCGTTGGCCCGCTTGGCGCTCGCATACTCGCCCGCCCACTCGAGATGATAGCCAGGCGGCAGTTTTACCTTTTCGCCTACCGTCCGAATCGCTTCTTCGACCGTGCTTCCCAAGTCGCGCCCGCGCACGCTGTACTTGATCGCGACATAGCGGGAGTTGTTCTCCCGGTAAATCTGCGAAGCGCCGTCGCGGAGTTCGATATTCGCGACTTGTGCGAGCGAAACGCGCTCGCCCGAAGGCGCCAGCAGCCGGATGTCGCCTATCGATTCGCTCGAAGCGCGAAACGCCTGTTGATAGCGCACCACCAGGTCATAGCGCTGCTCCCCTTCGAGCACCTGGCTCACGGCCTTTCCACCGACCGCCGTTTCTATGGCGTCTTGAAGGTCGCTGACATTCAACCCGAAGCGGCTGGCGCGCGAGCGATCGACCATGACGTTCAAATTCGGCTGTCCAATCACGCGGAAAAGCCCGAGATCCTGCACGCCCTGGATGGTCTGCATCACCCGGACAATCTCGTCGCCCTTGCCTTCGAGCTCTTTCAGGTCGGTCCCGAAAATCTTGATCGCCAGTTCGCCTTTGACTCCGCTGACCGCCTCCTCCATGTTGTCCGCGATGGGCTGCGAGAAGTTCCAGAGGACGCCGGGCATCTTCTCCACTTCGCGATCCATAGCGCGAATGAGTTCTTCTTTGTTCTCGCCGAATACCGGACGCCATTGTTCTTTCGGTTTCAGGTCGACAAAATACTCGGTGTTCGAAAAGAGCGAGGGGTCGGTGCCATCGTCTGGCCTTCCTACCTGGCTGACCACTTGCGTCACCTCGGGAAAGCTGGCGAAGACGCGGCGCGCCTCCTTCATCACTCGCTCGCCTTCCACCGGACCCGTACTGGGCGCCAATGTGCCGCGGGCCCAAATAGCGCCCTCATCGAGATGGGGCAGAAACTCGGAACCGATCGCCCCCGAAACCATCAGCGACACCGAAAGCGCAAGCAGACCGCAGGCCACGCCGATCGCGATCAGCCGGTGGCCCAGCGAACGCATGAACCATTCGAGCGACCGCCGGTAGCCTTTGATTAGCGCTTCGAGAATCGGATTGCGCCACTCCTTCGTGGTCGGGCCAAATAGCAGCAGGGCCAGCACCGGCAAAATCGACAGAGAGAAGAGCAGCGCGCCCAACAAGGCGAAGGCCACGGTCAAAGCCATCGGCCGGAACAATCGTCCTTCCACGTGCTGCAGCGTGAAAATCGGCAAGTATGCGGTAATGATGATGGCGCGCGCGAAGAACACGGGCCGCTGCACTTCCTGCACGGCCTCGCGGATGATTTCCGTGATCGTCCGCTCACCGTGCCGCAGACTGCTGATGTGCCGCAGAACATTTTCGACAACTACCACCGAGCCATCCACCACCATTCCGAAATCAAGCGCGCCCAACGACAAAAGATTCGCCGGAACATTGCTGAGATCGAGACAGATCGAAGCAAAGAGCAGCGCAAATGGAATGGTCAACACCACGATGAACGCCGAACGCAAATTGCCCAGAAAGAGGAACAGAATAATCGAGACGAGCAGAATTCCTTCCGTAAGGTTGTGCATCACCGTGTGGGTAGTGAAATGCACCAGATTGCTGCGGTCGAGAAACGGAACGATTTTCACGCCCGGCGGAAGAAAATGCGTGTTCAGATATTGGACCTTCTCGTGAAGGGCCGCGAGCATGGCGTCTCCATTGGCGCCCTTCCGAAGAAGCACGATACCCTCGACGGCGTCCGGATCATCAACGATCGCGCCATCCTTACGATGCACCGCTTTGGCAATTTGTCCCAGCCGGATCTTGGGTCCTTGCGTTACGAACCCGATGTCACGGACCACGATAGCTGTGCCGTTCTGATTCTTGAGCACCGTCTGGCCGATATCTTTGACGTTGCGAAACAAACCCACTTCCCGGACATTCACCTGCTGGTCGCCGGCCTGAATAAAGCTGCCGCCTGCGTTCATGTTGTTATTGCCGAGCGACTGCTCGAGTTGGCCAATTCCCAGTCCATAGGAGACGAGCTTGTCGGGCGAGACTTGCACCTGGTATTCGCGCGTCACGCCGCCAAAGCTCGAGACATCGACCACGTCCGGCACCGACTTGAGCTCTTTGCGGATAACCCAATCCTGCAGCGATTTCAGTTCCATCAAATCGTATTGAGGATTCGTGCTCTGGAGCGTGTACCAATAAAGCTGGCCCACCGGGCTGAAATCCGGGCCAATGGACGGCTGTAAAGCGTTGGGCAGACTCACCAAGGAAAGCCGCTCCAGAACCTTCTGACGATTCCAGTCGTTCTGCGATTCGTCGTCAAAATTCATGGTGACGACCGACAGACCGAACTCGGAGATGGAACGGATGGTGGCGAGATGCGGGATACCGGCCATCTGCACCTCGATAGGAATCGTGACCTGCTGTTCTACTTCCTCCCCGGCGCGTCCTGCCCACTGCGTAATCACCTGGACATAGTTATTTGCGACGTCGGGATACGCTTCGACCGGCAGGTTTTTGAAGGCGATGGCGCCCCAGCCGATGAGTATTGCGGCCATCACCAGCACCAGCAGCTTGTTGCCGAGCGAGTAATCAACAAATGCGCGAATCATGTTACTGTTGGCTCTCGGATTGGAGCGCCAGTGCGTCGCGCACAACCTGCTGTCCAGGCAGTGATGCCGGATAAAATCACCTGCGTCCCGCTCTCGATCCTGCCGCCCGTGACTTCCTTTCGCTGGAACCGGTTCCCGGCCGCGGGTATAAATATCCAGTCGCGATCGTGCAGATGCAGAACGGCGGAACTTGGAAGAACCGCATGGCTTTGGCCGCTGCTGGCCGAGGAAAGTCGCGGTCGCAAACATTCCCACGCGCATGATGCCGGTGTTGCGCAACTCTATGCGCACTTTGGCGCTGCGCAAATTCGGATCCAGAACCTTTCCGATATTGGCGATCCGGCCATGAAACACTCGATCGGGAAAAGCGTTCAGCCGCACCTCCGCACTGTCGCCCTCCCGCACAGCCGGCAAGTCGTTCTCGTAGACGTCGCAAAGCACCCACACTGTCGACAGGTCCGCAATCGTGAAAAGATTCGCCTGATTATCGGGTGTGTGAACGTTTGCGGCGTTCACGACGTTCTGCTCCACGATCGTTCCGGAAGCCGGCGCATATACGCTGATCACGGAATCCTGGCGGTTCGGATCCGCGCCAAGCGTGCGAATCTGCTGCGCGGCGGACGTAACCGCGACTTGCGCCTTTGTCGCGGTATCTTCCGCGACCTGCCGGTCGTTCAATGAGATAGCTCCTTTGTCGTATAGCAGCCCCGCACGCTCGAACTGCGTTCTGGCCAACTGCTCGTCGGCTTTCGCTTGCGAATAATTTTGGAATGCCGCCGTGATGTCGTTACTCAGGATTTTCAACAGCAGCTGGCCCTTGTGTACGTCGTCGCCCAGCTTGGCGTAGACGCCCACTACGCGGCCGGCCGCTAAGGAAACGACTGGCACCGACCTTTCAATATCCGCCGTTACGCTGCCGGTCGCGCGAATTTGTGGCGCCTCCCGCCGCTCTCCGGCGGCGACAATTTGGAACCGCTCGGGATGATCTACCTGAAGCATGTTCAGATCGGGATGCTGCTCTATGATTTGGGCCGGCGGCGGCGCGGCGGCCTTTTCATCTATCTGCTTCTTAGGCCCGCAACTTACAAAAAAAACCAATGCCGCAATCGCTGTCCTTCTCACTGGATCACCTCTTGCCCCACGGCGAAATTCACCTGATTTGCCGCGGAGAGATAAGCCCCGACCAAATTTAAATAACTGAGTTGCGTACTCCTGTACTCCTTTTGCGCATCGAGAAAATCAATCAGCGAAGCCGCTCCATGCTCATAAGAGAAAGATATGGTCGATCGGACCTGTTCTGCTTCCATCAGGTATTGCGACCGATAGGGCCGCAGCAGCTCGAGCGTATTTTGGAGCGTCGCGTGCGCCGCATCGACATCGTGCAGTGCCGCTATCTCAGCGGCATCACGCAGTTTTTGAGCACGGCTGATATCAAGCAGCGTATGGAGTTTTTCGCCTTGATTCCGATCGAAGATGCGGAGGGGGATGCTCACACTAGCGCCAAGCGTGTTATAGGCGGTGGGGTTGTTGAACGAGCCATTGTGCGTCCACCAAACGCTGAACGTAGGATCCGTCGAGCCGTTTGCGACTGCTAACTCGTGATCTGTTTTGGCCTTCGCTACGGTTTGCTCGGCTTCTTTTAAATCGGGACGATTGTGCAAGGCCGCCGAGCGCAACTCATCGAGAGTGATCGCCGGCTCGCGGTAGTCGAACTTCTCCGCCACATCGAACTCGTCCACCGGCGTGCGGTCGTGAAGCAAAGCTTCCAAGTCGATTTTCGCCGTACGCAAATTAACTTGCGCGGTAGCGAGATCGGACACGAATTGTACACGCTGCAGTTCCAGCCGCTGAAAATCGACGCGCGCCATTGCTCCGGCGCCATAACGGTCGCGATTGATCGATAGCGCTTTGTCGTAGTAGCCCAGGTTCGCCTTGGCAACCTCAACCACCGCCTTCGCGAGCAGAACACGCACAAAGGCGTCCCGCAAATTGAACATGAGATTTCGCCCAAGATCGGTTTGGGCCGACATAGCAATTGCGGTCATTTCTTGCGCGCTCCCCAGGCGGAGTTCGCGCTTTTGCCGCCGTTCGTGCAGATAGCTCAAGTTGGTTGAAATCAATGTGCCGGCGAACGGCCGCCACATTCCTTGCGAAGGAGCGATTTGGGTCCCATCCGTTTGCAGGGAAAAATCGGGATTTGGGCGCAGATAGGCTGTGATTTCATCCGCTCGCGCTTCATCGACCGCCACTTGGCCGGCCAAGAACGATGGATTATTGGCTCTGAATCTATCCTGGGCTTCCCGCCAGGTAATTGCACGCGGCGGAGCGGCGCTTTGCGCCAAACATTCTGCCGCAAGCAGGAAGCCGCAGTACACCCGCCAATTTTGGCGATGCACGTGTCCTCCTAAAACTTACTGGATAAGGAAATTTAGATGGAAGCGAACAGAAGTCGAGGCGGGGAACGGCCGCTTTCAAAGGGCGCACTGCGATCGATGCGCAGTACGACAGTAGTCGCGATCAGGAGTACGAAAAATAGTGTGAGGGAAAGCCTCACAACGGCGCAGACCAGTGGCGTATCCATGGTTTGATACAGCCGGATCAGATCGTCGTTAGGGCCACGCTGCGAAGACGAAGAGTGGCTCGTTTGTCCTCGTAAGCCTTCAATGCGGACTACATCGTCTGTAGCCGAGATGAAGGGAAACAGCAGCGCCGCGACTATGAGCACGATTCCGGCCACGCGAAATCCGCTGGAGCGCCGTGTAGCACGAATGGCGCCCGCGCAGGCCAATAGACCCAGCGCGAACCAAATCGAGTTCAGTGCGGTATCGAAATGCACTTAGCTCCAACCTAACACGGCCAGCGTTTGGTAAAAGTACGGGCCAAAGGGCGTCGAATAAAAAGGCTGGCATGGTGCATCAATTGCTTAAGAGCTTTATAGGTGGAGATTTCTCGTCCTATCCATATGCGCGCGTTGTCGCGAATTCTGGGCGTTCTTCTTATTTGCGCCCCCGGCGTGACTGCTGCGGCATTGGACGCGCCGTGGCCGCAGACGGCGGTCATGCGCGAAAGCCGCCCCGCGGCTTATTACTGGAAAGCGGAGCCAGTTGCCGAGGACGCGCAGCTACTCACTCTGTTCTGTAACTCCTGCGGACCGGCGTCCGAAACGCAGCGCAATTTGCCGCTGTTGGCAGTTTTGCGCGATACGCTGGGCGACGAAAACGACGGTAATGGCCGTGTCACTTATATTTGGCTTTTGAACTATTCGCGTCCCACAATCGGACAGAGGCTCCTATCGGCGATTCCTTTTTTCTATTGGCACGTGGGCCAGGGATCTTCAAGTGTCCGCAATCGGACGATCAAGCCGTTCTTCAACCTGAGCGCTCCGCGCCACCCGGTACTAACACAGGTGGGTCGCGATATTTTGCAATACACCACATTCGATCCCATGATCATGCCGGTTCGCGCCACCTCGCGCGCCTATCGAACTAACGAAGTGAATCACGAGCGTCTGCATCTTGAAGAGGCGATCAGCTATTTGCGGCAAGCTCCGAGCTCGAACGGTGCGGCGGAACTCTCGAATGCTGAGGTGCATACCGTGATCGCACGCCTGGAATTGCGCAAGAAATTGCTCGGTGGCCTGGTGAGCGAGCGCCGTGCTAACAAGTTCGGTGAGGCCGCCGAGTTCGAGCAGGAGCGCAACCGCAGCCGCAATTGGGAGCTGCTGAGAAATTCCGCCGAACGTACGGGGCTTCAGTTCGAACCCATCGCTTTGGGCGGCACAACGGACGAGTATGCGGTTCTCTGGTTCACGCCCGGCATGGGCAGTGAACCGTCCGGAAGCGATCTCGGGCCAGTCTGGAAGCTGCTCGGCATCCGAAATCCGTGGAACGACAGCCGCCTTGTTGGGCACGACCGCATTCCGCTGGCTTTCTACAGCCTCAACTATCGGAATCAACCGCTGTTGCTCGTTGATTTCCGGGATAAATCGCGAACGCGCCGTCATGAAATGACGCAGCGCACTATCAACGAGGTCACCAGCGGCATCATAGGAATTTCGCATTTCGCGAATTGGTATTACTACGTTGCGGCGGACCTGTATGATTTCGTGGCCTCGCGGCACGGCAGAGCCATGAACCAGGCCGAGCGCTTGGACTGCTATGCGCAATTTGGTGCTGCGTTGGCGCTCGATCGCGAGCTCGATCCGCGATTGCGTCAAGAACTGGAGCGCCGGGTGCAGTCGCTCTCACTTAATCCTCTAGAGAGCGCCACTGCTCGTGAGATGGAATCCGCGCAACGACGCTATTCGTTGCTGCAAGCGGAAGCGCAACGGCACGATGGTTGGCTCGCCAGACGGTTGGACAACGACCGCCGCGCCGAGCTGTCTTCGGCCGGCAGAACCGGTAAGAGCAAATTTTTTGCCGGCGCGCTGCATGCCGCGAGCTTAGGGCTCTATACGCGGCGTGCGCCGCGGGCGGAGGGAAATCTGGCCAGGCTCGAGTCCTATCGCCGCGTCGAGTACGATCTGAATTTCCTCGATAGTCTCGTAGCAGCCGGCACTCCTCCCGAGATCGTTTATCAGCCGGCGCGCATACAAGCCGCGTTGACAGAATTGACGAATTTGCTGCCACAAATTTCGTCCGCGCCGGTTCGTGCTCGCGCTCAACACGCTCTGTACCGGGTGCGGGATCTGTCTCAAAATGCCGCGCTCCAGGCCGATTGCTCTTCGGCGATCCAATCCATCGAGCGTGCACTCGGCCGTCCTCATGTCGCCGCTTCCGCGGAAATCGCGACGGAAGCCCATCCGTGATTGCGCGTTTTGCGCTCTGGCCTGGCGGCGCGGCATTCGCGCCCTGTGCCCTTCTCTGCGCCTTTCTGGCCTTCGACGCGAGCCTGTTCGCGGCGCCCCGCCGTCTTGTCCTGCTCGAAGTCGATGGTCTCAATCAGGACTTGCTCGAAGGCGCAATGAAGCGCATCGATCCGGCAACCGGTAAGTCGCAGCTTCCCTGGCTGTCCTACATTTTTGCCGAAAACGGGACGATATTCGAGAATTTTTATACGCGTGGAATCAGCCTCTCGGCGCCGTCTTGGTCGTTGCTCATTACGGGACGGCATTCCGTTATCCGCGGAAACGTGGAATACGACCGCTACACCGGCCAAGTCTACGATTATCTGAATTTCTTTCCGTTTTACCTGGGCTATGCGCGGCAGAAACGGCTCGACATGCCGGGCGTGGAGGTGCTCGATCGCGCCGGCATCCCTTTGCTGATGGATCGATTTCCACCCGCCGAAACGTTGCAGAGCTTTCAGTTATTTCAGCGCGGCGTGCGATGGGGCACCTTAAAGGATGCCTTGCAGCGCCGTTTCTCCGCCGAGTCCATCGTTTCCATGGTCGAGAGTGGCGACGCTCCATCCTACGATTCCGTCTTGGCGAAAGCAACCGAAGCGGAGTTGACGCGCGGCCTTGCAAATCCCGAAATCGTTTATCTCGATTTCTTCACGGGAGATCTGGATCATGAAGCGCACGCCACCAGCGACCCCAAGGCGCTGCTGAATGTGCTTCGTGGGATCGACGCGCTCGCCGGCCGGATCTGGCATGCGATTCAACAGAGTCCCTTGTCCGGAGAAACGCTGTTTGTCATGATCTCCGATCACGGCATGAACAATACGCCCGGAGTGATCAGCCAGACTTTCAGCCTGCCCGACCTCTTCAACAGCCCCGCGGGCGGTTCCCAGCATGTGGTGACCAATCGTCACCAGATGAGCGACTTTAAGCTGAAGGGCCTCGATCCCATGGTTCGGCGCGTGATCTCGCCGAGCGCGGATTCGTTCTATCTTCAGGACCAGGCCTCCCGCTATCCCACCGTCTGGCTGGATATCGATGGAAACGAGCGCGCGGCGGTGCATCTCCGAAATAACGATCTCAATAAGCTGCACATTCTTCTGCTGGCGCTCGCACGCGCCGATTTGGATGCGCGCACTCGCCGTGCGGCCGCAATCGCAGTCCGGGAAATTATTGAGCGGCATCGCGCCGCCTGGACAAAGATCGTCGCCGATATGACGTCCGAACTGGACGTGTCGCCAAACGAATCTACCGTGGCAGATTTGCGGCAGCGGCAGGAGCTAAACGATCGGGAAGCGGAACGTTCCGCTTACCATGAGTATCTGGCGCATCTCGAGGCCCTGCTCCGCTTTCAGCCGGATGAGCAGCGCCCCCTCAAAGAAAAAGTTGCGAGTCTCATTCCGGAAATGAGCCTGGGCGATAACAACTCGGCGGCCGAGGTGCAACATTACGTGGTGGGTCCGGCGGCTGGTGGATTGGCCGTGGATACCGGCGGGCGTTTGGACGAAGAAAAATCTTTCCGTTTCGTGGATTATCTGGCGCTGCTCGTAAGCCAACGTGTGCGCAATGTGCCGCAGAAGGCGTTGGATGCGCGCCCCATCGACTTCATCGCCATGCGGCTCCCCGACCGGGCCGCAGAACACATTTACATGTTGTATGCGGATGCCGATCGGCAGCTTCTCGTTCGAACCGACGCCGCGGACCGCATCGCTCTCGACCCTGGCGGCGACCAGTGGCGCGCCGGTCTGCCTTTGCATCTTTTCGAAGATCCGGAACTGAAGCTGCCCGCGGGAACGGATCGCGCCGCCTGGCTCTCGGCTTGGCACAGCGAGCGGGAGTGGCTCGAAGCCACGCATCGCTGCCGCTATTCGGATGGCGTGATCGGTATCGCCGAAGATCTGTCGCCTATCGAGAAAAACGTGCCGGGGCGGCCCGGAATCAGCGAACTCGCATTGCGGTACGAGCGCCGGCGGCGCGCCTTGGTCCAAGCGGATTTTCACGTCTTCGCAGCCGATCATTGGAATTTCAACGTTCGCTTTCCAAACCCCGGCGGAAATCATGGGAGTTTTCTGCGTATCTCGACGCATTCCGTTTGGATGATGGCCGGCGCCGGAATGCCTGCGCGGCGCATGGTCGCGCCGTACGACAGCCTGACCTTTGCCCCTACGCTGCTGCATCTGCTCGGTCGCCCAGCGCCTGCGGGGCAGGTTGTCGATATCGGTCCACGGCAATGAAACGAAAGCAAAAGATATTAATCGTAAGAATTATCGTTTCTTTTAGGGCAAACCTACTGTAAAATAGCAACCACCGGAATGCCCACCCCCAAGTCGAACCGGCTTCTCGCGGAAGAACGGCGCCGCGAGATTGTTAGCGTGCTCGGCCAGCACGGACGAGTGACCGTGGAAGAAGTCGCCAAGCGGTTTGGCGTCTCGGCTGTGACCGCGCGTAACGATCTGGATGCGCTGTCGGAGTCGGGAGCTTTAGTGCGGTCGCACGGCGGCGGCATCCGGCCGTTAACAGCGGGACCGGAGCACCCGCTCAGGGTGCGCGAAGGCATGCACCACGATGAGAAAGTGCGTATTGCCGCCGCCGCCATGCGATTGATCCGCCCGCTCGAAACAGTCATCCTCTGTACCGGCTCGACTTCCTCGCACCTGGCCGACCAACTGCGGCACAATTGTCCGGCAAATGTCACGGTGATTACCTATGCTCTGAATGTCGCCGCGAAGCTTTCCGACTGCCAGAAACTTTCGCTCGTGCTGGTAGGAGGCTTTCTGCGGCACCCTTCGACAGCGTTCGTCGGACCGCATGCCGAGCAGATGATGCAATCGCTGCATGCCGATCATTGCTTCATGAGCACTGTAGGTCTCGATACGGAAGTCGGATTGACCACGCTCGATATCCTGGAAGCGCAACTGAACCGGCGCATGATGGAATCGGCCGCGCAGGTCACCGTACTCGCGGATTCGAGCAAGTTCGGCCATCGCAGCTTGTCGCTGATTTCGGACTTCCGCCCCATCCAGCGTGTCATCACTGATACCAATGCTCCGCCGGCGGAAGTGGAGAAGCTGCGCGCCCGGGGTTTGGAAGTCATCCTGGCGTAAGCGGGGTAGAATTCCCTGGGCTACAGGGAGTGGGGACGACTACCGATAAGAGATAAGGGCACGCACCGCCCAATCATGTCTCTGACGACCCTGAAAGCCTATCTCACCGGCACCGAAGAGGAAAGTATGTTCCGCAGGGTCATCTCCTTGCTTCTCCAGGGCATCTCCTTGCACGCGGTCGAGGGCGATCGGTCCGACTACGATCGATTCCGGACCGACTTTGAACGAATTCAGGCCTCATTGGGAAAGGACGCCTCGGGCCCGGAATTGTTGTTTGTCGCCGGGGCTGCAAACCAAGCTCTGGCGGACTACGGCCAACGGACCACGCGTTTCATCCGGCAGCAAGGCGCCGTGCTCCACAACATGATTTCGATGTTGACCCAAACGATGGTTTCGATCGGCGCGGGAAGCGAAAGCTCCGCCGAGCACCTGCAGGCCATCGAAAAAGAACTCGCGCATGCGGTCGTAATAGAAGACGTCCAAACCCTGAAGCTTCGCCTGGCCGATTGCCTGAAGAACCTGCGCGAGGAAGTCGTGCGCCAGAAAGTACAGGCGCGAGTGCAGACGCGGCAGATTCAGGAGCATGTGGAACATGCGCAGGATTGCGTCCAGGACCCTCCCGAGGTGGATGGCGAGATCGATTCCGCCACTGGGCTGCGAACCCGCCCGGCCGCGAAAACGGCTTTTCACGTGGCTCTGCAAACACCAGGGCGGAAGTACGTTGTCGCCGCTGTCGTGAATCGCATCCAATCCGTGAACCGGCGCTTCGGCTACGCCGCCGGCGATCAGATGCTCAAAAAGTTTTCCGACTTGTTCAGCTCAACTCTGGGGAAAAGCGACCGCCTCTTCCGATGGCGCGGCCCCGCGCTGGTCGCGCTGCTCGAGCGGGAAGAATCGATTAACGCCGTTCAAGCCGAGATCAGAAGAATCAGCAGCAAGCGGACTGAAGGAGTGCTGGAGTTGGGCGAAGGCACGCTGCTACCGGTGAGCGCGTCCTGGCTGGTCCTTGCTCTCGATTCTCCGGCCGCGGACATCGCAAAGGCCATTGAGAAGTTCATTGCGAGTCAAGTGCAAATACACGAAGACTAGGATCTATTTTGCCCTAGCCTGTGGTTGTCCAATCACTTCACGCAGGCTCTCCTCATACGGCGCGCGCGCCACGCCGCGCTCCGTGATAATTGCCGAAACATAGCGATTCGGAGTCACATCGAACGCCGGGTTCGCCACTCGAATCCCCTCCGGCGCAAAATGCACACCCTGTAGATGCGTCACTTCGCGGGCGGCGCGTTCCTCGATCGGGATCTCATCTCCGGAGGCAAGCGTCAGGTCGAGGGTCGAAACAGGTGCGGCCACATAGAAGGGCACCCCGTTTTCTTTCGCCAAAACCGCCACGCCATACGTCCCGATCTTGTTCGCTACGTCGCCGTTCGCGGCAATGCGGTCCGCCCCCACGATCACGCAGCCAATCCGCCCGTTCTTCAAGAAATGGCCGGCCATGTTATCGGTAATGAGGGTTGTTTCTATACCGTCGCGCTGCAACTCCCAGGCCGTGAGTCGCGCCCCTTGCAAAAAGGGCCGCGTCTCATCCGCGAACACGTCTACTTTCTTCCCCATCTCAACCGCCGCGCGGATCACGCCCAGCGCCGTGCCAAATCCAGCCGTCGCGAGCGCGCCGGCATTGCAATGGGTCAGAACCGTTTTGCCGTCCGGCACCAGCACTGCGCCGTTTTTGCCGATGGCCCGGTTGATGGCGATATCTTCCTCGCGCACTGCCTGCGCTTCCGTGACCAGCCGCTTGCGAATCTCGGCAAGCGGAAGATGCTTCACGCCGTCATACACGCGCTTCATCCGGTCGATCGCCCAGAATAAATTGACCGCGGTGGGCCGCGTCTTGGCCAGCGTCTCGCAAATCACTGGCATGTCGGCCTCGGGATCGTTCGATTCGAGAACGCCGAGAGCCACGCCCATCGCCGCCGCCACTCCAATCGCCGGCGCGCCGCGAATCACCATGCCCCGGATCGCCTCCGCCACTTCGCGGTAGTCGCGGCACGTCACGTAAACCGTCTCGCGCGGCAAGCGTGTCTGGTCGATCATGATCACGCCTTCCGCCGTCCAGGCGATCGTCTCGATGCTTTGCGTCAGAACCGTTCCGGAACTCATTTATGCGGACCGTATTTCATGAAAAGTAATCCCACAATAAAAACCAGATTGTAACTGCCGTGCATGATCGTACTCGGAATGATCGATTGCGTGCGCGCGCGCACCCAGCCAAAAACCGCCCCGGCTATGGATACCGCGAGCGCGTACTGCCAGGCCCACGAATATTCCGGCGCATGCAGCCCGCCGAACAGCACCGCCGTCAACACCACGCCCGCCGTCACTCCGAATGTCCGCGACAGCAGGGGTTGAATGAAGCCTCGAAAAAACAGCTCTTCAAATAACGGTGCGATCGTAACCGCCATAACGGCGAATATCGCGAGCGAGAGCGGCGTCTTCGTGATCTCGTCTATCGGCGATTTTACTTCCGGCGTATGAATCAACTTCGCCAACACCGACACCACAATCGCGAGCGCCATCCCCGACACCACAAGCACTACCGGATGAATGATTGTCCCGCGCCATCCCAGCGAGGCAAACACGGGCTTGCCGTAGCGAAATTTGAATACCAGGAAAAAGCAAATATAAATGAAGAGATACAGCACGAGCTGCATCGGCAGGAGCAGCGGCGTCGGGTCGTTCCTGAAAGCAGGGACCGCAAACGCCAACACGCCGCAAACTAGAACGATCACCGCGATGGATGCAAACAGCAGGCCCATCACCAACGCCAGGTCGACGTAGTCCCAGAACGGCTCGCGCACCGGCGGCGGCGCGGGTTC
Organism: Bryobacterales bacterium; assembly: GCA_963712395.1. GTDB lineage: Bacteria > Acidobacteriota > Terriglobia > Bryobacterales > Bryobacteraceae > Bog-105. The sequence goes on from CAVQHR010000004.1 coordinate 304,872, forward strand.
CGCTACAACGGAGTTCCTCAGGCTGCATGTCCCGCCTTCCGCATCATCTTGCGCAGCGCCTGCGCGGTATGGCTGCGGGGATTTTCCATCACCTGCTCGGGCGTTCCCGAAGCGACGATCGCGCCGCCCTGTTCTCCGCCCTCCGGCCCCAAATCGATCAGATAATCCGCGGTCTTGATCACGTCCAGGTTGTGCTCGATCACCAGCACGGTATTTCCCAAATCCACCAGCCGCTGCAGCACATCGAGCAGATGCCGCACGTCTTCGAAATGCAAGCCGGTGGTCGGCTCGTCGAGCAGATAGAACGTACGCCCTGTTTGCCGCTTGCTCAGTTCCTTCGCCAGTTTGATGCGCTGCGCCTCGCCGCCCGAGAGCGTAGTGGACGATTGCCCCAGATGAATGTAGCCGAGTCCGACTTCGGTAAGCGTCTTGAGCTTGGCGTGTACCTGCGGGATGTTGGTCAGACTTTCGAGCGCCTCGTCCACGGTCGATTCCAGCAGGTCCGCAATACTTTTGCCTTTATATTTCACCTGCAGGGTTTCCAGGTTGTAGCGCCGCCCGCGGCACACATCGCAAGTGACGTATACGTTCGGCAGGAAGTTCATCTCGATGCGCTTGAGCCCATCGCCCTGGCACGCCTCGCAGCGGCCGCCTTTTACGTTGAAGCTGAAGCGGCCGGCCTTGTAACCGCGTTCGCGCGATTCGGGCAGCATGGCATAAATTTCGCGAATCGGCGTAAACACGCCTGTGTAGGTCGCGGGATTCGAACGCGGCGTCCGTCCAATCGGCGATTGATCGATCTCGATCACTTTATCGACCAGGTTGATTCCCGCGATCGCATCGTGCGCGCCCGGCGCCGTGCTCGATCCATATATTTCCTTGGCCAAAGCCCGATACAAAATGTCGTGTACGAGCGTGGACTTGCCGCTCCCCGAAACGCCCGTGACCACGATCAACGTCCCTAGCGGAAAATCGACATCCACATTTTTCAGGTTGTGCTCGCGCGCTCCTTTCACACTGAGCTTCAGTCCGTTGCCCACGCGCCGCACCGGCGGGGAGGGAATCGATAGACCACCGGAAAGATAGCCTCCGGTGAGCGATTGCGGCGCTTTCATGATTTGTTTCGGAGTGCCCTGCGCCATCAATCCACCGCCTAAACGCCCGGCGCGCGGTCCCAGATCGATTACGTAATCGGCCCGCTCGATCGTCTCGGCATCGTGCTCAACCACCAGCACCGTGTTTCCCAAATCGCGTAATCGATGCAGCGTATCGAGCAGGCGGCCATTATCGCGAGGATGCAAACCGATCGATGGCTCGTCCAGCACATACAGCACCCCACGCAGCTTCGAGCCGATCTGCGTTGCCAGCCGGATGCGCTGCGCTTCCCCACCCGAAAGCGTCGCCGACGACCGCTCGAGACTCAGGTAATCGAGCCCCACGCCGCACAAGAATTCCAGGCGGTTTTGAATCTCCTCGACCACTCGCCCGACAATCTGGATTTCCCGCTCGTTGAACTCCCAGCTCCGGATCAGCGGGAGCGCCCGCGCGATCGGGGCAGCCGTGAAATCCGCGATCGAGATGCCTTTCACCTGTACCGCCAGGCTCGACGGCTTCAGTCTCCGGCCCTGGCAATCGGGACAGGTGGTCGGGGACATATAGTCCATCAGATATTCGCGATACCCTTCACTGGCACGGCTATAGTTTTCGTCCAACAGCTTGAGGATGCCGTCAAACTGGCCGTTGCCCTCTACCAGCAGGGCGCGGGTTTTCTTTGGCAGATCTTCGAACGGTTTGGAAAGATCGATCCGCAGCGTTGCGGCCGCATCCTCGAGCGCCGACTGCATGTACGACGACGCCGACCCCGGTCCAAGGCCGCCATCCAACAGCGGCTTCGATGGATCGGCAATTACTTTCGCCGGATCGAACGCCCATGTGCTGCCCACGCCGTGACACGTCTCGCAGGCGCCATACGGGCTATTGAACGAGAACGAGCGCGGCTCGAGCTGCGGAACGCTCGTGCCGTCGTTCGGACACGCTAGCTTTTCCGAATACAGCCGCTCCTCGCCATCCACCGCCGCCACAATCACCAGACCGTCCGCCCACTTGAGCGCCGTATGAATCGAGTTTTCGAGCCGCTGCTCGATTCCCTTCTTCACGACAAGCCGGTCGATTACCACTTCAATCGTGTGATTCTTCCGCTTGTCGAGCTTCAGTGGTTCGTCGAGCGTCTTCAACTCGCCATCGATTCGCGCGCGGAAGCCTGCCTTCGCGATTGCTTCCAATTCTTTTTTGTATTCACCTTTGCGCCCTCGGGCAATTGGCGCCAGGATCATGATTCGCTCGCCCTGGTGCAGCGCGAAGACTTGTTCCAATATCTGGTTCGGCGACTGCCGCGCGATTTCCGCGCCGCACAGCGGGCAATGCGGCACTCCCACCGAGGCGAACAGCAGGCGCAGATAGTCGTAGATCTCGGTCACGGTACCGACCGTGGACCGTGGACTCCGCGACGTGGTCTTCTGCTCGATCGAAATGGCCGGGCTCAGGCCGTCGATCGAATCTACTTCCGGCCGCTCCATCTGTTCGAGGAACTGGCGCGCATACGGCGAAAGCGTCTCCACATACCGCCGCTGTCCTTCGGCATAAATCGTGTCAAAGGCCAACGAGCTCTTCCCCGAACCGCTCAATCCCGTGATGACGGTAAAGGTATTGCGAGGAATCTCGACACTAATATTCTTTAAATTGTGCTGGCGAGCGCCATGCACAGAAATACGTTCCAGCATGTAAGAAGTGCGGCTACTTCTATTGTCGCCGAGCGGCCCTACAGGACGTGCTGCAAGTGTGTTTCCATATGCGAGACGTAATCCTCCATCAGAAACCCAAGCGTTACTTCCTCGTTATCGCCAACCCTGCATGGCGATCCTAAACGGTCCTCCGGAATCCGTTCTATCAGCAGTGCGAGCGAACGGTTCAGGCGCTCCCACAACTCGATAAGATCGATCCAGGGCGCGTGGGCATAACCTCCCAGATCGACCCAGCCGTCCCCGTCATAAGTAGGGCCTGCGTACTCACCGGAGAGGCCGGCAACCACGAACCGGATGCGGTTATTGGTCGCCGAATCGATCAGATGACCGAGTTCTTGCTTGCGCGACCATCCATGACCCGCGCCGGCTCGCGTTCTGGCCTCCTCTTCCGAAATCGCGAGCAATCTCGGTAGCGTATTTTCGACGGCATCTTTTAGTCGCTCGCCGATTTCCTGCGCTGACGGTTGCATACGTATCAGGATAGCCATTTTGCATCTTTGCCGGCTCGCTAGACATCCTAGAGTTTGGGAGGACTCGCTAGACTGAAAGGAGCGTCGTCCTCTTAACTCGTTTTGGCAAGTTCAACAGCCCCTTTTACAGGAATTTCCTCCCCGCGGGACTCCGGACTCGCTATCCGACTCATCCTCGGTGTAGCTGTGTGTCACCTGTGCAACGACATGGTGCAATCCCTGCTGCCCGCGATGTATCCCGTCTTTAAGACTTCGCTCTCACTCAGCTTCGCGCAGCTTGGCATCATTACCCTCGGGTACCAACTCACTGCCTCTTTGCTCCAGCCGCTGGTGGGGACCTATACCGACCGGCACCCTAGTCCGAGCGCTCTCCCGATCGGCATGTCGCTGACTCTGTTCGGGCTAGTGCTGTTATCGTTCGCTACTTCGTTCGCCACGCTGTTAGGCGCGGCGGCGCTCGTGGGTGCAGGCTCCGCTGTGTTTCATCCGGAGTCCTCGCGGGTGGCGCGCTCGGCTTCCGGCGGCAGACACGGATTTGCGCAATCTATGTTTCAGGTGGGTGGAAACGCCGGCTCGGCTCTCGGCCCTCTGCTTGCGACTCTGGTTTTATTGGGGCGCGGCCAGCGCAGCCTGATTCTCATTGCGCCGCTCCTGCTGCCCTTTATCTATCTCCTCTTTAGAATCGGCCGCTGGCGAGGAGCGCACCAGACAGCCGGCGCCGCTGCCGTGCATCAGAAAAAGGCCGCAATCCCGCGCCAGCGTGTCGGTTTGGCGATCACCATACTCGTCGCTCTGATCTTCTCCAAGTATTTCTATCTGGCGAGCCTCACCAGCTATTACACTTTCTACCTGATGACGAAGTTTCATACGTCATTACGGGAAGCGCAATTCCATCTGTTCCTGTTTCTCGCCGCCGCCGCAGTGGGCACGGTTGCCGGCGGACCTATCGGAGACCGCATCGGCCGCAAGCCCGTCATCTGGATCTCGATCCTGGGCGTGCTGCCGTTTACGCTGATGCTTCCGTTTGCCAATCTCTTTTGGACGACGCTGCTGACCGTCATCATTGGGCTGATCCTCGCCTCTGCGTTCTCCGCCATCGTAGTGTTCGCGCAGGAACTGATGCCGGGCCGCATTGGAATGATCTCCGGCCTCTTCTTCGGGCTTGCTTTCGGAATGGGAGGACTGGGCGCGGCCGTTCTCGGCCTTATCGCCGACCGCATGGGAATCGTCTTCGTCTATCAGGCTTGCGCTTTCCTGCCGGCTATCGGATTGCTGACGGCGTTTCTTCCGAATCTTCCCGCTACCGGCCGGCCTGCAACCCCAGACGCCATCCCAGACGCTGCTCATTAATCCAAGAGATCGCCGAGCCAAACCAATCCGTGGGCGTTGCGGCAGTAAGTCCCCCGGCCGACTGCAGAACGAAGGCACACGGCCCTTCGCCGAATTCCCGTACGCGGCGCTCCAGCCAGGAATTGCTCTCCAATGCCCGGGCCAGCACAAACGGCGTTCCTTCAAACCAAGCCAGTTCCGCTCCGAACTCCGCGTCGCGCTGTCGCTTTGGCGCGGAAAGCCGGAAAGTCCGCCGGTAAAGAGCAGTTGCCGCATCCAAGTCACGCACGCCAACCACCACTTTTGCCACTCCCAACGCTTTGCGTGTCGTCGGCTGGCCGTTCAAAAAGGCGCGGTTCTCGCGTGGTGTCAGATCGCGAATCAGAAACGGAAAAAATGTCCCGCGTACACCCGGGCCGATGTCCGTAATTTCCCATTCGAGCCGCGTGCCATCGGGCCGTGTGCGCCCATTGCGTTGCGAGGCTCCTCCCGCGATTGTCACCGGAGCGCCCGCGCGAATAGCAAACGCGCACGGCCCAGCGTTGTTCTCGAGAAACTTGTGCCATTCGTGCGCCGATACAGCCGCGGGATCCGCTTGCGCTTGGATGCCCATGAGCTCTATATAAGAACCATCCGGAAAGCTGGCGAGCGCCATTTCGGTAGCGTGATTCGCATGCCGTCCGCCATACTCGGTCGCGAGATGGGTCGCGGCCGTGAACGCCCGCCGCATGGATTCGAGCTTCGCGCCCGCTACTGTCACGTGGTCGATCTTCAGTTCTGCCGCGCCCATTGGCGAGAATGCCAGAATGAAAGTCGCGAAGGCCGGCGCGAAATACGGATTCACACGAGTCACGATACATCATCCGCGCCAACGAGTAAGATATGGCAAAGAATTTCAAGGACCTGTCCGAACGGGAGATTTTGGCCCTGGCTATCACGCTCGAAGAAGAGGACGGGCGTATCTACGGGGAATTTGCCGAGAACCTTCGCGAGACCTATCCATCCACAGCCAAGCTGCTCGACGAAATGCAAGCCGAGGAATCGGATCATCGCGCGAGCCTCATCGACCTGTATCAAGCACGCTTCGGCAGTCATATTCCGTTCATCCGCCGCCACGACGTGAAGGGCTTTGTCTCACGGCCGTCGTTGTGGCTGATAGGGCCGGTTGGCGCCAAAACGGTGCGGCGTACGATCGAATCCATGGAAGCGGAAACCGGCCGCTTCTACCAATTGGCACTCGAGCGCACGACCGATGCCTCCACGCGCAAACTGCTCGGCGATCTTGCGGAAGCGGAAGCCAAACACACCGCCACCGCCGAAGCCGTCGAGAAGGATTATCTAACCCACGCTGTCCGCACAGGGGAGGATGAAGCTTCCCGCCGCGCTTTCGTTTTGCAATACGTGCAGCCCGGTCTCGCCGGCTTGATGGATGGTTCGGTTTCTACATTGGCTCCGCTCTTCGCCGCCGCTTTCGCCACCATCAAACGCGAGATGCATTCCTTGTCGGTTTGGCCGCTTCCGTCGGCGCCGGCATCTCAATGGCGTTTGCCGAAGCGCTATCGGACGATGGCTCCCTGACCGGCCGCGGCAGCCCGGTCATTCGTGGCAGCGTTACCGGCGCGATGACAACGCTCGGCGGCATTGGCCACACCTTGCCTTACCTGATTACCGACTTCCGCCTTGCCACTACGCTCGCCGTGATCGTCGTTGCCATTGAGCTAGCCGCCATTAGCTGGATTCGCCAGCACTATATGGAAACGCCGCTCGTCCGCGCGGCCTTACAAGTCGTTCTCGGCGGCGTGCTGGTCTTCGTGGCAGGCATTCTGATTGGCAATTCATAACCCGGATTGGAGAATCGAATGACAACGCTTGTGGAATACGCCGACGCCAGCCCCGAAGTGCGTGCCGTCTATGACGACATCATGGCCACTCGCAAAACGGACGTCATTAACAATTTCTGGAAAGCGCTCGCCAACCATCCCGCCACGCTGCGCCGCACGTGGGAAAGCCTCAAACAGATCATGGCTCCGGGCGCGCTCGATCCCCTGACCAAAGAACTGATCTATCTCGCCGTCAGCGCCACCAATCAATGCCCCTACTGTGTTGCCTCACATTCGGCCTCCGCTCGCGCCAAGGGCATGACGGAGGAGATGTTCGGTGAACTGCTGGCAGTGGTCGGAATGGCGAATGAAACAAACGCGCTTGCGGCCGCCCGTCAGGTTCCGATCGATACACAGTTTCAAATACACGACTAGTCTTTATGCTGCTTTCTAAACTGGTCGAAACATCGCAACGGATCTCGGACACCACCAAACGTCTCGAGAAAACAGCGCTGCTCGCCGGTTTATTGAAAAGTCTCAGCCCCGCCGAGGTCGAATCGGCTGTTGCGTTCCTCTCGGGCGCGCCGCGCCAGGGCCGCATCGGGATCGGTTACGCGACCCTACATTCCTCAAGGGCCTCCGCTGCAACTGCGCCCTCTCTCGAAATTCTCGAACTGGATCGCGTCCTCGATGAAGTCTCGAGCGTGCGCGGCGCGGGTTCCGAGCAGCGCAAGCGCGATTTATTAAGCGCACTCTTCGCCCGTGCCACTGGCGAAGAGCAGGATTTCATAGTCAGACTGCTCGGCGGCGAGCTCCGCCAGGGCGCTCTCGAAGGCATCATGCTCGAGGCGCTGGCCAAAGCCTCCGGCATTTCCGCCGAACGCGTCCGCCGCGCGGCCATGATGGCCGGCGGCTCGGCCGCCATCGCCCGTGCGGCGCTCGAACAAGGCGAAAGCGGCCTCTCTCCATTTGATATTCAGCTCTTCCGGCCGGTTCAGCCGATGCTCGCCCAAACCGCCGAGGATCTTGGAGCGGCGCTCGCCGATTTGGGCGAAGCCTCGCTCGAATACAAGTTGGACGGCGCTCGCATCCAGGTCCACAAATCGGGTGACGACGTGGCCATTTTTTCGCGCGGCGCGAACGATGTGACCGCGGCCGTTCCGGAAGTCGCGCAAGTCGTGCGCGCGCTGCCTGCCCACGATCTGATTCTCGACGGCGAAGTCCTGAGCCTCTCCGCCGATGGCCGCCCGCAGCCGTTTCAGGTCTCGATGCGCCGCTTCGGCCGCAAGCTCGATGTCGCCCGCCTCATGGACGAACTGCCCATGACGCCGTTCTGGTTCGACCTGCTCTATCTGAATGGCGGCCCGTTAATCGATGAGCCGCAAGCCAAGCGATTCGCCGAACTGGCTCTCTTGGCGCCATCGCAGAACGTCATACCAAATCTCGTGACAGGCGACGCGGAACGCGCTGAAGATTTCCTGCATCAAGCCCTCGCAGCAGGCCATGAAGGCGTTATGGCTAAAGCCCGCGCGGCCAGCTATGCGGCTGGCGCGCGCGGCCAAAGCTGGCTGAAAGTGAAGCACGCTCGCACGCTAGATCTCGTCATCCTCGCCGCCGAATGGGGCAACGGCCGCCGCCGCGGTTTCTTGAGCAACCTGCACCTGGGCGCGCGCGACACGCGCAAGGGCGGCTTCGCGATGCTCGGCAAGACCTTTAAAGGACTCACCGACGAAATGCTCGCTTGGCAAACTCAGGAGCTGTTGAAACTCGAAGTCGCTCGCGACAGCTACACCGTCTACGTCGAGCCCAAACTCGTCGTGGAAATAGCCTTCAATGAAATCCAGGTGAGTCCGCGCTACGTGAGCGGGCTGGCGTTGCGTTTCGCACGCGTGAAGCGCTATCGCCCCGACAAATCGCCGCCGATTCCGACACCTTCGAAACCGTACAACGCCTGGCCGGCATCCTCGAAAAATCCGCTGGCATATAGTAGAAGAACAAAAGGCGAAACAATGAACCTGGCTCTCGATTTGCAGCCCGTCGCCCATTCTCCGGTCGCACGTTTTGAAGAAGCGATGCAGCAGCACAATTCCGCTGTGCGCGCGATACGCCATCAGCCTGCGAAGGCCGCGCAGTTCGCACCGTTTCCGGAAAGCCTCAATCCCGTTCTGCGCTCCGCCCTCGCGGCGCGCGGAATCGAAGACCTCTACTCGCATCAAGCTGCGGCGGTCGAGTTAGCCCTGGCCGGCAAGAACGCGGTCGTGGTCACTCCAACCGCAAGCGGCAAGACGCTCTGCTACAATCTGCCGGTACTGAACGCGATTCTCGCCGACCCTGCGTCGCGCGCCATTTTTCTCTTCCCGACAAAAGCACTGGCCGAAGATCAACGTCTTGAATTGCAGCGTCTCACCGATGCCGTGGGCGGCTCCTTCGCCTGCCATACCTACGACGGCGACACGCCGCAGGATGCCCGTCGCTCCATCCGCGATAAGGCGAACATCGTCCTCACCAATCCGGACATGCTGCATACCGGCATTCTGCCGCACCATACGAAATGGGTGAAGCTATTTGAGAACCTGCGCTACGTCGTGATTGACGAGCTGCATTACTATCGCGGGGTCTATGGCAGCCACCTGGCAAACGTGTTGCGGCGGATGAAACGCATCTGCGAATTCTATGGCGCTAGCCCGCAATTTATCTGTTGCTCGGCCACCATAGCCAATCCGAAGCAGCTTGCCGAAGCGATTGTTGAGCAGCCCTTTGAAACGGTTGCCGAAAACGGCGCTCCTTCAGGCGACAATTACTTCGTCTTCTATAATCCGCCGGTCGTCAACGCGCAGCTCGGCATTCGCCGCAGCTATCTGCATGAATCCCGCCGCATCGCTTTAGAATTCATTCGTCAAGGCCAGCAGACGCTCGTGTTCGCCAACAACCGTTTGGCTACGGAGGTCCTTACTACATATCTCAAGGACGCCTGCTCCCAGCTTCCCTTCTCCCATGAAGCGGTGCGCGGCTATCGCGGCGGTTATCTGCCCAAAGAGCGCCGTCACATCGAACAGGGCTTGCGATCAGGCCAAATTCGCACAGTCATCGCTACCAGCGCGCTCGAGCTGGGAGTCGATATCGGCTCGCTTGATGCCGTAGTGCTCGCCGGCTATCCCGGCACAATTGCTTCTACATGGCAGCGAGCGGGCCGCGCCGGCCGCCGCCAGGCCTCGTCCGTCGCGGTTCTGGTCGCCTCGAGCGCGCCGCTCGATCAGTACATCGTCGAGCACCCTGATTACTTCTTCGGCTCCTCTCCCGAAGAAGCGCATATCAACGCCGATAATCTCGAAATCTTTCTCAGCCATCTGAAGTGCGCCGCCTTCGAGCTGCCCATTCGCGACGGCGAAAAGTTCGGCAATCTGCCTCTCGAAAAACTCTGCCGCTTCGTGGCCGAAGAACTCGGCTTGCTGCACCATTCCGGCGATTGCTGGCATTGGGTCAGCGACAGCTACCCGGCCGATTCGGTCAGCTTGCGCGCCATCAGCAGCGATAATTTCCTGGTGGTCGACGTGACCGGCGATCATCGCATCATCGGCGAAGTCGATTTTCCGGCTGCGCTCCCGACTCTGCATGAAAAGGCCATCTATCTTCACGATGCGCGCCAGTATCAAGTCGAAAAGCTAGATTTCGATGGGACGCAAGGCGTTCGTGCGCCAGGTCGATTCCGATTACTTCACCAGCGCTATTGTCTACACGCAGGTCAGCAAGCTAGCGCAATTTGAAGATCGCACGGCCATGCGCGCGCACGGCGAAGTGCGCATCAAGCGCCAGGTCACCGGTTTCAAGAAGATCAAATTCTACACGCTCGAAAATATCGGTTCTGGATTGCTTTCGCTGCCGGAGCAGGAGATGCACACGACGGCTTTCTGGCTGCACTTCCCGGCGGCATTTTTCCAAGACTTTACCGGCTTCTCTACCACCGAGATTCAGGACGCGATTCACGGCCTCGGCAACGTGCTCAAAACAGCCGGTACCGTTCTGCTGCTGAGCGATCCCCACGATCTCGCGGTCGCCGCTCTCGACGAATCCCGATGAAACTCGAAATGTAGTCTTATATGACAACTATCCCGGTGGCATCGGGCAGAGCGATCCGCTCTTTCGGCGCCGCGCGGAGTTGATCGCGGCCGCTCTCGATCTCGCCGCCGGCTGCGCTTGCCAGGACGGTTGCCCAAGTTGCGTCGGTCCGCACAACGAGGTGGGCCGGCGCGGCAAAGAAGGGGCGCTGCGGATACTCGGAAAGCTAAAAGCGGAGTCGAGATACCGAAATGAGTAGCGGACCCGTTTTTTGCACGTGCCCAATGACCGTGGCCCTCGGAAGAACGATCGTGCCCTCGGAAGAGTTACTGCCGGTCCTTACTCGGATGTGGTCTTCACCCCGTCGTCTACGCCAAGAAGCCCTTTGCAGGACCGCGGCACGTGATTAAATATCTCGCGCATGACAGACAACGTGTGGCTATTGCCGTCGTGAAACTCGGGACGGTCTTGTGTTACTCCTCGCTACGATAGGCCTCAACGACCATGAATTCGCTCCAGACCTTCCCATCGTCGGACTGCTCACCTCGCCACGTGAAGTGCGTCTTAGAGATGTTCGTGTAGCTGGCGCGTGTATAAGTGTGAGTGGCCACCGGCTCTTCAAACGCGTAACTGATGGAATGGGCATCGAGATTGAGCCCACCGAACTCCTCCGATCCGAGGTCCGTCCACCTTCCAGCGAGTGCGTTTAACCATTTAATATTCCAAACCTGTCTGGCAGCGTCATATGTGCGGAAATTCATGCCAAGCACGATCATTTCCCCGGAGGAGCCTATCATCCTGTATTCGTCTGCGATTGCGTAGCCGTCCAGGATGAAACGACCCAGCCACGTTGCCTGAAACGTCTGCCATTCTCCATTGGCCGACTTCACTTTTGCCTCGCCCTGCCATCTGCCGATGAGAAACGCAAATTGAGAAAGCGCTGCCGGCGCATTGGGGTTGGCCTCGCCAAATTTCTCCACGACCTGCTCCATGGGACCGTCCTCCGGAGGATGCGGTGAGCAGCACGCTACACTGCGTTGTCTGCAGCCGACATTCTGCGCCGGCCACCTCCTCACGGTCCCTCATCATCACACAGTTCTCGCTCGCTGCAAGGTTCGCGACAGTCAGAGGGTTCGTGAGTGGGGCGCAGCCAGAAGGCAGCGACCATTGGTAAGGTAAAGTCGTTCGGCCGCGCCCAGATCTCACATGTGAAATGGCACTTCGGAGGCGCTCTGTTCAGCGAAGTCCAAAGACACGCAAGGTGAGAAATAGCGTGGCGATGAGGAAGAGGCCAGCAGACCCCCAGACTAAGATGCCGCCGACCTATCGCAGCGGCGGTCACGTACGGTACAAGTGATTGGAAACGTCCGCCGAAAAGCCGCACGCGCACGATTTGATCGAGCGCTTAGATGCGCGGCAGGTCCTGACAGCCGTCCGCTTCGCCTGCGACTCGGCGCTACAGGATCATCTTCTCGCGTATCAGCAATACTCTTCGCCGTTTACCGAGCGGCGGACGTGCGCCCGCTGGCCTACTGTACGCTTTCCGTCTTCTGAAAGAAAATAATATGCTGCCAAGGCAGCGTATCCACGACCTTCTCAAACCGGTAGCCCTCGGGCGTCACCTCAGCCCGTACTTCATCCACGCTCATCTTGTGCTCCGGACGAATGGGAACGCTGGCGTCTTCCTTCCGGAATTCGAGCAACACAAGGCGGCCATCCGGCTTCAATGAATCGCGAATCCGATCCAGCATGCGCTGCGGCCGGGAGAACTCGTGATACACGTCCACCAGCAGCACTAAATCCAGTTTGCCCGTGGGTAGCCGCGGGTCGGCCTCCGTTCCGAGAACCGTGACCACGTTCCCGACGTGTTGAGCCGACGCATTCGCGTTCAGCTTTTCAAGCATGCCGGGCTGGATATCTTCGGCATAGACAATGCCGTTTGGACCAATCGCCCGCGCCAGGCGCAGGCTATAAAAGCCCGTTCCCGCGCCGACATCGGCGACCATTTCACCGGGTTTAAGATTGAAAGCAAGGATGGCTTTTTCCGGCTGCTCTTCCCGTTGGCGTTCTTCTCGCTCAAGCCAATCCGCACCATTCACGCCCATGACCGGAGCGATATGCCTACCGGTGACCGGATGAACCGCCTGAGCGGTCGCCATCTGCTGGCCCCCGGTCCACAGCACTACCAGGATCGGCAGCCACCCTATCCGGGCGTATTGCCCATATGTCGTCTTGCGCGAGATCATCAAAAGACTATCGGCAACAGGGACGCTTTTCATGACTTTCGGGTTGCTGGCTTGATAGTGGCCGCACTTTTCACATTTCTCTCCATCCCGGCCAAACTTTGCGCGGCGGAGCCCACACTAGCCATCCTCGATGCCGGCCTCGAGAGCTCCGAAGACGCCCCGTTCATCCCGAGCGATTACCGATTCTATCCAGGCGATTATCTCTACTTCCGTTTCCAGGTGGCGGGATTCGCGATCCAAACGGACGAAAAGACCGAAGTGCGGAAGATATCCCTCACCTACGAGATCACGCCGCAAGATGCGAACGGCGTGCCGCTGACCGCGCCAATTTCCGGCGACATTAAGGACGATCTGAATCCCGAAGACAAAAACTGGACCCCTAAGCGCCGCGCCTCTTTTCTGCTTCCTTCCTTCGTGGCGTCGGGAAATTTTCGCCTTCACTTGGTGGTGAAGGACCTGCTCGGCAAGACGGAAGCCTCTCGCGATTTCCCGTTCCGCATGGGCGGCGTCACGATCGTTCCTTCGTCTTCCGTCACAGTCGAGAATTTCCGCTTTTTTCGCAAAGAAGACGATCAGGAGAGCCTCGACGTGCCCGCCTACGCTCCCGGCGACACCATCTATGCGCGGTTTGACATGGCCGGATATCAGACAAACGCTCCGGAGAATCAGTATCACTTGACCTACGGCTTGACCGTTTTCGGACCGGACGGCAAGCCGTTCATTGAACAACTCAACGCCGCCGAGTTGAGCGCGGGCAGTTTCTATCCGGCCCAGTTTGTTCCGGGCAATATTAGTTTGACAACCACCCGGACGTCCGCTAAGGGCGGCTATGTTATTGTGCTCACCGTGCGCGATCTCGTCGCCAATCGCACCTACCAAACCAAACGATCCTTCACTCTGGAGTAGCCGTTCGAAGCCGTTCGATCCCATCGGCGAACACGTCCTCTGGAGTCAACAGGCTAACTACCGCGTAGGGTTCCGAAGACATATCGAAAAAATAGCCGGGCTGTACCAGCACTCGCCGCCGGCGAATCAGTTCGGCCATCCAGGTTTCTTCGCGCCATATATTCGGAAGCTGCAGAACGGCCGACCATCCCGCTTCCGCATGCAACACATGCACGGGCGAGTCTCTCAAAATGCTCTCTAGCGCAGCCCGATTCCGTGCGATACGCGCGTGAATCTGTCGTGCAATGCCTTCGCCGATGGCGAGCAGTTCGCCAAGCGCGTATTGCACGGGTGTTGCCACTGATAAATAGGTGTCGAGCAGCAGCTCGAGCCGTCCGTGCACTTCCGATCCGCCGTTGACAACGATCCACGCCAGTTTCATTTGCGGCATGCCGGCGCTTTTGGAAAGTCCACCCAGCGAAAAACTGAGCACACGGTCATCGCCGATGAACGTGCGCGTGTAGCCCTCCGCGCCGGCAAACCTGTATTCCATGAACACTTCGTCGGCCACAATAGGCAAGTTGTGCTCCTGCGCAATCTTGAAAAGCTCCTCGGTCTCGTGGCTCTTCAGAAACGATCCCGTCGGGTTATTCGGATTTACGACGACAATGGCCCGCGTCCGTGCTGAAATGGCCGTCCGCATGCTCGCGAAGTTGACGAACCAACTCCCGTCATAGAGCAGCCGGTAGGGGACAGCCTCTACCGATTCGAGCCGCGCCAGATATTCAAACAGCGGATACGAAGGGCTTGGCACCAGCACCTCATCCCCCGGGTCGCATAGCAGCTTGAACAGCAGCGCATATGCCTCGCTCGTGCTCGCGGTCAAGGCGAGCTGGTCCGGAGACACATGAATGCCGCGCTGCCCATACCAATCGGCAATCGCCTTCCTTGCCCGCTTTGTACCAAATGGATCCGGCTGGTATGTAAAATCGCCCAGCCGTGCATAAGCCCGTTGAATTTCCGCGTGCGGATAGTTATCGAAAACTTCGGTGGGATTCGCGCTCGTCAGGTCCAATAACGGCGCGCCCGCGCGCTGTTGTTCCTCCACGAGTTGCGTGAATGCATTTGGCGAGTGATCCCAGGTTAAGCGCCGCGAATAGCTGTACAAACCGCTACTCTGTCATGGTTGTGTTGGCGTTCGCAAGAATTCGCGTATAATCTTTTTGATCGGAAAGCATGCTCCCTTTGAAAGCAGCCTTGTTGCTGTTGCCCGGCCTCTTGTTCGCGCAGGATAAGGAAAATCCGCACACCTCGCCCGCCGATGTCGCCGCCGGCGCGAAAACATTTCACTCGCACTGCTCTCCTTGCCATGGCTATCAGGGCGACGGTGGCAGAGGGCCCAACCTCGCCGCCGGCCGTTTCTACCACGGCTCGAGTGATGCCGATCTCCTGAAGAACATTTCGGAGGGCATTCCCGGTACCGAAATGCCGGGTCTCTTCTATAACGAAGATCGTGTCTGGCAGGTTGTTGCCTTCATCCGCTCCCTGAGCGCGAATGCCGCACACCCATCGGGCGACGCCAATGCCGGAGCAGGACTATTTCGCTCGCAAGGTTGCGCGGGATGCCACCGCATCCGCGGCGAAGGCGGCGCACTCGGGCCCGATTTGTCGAATATTGGAGCCGCACGATCGTTGGACAACCTGAAGCAGTCCATCCTCGCACCCGATATCGAAGTTCAACCGACGTATTGGACCGTGAAGTTTGAAGACTCGTCTGGCAAAGCGATCCAGGGTTTTCTGCTCAACGAAGACACGTACACTGTGCAGCTCCTCGATCGCGCGGCCGGGCTCCACTCGTATGAGAAAGCGGATCTCAAAAATTACACGATCGACAAGCGCTCCACCATGCCGTCCTATCGCGATAAGTTATCGCCGCAACAGCTTGACGATTTATTAGCCTATCTCTGGTCACAGCGTCCCGAATGAAACACGCCACTCGCATCTGTCTGGTTTCCTGCTGTCTCGTTTTCTCGTTATCGGCTCAAGTCACATACGAAAAGCTTCTCGGCGCGGCGTCCGGCAGCGCGGATTGGCTCACGTATTCGGGAAACTATCGCGGCTGGCGGTACAGCTCGCTCGACCGAATCAATCGGCAGAATGCCGCCAAATTGACGCTCGAATGGGTATACCAGATGCCCACCACGCTCATGGTCGAAACCAGTCCGCTGGTCGTCGACGGCGTAATGTACATCAGCGAGCCGCCGAGCAACGTGGTCGCGCTCGATGCGCAAACCGGCCGCCACTACTGGCGTTATCGCCGCGCATTCCCGACCCCATCAACGTCTGTTGCGGCGAGGTGAATCGCGGCGTTGCGATTCTCGGCGACCGCGTTTTTGTCGGCACTGTCGATGCGCACCTGGTTGCTCTCGATGCCAAAACCGGCGCCGTGCTGTGGGACATGCCGGTCGCCGATCAAACCGCCGGCTACAGCCATCACCGGCGCGCCGCTCATCGTCAAGGACATGGTGATTTGCGGCATTGCGGCGGCGAATACGGCATTCGCGGATTTCTCGACGCCTACGATGCCGCCACCGGAAAGCGGCGCTGGCGCTTCTGGACCATCCCCAGGAAAGCTGCCTGAGCCTGGGTGGGCAATACCTGGAAAACCGGCGGCGGCTCCACCTGGCTCACCGGTTCCTTTGATCCGCCCAGAACCTGATCATCTGGGGTACCGGCAATCCTTCGCCCGACTGGAACGGCGATTCGCGGCCCGGCGACAACCTCTATTCCGACAGCGCCATCGCGCTCGATGCCGATACCGGCAAACTGAAATGGCATTTCCAGTTCATTCCTCACGACGTGCACGATTGGGACGCTGTGCAGATTCCCGTGCTGGTCGATGGCGAATGGAAAGGTGCGCCGCGTAAGCTGATCTATTGGGCGCATCGCGGCGGCTTCTTTTACGTGCTCGACCGTGAAACCGGCAAGTTCCTGTTCGGAACGCCCTTCGCCAAGCAGACCTGGGCGAAAGGGCTGGATGCGTCCGGCCACCCTATTTTGCTTCCGAACATCGATCCTTCCACCGAGGGAACTTATATCTGGCCCGGCGTTCAAGGAGCCACAAACTGGTATTCACCCAGTTACAGCCCACTTACTAAGTTTTTCTATCTCTCTTACTGGGAGAACCGCAGCATTTATCGGAAGGGCGAGCAGGAATACACGGCCGGGCAATCGCTACATCGGCAGCGTGCCGTTAATCGATCTGCCCGGCGATCTCGGCCACGGCGGCATACGCGCGCTGAATCCCCAAACCGGCGAGCGCATGTGGGAATATACCCTCCAAACCAAACCCTGGGCAGGTGTTCTCTCCACCGCCGGTCAGCTGATCTTCGGCGGCAGCGATGAGGGCTACTTCTTCGCCCTGGACGCCGAAACCGGCAAGGAGTTATGGCGCAAGAATCTCGGCGGCATCATTCGCGCCAATCCGGTGACCTATCTGGCGCATGGCAAGCAGCTCGTGAGCATCGCCGCCGGTAACGCCATATTTACATTCAGCCTGCCACGACAATAGCCTTAAGGGTTTCATCGGTGAAACCGGCCGTGATCGAGACAATAACGGGCGGAGTGTACGGTCTGAGAACAGGCATCGTGAGTCTTGTCCATGGCGGACTATCGCGCGGGTGATGCGGATCGGTGCACGTGGATCTTGTCTCCGATAGAGATGGTCATCAAGTCTTCGCCCATTTCGAGTGGGCCATCGTAGGTTCTTCGGGTCAGTTTCAGAACGTCTGCGCTGGTTGGCTCAGCTGAAAGCGGGATCGGTCGTCACCAGGACAATATGCGAGTACACGGCCAGCCGAGGCTTCACGCGGGCAAAAACAGTCCCTGCCTGCTCGGGCGTCGTGTGGAGTCCAAGGATAATTCGCGCCGCTTCCGATTTACTTTGTAGTTCGGCTCTGGCCCAAGCCACTTCGTGCACCAGAAGGTCCGCGCCTTTCGAAAAACGGATGAGATTCTCACTCACTCGCGTATCGCCCGAGAGAACCACAGAGTGGCCGCCGATATTCAATGCGGTAACCAAACGCCGGTTTGGCAGTCGCGTGGTCCACTTCGAAAGCCGTAACTTTCACGCCATTCTTCTCATAGACAACGCCCTGGGCGATGTCTTGAGCCAGAACGGCTACTCCTTGCGGCGGAATCCCGTCGGCCGTTCGGAACTGGATATCGGCCGCGAAAGCTTTCTGTAGATTTGCCATCAGATCCTTGGTTCCGACGGTCCCCAAATCTGAAACGCGCCGGTTCGATGGCCAAAAGGTGGCGGTAGCCAGCCGGTCAACCAAAGATCTGGGAATTCCCACGATATGATCCGAATGAAGGTGGGTCAGGAATACCGCTGTTACCGCGCCCAGTGGAACGTGAAGCTGCCACAAGCGCAGAGACGCGCCGCGGCCACAGTCGATCAAGACTTTCTCGGGACCTGCTTCGACCAAAGTACTCGGGCCGAATCGCTCCATGACCGGGATCGGGCTGCCGGTGCCAAGCAACGTGACCTTCAGGTCTTGTGCTCGAACGCTCCAACACAGGAAGAGAAGCAGCAGAGCGCCTCTGAAAATAAACGCGCGCATTTTTTTCACCTCGACATCCCGGTCCAGCTTATATCAGAAGCGGAATATCGCCATTCACCGCGCTGCGGCGACACGAAAGCGGCATCAGGAGATGGGCCAATTTCAAATGCAACATATAAAAATAAAAAGCCGGGCGCGTTCAAAGGATGCGCCCGGCAAATTCGGATCCGCAGATGCTAGGAGGCTATCTGGGGATCAGCTTAGTTTATACAACCAGGGAGGAGGTTACCCTAGGAGACCGCCATGCCCGAGGCAGGCGATTTCCCAACCCGAAATCCGGTATTTTGCGAACATCGGCGGCAGCACCAGGTCCAGAATATTCGGCTTGGCCGAGCGGAAGCAGCACGGCGCCGAGACGATCGGCACGTCGTCTTTATAGCCCAGGAGCATCAGATTGCCGGGCTCAACCGGCGCGAGAAAGCGCTCGATGTGCGCGCCCAAACGGACCATGGCGCGGCCGATCACGTCTTCCGGACCGGCCGGAGCCGTGGTGGACGCGATCATAATGCAGGCGGGCTTGGTGCGCAGCAAATGTTGCAGCGACCGGACCACTTGCTCTTCGTCTTCCACAGCCGACAATGCGTAGCGAAGTTTTCCGCTGTAGCGCTCCACGCGCGTGCGCACGATATTTTCAAACAGGGTGCGCGCCCGGTCGCCGTGTACCGGATCGGTGTACAGAACGCCCACTCCCGGATCCTTTATCGGGCGCGCCTGGAGGATCGCGCCGCGCTCGTTCAGAATCGAAAGAACCGTTTCGAGCTGCGCTTGCGCCACCGCGAACGGCGCGCTCTTAATAGTTGCAACGCGCTCGCCGGTGCGCACAAACCGGTAGTTCTGCACGGTGGCGATGGCGATGCTGCTGGTGCAATTGATCTGCCGCAGCAGCTCGTCGTCCACCAGGGCGCAGGCATCGGCAGTGGCAATCAGATTAGCGCGTCCACCCGCAGCCAGCCGTATTTCCACCGAACCGCAGCACATGGCTTCCGCAACCGCCATGACCGCCTCGTCTTCCCCGATTTCGCCTTCTTCCAGCTCCGTTACCCAAACCTGCTGCATGCCTTCTGTTTCCAGCAGCCGGATATCTTCATCGCTCAGGATGTGGCCTTTCGCCAGAAGTTTCCTGCCGCCGGGTTTAAAGATGGTGCAACAGAGCATGCGACCCGCAGAACTCTGAACGTCAACTGTGAGTGCTCGCAATTTTTTCCTCCAAAGGGGTGAGCCGTACTAGTCGGCTGTGGTACTGAGTATACTGGTACTCCAAAGATAAAAAGCTAGTAAAAAATGCCGGTAACGGAATTTTTTACCTGAATTTATAGCTAAATGTGAGATTTTTATCCGAAAGAGCTATCGGAATGTCGGTTGATTTACGATAGGGAGCCGTATAAGTTTGCTCGTCCTAGTACTTATCTGAGAAGGAAATGGCTTCTCTTCCCTGGCCGCAGGCCGCAAACGTTTCAGAACGGCAATTTCATCGCAATTCTGGAATTTCGGGCATCGCAGACAGTCTTTCCAGACTTTTAGAGGCAATTCGCCGCGCTCGACTTCATTAAAGCCGAGCTTATGGAAAAATCCCGGCACATACGTGAAGGCAAAAATGGATTCCAAGTCCTTCTCGCGCGCTTCGCGTTCGAGAGCTTCGACCAGCGCGCGTCCCACGCCATGCTGCTGTCATCTCAGGCTCGACGGCGAGCGAGCGAACCTCGGCCGAAGTCGGGGTATAGAAGTGCAAGGCGCCGCAGCCGGCCAGCCGGCCGTCCTGATAGGCGACCGAGAAATCGCGGATGTGCTCGGACATTTCGAATTCCGTGCGCGGCGAGCATGATGCCTTTGGCGGCATAGGAGTTGATCAGCTCGAGTATGGGCGCGATGTCGCGCATGGAGGCTTTGTGAACCTCGAGAGTCGTGGGCGCGCCGATCATATGGCCTCCAGCGCCAGGCGCGTCCCCAAACTTTCTCCGTCCAAAAGCCGCTGGCAGATGCCCGCTTGCTGGCCCGGAGCGACGATCACTTCCGCGCAGGCCGCCCTCGAGCGACGAAAGCGCGGCTTCGAGTTTGGCCTGCATCCCGCCATGCGCTACGCCCGTTGAGACGAGCCGCCGGGCGCCGGTGGGAGTGAGCTTTGCGAGCACTTGCCCAGCTTCGTCCTGCACGCCCGCGACATCGGTCAGAAACAGCAGCTTGTCCGCATGCCAGCCGAGCGCGCAGGAAACCGCCATCTGATCCGCATTCACGTTATAGATGTTGCCCGCGGGTCGCCCGCAATGCACGCGACAACCGGCAAATATCCGGCGCCCAGCAGCAAACGAAATAGCGCGGCATCCGTGCGCTCGGGCCGTCCCACGAACTGGAGATCCGCGTGAAGCGGCGCGGCTGTGGTGAGCGATCCATCCACGCCGGATAAACCCACGGCCGGTTGTCCCGCCGCGGAAATGGCGGCCACGAGCTGCTTGTTGACACTGCCCGCGATCACTTTGCTCACGGCATCGATCACGGCGGTATCCGACACCCGGAGCCCGCCTACAAAGCGGCTCTCGATCCCGCGCTCGTCGAGAAACTGCGTGACCTGCTTGCCTCCGCCGTGCACTACAACCAATTCGATGTTCTTCGCAATGGCGGCGAGTTGCTTCGCCATGCCCGCGCGCTTGGATGCATCGTCCAGCAACGTGCCGCCGAGTTTGATCAGGACTTTCACAGCAGTGACTCAGTCTCCGGATAGCCGAGCAGCAAATTCATGTTCTGGACGGCCTGCCCGGCGGCGCCTTTCACCAGATTGTCCTCCACCGCTACGATAATGACGCGCTGGCTTTCCGGATCGAACACAAACCCGATGTCGCAAAAATTGGTGTATTCGACCGCTCGCAAATCCGGCAGCTTGCCCGGCGCATACAGACGAACGAATGGCTCGCCGGAATAAAACTCTTCGTAGATCGCGAGCAAGTCGACGGCTTTTTCCACGCCCTGCGTGCGAACGTAGATCGTCTCAAGAATGCCGCGCTCGATCGGCAGCAGATGCGCGGTAAAGGTAAATTCGCGCTCGCCGAGTCCCGAATTCTGCAGCACTTCCGGCACATGCCGGTGGTCCAGAATGCCATAGGCGCTGAAGTTTCCGGCCACTTCGCAGAAGCTGGTTTTGAGCGAAGGTTTGCGGCCCGCTCCGCTGACCCCGGATTTGGCATCGCAAATGATGCCTCGGCTGCGGTCGACCACCTGCGCATCTATCAAAGGACGAATCGCCAGGTTTGCAGCCGTCGGATAGCAGCCCGGATTCGCTACCAGGCGCGCGCTGCCGAATTTTCTCCCGGTAGAATTCGGGCAGGCCATAGACGGCTTCCGCCAACAGGTCGGGAGCGGTGTGCCGTTGCTTGTACCAGCGCGAATGCGTCTCCGCGTCACCGCAATCGAAAAGCCCCGCTCAGGTCGATCACTTTGGCTCCGGTCGCGAGTATGCCGCGCGCGAGATCCATCGAAACTTCGGCCGGCGTGGCCAGAAAAACCAGATCGAGCTTCTCTAGCTTGATGGCTTCGGGCGTGGCCGGTATGGTTTTCGGAGGCTTTTGGCCAAGCGGCGCGACGGTTTCCGATTCGGCATCGGCGCGATGTTCTAAGAGGAAGAGCTCAACGCCGGGATGACGCGAGAGCAGGCGCAAGAGTTCGGCTCCACTATAGCCCCGGAAGCCCACGACACCGACATTGTGCCGGGATGAGTAATTATTCACTCTAATGAATAATTATACTATAGCTGCTCGGTCGTGGATCGCGCCGCCAAATCGCCGATGATCGGCAACCGGACTTCCTGCTCCTGCGCGGACTTCACGAGCAGATAAATCCAGCAGCAAAACAGGACCAGCTTGAGCGCCGCGACGAATACATGTTCCACCCCCCAACTGGGTACTGCGAACATCAGAACGGGTATCGCGGAAGAAACGACCAGCCAGGCGACAAACAGATAGACAGACTGAAAGGCGTTAAAACGCACGCGCGCGTTGCTGCGGAATCTCTGGGACGCCAGAAACACGATAGCCGGAATCACGCCAAACACAGGAATATAGCAAAGGATGCAAGCGGCCCGGTCGCTGAGCCCGTCGAGGAAATCGGAGTATTGCGCGGTTGCGCGCGGTTGAGCCGCGCCGCAGCGCGCGCAGAATGCCGCCCCGGCCTGGACTTCCGCTCCACAATTGGTACAAAATGCCACTGCTTCTGACTACGCACAAGAATAACGCGTTGTTCCCAACATAAAAACCTACAATGATGTAGATGCTGAAACGATTCGCCTTGCTCGCTTGCGCCGTGGGCTCTCTTGGGGCGCAGCAGACGTGGTATCCCCACGAAGGCGGTCTGCTGAAATACCGCGTTGCGATCCGCTTCGGCGAAGAACCGGAAGACACGATGCCGAACGGCTGGAAATTCGGGCGCGTCTCATCGGTGGCGACCGATTCGGCCGGAAACGTCTATGTATTCCAGCGCGGCAAGAAGGCCGATCCCTTGATCGTCTTCACGCCGGAAGGCAAGTATTTGCGCTCCTGGGGCAAAGGCATGTTCGGCAATCCTCACGGATTGCGCATCGATCGCGACGACAATGTCTGGATAACCGACAACGGCGATCACCAGGTAATGAAATTTACTAAGACGGGTAAGCTGCTTCTAACGCTGGGAATCAAAGGGAAGGCCGGAACAGACGACAAAACGTTCAACCGCCCGACAGATATTGCATTTGCCCGAAACGGCGATTTCTATGTTTCCGATGGCTATGGCAACTCGCGGGTCGTGAAGTTTTCACGTGCGGGCAAGTATCTTCTCACCTGGGGGAAGCCGGGGAAAGGGCCGGGCGAGTTTCAGGTTCCGCATTCCATCGCCATCGATTCGAAGGGCACTGTCTATGTGAGTGATCGCGAGAACAATCGCATCCAGATTTTCGATGCCAATGGAAAGTTCCTTCGGCAATGGACTCACCTCGGAGCCACGCAGAACATGTTCATCACGCCGCAGGACGACCTGTGGATCATCACGCACCGCAATAACATCGAGAATCTGACGTACGACGCGCTCGCAGGGCGCATCATGCACATCGACCTCGCAACGGGCAGGATCTTAGGGGCTATGGAAAGCCCGGGGCACTGGATCACCGTCGCGAAGAATGGAAACATCTTCATTGGAAGCCTCACGGGTAATGTGTTCCGGTGGTATCCGGGGTGGCTGGAGCATGGGCTCGGTTCAACCGAAGGCTTGCGTCCTGCGAATTAGTGACTAGACTTCTTTGTTTCGTGCTGCTCGCCATCGCCGGAATACCCGGCGCATGGGCTCAGGAGACCGCGATTACAGACGTCACGGTCATCAATCCCCGCGCGCGATCCGTACTCCCGCATCGCACGGTTATAGTGGAACGCGATCGCATCGTCGAAATCAGGCCCAGTTCTCAAGGGCCGCCCGCTCCCGGCACGCGCCTCATCAGCGGAAAGCAGAAGTTCCTCATACCGGGGCTTTGGGATGCCCATGTGCATCTCACGAAAGCTGGCGTGTTATCGCTGCCGCTATTTGTGGCGAACGGCGTGACCGGCGTGCGCGATATGGGCAGCGATTTCCGCGAGGTTGCGGCGTGGCGTTCCCAAATCGAAGCGGGTACGCTCATTGGCCCACGCGTAAAGACTTCGGGCCAGATGCTCGAATCTCGCGCCAACGTGGAGCGGATGAAGCGCGAAGGAACGGTGGAACCGGTGGACCGACTTCGCATCGGTGTCGCAAATGCCGCGGAGGGTCGTGCAGCCGTGGCGCGGCTGGCGCGCGAAGGCGTGGATCATATCAAGATGCGGACCACGCCGGATCTGGAAACCTTTCTGGCGATCGGCGACGAGGCAAGACGGCACGGTCTTCCGTTCGCGGCCCATGCGGTGGCCGCTCCTGAGGAACTGCTCAGAGCCGGGCTGCGAAGCGTCGAGCACTTTTTAGTCTTTCCGCCGCTGGGCGGAACGCTCGAAGAACGCCGCGCGCTGTTTCAGAAAATGGCTCGTTCCAGGCTGTTCTTGTCAGACACTAGAATCAATCTCGACGCCTTGATCTCTCTGCCATATCGCGAGGTGAAACGGCGTGTCGACGATACACCGCCGCACTGGACCCACGCCGTAAATACGTCTGCGGATACTTGATTGCCGACTGGCGCGAGCAGGCCGAAGAATTAAAAGATCCGGATACGATTGCCGCGTATGGCTCGTTCCGTAAACAATTACCGGAGATGCAGCGCAATCTTCGCGAAATGCGCGCGGCCGGAGTCGAGTTCCTCGCCGGAACCGATGTCGCTGTGCTGCTCATGTATCCGGGATTCAGCCTGCACGACGAGTTGCAGAAGCTTGTCCTCGACGCTGGTTTTACGCCGATGGATGTCCTGCGCATTGCCACCTCAAACGTGGCCGCGTTCTACGGTGAAGAAACCCAGTTCGGCGCAATTGAGGCGGGCGAGGCAGCCGATCTGGTGCTTCTGGATAGCGATCCTTTGGCAGATATTCAAAACACGAAGAAGATACGGGGGGTGATGGCCCGGGGGCGTTGGTTCGACCGCGCGGCCCTCGATACTTTATTGCGGGAAGTAGCGCAGGCGGCAGGCTCCGGCTGTCGCGGTCTGTAGGCGTACTTCCCGTACCGGGAGACAAGGGTATTGCCCGCAGCAGAGTGCTCAAATCGGCGTCGTGTCCAGAATGTGCGTGATCGAATTGCCTAATTGGTCGAGCGTGACTGCGGTGGATGGCGGCCAATCGCGGGTGTTGATCGTGTAAGCCCAATCGACGCCATCGCCGCGCGACGCGGCGAACGAGGACGCGCCAGGCGTACTCCCGGACCGCGCTGAGTTGGCGGCGCGCGGACCGTTTCCCCACACAGCATGCAGGTGGATGAATTGGGTGAGCGCTCGCGAGGAGGCGCCGGTACCATCGTTTGCCGCCCCCACTTCGTTGATCTCGCCGTCGCCGCCATAGACGCTCGGAATCGAGAGTTGCGAACCGAGATTCAGCGGGTCGCCGCCCAAGCCCTGGTCTTCAACTATTGCTTCATCGGACGTTCGTTGCGCCGCCAAGGTTGAAATCACCTTCACCTCGCTAATGCCAGCGGGCTGCAGCAGCTTTTGCTGGACATAATCGAAGTACGCGATTCCGGCTACCTTTTCGACGACAGCGCTCGCGAGCAGATATCCATAGTTGGAGTACTGATAGATCGTGCCGGGCGCAAAATCGAGCGGCCGTCCGTACATATAACGAGCCACATCCAGTTTTGTAACTGGATGCCCAAGGCTCATATCGAGCGCGATTTTGCGCATGTTGTAAGTCGGGTCGAAGCCACCGTTTTTCGGGTCTTTGTATCCGCCCATGTGATCGAGAAGCTGTTGAATTGTAATGGCGTCGCTGCGCGGATCGGCTGGATGCGAGAAGCCAAGCAGCGGATAAACGGCTTGCGACGGTGCTATTTTCTTAGCATCGTAGAGCGACTGAACGGCCGCCTCCAAGAACATCTTGCTGCAGCTCGCCAGCAGAAAGCGGTCGGATACTTTGGTGGCGCGATAGCCGGCTTCCGCCCAGGTATAGGCGCGCGCGAATTTGGTCACGCCATTTTTATCCACCGCCAATTGCGCGGCGCGGACGCCATTCGCTTGCATAAACGATTGCATGGTGTGATCGAGCGAGGCTAGAGCCGGCACGGCTGCGCCATCGACTGACCATTCGCGGGCGAGAGGAATATCGCGTTGCGCAAAGATCGCCGCGTAGCGAGTGTCGTTGCCCGATCCGCCGCCTTGCACGCAAATCGGATAGAACCCGCGCGCGTTTTGCTGATCGAATTCCGTTTGATATTCGTCGGGAGTCATGCCGTGCCTGGCGAGCCATGGCCCTACGACATCGTCCTTGAACACGGAGCAGTAAATCTGATCTCCGGCAAGCGTTACGTAGGCGGGGCGGTAAGCCGCGAGCTGATAGCCAGCTAATTGCGTTTCGGCATTGAAGTTAGTTTGATAGCTCGATGCGGTGTCGGCCTCATGGACGTGCCATTTGACGTAGGCAGGGTTCGCGTGCCAAACCGCGGCGTAGCGCCGGTCCGCGGCGGTGCCGTAGATCGTCACCGAGCGCAGAATCATTTTCGAGGCGACGGCCGCTGCGTCCTGATATTGAAACGTGCCCACGTGGGTGGCGGGACCGGACGTCATGCCGTGCCGCGCAACCCAGGCGCCGGCAATTCCCTGCTCGAAGACGGCCGCGAATATCGCGTTATTACTCGCCCCGGTGGCCGACACCAAAACCGGAACGAAGCCTCGCGCCGTTTGCGTATTGAAGAACGCCTGATAGCCGGCGCTATCCACGCCGTGTACTGCGACCCAGCCTGGCCCCGGTCGTTGGACCCAGACCGCCGCATAGCGCGCGTTTCCTGGGTCGCCATAGACGCTCAGGGAAATCATCCGATATCCCTGAGGTGTTAGGTTGTTGAAGTTTGTCTGATGCTGTGCGGCAGTGACGCCGTGATATGCCTGAAACATGTGTTCCCGGTATAGTACTGATGCCCGGCGCGCTACCGTTTCTTCGGGACTTCACTCTTTCCATTTTGCTGCTCGCCGCCATAGAATTTGCTAGCCTAAGGCTGGGTAAGTGTTTGTAAAAGGTTAGCTGGAGTAGTCGAGTTATACAGCAGCATTCTGGATTGAGTGGTTTACGTCTGTATTGAGCAGTGGGAAAGGATGAGAATCGCAATGCGCAACCCGCCTGCGCCACGTCAGATTTTTCTCGCGGAGGACAACCCCGGAGATGTTGAACTCGTTCGCGAGGCGCTGCGCGAGCACGCGGTCGACTGCGAATTACAGGTCATTACGGACGGTCAGGAAGCTCTAACCTTTATTGAGAGATTGGATCTGGACTCGAACCTTCCCTGCCCCGACCTTTTGCTGTTGGACTTACACCTTCCCAAGCGCGGCGGGATCGAGATTCTGAAACGTTTGCGGGCCAGTGAACGATGCGGCCAAACGCCCGTCGTTGTTTTCACGTCTTCCGACTTGATGCCCCGCACGCACAATGCTGAAAAGGATGCTGCCGTTCATTATTTCCGAAAACCGGCATCGCTCAGTCAGTTTATGCAGTTAGGACAAATCGTGAAAGACATTGTGAACTGCCCGCAAGCGTCCTGAACGCTTCTTCGCTGTTGTCTCAGATGCCTAAGACTATGAATTACTCGCAAGGGAAACTCCCCCCGGACGGATCTGCCGCCTTGCAAGATGAAATTGATTTAAACGGCTCCGCACCCTGCTTGCCTGCTGGTGTGGCCGATGCGTTGCAGCGGGAAAAAGAGCTCCAGGATTTTGTGGAGAATGCTGCCGTTGCAATGCATTGGGTAGGGCAGGATGGAACCATCCTGTGGGCCAACAAGGCGGAATTGAAGCTCCTCGGCTACTCTCGCGAAGAGTATGTAGGCCACAGCATTTTAGAGTTTCACGTCGACGACGATGTTATTCAGGATATTCTTCGCCGGTTGAAAGATGATGAAGAACTTCATGCAAATGAGGCGCGGCTGCGATGTAAGGACGGATCTATCCGGCATGTCGCTATTAACTCCAACGTTTACCGCGAAAGCGGGCGATTCGTTCATACGCGATGCGTCACCGTTGATATTACCGAGCAGAGAAAGACTTCCGAGCTGCAAAGCCGCTTAGCGGCAATCGTCGAGTCATCGGATGACGCAATCATCAGCAAGAATCTGGACGGTATCATCCAGAGCTGGAATCGGGGCGCCGAAAGAATTTTCGGTTACACGGCGGAGGAAATCATCGGAAAGCATATTTCCACCCTCGCCGCTCCGGATCGAGTGGATGAAATTCCCGATATCATCGGCCGGCTCAGGCGGGGGGAGCGCGTTGAGCACTATCAAACAAAACGGCGGACGAAGGACGGAAAGATTTTGACTGTCTCTTTAACCGTTTCCCCAGTCCGGGATTCGACCGGAACAATTATCGGTGCTTCAAAAGTGGCCCGCGATATTACGGACCGCGAGCGGCAGCGGAACGCCCTTCAGGAGGCGAACGCGGCGCTTACACAGGCAAACGCAGATTTGCAGCAATTCGCATACTCGGCGTCGCACGACCTCCAAGAGCCACTGCGGATGGTCTCTACCTACGGTGAGATGTTGCAGAAGAAATTTGGCGGGAAGCTGGGGGTCAAGGCAGACGAGTATATCGGCTACACCATCCAGGGCGCTTTGCGCATGGAACAACTCTTAGCCGATCTCCGAGCCTATACCCAGGCTTCCATGGCTGGGCAGGAACCCACTGAATACATTGACGCGGGTGAAGTTCTGGAAAAAACGCTTGTGAACCTTAGAGCTGCGAGTGAGCAAAGTGGCGCTTCGATCAGCAGCACAGAGCTACCACGCGTACAAATGCACCAGTTCCAATTACAGCAGCTATTTCAGAATCTGATCGGAAACGCGATTCGATATTGTGGCAGCGTGCCGCCACGAATTCATATCGCGGCCGTTCAGCGGGGAACAGAGTGGATGTTTTCCGTACAAGACAACGGCATAGGCATAGATCCTCAATACAAGGAACAAATCTTTGGCATCTTCAAACGTCTTCACCATCACTCCGAATATCCCGGCACCGGGATGGGTCTTGCCATTTGCGAGCGGATTATCCAACGAGCAGGCGGAAGGATCTGGGTGGAATCCGAGCTCGGGCGGGGTTCAACGTTTTTCTTTACAATCCCGCACAGATGAACCCGCCGAGCCGGCAAAGCCAGGGAAGCGGCTTTCCATCCTTCTCGTGGAAGACAATCGTGCCGACGCCGAGCTGGTCCGTGAGGCGCTCCTGGAGCACGAAGTCGAGGGTGAGCTTATTGTTTTGACAAACGGCGAGACTGCAATAGAATTTATCCGATCCCTTGATGCGGAGCGCGCGGAATGTCCCGGCCTCGTCATCCTGGACCTGAATCTCCCCAAGAGACATGGCTTTGAGGTCCTGGAATTCGTTCGTCAGAGCGCGAGTTGCCACCGGGCACAGGTCGTGATTCTTAGCTCGTCTGATTCCCTACACGATCGGAGTGAGGCAACTCGGTTGGGGGCGAGCGTGTATCTTCGTAAACCGTCCCGTTTGAAAGAATTCATGAGCCTAGGAGCCGTTTTCAAGGCGATGCTCGAGAATGGCTCCTAGTAAAGCCGCCTGCTAAGGCTTCCGGAGAAGAGCCTCTCTGCTTTTCGAGGCCTCTTTGTCCGCCATCGTGAGAGCGATGGTGGCCCAGCTCGATCCGGCCATCGAAATCCACTGATCGGAACCATACGGGAAACCGCTCTCAAAATAAGGCTGGAAGGGGAACGAGCGGCTCTTCACACGCCAGGTGCCATCGGCCTGCTGAGTCTTCAGCAGATATTCGATCCCGCGTTTCCAAGCCGTGCTGTTTGTATCGAGCACGCCGGTTACGGCCAATGCGTAGAGGCTCTGGCCGGTGGCATACGCGTCACCCTCAAGACCTGGAAGCTGTGCCCAACTGCCATCAGCCCGCTGGTGGCTCAATATTTGCCGAGCTGATTCTGCGAGCTGGCGTGAATCGGTCTTGCTCCAGAACAGGCCGAGCAGCTTTGCATTCTCGTCCGACGCACCCTCCGGGTTTGTTTTAGCTAACCACGCGCCTGCCTTTCGTACGCGTGATTCAAATTCGGCACGGCGTCCCTCGATTTGATAGAGCTGAAGAGCTCGCAGCGAAAGAGCGGTGGCCTGTATGTCGCCGTATTCGATCGGCGGGCGCGGCGCCCAGATGGTCCAGCTTCCATCGCTGTTCTGCTTGTTCGCCAGATTATGGACTATTGCATCGGTCAAACCATCGGGACGGTGCTCTTGCGCGGCTAGAGTCATCAGCGCGTAAGGAGCGGTGATCTGCAGATCCGGGATGTTATCCCCATTCTCGATCAGCAACTCGCGCGCGGGCTTCAGCAGGCTGAGCAGGCTCTTATGTTCGCGTTCGATTGCCTGCTCATCGATTTTGTGACCCTGGCTCCGCGCCATCGTCGCCGCGATGGCGGGCAGCATGTTGTTATGGCAAGAAACACAGCCACGTTGTTTGAATACGGCGGGACCGGCTTTCTGGAGCATGGGCAGGCTCTTCTCAACTGCGGCAAACAGGTCCCGATTACCCGTCAGGGAGACTGGGGTGTAGCTGGTTCCCGTTTGTTTTTCCGTGGGAGCCGCATGACGTTGCAGTAAGCTGACCACGTCCGTAGGTCCGCGCCGTGCAGCCCAGGTGAAAGCCGTTTCGCCCATCTTATTCTTGTGATCGGGATTCGCTCCGTGATCGAGTAAGAGTTTTACAACTTCCGGATGCGCACGATCGGAATAAGCGGCCCACATGAGCGCCGTATTACCCCACATATCCTGCGCTTCCAGGTCGGCACCGCGCGCGATCAACCAAGAGGCCGTCTGCGCATCATCGCGCAGCGCCGCCAGAATCAGGGCCGAAAAACCAGCCGCGCTGGCGGCACTTACGTCGGCTTTGTGGGCCAGCAACAGTTTGATGTTGCGGTGGTTCTTATAGGCGATTGCATTCAGCAATGCCGTGCTACCGTTTTTCTCTTTGGCATTGACGTCGGCGCCTTGCTTCAGCAGAGCGGCCAAGGCTTCGCCATCCCGAGCCTTGGCCGCTTGAATGAGCGCGGTCGCGCCTCCTCCACCGACTGGGATTGCCGGAATCCCTTGCAGATCGTCCTTGAAATCGGTGCGTGCCCCGTGCGCCAGCAGGTAAGAGACGATCGGGCCGGCGCCATCACGGCTGGCCGCAACCAATAGCGCCGACTTGCCGAGCTTCGAGCGAGCATTCACATCGGCGCCGTGCTCCACCAGCAGCTTTACCTTTTCCAGGGTTCCCGTTCCCCAAATGAGAGCGGTACCACCGGCCCCATTCGAAGCGTTGGGATCGGCTCCGCGGTCCAGGAGCATCCGCATACAAGCCGTGTCAGACGTATAGAGCGCCGCGTACATCAGCGGCGTGGAGCCCTCCAGGTCTCGGGCATTGACGTCGGCGCCGCCGGCGAGTTCGGATCGGACACCCGCAAGGTCCCCCGCCCGGATGGCCTGGAACACTCCTTCGGCGGTGGCCGCATGCATCACCAATCCGGCCGACATCAGCAAAGTGACGAATCTCACGAACATAGTCTGTTTCTCCCTTCTGTTACGCGGATTGAAGGGAGAAAAAGGCTCACGCCTCGGGAGACAAATCGGCCAGTTCGACTTTGACGGGTTTGGCGCTCCAGATCTCGTCACAATATTCGCGGACGGCGCGATCCGACGAAAACTTGCCCATCCGGGCGGTGTTCAGAATGGACATGCGCGTCCACTGATCGCGGTCTAGATAAGCCTGGCTGATCTTGTCCTGGCACTCGATATAGGACTGATAATCGGCCAAAAGCATGTAAGGGTCGAAGCGATGCAAGGGATCGAGCAACGGCCGGAACAGTCCGGTATCGCCGCGCGAAAACTGCCCTGAGGCAAGGCCGTCGAGCGCTTGTTTCAGTTCCGGGTTCGAATTGGGGTAGTGTTCCGGATCGTAGCCTGCCGCCTTTTTTGCGTATACCTGATCCGTTGTGAGCCCGAACAGGAAGAAGTTCTCGGCGCCGACCGCGTCGCGAATTTCGATATTCGCGCCATCGAGCGTACCCACCGTCAGCGCGCCGTTCATGGCGAACTTCATATTTCCCGTGCCGGATGCTTCTTTACCGGCGAGCGAAATCTGCTCAGAGAGATCGGCGGCCGGATAAACACGCTGCCCTAAGGTCACGTTGTAATCGGGCAGGAAAACCACGCGCAAGCGGCCCCGGACGTCGGGATCGTTGTTCACGACCTCTCCTACAGAGTTCACCAGCTTGATAATCAGCTTGGCCATTACGTAGCCCGGCGCGGCTTTACCGCCGAACAGGAAAGTACGCGGGACGACGGGCGCGGCCGGATTCTTCTTGATGCGGTTGTACAGAGTGAGAATGTGCAGGACTTTCAGATGCTGCCGCTTATATTCATGAATGCGCTTTACCATGACGTCGAACATGGAGTCTGGGTCTACGATCGTTCCGGTCTTCTTGCCGATGTAGTCCACAAGCTGCCGCTTCACAGTGTGCTGTGTTTCGTGCCATTCTTTCCGAAAGGCAGCGTCGGCCGCATACGGCTCGAGTTTTCGAAGCTGATCCAAATTTTCGATCCACTCGTCCCCGATGCGCGCGCTGATCAGCTTCGCAAGGCCCGGATTGGCGAGCGCCATCCAGCGCCGCGGCGTCACGCCGTTCGTTTTGTTGCTGAAGCGCTCCGGATACATTTCATAGAAATCGCGCAGCACGTCTTTCTTCAGCAGCTCCGTATGCAGCGCCGCGACACCGTTCACGGCATGGCTGCCGACCGTTGCGAGATTGGCCATCCGGACATAGCGTTCGCCGGATTCATCGATTAAAGACAGGCGTCGCACCCGGTCGTTATCCTCCGGAAACTTGCTTTTTACTTCTTCGAGGAAACGGCGGTTGATCTCGTAGATGATCTCGAGATGCCTGGGCAGCAGCCGCTGAAACAAGCGCTAGCGGCCATTTCTCGAGGGCTTCCGGCAGCAGGGTGTGGTTCGTGTAGCCGAGCGTCTTTTGGGTAGTTTCCCAGGCCGGCTCCCAGGCGATACCGTGCTCGTCGACCAGTAAGCGCATCAGCTCAGCGACGGCGATGGAAGGATGCGTATCGTTCATCTGGATCGCCCACTTTTCGTGGAATTTTTCAAGCGGTCGCCGGTGCCGTAAATGGACGCGCACCAGGCTCTGCAGCGATGCCGATACAAAGAAATACTGCTGCTCGAGCCGCAATTGCTTGCCGCTCATGGCCTCGTCATTCGGGTAGAGGACCTTGGAGATATTCTCCGATTGCATCTTCTCGTGAACGGAGCCGAGATAGTCGCCCGAATTGAATGCTTCGAAGTTGAAAGAATCGACAGCTTCGGCTTTCCACAAGCGCAGCGTGTTGACGGTATTCGTTCGGTAGCCGGAAATCGGCGTGTCGTAGGGAGTGGCCTTCACAATGTTGGCGGGAATCCACCGCACGCGATACTTGCTCTGGTCGTCGGTATAAGACTCGGTGCGTCCTCCGAACCCGATATTCACGGCGCCTTCAGGCCGGGCAATTTCCCAAGGGTTGCCCCACTGCAGCCATTTATCCGTCAGCTCGATTTGCCACCCGTCGCGGATGGCTTGATCGAAAATGCCGTATTCATATCGAATGCCAAAGCCGACGGCGGGAATCTCGAGTGTCGCGAGCGAATCCATGTAACACGCCGCGAGCCGGCCCAATCCGCCGTTGCCGAGCCCAGGCTCTTGTTCCTCATCGAGAATGGCCGCGACATCGAGCCCCAACTCGCGCATGGCTTGGTGGGCCTGCGGCTCGATCCCGAGATTGAGCAGGTTATTTCCCAGGTGCGGACCTAACAGAAATTCGGCCGAAAAATAGCAGACAATGCGCGCGTCCTGCTGGACGTAAGTTTGAATCGTGTTCACCCAACGCTGCACCAGGCGGTCGCGAATCGAAGAAGCGATCGCAAGATAGTAATCCAACTCGGTCGCCCTCGCCGGGTACCGGCCCTGCTCGTAAATCAGGCTGTCGACAAAGGCACGCTTCAAGTGTTCGACCTTCAGGCCGGTTCTGGTGTGCTCGTGTTTGATGGCTTCCACGACGGTGGTGGCATTCATAAGATTGTTCCTCAAGGATGCCACGCAGGACGGTTTTGGTAGGATCAAGCCGATGCGAACACTGTCCGCCGTTTTAGGCGCTATTTTTTTGGCTTCTTCGCTTGCGGCCGCCGAGAAGCCGCTGCAAATATTCTTCATTGATGTCGAGGGCGGCCAGTCAACGCTATTCGTGTCGCCTTCGGGGCAGTCGCTGCTGGTCGATACCGGCTGGGGCTACAACGCGTTTCGCGATGCCAACCGCATTGTGAAGGCGGCGAAGATGGCGAAGATCAAAAAGATCGATTACGTGTTGATCACGCACTTCCACTCCGATCACGTGGGCGGGGTTCCGCAGCTTGCGGCCAAGATGCCGATCGGGACGTTCGTGGATCATGGTGCGAATCGCGAAGTCATCAAAGGCCTCCCAAAGCTTGTACGCGGAATATAAGACCGCGATGGGAAGCACGAACCATATAGTGGCCAAGCCAGGCGATAAGATTCCCTTAAAGGGTATGGAAGTCACCGCTGTATCGCGCGGACGGCAATGTGTTGAGCCAGGCGCTTCCCGGGGCGGGCGGAGCAAATCAATACTGCTCTGGCGTGGAAAAGAAGGCCGTCGATCCGAGCGAGAATGCGCGCTCGCTCGGGCATTGTCCTCGAATTCGGCAAGCTGCGGATTGTCGATTTGGGCGATCTTACGTGGAATAAGGAATTGGAGTTGATGTGCCCGGAGAACAAGCTGGGGCATGCGGATATTTTCGTGGTTTCGCACCATGGGATCGATCAGAGCAACAGTCCCGGCGCTGGTGCATGCGCTCGCAGCCGCGCGTCGCGATTATGGATAACGGCTCGAAAAAGGGCGGCGTTGCCGTCGGCCTGGGACATCATCAAGTCGTCGCCCGGCTTGCAGGATCTTGTGGCAATTGCATTTCGCCGATGCGGGCGGCGCGGAGCACAATTCCGTCCGATCCGTACATCGCCAATGTGGAAGAGGCCGATACCGGATTCTATTTAAAAGTGACTGCGCATCCGGACGGCAGCTTCGAAATATTCAATCCGCGGAACAAGTATACGAAGGAGTTATCCGGCCACGCGACTAGCCGAAGAAGTCGCGTACTTTATCGAAAACGCTCTTCTCATGAGGAGTGTTTTCGATCGGAAGCACGGCGCGCCAACTGCTCAAATAATTTGCGCTGATCGCGGGTGAGCTTTTTCGGGACCTGGACGTCAAGGTGGACGTACAGATCGCCGCGCGCCCGGCTGTTGAGGAGCGGCACGCCCAGATTTCGAATGCGGAATTGCGCGCCGGGTTGGGTGCCTTCGGGCACGCGAATTTGCTGCGGGCCATCGAAAGTCTCGATCTCGATTTCGGCGCCTAGCGCAGCCTGCGCGACGTTGATCGGCAAGGTGCAGTGCAGGTCGTTTTCGCGGCGCTCGAAAATCGGATGCTCCGTGACTTTGATGACGACGTACAGATCGCCGGGATTGGCGCCGGCCGGCCCGGGATTGCCTTCGCCCGTGAGCCGCAGGCGCGTGCCGTTATCGACACCGGCCGGGATATTGACCTTCAGCTTCTTTTCGACTCGATTGAAGCCCTCGCCTCGGCATTGCGCGCAAGCCTGACGAATCAGTTTGCCGCGGCCGCCGCAGCTGGGACAGGTTTTGCGAATGGAAAGAAAACTTTGCTGATAGACAACTTCGCCGCGGCCGTTGCACACCGTGCACGTGATCAGGCCGCCGTTGGCTCGGCTCCGGTGCCCTGGCATTTGGTGCAGGCCTCCATGCGCGGGATTTGCAGATCGGCGGAAAGGCCGCGCATCGAATCCTCAAAGCTAATCTCGAGATCGTAGCGAATGTCTTCGCCGCGCTGCGCGCGGGCGCGGCCGCCGCCACGGCGCTGTCCGAAGATATCGCCGAACCCAAAGAGATCGCCCAGAATGTCGCCGAAATCGGCGAAAGTCGTTTCATCGAAGCCGGGCAGCCCCGGCTCCGTTCACGCCCTGATGGCCGAACGGTCATAGGCGGCGCGTTTTTGCGGATCGCTCAGGACAGCGTAGGCTTCCGCCGCTTCTTTGAATTTTTCTTCGGCTTCGCGATTGTCCGGATTCCGGTCGGGATGGTACTGCAGCGCGAGCTTGCGATAGGCACTCTTCAGCGTCTGCTCGTCGCAATCGCGCGAGACGCTCAGAACTTCATAATAATCGCGTTTTGCGACACTCATCTTACGTACGCAATCCTTCTGCTAAACGGCACTTACTGGATTGACCGCGACTTTCACCATGGCGGGACGCAGAAGCCGGCCTTTGAAGTAGTAGCCGCGTTGATATTCTTCCAGGATAGTCTGATCCGGATGATCTTTTGTATCAACCATCTCCACCGCATGGTGAATGTGTGGATTGAAAGCGGCTACTTCTGAGGAAATCGGCTCAAGACCCAGTTTCTTCAGGGCTTCGTAGAGCCGCTGATAAATCAACTCCATGCCCCGCGCGTATTCCTTGTCGGCGCTTTCCACTTTCAGCGCGCGCTCAAAATCGTCGAGGACCGGCAGCAGCGCTTTCACGGTGTCCATGGACGCAAATTCGAAGCAATTCGCCGCGCTCGCGTTCGACGCGGCGGCGAAAGTTCTCAAATTCGGCCTGCCGGCGCTGCAGCAGGTCCTGCAATCTCGGCTTTTTCCTTCGACCAGACGATCACGTTCGGCGGCAATTCTCCGTGCAGATGCGGGTAGCTTCGCGCTGTTCGGCAGCTTCGGACGGCTCGGCGCCGCGCTCGGAGTCTGAGTTGAGCTTCTTCGCGTTACGACAGCGTCATTATTTTGCAGATTCAATCGGTGGTCACACGACACTCGGAGATTCAGCGTATCAGATAGCCCTGAAACTTCAGCGTAACAGAGCCGCGGCTAATCTCTGAAAGTGCAGCGGACTCAGACTAGTGAGATTAGCAGGACTTACCGGCCGCGTGCGGCGGCAGTTTGTTTGGCGGTGTCGATGGGCGTGGGAGGCGGCGCGCGTCGGCTTCCGATCGGTGCCCTTTGTCAGGCCCAGCGCCTTGCGAAGCTCCGCGTCGATCTTGGCGCGAATGTCGGGATTGTCTTTCAGGAACTGGCGGGCGTTTTCGCGGCCTTGGCCGATGCGCTCGCCTTTATAGCTGAACCAGGAGCCGCTCTTCTCGACGATGTTGTGCGCGACGCCGAGATCGAGCAGGTCGCCTTCGCGCGAAATGCCTTCGCCGTAGATGATGTCGAACTCGGCTTCGCGGAACGGCGGCGCCACTTTGTTCTTCACCACCTTGACCTTGGTGCGGTTGCCGGTGACCGACATCGCCATCTTTGATCGCGGCGATGCGGCGGATATCGAGGCGAACCGAGGAATAGAACTTCAGCGCGCGGCCGCCGGTGGTGGTTTCCGGATTGCCGAACATGACGCCGATCTTCTCGCGGATCTGGTTGATGAAGATCAGGCAGGTGTTCGATTTCGAAACGATGCCGGTGAGCTTGCGCATGGCCTGCGACATCAGGCGCGCCTGCACGCCCATGTGCGAATCGCCCATTTCGCCGTCGAGCTCGGCCTTGGGAACCAGCGCGGCGACCGAATCGACCACCAGCACGTCGATGGAGCCGGAAGTGATCAGCGCGCTGGTGATTTCGAGCGCCTGTTCGGCGTAATCGGGCTGCGAGACCAGCAGATTATCGACATCCACGCCGAGCTGTTTGGCGTAGATCGGATCGAGCGCGTGCTCCACGTCGATGAAGGCCGCCATGCCGCCCATTTTCTGCGCTTCGGCGATCACCTGCAGCGCGATGGTGGTTTTGCCCGACGATTCCGGGCCGAAGATCTCGCAGATGCGGCCGCGCGGAAAGCCGCCGACGCCCAGCGCGTAATCGACCGAAATGGAGCCGGTCGAAATCGCGGAAACCGGCACAATCGCTTCCTTCGCGCCGAGGCGCAGGATGGAGCCCTTGCCGAACTGTTTTTCGATCTGGCCCAGGGTCAGGGTTAAAGTGCGGCTGCGTTCTTTTTCGTCCATGGGAATCCTTTCAGGAATCGACGGTGGGGGAAGTACTTCTTAGTATAGCGTCAAACAGAAGCACGCGAATTGTTTTACAGGCTTGCGCGGACCGGTGTTTCCGCGGCGGCGTAATATCCCTTGCGGGCGCGCACGACCAGATCTCTTGCGGTCTTTTACTTTGATCTGCACCGGGTGATAGAGCCCGTCGTTCTTCAGCGGCTCCGGGCGATAGAACAAGTTGTACTGATGGCGCAGCTCGTTGGCGATGTTTTCAAACGACTGATTAGGTCGTTGGCCTGAAACGGGAAGAACGACGCGCCGCCGGTTTCGGTCGGCGAAGTAGCGCATCACTTTGTCGCCATCGGTTTCAATATGAGTGATGTTGGTGGAGATGGTGTAGATGACGGTGTCGGCCCTCTGCGCCATTTCGAGCGCCTGATCGCGGCTATAGCGGCTCTCGTTGTCTTCGCCGTCGCTCAGAATCACCATGGCGCGGCGGAATTTGTACATGCGGCTGATCGTGCATCAGCTTGTCCTTGCAGGCAAAATAGATGGCGTCGTAGAGCGCGGTGCCGCCGCCGGGCCGCAGATTGCGCACGGCGTTTTCGAGGACGTGCGGTATCGCTGGTCAGATCGGCCACCAGTTCCGCCGCCGTGTCGAAGCTGACGACGATGGCCTTGTCCTGCTCGGCGCACCACGCTGTTGATGAAATTCGTGGCGGCTTCCTGCTGGAAATGGAAGCGGTCGCGAATGCTGTTGCTGGTATCGATCAGGATGGCCAGGCGCAGCGGCAGATCGGTTTCGGCGGTGAACTCGAGGATGTTCTGCGGCTTCTTGTTTTCGAAGACTTGAAAATCGTCTTGCTTCAGGTCGGTGACGAAGCGGCCCTTTTTGTCGGTCACGGTGAACAGCATGTTGACGCGGGTGACTTCGGAGCGGATGACGCTGCCCTCCGGTGGAGGCGTTGGATTTTGCGGACCCCGCGCCGCACAATACGAGGCAAGGCCGCCGGCAGTCAGAGCCAGCAGCGAGACGGCAAAGTACTTCATTCAGATTGACTCTATTCTAAACTGTTACGGTCGGTCTCCGCCGGCCTTGGCTGCGCCGCTCGCAAAGCATTCAAGCAAGAGGCGAGCTCGGGCGCGAGCGGGCTTTCGACGCGGATCGGCTCGCCGGTGGAGGGCGATTGAAACTGCAAGCGGTGCGCATGCAGAAAAAATCGGCCGAGATCGGAGGCGGGCGCGCCGTAGACGCGGTCGCCGAAGACCGGATGGCGGATGCTTGCGAGATGCACGCGGATCTGGTGCGTTCGGCCGGTACCGATGCGCACTTCGAGATAGCTGAAGCGATCGAAGGCTTCGAGAAGACGGTATTCGGTGAGGGCGTCGCGGCCCGAGTCAAGCTTTCGTAGTCATGCGGATGCGGCGGACCGGATCGCGCGCGATGGGCGTGGTGATCCGGCCGTGCGGTTTCGTTTTGCCATGGACCAGAGCCAAATAGATTTTTTCGACCTGGCGCGCCTGGAATTGCGCCGCAAGGGAATGGTGCGCGCGATCAGTCCGGGCAACGACGAGCGCGCCGCTGGTTTCACGATCGAGGCGATGGACGATGCCGGGACGCAGATCGCCATTCACCGCCGACAGCGGGCCGAAGTGATGGAGCAACGCGTTGACGAGGGTGCCGCGGCTATGCCCCGCCCCGGCGTGGACCACCATGCCTGCGGGCTTATCGATCACGATGACGTCGGAGTCTTCATACAGGATTTTGAGCGGCAGATCTTCGGCCTCGGCTTTGAGGGGCGCTAAACCGGCGGGAGAGACACGTATGGTATCGCCCGCGCGGACAATATAGGATGCGCGCGCGCCGGCGCCGTTTACTTCGACACGATCGGCTTTGATCCAGGATTGAAGGCGGGAACGGCTGAATTCGGCGAGGCGCTCGTGCAGGAAAGCTATCGAGGCGCTTGCCGTTATCGTCCAGTTCGACCGTCAATTCCACCTGATTTAGTATGCGACGCCATGTATTGTTCGAAATCGGCTCTGGAAAAGGAGGCCGGTCCTGTGCCGAGAACGAATTCGCGTGCCGTTCGCGAGGCCGATGTGATCCTTGACTTGTTCGATTGTAAATTCGAACCCAAATAGCTGCGGGTCGAAGGGGGTTCCGCCGGACTTGTTGGCGATCCGATAGAATTCGGCGGCTTTTCGCATATCGGAATGGGCGCTCTCCTTCCGTTGCTTTTGCCCAGCCTTGAGCTCAGCGACGTCAGGATCGCGCTGGCGGCGGAGACGCACTTTCTTTTAATGACTTGTGAATCAAAAAAGTGAACACCCGAGGAGTCGCGCGGCCGCATACTCCTCGCAACGAGTAGTACGTTTTGTTTGCAGTTGCAGAGGCCGCCAAAGGTTTCATTCGGAAAAGTTCTATAGATTCCAGTCCTGGCGTACTGTTCGGCTCGGTTGCTATGGTTTGGATCATGCCCACTCCCCTAAATCCGGCGATTTTCAAACCGCTATTGGTGAGTGTGCGTGCTCAACAGGGGCAACTGAAACGGCGAATCAAGAGGATCCAAAATGTCGTGGACAACAAAGTGGGCCGTTCTTATCCGGGCAGGGATAACTCGGGGCTGTC
The DNA here is from genome assembly GCA_963712395.1 of Bryobacterales bacterium. Taxonomy (GTDB): domain Bacteria; phylum Acidobacteriota; class Terriglobia; order Bryobacterales; family Bryobacteraceae; genus Bog-105. Next base: position 345,425 of record CAVQHR010000004.1, read on the forward strand.
TCGGCGTGTTATGCGGCCGGCGGCACTCAAGCCCTGGTGGACGTCGCACCGAGTAGCGTTCGCGAGAAATACGATCCTCTGTCTTCCTCCGCCATCGACCGATATGTAGCGGCTGTGGTCTGGAATATTCCCGTCGCGGCGGCGGTTTACTGGCGCCGTCTTCTCGGAATCATTAGCCCTATGGCGAGCAATACGGCCACGGTCAGGCCGCTGATCTCTGCTCCCCAGCGGAAGCTTTTCGGCTGGTAGCGGAAGCGGACCGCGTGTTTGCCGGGAGAGAGCAGCACGCCGCGAAACAGGTAATTCGCGTCGATCCATTGCGTAGGCTGGCCATCGACAGTTGCTGTCCAGCCCGGATAGGAGGTGTCGTTCAGGACCAGAATGCCGCTTCGATCGAGCGAGGCTTCGATTTGCACATCTTGCGATTGGTAGGACCGGATGGAGGCAGCTTCGACGCGGGCGGGCGTCTGGCGATTGATCACCGCGACCTGCGCGCGTTGTTGAGCGGACAATCCGGAGCCGTTCAATACGACACTCTCGAAGATGTCGAGCGCAGGATCAGCGAGCTTCGCCAAAGCGCCGCTTTGGGTGGAGACCAACTCGGCGCGATGATAAATGGCGGCGCGCGGCAACACGTTGTCATAGCGATAGATTTTTGCCTCATCGTTGTAGATCAACCGGAAGGGTGGGGCGTGCTCTGGCGCCGCGCCGTCTTCGAAGTGGAAGTTGGACCAGGCCGCCCAATCCCACGACGTGTCTCCTTTAGGCCCTGGAGCCGTGGTGAATAACAGTTCAATGGTCTGGTTTCGCCAGGCGCTCAGATCGATCTGGGCGTCCAGCCAGCGCCTTTCTTGCGGGTTGTGTTTGGGGTCGATGTAACGGGAGAATTCCTTGATGATGCGCCCGGAGGGTTCTCTCAATTCGACGGTGAATTCAACGCCGTCGCCGGTCTTATCGAAAACAGCCGAGTCGAGCCCATAGGAGAAATCAAAGATTTCTGTCGCGTCATTTCCGACATGGATGCGATACGGCAGGCGCTCATAAGGCGGATGCTCGCCGAGAGCGCCGCGCGCCTGGCCCGAGAGAATGAAGGATCTCGGCGCAATTGCCACTTCTTTCCCTGGAATCAGGCGGCCGCGGTTCTGCTCCAGCATTTCATCGATCATCGGGTTGGGAATGCTGAATGGTATGAGGGTCGCGATGTATTTGACCGAGGATAAGGCGAGCAGACGCTCGGCGAGCGGAGTGGTAAGCGAATAGGTTCCCCTTCCGTGGAAGCGATCGAAGAGGTCCTCCTGTTTTCCGAGGTTCTGGTCGCGAAAGAAATTTCGGACGAACGGAAGGTATTTCTGTTCGTACATCGCGTCTAAATCGCGGATATCGTGCAACTGGAACGCCGCTGACCAGTTCGGGGCTAAGAGTCCATCACGCGCGAAGACGCGGTAGTTGCCCACTTCCTTTTTGAGAATGTCGACGTAGGGGGCTCCTAGATACGGGTTGTGGGCTTGCAGGGGAAGACGGTTAAACCAGTAGTAAGTCGGCGCGATGAAGCACATCCACATCTCGGCGGCGAGCGACGCCACGAGCATCGCCGCCAAGCGTCTGCCGGAGAAAATCACGGCGGCCGCCACGCCGATTATGAGGATCGAGGGTACCGCGACGGCTACGATCGGAAGCGCCCGCACGTGGAGTTGTCCGGGCTCACTGGCGGTTGTGTGGCGCTCAAACCAGAGCGCGATCGGAATCAGCAGCGCCGCCGCTACGAGCGCAACGATCTGGGCACGCCGCGAAAGGTCGCGCCGCAGCAGACGCTCCAGCCCTATTGCGGCAAGGATAGATACGCAAATCGATAGCGAGCATTCTTCGTACTTGGGAAAATTCACCATGTTGAAGAACGGTAGGGCGCCAATAGCATTTATGCCTGGGCAACCATAACGCTTCAAGACGAGCAATGCAGTAAAGCACAGAAAGAACCAGGTGACCGCCCGGAGCGTTTTATCCTTTCGGCTATTCTTCCCAAGCACCGCCGCAAGGGCGGCCAGAAGAAGGAACGTGCTGATGAGTCCGACATAGTTTCGCAAACCCAGGCGCCCGAGGAGCAGCGGAAAAAGGTACGTAACGATCGACACTCCCGGTGAATCATGACCCAAGCCCATGAGCCAACCAACGTTGCGGGCTTGGTGCATGTCGAGGGACCGTCCCATCAGCTCCCAGAAGGGAAGGAGGAAAAATGCCGCGAGAAAAAGGCCGGCGCAGGTGGCCGCCGCGAGTCTCGCGACGATTCTCCAGTAAATCGCACGCAAATCGGAATCGGAGGCGATGCGGAAGAAGATGTAGCAGTACAAGAGAGTGAGCAGGAGCAAAGCGCTTTCGGGCATTCCGCCTAGAAACACGAGCAGCAGGACGAACGCGAAGAGAACGGTCGAGCCGTAATTGCGTCTGCGGAGCAGATACTCGGCAGCCAGCAAACTTGCCGGTAGCAGCACTTCGACACTGAGCTGCGGGAGATTGAGAAAGAGCAGGTAGTAGCCGGCGAGCATGGAAGTGATGCCGCCGGCGATGGCCGGCCAGAACGAGACAAAGAACCGCAGGTAGAAATAACTCGCAATTCCCGCGACAAACAGCCGCGAGAGGAGAAACCAGTTATACGTTCTCGGGCTGATGTGAAGTAGAAGAGCGAGCGTTAAGGGATAAAACGGCTGCGACTGCTGGTTCGCGGCGAGCGGACGGCCATAACCTTGATAGGGATCCCATAGCGGCGCGACCTTTTCGTGGAAATATAAATAGCGCAGCAGCGGGAAATTAGGCTCAGCAAAAAAGCCGCCGGCGCCGGTATCCAAGTTTGTTGAGAATTTCAGGGTAGACGGCGCGCCGGCCCACGCACCGGTGGGCATGACGCTCGGCTCTTCCTCGGCGCTATCGAGAAGAGTCTTGTTTCCCCAGGTGAGCGGGAGAAAACAAAGATTCAAGATGCCGAGCAGGATGGCAATCGCGCGAAAGCTTTCGCCGCGTACGATTGTCCTGACGGAGCATAAATTCACTTATTCAGTATGCGATGCAAAGCGTAGCTCGCCTGCTTCGATGGCGATGGGCAAGCGATTTTCTTTTGGGGGCAGTGGGCAGGTGGCGTAGGGCGTGAAGGCGCAAGGCGGCGTATAGGCGCGATTGAAATCGAGATCGACGATGCCCGCGACAGCGAGCGGCGTGTTCAACATGCGGCCGGCCTGGTACGTTTTGGTCCTGTTGGTCGTGTCTTTGAAGAGAAAGTAGAGCGTGCGGCCTTGGGCTGTATCTTCGTAGATCGGGCGCAGCCGGTAGGGGTGGCCTCCATAGCGGAACTCGACCCACCCGGGGCTTTCTTCCTGATCCGTTTGGCCGACGATATTCAAGATGGGAATTTTCTTGATGTCGGGAATGAGCTTGGCCTGGAAATGAAAGGCAGGATTGATGGGGAAATACTGCATGCCTCGAAAATTCTTGCGGACCGGATTCTGGGGATCCTTGGCGCGCACGGCGAATCGATCACCGCGCTTCATGGCATAAAAAGACACGCTGCCGGCCTGGAGGATAGTCGGGTTTTGATCGTCGTAGGACAGAGTTTTTTTGGCGCCGTGTGAATCGGTGAAGGCGATTTTGTCACCTTGTAGATGGAAGGTGCCGGCATGCGCCGGGGCGGTTTTGGGAAGCACGAAGTCGTTCGAATCGGCGGACCCGATGCTGTTTGGGCCAGGTTTGAGCCAGAACAATCCGACGAGGGTTAACCATCCGTCAGGGGCTCGCAAGCCGGCATTGCGGTGCTGTTGCCAGGCATGGATGGAGTCCTCATAAACGGTTGACGCCATGGCTAACACGGCTAATCCGATCAAGAATCGGTACATGAAAATAGAATAGCGTCTTTGGGGGCAATTTAGGGTATAACTGTTTTCATCCTGCGGAGGATTCATGTATTGCAATAAGTGTGGTACGCCGAATAACGAGGCGGCCCGTTTCTGCGAACGGTGCGGGCTGACGCTCGGGGAACAAGCAGTTGCGGCTACGGCAGGTGGACTGCCGGTTGCTGCTCCAGTGGCACAAATGATACCGGCCGATCCGCGCGTTCGGGGGATTGCCGTGTCCGCACCGACCGGCGAGAAGAATCCGGCGGTGGCGCTGATCCTATCGTTATTCATACCGGGGGCGGGGCAGTTTTACAACGGTGACAACAAACGCGGCGCGCTGATGCTCGGGGGCGCTTTGCTTTCGTTGATGCTGGTCGCCTTCACGATTGGTGTTTTCACCGGACTAGCGGTCTGGATCTGGTCGATGGTGAATGCGTACAACGTGGCATCCGGTAAGACAGCGCGGGCGTGAGATCCCATGCCGCCGAGCAAGCTGTGCGGTCTGCGCCCGCAGACCTATGAGCATCCGAGCGATGCGAGTGCGCTCGATGCTCTGAGTCACAATGCCGGCCTGGACAAACTAATCCGCAAACTAAACGGCTGGGGTTTCGAGCGCATTTTGCGGGTGGAGCTGACGGGGAGCTATTTGCGGGTGACGCCGGATAATTTTTCTGAGCTGCACGGTTTGCTGGTAAAGGCTTGCGACATTCTGGACATGCCTGAAGTTCCGGGGCTCTACATCGCGGGAGGAGCGCTGAACGCGTTTACGGCCGGAGTAGAGAAGCCGCTGATCGTTTTGTATTCGGGGGCGATCGAGGCACTCACGAACGAAGAGATGCTGTTCGTGATCGCGCATGAGCTGGGGCACATCAAGAGTGCGCACGTGCTGTATTACCAAGTCGCAAAATTTCTTCCGGTGATTGGAGAAATTGTGGGAACGGCCACGTTGGGGCTGGGTGAGCTGTTCGGAATGGGCGTGGAGGTCGCGCTGCTGCGCTGGCAGAGAATGTCGGAATTTACGGCGGATCGGGCGGGGCTGCTGGGCTGCCAGGACACCGACCTGGCGCTGCGCACGTTGATGAAGCTGGCCGGGCTTCCGGCAAAATATTTTTCGCAGATCAATACGGAAGATTTCATCGCGCAGGCACGGGATTTCGAATCGATGGATACGGACAAGCTCACGGTGGTAGCGAAGTGGCTGAGCACGATGGGTGCGACGCATCCTTGGACGGTGATGCGCGCCAAGCAACTGCTTGAATGGGTGGACACGGGCAGCTACGACCAGGTGCTGCGCGCGCCGCAAGCGCTGCCGTTCAAAGCGCCGGCTGGGGTGAGCCGGTTTTGCACGCAATGCGGTTTCGCGCTGCGCGGGATGGAAGGATTCTGTCCGGGCTGCGGGCGGGCGTTGGCAAAACCGGCCGCGGTATGACGGCGCCATTGCGCGTGCTGTGCGTGCTGGCGAATCCGACCGATTTGCCGCGCTATGACGATACCGCTTTGTGGCAGATTCTGCAGAGTGCCGCGAGCGATGCTGTCCTTATCGAGCGATTGGCAAAGCCGACGGAGAATGCGTTACGGCAGCGGTTATCGGAGAGCGAATGGGACGTGCTGCACATCGCGGCGCATGCGCAGGCAAGGGGCGAAGCGCATTACGCGAGTGTTTCTTTCGAAGCGTCGGACGGACGCGCGCGCAGTTTGACCTGCAGTTATCTAGCGGAATTTCTAAAACCTTTTCGAAGTTTGCGAACGGTTGTGTTGCATTTGGACGCGGCGGATTCGATTTGTACCTTGCTCGCGAGCACGCTCGGGGCGGACGGGCCAGCTGTGGTGGTGAAGCCGCTTGGAACGAGCCTCGAACGCTCATTTCTAACTGCGTTGTATGCGAGGTTTGGGAAACCCGAGGTAGTTGCCACGGCATCCCCGGCTGTATCTACGGCAGTGGAGACAACGCCGTGGTGGAAGGCCGAAGTCGAGCGCAAGCGCGCGGCGCAGCTGTTCGATGTGTTTTTGTGCCATCACTCGCCGGATAAACCGGCGGTGACGCTTATTGCGCAAAGGCTGCAGGAAGCGGGGGTGCTGCCGTGGCTCGATTTATGGGAATTGATACCCGGTCGGCCGTGGCAACGCGAACTCGAGCGGCAGATTTCGAACATCAAATCCGCAGCCGTGTTTGTGGGCATGGAGGGAGTGGGGCCGTGGCAGCAGCAGGAACTCTACGGATTTCTGGATGAGTTTGTGTCGCGCGAGATGCCGGTGATTCCGGTGCTGCTTGCGAACGCGGCGAAGGAGCCGATTCTTCCGCATTTTTTGCGGAACATGACGTGGGTCGATTTTCGGGTAGCGCAACCGGATCCGCTCGAGCGGCTGGTTTGGGGGATTACCGGCAAGCGGCCGTCATTCGCGTAATTCAACGATGGTGGCGCCTTCGCCGCCCTCAGCTTGGGTCGCAGGATAGAAGCGGCCGACGTGGGGATTGGAGCCGAGCGCTTCGCCGATGGCGCGTTTGAGCACTCCCATGCCATGGCCATGCACGATGCGCAGGCGGTGGGCGGAGGAGAGCACGGCGTTATCAAGAAATTTATCGACTTGCGCGAGCGCTTCTTCGGCGCGCTGCCCAATGACGTTCAACTCGCTGGTGAGGACCTCGAAGTGGGGACCGGCTTCGACGCGCGATTTCTTGGGAGGTGCGGGTTCGAGAATGACGTCGGCGATATCTTCGCGCGGAATCTGCATCTTCATCGAACCGGCTTCGACTTCAACAAGACCGTTTTTGAGCAGGCGACGCACGGTGGCGATTTCGCGCACGTCTTTCAGGCGGACCCGCGCTCCTTCGACGACCGTGAGATGTTTAGGCGCGGCGCGCGGCGCGATTGCTTCCGCGGCCTTTTCGCGAAATTGCTGCGTGGCTTGGGCGATTTGGCGCGGAGTGAGCAGCGTTTGCGCGCGCGCTTCGAAGTCGGCGATGAGCGATTCCGATTTCTTTTCCCATTCGCGCTCACGCTGCTTTTCGCGGCGAGCGGCTTCGGCTTCGAGCTCGGCCTGGCGAGCGGCAAGTTCTTGCGTGCGGCGCGCATTCTCATCCGCCTGCCGGTGCAATTCGGCTAGCAGCTCGTGAAAATCGGCCTGTTGGCGGGGGAGCACCTGGCGCGCGTGTTCGAGCAACGCGGCGGGCATTTCGAGTCGTGTCGCGATATCGAGACCCGCCGACTTTCCGGGCGTGCCGAGCCGCAATTCATACGTGGGCGCGAGGGTTGCGTCATCGAATCCCATGGACGCGTTGAGAACGCCGGGCGTGCGCGCGCCATAGAGCTTGAGCGGAAGCAGGTGAGTAGAGGCGATACAGAATGCGCCGGATTTACGGAACTCGTCAAGCATGGCGACCCCAAGCGCGCCGCCTTCCTCGGGATCGGTGGCGCGGCCGAGCTCATCGAGCAGCACGAGGCAATCCGGAGTGACGCGCGCGAGCATTTCTTTTACGTGGAGGAGATGGCCGGAGAAGCTGCTGAGGCTTTCAGCGATGGATTGCTGGTCGCCGATATCGGCGAGCACATCGGAGAGCAGCGGGAACTCGGCTTCGATGCAGGGGACGGGGAGAGCGGCGTGGGCCATGAGCGCGAGCAGGCCGGCGGTTTTGAGCGTGACGGTTTTGCCGCCGGTGTTGGGGCCGCTGATGAGCAGGCATGGTTGAGTTTCGCTCAATTCGAAAGTGAGAGGAACAATGGGCTTGCGCTGCTGGCGGAGCACGTTTTCGAGAAGCGGATGCCGAGCTTCGCGCAACAGAAGACGCTTGCCGAAACGTGGAATGACCGCATCGTAATCGAGCGCGAAGGCGGCTTTTGCAAAGATGCAATCCAGCGCGGCAAGCGTTTCGACACTCGCGGCGATTTCGGGTGCATGCGCACGCAAGGCCTCAGTGATTTCGGCGAGAATGCGCTCGATTTCGCGCAGCTCTTCCTCACGCAGCCTTACGAGCTGGTTGTTGAGTCCGATGGTTTCGAGCGGTTCGAGAAATAGCGTGCGGCCAGTGCCGCTTGAGCCGTGAATCACACCGTCGACGCGCCCTTTTTGGCCGGCGACGATGGGCACGACGTAGCGATCTTCGCGGATGGTGACGAAGTCTTCCTGAAGAGTGCGATCGGAGCGATGCGCGCGCATAAATCGCTCGAGCGATTCCTGGATACTTTTTTGCTGGCGTACGATGTCCCGGCGGATGCGGCCGAGAGCGACGCTCGCGTCATCGGAAAGCGAGCCGTCGGGCAGAAAGACCCGGGCGTAGCGGCGTGCGAGGTCGCGGAGATCGGCTAGCGAGCGGGCGCGTTGAGCGAGGCGCGGGTGGCGGGCGGCTACGGCGAGCAGCAGCGCACGGTATTCGCCGGCCAGCGAGAGGGTATGGAACAGATCGAGGATTTCGCGGCCCTGCAGCGCGATGCCTTCGACCTGTAAGGCGCGAACGTGCGGCTCCATGTCGCGGATCTGATCGAAGCGCAGGCGGACGGCTTCGTTTTTTTCGGTTTCGCGGAGATAGGCGATCGCTTCGCCCGCTTCGGCTAACGCGGTTTCGATTGTTTCGCGGTCGCTTTGGGGAGAGAGCGCCAGGACCAGCGCCCGGCCGGCGGCGCTGCCGGCGTAGCGCGAGAGCAAGGCTTTGAGTTCTTCGAATTGAAGAGTGCCGATACTGCCAAATGGTCTAGGCAACTCACTCATAGTGAGTCCACATACGGAGAACCTTCACGGTACGTTGTTCTTGCAGCACCTGATAGACCAGCCTATGCCGAATGTTGATGCGTCGTGAATAGGCCCCGACAAGATCGCCGACAAGTTTCTCAAACGGCGGCGGCTTGCGAAACGGATCGGACGCCAGAATCTCCAGAAGTTGCTCTGCGCTAGGCCTGAGACCGGAAGATGCCAAACGTCTCGCGTCTTTGCGCGCGTGCTTTGTGAATACGATTTGCCATTCGCTCACCAGCCGGGTTCCTTCTCGCACTCTTCTAGCGACGTCGTGAGACCCTCCTTGATGGACTCACGCATGCCGGGGATGGAAAGAAGGTAAAGGGTCTCCTGAATCGCGTTCCAGTCTTCCTCACCGATTAGTACGGCATTGGCCCGGGGGCCGGTGATTAAGACAGGCTCATGAGCGACGGCCGTTTCATCGAGCAATCGATACAGCTTCTCGCGCGCGTCGCTGGCATTCATACTAGTCATCCCTAAAGCGTACGCTTTTGCGTACGTAAATGCAAGGAGCGGTCAGGGGCGCGCGACATAGGGATGTGTCGGGGGGCGGGAGCAGCACGCCTCGATGACCGGAAGAGTGCCTGCCGTCAGACGCAGCTTCGCGAGCGAATCGATTTCGAACCAGGCGACGTGGCGCGAATCGTCGCCCGGGCGCAGGTCGCCCCCCAGGACCGTGCAGTAGAAATCGATCAGCACGTAATGATATTCGCAGCCTTCCGCGTCATCGAGCATGATGCGCTCAAAGACCGTGGCGATGGATGCGGCTTCGACGTTCAGGCCCGTTTCCTCCCAGGTTTCCCGCACGACGGCGTCTTCGAGGCGCTCGCCGGTTTCGACCAAGCCGCCAGGCAGCGACCATTCGCCCGCGAGGGGCGGGCGACCGCGTTCTACGAGGAGAACACGCTGACTGTCGTCGAAGATGAGAGCTCCGACACCGAGCAGCGGCCGAGCCGGGTACCGCCTGGACATCCTATCTATATATACTGGAGCACTTCTTCGGCGTGGCCGTCGACTTTTACCTTCGGGAAGATCTTCTTGATAATTCCTTTAGGATCAATGATAAAGGTCGCACGCTCGACGCCCATGTACTTGCGGCCGTACATGCTTTTTTCGCCCCAGACGCCGTAGTCTTCGGCCGTTTTGTGATCCTTGTCAGCCAGCAGGGTGAACGGTAAGGCGAATTTATCCTTGAACTTAGCTTGGGCTTTCGAAGGGTCGGGGGAGACGCCCACGATGACTGTGTTGGCTTTGGAAAACTTCTGAGAGTTATCGCGGAAAGCGCAAGCTTCCTTGGTGCAGCCAGGGGTGTCGGCTTTGGGATAAAAATAGAGGACCACGTTTTGGCCGCGAAGTGACGAGAGTTCAAAGGGTTGGCCGGAATCCGTGTCCAGGGAGATGGGTGGGGCGGGATCGCCTTCTTTCAGTTGGGGCATAGCAGAATTATACCCCATCAAAATACTTGACAGATATACACGCAGATTATATGATTGAGTTGTACCCCAATAAGAGGAGGACACAGACAAATGTCATTGATTCAGTACAACCCCTTCCGAGCAGATCTGGACGTGTTTCAGGATTCGATTTCACGGCTATTCAGCGAGCCGGCGTCGCGCCCGTGGTCGCCGGCGGTGGACATCTATGAGAGCGAGAACGAACTGGTGTTCAAGGCGGACATTCCCGACATGGATCCGAAAGAAGTCGGAATCCAGCTCGAGAACGGCACGCTGACGCTGAAAGGCGAGCGCAAATTCGAGCAGAATAAGACGAATAAAGGATTTCACCGCATCGAGCGCGGCTACGGAGCGTTCACGCGGGCTTTCAGCCTGCCGGACACCGTGGACCCGGAGAAGGTGAAGGCCGATTACAAAAATGGCGTTCTGACGGTGACGGTTCCGAAAAAGGAAATAGCGAAGCCGAAGACCATCAACGTCGAGATCAGCAACAATTAAAAATTAAGCAAGACGGTTCCGGGCGCGGTGTGAACAAGTACCGCGCCCTTTTTGTTTTTGCGGCTAGCCAGCTACGCACCGGGCGGCGATCAGAGTGATGTCGTCGTATTGTTCGCGCTGACCGAACTCACGCACTTCGGCAAGAATAGACTCGAGCAGCGGCTGTGGGGGTAAGTGACGATTGCGGCGCAGCGCTTCCATGAGGCGTTGTTCGCCAAATTCCTCTACCGCGTCGTCGAACGATTCAATAACGCCGTCGGTATAGAGGAAGAGCGTGTCTCCTGGGGCGAGATCGTGTTCGGCGATGGAGCAGTCCCATTGTTTGAACAACCCGAGCACGGTGCCGGTGGAATCGAGCTGTTCGAGAGCGCCATCGCAGCGGAGAAGAAAACCCGCGAGATGCCCACAATTGGCATAGCGGAGACGCCGGGTTTGATCGTCATAGTCGGCGAAGAACAGGGTGGCGTAGACGCTATCGACGGAATTTTCGAAGAAGAGTTGATTGACGGATTGCAAGAAGCGGAGGGGATCGTCGGCGGCGATAGCACAACGGCTCCGAAGGTTGGCCTGCAGATTGGCCATTAACAGAGCGGCAGCCATGCCCTTGCCCGCAACGTCGCCGATCACGATCCCGAGCCGGCCTCCGCCTAGTTCGAGGAAATCATAATAGTCGCCGCCGACCTGGCGCGCCTGAACACACAGGCCTGCGTACTCAAGAGTGGCGAGGGGCGGCAGCACTTGGGGAAAGAGCCTTGCTTGCACCTGTTTTGCGATCTCGAGCTCCTGGGCAGCGCGGCGCTCGGCTTCGATGGACCGGCTCACGCGGTCGTGGCTCACCAAGTTGAAGGAATTTCCATCCGGATCTTCGAAGCTGGTAAACAATCCACCCCAGGGGCCGGTTAGCGGGGGATGAAGAAAACGCACATCGCGGGCGGACCATTCGTTGAATTTCGCCAGCACGTCTTCGCTGACAAGAACGATCAAGCCTGCGCGGCCAACGAGTTTAGATTCTTTGGAGCCGGGTTCCGGCGCGACGAGTGTAAGGATGGCGGTCCCATCGGGCGGGGCAACAGCGATCCAGCGCGAGGGGGATTGGCGGCCGGAATCGGAAACCAGAGCGAACCCGAGTTGATCGCGGTAAAAGCGCAGGCTTCGCTCCTGATCATGCACGTAAATGTTTACCGTGAGAATGCGGAGATAGGGGGCGTTGCCGCTCATTTGAACCAAGGCGAGTTCAGCACGTGCAACACGAGGACAACAGCGCAGGCCCAGCGGGCGTGTCCGCCGAAAGCTTGGTGGCGCCGCGCGGCCGCCACGTAATAGCCGCAGCCGGCGGCGATGACGGCAAGCTCGAACCACCACCAACCGATCGGGAAGCGCCCCCATATGTCGAAGCCGAGGTGAATCGCCGCGTTCGGCCAAAGGGCGAGATCGCGTTCGTGCATGGGCAGATCGAGCAGGAAATGCGAGAACACCGCGAAGGCGACCATGAATGCGACCGCGCGGCCACGCCGCCAGAAGAACGCGCAGTAGACGAGCGACCAAACGACGGACATGACAAACGAGTGCGACCAATCGATGAAATCGAGCGAGAATCCCTGACCGATGTGCGGGGTCATGGTGACGCGTTCGATGCCGAGCATTACGAAAACGCCAAATAAGACATCGAGGAGCCCGGTTCCGAGCAGCAACGCCCAGGTGGGGGCGGCCGGCTGTTTGGCCTTCATCGCGAGACCTACGGCAAAATGGCCGGCGTACATTCTAATGTTTCCTTTTGGTCGAGACGCGGTCGAGCCAGGCGAGTATGGGCACCGGTATGGCGAAGCCCAGCAGACAGAAAAGGCCGAATCCGAAGCTGCTCATTGGGGGAAAGTCTAGCATCCTCCGCTCCCTTTGGTCGCGGCTCAGTTTCGGTAGAGCGGTACAGATCGATTCGATGAGGCGCGGGTGGCGGAAGCTTATTCGCGCGCCGGCGGCAGGGCTTTGGGCTCGTCGTCTTCGGGGAAAAGCGCGTAACCGGCGGGCGGCGCGTAAAGCGATTTCAGAAGATTCAGGCGCTTGCGCAGATAACGGCTGGGCAACTGGCGCGGACCGGTTTCGACATCGATATCGCAGCAGATGCCGTGCAAATAGAGTGTCAGCGTATCGATGAAGGATTGGCGGACGTAATCGGCAAAGGCGGCGCTATCGCGCTTGACGTTGGATTGATGGCGCAGGAGGGTTTGCTTGGCCTGCCAGCTTTCGTCGTCGACTTCGCCGTGGACGCTGGCCATGAGCTCTTCGCGGATCATGGTCTTGTAGCTGGATGCGGCTTGTGTGGACCATTTATCGGCGACCAGCGCGGCGAGCCGGCGGTAGAGGCGGTAGTGGTATTCGGCGACATCTTGCTCTTTGAGAGCGAAGAGCAGGACGGTTTCATTTTCGAAGCTGATTTGCGAGGCCCAGGACTGGCGGCCTTCGGCGGGGCGCTCGCCGACTACGAAGTCGCTGATCTTCTCAAGAGCATGGCGGTCGATGGCGGGGCGCGGTTTGCGGCCGGCTTTGCGGGTGCCGCGTTCGCCGGAACGCTCGAGATAAGGGACCAATAAGATAGAGATGCGCGGGAGCATGGTGGCGATCGCGGGCGGAAGTGCGGCGACCGGCTCCTCCAGATACTCCTTAAGCACTTCTTCGCTCATGGGCACCGAGGCGCAAAAGTACGCGAACGTGTTGCTCAGGGGGATAACTTCGGCGCGGAAACGTTCCGCGAATTGACCGACGCTTACCCTGGAAAGACCGCTCGGCGCGGCAGAAGCCTGGCTGGGGTCTCGTTGAGTGGACATGCGGGAATTCGACCTCGATTCTAGCAGAGAGGGTTGGGCGATTCCCGTTGATACACTTGAGCTTCGACGTGCAGTTTCTTGTTTCGGCGGGCGAGGCTTCCGGCGATATGTATGCGGCCGGAGTGGTCGAGCATTTACGGCAACGGCTACCCTCGGCGCAGTTTTTTGGGTGCGCCGGATCGAAGCTGCAGGCGGAAGGAGTGGAGCCGGTGGTGGACGCGGCGGATTTGTCGGTGGTGGGATTGGCCGAAGTGGTGCATCACCTGCCGCGCATCTACGGCGAGTACCGCAAACTGGTAGGCGCGGCACGGGAGCGCAGGCCGGCGGCGGCGCTGTTAACAGACAATCCGGATTTCCATTTGCGGCTGGCGCGGCGATTGAAAGAAACCGGAATGCCGGTGTATTACCTGGTGGCTCCGCAGGCGTGGGCATGGCGGGCGGGGCGCGTGAAGGCGATTCGGGCGCTGGTCGACAAGCTCTTCTGCTTGTTTCCTTTTGAAGAAGCCTGGTTCCGGGAGCGCGGCGTGAATGCAACATATATAGGTCATCCGCTGGCGGCGCGGGCGCGGGTGCGGCAATCGCGCGAGGAATTTTTGGACCGCTACGGATTGCCAAAAGGTAAGCGTGTGCTGGCGCTGCTGCCGGGCAGCCGGCCAGGCGAGGCGAGGCGGCATTTAGGAACCCTTCTGGAAGCGGCCGCGGAGCTGCGGCGCAAATTCGATTTGAACGTGGTGCTGGGGACTCCGCACGGGTTTCGGGCGCGCGGCGTGCTTCAAACTTTTCGGGAACCGATCGAGACGGAATCCATCCAAATAATAGAAAACGACACCTGGGATGTGATCGGCCATGCGGATTTGGCGCTGGCGGCGAGCGGCACGGTAACCATTGAGGCGGCCGTCCTGGGCACGCCAATGGTTACCTTTTACAAAGTCACTCCGTTGAGCTGGTACGCGGGGCGGCATCTGGTCAAAGTTCCCTTTTTATCCATGGTCAATTTGGTTGCCGGCCGCCGGATCGTGCCCGAGTTAATGCAGCAGGAAATGACGGCGGCGAGGCTCGTGACAGAAGCCTCCGAGTTACTAACGAACGAGGCGCGAGCCAGCCGCATGCGTGCCGATTTAGCCGAAGTGCGGATGGCGTTGACGCGCGAGGGCGATCCGCTGGCGCGGGTGGCGGCCACTATTACGGAAGCGGTAGGGGGACAATAAAGAAGCAGATGCGGCGCGGTATCGTTGGCACGATTTTTGTCCTTGCTTTGGGCGGTTGCGCCTGGGGCCAGGCGGGGCGTACGCCACCACGGATCGAAGTCCAGAAGTATACGATCGACGCGAACGTCAATCCACGCACGCAATCGGTGGAAGCCACCGCGAAGATCGATTTCACGGCGCTCGAGAACTCGAGTGAAGCGACGTTTGAGCTGAACAACGCGCTCACGGTGTCGAAGGCGGTGGACGGGCAAGGCGCTGCGGTGCAAACGACGCGCAATCCGGATGGAACGGTGCGCGTGGTTTTTCCAACCCCGCTCGTGAAGAGCCAACCCACGCAGATTGCGATCACCTATGACGGCAAGCTGACAGGTAACGAAGATTCGCCAGTGTCGGGCATCCGGTTCGCGGCGCTGCATCCGGACTTTGGATATTTGCTCTATCCGGCGCGCTGGTTCCCGGTGAATGGCTACACAACGAATCGCTTCGCGGCCGATTTGCACATAACCGCGCCGGCGGGATACCGCGTGGTGGGAAGCGGCGATGTGAAAACGGCTCCCGCAACGGGCGGCGGCACGGTGTATTCGTTCCATTCGGAGAAAGCGGGATTCCCGGGGAGCATCGCGATTTTGCAAGGCGACCCAACGAAGGTTAGTTCACAAGGCATCTCGACCGACGTTTTCTTTCGCGGCGATAAGGCTCTGCATGCGCAACCCTACGGCGATGAGACCGGCAAGATCATGACTTTCTTCACCGGCGAATATGGGCTCGCGCCGCAAGCCAACCTGACGCTGGTCGAAACCGAGGATGGCGCGGTGAACGGATACGCGGCGCCTGGAATCGTGTTTCTCGCGCCGAGCGCCATTACGAAACAAGTCAACTGGCGTGTGCTCGCGAATCAATTGTCGCGGCAGTGGTGGGGGATTTTAGTCTCGCCGCGCAGCCGTAATCAGTTGTGGCTTTCGAATGGGCCCGCGCGTTTTTCGGAATTGCTGTACACGGAACATACGGCCGGCCCGGGCGCCATGGAGACGGACCTGAAGAACACGTATGTGGAAGCGCTGACGGTGAAAGATCCGCCGGTGCTGCAGGCAGCGCGGCTCGAGGATTATTCTCCCGAGTACTGGGCGCTGACTGCAGCCAAAGGCGCGGCTATTCTCAACATGCTGCGCAACCTGGTGGGCGAGGCGAACTTCCGGAAAGGATTGAAGGCGTTTCTCGATAAGTTCAGTTGGCAATCGGTGACCACCGACGACTTTCGCAAAGTGATGGAGCAGGCATCGAATCAAGAGCTGCGTTACTTCTTCATTCAATGGCTCGAATCGAGCGGCTCGCCGGAGTTCAAACTCGAATACACCGTGTTTCGAACGCCGAAGGGATTTCGAGTGGTGGGGAAGATCAATCAGGATTTGGACACATTCCGCATGCCGGTGGATTTGCGTATCGATACGGAAGGCAATCCCGAGGACAAGCGTATTGAAGTGACGGGGACCTCTTCGGAGTTCAGCGTCGACACGTTCGGGAAACCACGCAAACTGACGCTCGACCCGAATCATGTATTGCTCCGCTTCGACACGAGCACGCAAATCGCGGCGGCGATCCGGCGCGGCGAGCAGTTTGTCGAGATCAACGATTTTTCTTCGGCGCTGCGGGAATTCCAGAAGGCGCTCGAGGTGAACAAGAACAGTTCGCTTGCGCACTACCGCATAGGCGAATTGTTTTTCCGCCAGAACAATTACCAGTCGGCGGCGAACGAGTTTCGCGCCACGATCAACGGGGATTTGGAGCCTAAGTGGACGGAAGTCTGGTCGCACGTGAATCTAGGGAAGATTTTCGATGTGACCGGGCAGCGCGATCGGGCTGTAAACGAATACAAACAGGCGATTCGGACGCACGACAACACGGGCGGAGCGCAGGAAGAAGCGGCCAAATACTCTACAAAGCCCTACGAACAGAAGAATTCGGAAATGGGTCAGTAACCCATCCGAAGAGAATAGTAAGAGTAAATCCTAGGCTAGGACGCATCAAATAAACATGAGGGATGGCGCTCGGAAAGCACTAGTACTGAGAGGCATTCTATTGCTGAGTGGCGCTGGATGGCATTTGGCTGCCTCACGCGGTTTCAATGCTAACCTGAAAATACCCGGAAAGGGGAGATTTTGGACGATAGACTGAAGGATCTGATGCAGGAGTTAGGGAACGCTATCAACGAATCTCTTTCCGATTCAGATCGCATCGCGGGCGCGATTGGAGAAATCAAACGCGCCGGTTTCGACGTCTTTCTGGTGTTAGAAGCAACAATTGGATTCAACAAACGCGAGGAAAGCGACGATGAGTCCGATGGGGAGGGATTTGAGCACGAATCCGACTCTCCAATGCAGTTCGAATCGGCGGGTAAAATCCGCCTGACATCGCAGGACCAGAAGTTTCTTCGAGCTTTGAAGATTTCGGTTGAAGAAGATCAGAAGTAAGAAGCCAAACTCACACGACAGAAGGCAGTAGTAATTCCCGGTACACCGAATACGTCGCGGTGACCGCCCGCTCCCAAGAAAACATCTTTGCGCGTTCGAGGCCTCGACCTGCGAGTTGTTGGCGAAGATCTGTATCGCTGGCCAGGCGCTCGAGCGCAGTTGTTATTTCCGCAGTGCTCAGTGGATTGACCAACAGCGCGGCTTCGCCGGCGACTTCGGGAAGTGCGGAACAGTTGGATGTAATGACTGGAACACCGTGTGCCATCGCTTCGAGAACCGGAATGCCAAAACCTTCGTCGAGGGACGGAAAAGCAAATATCGATGCGCGCGCGTAGAGTTGTTCGAGCTGCAGCGCGGGGAGATAGCCGGTGACTTCGATGCGCGGGCGCACACGTTCCAAAACGGCTGCGGCTCCGTAGCCGGACGGCGCGCCGGCGAGGACAAGGCGCCAATCTTCAGGCAGCGCTTCGAACGCCTCGATGAGACGGACGAGATTCTTGCGGGTCTGCAGGGCTCCGACAAACAGGACAAGGTTCTCGCGCGGCTGTTGCAATCGCGGGGGCGCATGGACACCGTGCGGCACTACGCGGACGCGCGATGGCTCGATGTGGAGCAGATCAATTACCTGACGCGCGGTGAAGTGCGAGACCGCGATGATGAGGTCAGCATTACGCGCTGCAGTGCGTGCCTGCTCGGCGAAGCGCGCGCGGAACTCGGGCGAAGAATATTCAGCGGTGAGCACGAACAAGTCGTGAAACGTGCAGACGACTTTCTTCGCTGGACGGCGATCGAGCCGCTGGTTCAACGCGTGAAAGAGATCGGCGCGGAAAGTTGGAAACGAAGAAAGCAGTAAGCGCTTGCGGCTCGTTCGTGGTGCGTTCCAATATTTTCTGGCACGGTAGCAATGCAGAAATTCATCGTGCGGATAAGCGGAGGCGAGTCCGTTCAGAATTTCCGCGGAGTAGACGCCGATGCCAGACGGCTGCGGGTCCACGCTGTAAGTAGCGTCGAGCGCGATGCGCACGCTCCCAATCTTACAGACCGTATTCCTTCAATTTGCGGTAGAGGGTGGTTCTTCCGATACCGAGCAAGTCAGCGGCGAGGCTACGGTCGCCTTTGCTGACTTTGATGGCGTGGAGGATAGCGCGCTTTTCCATTTCGGCGAGCGGGATGACACCAGCCGGGCCGGCACCCTCGGACGTATCGCCGGAAGGCGAAGGATTTAGGGCGCCGCTCTCGATGCGCGTTTCCGAATCGCGATTGATCACGGTAGAAGGCAGATCCGCGCGGGAGAGCCAGGGGCCCGAGTTCATGGCGACCATGCGCTCGATGCTGTGTTCGAGCTCGCGGACATTGCCGGGCCAATCGTAGGCGACCAGCATATCCATCAGTTCATCCGCCACGCGATGGCCGTTGCCATACCGCGCGAGGAAATGACCAATCAGGGCCGGGATGTCGTCGCGGCGCTCGCGCAGCGGGGCAAGGCGCAGCTTCATCACGTTGAAGCGATAGTAAAGATCCTGGCGAAAGCGCTTGTGTTCCACTTCCTGAACGAGATCGCGATTGGTGGCCGCGATGATGCGGAAATTCGAGCTGCGCTGCGCGAGGCCTCCGACGGCGCGGAATTCCTTATCCTGCAGGACGCGCAGCAATTTCACCTGCATGTCGAGCGGCAGCTCGCCAATCTCATCGAAGAAGGCAGTGCCGCCATTCGCGGCGTCGAGCAATCCGAGCTTTTGATTGTGAGCACCGGTGAAGGCGCCCTTGGCATAGCCAAAGATCTCGCTCTCCATGAGCGGCCCGACCAGGGAAGAACAATCCACCACGACAAACGGCCCGCGGCCTTCGATATTGTGAATGGCGCGGGCGACCACTTCCTTGCCAGTGCCGGTTTCGCCCAGGATGAGGACTGGCACGCGCGATTTGCCCAGCCGCGAGACGAGCTTGTGCATGTTTCGCATCACCGTCGAATTGCCGACGAGCGTACTGAGCGGGGATAAATCGAGCGCGGTCTGCGGCTTCACTTGCCAAAAGATAGTGGGAGACGGGTAGCGAAGTTCTCTACCGCGGACTAGGGTGCTCCGTTTCCTCTGGTCGCGGCTCGGTTGGCGTTCGGGGTTGAGCGGCGGGAGCCGGAACGGTTTCATCGAGGCGTACTACGAAAACGGTCTTATTCTCCACGCTCAAGATGTTGGCGAGCCGCTGGGCGGCTTCGACAGACTTCTCGCGTCCGACCAGCACGCGCCACATATTGACGGAGCCCTGCTTGACGGCCAATTGCGTATCGACGTAGCGCTGCGCGTAGAGCAGGCGGGCATGTTCGGCATTCTCATACACCGAGAACGCGCCTACCTGCACGCCATAGAAATCGTCGGAGGGAATATTTACCGGGGCGGCGATCACCTCGAGACGCACGCGACCGACGCCAGGACCGAGAAGACCGATCTGACGCGCAGCGGCTTTGGAGAGATCGATTATCCGGCCTGAAACGAACGGCCCGCGATCGATGACGCGTACCTTTACTGTCTTATCGTTGGAAAGATTGGTCACCACGAGCCAGGTATTGAATGGCAGCACGCGATGCGCCGCAACCAGAGTTTCCATATCGTAGATCTCGCCATCGGCGGCGTGGCGGCCGTGATAGGGAATTCCATACCAGCTTGCGAGACCTTCCTCGCTATAGCCGAGAGGGACAGCGAGCGGGGCGGGCGGCGGGCGCCGAGAGGAAGGCTGCGGAGCGGAAGGGACTTGCGCGATGCGCTTGTGATGTTTGCGGCAAGCGGAAGCAAACAGTAACGACAGAATGGCGAACAGAGCCGCGGCTTTCGATGGGCTGATTCTCATCACTCGCTTCATTTCAGTCTAAATAAGGATGACGGCGCCCGGGGTGGAAAGGGGCTACCAATAGGTTGAAGAGCGTAAAACAAAATGTCAAAGGCACGTTTTAACCGTTTCAGGAGAGAGCAAGCCGGGGGCCAAGGGGGCCACATTCATTTTTTTCTTGACTTCTTTTGCGAACAATCTTATATATGAATCACACTGCGATCTGTACAAGGTTGCAAATTTTACGTTAGGGAGAATCGCTCGATGAAGAACGCAACTAAGAAGGCTGCGAAAAAGGCTTCGAAAAAGGCCCCAGCTAAAAAGAAGAAGTAACCTGGTTTCCCGCAATAGCGGGTTGCTAAAAACCTCGCCTCCGGAGTTTCCGGAGGCGATTTTTATTTTGGGGGTACGACGAGCCGCGAGCCTTCGCGGATTTCGTCGGTGGCGCGCCGAACGATCCTGTCACCGGATTGCAAATTTCCAAAGACTTGGATCAGATCTCCGTCGGCGGCGCCTTTGGTGACATCGGTCCATTCCGCGTGTCCGTTCTCATCCCGTACTACAAAAGTGCGTTCGGCGGTCGTCACCACGCTGGTCTTCGGCGCAAATAAACCGGGTCGCGCAGTGCGGACCGGCCATTCCAACGAAGCGTACATGCCGGGCGAGAGCGAGCGATCGCGATTGAAGACATCCAGTTCCACGGCCATGCTGCGCGTTGCGGGATCGAGTGCGTGCGCCAAGCGGGCAACCGTTCCAAAGTAATTGCGCCCCGGATAGGCGGGAACCCGGAACGCAACACGGGCACCTCGCACAATGGCTCCGCTATTTTCTTCGGGCACAGCAACCACGAGCCGCAAACGCGCGACCTCCTGGAGGACCAGCAGCACAGGATCGGCGCCGGGGCCGACGAGCGCGCCGGGATGGACCAGGCGCTCCGTCACTATGCCATCGAAAGGCGCAGTGATTCGCAAGTATCCTTCCAGATCTTTCTGAGCGCGCACCGCGGCAGCCGCCGCGAGGCTTGCCTGTTGTCTGGATTGGACCAGCGCACGCGCCGCCTCGACTTGCTTTTGCGCGAGGACGAGTTCATTACCCGCAATCGCGCCGGGGGTATTGGCAGCTTTCTTCATGCGATCGGAGGTACTTTGCGCGGCGGCGAGTTGCGCCTCCGCCTGCAAGCGGTCCGATTCCGCGGCTTGGACTTTCGACTCGGCCTCGACAATCTGCGCATTCATTTCCGGAGCGCTGAGTTCAGCGAGGAGTTGACCGCGTTTGACAATGCTGCCGCGATCCACGAGGACCCGCTCCGCATAGCCGCGTACCTTTGCGTGCATCGAAACATTTTGAAAAGGCTGGAACTCGCCCGGCAGTTCGATCGTTCGCGAGACCGGTTTCGAGATCACCGCCGCGAGCTCGGTTGTCTGCGACCAGCCAATCCCGAGCGGGGTAAGAAGATATGCGAGGAGGAACCACTTATGGCGCTGCATAGTATCGGCTCTTTGGATCGAGTGGGTTAAGGGACGGAGAACTTGTAGCGGCTCCGTGTTGGAGCATCGTGTAAATAGAGGGTAAGACCAGGAGCGTTGTAAATGTGGAGACGATCAGGCCACCGATCACCGCGCGGCCCAGCGGGGCCGATTGCGCTCCACCGTCGCCCAAGCCGATGGCCATCGGCGCCATGCCCGAACATCATGGCGAACGCGGTCATCAGGATCGCTCTCAAGCGGCTGCCCGCGCCTTCGCGCGCAGCTTCGAGAACGGAATGGCCTTCGTGGCGGAATCGCTCGGCGAAGCTAACCAGCAGGATCGAGTTCGCAACGGCGATTCCAATCGACATGATCGCGCCCATGAACGATTGCACGTTCAAGGTAGTTCCAGTAGCCACCAGCATGAGCAGCACGCCACAGAGGACAGCCGGGATCGTGAGCACAATCGACAATGCCAGGCGGAGCGATTGGAAGTTCGCCGTTAGCAGCAGGAAGAATGACCAGCACCGCGAGGAGTAACCCAATGCGCAATCCGGAAAGCGTTTGTTCGAGCGGCGGGATTTCTCCGCGCAAATTCACGCTTACTCCCTTAGGCGGATTACCGGCCGCTCGCAGCGCTTGATTTAGCTTCTGCGCCGGCTTCGCCCAGGGTCAACTCGTGGATGTTCGCGGTCAGGCTCACAACGTGCTGTCCGTTGTAGCGCTCGATGAGGCCAGGCATGGTTCCCAATTTGAAACTGGCGATATCGGCAAGGCGCGGCATGGGCCGGCCGTTCTCGCATAACCGGCACAGAGCCGACGTCTTCCACGCTTTGCAGCCGGCTTTGCGGCAACTCGACTTGAATCTGAAATGCATTGCCTGAGTTGGGATCGCGCCAGTAGTTGGGTTGCGTGAAGCGGGAGGACGATGTGGCGGGAACCACGGATTGGACCACGTCGGCCATTGTGAGGCCGAACTGGCCGGCACGCGCGCGGTCGATATCGATGTCGAACGTTGGGAAGTCCGCCGCTTGCGCAAATTGCAGATCGCGCAGGAACGTCAACTTTGCCATTTGTGCTTGTACCTTGAGGGCGTAGGCATAATCGTCCTGCAGACTGATGCCCTGGACTGCGACTTCGATGGGCGTGGGTGAACCGAAGCTCAGAACCTGGCTCACGATGTCGCCGGCTTCGAAGGACACTTGCAATCCCGGCAACGCTTGTTTGATGCCTGCACGCAGTTTTTCACGCACCGCTTCGCCCTTCGGGCTATTGGGTCCGAGAGCGACCTGGACGATCGCCTCTTGCGGGCCGCTGGTGAACAGATGAATCAGATCCACCGGATAGCTGGAGGGCACGACGCCGACGAAATCGCTCGTGATCTGAATATTGCCGGGGCCGATTTCGCGACCAATCACGTCGAGAGCGCGGAGAACGGCCCGCTCGGTTTCTTCAATGCGAGTGCCAGTAGGCGCGCGCAGGCGAATGCGCAGCAATGGCGCATTCGCCTCTGGAAACAACTCCGTTCCCATGCGTGGCAGAAGCACCCATAACAAGCCGATGGCGACGACGAGATAACTTGCCACGAGCGGCCAGCGGAACCGCAATAGGACTGCTAACGATCGCTCATAGAACGAACGCAGGCGTCCGAGGAATCCCTCATACTCCTCGCCGCGATGACCTTCCTTCATCAGCCAAGTGGAAAATACCGGAACCAGACTGCTCGACAGGAGGTAGGAGGCGACCATCGAGAACGCTACCGCTAGCGACAAGCGGCACGAATAGCTGCCGCCCGACTCCCACCATGAAGAACGAGGGAACGAAAACAGCGAGGATGCAAACCATCGCGAGCAAGCGCGGAATGGCGGTCTGGCGAGCGGCCTCGAGCACCGCGCCTGCTCGCGAGACGCCGGGCAGCATCTGTGTATGCGATATTTTCTATAGAAACAGTTGCTTCATCCACCAGGACACCGACGGCTAGAGCAAGACCTCCGAGCGTCATGATGTTGATGCTCTGGCCGGTGGCCCAAAGCAGCACAACTGCGCTCAGCAACGCGAACGGGATGTCATGACGACGATCAGCGCGCTTCGCCAGTCGCGCAGGAAGAGGAGCACCATCAAACCGGTGAGAACCGCGCCCAGCAATCCTTCGACGACCAGACCTCGAATGGAATTTGTGACGAAGGGCGACTGATCGAATTCAAGGCGAACATCGACTCCATCGGGGACGACTTTCTGAAATTCGGGAATTGCGGCTTTTACGGCATGATGACCGCGAGCGTGGAGGCGTCGGCGCGCTTGGTGACGGGAATGTAGACGGTTCGTTTGCCGTTCACGTGCGCATACGCGGTGACGATGTCGGTTCCGTTTTCGATGGTTCCGATGTCGCGCAGATAGACGGTCGTGCCGGAGACCGGGCGGATGGGCGTAGCTCAGGAGATCGGCGAGATTGCCGCCCAGAGCGGCGTTCGTTCGAGCGATCCGCTCGAGTTTTCCGGTCCACATGTTGCCGGAGGGCATCACAAGCGTCGCTTTGCTGACCGCCGCAATCGCTTCGTCGGGTGAGATCCGGTATTGCTGCAGTTTGTCGGGATTTAGAGTGATGACGATCGTCCTCTGATTTCCGCCGAACGGCGGAGGAGCGGATACGCCCGGGCAGGGTGGCGAAGAGAGGACGCACGCGGTTCAGGGCGAAATCCTGCAACTCGCCCTGGCGTATGCGTGGCGCTGCTGAAGACCAGCAGGCCCACGGCGACGCTGCCGGCATCGAAACGCGTGATGAACGGCGGTACGGTTCCCGGAGGCATGAAGGCGCGGGCACGATTTACATAGCCAACCGTTTCGGCCATAGCCTGGCTCATGTTCGTGCCCTCATGGAAGACAAGCTTCATCAGCGCCGCGCCCTGGATGCTCTTGCTTTCGACGTGGTCAATTCCGGTGATGTAGAGGAAGTGATACTCGTAGTAGTAGGTGAGATAGCCTTCCATCTGCGCGGGATCCATTCCGCCGTAGGGCTGCGCGACGTAAATAGCGGGATCGCCGACTTGGGGAAAGATATCGACCGGCATGCGCTCGAGCGCGAGAATCGCGCACAGGGCGATGGCGATCAGTGCCACGATCACGGTAAATGGCCGGGATAGCGCTGCCAGGACAAGGCGCATAGCGTCTTACCGCGCTGCCTCCGCGAGGAACGGCTGGATGTCTCCCGCGGCGGTGGCGATACCGAGCAGGCCCCGCCACACATTCAGCCGGGCAAGCGCATCGTCGATTTCAGCCTGGGTGAGCAGCCGCTGCGCTTCGGCGACTTCATCGATATTGCCCAAGCCCGACTGATACCGCGCGGTGGCTTGTTGCGCGGCGGCGCGGGCAGCGGAAACCTGCGATGGGGGTGTTGGCGGCGATTCGCCTGGCGCCCTGAAGAGCGGCGACCGCCCGGTTCCATTGCGCGCGCAGATCGACCGCGATTTGCTGCGGAGCGCGCTGCCTGCGCACGAATCGTCGCGCTCTGCTGCGGCTTCGCGGGCGCGCAGCGACGGGCAGATCGAGGATACGGGAAAGGTTACCGTGAAACCGAGCGCATAGTTCTGAAAATTAGGCGCAAGGCCGTTGACGCCGCCCAAGCGATCGCCATTGGTTTCCGCGCCGGTGCCGCGCGCGTATGCGGAAGCCTTGCAGATAGAATTTCGGGAAGTAGGATCGCTCCAGGACTCGGAGTTGCGCGCGGGCTTGTTCGATGGCGGCGTTCTGCTCAATCAGCGATTGGATTGGCGGCCGTGCTCGAGGTTGGCGGCATCTGTTCGGGAGGCAGCTGGACAAGACCCACGGCGCTCACAGCGATCCGCGACGGTTCGATTCCGGTGAATTGCGACAGAGTCGCGCGGGCGATATCCACGGCTTGCTGGCCTTGGATCAGTTGCGTGCGCGCGGCGGCGAGTTCGGCTTCGGCGCGGGACTGCGTCCGCGCCCGGCCGGAGTTCCGCGTTCACTTGTGCGGTGATCGTCCTTACGACAACTTCCGCGCGGTCCACTCCTGCCTGTGCGGCCCGAACGGTCTCCTGCGCGGCGACCAGAGTGAGATACGCATCGCGCGGCTGCAACGGCGACGTCAAATTGCGTTCGCTTGACTGCCGCTTCCGATTGCGCCCGTGCTGCACTTGCGACCGCGACGTTAGCGCGCCGCGAGACCAAAATCGAACGGCTCCCAGGTGACCAGAACGCCCACGGCACTGCCCCAGACGCGTGCCGAGATTGTTCGAGCCGATCACAGGGCCGGAGATGGACGGGATAACGCTTTGCGGCAGCAGAAGCCCGAAGACATTGTTGCGGGTGGCGCGATTGACTTGCGCAACGGCATCGACTTTTGGCAGGTAGGCCGTGCGGGCTAAGCGGATTGCCGCGGCCGCGGCATTGATCTGTTCCTGTGAAACGCGGATGGAAGGGTAGTTCTTGAGAGAGTCGCTCGATCGCTTGCGGGAGGGTTAGCGGCTTGTTGTGCCGGTAGTGTGCCGGCGATGGCCAGTATTGCGCTAATCACCTTCAATGAGTTCATGAAAAAGTTCCCGCACTTTGCTTTTGGATGCCGCGAGCGCATTGCGGCCGAGCGGAGTGGCGCGGTACACACGCCGCAGCGATTTGCCTTTTCGCTGCTCGCTCGAGCGCAGGTAGCCCTTCTTTTCGAGACCTTGCAGCAGCGGATACAGGCTGCCGGGGCTGATGCGGTATCCATGGCGCGCCGAGTTCCTCGATCATGCCCAAGCCGAAGATCGGACCTTCGGCGGCATGGTGGAGCACGTGGAGCCGAATCAGACCCGAGTACAAAGCGCGATCGGCCGAGGCCGATTCGTACTCTGACTTCGATTTCGACATCCGAGTACGAAGGGTATCACAGCGCAAAAGTCCGATCACGTATTGGAGAGACCGCTCCCTCGCGGTCGTGGCTCGATACCGAGCCACGCGCGCCAGCAAGCGGATATCGACGGCGGCTACGGGAGCGTGTAGCGCAGATTTACGTAGTACATGTTGGTCTTCGCTTCTTTCGGGCCAACGGAGGGAGGAGCCCAGGGATTGCGCCAGAGATACGAATATTGCGTGATAAGCGAGAGCGCGCCATAGCTGGGGCTCTTCCAAAACGTCTGAATAATGCCGACGGTCGCTTCCTGAATCGAGCGATTGGCGGAAAGCGAATTCGGCACACCGTAGCCGACAACGGCCGTGCCATTGGCATCGAGTGCAACGTTCTTTTTGAAATACGCGCCGCTGTAGTAGGAGTAGAGCAGAGTGTTTTTCGAGATGTTCGCCTCAAAGCCGGCCGATGTGGCATAGGAATGCACGGGAGAGATATCGCCGTTGGCACGGATGATGAGATCGGGGCCGAGGCCGCCGGTATAACGTCCGCCACCCGAGCCGAAAAATGTGTTGGTGATAAGCCGGACATTTTTCATCACTTCCAGGTTGGCATTGACTTCACCCGAGGCGGCGGTTGCGGAATGAGTGCTATAGCCAACCGGGACGCCGCCGCTCGTGGCGATCTTGAATGTACGGATCAGCGCGCCGGCTTCGACGTGCAGAATTTTGTCACCAGCGTGCGCATCGTAAGCGCCTTTAAAAATGATGTCGGGGTGCATATTGGGCGCGGTGTAGGTCGTATTGCCGTTGTTCAACTGCGTTGCAAGCGATGCGCTAAGAGCGGAGGGCAACGTGACCGCGCCGCCAATAAACTGCTGCGGATTTTCGAGGGACATGCCGAAGGCCAGGTCTTTGTTCGGATGCGCGATAAGGCGGAACTGCGACTGACGCGCCCAGACGAGACCCGCCAGATAATTCGTATCCATGGCTTGGGAGTAGAATATGTCGCCCGGAACCGGTGAGAGGCCTTTGCGGTTGGGTGTGAACAGAGTCCAGTCCTGGCCGCCGAGAATTTCAATCGGCCCTTTCTGAGCGTCGACAAACACGTTGCGCATGCGAAACGCGTTGGCGTTGCTGGTCTGAAACACATTGGCGGGGGCGGCGCCCAAAAAGTCGGCTTCGAAATAGCCGAGGATTTTGGCGCCCATAAAGTTCGAATCGACGCGGAAACCGATGCGTGAGTTCTGCGTGCTGAAATTAGTTTCCGAAAGATGGCCCAGCGGCGAATTGTTGTAGGGAATTCCGCCAAAGCCTGTCCCGATGCCGCTACCGGCGTTGGTAGAGCGGCCGAAGAAAGTGAAATCGACGAAGCCGAGCGGCGAGAAAGTGGTATCGCCGATGCTCACGGATAACGGTGAGGGCTTGCTTTCCCCGCCCTGCAGGGCGCGCGGAAGATTCACAATATCGCGGCCCGAACGGTTGACGGCATTCACGAGTTTGACTGGCGCATCGGTGGACGCCGAGGCGACGGGAGCCGTTTGCAAAGCTCGCTCGAGTAGTTTTTGCTGTTCGTTCACCGACTGCTGCAGGCGTTGAATCTGTTCTTGCTGCGCGGCGATTTTGGCGCGCAGCTCCTGGAGTTCGGGAACATCGGCGGCCGGAGAGCTGAGCTCAAAAGCGAGCAGGCATAGGGCGCCGAGAGTGATTCGTCTAAGCATAGGCGGCGACTATCGTAGCGAAATATTGTTACGGGGCGATTAACTCTCGTCCAGCCGGTAAACTAAGAAGGAATCCGCATGCCCGAGCGCCCTTTCGTCCATCTCCACTGTCATACCGATTACTCGTTATTGGATGGCGCTTGCGATGTAGAGAAGTTGATCAGCCGGGTGAAGCAGCAGGGAATGCCGGCTGTGGCCATGACCGACCACGGCAACCTGTTCGGCGCGGTGGAGTTTTATAACGAGGCAAACAGCCAGGGCGTCCATCCGATCATCGGATGCGAAGTCTACGTTTCGCAGCAAGGGCATAAGACGCGCTCGGATTCGGATCGCTACAACCATTTGGTTCTGCTATGTGAAACCCAGGAAGGCTATAAGAACCTGATCAACCTGGTTTCGACCGGGTATCTCGAAGGCTTTTACTATAAGCCGCGCATCGATAAGGATCTGCTGGCGAGGCATTCGAAGGGGTTGATCGGTATGTCGGCCTGCCTGCGCGGCGATATTAACGAGGCGCTGCTCGCGAACCGCTACGACGAAGGGCGGCGGCTGGCGAACGAATACACGGACCTGTTCGGCAAGGGGAATTTTTTTCTGGAGCTGCAGGACCATGGGCTCGAGCCGGACAAGATCGTGCTGCCAGAGACGCGGCGGCTGGCGCAAGAGACGGGCATTCCGCTGGTGGTGACCAACGATTCGCACTATCTGTCGCATGACGATGTGCGGGCGCATGAAATTCTGCTGTGCATCCAGACCGGGAAAACGATGTCGGACCCGAACCGAATGCGCTTCAGCACGCCCGAATTTTTCGTAAAGTCACGCGCGGAGATGCTGAAGCTGTTCGCCGAAGTGGAACACGCGATGGATCGCACGTGGGACATCGCGCAGCGCTGCCACGTGAAGCTCGAGAAAGTAAAAGACCCGTTTCCGCGATTCGAGGTACCGGAGAATCACACCATCGATAGCTTTTTCGCGTACGTAGCGCGCGAAGGGTTTGAGAAACGGCGCCCGCGCCTGGAGGCGCTGCGGGCGCAAGGCCGGCTGAAGCACGATTTGAGCGAGTATGTGGAGCGGCTGGAGTTCGAGATCCGGATGATCCACCAGATGCAGTTCCCCGGTTACCTGCTCATCGTCTGGGATTTTATCCGGTTCGCGAAGCAGCGCAACATTCCAGTGGGACCTGGGCGGGGGTCGGCAGCCGGTAGTCTCGTGAGCTACGCGATGGGGATCACCGATATCGATCCGCTCGAATATGGCCTGCTGTTCGAGCGGTTTTTGAATCCGGAGCGCATCAGCATGCCGGATATCGATATCGATTTCTGCACGCACGGGCGCGGTGAGGTGATTCAATACGTCACCGAAAAATATGGGCGTGAACAGGTAGCGCAGATTATTACGTTCGGAACACTGGCAGCTAAGGCGGCGATCAAGGACGTGGGCCGGGTGCTCGATATGAGCTTCGCCGAAGTGGACCGGATTTCGAAGCTCGTCCCTAAGCAGCTCAACATCAAGCTCGAGAAGGCGGTTGAGGATCCGGCCTTGAAAGAAGCGGCTGCGCGTGAGCCGCGTATAAAGGAAGTGCTGGATATCAGCCGGAGGCTCGAAGGCGTATGCCGTAATGCCGGTATGCACGCCGCCGGAGTAGTGATCTCTTCGGTGCCCTTGCGGGAGCTGGTGCCGCTGTACATCACGAACAAGCAGGAGCTTGTGACTCAGTACGACATGGTCGGTCTTGAAAAGCTCGGGCTGCTCAAGATGGACTTTCTTGGGCTGACGACGCTGACGATCGTGGAGCAGGCGTTAAAGCTGATTGAAAAATTCCGTGGCGAAAAGATCGTGCTCGAAGAGTTGCCGCTCGACGACAAGCTGACATACGAAAAGATTTTTTCGACCGGTTTCACCAGCGGCGTGTTCCAATTCGAATCTTCGGGCATGCAGGATATTCTGCGGCGCTACCAGCCGAACCGGATCGAGGATCTGTGCGCGCTAAATGCGCTGTATCGCCCCGGGCCGATTCAGGGCGGCATGATTCCGGACTTTATCGATCGCAAGCACGGGCGCAAGCCAATCGTGTACGATCTGCCGGAGCTTGAAGAAATTTTGTCGGAGACTTATGGCGTGATCCTCTACCAGGAGCAGGTCATGCAGATTTCGAACAAGCTGGCCGGCTACTCGCTCGGTGAAGCGGACATTCTCCGCCGCGCCATGGGAAAGAAAAAGGCGGACGAGATGGCGGCGCAGCGGGAGAAATTTCTTGCCGGCGCGGCGGCGCGCGGGCGGCCGGCCAAGAAGGCCGCCAAGATCTTCGACCTGATGGAACAGTTCGCCGGGTATGGGTTCAATAAGTCGCACTCGGCCGCTTACGCCTATCTGGCCTACGTGACGGCGTATCTCAAGGCGCACTACTCGGTGGAGTTCATATCGGCGCTGCTCACCTCCGAAGCCGGTAACATGGACAAGATCGTAAAATACATCAACGAGTGCCGCGAGACTGGTATTCGCGTGCTGCCGCCGGATGTGAATCAGAGCGACCTGAATTTTACGCCTGCGGGCGAAGCCATCCGTTTCGGACTGGGCGCCGTGAAGAACGTCGGCCAGGGAGCGGTGGAGGCGATTGTGGCGGCGCGCGAACAAGGCGGAAGCTTCTCTTCGGTTTACAAATTTTGCGATCGCGTGAATATAGGGAGCGTTAATCGTCGGGTGATGGAGAGCCTGGTGAAGGCGGGCGCTCTCGATTCCACGGGCGCGAACCGGGCGCAGCTCAGCGAGGCGTTGGATCGCGCGATCGAAACCGGCATGCGCTCTTCACGAGACCGGGCGATGGGGCAAGGCGGACTCTTCGGCGCGTTCGAGGACCTGCACGACGTTGAGTACCCGATGGCGAATCTGCCGGATTGGACGATGGAACAAAAGCTCGCCGGAGAGAAAGAAGTGCTGGGGATTTACGTCTCCGGGCATCCGCTGGACCGCTTCAAAGACAAGGTCACAGACTTGGCCACGCATTTCACGGACAAGCTGGAGGACCTTGAAAAGAACACGCCGGTGGCGCTATGCGGTCTTCTAACTAACATTGTGCGCAAAACCAATCGCGAAGGGAAGTACTGGGCGGCGCTCAAAATCGACGATGGCCGTGGGACGGTGGATGCCATGGTCTTCGCTAACCGATATGAAGAGCTGCTGGACACTTTGCGCGAGGATGCGGCCGTGTTCATTCGGGCGGTGGTGCTGCCGGAGGAAGGCGGTCCTCCGAAGCTTTCGATCCAGGAGATGGTGAAGCTGGAGGATGCGCGCGCGGATTTGCCGTCGCTTATTTTGATACGCATTCATTTGCGGGACGAGGCGTCTAATGAGAAGGCAACGGCATTGAGCGAGCTGTTTACAAGAAAGAGCGGACCGACGGAAGTTCGCCTGCGGATCGAGAAGCCGCGCGATTTTTCGGTGGTGATGGACGTCGCGAGCAAAGTGCGTCCGGACCGGGAATTTCGCGCCGCGCTCGAACAGATTTGCGGTCCGGAATCGATGGAGATTCTGGCGAGCTAGCGTATGGACGACGAGCAAGATTTCGAAAGCGCGCCGGCCGAGCCGCAGCAGCCCAACCCGAGTTGGGAACGGGTGCAGCTCGCGCGGCATCCCAAGCGTCCGCATTCGCGGGATTACATAGAAGGCCTGATCACCGCGTTTGAAGAGCTTCACGGCGATCGTTTTTTCGGAGACGACAAATCGGTGCTCGCGGGCATGGGCTTCTTTGAAGGCAAGCCCGTCATGCTGGTGGGCCAGCAGAAAGGCCGCGATACAAAAGAGAAGCTGATGCGCAATTTCGGCATGCCGAAGCCGGAGGGATACCGGAAGGCGCTGCGGGTGATGCGGCTGGCGGCCAAGTTCCGGCTGCCCATCATCACGCTAATCGATACGCCGGGCGCCTATCCCGGCATCGATGCGGAGGAGCGTGGGCAGGCGGAAGCGATCGCCTACAATTTGCGTGAGATGTCGCGGCTGGCGAGTCCCGTGATTACGGTGGTGATCGGCGAAGGAGGCAGCGGCGGCGCGCTGGGGATCGGCCTGGCGAATCGCGTGTACATGTTCGAGAACGCGTATTACAGCGTCATTTCGCCGGAAAGCTGCGCCGCGATTATCTATCGCGATTCCGGCAAGGCGCCGGAGGCGGCTGCAGCCTTGCGCCTGACATCGAAGGATTTGCTCGAGATGAAGCTGATCGATGGAATTGTGCCAGAGCCGCCGGGAGGCGCGCACTTGGATTATGAGGCGGCCGTTAGCGCACTGCGGCGTACTTTGAAAGAGGCTTTAAAAGAGCTCGCCGGGCAAACGCCCGAGGAGTCCGTCAAAGAACGGGTGGCCAAGTTCCGCAACATGGGAAATTTTTTCAGCGAGGCGGCGCTCTGAAAAAAATAGGCTGGGTGGTGACAATTTTTGTGGCCGCTTTCCTGGCGCTGTTGGTTTATTCAACGGTCTCGGGTCCGCGCTATCGCGTG
Organism: Bryobacterales bacterium; assembly: GCA_963712395.1. Classification (GTDB taxonomy): domain Bacteria; phylum Acidobacteriota; class Terriglobia; order Bryobacterales; family Bryobacteraceae; genus Bog-105. The sequence continues at coordinate 377,823 of CAVQHR010000004.1, forward strand.
GAGGTCTGCATGGCGTACGAAGGGCATTCCGCCTGCCGGACGGTGAGCGCGAAGACCGAAGCGGCGGCGGTTCGCGCGGGTTCGGACAACGCCTGTGCCGATATTGCTTCGGGAGTTACGGATACGATGCGATGTCTGGCGGCCGAGCCGAAAAGCGTGCGCTGGCTGCACCGGCCTTGAGTTCCCAAAACTGAAGGGCGACTCACTACCCTCTCGCCTAGCCTTCTTGTGATCATACGGGCCGATAATCCTAAAGCGGGCTCCGCAGCCAATTGGCCTGATATCTATCACGCACGGCAAGCACTACACGGCGCCGAATCTATCCCAAAGAAAGGTATGGACAAGGATAAACGTGGCGTGCTGTAAGTGTTTGAACGCCTCCGTCATGACTTGGAAAAGGCGAGGCAGCTCTTCCTCGAGATGCGTGATTCCGCGGGGAAGGTTGCTCGCGATGGCTCCCTTCAATAGATCGGTTGCGAAATCGAATCGAACCGCAAAATCAGTCTGGCTATCGACCCAGCGGATGCGCGATACCGCGTCGGTGCCAAAGTATCTGATCGATGATTGAACGACGGCCTTTGAATCAATGTGCGCTCCCATATAATTTCTGAGGCTTTTGAGAATACTGTTTCTGCTCAGATATCTCTGAGCTTCTACAATCACGGCGAGATTGAGCCCTATCACAGTCGAAATGGCTTTGGACGAGGCAGAAAGCGATAATGAATCCTTAAAACGTAAAGCCCACCAGGAAATCAGCCTGGTTCTGATTCGAAGCGAGACTCGAATTGAGCGGCGCAAAATTGTGATTGGCCTCTATCCAGCGGATGTATCGGAATTCCGGCTTGATGTGAAGTATGAGCAGCTTGAAATCAATGCCTGCGCCGAAGACCACTCCTGGCGCCGATACGTTGCTCGTCACCGATTGAATTTCGCTCACGTGATTGAAAATCGGACCCGCGTCGACGAACGGATGTAGCACCGGGATACTTTGAAAGCGATATTTCAGGAGAATCGGAAAATCCCATTCGTTCACGACCGAACCGCCTAGCCGGTAGCGCCGGAAGAGAGCATCCGCTTCTACGCCTAGATGAAAGGGAAGATTCAGGTCGACCTCCGGACCGATGAGATATCGATCCGTAGTACCGAATCGTGGGAATTGTCCCTGGCCGGCATTCACATAAGCGTCATTAAGAGGAAGGCCCGCCTTAACGCCGACCGAGAGCTGCGCCAGAGCGGGTAAAGAAGAAACAATTGCGGCCAGGAACAGCCGTTTGGAAAAAGAAAAATGCATAGACCCTGACTAAGTGACAGCCAGGGTGCAGCTTTCGTTTCCAAAATCACGGCCGCTGGCCGGCTATCTTGAGCGGTATGCGATAGACACTGGTGCTGGCCATTACAAATAGTGTTTTGCCATCATTGCCACCCCAGGCCAGGTTGCCGGTGCGCTCGGGCATATCGATAGTGCCGATGTGTTTGAGCTCGGGCGAAAAAATCCAGAGGCCTCCTGGACCGGTGCTATAGATGTTGCCTTTCGTGTCCACCTTCATGCCGTCCGGCGCGCCCACTCTGGGATCGGAGGTGGCATCGGCAATCAGTTTGCCGTGCGCGACCGAACCGTCGGCCGAAACTTCATAGCGCATCCATATTTTTTTCTTGTCATCGGAGCAGTTCACGTACAGATATTTTTCGTCCGGCGAAAAGGCGATGCCGTTCGGGCGCGGCAGATCGGAAATAAGCAGCCGCAGTTTGTCGTGCGCGGGCGGAGCGCCGGCCGCGTGGCTTAATGCGCCCTCCAGCCGGTAGACTCCATTCACTTTCAATTCCCTTTTGGGATCGTTGTCACTCTGCGTCGCCAGGCCATAGGGCGGGTCCGTGAAATAGAGCGACCCGTCGCGTTTGTACACCAGATCGTTCGGGCTGTTGAGCCGCTTGCCTTGATAGGAATCGGCGAGCACGGTGATCTGCCCATGCGGATCCATTGTTTCGAGACGCCATACGTTGCGGCGGGCGTGGCCGGCGACCGTGAGACGGCCGCGCGCATCGAGCGTCATGCCGTTCGAGCCGGGTTCAGGGCCGCTGAACGGCGTGGTTTCGCTCCATCCGCTCGGCCGCATGAAGATGGTCGCGGACGAGCCAGGAACCAGCTTATAAATCGTGTTGCTCGGGATCTCGGCGAAGAGTAAATAGCCCGCGTGAATCCAGATCGGCCCTTCGGTCCACTTGTAGCCACCGGCAACCTTTTCGGCTTTTACGCCGGCTGGCACGATGGCGTCAATGGCCGGGTCGAGGCGTTCGACTTTCAGCGGAACTTGAGGCAAAGCGGTCGCCGCTGCGAACACGGCGGTTAAAAAAAGCTGACTGAGTTTCACGGCGCGATTGTATAACAGGTCGTTTACTTGAAATGCGGCGTCACGCCGAGATTGTAAAAGAGGAAAGAAAAGATGTCCTCTGTCTGTTCCAGGATTTTAGTCGTGCTGCTGGGTCCGTGTCCGGAGTTGGTGTCGATGCGGATAAGCACCGGATTCGCGCGGCTTGCCCCGGCCTGCAGAGCGGCAGCGTATTTAAAGGAATGACCAGGAACGACACGGTCGTCATGATCGGCGGTCGTGATCAGGGTCGCGGGATATTTCACGCCCGCGCGGATGTTGTGCAGAGGCGAATAGGCGTAGAGCGCCTTGAACTCCTCGGGATTGGCGCTCGATCCATAGTCGGAAATCCAATCCGAGCCGATCGTGAACTTTTGGAACCGCAGCATGTCGAGCACGCCCGCTTGCACGACAGCGGCACGAAATAGTTCCGGTCTCTGATTGATGACCGCGCCCATGAGCAAGCCCCCATTCGATGCGCCCAGGATGGCGAGCTTCTTGGACGACGTATATTTTTCGGAGATCAGCCATTCGGCGCCTGCGATGAAGTCATCAAACACATTCTGTTTGCGGAGCTTCATGCCGGCCCGATGCCACTTCTCGCCGTATTCGCCGCCGCCCCGGATGTTGGCCGAGGCGTACACAAACCCTTGCTCGAGTAGCGCAAGGCGCAGGGCCGAGAACGTAGGGGCGGTGATGAGGTCGAAACCGCCATACGCGTAGAGCAGGGTAGGATTCGAGCCGTCGAGCACCAGGCCTTTCCGGTACGTGAGGAACATCGGGATACGTGTTCCGTCCTTGCTCTTGTAAAAGATCTGCTTGGTTTCGAACTTGGCTGGATCGAAGCTGGGGATCGTGGGGGCGCGAAAGACGCTGCTCTGGCGGGTGGCGATTTCGTAACGATAGATCGTGGGCGGAATGTTGGGCGAGGAGAAGCTATAGAACACGGAGGTGTCGTCGCGTTCTCCGACGAAACCCGTCGCGGACCCGGGGCCCGGCAGCATGATTTCGTTTTCGAGCTTGCCGTCGAGGCCGTAGACGTATTCGTGCGTAGCAACATCCTCCAGATAATTGGCGAAGAGCTTACCGCCGGCCTGCGTCATGCTCTCAATCGAGTTCGGCCTTTCGGCGATGACCACCTTCCACGGCGAGGCTGCCTGGCCGGGGTCGAACAGCAGGACGCGCTTATTGGACGCTTTCCAATTGGTCAGGATTAGAAATTTGCCACCCAGATTGTCGATGAGTGCGTACTGATCGTCAGTAACGTTCGGGACGATAGTCTGGAATTTCGTATCGCCCTTGGTGAGATCGCGATAGAAAAGCGCGTTGCCTGTTTTGCCTAAGCTCGCATCTTCAACTGCAAGGATAGCGAATCTTTCGTCCTCGGTCGTGCCGACGTCGAACAGACGCGTTGGATGCTGTTTGTCCTCATAGACCAATGAATCCTGTTGCTGCGAAGTTCCCACGCGATGGAAATATACCGACTGCGATTCGTTCTTCGAAGAAAGCTCACGGCCGGCCTGGGGGGCCGGGAAACGCGTATAGAAAAACCCATCGCCAGCCCAGGAAAGATCGGTGAATTTCAGCCAGATTAAATGGTCGGCAATGACCTTTCCAGTGGCGATTTCGATAACGTGCCCTTCCTGCCAATCGGAACCGCCGCGGGAAACGGTGTAGCCGAGATACTTGCCGTCTTTTGAGACAGAGTATGTGGCGAGTTGCGAAGTGCCGTCGGCGGATAGCCTATTGGGGTCGAGAAGCACGCGCGGCGTGCCGGTTAAGCCTTTCTGGACATACAACACGCTCTGATTTTGGAGGCCGCTGTTTTTGCGATAGAAAAGATAGCCGGCGCGGCGGAAAGGGGGCGTGTACTTGGCGAAGTTGTAAAGCAGATCGAGGCGGGCGCGGACCTGGTGGCGGTAAGGGATTTTGGCGAGATATGCGGCCGTGAGCTGGTTTTCCGCTTTGACCCAACGCGCGGTTTCGGGCGAGCGATCGTCCTCGAGCCAGCGGTAGGGGTCGCGGACCTCGACGCCGTGGTAGTCGTCGACCTGCTGTGTTTTGCGCGCGGACGGATAAGTGAGCGGTTGAGCCATTGCGACGACGGCTACCAGACCCAGCGCGGCCGCGGCAACCTGGACGGCTGTCATGCGGCAAAGAATAGCATGCGTACAAAGCGGGCCGCTTCTCCTTGACGTCCTAGGAGAGTCCGCATATACTTCTCCTAGACCGCCAAGGAGGCCGTTGTATTTTCATGGCAAAACAGCTGGACTTGCTGCAGGGCACGCTCGACATGCTGATTCTGAAGGCCGTGTCTTTGGGCCCTATGCACGGGTACGGCGTTTTGCTGCGGATTCAACAGATATCGGGGAATAGCCTGGAGATCCAGCAAGGCTCGCTGTATCCGGCGCTCTATCGCCTGGAGCATCAGGGTCTGCTCGCGAGCAAATGGGGCGAATCGGAAAATAACCGTAACGCGAAATACTATTCGCTCACTGCGGCAGGGCGCCGCCAGCTCAAGGAAGAGACGCGCGATTGGAACCGCATGGCGGAAATCATCACGGGTATTTTGAACACCGCGCCGGAGGAGATATGAGGACGGGTGCACGGTTGCGCTCGTGGCTGTACGCCAGTTTTCACCGTTCGCGTGTGGAAACTGATATGGATCGCGAGTTGCGCTTTCATATGGAGCGCTACGCCGAAGACCTGGTGCGTACTACCGGCATCTCGCAGGAACAAGCGCAGCGGCGCGCCCGGGCTGAATTCGGAGCCGTGGAAGCGCGCAAGGATGAATGCCGCGAGGCGCTGGGGCTGCGGCTGATAGACGATTTGCTCGCCGACTTCCGTTATGCACTTCGCATGCTGCGCGATTCTCCGGCATTTACGATCGTTGCGGTCGTTTCGCTGGCGCTGGGCATTGGCGCGAACACGGCGATCTTCACCTTGATGGAAGCTGCGCTCTGGAAAACGATTCCGGTTAAGAATCCGGAGCAGTTGCGGCTTCTCTCGTGGGTTTCCGGTCCCAATCCGGTGATGCATTCAAGCTGGGGCCAATGGACCCAGACGCCGAGCACCGCCAACAGTACATCGTTTTCGTATGCGGCCTGGCGCGGCATGCAGCGGCGCAGCGAGGGCGTGCGCGACTTATTCGCCTTCAAACCGGTAGGGAGGATCGTCGCGGTCATAGACGGCCACGCGGAACTGGTGGGAAGCGAGCTGGTTTCGGGAAATTTCTATAAGGCGACGGGCGTTTCGACCATCGCGGGCCGGCCGATCGGGGTCGCCGACGATGTGAGAGGCGCGGCTGAGGTTGCGGTCATCAGTGGAAGCTTCTGGTCCCGCCGTTTTGGACGCGACGCTTCGGCGCTCGGCAAGCAAATCAGTTTGAATCAGGTTGCGGTGATGATCGTCGGCGTCAATCCTCCTGGCTTCAAAGGGATGGAGCCGGGACAGAATCCGGATGTTTTCCTTCCGCTGAGCGTGCAGCCGGCGATTCTGCCGAACCAGTACAGCCCCGCGCAGGGCTCACTGCTTGACGATCCGGACACCTGGTGGCTGCTCGTCATGGCGCGCTTGCGGCCGGACGTAAGCGAATCGGGGGCACAGGCAGCGCTCGATCTAGTGTTGCGGCAAGCAGTGCGCGACTCGCTTCCAGGCCGGAAAAAACGCGACATTCCGCGGATGCGGCTGTTGACCGGGTCGAGAGGACTCGACCAGTTGCGCGAGGAATTTCACCGGCCGTTATTCGTATTGCTAGCGTTTACCGGCCTGGTGTTGCTGATTGCTTGCGCCAATCTTGCCAACCTGTTACTCGCGCGTGCTACCGCCCGTGACCGAGAAATCAGCGTGCGCCTTGCCCTCGGGGCAAGCCGTTGGCGCATTGTGCGGCAGATGCTGACCGAGGGGCTGCTGCTTGCGTCCTTAGGAGGATGCACGGGAATGCTGCTTGGCTATTGGATGCGCAATGGCATTCCCAACCTGCTCGCGACTTCCTGGAAGCCTAACTCATTTCAGGGGCAATTCGATTTTTTTGTGTTGCTCGTTTCAGTTGGCATCGCGTTTCTGACCGGGATCCTATTCAGCTTGGCGCCGGCCTGGCAATCGACTCGGATCCAAGTAAATTCCGCTCTAAAAGGTGGCGCGCGCGCGACCATGAGCTTGCCGAAACTGCTCATCGGCAAATCGCTGGTCGTCTTTCAGATCTCTCTGTCGCTCTTGCTGCTGGTGGGCGCCGGGCTCTTTACCCGGACGCTCGCGAATCTCAAATCCGCTGACCTCGGCTTCCGGCCGGAGCGCCTCCTGCTCTTCACGCTCGATCCACCGCGCACGCGCTATTCGGGAGAGGCGAGAAAGGCGCTGTTCTCACGCGTCGCGGAGCAAATCGATGCAATTCCTGGTGTGCAATCCGCCACGCTTTCGCAAGCTGTATTGGTGGCAAACAGCACGTCCACAACGCGATTTCGAACCCCGGGGCGTGATAGGAGACCCGGCGATGCGGATAAGGCGTCAATCAACGATGTCGGCGGCCGTTTTTTTGAGACCATGGGCATTCCCATTCTCAGCGGCCGTTCTCTCACCGCGCGGGATCGCGGCGATGCGCTTCGCGTGGCGGTCGTGAACCAGCAATTCGTGCATAACTTCTTTCCGGATGGCGAAGCGCTTGGCAAGACGATCGTAAACGGCAACGAAAGCTACCAAATCGTGGGTATTTGTGGCGACGCCAAATCCAAAGACGTCCGCACCGCGATACCCCCTACTTTCTACCGTCCCTTCCTGCAGGCGAAGGATCTGAGCAACATGACCTTCGAAATAAAGACCGCGGCCAGCGAGGCGAGCATCGTGAAGAGCGCCCGGGAAGTGGTGCGGTCCATCGACAAAGATCTGCCGGTCTTCGATGTTCGTACGCAGACCGAGCAGATCGACGCGACTCTATCACACGAACGGCTGTTTGCCGCCTTGAGTTCCAGCCTGGGACTGCTGGCTCTGGTTCTCTCGGCCATAGGTATTTACGGAATCATGGCGTACGCGGTAGCACGGCGCACGAGCGAAATCGGCGTACGCATGGCGCTGGGAGCGCAAGGACGCCAGGTGCTGGCAATGATTCTCGGCGAGACGGCGTTGCTCGCCGGCGCGGGCGTCGCGATCGGAATAGCGGCCGCCGCCGGCCTGAGCCGTTATGTCCGGAGCATGTTGTATGGATTGCAGCCTTCCGATCCGCTGACGTTCGCGGGCGCCGTTCTGCTGTTGCTTGTCATTGCGTTACTCGCGGGCTGGCGGCCAGCCCAAAGAGCATCGCGGCTCGATCCGATGGTGGCATTGCGCCACGAATAAGCACTCTCAAACCGTATTGTGCTATTGTCTATCGACATAGGGTAGATTATGTTTCGTATAGCAATATCGTTCTTCGCGGTTGCAAGTATCGGGTGGTCCCAGGTGGTCGGCGGAGCAATTTCAGGGACGGTGCATGACGCGACAGGCGCACTACTGCCATCGGCGAACGTCATTGTTCGCAATCTCGCAACCGGCTCGGAACGCCGGCTCACAACCGACGATGGAGGCCGCTACACGGCCCCTTCGATCGCGGTTGGGGACTACGAGGTGCTGGCGGCGAAGGACGGCTTTGCCTCGCAGCAGAAGACCGGGATTCACTTGGTCGTAGGGCAGAATGTGGCCGTTGATTTTACGCTCGCCGTCGGGGAGATGCGGCAGGTGGTGACCGTGGAAGAGACAGCGCCCACCGTGAGCGTCTCGACGGAGCAGACGTCGGGCGTGGTAAATGAGCGGCAAGTCAAAGAACTGCCGTTGAACGGCCGGAGCTTCGATGGTTTAATGACGCTGAATCCGGCGGTGGTGAATTATTCGACCCAACGATCGGGTGGGGTCGGGACTTCGAACTCGGCGGTCGGAAATATGTTCGCGGTTTCGGGACACAGGCCGCAGGAAAATCTTTTTTTGCTAAACGGGATTGAGTACACCGGCGCGTCGGAGATCAACAACACGCCGGGCGGGACCAGCGGGCAATTGCTCGGAGTGGACGCGGTGCGCGAGTTCAACGTTGTGAGCGATACCTACGGGGCCGAATATGGCAAGCGGCCGGGAGCGCAAGTAAGCATTATCACTTCTTCGGGAACAAACCAGCTTCACGGCAGCGCTTACGAATTTTTGCGGAACAGCGCTTTGGATGCACGTAATTTCTTCGACCAGGGCTCCATTCCGCAATTCCAGCGCAATGTATTTGGCGCATCGCTGGGCGGCCCGTTGAAGAAAGACAAATTTTTCGTGTTTGGGAATTACGAAGGGTATCGGCAGCATCTCGGACTGAGCAATGTCACTCTGGTGCCCGACGCCGCCGCGCGCGCAAGCCAAGTTTCGCCGGCCGTACGACAGCTTTTATCTTTGTGGCCGGAGCAGAATGGGCCGAGCCTGGGCGGTGGTATCGGCGTAGCGTACAACCATCCTCTGCAACGGATTCGGGAGGATTTCGGAACGACTCGGGCGGACTACACGATTTCAGAGAAGGACACGCTGTTTGCGGTATACACAGTGGACGACAGCTCGGCTGATACGCCTTCGATCAATCCGCTGAGCACGGTGTTTGAGATGCTGCGCGAGCAAGTGGGAAGCCTGCAGGAGCAGCACGTTTTTTCTTCACGGATCCTGAACACGGTGCGGATCGGTTATTCGCGGGCAGGGTATTACTTCACCGGTGCGACGCCGGTGGATGTGCCGGGCTGGGTGGGAAATAATCCGATCGGCGCGGTGGTCATCGGCGGCGGCACGGCATTGAATGGAGCGTCGCAGATCAGCCTCGCGGGCACGAACGCGGGGAGCAATTTGTCAGCCGTGCGGAATCTGTTTACGTACGACGACCATATCTCGATTGCGCATGGCATCCATCAATTCGAAGCGGGCGTATGGCTGCAGCGGCTGCAGGCGAACGATAACCTGGCGCAATACCAATACGGGCAGGCCTCTTTCGGAAGCCTCGCGAGTTTTCTGCAAGGAACAATTTCCACGTTCACCGTGATCCCGTCACCAACGCCGCTGAGCTGGCGTATGTGGCAGGGCGCGGGCTTCGTGCAGGATGCGATTCGCGTAACGCCTTCGCTTGAACTGCGCGTTGGGTTCCGGTTCGAATCGACCAACGGCTGGAACGAGGCACGCGGCCGTGGGTCGAATTATCTTTTCGACCAGAGCGGCGTGATTCAAACCGACCCGCGCGTGGGGAATTCGGTATTCACGACGAATCGGGCCAAGTTTCTGCCGGAACCGCGCGCGGGGCTGGCTTGGGATCCTTTCGGCAAGAGCAAGACCGTGATTCACGCGGGATTTGGCATCTATCGCTCGCTGCTTGACAATCTCGATTACCGGCTCGATCAGACTGCGCCGTTCAACACGACCCAAACCCTGAAAAACCTTTCGCTGACCGGGCTGCATATTGTTCCTGGCGCTGCGCTTCCGACGGGAGGATTGATCTCGCCGAGCGGCGTTCAGCCGGATGCGTATACGCCCACGATTCTTTCGTACACGTTGAAAATCGAGCAGCAGCTCGCTTCCGATACCCGCCTGAGCGTAGGGTATGTGGGGTCGCACGGCTATCACGAAATGCTTTCAGTGGACGCGAACGAGCCTTCGCCGGTGTATTCGGCTTCGGGAGGCATTTCGTATCCGGCGAATGCGAAGCTCGCGAATCCGGCGCTGGCGAACACGACTACCTGGCTTTCCGAAGGCGTAAGTTCTTACAACGCGCTGCAAGTGGATGTGAGCCGCAGACTCAATCATGGGCTGCAGCTCCGCGGAGTCTATACATGCTCGAAGAGCCTGGATGATGGGACGGCGTGGAACAGCAGCGTGGCGTCGAACGCGCCTGGGTTTGTGATGTTTCCACTGAACCCGAAATGGGATTGGGGTCCATCCACCACGGATGTGCGGCATCTTGCAGTTATCAACGGGACGTATGAGCTTCCGTTTGGCAAAGCGGGCGGGCAGCGCGCAAAGGCAATTGGCGGCTGGTCGGTCAGCGCGATCGGAAGCATTCAATCGGGGCTGCCGTTTACGCCTCAGCTTGGCTACAATCCAACGGGAAATGGCGACAGCCGCAATCCGATACGGCCTTCGTACAACGCGGCGTTTACGGGCAACGTGATACTCGACCGGCCCGATCGATATTTCGATGCGAATGCATTTGTCGCGCCCGCGGCGGGAACCTACGGCAACGTAGGGCGCGACGTTCTCACCGGGCCGGGTCTCGCGACGGTCGATTTTTCGGCGCTGAAGAAAACAGCATTGACCGAACGCGTGAGCCTACAGTTCCGCGCCGAGTTTTTCAACATTCTGAATCGCTCGAATTTCGGGACGCCGAATGCGGTGGTATTTACGTCGGCGTCGGCGACACCGGCTCCGACGGCGGGAGTGATCACGTCCACGGCGACCAGCTCGCGGCAGATACAGTTTGGGTTGAAGCTGCTGTTCTAAGCAAGTGGCGGGGCGTGCTAGCCTGAAGTTTTCCCCGCGAGAATGACCCCTGCCGCCGACCTAAAGAGGACTCCCCTGTTCGACGTGCATGCCGGATGCAAGGCCAAAATGGTCGATTTCGGCGGCTGGAACATGCCCGTTCAATACTCGAGCATTCTCGAGGAGCACGCGGCGGTGCGGACGGGAGTGGGCCTGTTCGATGTCAGCCATATGGGTGAGATCGAAGTGCGCGGAAGGGAAGCCGCAAAGCTGGTCGATTACGTTTCGACAAATCATGCCGCGAAATTGAAAAGCGGGACAGGCGCACTATTCGGCACTGCTTTACGAGCACGGCGGATTCGTGGACGACATCCTGGTGCATAAGGTCGCGGACGACAATTTTTTTCTGTGCGTGAATGCGTCGAACCAGGAGAAGGACTTCGAGCATATTCAGGCGGCGACAAAGCGCTTTGATGCGCAAGTGGAATTTGCGAGCGAGCGCTATGCGCAGCTTGCGATTCAGGGGCCAAAGGCGCTGGCCACGCTGCAAAAGCTGACCAAGGCGGATCTTGCCGGCATCAAATACTACTGGTTCACGGACGAGAGCGTTTCGGGAACTCCGGCGCGCATCGCGCGGACCGGCTACACGGGCGAAGACGGTTTTGAGATTTACGTTACTCCGAGCGAAGCGCCGCGGCTATGGCGGGAGATCTTGTCCGCGGGCGAAGAATTCGGCATCAAGCAATGCGGCTTAGGCGCGCGCAATACGCTGCGGCTCGAAGCCAAAATGGCGCTATACGGACACGAACTGACAGCTTCGATCAATCCGCTCGAAGCGGACCTGGGCTGGATCGTGAAAATGGACAAAGGTGATTTCGTGGGCCGCGCGGCGCTCGAAAATCCGCCGCACGCGGAAGCTGGTGGGCTTCGAAATGCAGGAACGTGGTATCGGGCGCGATGGCTACGAAGTTTGGATTGAAGGCGAACCGGCGGGATGGGTCACGAGCGGAGGTCCGTCGCCTACTCTCAATAGAAACATCGGTCTGTGTTACCTGCCTGTGGAGAAGGCCGTGCCCGGAATCGCGATTCAGGTCATGATTCGTGCGAATCCGGTGGCGGCGATTACCGTTGCAACGCCGTTCTACAAGAGAGCAAAGGCATGAGCTATCCAACGAATTACAAATACACGAAAGAACACGAGTGGGTGCTGGTCGAAGGCGGCGCGGGAACGATCGGCATCACGGACCATGCGCAGCACGAGTTGGGCGATATAGTCTTCGTCGATTTGCCGAAAGTAGGAGCGAAGGTCACGAAAGGCCAGACATTCGGCTCGGTGGAATCTGTGAAAGCGGTCTCCGACATTTATGCGCCGGTTTCGGGAGAGGTGACCGAGATCAACGAAGCGCTTGCAAAGACGCCGGAGAAGCTGAACGAAGATCCGCACGGCGGTGCATGGCTGATCAAAGTAAAGCTCGCCGACGCGGGCGAGACGAAGGAACTTCTGTCGGCTGCCGATTATGAAAAATACATAGGCGGCGAGTAGCAATTTGCGCTACCTACCTAAATCAGATTCCGAACGGCGGGAGATGCTCTCGACGATCGGGGCCAAGACGGAAGAAGACCTAATTTCGTATTTGCCTACGGATATTCGCTTCGACGGGAAGCTTGCTATTGAAGACGGCAAGAGCGAATACGAGATTGTCGATTACTTCAAAGAGGTCGCGGCGCACAACGCGAACGGCTGCGCGAGCTTTTTAGGCGCGGGTGTCTATAACCATTACCGGCCGGTGCTGGTGGACGCGGTAGTTTCGCGCGGCGAGTTCCTGACCTCTTATACGCCGTACCAGGCAGAAATTTCGCAAGGCACGCTGACCAGCATCTTCGAATTTCAGACGATGATCTGCCAGCTGACCGGCATGGATGTGGCGAACGCTTCGATGTACGACGGATCATCGGCCGTGCCGGAAGCCGCCATGATGGCGGTGCGAGTGACGCGCCGGGACCGGGTGCTGATCGCGCGCACAGTGCATCCCGAGTATCGCGAGGTGCTTGGGACGTACACGAAGCATCAAGGGATTCCGGTAGACGAGATTGGGTATGCGAAAAGCGGCCGCTTGGATTTGGACGATTTAAAGAAGAAGCTGACGGATGAAGTAGCGGCGGTGATTGTCCAGACACCGAATTTTTTTGGCCTGCTCGAGCAAGTGAAAGAAATCGCCGCGCTAGTTCAGAGCAAAGGCGCGCTGCTGGTTGTGGTGGTTACCGAAGCCGTCGCGCTCGGTTTAATTGAGCCGCCGCGCGAAGCGGACATCGTCGTCGGCGAATTACAAAGCTTTGCGATTTCGCCGAGTTATGGCGGGCCGTATGCGGGGATCATCGCGACGCACGAGAAATACATCCGGCAAATACCGGGACGGCTGGTAGGAGAAACCGTCGATGCCGACGGGAAGCGCGCGTACTGCCTGACGCTCGCGACGCGCGAGCAACACATTCGCCGCGAGAAGGCGACTTCGAACATCTGTACCAACCAGGCGTTGCTCGCGTTGATGGCGACGGTGTTCATGACGGTTTATGGAAAGCAGGGCCTGCGCGAACTCGCCGAGCAGAATCTGGCGAAGGCGCATTACCTGGCTAGCAAGCTGCCGCTCGTATTCGATGCGCCGTTCTTTAATGAATTCGTGGTTCGCGCCAACGGGAGTACCCCAGAATCGATTAATGACGAGTTGCTGCACGAAGAAGATTATCGGCGGGCTGCCGCTGGGACGTTTTTATCCGGAGTTGAAGGATTCAATGCTGCTGTGCGCGACCGAGATGAGCAGGCGGCAGGACATGGACACGGTGGCGGCGAGTTTTCGATGATCGTAATCAAAAGGCCATGATCAAGAAAGTTTCGAAGCACATCGTTCAGAACGAACCGCTGCTGTTCGAGCAGAGCTCGCCGGGCAAGTGGGGCTATCAACTGCCGCCTTTGGATGTCCCGGCGGTTGACGCCGCCGAGGCGCTCGGCGCCGAGAACGTCCGCCCGGAGATCACGGATTTTCCGGAAGTCAGCGAGTTCGAGACGCTGCGGCATTTCACGCGGCTTTCGACGTGGAATTACGCGATTGATCTTGGCCTGTATCCGCTGGGCTCCTGCACGATGAAATACAATCCGCGCGTGAACGAATTGGTGGCGCGGACAGAGGGTTTGGCGTGGGCGCATCCGTATCAGCCGGAAGCGCTGGCGCAGGGGTGCATGGAAGTGATTGCCGCGCTCGAGCGGGCGCTCGAAGAAATCACCGGCATGGCGGCGGTGACGCTACAGCCCGCGGCCGGCGCGCACGGCGAGTTCACCGGGATTCTGATGATGCGCGCGTTGCTCGAATCACGGGGGAATCCGCGCAAGAAGATTCTGGTACCCGATTCTGCGCATGGCACAAATCCGGCGACGGCGACGATGGTCGGCTACTCGGTCGAGAACATCAAGTCGAATAGCCGCGGCATGATCGATCTGGAAGTTCTAGAGCGCGTCGTTACCGAGGACGTGGCCGGGCTGATGATCACGAATCCGAATACGGTTGGCGTATTCGAAGAAAATATCAAGAAGATCTGCGAGTTGTTGCATGACAAGGGCGCGCTGGTGTATATGGACGGCGCGAACATGAACGCGCTGGTTGGGATTGCGCGGCCGGGTGATTTCGGCGTGGACGTGATGCACCTCAATCTGCATAAAACCTTTTCTACGCCACACGGCGGAGGCGGCCCAGGCGCCGGGGCGGTTGCGGTTGCGGAAGTGCTGAAGCCATTTCTTCCGGGGCCGCGCCTGAAACGCGCGGGCGACAAATGGGCGTGGAATTACGATTTGCCGCAGTCCATCGGAAGAGTGCGCGCATTCTATGGCAACTTCGGCGTGCTGGTGCGCGCGCTGGCGTATGTAATGGCGCATGGCGGGAACGGTTTGCGGCAGGCTACACTCGATGCGCTGCTGAACGCAAATTACATACGCGCGCTGCTTGAATCGCATTATGAAATCGCCTACAAGGCCCCGAGCATGCACGAGTGCGTGTTCAGCGACGATCGGCAGGCAAAGAAAGGCGTGCGCACCGGCGATATTGCGAAACGTCTGATCGATTACGGATTTCATCCTTACACGGTCAGCTTTCCGCTGATTGTGCGCGGAGCGCTCATGATCGAGCCGACCGAGACCGAGAGCAAGCAGGAACTGGATTTGTTTGCCGATGCGATGATTTCGATCGCACAGGAAGTAGAAGAGAATCCGGAACTGGTGCTCAAAGCTCCGCACTCCACACGCACGCCGCGGGTGGATGAAGTTAGAGCCGCGCGGCAGCCGATAGTGCGCTGGAAACCGCCTCACACCATCGTAGGCTCACGCAACACGATGACCTTTGCGCCACGCGGCGCCCAGATATCCGGCGGTGTCGGGCCGAACAGCGCGATGACGGGAACGCCGACCGCAGCGGCGAGATGCGTGATTCCCGAATCATTTCCGATATAGCAGGCGGCGCCCGCCAGCCAGCGCGCGAGATCGAATAGATTTTCAAATCGTACAGCGCGGTCGAGAGCTTCGTCGGGGCCGGCGGTCCATTCGACTGGCAGCGGCGAGTGACGGGCGACTTCTTCGAAGGAGGCGAGCGGCCAATTTTTGCGAGGACTGCCGGAGAACGGATGGATGACTATGCTCGGGCGGCGCTCGACCTGGCCAATATCGATGCGCGGGATTGCGCCTAGCGGCGCTCCAACTTGTTGCGCGAAGAAATCGGCCGCATGCAGGAGGTTTGCGGGATCGGGCAGCGCGGGATGGAAGGTGCACGGTATACCGCTGGATTCTAGCGCCGCGCGGAACTCGGGCCGATTCGAACCGTACCAACTGACAATTTCGTCGAAGTGACCGAGTTCAGGAGTTGGAAAACTTCCGATGCCCTACGAGATCGATGCCGGTAGCGGCGATGGAGCGTGCCCGGGCGAATTGAATCAGTGGCAGGACTGCGGAAGGCGCCCAGATTTCCGTGTCGCCGGTTGCAAGATGCCGTAGTGCGGGCAGCGACAGAATGCAATCGCCGATGGCGCCGGGACGGATGAGCAGTTTATTCAACGACTACAGGCAGCTTGACTTCGACTGAAGATGGCCGGAAGCACATCTCGTTGTTGCAGGCCTGATAGCGCAGCTTGCCGGTCATGTTTGTCGAGCCGGGGGCGAGGTTATCCGGCGCTTTGAAATTCGTATGGATGAGGAACGACCCGGTGAGCACGACCAGCGTTTGACCGCCGACCTTAATTTCTTCCGCTTTGGGATACTCGATCGTTTTCGTTTCGAGGGGACCGGTCCAGGTCAGCTTCAGTGGAATCAGGTATTCGTCTCTGGGCTTGTCGTTGTTGACGTGAAAACCAGGCACAACCGTAACTTTAATGTCCTGGTTGGCGCTTGCGCCGTGTTTCAACACGAGTGGATCGGGAGGGGTGACGATGATCTTATTTTGCTGCGCCCAAGCGCATAGCGGCAAAAGGAAGAGGACGGCTAAAGAGAGAAGTTTGCTGCTGTTCACCGAGGAGGCTCTGAATTTCTTTGAGGTACTCATTTTTACCGGCCAGACCAATGTGCGGCGGAAACGCCACCCTTCCTGCTCGATCAATGATAAACGTCGTGGGAAGAGAATCCACGCCGCCATAGAGTTGGCTTACTGAATCGTCGCCCAACAGGACGCGATAGTTCATCTTGTGCGCGTCCATGTACGGCTTGATGGCTTTCCATCCATCTTCATCCATCGAGACGCCCACCACGGCTAATCCTTGGGTTTTATAGTCCCGCTCGAATTCCTCAAACCACGGAATCTCGAGCGTGCAGGGGCCGCACCAAGTGGCCCAGAAATTGAGAAGAACGACTTTGCCCCGGTAGTCGGACAATTTGACGGCGCTGCCGTTGGCATCGCGCAGCGTAAAATCGGCCGCCGGTTTCCGGTTTCGTATGGACTGCGCCTCGGCATTCAACGGCTGTTTACCGGAGCAGGACCAGAGGACTGCCGCGACGGCCAGGCATACGAGCACGAGGGACTTTTTGGACGCCGGCATCTCTATTTCAGTGTAGCGCCGAAGGTATGTTCGAACCACGCCCGGCGGCGGCTCCGCCAGCGTTCCGCCAAGGTGAAATGAGGGGAGCGACGGACACCCGCGTAGAGCCAAGCGGCGGTGTCGCAGAAGCTCTCGCACAAGTAGTCGGGACCTTTTTTCAGCGAGGACGACTCGCCCAATTCGCCGCGAGCGTGGGCTGCGGCTTCGGCTTCGAGCAGCGCGGCCCAGGCGCGGCGGGCGGCGTTTCCAAGACGCGCCCAGACGAAGTGAAAAATCTCGTGGACTGTGATTAGCCGCAAGTCGCCGGGTTTTCGAGTGAGCTCGGCTTCCAGGACAATTTCACGGCGGCGGATGAATGCGGCCGCATGCACCGGGACGCCACGATGCGGCGAGCCGGAGAGCAGCTTGCCGCGATGCGCGGTGAGGTGTGGAAGAATTTTGATCGATACGGGATC
This sequence comes from Bryobacterales bacterium, assembly GCA_963712395.1. Taxonomy (GTDB): domain Bacteria; phylum Acidobacteriota; class Terriglobia; order Bryobacterales; family Bryobacteraceae; genus Bog-105. Next base: position 395,164 of record CAVQHR010000004.1, read on the forward strand.
GCCGACCAGCGCCGGAACACCGGCGGCGGCGGCGCGAATATGGCGGCGGGCCGTTGCGCTAATGCTTCGGCTGACCTGGAGGCGGAGGCGGGGGAGCGGAAGCGGCCGGAGCAGGTCTTTGGAGAGACGGGATTTTGGGAGCCGATCCGTTGGCAGTGTCAAAAAACTCGGGATCCTGAACCTGGATTTTATACTTCTCGAGTTCCTGTTTGAGGGCCGCCTGACTTTTTTCCTGCTGCATGCGCTGCAAAATTGTGGCACGCGATTGTTCGAAGGTGGCCTTGGTCCGGCTCATCACCTTGACGATGAGAAAGCCGCTGGGAATGGAGATCGGTTCGGAGTATTTGCCCGGCTCCAATTTCAGGATGGCGGATTTAATATTGGCGGGTATCTGCGGGTCGCCCATAGTGAACGTTCCGAGATCGCCACCTTTGGCGGCGGAAGCCTGATTGTCGGATTCGGAGTGGGCCAGGGCCGTAAAATCGCTGCCGGCTTGCAGCTTCTTCTCTATATCGTCGACTTTCTCGCGCGCTTGGGCTTCGGTTCGGGTCCCTTGTGCGCCCGCGGGAGTTCCCGGCGGGCTGAATTGGACGAAGATGCCGCTCAGATTGACGGTGTCGAAATCGCCGGGATGGGCGTCGAAGTACTGCTTGGGATCGGTGGTAGCAGCGCCGCCCGCAGTCTGAGACATGTGAGCCAGGTAGGCTTGGGCGAGCATGTTGTCGCGTGCGACTTCGATCTGCTCGCGCAAGGGCGATTGCTGATCGAGGTTCAGCTTTTTCGCGGCGTCGGCAAGCTGCTCGCGGGTATATGTCTGCTGGACAAAATTGGAGAGATTCGCTTCTAACTGCTTGCGCTGCTCCGGCGTGTACGGCTTGAGCATATCGGCAGCTTGTTTGGCGGTGATCTGCTTGCCATCGATGGTGGCGACGACACGATTGGGCTCGAGCGCGGCGACCGCTTCGGGTCCTCGGGCTTTTGGCTGAGGGGCAGCAGCCGGAGGGGCTGCGGCGGGTGTGGTTTGGGCCCACGAAACGGCAGCGCAATTGAGCGCTGCACAGAGAAGAAACCTACGGATCATCGGTGTACCGGTCAAAACACCTCCAACCTTAACATGGAGAGACGACCGGCCGGATTTTATGGTTGCACGTAAGCTTTGCGCATGGGGCCGGAGGGTTTTCCGGTGACCTTTATGTTGTTGACAACCTGGACTGCGCCGGAGGTTCGGGCCATGCGGGTCGCGGCACCTTTATGCTGGCCGACGGCGGTGGTTCCTTCCCAGGTGACCACTCCGCGCTGCACATGAAAGCGGAATCCATCCTTGCCGATTTTCGACTTGGCGAGCTTGGTGCGAATGGTGGCTTCGAGCTGCGCGTCATTCACGGAGGCCACGGCGGCGCGGTTTACGACCGGGGCGGGTTTGGGCGGCGGCGTGGTTGGGCTGGCGGGCAGAAGCGAGCGTGCCGGCCAGGAAAGGGCAAAAGCAGGAGAGCAAGGATTCGCGGCATCGTTTCAGTAGTAGGCGAAGAAGCGTATAATTCGCAAATGGATTCGGACAGCCGTAGGGAGTTTTTGCGCAAGACGTCGTCGGGCGCACTGGCGATGACCGCCGCGTCGTATGCGCGGGTGATGGGCGCGAATGAGCGCATCCACCTGGGATTGATCGGCGCGGGTGATCGCGGCAATCATGTCATGAGCCTGTTCCAAAACAAATCGCAGGTGCAAGTAGCTGCCATTTGTGACGTTTACGGACAGCGATTGGAGGCGACCCGGCAGAAGGCGGCCGGGTCGGCCGGGTTTGGCGATTACCGGAAGCTGCTCGAAGCGAAGCCGCTCGATGCTGTGCTGGTAGCGACGCCGGACCACTGGCATTCGCGGATTGCGATCGCGGCGCTGAATGCCGGGAAGGATGTGTATTGCGAAAAGCCGCTGACGCGCACGATTGAGGAAGGCCCGCAGATTGTGAAGGCAGCGCGCGAGAACAATCGAATTTGCCAGGTCGGGATGCAGCAACGATCGGCGAAGCACTATCGCGAGGCGAAGGAAAAGTATTTCGAGACGGGAAAGCTCGGGGCAATCACGCTGGCGCGCACCTGGTGGTATGGGAACGCGTGGCACCTGAGAAAAGCGCCGCCGGAATTGCAGACGCAGCCGCGCGATTTGGATTGGGCGGGGTTTGTGGGACCGCTCAACTGGCGCGACTACGATCCGCAGCAGTTTTACAACTGGCGGGCCTATCTGGATTACGGCGGCGGACAGGTGACCGACTTGTTCACGCATTGGATCGATGTTGTGCATATGTTTACGGGCAAAGAAATTCCTTGCGCGGCTTCGGCTGCGGGCGGGGTATACGTCTACCGGGACGGCCGGACCGCGCCAGATACCATCAACGTGCTCCTCGAATATCCCGAACCGAAGCCCTTCACGGCGACTTTCGAAGCGACCCTCGTGCCGGGCATCAAGGGAGAAGCAATTGAGATGTGCGGGACCGAGGGGCGGTTGTGGATCGATCGATCACGGTACGAATATTACCCGGTGGGCGCAAAGGAACCGAGCGAAGTGGTGAAGGCGGAGGTGATCGAGGGCGTGCGCGATTCGCTTACACAGGACCATGTGAATAATTTTCTGGATTGCGTGAAATCGAGAGCCAAGCCGAATGGGGATGTTTTGATCGGCCATCGGTCTGCGCAAGCGTCGCATCTCGGCAATATTTCTTACGAACAGAAGCGGCGTATTCCGTTTGATACCACGCGCGAGGAGATCCTGCCGCTCTAAAGGCGAAGAAACGGCGCATTTTACGAAACGAAATGGTTCCTGGCCTAAGGCGCGAAGTAGCCATAGACGTCCAGGATGAGGTGCGTCTGGCTTGAAGCGAGAGCGTTGACGACTCCGTTGCTCGTGGGGACGATGGCCATGTTAGACGTTACCGCGAGATCGTCGGCGTTCAATGTAGACGAGGAGGGCGCGGGCGCGCCGTTCGGATAGAGGCTCAGCAAGCCGAGGTCGCTGGCGGGAACTACGGTTGCGTTCAGGACGTAGGCTTGCGCCGGCGCGGGCACGGCACATACAGAGGAAGCGACGCCTATAGCGACCGTTCCGCTGATAGGCGCGTGAGGAGCGGGGCCAGCGAAGCGCGAATCGTAGACACGGCAGGGCGTGACGTTGAATAGCGAGAGACCGCCCGGTGCGGGAGGGGCAAAATAGCCGTCGACATCGAGGACAACGTCCACGGGATTATTTGAATAAACGGCGATGCTCCCATTGGTACCGGCGGGAACAACGGCCGCGTTTGCAACAGCCAAGGAGCCGGTGTTCAGAGTGGAGGAGTTCGGCTGGCTTTGTCCGGCGGGGAAAACCGTCAGAAGACCAATGCCGCCGTGGGGCACGGCCGTGACGTTCATCGAAAAAGCCTGTGCAGATGCAGGCACGCCACATCGAGTTGCGACCGGGAAGACGCGGATTTCGCCAAAGGTGAGGGCGGGCCCGCCGGAGCCAGTGTTGCGAGTGTCCGCGACACGGCAAGGCGTAAGCGGATAAAAAGCCAGAGCGGCCGGATTGCTGGCAGGGACGAAGTAGCCGTTGATATCGAGAATGACGTGGGTAGCATCGGAAGAATAGACGGTCACGGCTCCGTTCGACCCGGCCGGAATGATGGCGGCGTTCGCCTTGACACGGCCGTCGGAATTCAGCAGAGATGCGACGGGTTGGGGTTGGCCGGTTGGCCAAATTTCGAGATATCCGATCGCTCCGGAAGGCACAACCGTCACGTTTAGGGAGTAGGCCTGCGCGGTGGTCGGAATACCGCAGCCGCCCTCGGGAATGCTGAAATCGCGCGAGGAGTTGGTGGCGATGATAGGACCGCCGAAGGGGCCGGTGGGCCAGCGGGTATCGACCACGCGGCATGGATTGATAGGAATGAAGCGCAGGCCGGCGGAGACGGGAATATCCGTGCCCGTGCCGGAGAGCGTGACAGTTTGAGACGAGCTTGCGGCATCGTCAGTGAAAGTGAGTGAAGCGGCGCGGGGGCCCGCGGCTCCTGGTGTAAACGTGGCGGAAGCGGTGCAATTGGCGCCGGGCGCTAGAGAAGAACCGCAGGTCGTGGTCAGGCTGAAGTCGGTGACATTGGCGCCGGAGAGCAGAATGCTTCCGATGCTCACGGTATTCGAGCCGGTGTTTGACAAAATGACCGTCTGCGCGGCGCTGGACGCGCCCAATTGTTGGGAGAACACGAGAGCCGGCGTGCTTAGCGAAACGGTTCCAGCCACTCCCGTACCGCTCAAAGCCAAAATTTGCGGAGAGCCGGCGACGGAATCGGCAAAGCTCAAGGTGGCGGAGCGCGTTCCGGAAGCAACTGGAGCAAAGGTGACGGTCGCGCTGCAACTCGCTCCGGCAGCCAGCACGGACCCGCATGTGGTGGTAATCCGGAAATCGGAGGACGCAGGCCCGGCCAGCCAAATACTCGAGATGTTGGTTGGACTTCCGCCAAGATTGGAAAGCACGACGCTTTGGGGCGCGCTGGTGGTCCAGGTAGCTTGATTACTGAAGGTGAGCGAGGGCGAGTTTAACGCCGCTTTCGGGGCCGTGGCTAGTGAACCTGTTCCGGTTCCGCTCAGGTTAATGGTTTGGGAAGCGCCGGGCACGCCGAGAGAGTTCGTGGTGAGCTGGAGCGTTCCGGTCAGGGCGCCGGCGCTGGAGGGGGTGAAGGCGAGTGCGATGGAACAACCTGTTCCGGGCAAAACGGAGGAGGAAGAGGCGCAATCCGGATCGCCCGAAGCCTGCTGCGGGAAATTAACGTCGAGCGATAGGCCGCTGAAGGTGAGATTTTGATTGCCGATGTTGAAGGCCGTAACGATTTCGATGGGACTGGCCGCGCCCACGTTCTCGTCGGGAAAGGTCATCGGCGCCGCGAACGATATCTTGCGGATGACATTGTTAGAGTAGTCGGAAATGTAGAGACTGCCGGACGAATCGAGCGCGACGCTGTTCGGGTTCGCCATGGCGGCTCCCGTGGGAGCGTTGCCGTCGCCCGCGTAGCCACTTGCGCCGCTGCCTGCGACGGTGGCGATGTTGCCGGAAGCCGCCTGCACGCGACGAATTACGTTGTTATTGAAATCGGCTATATAGATGTTGCCGGCAGGATCGACGCGAACCCCGGTGGGCGCGGCGAGAGACGCGTTCAGGGCAGAACCGCCATCGCCGCTGTAGCCGTAGCCGCGATTCCCGGCGATTATGGAGATCAGTCCGGTTGCCATGTCTACTTTTCGAACGAGGCAATTTCCGGTATCGGCGATGTAGAGATTGCCCGCGGCATCCAAAGCCACTCCGGAAGGATTATTGAGCTGCGCGTTAATGGCCAAACCACCATCGCCAATGCCATCGGAACCAGGGGCATTGCCACCGCCCGCGACCCCAGTGATGACGCCAGTTGCGGCATTCACCGCGCGTATGCGGTGATGGAAAGAATCGGCGATATAGAGGTTACCGCTCGAATCGACGGCCACATCGGCGGGACCCGAGAGCAAAGCGTTGGTGGCAAGGCCGCCGTCGCCAGAGGCTGTACCGCCTCCCGCGACGGTAGAGATGATTCCTGTGGCGGCGGTGATTTTGCGGACCAGACTATTTCCCTGATCGGCGATATAGAGATTGCCTGCGGAGTCGACCGCCACGCCTGTGGGATTGTTCAGCTTCGCGGCAGTCGCAGGACCGCCGTTGCCTGAACTGCCGGCGGTTCCGTTACCGGCGACGGTGGTGACGGCTCCTGTCGCGGCCGATACGCGGCGAATGGCTTGATTGATGCTGTCGGCGATATAGAGATTGCCTGAGGCGTCCAGGGCTATCCCAGCGGCGCCGCGAAAAGTAGCGCTAGTTGGCGAACTCGAATCTATATAAGTCCAAGCTCCGCTGCCGGCATAAGTCGTGATGCGTCCGGGGTAGAGCGCGAGTTCGGGGCCGAGACCGAGGCCGTGCAAGAAGACGGTTTCTAACAGAGTTGCCGACTGATTCTTCACCGCGAGTGAATCCTGACGCAGACCCGGAAAGTGCGGGAGAAACTGGATCGGCAGGGTGCAGGTGGTGACAGCCGCAACGGTGCAGGATGCGGAGCCGAGGGTGAAATCGGCGCCATACGCTAACGAAAAGACCGGGGCGGCAGACAGGCCGGTGAAGGAGAAGCTGAGCGCTACGGTTCCCGGCGTGGCGCCGTTGGCTTGCACTTGGCCGAAATCCTGAACGCGGAACGATTGGGGCCACGCGACACTGGCTGCGGTGGCGATGAGGGTACAGAGAAGGATCGGGCTCCGACGTAGGCTCACAGGATCTACCAGTCCCATCGGCGGATTGCGAATACCCCTTTAAGTGGGGGAATAGACAAGATTAAGGTGCCGCTCACACGCGTAGTTTCGGATCGGGGGCGAGCGATCAGGAGCCGGATCTAGGTGCAAGTTATTGATTTTACAAAGAAATAAAACTGATAGTGGCGGCACGTGGGGGACGTGGCGGCGCTTTTGGTGTTGGTTGGGGCTGCTGTGTTCGCCAGCTGTCTGCAGCTCGCCGCGCGGCGGCGGTGGATCCCGAGGAAGCTCTGAAGCAGAGTAAATCGATAAAGGTCAGACTGCAGCAAGCTGCGGTCCTTGTGAAAGCGACGTTGTTAGACTAATCCAATCTGTGAAGAGAAGAGGATTCTTTACTCGTGCAGCGGCTGGCGCGTTTGCAGGCGCAACCGCCGCGGCGCAATCTGGGAAAGCGGACAACACAGGGCCGGACATTGTTATTGAACGCGCGGCGGCGAACATGCCTCATCGGGGTAAAACTTTCGCGCTCATTACTCCGCATCTGGATGACGGCCCTATTTTCGCCGGCGGGACGCTGGGCAAGCTGCTCCACGAAGGATATACCGGTTACTTTATCCGCACCAGCAATGATGAGAAAGATTCCTACGGCAACACTTTGGGCGAGACTGTTTTGGCGAATGAGCGCGACACGGCGGGGTTCGTCAAAGCGATGGGACTGAAAAGGTCATTCGACCTTGGCTACCGGAATCACCGGATGGACGATGTCAGCCGAACGGAGATTCGCGGGCGCCTTATTTTCCTGTTTCGCCTGTTAAAAATCGACACAGTGCTGAGCTACGATCCTTGGGGCCACTACGAAGAAAATCCGGATCACTACGTCACCGCGCAAGCGGTAGAAGCCGCCTGCTGGATGGCGGCGGGGAAGCTTGATTTTCCAGAGCATTTTGCGGCCGGATTGAGACCACAGACCGTCTCGGAGAAGTATTACTTTGCGAGGGGGCCGCAGTTAGTCAATCGAGTAGTGGATATAACCGCGATGCTGCCGAAGAAGCTGGAGGCAATCCGTTCCTGCAGTACGATGATGACTCATATGGTCGGCGGATTGAACGACGCGTTGGCGGAGAGGAAACTGCAAGTTCCGATCTTATCCGGAGATAATCGTTCGGCGGTAGAAGAATATATGAGAATTGCATTCAGGGCGCGCGACCGTGCCGTGGGCGAGAGGCACGGCCTAGAATACGCGGAAGAGTTTCACTATATCGGGCCTGACCATTCTCTGGACGACTATATCTCAAGGAACGCGAAATCCCTGTAAGCAGGTAGAGGCAACTCGTCTCCTTTCTTGCATTCCAGCTCAGATTGAAGGAACCGCAGCACGAGTTTGTGCGCGTGTTTTTCCCTCAAGTGTTTCGTTTCGCTTCGATTTGTTCCAGCCGCTGCCTGAGCTCCCGGAGTTGCTCCTTCAATTCGGGCACTCTCTGGACGTTCGCCAATCCCTTGAGATGTTTTTTAAGGGGCCGCGCTGGAATTCCCCAGACCGGCTCGCCGGCGCGCACCACCTGGCCGGTTAGTATGCCGCTCTTGCCGCCGACGATGGCTCTCGCTTCAATCCTGGCTTTTTCGCCAATACCTACCTGCCCACCGATCACCGCGTAGTCTTCCACTACGGCGCTTCCCGAGAGCCCTGTTTGGGCCGCTATCACAACGTGCCGCCCGATGGTGCAGTTGTGGCCGACATGCACGAGGTTGTCCAGCTTGGTGCCGCAGCCGATGCGCGTGACTCCCAAGGCCGCGCGGTCGATCGAGGAGTTTGCGCCGATTTCGACGTCGTCGCCAATTTCGACGGTTCCCACTTGTGGAAACTTTTGATATTGGCCAGCGGAGAGAGTGAAGCCGAAACCGTCGGCGCCGATGATGCATCCGGCGTGCAGGATGACGCGCGCGCCGATCACAACGCCCGGGTACAACGTGACGTTTGCGGCGAGTGTGGTGTTTTCGCCGATGGTTACGCGATCGCCGATGGCGCAGCCGCTGCCGATGGAGCAACCGCTCGCTATTTTCGTTCGCTCGCCTATGGAAACGCACGCGGCGATGGAGCAATCCGCCGCGATGGAGGCATCATGGGCGATCACGGCGGTCGGGTGAATGAAAGGAACGGCGGGCTTCTTCGGATAGAGCACTGCGAGCGCGCGAGCGAAGGCGGCGCGCGGCTCAGCCACTCGAATCACCGCCCAAGCGCCGCCGGCTGTGAACGAAAGCGGCGCGAGCAAGCATCCAGCCTTCGACTTTTGAGCGGCCTCAGCGGCTTTCTTGCTGGCGACGAAGGAGAGGTCCGCGGCGGTTGCGGTTTCGAGCGCGTTCGCCCCGGAGATCTGTCGCGCGGTATCGCCTTCCGCGGTTCCACCGCAGATCTCCGCCAGTTGAAGTACCGTGACCACGGCCATCCTCCATACTTAGCATTGATGGCCGCAGACGCATCGTGTTATATAGCGCCTACCGCTCGCGTACATCCGGACGCCAGGATCGGACCGGGGACGCGCATCGGTGAATTTTGCGTGATCGAATCCGATACCACGATCGGCGCGCAGTGCGTGCTCGAACCCTATGTCTATGTAAAACGCTGGACCACACTGGGCGATGCGAATGAGATTTCCGCAGGCACTGTGCTGGGCAGCGATCCTTTGGACAAATCGTTCGGCGGAGCCCGCAGTTACTTGCGTATTGGCGACCGCAATAAGATTCGGGAGCACTTCACGATTTCGCGCGGCACACAACCCGAATCGGAAACGCGCATCGGGAACGGCAATTACATCATGACTTCCGGACACATCGCGCACAATTGCCAACTGGGAGACGATATCGTGGTGGCGAGCTGCGCGCTGGTGGCCGGATACGTCGAGATGGAAGATCAGGCTTTTGTTTCGGGCGGCGTGGTGATTCATCAATACAGCCGGATCGGACGGCTGGCCATGATTGGCGGGAACACGCGAGTGAACAGCGATCTTCCGCCTTATTTTTTGTATTCGGATTTCAATGTGGCCGCGAAGGGGTTAAATATCGTCGGGCTGAAGCGGGCTGGTTTTTCGTTGAACGATGTGAACAATCTTAAAGCCGCGTACCGGCTGCTGTATCGATCGGGTTTGAAGTTGGAAGAAGCGGTGCAGCGGATCGAGGCGGAGCTGCCTTCCGAACATACGCGTCATTTGGTGAGCTTCATCCGGAAGAGTAAGCGCGGGATTTGCCGGGAGGCGCCCTAGGCCGGTCGGGTCAGGGGTCTTTGCGCAAGGTCACGCATCGAAAGATGGTGTTGTCAGGCCGGGTCAGCGTCCCTTCCATGTTGCCGCGATCCAGTTTAAAACGCCAAACGCCCTGTGGGTACTCGCACACTAACATGTGTTCACTCTGGTCATACTGAAACTCGAGTGTGCCCATATTAATCGGCTTGCCGTTTACAATGTTTTCGGCGGCGACCGAGAGATGTCCCGATTTCACCGGGAGCTTTGCGATGTGATAGACCACGGTTTCATCACGGCAAGGAGTGCCCGCTGCCACGCACGATGAATCACCGTGCCAGTTCCCGATAAATTGCGCCGTGGCGCTTGTCCGCCGGGGTAGGCTGTAGTACCAACGCCATCAGGATCGCCGCGAGTCCCATTTTTACGTTGTCTGACGGGCCTGCATGGCGGCCCTTCGAGCCTGATTTTCGCGCGTAAGATGCGGCGTGATTCCGAGCATGCGCTCGATCAGCATCAGTTGACCGCGGTGATGCATCTCATGCTCCTTCACGCTCAGGAGCATATCGAAACGGGTGCGGCTGGCAGGAGATCCTCCGGGCGGCATGACTATGCTTTCACCCAGGAAGCTGTCGGACAGCGACTCCAGCGCGGCGGCATATTTTTCCCCCTCGTCTTTAAGCAGAGCGATGATTTCCGCCTTGGTGCGCGGCTTGGCTGTCTCGGCTGCGATGACGCTCATGAATTTTACAAAGTCGAAACCTTCCATCGAGGAACGGTTCTCTACCAGGTTGATCTGCTCCGGAAACTTTCCGCCCAGCGCGATATGTGCGAGCAGTTCCGCTACTGTTCTCGTGCCTTCAGCCGGGCAATAGCTGTATTTATCCTCCGGGATTTCTTCCGCGATGATCAGCGTGTTTTTTCGCACCGTGCGAAAGGATGCCGCCAGGTCTTTGGGTCCGTAATAGTTCACAGTGCCCAATTTACCGCGCCCGGCAGTCACTCGGTGCGCAATGCTTCGGCGAAATGGCGCTTGCCGGGAACGCCGGAATTGCGGACGCGACTAGCGCGGATAACGCGAGCGCCGCGACGGCTACGAACGTCACCACGGGACTGTTTGGGTTCATGCCATAAAGTTGGTGGCCTAGGAATCGCCCCATGGCGAAGATTAATGGCAACCCCACTAGCAGTCCAAAGACAATCAGCGCGAAGGCGCCGCGTAGCATCAGCGCCAGAACGTCGCCGCGATTCGCGCCCAGAGCCATCCGGACGCCGATCTCGTTTACGCGGTGCCCGGCGTTGTAGGCCGTTACTCCATACAGTCCGATTGAAGCCAGGACAAGCGGAAGAACTCCGAAGGAAGGAGGTGAGGCGCGGGATGAGCCGTTGTTGCCTGAACTGGCCAGCTACTTGCTCCTGCAGAGTGCGGATCGCAATAATGGGCAGATTTGGATCTACCGAAGCCATGGCTTGGTTCACCTGCGGGATGGACAGGCTGACTCCCGGCCTGGTCACAATGACAATGTCATACAGGAAATGAGAGCCTTCGACCTCCGTGGCTCCGGTCTTCAGCGAAATGTCATGCTGCGCTTCAGGGAGAAAAATAACGGGGCAATCGGCTTGTCGAGATTGGAGGTCAAATAGCGGGCGTGTTTCGCAATGCCGACAATTTCGTATTGAAGGGACCGCCCATTTCCGAACGCTGATCGTAAGCTGTTTCCATGCTGGAAGTGCGAACGTTAGGCGCGGCGGAAGGGCGTGAACACCTGGAGGCGCTCGCGGAAGTGCTAACGGACTGTGTAGAAGGCGGCGCTTCGGTCAGCTTTATGGCACCGTTTTCGAAATTCGCTGCCATGCGCTTCTTCGAATCCGTGCTCGAGGAAGTGGAGGCGGGCAAACGCATACTGTTGGCTGCCTTTATGGATGCGAGGTTAGTAGGAACAGTTCAGATCCTGACGGCCACACCTCCGAACCAGCCGCATCGAGCGGACGTGGCCAAGTTACTGGTGTCGCGATCCGCGCGTGCTCTGGGGATAGGCACTCGGCTGATGCAACATGTCGAAGAAACCGCGCGGCGGGCGGGAAAAACTCTGCTTGTCCTCGATACGGTGACTGGGGGAAGCGCGGAAAGGATGTATACGCGACTGGGCTGGACCAAAGTGGGCGTGATTCCCAAATACGCGCTGTTCCCGGATGGGACGTGGTGCGACACAACCATCTTTTGGAAAGAAATTGTTCCGGGCCCTCAACTACAGCGTCTATAGGCGAGCACGCATGGCCGGCCTTCAGTCACTACGTCCAGCGATCGAGCAGGCGGTGGGGGCTTTGATCGTGTTTCTGGTGGTGCTCGATATTTTCCTGACCGTTCTATATGCGCGGATGGGCAGTAGCGTTCTCGTGGATTGGGTGGCGGGGTTCACGTGGCGTTTCTTTTTACTGATCGCCAAACTCTCATCCTCTCACCGGCCGGCGATTCTATCCTTCGCTGGACCCTCCATGATCCTCGTTTTTATCAGCTTCTGGGGAATGGGGTTAATATGCGGCGCGGCTTTGATTGTGCATCCCAAGCTGGGCAGCGCTGTGCGCGCAAGTAGCGGTCCAACGCCGACTGATTTCATAACCGCGATGTATGTGGCGGGCAGCAGCATGACTATTGTGGGAACCAGTACTTTCGAGCCGCAGACAAAGGGGTTCCGAATGCTGTTTCTGCTTGCGGCCATCCTCGGAGTGTCCGCTGTCTCTTTAACGCTCACGTACCTCATGCAGGTCTACCGCGCTCTCATGGACCGCAACGTTCTGGGCCTGAGTCTCTACCTGTTGACCTGCGAGAGCGGAGACGCGGCAAGGATGATCGCGGCACTGGGCCCCAACGGTCAATTCAGCGCGGGCTATTCGAATCTGGTGAATGTGGGGAATCAAATGGCGGAACTGAAAGAAGTGCATCATTTCTACCCGGTACTCTTCTATTTCCGGTTCAAGGAATCCTACTATTCCGTTTCCATGTCTACCCTGATCGCGCTAGATGCCGTAACGCTTATTAAGAGCGCCTTACATGACGGTTCTTGTGGCTGGCTCAAGCGCTCGGCGGCAGTGGAGCAAATCTGGCGGGCTTCGCTATTCCTGGTAAAAACGCTAGAGGCGACGTTCGTGCCCGGTGCGTCGCCCGACGAAGACAAACGTCCACAGGACGCAACGATCCGGCTTTGGCGAGAGCGTTATTTTGCGGCGCTGCCACTGCTACAGCAAGCCGGCATCCAGACCGTGGAAGACGAACATGCGGGTGTCGAGCGCTATGTCGCGCTGCGCGAACAATGGGATTTCGATATCCAGAGAATGGCGCCGTACCTCGCTTACAAAATGGCGGACATCGACCGCGTGACCGGCGCTATTTCACAGCGTTGAACACTACTCCCTAAACACCTGGTGTTTTTCGCGGGGATGCCGAAGGTATCGTTCGACTCCAAAGATCGTCTCACGTGAAGCGATTCAGGAGTGAATTCAATGGAACGCGCAGAAACCATAACCCAGAAAACGAACGTCAGCGCCTTGGAGCGCATTGGCTCAACGGCCGTCGGCAGCATACTCGTCATTAACGTGGCGCGAAAACCGTCGCTCCGCACTGTGGCGGGAGCGCTGCTCGGGACCGATTTGATTTACCGCGGTGTAACCGGGCACTGCCATCTGTATGGAGCGCTGGGTGTGAATACCGCCGCAACGAACCAGCCCGGATCGCAAATCAACGGAGCTGCTCCGGAGATACAAAGATCGATTACGATCGGCCGCTCGCGGGAAGAATTGTATTCGTTGTGGAGCAATCCGGAGAATCTTCCACGCATCATGGGCCACTTTGCAGAGGTCACGCAGGAAGGCGAAGGCATAACCCACTGGCGAGTGCGCGGGCCATTGAAACAGGTATTCGAATGGCGCAGCGAGCAGACGGAGGAGGAGCCGGGCCGCGTCCTCTCGTGGCAAAGTCTTGCGGGCAGCCAACTTCCCAATCGCGGGCGTGTTTCGTTCCGGGAGGCACCCAATGGAATCGGAACGGAAGTGACCGTGACGGTATGCTTCCAGCCGCCGTTAGGCAGCGTTGGCGCACAAATTACGAAAACACTCGACATGGTTCCGCGCGCTATTGCGGGAACGGCGCTGCGGCGATTCAAGAGCCTGGCTGAAACGGGCGAAATTCCAACGCTAGAGAATAATCCGTCCGGGCGCGGAGCATCGGACGCGGTCTAAGGAGAAACAAGATGCGAGCACTTTGCTGGAACGGGGTAAATGATTTACGAGTAGAGACGGTGCCGGACCCGACGATCACGAATCCGCACGATGCGATTCTACGCGTCACGATGTCGACCACGTGCGGCTCCGACCTGCATTTTATCGACGGTTACATCCCGAGCATGCGGGCGGGCGATGTGATCGGCCATGAATTTATGGGTGAAGTTGTCGAAACCGGGCGCGAAGTCAAAAAGGTAAAGAAGGGCGATCGCGTGGTTGTACCTTCTTTTATCTGTTGCGGCAAATGCTGGTTTTGCCAGCAGAAACTCTGGTCGCTGTGCGACAACACCAACCCGAATGCCGAAATGCAGGCTTCTTTGCTGGGCTATCCCACGGCCGGAATTTACGGTTACACGCATGCCTTTGGTGGATATGCAGGCTCGCATGCAGAGTACATTCGCGTTCCGCACGCCGATGTAGATTGCTTCCCGGTTCCCGAGGGATTACAGGACGAACAGGTCGTGTTTCTTTCGGATGCGGCTCCCACCGGATACATGGGCGCGGATTTCTGCAACATACATCCGGGAGATACGGTCGCGGTGTGGGGATGCGGAGGCGTGGGTCTGATGGCCCAGAAGAGCGCTTATCTGCTGGGCGCCGATCGTGTGATTGCAATTGACCGATTTCCCGAGCGGCTCCAAATGGCGCGCGAAAAAGTCGGGTCGGAAACGATCAGTTACGAGGAGGTCGATAGCGTGCTCGAGGCGCTTCAGGAGATGACGGGCGGGCGCGGGCCGGACTCCTGCATCGACGCGGTGGGAATGGAAGCGCATGGCACAACTATGCAGTATAAGTACGATCGCGTGAAACAAGCGCTCCATCTGCATACTGACCGGGGTGACGCCTTACGCGAAGCGATCATGGCCTGCCGTAAGGGGGGAACGCTTTCGATTCTTGGCGTCTACGGAGTGATGGATAAGTTCCCGTTAGGCGTGATGATGAACAAAGGTTTGACGATCCGGACGGCTCAGCAGCACGGCCAGAACTACGTGCCGCGGCTCCTGGAACACACGCAGCGAGGTGAACTGGATGCGTCGTTTCTGGCAACACATCGATTTCCTCTCGAAGACGCGGCGCGCGGATACGAGATGTTCAAGAACAAAGAGAACGGTTGCGTGAGGGCCGTGTTCACGCCTCAGTAATCGTGAGTCGTTAATCGGAGCCGGCCCGAGCCATTTGGGTATGGCTGAGCGAATTGGCGTACTGCGTGACGCCGCGCAGAAGGGCTTCGGCGATTCTCTCGCGCTGGTCGTTGCGCTTCATCAGCTTCTCGTCGTGCGGATTTGAGACGAAACCGATTTCCGCGAGAATCGAGGGCATCGTCGCGCCGATCAGCACGACAAACGGCGCCTGCCGGACGCCGCGATCGTGGGCTTTGCTATTCATGCGGGCCGAGTTCACCCATAGGGCCTCTTGCACTTTTTGCGCAAATTCGCGCGACTCCTCGAGCTTGGCTTGCAGGACGGCGCGATGCAGCATATCGCTCAGATCGGAAATGGAACTGCCCGCGCTCGCATTTTCGCGGGTCGCCAGATCGAGGCCTTTTTTATCGGAGGTCAGGTTGAAGTAGTACGTCTCGACGCCGGTGGCGGTCGATTCGGCCGACGCATTGGCATGCACCGAGATGAACAAATCCGCTCGCTGGTCGTTTGCGATTTTGGTGCGCTCTTCGAGTGGAATGAACGCATCGCTCGAACGCGTGTAGACGACTTCGGCTCCCAAGCGCTCCGTAATCAATCGACCCAGGCGCAAGGCTACGTCGAGAACCAATTCTTTTTCCATCAAGCCATTGGGGCCGATGGTGCCGGTGTCTTTGCCACCATGTCCCGCGTCGATGACCACTCGGCCGAGCTTCAAGCCGAATACTCGAACCAGAGAACGGTCTCCGCCGCTATCACGCTTGGCGGCGGCAGTGGCGACATTCGGCAAAGCGGGTAAGTGGCGCGGCTCCATTGCGTTGCTCGAAGGCGTCGCGGCGTGCGAGGGGATCGGCACCGAAACTCGCGTAATGTTGGAATCCAGATCGGCGGGGCTGGACTTGCCGGGCACAACCGCCGTGATCAGATCCGCATCCGGGGCGGTCCGCTTGGCGGAAAGGTCGACGCGTTGGGAGCGGGTGACGCCGCGGGCGGCTGTCAATGCCGCGAGACTCGTGCCTTTCGGCCGGATCTCTATCATGAGGCGGTCGGGATTCACAAGCTGAGACGATACAACTTCCACCGGGCATTCGAGATCGAAGACGATGCGGGTCTTTCCCGGCGCCACTTCGGCCAGACGAATCTGCTTGATGCGCCGGTCGTCGACGGGAATGGTTTGCATGCCGGCGTGGCTCGTGGAAGGCGCGTGTAAACCGTTCAGGTCGAAATATACTCGCGAGGGATTCTCGATCTGATCGGAGGACAGGCTGTAGACGCCGGAGGTTTCGATGGCCACGCGGGTGACATCGCCAAAAGACCAGAATCGGATTCCTTCGATGCGCGCAGGACCGATGTTCTGCCCGCTTGCGTGGGGAGCTACAACGATTGCCGCTGCAAGTATGGTTAGAATGCTTCGGGGGAGCATGAAGGACACCTGGACAACAGCCAGTTCCAGTTAAGCATAAAACAGACCAAAAGACCTTTGTTGTTAAGATTATAACCGGAATTTGACGCCCGCAGTGTTACTATTTGGGCATGCAATCCGCGGGCTTTGTGCTGGTCGGCGGTCGCAGTTCCCGCATGGGCCTGGATAAAGCTAGGCTGCGGATGGGTTCAGGGTTGCTCGTAGAAGAAGTCGCGATGAAGGTGGCGAATGCCGCAACGCGCGTAGCGCTGGTCGGCGCCCCGGAGCGTTACACGGATCTTCCTTTCGAGTGTTTGGCCGATTTGCGGCCTCATCTCGGGCCGCTTGCGGGGATCGAAACTGCGCTTGCGGCGAATTACGGCGAGCTCAATCTGATTACCGGCTGCGATATGCCGGATTTGGCGCCGGAGTGGCTCGACGAGATCGTTTTCAGCGCCGGGCGGACAGACGCGCTATGCGTGGTCACTCGGGACGCAGCCGGAAAGATTCATCCGCTGTGTGCTGTCTATCGGCGCGAGTGCCTGCCTTTGGTTCGCCGGGCGCTCGATCGCGGTCAATTGAAGCTTCTCGATTTGTTAAAGGAGTTGCGCGCGGTCGAGATGCATACGGCCGCTGTAATCGGTAATCTCAACACACCGCAGCAACTGGCAGCGCATGGCGAACGGGCAAACTACCCACTACATTGAGTTCCGGAACGTCAGCAAAAAGTTCGACCGTCCTGTTTTGAAGGACGTGAGCTTTCACGTTGATCCTGGCCAGACGCTCGCGATCATCGGCCGCAGCGGCGTCGGGAAGTCCGTCACTTTGGGCCACATCATGGGATTTCTGAAGCCCGACGAAGGCGAAGTGATCGTGGCGCATTCGGAAATTGCCAACATGACGGAGGCCGAGCTGCGGCAAATCCGGAAGAAAGTCACTATGGTATTTCAATCCGGCGCGTTGTTCGATTCGCTGTCGGTGGGGGAGAACATTCTGTTCTCGCTCGAGTTGCGCGAGGATTACAACGAGCGCAACAAAGAGGATGTGGTGAACGGCTTGCTGAAGCTGGTGGATCTGGAACCCTTCAAGGATGCGTCTCCGACGGACTTATCCACGGGCTACAAACGCGCCGTAGCCATCGCGCGCGCGCTCGCGGCCCAGCCGGAATGCATTCTCTACGATGAACCGACGACCATGGTCGATCCGATCATGTCGGACGATCTTGGCAATCTGATGCTTCGACTGAAAAAGCAACTGAGCCTGACATCGATCGTGGTGACGCATGATCTGGACCTGATGTGGAAAGTGGCCGATTCGGTGGTTTTTCTGTATAAGGGCGAGGCTATTTATTTTGGGCCGGTGTCGGAGTTGGCGAAGAGCGATCACCCGCACGTGAGGCAGTTTCTGGCGATGGATGAGGTCGAGATTAACGGCAAGATCGAGGAAATGTAGGCGTGGCGGTCTTCGGCAACGTATTTTTCGAAACGCGCGTGGAACAGCTATTTGATTTAGCCAGGTTAGTGGAGAAGATTTTTGCGACGGCCGGTGTTGAATACCGGATTATCGGCGGCTTGGCGGCTTACTTGTATGTAGAAGACGTCGATCCGGACGCGGGGCGGCTTACCAGGGACATCGATATCATCGTCCGCCGCCAGGATTTGGAGACGATCGCGGAGGCGGCAAAAGAATTTGGGCTGGAGCATCGGCATGTAGCCGGGACGGACATGCTTGTTCAGGTGGCGGGCCCACCGGCGCGGCGGGCGGTGCATTTGGTTTTCCCCGGTGAGAAGGTGCAGGCCGATTATCCGGAGGCTGCGCCGAGTTTGAGTAGCGCCCGGACTTTGCGTGGAGTTCGATTGATCCCGCTGGCGGATCTGGTTCGCATGAAGCTGACGAGCTTTCGTGCGAAGGATGAGGCGCATCTCAAGGATTTGGATCAGGCTGGATTGATAACGGCAGAGATTGAGGGCGGCCTTTCCGGCGTGTTACGACAGCGATTGAGTCAGGCCCGAGCTCGCGAATAGCGTCAGTGGCCTTCGGCTTCCAGGAATCGTTCCGCTTCGATGGCCGCCATGCAGCCCGCTCCCGAGGCCGTGATGGCTTGCCGGTAGATGCGGTCCTGCACGTCGCCCGCGTGGAATACGCCCGCGATGTTGGTGCGCGCGCCGCCGTGCGAAATGATGTAGCCGTCGGGATCGAGATCGAGCTGGCCAGGCAAAGGGCGTGGTGTTCGGGATGTGGCCGATCGCCACGAAGAAGCCGTCTACTTCGCGATCGTAAGATTTCGTTGGTTTTCAGATTGCGCAGCTTTACGCCCGTCACGTGGCCTTTCGCGACGTCGTAGATGTCTTCGACCACCGTGTTGGTCAGGAACTTGATTTTGGGATTGGCGCGGGCGCGGTCGAGCATGATCTTCGAGGCGCGGAAGGTGTCGCTGCGATGCACGAGCGTGACTTCGCTGCCGAAGCGGCTCAGGAAATTCGCTTCTTCCATGGCCGAATCGCCGCCGCCGATCACCATGATCTTTTTCGCGCGAAAGAAAAAGCCGTCGCAGGTGGCGCAGGAGCTGACGCCGTGGCCGATCAGCTTCTGCTCGTTCGGCAAGCTTCAGCCAGCGCGCCGAAGCGCCGGTGGCGATGATCAGGGTGCGGGTCTGCAGCGTCTCGCCGTGCTCGAGTTCAAGCCGGAACGGGCGCTTCGACAAGATCCGCATGCGTGACGCGAGCCGTGCTGATAAATTGCGCCGAATCGCTCCGCCTGCTTCTTCATGTTCTCGACCAGCTCGGGACCTTGAATCCCTTCGGGAAAGCCGGGGAAGTTTTCGACTTCCGTGGTGATGGAAAGCTGGCCGCCGGGCTCATGTCCTTCGAGAACCAGGGGTTGCAGATTGGCGCGCGCCGCGTAGATCGCCGCCGTGTTCCCGGCGCAACCTGAGCCGAGAATCACCACGTTCAAAATGTTGTTCATCCTAGGAAGTAGCGGGTCGGCGATGAAAAGCCAGCCACGAACCAGAGTACGCCAAGCGCCAGCATATAGGAGAACTGAAAGACGGGCCAGTGCCAGCCGCCGGTTTCGCGCTTGACGACCGCCAAGGTCGAAAAACACTGCATGGCAAACGCGAAGAAGACCAGCAGCGCGACGGCGCCGGCGGCGCTCAGATCCTGATGGAGCGCCTGCTTGCAGCCCTTTCGACTGCTCGTCTCCTTCGATGCCGTAGATGGTGCCGAGGGTTCCGACGATCACTTCGCGCGCGGCAAGCGAAGTGATCAGGCCGATGCCGATCTTCCAGTTGAAGCCGAGCGGCTTGATGGCGGCTCGATCGCTTTGCCGATCATGCCGGCGAAGCTATGCTCGAGATCGAGGCGCTTGCCGTGTGCAAGCGGAAGATGAGCCAGGACCCACAAGCACGACGGCCACGACAAGGATCACAGTTCCGGCGCGGCGCAGAAAAACTTTGGCCCGGTCGAGCAGCCGCAAGCCCAGCGATTGCCAGGTGGGCCAGCGATAGGGCGGCATCTCGAGCATGAAGGAGGACCCGCTGCTCTTC
Source organism: Bryobacterales bacterium (assembly GCA_963712395.1). Lineage (GTDB taxonomy): Bacteria > Acidobacteriota > Terriglobia > Bryobacterales > Bryobacteraceae > Bog-105. The sequence goes on from CAVQHR010000004.1 coordinate 415,053, forward strand.
AGGATGGTCGATTTCAGCAAGCGCGCCGTGACGATGGCGGCCACAAATCCCAGCACATACAGGCCCAGCATGGCCGCCGCCGGCAAGCGAGAGAAATCCGCCGACGATGGGAATGTTCGGCACAAAGGCCGCGATCAGCAGCGTATAGACGGGCAGCCGCGCCGAACAGGTCATGAGCGGCGCGATCATGATGGTCGCCATGCGGTCGCGCTTGTTCTCGATGACGCGCGTGGCCATGATGGCCGGCACGGCGCAGGCATAGGCGGAGAGCAGCGGGATGAACGATTTGCCCTGCAGCCCGAACTTCGCCATGGTGCGGTCGGCGATCAGCGCCGCGCGCGCCAGGTAGCCCGAGTCTTCCAGAATTCCGATGAACAGGAACAGCAGCAGAATCTGCGGCAGGAAAACGACCACCGAGCCGACGCCGCTCCAGACGCCGTCGACCAGCAGCGAGCGCCAGGGCGAATCCGGCAAGCACCTGGTTCATCCATTGGCCGGACGACGGCGACGGCTTGCTGCAGCCCATCCATGATCGGCTGCGCCCAGGAAAAGATGCTTTGAAAAACGGCGATCACGACCGCAGCGAAAACCAGCGGCCCGGCCACCGGATGCAGAAAGACGGCATCCAGACGCCGCGTCCAAAGCGGCGGAGCGGGCGCTCTGTAGGACGCGCGCATGCCAAGGTTCGCCGCCCACTGGCGGCACTTCGGAACATCCTGCAGAACGGGCAGCTCAATCCTTGCGCGGCGGTGCATTCAACTGAGCCGCGGTGCCCAGCAGGAACTGCTGAATACGATCGATGCCGGTGCCTTTCGCGGCGCTGATCAGGGCGACGGGCGAATTCAAGCTCGGCGGACAAGCGCCGCGACATCTACTTTGCCGCCGCGCACGGCCAGATCGTCCGCCATATTCAGCAGGATCAGCGTGGGCAAGCCGAGGCTCAGAATGGGCGCGGCCAGCACCAGATTACGGCCCAGATTCGTCGAGTCCAGGATCAGGATGACGGCATCGGGCTTGGGAAAATCGGCGCGTTCGCCTTTCAGCACGTCGTGCGTGACCTGTTCGTCTTCGGCGCGCGGATGCAGGCTGTAGACGCCGGGCAGGTCCACCAGAAACACCTCCTGGTCGTCCCTTCAGCTTCGCCTTGCCCATGCGGTGCTCGACGGTGACGCCAGGGAAATTGGCGACCTTCTGGCGCAGGCCGGTCAGCCGGTTGAACAGAGTGGATTTGCCGGAATTCGGCGGGCCGACAATGGCGACGATGATGGGCCGATCCACTGCGGAGCGAGGCGGCGAATGGACGGATTGGGAAGCAGACTCGCCCGCGGGGCGTTGCCGTGACACATCGCTCATGAGAGCACAATCAGATCCGATTCCGGATCGCGCCGGATAAAGAGCCGCGCCGCCGTATCACGCCCGCAAAGCCACTTCCGAGCCGTCCACCGAAAGACGCGCGGACCGCCGCCGGGCGCTCGCGTGCCGGGAATCACTTCGTTGCCGGGCAGGAATCCAAGCTCCATCAGACGGCGCGCCACACTCTCCGGCAGGTCGAGCCGGTCCAGGATGCAGCGCTCGCCCGTGTGGAGATCGGCGAGGGTTTTTTGGAGGAGCGGCCATACTACCTTTTCAATATCGGACCTTTTTAGTATGAGATAGCTCGGTTCACCTGTCAACCGGTTGTAATGTAAGGGGATAGCACTATTTTGCGCGGCAAGTGGTATCATCTTGCTGTGCTGCGAGACCCCTCGCACCATCCCACACCAGCGACCGAGCGCGAAGCGGGCGGGGCCTTCACCCGCAAGGAAGTTTGCCGGCTCCTGAAAGTCGAGCAGCGGCAACTGAGAAGTTGGGAGCGCCAACAGCTCATTCCGGAATTGTCGCAGTACAAATTCCGAGACCTGCTGAAGTTGAAGCGGCTGGTGCGGCTGCGCAGCGAAAACGCGCATCCACGACTGGTCCGGCAGGCGCTGCATTCGCTCGACGATTTTCTGAAGAACTCGCCTGAGCAGGGCGAAGATGTTCAGGTTTACAAAGAAGGGCGCCGCGTCCGGATTCAAATTGGCAAGCACAAGCTGGAGCCTGGCTCCGGCCAGATGCTGTTCGATTTCGCCGAAGAAGAAATCAGCAAGCTGCTGCAGTTACCGGAATCCGGCAAGAAAGGCCAAAACGTAGCCGGCAAGCTGCGCGACAAACTGGAAGCCGATCGCTGGTTTGAGCATGCTCTCGATCTGGAGCAAAGCGGCGCGCCGTTTGAAGAAATCATCGCCGCGTATCAAAAGGCCGCGGAGCTGGATCCGCATTCGGCAGGGGCGCTGGTCAATCTGGGAACGGTGTTCTTCAACGGTCATGCGTGGGGCGATGCGGAGCAGCATTACAAAAAGGCGCTCGAAATAGATCCAAACTACGCGCTGGCGCATTTCAACCTCGGCAATTTGTATGACGAGCAGAACGATCCTTCGAACGCGCTCGAACACTATCACGAAGCGTTGCGGCTGCACCCGGGCTACGCGGATGCGCATTACAATCTGGCGCTGCTGTATCAAGGCTTGCGGGATACGATGAGCGCGGTGCGCCATTGGCGAGCCTATTTGAAGCTCGATGCGAACAGCACGTGGGCACAAATAGCCCGTCGCGAGCTCGCCAAGCTGGAAGCGGCAACGGTGGTGACCGGCGGCAAATTGCGGCTGGTGACGAAGGCGGATTGAAATGCCGGCCGCCGGTATTATCCTAGCGGCGGGCGCGGCCACGCGGATGGGGCGTTTGAAACAGCTTCTTCCTTATCGCGGAAAAACGCTGGTCGAGCATGCGGTGGAGCAAGCGCTTGCGGCGGGTTTCGATCCGGTGATTGTAGTGGTAGGCGCCGAGGCGGATTTGGTACGCGCAACGCTCTCGGCCTGGCCTGTAACGCTAATCGAGAATACAATCTGGCATCTCGGTATAGGCTCGTCGATCGCGGCTGGCGTTGGGGTTTTAGCGGAAGCGCAAGCGGTGGCTATTATGCTGGCCGATCAACCGCTGGTCGAACCGCGGCACTTGGTAGAGATGCGCGCACTGCTGGACGCAAGCGATACAGAGGCTGTTGCGGCACAATACAACGGAACCCTCGGGGTTCCGGCTCTATTCAAGCGCGAGTTGTTTGGGGCGCTGAGATCGCTTGATCCGGCGGCTGGGGCGCGCGCGCTGCTACGTACGCATGCTGTGCCCTTTCCATTGCCTGAGGCGGCGATGGATATCGATACGCCGCGAGATTTTGCGGCTTTGAGTACTACTTAGGCGGCTGTTTCGGCGGCTCCACACCGAACGTGACAGTCGATTCCGCTCCAAACTTTTTGTAGTTCATGTAGCGAATAACGGTTCGAAGGCGTTGCGGGAAATCTCGGAAGTACAGTGTATCGTCCGAGTACGTTTCCACCGGAAAAAGCCATTTGCCGTCGATCTCGCGGCGCGTAGTGGTGAAATGCGGTGTCAAGTTTTGTTCTTTTAGCGTGTCGATCTGCGGGACGGCTTGTCCTTCGCTGCGAACCACCGCGAAATCCGATTGGCGTACCCATAACGTGCCTTCAAAAAAACGCTGCCCCGAAAGAATCTGACGCGGCCTGACATACTCCACAAAACAAGCGGCCCCGTCCATGGTCTGCTCGCCCTGGTAGCGGCCTTCGTAGAGCGATACCTTATCGGCGGTAAGCATAAACGGATCGATGTTCCGGATGTCGTTATAATCTTCAGCCGTCAAACGCACGTGGGTGAGCGTGCTGTGGGCCGGCTCGACGACCTGCTCGTAGCGGCCGCGAGTGGGCGAAAAGGTGACATCGCGCACTTCGCGGTACTCGCCGACCACGGCGCCTTGCACGTTGAATTCCTGCACCGACAGCGATTGCCGGTAGGTGTAATTCTCCATGGCGCGCGCGTTTTCGGTCTCTCGCTCGGCAATTTTTCGCAAAAATCCAGCCGGCGGCTCGGCGGCCGCGAGTGCGCAGGCCGATGCTACGATGAGGGCGATGCTCCGGGCAATGCGTCCTTTTTTCATAGCGTTAGCGTGTACATGGCTGGGCATTACCGGAGCCGCCCTCATTTATTCGAACCAACATCCACCGTCTCATTGGATCATGTGGGCGGCGTTGCCCGCCTTTCTCGTCGAAGCCGTCTTTTATCTCGGCTCTACATTTCAAGAGACGCGCACATGGCTCGCGCAATTTCGTCCCGCGCGTATGCAGGCGGCGTTTCTGTGGTTTAGCGCCGTCGTGCCGTACCTGATTTTCAGCCTGAGCGCCGGCACTTTCGAACGAAACAGTTTTTATTTACTCGCCGGCCTCACCGCTGTGTTGTCGTTCTGGTATGCCTTACTTCCTAGACGGCCGGCTTACGATTTCGGCTTCTTAGTAGTAGCGGCGGCGCCGCTGGTCTCGCGGGTATTCGCGCGCATCTATCAGTCGCCGGACGAGCATTTGCAGGCCGACATCCTCGGCCACCTGATGTGGATCCGGTTGGGAATCGCCGCTTTGCTGGTACTGCGCGAATGGAATCCAGGCGCGTTCGGGTTTTGGCCGCGCTCGCGCGAATGGCGCATCGGCACTCTTTACTATTTGGTTTCCATAATTCCTGTCGTTGTTCTGGCGCTGGGTCTTCACGACGTGCGCTTCGGATTGCGAGCCGGACCATGGTGGCAAGTTGCCGGGATTGGCATCGGCACATTTTTCGGAATTTTATGGGTGGTGGCGCTCAGCGAAGAGTTGTTTTTTCGCGGCGTTATTGAACGCGCTATGCTCGACCGCTCGCGGACGGCAGCGGTGCTCGTCTCGGCCATCCTCTATGGAAGCGCGCATCTCTGGGTCCATCAATTTCCGAACTGGCGCCGGGCGGCGGTGGGCACTCTTCTCGGGGTAGTGTTCGGGATCGTTTATGCGCAAACCGGAAGTGTGCGCGCACCCATGGTGACGCATGCTCTTGTGGTCGCAACCTGGCGCGTATTTTTTAAGTAGCGGGCGCGTCCTTAAGTAGCTGGCGGCGCCTGGCCGCCCAGGACTGGAAGAATGACCTTCTCAATCGCTTCAGTTGAAATTTGATGGTAATGCGCCGATTGGTCCAGGTGAAGTGCGAAAGCGCCCGTTCCTATCTGACGTAGCGCATTCCGGACCTCGCGTTCATAGTTGCGGATCGCTTCGGTATAGGGCGGCTGTCCCACGGTGTGTTGTTTCTCCCCGAAACAACAATCGTCGTAGCGGTTGAGAATCTGCAATTGCAAACGCCCGTTGCCCGCCGCGCCGAGAACATATAAATCCTGGTAGCCGGCCACGCGGTAGAGCGAGGCAACATACTGCTCCAGGTCGTGGTTGTAGTGAGCGCCGCGCAGATAGAGCGGCAGCGTTCCGGCAACCGGGATGCTCTTGACGATGCGCGGATCGATGGCCGCATAGACAGTAGTGCTCCACCCGCCGCCAGAAAGGCCAACCATATCGATCTCGTGCAAATCGGAGTGATGCGCTGCCAGATAATTCACGGTTCGCGCGATCGGCTCCATAAAATACTGCACCGGGGAGCCGGTCCTGGGGTGGAGGTCGAATAATTTGTCGTGCGCTCTGGAGGCGCCGCAGTGCGCCGGGCTCTGGTAGAGCGGCATGCGCATCGCAGCGACAGTATATCCGGCGCCGACGAGTTTGCGGATCGCAAATTCCAGATGCACGGGATGCGCGCCGCGATCGAGCAAATCGCAGGCATGCCCTTGGTGCAGGATTACAGCTTTGTGCAGGTTCGGGCTCGCGGGATAGAGAACGAACGCCGTTGAGGCAGCCAAGCCGCCAACGTCCAACCGCTCGATGCTTTGGAGATTGGAAATCGAAGCCGGCAGGGCGTCGTCAGTTTGCGGCTTATAGTTGCGGTCTATCAATCGCGGCTGTTTGGCAGTTACCGTTTCCCAGGAAGTACCCCAGATATATTGCACCAGCGCGGCGCGGGTGAACTCGACTTTCGGCTGACTTGTCACGGTGATTGCGCGATGGTTCTGCGCAAAGGCGGGGAGTACGGCTGCGCATAGTAGAAGAACGGTTTTGGTCATGCTTATGTCTCTGGTTGCCCAGATTCATTCACCTTACTACGCGTGCCCAAAACACCTATCGAGCAGCGGCGCTCAACAAAGTTCGCGATAAAACTCTTCAACTTTGTTGAAAGAACGAACGCAACAGGAGAAGAGGACCGTCGGGCTAATGCAGGACGATACGCGCGAGGCCGGCATTGTTCGAGGTGTCGTAGACGCGGAAGACGAGCAGGTGCTCGCCGGGGCGCAATGCATCCAGGTGCAGGTGGAAATGCTCGCGCGGCGAGTCGGTGACGCCGTCGTTCGATTCGATGGGCTGCCAGAAACCGGCGTCGAGGGAGTATTCACAAAGGCGCAGCGGACTGGTTGTGTCGCTTCCCTCGACGTCTATGTCAAGCGTGCTTGCCCCGCGCTTGGGGCGCCGAGCGTCACGACGGGCGGCGTATTGTCGATCAAAATCGGCGGGCTGATCAGCTCGGCCTGGCGCGCGAATTCGGCTGAGTTCGAGGGCGCGTCGGAGGCCACTACTTTGAAGTAGTAGCGGCCGTCGGCGAAGACGTCGGGATCGAGGAGCAGCGCGTTTTCGAACATGCGGCTGCGGATGAGCTGCCAATTGGCAGCGTCTTCGGCGCGGAAATAAAGCGAGTAGACGAGTTTGTCGCTGTCGGGATCGTCGGCCTGCCAGGAGACCTGAGTTTGGGTAGTTTGCAAACGAGAGATGGATTGGCTGGCCGAAGTCGCGGTGCTGGCGGCGGGCGCTTCGCCAGTATCCGTGACCGTAATGGAATACGCGGCTGAGGCGCTGGTATTCGCGGCGCCGGACTTCAGGGGATTCGTGTTGATAACTGACGTGACCGTGACGCTGCGAACGGCGGGCGGGCCGTTGCGCGGCAGATACGGTATGGAGACGGTATCGACAGAGGTATGGCTGCCGGCAGGGAATTCGGCCCGCCATTGGATGAAGCGCGCGGCCGGACTCTTGATGAGCGGGCTGGCCGCTGCAGTGAGGGGCTCCGACCACGGGCTCCAGGTTGCATCCGGGCGCGCGGTGTTGCCGGTGCGGGTGCGGAAATTCGGGGCGGCGCCATTGCCGCGCCACTGCAAATGTCCCCAACGCGCCACGCTAGTGGAATCGTGTACCGGGGATTGATAGGAACCGGGGCTCGATCCGGCGGGACCAAAGGCGATGATGCGGCCGGGATTGCTGAGCGCGGCAAACAGGTTTGCACCGGATTGAAGAAGCCGGGTGGTCTCGCCATCGCCGGGTTCGGCGAGCAGCGTGGTCCGGCCGTCGTTCCAACGATAGATGCGGGCGTGTTCGTCGGTAGAAAATACGAGGCCATCGGAGTCGACCAGAAGATCGTAGACGTTGCTCTCCTTCGAACTGCGAATGGTTTCGATAGCGTGGTCGGGGCCGATGCGATAGATGGCCGATTTCTCGACACCGCTCACTTCGACGACTGAGGGAGCGGAAGGCGTGGTGGGGGTGGTGGAGGAGGAAGGCTTAGCTTCGCCCGCACCGGCTTTCAGGCCGCTTTGATCGCTCTGCACATTTAAGCCGCTCTGCCTGGCTTCGGTTACCGTGATGACGGTGGGCGCGCCGGCGACTACTGCACCGGAGCCGGCCGCGCTGGTTGCGGTCAGCGGCGAACGCGTGGAAACGGCGCCGCCCATAGCGGCGGCATAGACCGATACCATGCGCATCGACCGCGATGGAACGAATTTCCGGAAGCGTGGAATCGAGCAGGATGGTGGCTTGCTTCGGCGCGGAGATTTCATAGAGAATGCCGTTGGGATCGGTGCCGGCGAGCAGATGGCCGTTGGGACCGGAAGCGAGCGCCGTGACGTTGGCTTGGCCGGTTTCGTAATACAAATCGGCTGCACCGGTAGAAGGATCGATGCGATAGACGCGGCCCGGTTCGCCGGTGGCAACGAACAGCGAACCGCCGGGCGCGGGTTGAATGGCCCAAATATATTTGGCGGGCGCGCGCCAGATTTCGCGCGCAGCTCCATTTTCCAGGCGATAGAGGCCGCCGTTCGGCGATGTGCCGGCATATAGGATGCCTTTCGCGTCTACCCACAACGCAAAAATCTCCGATTGCTGCGCGGACCAGACAACCGATTCTTGGCCGCCGGTCGTCAATTTGTACACTTTGCCGGAATGACCAGTACCGGCATAAACGCTGCCATCGGGGGCGGCGGCGAGGGACCACAAAGCGGGCTGGCCGAGCGTCGACAGTAGAACGGATCGCGGGGCCGAGTTGCAGAAATCCATCGGCACTGAGCGAGAGATTCGAAAGGCGACCCTTCAGAAAATCGCTGAAGCCGTTGACCTCCCAGGACGTGCTGGTGGCGGCGGAAGCTGCAATGGCGAGCGCGCAGAAAGCGCAAGAGAAGATAGAATTTCAAGCCGCTAATTTGCTTGCGCGGCGGTTTGCGGCATGGCGGCGCGCATGCGCTTTTCCATTTCTTCGGGCGCGACATCTTCGATATGAGTAGCAAGCGCCCATTGATGCCCGAAAGGATCGCTCAGCTTGCCGTAGCGGTCTCCCCAAAACATGTCGGTAAGAGGCTGCTCGATTTTCGCTCCGGCGTTGACGGCTGTGTTGAAAACGGAATCGACATCATCGAAGTATAGAAAAACGCCGGCCGTGGAGCCGCCCAGCGATTGCGGGGAGCGGCCCGTTGCGCCCGGCATCTCATCGCCCAGCATCAGAATCGAATCGCCGATCTTGATCTCAGCGTGCCCAATTTTTCCACCCGGGACGGCCATGCGAAAGATTTCGGTCGCGCCGAAAGCTCGCTTGTAGAAATCGATGGCGCTCGCTGCATCGGACAGAGTGAGATAGGGAGTCGCCGTATGATAGCCGGGAGGAACCGGTTTCACTTGACCAGCCATAAATTTTCCCTCCTAGGATTCTTCCCGACCTTATCACAATGGTGTGCAATTGCGATGTGCATTCCACTCGTGCAAGCGGCGATAAAAAAAGAATTCGTTTTTGAAGAGGCGCCGTTTCCTTCCTGCCATGCTTCGACGGTAGTGGAATTGCGGAATGGGGAGTTATTGGCGGCTTGGTTTGGCGGCACAGGCGAGGGCAAGCCAGACGTGGCGATTTGGGCGGCGCGGCGGACGCAGGCGGGTTGGTCAAAGCCGGAAGAACTAGTGCGCGAGCCCAATACGCCGGCTTGGAATCCGGTGCTGTTCCACGCGAAAACGGGGCGGCTCTGGCTGTATTACAAATTTGGGCCGAATCCCAGGGAGTGGAGCGCGGGAAGACGTTCGAGCGACGATGACGGGAAGAGCTGGTCGGCAGTGGAACATCTGCCGGCGGGAATTTTGGGGCCGATCCGGGCGAAGCCCCTGCTGCTTGGTGATGGAACGATCGTGTCGGGGAGTTCGGTCGAGAGCTATCACACCTGGGCGGCGTGGATCGAGCGCAGCGCAGACAATGGCGAGACGTGGACGAAGTACGGTCCGATCACAGTTCCGAGTTCGGGCGAGAACGCCGAGACGAGCGGCATTATTCAACCGAGCGTGCTGCAGATTGCCGGGGCTCATTTGCGTTTTTACGCACGCTCGACGCGAGATATCGGGCGGATTTGCGTGTCGGATTCGCGCGATGCCGGAAAGACGTGGAGTCAGGCGCGGCCGACGGAGCTGCCGAATCCGAATTCGGGAATCGATGCGGTGCGGCTGGCGGATGGGCGCATTGTGATCGTCTACAACGATACGCAAACCGGACGAACGCCGTTGAACCTGGCGGTGAGCCGCGATGGCGAGCATTTTAAAAATTTCGAGACGCTCGAGAGCGAGCCCGGTGAGTATTCCTATCCGGCGATGATTGTGGGTAAAGACGGAACCCTGCACATTACTTACACGTGGAACCGGAAGCGGATCCGCTATGCACGGGTTACAGGTCTGGATTAAGAGTCAGATTGAGGCGCTTGAGCGCTTCTATTAAATCCGGATCTTCGATGTGCAGGTCCGAAGCCGTTTGCGAGGCCAAGTCAAAAGGTTCGAACAGCGCCCAATTGAATAGATCGGATCCGTGGCGGGATTGGTAGTAAATGCCGTCGTAGCCGAGGCGGTAAACAAGCGTTGCGATTCTTCGGGTGAGCGCGCGACGCTGCGACAAAAGCAGAGCCAGATCGAAATCCTGGCCGTCCGTTCGGCGAACCGAGAACATGGGCTCCAGATTCCTGCGAAGAAATGCAAGCCACTCCGAGGAGTACACGTTGGCGAAACGCCGCTTGGAGAGAATAGCCATTCCCAGCGCTCGGGTTGGCAGCCAACTGGCGGGTACGGTTGCGGGCGGCGTGTAGTCGTCCTGTGCATTCTTAATCGCGGCCAGCGCGGAGAGCAGTTGTTCGGAGTCGGGCGATTTGCGATAGCGGGCGAGCGTTTCCAGATAGCAGGCGAGGGGACTGGAGGCAGCGTACAGGACACGAAAGCGGCCTTCCGCATCGTCGAAACGATTGCCGAAGGTGAGATCGTCGCCTACGTCGGCCCAATCGGGAGGGCGCCACGGATCGGGTCTGCGAGCGACTCGGTACACCGGACCGGTTGGTGCGGTAAATGGGAGAAATCGCTTAGCCACCTGCTACGAACGCCCGCGCTGCGTTCAGAACTTTTTTGCCATCGTCCTGGATGTCGCCGCTACGAAGAAGATTGATCGGCACCGCGTCATCCAATTCCGGATTTAATCCAATCAGCCAGGCTTGAATCACGGCAGGGCTGTCGAATTCCGCCAGCATACTGGCGACGTGGTAGGCAAGCCGAATGCGCTGCTCGACATTCTTTTGCGGCTTGGCATTTTCGAGCCACCTGTCGATGGCGCGCGCATCTTTGACAGAAGCAATGTAGGCGGTGAGTTTGCGGCCAATGAGAGAAACCAGCGTCTCGACGACTTTGGGAAATTCTGTGGCAGTAGCTCGTCTATGGGCGGCAAAATCAGCACGAGGTTTGGTAAGTGGCAGAGTTGCCATGTATTTGACTTGATTTTAGCATGGAAATCCCGCATGATTCACAAGTGTATCATACGTGGGCGAACAAAAGGCGAATTTAGTAAAATCTTTTAGCTGGCGATATTATGCCCTCCGCCCTTGCTCTTTCCAATCTCTTTCCCGCAACCACTCCTTCCAGTCGCGGCCCTGATCCGATTTCGATCGGAATTGGGATAGATGTACCGCGCGCGACTCTGACGGAACTGACTGGAGGCGTTTCTTCAGGCCGTACCGGGGTGATGCTCGCCTTGCTACGGCAGGTGACCGGGCAAGGAGAGTTTTGTGCGCTGGTGGATGTTCAGGACACGTTCGACCCGGTGACCGCGGCGGCAGAGATTGAATTGCGCCGGCTGCTATGGGTGCGCTGTGGCGGCAATGTGGACCATGCGCTGAAGGCGACCGATCTACTTGTGCGCGCGGGCGGATTCGGCTTGGTGGCGCTGGATGTTTCGGGCGTATCTGCAAATACGATGCGGCGGATTCCGGTGGCGTCGTGGTTCCGGCTGCGGCATGGGGCCGAGCGTAGCGGAGCGGCGCTGGTCGTCACCGGAGAGCGCATTGAGGCGGGTTCCTGCGCCAAGCTGCAGCTTGGCGTGCGCCGGAAAGAAGTGTTGTGGTCGGCAAAGCTACTGCGCGGTATTCGAAGCGTTGCCGAGTTGACGAAATGGGGAGGGAAAGAAGGTGTTTGCTTCGATTCACGCCTCCGGTAATTTGCCGATTTTGCTCGATTGCGCGCGGCGGTTTTCGCCGTTGATCGAAATCACTTCGCCCGACGCGGTGACGTTCGATATACGCGGATTGAGCAGAGTGTATGGAGAGCCGGGAAAGATTGCGCGAGAGATCGAGCGGGTGATCGGCATGCCTGCGCATATCGCAATCGCTGCCAATCCGGATACGGCAGTATACGCCGCGCGAGGGATTGCGGGAATTCGCGTGATTCCGCCGGGGGAGGAAGGCCGCGCGTTGAGCACGCTCTCGCTGCATCTGTTGGGCTGCCCGCCGGGGATGGGGGAGTTGTTCGATTTGTGGGGCATACGAACGTTCGGACAGTTTGCTGCGCTTCCCACTCCGGGCATAGCGGCACGACTGGGCGAAGAAGGCGTGCATTGGCAGCGCGTGGCGCGTGGATCGGCCCGGCGCCAGCTTCGGCTAATGGAAGAGAAGGTCGATTACTCGCGCGAGATGGAGCTGGAAGATCCGATTCCATTGCTGGAGCCGATTTTCTTTTTGCTGGCGCGTTTTCTTTTTGAACTGTGTACGGAACTGACGGCGCGTTCGCTGGCAACCAATGAAATCCGGCTGCGGCTGGCTTTGGAAAAAGAGGCGGAACATCTGGTAACACTGCGGCTGCCGGCGCCTATGAAGGATCAGAAAGCGCTGCTCAAGCTGCTCGAACTCGAGTTGAATGGACGGCCTCCTGGCGCGGCGGTCCGGAAAATTCAATTGACGCTGGAGGCGGTGAAGCCGCGTTTCGTGCAGGAAGACTTTTTCGCGCCTGCGTATCCGTCTCCCGAAAAACTCGAGGTGACCATTGCGCGCATCCGGCATTTTGTGGGCACGGAAAATATCGGGACCCCGCAGGTGCTCGATACACATAGGCCGGACGGTTTCACAATGGAGGCTCCCGCACAGCAAACGCTTCCTCATGATGGCGGCTCTTTCAGCGGAGTGCGGCTGGCGTTCCGGCGATTCCGGCCGCCGCAGAAGGCGCATGTCATTACAGAGCAGCAGCCGGTTCACATCACGTCGGCGGTGGCGCGGGGCGCGGTAGAAATTGCCAAAGGTCCGTGGTTCACTTTCGGGAACTGGTGGCGGACGGACATGTGGAATCGCGAGGAGTGGGACATTGCATTGCGCAGCGGATCGCTTTATCGCATCTTTCGCGATTTGAGAAACGAGACGTGGTTTGTGGAGGGAAATTACGACTGAGTATGTAGAGCTGCATGCGCGCTCGGCGTTCAGCTTTCTAGAAGGCGGAAGCGTGCCGGAAGAGTATATCGACGCGTGCCAGAAATTGGAAATGCCGGCCATGGCGCTGGTCGATCGTGATGGCCTGTATGGGATTCCGCGGTTTCACATGGCCGCGGAGCGGAGCGGCTCAGTGCGGGCGCACGTGGGGGCGGAAATTACGTGCACGGATGGCGCACGGTATCCGCTGCTGGTCGAAACGCAGCGCGGATATCAGAATCTTTGCCGGATGATCACGCGCATGAAGCTGCGTGTCCCGAAGCATCCCAAGCCTGGGCAAACCGCAGCGGTGACATTGGAGGAACTGAGGGAATTTTCAGAAGGCCTGATTTGCCTGGCTCCGGGAATGCGATCGGAAGAAGCGGCGGACATATTCGGGCGGGAGAACGTGTATGTCGAGCTGCAGCGGCATGGCGATCGAGAGGAGGAGGCGCGCAATGAAGCGGCGATCGAAGCGGCGCGCCGTTTCAGATTGCCGTTAGTCGCGACCAACGGAGTTTGTTATACACATCCGGAGCAGCGCGAGATTCTGGACGTGTTCACGTGCCTGTATCACAAAACTACGCTCGAAAACGCCGGCCGGTTACTGAGTAGAAATGCAGAGCGTTATTTGAAGCCGGCGGCGGAAATGAAACGCCTATTCAGGGATCTGCCGGAGGCGATTGCAAACACGCAGGAGATTTCTTCGAGGCTTCAATACGAGATGAGAGACCTGGGGTACAAATTTCCGCCGTATCCCGTACCTCCAGGCGAGACGATGGACCGTTTTCTGCGCAAGCGAGTGGAAGAAGGCGCGCGACGGCGGTTCAAAGAATACACCAATAGACATCGGGAACAGATCGACCATGAGCTGAAACTGATTGAAAAGCTGGAACTGGCGGGATATTTTCTGATTGTTTGGGACGTCATGGAGTTTTGCCGCCGGAAAGGAATTCTGGCGCAAGGGCGAGGATCGGCGGCAAATAGCGCGGTATGTTATGCGCTCGAAATCACCTCGGTCGATCCAATCCAATACGAACTTTTGTTCGAGCGGTTTCTTTCCGAAAATCGCGGCGAATGGCCGGATATCGACATCGATCTTCCTTCGGGCGACGAGCGCGAGAAAGTCATCCAGCATGTGTATGAGCGCTACGGAAAGCTGGGTGCAGCGATGACGGCGAACGTGATTACGTATCGCGGCCGATCGGCTATTCGGGAAGTGGGCAAAGTGCTGGGATTCGATGAAGAGACAACCGGCAAATTATCAGCGCTTTCGCCTATGTGGGGTTGGCAAGGGCCGGACGAAACGATCGAGAAGCAATTTCAGGAAGCGGGCATGGATTTGCATCATCCGCGCGTACGTAAGTTTTTCGAGCTGGTCAATGGGCTGCAGGATTTACCCAGGCACCTGGGACAGCATTCGGGCGGCATGGTGATTTGCCAAGGGCGGCTAGATTCGGTTGTGCCGCTCGAAAACGCGAGCATGCCGGGGCGCGTGGTGGTGCAGTGGGACAAAGAAGACTGCGCGGACATGGGAATCATAAAAATCGATTTGCTAGGCCTGGGAATGATGGCGGTGCTGCGGGACACGTTTGCGCTGGTCAAGAAGCACGAGCAAAGAGAGCTTACTCTCGGGAGCATCCCGGAAGGGGATGAAATCGTTTACGAAACTTTGCAACGAGCCGATACGGTCGGGACGTTTCAAGTGGAGAGCCGGGCGCAGCAGGCATCCTTGCCGCGCATGAAGCCTAAATGTTTTTACGACATTGCGGTGCAGGTGGCGATCATCCGGCCGGGACCGATCGTGGGTAAGATGATGCATCCCTACTTACAGCGACGGCAAGGGCGGGAAGCGCCGAAATCTCCGCATCCTTGTTTAGAGCCGGTGCTCGCGCGCACGTTAGGTGTGCCGCTATTTCAGGAGCAATTGTTACGCATGGCGATGCTTGCCGCGGATTTCTCGGGCAGCCAGGCGGAAGAGCTACGGCGCGCCATGGGATTCAAGCGTTCTGAAAAACGTATGCGGGAAATTGAGAAGAAGCTGCGCGACGGCATGACCGTTAAGGGAATTATTGGAGAGGCGCAGGAAACGATCGTGTCGTCGATCACGTCATTTGCGCGATTCGGCTTCCCGGAGTCGCATGCCATAAGTTTTGCACTGCTCGCGTATGCCAGCACGTATCTGAAATGCCATCATCTGGCGGCGTTCACTTGCGCGATGCTTAACAATCAACCGATGGGGTTCTATCATCCGGCGGTGCTGATCAAAGACGCGCAGCGGCATGGGCTGCGGGTGCTGCCTATCGATGTGAACCGGTCGGATTGGGATTGCACGGTAGAAAAAGGCAATCTGCGGCTGGGCTTGCTGTATGCGCGCGGTGTGAACGAACGCACCGGTAAGGCAGTGGCGACTGCGCGGCCTTTCCGGGATGTGGAAGACCTGGCCAAACGCGTGCCGCTTCTGCACAAAGATGAAATGGAGCGGTTGGCGTTTATCGGCGCGCTGAACAGTATCGGCGCCAGGCACCGACGCGATGCCTTGTGGCAAGTCGCGCGCGCGGGGCGGCCGGCGGGTCCGTTGCTGGATGAAGCTCCGGAAAGCGCGACCGCTTCGCCGTTAGCAATGATGAACGTCCGGGAGCGTATTTCCGCCGATTATCAAGGCACGGGCGTGACGATTGGCCCGCATCCGATGGCCTATCGCCGCAGCGAGATGAATCGGTTAGGAGTAACGGTAGCGGCGGATTTGGCTGGATTGCGCCATGGGCGAGCGGTTACAGTAGCGGGCTGCGTGATCGTGCGGCAGCGGCCGGGCACCGCGAAGGGCGTGGTGTTTGTCTCGCTTGAAGATGAGACAGGTATCTCGAATGTCGTGCTGATGCCGGATCAGTTCGAGCAGCAGCGCGTCACGTTGGTGACCGCGCCTTATCTGTTAATAGAAGGAACACTGCAGAATGTCGATGGCGTGATCCACGTCAAAGCCGGGTGTATAAAGCCGCTTGCGCCGTTTGCGGCTAGTCTTCCATCTCACGATTTCCGGTGAGACGAGCTCTTGCAGCGTGGTGGAGATGAAGAATATTCACTGCATTTCTGCGTTCATCCAAGACATAATTGGACGCGTGTTGTGGAGACATTTGGGCACACCGTCCGCCTAGTGGCGCCACAACAGCAAGATATGCAGAAGGAAGACGACCCAGTGCGGCCGCTTCACGGGCGGTAAGCTGGTTCGGCTGAGACGATCGTCCAGGCGTTGGCCTTCAAATCCTCCAATAGGCCGCTCTGCCAGGCGTATTCGGGGTGTTCCTTGAGATGTCGTTTGGCATTGAACGCGACGCCGCACGGATGTCCCAGTCCGGCGGCGAACGAGAGTTTTTCGGCCATGGCACTGTCGGCGACTTTGGCTTCCGCGGCACCTGCCGGGGCGAAGGGTCCCTGCCAGCCTTTTAAGCCACGGCTCGATTTATCGATGTGGCCACAAAGCGTGCGCTCGTTCGGGTCGATCTCTTTTGTGATCACGTCGTAGTGATCGGTTTCGAAGCGCTTGCCGGCTTCGACGTCGATCTTGCCCTTGTACTCGGCCATGAGCTGATCCCAGCGGCGGTGGCGCACCTGATTTGGCGTGTTGGGATCGTTGATCGGGAAAATCTGTTTCTTCGGCGATCAGTTTGGGGTTGATCGGAAAATTCGAACCCACGAAGTAGCCATCCTTGGTGCGATCGAGCGTGACATTCTTCAGCCCCAGCTCAAGGCGGCCGATTTCGTTGGTTTTCCGGTCGCCGATCAGCCAAGTATTAGCGTAGCCGCCGTTGTTGCCATCTTTCATGATGCGGGCGAAATCGTCGATCGATTCGGAATACTGCATGGCCTTGCGGGCGCGGACGAATTCGGGCACGCCGTTTTGGTCGAAGCCGTGGAACGAGGAGATGGTCGTTTCCGTGATCATGATGCCGGCATCGTTGATGCCGAAATCGTCGGCGCTGTGAATCAGGCCGGGGACGCCATCCATGATGAAGCGGTGGCCGGATTCGGGAGCGATGTCGAAGATCATCTTCCAGCGGCTGCCGGTGAGGTAGTCGGTCCAATTGTTGTGGCCGATCACGATGCGGCCGTCTTTGGTATAGGCGCCGGTGGCGACGAAGGCACTGCAGTGCTCGGGAAGCGAGCCGGGCCGGTGCCGCAACGAATCGTAGTAATAGGGAAACTCCATCCACTCGTTGAGCGTGACCAGATCGAGAACGTCGAGCTTCACGCCTTTGGCTTTGAGGCCGGCGGCGATGCCTTCGAGCTCTTGACGATACTCGGCGGGAATTTTCGGCAACGAGATCTTTTCAGCGACGGCGCGGAGTTTCGACCAATTTTCGCTCGTGTCGTGGGTGGCGCTGAGCTCGACGGCGCGCTTGGCATCCTGAATCTCGGCGCTGAGCAGATAACCGTGCTGAAATCCACGGGCTGCGGGACCGCCTTCGAGGTGAACGAAGATCCAGCCGTGATCGGCAGGCTTGCGAAAAGCGCCCCGCAACCTGTCGTCCTTTGCGCTGAGGATCAGGGCCGTGGACAGGGCCAGAGCAAGTACGCGGAAACGCATGATCTCTAATAATAGAAGAAGTGCAATCCACAATTGACCTCGCTGCCCAGGAGCGTGAACTAAACTCGACATCCGTATTGACGGTAACCATTGCGCTCGCGACCATTACGATGACTTTCGGCGCGTTGATCGCGGTATTTTTCATTCGCGCCGAAAAGAACATGTTGTGGGGTCACGTCCGTATTCCGTCGATTCTCTGGGCGACCACAACCGTGCTGGCAGCCAGCAGCGTGACACTCGAAGGGGCACGGCGCCGGCTGCGCCGGGACGACCGGGTGGGCTTTTTCCGGCTCACCGCATGGACTACGGGATTGGCAGGGCTGTTCCTGGCTGGACAACTGGCGGCCTGGTTTCAGATCCTGCATTCGGGAATTGTGCTTGCCGGAAACCCGCACGCGTGGTTTATTTTTCTGTTCAGCGGACTGCACGGATTACATATTGTGCTGGGATTGGGCGGTTTGATCTACCTGCTGACGCGTACACGCGAGGCGGCGAGCGGGCCGAAATATCAGATGAAGACGCGGGCTATCGCCAAAGGCGTTTCGATCTTCTGGCACTACCTGGATTTTCTTTGGGTGGTGTTGTTTACGCTGCTGCTGACGTGGCGGCGGTGAGGCGACCGCTTCCTATGGGTCGCGGCTCGGTTCGATGTCAAATACCGTCCGTTCCGGATTTTTGGCGGCGCTCGGCGACCCACTTCTTTACGACGCTGACGAGCTGCTCGGCCTGAAACGGCTTAGATAAATAATCGTCCATGCCGGCGTTCAGGCAGCGCTCGCGCTCCCCGACCAGCGCATTGGCGGTAACGGCGATGATCACCGGCTGCGGGTGCTCCAGCTTGCGGATTTGGCGGCTCGCCTCAAAACCATCCATAGTGGGCATTTGGCAATCCATGAGGATCAGATCGTAGGGCTTGGCGCGATGCGCTTCGAGGGCTTCGTTGCCGTCGCCGACCAAATCGATATCGTATCCGGCACGCTGCAAGATCAACTTGCCAACGCGTTGATTAATCGCGTTGTCCTCCGCCATCAAAATGCGGAGAGGTTCACCCGGCGGTGAGCCAGAAGAGGCTTTCTCGCTCACGCCTGAACCAGGATCAGGAGTACTCTGAAACATCTACCGAGGCAGTATTCAACCACTATATAGGAGAACGGACTTAGCAAATTTTAAGTGGTTTCCGACTACCAAAGATATCACTCTTGCGAATGCTGCACGGCCTCGTCGCGCTCCACTTTGCCATCCCGTATGTGGATGACACGGTGCGCATGCGCGGCGATATCGGCTTCGTGGGTAACGAGCACAATGGTGTTGCCGTCGCTGTGCAGGCGTTCGAAGAGGGCCATGATCTCGGTGCCGGTATTGGTGTCGAGGGCGCCGGTGGGCTCGTCGGCGAGCAGAATGGAAGGCCGATTCACGAGCGCGCGGGCGATGGCTACTCTTTGCCGCTGTCCGCCCGACAACTCGTTCGGCTTGTGATGCATGCGGGCGGCTCAAATCGACCGCCGAGAGCGTCTGGCGCGCGCGCTCCAGACGTTCGGTAGAATTGATGCCCGGCATAGATGAGCGGCAGCTCCACATTATGCAGGGCCGAGGAACGGGCCAGCAGATTGAATGTCTGAAAAACGAAGCCGATTTCCTTGTTTCGAATCGCGGCCAGCTCATCGTCTTCCATGTCGCTCGCCAGCTTGCCGTTGAGATAATACAGGCCTTTGGTGGGCGTGTCGAGACACCCGATCAGGTTCATCAGAGTCGATTTGCCGGAACCCGACGGACCCATGATGGCGACGTATTCGCCGCGCTTGATCTCGATATCGACGCCGGAAACGGCATGGATCTCCTGATCGCCCATGACGTACGTCTTCCAGAGATCGTATGTCCGAATGACCACGCCAGCGCGCTGGAGTTCGGCGCCCCGCTGTGCACGCTGTTCGGGAGTCAAGACTTCGGTTTTGGTATCGAGAGCAGTCATCGACTAGCTCGGAATGGGCCCGGCGACCGGCGGCTTGTTATCCACCTTCACTTTGGCCTGGTTCCGGATCGTCCGGATAACCTGATAGCTGCCCGTTACAATCTGGTCGCCGTCTTTGAGGCCACTGAGCACTTCGATATCGGTTGCGCCGGTGATGCCTGTTTTCACTTCGCGGAACTCGGCTTTGCCGTTCGAGACCACGAATACGCCTTGCAGCTCTTGCTTGGCGGCTTTCTGGGCGGCGGGGTTCATGGGTGGCATCTTCTGGCCGGGCTTGGGTACTTGAAGCTGGCCCTTCTGACGAATCGTCAAAGCTTGAATCGGAATGGCCAGGGCGTGGGAGCGAGTGCCGGTGACGATTTTGGCGGTACACGACAGGCCGGGCCGCACAAGGCTCTCGGGAATATCGAGCGCGATGACGACTTTGAAATCTTTGGCCTCCTGGCTCGAGGTCTGGCTTTGTGAGGCGGCTACGCCGCTAGAGCGCAACAGGGCCGTATCGCCGATTTCGATTACTTTTCCCTTGAAAGTGCGGTTGGGAATTGCGTCGATGGTTACGTCGGCCAATTGGTCCATCTTAACGCTGACGATGTCGGTTTCGTCCACGTGCACTTCGGCGGTGATGATGGACATGTCGGCAATGGTCATGATGGTGGAAGCGGTGGAATTCTGAATACCGGGCACCACGGTTTCGCCGACGTGGACGGGAAGATTGGTGACCACGCCATCCAGAGGCGCGGTGGCATCGTACTGCGAAAGCACGTCGTGGTAGCGAGTGACCATGGCCTCGCTTTGCGCGACTTTGCGCTGCGCGGAGGTGAGCTGCGCGGCGGATTGGGCCCGCGCCGCATTGGCCTGCTCCACCTTTCGCAGCGATGCCTGCAAAGTGGCGACAGCCAGATCGTAAGTGACTTTCTTGGCTTCATAGTCCTGCGCGGCGATCAGCTTGCTGTCGAAAAGATCCTTGCTGCGCTGCAGGTCGATTTTCTTCTGCTCCACGTCGGCGCGGTCGTGGTCCACCTGGGCCTGCGCGACGGCTATATTTTGTTGCGCTGAATTGACGCCGGCTTCGCTCGCGCTCGAATCGGCCAAAATCGCGTTGAGAGCGGCCTGCTGCGCTCGGAGGTCCGCCGACGGCTGGACAGCGGCCAAGCGGGCGAGGACTTGCCCTTTGTGGACGTGATCGCCCTCCTTCACGTAGATACCGACGATAGGGGCCGGGCCTTGGGTATTTGCTCCTATGTTGATGTAATTCCTAGGCTTTACTTCCCCGGAGGCAGTCACGAGCGACGTCAGATCGCTGTGCGTGACGCGGCCCGTCTGAACCGTAACGATACCCCGCTTACTGATTTTGATGCTGGCGCCGATGGCGCCGGCGATCACGACCAGCAAACCAAGCAAGATCAGGATCTTCCATTTTTTCTTCAAGAAGACAGTCTCCTCCGCCCAACCAGAAATTCAGACGGACAATCGACAACGATTGTTCCTAGATTCACACGCTTTCTCTTCGACTGTAGCAATCGACAGACGTTAGGAGTAAATTCGTTTGACACGGGCATGGATGCCACACAGAACGCTGTACGAAATCGTGCCCGCCCATCTAGCGATTTGCTGGGCATCGATCGTGAGATTGCCTTCCGTTCCTAGCAGGGTAACGGCGTCGCCGGAACGGGTAGACGGGCTTCCGGTAACGTCGATGGTGGTGAGATCCATCGAGACCGCGCCGACGATGGGAGCGAACCTGCCGTTCACGATGACGCTGCCACGGTTTCCAAGGCGGTGCGGAATGCCGTCGGCGTAACCGGCGGCGAGGACGGCGATGCGCATCGGTTTCTCGGCGCGAAACATGCCGCCATAGCCGACCAGAGCCCCAGTAGGGATATCTTTCACCGAGAGCACGGTGGCGTGCCAACTGAGGGCCGGCGCGACCTGGAGCGCATTGGCGGGGGCATGGCCGCGCGCGGGCGAGACGTAGCCGTAAATGGCGTGGCCCGGGCGCACCATGGCGCGCCATGCTCCGCGGCGGCGATAGGCAACCGGGATGGTGCTCGACAGGTGAAGTAGCCGCGGATGGATGCCGGCCTGAGTCAAAAAATCGACCGTTCGATCGAACACAGTCATTTGATCGGCGGTTTGGGTTGTCTGATAGTTGCCGGCCGAGGCGAAGTGCGTCATCAGACCTTCCACTTCAACATGCCCGGCGGCCTGAATGGCAGCGGCGATCGCAGCGGGTTCTTCGCGGGCGCCGAGGCGGCCCATGCCGGTATCGATTTTCAAGTGGCAGCGGACGGCGCGGCCAAGACGCACGGCGAGGCGGTCGAGTTCGGCGAGATCCGCGAGCGAGTGGATGACGGGCGTCAGGTCGTTAGCAAGTAGAGCCTCGCGGGTGAACGGGAGGAAATCGGCCATCACCAGGATATGGGCGCGGATGCCGGCATCGCGCAGAGCTACGCCTTCGTCGGTATTGCTGACGGCGAGCCATTGCGCACCCTGCGCTTCGAGAGTTTTCGAAACTTCGATGGCGCCGTGGCGGTAGGCGTCCGCCTTGACGATCGGCATGACTTCCACATCCGGGCCGACCACCCGGCGTATGGCATGAAAGTTCGCCGCAATTTGCGCGCGCGAGACTTCCACCCAGGAGCGGTACGCCAGAGCGGCGCGAGGCGGCGATTCCGTCATCATTTTGCAATCATTTCGAAATTATTCAGATAGAGCTGGGGTTCCGGAGGAGCGCTTCGTAGCGATCCGTTACCACCTTCCAACTGTAAAGCTTCTCAATCCGTTGGCTGGCACGACGACCCCAGGCGGAACGCTCCTCTTCAGACGTGTCCACGGCCCATTGCAGTTTCTCAACTAAATTGTCGCCGAAAGGCACGGCCGCGTCGCCTGCCACTTCGTCGCTTTCGGGAGTCTGGAGATAGAGCACCAGGGCACCGCGTCCCATGGCTTCGATGAGGGCCGGGTGGGTGCCGCCGACTTCGGTAGCTTGCACATATACGGCGCAGTGGGACTGTAATTGATGGTAGGCCGCGCCGTAAATCGCGCCAGGGATCAGGATACGGGGGTCGCGGGTATCGCGCACCTTCTGTATATAGCTTTCAGCATAGGGAGCATCGCCTACCAGGGCCAACTTGCAATCCGTTTTCACTTTTTCGAACGCTTGGCGTACGAGCAGCGCATTGTTTTCCGGCTCCAGGCGGCTTACATACAGGACGTATTTTCCGGGTTCCAGGCCGAGCGCGCGGACTTGGTCGGTCTGCTGGATTTTGCCTGTATTCAGCGCCATAGGGTATGAAGGTCGATTGTTTATGGAAGCGCTCGAGATAGTATTGGCGAATCGTTTCGGCGTCGGTGACTACGGCGGAACAGCACCAAGTCGCCAGCCACTCGGAAAACAGGTACCAGCCACGGGCGAGGGCGTTCCACTTTTTGCGGCGGCGCTCGATGCCATCGACATTGAGCACGGTGGGCATACCGGCGAGACGCGGCCAGAGCGTAAAGACGGCGTTGGCGGCGTTGCAGTAGAGGATGGCATCGAAGCGGCGGAATAGGACGTGCAATGTGGAGAGTGCGGTATGGGCGACGGTATCAAGATATTTGTGCCGCAGGGTGGGCAGATAGCGCAGATGGACGCCTCGATAGACGCTGGAGGCGTGTTGCTCGCGGCAATAGACAGTAACGTGGTGGCCGCGCTCGGCCAGCCGCACCGAGATTTCTTCGGCAAACGTTTCGAACCCGCCGTAATTCGCGGGGATGCCGCGTGTTCCTAAGAGAGCGATGCGCATCAGGCAGGGCGCGAGCGAAACCAGATGGACAAGGAATCGTCGGTTGCGCGGCGGCGCTGCATGATGATGCGGCGCTTTTTCCAGGCACGCGGCCAGGCGCGCGCGAGCAGCACGAAAGCGCGCAGGGAAGAGAACTCACGCAAGAGACAGCCGGCGACAACCACGGCGTCGCGCCAGGTGATGGCGAGCCAGTAGCGGCGGTAGAGCGGCCCGGTCATATTTTTGATGCGGAGCAGCCAGCGATTCTTCACCGAGTGCATGTTGATGACGGCGGGAAGGGAACGGCGATTGGCGGGCAGCACACTACGGACGTGATAGGCGCGGGCCAGCGGTGTATAAAGGCATTTCCAACCGAGTAACTGCGCCCGCCATGCGACATCGGCATCTTCGCGATAGGCGAAGAAATCGGGATCGAAGAATTCACCGTCGATGGAGATGTCGTCGATCATCGCGCGGCGGTAGAGACAGGCGGCGCCGGTGGCTCCGAACACATATTCGGGACGCTCATATTGGCCGTGATCCGGCTCGCGGCTGCCACGGTCGAAATGGCGCTGATTCGGGGTGAAATAGATGCCGGTGGAGTCGAAGACGGGCTGCGCGAGAGGCTCGAAATCGGGAGACATGGCGAGGAGTTTGCCACACACGCTACCGACGGTTGGGTCGGCCTGGCCCGCTTCGACCAGCCGGCTGAGGAAGTCGCGCGTGAGCCGGGTATCGGGATTCAGCGTGAGGACCCAATCGGCTTTCGAGAGCGAGATGGCTTGATTTTGACCTCGCGCGAAGCCGGTGTTCTCGGGGTTATAAGCGATGCGGGCCCGGGCTTCAAACTGCCGCAGAATAGCGGGCGTGCCGTCACTTGAGGCGTTATCGACGACGATCACTTCGAAAGGGGTGTAGTCCTGCTCGAAGACGTACTCAAGACAGCGGCGAATGAAAGCGGCGCTGTTGTACGTGACGATAGCGATGGCGATCATGGGCCAGTACCACCTCAGCGTAACCTAGAGTCTTGAGCGGCCGCAGCATCGCACTTGCCCTGGAATACCATCTGCTCAAGAAAGACCGGGCGCTGCTTCGCCACGTGGTTCCGGCGGATTCGCGCGCGCGGTTGCGGAAGCTGGCGCGGGCGGTTTATCTGCTTTGGGAAGCGCGCGAGTACAACCGCTGGATGGAAGCGCATTTGAAGCGCAGGCAAGCGCGCTACGGCGGGTCGACAACGCCCGGCCTGCTCACGATGGTGACGCCTGTGTGGGATGGCACGCCACTCGCCTACTTCCGCACGCTGGCCGAGACAATCGTCCAGCAGAACGCGGCCGGCCATTGCGAATGGGTGGTATTAAATAACGGATGCCGGAAGAGCGAGTTGCTCGCCTATTTCGAAGAGCTGAAGCGGCACCCCTGGGTGAGTATCCATGTTTCGCCCGAGAACGTGGGCATTATCGGCGGCTTGCGGCTTTGCCTCGAGCGGGCGCAGGGCCGCTACATTCTGCCGGTGGATGCGGACGATTGGCTTTACCCGGATTGCCTCGATGTAGTGAGCTGGTGGGTGCGCGAAACGGGCTTCCCTGCACTGCTCTATTCGGACGAAGATAAGCGGATCGATACACGCCCGGTGCAGCCCTATCTGAAACCGGATTTCGATCCGGTTTTGCTTTTGAATTCGGCGTACATCGCGCATCTTGGAGTGATCGACCGGCGCATGGCGCTCGAGTTGGGGGCGTATTCGGACAAGAACGCGGAGGGCAGTCCGGATTGGGATGTTTTCCTTCGCTTCCTGGCGGCTGGTCACGCCGCGGCCCACATACCGGAGGTGGTTTATGGCTGGCGCATGCATCCGGAATCCACGGCGGACGACGCGCTGAGCAAGCCTTATATCCACGCGTCGCAGCGCGCGGCGCTGGAAAGATATCTGAGTCTGCGCGGCATTGCGGACGATTACAACGTTGAGTACAGCCCGTTTGTGAAGGGCACGGCCGATTGGTGGATGAAGCGTAAGCACGCGCGGCCGTGGCCGGCTGTGCTGGTGGACTTGACAAACGGGCCGGGGGGACGGAAACGGGCGGCTATGCCCGACTACCCTGATTTGGCTCGGGTAGAACTTCCGGTGGACGCGGGTATTCGTGCGCTTCGAGAGATAGCCGGCGATGGTTTGGTGTGCCTGGTTTCCGAAGACTTGCGGATTGACCGGGGCGATTGGCTCTGGGACGCTATTTCGCTGTTCGAAAAACATCCCGATGCGGTGATGGTGGGTGGGCGGATTCGGAATAGCCATGGCGCGATTGTCTCGGCCGGCCTGGTATTAGGCTTCGAAGGCGGTGTAGGTTGTCCGGACGCGGGAAGGCCGGTTATCGATCCGGGATATTTCGCGCAGATGTTCAAACAGCGTTCCGTGAGCGCGGTATCGAGCCAGTTTGCCGTAATGCGCGCGAGTTTTCTGCGCGAGGTTCCGGCCGATGTCTCTATTCCTTTTTTGGGGGCTTGGGTTGGGGCTTCGGCGCTCCGGCTGAAAAAGCGGATCGTCTACTCACCGTTTTTAAGCGCGGTTTCCGGTATCGATTGGGACGCGCTTGTCACGGCTCAGGAACGAGAGTTGTTTGAAAATGTAAATCGCGATATTTTGCCGGACCAGCGCTACTATTCACGCTATTTGGGATTGAAGCGGGAATCGGCTTATAAGACGCGGGTGTTAGTGAAAGAGCGCGATGTTCACGCCAGCTCCGGCTAGCCTCCGGCAACAATGATCAACAGTCCCCAAGTGATCTGTTTGCGATAAGCTCCTTCGACAGAGATCCGCCTCAAATGAGGGTAGCCGATGAAGCCATGGAAGATCCGCTCGAAAGAAGCATCCCGCGACGCCCACAATAAGCTGGCCAAAATTGCGCTCATGCTTTTGTATTGCCAACGAGCAGATCAGCCCTTCAATAATGCCCGAATGCGCCGAGCCAACTTTTCGATTTCCTTAGTTCTTTTGACGGAAGCTATCGGGACGACGTATTCGCCTGCGCTCTTTAACTCGTCTCGTAAAAGCAGAGAAGTCCTGACCAGCTCCTCTACGTCCTTCAGGACGGCTTCCCTGTTCTCTTCCGTGATTTGCTCCTTCGACTTGGCGTGCTCACCGCCGGTAGGCATAGGCGGAGGTAAGTGGATGATATCCGGCCCTTGCGGGCTTGGTCTCAAAGGTGAGACCATCAGCGAAAGCAACGCGGCACGGCGTGTATGGTCCATTTTTCGCGTATCATCATATACCAGTGAGAGGCGTTTCTCATGGTACGGAGTCCTCGATTTAGGTGCGTCAGATTTGAAATGACGACTCCGTTATCTTGTTTCAGAGCTACTGTAGCGGCACGAAGCGCACCGCATACCCTCCTCCCGCAGCGAGCCGGGCCGCGAGATGCGAGTTGCGATCGACGGTCTTTTTCAGGATGGTCGTGCTTTTGGGATATTGGGCGGCGTCGGGAGCGTCGGCATAAATTTCGGCGGTGTAGCGGCCTTCTCCTAGAAAGCTCAGGGACAGGTCGAGATCGCGGGGCGTCCAATTGGTAATGCTGCCGAGAAACCAGGTTTGGCCACTGCGCCGGGCCATGGTGATGTATTCGCCTGGATTGCCGTTCAACACTTTGGTTTCGTCCCAGGTGGCGGGGGCGTGCTTGATGAAATCGAAAGCCGGCTGATCCTGGTATGCCTTGGGCGAATCGGAAACCATTTGAAATGCTGCTTGATAAACGGCATACATGGCGAGTTGCTGGGCGCGGGTTCCCATGACCATGGTGTGCGGAGAGCGCGGAACAAAATCCGCTTCGGTAACGTTATCGAAGCCGCCGGGCGTGTAGTCCATGGGGCCTGCGAGCATGCGCGTGAACGGAAGCATAACGCGATGCATGGGATTATCGCGAGCTCCCGCGCGGGATTGTTCCATCCCGAGCACGCCTTCGTAGCCGAGGACGTTCGGAAAAGTACGCTCGATGCCGGTTGGTTTCGTGGCGCCGTGGAAATCGACCATCAGATGATGGAGCGCGGCCTCGCGTGCGGCGCGGTAATAGAAATCGATTCCGCGCTGGTCGTCGCGTTCGATGAAATCGATCTTTAGCCCCGCGACACCCCATTTTTCAAACAGCGGAAAGGCCTGCTCCATCTGGGCATCCACCGCGTGGTAATGCATCCAGATCCAGATCTTCACGTTTTTGGGCGCGGCGTAGCGCACCAGCTCGGGGATATCGACGCGGCCGTTCATTTTCATGATGTCGTCGCGAGGGGACCAGCCGGCGTCCACGAGCATGTAGGGGAAACCTGATTGGGCGGCGAAATCAACGTAGTACTTCATGGTCTCGGTGGTGAAAGAGGGCTTGCCTTCGGCGTTCAGACTGCCGCTCCACCAATCCCAAGACGTAAGCCCGGCATGAATCCAGGAAGTGTCCTTTATTTCAGACTCGGGGTTCAAGCTGGTAATCACGTTCGACTCGATCAATGCGCCCGGCTCGTCGCCGACGAGAAGCACGCGCCAGGCGGTGTGGTGCGGGAGAGTGCCGGTGATCGCGACCTCAGGATCATCGCCTGGCGCGATTTCGGATCGAAACACGTGGCCACCCCAGTTGGTCGCGGTGTTTACCAGATACATCGAGCTGTTGCCGCGCAGATCCGCTTCGGTGATCGCCGCCCAGGCAACGCCGGGCACGTGGGTCAAAAACGGGAGGCCGATGAGAAGCTTTGCCGATAATCCGTTTTGCCCCGAGAAGGCGCTGGCGTTGAGCTTGACGTATTCGCTTTCGTAGGAGGTGCGGAAGTTGGGCAGGAGGAGAGCATAGGTGGTGGCATCTTTGCTGAGGTGAAATTCGGTGGCTTCGGACTTCAGGCGAAACTCGCGCATGGCCGACTGATCGGGAACTACGTAACGAAACGCGATCGCGTCGTCATACGCGCGGGCCTCTACGCTGAGCTTGCGAGGCGTCGGCCCCTCTTCTTCCAGGTCGAGCTTCAGGGCGTTGAAATGATTGCGAACGACGCTGGTCTTGCCAGTGACGAGCCGGTATGTTTCATCGGTTTCGGAAGGCGTGGCGCGAACGATCTTTACTTCGGCGCCGAGCGGCAGCTGCCCCTGGAGATTGAGCGTCATGCTGGAGCGTTCAATCAGCGGCTTGTTCTTGTAGGCAACCGAGTACGCGAGCTGGCCTTTGCCCGCGGTCTCGAAGGTGAGAACCAGACGGCCATCGGGCGATTTCAGGACCGGCGGATTTGTTTGGGCCTGGGCCGCCAGCGCGCTTAGAAGAGCGATTTCCAGGATCATTCCAGAAACTATATCGCTAACACGAATGGCGGCCATTCTAAAGTGACAGGTATGAGCTTTGGAAGCACACGCAACGTGCTGGGAGCCGGGTTGCTGGTTATTGCCTTTGCCGCCGCGCAAAGCGACATCCCCAAGATCTTCGTCGCACCAACCGCGAATTACGACTTCGTGAAACGCGACGTGATGATCCCGATGCGCGACGGAATCAAGCTGTACACGGTGATCGTAGTTCCCAAAGGCGCGCACAATGCGCCGATTCTGTTGACGCGCACTCCCTACAATGCCGCGAAGAGAGCGCTGCGAAACGACAGCCCGCACATGCTGGCGGTGTTGCCGCAAGGCGATGAAGTATTCGTGCGCGACGGCTACATTCGCGTGTTCCAGGACGTACGCGGGAAATACGGCTCGGAGGGCGACTATGTAATGACAAGACCGGTGCGCGGCCCCTTGAACAAGACCGCCACCGACCACGTGACCGACGCCTACGACACGATCGATTGGCTAGTGAAGAATACACCGGAATCAAATGGCCGGGTGGGCATGATTGGCTCGTCTTACGAGGGTTTCACGGTGGTCATGGCGTTACTCGGTCCGCATCCGGCGCTGAAAGTGGCCGCTCCCGAGAGTCCGATGGTCGACGGCTGGATGGGCGACGACTGGTTCCATTACGGCGCGTTCCGGCAACCCAACCTGGACTATACGTCAAGCCAGACCACCAAGAAAGGCGAAGGCGAACCCGTTGCGCGCGGCGCCTACGACGATTACGAGACTTTCCGGCGGGCCGGTTCGACCGGCAACTACGCGGAGGCGCACGGGCTGAATCAGTTGCCGTGGGTGCAGCGCATGATGGATCACCCCGCTTACGACGCATTCTGGCAGGGACAGGCATTGGACAAGCTCGTGGCTGAGCGGCCCTCGCAGGTGCCAACGATGTGGATTCAAGGTCTTTGGGACCAGGAAGACATGTGGGGAGCGATTCATTGCTATTTGGCCCTGAAGGCGAAGGGGCAGGCCGATCACAATTACTTAGTAATGGGCCCGTGGCGGCATAGCCAGGTGAATTACGATGGGTATTCTCTCGGTCCTCTACGGTGGGATGGAGACACGGCACTGCAATTCCGCCGCGACGTACTGAAACCGTTCTTCGATCAATATTTGAAGACGGATGCAACCAAGGCTACTACGCCTCCCGTTTTCATCTACAACACCGGCGAGAACCACTGGGACCGTCTGCCAAACTGGCCGCTCGCATGTGAGCGGGGGTGCGCCACGCCGTTGAAACCGCTCTATCTCGAAGCCGGGTTCGGCTTGGGATTCGAGCAGAGCGGCGGAGAGCCCGTTGCGGATACTTACGTTTCCGATCCATCCAAGCCGGTGCCGTATTTGCCGCGACCGGTGCGCTTCTCGGATTCCGATCGTTGGAAGACGTGGCTGGTGGCCGATCAACGATCGGTGGCTGACCGGACGGATGTGCTGACATACAAAACCGCGGCACTCACCAAGCCAGTGCGCATCAGCGGCGCGCCGGTCGCCGATTTGTTCGCCGCGACCAGCGGCACGGATGCCGATTGGGTGGTGAAGTTGATTGACGTGTATCCGGACGAAGTTCCGAGCCAGCCGGAGATGGGCGGCTATGAACTGGCGATCTCGATGGATATTTTTCGCGGCCGCTATCGCGAGAGCTTCGAGCATCCTTCGGCAATCCCGGCCGGTAAGCCGGAGCGCTATCGTTTCGCGCTGCCCACTGCGAATCACGTGTTTCAGCCGGGCCACCGCATCATGGTTCAGATTCAATCGAGCTGGTTCCCGCTTTATGACCGCAATCCGCAGAGCTATGTCGAAAATATCTTTTTCGCGAAGGCGGCAGATTATGTGAAGGCGACAGAGTCGGTGTTCCGGTCGGGCAAAGAGGCCAGCGCGGTGTGGCTCCCAGTGGTGCAATAGGGTTAGCG
Source organism: Bryobacterales bacterium (assembly GCA_963712395.1). GTDB lineage: Bacteria > Acidobacteriota > Terriglobia > Bryobacterales > Bryobacteraceae > Bog-105. The sequence continues at coordinate 445,604 of CAVQHR010000004.1, forward strand.
TGTTACCGCGAAGTCTGCTGCCAATTGTTGTACTGCTCGCGTCGCAAGCGAGCTACGGGCGCGTGGAGATTGCCCCCTGCAAAAACGACTATTCCCCGGAGCAGCAGATTCAGCTCGGACAAAAGGCCGTGCAGCAGGTGTATGCGGAGATGCCAGTGCTGCCGGATTCGAGCCCGATCACAAAGTACATTCAGCAGCTTGGGGAGAAGCTTGTGGCGCAAGCGCCGGGCTACAAGTGGCCCTACAACTTTCATGTCGCCAATATGGCGGAGGTAAACGCGTTCGCGCTGCCGGGCGGAACAATTTTCGTGAATTTGGGAACAATTCAGGCCGCCAGCACGGAAGCGCAGTTGGCGGGTGTGATGGCGCACGAGATTTCGCACGTGGTTCTACAACATTCAGTTTGTAATGCCGCGAAGCAGCAAAAGGTCGGGCTCATCGCGGGACTAGGACAAATAGCAGCCGGCGTGATCCTTGGCGGGGCAGCGGGAACACTTGCGCAGCAAGGCATTGGAATGACCGCGGGGCTGGGCTTTTTGAAGATGTCTCGCGGCGCGGAAAAAGAAGCCGACCTGCTTGGTGTGGGGATACTCTACGATGCCGGCTACGATCCGCACGGAATGTCGCAATTCTTCGAGACGATACAGGCCAAGTACGGCGCGGGCGGGTCGCAGTTTATGAGCGACCATCCGAATCCGGGCAACCGTTCGGAATATGTGGACAAGGAAATTGCTTCGTTCGTGCCGAAGGCGAATTACGTGACAACCAGCCCCGCGTTCGCGAGTATTCAAAAACAGGTGAGCGGCATGCATGCCTATACGGCGAAGGAGGTCTCCTCGGGCGCCTGGAAAAGAGAGAGCCCGAATCAGACGGTCGGCGGTGGCGTAAACCAAGCGGTTGGAGAAACGGTGGACCTGAACACGACCGCCGCGTGGAAGACGTTTCATGGAAACGACTTTTCAATTGACGTTCCGGGTAATTGGCAAGGTTATGGGAGCGAGGTATCGGCTATGTTCGGGCCGGCCGGGGGCATTGCCCGCTCGGCGGATGGCCGGGCGGGCGGCGTGATTTATGGAATGCTGACGGACCGCTACCAACCACAGACAAAGATGAGCGTTTCAGCAGGACTGGACGCGCTGGTCGCGGAGATTACACGCGACAATCCGGGCCTTGTTCCCGATCCGAAGACGCATGCGACGGCTGCCGGAGGCGAGGGGCGGAGCGTGGAGTGCGAGAATCCTTCGGGCAACAACGGGAAAGGCGAGCACGATTGGATTGTTGTATTTCAGCATCGCAATGGCACGTTGCGCTATTTCGTTTTCGTGGCGCCTACGCCGGATTTCGAGAAGCTGCGGCCTACTTTCGCAAGAATGATCGGGACGGTTCGGTTGCAGTGAGGCTGGCGAATGCCCCGGCGTTTTCAGTCACACGTGAGGCGGCCATTGAGGCTCGAAACCGCAAAAGATTCCCTGCTCGCTAGTACTGGATGAAAAATCTAATCGAAGTATGTGCCGTGGAAACTCGCCAGGTAGCTTATCGGACACCCAGTGCGGAGGGCGTTGTGAAGCCGAGTTCGCCGGTAAAAAAGCGGCGCGCTGCTAATTGCAGAACGAGCCGGCTTCGCCTCCCGGTCCTCAACAAGTTTCACGATATCGCTCCTCTGCGGGGCATGGTCCTGCTAGAATGCGCCAAATGGGCGGACGGTGTGCAAAAGCTTGCGCACGTCAGGCTGACACTGGCTGCCGCCAAGCGTTCGATTCGTCAAAGGAGCTGCGATCATGGATCATAAGAAGACGTCGAATCACCACGGGCACCTCAACCGGCGATCGTTCCTCGACGCCGCTGGAGCTCGCCGGCGGCGGGTTGGCCGTCGGCGCCATCTTCGAGACGATACGGCCCAGTTCCGCCTGGGGCCAGCAGCCGGCGAAGGAGACACACCCGAGTTCCGCCCGCGTCTTGGATCGGCTCAAGACCCGCCTCTCGTTTCAGATTTCGGTCGATGTGGGGACCTTGGATCTAGGTCTGACGGTCGCCAGTGCGGCGCTGGCGGGTGGAGTCGACATCGTCGAAATGGGGACGCCGCTGCTCAAGACCCAGGGCGTTTCGAACGTCGTGCCCGCCTTCCGCAAGCGGTTTCCCGACGCTCTCCTGCTGGCGGATATGAAGACCATGGACGGCGGTGCCGGCGAGGCGCGCAGCGTCTACGTCGGCGGCGGCAACATCTTTGATTTCCTCGCTCTCGCCGGCGTGGATACGGCGAAGTCGATCTGCGCCGTGCGCGATGAGTTCAGGCGCGCGGGCTCCGAATTGCCGCGACTTGTCTTTTCCGACATCATGGTGCCGCACCAGGGCCCCGCCGCGCAGGCAGGCGAGGTCGCGCTTCGGATGGTCGAGGCCGGCGTCGACGCGGTCGGTATCCACCTGCAGTCCGACGCGCGGCACGCCAACCCGAAACTCATCGAGGACGACTATCTCAGTGATGTGGCTCGCGCCGTCTTCGAACGGATCGGCAAGGCCGTCCCGGTGCAGGTGGTCGGCGGGCTCAGCATCGCACAGGCAAAGAGCCTCGCCAAGGCGGGCCTGCGCGCCTTCGTGATCAGCGGCAATATGGGCCTGCCGGACGGCAATGCCCGCTACAACCTGCCACCGGCCGATATCCAGCGCTTGGTCGCCGGTTTCATCGCCGAGGTCTCGGGCGAGTAGCACTCTTGGCTCATGCCCGCGTATCTTGAGACGCCGCAGTCGATTCTGCCAGGTGATGTAGTGAGAGTGGGTTAGCCTCTGCTCAAGCGCGTCGCTTCATTGCGGGTAGATCGTCGCGTTTCAGCAGCATTACCAGCGAAAGCCGAAGGTTACCGGAACATAATCCGTATGCCGATCGGTAGTGAATATGCGATGGTAACGCGCCTCGGCGAAAAATTTGCCGCCCCATTTCGATCCGAATGCGATGCCTGCGCCTCCATTGACGCCGGGCTTATTTACTGAATACGAAGAGAGGATCTGGGTTGTTGGTATCCCGTATTGGTAAAAGCCGAAGAACGGGTCGAAATCAATTACATTGGCAACACCGGGCTGCGTAAATTGCTGGGTTCGACGGTACAGGCCACCTCCTCCAATTAGGTAGAGATCAAAATGTCCATGCGGGGTCAAGTGGACTATAGGATCAATGGTGGCTGAAAAGACGTTCACGTTACCGCCGGGAAAACCGACGTTCGAAAGTGTCGTCGAATTGATGCCAAAGGAATTGTAATCGAGCTGCAGCACGGCACCCAGATACTGAGAAAAGTTCAGGCCGACCGAGCCGCGGATGTTCCAACCTCCGTCAAGGTGCCTTCCGGTATTTCCAACCGGTTGAGTGAATCCCGCGCCTGCGTCGACGATAAGCAAGTGGCGCTCTTGAGCCGATAGAGGCATTAGAGACGTGAGGGCAAAACCTAAAATGAGAAGTGATTTCATTGGTGAATCCTTAGGAGAAAACTACTAACAGCACTGTCTTGCAGTGCGGCCGATCTATTCAGTGGATTTAGGCAGGCGACGATTGTTTCTTCAGTAAAACCGCGGGTATTCGGGAATTAAAGCCCGGGGTTATTTTCACGCGAGCGGGTGTCGCGCACGCGGATGAAGAGCATATAGAGGACGATGCCGATGTTTATTACGAGAACGCCAATCCGTTCCCAGGTGGCGTGCTCCGCTACTTTGAGAATTTCCCAGGGTAGATACAGGGTGCCGGACAGCAATGCAAACCATTCAGCCCAGATACGTAGATTCCATAGCCCCCAAGCTTCGACGAAGCGCACGGTCGAATAGGTCGCGGCTGCGAGGAGCACGGTCAAGGCGCGTGCGTCGCTCAGTTTGGAGGCGGCTTCCATTACCATGCGCGCGAAACGGCGGTCGGGATCGAGGTGAAGAGCGTAGAGGAAATCCTCGGTGTAATCCTCAATTTCTCCGCGCACCGCTATAAGGACGATCGCAAGCGCCACGACCAATGCGCCTTTAGACGCCTCGAAGATCGCGACGGTCCTTAGACCGGCGGCACTGGCGCGCCGATCGACGGCCTGCGGGATTCCCGACATGTCTCGATGCTCCCACACGTTGCTACACTGCACAGTGTGAAACGCGGGGGGGTGAGCAGAAGAACGTTGATGAGCCTTCTGGGAACTCCGCTCGTGAAGGCTTTCGGGCAAGGCGTATCGTCGCGAGGAGTGAAGGCGCAACCGCGCGGTAAACCCTCCGGCCTGCCGTTCGATGCCAAGTTTGTGGACGTGGCCGAGCAGGCCGGTTTACGAGCTCCATTGATTTACGGCAGTCCGGAAAAGAAAACCTACATTGTCGAGACCGTAGGTTGTGGCTGTGCCTTCTTCGATTACGACAACGACGGCTGGCTCGACATTTTCGTTTTGGACGGCACGCGGCTCGAAGGCACTCCCGAGGGAGCGACGAACCGTCTGTATAAGAACAATCGCGACGGGACATTTACGGATGTCACGGAAAAGGCCGGTTTGCGAAAGGCCGGCTGGTCCTCCGCAGTGACTGTGGGCGATTTCAACAACGATGGCTTTGAAGACCTGTTTATCACGTACTGGGGGCAGAATGTTCTCTACCGTAATAACGGCGACGGCACATTTACCGATGTGACGGAGAAGGCCGGTTTGCTCGAGACCGGGAAAAAATGGAGCTCGGGTTGCGCATTCGTCGATTACGATCGCGATGGCCGGTTGGACCTGGTGATCGCAAACTATCTCGAACTGGACCTGGCGCATATACCTAAGCCGGGCGATAGCGGCTTCTGCAACTGGAAAGGCATTCCAGTGAATTGCGGTCCACGCGGGCTGCCACCAGGCGGCGTTGCGCTGTATCACAACAACGGCGACGGCACGTTCACCGACGTCAGCCAGAAATCGGGCGTGGCCGCGCTGAAAGGCAGCTACTGCATGACAATCGCGCCAGCCGATTTCGACAATGACGGCTGGCCGGACATTTACATCGCATGCGACTCCACGCCTAGTTTTCTGCTGAAGAACAATCACGACGGCACGTTTACCGATGTAGGGCTCGAGACCGGCGTGGCTTTGAATGAAGACGGGATGGAGCAGGCGGGTATGGGGCTCGGGATCGGCGATTTCAATCTCGACGGGAGCCTGGACATTTTGAAGACGCACTTTGCAGACGATACGGCGGTGTTGTACCGCAACGATGGCAAGGGCGGGTTTGAAGATGTCACAAATTCGTCGGGACTGGGCGTGGAGACCCGCTACATAAGCTGGGGCGCGGGCATGTTCGACCTGGATAACGATGGCTATCCGGATCTGTTTTGGGTAACGGGCAGCGTATATCCGGAGATCGAGAAGGCGCTGCCGAACTATCCGTTCAAGAGCCAACGCATCGTGTTCCGCAATCTGCGCAATGGGAAATTCGAGGAGCTTCTGGACGCGGCGGGCCCCGGAATCGCGGCCCTACATGCGAGCCGCGGCTGCGCTTTTGGCGATTTCGACAACGACGGCGACATGGACGTGCTCATCATGAACCTGAATGAGCCACCATCGCTCTTACGGAACGATGTGAAACCGGGCAATCATGCGCTTAAGGTGAAGCTGATCGGAACAAAGTCGAATCGCAGCGCTATTGGGGCCAGGATCACGGCGCGTTATGGCGGTAAAACACAGGTGCAAGAAGTGCTCAGCCAAGCGAGTTTTTATTCGGCGAACGACTTTCGGCTGCACTTCGGTTTGGGCGCGGCAACGCAGGCCGATTTGGAGATTCGCTGGCCTAACGGAACAATCGAGCGAGTAGCGAAAGCGCCGGCGGACCGGCTGATCACGATTCGGGAAGGCGCGGGTGTGGTTAAGAGCGAAGCGTTTGCGAAAGGCGGTACGTAATCCGCCGGCCCGAGTCCGCCACCTGTTGCTGTGGAAGAATAGAAGGGCACGCGCGACTCTCGAATGCGGTTGACATTGGTTGCACTAACGGCTGCGGTAGTTTCGGCATTCGATGGGCAAGCTCAAACATCCAGCGTGGACGAGGCGCGAGCCACTTCGGTAAGCGGGCAGGTCACACGCACGCGCGATGAGCAGCCCTGGGCCTTGAGTTCCGGCGAGCGCGTTCCCGTGCGGCAGGTGATCACCACGGGAAGCGATGGTTATGCGCACTTTGTGGTGGCGGGCGGCGGGAATTTCGATCTGTTCAGCAACTCGCGAGTAGTTTTCCGGCAAAACGTCGCGAGCGCGGGCGATCTGCTGGATGTGGTGGCGGGCCGGGTGCGGATTCACGTGGTGCCTTCGGCCGGGCAGCTTCAGCAGAGGATCTTCACGCCATCGGCGATCATAACGGCAATGCAGAGTTCGACAGTCTCGATTGCGGTGGACGAGGACGACACGGTGCGGATCGATGTACTCGAGGGAGAAGTGCGAGTGCAGCATACGAAGCTGCCGCGCAGCGAGCCCACGATCGTGCGGGCGGTCGACGCGATTCTGGTACAGCGGGACGAGCAGATCTCGCGCCGCGTGGATCGCGGATCGCTCTACCGCTACACGGTGAAGCCGCTGCACGATTTATGGACGGCGGTGACTCCCGGGCACTCGTCGCATGATGGCGAGCCGATCGAAGGCAATAAGTTTCTAGCGGAAGCCGTGGCCGTTACAATGAAGGCGGATGAGCATCGCGGCGCGGCTACTGTTATTGGCGGCGGGCAATCTAGCCGCTAGTTTCTGTTTCGCGCAGCAGCCCGGGCCGGCCGTAAACGGCATTGACGCTCCTTGGGGCGTGCGCAAAATCCTGGATGACCTGACTGCGGACAACGAGAAGCTGGGAACGGTATTCGGAGCGCTCAACCCGCAGGATTGGAGTTCGAAGAAAGGCGCCTCAAGCGCGTATATTCAGCAGTTGCAGATGGGACAGCGGCAATTGAACGACCTAATCATTTCGTCGAAGCTACTGGCACAGAAAACTGAGAGCCTGCCGCTTGCGCTCGACAACTATTTCCGGCTGGAAGCGTTAGAGGTTACGGCACGGTCGCTTGGCGAGGGGGCACAGCGTTACGCGGACCGCCGCACGGCCGACCAGCTGAACACGTGGATCGCGCGGAACTTCAGCACTCGCGAGCATTTTCGCGACTATATACAGGATTTATCCAAGACCCAGGAGCAGAACTTCCGAGTGGCCGATGAAGAGGCGCAGCGCTGCCGCGGCATGATCAGCCGACAGCCGCCACCAGCCAAGCGGGCCAGGAAATAGCTAAATGGATACCGGCACATTTGTTTGTTCCATTTGCGGAGATATTTCGGAAGCTATTTGCGTGTACTGCACCAAAGACGCTTGCGCCAATCATCTTTGCGAACGCTGCCGCCGCTGCAGCGATTGCTGCACTTGCGAGGTGCGGATGGTCGATCGATCCACGGCGGTGGCACAGAACGGCCATTTGCCCGTGGAACAGCCGATTTCGGACTAGCGCTTGGCCCGAGGGTGCAGGGCCTGTTTCAGAACGCTTTCGCGATCGCCAACCCATGCAGCATTGATTTGCTTTTCGTCCAAACCGGCCAACCGACCTGCCAGGATAAACGCCGGCAACGCATGCTGCAAATCATGCCAGCGAGCCATTTCAACGACTGAAGACAGCGCGCGATCCCGAAGGAGCTGAAGGATCTCGGGATCTCGCGCTTCCGTCAAGTCGACAAGCGCCAGGGAAGCGTCGTGACGATCGGTCCAGACCACCGAATTCATCAGCTCTACGAACCAGGTCGGTTGGATTTGAATGTGCTGCTCGGGATGCAGTTTGGCTCCGACAGCGACGGCCTGCAGCGCGCGCACGGCGTTTTCACGGACTTCGTCTTCGCGATCGCGCAAAGCGTACTGCAGGGCGTCGACGATGAACTTGTTGGTGTGGGGTCCGCGCGGGCCGTATTGAAGAAGATAGGCGGCCGCGGCGCGCTGCTCGCTATCGGCGGATTGGCGGAGCACTCGATCTACCAGCGCCAGATTCTCTGTCATGGCCGGAAGAAACGAAAGCTGCAGCTCGCGGCTCTCGGGATCGGCCATCAGCGAATAACCATTGGTCAGATCCTGGTCGGCGTTGTGGCCGCGAATGCTGGCTGCGGCGTTATCGAGAAGCTTACGATAGCCATCGAGCAGCGTGGCGGGCAGCGTGATTTCACCGGCCGGAGTATCGTGATATTCCACATGCGGGGAGTCGCGTTCTTCGACGCCGACGTACAGGATCATGCTGCGCTCGCTGCAGCAAGCCGCTTCGACGCGCGAAACCAGCACGCCGGGAACTTTATCGATGCGCATCTCGGCCGCTTCACGGGAGGGCAGCGGATCGCCGACATTGGCGGCCAAGGCAGTGCGTATCTTTTGTTCGGAGACCTTGTGCGCTCCGTAGATTTCGATCAGCCCGATGCGCGGAGTTATATCGACGGCTCCGGCGGCAACCGAAACGCCGAGGGCCAAGAGGCAAAACTGTCTCACAATTCAATTATGAGACGTGGGAGGCGGCGAGCCCGTTTAGGCTTGTTTTTCGGCCAAATCGCCGATTACCGGCAGTTTGATTCTTTTATTGTTGTAGGCCGAGAACATGAGGTACAGCCATAAAACAAAGAAGCCGAGGCCGATGAGCGGGAACAGAAAAAACCCAATTCCGTGCGTCAGAACGGTGAGGAAACTCATCAGTATCCAAAACGCGATATAAGCCACGTTGAAGAAAATCGACTGGAAGGCATGGAACCGGACGAATTTATTTTGGTTGTACGGCGCGATGACGAGAAAAATGATTCCGGTGATGAAGCCGACGAGATAACACAAGGCGCCCGCGACATTCTCGCTCATTCCCGTGGAAGTAGCAGCTAGCGGTTGCGGACTAGCATATCCAGGTGTCGGACCACCAGGGGCAGGGCCGCCGGATGCATTCGCGCCACCCGCCATCGATGTCCCGCAATTCTGACAAAAGGTGCCGGTGACCTGGGTTCCGCAATTCGGACAAAAGGCCATGATCGTTAATCTCCTCCTCTTAATCGAGCTGTAACTGATCTTATTGAGTCTAGTCCAACTGTGACCTAAAATGCTAGACCGTTACAGTTGCGGTACTTTGCCCGGCAGCGACGGCGGCCAAAGTATCGGCGGCCCTCTCGCAATCGGCGCGGGATACATTCCCGTGAGTGACCAGGCGGACGCGTGTGGGGGTAACGGCACCGGCGAGAACGCCTTCCGATCTGAGCCGGTTGACAAACTCGGAGGACGAGAGATTCAGGGCGGAAACATCGAAGATTACGATGTTGGTCTGGACACGCGCAAGGTCGATCTGAATGGCGGGTAGCTGGCCAAGCGCGTCCGCCAGAAGACGGGCATTGGCGTGATCTTCGCCGAGATGCGCCGGGGACTCGAGCAGCGCGATAAGACCGGCGGCCGCAAGCACTCCGGCTTGCCGCATGCCTCCACCAAGACGTTTCCGGTAGAGACGCGCTTGCTCGATATCGCTTGCTGTGCCGGCGAGCATGGAGCCGACGGGCGCGCCCAAGCCTTTCGACAGGCAGAACATGACGGAATCGACATTTCGGACGATACGCGCGACGGGGATTCCCAACGCGGCCGAGGCATTGAAGACACGCGCGCCGTCCATGTGAACCTTTACGCCGCGCTCATGAGCTTCGGCGCAGATTTCATCGATGACTTCGAGCGGGTAGACCGTCCCGCCCGCCATGTTGTGCGTATTTTCGAGGCAGATCAGCGTGGTCGGGGCGTTGTGCGGGCTACCTACGCGGAGCGCGGCTTGGATTTTTTTCCAGGTGAGAATGCCATCTTCGGTGACAACCGGCCGCGCGAGGCAACCCGCGAACCACGCCACCATAGCGAGTTCCCAATCGAACACGTGAGAGCGGGATTCGCACAGCACTTCCTCACCGTGCCGGGTGTGCATCTTGATCGCGATGTTATTGCCCATGGTGCCGCTGGGCACAAAGAGAGCGGCTTCTTTTCCGGCAATCCGGGCCGCTTCACGCTCCAGGCGATTGACGGTGGGATCTTCGCCATAGACATCGTCGCCCACTTCGGCTTCTGCCATGGCAGCTCGCATGGCCGCGCTCGGTTTAGTCACGGTATCACTACGCAGGTCAATTGCAGCTAAGTCAGGCACGTAAAAACTCCTGAAAAATTTCGTTTGAGAGAAGCACTGCGGGGGGCGCCAGACGGAGACGCGCGCCATCCTGTTCCAGCATGCCAGCCTTCAGCCAGCGTTCGATAGGCTGCGCGAAGCGCTCCCATTCATGGGGAGCCGGTACAATGCCTTCGGCCATACGCAGGCCGACGAAAAAGTGTTCTTCGGAAAGATCGCTGGCGGTCCGGGCGGCGCGTTCGAGCGGTTTAGAGAGATAGCTTTCGAGCGAATCGGTAGTGCTCGAGCGATGCGTGCCGTCGAAAGAGTGCGCGTCAAGGCCGAAGCCGAGGTAGGGCTCCAGACGCCAATATTTCAGGTTATGGCGGGACTCGAAGCCAGGGCGGGCAAAGTTCGAAATTTCGTAACGCGACCAACCCTTTTGCGCGAGACGCTCCACGGCCCGTTCATAAAGCTGCGCAATCAAATCGTCGGAAGGCATGCGGCGCGCGCCGTAGCGGACGCCATTGAGCAGGACCTCGTTGCCTAGGCGGCTGTCTTCATCTACTTCAAAAATATAGACTGACACGTGGGGCGGATCCAAGCGGGCGATCCAATCGAGCGAGCGCTCCCAAGATTCAGGGGTTTGCTCTGGTAATCCGGCGATCAAGTCGATATTGATGTTCGCAAGACCGGCATCGCGCAGCACGGATTATTTCGTCTTCAACGATTTCCGCCGTATGGGTGCGCCCGGTTTGGCGAAGCTCGGCGGCCACGAAGGATTGCACACCCAGACTGATGCGATTGATGCCGGCGGCACGCCAAACCAAGGCTCGTTCCGGAGTCACCGTGCCCGGCGCGCATTCGAGTGTGGCTTCGGTCCACGGCCGCCCCGGCACGGCATTCACGACTTCATTCAGAAAGCCGCTCGCGATCAAACTGGGGGTTCCGCCGCCGAAGTACAGGGTTTCAGGTAACCAGGTCCAATTCTGCGCACGCAGTTCTGTCAGCAACGCACGCTCGTATTCCGGCACCGTATTCGGCGCGGCTACGTCCGAAGCGAAGTTGCAGAAGGTACACTTCTGGCGACAAAACGGATACGAAATGTAGACGCCGGGCACGAGGCTATCTATATTGTCCACTCCTATCCTGAAACTTTGGTAACTTTAGTCAGCAGGCCGTCATCTGGTAACTGCACGCCACCACATGGAGCCTTCGTGTGTCCGCCACAACTCTATTCCGGGAACGAGCAGGCTCTTCCTCGACTATCTCTACCATTTCGATAGGGTAAGCCGACTTTTATGCTAATGAGGGCTGGGATGCGGAGCATGTAGCGGAAACCGCAAAAGCGATTCAATTTCCGGACGAACGGCGCAAGGATTTGGTCGCGGCCCTCCAGGCGCAAAACAACGATTACGCGGCGCTCGCAAAACTGGCGCAACCGGGGACGGTGGCGGTTGTAACCGGGCAGCAGGTTGGATTTCTTTCGGGTCCCGCATACACCGTTTTCAAAGCATTGACGGCAGTGAAGCTAGCGGCGCACTTGACTGAGCAGGGCATTGCCGCCGTGCCGATTTTCTGGCTGGCGACGGAAGATCACGATTTGGCGGAAGTGGATCACGCCTGGGTTTTCAATCGCGAGGCGACGCCTGCCAAGATCAGCATTGCGAACACAGTTGTGAACGGCGGGCCCGTCGGCGATGTGGTGCTCAATGAGATACCGCTGGCCGATCTGAGGGCAGCGTTGGGCGACCTACCGTTTGCCGAGGAAGCGATGGAGGCGGTCAAAGCGGCCTATCAACCCGGCAAAACTTTGGGCGCGGCTTTTCGCCACTTGATCGAAAACGTTTTGCGCGGCTGCGGACTGCTGTTTCTCGATCCGCTCGCGCCCGCCATTCGTGAACTGGCTGCGCCGTTGCTGCGCGATGTGGTCGACCGTGTTCCGGTTCTGCTCGATGCATTACACCGCCGCAACTCAGAATTGGAAGCGGCCGGATATCACACGCAAGTTTTCGTAGACAAGGATTCGTCGCTGTTGTTTTTGCTGGATCAGGGAAAGCGCGCAGCGATCCGGTGGAGTGGGGACGGCTTTCAGGTCAGGGATCGCAGCTACAGCCCGCGGGACTTGAAATCGCTCGCTACGCAACTCTCGCCAAACGCTTTGCTTCGCCCGGTGATGCAGGATTATCTGCTGCCGACGGCAAGTTACGTGGGCGGGCCGGCGGAAATTGCATACTTCGCGCAAGGGCAAGTCCTCTATGACAATCTGCTGGGCCGAATGCCGGTAATTTATCCCCGCAACGGATTTACATTGCTGGATGCGCGCGCCACGAAACTGCTGGAGCGGTATGGCATGCGCGTGCCGGATTTGCTCGACTACGACGAGAAGGTCAAGGGCCGACTGGCGGCCAAACTGGTTCCTGAGAATCTGACGGCGCGGATCGCGGCGCTCGAGTCGGCCACCTCCGATGCATTGGCACGGCTGGAAGCGGATTTGCGGCGGTTCGATCCGTCGCTCGAAGCGGCGGCCCAGAAGAGCTCAGCCAAAATGCTTTATCAATTGGCAAAGCTTTCAAAGAAGGTCGCCCGCGAGACGCTACGCCGGGATGAGCAAGCCACGAAGGATGCGGCTTATCTTACGAACCTGATCTATCCACATCGCCGCTTGCAGGAGCGTTTCTACTCGATCCTCCCATTTCTCGCGCAACATGGATTCGATCTGCCGCAACGGCTGCTGGGACAGGTGCAGCTTAGTTGCGCGGACCATATGGTCCGAACCGTCTGAGGGCGCAAGCCTCGGATGGCGTTACTCGAGGTACGCAATGCGGGCAAGGTATACGGCACTCAGAGTGCGCCTGTAACGGCTCTCGAAAACGTTTCACTCTCGGTAGAGGCTCGCGAATTTGTTGCCCTGGTGGGCCGGAGCGGCTGCGGCAAGTCTACTTTACTGAATCTTTGCGGCGCGATGGATTTTCCATCTTCAGGCGAAGTTTCGATCGATGGGCAAGTGACCAGCCGGCTCTCGGACGCCGCCTTGACACGCTTACGCCGCGAAAAAATCGGTTTTGTTTTTCAATCGTTTCAGCTTCTCCATACCCTGACCGCACTCGCCAACGTGGAACTGCCGCTGCTGCTCGCTCGCAAAGCGAACTCTCGCCAAACGGCCCAGGAGCGCCTGCGCTGGGTGGAAATGGACGGATATGCGGATCGTTTTCCCCATCAACTTTCGGGCGGGCAGCAGCAAAGAGTGGCGATCGCTCGCGCGCTGGCGCAAGATCCGCGCTTGGTTCTTGGCGGACGAGCCGACGGGGAATCTGGATACCGCTACGGCTGAAACCGTGCTTCGCCTGCTGCGGCGGACGGTGGATGAATTCGGCGTGTCCATCGTTCTAGCCACACATAGCAGTGAGGGCCTGGCGATGGCGGATCGCATCGTTTCATTGCGCGATGGCCGAATGACATGAGGGCTCGTTGGCTGCTTTTTGAGCGCCTCATCCTGCTTCCGCTACTGCGTGAACCGATTCGCGCGGCCTTGACGGTCTTTGCGGTTGCGCTTGGGGTTGGGATGGTTATTGCGATCGATCTCGCCGGGCGAGCGGCAACAGGCAGCTTTCATTCCTCACTCGAAGCGCTAGCTGGAAGCGGGGGTTTGACGATAAGCGCCACCGGCGGCGTCGATGAAAGGCTGCTCGGCAAGTTGGTTCAATTGCCCTACCCGTTGCAATTTTCGCCGCGCATAGAAGATTTTGCTTCCATAGACGGCAGGGGTGAAGCGCTTCCATTTCTCGGTTTGGATTGGATTGGCTCAGGCACGACGAAATGGATGGAGGACGCGCATGCGATGGCCAATCCGATTCTGGTTGCTCGCAGTCTACATCTAAAGCCGGGGCAACGCGTCCGCTTGCTGATCAACGATTCGCTGCACGAGTTTACGGTCGCGGGCGTTCTTGATTCGGAGCAAAACGCCATCGTTGCGGATATCGGGATCGCTCAACGAATTACCGGGAAATCCGGCAGATTGGACAGTATAGACGTTCGGCTACCAACTGACGCCTCGACGGATAGCTGGCGGCGAATTCTGGAATCGCGTTTGCCTCCTTCCGTTCGCGTTGAAACCCAAGGCTCGCGGAGCGAGGGGAATCGCAAAATGCTGGCGGCGTTTCGGTCCAATCTGCGCGTGCTCAGCTATATCGCGCTGATAGTGGGAGCATTTTTGATTTACAACAGCATTTCGGTTTCGGTGGTGCGGCGGCGCAATGAAATTGGCGTACTGCGGGCATTGGGAGCGACGCGAGCTTTCATCGGCGGCGGCTTTCTAGCGGAGGCGCTCGTGCTTGCTGTCGCAGGCAGTATGTTTGGGCTGGTGATCGGGCGGCTTATGGCAACCGGCGCCGTCCGGCTTATTGGCTCGACCGTAAATGCGCTGTACGTCAGCAGCCAGCCGGGTGGGATTCAACTGACTGCGGCAACGGCGGCAATGGGCGTTGCGCTCGGATTGGTCGTATCGATTCTGGCGGCACTGGCTCCCGCGATTGAGGCAGCACGAGTCGCGCCGGTGGAAGCGATGGCGCGCGGGCGAGAAGAGTATCTGGCCGCGCGGCGTTCTTCCCGAGCCGTGTGGTGGGCAGGGCTCATGCTGGCGGCGAGTGGAGTGCTTTCGCAATTGCCGCCGGTCGATCGCCAGCCGCTATTTGCCTATTGCGCAGTCTTACTTTTGATAGCCGGAACAGCGAGCGGCATTCCATACCTCGTCTCCTGGTTCGCAGGTTGGGCCTCTGGCCCGCTAGCAAAATGGTTCGGAGTAGAAGCGCTGCTGGCGCTTGGATCCTTGCGTGCCGGACTTGGGCGCACTTCCGTACTGACAGCCGCGCTCTCGACTGCTGTTGCGATGACGATCAGCGTCGGCATCATGGTCGGCAGCTTTCGCGAGACGGTGGTGTTGTGGATGGACAATGAGCTGCAAGCCGATTTTTATCTGCGTCCCGCGGGGCCGGCGGCGGCGGATCGGCACCCTACAATGAGCGGTGATGTGCCCGATCGGATTGAGCGGCTGCCGGGCGTCGCAGAGGTCGACCGGTTGCGAGCGTACGCCATTTCCTATGACGGGATGCCGGCCACGCTAGCGGGTAGCGAGGCCACAAATATCCGATTTTTGCCGGGTGAAAACGGCGCCGATATTTTCACACGGCTTTCGAAGGGAGACTACGCCGTTGTCAGCGAGCCTTTCGCCAACAAGCACAACATCCGGGCAGGCGACAAAATTTCATTGCCGCTGGCCGGAATCGATCGAATGTTTCAGGTCCTGGGCGTCTATTACGATTATTCGACCGAGCGCGGATTTGTTTTGTTGAGCTGGCGAACACTGCTTAGATATCTGCCGGACCGGGCGGTTTCGAATGTCGCGGTCTATCTGAAATCCGGCGCGGATGCAAGCGCAGTTCGTGAGCGGATCGGCCAAATTATCGGCGGCCGCGGGATTCTGATTTCGCCCAACGGGCGCCTGCGGCGCGGTGCGCTCGAGGTTTTCGACCGGACGTTTCGCATTACTTATGCGCTTGAAGCGGTCGCGATCGTAGTCGCCGTGATGGGCATCGCGGGTGCGCTGCTCGCCATGGTCATCGACCGGCGGCGTGAGCTGGCACTGATCCGCTTCCTGGGAGCGGCACAATCGCAAGTGCGCCGCATTATTTTATTCGAGGCCGGGTTACTGGGTCTGCTCTCTAATGGCATCGGTCTCGTGCTCGGAACCCTGCTCTCTCTGATATTGATTTTTGTCATCAACAAGCAATCTTTCGGCTGGACCATTCAGTTCCATTGGCCCGTCGTCGTGTTGCTTGCGGCGCTCACCGGCGTATACGTTGCTACTGTGTTGGCCGGTCTCTATCCGGCGCGAATGGCGGTAGGGATGAATCCGATCGAGGTCATTCATGAGGAGTAGCGTGGTCGCCGCCGCCGTGGCGGCGGTCATGGGAGTATCGGGCTATCGCTACGATTTCCCGCGCGACCATTTCAGCCACCCGGATTTTCAGACTGAGTGGTGGTACTACACGGGTAATTTACAAACCGCGGACCATCATCGCTTCGGTTTTGAGCTGACCTTTTTTCGTCAAGCCACGCAGCCGCTCGCCGGCGAGACGGGGACGTGGCGGGCAGATCAAATATACCTGGCGCACCTGGCTCTCACCGATATCGACGGCGGACGTTTCTATCACACTGAACGGCTGAATCGTGCGGGTCCGGGCCTCGCAGGCGCGGATTTCGCGAGCCGTGAATATTGGAACGGCAACTGGCACGTGCGCTGGAAGTCGCTCGCGACAGCCGAGCAAGAGTTGCAGGCGGTCTGCGACCGCTTTACTCTCACGCTGAATCTCCGGCCGGAGAAGCCGCTGGTGATTCATCGTAAGGCCTCGCCATATATTTCGTTCTCGCGTCTGGCTGCCAGCGGGGAGTTGAAATGGAAAGGGCAGACTTTACCTCTGCGCGGACTTGCGTGGATGGATCATGAATTCTTCAACGCCGCAGGCGGCAAAGATCCCGGCGGTTGGGACTGGTTTTCGATCCAACTGGATAACCGCGAAGAAGTCATGCTCTATCGTTTTCGTAACAGCCCCGCCTTGTCTTCCGGAACGTACATCGACGCAAGCGGCTCGGCACACTTCCTCGATAGCTCACAATTCCGGGTTTCCCCCGGCCAACGATGGAGGAGTTCGCATTCCGGAGCAGAGTATCCGGTCGCATGGGAAATCGCTGTTCCTTCGCTCGGATTGCGTGTTGCCGAGCAGGCGGCTTTAAAAGACCAGGAACTATTCACGGCGAATAGCGTGTCGCCAATTTACTGGGAAGGGGCCGTCACTTATAAAGGCCAGATGCGGGAGCGGCCGGTGCAGGGGGCCGGGTATCTGGAGATGACGGGATATGCGCGAGACGCTCGACGGATTTTGCGAGCAGCGCCGAGATGACACAGCACGCAACCACAATCCCCAGAGCATAGCGAAGGGTGACAAGCTGTGAAGCAAAACCGATTGCAGGCGGCCCCACGATGAAGCCGGCGTAACCGATCCCGGTGACGGTGGCAATGCCGGCGCCCGGACTGATGCCTTCGACCCGGCCACCGGAACCGAAGACCAAAGGAATGATGACGGAGAAACCGGCTCCAGCCAGGGCAAAGCCCGGAAGCGACCAGGTTGCTGAGAATGCACATAGCGCGGCCAGCAACCCCGCGGCGGCCACGAGACTGCCGGCGCGCAGGGTGCGGAGAGGTCCGAGCCGCGCAGTTACTACATCGCCGAGAAATCTAAAGACCGCCATCGCCGCGGAGAACACGGCGTAACCGGCGGCAGCAATTCCCGGACCGGCGCGAAGAACCTGCCGGAGATAGACGGCAGTCCAATCGGCGATAGCGCCTTCCGCGAGCAAGATGCAGAAGGCGATGGCGCTCAAAGCCAAGAGCGCCGGCGGGATTTTACGAAATGGCAGGCGATGCTCGGTCCCGACAACTGCGGGGTGTGTTTCTAGCAACAGACTGGCTATGGCGACGACGATAAGTGCGTTCACCAAGCCGCTAATCGCAAAGTGCGGAAGCGTTGCTATTCCGCGCGCGGCGACCATGCCACCGGCGCCGGCTCCGAGCATCCCGCCCAAGCTGAACATTCCGTGAAAGCGCGACATGGTGGGGGTGCGCATGGCTTTTTCGACCTCTACGCCCTGCGCATTCATCGAAACGTCCATGGCTGCGGCGAGCGAGCCGAATACGAAGAGCGCACCGGCCAAGCCAATGGCGTTCGAGGCCAGGGCTGGTAAGAGGATGCTGAGGCAAAACGCGACGCTCGCCGCTGTGGTGACCTTTTTGCTTCCATACCGGGTGACAGCCCAGCCAGCGACCGGGATCGTGCACACCGCTCCCAAGGCGGAGGCGAGCAGAGTAAGGCCGAGCACGCCATTTCGCCAGATGCGACTTGGTTTGAACGGCCGGGATTCTCGACACCCATGTCGAGACGATCAGGCCGTGGACCAGGAACAGTGCAGCAGTGCCCCACCACGCTTCACGGCGTCTATCGGCCACTCAATGCTGGCCTCGTGTGTAAATGGTGATCGACTGTCCATGGGCGCTCCAGGAAATGACAGGGTGTAGGCCCAAGTTGATGCATTCCTCCGGCGTGATCGCGTATTCCCATTGATAGAAATGCCGTAGAAATTGCCGGACGAGAGCGAACGAAATCACGCCGTCCGCCGGCATCCAGGTGCGAGTGTACGTGATCAGCGCGTCGAATCGCGCGGCCGGGATCGCCTGGATGGAAGCGGAATGGAAATCGTTGGTCTCGACGACGCTCAGCTTCCGAGTCACGAATCCGTAATCCGGATGTTCAAGAGCAGAGGTGTAAGGCCACGCCGTAGCGATCTTACGGTTTGCGAGATTGCGTTCCGCAAAGCCGGCGGCGAGTTGCTGCAGCCGGACGAAATCGACCATCGCGTAGTTGTTTTCGTATGGAAACGGATACGGAGGATTCCAGAACAAGCTCGCGATCAAGCCGGCCATCAGCGCGGCGGATGCAGAGAGTGCGGCTTTCTTCGTCAGGGAGGTCATTGCGACAGCCACGGCTATATAAAAGACCGGGAGCACCGGCAGCAGATAGCGTTCCAACTCTGCGCCACCGAGCAAGGAGACCAAAAGCAGTGTAAGGATGGCCGCGGCGCCCGTGACCGTCCAGGCGGGTGTACGGAGAGCCAGGCATTTCTTGATTGTGATGAGCAGAATCAACGTGCCGATCCAGCGAAACTCGGCAAAAAATAGATAGTAAATACGTCGTGCAAGCGATAGCGCCATGCGTACCGGATGCAAAGCGTAGGCGACGTTATAGTGGGCGAAGCCAGGATCTCCGAGCCAATATCCGGTGGCGCGATGCAACACGAGCAGCCAGCCGGCGAGCGCCACGGCCGGCGCGATGAACCAAGCGGCACGGAGAAAATCGCGGCGCCACAGCAAAACAAGAAAAGCAACGAACGGGACCACGATCCCCGTTTCTTTCACGAGCACAAGACAAACCGCGGCCAGCGCCGCCCAGGCGTATTTTTGTTTGATAAACAGGAGCAGCACGAGCAGGGTAAGCACCATCGCCGGCATGTCCAACTGGGCCATCATGCTTTGCGTGTAGAACAGCGGAGAAACCAGCAGCAGAAACGGAGGGAGAAACGCCGGCGCGCCTTTCGCTTCACGGCTCAGCTCAATCGCCAGTAGAAAAGTAAAAAGCAGACCGAAACTCGCCACGAGCAGCATGGCTGCGCGCGTTATCGGTATGGAGAAGCCGAAGAGTTTGTACCAGGCGGCGAGATAAGCCTCCACGCCCGGTGGATGAACGTTGGGGATTGTGGAGCGCGCGACCCAAGCACCCTGACGCAGCAAATCGAGAGCGGTGGGGATGAACTGCCCATGCTCATCCCAGAAGAAGGGCAACGTAAAAAGCTGCAGGTGAATCGCGAACAACGGGATAGCGAACAGGAAGAAGAAAACAACCAGGTAGCGGCCGTGCTTTTTTTTGGAGTGCCTGCGCCGGCGGCGCTGAACTGGCATAGACAGAAGGTGCGCTTACTGGATGCTCTCGCCTTGTCCCTGTTGCGCGTCCAAACGGATCTCACCAAATGCCGATTCATACTGCTTCAAGTTCTGTTGCAACAGATTCGAGAGCGCCTTCGCTTGCGGGGGGCTCAGGAAAATGCCTTGATAGTTCTGGATCGTGACCGCGTCGGGGGCGGTTTGGTTGATGGTTCCGAACAGCAGGAAGAAATCCCAGAGACTTACGCGCATTTGCACGCTGTTGGCGTATCGCTCGCGGTAATCCGGGGAGTTGGTGAGCTGTACCTTAGGGGCTGGCTGGCCAGGCGTCATAGCTCCAGTATCGTTGACCGGCCCGAACGGATTTAGAAGACGAAAGCTTAACAGAAGTTGGCGGGGACGACGGGGCTCGAACCCGCGACCTCCGACGTGACAGGCCGGCGTTCTAACCAACTGAACTACGTCCCCTTTGTTGCGGATACGTCGGACACTCGAAGGATATCACGCCGGAGGCTCGGGGCCGCCCACGAAATCCTGAGCCTTTCCTTATGACTTCTTTAGGCTCCGGCCCTTATCGTGGAATCGTGCTGGATTTGATTTACATTCTGATCGCCGTGTTTGCATTTGTCCTGTTCTGGTTTTTTACCAAGGCTTGCGATCGGCTCTGAACGGAGAAAGTACTCATGGACTATCTCATCGGTGGAGCGGCCTCGCTGCTGCTGTTTGCCTATCTTCTTTACGCGCTGCTGAAGGCGGAGAAATTCTAATACCATGACGCCCAATGGAATTCTGCAGATTCTCGTTTATTTCCTGATCATCGTAGCGTTGACCAAGCCGCTTGGCATCTTTATGGCGAAGCTGTATAACGGCCAGCGCACGTTTCTTCACCCGCTGGTGCGGCCGCTCGAAGTGTGGACCTACAAACTCGTGGGGGTTGACGAGCGGACCGAGCAACGCTGGACGCAATACGCAGCCTCGCTGCTTGCGTTCAGTATTTTCAGTTTTGTGTTTGTCTATCTGTTGCAGCGGCTCCAAGGGGTCCTGCCGCTGAATCCGCAAGGTTTTGGCAGGGGTCAAGTCTCGCCGGACCTGGCGTTCAACACTGCCGTCAGCTTCCTGAGCAATACGAATTGGCAGGCGTACAGCGGCGAGTCCACGCTGAGCTACCTGGTTCAGATGGCCGCGCTCACTGTGCAAAATTTTGCCTCAGCAGCGGCCGGCATCGCGGTGGCAATCGCGTTGGTGCGCGGGTTTGCTCGCCAGAAGATGAACAGCCTGGGCAATTTTTGGGTAGACCTGACGCGCGGCGTTCTCTATCTTCTACTTCCGATTTCCCTGCTCGCCGCCGTGCTTCTCTGCTCGCAAGGGGTGATTCAGAATTTTCATCCGTACACGGTGGCGAAGACGGTGGAAGGCGCGAAGCAGGTGATCGCGCAAGGGCCGGTGGCATCGCAGGAAGCGATCAAGATGCTCGGCACCAACGGCGGTGGATTTTTCAATGCAAATTCCGCGCACCCGTTTGAGAATCCGACGCCGCTTTCGAATCTACTGCAGATCGTACTGATCTTTCTCATCCCGGCCGGTTTGACGTATACGTTCGGCGTGATGACCGGCGACAGGAGACAAGGCTGGGCGATTTTTTCCGCCTGCGCCGCCATGTTCCTGGCCGGAGCTTTTGTTTGTTATTGGGCGGAGCAGAATGGCAATCCGGGTTTTGCCAAACTCGGCGTGGAAACGCATGCCACGGCCACGCAGCCGGGGGGCAACATGGAAGGAAAAGAGACACGCTTCGGCATCGCCGCCACCGCTCTGTTCGCCACTATTACCACCGATGCCAGTTGCGGAGCCGTCAACGGCATGCACGACAGCTTCACGCCGCTGGGTGGCCTCGTTCCGCTCTTCAACATTCAAACCGGGGAAGTGATTTTCGGCGGTGTGGGCGCCGGGTTATACGGCATTCTGCTCTATGCGATCGTCGCGGTATTCATCGCCGGGCTCATGGTGGGCCGCACACCGGAATATATCGGCAAAAAAATCGAGCAAAAAGAAGTGAAGATGGCCATGCTGGCGCTGATTGCCACGGCCTTCAGCATTCTGGTTTTTGCGGCCATTTCTTTGGTGGTGAATCCGGCTGGGTCGGCCAGCGCCGGCCTGAATAACAACGGACCACACGGGTTCAGTGAAGTGCTCTATGCGTACTCAAGCGCCACAGGCAACAACGGGAGCGCTTTCGGCGGCTTGAGCTCCAACACGCCCTGGTACAACTTAACGCTGGGCCTAGCCATGCTGATCGGGCGTTTCCTGTTTTTGATTCCGCTGCTCGCGGCAGCCGGCAGTCTCGCGCGCAAGAAGAAGATACCGGAAACCAGCGGCACTTTCCCAACGCATGGACCGCTCTTTGTCACGCTGCTTGTTGGCACGGTGGTCCTGGTCGGTGCGCTGACGTTTTTTCCAGCTCTGGCGCTTGGGCCGATCGTCGAGCATTACCTGATGCAAGACGGCAAGCTGTTTTCGGTTCTCTTGATGGGAATTTGGACCTAATTTATGCCTACGACTTTAGAACGTCCGCCGGTATTGCCAAGTGAAGCATCCGTGTTTCCGGCAAAGCTAACACGTGCGCGTCCGCTTTTCGACCGCGAAATCGTGCAGCGCGCCGTACGAGACTCGTTCCTGAAACTTAACCCGCGCAGCCTGGTGAAGAACCCGGTGATCTTCGTGGTGGAAGTGGGCGCCGCACTGACCTCGCTGTTTGCAATACGCGACATATTCACGCATGGAACGGAGATCGGCTTCCAGATTCAGATTTCGCTGTGGCTATGGTTCACGGTGCTCTTCGCCAATTTCGCGGAAGCGATGGCAGAGGCGCGCGGGAAGGCACAAGCCGACACGCTGCGGAAAACGAGAACCGATTCAATGGCAAAGCGGCTCCTGGGTAACGGCAAAATCGAGATCGTCCCTGCATCGAAACTTCGCTCAGGGGATGTCGTGGTAGCGGAGACGGGAGACCTGATACCGGGCGACGGCGAGGTGATCGACGGAATCGCGACAGTCGATGAATCGGTAATTACGGGCGAAAGCGCGCCGGTGATCCGCGAGTCCGGCGGAGATCGAAGCGCGGTGACGGGGGGCACGCGTGTGTTGTCCGATCATGTCAAGGTCCGCATCACGTCCAATCCCGGCGAAACGTTCCTCGACAAAATGATCGCTCTAGTGGAGGGAGCGGAGCGGCAGAAAACGCCCAACGAGATCGCGCTGAACATTCTGATCGCCGGGCTCACGCTGATCTTCCTGTTGGCCGTAGCTACACTGCATCCATTCGCGCTGTACGCCGTAAGCGCTAGCGGTAGTGGCCATGCCCCGAGCATCGCCATGCTGGTATCCCTGCTGGTCTGCTTAATTCCGACCACGATCGGCGGGCTGCTCTCGGCAATCGGTATTGCCGGCATGGATCGCGTCATGCAGCACAATGTGCTCGCTATGAGCGGCAAGGCGGTGGAGGCCTCGGGCGATATTAATACGCTACTACTGGACAAGACCGGCACTATTACTCTCGGCAATCGAGAAGCGGTCGAATTTATCCCGTTTGCGGGTTGCACGGAAGCGGAATTGGCGGACGCTGCCCAGCTTGCGAGTCTGGCGGATGAAACACCGGAGGGCCGCAGCATCGTAATTCTGGCAAAGGAGAAGTATGGGTTGCGCGGCCGGGAAGTGGCGGAGCACGAAGCGCATTTCATACCTTTTTCGGCGTACACCCGCATGAGCGGCGTCGATATCGACGGGCGCATGCTGCGCAAAGGCGCGGCCGGCTCGATTGCGAATTTTGTAAAAGAACTGGGCGGAACGCTTCCGGCGAATTTCGATGAGAGTTCGGACCGCATCTCTCGCGCAGGCGGGACGCCGCTGGCGGTTGCCGACGGGGAACGGGCGCTCGGAATCGTGCACCTGAAAGATATCGTGAAGGGCGGCATGAAAGAGCGCATCGGGCAATTGCGCGCCATGGGTATCCGCTCGGTCATGATTACCGGCGACAATCCACTCACAGCCGCCGCCATCGCGGGCGAAGCGGGCGTGGACGATTTTCTGGCGGAAGCCACTCCCGCTGACAAGCTTGCCTATATTAAGCGGGAGCAGGGGGAGGGGCGGCTGGTGGCTATGACCGGCGATGGCACTAATGATGCGCCCGCTCTCGCGCAAGCCGACGTGGGCCTTGCGATGAACACCGGCACTATGGCGGCCAAAGAAGCCGGCAATATGGTGGATTTGGACAGTAATCCCACGAAGCTTATCGAGGTGGTCGCTATTGGCAAGCAACTGCTGATCACCCGCGGCGCGCTTACTACGTTTTCTATTGCAAATGACGTGGCGAAATATTTCGCCATTATCCCCGCGATGTTCATGACGACCTACCCGGCTCTAGGGCGATTTAACCTGATGGAATTGCGAACGCCCCAGAGCGCCGTGTTGGCGGCTGTAATTTTCAATGCGCTGATTATCATCGCGTTGGTGCCACTGGCGCTGAGAGGAGTGAAATACAGGCCGGTGGGAGCAGCGGCCCTGCTGCGGCGCAACGTTCTGATCTATGGCGTCGGCGGCATTCTGGCGCCGTTTCCGGGTATCTGGCTCATCGACCGGCTGCTCGTCTGGCTGCATCTCGCATAGGAGGCGATGAACATGCTCCAACAGTTAATGCCCGCGCTACGCATGACCGCACTGCTGACCGTACTTACCGGGCTCGTCTACCCAGGCGTGGTCACAGGCGTGTGCCAGCTTCTCTTCCATGAAAAGGCGAACGGAAGCCTAGTCGCCCGGAATGGCCAAATTCTAGGTTCGGAGCTCATCGGACAGAACTTCACGCGGCCTGAATATTTCCATCCGCGTCCGTCGGCCGCGGGAAACGACGGCTACGATGCAGCCGCCTCGGGTGGATCGAATTTTGGCGGCACAAATCAGAAGCTCATTACTCGTATGAAAGCTTCGGCCGAACAGTTCCACAAGGACAATCCTTCCTACACGGGGCCGATTCCAGCCGATGCCTTGACGGCGTCCGGCAGCGGGCTCGACCCGCACATCAGTGTGGCCAACGCCGAGGCGCAGGCCGCGCGCGTGGCGCAGGCTCGGAACTTGAGCGGATCGTCCGTAGACGCGTTGATCGCCTCCTTGACAGAGCCACGAGCGCTGGGATTTGAGGGTGAGCCGCGCGTCAACGTTCTTAAGCTGAATCTGGCGCTCGACCGTTCGCACTGAGCGAGCCCTCGAATCGCGGTGGCCTAAGCGCTTGTATTCGCCCAGGAACGGAGAACCTCGGCCACGCTCCAGGCCTGCGCGATACAGGCGCGGGGTATGTGGGGTTCTTCGCCGTCAAAGATCTCGCTGATAGAGCCGATGCAGGCTTGCGCCAGGTGCGGAGTGAATCCGCCAAGGAACTGGCGAGCCTCGGAGTTGCGCCTCGGATGAAGCTTGAGCCACGCATCGATGTACGGGCCAATGAGCCAGCCCCAAACTGAGCCCTGGTGATAGGCCGCGTCACGAGAGCGCAAGTCGCCGTCATAGCGGCTTTTGTATTCAGGATCGGAAGGGCTTAGCGAGCGTAGGCCCACTGGCGTTAAGAGATCCCGGCTAACTACGTCCATCACCGCCTGCCAGCGCGATGTATCCAGAACCGGGTTGGGGAGGGAAATAGCGAAAACCTGATTGGGGCGGCAGGCAATATCATTGCCATTTTCGCCATCGACCACATCGTAAAGGAAGCCGTGTTCTTCGCACCAGAAGCGCCGATTGAAAGACTGTCTTGCCTGTTCGGCGTTCCGCTGATACTGTTCACCGGCGCCCTGACCGTATACGTCGTTCATCCACGTCGCGAGGCAGCAAAGGGCGTTGTACCAAAGCGCATTGATTTCGACCGCCTTTCCCCGCCGTGGCGTGACGACCCAACCGTCCACCTTGGCGTCCATCCACGTCAATTGATAACCTTCGGCGCCCTGCCGCAACAATCCATCAGCGGGATCGACGTGAATTCCGAACAGCGTGCCTTGGAGATGGGCCTGAGCGATCTGCTCGAGCGTCGGCAAAATCAGTTGCAACGTGAGGCGGTCACCGGTGAATGCAAGATAGCGGGCAACGGCGTGGAAAAACCATAGGCTCGCATCCGCGGTGTGATAAAGACCCTCCTCCTTGCCCTCCGGGAACATGTTAGGGATGAGTCCGTTCTTCACGTAATGAGCGAAAGTGCGCAAAATCCACCCGGCCTCGGCGAAACGTCCGGTCACGAGGGTCAAGCCCTCGAGACTGATCATGGTATCGCGGCCCCAATCGGTAAACCAGTGATAGCCGGCGATAACCGTTCGAACCTCATCTCCTGCCGCGATCGCACGAACCTCATCCTCGCAACGTCCCGCGGGCTTAATCACGAACTGATCCGCCGCAAGCACGAGCTCCGCGCCCATCTCCTCCTGAAGAGCTGGTAGAGCCATCTGCAGCAATGCCTTGCGCCTTTGAATCGATAGGCGATTCACTTCCGCGGGAGACAGAGCTAACGTAGTGAGCCACGATTCCGCCGAGGCAATGAAGGTTACAGGCTTACCTGGAACGAGAGTGGCTACGAAACAGCCAGGACTGAAAAGCGATCCTAAGGAATCATAGCCCCGCCGTTGTTCCGTCTCATAGAGAAGGTCGGATACGGTCCTACGGTGAAACGACAAAGTCGCCTCAGGCATCGCGATGCGTAACAGCGGCTGATCCGGGTCGCCGGCCAGCTCAAATCCTTCTTCGCACGCTGTGAGCTTGAAGTGCTGCGACGGCTTGACGCTCACCGGGGCATCGTGAGGACGGAAATTGACCCAGAAATGTAATTCGAGTTCCAGGCTGGGCGGCCCGTCGAGCAACTCATAAGTCAGCAAGACCGTGTTTTGGCGATGTGGCAATCGCAAGCGCTTTTCAAGCGTCCAGTTATCCGAATGGAAGGTCCATACAGGGAGGCCTGCTTCCAAACCAAACTCTTCCGCCACCAGGTGAGCATCCGCGGTGGCGTTTGCCAACTGACGCGGTCCCGCAAAAAACTCGCCACCTTTGGGCAGTTTAATGCGCTCGCAAACCCCATTAAGCATCATGTAACGACCCAACGGATTTGGCAGAGCGGCAATCAAAAGTCCGTGATAGCGCCTGGTCAGAGGACCTGTCACGGTGCCGGAGGCATATCCACCAATGCCGTTGGTGACCAGCCATTCCTGATCGAGATGAGGGTCCGTTGGCCGGTCCGCTGTGAATCCTTTAACGCTGCGAGTTGGATAATTCATCGATAGGTTCGATCGGTTCAGATCGAAGAACGATGGCGGAATTTCCGGGTAGCCGCCAATTGTCTTCGCTCTCCGGTGGGTAGGTACCGTAGCCTCCGTACCTGGGATCCTCGCTCGACCAGATGACGGTCCAACAAGAATTGGGTGGCGGCGCCAGGAGAGGTTCGGGCGCCGGGTCCAGATGCAGATCGCGGCCGAGATTGACCAGTAGAAGCCGATCACCGTGATCGTGGCCGAAATAGCGCAGAAGAAACGACTCGGCTGAGAGCACGGCGCCGTCCACACCCCCATGCCGAGGTTGTCGAAACACAGGGTCCTCCCGGCGTAGCTGGATCAGGTCCTTATGAAGGCTGTACATGGCATTGTTCTTCTGGCGTTCCGAGAAATCGAGTTTCGATGCCTCGAAGGTAGACGGATTTCCTGGATCGCCAAATACATGCTGCATCTCGGGGAGAGCGAGGCTGCGAAACTGAGCCAGGAATTTTCCGCGGCCTTCACGAACCATTTTCGAAAGCTCGGCCTGGTGATCGCAAAAGTAAAGGAACGGTGTTGTCGCGGCGAACTCCTGCCCCTGAAAGAGCATCGGCGTGCCGGGCGCCAGTAGAAGGAGCGCCGTCATTGCCTTGTACCGCCCAGCGGTGGCAAGTATGTTCGGGCGCTCGCCGCGCGCCGTGTTCGCAACTTGATCGTGGTTTTGGATGAACCTGACAAATGCGGCCGGATCGATGTCGAATGCATTGGTTCCCCGGCGTTGCCGCTGCCACTTATACCATTGACCTTGATAAAGGTAACCGTATTTGACTGACGAAATGAATTCTTGCGGCGTACCTTGGTAATCGCTGTAATATGCCTCGTTGCGTCCGGTCAGAGCAACCAGGGCGCTGTGATGAAAATCGTCATTCCATAAGGCATCCAAGCCGTAGCCGCCTTGTTGACTGGAACGCACGAGCCTGGTATGCTGCGGCTCGTTCTCCGCAACCAGGATGATGCTCCGGCGCCTAGCCGCTCCCCGCGCGGCTTCCACAATCTCCGACAAGATGTGATTCGACGAGCGGTCATGCATATCTTGCGTAGCATCTAACCGGAGGCCATCGAAATGGAACTCCTCAATCCAATAGGCCGCGTTTGCGAGGAAAAATTCACGGACAGGCGCGGAGTTTTGACCATCGAAGTTGATCGCTTCGCCCCAATCTGTGTGGTAGCGCGAAGTGAAATAGTCGGGGGAGAAAAACTTCAAGAAATTGCCGTCGGGACCAAGGTGGTTATAGACAACGTCGAGAATTACCCCAACATTATGAGCGTGCGCGTCGTCGATAAACTGTCGTAACTCGTCCGGCTGGCCGTAAAGCCAAGTGGGCGCGAAAAAATCCACACCGTCGTAACCCCAGCCAAATCGTCCCGGGAAATCGGCGATGGGCATGATCTCGAGAGCGGTTATCCCCGCGGACGCCAACTCTTTAAGCTGCTCCCGAGCTGCATTCCACGTCCCTTCCTTCGTGAAGGTGCCGATGTGCATTTCATAGAGAACCTGGCCCTCGAGCTTTACGCCAGGCCAACTCGAGTCTGTCCAGGCAAAGGCCGCCGGATCGACAACAGCGGACGCGCCGTGCGGACCGTCCGGCTGAAAGCGCGAGGCGGGATCGGGTAATCGGGTCTGTTCGTCGCCGAGTTGAAATCGATACACGGTCCCGGCCGCCGCAGAAGGATGGAACCCGGAAAAGTAGCCATTCTCTTCCTTCGTGAGTTCCAGGTCCGAGGGAGAACCGGGGCCGCCTTCGAGGAAAACTCGCGCCGCGCCGGTTGCAGGCGCCCAGACTCGGAAATCCACGCCTCCATCCCGGCGGCACTCTGCGCCGATTGGATATCTTCGCTTAATGGTGAACCTTTTCCGACTATCGTTTCAAGAGTAGAGCGGCTCTTTAATTCTACCGGCTAGCCGCGTGAATACCCAGCCTCGGTGTTTTACGAGATAATCAAGATGTGGCAGCGATCACTGAACGAAAGCCGACTCCGGAGCAGCTACTGCAGCACGTGCAGACCGATGAGGAGGATCAATCGACTGCGCGATTGAAGATTTTTCTCGGCTACGCTTCGGGCGTTGGCAAGAGCTTCCGCATGCTGGACGAAGGCCGGCGCCGGAGCGAACGCGGTCAAGACGTCGTGGTCGGCGCGATCCAACCGGACCTGCCGGCGGATATCGCGCAGGCGATCGCGGCGCTGGAGATTATTCCACTGAAACGCGTGGATGGCGTGGCGGTAATGGATATGCCGCTGATCCTGGCGCGTGCTCCGAAGGTGTGTCTGGTGGATGGACTGGCCTATGATAATCCGCCAGGTTCCGTTCACAGCAAGCGTTGGCAAGACGTGGATCAATTGCTCAAAGCGGGTATATCTGTGATCACTTCGGTGAATCTGCAGCATATCGAGGAGAAACGCGAAAAGGTCGAAGCCATCACGGGCAAGCACGTTACCGACACCGTTCCGCTCAGCTTTTTACAGACCGCCGACGAGATCGTGGTCGTGGATGCGCCGCCAGAGAACTGCATGGGCGCCGCGGCTGACGGAAAGCGGAGGCTCACGCAGCATCAGCTATCCGAATTGCGTGAGATCGCGCTATGGCTGGCCGCCGACGTAGTCGACAAGCAGCTCGAGAGATATTCCGCAAGGCATGGCATCGAGCAACTTTGGGGAACGCAGGAGCGCATTTTGATCTGGCTATCGCCGCGCGCGGATTCAAAGCGCATGCTCGACAGCGGAGTCAGGAATCGCGATCGTTTCCGCGGCGAGCTCATCGCCACTCATTTGAATCGGCCCGAATGGTCCCCGGAGCAGCGTAAGCGCGTGGAAGATGCTGTGGAGATGGCGCGTGGCCTCGGGGCGGAAATTGTCGAGCTCGATGGCGAAGATCCGGTCGAGACACTATTGCGGTTTGCCCAGCAGCGGGGTATTACGCAGATCTTTGTCGGGCACAAAGGCCGGGACAGTTGGTTAGAGCGGTGCTTCGGCAGCGATCTGGACCGGCTCATTCGCGCGGCGGATGGGATCGATGTGCGCGTGTTTCCCCATTCGTAGGAAGCTGCATCGTTTTTACCAAAACAGCCGCAGCCCGAAGCCGAGCGTACGCTGATCCTGCTCGGCGCTGGTAATCGTCATGAAACTCGAGCTGTTCACGTTCGTGTTCGGGGTATCGAAATGCGGAGTATTGGTGAAGTTGAACGCCTCCGCGCGGAATTCGAGCTGTAGCCGCTCACGGATTGGGAATCTGCGGAAAAGACTCAGATCGAGATTGACCCAATGCGGGCCGAAGAGAATATCGCGACCCGACGTGCCAAACCGAGCCTGGTTCACGGGCGCAAATGCAGTCGGATCGTAGTAGTGTTGACCGGGACCAACGCCGCCGAGTAATTCGACATTCGGCTTCACCTGATCGGCAGTTTGCGTATTGTCCGGAGCATTGAGCGCGGCTCCCGACGCGGTCACCGTAAAAGGCGTACCGGAACGCGCTGAGAACAACCCATTCACCTGCCAACCGCCGAGTATCCAGCGCGGCAAGCCGCTCGTGAGATATTTCTTTCCGGACCCGAACGGTAGTTCGTAAACAGTGGCGATCTGCAAATTTTGCGGGATGTCGTAGCCGGCCAGCGCGCGATTGCGTTTCAGATCGGGCAGATAGTTGAACATCACCTGGGCCCAGCCGTCGTCATCGGTGCTGTTGATGGCTTTCGAAAACGTATAGGCGCCCTTTATGGTGAGGCCACCGGTGAGCCGCCGATCGAGCGAAACTTGCAGCGCGTGATAGTTCGCGCTCAAGTAACCATTCCAGGCCCATGTGACCGCGGAGCGGCCATACGCGGCAAACAAAGGCTGTCCCGCGGTGGCGCCGCCAGGCACTCCCGCATTCACGTCTAGATCCGCAAATTGGTGTACCGTTTGTGTGCCGACATAGGCGATCGAAGTCAAAAAGTGCCAGGGCAGCTCGCGCTGGATAACGAAGTTCCAGGATTCCGTGTAGCCGCGTGACACCGGCCCGACATTCTGGAACATGATTGTCATTCAGCATATATCCGCGTCCGTATTGCCGCAGGCGCGAGTTCGTCCTCAATTGCGAGACGACCTGTTGACATTCAACAAGAGCGCTGGCATACTCTTGTTGAATGTCAACATAAGCTATGCCCGCCAGCAAATCCGATATTCTTCAAGGCACGCTCGATCTGATTGTGCTCAAAACGCTCGAAACTCCGGGTCCGCTGCACGGCTATGGCCTTGCGGTTCGCATTCAGCAGGTATCGGCCAACATCCTGCAGCTGAATCAGGGCACGCTTTACCCCGCGCTGCTGCGTCTGGAACAAAAGGGTTGGATTACGTCGAAATGGGGTGAATCGGAGAACAACCGTCGAGCGCGCTTTTACTCGTTGACCAGAGCCGGCCGAAAACAATTGCGGGAAGAGACAGCAAACTGGGAACGCTTTGCAGGTGTGATGCAGCGTGTTCTGGCGCCTGCGGAGTAAACGATGTTCCGCTCATTTTTGGCGCGTTTATTAGCTTCACTCCGGCCCGGCAAGAGCGAGTGCCGCTTGAATGAAGAATTTCAAGAGCATCTGCAGGCATTGGCGGCCCGGCAGTCGGAACAGGGCCTTAGGCCGGACCAGGCGCTACAAGCGGCACGCCGCGAATTCGGACCCGTTGAACCGGCGAAAGAGCGGTACCGCGACCAGGTTCGCTTTCGGAGTATTGAAAATATGGGGCGTGACCTCCGCTTCGCGCTTCGGCAGTGCCGCAAAAATCCGGGCTTTACGGCCGCTGCGGTGCTGTCACTCGCGCTCGGGATCGGGGCCAATGCCGCTCTGTTCTCGTTTGTAAACGCTATTCTGCTGAAGCGGCTGCCAGTGCCCCAGGCGACGCGGCTGGTTGTGCTCAAGAACGCGGGCAAACCGCTAACCCTGAGCTATCGCCAATTAAATGAGCTGAACCTGCAGGCAACCGAAACCGATGGGCTATTGGGAACTCACCCACTCGATGTCAGTGTAATGTTCGGAGATCATCCCCAGTGGATCTCCGCGGAGCTGGTGACGGGAGAATACTTCCACACCCTACAGATCAACCCGGAGCGCGGCAGATTACTTTCGCAGCACGACCTTGATAACGCCGAGGGCGATCCGGCCTGCGTGATCAGTTACAGGTTGTGGAAGAGTCAGTTCCAGGGTGCTGAGGATGTGATCGGACGCACCATTCGCTTGAATACACGCCCGTACAAGATAGTAGGCGTCAGCGAGCGCGGGTTTGCCGGCTCGGACTTGCAGCGGCCAGCAGATCTACAGATTCCCGCTACGCGCCTCATCGACTACATGCCGGCTTTTGTCGGCATCCCAAATTTCGATTGGAAATCTCGGCTTTCCCTTTTTTCCGCCATCGCGCGGCTGAAGCCGGAGGCAACAAGGGCTGCCGCAGTGGGACAATTGACGGGCCTGAATCGCGCCTATCTCAAGTCTGTGAAGCTGGACAATCGCCCGGCAGACGTTCAATTGGTAGACGGCAGCGCGGGATTGCAATCTTCTTCAAAGTTCACAAAACCAGCATCCATTTTGCTGGCGGTATCGCTAGTCGTCCTGCTCATCGCGTGTGCGAATCTTGCGACACTGCTGCTCTCGCGCACATCGGCGCGGTCTTCTGAGTTCGCCCTGAGGCTCGCGATCGGCGGCTCACCAAAACGGATACTTGCGCAGGTGTTGGTCGAGAGTGCTTTATTTGCGGTATTCGGCACGGGAATCGGCATCGCGGTCGCCTATGCGATCCAACGAATCCTGCTTTCGTTTCTGAATCGTACGACCCCTCAATTTCACCAATTGCACGTCGCGCTTGACGCGACCGTTCTGGTGTTCGTCGCGGTCACGTCCACGATTTGCGTGCTGCTGTTTGGAGCGGCCCCTGCACTCCAGGCCGCGCGCACGGTACCGCTCGGCTCGTCTACCGGAAACACTCCCACAGGAGCGGCCCTACGTAAGACTTTCGTCGTTGTCCAAATAGCGCTGTCGTTCATCGTTGTGCTTTCAGCCGGACTACTCGCCGGAACGCTGCGCAACCTGAAGACAGTCAATCTCGGTTTTCGCCCCGATCAAATCGCGGCTATCGACATCCGGCCCGCTACGGGTGGTTACACCGGAGTGCAGGCGAATCAGTTCTACGCGCGCGTTGTTGACCGCGTTCGCACTCTTCCGGGCGTGAAAGCCGCCGCTACGGCATTCGGGATCAATCTCAATTTTAAGACGAAGCTCGACCCCCTGCTCGAAGCCGGCGCACCGTACGAGGTGAATTTGGTCGGTGTCAATCCTGGCTATTTCGATACTTTCGGCGCCCGTATTTTAGCCGGCCGCGATTTCGACGCCGCCGACACATCGAACAAGCAGCAGGTTTATATCATTAGCGAGCATCTGGCTAAAACATATTTCCACGGTGAAGATCCGATCGGCCGGTCTCTGCGTCCCAAGGGCGGAAAACTGCCTGTGATCGGGGTCGTATCCGACATTCGCGACCAAGGTCCCCGCCAAACGAGCATGGACACTGTGTATCAGGATGCCGGGCAATTACTCGCATCGAGCCTGACGCTATTCGTGCGCTGCGATGGCGCGTGCGCGCCGCTGCTTCCTACCTTGAGAACGGCCATCCGAAATGTCGACCCCAAGACTCCAATACTTTCCATACGTACCTTGCAGACTGAAATCGAAGGCGCGTTCTCTTCCCAGGAGGCGCTCGGGTTTCTATCGACATTATTCGCGGCGCTCGCTATGCTGCTCGTCGCCGCGGGTATTTATGGAGTCCTTTCCTACACACTAACGCGGCGTACACGTGAAATGGGAATCCGGATTGCCCTGGGAGCTTCGGCGAAAGATATTGCCGGGTTATTTGTATCGGAAGCGGCGGCGATGATCGCCCTCGGTACGCTCATCGGGGTGCCGGCCGCGCTCGCCGCTGTCACGTTGCTCCGCTCGCAACTGTTCGGCGTCGCGCCGCACGATCCCAGTACGCTCGCCGGGTGCCTGTTGTGTATCGTGGCTACGATTATCGTGGCGTCCATTGCGCCTATCAGGCGGGCATTGTGTATTGCGCCACAGCAGGCGTTGCGAATTGATTAGCTACGAACCAGGCTCAAGAGCCCGCCAATTCAGCGTGGTCCGCCAGCACGCGTACATGGTTCTCAAAAATTTCCAAGAACCCGCCATCGATCTTTAGAACTTTTTGCCCACCGCCACTGCTGTACGTCAGAGTGCCGGCCCCAAGCGCGCTCAGCAGCGGTGCATGTCCTGGCAGCACGCCCATATACCCATCCTTACCCGGCAGCTCCGCCTCGGTCACTTGCTCTCGACGAGCAGCTGCTCGGGCGTGGCGACTTCGAGTTGAAACGTGTCCGCCACCGCGCTAGCCCTTCATCTTCTGCGCCGCTTCGAGCACGTCCTCGATCGTTCCCTCCATGTAGAATGCCTGCTCGGGCAGGGCATCGTGCTGGCCGTCGACGATTTCCTTAAAGCTGCGCACCGTGTCTTCGAGCTTGACGTACTTCCCCTCGGGGCCCGTAAACTGTTCGGCCACATGGAAGGGCTGCGATAGAAAACGCTGGATACGGCGCGCGCGCCCTACAATCTGCTTATCGTCGTCGCTCAACTCATCGATACCTAGGATAGCGATGATGTCCTGCAGGTCTTTGTAGCGCTGCAGTGTCTGCTTCACGCGCCGGTCGAGATTCCCACTCTCCCCAAAGGCTGGACGCTCCGAATAACCAACGTTGACATTATCGATACGTCGTCTTAAAGATCCATTAGACTTGTAGATCGATGAGACTGCTCGGTAAGGTGAATCTGTTGCTGTTTTTGATCTTCGGTTGTAGTTGGGGTGTCACCGAGGTATACGCCTATCGGTTCCTTATGCAGAATGCTCGCAACGAAGTGATCCGGCAGGCGGACCTGATGATGCAAGGCGCCACTTCAACCCGCGACTATACGGCGGACCGGATCAAGCCGTTGCTCGAAAGCGAACTGCGACCCAACTCTCATTTCCATCCGGAAACGGTTCCCGCTTTTGCCGCAACCCGGGTTTTTCAGTATTTGCGCCAAGGCTCCTTCACTGAGTATACCTACCGGGAGCCGTCTATGAATCCCACGAACCCGGCGGACCACGCGGTGGATTGGGAAGCCGATATCATTAACACATTTCGCAACCACCCCGACATCGACCACATCGTCGGCGAACGCGAGACGCCAACCGGCGGATCGCTTTTTGTTGCCCGGCCGTTGCGCGCCGATGATAGTTGTATAGCGTGCCATGGGCTACCGGCCAAAGCGCCGAAAGCGATGGTGCGGATTTACGGCGTGTCGAATGGTTTTGGATGGAAGAAGGGGACCGTAGTGGCTGCGCGGGTTGTTTCCGTGCCTACTGCGGTGCCCGTTGCCGATGCCAAGCAAGCATTCACGAAGCTTTCCATAGCCGTAGTGATTCTATTCTTGTGTACGGTAGGGGTGCTCGATTGGGCCCTGTACGTCTTCGTGCTGCGCCCTGTTCGGAGTCTGAGCGCCTTTGCGAACCGCGCGAGCATGGGAGAAACGGAAATGGCCGAGATACCGGTCCGCGGCCGCGATGAGATTTCTGAGCTTACGGCCTCGCTCAATCGAACCTATATCAGCCTGCAGAAGGCCATGCGGATGTTGGGAGGATAGGCGGCTGCTACCCGCTTATTTTGCAGGCCTCGGACAAAAACCTGGAGCGGTCCTGAACATTGGCGATCTCGACGGCGACGGCCGCGCACAATTCCGGCATGCCTTGGCACCGCGCAGCCGCCTGGCGAACCACTATCGTGGCAATCGGCCCCACATATCGAGTTAGCAATTTAGTGATAGGCTCCAGGCGGGCGGCGGATAGTCCCGGTGAAGGCGGCGCCGATTCCTCGGCAGGCGCGGCCAGTCCAGTGCGAGTCTTGAGCACCTTTTCGATCGCTGCACGGATACTCGTGGCAACCTGCTCGAACGCAGTATCGAGATTGTCGAATGTAGTCACCGGCTTACCATTCTTGGGCAGCGCTTGTAACCCGCAAAACGGCGTTGCATGCCAATCCACGGGTCGCAGGATGATAGGAATAACCACTGCCTTTGCCGCATGATGACGCTCCAGGGCGGCTTTCATCTCGATATCGAAGCAATAATCCGAGGCGAGAAAATCTGCGCTGATCAAGAGCAGGATGATGTCCGCCTCCCTGAGATTCCGGTCGATCTCCTCCTTCCAGACTTCGCCCGCGCCGATTCGACGGTCATGCCAGCTTTCGATGAGACCTTGTCTCTCCAGAAGTTTCAGGTGCTTTGCCAACTCGTCCCGCAAATGTTCGTCACGGTGTGAATAGGAGCAGAACAGCTTGATTTCCATCTTGCGACCCCGTTTCTGCTACAAATTTCACTGATTTAGGAAGAACGGTCCGGAGCCTTTTCGTGATCGATTCGCCCGGTTGCAGAAGGCGGCAGTGTTAGTCCGTCCAGTTGATCTTCGGCTTTTCATGGTTGAATTCCCAAGCATAAGCTTAGCCCCCAAACAGGGTCGCCGGAAAATACAGGATCACGATTTTCGAGGCATATTAAAATCGCGGCTTCTCAATGGATAGTAGCGCCATGTGAACGACAGCAATTGGTATCCAGAAACTGCAAAGTTATTGCGCCAGGCCAATCGCCGCAGTGGATCTCATCCAAATCCTCCCTAACAGCCGGGTTGAGCTATTTTGGCTTGGGTCGGTCCTCGTGCTGCGCGAGTGAAATCAAGCTCCCGCGAACTCAGCGTGATCCGCCAGCACACGCACGTGATTATCGAAAATTTCCAAAAACCCGCCATCGATCTTCAGAACTTTTTGCCCACCGCCGCTGCTGTACGTCAGCGTGCCGGCCCCAAGCGCGCTCAGCAGCGGCGCGTGTCCCGGCAGCACGCCCATATAGCCGTCCTTGCCCGGCAGCTCCGCTTCGGTCACCTGCTCATCGACGAGCAGCCGCTCGGGCGTGGCGACTTCGAGCTGAAACGTATCCGCCACCGTGCTAGCCCTTCATCTTCTGCGCCGCTTCCAGCACGTCTTCGATGGTGCCCTGCATGTAGAACGCCTGCTCCGGCAGCGCATCGTGCTTGCCGTCCACAATTTCCTTGAAGCTGCGCACCGTGTCTTCGAGCTTGACGTACTTGCCCGGGCGGCCCGTAAACTGTTCGGCCACGTGGAAGGGCTGCGACAGGAAGCGCTGGATACGGCGCGCGCGTGCCGACAATCTGCTTATCTTCGTCGCTCAATTCATCGATACCCAGAATGGCGATGATGTCCTGCAGGTCTTTGTAGCGCTGCAGAGTCTGCTTCACGCGCTGCGCGACGTCGTAGTGTTCCTCGCCAACGAATATTCGGGTCGAGAATGCGCGACGTGGACGCCAGCGGATCCACGGCCGGATAAATGCCCAGTTCGGAAATCGCGCGCGAAAGCTGCGTAGTCGCATCCAGGTGCGCGAAGGTGGTCGCGGGCGCCGGATCGGTGTAGTCGTCGGCCGGCACATAAATGGCCTGCACGGACGTGATCGAGCCGCGCTTGGTCGAAGTGATGCGTTCCTGCAAATCGCCCATCTCGCGTCGCCAGGTTCGGCTGGTAACCGACGGCGGAAGGCATGCGCCCCAGCAGCGCCGAAACTTCCGAACCCGCCTGCGTAAAGCGGAAAATATTGTCGATGAAGAGCAGCACGTCCTGCCCTTCTTCATCGCGGAAATATTCGGCGACCGTCAAGCCCGTCAGACCCACGCGCAGACGCGCGCCGGGCGGCTCAGTCATCTGGCCATACACCAGCGCGACCTTCGATTTCTGCCAGTCATGCGGATCGACAATGCCGGATTCCTGCATTTCGAGCCACAGATCGTTGCCTTCGCGCGTGCGCTCGCCCACGCCGGCGAATACCGAAACGCCGCCGTGCTTCATGGCGATGTTGTGAATCAGTTCCTGAATGATGACTGTCTTGCCGACGCCCGCGCCGCCGAACAGGCCGATCTTTCCGCCGCGCACATAAGGCTCGAGCAGATCGATGACCTTGATGCCGGTCTCGAACATTTCAAGCTCGGTCGCTTGTTCCGCGAATTCGGGCGCCGCCCGGTGAATCGGAGGCGCTCTTATCCGTATCGATCGGGCCCATGTTGTCGACCGGCTGCCCAAGCACGTTCAGCACGCGGCCCAGCGTCTGCTTGCCGACCGGAATGGTGATCGGTTGCGCCCAGATCGAACGCTTTCATGCCGCGCACCAGGCCGTCGGTCGGTTCCATGGCGATGGTGCGCACGCGGCCTTCGCCGATATGCTGCGCTACTTCGGCCGTGATGTCGATCTTCGTCGGAACGTCGTAGCCTTCGCTGGTGACATGGATGGCGTTGTAGATCTTGGGCACGTGGCCTTCGGGAAACTCGATTTCAATGGTGGGGCCGGCCACCTGAACGACGCGGCCTTCCACTACACCGTTTGCTGGCATAGAAAACTCCAGTACTCAAAGCGCGGCGGCGCCGCTCACAATTTCGATAATTTCGCGCGTGATGCTCGCTTGCCGCACGCGATTCAGATTCAAGGTCAGGCTTTGGATCACATCGCCCGCATTCGAGCTGGCGGCATCCATGGCGGTCATGCGCGCCGCATGATACGCCGAAAGCGATTCGAGCATCGCGCGATAAATCGACATCTCGACATAGCGCGGCAGCAGCACGCTCAGCAACTCGCGCGGCGGCTGCTCGTAGATGTAGTCGATCTGCTCGCCGCCGCCCTCCGGCAGTTCCACCGGCAGGATCTTGCGCGTCACCAGATTCGGCGCCATCACGCTCTTGAACTCGTTGACTACCAGGTAAACGGCGTCGATCTCCGCTTTGCTGTAGAGATCGATCATCTTGTGTGCGATCTCGCGCGCTTTTTCGATGTTCGGCTTCTCCACAATGCCGACATGCTCGCCGCTCAGCGTAAAATTCCGGCGCTTGCGAAAATAATCGCGGCCTTTGCGGCCGATGGTTTCAATGCGCAGATCCGCCCCGGTCGCCGCTCGTCGACAAACCGCTGCGCCGAGCGCAGCAGATTTGAATTGAACGCGCCGGCAAGTCCGGTATCGCTGCGAGACGACGATCAGCTGAATGCGCTTTTCTTCGCGCACTTGCAAGCAGCGGCAGATCCGCCACTTCATCGCTGCCGGCCGCTGCCAGCGGCAATATTCGCCAGCACGCGGTCCATCATATTCGCGTAAGGGCGCGACGCAATCGCGCGTTCCTGAGCGCGCCGCAGCTTGGCCGCCGAGACCATCTTCATGGCCTTGGTGATCTGCTGCATGTTCTTGACGCTGCGGATGCGGCGCCGGATGTCGATCAAACTCGGCATCTATCTGCGCCTTTTGCAGCTGCCTCTTGAAACTTCTTGAATTCGTCAGCGCGCTCTTGAGCTGGGCCTTGAAGTCGTCGTTCAGTTCGCGCTTCTCGCGGATTGCCTCGAGCAGGCTCGGCCTTGCTGTTGTCCAGATAGCTGCATGAACTCGGCTTCGAAGCGGCGCACGTCTTCCACCTTGATATCGTCCAGAAAGCCGTTGCCGCCGGCAAAAATGATCGCCACCTGCTTCTCGACCGGAACCGGCGAATAAGGGCCTTGCTTCAGTACTTCCACCCAGCGCTTGCCGCGATTGAGCTGATCTTGCGAAGCCTTGTCGAGATCGGAGCCGAACTGCGCGAACGCTTCCAGATTGCGATACTGCGCCAGTTCCAGCCGCAAGCGTGCCGGCGACCGAACGCATCGCTTTGATCTGCGCGCTGCCGCCGACGCGGCTGACCGACAAGCCCACGTTGATGGCGGGGCGAATGTTCGAGTTGAACAAATCGCCTTCGAGATAAATCTGGCCGTCGGTGATGGAAATCACGTTGGTCGGAATGTACGCCGAAACGTCGCCCGCCTGCGTTTCGATGAACGGCAGCGCGGTAAGCGATCCGCCGCCTTTCTCATCGTTCAGCTTGGCTGCGCGCTCCAGCAGGCGGCTGTGCAGATAGAACACGTCGCCCGGAAACGCCTCGCGTCCCGGCGGACGGCGCAGCAGCAGCGAAATTTCGCGATACGCCGCCGCATGCTTCGAAAGATCGTCGTAAATGCAAAGCGCGTGGCGCTTGCGTATCGCGGAAGAATTCGCCGATCGCGCAGCCCGCATACGGCGCAATGTACTGCATCGGCGCGGGATCGGAAGCGGTCGCCGCCACGACAATCGTGTAGTCCATCGCGCCGTGCTCTTCGAGCGTGCGCACCACCTGCGCGACGGTCGAGCGCTTCTGCCCGATCGCGACATAGATGCAAATGACGTCCTGGCCTTTTTGATTGATGATCGTGTCGAGCGCCACCGTGGTCTTGCCGGTCTGGCGGTCGCCGATGATCAGCTCGCGCTGGCCGCGGCCGATCGGCACCATCGCATCGATCGCTTTGATGCCGGTCTGCAGCGGCTGCTTCACCGGCTGCCGGTCCACTACGCCTGGCGCCAGACGCTCCAGCGCATTGAATTCGCGTGGTCTGCGATCGGCCCCTTGTCGTCAATCGGCTGGCCCAGCGCATTCACCACGCGCCCAATCATGGCGTCGCCGACCGGAATCGACATGATGCGCCCGGTGCGCTTCACCTGATCGCCTTCTTTGACGTCGCCGTAATCGCCCAGCAGCACCACGCCCACTTGATCTTCTTCCAGGTTCAGCGCAATGCCGACGGTCTCCGGTCCGAACTCGACCAGTTCGCCCGCCATCACATTTTCCAGTCCGTAAATACGCGCGATGCCGTCGCCCACGCTGATAACCGAGCCGGTTTCCGAGACATTGGCCACCGCGTCGAAATTTTCGATCTCCGCCAGCAGCACACGCGAAATTTCATCCGCTCTGATTTGAGCCATAGTTTGCTTGATCTCCTTATTCGAGTGGCGCGCCAGGCGCTTGGCGCATGCTTTCGAGCTTGCCGCGCACTGACGCGTCGTATTCGCGGGACGCAACGCGAGCCCGCAGCCCGCCGATCAGCGCCGCATCCACGCGGTACGTAGCCCGAATGAATTTCCCGAGCTTGCTTCCCAGGATGCGCTCAATCTCCTGTCGCTGCGGCTCGCCAAGTTCTCTGGCCGACGTCACGTCCGCCGGGACCCACCCCAGACGTGCGTCTACTTCCGATTCGAAATGCTGCCGCATGTCCCGCAAATCGCGCGTCCGGCGATGGCCCACCACCACCAGCAAAAAGTTCCGAACCAGCCGATGGAGTCCGAGCATATCGGCGAGCTTCGCAACCACCGCCGTCTTGCGCTTTTTCGCAACCGCCGGCGAATCGAGTGCCAGTTGCAGTTCCTTCGATCCGGAAACCAGCGCCTCCGCCTCGCGCAGTTGCGCAACCGCCGCCTCCGCAGGCAAACCCGCGTTGGGCCCGAAAACCGCATCGGCGAGTGCGTTCGCGTAATGTGCCGCCAGAGCCCCGGCCATCTAGTTCTTCCCTCGCTCGACCAGCTCCGCAAAATCGTGCAGCGTGTCTTCCAAATCGCCCGAAGCGAAGCGTTCCGTCAAGCGTTTTTCAGCCAGCCCAAACGCCCGCTGTGCCGCCGTCGCCCGCACCTGGTGAATGCCTTCTCCGCGCAAGGCCTCGATCTCCGCCGCCGTGCTCGCTTGAATCCGCTCTTCCTCTTCCCGCGTTTCGCGCAGCAGCCGCTCATGCACCCGATCCATATTGGTGCGCGCCTCCGCCTTTAGCCGCTCGACTTCGCCGGGTAGGTTCGCCATCCGCTTGTCGATTTCCGAGTACCGGAAATCGGCTTCGATTTTGAGCCCGGTGGCGTCCTTAATGGCCTTCTGAATATCGCTCGAACGTGCGTTAAAGAAGCCAGGCCCGAGTTTCGCCAGCGTGTAGCCGAGGCCTGCCGCGAAAATCGCGAAGTTGATAAGGCTCCACCCCATCGCTAGGCGGCTCTCCTGCGGCTCAGCGATTCTACGATTTGCGTACTCAGGCGCTCAACCGAAGCGTCCAACTGGGCCTTCGCTGTTTCTACTTCTTCCGCAATCTCTCGTTTCGCTTGTTCAATCCGCTCGCCGGCTTCCGCCCGTACCCGTGCAATAAGC
This sequence comes from Bryobacterales bacterium, assembly GCA_963712395.1. GTDB lineage: Bacteria > Acidobacteriota > Terriglobia > Bryobacterales > Bryobacteraceae > Bog-105. The sequence goes on from CAVQHR010000004.1 coordinate 487,652, forward strand.
TGGGCCTGCTCCTCGGTCCATTGCCGCCGCAGCGCCTCGTTCTCTTGATTGATCTGGGCGCGCGCAAGATCGAGCGCACGCTCGAATTCCGATTTCTTCTTATCCGCCGCTTCAAAAGCGCGCTGCGCCAGCTCCCGCACGCCCTCCGTTTGCCTGCGGCGCTCCTCGAGTATCTTCGCCATCGGCTGGAAGAAAACCTTCTTCAAATACCAAGTCAGCAGAATAAAAAAGACAATCGTCGGTATGGATTTGATCAGGAGGGCGACAAGGGCCTGTAACGTAGAGTCCATGCGGAACTTAAGCTTTTTTATAGGGAGGGCGGCGGACTGCCTCGCGCGCCGGGCGCAGTACGACTCCCGGCGTACTTCCCCTAAACAGATACGCTAGCATAGCGGCCTATCGTATTTTGCAATTAGAGTCGCCGGAGGACATTTTGCCCTGGTACGCACTTACTGACCCGAACGACACACAGCTCGACGATCTCGCGAACCGCTATTCCCTGCATCCTCTGCACATTGAGGATTGCCGTCATCCCGGCCAGCGCGCCAAGGCCGAGCAAGGCGCTGGCTATATCTTCGTAGTCCTCAAGCCGGTGACCATTCAGGAGGGAACCGAGCTGCGCATCGCCGACCTTTGCATTTTCATCGGTCGCGATTACTGCATCACCGTCAGCGATCCCGGTTGCCACGCCACCGGCGATGCGCTCAGCCGGGCCCGCCGCGCCGGCCCCGACCAGGAACCTGCCAAAATCTTTTATGCGATCTTCGACACCATCACCGATTCCTATCTGGCTGCCATCGATCGCTTCGACGACCGCATCGACGAAATTGAAGACCTGGTGCTTGATCGTCCCCGCCCGGACGTGCTGCAGGAGGTCTTTCGACTCAAGCGTGCGCTCATCGAACTGCGCCGCGTGCTCGTGAACACCCGGGACGTCAGCCTCTTTACGCAGCGCGATGCCGGACCCTTCCTGCCGGCCGATCTCGGCCCGTTCTTCCGCGACATTTACGATCACGTCGCCCGCAATCTGGATGCCATCGAAATGCTCCGCGATCTGCTCAGCAACACCCTCGACGTCTATCTCTCGAGCGTCGCGAATCGTACCAACGAAGTCATGAAAGTGCTCACCGTCATGAGCACAATCGCCCTGCCATCCATCGTCATCTCCGGAATCTACGGCATGAACGTGAAAGGCATTCCATTTCTGGACTCGCAGGCGGGAGTATGGATCGTGGTCGGCATAATGGTCCTCTCCACGCTCCTATTACTCGGAATGCTGAAGAAGTTCAGGTGGTTATAGCCAGCCGTGTGGCGCGCTCTTCAGCGCGCAGTCGTGGGCTTCAGCCCACGACTGGAGTTTGGATATTACGAGCAGGATCTGTTAGGCAGAGCCGCCGGAGAACCATCGCCAACCCTTCACGGAAGTCACGCGTGTGCACCGGCTGTGACGCGCTTGCTCCAGGCGTTTTTGTACGAAGTGAAGCCGACGGATCTCTGGACATTGGTTTCGGTGTGTGCCGGATTGTTGACGGTAGCGGCTCTGGCGAGCTATAGGCCGGCTCGGCGCGCGGCACACATCGATCCGGTGATCGCGCTGAAACGGGAGTGACGGGAAATCTCGAGCTCAACTACCGCGCCAGCAGCCAGGCGAGGACTTCCTCCATAAAAACGGGCGAGTCCTTGCCCCACCATTTCGGGTGGTCCGGGTCAACCGTGAGACGTACCGCGTCTGGAATGCCCAGGAAAAGACTCGCCATGCCCTCCGCCATGACGACAACCCTTCCGCCGCCCTCAAGCTTCGCGTAGGCAGCGTACGGCTGGGCGGGTTTGCCGTCGCGATCCAACTGGTAGGCGAACGGTGTGCCTCCAAAGACCTGACGGCCGCCGTCATAGGGCACTTCGCGGTCAGCCTTATTGATCTCGCCCGCCTTGGCGATAGCACCTGTGTTCACAATATGCGGCGTATCGCCGGACAACTTCAGACCGAATGGCGCAATGATGTCATTCATTCCGACGACTGCCAGCTTCTGGCGCTGCTCTTCATCAAGCACAACCAGCAGTGATCCACCCGCCTTTACGAAAGCGACGATGGCTTGTTTTTCTGAATTTTGAAATGCCTGATTCGGTGCCCGCAGGTACACCAACTGGCTGCCTCTGAGCGCCTCCGGGGTGATCCTGCCAGTGCCGCTCCCGAGCCTGTAGCTGAGCCGGCCACCGATCTCTTCCATCTGAGATGGCCAGCGCGCCTCGCCATGGGCAGTATCGAAATAGATTTGTTTCGTACCAGCGGCTGCCGAAGCGAGCGCGTGCGAAGAATTCGGTCTGATGTTCAGGCCCGAAAAGTAGCCTTCCGTGCCGGGGCCAACCCAGAGCGCGATCGCACCGGCTTGCGGCTCCAGCTTCAGATCGTTCACCAGCAACACCGGTTGTTCCGCAGCGTTAATGTAGAGCCTCGCTTTGCGTCCGTCGACTTCGATCCGGAATTTTGTCCATTCGCCGGGCTCAACATCCACATAGGATTCGTATTTCTCCGGCGACTCTCGCCTCAGACGAGCGAAATCGAAGTCTGGGTAGGAACTGTATTGCGTCGAGTGGTTCCGGCGTACCTGATCATCGGCGCGGCCGTTCGTAGGTCTTATATAGATGTACTCGTAACTGCCATCTCGGACGCGAAACGCTATGCCGATAAATCCCCGCGCTCCCGGTCCGGCTCCCGCGGCTGGTTTGCCCGCCATATCGACGTCGACCGTGCCGTCCTGGAAACTGCTGCCCTTGAGAATTGCGTACGAAGAGCCGTTGGCGCTGTCGGCATCCGCCATCATCTGCACCGCCGAACGGCCGCGGTAACTCATCTGTTTCAACAGAACATTCTGTGGAATTAACTGATCGAGGCTTTGCGCCCGCACCGGCAACGAAACCGACAAGCAAACCAGCAGATTCGTTAACAGAAGTTCTCTGTGAGACATATCCCGCATGACCTCAGTTCCGGCCCTAGAGCCTTTCGAGCGACATTGGCGTGTCGTCTTGTCGCTCCGCTTTGATACCGACGGCCGCGAAATTACGGCCGGCCTTTCTGAAGTGGACGGCGCGAAAAGGATGAAAGCCTTCAACAAGGTCCGCAAGAAGGGCATGGTTTGAGAGTGATTGAAAGGTGAGCAAGTGGCGCTCCAGATGGCTGGGCAGCAATTCGGCTGAAACTGTTGTTGTTTTGGGACCGATACGGCCGCGCTGGTCTGGGCCCTGTCCATTCGTGGGACGGGCTGTTGCGCAAGCGAACAGAGGAGGAATGCGGCTCAAAAACTTTGGCCTTTAACGATTGTGTCCACACGCTTGGCCACTCGCAAACTAGACATTTTCGCCGGAACTTGACGTGTAACGCGCTCCTCGTAGAAGTGAGACCGGAACGCGACGGAGTGGCAGCTTTTTCCGGTGGTCAGTTCACCGCTCGGCTCGCCAATCGGTGCTTCGAAGATGTCCAAACTCAAGTCGTGGGCTTCAGCCCACAATCGGCGTTTGCCCGGTCACGGCTGCAAGTTCAGCGTGGCTTCACCGGCCGGACCCGCGTAAATCAACTCGATCGAACGAATACTCTCCGTCTTCCCCCGGTATTGGAAGAAAAGCAGCCCGGCCTCGGGAAGGGTGTGTTCTCCCACGGGCATTGAGGTTCTTCGCACATGCAGTGCCATCGCGCGCCGTAGTTCGAACGGCACATGCACCGGCGCCGGCGGTGGATTATCGCCTTGTCCGCCCGTCCCAAAACTCGATTTCGATTTCGGCTCAGCGGGCTCTGGCGGCACCCATGAGGGGTCTTTAAGAGACTTGGTCACCAATACATAGGACTGGCTTGGCAAAGCCGTCTTCTTCCCGTTGATGCGCAGAGAAAAGTCCTCAAGCGATACCTTGATCTGCGCGCCTGGCGGCCCGTACAATCCCGTCTCGACCACTACATAGTCTTCCGTCGAGAGCGGCCCTTCCAGCCTGGGTACCGAGTGCCCCATGAATTCGGCCGCAACCGTCACGGTGCCTGCTTGAGCATGGGCCTGATAATCGCTCGGCGTTGCGCGCGGCGGCGTTCCCTTCACTTCATTAGCTTGCGCGCTCTTGCTTTCCGTGGTTTGCCCTTGCCCATATAGACCGAGAGCCGCAACCAAAACACAGGTCGTCCATACAGCGGAAAAGCGCATTTCAGCTCAACTTATCATAGGCGTTCCACTAGCGGCCATCTTTCCCGTCCCATCTTGTTATTACATGGAGACTATCCTCCTGCGATGCAACGGACTCGAGAACGTAAACCCTCTGCCCGTCTCCCGATATTGCATATTCGCTGCCCCAGTACGCGCCGCTCAGGGATGTCCTGAAGAGCGCCTTCGGGGCAGACGCGTCAATCAAGGCACCGGGCTTGATTTGGACGGACATCAGATTTTTGTCGGCTGCAAGATAGAACAACTCCTTCCCATTCTTGCTCCAGAGCGGCTGCACGCCGCCTTCGCCGGAGACCTGAACGGTTCCACTGAAGGACGGAAAGGCGGCAACGAAGACCTCCTGCCTCCCGGCTCGGATGGCGTTATAGGCAACACGAGTACCATCGGGCGACAGATGCAATTGATCTTTCATGAAATCGCGATCGCCGGTTGCAATTGGTTGCGCCCCTTGCTCGATCGGAACGGACATTGCCAGGCGATCGTCACGCCGGTATAGAACAAATCTGCCGTCGCTCGACCAATCGTCGGGTTTGTTCTCTTTTCCGTCGGAGAGCAGAAGTTTGGGCCTTTCTTCCCCGACCGTCCATTCCAACAATTCAGTGTAGAGATCGTCCCCTTTAAACGACGCAAAAACAATACGGCGTGAATCCGGAGACCAAACCGGATCCGCATTAGACGCATTTTCGAAGTCGTATCTCGAAATCACCGCCGTGTCCAGCCTTAGCAGCCAGATCCTCAAGGCCGTTGCTTTTCCTGGTGAGACATTAACGGTCAGTGCCGCAGTCTTCTCGTCGGGCGATAACGCGATCTGCATGTATTCCCCGCTCTTGCCGATGTTCCTGAGACGCTTGCCCGCGCGGCTGTAGCACACGAGCTGGGTTTGGAAATTAGTGCCGCTTCGATAGACGAGGACGCCGTTCTCTGAAACTGAAAATGCGGATGTTCCTACAGTGAAGGCGTTCACGTTAGTAGCCAGCGTAACCGCTTCGCCACGGACCTGGTTGCGCCGCAAGTTCCACACTTGCGCGAACAATATGCCGTTGCGAACGAATAGAAGGTTGTCAGGAGGAGCAAACAGAGCTCTGGATCCATTGGTCAATACCAGATCCCGATGGTCACCATCTAGAGATGAAAGATACGTCGCGTTCTTGGCATTATCCGCTGTCGTGGCGTAATAGATGAACCGCCGCCCGTCGGGTAGGAATTGTGGCCATGCGTGGCGAAACTCCCGAGGTTTATCCAAGCGTGTCAACTGCTTGCACGGGCCGCCAGCCGCATTGACGGTGTACAGCGGACCACCCGCTGAATAGAGGATCGTATCTCCTCGGGCCCAGCTTGCGCCAAATGCAAACTCAACTGCATCGCACAATACGTGGACCGGTCCGTTCGAGGCCCCGACACGTTTGAGTTGGCGGCCGGCGAAGAACCCAATCTCCCGGCCGTCCGGAGACCAAAAAGGCAGGGAAGCTCCCTCTGTTCCGTCTAGGTGTCGTGCGTCTTCGGATGCCAGCGGGCGCAGCCATATGGAGCGTGTCCTACCGGGTGGTGAAACGACAAGCGCCAGTGTTCGCCCATCCGGTGAGATCGCCATGTTCGGTTCAAAGGGTGCGCCGGCCATTTGTGTTCCTGCCGGCATCGCAACCGTGAAACGCATTTCCTCGCTGCGTCTAGGCGCCTCCTCTCCCCTGAACTTCACCCACACGAAGAGGACCGCGCAGACACACACGGCCGCTATTGAAGTGAGAAGCGCAATTCGCCGGCGCGGCATTGTAGTCGCTTGTTCGGGTGCTGGTGCAGCGGCCGTCTGACCGGCTACCTGAGCAGCTGCCTCGGTGACAGGCGCGATAAACCGGTAACCCTTCCGCGCAACCGTCTCGACATACACCGGCCGATCGGCCGAATCATGCAAAGCTTGCCGGAGCTTGGCGACAGCGGCGTTCAGACTCCGTTCAAAATCAACAAAAGTGTCCGAAGGCCAGAGAGCTTCCCGAAGCCGCTCGCGGGTGACCAAATCGCCCGGCTGCTGCAACAGCACTTCGAGAAGGCGCAATGGCTGCTCTTGAACACGCACCCGGCTGCCGCTTCTTCGCAGCTCGGACGTCGAGAAGTCCACCTCGAAGGGTCCAAAACGCTGCATGCGCTAAATCATACTCCAGTCACACGCATGCGCAAATGACTGTTTTTAGGAGGTTTCAGCCGAAGACGAGAGATCGCTCATAGCTAATCCCGCCCCGCCGCGCCTGTGCCTAGACTCCGGGCCATGCTTCTCAAAACGCTCGTGCTCTTCTCTTTTGGTCTGTCGCTTCAACTCGCAGCGGCCGATTGCGGCGCACTCCGCACCGTGCCGATCCGGCTGATTAACGAGGCTGCTGTCAATCCGAGCGTGATGATGACAGCGCAGCAAGAAGCAGCGTACGTGCTGAAGTCGCTCTGTGTGCACGTGGAGTGGGCCGCAAGTTCCTCAGCCCCAGCGCTCGAGATGCGCACCCTTATAGCGCCCGCCGCGGACGGTGTCACGAAACACGCCCTTGGGCTCACAGTCCTGGACGCGATCCACGGCAACCGGGGAGCGATCTTCCTTTCTCGCGTACGCGCGGCGGAAGCGGTGTATGGGCGCCTCGTCGATTTTGGAAGGCTTCTCGGTTGCGTACTGGCCCATGAAATAGGACATATGCTGCTGAATAGCAATGCGCACTCCCCGGAAGGCATAATGACCGCGAACTTCGGGGATGCTGAGATGCGGAAAGCCGCACAGCGCCGCCTCATATTTACCCGCTCCGACCGCGCGCTGGCGGCGGAAATCCGGTAGCCGCCCGCGGTCACAAATTGCCCGGCTATCCTGTCTCGGAAGTATGAAACTGTTTGTGCTCGGTGCTACCGGACGAACGGGAACCGAGATCGTGAACCTCGCCCGAACGCGCGGACACAAAGTAACCGCATTCGTCCGATCGCCCCAGAAACTAAAGCCTGCCCCGTCGCTCACCATCGTCCCTGGCGACCCCCTCCGCCCCGAAGCCATGTCAGCCGCGCTCCCTGGCCACGACGCAGTGCTCTCGGCCATCGGTCCACCTCCGCGCGAAGCGTTTCGCCCAAGCACGCTAGTTGCTGATTGTGCGCGCGCCACCGTAAACAGCCATGGCCGCCAGCGGCGTCGCGCGTCTTACGATTATTTCCGCCGCCGTCCTATTCCCAGAAAAGGGACTCTACTTTGCCTTTTTCAGATGGCTTCTGCAGCGTCATGCACGCGACCTCCGCGCGATGGAGGACATCGTACAGGCGAGTGGTTTGCAATGGACAATCGCACGCCCGCCTCGTTTGATCGATTCCGAGAACGCAAGCTTCAAAGCGCTTCGAAATCGCCTGCCGCCCGGAAGCCGCGCCATGTCCTACCGTTCGGTGGCGGCGTTTCTGCTGGATTCGGTCGAGCGCCGGTCTCACGTCGGCGAAATAGTCGGATTGGCGTCGTGATTAGATTGCGGATGGAGATGGGCCGTTTTGACCGCGCGTTCGGCCGCTGACGATCTCGCGGCATTTGAATCGCATCGGGCGCTGCTCGTGGCGCATGCCTACCGCATGCTCGGCGATCTCGCGCGTGCCGAAGATATGGTGCAGGAAGCCTGGCTGCGCTGGAGCGGCCGCCACGTAGACGTGGCTTCACCGCGCGCCTATCTGGTCAAACTCGTAACCCGGCTGTGTTTCAACGAACTCGATTCCGCGAAATCGCGCCACGAGGAAAGTCGCGGCGATCGGCTTCCGGAGCCCGTCGATCTCGAGCAAGGAGGTATCGGCCGCGTGGAAATGCTCGATCAGATCTCGATGGCGTTCCTGGTTGTCCTCCAGCGCCTTACTCCCGCTGAGCGCGCCGTATTGCTGCTGCGCGATGTCTTCGAGTTCGATTATGAAGAGATTGCGGCGCTCGTTGACAAGAGCGAACCCGCCTGCCGCAAGCTCCTTGAACGCGCGCGGCAAAACGTAGCGGCCGAGAAGCGCTTGTTTTCTGCCTCACCGGAAGCGCACCATCGCTTGCTGGGCGCCTTTACCCAGGCCGCCTTGGCTGGCGACCTCGACGCCCTCATCGCCATGCTGGCCGAGGATGCCGTCATGATCACCGATGGCGGTCCCGAAGGCAGGCGTGTTCGTGGACTTCGCAATCTTCCGAGACCGCTTCACGGAGCTCGCAAAATCGCAGCTTTCGTTGCCGCCACCGCCCGCAGCGCCGACCTGCAAATCGAATTGCACGAGCTCAACGGCCAGCCCGCCGTTGTCTTTTACCAGGAAGGCGCTCCATTCGCCGCTCTCCTCCTCGCCATCGCCGACAACGGCATCCACCGCATTTTCTTCCACGGCGACCTTGGCCGCCTGGGTCACCTCGGACCTGCTACGTCTTCGCAGCCTTCGTAAGCGTTCCAACCACCGGCTCGAGCAACGACATCACAAACGTGGCTTCGCCCTGCAATGGGATGAATTGATACCTTTCGTGCACGCCGGTCGATGGAACCGAATTCGGGCCGGTGTGGGAAGTGACAATCGCTTCCGTCCCAAACGTCTTGTGATCGGAAGTGGCCGTAAGGCTGATCGCCGGAATCAGAACGCTGAACGAAGTCGAGCCTGTGTCAACCGTCAGTTGAGTCGTGACGGTAACTAAGCTTCCGATCTCCGTGTTGCGCGTGCGGATTTGCGATCCGGTAAAGTGTCTGATCGGACCGCCTGGTCCCTGGGTCAGGTTCAAAGCTGGCTGCCCGATGAAACTGGAAGTCTCGTAATCGACCTTCGTATTTCCATCGCTGCTCTGTAAAACGTATCGATTCGGTTTGATGTTCGCCATATGGATCCCCCTTCTCTATGCGAAATCCGTCGGGGATTCTATCAAATTCCTGATCGTTTCGGTGTGGGCTTCAGGCGCGGCTCCTCGCTAATTATCTTTTCCCGGAAAACGTAAGCCGCTCGAGCATCTGAGCGCAGAGCCCCACATAGAATACATAGGAGAAGCGTTTCGCCTCGTATAGACTACAAAATGAGAAATTCGGAAGATAGATTTTCTCGAGGAGAAAACGCGAATGAAGCTAACGCACGTAATGCAACGGCCTCTGCTTTCGGCCCTCATCGTCACATCGTTATCCGCCGCTGCCATAGCTCAGGCGCCCCCCGCCCGGCCGGCCCCTCGCTTAGTGCTTTGGGTCACCACCACGGCATGGCCGGATGGCGGAGAAATTCCCATGAAAAATGCCGCCCGTGGCGACAACAAGTCACCGGCATTTGAGTTCCATTGGAACCTGGGCACAAATCCGGCCACCGCGCCGGAAGGCCTCCAGACGTACGCGGTAATTTTTCACGACGTAGAAAATTCCGCGAACAAGACCACCACCGACACTCTTCACTGGAGCGCTTTCAACATACCCGGGACCGCCAAAGGCCTTCCTGAAGGATTGGGATCCGGCGACCTGCCTGATGGCACGCGCAATGGTCCGGGCATCGCGTCCCGTGGCGGCAAGCCGCCAGCCTATTTCGGCCCTGGCGCTGGTCCCGGCCCGATTCACCATTACGTGTTCGAGTTTTACGCTCTGGATACGAAGTTAGATCTGCCAGCCAATACGACGCGCGAGGAGATCCTCAAAGCCATGGACGGCCACGTCGTCGGCAAGGCGGCATGGTTCGGCCGCTTCCACACTGTGAATCCATAAGGTAAATGATCGGAGCCAAGGGCAGAAGTGAAAAAATCAGGATCGGAGGATTAGCGATCCGATTCCTGCTCGAAGGCGACGCATCGCACGGTTCTGTCGCGATCTTCGAGTTTCATGTTGCGGCCGGAGCGAAGGTGCCTGCCGCGCACAGTCACGATGCTTACGACGAAACCATCTATGGGCTCGAGGGAGTGCTGACGTTTACCTTGAACGGTCAAAAGACAGACCTCGGGCGGGGGGAAGTGCTCTTCATACCGCGTGGCATTGTCCACCGCTTCGACAACCCTCGCGACGCGGACGCAAAGATGCTCGCAATCGTCAGCCCCGGCATCCTCGGCCCTAATTACTTCCGCGAAATCGCCGCAGTACTCAAGGCCTCAGCCGGCGGCCCGCCCGATCCCGCCGCCCTCGCCGACGTGATGCGCCGCCACGGCCTCACCCCGGCGCCATAACGCCGCAGAGTCCGCCGGTTGTTTTTACAAGAGGTTTACAACTAGAACATTGGCTCACTCCCAAAGCAGTGTTACAGCTATAGGTGCGAGAACAAGGGGAGTAAATAACTTGTTGAACTTACGGATCAGCACACTTACGGTCGGACTGGGCCTTTGCATTCTTCCCACGCAAATCGACGCCGCCAGTCACACCATGGACATCATCGAATTACCTGGCGGAGGAGGAACACGAGGAATCATCGACGGGAGTATTCTTGCCACATTTCCTGGAAGCGAAACAATCAGCATTGGGGCAAATCTAAACGACGGCGCCTACACCCCTCAAGTCATCGACGTCAATCTTTATGACGACGCGGTTCACACGATCGTCAGTGACAGGTTCACAATTACGGTGCCCGCGGAAAACCCGGACCAAATCACCCTGGGTCTCACCAGCGCCACTCCAGGTATTTCGCTCCAGCCGCTCAGCCCGGAAACGATAGGCCTCACTGAAACCGGCGGCCTCCAAATAATCACAACGCTGACGAATCTCAATGGCGTCCAAACAACAATCCGCCTCCAATCCGATGAGGAGGTCGTGACCGCGCCTGTTCCAGAGCCATCTTCTTTGGCGCTAGGAGCCCTAGCCCTCCTGGGTTTTTTGGGCCTCAAGGGATTTCGCCGATTGTCATTGCCGGCCTGTAAATAGTCGAGTGTGCGGCCTTCGAAACGAGTATTTGTTAGTGCCTGCGTTTGCAAGGAATTCCGCGTTCAAAGCATTTGCAAGGGCGGCCGCGCGCATATTGGGGAGAGGCGGCTAGGCAATGAGCGGCGCGCCATCACCTATTGCGGATTGTGCTCGGCAGAGCGTGCCGCCGCGGGAATACAAAAGCGCGGCCCGCTCTCCAAACGGCGCAATCGTTGGGTCCGAGCAATGCTGGTGGAAGCAGCTCATATAGCTTTTTGCTACAACCCGGAACTACGCGCGATCTTTGAAGCGGAGCGGCAAAAGGGATCGCGCCGTCCTCGAGGATTTTCGCGATTCATCCGGTGAATGCGCGATCGTTTTTGTTTTGAGGTTGGCGAGGTCAGACCCAAATTCGATCTTCTGAACGCCGTTTCACCGGTGTTTCAGCACATGAAATGTCTGGTCGTAAATCTGCCTCTATCGATCTCCCACATCCTGCTTCATCGGCCGGCCATCCACACTCAACACGGAAGCTCATTTCTGGCGATCTCCTCTGCGCCTTCCAGCAAATTTCTTCCCCATTTGACAAATACCTACCATAAAGATCCCCCCTTGTCGACAAAATGTCGGTGGAGAACTGATTTGCCTCTATGTTCAAATGAAAGTTCCGTTTCAGAGCCGCGTTCCGTGCGGACACGCGCGCCGCGAAACCACGCTCATTTTACGCTCCATGACTCCAAAAATCCGTTCGACAACGGTCCTTTGCGTGCGCCGCAACGGCAAAGTTGTCCTCGCCGGCGACGGCCAGGTCACCGCTGGCAGTGAAGTCCTCAAGAGTGGCGCGCGCAAGCTCCGTCGTCTTTACAACGGCAAGATCGTTTCCGGTTTTGCCGGCTCGACCGCCGACGCTTTCGCCCTTTTCGGCCGCTTCGAAGCAAAACTCGAACAATATAGTGGCAATCTCCCGCGCAGCGTCGTCGAACTGGCGAAGGAGTGGCGCACCGATCGCATGCTGCGCCACCTAGAAGCTTTGCTGCTCGTGGCCGACGTCGAAAACATCTATATTGTGAGTGGAACTGGCGACGTCATCGAACCCGATAGCGCGGTTGCCGCCATCGGCTCGGGCGGCGCATTCGCCAAGAGCGCCGCTCTGGCGTTGCTCGAAAATACCGGCTTGAGCGCCCGCGAAGTGGTCGAAAAATCCATGAAGATTGCCGCCGAAGTTTGTATTTACACGAACGAAAATATCACTTACGAGGAACTCGGCTAATGGTGATCTATCTGCCCCAGCAATCGTCCGACGAAGCGCCGCTGCTCGACGAACTCACCCCACGCGAAATCGTCACCGAACTGGATAAATACGTCGTCGGCCAGGCAGCCGCCAAACGCTCCGTAGCCATCGCCCTCCGCAACCGCGTTCGCCGGCAAAAGCTCGAGCCCGAAATGGCCGAAGAAGTGATGCCCAAGAACATCCTCATGATTGGGCCCACCGGTGTCGGTAAAACGGAGATCGCTCGCCGCCTCGCGAAGCTCGCCAATTCCCCCTTTCTCAAAGTAGAGGCGAGCAAGTTCACCGAAGTGGGCTACGTCGGCCGCGACGTCGAATCGATCATCCGCGATCTGGTCGACGTATCGATCGACATGGTGCGTGAAGAGCGTCTCGATCAGGTAGCCGACCGCGCCGAGCAGCTTGCCGAGGATCGTCTGCTCGATCTGCTCATGCCGCCCCAACCCGAATCGCCCGATAGCGTGGAGCGCACCCGCGAGAAGCTCCGCGAAAAGCTGCGGGCCGGCAAGTTGGATGACCGCAGCGTCGAAGTCGACGTCAAAGAGCGCGGGCCAACCTTCGAGGTCTCCACCAACGGCAACATGGAGGAGATGGACATCAACTTGAAAGATGTCATACCTGGCTTGTTCGGACCCCGCACCCGGAAGCGCAATATGCGCGTTTCCGAAGCGCTTGAGTATCTGGTTCAGGAAGAAGAGCAGAAGCTAGTCGACATGGACCAGGTCACGCGCATCGCTCTCGAGCGCGTGGAGCGCAACGGCATCGTCTTCCTCGACGAAATCGATAAAATCGCCGGACGCGAGGGCGGCCACGGTCCCGATGTGAGCCGCGAAGGCGTGCAGCGCGACATCCTTCCCATTGTCGAAGGAACCACGGTCAACACACGCCATGGTTTCGTGCGCACCGACCACATTCTCTTCGTCGCCGCCGGCGCCTTTCACGTATCTAAGCCTTCGGATCTCATTCCCGAGTTGCAGGGCCGTTTCCCGATCCGCGTCGAGCTGAAATCTCTCAGCGAAGCCGATTTCATCCGCATTTTGAAGGAACCGAAGTCAGCCCTGGTCAAGCAGTATATGGCTTTGCTCGACACCGAAGGCATCAAGCTGACTTTTTCCGAAGATGCTCTGATTGAAATCGCGAAAATCGCCGCTGAGGTGAATCAGTCGTCGGAAAACATCGGTGCGCGGCGCCTGCACACCATTATGGAGAAGCTGCTCGAAGACATCTCCTTTGACGGACCCGATCTCAAGAAGAAGAATATCCGCATCGACGCCGTCTACGTCCGGAAGCAGCTCTCGGAAATCGTCAAGGACCAGGACCTCAGCAGGTATATCCTGTAGTGCGCGCTGCTTTCCTCGCGGCCTGCTGCCTGTTCGCCGTGCTGTCCGGTTGCGGCTACGTGGGTCCCGTCCTTCCTCCCTCGCCCTTGATACCGAATGCTGTGACCGACCTGGCCGTGGTCGAGCGCGGCGATCGGCTCTATGTTACTTTCCGGATTCCAGCACGCACCACCGATCAAGTGGCGATCAAGAATTTCTCCGAAATCGATTTGCGAATCGGGCCCGCCGCTACTCCCTTCGACTTTGCATCCTGGATGCCCACCGCCAAACAATATCCGGTGCCACTCCCGCCGCCTAACGATCCTAACGATCCACAGCCCGTTTCGATTTCAACCCAGATCCAGGCGGCCGCCTTCAAAGCGCAGCACGTTGTAGTCGCGGTGCGCACCGCCGTAAAGCACGACCGCTATTCGTCGTGGTCGAACCGCGTTTCGTTGGACGTGGTCGCGCCGCTCGAGCCGCCCGCCGTAACAGCCAAAGCAACCGCTCAAGGCGTGGCGCTGAGTTGGCCTGCCCAGCGCGCCGGTTTAACGTATCGCATCTCCCGGCAGTCTGACGCCGATAAACAGCCGATTGCCGTCGGCACGACCGACCAGTCCCACTTCGTTGATACCGCCGCGCAGTCTGATATTGAATATCGTTACACCGTAGTCGCGTCTCAGGGCTCGGCGGAGAGCCTTCCATCCAGCGTCGTTACGATCACGCTGATTGACACGTTCGCGCCCTCAGTCCCTGCCGGAGTGACCGCCTTACCCGGACCCGATTCGATTGAAGTCTCCTGGCAGCGCAGCCCAGAACCCGACCTGCAAGGGTATTACGTCTACCGCTCGGTAGACGGCGCGCCTTTCGAGCGCCAGGGTGCGCTTGTGCCCTTGCCCGCCTACAGCGATCGAAAGATCGAGCACGGCAAAACCTACCGCTACGAAATCAGCTCGGTCGACAAAAAGTCTAACGAAAGCGAAAAGTCCGTCCCCGCCGAAGCCTCTTTCTAATCCAATAGGTTGCCTATGTTAGCATCGGTCCATGAAGCCGAGGCCGGCGCGGGGAGCACCTGTTTGCTCGACTTCCTGAAGACGCTAGTAGCGTCCTTCCAGGATTTCCTGTTCCTTGCTGGCCGGTCTTTCCTGAATCTGGTTCGCCGGCCGCACTACTATGATGACGTCGCTTTGCAGATGGACATCATCGGAGTGGGAAGCCTGCCCATCGTCGCCCTGACCGGCTTCTTCAGCGGAGCCATCATTGCCCTGCAAATGGCGCGCGCCCTCAATACCTACGGTGCAAGCAGCCAAGTCAGCTCCATCGTTACCCTGACCCTCGTTCGTGAGCTTGGACCGGTCCTGACGGCTCTGCTCGTCGCCGGCCGCAACGCCTCCGGTATTGCCAGCGAGCTCGGCTCGATGAAAGTCACCGAGCAAATCGACGCCATGCGCGCGCTCGGCACGGATCCTGTTCAAAAGCTGGTGACACCACGCCTTATCGCGACTGCACTAATGCTTCCATGTCTTACCGTTTTAGCCGACGCCATCGGTCTGTTCGGCGCTTACGTGATCGCGGTACCGCTTCTGCATATCATCGATAGCGGCGCTTATTGGTCTAGCTCCTGGCGCGCGCTGGTCATGAACGATCTCACTCAGGGTTTGATGAAGCCGTTCATCTTCGGAATGATTATTTCCCTCGTGGGTTGTTACTACGGCTTGCGCACAACCGGCGGCACGCAGGGAGTCGGCCACTCCACAACGCAGGCCGTCGTAGCGGCTTCCATCTGGATCTTTGTCGTGGCTCTGCTCATCGACAAGATTTTCGTAGGTCTCTAGCTTTCCTATGCCGAACGAGCCTATCCTCGAATTCGACAAGGTAAGCCTTCGCTATGGCGACAACTGGGCGCTCCGCGATATTTCGCTCACGCTCAATCCCGGCGAGACCCGCATCATTTTCGGCGCCGCGGGCAGCGGCAAAACGACGCTGCTGAAGGCGGTCATCGGCTTGGTGGACGTGGACCAGGGCCACATCCGCCTGTTCGGCAAGGAGATCACCTCTTTACGCGAAAGCGAGCTCTTTGCAGTGCGCAGCGGCGCGGGCGTGCTGTTCCAGGAAGGCGGTCTCTTCGACTCGCTCTCAGTCGGTGAAAACGTAGAATATCCGCTAGTCAACCGCCAGGCGGGTGAGGAAAAAATTACTCCGGAAGAAGCGGAGAAGCGCGTCCGGGATGCGCTTCGCTTTGTAGAACTCGAGCAGACGTTCGATAAATTTCCAGCCGAGATATCGGGCGGCATGCGCCGGCGCGTCGGCATCGCGCGCGCTATCGTGACCGAGCCGCCGCTCGTTCTGTATGACTCGCCCACCGCCGGCCTTGATCCGATTACTGCTAACACGATCATGGCCTTAGTAGCGAAGGAACGCGACGTGCGCAACAGCGCGTCCCTGATTGTCACCCACCGCTATCAGGATGGAGAGATCATGTCCGATTTCCGCTACGATCCGAACCAGGAGGAATTGCTGCCTCTCAATGACGGCACCGGCCCGCGCAAGCGGGACCGGACGAAGTTTATAGTCATGAAAGAGGGCCAGATTGTGTTTTTCGGAAGCCGGCAGGAGTTGGAGAGCTCGCCTGACGAGTACGTGAAGCGCTTCGTAAGACACGAGGAGAACCATGCCCAGTAAACAGAAAGTAAGTCTCGCTCAATTGAAGGTCGGCATTCTGGGCATCGTGGCCCTGAGTTGCATTGCGCTGATCATCTTTTTGCTTACCGGCGACATGCGGTGGTTCAAGAAGCAAATTCCACTCCATCTCTATACCTCTGACGCATCCGGCTTAAATCCCGGCGCCCCGGTTCGGATCAACGGCATAACGGCCGGCAAAGTGGAGCACGTCGCTCTTTCCGGCGAGACGGATCCGCGTCGTGTCATCAAAGTCGATTTCGTCGTGGATGACGACATGATGAAGCAGATTCCCAACGATTCCATCGCCTCCATCTCTTCCGACAATCTTCTGGGCAGCACGAAGTTTCTGCAGATCAATAAAGGCGCGAGTCACGATCTCATAACCCCGGGCGCCATCGTGAAATCCGCCGATACCAGGCAATTCGACGCGCTCGTCCAGCAGGGTTACAACGTCCTCGATTCGCTGCAGGCGATTCTAGGCAAGGTGCAGGACATTGTTGGCCAGGTCGAAGTCGGCAAAGGCACCATTGGCAAGCTGCTGGTCGACGAGACTCTCTACAACAGCTTGCAGGCGACCGTAAATCAGGTGCAACTGTTATCCACGACTCTCAACTCCAAAACCGGCACCATCGGCCATCTCGTCAATGACGACGCTTTCTATCAACAGTTGCAAGGCATAATCTCCAAGGCGGACAGCATTACCCAGGGCTTGCAGCAGGGCCAGGGGTCGGCCGGCCTGTTTCTCAAGGATCCCAAGATGTATAACGACATCAATCGTTCGGTCAATGAGCTGAATACCCTATTGAGCAATCTGAATGCGGGCAAGGGAACCATGGGCCAATTGCTGAAAGACGAAAAGATCGCGCGCCAGGTCTCCACCACGCTCGAAAAGGTGAATACCACGATCGACAAAGTCAATGCAGGGCAGGGAACCATCGGTCAGCTTATGGTCAACCCAGCGCTCTACGACGCCGCCACCGGAAGTACGCGCGAGCTGCACGAATTGCTCAAGGACTTCCGGGCGAACCCCAAGAAGTTCCTCAGCATCAAGCTGCACATCTTCTAGCGTTGAAGCGCCTTATCATTAACGCCGACGATTTCGGCTTCACGCGCGATGTGAATGCCGGAATTATCCAAGCGCATCGCGAAGGCGTCCTCACCTCCACCACGCTAATGGCCAATGGCGATGCCTTCGACGATGCTGTCCGGCTAGTGCATGAAACACCGACACTCGATGTAGGCTGCCATCTGGTCCTCGTCCAGGGCTGCTCGGTTTTGGATGGCCGAGCGCTCCCGGAAACTCCCGCCCGTCTGCTCTTTCAAAAGCTCGATCCATATCCTGAACTGCGCGCCCAGATTCAAAAGATCATCGCCGGCGGCATCCAGCCCACCCATCTCGATTCGCACAAGCATACACACCTGCTCCCTGGCGTCTTTCGCGCCGTCGTGCGCCTGGCTGAAGAATTCTCCATACCCTACATTCGCCGGCCGTTGCCCTCCATCGGACTGTATCGGCGCGTGGCTCTTGCCAGCGGCATCCGTATGACCGATCACCTGCTCGGTTTTCGGCTCACGGGCACGTTGACTGAAGACACGTTCGCGGCAGCGATCGAGCGCCTGCTCGACGGCGAAACGGAATTTCTGTGCCACCCCGGACTTCTCGGACCCGAACTCGCCCAGGCGCAAACCCGGCTGAAGGAATCGCGTGTCCGTGAGCTCGAAGCGCTCACGTCGCCGCGCATCCGCGCGCTGATAAGTGCGAGCGGAGTTTGCCTGAGTCCGTTCCAGCCATAATTCGGCCATCAAGTTCGCGTGTCTTGCGAAAACAAGTGAGTGCGGCTTCAGCTCTCAAAGCCGGCATACTGCACCTCCTCCTGGAGGTCGAACCCGAATCGCTCCCGTACCAGCCGTTTTAATTCCCGAATCACCCACACCAGGTCCGCGGCCGTGCCGGCGCCATCGTTGTAAACCAAATTGGCGTGATACGTGGCTACTTGAATATCCCCGCGGCGCATCCCCTTCACGCCGGCCTGCTCGAGAAACCAGGCGGACGGCACTTTCCCTTCGCGCACCAGCGTGGGAGGAATTTCGGCCTGCACGGCTGGCGGAAGCTCCGCGTACAGCAAATTTTTGAAAATACTTCCGGCGCACTTCATCGTAGGTGGATATTTCGCATCGCGGATCGCGCGGATACCGGCCGCTTTTTCGGCCAGTTCCGTCTCATCGCCCGGAGTAAACCGCAGCTCTGTCGAAAGAATGACCCACTTCTTCCGGTCCTTGAAAACGCTCTCACGGTAGCGAAACCGGCAATCCTCGTTGCCAAACACGGTGATGCCGCTGCCGTCGGTCGCATGAACACACTCGACCAATTCCTGGATCGAACGTCCATACGCGCCGGCATTCCCATAGACCGCGCCGCCCACCAACCCTGGAATTCCCGTCATCGTTTCGAGGCCCTTCAGGCCGAAGCGAATGCTCGCGTCTACCACGTCTTGCAGTACCGCGCCCGCTTCGACGCGCAGCCGCATGCCGTTGCGCTCAATGCACGCGCCTGTGTAGCGAAGCACCGCGCCGCGAACTCCGGCATCGGAGACCACCAGATTCGTTCCACCGCCCATAATCATGGGCGCTTGCAGCAGGCCGAGAGCTTCTATGCAAGAAGCCTCGGTCGATGCATCGTACAGGAGCGCCGCGGGTCCGCCGATACCAAAACGGGTATGGCGGGAAAGCGGTTCCTCCACCAGAACGCTCAGCACAGGTTCTTCAGTTCCGCCCCGCTCAGTCTGTAAATTGTCCAATCCTCCATCGGCTCCGCGCCCAGCTTGCGGTAGAAACGTTTTGCCGGCTCGTTCCAGTCGAGTACCGCCCAATCGAGCCGCGAGCAGCCGCGCTCCTCAGCGAGCTTGGCCAGGTAGACAAGCAGCGCCTTGCCGATTCCTTTTCCGCGGAATGCGGGCTCGACAAAAAGGTCTTCCAGGTAAATTCCGGGCCGGCCCGCGAAAGTCGAGAAATTATGGAAGTAGACGGCAAAACCGGAAGGCTGCTCGCGCCAGAATGCGATCACCACTTCGGCCGCCGGTTGGGGTCCGAACAGCGATTTTCGCAGCAGCGCCTCATCAACGGTCACCTTGTGCAGAAGGCGCTCATACTCGGCGAGCTTGCGAATAAAACTCAGAATTAGCGGTATCTGGCTCTCCTCGGCTCGCGCTACGCGGATCTCTTCAGCTACGGGCATCCCTCTGATAGTATCGGGGCTTGGATGAAATTCTTCCTCGATTCAGCCAACCTTGAAGAGCTGCGCGCCGCCGCGGCTTGGGGAATTATCGATGGCGTTACCACTAATCCCAGTCTGATCGCCAAAGAGGGCGTACCGATAGAGGAGCAGGTCCGCAAAATTTGCGATCTGATCGATGGCGACGTGAGCGCCGAAGTCATTTCTACTTCGGCCAAGGAAATGATCGCGGAAGGGCGGCGGCTGGCGAAAATTCACAAGAATGTCGTCGTCAAAATCCCGCTGATCGCGGAAGGCGTCAAAGCCGTTAACGCTTTATCGAAGGAAGGCATTCGCGTGAATGTGACGCTCTGCTTTAGCGCGGCCCAGGCGCTCATTGCGGCCAAAGCGGGCGCCTACATCGTGAGTCCTTTCGTGGGCCGAGTCGATGATATGGGATTATCCGGAATCGAAATGGTGCGCGACATTCTGACGATTTATCGCAACTACTCGTTCACGACACAAGTCCTTGCCGCGTCCTGCCGCAGCCCGCTGCACGTCATTGAAGTGGCTAAGGCGGGCGCACACATCGTAACGCTGCCTTTCAAAGTGCTGGAGCAAATGTTCCATCACCCGCTCACCGAAAAGGGCCTCGAGCGATTTCTGAGCGATCACCGCAAAGCCTTCGATCTGATTAGCGTCTAAACCACCACTGGTGGCTGTTTTCAACTACTGATCTTCTGCTATCTCATTGAATAATTGTGACTTAACGGCATTCCGGTGCGTCCAATCGGCAGAGGAGAAAGAAAATGAAACGGATGTTGGCGGTCTTAGCCGTCACGGCGTTTGCGGGATTCGCCCAGCAAACGCAAGTTTCGGGGAATAAGGGAATGGCGTCTCCGGGCGCTGTGAATTATGTAGAAGGGCAGGCTACGCTTGACGGGCAACCGCTAAAGGCGCAATCGGTGGCCAGACCCGGCCAGGCGATTGACACGGCCAACGGCTACGTCGAAGTGCTGCTAACGCCGGGCGCGTTCCTGCGTGTTGGCCATAACAGCGAGACGCGGTTCACCGCGGTTGGATTGGCCGGAGTCACGCTGCAGGTGAATCGTGGTTCGGCGATGGTCGAGGTGGCCGACCTGGTGGATGGTTCCGCCCTTACGGTGGATATGGATGGCACTACGACCGCACTTCGAAAGAAGGGATTGTACAGCTTCGACGCGACGCAACACAGCGTAAGAGTACTCGATGGCAAAGCGGAAGTCCGGAATGCCAGCAAGGAAACCACTTTGAAGAAGGGCGACCAGGTGTTGCTCGCGAGCGATCAGCCGCTGAAGAAACGGGGTTTTGAAACCAAGGCGGCGGAGCACGAACCGCTCTACGTATGGAGCAAGGTCCGAAGCGAGCAAGAAGCCCGAGCCAATATGAATGCTGCAAATTCTATAGCGGCAGGGGGCGGGTGGTATGGTCCTGGCTGGTATTGGGATCCGTACTGGAGTAGCTATGCGTTCTTACCATATAACGGGTTTTACAGTCCCTTTGGGTTCGGTTTTTACGGTTACCCGCGTATATGGCGGGGCGGTTACGGCTACGGTTATCACGGCGGCCGATACTACGGCCATGTGAGCGGGAACTTCCACGGCGGACATGCAGGCGGCGGGTTCCATGGCGGGCATGCCGGTGGCCACGGCGGACACCGCTAAATCAATCCTTCGTGATGGCCGGCGTGCTGGCCCTCTGCAGGCGGTCCAGTATGCCGCTCCAAGCAGGCGTGTCTGGGGGCTGGGTTACCGCAATCCAGTCCCAGCCCTCGCCGTCAGCCTGATGCAGTTCCGAATACAGGCGATGGGCGTAGGTTTCCAAATCGGCCGGCATCTCGAGCATGCGGCCGCGTCCGGCTGGCGGTGTTGCGTCCGGCCCTAGCACGTAAAAGGGCGTTCGGGGAGCATAATGGCGCGCATGCAGGCCGGGTGATTCCGAGATATGCGGCACATCTTTCTCGCGGTCCCACGATATGCCCGTGGTTGCCTCCAATTCGTTTAGCGAAATCATGCCGGGCCGTATAACAGCAGGCGGAACTCGCACCAGCGATGCAACCGTCGATTCAATTCCTACCTGAGTTTGGCCGCCGTCAAGGATCATGTCGACGCGGTCGCCTAAACTTTGCCGCACGTGCTCGGCAGTCGTTGGAGAAATTTCCGAAAAGCGGTTCGCGCTAGGCGCGGCTATAGGGATCCCAGCGCGCCGAATGAGCGCCAGAGCCAGCGGATGTGCCGGCACGCGAATACCGATCGAGGGAAGCCCAGCCGTTACCAGATTGGGAATGGCCTCGGCCTTTTTCAGCACCAGCGTCAAAGGGCCGGGCCAGAATTTTTTCGCCAGAACCTGCGCCCGCTCCGGCCATTCCGCGGTTACCGTTCGCGCCATTGTTTCGTCGACGACGTGAACAATGACCGGACTGGCAAACGGGCGCTGTTTGACTTCGTAAATGCGGGCAACGGCCGCCGGATCGAGCGCGTTTGCGCCCAGACCGTAAACCGTTTCCGTGGGAAATGCGACCAGGCCGCCGTTGCGCAGGATCTCCGCCGCGCGGTCTAGCTCGTCGTCACTCACTCCGGCAAATCGTCCTTCGTATCGCCCGAGACTTTGCCCGTCTTGCGCCACACCAGAAATGCATGGATTAACGCATCGATGTCGCCATCGAGCACTCGATCCACGTCGCCGATGGACAGCTTGGTCCGATGATCTTTGATCATCCGGTAGGGCGCAAGGACGTAGCTGCGGATCTGGCTGCCGAAATTGATTTCGAGCTTCGAATCCTCGACCTTCTGGTCTTCGGCCCGCTTCTTATCCATTTCGTGCTCGAACAGCTTGGCCCGTAATTGCTTCATCGCGCTGGCGCGATTCTTGTGCTGCGAGCGCTCGTTTTGGCACTGCACTACGATTCCGGTCGGCAAGTGAGTGAAGCGCACGGCCGATTCTGTACGGTTCACGTGCTGGCCGCCGGCTCCACTGGCGCGGAAGACGTCGACTTTCAAATCTTCCGGCCTGATATCGATCTTGATGTCATCGTCGATCTGCGGAAACACGAATACCGAGGCAAAAGAAGTATGCCGGCGGGCGTTCGCATCGAATGGTGAGATGCGCACCAGGCGATGCACGCCTATTTCCGATTGCAGTTGGCCGTAAACATTCTCACCGTTGATTTCGAAGGTGGCCGATTTGATTCCCGCGCCCTCGCCTTCCAGCCGGTCGGTGATGGTGACCTCGAATTTGTGGCGCTCAGCCCAGCGCAGGTACATACGCAGCAGCATTTCCGCCCAATCCTGGCTTTCGGTGCCGCCAGCGCCCGGGTGAATGGTGATGATGGCATCGCGCGCGGCGTTCTCGCCTGACAGGAGCATGCCCGTTTCAAGCTCTTCCACCTTTTCCGAAAAAGATTTGAGCTCACGTTCGAGATCGCCATTCACGTTCTCGCCTTCGCGGGCGAGCTCAAACAGCGTTTCGATATCCGAAGCGGCAGCAGCAACGCCCGAGGAGCTTTGAATCGCTTCTTCCAGGCGCTTGCGCTGCTGCATCACGCGCTGGCTTTTCTCCGGCTGGTTCCAAAAATCCGGATCGTTGATTTCGCCCTCTAGCTTTTGAAGTTCCTGCTGTTTTCGGGGCGCGTCAAAGATAGCTCCGCACAGCTTCACCTTGCTGACGGAGCGCAACATACTCTCTTTCTAGCTCTTCGAGGGTCATTCACTTGTAGTGTACTGCCTTCGATACAATTGAAATTACAAGCCCCTCGCAAGAAATCACCGAAATGCAAGAAGGAAACGACCCGTCGCTGGGTGTCAATAGTTGGCTGGAAGAGGAACTCTACCACCAATACCAATTCGATCGCAAAAGTGTAGACGAGGGATGGACGGACCTGTTTGTACACGCTGAATCCAGTAACGGAAACATAGCGACTGCAACCGCCCTAGAGCCTGAGCCAGCCGCGCCACCGCCGCCTCCGCCACCCAGCACCGAAGTAGCCAAAACGGCCCCCGCCGCGCCGGCAAAGCAGGATTCGAAAGCTGTAGGCGCAAGCGATCAGCTCATCCCGCTGCGGGGCGCGGCCGCGCGCATTGCCGAGAACATGACGCTGAGCCTGTCGATTCCGGTTGCCACTTCACAGCGCCAGATTCCGGTTCGGGTCATCGAGGAAAATCGTAACCTCATCAACAAGTATCAGTCGTTAAAAGGCCGGGGCAAGCTTAGCTTTACGCAGTTCATTGCCTGGGCGATTGTCAAGGCACTCAAAACGAATGCCGGGCTGAACCATGCTTATGCCGAAAATGGCGGCGATCCGTTTCGCGTGGTGCGCGGGCAAGTGAATATCGGCTTGGCTATCGACATTGCGGCGAAAGACGGCACTCGGTCCCTCAAGGTGCCGAACATAAAGAATGCCGATGGCATGAACTTCGCTCAGTTCATCGCGGCTTACGACGATATTGTGGCGCGCGCCCGCACGAATAAGCTGCAAGTTGCCGATTTCGAAGGCACAACCATTTCGCTGACGAACCCCGGCACGGTGGGGACGCTCGGCTCGGTTCCGCGGCTGATGCCGGGACAAGGGGCGATCATAGCGACCGGGGTGATCGATTTCCCGGCCGAATTCGCCGCCATGACTGAGGAGAATCGGGCGACGCTCGGCCTCAGCAAAGTCCTCACAATCACCTGCACGTACGATCACCGCATCATTCAGGGCGCAGAATCCGGTTCTTTTCTCGCCAAGCTGCAGCAGCTTCTGCAGGGAGAAGACGGCTTCTACGATTCTATTTTCCGCGATTTGAAAATTCCGTACATGCCGGTGCGCTGGCAGACGGACCAGCAGATTGCACCCGGCCGTTTTGCGAAAGCGAATACTGATGTCGCCAAAGAAGCGGCGGTCATTCAACTCATCAATTCCTATCGCATTCGCGGACATCTGCTCGCCAATACCAATCCGCTCGGGAACGATGCCGTCCAGCAGCCCGAATTAGATCCCGCTTCCTACGGGCTTTCTATCTGGGATTTGGATCGCCCATTTCTGGCCGGCGCCGTGAAAGCGCCGAGCGGCGCGATCGCGTCCTACATGCAGCCGTACGAGACCTTGCGCGAGATTTTAGACCGGCTGCGCGCCACCTACTGCGGCTCCATCGGCGTCGAATACATGCACATCCAGGATCCGGAGCAAAAGCAATGGTTGCAGGACCGCATGGAAGCGACGATGAACCTTTGGAAGCTCGACGATCCGGTGCGGCAGCGCATCCTGAATCGTCTGATCCAGGCCGAAGAGTTCGAACATTTTCTGCAGAGCCGCTTCGTTGGGCAAAAGCGCTTCGGTCTCGAGGGCCTCGAAAGCACAATCGTGGGCCTTGATGAAATTCTGGAGCGCGCCGCCAACGAGGGCGCACATGAATCCGTGATCGGCATGGCGCACCGCGGCCGGTTGAACGTGCTCGCCAACATCGTGGGTAAATCGATGGCGCAGGTTTTTTCCGAATTCGACGGCGAGCCCGATCCGGAAAGCGTGCAAGGCTCCGGCGACGTGAAATATCATCTGGGCGCGAGCGGCATACATACGTCGAGTTTGGGAAAAGAAATTCTGGTTTCGGTGGCGTTCAATCCGAGTCATCTTGAAGCCGTGGACCCGGTGGTGGAGGGCTTGGTGCGGCCGAAGCAGGATCGTCTCGGGGATAGCGAGCGTGCGCGCGTGATTCCGATCCTGATTCACGGCGACGCGGCTTTTATCGGCCAGGGTGTGGTAGCTGAAGTTTTGCAACTCTCGCAGCTCGATGGCTATAAGACCGGCGGCACGATTCACGTCGTAACGAATAATCAGATCGGGTTCACGACGAACCCGCTCGAAGGGCGCAGCAGCGTGTATTGCACCGACGTGGCGCTTTCGGTGCAGGCGCCGATTTTTCACGTGAATGGCGACGATCCGGAGGCGTGCGTCCGCGTGGCGCAACTCGCCTATGACTATCGCCAGCGCTTCAAGCGCGATGTGGTGCTCGATATTATCGGCTACCGCCGGCAGGGACATAACGAAGCCGACGACCCCAGCTACACGCAGCCGGTGATGTACCGGAAGATCAAAGCCACGGCGACGGTTGCGGCGCAATACTCCGAACAGCTTGTGCGCGAGAAATTTCTGCCGCAGGATCAGGTGGACCAGGTGCGCGCGCAGGCGCGGACACGTCTCAACCAGACCTATGACGAGGCGAAACGGAACCGCGAGCAGTTTGTAATCGAAGAGTTCGCGGTGGTTCCGGCCGAAGAGATCGCGCAGCCCATACCGGCGACCGCGGCAAAGCGCGAGACTTTGCTGAAGGTCATCGAAAAATGCACAAAGCTGCCTGACGAGTTCCGGTTGCATCCCAAGCTGAAATCACTGCTCGAAAAGCGCCGCGACGCGGTGCAAGGCGCTCCGATCGATTGGGGTTTTGCCGAGACGCTGGCCTTCGGCAGCCTGGTTTTAGAGGGCACGCCGGTGCGGCTGAGCGGGGAAGACGTCGTGCGCGGAACGTTCACCCAGCGGCATCTCGAATTCAGCGATCACGAGACGGGCGAGGGCTATGTGCCGCTCAAACATCTCGATCCGCACCAGGCCAAATTTGAGGCCCTCGACAGCCCTCTCAGCGAATTCGCCGTGATGGGCTTTGAATTCGGCTACAGCGTGGCCGATCCGCTGACGCTTGTGATGTGGGAGGCGCAGTTCGGAGATTTCGTGAACGGCGCGCAGATCATCATCGACCAATTCGTGGTTTCCGCCGAAGCGAAATGGAACCAGCCGAGTGGCCTGGTGCTGCTGTTGCCGCACGGGCTCGAAGGACAAGGGCCGGAACATTCGAGCGCGCGCATCGAGCGCTTCCTTCAATTGTGCGCGGAAAATAATCTGCAAATTTGCAACTGCACGACTCCCGCGCAATATTTCCATCTCTTGCGCCGGCAGATGTATGGCGGCGCGGACCGGCGCGGCATTCGCAAGCCGCTGGTCATCCTGACGCCGAAGTTCCTGCTGCGCTATGCCAAAGCTGCTTCGCACCTCGACGACCTGACGAACGGCGCTTTTCAGGAAGTAATCGGGGATCCGCAGCATTTGGGCAACCCCATCCGCCGCGTGCTTTTGTGTTCCGGCAAGGTGTACTACGATTTGCTGAACAAGCGTGAGGAGAGCGGCCGGAACGATGTCGCGATCATTCGCCTGGAGCAACTTTACCCGTTTCCACTGCAGCGGTTGACCGATATTTTGCGCCGGTATCCTGAATCGGCCGAATTGTACTGGGTGCAGGAAGAACCTGAAAATATGGGCGCCTGGTATTTCGTCGAGGAACAGATGCAATCGATCATCAACCCCGGCGGAAATGGCGGCCCCATCAAGCGCCAATTGCGGTACGTGGGGCGGCCGCTCGCGGCGAGTCCGGCGGCGGGCGCGCACAAGGTACATCATGACCAGCAGGAAGGGTTGGTGGAGGAAGCATTTTCCGCGACCCCTGGCATCGTGCGTAAAGCCCGGCGATTGGTGCGCAAGAAGCGCTGATCTCAGCGTGTAGGAACTACCCGAATACGCGTCCCTCCAATCGGGAGGCAATCGTACTTAATCCGGCAAGAGTCGGCCCGCCCGTCGAACGGTAGATTGTGGGTGTTTTTCAAAATGTGCGCAGCCGTGGTTTCCGCGAAGACAATCCGGAGATCTGTGTTCCTTTCTGGCAGTCTCCGTGGCCGAGCGCGGGTATCGGCGTGCGAACGGCGGGAGATCCGGCTGCCGCCCTAAACGGCCTCTCGCAATCGTGTGCTGGCGTTCGTATTAAGAGAAGGCGCTCTGCTGGCATGCGCCGGCCGCTCTCAGCCTGTTACCTGCCCGGCCGCCGCACCGCCTCGGTAGAACCTATGCAGGCGCTTCGCAGGGAATAGGCCACAGCCGTGAGGGCCCCAGAAGCGCTGAGTTCGTCCATTACTGTATTAAATCGATCAAATTCACGATGAAAAGAGTCAACGGATCGTACACTTTGGCTAGCGCTGATGAATTCAGGTAAAGCTTCTATATAACATCCAAGCGGCAGCACGCTAGACTGAAACTACGGCGCTGGAGGGGCTCCCGCAACGATGACCGTTACGCCCGAAACGCGTGGCACAGCCGTTTGTGCAGCGAGATTCCGCACCCATGCCGAGGTTTTTTCCCGCTCCGGCGCGGCGGGCATGTGACGAAGGCCGGGTGCGGATTCGGAGTGCTGCGAGACAACCACATTACCATCCCCCTTAATGCCGATAAGGCGAAGTGTGGCAATTATGGCGTCTGAACCGGGGATTGGAGTAATCCCGGTCCAGAGTTCTCTGGAGAGGTCCAATCCTGGTACACGCGCGGAGTTGCGCAGTGAATTCAGGCTTCAATTTGGACGAACAATCGTCGTCTTTCTATTACTGTTCCTGGTGAGTTGGTTATTTCAGTATTCGGGCCATAGCTGGAGCGGGGAGAACAACCTGGAATCGGATGCTCCCGCTCATTATGTTTCCGGATTGATGGTCCACGACTATATGCGCCGTGGCTTCCCGCTTGGGCCGGTCGAGTTTGCAGAAGTGTTTTACGCGCATTACCCAAAGGTCGCTATCGGGCATTGGCCACCTATGTTTTATGTGTTACAGGCTGGCTGGATGTTGGTCTTCGGTGACTCGATGCACTCCGATCTCGTCTTCATGGCCTTTCTGAGCGCTCTGTTTGCCGCGACTGTATATGCCGTCGTGCGGCGTGAGTTCCGATCGGAGAAGGCCGCGATCGTTTCGGCGTTGTTTCTACTGTGCATACCCCTCGTCCAATGGTGTGGGGCTAATATTCTGGCCGACATTCCCGTGGCGCTGTTTTCGCTTTGGGCTGTACTCTGTTGGGCAAATTATTTGGACAGCGGGCGCATTCGGGCCCCAGTCGCTTTTTCCAGTTTCGCGACGCTCGCAATCCTAACCAAAGGAAATGGTTACGCCGTTCTGTTAGTGCCTCCGCTTACGATTCTCCTGGCACGCCGTTTTGAATTGCTGAAGAATGTCAGACTCTGGTTGGCCGCTGCGCCGATTGCTCTATCCATACCCTGGATTTTCTTGACCTGGAAACTGGTCGGGCCAGCGATGCAGTATGAGCTCAGCGTGGCATTCTTCGTAAAAGCGTTCTTGTCCTATACGACTTACTTCGCCACTGCTGCGGGAGTGCTTATTTTCGTTCTCGCGTGGGTGGGAGTCGCTACGCTGATTCCCGAGTTGCGCGCAAGAACTATAGGCGGCCTATGGCTCTCGCTGCTCGCATTTTCGATGGCGGAGATCCTCTTCCACTGCATCGTACCCGCCGCAATTGAGCCGCGTTATCTGATCGGCTTAATTCCCTGCATGGTGCTTTTCATGCTGCGAGGTTTTGTGGAAGTTATTTCGCGATCGTCCTTCATACCGGTGTCGTTCACCCGCCGGGCTGAGGTTTTGGGAGCCTTGCTCGCGCTCGTTTTTGCGCTCAATGTATTTGCATTGCCGCCAAAACGTCCGACCGGCTTCGCGGCAGCCGCGGCTTTCGTGACCAGCCATCGAGAATTCGCGGGCGACGTGATTCTCATCTCCTCCGAGGGCGACGGTGAAGGACCGTTTATTGCGCGAATTGCCGAACTGGACCACTCTCGGCTCAATCATATTGTGCTTCGAGCGAGTCATGCGCTCGCCGACAGTGATTGGAATGGACAGAGTTACCGATTGCTCCTCCACTCGCCCGCGGAAGTGTCCGACTATCTCCGGCGTCTACCGGTCGGTGTGGTCGTGATCGATCGAACGAATTTTAATCTCCCCAATCCGCACCAGCCTTTGCTCGAGCAGGCAATCGCCGCGCATCCGGAGCAATGGAAACTCGCCGGCGTATTTCCTGCAAATGCGTCTGAACACCACGGAATCGCGGTCTATGGCGCAACCGGTGACGCAGTTCCTCACCATCCCATCGTTCTCAGTCCGTCCGGCACGCTGCGGCGGCCCATTACTATCGATCCTTCGCGCTTGCCTTGGTAGCGAATATGTGCGGACCGATCCGTCGACCGCGTAGATCAGAGGACTTTCACGGTGCGATTCAATTTAGTCATCGTGTTGCCTTCCGGTTCACGCACCACGAGCCGTACGACGTAGGTGCCTGGTTTTACGTCGAACTCCCAGTGCAACGTGACCGCCGGATCCTTTTTGCTCAGAGTCGCATCGGAGAGCCTCAGGTTCACCGTCTTGGTCAGGCCCGTTACATAGCCTCCCTCGGAATCGAAAAGCGCCGCCACCACACTGAGCGAATCCTGACTTCGCCCGGCCGCTTTCTGAAAGTGCAGGGTTGTTACGTTGATCTTTGCCACGACCAGAACTTTCGCAGCATCGCCAGTGTTGGGCTTGGAATAGCCGGTTTGCAGAACGACGGGAATATTAACCATCTGGTCTCGAGAGAAAACTGCGTCGTCGACGTCCGCCGCCGTCCGGTTGTCTCGTGAGTCGGAATTACGCGCATAGTACCCACGCCGTGCTTCTATGCTGACGCCTTTCCCCGCCGGCAGGCGGACCTTCAAAGAATGAAAGCTCCCATCCGTCTTCAACTCAGCCGGGGAGAACCCGAGGAGATAGGAAAATTCGGGCGCGGCCGTCACCCGCTCGAAGCCCGCACCCAAATTGTTATTGTTGTGAAAAAACGTGCCGCCTGTACCCTCCGCGAAATCCTTCAGCACGTCGCCGTCTGCGCGCGCGTTCTCCAGACGATATCGCGACCACATCTGATCCGGCGCTTTTCTTGCGGTGATATCCTCTCCTTCCGCCACGATGACGCCATGCAGGCCCAGGCCGCTGATCACTACATTCGATCGGGCCGCCAGATCGAGTATCTCCGCGGCGGCTCGCATGGCTTCCGGCGTTTGCGCAAAGAAGCCCGGCGATGCCAGCACGATCAAGCGTTCACCGGGCATTGCGGCCAAGCGGCGGACCGCACGGCTGAGTGTCCTCATAGCCACTTGCGTATCGTGTACACCGATGATCACCTCTCGATTTGCGGCCGCGAAGGCAATGCTCCTTGCGATCTCCAAAGGTACGTGCGCACATTGGGCGGTATGACGGGCCAAGCCCTCCAAGGCCTGACCGTCGCCCTTGGCGATAATCAGATCCGCGATGTAATAGCTGACGTCAGGACACTGCATTTCGCCGCGGCCAGCCGGCGGATGCCACCTCAGTTTCGAGACGGCGGTCTCGAGGGCATCCGGATCGCCGGTGAACTCCAGCGTAGGGTTTCCGGAAAAGGTGTAGATTGCCGCCCGATCTCCCGCGGCGAGGTTGTTTTTGAAAAAGCGGACCGCTGCCTCACGAAGGTTTGCCATCGCGGCGAACCGAATATTCAAATCATCGAAAAGGTACACGATAGACCGCCCCGGGCGGTCGTTCCCGGCCGTGGGCCTTGCTGGCCCGGAATTCGTGGGAAGGGTGGCCGGGCCTGCAGTGCTGTTCGGATCTTTTTTCGTGCGCTCAATCGCCGAGAAGCTAACGATAGCTTGGCGCTGGCCCTTATCAAAAAGCTGGAACTGATCCTTTGTCAGACTACCGACGGGCTGTCCATGCTTATCGCGCACGACAACCGGAACCAGCACAAGATTTACTTTGCTCTGGAAAGTCGGGTCCTGCGATTGCGGCAGTGCTAGTGTGCAGCAGAATACAGTTAGCGACGCGATGCGGCCCGGTGTCGTGCTTAGTATTCTAACGTTTTTCGGTTTGGGCGAAGGCAGCAGGCGCTTTAGCGCGCTGCTGCCTTGACCTTTTGTGGAATGGACGTGTGGCTCAAGGTGGCGGAACGGGAAGCCTTCGGCTTGTGCGCCGCGCTGCTCATGCTAGGGCTGGCGGTTGTTCCGTTCGATGTGCCGTTCCCATTGCCATTGCCGTTGCGAGGCCCGCCGTTCGGCGTCATTTTGCCGAGCACGACCGAACGTTTGGCGCCAGTAGCGGCCGGAACGTTCGAAGGACGCAGGTGCGCCGTTTCGTAGGCCATCACCGCGAAAGCGATGGCTTCCTTGGCATCGACGTCGAGCCCGACTTCGGTACTTTCCTTAACCGGGATCGGATCGACGGCTTTGCGGAGCATGGCCATCAACGTCGGGTTGTGCGCGCCGCCGCCGGACACGAAAACTTCGTCCACTCGCATTTCAGGCAGCACGAAGTTACGCACCGCGAGCGCGATGCTCTCGGCTGTGAGGGCGGTTGCGGTCGCGAGTAGATCTTCGCTGCTCAACTCCGTATCGAGGAGCTTGGTAACGAAATCCGCCCCGTACTGCTCGCGTCCAGCCGATTTGGGTGGCTTGGCGCGGAAATACTTATCGCGTAGAAGCTTGGCCAGCAGCTTGACATCGATCACGCCGGTCGCGGCCATCGCGCCATCACGATCGAAGGACTGACGGCCTTGCGTAATGCGGCTGATCAACTGGTCAATCACCATGTTGCCCGGGCCTGTATCGAACGCAATCACACGCTCGGTGCTGGTGTTCGGAGGAATGGCGGTCAAATTGGCAATACCGCCGATGTTAACAGCCACTCTGCCGCGGCCGCGGTGCCGCATCAGCATGTAGTCCAGATACGGAACCAACGGCGCGCCTTTACCGCCTGCCGCCATGTCCCGCTCGCGAAAATTGGACACAACGTTGATGCCGGTCCGCTCGCTGATTACGCTGGACTCGCCGATTTGAAAAGTGCTCGACACGCGCTTCCCGAGGTACTGCGCTCCTTGCCCCTCGTGGAAAATAGTTTGGCCGTGGCAACCGATCAATTTGATCGTGTCCAATGGAATCTGCGCACGCTCGGCCGTCTCTTCCAGTGCCTCGACATACAACTCACCGAGGAGGAAGTTCAAACGCGAAATATCGCCCGTAGGTGTGTTGGTATTCGAAACACCGAGCAACGCTTCACGGATCTTTCGTGGATAAGGGACCGAATGACTCGTCAAGACATTGATCTTTGCCTTGAAGCCCGAACCGGTCATGTCGATGATAGCTACATCGATGCCGTCGAGCGAAGTCCCGCTCATGATACCTGCTATTCTCATCTCTTTAGCAACTCTTGCTGCAAATTTTGCAGAATTTCGAAAGCTTCAACCGGCCGCAATTCGTTGACATTCAACGAACGGATCCGATCGGCGAGCCCGTGCTCCATGGGCTCGAACAACTTAATCTGTAAGGGAGCGTTAGCATCACCCGGGGTGAGTTCCTCACGCACCGAATGTTCCCTTACTTCATGATGCAATAAAACTGACCTCGCGCGCTCGATTACTTGCAAAGGAAGACCCGCCAAACGGGCCACTTCGATGCCGTAACTGCGGTCCGCTGCGCCAGGTTCTACCTTTCTTATGAATAAGATGCGGTCGTTTGCTTCCTTCACGGTGACCTGTAAATTTCCTACTCCAGAAAGTTGATCAGCAAGCCCCGTGAGCTCGTGATAATGGGTGGCAAATAATGTTTTTGCCTTAATCCGTTCGTGGACGTACTCTACAATGGCCCAGGCGAGGGCTAATCCGTCGTAGGTAGAAGTACCACGGCCGATTTCGTCCAATACCACGAAACTATTAGGAGAAGCAGTGTTGAGGATGGCTGCGGCTTCGGTCATTTCCACCATGAAGGTCGATCGGCCTCTGGCGAGATTGTCCGCCGCGCCTATACGGGTAAAGACGCGGTCCACCACCGGGAGTAACGCATTTTCCGCGGGAACAAAGGAACCGATTTGGGCCAGGATCAGGATAAGCGCGGCTTGCCGCAAGTAAGTGGATTTACCGCCCATGTTAGGGCCCGTGATCACGGCGATGTATTGATTGGACGAATGAAGATATAGGTCGTTTGAGATGAAACGAATCGCGTCACGCTCCGTGAGCTTTTCGATGACTGGGTGGCGTCCGGCTTCGATGCGCATTTCGCCGGAATCGGAAAAGCGCGGGCGGCGGTAGCGGTTTTCGACCGCCACGTGTGCTAAGGATGGCCGCGACGTCGAGTTCCGCGACGGCTGTAGCGGCTGATTTGATGCGTTGCGCGTGGCCGGCGGCGAACGATCGGATGCCCTGGAAGATCTCGCGCTCGAGCGAAAGGATTTTCTCTTCGGCGGAGAGGACTTTCGCTTCGAGTTCTTTCAATTCCGGCGTGGTGAAGCGCTCGGCATTCGCCAAGGTCTGTTTTCTCTCGTAGGCCGCGGGAACAAGCGGCAGGTTCGTCTTGGATATTTCGATGTAATAGCCGAAGACGTTATTGAAGCGGATTTTTAACGACTGGATGCCGGTCGAGGCGCGCTCGCGTGATTCGATGGCAGCGATGTATTGGCGGCTATTGCGGCTGATATCGCGCAGCTCGTCGAGCGCGGCGTGGAATCCGTCGCGAATGGTGCCGCCGTCGGCCAAGTTTACGGGCGGCTCGTCGGCAATGGCCGTTAGAATCTGCTGCGCGACATCTTCCACCAGGTCGCCTTCGTAGCGCAACGCAGGAGTCTCGACAGTTGCGGTGAGTTTTGCGAGCCCCGGCAGTTGCGCGAGAGAGCGTCCCAAGGCGAGGAGATCGCGTGGCGTACCAGTGCCTAGAGTGAGTTTGGCGAGCAGGCGTTCGAGATCCTGAATCCCGCTCAATGCCTTACGCAGATCGGCGCGCAGGATGGTCTTTGCGACGAGTTCAGCCACCGCATCGAGCCGCGGTTCGATTTCTTCCAGCCGGCAGGATGGATTCAGCAACCGGTGACGCAACAGACGGCCGCCCATTCCGGTCGAGGTTTTGTCCAGCACGTGGATCAGCGTCGATTCGCGGCTTTCGCCCGCGAACAGGGGCTCCAGCAACTCGAGATTGCGAATGGTTGAGCCATCGAGCGTCATGTGATCGTGACGCTGATAAAACACGGGCCGGTTTAAATGTTCGAGCGCGGATTTCTGGGTTTCGCGCAGATAATGGAGCACCGCGCCGGCGGCTGCGGTTGCGAGCGGCTTATCGCCGAGGCCGCAGCCATCGAGCGAATGCAGCTTGAAATTCTCGAGGATCTGCCGCCCCGCGTAGTCGCCGCCGAAGATCCAGGCATCGAGGGGAGTTTCGAGGCAGGATGCGCCGATTGCGTATCCCTCCGGATGGAGCACTTCGCGAATGTTCAAAGTCTCGAGCGTGGAGAGAAGTTCGGCGGGGGCGAGTTCCGTGGTTCGAAATTCGCCCGTCGAGAGATCGGCATAGGCAAGACCGGAGCGGCCGTTTTTAGAAAAGACCGCGGCCAGGTAATTGTTCTCGTGCGAACGCAGCAGATTGCTGTCGGTGGCGGTGCCGGGCGTGACCACGCGAGTGATTTCGCGGCGCACCAGCTTCTTGCCGGGACCCGCTTCTTCCATCTGTTCGCAAATGGCCACACGATAGCCGCCCTGAATCAGACGAGCGATGTAGGCGTCGGCGGCATGATACGGGACGCCGCACATGGGTATCGGCTCGCCGCGTTCTTTGTTGCGCGCGGTGAGCGTGATTTCGAGTTCGCGCGCGGCCACTACGGCGTCTTCGTAGAACAGCTCATAGAAATCACCGAGACGGAAGAGCAGCAGCGCGCCCGGCGCTTGTTGTTTGGCGGCTTGATACTGCCGCATCAGCGGCGTGGTGGGCTCCGTCACGCGTACAGGCCGCGGCGCCTGATGGCGAGTGCCACGCGATCCAAAGCCAGGATGTAGGCGGCGGTCCGATTATTTACGGAATGCCGTTCGGCATAACCGGTGACGTCCCGGAAACTGTTGACCATGATCTCTTCCAGGCGTTCGTTCACCAGCTTTTCGTTCCAAAAATAGCCTTGCCGGTCCTGCACCCATTCGAAATACGAAACAGTGACGCCGCCGGCGTTGGCCAGAATATCGGGAATGACAAAGATGTTCTTTTCGGCCAGGATCGAATCGGCCTGGAAGGTAGTGGGGCCGTTAGCGCCCTCGCATAGGATTTTCGCCTTGATGCTTCCGGCGTTGCTTGATGTGATTACATTCTCATGAGCGGCGGGGATCAGCACGTCGCAATCGAGGAGCAATACGTCGTTCTTTGTCGACGTCCTCGGCTTCTGCTAAAACCGCGGATGGAACCTGTTTCGCGGCGGTGCGCGGCGAGTTTCGCAATGTCGAGCCCGTGCTTGTTATAGACCGCGCCATCGTACTCGGCGATGGCGATGATTTGGAAGCCCGCGTTGCTCATAAGACGCGCGGCCATCCCGCCGACATTGCCGAAGCCTTGAATGACCACTCGCGTATTTTCGGGCGAAAGGCCGAAGTGTTTCAGCGCTTCCGTCGTGACGATCATGCAGCCGCGGCCGGTGGCTTCGGGACGGCCCAGCGAGCCGCCCAGTTCGAGCGGCTTACCGGTGACGACCGCGGTCACGGTATGGCGCTTGTGCATCGAATAGGTATCCATGATCCACGCCATGGTCTGCTCGTTGGTATTCACGTCGGGCGCGGGCACGTCGCGCTCGGGACCGATAAACTCGCCTATTTCAGCGGTGTATCGCCGCGTGATGCGCTCGAGCTC
The DNA here is from genome assembly GCA_963712395.1 of Bryobacterales bacterium. GTDB lineage: Bacteria > Acidobacteriota > Terriglobia > Bryobacterales > Bryobacteraceae > Bog-105. The sequence goes on from CAVQHR010000004.1 coordinate 523,692, forward strand.
ACTCTCGCTCAATAACTCGGGTTCGCAAATGACGCCTCCCTTGCCGCCACCGAATGGGATGTTTACCACCGCACATTTCCAGGTCATCCAGGCGGCCAGGGCTCGTACTTCATCGAGCGACACGTCGGGCGCGAACCGGATGCCACCTTTCGCCGGACCCCGGGCGATGGAATGCTGCACGCGATACCCGGTGAACACTTCGATGCGGCCATCATCGAGCACGACCGGGATGTGGACGGTCAGCTCCATCGTCGGTTGACGCAGCACCTTGCGCATGCCGTCTTCGAGCTTCAGGATTTCGGCCGCTTCATCGAAGCGATGCGCGGCCGATTCCCAGGGATTCAATTCCGGATCCGTGGGCGCGCTCGCCGACGGTTCAAGGATCGTGCCAGGGCTTACGGATGCCATCCATTCTTACACTGTCATGACTATTGTCCGGTTGCAAGCGGACGGAACAAAAGCCGAACGTTCGCGTGTGAATAGGCGTCTTAGAGATAGAGGAGCATTTCCATGACCCCCGAAGAACGTCAGATGTTGTCGGACCTGGCGGACAAGATCGCGCAGACACCTGCGCCGCCCAAGGATGCTGAAGCGGAGGAGTTTATCCGTTCCCGTATCGGGTCCCGGCCGGACGCCTTGTACTTGATGACGCAAACGGTGCTGATCCAAAACATGGCGATCGAGCAGGCACAGCACCAGATTCAGGAATTGAAGCAACAATCGCCGCAAGTGGCGCGGCCGTCGGCGGGTGGAAGCTTTTTGGGAACGCAGATGCGGCCGCAGCCTGGCGCTCCGGCTTACGGTAGCGGGCAATATGCGCCTCCGCCGCCTCCGCCGCAGTACGCACCGCCCAGCCCTGGAGGGCCGAGTCCTGGCGGCGGTGCCCCGAGCTTTTTGCGCGGGGCCGCGCAGACGGCTGCCGGAGTAGCAGCGGGCGCCTTAGCTTTTGAAGGCATTCGCTCGCTGTTTTCGCATCCGGGTTACGGCGGTGCTGGGTTTGGTGGATTCGGTGGCAGCCCGATCGAGGAAACGGTAGTCAACAACTATTACGATACGCCGCCGCATGAAGCCGGCCAGCAGTTCGCGGATTCGAACGATTCCAGCCTGGGTCAAGACGCGGATTATGACAACACGCAGAGCGACGATGGGCAGTTGCAAGACGTCGACTATGATTCAGGAGATGATGGCGGCGGGTTTGACGGAGGCGATTCCGGCGATAGTTTCGCCTAATTAGCAGCCACCGGATCAGGCGTTTTTGCGGCCGCGCGATCAAGATAGCTCTGCCGGCTTTCGGTGATCACGCGGCGCACGTCGCGCGGTCCGCCCCAGCCTTCCATTTTGGTTTTTCCACCCTGGAGTTCTTTGTAGATTGAAAAGAAGTATTCGATCTCGCGGCGGATGTGGGGAAACACTTGATCGATGGTATGAATGCTGTCGTAGCGAGGATTGCGTGTGGGAACGGCTAAAACTTTCTCATCGTTTTCCTTGCCGTCCACCATGTGAAGCAGGCCCACGGGCCGGGCCTCCATCAGGCAGCCCGTGAAGCTCGGCTCGTCAACCAGCACCATGATGTCCAAAGGATCGCCGTCATCGGCGAGGGTTCCCGGAATGAAGCCGTAGTCGCCGGGATAGTGCATGGGTGAATACAGCGCCCGATCCAGGCGGAACAGGCCCAATGTGGAATCGTATTCGTATTTGTTGACGGAGTTTTTGGGAATCTCGATGATCGCTCGTACGATCTCGGGGCAGTCGGGTCCAGGATCGATGTCGTAGAGCTTCACGGGTTCAGCGTAGCAAATGAGACACTTTTAGATCATGGCCAGCAAGGTCCGTTGGGGCGTATTGGGAGTCGCGAATATAGCGATGAAGAAGGTCATTCCGGCAATGCAGCAGGGCGAGCGGTGCGAGATTGTGGCGATCGCTTCGCGGGATGCGGAACGCGCGAAGCGAGCCGCCGCGCAGCTTCATATTCCAAAAGCGTTCGGTTCTTATGAAGCGATGCTGGCGGACGCTTCGATCGATGCAATTTACAATCCGCTGCCGAACCATCTGCATGTGCCTTGGTCCATTCAAGGCCGCCGAAGCGGGGAAGCATGTACTCTGCGAAAAGCCGCTCGCGCTCTCGGCGCAGGAAGCCGGCCAACTCATCGAAGCCAGAGACAGAACGCGCGTCAAGATCGGGGAAGCGTTCATGGTGCGGACGCATCCGCAGTGGCTGCGGGCGCGCGAACTGGTGCGCAGCGGCGCCATCGGCGAGTTGCGGGCGATCGTCAGCATCTTCAGCTATTTCAACCGCGACCCGAAGAATGTTCGCAACATAGCGTCTATCGGCGGCGGAGGCGTATATGACATCGGCTGCTATCCAATAACGATGGCGCGTTTTTTGTTCGAGCGCGAGCCGGCGCGGGTGGCGGCGGCGATCGAACGCGACCCAGAGATGCAGACCGACCGCTTGAGTTCGGCGCTACTCGATTTTGCTCCCGGGCAAGCCATTTTTACCTGCAGCACGCAGCTTGTCCCGTTTCAACGCATGCAGATATTAGGTACGAAAGGCCGCATCGATATGGAGATCCCGTACAATATTCCGCCGGACCGGCCTTCGCGCATTTTCATCGACGATGGCTCGGAGCTAGGCGGGCGTAGCGCGCGGGCCGAAGAGTTTGCCACGGTGGATCAATACACGATTCAGGGCGATGCGTTTTCCCGCGCGATTCAGGAAGACGCCGAAGTTCCGGTGCCGCTTGAAAATGCGCTCGGCAATATGAAGGTGATCGATGCCGTGTTTCGCGCTGCCGAAACCGGCAGCTGGGAGAGGATATGACAAAACGAAAGAGCATTGCCGAGTGGGCGGTCACGATCCTAGTCCTGTTGTTTGGGACAACCACGCTAGCGCAGCCGTACGTCATCCCAACCGGCTCCATGGAAGACAATCTGCTGGTCGGCGATCACCTGTTGGTGGATAAATTGGCGTATGCGCCCGCGGGCGCAATCAGCAAGCACTTGCTGCCCTATCAAGAGCCCAAACATGGCGACATTATCGTCTTCCGGTATCCGGCCGATGTTAGCGTGACCTTAGTCAAGCGATTAGTCGGGATGCCCGGAGATCGCCTCAAGATCGCCGATGGCGTGGTCTACAGAAACGGAATCCGGCTGAACGAGCCGTACGTGTACCACAAGTATGCGTATGATCCAGCGCTCGACAATTTTCCGAATCCGTGTTGCCGTCCGGTAAAGGAAGACTCGGCGCAACAGGCGCAAAGGGAGATGCTCGAACGAAACGTCGCGGCCGGAGAAGTGGTCGTGCCAGCGCAGATGTATTTTGCCATGGGAGATAACCGCGACAATTCATCGGATAGCCGTTATTGGGGATTCGTTCCGAGAGATAACATCATAGGCAAACCCTTCTTGATTTACTGGTCTTACAGGGCTTCGACCGAGGACCTGACGGGAGAATCAGTAAATTCTTTGTTCACCCATTTTGTTGATCTGGGAGAGCATTTCTTTACACGGACACGATGGGAACGGACATTCAAGTTAGTGCGCGGCGTTCCTGATTCTCGATTGCCGAGTGCGCCGCTGCCGATTAACCCGGGTTCGGCCAATCCGTAATCCACATGCGCTACGCGTTCAGAAGCTGCCGTAAGAACGCCGGGTTTTCGGCTGCAGTCATTCTGATCGTTTCATTGGCGATTGGCGGAAGCGCGACCGTGTTCAGCATCTTCAACGCCGTGCTGTTGCGGCCATTGCCGTATCGCGATCCCGGTCGTGTTGTCATTGCGTGGGAGAAGCGGCCGAAAGAGGGTTCGCGAGAAAACGGCGTGACCCCTGCCGATTATTTGGATTGGCGGGCGCAGAACCAGGTCTTTGCGACTCTCACGGCGCATGATGAAGGCCCTGTAACACTCACGGGCAATGGAGATCCGGAACGTCTAATTGCCGTCTCAGCCAGTACGGACATGCTAGCCACGTACGGTGTCGAGCCGCTGGCGGGCCGCGGATTTACCAACTCCGACGAGAAGGCGGGAGGCCGCGTTGCGCTGCTGAGTTACGGCTTTTGGCAACGGCACTTTGGCGCATCGCGGAGCGCGCTTGGCGGCGCGATTCAACTCGACGAGAAGCTGTACACAGTTATCGGGGTTCTGCCGCAAACTTTCCGCATCTATTTCGGCGCGGAGCCGGACGTTTTCATTCCTCTTGTCTTGAGCGGACAACGGCGTGTGGACCGGGGCTCGCACGATCTCTTGGTTATCGGCCGTCTTCGCCCGGGTGTTGCGCTTATGGAAGCCCAAGCGGAAATGACTGCTATCAGCTCACGCCTGGAAAAGGTGTGGCCGAAGGCCAACAGCGGTCACGCGGCGAATCTGGTGCCGATTAACGCGCAGCTTCACGACGCGGTTCGGCCGACGCTCTTAGTCTTCGCGTTAGCCGTGTTATTCGTGCTCCTCATCGCCTGCGCGAACGTGGCGAACTTGACCTTGGCGCGCGGCTTCACACGCCGACGCGAGCTTGCCGTTCGAGAAGCGCTGGGCGCGGGCCGGATGCGTCTTGTCCGGTTACTGCTGGCGGAAAGTTTTCTCCTGTCCGGATTGAGCGGCGCGCTTGGCTGCGGGCTCGCGTTCGGAATGCTCCAGCTTTTGAGACCGCTGCTCCCGAAAATCGCGCGAGGCGCATGGATCCCCGGCATAGAAGCTTTGACTATCGACAGTAACGTGCTGTTATTTATCGTTCTGGTCTCGGCGCTCACCGGACTGCTCTTCGGAATTGTGCCGGCCTGGCGATTCTCGAGAAGCGGCCTGCAGCATCGAATCAAGGATTCCGGCCGCCTGCGCGAGGGCCTGATCGTTGCAGAAGCAGCGCTCTCCTGTGTTTTGCTGACCGGCGCCGGGTTGCTGTTCTCCAGTTTCCTGCGTCTTTCGAAAGTCAATCCCGGTTTTCAATCCGGGCATCGAATCAGCCTGGAAGTCACGATCCCGCCGGAGTTTCGAAAACCGGAATTGGAAGACGCGCTGTATCGAAGGATGCTGGAGAATACGGCGGCGCTGCCGGCGGTTCAATCTGCAACATTGACCAATTATGTTCCGGGCTTTACCACGGGATGGCGATGGGGGCTTAGGACAGAAGCGCATCCCGAAACCCGCTCCATTCAAGATTCTCTGAAAATCTGGATGCGTGTTGTGAGTCCGGGCTTTGTATCCACAATGGGCATTCCCGTGGTTTCGGGACGAAGCTTCACCGCTCAGGACACGGAACACTCAGCGTCTGTCGTTCTCTTGAGCGAAACGGCCGCGCGGAGATACCTGCCGGGTGTGCACCCGATCGGGCAGCGCATTGCGCTTGGCGATCAGACAAATTGGCGCATGGTCGTGGGCGTCGTCGGGAGCGTGAAGCACCTTGGACTCAGCCGGGAGGCGGAGCCGGAGATTTATGTGCCGCTTTCACAACTCTCCAGGCCATTTTCGAGTATCTGGCTGATCGCGCATTTCCGTGGGCGGTCAGAACCGCTCGAAGCTATTCGGCGCGCGGTCGCTAGCGCGAATTCTTCGATGGCTATAGGCAGAGTGCAACTCATCGAAGATATCCTCACTCAGTCTAAAGCGCCGGAGCGATTTAATACGGTGCTGATCGGTTCGTTTGCGGCGCTTTCGTTGCTGCTTGCCGCCGCGGGTATCTATAGCGTTCTGGCGTTCCTGGTGGCGCGACAAACTCGCGAGATCGGAATCCGGATGGCGTTGGGCGCGCAGCGGAGTGAAATACTGCGACAATTCTTGCGGCGAGTGGCGCGCCTGGCGCTGCTCGGAATTTGCATTGGCACGGCAGCATCGGTCGTGACCAATGGAATGATCCGCTCGTTCCTGTTCGGCGTCACACCGTCTTCGCCCATTGCCTACGGGACAGCTTTCATCGTTTTGTTTGTAGCCGCCATGCTAGCGGCGGCGGCGCCGGCATGGCGCGCAACCAAAGTGGACCCGATGATTGCGTTGCGCGAGGAATAGAAATATGGAGGACGCCTGCCCGGAATGTGGACTACAACCGGGAGCGGGCCGCCCGAGTTGCGAGGCGCAGAGACACGAGCTGCTGGCACGTGATTTCGAGCAGCCCGCTCTGTATTGGTCCTTTCACCGGATGGCAGTGGACGCCTGTTGCCTGCAGCATTCGCCATACATCGCCTCTGCTAAATCTTTTGCCGCACACCTGTGCGATTTGTGCATAGCCTTCGACCAAGCGAACGATGCCGCTCAGCTTCGGCAGCTACAACGATGGTTGAGCACCAATCCAAAGATCGAAAAACCGGATTACCTGCCTCTCGAGGTGATATCACGATTGGCGCGCTGTACGGCATTAGCGATCCGATTCAGTACGGTCAAGCCGTAAGATCGTAGGCGCGCGCCGTATGGGACGCTTATCGCGATCTACAACCTCTCGCTCGCCGTTGGATTTCTATGGCATGGAAAGGCGCCGCTGAATTCATTCGTTCACTTGCGCTTTGCATAAGCGGAGTAGAGATCGGCGATTTTCTTTTTCGACAGGTCGCCTGGATGGACGATCACGCGATATTGAAACCGCAATGCTTCCCCGGCCGCGAGATTATGGCCGCCGGTCTCGGTACTGTTAGGATCGAAATCTTTCACCCCGAACGGATTCACCGCAAACAGGCCGTAATCGCGGGAGTGCCAGCGTGGCGGATGATTGAAATTGGCCGGATTGTCGAAGATCAGAATGCCTACCTTCTGGCCTTCGACGGTTCCTTCGTAGTCGACCCAATCGGCGCGCTTGCCCCACACGTTTTTTTCCGTCTGGGCGCCTTCCGAATTTGTCATGATGCCGCCCTTTTTGCCGCTCATGCTGTCGGCTACGCGGATGGCGAAAAATCCCTCCTTCGTGTCGGCGAATTTTACCGGAGTTTTAGCGGTAAGCGTGAAATCCACGTCGACCGTTCGCAGGTCGTGTTCGGCATAGAAGGTCATGGTGCGCTGCTCGTCAATCATCGTGCCCCGATCCGGCGATTGCCACGCAAAACTCGCCGCGACGCTGCCCGATTTTTTCCCTGGCTTGAGCTCCCCTAGCTTTTGGAGCACGATCAGGCCTTTGGTAATGGGATTGTCGCCGCTGGTTTTGGACGTCCGTTCCGTCTCCCAGAAGTTCACGTTGCTGACATCGCCATAGCCGACGAACAAGCCTCGATGGTGAGGATGGTCGTGCGACTCGCCTTCCACGGTTTCCATCGGAAATTTGCGAGTGACGATGAGCCCGGTGGCCGAGCGAAGCGGGGCGAGAAAGGGCTTCGGGTATGCGCTGCCGATGCAGAAATCGGAGAACGGCTGGCCGTCGATCGAGATCGCAATATGATCATTATCTACGTTTTTGAATTCGACCTGCGCCCGCAGAGGTTGCGGAGCCGCAGCCAGCAAGCACAAACTCAGCAACCCGGGCCCGGCAGCCGCTAAAGTGATCTGCTTCATAACCGTTCCAAATCATAACAATGCCGATCGGCCGGAAGCTGGAGTCGCTGCTGGGCTATCATGGAGACGTCGAAGGAAAAGGCGAAAACCGATTATATGGGACCGATAGGAATGCAGGAGATGATGCTCATTTTTCTCCTTGCGCTGCTTCTCTTCGGGCCGAAAAAGCTGCCGGAATTGGGTAAATTACTCGGCAAAGGCTTGACCGAATTTCGCCGCGCGAAAAATGAGCTTACCTCGACCTTCGAAAGTCATTTGCACGAATTGGAACGGGAGACGCGGCTGGAATCGAAGCCGTCCACGACGACTCCTGACTATTCGTCGCCACACTATCCTTATCCGTACGACGAGTACGGCCAGACCGAATCGAATTACGGGTCCCCTCAGGAGACGGCTGCTTCCCATGAGCCGGTTTCAGAACCATCCACCGCCAGCGCCACCGCAACTCAGGACGCCGAGGCCAACCGCGAGCATGCTCCCGAAGTAAGTTCGCCTGTGGCCGGAACTGTGCCGCGTTCCAACGGCAGTCATTCTGTTGAGTCTCTTTCCGCCGCAGCGAAAGAAGAGCATCCCGCGTAATTGCTGAAGGATCGATGGCCGACGAAATAGAGGAGCCAAAGGCTCCGGGAAGTGACGTTCCCGCCCAAAATACGGACGCTAGCAAAGATCCCCATGCGCTGGTGGAAGAGCCGGCCGCGGTCAGCGTCTACAGCAGTACGTCGGATCCTTACGGAGAAGAAGTGCCGTTGGAGAGCGCCGTTACCGAAGCCGTCGAGAAGACCGAGACGCTTCCGGCCGTAGCAGCGCCGGCCCCGCCTCCTAAGAGTCCCCCGCCTCCGCCGCCACCTAAACCAGACGAAGAGGAAGAGCCGGACCAGGAAGAAGAAGGAATGCTGCGCATGTCCTTCATGGAGCATTTGGGAGAGTTGCGCTCGCGCATCTTGAAAGCGCTGGCCGGAATAATAGTCGCTTTTCTCATCAGCATTACTTTCTGTAAAACACTCTGGGAATTTGTATCCGCACCCGCGGTGGATGCGTTAAGACACCTCGGCATTAATCCGCCCAATCTTGCCCAGATCACGCCAATGGAGAAGTTCAACGTCATTTATTTGAAGCTTCCCTTGCTTGTATCGATTTTTCTCGCTTCACCCTGGGTGCTTTATCAGGTTTGGGCCTTCATTTCGCCGGGGCTCTACAAACGCGAGAAGAAATGGGCCGTGCCGTTCATCCTTTCCACGGCGGGACTATTTATCACCGGCGGATGTTTCGCGTACTTTATTGCCTTCCGCTACGGCCTGGAGTTTCTGCTGGGCATCGGACGCGATATCCACGTCACGCCGGTCGTCTCGATCAACGAATATTTCGATCTCTTCGTCAACGTGACTCTCGGCGTGGGATTAGTGTTCGAGATGCCGGTCATTATTTTCTTTCTGACTTTATTGCACCTGGCATCGCCGCGCTTCCTTGTCCGCCATTCCCGCTATGCCATTCTCGCCATCACCGTGATTGCGGCCATCGTGACACCGACGCCTGACGTTTTCAACATGATGCTGTTCGCGGTGCCCATGGTTCTGTTGTTCTTCGTTGGAGTATTCGTCAGTTATCTCCTGGTGCTCAAGCGTGAAGGTAAGAAATTTGCATGGCGCACGGTGTTTCTTGTGCTCTTGATCGTCGTTCTGATTCTCGCTGGGATACTCGCGCTCTTGGTATTCGGATTGCATTATCATCTGATTCCCAAATCGCCGTACTTAGTGAAATGAGCTAGTGGCGCCAGAGCGCGACACCGCCGAGCAGGCCGTCTTCATTGGGGACGCGAGTAACATGCTTAGGCAGGGCCGAATCAATTTTCAGTGCATTGCCGCCGCCGATGTAGAGCTGATCGTAGTTGAATAGCGCTTCGAGTTGCTTGATGGCCTTCATCACCAATTTGTTCCAGCGCTTAAGGCCATACTTGGCGAGGCCGTGCTTGCCGAGGTACTCTTCGTAGGTCTTATCTTTTCGCCACGGATGGTGGGCCAATTCGAGACCGGGCACCAAATAGCCGTCGGTAAACAGCGACGATCCGAATCCGGTTCCGAGAGTGATCACCAGCTCCACTCCTTTGCCTTGAATCGCTCCGTACCCCTGCACAGCTGCGTCATTAGCTACTCGTACCGGCTTCTTCCAAAGCCGGCTGAGGACTTTCTCCAAGTCAAATCCGACCCACTTGGGATGCAGGTTATGCGCAGTCAGGGTGGCTCCGCGTTTCACCACGCCTGGGAAGCCCACCGAGACGCGATCAAAACCCGTTAACTTCTTGGCGAATCCATCCACAATGCGGAGAATTGCTTCGGGTGTGGCGGGTTGCGGCGTATCCTCGCGTTCCCTTTCGCTAATCGGCTTACCTCTGCTATCGAGTAAGATAGCTTTCACGCCGGTTCCCCCTACGTCGATAGCAAGCGTGATTACATCCCGGTTTTGCTTGGGCAATTTACCTTCGCTCCTTCTTTCCCGATGTTCGCACTAGTTCTGGCCAAGTTTTCGATAAGCCGGTAGTTTTTGCACCCGATGCCCCCCGGGGTTTCGTCATTAAAGTGGTGATGCCGCGGGCAGCCGTGATCATGGCTATGAACATGCCTAGAAGAGCATGTGTAGCGTTGGAGGAGTAAGAAAAATATGAAACAATTTAGATCTTTTTATATAGCCGCTTTAGCGGTGATAGGCGTAGGCCTCATTGGTACATCCTTCGTGCCAAAGGCTCACGCTGATGCCTGGGACAAGAAAACCGTTGTCACGGTGAATGAGCCGATTATCGCCGGCAACAAGGTTCTGGAGCCCGGCACATATGTGTGGAAACTGCTTGATTCGCAATCCGACAGGCACGTGGTGCAGATTTTCGATCGAGATCAGCGGCACCTGGAACAAACGATTATGGCGATGCCCAATTACCGATTACAACCATCCGGTAAATCGCAGTTTTCTTTTTGGGAAACGCCGGCAGGCGTTCCGAAAGCGGTTCGCGCGTGGTTTTACCCCGGAGATAATTTCGGTCAAGAGTTCGCTTATCCAAAAAAGCTTGTGGCTCAGTTAGCGTCCGCAGCGCCGGTACCGCTCCCTTCGTCCTATAGAGAACCCGAGCCCGCGCCCGCACCGCAACCGGAAGCAAAGGCTGAGCCTGCTCCCGAACCGGCGCCCGCGGAACCCGCTCCTGCACCGGAGCCTGCTCCCGCACCCGCACCGCAAGCCCAGGCGAATCCCGCACCGGCGGCTCCGCCTGCAGCGCTTCCCCATACGGCGAGCTTCAGTCCGCTGATTGGATTGCTCGGCATGGCTTCCTTGAGCCTTGCTGGTTTGCTTGCGTTCGCCACGAAACGCGCGTAACCGGCCAGAGATTACGGGCCTGGTCCGGGGTTGTCCGGGCCAGGCCTTTTCTCGCGCGAAATTATGTGGAACAAACTATGCGAAACAGGTTCTGGAATTGGTTGATCCCGGCGCTGGTCGCAAATCCACTTTTCGCAGCTTCTCAGAGCCCGCGCCAGCCGTACACCATCTCCGACAACGTGGATTTAGTGCTGCTCGATGTGAGCGTCAAGAATCCGCATGGCGGCTTTGTGAGTGGTTTGAAGAAATCGAATTTTCAGGTTTTTGAAGATGGACATGCCCGGAAGATCACGCATTTTGGCAGTGTCGATACGCCGGTGACGGTAGGTCTCGTCGTGGATAACAGCGGCAGCATGCGCAATAAACGCCCTGAGGTGGTTACCGCCGGACTCGCCTTTGCGAAATCCAGCAATCCCCAGGATGAATTCTTCGTAGTCAATTTCAATAATTCCGTGGTGCGCGGTTTGCCGGCACACGTTCCCTTTACCGACGATTTGCAGATACTCCGGGCAGGACTCTATTATGGTGAGCCCGTAGGACAGACCGCGCTGTACGATGCCATTGCCTATGGGTTGAAACATCTAGACCGGGGCCATCGCGACAAGCGGACGCTGATCGTTGTGAGCGATGGCGGCGATAACGTGAGCCATTTGTCGTTTTCACAACTTATGGTATTGGTAGTCGCATCCCGAGCGACGATATACACTGTAGGATTATTTGACCAGAACGACCAGGAGTTGAATCCTGGCATCCTGCGCAAGCTGGCCAACGTGAGCGGCGGTGAGTATTTTCAGCCGGCGGCACTCGATCAGGTGATCCCAACGTTTGAGAAGATCTCAAAAGACATTCGAAATCGCTACACGGTGGGTTACATTCCGGATGAGATAGGCGACCGGCATGCGGTCCGGTCGGTGAAGGTCAGCGCACAGGAAGATGGCCGCAAGCTTTCCGTGAGGACCCGGACAGCTTATTCGATCCCGGGCCGTCCCCATTGAACATGATTCATACCGAAGACCCAGTTCTTGTCAGGCGCACACCCAGCGGCTATTCGAGCGAGCCGGGGCTTCACAGCCACAACCAGCGGCGGCGGGTTCGCGATGCTGGCTCACGTCCGCTCATTTTGAAAGTCGCGCTCGCCTTGTTGATTGCTCTGGGAGTTGGCGGTGTTGGATATTACGCGTACACGCTGGGCGATCAATATTTATACCAGGCGTACGAAAATTGGGCGTTCGATCAGCAAATTGCGGGCCGGCCGGGGGTGACGTTTGCGGATTATTTGCGCGAGCGGACGCTGTTACGATTCGTGATGGCAAACAGAGCCGCGTCGGCGCTGAATCCCATAGCGCCGAAGCCGTTTCCCGGAGAGCCCGCATTGGCGGAAGGTGCGCTGCTAGGACGGGTCGAGATCGCTAGATTAGGGGTTTCGGCGATCGTGCGAGAAGGAGTGGGTGCGCAGACGTTGAGCACGGCCGTCGGGCATATTCCTTCGACATCGTTGCCGGGCGAGGACGGGAATTTCGCGATTGCGGCTCATCGCGATACGCTGTTTCGCGCGCTGAAGGATATCCAAACCGGCGACTTGGTAAGATTCCAGTCCGCCGCCGGATCGTACACCTATCGCGTGGCGGCAACCAAAATTGTGGCGCCGTCCGATGTCAGCGTCTTGCGCTCCGATGGCGGGGGTTTGATTCCGGTGAACGCGGGCTCCCAAGGCGCGGACAAGCTGCTGACGATGATTACCTGCTATCCGTTCTACTATGTGGGTTCCGCGCCCAAACGTTTCATCGTGGAGGCCCTGCTGGTCGGTGCGGACCCGAGTGCGACAATGTCGCGGAGTACAGTCCAGGTACCGTTGCCGGTCGGAACGTCCCACGGTATACCGACGGGCGTGAGTCAATCGCCGCGCGTGATGCGCCATGAGAGTGGTTCCCGGCAGTTCCAGGCTTGGCCGCGTAGCACGCCGCGACCCACGAAAAAACACGGATTTTGGCGCCGCGTATTACGAAAATCCTGATCGCGAGAGGCCCTTCGGCGATCGCGAACGCCTTGTTATACTGCGGTTGAATCCTTTGGGAGGTCGTCCAATGGTAGGACTGCAGATTCTGGATCTGCCTATCGGGGTTCGAGTCCCTGCCTCCCAGCCATTCATCCATTTGTTCGGCGTCCCGGACCACGAGGTAGCAGGCTGGAGGCGCGTGCCACTAGCTTCGGCTGCAAGAGAATTGTCTCCGGGCGGCGGCCGCCATTTTTCCCCTCCACCAGACTGAGTGCCAAGCTGGCCGCGTGCGCTCCCATCCCTTCGCTGTTCTGGTCAATACTGCTCAACGGAACGCGCAACACGGGGGCATAGTGAACATTTCCGCACCCAATAATCGCAATGTCCTCGGGAATGCGAAGACCTTGTTCCAGGATGGCGCTCATGGCTCCCATGGCGGTTGGATCGTTGTAGCAGAAAACCCCGTCCGGCCGTGGGTTGAGTTTCAAGAGAGCTTTCATCGCTTGATGGCCCATGAGATCGCCGGAATCGTCCCCGTGAGCCCGGCATACCAGGAAAGAATCCGGAACCGGCATTCCGTGGGTTGCCAGCGTCTGACGATATCCTTTGGTACGCTCGACGGCAGGACTGGCGTATTTTCCCGATATGTGCGCGATCCGCCGGCAGCCATTTTCGATAAGGTGTTCGGTCGCCATCTTGCCAATTGTGGCTTCATCGGTGCCTACAAAATTGGATGCAAGGCCCTTGAATCTACGGTCCAACAAGACATACCGTTTGCTCTGTTCGTCCAAATGGCGGAAGCTCTCATCGTGCCGCTGGGAAGAGGCGATGATCAGAACATCCAGATTCCGCCCAATCATCTGCTCAATTTCCGTTTTCTCAAGTTCCGCATCCTCTTCCGAGGAAGAAATGATCAGGCTGTATCCTCGTTTGCGGAGCACGCCGGACGCGGCCTTTGCCACTTGGGCGAAGAAGGGATGCACAAGATCGGGAACAACCAGGCCCATTAAGTAGCTCTTCCCTGTAACCAGCGAGCGAGCGGCCCAGTTAGGCTGGTAATTCAGCTCTTTAATCCGCGTCAAGACGCGGTCGCGCGTCTCTGGGCTGATGTCCTGATGATTTCGCAGTACCTTCGATACGGTCACAACCGACACACCCAGGTCCAGCGCGATATCTTTCAGGCGGGTCGGCATGCTCAAATAATCGGCGGGTGGCAGCTACTAGGCGAATACGATCTTCAGTGTAATCGCATGGTCGCACGGCTTCTCTGAGGGCATGTCCACCGACAAACCCGCATCGTCTTGCTTCCATCTCAGCTTGCCTTTGTGGCCCAGCATCTCCACATTGTGAATCTTTCCGGGATGCTGCTGGCCGTTCGACGCCAGTTGTTTTATGGCTGTCTTCTGCGCAGGCCAGCCCATCACAAAGGCATACACGATATTGTGCTTGGCCGTAAAGCGAACATCTTCGGAGGTCAGATTTTTTCGTCCACTTTCATTGAAGCCCAATCGTCCAACCCGCTCCATTGCGGGAAGGACGCTCGGCCCCTCGCCATAGATTTTCCAAGGTCGCGTCGCGTAGATGCCTTCCTGGTTCACCTTCATCCAGTCCGTGATGGCCGAAAGAACGCTCATTTCACGGTCGTCTAGCCGGCCGCTGCCGGGAAGCGGGAAATTCAGCAGCAAGTTTCCATTACGGCTCACGATGTCGACGAGCATGTCGATTACGATTTTTGGCGTCTTGTACGTGATGTCAGCCTTGTAGTGCCAGTTGCCGATGCATGTGTCCGTCTGCCACGGGTCAGGCCAGATCTTGTCCACGATCCCGCGCTCCAGATCGAGAGTACAGGTTGCCTGCGCACAATCCTCCTGCCGTTTGCTGTTATAGATCGCCTCCACGCGGCCGCCATGGCGTTGCGCGCTGACGTTGTAATGGTGGGCCACCAGGGATAAACCATACTCCTCGAAAGGAATTCCACCATCGGTATAGAGCAGGTCCGGCTGATGCTGATCGATCAGATCCTTGATGCGGCGGAAGTATTGCAGCTTCCAGGAATCAGGAGCGTCACGGCCCATTGGCTTGGCGTTATCTACAAAGCCGGGCGGCATGTCTTTGTAATTGTGATACAGGTCCGCGTAGGCCGGATCGACACCGTCGTAGGGCACGCCCGCGTATTGCCCGGATTTATCACTTCGATGCGCGGCGGCAAACCAGTCGAAGCTGTTTGAAAGATGTTCACTAACGCCAAACCGCAAGCCGCGTTTGCGGGCGGCGTCGCGCCAGATGCCAACGATATCTTTATGTGGACCGGCAGCAACCGCGTTCCATCGCGGCTGATGCTTTGAGTTCCACATATCGAAGTTATCGTGGTGTACGCCCATGCTGACGAAATACTTCGCGCCGGCTTGGAGGTATAGGTCCATCAGATGCTCGGGCTCCCATTTATCAGCCTTGAATGTTGGGATGATGTCTTTGTAACCGGCTTTGGATGGATGGCCCAAATGCTCAAGGTGCCATTTGTAGGCGGGTTGACCTTCAAGATACATCCGCTGTGCGAACCAGTCACCCTGCTCCGGTACTGACTGCGGTCCCCAATGGGCCCAAATGCCGAGCTTGGCGTCGCGAAACCAGCCTGGCGTCTCGTACTTCGCCAACGATTCCCGCGTGCCCTGGTAAGGTCCTTTGGCAATTTCGAGTGCGGGCGATTGGGCTGCGCCCGTTTTACCAATGAGGGTGGCCGGGGCGCCCATGGCCAGGGCAGTCAAGACGGTTCTGCGCGTGATGGTCATATCCGGGCTCGATTATATATCCCAAGCCTAAAGAAAGACAACGTTAACTTTAACGAAATTTATTGTGCTTTTGCCGGGAACGGACGCGCCTGCAAAGCTTCGAGGATGGCCGGGTTCTCGCGGCGCAGTCTAAGCGAAATTTCCTTTTCGCTCTTTGCCCTTGCTTCATCGCCTCGCCGGAAGTAGATCTGCGAAAGGAGCAGGTGCGGCTGCGGGTGCTTCGGATCGAGGCGAATGGTCTCGTTCAACTCGGCGATGGCATCGTCCCATTTCGATAAATTCATCAGGGCGCGCGCGAGCACGACACGCGCCGGCACGTAGTCTGTCCTGTCCTCGATCGCTTTGCGCAAATAGGGAAGAGCCTCTTCACTCTTGTCCTCGTCCACCAGCAGATTGCCATAGAAGAAGAACGGTTCTTCGTAGGAAGGATCCGCCTTCATGGCCGCGCGGAGCCGCTCCAGAGCCTCGGAAATCTTCCCTTCCTTCTGCAAATGAAAAGCGTATTCGAAGTTCGCTCGCGCCGAGTCAGGAAACTTTGCCGCAACCCGTTTGGCAATCTCGCTCGCCATCCCATAATCGCCCGCGTCCTGATATGCCTTGATCGCGAGAAAATAGAGATTTGGATCGTTGCCGTCCAGCTCAAGCGCTCTACTGGCCAGCGCGGCCGCCTCCGCGAAATAGCGGCCATTTGAATACTCCACCGACATGACTTGCATTAAACGTAAATTGCCGGGCTGGATGCGGAGGGCTTCGCGCCATGCACGCAGCGCGTCATCGGACCGGCCGAGCTTTTTGCGCGTCACCCCGAGTAAATACTGGGCATTGAAATCATCAGGCGACACCGCGGCCGCGCGACGCAGCAATGGCTCGGCTTGATCGAGTTTGCCCTCCCGGAAGTAGGAGTAGCCGAGATTGAACAGCCCCGGGAAATAATCCGGTGAAAGCTGCACTGCCCGATTCCATAGCGCTTCCGCTTCCGCGATGCGCTGCTCGCTCGCGAGTTTCTGTGCCTGCTCGGACAACGCAGCCGGATCCGGGGGCGTTTCCGCCAGTAAGAGACTCGCCAGCGAGAACAAAAAACCCGCCCGCATATTATTTGGGCATAGCGACCGGCGTCGTCTGGCCGCTACCTTCCACCAGCCGGACCAGCGCCCCGGCCGGCGTGCCGGGAAACGCTTCCGTATCGCCATTCGGCCAGCGCACGATGATCTTTCGAACCGCATTGTCGCCGCCCAGACCAAAGTGCAGCCGCGAGTCGTTATGCGAGATATAGCTGGATTGACTCAGGACAACATCCATTTGCTTACCGGTGGCCGTCTCAATCGTTACGGTCGCGCCGATCGCGCTCCGGTTCGACTTGGTTCCCTGCAGCTCAACCTTTACCCAGTGGGCGCTGCTTTTCAGATCATTACGCAAAAGCGACGGCGCTTCACTCATGTTCATGATGAGCACATCCATATCGCCGTCGTTATCGAAATCCCCGAAGGCCGCGCCACGGCTCGATTTTTTTTCCTGAACCGCCGCGCCGCACAGAGCGCTCACATCTTCGAACGCTCCCTTTCCCAGATTTCGGTATACCAACCTTGGATTGCGATAGCGTTCGATGCCCTCGTGATGATCGAGCTCGGGGTACACGTGGCCGTTCACCTGAAAGACGTCTTTCCAGCCGTCGTTATCCAGGTCGACTAGACCGATACCCCATCCCACGTACTGCGGATTCACGCCCAGCCGCGCCTTCAATACGGCATCTTCGAAAATACCGCCCCCGAGATTCCTATACACGTTGGGATAATCGCCCGCGAAGTTGGTCTTTAAGATATCGAGCTTGCCATCGTTGTCGTAATCTCCGACGGCGATTCCCATGCCGCCCTGTTCAAAGCCGTGCTCGTTGAAAGCGATCCCGGTTTCGGTCGCAATCTCAGAGAACGTGCCGTCCTTGTTATTCCGGAAGAATAAGCTTGGGGTTGAATCGCAGGCGATGTAAACATCCGTCCAGCCGTCGCCATTGAAGTCCGCCGCTACCGCCGTAAACGCGTAAAAGCCTTCAGAGACGCGTACGCCGGACTTCACCGATACATCTTCGAACGTTCCGTCTCCGCGATTGTGATAGAGCGTGACCTTTCCGAAGGGCAGCCCACGGGGCCCACAAAAAACGGGCATTCCTTTCCACTCGCAGTTCGACCCTTTCCCGGGAGTTGGGGTTTTCTCCAGGTCGAAGGCCTGGTAACTGGTCACCATCAGGTCGAGATATCCGTCGTGATCGTAGTCGAGGAAAGTACATCCCGAGCTCCACTCCTTTCCATTCCCCTCCACACCGCTGGTGCCCGCAATATCGGTAAATCGCCCGTCCCCGCCGTTCCGGTACAGAGCATTTTTGCCCCAATACGTCACATAGAGGTCTTCGCGGCCGTCGTTGTCGATATCTCCGGTGCAGACCCCGCTGCCCCAACCCGAGCGCGCCATTCCGGACTCGGTCGTCACGTCCCGGAACTTGCCGTTTCCCTGATTCCGGTACAAGTGATTGGTGGGCGCCTGGCCGTTCGGGAACCCCTCCAGCCTCGATCCGTTTACGACGAAAATATCTTGTCGGCCGTCGTTGTCGTAGTCGAAAAATGCAACGCCCGTCCCATTCGCCTCGATGATGTATTTCTTACTTTCATCGTTGCCCGAGGTAAATTTCATACGCAGCCCGGCCGCCTGCGCAACGTCCACAAAATTCACCGGAAACGGCCGTCCGGACGCGGCTTCTTTCGGGATCGAAGGAGCATTGCGGGTCGAGACCCCCTGGGCAAGGCAAGCCACCCCCACGGCGACGGCGATTAGCGCCCGTCCATACTTCAGAAAATGCGAGTGCACTTTTGACCTAAGGTGATTATCTACGCGGCGGGGTTCCGCCGCCGCAGTTAACGGTACCGTTAACGATTAAATTGGGAGAAACGCGTGATAGCGCTTGCATTCGTCGCGCCAACTGTGATAGTTTCTACCTAGTGTTTTTCCAGGGGTGTACAACTGTCGTTCCCCCCTGATGGTCAGTCACTGTCGAACCACGAGGAGGAAGCACCATGTCGGGCGTCCGGATAAAAGTTCTTTTTCTGATTTGTGCCATATTTGCGCTTGCTTCCGTAGCATTCGCGCAGACCACAAACGCTACCATCGTCGGCAATGTCACCGATGTCTCAGGCAGTAACGTCGCGGGCGCCGATATCACGGTGCGCAACGTCGCTACCGGCGTATCCCGCCAGCTCAAGAGCGATGAAGCGGGCGCCTATCGTGTGTTTCCGCTCAACCCTGGCACCTATGACGTTACCGCCTCTTCGGCCGGAATGAAAACGCAGGTCCAGCAGAATGTGACCCTTGATGCCGCGGCTAACGTTAAAGTCGACTTCCGTATGGAGGTGGGCGTGGTGAGTGAAAAGGTCGAGGTGCAGGCGAACGCCGCCGTTTTGCAGACTCAAGATGCCAGCGTCGGCGGAACTGTTACGGGCACCGAAGTATCACGGCTTCCAGTGAACGGACGGAATTACACCCGGCTGATCCTCTTGATGCCCGGCACTAGCGACCAGGGCGGCAGCCAGTCGAATGGCACGTTCTCCGGCACGCAGATGATCTCGGTTAACGGCCAGCGCCGGCAGGATAACAACTTCACTGTGGATGGTGTCGACAACAATTTCATGATGATGAACTCTCCCGGCATGTCGCCCTCGATGGATGCCATCCAGGAATTCCGTGTTCTTGACAACACCTCCGCCGAGTTCGGCCGTTCGTCGGGCTCGAACGTCAATCTCGTTATCAAATCCGGCACCCGCAGCCTGCATGGCAGTGCATACGAATATCTCCGTAACGATAAGTTCGATGCGAATGATTTCTTTGCGAACCGAAACAACACTGGCAAGGTGCCATTCCGGCAGAATCAATACGGCGTCGCCGTCGGCGGCCCGGTGGTGATTCCAAAGATCTATCATGGGCGTGACAAGACCTTCTGGTTTTTCAACTGGGAAGGATTTCGGGAGCGCCGCGGACAAACCATCCTCAGCAGCTACCCGATCCAGGCCCAGCGTGACGGTGATTTCTCGAGCCTTGGCTCGAAAGCTCTCTATAATCCTTTTACCGGGGTACTCGCCGCCGACGGGAAGACGGTGATCCGCCAGCCTTTCGCCAACAACCGGATTCCGGCGAGCATGATCAGTCCGGCTATGACGTTCTGGCTGAACACCATGGTTCCATTGCCGAACCGCCCAGGGCTGACGAGTAATTTCGTCAACACACTTGGATACGCCAATGACCGCGACGCAATCAACGTGCGGGGAGACCACAATTTCAACTCCAGCAATACGGTGTCTTTCCGTTACAGCCGGCAGCGGGTGGGCGAGAGCCAACCCAACAGCAACCCATTCCTGACTCAGCTTAGCCGCTTCGATGTGGACAACTATATGGCTTCGTGGACCCATATCTTTAGCCCGACCTCGGTCTTGGAGGTGAAGTATGGACGCAACGTGCCATTGCTGCCGCAGCCGCCAATCAATTCAAAAATCCAGCGCCAGGAATTCTTGAGCAAATCCGGTATCTCCATGTTTATCCCGGACGTCCTCTATAACCCGATTCCGGGGTTCACTGCCGATGGTGAGTTCGGCGTCAGCTTGGGCGGTCAAAACACGGGAGATCATATCAATCAATTTGTCGCCAATTACTCCAAGGTCTTCGGCCGTCACTCACTCAAATTCGGCGTGAACTACAGCCGCCGTCATTTCTCTACCAACACAACGAACCCCATGGACGGCAGCGTAGACTTCGACCCAAGCCTTACGAACCTATCCACCAATTCCAATTCGGGCGACAGCTTTGCCAGCCTGCTGCTCGGTCTACCGAGCGCCATCCGTCGCGGTACCGGCAACACCGTGACCGAGGCCAACATCAACCCGGTATCGGTTTATGCCCAGGACGACTGGCGCGTAACGGATAAACTCACGGTTAATGTCGGCGTGCGTTACGAAGCCATTCCAGCGCCGGTAGAGGAGACTAACCGGTTGGGCAATCTTGTCATTACCCGCGATCCTTCCTCCGGTAAGTATGCGGGCACGCTACTTTGGGCAACGACTAATCCCGAAGTGGATCCGGCAACCGGTGTCGCGGGCGAGCCGGCCCACACCGGCGGTTATGGACCTTCGTTGATGCGCAACAACTATCTCGATTTCGCGCCGCGCGTCGGATTTGCATACCAGCTCAGCAACAAAACAGTTCTCCGTTCGGCCTACGGCATCTTCTACAACTCGACGTTCGTGCAGGAGTTGCAGGATATGCGTAAGTTCTGGCCGTACACGATTCAGCAGAACTTCTCCGCTAACCAGGGTGTGCGTCCGGATCTTCTCATCACCGATCCAGGTCCTTCCTTCAGTAACACATCCGCGATTGGCGGCTGGCCGCAGAATCCGAACAACCGCACGCCGTATTCGCAGCAATGGAACTTCACAGTCCAGCGGCAATTGATGGATGACATGACCTTGGATGTCGGCTATGTCGGGAATGTCAATAAACGGCAAGTCGGCTATGACCCGATCAACTCCGCCCTCACTCCCGCGCCGGGCCCCATACAGCCGCGCCGGCTGATGCCTGCGTTCGGCGACCTGGATGGCGGCAATAATAAATTCAGTTCTGCCTATAATTCGATGCGCGTGAACTTGGTCAAACGCTTCAGCAGAGGGGTGCAGATCAACGCCAATTACACTTGGGGCCGTTCCATGACGAATAGCTCATCGCTTGCCGAAGCCACCGTGCAGAATCCCTACGACCTCCACCAGGAATGGGCTCGCTCCAGCATCGATCTGCGGCATATCTTCCAACTTGCCTATGTGTATGAGTTACCGTTTGGCCGCGGCAAGCGCTGGGGCGCAAACTGGAATTCCGTAACAAACGCATTCCTCGGAGGGTGGTCGGCCGACGGCATCACACGCGCGCAAACCGGCGCCCCGCTTAACCCGCGCGTGAATCAGGATCGCGCGAACGTGGGCCGCACGTATCAGCGTCCCGACGCTACCGGCCTCGATCCGAATGCCGGGCCAAAAACTGCGGACCAGTGGTTCAATGTGGCGGCCTTTGCCCTACCGGCACCGTTCACTTACGGTACTTCCGGCCAGTTCGTAATCGATGCTCCCGGACGGTATAACTGGGATCTCGCGATGCAAAAGGACTTTCGGATTATGGAAGGTCATAGTCTTCAATTTCGAGCCGAATCCTACAACCTTTCGAACAATGTCAGTTTCGATCAGTTCAATACGGCCTACGACGGAAACGGCTTCGGGTTGGTCACCCATGCCGCGCCCGCCCGCCAACTGCAGTTCGCGCTACGTTATCAGTTCTAGAAGGGCCGGCGCGGCTCTGTTGTGATTCGGGCTCTCATTCTCGTAGCATTTGCGGCGATGGCGGGGATTCGCGCCTCGCCGCTACCTTCTAACGTACGGTTTCTGCCGGGTTCGGTAAACGGGTTGCTCATCAACAGGAACGTGCTCGTCTATGGGGATGCCGGCTCGCGCGTGCAGAATGTTTCGTATGTACTCTTCACGCATGCGCGGCGGGATGTAACGTGGGCCGGGGCGCCGCTCGTCGCGGCCGGCGCGGCGGCGGTAGTGCCCGAGCGGGAGCGTGCCTTGTTCGCGAACCCCAAGGCGTTCTGGGAGGCCTACGAAACCCAACGCTTCCACGATTACTCGCAGGTGAATACAAAGGTGGCGCGCGGGCCGATGCGAGTGGCGCGCGGCGTGAACGGCGGCGACGTACTCGACCTGGGCGGCACGCGTGTGGAAGTGATCGATACTCCCGGCTACACGCGGGGCGCAGTTTCATATCTACTGGAAACCGGCGGCACCCGGATTGCCTGCACCGGGGATCTGATCTATGGCGACGGCCAGTTGTTCGATCTTTCCAGTCTGCAGGACGCGATTCCCGAAGCGAAAGCACGCGGCTATCACGGCTATGCGGCGCGGGCCGGCGATCTGATCGAGAGCCTCCGAAAAGTCGCGGCCTGGAACCCGGACGTGCTCGTGCCCGCTCGCGGGCCGATTATCGAAAATCCGAAAATTGCCATCCCCAAGCTGATCGCGAGGCTGCAAAAGTTGATGGCAAGTCACTTTGCGACAGATGCGCTTCTCTGGTATTGGGGTGAAGAGAACTTGCGCATCCGGTCGCGCAAGGCGCTCGATGGCCATCCGGTGAATTCGATGCCCATGGCGGAACAGCGTCCTCTGCCGGAATGGGCCCAGGCGATCGGGAATTCGCGGCTCTTGATTTCACAAACCGGCGCCGCATTCGTGATTGATGCCGGATATAAAGGGTTGCGGCCTAAGCTGGACGAACTGGCTGCCGCGGGCAAAGTGAAGACAGTGGAAGGCCTTTGGATCACGCATTACCACGATGACCATACCGATTATGCGCAGCAAGTGGCGGATCGCTTTCACTGTCCGGTGTATTTCACCCCGGGCTTGACCGATGTGCTCGAGCGGCCATCTTATTACCGGCTGCCCTGCCTTACCGCGAATCCCATCTCGGCCGGAAAGCCGCAGACCAACGGTAAGAAGATGCGCTGGCATGAATTCCAGTTCACGTTCTTCGATTTTCCCGGGCAGACTCTTTATCACGACGGGCTGCTGGTGGAAAAGGACGGTGGCGAGGCGCTGTTCTTTCTCGGCGATTCATTTACGCCGTCAGGAATTGACGACTATTGTTTGCAGAACCGCGATTTTGCGCGTCTAGGTGAGGGTTTTCTGTATTGCCTTCGAGTCTTGGATGGGCTGCCAGAACACGTGTGGTTAATTAACCAGCATGTGGAGCCTACATTCCGGTTCTCTACCGAGCAGCGGCAACGCATGCGGACCGAGCTTATGAAGCGGATCGCAATCCTGAAGGAACTCGCACCTTGGCCAGACCTGAACTACACGATCGACGAGAGCTGGGCGGCAGCGTATCCCTATTCGAATACCGTGCGCCAGGGTGAACGTGTGACATTGCAGGTCAAGATAATGAACCATGCGCCGCTTCCGGAGACGTACAGGCTGAAATGGAATATCCCGCCAAACTGGAGGCTCATCGAGGCTGATAAAGATATTGCTATTTCGGCGCGCAAAGAGGGCACCGCGCGGGCGGTTTTTATGGCGAATGGCGTGGGACTGCACGTAGTGACCGCCGATGTTGGATTCGCGGACCGCGAACTGCGAGAGTGGGTGGAAGCCCTGGTGCGGGTCCGCTAAGTCACACCAGTATTGGTTTTACGATTTTGCCTGCTACGTCGGTCAAACGGAAATGACGGCCTTGGAATTGGAACGTCAGCTTCGTATGGTCAATGCCCAGGCAGTTAAGGATCGTCGCCTGCAGATCGTGGACATGGACCGGATCCTTGACGACGTTGTAGCAGTAGTCGTCCGTCTCGCCGTAAGTAATTCCTGGCTTGATTCCGCCGCCCGCCATCCACATCGTGAAGCAGCGGCCGTGATGATCGCGGCCATAGTCCGTGGCGGTCAGGCGACCCTGACAGTAGACGGTTCGTCCGAACTCGCCGCCCCAAATGACCAGAGTGTCGTCCAGCATTCCACGCTGTTTTAGATCTTCGATCAATGCGGCCGAGGCTTGATCGACGTCTTTGCAGCGCTTGGGCAGAGCTTCCGGTAATCCTGCGTGGTGATCCCAATCGCGATGATAGAGCTGGATGAAGCGGACACCGCGCTCGGCAAGCCGGCGAGCCAGCAGACAGTTGGCGGCAAACGTGCCCGGCTTTTTCACATCCGGGCCATACATTTCAAAGGTGTGCTGCGGGTTCCTTCGAAAGATCGGTGAGTTCCGGCACCGAACTCTGCATGCGATAGGCCATCTCATATTGCGCGATGCGGGCCTCCGTTTCAGGATCGCCAAACTCTTCGCCCTCCAACTTATCGAGTTTGTCGATTGCATCGAGGAAATGGCGGCGGTCGACCGGAACTGAAACCTTTGGGGTCGGAAAGATACAGAACGGGATCGCCAATGGAGCGAAACTTCACGCCCTGATAGCGGCTCGGAAGAAACGCCGTGCCCCAAAGGCGATCGTACAGCGGCTGGCCGCCCCCCGACGACGAAATCATCACGACGAAAGCGGGCAGATCTTGCGTTTCGCAGCCAAGCCCGTAGGAAATCCAAGCACCCATGCTGGGACGCCCGCCCAGGCGAAAGCCGGTTTGCGCCATCGTGACCGCGGGATCGTGATTGATCTCTTCCGTGTTGACGGTTTTGATAAAAGTGAGATCGTCGGCGATCGCGCGCCGTGTGCGGCAGAAGCTCGCTGACCCAAGCGCCGGAATTGCCACGCTGCGCAAACGAAAACTTCGAAGGAACAACGGGAAAGTTCGATTGCGAGGCAGACATTCCCGTAAGGCGCTGGCCCCCGCGAATGGAATCGGGAAGATCGGCGCCCTGGAATTCCTTGAGACGAGGCTTGTAATCGAACAGCTCAAGTTGCGACGGCCCGCCCGATTGGAATAGGTAAATGACACGTTTGGCCTTTGGAGCGAAATTCGGAAAGCCGGGGAGACCGGACTGGCCACCCGCATTTGGAACTGGATCATCGGCGCGCAGATCGCGCGCAAACAGCGAAGCCAGGGCGGCAACCCCGATTCCGGTAGATTGCAAACCAAAGAAGTGGCGGCGCGTGATCCGCAGGTCGTCATGAGAATCGCAGCAATTCACAGTTTGGTTTTCCTCTTACTCTTTCGTAACTGTTTCATCCAGGTTCAAGATGAGGCTGGCCACGGTCGTGTAGGCAGCTAAGTCAGCGGCATTGAGACCCGTGTTGCGCGCCGCCTCACCATAACTTAGAATACTTTTCCGCGGCGTTCGGATCGGCGCGGTATTTGGCGTCGAACGCTTCAAAGCTATCTAGCAGTACCTGGCGCTCTTCATTCCTCGGAGCGCGTGACAGAAGAAGTTCAAAGCCGTAATCAATGCGTGCGGCGGTGGATGGGCCGCCTTCGTTGCATCATGCGTTCGGCCAGCTTGCGGGAAGCCTCCAAGAAATGCGACGTCATTCATCAGGTTGAGCGCTTGCAATGGCGTGTTGGTCCGATTTTCGGAGACTGTGCAGACTTCGCGATTGGGCGAATCGAAATTTGCCATGAATGGAGGAGTCACTGTTCGCTTCCAGTAGGTGTAGAGACTGCGCCGGTAGAGCGCAGCGCCTTTATCCTGAACATAGCCATCGCCGCCGGCCAGTTCCTGCCACAAACCGGCTGGCTGATACGGCTTGACGGATGGTCCGCCTACTTTTTCAACCAGGAGACCGGCGGCGGCCAGAGCTGAATCACGAATTACTTCGGGGCCAAGACGAATACGGGGGCCGCGTGCCAGCAAGCGATTGTCGGGATCTTTTTCAAGCAGCTCAGGCGTGATTTTCGAGGACTGCCGGTAAGTGGCGCTGGTGACAATCAGTTCGCTGGATGGCCTTCACGTCCCAGCCGCTATCCATGAATTCCACGGCCAGCCAATCGAGCAGCTCGGGATGTACCGGCCATTCTCCTTGCGAACCGAAGTCATCCACCGTCTTGACGATGCCGAAGCCGAAATAAGATTGCCAGTAACGATTCACGGCAACACGCGCGGTGAGAGGATTGGCGCGGTCTGCAATCCAGCGCGCGAGGCCGAGACGATTGTTCGGCCAACCGGCCGGTGGCTGAGGCAGCGATTCCGGCACGCCTGGTGTAACCTTCTCGCCGGGCTTGTCATAGGCGCCGCGCTGGAGCAGAAAGGATTCGCGTGGGGTGGCGCTGTCAGCCATGACCATGACGGTCGGAATGGAATCGTAGAAGCGATCGCGATCCGCATGCGCCGCGCGCAGTTCTGATCGCCGAGCGCCTTTCAGAACCGGCGATGCTCCTTCGGCGAAGAAAGGCCAGCGCCATCTTCCGCGACTGCTGTGAACTGCGCGCACCAGCGGGAATGGCCGCGATTTCGCGCGAGAGTTTGCGGCGCCGACAATGCTGCCGCTTCATCCGGCGCCAGCGCGCGAGCATAAATGCGAACGTCGCGTATGCCGCCTTGAAAGAACTTGCCGCCCGCCGCGCCGATCCGGATGGGCGTTTTGTCATTCACGTGAAAGGGCTCGTTGAGCTGATCGAACAGAACGTTGGTCCGCTGGTCGATGCCATCCAGATATATATGGATGCCGGCACGCCTTGCGCTTGCCGTCGTAAGTGACCGCGACATGCTGCCACTGGCCGAGCTTAACGGGCGCCGCTGTTTCGAGGCGGATGCCGAGATCGGTCCAGCGATGAATCATGTGCACGCGCAGCTTGCCGTCGATAAGATAGAGGCCGTGCCCCGTGCCTTCGAAGTAATCTTCGGAACGCGACAAGATGCCGCCGTTAGGCAAATCTGGCTTGATCCAGGCCGAAAAAGTGAACGGATCGAGATAGCCGAAGTAGGCATGTCTTCTTGTCACCCGGCGTGTCCACCGAGTGTTTGCCATCGAAAACGGGCAATTGGGGCAGAGGAGCGGAATTGAAGACCGTCGGTCACCGTCCAATCGGCGGAATTGGAGCCAAGGCGCCGTTCCCAATGCACCTGCTCCTTTTGAATGCGGGCTGCTAAGCTATTGTAGTGAGTTCTCCGCGGCAGCTATCCGCTGATCGAGTACGGCCAACTGTTTCTCTTGTTCCGGCAGCGGAGCTTTGATATATGGCTCCTCGTTGCCGTAGTTGTAGGAAAACCCTTTTTCGTTCGGAATGTTATTGAAGTAGGCGAACAGGCGGTAGAAGTCCTTTTGCAGAAATGGGATCGTACTTATGGTCGTGGCAGCGTGCACAGCCCAGGGTAAGGCCCATCCAGACCGTTGCAGTCGTTTGCGCGCGATCGGCAACATATTCCACGCGATACTCTTCGGGAATAATGCCGCCCTCGCCATTCGTGCGATGGTTGCGATTGAAGCCGGTGGCAATCTTCTGGGAAAGCGTGGCATTGGGCAACAGGTCGCCCGCGAGTCTGTTCCACGGTGAACTGGTCATAGGGCATGTTGCGATTGAAGGCGTCGAGCACCCAATCGCGCCAGCGCCACATTTCGCGCGGACCATCGGTCTGATATCCATTGGTGTCGCCATAGCGCGCCGCTTCCATCCAGCGGAAAGCCATGCGCTCGGCGTAGCGGGGCGACGCAAGCAGGCGGTCGACGACCTTTTCGTAAGCGGTGGGTGACGAGTCGGCAAGAAAGGCATCGACTTCGGCGGGCGTGGGAGGAAGCCCGGTGAGATCGAGCGTAACCCGGCGGATGAGAGTGCGTTTGTCGGCTTCGGGCGACGGACGCAAGCCTTCATGCTCAAGACGGCTGAGGATGAAATTATCTATCGGATTGCGAACCCATGCATTGCTCTTGACAGCCGGCGCAGGCGGACGTTTGGGCGGAATGAACGACCAAAACGGCTGCCATGTTGCGCCTTGCGCTATCCAGTCGCGGATCAGCGCGATCTCGCGAGCACTGAGTTTATCGCGGCCGAGGTAAGCCGGCGGCATCCGGACTGCTTTGTTGTCCGAACTGATCCGGCGGTAGATCTCGCTCGAGTCAGGATCTCCGGGGACGATAGAGCGATGCCCAGCGCGCAATTCGATTTTGGCCGTGGACTCCATATCGAGCCGCATTTTCGTTTTACGATTGGCGGCGTCGGGGCCGTGACAGGTGAAGCACTTATCGGAAAAGATGGGGCGGATATCGCGATTGAATTCGATGGCAGGCGGATCGGGTCGCGCGATAGACACGAAGGCAAGCAAACAGAGCGCCGGGCGGACCGCCAAGCGCCAAACGAAACGTGGATTGAACGCGAGCAACTTCCTCCCTAATGCCCTCAGCATAGCGATGTACGCAAGCCTCGTTTTAGGATAGTCCTTTTGCCGGTGTGGAGCAGGCAGGTCCTCGGAGAAGGATCTACATGGTTGTCCCCGACTTGGCGGCGCAAAAGTGGCCGCCAAACTCGCGAAAGGCGCTCACGTCCTGCGTTCACCTCGACAAGAATCAATTATTAAGTAGCCGAAAGCTGTCGTAAATTTCTATATTTGATCTCAGAGGTTCAGCTCCTAGCCTCAAATGAGTTCCGTTTCAATGACCTTCGCCTCATGAGCTCCGCTGCGCCTACCATCGACCAGGACGTCTGGCGGCCCAAGTATAACCCTTGGCTGATCGCTGTTGTTGTCGCGCTGGCAGCCTTCATGGAGGTCCTTGACACCAGCATCGCGAACGTAGCCCTTCCCTATATGGCCGGGAATCTGGGCGCGAGCAACGACCAAAGTACGTGGGTATTGACTTCTTATCTGGTTTCGAATGCCATCATCCTGCCGATTAGCGGCTGGCTCGCGGGCGCCTGGGGACGGAAGCGCTTTTTTATGGCGTGTTTGGGAATCTTTACTCTGAGTTCTTTGCTCTGCGGTGTCGCGCCAAGTCTCGGGTTTCTACTTATCTTCCGAGTGCTGCAGGGCGCGGGCGGCGGCGGCCTACAACCGATGGCTCAGGCCATTCTGGCCGACACTTTTCCACCGCAACAGCGAGGCTTGGCGTTTGCGTTGTATGGCATTACGGCCATCATGGCGCCCACGATCGGGCCAACCCTCGGCGGATGGATCACCTTTAACTATTCCTGGCGCTGGATTTTTTTCATCAATCTTCCGGTCGGCGTGACCACCTGGTTTCTGGTCCGGCGCTTTGTGGAAGATCCTCCTTATTTAAGCCGGCTCAAGGCCGCTGGGGTCAAGTTGGATTACATCGGCATCGCTCTCCTGACCCTGGGCATCGGCGCGTTACAGGTGCTGCTCGACAAGGGCCAGGAAGATGATTGGTTCGGGTCGAGCTTCATCACGACCTTAGTCGTCATCGCGGCCGTGTGACTGATCTCGCTGGTTATCTGGGAGTCGTTTCAAAAGGCGCCGATCATCGACGTCCGCATGTTCAAGAACTTCAACTTCGCGAGTTCGAGCCTGATGATGTTCACCCTGGGAATCCTGTTATTCAGCAGCCTGGTCCTGATGCCGCAGTTCCTTCAGACGCTTTTGGGGTACACCTCCGAGCTGGCTGGACTTGCTCTTTCGGCGGGAGGGTTTGTTTTGCTGCTGGAGATGCCCATCATGGGCCAAATGACAACGAAGTTCCAGGCTCGCTACCTGGTCGCCTTCGGCTGGCTGGCCCTTTCCGTGGCCATGTATTATTCCACGATGCGGATTGACTTGCAGATGAGTTTCAGTGCCGCCGTGTGGCTGCGCATCGCCCAGGTGATTGGTTTGGGGTTCCTGTTCGTGCCGATCACGCTGGCGGCTTACATCGGAATTTCGCCGGAGAAGAACAACGCGGTTGCCGGAATTATCAATTTCATGCGCAATATGGGAAGCAGCGTCGGAACGTCGTTTGTCACGACATCCATTGCGCGGCGCTCGCAATTCCATCAGGCGAGGCTGGTGGAAAAGGCCAGGGTCGACAATCCTAATTTTCTGAATTCTGCTAACGGGCTGAGCTCAGCATCTGGCCAACCAGGGTGCGGGCCAGCACGAGGCGCAAATACAGGCTTACGCCAGGATTTACCAATCCCTGCAAGCGCAGGCGGCAAGCTTGGCATACATCGATACCTTTATGGTCCTTGGCCGTCGGGGCGGCGATCATGTTCTGTCTGGCTTTTCGTTTAAAGAAGAATGATCCTGGCGGCGGCGCGGTAAGGATAGCGGAGTAAGTCATCAATCTGATGTTACGCAGGAGTAATGGAGTCAGAGGCGTCCATGATCAAAATCGTCACCATTGAACGTGAATACGGAAGCGGCGGGGGCGAAATCGCTCAACTGCTTGCGAAACACCTTGGCTGGAAGCTTTGGGATCAGTTGCTGACGGAGGAGATCGCGCGTCTTGCTGAATGCCCCAAGGCAGTCGTCGAGGTTCGTGAGGAACGAACCGATCCGCTGTACTACCGGCTCTTCAAGTCGTTCTTGCGCGGGAGTTATGAAGGAAGTATCAATGCGCACAAGCTCAAGCTGGTCGACAGCGAAAGCATTTTGAAGATCACGGAACGTGTCGTCCAGCACGCGGCGAAAACCGGAAGCTCGGTCATCGTCGGAAGGGGATCGCAGCATTTTCTCAGGAATCGTCAAGACACATTGCGGGTATTTCTTTATGCGCCGAGAGAAGAAAAGGTGCGGCGCCTGCTGGCTCGCGGTAAGAGTGAGAAGGAGGCCGAACAACTCGTCGATACTGTCGATCAGGAGCGTGCCGATTTCATCCAGAAGTATTTCCACGTCGAATGGCCAGACCGTGCTATTTACAACACTATGATCAATACGGTTATTGGCGATGATGCGGTTGTTCGTATGATTCTGGAATTTATGAAAACCCTCGATGCAAGAGTGACTACCTGAGCGGCAAGATTTTTTCCGGGGACCGGAAACTGGCCGTCAGGCAGAGTTCGCGCGCAGCACGATACGGATTCTTTCTCGGTAGGGAGCGGATTAGATGGACATGAAAAGCATTTCGCGGCGCGGTCTTTTGGGCGGAGCCGCCGGCGCGGCATTGGCGAGAAATCTGGGCGCCTCGGCTATCCAGGCAGACGGCTCTTTACCCGGCCGCCCGAAGAAACAGCCGAATCTGATCTTCTTTATGCCGGATGAGTTGCGGGCCGACGCACTTTCCTGCTACGGCAATCCGGTTTGCAGGACGCCGAATCTGGACCGGCTGGCCTCCGAAGGCACTCGTTTCTCGCAATGTCACGTTGCCTATCCGGTTTGCGGCGCCTCCCGGTGCAGTCTCCTGACAGGCTGGCCAACCTGCGTGCACGGGCACAGGAGCCTCTATTATTTTCTGCGCCCGGACGAGCCGAACTTGTTTCGCTATCTTCGGCGTGGCGGCTACGACGTGTTCTGGTATGGAAAGAACGACGCGCTCGCGAGTGAGTCGTTCGCCGGCAGCGTCACCGAGTGGAATAACTATCCTTGGGAAACGTCCACAGCAGCCCCTCCTGTAGCACGCAATCCGCACAGGAAAGAAGACCCGCTTTTCTACTCATTTCTCTTCAACGAAGGCGGCGATCGCCGAAGCACTCAGGACTACCGCAACGTGCAGGCCGCCGTGCACATTCTGGAACGGAAGGAAAGCGAAAAACCGTTCTGCATATTTCTTCCGTTGAGCTCTCCTCACCCTCCCTATAGCGCGCCCAAAGGATTTCACGATCTATACGATCCCAGCGGGTTGCCGGCATTACGGCCGATCGGTCTTCCCAAAAAGCCCGACTTTCATGCTGCAATTCGAAAGAGATTCGGAATTGAACCGCTTCCGGATAGCACATTTCGAAAAATACGAGCGGTGTACCTCGGCATGGTGAGCTATACCGACTGGCTGCTCGGCGAACTGCTTGAGACCATCGAGCGGACAAATCACGGGTCCGACACGGCCGTCTTTGTTTTCAGCGATCATGGCGACTACGGCGGTGACTATGGATTGGTGGAGAAATGGCCCAGCGGCCTCGAAGACCCCCTGACACGCGTTCCCCTGATTGCCCGTGTGCCGCAAGGAGTCAAAGGACACACCTCAAACGAAATAGTCGAGCTGTTCGATGTGATGGCGACCAGCCTGGATTTGGCGGGAATCGAAGCGCGGCACACGCATTTTGCGCGCAGTCTGATGCCGCAGGTATCCGGCGAACGCGGAGATCCGAATCGTGCCGCGTTCGCCGAAGGCGGGTACAACATATACGAGCCGCAATGCTTCGAACCGTCCCTGGGCGCCGGTGAAATCTATCATCCGAAAACGGCGCTCGAGCTACAGCACCCGGAAACGGTGTCACGGGCGGCGATGGTGCGGACGCAAGATTATAAATTGATTCTCCGGCCGACGGGCCAAAGCGAGCTTTACGACTATCGGGCCGATCCGGACGAATTGCACAATCTATATGGAGACTCAGCGGCCGCCGGCATACAACATCAACTTGAGCACCGGCTGGCGACTTGGTACCTCGAAACGACCGGCATCGCCCCATTTGATAAAGATCCCCGCAATGCGCCTCCCTTTTACGGCGTACCTAAGTTCAACAGCCAGGGTTGGCAACGCAAGTTCCTCGATCGTTGAGGACTGTTGACGGGATTAGAAAACAACCTTCAGGGCGAGTTGAATCAACCTCGGCTGGTTGATCTGCGTTGTGATAAACCCGGTTGTCGGATTTGGGGTGCTGGTTACCACAGTATTTGGCTGGCCGAATTGCACCCGGTTAAACAGGTTGAAGATCTCGCCGCGAAATTCCAGATTGAACCGCTCCGTGATGGGGGTTTTCTTGAGCAGTGCAAAGTTGTAATTCGCAATACCGGGTCCGCGGAGGACCGGATCGGTCTGACTCTCGTTGCCCAGCGTGTAGGCGGCCGGAACGCTAAAGCACGAAATGTTAAACCATCCATTGAGGCGTGACTGGGACGAACCGCTTAAGACCGGATTACAGCCCGGTTTAACATTGGGCCGCAAACCTAAGTTGAAGCCCGTGACGTTCGGCGTTGCCGTCAAAGCCAGCGGAAAGCCATCCTGGAATGTGCTGCTGCCGCTAACGGACCACCCCGAGGAAAGCTTCCGCACAGCGGCATTGCCGCCGTGCAGAAATTTTTGATTGGCGCCGATCGGAAGATCTATTGCGTAGCTCAAGGTCAGGCGCTGGCGGGAATCGAAACCCGACAGAGCCTTCTCGGCCCGGAGATTGTTCGGGTTTTGCGGACTGTTGCTGTTCGCGCCCACACCGGCATCGAGCCATGTTGTCAGGCTTCCGACATCGGCAATAAGCTTAGAGAACGTATAAGCCGCCAACACCGATCCGCCCTGACCGAAACGTTTCTCGACTTTGATCTGGAGTGCGTGGTAAGTCGAGTTGCCAAGATATCCGCCGCTTTCCGAAACACCGGTGTATTGCGGGAAAGGCAAGAGGAGCTGTCCCTGCTTGACGGTCGGTTGGGAGAGTGTTCCGGTAGCTTACTAGGCCGAAGAATGGGTTCGGCACGAGCCGTGTTCAGCGCCGAACCCATGGACAGATATTGTATTGGGAGTGCATCGGCTTGCCAGTTTCCGCGCGGCAGGTGAAGTCCGTGCGAACCGGCATAAGCAATTTCGGTTGCGACGCCGCCCCAGAATTGGTGCTGTACCGTGAAGTTCCACTGCTCATTGTACGGATACGGCGTAGTAGCCAACTGAGCGGCAGGGGCGTTGCCGATTTCCAGAAGCTGCGCCTGGTCGTGCGGAAGATTACCGAGGGAGGGAACAAAACCGTTGGGAAAAGGATTGCTGATCGGATTGAACGGCGTAACCTCACTGTTCAGCGTTGCTAGCCATTGGTTGGTGTACTGATTCAATGCGTTGCCGTAAGGCCCTTCGTTGAATTGAAGATTTGCCGGCAGATAATAAATTCCCGCGCCGGCGCGGAGCACGGTCTTGTCAGTCAGCCGGTAGGCCACGCCAAGACGAGGAGCAAATAAGTTGAAGTGTTCGGTCTTTAGGCCTATCTGTGGGTGCTGCGGAGTATTTACGAAATCCAGCGCTCCAAGCACCGGTTGGCCGTTCAAAGTAATCCCAGCCGCCTTCAGCGCGGGATTGACTTCATGCGGATCAAACGAAGCGGCGCGATTATATCTCTCTTTGTAGACGCCGGGAATTTCCCAGCGCACCCCGTAAGTCAGAGTGAATTTGTTGGTCACCTGCCAGGTATCTTGCGCGAAATACCCTTGATAGTTTAGCGATTGCCAAGGCAGTGCAAACGAAAGCGCAGTGCCGCTGGCGCCATAGCCGAGAAGCATCGACGCGAGACCATTGCCGCTGGCGCCCGAGTTGAGGGCGTTCTGAGACGTGGCTAGATTATCAAACGTGAAGGCTCCGCCTCCAGGCGCTTGATAGTAGTTGTTCTGCATGTCGCGGAAATCGGCGCCGAACTTATACGTATGGCGGCCCTTCATCCAGCTAAAGGTCGGTGTCAAAACATAGTCGTTGTCGATCGAGAAAATGAGTGAGTTGTTGTACCCCGGTTGGCCCGGCAAAGGCGTGTAATTGCCGATCGTATAGCTTGGGACCGAAGTTCCCGGACCACCATGAATGATCGGGAGTAGCTGATCCATGTAAGTAGGGAAGCCAAAAGTACCTGCCATACTGATTCCGGTGAACGGCTGAGTACGCAGATAATTCCAGCGTCCATAGGAAGCTCGAACGTCGAGAACCATCGAAGGAGTAATCAGGTACGTCGCTCCCATAACCCCCTCAGTAGTTACATAGCTCTCTGGAGAATAGGGATCGCCACCATAGATACCGTTATTGAAAGGAATGAATGGTGTATTACTGGAAGCCCAACGCGTGTACCGCGCGAAGATTCTCAGCTTTTCCGTGGCGGTATAGTCGAAACGGCCATTGACCTGATCGTTATTTCCGCCTGAGGCGGCGTTCTTGCCATAGTTTTGAATTGCGGTGAAAGGAGCGCCCGGCAGGTTTGGCGCGGCAAACATCGGAAAGGCAAGCGTCTTCGCGGCAACCGGATCGATGCGGCTGGCGGGAATTTGGTTACCGGGGAAGACTTGGCGCTGAATCGTGCTGCTTCCGCAGGCCGCGTTCTTGTATTGGCCGCATTGCGTGAGGGGATCGTAAATGGGAATCACCGCGCCCGATGAGTTCCTGAATCCTGAGAAGTCGCCGCCGTACATGGCCGGAAGCGGGACAGTCGCTAGAAATGTTGCACCCTGCCGCGAATCATAAGCCTCCCAGCCGGCGAAGAAAAAGATCTTATCTTTCTTGATTGGACCTCCTCCCGTGACACCGTATTGATTCTGCGTGAAGGCCGGCTTTCCAGTCCCATTTGCGTTCGCGAAAAATGTATTGGCGTTCAGTACCTTGTTTCGGAAAAACTCATAGGCACTGCCATGAAAGTCGTTAGTTCCCGATTTCGATGTGACGTTTATAATTCCCCCCGAGTAGCGGCCAAATTCGGCGCTGTTACTGTTGGTCTGCACGCGGAACTCCGAAATCGCGTCCGGGCTCGGCACCATAACCGTGAGGTTCCCGACTCCGGCATTGGCCGGTACACCATCGTAGTAGGTTGCACCCTGGTTTGCGATCCCGCCGCCAATCTGGTAATTGCCAGCTGCGAACACATTTTTCCCGGTAAGGGCGTTACCCTCGGTCGTACCTTGCGGCACAACCCCCGGTACCAGAGCCGCGAGATTCAGGATGTTACGCCCGTTTACCGGCAATTCCTCCACAGACCGGTTGTTAACGACTTGGCTCAAATTGCCGTTCTCGGTTTGTAGTAAGGGGGAGGTGGCCTTAACTTCCACGGTCTGGTTCACATCGCCGAGCTGCATGGAGATGTCTGCCCGGACCGCACCCGCGACCGTGACCTCAATGCGTTCGCGCGTGGCGTGCTTAAAGCCCGCCTGTTCCACATCCACTCGATACATGCCAGGCACCAGATTCAGGAATTGATAGCTCCCATCGGCTCCAGTCGGTCCCTGGTGGCGTTCTTGAGTCCCGGTGTTGATCAGCCTGACAACTGCACCACTCACCGCCGCTCCGGATTGGTCGGTAACCGTACCTACGACCGAGCCGTAAAATGCCTGGCCAGACAGCCGGGCCGTGATTATCGGGAGACCTAGCGCTGAGACGCAAAGTAGCGCTAAGAGATGTTTCGTCATAGAAACCCCCTGTAGCAGAATCGTATTACAAGAAGGACACTGAGAGCTATATCAAAGTGGAAGATCGAATGCAAGCGGCTTTTTGCGTGGTATGACTCGTCAACGCGCCCCAGCGCCGAGATTGTCCCTGATGAACTTGGCTTGAGCGCTATCGGCTCCCAGCGCCTTTTCGTAAATCGCGAGCGCTTGCCGCAGCAACAAATCCCCCGTCGCCATCTGCCCCTCTTCTTTCGTAAGCATTCCCAGGTTGGCGATATCCGCAGCGGTCTCGGGCTGTTCCGGGCCATAGAGTGAAATGTCGATCGCGACTGCACGCCGGAAAAGCTCTCCGGCTGCTCGAAGCTCTTTTTTGTTCCAGAGAACATCGGCCAAGTAGGTGCAGGTCGTGGCGAGATCCGCGCTTTCGGGCCCAAACTTCTCCTCCGATAGGTGCAACGCGATGCGTTCCAGCTTCTCCGCCTCGTCGAACTCGTGCCGCCCTTCCAGGAGATTCCCGAGCGTGTTCAGAATTGCGATTGTCAGATGCGAGTCCGGCTCCGCTACCTTCTCTTGCACTGTCAAAGCGCGCCGCAAGACCGGCTCCGCGGAAGCGTCATCATTTCGGGCGCGCAAGGCGAGGCCGTATTCATGTAACAGGACGGCCAGGCGGCGATCCTCGGTGCCGGATGCGCTCTGCTGTTTGGCAATCGCGCTCCGGTAATAGGAGTCCGCGTGTTCGGGATCGAGCTTTGCAAGACTTGCGAACGAGCGAACTGCCACGTTGGGGTCCTTTCCCGACGCAGCTTCCTGCAGAAGCGCAAAGGCTTCCTGAGGCTTGGCTTCTGAGGTGAGAGTAGCGGCGAGATTTTCGCGATCCGCATCGACAGCCCCATCCGAGTTTTGAATATCGATATCGAGAGCGCGTCGTAGCGGAGGTTCCGCGGCGCTATTATTGCCAATCTGCTTCAGAAACAGCCCGAGGTTCGCGGAGGCGCGCGCCACCGCCGCGGAATTCGGTCCCGACTCTTTCTCGCGATACGCCAATGCTTGCTCATAGACGGAAACTAACGTCGAGGGATCGGCCGGCACTACGAAGCTCGCGGCGCCTTCTCCAATTGCCGGAACAGGCTGCAACACTTTCACCATCCGTCGGGCAGGCATGAGTTTCTTTCCCTGCGGATCGTAGATACCGATCCAGTGATTCGTGAATTCGAGTGTGGCGCTGGTCCGAACCTGTGGCATGTGACAACCCACGCAACTCCGCGATGCGATCACTGTTTTGTGGATCACGCTCTTGTGGCAGGAGACGCAGCGCGCGTCATACGAAGACACTGTCTTGTTCAGCGGTCCGTGTGGATCGTGGCAAGTGAGGCAAGAGAGCCTGCCGCTGCTATTGCGGAAACACGCGGCGCGATGCAAGTAAGAAGGTTGATGACGAACATTCCACGCGTTAGTCCAGTCTGTCTCATGATCGAGATCGCTGGCCTGGCGATGACAGGCTCCGCAGAGGTGATTCAACTCGGTGGGCGTCAATCGCTTCGGATTCTGAATCGAGCCGGGCGCGCCAGGATGTTGGATGTGCGCCGCGCCGGGCCCATGGCATGACTCGCACCGAATCCCGAGTTCAGACGGCGTTACCTTGTAGTCTGCCGCGAGCGTCACCGGCCCAGTCGAATGACAACGGAAGCAGCGGAGGGCGGTCGCTTGAGAGTCGAAAGTCTGGTAGACGATGTCGCTCGCATCAGCATGCCCGGGCGTAATGCCCATGGATTTCGTCGCCGCGTAGTAACTCAGTCCGCGCTCGGCGATGGTATCTTCGCCGGTCTGATCGACAAACGTGATCGCCTTGTCGCCCGCGCCAAATGCCCACTGGGCCTTTTGGCCTGGCCCCAGTGCATGCGCATGCTCGCTCTTCGATTGCAATGCAAACTTATCCGCATGGCATTTCTGGCACGCCTTGCTTCCAACGTACTGCGCCGAAAGCGATGCCGCCAGTGTTATCCAGAGCATAACCGCGGCGTGCTTACTGCTTGGCACTCCGCAGCCTTTGAAACTCTCTCATTTCGGCATCCGCTTTGGCCGCATCGCCCCGCTCGCGATAGAGATTCGCCAGCCCGAAGTGCGCCTGCGACGCCAAAGTGCTGTTGTTGTCTATCCCGATCACATCCAACCAAGCCTTCTCTGCCGCCGCTTTATCGCCGCTAAGTGAGGCCGCTTTGCCAAGCGCATACAGAGTATCAGCGTTACCGGGCTGCAGTTCGTTGGCCCGTACCAACTCGAGGCGCGCTTCTTTCATCTTGCCCTGCTGCAATAGTGAATTCCCTAGCCGGAACGCCGCTTCCGCATCGCCAGGCTGCAATTTAGCTTCGGAGCGGAACTCCGTTTCCGCTTTGCCCCACTGCGACACCCCGGCATACAGTTCGCCCAGTTCCAGATGAATGCCCGGCGTCTGCGGCCGCAATCGCAGCGCCTCGCGATACTCCTTCTCCGCGGCGTCTGTGTTGTGCAGGACAGCGTACGTCTCGCCCAAAATCTGGTGCGCTCGCGCCGAGTGAGGGTCGGTCGATTGTAATTTTTCGAACGCCTCTTGCGATAGCAGGCCACTCGCTCGTCCTAAGTAGTACATTAGATCGACGTCACCGGGACGCTTGGCCAGCGCAGCCTGCAGGTTTGTTACTGCTTCCGCCAGTTTGCCGGCCTTGAGCTGCGCCACGCCTAGCGCATCCAGCGCTTGCACTTTTTCGAGATACGGAATCGCCTCCTTCGCATATCCAGCCGAGAGCAAGGCAAACCCGAGCAACTGTTGGGCGCCGGGTAACTCAGGATTTAATTCAAGCGCCCGTTTCAGCGGCGCGATCGCGCCTTGATAATCGCCGGTCTGCATTAAAGCCTGTCCAAGGCCCACGAATCCCGCGGGTAACTCGGGAGCTGTTTCCGTCGCCTTCCGGAACTCGGCCGCGGCTACGGCCCCCTTGCTCTGATTAAGCGCTTCCCCGCCTGCTTTCAAATGTTCGACGGCGTCAGGAGATGGGTTCTGCCACGCAAGAAGCAGCAGGAACAGAGGTAAAAGCGTCACCGCTGCTCCGGCTCCACAACGCTCAAAAATTGATCCACTCGCACATCATCCATTTTCTGCACGACGCCCGAAGGCCACTTTATCTCAACTTTCGCGCTGCCCGCCGCGCCCAGTCCGAAATGGACGCGTTTGTCGCTCGCCGAGGCGTAACTGCCAGCCGACGTGGCATATTGCGACTGTCCGTTGACCAGCACGCGTGCGCCAAATCCATCGCGATTGCTGCGGGTACCGCGCAATGAAAGCGTCAGCCAGTGCGCGCCGCCGCCCCGATTTCGGAACACCAGCGGCTTTCCCCCAAGTACCGTCATCACGACATCCGGCCAGCCGTCGTTGTTCAGATCGCCAAAGGCCGCGCCTCTTCCTGCCACGGCCGCAACAGGACCCAGACTTGCCCGCTCAAACCGCCCTTGCCGGTTCATCGCGAGCATCGGCGGTTCCACAAAATGCAGCATTGGATCTATCTGCTCGACATTGTCCATGACATGCCCTTGCGCGACAAACAGATCCTTCCAGCCATCGTTATCGAAGTCTTCGAGCCGCATTCCCCAGCCGGAATTCATTCCCGACAGAGCCGCAAGCCCGGTCTGCAGGGACTGATAACCAAATGAGCCTTGACCTTCGTTGCGGTAGACCGCATAATTCTGGCGCGCCAGATCCGTTATTACGATATCGGGTCGGCCATCGTTGTCGTAGTCGCGAAAGTCTACCCCCATACCGGAGATCGGTTTGCCATCGTCCGTGAGCGCGACTCCGGAATTAAGGCCCCGTTCGGTAAAGGTGCCGTTGCCATTGTTGTGGAACAGAAACTGTTCCATGCCGTCGTTCGCGACCAAGATATCAGCGAATCCATCGTCGTCGTAATCGGCAAAGGCCACCCCCAGAGCTTTACCTTTTTTCGCCGCAATTCCCGAGCCTTGGCTCACGTCTTCAAACGTTCCATCGCCACGATTCCGGTACAGCACGCTACTTACAGGTGGAAACTCCGCAGGCGAACAATAGATCTTTGGCGCGATACCGCAGCTTTTACTGTGATTCAGGTCCCATTCCATGTACCGGGTCACAAACAGGTCGAGCTTGCCGTCATTATCGAAGTCGAAGAAACCTGCCGAAACCGACCATCCACCTGCCGCCACGCCGGCCCGTGCGGTTACGTCAGTGAACGTGCCGTTGCCATTGTTGTGGTAAAGAATGTTTTTCCCATAGCTCGTTACGTAAAGATCGGTGAAGCCATCGTTATCGTAATCGGCCGCGGCAACACCCATGCCGTAATTCCCATCGCCTGCCGAAGTCAAGGCCGGCAGCCGAAGTCACATCGACAAAGCTGCCGCTCTTGGTCTGGCGGAACAAGCGATTCCAATAGCGTGGATTGGCCCGATCGAAGGAGTCCCTGGTTTTTCCGGTCCCCGCGTCCGCGCTGATCCTGCCGCTATTGACGAAAAGAATATCCAGCAGGCCGTCGTTATTGTAATCGAGCAGCGCAACGCCGCCGCCCATCGTCTCGATCAGGTGTTTGCGCGGTGTCGGCGAGTTCTCATGACGAAAAACCAGCCCGGCCGGAACAGTCACATCGAAGAGCGTCGCGGAAAAGCCCAACGCAAGCCCGAGAACGAGAAAGTCGCGCATGATCTTGCGTCTACCGCTGGAACGCGATCCTTACTGATTCAGCACAAACGCAAACAATTGGTCGCCGCCCGTGGCCAGTATGTATTGTCGTCCGTCGAGCAAATACGTTTCGGGAGCATTCCCGGCGGTTCCAATGCGGCTGTGCCAAAGCGGCTTTCCCGTGGCCGGCTCATAAGCAACAAGGTTCTGGCCGTCTCCGCTGAAAAGCAGATTGCCCGCCGTGGCGAGCAGTCCCGTAGTCCCGGAAATCTCATGCCGCCAGGCAATCTTCCCGGTCTTGTAGTCGATTGCATCGATGTAGGAGCCATACGAAAGAAAGCCGCCGCCGCTAACGCCGCCGAGACCCATAGACCCGCGCGGATCGGGATCCATCAGGTAAGTGATGCGCAGCGAGTTATTTTCTGGAGCGTAGAACAGTCCTGTTTCCGGCGAAAAGGCCGGCGCTGGAAAATTCGTGACATCGGCATTGACGATCGATCCGGCAATCGTCGCGTCCTTCGCGGGATTTCGCCGCGGACGCCCTTGTTCATCCAGACCCAGCGCCCAGTTATTGACGAGACCCATCTTGCCCGTGACCAGATGCTCACCCGGTTACGCGGTCGAGCACGAAGAAATAGCCATTGCGCTGCGCGGTCAGCACCAGTTTGCGCATGCGTCCTCCGAAGGGCGCATCGACGAATACAGGGGCCTCAGTAGAATCCCAATCGTGTGTATCGTGCGGCGATGTTTGGTAATACCAGGCCATTTTTCCCGTGTCCACATTGACAGCGACCAAAGAGCAGGTAAATAGGTTGTCGCCGTCACCACGGCCGGTAGTGTAAGCCGGCGTCGGATTGCCTGTGCCGAAAACATACAAATGCGTCTCGGGGTCGTATGCGCCGGGAAGCCACGCCTGCGCGCCTCCGTGGCGGGCTGCATCGAGGCTGGCCCAGGTTTCCACTCCTTTATCCCCGGCGTTCATGGGCACCGTATACGCGATCCATTGGCGATTGCCGGTTTCCGGATCGAAGGACTGGAGGAAGCCTGGGGAATCCATATCATTGCCCGTGCCGACAAGAAGGTGATTGCCGATAACGAGCGGAGAGAAGGAAGAGAAATACTGCTGCTCGAAACTGGAAACCTCTTTTTTCCATTTCTCCCTTCCGGTTCGGGCATCCAGGCAAATCAGGTAGTCGTCATGAACTTCCAGATAGAGGTTGTCGTGCCACATGCCCATGCCACGGTTTCCCGTGTGCGTGCCGCCGCGCGTTTTCCAGTAATATTGCCAAAGGATCGTGCCGTCACGCGCGTCGACAGCCCAAGCATTATCGGGCGCCGACATATAGAGAATGCCGTTGACCATGAGAATGCCGCCGCCAAGACGTGGGCTGCCGCCCGCGTTAAAATCGCCCGTCCCCAATCCGCCGACGATCACCGGATAGGCGAAGGGGCGCGCCGCGGCCCGCTGGAACCGGGATATTTCCAGTAGGACCGAATCCAGCAGTGAAGCGTGTGACCCAGGCGAGGCTCAGGTTGCTCACGTTCGACTGATTGATTTGCTTGAGCAAGCTGTATCGTCGCGCCGAATAGTCTCCGTTGTATGTCGTCCACTGTTCCGCGAGCGGTTTGAGTATATCGGTTGGTTCAAGGCCAATCTGTCCAATCATCAGAGCCGGCGCCGCCACGAACCAAACGAGCCGGGAGACCTGTAGAAGCGGTTTCATGAATGTCAGTCAGGAATTTACTTAATTGTTGCCAGATACGCCGTTACGTTGTGCATGTCGTTGTCACTGAGATTTCGCGCCAGTTCGCGATGAGCATCGAGCGGATCGTGTATTTCGACCTTGGGCGCTTCACCGCTTTCGAGAGAAATGGAGCGCCTCTCGCCATCTGCCAACAAAAGCGTCACGATGAAATCATCTTTGCGGATAAGCGTGCCTTCGAGTTTTTCGCCGTTCGCAAACGTAACTGTTACCGTGGACGGCTTGCTATGTGGCGCCGGCGGCAGGCATACCGCCGCGGCCCATCACCGTCCCGCCTGCCACCCAAGCGTTCTGTAACGCCCTCGGGTCTTTGTATTTCGTTGCCAGATCCTTCAGATCTCCCGTGACGGAATGACAGCTTGCGCAATTTGCTTCAAAGTATGTTTGTCCCGCGGTGGCATTGCCCACCAGAACATCTTTGTCGGTGATATCGGCCTTACCCGGCGGCCGAGCCTTCGGTCCCACGCTGCGCCAATGCGCTGTGGATATATTCGGCCACCGCCGTAGAATCGGCATCTGAAAGATTGAATGCAGGCATGCCCTTGTCCTGTCTCGCGCCGTGAATGATTGGTGAGATGAGTTCCCCGTGCTGATCGCTCAGCGCCGTAAGCGATCGCAGCAGATTGGGTCCGCCCTGATCGCCTCCTCGAAGATCGGCGCCATGACAAGCACTGCAGTTCACGCTATAGAGGCCCTTTCCACGCGCCAGCACGTCCGGCGCCGCAAGCTTGCGTGTTTGTTGCGGAAAAGTAGTGTAATTGCGATCGAGTGCAGGCGCTTGTCCCGCTTGCGCGGGAGGGGTAGCCCGAGAAGCAGCGGGCGCTTGCGCGAATAAGGGGAGTTCTAGCAGGAGGCCAATGGCCGCCCAGCAGACGAGTAGGGCTCTGTACATTT
The DNA here is from genome assembly GCA_963712395.1 of Bryobacterales bacterium. Taxonomy (GTDB): domain Bacteria; phylum Acidobacteriota; class Terriglobia; order Bryobacterales; family Bryobacteraceae; genus Bog-105. The sequence continues at coordinate 567,275 of CAVQHR010000004.1, forward strand.
TGTTGCTCCCGAACGACCGACGATTATCATGCACGCACTATTGAATCAAAATAAAACCGGGAACCCTAATTCCGCAGAGCGAAAGCAAAGAGACAATGCCCGGCGGCGATCGCGACGTACTGCGTACCTTCCACCTGATAGGTCATGGGGCTCGCTGCTGCTGTTCCTCCGACCGTAGACCTCCAGAGCAAAGCTCCCGTTCGCGCATCGAGCGCATAAAAATAGCCTTCCCGCCCGCCCGTGAATAACAGGTCTGATGCGGTGGTCAAAATTCCACTGTCGCTGACGTCGTGCGTCTTGAATTCCCACTGGCGCTTTCCCGTATGCGGATCGAGCGCCAGGATTCCACCGTAGCCACCTTCTTCCGTCCAAGTATTGATAGGTCCGCGACGAATGGGTGGCAGCGGCGATTTGTACGATCCTCCCATGAATCGCCGACCGGGCTCGTACTTCCCCGGCGCGCGCAAGTAGGTCGCGAAGGTATCAAGCCACGCCGTCACGTAGAAAAGCCCCGTGCGGGGACTGTAGGACGGAGAGTACCAGTTCGTGCCACCCTGATTGCCGGGATTCACGTGAGCCCCTTCCGCTGCGGGAACCGGAATCGGACGGCCGTTAGCGTCTAAGCCAGAATTCCAGTTCTGCTTGACGAATGGACGACTGAAAAGAAAACGGCCGGTCTCCCGGTCCAATACGTAGAACAAACCATTGCGGTTCGCCCACAGCATGGCCTTCCGTCGAGCGCCGTTCCAATCCAAATCCACGAGCACAGGCACCTGGGTAGAATCCCAATCCGATCCATCATGCGGGGTGAACTGAAAAAACCACTTCAGCTTGCCAGTATCCGCGTCGAGAGCGATAGCGCAGTCGGTATACAGGTTGTCCCCCGGACGTTGCTCTGGATTCCAGTCGGGTCCCGGATTGCCTGTACCCCAGTACGTTAAATTCGTTGCCGGATCGTAAGAGCCCGTAACCCAGAACGAGCCTCCTCCGTGCTCCCACGCATCGCCTTGCCATGTCTTGTGACCGGGCATTCCGGGACCGGGAATCGTATCGAAGCGCCATACTTGCTTGCCCGAACTGGCATCATACGCCGCAAGAAACGATCGAATACCGTATTCGCCCCCGGCTGTTCCGACAATCACCTTATCTTTCACGACCAGGGGAGCGTGTGTTATGCCGTAGCCGAGATTGCAATCTGCAACTTCCGTATTCCACAGAACGTGCCCATTCTTTGCGTCCAAAGCAACCACATGCGCATCAATCGTTCCCATGAACAGCGTATTGCCAAGAATGGCCAGGCCACGGTTCACCAAGCCGCAGCACAACCGCACTCCGGAGGAGGAGTGATATTGATAGACCCAGAATAATCGGCCTGTCTTGGCGTCCAGCGCAACAATGTCATTCGGCGGCTGTGTGACGTACATAATTCCATCGACGACAACAGGAGTCGCCTCAAATTTCTCTAGCGATTGGGCTTGAAAGATCCAGTTGAGATCGAGTTGCTTGACGTTCGCCGGCGTGATCTGGTCCAGAGTGCTGTACCGCTGGCTTAAATAGCTTCCGGAATAGGTCAACCAGTTCTGCGGCTCCTGAGGTGCGTGAAGCAGGCGCTCGTACGATACCTGGGCGAACAAGCTAACGCTAACCAACGACAGGAGGAACAATCTCGCACGCTTCATCTGGATACCGGGCCCTTCAAAGAATACAAATAGCGAACCAGGTCATCGAGTTCTGCCGGCGAAAGCCGCTCCCGGTAGGACGGCATTGTTGAACTCTTTATGATCTCGTACACCTTCAACTCGGGTTTGCGGAGTGAAATGAGGTCTCCTTTGCTGTCGATGAGCTGAACCGTGAATGTATCCTCGTTCAAACGACGACCGGTAACAGCTACACCCTCCCGCGTTACCGCCCGAATCCGCCTGTGCTCCGGCAAATCGGAAACAGCGGGATCGACCAGCGACCGCCCGAGATAATCGATCGAACGAATAATTCCTATATCGCTTAGATCGGTTGCTGCATAGGAGCCCCTCCCGTTCACCCGGTGACAGTCCAGACAGCCGCCCCGGCCTTCAAAAATTGTTTGGCCGCGGCGAGGGTCGCCAGGTAGCGCTTCCAAGTGCGCGCCCGGCAGGGATCGAAGATAGCTCACAATTGCGCGTAGTTCAGAACTGCCGAAGTTGTTCGGCGGCATAGCCGTGCCGGGGATTCCGCGCAGCACGATGAGCATCAGATCGTCGTCCGACGATGCTCTCCGAAACTTGCCGCTCCGGAAATCTACTCCAGGGATTCCGTTTCCCTCTGCACCATGGCACGCCGAACAGTAAGCAAAATAGAGGCGCGCGCCGGCTTCCCCGGTTAGCAGGCTATCGGAATGTGCTTGGGCTGGAAGTTGTCCCGTCCCTCCCAGAAGGATCACACCCAAACATAGAGCTAGGTGTAGCATTCGATCGGCCGGTCAATGTTTGGGAACTGAAATCGTAATATTTCGATATCGAATTCCGCCATGGTGATCGCCCTGGAAATAAATCGGTCCGGGCTTGCCTTCATCACTGTCGATAGCGCCGCCTGTAATTCCGGGAATCTCCTGATTGTCGATTCCTGTGACATGGTTCAGGGCAACTGTGACATAGCGTCCGACCAAAGTTATGTCATAGGTGTTCCACGTATCCGTCAGAACTGGCGCCTCCAGCGGGAATTTGAGAAAACCGTAGATCGAACCGACTGTTCCGGCTGTATTCGCGCCCGGCGCTGCCGCGGCGTGTGAGGGACCCCCGGCCGCCACTTGCGTCTCGTATCTTCCGCGCAAGTAGATGCCGCTATTTTCTCCTTGTGGAATATTGAATTCGATGTGAAGTTTGAAATCATCGAACGTACGCGTGGTGCGAAGATTCGAACCCCGTCCTTCGTTCACCAGTTCTCCGTTTTTGGCAGTCCACCGGCTTTTCGAATAAGTTGCGGTCGGCGGAGTATTATTGATCGGCTCCCAGCCGGTCAGATCTTTTCCGTTGAAAAGACTCTCGGGAGTCGTCCAGGTGCTGGGTGCTTCGCGCTTGAGAGGAGGCGCGCGATGCCCAACCACATCCCCATCCTGGCCGCTTCCCTGTTTCTGAATGCCACTGATCATGTCGCCTTTAGCGGTCAGTTCCCAGGAGCCTGTCGGGCCTGATTGCGGAGCATCATTTGGCGGCGGCACCGTGACAATCAAGCGAGAGCCGTCCATTTTTGCCTGAAGCGGGTGTACGTTTCCAGTCCGCAGCTGTACGCGGACCTTCGGATTTCCATTCTCCTCCGTCACTTCCATCCAGTCGGGATACACCTCGCCATTTGAGGTGATCGTGAGATCCCAGCGCCCCAGGAATGGATTCCCGCCTGCAGCCATCGACATTCCGCCCAGCGACAAAACGGCCACTCCGCGCCACGTAATCGAGAGTCTTTTCACAACACGTCCTATGCCGTCAATCGATGAAGATAGCTGTAGCTCTCCTCGAGCGCCTTCATCGGATCCTTCGGCGGCCGGACTTCCATCTCGACGAAATAGGTCTCAATGCCCGCCGATTTAGCGGCCGCGAAAAGATGGTTCCAGTCGATATCTCCCTGGCCAAGTTCCAACGAACCTCCCGTCTGACCGGATTTGGCATCTTTGACGTGAAGAGAACAGAACCGGCCGGGATTGCCTTGGAGATACTTGACTGGATCGTGCCCAGACGAGACTGTTCCGCCTAAGTCCATTTGCAGTTGCACCAATTTGGGATCAACGCTTCGCAGCAACGCTTCGTATACCAGCACCCCGTCGATTGTCTTCCACTCGTTGCTGTGATTGTGATACCCGAACTGCATCCCCGCCGACTTGACCCGTTCGCCGACTTTGTTCATGTGGTCGAAATTCCACTTCCATTGATCCATCGTCACGTTCGGGTCTCGCGCACCTTCCTTGGGCGAGGACATGATCATGTATTTCAGCTTTAGCCCCTTCGCGTACGCAATACTCTGGTCGATCATTGCAGGTTCGTATTCCCGAAACTGAAAGTGGCAGCTCTCGGTTCGCATGCCCGCGTCCTCGATCGTTTTTCGAACGTCCCCAGGTTTCATGCTGGCCAGCGGTCCGAAACCGGAATTCGCGTAGCCCGGAAACGAGCACAGCTCCATTCGCTTATATCCAAGCCCTGCCACCTGCTTCAGAGTGCCCCCAAAATCCTTCGAGGCCTCCGCCCGCACTCCGTAAATCTGGAAGCCCGCGGGCGCTCCTAAAGGGTCGGCTTTCAACGAGCCGCTGAGTGAGAGACACCCCGCCGCACCGGCAGCACCTATCAGAAACTCTCTTCTGGAACCATTCCGCATATATTTCCCTTTCAGGCTGCTTATTTTTTCTCGAGACGCGGCTTTTCCCACTCGAAGTTCGACGGATATGTGGTTCGTGCAGGCAGAACGCTAGGTTTCGTTTGCATCGACGGGTAACCCTTGTTGTAGAAAATATACAGCCCTGTTTTGCACGCAACGATAATATCTTGTTTCCCATTCCCGTCAATATCGGCGGCATTGAGCCTCATCCCTGTCCCGATTACATAGCTCGGAGGTACGCTGTTGTCGTTCTTTGTGCCGAAGTAAGGAGTCAGGTAGCTATACGTCAGCACGTGGCGCTCAAAATGCCCGTGGCTGAATTTGTAGTAAAAGAGGAACACCGGATCCAGGGCCCCGACATCGCCACCGTTGTGAGCAAAGAGCTGCTTTCCGGTAATCAGCTCTGGTTTCCCATCGCCGTCCAAATCCGCCAGCATCATCGTGTGGATGGTTGGATAGTCCCGCTCTATCCAATGTTGCGTAAAGGTTCGCTTGCCGGTCTCCATCTTCTGTTCAAACCAGACCAGGCCATACCGATGCGCGGACCCCATAATGATGTCATTCAAACCATCGCCATTCACATCTGTAACGAGAATGGGCAGCCCGGCGCCACCGCCGGCAAACTCGTAATCAGGGTGCCATACCCACGGCTCATCGGTGGGATGTGCCGGGGCTTCGAACCACCCGGTTGTAGTAACGACATCGTTCCGGCCGTCGCCGTTCAGGTCGCCGATGCCGTTGCCGTGGCTGACTCCAACTCCCTCCGGCCCTAACTTATGTTCCTTAAACCATGGCGCTTGCTGCAGATGCTCCATCCAGATCAGACTTCTGCCTGGCTTCTTCGCAAAGTAATTGACTAACAGGTCCTTGTCGCCATGCCCGGCTAGATTCCCGATGACCATTCCCTCCAGGCCCTCTGCCGGAACGATCACTTGCGAGTCCCACTTTGTTCCGAGCTTGCCGGGATTTTCGTACCACCAAATACCTTGTCTCCGCATCCATCCGGAACTGATCACATCCGGACGGCCATCCCCGTTTACATCCAGAGTGCCTTCGTAATTGTCATCGACATCCGGCCCGTTTGTCTCCGCGCCATCCCGATAATCGGCATACTTTTTCCAATCGGGTGCAAGGTAGAAATTCCGGCCTGCGGCAATATCGATCTTTCCATCGCCGTTAATATCCAAGACGGATGAGCACTCCGCAAAGGGTCCGAACCAATATGTGTGCTTCGCGGGATTGTGAACCGGGCCGTCAATCCGGACCGGTTCAAATAACAGCTCCCGCGGCGCATCTTCCATACCGTCTGATTTGGCGGAGACCGTTTTGGGGGAGGGAACACTGCACGCGGCACATAGACAAAACGCACAGCACATCCAGGCATATTTGGTTCTCGTCATCTTTGTCTACCTCGATTCGAGTCATCACGGTGCAGAAGGACCGCGGCGCCTTGGGCTGGGCCGCTTAGCCTCCGTCACCATGGCGTCAAATTCAGCGCGCGGCATTTTCAGCACGTTAGGATGAGCGTCAACCCACGCAGTTAAAGCGGAGTATTTTGCGGGCGTCCATCCGCCTTCGAATTCCGCGCCGTTCTTACCCTCGCGATTTAACTCGAAATTGAACGTATCTTTAAGTTTTGTGAATTCGGCTGAACTGATCGCTGCTTCTGCCAGGATGGCGGGAATAAATAGCACGCCACCTCTCTTGGCCAGGACCAAGTCTCCCGGCAGCACAATCGCTCGTCCGATGCGGACAGGTGCGTTGATCGATGAGAGCTCCATTTGCGCCCAAGCCGAGGGATCGTAGCCGCGATAGAATCCGTTGAAATTCGGGATCTCCCGGTTCTCCTCCTCGTCCCGAATGCCGGCATCGAACACAAAGCCTGTGTGTGTATGGGCCGCGATGCCATTGCCAAGATTGGAACCGATCAAGGTACCTTCGATGATCTTCCCGAAACCGTCCGCGACATAAACATCGCCGAGCTGCAGCTCGTTGATGGGCCAGCTATTGTTCCCGCTTACACGGCCCTCCGCTTTGCCCTCGGCGGCAATGGCTTTAGCCATGTCAGGCCGCATCGGCATGTATTGTGCCGTCAAAGCACGGCCGGCAAATGGCGTCTCTATGTGAAGCGCTTGCCAACCGCTTTCGAACTGGTTCCTATAACCCTGCTCGCGCAGATAGTCCCATACGTCCTCGATCGACACGTCCAAAGCGCGCTTCAGCAGATTCTCGGCGACCTTCGGACGTCCGTCGGGGAAGCGATCGCCCTTCCAGTCCGAGGTGTAGAACAGCATCTGATCTTTGGTCTGTTTTATTTGAGCGTTAGCCCGCAATGCTCCGCATAGCAAACACAGGGCAACTGCTATTCGAATTCGTGGTCTCATCAAAAAGCTCCTTACGGATCATGACCGAACTGGAGGCAGCTCGCGATCTCAATCAAAGAGTTTATCCACTGTGAGATTTTGACTTGCTTCTTTGTGAGCCGAAGACCCGTCCGTTTGTTCGGATCGGCAAACACTTGCCTCCTCAACGCTCGATCGAAAATCCTCTTGACGTGATCATAAAGAAACGTTACCATTGGGTCACGTACGAGGAGATAACATACTCATGACAGTCGACGATTTGACGCTCGATACGACGCAGAGCATTGATATCAAGGCCGACATTGGAGACGTCTTTCGCAGCGTGCTGCACCGAATGGGTGAAGGCAATAAAAACCCGCAAGGTGAATCGATGCAGATGACGCTGGAGCAATGGCCGGGCGGCCGCTGGTTCCGGGATCGCGGCAACGGCATCGGCCATCTATGGGGACATCTGCAGGTGATCAAGCCGCCCGTGCTGTTGGAACTGAGCGGCCCCCTGTTCATGTCTTACCCGGCGCTAAACCATATCGAAGTGAAGCTCGAACAGCGGCCCGGAGGAACCCATGTGGACTTCCGCCATCGCGCTGTCGGCTTCATTGATCCGGCGCATCGGAAGGGCATCACCAGCGGCTGGAAGCACATGCTGGACGGAGTTGCCGAGGATTGCTCGTCTCATGCGAACGGGCGCGCGGACGGGCAACGGAGCTAAAGTGCCCGCCGACGAACTCGATGGCGTGTGGAAGGCTTTATCCGACAGCACGAGGCGATCGATTCTCGACCTCTTGCGGCAGGGCCCCCGCACGACTACCCAGATCGTCGAGGCATTTCCGCACTTAAGCCGCTTCGGGGTCATGAAACACATTGACGTACTCCGTGAGGCCGGCCTGATTCACACGCGTGAAGACCGCCGGCAGCGGATCAACTCCTTGAATGTAGTGCCGATCCGGCAAATTTATGAGCGCTGGGTGGGCCGCTTCGAAGAGCTGTGGGCGAGCCACCTGCTGCGCATCAAAGAAGATGCTGAAGGAAGACCTGCCGAGGCCAACCTGACCAAGGCACAACCGAAGAAGCGCCCGGCAAGGGCTAGCTGATAACCCAGCACGGACCCAGCGCGGAGACCCGTGCCCGTGCCTAACCCAACAAGGAAGCAAGGAGCGCACAGGGCGTTTAGTGCCCGCTGCGCGATTACAAAGAGAAAGGAAATCCGATGACTGCAATTCCAAAGAACACACCCCCAATCATGTCGCCACAGGAGTGGGAGGCTGCCCGCCAGCAGCTTCTCGTGAAGGAGAAGGAGTTGACCCGCGCCCGTGACGCGCTGGCCGCTGAGCGTCGGCGCATGCCGTGGCTCGCCCTGGAGAAGAAGTACGAGTTCGACGGGCCCAACGGCAAGGTGAGCCTGCTCGACCTGTTCGAGGGTCGCCGGCAGTTGATCGTCTATCGCGCCTTCTTCGAGCCTGGGGTGTTCGGCTGGCCCGAGCACGCCTGCCGCGGCTGCTCGCTGGGCGCCGATCAGGTGGGCCATCTGGCTCATCTGAACGCCCGCGATACTACGCTCGCGTACGCCTCGCGCGCGCCACAGAAAGACATCGAGCGCCTGAAGGCCCGAATGGGTTGGAAAATGCCGTGGTACACCATCACGGACAGCTTCGACGCCGAGTTCGGCGTGGGCGAGTGGCACGGCCACAATGCATTCATCCGCGACGACCACGACAAGATCTTCCGCACTTACTTCATCAACAACCGCGGCGACGAGGCGATGGGGAGTACCTGGAGCTACCTCGATATCACGCCGCTCGGCCGTCAGGAGATTTGGGAGGACTCGCCGGAGGGTTACCCCCAGACCCCGACGTACAAGTGGTGGAACTGGCACGATAACTACGACTCCGGGGCCTCGCCTGATCCGAAGTGGGTCCAGGTGTCGGACGCTGGAGAAGCCGCCTTCCGAAAGCGCGACGCAGACGCGAAAGCCTGACAGATCTAAGATTCGGTTTAGTTGAGCGGATCATCAGTTTTGATCCGGGCTGACGTGTTCATATTGAGGCTTAATTCTCGTCCGATGGCATAGTTCGCCACTTCGGAGTGCATAAGATCAATTCATGCGGTGCATGGGGAGTCCCGCATGAAGGAGCAAAAAATTATGCCGTTCGAGGTTGACAATCTGCCTGAAGCGATTCGGGATGTCAAGAAAAAGCTGCGGCGGGAGCTTCCCTCCTACGTAAACGTGTTTCAGAACGTCGAGAGCGAGATGCGCGGCAAGGTTGCCCGGATCGTGAATGAGCGGGATGCAGGCGAGGCTGTTATTCCCGTTCTCGAATACTCGGACATCGCGGCGGGTTCCGTATCTCCCGGGATGATTTTGAAAATCAAAGATCGCGGCGCGTGCGTCATCCGCAACACTTTTGCGCCTGAGCAAGCTCGCGCTTGGGATGATGAGATCGCGAGGTATGTCGAAGAAAACGGCCTGGATGAAAAGCTCGCCAACGCCGCCGAAGACAAATATTTCGGCACGTTGGCGGCGGCTAAACCCCAAATCTATGGAATCTATTGGTCGCGTCCGCAAGTCCAGGCGAGACAATCGGAATCACTCACGCGTGTCCGCGTTTTTCTAAATAGATTGTGGTTGGCTGAAAGCGAGGGCCGTCATCATTTCGATCCGGATCAAGTGCCGGTATACGCCGATCGTATCCGCAGGCGCCCGCCCGGATCCAGTTCGCTCGGGCTTTCGCCTCATGTGGACGGCGGCTCAGTGGAGCGATGGCTTGAGCCGAATTTCCGCAGTGTGTACCGGCACGTCTTCTCCGGCGAGTGGGGTAACTACAACGCGTTTGATGCGGCTTGGCGGCCGGATGCGCAGGAGTTCCCATCCCCGGCGGTCTGTTCCATGTTCCGAACCTTCCAGGGCTGGACTGCGCTGACCCGGCAGGGTCAAGGAGACGGTACGCTGCAATTGCTCCCAATTGCGAATAGCATGGTTTACATTCTGCTGCGAGCGCTGCAAGATGATGTCCCTGAGGCAGAGCTGTGCGGAGCCAAGCCAGGACGTGCGCTCTCAGTAGAGCCGGAATGGCATAGTCTCTTGCTCGAAGCCCTAACCTCCATTCCGCTTATGAAACCTGGAGACACTGTCTTCTGGCACTCCGACGTCGTCCACGCGGTCGAGAACGAGCACAAGGGCAACGGTTATAGCAATGTCATGTATATTGCCGCCACCGTTGGCTGCGAGAAAAATAGCGCGTATTTAGCCAGGCAGGCGCCGGCGTTCCTTTCAGGCAAAACGCCACCCGATTTCGCGCCCGACAATTTTGAAGTTGATTTTCGCGGCCGTGCGACAGAGGCTGATCTCACCCCGCTTGGCCGAACTCAAATGGGCCTTCCTCCATTAGAGTGACGTAGGTATACATACAGGGACTTAGCGGAACGAAAGCCAGAGCCACCCTGCCATTCAATCGGGCTCGTCGTATCGGCAGCGAAGACATTTTCAACGAAAGCGGCGGTCGCGATCCCACCCACCATCCTGATTAACGAGCCTCCGGCACATGAATGTGGACCAGCGCCAAGCGCGACTTGCGGCCCAAGCCGCCGTGATAAATCAAGACGGTCTGGTTCCGGAAATTGTGCCGAGTCGCGATTTGCCGACGAGAGCTTGAGTATCACCCGAACTCCTTGCGCCACCGTTACGCCCGCCAGGTCGAAAGTCGTGGAGGCCCGGCGGAAAAGCATGTGCGCCAAGCCGGCATACCGTAGCAGTTCCTCCATGGCGGACGGCATCAAGTCTGGTTCGGCGCGCAGCTGCTCGAGCTGCCGCGGGTGGCGCAGCAATGCGAGCCACGCATTTGCGAGGAAGCGCGGAAGAGTTTGCGACAGCGCGACGAACGCGGGACCGCTCATTGGTATAGGACTGCTTTCGAGGCTTTTTGCGAGTTGCAGGTTTGCAGCTTTAGCCGATTCCCGTAGCGACTCATTTAATGGATCAGCCGTCGCTATTGAAACTTTGCGAGCGAGAGCATTCAATACATCGATGTTGGATGTGTCCGCTCCGGTCACAATCACGGCGACTGCCAGACACCAGGGCTCGGCAAACTGGCTGATCATATCCACTCGAATTTCCGATGCCAGCCCTTTGATCGTCCTGTTGGCAATCTCTGCGAATTGCGCTTCCCAGCATTTGATTCGTTGGCGAGAGAGCGCTGTCAAAGTCTCTGTCCGTAGCCGGCATTGCGCGCCGAAGTCAATCTTGTCCGGTAGTGCTTCGGCGCGTGAATCTACCGGCCAAAGTCGAGGTTCGTGTAATGCTGCGAGCACGTCCGAGTACTGGCCGAGCACCCATCCGTTTAGGGACGAATCATAGTACGCCGGTGTTGGCGGCGGCGGTGAAAACGTATCGAGATCTCTATCCGTGGAGTGCTGCCTCATATACCCTGCCAGTTCAGAGAACATACACAGCGCTGGCAGATTGGATTGCTTGCGACGTCGAGCTCACGACGAAACCGCAGGGCATGCGGACCATTTAGAACCTCGAACAGGCCATGGCCATTCAGAGCTCCAATGCCGGAATGAAAGAAACACGGACGAACGGTACCGTCGGTTTCCACAACGGCCGAAACCCAAGGCGCATTGCAGCGAGGAGCAACGGGCTCACACAGACCTAAATGCGCCCGATAATGCAGCAGAATACGCGCAAGCTTCTCGCGATTTTCCAGGACGAAACCACTGCCGTTCCATTCTTCGGATAACTTTTCCAATTGGTCCTCGAGCATGCTGATCTGAGTTTCGTCGAGTGCTATCTTCTGCTGCCGCGAGAGTTCCCATCCACCTGGTCGGTTAAACGCCTCCGACCTCACGTCTGCGGCAAGAAACGAAATGGAGCTCAGCCCCAATGCTTTGGCGGCCTTGGCCGTCTCGCGAATACAGAAGTGGTTTTCTCTTTGTACGGTGCAGCGCGCCGAAATAGGAAACGTGCCGTCGAGTTCGTGAATCGCGCGAACTCCTTGCGCGAGCTTTGCAAACGCTCCATTCACGCGGCGGATGCGATCGTGTATCTCAGGCGGGCCATCCAGAGAGACGATGACATCGTCAACATGCTCAACAATGAGCCGCGCGTTTCGCTCCAGCAACAGGCCCGTGCTCAAGATGGTGGTCCGGATACCGCGAGCGCGAAGCAAACCGCAAAATCGAAATAGATCGGAGTGCATAAGCGGCTCGCCTCCGGAAAAGACCACTCGTTGGACATGCAAGCGCTCGATGTCCGCCAGGTGCCGCTCCAGGTCCGCTGCGCTGATCTCACTAGTGCTGTCGGCTTTCCAGATGTCGCACATGATACAGCGGCAGTTACAACGGTTGTGCGGGTACAGAATCAATATGGGAAGGGTCTCCAGCCGGGCATTCATGCGTTTACCGCCCGCCCAGCCAGCTTGAAATCAGGACCTAAGATCTCCCTGGCCGCGGCATAGAGTTGTGAGACGTTCGCTTTGACAAGATAGTCGCCGCGCCCTTCTACATGGATCGGGTTGAGGCCCCGCTTCCAGCCGGGCGGCAAGCGATTGGCGAGGCGCTGCGAAAGGAGCTTGACTTTGCCTCCAACCAGAACCAACTCGGGCCGCATGTCGTGGAGCGCTTCGGCGGGTGTTCCTTTTGGATCGGGAATAGCGACGAGATCGGCCATCCCGCCCTCGCGAATGGCCCCTTCTCCAGTTTCTAAACGCAGCATCCTGGCCGCCATCGTGGTAACCATCTCGAAGAGCTGATTTGCTGTTCGGCTCCCCAGGCCTTTCGCAATCTTCAGCTCGTCGATCAAGTCGCCCCGTCCGGTTAGCGCGGAATCGGTGCCGAGGGAGATCGGTAGATCTGAACGCAGCACTTCGGCATCGAGTGTCCGGCCAATCGTGAAGGCATTGGAGCTAGGACACCAGACCACCGAAGTTTGGCATTGCCGCAAAAGGTCAATCGCCTGGCTGTCGAGAGCAACCGCGTGAATGAGCACCGTGCGATCGCCGAGAACGTTTGCCTCGTATAAGCGGGCCACCTCAGAGCGGGCGAAAGCGTCCGTTCCTTCGGCCGCGTGAACGAGGAAAGGCCAGCTCGAGGGTGTGCGCCGGCACCGCGCGTCGACGTCTGGCGAGAAGTGCAGTGAATGTGCCCAGCCGAAGCGTTTCACGACCCGCACTGGAAACTCAGCGTTGAACACCTTCGGCTCGTATGGATTGTGGTGCGACACAGTGGTGACGCCACTCAACAAGTTCTTTAGTGCGCCCCAAACGAGCCGAACGGGCTTTGGCACGCGCAGGTGTTGCTTCAGTGGCGGCCGATCCGGATGGAAGACACTGGCCGCCCACTCGACATAGTTCGCATGCGTACCGCAGTCAATGCGTGGAAAAAGATTGAATTCGAGATGGTCGTGGCTGTTGATCAGGCCAGGCAATAGCAAGTACCCTGAGACATCGAGCCGTAGCGGGTCCTCGGCGCGGCTCTCAAACGGCAGTATCCGTCCGCGCTTTACGTCGACGTTCAGATAGCTCGCCTGTGTGGCGCCCAGCGCCACCCTCGCGCCCTCCAACCTCATCGCTTCACCCATGCCAAAAGGCGGAGCGCCGGGACGCGGCTCGCCTCATGGAAAACCGATTCCTTTCCGGCGCGTATAAAAATTTCTCGTTCGGGCGTGCCGAAGCAGGCAGATAGTTCCCAATCAAGGGTCAATCCGTATCGTTCCGCTGCGAGATAGGCGAACCGGATCGCGTGATTGCGATGATCGATTGCATAGACTTGATCACCGGAGCGAAAGGATCTTGTCCAGCCCGCTCGAACCGCGTGCGGATGGAGATCGCTTACGATGACACGGCCGCCGCGTCGAGTGATGCGCGCCATCTCGCCAATGGCGGCCGCAGCCGACGGAAAATAACTTAGCGCGAAAGAGCAAAGCGCCAGATCGGCAATTTCCTGACCTACTGGCAATTGGGCCGCTGCAGCAAGGGCGAGCCGTCCGGCCAGCCCAGGCTTGCACGCCGCCACCACGAGCATCTCCCGGCACAAGTCGATCCCGATGACTTCCGCGCCTTGAGATTGAGCGAAGCTCATCCACCGGCCGGTTCCGCAAGCCACATCGACGACACGCAGACCGTCCAGATTTCCCAGGCGTTCGGACAATACGCGCTGGTCGAGCGCGAGAACAGGGTTCGGATCGCTGTCGTAGCTGGCCGACCAGACTCGATGTCCTTCGATGGGTGAGATCAGCAATCAGAGACTCTCCCACCGCGGTTTGCGTAATTCAACGAATTTTTGTGCCCATTGCAGCTCGAGCGGCAAAGAATAGAAGCCGAACGCATAGCGCCAGACACTCAAAGAGCGCAGCATGGCCCGCCCCCAGCGCGGCAGGCGAATGTCCTGAATAGTGGGCCAGCGCGAATTGATCACCAGCTCGAAATTGTCGATCTGCCGCTTGACGCGAACCGGCAGCCACGGGAGGCGAGGGTCATGACGAATGGTGAAGTTGTACCAACGCTCGCTTGCCCATTCTTCGGGTGTGCGAGGGAAATCGATCTTCCCTTCGATCTGGCCGTACATGCCGTCCGGATGCGGAGTGGGGATATAGTGCTGGACGATAATCTCGGCATCGGGATTCAAACGCTTGATCCGGCGAATAAATTGAATCGTCTCTCGCGTATCCCCCTCCGGGTCCTCCGGATTGCCAAACACGAACGAGAACTCCGGTACAATCCCAAACTTTCTGATGCGCGCGGCGAGCGCCAGGGTTTGATCGCTGGTGAGGCGCTTGTTCATTTTCTCGAGAACACGATCGGAGCCGGATTCCGCGCCAAAAAAAATCATGGTCGCTCCCGCGCGCCGCAGTGCCCGCAATGTTTCGTCACTATAACGCAACACCGCGTCGATCCGTCCTTCCGCCCACCAGCGCAGGCCTAGGGGCATCAGGTGCTCGGCCTGAGCCTGAGCATGGCTCTCATTGAGGAAGAAATTGTTGTCGTAAAACTGGACCGCGTCGATCGCGTATTTACCTTTCAGATGTGCGAGAACAGCGGCAGTACGTTCCGGAGCTTCCGTTTTCTGCCGGCCGTCGTAGAGCGGGACGACTCCGCAAAATTTACACCGGTACGGGCAGCCGATGCTGGCATGATGCACGGCCGTGCGGCGGCCCAGAAAAGTCGGCAGAATGTATTTCTCGGGTGTGGAGAGCCGGTGATACGGAAGCCAGGGAAACTCGTTCGGCGAACGCAAAGTACGGTCGGCGTTGTGTACATGCAGCCCGAAATCGTCTTTGAATGAGAGACCGCGAATCCCTGCGAACTTGCGATCTCCTCGCAGCGCCGAAAGCAGCTCGAGAAATGTCTCCTCGCCTTGACCTCGGACAGCGAAATCGATGTAGGGAGCGTTCAGCGCGGCATCGGTGTAGAGCGATGGAAAGTAACCGCCCCAGACGATGGGGACACGCGGATATTTCCGGCGGAACTCGCGGCACAGCGGGATTGCCGCCTTCATCTGAGGTCCGGGCATCACAGAGACGGCCAACAGGTCGACAGCGCTCTGGCTCATGATCTGATCCAGCGACCGCTCCGGCTGCTGGTCGAGATTGCCGTCCACGATGGCGTAGTCTTCTTTGCCTTCGAGGACTGCGGCCATGGCCAGGATCGGCAGCGGAAACCTGCGATTCTTCGGCTTCGATGTGCGCGGATGCAAGAGAATGATCATCGGCTAAATGAACTCTCCAGTCAGAATCCAGAATCGGGAAGGTGGACGGCGGCCGGAAATGCGAGCCTTCCAGGGACGGAGAAACCAACGGCAACCGTACCAGACGCGGTGGATCGTCCAATGAATTTTCAGCTCGCGACCCAGGTCCGCAAGCAGTGGTTCGTCTAAAAACTCGCGGCTGCCAAGTGCGTCGGAGCGGAAGCCATATTGCCGCTGGAATTGGGCGTGGCGCTCGGCGCGCATTCTCTCGCCGTGCTCCGGAACTTGATAGATAGGCGAGTCCATAATCACCACGCGGCCTTGCGGGCGAAGACAATCGCGCACCTGGCGTAGCGTTCGATAGTAGTCGGACGAGTAGTGAATGGAGGCATTGAAGATTGCGAGGTCGAAGCTATGGCCAGGAAACGGCAACTCGTCGAAATGAGCTTCGAGGGCAGGAACGGGAATCGGATACTTGTGCGATGCAAGCAGACCATCCCGGACGTCGTTGAAAATATCTACCGCGACAGGACAGTGGGTACGCAAAGAAAGTCGATAGGACATCCAGCAATTTCCCGCGCCGAGATCCAGGATCTTCAAGGGACGGCCGGCTCGCCGTTCTAGCGGCGGCAAAATGACTCGTTCGAAGTAGCGAAAACTTTTGCCGCGAATTCTCCATTGCTCCGAATTCATTCCGCTCAGATCCTGGTAAGGCAGCGCCAGATAGTAAGCAGGATCTTCGGACCCGCGCCCTTCGGCGTGACGGATAGTCCGATAGTGCTCAAGAAATTGCTGACGCTTTTCCGTGGCTTCCATGTTCACTTCCGCACAAAGAGCAACAGGCGGTGGTCTGCGAGCGCCCGCAAAACCGGCAGATGCGCCGACAGCCGGTCAATCGAGCTCAACAGACTTACGCTCTTCGGGCTGAATCCGCCCACATAGGATGGAGGAACCGCGAAACCGATGCCGCACCAGCGATCCAGCTCAAAATGCGGGCGCAATCCTTCTTGAACTTGCTTCAACGCGGGATAGGACACGCGAATGCCGAGAGACGAAGAATAGTGTTCACCCTTCCAGCGCCGGAACGCCTTTCCCGGTCGGCCGCGCAGCAGATACCATGCCGTCTCCCACAAGCAGAAGGGTCCGAGAATACAGATCGCCAGATATCCGCCCGGGCGTATCAGGCGCGCCAGAGATTGCCCGATCGTGTTTAGGCCGGCAACGCAGTTCAGAACGCCGAAATTCGAGATCACGCCGTCGAAAACGCCCTGCATGCGGTCCAGGTCCTCCACCGGCAGAACGGTTGCCTGAACGCCCCTGGCGCGGGCGATCGCAACCATTGCTGGCGACACGTCAATGGCGCGTACATTCAGTCCGGCATCGGTGAAATGAAGCGCATCTTCGCCGGTACCGCAGCCGATATCGAGAATGGTTTCGCCTGGCTTGAACAATGGATCGATGTGCCCCCAGACCGCGCGCCGCTGGTGCAGACCAACCGGCGAGCGAGTCCATGCCTCGTCATAGCGGGCAGCCAAGGTGTCAAAGGCGGCAGCGACGGTCATGATGGTCATGCCTCCACTTCTTCGAACGTTCGCCTGAGGCCTTCGCGCGCCGTTTGAATGGTTTGCGGATCGGGCTTGCCGGCCATTTCACTCTTGAGAAGATCGTCGGCGTGTTGATAGAACCGGCGAGAATGCCGGCCGCGCACCATGACGTCACGATCTGTACTGTTTTGCCACGCCCGCAGCGTCACGAGCTTTGAGGCGACTTTTTCGAAGTACGGCGTTCCTTTGATGGGGTATGCAACGGTGGTGAAGAAAATGTCGGGCCGGCACTGCTTCACGTGATCGACGGTCGCTTCAATGTCGCTGATGTCTTCGCCTTCATAACCCCACATCAGAAACATCCCGGTCTGAATTCCATTCTGCTTGCTCAGCGCAACCGCCTGGCGCACTTGTTCGACTTTGACGCCTCGCTGCATGGAATCGAGAATCCGCTGCGACCCGCTTTCCGAGCCGATCCAAATGCGAAAGCAGCCGAGCTGCGCCAGCGTCTCCGCCATCTGCGGGTTGAGGCGGTCTGCGCGGGTGATGCATTCGAAAGGTATGTGCAACCGCCGGCGCTGCATTTCCGCCGCGAATTTCGTAATCCATCCGTGGTGGATCGTGAACACATCGTCGGCGAACCAGAGCATTTCCGGCTGGTACCGCTCTAGAATCCAGGCGACTTCATCCACCACCGAATCTGGTGAGCGGCGTCGGTGCGATTTTCCATACACGGAGTGACTGCACCAGTTGCAATGGTAAGGACAGCCGCGAGCCGTAATGAGCGAGACCGAACCCGCTCCATGATGCTCGCGCCAGACGTCAAGATATCGTTCGATATCGACTCGCTCACGGTCCGGCCAAGGCTGGGCGTCGAGGTCGGAGATGAGCTGGGCAGGGCCAGTCCGCTGCACGGATCCATCGGCAGCCAAAAAGATAATACCGGGAATCGAAGGCCAATACGAATGCTCGAGTCCAGTGGCAAGCAACCGCTCCAGCGCCCACTCCCCTTCGCCCGCCACAATCAGATCCGCGCCGGCCGCGAGAAATTCTTCCGCATAATTGGAAGGCTCCGGCCCGCCCAGAATGACGATCCATCCAGCAGCGCGCGCCCGGGCCGCGATATCCAGCACGTTGCGCCGCGTCATCAGGTTCCCGTAAATGCCGATGGCGGCCGGCGGGCCCATGTCCAGGATCCCGAAGAGCTCCTCGCGCGAGCCGAACGTGGAGTCGTAGATGTCGACATCGAAACCCTTATTTCGGAGATGCGCCGAGAGCGAGAGAATGCCCAAGGGAGCGTACGGCTTCATGATCCGCTGTTCCTTGGGATCATCGGCAAGAATATAACCGTGAGTCAGAAGCAAACGCACTAGGCCGCGCCTCCAACACAGGCTGTGGATGGCTCAAGTTGATGTACGCGGTCCCAGGCTAGGCCGGCGCCGGGACCGCCGCGCACTTCGAGATGCAAGGCAGCGGAAAGCGCGCGGTAGAACTCGCTCGAATAAGCGCCGTGAAACATCATCGAAAGATCGCTGCTATCGGACCAGTTCGATTTGGCGCCGAGCTGGCTCGCGACCATTTCGTGAAATTTGGTTCCGGGCAACGGGTAAGAGATCGAAACGCCAATGTCCTCGGGGGCTGTTTCGCGCACCATGCGAATGGTTTCTTCAATCTCGACCCAAGTCTCTCCGGGATAGCCAAACTGGAGAAAAAAGCA
The DNA here is from genome assembly GCA_963712395.1 of Bryobacterales bacterium. Taxonomy (GTDB): domain Bacteria; phylum Acidobacteriota; class Terriglobia; order Bryobacterales; family Bryobacteraceae; genus Bog-105. Next base: position 585,916 of record CAVQHR010000004.1, read on the forward strand.
GGCGCGAATACCATGGCGGCGCAGATTCTCGCGAGCTTCGTAGATTTGCTCGACTCGTATGCCCTTGGTCATGGCGTCCAGAATGCGCTGAGAGCCGGATTCGGCTCCCATCCATACTTCGGCGCAGCCGGCGTTGCGCAAAGCGCGGACCGTTTCGCGCGTCATCAAGTCGCAGCGAGACTGCATTTTGAATGGAATCTGAGCGCCGAGTTGCTCGACCGCATCGGCAAAGGCGTAGGTCCACTTGGGAGAGAGCGCGAAGATATCGTCGGCAAACCAGATGCGATCGGGCCGCAAAGTGGTTTTCACGTACTGCATCTCGTACGCGATAGACTCCGGCGACCGCACGTGATAGTTGTGCCCATAGATCGGCTTCGAGCACCAATTGCATCGATACGGACAGCCACGGCTTGAAACCATGTTCAGCGAGAAATATTGATGCGCGCCGGTCCACGCTTTCCGGTACTCGTCGATCGCGACCAGGTCCCAGGCTGGCATCGGGAGTGTATCCAGGTCGCTGCGCAATTCTCGCGGAGGGTTGTAGCGTGGGCCGAGTGAAGTCCCGTACGCCAGACCGCGAATATCTTTCGGCGGGACGCCTTGCGCGAGTTCGAGGAGCGTCGTTTCTACTTCACCGATCAAGACACAGTCGAAACCTCCGGCGAGATACTCTCGAACGTGATCTGATGCGTCGTGCCCGTGCGCGGCAATCCGGATGCCGCGGTCACGAGCGACCGACGCCATCCAGAGCGCCAGTTCACGATTCCGCAGCAGGCACATCTTCGATAAAAAGTTGAAGTCGTCTTCGCAAACGACCACGAGACGCGGCCGGTGTTGTTCAAGAGAAGCGAGGAAGCCTTCTTCGGGAGCGTTCAGCGTCGAGTCGAAAAGAGCGGCATCGATCCCGTGTTGGCGCAAGACGGCCGCCGCCAGCAGCGTCTGCAATGGCGGATACGGCTCCATTTTCTGGGTCTGCTTCGGATCGAAGTAGAGATGATTACTATGAGTGAGAAGAACAGTGGCCATCGATTCTCACCTGGCCTTTGCCAGTTCCTGACTGAGCGCTTGGCCCGTTAGAAGCGAGCGCCGCACGGTCAGCCACTGTCGAACCATCGATAGCCAGAGCTCAAGCGGATACTCGAACGCTGAATGCCTGAGCCGCCAGTGCAAAGGCTTGCGCATGAGTTTCAATAGCGATTGAACAGCGCGCGATTCCGATTTGCGCCTGCTCTTATTGATCTGGTTATCCAGCAGAAAATACGAAATGCTCCGCTGCAACGTCTCATATTGCTTACCCTTGAGCCACGGCAGATTTGTACTGCCAAGATCGACATCGACCCAGCCGGCGAGTGAGTCCGGTTCTTCCAGACCCATGTCGCGAAGCTGCGGCCAGATCGGTATCCCCGGATAAGGAGTAAATATGTTCGGCGAGAAGCTGACGTTATCGAAGTGCTCGGCAATGTCGCCCATGATGTTGAGGGTTTCCTTCCGATGGCGCTCCTCCTCTCCCGGATAACCGAAAATCAGGTTGTAGGTCACGCGGATACCCGCGCTCTTGCATTTGCGGGCGGCTTCGTACATGTCGGAGATGTGCTCATGCCGCTTGTTCATCATGCGCAGGACTTCGGGTGAGCCCGACTCGGTGCCAAAGCCGATGTGGCTGACACCGCTTTGGGCCAAAATTTTCACGTGCTCGTCTGGCATCCGGCACAACAGATCCGTTGAGGCTTGAAACGTCCAGCGGAATCGGGCGTTCGCCTGTATTAGCCCTTCAGCGATCGCCACGGCACGATGCACATCGACGAGGAAGTTAGAATCGAGCAGGGCGACTTCGGTGAGACGGTGCTCGCGCGCGAGTTCCACAAGCTCCGCCACAACTTGAGCCGTGTCGTAAGGGTTAAACCGGCGGTTATAGAACACCATGTCCGTGCAGTAATTGCAGGCATATGGGCATCCGATGCTGGTGGCATATGGCAACTTGCGCACGCTTCCGGCACGTTCATACGCATCGAAGTCGACAAGATCGTAGGCGGGCATCGGGAGCGCGGAGAGCGGTGTAGCCGGACGATCGGGATTCATCACCGGGCGGCCGTCGCGCTTGAACCAGCAGCCTGCCACCATATCTAGAGTCTGGCCCGCGCCAAGCCGCTGGAGGATCTCGACTAGAGTTCTTTCTCCCTGGTGGCGGACGATGACATCCACGAAGTCTTCACGAAGCGTTTGGCCGGTGAGCAGGCTCGGGTGCCAACCGCCGAATATGATCGGCAGTTCGGGGCGAAGCCGGCGGACCGTGCGGCTGATTTCGATACTGTCAACGATCATCGGACCGGTAAGGAGCGAGATACCGAAGCAAACAGAATCGCCAATCTCTTCGACGACGGTGCGGCGGAAGTTCCGGTCGAGAGCGCCATCGATAATTCGCGGCTCATAGCCAGCCTCGCGCAAGGCTCCCGCGAGCGCCAGAAGACCGAGCGGAGGTCCGAGCACCGGGCCCGCATAGGGCGGCAGAAACAACACTACTTTGCGGGAATCCCTCAGCACGAGACGACCTCTGCTTCGAGTTGATGGGCGTCCACCTTTGCCTTGGGCGGAGTAAGCAGGCGGTTGGCTGCATTCTTCAGCCATAGCTCCACGGGGAAGGAATAGCAGTTGCGATCGAGGCGCACACGCGCCGGATAGCTGATGAGATTGTGGACTAGCTGGTTGACTGGATGCTTTCGGCTGACACCGATCGGCTTGCGGTTGAATGCGACGCGCAAGTAGTCGCGCATGGTCTGCAACTCGCGGTGCTTCTTGCCTTTGAGCCACGGCAGAATCGTGTAGCGCGGGAAGAATTCGACCCAGCCTTCCAAGGTCTTGGGAACTTCGATGCCCAGCTCGAAGGCGCGCTCCATGATGGGCGCGCCGGGGTACGGCGTAAAGATATTGGTCCAGAACTCGGCGCCCGGATACTTGCGGCAGATGTCCATGATGAGGCCGACCGATTCGCGGCGCTCCGCTTCACCCTCGCCAGGAAAGCCGAAGATCATGTTGAATGAAGGCCGGATGCCGGCCTGAGTCAATTTATCGGCGGCGGCGTAGATCGTCTCGAGTTTCTGAAAATCTTTGTTCATCAGCCGCATGACTTTCAGCGAGCCGCTATCGGCTCCTTGCGAGACTTGTGAAAGGCCAGCGCGGCGAAGCAGTTTTAGCTCTTCCACCGTGAGGCGATTGACCAGGTTCGTGGATGCCTGAATGCTCCAGTCGAACTTGCTATCCCGGCGCACCAATCCCTCCGCAATCCCCACGGCGCGATTCCGGTCGACCAGAAAATTATCGTCGACGATCCAAAGCAACTGAAGGTTGTAGCGCGTCGCGAGATCGGTAGTTTCCTCGACTACCTGTTCGGGCTCGAGCGCATTCCATTTGCGTCCATAGACGCCGTCGTTGGTGCAGTAGGCGCAGTTGTATGGGCACGCGAGACTCGATGTATACATGGCCCAGCGACGGCCGCAAACACGCTCATACGCATCGAAGTCGGCGAGCTGATAGGCTTTCGGCGGCATCTCGCTAATCGGCTTCAGCGCGCGTGGAGAATTGAAAACGATTTGGCCGTTTTCCTTGTAGCCGGCGCCGGCTACATCCTTCATCGATTCGCCCGCCTCGATGCGCCGCACAATCTCTAGAAAGGCGTCTTCTCCTTGGCCTTTCACGACGATGTCGATGTAAGGAGCAGCCAATGTCTGATGCGGCAGTAACGAGGGATGCCAGCCGCCGAGAACGACTGGCTTGTCCGGGTACAACTCTTTGGCGGCCCGGGCGATCTCCACTGTTTCCTTGATCATTGGACCGGTAACAAGAGAGACGGCGAGGCACAGCGCGTCCTTGAGCTCGGCCAATACGCGCTTCTTGAAATTCGGGGTGATCGTCGAATCAATCAGGCAGACCTCGTAGCCCGCCCGCAACAGCGGCGTCGCCACCGCGAGAATGCCCAAAGGAGCCGTCGCCTCCTGACTGGAAAACGCTGGAAAGAAGAAGACGATCTTTTTGAGAGACATGAAGAGACAGTCCGGCAATCACCGGAAAGTGGTTCCTTGAGCCAAGGTAATTCCGATGGGTGCCGTGGAGTGTTGCGGGGATGTAAAAGAATTACAAAAAAACGCTAATCAGGACTCTTGAACGGGTTTGGCCCCTGCCTGAGTCTCAGGATCGGTGAGTTCAAATGAGCGCCACACGTCGCAAATCCCAGCTTTTTCTTTTGGCCCTGATCGTTACCGTGTCCACCGCCGCCGCGCAGGACACTCGAACAGTCCAGGAGCCCTCCATACCGGCGGCTTGCGCCACGTTGCAGGCCAAAATCGGACGTGCGGGATTGTCCATCTATCCCGACGATGAGAATAAGCTCGATACGGCCCGCATTCAAAGCGCGATGGACGGGTGCGCGCCAGGCCATTCTGTCGTCCTGAAGCGTGCTTCCGAGCGTACGGATGCATTTTTGTCTGGCCCGCTGAATCTTCGACGGGGCGTCGTGCTCGTTGTGGATCGGGGAGCCTTCCTGTTCGCATCTCGAAACCCGCGTGAGTATGACCGCACTCCCGGAGTTTGCGGCACCATAACGCAGGAGTCCACGCATGGATGCAAAGCCCTGATCAATGGCGAGGGAGTGGAGGATTCGGGCGTGATGGGCGACGGCGTCATAGATGGCCGCGGTGGAGAACCCATGCTGGGACAGAAGATGACCTGGTGGAATCTCGCCGACCTCGCGCGCAAGGGCGGGGGCCAGAACAATCCGCGGCTCTTGGTCCTGAATCGCTGCAATAACTTCACCCTATACCGGATTACGCTCCTGAATTCGCCGAACTTCCACGTCGGCTACGAGAATGGTAATGGCTTCACTGTGTGGGGCGTGAAGGTCTGGTCGCCTGAGCGTGCGCGCAACACGGACGGCATCGACCCCGGCAATTCGACCAATGTCACGATTACTCATTCCTACATCCATACCGGCGACGATCAAATCGCGATCAAGGCGCCGTCCGGCGCGCCGACAACCCACATGAGCATCGTTCACAATCACTTCTATTCAGGCCACGGAATGTCAATCGGCAGTACGACCGACGGCGGCGCAAGCGCCATACGCGTTTCGGATCTGTCGATCGATGGCGCCGATAACGGGCTGCGCATCAAATCGAATATTACGCGTGGTGGAGTCGTTCAGGATGTGGTGTTTGAAGACATCTGTATCCGCGAGACCCCGAACCCGATATTCATGGATACGAGCTATTCGGCGCACGCGAGCAAAGAAACCAACCACATACCCTTCTTCCATGACATCGTCGTGCGAAACGTAAATATCGAAGGTCCAGGGAAAGTGACGCTCGATGGTTACGATGCAAATCATCCCGTTGGGATCCAATTCGATAACGTGATTTTCGATCGGCCGGATGCGGTGAAAGTGGTTGCCCACAACGCGAACGTGAAGATCGGTCCTGGCGCCTTCAACCTCAAGATACAAGGGGACCGAGTGAACGTGACTGGTACGGCCGGCACGGCCACTCTCCACAGTTGCGCCGCCAAGTTCGTGGACTTCCCGACTCAGCACTGAGCTGAACGATCAGTGGACGACCCGCGGATTCCAGCCGTCCGAACCCGCTAAGAATCTCCCGCTCATGTACCGGGCGGCTTCCTCGCGGCTCAAGCGCCTGGCATGGGGATCGCGCTGCTCCGGATGCGCTCCTGGACCAGTTGAGTTGTACTCTGCGTAGTTCGCCGTATCGAGATACTGCGTTTCTCCGGGATGCCATTCCCGCCAGCCTGCGGGCTCGATCTGCGACCCCATCTCGGTATTCAAAAACACCACGCTCGCGTATGGCCGCCATGGACGTCCGAGCCAGACCTCTCTCTGCCCGGGTTCGGCCGTCAACCTACATCGGTTGAAAATGAAAATGCTGTCCTGACTCGGATAGTGCTTTCCTTGCGCGGTAATAAATCCTCCCTGGTGCCTGCGTGCTGTGAATCTCGCATTCCTCGAAAACGGCTTTACCGTCGCCGAAGATGAAGTCCACATTCCCTTCGATATAGCAATGTGAAAAATATTGCCTGGCCGGTGTGCATGGCTCGCCATTCGGCCCATTGCAACTTTTGTTGGCCGCGTATAGCGTGTCTTGATTGCCCAAAAAACGCATGTGACGGAATACAGCACGGTCCCCGGTAACGAGAAGCGCCAGCGCCTGCGAGCCCTGTGGTAACTGCGGATGAGTTGTGTTGAAGTCGTTCGCGAAAGTCAGATTCTCGGCTCGAAAATTATCTGCCCGCACATTGACGGTTGCCGATTTCATTGTGCCGCCGGTTGTGCCTGAACTCCTGTCGAATACGATGACGGTCTTCCGCGGGTCAGGATCCACACCCCGAAGTTGCACATTTTGCCTCGTGATTTCAAGCACTTCGCGGTATGTGCCTGGCGCTATCGAAATCACCACTCCTCCTTCGGGCGGCGCGGCGTCAATTGCTTGTTGAACGGAGGAGTACTCGGCCTTCCCGCCCGCGGCGACATGGACGGTTTTGTCTCGCACGCCGGCCAGAAAGGGAAGAATTGGGCACAGTGAGCAAATCAGCGCGCGCATCCGTTTGCGCATTCTCTTTTTAAAAATCGATCCGGAACCCTGCTCTAAAGGCGCGCGGACCGGACGGATCGATTCCACCTGCGCCGTTTCCGGTCGAGGTGATCACCCCCGAAACTCCCGGATTATTGTAGATCAAAGCCGGACTCTCCGGATAAGTCGCGCCGTTGATCAGGCCGATAGTGGAGGAACTTCCGAGCAGCGGATTGAAGTTCGTGTGATTGAGAATGTTGGTGCCGGTAAACTCCAGGCGCAAGCGCACGCGCTCCGCGATGCTAAAGGTCTTCGCGATACCCATGTCGACCACAAAGCCACCCGGTCCAATCACAATTCCTTTTCCCGCATTTCCAAAGTTCCCGGCAGTCGGCGGCGCAAACGCAGCCAAGTTGTACCAATTCGAGACCGTCCGCTGGTCGGCCGGCAGATTGGGATCCGCGACCACGTTGGGGCGAATGGTCACGGTCGGGGCGGTAGCGCTAGTGGTATTTGCGGTGCCCGTAGGATCCGCGCCTGTCCACAGCGGCGTGAGGAAAAAGCCTGTGCTCCAAGTCAGCGATTCCGTGTATTGCCAGCCGCCCAGGAGAGCATCGATTAAATGGTTGCTCTTCGACAGAAACTTCTTGCCTCTGCCGGCGGGCACGTCCCAAATCAGGCTGTTCGTAATGCGGTGCTTCGGGATATCGGCCCATGGAGCGCGTTCTCGCGCCAGATTATAAGAATCCTCCGGCTGCTGGTCCCGCTCCAAGTCGCCGATGTCGCGCGCCCAGGTGTAATTGAAGTCGTAAAGAAGACCGGTCGCGAGCGGTCGCCGAACTTCGGTGTTCAAGCCGTTGTACTGATGTCCGGCGCCGTTTGTGATATAGCGCAGGTTTCCAAATTGTGGAAATAACCGCGGCTTGTTGATGTATGACCCGGGGCCCGGAAGCGGCTGGTTGATATTCGAGTAGTACTCGCCCTGCCTGGTTCCCGTTCCCACATACGATACGCGCACGCCCATTGTGCCAATCTCGTGCTCCAAGGTGATGTTGTACTGAATCGAGTACGGTATGCGAAGGTCCCTCTTGATCGCGTCTGGAAGACCAACCGTCGAACCCGTAATCGGCGTGCTGGGGTACACCTGCGGAAACACGATGATAGGGTTTCCCGCGCTCGCTCTTGTCGGATTCGTGTAGCTGGCGGGGCTTACCGAAAACGGCGTACTCCCCATGTTCGCCTGGGTCGGAACCAAATCGTAGAATATGCCGAACCCGGCGCGAATCACCGTCTTCTCGTCAAACGGACGCCACGCCACTCCAATCCTGGGCGCCCAATTGTTTTTGTCTGTTCGTATGAGCGAACCCGGTCGATAGCCGCCCTGCGAGGCCGTTTCAATTCCCACGTAGCTCGCGGGAAAGTAGGGACTGATCAGGCTTTGAGAGCCATCCTGGATGACGATCTTGCCCGTGCCCGGATCGAACGTCGACGCAAGGCCGTTGCTGGAACTCCAGGCCGGATGCAACTCATAACGCAGCCCGATGTTCGCGGTCAGTTTGGGAGTAACTTTAAACTCATCCGTTACAAAGAAATCGTAAGCCCAGCGCAGGAAAGGTGCGTTAAGCGCCGGCGCCGCAACGCTGGCCGTGCTCGGATATCCGAGTAGGAAATCGGCATATGGGAAACCGGAATAGCGGTTCGAGAATGAGAGGCCTCCGAACAAGTTGTTCGATTGCACGACATTGTTGGCGGCATAGCGTGCAATCTGAGTTCCGGCACGAACGGTATGTTTTCCTCTCGTCCAAGTAATTTGATCCTGGATGTATTGATTGAAGTTCTGAAAATCCGGTGAGCCGTAGGCGGTCTGTGTGATCGCTTGCAGCCCCAGCCCCGAGAACGAGATGTTCGGAATGCCTGGCAGATTCGGAATATTCGGCAGCAAGCCCGTTAGCCCGAGCTGCGAAACCAGGCTTGTACCGTTCTGAGGTCCAAACCGAGGCTCATTCGTGTACATCATCCCGTAACGTAATTCGTTCACAAGAGTGGGAGCGACGATCTGGCTCCACGATCCAACAGCGTTTCGTGTGTTGCGAATGTCGGTAAGCCGCCCTATGGTGGGCAGATTGTCTTCGTAATCCGTGCTGTTCTGCCGCTGCCAGGTATAACGCGCGAACAGAAAAGTTTTATCCGAGAACCGATGGTCCAATCGTCCGCTCCAGAACGTATTGGGATCGAAGGGATGCGTCAGCGTCGTGACGAAATTTTTAGAACTCAAGCTTTTCGTACTTCCATTATTAGGAGCCGGATAAAAAAGATTCTGGAGCGCAAGCGATACCGGATTCAACTGGTTGACGGGAATTCTGTTCCCCGGGTAAGCAGCCCCGCTGCCCGGATTCTTGACCACCGTGCCTGGCAAGAGCGCCGAAAAATCACCGGTGCGCCACGCCGCCAGAGGAACAGTCGGATTGATCAGATTCTGTTCCTGGCTGCCTCGCGACGTCTCCAGATCGAAGTAGAAGAACGTTTTGTCGTGACCGTTGTAGACGTGCGGAATATCAACCGGACCCCCGATTGAGCCGCCTGGCCGGTGAGAGATACCGGTGGCGCGCGTCGGCGAGAAGAAGTCTCGGGCCCGGAACGCTGGCGTGACGTAGTAGTCGAACAAACTCCCATGGAACTGATTGGTACCGGATTTCGACACCACCATCACCTGTCCTATGGCGCCGGCATCCGCTGTATTATCCGCGCTGTCGATGCGCACTTCCTGGAAGCTCTCGATATAACTCGTAAGTGGGCTGGTCTGCGTTCCGTTGTAAGTAATATTGCTGATCCCATCGACAGTGAACTCGGATTGATTGCGCCGGCTCCCATTGAAGCGGTATGTCGCCGTCACCGTCGTGGCTTGCCCAATGCCGGGGGCCAGAGCAAGAAAAGAACTTACGCTGCGGGTGTTCAGCGGGAGATACTGCAGTTCGGTCGTGCTCCGTGTTTGGCTGATACGAGCCGTCTCCGTTTCGATCACGGCCGCGGGCGTGGCTTTGACCTCGATCGACGAGCTCACAGCGCCTACCTGCATGGTCAGATTGAGCGCGCGAATCTCGCGAGCCGTCAGTCGAATGTCATTGGCTCGCACTGCATTGAAGCCAGGGGCGGTCGCCGTAACTGTATAGCTGCCTTCGCGAAGATTGGGAATCGTGTAGACGCCGTCTGCCGTGCTCTGGCTCTCGTAGGAATACCCGCTCGCCAGCTCGGTAGCTTTTAGGTGCGCATTGGGAACAGCAGCGCCGGTCGCGTCCGTAATTGTTCCAGTAATCGACCCGAATGTTGTCTGCGCCGAGGCTGCGACCGAGGAAGCGGCAAGCAACGCAAGCAACACGGCTGTGCGTGACATAAAAGACCTCCTTCAGAGCAACGCTAGACAAACTATAGTGATCGTTGCAACACCTAGTCAAGCGCGGAGCGGCTTATATACTGCTGCGAAAACTTCTGGCGGCACTCGGCCTCCATAACTTCTAAAATGCTGCTTGGATCAAAAGTTCAACCGCAAGCCAAACTGAACCAGCCGAGGAAGATTTAACGCCGAAGTGACAATGCCGAAGCTCGGATTGCCTAGTGAAGTGTTCGGGTCGGCAAACTGAACGCGATTGAACAAGTTGATAAATTCCGTCCGGAAATCCAATCGGAATCGTTCGCTGATTGCGGTACGTTTTACCACCGAAAAATCCCAGTTGGCGATGCCGGCCGCTCTCAACACCGGATCAGTTCGCGATTCATTCCCAAATGTGAATGCCGCAGGCTGTTGAAACGCCTGAACTTTGAACCAGGCATTGATGCGGCTTTGCGCCGAACCGCTCACTCCTACATTCGAACTGACAACGTTAGGCCTTGATCCACCGCCGAGCGAATTTGTCAGGTTGGAAGCGGTCGTGAACGAAAGAGGAAATCCCGACTGCAAGGTGGTCACGCCATTGAATGCCCATCCCGAAAGTAACTTGTCGCTCACTCCGCGGATGCTGCCTAGGAACTTCTTTCCTTTACCAAAAGGCAGGTCGTACACGTAACTGACGACCAGCCGTTGCGCCGCATTAAAGCTCGTCAGCGATTTTTCCAGGCGCAGATTATTGAAATCCTGAACACCCCCGACCGAATGTCCTGCTTCCAGCCAGGAGCTGAGTGTATCGGTATCGCTCAGGAGCTTCGCCCATGTGTACGATCCGGTGATGGTGCCGCCGGAGGAGAATCGTTTCTCCACTCTCATTTGCATGGAGTGATAGGTCGAGTTCCCAACGTCCGGAGCGCTGTTGCCGATGTTCTGGTATTGAGGATACGGGCGAAGCAACTGAGCTCTTGTAGTAGTGGCAAGACCAAGTGTTCCGGCGCTCGTCGGCAGCACTCCGTAAAACGGGTTTTGCGTCGAAGTGAGAAGTGCCGAACCGAGCGCGAGGTACTGATCGGGGAGCTGGTTGATCTGTAATACAGAGAAGCCGAGATGCGTTGCTTTCGAGCCGGCGTATGCAAGGTCGTAAATAATGCCGAGCGGTAGCTCCCGCTGGATCTCGGTGTTCCACTGCTGAATGTAGGGGTACGGCGGACCCGGAATGGGCGCGTTGAAGCTTTGTCCCTCAAAGTTACTCAGGAGTGCAACATTGTGTCCTTGGGGCTGGAGCAAACCATTTGGAAAGGGATTACTGAGGGTATTGAGCGGAACAAGGCCGCTGCCGTTAACGGAACTGACCATGGTGGTCGTCGCCGCATTCACAGGCGACTGGAACGGTGCCAGGCTGTAGTTGATCTGTTCGGGCGACACCCAGCTCAGGCCATAGCCGCCGCGAATGACTGTCTTGCTGTCCAGGCTCCAGGCAAGGCCGAAGCGCGGCGCGGGCTCATATTTCGCCGAGCCCAGTTGATTGCGGCTCGGATACGCAAGCGAGTTAACTAGCGCAAGCTGGCCCTTTAAGTTCAAACCGGCTTTTTGCCCAATTGGATCGGGTGCGTTTGGATCAAAGACAACTGTTCGATCGAACCGCTCCGAGAAGGACCCGATAATGTCCAGGCGCACGCCCATATTGATGGTTAGCTTATTTGTCATGCGATAGGAATCGGACAAATAGTAGCCCTGGTAATAAATTTGCTGGAAAGTGCGCGCCGCTCCGGCCACACTACCGCTGGAGGGGGTTCCCAGCATATAAGAGGCAAACGCATAGCCCGTGTTACCAGGCGACAGCGGATTGGCGGCCGTAAACACGTTATTGAAATTGAAGCTACCGGCCGCGGTGTTGCTCTGAACGAACGCCCAGTCCCAGCGTCTGGCCTCGCCGCCGAACTTGAGGCTATGCCGGCCCAGAATCTTAGTTGCGCTTCCCGACAAAGCGTAACCATTACTCACGCTGTTGATGTAGACTCCGCTAAATCCGGCGAATCCCGTGACGGCTGGTAGCGGCGCTTCGGGCAGGCTTACCTGGTTGGCTAGCGCAGCCCATGCAGTTCCATACTGGGCGAGATTGGTTCCCGTTTGGAGGGGCAAAAACGCGTGAAGCGCTCGTAGATACGAAGCGCGAATATCGAGAACGGTTGTCGGGTTGACCGTGTACGTGTCGCCGAAGACCCCGCTATTGGCCCCATACAGAGTGGTGAGGCCCCCGAAGTTCGTATGGAAAGGATCGGAGGGCAGGCTGGTCCCATCCCAATAGGTGTATCGTCCGAAGAGCCTTTGCTTTTCGCCCAAAGAGTAGTCTCCGCGCGCGTTTATCTGCTTCTGATTGCCTCCAAGATTTGTGTTGCCCGCAAAATTATTCACATTGCCTGGCAAATTAGGAGATCCCCAAACCTTCAACAGAGCAAGCGCAGTCTGGTCGAGTCGTGAAGTGGGAATGACATTGCCGGGAAACGCTTGCCGAATGGGCTGACCGCTGGGACATGCCGCCACGCCCTGCAGGCCGCAAGTCGTATAAGGATCGTAAATCGGTGGCAGTCCGGCGAAGTCGCCTGTCCTCATGGCCGCGGTCGGCACGGTGGTCAGCGTGGGCTTGCCATTACGAAGTGCGAAATTCTCCCACGAGGCGAAAACGAAGAATTTATCCTTTACGTATCGGGCCGCCTGCCGTGATGCCGTATTGATTTTGAGTGAATGAGTTTCGCGGCACGCCGGATCGATTGTTAAAAAAGTCGTTTGCGTTTAGCACCCGGTTTCTTAAATATTCATAGGCGCTCCCGTGGATCTGGTTGGTTCCGGACTTGGTGACCATGTTGACCACGCCGCCGGAGAAACGGCCGAACTCAGGACTCACGGAATTGCTGTCCACACGAAACTCCTGAATCGCGTCCTGGACGGGTACAATACCCGGTGAGTTTGCATTCACGGTATTGAGCGGGGCGCCGTCCAGATAGAATGCGCTTTGATTCGCCATGCCCCCGCCGATTTGGTAGTTCCCCCACCCGGTATTGTTTGTGTAAGTGCCGCCGGCTTGGTTTCCGAGTGGACTTCCGGACGTGGACCCCTGCGGCACAACGCCGGGCGCGAGAGCTATCAAGTTCAGTACATTTCGTCCATTGAGCGGAGTGTCCTGCACAGTCCGGCCTTCAATCAATTTGCCGACTGTTCCGGATTGAGTCTGCAGTAGGGGAGCCTGATCGGAAACTGTCAACGTCTCGGCGACGTCTCCGACCTGCATAGCGGCATTCACCCGCACCGCGGATTCGACCTCGATTCGAACCGGCTCCCGGCTGTAGCGCTTGAATCCGGGATTCTGCACCTCAACACGGTAGTCTCCCGGAATCAGGTTGACGAAGCTGAAATTTCCTGAGGAGTCCGACGTTGCGCTCCGCCGTTCCGATGTTCCGATATTCGTGAGAATCACCGAAGCTCCTGGAATCGATGCGTTGCTCGGGTCGGTTACGGTTCCCACAATGGAGCCGAAGGAGGTCTGTGCGGCCAGCGGCCGGGTCGCGATGGCGAACAAAATGAGCAGAGAAAAAGATCCGGTGCGTCGGAGGAGATTCATAGACGATGTGATTGAAGCGTATCCGCTAAAGACGTTCGCCGAAAGCCATAGATCGTATATGTCCGGCATATGGCGGCATGTGACGTCCCAGAAACTCTGATAGACTGATCGCGTTTAGTTCGCGGGTGCAACGAATATGACCAGTTCCACGGTGCCGGGTGTCCCGCGACCCACACAGAACGGCGCACAGCATGAAACGCCCGGCGCTGGCGAGATTCGCGAGCAACTGGCGCGTATTCTCGGTAGCCATGTTTTCCGGAATAGCAAGCGTTACGCCGCGGTATTAACGTATATCGTCGAACAGACTCTAGCTGGCAACACAGAGCAGTTGAAGGAGCGAACGATCGGTGTAGACGTGTTCGGCCGGGATCCGAACTACGACACCGGTTCCGATCACGTCGTTCGAAGCGCAATGGCCGAAGTTCGCAAACGGCTCGCGCAATATTATCAGGAAGACCTTCAACAAGAGGATGAGTGGCATCTTGATCTTCAGCCAGGATCGTACGTTCCGCAGTTCCGTTGTAAGCGCCGCGCCGCCCTCGGCGACCCGTTCCCGGCCGGACTGCCAGAGGTGGAACCAAGTCCGCGCCCTGCCTTTAGGCTGCATCGGATAGCTGCCTTTGGTATCGGCGTTCTCGTGCTTATCGTTGCGGTTGCGCTTCGCAATCTGTCGTTTTCAGACAATTCGCTTAGGAAGTTTTGGCGTCCCGTGTTCGCCTCCTCTGGAGAGACTTTGCTCTGTATCGGGAATCTCGAAGGTGGAAAGCTGCCGGCCGCGAAGGAATCGCCCTCGGATCTCCGCACCCTGGACTTGGGCGAGTTTCACCGCCTTCCCACCCAAACGATCCACGTCTCGGATGCGATTGCTCTGGCAAAATTTGTTGGCTTCCTCCAAAGCCGCGGGAAGCCGTGGCGCATAGCCGTTCAGTCGGAGGCAACCTTCAGCGATCTCAGGAACGGCCCTGCCATCCTGATCGGCCTCATGAATAATGATTGGACCGAGCGGTTGAACGGGAAACTGCGCTATCGGGCGGAGAAAATTGCGCCCCGCACAGTGGTGATTCGGGATACGCGCTACCCGGACAGGAACGAGTGGTCCCTCGACTACTCCACGCCATTACTAAAAGTCACCAGAGATTACGCTCTCGTCCTCCGTTTCTTCGATCCGAATACCGGTCAGCCGGTAATCACTGCGGCAGGAATTTCGGTCTTTGGTACGGCGGCCGCGGCCGAGTTCCTGACCGATCCAGGCGAGATGAACATGTTGAGCGGCATCGCTCCCGGATGGGAGAAAAAGAATCTGGAGATAGTGCTGTCAACAGAGGTCGTTCGCGCGAAGTCGGGCCGGCCGCGGATAATTGCTACCCAAGTCTGGTAACTTACTTAATGTCGCGGCCAGTCGCGACACACGGTCCGTGGCCTCATCACTCCGCCGTCTACACACGTGACCGCGACATATCGGTTAATAAACACCTCGGGGCAGATTCTGAGGATCGATCCGCTGTAATCCTCTGTACTGGTCAGGACTCTGTGCCACCTTTTACTTCCAACGGTCTCAAGCAGCAACAACACGGCACCATGCTTGCAAAACAGCATTACCGAAATGCTCGGCCGGCAGGATCGACATTTGAGACGTTCGAGAACTTCTTGAGCGCCTATGCGGCAGGGCTCCGCCCGCGAGAAATATTCTAAATCCAGAATGGCTCCTCGGCTGGCACGAACTGGATCGGCACCCCTTTGATGAAGGTCTGCATCCACTTGGCCAGATCCTCCATGCCGGGCTGCTCCGAAATCACGTGCCCCAGCATAATCAATCCTTTCGCCATGCCGAGCGACGTTGCATCCGCCACGTACTCCACGTCATCGAAACCTCCGTCGGCTTCCTGCTGTTCCCCGCCGATGACCACATCGGCATCCGCGGTCATTCTCGGGGTCGCATACCCTGGGCCCAGAAGAATTCTGCTGACCTTCGCTTTCGGATCTCCCACACAGCGGAAGGCCCGTGATCCCGTGAGTCGCTTCACCTGCGACGCAAACTCACCCAGCGTCGTCTCGGGAATCGTATACACGCGTGCCCGCATTACGGCATCCTCGCCGCCCTTCACGCCGACGGACCGCAGCGATCCAACGACCGTAAAATCCGGGTGCATCGCGTGCATATGATCGTGAATCCGCCAGATGATCATGTCGTTCTTCAGTACGTACTCCGTCTTCATCTTGTAAAGAGGATTCGCTAGGAGGTCCTTCGTTTCGTCACGATCGTTCCAGAACGTGTCCTCGTGCGAGATCACCATATTCAGGCGCGCTTCGTTTGCGCGTTTCAGCACGTCGAACGTCGCCATGACCGTCGTCGCGATACCTTTGACCATGGAATCGGGATTCCCGAGCTTGAACGTGTCCCGATACGAATGCTCATTCCACGGCACACCGACGTTCTTCTTGATCAGGTCGACTACTTCACGTCCGGTCATCAGACCGCCCTCCAGTAAAGATCCCCGGCCGTAATCCAGCGCACCGGAATTTCCCGCGCCAGCGTCTTCAGCCACGCTGCGCATACGCGCATACCCGGATCTTCCGAAGCAACGCGCCCGACAGTCACCAAACCGCGCTTCTCGCCGGCGGTATAGATGTCTGCCGCGTAGTGAGTGTTTTCCCATTCGCGGACTTCGCCCGCCACAATCAGGTCCGCCTCCTCATAGCGCTGCCACATCGTAGAAGGCGTCATCGCGCCCGGATACAGCAGGACCCGCCGCACCCGCGCCTTGCGGTCGCCGACCGCGCGAAGGCCGCCGCGCAGATTCAGCCGCTTGCGGATTTGGGCGACTGTGTCCTCGGCCGTAGCCGCCGGGATCTCGTAGAGCACGTCGTCCGGCTTGACCCGATACTTCGTCCAGCCCAGCGACTCCGCTAGACCGGTCACCATGTCGTTTTCTTTGCGTGCCTGCCAATGGTCGCGCAGTCGAAAGACCACCAAACCGTTCTGCTCAATGAATTCTTTCTTGGCCTTGTACACCGGATCGTCTGCAGCGACGCCAGAGAATCCACGCCCCGGGCCGCGCCCGTTTGTTCCCGTCGGAACTGACGGAGCAGGCGGCGCAGGTCCATCCTGTCGTCCAAAGAATGTCGGTTCATACGTGATGACCAGGTTGGTCCCGGCTTTTGAAGCCTGCTTTAGAACGTCCATCGTAGCCATCGCCGTGGTCGCGATTCCCTTCACGGGTGTATGGGGGTCCCCGGCCTTGAATCCATCGGGACCCGTCGAAGGCCATTCACCGCCAAGGCTTATCTGTATGCGCTCGACGAGATCCTGAGCCGTGCCCCCACTCGCTACTTGCAAGGAAAGCCGCCCGGCGATCAGCGTTCCGGGCAGCAAAGTGAAATGCCGGCGCAATATATCTGTATCTTTCATCTGCGATTCTTTGTGCTGCGGACCACGCGTCTTCACGCGTGCTGCCAGAACCGATGGGCAAAAGAATCGCCCGTGGCTGGTCCGGCGACCACCCGCATCAACCCATGGCCGACCACACCAATGATCACGTATGCCACAGAGATGGCGAGCATCGGCGCAATGCCAGGGGCGTAATAACCCCACTCGGGAAACATAGCCATATAGGCGGAGTCGCGGAACGGCCCCAACAGTGCGGCAAGCAGTAGTGCAAAAGCCAGCCCTGGTCCACCGAAGCGCCGAGCAAGTCGCCAAGTGAGTAGGAAGACGAAGGAGCCCAGAGCGACGCTGATCCCTAATTGGGCCAGGTAGTACGGTTCCCAATGCATGGTAAAGTGCCACCAGCCGACCCGCTCACAGATGGCAATGACTGCGATCCCTGCTGCCCCCGCGGCAAACGCCCCGGCTACCGCACCGGCAATGCGGCGTAAGGTTGCGCGGGTGAAGATGATAACTACCACGAGAAGAATCAGGTACAGCACGTTGAAGATGTAGAGCTGCCGGATAGTCACTGTCGAGTTGTACCACCGCATTTCGAGGAGCGCAACAGGTCATTTTCGAGCGAATCGGATCGCTAGACAGCGCGTTGCGGTGACTTCACCCACATCCAGCACGCCGCCCCCGCCATATAAAGACCGGCAATAATTCCCAGCGCATACATCGAATCCCAGCGCTCCGCAATCCAAGCGAAAACGATCGGACTCAACGTGCCGCCGATCTGTCCCGCCGTGTTCATGGCGGCGCTCACAAAACCGGCATTGCGCCCCGACAGATCGACACACGCGCCCCAGCTCGCGCCCAGCAAAAAATTCGAGCTTGCAGCTCCGAGCGCAATCAAGCAAGCCGCCAAAACGGAATGGCTCAACATCGCCGCCGCCGCGATAGATAGGGAGGCCACTGCCAGCGATGCGCCCGCCACCCCGCATCGGCCGACGCGAAATCCATAGCGACGTGTGAGATGGTCCGTAGTCAACCCGCCCAGCAGATCAGCTAGGACGCTCAGCAAAAGGGGAAGGCCGGCCAGCAACGACAGGGCGCCCGCGCTCGCGCCCTTCGTCTGCTGCAAATACGTAGGCAGCCAGGTGATGTAGAAATAGAATCCATAGCTCTGCGTAAAATACGCCGCGCACATGGCAAGCACGCTTGGGTTCGCCAACATGCGGAAGGCCGGCGTATGGTCGTCGGCCGAGCCGATTCTTCCGGCGCGAATGTGTTCTAGCTCCGCTGCACTCACCGCCCGATGCTCCGCCGGATCGTCGCGAAACCAGATCCTCCACACCGCCGCCCACGCGAAGCCAAACAAACTGAAAAGGACAAACACCGCGCGCCAGTGCAGGCGCTGTACCAGAAAAGCGACCAGCACGGGCGTGACTCCGCCGCCCAGATGCGCTCCCATAAAGAAGACGCCCTGCGCCGTGCCGCGTTCGCTCGAAGGAAACCAGCGTGAAAAAACCTTCGCTACGTTCGGCCACGCGCCGGCCTCGCCCACGCCAAACAGGAACCGTAACACCGCGAGCGAGCGGAATCCCACCGCCGACGCCGTTGCCATCGTGAACAAGGACCACCAGAGAACGATGCGCGTCAAAACGCGCCGCGGTCCCACGCGGTCTCCCCACCAGCCGGTCGGCAACTCGAAAATTCCGTAGGCAAGCGTAAATGAGCTGAAGATGAATCCCATCTGGACCTTGGTCAGCGAAAGCTCTCGCATAATATCCGGGGCCGTCACCGAAATACATACGCGGTCCAAGTACGTGATGAACGCGAGGCATACCGCCAGCGCGAGGACTTTGTGACGTCCCGTCCTCATCATGTAAATTGCGAGTTACGGCGTGCGCGAGGATATGTACGCCGCCATGTTCAACATGTCTTCCTCGCTCAACTTGCTGACGACAGGCTTCATCAATTCGGTCCACGTTCCTTTCCGTGTCCCTTGCTGCATGTCATACATCTGCCGTACCAGATAACTGGGGGATCGACCCGCAATAGACGGCACAGGCCCGGCGCCTTTTAAATCCGCTCCATGACAAATTCCGCACGGGATCGTGACCGCGCTGTTTTTCGTCACCAGCTCCTTGCCTTTATCGATACTGCCTTTGGGTACGTAGGCAATGAAACCGGAGCGCGGATTTCGAAGTACCTCGGAAGCCTCGGCATTCTCGGGAACCTCGATAATGCGTTCGCCAAGCGCCTCTGTCCCGCCTTCTTCCGCCGGTACGTACATCCCGACCGACGTGTAGGTCTTGGGAACGGTCGCGGTTTCTACAACCTTGATCCACGGCGTCCACTTCATCGAGCCAAAATATTCAGCGGCGGCTTTAATCTCTTCATCAGTCATCGCCCCGGCAATCGCCGCCATCACGTTCGTATTTCTTTTCCGGGTATCCGCGCTCTTCCGGTCGCCGTCTTTAAACTCCTTCATCTGCTCAATGAAATAGCTCATCGGGAAACCGGCGACGCCCGCGTTTTCAGGGCGTCCCTTGCCGTTCGGATAATGGCATAGCGAGCACGCCATCACGGTAGGCTTCCGGCCGTGCGCTACCACGTCCGGCATTTGAGGATGATCGCCCGGATACCAATCCGCCGGTCCGAAACGATCGCCTATTTGCGCCCGCGTGAACGCGAGCGTGCTGTCGGGAAGATGTTTCAGACTGACATCGGGCGCCGCTTGCGGAGCGCGCGGTCGCGCCGTGCTTGGGTCGGTGCCATACGCCCAGGTCGGCGGCCCTTCGGCGGCGGTTGCAGAAACCGCCAAAAATAGGAAAGCTATCGAAATTGCACTTGCCGCTCGAACTCTGTCTCTCATGTCTCGCCTAGAATATCGAACGGCTGCTTGTCAGAAACTAAGGCGAAGCGCAAGCTGCAGGCTTCTTGAATCCGAGACCGCGGTGATCTGCTTAAACGCGGGCGAAGGACTAGCGGGATACGCCCCGGTTCCGAAAGTGCCGTTCAAGGTAACGCCGTTCACGTGATTCAGCAGATTGAATGCTTCCGCCATGCCCTCCAGCCGCAGCCGCTCTCCGATGCGGAACGTCCGGCTCAAGCGCGCGTTCACGTTGAAGAAATCGAAGCCGCTTCCGGCATTGCGGTTAATGAATATGTCCATTGACCGTCGGACGCGCCGCCGTTCCCTGGATCGTATTCGATCCGGTCGTGATGTTGAACGGCAGCGCCGAATAGTATTGCAGCATTCCGCTCAATTGAAAACCGTGGCTGAGGCGCTGCCACGGTGTGCTGGCCTTTGCCATCGACGAGTGAATCGTGCCATCGAAAACCAGGCGATGCCGCTGGTCGTCGTCCGACCGTCCATAATCCTGCCAGATATTGAAATTGTTGATCGGCGAGCTGAAGAAGAATTCGCCTACATTGTCCAACGCTTTCGAAAACGTGTAAGAGATCCGATAATCGCCCCACCGCACCGGCCGCTGCACAAACGAAACATGCAGGCCGTCGTAATGAGAATCCGCAAGCGAAGAATACTGGCTGTCGTTTCCGAAATTCGGATTCGGACGGCATCCGTTGTTGTTCCCGGACGCCACGCAAGCCGGCACGTTCTGATTCACCGAAGCGATCAAGTGCAGCCCGCGCAGATGCTCATATCCAACGCTCAACGTGCTATGCCCGCCAATCTGCTGCTCGATCTCGAAGCTCCCCTGTTCGGAATAGGCGTTCTGCATGTTCCGGTCCATCGTGCTGAAGTTGAACAGCACGCCGGGCGGTATCGTCAGGCTGTCCAGAATTTTCGGGAATACTGGCGCGCCCGCTTGCGCCGGCGAAAGGCTGACGCTGATTTGGCTGAGATTGCTCGGGTCCACCGTATTGTCTGCCGACAAAATGGCGTTCGCCAGCGCCCGCAGCGGCACGCGGTCATAGAAGAGTCCGAAACTGCCGCGAATAACGGTATTGCGCGACGCAAACGGAGACCAGGCGAATCCGGCGCGCGGCGAGATGTTGTTGGTATCCGTCGCAATGGTCTTCAGAAACTGCAAATCGTAGCGAAGGCCGAGATTCAGCGTCAGTCGCGAATTGAGCTTCCACTCGTCCTGCGCATAGAAACCAACATTAGGATTAGTCTGCGAGACCGTGAAGCGATTAAATGTCTGCGTGATAGCCCGAGTTGTTGTATGTCCCCGCCAGGAAATTCGCGAGCGACGAAAACGAATAGCTGCCGCGAATCGATCGCGGGTACGTGATCGTGTCGTCGTTGTACAGGAAGTCGGCGCCTGCGCGGATCGCATGCGCTCCCGCCTGATAGGAGAGGTTGTCCGCAATCTCGTAAAGATTGTTGAGGCGCGCCGTCGGGGAACCGGAGAGCGTGCCAAAGGAAGCAACCCCCGAGATGCTCACTGCCGGGCCGATCGGATCGGAAGGGGGCGCGTTCAGAATGCTGTGCGTGAACTGAGCGCGCGTTTCGTTGACCAGCCGCGGCGAAAGCGTCGCAATGTTGCCGGCTGCAATGGTCTGGTCCGTATTGTCGAGGCCGGCGGACGCGCTCGCCGCGTTCAAACCGCCCGCGCCGCGCGAATTAGGGCTATGCACGTCGTACAAACTGTAGCGGGCGCTGAATTGATCTCGTTCGCTGAACTGGTGATCGATCTTCGCCAGAAAATTGGTGTTATGGACCGGGTTCGAATACAAGCCCGTATAGATCGCCTGACCCGGATACCCCGTGGCCGCAAGATGAGCGTTGATCGCGGCCACGTTCGCCGGAGCAATCGTGATCAGACCGGATTGGTTCAGTTCTCGCTGCTCGAAATTCGCAAAATAAAATGTCCGGTCATGGATCACAGGACCGCCCAGACTCGCCCCGTATTGCGTTTGCGTCAAAGGGAGCGCAGTGTGCGAAAGCGCATTTGCGGCATTGAAACGATCGTTGCGAAAGTACCCATACACGTCGCCATGCAGGGTGTTCGTGCCGCTCTTGGTCACTACATTGACATAGCCGCCCAGGGCACGGCCAAACTCAGCTTGGCCCCCCGAAGTCACTACCTGAAATTCGTTCACGACATCGAGCCCATAGAAAATTCCCGCTCAGGCCCGCTGCATCGTCGTTGGCCGAAAGGCCGTCCACAATGAAGTTGTTGGAAAAATTCCGTTGACTGCCCACCGAAATACCCTGGCCGGGAACGGCGGACGTTTCGGCGAAAAGTTGATTGCTTGCCGTGTTGGTGGGCGACACTCCTGGAACGAGCAGCGCCAAATCCAGAAAGTTGCGCCCGTTAAGCGGCAGCGCTCGCACTTCCGCTTGCGAAACCGTCCCGGCAATCTGGGAACGGGCCGCTTCGAGCACGGCCATGTCGCCCCTTACCGTGATGTTCGTCTCAGTGGAAGCGACCGTGAGAGAAACGGGTAGTTCAAATGCCGAGCCAACCGTGAGTGTCAGGGACCGGGTGAAATCCGTAAATCCCTGATGATGGATCTTGATTTCATACTGGCCGACCCGGAGGTACGGGAATCGGAAGCGCCCTTCCCGGTCTGAATTTGCGCTGCTCGTCAGGTTTGTATCAGTCTGGCGTGCGGTGACCTGAGCGCCCTCGATCGCGGCGCCGCTCGCGTCCGTTACACGCCCGCTCACGCTTGCGTAATTAAGAGATTCCTGCGCGAAAGCGGCTTGCGCCGCGAAGATTACGCACAATACCAACGACGATTTCAAAACTTCCCCCTGCCCTTGGGCCTAACTAAGAAAATCTGATTAGGCTAACTGAGGTAAGTAGGGGGTCCGCGTTTCCGTACCGAATGACGTACAACAATAGAAACAATGTGCTCATCCCGCCCTGCCATCGGAGCGCCAGCGAAGACCGGTGCGCCCGCTACAGGAGCAGCGCCAAATACTGCAAATTTCGAAAAAGCCGGTACCGCTTCCGGCTTGGAAAACAGCGGGCACTTCGGCTGATTCGCCCGTAGCGATGGGCTGGCATCCACTGCCGCGACAGTGCAATGATGCTTACCGTTGCGCAGGCAGCATGCCGGCAATTCGGAAGCCGCGTTCGCAAGCAATAGCGGTGCGATCAGCGGAAAGCTGACCAGAACCATTACGAGCGATGCAAGCGCGTGGCGCATCCGAAACGAGAGCCTCACACCATCAGACACTACTCTTACCTGCGTTGTCTTGCGGCAAATTGTCGCACTAGATTTAATGATTTAATGCGGTGGCGGAAATTTCGCGAGCTTCCTTTGCAGTGAGCGCCTATGTATGCCCAGCAGCCGCGCCGCCTGCGAAATATTGCCATCGCAATCCGAAATCACGCGCTGCATATGCTCCCATTCCACCCGGGCCAGCGTTGGAACGGTCTCCGGAAGTTCCGGCGCATCCGTCGCCGCGGATCGCACCATATCGTAGGCCGCCAGAATCTGATCGGCGTCGGCCGGCTTCGTCAAGTAGTGGTTCGCGCCTCGTTTAATCGCGGAAATTGCAGTGGGAATACTGCCGTAGCCGGTAAGCACGATAATCGTCATCGACGAATCAATCGCGCGCAGTTCCTGGACCACATCGAGGCCGCCCATTCCGGACATGCGTAGATCCACCAGCACCAAATCCGGGCTGCGCTCGCGCGCGAATTTCAGCGCCTCGGCGCCATCCGGTACGGCTTCAGCTTCCCATCTTCGCTGCGCCAATGCGCGGCAGAGGCGATTCCGGAATACGTCGTCATCGTCTACCACCAGCACCAGCGGGATCTCTTCAGACGGCTGCATGCGCCTTCGGCCGAGAGGAAACAAATGGCAGCTCGAGCGTCGCCGTCGTGCCATCGCCCGGAACCGAATCGAACAGCACGCGGCCCCCTAAACTTTCCGCGAAAGTGCGCACCAGAAATGTGCCCAATCCCATACCTTTGCCGGGCTCTTTAGTGGTAAAAAACGGTTCGGCGATTCGGCGCAGCACGTTCGCCGGCATGCCATGCCCCTGGTCCCGCACCACGATCCGCAGCGTCGAGTCGGTCCCCGTAGCGGTAATCACGATCGGGCGCTGATCCGAATTGGCGTCCAATGCATTCTGTATCAGCGCGGCGAGCGATTGCGCTGTAGCCTGCGTGGGCAGAACCGCCGCGAGTTCTTCATCTTCTAACTCAATCGCAAGCAGCGCTCGCTGCGGCTCGGAAAATTCCGCCAGAACTTGAAATAGGAAATCGCGCACCCTGATAGAGGCCGGCGCTTCCCCCATCGGCTCCGCGCTCTGCGCGCTCATTCGTTCCAAAATGCGCCGGCAGCGTTCCACCTCCGATCGAATGAGCTTTGCATCTTCGAGCACTGCGTCATCCTCCGTAAGTGTCGCGGCATAGCGCTCGAGTTCTCTCGCAACCACGGCAATCGTCGCTAGCGGAGTCCCGAGCTCATGCGCCGCTCCGGCCGCTAAGCGTCACCAGGGAGGCTAGCCTCTCGTTTTTCGCGAGCTGGTCCTGCAGCCTCAGCACCTCCAATTCGCGGGTTCGCAGCGCATCGGCAATCTTCCCCGTAAAAAATGTGATCAGCGCGGCCGCGATGGCAAACGCGATCCACATCCCGATCAGGTGCGGCGATAGCCCTTGTTCCGCCTGGTGCGCCTGGAATGCCCGCGAGGGTGCGTTAAAAAAAAACAGCAACCCGAAGCAGGCCGTCGAAAGCGCGCCGAGCGCCCACGTCCACACCTTCCGCAAAACGACCGCCGATAACGTGATCTGCACCAGGTAAAGCAGGCTGAACGGATTCATGGGGCCGCCGGCCAAACCCAGGATCGCGGTCAGGCAGAGCGTGTCCAAACAAAAAATCGCCGCCAGCGTTTCCTGCGGAAAACGGGACGGCGGAACTCGCAGCCGGCCGAGCAAAATGTTGCTGACCAGAACAACCGCCAGAGGGGCAAGCGTCCAGAGAAGTGGAATGTCGAGATGAAAGCCGTACGACATTCCGACAATAATGGCCGCCTCTCCGGCAACCATTCCATAGCGGAGCCGCAAAACCCAGGGCAGCGCCAGGTTAGGGGCGAGGTCCGCGGCTACAGTTACCAGGCGCATCGATACAAATCTATGATTTCATCTATAGTGGGAACCACTGGATTATTCTGCGGGCTTCCCGATGCCAGGGCATCCTCCGCCATTTTTTTCAGATGTGGCTCGAACGCACTTCGATCGGCTCGCAAAGCATCCCGCAGTTTCGGAATGCCAAGATCCGCATTCAGGCGCTCCAGACCTTCGATAAGCGCCTCTCCGGCATGGTCGTCAGTCGCGCCGCTCTCGCAGAACCCCATCTGGCGGCTTATGTGCGCGTAACGCTCCGGCGCGCCGGGAATCGAGAATCGCGTAACGGCGGGAAGTAAAACCGCGTTCGACAAGCCATGCGGCAAGTGGAACACTGCCCCGATCGGCCGGCTCATCCCATGCACTAAACAGACGCTGCTATTGCTGAATGCCATTCCGCCCTGGCACGCCGCCAGTGCCATTGCTTCTCGGGCGCGCCGGTCATCGGGTTCCGTTTGGGCCGCGAGTAAATGGCGCGAGGTAAGTTGTATGCACGAAATCGCCAGCGGGTCCGTCATGCCGTTCGCTTTTTTCGAGACGTACGCCTCAATCCCATGAGCGAGCGTATCGACGCCCACATGCGCCGTCAGCGCCGCAGGCATCGTGAGGCTCAGTTCATAATCGACGATCGCGATGCGCGGCAGAATCTTAACATCGAGAATCATCATCTTGACCATCCGCGCCGTATCGGTGATCACTGCCGCTTTTGTGGCTTCGCTGCCGGTCCCGGCCGTCGTCGGTATCGCGATCAATGGCAATCCACGGTTCGGAATTTTGTGATAGCCCTGAAAAGCGGACAATGGTCCCGGATTCGTCGCCGCGACGCCGCTAATTTTTGCCGCATCGATGACGCTGCCGCCGCCGATCGCGACAATCGCCTCCGCATTCGAGGCCCGCAGACACTCGAGTCCCGCGAGGACGTTTCGATCGGTGGGGTCCGGCTGCACATCGGAAAAAACACTAGCTTCGATGCCGTCCTGTTTCAACTGCGCCTCGAAATCCGCGATCGTCCCGTCGTCCCGCAAGCGCTGATCCGTCACGATGAGTGCGCGCGCCACGCCCAGCTTAATCAGTTCCTTGCCTAGCCGGAATCGCGCGCCCGCGCCAAGTAGAATGCTGGACGGTATATCGAAGTTAGCTTCCACGTCCGGATTATCGCGAAATGTAGCTCTCCAATTGCTCAATCGTTTTTTCGTGAGAAGTGATAATCCATTTCACTAAGTCGCCGATAGATACGATCCCCAATACGGTCCCTGCGCCGTCCACAACCGGTAAATGACGAACGCGGTGTTCCGTCATGATTCGCATCGCCTCGTCTACCGAGCAGCCGGAAGATATCGTCAGCGGAGGTGAAATCATAATCTCCTCTACTCTGGTCTCCTTCGACGATCGCCCTTTTAGAATGATCTTCCGGGCATAGTCGCGTTCGGATAACAGTCCTACAAGCGCGCCGCTCGCCATTACGAGCAGAGCGCCGATTCCTTCCTCGGACATTCTCTCCAGGGCTTCGTAGACCGTTGCCTCGGGCCCGATAGACCAGACTCTGCCGCCTTTCTGTCTCAGAATTGCGGAAACTCCATCAAATACTTCCATAGTCGTTGTCCTTAGGAGTGTGATCCCGCCTAAATATTACTCCAGATTGAACCGCCATGGGGCCGTGTTTTCAGGCGTCCAAACCAGCCGATTCCAATTCCTTCTTCAACGTGCAAAGAAGCCCCTCTGTTCCCAGATAAGAGTGTGTAATTCGTTGAACCGTCCACCCGGATCCCAGAATTGCCGACCTGAGAGCCCTCTCGTGCCGAATGAAGCGGCCGCGATCCAGCTTGCACAAACTCCACGCGAGCGGACGTGTCCATGCTGATTTCGGCAAAACCGGATCGAACAACAGAACATGTCCGTTCACGCGTGTTACTCGTATAATCTCTCGCACCGTCTGCCGAGCTATGTCGTCGGGCAGATGATGCAGCAATGCTGCGCTGAATACGACATCGAATGAGCCCGCTGGAAATGGAATCTCCGCCGCCGATGCCGTGACGCAGTTTCCGCCCGCGGCGCGAAATCGTATCGTATACGCATGAGAAAGGTCGAGACCAATTGGCTGGATACCCACCTTCCATAACCAGGAAGAGGGGCCGCATGCCACATCGAGCGTCCGCACAGGCGTTTGGATATTCATCAACGCTCGCTGTAATCTGTCCGTGAGAATATGCTCCATGCCCGGAGCCAGGAGAACTTGTGCCGCGCGATAAATTGCCGGAAATTCGAGAACCCGATGAAAACTCATTTCCTGCCCGCCCGCTGCGCTTTCACGGTGTAGCCAAGGCAATCGTCTCCACCTTTCCCATGCAGCGAAACATTCCCAATAACCGCTAGAATCACGAATACAGGCAGGAGCAGAACGCCGAAACAACGTAGAACTATACCCACGAGAACGTTCCTGCCTTGAGGTGCAAGCAGCGGCAGTATCAAAGCCATCACTTTGTAACATGCAACAGTAACTTCATTGCCACGTGCGTATACGCGAACCTCGTCGAATCCTGTCTCCGCCAGTAAGTGCGCTAAGGAGCTAGGCGTAAAGCGCCAGTAATCGAAAGGAATGTAGTGCCATCGCGCCGAAAACGGCACGGTCAGCAGAATTCGCCCGCCCGGAACCAGGCATCTTGCCGCCTCTTTCAGAAAACCTCGGGTGTCGACAACATGTTCCAGAGTCTCGGTGCAGAGAACGAATTCCGCCGACTCATTCCCTAACGGCCACGCGGCCCCTTCATAGTAGATTGTGTCCGGGACGGCATAGCCAAAGTCCGCTTCGGCCGCGGAGCTGTCGATTCCTATATAGCGAACGTCTCTCGGAAACAGCGATCGGAAAGGTTGCGCCCCGCAGCCGGCATCTATAGCTGTCCCATGCACATGCGGCAGTTCCTTTGAAACGTCTGCCCAAATTGAGGAGGTCTGCAGATCCAAAATTCGCCGCGCAAAAAATAGGAGCGGTTGAATTCCGGTCCGGGCCGAGCTAAACGAAATAGGTCGCCACGATTCAGCGTTGCGATCGAGCATGTTCATGCGATCGATCATTTCGCGCTCGCGTCCTCGTTCCCTGAAAAAACAGCCGGACGTATTTCCCCTTCCCGAATAATGCTGCGGCGGATGAAGTGAGGCCGCCGCTTCACCTCTTCGAAAATTCTTCCGATGTATTCTCCCGCCAAGCTAATCGCAAAGAGATTCAGTGACCCGAAGAAAAGAACACTGATCAGAACGGTAGTGATGCCGCGCGGCGCCAGCGAAGGAAACAGAATCCGCGCCGCCAATTGAAAAAGCATCAGAATCACCGTGATCCCGAACAGCAGCACGCCGCAGACGCTCAAGATATTCAGCGGGACATGACTAAATGACAAAATTCCTTTCTTCGCCCAGCCGATGTTCTTCCATAAGCTGTTCGTCGTCACGCCAAAAAGTCTCTCGGGTCGAATGTAATCGACGCCGGCCTGCCGGAAACCGGAGTAAGCGCGCACCCCGCGTAAAAACAGATCGCGCTCGGGAAAGCTCAGCACCGCCTCCACAACGCGCCTGTCCATCAATGAGAAATCGCCCGCGTCATGCGGAATCCTTACATACGAAAATGCGTCGAAAACCCGGTAGAAGGCTTTATAGGCAAACTGCATCCATAAAGGCGCTTCGCGCTTTACACGCCTGCCGTACACCACGTCATAGCCTTCTCGCCATTTCGCTACGAAGTCGCCTATCAGTTCAGGCGGGTCCTGTAAATCGCCGTCCAAAAGCACGCAAGCGTTCTTGGATGCGATTGCCATCCCGCTGCGAAATGCCGCTTGTGAGCCGAAATTGCGCGAATGCGAAATGCCATAAACCCGCCGATCGTTCCTCGATATCGCTCGAATCACCTCTTCCGAATCGTCGGGGCTGCAATCGTTGACGAAGACGATTTCGTAATCGATATTGAGCTGGTTGAAGATGTTCTTGAGCCGCTCATACATAATCGGGATTGCCTGGTTGTCTCTGTAGCAGGCTACGATCGCCGATACGCTGTATTTCGTGTCTAAGCCAAACTTCTTCGATGACCGGTGATACTTCGCTTTATCGCTCAGTCCCGAATACCACTCGGCCATCCTTTGAAGGCCGTCCCGGAACTCTGTGCGGGAGCGCCAGCCGATCACGCTCGCCACTTTATCGACATCTGCATACCAGTCGCTCAGGTCCCAATGTCGGCCTTCCATTGTGAACTGGGGAGCCGTGTCTATCTCGAATACCTCGCGCGCCGCTGCGGCTACATCTTCGATCGTCGTCTTCTTGCCGGTCCCGATATTGAAAGACTCGCCGTAATTTTCCGGACGCAGCTTCAGCGCCGCATCCAGAAAGGCATCACATGCGTCGTCTATATATAGGAAATCGCGCGACGTCTGCGGATGTACCAGCTCAGGATAGCGGCGCTCGAAGCCGTGGGAAACAACCGCGGGAATCAGCCGGGACGAATCTTCGAGCGGCCCATATACCGAATACA
Organism: Bryobacterales bacterium; assembly: GCA_963712395.1. Classification (GTDB taxonomy): domain Bacteria; phylum Acidobacteriota; class Terriglobia; order Bryobacterales; family Bryobacteraceae; genus Bog-105. Next base: position 615,429 of record CAVQHR010000004.1, read on the forward strand.
GGCGCAAATTGGCGCAGGGCAGCCCGTGTTTCTTTCCATAGAAGTACAGCAGATTAGCCGCCGCTACCTTTGACACAGCATAGTGGCTGTTCGGGGCCGTGAAGCTCTCTTCGTGAGGCCCGGCAGCATTATCTCCGTACTCCGATGAGCTTCCGGCATGAATGTAAGCCGATATCTTCCTCGTCTCCAGCCGGCTGAGAAGGCGCGAGGCAAGATTGAAATTCGTCTGGTAGATGAGCCGGCTATCCGTTTCGAACGAATACGCGCCATAAGCGACACAATCAAAAATAGTCCGCGGCCTGATTGAGTCCAGAAGCTGGTCCAGATTTGAATCGACGAGTAAGTCGACAACACGAATACTCTCGAGCGGCAGATCTTCTAGACGCCATGCCGGGTGCCGGGTAGCGGTTCCATAAACGTCGTCTCTAAAAGCACGTACTGTCTTCAGTAAGTTGGCGCCTATGAATCCGCTTGCCCCGAGAACTAATATCGGACCCTGAAGCTGCTTTACCTTTTCTTCAACGCTCAACATCAATTGATGACCCCAGTGGGCCGGACGCCGAAGCCATACGTCACAAGATAGAGCGCATGATCCCCGGAGATCTTCTCAACTACAACGCTTGCACCGTCGTCGACAAAATGCTTGGCCACGTAATTGGAACGGAAAGGAGTGTATGCCAAAAAGGTGCGACTTCTTGCCAGCAGGCCCGGCAGTGAGGAAACCGTCCCCCGCGCCCCGCAGCAACGTATAAGCCGCGAGTAGCCATCGCCGTTTCCATCCCCTATCGAAAGATACGTCAGCCGCGATGCGATCTCCGGCGGTGCGTAATAGAACGACTGGGCAAACGCGAGGTCGTCTAATAGGACAACCGGAAGCTCCTTGTGAGAGTCCAAGCCGATCAATTTGTATTGTTCTTCATAAGATTTGAGAGACGTGCTGAGCGATATCGACGTGATGGGTTCCGTTATGGAGTCGCTGGCCATAAATCCTAAAAGCTCGAGCGTGATCTGCACCGACAGCACCAGCAAGACCGTTAAACCCACCAGGACTCGTTTTCGACATGCGGCGCCCAGCAGGCAGGCAATACCTATGACGACGCTGAGACTGTAGCGATGAAGCACGGGCGAGTGAGTAACGCGCGCCGCAAAATAGCAAAAAAACGGCATCGCAAGGAACGCTAAGCTGGCCGCCAACTCATGAGTCCTGAGCGCGCGAGGGCCCTGCGCCCCTCGCCCTATCGGCGCCCTGACTTCCTGAGGCGGCGTATATCGTTCGCTTTCCGTGGCTTGGCGGATACAAAAAAGCAATAAAATTGCAGCCCATACCGTGGCCGCCGGGGCTAAGAGGAATCGATAGGCTCTGACTATCCCAACCACACTCGCGGAGAATTGACCCGTCAGTATCGATTGTGCTTGACCCAGCAGCGGCAGAGACAGAAGTACGGCAATGCCAGGCAGCAGTATTGCGAGCCATAGCTTCCAATCCGGACGCTTCCTAACTAGAGTACGTGTGAGCTCGCCGATAACAAACGGCACAAATAGCAGCACCGCGTAGCTGTGCGTCGACAAAGCGCAAAAGAGCGCCGCGCCGAGACCCGCCAATAACCACCAACGGCGTGTCGTTCTTTCCCCCGCCGCTTGCCAGCAAACCAGCGCCAACCCACAAAACCCGAGTACGATTCCGTAAGACCGGGCTTCATACGCGTACCAATATGCTGTCGTTATGAGCGGGACCATCATCGCGACAAACCCGCCGAGTGCGTCCGTTCGAAAGGAAACGAATCGAAACAGGCAAAGGCAGAATACCCAAAACCCGCAGATCTCTGGAAACCTGGCCCCGAGATGTCCTTGCCCGAGCAGGCCTTCTGAGAACCGCGTGAAAATATATAGCAGCGGCGGATTGAAATCTACTCCATGCGTGAGCGCTTGCCATAAAGATCGCAAGTAGGGTAGGCGAGAGAGGTAGACGGTGAAGATCTCATCGAACCAAAATAGCTTTCGCGAGGCTCTGTAACAGGTGGCGGCGAAATAGGCGGCTGAAAACAACACCAGAAACAATAGCTTCCGCCGGATCAGAATCGTCGCCCAATCGGCCGCAGTATTACGAAGCAGAGTTACAAAATGATTCAATCGTGCGGCGCCAGACATCTTTTCCATAGCTGATGCGGCTCGCATCTATTGCGGGTATTGTAGCGAACCGTCACAGCCCGGTGACCTCGTGTTGATGTCAGACCCGGAACTCGCTTCGTGCATTGCGAAATATCAGGTGGGTTTGGGATGATCGAATTGTGTCGTCCGCAGCGCGCCCGCACCTTCCCTTCGAGGAGCTACGCCGAACGGCCAAATTACGGCTGCTGCGAATGCATTACGAAAGCGGAGTCGGGCACATCGGCGGCAATCTTTCGGCGCTGGACCTTCTCCTGTGTCTCTATGCCGGTATCATGGGACCCGACGATCGCTTTGTATTATCCAAGGGCCACTCAGCCGGTGCGTTGTATATCGCGCTGTGGTCGCGTGGGCTGTTGTCGGATGAAGATCTATGCCTTTTCCACAAGGACGCCACTCGATTGAGCGGCCATCCGCCTGTCCGAGGCATTCCCGAAATTGCGTTCGCAACCGGAAGTCTGGGCCACGGTCTCGGGTTGGCGGCGGGACTCGCTCTCGGTAAGCGGCTGCGCTCTTTGCCGGGCAGGGTCTTCTGTCTCATGTCCGATGGAGAGTGGAATGAAGGCTCCTGCTGGGAGTCGCTCATTTTTGCCGCCCATCACTGTCTGGAAAACCTGACCATTCTGGTTGACGCGAACGGCTTGCAGGGTTTCGGAACCACTGCGGAAGTAGCGGATCTGAGCCCTCTTGCCGGCAAGTTTCGAGCGTTCGGCATCGAGACGAAAGAAATAGACGGTCATGACTTCCCCGAGATAAACGCCGCTCTGAATAACTCTGAGCCGGGCCTGCGGGTGGTCGTGGCCCGGACTATCAAGGGCTGCGGCGTCTCGTTCATGGAGAACCGGATGGAATGGCACTATTTACCCATGACAGAGGCCCAATACAACCAAGCGGTCAGTGAGGTGCTTGAGCCATGCGCGATGTCTTCTGCCGCTCTCTCGTAAGAAATGCCGCGCGGCCCGAATTCGTTTTTCTTACCGGTGATCTTGGCTTTAAAGCGCTTGAACCGTTGCGCGACACCATGCGCGAACGCTTCATCAATGCCGGAGTCGCCGAGCAGAACATGATCTGCGTAGCCGCCGGGCTCGCGAAAACCGGCTTGCGTCCGTGGGTCTATAGTATCGCTCCCTTCCTGTATGCAAGACCCTTTGAACAAATTCGCAACGATGTCTGCCTGCCGGATCTGCCCGTCGTTCTCGTTGGCAACGGCGGTGGATATGGTTATGGCGTGATGGGCAGCACGCATCACGCGCTGGAAGATTACGGCGCGCTGCTTACTCTGCCGCATATCAAGGTTTTCATTCCGGCATTTGATTCCGATGTCGAAACGACGATCGACCGCTTGATGGAAGCGCCCCGTCCAGCCTATCTTCGCCTGGGTGTGTCGGAAGCACCTCCGGAAATCGCGCTGCCGGAGTACGCGCCCTGGCGCCGCCTGATCGACGGTCGCGGGCCGACGATGTTGGTCGCCGGCCCGCTCGTCGGCGGTATTATCCGCGAGCTTGCGGGAATCCCCATTGAGCAACGGCCATCCGTATGGCTGCTTACTGAACTCCCCCTTGTTGCGGTACCAGCTCAATTCCTCGACGACCTGCGCCGCTCGGATCACTTGTTTGTGGTTGAGGAGCACGTTGCCCAAGGGGGCGTTGGCCAGATGATTTGTCATCATCTGCTCTCAATGTCGCGCCCGGTGGGCCGCTTTACTCACCGCTGCGCACGGGGCTATGTCACGGGACTGTACGGGTCGCAGCGCTTTCATCGGCGTGAATGCGGTCTCGACCCGGCCAGTATTCTGCGGGAGCTCTCCGCGTAATGCTCAGCTTACCTTCCGATGCCGGTCCAGGCCTTTCGGATCCTTTCCGGCGTCATACTCGCGATAGGCGAACGCCGTGAGCGCATAGCCGATCGCTGTCAGCGCCTTCTCGCGGTCCGTCCGGAATGCGACCTCCCAGAACAGCGGCCACAGCGCCGGTGTAATGTGACCGGGCCAAACAGCCTCATCCGATTGATCCGTTTTCCAAACGGCCATCGCCTGCGCCCACTCGAACGCGTCTCTTACACTGGCCTTATCTAACTTGCCCGCCACGGAATCCTTCCTGAGGCGGTCTTCCGGAATGCAGATGCCGTAGACGAACTGGATCGCATCCGAAACCAGGGCGCACCACTGGTCGCCAACTTGGGTGTAAACCGGCCCGGGCCGGTCGGTATGACCCATCCCCTTGGGGGATTCGAGCCCGCTTCGCTTCCACTGTTCCGCGAAGGTTGCCAGACCGGGCGGCCGACTGTTATTGAATCCGTTCATTGTGCCTTTTTCTTTCTCTTTGCCTCACCATGGTCGGCGCCTGGAAGGCGTAATCTGAACATAGTACCAGAAGTACTAGTAGAATTGCCAATGCGCCGAAATGGCTCCCGGTCAAAGGTCCGCGGCTCCGGTAAGGCCCTACACCTCACCGCCCCGAAGGCTGATCCCTATGCCGCCGGACGAAGTTCCACTTTAATCCACCCGGCCTCCCGCTTATCAAAGTGCCGGTAAGCGTCCAAAACATTGGTCAACGGCTGATGCTTCGTCAAAACTCGCTCTGGTTTAATAACGCCGGCGCGCACCATCTCCAGCAGCTTCGCCGCGTATTTCAGGTGGTTGCAATTGCCGCCCTTCACCGTCAGGTTCTTCATCATCGACATCCCCACCGGATACGTCTTGACGGTCTGCGGATAAACGCCCACTAGCGAAATGGTGCCCGCCTTCGCTACGCTCTCAACCGCCCACATCAACACCTGAGAAGGCGCATCTCCCGGCACCCAGTTGTCTCCGTCGGGCTTCTTCTTCGGCGAAATCTCTTTCGATTCCCGTTTGAACTCGTCTGCCAGCAGCTTCGATTCCTTAGCCGCCGGCCCGCTCTTTGGACTTACAGCATCCACGCCCACCACATCGATGACCCGGTCCGGACCAACACCGCCCGTCAACTCCTTCAGCACCGCCACCGGGTGATCTTTATCGAAGTGGATCGCTTCCGCCCCGAGAGACTGTGCCACGTTCAGCCGGTCTTCAACATGGTCAATCGCAAAGATGCGTCGTGCTCCCAGTAATCCGGCACTCGCAATCGCAAAGAGTCCCACCGGACCGCATCCAAAAACCGCCACCGTGTCGCCGGGTTGGATCTCCGCCTCCTCCGCCCCGAAATACCCCGTCGGAAAGATATCGGAAACGGGTATTGCCTGTTCGTCCGATACCTCTTCAGGAATTGCAACCAAAGTCGTCGCCGCGAACGGTATACGCGCATACTCCGCCTGCAATCCTTGAATCGGTCCGGTCTCTTTTGGGCCTCCGAAAAACGCGGTACCCGCATTCTTTCCGTTCGGATTCGCGTTATCGCATTGCGCGTTGTATCCGGCGCGGCAATACGAACAGTAACCGCACGCAATTGTCGAAGGAATTAAAACTCTGTCTCCCGGCTTGTAGTTCCGCACCTGGGAACCAACCTCCTGAACAATCCCTACTCCTTCGTGCCCCAGAATCGTGCCCGGAACCATCCCGGTCATCGTGCCGCGGACCATATGAAGATCCGTTCCGCATATCGCACTTCGGGTGAGCTTTACAATCGCATCTTGTGGATCTTGAATCTTCGGATCGGACACTTGATCCACTCGAATATCGCCCACTCCATGCCAAACAACTGCTCGCATCTTTACCTCCGGTGATCCGATGCGGCTCCACGAAGCCCGTTACCCGGTGTATCTACGGACGCGGCAGCGGGATATGATAATCCAAACCCTATATGTGTGATCAAGACCATTTCGAGAACGACCGGCTGGAGTACGAAAGACTCGGCAAGGTGACCAGGAAGCAGTTCGGCATCCTGTTAGGAGCAGGCATGGCGATGATGTTGCCGAAAGTCGCTAACGCGGCTGCCGTCACCGAATCCGACGTGAATGTGCCGACACCGGACGGCACCGCGGACTGCTACTTCGTGCATCCCGCAAGCGGGACAGCGCCGGGCGTTCTCATTTGGCCGGACATCTTCGGTCTGCGGCCGGCATTTCGACAAATGGGCAAACGGCTCGCCGAATCGGGCTACTCGGTGCTGGTAGTGAACCCGTTCTATCGGACCAAGAAAGCCCCCACTGCGGAAGCTGGCGCCGCAACCCCGATAGACCAGGTGAGGCCGCTCGCGCAAACTCTCAGCGAGCGAACTCACATGACGCGATGCCAAGGCGTTCATCGCTTGGCTGGACCAGCAATCCTCGGTGGCAAAGAATCGGAAAATGGGCACCCAGGGGTATTGCATGGGCGGCCCGATCGCGTTTCGTACCGCGGCCGCAGTGCCCGGCCGCGTCGGAGCAGTCGCATCCTTCCATGGCGGCGGACTCGTGACAGATAAACCGAACAGTCCGCATCTGCAGGCGGCAAAGAGCAACGCCCAGTTCCTGATCGCGATCGCGGCAAATGACGATGCGCGGTCGCCCACCGATAAGGACGTTTTGAAAGAGACGTTCGCCAAAGCGAATCTGGCCGCGGAAATCGAAGTGTATGCCGGCGCCGCGCATGGCTGGTGCCCTCCGGATTCACACGTCTACAACGAACCACAGGCCGAAAAAGCATGGAGCCGTTTGCTCGTGCTCTACGGAAAAGCTCTGGCCTGAACGTCTAGGCGTGAACTCGCGGGCGCGCTGGGTGCCGCCTCAACCTGACCCGATTCCAAACTTCGATCATCCTTAAATTCTGGCTGCCTGTTTCAGAATTGCCGAAGCATCATCCCACAGCTGTTCAACAATTGTGCCAGCCGGTTCGGCCCGAGCCAATTTGGCAGACTGCCCAGCCCACATTTGCATCCGGTCGGCGTCTCCAGCTTTCCGCGCCGATTCCCGCATACTCGCAGTGAGGCCGCGCTGAACAGGATAAGGTGCGGGCGCGGGACCATTCAGTGCGGCACGCGCGTATGCAGTCGAAATACTGCGGCCGGGGCGCCCGCTGAATGCACGCGTAATCATCGTCTCGTGCGCTTCCGTACGTCCAAGTCTTTCGACGTAGCAAGCTTGCATCATCGCTTCCGGCGTTCGCAGCAGGCCCGTTCCGATCTGGACCGCGCTCGCGCCTAGAATTAGGGCCGCTGCTGCTTGTCGCGCATCCGCGATTCCTCCCGTCGCGATAACAGGTACGCCTACCGCATCCACAATTTGGGGCAAGAGCGCCATCAGACCCACCGCTTGGCGCTCCGCTTCTTCCGGCCGAAAGGCTCCGCGATGTCCGCCCGCCTCCATGCCCTGCGCAACAATGGCATCGGCCCCTGCTTCTTCGGCAGCCTTCGCTTCGGCGACGGTGGTAGCGGTCGCAAACCACAGGATGCCTCGCGCCTTCAATTCCGTTACGAACTTCGCCGGGTACAAACCCATGATCGAAGAGACCGCTTTCGGTGCGGCCATGAGCATAGCGTTACACTGTGCCTCGAAATCTGGCAGCCCGGCGTCTCCCGCTTCTGGTGGAACGGGAGGTCCCCATCCCGCTAGGAACTCGCGCTGCCGCTCTTCCAGCTCGGCATCCCGTTTTGGCGGCGGATCCGGAATCCAGAGATTAAGTTGAAATTCACCGCGGCTCTGTGCTCGGAACTCCGCGCTCCAGGCCATAATTTCATCCGGCTTCATCATGAGAGCGCCGCAAGCGCCAAGGCCGCCGGCACGGGCTACGGCAATCGATAGCTGCGGCGGGCACGCCCCGGCCATTGGAGCGAGCAGAATCGGCACGCGAATCCCGAGGCGCTTCCTGAACTCCTCCGCGCGTTCGAGCGGAGATGAGTACGTTTGAGGCAGCATCCTAGAAGCTCCGGGCAGAGACCCGCTTTCAGTATCCACGAGTCACAGAACGTCGACTAATCGCTCGGCCTAAAGCCGATCAGTGGAAAGTGGCGATCTCCATGGCATAATTCTGCGCGGAGCTGGCGGTAACGGAGGCCTGATACGATCCGGTGGCCGAGACGATGCGGTCGAGCAAACATACTGTAGTTCCGGTGGAATCGTTGGTTTGACTCTCGATGCTCCAGCCGCTGGCCGGACTGGAACAAGAAGGATTCGAGGCTTCCGTAGCCGCCCAGGAGAAGAGATATTCGTTGGCTGCCGTGGTAGCGACTGAGGCCGACGACCACGCAGTGGTGGCCGTGAGTGACTCGTGGAAGCCGGATTGGTCGAGCGGCGCGGAAGGATCCAGACCGGCGACCTCCGCCACGGCTACCAGCAGATAGGTGCTGCCGCCGGTGAAGTTCAGGGTCAATGAGGTGGCGCCGCCGGCGGTAGATTTGGCGTAGTAGAAGTTGATGTAAGTGGCGCTGCCGGCTGCGTTATGGAACGTCGAAGTTGCCAAACCGCGCGTGAAAATGTCTCCGGAGCTGTCTGTCACGCTGCTGATATCCAGCGGCCAGAAGCTCACTCCCACGATCAAGGTGTGCCCAGCGCCGGTGGCTTGCGGAAGGTTAAGGGTGACCGTTCCGCCGGCAGTAGGCTGGCGGCTGAAGGTAGCTTTCTGGATTAGAGAGATGGCGGAGGGAGTAGTCACCGAGAAAGCATTGGACAGGGTGCTGAATTGAGTGTCGGGATTGGTGACAGTTACGTTGCGAGAGCCCAGCGTAGCGGTGGAGCCAATAGTGATGTTGGCGGTGAGTTGAGTAGCCGAGTTGAAGGTGCAGGAGTTCACGGTAATCCCTGCTCCAAACCCGCAAGTGGCGCCGCTCTGGAAGTTGCTGCCGGTGAGGATCACGCCGGTTAAAGTCTGGCCCTGAGCGCCGGAAGTGGGATTCACCGAGGTCAGGCTGGGCGGCGGAGGCGGACCTCCCGTGGTTACCGTGAAGCTGTTGGACAGCGTGCTGAATTGGGTGTCGGGATTGGTAACAGTGATGTTGCGAGAACCCAGCGTAGCGGCGGAGCCGATAGTGATGTTGGCGGTGAGTTGAGTGGCCGAGTTGAAGGTACAGGAGTTCACGGTGATTCCCGCTCCGAAAGAACAAGTGGCGCCGCTCTGGAAGTTACTGCCGCTGAGGACGACGCTGGTTAGATTTTGACCCTGAGCGCCGGAAGTGGGATTGACCGAACTCAAAGTCGGCGGGGGCGCACCCGCGGCGGTTACGCTAAAGCCATTGGACAACGTGCTGAATTGGGTGTCGGGATTGGTGACGGTAACGGTGCGAGAGCCCAGGCTAGCGGCGGCGCCGATGGTGATGTTCGCAGTAAGTTGCGTGGCTGAGTTAAAGGTGCACGAATTGACGGTAATCCCTGCTCCAAACGCGCAAGTGGCGCCGCTCTGGAAGCTGCTGCCGGTAAGGACGACAGCGGTCAGATTCTGGCCCTGCACGCCGGAATTGGGACTGACCGAACTCAAAGTCGGCGGGGGCGGACCCGCTGCGGTTACGGTAAAGCCGTTGGACAGCGTGCTCGCTTGCCCGTCGGGATTCGTGACCGTGACGTTGTAGGGGCCAGCGCTGGCCCTGGCAGTGATACTAATGTTGACGGTGATCTGCGTGGGCGAGTTGTAGGTGCACGAGTTCACGGTGATCCCTGCTCCAAAGAGGCAAACAGCGCCACTCTGGAAATTGCTACCAGTGAGGATGAGCGTTAGAGTTTGACCCAGAGCGCCGGAATTGGGATTGATCGAAGTTAGGATGGGCGCGGGCGGCGGCGGAGGCGGCGAAGAGGAACCGCTCTGGAAAGCGACGATCTCCATCGCGTAGTCCGCCATAGGGCTGGCGTTGGCCGAGGCCTGGTAGGATCCGCTGGCCGAGGCGATGCGGTCGAGCAGGCAGACCGTGGCTCCGGTGGAATCATTGGTTTGACTCTCGATGGTCCAACCGCTGGCAGGATTGGAACAGAGAGCACTCCCACCTTCCGTAGCCGCCCAGGAAAACAAATATTCGTTAGCCGCCGTGGTGGTGATTGCGGCGGAGGCCCACGCCGCGGTTGGCGTGAGTGACTCGCGGTAGGCGGATTGTTCGAACGGCGCGGAGGTGTTCAGTCCGGCCACTTCCGCTACGCTTACCAGCAGATAGGTGCTGCCGCCGCTGAAATTCAAAGTCAGTGAGTTGGTACCCCCGGCAGTGGACTTGGCGTAATAAAAGTTGCTGAACGCGACGCTGCCGAAGACCTCATGGGCGATGGGCGATGCCAGACCGCGCGTGAAGGTGTCTCCCGACCCGTCGGTGATGCTGGTGACATCCACCGGCCAGAACGTCACTCCCACGATCAATGTATGTCCGGCGCCGGTGGCTTGCGGAAGCGTGAAGGTGACGGTTCCGCCGGCGGTAGGCTGACGGCTAAAGGTAGCTTTCTGGATTAGAGAGATGGCGGAGGGAGTAGTCACCGAGAAAGCATTGGACAGGGTGCTGAATTGAGTGTCGGGATTGGTGACAGTTACGTTGCGAGAGCCCAGCGTAGCGGTGGAGCCGATGGTGATGTTGGCGGTGAGTTGAGTAGCCGAGTTGAAGGTACAGGAGTTCACGGTAATCCCTGCCCCAAACCCGCAAGTGGCGCCGCTCTGGAAGTTGCTGCCGGTAAGGACGACAGCGGTCAAAGTCTGGCCCTGAGCGCCGGAAGTGGGATTCACCGAGGTCAGGCTGGGCGGCGGAGGCGGACCTCCCGCGGTTACGGTGAAGCCGCCGGACAGAGTACTGGTTTGAGTATCAGGATTGGTGACTGTCACGTTACGAGCGCCAACACCAGCAGCGGCGCCGATCGTGATATTGGCGGTGAGTTGAGTGGCCGAGTTGAAGGTGCAGGAGTTCACGGTAATCCCTGCTCCAAACGAACAAGTAGCACCGCTCTTGAAGTTACTGCCCGTGAGAATAACACTCGTCAAATTCTGCCCCTGAGTGCCGGAATTGGGATTGATAGAACTCAGCGTGGGCGGGGGCGACGAGGATGATCCACTCTTGAAAGTGGCGATCTCCATGGCATAATTCTGCGCGGAGCTGGCGGTAACGGAGGCCTGATACGATCCGGTGGCCGAGACGATGCGGTCGAGCAAACATACTGTAGTTCCGGTGGAATCGTTGGTTTGACTCTCGATGCTCCAGCCGCTGGCCGGACTGGAACAAGAAGGATTCGAGGCTTCCGTAGCCGCCCAGGAGAACAGATATTCGTTAGCCGCCGTAGTAGTGACTGAGGCCGACGACCACGCAGTGGTGGCCGTGAGTGACTCGTGGAAGCCGGATTGGTCGAGCGGCGCGGAAGGATCCAGACCGGCGACCTCCGCCACGGCTGCCAGCAGATAGGTGCTGCCGCCGGTGAAGTTCAGGGTCAATGAGGTGGCGCCGCCGGCGGTAGATTTGGCGTAGTAGAAGTTGATGTAGGTGGCGCTGCTGGCTGCGTTATGGAACGTCGAAGTTGCCAAACCGCGCGTGAAAATGTCTCCGGAGCTGTCTGTCACGCTGCTGATATCCAGCGGCCAGAAACTCACTCCCACGATCAAGGTGTGCCCAGCGCCGGTGGCTTGCGGAAGGTTAAGGGTGACCGTTCCGCCGGCAGTAGGCTGGCGGCTGAAGGTAGCTTTCTGGATTAGAGAAACGGCGGAGGGAGTAGTCACCGAGAAAGCGTTCGACAGAGTGCTGGATTGGGTATCGGGATTGGTGACGATGACGTTGCGAGAGCCCAGCGTAGCGGTGGAGCCAATAGTGATGTTGGCGGTGAGTTGAGTGGCCGAGTTGAAGGTGCAGGAGTTCACGGTAATCCCTGCTCCAAACCCGCAAGTGGCGCCGCTCTGGAAGTTGCTGCCGGTGAGGATCACGCCGGTCAGATTCTGGCCCTGAGCGCCGGAAGTGGGATTGACCGAACTCAAAGTCGGCGGGGGCGGAGCCGCTGCGGTTACGGTGAAGCCGCTGGACAGAGTGCTGGTTTGAGTATCAGGATTAGTGACTGTCACGTTGCGAGCGCCAGACCGCGGCGGCGCCGATAGTGATGTTGGCGGTGAGTTGAGTGGCCGAGTTGAAGGTGCAGGAGTTCACGGTGATTCCCGCTCCGAAAGCTGCAAGTGGCGCCGCTCTGGAAGTTGCTGCCGGTGAGGACGACGCTGGTTAAGATTTTGGCCCTGCGCGCCGGAAGTTGGGATTGACCGAACTCAAAGTTGGCGGAGGCGGACCCGCTGCGGTTACGGTAAAGCCGTTGGACAGCGTGCTGAATTGGGTGTCGGGATTGGTGACGGTAACAGTGCGAGAGCCAACGGCTGGCGGCGGCGCCGATCGGTGATGTTCGCAGTAAGTTGCGTGGCGCTGAGTTAAAGGTGCACGAATTCACGGTGATCCCTGCTCCAAAGCGCAAGTGGCCCCGCTCTGGAAGCTGCTGCCGGTGAGGACACAGCTGGTCAAATTCTGGCCCTGCGCGCCGGAATTGGGATTGACCGAGCTCAGCGTCGGCGGGGGCGACGATGATGACCCACTCTTGAAAGTGACAATCTCCATTACATAGTTCTGTCGCGGAACTGGCGGTGACGGAGGCCTGATACGATCCCGTGGCCGAGACGACGCGGTCGAGCAAGCACACCGTGGCTCCGTCGGAATCATTGATTTGACTCTCGAGGGTCCAGCCGCTGGCAGGACTGGAACAGAGACGGATTCGACAGCTGCCGTCGCCGCCCAGGAAAACAGATATTCGTTGGCTGCCGTGGTGGTGACTGCGGCGGAGGACCACGCGGTGGTGGCCGTGAGTGACTCGTGGAAGCCAGATTGATCGAGCGGGGTCGAGGGATTCAGCCCGGCCACCTCCGCCACGGCTACCAGCAGATAGGTGCTGCCGCCGCTGAAATTCAAAGTCAATGAGGTGGTGCCGCCGGCAATGGACTTGGCGTAGTAGAAGTTGTTGTAGGTCGCGCTGCCGTTGGTGTCATGGAAGATCGAAGTTGTCAGACCGCGAGTGAAAGTGTCTCCGGAACCGTCGGTCACACTGGTGATATCCAGCGGCCAGAAGCTCACTCCCACGATCAAAGTGTGCCCAGCGCCGGTGGCTTGCGGAAGGGTAAGGGTGACGGTTCCGCCGGAAGTCGGCTGGCGGCTGAAGGTAGCTTTCTGGATCAGAGAAATGGCAGCCGAGTCACCGAGAAAGCATTGGACAGAGTGCTGGATTGGGTGTCGGGATTGGTGACGATGACGTTGCGAGAGCCTAGCGTAGCAGTGGAGCTGATGCTGATGTTGGCGGTGAGTTGAGTAGCCGAGTTGAAGGTGCAGGAGTTCACGGTAATGCCTGCGCCGAAGCTGCAAGTGGCGCCGCTCTGGAAGTTGATGCCGGTGAGGATGACGCCGGTTAAATTCTGGCCCTGAGCGCCGGAAGTGGGATTGACGGAAATCAGGGCGGTGGCGAGCGGACCGGCACGGTTACGGTGAAGCCGTTGGACAGAGTACTGGTTTGGGTATCGGGATTGGTGACGGTGACGTTGCGGGAGCCCAGGGCAGCGGTGGAGCTGATGGTGATGTTGGCGGTGAGTTGAGTGGGCGAGTTGAAGGCGCAGGAGTTCACGGTAATACCTGCCCCAAAGCTGCAAGTGGCGGCGCCGCTGGAAATTGCTGCCGGTGAGGATGACGCTGGTCAAATTCTGGCCTTGACCGCCGGAAGTGGGATTGACCGAGCTCAGCGTGGGCGCAGGTGTGCCTTGCAGCGCGCGAGACAAGAAGTTGGCCGTGATTTGCTGCATAGCTGGAACGACGCCTTGGCTCGGCGGGAAGTCATCGAGACCGAGACTCCACTCGATCGTGCCGGTGGCAAAGACAAGAGCTCCGCTAGGCGCGGTATAGATGGTCATGTCGCCAAAGACTTGGGGATTGTCCCTGGGATACGGGGAATGGGCCAGGACGGTTGCTCCGGATGGCGGGTAAAGGGAATCGGTTTCGTATCCTTCCACGTTAGGGAAAATCGTTCCGTTGGTCACACCGGTGCCGTCGAACAACCAATGAGACGCATTGGTGACCACGATGTCAGAGACAGTGGGTGCGGAGAAGAGGTTGTATTGAACGCCCAGGAGCGCCCCTTCGGGCTCTCCTAAATCCCTCCAGCGAGTGGTGACGAGGCGAGGATCCGGAAAGGGATCCGTAGAAGCGAGATCTTTGTATCCGACCATGGTCCGATCGGCGACGCCGGTGGAAGACGGCTCGAAGCGAACTTGCCAATACAATACGTTGCCCGCAAAAACTCCGAGGTGGACCCCGATATCACGGCCCAGGGTCACGTTGTCGCGCATATTCCGGGACCAATATTCGTCGTGTCCGACGACCAGAAATACCTTGTGGGAGAGGACTGTATTGGGATTTTCGTGCGTGTCTATGTCGGTCGCGTAAGTGGTATCGTAGCCTTGGCGCTCCAGCCAGCGAAGCATCTGCATCTCGTATCCCGGAGGTCCGGTCGAGGTTGATGAAATCTCCTGCACCGAAATTCCGCCAATACGGGCGATCGAACGAGACCTTAACGCCGGTCTTGTCCCCAGTAGGGGTGGCGGTGTAGAGAGAGCTACCTCCCCATTCGTTGTACGCCTGATAAGTTGTAACGCTGGACTGAAACAGGATTGGCGAATTGCGAGCATCGTCGCGCACAACGAAAACGATGTAGCTCTCTTTCGCCGGTGAGGACAGCGATAGCTTGACCAGATAGACTCCGCTGACCCAGTCTGTTGGAACCGTCAGGCTATAGGAAGCGCTCCAATTGCACTCCACGATACCTGTGCCGGTCGGTTGGTATACCGGTGCCGGCGGCATTGGCTGAACAACACCGGGCAGCGTAATCGGGCCCAACATGAGGCGGCCGCCCGTCCCGTTGTACCAGCCCATCCGAAAAACCGAGAGTGTGTAGGGGTTTGTGTTGATGGTCCGGACGTGAAAATCGATCGAGCCACCCTGATTGACGCTGGTCAGCGAAGCGTAGCCCTGGATTTCGGCATTGGCGTAGTCAGCCGGATTGAGGTCGTTGTTGCCGAACATCGTCGCCGGATTGGTGAGTTGCCAAGCGGTAGTTCCAGGCTTTGTATTCTCCACGGCCACAGAATCCGCTGCGTGCAGAGAGATGGCTGCGTTCAAGCAAATACAAAAAAACAACGTTCGCAGTAGACGTTGAATGAAATTGCGGCCAGCTAAGTTGCTGTGATCATCGGGCTCGCTGGCGCCACGAGTCCCGGGCCATACAAAGCCTCCGCACCGTGGTAGACGTCCGTTACAGTTCACCACTGTTCGCTACTCCCTATATCCCTGGGCTGAGCCCCGAGCCTATCAGTCCCGGGCTCTCCTTGACAAGCAGTAGAGAGTACCACAACGCGCAGTACTGTCCTTTTTATTTCTTCACTCCGGGCAATAGGAACGCCTGCTGCTGGGTGCAACAGTTTTCGATGCAAGTCCAGTCGGTGTTTGGCCGAGAAGATAGCCGGCAGCCCGAACAATTCTCGAATTCAGGAAGCGCTAACGCGGAAGGTCAGTCCCACCAGCTTTCGCCGGCGCCCAGATGCGCTTTCACCGTATCGGGATTGAGATCCACGCCAAGCCCGGGTTTATCGTTGATGTGAACAAATCCGCGCTCGATATAACGCCCGTCGAGCGCCAGCAACTGATCCATCCATCCGCCCTGTCCGGTAACGGTTTCGCATGTCATGTAGTCGCGGATCGCGCCCGCCCATTGGCACGTCGCCCAGGTATGCAGCTGGCTGCCGGTATTGTGATTACATACCGGCAGTCCGAATACATCGGCCATATCGGCGATGCGTTTGGTTTCAAGAAATCCGCCGCTGTTTCGCAGATCGGGATTCAGAATATCCGCGCCTTGATTGATGATGAAATCCTTAAAGCCCTGGCGGCGTTCTAGATTTTCACCCGTGCAAATCGGAACATGCGAAGAGGCAACCAGCCGTTTCCAGGATTCCGAGTAATCCACCGGCAGCGGATCTTCGAGCCATAAGGGTTTAATTCCCGCTACCGCTTCGGCAATCTGAATAGACGTGCGCAGATCGTATTCCCAATGGCAATGAACCATGATGTCGTGATCCCAGCCGATCGCTTCCCTGCAGTTCTCGTATCCTTTGCCGATTTGGATGATCTCTTTAGTGGAGAGCACTCGATTCCCCGGATCCCGTCCGCCGTCCTGCGCGGCGGACGTATGCGGAAAGCCGAACTTATGCGCCGTAAAACCGCTTTTGTCCTCTTTGACTTTTGCGGCCCACTCCCGGCATGACAATTTATCGAGCATGTTCTTCGGGGCTTCATGATCGTAGACACGAACGCGGTCGCGAAACTTTCCGCCGAGCAGGGTTGTGACGGGCTGCCCGAGCAGCCTGCCGGCGAGATCCCAGAGCGCCATCTCGATCCCGCTCGCCGCGCGCATCAGTGAATGGGCCGAACCGTCGGTGCGCGTTCCGCTCAGGCTCTTGCCGCCTTCACCCAGGTGAGTGTACAGAGCGTCAATCCCCAGCGGGTCCTTGCCAACCAGCAGAGGCTTCAGATCGAGAATCTGCTCCTTTACGCCGATTGCGGGAGATCCGTAAGCTTCTGCGATACCCGCAGCGCCATTGTCGGCGACAACTCTTACCAGCGTGTAAGTGCGCGGGCCGGAAATGACCATCGACTGTATATCGCGGATCTTATAGCGCCCCTTCTCTGGTTCGGCGAGCAGGCGGTACCCCGCCAGAAGAGGAACGCATGCTCCCGTCCGAATGAAATCGCGTCTGCTGAGCTTCATGTTTCGTTCGTTTGGTACCACTAGAGCTTAAAACGAAAGCTCCCGCCGCAGCCGTTAATGGGAATGGCAAGCTGTACTGAACGTTGGATTGCAGTGTGAATGGAAAATACGCGAACCGATGAAGTAGCCGAGTGCTGAACCTACAAATACGTCGGAAGACCAGTGGTCTCGACCGAGCAGGCGTCCGCCCATTACCGCCGCCGCTGCGCTATACGCCAGCGCTTGGACCCATGGCTTAGGGTATTCATGAGCGACCACGCTGGCCATCGCAATGGTAAACATCGCATGACCCGCCGGAAACGACGTGTCTACGTTGTGGTGTCGCCAGAAGTCTCCATAACCGTTTCCCTCTCCGGGGCGCTGGCGTCCCGCGACGAATTGCATCGGCGTATAAACCAGGAAAGTGTTTATCAAGGCTTCTACCTCGAGTGATCCCATCTCCTTCAGATGTTCGTTATGAGTCTTAATCCCATAGCCCCAGGAAAGCGCGAGAGCGGCGGCAGTCCCGCCTAGAGCGACGTTGGAAAAATTCCCGTAGATATCGACGTTCCCTCCCGGAAGATGTCTCTCGATACGCCGGTCCGTGGCGAGTAGCGCCCCGGTTCCCGCCAACACGATCGCGTCCCACTTAAAGTTGGAGCGCTGAAACGGCGCCCGGTAAATCTCCTTTTGATCTCGCAACACTCGTCCGATGCCACCGCGCACCCGCCCCGGTTGTGCTGATTCTTTTGGATCGCCTGGATCATCGGAAGCCACGGAATTTTCTGGAACGTTCGCGCCAGGGGAACCGAACTCTTCGAGGTTGAGCGCTTGAATCCGGCTCCCGAGAGCGTGGATCGGGTCGAGTGTGGATGGCGCTTGACTGAACGCTGGATGCGAGATCACCACCAGAGCCAGAGCCGGTGTGATCAGCGGAATGAGCGCCTTGCGCGCACGCCGGCGAATACTGGATTCGGACATCAGTCGCTGTAGCATTTATTTGAAATCCTGCATCCTTCCTACAGTCATTGTGCGGCAGGAACATCCTTGGAGGCCAGCCATTGCGGATGTCGCGAAGACTATCTACGATTTGCACCGGCAAACGCGTGCGATTTTGGCTAAAGTCTACGCGGCAGGAGCGCTTCCCAGTTCTGAAGAATCACAAGGGAAGGACCTTCAGCCGGGCTTACTGTGGGGATCACAAATCTTTGTCCGTCGGCCGATACATCAAAGCCAAGCACCGAGTGAATGGATGCTCGTGCTTCGGTGGCAATTGAAAAGAGAATTTTCGATGGACCGAATTCGGGATGAGGGGAAAGCTTCATCGATGTTGCTTGAATGCGGCCGGCCAAATCTAGATAGAACAGTTCCCTCCCGTCGCGACGCCACCGCACCGCCTGGGCGCCGGCATTTGAAACAAGGTAGCGGGGACCGGCTAGGCTTGGCGAATCACTCTTCTGAAAAGCCTGTATGTAGAGTTCAGGACGCCCTGACTCGTCGGTAGTGAATGCTAGCCACCTGCCATCGGGCGAGAAGGCGGGATTGGACTCGTGAAATCGGGTGTTTAGCAGCGGAATCGGACCCCCACCGCGCGTACGGTCGAATACGTAGACGTCGCTTTGCGTCTCATTTGCGAAGCGGGGAAAGCCGGTGTTCACGAACGCGACGAAGCGGCCATCCGAAGACCAATCCATGGGCATCTGGAAATCGGCGCCAGGCAGCACTTCTTCCGTATCGTTCTCTTGCAAACCGCGAAGGTGAATTCGCGGCGCCCTGTCGTCAGCCTGGTGCATGAACGCCAGGGTAGTCGAATCCGGCGACCAGACCGGAGCATCCCGAAGTGCCGAATCCGATGACAATCGCCGGCCAGAGTTCGTTTGAACGTCGAAAATCCAGAGATCCTGTATGCCTCGTTCGATATCGTAAATTGCCGTTGCTAGCCGCCGCCCATCCGGGGATAGGCGCGCCGATTTCAGATTGATGTCTGCCGGACCGATTGAGCCGATCCGGCGCCCCTTCCGGTCTACCCACTGCAATTGCGACCGGCTTTTATAACCTTGGTACGCGAGTCCGCCTCTGTCGGAAACGGAAAAATCCGCCGCTCCCGTAGCAGTAAAAAAATACACTCCACTCGCTATCGGTATCGCTTCTCCGCTCAGTTGCAAAGAACGTGGATTGAAAGGATGCGCCAACAAGTTTCCAGCGCGCACATACAGAAGATAACCTTTGCCCGGAGTGACGGTCGAGGCTGCATACTGTACTCGTGAATCAGTTTCAAGCAAATCTCTGATTGGGCTTAAATCGCTGAGCCGAAGTACGCGGGCTCGATAGTGGCCGGTATGATTGTCTCGCCGCACGTACACCGCGTGCTTGCCGTCCGGGAGCCTCTGCGGCCACCAATAAATTTCTTTCAGCCGCTGAAGCGCCCCACCAGAAGGAGAAACCAGGTAGCTTGCCGTAAAGCTGCCAGCCAATATTCGGTTAGAGTCTAACCAAGCCCCGGAAAACAGGAACGAAGGGGATTCTGATATGAGAACGCGCGCACCGTCTTGAAGATTGGTCCGCCAGAGCTTGCCTTGAGCGGTGAAATAGAGGGACTGGCTATCCGGTGACCAGAAGACCGTGTGGGCGCCCTCGCTGCCTGTCAGAAGTTGCGGTTGAATCGAACTTAAGTTCCGCAGAAACACGCTGAATGCGCCGCTGGAGTCCATGGCTGTAAACGCTAGGCGGCTTCCGTCCGGTGACAGCGCGAACGACTGGCGGCTGGCAGCGCCTTCTAGCGCAAATCCCTTCGGAGGATACACCGCGAATCTCGTCGTTTGCGGCGTCTCGACCGGACGGGTTGGGTGCTGGATCAGCCAGTAGCCGCCGGCGACAAGTACGGCTAGAGCAAGGCATCCCACGGCGATTCGCTGCCTTGCGGTCTGCCTCCCCGGCTTTGGTTTCATCCTTAACAGCGCCGGCGCTGGCATTTCCAGAACAGCTTTGCTGACTGCTGGCCGAAGTGGAGCGACAAACCTATATCCGCGGCCAGGAAGAGTCTCGACGTAGCGTGGTTGTTCCGCCGAATCTCCCAAAGTCTGTCGCAGCTTGTTAACGGCCGAATTCAGGCCCTGTTCAAAATCGACGAAGGTCCGGCCTTGCCACAGTGCATACTTCAGATCATCGCGGCTAATTACTTGGCCGGGCTGACTTACCAACAACAAAAGTATCTGGAGTGGTTTGCCCTGAAGCCGGACGCGGATTCCGTGCTTAATCAGAGTTCCAGAGAGCTCGTCGTACTCGAAAGGTCCGAAAGCTAGTCTCGATGGCTGGTTCGGCTGAGTCCCCACGGGACTGAGATCGTACCACAAATCGCGCTTTCTCAATTACTTCCCGGTTGAGGTGAACTCAATGCGAATTGTATTGGACCAGGCGGTATGTGCTCCATAGACTCGTCTCGAGTCCACAGGACTTTCAAAGAAAACCGATTTAAGGAGACACATTATGCAGATACGACAGCTTCGAGCGGTCAAGACAAACATGCGAACGTTGCTGAAATTCAGCTTCCCGATAGCGTTGGCTTCGATGTTCTTGACAGCGACGCTTGCCCATTCAAAAAACTCGGACAAGAGAATTTTGTTCGAAGGGTTCTTACAGGGAACGGAAATGGACGTTTTGCAGGGATCTCCGCCCGAGTCGCTCGCGGTGGACGGGAACATACCCGGACTCGCTACTCACCTGGGTCAATTCACCCTTTGCTACAAAGTGTTGGTCAATATTCAGGACGGATCGGCTACGGGGACAGGCGAGTTGATCGCACCCAATGGAGATCGCGTACTTCTTTCGATTATCGGACAGGGTGACTCGATCGGCACCGACGTACCCAATCTGAATAGCATCGTGGAAATCGACTCAATCACAGGCGGTACGGGCCGGTTTGCGGGCGCCACAGGGGGCGTTACGGTTAAACGTCTAATCGACTTGGCGACCGGCTTCACGTCTGGGTCAATCCACGGAACCATAGTGCTCCCGGGAGGAAGGCACGG
Organism: Bryobacterales bacterium; assembly: GCA_963712395.1. Lineage (GTDB taxonomy): Bacteria > Acidobacteriota > Terriglobia > Bryobacterales > Bryobacteraceae > Bog-105. The sequence continues at coordinate 636,275 of CAVQHR010000004.1, forward strand.
AGATCGCTAACAACCTGCAATGAAGAGTGTGGGCGAGATGCCAGCGTCCGACCCCGGTTGTCTATTACAATGACACCGCCCGCTCTCTGTTTTCCCTCGATTCCGGCCGGCCGGAGTCTTGAATCCGGCTCGCGAGAGCGCCTTGCGCGCATGCCGGCGATTGCTGGATTCTGACGTCAGCGGTCGCAGCATGTGTTTCAAAATTGCTGTACCTTTCCTACGGTCTTCTAATGAAGAAGTCTGGTTCTGCCGATAACCCTTTGGGGACGGAAAAACGAAAATGCACATACTTACTACTATTGCGCTGGGTGCGGCGTTACTAATTCCAACTTGCGCAATCGCACAGGATCATGATCGCGGTCATGACCATGATCGGGATCAACACCAGCGCTATTACGACAAGCACCGCCGGGACTATCACGAGTTTGACGCTCGTGAAGATCGCGCATGGCATATTTATGCACAGCAACAGCGCCGCTCCAATTGGCAATGGGAACAAGCGAAAGAGCGCGACAGGCAGCGATACTGGAACTGGCGTCACAGCCACTCAGACGCGATTCTGCAGATCAATATTCGATAGAATGCTCGCGGGCTGCGGCCGCTGTTCACTCTAAATAGCGGTCACGCGCTGGTGTTTCTATCGTTGAAGCGTTAAGCGTTGTCGCTGCTGTCGATACAACCCTTTTCGCCCGAACTATTGGGGTAACCGGTACCGCCTTTAAAAGCGTCATTCGACCATTCTCCCTGTATCTTCCATTGAGTCCCATTACTAAACGTGACCAGTGGGGCATTGAATGTCCAGGCGCACTTGTCGCCGTTCTCTTCGCCTTTCGAGTCGTACCAGGCGCCTGGGCTCGCCGGATCGGTCCGCGCCTCCGACAATTCGTGCCCGCTGACGTTTGCCAGCGCGGCAAGTCCCTGCGAGTGCAGCCCGGAGGTGTCCTGCGGATCGCAACCAGCGTCGCCATCTAGGTTGAAAAAGAAAGCGAACTGAACCGGCTTGCCGCCGCAAGCGCCATAGCTGTGATACGCACAATAGTTAGCGTGCCCACGGCGAACATCGGAATAGACGGCGTAGTAACCGTTTCCGCTCTGGTCAGGATTAGGGATCGCCTTGCAAACCTCGGCCAGAATGGCGGAAGTGCTATTGCCACCGGCGGCCGGACTGGTATCGATGACGCTGCCGGCATATAGCTGCTGCCAGAGCCCACTTGGCCGTTCGAGCCGTTGTATTCGTTAGAGGTTTTGGCGTAGTTGGAGTCACGGAAGCCCTCGTACCATGTCTCGATACCGGACTATCTTGTCACTCGAATCACCGGCCCAACCGGTCCCCCAAAAAATGGCTTGCGTAACGGTGTTGGGCAGGATCTTCCCCCCGTGGTAAGTCATATTGGGATTTTGCTTGGCCTTATTGGCGCTTTTAGCCGCCTCGCGCGCGCGAGTATCCGGCTGCAGCCCGCGAGCCCAATGGACGCCGAGTACTGGCGGCTCGCCATTGCCGGAAAGGTCTTGAGGAGCGGAGTGCGAGGATTGCGCCGGCTGTGCCAATGCCAACACCGGCAAGCAAGTCAGCAGCAAAAAGCTCGATATTTTCATAAAGGCCTCCTTTTGTCCCGAATGTCGAACCACAATGGAAATGACCGCAAGCATTCCGGGAAAACTGTGTCTAGCAGCGTCCTACATTTCACGTAGGGAAGTCAAGGCCGAAAACTTCGCTGCGGTACGCCGTCTATGGCTGCGTATCGCGCCCCTCCGCCTGAATCCGACGGTGCCCTGGCTTCAAGTGGCAGCCCGCCTCCGTGCGGGAACTCCTGGTTCCGCCAGCCCGAAGCGCTCATTGCGCGCGGAATAACGTCTCGATACGATTCGGATGTTTTATTGACGGGCCATGGCTGTTTCGGCCTGCTTAGGCGCGACATGCACGGCGGCAGCGGCGCGTTTTGGTTGCCAGAAATCCGGCGCCACCTTGACGATTCCCTCCGGAGCATTGCTCAGTTCGGGCAGCATCCGCATCAGGATAGTCTCGCTCGTGATTTCATCTTCTGCGACGGCCTTCGCCCAGCTGGCGTAGGACTCCTGGCCCATCAGCTCAGGCAATTTCGGCGCGGAATCGAACGCGGTGAGGGAGGGCTGAAGGGTCGTCACATAGTAGGTGTTGCCAGGGGCTCCGGCGATTACTTGGGAAATGAAATATACCCATTTGCTTCCTTTTTCCAGGGCCGCTTTTGCCTCCTTGGCGCGTTCTTCGAAATCGGCCTCACGACCATTCCGTACGCTCACCCGAATCGTGCGAAGCCACCGCGCTTCTCCAACGAGCTTGTTATAGCCATCTGCATCGGTGGGAGCGTTTGCGGTAAGGTCCCAACGTCGGCGGCGAATTTCAGATCGTGAGCTGAGAATCGTGCTGTTGAGATCCGCCATCATCTTGGCAACACCACCCGGGCCGTAGCCTGCCTTGATAGCGCTCATAAACGCGGTCATGCCGGAGTCGATGGCAGCGTAGTTTTGCCGCGGGCTTATGAATTGCACGGTGTTGTTTTCTCCGTACTCGACTGTCACGGCAGTCCATAAATCTCCTTTCCCTTTCCGATTCGCGTCGGCAACCCTTCGGCCGATCGCGTCAAAATCGGCTCGCTTTTCCGGCCGGACCTTCACGACGAATACGTCGAGATAGTCATCCATCATTGCCTGTGCAGCCGCGAACGGAGTAGCGACAAGCGCAAGAGAAATAGCAGCAAGTAGTTTGTTCACACTACCTCCTCATCCGCAGTAACCTTACTCCAACGCCCATCGCTTTGCAAGAGAAAAATAGATGTTTTACTGGCCGCGAAGCGCTTCGGCGCACGGGTCAAAACTTACACGCCACTTGCTATAACAGACCAATGCGCCTACACGATTACGCACCCCGGCCCGCGCACCTCAAATGGCTCCTCGATTCTGACCCGGCCATCCGCTGGCAGGTCATGCGGGACCTCACCGGTGAAGCCCCCGACGCGATTGCAGCCGAGCGGTCTCGCGTCGCAACCGAAGGCTGGGGAGCCCAACTTCTCGCCCTCCAATCTCCTGCCGGCAACTGGGGCGGGCCCGAACGGAGGACCGAGGCTTGCTTATTACCCTCTACACTCTCGTCGTCTTGAAGGACCTCGGTCTCGACCCCGCCAGCAAGCAGGCTCGCAAAATGATCGACCGCGTCGACAAGCGGCTCGTGTTTAAGCCGCTCAACAACCGGCCTTTCCTTCACGGCGAAACGGAGCCCTGCATCAACGGCAGAATCCTCGCGCATCGGCTCGTATTTCAAAGAACCGAACGACGCACTGGCCAATCAACTCCTGGGCGAGCAACTCGAAGATGGCGGCTGGAACTGCGAAGCACCCAAAAGCCGGCGCTCTTCGTTCCATACCACCATCTGCGTGCTCGAAGGGCTGCTCGATTACGAACGAGCAGGGCGCAAATCGGCGGCCGTCACCAAGGCCCGCAAGAGGGCCGAAAACTATCTGCTCGAGCGCCGCATGTTCCGCTCGCTTCGAACCGGCGAAGTCATCGACAAACGCTGGCTCCGCTTCTCGTTCCCGACGTTTTGGCACTACGACGTCTTGCGCGGACTCGATTATCTGCGGAATGCAGGAATCAAACCCGACAGCCGCGTCAGTGAGGCCATCGAAATCGTGATTGAAGCGCCGCCACCAGAACGGGCGCTGGCCGCTCAACCTCCTTCATCCCGAACATATTCCATTGGAGATGGAGACCGGTGTCGGCAGGGCAAGCCGCTGGAACACACTGCGCGCTCTCCGAGTCCTGCGTTGGTACGCATCATCTGGAGATAACTGACGCTTTGCCTTTCCCTAGTTCCGGGAGCGCCCGGCCGGCCAGGCGTGTAGTTGGTTGCCACGCGGGAGTGCCGTCTTCCCATTGGTTGTCGGTGAGTTGTTCTATCTGCGTCCCGTCATACCGCATCACGAACAATTCTCCGTATGGCTGGGGCGCATCAGTATACGTCACTTCATCCTTGAAGCCCATCCTCGAGCTGGCGAACGCGATGTACTCGCCATCTGGAGACCACGCCATGTGCGCGTCATTACCATGGGTGAATGTCAGAGCTTTGACTGAACTTCCGTCAGGCTTGACCGTGTAGATCTCGTATGCCCCACCCACCAGGCGCGAGAACATGATCAAATCTCCGCGTGGCGACCACAGCGGGAAGTTGTCGTATTCCTTCGTCAACGTCGTGATGGCTTTCGTTTCGAGATCCATGATCCGCAGACCGTAACCGTCCTTCTCGAACGTCCGGAACACGAAGCGCTTACCGTCAGGTGCGAATGACGGGAACGCGTTGTTTTGCCCGCCGCTGGTCAATTCCTCAAAGCCCGTTCCGTCCGGCTTGATGATTGCGATTTGCGCTCCACCCTCCACGCGGTCCGCGGACTTCAGAAACAGCCTATGAAAACCGTCGAAAAACGCGCCGAACTCGCCGACGCTGAACAGAATCCTGTCGCCGCCCGGAGACCATTGCGGCCCTAGCGCATTGCGATTCTTACCCTCGTGAATAACCTTGGAACTTCCGGTCGCGGTGTTCGTCACGACCAGGCTTGCGCCTAAATTATTTTGGCCGGCTCGGCTGTTGGTAACGAATTGATCTCCAGTAGGACTGAAAGCTGGCAGTATCGTGCTTGTCAAGCTCAACTCGTAGCTCGGGTTGCTGCTAAACGCTTTCCGGATCGGCGGCAACGCTGCGTTAATACGCTTGTGAAAGACTACCTGTTTGCCGTCAGGCGACCACGAGGCGGTCCGGATATCGCCGCGCGGTCCGCGCTTGCCGCTCGTGTAGTAGATCCCGGATCCAGGCTCCGCCTTATCTTTGCGGATATAGCCAACGTCGTTTCCCGGCAATGCGGAAGGATTGATTTTTACGCCCGGGCCGGATGGGAGATCGGTCAAGATTCCAGTGCTGATGTCGATCGAGACGAGTCGCGTGTCGTTTCCGGGCTCGGGATTCGGCCTGCGATTCGCCAAGGTCTGCTCGGCAGTCATGCAATAGGCCAGCAGGTGACCGCTCTCGCCCATCCATTTCGGACTTCCGCAGAAGTCTCCGTTATTGGTAATTTTCTTAAGCCCGGAGCCGTCCGGACCAATGACATAAATATCGGTTAACTGAAGGCGCTCCCACCGGCCATGGCTGAACGGGAATCCGTTGCCGCGGCCCGATGAGAACGCGATCCATTTTCCGTCCGGAGACCAGGACGGCCGGAAGTCGCCGCCGGTCCCCGAAGTTAGGGGTCTAGCGCGGCGCGTGGCCAGATCCATGGTCCACAGAACGGAGTGTCCGCCATTGCGAGTCGTCACGAACACGAGTTGCTTGCCGTCAGGAGAAAATGCTGCCTGGTCGTCATATGCCGGGTTGTCCGTCAGCCGTTCGAGGCCTGTGCCATCCGGTTTCACTCGATAGAGTTCGGCCGATCCGTCCCGCTCAGATGTAAAGACGATCGATGAGCCGTCAGGAGCCCAGACCGGATCGTAATCCGTATCGGCCGAAGAAAGCAGCGGACGTTCATCGCTCCCATCGGAAGCGGCGATGAACAGTCCCGCCTGGCCGGCATTTCCAAACACGCGAACAGCCGCAATTTTCCGTGGCGGCGGCTGGGCGGTAAGTGGGGCGAGGATAGCGATAGCAACTAGCAGAGGGCGCATAGGGTACGTCTATTCTAGTTGGCTTTTCGTCTATGCGCCGGCGGGTAAGTTTCGGTACCGCCCGCTAGTCACAAATCCTTTCGATAATGTACGCAGCGGTCCACCACCTCGAACCCGAGCGCTTCGTGAGCACGCTGGGAGGCGTCGGCATCCAACCACGCATCGGAGGCCATTTCCGCGCAACCTTCATTTCGAGCCCAATCCTCCGCTGCGGCGACAAGTTTTGCTCCCACGCGTCTCCGCCGGTAAGGAGCCGCGACATACCATCCCTCGATGTAACCCACCGGACGGGAAGGATTGCATCCGTCCGCATGCGAGCGTACATCAACCTCGATGAATCCAATAAGACTGCCGCCCAACTCCTCGGCCAAGAAGACCACGACAGGTGAAGATCCACGGACGTTGTCGCCGAGCATCGCAGTCACTTCCGTTGCGTGCTCAGCAACGCTAGCCTTGGGCCAGAGGCAGTGAAACAGTTCTGCCAGTTCCGGAACATCCTTTAATTCCGCGCGCCGGACAACGATATGCTCCATCCAAATAAAACAGGCTCACGAAAGCGCGCCGGCTAGCGTCCTGCACGATTCCGCCGTCGAGGGATCCACGACCTCCGTGATCACTGCTATGGAGTCGGCCGCGAAGCCTCCTAGCCGCGCGTGTTCGCGGATCATCTCTTCGTTCGGTGCGATGAAGACGCAGTAGACCTTGTCCGGTGTTACGAAGGTCTCCAGCCACTGGATTTTCGGTCCCAGCTCGCGGAGCACCGCGCAAGACGTTTGGGAAGCTGCCTGGAGTTGTTGTGGCGTCAGGTCACCGGCGCCGGGCATGCTTCTTTCAATCATGTATTTAGGCATCCGTGCAATTCCTTTCAGAGGTGTGCGCCGAATTATAGCAATCAGGAATCACGCCCATGTAGTAGGCGCTCATAAGCCAGCAAATAGTTCTCGGCCATTCGTGACGACGTAAACCTTCGTTCGAACTCCTGCCGGCAAACGGCACGGCTGACACTTTCAACTTTTTCAAGCGCCTCTTTCGCCTGGTCCATGGTTGTCACGATGAATCCCGTCTTGCCATGTTCCAGGACCTCGGGCACGGACCCACACTTGAATGCGATAACCGGAGTGCCGCAGGCAAGCGACTCAATCATCACTAACCCGAAGGGCTCGGGCCAATCGATAGGAAAAAGAAGAGCGCGGGCCCCGCCTAGCAGAACGTTCTTTTGCGAGTCGTTCACTTCCCCGATAAACTCAATTAAGGAAGAGTCGAGCAAAGGCTTTATCTCCGCCTCAAAATACTGCTCATCCGCTTTATCCACCTTCGCCGCAATCTTCAGTGGCATGCCCAAATGCTTTGCGATGTCGATAGCGCGATCCGGCCGCTTCTCCGGACAAATCCGCCCAACGAAGGCGGCATAGTCTTCCGGGTCGGGCCGAAATGAAAAGAGATCTTCAGGAATACCATGCTGCACTGTTGCAACCCAGTTCGCAAAAGGCAGTGGACTGCGCTGCTGATCTGAGATCGAGACCAGCGGCGCCTCGCGGAACTCGCGAAAAAGGGGCACGAGGTCGGGAAGATCCATTCGGCCGTGCATTGTTGTGACTGTGGGAATCTGCAAACGGCGCGCGAACGGGAAATGCACGTAGCCGTCATGAAAGTGGATGAGATCGAAATTCTCCGTCCGTTTCAAGACCTCTTCAATTTCGACTATGGTTCTCGTCAGCGGATCTTTCACGCTAGGGTCGGACCGCAACGAACGCTCGGATACAGGGACAAGCTTTGCCTTCGTCATGGAGTCGCCGCTTGCAAACAGCGTGACATCCTGGCCCAACCGAACCAACTCCTCGGTCAGGTATGATACGATCCGCTCCGTCCCACCGTAGGATTCAGGCGGAACGGCTTCCGCCAAAGGCGAAACTTGGGCAATCCGGAGCGGCATTTGTGATGTTAGATTCGGAACAGCAACACCATTAGACACGCTATTTTTGTAGGGCTCCCCGGGGTTTATATTGGTGAGATCGGTGACAATTCAATCACCGGTATCGGCGAGGCTGTACGTCGGCAAGCCGGATTGGGAGCTTCATCATCGTGCCAACCACGCAAACGTCCCCCCTGACCGACGTGATTGAGGTTGGAGATCAATTTTATATCCGCGCTAACTCGTCTTTGGCGGATGATCGCACTCGTGTCCTGCTGCATGGCGATACTTTCGCGATTTTTGATCGATCCGGCGATATTCATTCCGTCGGTTTGGGTAAGCAAGGAATTTTTCAGCGGGACACTCGGCATCTTTCCCGGCTCGAGCTCCGTATCTGTGGGGCGCGCCCTCTCCTGTTAAGTTCCACCGTTCGTGAAGACAATATCCTCCTGGCAATCGATCTCACGAATCCGGACTTGGAGCTACCCTCCGGCAGATCCCTGGCGCGCGGAACGCTCCACATTTTCCGGACGAAGTTTCTTTCCGATGGGATTTGTTTCGAGCGTTTCGTCGTCCATAACTACGGTGAGCATGCGGCCGATATAGATCTGACGATCGCTTTCGGCGCGGATTTCCGTGACATTTTCGAAGTTCGCGGTCAAGAAAGACAGCGCCGCGGCGCCCTTTTGCCCACTGAAGTCGAAAAGGCGAGCATTACGTTTTCATATCGCGGCTTGGATAACGTGATGAGGCGCACGCGCGTGCACTCCTCCCTCGTCCCATCAGCCGTCAGCGAATCTGAACTATCATTCTCGATCCATGTAAAGCCGTCTGAAGAGCTTTCTCTTTCGCTGAGCATTGCATGCGAGAACGACGGAACCAAACGAAAATCCGACAATTACGACGAAAACCTGGCGCGTGTTACTAATCAACGCGCTTCTTCGCCCCTTGCGGACGCGGACATCTATACATCGAACGAACAGTTCAACGACTGGATAAACCGTTCCCGCGCCGATCTGGAAATGCTGATCGCGCCCACTTCGTTTGGGCCGTATCCCTATGCTGGCGTCCCCTGGTTCAGCACTATTTTCGGACGCGATGGAATCCTCACCGCGCTCGAGTTGCTCTGGCTTGCTCCCTCGGTTGCAAAAGGCGTGCTCTCTTATCTCGCGGCTAATCAAGCGGTGAGCCTGGATGCGGATCGAGACGCCCAACCTGGAAAAATCCTGCACGAGATCCGGCAAGGGGAAATGGCGCAACTACGAGAAGTGCCGTTCGGCCGCTATTACGGCAGCGTGGATTCCACCCCATTGTTTCTCTTTCTAGCCGGTGCGTACTATGAGCGGACTGCGGACTTAGAGTTCCTCAAAAGCATTTGGCCGAACCTGGAAGCCGCGCTCCATTGGGTCGATTCGTTTGGCGACATGGACGGAGACGGCTTTGTTGAGTATGCCCGCCAAACGGAAAGCGGTCTGTCCCAGCAGGGATGGAAAGATTCGCACGATTCCATCTTTCACGCCAACGGCCGGCTGGCCAAGGGTCCCATCGCGCTCTGCGAAGTGCAAGCTTATGTGTTCGCGGCCAAATCCCGCATCGCGTGCGCTGCCGACGATTTAGGCTTCCACCATAAAGCCGAAGCGCTGCGGACCCAAGCCGGCGAGCTTCGCAAAAGGTTTGAGGAGGCATTCTGGTGTGACGAGCTTTCCACATTCGCCCTGGCTCTCGATGGAGAGAAGCGCCAGTGCCGCATTCGCAGCTCAAATGCCGGACAGTGTCTCTTTTCCGATATTGCCTCCCCGGCTCACGCGCGCAGGACCATTGAAACTTTGCAATTGCCCGCCTCGTTCTCTGGCTGGGGTGTTCGAACGATTGCAACCACCGAGAAGCGTTATAACCCGATGTCGTATCACAATGGTTCCGTTTGGCCCCACGATAATGCCTTGATCGCGTTCGGCTGCATGTCGTCGCGCGACAAACAATTGGCAGCGCAGATCCTGTTAGGCGTTTTCGATCTCTCCATCTTCACCGAACTGCATCGCTTGCCGGAACTCATTTGCGGCTTTCCCAGGCGGCAAGGCAAAGGGCCGACATTGTATCCCGTCGCCTGTTCGCCGCAAGCCTGGGCCGCCGGCGCCGTTTTTCTACTGCTTCAATCCTGCCTGGGACTGTCTATTCGTGCGAAAGAGTCTCGTATCTATTTGACTTACCCGACGCTGCCCGAAGCGCTGCCCTCTGTCCGAATTCGAAACATCAAGGTCGGCAATGCATCCGTCGATCTGGCTTTTAAAAGACATGCGGAGACGGTTGCGGTAGACATCCTGAGGCGGAGCGGCGACGTCGAAATCGTCACTACGAAGTAGAGATCGTAAACAATTCCCGGAAGGCCGCTATTGGCGAAGTGCGCGACCAGCCCACCGCTTCAGTGTCTTTCAAGGTTGTTGCAACCGGCGGTGATGCCGCACGGCCCCCACCACTTCCCGGATTGCGTTGCCAACATCCTCGGGCGCTTCCAAATGCATGTTGTGGCCGCTGTGGACGAGGACTTGTTTAGCATTGGACGATAGCAGTACGAGCTTTGCCTGACCTTCTTGGCGCTCCTTCTCCCGCTGCGCGGCGGGGATCTCGGAGCCGCCATCCCTGTATCCGCCGTTTACCCGGGTCAGGACGATCAACGGAATTGCCCCCAGCACTCCCGCCTGGGGCGTCGCCAGCCATTTCGCGAAGTACTCCTCCGACCACTGCGTTTCGCTGTTCTCGGCATCATAGACTCCAGGTAATCCCTGCGCCCAGAGATGCATCGTCTGCTGATCCGGAGCCAGAACCTTATACATCGCGTCGAGGTGTTTGACTTGGTCGGGCAACTCTTCAGCCCGGACCGTCGGCTTGTCTGAAGCGCGCGTGTCCTCGTGGGGAGCCGGTATATCTCTGCCTTTCGCCCCCTCGCCAAGCCGGATGGTCTTCCCGCCCCCGATGCCGACGCGTTGCCCTTCGTGAGCCGCGTCGACGAACACGATGCCCGCGACGGCGGCCGGGTAGACCCGGGCGAAGTTTCTCACTACGGGCCCGCCAAAAGAATGGCCAACGAGAACGAAGGGCCCATGTTCGCCCAGCTTCGCCAGAGCGTCGTGCAGTTCCAGGTTCAATTGCGCGAAGGTGCGGGGCTTCGGCCCGGAATCGCTCCACGCATACCCGCCGCGGTCGTAAGTGCAGATGCGGCTAAAACGCGAGACGCGGGATTGCACCAGCATCCAATCGAACGAGAAATCGCCAAGCCCGTTTTCGACGACGACCGTGGGCCTGCCCCGCCCAGTGCAGTACACATGAAGGGCGTGACCACCCAGATCAACCAGTTTTCCCGGTGGTGCGGGCGCAGCCGCGAGGGCAACGCATGTGCCGAGGACGATGAGGAGTGGCGTTATCCGAATCATTGGATCTCTAGGCCCTATACGATTCGAGCGGCCGTTGGGTTAGCAACTTTTCCGCCCTTGGCTGCCTTGAAGCTGTGCCTACCAAAACCTTAGGATTGCGGTCGAAGTCACGCACCGTCTGGAAGTTGACAGCTACTCGCCGACTTCCCGTTCCTAATCCGTCAAGTCTTCAGCTTGGTCTAGTGAAATAGTTTGTAACCGAATCGGTCAGTGCCGGTATTACTAAACGTAAATTCTCGATCTCTGTGAATACTTGGCTGACATTTCTCGCAAACGTTCGTTCTGATGCAACCTATGCCCTGCGCCGGCTCACGCAAACGAAAATCATATCGGCTGCGGCAATTCTCTCTCTGGCGCTTGCCGCTGGAGCCTGCGTCACCGCTTTCCGGCTGATCGAGGCATTGCTTCTTAGGCCCCTGCCGGTAGGGAGTCCCGAGCGCCTTTTCGTCGTGGAGTTCCGCAGCCCAAACATCGATGAGAGTCGTATTTCCACGTACGACAGCAATTCCTACCCGTCGTTCGAGCGGATGAAGCAGGCGGTTCAAGATCAAGCGAAACTGACGGCTGTTTCCTACACGGACCGTTCGGATCTAACCTACAGCTCCGATGACGAGATGGAAAAAGCCTTCACGCAATTCGTCTCTGGAGACATGTTCGCCATCCTCGGCTTAAAACCCGCACTCGGACGGCTTCTCGCTGGAAGTGATGACCTGAAACCCGGCGCCCATCCCGTTGCCGTCATTTCTTACGACTATTGGGCGGCACGATTCGGCCGCGATCCGCGAGTCGTAGGCAAAACCTTCCGTCTGGGCGACGGCCTCTATCAGATCGTCGGCGTATCCCCCGCTGGATTCACTGGCACCGAGACCGGCGCTTCCGTCGACATCTTCCTGCCAATGATGATGAAGAATCCAACGACGCTGAGAAGTTGGAACAACTTCTGGTTGCGAATTTTGATTCAACTGCGTCCCGGGGTTTCTCCGGCTCCGGTTCGGGACCGGCTGGCGGCGGTCTACTACACCATCCAAACGGAACGCGCAAAATCCGCGACGCTCACGCCGATGCAAAGGCGAGCGCTCTTTAACGAGACACTGCTGGTCGAGCCCGCCGCCGCAGGCCGTTCCAATCTCCAACGCGACTACCGCGATTCTCTTTTTGCGCTTGCCATCCTCGTCACGCTGGTTTTACTCATCGCCATCGCCAATCTCACCAACGTCATGACTGCACGCGCTGTCGCCCGCTCGCGCGAGATGGCCATTCGCGTTTCGCTCGGCGCCGGCCGCGCACGGCTAATCATGCTTGTCTGGCTTGACAGCGCCTGGATTGCCGGACTCGCAAGCATCGCCGGAGCGCTCTTCAGTTCATGGGCGACTCCATTTCTTGTTGGCCTCATTAATTCACCGGAGAATCCCGTCCGGCTCACCCTCACCTTTGATTTCCGGCTGCTCGGGTTCCTCATCTGCTTAAGCCTGCTGCTGACCTTTCTGCTCGGGCTTCCCTCGGCATTCCGTGCTGCCGGCGCCGCGCCTTCATTCGCGCTGAAGCAAGGCGATCGGTCTCATAGTCGCCGTCATCATGCATGCGTTGAGCATGGTGCAGGTCTCTTTCTGTTTCGCCGTCGTGCTCATCGCCGGATTGTTTCTGAGATCGTTTGATCGTCTGTCGCACCAGCCGCTCGGCTACTCTCCGGCTCAAATCCTGAACCTGGAGAGCGTCGCGCGGCGTCCCCAGCTGCCGGTCTACTGGGAACAGATCGCGGACCGTCTTCGCACCATTCGCGGAGTCGAATCTGTCGCGCTCGCTGCGTGGCCGTTGATGAGCGGCGAGACCGCCAATTCCGCCATCTCAACTCGCGGCGTGGTTTCGAATGTGTTCGCCGACCGCTTCATGGTTTCTGACGGCTGGTTCCGGGAAATGAAGATCCCGCTCCTGAGTGGCCGTGATTTCCGGGCCGGAGAGGCCGGACCTGGGCCCGCTATCGTCAACCAGGCATTTGTGAAGCAATTCTTCGCGAACGCGATTCCGCTGGGCGAGTCATTTGATATGATCGCTGGCCCCGGTGCCCCGGTTCGCATGCAAGTGGTTGGCATTGTCGCGGATGCTCGATATCGCGACAATCTCCGCATCCCGATTCGACCGATCTTTTACGTCCCTTACCGGGCCCTGACTGCCACTGGCGATCAGCAGCCAGCCGGTCGCGGAACATTTGTCGTCCGTACAAGGCCAGACGTCGATCCTCTCAGCCTCGCCGCATTTCTTCGCAAAGAGGTGACGCTCGTCCGCCCCGAAATTCGCGTTTCGAATATTCGGACACAAAACGAAATCGTTCAATCAAAAACTGTCCGCGAACGGCTGCTTTCTATCCTGGCTGGATTCTTTGCAGTTGTCGCGGTGGTGCTCGCCGCCGTTGGTTTGTATGGCGTTCTCGATTTTTCGGTGCTTCAACAGCGCCGCGACATCGGCATCCGGATCGCGCTGGGCGCGCAGAACTGGCACATCCTCCAGGAAGTAACTTCTGCCACCTTCGCAGTCGTGGCACTCGGCGCGGTTCTTGGATATGCCGCGGGAGTTTTGTCGGTTCAATACATTCAGTCGATACTGTACCGGGCGAGCGCCGCCGATCCCGCCATTTTCCTGATCCCGTTTCTCATTATCACTGCGGCCGCGGTCGGCGCAGCGGCCCCCGCTTTTGTTCGCGCGCAACGTATCAATCCAGTCGAAATGCTTAGAGCAGATTGAGATTCAGGAATCCCCACCTGAGTTGCAACTATCCCCCGATACGATCAACTCCAAACTGGCCACAACGGGACTTCCCGTTACGAATGCGGCCAACTGTGTTTGGCTGAATTGGTGGGCTAGAATGCCGTTTCTGGAACGCGAGGCTGAACAACCCGTGGAAAGGGCTGTTCTCCCAGTGACCTAATCTGTAAAGGGCGGGAAAGAACCTCGGCTCTTCGGCTATGATATCGAGTACCACTTCCTGCAAGGAGAACTCGTTTGGAATCGCGCCTCCCCTTTCTTCTCTTGCTCCTCGCCCTGCCAACACTTTCGCTATCTGGTCAGACTCAGCCACAACCGGCTACATTACGGAGCCTGCTGCTGCACGAGTTGCGCACCACTCACAACAAGGCCGAATGGTTCGTCCCGATCAACACCGCCGTCGACGGCCTAACGGCCGAACAGGCCAACTGGCAGCCTCCCAAGGGCGGCCATTCAGCAGGGCAACTCGCTTACCATTTGCTGTTCTGGAATCGGCGCAATCTGAACAATCTTCAAGGCGTCAAGAATGACAAGTTTACAGGCGACAACACGGAAACGTTTGACAAGTTCGACAGCAAGCAGTGGGCCGACATCGTCAATCAACTCGACCAGGTCATGACCGAGCTTGAAAAACTTGTCGAAACGGCTGACGACCAGCAGCTCGCCAAATGGGCGAACACCATTGGCAATCTCTGCGCCCACAATGCGTATCACATCGGCCAGATTGTATACGTGCGCAAGCTGCAAGGTACCTGGAATCCGGATAAGGGCGTGAAGAGTTGAGCCCGTCGAGCCTTGTGCGACGAACCCCATAGTCATCCCAGATTCGGCCGATTGTAAGTAACCACTGGGCAGAGATAACAGCAATGACCGGTGGGGCACGCCAGGAAGTTTCGACTTCATTGAAATGCCATTACCGCCGAAGCCGCGCCGGGGCGGTTGAATAGAACGAGCGTCTGTTTTCGTCACAAGGCTTCCCCTTTCCGAGATAATGCGCATCCACCTCGTCGCGCAACGGGCTTTTAGTCATAGATGCGGATCTCTCATATCCCGAAATCCGGTTTGTAGGAGATCAGTTGGATAGGCTGCCCTTTTTTGCACCAATCAAACCGTCCTCTATTGCAGTCGCGATGCCGACTTTCCGGTCCCTACTTGGCTTACGCTTCTTCGACGAGCCGACTTCGCGCCAGGTAAAAGCAAGTTAACAAGCCTTCGTGGTGCCCGCTCTAGATCCGGTAAAGGGTGACGGCTCCTTCAGCTATCTCACGAAGCAGTCAAAGCGAAGCACGCTAACTCACCTCGACAAACACGTATTCGTGTTGTGCATCGCGCACAATCAGGGCACGTTTTCCGTCCTTCTCGGCTTTGACGAACTCAAAGCCGCTGAGCGGCGGATCGGCGTTGATGAACGAGATGGTGCCGTCGTCGTTTTTGCGGGTCGCCATGCGGCTCTCGCCGCCGTCCAATATGAAAATGGTCTGCTCGCCCGATTTCCTGACCCGTATATTGCCTAGTTGCTCATTCACGTAGTGTGGCGCTAATTTCGACGCTTCATCCTCGGGCGCCGGGAACGTCAAGCGTGCCCTTTCTTTCCCTACCACCGTCCGGTAATTCGAGGCGTCTGCTTCAATCGAAGCCACGGCTTCGGGTTTGCCGTTATAAACAACTTCCAGCAACCGGCGCATTAAGGGGCTCAGGAGAGCCCCGCCCCTGTCGGCATTGGTCAGCAGCACGGCTCCAATCCCCGCGTCGGGCAATATCATCCAATCGCTCTTGTAGCCGAAGAGACTGCCTCCGTGATGAACAATGGGAATGCCCCAATGGTTGTTCACTTCCAGACCCATTCCATAGGTCTCGTCTTCGCCGATGGGAATTTGCGGCTTCCGACGCATCAGCAAATTCTCCTCGGAAACAAATTCGCGGCCATCGGCGAGTCTTCCGCGCCGAAGCTCCAGCAATGCATATTGCGCCAGATCATGTGCTGAAGTCCAAACACCGCCCGCCGGCCGGAACGGAACGACTGAATAGTTCTGATCCATCTTGATGAACTTGGTGTGACCATCAATGTCATCGGAGTGTGGACTGGCAAAGTCGGCGTGCTGAGCCTTTGCCATATCGAACGTGGTGTTTTTCATGCCTAGCGGCTCAAAGATCTCGGCCTCCATCGCCCGATCGTACGCCGCACCCGCTTCTACCGCCGGCTCGTACACGTGCGCGCCAATGTACCCGGCGGCAGCCGCCATCAAATTGCTGTATTGAAAAACTTCACCGAACTTACTTGTGGGTCGCATGCCGCTGAGCAGCGTGAAGGTCGAAGCCGGCTTAAACTTTTTGTATTCGAACAGCCACTCGAGATCCTGCCGGGGCATACCGGTGCAGGCGCAGATCAAGTGTTTGATCTCGATCTGCTGCGTGACCGTTGCATCGGCAAGCTTGAAATCGGGATAGACCTTGGTCACTCTCTCGTCCCACTGCAGTTTTTTTGCATCGACTAATTTGGCCAGCATCAACGTGGTCATGCCTTTGGTGTTCGACGCAGCCATGAAAAGCGAGTTTGCGTCGACCTGATCCGGTTTGCCCAGTTCCTTTACTCCGATACCGCCTTCGTACACAACCTTGCCTTGATCGATCAGCGCAAAACCAGCCCCGGGCACGTCGAGCTTTTTCATCGACAGTTTCAACGAAGCTACGCAATGCCTCGATCCGTTCGCTATCAAGAGGCATGGCTTCGCGTCCGGCGAACGACTCACGCTGATATGCCTTGGGACGAAGGCTACCCAATATCAACTCGACTTGAGCGCCACGTTTTCCCATCGTTGCGTCAGAAGCATCCAGCAGCACCACCGTCCAGTTATCGCCTGCACGGAGCGCAATTGCTGCCACTACCGCCTTCTCATTCGGAGAGGTTTCGTATATAAACTGTTTCCCCGTGATCCAGCCGTCGTGGTCGGGTATGTCAGTTGAGGTCCGCAATGGCCTTTTGAAGTCCGGCTTGTAAGTAGCCCAAGCCTGCGCAATCGCAGTGGCGGCGTCGGACGCCTTCTCGTCCAAAACGGCAACGTGGCTGTCACCTTCCGGCGCTGTGACAGAAATAGCTGATGAGGTAGAAGAGACGGACCAACCTGGGGGCGCGGCGAACGTAACGCCCGCAGGCGTTACCTGCGGCGGGTTCTTCGGGGGGGAGTTCTGCGACAGAAGATGGCTCGGCACACAAATCCCGACCAGGACGGATAAGCACAACAGACGGGCTCTGCTCATGATATGAAGCGATTGTAAGGCTGCGCACCGGAGCCGTCAATCGATTTTGGCGAGCGTAAAAAGCCTCGGGAAATTTGCCTGTGGCTCACGTTACTTGTCCGTGTGCCGCGCTTCGCTTCGATTTGGCAGGAAGCTTCGAATTACCCTCTGATGCATGACTGCGGTCGCATCCAATCACGGCTTTGGCGGACACTGGCCGACTTCTCGGGAGTAATCTCAGAGGACACTGGCGAGATCAGTTTTCGCTCAGAGCTCTGGCATCCTTCCGGTCGGCACACAACATATAGAATCCGGGATTCCGGCGATGCGGCAGCCGCTCATCTGATCATGTCAGGCAGCAAACGAACCCGAGTTTCAGCCGACAGCCCACGACCAGTTGCTTCCGTAAACAGCTTGATCATTCATGGCTGTCCAGCTGAATGTGTGCCACATCAGACGACGCGGATTTCCGCCGTGCTTCACCTCATCGCTGAGTTTGTTGAAAGCATCGGCAGTAACCCAGGTTTGGTAATCGTCACGGCAGGAGGTGAGCTTCGCGGCATAATTCGGGGCCCTTCCGATCCAGACGAGATCATTCCCGCCCCGAACACCAATCCGAGCGGCCCTGATCTCGCTCGTATCGATCCCCACGACCTGCTTAACTTCGTAACTACTATTCGGATATTGAGCCTTCAGGGCCGGGTTGATGATGTTGCGAACCGCCCAGTTGATCTTGAGCCCGCATTTCGCGGCGCTGGAGGTCTGATAATCGCCGATGAAGACGCCCATAATCCGATCCCCGTCATAGGCAGAGATCACACCATCCAGTGATCTAATGAGTTTCGCCGCGCAGAGCAGATAAGTCTTGTAAACCTCCCCGGCAACTTGCCAGCTCTCCTGAGCGACCAGATTAGTCGAACCCGACAAATCAGCATAGAGGATCGTGGCTCTTTTGAAGTACCGAGCGTCATTGGACAGAAGCAGGTCTTCGGGATCGGGAACAATTCTCGCGTCGGGAGCACTCCACTGCTCGGAAAAAACGTCTGCGACCTCTTCCCCCATTTCTTCAAGTAAGCTCATAACAGCACCGTTCCTTCTGTATAAGCACTCATCGCGGCCCGTCGCGCTTTACAATTTCGGCCAAATCGGCGACCGCGGTTTCGACAGCCGCGTCCGGATCGTAAGCTCCGGGATCAAATCGTAAGTGCGTGATACCCAAAAGGTCGGTCGGAAGCTTGAGCGCGACGCCTTTCGGCGTCAGGATGAATGTTCGCTGCCGCGATAACGCACCCATAAAGAGACCGACCTCGAATATCACGTTATCGCGGGGCGTGCTCGATACCGTACCGCGGCTCGTAACCTCATCATCCCCGCCTGCGACAAGCAGTGCGAAGTCGGCCGCTTTCAGCCGTGCTTCGAGGTCCTCCATATAGGGAAACGCGATGCTCCAAAGACGCCCTTGGACCACAGCGTGACGGACGCCAGGTCTGCGGGGAACTGCCGTACAATCGCCTCGCCGACCGAAAGCTGTTCGCTCGATGAGCCGATGAAGAGGATAGGTTTTTCGTTAGGCTCCGCGTGGAACTTCCTGCGCTCGTCAAGTCTTCGGCTCAACTCGCGAGCCAGCAATCGCCACACTGTCGGGAAGCGATCGGCAAGAGCAAGGAAATCGGCTTCGTTGATCCGCGCGACCACACTCACCTCAGAAGCGATTACGGTGGCCGAGCGCCGGGCAGCAGGATCGACAATCGCCATCTCACCCAGATGTTCGCCCGCGCGACGGATCGCGACCCTGCGCCCGTTCACGATGACCGCGAAAGCGCCGGAAAGGACAAAATACAGGTCGTTGTCCACCCCGTCTTGTTGAATCAGGATTTCGTTCGCTGGCACCTCGCGCAATTTGGACAGCCGCGCCACCTCGCCACTGGCGACTGAGTTACCTAACAAGATGACCTGTTCTTGCAGAGCGGTCTTCAATCGTGCACAGCCGGCATCCCCTTCAAAGCGCGTCAATAGACTTTCCGCCATAAATGTCTCTTTCCGAAGTACTAAGCCAAAGCCGACCGAGCAGTGACATTACGCCGCGTTTCGTCGGGCGAGGCGGTACCCGTGTAATATCCTCGAACCGAGCGTGAGAATAGCAGATTGCTAACGAAAAACGCCGATCAGATCTGGGATTTAGCCAACCGCCAAGCTCACATGGCTGATGTCCTAGGTGCGGAGTTCCGGATCGTTTGCGCAAGTCAAATCCGCGCGAAGCGCGTTAACCGTCAAAGTGGCGCGACGAGGCGATTACTCTATCCTTGGCGACCAGTGCGGATCTATCTGCCGAAGGGTTAGTTCTGTCGGATTATTGACCAACGAAGCACAATTGCCATCAGAGAAGGCCATTGTATGTACCCAGGCCGGCGACTTTCCATATGCTTAACCCGCATCGAATGAGATGGCGGACGAAACCACGCCGGACATTGTCCCTGGCAGTACCACTTAGGAGCACAGAGACTGTCAACCAGAAGTGCTGTACTACCATTGCGGAGAACAGGTATTCTGGCTGGCATACGCACGTAAGTGAGAGCGTTTCAATCGCTCTTAGCCAAGAGTTTCCGATATTCGGCCTTTACACGCCGCAGTACCGGCACTTGTGTATCCGCTTCACGCCAGAACGATAAAAATTGTTCGTACTCGGCCTTCGCTTCCAGATTATTTTTTGCCATTGCCAGCGCCTTACCCCTTCGCCAATGTGCCAGCACTCCGATGGGATTTGAACCAGCAAGGCCTCGGTAATGAAGAATCTTTTCGAATTCGCCCGCTGCGTCCGAACCGCGATGCAATGCTAAATAAGCCTCGCCGCGCGCATAGATCGGGTACAACGAACCGACGAAACCAACTGAGCAGCAACCCAGAAAGCCAAGCTCATAACGAGAGGCAGTGCCTAGCAGATCAACCGCCTTGGTTGGATCGCCGCCCTGGACGGCAACTATGGCCCGTATCGTGGGAACAATGCTGAATCGCACTTGCGTGTCTTCGGGATATCGCCGCTCCAGTTCTTTTACTGATGACAGCGCCTGAGCCGAGTCGCCGGCAAAAGCGTATGCCAGTGCGGCTCCGTACTCGACGTCCTGTCCCCGCGAGCGCCGTTGCGCTCTCGCCGCAATCATCCGCGCTGCCGCCGCGTTTCCGAAGAGCGCCTCGCGTACTGCCGCGGCTGCCTCGTGCTGCGCCGCACTCTCCCGCCGGTTGGCCGCCAGCGCCACTTCCACGGCATGGCGGGAGATCATCCTTGCGTTTTGCAGCCGTCCCGAGAACGCCAGCACTTGGGCACGTTCGCCCCAGATCCAGTCCTGGATCTCCGACCGATGCTCTGACTCGGCCGCGACGGTCTCCATCTCGCGTTGGTTTCCCTCCAGGAATGCCATCAGGTGGCGCAGCATCAAAAACTCGGGGACGTTAAGTTGCCGTTCTGAGGCCGTCTGCAGCCAGCGTCGCGCTTCCGAAAAGCTGCACTGATAAAGAGCAAGAGAGATGAGGTGAACGTATACATGCGGGTGGTCCGGATCTACCTCCAGGGCCTTTTTCTCCTCCTCCATCGTCTTCTCGAATCTCCCCAGCACTTTAGCCGTTGCACCGTATAGCGAATGTGCGCGCACATCGCGCGGGTACATGTGTGTCCACAGCTCACACGTGTCCATGGCCTTTTCAAGGTTTCCGGTCACCAGCCGGTCATAGGAGTAGTCGATAAAAAATCTTTCCTGGTCGTTAGCGCGTTCCCGCGTTTCATAAGCCCGCCTTGTATATTCACGAGCCTGCTCCATTTCCCCGATCGCGCTGTAGTCCCGTCCAAGGAATGCGTAGGCACTCGCGAACTTCGGATCGATCTCGATTGCTCGTTTCAGGAAGGGGATGGCGGCAGCATGCCCTCCCTGCATCCCGACCCTCCACCCTTCGCTAAATGCCCTCCACGCTTCGAGTGATGGCGTTGTCGCTTGTGAAAGCGGGGTCGAATGCTTCTCGATGGTGGCAAGCGACTCCCCAACGCGAGCGCGGAACTTGCGCGCCATCTGGCTGATGGCGTGGAACACGTCTTCTTTCGCCGTCGCTTCCACCTGCTCCGAAAAGAGCAGATCTCCCGTGCGACAGTCCTGTGCACGCAACAACAGGAGGTAACGCCTTCCAAGACTCGTGATCGAGCCGTCCAGCACAGCGGAACTTTCGGTTCTTTGGCAAACCTCGCGCGCGATCTCTGTAGTCAAAGGTGTGTTTGGAGATTTCGCCATGAGCCGAAGCATCTGCCGAGTGCGGTCATCAGAAATAAGACTCAGAAACGGTGATTGCTGAAGCTGTACGGCCAGACCCTGGCGCAGGGTATCGGTGAATGTCGGATCACCGGTTTTGTTTGTAAACTCGGCGAGCACTATCGTGTCCTTATTCGTCAAAACGGGAGCTCGGTGACTCTCAAAGAACATCGCAGTGACTCCGCACACCAGAGCCATACCCGCGCCGACACTCGCGATTTTCCATTTCCGCGTCGTCCGCGTCTGTGACTCGCTGAGCGACTGCAGATCCCGCGACACATCCGCTGCCGATCCGTATCGCCGGTCCCTATCTTTCCTGATCATCCTGCCGATCACGCGGTCCAGGTTTGCCGGCAAGGCCGGGTTCAAACTTGATGGCGCGACGGCCTCATCGTTGAGCACGGCTTCAGCCGTCCGTAGAACACTGCTTCGCTCGAACGGGCGAACTCCTGTCACCAACTCGTACAGCACGACGCCCAGCGAATACAGATCGGTGCGCCCGTCGATTTCGTCTCCTCGCAGCTGCTCTGGGGACATGTACAGCATCGTGCCTGCGACGCGGTCCCGTCGTTCTTTGGAATCGCCTGCCAACATCCATCTCGCTACTCCGAAATCCAGCAGCTTCAACCTGCCCTCGCGGGTAACAAATATGTTCGCCGGCTTGATGTCGCAATGCACAATGCCCTTGTTGTGTGCAGCGCCGAGCGCATCGCAGGCCTGCGTTCCGAGCCTTATCAGCTCTTCGGTACTGATCGCTCCCGCCTTCATGCGCTGGTGCAGGTTCTCGCCTTCGAGCAATTCCATGACGAGTACCGGCTGGCGCCGGTGTTCTTCGATAGCGTAGATCGTACAGATATTAGGGTGGTTCAGGCTTGATGCCGCCCGCGCCTCGACCTCCAACCTGCCTATGGCTTGCCGCTCGCGCGTTAGATCATCGTAGAGAAATTTCAACGCCACTCCACGGCCGAGCTTCAGGTCTTGTCCTTCGTAGACCACGCCCATGCCTCCGCTCCCGAGCTTCGCTCCCACTCGGTAGTGGGCCACCATTTCGCCTTTGATCGCCGGGAGCTGAGCGTTTTCTCGCCGTTGCTGCACGGCCAGTTCTAAGGCCGGCTCTTCGAGAAAACTATCGTCGTAGTGAATCAGGAGTGCTTCCACCTGCATTCGCAGGCCGGGATCTCCCGAACAGCTTTCTTCCAGGAACGCAGCTCGGGGATTGCCGTCCAGTTCCAACGCCGAGTGAAAGAGCTCGTCGATCCGTCGCCAGCGCTCCTGGTGCATGTCGCCCGGTTATCCTTCCAGTTCAGTCAGCAGCCAAGCCTTGGAAAACTTCCAGTCCCGCATTACTGTCTCTACCGAGACACACAGAACCTGGGCGGTCTCCCTTACGCTCAAGCCGCCGAAAAATCGGAGCTCCACAACCTGGCTCTTACGACGGTCCATTTGTGCCAGCCGCTCCAGCGCTTCGTCGATGGCCATCAAATCGCGCCTTGGGTCACGCGCACAGATTGTCGATGCATCCAGGGTAATTGGCTTCTGCTTTCCTCCTCGCTTGTCGCACACTCCTGCTCGGTACAAATCGGTCAGGATACGGCGCATCTGCCTGGCGCAAAGCGCAAAAAAATGGGCCCGGTCCTGCCAGTTCACCCGCTTCAAATCCACCATCCTTATATACAGCTCGTTAATCAGAGCTGTCGTCTGAAGTGGGTCCGCGCCCCGCTCTCGGGCCATACATTGCCGCGCTGCCCGGTGCAGCTCGTCATAGATCAGCGGCATCAATTGCTCTAGCGCCTGCTGGTCGCCCAGATTCCAAGCCTGTAAGAGCGCTGTGATCTGGTGCGTAGATTCCGGAGTCATGCCCAGACCTGGCCACGCGATGGTAGTAAAAAAAGCTTGCCCCTATGACAGATCTCGTGGACGTTCCCCGCTAATCCGGTTGAGGCCATAGGAGGCTTTATGAGAATACATCACATTCGGCGATCTCTTTACAGTCCAGTACTGGTCCTGGCGCTCATCTTTCCAGCATTCGTGCTAGCACAGCAGGCGGCAAAAACCCGCTCTGCGGATGGGTTTCCTCGATACGGGGTTCAAGACCTCGGGACATTGGGAGGACCGTACAGCTTTTCGTACAACCTAAATGATGCGGGCGTGGTTTCCGGCGGCTCCGCCACTCCCAACCAAAACGGGGACCCATCGCAAGCGATCGTCAACGCTCCGCAGACTGCGTTTCTCTGGGATCGTGGGCACCTGCTCAGCCTTGGCACACTAGGTGGGCAGAATAGTGTGGGCGCCGCAAGCAATTTGTCGAAACTAGCCGTAATCGACTCGGAAACGGCAAACATGAGTCGCCAAGGCGAGGATGTCTGCGCGTTTGGGACGAACCTGGAGTGCCGGGCCGCCACCTGGAAGCACGGCCGGCTCCTGCTACTCGACCTTCTTCCGGGCGGCAATAATTCCTACGCACTCGACATGAACAATCGAGGGCAGGTGGTGGGCTTCTCGGACACTGACGTGTACGATTCCGATTGCGCTGCCGCAACAACTGCGGGCTTCCAGTTTCAGTCAGTTGTGTGGGAACCCAACGGCGACGCTCACAAGCTCTCGCCACTTGGAGACGACACCGTAGCCTCGGCTTTCGGAATCAATGATCGTGGCCAGGTTGTAGGCCGCTCAGGCGTATGCAGGAATACCACGCCGCCGCCTTACGTTCGATCTCCTCACGCCGTTCTCTGGGAGCGCGATGGCACGCCGGTCGACCTTGGATCTTTGGGCGGTTCGAGGGCAGGTGCCTCTGCGATCAACAATCGCGGCGATGTTGCGGGAACAGCGGCGAATGCCGATGGTTTACCGCGCCCATTTCTCTGGACACCGGAATCCCGGAGGATGGTCGAACTAACGCCACCAGAGGGGTTCCTTAGAGCGATCGCTCCTTGCTGCAAGATCATCAACGACCGGCGGGAGATAGTCGGCTTGATGTTCGACAGCGACGGGAATTCCCACGCGTTTCTCTGGAAACATGACGTGATGGTCGATCTCAATGACCTGATTCCAAAGGATTCACCCTGGATGCTTCAGTCCGCAGCAGGCATCAATTCCTTCGGTCAGATCGCGGGCCAAGGCCTGATCAACGGCGAAGTGCATGCGTTCCTTGCCACACCATGCCACCGGCACGAAGGCCGTGGCGAATGTTGCGAGGATGACGACCACTGATATGCCATCTGGATCGCCATGAGGGCCGAGACTGCAAGTTTCGGCCCTGCTGATCAGTTGAGACAAACATTGTGAGCTGACCCGATGCTCCCGTAGTAGTCACCAGGGATTCCGTCACCACCAGAAGCGAAGGTCGGAATTACTCCTGCATCACAGGCTCCTCTGAAACTGAGTCGCGAATCGGATAGGTCGTGTGTGACGGCGCGCGTTTACAAATCCAAGTTGACGGGTTGTCGGCGTTGCGGAGACTAGTTTGTAGCGCGTTAGCTGGCAATGTTAGTGCCGCATTCGCTGCCTCTGGGGACTACTCAAGTACACTGCTTGGAAGTTGCCTCAGAAGTCGAGTCGTCAATTGCTGTCTAATGTTGTCGAGAACGACATCGTAGGCGTTGCTTCTTGCGTAGGCAACTACCGTCGTCTCGGGATCTTTGCAATCGTTCAAAAGTGAACCTTTGCGTAGTTGAAATCGAATGAGGCCCTTCCTTTTTATGCCACGCGCGGCCGACTCCAGGGCTGAGACGGGCCACGCTAAGATTAAATTGCGTGGGAAAAATCGTTCCCTCCCACTCTCCATCTCAGCCCAGGCGTTCGCATATTCGTCATCCCAACCACCGTATTCAGGGTTTATTTCTCCGAAGGGCGAGAGGATGACGCGAAGCTGCCGGTGACCGATCAACGCCGGATCTGTGATGGCATCGGTAGGCCATCCACCAAGTTCGTGCCGACAGAACTTTTCAAACTCCGTATCTCCTCCGTCAATCGCTATGGACAGCGCTCGAGCAATGCACTCGGACACCGAGGCGGAAGCGGACTGGACGTTGGTCAAAAGCTCAGAAATATCGAGCGACCGGGGGCGATGTGGCCAACGGGAGATCCGTCGTTGTGTTTTCTGAAAAGCGAACTACTGCCTTGGTCAAGTTAGCTAAGCCGACGGCATAGTTCGAGCGGAAGTCTGCCTGTTTTCTATGCTGCAGAAATGGAGGAACAGCGCAATCCTGAAGAAGCACAGGCAACAGACGGGTCTTTCCGCTTTCGACCTCCTGCCAGTATTTCGCTTTCCATTCCTGCTCTACCCATCGTGATTTGACTGCGTCGGGAGATAACACAAGCACCACATAGTCAGCGGACTTAAGGCCGGACTCCATCGCGGAGATGATACTGTGACCCACGTCGATCTCGAATTGGTCAATCCAGATCTCATGCCCAAGTTGCTTGAGATCGACCGTAAGCTTGAGCGCAAATGCCTTATCGGCTGAGGCATACGAAATGAAAAGCCGAGCCATGATGAACAGTCTAGCCGTGATTAAGCTAGAATTGGAGTCTCATTAACCGTCGTGATTGGCCCTGCTGATGCTTCGCTGTAGCTAACGACGGCCTTGCGAACGATCGAGAATACAAGCCTCCGTCATCGGAAGGCATGAAGCCCCCAGTTGAACCTCAAAGGGGTCGCGTTTTCATATAGGCTTTGGCGTTTTCTCCTTCGTAACAGCGAAGTGGAGGGCGAAACTATGCCACTTTGTCCGTAAAGTCGGCTTTGCTGAGATTGGCCACGACCGGGTGATCAGGAACTACAATGATCCCTGCACTATGAACTGTGTTCACTCCTTGCAAGCGATCGCAAGTTGCTGGTGTCACGCGCTTTAGCCCACCGCCGGTGGATAGGGAACGAGAAACGCCGTAAGCTCCGCCGATCGTTCACAACATTCGCACTTTGAATCTTCGGTGCAATGCCCATTGGAGCTCTTCCCGCAGGGCATACCTACTGGGCAAGCGGATACGATCAATTCCGAATGCTTGGTGTCCTCAGCCGCTAAGGACGTTGTGTCTAAGCGTTCGGCTGAACATTGCAGCGAGCACAAATGCTCGTCTATTGCAAAGCGTTCTCTACCGCCTGCACCAACGCCGGATCTTCGGGCGTCACTGCGGGTTCAAACCGAGCCAGAATTGTGCCATCTCTGCCTATGAGAAATTTCGTAAAGTTCCACCGAATCTCTCCGCCGGTCGTCGGATTCTGACGCTCGTCCGTCAAGTATTCGTAAAGCGGAAGACGGGGGTTCGCTCTGACGAATACCTTGGACATCATCGGGAACGTCACGTCGTACGTTCGCCTGCAGAACCGCTTGATCTCTGGATTCGACCCGGGTTCCCCCTGTCCGAAATCATCAGAGGGGATGCCGAGAATTACAAATCCCCGTTCCTTGCGCGCCAGGTACAGCTTCTCGAGCCCCGCATACTGGGGCGTGTACCCACAGCGGCTTGCAACGTTGACGATCATCACGACCTTGCCTTTGAAATCGCGAAGATGCACTGTCTCGTAGTCGATTGTTGTTAGCTGATAATCATAGACTGATGCGGCTGAGAGAATGTGAGCCGTCAGCAAGACGCCTATTGCCGGAAGTAGCGTTCTCTGCATGATATCCGCTATGCCATTAGGAGCGCAAAACTAATACTAATACGAAATTGGGGAGGTAGGGAGCAGATCTTATCGAGCGCCGCATCCAATTCGGACCAAATCTGACGTAACGCCTGGATTACCCGCTACCACGCTTTGCACATATCGATGAGTTCCGCAGCCGAACCCCGCACGTTCAGAGAAACTGAGAGAGCCTAAAGCGGAATCGAACGGTGCTAGCAACTCGCGGACAACAAAATGTCGTCGCAGGCCCGTGTCTGATTGGGAACGACAAACGCGTTGCAACCCGAAATCCATCTGGCCGTATCATCGGCTAGCCGGAGTCACGAACACGCGCGCCGGTAAACAGTCCAGCCGTCAAATCCAGATTCCGTCGATAATCTCTCGCATCCAACCTACGCTCCGCGTCGCGGATAATCAGCGGCACGCCCATCTCATAACGCGAGCCATGCGAACGATAGGTACTCGCAAGCGTCTCGCTCTCATGATCGAGAGCCCCGAACACCGTCTCGCGATCGCCGGTCACCACCAGATCGCCAATCCGCTCGGGCATCAGGTCGAACGCTTTAGCCGCCTCGCCCCGCGTGAGCACCTGTTCCACGCCGGCAAGCTTCTCAATCATGCTGCCCACGCGTTGCTCATCTGCCGGCTGCCGTAAGTAGACCCACGCGATGCCTCCAAGACCCAGGTGATGCTTCGGATATTTGTCGCGCTCCGCCGAGATTGCAAGCCGAAGCGGAACGCCGCGAGTAGCACACGCTTTGTCGAGATCCCACGCGCGTGTTTTGTGGTTCATCCCATGATCGGCCGAGATGTAAAAGGCGGCATCAGGTGCGGTATGGGCGGCTTCGGCTAGCTTTGTGTCGAGCGTGGCGAGGTGAGCGCGGGATTCGACCGAAGTTTCCGGGTGCATGTGCATCGGATAGTCGGTTGTGTGTACGTAAAGGACGTCGAGATCCTTGCGCCTCGCAAGCTGATCGATTACAATGTCCCACAGCCAGTAATTGATCTCCGCACTGTAAATACTTGGCGCCGCGCCGTAGCGTTTGACAAGGTCCGGCGAAGGCGTCTCGGCCGCCACCACGGACGATGTGCCGGCACGGAGCAGGGAAGCCGTCTTCTTTTTACTCGTGAAAAGGCCGGACATGCAATTGTGGCGGGCCGCTTTTTGAAAAAGCGTGGGCGCAAGCAGAAGCCGGGCATCTTCCATGAAGTCTTCCTGTCCGGTCGCGCGATTCAAATAAGAATTGCCGGTAATGCCGTGCACACTGGCGGGAACGCCGCAGCAAATCCCCGCATTGTTCGTATTGGTAACCGCCGGCATCTGGCCTTGGCCGCGTACGAAGATGCCCTCGGCCGCCCATTTTCGAAGCGTCGGCATCGCTGACGCATCGTAGTATTCGAGCCCGAACCCATCCAGCATGACGACGACGATAGTCCGTCGCTTACTAGATCCGGCGGAGAGCGCAATCGAAGGTACCGCAAGGGCGCTAAGCAGTTCTCGGCGATTCACCACATTCCCAGACTTCCAAAGATAATTTTCTTCTAATCCTCAGCCACTTACCACCGAAAACCGATCCCGCCGGCACGCCCGATAAGCCAAACTCGCGCGCGAGGACTCCCGTATGGCAAAACTCCATCCGCAAACCGGACCTGTCACGGTCGAGGGCAAACAAAGCTCGAGCCGCAACGCCACCACCCACGGCGGCACATCCGAAAAACTGATCATCGCCGGCGAGCGCCAGGAAAATTTCGACGCGTTGCTCAACGATCTGCTCGAAGAATACGCGCCCGCCACCCAGCAACTCCGGCTGCTGGTCGAAGACGCCGCGCTCGCCCGCTGGTTCGTCTGGCGCAAACAGCGTGCTTACAATGCGGTCGAATCCGCGCTCTACGCCGCCCAACCCGCCCAGGAGCTGTGGACCGCCGAAGCCTATCATCAATTAGCGCTCGTCGATCGCTACAAAACCGCCGCCGAGCGCGCCCTCAAACGCACTCTTCAGAATCTGGACGCCTCCCGCCGCCTCGAAATCCGCGAAGAGCGCCATGCCATCTCCATCCACAAACAAGAAGCCCAGGCCAAGCTCCTCATCGCGCGCGTTGAGGATGCGCTCGCGGAGCGCGAGCAAGCGCAATGGAAAGTCGCCTGCAAAGGCTTCGAGTTCCCCACGCTCGTTCAAAAGATCATGGTGCGTGTCACGCGCGAAGGCACGTTCACGGAAATGAGGCCTTCAAACGACGCTATCCTGCGCCAGCTCGACCGCAAGTCGCCCTACCCGACCGAGCAAGTCTACCGCTACTTTGAATTTCCCCTGGGCATCCCGCCCGAATATCACTGCTTCACCGATCGTGAGGACTACCGCCGCGAAAAAGGCCACACCATCGAACAGTGGTTCAGCCCCGACGATTGGCGCGAACTCGCCGATCGCGAAGAACAGCTCGGAACTGGCCACGCCCTCCCCTCGTCGAGGCATTTCGTTTCGTAAAATACGCCGTTTCTTCGCCAATTGACAATCTGATTACAGCGTGTTCTACTGGATCACTATTAGACGCCACATTGTTTTTCTCCTCGCTTTGACTTGTGGCGGCGGCGCGGTCTACGCGCAGCTCGCCAACACGACCTCGCTTGTCGGAACTGTCACCGATAGCGCCGGGGCCGCCATGCCCGACGTGTCGATCACCGCGGTCAACACCGCGACCCAGGACACATATAAGGTCGCGACGAATTCCGACGGCAACTACACCATCGCCTTTCCCAGAATCGGCGGCTATCGGATCGAGGCCACTCACGCCGGCTTTCAGACCCTCACCAAGACCGGTATAACGGTCGATCAAAATCAAATCGTACGCACCGATTTCTCGCTCCAGGTCGGCCAGGTTTCGCAAAATATCGAAGTGAAAGCGACTACGCCGCCGATCTCGACCGACGATGCCAGCGTTCGCGAAGTGGTCGCTCAACAAGCTGTCGCCGATCTGCCGCTCAACGGTCGCGATCCGCTTCAGCTCGCGACCCTGACTGCGGGCGTGCTGCCTGGGCAAAAATCACCGAACGGTGTTCCCCCCGGCGAAGATTTTGTCGGTGCCGGCACGCGCGAAATCCAGAACAGCGTTTCTCTCGATGGCATTGCCATCATGAACAACCTGATCACAACGACTCCGTACCACCCTTCGCCCGACGCGATTCAGGAAATGGAAATACAGACCGGTACTTACTCAGCCCAGTACGGCGCGTACCTCGGTCTGCACATGAACGTGGTCACCAAGAGCGGCAGTAATGATTTGCACGGCGCGCTGTGGGAATTCTTCCGAAATGACAAACTCGATGCCCGCAACTTCTTCCTGAGCCCTACTGCTCCGAAAGCCCCGCTGCGCCAGAATCAGTTCGGATTTGAGATCGCCGGCCCGGTATGGATTCCGAAGCTCTACAACGGACGCAACAAAACATTTTTTATGGTCGACTACGAAGGCCTCCGTTTGATCAAAAATGTTACTTCCCTCGATACGGTGTTTACTCCGCTGATGCGCCAAGGCAATTTTTCCGAATTCAAGACGCAGCTCAAACCGGTAAACGGCCAGGCATTTCCAGGAAACATAATCCCAGCGTCTCTAATTTCGCCGCAGGCTGTGAAAGCCCTTCAGTACATGCCGCAGCCGAACTTGCCGGGAATCACGAGTAATTTGACGGCATCTTATCCGAACAACGATCGCTATAACCAGACCATCGATCGCATCGATCAGAACCTCGGCAATAACATTCGTCTGTTCTTCCGTTATGCCTGGAATAACGAGCAATATCTCACCGGAGCCACCAGCGTCTACAACGAAACCGTCCTCCCGGTCCAGACCAGGAACTGGGTCGTCGGATATACCCATACACTGACGCCCAATATGGTGAACGATTTCCGCGTCGGCCGCCAGCATCTCATTACGGATGCCGTGAATTATTGGTACGCGAACAACCTGACTACCGCCGGCAAAGATCTCGGCGTCCCCGGCTTCGACGGCGACGTGCGGTTTAACGATCCTGGAATTCCGTTATTTTCGAATACCTCTCTCATGTCGATAGGCAACGGGGGCACCAATTGGTTCCAGTTCGATACTACTTGGCAAGGCACGGATTCCTTTACCTGGACTCATGGCCCTCACACTCTGATCTTCGGAGCCGAGCTTCGCAAGCTCATCACTTCGCGCGCCGCTGTGAACAGCCCCAATGGCCAGTTCAACTTTTCGGGTGGATTCACCGGTCTGACGCAAGCGGACTTTCTTCTCGGAACTCCAATAAGCGTGATTACCCCGGGACCGGAGTTGCGGAATCAAGTGGCCGAATGGCGTGATGGTTTCTTTGTGGTCGATAACTGGCAGGCATCGAAAAAACTCACGCTGAATCTCGGCCTGCGATATGAATTGCCAACCGTTCCCTATACCGTCAACGGCGTCGCCACCATGCTGAACGCGCAGCAAACAGCGATCATCCCGCCAAACGCACCCGTCCCCGGATTTAAGTTCCTTGAGCCCAATCACAAAGACTTCGCGCCGCGCGTCGGTTTCGCCTATCGTCTGAGCGACAAGACGGTGGTTAGGGCCGGCTATGGCATTTACTACAATCCCAACCAGACAAATACCTTTACGTTTCTAAGCGCTAATCCGCCTTTCGCCGCCATCGTAACCTGCACCTCCACCACCGCGACGCCGCTGATCTCGCTGAATAATCCGACTCCTGCCTCCGCCTGCGGTACCGCCAGCATCTTCAACATCATCACTCCGAATCCGAAATTGCCGACCCAATACATGAATCAGTGGAGCTTCGATGTGCAGCGGGCGCTCTGGGGCGGAGCGGCGCTCGAAACGCAGTATCTCGGTTCGCACAGCACGCATCTCGACCGTAGCTATTTCAACAACACCCCGTTCTTCCCTGGGCCGGGATCCGTAAATTCCCGGCGCCCGAATCCCCGTTTCCTCGATATTCGTACCATCCAGAACGACGAGAACGCGAACTACCACCAAATGGTCGTCATTCTGCGCCAGCGGATGAATCACGGTCTTTCGATGAACGCGTCCTACACGTGGTCGCACGCTCTCGATGTCACTACCGACTCAAACGGCGGCGGCGCGCCCATGAATCCCTACAACTGGCGCGCCGACTACGGCAACTCCAATTGGGATGTCCGGCATCGTTTCGTTGCCCAACTCAACTACTCGCTGCCGTTTTTCAATTCAGCCCCGAACGGTTTTGTCCGCGGGGCGCTCGGCGGATGGCAAACCAACGCCATCGTTACGCTGCAAAGCGGTTTCCCGTTCAACGTCGTCCAATCGGGCGACCCGGCCAACACTGGCAGAAGCAACGAGCGGCCGAATCTAATCGGTACCGCGAGGGCCAACTGTGGAGATGGTCATTTGACCGCCTGCATCGATCCTTCGGCCTTTGCGCCGACTGGCTTCGCCTACGGTAACTTCGGACGCAACGTTCTGTTCGGTCCCGGCCTGTACTATGTGGACTTCTCGGCCTTCAAGAATTTTAGAATTCGCGAGCGTGCTGGCGTCCAATTCCGCTCCGAGTTTTTTAACATCCTCAACACGCCGGCATTCAGCAACCCGAACGCTACCTTCGGGACTACCAGCTTCGGCAACATCACTTCCACGAAGCGCGACAACCGCCAGATCCAATTCGCCCTGAAATTCTTGTTTTAATAGGTATATGCCCAAGAAGCAGTTCAACCGCCGGGAGTTACTCTCTCGAAGCGGAGCGCTGGCCATCGCCGCATCTTTGCCCGCTCCGGCGGCCGCCGTGCCTTCAGCTACATCGACTACGGCCAAAGCCGGAGAAATCTATCGCTCCATCGGCGTGCGCCCCGTTATCAACGCGCGCGGCACCTTCACCATCATCACCGGTTCTCAGACGCTCCCCGAAGTGAAGCGCGCCATGGATGAAGCCTCCCGCAGCTACGTCCAAATGGACGAGCTCATGCAAGGCGTGAGTCAGAAGCTCGCAGAACTGACCGGCGCGCCGTGGGGCATCGTGACCGCCGGTTGCTGCGCCGCCCTCACCCACTGCACCACCGCCTCGATCGCCGGCTCCAATCCCGAGCGCATGGAGCGCCTGCCCGATCTCACCGGCCTCAAGAACGAAGTCATCATTCCGGCCTATTCGCGCAATGTCTATGATCACGCCATTCGCATGGTGGGCGTGAAAATCATCGAAGTGAACAACCCGGCCGAACTCGCGCAAGCCTTCAACGAGCGCACCGCGATGGTCTACATTCTCGCCGGCCCAGGGCGACGACGGACCGCTCGGCACGCAGAGTCATTGCCGAAGCCGCCAAGCCTCACAATGTGCCCGTGATCGTGGATGCCGCCGCCGAAATCCTCACTATTCCCAACGTGCATCTGGGCCGTGGCGCAACCGCTGTGGCCTATAGCGGCGGCAAGTGTATTCGCGGTCCGCAGGCAGCCGGTCTGCTGCTGGGCGAAAAGAATCTGCTGCAAGCGGCCTGGGCCAACAGCGCTCCGCATCATGCCTTCGGACGTTCGCTCAAAGTCGGCAAGGAAGAAATCATGGGCATGCTGGCCGCCGTCGAGATGTGGAAGGAACGCAATCACGACGCCGAATGGAAAAAGTGGCAAGGTTGGCTCGACCAGATTGCGAGTAGCCTAAAGCGAGTCAACGGCGTGACCACGCGCGTATCAGATCCCGAGGGTCTTTCGAATCGCACCCCCATGCTCCATATCGAATGGGACGCTAGTGCGGTCGGCATCACCGGTAGCGAAGTCGCCAAGGTTCTGTTAGACGGCGAGCCGCGCATCGTATTGGCCGGCGGCTCGGGCACGAGGCCCGCCAATATGAAAAGCTCCGCTTCGGTAACGCCTTATATGATGATGCCGGGCGACGACAAGATCGTGGCCGAGCGCCTGTACGCCGTTCTTTCGAATCCACCGAAATTCGAAAATCCAGTCGTTCCCCAGGGCGAGCCTGTGTCCGTCGATGGACAATGGCAAGCCGAGATAACTTTTCTGCGAGGCTCGGCCACCCACACGCTCATTTTCGAGCAGCACGGCCAGGATTTGGTCGGCACGCATCAGGGCGAATTTGTTTCGGGCGACCTCAACGGCACTGTCGCGGCCAATCAGGTCCACTTCCGGAGCCGCCAGCGAATCCAGGGCCAACACTTGTCCTACGAATTTACCGGAACCGTCGCGGGCGACAAGATGTCAGGCGCGGTGAATATGGGCGAATACGGTGAAGCGCAGTGGACCGCGCAGCGCCATCACTATCGCGGTCTTCGCGCGGGATTGAGTCCATCCCATCGCGGATCGCCAATCATTTTATAGTCGGACGGAAGTTTATCCCAGGCTGTCCGGCTAATGCCGTTCAGATCGTAAACGACCTTGCCGTTCCGGACGGTCATCTCGCAAATGAATTTCTGATTTCCATCCATCCTCGCCCCGTACATATCCGTAAAACCGAAGTGGCCGCGGTCCAGGCGAAGGACCGCGACATCGGCGGGCGAGCCCACGGAAAGATTGCCCAGCTCGTCGTGATGAATTTCGCGCGCCGGATTCCAGGTAGAGCGCGCGATCACATCGTCAACCGACATGCCGAGCGCGAGAAATTTGTCCATCACGTTCAGCATGTCCTTCATTCCCGAATTCATCGCGCTGATGTGCAGGTCCGTCGAGATCGAATCCGGCCAGAAGCCTTGCTTGGTCATCGGGACCGCAATCCGCCACGCGAAGCTTCCGCCGCCATGCCCCACGTCGAAAATCACACCGCGCTTGCGGCCTTCGATCATCCCTTGATTCACGTGTCCGGATACATCGAGTTCGTTCCGCAATCCCGAGTAGCAGTGCGTGTAAATATCGCCCGGCCGCAGCTTCTGTTCGAGTAAAACGGTGATGGGCCGCTCCGGCCTATTCGCGCCGAAATCCACCATCACCGGAATATTCGCGAGCGTGCCTGCTTCCACCGCGTGCTCCACCGGAGTCCACTCGGGTCCCGTGTAATGCGCCGTCTTAATTCCGATGATCAGGCCGGGATGCTTCTTCGCCATGTCCGCTGCTGGCTGCGGCTCCATATCGGCGAGATTGTCTTCATATTTCGGACCGCGCATGCCCGCGCCGACAATGTTCAGGAACGCCAGCACGCGCGTCTTCGAGCGATCGATCACGTGCTCTTTGAAATCTTCGAAGTTCTTGTAGCCGGCGCAGCCCGCATCCGCCACCGTCGTCACGCCGACTCGAAACGTGAACCCGTCGGGGAAAACGCTGTTGTCGCCGGCATACGAATGCGCCTCGCCGGTGCTTGCGTACACATGCACGTGAATGTCGATCAGCCCGGGAGTTACATATAGTCCCTTAGCGCTGACCGTCTTCAGCGCGCTCGCCGGATCGATATGTTCCGCGACCGCAGCGATCTTGCCGCCTTGAATCGCCACATCGCGAACCGCGCTGACGCCGCTCTTGGCGTCCACTACGTGGCCGCCCTGAATCAACAAGTCATATTGAGCCTGCTGCGCGAAAAGCAGCGATGTCGCAAAGCCGAGAAAAACAATACAGAGTTTCATTTCGCAAGGTTGATCATAGCGAAAGTCTTCAGCTCCGGCAACGTGAACTCCGTCGCGCCGGAATCCGTGCTCACGTCCATCAGCTTTGTTTCGGCCGAATCGAACTGCTCAACCTGCTGCTTCGTGAATGTGCCGAGAACCCGAACGCGTACGCCATGAGCCGGAGATCTCGCAATGCCGTAGTTGATCAGATAGAGCCTCTCCGTGTTGCCATCGCCTACCAGGCGCCCTACAACGACTTCGCTCCCATAAATCCTCAGCAATCGCTTCGCATCCGTTAAATTCGCCCGCACCTTCTCCGCGAGCAGACTCGGATTGACCGCTTCTGCTTTCGGATATTCCGGGGAGCCCGGCGTCACGTTCAAGTCAAGTTTCGGATCCGGCTGCTTCACGACTTTGAACAGAAGATTGCGGCGGACCAGCAGGTTCATAAACTCGCCCGATTCCGCCGACCCGTCATCGACAAATCCAATGTTGACGAGAGGAGGAAGATCATCGCCCTTGGCGTCGTGTAGAAACGCCAGCATCTTGTGAAGCGGCTCGAGACCGGCCTCGTCCGCGTGGATCGCGACGTGAACGCCGTAAGCAAAGCCCTCGGCGGCAGCCAGAGTCGCGGCGGCCGCGCCAGGAGCGTCGCAATAGAAATGTCCATCCGGCTGCCGCAGGTATCGCCAGCCGTTCGAATCCACCCACGGCGCGCGCGTAGCCGACGCTACGTTCGAGCGAAACGTCACGCGCGGCGTAACCGATTTGGAAAGCTGCGCCGTGTCGGTATTCGCCGGCGCTATCGTGATGCGCTCCGCGCCGGACTGCGGGAGCAAAAGAAGGAACAGCGCCGCAAGCAGCATGCTCACAGCTCGGTCACCGTTTCTTTGATGCGGGCCTTATCGAAAACGCCCAATCCAAGCGTGCCCGCATATTCTATGTGCCCAGGCTCGCGAATGAAGCTGTTGAACTGCGGATCGAGTTCCGGGCCGCGTTTTAAGTGGTTCGAGCCTCTGTCAAACAGCGAAGGCGCGCCTTCCTGCTTCCGTTTGTCTTCAATCATGTCGAGGAGCACGTGATCGAGCGCAACCGGATCGGTTCCCAAAACAATCTGCTTGGGAAAGAACAGAAACTTCGGACTCTGCAAAAACGGACCGCCCTGCCAAAGGCTGCGCAGGCCGTCCATAACGTTCAGAACCGTTCTCGATCGCAACGGCTCAACCGCGGCCAGCGTTCCGATGAACGAGTAGGTGTTGGTCTTCTCTTTCTGATGCGACCGCGCGACGTTCGAGAAATCGCCATACGCGATGTTCTTCAAACAACCCGTGACACCCGCCGCTCGATGCTCCTTCATCGTGGGAACGTTGATGACCTTGGTGAGCGTATCGGAAACCAGGCGAATCAGGTTGGATCGAGTGTCTTCTTCGCCGAAAAAATCCACCTCGACATACGTATAAGGATCGTAGCCGAGAATCGAACCGCGCGCGCTTTCCGCTCCGGAGATTTTCACGCCCGCGGCGACCTTCGGTCCGAAATTCACGATCTTCAACTGATTTTCGAAGCGGTCGTAAATGTAGATGCGGTTCGCAGGCACGCCCAGCGCAATGAGATTGTCGATGATGGCGGAAACGAGTTCCGGATTGGAATTAATCTCCGGAGCGCCCGAGCAATTGACTTTGATGCCCACCGTGTCGCTCGGAGAAATGAAGTGGGACCAGGCATCGCGGTCGTTCGTCGCGCCCGTCAGCTCGCGTATGCCGCGCGACAGCATAGTCTTCACCACGCTCGCATCCACGCGATTCGACGAGGCGTCTATGGCGCGCTCGCTCCGCACGCGAACCGCCCGGCCGGGATACGGGCCCGGAAATCCCATTTTGCCCGCTGCGTGAAAACGGGTCACCACGTGGTATTCGGGAATTGGCGGATGCGCCAGCAGCGGCGCCGCCGCTGTAAGTTGAAGGAAATTTCGTCTATTCACGATCTACTAATATCTTCTCCGATCGTGGATCGGGCTCCCGGTTCCGGATCATGCCACCGCCCCGAAAGAATAGCGCGAACACTAGAAACAGCGCGAATGCCGCCACGCTCGAGCTCATCCAGAAACCGGTCCAGTTGCGGACCAGGACGGGCTGGGTGCTGGTCGTGAAATAGTCGACCGCGCCTCCCGACAACATCGACCCCACAAACATTCCCACGCCATAAGTGACGAACATGTAGAAGCCCTGGGCAGTGCTGCGCAGATGCGCCGGCGCTTCCTGGTCGGTATAAAGCTGGCCCGTCATGAAGAAGAAGTCGTAACAGACGCCGTGGACCAGAATCGCCAGATAGAACATCCACACGCGATCTCCCGCGTTCCCATAGGCGAGCGCCGCGTAGCGAACCGACCACGTCGCGAGGCCGAGTAAAAGAATCGCCTTCACTCCGGCCCGGCGGAATATCCACGGCATCAGCACCATCACGCCCACTTCGGACAACTGCCCCAGTGTCATCTTGCCGGCCGCATTCACCACGCCGGCTTCGTTCAGAAAAGCGTTCGTGAACGAGAAATAGAACGTCAGCGGAATGCAAGCCAAAATGGAGGCGACGATAAAGACCAGAAACGATTTTTCCTTCAACAGGACCAGCGCATCCAGCCCAAGAATCTCTCTCACCGTCACCGCCCGGCCTTTGCTCTCGGGCGGCGTATGCGGCAGCAATAAACAAAATGCGCTCATCACGAGAGAAACGGCGGAAGCAAACAGAAAGGGCGTCGGCGACGCGTCCATCCGCAGCCGCCCAATGGTCAGCCCTATTGCGATCCACCCGATCGTGCCGAACACCCGTACCAACGGGAAGCGCCGCGCGTCGGGCAGGTGCCGGAGAGACAGTGAAGTCGTCA
Source organism: Bryobacterales bacterium (assembly GCA_963712395.1). GTDB lineage: Bacteria > Acidobacteriota > Terriglobia > Bryobacterales > Bryobacteraceae > Bog-105. Next base: position 674,633 of record CAVQHR010000004.1, read on the forward strand.
GCGAGATGGTCGGAAAGTAGCAAAGACAATAGGCGAGCATCAACGCGTAGACAGCGCCAAAGCTCGTCACCCGCGTGACCGCGAAAAGAAATCCGGCGCCGATCAGGTGCAGGACGAGAATCACGCGCTCCGTCGAGAAGAAGCGATCCGCGATCATGCCGACGAAGAACGGCGAGATCATGGACGCGAGCGCCGTGGTTCCAAAAACGGCTCCGGCTTGCGTGCCGGAGAACTTCAGCGTCATGGTCAAATACGTGCCGATCGTCACGTACCAACAGCCCCAAACCACGAAATTCAGGAACATCATGATACTGAGGCGAATGCTGATGGAGTTAGGCATGCGTGTGGGAGGAATCAATTATCCTTTGTCGCGATGAAAACGGCCAGATCAGGCCTGTGGTGAACGAACGCCAATCCTCGATCGCGCCCGAGCACGGTGACGGCGGTTGCCGCGGGGTCAGCATCTATTCCGCGCTTCGCAACGATCGTCACGCTCAAGTCCGATGTCAATCCCATACCGGTCTTCGGGTCGATGATGTGAGAATACCGCTTACCGGCTGCGTCCAGATGCTGTTCGGAGCTTCCCGAAGTGGAAACCGCCGCATAGGTGAGTGACAGCGGATGGTCGAGCGCATCCACTCCAATTTTCCAGCCATGTTCTCCCGGCGGCGCATCGCTGAATGCCAGATCTCCGCTGGCGGCGACCAGTGCGCTGCGTATCCCGGCTTTCGAAAGCACTGCTAGCGCCTGGTCCGCCGCATAGCCCTTGGCGATGCCGCCCATGTCGAGCTGCATGCCCGCCGAATCGAGCTCGACAGTATGATGGCCGGCGTCTAGATGCAGCTTGCGATAACCGCAGCGCAGACGGGCCGCTTCGATGTCTTGAATATCCGGCAAGTGTTGCCGGTTGCGCGCTTCGCGCCAAAGATGGGTGAGCGCGCCGGAAGTAATGTCGAATGCGCCATCCGTTTCGCGCGCGAGCCGCTGAGCGACCGAGGCCACTTCGAAAAGATCGTCGCTGACCTGCACGGGATGGCCTACCGCTTCCCGGCAAATGCGATTCAATTCGCTGTCCGGCTGGTAGTCGGAGAGCGCGTCGTCGATCTGCGCAATGCGATCGAATGCAGCGCGAAATGCCACCCGCGCCTGCGCCTCGTCGGCGGCATAAAGCTTGATGCTGACCAGCGTCCCCATGTGCGGCTCGACCGCCTCATAGAGATGGAGGGATAGGACATGCACCGATAGCGCGAGCGCAAGGCTAGTGCTCATCGTGCTCGACGCCGTTGTTCCAGTACTTGTACATCTCTTCGGCGGTGGGAACCTTGGCCGGCCGCACCAGCCGGAATCCGAGCCACTGCGCGTCGGTCAAGTACCAGATGCTTTTCGGCAGCTGCGGGTCCTGCTGCTTCCAGGATGCGATCGGACGCAACGCGCGCGGCGCAGGTGACAGCGTCCGCGGGATCGTTCCACGAGCCGCCGCGAACCACTTGCGGATAAGGCTGGGTCGCCTGCACCCATGGATTCGTTTGCGCGCCCGGCTTTATAGGGCGCATAGGCATCGAGCGTCCACTCCATCACGTTGCCAAGCATGTCGTAAAGGCCCCAGGCATTCGGCTTCTTGGTCGCCACCTTTTGATACTTGCCGCCGCTGTTTGCCGCGTACCAGGCATAATCGTCGAGCGGCGAAGGATCTTCGCGTCGAGCCCGCCCGGCAGGCGTATTCCCATTCGGCTTCGGTCGGCAGCCGGTAGAACTCGCCGGTCTTCGCGCTCAGCCATTCGGCGTATTTGTTGGCGGCGTGCTGCGTCATGCTGATGGCCGGAAAGCCATTGATGCCCATGCCGAAGCTCATCTCCACATACGGCCGCGTGGGCCGGCTGACGGCGTCCACCACGCTCGTCCTTGTGCGCGGTCTCCCCGGCCTGATTGGCGAACATGAACAGGCGATACTCGTCCCAGGTGACTTCATGCGCCTGCATCCAGAAGGCATCCACGTGTACTTTGTGTTGCGGCTGCTCGTCTGGTTTTGCGGTCGATCCCATGAGGAAATCGCCGGCCGGAATCGGAACCATGTCGTAGGAGACGGTGGTGTTCGGAATCGTGACTTTGTAAGGCTGCGCCTTTGTCCGTCGTGGTGCGCGAGCGATGCGCTCGCGGACTTGCCGCACGTTTCGTGTTCGTCCGGCAGCAGCGGCGCTGAGCCGCCAACGCTAGCTGACAGAACAACTGCGCCGAGCATGCGCGCTCATGACAGAATTTCGTGATGCCCGGCTCGGCGCGCGGCGCGCACGGGCAGGCTGCCGTTCCAATCGAGCGTGATCCGGAAACAGCTTTTCCTGCGAGTTCATCGCCTGGTCCCAGGTGATCTGCTGGCCGGTGTAGGCGGCCATGCGGCCCATCATCGCCAGCAGCGTGCTGGTGGCCATGCGCTTGCCGTCGTTCATCGGCTGATTCTTGCGGATCGACGCGAACAACAGGTCGTGCTCGCGCTGATACATGTCGTACTTCTGGCCGCTCCAGGTCCAGTTGGTCTTGCCTTCGATACGCGGAACCGGGCCGCGGCCGATGGTGCAGGTGCCATCGGTGCCCAGAATATAATCGGCGTTTTCGTTGTAGCAGCCCTCGATCTGGCGATTCGCGATGAAAGCGCGCACGCCGTTCGGATAAAGGTAGTTGACCTCGAAGTGATCGTAGATATTGCCGCCCTCGGCCGGAATCGCGCGGCCGCCCACGCCGACGCAGCTTACCGGCGGCTCATCGTGCATGGCCCAGGCGACTTTGTCGACGCTATGCACGGCCTGCTCCACCAGGCTGTCGCCGCACAGCCAGACGAAGTTGTACCAGTTGCGGATCTGCCATTCGGTATCGCTCATGCCCGCCGGGCGCGCGCTGGCCGGCGGCATCGGCTTCACGGGATTGGTGTAATAAGTCGCATAGTAAGCGACCAAGCTTGCCGATGCGCGCCGTCCTGCAACTGCTGGAACGTGTCCTGAATCATGTCGTTGTAGCGCCAGCAGAAGCCCGCCACCAGCGACAGATTTTTCTGCTTGGCTTTCTCCGACGTGGCGAGCACGCGAGCGAATGCCCGGCGCATCGGTGGCGACCGGCTTTTCGCAGAAGACATGCTTGTTCGCGTCGATGCAGGCGGCCAGGTGCAGTAGGGCGGAAGCCCGGAGGCGTGGCGAGCAGCACGACGTCGACGCCGCTATCGATCACTTTCTGATAGGCGTCGAGACCCAGAAACTGGCGCGTCTTGTTCGACCTTCACGCGTGGAGCGATCTTCGAATAGCTTTGAGCGTTTCGAGAGACTTATCGATTTGCGATTGATCGATGTCGGCGACCGCCGTGAGCTCGGCGTAGTCGTCGGCCTTCAGCGCTTGCGAGGCGGCGCCGGTGCCGCGGCCGCCGCAGCCCACCAATCCGACTTTGATCGCATTGGTGACGGTCTGCGCGGAAATGATGGCGGGAAAGCCCATCACTAGCGCGCCGGCAGTTCCTCTAATGAAATCTCGACGGGCCGGAACCAATCTGTCGTTTTCCATGCTTTTCTTCAGTCTATGCGATACAACGTACTAGATGAACCGTCGAGCCTTTCTTCAATCCTCCCTAGCCCTCGTCGCGGTACCGGCTATGCCAGGCCGCCTACCTATCTTTACGTCGGTAGAGTACAGCATGCTTCCCGAAACCGTGCCTATTCCCGAACGGTTTCAGATGGCGAAAGATGCCGGTTTCGAGCGCATCGAGTGCCCGACCACGCGCGACCCAGCCGAGGCGCAGAAGATGAAGGACGCCGCAGCCGCAGCGGGCATCAAGATCCATTCGGTGATGAATATGGATCATTGGAAATATCCTCTTTCCTCCTCCGATCCGGCGGTAGTGGAAAAGAGCCTCGATGGGGCGCGCGTCTCGTTGCACAATGCGAAGCTATGGGGCGCGGACACGATTTTGCTTGTTCCGGCCGTAGTCAACGCGGAGACCTCCTACCGCGACGCATATAAACGATCGCAGGAGAATATTCGCAAGCTGATCCCGCTAGCGCAGGAACTGGGCGTCATTGTCGCGATCGAAGAAGTCTGGAACAAGTTTCTGTTGAGTCCGCTCGAATTCGCGCGGTATATCGATGAATTCGAGAGTCCCTGGATCCGTTCCTATTTCGATGTGGGGAACGTAGTTCTCTATGGGTATCCGCAGGATTGGATTCGCACGCTGGGGCCGCGCATCGCGAAGCTGCATATCAAGGATTTTTCGTGGCGGAAACTTGTCGCGAAATGGGTTCCTCTGGGGGAGGGCGATATCGATTGGCACGCCATCTATGCGGCTTTGAACGATATCGGCTTCAAAGGAACCGCCACAGTCGAACTGCCGGGCGGGGACCCGGCGTATTTGAAAGAAGTATGCCGCCGACTGAATGGGATTCTGAACGGGGATTTACAAGTCGCCCGCTAATGCTCTTTCAAATGCTCGTCGAAAAAGGCGGTCATTTCGTCGTATAAAGGTCTGCGCAGCGCGCCCGATACACCGTGCGTCTTCTGCGGATAAATCTGCATCACGAAGCGCTTGTTGGCCTTTTCAAGTGCGTTCGCCATTTGCATGGTGTTCTGAAACAATACGTTGTCGTCTTCAAAGTTGTGTACGATCAGAAGCGGTCCGCTTAGTTTGGCGGCGTTCGGCACATTGGACGCGGAATCATAGCGCGCGGCGTTGTTCGCGGGGAGATCCATATAACGCTCGGTGTAAATCGTGTCGTAATTACGCCAATCGTTCACCGGAGCGCCGGCCACGCCCACTTTGAAAATATCCGGCGCAAGCAGCATGCAGTGTATGGTCATGTATCCCCCGTAGCTCCAGCCTGTAATGCCAATGCGCTCCCGATCCACAAACCCCTTCCGAACCAGATACTCGACTCCGAGGCGCTGGTCCGCCACCTCCTGCTTGCCGAGCTCGCGATAAATCGGCGCCTCGAAAGCATGACCGCGGCCCGTCGACCCGCGATTTTCGAGCTGCCAGACCAAATACCCGCGCTCGGCCAGCACCTGCTGCCAATCGAGCGGCTGCCACTCGTTATGAATTTCCTGCACGCCTGGGCCGCCATACACATATACAATGAGCGGATACTTGACGCCGTCGCGGAAATTAGACGGCTTGATCAGTCTTCCGTACAAGGTCGTGCCGTCCTCGGCTTTTACTTCCGCAATTTCCGCTGGCGGAAATTGATAGGTTTCAAACGTCTTGCGATCCATCGGGACCAGCACATCGAGCTGTTCGCCAGCGGAATTCCGCACTACCGTTTCCGGCGGACGCCTGGAATTCGAGAAAGCATCGACGTAATAGCTACCGTCGCTGTTTGCGTGAATGCCGTGGACTCCTTCCTCTTTCGTCAACCTGCTGCGCGCGCCTCCATCGAACCCGACCGCATATAACTGGTTGTCGAGCGGCCCCTGTTCCGATGACGTGAATAGAACCCGCTGCCGCGTTTCGTCCACCGCGGCGATGGATCGCACCTCCCAATTCCCGCTGGTGAGTTGCTGCAGCATTTGGCCTTTATCCGAATAGCGATAGATGTGCCGAAAACCGCTTGCCACTTCGCTGGTCCACAAAAACTCGGGGCGCGACTTCAGCAGGAAAAGATTATCCGCGATGTTGATCCAGGTCTTCGATTGCTCATGCAGCACCACCCGCGCGGAGCCGCTCGAAGCGTCGCAAAACCACAAATCCAACTCGCTTTGCACCCGATTCATGCGCTCGACAGCGACCTGGGCGGAATCTGGCAGCCACGCGACACGGGCCAGCAAGGCGTCGGACGTGTCGCCGATTTCCATCCATTTCGTAACGTCCGAATCGGCCGAGACAACACCCAGCCGCACGTGCGCATTCGGTGTGCCTGCTTGCGGATAGCGCTGCGGCTCCGCGACGGCGCGCTCGCCGAGCAAATCAAGCTGGGGATATGAGAATTCGCGGCTGACATCGAATTGAAGATAGGCGATTCGTTTGGAATCAGGCGACCACCAGGTTGCGGTGTGAATCTCGAGTTCTTCCGGGTAAACCCAATCCAATTGCCCGTTGAGCAGCGTCGCCGTTCCATCATTCGTGAGCTGGCGGATTTGCCTGGTCGCGAGATCGAGTGAGTACAAATTGGATTTCGAGCGATACAGGACATGCTTGCCGTCCGGCGAAAGTTTCGGATCTTCTTCGTTGACGCCGGTTTTTGTGATCTGCTCACGCGCGCCGTCGGGATGCACGATGAACAAATCCCCGTCTTCGGAGGCCAGCAGATCCTTGCTATTCGGAAACCATTGGTACGATTGCGAACTCACGCGGCGATTTTGCCAGGCCGCATTCTTTGTTGAATCGTCCGGCGCCGTGAACCACTTTTTCGCCTTTCGTGTCAGAACATCGTAGAGATAGATGTCTTTCTTCTCTCTGTAAGCAAAGCGCTTTCCGTCCGGCGCCCAAATCGGTGCTAACTGACGAGCTACCGGTTGCGACAAAAAATCGTCGAGCATGATTGCCTTCTTACCCGCCGGCTGCACGATAAGCGAAGCGCAGAAGGCAACAAGAAAAAGCCGGATCACATTGTCAGTGTAATCGGGGCTCTACACTGAAGCTTCGCCATGGCCTATCTCCTATTGATCCTCGCCGGCCTCATTGCCGGGGCAATCAACTCGGTCGCCGGCGGGGGCAGCTTTCTTACATTTCCTTCGCTGATGTTCGCGGGTGTTCCCGCCGTCGTTGCGAACGCGTCCAACACGGTAGCCATGGTGCCGGGTACGATAGCGAGCGCATTCGCGTACCGAGGCGATATCCAGCGGCTCGATCAGGTGCGCATCAAATCGTGGTTCATCGTGAGCATTTTTGGTGGTGCGACAGGTGCGGTGTTGCTCCTATTCACGTCCGATAAAACGTTCCGGCTGGTTGCGCCATGGCTGCTGCTGTTTGCAACGTTGCTGTTCGCCTTTGGCAATCAGGTCAGCCTTGCGTTACGCGGGCGTCTGCACTCTAGTCACGGCACGATGTTGCTGATCCTGTTTCCCATCTGTGTCTATGGCGGTTATTTCGGCGGCGGCATGGGCATCATGTTTCTCGCCGCCATGCGCTTGTACGGGCTGACCGATATTCACGGCATGAACGGCATCAAAACGGTTCTCAGCAGCTCACTGAACGCCATTGCAGCCGGGATCTTCATCGCTTCGCATCAGGTATCCTGGCAGCCGGCTCTGGTGATGATGGCGGCTGGAATTGTAGGGGGATATTTAGGCCCGATTGGCGCGCGCCGAGTGCCGCCTAAATTTATCCGCGGCCTGGTAATCGCGATAGGCGCGGTGATGACCGCTTACTTCTTTCACATCGCACCCAAATAGCGGCTTACAATACCGGCCCGATGCGCCACGGCGCGAACTCGTGGTGCCCCAGTTCTTCGGCGTGCGTGCGGTCGCCGGATGCGACGCGCAGCAGAGTTTCGAAAATCTCGCGGCCTACTTGCTCGACGGTTGCCTCGCCATCCGCGATTCGGCCGGCATTGATATCCATGTTGCCGGTCATCCGCCGATACGTGTTCGAGTTGCTCGCGATCTTTAGCACCGGAATACTGGGGAAGCCGATGGCGCTGCCGCGTCCTGTCGTAAACGCAATCAGATTGACTCCGCCGGCGGCAAGTCCGGTAATCGAAACCGGATCGTAGCCGGGCGTGTTCATGAACGTAAATCCCGGCTTCGCAATTCGCTCGGAATAGTCGAGAACATCCTCGAGCGTGCTGGTGCCGGCTTTGGCGACCGCTCCCAGCGATTTTTCCAGAATATTCGTCAGGCCGCCTTCTTTATTTCCAGGCGACGGATTGTCGTTGAAACTTCCGCCGAATTGCCGCAGATAGACCTTATATTTCTCTACGCATTCTAAGAGCTTGCGCGCCACTGCTGCGCTTCTGGCACGGCGCATCAGCAGGTGCTCCGCTCCGAAAATTTCGGTCGTCTCGGCTAGAACGACGGCGCCGCCGTGCTCCACAAGCAGATCGCAGCAATAGCCCGAGCGCCGGATTGGCGGTAATGCCGGAAAAGGAATCCGACCCGCCGCAATTCAATCCGAGCGCCAGCTTGCTGGCCGGCACTTCGCTTCGCTTTTCCGATGCTGCGCGCTCGATAAATTCGCGGATCTGTTTGCGCGCGGCTTCCACGGTTCCGCGCGTTCCGCCCGAGTCCTGCAGCGTCAGGCCATGCAGCGCCGCCGACGTCTCGCCCGCCCCATTGCGCCCTAGATAATGATCGATTTGATTGACTTCGCAACCGAGGCCGAGAATCAGCGCCGCCGAAACATTCGGATGATCGAGCACGCCTTCGAGCGTGCGCTGCAGCTGTTCGGTATCGGGGCCCATGGCTTGGCCGCAACCCTCGCCATGCGGGAAAGCCACGATGCCGTCGACATTTTCCGGCAGCGCTCGTATCGGCAAAGCTTTCGGCAATCAACTCGGCCGTATGCGCCGCGCAATTGCTGGCCGCGACAACGGCAATATAATTGCGAGTGCCCACGCGGCCGTCCGCGCGCTGGTAGCCGAGAAAAGTTTCGGCCGCTATGGCGCGCCGTGCCGCGGGCTTTTCTTCGATCGCCACTTCGGCGGTGTCCAGTTCCTGGTAGCCCAGATTGTGAACATGCACATGCTCGCCAGGCTGAATAGCCGCAGTCGCAAAACCGATCACGTTGCCGTAGCGATAAACTGGGTCGCCCGCCCGAACAGGACGGATGGCCACTTTGTGGCCGGCGGGAATCGGCGCGAGCGTACGCACGGCGAGCTCCATTGACTTCGAACTCGCGCGCTGGTTCGATATTTTCCCGCGCGATCGCGACGTTGTCCTCCGGATGCAGCAAAATCACGGAATTGTGCGCGGCCGCTTGAGTTCGATTTCGTACAAGCATGAGGCGTTACCTACACTGTACGTCTTACTGCACTGCACGAAACAATATCAGGTCTAGCATGTCTTACCTCAGAATGGCTCGGATACCGGTCGCGACATATCGTTTGCAATTGCATGCCGACTTTGGCTTTGATGCCGCGGCGGAAATTGCCGACTACATCCGCCGGCTTGGCGATTTCGCATGTCTACAGCTCGCCCTATCTCCAGGCGGCGCCCGGCAGCCAGCATGGCTATGATGTTGTCGACCATCATCATGTAAATGACGAACTCGGCGGCAGTGAGGCGCACGCGCGCTTTTCGTCCCGCTTGCTTGAATGCGGACTCGGCCAGGTGCTCGATATCGTTCCCAATCACATGGCGATCAGCGGGCGGCGCAATCGCTATTGGTGGGATGTGCTCGAGAACGGGCCATCCAGCCGATATTCGACCTATTTCGATATCGATTGGCAGTCGCACGAAGAAAAGCTGCGCAATAAATTGCTGGTTCCGATTTTAGGCGATCACTATGGCCGTGTTCTTGAGCGGGGCGAGATCCTGATCAAACGGCGCGGCGGCGAATTTTTCTTCAAATATTTCGATCACGAACTGCCGGCATCGCCCCGTTCGCTGCCGTCGATACTGGCGGCGGCGGCGCGTGAAACGGGGTCGGATTACCTGGCGTTCTTCGCCGATTCGCTAGCGCGTCTTCCGCACGCCACACTGACCGACCGGGCAAGCGTCACCGAACGTCATCGAGACAAGAGCGTTATCGCGGATTTGCTGGAACGGCTTTTCAGCGAAACTCCATTCATTGGCGAGGCCGTGGACAACGCATTGAAAGCGGTCAATAACAACGTAGACCGGCTGGACGCCATTCTCGAACAGCAAAATTACCGGCTCGCCTACTGGCAGACGGCGAAAGAGGAACTGGTCTATCGTCGTTTCTTCGACGTCAACACGCTGGTGGGACTGCGCATGGAGAATCCGCAAGTATTTTCCGATACACATGCGTTGATTCTGCGCTGGCTGCGGGAGGGCACGCTCGATGGAATCCGCGTGGATCATCCGGATGGCTTGCTCGACCCGCGTGGTTATTTCGAGCGTTTGCGCGGGGAAGCGAGCGACGTCTGGATTCTGGCCGAGAAGATCATTGAGCCGGGCGAACCCTATCGCCGCGAATGGCCTATCGACGGCACCACCGGCTACGACTATTTGAACCAGGCGGGCGGGCTTTTCGTCGATTCTTCAAATGAAGAAGCGCTGACGAAAATCTACTCCGATTTCACTGGCGAAACTGACTGACTATGCCGCCGTGTGCCGCGAGAAGAAACACATGGTGATGCGGGATTTGCTCGGCAGCGATGTGAATCGGTTGACCAGTCTGCTCACCGGCATATTTGAATCCCATCGCGAGCGCCGCGATTACACGCGCTCCGACGCCAGCCGCGCCATTCGCGAGTTGGTCGCATGCCTTGCGGTCTACCGCACCTACGTGTCGCCCGACCGCGACGAGCTAACGGAAGACGACGAGCATTACATCGATCGGGCGATCGAATGCGCCAAGAAGAATCGTCCGGAGATGGACCCCGATCTACTCGATTTCATTCGCGATATTTTGCTGCTGCGGGTGAGGGGGCCGATGGAGTCGGAGTTCGTGATGCGCTTCCAGCAGTTCACCGGACCGGCCATGGCGAAAGGCGTCGAGGACACGGTTTTCTACTGCTTCAACCGGCTTATTGGCGCTGAATGAAGTCGGCGGCGATCCGGGGTGCTTTGGCGTGTCGCCGCAAGACTTTCATGCCTTCTGCTCGCAGGTGCAGCCGCAGCCGTCCGCACACCATGCTGGCTTCGTCCACGCACGACACCAAGCGCAGCGAAGATGTGCGCATGCGGCTTTGCTTGTTATCAGAGATACCCGGCCAGTGGCGAGAAGCTGTGGCGCGCTGGTCCTCGCACAATGCGAAATACAAAGCGGCGAACGAGTGCCCGGATCGCAATACCGAATACATGCTCTACCAGACCATGCTGGGCGCGTGGCCCATCGGCATGGATCGTTTGTGGCCGTTCATGGAAAAGGCTACGCGTGAGGCCAAGCGCAAGACGTCGTGGCTTGCTCCTAACGAACAGTTTGAAAGCGCGACGCGGCAGTTCATAGAGTCGCTGTATCGAGACGAGGAATTTTTGCGCGACTTTGAAAATTTTGTCCAGCCGCTTATCGTGCCCGGCCGCGTAAGTTCACTCGCGCTTGCGCTGCTGAAACTCACGTCGCCGGGAATTCCCGATTTTTACCAGGGCTCCGAGCTGTGGGATTTGAGTCTGGTCGATCCCGATAATCGCCGGCCCGTGGATTACGCTCTCCGCAAGCGGCTGCTTTGCCAAATGCAACAGCTAAACGTGGAACAGGTCTGGCAGCGAATCGACGAAGGCTTGCCGAAGCTTTGGACAATTCACCACGGTCTGCGCGTCCGTCGCGAACATCCGGAATGTTTCGGTGAAAACGGCGCATACACGCCGCTCACGGCAAGCGGGTCGAAAGCCGCGCATGCCGTGGCTTACATGCGCGGAGAAAAAGCGCTCATTCTTGTGCCGCGTTTGGCGATGAAGCTTGCTGGCAATTGGGCTGACACCAGGCTCGAAATTCCACCGGGAACGTGGCGGAATGAGCTGTCCGGCGCTAGCTTCGCGGGCGGCAGTGTCGAAATTTCCAATCTTCTCGAAGCATTTCCAGTCGCGTTACTCATCAAACAGTAGACATGCACGTATTCGATGTCTGGGCGCCCCGCGCTCAGGCGATAGCCGTTCGTATAGACGGCAAAGACCATCCGATGCAGGCGGTAGGCGGCGGCTGGTGGAAGAGCCGCGTGGAGAGCGCAGGCCCCGGTAGCGGCTACAGCTTCGTTGTCGATGGCGGCGATCCGGTTCCCGATCCGCGCTCGCAGTATCAACCCGATGGTGTTCACGGTCCATCGCGGCTGATCGATCACAGCGCATTTCAATGGACACGACGCACACTGGCAGGCTCCCCCGCTTTCGAGCGCGATAATTTACGAGCTGCACGTAGGCACGTTCACTCCCGGCGGCACTTTCGCAAGCGCAATCGAACGGCTCGATTATCTACGCGACCTCGGAGTGACGCATGTCGAATTAATGCCGGTCAATCAGTTTTCCGGCGAGCGCGGCTGGGGCTACGACGGAGTCGACCTGTTCGCGCCGCATCGCGCCTATGGCACGCCGGACGACCTGAAGCGCTTAGTGGATGCCTGTCACGCACGACATCTCGCCATCTTGCTGGATGTCGTCTACAACCATTTCGGGCCCGACGGCAATTATCTGGGGCGCTTCGGCCCGTACTTTACGCAAGCTTATGAGACCCCGTGGGGGCCGGCGATCAATCTCGACCATAAAGATAGCCAGGGAGTCAGACGATTCTTTCTCGACAACGCCGTCTACTGGCTGCGCGATTATCACTTCGACGGTCTTCGTCTAGACGCCATTCACGCCTACTACGATCGATCGGGGGTGACTTTCCTCGAGAATCTTTCGAGTGAAATCGATTCACTCAAAGCGTCGCTCGGCCGGCATCTTGTGCTGATCGCGGAAAGCGATTTGAACGATCCGCGAATAGTCACCTGCCGCGAAGCCGGCGGAGTTGGGATAGATGCCCAGTGGAGCGACGATTTCCATCATGCGCTGCACAGCGTCCTGACTGGAGAAACCACGGGCTATTACGAAGATTTCGGATCGCTGCGGCATCTGGCGACCGCGCTGCGTGAGGGCTACGTGTATGCAGGCGATTACTCCAAGCATCGTGCGCGCCCGCACGGCCGTCGCGATCCCCATCTCTCCGGCCATCGCCTCCTCGGCTATGCGCAAAATCATGATCAGATCGGCAATCGAGCGACCGGAGATCGGCTCAACCATCTGGTCGGTCCAGGACGCCAGAAAATCGCAGCGGCGCTGGTCCTGACGGCACCGTTTGTGCCCATGCTCTTCCAGGGTGAAGAATTCGGCGCTTCGTCGCCGTTTCAATATTTCACGAATTACCAGGACGAGCGCTTGGGCCAAAGCGTGTCCGAGGGACGCCGCAACGAATTCGCTGCGTTCGGCTGGGATCCAAAACAAGTGCCCGATCCGCAGGACCGCGCCACCTTCGAGCGTTCAAAGCTCCGGTGGGCAGACATCGAGGGAGAGCCGAACGCGGCTCTGCTTGCCTGGTATCGAAAGCTCATCGCCTTCCGGCACTCCCATCCCTCGCTGACGGACGGACGGCTTGACCGCGTGGAAGTGACTTTCGACGAGTGCGCCGGCTGGTTCGCCATGAAGCGCGGGCCGGTGGAGGTGGTATGCAATTTTGCCGGCGACTGCCAAGCCATACCCGTTGCATGCACGGAAAAAAACGTGATCTGTTCAGAACCGAAGTGGCACGAGCGGCCAGGATTGATCGAGCTACCAGCCGATTCGGTGGCGATTCTTTATTAGAGGCGGACCCTCTTGTCCGCGCTTGAATGTCCCGCGCCGCATCGCGGACTACAGCGATTGACCCAATCTCTTTTCCAACTGCTTGCGATAGGTTCTGCTGATTCTCGATCTCGAACCGTCTTTCAGGATCACTTCAAATTCGCCATGGGAGATCGGCTCCAGGTGCAGGATGCTTTCGATATTGACGATGGCCGAACGATGGACGCGGACAAAACGAACCGGATCGAGCCTCTCGGCAAGCTCGTTCAGCGCGGCCCGGTACAACAGTTCCTTTCCTCCGATGTGCAGGTTCGCATAAACCCCGGCAGCTTCGATCCAGTCGATATCGGCCACCCGTACGAAGCGGGTTGAACCTCCGGATTTCACCACCAGACGGTCCAGCGGCAGATCCCGCGCGGGCGCTGCGGAAACCATGCGAAGAATGCGCCGTCCAAACTCCCGCACGCTGCGTTCATCCATCCGGATGCTGACGCGAGCCATGGTCACCTCAAAGCGCTCGTCGCTGAACGGCTTCAGGAGATAGTCAAGCGCATTTGCTTCGAAAGCGCGGATTGCATGCTCATCGTAGGCGGTCACAAAGACGGTCAGCGGCATACGTTCGGCTCCCACTTCAGCGATGACCTCCAGTCCATTCAGTTCCGGCATCTGCACGTCGAGAAACACCAGATCGGGCCTTCGGTTCTGAATGATCTCCACCGCGGAGAGTCCGTCGGACGCCTCTAGGATTGCGGCCACCTGAGAATCGCGGCGCAACAGATCGATGATCCGTTGCCTCGCTGGCGTTTCGTCGTCGGCCACCATAACGCAGAGGCCTTCAGACGCGGACAGCGGCATGGGCATCCTTTCCGGTCCATCGCAGAGGCAGCGATATTTCAACCTCGGTTCCACCACTGGCGCGCCGGTTCACGGCAAAACAGGTTTCTCCATCGGGATAAAGCCCTGCCACGCGCTGCCGCGTCACGGAAAGCCCTACGCCGCCGGAGTTCTCAAGCGTCCAACCCGCCGGAAGTCCCACGCCGTCGTCGAGCACACGAATGTCAAGCCGATTCCCGTCCCGGTGCGCCGACACGATCACCGTTCCGCCCGAAGCTCGCCTCGAAATCCCGTGCCGGATTGCATTCTCCACCAGTGGCTGAACGAAAAGGCAGGGTACGGAAGCATATTTCACCTCCGGCGCGATTTGCGTCTCGATCCGCAAGTGGTCGCCGAAGCGGATCTTCTGGATCGCCAGATAGTGTTCCAGAAAGGCCATCTCTTCCGCCAGCGGGACTTCCTGCCTGTCTTTCGATTCCAGCGACAGGCGGAGAAGATCGCCCAGATGCTCGATCATCCTTCGCGCAAGCTTCGGGTCCCGTTCCAGCTGAGAGGAGATCGTGTTCAGCGCATTGAAAAGAAAATGCGGATCCAATTGCATCCGAAGCGCGTTCAGACGAGCCTCGGAGAAGCTTTTTTCCAGACGCTCCAGACGCAACTCACCGGCAATATAGTGATCGTAGTAGCGATATGCTTGCCAGGCTCCCAGGATCAGCCAATAGACGAGCCAGTTCCAGAGAAACATGCCGCCCAGCGCATCGACAAGAAACCTGATACTAAGCAAGCCATTCCATTCATCAATCCCGAACGCGGCGCGAACCGCCCCCAAAACATAAACGTACACAGACGTCACCAGCAGGCTCGGAAGGAAATGCGCCAGAACTCGCCGGGCAAGTTGCTTGCTGGAAACGGGGATCTGCCGGTCCGCCCAAAGAATGAGAGGCGTGACCATACCCCAGGACCACCAAAGCGTAAGAGAAAGAAGCAGAGCGTGGCGCCAGTCGGTACCGGCAGAGAGATCCGGCAAGGCAAACACGCAGCCGAGAATCGTCCATGCCAGAGCCGCAAGGGCAACGTGGCCCGGACGGATCTGCTAACCCGTACGGGTTCACTCCGCCATTGTTTGCCAGCCATCGGGTTTGTCACTTTGCTGCCAGATGAACCCCTTCCGGATCAGCCAGGCGCAGCATCATTCCCCATCCGAAGAAGTTGTTCGCGATTGCCACCGCGACCTCATTATCGCCCGCTTCCAGGGGCAAGGTGAAGGCTGCCATTGTCCAGCGAACATCGTCCGTCGGGAAATTTTCTCGCTTCTTCCTGCTCAAATAGGTTTTTATCGGCATACACCAGCTTCCCGTTCACGAATACCCACAGTTCGCGCGTCCATCCAATATCTACCTTCTTCGTCTGCTTTCTGTCTGAAGTTATCGTCGTCTTCAGCCATGCTACGGCTCGGTTCGGCTCGGGCAGAGGCCGGCCATACTCGCGGCTGAGATTTACCAGCCCGTTCCGCTCCGTGCTGATCGTCTTCCATTCCTGCGAAGCGCCGGGCATCTCGTTATACATGGGATCCTTGCCGTTCGGCAGCGCGGAAAACTTTGAGAGACGCCAATTCCGTACCAGGCCGCGGTCCCCATCCAGCGGATCTCTGGCCGGCTCCGGAGAAAGACCGTCCACTGCATTGGGAGTGATCACCATGTTTGCGAAAGTGCCTGGCCCCTGCAGCTGCAGGCCGCCTTTCATCGCATCCCCCTCTAACCTGCCGACCTCCAGGGTGGGCGATGTGGCATCGTTCACGAAAACATTCATCCGCCGGCCGGATACGACCATCTTGATGTGGTTCCACCCGTTCTCGCGGAGCGGCGCCCGCGCTTCATATTGCGGAAAGAGGTCCCATAGCAGGACACCATGAGTCTGCGGCGCATATTGTATGCAGGCCCGGAAGGCCGGACAGCTCGGATCAGGCCTAAGGTAAAAGAGCTCGAAATTACCTTCGTCTTGCTGACGAAAGGCTATTCCGGGTGCGCCGCGCCCGATCGGTATTGACGTCGAACTCGATCGTTCCGTCGCTGAACGTGATGCCTTTGAGCACCGCATTGCCGCTGTTCAGTCGCATCAAGCCGTGAAAAAAGCCAAGCTGCCGGAGGAACTCCGCGTTCTCCTTAGTCTGCCAGTGGTCAGCCGTCATGCCGATCGTGATCGGTTCCGCGCCCTGGGCAATCGGAAGTGCTGACAGGAAGCATACGCAGAGCGCCATCCCGTTCAGGGCATCTTTGCCGACAAGTTTCTTCATGACCCCAGCGTATGGAGCAGGCGCCCCTTTGGCGAGCGTAAAGGTGACGAGACGGACAGGAGTGTTACCAGGCGGTTCTGGACGTTGCGGACCGGAGGGCCGCCAGCGGAGCAGGAACTCCGCGCTACCTACTTGTCCTTTTGAACCTGCGCCAGGGCTTGCCGGGCGGGCTGGAAATTCGGATTGATACGCAGCGCCGCCTGAAATTCGGAACTCGCCTCCGGGAGCCGATGCAGGCGAGCGAGCGCCACGCCCAGGCTCATGTGAAGCTCGGCGTCGGCAGCCCGATAGCGCAGGGCTTCGCGATAACGCGTGGCCGCCTGCTCAAATTCTCCAGCCTTTGTGAATTGGTCGCCCCATAGGAACAAAACTTCGCCCAGATGCTGGCGTGCTCTTGCGTCGTCGGGTCTTTCGACAAGTACTTGCTTGAAATCGGCCGCCGCTTCTTGCCATTGGCCGCCTTCCGCTTCCACGCTGGCCAGATCGAATCGCGCATCGGTGAATTTCGGATCTACTTCAATCGCCCGCTTGAATTGTTCGAGCGCTTCCGGCCCGCGCGAAGCGGACGCGAGCGCAACACCCAATTGCGTTGCGGCGAGTGCATTGCGTGGCTGGGCCTTCGCCGCAGCGTCGAAGTATGGCACGGATCGCGCCGCATCATTACGGCTCAACAGCAGATCGCCCAAATTGAAATTTGCGGAATAATTGTCCGGCTCATGGACCAGCCGCTGCCGCGCCAATGCCTCTTCCAGAACGGCGCGCTGGTCGCCCTCTTCGGTCGGCAGCACCTGGAGCCAGAGATTGCCCATCTCATCGTTGGCGCGGCTTCCTCCTCGCACGCGCTTCGGCGGCGTGTTCGGATTGCGCACATTGCCGGCGGAATTATCGTAGTGGAAGCGCATCGAAATTACCGAGCCGCGCGGCAGCGCCACGGGCTCTTTGAAGTGATAGACGCCCTGCCAGCTCAGGTCCCACTCCGGAATGCGAATCAGCGTTTTGCGCGTGCCGTCCGGCAGTGTGGCATAGCCTTCGAGCAGCTTACCCAAATAATGCGCGTGCGGATAGACCGCAAGAATTTTCGCATCGAGCGGCAAACGAAAATCGTCGGCGATCACGTAATCGCTGTCGCCCGCCGGTATGTCGATCGAAGCATCGCGTTCGAGTTCCACGAGCATCGGGAACTTGGTTTGCGGCTTATCGGTGAAATAGAGGCCGATCTCCGGGCTGACGATCTCCGGCTTCCCGGAAGGCCGCAGATGCACGTTGAACACGAGGTCCATGCCGGGAACCGCGCGCCACGCCATGCCGTCCGGTTCGGCTACCGGTATGTTGCCCGGTTTCCAGGCGAGAAACGTACCGTCCGGATCGAATGTGGTCTCCTCGATTTCGAGATCCATTCCAGGGAAACCGCTGCCGGGCGAAGTTTCGCGCCTGCGGGCGGCGTGCGAACGATCCAAGATGATGCTCGCGTGGTGCAGCGCGCGCGCGGCGTTAGGGCGGATTTCGACCGCCTTCACCCAGCGCGGCGCGGTAATCGGCACCGGGAATAACGAAATTCCAAAAGATTTCGGGCCCGCCCGCCGGCAGCCGGTATGGTTTGCTGACGCGCAGCACCAGATCGGGCTTGCCCAGTGCCCACTCGGCGGCGAATTTGGGCGCGGGAGGCGCATCGGCCGGCGATCCTAAGGGCGCTCCCTGCTTGACCCATTGCTGGATTGCTTCGATCTGGGCATCGCTGAGCCGCCGTTCTTCCACGAATTCTCCATGGGCGGCATCCGGCAGCCACGGCGGCATGAAACGCCGTTTGGTCACATCCGCAATTTGCGACGCATGCCGCTTTACGTCGCTATAGGTCAATAAGGAAAACGGCGCCGACTCGCCCGGCCTGTGGCATGGCGCACAGTTCTTGTACACGATCGGCGCAATGTCGTGGTTGAACGTGATTAACGCGATAATTCCCAAAAGTGGGCCCACGAGTACGATTATCGACTACCCAAAGGAAACGAAAGGCGTTACTATATAAGCCTTAGGGGGCGTTAGGTGAAAAAGGTTAGCCTTTCTTTCTTTGCTTGTCTTTTGCTTGCGATTGGGTTTTCGTCAAAGACAGCCTATTCGCAGGTACTCTATGGTTCCATGGTGGGGACCGTAACGGATCAATCCGATGCCGCCGTACCGAAAGCGGAAGTAACCGCAACAAACGGTGCGACGAATCAGAGCTATCACGACGTGACGGACAATCAAGGCCGGTACAGTATTCCGGACGTTGTGCCGGGCAAGTACACGGTGAAAGTGTCCGCTCCCGGGTTTCGAACACTGGTTCAGAACGAGTTAAATGTCGCGGCCAATAACGTAAGCCGCTCGGATCTGAAACTGGCCGTCGGCCAAGTCTCCGAGCAGGTGACGGTCGAAGGCCAGGCGGTTATGCTGCAGACCGACAAATCGGATGTGCATTCCGAAATTACATCGGTAGCGATTGAGAACCTGCCGCTTACGCGATACCGGAACTACCAGCAATTGATCAACCTGGTACCGGGCGCGACGCCCGCTTCTTTCCAGAATTCGATCACCGATACGCCAGGCCGAGCTCTGCAGACGCACGTGAATGGCGCGAACGCCCAGAGCAACAATACGCGGCTCGACGGCGCGCAGAATATCAATGTGTGGCTGCCGCATCACGTCGCGTACGTGGCGCCTTCGGACACAATCGAAACGGTCAACGTAGCGACTGACGCATTCGATGCCGAGCAAGGCATGGCGGGCGGCGCTGCAGTTACGGTGCTCACTAAGTCGGGCACCAACGATATTCACGGAAGCGCATTTACCTTTTACGACAATCAGCACATCAAGGCGCGCAACTTCTTCCAGGCGCCAGGCACGCAAAAACCGTTCGGCACTACTTTGATTTCAGGTGGGACAGTCGGCGGACCGATTATCAAGAACAAATTGTTCTTCTTTGGCGGCTGGGAGCGCACCGGCGATCGCAATGGAGCTTTGGTCACAACCACGCTGCCGACGGCCGACCAGCGGGCAGGAAATTTCGGGGCCTACAAAACTACCATCTACGATCCGAGGACCGGGAATCCGGATGGCAGCGGCCGGACCCCGTTTGCCGGCAACATTGTTCCTGCCGGTCTAATTAGCCCGCAGGCATTAGCGGTGCAGAGCCTGCTGCCCGGGACGAACCTCGGCACTGGCTCGACAAGCAACTATTTTGTTTCCGGAACGCCCAACGTTGCCCGCAACCAATACGACTTGAAGATCAATTATCAGATGACAGACCGGCACATGGTCTGGGGCAAGTACAGCGTGATGAACGCAAACGTTCTCGCCGGGCCGTCCTTGGGAGCAGCCGAAGGAGCCGGTATCGGAGGTGATGCCGGAACGGGCCACACCTTCCAGCAACTTGGAACCATAGGGCATACCTGGGTCCTCTCTCCGAACATGGTCCTCGATGGCAATGTTGGATACACACGGTTAAGCCAATACGTGCTGGGCTCTGACTACGGCAAGAACTACGGCACGGACACATTCGGAATTCCGGGCACCAACGGATCCGATCCCCGGCAGAGCGGCATACCGAGTTTTATCTTCAACACCTATGCCACCATCGGCAACGTAAACACATGGATGCCGTTGTTCCGAACGGATGAAACTTATACCAACAGCGATAACCTGACCTGGACGCACGGCGCGCACGAATTCCGCTTTGGCTTCGACATGATTCGCTATCACCTCAACCACTGGCAGCCGGAGTTGGGTGGTGGTCCGCGCGGTCAATTCACTTTCAACGGCAGCACCACAGCCACCGTCGGATACTCTCCCAATCAGTTCAATTCGTACGCGGCGTTCCTGATGGGTTTGCCTGACGATGTCCAGAAAAGCTATCAGAACGTCCTGATGACAGGACGGGAATGGCAGTTTGGCTTCTATGCGCGCGACCGCTGGCAAGTCAATCGGAACCTGACCCTCAATATTGGATTGCGCTATGAATACTATCCGTTGATGACGCGCTGCTGCGGCAAAGGCCTCGAGCGCTATGACCCCGCGACCAACCTCCTGTATTTGGGAGGACGCGGGAATGTTCCGGAAGACGACGGCTTCACAGTGAGCAAGAAGCTGTTCGCTCCGCGCTTCGGATTTGCCTATCGGTTGGGCGAGAACACGGTCATCCGCTCCGGGTACGGTATAAGCTATGATCCGATTCCGTTCTCGCGGCCATTGCGCGGCTTCTACCCGCTTACCATCAACTATGTCTATCAAGGCCAAGGCCCGAACAATACCGTGGTTCCTTATCTGCCTGGTACAACTCTTTCCGCAGGCATCCCCGCGCCGCTTCTTCCCGATCTAAGTACTGGTGTTATTCCGCTGCCGGGTGGTGTCACGGAGCGCAGCCCCTGGGGTGGAGAAATCAAGCGCGGCTACATTCAATCGTGGAATTTCACCATCGAACGCAAGCTTCCTGGAAACATGATCGGCAGCGTGGCCTACGTTGGCACTCAGACGACTCACCAGCTTGCCGATTACGACATCAACTCGGGCGTACCCGGCCAGGGCGCTACGCGGCCTTCCGCTCGCGAAGTTTGGACGCACGGCGGCCGCGCTGGACATGTGGAGCGGTTATCTCAGCTCCCATTACCATTCGCTCCAAACATCCGTGAACAAGCAATTATCCGCCGGGCTGTTTGTGAAAGCTGCCTACACCTGGTCAAAGGCGATTGATTACACGGATGACGACGGCTGGGCGACGCCATCCCGTATGTACGGCTTTCAGTGGAACCGCGCTGTCGCGGGCTACGATCGCACGCATGTCTTCCAGGCTGGTTGGGTGTATGAACTACCGGTCGGCAAAGGCAAAATGTTTGTGAATTCCGGGCCGGCTTCCTACATTCTCGGAAATTGGAAGATCAACGGTACCCTATCGGCTTTCACCGGGGTTCCTTTCAACGTAACCGCGTCGGGTACATCCGTGAATGCCGGACCCGACAATACGCAGACCGCCGATCAAGTAAAGACGACCGTGCAGCAGATTGGTGCCATCGGTTCGGGGCAATTCTACTACGATCCGACCGCGTTTGCTCCAATTACGGCAGTGCGCTTTGGGAACAGCGGCCGCAACGTTCTGCGCGGTCCGGGCATATTCAATGCGGACCTCAGTTTGTTCCGGGACTTTCCTATCAAGGAACGTCTCCATCTCGAATTTCGGACCGATTGCTTCAATCTCACCAATACTCCGAAGTTCTCAAACCCGGCGTCTAACGCGAGTAGCCCCGGAGCCTTTATGCAAATTACGAGTACGCTCAGTAACAGCACGGCTCTGAATACGGAACGGCAGTTCCGGTTTGGCTTGCGTATGGTGTTCTAAACAGCGTGTTTTAAGCTGGCAAATGGGCAGGCCTAATAAGCCTGCCCATTTCTATGTGGCTGTATTTCTTTGCGCTCGCTGCGGCCTTGGTCAATCCGCAATCCCTCTATGACCGCGGACAGCGCGATGCCGCGCTGTCCGCTCAGTCTTTCGAAAAACTTCTGAAAATCGCGCCTGAATCCGCCTATGTTCTGGCGCTGCTGGGCGAAGTAAAAACACAGGAGCGGCAATACACTGCCGCACTCTACGCCTACAACGAAGCGGCCAAACGCATGCCCGGATTGCGGGGCGTGCATTTAAAGAGCGCGGAAATTTACGATTCGCTTGGCAAGTCCTCCGAAGCCGCCGCCGCGCGCGCGGCCGAACAGAAGCTAGGACCGCTCAACTGCGCATCCGAAAAACTGCAGTGCGATTTCGATGCCGGCCGTTTTGAGGAAGTCGTAAAGGGCGCAACCGGCAAAGAGAGCCCGGAGGGTCTCTACTGGCTTTCGCGTGCTTACAACGAGCTGGCGGAGCAGTCTTTCGCTGCGTTGGGCAAACTTCCGGAATCGGCGGAACTGCATCGCGTCAAGGCGCAGATTTTGCGCGACCAGGGTCAATTTCGCGAAGCGGCGGAGGAATGGCGTGCGGTGCTGAAACTGTCGCCCGCCGACCTGGATGCGCGGCACCAACTCGCCACCGCCTTGTACCAGAGCCACGATTTTAAAGCCGTGCTCCCGGAGCTGCGGGAATTTCTCAAGGCCGAGCCCGATTCCGCCAATCTGAATTTTTTCGTCGGCGACAGCCTGCTCGAAACCGAGCAGATCGAGCCGGCCGTTCCTTATCTCGAAACCGCTGTGCGCCTCGACCCCAAGCTTCTCCCGGCGCACGCGTCACTGGGCTGTGCTACGGCCGCCTCGGCCAGGCTCAGAAGGCCATTCCGCATCTGAAGGCCGCTCTCAATCTCGATAAAGACGGCAGTCTGCATTATCAGCTGGCACGCGCGTATCAGGCGACCGGGCAGCCCGCGTTGGCTAAGACGATGATGGAAGAGTATCAACGCCTCAAGGCTCGCTGACGTCGACGGATGCGATTCACGGGTAGGTGACTGAGCCGCTGCACGCGCCCGCTCGGCCAGTGAATCTCCACATCGTCTATCTCGCGTGCTGCGCCCACGCCGAAATGCACCGGGACCAGACTCGCCGATGCATAGCTCACGGCGCTGGTCATTTCGTTCCACTGCTTGCCCACCTGTATTCCGATGCGGATCCGCGCCCCAATGCCGTCGCGATTGCTCTGTGTTCCTTTGAGCCGGAACGCGATCCAATTGCCCGTATTCGCGGTCGTATTCCGCCACAATTCAGCCGCTTCCCCTAGTGCCGACACGACGAGGTCCACGCGGCCATCGCCATCGAAATCGCCGAACGCGGCGCCGCGATGCGCTCTTCGAACGGCTTTCATCGTCTCCGGAGTCTCATCGGTGAATTTCCCCGCTAGATTGCGAAACACGCTGTTGGCCTCTTTATAGGCGTGCGACTCAAACGCCTCGATCGCGGTCGTTCACGTGCGAGTTCGCGGTGAATAGGTCCTTCCAGCCGTCGTTATCCAAATCGACGAACGCATTTCCCCAGCCGCTGTGGCCATTGCTCAATGGCCCGATCTTGCTCGCATACGTGGCGTCGCTGAACAAGCCCTTTCCGGAGTTTCGAAAGAGCGGGAAGGTTTCGCCGGCGAGCGCTGTGACGGCGATATCGGGCAGCCCATCATTGTCGTAGTCGCGAAAATCGGCTCCCATGCTCGAGACCGGCTGCCCGCGATCGGGCAGCGCGACGCCCGCCAGCAGCGCGGTCTCTTCGAACGTCCCATTGCCGCGATTGCGAAACAGAAAATTCGGCATGTTGTCGTTCGTGACGAAAACGTCCACGAATCCGTCGCCATCGTAGTCGGCGAAAGCCACGCTCATGCCGCGCCCGGCGTACTGCGCAATGCCCGATTTCTTCGAGACGTCTTCGAACGTGCCGTCGCCGCGATTGCGGTAGAGCGTCGAAGGCAGCGGATTGAAATATTTCGGATGGCAGTAGATCCGCACATTCGTGTCGCGATTCCCGCAAAAGCGGTCCTGCATCGGCGTATCGGAATAGTGCACCACTAACAAATCGAGCTTGCCATCGTTGTCGTAATCGAACCACCCGGCGGCCACGGCCCATTGACTGTCCTCGATCCCTGCTTTCGCGGTTACATCTTCGAACGTGCCATCGCCGCGATTGCGATAGAGGATATTGCGATTCACGCCCGCGACGAACAGATCGGGATGCCCGTCGTTGTCGTAATCGCCGGCCGCCGCTCCCATCGAGTAGCCTTTGCCGGCCACGCCGGCGCGCTCCGTCACATCGGTGAAATGGAAATTGCCGTCGTTGCGGTACAGCCGGTTCCAGAACTTCGAAGAGCTTCTTCTCAAGCGAAGGCACTTCGGCGCCGTTGGTGAAGTAAATGTCCGGCAGACCGTCGCCGTTATAATCGAACACAGCAATCCCGCCGGGCATCGTTTCGATCATGAATTTCTTGGGCGTGGGACTATTTTCGAGCACGAAATGGACGCCCGAACTCTCCGCGACATTCGAGAACTGAAACGCCGCTCCGGCGGCTGCCGCGAGCAGCAGTGTAATATTTGACCAATGAAGCGCAATCACTTTTGTATCGCCGCTCTTTTGATTAGCCTTTTCGCCGCCGCCGCGCTGTCGCAGGACGCCGCGAAAAAGAAGGCGCCGGGCGAAGACTGGGTTTCTCTGTTCAATGGCCAGGATCTCACGGGCTGGACGAAGATCGGCAATGAGAGTTGGACGGTCGAAGAGGGCATCATCCACGGCCGCGGCCTTACCAAGGACTACGGCTATCTGCAAACCGAGAAGTCCTACAAAGATTTTCAGCTTTCGCTCAAGTTCCGCTGCGAAGGCGACGGCAACAGCGGCGTGTTCTTCCACACTGCTTTTAAGCCAGGCACGCCCGAGATCACGCAAGGGCTGCAGTTCGAGGTGGATTGCACGATCGGCCACCACACGGCCGGCCTCTATGGCGACGGAAGGCAGTGGATTGTCTGGCCGGCGCCTGAAAACGAAACTGTCGTGCGAATGGGCGAGTGGAACGAATATCTGCTCGAAGTGATCGGCAATCGTTATCGCGCGCGGCTCAATGGAGTGCAGATGGTCGACTTCACCGATCCCAAACCGAAATCGTTCGACGGGCCTATTGCGCTTCAACTGCACGCCGGTGGGCGCGGCAACATGAAATTTCGCGACATCATGATCCGCGATTTGTCGAATCGCCAGTAAGCGCCCGCAGCAGCCTACCGGCGCAAGATCGCGGCTGGGCACGATCCAAAAGAGCCGACCCAGCAAGCATCCGGGCGCTGCTCCGAAAGCGGACAACTCAAGATATCTTTGTTAGACTTCCCGGTATTAACTTATTGATCAGGCTCTTGTATCCGGCGCCCTCTGGTGTCCAGACCTCAACTGTGCCGGTGTTCCGCCAAACAAAAGTGATCTCGCCGTTCATTCCCATAAACCAATAGGCCGACCCCGCGGCGCCGAGGGCGACGGTTTGCCCCTTGGATGGTGGCTTCAGGGTGTAATGAGCTGAGCCGGTCTTCTGAATCAAATAGTATTCAGCTTTGCCTGAATACGTCAGTTTCCACCAGCCTGCGATCACATTTGCCTTAGCTGGATTGGGCACGGGATCGTCATCGGAGAAGTGAATCAGCGTGTAGGTATAGTGGCCCGGTGACTTGAGCCACCAACTATCTTCGACCCACGACCGGCCCGGGAACCGGCAAATAGTGTGGCAGGTGATCGCGCCGTCCTTGTTGGCCCCGAGTTTGCCGACGTACATTCCAGAGTGAGAATACTCCTGCCTGCCACCATAATCCCCCTTGGGATCCACGTTGTAGTAGCCGATCATATCGCCCGGCTTGAAAACTCCGCAGTCGATCACTCTCTGACCGACCCCGGTGACAACACGCTCGCAGAGCGTTTTGGTGTTCGGCAGCGACTGCAAGGATTGTACAAGGGAGGGCACGCCGCGTTCGGAGATTTTAAGGCCACCGGCAGTCAGGCATCTGGACAGGAAGTGAGCGCAGTCGGCGATTCCTTCCCATGGGGAGATGAGGATCTCTTCTGTCTTGCCGGCGACGACGCGGCGAAATACGGCCTTCTCGCCTCCAATACCATCGTCGGCGAAGAAGGGCTGCCAACCATCAGCCGCAGGAGCCTTCTGCCAGAACGACGTAGGGATCACGTTGTTGCGCCGGACCTGGTCAATCACGACGGCCTGGTTACTAAGCCAGAAGAGTCCGTCGTCAGCGGGGATATTCCAATGTTTATCTGCGAAATTGACAGCGGCGCTTCGGTTGTATGCCATTCCAAACTTGACCTCCCTTCATTTGATCCACTTGGCTACACCAACGGCGTCGTCCACCTTATCTTCCATCTTCGTGAGCCGATTGGGAGTGAGCCCGGCACACCGATGACTGTGCAAAACGGCCTTGGCCCGGCCCTGATTCGAAACCGACAGAATCGCCGCGGGCCCACCGTCGGGATCGACGGAGTCGCAGTTCTGTGTGTTGCCGTAGCCGTAATTGTCCTTAAGCTCGAAGAATCCATCCGTTTCCAGGTCTGCAATCAACCTATTCAGAACCAATTGGGAGATAAGGCTCTTGACCAAACCGGAACGCCGAACATTGTATTCTCCTTCGTAGATCACGGTGCCGTCGGCAAAGATAACCAGACGGTAGACCGCGCAACGCGCTTCACAGGCTCCGCGCTGAAGGGTGATCATTGTGTCGGGAGCGGCTTCTCTGGTCTGGCCGGTCTGCCCGAAAACAGGGGCGGCGCCTGTCAATACCAGGACAACAATAATGCCGAACTTCGTCATCTCTTAGCGCCGCAAAGGCTCCGGCCGCGCGATAAGGGTACCATGGCGGCTCAACGGGATTCAACCGAGACCGCTGGCTTCCGCGACATCATGATCCGCCCGTAAGCGCCCGCAGCAGCGTATCCCCCAGCCAGTCTTCAAACTCCTGCGAAGGCCAGCCGCGCTCGCGCACCAGCATGCGATACAGATCGCGGCTCGTAAGAGTCCAGAGAATTTCGCGGGCTCGCGCCGGGCTCAGGCCGGGCCGCAGTTGTTTTTTCTTCGCCAGGTATTCGATTAACGGCGCCTGCCGTTCGTAGCGCATCGATTCCCGTTCCCGCTCCACGCGTGAAAGCTCCGGCGCCAGCACGCCCGCGCCTCGGAGCAGATCGAGTACCGGGCGCTCGGAGTCGAAAATCTGCCGCGCTATACGTGCGGCATAGAGCAGCCGCGCGCGGGCGTCCGGCGCGGTCTGGGCCTGGCGGACCAGCTCCTGATACGTCTCGTCGAAGCGCGCTTCATCCAGGATCTCGTTCAGAATACCTACCTTCGAGCCAAACACGGCGTAAACGGTTTGCGCCGCTACCTCGGCTTCGCGGGCGACGGCATCAATCGTCATGGCGGCATATCCCTTCGCTGCCAGCAGGCGACGAGCGGCCGTCGCGATCCTCTGGCGGGTGTCGGCGGCCTGGCGCTCGCGTACGGCGGACTGGTAAGGACGTTTTTGTTTGGCCCGCATCTTGACATGCTAGCGTATTATTGAATATATATAACTATATTGAAGTTATGACACTCTATTCAACGATTCTGTTCCTCCATATTCTCGGCATGCTCGGGCTCGTCACGGCTTTGGGCATCGAGTGGGTATTGCTGCGGTATACGGCACGCGCGGGAAGCCAGGAAGAGGCGCGCGGCTGCCTGCGGCCGACTATAGTCTTGCCGCCGCTCGCTATCGTTTCCACGGTGCTGGTGTTGTTTTCGGGTGTGTATCTGGCCGCGGATCTCCGGGCTTGGGAGCAGGCTTGGGTCCGGGTCTCATTTTGGGCTGTGCTGTTTATCGGCGCGCTGGGAATTTTCACCGGCACGCGAATGCGGCCTTTGCGGCGCGCCACCTCGGAGGTCCGGGACCTCGTGAACGATCCGCGATTGCAGACGCCGATCCGGATCCGCTTCAGCGTCCTGTTGGGAATCGTGTTCCTGATGGTGTCGCACGCGAGCCTTGCGTTGTCGCTATCGGTAATGGGGGCCGCGCTTGCGGTTGGCCTCGCGTGGAGCGTGCCGGCGTGGAAAGCTAAGGACCCAGCACCCGGTCGGGCGTAATGGGCAGCTCGCGGACCCGTACGCCAGTGGCGTGATACACGGCGTTCGCGACGGCCGCGGCCACTCCAGTGATACCGATTTCGCCCACGCCGCGGCAGCCGAGCGAATTGAAGTTTACGTCAGGCTCATCGATCCAGGAGACATCGATGTTGGGCACGTCGGCGTTCACCGGAACCAGATAGCCCGCCAGATCGGCGTTGGCGGCTCGGCCGTGTTCGTGATCGTACACAAGATGTTCCAGCAAAGCCGCGCCGATGCCAAACACGATTCCGCCAATGAACTGGCTACGCGTGGTTTTGGCGCTGAGGATACGGCCGCAGTCGAAAACACTGACCACGCGCGAGACGCGAATCCGGCCGATGTCTTCCTCGACCCGCACCTCAACGAAATGCGCCCCGAAAGACTGGAACGTAAAGTTGTCGTTCTGGCCGAAAATCGGTTGCGTGCTCGCCTCCGCTTCGAGCAGACCTCGTTCGCCTTGAGACAGCCGCTGCTGGATTTTCGCGCAGGCATCGGCTACCGCGGGCGCGGTGCTGGAAGTGAGATTCGAGCCGCCAGCGAAGGCGCATTGCGGCAATTGCGAATCACCCAGTTCGACTTTTACGCGCTCGATGGGCACGCCCAAGCGGTCAGCGGCCGTCACCGCCAGCATGGTATACATTCCGGTTCCAACATCGCTGCCCGCAGTCGATACGGTCACGCGCGCATCTTTCCCTCTGCCCTCCATACGGACGCGCACGTGGGCTCCCATTGTGTAGCCGGGGTAAGTGGCGGTGGCCATGCCCCAACCCAGTAACGTGTTTCCATCGCGCAAAGAGCGAGGCTTGGGCGGGCGCTCCGTCCATCCGAAACGTTCCGCGCCGCGATCGTAGCAGGCGAGCAGGTGCTTGCTCGAATAAGGCTTGCCCGTTTGTACGTTGTGCGTGGCGTGATTCCGCCGGCGCAGTTCGACGGGGTCGAGGGCGAGTTCGTAAGAGATCTCGTCGACGGCGCTTTCTATCGCGAACTGGCACGGCGCTTCGCCGGGAGCGCGCATCCAGGAGGGCTTCATCACATTGACCCGCACCGCTTCGTGAATGCCTGTGAAATTCGGAATCGGATAAATATGGCGCGACGTGATATTCGTGGGCTCGATGAATTCATCTTTGACCGCCGTATGCGAAGTCGTATGGTGGCGCAAGCCGGTGAGCGTTCCGTCCCGTTGTGCGCCTAACTCTACGCGCTGGACGGTTTTCGGACGGTGACCAACGGTGGTGAGCACCTGCTCGCGCGTGAGCACCGCGCGCACGGGTCGATGCAGGCGCTGGGAGGCGAGCGCCGCCAGAATTACGTGTGCTCCGGTGGTAGCTTTTGAGCCGAACATCCCACCGGTAAAGGGACAAAGCACCGTAACCTTCTCGCGCGGCAGATCGAGGGCAGCAGCGAGCAGGCCGGCATCGCCCATGACCCACTGCGTCGAGTTGTAGACCGTGAGCGCGCCGTTCGACCAGGAAGCGATGGCCCCATGCGGCTCCATCGCGCAGGGGTGCTCGGTAGGCGTGATGTAAGTAGCATCCAGCCGGACGTCCGCATCGCCCAGGGCGCGTTCGACGTCGCCGCGGCTCACTTGCAGGTCTTCGCTCATGAACTTTTCCGGTTTATAAGCGGTTGCACTGGCGTGTTCAAACGCGATGGCATGAGGGTCGCGCGCGTATTCAATATCAAGCAGTGAAGCGGCGTAGCGTGCCTGTTCAAAGGTCTCGGCGACGACCATCGCCACATACTGTCCGGCGTAGTGAATGGTCGCATCATCGAGCGGCAGGCGATCCTCGGAGGCCCCGCCGGAATCCCCAAGGCCCGTGGGCAGACGACCCATCGGTCCTCGAGTTGCGTGCGTCAGTACCAGCAGCACGCCGGGGATTGCTCGGGCTCTCGTATCGTCAATCGCTTTTATGCGTCCGCTCGCGACCGCGCTGCCCACCAGCACGGCATGCGTCACAGCTTTGCCTGGCATGGCCTCGGCCGCGTACTTGGCCGTGCCGGTGACTTTCAGCCTTCCGTCTACGCGATTCGCGGGTGTGCCTATGAGTGCTGTTGCCATGTCTCTTCCAAAGCCCGCACCAAGGTGCGTTTTCCAAGTTCAATCTTGAACGCGTTATCTCGTCGCGGCTTGGCGTTCGCAAACGCTGCGTCAGCCGCTGCGCGAAACACTTCATTGCGGGCGGGTTTGCCGGTGAGCGCCGCTTCCGCCTCCGGCGAGCGCCAGGGTTTGGTAGCGACTCCGCCGAGCGCTACGCGGGCCGCGCGAATCGTGTCGCCCTCCAGCGTCGAGCGCCACCGCCGCCGAAGCGAGAGCGAACTCATAGCTGGCGCGATCTCGCACTTTGAGATAGTGCGATCGCCGGCTTAGATTGGAACGCTCGATCTCGACGTGCACGATGAGCTCGCCGCGCTCGAGCACCGTCTCGCGCTCGGGTGTTTCGCCGGGCAGCAGATGAAAGTCGTTGAACGGAATGCGCCGGCTGGTTCCATCCGCTCGTTGCGTTGCCACGATGGCATCGAGCATGGCAAGCGCCACGCACATATCCGAAGGATGGGTGGCGATGCAGCTTTCACTCGTCCCCAAGACAGCGTGACTACGGTTGTACCCTTTCATGGCATCGCAGCCCGAGCCGGGCGCGCGCTTGTTGCAGGCGGCGTGGGCTTCACGAAAGTAAGAGCAGCGCGTGCGCTGCAGGAGGTTGCCGCCGGTCGACGCCATGTTGCGTAATTGCGCGGAAGCGCCGGCCAGGACGGCTTCGGAAAGAACCGGAAAATTGTCGCGGATCAGCCTGTGATACGCCACGTCGCTGTTGCGCGCGTTGGCGCCAATCTGAATTTTGCCGCCACGCTCTTCGATCGCATCCGGCAGCGCGCGGTTAATATCCACCAGCGCGCCGGGCGTCATTACATCGAGCTTCATCAGATCGACCAGCGTTGTGCCGCCGGCAAGAAATACGGCCTGGGGATTATTCGCGACCGCACGAATGGCATCTTCGGCGGTTTGGCTTTCTATGAATTGGAAAGGATACATGGCTAGGGCTTCCCTAGAACGTGCCGTACCGCCGCGACGATATTTGGATAGGCTCCGCAGCGGCAGATGTTTCCGCTCAAGCGCTCGCGGATCTCGTCGTCACTCAACTGGTCCGCCCCCGTCTCTTTCAGCATGGCTACCGCCGACAGGATCTGGCCGGGAGTGCAGTAACCGCATTGGAACGCGTCGCATTCGATGAACGCCGCCTGCATCGGATGCAATTGGCCGCCCTGCGCCAAACCTTCGATTGTGGTGATGGCCCGATCCTTTACGGCGGCTGCCAATGTAAGGCAGGAAAGGACGCGCCGGCCATCCACCAGCACGGTGCATGCTCCGCACTGCCCCTGGTCACAACCTTTTTTGCTACCGGTTAGGTCCAGATGATCGCGTAGAGCGTCTAAAAGCGTTGTGCGAGGATCCAGTCGAGCTGGCGCGCTTCGCCATTGACGTTGAACGTTACGGAGGCCGATTGGACGGCCGGATGTTCTAGAATTGTCGCCATACAGAATTCACCCGATTCTAGACGACATCGCAGCTTAAGAGTTACTTTTTCGCTATGTGGAACGATTTTCGACTCGCCGTTCGAGCACTGAGCAAGTCGCCGGTCTTTTCAGCCGCGGCGATCGGCACGCTCTCGCTGGGCATTGCCGCGAGTACCGCCATTTTTTCGCTCTATTATCAAGTGCTGCTGCGCTCGCTGCCGGTGCCGGCGCCGGAACAACTGGTGCTGCTCCATTCTCCCGAGCCGAGCTTGCCCGGCTGGCGATCGGCGGACGACAACGAAACCGTGTTCTCCGATCCGATGTATCGCAGCTTGCGCGACGGAGCGAGCCGCGCGATCGGCTCTGGCGGCGCGCTCGAGCGCCACGGTCGAGATCTCACGCCCCAACGGCAGCGATCGCGTGCAAGCCGAAGTGGTGTCGGGCAACTTCTTCTCCGTTCTGGGCGTGAATGCGGGTTTGGGCCGGACGTTTTCAGCCGATGAGGACCGCGTGCCGGGCCGCGACGCGGTTGCCGTGCTCAGCTTCCCGTATTGGATCGAACATTTTGGCGGCAATCCGGATGTAATCAACCGGAAAATCTCCATCAACGGACATCCGTTCATCATTGTTGGGGTCGCTCCGCGATCTTTCAAAGGCTTCCTGACCGGCCAGAATGCGGCGATTTACGTTCCGATCGCCATGAAGCGCGAGATTTCGCCGGGTTGGGATGGTTTCGGCAAAGCGGGTACGCACTGGCTGAATGTGGTCGGCCGATTGCGGGCCGGGGTTTCGACTGAACGTGCGTTGGCGGCCCTGCGGCCTATATGGACGGCCACGCTGCGCCAGCATGTGGCGGAAATCGGCGTTAAGAATGCCCGCGCGCGCGTGCGGTTGTTGGCCAAGCCGCTCGATTTTCATCCCGCGTCCAAAGGCATCAATACGATGGGATCGGATTGGCGCAAACCGCTGACCGTGCTGCTCGCCATGGTCGCGTTGCTGCTGCTGATCGCCTGCGCGAACGTGGCCAATCTGCTGGTGGGGCGCGCCCTGCTGCGCAGCCGCGAGTTAGCCATCCGGGTAGCGATCGGGGCGAGCCGTTGGCAAATTGTGCGCCAGAATCTTGCGGAAAGCCTCGCGCTCGCCTGTGCCGGCGGCGTGATCGGAACGGCGTTGTCGTTCGCGATGGTACGCGGCTTGATCGCCGTTCTGCCCGAGGATGTGGCCGGCCACTGGCTGGCTGTCCGGCCGGACGCCACGGTGCTGGGCTTCAGCCTGCTGCTTGTGGCAATTACGACTTTGCTCTTCGGCGTTCTACCCTCCTTGCATGCGGCTCGTCTGGATCCAATGACCGCGCTGAAAGATCAGAGCGCAACGAGCACTTCCAGCGGTTCGCAGGCGCGCTGGCGGCAGGCGCTCGTGGCGGCGCAACTCGCGGTTTCTCTAGCTCTTCTCATCGGGGCGGGGCTTTTCGCCAAAACGCTCTTGAATCTGCTGGCGCACGATCCGGGCTTCCGTCCGGAGCGGCTGTTGACCTTTTCGCTCGACCCGCAGCTCAGCGGCTATTCGCTCGAGCGTGGACGCGCTTTGTATCGCAACCTCGAGCGCCGGCTCGCCGGAATGCCCGGCGTGCAGTCGGAGGCGATGGGCCAATTTAGTCCGCTCTCGCACAGCGAATCGTCGACCAACGTGACGGTCGAGGGCTTCACCCCGCACGAGGACGGGGATTCGGATTCCGACACGAATTCAATTGGCCCCGGTTTTTTCCAGACGCTCGGTACGCCGCTGTTAGCGGGGCGCGAATTCACCGAGGCCGATCGCGAAGGTGCGGCGAAAGCCGTTATCGTCAATCAAGCGTTCGCGAAACATTTTCTCGGGCGAAGCGGCGCCGTCGGCAAACGGATGAAAGTCGGAGGCGGCAGCGCTCCGCTGGATCTCGAAATCATCGGCGTTGTGAAGGACGCCGATAACCTGAGCCTCCGCGAGACGGTGAAGCCCATGTACTACCTGCCGCTCGAGCAGCGTTATCAGGGCACCCAAGGCATTCATTCCGTTTGCTTCTTCGTCAGAAGCCAAGTGGATCTCGCAACGCTCGAGCGCGGGGTGCGGAAGGCTGTCCGCGAGATCGATCCGAATTTGCCGGTATTCAACGTCCGCGGGATGGTGGAAGCGATCAACGAATCTGTCTATACGGATCGCCTCAGCGCGATTCTGGCTACCGCGTTTGGGGCGCTCGCCCTACTGCTGGCTGCGGTGGGACTCTACGGCGTTGTGGCATATTCAGTTGCGAGGAGGACCGTCGAAATCGGCATACGGCTCGCGCTGGGCGCTCTGCCGAGCCAGGTACTCGCGCTGGTCATGCGAGAAGTAATGCTGCTCGTGGCGCTGGGCGTGGTGATCGGGTTGCCGGTCGCGTATGCACTGACACGGCTGATGAATTCGCAGCTTTACGGAGTTACGGCCGGAAGCGCCGGTATTTTTAGCGCTTCCGTCGCCATCATTGCGATACTCGCGGCTCTGGCGGGTTTGATACCCGCCGCCCGCGCCAGCACGATCGATCCCAAGCGTGCGCTTCGGTATGAGTAAGGCGCCGCGCCATGCGTCCGACAAAGGCGCATGCAAGTGGGGCGATGGGCATCTGGCCCGGTGTAATATTGCATGCATCGCACCTATTGAATTTTCATCAACACAAAAGTAAGATCGTCGTGCTGAGGCGCATCGGCCATCCATTCTCGAAGCTCGTCTAAAATGGCTGACGACGCATCGCCAACCGCAAGATGTCCATGGCGCCTCAGGACCTCTTTCAGGCGTTCCTCTCCAAACTCCTCTTGGTTCGGATTGTGCGCTTCCGAAACACCATCGGTAAACAGCATCAGGACATCGCCGGGCTCAAGCTGCACTGCTCCTTCTTCGTATTGCGAGAACGGAAACATTCCTACGATCATGCCGCCCGTGGTTAACTCTTCAATAGCACCCTGGTGATGGTTGCGCAGCAAAAACGGCGGATTGTGTCCGCCGTTCACATAGGTCAATTTGCGGGTCGTCTCTTCCAGCCGGGCATGAAAGAAAGTGGCATAGCTGTTTGGCCCGGTTGAAGCGCATAACAGCCGATTCATCTTGCTAGTCACTTGCGAAAGGGAAATCGCGGGATCGTCGGCGATGCTACGCAATGAGGCCTGCACAACAGACATCAATAACGCTGCGGCGATCCCTTTTCCAGCCACGTCCGCTAGTGCAATCCCCAACTGATCCGAACCGACACGCAGGAAATCATAGTAGTCGCCACCCACGCCTCGAGCGGGCAAACAGTAACCAACGAGCTGCGCGCAGCGCACATCGGGAGCTTTCTCCGGGAACAGGCGCTTCTGCACTTCGGATGCAAGTGCCAGCTCCCGGCGCAGTCGCTCCTGTTCCACTATCCGATCGGTGAGATGTGAGTTCTCGACCATCAAGGCCAACTGCGAGGCAACGCTGCGGAGCAGACGCATGGTTTGGCCGTCGGACGATTTCCCGCTGTGTAGCCGAACGAAGAGGATTCCCGAGATACCGCTTTTCACCGCAACAGGAACTACCACCGCGGGGCCAATCGAGCGCAGGGTGCGAATCTCATTTGATTGATCACGATTCAGCTCCTGGGACCAGCGCTCGAGAACATCAAGATCTGCCTGTGTAAACGGGAGCGCGGGATAGTAATGCGCGAGCCGGTTAACAAGCAGGCTGTCGAAGGGCAGTGACAAGGTTTCTTGGGCTTCCGGCACCGCGCTGATACATCGGAACGGCTCATTTCCGGCGCGACGGACCAACAGAAGAGCAGCTTCGGCCGGGACGCGTTCTGTGATAAGCGTCAAAGTTGTACGAATAGCTGTAGAAAATGAATCTGCCTGCCGTGTACTCTCCGCAATTTCCGCAAGCAACGCGGCTTCGGCCGTGCTGGTCATCGTTGCTTCCGATCCAAGAACGGAACTGAGTGAGTGCGCCACCCGCGAGTAGCCAATTCGCGCGCGCATCCAGAAGGACTCCGGCGCGTTCCGAAGAGCAATTGCCGGTGACAGCAGGCTGGCGCGCCACGCGGGCATCACGGACGCCGCTGCAGTCAAAAGGATCACCGTGAGAAGCGACCAAATGAACGGGCCCGGCGCTGCAACGGTAATATCGAATTTCTGCAGAAACGGAATAAAGCCGATCACAACAGCGATTCCGATCAGTCCTCCAACAGCAGCTTTGAGCATTGCCTGCTTCAGCACGAGATACCGCAGTCCGTTGCTCGTGGCGCCTAGCGCGAGACGAGTGCCCATTTCCGGTATCCTCTGCTTGACCGTGTAGGAGACCACGCCATAAACACCAAGTGCAGTTAATAGGAGAGCTGTCAATCCAAACAGCAGGGTCATGTCCGACTGTAATTTGGTAGTGCCCAGGAACGCCTGCCTCCGTTTCTCCATCGTGCTGAAGCTATAAACCGCGAGTTCCGGGTCGACCCCGTGGATAGCCTTTTCGACGGAGGCTAGCGAGACCTGCGCTCCGGGCCTCGTGCGAATTGCCCATTCGGCCGGAAGCGTTTGAACCCAGTTGGCCTGATAGGGAATGTAGGCGTGTCCGCTCACGACGTAATCCTCACCGGTTGCCCGTTGGCCGGACCTGTCCTGAACGTCCTTTACAACGCCAACAATGGTCGCCAGCGTTTTACCGCCCGCGAAAGTTACTCTTTGGCCCAGCGGACTTGTGTGCGGCCAAAGGCGAGATGCGACCGTTTCGTCAACGACTAAGCCAGGCGCTTTCGGGTCAGCGTCTGCATCGGTTAAGTAGCGCCCTGAAATCAGCGGAATCCGAAGTGCCGCGAAGATACCAGGACTAACGGGCCGAAACTGACAGTCGAATAATTGGACTTTTTCACTGAAGGAAATATGACTGATGTCCCGGTGTTCAGGAATTAACTCTTCGTCATTAAAGGACCACGAAAACGGAAGTATTGTAGTGAAGCCAACAGCTTGCGCCAGATGGACGTTTTCCAGAGCCCGTAACAAACGCGTCTGATAGTCGGAGCGCGCGGCTTCGTTCGGAAAACGAGAAGTCGGGATGTAAGTCTGGAAGATTGTGACATCTCTCTGATCGAACCCGGCGTCCAAGCCCTCCAGGGATTGCAGCCTCTGAACGCAGAGTATCGACACAACCAACAGGGCGGAACTCAAAGCCATTTGCGCGGTGATGAACATGGCCAGCACTCGTTGGGCGCGGGCGCTTGCAGTGGAGCGAATACCGTTGGTGAGTACTGCATTAGGCGATGTCCGAACGGCTTGCCATAGCGGAGCCAAACTGAACAGCACCCCGCAAAGAATGGCACAGCCCAGCGTCACGGCTAAAACATTGCTATCGATGCCAACTTCTTCGGCACGCGGGATCTCGCCACCGGCAAAGTGCAAAACCAACTTCACTAGAGCGACGCTGCCGAGCAGCCCGGCGCCTGCTCCTAGAAGTGCAAGAAAAAGGCCTTCGGCGATATACTGCAGGGCAAGTTGTGGGGCAGAGGCGCCAATAGCAACCCGGACCGCGGTCTCCTGGACTCTCCCGACGGAACGTGCCAGCAGCAGGCTGGCCACGTTGCCGCATGCAATGGCGAGCAGCACAACTGCGGCGCCGAGTAACAGGAAAAAAACCGGGCGCACGCGACCGGTCATGACACGCAGCAACGGTACAGCATCGGAAGTGTGGTTCTTTTCAACATCCGGATATTCGCGTTCCAGCTCGGACGCAATTCGGATCATGTCCGCTCTGGCCTGCGCTTCGGTTACACCCGGCTTCATCTTGGCGAAACAGGCGAGCCAGTGATGGTCCCGGGCCTTGCGATCGGACGGCGTTGGATCGAGCGGAAACCACAGCTCGCCGGAGTATTGCAGCGGGAAGCGGAACCATGGTCTCGCCACTCCCTTAATGGCATACGGAACGGAGTTGAGCAAGATCTTCTTCCCCACTATGTCCCCAGACGCGCCGAGCTCATGCCACAGATGATCCGAGATCACAACGGACCGGAGATCCGCGGGAGTGTTGTTGAACCAGGAACCCGTCTGTAAGGGCACCCCCAAAGCTTGCATCAGCAACGGATTCACCGCGATGCCTTGCGCGTAGCGTGTCTGCTTGCCCATGGCAAGGTTTTCGGCCTGATAGGAAAGGCAGCCGAACACCTGCATCGTCCGATTACGCTGCTCGAAATCAACGCAGTCCGGATAGGACCAAGAACCCCAAGGCGTGATGCCGCGCCACACCGAGAGCGGGACCACATAACGGTCCGGGTCTGCGTATGGCAGCGGCTTCAATAAGACAGCTTCTATGAAGGTGTAGATCGCCGTCGTCGCGGTAACGCCAAGAGCGAGCGTGGAAGCGGTGAGTAGTGCAAGGACGGGCGCATGTCTCCAGCTACGCCAACTATGACTGAGAAGAGACCACACGACGAACCGTCATAGTATCGTAAGGCGACACCGCCCGAAATAGCGTTTGATTATAGATGTCGATAAGCCGGGTTTACCACCGAATGAGAGCTGAGCCGCGGTTTGGGTCCTCATGGGAAAGAGAACGGCGCTTCGCGAGCAATGTTGTGGACCTACGTCCGGATCTGCGATGA
This sequence comes from Bryobacterales bacterium, assembly GCA_963712395.1. Lineage (GTDB taxonomy): Bacteria > Acidobacteriota > Terriglobia > Bryobacterales > Bryobacteraceae > Bog-105. The sequence goes on from CAVQHR010000004.1 coordinate 712,811, forward strand.
TTTGCCAGTCTTTGTTTCCTGGTGCAAGCCCAACAAAATTGGTTGTCCTTCACTGCGGGACGCAGCGGAAAGCCGCAGTCGAAATACAATGCGTCCACCCACCGCGAAGACTGCCGCCATCCGCTGAACCGCGGTTACACAACGGAACGGTTCGGAACACCAAAAGAATCGTCGTGGAAGGAGCGTCTCAGGGCCATAGTGAACGCATATAGCGCTCAACCCTTGTTGTAATAGAAGCGCTCCTGGACAATTTGTCCGTTTTCCCAGTGCCGAACGGCCACTTCCGCCATCTTGATACGCGCACCGCCCTTGTAGGTGGCGTCCAACTCCCATTCGGTAAACGTGGTATCGCCATTGACGGCGGAGGCCAGGAGTGTCGCGCTGTGAAACTGTTCTACTGACGCGAGAAATTCCTCTTGCCGTTTACGATTCGCGGCTTTGCCAACGAACGGCTCGTCGGCGTTCTCTTGCATCGAGACGTTATCCGCATAGAAGCGATCGAAAGCTCCGAGGATATCGCCTTTCGCAATCTGGTCGTTCAATTGTTTATCAAGGCTCGCCACGTCGAGGGTGGCTTGGGTCGTTGCGCTCATTGGGTTTAGGCTCCTTACCCAATCGAAGATGACTGTCCTGGCACGATAGTTGCAGATGCCGTAAACTTTATATGGGTTGGTTGCGATTTGCCTAGGTCAAGTCAATACGTTGATTCCACGTGGATTGTGTAACCTGCCGGGTTCATCGACGGTCATCTCGTAACAACGACGTTTTTCGGAACAATGCGATTCTTTCTTCTCGTAACGCTGGTTATCGGCGCCATGCCCGCGACCGGAGCCGCCCCTCCCACCCTGGACCTTCAATTCGATCAAACCGTACGCCCTTTCGTCGCCAAATATTGCGCCGGATGCCACAGCGGCCGTACGCCCGCCGCGCAATTCGATCTTAAGTCGTACACCAGCATGGACATGGTGACCGAAGATTTCCCTCGCTGGACGCTTGTGATGGAGAGGCTTACGGCGAAAGAAATGCCGCCCAAGCCGGTGCCGCCTCCTCCGGACGAGGCAAGGCAGCAGGTAATCGACTGGATTCAGGCAGTGCGGGCGGAGCAGATTAAAAAATCCGCCGGAGATCCGGGGGTGGTCCTGGCGCGCAGGTTAAGCAACGCCGAGTACGATTACACGATTCGCGATCTCACCGGCCAGGATATGCACGTCGCGCGGCAGTTTCCCGTGGATCCGGCCAATCCGGCGGGTTTTGACAACTCCGGCGAATCGTTAACTATGTCGCCCTCGCTGCTCAATAAGTACCTGCAAGGCGCGCGTGACGTGTCGGATCATGCCGTTCTGACACCTGATGGCATCGATTTTGCGCCATACCCGATGTTGGTCGAGACGGATCGCGAGAAGTATGCAATCCAGCACATCATGAGTTTTTATGCCCGGCAGCCTACCAACTATGCGGACTACTTCGAGGCCGCGTGGCGCTACAAGCATAGGGCCGCTCTCGGGAAGCCTCATGCAACCCTGGCTGCCATTGCGGCGGATTCCAACGTGAGCCCGAAATATCTTCCGATGGTCTGGCAGATCCTGCGGGAGGAGAACGCGGTTGGCCCCATCTTGAAACTTCAGCGAATGTGGCTAAGCCTGCCGGCGCCGAATGCAAACCAGCCCGAAGTAGTACGCGCGAAGTGCGTTGAGATGCGGGATTTCGTGGTCAAGATCCGGGCCCATACCGCGATGCAATTCGCCGCGCCTGTGGTGCAAGGTTTGCCCGCGGGATCTCAGCCTTTGCTGAACTGGAAGCTGCGGGAGTTTGCGGCGCACCGGCGCGACAGCGACCCCAAAGATCTGCGCAACGATACGGATCCTCCGGAAGTGATACCGGTGATTCCCAAATATCCGGGACTTCATCGGGAGGCAGCGCCGCGCTGGGCTGCGCTTTCGGCAAAAGCCCGCGCGGGCGATACCGATTTGATAGTTCCGGCTGCGCAGCGTGCCCGCTACGAAGCCGCATTCTCGCGTTTCGCTTCCGTCTTCCCAGACACGTTCTACGTCACAGAGCGCGGGCGCTATTTCCCCGACGATTCGGCCGATAAGGGGCGGCTCCTGAGCGCGGGCTATCACAGCGTGGTCGGGTTTTTCCGCGACGATACGCCGCTGATGGAGTTGATCCTGGACGAAAAAGATCAGAAGGAACTCGACCATCTATGGAACGAATTCGACTTCATCGCCAATTTCACGGCGCGTACGTGGACCCAATATTTCTTTAACCAGAGCGGAGAAGTGCAAGGTAAAGGCGCCGAGTCCGGCACCGCCCGACCGCCGGATCACCAGATCACGGACGCCGAAGTGATCGCTGCGATGCGCGACGCTTACCTGGCCAAAGCCGCGGCTAACCCGAACAATGATCCTGTCGCTCCGGAGGCGATCCGGGATCACTTTGAACGCATAAATACCACCCTCCGCAGCTTAGAAAAGGAGCGGGTCGAGGCGGAGCCAAAGCATCTGGAGTCTCTTCTTCAATTCGCCGCACGCGCTTACCGCCGGCCGCTTACGAAAGCGGAGTGCGATGATTTGCTGGCGTATTACCACGAGCTGCGGACCAAAAATAACTTGTCGCATGAGGACGCCATCCGCGATTCGATCGCCAGCGTGCTGATGGAACCCGATTTCCTCTACCGGATTGACCTTACTGATAACCAGCCGGTCTCTTCGAAATCTGCCCTGCGCCCAGTGGCGCTGAAAATTTCCGTTCTGCCCGTGCAGCCATTGTCCAGCTACGCCCTGGCTAGCAGGTTGAGCTACTTCCTATGGGCCAGCATGCCGGACGATGAGTTGTTGCGTCACGCGGCAGCGAACGACCTGCAAAAACCGGACGTTTTGCTGGCGCAAACGCGCCGCATGATGAGGGACGCCCGCGTGCGCGGACTGGCGGCCGAGTTTACGGGCAACTGGCTCAGTTTTCGCCAATTCGAAACAAACAACACGGTCGATCGCCAACGTTTTCCCGCCTTCACGAATGACTTGCGTGAAGCGATGTTTCAGGAACCGGTCCGTTTTGTCCAAGACGCGGTTTCGAACAATCGCTCGGTACTCGATCTGCTGTATGGCAATTACACGTTTGTAAATCCGGTACTGGCCCAACACTACGGCATGCCCGAAGTGAAAGGAGACGCCAACACCTGGGTACGGGTGGACGATGCTAACCGTTACGGCCGTGGCGGCATTTTACCTATGGCAGTGTTTCTCACCCAGAACTCGCCCGGACTGAGAACCAGTCCGGTGAAGCGCGGAAACTGGGTGGTACAGCGGGTTTTGGGAATAAAAATACCGCCGCCGCCCCCGGTAGTCCCCGAGCTTCCGAGCGACGAGGCCAAAATGGATCTGCCCGTGCGTGACATGCTGGCGAAGCACCGCGAGAATCCGGTTTGTAGCGCCTGTCATGCGCGCTTCGATTCATTCGGCCTTGCATTCGAAGGGTATGGACCCGGTGGGAACCGCGAGGACGAAAGATCTCGCCGGGCGTCCCGTAGATACCGCTGTGACTTATCCCGGCGACGTTCAGGGCGTGGGATTCGAAGGACTGCAAGTTTTCATCCGCGAACACCGCCAAAAAGAATTTGTGAATAATCTCAGCCGCAAGCTGCTGAGCTATTCGCTGAACCGCACGCTCCAGCTCTCCGACGAGTCCCTGATCGACCGCATGGAAACACGGCTTGCGGCGCAGGGGTATGGCTTTGATTCGCTGATCGAAACCATCGTCACCAGCCCGCAGTTTCTAAACAAGCGCGTACAGGCGCCCGAGCCCGAACTACAATCCAGAAAGGCCAACTAGAATGTCTCGATTGAAAAAGATTTCAGCCTCTCCGATTTCCCGCCGCACGGTACTTCGCGGAGCCGGATGCACCATGGCCTTGCCCTGGCTCGAGTCGCTTCACGCGCTAGCCGACACTCCGGCGGCGTCGCAATTCCCTACGCGGTTCGGCATTGTTTTCCTGGGAAACGGGATCAACGAAGACCATTGGAGCGCCGAAGGCCAAGGCGCCGCCATGACGCTCAGCAAAACGCTGCAGCCGCTGGAACCGCTCAAGCAGAAGATCAATGTGATCGACGGCCTGTATGTGAAAGCGCTGACCGGCCAGGGTATTCACCCCGGGCAAACCGGAAGTTTGTTGTCGGGTGCGCACATTTCGAAAGGCGCCATAATCCATTCCGGTATCAGCGTGGATCAGATGATCGCCAATCGCGTCGGCGAAGATACGCCGCAATCCAGCATCGTTCTGGCCTGCGAGCAGCCCATGACCGGTTACCACGAATCGAACTTCTCCATGGCATACAGTTCGCATATCTCATGGCAGAGTCCGGATTCGCCCGTTCCGGTAGAAGTCTACCCATCGCTCGCGTGGGACAACCTGTTTGATAATCGCGGCAGCCTGCTGAATATCAGCATTCTCGACCGGGTGAAAGATCGCGCCCAGGATCTGGCTAAAAGGGTTAGTTCTACCGACAAAGGCAAGCTGGATGAATATCTGACCAGCGTGCGCGAGGTGGAAAAACGTGTCGAGGGGATGCGTAAGGGCAAGGAAACCGCGGAGGACGCGGCAAAGGCAAAAAACACCGTGGCGGCGACCATGGACCGGCCGGCCAACGGTCTTCCCGAGGATCTGCGCGATCATGCGCGGCTGATGTGCGATATCATCGCCATCGCGTTTCAAACCAATAAAACGCGCGTTGCGTCGTTGATTATTTCGCGCGATCTTTCAGCGATGTACTATCCCTTCCTTGACGTCAAGGAAGGACACCACGCCGCATCTCACAACAACAATTCCGATGGGTACGAGCGCATCGCCCATTTTCACGTTGGCCAATATGCCTACCTCGCGTCTAAGCTGGACAGCATGAAAGAAGGCGAGGGAACGGTGCTCGACAATACTTGTCTGATGTTCCTTTCCAACATGTGGATTGGCCGCAAGCACGACAACTTCAGATTGCCTTTAGTGCTCGCCGGCGGACTCGGAGGGACGCTCGAGACCGGACGTACGCTGAACTATCTGAATGCCGGCGAGGACAACCGCAAGATGTGCAGCTTGTATTTGTCGCTTATGGATCGTTTTGGCGTGAAGCTGGAGCAGTTCGGGGATTCCCAGACGCGGCTGGAAAGGTTGTAATAAGAGGACTTCAGCCTCCCGCATGATGCGTCTTCCCGGCATTGCGTTCTGGATCGGCCTGATGGCTGGCGTAGTTCCCGCGATGGCGCAAGCTCCTGCCGCGCCTACCCGTCCGCCACGCCCGAAGCCGCCCACCCGCGATCCGAACACACCCGGTTACGTCACGGCGAAAGACTTACCGGACGGGGAGAACGCTCCGGCAAACGCCGACGGAAATTTCATCCTTGGCCCCACGCACAACCCGGCACTGGAGATGACGGTGCAGGACGGCGTGCCACAGGGGTCGGTCTTCACCTTCACAATGGAATCGACCGGCAGCAAGATCTATCCGGGTATTGCCCGCGAGCCGAACACCTTTGCAACGCCAGACCCCGCCGATCCTACAAAGCTGATAGTTAACAGCCATCCGGCTCCCTACACCCGGCAAGTGGCCGTATATGTTCCCAAGCAATATGTCCCCGGAACGGCCGCGCCCTTTATCGTCGGGGCCGATGGTCCTGACCGGGCGTTGTTCACGGCCCTGGACAATTTGATCGCCCAGCATCGGGTACCCGTCATGATTGCCATCTCTATCGGCAACGGCAGTGGCGACGCGCAGGGAAGCGAACGCGGGCTGGAATACGACACCATGTCGGGCCTCTACGCGGAGTTTGTCGAAAAAGAAGTGCTGCCTCTGGTCGAGAAGCAATACAACGTAAAACTGACCAAAGATCCCGAGGGCCGCGCGACCATGGGCGGTAGCTCCGGCGGGTCGTGCGCCTTGATCATGGCGTGGTATCACCCGGAGCTATACCACCGCGTGCTGACTTACTCAGGCACCTACGTGAACCAGCAGTGGCCAACAAATCCCCAGACCCCCCACGGCGCATGGGAGTTTCATGAACATCTCATTCCCAACACCCCGGCCAAGCCGATACGGCTCTGGATGGAGGTCGGCGACCGGGATAATCTCAGCACGCGCGACAACATGCACGACTGGGTCCTTGCCAACGAGAACATGGCCAAGGCGCTGGCGGTGAAGGGTTATCACTATCAGTTTGTGTTTGCGCGGAACGCCGGGCACACCGATCGCACCGTGAAACAACAAACCTTGCCCGAAGCCCTGGAATATGTATGGCAAGGGTATCCGATCGCGGCTTCGAAGAATTGATTGGAACTGGACTACGAATGATCGCCGGCGACCCGATCGAGGAACTTTACCAGAACAACCTCGTTGCCGCGCTCGTTGTAGATCAGCTCATCGGCAATCTGTTTCACGAGCAGAATGCCAAATCCGCCTGGCCGCATTCCCATTTCATTACGAAACTGCGTGTGGCGGAGCGGTTCCTCGGGCGGGTTGCTGACCGCGGCATGCGCGATGGCATTTAGAGAGAAGCCAGGGCCGGCGTCGCCGATTTTGAACAGCAGCACGCGCGGCGTGCGGACCAGGCTGAATTCGATTTTTCCGGCTGGGTTGAATCGGGACCCGTGCTCTATGGCGTTGCCCAGCAATTCGTCGGCGGCAAGCGCGAGATGCTCGCAAAGATCGGTTGGAAGATCCATCAGTTCCGAACGCACGTATCCGGTCACGCGCTCGCGCGATTCGGGGGTGGGCGGAAAGCGCAGCCTGGTCCATGCCGACGACGCGGAATCGACCTCGATCTGCGGATAATCCGCGAAAACTTCTCTGGCGTTTGCCACTATGTTTCCGGCGCCGCCGGTGTTAAGTTCAAAACAGCAGACCTTATGCGAACGTTTTCCGCCCTCGGGATGATAGTGCTGGTAGCCTTACCTGTTTCTGCGGCGAAAAAGGTGATATCTCCGCAAACCAGCGCGGGGAATGAACTCGTCGACGTGGTAGCCACCATCTCATTGACCCAGGAGGAGGTGACCGGGAAGCTGGGAGCGGATCCCGGGAAGGGCATCGTGCTGTTGCAAGTTCGGGTCACACCCAAGACGGACAAAGCCGTCCAGATCAGTCCGGATGATTTTATTCTACTTGCGCACGATGATGGCGAGCGGTCCAAGCCCTTTACGCCCTCGGAAATTGCCGGGAACGGGGCGCTGGTTGTGACTACCACTTCCGACACAAAGGTTAAGAAGACCGGGACTTCCGTGGGTTTCGGCGGAATAATGGGTGGTACGGGCGGATCGCCGGGCAATCCTAAAGTGACCACCACCACCGCGAAAATGGATTCCAAGAGCCAGGGGAACGACAAGCTGCTCGAAGTTCTCAAGGCTAAGCAATTACCGGAAAAAGAATCCAACGAAGCGGTCGAAGGCTTTCTCTATTTTCCGCTCGATGGCAAGCACAAGCTCAAAAATCTGGCCGTGCTCTATCGAGGCCCGGCCGGGAGGCTGGACCTCGAATTCGAGCATTAGAACCAATTATTCTGCCTTATCGATCGAGGTGATCTTGACGACATCTCCATCCATCGTGCCGTCGATCTTTACGTTCTGGCCAGCGAACGCTTTCGCCTTTTCCTGGGAATCGGCGTCAAACTTCATGACCTTCCCGTCGCTTACCAGCACGGGGGCCGAGCCCTTTTTAATGCAGGCTTCCACGCACTTGGTATTGGCGGCGCTGACTGCGGCGTGTTTTGCTCCGCAGCCGGCCTCGGAGATATAGCCAGTCATTTGATCGGCAACCGCAGCAACCGAACCAACTGAAGCCACTAGGAATGTCGCTAGGACGAACTTTTTCATATATACCCCTCCATGGGACGTACCAGGTTTATTCTATAACTTCAGACTTCAAGAATCACGGGCATTATTAGCGGCCGCCGCTGCGTCTGCTTGCTGAGAAATTTTTTCAGGTCGGTACGGATCTTCTCCTGCATCACGCCCCAGTCGCCGCGCTCTTCCGGACTGGACGAATCGAGCGTCCGTCGGACCACGCCGCGCGCCTCCTGCAGGAGCGCGGCGTTGTCGCCGCCCACAAAGCCCCGGCTGACGATTTCCGGAAGCCCTTCGCTTTTCCCGCTGTGTTTATTGATGGCGATGATGGGCAGCACGAACCCGTCTTCAGAGAGATGGCGGCGGTCGCGGATGATGATGTCCTCGACTACATCGTCGAGCGAGCCGGAATCGATGCACACGCGGCCCACTGTGACTTTCGCGCCTCGGCGCGCGCCCAGTGAATCGATTTCGAGCGTACCCCCGGTTTCAAGTACGAACGTGTCTTTCAAGCCCGCGAAGCGCAAGTGCTCCGCCAGTTGAGCATGGCGTGTGAGCTGGCGATACTCGCCGTGTACGGGTACAAAATAGCGCGGCCGCACAAGGTTCAGGATGAGCTTCAACTCTTCTTCGCTGGCATGCCCGGAAACGTGTACCGGCGGATTCATGGTGCCGTAGACCAGTTCCGCGCCGCGCCGCGCAATATGGTTCATCATCCGGTAAATCGATTTTTCATTGCCGGGAATAATGCGCGCGCTGAGGGCTACGGTGTCGCCTGGCTGCAGATACAGATTCTTGTGATTATCGACCGCGACGCGCGAGAGTGCCGACATCGGCTCGCCCTGAGTGCCCGAGACTACAACGGCCACCTTATCGGGCGCCATCTGCATGATGTCCTGCGGCCGCAGCAGCGTGGAATCGGGGATCGAGAGCAGGCCCAGGCTGTGCGCGATCTCCGTCACGTTCAGCATGCTGCGGCCCAGAAACGCGACCTTGCGCCCATATTCGGCGGCCAGATCCAAAATCTGCTGCAGCCGGTGAATCGAGCTGCTGAAACACGAGATCACCAGGCGCCGCTCGCAGCGGCTGAAGAGATCTTCGAGGCGCGGCCTTACGGCGCGTTCGCTTTCCGAATATCCGGGCCGGTCGACATTGGTCGAATCGGAGAGCAGTAGCAACACGCCTCGTTTGCCGTATTCGGCAAGAGTGTGCAGATCGAACAGCTCGTTGTCGGTGGGTGTCGGATCGACCTTAAAATCGCCGGTGTGAATCACCACGCCTAATGGCGTGGTGATCGCGAGAGCGACGCAGCTCACAATGGAATGCGTGACCCGGATAAATTCGATTTCGAAGGGACCCAGCCGGATGCGCTCGCCCGCGCGGATCGCGTGGAGCGAAGCGTCCTTGAGCATTTCGTGCTCGTCGAGGCGACGCTCCACCAGCTTTAGCGTGAACTGGGTGCCGTAGACCGGAATATTTAGCTGCGAGAGCAGAAAGGGCACGCCGCCAATGTGATCTTCATGGCCATGCGTGAGAATGAGTCCGCGCACCATGGAGGCATGCTGCTCCAGATAGGTGAAATCGGGCGTTACGATATCCACGCCGAGCAGCTCGGAATCCGGAAACATCATGCCGGCGTCGACCACGATGATGTCGTCGGCGTAGCGCAGCGCCATCGAATTCATGCCGAATTCGCCGAGACCGCCGAGCGGGATAATTTCGAGTTTCTGATCGGGCATGAGAGGAGGGTAAAGAAGCCAAGGTTAGCACGCGTTTAGGGCGCGCCGGTGCGTACCGCTGCCTGGGCGCGATCGAGCCAGGTTTCGTAAATATAGCTTTCCTGTTGCGATTGCCACACCGCCTCGGGAATGGCGTGCAGATCGTCGCGGTTCACTTCTGGAATATTTGCCCCGAGCGCTTTCATGCCGTGCGTCTCCGTCTCCGGCATGGCCTCGATTTGCTTCTTTGTCCAATTCGGAAACTTCAATTTCTCTTCGAGCCAGAGCGCTCCTGGTTTGCTGATGAAGTACGGACTGTGTACGCCTCCCGGAATAAGCGTGAAATCGAACACCTCCTTCGAGCTGCCGAGCTCCGCGATCGTCTGCCTGCGAAGATTTTCGAAAAAGTCCTGGCCGTGGTGCGTAATGTCGACCACTCGGTCGGCCGTTCCATTGATCACGAGAGTGGGCCCGCGCTTGGCGTGCAACGCAAAAATCATGGGTCCACGGTCGCCCAGAAATTTCAGCGACTGATACGGAATGGCCTGGCACATCTTCTTGCCGCTCGAATCCCAATAGCCGCCAGGGCCGTCCAGATCGCCGCCGCCTGCCAGCACGCACGCGTGAATCGAGGTATCGATGGCGCAGACCAGCGAGTTTATGAAAGACCCCATGGAAAACCCCAGCACCGCGATGCGTTTGTCATCGACGTCGCGCCGTTCCGCCAGGTAGCGGACGCCCTGCATGGCGTCGGCGATCATGAGTCCCGCCATGCGGCGCGCCATATCGTCAGGCGGGACGAACTGATCGTGCTGCCCGGTCTGGGAGCGGCGTTCTTTGTTTCGCTCGTATTCGCCGATCGGATCGTAGGTCAGCACCACTGCGCCCGCGCGCGCATAGAGAATTCCGGTCCAATACGCGTACCACGAGGACTTGTCGCCGCCGTGTCCATTGATGACCACGAGCGCGGGATGTTTGGTGATCGTCGCTCCCGCTGAGTGATAGACAATTGCGGGCACGCGGAGACCGTAATCAGTGGCATACGACACGCGGTCGGCGATTACGTCCGGCGCCACTGAAAACGATCCGTAGAATTTGGATTCAAGCTTGGGCAGGGGATCGGGTATGTGGAACGTCTTCCGCACCTGCGCTCTCAAATTCTGCCAATCGGGGTGCTGTGCGGCGAATGCGCAGCAGGCAATAAGAATGAGCGGAATGGATCGCTTCGACATCAGCCAAAATCTTGCAAGGAGGGCATGTGCATATTGTGGTGGACCGCGTACAACGCGAGTTCCAGGCGGTCGCCCACGCCGAGCTTCTCAAACACGTTGTGAATGTGGTTTTTAACTGTCTGCTCGGTGATGAACATCCGGCGCGCGATTTCCTTGTTCTTGAGTCCGCGCACGATCAGGAGGGTAATCTGCCGCTCTCGTCCACTTAGCCCGGCGCTTGCGTCGAGCACGTCGCATCTGGAGCGCGGTACATCGCAGGGCGGGGAACTGGCTAGGCGGCGGATAATCGCAGCGGTGGTCGCCGAATCCAGCCAGATTTCTCCTTCGTACACGCGGCGGATGCTTTTGACGATCAAGTCCACCGGGGCGTGTTTGCACAAGACACCGGAGCAGCCAAGCCGCATGGCATCGGCAAAATCGGCGCGCCTCTCCGGCGAGGCGAACCAGATAACCTTGGACTTGGGCGCGCACAGGCGCAGACGGGTGACCACCGCCAGCTCGCCGGCTTCGGGAAGCGGAACATCCATGAGAATCACGTCGGGAGCGAGCTCCGCCGCCCTCGCAATCGTGCCCGGGCCATCCGTGGCTTCGCCGGCAATCCGAATATCGCCGCTTCTGCTTAATGCACTGCGGAGGCCTTCGAGGATGACAGGCTGACTCTCCGCGAGCAAGACGCGAATCGGCGGATTTTGTGCCCGGCTGAGTGAATGGATGTTAGTAATAACGTCCCTATCTAGCAATGATAATGGAATAAGTAGCCATGCCGAAGCAAGTGCTCATTCCTTTCCGTCATCCGAACAAGGTCAAAGCGTATGAGTCAGCCGCGCGGGCGGGCGGAATGGACCCGATGCCGGTGCTTGTGGGCGATCCGATGCCGTTCGAAAATGCCGCCGGTTTGCTGCTGATGGGCGGCACCGACGTGAATCCGAAACGCTATGGCGAAGAGACGCGGCCGGAAACCGATTCACCGGACGACGAGCGGGACCAAGTCGAGCTGGATTTGATCCACGCGGCGCTCGCGCGCGATCTGCCCATTTTGGCGATCTGCCGCGGCCTGCAGATTCTGAATGTCTATCACGGCGGAACGCTGACCCAGCATTTGGCTGCCATCAAGCACGATCCCGAGAAGGACGATCATTCTGGCCCGGCGCACGCGGTCCAATTTTCACCGGGCAGCCGATTGGCGCGAATTGCGGGAACCGCCGGTTGGCAGGTCAATTCGCGTCATCACCAGGCGGTCGCGCGAGTGGGAGACGATCTCGCCGTCTCGGCTCGGGATTCGGAAGATGGCGTGGTGGAAGGGCTCGAGCGGCGCGACAAACGCTTCGTGGTCGCGGTGCAGTGGCATCCGGAGGATCAGATTGTAAGATACCCCGAGCAACTCCGGTTATTTCAAAGTTTCGCGGCCGCGCTTTGAAAGCCAGTTAGCGGCCGAGTTCGATCCACACCAACTCGGGCGGGCAGACGAAGCGAACAGGCAAGCCGGAACAACCCACGCCGGCCGAAGTATAACCCTGCATGCCGCCTTGACGCCATGCGCCAAATCCCATCCGGCGCGGGCAGCGCGCATTGTGCTTCAAAGCGCCAATGCCGGGCAAGCGAATCTGCCCCGCGTGCGTGTGGCCGGCTAAATACAGTTGAATGCCTTCTGCGGCAGCCTCCTGGTAAAGCTCGGGTGAATGGGAGAGCAGAATCTTGAACGCATGCGGCGGAACACCAGCCAGCGCGGCCGGAAGATCGTCGCAGCGATAGTCGAACTTGTCGTCCACGCCGATCAGCCAGAGAGCGCCGCCCGCGCGTTCGATTTCAGCCGATTCGTTCACCAGCATGCGCACGCCGAATTCTTCGAGCGCAAACGCCATTTCGGCGGCGTCGTGATTGCCCAGAATTCCGAAAATTCCGTGCTTCGCGCGAATACTCCGCACGATTTTGCGCATGCGCGGATACACCGCCTGGCAATCGCCCGTGTCTTCAAAGCGATAGTCGCCGGTAAACACGCATAGATCGGGCTCGAGATCGGAAAGCGCCGGTTCGAGAGCCTCCGCTAATCCGTCCACGCCATCGATGTGGAAGTCCGATATCTGGAGAATCTTAAATCCCTCGAACGCCGGCGGCAGATCGGGAAACGAGAGCTGAATCCTGGTAATCGATACGGCTAAGGCGTTCCGCAAGCCACGCTCGTAGAGGCCGACGGCGCCTAGGCCGAACTTAAGCAGCGGACGCTCGATTTTGCGCTCGAAAGCGCGAGCGATAGGGCCGTGCCGGAGCGTGTGCCCCTGCCGCGCGTAGCGCCGCTCTACTTCCATGCGAGGTTTCAAGCGGTCGGCAAGAGAACGTTCCTCTAAGGTGCAATTTGTCATCAAGAGTGCGGAACTTCAATTTTACAAGGGCCGCTTGTATGGATAGTGCCGGAAGCGTCCGAGCGCTCTCCGGGATGCTACGATTCCCGGTTATGAAAGTGGCAATCGTTACCGGAGCCGCGCAAGGAATCGGCCGGCGCACGGCGGAAGTTCTCGCGGCGCGCGGCTATTCGCTGGTTTTGAGTGATGTACAGCCGTGCGCGAGCGATCTGGCCGCGATCGAAATTATCGGGGACGTGTCGCTCGAGGAGACTGCGCAGCGGATTCGCACCGCCGTTCGCGAACGCTTCGGGCAAGCCGATGTTCTGGTGAACAATGCCGGCATCTCGCATATCGCGCCGGCCGAGCGCACCAGCGCCGCGGATTGGCGGCGTGTGCTCGAAGTGAACCTGCTCGGCCCTTTCCTGTTGTGCCGCGAAATCGGCGCACTCATGCTCGAAAAAGGCGCCGGCAGCATTGTGAATGTCGCTTCGGTGGCAGGTCTGCTGGGCGTGGCGGATCGCGCCGCTTACAATGCCAGCAAACATGGCCTGATCGGCCTGACCCGCACGCTCGCGGCCGAATGGGGCGGACGCGGCGTACGCTCCAACGCGGTGTGTCCCGGTTGGGTGAAGACGCCCATGGATATTGCGCCGCAAGCCTCCGGGCTCTATAACGACGACGATATAACCGGCCGCGTGCCGATGGGCCGTTTCGCCACGCCGGACGATATCGCCGCGGCCATTGCCTTTCTGGCCGATCCGGCCGAGAGCGGATTTGTGAACGGGCACGCGCTTTCGGTGGACGGCGGTTGGTTTGCCGATGGCGGCTGGGAGGCGCTCCGGAAAAGTAAACAGCCCCGGCAACATTAGGTTGCCGAGGCTGTTTGAACCAACTCGAACTATCTTGTTAGCTCTTTCTCTGATTACGGCGCCAGCGACCCAATCCGATCAGCGCGAGACCGCCGCCGAGGAGCGACATGGAAATTGGTTCCGGCGTGGATGCGGGCTGGAACCCGATTCCGTTGGCGGCAAGGCCGTCCTGTGCCGACATCACACCCGCGGCGAAAGACGTCGCGTTGGTTTGAATCACCAGAAGCTGCGTCGACTGATTATCCGTCAGATTGGCCGCGTTCTGATAATTAAAGCCGATTACACCGCCATTGGCGCTGCGGTCGACTGACGTAGGGGTGAAGCCAGCGCTGCCGGTTACTACGCCGGCATCCACCAAATAACCAATGAACGAGCCGCCCGTGATCCGCTCGATCGGGTCGGCCCCGCCCGTGCGGGTGACCATATAGACGAAATCAAGACAACCCGCGCAAAATGTATTGCCGCTATCGCTGTAAACCGAGGCTGTGGCATTTGCCGTGAACGTCCCGGACGACAGGGCTTGGCTCCCCGTGGTAGCAAGCAACGTCCAACCGGCGTTGCTAAACGGATCGGGCGGCCCTGAGGTTCCGGGCGTCAGTACAGTTGCCGAGGCAAGCGATGCCATTGATAATGCGCAAGCCGCTAACCCGAATGAAAGTTTTTTCAACATTTATATTAAAGTTCCTCCGAAGCTGATACGCCTTCCCTTCTCAGGAAAGGCAGTCCTTGACGGGCTCCTGCGCACCGTGTGGGGTCTGAACCGATTCTATTTGCGTTTTGTTCGAGTTGGCAATGTTCCGAACTCCGCCGCCGTACTGCGATTCCCCCAACCGGAATACTGTAAAAAGTTCATGAAATGGTCTCCTTTCCAAGTGCATCCTTTCTAGTTCAATGAATCTTAAAGGTGAAGCGCCCGATGCATGGTTCGGCGCTTGCCCGTACATCGGTAACAGGTCTAAGTGTGTTTTCGGCAACGCTCAGATCGCCCCTTTTCCGTGCAGGTACGCGAATCACATTAGAAATTAAAATGAAAATCAGCATTGTTTTCGCATTTTGCCTTTTGGCGAACTTAAGCCTGCTGGCGCAAACGCCGCCTGGACCGGACGTTCTGGTATTCACGGATGGCGAGAGGCTGATTGGGCATCTGGTTGGCTCGACCGGGGCCTCGGTGACGTTCAAGAGCGACATGGCGGGAGAAATTACGGTCGATTGGAGCAAAGTAAAGGAGCTGCATTCTTCCGCAAAGTTCGCGCTGGCGGAGAAAGGCATTGTCTTTGGCCGGCGTGACGATCCAGCCAAAGTGCCGCAAGGAACGGTGGCCGTAACGGATCAGCAACTGCAGATCACTCCGCAGAACGGCGGGGTGCCACAAACGATTCCCCTGGCGGACACCTCAAACATCATTCCGCAGGACAGCTTCCTGCGAGCCTTTGAAAAGCCCCGTCTCAGCCAATACTGGAAGGGCTCGGCCAGTTTTGGCGCGGCAATCGTGGCTGCCACGCAAAACAGCCGCAGCTTTTCCACCGCCGTGTCGCTGGTTCGAACCGTGCCGAATGAGTCCTGGATCAGCCCTCGCTACCGCACTAGTGTGGAATTCAACGCCGCCTATGGCGAATTGACGGAGCCGAATCCAAAAACTACCGTGAAAACCGACATCATCCACGCCGGCGTCGAGCAGGACGAATATCTAACCAAGCGCATGTTTGCCTTCGGCTCCGCGGCATGGGATCACAGCCTGTCCCAAGGCTTGGATTTACAGCAGACCTACGGCGGCGGTCTGGGTTTCACGGTGTTCAAGACAGCGAAACATGAACTGGACCTCAAAGGCCAGATGGCCTACGTGAGCCAGAAGTTCGCACCGAGTCCGGATTTTCCGGAGGGGGAGAGCAAACATCTGGTCGGCTCTGTCCTGACCGAAACATACGATCGGCTCTTCACGCACGGCATGATTTTTCATGAACAGGTCGCGGTGACGCCCGTGTTTAACGATGCCAGTGCATATTCCGCTATCGCGACCGTGAACCTCGCAATACCGGTCTATAAGAGGCTGGCCGTCACGATCGGTTCGGTAGACTCCTACTTGAACAGTCCGCCCCCCAATTTCAAAAGAAACTCGTTCCAGTTCCAGACCAGCCTTACCTACACGATTAACTGATCGAAACTCCTGGCGGTTTTTGCAGTCTCACTGTAGGACGGGAGACCCACAGCTTTCTTGACCAACGAAGAGCAGCTGCAGTTATTGGTCTCCGAACTGGACGAGTTTGTGGTTGTTCTCTGCGATACCTCGGGAAATTTCACGTCCTGGCATTCCGGCGTGCTGGCGCAGTTTGGCTATACGGCCGGGGAGTTCATCGGTAAAAACCTCGAATTGCTGTTTCCGGAGGAGGTTCGCAACAGCGGGGCGGTGGAGCGCGAGATCGCGACGGCGGCCGCGAAAGGCAGGGCTTCTGACACCCGTTGGCTCGTGAAGAAGAGCGGCAACCGCATGATGGTGGATGGCGTCACCATTGCGCTTCGCGAGCCGGATGGAGGACTTGCAGGTTTTGGCAAAGTTCTGCTCGATATTACGCCGCTCACGACCGCTCTCGAGAGCGGCCGCGCGCTGGCCGAAGCTCTGGGGCAATCGACTGTTCTGATTCGCCGCTGGAGTGGCGCTATCCAGCATTGGACCGCCGGCTGCGAACGGCTCTACGGATGGACGGCGGCGGAAGCCTCCGGCAAGATTGCCGACGCTCTTCTGGAAACGGTTTTTCCAACACCCTTGGCTGAGATTGAACGGCAGTTGCTCGAATCCGGAATCTGGCAAGGCGAGTTCCAGCAGGTTAGAAAAGACCGCACCCTGGTCGTTGTATCCGCCCACTGGGTACTCGTCGCCGGTGAAAAGCGACAAGACCCGCTGGTCATTGCGACACACACCGATATCACGTCGCGGCTGCAGATGCAGCGGGATCTCGAGTCCGCCAACGAGCGTTTAAAGCGCATGGCCCACGAATTGGAGCGCTCTAACCAGGAGCTAGAAGAATTTGCGCATATTGCCTCGCACGATCTTCGTGCGCCCCTCACCACCTCGCGCTGGCTGACGGACCTTCTCGCGTTGCGCAACGGCAGCCAGTTGGATCAAGAGGGCAACGCCTGTGTAAAGCGAATCAGCACGAGCCTCGAGCGGATGTCCAATCTTGTGGACGCTATTTTGACGCATGCCCAAGTCGGTCAAAGCGCGATCGGCACGATCGAGGAAACCGATACCGATGCGGCGTTGGCCGCGGCGCTCGATAATTTGCATAGCGAAATCGTCACGGCGAACGCCTCGATCGAGTATGGCAGCTTGCCCCCGCTTGCCATACAGCCCCAAGCGCTCACGCAGCTCTTCCAAAATCTGCTGGCGAATGCGATCAAATACGGGCGCCCCGGCGTCGCGCCCGAAATAAAAATCACGGCGCGGAGCGAGAACGCCGATTGGGTCATTGCTGTCGAAGACAACGGGATCGGCATCGAGCCGGAGTGGACCGAAAGAATATTTCTGCCGTTACAGCGCCGCTCGGAGCTAGGCGCCGCCGGAGCCGGGCTCGGCTTGGCGACCTGCAAAAAAATTGTGACCCGCGCTGGCGGCCGGATTTGGGTAAAATCAGAGCTAGGAGTGGGATCGACCTTTTATTTTGGTCTTCCGCGCAACCCGCAAATCGCTACGGAAGGTAACTGATTCGATAGAGTTTGGCTCATAGAATAAAGCTAGTAGCATTTTTACCGGCTTTGCGTCAAGCAATTGGAGAGTATGGAAATGAACGATCAATGCGATACGCTGGATACCGGAACTCTGCGGCCCAAGCTTCTCTTCGTCGATGATCATCACCTCGTGCTGGATGCGCTCGTCTGCATGACAAGCCCCCAATTTGAGGTGCGCACCGCCGATAGTTTCAGAGGGCTGGAGGAAGGTGTCGCAAGCTTTTTGCCAGACCTGGCGATTTTAGATGTACGCATGCCGGATGGCGATGGCTACGAGGCGGCGCAACGTGTCTTGGAGAAGCGGCCGGAGCAGAAATTAATGTTCCTCTCGATGCACACGGAAACCAGCTTTGTAAAGCGTGCGTTGGACGTGGGTGCGATGGGCTATGTTTCAAAGCGCGCCCCGATGGACGAATTGCTCACCGCCATTCGCACCGTGCTGGGCGGCGATAAGTATGTGGGCGCCCAGGACAACGAAGACCGAAAAGATGGGGCGTCGATGGAGGGGGCCTTGACCGGCCGGCAAGTGGAAGTGCTCCGGTTGATTGCGCAGGGCTGCTCGGCAAAAGAAATCGCCGGTAATTTGAACATCTCGGTGCGGACAGCGGAATTTCACCGCGCCGCGATTATGGATCGCCTCAAGCTGCATTCCACCGCCTTGATGACGCGCTACGCGGTCGAACGCGGCTTGGCCTGACATTTAAGCGGCTAGCGGCGTGATATCGCGCCACGCGCGCTCGTGAACGTTTTCGATTTGCCGATCACCGGCAGAATGATCGCCGAAGGATAGCCTTTCTCATGGAAGAGCGTCTGCTTGGCTTTTATTGGTTTCGCCTGCTCGCTATTCGGGGCGGTCGTGTTCATATTCCGGTCGAACCGCGGAAAGTTACTGCTGGAGACTTCCAACCGGATGCGGTGGCCGCTCGCGAAAACGTGGCTTGTCACACCGGCGTCCACGCTGATCTGGTAGGCCTGGTTTTGCTTCACGAAAATCGGTTTGTCGAGCGATAGCCGATAGCGCAAGCGTTGAATGCCGTCGGTGACCGAGAGCGGGCGGCCGCCTGGCGCCACATCCACTATTTTGGCGGTGAAATCGGTATCGTTGGCGGACGTGGCAACGTAAAGTATGGTCCGCACAGGCCCGGTCACCTCGAGGTCTTCGGCGAGCGGCGCGGACGTGTAGACAAGCACGTCTTTGCGTGTTTCCACGGCCGTCTGGTCCAGAGGGCCGGGTGGAAGAATCTTCGGTTCGCAGCAAATTGCTCCGCCCACTGTCGGCACTGGATCTCGCGGATCGTAGGTGAATGTGTCGGTTTGCGATCGGCTCACCGGCTGCCATTGCAGCGTTCCGTTGCCGGCCGATGAATTCGCTCGCCCTTCGCTTTCGAGATAAAGCGGAGTGTAATGTGTGCGCGCGAGCGGCCACTCGTGCTCCTCGCGCCAGACGTCCGGACCCATAACAAAAATGTGCAGCAGTGGCGCGACGACGGGGGGATTTTTCTTCAGCCATCTATCGAACCAGTCGGCTTCGAGGCTTCGAATGCCAATGCGCGCCTGTGGTCCGAAGTCGCGGGTAAGGAATCGGTAGGCCGGATTGTGCGCCCAGGGTCCGATCCAGGTCTCTACCGGCTTATGCTGGAGCGCCAGCCGGGAAAATGCGTCCAGATCGCTTTGCGCGTAGTTATCGAACCAGCCGCCGAACGAGAGCGTGGGGACATTCACGCGCTTGATCCGTTCGCGCACGCTGAAGCGCTTCCAGTAGTCGTCGAAGGAGGGATGCGCGAGTGCCGATCGCCACAGCGGCTGCGGCACGCCGGTAGCGGCGATATCGGCGCTCTTCAGCGGCAAATGCCGTATGTAGGAAGGCAGCAGGGCGGGCACGCCCGACGGCGGCGTGAGGTTTTCCGACACCCAAAGCAATCGGTGTCCGAGTTTCAGCGCGCCCCCGGTCGAGTAATAGCGGTCCGTGTATTCGTCATCCCCCGAGCAGACCGGCGAGATGGCCGCTAAGTGCGGATTGTCTTCAAGCGCCGCCCACCACTGCACCATTCCGAGATAGGAGCCGCCCGCCATCGCCACGCGTCCGTTCGACCAGGGCTGTTCGGATATCCAGTTGATCGTGTCGTTGCCGTCCGCGCCTTCCTGCACGATATTTCCAAACTTGCCTTGCGAGGCGAAGCGGCCGCGCACGTCTTCGATGACGACGGCGTATCCACGCCTGGCGAAGTAGCGATAGCTCTGGCTCGCCAGGGATTTGCGGCTGTACGGGGTGCGGATCAGCACCGTCGGCCAGCGGCCTGCGCTAGTTGGTAGAAACAGGTCGGCCGCCAGGCGCACGCCATCTCGCATGGGAACCACCAGGCCGAGCTGTTCTTCACCGCCTTGTGGCTGGCTGTTCTTTTTGACGATCTGGGCCGGCGCGCACAGCGCCGCGAGCGTCACGACAGCGAACCATCTGGAAGCGGCGAGCATCTTTAGAGGCCGGGCTTGGCGCGAGGCCCGAACAGTGCGGTTCCAACCCGTACTATTGTCGCGCCCTCTTCAATGGCCACTTCCAGATCGCCGGACATTCCCATGGAAAGCTTTTTCAGCCCCACCTCGCGCGCCAGCGCGGCAAGCTGCTGGAAATACGGCCGCGAATGCTCCGGATCGGCGCTCCAGGGCGGCATCGTCATCAGACCCGAGACCGTCAAATGGCTACAGCGCGAAGCCGCTTCCAGAAGCGCCGGCATGTCCTCGGGCGGTGCGCCGCTTTTGCTTTCCTCGCCCGAGAGTTTCACTTCCAGCATCACTTCGAGCTGGGACCGGAGCTCGCCGGCCGCCGCATCCAGCCGCGCCAGAAGCTTCCCGGAATCGGCCGTCTGGACAATATCGAAAAGCTGGCAAGCCAAGCGCGCTTTGTTCGATTGCAAGTGACCGATGAAATGATATTTCGCTTCGGTCAAATCGTCGAGCTCGGGGCGTTTCTCCGCGAATTCCTGAATGTAGTTCTCTCCGAATTCGCGCAGCCCGGCTGCGTATGCCGCCCGCAGATGAGATGCGGAGAACTTCTTCGAAACCGCTACCAGGGTAATCTCCGAGCGCGCGCGGCCGCTTCGCTCGACCGCTTTTTGGATGCGGTCTTCCACGTTGGCCAGGCGCTCCGTTATCGGGGGATCGTGAGGTGACAAAAGACCATCATAAAAGGCGATGGCATATGGGGCGCTCCATCTGAGCCGCGCGCCCGCACAAGCGGTCCTGGGAATATAACGTGCCGCTACTCATAACGTAAAGCCACCATCGGGTCCGCGCGTGCGCCCCGGCGAGCCGGTAAGTAGCACGCCAAAGCAGCAAGTATCGCGAGCAGAAAAGGCGCTGACAAAAAAATAAATGGATCTAGCGGCCGCACTTCAAAAAGCAAGCTTTGAATGACCCTCCCCAGCGCTGTCGCAGCCGTCACGCCCGCGGCCATCCCAACCAGCACAGGCATCATGCCGTGTCGCAGTACGAGCGACAGGATTTCCCGCTGCTTCGCTCCCAACACCATTCGCACGCCGATTTCGTTTCGCCGCTGCGCCACTGAATAACTCACCACGCCATACACTCCGATCGAAGCCAATCCCAGCGCAATCAAACTGAACACCGCCGTCAGGATAGCCTGGAACCGGCGCTGTGCTACCGAATCGGACACGATCCGCGCCAGCATTCCGCGGTCATTTACCGCAACCGCTGAATCCACATTACGCACCGCGTCGCGAATGGCAGCCTTGATCGCCGCGGCCGGCATCGCCGTGCGTACGTATAGCGCGAGAATGCTATCGCCCTTGAATCGCGAAAAGTACGGCTGCCAGTACGGAAAATAAATCACGCAGTCTGCCGGCTTATCCAAGGCCGTAGAATGAACGTCGCCGGCAACACCGATCACGGTAAACCAATGATCCTTGCTGCTATCCATAAAGCTGCGAACTTTTTTGCCGATCGGATTTTTTCCCGGCCATAGCCGCCGCGCGGCCGTTTGGCTCACCACAACCACACGGCCAGGTTCTCTTTCGGCGAAGGTACGGCCGGAACGTAGCGGGATTCCTACGGTAGGAATGTAGCCGCTGCTCACGCTCAGCCACGATGCCATTGGCAGCTCCGCAAACGGCGCGTTGTCATTGCCTTCTTTCACCGCCGGCATCGTCCAACCGCTGGAGGCGCCCGCTGTAAATGGAATCGCATTCGCGTATCCCGAACGCCCGCTTCCAGCCACCGCCGCAATCGATTCTTCAACCCGCCTGAAAAAGGACACTTTCTGTTCCTGCGTCTTATACTTGTCCGGCGGCAGCGCCAGCACCATGGCATGAATGTTCTCGGTTTCGAATCCACGCGGCACGCTCATCACCTGCCCGAGACTGGCAAGAAGAAGACCGGCGCCAATCAGTAACAGCGTGGCTAATCCTGCTTCGGCCCCCACTAACAGCGCTCGCAAGCGGCTGCCCTGCGGACCCTCCGTTTGCCGGCGGCCCGCCAACTGCATCGACTCCACAGAACAAATTTTCGACATGCGCCAAGCGGGCAGCAATCCGAACAAGATCGTCGTCAGCACACACAGCGCAGCCGAAAATGCCAGAACGTTTCTATCGAGCGAAACCGCTTCTAGTCTTGGCAACTGCGCCGGCGCGCCGGCAATGACGAAATCGATAATCCACAGCGCTAGCAGCAGCCCGAGCATTGTTCCGGCCATCGCTATCGACAAGCTCTCCGCCAACGACTGCCCAATCAGATGACGCCGGCTTGCGCCCAGCGCCGCCCTGACCGCCAATTCGTGCCGCGTTTTTGTTGCACGCACCAGAATCAGATTGGCAATGTTGACGCATACAATCAGCAGCACGAAACCGACCGAAGCCATCAGCGCCAGCAATCCCTGGCGCATATCTCCCACCAGCGCTCTTCCGAGCGGCTGGACCAAACCGTGAAGCTCGAGATGCTCTTTGTTTAAACGCGTGAAGGTGGCCATCGATACTTCGATTTCGGCCGCTGCCTGTTCCAGCGTGACGCCCGGTTTCAATCTGCCTACGGCCGCGCACCAGAACCTGGAGCCCACCGGGACCAGACTCAACTCGCCCGGCGGAACGCGGAGCGGAATAAATATTTCCGGGCGTTCGGGTAACAACGCCTCGATTTGCCCTTTATAAAACGGCATTCCCACCGGCGTCACGCCCACCACCTCGTGCGGTTTGCCGTCGAGCACGATCTTGCGGCCAATGATTTGAGGATCGGCGGCGAATCGGCGGCGCCAAAGGGCATCGCTCAAGATCACTACTTCAGGCTGCCCATTTTCTTCTTCGCTGCGGAGAAACCAGCGGCCAAGCTGCGGTCTCTCGCCCAATACATCCAGAAATTCCGGCGTCATGCTCAACGTCTCGAGGCTCTCGGTTTCTTGCCCTTCCGCGAGACTCGTGATCGTTCCCATCGCGGCGCCAATGGATTCGAACGAGTGCAGTGCAGTCCTCCAGTGCAGAACGTAGCCGGCCCGAACAGGTAACTTCGGCGGATTCTGTTTGGGTATGATTTCGTTGATAAAGACCAGCCGGCCGGCTTCGCGATAGGGCAGCGGCTTCAGCAGCACTGCATTCAGAAGACTGAACATCGCGATGTTGCCGCCGATGCCCAGTGCCAGCGTGAGAACCGCGGCGAGCGTAAACCCGCGGGCCTTTGATAGCGTGCGGATTGCCTGACCCAATTGCGCTAGAAGCACGATCGCCCTCCTTCAGAGTGGATGGTACGAAGGCCGTGCAATTCACTGGCCAGCTCAGAAGCTGGCAATTAGACCGCTATTGCGCAGTTCGCATGTTCATTTCCGGGACGTGCCGCGCGTTTCCGATAGTTTTCCATCTCGACATTACTCGTTCCGCAGCGCCGTCATCGGCTCTACGCCTGCCGCCCGCAAAGCGGGGATCACGGATGCTGCAAGCGCTGCCACGCAGAGCAGCATTATGGCGAGCATCAGCCTGGCCGGATCCCAGGGTGTAACGCCGAACAATTGATTGGTCATTAGCCTGCCTGCCCCAATCGCCGCCGGAACACCCAGCGCGAGCCCGATACCTACTTGTGAAAAGGCGCCGCGCAAAACCATCCTCACCACACCTCCGCGATTCGCCCCCAGCGCCATCCGCACACCGATCTCGCTCGTACGCTGTTCCACCGTATAGGCCATCACTCCGTACAGCCCCACCGCTGCCAGCACCAGCCCCAGCACGCCAAATAGCATTGTCAGTGTCGCCATCATCTTTTCCTGCTGGAAATCCGCGCTCACTACCTCGCTGTATGGGTCAACCGAGTAGAGCACCAAGTCTGGATCCACGCTGGCCAGCGCCTTACGCACGCGCGCTTCCATGCCCGGCGGATGACCCGGCGCCCAGATTACGATGTTGTACAAATAATGCGACCAGATTTCCCCGTTGCGGTAGTCTGGATCGTCGTACTCCGCCGTTTGTGTTTCGGAGCTCCAAAACATCGGGCGGATGGGATCCCTGTAATCGTAGGTCATATACCGGATGTCCCGCACAATCCCAACGATTTCGTAAGCCGCGGAATACTTTATTTTGTTAGGCCCGAAATGCCGGCCGATCGGGTTCTGGCCTTTGAAGAATCTCCTCGCAAACGCTTCATTGATCACCGCCACATTCCGCGTAGCAGCGGTGTCTTCCTCTGTGATGGACCGGCCCCGCACAATCTTCGCGCCGATCGTCTCGAAAAACCCGGGCATCACCCGCGCCCACCCCGCGCCCGTGTCTTCTCTAGCCGCCGGCTCCGGCCGCCCCTCCACGCGAATGCCCTCGTTCCAACTGTCACCGGTCATCGGCGCATAGAGTGCCGGCGCCACCATCCGCACACCCGGTATCTCTAGTAGGCGATCGTCAATTTGCCGGAACATTCGCTCCATTTGCTCCGGCTTGTAGTTGCCCAGCGTCGGATTAATCGAAGCGATATACCGGCTCTGCGTTTCGAACCCGAAATTCTGATGCTCCAGATTTCGCAAGCTCTGGCTCAGCAGAGCCGCCGCCGATATCAACACCAGCGACATCGCCACCTGTGCCACCACCAGCGACTTCTGTGCCAGTGAGCGTCTGCCGCCAACCGAACGATTGACCCCGCGTAGCGCCTCCACCGGATCGGCATGCGAGGTCATCCACGCCGGGGCTATCCCGAAAACGATTCCGGTCGCGACCGATATCCCCAGGGTGAACAGCAGCACCGGCCAGGACGGTGTCGCGTCGATCGGGACGTAGTGATTCGGCTTGCCAATCTGGAATGCAAGATGCAGAATGAGCCTTGTCCCGGCATATGCCACTCCTATGCCCAGGACGCCTCCAATCATCGCCAGCATCACGGACTCAACGAGTGCCTTCCCCACTAGCCGCTGTCGCGAAGCCCCCAGCGCCACCCGTATCGAGGTTTGCGCCCGGTGCTTCAATCCGCGCGCCAGCATGAGATTCGCCAGATTCGCGCACGCGACCAGCAGCACACATCCTGCCGCTATCAGCAGCAGCTTCAATCCCTCCTGATATTGATTCCTCATCTGCGCGACGCCTGCGCCGCCCGGAGTCAGGTGTAGCGTTTGCTGGCGCCAGAGTTGCTTCTCAACCGGCTCCATATCGGGTACGTGGCTCGCCAGCCAATCATGCAACTCCACCTTCAGTTTTGCTTCGAGCGATTTCGGATTCACTCCCGGACGCACTCTCCCGATCAAGTCCAGGAAGTTGCCATTCGGCCTCTTCAGCCGTGCCGTCGCGCCATCGATCAACACTTCCGTCGTGGCGGGAAGCCAGAAATCTGGCATGCCCCACCCGGCCAGCTTCGCCCCGTAGAATCCCGGCGCCGCCACGCCGATCACTGTAAACGGATGTCCGTTGATCTGGTAATTGGCGCCAACCACCGAAGGATCGGAGCCGTACTTGTCCTGCCAAATGTGGAAGCTCATCACCGCCACAGGCGGCGCTCCCTCCCGATCGTCCGCATCGCTCATCAGACGGCCGATCCACGGACGCACGCCAAAAGTCCTGAAGAAATTTCCGGACACATACTGCCCATTGCGCGTATCCGCCTGCGCTCGTGATCCCGCCTTGCGGACCCCGAGCGGTGCATTGCCGGCCTGGAGCGCTGCCAGATCGACGAATTCAGGCGTGTGCGCCCGAAAGTTCTGATATGCCTCCCACGAGAACAAGGCAAAATCCCCATCGCTGCCCTGGGTGTATCCGCCCCAATTGCAGCAGCGAAGTTTATCTCCAATTCGCCACAGCTCTTCCGGCTTGCTCACCGGCAGCGACTTCAACATCACTTGGTGAACAAGCGTAAAGATGGCTGTCGTCGCTCCGATCCCTAGCGCCAGCGTGATCACAGCCGTGCTGGTGAACCCGGGCGCCTTCCGCAACTGTCGCAGCGCCTCTCGCAGATTCAATATCCCGGTCACGCTATCAATACTCGTCAAAGCCTGTTTGGTTACTAAACTAGCCCTGATTTTGTACTATGCTCGACGAGGTTGTCCGCCGCGCTCGCCCGGCGCCGTTAATTTTGAGAAGCGAAGGTCAGCGCGAACCTTGGTAGTAGCTCGCGATGCGCTCGTACACTTCCGGTGGAAACTTCAAAGACTTATAGACGTTACAGGTGTCCTTATCCTGCTCCGCAGTGTCACAGATGGGAAATTGCTGTTCTTTCATCCAGGCTAGAATGCGGTCCGGCTTTGGCGGATTGTAGCCACGAGCCGTGACTTGCGCCAAAATGCCGCGCGCCTTTTCTTCGTTACAGTCGGGATCTTTTGTCAGGAGCCGGACCATTTCGTCTTCTGACAGGAAATGCTGGCCGACCATCACAAAGACAAGCCTTCCGTAATGGCCGATGTCTTCCCCTCGCTCAAGGGATTCCAGAAGGTGGTTCATCATGGGACTTTGTTGAAGATCTTGAACGGGCATATGCGTTACCTAGCCATGAGACGCTACGGATCGCATCAGGTTTCCCCTTATGTTCGCCCTGTAGCCGTAGCGCGGTCCGCCCATTCACACCGAACCAAAATATCCCTTCCGCATTGATCTCAATACGCTTGCTGGAATTTTCCACATGTGGAAAAAACGTTTTCCGCCTATCCACATGCTATGCTCCGGCAGGCTCGCGCCGCAGGATCAATCCTGTGGCCGCGGGCCATTACCCTTTAAGGAGTCCGACCATGACCGCCCGATCCATCCGCCGCGCCGTCGAGCGCAAGCAGAAGAAGCTCGCCCGCAAAGCGGAGCAGCGGAATTCTCCCGTAGCGCCAGCCGCCCCCATTTCTGCCGCCCGCCTCGCGGCCAATCAAGCGAACGCGCAGCTCAGCGCCAGTCCCATATCCGAAACCGGTAAAGCCAAATCATCCCTCAATCCGGCAAGCACGCAGGGCGATTTGCAGCCCGTTGCGCGCGTTTCAACGCGGACCGGCCTCACGGGCCGCACCGTCCTGCTCTCCAGCGAGGACGCTGCCGAATACGAACGCCATCTGGCCGCCTTCCGCGACGAATATTCACCCGTCGGTCTGAGGGAGTGCGAGCTTGTCCAATCTATCGCCGATACTTTCTGGCGCGTCGCCCGCATCCCCTGCCTAGAGATGGCGATATTCGCCAAAGGCCGCATCGAATTCGCCAACCTCTTCGACGAGCACGAACTCGCAGCCCGGCCGCACCTTATGGACGCCCACACCTTTCTCGTTTACGAAAAGCAGATCCGCAATCTTCAACTGCAGGAAGCGCGTTTAGTCCGCCGCCGCGAAAGAGAAACCACCGAGCTGCGAAAGTTGCAAGACGACCGGATACAAAATGCCGAACTGACAGAAAAAGAAGGGCTTTGCCAAGCGCCGCCCGCAAATGGGTTCGAATTTTCAACTGCCGAATTCCACGCCCGTCCGTTCCCTGCGCCCCTCGCTTCCGCCATACAACAACCAATTTCCGGTGCCGCGACCGCCCCGATCATCGCTCACCAGGCCGCGTGACCGAAATCGCGCAGTCGGGCCTAGTACCAGCCGCGCGTATGGACTACAGAGAACTTCTTCGAAACCACCACTAGGGTAATATCCGAGCGCTTTGGCCAGGCGCTCTGCAATCGGGGCATCGTGAAGTGATAAAAGACCACCATAAAAGGGCGATAGCGGTCTTCGACCCCGCGCCAGAGTTGCTTCTGAAAGAGATCGAAGAGTTCCTGGCCCGCTGCCGCCGTCCGGCGGCCCTGGAATATGGCGATAACCTGCTGGTTTTGCTGCCCGGCTTCTATGCGCTTGAAATTCGCTCGGGCCGGCTTTCGGTGGAAATATGGGATGAAACCCGCACCCTATCGCGCCGAATTCTCGGAATCGAGCGCGCCGGGACGGGAGTGCTCGATTGCACCGCGCAGAAATTTGGTGGAACGTCGGTGCGCTTCAGCTTTCTCGACCTCGATCGGCCACAGAGCGCGCATCGCAAGACTTGCGGAATCCGGCAGAATTTCGCCGGGCACTTCCGGCAAATGCTGTCGCGCCAGTTTCCGGGTTGGGAGATCGAGTCGCTTTCGTCATCACTCGATTTGCAGCGTTCTTTCTCTTCCGTGTTTCCGCGCGCCAAGCTTTCGCGGGGCAGTCAGACAATCGCGGCTATGGCTTTGCCCGCGGTCCAAGAGGAAGCGAATCTGCTGGCATTCGCGCTACTTTGGTATGACCACGTGCGTGCGCGGGCCCGCCCCAACGAGCAGACATCTCTCTGCCTGTTTGTCGGCGAAAACGCCGGTACTTTGACGGCCCACCGGCTGCGCTGGCTATCCGCTGAAACGCTTCGCCCGCGCCTGTTTCGCTTTAACGCGCATGGATCGGCGGGCGAAGTCGATCCGCGAGATTTGGGCAATCTCGATACGCGCGTTTCCGCACGGTATGCGCCGCCGCGCCTGACTCCCGATCTCGAAGCGTTGCTCGCGCGCCTTGAAAACATCGAAGACACCGGCTGGTGCCCCGAACTCACCGGCGCCATCAGCATTCGCAGCCGCGGCTGGGAATTCGCCCGGATCGAAGCGGGCCGCCTCCTGCTGGGGCTCGAAACTAAGCGGGATGTGGACGCATGCCACACTGAGGAAGTGGCGAATTTTGCTGTCCAGCTAGCGCAGCTTCGTTCGCCCGTCCGGCAGCAGTTTCCGGAGCGTTGGTTTGAATCAGCCGTGCGCGCGAATTTGCCGAAAATTGAGCCCACGCTTTCTCCGGCCCCGGTGCACGGCCAGGTGCTTTCGTTCGCTGCCGGTGAGCGCGGCCTGATCGATCTGCTTGCCAGCTCACCCACCGGGCGCCTGGCGGTCTTGGAGCTGAAAACTTCGGAAGATATCCAGTTGCCGCTGCAGGCCCTGGATTACTGGATGCGCGTCGCTTGGCACGCCCAGCGCGATGAGCTGGGCCATCTGTTTCCCGGCATTTCACTCCAAAATCGCGCGCCCAAATTGCTGCTCATCGCCCCGGCCCTGGCGTTTCATTCCTCCACAGCCACGCTGCTCCGCTATTTTTCGCCCGAAATCGAGGTGGAGCGCATTGGGATCAACGAAGATTGGCGGAAGGATTTCCGCGTGGTTCTGCATCTAAAGAATGCGGACGTACCGCTATCCCACGGGAGGCATGCATGAATTTAGAAGGCTTAGTGAACATACGGAAGGCGATCACCACGCTCAATTCGAAACATGTCCGCGAGTTGAGCGAGCGTTCGCTTCACGTGGCGCTGGTCGCCGCTAGCGAAGAGTCGTATCGGCGCATGGAGAATTTCTTTCTGCGCGACTTGCGGCCGTCCCGCCGCCGCGAGTCGGCCCTGCAGCTTGAGCATTTGACCGGTTCCGTAGCGGCGCAGTCCTACGATCTGGCAGTCTACGATGAAACGTTCGTCGCGCCGCATAAAGCGCTTGTGTTCCATCCGGACCGCACCCGGCAGTTTGTAGAAAAAACTCTTTCGCGGCATCCGGAGTTGGGCATTCCTCTGGCCAAGTCTTTTCTACCGTTCCGCCGTCCTTACGTGCATCATGTCATCGCAAAAACAGCGCGTGAAAATGCCTTGTTTTCGCTCGCGACCGCTTTGCCGGACATCATCCCGAGCGTCATCGAATTGCCCTGGGCCATCGCCGAATTCGCTTCCGATACCGCTTTCCTCACGATGAACCAGGTTCAGATGGCCTTCATTCTCGCCGCCGCGAGCGATCGCGAGCCGGGCTACACCCATCAGAAATCCGAAATCGCCACCGTCATCGGCAGTGCCTTTGGCTGGCGCGCGCTGGCGCGGCAGCTCGTCGGCAAAATTCCTTTCGGCGGCGGTCTGATCGGCAAAGCGGCTGTCGCTTACGCCGGCACCAAAGTTCTCGGAATGTCGCTCGACAGGTTGTATGAAATCGGATTCACTTACTCGCGCGAGGAGCGCGATCATATCTATGCCGACGCCTACCGCCAGGGGAAAATAGTGGCTCTCCGGATCCTGGGTCTGGTGCGTCCCGATCTTGCCGCCAAATACGCGGGCGAAGAATCGATCGCCTCCAACACGCAGGCGAAAGTCGCCGCCATTCGTTAAAATAAGACTCGTTAGAACGACCAGCTCATGATGAAACGCTTACTGATCATCTGCGTGGCGATTGCGTCCGCATTGCCTGCCGACACGCTGCTGTTGCGCAACGGCTCGACGATTAACGGCAAGTTCGTCAGCGGCGATTCCCGTTCCATCCGGTTTGCGACGGGCAGCCAGGTAAATACATACGATCTGGTAGATATCGATGGTTTGAAATTTGAGGGCGCTCCGCCCCCGCCCGCTCCGGCTCCGCCAGCGAGTGCTCCGGCGCCGCCGCCACCACCCCCGCCGCCTCCGCCAGAAGCGCCGCGTTCGGCTGGTAACACGCAGAGTGGGGGCCTGCTCATTCCGGCCGGTACCGACATCTCCGTGCGCACTATCGATTCCGTCGATTCCGAGCGCGACCGGCGGGGCCAAACGTATCGCGCGAGCATCGATCAGCCCGTCATCGTGAACGGGCAAACCGTGGTTCCGCGCGGAGCCGACGCGGTCATCATGCTCTCCGATTCGCAGCAATCGGGCAAGATCGAAGGCAAGGCCGTTTTAACGCTCGAGCTGAGAAGTATTACCGTCAACGGCCGCACCTACGACAGCACTAGTTCGACGGTCTCGCGAGAGAGCGGTGGCCGTGGCGCTCGCTCCGCTAAGGTGATCGGTGGCACGGCGGCACTCGGCGCGATCATCGGCGCGATTGCCGGTGGTGGTAGAGGCGCTGCGATCGGCGCCGGCTCCGGCGCGGCGGTCGGCACCGCGGCTCAGGTCGTCACCTCGGGTCAAAAAGTGAAAGTGCCGGCGGAAACATTGCTCACCTTCACGCTGCAAAATTCACTGGAACTTTGAAACCCATCGCGATCGTAACCGGCGGCAGCCGCGGGATTGGCCGGGCCATTGTCGAAGAGCTTGTCCGCACGCATACGGTGGTCGCCACCTATAATTCCAATCGCGAAGCCGCGCAGGCGGTTGCCGATGCGACCGGCGCGGCGGTACTGCCGTGCCAACTCGGTGATGCGAAGTCCTGCCAGGATTTTTTGGCGGAGATCGGCGCGCGCTTCGAAGCTGTCGATTTGCTTGTGAACAACGCGGGCATGGCGCCCCGCGAGCGCCGCGATATTCTCGACGCTACGCCTGAAAGTTTCGATGAGTTATTCGCGGCCAATCTGAGAGGGCCGTATTTTATAACCCAGCAGATTGCGCGCGGCATGCTCGAGCGCAAGCGCGGCCGTATCGTTTTCGTCGGCTCGATCTCGAGCTTTACCGCCTCCGTGACTCGCGGAGATTACTGCATGACCAAGGCGGCCATCAGCATGGCCGTGAAGCTCTTCGCAGCGCGGCTCGCTCCGGATAACATCCCCGTCTTTGAAATCGAACCAGGCATCATCCGCACCGATATGATCGCTGCGGTCGCCACCGCGTATGAAGAACGTATCGGCGCGGGGCTTCTGCCGCAGCGCCGCATGGGCGAGCCCGCCGACGTAGCCAAAGCTGTCCGCGCTATTGCCGACGGCCAGCTCGATTACTCTACGGGCCAAGTGCTGCACGTGGACGGCGGCTTCCACCTGCGCATTCTTTAAAGGTATGGAACTGCTCGATCCCGTTGAGGCCCGCGTACTTGGAGCGCTGATGGAAAAAGAAGTCACGACGCCTGAATACTATCCTCTTTCCCTTAACGCGCTGGTGAACGCTGCGAATCAAAAATCGAACCGCGATCCGGTTGTCGACTACGACGAGGATACCGTCAGTGATGCGGTAGATCGCCTCCGCGAGAAGAAGATGGCGCTGATGATCACCGGCAGCGGCCGCGTGAACAAATTTCAGCAGCGGATTTCGGAAACCTTGAATCTCGGGCGGCGCGAATCGGCCGTCTTGTGTACGCTCTTGCTGCGGGGCGCTCAGACGCTCGGCGAGATCAGAGATCGCAGCGAGCGCATGTTCGCGTTTGCGGATCTAGCGGAAGCGGAATCCGTCCTGGACAAGCTGGCGGATTGGCCCGGTGGCGCGTTGGTCATCAAGCTAGCACGGCAGCCCGGCCAGAAAGAAGCGCGCTTTGCTCATCTGCTGTGCGGGGCGCCCGCCATCGAATCGAGTGTGAGCGCAACTGTGGCCGAGCCGCCTATCGGCCGCGTGGCTCAGCTAGAAAAAGAGTTGCACGAGTTGCGCGCCGAATTCGACGATCTCAAACGCCGCTTCGAGGCGCTCGAAGCCCAGCTTCGCTAGCCGCCGGCAGCTCCTGCGAGCAGGCTATAGAGCAGCAGCGTCAGTACCAGCGCCGTAATTGCGACGTATTTGGCATCGCGTTCCATGGCGAAACCCACCAACGAAACCGCTACTCGCAAAACAGGCGTCGCGATGAGCGCGAGAATGCCAAGCTGGATCACCGATCGCGCCCTCCAACCAAAGGCCCCGGCCACAATTCTGGGAATGATTCGATCCACCGCCGGCTCGCCCGCGAAAACGTGGTAGTTCGCCGGTTCGCCCCCGTGTGCCGTCAGATAGTAAGCGCCGCCCGCAAACACAATCAAGCCCGAGAGCAGGACGCCCGCGCGCAGCAGCACGCTCAATGTCCGCTCGATGCTTCTGTCGGTCATTGCCGGATGCCTTGCACGATCATCTGAATCGCCATCACGCCGACCACGACGGCGAAGACTCTGCGTAGCAGCACAACCGGCAGCCGCGCTAGCAGACGAGCGCCCAACAGCGAGCCCGCCAGCACTCCCAACATCACCGGCATAACGATGCCCGGATTAATATAGCCGCGGCTCAGATAGACACTCGCGCTTGCCGCCGCCGTCACTCCGATCATGAAGTTGCTGGTGGCTGTCGAGACTTTGAAAGGAATCCGCATGGCCTGATCCATGGCGATGACTTTCAGTGAGCCGGAGCCGATGCCCAGCAATCCGGAGAGAGTTCCGGCCCCGAACATAAGGCCAAATCCGGTCTTTACCCGGCCCACTTTGTAGGCTCGCTCCACTCCGTTGTCATGGAATGACGAATTTAGTTTCAACTTCTCGCTCAGGGGATCGTCCGCGAGCGGCTCCTTCGAATGCTTGCGGGCGCCCATAGTTTGCCACGCGGATTGGAGCAGAACGAATCCGAATAGGATGCTCAACGCGCCGGCTGAAATGTGCGTGTTTAGGAAGGCGCCTGTCAACGCGCCGAGCGTAGTGGCAATTTCGAGAAACATGCCGATGCGAATGTTCGAATAGCCGTCGCGCACGTACGAAGCTGCCGCGCCGGAAGAGCTGGCAATAGCCGAAATCAGGCTCGCTCCCATCGCGTAGCGAAGGTCCACGCCCAGAAACAAAGTGAGAACAGGCGTCACGATAACGCCTCCGCCGAGCCCCGTCAAAGAACCTAGCAGTCCCGCCATCAGCGCCGCGGCCGCCACGATCGGAGTAAATTCAGCAACCGTCATTGCGCATTTGATATAGAGAGGAGTGCCGTTTCTATGAGAACCCTATTGCTATTGTCGATCTCGGCCGCATTTTGTTTCGCCCAGCGAACGCCGGCCGTTCAATCTCCCGAAGTCCACGCCGATGGGCGCGTGACGTTCCGCTTGCATGCTCCAGCCGCCCAGAAGGTCAGCGTCAGCATCGAAGGCGCGAAAGAAGCCCTTCCGCTGCAGAAAGACGAACAAGGCATCTGGAGTGTAACAAGCGATGCGCTGGCGCCCGATCTCTACGGCTATTCTTTCGAAGTGGATGGCGTTCATGTTGTCGATCCATCCAACACGGAGATCAAACCGAATTTGTTGAATCTCAGCAATGTGGTCCATGTTCCCGGCAAGACCACGCTGCCGTGGGAGGCATCCGATATTCCTCACGGCACGATTCACCATCACTTCTACAAGTCAAACATTGTGGGCGACAATCGCGATTACTACGTCTACACGCCGCCCGGCTACGACCCTGCCGCTCAAACGCGTTATCCCGTTCTTTACCTTTTGCACGGCTATAGCGACGATGCCAGCGGCTGGACGGCGGTCGGCAAAGCAAATCTTATTCTGGATACCCTGATCGCCGAAAACAAGGCAAAGCCGATGCTCGTCGTCATGCCCTTGGGTTATGGCGCTCCCGAAATCGTCCAGCGCACTCGCGGCGCTGGCTCGCCGTTCAACAACGCCCAACTTCGCGACAGGAATTTCGTTAACTTTCGCTCCGCCCTCATAGACGAAGTGATACCGGCCGTGGAGCGGGCCTACAAAGTCGATAGCAGCCGCGACGCGCGCGCGATTGCCGGCCTGTCGATGGGAGGAGCCGAGTGTTTGTTCACCGGTCTAAACCGGCTGGACAAATTTTCGTGGGTATCGTCCTTCAGCGCCGGCGGCCTGGGTGATGATCTCGCGGCCAGTTTTCCTCAGCTCAGCGAAGCCGCCAACCAGCAACTCCATCTGCTGTGGGTTGCCTGCGGAACTGAGGATCGTCTGATCACCTTTAATCGCAAGGTGGTGGATTATCTGAAGGGCAAAAATATCCGGGTGACTCAGATCGAGACACCCGGAATGCACACCTGGATGGTGTGGAGGCGGAACTTGATTGCGGTAGCGCCTCTGCTATTTCAGGCGGCGCCACCGCAAGGCCAAACAAACTAACGAATACCTAACGACTGGTGCTAGCGACTAGGTTCGGTTGGTGGTTTTGCCGTCGGATTGCCGCCGGTTTGACCCGCGCCCGCTACGAGCCCTTCATTCACCAGGATCTTCACTTCCACGCGTCGATTCATTTTGCGGCCTTCAGCAGTCTTGTTGTCGGCTGCTTCATGCGATGTGCCCATGCCGGCCGGCGCCAGTATGCGATGAATCGGAATGTCGCCCTGCTGCTGCAGGTAATTGATAACGGCCTGCGCTCGCCGTTCGCTCAACGCCTGATTGACTGCGGCATTGCCGGTCTTATCTGCAAACCCCGCAATCTCGACCATGTAGCCTTTCTGCGCCAGAGCTTTTTTGGCGAGTTCGTCGAGATCCCGCTTGGCATCGGGACTCAGCGTAGCGCTATTCAGGCGGAAGTAAACAGTCGCCGAATCCTTCACATCGTAGTTGTCGATGTCGGAAACGCGTTTGTTCACGTCCGTGACGCCCTGGGTGGCCTGTTCGGCAGTGTTCTTCACTTGTCCGACCATTCCCTGGGTCTGCTTTTCTTGTTCTTCCATCTGACCAGCTCGCGTTTCGAGCGTGCCAGCACGGCCTTCCAGGCTGTTTGCGCGGCCTTCTAACGTGCCTGCCCGGCCCTCTAAGGTACCTGCGCGCGCTTCGAGCGGAGAGACGCGCGTATCGATCTGTTTTGAAGCCCGCATCGAGTTCGGATCGAAGCTCACTTTATCGGCAACCAGATCTCCGTGGTCGTTTCCCTTGCCTTGCGCCTCGACATGCAGGCCTGGCACCAGCGATGCCAGGTCCATCTTGTCGGAGCGCCGGAAGATAAACGCGCCTTTTTTGAGTTGAATCTTGGTGCCTTCGGTCAGGTCCACCGTGCCAATGGAATCGTCATCCCCGCGCAGCTTGATCGTGTTGCCGTCGCGCGACAGGATCGTTCCTTCTACTTTGGCCTTTTCTCCCGCCGTGAACGTGCGTGTGTTGGGCGTGACGCCCCAGGCAAGCGTTGCGGCTAATAGTGCCTGAGCACCGACGGCCAGGCTAATTTGTAATCTTTTTCCGGTAAGCAATTGTGTCATCTCCTCTGATTCGCGCCTCCTTAATTTGGACGCCCCTGCGCGAGGGCTTTGATCAGATCGAAGCGCCCCTGCTCGAATAGATGCGTCGCGCCCAAGACTGTAACTGTTATTTTCACTAGGCCGAATGTATCCCTACGAGGGTACTATAAACCTTGGGAAGATGAAAAGCGATACTTCGGCAACTTATGCTCAAGCAGGCAAAAGGGGTTTTTATGGCTGGGTCGTGGCGACGACGGCCTTCTTCACGTTCGGAATCGCCGTTGGTATCCCGTACTACAACCTTCCATTTTTCTATGACTACTTCCAGAAAGCCTTCCACTGGCAACTTAAAGAGATAACTCTCGGTTTTCCTCTCGCGGCGCTGCTCACGATTTGGGTGGGCCCGCTATTGATTCCCCACTTCAGCCCTCGCAAGTTGATTATCGCCGGTACCGGCTTCACCGCCGTCGCGCTGTTCGGCTTCGCCTTCATGCACGGCTCGCTGGCCATTTACTACTTCTTCTACTTCGTTTATACGGTCGGTTATCTTTTCGCCGGTCCTATCCCTCACCAGATCCTGGTTTCGTATTGGTTTAGGCTGAAACGCGGCCGCGCTATAGGTTTTGTGTACGTAGGCGTAGGCTTGGTTGGCAGTATTGGGCCCTACCTGGTGCGCGGTCTTACCGGAAAGTACGGTTTTCAAACGGCGCTGGCGGTTTTAGGCGGCCTGATGTTTATCACCTGGCCGCTCGCGTTCTTTCTCCTTAAGGACAAGCCTGGGGAAATAGGCCAATTTCCAGATGGCGCCGCCGAGCCTACTGCGGACATGAAACTATCCGCTCACACTTTCGGTCATTTGTTGCGCAGTTGGCCGTTTTGGCTGCTGCTCATCGGCAGCATTTGTTCCATCGGTTCCATCGGAGCCATCATCGTGCACATGAAATTTGTCTTCCGGGACGCGGGGTTTACCGATCAGAAAGTGTTGGACGCCGCCTGGGCCAAGGCTTCGGTGATGATTTTGTGGTCGAGCATTGCGGGCCGCCTGATTATCGGCTACCTGGCCGATGTCTTTTCGAAAAAACACGTAATGACCGCGACGTATTTCGTCGTGGTCGCGACCATCCTGCTCCTGCTGTGGGTTTCGCCCGAGCGCTCTTATTCGCTGCCCCTCTTTGCCCTCGTGTTCGGCTTCGCGATGGGCGCGGACTATATGTTGATTCCGCTTATGGCTGCCGAGCAGTTCGGCGTAAATACGCTCGCCCGCGCGATGGCCATTATTCTGCCGGTGAACACGATTGGCCAGACTTGGTGCCCACAGGGCATCTCCGCTCTCCGCGAACATTTTGGCAACTACGCAGGTCCGCTCTGGGCGGTGTTCGGACTCGCCATGCTGGGCGCGCTCGCTATCGCGCTGCTGCCTACCGATACTCCCGCCGCCAAGACGCGGCGCGATGCGAGCGAGCCGATCCTTGCGGATAAGTAAAGCAATCCGCTAGCTTAGTGAGTGGAGGAATGGCCGAGTGGTTGAAGGCGGCGGTCTTGAAAACCGTTAGCGGGGAAACTCGCTCGGGGGTTCGAATCCCTCTTCCTCCGCCAGAAATCTTGTCTCTCCGGAAAAGTCCACTTCGGCTTGTTTTCTCGGCTCTTAATCTGTCCTGGCAGCAAGAACCATCATGCCGCTGGCGACGATCTGGATTGGACGATGGGCCAGTTTGCTTGGGAGCGCTTTTCGAATCAGGCGAACGGCGGGGCTTGCAACAGGAACCGGGAAACGATTGAAATGCGCGGAGATGTAGTCAAAGCTGAGCGTCTTGTAGTTTGGGAAGAATTGAATGATCTTAAATCCTGCCCGCTCCAGTAACTGCCCAATCGATTTCCGGCTGAAATAGGTGAGGTGCTCGGTCTTGTACTCGATCCAACGCCGGCCCAGTAACTGGCGAGACCAACTATCCAGAGAAGGTGTGACAATTGCGAGGAGCCCTTGGGGCCTCAGAGCCACGCGCAGGTTCTCGATGGATCTACGCGGATTGCGGAGATGTTCGACGACATCAAACGCCGCGATGATGTCGTAGGTAGCGTCGGGAAGACATTTTTCTTCCGGGGAACCGGCGCGAACTGCCCGGCCGCCCAACCTGGCATTGGCGTGATTCACAGCGTGCTCGGAATATTCCAGGCCCTCTACCTCGAACCCGCGCGAACGCGCTTCGATTAGAAAATCGCCGGAGCCGCAGCCGATCTCCAGCAGCTTCGGCTTTGGCCGTTGAATGAACGGCATCAGCGCGTCTAAGTACAGTCTCGCGGTTGCACGTTTCAGTAGTTCCTGCCGTTCGAGCGATTGCTCATCCTTCGATCCGAGAAAATACGCGCCGGAGTATATGGAAGACAAGGTTTCATTGGTCGGCTGCGGAAACAAAAACTCCAACCTGCACCGTTTGCACGAATGAATCGCGTTTCCGTTTCGCTCAAACGTGAAGGCGATCCTGTCGCTTTCGCCGCAAACCGGACAGCGCGGTTCGGTGGAGCTATTGGAAGGTGTTATTAGGTGCGCCGACATGTTAACGTTCACATTGTAGAATGCGATTTTGAACACACCAGATCACGAGACCTCGGGAACCGCGACTCAGTTCGAGCGAGGGCTAATGGGCAAAGCTCACGGCCGATGCCCCATCTGTGATTCCACGCACCTGGAATATGAATTCGTGGTGGATAAGTCCCCGGTTTGCGGGTGCCAGGACTGCGGCCTGCTCTTTCTAAATCCGCACCCGGGGCACGCGCCCGCCGAAGACATAGCGCCCATGCTGGAGTCCGACGCGCTTAGCCGGCTGTATGCGGCCAACGCCCGCGAGCGGATGCGAGAGCTGATCGCTTATTCCGGTACACGGGACGGGAAATTATTGCTCATCGGCGCCGACGCACACCTTTGTGCCGAAGCGCAAAAGACCGGATTTCAGGTATACGCATTTTCGGCGCGCCAGTTTGAATCCGCGTCCATTGCCGAGTTGCCTGGCGGCATCCAGGCATGCGTGCTGTTTTGCGCATTGGAGAGGATGAGTGATCCTTTGGCCGGACTTCAAGTTGTACACGGGCTTCTCGACGCCGGCGGCTGTCTCATGATCATCTCCCCTACCACCGACAGCCGAGCGGCCCAGCTGCTACGCAGTGCGTGGTGGGAGTTCAACCGGACCAATCTTTTCTATTTCTCTGTAGACACGCTTCAAAGCCTTTTGATCAAAGCAGGATTTGGCGATCCGATCATCGCGCCCGATCGCACTTTAGCGTCGGTGAACTACCTTCGGCAGAGGCTCGCGGCCAACCCGCGCGCGTCGAAACGTTTTAAGTGGCTGCAAAGGGCTATATCGCTGAGTCCCATGTTCCGCGACAGGACTTTCCGGTTTTTGCAAGGGCGAACACGATTTCTAGTCAGGTCCAAAATATATCCGTCTCAGCCGCGGCTATCCGTCATCATTCCCGTTTACAACGAACATGCCACGTTTGTGGAGCTAATAGAGCAACTGCTCTCGAAAACGATCGAGGGACTCGATATCGAGATCATCATCGTAGAAAGTAACTCGGCAGATGGAAGCAGAGATCTTGTTCTGCAGTATAAGGACCATCCGCGCGTGCGTGTGATTCTCGAAGAGAAACCGCTGGGAAAGGGCCATGCGGTCCGGACCGGGCTCAAGGCGGCGACAGGCGATGTGGTGCTGTTTCAAGACGCCGATCTTGAATACGATATCAACGATTACGACGCGCTGATGGAGCGGCTGTTGCGATTCCAAACTAATTTTGTGCTGGGTACTCGACACAGCGGCGGGAAAAATAGCTGGAAAATCCGTCAGTTCACCGGCTCGCCGGCACTGGCGGCGTTTTTCAATTTCGGCCACCTTCTATTTTTGACGCTGTTTAACGTGTTGTACAAGCAGCGCCTCAGCGACCCGTTCACCATGTTCAAAGTCTTTCGGCGAGAGTGTCTGTATGGGCTCCATTTCGAGTGCAATCGTTTCGACTTCGACTACGAAATCGTCATCAAGCTGCTCAGGAAGGGTTACAAACCGATCGAACTTCCGGTGAATTATCGATCGCGATCCATCAAGGAAGGGAAAAAGGTTACCGTCTTTCGAGATCCGCTCACGTGGATACGTGCGCTGTTCAAATTTCGAAGTTCACCGATCTACGAGCGGAATGGATAAAGTACGAAGTTCACTGACGCCTGGCAGATGCACGCTAACATGAACCGCAAGGGGAGCTTTCACTGAGAACCGGAATTCCCAGTCCGATTGGAACCGTTTCGCCGGGCAGTTCAACGCGTAGGCTGAATTACGGTTACAAATGGCTCCAGCAACAGCATCGCCACGCTGAATATAAGCACCCGTAATATTCCGTCTAAGAATCCTTACTCCACAGCAATATCCTAGAAACATGATGCGGAGGAAGCTAGTCTCACGAGCGGTTGCAGTGTCACTGATACTGCGTCATAAAACATTAATATAAGTGTCGGGTCAATTACGTCTCGCAAGCGCCTAAAGCGTAAGCGTAACAAAATATTGGAGAAACTGGTGAGAGCGCAATTCATACTATCTGCTTTAGTAATCGTATTAACAACGTCCATAGCTGCAAACGCGGATTCGATTTCCTACCCAAATCCTGGTACTGTGGCCTCGTCGCATCTTTTTAATGCGGTCGAGACCGGAGACTTGGTGGGGTATTTTTACGGAAGTTCCGCTGCCTATGATAACCAAATTGGCGTCTTCGTAAACGGTGTTCAACTCGGCGGCTACGGTTTGGATAACCATTCCTCGACCGTTGGCCAATCCGTCAACTTCGGACATGTGAACGCCGGCGACAGCATCGTCTTCGCGTTAAATGTGCTGAGTGAAGGCTACAAGTTGTATTCGAATACCGCGCTGAATTCCGACAACATAGACCATACGTATGCAACGGTTTTTAGCGGCCAGACAAGCGGCGGCGCCATGATCCCGGCCGGCGTATATCTCGGATTCGAGGATCAACTGGCTACCATTTCAGACCTCGATTACAACGACGAAGACGTTGTGTTTTCGAATGTTGGCATGACAGCCAACCCGGAGCCAATGTCGTTCGTGCTGTTCGGCACGGGTCTTTTGGCATTGGGTCTCTTCCGCAGAAAAAAGGCCTAATTCGGCCGAGGCATCACGTCGGCGGGAATTGTTCTTTTCCTTGGGCGCGCGTGGCTGGTAAATGGCCGCGTCGCGCCTAGACGTGCGTGCGCTACTTGCGCCAATCTATTCCATTTCGGGTTTTTGTTGGCGCGCCCGGAGAGGCTCGAACTCCCGGCCTGATGATTCGAAGTCATCCGCTCTATCCAACTGAGCTACGGGCGCGCAGCGCTTTTATTATACGGGTGAGACAATCGGAAGCGTTGGAGCACGAGACCGAGGTCAAGATTCCGCTGCGCGACAGCGCGAGTATTCGTGAGCGGTTGACGAGCATCGGCTTCGCCGTCTCGTTCCCGCGCGTGTTTGAAGCTAATACCGTCTACGACACGCCCGATTCGTCGCTGCGAAAGGGAGACATGCTTTTGCGTCTTCGTCAGAGCGGTTCCCGAGGCATTCTGACCTGGAAAGGTCCGGGCGTGCCGGGTCCTCATAAGAGTCGGCCGGAATTGGAAACCGCCATCGGCTCCGTCGAAACCATGGATAAAATTCTGCGCCAGCTTGGTTATCGGCCCGGTTTTCGCTACGAAAAATACCGCACGGAATTCGAATCGCCGGAACCGAACAGCGGCACAATCACCGTCGACGAAACACCGATAGGAACATTTCTAGAATTAGAAGGACCGGGCGACTGGATCGATCGAGTTGCCCGGAGTCTGCACTTTTCGCCGGGCGATTACCTGCTGTCGAGCTACGGAAGACTCTACTTCGACCACTGCGCCGAGCGCGGCGTGCAACCGGGGAATATGGTTTTTGCGTCTCATGATTGACACACGTGTCGAAGCGCATGCCGAAGCGTGGTGGGGCGCTGCGCTACGGTCCTCCCGTTAAGATGATGTGAGATGGCAGATATTCTCAGCGCCTATTCGGCCGAGGTAGATCGCGCGACCGCGGAACTGAACCGCGTCAAGGAGGAAATCGCCAAGGTCATCGTCGGCCAAACAGACGTGATTGAGGGCGTTCTTATCTGCCTGATTGCCGGCGGGCACGTCTTACTCGAGGGCGTCCCTGGACTCGGTAAGACGACTCTCTTGCGGACTCTGGCGCGGGTTCTCGATCTGCATTACTCGCGCATTCAGTTCACTCCGGATCTCATGCCCGGAGACATTGTGGGCAGCATGATCATGGAGAACGACGAGCATGGTCACAAGAATTTGCGCTTCCAACAGGGGCCG
Source organism: Bryobacterales bacterium (assembly GCA_963712395.1). Classification (GTDB taxonomy): domain Bacteria; phylum Acidobacteriota; class Terriglobia; order Bryobacterales; family Bryobacteraceae; genus Bog-105. Next base: position 755,066 of record CAVQHR010000004.1, read on the forward strand.
ATTTTCTCCAACCTCGTGCTCGCCGACGAGATCAATCGGGCTACTCCGAAAACGCAGTCCGCGCTGCTCGAAGCGATGCAGGAGCGCACCGTCACCAGCGGCAACTCGAGCTATCAGCTTGAACTGCCGTTTCTTGTGATGGCCACACAGAATCCGATCGAAATGGAAGGCACCTATCCGCTGCCGGAAGCGCAGTTAGACCGTTTTCTGATGAAGATCCTGGTCACCTATCCATCGCGTGAAGACCTGAACCGGATTGTCGAGGTGACCACCAAGCGCGATGAAGTGGAGCTGCAGCCGGTCATGAATCGAGCGCAGATCGCCGCGCTCAAGACATTTTGCCGCCAGGTAATTGTCGCTCCGCACGTGCAGAATTACGCGATCGAGTTGATTATGGCGACCCAACCCGGCACGCGCGGCGCCGCGGAGGTGACAAACCGTTACATTCGCTACGGCAGCTCGCCGCGCGGGGCGCAGGCGCTCATCGAATGCGGCCGCGTGACGGCCCTGATGCGCGGGCGCATGCATTTGAGTATCGACGATCTCGCCGCGGTGGCGCCCAGCGTTTTGCGCCATCGCATCATTTTGAATTTCGATGCGCACGCCGACGGCGAGAGCGCCGAAACGCTTCTTGAGAAAATCTTAAAAGGTGTTGCGTCATCCTCCTAGCCGCCAGTCCCCAACCATGCCCGAGCCGCTGGTGGACCGCCATTTTCTCGAGAAGCTCGAACGGCTGACGCTCGGTTGGAACAAATCGTTCCGCGGTCTGGTGGGCGGTCACAATATTTCGCGCTTTGCCGGCGCTGGGCAAGAGTTTCTCGATCACCGCAGCTTTCATCCCGGCGACGATCTGCGCGCAGTGAATTGGCGCGCTTATATGCGCTTCGACAAATTGTTCCTCAAGATGTTTCAAGTGGAGCCGCGTGTTCCTGTTCGACTGCTGCTCGATACCAGCGCGTCCATGACGGCTGCCGCGGGAAGAGACGGTGTTACCAAATTCGATTACGCTCGCAAGCTGGCGGCCGCGCTGGTCTATGTAGGTCTGGTGCGTCTCGATAGCCTGCTGCTGCAGCCGTTTTCCGCGCGGCTCGCGGATCCGTTTCTGGCCAGCGGCGGACGCCATCGTTTTCAGCCCGCAGAAATTTACTTGCGTGAGTTGAAGCCGGGTGGCAAAACCAGTTATCTCGAAACCGCGCGCCAATTCCTGAGCGAATATCCGCAGCGCGGTCTTGTCATCGTGGTATCCGATTTCCTGGACGACCGCGACTGTTTTCATCCCCTGCAGTACATTGCCGATTTCGGCCATGAGCTGTTTCTCGTTCAGCTATGGAGCGAAGAGGACCGCGAACCCGCGGGCGAAGGCGAAATGGAGTTGATCGACGCCGAATCCGCGGTGCAGGTGAAGGTCAATGTGGATAGCGAAGCGCGCCGGTCTTACACCCGTGCTTTCGATGCGCATGCGGCGGAAATACGGAAGCTCGCGCTGCGCAATGGCGGCCGCTACTCGGGATTTTCGACTGCCATCCCGTTGGAGGACGCCATTTTCGGACCTTTGATGATGGCTCCCACCGCCTAGCCGGGCACACAATGTTTTTTCTTAATCTAACGCTGGGTGAGTTTTTCGGGTTATTGGCGGCGCTTGGCGGGCTGATTACCGCTCTATATTTGCTCGATCGCACCAAGCGCAAGAAAATCGTTTCGACGCTGCGGTTCTGGGTCGATGCCAATCGAGTGCAGGATCAGCGAAGCCGTAAGCGCATGCGCGAGCCTTGGTCGCTTATTTTGCAACTGCTCGGTCTACTGCTGCTGCTGGCGGCGGCGGCGCAGTTGCAATGGGGATCTCGCGAACGCCGCGGGCGCGAGCACGTTTTGCTGGTCGATACTTCCGCCTGGTCCGCGCAGAGACTGGGCGGGGAGAGCCTGCTCGACCGGGAGAAATCGCTCGCCGCCGGATATCTGCAAGCTCTGCCGGGGAACGATCGAGTCATGCTGGTGTGCGCCGACAGCCTGGCAACACCCATGACCGCTTTCACGCTCGACCGGGCCGCGCTCTTGCGGGGGCTCCGTGAGTGTGCCGCCGGATATTCAGCCCTCAATTTGCCGCAGGCTTTGTCATTTGCCCGGCAGGCTTTGAGCTGGTCCGGAGGCCGCGCCGGCGAGATCGTCTACACGGGGCCGCGTCTGGTAAGCGGTGAGCAAAACAGCGTGCCGGAGGTTTCCAATCTGCGACTTCTCGATGCCGGGGCGAATCGCGAGAATACCGGCATTCGCCGGTTGGCGGTGAAGCGCAGCGAAGACGATCCCAATTCCTGGCAAGCCACCATCACGATTAAAAATTACGGAGCGGCGCCTCGCCGCCTGCGCTTGGAAACGCAGTTTGCCGGCACTGTATTTGCTCCGCGCGCGCTGGCGCTTTCGCCCGGACAAGAGGTGACGGCGGAGTACACCTTCTCCACAAACATTGCAGGCGAACTGCGCGCGAAGCTGGCGCCGCACGACAATCTCGCGAGCGACGATCAGGCTGCGCTGCGGCTACCCACGAGTGGCTCGCTGCGCGTTGCGGTCTTTACGCCGCGAGTGGAAGCGCTGCGGCCGCTGTTCGAAGCGAATCACCGGCTCAGCGTGAAGTTTTATCCGCCATCCGGCTATGTGCCGGATCCGCACGCCGATGTTGTCGTGCTGGATCAGTTTGCCCCGGCTTCGCCTCCTACGCCGGCGGCACTCTGGATTCTGCCTCCACGCGACAAATCCCCCGTCCCCGTGAAGCGTGTAGTCGAGGGTGCGGTGATCAATCACTGGCACGCCGATGCCGCGCTCGAGTCGGGTCTGCGCGCCAGGGAGACTCGCATTGCCAATGCCGAGATTTTCGAAACCTTCGCTGGAGATACGGCCATCGCGAGCGCCGCTGAAGGACCTCTGGTGGTAGTCCGTCCCAAAACGGCCGTCATCGGCTTCGATCCTCTCGAAGGCGATCTCAAATTTGAGCTCACTACGCCGCTCTTGTTCGCGAACTTGCTGCGTGAGTTATCGCCGGAGTCGTTCCGGATGCTGGAGCTGAGCGCCGGTCAGGTTGGCGCGGCCAGCGTGTCTCTCGATGGACGGGAAAACAGCGAAGGTATTCGCGTCATCGACGAACGCGGGTTTGCCGTTCCCTTTACGGTGCGCGCGCAGGCGCTCGAGTTGTTCACCAGCCATCCGAGCGTGGTACACATTCTCTCCGATGAGCGGGAAAGAGTTCTCTCACTGACCCTACCCGACGTTGCTGAGTCGGAATGGAAGCCGCCCGGCGCCTCGACTCGCGGCATTCCCGCACCCATTCGTCTTGCGCCGGCCGCAGTGGATTTGTGGAAGTGGCTGGCGATTGCCGGAGCCTCGTGCCTGTTGGCGGAGTGGCTGCGCTATGGCCGCCGGCGAATCGTGCGGTTCCAGACGCCGCTCCGGATGACGGCCTGATTATGAATTTCATTCATCCTTGGGCGTTGCCGCTGGTCTTGCTTCCGCTCGGCTGGATTGGCTATTCCTGGAGCGTCACCGCGCGGCGCTCGACATTGGTTTTGAAAGCGCTCAGCTTCTGCGCGATCTTCCTGGCCCTTGCCGAGCCTACTCTGACCTTGCCCGAAACCAAGACGGCCTTGGTGGCTCTGGTCGATACTTCGAAAAGCGTCACGCCCGCGGATTTGTCCCATGCGTCTTCGCTCGCCAGCCGCATTGAAAGCGGCAGGCACGGCAACTGGGTGAAGATTGTCCCATTCGCAGCCGCGGTTCGAGATCTCGATAAAGAAGAAGTACAGCACGGCGTCCATTTCCTGCCGGCCTCGAATGAGCTCGGCAACGCCACCAACTTCGAGGCCGCACTCACCAGCGGCATGTCGGCTGTGCCGGGCGGCTATATCCCGCGCCTGGTGCTCATCAGCGACGGCAATGAAAATCAGGGCAGCACGGCACGCGCGATTGCCGAACTCGAACGGTTGCATGTGCCGGTCGACACGATTCCGCTTACCGGGCGATCGGAAATGGCGCTTCGCCTGGAATCGTTATCGATGCCGCGCATTGCTTATGCCGGCGAACAGATCCCGATCGACGTGACGGTCAATTCGCCCGCGCGGACGTCCTCAACGATAGAGATCGCCGCTGAAGGCAAATTGCTAGGCCACACCGCGGTAGATCTCGAGCCGGGCATCAATCGGCTGCGCGTGCATGCGCGCTTGAAAACCAGCGGCGTCACCTCTCTTTCCGGCCGCATTGGGGAAGCTACGTTCGAACAAGCTATCGAGCTGCGGCGCGCCAAGGTCTTATACCTCTCGCAAGATCCGGCGGGTACGGAAACAAATCTGCTCAAGGCTTTCAGCGAGGCCGATTTTGAAATCGTTCGCGACGCGAGTCTCCTCGACAACGATCTTGCGAGCGTGCAGCTTGTCGTGCTGAACAATCTGGACTTGAACGCCTTGAGCCTGACGCGCAAGAAGCATCTGGAGAGTTATACGAAAAATGGCGGCGGCCTACTGCTCATTGGCGGTGAGCGCCAGCTTTACAAGGACGATCAGAAGATGGACGCCCTGGATCAAGCCCTGCCGGCGAAGCTTGCACCGCCGAAGACGCCGGAGGGCACGGCCGTTGCATTGATCATTGACAAGTCGTCTTCCATGGAGGGACGCAAGATCGAGCTGGCGCGCCTGTCGGCGATTGGCGTGATCGATCATCTGCGGCCCATCGACAGCATCGGCGTGCTCATTTTCGACAATTCGTTTCAATGGGCGGTTCCCATGCGGCACGCCGAAGACAGGTCTTTGATCAAGCGTTTGATTTCGGGCATCACGCCGGACGGCGGAACCCAGATTGCCCCCGCGCTCACGGAAGCATACCGGAAGGTAAGCGCGTCGAGGGGCACGTACAAGCACATCGTGCTTCTTACCGATGGGATTTCCGAGGAGGGGGACAGTATCGAGCTCGCGAAAGATGCGGCCGAACATCAGGTCACCATTTCGACTGTCGGTCTTGGGCAGGATGTGAATCGCAGCTATCTGGAAAAGGTGGCCGCGACCTCGGGCGGCCGCAGCTACTTTCTGAACGAGCCGCAGGGCCTGGAGCAGATCTTGTTAAAGGATGTACAGGATTTCAGTGGATCGACCGCAATCGAGCGGTCGCTCGACGCCTATCGTGGAGCGAAAGGCGGAAGTGCTCGAGGGTGTCGGGATGGAAAACGCGCCGCCGTTAAAAGGCTACGCCCGGTTTGTGGCGAAGCCTGGCGCAGAAACCATTCTCTCCGTCAACCAGGAGAAAAAGGACCCGCTCTACACGCGCTGGCAATATGGGCTGGGACGCGCCGCGGTGTTTGCTTCGGATGCCAAAAGCCGCTGGGCGGAAGCATGGGTTGCGTGGCCCGGTTTCGATAAGTTCTGGATCAATGTGGCGCGGGATCTCTTGACGCACACGGATTTGAGTGAAGCCAACGCGCACTTTGATTCGGCCAATGGAGACATCCTGGTGAGCTACCGGCTCGCGAGCGATCTCCCGGAACCGGCGGAAATCCCGCAGATCTTCGTCATAGGCCCAAACGGATTCGAGAAAAGAATTCCGATTGCGAAGAGTACAGCCGGCTCGTATGGAGGCCGCCTACACATCGGGCAGCTCAGCGGGCTGTTCCGCATTCGTCCGCTCCGCGACTCGAATGCATTTCCCGAGATCGGTGTCTACCGCGAGCAGAACGAGCTACGCGACTATGGCTCGAATACAAAGCTGCTGGCGCAGATATCGGCATTGACTGGCGGCCGATTCAATCCACCGCCTGACTCGCTTTTCGACGCGCGCGGTGCGGCCGTCTATGTTACTTGGCAACTGTGGCCGCTGCTGTTGGGTGTGGCGATCGCGCTAACGATTGCCGAGCTGGTGGCGCGTAAGTGGAGCGGTCTAGCGCAGGCTTGGAAACGCGGTTAGGGCGCCTAAGAGCGCGAGCGCGTCCTCACATCACGGCACATACCCACAAACTCGGAAACGGCGCGGGGCACGCAATTCCTTTTTTGTAAAACTATGCCCACTTCGCAGTGGATTGTGCCGCTCGGGATGCTAAAACAGCGAATCTTCGCGTTGGCGGGGCGACTGCGCGAGCGGAGCGCAAAGCTCATATTGATCTCAATCAGCTTATCGATGGCTTCTTCATTTTCGAGTTCCGTGATCACGGTTGGGATGAGTCCTTGCGTGGCGAACAGACGGTCGCACGCTCGCCGAAGATGGCTTTTTGGGGGAAGTGTGATCAGGGGGTAGGCGGCCAGTTGGGGGAGGGTGATCTGGTCCTGTTTGGCCAGAGGATGGCCTTTGCTGACTGCCCAATCGAACTCCTCACGATACAAGATCTGAATTTCCAGCTCAGGAATCGGGCGCGAGAGATCCGCCGGGTTAAAAAGGATTCCAAGATCCAGTTCCCCCTTGAGCACCTCTTCAATAATGTCATCGGCAACGCCTGTTACTAAGTGAAACTGCACACCTGGAAACTTCTTCGAGTAGCGTTCGAGAACCGCGGGAAGGAAGGAGACCAGGATGCTGCTGCTGGTTCCAATGCGCAGATGCCCCGCGCGAACATTGTTCAAGTCGTTGACCTGGCGTTGAGCTTCGGCGATCTCGTTACGGATCCGCAGAGCCGAGATCGGCCAGCACGCGGCCCGGTTCGGTCGCCTTAACCTTCCGGCCGGCCCGCGTCGAGCAAACGGCAGTCGAGCTCCTCCTCGAGTATTCGGATCTGCCGGTGAATTGCCGAGTGAGAAATGTGCAGCAGCTTTCCGGCCGGGGCATATCCCCCGGATTCGATCACGGTCAGAAGCAATTGGAGCTGGCGGAGTTCCATGAGTTCTATTCGTCTGAGCGTCTCGTCCTCGATATTGCACGTGCAGAACTGGCTTACTGAAGCGACGCTTAGTAACGCTTTCTATTTAATTTCGGTATAGAACTGTAACATTTCTTGAACGATATTGTTCGAGCGAATTCTAATGGACAGACCGCCGCAGCGTTTACATACTATGACCGAAGGGTATGGGGTTTTGCTCCCGCAGGCTAAGGGGCAGTTTCCACTTGGCGGTTTGGGGCCGCGGGTGGAACCACTGTCAGTTTTACTGTTTAGCCGATGCAGCTGATCTGCGGCTCGAGGTTTGGGGTACGGTCATTCCTGATGCTCGGCAAATTCCTCCCGCCTTTCCACGTTGGAAAGTGAGGGGTTGCGAATGTTCGAAAGCAAGGCATGATTCGTGCGGGGAATGCCTGTCGCGACTGCTGCCATCTTAGTGATTCTTGCGACGCCGGCAGGAGCGCAGGTCCTGTATGGATCGCTGGTTGGGAACGTCAAGGACGGGTCGGGCGCGTCGGTTGCAGGCGCAACGATCACTGTGACCCAGTCGCAAACCCAGTTGTCCCGCAACGCGGTGACGGATTCGAGCGGCGAGTACTCGCTCTCCAATCTTTCACCGGGCGATTATCAGGTAAAAATCTCAGCTCCGGGATTCAAGACCTCCTCCAGGGAACATGTTCCTGTCGTCCTTAACAGCGTTGGCCGCGTCGACGCGACGCTCGAGGTGGGAGAGGTCAGCCAGACGGTGGAGGTGACCGGCGCTCCTCCCATATTGCAGACCGATCGGGCCGACGTCCACCACGACTTGACGGCGGAGACTATCCAGAATGTCCCGCTGCCGCCTGGAAACAATTTCGAGACGTTGCTAGGGACGATCCCCGGAGTCACTCCGCCCACTACCGCCCACTCGATTCCCACCAATCCGTCTCGCGCTCTGCAGTTCAACGTCAACGGAACCAGCGAATACGGAAATGATATCCGGATCGACGGTGTCAGCCAATTTAATATCTGGGTCCCGGAAAACGCGGCTTACATTCCGTCGTCGGATGCGATCCAGGTGGTGAACGCCGTGACTGGCAATTTCAATCCCGAGCAGGGACTGGCGGGCGGTTCTACCGTCAACGTCCAGATCAAGAGCGGAACCAATCAATTCCACGGCGATGTGTACGAGTTCCATTTCAATAACGCTATCGAAGCCCACAACTTTTTCGACCCCAATAACGGAATCAAGCGGGTTCCGAAGGACATTTTCAACCAATTCGGCGGGAGCGTCGGCGGACCGATCAAGCGGAACAAGTTGTTCTTCTTTTCGAATGTGGAGGCCACTCGCCAGCGGCAGTTCGCGACGAAAGTCGCCACCATACCGACGTTAGCCATGATGCAGGGCGACTTGCGTGGCTCGGATCCGGCGAACCACTTGACTGGCAACGCCGATGTGATTTACGATCCGACAACCGGCAAGGCCGACGGATCGGGGCGTAGTCAAATCTATGCGACTGGAAACGCTGGGGACAGCGCCCATTACAACGCTCTCTGCACTAGCCCAAAGTGCCTCAACATGATTCCCACCAGCCGGATCAGCCCCGTGGCCCAGAAGCTCATGGGGCTTCTGCAACAAGCGCCCGGACGTTTTCTGCCCAGTGCCAGTACCGCGGCGCCGAACAATAATTATCTGGCGGCCACCAGTTTCGCCTTCAACCGCACGACTCTCGATGAAAAGGTCGATTGGAATGTCACCGACAAATTCAATATGTTCGCGCATGTCGGTTTCCTGGCCTACAACGATCTCGACCCACAGATGTTCGGTCAGGTGGGCGGCGATCCAATCAGCGATTACGGCGGCAATGAGGGGATGGGCAGCGGGCACACGTTGACCTTCTCCGTAACCGGTAACTACGTGGTGAGCCCCCATTTCGTGCTGGATGGGAATTTTGGGATCACCCGCATGGTTACCAATTCGCAACAGCTTGACCTCGATAAGAACCAAGGGCTCGATGTATTAGGTATTCCCGGAACCAACGGCACCCGAAAGTTTGAAGGAAGCTGGCCGCGGTTCGCGGTTTCTAATTTCAACGATCTGGGCACACACAACACCTATATGCCCTATTTGCGCAACGATCCGCAGTTTTACTGGAGCGGCAACGCCACTCTCATCCGCGGAAACCATACATTTCGTTTTGGCGGGTCGATCTTTATGCTTCGCCTGAACCATCAGCAGCCGGAATGGAACGCCGGCGGATCGGTCGAACCGGGGGCAGGCGGGTTCGACTTCGGAAGCGGCCCCACATCTTGCAAGGACTGCCTGAGCGGCAAAGCATCCAAAACAAACGCTTACAACAATTTTGGGACATTTCTGTTGGGTCTGGACACGAACTACGGCAAGAACATTCTGGTCCCCGATTACTTCCACACGAACACCCGTCAATACAGCCTCTATGCAGGCGACCAATGGCAGGTTACACCCAAGCTCACCGCCACGCTCGGAGTGCGCTGGGAGTACTATCCGATGCCCACGCGGGACGGCAGCCGAGGCCTGGAGCGTTACGATTTTGCGAATAACATGATGCTGCTCTGCGGCGTGGGGAAGACGCCGACCGATTGCGGCGTCTCGGTTAGCAAGACCATGTTCGTGCCGCGCGTTGGTCTGACGTACCGCGCCACTCCGACGTTTGTGATTCGCGCCGGATACGGCATCACCAACGAGCCTTACAATCTCGCCGACGACTTACGGACAAACTATCCCGTACTAATTCCGCTGTACGTCACCGCTGATTCCTTTCAGGCTGCGGGCGCACTGGACACCGCAAGCTTACAGAACGCACCGGTCGGCTCGACGCTTCCAGTGGGCATTCCGCTTCCAACCGTTCCCGATAGCTCGAGCGGTGGGGTTCCGCTCCTCCCAAACGTGGCCCTGGCGACGACGCCAACCAACTTGCAGCGCGGCTATATTCAGTCCTGGAACTTCACTCTCGAAAAAGAATTTCCGCATGCATGGGTCGCGCAGGCGGGCTACGTGGCCACGCGCACCATACGCCAGATCGGTTTCCTCGATTTGAATGTGGAAAGTCCCGTGGGGCCCACAGGTTGTATCCAAGGCGCTGCCACAGATGGGTGCGGTGGTAATGCCAGCCGCCCCTTCTATGACGCCGCCCACGATTTCCGCACCGCGGCAACGTCTCTGATTACTCCCGCCGCGAACAATCACTATGACGCGCTTCAAACCAAGCTGAACCATCGCTTCGAAAACGGCTATCAGGTCGAGTTCGCCTACACCTGGTCGAAGACAATTGGCATGGCGGGACTCTCCAACGAAAAGGGTCATGCCTATATCCAAGATCCCCAGTTTTATTTTCTGAATCGCGGTCTCGGGCCACAGGACCGTCCCCAAAACTTCCAAGCGCTGTTTGTTGCCCAACCACCGTTTGGCGCGGGCAAACGCTGGGCTAACAGTGGAATCTCGTCCAAAATTTTAGGCGGGTGGCAGCTCAGCGGGATCCTCAGAGTGGTCTCGGGAAGCGTCTTCGAGGTGCACTCGGGAGGGACCTCGTCCAGCAATCTCAACGCATCGGGTAACGACCAGCGGCCGGATATTGTGAAGACGTCGATCGCCGTTTCCGGCGATGTCGGTCCGGGCTCTACCTGGCTCGACACCTCGGCCTTTGCGGTGGTGAACGACCGCAACCGTTTTGGCACCTCGCCGTTCTATCCTCTGCATGGGCCGGGGTTGTTCGACTGGGACGCGGCGCTCTCGCGCAACTTCAGGCTTTCGGAACGGTTTAATCTCCTGTTCCGGGCGCAGGCGATCAACTTGACCAACACGCCGCACTTCGCCAATCCGCAGGGCGATTTCAATAACAGCGCATTCGGCCAGGTCAACTCGTTGGCAAACACCGGACGGGACGGAGGCGTCGATGCCCGGCAGTTCGAGTTCAATGCGAGATTGAGTTTCTGATATGGAGGGATTCCTTTTAATTCGCTAAGGTAAAAGCAGGTCGTTCCAGCGCGTGTTGTGGATAGAGATTCGAGGTAGATGATGTTTTGTCGAAACTCCGGAAATCTCATCCGCTTGGGCCTCTTGGCAATTGTCTGCCGGCTGCTTTGCGCCGCGCCGCCAGACTCAACTGCCGAGAATACTTCAATCCACTTACGGGTGGATGCCGGCACGCCGCTGCGCCTCTACATCACGAAACGCGCCTCGTACCGCCAGGGAGAACCGATACAGGCGAGGTTCGCAGAGCCGGTATGGGCGTTCGACCGAATCGTCATTCCGGCCGGCACGGCGGTAGACGGCCGAATCGTACAACTCGAGCCGGTATCGAAAATGGTTCGGGCGATGGCCATCGTGCGCGGTGACTTTACGCCATTGAAGCAGGCAGAAGTTACTTTCACCAGGATGGTTCTGCCCGACGGCCGTTCCATGACTCTCGACGTGCAGCCTTCTCTGGGTCTGGCTTCCGTCTACGATCCCGCCATTGCCGCCAGAAATGGCAAGCAGAAACGACCGACCCGGAACCCCAACACCAGGTCTGCGCACCTGTGGAGCTTCGTTAAGCGGCAGGTGCATGCGCAGGCGAATGCCAGAACGAGGGGTTTGCTCGATTTTGTCCGCGGCCCTAACAAACGGGAATGGCTGGAGGATTTCTTGTGGGCGAAGCTGCCCTACCACCCGCAGCGGTACCGGAAGGGTAACCGGTTTGATGCGGTTTTGGAGAAACCAATCGATTTTGGCGAAGTAAGCGTCGCGGCCGCAAATCTGCGCGAGGTTGGTTCGCAGCCTGCGCCCGGCGCTTCTGCGTTGGTACGTTTTCTATCCACCATCAGCTCCGCCGATGCGCATGCCGGCGAGGCGATTGCAGGCGTATTATCACAGCCGTTGCTGTCAGCCGACCATCGGGTCGTTCTACCGGAAGGTACCCGGCTCACCGGCAAAATAACGCTGGCACGTCCGGCCCGGATGTTCCATCGCGGTGGCCAATTGCGATTCGCGTTTGACGAAGTGGAACCTCCGGCGTTCGCCACCGCGCCAGCACCGCGCCCTGAACCGGCCCAAGCGCAGCTCACCGCGGCCGAGCCTAAGGGCAGCAGCGTGTCGATTGATGAAGAAGGCACCGCCCGAGCAACCGAATCTAAAGCCCGATTCCTGCGCCCGGTTATCGCCGGGCTAGTGGCTGCAAAATCCATGGACAACGATGCCGGCAAACAGAACGCCTCGGGTGGCGCGGAGGCCAACTATGGTGGCCGCGGATTAGGTGGGTTTTCCGGTTTCGGCCTGTTTGGAACAGTGGCCGCGATGGGCCCTCCACCCGTCGGCGCCGCATTGGGATTTTACGGCCTCGTGTGGTCTGCTTACTCGACTATTGTTTCTCGTGGAAGAGAAGTCATTTTTGACAAAAACAGCGCCATAGCAATTCGTTTTGGCGCGCCACCGCGCAGCCGCTGAGTCGCTGTGTCGAAATGAAAGGTTTCGGGGGAACAGCGGCTTACCCCAACCCACAGTACGAGATAGGCAATTGAATCAAAGCTACTCGACTGTCAGACTCACGATAAGTCGCGCCAAAAACTGCGCGGATATCTTATCGGAGGACTAAATTGAGAATTATCACGGGAGTAGTGTTTTTGGGCGCCTCGCTCATTTGGGGCGGCGCTTTACAGGCGGCGACGATCAACTATGCGTTCGGAGGGCTCGGAGGCGATCTGGGCTCGAGTACTCATACCTTCGCTCCAACCAGCGGGCCGAGCCCCACTATCACGGCGAGCGGCTTTCATATAAATTCTTCGCATGTAGTTTCGACGGTCCATCTCTATAGCAAGGGAAGCGGCGCATTTCCGCCCCCAAGCGATGAAAGCGGGCTCGGACTTACGAACGACAGCACCGGCGATCACGAAATTACGCCGGGAAACTTCATCATGCTGGATCTGGGTAACCTGTCGATTAGTACACTCGGCATTTACACAGAGAGCACTACAAGCGGCGAAGAATGGAAGATATGGGGTTCTAACACGGCAGTAATATCTGGCCAATCGTTTACTATTCCCAGCGGGCTGACTGGCTTTAGCGAGGGAGATCAGAATGTAAGCAGCCTGGCCGGCGATCGCTACATTTTTATCACATCCTTGGGCACCGGCAGCAATAACATTCTGCTCGGCGCACTGACGGCCACCACCGCCACTCCCGAACCGTCCTCAGCGGCTCTGTTCAGCCTAGCTCTGATGGGCTCGGGCCTTCTGTTCCGCCGCCGCTTCAGCAAGAAAGCATAGTAACGATCCATTGGGCCGACGGTCTTTGGCCGCCGGCCCGTTGGGCTATGCAGTGGCCTGCCGTATTAGATGCGCGACGGTTTCGAAATGATAGGTCTGCGGAAACAGATCGATCAGCGTAAGCCGTTTGAGTTCATATCCGCCCGCGAGCAGCCCGCGTAAGTCGCGCGCGAGCGTGGCGGCGTCGCAACTGACAATCGTCAGGCGTTGCGGCGCGAGGCGCAGCAGTTCATTCGTTGTTTCCTTGCCCAATCCAGCGCGCGGCGGATCTGCCAGGACGAAATCCGGTGCGCTCTTGAGTTCGCGTAGAAAATCTTCGGCTGCGGCGCGGCGCGGTTTGAGCGGACTCGCTCCACTCCGCTCGGCATTCCATTCCAGATCGCGAAACGCCGGGCCGCCGCGCTCCACTGCGGTCACTTGTTCAAACCGTTTCGCCAGGGGCACCGAAAACAATCCGACGCCGGCGTATAGATCCACTGCGTGTTGACCGGTTTCTTCGCCGAGGACCTCCTCGATGAGCGCGTCGATCAGGAAACGGTTCGTCTGAAAGAACGACCCACGGCTGATCCGATAGCTCTCTCCTCCGACGCGATACTCAATCGCCCCCGCCGCAAAAGAAGGCAGCAACGTTTTCAACCAATCGAAAAAGCGCGCCGCCACCGGACGCGTGGAGTCGATGATATTCACCTGCAGCTCAATTTCATTCGTGAACAACTCGAGCGACCGCAGGAAACCCGGCCATTCCGGACGCTTCACCGCCTCGCTCAGCTTCGCAATCGCCTCGACCAGCAGCGGAGACGCGATGTAGCAATGATCGATCGGGCGCACCTCGTGCGAGCCGGCGCGATGAAATCCGCTTTTGCCGCGCTCAAAATGAAGCTGAATGCGGTTCCTGTAGAACCACGGCTCGTTCCGCAGTATCGCCACTTCGCCTTCGTGGCGCACGCCGCCGATGCGCTGCAATGTCTCTAAAAGAATGGCGCGCTTTTGTGCCAGTTGAAAGTCGTATGTGGCGTGCTGTAAATGACAGCCGCCGCAGTCGGCGAAATATTCGCAGCGCGGAACAATCCGCTCGGGCGACGGCGCGAGCACTTCGGGAGACGTGCCGCGCAACAAGCCGTTCTTGACGCGCCCGGTTGTAACCGATACGGTCTCGCCGGGCAGCACATACGGTACCAGCACGACTTGACCATCCTGCCGCGCCAGACCCTCGCCGCCGTGCACCAGCTTTTCAATTTCGACGACGCAGCTCATCGACTGGATCTCATCGCTTAGGATAAAGGTTCGCTCACTATTTGGAATGAAGGCACGTGTTCTATCGGGAGTTCAGCCTAGCGGTCAGCTTCACATCGGCAATTACCTTGGGGCGCTCAAAAATTGGGCGGAAATCCAAACCCGCTATGAAAGTATCTTCTGTATTGTCGATCTGCACGCGGTTACCGTTTATCAAGATCCGCAACAGCTCCTTGGAAAAATTCGCGAAACCGCCGCCTTATTTATCGCCGCCGGTATCGATCCGGAGGAGTCGTCCATCGTCGTGCAATCGAGCATCCCCGGACATTCCGAACTGGCTTGGCTGTTGACCTGTATCACGCCGCTCGGCTGGTTGCAGCGCATGACCCAGTTTAAAGCCAAGGCGGAAAAGCAGGAAACCATCGGGTCCGGCTTGCTGCAATATCCGGTCCTGATGGCGGCCGATATTCTTCTGTATCAGGCGAGCGTGGTGCCGGTAGGCGACGATCAAGCCCAGCACCTCGAACTTACCCGCGACATTGCGCAACGCTTCAATACGATCTACGGCGAAACGTTCAGCATGCCCGCGACTCATCTACCTGCCGTTGGCGCGCGCATCATGGGGCTGGACGATCCCGCGCAGAAGATGAGCAAGTCCGCGCCCGGCGCGGGCCATGCCATAGGCTTGCTGGACGAACCAAAAACGATTCAGAAAAAAATCGCGCGCGCCACGACCGATTCGCAGCCCGCGGTAGATACGTCAGCGCATGGGAGCCGGCATCGCGAATCTGCTCGCCATCGGCCAGGCTTGCGACGCTTCGATTACCGGCGAGAGCGTGGACGGAATGCGCTACGGAGATTTCAAGAAGCGCGTTGCCGATGCGGTAATTGCGCGGCTCGGGCCGATCCAGAGACGTTTCCGCGAAATTACCGCCCAGGCAGGATACATCGATAGAGTGCTTATGGAAGGCCGCGATCGTGTCTTGCCAATCGCCGCCGATACCGTGCGCAAGGCCAAACGCGCCATGGGCCTGTACGTTTAGAGAATGACGCCGGAGGCAAGCGTCGAGCGCGCGAAGCGGATCAGGGCCTGGACCATCCTCATCCTCACGAATATTTTCTCGCTCGCGTGTATGGTGTGGGTGCTGAACGGCGCGGGCATCCAGCACATCTGGGGCGAAGTGCGGCACATGCGCTGGAGTTGGGTCAGCGTGGCCATCGTTTGCGATGCCTGCGTTTACCTGCTGCACGGCTGGCGCTGGAAACTCTTGCTACAGCCAGTAATGCGCGTGCCGTATCTGCAATCGGTCGAAGCAATTTACGTCGGCTTGTTCGCCAATGAAGTGTTTCCGTTTCGAGCCGGAGAGCTCATTCGCTGCTTTCTGCTCGCCAAATCGGCGCGCCTGCCGCTGTCGGTTAGCTTTGCTTCGGCCTTGATCGAACGCATCTTCGATGGCATTTGGCTGATGATCTGCTTCTTTTTCGCGATCCATATGGGCAGGATGCCTGGATTGCTGCTGAAAGGCGGCTATGTTCTCGGCATCTTGATTGTTGTCGCGGCGCTCGTGCTGGGTTATGCCATGTATGCCAAGAAGCAATCGATGGGTCTGGGTTTCGGGCTGGCATGGCCGCGCTGGTTCGACACACTGATTGAAGATCTGCATCTCATCGGCCACTCACGCTATCTGTACTTTTCGTTTCTCGTCAGCGGCTGTTATTTGCTCGCGCAAATCCTTCCTATTTATGCGATCGTCCAAGCGAATCGCCTGACGGTTCCGTGGACGGCCAGTTTCATTATGATGGTTCTGCTGCGCTTGAGCAGTATTGTTCCGCAAGCGCCCGGCAATCTAGGCTCTTTCCAAATGGTGACGGCGCAGACGCTGATCGTATTTGGCCTCGCGATCGGCCATGCCAAGCGTTTTTCTCTCATCTTGTGGGCGGTGGTCACGATCCCGCTGATTGTGATCGGCTTCATCGCGGTGGCAATGGAGGGAATCAATTTGACTCATCTGCACCGTGAAGCCGCCTCCGCGGCCCAGAAGCGCAGAAACTCGAATAATCGCGGATAATATAGTAATCGGGAAGGGTTTCCGACTTGCTCTGTCTCTTCTTGGGTATCGCCTTACTGGCGCCCGCAGCCACCAGTTCGCAGGCTGCCGGACTCGCGGCGCTCGACCGCAAGGATTACCAGCAAGCCAAGCAAATCTTCTCGGATCTTGCCGCCGCCGACGCTCGCGATTATTCGGCCTTTTTCAATCTCGCGCTGGCCGAAACCGCGTTGAAGGAAGACGACGAGGCCAGCGCCCATTTTCAGAAAGTGCTCGAGCTCAAGCCGGGCCTCTATGAGGCGGAACTGAACTTGGGGATTCTGGAATTGCGCCGCAAGCATCCCGTCCAGGCGGCCCCGCTGTTGCGCGACACTGTCAAGCAGCGCCCCACTCAGGTGCGTCCACAGCGCTATCTTGGCGATGCGCTTTTGGCAACGGGAGATTTCCCAGGCGCCGCCGAGGCCTACGGGGCCGCGCTGGCAATCGATCCCAAACAGGCGGTCGCGGAGTTGGGATTGGGACAGAGCCTCATGCGCCAAGCGAAGCTGGACGAGGCGCTCACTCACTATCGCCAGGCCGTGGCGCTCGATCCGGCGCTCCAGTCGTATCTTCTTGAAATCGCCGCGGCGTTTTCGAACGCGCAACAAACGGATCGCGCCCTGGCGCTCTTGAAAGAATTTCCCAACGATCCGAGCGCGCGCGAAGAATCCGGCCGCCTCTATCTGGCGGCAAAGCGCCCCGCGGATGCTGTGCCCGAATTCCAGGCCGCGGTAGCCCTTTCGCCTACCGCGGCCAATCGGCTTGCGCTCGCTACCGCTTATCTGCAGAGCGGCCAAGCCGACGCGGCCAAACCTCTTCTCGAACAGGCGCTAGCCAGCGATCCGAACGATTTCGACCTTCGTATGGCGCTGGGCCGTATTCACCGGGATAAGCATGACTACTTAGCCGCGGCTAATGAATTTCTCGCCGCCGCGCGTATCAAACCCGATTCCGTGCCCGCCTGGAACGAGGCGGCAAGCGTCCTGGTACTGGGCGAGCAATACCCCCAGGCGCTGGCCGCCCTCGATAAGGTACATAATTTAAATGCAGATACTGCGGGCGATCTCTATTACCGTGCCATGGTGCTCGATAAGCTTCATCAAGTGAAACCGGCGCTGGCCAGCTATCAACGATTCTTGGAGTTGAGCCAGGGCAAGCACCCCGACCAGGAGTTCGTGGCGCGGCAGCGCAGCAGAATTCTGGAAAAGGAGGCCAGTCGCTAGTGCCGATCAGAGTGCTTGAGTTGAGTGTATTGATCCTGGCGTTTGCCGGGGCCATGCCGTGCCAGTCGTTTCTGGCGGAGCTCAAAATGCAGCACGATCCGGCCAAGCGCTCGGAAATGGCGCTTGGGTTTGCGGACGAATTGTTTGACAATGCCCAGAGCTCGTATGGCAAGGGTCAGATTTCCAAGGGAGACGCCGATCTCGAAAGCATGACGAAAGTTCTTAACGCGTGTCTTGATTCGCTCGCCACCGCCAATAAATCGAGATCTTACAAAAAGGCCGAGATGAAGGTAGCGTATCTGCAGCGCCGGCTTTCCGATCTGGTGAATAACATGGGCGTTCAAGAGCGCGGCTGGGCCGAATACACAAGCCGCAAGCTCGACGAAATTCACGATAAGCTGCTGAACGGGGTAATGCGGAAGTGAAATTTTGTCTGCTGTTCTGCTGCGCTGCGGCGTTCTGCATGGCTCAGGACCGCGATTTTCTGACGCCTAACGAGGTCGCCCAAGTCCGTGAAGCGCAGGATCCGAACGAGCGGCTGAAGCTCTACGTTCACTTCGCGCAGACGCGCATGGATCTGATCGAGCAATATGTGGCGAAAGAAAAGCCGGGACGCAGCATCTTCATCCACGACAATCTCGAAGACTACAGCCGAATCATCGAAGCAATGGATTCGGTTGCCGACGACGCCCTGCGGCGCAACAAGCCGATCGATCAAGGCATGCTGCTGGTGCTGAACGCCGAAAAGGATTTTTTGGATAAGTTGACGAAAATTCAGGATTCCGATCCGAGAGATCTGGACCGCTATAAGTTTGTGCTCACCGAAGCCATCGATACGACCACGGATAGCCGCGAGCTTTCCATGCAGGATTCGGCCAAGCGAAGCGCGGAACTGGCCGCCGAGGACAACAAGGAAAAGAAAGCCCGCGACGCGATGATGCCGGCCAAAGAAGTGAAGGAGCGCAAGCAGGCGGCCCAGACTGAAGACGAGAAGAAAAAGAAGACGCCTTCGCTCTACCGGCCGGGTGAAAAGCCGAAAGATCCGAACTAAACCTGTCGTACAGTGAAGGTAGAGCGTGGGTCACCATCATCACGATCACTCCGGCGCCACGGGATGGATTCTTCGCGTATCGCTGTGCGCCACTCTCGCGTTTACGATTTTCGAGGTATACGCCGGAGTGCGCTCCGGCAGCTTGGCGCTGCTTTCCGATGCCGGTCATAACTTTACGGATGCCTTGGCGTTGCTGCTCGCGGCCATTGGCTACTACCTGCAAGCGAAGCCGGCCGATCAAGTCAAGACATTCGGTTACCAGCGCGCCGGCGTAGTAGCCGCTTTCCTCAATGCGGCCACGTTGATTGTAATCTCGCTGGTCATTTTTTGGGAGGCGATCGCGCGGGTCATGCATCCGCAGCCGGTGGACGACCGGATGATGATCTGGGTGGCTGCGGCCGCATTGATTCTGAACGCTGCGATCATGCTCGGCTTGAATCGGCGCGCGCGCGGCGATCTCAATCTCAGGGCCGCTTTCATTCACATGCTAGGCGACGCCGTGGGCGCCGGCGCGATTATCCTGGGTGCGATTGCGATCCACTATACGGGTTGGCTTTATATCGATCCGCTGCTTTCTTTCGCCCTCGGCATCCTGATTGTCTACACGGCTTGGGACATCGTGCGGGAGTCGCTGAATATTCTGCTCGAGGGATTGCCGCGCGGCCTGGAACTGCGCGGAGTTACTCAGGCAATGAGCCAGGTCGATGGCGTGCAGGACGTTCACGATCTGCACATCTGGAGTCTCGGCTCGCATACGCACGCGCTCAGCTCGCATGTGCTGATCGAGGACATGTCGCATTCCGAGAGCGAAGCGATTCTCAAGCGCATCAATGAAGTCCTGTGTACGTTCGGCATCCGGCACAGCACCATCCAGTTCGAGCACATCCCGTGCGTCCTCTCCGCCACCCCTTGTCGAATGGCCGCCGATGCGACCCATGTCCACGATCACGGAAGCTGAAGCGCAGCTCCGGAATAAACTCGACGGCCTGCTGAACTCGGCGTTTGGATTTTCCTCGTATCGCCCGAATCAGGAGGCCGTGTGCCAGGCGGTAGCCGGCTCCCGCGATGTTTTGCTGATCATGCCCACCGGCTCGGGCAAGTCGCTCTGCTACCAATTGCCCGGCATTGCGCGCGGTGGAACAACGCTCGTCATTAGCCCGCTGATCGCGCTGATGGAGGACCAAGTGGCGAAGTTGAAGGCGCTCGGCTTCGCGGTCGAGAGGATTCATTGCGGCCGCGGCCGGCAGGCCTCGCGCCAGGCCTGCTTCGATTACCTCGAAGGCAAGCTGCAGTTCCTGTATATTGCGCCGGAACGTCTGCGTGTCACCGGCTTTCCCGAGATGTTGGCAAAACGCAAGCCGACGCTCATCGCCGTCGACGAAGCGCATTGCATTTCGCAGTGGGGCCACGACTTTCGCCCCGATTATCGGATGCTGGGCCAACGCTTGCCTTTGCTGCGGCCTGCGCCGGTGATTGCGCTTACGGCCACCGCCACGCCGCGCGTCCAGGGCGATATCGTCGAGCAACTCGGCCTCGAGAAACCGGCGCGCTTCATTCACGGATTCCGGCGCTCGAATCTGGCAATCGAGATCGTGGAAGTGCCGCCTTCCGAACGGTCCGCGCTCGTATGCGCCTTGCTGCAGGATCCGGCGCGCCGTCCGGCGATTATCTACGCTCCCACGCGTAAGCAGACCGAGGCGCTGGCAATTGAGCTGAGCGCGCAATGCCCGACCGCCGCCTATCACGCGGGCCTTGATGCCGCGCATCGCGCGCGCGTGCAAGAGGATTTTCTCGACGGCAAAATCGAAGTCATGACCGCGACCATCGCGTTCGGAATGGGAATCGATAAACCCGACGTGCGCACCGTGATGCACACCGCTTTACCGGGAAGCCTGGAGGGTTACTACCAGGAGGTCGGCCGCGCGGGACGCGACGGCGCTCCCAGCCGCGCGCTGCTCCTGCAATCCTACGCCGACCGCCGCACCCACGATTTCTTTTTCGAGCGCGATTATCCGGAAGTGGATGTGCTCGATGAAATCTATGCGCGCTTGACGGCGCAGCCGCTCGAAAAAGCGGCGCTGCAGGGGCGGCTTACTCTGGCGGCGGACCTGTTCGATAAGGCGCTCGAAAAACTCTGGACGCACGGCGGCGCGCTGCTCGATTACGACGAGAGAATCACGCGCGGCGATCCGCGGTGGCGCGATCTGTATGTCGCGCAGGCAGAACACAAATCCGCGCAGCTCGAAACGATGATCCGCTATGCCGCCAGCTCCGATTGCCGTATGGCCAGCCTTGTACGCCACTTCGGCGATCGCGCGGACGAGCAGAATTCCTGCGGTATTTGCGATTTCTGCGCTCCCGCCGAATGCGCCGCGCAGAAGTTCCGCGCGCCCAGCGGGAAAGAACGCGCAGTGATATTCCGCGTCTTGAAAGCGCTGCGAGCGGGAGGCCCGAAATCGAGCGGCAAACTCCACGTCGAGGTCTCCGCCAACGGCGATATCACCCGCAATGGCTTTGAAGAAGTGCTCGGCGCGATGGCGCGTTCGGGTCTGCTGCACCTTGTCGAGAGCACGTTCGAAGCGGCCGGCCGGCGCATTCCTTACAGAAGCGTGCGGTTGACTCAGGCCGGCGTCAAAGCCGACGAAACCAGCGCGCTCGAATTTCTGATGAAGGCCGGCGAAGACCCGGTGCCCGGAAAGCGCCGCGTGAAAGAGAGGAAAAGCGCCAAGCCGAAAGACGACGAGTCGCCGGCCGATGTGGACCCGGCACTCGAGCAAGCGCTACGAGCTTGGCGTCTGGCCGAAGCGAAAAAACTTGCCGTGCCTGCCTTCGCCATTTTCAGCGACAAGACGCTGCGCGCGATTGCAGCCCGTCGTCCATCGACTAATGAACAATTGCTCGCCGTCTCAGGGATGGGGCTTTCGAAAGTCAACAAGTACGGCGCGGATATTCACCGGGTCGTGCGGTCACACGGCTAGCGCGATCGGCCGGATGGGCGAGCCTGTGGCCCCTCGAATCTTGAGCGGCAACGCCACAAAGAGAAATTCCGAAACCCCGTCCGCCGCCAGCTTTTCTAAATCGAGTACTTCAATGAGGTGAATGCCGCTTTCGACCAGCAAATGCACATGCACCTGCATGGCCGACGGCACTCTTTCGTAGGCCAGCGTGTCGGAACCGGTAGCAAAAATGCGCCGTTCGCTCAACCAGCGGGCGCCCTCGATTTCCGGGCCCGGTCCGGTGGGCGTGCTGCCCCGGCCGCCCATGACGTACGCCGCCGGATCGGGCCAATGCCGGGTCCAACCTGTGCGGAGAAGGACCACATCGCCGGCGCGAATCTCGACTTTTTGCCGTTGACATGCAGCTTCGAGGTGCCGCGGCGCGATCGAGAAATCCTTCGGCAGATTTGGAACACCTTCGAGCCGCGCGATATCGAGCAACACGCCGCGCCGCGAAATCGGAGCTACAGTCTCGATGCCGTGCGTCTTTAATCCTGTTTCATACGATTGCGCCGAAGTGGGCGCGCCGCCAAACAGCATTCCATTGCAGGAGAAATGTCCCAACCCATCTAGGTGCGTTCCTACGTGCGTTCCCGTGGAGATCGCATCGGCCGAGGAACTCGCGACCCGGCCGTCGGGGAGATCCAGGACGACCTCGCCGTGCCGTTTGGTCAAGCCGAACACGAACGGCGGATGCGTCGGAAAATGCGGGACGCCGGCGTGCAAATCAAGGCCCAAGTCGTACACGCGAGCTCGACCGGTCAGCGCAAGCAGTTCTTCGAGCGGCTTACCGGGCATTGCCAATGGGGAGATCGAGAATAGGCGAGCAGCACGGCTTTTCGACCGGCTTCGGCTCCATCAATTCCGCCCGCGTGAAGTTCGGATCGTAGAGATTGAGCTGCCATTTACCGTCGCGGCCGATCTTCGGAGGCTGCGGCGGTTTCAGGCCCCGCTCGAGAACCGTGCGATACCCGGCCTGAATATTGTCCACGCCGAGCGCCAGGTGATGCATCACACCTAACTGTTTAGGACTCGGATTGTGTACGTTCAGCATGTACTCCAGCCAGTCCGTGCCTTCGGGAACGCGCATGTCCACCCAATCCACCTCGGTATCGTTCTTGCCGCCATACCATGTCATCTTGAAACCCAGAATGTCTTTATAGAAGCGATCAGCCGCTGCTCGGTCTTTGACCGTAACGCCGGCATGTATCATGCGGGTCGAAACGCGGCCGGCCCCGAGAAACTTTCCAAAATTGCGGCTGAGCAGAGACCCCGGCATATATTGGACAAACTCGACGTGGTGTCCGTCCGGATCTTCCAGCATCATCGTTAGATTGCCGTCCGGATCGGGTTTTAATGTGGCAGGCACAGCGACGCCGCGGCTCGCGAGATAATCGTGCAATTTCCGGATATCCGTGGTCTCAAACGCGATATGCGAAAGCCGGTCCTGTGTTTCGCTCTTCAAATCGGCGGAGACTTTAATGTACTGATGGTCGTTGACCTTAAAGAAGGCCGCCTTATCGAGCTGGAAAGGCTCCTCGAAACCAAGGCCCGTTCCATAGAATTTTCGCGCGGCGGATAGATCGTCAGTTTCGAGAGCGATGTGGGCCACGCCGACAATTGCCGGACGTTGGACCGGGGCGGCGCTTTGCGCCAGTACGGCTGCCAAAAGCAGATGGAAAAGCATCCATGCGATTTTAGCGCGATGCTAGAGACAAGTCAGGTGAGCTTTCCGCTGTTTCCCCAGGTTCGGCTTCCGGCGGCAGGCCAAGCCGCGCCGTGAAATAGAACGTGCTGCCTTTGCCCGGTTCGCTTTCCACCCAGAGGTCGCCTTGCATCATACGGGCGAGCCGCGACGAAATCGCCAGACCCAGACCGGTCCCCCCGAATTTACGCGTGTTCGAGGTGTCGCCTTGCGCGAAGGCCTGGAAAATGGCGTCTTGTTTATCGCTCGGGATGCCGATACCCGTGTCCGTCACCGAACAATGCAACAGCGCTTCCGAGGCCGAAACCTCTTTGGCCGCGATGCGCATCGAGACGCTACCCCGCTGGGTGAATTTCACGGCATTGTCGAGCAGGCTCGAAAAAATTTGGCGCAGCCGCGTGGGATCCCCGAGTAAACGATCCGGAACTCCGGAGGCCGCGCTGATGCTCAAGAGCAGGTTCTTCTCTCGCGCTTGCAGGCTGGTCTCTCTCTCGATTTCATACAGGCAATCGGAAAGCCGGAACGGCACCCGTTCGAGCGTGAGCTTGTGCGCCTCCATCTGCGAAAAATCGAAAATGTGATTCACTACAGCCAGCAGCGAGTCCGTGGATGTCCGGACAATCTCCAGGTATTCGCGCTGTTCTCCGGAGAGGTCGGTCGACAGCGTCAGATCCGTCATACCCATGATGCCGTTGATGGGGGTACGAATCTCGTGGCTCATGTTGGAGAGAAATTCGGTTTTCGCGCGGTTGGCCGCCTCTGCCTTTCGCTCCGCGATGGTCCGCGTCACGATCTCTCCTTCAAGCGAATGGTTGAGGTCCACCAGGTCGCGCGTGCGCTCTTCCACTCGTACCTCGAGCTGATCGCGCGATTGACGCAACTCGGCCGTCCGTTCGTCCACTAGTTGCACTAATTTCGTCTCGCGCTCCCGTAGCTGGCGCACACGCGCGCGGTGCAAGCCGAGCACGATCGCGCACAAGATCAGCGCGACCAGGACTGAAAACGTTTTCGTCTGATAATAATGCGGTCGAAGCACGAACGATATTTCCGCGCCGCCCGGAGTCCACGTCTGCCCGTCCGGACTGGCGAGAATGCGGAATTTATACTCGCCCGGCGGAATGTTGGTGTAAGAAGCCGACCGATGATTTTCCGGTTGGCTCCAATCTTTGTCGAACCCATCCAATCGGTAGCGGAACTGTATCTTCTCGGGCGCAATGAAGCTGGGCGCCGTAAAACGGAATGCCAGTTTCCCAGCGCCCGGCGGCGCGGAGAACGTACCATCCGGATTCCACTCTTTGTTATCGACCACAACGCTTTCGAGCAGTACGCTCAGCGGAATCGGGCGCGCGGCTATATGCTTTGGATCCAGAATCGAAACACCCGTGACTGTCGGAAACCAAAGCCTGCCGTCTTTGGTGCGCCAGCCCGCTGGCTGGAACCCGCCGTTGCACTCGTGGTTCTTCATCCCATCGCCAACGCCGTAGATGGCCGCCGCGATTTTGTCGATCCGGCCCGCATCGAAGTCGTCGAATTGCTTCATCTCCACCGAGAAGATGCCCTTGTTGGAACTCAGCCAAAGCTTCCCGTGCTGGTCGTCCAGCATATGGACGAATGTGTCGTCCGGAAGACCCTGCTGCCGTCCGTAGCTGGTGAATTTGCCATTGCGCAGCCGGCACAGGCCGCCGCCATCGGTTCCCAGCCAGATGGTTCCCGACGCATCCCCATAGATGGACCACACCACGCGGCTTGAAAGGCCGTCGCGCTCGAAATAAGTACGAAAGCGGCCATCTCTAAAACGGTTGAGTCCGCCGCCATCCGTTCCGATCCAGAAGGTTTTGTCCCGGCTTTCGAAGATCGACCTCACAAAATTATTCGAAAGCCCGTTCTCGGTAGTGTACGTGGTGAACCGCTTTCCATCGAAGTGGCTCAATCCGTTTCGCGTGCCGACCCAGAGATCGCCATCCCGATCGGTATACGTACACATGACGAAGCCGGGCGGCAAGCCTTTTTCGGCTCCGATGGCCCAAAACCGGCCATCCTTCAATACCGCAACGCCGCGCCGAGTCCCCGCCCAAATATTCCCGTGTCCGTCCTGCGTCACCGAAAGGACCAGGTTGTCGGGCAGTCCTTGCTTACGCGTGTAGAGTGTAAAGCTCCCATCGCTTAGACGCTCGAGGCCGTCGTTCGAGCCGATCCAAACGTTACCTTCTCTATCCTGATAAACCGGCAGAACGTGATCGCTCACCAATCCCTCTTCTTTGGAGATGGTCGTGATCGGCCCGTCTCGCAGACGCGTGACACCGCCGCTCAGCGTGCCGAACCAGAGATTGCCCTCACGATCTTCAAAAATTTTCTGGATGCCCTCCGCGCTAAATACCGCCGCGCCTTTCAGAGCGATGAGTTTGCCGTCGACAATGCGGTCCAGGCCGCCACCCAGCATTCCAACCCAAAGCGTGTGCGAGCGATCCTCATAGAGCGACAGAACAGTATTGTTGGTTGGCCCATCTTCGGCGGTCCAGCGAGTAAATCCGTGCGGGCCCAGGCTGGCGACGCCGTGGTCATCGGTTCCTGCCCATACCGTTCCTTTCGAATCGACATAGGTTGCGCGCACATAGTTAGACCCCAGGCCGTCCTCCGCCCGGTACGTGCTGAATGTCCGGCCGGAAAGCTTGGACAATCCGTTATGAGTGCCGATCCATAAGACGCCCTGCGCATCGCCGGCAATCGAGAAGATCGTGTTATCCGCCAATCCATCCGCGGTCGTGAATCTGTGAAACCATCCGTTCCGGTATTGCGCTAATCCGCCTCCCGCCGTCCCGATCCAGATCGTGCCGCGCGTGTCCTCATACAGCGCCAGTATGGATTCGCCCGGCAGTCCATTGTGGGAGCCGAAAGCCTGAAAATGGCCGTGGTTATAACGCGTCAGGCCGCCGCCGCGCGTTCCGATCCAGAGTCCGCCTTGCCGGTCCACCAGCAGACTCAGGACACAGTCGTTTCGGAGTTCCGCCGTGTTTCGCTTGTCAAACACCGTGAACCGGTTGCCATCGAAGCGCGCCAGGCCTTCCTCCGTGCCGAGCCACATGTAACCGTCGGGAGTTTGTGCCATGGCCATTACAGTGCTGTGCGGCAAGCCGGAACCCGATTGCCAGGTTTGGCGCACGTATTGCGTGATAGCCTTCGCGGGATCCAGCGCGGCCTGGGCCGGGCCGGGGTCCAGGTATAGCAGGGCGGCCAGCGGCAGTAAGGATATCTGCCGGGCCGATGCGTAATTGAAAGCTTTCAATAACGGCAAATTGCTGCTATGCCCCTCTACAAGTCCATCGGACAAATGGGGGGAAATGATGAGTGATAAGGGCTGGAACCAGCAGCTTACGGTGCCCTACTCCGTACTTGGTGTACCGGGGAATTATAAAACTTTAGGTTGCCGGGCGTTATTTCAGCCAGCGGTCCAGGTTTTCCCGCACGAACTCGTCGTCTCTCAAATGGGGATAGCTGGCCCAAATGCGATCGATTTCCTCGAGTTGCCCGGGTGAGAGATCCTCTTTTTCGTCCAGACACCAGCGCCCCTCGAGCAAACCCTCGCGGCGAAGGACCTCCTGGATACCGGCAATACACCCGGCAAAGCGATTCTGCACGTCGAATATGGCCGCGTTTGCGTCTGTCAGGGCGGCCGCCCCGCTCAGGATCTCGCGCAGATCGCCTTTCCGGCTGGCCTTATACGCATGAATGCTGTCCAATAATTGGACTGCCCGGCTGGTCCAGACGGCCCATTGTCCGAGAAGGCCGCCCGCAAACTCTAGTGTTTTCGCGCCAAAGCGGAACGGGGTCACCAGATCGGCAACAATGTTGTCGTCGTTGCCGGTGTATAAGGCGATCTCGCCCGAGCGGCCACTCCCGGCGACCGCGCGAATCACATCCAGGGTCTGGTATCGATTGAATGGCGCAATCTTGATGGCGGCAACGGCCTCTATGTCGCAAAACTCTCGCCAGAACGTATGGCTTAAGATGCGGCCTCCGGCAGCGGGCTGCAGATAGAAGCCGAAAAGCGGGATCTCTTCTCCGATCCGGCGGCAGTGCGCGAGCAGCGTGGTTTCGGTTGCGTCCTGGAATGCCGACAGGCTCAAGAGCCCAAGATCGTAGCCGGCGTCGCGGGCCAAGACGGCTTCCTTTACGGCTTGCTCGGTGAGGCCGACAACGCCGGCTACTTTGAGGAGGCGAATGTTCTTGTTCGATTCGAATTTACGAATCTCCTCGGCGGCGAGGCGCAGCACCGGCTCCAGCAGCCCCACCGAGGGCTCATGAATCTGGAACTGTGTGGTGTGAACGCCAACGGCAATTCCCCCAACGCCCGCGTCGCAGTAGTAGCGAGTGAGCGCGGCCTGCCGCCGTTCATCCAGTTTGCGCGTGCGGGTCACGGCGAGTGGATGCGCCGGGATCACGGCGCCGCGCGCGAGAATGCTGCGAATCGAGCTAGAATCGGCCATCGTGTACTTCAAAATGTGTCGGTTTATTCAATCGATAGCCGCCCGATTCGATCCAGTGGGCGATCCAATGCATCATTGTGTCGAGAGGCAATTCCGGCGGTCCTAACAGTTCGTGGCAAGCGGCCGCATCGCTTAGCAGCGCCGTTTTGCCCTCAGCACCCGTGAAGCGGCAGGGCCGGTCGAAGGCCTTTCCAAAAAATTCCGCCGCGCTACGAACCGATAGCATCTCGCGGCCGGTTACATTCAAAGCTCGCGCCGGCGAGGAGCACAATGCGAGGGAACGCAGTGCATAAGAATTCGCGTCCCTTTGCCAGATCACGTTCACTACCGGAACCGTGAGATCGACAGGCTGGCCGTTGAACACTCGCTCGGCCACATCCACCAGCACGCCGTAGCGCAAATCCACCGCATAGTTCAAACGGAAGAGCAGGCAGCGCGTTCCGTATTCATTCGAATGAAATTCAAACAGGCGCTCGCGAGCCACGCAGGATTGAGCGTATTCGCCCACCGGCTGCAGCGTGTCCGTTTCGCGGCTCCCTCCAGTCGAAATCTCACGAAACGGATACACGTTGCCAGTCGAATACACCACGATCCTGCTCTCACGAAATTGCCGCGCGACCCAAACCGGAATGATGCAGTTACTCGCCCATGTCAAATCCGGACGCTCACTCGACCCGAACTTTCTTCCCGCAAGATACAAAACGTTCTCGACCTTGGGAAGCGTGGACACGTCTTTCTGGTCCAGCAGATCGCAGCGTAAGCTCTCTACGTTTCCGGGAACGGCCGCACCCGACCGCGATACGGCAAGAATCCGCTTGCCGGCACCGGTTTTCCGATTGGCCCTGTCGATAAGGGCTACCAGAGACGGACCGATTTTCCCGCCCGCCCCTAATACAACGATGTCTCCCTGCATTCCTGCAATGAAACTACAGTCGGCGTCGCTTGGACGCGACAATTCTTCATCCAACTCGGAGAGCGTACTGATTTGTTGACTCTGCATTATCCGAATTCCGGGCCGGCTATTCCGAACTGATATTTTTCGCACTCCGGCTGTACTTTCATTCCGCGATACATCCGAAGAAACGAGCGCTCCCGTACGAATCCTTCATTCTGAAGCCGGCGGTTCCATTCCTGAAGATGGTCCGGTACATCGATCAAAAACGATCGTTTGTGAGCCAGACAGCAAGTCATCAGCTCGAACGCGGCCGGCTCACTAACCGCTACGAGCGGACCGAGATGTTCGTGGTTATTTCCGTGCCTGCCGAAAATGTAACCAGCCACAATGTCGTCTATCCTCGCCACCCACGCATATTCGGGAGCCCGCATCAGAAAAGAGCGTAACAGCGCGCTGCGGTCCGCTCCGAAAACGCTCTCGTCCAGATCGAACACTTCTGCCAAGTCGGCGCCAGACATTGGCCTGCATGTTTCCGTCTTCGCGGCCGGTTGGATTGGCGCGTCTGCCACCAGCCGGTTAAGCCGGTATTCTTCCTGAAATCCGTGCATACAATAGATCCGCGCTCCAGCCTCGGTGGCGTCCAAGCGAATGCAATTCTCGTTCTGGAGGATCGTCAAGGCTTCCCGCAGCAAGTCTCGTGCCGATGCCCCGGCCGCGTAGGGCAGGATCTACCAGCAGCATGGCGATCCAACTGAACTTCTCAGAGAACCGTAAGGTTGCGACAGTTCCCACTACGGCTCCATCGTTCTCGATAATGCGGCAAGCGTCCGGGCTGAGCTTCAGAAAAGCGATCCAATCTTCTTTGACTTGATTCCAGCCGCTCAAACGGCATAGCCGAAGCCCCGCGGGAACGTCGTCTAACGTCATGTGGCGCGTGAGCAAGGGCTTTCTACTTGGTAGAATACCTCCGCGTCCGCGCTCGATGAATACGCGCTTCCTTCTCGCCGGCATGGTGGCTACCTTGCCGAGCTTTGTTGCCCTGGGCCAGGAGTCGGCAAAACGCGGCCAGGCCCAATTTGCGCAGACTTGCGGATTTTGTCATGGCCCGGATGCGAACGGCGGCGCGGAAGGTCCCAACCTCATGCGTTCGATGCTTGTCCGGCATGACGAAAACGGCAATCTCATCGGTCCGGTGATTCGCGATGGCCGACCTACGAAGGGCATGCCGCCGATCCCGCTCAATAACGCTCAAATCGCCGATGTCGTCGCTTTCCTGCACACGCGGCTGAAGGAATCGGACCTCCGAAGTCCGCGCAGGCCAAAAGACTATGCGCTTAAACTTCTGCTTACCGGCGATGCCGCGCGCGGCAAAGAGTTTTTTCATGGCGCGGGTGGCTGTTCAAAATGCCATTCGCCCTCCGGCGACCTTGCCGGGATCGCCAACAAATATCCGCCGGCCGACTTGCAGGCCCGGTTCCTGTATCCATCGGGCATCGAGAAAACGGCAACCGTGACCACAGCGTCGGGCCAGCAATTCAAAGGAGATTTGTTTTACAGCGATGCGTTCCGGATCGCGATCAAAGACAGCGATGGCTGGTATCACTCCTGGCCTCGCTCGGAGGTGAAAGTCGAAATACACGATCCGCTGGCCGCCCATCTCGAACTGCTGCCGAAATACACCGACGCCAGGATGCACGACATGTTCGCTTATTTGGAGACGCTGAAATGAAATGTTCGGCGTTTGTGTTGATCATGGCCGCGCGGCTCTGCGCGCAGGGGCTCGACCCGGCGGCTCTCTTGAAACCGCCTCCCGGCTCGTGGCCCACTTACAACGGAGATTATTCCGGCCGCCGCTACAGCACGCTTGCGCAGATCGATAAAAGCAACGTAGCCTCTCTCAAGATGGCCTGGGCGTTCCAAACGCGCTCGTCAACGCTCAAATCAACGCCTCTCGAAGTCAATGGCGTGCTGTATTTCACCGCGCCCGATCACGTATGGGCGATCGATGCACGAAGCGGCCGCGGCATCTGGCATTACAGCCGGCCTTCGGAAGGCAATCACATCGCCCAGCGCGGCGTTGCCATGTACAAAGACCGGCTCTATTTCGGGACGCCGGACGCTCACCTGATTTGTATCGGAGCGCGCGATGGCAAGCAAATCTGGGATGTTCCGATTGCCGATGTCAAGTTCGGCTACTATATCGCCGGGGCTCCGCTGGTCGTGAAAGATCGCGTGATTGTCGGCATCTCGGGCGACCAGGCCGATGTCCCGCAGTTTCTCGAAGCTGTCGATCCGCAAAATGGTAAAACGCTCTGGCGGTGGAATAGCGTTCCAGCGGCGGGAGAGCCTGGATCGGAGACTTGGCCGGACGAAGAATCTCGCGCGCACGGCGGCGGCCCTACGTGGTTGACTGGCACCTACGATCCCGCCCTGAATCTGCTCTACTGGGGAACCGGCAATCCGCATCCGGTGCTCGCGGGGACCAGCCGCGAAGGCGCAAATCTCTACACGTGCTCCATCGTCGCGTTGAATGCTGATACAGGGAAGCTGGTCTGGTATTTCCAGCCTTCGCCGCACGACACGCACGATTGGGATGCGGTCGAAACGCCGATTTTGTTTGACGCGAACTTTCACGGCAGGCCCCGGAACCTGCTCGCGCAAGCAAGCCGCAATGGCTATTATTTCCTGCTCGACCGAGTAACTGGCGAGCATTTGCTCAGCGCGCCTTTTGTCAAGACCAACTGGGCGGCCGGCTTCGATTCCAAAGGCCAGCCGGTTCCTAACAAAGCGAAAGAGCCGCGGCTCGATGGCTCGCTCGTCGAGGCGGATCGGGACGGCGCGACCAATTGGATGGCGCCGAGTTTCGATCCGCAGACGAATCTCGTCTACGTGAACGCGCAACGCGGCTTCACCCTTTATTACCTGGATTTGGGCGCGAACAACAAGCCTGAGGGCCACCAGGGCGGCGCGGCCAGCCCCCTATGGTCCGGTAACGTTCTGGTTGCCCTCGACTTCGAAACCGGGAAAATTCGCTGGAGCAGAACGGAGGAAGAAGGCAGTTCGCATCCCGGCATTCTGACCACTGCGGGACATCTGTTGTTCACGGCCGACTTCTCCGGCAACCTGCTGGCGCTCGACGTGGAAGACGGGCGCGTGCTTTGGCAGACCTACGCGGGAGGATTTCTAGATAGCTCGCCGATGACCTACCAAGTAGACGGCCGCCAGTTTCTGTTGACCGCCGTGGGCGATGTTGTCTATGCCTGGGCTCTTCCCACGGCGACTTTCTGAGGTGTCGAATCAGAAAGGAACTTCGACGCTCGTGGCCGTTCCGTGCATCTTCACTACAACGTAAGTCGTCGCCGCGCCGGGGTTAGTCGGCTTGCCTACCAGGGAGGTGTGGTGCTCCGATTTGATAGCGATTGTGTCGAAGGTTTGAGTGCGTTCGCCGGCCTTGTGAGTTACTGGCGGCAGCACCAACGTGAACAAGAGCGTCCGTAGGTCCGGCACGATATTCAACGTCACCGTGAACGTCTTGCCCAGAGCGTTGTTATCCGTAACAATCTGTTCGCCCGAAAACGAGAACGTTCCTTCTACACCTTGATATTGCAAGGTTGGCCCCTGTGCTGTGGACCCTTGGACGAGCGGACCGCCCTTTTGTAGCTTCAGCGTGACGTGCGTCTTCTTATCGTGGTCGCTGAGTGTGAATTGGTTGTCGGTGGATAGAGCGGCGCTGCTCGATACGGGTGTGGGTGTTGCTGCTGACATAACTTACTCCTTGGAAGATATCCAAAACAGGAGCAAGTCTAACGCCACTTTGTTTCCCGAAATAGATCCACAAGAGAGAGCTACAGCCGTTATCTCTTCCATTCCGGCTGGAATGAGGCGGGAAGTTTTTTAGATAATCTTTTCGGCGATTGACTTCGCCTGCACGAATTGCAGCAGATAATCCGGGCCGCCGGCTTTCGAATCGGTTCCGGACATATTGAAACCGCCGAACGGGTGAGCGCCCACCATGGCGCCAGTGCATTTCCGGTTGATATATAGATTGCCGACGAAAAACTGGCGTCTGGCCTTCTCCGCATGCGCCGGATTGGTGGTGAAGACAGCGCCTGTCAAACCGTACTCGGAGTCATTGGCCAATTCGAGGGCGTGATCGAAATTCTTAGCCTTCGCGACCGCTAAGACCGGGCCGAAGATCTCTTCTTGAAACACGCGCGCTTTCGGGTCGACGTCCGCAATGATCGTGGGTCGGACAAAATATCCTTCGCCAGGAGGCGTTTCGCCACCCGCAATCAGCCGCCCTTCCCGCTTGCCCGTCTCGATATAGCCGAGAATGTTATCGCGCGCTCGGGCATTAATCACCGGACCCATGTAATTGCCAACGTCGTCCGATGGACCGATCGTGAGCGCTTCGGCTTTGCTCTTGAGTTTCGAAAGAAATTCGTCGTAGACGTTTTCGTCGACAATGGCGCGCGAGCAAGCCGAACACTTCTGGCCCTGATACCCGAACGCCGAATTGAGAACGCCGAGCACGGCCTGGTCGAGGTCCGCTTCCCGGTCCACCACAATGGCGTCTTTCCCGCCCATTTCGGCGACCACGCGTTTGATCCAGAGCTGTCCCTTCGGCGTTTTGGCCGCCAGCTCGTTGATGTGCAGGCCGACGTCTCGCGAACCGGTAAAAGAAATAAATCTGGTTTTCGGATGTGACACGAGCACATCGCCGATGGCGGCGCCGCTCCCTGTCAGCAGCGAAAAGCTGCGCGGCGGGAAACCCGCGGCGAGCAGCACTTCAGCAAACTTCGCCGCAATGGTCGGCGTATCGCTTGAGGGTTTGATCACCACGGTGTTACCCGTGACCAGCGCCGCCGTGCTCATGCCGGCGAGAATTGCCAGCGGGAAATTCCATGGCGGAATAATAATTCCCACCCCGAGCGGCAAGTACACCAGTTCGTCGCGCTCGCCCGAAAGCTGGACCAGGGATTCGGGGTTCGCGAGTTTCAATGCCTGCCGCGCATAGTAGCCGCAGAAATCGATCGCTTCCGAGACATCGGCGTCGGCCTCCGCCCAGGTCTTACCGGCTTCGAGCACGAGCCAAGCGTCGAATTCATGCTTGCGCTCTCGCAGGGTCGTTGCAACCCGCAGCAGAATTTCGGCCCGTTGCTGCGTGGACACTTGGCTCCATTCCGGGAAATAAGCGTAGGCGGCTTCAACTGCATCACGGGCATCCTGCTCCGAGCCTTTTTGGTGAATACCGACAACTTCAGAGGGTCGCGACGGATTCAGCGATTCAAGCTTCGCCGCGGATTTGCGCCGCTCGCCCGCAACGAGCAGGTCGTATTCGCGTCCCAATTCGGACCGCACTTTCGCGAGCGCTGCCCGCATTGCAGCCGCGTTCTCCGGAAGGTTGAAATCAGTGTACGCTTCGTTGACAAAAGCGGTCATGCACGATCGTCGAAGCTCTTCTCCGCCACGCGCCGGCCGCGCTCGAACATATCGGAAGCTTCCTGCGCAATCTCGCGCCCACGCTCGAACAATTCGCGTCCCTTATCGATCGCTTCCTGGCTGGCGTTGAAAAAATTCTTACGTCCCCTGTTCGCCTGCTTCGCCAGTTTGCGCCTGGTGGCTTTGCCGGAACCCGGCGCCAGCAGAATCGCAGCCGTTACCCCGACCGCCGCTCCAAACACAAACCATCCCAGCCCGCTGCCAATGCTGTCTTCGCTGTCCATCCATCCCTCGCTTTAACGGAACGTTTCCACTTCCACTCTATCGCCATCGGTACGGAAGGTGATCAGCCCGCGCTGGTCGGTGCGAAAGATACCGGCGCGGTGCTCGGCGAGCCGCGCCAGCACCGTTGGATGAGGATGGTGGAACTGGTTGAGGTAACCATCGGAGATCACGGCGAATTCCGGCGCGACCTGGCGCAGAAATTCTTCGCTCGACGACGTCTTGCTGCCATGGTGACCGACCTTGAGCAGCGTAACCGGCCGCAGTTGGCCGCTCGCGACCAGATCGTCTTCAATCGGCCGCTCGGCATCTCCGGTCAGCAGAATACCGCGCCGCCCGTAGCGGATTTCGAGCACCAGGGAATCGTCGTTCGCCGGGCTATCGCCCATAACATAGCCGGTTCCCGGAGCCAACACGCGCAACTTGGCGCCACCGATCGCAAACGGGGCTGAAGCGCGGTTCAAAGCCTCAATACGAACGTGGTCGTGGGCGGCGGTTTGCTTGATTGCTTCCCAGGCGGGCGTATCCGGTTCCGCGCCGATCCACAATTTGCGCGGCCGGAAATTATCGAGGATGGCCGCCAACCCTCCCATGTGATCGGAGTGGCCGTGCGTCAGCACCGCGTAATCCAGCCGCTGTATACGCCGGCTCCATAGGTAAGGCGAGACCACATCCTCTCCGATATCGAGCCGCGGTTTGCGCTTCATGCGCTCAAAACCGGGAAAACCGCCGGCGTCGACGAGCATCGTCTCTCCATTCGGAAAGACCACCAATAAACTATCGCCCTGGCTCACGTCGATAGCCGTCAACTCGAGTTGTGCAGGCCGGATTTGGGGCTTCCAAGGCTGCCAGCAAACAACGGCAAACAACGCCAGCGAACAGGCGAGCACCGGGCTCACCCAGCGCTTGTAGCGAATTGCCGTGGCCAATAGAACGAGCGAAGCGGCGAACGCCACCGAGATCGCGAGCGGTATTGCCCCTTGCCTCCACGCTGGCTCGAAATGTACGTGCCAGGCCGCCACCGCCTCGGCCCAGCCGAGCAGTAGCTTGGTCGACCACGCCACCGCATGCCAGCCCGTGAGAATCGCGAGAAATCCGAGCGGGACCACGAGCGAGAGCAGCGGAATCACAATAATATTTGCCGAAAGCCCGGTGATCGAAAGCCGATGAAAGTAGCTGACCATCGGTAGTGCCAGCCCGAACTGCACGCAAGCGGAAACGATCACGGCTTCTAAGATGAACGCCGCGGTGCGCGTGCCGGTCGCAACCACGCGCCGTGCGGAATCGAGCGGCAGACCGGTCCAGCTCCGCAGCGTCTCCGCCAGCAGGCGCAATTCGACCCGCCATTGCGCCGCCGGCGGCTCCACTTGCGGATCGTAGCCGGTCTGGTCGAAGCGCTTCACGGCGCCGCGCAGCGGTTCCGTCACCCGCTCCATCACCGGAATCGCGAAGGCCGCAATCGCCGCAGCCGACAGGAACGAAAGCTGGAAGCTGGGATCGAACAACTGGTCCGGATCGAGCAGTAAATAAACGATGCCGACCACGGCGAGCACATTCAGAATGCGCGTCCTGCGAAAGAAGTAACTCGCGACCAGAAACAGCGTGAATCCGCCCGCGGCGCGGACTACCGGCGAGCTGAAACCTGAGATAAAGGCGTACAGCCAGCTTGCCAAAGTGGCGAAACCCAGTGCCGGGATACGTCGCAACCGTGCCAGCCGAAAAATCAGCAGCAGCGTGAACGCGAGAACCGAAACGTGCTGCCCCGAAATGACCAGCGCATGATACGTGCCCGTCACCCGAAAATCGCTGGTCCAGCGGCGTTCCACCCCGCCTGTTTCGCCGAGCAAAGTCGCCTCGAGCAGCGCGGCGGTATGCGGATCGTCCGGATAGAGGCGCGCCAGCCGGTCGAGCGCCCACGTCCGAATCGCATAGAGCGATGCCACTGCCCGCGAACCGCAACGCTGGCCGGTTATCTTGATGGCGGCAGGATCGGCTACCGATCCGGTCCAATATATATGTTGCGCCGCCAGATAGCTCCTGTAATCGAACGCGTCGGGGTTCTGGAAATTGCGCGGCGAGCGGATCTTCGCCGGAATTTCGACTTGCTGGCCATATTCGAGCGGAAATTTTTCTCCCGGCTTCAGGTTGACGGTCAGCCGGATGTCAGCTTTGGGAGCCAGGCGCAGCGTGAATTGCTCGCGATCCGGCGAAAACACCGGCGGATTCACCACGCACCCGTCCAGCAGCACCGTTTCGGCATCGTCGGCCGTCAATTTGGGCGTCCGCTCGGGACGATGGAGGATCTGGGCCGCCATACCGGCGAGCGCGAGACCCGCGCAGGCGGCCGCCAGGCGCAGCCGCCGGCCTTCCGAAAACAGCAGGGCCAAGCCGCAAGCGACAGCCGCAAACACGATGGGAAGAATTAAATCCGCCGGCCGGAAAAATACAAAATGAGCCAGCAGAATTCCCGCCGCCAAGGCGGCCACAGGCAATAGCAATGGCTCGCGGCGCACACCGATCTAGTGGTATGGCCGAATCAATGATCTCGGCGCCAGTTTCGTCTTGACAGTCCCTGGGAGGTACCGCATACTAAAGAAACTTCATATTTCATACGCGTCAACGGCATTTTTATTGCAGCGGATTTCTCCTCCAACCCACTTAATCCGGCTGATCGGCTCACGCCGATCAGCCAATTTTTTGGTATTTAGATCTATAGGAAGCTAAAAAGCGAAAGCGGAACCGTATGCAAGGGGCAATTCCAATCAAAGTGCCCGCTACCCTGGTCCGCACAATCGCAGGTTTCACACTGGTTTTGAGCGGTGGCGCTGTGCTAATTGACGGCGGATTTACCCGCAATGGCATAGCGGCGCAGGCAAACTGGTGGGTGATTGCTTTCGGCGCGCTTC
The DNA here is from genome assembly GCA_963712395.1 of Bryobacterales bacterium. Classification (GTDB taxonomy): domain Bacteria; phylum Acidobacteriota; class Terriglobia; order Bryobacterales; family Bryobacteraceae; genus Bog-105. The sequence goes on from CAVQHR010000004.1 coordinate 792,463, forward strand.
TCATCCTCGCCGGCTGCCTTCTCGTTCGACGCCGCAGGCGATAGCAGTCCACAATCCGACAATCATATTGTTCCGGCCCCGGCGATTCCGGTGCTACCTTCCAGCTAAGAGGTGCAATCACAGTGAGTTTCTTTGGCCTGCTTATCGCGGTGACAGTTGCCCCCTTTTTCGCAGTTCGGTACGGTCGCGGATGGACGAAGGCCTGGCGGCATTGGATGTTCGAGGAACCCGTTGATTCAAATCCTCACAAACGCAGCGCCATCACCTAACAAAAGCGCCCGATTCTCAAAATTGAGCCACTACCGTGAAGAATGCTACGGCTCTTACACCCAGAGACTGTAGCCAAATACAAAGTGGGAGTATAGAAACACCCGAGAAGGGGTTCCGAAGTGCAATTCGGAGTGTCGGCCTAAATCGGAGGAACGATGAAAATCACGGGAATTGCTTTGCTTGCACTGGCTACGCTTTCCGTTGCCAGTGCTGATCCGGTCATCACGACATCGGCGTCGTGTTACGTCTTCGGCGAAGCGGCCGTAACTAGAGCGGGGTCGTGTTCTCTCGGGACGCCGCCGCCAACCCAGCAGCGATACCCGCCGCCTTATGCATCGGCCACCAGTTCGGCATCGGTCGTGCTGCAAAAAACGGCGAGCGATTGGCTAACAATCTCGATGCGGGTAGATGCGAATGCCGTGTATGGACCGATATATGGGCCCCATTCGGCTGGCGCTTCCGGGGAGAATACGATTCACATCGACTTCGTTACGCCAGGTCCGGAACGCGATGGAATTCTTGAGTTGCAATGGCAACTGGTCTGGATGGGCAACGCGGGCGATTTCGAGGGCGCGGCAAACTACACCATGGGGAGCTATTCGGCTGGTGGCTGTGCCGGCGGAGGAAGTCCGCAGTGCGGATTCCCAGGCCCGAACGCCCCACCGATCCGATTCGAGCTGGGTAAGGCGTTTTCGTTCGATTCATCGAACTGGCTCAGCGTGGGAACCGAACAGGGAAACTCAGCGGGATATGCAGGAATTGATCTGCAATTCCGATTCCTTGAAGCCGACGGCTTTACGCCGGTGCTCGCTATCAGTCCGCCTGAATCGGTTCCGGAACCGGCAACGCTTGCCCTTATCGGCGTGGGGCTGCTGGGATGTGGGTGGTTACGGCCGAAAGGCTAGTCGTAGTTCTGATCTCCGTAATTCGGCATATTATTTGCCACCACCTAGCTGTTGACAGGTCTTATAGTCCCGTCATACACTAGGAGGGTTTGGCGAGTTGATTCTTCGGCTCCCGCGCTACCGTGCTCCTTTGGGCATCCGGCCGGAAGTCGGGCCCCGCTGCTGGTTCAATAAGGTTTCCGGTTCATCCGGAGAGTGACATTGGACGCTGGTATGGGCCACATCCGAAGCAGTTACCCTCGCGTTTGGGGCTGGTGAAATACGCTATATCAGCCTCCTGGCAGTTAATCGAGCAGCCGGTCTGGTCTTGTTAGGACAGGCCTGAGCCTGCAAAAATAGCAGCCCAAATTTGGACGAGTCGTACGCCCGCTGCTGAAACGGGGCGGAGGCTTGACCTTGGGCAAAACAAAGATTTTTGAGTGATCGTCTCGTCTGTTTCAAGAGGCGCGTAAGTTTGGAGAATATTCTTGCCGACTTTTAATCAACTGGTGCGCAAAGGCCGTAAGGACACGCGCTACAAAACGGCGAGCCCGGCGTTACAGGCCTGCCCGCAGCGCCGTGGCGTCTGCACGCGTGTGTACACCACCACCCCGAAGAAGCCGAATTCGGCGCTCCGCAAGGTTGCGCGCGTGCGCCTCACTAACGGGATCGAGGTCACGACCTATATTCCAGGCGTCGGCCACAACCTGCAAGAGCATTCGATCGTGCTGATTCGCGGCGGCCGCGTGAAGGATCTGCCGGGCGTTCGCTATCACGTCGTGCGCGGCACCCTCGATACCGCCGGCGTGGCGAATCGTAAGCAAAGCCGTTCCAAATATGGAGCGAAGCGTCCCAAGGGCGGCGCGGCAGCCGCACCCGCCAAGGGCGGAAAGAAGTAGGAGACCGAAGGAGAGCCCATGCCCCGCCGCAGACGACCGGAACCGCGTGAAGTGACCCCCGACCCGCTCTATAGCTCGACGCTGGTTGAAAAGTTCGTGAATTCGATGATGTGGGACGGCAAGAAGGCCACCGCGCAGAAGATCTTTTATCAGGCCATGGACGTGTTGCGCGAGCGCTCGGGCGACGATCCGCTGAAAGCTTTTAAGAAGGCAGTCGAGAACGTGAAGCCGCTGCTCGAAGTGAAAACCCGGCGCGTCGGCGGCGCCAATTATCAGGTGCCGGTCGAAGTTCCGCAAAGCCGCCGGACCAGTCTCGCGCTTCGCTGGCTCATTACGAATGCGCGTGGGCGTCCGGACAAGAGCATGGCCGACAAGCTCGCGAATGAATTGAACGACGCCTCCAACATGCGCGGCGGCGCCGTCAAGAAGAAAGACGATGTGCACCGCATGGCGGAAGCGAATAAGGCTTTCGCGCACTACCGCTGGTAGGGTAGGCTGCCGGAATTTTGGTGAATTGAGTTAGCAATATGGCCCGCACTGTACCGCTCGAAAAAATGCGCAATATCGGCATCATGGCGCACATCGATGCCGGTAAGACAACTACGACCGAACGCATCCTGTACTACACCGGACGCACGCACAAGATCGGTGAAGTGCACGAAGGCACCGCCACCATGGACTGGATGGCGCAAGAGCAGGAGCGCGGCATCACGATCACTTCCGCCGCTACCACCTGCGAATGGCGCGACATCACGATCAACATCATCGACACGCCCGGCCACGTCGATTTCACGGCCGAAGTCGAGCGCAGCCTGCGTGTGCTCGATGGCGCGTGCGCGGTGTTCGATGCCGTCGCGGGCGTGCAGCCGCAATCGGAAACGGTGTGGCGTCAAGCCGACAAATACGGCGTTCCGCGCATTTGCTTTATCAATAAAATGGACCGCGTTGGCGCGGACTTTTACCGCTCGGTCGAAACCATTGTCGACCGCCTGAGCGCCCGTCCGGTTCCCATTCAATTGCCCATCGGCGCGGAAGATCAATTCAAAGGCGTGGTCGATCTGGTCACGATGAAGGCGCGCGTTTGGCGCGACGAAACGCTCGGCGCGCAATTTGACGACGTCGAAATTCCGGCCGATCTTCTCGAAAAGGCCAAGGAGTATCGCGAAAAACTGGTGGAAGCCGCCGCCGAAAGCGACGACACGCTGTTCACGAAATTCGTGGAAGGCACGCCGATCACCGAGCGGGAATTGGCCGCCGGCATTCGCAAAGCCACCATTGCGCAAAAGATTTTCCCGGTCATTTGCGGGTCCTCGTTCAAGAACAAAGGCGTGCAGAATCTGCTCGACGCGGTGTGCGATTATCTGCCGTCGCCGCTCGATATTCCGCCGGTGAAGGGTCACTCGATTGACGATCCGAACCAGGTGATGGAGCGCAAGCCCAGCGATAGCGAGCCTTTTTCGGCGCTGGTCTTCAAGATCATGACCGATCCGTTTGTCGGTCAACTGTGCTTCATTCGCGTCTATTCGGGCAGGCTCGGCGCGGGCGATTCGATTTTGAACGTAGCCAAGGGCAAGCGGGAACGCATCGGCCGCCTGGTAAAGATGCACGCCAATAAGCGTGAGGAGATCCAGGAAATTCTCGCTGGCGACATTTGCGCCGCTGTCGGTTTAAAACAGGTCGTCACGGGCGACACCATATGCGATGAGAAATCGCCGGTGCTGCTCGAATCCATCATTTTCCCGGCGCCGGTCATCCAACTCGCGATCGAACCTAAGACCAAAGAAGACCAGGAAAAACTCGGCGTCGCCATTCACAAACTCGCGACTGAAGATCCGACCTTGCATGTTTCAACCGACCCCGAAACCGGCCAGACCATTCTTGCCGGAATGGGCGAGCTGCATTTGGAAATTATCGTCGACCGCATGCAGCGCGAGTTCAACGTCGGCGCAAATGTCGGTAAGCCGCAAGTAGCCTATCGCGAAACCATTCGGCAGATGGCCGAGAACGATTACACGCATAAGAAGCAAACCGGCGGTAAAGGCCAGTACGCGCGCGTCAAGCTGCGGGTCGAGCCGAATCGCGAGCAGGATTACGAGTTCGTCAACGACATCACCGGTGGCAATATTCCCAAGGAATTTATCCCGGCGATTGACAAGGGCGTTACCGAAGCGCTCGAAGGCGGCGTGCTCGCCGGCTATGCGCTGAACAACATTACGGTGACGGTGTTCGACGGGGATTACCACGACGTCGATTCGTCGGAAATGGCATTCAAAATCTGCAGCTCGATCTGCGTCAAGGAAGCCTGCAGGAAAGCCAAGCCGGTGCTGCTCGAGCCGGTGATGCGGGTGGAAGTGACCGTGCCGGAACAGTATATGGGTCCGGTGAACGGCGATCTCATCTCGCGGCGCGGACGCCTCGAAGGCACGGAAATCGCGGGCGGCACGCACATCATTAAGTCGATGGTGCCGTTGTCGGAAATGTTCGGCTACGCTACCGAATTGCGCTCGCGCACGCAGGGCCGCGGCAGTTTCAGCATGCACTTTGGCCAGTACGAAGAAGTTCCGAGAAATCTAGCCGAAGAAATTATCAATCGCAACAAAGGCGGAATCGCAACCAAGTAGGAAGGGGTAGGACCAACATATGGCGAAAGAGAAATTTGACCGGAGTAAGCCGCACGTCAATATCGGGACGATCGGACACATTGACCACGGCAAGACGACGCTGACGGCGGCGATCACAAAGACATTATCGAAGCACAATCCGAAGAACAAGTTCCGGAGCTTCGATTCGATCGACAACGCGCCGGAAGAAAAGGCCCGCGGTATCACGATCGCGGTGGCGCACGTGGAGTACGAAACGGCGAACCGGCATTACGCGCACGTGGATTGCCCGGGACACGCCGATTACATCAAGAACATGATCACAGGCGCCGCGCAGATGGACGGGGCGATTCTGGTGGTGGCGGCAACCGACGGCCCGATGCCGCAAACGCGAGAGCACATTTTGCTGGCGCGGCAGGTCGGCGTGCCGTACATCGTGGTGGCGCTGAACAAAGTGGACATGGTGGACGATCCGGAACTGCTGGAGCTGGTCGAGCTCGAAGTACGCGAGCTGCTGACGAGCTATCAGTTTCCGGGCGACAACCTGCCGGTGGTGCGAGTGAGTGCGCTCGGAGCGTTGAACGGCGACGCGAAGTGGGAAGCGTCGGTGGACGAGCTGATGGCGAAGGTGGATGAATACATCCCGGTGCCGGAGCGCGTGGTGGACAAGCCGTTTCTGATGCCGATTGAGGATATCTTTTCGATTCAGGGCCGCGGCACGGTGGTGACGGGGAGAATCGAGAAAGGGATCTGCAAGATCGGCGAGGAAATGGAGATCGTGGGCTTCGCGGACACACGCAAGACGGTGGTGACGGGCGTGGAAATGTTCAAGAAGCTGCTCGATGAAGGGCGCGCGGGCGACAACGTAGGGTTGCTGCTGCGCGGTATTGAAAAGACCGATGTAGAGCGCGGGCAGGTGATTGCGAAGCCGGGCTCGATCAAGCCGTTCAAGAAGTTCAAAGGCGAAGTATACGTGCTGTCGAAGGAAGAAGGCGGACGGCACACGCCGTTTTTCAATGGCTACCGGCCGCAGTTCTATTTCCGGACAACGGACGTGACAGGTGTGGCGAAGCTGCCGGAAGGCATGGAAATGGTGATGCCGGGCGACAACGTGGCGGTTGAAGTGGAACTGATCACGCCGGTCGCGATGGACAAAGGCTTGCGCTTTGCGATCCGCGAAGGCGGCCGCACAGTGGGCGCCGGCACGGTCACGGAGATCGTCCCGTAAATGAAAGAACGCATTCGCATACGGCTCAAGGCCTACGATCACCGGATCTTGGATCAATCGACGGGCGACATTGTCGATACCGCCAAGCGTACCGGCGCGACCGTCGCCGGGCCGATTCCGCTGCCGACGCTGAAGAACCGCTACACGGTTCTTCGCTCGCCGCACGTGGACAAGAAATCGCGTGAGCAGTTTGAGCTGCGCACGCACAAGCGCCTGCTCGATATTCTCGAGCCCACGCAGGAAACCGTCGACGCTTTGATGAAGCTCGACCTTCCGGCGGGCGTGGATGTAGAGATCAAGGCGTTTGGCAAGAGAAGTAAGGCAATTCCGCACAGGGAAAGACAACGATGAGTCCAGGAATTCTCGGCAAGAAGATCGGCATGACGCAAGTGTTCACTCCGGAGGGCCAGGTGGTCCCGGTGACGCTCGTCAAGGCGGGGCCCTGCGTGGTGACGCAGCGCAAAACGCCGGCGACCGATGGCTACGACGGCGTGCAGCTCGGGTTGGTGGAATATGCCAAGAAGCCGAATAAACCGATGGCGAAGCACCTGGCAAAATCGGGCGCCGAAGGCGTCAAGTTTCTGCACGAATTCCATCTCGGGCAGGGCACTGGCGACCTCAAGCAGGGCGACCGCGTGCTCGCGGGCGAGTTCAAGCCGAAGGATGTCGTGGATGTGATCGGCACGAGTAAGGGCCGCGGCTTTGCCGGTCTGGTCAAACGGCACCATTTTCGCGGCGGTCCCTCGACCCACGGTTCGATGTTCCACCGTGCGGCCGGTTCAATCGGCGCCTCGAGTTTTCCTTCGCGTGTTTTTCCCGGCATGAAAATGGCCGGCCGAATGGGAACCGATCAGGTGACGGTGCGGAATCTCGAAATCGTGAGCGTGGATGTGGACGACAACGTAATCGCCGTCAAGGGCGCCATACCGGGGCCGAACGGCGGCTACGTGATGGTGCGCCGCGTGAATCGTTAAGGACAACAGGAAATGCCGAGTGTAAACATTGTGGATCTGAACAACGCGACAGTGGGCTCGATCGAGCTCGCGGACGCGGTGTTTGGCGCCGAAGTGAACGAAGCGCTGCTCTATGAAGCGGTGCGGCAATATACTGCCGCGCGCCGTTCGGGAACCGCCGCCACCAAGACCCGCCATGAAGTGTCGGGATCGGGCAAAAAGTTGTGGAAGCAGAAAGGCACCGGCCGCGCGCGCATGGGTTCGATTCGCTCGCCGCTGTGGCGGCACGGCGGCACTACGCACGGACCGCAGCCCCGCAGCTACGAATACAAACTTCCGCGCAAAATGGTGCTCGGCGCTTTGCGCTCGGCGCTTTCCGCGAAATTGCGGGATGGAGAATTGCGCGTGGTGCGGGCTTTCGATTTGGCCGACCACAAAACCAAGAACATGCTGGGTGTGCTGCGCAAGCTGGATATCAAAAAGACGGTGCTACTTGTCGAAACCGCCGAGAACGTCAATCTCACGCGCGCCGCGCGCAATCTGGATGGCGTGAAGCTGGTGCCCACGAAAGATGTCACGGTCTACGATCTGTTGAAGCATGAGCAAGTGCTGCTGACCGAGCCGGCGGCCAAGAAATTGTCGGAGGCTTTGGCGTAATGAACGTATACGACGTGATTCGCCGTCCGCTGATCACCGAAAAGGCGCATGGAAAGCGTGAAGACGAGCGCACCATGTGTTTTGAAGTGCATCCGGACGCCAACAAAATTCAAATTAAACAGGCGGTCGAGACCGTGTTCCGCGTGAAAGTCGCGGCGGTTCGCACCAGCCTGACGGCCGGCAAGTTGCGCCGTCGCGGACGCTTCACCGGGTATGCGTCCGATTGGAAAAAGGCATACGTCCGCATCCAGGCGGGCGAAAAAATCCCCGAGTACACCGAGATCTAAGAGAGGAAGCCCGCTATGCCTATTAAAAGTTTTCGTCCCACTACGCCGACGCGCCGCTTCCAGACGTATCTGACGCGCGAGGACATCACCAAGGATCGTCCTGAGAAATCGCTGGTCGAAGGTAAGAAGCGCACTGGCGGTCGTGATGCCCGCGGCCGTATCAGCAGCCGTTTTCGCGGCGGCGGAGCCAAGCAGGCTTACCGGCTGATCGATTTCAAACGCGACAAGGTCGGCATCGAGGCCAAGGTGGCTGCGATCGAATACGATCCGAATCGTTCTGCGCGCATTGCGCTGTTGCATTACACCGACGGCGAAAAGCGCTACATCCTGTGCCCGGTGGGTCTCGAAGTAGGGCGTAAAGTGAGTTCCGGCGCGGAAGTCGATATTCTGATCGGCAATGCGCTGCCGCTCAAGAACATTCCCGCGGGTACGGTGGTCCATAACATCGAGCTGCGGCCAGGCAAGGGCGGCCAGATGGCGCGTTCGGCCGGCGCGCAAGCGCAGTTGATTTCAAAGGAAGCCGGGATTGCGTTGTTGAAGCTGCCCTCCGGCGAAGTGCGTCGCGTGCAAGTGGAGTGCATGGCTACAGTCGGGCAGGTCGGCAATGTGGAGCATGAAAATGTCTCGCTCGGCAAAGCGGGACGCAGCCGCTGGTTGGGCCGCAGCCCGCACAACCGTGGAGTCACCATGAATCCGGTAGACCATCCGCACGGCGGCGGCGAAGGAAAAACTTCGGGCGGCCGTCACCCGGTCACGCCCTGGGGACAGCCCACGCGCGGTTTCAAAACCAGAAACAACAAGCGCACGGACCGTTGGATTGTTACGAGGAAGGCGAAAAAGCGTTAAATGGCTCGCTCACTTAAAAAGGGACCGTTCACCGACGACCACCTGCTGAAAAAAGTAGGAAACCTGAACGACAAAAATCAGAAAACGGTAGTGAGAACCTGGTCGCGCCGCTCGACGATTGTGCCGGACTTTATCGGGCACACGCTCGCGGTGCATAACGGCAAGAAATTCATTCCGGTGTACGTCACCGAAAACATGGTGGGTCACAAGCTGGGTGAATTTTCGCCCACGCGCACCTTCAAGGGTCACGCGGCCAAGTCCACCGAGAAGGCGGCGAAGTAGTGGCGGAAAAAACAGTTTCTCTGGCAAAGGCGGAAGCGCGTTACATGCGCGTCTCTCCGCAAAAGGCGCGCCTTGTAGTGGATATGATCCGCGGCCAGCAAGCCGGTGACGCCATCCACATTTTGAGCGCGACCAACAAGCGCGTCGCGGCGGCTGTCGAAAAAGTTCTGCGGTCGGCCATTTCGAATGCCGGCAATAAATCGCAGGACGTCGATGTCGACAAGCTGTTCGTGACGGAAGCATGCGTGAATGAAGGACCGCGGCAAAAGCGTATCCGGCCGGCTCCGCAAGGCCGGGCGTTCCGCTACCAGCGGCGCACGTCGCATATCGTCGTCAAAGTCGGCGAACGCGCGGGCGAGGAAGCAGAAGAGGAGTAGGCGCGCATATGGGACAAAAAGTACATCCATACGGATTTCGCCTGGGCGTCACCAAGAACTGGCGCTCGCGGTGGTTTGCCAAGCAGGATTATTCGAAGCTTCTGCACGAGGACATTGAGCTCAAAGAGTCTCTCATTCAGAGGCTGAAGGCCGCCGGCATTAGCTCGATTGAGGTCGATCGGCCCGGCAACAAGCTGCGCATCACGATTCGCACTTCGCGGCCCGGCATCATCATTGGCCGCAAGGGCGCTGAAATCGAGAAGCTCAAGAGCGATCTCGCGAAGAAAACCAAGCGCGAAGTCTTCATCGACATTCAGGAAGTGCATCGGCCGGAATTGGACGCGCAGTTAGTGTCCGAATCGATCGCGCTGCAGCTCGAAAAACGCGTGGCGTTTCGCCGCGCCATGCGGAAAGCGGTCGATTCTGCGCTGCGGTTTGGCTGCAAGGGAATCAAGGTGCGCGTGTCGGGCCGTTTGAACGGCGCGGAAATCGCGCGCAGCGAATGGTATCTGCAAGGCCAGCTTCCGCTGCACACGTTGCGGGCCGATATCGACTATGGCTTCACGGAAGCCTACACGACCTACGGCGTGATCGGTGTGAAAGTTTGGGTGTATAAGGGCGAAGTGATCGAGGGTAACCGCCGCGATTCGATGCGCAACGAAGGCGAGCCGCGCCGCCGCCGCCGCGATGATACTCGCGAGCGCCGTCCGCAGATGGCTCCGCTGCCGGAAGCGACTGGTCCGGCGATGCAGCAGGCGCCGCCCGCCGAGATGGCGAAACCGGCCACTGCTCCGCTGATTCCGCCATTATCGGTGCCGGTGGCGCCTTCCTGGAAACAGGAGCAGACACGCACGGCCGAGCCGGGCGGCGAAGAGAAAAAGGAAACAGGTGAATAGCCATGTTGATGCCGAAGAAAGTCAAATTTCGCAAGCAGCAGCGCGGCCGCATGACCGGCAAAGCCTGGCGCGGCTCCTCGCTTGCGTTCGGTGAGTTTGGGTTAAAGGCGATGCGCTGCGGTTGGGTCACCAACCGGCAAATCGAAGCCGCCCGTATCGCGATGACGCGTTTCATCAAGCGTGGCGGCAAGGTCTGGATCCGGCTGTTCCCGGATAAACCGATCACGAAGAAACCGCCAGAGACCCGTATGGGAAAAGGAAAAGGCGCGCCCGAAGCATGGGTAGCTGTAGTGCGGCCCGGTAAGGTGTTGTTCGAGATGGAAGGCGTCACGCTCGAAGTCGCGACCGAGGCTATGCGGCTCGCAGCCATGAAGCTGTCGGTGCCGACCAAATTTGTATCGCGCCATCAGGCGGCGGAAGGCACAAAGGCGAGCTAGGCATATGAAGGCTGAAAAAATTCGCGGTATCGACGTCGCCGATCTCACGCGGCAGGTCCAGGACGCGCACGAACAGCTTTTCCGGATCCGCTTCCAAATGGGGATGGGTCAGGGTGAAGGACTTAAGAAGTATCGCGCTTTGAGAAAAGATCGTGCGCGGATGTTGACGGTGTTGAAGGAAAAGGGTGTGACGGAGGTTGCGCCGGCCCCAACCTCCGCCAAGGCGTCGGCCGCGCGCAAACCGGTCGCCAAGAAGAAGCGCGGGTTGCGCAACCTGTTCGGACGGAAGAAGTAGGGGACTGATAATTTATGGCGGCGACAGAACCGGCGGCTCCCAAAATTGGGCACAAGAACGAAAAGATAGGCGAGGTCATCTCAACCAAGATGGCCAAAACGATCGTGGTGGAAGTAACGCGCCGTACGGCGCATCCGATGTACAAACGGATCGTCAAAAAGCGGAAAAAGTTTTACGCGCACGATGAAGAGCAATCGGCCAAAGTGGGCGATGTTGTGCGCATCGTCGAGTGCCGTCCGCTCAGCCGTTTGAAGCGCTGGACGTTGGGTACGGTATTGCGGCGCGCTGTTGAAGTGGCGGTGGATCATCCCGCGCTCGCGGCCGGTGCCGACACGCGCGTCAGGAAGACCATCAAGAAGAAAACGAAATAGCTCGCGTGCCGCTTCAGGCGGCGTGCTGGGCCGAGGAGAAACGTCATGATTGGAATGCGAACAATTCTGGAGGTAGCCGATAACAGCGGCGCGCGCAAACTGCAATGCATTTTGCCGCGCGGCGGCGACCTCGGGCTGCGCGCGGGCTTGGGCGATGTGATCACGGCAAGCGTGAAAGAGGCCTCCCCCGAATCGGCTATCAAGAAAGGTAAGGTAGTCCGCTGCGTGGTTGTTCGCATGCGTAAAGAAACACGGCGCAAGGATGGAACGTATATCCGTTTTGATTCGAATGCGGCTGTGTTGATCAACGAAGTGGGCGAACCGGTGGGCACGCGCGTGTTTGGGCCGGTTGCCCGCGAGCTTCGCGACAAGCGCTTCATGCGCATCGTGTCGCTCGCGCCGGAGGTTATTTAGTCATGCCAAAAGTTGCTTATCAACGCCGCCAGGAGAAAGGCGAGCGCCGGCCGGTGCGCCTCAAGATCAAAAAGGACGACATGGTGCGCGTGATCGCCGGACGCGACAAAGGTAAGTCGGGGAAAGTGCTCGAAGTGGACCGGTTTGCGCGCCGGGTGACCGTCGATGGAGTGATGATCGTGAAGCGTCACACCCGGCCCAATCCTTCGAAGCAGATCAAGGGAGGCATTGCGGAAAAGCCGATGTCTTTCGACATTTCGAACGTGATGCTTTTGACCGCGGCCGGACTTCCCACACGCGTGGGTTACAAAGTGGAGACCGTGGGCGGCAAGGTACGCCGCACCCGCATTGCGCGCAAGGGCGGCGAGACGCTCGACAAGAAGTAGAGGAAGCGGCGAATGGCAAAAGAAACAGAGAATAAGCCGGCCAAGGACGCCAAGGCAAAGCCCGCGGCGGGAGCGGAAAAGAAGCCGCGTGCCCCCAGGGAATCCAAGGGCGCGGAGCCTCTTGAGAAAGCCGCGGCGCCGAAAGCGGCCAGCGGAAAAGCGCGCTTGCGCGAGTTGTACGTCAAGAACGTCGTTCCGGCATTGACAAAGGATTTCGGTTATAAGAACCCGATGGCCGTGCCGAAGGTCGAGAAAGTGTCGCTGAACGTCGGGCTCGGCGAAGCGACCGGCAATAGCAAGCTGATGGATGGCGCGGTGAATGAACTGTCCGCCATCGCCGGCCAGAAGCCGGTGGTCACCAAGGCCAAGAAATCGATTGCCGCCTTCAAGCTGCGCGAAGGCATGTCGATCGGCTGCATGGTTACTCTGCGTGGCGACCGCATGTACGAATTTTTGGATCGCCTAATGAATGTGGCGCTGCCGCGCGTGCGCGATTTCCGGGGCGTCTCGCCCAAGTCGTTCGATGGCCGCGGCAATTATACGCTCGGGTTGAAGGATCAGTTGATTTTCCCCGAGATCGATTACAACAAGGTGGAAAAGGTGAAAGGGTTGAACATCAGCATCACCACTTCCGCCCGGACCGATGCCGAGGGGCTGGCGCTGCTGCGCCATTTGGGAATGCCCTTCCGGCAATAAGAAAAGGAATTCATGGCAACTACCGCGAAGATTGCAAAAGAAGTGAAGAAGCTGGCCGAGATCGCGCAGGCGCGGGCAGCGAAGACGCCAGTCAAGTTTCCGACCCGGCTGCGCAATCGCTGCAAGAACTGCGGGCGCCCGCGCGGGTTTCTGCGCAAGTTCTCGCTCTGCCGGATCTGTTTCCGGAAATTCGCGCTCGCTGGCGAAATCCCAGGCGTGACCAAGGCGAGCTGGTAAAGGAGGCACGGTAAATGACATCAGACCCAATTGCCGACATGTTGACGCGCGTGCGCAACGCTCTCATCGCCCGGCATGCCAAGGTAGACGTGCCAGCCTCGCGGTTGAAGAACGAGCTGGCGCGCATTTTGAAGGAAGAGGGCTACATCCTGAACTTCAAACTGACCGAAGAAGGATCGAAGAAATTCATTCGCTTGTACTTGAAGTACACGCCTTCGAACCTGCCGGTCATTTCGCGCATCCAGCGCGTCTCGCGCCCCGGCTGCCGCGTGTATGTCGGATCGAAAGAGATTCCGCGCATCCTGGGCGGCCTCGGCGTCAACATCCTCACGACGCCGAAAGGTGTCATGACCGGAAAGACCGCACGCAAAGAGGGCGTGGGCGGCGAAGTCCTCTGTCAGATCTGGTAAGGAACGAACGTCATGTCACGCGTAGGAAAGAAGCCCATCCCCCTGCCGAAAGGGGTGAAAATCGAGATCGGCGAGAGTTTGCGGGTAGAAGGCCCGAAGGGGCATCTGTCGGTGCCGATTCCGGCCGGTGTGCGGTTCGAGCAGAAAAGCGATACGCTCGAAGTCGTGCGCGACAGCGACCGGTTCGCCGCGCTTCACGGATTGACGCGCGCGCTCGCCGCGAATGCCGTGCAAGGCGTGTCGGCGGGATTCACGCGCGAGTTGGATATTGTCGGCACCGGCTATCGCGCCGACGTGAAGGGGAAAGTTGCCACCTTTACGCTCGGGTACTCGCATCCCATTGAATTGCTCCTGCCCGCCGGAGTGGATTTGAAGATCGATAAGCAGACGCATTTAATCGTCACCGGCTACGACCGGCAGGCGGTCGGGCAGGTAGCCGCGCATATTCGCGCCCTGCGTCCGCCGGATCCCTACAAGAACAAGGGTGTCCGCTACACGGGCGAAGCGTTGCGCAAAAAGGCCGGTAAGACCGGGGCGGGAGGCAAGTAATGGCTCGGGCTGGTAGAAACGAAATTCGAACTCGCATTCATAAGCGCATCCGCCGCCGTGTGGCGGGGACGCAGGAGCGGCCTCGGCTCGCTATCTTCCGCAGCATCAATCATATCTACGCGCAGGTGATCGACGACCAGCAAGGCCATACGTTGGCCGCCGCGGCGTCTACTGAAAAGGACTTGCGTGGTAAGGGCGGCAACGTGGATGGCGCCAAATTAATTGGCAAGGCGGTTGCCGAGCGCGCCAAAGACAAAGGCATTACGCGCGTGGTGTTCGATCGCGGCGGATATCTCTATCATGGCCGCGTCAAAGCGCTGGCCGATGCGGCGCGTCAAGCAGGATTGGAGTTTTAATCGAATGGCAGCAATTCCAACGGCCAAGCGGATCGATGCGCAGAACCTGAACCTGAAGGAACAGGTGGTGAGCATTAATCGTGTAACCAAAGTAGTCAAGGGCGGTAAGAATATGAGCTTCTCGGCGCTGGTGGTAGTCGGCGACGCCGGGGCCAAAGTGGTTGGCTATGGCACCGGGAAAGCTAAGGAAGTGCCTTCGGCTATCAAGAAGGGCATCGAGGCGGCGAAGAAGAATCTGCGCCGGGTACACGTCCTCGAAACCACCATCCGGCACCCTGTTTTAGGGCGCTTCGGGGGTGGCCTGGTGCTGCTGAAGCCGGCCCCGGCCGGAACCGGCGTCATCGCCGGCGGTCCGGTGCGCGCGGTCATTACGGCTGTGGGCATTCCCAACGTGTTGACCAAATCGATCGGATCGCATAACGCCCACAACGTGGTGAAAGCGACCATCGATGCGCTTGAGCAGTTGTGCGACAAGACTTCGGTAGCCGACATGCGCGGTTTGCCAATTGAGAAATTGTAGGGCGGAGCGAATGGCGGAAGGCAAAATCAAGATTAAGCTGGTGCGCAGTCCCATCTGTACGCCGCAAAAACATAAGAACATCGTGAAGTCGTTGGGCCTTCACAAACTGAATCGCGTGGTGGAGCGCCCCGACACGCCCGGTTTCCGCGGCATGGTGGCTAAGATTCCGCATCTGCTCGAGATCGTCAAGGAATAGCGCAAGGACGAATAACATGAACCTGAGTAACTTACGGCCCCCCAAGGGGCAGCGGCACAAAAAGCGGCGCCTCGGGCAGGGCATGGGCACAGGCCGCGGCAAGTATGCGGGCCGCGGCGCCAAGGGCGCCAAATCGATTTCCGGTTACAGCAAAATGCGCGGTTTTGAAGGCGGCCAGATGCCGCTGCATCGCCGTCTGCCGAAGCGCGGCTTCACGAATATTTTTCACAAGGAATACGCCATCGTGAACGTGGGCGCGCTGGAAAAATTGGAAGGCGATACTTTTACCGCGGAGTCGCTTATGGCTGCCGGGGTCGTCAAAAAGCTCGGAGCCGGGCTCAAAATCCTGGGCAACGGCGAATTGACGCGCAAGATCAGCGTGCAGGCGCACGTGTATTCCAAATCGGCGCTCGACAAAATCCAGAAGGCTGGCGGAAGCGCCGAAGTGCTGCAGAAATCGGCCGCGCCCGAAAAAGCGGAAACGAAGTAAAATCGGCTTTCTATGACCAAGTTTTTTGAAGCGCTCGCCAACGTCTTCCGAATCCCGGATCTTCGGAGACGCGTTCTCTTCACCTTGGGTCTGCTTGCCGTTTACCGCGTGGGCGCCTACATTCCGACTCCCGGGATCGACACCGATAAATTCGAGCAGTTCTTCCTGCGTAACGCCTCCGGAGGCTTTCTCGGGTACTTCGATCTATTCAGCGGCGGCATGCTGCGCCGCATGACGATCTTTGCCCTGGGCATCACGCCCTACATCACGGCCTCAATTATTCTGCAACTGCTCACAGTCGTCATTCCGACACTCGACAAACTGCAGAAGGAAGGCGAGCTCGGGCGGCGGAAGATTACGCAGTGGACGCGCTACCTGACGGTTGCGCTCGCAATCCTCCAGTCCTTCGGTATTGCATTCGCGCTGCAAAGTTCCGAGGGCAATTTCGTTCTGAATCCCGGTCCGTTTTTCATCCTTCTGACCTGCCTCACCTTCACGGCCGGCTCGGCGTTCATTATGTGGCTTGGTGAGCAGATCACCGATCGCGGCATCGGCAACGGCATGTCCCTCATCATCTTCGTGGGCATTGTGGTCGGCCTGCCGCAGGCGATCCAGAATATCTATCAAAACACTTTCGTCACGCATCAGTGGCCAGTCCTGCAGATGGTCATCATTCTGATCATCATGGTCGCGGTGGTTGCTTTCATTGTGCTGGTCGAACGCGGCGAGCGCCGCATTCCCGTGCAATATGCCAAACGTGTGATCGGAAGGAAGATGATGGGTGGACAGTCCACTCACCTGCCGCTCAAGGTCAATGCCGGCGGTGTCATTCCCATCATTTTCGCGTCGTCGCTGCTTGCTCTACCGCAGACCTTTCTGCAATTTCCCGCCTTCAAAAATAGTCCCTGGCTCAGCAGCATGTTGGGTTCGCTCGGCAGTGCGGAGCCGCTCTACTATCTCGTCTACACGCTCCTGATCGTATTTTTCTGCTTTTTCTATATCTCGATCATCTTCAATCCGAACGAAGCGGCCGACAACATGCGTAAGTACGGCGGCTTCATTCCGGGTATCCGGCCCGGCAAAAACACTGCCGAGTACATGGACAAGATCTTGTCGAAGATTACAGTCGTGGGCGGCCTGTATCTCGCCATCCTCTCGATCATTCCTATGGTGATGATCTCGGGAATCCGGCTACAGCGTCTGCCGTTTGTCGGCAATTTCATCGACGCGCACTTTCCGCGCTGGCTGCTCGACGGTCTCGGCGTTACGTTCTTTTTTGGCGGCACGTCGCTGCTGATCGTGGTCGGCGTGGCGATGGATACCGTCAACCAGATCGAAGCGCAGCTCATCATGCGCCACTATGACGGGTTTACGCCCCGCTCAGGACGCGTCCGTGGACGCCGCGGCTGATGGGAACCACACTTGCGCCCGCGATCATCCTGTTTGGATCGCCCGGTTCGGGCAAGGGAACGCAGGCGAAACTGCTGCATCGCTGCCTGAATGCCCCGCACATTTCGACCGGCGACATGCTGCGCTCACATATTTCCGCCGGCGATGAAGTCGGCCGCCAGTCGCAGCAGCTTCTCCGCGCTGGCCGGCTCGTATCGGACGAGCTGGTGAACGAATTGGTCCGGGAGCGGATGCTCGAGCCGGACTGCCGTTCGGGCATTCTGCTTGACGGTTACCCGCGCACGCTCAACCAGGCCCGGGCTGTGGTCGATTTGGCGGCACAGGATGGATTCCGGCTGGTCGTGGTACACTTGAGTGTAGACTACGCGAAGACCGTAGCTCGCCTGAGTGGCCGCCGTCAGTGTCCTGTTTGTGGAACCCTTTACAGCTTGAAAACCAATCCGCCTAAGGTTGCCGGTGTGTGTGACCTGGACGGAGCGGCATTGATAACGCGTGAGGACGACCGCGAGGAGGTCATTCGAGAACGGCTTCGTGAGTACGATTCGCTGACCCTGCCGATTCTGAATTTCTTTCGTGAAGCGGGCGTTCCGATGATCGAAGTGAATGCCGGCGAGGCGACGCCGGAACAGATCCGGCAGCAGATCTGCCAAGGGCTGGCTGAGGTGGGTGTGGTTGGTGCCAATGAGGCGGTTTCTCCAGGGAGTGTAGCGCGGTGATCGTGCGACGCAGTACGGACGAGCTCAACAAATTGCGGCGAAGCGGTTTGCTGGTCTATCAGATTCTGGAAGATTTGCGCCAGATGGCTTCCGAAGGCGTCACGACCCACGATCTGGAAATGGCAGCGGAAAAGAAAATTGCGGATGCGGGGGCCAAGCCGGCGTTTAAGGGGTATTACACGCAGGCGTCGGGCACCAAGTATCCGTTTGTGCTTTGTACGTCGGTGAATGAAGAAGTTGTGCACGGGATGCCGTCGGCCAAGCGCAAGCTGCGGCGCGGCGATATCGTTTCGATCGATACCGGCGTCTTGCTGGATGGATATTATGGCGACTCAGCCATTACCGTGGCCGTCGGTGAAGTGAATGAATCGGTGAAGCGTCTTTTGAAGATCACCGAGGAGAGCCTGGAACTGGCGATCGAGCGGGTACGGGCTGGGAATCGTTTGTTCGATGTGTGTGGGGCCGTCGAAAAGCACGTCACTGCGAACGGCTTCTCGATTGTGCGTGAGTTTGTGGGCCATGGGATCGGGACGTCTCTGCACGAAGAGCCGCAGATTCCGAATTATGTGGACCGCCGTGGCGAGAACCCGCGGTTGAAACCCGGCATGGTGCTGGCGATCGAGCCGATGGTGAACGCGGGTAAAGCGGATACAAAGGTCTTGTCCGACAAGTGGACCGCCGTCGCTAAGGATGGTTCCTACTCGGCTCATTTTGAGCATATGGTGGCGGTAACCGATAACGGGCCGTGGGTTTTGTCGCGGCCGTGAGAAATGGAAGAAGAGGCAGTGGAGCGCACCAGCGAAGGGCTGGTCGTCGAATTGCTCCCGAGCGCGCTGGTGCGTGTGAGACTGGAGGGAGAGCATCAATTGATCGCTCACCTGCCCAGCACACAACGCGCGAATTTTGTGCGTCTGCGGATAGGCGACCGGGTGCGTGTGGCGCTTTCAGCCCAGGACCGGACGCGCGGGCGAATTTTGGAAGTATTGGCGAAAGGCTAAGATTTTTATGAAAGTGCGGGCGGCCGTAAAGAAGCTGTGTGATAAGTGCAAGGTGATCCATCGCCACGGCGTGGTGCGTGTCATTTGCACGAATCCCAAACACAAGCAGCGGCAAGGGTAGGAATAGAGGCATTATGGCGCGTATTGCAGGCGTTGATTTACCAGTAAAGAAGCGAGCGTTCATCGGGCTGACCTACATTTACGGCATCGGACGGACGCGCGCTTTGTCGCTTCTTTTCCGGGCTAAAGTAGATCCCGAGAAAAAGGTAGGGGACCTGTCGGAGGAGGAAGTCAATCACCTCCGTACCTTGATCGAGAGCGAAGGAGCGATTGAAGGCGACCTCCGCAAGGAAACCTCGATGAATATCAAGCGCCTGATGGAGATGGGCTCCTATCGCGGCTTGCGGCACCGGCGCGGTCTGCCGGCGCGCGGCCAGCGCACCCATACCAACGCGCGCACTCGCAAAGGCCCGCGCAAGGGCACCGTAGCGAACAAAAAGAAAGCGACGGGAAAGACTTAAACCATGGCGAAGGCAGCCGCAAAGACCACCAAGAAGAAAAGCTTCAAAAAGAAGGAAAAGAAGAGCGTTCCGTTCGGGACCGTGCATATCCAGGCCTCGTTCAACAACACCATCGTCACGTTTACCGATCCGATCGGGAACGTGCTCGCGTGGTCCAGTTCCGGTTCGCTCGGGTTTCGCGGTTCGCGCAAGGGCACGCCCTTCGCGGCGCAACAGGCCTCGCTGACCGCCGCCAACAAAGCGAAGGAATCCGGGTTGCGCTCGGTGGAAGTTCGCGTGGCGGGTCCGGGCTCGGGTCGTGAATCGGCGGTTCGTGCGCTTTCCACCGCCGGGATCGAAGTAAAGTCGATCAAGGATGTCACGCCGATTCCGCACAATGGCTGCCGGCCGCCCAAGAAGCGGCGTGTATGAGGAGGATTTAGATTGGCACGTTATAGTGGGCCCGTTTGCCGGCTCTGCCGCCGCGAGGGCATGAAATTATTTTTGAAGGGCGAGCGCTGCCATACCGAAAAGTGCGCCATCGAAAAGCGCAATTTCGCGCCGGGCCAGCACGGCAAGGACAAGAAGCCCAAGCTGGTCGGCTACGGCCTCCAGCTTCGTGAGAAGCAGAAGGCCCGCCGCTATTACCGCATCCTTGAAGGCCAGTTCCGGAACCTTTACGAGAAGGCCGTGAATCAAAAGGGCATTACCGGCGAACTCATGCTTTCGTCGCTCGAGCGCCGTCTGGATAACGTGGTGTACCGTATGGGTCTCGCCACCAGCCGGGCGCAGGGCCGCCAGCTGGTGCGGCACGGACACCTGACCGTCAATGGCAAGAAGGTCAACATTCCTTCTTTTGAAGTGAAAACGGGAGATTCGGTGGAAATTCGCGAGACCAGCCGGAACAATTCTTCCATATTAGGAGCGCGCGACGCTACCGCGCACACCCCGAGCCCTTCCTGGCTTGAAGTGGATCGCGACGCGCTTCGTGGCCGGATTCTGCAGCAGCCTAAGCGTGAAGAGTTGGTGCAGATTCAATTGAACGAACAGTTGATCGTCGAGCTGTATTCGAAGTAATCGGCGAAGAGGACAGATACAAGATTATGTTTAAAGGATTTCAGAAACCCAAGCGTCTAGTTGCGAACACCGAGACTCTCACCGAGCGTTTCGGCCAGTTCTCGGCACAACCTTTCGAACGCGGATTCGGATCCACCATTGGCACCGGTCTGCGCCGCGTGCTACTTAGTTCCATCGAAGGCGCCGCCATCACCGGCGTGCGTATCGATGGCGTTTCTCACGAATTCAGCCCCATTCCCGGCGTGGTCGAAGACGCCACGGACATCATCCTCAACCTGAAGCAGGTTCCGTTCAAAATGATCGGCGAAGGCATGCGTATCGCGCGCCTGAATGTCGAAGGAGCCGGCGAGGTAATGAGCAGCCAGATCGAGACCGACAACGACGTCGAAGTGCTCGATCGTAACCTGCATATCGCGACCGTCGGCGAAGGCGGCAAGCTGCATATCGAAATGCGCATCAAGAGCGGCCGCGGTTATGTCTCGGCCGATCGCAATTACGACGAAGATCTACCGATCGGCTACATCCCGATCGATTCGGTTCACTCGCCCGTCCGCAAGGTTATCTACACGGTCGAAGCCGCTCGTCTCGGTCAAAATACGGATTACGACAAACTGACCATCGAAGTATGGACCAACGGCGCGATCTCGCCGCAGGACGCCATCGGTCAAGCTTCCAAGCTGCTCAAAGATCACATGACTATCTTCATCAATTTCGAAGAAACGCCCGAAGTTGCGGAAGAGCCGGCAGAGCGCGCCATCAACCAGATGAACGAAGTGCTGAACCGCTCGGTGGAAGAGCTGGAACTCAGCGTTCGTTCTTACAACTGCCTCAAGAACGCCAATATTCAGACCATCGGCGACCTGGTGCAGAAGAGCGAGTCCGAGATGCTGCGCACCAAGAACTTTGGCCGCAAGTCCCTGAACGAGATCAAGGAAATCCTGTCGGGTCTGGGCCTCTCGTTCGGTATGAAATTCGATCCGCAGGGCCGCTTGGTCGGTGGGATGCCGCCGCCCTCGCATACCGATTACGGACAGGATAACTACGCCGAGGCGGAAGAATAATCATGCGGCATCGCAAGGCCGGCTCCAAGCTTAAAAGGAATGTCAGCGCCCGGCGTGCTTTATTGCGCGGCCTGGTGACGAACATTATCGAAGAAGAGCGCATCACCACTACGGTCGAAAAGGCGAAAGCCGCACGGCCGCTGGTCGAGCGCATGATCACGCTTGCCAAGCAGGACAACTTGCATGCTCGGCGTCAGGCGGCTGCCTTTCTTCTTACGCCGGCCTCGGTCGAAAAGCTGTTTGAGAAGCTCGGCCCACGCTTTAATCAGCGCAACGGCGGCTACACCCGCGTGGTCAAACTGGGCTGGCGCAAAGGCGACGGCGCGGAAACCGCCAAGTTGGAACTGGTCGGCTCCGAACTGGTCAAGCGCGCCGCCGAAAGAGCCGCGCGTCGCGAAGAACGCTTGAAGCAAACCCGCGAGGGAGCCGAAGGCGAATCGGGCGACGAAAAGAAGTAGCGTCGGCTATTTCCGCCCTCGGGCTTTCCTATGTTTGGCGGCGGGCGGTGGAGCGCTCACGCTCTGCCTTTCCGCCGGCGAGCCGATCTTGCTCAAGATTCGATCGTGAATCCAGTGCTCGTCCCACCATTCTTTGGGATCTACCTGGTACCCGGCAACCAGCATGCTGAAATGCACGTGATCACCAAAGGCCATTCCCGTCGAACCGCTAATTCCGATCTGCTGCTCTTTCGTCACCCTGTCGCCCACCTTCACGCCGATCTGGCTCATGTGGCCATACAGGCTTTCGAGCGAATAGCCGTGATCGATGATCACGCAATTCCCGTAAATTCCTAAGCGGTCCGCGTAGATCACCTTTCCGGAGTTGGCCGCTTTCACGGGAGTGTTGGCGGTTTGCGCCAGGTCGTAACCGAGGTGTACTTGCTCGTCGATCTTCTTGCCGTTGTAGATATAGCTGCGGCGGTCGGCGAAGTACGATTCGCGCGCGCCTTTCACGGGCACGAAAGCGCCGGACCACAAAATGCGGTTTTCAGTGTTCTTTCGCAAAGCGTAGATCGTGTCTGCATTGGCTTCGCGCAGTCCGCGGTTCAGTTTCACGAAACGCTCCGCCAGGCTGCCGGTTCCGCCCGGGTCCAGTTCGCCGACCACTTTTTGCATGTTCTTGTCGGTGAGTTGAATATTGCTCGATCGAAATGTCTTGGGAAATACCTTGACCCAAAAACTTGTCGTGACCTCAGTTCCGGCGCCGTTGCGCACGAAGGCCACTGGAAGAGTGTCGGCCGCGACGTTCCATGGAAAAGGAAACAGTGAAAACCGATGATTGCTCGCATCCGGCTCGCCGGGCATTGGGAATGTGCCTGCGGAATAGTTCGCGACACGCACGCCCGCTTCGGTCCAGTTGCCACCCAAATCCAACGTCACGAGTTCCGCCCCGCCTTGGTTGATGTAATGCTGCCGGCCGTCGGCGACAACGGTCGGTGGCTTCAGTACGACCTGGACCTCTTGCGAAAACGTTTTCGTGGCGCTGCGAAAATCGTTCGTCGTAGCTTTGACCACGATTTTCGCCGGACCTTCCTTTAGAAATGCCGCCTGCTGCTTCCCCGCGGTGAACGAATACACCCGGCTCTTCTGCCGCGACTTGGTCTTGTCTTCGTAGACGAGCTGGCTGTGACCCTCCTGCTCGACCGACGCTGAAAACGATTTGACGCCGGCGGGATCGTCCACTTCGACAACGATTGGAGTGACTGTGCCGATAGCAGACACAGGGTGGGCGAACTTCAGCTCCGCCTCTTTCCCGGATACCCAGAACCAGGCAAAAACCGCCAGCGCGGCGACTACGAGAACTACGATTACGCGTTTGAACATGTTTTAATTACCCGCCGGCCCTCTATGCGATAGTTGCCGCGAGCGACCCAAGCTATCGCCTCTGAATAAATTTTGTGTTCCTCGACCAATATGCGCTCTGACAGGGCCTCAAGAGTATCGTCATCGAAGACCGGCACCGCGGCTTGCAGCAGAATCGGTCCGCTGTCGAGGCTTTCATCCACCAGATGCACGGTGCAGCCGGCGATTTTCACGCCATGGGCGAGCGCCTGAAACTGCGCATCCAAGCCCGGGAACGCCGGCAGCAGGGAAGGGTGAACATTCAGGATGCGCTCGGGAAATTGCGAAACGAAATGCCCGCTGAGCAGGCGCATGTAGCCGGCGAGACAAACGAGCTCGACGCGATGCGCCCGCAGCAAATCAACAACTTGCGCGTCGAATTCGGCCCGATCGATGCCTCTCGATTCGATCGAGGCGGAGGGGAAGCCAAGCTTGCGGGCAAGCGCGAGGCCGGGCGCATTGGCCCGATTTGAAAAAACGAACCCAATCTCGCAAGCGAGCTTGCCGCTCAAAACGTTGCGGGCGATGGCCTCGAAATTCGAGCCGCGGCCGGACAACAGGATACCGAGCTTCACAAGTAGACGACCCTTGCGCCGCGGGGCGAGGAAAGCTTCGAGACGCGGCCGATCTGATAAAACGGCTCGCGCATCTTCCGCAGAATTTGCGAAACGAACCCAATTTTCTTTTCTGCCACAACAAGGACCATGCCGACCCCGAGATTGAACGTGCGGCGGTAATCCTCTTCGGGAACATCCCCAATGCGTTTCAAAAGCTCGAATATCGGCTGCCTTGGCCAAGAGGTTCTGTCAATTTCGGCGGCCAAGCCGGGGGGCAAAATGCGCGGAATATTGTCGGTCAGTCCGCCCCCCGTAATGTGCGCGGCTCCTTTGAGGTATTTGGCGTGATGCACAGCCTGAATCGGCGCGAGATAGGAGCGGTGAACTTTGAGCAACTCGTCGGCGAGCGTGCCGGAGAGTTCCCGCAGTTTCGCGTTGAGCTTATGCCCGGCGATCTCAAATAAGAGCTTGCGGGCAAGCGAATAGCCGTTGGTATGAAGACCCTGGGACGGAAGCCCGAGCAGCAAATCGCCGGCTTCGATTTCGGCTCCGGTCAGCATGCGCTTGCGCTCTACCGCGCCGACGATGAATCCGGCGAGATCGTATTCGCCGTGCGCGTACATGCCGGGCATTTCCGCCGTCTCGCCGCCGATCAGCGCACAACCGTTGCGCTTGCAGCCCCGCGCGATGCCGGCTACCACGCTGCCGCACACTTGCGCATCGAGCCGCCCGACAGCGAAATAGTCGAGGAAGAAAAGCGGTTTCGCTCCCTGCACGGCAATATCGTTGACGCAGTGGTTTACAAGATCTTCGCCCACTGTATCGTGCCGCCCGGTGGCGAAAGCGATCTTTAATTTTGTGCCGACACCGTCGGCCGAACTCACGAGCACCGGGTCGCGCCAGCCTTTGAGCGAGAAGCCCGCGCCGAAACTACCGATCGAAGTCAGAACACCCGGCGTCAGCGTCTTGGCGGCGTGGCGCTTGATGAACTCGACCGTACGATCGGCTTCATTGATATCGACCCCCGCGTCGCGATATGTGGTTTTTCGCTTCACCGAAGGATCAGTTTAGCGGATAGGCGGAAGAAAGAAAGAGGCGCGCCCGAAGACGCGCCCCGCACCCTTAGTCTTGAGGGAAAGTGAAGTTGCCGTTATAGCCATTGCCCGCGTCCTGGTAAAGAGCGGCCTGCTTAAGCGGCTTGGAATCCACTGGCGCCTTCAGGCGCTTCGCCAACTCTTTTAGCATCGGCACAGCTACAGCCTTGGTTTGGTTTTTATTGGATTTCATGGCCGACTAATAACACGCGGGCCGCTCGCTCTGACACGGGAACGGCGTTTTCCGGCAACGTTATCAATGGCTTGAAAATTTGTTAGAGCTTGTGACTCGGGTAAAAACAGATCGCGAATCGTCATGGTGCGCAACAGGCCGTCAATAGCGCCTTGCAGGGAGCGCCAAAGAGAGCGGATAGAGCAGTCGGTCGAATGGGGGCAGGTGGCGGCGCAGCCGGAGTGCCGGCTGCAGAAATCGTCCCCGTAAATTCGACCGCCCAGCGTTGCCAACGCGTCGGCCACGCGGATCTGTTCCGGAGGAAGCGCGAGTGTGTAACCGCCTGTCTTGCCGCGCACGGATGTCACAAAGCCGCCTTTGCGCAGAATACGCATCAGTTTGCCTACATAGGCCGGTGAGATCCCCTCGCGCCGGCTGATTTCCGGAATGGTGGCGCTCCCATCGCCGCCTTGGCGCGCGACCTGCAAAAGACAGCGCAATCCGTATTCGTCGTGAGAGCTGAGCTTCATCGCTGCAATTTTGAGAGCGGTACAACGTGGCGTCCCAAGCTGGGGGCCAAATCAAAACCCAGGGCCAGCTTCGCCGCATCCGACATTTTGTCGCGGTCCCAGGGCGGATCGAAAACCAGATCGATCTCGGCAGACGTTACACCCGGGACAGCGAGAATTTTCTGCTTCACCTGATTCGGCATGATTTCTGCGACAGGGCAATTCGGCGCGGTCAACGTCATTTTGACGAGGACGTCCCCTTCACCCACGATCTGGATGTCGTAAATGAGTCCCAGTTCGTAGATGTTGACCGGAATCTCCGGATCGTAGACAGTCTTCAGCGCCTCAACGATAGGGCCGCGCAAATCTTGAGACATTCTTACTCCGTAGATACAGCTTTGCCTTCGCCGTGAAGCGCGGCGCGCAAGGTGTGCCATGCAAGCGTCGCGCACTTGACCCGCATCGGATATTGACGAACGCCCGAAAACACCGCCAGCTTGTCGAGGTCGGCCGCGGGCAACTTGTCCTCTGTCAACATATCGTGAAATTTCTCGAAAGTTTGTTCGGCTTCTTCCGGTGTCTTGCTGCGTAGCGCTTCAGTCATCAGCGAAGCCGACGCCGTCGAGATGGCACACCCGGATCCCTGGAAGCTAACCCCGGCAATGCGGCCGTTCTCGATTTTGAGCTCGATCGTGACGCGATCGCCGCAGAGCGGATTGTAGCCTTCGGCGCGGTGCGTCGCATGCTCGAGCGCGCCCTTGTTGCGGGGCCGCTTGCTGTGGTCGATGATCGTCTCCTGATAGAGATCGTTCAGATCCGAAGTCACGAGAAAAACTCCTGTACTTTGCGGATGCCACTTACGAGCTCGTCTATCTCTGCCCTAGTGTTGTAGAAGGCCAGGGAGGCTCGGGTCGTGGCGGCGATCTGAAAGCGGTCCATCACAGGCTGCGCACAGTGGTGGCCGGTTCGCACCGCGATGCCCTCGCCGTCGAGAATCGTACCGACATCGTGTGGATGCGCGCAATCGATAACGAACGAAATTACGCTTGCCTTTTGCGGCGCGGTTCCCACGATCCGAACGCCGTTCAAACGCGACACAGCTTGCGTCCCATACTCGAGCAACTCGTGCTCATAGGTGGCAATGGCGTCAAGGCCAATACCGTTGACATAATCAATCGCCGCGCCGAGGCCCACAATGCCCGCCACGTCCGGCGTGCCTGCTTCAAACTTGTAAGGCAAAACGTTGTATTCTGTCTTCTCGAAAGTGACTGAGCGGATCATGTCACCGCCACCCTGGAACGGCGGCATGGCTTCGAGCAACTTTTCTTTGCCATAGAGAACCCCGATGCCGGTGGGTCCAAACAGCTTATGCCCCGAGAACGCGTAGAAATCGGCATCGAGAGCGCGCACATCCACACGCATGTGCGGCACGGCCTGCGCGCCGTCCACCACCACCGGAACATTCCAGCGGTGCGCCAGCTCAATCATCTCGGCTAGCGGATTTATCGTTCCCAAAGCGTTCGATACGTGCGAGACAGCCACTAGCCGGGTGCGGGCGTTCAACGCTTTCGCGAAGCTTTCGAGCGAGACGACGCCGGCTTCATCGATCGGTACTACACGCAGATGGGCCTGCTTCTCGTTGCAGAGCATCTGCCAGGGGACGATATTCGAATGGTGCTCCAGACCCGAGATCAGCACTTCGTCGCCCGCTTGAATATTCCGACGGCCGTGGGTCTGCGCGACAAGGTTCAACGCTTCGGTTGTGCCGCGCACGAAGATGATTTCATTCGTGGATGCAGCGTTGATAAAAGCGCGGACCTTTTCACGGGCTATGTCGCAAGCTTCGGTGGCACGAGCGCTCAGCAGATGCACGGCCCGATGTACGTTGGCGTTGTAGTGCGAGTAGTAGTCGACGAGCGAATCGATAACCGCTTGCGGTTTCTGGCTAGTCGCGGCATTGTCGAGATACACCAGCGGCTTGCCATGAACTTTTTCGTGGAGAATCGGGAAATCTTCCCGGATCCGATCGACTTCGAAAACAGTAGCCGGATCGCGCAGCAGCTCCGCATGCGCGCTCATGAGCCGGCCTCCGTCAAGCGGCGCGAGTGTTCGAAGGATTCAAAGAGCGCCTTTTCCAGGTACTCGCGGACGCTCGGAATGCCGATGCGGTCGATGACATCGCGCGCGAAAGCATAAATCAGAAGATCGCGCGCATCCGTCTGGCCGATGCCTCGGGCGCGCAGGTAAAAGAGCGCTTCTTCATCGAGCTGGCCGACCGTAGCGCCATGGGTGCAGCGCACATCGTCGGCTAGAATTTGCAGCTCAGGTTTCGTGTTGATCACCGCGTTTTCCGAAAGCACCAGGTTCTTGTTGGTCTGCTTGGCGTCGGTTTTTTGTGCGTCCTTACGGACAAGAATCTTACCGTTGAATACGGCGCTCGAAGCGCCATCCATGATGCCTTTATAGAGTTCGTGGCTCGCGGCGTTCGGCGCGGCATGATCGAGCGCCGTATGATTATCCACGTGCTGGCGGCCCTTGGTGAGATAGAGCCCGTTGAGCGTGCCTTCGCAGCCGGTTGACAGAACTCCATTTACGTCGTTGCGTACGAGCAAACCGCCGAGTGAGATGTTATGCGATTTGAAGTTGGAATTGCGCGCCTGGTAGACCTGAATCGTCGCGACGTGATAAGAATCGGGACTTTCTTCTTCGAGCTTGACGTGCTCTACTGTCGCATTTTCGCCGACAATGATTTCAGTAACTGCGTTTGTAAAATACCGGTCCGCGCCGGTGTATTTTTCGACGATGCGAACCTGGCTGCCTGCGCCGACTACGATCAGGTTGCGTGGATGAGTTGCGTGTCCTGAAACCCCGGTGAAATCGATCCAAACCGGCTCCTCAACGACCGTATTCCTCGGAACGTGCAAGAACGCGCCGTCCTCGAAATTTGCCGTGTTCAGAGCAACGAAGGGGTTATCGGCGTCGCTTGCGTAGCGGCCCAGATGTTCTTCGATCAGTTCGGGATGGAGTTCCAGAGCCGCGCGCAGGCTGTAGCCACTCACCTGCGGCGCGGCGACTGGAAGATTGGCTTTGGCGATTGGCGCAACATTGGTGAAACGCCACTCTTCATCGCGCGTGGTAGGGAAGCCCCCCGCACGAAAGCGTTCCGCGGCTCGTTCGCGAATCCCGGATAACAACTCCGGAGCTCTGGTAGCAATCACTGCGCGATCTCCGCCAATTCCTCAATGCCCGCGTAGCCGCTTTCTTCGAGCGTCAAGGCAAGTGATTTGTCGCCCGACCGCACGATCCGCCCTTCGGCCAAAACGTGGACATAGTCGGGAACGATGTGGTTCAACAGGCGCTGGTAATGCGTAATCACCACTATGGCGCGGTCCGGGGCGCGCAGCGTATTGACACCGTTCGCCACGACTTTCAAGGCGTCTATGTCGAGTCCGGAATCGGTCTCATCGAGCAGCGCGAGGCGCGGCTCGAGAACCGCCATCTGAAAGATCTCGTTCCGTTTCTTTTCACCGCCTGAAAATCCGGCGTTGACGGCGCGATTCAGCAGACTCTCTTCCATTTCCATCAGCGTTATCTTGCGCCGAACCAGCGCGAGAAATTCCATGGCGTCCAACTCCGGCTGGCCCTTCTTTTTGCGGCCGGCATTCAGCGCCGCCTTTAGAAAATACAGGTTGCTCACGCCCGGAATTTCGACCGGATATTGGAAGGCGAGAAATATTCCTTCTTGCGCGCGCTCCTCGGGAGAAAGGGCGAGCAGGTCTTGCCCTTCGTAAATGACTTCGCCCTCCGTGACGGTGTAGAGATCGCGGCCGGCGATCACTTGCGCGAGCGTGCTCTTGCCGGAGCCATTTGGCCCCATGATGGCGTGTACTTCACCCGGGTTGACGGTCAGGTCGATCCCGCGCAGGATCTCCCTGCCGGCCACCTTTGCATGCAAATTCTTGATCTGGAGAATTGGGTTTTCCAATCGACTATCCAACGCTTCCTTCCAGGCTGACGCCCAATAATTTTTGTGCCTCGACGGCAAATTCCATCGGCAGCTCGCGAAAGACTTCTTTGCAGAAGCCGTTGACGATCATGCTAACGGCATCTTCCGTGGAAATGCCGCGCTGCCGGCAATAAAAGATCTGATCCTCGCCAATCTTGGACGTGGACGCTTCATGCTCGACGCTCGAGGATGTGTTCTTAACTTCGAGATACGGGAACGTATGCGCGCCGCATTGGTCGCCAAGCAACATGGAATCGCACTGCGAATAGTTTCGGGCCCCAGCCGCCCCCTTGAGGATTTTCACCGCGCCTCGATAGGTGTTCTGGCCATGGCCCGCCGAAATGCCTTTCGAAACAATCGTGCTGCGCGTGTTTTTCCCGGCGTGAATCATTTTCGTTCCGGTGTCGGCCTGCTGGCGATTATTCGTCAGGGCGACGGAGTAGAACTCGCCGACGGAATTGTCACCGAGCAACAGGCAGCTTGGATATTTCCAGGTGATTGCGGAGCCGGTCTCGACTTGCGTCCAGGAAATCTTTGAATTCACGCCCAGGCACTTGCCGCGCTTCGTGACGAAATTGTAGATTCCGCCTTTGCCTTCCTTGTCGCCCGGATACCAGTTTTGAACGGTCGAATACTTGATTGTGGCGTTATCGAGGGCCACCAATTCCACAACCGCTGCGTGCAGTTGATTGGTGTCGCGCATCGGAGCGGTGCAGCCTTCGAGATAACTGACGTAGGCGCCCTCGTCGGCAACGATGAGAGTGCGCTCGAACTGCCCGGTGTCCTTGGCATTGATGCGGAAATAGGTGGACAGCTCCATCGGGCAGCGGACGCCTTTCGGGATGTAGCAGAAGGAGCCGTCGCTGAATACGGCTGCATTGAGCGCCGCGAAGAAATTATCCGAATGGGGCACCACCGTGCCGAGGTATTTTTGCACGAGCTCGGGATGCTCCTGGACGGCTTCGGAAAACGAACCAAAGATGATGCCGAGCTCGGAAAGTTTCTTCTTAAACGTCGTACCGACCGACACGCTATCGAAGACCGCGTCGACGGCGACGCCAGAGAGGAGCTCACGTTCGCGCAGCGGAATTCCAAGTTTTTCGTAGGTCGCGAGCAGCTCGGGATCGACTTCGTCGAGACTCTTAGGACGGTCCTTGTTGGTCTTAGGCGCGGAGTAATAAATGATCTTCTGATAATCGATCGCCGGATAATGCACGTTCGCCCAGGTGGGCTCTTTCATGGTGAGCCACTGGCGGTACGCCTTGAGGCGCCAGTCGAGCATGAATTGCGGCTCGTTTTTGCGGGCGGAAATCAGACGAATCGTATCTTCGTTAAGACCGGGAGGAACGGAATCGGCGTCTATATTGGTGACGAAACCCCATTTGTATTCCTGGCTGGCGAGTGTCTCGATCGAGTTGAGTTGTGTAGCCATAGTACGCCTAAAATCAGTGCGCTTACTCCAGGCTACCTAATCTGTACATTTAAGTCAAGATTCGCTACAATGGAGCAGAGACGCGATGATTACGCTCACGGAAAGTGCAATTCGACGGACCAGGCAGTTGCTGACCCAGCATAATTGCCCGGGCGGCCTGCGGCTTGGCGTGCAGGGTGGCGGATGTTCGGGGATGAGCTATATTTTCCGGCTTGACCCCGCGCCAAAGGCCAAAGACAGCGTTATGGAATTCGAGGACGTACGGGTTTATGTAGATCCTAAAAGCTATCCGTTTCTAGATGGCCTTACCCTCGATTTTACCGAATCGCTGATGGAGAGCGCCTTCGTTTGGAATAATCCGAACGCAAAACGAAGCTGCAGTTGCGGTAAAAGCTTTACGGTCTGATAGTTCTTGCAGATTGAGAGCGGAAGAACATTGTATCTTTGTGTCTTTCGGCCGAGGTGTTCGGCAAAGACGCTTTTAGGTTAAACAATTCTTCTCCAGGCTAGCGCTACTTTTCGATAGCCGTATTTGATGGACAGGTGGCCCGTTTTTCGACGGCCGGCCATCGCAAGTAGGGCGACGAGCCAAAGCGAGTGAACTAGGGGTTCGGGAACGGGTGTAGCGAGAAGCCATGCTCCCCAGTCGCGTCGAACACCATCCCACGATCTGACCGCCGTCGTTGATGCCGAAACCTCCTTGGGTGGACAAAGCCCCGGGGACATCCAGTGTGGTGAAACTGCCGCCCGTATCCACGAAGCCATAAGACCCTTCCGCCGCTCCCTTGGCAATCGGGGCATAATATCACCTTCGGTACACTCCGGCATGCTCGGCTCGCCATGTCGATCGAACTCTCGATCGTCTCAGCGCTCACATCGACCCCAATGATTTCCTCTACGATGTCGATGCGTCACGCAGCTACAACCCGGAGCAGAAACTAAGCGCAATCACGGCACCCGTCCTCTGGATCAACTCCGCGGACAGCTATTGCCGAAAAACTTGTCACGAGAATGCCTCATGCCAAGTTCATCCTCACTCCTATTTCCGATGCTACGCACGGAGATGGCACACATATCCAAGCCGCTGTGTGGAAAGACTATCTCGTCGAGTTCCTGCGCAGAAGCGAGAAGAATCAGCCCGGAAGGCCGTCACTCCGAGAAGTACCAGTGAGATGAGGAACGGCCAGGCTCGTCCACGTACACGAGATGTCTTATTCACTGCAAAACACGACACGATTGCACCCCTGGGCCCTAGTAGGATTAGGAGCACTTGGAGGCGCGCTCGCCGGCCGATTGGTCCCGATTCTCATAGCGAATGCGAACGGAGCAGCCCGGGGCGCGATGGGGCAGGATCCGTTTGCCGGCCTGATACGCGAGCACCGCGAGTTGCTCGCTCTGCTCGATCAGATGGAACACGCGAGCGACGCTCGCGCCTTGCGTAGAGGAATGCTGTTTTACCTATTCAAGCGTAAGCTGGCCAAACACGCAATGGCCGAAGAAGATGTGGTGTATCCAATGCTAACAGACGATACCGAGCGGGCGGATGCAGCCCTCAAACTGTATGAAGAGCACGGCCGCATGAAGGTTCTGCTGTTCGATCTTGAGCAGTCCATCAAGTCTAACGAGGGCTGGTCGAAGGCCGTACGGGGCTTGCGTGAACAGATAGAGCCTCATGCACGCCAAGAAGAACAGGTCGAATTTCCAGCATTACGCGATCGATTGGACAATGCCCGGAAAGTAAAGCTTGCACGCAAGATCCACCAGGAGGAAGCGGTCATCGTTTAACGTAGTCCCGTTGATGCGGCACGAGGGGATTCTGTTGCGGCGCAGCGAGCAACTCCGTCAAGAAGTGGATCAGCGATGCGAACGCACGAGCATTTCGGGCTAGCTGACCACGGAAGTAGCGCGTGCAAATAGCTGGCCAAGTTCTCCGACCGCAAGAGAGGCCCAGATTGGAAGATATTCGAGAGCGACCGAAAGGAATTATCAAAACTGCATTCGACGCAAGACGCCGTCTACTGACGCGGGTTTCTCAATCGCCGCATATTGGATTGCAACTTTCCTCTCGTCATCGGCGCCACAGACGAACTCGGGAGTGCCGCTGCGAATGAGCACGCGGGACGGATCAGGCAGTGCAACTTCGAGAGCCGTGGATGCAGTCGCTACCTGAAACCCGCTCCGGCGCTCGTTGCAAAGGTCGCGCCCTTTCGTGTCGCGGCTCAGCGATAAAGCGGTTTGCGGCCGGGCGTGTGGTGCGCTGGAAATATGTTTCTCCGGTTCCGGCTACCGCCAGAAAATTTAAGTAGCCGATGGCCTAGTCGCCGTGCGCAATCTACGCATTCGGACGATCGCTCCTCCAATAACAATAGCCGCTGAGAATGCGAAAGACCAGGGAAGCGTCCACAGCACGCCTTGGTCCCCAGTTCTGGCCACTGTCATCCAGGTGGCTTGCACTGCCAGCGCATCGCCGAGAAGGGCCAGCATCACTGTCGCCGTCATCTCTCGCTCTTTAACGGCGACTGCAACGGCGATGCCGGTTAGCGCATTTACAATGAAGCGCTCGAACAACATGGTATGCGTCAGCCAGAAGATATAAACGTGAGGGTCGTATTCGTAAACCTGATATCTCTCGAGAACTGCTTCGATTGTCCGGTTTATTGCCGGATTGGACCACCATGAGATGAACCATCGCAGTAGAAACCCGCCGATTACGACTGCGCCGATTGTCCAGGGAGCGCTACGGAGCCCGGCTACGAGAAGAGACGGGATGGTTTTCACGGTCTGCCGCCAATACCAGCGGCGGGCGAACGGAACGCCCGATCTCAACGCGAGCTGTGAGAACTCCTCGAGCAGGTCGCCTACGATCGATTCTGCCTCTCCAACGGGAGCAAGCAGGCTGAGCAGCCAGACGGCCATACGCGAAGGCCCGCCGAAATCTCTTTGAGAACTCATGAGTAACTCCGAACGAAGTCGAGACCTTCGGTCATGTTCCGGAGCGCGCGATGCGTGCGGTGAACAGCTGTCAATCCTTTAGCAGTAATACGGAAGAATCGCTTCGAGCGTCCGCCACGTTCCGGGGTAGGATCGCCATGGAAAGACTTGAGGTAACCCTTCGTCTCTAGGCGATTGAGAGTGGCATATACCGCGCCAATCGATACTTCACGTCGAATACGAGATTGAATCTCCTGCCGAACGGTAACGCCGTAGGCTTGATCTTCCAGCCGTATGAGTGCAAGAAGAATAATATGTTCAAACTCGCCGAGGTAATCGCGGCCAAACATTTCCTATACATTATAAAACAAATCGAGGATAGCCGCGCAGCGTGATTTATCGAAACTGCATTCCACGCAAGACGCCGTCTACCGCCGCGCGTTTCTCAACCGCGGCATACTGGATGGCAACTTTCCTCTCGTCATCGGCGCCACAGACGAACTCGGGAGTGCCGCCGCGAATGAGCACGCGGTACGGATCAGGCAGTGCAACTTCGAGAGCCGTGGATGCAGTCGCTACCTGAAACCCGGTGATTTTCCCGGCACTGCATTCCACCTTGCGAATTTGCCCTTCTATAGAGACGATGCGGTCGCCAGGCTCAATGAACGGATTCCAATCGTCGCTCCCATGCGGCTTCCGCGCGGTAACCATCTGCAACTTGCCATTCGCGTCGTGAGAAATCTGAACCGTCAAGTCCGTTTCGGCGGCATACGCCAACCGTGATGCCGAAGCGCGCTCCGCCGCATTCGCTGCGTATTGCATTGCTTTGCCAGCCGCATCCTTGGCTTCTTCACGCCGATCCGTTTCGGTCAAAGCGGATGCTACCGCGGTCCAGTATCCATACGCTCGTTCCGCAGGCAGGGAACGCATGGCTCGAAACTGTTCCAGAGCCGCCGCATACTGGCCGCGATTGTTTTCGAGCAATCCCAGCTTGTATCGCGCATCGTCGAAATCCGATCTCAACTCAACGGCTCGCCTCAATGCGTTCTCGATTTCCGATGCCGGCACATTCGCATCTTCCGCCAGAATCGCGTATTGATAGTACAGCGTTGCATCCCGGATTCCGAGCTGCATCGCACGCTTCCACTGCTCTCGCCCCGTGCTCCGGTCGCCCTCCCGCAGTGCAACATTTCCCAAGGCGGCGGCTACTCTGGCATCCTGCGGCCGCTCGTTTGCCAATGCGCTGTACGCCGTCTTCGCACGGCCCAGGTCAGCACAGGCGAGCAGCAAATCCGCGATCATCAAGCGCGATTCAAAACCGGTCAATTCGGAAACCTGAACGTGGTGATTCACATTCGGAACACCAGGAAGCGGCACAGCAGATGTCGGCCTCTGTATCCAATCGCGCAAGTCTGCGGTAATCCCGCTTAGCGTTTTCCCGTAAACACGGGCAAGCATTTCCGCATCGGAAGCCCCGGTTTGCGCTGCCTCCCATAGTTGGCTGAATCGGGCCGCGTATGCCGGCGAGAAGATTAGCATTTGAGTCAACGCCCAGCTCTCCGCGTAGAAAACATCGGCTGTATCTCGATCGGCTCGCATTGGGGAGTTCGCGGGCAGTGCCAGCAATTGCGCCAGCGGGATCCACCGCCTCTGCCGCAACGTTCGCGTTCGCATCGGTAGATCGCCTCCAATCAGGCCACCATTCTCACCGATGCGAACCGTGGAAAAGAACTCCGCGATACCTTCCGCCAACCACGGCGGTGGACGTAGCCGTAGCGAATGCAGAACAAGGTGCGCGTATTCATGCGCTGCCACGCCAAACTCTTCCGGACCCAGTCTCGGCATGACGATATAATCCATCGCTTCGCCGCCGACATAGTAAGCGTCCGCAGCCGGTTGCAGGCGGAACGCGGCATACTCCTTTGCCGATTGAAACCCAATCACGCGTACCGGGCCGTGGCTTTCCAGATCTCGGGCGGCTTCGGTAGCCGATGTGCGGACAAAGAACGCGCGCAACTGCTCAAACCAAAGCAAGGCAGACCGGCCATCGCGCTCGCCCGCCTGCGAATACACCTCAAAATGCGGACTCCGGACTAGTGTCCATTCTTTATTGGAAGCTCCGCAAGCCGCCGGCAAATAACCCATTAACAGCAGTGCCGCGCCAAACTTCACGTCCAAACGATAGCAGTTCCGCGGGCGGAATATTGGCGATTAATTTTCGTTGCACCTGGCGACGATCAATGTGATGTCGTCGTATTGCTCGTGAGGACTGAACCGCCG
Organism: Bryobacterales bacterium; assembly: GCA_963712395.1. Lineage (GTDB taxonomy): Bacteria > Acidobacteriota > Terriglobia > Bryobacterales > Bryobacteraceae > Bog-105. The sequence continues at coordinate 828,583 of CAVQHR010000004.1, forward strand.
CACCTCATCGAGAATCGACGCCAACAAGTCTTGTGGCGATAAGCCGCGATGCCGGCGGAGCGCTGCAACCAAACGCTGCTCTCCGAATTCTTCTCCTGCGCCATTGAACGATTCGGTTATGCCGTCGGTGTAGAGCGCGAGGGTGTCGCCGGGGGAGAGCCGGCATTCGCCAATCGAGCAATTCCAATCTTTGAATAGGCCCAGAACGGAGCAGGTGGAATCGAGGCGTTCGAGAGTGCGATCGTTGCGGAGAAGAAGAGCGCAGAGATGCCCGCAGTTCGCATAACGCAAGCGCCGTACTTTGTCGTCGTACTCGGCAAAGAACAGCGTGGCGTAGGCACTATCGGCCGTGTTGTCATAGAAGAGCCGGTTCACGGACTGTAGAAACTCTTGCGGCCGATCCAAAGCGATGGCGCATTGGCTGCGCAGGTTTGCTTGGAGGTTCGCCATCAGGAGAGCGGCGGCGATTCCTTTCCCCGCTATATCGCCGACTACCAAACCGAGGCGCTCTTGTCCGAGATTCAGGAAATCGTAATAGTCGCCGCCGACTTGGCGAGCCTGGATGCACATGCCCGCATATTCGAGCGTATTGCTGACCGGCAGCGTTTGCGGGAAAAGCCTCGCCTGGACTTGTCTGGCAATTTCCAGTTCCTGGGCGGCGCGGCGTTCGATCTCCAGTTTCTCCGCGGCGGCGCGGCGTTGCGCTTCAAGCGCGCGGCTTACCTCATCGAAGCTCACTAGCGCAAACGAATTCCGATCGACATCTTCAAAGCGCGTGAAGACCACGCCCCAGACCGGTGTTTGTTCGGCAGCCGGCGCATGCTGTTCGTATTTAAGCTGCTCATATTTGATGCGTCTCAGGCGCGGCGTGTGGCGAAAGCGAACTCCGCGGCTTCTCCATTCCTGGAATTTGGCGGCGACATCGTCGGTGACAAACGAAACCTGCGTGGGCCGGCCGATGAGTTTGTATTCCTGCGAGCCGGGATCGGGGGCGATCAGCGTAAGCACCGCGGAGCCGTCGGGAGGCGAGACGGCTACCCACCGTTGTCCGGATTGAAGCTGAGCGTCAAAGGCCAGATTGAACCCAAGCCGATCCAGATAGAATCGTAGGCTTCGCTCCTGATCGCGCACAAAAATGTTGACGGCGTGCACGCGGAGATAGGGCGAGGGAGAGCCGCTCATGGCCGTGATTCTTAGTATGCACGGCAAGCGTTCAGGTGTGGGAAAATAGAGTTCCTTCATAAGTCCGTGACTAGAACACTGTCTTTCCCCATGAGACGGGTCAGTCTTGGCGCGCGGCGCTCGCGATTCGCGGCTGCCGTTACATTGCTGGCCGCCTGCGCCAGCCTGCGGGCGGAAGTTCCGTCGGCTATAGCTATTAAGGATGCGCGGGTGGTAACAGTCAGCGGCGAAGATCTGCCGAAGGCGACGGTGTTGTTGCGCGACGGTTTGATCCAGGACGTCGGGGCCGGGCTCGCGATTCCGCGCGATGCCTGGGTGATCGAAGGCGCGGGGCTGACTGTCTATCCCGGCTTTATCGACGGCCTGAGCCGATGGGGCCTTGCGGCTGCGGCCAATACGCCGGCGCCGCGCGCGCATGGACCGGAAGACCGTCCGCAAACGTATTCGTTCGAGCGTGCCGCCGATTTACTCGACCCGGCGGACCACCGTTTGGAGGCCGTGCGCGGTGCTGGATTTACAGCCGCCGCCACTTTTCCGGATCGCGGGATTTTCGAGGGGCTTGGGGCCATGATCGCCTTGGCGGGCGGGCGCGCGCGAGATATGGTCATCGCCGAGCCGATTGGACAGCAGGTGAGCTTTCGGTTAGCGCGAGGGCCGGCAAGCAGCGGATTTCCCGCTTCCCTGATGGGCAATATAGCGTACGTCCGGCAGCTCTATCTCGATCTCGACCACTACAAGCAAGCGAAGCAAACGCCGCGCCCCGAATACGATCATGCGCTCGAGGGTCTGGCGGAGTCCCCGCGCGTGCTGCTGCCCGCGGACGAAGCGCAGCAAATCGATCGCATGCTGAACTTCGCGCCGGAATTAAAAACGCCTGTTCTCTTGTATGGTCTGCATGAGGCGTATCGCCGCATCGAGACTTTGAAGCAGACGCGCGTACCGCTGCTGGTCAGCTTAAAGTGGCCGGAGAAACCGCGCGATGGGGATCCGAACGACGCGCCGAATTATCGGGAGCTGCTCATGCGCGAGCAGGCGCCCACGGTGCCCGGCCTGTTGGCCAAGGCAGGGCTGAAATTCGGGTTCTATTCGGATGGAATCGATACCGCGGCCGGGCTGCGGCAAGCGGTGAAAAAAGCCATTGACGCCGGCTTGCCGAGAGCCGATGCTGTTCGTGCGCTGACCCGGAACGTGGCGGAAATGTACGGCGTTGGCGATCGCCTGGGGACGGTCGAGCGCGGCAAAATCGCGAATCTGGTGGTCACGAAAGGAGACGTGTTCGAGGATAAAACCACTATTGAATACGTCTTTGTGAACGGCCAGAAATTCGAGCCGGAAAAAGAGGTACACGACTGATGCGGCTCTCTCTGATTGCGCTGCTTCTGGCGGCTACGGGCTGGCGCGGCGCGGCCGAGGCGCTGCTTATCCGCAACGCGACGGTGCTGACCGTCACGAAAGGCACGCTCCAGGATGGAAGCGTGCTGGTGGAAAACGGCAAGATCAGCGCGGTCGGCCAGAACCTGAGCGCGCCCGCGGGAGCCACGATTGTGGATGCTTCGGGCAAATTTTTGATGCCGGGAATGATCGACTGTCATTCGCATACGGCGATCGAGGGCGGCGTGAATGAAGGCACGGTTTCCGATTCTTCGATGGTGAATATCGAGGATGTCATCGATCCCATGGACATCAATATTTATCGCGCGCTGGCGGGCGGTTTGACGGTCTCTAATGTACTGCACGGCAGCGCCAATGCGATCGGCGGCCAAACGGTGGTCATCAAGCTGCGCTGGGGCAAGACGGCTCAGGAGATGCTGTTTGCCGGTGCGAAGCCGGGGATCAAATTCGCGCTCGGCGAAAATCCGAAACGGCAAGGGTACACGCCGCCGGCCGTGTTTTCGCCGGGGCGTCCGGGCGAGCGCCGCTATCCGGGAACGCGCATGGGCGTGGAAGAGGTTATCCGGCAGAGTTTCGTGGAGGCCAAGAACTATCAGGCGGACTGGCAGGCTTACCGCCTGCGGGTGGCGCGCGGAGAACGTCCGGTTCCTCCCAGAAAGGATTTGCGGCTGGAGCCGCTCGTCGAAGTTTTGGAAGGCAAACGCTATGTACACGCGCATTGCTACCGGGCGGACGAGATTCTGATGCTCATGCGAGTTGCCGATGAAATGGGCTTCAAGATTCGCACGCTGCAGCATGCGCTTGAGGCATACAAGGTGGCGCGGGAGATTGCCGAGCATGGCGCGAGCGTTTCGACCTTCAGCGATTGGTGGTCTTACAAGATCGAGGCTTTTGACGCCACGCCTTACAACGTGGCGATCTTGACGCGCAAAGGAGTGCTCGTTTCGGTCAATTCGGATTCGGATGAGCTGCAGCGGCATTTGAATCTTGAAGCCGCCAAGAGCATGCGGTACGGAGGATTGAGCGAGGCCGAAGCGTTGGCGCTTGTGACGATCAATCCCGCCAGGCAGCTCGGCGTCGACGATAAAGTGGGATCGATTGAAGTGGGAAAATCGGCTGACCTGGCGCTGTTCGATGGCCATCCGCTTTCGAATTATTCAAAGGCGCTGCGGGTTTGGATCGATGGGCACCAGTACTTCGATCGGGACAAGGATCTGGAGACGCGGCCCGATTTCGAGCGTAAGAAGAGGGCGCTCGAAGATAAGGACAATGGCGCGCAGCATCTGCCGACTCGACGATGAAACTCTTTCTAACGGCCACGCTTGTTTGTCTTTGGTGTGCGGCGGCGCCGGCAGCGGATTCCAATTCGGTTCTGATTCGTAACGTCACGATTCATCCGGTTACAGGGCCCGAGATTCAGAACAGCTCCGTGTTGGTTCTGGATGGGCGGATTGCGGAAATCGGCCCGAAGCTGGCGCCGCGCGGCGCGATCCGGACAATCGATGCGCGGGGATTGCAGCTCTATCCCGGCCTGATCAACGCGGCCACGAATGTCGGCTTGGTCGAGATCCAGGCCTTGCGCGATACGGTCGATCTCGATGAAGTCGGCTTGTTCAATCCGGAGCTGCGGGCGGCGACGGTCTTCAATCCGTCGAGCGAACACGTGGAAGTGACGCGCGCGGCTGGCATCACCAGCGTGATCAGCTTGCCCGGAAGCGGTGGCAGGCGGCCCGCGTCCGCCGGCGGAATTCTGATCACGGGCCAGGGTGCGCTGATGCACTTGGACGGCTGGACTTGGGAAGAAATGACGGTAAAGCCCGGCGCGGTGATGGACCTGCTGTTTCCGGAACTCGAAACTGCGCCGCGCCAGGCGAACACTCCGCCTGCGCCGTTCAAAGCAGAGGAACGGCGATATACCGCGCGGCTTCACGAGCTAAGCGAGTTCTTCGAACAAGCGCGCCGTTATCAAAAGGCAATGGCAGCGGCGGGCGCCGATTTCCGGCGCGACCTACGGCTTGAAGCGATGATTCCGGTGCTCGACGGCCAGGAGCCGCTTGCAATTCGGGCCGAGCGCGAGCGCTCGATCCGGGATGCCGTGACATTCGCGGACAAAGAAAAAGTGAAGATCATTATTTCCGATCCGCGCGAGATCGGCGGTACCGGGCCGCTGTTGAAGGAGCGGCATATCCCGGTTATTCTCGGCCGCGCGTTTCAACTGCCCATGCGGGACGACGATCCCTATGATGCGCCGTATGCGCTGGCCGCCCAGTTCTATCGCGCTGGAGTGAAAATTTGCTTTGGAACTTTTGACGTCCAGTTTGCGCGCAATGTGGGTTTTGAAGCTGCGCAGGCGGCGGCTTTTGGGTTGCCGCGCGAGGAAGCGCTCAAGGCTCTGACTATTAACAGCGCGGAAATATTGGGGGTGGGGGATCGGCTGGGTTCGATCGAGAAAGGCAAGTTCGGAGATTTGATTCTGACGGATGGCGATCCGCTTGAGGCTAGGACGAATATCCGGCAAATGTTTATCGCGGGCCGGGAAGTGAATTTGGAATCACGGCATACGCGCGAGTATGAGAAGTGGATGAAACGTCCGTAAGAAACGTTTACGGCAACTTACCGATCCGCGACTAAAAAGTGCTGTGTTTGGCGAGGCAAAGTAGCTAGATTTGAATACATGGCCAAAATCGTAGTCGTGGGCAGTTTGAACATGGATTTGGTCGCGGTTGCGCCGCGAATTCCGGGCGTTGGCGAAACGATTATTGGCAGCAAGTTTTTTACTTCGCCCGGCGGTAAAGGCGCCAACCAGGCGTATGCGGCGGCAAAACTTGCGGGCTCCGTGGCCATGGTGGGACGCGTCGGGGAGGACGAGTTTGGCCGGCAGATGCGAGAGAATCTGGCGAGCGTTGGTTGCGGCATTGACGGCGTAAGCGCTGTAACGGGAGCGAGCGGTGTGGCGCTGATTGCCGTTTCCGAGAGTGGTGAAAATTCGTATTGTCGTTGTGCCGGGGGCCAATGATTCCCTTCGTCCCGCGGATGTTGGAGATGTGTTTGATGGATGCGCGGTTGCGCTACTGCAACTGGAAACGCCGATCGAAACCGTAATTGCCGCCGCGCGCTTTGCCAAGCAACGGAACGCTCGGGTGATTCTCGATCCCGCCCCCGCGCCCCCATCGGGATTGCCTCGGGAATTGCTCGAGACAGTGGACATACTGACGCCGAATGAAACCGAAGCCGCGATTCTTGCGGACTCGCTCGTGGCGCAGTCGCCGCGCACCATCATTCTTAAATTGGGCGAGCGGGGTTGTGAGTTGCGCCGCAATGGCGACTCCATTTGTATTCCCGCCGTGCGCGTGAATGCCGTCGATACGACGGCAGCCGGCGATGTATTCAACGCCGCGCTCGCGGTCGCTTTGAGCGAAGGAGCGGAACTCGAGGATGCATGCCGATTCGCTGTAAAAGCGGCGGCTGTTTCGGTGACCCGGTTAGGAGCGCAAAGCAGCGCACCGGCGCGCGGCGAAGTGAATTAGGCTTGCAGAGCGAGGCGGCAGCCCAGTACGATCAGCACTACGAGTAATGCCACGCGCAGAGGCCGTTGGGCAATGCGGCCGGCCAGCGCCGATCCGGTAAGAGCGCCGCACACGCCGCCGATCACCAGTTTTAGCAGCAGCGCGCTATCGTAATTACCGGCGCCGACCTGAATGATGCTGCCGGTGGCGGCGAGGCCCAGGCCGAAACAAAGATCCGTTCCGATGACCTCTGCCGCGGTCAGCGAAGTCATGCTAAGCAGCAGGAGAGAGCCGAGCGCACCGGCTCCGGCCGATGAGAAACCTACTTCCGCTCCAATGGGCAAGGCGAACCAGGGGAGCAAACGCGCGCGGTCACGATCCTGCCTGGGGGCGCCCGGCTGGAACACGCGATACAAGCGGAACAAGGCGGTCCCCGCGATCAGGCAGCCGAGCACAGCGTAGAGCGTGCCTTGGTAGGGGCCGTGTTTCAGCCGGTCCAACGCGAGCGAGCCGGCCAATACGCCCGGAATACCGCCGAGGAGCAGCCATCCAAGCACGCGCAGGTTGACCTGGCGGCGCGCCGCGTAGACGGGCACCGAGGCGACTTTTACAATCGCTCCAAACGCCAGCGCCGTGCCAACGGCGGTAGGAGGAGAAACGCCGAGCAGCAGAATAAGCAGCGGGGTCGTCATAGTTCCCGCGCCCACGCCGGTAAGGGAAATGGCGAGAGCGATCGCGAAACCGAGGACGATCTCCAACTTAGTTTCCTTGAGCGATGTGAATGCCGCACTCGAGCTTGCGTCCTGCCCAGCGGCCCGAACGCGCATTGCCTGGATCGCCGGGTAGAGCTGTGCATGGTTCACAACCGATACTGGTGTAGCCGGCGTTGTAGAGGGACAGGAGCGGAATGTCATGCTCGCGCGCAAACGTCCAGACGTCTTTGTCGGTCCAATCTGCGAGCGGACTGACTTTCAGCAGTTTCTTGCCGGAAGGTAATGGAAATGTGTCGATGGCCTGCAGATTTGCGCGCGTCGGCGATTGCACGCGCCGCAAGCCGGTGAACCAGATATCGTAATTACCGAGCGCCGCGAAGAGCGGCCCGACTTTGCGGAGCTTGCAGCATTGATCCGGCTTGGTTTGATACAAAATGCCGAATTGGGATTCCTGCTTGGCTACGGTGTGCTCGGGCATTACATTCACCAGGTTGAGCCCGTAACGGGCGGTCATTTCATCGCGATACCGATAAACCTCATCAAAGTGATAGCCGGTTTCAAGAAACAGGACGGGTATATCCGGCAGACGTTCCCGGACGAGATGCAGGACCACCATGTCTTCCGCCTGAAAGCTGCAGGTCAGGCATGCTGTTCCTTCAGCCTCAAGGGCTTGGGCGATGGTAGCTTCGGCCGTCTCCGCAATCATGGTTTAAATCTCCCAATCCGATTCGCTGTTATCCGTATTGAAGGGGCGAATGCGTAAGCGGCGCAGCAGGTGCCGCAAGGCTTCGAGCGCTTCCGGATCTTCGATCTGCAGCGGCTCAACACTCTTTTCCGATGCCGTGAACCCCTCTTCGGATGCCAGGATCAACGCCCCATTTTCCATGCGCCAGGAAATGCCGGCGAGCGGTTCGATGGCGGAACTCTCCGCGGCGCCTGAGATCATGCCGGCCGCGACCGTTGCATTGGTTGCCGGATCGATCAGGATGAAACTGCCGGTGGCGCGATTGCGCGCGTAGTTATCGAAAACGAAGGCGCGCGCGGTTTCGATGATCACTTGCCCGATGGCATTCAACTCGAGCGAGTGGCCAGGCTCCTGTTCGAGCGTTTTCACGCTGATGCGGTGATCGATTTCCTTGAGAGTGGCCCAATCCTGCCGCGCCGCATGCTTGAGCCGGTAGCGTTTACCGATTTCCGCCGGCTTTTCGTTCAGCCAAACAAGCGTGGCTTCGATAGCATGTGTCTTCTGCGGCGCTTCGTCGCGCGATGCGATGACATCGCCGCGGCTCAAATCGATTTCGTCTGCGAGCGTCAAGGTGACGGATTTGCCGGCTTCGGCTTGGTCAAGATCGCCATCGAACGTGACGATGCGCGCGATGGTTGTTTCACGGCCAGAGGGCAGAATCACGATGGGATCACCCGGCCGCACGGTACCCGAAACAATCGTTCCGGCATAGCCGCGAAACTCCGGATTGGGACGCACGGCGCGCTGCACCGGAAAGCGAAACGCCGCCGCCCGCACGCGGCCGCCCACGGGCACAGTTTCGAGATGCTCGAGCAGGCTTTGCCCTTCGAACCAGGGCATGTTCCGGCTGCGCGCCACGATGTTGTCTCCGACTAGCGCGCTTACCGGCACAAAATAGGTTTCGATGGCCGGGAAACGCGCCAGGATTTTCCGGAAATCGGTTTCGATCTGACGAAACACGGCTTCGTCATAACCCACCAGATCCATTTTGTTAATCGCAATGACGAGCTGCTCGATTCCGAGCAGGCCGGCGATGTAGGCGTGCCGCCGCGATTGTTCGAGCACGCCTTTGCGTGCGTCGACCAGCACGATCGCCAGTTCCGCGGTTGAGGCGCCGGTCACCATGTTGCGCGTGTATTGCTCGTGGCCGGGCGTGTCGGCGATGATAAATTTGCGCTTCGGCGTGGCGAAATAGCGATAGGCCACATCAATCGTGATACCTTGCTCGCGCTCGGCCCGCAGGCCGTCCGTCAACAGCGAAAAATCGATCGTGCCGGCGTTGCGTCCGGCGGAAGCTTTTGTTACGGACTCGAGCTGATCGTCATACACGCTGCGCGAATCGTAGAGCAGCCGGCCGATCAGCGTCGATTTGCCATCGTCCACGCTGCCGGCGGTGGTGAAGCGCAGCAGATCTTTCTTTTGTTCGAGAGCGAGAAATTGGTCGAAAGAATTTTCGACGGGTGAGGCGACCGCGGCCATCAGAAATAACCTTCCTGTTTCTTGATCTCCATCGAGCCGTCCTGATCGTGATCGATGACCCGGTTCTGGCGCTCGGAACGGCGCACGCTGATCAGCTCTTCGATAATTTTCGGCACCGTGTCGGCGTCCGAGCGAATGGCTCCGGTGCAAGGGCTGCAGCCGAGCGAGCGCATGCGGCACATTACCATCTGCGGTTCTTCACCCGGCAGTCGCGGTACGAATGGCTGCTCCACGGAAAGCAGCGAATCGCCTCGCACCAGCACGGGGCGCGGCTTGGCGAAATACAGCGGTACAATCGGTATCTTTTCGGCGTAGATGTATTGCCAGACGTCGAGCTCTGTCCAATTTGAGAGCGGGAAAACGCGCAGGCTTTCGCCGGGATGAATGCGAGTGTTGAAGAGATTCCAGAGCTCCGGGCGCTGGTTGCGCGGATCCCATTGCCCGCGCGTGTCGCGGAATGAAAAAACGCGTTCCTTGGCGCGTGACCGCTCTTCGTCGCGGCGCGCTCCGCCGATGGCGGCATCGAATCCACCCTCGCGCAGTCCATCGAGTAGCGAAGTTGTTTTCAATGCGCCACAGCAGCGTTGAGTACCCCATGCAAAAGGATTCGCTCCTTCCTGCAGGGCAGCGCGGTTCGTATGGACGATCAGCTTGAGCCCAAGCTCGGCGGTATAGCGGTCCCGAAATTCGATCATCTCGCGGAATTTGTATCCGGTATCCACGTGCAGCAGCGGAAACGGAATCGTACCGGGATAAAAAGCCTTTTGGGCCAGCCGTAACAGGACCGAGGAATCTTTGCCGATCGAATAGAGCAGCACGGGCCGCTGGCACTCGGCCACGACCTCTCGCATGATGTGAATACTTTCGGCTTCGAGTTGCTGGAGATGACGCCAATCAGACACTACCCGTAGCGTAGCACAATCCCTAGTATGTTGATAGACAAAGCAAATCCCGGCGCCGTCGGTAGATGGCGCCGGGATAGTTGGGCAGGATTGGGCGGCGGTTTATTGCTCGCCCTGAACGGTGATGCTTTCCGGCGCCAAGCCGCCGCCGGCACCCCAGACCGAGCGCGCGCCCCACACGCAACGGGCGCCCCACGCTGAGCGGTCGGAGGCATCGCTCGCCTGTCCCCAGGCGCTTCGCGCTCCCCAGATGACGTCATTGTCGCCGCTCAGAACGGAGGCGCCCCATACCGCTCGCGCGCCCCAGGCCGATCGGGCGCCCCAAACCGACCGATCGCCCCATACGGAAGAAGGATCGTAGTTGAGGCTGACATCGCCGCTGTTGCTGTCATAAGTCGCGATCGGCGACAAGGCGTTGCCCTCGGTGGGCACCTGGTTGATGGAGGCCAGTGCCGCTTTCAGGTCGAGATACCCAGCACCGACGGTGAAAATATCGTAGTAGCTGACGTAGTTCTCGCCGCCGTCGGTCACCGTGCTGGAGGTCGGGAACGTCTTATAGGCCGTTAACATCAGCAGAGTCTTTACCTGGTCGGGAGTCAGACTCGGCTTAGCTTGCAGTAAGTCGGCTACGGCGCCACTTACTACCGGAGTAGCCATGCTAGTGCCGCTGAGAGTTAAGTAATTGTTCGAATAGCCGGTAGGCTTCAGGAATAGAAGGGCCGATTGGTAGTACGAATTCTTCACTTCGCTTGCCGGGGACTCGGACGCGAGCTTTGCGCCGCGAGCGAACAATGACACGACTTGATTGCCGGGCGCCATGATGTCGGGCTTCACGACATGGTCAACCTGCGAAGGACCTTTCGAGCTGTAGCTGGCGACCAGGTCGTCCGTGCGGGAAGGCGTTCCCATGCTGCGCATCGCGCCAACGGTGATCACGTAGGGATCGTTGCCGGGCGCCATGACCGTGCCATAGCCTTCGTTGCCGAACGAGTTATCGCGGCCATCGTTGCCGGCCGCTACAACCACCACGATGCCGGCTTTCCAGGCGGCTTCGACGGCCTGGCAAAGCGGATCCTGTGTATAACTCTCGAACACCGGGCGGCCGAGGGATAAGTTGATGACGCGGATGTTGTATTTGTTTTTCAAGGCAATGGCCTGCTCGATGGCGGCGATCACGCTGCTATCGCTTCCGTTGCCATTGGCGTCGAGTACTCGAAGGTTCAACAGATTCGCGCCGGGCGCCAGACCTACGAAGGAACGAGTGCATTGGAGGCAATTGGAACTGGCTCCATTCGCGCCGATGATGCCGGCTACATGCTGGCCGTGGCCATAGGCATCCTGCCCATTACCGCCCAGGAAGTCCTGGCTGTAGACCACGCGCGAACCGAGACCCAGCAAACCTCCGCCCAGATTCACATCTGAGTTGATGCCGCTATCGAGGACGGCGACGCCGATTCCGGATCCGTTGTAGCCGGCCTTCCAGACGGCGCTGGCATTGACGGCCGCGGCGGTATTATCCAGCTTAGCGGTCAAGGTACGATCGGGCGAGATGTACACGACATTCGGGTCCGCAGCCAGCGTGCTGAGTGAGGAAACCGGCAGCGTAAGAACAGTCGCATTAATCGACGTCAACGTTTTGATCACCAACGACAGTAGCGATCCCACCAAACCACCGAGATTCAGGAGACCGTGATTTGTATCGACATTCTGATTCGGAGCGACGGTGGGCGCATTTTTCCACTGCACGATCACCTTGGCTGACGAGTGCGGATCGAGGTTGGCCAGATCGGGCGACAGCTTGGACGATTGCGCCCAGGCGGCCGAACAAGCCAGCACCAGCACTCCGCAGAACTTAACCTTCTTTGACATGACAAAGACTCCTTTTAGCAACTCGTTACCGGGATTAGTAAATGTACGTGGCATTTGGTAACTGAGAGGCATATCGACTGTGACAGGCGCAATTCGACCGAGGGCTCACCCTAAGCCGTGCGGGTATTTGATCTGGATTTTTTAGCGCACCAGAGAGGGAAGACAAAGAAAAAGGCCGTTTCGGCACTGGCTGAAGGCCAGTACCGAAACGGCTGGGTGAGAAGGTTCGGAGGGAGTAAGTAGTTACTGATCGCCGTTGACTGTGATGCTTTCGGCAGCGATGCCGCCGCCTGCGCCCCAGACGGATCGGGCGCCCCAAACACTACGTGCACCCCAAACGCTACGCGCACCCCAAACGCTGCGCACACCCGAGATCGAATCGGCGCCCCATACGGACCGGTCCGCCGAATCAGCTGTCTGTCCCCAGGGCGCCTGAGCTCCCCAGATCACCTGATCTCCGCTAAGCACCGAAGAACTCCATACGGCGTCCGCGCCCCAAACTGAGCGTGCGCCCCAAACCGAGCGGTCCGTCCAGACAGAGGAAGGATCGTAGCTCATGAGTACATTGCCGCTTGCTTCGTCATAGTTGGCGGTGGGTGAAAGCGCACTGCCCGCAACCGGTACTTGGTCGAGGGATGCCAGGGCGGCTTTCAGGTCTAAGTATCCAGCCCCGACGGTGAAGATATCGTAGAAGCTTTGATAGTTCTGACCGTCGGTCGAATCGGTGACGTTGCTCGAGTAAGGGAACGTTTTGTATGCCGATTGCATCAGCAGGACCTTTACCTGGTCGGGCGTAAGGCTTGGCTTCGCTTGCAGCAAGTCGGCCACTGCGCCGCTCACTACCGGAGTCGCCATACTCGTGCCGCTTAGGGTGAAGAAAGCATTCGATGTACCCTTGGCCCCCGATTGGAAGTAGGCGTTCTGCACGGTATTGGCTGGATACTCACTGGCTAACGTCGCATCGTGTGCTAGCACCGAGACCACCTGATTACCGGGGGCCACAAGGTCCGGCTTCACGATATGGTCAACCTGCGTGGGACCTTTAGAGCTATAGCTGGCGATGAGATCGTCGCTCCGGCCGGGTGTTCCCATGCTTCGCATCGCACCTACGGTGATCACATACGGGTCGTTACCCGGCGCCGTGATGGTTCCGTAGCCCTCATTTCCGTATGAATTGTCCCGCCCGTCGTTGCCGGCCGCAACGACCACGACGATGCCGGCCTTCCAGGCTGCCTCTACCGCCTGGCACAGCGGATCTTCTGTGTAGCTTTCATACACCGGCCGTCCCAGGGACAAGTTGATTACATGGATGTTGTATTTGTCCTTCAGCGCGATAGCCCGGTCAATCGCGGCGATAACATCGCTATCGCTGCCGTTCCCGTTTTCATCGAGCACGCGTAGGTTGATCAACTTCGCGCCGGGGGCGACACCCACGAACTTGCGTGTGCAGTGCCCGCAGTTACTGGTTTTACCGGTGGCCGCAAGAATGCCTGCCACATGCGTGCCATGGCCGTACTGGTCTTTGCCATCCCCTTTGGGGTTCACAAAGTCCTCGTTATAAACGACCCGCGGGCCGGGGCCCAGCGAGCCATTGGTATCCAGGTCGGCGGAAGTCGTAATTCCACTGTCGATCACCGCGATGCCAATGCCCCTTCCGTTCCAACCAGCGGCCCAGGCTGCACTCGCGTTGACCGCGGCTACACTATTATCGAGCGCGCCACGTAACGGGCGGTCTGGCGAGATATACAGTACGTCCGGATCGTTGCTTAGCGCGTTTAGAGAGGAACCCGGGACCGAGTAGACGTCGGCCTTGATAGACTTCAACGTAGAGTGAAGCCGGCCGCCATGATTCTTAACCTTTTGATGTTTGGCGTCATCCGGTGCAGTCTTCCACTGAATAATGACCTTTGCCTGCGAGTTTGAATCCGCTGATGCAAGCTCATGAGACAACTTGTCGTGTCCACCCGCCCAGGCGGCTGAACACGCCAGCGCGAGTAACCCGCATAACTTAGCGTTTCTTGACATTAAAAATACTCCTTTAGCCGAACGGTTACCGTCTGAGTGAATTAATTTGAGTAGCATTTATTGGTAACTGAAGGGCATATCGACAGCGAAACTGCTGACGGGAGGGAAGGCTAACTCTAAACCGTGCGGGGTAGACGCGCCTTTTCAGCGTGCCAGCGAGGGTGAATGGGCTATTTCGAGTTCCGCGGTGAAGTGAAATGTACTGCCTGCGCCGACTTGGCTGTCGACCCACATCTTGCCGCCCATTAGCGCCACTAGTTGCGACGAGATAGTAAGGCCTAAGCCCGTTCCTCCATAGCGCCGGGTGGAGGAAGTGTCCGCTTGCGAAAACGCTTCGAAGATACTCGTTCGCTTATTTTCCGGAATGCCAATGCCGGTGTCGCTGATGGAGAAATGCAGCACGGCTTCGTCCGGGCGCAATTCCTCCGGCGTCACAGATAAAAGGATGCCGCCTTCCTTGGTAAACTTCACTGCGTTATCGACCAGGTTTAAGAGCACTTGCTGGAGCCGGATCGCATCGCCAATCAGATAGACAGGCAGGGCTTCGTCGGCGTGCATCGAGAAGGATAGATTTTTCTGCCGGGCGGAGGGGCTGAGAGACCTGACCAGCTCGTCGAGCCAGGTTCGAAGGTTGAAAGGAAGGGGCTCGAGCCTCATCTTACGGGCTTCGATCCTCGAGAAGTCGAGAATGTCGTTGACGATTGTCAGCAGCGAATCCGCGGAAGTTTTGACGATTTCAAGGCATTCCCGCTGATCGGGGTCTAGCTTTGAATCGAGCGCGATTCCGGTCATGCCGAGAATTCCATTAATGGGCGTGCGGATCTCGTGGCTCATGTTGGTGAGAAAATCGCTCTTGGCGCGGTTGGCGGCCTCGGCTTTTAGCTCCGCCTCGCGCCGGATGGCCACTTCCTCTTCAAGCGACTTAGTCCGCTCCTGGACACGAATCTCCAGTTGATCGCGCGATTGGCGCAGCTCGGCTTCGCGCTCACCCAGAGCGAAGGTGCGCGCATCGACCAATTGCAGCAGCTCCAATTGCCGGTTGCGCAGGTGCCGCACGTGGAGCTTGTGGGCTCCGTAGGCGAGGGCGCCGACGATGGCCACGAGAAGTAAGTAGAATATCCAGGTTTGATAGAAGTGCGGCTCGAGAATGAAGGAGACGCTGGCCCCCTCCGGGCTCCACGCCTGGTCCTGGTTAGCGGCAATTACTCGAAACCGGTAGTGGCCGGGAGGGATGTTGGTGTAGTACGCGGCGCGACGCGTGCCGGCATCGGTCCATTCCTTATCGAAGCCCTCTAAGATGTAGCGGAAGCGGATTTTTTCAGGCGCTTCGAAGCTGAGGCCGGTAAATTGAAAATCGAGTTTTCCGCGGCCGGGAGAAAGATCGGCCGACTCGTCCGGCGCGATGTCCTTTTGATCCACCAGCACCCGCTCGATCGCTACCAAAGGTGGCGCGTGATGCCGCGCCAGACGAGCCGGGTCCACCATCACGAGGCCTTTCACGGTCGGGAAACACAACAGCCCGCGTTTGGTCCGCCAGCCCGCCGGCTGAAATCCCCCGTTGCATTCGCGGCTTTTCATGCCCTCGTTGATTCCGTAAACCGTGGAAGAAATCGCTCTGCGGCGTCCCTGGGCCAACTCCTCGAGTTCGTTTTTGCGGACCGCAAACACGCCTTTATCGGAGCTCATCCACAATTGGCCTAGACGGTCGTCGAGGATCTCAAACACGACGTCGTCGAACAGGCCGTTGGCCGTTGTATAACTGGTGAATTTGCCTGCGCGGAAGCGGTTTAGACCGCCACCGTTCGTCCCCAGCCAAAGCGTGCCGTCCGGCTCGCCGTGGATCGACCAAACAATGTCATTCGATAAACCAGCGTGAGTTGTATAGGAAGAGAACTTTCCGTTCTCGAGTTTGTTCAGCCCCCCGCCGTTAGTGCCTACCCA
Source organism: Bryobacterales bacterium (assembly GCA_963712395.1). Taxonomy (GTDB): domain Bacteria; phylum Acidobacteriota; class Terriglobia; order Bryobacterales; family Bryobacteraceae; genus Bog-105. The sequence goes on from CAVQHR010000004.1 coordinate 844,337, forward strand.
AATAGCGCCGTCATTCCCCTGGTAAATCGAAAGGACAAAACTGTTCGTAAGGCCGCTCTGCGCGTTGTAAGTGACAAAACGTGTGCCATCGAAATGGTGGAGTCCTTCGCGGTTACCGAACCACAGCGTGCCATCGCGGTCCGAATACGTACACATTACGAAGTTATTGGCCAGGCCGCTACCCAAGCTAACCGTGGCAAACCGGCCATTCTCGAGCCTGGCCAATCCTTTGCTGGTACCGGCCCATATGGTGCCGTGACCATCCTGCGCGATCGAAAAGACTAAGTTGTCCGGTAATCCTTGTTTGGTGGTGTACAGGGTCATCTGACCGTCCTGCCACTTGGTCAGGCCGTGATCGGAGCCCATCCATATCGCGCCATCGCGATCCTCATACACCGGGAGGACTAAGTCAGTCGCCAAGCCCTCGCGCATGCCAATGGTGGTGAAGGGCGCCTCTTTCAGGCAGTCCAGGCCGCCACCGGCGCCGCCTACCCAGAGTTCACCCTCACGGCCTTCGAGGATGGACCAGACGCCCCCGCTCGAGAGCCCTTCCTTCTGCATAAGCGCGGTGAATCTACCGTTCGAAAAACGATCCAGCCCTCCGTCCAGCGTTCCGAACCACATGGTTCCGGCGCGATCTTCGTATACCGAGAGGATAGTGTCGCTGGTTAGTCCGTCTTTCCGGCCGAAATGAGCGATTCCGCCCATGGCCAAACGGTCAACGCCTCCATCGTTAGTGCCGATCCAGACATTCCGATGGCGGTCCACGTAAGTGGAGCGGATGTAGTTGCTGTCCAGTCCATCCTTGGTGGTGAGCGTCATGAATTTACCTTCGCCGAACCGGCTTAGGCCGCCGTGCGTTCCGATCCACAGGGCGCCGGAATCGTCTCCTGAGATGGAGAAGACCGCGTCATCGGCGAGGCCGTCCGTTTTGCGAAAGGTCCGGAATTTTCCATCTTGGAGCCGGATAAGGCCGCCGCCGTCGGTTCCGATCCACACCACTCCCTGCCGGTCCTCGTATAGCGCCAGGATCGAGTCGCTCGAGAGGCCGCTTCGTGCGTCCAATACCTTGAATTTGCCGTGCGAGAGGCATGCCAGACCGCCACCGTGCGTGCCGATCCAGAGATTCTGGGCATGATCGACCAGCAGAGCGCGAATTTCATTGCTGCGCAGGCCGGGGATGGCGTGCTGGTCGAATACCGTGAAGCGAACGCCATCGAAGCGCGCCAGACCACCCTCGGTGCCGAGCCATAGGTAGCCGTCGGGAGTTTGGGCGATCGCCAGAACCGAGTTTTGCGGAAGGCCCGACTCGGTCTGCCAACTGCGGTGGACGTATTGCGTGAGCGCTTTGGAAGGATCCAGACTGGCGCGCGCGGATAGCGCTGCGATTAGCAACGCCGCGAACGCGGAGGCAACCTTCCTGAACCCAGACACCTTTGACGTCTCCTTTGATGAATCGGCTCATTCGGGGTAAAACCTTAGGCGGCGCGCCGCGCGAGGAGGAACGCCGTTGCGGCTGTGCCGGCCAGAATCGTCTTCTTCTACCGCTGCGTGTTGAGCCGCTCATGTTACGGTACGCCTATGAGAAGAGAGCAGTTGCGTGCGACGGCCGAATTCCGGCTGCTGCGCGCGGGCCGCTTTTTGATTGCCGAGCTGCTGGCGCCGCATCGTGTCCTGAGCACGTCCTGCCAGCAGGGCGGCGAGAGCGAATCGCTGCGGTACATCGTCAACCACCAGAGTTGTGAAGGCGCCGGGCATCGGGAGCGCGAAGCGTATATCACGGGAATGGGGCTCGATGGCTATCACGACGCAGTGTGCCGCGAGATTGACGTCGATCCGCAATTGGCCGCCAGCATGGGGACAGCGGCCAACATGAACTATGCCGCGATCTGCGAGCAGGCAGACGGCGATGTGCGCGTGACCGCGGTGGTCACGGCCGGAGTGCAGGGTAACGCGGCCTGTGCCGGGGATGCGGCGGGATGGCGCGAAACCGAGAGCGGCTGGGACAAAATTCCTCCTGCTGGCGGCACGATCAACACCCTGCTTTTCATCAGTCATCCATTGACGCGCGGAGCGCTGGCCCGTGCGGCGATCACGATGACCGAAGCCAAGACCGCCGCGCTTGCGAGGCTGGCCGTCCGGAGCCGCTATTCCAAAGACCTGGCAACCGGTACCGGCACGGATCAATACGCGATCGCCGCGCCGCTGGGTGGCGGCAAACCGTTGACGTCCACGGGCCCGCACGTGAAATTGGGTGAATTGATCGGCGTGGCGGTGCGCGACGCCACAACCGAAGCGCTGCGCTGGCAAAACGGTTTAGAGCCGAGTTACACGCGCAGCCTGTTTCACGTGCTGAGCACTTATGGATTGAACGAGGCCACTTTTTTCGACGACATCGCGCCGCTTCTTCCGGCCGCCGCTCTCGATCTTCTGCAAAAGAACGCGAAATCCGTTTTCTATGAGCCGCTGGTCGCCGCGGCTGCCTACGCGATTGCGAGTATCCTCGACCGCGTGCGTTACGGCACGCTGCCGGCGGCGACTGCGAGCGAGGCTCTTCGGCAGCAAGCGGCTTTGCTTGCGGCCAATCTTGCGGCGCAGCCCGCGCGCTGGCCGGATTTCCTCACGCGTCTTGACCAAGCCGATCCGGAGCAGCCTGCGCGCCTGGTGTTACTAGCGATCGCGCTCGGCTGGTCGTCCAAGTGGACTTAGGAATTCTCAACTCGAACGCGTGGTTCCTGGGCGCGGCGGTGCTCCTTGATTTTGCCGTCGGCGATCCGGTGTATGCGGCGCATCCCGTTCGCCTTATGGGCCACACGCTCACTTGGTTTGGAAAGCGCTTGCGTGCGGTGCGCGCCGATGGCTACGCCGGCGGCATCGGCCTGTTTCTGCTGCTGGCCGGTGTGTGGATCGGCGGCGTTTCCGGACTCGCACTCGCGATGCAACGCGTAAGCCGGGTCGCGGCGATTACCGTACACGTCTTTTTTGTGTATTCGTTTCTCGCGCTGCACGATCTGTTCCGGCACGTGTGGGCGGTGGAGCGCGCGGCCCGGCGCGGCGATTTAGAAGCGGCCCGCGCTGCGATTGCGCACTTGGTTGGCCGCGATACGGGACGGCTCGATCTGGCGGCTTGCCGGCGCGCCGCCATCGAGAGCTTGAGCGAAAATCTCAGCGACGGTTTCGTTAGCCCGCTGTTCTGGTACGTAGCCGCCGGCCTCCCCGGCATTGTGCTTTTCAAGATCGCGAGCACCATGGATTCAATGGTCGGATACAAAACCCCGCGCTATCTGCAATTCGGCTGGTGCGGCGCGCGGCTCGACGATGTGATGAACTATTTTCCAGCGCGGATGACTTGGCTCTTGCTTGCGGCGGTGGCGATTTTCGTTCCGGGTTGCTCCGCGAAGAAGGCGCTGGTCATTGGCTGGCGCCAGCATGCGATTCTTCCCGGGCCGAACGCGGGCTGGGGCGAGGCGGCGACGGCGGGCGCGATGGAACGGAAGCTTATCGGCCCGATCTGGGCGAACGGTGCTTTAGTGACAGATGTCTGGTTAGGAGACAGCGCCGACGCGGCGGCCGGAGAAGCGGCGGATATCACGCGCGCTTCTGTGCTGATCGGTGCCACCGGGCTGCTTGCGGCAGTGCTGGCCGTGATCGCGTCGGCAGTATGAATACAGCGGGAAACGGCAAATTCGACCAGATTGTCCAGGACCTTCGATTCGGCATACGCGTACTGTCGAAAGCCAAGCTGTTCACGACTGTTGCCGTATTGACTCTGGCGCTCGGAATCGGCGCCAATACGACGATGTTTTCCGTTGTGAATTCCGTTCTGCTGCGGCCTCTTGCAGGGTATGAGACAGATCGCCTGGTCCGGATCACGGATAACGATCCGCGTTACCGCGCCGGGTTTATTCCGCCGGACCTCTATCTTGAGCTCTTAAAACGTAGCCGCAGTCTCGAGGACATCTCCGGACAGCAGTTTTGTCCCTTTAATCTGATTGGCGTTGGAGAAGCGGAGCAAATCACGGCGGTGTGTACTTCGGCGAATTGGTTTGCCATGCAGCATGCGCGCGCGTTTCTCGGCCGCACGTTCGCTCCGGATGAGGATCGGCGGGGCCGCTCGCGAGTGGCCGTACTCAGCTATGCGTTCTGGAAGGAAAAGTTCGACGGCAATCGCAAAACAGTCGGGCACGTCCTGTCGCTAAACGGAGCGCCCTGGACTGTCATTGGCGTGATGGCCCCCGATTTCAAGCCGCTCGGCATATCCGATGCGCGAATGTTTACACCCAACGTGATCCCGGACAATCCCGCCGGGTTGATCGTGATCGCCAGGCTAAAGTCCCCGATCCATCTGAATGAGGCGCGGGCAGAGCTGAAAAATATCGGCGACCGGCTGGCGCAAGCCGAGCCCGGGAGGTGGAAAGGAACACATTTATCGCTTACCCCGGCGCTCGAACATCTGACCGGCGCCCAGCGGCCGCTCCTGCTGCTGCTAATGGGCGCAGTGTGTTTCGTCCTCCTGATTGCTTGTGTGAATGTAGCGAATTTGCTATTGGCGCGCTCGAAAACCAGACGGCACGAAATGAATATCCGTATGGCGCTGGGAGCGTCCCGCGCGCGGATCGTCCGATTCCTGCTCGCTGAAGTCCTGCTGATCTGTTCAATCGCGAGCGTAGCGGCAGTGGGCGTAGCGTATCTGGGCCTTTTCATTCTGCGGCCGCAATTGGCTTATCTCCCGCGAGCCGCTGAGATTGCAATCGACGGAAGAGTGTTTGCCTGGGCGCTGAGTTTAGGATGGGTTGCCACATTGCTCGCCGGCATTGTGCCTGCGCTGCGCTCGGCGGAACCACGGGACGTGGCCGGAATGAAATCGCGCGCGACCCTGAAATGGCAGACCTCTTTATTGACGATCGAAGTCGCCCTGGCGCTCGTTCTGTTGGTGGGCGCCGGGCTTCTGGTCAGAACGTTCGCTAACCTGCGAAGCGCCCCGCTCGGCTACGATCCATCGAATACGCTCACGAGCTTTCTGGCTATGCCGGAGGGATCGAGCCGCAGTTCCGCGGAATCGATCTACACGCGGATTCGAGAGCGGCTCAGCGCGGTGCCAGGCGTGCGGTCGGCCGCCACGGCGACCAGCCTTCCCACCGGCGGCGTAGATATGTCGATTGAAGTGGAGCCGGAAGGCCAGGTTGCGAGGACGAGGGCCGCGACCGCCACGCTGAATATTGTCAGCGAGCAATATTTCCGCACCATGGGAATTAATTTAAGAGCGGGGCGCGCATTCACGAAGGAGGACCGAAGCGGTAGCGCGCCTGTCGCTATTGTGAGCGCCTCTATCGCACGCAAATATTTTGACGGCGAGGCGGTCGGCCGGCGTTTGCACGTCGCCGCTGTCAATTTTGCGCTGACGGATGCCAAGGAGGTATGGGCTGAAGTCGTCGGAGTGGTCGATAGCGTGGCTGTCACGTCCGCAGGACAAACTACGGCGGAACACATCTATCTGCCGGAGGCGCAAAGCCCGGTTCGGTTTACCTACATTCTGTTGCGCACGAACCGCGATCCCACGTCGTTTGTTTCAGCCCTGCGGCGTGCCGTCCGGGCAGAATCTCCGCTCACGCCACTCGATGAGGTCAGGTCGATGGACCGGCGCGCCGCATTTTTAACCGCCGCGCCCCGGCGAGCGATGTGGCTGCTAGGCGTGTTTGCGGGATTGGCGGGAACGCTTGCCGCGGTCGGCATTTACGCGGTCTGCGCTTGCCTGGCCGCTCAGAGAAGACGTGAAACCGCTATTCGTGCGGCGCTTGGCGCGAGCGCCTTGTCGCTAACGCGGACGCTCTTGGGGAAGCCGCTTCGATCGATTGCGGCCGGAATTTTCCTGGGACTTGCCAGCGCGATGGGATTGACGCGATTTTTAGCGGCATTGCTGTTCGGAGTGCAGAACGTCGATCCGGTTACTTACGCCAGTGCAGCCGGCGTTCTGTTTATCATCGCCCTCCTCGCAATGATCCGTCCAATCCGTCGAGTCATTAGGATGGATCTCGCGGGCGTTCTGAAGCAGGACTAACGCTGTGATTGCGGTCGTTTCAATCTTTGACATACTTATGTCAAAGCGATATGCTTTGATGTATGCGAACCACCGTTCGGCTCGATGACTCGCTTCTGCGGCAGGCCAAGAAATTGGCCGCCGAAACAGATCGCTCATTGACGGCCGTGATTGAAGACGCGCTTCGCGAGGTCGTTGGCCGCCGTGCCGCATCGTCCGCGAAGAAGGAAAAAGTCGCGTTTCCAACCTTCAAAGGACGGGGACTGCGGCCTGGGGTCGATTTGGATAATGCCGCGGATTTACTGGATGTCATGGAAGAACGCCGGTGATTCTCGTCGATGTGAATGTCCTGGTGTACGGGTTTCGTGAAGACGCCTCCGGGCACGCGCAGTATCTGAACTGGTGGGAAGAACAGGCCGCCTCGCCACAGGCGTTTGGACTCGCGGACCTTGTTCTCTCCGGCTTTCTGCGAATCGTCACTCACCCGCGCGTATTTGACCCGCCTAGCCCATTGGAAGATGCGCTGCGTTTTGTGGAAAGTATCAAGCGGCTGCGCAACTGTGTGGAGGTTCGTCCTGGCCCGCGGCACTGGGATATTTTTGTGAATCTGTGCCGGCGCGCCAACGCGCGTGGCAACTTGGTTCCCGACGCCTATCTGGCGGCCCTCGCTATTGAATCGGGCAGCGAATGGATCACAACAGATCGCGACTTCGGTCGCTTCCCGGATCTCCGCTGGCGCCATCCGCTCGAATAAAAGCTGGCCCTGCAAGCGGTGGCGGAAACCGCGTACGAAAGCCTTCTTGACGGGAAATAATCGGGAAAATTAAAACCTTCACCGCTACTGCGGACCACATGAGTTGGCGCGGAGATCCGGTTTTGAGAATTTGTGTCCCCTGGAAGATCAACCGCCGATAAGTTATTTGAACTGCGAATGCCTGCCGTGCCTATCCTTGTCTTACTACTCTTAGGGCTAGGTGACTCGGCGCGGTCCGCCGACGTTTCGCATGCGCCTCCCACCGCTTTGGCGCGGGGCCAATACACCAGCCGAGAAGGAGGCGCTAGTTCTCCGGTTCAACCGCGGGAGGCCATCAGCCCGGTCGCCACTAACGATGGACGCCCAGATAAGAATCGTAAATCAAAGCGATATTGGATTCCGCTCCCCTTTCCGGAAGACGCGGTTGTATCGCCCGCCGCATCGTGGTGGTCGGTCACACATGCGTTGTATGTCTTTCTGAGCGTTACCGTCGCAATTCTGCTTGTGATCGCTTGGGCGGTTATTCTGCGGGTAATTATTCTAAAACGTCGCGTGACCGAGCAAATTGATGTCATTCGCCGCCAGCTTGCGGAAGCCGACAGGTTGAAGGAGAAGGCGGAAGCCGCCAGTCGCGCAAAAAGCGATTTCCTGGCGAACATGAGTCACGAAATTCGCACGCCCCTGAACGGCATCATCGGCATGACGGAGCTAGCCATGTCGTCCTCTGGCATGGAGCAACACGAATATCACAACCTGATCAAATCTTCCGGAGAGGCCTTGCTCGTCATTTTGAACGACATTCTCGACTACTCCAAAATCGAGGCCGGTAAGGTGACGTTAGAGTCTGTGGATTTCAGTCTGGAAGATGTCATCGGCACTTCTATCAAGAGCATTGCGCCTTCTGCCCATAAGAAAGGTCTGGAGCTGACCTACTATCTCGAACCGAACGTACCTTTGAATGTAATCGGGGACCCGAGCCGGTTGCGGCAAGTATTACTCAATCTGGCTGGAAACGCCCTCAAGTTCACCAGTCAAGGCGAAGTCGGCATCCGAGTAAGCGTCGAAAAAGTGAGCGAATCCCGCGTTCAGCTTCACGTCGCGGTCTGCGACACGGGCGTGGGAATTCCAACCAACAAGCAGCGCAGGCTGTTTCAACCATTCGAGCAGGCAGATTCGTCCACAACGCGCCGCTATGGCGGGACCGGCTTGGGGCTCGCCATCAGCGCGCGCATCGTGCAGTTGATGGGCGGCGTGATCTGGATGGAGAGCACGCCTCACAAGGGATCTACTTTCCACTTCACAGCTGAATTTGGGAAATCGTCTTCGCTCGAAACTCTTTCTCACCGGACATCCTCGAATTTCAAGAGCGTAAGGCTGTTGGTAATTGATGACAACGCCGCGAGCCGGAGTATTCTTGCCGATATTACGTCCGGCTGGGAGATGGAGACTGTTTGTGCGGACTCTGCTTCAGCAGGACTCAGTGTCTTGGAGCAGGCTGCCGTCGCTAGCCAGCCATTCCAGGTTGTCGTTTTCGATGATCAGATGCCCGGCATGAATGGCTCTGAGTTCATCGAGCGCATGGGGCTGAGCCCGGCCTCTGGCACGCCGACGATTATCATGTTGAGTTCCGCCAACGGAAGTTCTTGCTCGCCTCGCGGCGCCTCAAACTATTTGATAAAACCGATCGGGTTCACTGAATTGCGTACCGCCATCGAAAGAGCGCTGGCCGATCCCGATCGAGAGCAGGCGGCAACGGTTGCTTCCCCGGGTTTCTCGGAGGTGGAACGTCCCCTTCGCCTCCTCGTTGCTGAGGACAATGCAGTCAACAAGAAGGTGGCGGCGGCAATGTTCGGCAAAATGGGGCATCGAGTCACCTTGGTCAACAATGGGCTGGAGGCAATACTCGCATGGAACCGCACGCAATTCGATCTCATTTTCATGGACGTGCAAATGCCGGAGATGGACGGCTTAGAGGCAACGCGCCAGATTCGAAAGCAAGAATCGGCCAAGGGAATTAGAAGTCCTATTGTCGCTATGACTGCCAATGTTCTGGAGGGTGACCGCGAGCTTTGCCTCGCCGCGGGCATGGATGACTATGTTTCTAAACCGATCAGCCACCGCGCCCTTGCCGGCGTGATCGAACGCATGACAATCAAGATTCCCGAAAAACGTCCATAACTTAGACCCGTTGCGCCGTCCGTGTTTTGTAAGACGGCTGAAATCAATAAACCGAGCCATCCTTCGTTCGTACAGGTGCTGAGACTGAGGCGTGAGCGGCTTTGACGTCTCAGTGCCTCATCCCATCGGCAAGCAATCAAATTGACAGCGTCTGGCAAGAAGTCTGGAACAAAAGAACTCGACTTGTCGTTAACCAATCACCGGAGTGCGTGAGAAGAAACCTCGCCTTCTGATCGTCTATATTGCTGGATCAGGTCACCCTTGGAGGTACAAGTGAATTGGTTTGGAACGATTGTTCGAGTGGTCGTTGTCCTTGGGGCCATCGTTATCGCTCTACCTACGTTGCCACCGACGTTGCTAGCAGGACCAGGCGCGAACGGCCAGCGATCAACAATTGTGCAATTGGAGCGAGACGTTCCGGAGCTAATGAAGAAAAGCAATGTGCCGGGCGTGTCGATTGCTCTAGTTCGGCGCGGAAAGACGATTTGGGTGCATGGTTTTGGAGTGAAGAAAGCCGGAACCAGTCAGCCGGTCACTGGGGAAACAGTTTTTGAAGCGGCGTCGTTAAGCAAGCCAGTATTTGCGTACGGCGTGCTGAAACTGGTGGACCAAGGGAAGTTGGGATTGGACGTCCCATTGACAACCTATTTGCCGAAGCCGTACATCCCGGGCGATCAGCGCCTCGCAAAGATTACGGCACGGATTGTCTTGAGCCATCGGACCGGATTTCCGAACTGGCGAGATGGCGATTCGCTCCCTCTCTACTTCACGCCGGGAGAGCGGTTTAGCTACTCGGGTGAAGGATATATCTACTTGCAGCGCGTAGTCGAGCAGATCACGGGTAAACCACTCAACACATTCATGACTGACACGGTGTTCGAACCGCTGGGAATGAGCCGCAGTAGTTACATATGGCGCCCGGACTTCGACGCGTTAACCGCGACTGGCCACAACGGCGACGGGAAACCAACTCCTGTGTGGAAGCCTAAGGAGGCGGGAGCAGCTTCAACGTTAAACACGACGGCGAAGGACTATGCGCTATTTGTTGAGGCAGTTCTTAATAGGAAGGGACTCAAGCCGGGGACGCTGCGTGAGATGGAGACGCCGCAAATCGCGCTCGATCCGGAATGTAGAATTTGCATCAAGCGCCAGCCGACCCAATTGTCGAAGAATCTGTTTTGGGGATTGGGATGGGGTATTCAGCGCACGGATCGAGGCGAAGCGATATGGCATTGGGGCGATAACGGAACATTTAAGTGTTTCGTGATGGCGGAGCCCCGAACAAAGTCGGGAGCAGTAATGTTTGCGAACAGCGAAAACGGACTGCAGATGGCGGAGCCGCTGATGGATGAGGCGATGGGTATGAAATCGCCTGCCTTTGCCTGGCTCAAGTAAGAACTTCTGAACATTTTGGGGGCTGGCCGTTGCAAACTCGGCGGTCAATGGCCGATATCCGACCTTTTGTAGATTCTCACCTTGTCCTCGGCGCCCCGCCAAACGCAGTTCCACAGATCCGGATTACTCTCTACCAGGTGGGATGTATAGCGCCGATACACACCCTCATCCACAAACAAGAAGCGCACTGGTACGCTGTCGATCAGGCGCTCCGCCTCACTGCCGTTTGATTCGAGCGGGGCCAATACACTTTTGAGCCCCGTTCGAAGATAAACCCATTGGGGATCGCTAGCTGCGACGACATCGTCCGGTTTTGCTTGCTCCCGAACCCAATCCAAGCCACGATCCACCGCCCTATCCTCGGGTGAGTAGAAAAACACGCGGTAACTGATATGTTGCCGGTCGTGTAGATAGTCGATCTTTTCGTGATGAAAACGGTATAAATCGCGTTCATCCGCCAGTTCTTCTGCGCCCATTACAATCAGTAGCGCGATGGTGAAGAGTGGCGCGGCTCGCCTTACGAAACCGATTCGATGCGCGCGCGACTGAGCATTCAGCCAAGCAAGAGCCTCGAAGAACAAGAGGAAGATGAGAGGACTGAGCGGCAGCAGGTAACGCACGAACTGTTTAGAAAATGGAGTCGCGCACATCGCGGCAAGATTGAGAATAATGAAGAAGGGGATGATGTATCGCTTTTGTGCAACTTGCAACAGCAGCCCGCCAGAAACAAACAAAGCAACCAGCAAAGAGATACTTCGGCGGCCTGCCCAGCTAAACACTGCCCGTCCGATCTCGACCGGAATTCGTCTAATGTTCGAATAGAGTCTCTTCGCAAACGAGTAGGGCGTAAGATGTCCCAGTTCGGGTTCGAACGAATCCACCAGGCGGAAGATCTGCTTGGCATAGCTAGAGTTGAAATACACGTAATCGGCATGCTGATACTCATATGCCGGTTGCCTATATTGCGGTGAAGATTCGACGCGATGAATATACCCCATCCAGAGCCCGGCTGCCACTAACGCAACAGCCGTGATGCCCGCGGCTTTCCTGAAGTCCCGCTTTAACAATCTCTCCCCGGCCCAGGCCACAAACAGCAGGAGACCAGTCGTGCGCGCCAGAAATCCGAGCAATGCACATGCGCTTGCAAGTAGAAAATACTTCCGTTCGCCCGTGCGCTTGTGCAGTAGGAAAAAACAAATTGTCGTAATGCCAAAAAGCGACTCCGCATAAAGCGAGTCTGAAAAATACGTGTTGGCAGGGTGAAAAATCCAGAACAGCACCCCCAGGAACGCCGCGCTCCGCGCGATATGCCCGCGCAGCAGCACGTATATCGCGAGTGCTTGTAGCGCGAATAGCAGACAAGCTGACGCACGCAAGGCGCGCCCGACAATGAGCGGATCCGTAGTGCCGAGAAGCAATTGATGCACGGCGACAAACATCGGCAGCAAAGGCGGATACAATGTCGAATCGGGGTTACCAGGCTCGCTGAGGAGCCGATATCCTTGGCCGTGAGTTATTGACGTACCGAGAAGGTAGTAAGTCCCGCCGTCCCAGCGCAAATCAATTGGTCCGCTTGCTCGGGGTAGCCACGCCACTGCCGCCAGGATGCACAAGAGCGCGCCGATCGCAAAGTCAATGCGTTTCGCATACTGTTTTCGCAAAAGCCTCCCGATTTGACCCGCCATCCCGCGGCTGACTTGATCGTTAATTACTGAGCCGGCGGGCTGGCGCGCCTGACTCGCGAAAGCCCGAACGAGCGGATTACACGCCACGGCTGTGGCTTAATCGAGCGAGGCGTCGTGAAACGAGCAAAGAGCTCGACATTACCTTGCTGATCACGCTGACGGCCTCCTCTGCAGTAACTTGCCCCTCAACCGCGGCGATGGCGGTCATATTCGCGACTTTATCGAGCATTTCCGAAGCTCATCATAGTCAGTCAGGCACGTTAGACTCATGACACCAGAACACGTTACCAAGTTGTCCACGGCATCAAGCGGACTTCTTCCACTGCGGGTACTAGTATTCGCGCGTCGGAGGCATGTTTTCGCGTGGTTTTAGGAATGTAAACGCGGAATCCTCGGGCGAGTCACGCCCATAAAGAAATTCCTATCTCCTGCCCTCTCATCACTTTGTTCCGTCCCATCTCCCGCGCTCCGCACAGGCCGCCGCTGCCCTCAACAACACGCGCCATGGTCTCGCCGGAGGCTTCCGCGTCCTCCCCTCCGAATCGCAATCCGAATTCGATCGACTCCTCGCCACCCCCCGCGACGAGCATCAAGCAGCCACCTTCACCGAAACTACGCTCATCGAAGCCATGGCCCAACGTCACTGGCTCCGCCAGCGCGCTCTCCATCTCGAATCCTCCTGCTACGACCCCGCGACCGGCCAAATCGCCGATCAAAAACAACTCGCTCTCCTGCTGCGCTATCAACCACCCACGAGCGCGCCTTCCACAAAGCCCTGAACGAGCTGCTAAAGCTAAGAGCCGCCAAGCAGAAGGAGCAAATTGGCTTCGAATCGCAGCAGCGTAAACAAGAGCGCCACAAGCCAAAGTCGATGGCCAACAGCTCCACGATCTGAACCGCGACATCAAAGATTCCGAGCGCCTGCGCGTGTTTATGAAATCCCAGAACCGGAACTGAGCCGCGACCAGGGGGCCCTCTGGGCCGAGCGGTCACCTTCTTGACGCGCCGTCCCTTCCGTGGTACCTTCACAATGTTCTCAGGCGCCCGATGGGCTTAATAGGGAAGTCCGGTGTGAAGCCGGCGCGGTCCCGCCACTGTGAGCGAGGAAAGCTGTTTCGTTAAACCACTCAGCCGTTTCGGTTGGGGAAGGTGAGACGGCTGGCAGTCCAACTGCCACCTCCGAGCCAGAAGACCTGCCGAGGACAATGACGGCTGACTTCCCTGCGGAGAACAGGAAGAATGCAGATACTCTTCACTCACTCTCGTTCCAGCAAATTACGCTCAGGTGTCCGCCGTCCATTCGAGGAGGACAGGACCTATGAGCATCGCGACCAAACGGGGTGACGGTGGAGAAACCGGACTCGCCGGCGGCATCCGCATCTCCAAAGCATCGCTGCGCGTTGAGACTTACGGAAACATCGACGAGCTGAATTCTTTGCTCGGACTGGCGCGTGCGCTGTGTCCCGATCAAGATCTGGGCGCCCGCACCAAGCTGATTCAACGGGAGCTGTTCCAGGTAGGCTCGGCTCTGGCTACGCCCCCCGAGAGCAAGAAGCCCCAAGTGCCCGTAACCGCTGAAATGGTGGAGAAGCTTACGGAGCAGGTACACGAGATCGAGGCCATCGAAGGAATCCTCACCGACTGGTCGCTGCCCGGTGAAGATGCCGCGGGGGCCGCTTATGACGTGGCGCGCACGGTTTGCCGGCGCGCCGAACGCGCCGTCGTGCGCTTACGCGAGGCAGGCGAGACGATTGAGCCGAACGCGCTCGCTTACCTGAATCGCCTTTCCGATCTCTTGTGGCTGTACGCTCGTAAGCTCGAAGCCGGAGCCGGCATAAATAGTTCTCTGCGCGCAGTGAACGAGAAGACGGGACCGCGCTGGTCGCGCGCCTGGTAAACGGCCTCGGCATGCTACTGCGTCCGATTTTTTTTATTGTCGTTGTCGGCATGCTCGCGGCGGCGGTGGGGCGCTATGCCTCTCCTCCTGGAGGACTGCAATTGCCCGTTCCGGCGACCAGCGAAGGCAGCGCCGCCATTCGTACCGGCGGTCTCGCATATCCGCGCGAAGCCATCGACAGCGACAACATCCGTGTAAGCATCCCGCGTCCTCCGCGGCGTATCGTCTCGCAGTATTGGTCGATCGACGATTACGTGTATTCGGTGGCTCGGCCTGAATCGATCGTGGCCGTCAGCGAGAGTGCGTACGCACGCTCTTTCAGCAACGTTTACTTGCTGGCCGAAAAGTTTCGCCCGGTAATCGCGACCGATCCGGAGCGCGTGCTCGGCCTCAATCCCGATTTGATCCTCGTTTCAAGCGATGGCCGCAGCGACTATACAAGCCTGGTGCGCAGTACGGGAGTTCCGGTGTTTCGCATGCAGTCGACGTTTCATACGCTCGACCAGATAGAAAAAACGATACTGCTCACCGGCTATCTCGTTGGCCAGGATGCGGCCGCGCATCGTGTGGCGGCGCAGTTTCATGCACGCCTTGAAGAAGGGCAAGCAAAGGCGCAAGCGGCGCGGGCGCGCGGGGTCCCGCCGCTACATATCCTCTGTTTAGCCGGCCGGCACGGCTACGGCGGGAAGACGCTGCTGGACGATGAACTTAAAACCATCGGCGCCATCAACGTGGCGGCGGAACATGGACTCGAAGGCTATGCACCAGTTAATTTCGAGCAAATTGCGCAGTGGAGCCCCGACTGGATCGTGGCCGGAGCCGATCGCGGAAAAACCAAGCTCGTCTTGGCCCAACTCCTCGCCGATCCCGCCGTCGCAGTGACCAAAGCGGCGCGCGATCACCATATCATCGTGCTCGAGAACGACATTGTGCAGCCGATGTCGCCTTTCAGCGCTCGCCTTGTTACGACGCTTGCGAACGCTTTCTACGGAGCAGGTGTATGAAGAGACGCGTTCCATTGTTCTACGCTCTTCTACTGCCGATTCTACTCGTGAGCGCCATCTTCGCGATGGCCATCGGCAGTACGTCGCTGGGCTGGGAAACAGTCCTTCGTGTCGTGGGCGCAAAACTGTTTCCGAGCAGTTGGATGGATGCCGCGCGAGTGACGCAGGCGGACCGCGTTATCGTTTGGCTCATTCGAATTCCACGCGTGCTGGTGGCGGGTTGCGTGGGCGCGGGCCTCGCTGCTTCCGGCGTGATCATGCAGGCGCTGTTCCGCAATCCGTTAGCCGAGCCGAGTCTGGTAGGCGCGGGTGCCGGCGCGGTTTTGGGGGGTGTGATTTCCTTCGTCGCCGGCTGGAGTGTTACGTCCGTGATCTCGCTGCCGATTGCCGCCATGACGGGAGCGCTGCTGGCCCTCGCTCTGGTGTATGCCATGGCGACGCGCGGCGGCGTGACTCCGGTGACTACTCTGTTGCTCGCGGGCGTCGCGGCGGGTTCGCTGCTCGGAGCTGTTTCGAGCTTGCTGCTCTCCGTGAACATCGTGAATTGGCAGATGGCGCAGGACATCGTTTTTTGGATGATGGGTGGGCTCGACGCGCGCACCTGGACGCACTTTTGGTTATGTGCGCCATTCGTGCTCCTCGGCTTGGTAGCGGCAATGATTCAAGCGCGCGATCTGGACCTGTTGCAACAGGGCGAAGAGACGGCCGCTTCCTTTGGCGTAGACGTGGAATCGGCCAAGCGCCTATTGACCATTACGACGGCTGTGCTGACGGGCGCCTCCGTCGCGGTTGCCGGTATGGTGGGATTTGTCGGCCTGGTCGTGCCGCATGCAGTACGGCTGGTGCTTGGCCCATCGAATCGAACGCTGCTGCCCGCGAGCGCCGTGGCGGGTGCGGCGTTTCTCATTCTCTGCGATCTGGCGGCGCGCACGATCCACAGGCCAACGGAAATTAGGCTGGGGATTGTCACAGCGCTGCTCGGCGGGCCGGTTTTCATTGCGCTGCTGATTCGGCGATATCGGGAAGTGACCGTCGGATGAGCGTACTCGAAGCGCGGGAAGCTTCGGTTTCCCGCGGGCAGCGCCTCATTCTCAAACAGGCGTCGGTGTCGCTCACTGGCGGCGAGCTTGTGGCATTGGTAGGCCCAAACGGCAGCGGGAAAAGCACGCTCTTACGCGCGCTGACAGGCTTGTGGCCAGCCTCGCCGCGAGGCTCGGTGCTCCTCGATGGTCGGCCGCTGGTTGATCTTCCGCGGCGTGACGTTGCCCGCCGCATCGCGTTTGTCTCGCAGGATTCGACCATCAACTTCGCTTACACGGTGGAAGAGATCGTGCGCATGGGGCGCTATCCGCATCGCGGCCGCTTCACTCGCGAGAGCGGCGCGGATCGGGAAGCGGTGCGTCTTGCTATTACTCGCTGCGATATCGCTCACCTGGCGGCAAGAGATGCGAATACTCTCTCGGGCGGCGAGCGCCAGCGCGTACTGATCGCACGCAGCCTGGCGGTGGAACCTGAATTTATTCTGCTTGATGAGCCGACTGCAAATCTCGACGTGGAACATTCGCTCGAAGTGCTTGACCTGTGCCGCGCGCTCGCGGCGAGCGGCCATGCGGTCGTGCTCGCTACGCATGATTTGAATGCCGTCGTGCGCTACGCCTCTAAAGTGGTGCTGATTCACGAAGGGCGGATCGTCTCGACCGGCTCGCGCGAGGAAGTCTTAAGCCAACCGTCGCTCGAGCATGTGTTTCACGTCCGTGCCACCGCCGTATCGGACGGCGATGGACAACCAGTTTACGTTTTTCACCGATTATGATTCGACTCATGCTTTTCGCGGCGTTTTTGAGCGCCGCTTTGGATGCCCAGACTACGCTTTCCGGACATATTCAAGATGCGCAAGGCGCTTCGATTCAAGGCGCAGAGGTGCGGCTATTTCGCCAGGCCACCGGCACGTTCCGGAATGCCCTGAGCGCGGCTTCGGGGGAGTATCGCTTCGAGCATGTGGAGCCGGGCAGTTTTGCGCTCCAAGTGAGCAAAGACGGGTTTCGCACTGCGGCATTGTCCCTGAAGGTTGGCCGCGATAGCGCTACGACCGACGTCACGCTTCACATTCAGGGCGTGAATCAAAGCGTAGTCGTTACGGCCGCGGGCGAAGCGCAAACGCTCGATGAAGTTTCGAAAGCCACGAGCGTCATCTCGCACGACGAAATCGTGAATCGCGACAGCCAGTCGGTAAGCGATATTCTCACCACGGTTCCGGGCGTGCTGATTCGCAATCAGGGCGGCCCGGGGCAGGCGACGACGATGTCGATCCGCGGTCTGCCGTCGTCGGCCGGAGCGATTCTGGTGGATGGACTGCGTTTCCGAGATGCTTCGACAACCCAAGGCGACGCGAATTCGTTTCTACCCGTTTTGGATTTCGTCGACGCCGACCGCATCGAGGTTTTGCGCGGTTCCGGTTCGTCGTTGTATGGAACGAATGCCGTAGGCGGCGCCGTGAACGTGGTCACGGACGAAGGTGGAAAACCCTTTCACGGGCAGGTGCAGACCGAAGGCGGAAATCTGGGCCTGTTTCGCGCGCGCGGGACGATTGGGGGAGGCGCTTTTCACGATCGCCTTAAATTCACGGCGGGCATGAATCACGTAAATGTGATGAGCGGCGTGGACGGGCAGGACGCCTATCGGAGCAGCGGATTGCAGGCTTTCGTGCGGTACGATTTCACCCCGAAGACGAGCCTGACCGGGCGCTTCTGGGGTTCGGACGGCTTCGTGCAAACGAACAACTCCGCCACATCGAGCGGCATACCATTCAGCAATATTCCCCTTTCGACGATAGTGCCCGCTATTCCACTTTCGCCCGCGGGCGTGCGAACACTGCTCGCCGGCGGGATTCCGGACTATGGCAACGCGACCTATATTCCCGGCACGAACGATCCGGATGCGCGCCGCTCGTCACGGTTTGAAAATGCCGCGGTGATCTTTCGCGACCTGCTCACGCCCAAGCTGAACTGGCAGGCTAGTTATCAAATCGTCCATACCGGACGCATTTACGACAACGGTCCGGTAGGAATCGGCTTTCAACCCGCCGCTCGCAACTATGGGGAATATGACGGCACGATCCATACGGCCGGCTTGCGCGCCACGGGGCAGCTTGCATCGTGGATCAGCGTGACCGGCGGCTATGAGTTTGAGCGGGAAAACTATTTCGACCATCAGGACAATAACCTGCCCTCGTTCCAGCGCATCAGCGAGCGCACGCGCGCCTTTCAAAATTCGAATGCGGGCTTTTTTACGGCGCAGATGAGTTTTCTCGATCGCCGGCTACAGCTTTCTTCCTCGGGACGCGCGCAGAGCTTTCAGCTTTCGAAACCCGACTTTGACTATGCGGGCGCGGTGAATCCTTATACGAATATTCCGGCTAGCGTGCCCGGCGCGCTTACGGGCGATGCATCCATCGCTTACTTACTGCCACGCTCGAATACGAAGCTGCGCGCGCATGTGGGGAACTCGTATCGCGCTCCCTCTGTTTACGAGCGATTCGGTGCCGGCTTCTATAACGATTTCTTAACGGGAAAAGTGATATTTACTCCCTACGGCGATCCACGCCTTGCTCCGGACCGCTATAACTCGGTCGATGCAGGCGTGGATCAGTATTTGTTTTCGAACCGCGTGCGCGTCTCGGCGACCATGTTCTACACGCGAGTAGTGCAGATTATTGGGTTTAATTCGAACGGTGCGATTGATCCGCGAATCGATCCTTTCGGGCGCAGTTCGGGATACATCAATACCTCGGGCGGAATTTCGCGCGGCACCGAGCTGAGCGTGGAGGCGCGTCCTATGCGCAGCCTTTCACTATCGGGCTCCTACACTTACGCCAATGCGGATACCGATACCGACAGCCAGGTGCCGGGATTCTATCGTGTATTCGATACGCCTCGGCACATGATTTCACTGGTTGGGACCAAGCAGTGGACCAGGCGATTCGATACCACGGTCGATCTGTTTCACTACTCGCGCTACTACGACGCCTATGTGGGATTTCTGCAGGCGTATGCGTTTCCGGGTTTCACCAAGACGAACCTGATTTCGAGTTACCGCTTCTGGGATGACGAGCGCAAGTCCGCGCGGTTCTATGGCAAGGTCGAAAATGTTTTCAACCGACGGTATTATTTTGCCGGCGTGCTCGCGCCGCGAGCGACGTTTGTTGGCGGGATAGAATACGCATTCTGACGCGCGCATTGTTAGTGGGCGGTACGGCATCGCATGTAGGTAAGAGCTGGATGGCGACCGCAATTTGCGGTTGGCTGCGCCGGCGCGGCGTGCGAGTTGCGCCCTTCAAGGCGCAGAACATGTCGAACAACTCGTATCCTTGCCCCGGTGGCGGCGAGATCGGCCGCGCGCAAGTAGCGCAAGCTGAGGCGTGCGGCCTGGAGCCAAGCGTGGACATGAATCCCATCCTGTTGAAGCCGACTTCTGCAACGGGAAGCCAGGTTGTAGTGCAAGGCAAGGTCTGGCGTAACTTGAGTGCGCGCGAATATTACGAACAGCATGAATATTTGCGCGAAAGGGTGGAAGAATCGTATGCGCGCCTCGCAGCCGCGCACGAATTTATCGTAATCGAGGGCGCCGGCAGCATCGCCGAATTGAATCTGCGTCAAACGGACCTGGTCAATCTGGGATTTGCGGCGCGGCACGACGTTCCGGTGCTGCTCGTCGCCGATATCGATCGGGGCGGAGTGTTTGCTTCGGTGTACGGCACAATCGAACTGCTCTCGCCCGATGAAAGAGAGCTTGTGCGCGCGTTTGCGATCAATCGTTTTCGCGGCGATCCGTCGCTATTTGCCTCGGGCGCGAAGCTGCTGGAAGAGAAGACCGGGAAGCCGTGTTTGGGTGTTTTTCCGTTTCTCGAGAATGTCCGCTTGGATGAGGAAGACAGCGTTTCGCTCGATGCGCGGCCGACGGGCGCATCGCAGATTGCGGCCATCCGTTTCCCGCGCGTTTCGAATTTCACGGATTTTCGTCTCCTGCCGGTGGTCTGGATAGATCGAGCCATAGACCGGAAATTTGACGTTGTGATTCTGCCCGGCAGCAAGAACACCATTGCCGATCTGGCTTGGATGAGAGAGCAGCGGCTGGATAGATGGGTGCTCGAGCAGCATGCTGCCGGTGCGCGCATAATCGGCATCTGCGGCGGCTATCAAATGTTAGGTGAACGGATTGACGATCCGAGCGGTGTAGAAACCGAAGGCGGCGGTTCGGCCGAAGGTTTGCGTCTGCTGCCCGTCTCTAGCACTTTGCTCGAACAGAAAGTCACGCGGACCGTGAACGCTTGCAGCCGCGGCGGGCATCCATTTCGGGCTTATGAAATCCATATGGGCGAGACGACCCGTTTGGCGGATGCGCCCTGTTTCGCCTATCTCGAAGGCGCGCCGGAGGGTATCGAATGGAATGGATGCGTGGGAACTTACTTGCATGGCGGGTTCGAAGATCCCGCGGTGATCGAGGAATATTTGGGATATCGGCCGCCGGCGCAGGCGCGGAAAGCCGAAATCTACGAGCGCTTGGCAGATTGGTTCGCACAGTCGGCCGACTCTGCATTTTTTGAGCGGACGTTTCTCAGGTAAACTGCAAGCCATGTGGGCCCGGTTTACCTTGGCGTTGGCGTGTGCCACGCTCTTGCGGGCTCAGCAGGACCCAATGGACTTGCTGAGGGTTGTGCGGACCAAGATTGCGGACTCGTTGGATCGCGTGCCGAGATACATGTGTACGGAGACGGTGGACCGTTCCATGTTTGCGTCCGACGTCCAGGAGAGCGAAAGTAAGGCCTGTGAGGAAAGGCCGGCGCGGAGAAGCACGCATCTGACATCCTCGGATCGGCTGCGGCTGGATGTCGCCATGGCTTCGGCGCTCGAGATGTACTCCTGGGTGGGAGAAAGCCGGTTTAGCGACCGCGATTTATTGGACATTGTTCATGAGGGGGCGATCTCTAACGGAAGTTTCGCCGCTTTTCTTATTGGAATCTTTCGTACCGAGGACGCGAGCTTTACATATAGTGGGGAGACGACGGAGGACGGCCGCACGGTGGCCGAATTTGGTTTTCGCGTCCCTTACGAAATGAGCCACTACACATATGGCGACGGGACACACCGAATGCTTACCGGTTACGATGGCACATTTCTGGTGGACTCGAAAAGCGGCGATCTGGTGCGGCTGGATATTCGCACGAACCGGCTTCCGCGGGAAACCGCGGCGTGCTATGCCTCCACCACGCTCGATTACGGCCGTGTACGCATCAAAGATTTCGACTTTCTTCTTCCCACTGCGGCGCGCTTGCGTATCCTGAAGACCGACGGCGGAGAAGCGGACAACCGCACGGTCTTTTCCAATTGCCACGAGTTTCTTGGGGAATCGACCATTAGCTTTGACGCGCCTCCCCGCGTCACGGCCGCGGATGCCCCTCATGGCAAAGGATCGCGAGCCGTTATCATCCCGCCAGGACTTCTGTTCCGCGTGGCCTTGATCCAAGGAATCGATATGGCCGGGGCGGCGGCAGGCGATCCCATCCAAGCCAAGCTGATCGTTCCGATTGAGGACGGTTCGAAGGTATTGATTCCGGCAGGCGCCGCCATCGCTGCCCGCATCGTAAGGATCCGGCACTACTACGGCAGCGCATCCGCCGTGGCGCTCGATATCAAGCTGGAAACGGTGGATGTGGGAGGCGTCGCGATGCGGTTGACAGCCGTGCCGGATAACGGCCGTGGTTTCCGGGAGGGAAAGAAGGGAACCATGCAGCAGCGTGTGGAACTCGGCACTCTACACGGCTTGGAAGACCGCGCTGCCGCGTTTGTATTTCGAGATGTCCCGGCCCATTACCTCATTGCCAGCGGTCTGGAATCGAAGTGGGAGACGGCCACCCCGGAACCGGGAGACGCAGCGCCGTCACCATGAGCCGGACCACACGGATTGCCTATGGTTCGCTGGCTTTGTTGTTGCTGATTTCTCTGCCGAATCGGCTTCGCAATTCGGTGGACGGGCTCGACGGTCTGCTGCATGGGACGGAGCGTGTTCGCGCTCCATTCCAATTGGGCGAGAAATATCTGGATTTCAGGTTGAGCGATCCGCAGCCTGAGGCGCGAGCGGCGGGAATCCGCGATGGCGACCTCATCACGAACATTGGAGGCCGGCCCGCTCAGGGCTATACCGATTTTTATCTCGATCTTGCGGCGAGCCCGGCCGGGAGAGCGGTTGCAGGTTCAGGTTCAGTCTTCCACGCGGAAGGACGTTTCGATCGAACTGCAGCCGCTATTTGCTCGCGGCCCCCAGGCTTACGACTGGCTCTATTTCCTCACTCTGGACGTGGCGATACCTTATTTTTGTTTACCGCTGGGATTCTGGGTTGCGGCGGTACGCATCCGCGACAAAAGGGCTTGGCTTCTGCTTTTGCTGATGCTGAGCTTTCCTGAATTCGCCAATAGCCACTATCTGACGCTGTACGGGAGAGACGATTTACTCGAGGCGATTTTCGCCGCATACCATCAACTGCTTTCCAACATCTGGCCGGCGGCGTTGCTGCTTTTCGCCATCTACTTTCCCGAGCGTTTCGATCTCGATCGCAAAGTTCCATGGGCCAAGTGGCTGATCGTCGGCCCGACGGTATTGCGAGTCGCGCTGGCTGCAATCTTTATCGTGTTGCAACGTCATCATATGGCCACAGCGATGCAGTTGCTCCGGACTCACGATTTCGTCGACAGGTTGCCGTCTCTGTGGCTGCCGTCTGTGGTCCTGTTCTTTGCAATTCTCGGATACAAGACGCTGACGGCGTCCGGCCGTGATTCACGCCGCAGGCTCTTCTTGCTGGATGCAGCGGCCGCGGTCAGCGTGACGCCGGTCATAGTCTGGCTGATCCTCAGGGACAACGGTGGGGTCGAATGGCTTCGTTTGCCGGCGCTCATGCTGCTGTTTCTGTTTCCGGTCGCGATGGCTTATGTAATCGTCGTTCACCGTGCAATGGACGTGCAAGTAGTGATCCGGCAGGGCCTGCGTTACCTGTTGGCCACGGGCGGCGTCCGAGTCCTCCAGGCGGCGGTTAGCATTGCAATCATCGTCATGGCCGCTACCATCGGCACAAGCCAAAACGTGAACCTGGCGCGACGCATCGGACTGATTTCCGCTGGGTTCGCACTACTCGCAATAATTCGCACTTTCGCGGAGCGTGTACGCGGGTGGGTGGATCGCCGCTTCTTTCGCGAAGCCTATAACGCCGAGCAAATTCTGAGCGATCTCGCCAACCGGCTTCGCACGATGGTCGAAACCGGTTCGGTGCTGGAGATGGTCGCGCATCGAATCTCCCAATCGCTGCACATTCCTCGAGTCGCTCTCCTGTTGAATAGCGGCGGACGATTCGAACTCGCATACGCCGTGGGGTATTCGGACGCGACAAAATTTGGTATTCCGCAAGATAGTCTGACAGTCGAACAGCTAGGAAAGGCGGCGGTTCGTTTCGACGGCTCCGATTCCTGGGTTCAGCGCGCGAGTGACCAGGAGCGCGATTCTCTCCAGAGACTGCAGCCGGAACTGCTTTTGCCGCTCTCGCTAAACCGGAAGCTCATCGGGATCATGAGTCTCGGCCCTAAACAGTCTGAGGAGCCGTTTACCAGGACCGATATGCAGTTGCTCGACTCAGTCGCCACGCAGACGGGTCTGGCGCTCGAGAACAGCCGCCTCACTACGGAAATTGCGACGGAGGTTGCGCAACGAGAGCGCATGAATCGCGAACTCGAAATAGCGCGCGAAGTGCAGGAGCGTTTGTTCCCGCAGACCGTGCCGTCCATCCTAGGCATTGACCTTGCCGGATACTGCCGGCCTGCTTTGGGCGTTGGCGGAGATTACTACGATTATTTCGCCCTGCCGGATGGAGACCTCGGTATTGCGGTGGGAGACGTTTCCGGTAAAGGAATTCCGGCTGCGCTGCTCATGGCGAGTTTACGCGCTTCGTTGCGCGCCCAGACGATGCGCGGTGAGCGGGATCTGGCGGCGCTTATGGAAAACGTCAATACTCTCGGTTATGAAAGTTCGGCCGTAAATAAATATGCGACGTTCTTCTATGGCCAGTATTCTCCTGCATCGCGTTTGCTCCATTACGTGAACGCCGGACACGAGCCGCCGATTCTTTTTCGCGGCAGCGAATTGATTCGGCTAGAGACCGGAGGTACTGTGGTGGGCCTGCTGCCCGGAGCGCGGTATGAACAAGGTGTGATCGAGGTCGCGCCGGGCGACATCCTGGTCGCCTTTACCGATGGGATCAGTGAAGCGATGAATACCGCCGACGAGGAATGGGGAGTGGAGAATTTGGTTTGTTGCGTGCTGGGCCACGACGGAATTATTTGTAGCGAGATGATTCGGCGCGTGATGGCTTCTGCGGATACATTTACGGCAGGGGCGAAGCAACACGACGATATGACGCTTGTCGTGGCGCGTATTGTTTGATTCGATCGACGCTGCGCTACGATGTTCGCCATGGAGAATCGAAGACGTATATTAATGATGCTGGCCGCAGGCGGGCTGCCGCTCGGCGGGCGCGGCGGCCGAATCGCCCATACCCAACGCCGTGGTCGATGCGGGTAAAGCCAAGGTGAGCCACGAATCGTTCGGCGATCTCCGAACGTTCTTTGAGGGTCCGACGGGCCAGTTGAAGATGATGACCGCGGGCAGCCTGCTTCTGAAACCGGGGATGGAGCCGCACCCGCCGCATCAGCACCCGGAGGAGGAGTTTATGGTGATCACGGAAGGGAACGGCGAATTCCTGGTGGATGGCAAGAAATCTCACGCGGGCCCCGGCTCTATGCTGTATTGCGAGGGCAACCAGGTTCACGGGGTGAAGAATACCGGCGCGAAACCGCTGCTGTTTTACTTTTATAAATGGCAAGCGTGATGCGTTTCTTCCGATTTGCGCCGGCGATATTTCTGGTCTTCTCTTGTGCCGCTCAAACACCCGCGCTCATCGAGCAGGGCCAGTCCCGCTTTTTACAGGACTGCGCGTTCTGCCACGGCCGCGATGCAGGCGGTGGAGAAACCGGCCCTGACCTCACGCGCTCGACGCTGGTGGCCGGCGATGTGAACGGCGACAAAATCGGCCCGGTGGTTCGCAACGGACGTCCGGAAAAGGGCATGCCGCGGTTCACCGTGTCGGATCCGGAACTGGCAGCGTTAGTTGCTTTCATCCACGATCAGAAAAAGAAAGCCGAGACGCACAAGGGCGGCCGGCGCGGGGTGGATACGGCGGATCTGCAAACGGGTAATGTCCAGGCCGGTATGCAATATTTCAATGGCGCGGGCGGTTGTTCGTCGTGTCATTCCCCCACCGGCGATCTGGCCGGCGTCGCCAAACGGTTTCAAGGGCTGAAACTCGAGCAGCGCTTGCTCTATCCGCGCGGGGCCAAGGCGAAGGTGAGCGTGACTCTTCCCACGGGCGAGACGGTCGCGGGCGAGTTGGCTTATCACGACGAATTCACCATCGCGTTGCGAGACGCTTCGGGACGCTATCGCTCCTGGCCGGTAAGCGCCGTAAAATTTACGATCGACGATCCTGCCGAAGCCCACGTCCGGCTGCTTCCAAAATATACTGACGATGACATACACAACCTCATGGCGTATTTGCAAACTCTGCGCTAGCCTTTGGCTCGCGAGCGCGCTGTTTGCGCAGGGCGTGGATCGCAACATGCTGCTTCATCCGCCCGCGGATAGCTGGCCGACCTATCACGGCGATTACTCCGGACGGCGGCATAGCAGCCTTACCCAAATCACGCCGGAAAACGTGCCGGGCCTAAGCCTCTCCTGGATCTTTCAAACGGGCGAGAAGGCCGTCATCAAAGCGTCTCCACTATTGGTCGACGGTGTCCTGTACTTTACCGATCCGGATCACGTGTGGGCGGTGGACGCGCGTTCCGGCCATCTGATCTGGCACTATGCCAATCCTGCGACCAAAGGTTTTCACATCGGACATCGCGGTGTGGCTATGTACGAGAACTGGATTTTTTTCGTGACTCCGGATGCGCATCTGCTCTCGCTGAATGCGAAAGATGGTTCGGTGCGCTGGAGCATTGCGATTGCCGATTCCCAGAAAGGCTACTGGACGACCATGGCTCCGCTGGTGATCCGCGACCACGTGATTGTCGGCGTTTCGGGCGATTTCGATAATCTCGCGGGCTATCTGCGATCGATCGATCCCGAAACCGGCAAGACGCAATGGCAATGGGACAGCACGCCGCCCGCGGGAACTCCCAACATGACAACCGGCGGCATGACCTGGATGACCGGAACCTACGATCCGGATTTGAACCTGCTCTATTGGGGAACCGGGAATCCGACGCCGGTGCTGAACGGCAAGCCGCGGCCCGGGGACAACCTTTATACGTGCAGCATTGTGGCGCTGAATCCCGATAACGGCAAACTCGCCTGGGCTTTCCAACCTTCACCGCACGACACGCACGATTGGGATGCGGTGGAAACACCGGTGCTCGTCGATGCGGAACTTCAACGGAAATGCGCGCAAGATGCTGATGCAGACTTCGCGCAATGGCTATTTCTTTGTGCTCGACCGCACGAACGGAAAAAATCTGCTTACGAATCCATTCGGGCCAGTGAACTGGGCGCTAGGTGTGGACGCGCAAGGCCGTCCGATTCCGAATCCCGCGAAGGAGCCGGCGCCGGATGGGCGTTTGATCGCGCCCGACGAAGGCGGCTTGACCAATTACCGCTCACCGAGCTTCGATCCGAAGACCGGTCTTTTCCTGGTCGATGCTCATCCGAGCTGGTCCATCTATTTTGCGAAACCGGCCGATGGCGACTTTGGCTGGGCGGGGGCTGATTACGGTGTTTGGGGTAAAGGCGTGCTCGAAGCGATCGATTACAAGACGGGCAAGCTGCGATGGACCCACGAATTGGGTCCGAATGGCGCGGGCGCGGGCGTGCTGACGACGGATTCGGGCGTGACGTTCACGGGCGATGCGCACGGAAACGTTCTCGCCTTACAGACCAGCGATGGGAAGACGCTTTGGCACGCAGGCACGGGCGCCGGAATGCAGAGTTCGCCGATTACTTATGAGCTCGACGGCCGGCAGTATGTGGTGACAAGCAGTGGCGGAGTTCTTTTCGCTTGGGCTCTGCCGCAAGGCCAGCGCTAGTTTATGGCGATCTCCGGTGTTGCGGCGGTCGAACAGAGCGTGATCGAATCCGTCTGAATCTTGTCCCATTCCTGTAGCGCGAGGCCGTGCGATTCGAAAAACGCGCGGATCTTCGCCGTGCTCCAGCCGAACAGATCTTCGAGGATCGGCACCAGCACGCTGCAGGCGTCGTCACTCAGTATCGTGCGCTTGGCGATCGGTGTGATGTATTTGTTCTCCGATACGGCGATCGTGAGGCCGTCCAGCCGGTTGACGTGCAGCATGACGTGCACGTCGGAACTGCCGTCGCCAACATAGACCACGCTATCGTGGCGGATTCGCATCCGTGTCCGCAATTCGTCAACGACGGCGACCTTGCCATATCCGGCGGGAAGCCGGACGATGGATTCGATTTCGCCGGACTCCGAATCATACCGGAAGCGTGTTCCATGAATGTGATCGGCCGGCAAGATTCCTTCGAGCGCCGACTGTATCACTTCTTCGGGCGCGGCCGAGACGACATGAAATGAAAACTCATTGCCTTCCAACTCCCGGAGCAGGCTGGCCAGAAGCGGAATGTTTTCCTTCAAGCGAATTTGCTTGCCCACGGCCGACAAGTGTTCTTTGCGAACCCGGCGAAATTCCGGATCGTGCAGGAGTAGGTAGGTGAGCTCTCCGCCTTGCTGCACAAGGTGGATCTGCGACAAGCCGGCGACGCGCTTGTCGAAGTTGTCGATGCCCAGCAGCTTGCTGAGAACCAAGCCCGAATCGTTAAAACTCAGTGTCTGATCGAAATCGCTGACGAACAGAAATTGTTTCCCGGTTTGTGCCATATGTCTGGATTGTTTCGGAGGTGCTGCTTGGCGACCTGGGAGGAAGGACAACGTCGTAGTGCTACGTCCTCCTCTCTATGTTAGATGGTCCGGGCACTGGCAGGTTGCCCGACGAAGCGAAAACCTGTTATATCTGATTTCTAGTGGACCGTAAGCCCAAATACCAGAAGCTATTCGAATCGCTGAAGGCCGACATTGCTTCCGGGCGCTTTCAAGCCGGGGCAGAAGTTGCCGAGCGAAGCGGCGCTCGTGAACAGGTCCGGCGCTTCACGGATCACCGTGGGGCGGGCGATTCGTGAATTGCAAAACATCGGTCTGGTCGATCGCGTTGCCGGATCGGGTACGTATGTGCGGCAACTGGCAAGAGACGATCCGCGGCCGCGGCTGTTCGGACTGTTGATTCCGGATTTGGGCGAGACCGAAATATTCGAGCCGATTTGCCAAGGTATCGCCAACGCGCGTGAGGCGGGCGAGCATGCGTTGCTATGGGGGCACGCCGATGCGCAATCGACGAAAGCGGAGCAGGCTTGGCATCTGTGCCAGCAATATATTGCGAGAAAGGTATCGGGCGTATTTTTCGCTCCTTTGGAATTCGAGAGCGAAGCGGAAAAAACAAACCGTCGCATCCTGGCCGCGTTGAAGCAGGCGCAAATTGCGGTGGTGCTGCTGGACCGGCGCGCATCGAAAGCTCCGGAGCGGAATCGGCCCGACTTAGTGGGCATCAATAACCGGCAGGCTGCGTACGCCGCGACCGAGCATCTGATAAAGCTCGGGGCGAAGCGTATCGGCTTCTTGAGTTATCACGGCGCGGCCTCTACGATTTCCGAGCGGATGGCCGGGTATCACGATGCGTTAGGGGCATACGGTTTGCAGCCGGGTCTGGATTCCGCGACTGCGGTGCGTCCCGGAAAAAGGCAACCGGTGGACGCGTTTGTCTGCCTCAACGATCGGATTGCGGGAGAACTGATGCACATGTTTCTGCCGCGCAGCATTCGAATTCCGGAAGACATCCGCCTGGTGGGGATTGACGACGCGCCGTATGCGAGCTTGCTGCCGGTGCCGCTGACCACGGTCCATCAGCCCGCGCGGGAGATCGGCGAGGCGGCGCTGCGCGCGATGCTGGACCGCATCCACTCGCCGCATCTGCCGCCGCGCGAGGTTTTGCTCGACGGCGAACTGGTGGTGCGAAAATCCTGCGGGGCGGCTACCGTTCCGCGAACGCGAACCGCAGGGGCCAACATCGCGGCGGTCAAGCTGAGCGCCACGACCAGGCTGAGAGCTGCGCGTAGAGAGGTTTGCTGGGCCATGAGTCCGATCAATGGCGGTCCGAACAGAAAACCGATATAACCGGATCCGCTGACGATCGCGATGCCGGCTCCGCGCGGAACGGAACGCACCCGTCCGCCGGCTCCGAATACGAGCGGAACGATCACGGAGAAGCCCGCGCCGGTGAGCGCGAATCCGGGCAGCGCCCAACTGGGAGATTGCGCTACAAGTGCGATCGTGAGGCCGGCAGCTGCGACGAGCGCGCCCGCGCGGACTGTGCGCACTGGACCCAGACGCGTGGTGATCGAATCGCCGAGCAGACGAAAAATTGCCATGCCGGCCGAAAAAACCGCGTACCCGGTGGCGGCGACGCCCGGTCCGGCAACCAGAACCTGCTTCAGGTAAACGGCGGTCCAATCCGCCATTGCGCCTTCGGAGAGAAACATGCAGAAACCGATTGCCGTCAGAGAGAGGAGCACGGGCGGAATCCGTTTGAGCGCCAGGGTGCCGGATCGCTTGGGCGTGCGGTCTTCCGCGTCAAACAATAGAGGCGCGGTGAACAGGGCGATGAGCAAGAAGACGGCGGAAGCGATGGCGAGGTGAGCCCGAGGCTCCACTCCGTGCCACGCAATCAGCCCGCCCAGGCTCGCGCCGATCATCCCACCGACACTGAACATCGCGTGGAATCGCGACATGGTCGGCTCGGCGAGGGCGGTCTCGATCGAAACCGCCTGTGAATTGGTCGATACATCGTTCGCGGCGGCACTGGCGCCGAAAATTGCGAGCGCCGCAAACAGCGTGGCCGCGTTCACCGCAAGAGCGGGGGCCACGAGCGCGAGGGAGAATGTCACTGTGCTCCACGTCGTGACTGGCTTGCTGCCGTAGCGCGACACCAGCCAGCCGGTGAGCGGCACGGCGGCGATGGATCCGACGGCCGTGCCCAGCAGGCAGAGCCCAAGATGGGCGTTCGTCAAAGCCAGAGAGCTTTGAATAGCCGGAATCCGCGAGACCCAGGTCGAGACGATCAAACCGTGCAGCAGGAAGCGGGCGACGATCGCCCACCATGCCGCCGTGAGTCCTGTCCGGGCGCGTGTTTGTTGGAGCGCAGCTTCCATCATGGTTGATTGGATGCGAGTAAATAGGACAGGTTGCGGTAGACGTGAGAAAGCTGATATAGCCGCTTGCTTCGGTCGCGGCTCGGTTTGGGTTTGCGAAAATTGGAGACCGTGGCGTCCCGAGTCGTTGTCTGTTTATTGTTTAGCCTCAGTTTGTTTGGGCAGGTCCCGCTTCAGCCGTTGGCCCAGCAGGTGCGCCGTCTCGAAGACACGCTGAACTTCGTGGGTCAGCCGCTGCCGGCGAAGACTCAGGATGCGATCGACCGGGCTATCGCGCAGACGGACGAGAAGGCCGCGGTGGAGGCCTTGCAAGAAGCGCTCGATCCGTTCGTTCTGGCTACTGTCGACATCAACGCGGAGAGCCGGGTGAAGGTGGAGCGCGGCGCGGCGGATGCAACGCTCGTGCAGGGCGGATCGCGTTTTTTCCTGATCAAAGTGCTGAACGGCGCCGGAGTTACCGCGCCGCTTACGGCGACGAGTCCTAATAGCGGCCGCGTATTTGTCCCTTCGAAAAACGATCCATCGCCGAAGATGGTGTTGACGGAGGCGGATGTCCGCGATCGTTGGGCGGAGATCAGCGTGTTCACAAATCCGCCCGCAAGCAAGCGGCTATCGGGTCTCGCGGTCGAATACCAAGTTCTTGAAATATACAGCCGCGACGCTGGCCAGCGATCCGCCGATATTGGCTTTCATGTAGGCCAGGGCACCCAGGACATCGGCTTTAGAAACGATATTCAAGTGGTCTTTCGCGCCGAGGCGTCGCATCGCATCAAGCTGCATGTGCTCGACGAGGACGGGCATCCGACGATAGCTTCCCTGACGGTGAAAGACCGCTGGAACCGCCTCTATCCGAGCCCTTCGAAGCGACTGGCGCCGGACTTGTTCTTTCAGCCGCAAGTCTATCGGGCTGATGGCGAGTCGATCAACCTGCCGCCCGGTTATTACACGATAACCGCCACCGGCGGACCGGAATACAATGCGCGCACCAACGAATTTGCGGTGGATGTCAACGGTCCGCAGGAATGGAGCTGCCAATTGCAGCGCTGGATCAATCCTTCGAAATTCGGCTGGTATTCGGGCGATCACCACGTACACGCGGCCGGGTGTTCGCACTATCAAAATCCCGCCGAGGGCGTACTCCCGAAAGATATGATGCGGCAGATTGCAGGCGAAAAGCTCAATTTCGGCGCAGTGTTGACTTGGGGGCCCGACTATTACTATCAGAAGCAATTCTTCTCGGGAAAGGACGATCCGCTCTCTACGGCGACCGAGAAGATGCACTACGACCTCGAGGTGTCCGGGTTTCCTTCGAGTCACGCCGGCCATCTGGTGCTGCTCGGGCTGAAAGATCAGGATTATCCGCACACCAAGCGTATTGAAGACTGGCCGACCTGGGATCTTCCGATTTTGCAATGGGCAAAAAAGCAGGGCGCGGTCACTGGTTTCGCACATTCGGGTTGGGGCCTGGAAGTATCGGACCGGCATTTGCCTAGTTACGAGATGCCCGGCTTTGATGGGATTGGGGCGAACGAGTACGTGGTGGACGTGACGTATCCGGACACCGTCGATTTCATTTCAGCCGGCGATACGCCGTTGGTATCGGAGTTGAGCATTTGGTATCACACGCTGAACGTAGGCTTTCGCACCCGGATTTCGGGAGAAACCGATTTTCCGTGCATTACGGACGAGCGCGTAGGCAGCGGGCGCAGCTATGTAAACCTGCGTGCCCCGATCAGTTATGACGGCTGGCTGAAAGGATTGACGGCGGGCCGCAGCTACGTTTCAGAGGGACGCGCGCATCTCATGGATTTCCGCGTCAATGATGTCGACCTCGGAACGAACGGGAGCCAGGTTTCGCTGGCGGGGCCGGCGAGCGTACATGCTAGCGTTCGCGTAGCGGCGCTCCTGGACGCCGATCCACATCCGGAGATGGAGACTCGGCCGTACGATCAGAAACCGTATTGGACAGTGGAGCGAGCGCGCATTGGGAAGACCCGCGAAGTACCGGTGGAACTAGTGGTGAATGGCAAGGTGGCCGCCCGTAAACAGGTTATTGCGGATGGTTCGGTGCGGGATGTGTCATTCGATGTGCCCATTGCGCGGAGCAGTTGGGTCGCGGTTCGCATTGTACCGGCGGCGCACACGAATCCAATTTTCGTGGTGGTGGATAACAAACCAATTCGGGCTTCACGCGAAAGCGCACAGTGGTGCTTAAATGCGGTGCATCAGTGCTGGACACAGAAAGCGCCGCGGATTGGGCCGAATGAGCTTGCGGCGGCGCGCGCCGCGTATGACCATGCCACGTTGGTCTACAAACAGCTCGAGACCGAGTGCACCGAGCCTTAGAGCCGGAAATCGGTACTACCCCTTTCCAAAGTAGCGGCAGATGCCAAGGATATTGCGCCATACGCAAAGAATTCTCTTGACTCCGTATGCCATTCTCGGGTACAAAAAGGTCAATTAGTTTCGCTGTCGAACTTAATGCCCTTTGTAGCGTTCTGCCTGGTAGCAGCAGCGATTAGTCTGCCTCTGCACGGGTGAGCGCTGGTTCCCAGCATCTCATCTGAAAAAGGAGTTACAGCTATGCGGAGGACGTGGATCGCGCTCGTGGGTTTGCTGGTGGCCGGCCTTACAGCGAATGCGCAAAACATAACCGGCTCGATGACTGGCCGGGTAGTCGATCAGCAAGGCGCCGCAATCGCCAACGCCACCGTTACGGTGACGGACCCAGCCAAGAACGTTACGACAGCCCAGAAGACGGGCAGCGAAGGCGGTTTCTCGATTGCCGGCTTGCTTCCAGGCAACTACACCATTGCGGTCGAGGCGGCGGGCTTCAAGAAACTCTCGCGAACGGGAGTCGCGCTCGATGCCAACACCAAGCTGGCGATCGGCGACATGGCTCTTGAAGTCGGCGCAGTCAGTGAATCCATTGAGGTTTCGGCGCAGGCGGCCTTGCTGCAAACCGAAAGCGTGGAACGCTCGGCAACCATCACCGGCAAACAGATTGAAAACATCGAGGTCAATGGCCGCAATCCGCTGGATATGGCGAAGCTAGTCCCCGGCGTGGCATTTTCTCCCGGATCTAACTACGCGGTAGGCAACTCCGGGACCGGAGCGAACCAATTCGCGGTGAACGGCGCGCGGCCTTCGCAGAATCAACTCAGCCTGAACGGCATCGGCAATGTGGATACCGGCAACAACGGCGGGATGAATGTGAGTGTCAGCCTTGACTCGATCGCCGAATTCAAGATTCTGACAGGCAGCTACCAGGCCGAGTATGGGCGCAGCGTGGGCGCGCAAATTTCGGTCGTGACAAAGAGCGGCAGCAGCGATTTTCACGGCAGCGGGTATTGGTACCACCGCAACGAAAGCCTGAACGCCAATACATTTTTGAACAACGTGCAGGGAACGCAGCGCCCGCTGTTCCGCTACAACGATCCGGGCTATACAATCGGCGGTCCGATCTTTATTCCAAAGTTGTTTGAGCGCGCCAGGAATAAGGCATTCTTTTTCTGGAGCGAGGAATGGCAGAACCAGTTGTCCCCGAATTCGCCGAAGAACTTTCTGGTTCCCACGGCGGCCGAGCGGCAAGGAGATTTTTCTCATAGCATCGACAACAACCGGAACCCGATTAAAGAAATCGACGATCCGATCACGCACCAGCCTTATCCGGGCAAGATCGTTCCTCTGAGCAAGATTTACGGCCCGGGTCAGGCATTGCTGAATCTCTATCCGCTGCCGAATACCGTCCAAACGCAGAATTTCAATTATTCGTCGCAATTTCCCGGTAAGATTCC
Source organism: Bryobacterales bacterium (assembly GCA_963712395.1). Classification (GTDB taxonomy): domain Bacteria; phylum Acidobacteriota; class Terriglobia; order Bryobacterales; family Bryobacteraceae; genus Bog-105. The sequence goes on from CAVQHR010000004.1 coordinate 878,456, forward strand.
GCGGCGCGAAGATTTGCTGCGCCTCGATTACAACATCACGAACAACGTGCGCGTATTCGGACATTACGTCAACAACGTGCAGCCGACGGTTCAGCCGTATGGCTCGTTTGTCCTCGGCATCCAAATTCCGATTACTCAGATTTCTAATCCGGTCCCGGGAAGAAGCCTCGCCTCAGGGGTGACGTGGATCGTCAATCCCACGATGACCAACGAGGCGAATTGGGGTTATACGCACAATTCGATTTTGATAGATGAAGCCGGCACAGTGCTGCGCCGCGGGACTTCCGGCATCACATTGCCTTTGCTCTATCCGAGCGCCGACCAGAAGGATTACATTCCGGCGGTTACCTTTAACGGAACAAACATTACCGCCAGCCCGGCTCTCGGGACGGGAAATGCGCCGTTCGTGAATTACAACACGACTATAGATTTCAGCGACAACCTGACGAAAGTCTGGAGCAATCACACGATCAAGACCGGCGTGTATATGCAGCGCAGCCGCAAGGACCAGACCTCGTTTGCAAATGCGAACGGCAGCTATAATTTCGGCGCCAACACAGCCAATCCGTTCGACACCGGTTTCGGGTATTCGAACGCGCTGCTCGGTGTCTACAACACGTTCAGCCAGGCTAGCGCTTACATCAACGGCCAGTATCGTTACTCGAATATCGAGGGTTTCGTGCAGGACACCTGGAAGATGACACCGCGGCTGACGCTCGACTACGGCCTGCGCGTTGCCTGGTACCAGCCGCAGTACGATTCTTCGATACAGGCATCCACTTTCCTCCCCAATTTGTGGAGCGCGGGAAATGCGCCGCGCTTATATTTGCCTGCCATTCAGCCCGGGACAACCCAGGGGCGCGCAGCCTACGACCCGACGACGAATACGTATCTTCCGTCCTTCGACGTCGGCCTCGAAATTCCTAACACGGGCATTCCGTTTCAGGGTATCTGCCAGGCGGCGACGTGCGTCAGTAAATATCTCTTCAAGAATCGTGGCCCGCAGTGGGGCCCGCGCTTCGGCATCGCATGGGATCCGACAGGCGAGCAGAAGGTAGTGATTCGCACCGGCGCCGGAATCTATTACGATCGCATTCAAGGGAACCGTGTTTTCGATTCGGTCACTAACCCTCCCGAAGCGGTGACGCCGACGCTCAATCAGAATCTGGTGAGCTCGATCGATCCGAAGAATGTTCTGCTGGGACCCCCGCAGCTTGTGGCGGCCGATCCCACGGGCAAAATTCCAACCACTTACCAATATCAATTCAGTGTGCAGACACGGCTGCCTTGGCACATGATGCTCGACACCGCCTACGTCGGATCACAATCGCGCCATCAACAGGACAACCGGAACCTGAACTACAACGCGTTCGGCCAATGCTACCTTCCGCAGAATCAGGATCCGCAAAGGGTTGCGCAAAGTCCCACCGCAATCCGCGGCAGCAATTGTCTCGATGCTAATTTTCTTAAGCCCTATATCGGTTACGGCAACATCAATCTGTATGAGAGCCAGGGGACTTCCAACTACAACGCGCTGCAAGTACAGGTGCAGCGCCGTGCGGCCAACGGTTTGTTCCTGGGCCTTGCGTATACCTGGAGCAAGCTTCTTGCGACAACGCTTACGGGCCAAGGTCAACCGCCCAATCTCACCAATGACAATGCGTTTGTGCGCCCCGATCAATTTAATCGGAAGGCGAACTATGGCCCGGCAGCCTATGACCGGCGCCACGTGCTTGCGATCAACTACGTCTACAACACTCCGCGATTCAAGTATGGAAATGCGGTGACGCGCCTGGTGACAGATGGCTGGCAGCTCTCGGGCGTCACGCAGGCGAACACGGGGACGCCGTTTACACCGCAGTTCGCCATATCGAATCTTTCCGGCGGCACACTCAACCAGGTTTTGACGGGTTCTAATAGCGAAGGCGCGCGAATTGGCGTCGTACAGGGATGCGATCCGTACACGCATGCCAGCGATCCTTTCAACCGGCTGAATCCGGCGTGTTTCTTTGCTCCGTCACCAGGCAGTCTTGGCCTCGAATCCGGCGTCAATTATGTGTATGGCCCCGGCGGCGTGAATTTCGATATGTCACTGCAGAAGGTCTTCGCCGTCAAGGAGAGAGTACGGTTCCAGCTGCGGCTCGACGCTTTCAACGTGTTTAATCATACGATCTTCACGGGTTACAATTACACGCTGAACTTCAATGGCTATCCGAGTTCCGGCGGGGTGATCACAGGCTCGCCGACGCTTGCCTCGAATGCTTTGGGGCGGAACGCCAACGGAACGCCTAACTTGACCGGCTTTGGATCTCCGACGCAGACAAATCCGGGGGCCTTCGGCTATCCGCGGGTACTGCAAACTGTGCTTCGCGTGACGTTCTAAAATAAGATCCTGCTTCGCGGACTCTTGGTCCTCTTCGCTGGAACGGCCGTTTTCGGCGCCAATGCGAATCGGTACGTCGACGCCACAGTGTGCGCTGCGTGCCATCCGAAGATCGCACGGACCTATGCGGAGACCGGGATGGCGCGCTCGTTCCATCGCCCGCGGCTGCAAAGCACGACTGACGCGTATCATCACGAGGCATCCGATACTTGGTACGCCATGGTTGAACGCGATGGCGCGCAATACCAGAAGCGCTGGCGCATTGGACCTGGCGGCGAGAGGATCGTAGCGCAGGAATCGCGCATCGACTATGTGATGGGATCCGGCAATCATGCGCGCACGTATCTGCACCGGACCGCGCGCGGTGCGCTCATCGAACTGCCGCTTGCCTGGTATCCGGAAAACGGCGGCACCTGGGCCATGGGGCCGGGCCACGATCGTGCCTACATGCTGCCGCCGCGCGCCATCGCCTATGAGTGCATGTTCTGCCACAATTCCTATCCGCGCATTCCGGCGGGGCACGAGGAGCGCGGCAGCGAGCCCTTATATGCCGGTGACTTGCCGGAGGGAATTGATTGCCAGCGCTGCCATGGACCAGGCGGCAACCACATTCACGCGACGACTCGCGAGGCCGCACGGCGCACTATCGTGAATCCAGCCCGGCTCAGCCCGGAACGGCAGATGGAAGTGTGTATGCAGTGCCATCTCGAAACCACGAGCTTGCCGCTGCCGCACTCAATTCAAAATTTCGATCGCGGCCCTTTTTCCTATCGGCCCGGCGAGCCACTGGGCAACTTCATGCTCTTTTTCGATCATGCGCCCGGCAGCAAATATGCGGAGGATTTCGAAATTGCACATTCGGCTTACCGCCTACGCAAATCGCGGTGCTTTTTGAAGAGCGCCGGGAAGCTCACTTGCACAACGTGCCACGATCCGCACGATATTCCACGAGGGGAGCAGGCAGTCGCGCATTATAACGGCGTTTGTAAAAGTTGCCACGCTGCGATCACAGCCGTGAAACATACTTCGGCTCCCAATTGCATCGCGTGCCACATGCCTAAGCGCAGAACGCAAGATGTGATCCATGCCGTGATGACGGACCATTTCATCCAGCGCCGGGCGCCCGCCAGTCCGCTCGCCGAAATCGCGGAGCGCGAGGAGTTCGATGCCAATCAGTACCGCGGCGAAGTGGTTCCTTACTATCCGGCCACCGGAGTGGACGCGCTCTACCGTGCGGTCGCTCAGGTAGCGCAGAGGAGCAATCTCGCGGCCGGACTACCGCGACTCAGCGCCGAGATCGAAAAGCGGAACCCGATGCAGGGGGATTTCTATATCGAGCTGGGGCAGGCACGCCTGAGCGCCGGGAAACCCGCGCAGGCGGTTTCGGCCTTTGAACACGCACTTGAGCGCAAGCCTCGCTCACCCGTCGCGCTGCTGAATCTGGGAGACGCGCTTACGCAAGCAGGCCAACCCGCGCGGGCCGCCGCGGTGCTCCATCGTGCTGTAAGCATTGCGCCAAACGAGCCGCTGTTGTGGTATCAACTCGGGATCGTGCATTCGAGCGCGGGGCGGGGACAGGAAGCCATCGCCGCATTCGAAAAATCTATCACCCTCGATCCCGATCTCGCCGAAGCGCACAATTTACTTGGCGCCGCGCTGGCTGGAAGCGGCAATCCGGACGGTGCGGGCAAGGAATTTGTGCGGGCGCTCGAAATCAATCCCGACTTACCCGAGGCGCTCGGAAATTTGGGGCATTTACTGGCCGCGCGTGGCGAAAACAGCAAGGCCGTTTTTTACTTTGCCAGATCCGTCCTGCTCAGACCAAACGACGCTGACGTGCGCACCAACTATGCCGTCGCGTTGGCGAGTCTGGGCCGCTTTGAAGAAGCGCGGAAACAAATCGAAGCGGCCATAGAGGTGGACGCAAGTTCGCCGGACGCGCATAATTTTCGAGGGACACTGCTCGAGCAGCAGGGAAGGCCGGCGGAGGCGCTGAGTGAATTTCTCGAAGCCATCCGGCTGCGCCCCACCTTTGGCCGCGCGCACCTGAATGCCGCACGGTTACTTGATGCCAGTGGTGACCATGCGGCCGCCGAAGGACACCGGCGTCAAGCCGTTACGCCGCTGCCGCCGGACAAATAGCTACCAGATCGTTTGGAGCATCGGGCTTCCGCGCAGTTTCTCGTCTCTCGTCAAAAGTGGTATACCTTCCGTTTTGGCGGTCGCGCCAATGAGACGGTCGGCTGGGTGGCGCGGATACTCCGGTGGGAATTGGGAAGCGAATAGCCGCAATCCCGGCGGTAATCGGTTTGACGATTACGCCCTGAGTTAACAGACGAACCGAAGTAATTGCGGCAACGGCCAGATCTCCCCCCTTTAGAGCTTGACGAATTGCGATGCTTGCCGCGCTGGACAATTGCTTGGGCTCCGCCACCGCCAAACAAGAACATGCGTATAGAGCGGGATCACTTGAGAACCTTCCAGGAAGTCAAAGGCTCAACCGGGGACTCGATATCCCCGGTGATTTTGATGACGCTTTTGAGGCGGCCGAGGAACTCCTGGCCACCGAAGCCGTTTTCGTTTGTGCCCAAATTGTGCCCAAGACGGCTAGCGCGTTCCATCATGATGTCCCAAAGCCCACTCAATCATTCGATGGAATCCGATCAGCCCGCTCGCGCCACCGGCCACGGTTCGGCTCAATCCGGCGTTCCTCATAGTAAATGTGAGCGCGTTCATTCGAGCCGCTCATCCGCTGGCTTACATCAGCGCGCATCTGCTCCGACTGCCTCCGGCTGAATGTCAACACACCCATGAGCGCGTCCTTCTTTTCTTTCGGTCCCCACTGAGCGCTCATGATGCCGGTGACGGTGTGTGCGTGACCGGCAAGAAGCAGGTGCCCCACCTCGTGGGTTATGGCTGCGCCCAGCAGGGGCGGCATCGAACTGCGATCTTGTTCGGCGAGGACGCCGACCCGTTCGGCAAAAACATAGGCGTCCACTGGAAAAGTACCGTGTGGAGTGGGCACTGACATCCCTAGCATTTTCGTAGAGCCGGCGAGCTTGCGCGCCATTGGCTCAGGCAGGAGGCGGACGTCTAGATGAGTCACACCGCCGGCGGAGGCGGCGCACGTGCTCAGCGGCGTCCCCGCCGGAGAAAACCGGCAATTGCTCCAGTGTGTCCAAAGCCCCGCTTTGTGGAGGATCCTCGCCGCGAGTGCTTCCGCTTCGGCTAGTTCACCTGGGTCGATTCCGGCATAGTCGTAAACATGAATGGTCATTTCAAGGTTCGTGCCCCCCTGGCTGTACGCAAAGTTCCAGGCAACAGCAAAGACCAGGCATGTTTTGAGGAGTTGTCGAGGTCGCATAGGACCTCGACTTTGGCCCATAAGCGGTTACCATTCCATGGACGGACGGTGTTCTGCCGCCGATCCGCCGTGGGGGCGAGCTGACCCGCTAAGTCCTTTGCCATCCGGGGCTAGTGACTGCCTCTGAACTCGTGTCCAGGAAGCGTCAAGGCGTATAATTGCCATCTCACCGTCGAACTCAGGAACTATGGAAAATCGGAGCCGCCGCCTTTTTCGCTTCGGAACCTTTGAAGCCGATCCCGGCACGGGGGAATTACGGCGGGCCGGCCGTTCGGTCAGTTTGCAGGAGCAGCCATTTCACTTGTTGCTGGCACTGCTCGAGCGCCCGGCCGAAATCGTGACACGAGCCGAGCTTCGCGAGAAACTCTGGGGTGAGACTCACGTAGACTTCGAAGAAGGCCTGAACACGGCGGTCCGAAAGCTGAGGGACGCGCTCGGCGATTCGGCATCGAATCCGCGCTTCATCGAGACTCTGCCCCGCAGAGGCTATCGATTCATCGCGCCAGTGGAGACTGTAGCGGATCCGGCGCTCGTGCCCGAACTGTCGAAACCAGTTCCGCCACGGTCGCGGTTGCGGCTCCTGCTCGGTAGCGGGGTCGTGGCGTTCGCGGGAGCCGCCATCTTCGCCTACTGGTTCTGGTTTCGCGAGAAGCCGGCATGGACGGCATCCCCCCCGACGCAACTCACGCGCGACTCCGGCATGACCTCAGAGCCCGTAATCTCGCGGGACGGCAAGTTGCTGAGCTACACCTCCGACCGCGCGGGACAGGGTAACACCGACATCTGGATGCAACTCATCGCGGGAGGTGAACCGCGCCGTCTCACTGACGATCCAGCCGATGATCATGAACCGGACATCTCGCCCGACGGAAGCACGGTCATCTTTCGATCTGAGCGCGATCCGCCTGGAATCTACGCGGTCCCGGCGCTTGGCGGCAAAGCCAGGCTGATCATTCGCGATGGGCATGTGCCCCGTTACTCTCCAGCTGGCTCGCAAATCGCCTATTCTCTGGGGCACTACGGCTCCGGCGGCTTCTCCGGAACCTTGCGCATATACGACTTCGGAACGGGATCTACGAAGCCCGCAGCTCAAGATCGTTATGTGGGGGGCCCCGTTGCCTGGTCGCGCGACGGATCCACCTTGATATTCGCGGGATGGAACAATCTGCAACTGCGGCCTCTTCACCTCTGGTCGTGTTCACCCAATGGCGGCATATCAACCCAGCTCACTGTCGAACCGGTCTCGGAAGACCGTGCAGTTTTCGGTCAGGTCAGCGCCGTGTCGGTAGCTTGGCTGAACGACCGGATCATTGTCTCCAGGCAACAAGGCGATTCAGCAAATGTGTGGGCAGGAACAGTCGCGACCGGAACGCACCGGCTGGTGGGAGGATTGAGACGACTCACGTTCGGAACAGGAAACGAGGTGATGCCGTCCGTGTCAGCCGGGGGGCGACTTGTCTTCGCAAACCACACGTATGCCGCGGGGATTTGGCAAGCGACTCCCGGCAAGGACGCAACCGCCGCAGCGATGCATGCGATTACTCACGATGGCGCCATAAATTATAGGCCCTCCGTCTCCGCGGACGGCTCCAAGTTAGCCTACGTCTCCAACCGCACGGGCAACTTCGAAGTTTGGATTAAGGATCTTCTCCACGGCAACGAGGTTGCTCTCACACACACCGCCGTCGCAAGAGAATTCCGCGGCGATCTCGCGCGACGGAACCAAGGTTGCGTACTCGGACGGCATGACGATTTGGCTCGCCGCGGTCAGCGGCGGCGAGCAACGGCCGCTCTGTGAACGATGCGGCAGACCAGACGACTGGTCTCGCGGATGGGAAGGTCATAACAGCGGGGGGCCCACGGATGTACACGATCGGGATCAGTTCCGTCGATCCCGCGACCTCGAAGTCTATCGAGATCGCAAAGCACGGAATCCTACACACAACAGCGCCGCACCTGTCCCCGGACGGGAAGTGGCTGACCTTTCACACTTCTGAAAACACCAGTGCGGCAAAGTCAACGGTGTCATCGAAACGGCAAGTATTCGTCGCGCCTTACAACGGTTATCCGGTTCCACCGGCAAACTGGATCCCCATCACAGATGGCGAGGCTCTCGACCGCGAAGCCCGATGGTCTTCAGACGGCAATCAGATCTATTTTCTTTCCGACCGCGACGGGTTCCGCTGCATCTGGAAGCGGAACTTGAACCCTGCAACGAAACAGCCTTCCGGGCCAATCCATCCCGTATTGCACTTCCACAATTCTCATCTTTCGCTGCTGCACATACCGGACACCGGGAACGTCAGTATTTGTCCCGTCGGGAACAAGCTGATATTCGCGATGGGCGAACTCAGCAGTAATCTATGGATGACGGATCTGAAACAGTAGCGTCGGTCGGGAACCACTCCCGCTGAGATCTACAGATGAGCAAAGGGGTTCGCGCTAAATCAAATCAGATGTATTTTCAACCCGCCTGAAATTTTCATGATCCTGATTTGGTGCGCACCCATTGCGCGCCGCGATGCAGACACGGCCTTCAGTTGAATCGGTCCACGATGCTGTTGCGCTGGGCCTCACTGGTTTACACATTCCATCAACAGCAACGGCACAATGGCGATGTTTGCCGAACCAATGCTGCACGGCCATTGTGGACGTTCCTGACAACTCGCCAGCTCCACACGACTGCGCCTTTTGCACAATTGCGCTTGGTCGTTCAGAATTTCAGTTTCATTCCGAACTGCAGGATGCGCGGATCCTCTGCGGTGGTGATTATGCCGAAATTGGAGGAACTCAGCGACACCGTCGGGTTCTTTAGATTCGCATGATTGATCGCGTTGAATGATTCTCCGCGAACCTCGAGCTGCCAGCCCTCGCGGATCGTAAACATGCGGCTGAGTGAAAAGTCCAGATTGACATAACTGGGGCCGCGGAAGGCGTCGCGTCCGGTATTTCCGTACGTTCCAGGCGCATTGTTGGCGAAGGCGCCGCGATACAGCCACGATGCGGCCGACTGATTCTCCGGCACAGCGGCTAATGGATCGACGATATTCGGCCGGTCCTGTCCGACGCCGGTGAGCGATGTATCGGAGCCAGTGGTCACGTTGAGGGGAGCGCCGCTTCTGACCTGTACGATGGGAGCAAGCTGCCAATCTTTCGAGAATCGCCGCAACCATCCGCCGCCCAATCCCGTGCTTTGGAGTACCAGCGAAAGGTTCGCTACATGCCGGTAATCGAAATTGCAGTCGCCCCGATTGGCGCCGCGATTGCCGGGATTTTGATATTGCGAACCGGCTAACTCGCCCGTGAAATCGACTTCGCTGATGCAGTGGGACCAGGTGTAATTTGCAAGAACGGTATAGTTGTGCGCGAAGCGATGCTGCAACGCGACTAGCATTCCATTGTAAGTGCCGTTGCCGCCCTGATCGCTTTGCACGATGCTGCCATAAGCGGTGGCTGCGGCCGCATTTTGTTGGGAGAGCAGGCGGCGCGTATCGGTATTACCAGTTGTCGACTTGCCGGGTATATAGACCGCCGGATTGGTTTCTTCACCTACCCAGACATGTGTCGTTTTATTCCCCAGATAGGTCAGCGACGCCAGCCAGTCGTGGACAAACTGCCGTTGATAGCTGATGTTCCACTGCATCATATAAGTGGGCGTGGTTTGGGGCGGAAGATTCACGTAGACGCCGTTCGACGGAAATGCGATGTCCTTCGAAACCGCGTAAGCCGCCGGGAACGGGCTGCCACCGGGGTAAGCGGCGTAAGGATTGCTGAATCCACCAGCGGGGGATGGAAGGCTGATCGAGGTGCCCCATGGAGCGTTCGTCGTCAGCCGTTCACCATAGAACAACTCAGTGGTATCGCGCAGGATTGCGCCTCCTACGCGGATGCTTTGCTTACCAGACCCGTCCGGATCCCAGGCGAAGCCTGCGCGCGGTGAAAAGAGGGCCCACTTACTGTCGGTGTAGCCCTTAGGGATTCCCTTGTCGCCGTAGAACAGCAGTCCAGCAGGTGCATTGGTGAACACCGAGCTCTTTTGACCGGCGTCAAACGCGCTTTGAGAAAAATAGGACCCGCGTCCGAAGTAATCGTAAGCGGGCAGATAGGGATCCCAGCGGAGTCCCAGGTTGACGGTAAGATGCGGAGTCAATTTGATGGTGTCCTGGACATAGAAACCGAGGACGGTGGCACGCGCGGCATATTGCAGCGTGTTACTTTGCGTGAAGTTGTTCAACGTGCCGGTCAGCAGGTCGGCAAGGGAATCTCCGGTGGAGATTGCGCCGGTGGCCGTGGAGCCTGTAAAAGTAAATACTCCGTTACGATTCCATTCGTTGTTGAAATTCAACTGATAACGAATGGCGTCCACGCCGAACGAAATCTGGTGCTTACCCCGAATGATATCGATATCGTCCGCGAATTGGAAAGTATTGGCATTGAAAAATGCCGCCGCACAAGTGCCGCAGCCCACATTGAAGTAATTGCTCACCGTCGCCTGAAGGAAGTTCTTGTCCGGAGTGTTTATGTTCACACCGATGTCGGATGGATTGATGACGTTAGGCGCGGGTCCGCGGTTAATTCTGCGCCGGGCAACCGTGGCGTGAAAAGAATTGATCGCACTCGGGCTAAAGGAGAACGTATCGCCCAAGGTGAGCGATTGTACTCGTTCATCATTGCCGGCTGCTGTGGTGGTGAGCAGGTTTGCCCCGTCGAAAAAGCTTGGATTCTGGTAGTCGGCTATGAAATAGCGACCCGAAGAGACTGTGTCGGGTGCTCTGCACCCAATCCAGGCGGCCGATTCCTTGATTTTCGTCACCCGTGCTTGGGATGCCGTAAGTGATTTTGCCGCAGGGATTGTCCGAAACGGGAACGTATTTGAGTAGATTGAGCGCCTGGGGGTTGAATTTAGACACGGGAATCCGGTTTCCCGCAAACTTGGTCTTGGTGATGGGATCGACAAGCTGGATGTTCTTGCCGCCCGAGACGCAAGAGCTGCTATCGATGGTGCTGAAGTCTCCGGCGAGGACCGCTGCATTCGGAACATAGGCCACTGTCTGCGGCGGATCGGTACGCTGCCGCGTCGCTTGAAACCCGCCGAAAAAGAACAGCTTGTCGCGGATAATCCTGTCGCCGAAAGTTCCACCGAACTGATTCCGCTTGAGAGTGTCATGGCGCGGGGCAAACGTATTCCGGGCGTTCACGTTGCCATTGCGAAGGAATTCAAACAGATCGCCGTGCATGCTGTTGGTGCCGGACTTGGTTACCGCATTTACGACGGCGCCGGGATGCAAACCGTAGCGCGCCGGCAGACTGCTGGTCTGCACACTAAATTCCTGCAAAGCGTCAGGAAAGGGGACGGGCAAATTGACGTTGGTAGCGCTATCGTTATGGTCGCCGCCGTCGAGCAGGTAATTCACGCCATTCGCCTGACCACCCGCAACGGAGATCGTGGTGGAGCTGGAGTAGTTCTTGCTGCCTGTCATGCCGCCGCCCGGCGCCGTGACCGCAGCGCCGGATAGCACGATCAACTGCGTCGGCTGCCGGCCATTCAGAGGCAGATCGACGATGCGGCGCTGGTCGATCACCTGGGAAACCGAGGTCTCCCGGGTTTCCACCATCTCCGCGCTCGCCGTTACTTCGATGCTCTCGTTCACTGAGCCGACCGCAAGCGTAGCGTTGATTTCCACGCTGTTGCCTACCTGCAGAAGGATTCCCGATTGCGCATACAGCTTGAAACCAGAGGCCTGGACTTCCAGTCGGTAGGAACCGATGGGGAGGTTGGGAAAAGTATAGCGGCCCTGATCGTCGCTCACCGTGGTGTGTGTCTGTTGCTTTCCGGTCTCGATGATTTTGACCTGTGCTCCCGCGACGGGCGCTCCGGTCGGATCGTTCACGCGGCCCGCTACTTGGGCGATGGCCACCGCTTGGGCCGCGGCGCGAGGTGCGAACAAGCCCATCGAAACGATCGTTAGAAGGGCTAGCGCGCACGTGGCGCCGGCCTGAATGCTACGGAACATCAAAATGTTATCTCCCTCTGAAATGGGCGCGCGGCTATCGCGGTGCGCGGTCAACCCCTGAATATCACTCTGGCGATGTTACCACCGTCGAAAAATTAGCTGGTTCGGCCTTTCGACTGCTCGATCAAGTGGTCGCAGCCGCGCACGGTCAACGCCATCATGGTGAGCGTGGGATGCTTGTCGCCGGAAGAAGGAAAGGCATTCCCGCCGAACACGTATAGATTTGCGATGTCGTGCGTCTGGCAGAACGAATTGAGAACGCCGTCTTTGGGAGAAGCGCTCATGCGCGCGGTTCCGACTTCGTGAATGGAACCGCCTAACGGGCGTGGACGGGCCATGCTTGCCGGATTCGCAGGTGCATCGGGCGAACCTGGCCCGCCGGGAAAGCCGGCCGGGACTCCGCGTCCGAAACCGGCCATGACCTCGCCGCCGGCCTTTCGAAAGAGCTCTTCGGCCTTCTCGTGGAAGTCGGCGATGATCTTCCGGTCGTTATCGCAATGCGTGAAGTGAATCTTGAGAACCGGAATGCCCCAGTGGTCTTTTACTTCGGGATCGAGCTCGACGAAATTTTCTTTGCGCGCCAGCATCTCGCCGCCCGCGATCCAAACGCGTGCCTGTGCGACGTAGCGGCTTTTGATTTCTTTCTTCCACTCCGACCCGTAGCCGGGGAACGACGCCGCGAACATCGGATACTCGGTCTGGCCGCCTGTGGCGTTCATCACGTAGCCGCGTATGAAATCCTTGCGCGCAGTCTTTCGATCGATGTTTTGAAAGTTGGCCACCGTCATGCCAGAGGACTTGCCATCGTCGAGCCGGCTCGGACCGCCCTTCAGTTGCGGCAGGAAACCGGCCACCGCGCCGCCCCCCACCTGATCGATCATGTACTGGCCCAGCGTGCCGCTGGAATTCGCCAGCCCGCCCTTCGCCGAAAGGAGCAGCAGGCGCGTATTCTCGAGCGTGGACCCGGCCAGAATGACATACTTGGCGTCCACATCGACGGGCTTCTTTGTATACCGCTCGATGTAGGTCACACCCTGCGCGCGATTTTCGTTGTTCATGCGGACATGCGCGACGACACTATCGGTGCGCACCTCGAGATTGCCGGTCTTGAGCGCCGGTGGGAGAGTTGTCGAAAGGGTGCTGAACATCGCACCCACATCGCAGCCATTCACGCAGTTGCCGCAGTAGTGACAAGGCGGGCGGTTGTTATGCATGCGCGTTAACTGCGCGAGGCGCCGGGGCGTTGCAGGCCAGCCGAGGCTCTTTGCCGCCGCCGTGAAAATTGTTTCGGCACAGTTCAAAGGCATGGGCGGCTGAAAAATGCCATCCGGGAATTGCGGGAACCCTTCCATGGCCGCGTTGACACCGATGAAGCTTTCAACGCGGTCGTAATACGGTTTCATGTCGGCGTAAGAAACCGCCCAATCCATGCCGTAGCCATCCCGCGAAGCGGCCTTGAACTCGTAATCGGCCATACGATCGCTAGCGCGCGCCCAGTGTAGGCTGCGGCCGCCGAGGACACGCGATCGTCCCCAGCGGTATACCGTGCCGGGCGCGGTCGTGTAAGGATTCTCTTCGTTATCGAGCATGATGCGGTAGTTACGCTCGCTGCCGCTGTAGCGGCGCAGTAATCCCGGCTTGCCCTGGCCGCGATAATCCATCTGATACAGGAAAGTGTGATGAAAGTCCTTCTGGTCGACGGGCGACCCGGCTTCAAGCATCAGCACTTTCATGCCGGCCTTGGCCAGTTCGAGCGCCGCCCAGCCGCCGCATGCGCCGGAGCCGACCACGATCGCATCAAACGGCATGATGCTCCGGATGAGTACAGGCGGGGAATTCGGTGTTATACGAGTTGCCCTTGTAATCGAGCGTTTCAATCATACCCGCGCGCGACGTGTAGAAGGCGAAAGTATTCTGCTGCTTGATAAGCCGGTAAGCGGCAAAAGCCGGGTGCGTTGCGGAGCGGTCGCGCTCCGGTTTGGACATCGCTTCCACCAGCGCCTCGCGGTCTTTCGTGCTTGCGGAGTGGAATCCAGCGTCTTTCAACGCCGCCATTGCGCCGCGCCACTGCTTTTGAAGATTGGGCACGCTATCGGATGCTTGCAGGACGAAATCGATGTAATGGGCGCAATGCGCTTCGCGTGCCCCGGGAGAGTCGTCGGTTGGGATCAGGATTTCGGTAAAGGCTTCCAGAGCCGCGAAATCTTCCGCGCCAAAAAATTTCGGCTGGTAATTGCGCAGTAGAGGCGGTTCCGGCGGAGCCGCTGAGGAAGAGATATGCTGGTGCTGATCCGCCGCCCGAGCCCAAGTAGAGAAGAACTCAGCGGCTCCCGGGAGGGCCGCTGCGCGAAGAGCAAGCTCGACGAAATCGCGGCGACTCGGCACGGTGGAAAGTATACATTACTGTCATGACGAGAAGAGAAATGCTGGCGGCTGCCGGGTTGCTTCCGGCATTGCTGTCAGCGCAGGGCAAAAGAGGTTTGGGCGCTAGCGCGGCCGGTTTCGGTATGCGAATACGCGCGAACAAAGCGGCGCAGCCGCCGGTCGATTTCGTCGACTACGGACACAGCCTTGGCTTAGGCGGGGTCGAGACGAGTTTGCCGTCAAACGATTCAGAGTCGGCCCGAAGCCTGCGGCAGAAAATCGAGTCATACAACATGCGCGTGATCTTGAACGCGGCGTTACGCACCGAGTCGGATCTGCCCGCGTTTGAAGCTTGGTAAAGACGGCCAAAGAAGCCGAGGCAGATGGTCTCCGACTTGCGATGACCGGGCGCCGCTACGAGCAGTTCGGCTCGTTCGAAGGGTTTAAAGCCAACTTTGAGCATTGTCAAAGATTGATCACTCTCGCTGAGCCAATTCTGCGCAAACATCAGGTTCGACTCGCGATAGAAAATCATAAAGGCTGGCGCGCCGCCGAACAAGCGGCCTGGATGAAACGTCTTGGCAGCGAGTGGGTCGGCGTGCATTTCGATTTCGGTAACAATCTCGCATTTTGCGAAGATCCGATGGAGACGCTGCGCACGCTTCAGCCTTATATACTTGCGTGCCATATCAAGGATATGGCGGTCGAAAAACACGCGGAAGGATTCCTGCTCTCGGAGGTTCCGCTGGGCGACGGATTCCTCGATTTGAAGCAGATGGTTGTTGTCCTGCGGCAAAAGAATCCGGACATGGCTTTCGACCTGGAGACGATCACGCGCGACCCATTACAGATCCCCGTGTTCACGGATAAGTATTGGGCTACCTTCGACGATACTTATAGCCCGTATCCGGCGCGTGATTTGGCTAAGATGCTGGAATTCGTGAACGCGCATCCGCCTAAGAAACCGCTTCCGCGAACCAGCGGTCTAAGCCCTAAGCAGCAGTTGGATCTCGAAGACGAGAACAATCTTAAAAGCATTCTCTACGCTCGCCAGCATCTCGAATTGTAGTTAGTAGAGCAGGAACGACCACAGCATATCGCCGGTTGCGGCGATCACGTACTGGCGCCCATCTAGTTCGAAAGTCTGCGGCGCATTTGTCACTTGTCCGATACGCGTGTTCCACAAAGGCTTGCCGGTGGCCGCGTCGTGCGCGACGAGACTCCCCGCGCCATCGCCTGCAAAGACAAGCCCCCCGGCGGTCGCGAGCAATCCGCCGCCACCGCCCCCACGGCTATAGTAGGGATGCCTCCAGGCGGCCTTGCCCGTCTTGTAATCGATAGCGGTCAAGAAACTTCCGGCCGAACCGACCTGGGCTTCTTCCCTACCGCCCAAGCCCATCGAGCCGCGCGGGTCCAAGTCGGTCAGATACAAAAGCGAATAGGAATTGCTCTCCGGAACATATAGAAATCCCGTCTCGGGAGAAAAGGCAGGCGGCTCCCAATTGACCGTGCCATCCGAATCGGGCGAAACAAGCGAACCGCCGACCGAGGCATTCTTCTCAGGATCAACCTTCGGCCCACCAAACTTATTCAGACCGTTGGCCCAATTCGTATAGAGGCCGTACTTAGTGGTAATAAGATGCTCGCCAGTTACTCGATCCAGCACGAAGAAGTAGCCGTTGCGCGCCGCGGTCAAGACGAGCTTTCTCATCTTTCCGCCGAATGGCGCGTCTACCAGAATCGGCGTTTGCGCGGAATCATAGTCGTGCATGTCGTGTGGCGAGGTTTGAAAATACCAGGCCATTTTGCCGGTATCCACGTTGAGTGCGAGCAGTGTGCAAGTGAATAGGTTGTCCCCTCGCCCCGCGTGCCGTTGGTAAAAGCCGGCGTAGGATTGCCGGTGCCGAAGATGTAGAGATTCGTTTCTGGATCGTAAGCCCCCGGAGCCCAGGTTTGCGCGCCTCCGTGCCGGGCCGCATCGAGACTTGCCCATGTGTCCAGACCCGGATCGCCCTTTTTCATGGGCACCGTGTAGTGCTTCCACTGCAGGTCTCCGGTTTCCGGATCGAAGGATTGCAGGAAGCCCGGAGAATCGATGTCATTTCCCGTTCCCACCAAAACATGGTTCCCGATGACGATGGGGGCAGGTGTCGAAAAGTACCCCTCATCCAAAGGCAGCAATCATCTTGTGCCAGCGCTCCTTACCGGTTTTCGCTTCCAGCGAGACCAGGTAGTCGTCGGGCGTCTCCATGAACAGGTAGTCGTTCCACATTCCTACGCCGCGGTTGCCGATATGCGTGCCACCTTTGGTTTTCCAAAAATAGTGCCATAGCTCGTGCCCGTCGCGAGCGTCCACGGCCCAGGCATTGTCTGGCGTGGTGAGATACAACGTGCCGTTCACTTCAAGCACGGAGCATTTTATGGAGCCTCCGCGAATCGCGATGTCGCCCGCGCCTTCGCCTCCAACGATAAGATTCACCTTTTCGCGGCTACGTCTTCCGCCACCGCCCTCTTCCGGGTTGCCGGCGCCGGGAGTAACTCGTGTCATCCAGGCGAGGGTGAGGTTCTTGACGGTCGATCGGTCCACCTGCTTGAGCGCGCTATAACGTTTGCCGGTGTAGTCGCCGTTGTAAGTGGGCCACGAATCCTTCAACGGCTTGAGAAGATCGGCTGGACTTACTCCGCCGCCTTGAGCCATCAGGAGTGCCGGTGACAATAAGAGGGCGTAACGTTTTCAAGGTCATTTCAGGGTCACCAGATAGGCGGTTACGTCGTGGATGTCCTTGTCCGTAAGTTGGGACAGCAACTCTTTATGGGCTTTCATGGGATCGCGGACGACGACCTTTGGCACGTCGCCGTTTCTTCGAAAGGTGCGCACGGTTCCGTCGGCTTGCTCTACGCTGACAAGAAAATCGTCGATGCGCGCGAGGTGGCCTTCCACGGTCTCTCCCGAGGGTAGGGTGACGACAACCGTGGGGGTACTAGCGGTCGGGGCGTCCGCTGCCGGGCCCCGGCGTCCACTGCGCGCCGCTCCCGCCACCCAAGTGGTTTGCAGCGTCTTGGGGTCCGGGATCTTTGTGGCAATTCCTTGTAAGTCACCCGTCGGCGAATGGCAGCCGGCACACTTCACGGCGAAGTACGATTTCCCCTCACTCGCGTTGCCGACGAGCACGCTGGGAGGCTCGCGGCCAGCCGAAGGAGGGGTGCCCTGCCGGCCGATGGTTTCTATCACGCTGCGAACGTAGGCGGCCACCGCCTTCGCATCTGCATCGCTCAATCCGATGGCGGGCATGCCCATCTCCTTGCGGCTGCCGTGAATAATGGGAACAATCAACTCGCCATTTAGATCCTTGAGCGCTGCCTGCGATCGCAGCAAATTCGGACCGCCCAAATCGCCGCCGCGCAGATCGGCGCCGTGACAGCCGCGGCAATTGATGTCGAAAAGCGTTTTACCGCGAGCGACTTGCGCAGGATCTTCGGGCGCCCGCTTCTGTCCCGGTACGAATCCTCCAGGCGGGCGCGGCCCCTCCGGAGGTCCTTGCGCCGAGCCGAGATTCGCCGCTCCCGTCAGCAGTCCCAGGAGTGCGGCGGCTAGCAAACCACCCTTAACCGACATCTTCACCTCTCCGTTAGAAATATACACGGGTCGCTAACGAAGAGGTGAAATGTCCATCAAAAATAGAACTTGGCAGCTAGCTGGAGCGTGCGGTTAGTGCCATCTTTTGTGTTGCTTATCGTCCCAAAGCCCGGAGCCCCGAAGTCGGAATTGGGTACGTCGGATTGCGGCGTATTCGTGGGCGGATGCAAACGGAAGGGTGTCGTTCCTGGGGCGGTTCGTCGATTACCTCAAGGCGCGCGGGCGCCTTCCGAATTTTCGGTTCTTTTCTTTCGAGCACTATCCCTGCATGGGCGGGAAGAAATGCGCCGACTGGAGTTCTCTGTACTGGGAGCCGGCGTATGTGGACCACGTCATCCAAGCCTGGAAAAGACAATGGACTGCCGCCCAACGTGCCGTTTTTCATGACGGAGGGCAATGACCTCGGCGAGGGTGGCGCGGGCACAGTCAAGAGCGCGCTCTGGCAGGCCGATTATACAGGCGCGATGCTGAGTGCGGGCGCCGGCGGTACTTACTATTTCCACTACATTCCTTCGGAGCGCAAAGGGGAGGAGGCGGCTTTCTCACGATGGATGCGGACGGCCACGCGACTAACTATCCTCCGCAATATTTAGCCGCGCAGGTGATCACGAGGGAATGGGTGCAGCCGATCGATGCCATTCACAAACTATTCAAGGTGGCGAGCGATGTGAAAGATAGGGACGGCAATACGTTGGTGACGGCGTATGCCGTCGAGCGGCCCGATAAGCAATGGTCCGTGATGCTGGTGAATAGGGATCGCGATGAGGAATCGACATCAGCCGGGCCTTGAACAGGATGGTAAACACATGGCCGTCAGGACTAGGAGGCCAACTTCATAGAAGTGGATGTAGGGTTCACGCCGAGTATCCGCAGGACCCACGCATTTGCCTGAATCGGCGAGGGAGATTATTTGGTCCGATTCGCGTGTAGATCGGTGCCCCCTTCATGCAGAATCAGTTCCGTCGCTCGACCGTTGCCGCCGGTTACAAAGGTGATCTGAGCGTCAAAGGCCTTAAAGAAATAATCGTGAACGCTCTCCGGAAGGATCTCAACTTTCTGGCCATGCATCTGCGCGAACAAATGATTGCCCTCCCGAACAATGTCCATCATGGTAGAACTCACGTCGTAGCTTCCGAGGTAACTGTCGTACAACTTCGGATCGACGGTGATCTCTTTGTGATCGCCCAGAGGAAATCCCAGCACAATCTTCAGGAGTTGTGATGCCAATTCGGACGCGCCGGCGGCGTCGGAATTGATCAGCACCACCACGCCGGCCCGCGCATCCGGTGCAATCAGGATCATCGTGCTGGTTCCTTGCTGCGACCCGCCGTGGCCCACATCTCCCACCCCTTCCGTTGTTCCAGCTTGCCACCGAAGCCGTAAACCATCCGTCCGAGCCCATCCGACGGCATTTGCGGTGTCCACATGATGTCTCGCGTGGCGCGCTTGATCAGACGATCAGTGAGGATCGCCACCTCGAATCGCGCCATGTCTGGTGCGGAGGAAAGCCAACCCCCGCCAGGGACTTTGTAGCTTGAATCGAGAAATTCCGCGTTCACCACAGCGCCGGATTTGTCTTTTGAGTAGAAGCGCGTGCGCAGCGGGATAATGGCGAAGCGATCGTCCGGACGCGTTTGCAGCATGCCTGCTGGAACGAGAACATTCTCGCGCACGTAGTCCTCGTATTTCTCGCCGGATGCTCCTTCAATCGCGCATCCGACTAGGGTGTAGCCTTGCGTGGAATAATTGAAGTGCGTTCCAGGCTGCGCCACCAGCGGATCGTTCGCGAAAAACTTCAGGCCGGCTTCGATTCCATTTTCGAAGTGATGCGTGTTGCCTACTTCGGGGTCGGTCTGGGATTCGGAGTAGGGAATTTCAGGCACGTTATAGTAGCGGATTCCGGCAAGATGTCCTAAGAGTTCTCGCGTGGTAATGGGCCACGGCTTCTGCGGGAAGGCCGGGCAGTACTTCTGCACGGGGGAATCCAGATCCAGCTTGCCGTGTTCCCAAAGCGCCATGGCGGCAGTGGCCGTGATCGGTTTCGAGATCGAGCCGAGGCGGTACAGCGTTTGTGATGTCGCAGGAACAGAGTTCTCCAGATCGGCCATGCCGAAGCCCGCTGACCACACGAATTCTCCATCCTGTACAACAGCCGCAGAGATGCCGGGCGCCTTGCTGGCCGCCATGAAGTTAGAAATGGTGCTTTCAATTTTGGCTTGCTTCTCGGGCTGAAAGCTTCCCGGCCTGAGCGACTGCGCAACAACTCGCGGCTAGCAGGTACGCGAGAAGCCGCACATACATTATCGTGATTTTCTGACGTTTATCGTGACGAAGTCCACCGCTATTCCAGTATGCCTCTTGAGTCATGTCTCACTCCGCCACCGACGCTGCGTCTGACCAACGCCATTTGTCATCGTTGCTGGCCCGGCCACGCACAATCTCCCATGGTAGCTCGGAAAACGGCTCTAGCAGCCGCCTGCTTGGCATGACCGTTCAGCGCTGGATTGGGTGCAATTGCAATCCCTACCAGCATCTCGAGCCCTTGTCGTTCGCGTCTAGATGCTCCGAGATACGGCGTTCGGGGAAATCACTCCTCCCTTGTCGCCAGTGTTTACATATCTAGTAATAACTGGTTTTTCTGTCGAGACCAATCAACTCAAAGTCTTCAACGGAGTTTTTAGGTTGGATGTGGCAACTACCCCTACACGGACACTAGAATTGCTTTAGGCAGATAGGTCGCCCAAAAGCGGCCCAGCGTTTACAAATCCAATGTGACGGCTTGCCGGCGTCTCGTAGAAGTGACCCGTACCAGAGGCACAAATGCACTCAAAAACCAGCTTGTTAACCCCAAGAAGGCCGGGAGTCAACGGTGCCGCTTCAAGCTAACCCTTGTGGCGACCCGGCCCACCACCGAACAGGCGACTGGCTAGTGGGTGAATGCACTCCGGGTCGGCGCCGGAGGATCGGAGTGCTTGATAGCGCGCCACAGCACGTCGTTTAAGTCGTCATCGTCGGCCAGGTCGGCATCGGAGAAATCCATGCGGGCCGAGGCGCTCGCGCCAGTTCCGTGCTCCGGGTTCCGGTCTGTCAAAGATATCTTTGGTTCTATGACCGTATAGGGCCGCGTGTTCGCGGTTCGGCTGAAACTCGCGAACATGGGCGGCGCAGCGGCATCGAAATGCGTCATGGGCCGCAGTCCGGTAATGAGTTCCATCGTGCGCAGCACACTGGCCTGGTTATACATCGAACTATCGACGGCGCCGCGCTGCGTGTATGGCGAAATGACCCAGACAGGCGCCCGATGCGAATCGACGTGGTCGGGTCCATTTTGCGCGTCGTCTTCGATGATGAACAGGGCTGTCGATTGCCAGAACTTGCTGTGCGAAACGGCATCCACCACCCTCCCGATGGCGTAGTCGTTTTGCGCGACGTACGAGAACGGGGTGAGCGTTCCGGCTTTAGTGCCCTGCGTGTGATCGTTGCCCATGCGCAAGATCGTCATTTGGGGCGCTTGACCCTTGGCATTGAACTCCGTCCATTCGCGGATAAATTCTTTGGCGCGGTCGAGATCGGAATACTCGAGGTCGAAGCCGCGATAATTCATGTCCACGTAGGGGGTGAGAGCCATGTCGCGCACATTGGCGATCTGCCTGGGGCCGGTTACGTTTTTCAGGGGAATATTTGTTGTCCACTCGCCATAATCGCGAATGCTCACTCCCGCTTGGAGGGCGTTGTCCCAAATGTAGCCGGCGGGTGGCGTGTTCGCGGGCTCTCCGCCTTCGAAATCGTATGCATGGCCGCGGTGGCCGTAGGTGTTTGGCCAAAGCTTCACAGTATAGTCGGGCGCGATCGCGGCGGAGGCCCAGTTGTGGCCCTCCGCACTTACATCAGCATTCTCGTAGAAGTTATCGTAGAGAACGAAATCGCGCGCTAAGCGATGAAAGTTCGGCGTAACGTTCTCGCCGAAGAGAACCAGCGATTTATCGCCATTTCCTTTTTCGATATCGCCGAGCACCTGGTCATAGGTGCGGTTTTCTTTAATGACGTAAATCACGTGCTGGATGGGTGAATCGTGACCTTCGGAGCGGGAGAAGTAGGCCTGCTGCTGGTCGAGGACGGGACCGTATATCATTTCGTCCTTATAGGGCGAATTGCGAACCACGGTTTGCGTGAAAGCGTGCAGTTGATCGTTATCGGGCGCGGGCAAAAAGGCCGCCGTACCGGTTTGGATGTGGCCAACGTATTCGACGGGCGCGGGCGCGTTTCCGCCTTCATGCAGTGGCGCGGGGCGCAGCGTGGGATTGGGGCCATGTGGATTGGCCTTGCTGCCGAGTCCTTTGCCGTTGAGCACGACCAATTCATCATTCGGCAGCAAGCGAACCGCGGTGGGATACCAGCCTGTAGGAATGAAACCGGCTACGCGGCTGCGCGGCGATGAGATATCGGCTTCAAGAACCGCATTCGCATCCGAGCAAACAACAAACAAGCGATTGCCTCGAGCGTTCGTGGCCAATGCCGAAGGTGTCATGCCCAGCGGATGCAGGGGTGTGAGGGACGTGTTGATTGTCTCGAGCATGTCGAGAGCGCCGTCTTTCGTCACGCCGAATGAATAAGCGTTGTTGGTGTTCGATGCAGTCACGAACAGCCGCGCCACGTAGCTCGAAGCGCCCTCTTCGGTTGGAGCGGGCTTGTTAATCCAGAGCATGTCGGTCGGGTGCGGCGCCACGCGTACCTTGGTGGCGAGGGTGCCGGTCGCGGCGTCGTGCTGATAGATCGCCGCGTCTGCCCATGCGCTGACCAGTAACTGTCTGCCGTCCGGGGATACAACGATGCGATAGGGGCGGCGCCCGGTCTTCCAACGATCCGTCATCCGGCCCGATTGAAGATTGATCACCGCGATACTGTCGCCATACAGATCCGCCGCGTACAGCAAGTGGGCGTCGGGCGAAAGCTCGACGTCGCCGATGAGAGCTTTGCCTTTTTCGGCCAGGTTCGGCACGGCGGCGAACTCACGCGCGGAGGTGAGCGCGCCGTTTTCGGGATTCAGAGAGAATTCAAAGACCTTGCCGGTGGTTCCGCCGCCAACGTATACTTTGTCGCCGCTGGGAGCCACGGCAAGTCCCAGCCAGCAATCCGGCAGGCGCGTACGCCCAATTTCTGTTTTCTTTGCGACGTCGATCACGCTGATGGTGGGCGGGTCGTAGCCGGCGTTCATCACCAGCAAAAATTTGCCGTTCGACGAAAGCGCCGAGCTCATGGGAAAAGTGCTCAGCGGCACTTGTTGTCCGGCTGGCCGTATGGTCCATCCGCTATTCAGCAGGAAGCCACCGTCGGGCAGTGTTCCGACTTTCTCCGGTCCCGGCTGCCTGGGAGCGGTGTTCTGCATCATGACCATACCAGCGAGCGCGGCTATGCCTGTAAGGATGAGTTTCATTCCGTGAACCTGTGTGCGATGGGAAAGCGCCGGCCCATGCCGAAAGCTTTGGCGGTTATGCGAAGCCCGGGTGCGGCCTGTTGCCGTTTGTACTCGTTGCGGTCGACTTTGCGGACGATATCGCGTACCATCTCTTCCGGAAGATTGGCCTTATGCGCGATTTCCGCGACCGATTCGTGCCGTTCGACGTAGCCGGCCAGTATGGCATCCAGCATGCCGTATTCCGGCAGGCTGTCGGTGTCTTTCTGGTCAGGGCGGAGCTCGGCCGAAGGCGGCTTGCTGAATGTGTTTTCCGGGATGGGCGCCGGCAGACCCTGGCGCTCAAAACGGTGGTTTGCGACGCGCGCCAGGCGGTAGACCATCGTCTTCGGAACGTCGCTGATCACCGACAATCCGCCGCACATGTCGCCATACAGAGTACAGTAGCCCACGGCGATTTCGCTTTTGTTGCCCGTGGTCAACACGAGCGAGCCGAATTTATTCGAGAGAGCCATTAAGGTCATCCCGCGCAGACGGGATTGCAGGTTTTCTTCGGTCGTGTCGGCATTGAAACCGGCGAACAACGGAGTCAACGTTTGAATCATGG
This sequence comes from Bryobacterales bacterium, assembly GCA_963712395.1. GTDB lineage: Bacteria > Acidobacteriota > Terriglobia > Bryobacterales > Bryobacteraceae > Bog-105. Next base: position 902,238 of record CAVQHR010000004.1, read on the forward strand.
CCTTGTAGCCGCTATCGATGGATACGATTTCAAAGCGTATACCCAGATTGTGAGCGAGCGCGCGTGCGTCGGTGAGGCTGTGTTCGGATGAGTAGGGACCGGGCATGCCGATGCCGGTGACGTTTTCCTTTCCGACCGCTTCGGTCGCGATGGCGGCTACCAGGGCGGAATCGATACCGCCGCTGAGCCCGACCAGTACACTGCGAAAACCACATTTCCGGATGTAGTCGCGCGTGCCGAGCAGCAACGCTTGGAAAGCTGCTTCGTCGCCCACGAGATGATTGGCGTGATCGTCGCCAAGTCCCGTGGCGCTATCGAAAAGAATGAGATCTTCGTCGAAGGATTTCGCGCGCGCCGCCACATCGCCCGCGGCGGTCATGGCAAAGCTCGATCCATCGAAGATCAGTTGATCGTTGCCCCCCACCATGTGGACATAGACAACCGGCAGGCCGAAGCGCCGGGCGGTAGCGCGAAAGATGGTTTCTCTTTGCTGGCGCTTGCCGATGTTCCAGGGCGAGGCATTGATGGAGATCACCAGTTCGGCGCCCTTTTGAACCAGTTCTTCGATCGGATCGCGGGTATAGCGGCGACGCTCCCAGAATTGCTTGTCGTTCCAGGCGTCTTCGCAAATGGTAATCGCGACTTTTCTTCCGCACAGATCGCATAGGTCCTGCGAAATGGCCGGCTGGAAATAGCGCCCTTCGTCGAAGACGTCGTAGTTCGGGAGCAGCATTTTGGCTTGCGTCCAGGAAATGCGGCCGTTCGAGATGACGGCGGCGGCGTTTTGCGCCCGGATCGGGGCATCGGGCGGCGAGCACGCTACGTAGCCCACAATCAAAGCGGCGCGCAGGGGGGCGGCTTCTTCGGCAATGGCTTGCAACGTGGCGGCGGTGCGATCCAGGAAAGATTGTTTTTCCACCAGATCGCGAGGCGGGTAGCCGGTGAGCGCCAATTCGGGAAAAGCGATGACGTCTGCGCCGGCACGCTCGCCCCGGTGCGCAAAGTCCAGGATTTTGGCGGCATTCGCCTCCAGATCGCCCACCGTATTGTTGATTTGGGCCAAGGCGATGCGCATGAGAATTTTCATTGTATCGGCGGGCTATTCGCGTGAACCGCGGGGCGGGCGCGCGCGTCTTACAGAGTAGGAAACGCGCTAGGCTGAAAGGGAGGGAATATGCGGCTCATCGTGCTTTTGGCTATCGCGCCATTGGTTGCCTTGGCTCAATATCCGAACCGGCCGGCAGCGCGCGCTCCCGGGGAATTCTCGCGAGGTTTGCCGGTGCAGGCGCACAGCGCTGCCAGGCTGCCGGCGGGTCCGGCGCCACTCGGTTCCCGATCGCTGGGTCCGGGCTTCCTCAACGGCACGGGCTACATCAGCAACAACAGTCGAATCGGTTCCCGCTCTCAATCTTCTTCTTCCGGACGGCATGACCGACGGAGTTCGCCGGTCGGATTCATAACTCCTTACTATTACCCGGGTGGCGATTACGGAATGTCTTTTTTTGACCCGAATCCGGCCTATGCACCCGGGGATCCAAGCGCTTTGGAAAGTCCGGATCCGGCGGCGAACTTGCTCGGCGAACAGATTCAGCGGCTCAGCGCGCAGGTCGAACAATTGAAGAACGAGCAGCAACCCGCCCCTCCCGTGTATGCGGCGCAAACGCCCCAGGAAGCGCCTCCGGTTGCCCCGATAACGGTTGTGCTGCGCGATGGAAGCCGGTTACAGGTGGCAAGTTATGCGGTGATGAACCGCGTGTTCTGGGATTTCAGCCGGCAGCCGGCACGGCGCATTGCGGTTGCAGATATCGATGTGGCGGCGTCGACCAAGGCGACCGAAGCGGCAGGCGGCGAATTTCCGGAGCTTACTGCGGCCCGGTAAGAGCCGGCTCGCCTGTCCAGCCACTTTGCAAGCACCCGAAACCGCTCGCCCCCACCCGCATAGGTCCATAAACCAAACCAGCACGAATTTACAACACTTAACAATTCAATGCCCCTGTCTTGATGTATAAGTTCTGCATATAGCTCAATTAGCAATTCGAGGCCATCCTTGGGAATCAGGTATTCCGCTCGGCTAATCCTAGTGGATCGCCCGCCCGCCGCTGAGCTGTAGAAAGGGGAATACGCATGCAGGACACACTCTTCCGTCCTTGCCGAAGGTCTCGCACAGTCCTTTGGCTCGTTACTTTCATCGCCGCGGGGTCTCTCTACGCGCAAAACGATCCCGGCCCGGCAAATAATCGAACGCGAACTGATCCGTCGGGATCACCATCCACCGGCGACGCGATCGGCAATCTGACCGCCGGCGAAACGGCCGCTTTTAACAACGGTCTGACCGTATTTCAGGAGGTGGATTCGGTCTCCGGTACGCTCGGCGCGGGATCGGGGCTCGGGCCGAGATTTAACCTCGACAGTTGTTCGGGTTGCCATGCGCACCCAGCCATCGGCGGTTCGTCGCCGGCGGTGAATCCGCAAATCGCGGTCGCGACCAAAGCGGGCGCCGCAAACAAAATTCCCTCATTCTTGAGCATCAACGGGCCGGTACGGGAAGCACGCTTCGTGCGCACTGAGACCGGAACCGCTGACGGCGGCGTGCACGATCTCTTCGTCATTTCGGGCCGCTCCGACGCTGCCGGTTGCACCATTGCCCAACCCGATTTTGCTGCCGCGTCGGCTGCTAACAACGTGGTGTTTCGAATTCCCACTCCTCTCTTCGGTGCGGGACTGATCGAGGCGATTGACGATGCCGTCATTCTGGCAAACCGTGATGCCGATGCGGGCAAAAAGGCAGCCTTAGGAATCGCCGGTCATCCCAATCGCAACGAAAATGACGGAAGCATGACGCGGTTCGGGTGGAAAGCGCAGAACAAATCCCTTTCCGTATTCGCGGGAGAAGCCTACAACGTCGAGCAAGGCGTCACCAACGATATCTTTCCGAACGAACGGGACTCCACGGGGGGCTGTCGCTTCAACGCGACGCCGGAAGATCATGTCGATCCTAACGGCGGAAGGCGATTCCGACCGACCTCAACTCCCAGCGACCTCATCGACTTCGTATTTTTCATGCGTTTCCTGGCGCCCCCGGCGCGCGGCGACTCCACTCCTTCCTCTCGAAATGGAGAGGCGCTTTTCAGTTCTGTGGGTTGCGCTCTCTGTCACACTCCATCGTTAACCACCGCATCCAGCACGACGGACGCGCTCTCTAACGTGTCCGCCAATCTGTTCTCCGATTTGCTGGTACATAAAATGGGGGCCGGGCTGGCGGATGGCATTGCCCAAGGTTTCGCGGCCGGCGATGAGTTCCGGACGGCGCCCCTCTGGGGGATTGGTCAGCGCTTGTTTTTTCTGCACGACGGCAGAACCAGTGATCTTCCGACAGCTATTGGAGCGCACGCCAGCCCAGGGTCAGAGGCGAACCAGGTGATCGATTCGTTCAATTCACTTACCGCTCAACAAAAACAAGATCTGGTGAACTTCCTTAGATCTCTGTAACAGATGCGCTCATAAGCGGCGTCGATGGTTCCATTGGTGGCCATCGACGCGATTTCGCTCGCGGGCCGTTCCAATCGAAGAGCCGGTGAGCCGTTAACAGCAATTAAAAATATCGCGTTCTCCAATTGCGCCAGCAAGTTCCCAAGCTTTTCCACATGTGGAAAGTTCGTTTCCGCCCCGCTGCATGCTAGTGTCGGGCAGGCTCGCTCCCGTCCGGAGTGGGCCATTTCCATTTCAGGAGCCCAACATGACCGCCCGATCCATTCGCCGTGCCATCGAACGCAAAGCCAAAAAGCTCGAACGAAAGAGCCTGCAAAAAGAGCAGCCTTCCGAATCGCGCCTGGAGGCGAATCGTCTGAACGCGCAACTCTCGACGGGTCCCAAGACCGGCGAAGGCAAAGCCATCTCTTCTCTCAACGCCGTCAAAACCGCGCTCACCGGCCGCACCGTCCTGCTCGCCGGTGATGATGCCGCCGAATACGAACGCCACCTCGCCGCCTACGCCGAAGAATTCGCGCCCATCGGCTGCCAGGAATCCAATCTAGTGCAATCCATCGCCGATAGCGATTGGCGTCTCCGCCGCATCCCAGCCCTTGAAATGGCTCTGTTCGCCAAAGGCCGCGTCGAATTCGCTGAACTGTTCGAGGAGCACGAGCCCGCCGCTCGTCCGCACCTGATCGACGCGCACACCTTCATCACCTACGAAAAGCAGATCCGTAATCTGCACTTGCAGGAAGCGCGCCTTTCCCGCCGCCGGCGATAAAGAAGCCGCCGAACTGCGCCGGCTCCAAGCCGAGCGTATACAGAAGCAACAAGACCAAAAAACGCCGATATCTACAACCGATGGGTTCGTTTTTTCAAATCAGGAAATCGAGCCGCCCGTATTGCCCGCAATCCTCATGACGAGCCCTCCCCATGCGTCGTCGTCGGCGAATTTCTCCTGATCGTCGCGCATGCGACGCTAAAGGGCGATGGCGAAGTTTGTTGCCTTTCTTTCCACGGCCTGCCTGATAGTTCGTGCTTGTGGCCATCATTGTGTACCTCCGTCTATTTAATTCGGGCGCGGTGCACCGGACGCTCGATTCGTTCGCGGTCATAAAGGAAGTTCAGCAGTTAAACGAACTGGTGGCGGTCAAGTACAGCATCGAGAAAGTCGTGGGTATGAAGGAGCAGAAGTCGCCGGTGGGGACGGAATCGATTCTGCTTCTGGTACGAGGCAAAGTACTGGCGGGGGTCGATCTCGCCGGGTTGACACCTGGCGACGTGACTGTGGCCAATCGCGACACGCTGCGAATCAGGCTGACCCCGCCGCATATCCAGGAAACGTATTTGGATGAGAAGTACACAAAACTGTGGGACCGCAGTATCACATGGTGGACGCCTTGGGTGACGCCCGACGCCGATTTGGAGCACAAAGCGAGGATGCAGGCCCTCGAAGACATAAAGGCGGCGGCGCTCGACATGGGAATCCTTGCGGAGGCGCGCCGGAACGCGGAGATGGATATCCGGGAGATGCTGCGGGCATTCGGAATAGACAAAATTGTTTTCGCCTATGGCAGCTGATGCGACGAGTACGGGCCGGCGACGGTTCCTCAGGCAACTCGGAGTTGCAAGCCTTGCGTCGCTTCTTCCCGCGCGATCCATCCGTCTTGGGGCTGCCGTGAAGAATCGGGCGCCTCTTGCCGGCAGCGCTTTCTACCCGCTGCCGCTCGGGGCGATTCGTCCGCGCGGGTGGCTGCGGCATCAGCTCGAGATTCAGGCCAACGGTCTGGGCGGTCATCTGGATGAGACCTGGCCCGATGTCGGACCCAACAGCGGATGGCTCGGCGGCACGGGCGAATCTTGGGAACGCGGACCTTATTTTCTCGACGGATTGATTCCGCTTGCGTACCTGCTGGATGATGGCCGGCTGAAGGCCAAAGCTCAGAAATATATCGACTGGACACTGAACAATCCATCGCCGAGCGGCATGATCGGTCCGCGCTCGAACGACGACTGGTGGCCGCGCATGGTCATGCTCAAGGCGCTGACGCAATACCAGGAAGCCACCGGCGACCCGCGCGTCATTCCGGTGATGCAACGCTACTTCGCTCATCAGCTGGCCGAGCTGCCCAAGCGGCCGCTGCGCGACTGGGGCAAGTTCCGCTGGCAGGATGAAGCGCTGAGCGTGATCTGGCTCTACAACCGCACCGGCGACGCAAAGCTGCTCGATCTCGCGCGCCTGCTCCACCAGCAGGGCTACGACTGGCTCGCGCAGTTCGCCAACTTCAAGTACAACAGACCGCATCACCGCCGAATATCATCAAGCTCAACGAGGGCGAAGGGCCTCAAGGACCTCGCTCTCGCCACTCACGGCGTGAACAACGGCCAGGCCATCAAGACCGGCGCCGTCTGGTCGCTGGTCTCCGGCTCGGATGCCGACCGCCAGGCCGTCCGCAGATGATCGCCGCACTCGACGAGTATCACGGCCTGCCCAACGGCATGTTCTCCTGCGACGAGCACCTCGCCGGCCGCGATCCCTCGCAAGGCTCGGAACTCTGCACGGTGGTCGAATACATGTTCTCGCTCGAGCAGTCGCTCGCCATCCCGGCGATGCCGCGCTCGGCGACCGCTGGAAAGGCTCGCGTTCAACGCGCTGCCCGGCACCTTCACCGACGACATGTGGGCGCACCAGTACGACCAGGAGCCGAACCAGGTGGAATGCAGCCTGCATCGCAAGCCGTGGACCACGCGACGGCCCCGAATCGAACCTGTACGGACTCGAGCCGAACTTCGGCTGCTGCACCGCGAACTTTCATCAGGGCTGGCCCAAGTTCGCCGCGAGTCTCGTCATGCTCTCCGCACGGACGATGGTCTAGTTGCCGCCGCATACGCTCCCTGTGAAGTCCATACGGCCATTCGCGATACACCCGTGCATCTCGTCGAAGAGACGGACTATCCGTTCCGAAGCTCCGTGCGATTCACAGTCAATCCGGCCGCGCCGCTTGCATTTCCGTTCTTGGTGCGCATTCCCGCATGGGCCGCGGGCACGCGCATCAAGGTCAATGGCAGCCAGCAGCCCGTGCCCGAGCCCGGATCTTCGCGCGGATCGAGCGCACCTGGAAGCCAGGCGATCGTGTCGACTCGAGTTCCCCTCAAGCCGCGCGTCTCGCGCTGGTTCAACGATTCCGTTGCCGTGGAACGCGGGCCGCTGGTCTTCTCCTACGGCATCGGTGAAGACTGGGTGAAGCTGCGGGATCGCGGCATGACGGCCGACTGGCAAGTGTATCCCACGACGCAATGGAATTATGCGCTCGCGCTCGACTCAGCTTCTCCAGAGAAAGACATCGGTATTACAGAGGGTAAGATCACCCATCGCCCGTTCAGTCGAAAGCGGCCGCCTGTCACACTCAATGTGCAGGCGCGCAAGCTGCCCGGCTGGCGATCCGAAGCCGGAGTTGCCGATCCGGTTCCCCAAAGTCCGGTAACGAGCGATCAACCGGAAGAGACGATCGAGTTGATCCCTTACGCGGCGGCGAAGCTGCGTATCACGGCTTTCCCACAACTCAGTTGATCTCGATTTTGGAGGAATGGGTATCCAAATCCACGAGCGGGCCGCCAGCGCCAATTTGCTCTTTCAGATGATGATTGTCCGCCAGGTATTCGGGCCCATGTCCGGCCGGACCGGACACTTTCCCGGAGTGAGATTGTGCATCGATCCGGTATCCGCCTTTATCGGCAAGCCCAACTTTGATCGAACCGGAGTGAGCGCGCGCGCGGATGGGAGCTGGATTTACTTGCGAGATCCGGATTGCGCCGGAATTCGTTTCCGCATGAACAGGACCCCCGAGCTGAAAAGCATCGATGCTGCCGGAAGAGTTACGGGCGACCACGGTTCCCCGTGCATTCTCAATGCGGATGCTTCCGGAATGGGTCGTCACAGTCACATCTCCCGAGATGTTGCTCATTTCCGTTCGTCCGGAGGATGTCTCGGTAGTGGCCGGTCCATCGATCCCGTCGATTCGGATTGCTCCCGAGCTGGTATGAGCGTGAACCTGGGTCGCGCGAGGCGTCTCAATTTCGAGGCGCATGCTTACTCCGTTCAGCAACCCCGGATCTTTAACATAGCCGATGCGAATGCGATTGCCAACCTGCTCGATAGGCGGATTTTGTTCCAAGGCTCGAATGTTCGCCTCTGAAATTCCGAGATCGAGCACGCCAAAGAGTGGTTTGATTACGGCGTGGACGCGGACGGACGCGGAGGAACCAGTCTTGATGAGGATGCCTCCCGGATCGCTCTTGATATCGAGATCAACCACTCCGGAAACGGGCAGGCTCCGGTCGAACGTGCCTGCTTCCGATGCAAGTGCAATGTAGGTTCCTGCGAATAGGACGATTAATGTTTTGAGCAGCGGTCTTCAGAATATCATTCAGAGGCGCGAGAATTTAGCTATGGCACAAAGCAAGCGGACGCAAGCGGAAAAGGGGCGGGAGTTTCGAGCGCTGCACGAGCGCGATCGCGCATTCATCATTCCGAATCCGTGGGATGCAGGCACGGCGCGGATACTGGCATACCTCGGTTTTGAGGCGCTGGCAACCACCAGCGCGGGTTTCGCCTTCTCCGTTGGGCAGCGGGACAACACGGTTGAGCGCAACACCATGATGGCGCACGTGTCGGCGATCGCAGCAGCCACCGATCTGCCGGTCAGCGGCGATCTCGAGAATGGATTTGGAGACTCGCCTGAAGCCGTCGCGGAGACCATCCGGCTGGCGGCGGCCGCCGGACTCGCAGGCGGCTCGATTGAAGATATGTCCGGGCGCATGGGCGGGACGATATATGAAATCGGGCACGCGGTCGAGCGGATTCGCGCGGCTGCGGAAATGGCGCGCGGTCTTTCATTTCCGTTCACATTAACGGCGCGGGCGGAGAACTACCTCGTGGGAAGGCCCGACTTGCACGACACCATCGCGCGGCTGCAAGCCTATCAGGAAGCTGGCGCCGATGTCCTCTACGCGCCGGGCCTTCGCAGCAAGGACGATATTGCGGCAGTGGTCAGCGCGGTCGATCGCCCGGTGAATGTCGTGATGGGACTCACGGGTGTCCAACTGAGCTTGGCCGATTTGTCAGCGATTGGAGTCAGGCGCATCAGCGTCGGAAGCGCGCTGTCCCGCGCGGCTTTGGGCGCTTTTCTTCGTGCCGCTGCCGAGATGCGGGACCACGGCACGTTTACTTTCGCGGAAGAAGCGGTCAGCGTTCAAAACCTTAGCACCATCTTCGGAACTTGACGGATCGCGCTAGTCCGCGCGCAGGCAGAATGTCAAGGTAGGGCAATTCGTGGTCTTGTGTAGTTGATCCAGATCTCGGCGACCATCAATTGAATTGTGAAGCCCAGCCAGAAAGCCGTGCCAAAGAAGTCGTGCGGGGTTAAATGCGTAAGGCGGCTGGTGGCGAAGAATACGCCGACGATCGGCCGGATCGTGGCTACGGCAAATCCGACCGCGAACGCGCGAATCATCCATTCCCGGTGCAGCGCGACTCTTCCGCCGCGGATGTGCAGAAATGCCTTTATCAACGAGACCAGAAAGACGATCGCGAAGAGCATCGTGGCGGCGGTTTCGTTTGCACCGCCGATCGCCATTTGCGGGCTCATCACCAGAGCGCTCGCGCCGATGATCACGCCGGAAACAAGGACGACGCGCCCCATCCAGCGGTGCAATTTCGGCTTGCGGTTGCGCACCCTCCGGACAAATTGAAGAGGGGCCAGCACAATGAACAACAGCCCCGGAGTGATGTGGAGCATGGTCAAGAAGGGATGCCGCGCGAATCCCGCATCCATGCCGCCGCATCCGGAAAATTGCTGGCGGGGGCGAAGGAGCGAACAGAGCGACCGCTCTCCGAACGACGATCGCTACTCCGATCAGCATCAGCAGCAGCGTAATAGCCCAGAGAATTCGTACTGAACGCGGGCTTTGGTCGTCATCCCTCGCGCAGCGCTACCAGCGGATCGACGCGGCTGGCCCAGCGCGCCGGCAGATAACATGCCAGCAGCGCGACCGCCAACAGCACCGCTGCCGCTCCCGCCACACTGAGCGGATCGCTCGCGCTGACGCCATACAGCATTCTGCTCAGCAGGCGCCCGACTAGCAGCGCCGCGACAAAGCCGATCAGCACGCCTGTGGATGACCAGCGACATGCCCTGCTTCAGAATCAGCCGGAGCACGCTTGCCTGCGCGGCGCCTAACGCCATGCGCAACCCGATCTCCCGCTTTCGCTGATTCACGGAATAGGCCATGATCCCGTACAGCCCGATGCTGGCGAGTCCCAAGCGCCAGCAGCCCGAATACGCTGAGTAGCGCCACGCCCATTCTCGCCTGAAACAATCCCCCATCGACGATCTCGCGCCCGGTTAGCGTACCGCCAATCAGGATCTGCGGTCCGGCGGCACGCACTTCGCGCCGGACGGGCATCAGAATCTGCTGTGGATCTGCCTTGCTGCGCACGTACAGCGTCATGGCATCCGAATAGTTCTGTTCCAGAGGCACATAGACGCACGGTTGTGGCGGCTCCGCCCAGGTGGAATAGTTGGCGGTTCTGGCAATTCCCACAATCTGCCGCATCTGTTTCTCGCCAGGCACCTGGATGCGCTTTCCCAAGGCGTCGCCGCCGCGGCCAGTAATCGTGCGCCAGCTTTTCGTTGACGATCGCGACCGGAGTGGAGGTCTCCTGGTCGCTAATGGTAAATTCGCGCCCGCTATCGATCGCCACGCCCGCGGTCTCGAAATAGTCGAGGTCTACCGTGTTCACGACGGTCGTGAGTTTTTCCGCTTGCGAGCGTTGCTGCGCGCCCTTCCACTTGCAAGCCATTCACGGTACGCGCCCACAGCGGCATATTCGAGGCCCACGAAACAGACTCGACATCCGGCATCCTCGCGATGCGTTCGCGGGCGTTCTTGTAGAAAGCTTTGGTCTGCGGCTTTCCGTATCCGGCCTGTCCCGGATTGGTCATGAAGACCGCAAGATGCGCGGTTTGAAAGCCCGGGTCTATATTGTAGGCGCGCCCGATGCTTCGCAGGAACAGAGCTGCCGTCACCAGCAAGAGAAACGAAAATGCCACCTGGCCGACCAGCAGAGCGTTCGCGAGTGTCACGCGCTTGCGGCTCCGCCCCGTCGTGCGCGCCTCTTCCTTCAGGGTTTCGGCCACACCCGGCGCGGGATGCCTTGAAAGCGGGGATGGTGCCGAACAGGAAGCCGGTTGCGAGCGAGATGAGGCAGCGCGAAAGCAAACACGGTGGCATCGAGCTTCGGCGCGACGAAGTTTGCGGAACCCGGTAACGCCCCGAACAAGAGCTGCAATCCCGCATAGCCGATGAACGATCCCAGTACGCCGCTGAGAAATCCGAGGAGCACGCTTTCCGTGAGAAGTTGCCGCACCAGCCTTCGGCGGCTTGCGCCCATTGCCAGACGAACCGCCATCTCCTGTTGGCGTGCCGCCGAGCGCGCAAGCAGCAGATTCGCCACATTCGAACACGCGATCAGCAAAACGATCCCCACAACAATCAACAGACCGGCGCTGGCGTACAAAATCGGCGCCGATGCGCCGAAGGAACTGGCGAACAGGGCGTCACGGATCGGCCGCACCGTGGCCGTGCGGCCCTCATCGACCGCCGGATACGCGCGCGACAAATTGGAGGCGATAGCTGTGAGATTGGCTTCGCGCCTGCGGCTGCGTGACCCCCGGCTTGAATCGCCCCAGCCCGAGGAAGGCTGCTTTACCGCGATCGGTCAGCGCGGCCCGCATCTGATTGGGGAGCAACTGTTCGGCCATAGCGGCCGGTATCCACAAATCGGGACCGAAAATTGCATTTACTCCGATGAATTGAGGCGGAGCAACGCCTATGACGGTGAAGACCACGTTATTGAGCCGCAGTGTTTTGCCTACGATGTCATCCGTCCCGCCAAAGCGCGCCTGCCAGGTTCCGTAATTCATTACGGCAACGGCGTGCGCGCCAGGAGTGGTGTCCTCTTCCGGCAAAAAGAAGCGTCCCCTGGCCGGAGTGAGGCCCAAGGTCGAGAAGTAGTTGCCTGTCACCAGCTCGGTGAACATCCCTTGCGAAGAGCCGCCGGCCTGCAAGGTTACACCGCGCGGCGATGTGTAACCCGCGAGCGAGCGGAACACTCCATTCAGCGCTTGATAGTCCTTCAGGTCAGCGTAGGAGAGCGGTAAGGGCGCGCTCGACTTCGAGGCATTTTCCACCTTGGCCGAGCCCACCGACGCCAGGGTTGAGGAATCCGGAACCGGATAGCGGATTCAAGATCAGCGTGTTGATCACTGTGAACACGGTCGTGTTCGCGCCAATGCCCAAGGCCAGCGTCAGGACCACGAATACAACAAACATCGGGCTCTTCCGCATGGTGCGGAAGGCGTAGCGTAGATCCCTCCAGAGATCTTCGAGGAAATGACTGGCGCGTGCATCGCCGGCCGGGACCGCGTCGTATTTCGGCATTCGCTGATTCCTTTCCGATGCTGCGCGCAGCGCAGGTATGTCATCCAATTCCGAGATTGCCTTCCGGTACGCTTCTTCTTCGCTCGATCCGCCACTGCGCGATTCGCGATAACGATCTTCCAGATGCTGCGCGAGTTCCTCGGTGAGATCCGACTCCGCAGTACCGGTCAGGCGTAACGGAGCGATCCGGTCTCGAATCAAATTATTCCAGTCAGGCATGCTCGATCCCCGTTATCTGGCTGATGACCGCGACGAAATCCTTCCAGCTCTTCCGCTTCGAAAGCAACATCTTCTTCCCCTGCGGAGTCAGATTGTAATAGCGCCGCCGGCGCTGCTCGGCCTTTTCCACCCATCGCCCGACGATCAGCTTCTCCTTCTCCAGCCGATGGAGCAAGGGATAGAGCGAGGTAACGTGAAATCGCAGTGCGCCGCCGGATCGGATCTGAATCAACTTTGAAATGTCATATCCATGGCGAGGCTGGTCCTCGAGTAGAGACAATACGAGAAGCTCGGCGCTTCCCTTTTTCCATTCCTGATCGGGCGGGTTCGGAGCCATATTCGTCAGTCTATTATATGGGACGCAAACATATGCGCCCTGGTTCACAAAAAAGACGACGCGTTACGGGCGGGTGCGGCGGGCGGCGCGAATGCGGTTGAGCTGCTGGATCATGGCCGTAACCCGGTCCGATTGCTGATCGGCCAGATCGTTTTTCTCGCCCGGATCGTTGGCGAGATTATACAGTTGCGGTTTTGGCGCGTTGCCCAGCTCCGTATTTGTGTTCTTGTTGACCCTGGGCAAATTGCTTGGTTGAATCAGCTTCCAGTCGCCATCGACGAGCGACAACACGCCCGCGTCTTCGACCAATTGCCGGCGGCCGTTCTTTGATTTACCGAGCAGGGCAGGGAGGACATTCATGCTATCCGGCGCGGCGTCCGGGGGCAGCGGCTGTCCGGTCAAGCCGGCAAGGGAACTCAGCAAATCGACTTGGCTGATCAGGGCGCTCGACTGCGAATCCGGCTTTACGTGTCCTGCCCAGCGGACGATGAACGGCACGCGGGTGCCGCCGTCGAAGCTGCTGTACTTACCGCCTCGGAACGGGCCGGCCGGCTTATGGCTTCCTAATTTTTCAACAGCTTGATCCTGATAGCCGTCGTCGACAACCGGACCGTTGTCGCTCGAGAAGATGATCAGCGTGTTTTGGGTCAGGCCATTTCGATCCAGAGCTTTCAGGATTTCGCCCACAGACCAATCCAGCTCCGCGATGGCGTCACCGCGCGGACCCATGCCGGTCTTGCCTACGAAACGCGGATTCGGCATACGCGGCACATGGATATCGTGGGTTGCGTAGTACAGGAAAAACGGCTCGTCTTTGTTCCGGTCGACAAACGCGCGTGCTTTTGATGACAAAACGTCGACAATGTTTTCATCTGTCCACAGAGCGGACTTGCCGCCGATCATGTAGCCGATACGGCTCACCCCATTTACGATCGCCTGATCGTGACCATGGCTCGGATGCATTTTGAGAAGTTGCGGATCGTGCTTGCCGGTGGGCTCGCCGGGAAACGGTGTTTTGTAACTGACCTCAATTGGATCTTTCGGGTCGAGGTTGACAACCCGACGATTTTCCACAAAAACGCAGGGCACGCGATCCAATGTGGCCGGGATTATAAACGAGTAATCGAATCCGATTTCGAGCGGGCCGGGGTTGATTTCACCGTTCCAGTCGATTTTGCCGGAACCGAGTCCGAGATGCCATTTGCCGACGACGCCGGTCCGATAGCCCTGCTGCTTCAGCATGGAGGGCAGCGTGACACGGCCCGGCTTGATGATGAGGGAGGCGTCGCCGGGGAGGATTCCTGTGCCGGGCATGCGCCAGGCGTACTGGCCGGTCATCAGTGCATAGCGTGACGGGGTACAGGTAGCCGAAGGGGAGTGGGCGTTCGTGAAGCGGATACCGCTGCCGGCGATGCTATCTATATTCGGAGTGTGGACGCGTGTTGCGCCATAGCAACTGACATCTCCGTAGCCGACATCATCGGCATAGATGAGGACAATGTTTGGCTTGCCTCGCGGCAGAGCGAGGGCGGCCGCGCCGCCGGCAAGCGACAGAAATTCCCGCCGGTTCATCAGTTGCTAGCTTATATCGCTCAGAATTTGAATCGAATGCCGCCCCAAACGCCGATTGGGGCGCCGGGCGCAAAGAAGGTGGTGTTGCGAATCGGGAAAACGCCGTCGACCGAGGGGAAGGGCCGCGCAATGAAGTTGCCCGCATCATCGTAAGGGGTTGGACCGAGCTGCGCGGCGGTGTAGTAATGATGATCGAGCAGGTTGTTCACTTGCACAAAAAATTGGACTCGCTTCTGGAGTTGATAGTGAGCGCCGAGATTGAGAACGCCGTAGCCGGGCGAGAATCCCGGCCCGAGATAATACACGCCGTCGCTTTGGTCAAGATTGTTCTCGTTGCCGCGCGCGAACGATCTCCCCGTCACGATGAAATCGAGGTCGACCAGGATCTTGGCAGTGGGTTGGTAGTCGACATAGGCTTTCAATAGATTGCGCGGAATCAGCGGAATGCGGTCGCCCGGCACGATGCCGTATGCTGGCCGTCATCGTTGCTGCTGTTGCTGCCGCCATCCACAGTCTGCGGACTTTGGTAGGTTGCATTGAGAAACGTGTAATTTCCCCCAAGCGTGAAGTGCTGAATTCGGCCGCTGAGGCTTACTTCCGCCCCCTGGCGGCGCGTCTTGCCGAAATTAGTGAAGTACCCGAAACCGGTTTGTTGCGATGCCACAAAGAGAAGATCGTTGTAATTTTCCGCACGGAACCAGCCTGCGTTCCATCGTAAATTGCTTTCTTGCGCACTGCGCACGCCCGGCTTCCAGCGTTCTGGTTACGACCTGTTTGAGCGGCGGATCGCCAACAAGCGCATTCGGCAAATTGCACGGTTCTTCCGGATCGGCGCAACCGAGTTCGATGGCGGTCGGCGCGCGGCTTGCTTCGCTATAGCTGAAATAAAGGCTCGCGAGTCGCGAAGGATTGTAGGTCATGCCCACGGCTGGATTGAAACGGTCGAAGACATATTGGCCATTGAGAGAGCCGCGGGCGCCCGTGGGGTCAACCGGCAGGCGATCGCTATTGTCGATCGATGTCCGGTTGTAGCGGCCCGAAAAAGTAAACGCCAAAGATTTGCCGAGGGTCAGCGTATCGGTCGCATAGAAGCTGAAGGTGTTGATCGCCCCGTGGAGATTGGCTCGCGTGTCGACCGGCACGCCGTCCTGGCTGGTGCTGCCGTCCGCGTAGGAATCGATTGGAGTGATCGTCAGACGGTCCGGGTTCAGATAGCCGAATTGCGATGCCTGTTGGAAGGTGACGCTGCTGCGATCCCAGGCCGTGCCGATCGTGAGGTGGTTGTGCGAAAACAGCCACGCCGCTTGTCCCGAAAGGCCATAATTATTCTGCTTGTTGAATGTGTTATTGATCAACCCAGTGCACTTTTCGCTGGGCTCATCCTTTTCGAGGCCCTGCGCGATGCAGCGTAAATAAGGAAACGGCTGGGTTGTGGCATTGCCCGTAGTAGGGAAGCCGCTGTAGCCCGCGGCGTTCAGCGCGCGGATGTCCGCTGCTGACAGATTATAAAGCGACTGATCGAACGAATGCATCGTTGATGTCTCCGTTGGTGGTGTCTGCCCGGATGTAGCGGAAGTAGGCGTTTCCGGAAAGAGCGAGATTGCTCGTGGCGTCATGCCGGGCACTCAGGTTGAGAGAAGGTGAATGGTTCCAGGTGATATCAGGAATCGTATAGACGCTCGAATAATTCCGCGCCAGAAAACGCGTATCCTGCAGGCCGTTTCCGGTGAGCCAGTTATCGGCGTAACCAAAGCTGAGGGCCAGTGACGTTTTGCCGTGGGTCCAGCCTAGCTTTCCGAACGCCTGGCGGACTTCCGACGGCGAGAATGGACGCCATCCGTCCTCCCGGAACAAATTGCCCGCCGCGTACCAGTTGAGCCCTTTGGAATTGGAGCCGCCATATTCGAACTCACCGGCGCGCCGTCCGAAGCTTCCGCCGCTGAGTTGCAAAGTCACTCCCGGCTGACTGTAGCCGTCCTTCGTTTGAATGGATATCGCGCCGCCGAGTGTATTGAGCCCGAAGAGAGGATTGGATCCCGGCATCAGCGCGAGTTCGGAAATGGCGATCTTCGGGATCAGGTCCCAGGCGACGATATCGCCAAACGGCTGGTTCTGCCGGACGCCGTCCATATACACTGAGATCCCCTCCGGCGTTCCGAGCAGCGGAGAGGCCGTATAGCCGCGGTAGTTAATATCGGGCTGGAAAGGATTCTCCTGGTTCTCATTGATGTGAACGCCATCCAGACGGCGGTTTAAAAAATCGCCCAGATTGAGCGAGCCGCTTTGTTGGAGATCGCGTGCGCTGGCGGTCTGGACGGGAGCCGGTATTTCGTCAAGCGCGAGATCCGTCCCGGGGAGCGCAGTGGGCGCGACCACATCGATTTTTGAAGCCTGCGGCGCCAGCGCCATCCGAACGGTGTATGAGAGGGGCGTTCCGGATTGTACATTGATGAGCCTGGACTGGGTGGCAAATCCGTTCTTTGAAACTTCCAGACGATAGCGCCCGTAGGGCAAGTTTGGAAAGGTATACATGCCGCGCGCGTCCGTCCGAAAGGCGTGGGCGGCTCCGGCAGTGGGATTCCGCAGATTGCCCGATGCTTCCATTGCGGCGCCGGAAGGGTCTTGGACTTGGAGCCTGATTTCGCCGGTGGGACGCTGCGCTTTAAGAGCGGCAGCGGCTATCAGCAGCGCCAAGCAAGAGACGGCCGGACCGCTTTTGCGGACGGCTTGCAAGAAGTCCATGCCTATACATTCCCAGAACGGATTGTTTGTTCGCCCGTTTCATAAGTTCCAGACCGATAGAACGCTAGTGACACAATGAAAATGTAGCGTCTTCGATGGATGAGCTGGATTGACGGAGCGGCGCGCAATGGCCGCAATGTTTCAGTAATCCTATTGATTGCGGTTGCGGCCCTGCCTAGTCGCCGGAGGGCCCGATACACCCGAGAAAACCTTCGCGCGCGCGGCTTCGCGAACGTGCAGGCAGGGCGACGCGGAAGCGACGATTACGATGCGAATGAGTTCCAAAGCGCCGCTCATCCCATTGCAGGTTCTTTTTCTGACGATTGCCGTGGGATGCGGCGGAGACCATCCTCACGGGGCCACGTCGATTGCCAGCGAGAAACCCATTGGCGCGCCTATCCAGATTGAAGCGCCTCTCGGACTGCCGCCCGTTCCCGTTCCGGTCAATAATCCGGTAACTGCGGAAGGGATTGCTCTAGGCCGCAGACTGTTCTATGACAAGAGATTGTCGCGTGACAATACATTGGCCTGCGCCTCTTGTCACAATCCGCTGCTCGGCTTTACCGACGGACAGAAGCATTCGACAGGAGTGGGTGGAAAAGCGGGTATCCGCAACGCACCCACGGTAATTAATGCCGCCTACTTTCCGTCTCAATTTTGGGATGGACGGGCTTCCAGTCTGGAGGACCAAGCGGATAAACCGATCGCCAATCCGATAGAAATGGCTCAAGGACACACTGTCTGGGTTTCAAAACTCGATCGCGACCCCGTCTACAAGGCCGAATTTCGGAAGGCGTTCGGTCCCGGGCCGGTGACGATTGGCAAAGTGACAAGCGCGCTCGCGAGCTTTGAACGAACGATCATCAGCGGCAACTCGCCCTTCGACCGGTACCAGTACGGGGGCGACAAGAAGGCGCTCAGTCCGGCCGCGCTGCGGGGCCTGGCAATTTTCCGGGACCCGAAGAGGGGCAATTGCGCGGCCTGTCATACTATCGGCGAAAAGTACGCGCTGTTTTCCGATGGCAAAGTTCCACAACATCGGGGTTGGCGTGAATGGAGAGGGCGAGTTGACGGACCTGGGCCGCTACAACGAGACCAAAGTCGAATCGGACAAGGGCGCATTCAAGACGCCAACGCTCCGGAATGTCGCGAAGACCGCGCCCTACATGCACGATGGAAGTGAGAAGACGCTGAAGGCCGTCGTCGATTTTTATGCCGGGGGCGGCAATTCCAATCCTTATCTGGACAAGGAGATCAAAGAGATCAAGCTCTCCGGGCGGGACCGCGCCGACCTGGTCGAATTCCTGGAATCGCTGACAGGCGAAATGCCTTCTACCGTCGGACCGCCCGAAACGGCACAAACCACGAGCTTGAAATGAAAAGAAGCACGCTACTCACACTCTTCTGCGCCGTCGCCCTTCTGAGCGGCTGCTCAGGAACCAACGACACAAGAACCGAAGCCGGAGGCCACATCGAAGCCGGCCGCTAAGCCCTCGTATTTTAAAGTGGACCCGGCGACTGCGGGCGTTCTGACCGGAACCATTCGATATCACGGGAAGGAAGCCGGCTCGCAAAGCGATCGATATGAGCGGAGATCCAGCTTGCGTCGAGGCGCATCACGGGAAAGCCTACGACGAATCGATCGTGGTGAATCCGAATCGCACACTCGCGAATGTCTTCGTGTACATCAAAAGCGGTCTGGAAGGGAAGAATTTCGAGCCGCCCGCGACGCCGGTCACGATCGACCAGCAGGGCTGCTGGTTTCGCCCGCGCGTGCTGGGAATTCAGGTCGGCCAAACGCTGCGGGTAACCAACTCCGATCCGGTGACGCACAACATCCATCCGATGGCCGAGGTCAATCGCGAATGGAATCACAGCCAGGGGGCGGGAGACGCTCCGCTGGCCCGGAAGTTCCTCAAGCCCGAGGTGATGATTCGGGTGAAATGCAATATCCATAGCTGGATGCACGCGTTCATCGGCGTGGTCGACAATCCCTACTTCGCGGTTACCGGCTCGGATGGTACCTTCGAGATTCCCAATGTTCCTCCTGGGGATTACGTGATTGAGGCCTGGCAGGAGACGTTGGGGCCGCAGGAACAGAAGGTAACGGTCGGCCCCTCCGGGAAGATCGAGACGAACTTTACGTTTCAAAGGAGAATAATTCGTGACCAGTTTGAAGTACTTGCTTCTTCCGGTTTCTCTTGCCGCTTTTAGCTTGAGTTGCTCACCGCCTGCGCCGGTTCACCAGGCCGAGCAAAAGCCGGTTGAAGAATCGTCGGCTTTCCGGGTTTACGTCACCAATGAAGTCTCGGGAGACATGACGATCATCGATTCCGGAACGTATAAGGTGATCGCCACGGTGCCGCTGGGAAAGCGCCCGCGCGGCATTCATGCGAGCCCCGATCGCAAGACTATTTATGTGGCCCTCAGCGGATCGCCTATCGGCGGACCCGATGTGGATGAAAGCACGCTTCCCCCGCCCGATAAGACGCGGATGGAATCGGCGTATTCGACGTTGCACAGAAAAAGATCGTGCGCACGATTAAGGGCGGTTCCGATCCGGAGAACTTCGACCTCAGCAAAGATGGAACTCAATTGTTCATCTCGAACGAAGACGACTCGGCCGTGAGCATCGTGGACATGGCGTCCGGCACGGTCGTGAAATCGGCGAAAGTTGGGGCGCAGCCGGAAGGCGTGAAGGTTACTCCCGACGGAAAACGGGTTTGGGTTACATCGGAAGAGACCGGCACGATTTCAGTGCTCGATCCGGCGGCCGGCAAGATTGTCAAGACATTCAAGGTGGGGCACCGGCCCCGGTCGATCGCGTTTACTGCCCGATGGTTCCAAAGCGTATGTCAATGCGGAGAACGATGGAACGGTTGTGCTCGTGGACGCGGTGAAGCTAAAAATGATCAAGCCGATACCGCTCGGCAAGCCGGGCGCCGTGAAACCGATGGCGGTGCTTCTCTCACCGGACGGGACGAAGTTGTTTGTGAGCACGGGCCGCGGCCATCGGGTATTTACGATCGATACGGCTACTAACAAGGTTGACGGATCGGTTGAGGTAGGGCCGCGGCCATGGGGCATCGCGCTTTCGCCTGACGGCAAAACGCTCTACTCGGCGAATGGGCCTTCCAACGACATTTCCGTAGTAGACGTGGCCACGAACACCGTCACCAAAAAAATCAAAGCCGGCTCGAGCCCTTGGGGCGTAATGGCGCTGGATCGCTGAAACTCCAAACACGAAAATGAATCTGAATCGCTCAACCAGTGCCGTTGTTGTCTTCGGACTGGCGACCATTATTTCTCCGATGCTGCGGGCGCAGGCTGTGACGTGGCGGATCGACCCGTCTCACAGCAGCGCCCAGTTCAGCGTGCGGCACATGATGATCTCCACCGTACGTGGACAGTTTGGGGGAGTTAAGGGCACCGTAGTATACGACCCGAAAAACCCGGCGGCGTCAACGGTGGAAGCGACTATCGATGTCACCACGATCAACACGGGGCAAGCCAAACGAGACAGCGATTTGAAATCCGAGGACTTTTTCGACGTCAAACGCTATCCGGAAATGAAGTTTAAATCAAAGAGCGTCGAGGTCGCAGGTCCCGGCAAGCTGAAAGTGAGCGGCGATCTGACTATTAACGCGATAACGCGGCCGGTGGTGCTGGATGTGGATGGACCCACGCCGCCGATCCGCGATCCGCAGGGGCGGGAAAAAGTCGGCGTGAACGCGACCACAAAGATTAGCCGGAAGGAATTCGGAATTCTTTACAATCCAATCATGGAAGGTGGCGGCGTAACGGTGAGCGACGAAGTCTCGATTGTGCTGGAAATCGAGTTATTCAGGAGTTAGATAAGGATGATTCGCTTCCCGGTTGTGTCGTGGTCCAGCTTATTCTTCTGTCTATTGCCGAGTTTGGTTTCTGCGCAAACGCTCGATCCTAGCTTGTTGCTCAAGCCGCCTAAGGATGCCTGGCCAACCTTTAACGGCGACTATTCCGGCCGCCGCTTCAGTCCGCTCACCCAGATCAATCCATCGAATATCAAGAATCTGAACCTCGCGTGGATCTATCGCGCGAACATCGGCGAAACACCGGGCGCAATCGTTGGGGGCGAGGGCTCACCCCCAAAGGCCGGCGAAGGTGCGAGCCCTTTCGGAGGGCCGTCTATCAAAGCGACGCCGCTGATGGTGAACGGCGTTCTCTACTTTACGACCCCTGATAATACGTGGGCGGTGGATGCGCGGACAGGCCGGGAAATTTGGCATTACTTTTGGCGCACCAAGGGCGGTATTCATATTGGTAATCGCGGCGTGGGCATGTACGGCAATTGGCTTTTCTTCGAAACGCCCGACAACTACCTGGTGTCGCTCGATGCAAAAACCGGGAAGGAGCGTTGGCACAAGGAAATAGCGGACGTGAAGCAGGAGTATTTTTCCACTTCCGCGCCGGTGATAGTTGGCAATCATGTGATTCTTGGCACCGGCGGCGATTCGCTCGACGTTCCCGGGTTCCTGGAAGCGCGCGATCCGGAGACCGGCGAGGTGCAGTGGAAGTGGTGGAGCGAGCCTCTCAAAAAGGGAGACATCGGCGCGGAAACGTGGCCCGACGAGTACTCGATGCGGCACGGTGGCGGCATGACATGGGTTCCCGGCACGTACGATCCGGAGCTGCATCTCTATTACGTCGGCACTGGTAATCCAAACCCGGTGATGGCTGGACAAAGCCGTAAAGGCGAGAACCTGTTCACCTGCTCCATCGTGGCGCTGGATGTGGAAACAGGAAAACTGGCCTGGTACTTCCAGGCTTCGCCGCACGATACGCACGATTGGGACTCCGCGCAAACGCCGGTGCTGTTCGACGGCGAGATTGACGGGAAGCCTCGCAAGCTTTTGGCGCAGGCAAATCGCAACGGTTACTTCTTCGTGCTGGACCGGGTTACCGGCAAGAACATCCTTAGTGAACCCTTTCTCAAGACCATGAATTGGTCGAAGGGCGTGGATTCCGGGGGGCGGCCGATACCGAATGCAGCAAAGGAGCCGCAGATTCCGGGAGTGCTGGTGTCCCCTCCTTCCGGGGGCGCGACGAACTGGCCTTCTCCGAGCTTCAGTCCGGAGACAGGCTTGTTTTACGTCAGCACGTCCACTTCGTACAGCATGTTCTATTTGACCGATACGGATCCGCACCCGGAAGGTTACGGTGCGGCTGAGCGGAGCGTTGCGAACCTGGGATCGGCATTGCTCGCCATCGACTACAAGACCGGCAACACTGCCTGGAAGCATGAGTTTCCCAGCGGCGGGCTAACGGGACTTCTTTCAACGGCCGGCACGCTGTTGTTCTCGGGCGATGGCTCGCAACACCTGGTGGCATTCGATTCGTCGAACGGCAAGATCCTCTGGCACGCTGGTCTCTCCGCCAATGTAAGTAACGGACCGGAGACTTACCTGCTTGATGGGAAGCAGTATTTAATTGTGGGCGCGGGAGATAGTCTTTTCGCGTTTGCGTTAGCGCAGTAGCTAGCGACAATTAGCGGCAATGCGCCGGCTGTGGGCGTAGTTCTCTCGTGACTCGAGAGGCGTCTCAATGCCGGCGCCCTGAACGTTTGGTATTGCGCCCCAGCATCCCGGCGACCTTATCATTCAGCTCCTTCACCTCTTTGGCATCACGTTGCGCCCTGTCGTGATACGCGTTCGCGGCCCAGAACAAGGCCTTTGTTTTGCTGATCTCTCCGGCTCGAAAGCTCTTCAGAGCCCTTTCCGCGTATGACTGAGCTTCTGCGTCTTCGCCATCGATGAACTCGGGGAGATTGCGTTGCCTTTTCAATGTCTCGCGCGTGGCCGTGATTTGATTGAGTAGCTCGATTATCCGATTTTCTTCTGGGCTTAGCTTCGCCACACGCTCGCGCAGAAATTCAGCGAACATCGATGAAACACTGTCGCCTAGTTGTTTCTGAGCCTGCTCGAGCAGTGGCAGATCCGTGTCTTTGACGTAAATAGTTTTATTTGGCATCATTCTACAAGTATACGCTATACGTATACTCATGGAAGGTTGCAAGTGCGCTGACCGTGTGAGCCTTCAATCAGCACTCTCAGCAACTCCGCCACACTCCAAGCCTGAGCCGGGCAGCCACGCGGTGCGTGCGGTGCATCGCCATCAAAGATCTCAGATATTTGGCCTGCGATTCCTGCGTTTTGCACATGTTCCTGGAAAGCGGCGATCCAACCTGCACCCCGGGTCCGCGTTTGCGGAGAATCGCCATGAAACCGGAGATACGCGCGGACAAAGGGCCCCAGCAGCCACGGCCAGACGGTGCCCTGGTGATACATGGCGTCCCGCTCCCGAGGACCACCTTCGTATCGTCCCCGATAGCGCGGGTCCGACGGCGCGAGGGTGCGCAGTCCGAATGGCGTGAGCAACTCGCGCTCGACCACGGCGAAGATGCTACGGGCTCTTTCAGTCGAAAGCATGGTATGTGGAAGCGAAAGGGCGATCACCTGGTTTGGCCGGATCGA
This sequence comes from Bryobacterales bacterium, assembly GCA_963712395.1. Classification (GTDB taxonomy): domain Bacteria; phylum Acidobacteriota; class Terriglobia; order Bryobacterales; family Bryobacteraceae; genus Bog-105. The sequence goes on from CAVQHR010000004.1 coordinate 925,593, forward strand.
AGGGTCCTTTCTATCCGAATCGACCACATCATAGAGATATCCGGCTTGGCCGTTCCAGAATTCGCGGTTGAAGCTCGATTGGATACGAGGCGCCAATTCAGAAAGGAGTCTGTTCGCCGCGCCTTCGCCAAAGTTCTTCGACAAAGCGGCCATAAAACAAATCGCGTTATACCAGAGAGCCTGAATTTCAACCGGTTTACCGTAACGCGGAGTGGGTACAAAATCGCCAATTTTGGCATCCATCCAGGTGAGTTGAGTGCCTGGGCCACCGGCAATCAGCAGGCCGTCGCTGTCGGCGCGAATCCCATAGCGTGTGCCCTTGAGATGCCACTCGATGATGCTGAGCAGACGATCGTATAAGCTGCGGACGAGATCGATATCGCCGGTACATTCGAGGTAGTAGCGGACAGCTTCGATAAACCAAAATGCAGCGTCGACGGTGTTGTACTCGGGCAATTCGCCGCTGTCCGGGAATCGATTCGGCAACATGCCCCGATCGATATGAGCGGCGTAGGCCAGCAGGATGCTTTTCGCGACATCATGCCGGCCAGTGACGAGCGTCAAGCCAGGTAACGAGATCATAGTGTCGCGTCCCCAATCGCTAAACCACGGGTAGCCCGCGATGACGCTATAGAGATCGCCCCGCTTCACAATGAACTGATCCGCGGCGGAAAAGAGCGTACTTACAAGCGGGTCATCGACGGGCGCGGTCTTCCGGACGCTTGCGCGACGTGCGATCTCCTGATTCCGGAAATCGACAGCCGCTGTGATGCTGCGCGCTTCAGTGGAGGCAATGATCGCCGGAGTGGGCGTCGCGGTTAGATCGAAGACCACCACTAAAGGACAGAAGAGGTCTTCGTGATAATCGAGACCGCGTTCGCGCTCCAGGGGGTATTCAAAATTGAAGTACCACTTCGATATTGGCTCGACGGAGAAAGCATTGTGGGCCAAATAGAGGCGGGGCAGGCCCGAATACGGCTCGATGGAAACCAGATTGGGCGCGCTATCGATGGCACTGTTAAGATTTCCGTTTGCGTGCGTCGCGCTGTGGTAATCACGAAAGGCAATAAGCGGCCGAAGCTCGAGCCGCGCACCTCGTGGAACTTCGCTCCCAATTTCGTACTCGATGACTGTAGTGTTCTCACCGTAAACCATGAAGATGCGCTTTCGAATTTCCACGCCTTCTACCTGGTAAGCGAAACAAGGAAACGGAGTCGTTTTAAACGACGTTAGATACTTGAATCCCTCAGGGTGCACCGCGCCTGGATATAGACTGCAGGACAGTTCAAAACGCCGTTCTCCAATGATCAGTGTCTCCTCGAACTTCGAAAGGAGTACGTAGCGGCCCACGGGTGGTTTGGTTGCCGCAATGAGCAGTCCGTGGTAGCGACGCGTGTTGGCTCCGGAAACCGTCGACGAGGCAAAACCGCCGAGACCGTTGGCTTCTAGCCATTCAAGTTCCAGCGATCGATCCATATCCATACGCCAATCGTGTAATATGTCACAGCGCAGATTGGACGCAAAGTGATGCGCCAGAGGCGGAACAGATGACGTACCCAACAGGGTTCCGGAATGACCTTCGGCACAGTTACCGCGCATTGACAAAGAAGCCGGGATTCCTTCTTACATCGGTGCTTGCGATTGTGCTCGGCGTCTCGGCCACGACCACCGTGTTCAGCCTGATCAATGCGGTGCTGATCCGTTCGCTGCCCTACGGCGAGCCGGAGCGTTTGGTGTATATGTGGACACCTCTTGCGGATGCACCGGGTTTTGGGAAGGAAATTTCGCCGCTCTTTGAGGACATGATCAGTTGGCAGGAGGTGAGCGTATCCTTTACGAGCATTACAGCGATGCAACGCTACGCGGCCCTTTGGGGTGATGGGAACGCAGAGCGGGTGGGCGCGGCTAGAGTACTCGGCAATTTCTTTGCCACATTGGAAGCTCGTCCCCAACTTGGGCGCGCTATTGAGGCGGAAGACGATCGCGTGGGCGGACCCCTGGTCGCGGTCATCAGCGATGCACTGTGGCGATCGCGATTCGGGGGCGATTCGGCTGTCCTGGGCAAAATTATTCACCTGGACCGGCGAGCGTATCGTGTCGTTGGTGTCATGCCAAAAGAGTTTTCGTATCCGCATGGGAATGATTTTCCGGGCCAGTATCAATTTGCATCTCTTGCGCGCACGGATCTTTGGGTTCGGGCGGCGATCACCGCAAAAGAACGTGCTACGCGGGATTTCGGACTTGACGCAGTCATCGGTAGAATTCGGCCGGGCACCAGTTTGCGACAGGCGCAGGCTGAAATCTCGGCGGTTGAGAAGCGCCTAGCTGCGACCCATCCTGAGGGCATGCGGAATACTGGAGCGCTTTTGGTCCCCTTTATTGAGACCATTCTGGGATCCGTCCGGCCATTGCTCCGCCTCCTGATGGGAGCCGTTTGCCTGGTGCTTTGCATGGCTTCCGGAAACCTTGCCAGCCTGCTGATGGCTCGCGCGTCGGAGCGTATTCATGAGCTGGGAGTCCGGACAGCATTGGGCGCGGAACGCTCGCGTCTCATTCGGTTGCTAATGACCGAGTCGCTGATGCTTTCTGTCGCGGGCGGCGCTTTGGCGATGCCTGTTAGTTATGCCGCATTGAAAGTACTGACGAAATCGAATCCTGGAGACATTCCGCGCTTTGAGGAGACGGCGCTGGACTTGCGCGTCGTTTTATTCGGTCTACTCATTTCGGTGGGAACCGGTGTTGTGGCGGGTCTCCTTCCCGCATTATCTGCATCTGTCGTGAGCGTCAGTGCGTTGCTTCGTCAGGGTGGGCGAGGAACGGTTGGCGGTTCGCTGCGCGCGAGAAATGCGTTAATCGTAGCGGAGATTGCCGTATCGGTTGTGCTGCTGGCTGGGACGGGGCTTCTGATTCGCAGCTATCTTTTTATACAAAGTGAAGAGAAGGGCTTCGCGAGTTCCACTCTCACGATGAGTATCCAATTCGATCCGCAGACCAAGAACTTGGACCGGATACGCCGTGAATTGATGAACCGCATCCGCGTGCTTCCTGGCGCTGCGATTGCAGGATCTATTGATGATCTACCGCTCAGCACCTATGAAGACAAAGGCTTTTTGGAGGTGGAGGGGTATGTGAGCCCCCTCAAAGAGGCGGCAAGCGTTCGAGACACCGGAGGAGAGTACTTCCGGGCAATGCAAATTCCGCTGATTGGGGGGCGATACCTGAACGATAACGATATTCCGGCTAAGCCTGGTGAATGGTGGCCGCAGAACGTGGCCGTTAGCGCGAGCTTTGCAAGACACTACTTTCGCGGGAGGAACGCAATCGGACATCGTGTGCGGATCAACGAATCGCACTGGGCAAGGATTATCGGAGTTGTGGGCGATGTGCGGCACTCCGGTTTAGAGAATGCTCCTGAGCCCACTATGTATGTGCAGAACGGAGAAGTGGATACCGTTGTGATTCGTACGAATGGTTCGCCGGATGCGGTGATTTCGTCAATTAGAAACGCTGTGCGTCGTTTTGCGGCCGGGGGCTTGGTGACTGATATTAGAACGATGGGTAAATACGTGGATCAAGCAGGGGCACGTCGAAAATTTCAAACGATGGTCTTAACCTCTTTTGCCGGAGTAGCTGTGTTTTTGGTCCTTGCTGGTCTGTTTGGGGTAGTTTCTTTTGTGGTGCAGCAGCGAACGGCAGAGATCGGCATTCGCATGACACTCGGCGCGTCCTGTAGCGGGGTAGTTAGGATGATCGTTCTCTATGGTTTAAAACTAACATCGGCCGGACTGGTGATTGGCATTCTGACGGCAATGACACTCGTGCACACCATGACGAGTTTTATTTATGGTGTTCGCGCAATGGACCCGCTGACGTTCATTACTGTTCCAGTTTTCATTCTTATCGTGGCTGTTATTGCATGCAGCGTACCGGCGCGGAAAGCTGCCGGTGTCGATCCAATGAATGCGCTGCGGTGTCAATAAATTTAGACTCCTAACCGCCAGTCGCGAAGCCAGGATACAACGTCATGCCTCCATCGACGAAGATACTCGCGCCCGTGATGTAGTCCGCTTGGTCGGAAGCAAGGAAGACGGCAACACGGCCGATGTCCTCGGGTTCACCGATGCGCTGATAAGGAATGAGCGTCAGGAGCGATCGATAAGCTTCCGGCGTGTCCCATGCCGGGGTATTGATCGGAGTTCGAATCGCACCGGGACAAATGCTGTTGATCCGTATGTGGAGAGGCGCCAGTTCCTGCGCCATGCTTTTCATCAGCAGCATCACTCCTCCTTTGGAAGCCGCATAGTTGGCGTGGCCACCCCACGGAATCACCTCGTGCACCGAACTCATGCAGATAATTTTTCCGGCAGCTACGGAAACTTCTGGTCTTACACCGCGCCGTTTGAACTCACGCACCGCTTCTCTCGCACATAGAAATTGCCCGGTCAGATTGATTCCAATCACCGTGTTCCACTCTGCGAGGGTCATCTGGTCGAACGGGGCGTCCTGCTGCACACCGGCGTTGTTTACGAGGATGTCGATTGTTTCGAATTCGTCCAACATTCGTTGGAACATCGCCTGCACTTGAGTCTCTACGGAGACATCCGCGTGTATGGCGATTGCATGACTTCCGGTATTTGAGATGGTCTCCACCACCGCCTGAGCGGAATCCTCTCCGCGAACATAGTTCACGACCACATCGGCTCCAGCTTCGCCCAATGCTATGGCCACAGCTTTGCCGATCCCGGAATTTGCTCCGGTCACGAGCGCCTTTTGTCCCTTTAGCAGCTTCGGAATCACCTGCTTTGGGAGAATGGGGTTATCCGGGGTGGTCTGTTCAGTCATAATGCGTGTGAGACGGTTTCCGCGTTTATAAGTTACTAGGGCAGCCGGACGACATCGCGGAGGCCCTCAGGAGAAGGAGTAAAGACATGACCGCATCCACCGAGCGCGTGATCCTTGCCGGCGGCTGTTTTTGGGGTATGCAGGATTTGCTGCGGCGCTACCCGGGCGTAATTTCCACAAGAGTCGGCTATACGGGCGGCGACGTACCCAACGCGACCTACCGTAATCATGGAACCCACGCGGAAGCGATCGAGATTATCTTTGATCCGGAGACGATCAGCTACCGCAGGCTGCTGGAATTCTTTTTCCAGATTCACGATCCGACCACGCTGAACCGTCAAGGTAACGATAGAGGCGCCAGCTATCGTTCGGCCATCTTCTACACGAGTGACGAACAGAAGCGGATCGCCAACGACACCATCGCTGACGTCGATTCTTCAGGGCTCTGGCCTGGCAAGGTAGTGACGGAACTGGCTCCGGCCGGCGCCTTCTGGGAGGCCGAGCCTGAGCATCAGGATTATTTGGAACGCTACCCGAATGGGTACACGTGTCATTTCATTCGGTCCGATTGGAAGCTTCCGGTTCGAGCGGAGGCGCGCCGGGCGGGTTGAATGCCTGATTTCGATTATCACAACGATACGGCATGCTGCCCTACGTACTCACCAACGTCATCCGGCGGCGGTTGTATGTAGCGGAACTGCTCTGCGTACTGCAAGCCGTGTTTGTTGCCGAGCTCTGCATTTTCTTTTAACAGGAACGTTCTGATGTATTCACGATTCGCGGTGGTGTCGTCATTACCGAGAATTGGGAGACGGAGACCGCGCGATCGAAGACTGGTTCGCAACCTCGCCCCCGCTTGGCCTGCAGGACCTTGCGCCCGGTTCATCAGCAAAGCGTCGATCTTCTTTTCGATCGTGGGCCCAACATCGACGATGCGATTCACTTCCTGCTGAAATCGTGCGAAGTAATATTTTTGGCTAACCCAGTGCGGTTTCAGACCCGCATCGAAGTGCTCCGGATAATCTTTGCTGCCATTGGCCATCCAGCAAGCCGCCTCGACACATTGTGCCGTAACGTAGTGATCCGGATTTTCTTCGTAGTGAGCCCAAGGGTCGTAGCAAATAACAGTGTCGGGTTTTAGCAAACGGAACAGGAAAATAAAACGGCCGCACAGTTCCGCCTGCGAGATTCCGTTCATGCGGTGATTGTTGTAGTTGAGGTTGTATGTCTTCCGGAGGCCAAGAGCTTGGGCAACGTTTGCGGTGTCCCGCTCGTTGGCCAGGACCGTATCACCAACGGAGCCCGGCCCGGCCATGTCGTCGTTCGTTACGCGGATGAGATAGCCGGTATAGCCTTCCTTCAGAAGTTTGGCGACGGTGCCGGCTGCAAAAATTGGAATATCGTCCGAATGTGGTTGGATGGCGACCAGCACCTTGCCGCTATGAGGCGTTCCTTCGGCAGCGTGTTCGATCACGAGTTCCGGCTCGGGGAAGAACGGCGTTTCGCCGGAGGCGGCCGTTGCTGCGGGCCTGAGCATAGCTCCGGCCAATGTCTGTTCTACGAAAATACGGCGGTTCATATCTCCTTCCCAATCGGAGCAAGTGCAGACGCCGAATCGCAGATCTTTTCCACAGCCCGTACGAAATCGGCGAGATCCTCTTCCTCAGCCAACAAAATTTCGTGCGAAACCCAGAAGCATTCCCGGCAGAATCGCTCCGCCTCGGGACAGGCTAATTTTCTGTGGGCAAACTGGTCGAACACTTTGTTTGCGTAAATGGGCTGCGGATAAGTGGATGCTCCCGGAATTCCTTCGGCAGTGAGGGCTTTGGTAAAAGTTTCAGCAGGAATGTTTGGGAACGCCGAGGTATTGAGCCGCAGCACATAAAGGTAGAACGAGTGAGCTGTGACTCTGTTATCGATTGCCGGAGGTAAAACCATGCCGCTCTGTGCAAGGGCTTTGGAGAGAAAAGCAGCATTCTCTGCGCGCTTCTTCATCTGCTTCGGGACACGCGCAAGTTGTGCTAGCAATACCGCGGCCTGCCATCCGGTCAGGCGATAGTTAGTTCCGAGAGTGACGTGCTCATACCAGGCGCCGCCTTGCCGCCGACCCTGATTGGAAACCGCCCGTGCTTTGGCCGCGAGGCCTTCGTCGTTTGTAACTAATATTCCGCCTTCCCCAGCAGTCATGTTTTTTGATTGCTGAAAACTGAAGGATCCGAAGTCTCCGAGGGAGCCTACCGGACGATCTTGCCAGCGTGCGCCATGCGCGTGTGCCGCGTCTTCGATTACGACCAAGCCGTATTTCGCCGCAATTTCAAGAATTGCATCCATCTCGGCGGGGTGCCCCCCAAAATGAACAGGAATGATGGCCCGGGTTGCGGGCGTAATTGCCTGGGAAAGCCGCCGGGCATCCAGATTGTAGGATGCTGGGTCGATATCGACGAAAGACCGGTATAGCGCCCACTCGTAGCACGGCGGTTGCGGTGGCGATGAAGGTGATCGAAGGGACGATCACTTCATCACCCGGCTGTATGCCCGCGGCGAGTAATGCCATTTCGAGCGTGACTGTGCCGTTGCATGCGGAGATGCCAAACCGTGCTCCGTGGTATTCCGCAAATGCCTGCTCAAAATCAGAAACTTTAGGGCTGTATCCGCCCCAGGCTCCGCTTTCCAGAACGTCCAAAACCGCCGCGCGCTCGGCGTCGTCGAAAACAGGCCAGCGCGCAAAGGGCTTGCGGCGAACTGGGGCGCCGCCAAAAAGTGCAAGTGTTGACATCTATCTCAAGAATAAGAGCTTCAGACTAAGAGTTTGGGCCAAACTGGATGATCCGCGGATTCAATAGGATTCCGTGATCTCCGCCCGGCGGAATCAGCAGGCCGTCGGCTTTAGAACATTGCCGATATCATCGTGTTAACAGCGTCGCCGGATACCGCGTTACTGATAACCCAGATCTGTTGTCGAGGAGGAAGAAGGTTTTGTTGAAAGTTGGATTTGCAAAGCGGTCGATTTCTCCGCCGATCGGGGCGCCCTTGGCCGGCTTTGCCGCGCGCGAGGGAGTTTGCGAAGGGATTCACGATGAATTGTTTGCCCGTGCTCTGGTGATTGACGACGGGGCGGCGGTGGTCGCGCTGGTGAGTCTGGATCTGTTGGCGGTCGCCAGTGAGTTTGTCGAAGAAACCCGGCTTGCGATTAGCGCACGTATTCCGATTGACCCCGCCGCCATCCTGATCGCTTCAACGCACACGCACGCGGGTCCGGTCACGGTGAGCGCATTTTTTAATCCTGACGAATCGCTCGATGCGCGTTATATGGATCTGTTAAGGCAAGCGATTGTTGAGTCCGTCGAGACGGGGTGGCAATCACGTTTTCCCGCGCGAGTGGGTGTTGGAACAGGAACAATCGAAGGACTGGGCGTGAACCGGCGGTCGCGCGATGGCCAGCCGGTCGACCGCGAGATTGGAATCGTGAAGGTAGACGACGCTCATGGCCGCACCAAGGCCGTGTTGATCAACTATGCGTGTCATCCTACGGTGCTTGGTCCGGATAACTTACTTGCCTCGGGAGACTTTCCAGCCCCAGCAATCGATCGCGTGGAACAGCGGCTGGGCGATGGCAGCTTTGCGATGTATGTGAATGGAGCTCAGGGCGACATTAGCGTCGGCCACTCATCGGAACTAAGCGCCATTGGCGTCATCACTCCGGGCAGGACTTTTGCACGCGCCGCAGAACTCGGTCATCAATTAGGCGATTCCGTGCTGAACGCTCTTCCCAGCATTGCGATGCACGGAAGCGCTCGCCTGCGTTTTGGAAGGCTCGTGGCTGATTTTGCGCTGAAGCCGTATCCCACACCGGCTGAGACGGCGAAGGCTCTTCAGGACGCGCAGAGACGGGTTAATGAACTCTCTCCGAACGATGCCTCCCCGGAATACAGGCAGGCGAAGTCGGAGTTGCTTTATAGCTCCATCACTCACTTCTACGCGCGGCAAGCTACGAAATATGAGAATGGCCGGCTTCCGATGGAGTTGCAGGCGATTCAAATTGGCGATAGCGTTTTCGTCGCGGTGCCAGCGGAGGTCTTTGTCGAGATTGGCATGCGTCTAAAGAACACCGATGGACTGCGAACGTTTGTAGCGGGTGTAACGAACGGGTACATCGGCTATCTGCCAACTCGCAAGGCCTTCGAGACAGGAGGGTATGAAGTTGTTTCCGCCAGATGTGGTCCCGATGCCGAGGATCGACTGGTTGAGAGTGTAAAGCGCCTGAAGGAAACGCTAGATTTGATGAATGGCTAAAAAAATCCGCATCGGCGTGATTGGTCTTGGCATTATGGGCGAGCAGTACACGCGGATTTACCAGTCACATCCGTTCGCGGATGTCGCGGCGATCACGACTCGCAATCCTGAGCGGCTAAACTGCATTGGTGATAAGTATGGGATCGAAGCGCGTTATCTGAATTATGCCGAGATGCTCTCGCAGAACTCGCTTGATGCTGTCTGTGTGGCGACACCAGACTTCGCCCACTATGCGCCCGTAAAAGCGGCTCTGGAGGCTGGACTTCACGTACTCTGCGAAAAGCCGTTCACCACGGATCTCGATGAAGCAGATGCGCTGCTCGCTCTGAGCCGCAGCCGTCCCAAGCAAAAGCTGCAAGTCGCATTTAATCATCGCTGGCTGGCTGCCTATTACCAGGGATTCACTTCCATTAGAGAAGGTTCGATCGGCCGCCCGGTTGCCGGCTACGCGCGCAAGAACGATACCATCTGGGTTTCTACCGAAATGATCGATTGGGCAGGTCGCTCTACACCCATTCATTTTCTTGGTGCGCATGACATCGATCTACTGCGCTGGTATTTCGGAAGTGAGCCTGTCTCGGTGCACGCGTGCGGCGCGAAGGGCGTGCTCTCGGCTCGTGGAATCGATACTTACGACGTGATTCAAGCACAGGTGAAGTTTGCGGGCGGGGCATTTGCCACGGTAGAATCCGCCTGGATCTATCCCAATACGTTTCCGTCCATCGTGGATTCCTTTGTAGAAGTAATCGGTTCCGCCGGACACCTGCATTTCGACCGTAAGCGTGAATCGATCGAGTTGAGTACAGAGGCCAAGTTTTCTTATCCAAAAACATTTCTGATGCAGGAAATTTTCGGGAAACTGCGCGGCGCATTTGTCGAGTGTCTGAACGACTTTATTGCCGCCATTCTCGAGGACACCCCACCTAAAGTAACGGCGTTTGATGGCCGGCAGGTTACCGCCGTATTAGATGCTGTTTCGCGATCACTCATGGGCGGCGGCAGCTGCGACGTCCGGCAACCATCGGAAGCGTGAGGCCAGCCGAGTGAAAAATATCGGCTCAATGATCCTGGTGATGGCTTTGCTGATGACCGTTTGCGGCCGCGCGGCTTCGCCCGGCAGCACGGTTACCGAGCCCTCGATCTGGCGCGAAAATTTCCAGGGTACGGAACTCGGACAATTTGCCAGCTATCCGCCTGTTCAGGATGCCGGATACGACCCGTCTATCGTGCCCACCGCTGAGTATGGAGCTTTGGGCGGACGCTCGCTAATGCGCATTCTGAAGCCGGTGAGATCCGGACCGGAGCGATTCGGCTTTATTCGCCGTCTGGATCTGGTCGCGTCCGGTGGCGGAATTTTATCATTTTCGTATCGGCTCTCGATTGCTTCCTCCGGAGATCATATTGAAGTTGGCATTGCCGCCGCAAATGGACGGCGTTACGCAGTTAGCAGAGAGGCCGACACCAGCAAATCATGGCACAACATAAGCGTCGGTGTTCAGGAGCTGAGAGATGAATCGCATCTTCCGCTGCCGACTGGAACCCGCATTGAGGGTTTCTATGTGGTGGCCTCACTCCCGCATGCCGACCTGGATGTGACCTATCGTTTCCTGATTGACAACATGCAGTTTGAAGCGGCCCGAGCGGCGCGCTTTCGACTGCTTCAGCCGCGCGCAATTAAGGTCGAGCCCAGGCGCGAGCTCTTTGCAGTGAAGAACCTTGACGGGGAGGGGCCACTGCACGTGGAAGCGGTCGCGCCTGTACTCCTCAGGAGTGTCGAATGTGTTCTGAAGGATCAGGACGGAAAGACGATTAGCACTGCGCCGCTAGCGGAGCTAAACGGTGTGTGGTCGAATGATATCGCGTTCGATCGGTTACACGATCCGGGAATTTACAGCCTCTTGCTCGACGGCAAGACCCGGGGCGGCGATACCCTTGTGACCAGTGTCCGTCTGGTTCGTTCCAATCCGCCGCCGGCTGCGCATCCGCGCCTATATTTCAGCTCCTCCGATCGCAAACGCTTGTTGGAGCGAACCCATAGCGAGAAATACGCGGCGTTGTGGAAACAGATGGTCCATCAAGCGGAGGAATCCCGGACCAGCGGTGATTTGAGCCGTGCGTCCGCAATCTTTCCGATGCTCGACCGCGTCCACTTACTGCCTACATTGCCAGGTTACTTCGACTTGATTACGAAGGCTGGAAGTCGCATCCGGTATAATGCCCTGCTGGCCTACCTCAATAACGATTCCGAGGCTCGGGACGCAGCCAAGGCTGCCCTGCTCGCGGTTATGAAATGGCCCAATTGGGCGCCCCCGTGGTTTCCCGCGAATGGGCAGCCCACTTACTATCCGGCCGGCGAATTGACCGCGCAAATTGCCTTCGCCTATGATCTGCTCTACGACCAGCTCTCGCCTCAAGAGCGAAGAGCGATTCGCGAGGGCCTTGTTCAGAAAGGCATCCTGCCCGCGTACCGGGAGTATGTGTTGGACGATCGCATTGTTTCGAACACCAGTAATTGGCTTTCGCACAGCGTGGCCGGTTCGCTGCTTGCAGCCGCTGCCATCGAAGGCGATGGCGACAATCCCGATCTCGATCTCTATACGAACGGTCTGCTGGCCAAACTGGAAGGGCATCTCGCCGGGAGTTATCTGCCCGACGGCAGTTACGGTGAGAGCATCAGCTACCACGAATTTGATCTCGAGACGCTTGCTCCGGCGCTAGTTGCTCTTAAACGTGTGTTCGGGTTGGATTACTGGAGCCTTTCCTACGTGAAGGATTCCCTTTGGTATCCGATATCGACGTTGGCCACTCCGGTTTCTGGTTGTCTTGACATGGGTGATACGCATTGCCCGGCGGGACACACGATTGCGCCCGTCGTGTCGGAGTCGCGCAATCCCACTTTCCGCTGGTATGAAGATCATTTCGCCCCGGCATCAATGGAAGATTTTCTATTTTCCGATGACAGCCTGAAACCGGAGCCGCCGCAGCCCCCCGGTTCACGCTATTTCTCAACAAAAGGAGACGTGGTATTCCGCAGTGGATGGCGGCCGGACGATGCCATTCTGCTGTTTCGCGCCGGACCCAATTTCAATCACAACCATGCGGACCAAGGATCGTTTCTGTTGCGTGCGCTGGGCGAGAATCTGGTGACGGAAGGCGGATACGCGGATTACTATAAAGATCCCTATTACGACACTTACTTCAAGCAGGCGGTCGGACACAATACCGTCCTCGTTGATGAAGATCCAGCGAGTCAGTCGATTGCCGACACACTTACGTTTTCAGCTCTTCATGAGCGCCCGCGGATCATTGACACCATACTGAGCGCGGAGATTGATGCTGCGACGAGTGAGCTTCAACAGGTTTATCGGAGGCGAGTGAAGCGGTTTGTGCGGCGCATCGTATTTGTTAAACCGGACTATGTAATTGTTTATGACGAGCTCGTCCCGAACGGGCGAGCGGCATTCGATTGGGTATTGCATCTGCCTGACATTTCGCGGGTCACGATGGACCGGGCTACGGCGCTTTATAGCGGATCGGCCGCGTCGCTCGCCGTTCGCTTCTTGTCTCCGGCGGCCCTTCAGTTTCGCGTGACCGACGGACATGTTCCTTATACGACCTTCAACCCGGTGGCGCCAGCGGTTGTTCCGGCACAGCCGGCTATCTTGCATGCAAGTACTTCCAACTCGTCCGAAGCAGTTCGATTTTTAACGGCGCTCATCCCGGCCCGCTCCCCGGAGGCGGCTCGCCGGCACGCGGCAGATCTGCGCCGCATCGAAGCGCCGGATTGGATCGGCGTCGAGCGCATGGGCGCCCCCAGCGGTCGTCTGCTGTTTCGTAAGAATCCGGCCGCACAGCCCGACTCGTTCGATGGCTGGATAACGGACGCGGCCGCGTGGTTCTTCCGCGGCGAATCGGATCGGCCGCAACTGCTGGCAGGACTCGGAGTGAGGAATCTGAAACATGGAAATAAGATATGGTTTGCAAGCGAGCTCCCGGCGTGTTTCGCGGCAACGTATCAAGGCGCGCGCGCCGCAATCAATGTCTACTCTTCTGTCGCGCAGATCGTGCAATTGCGCGATGCGTCCGGCGGACTCAGGCAGGTCAATGTGGCGCAGGGCAGCCACGAATTTACCTTCGGCGGGGAGATTCCGCAGTGACTCGCCGGCACTTCGTCGAATCTACCTTGGTGGCTGCAAGATCTGGCGCGATAAGCCGGCGTGTGTTTGGACAGTCGCTGATCGCGGCGCCTGTCCTCTTCCAATCAAATAAGCGTGATTCTATGCCTCGAAAGCCGAGTGGGCCAAACACTCTGAATCTTTTGGCAATGCGCGACCAGTATCGTAGGGATCTCTTCGATGACTATCTGCCGTTTATCGAGAAATTCGTGATCGATCGCGAGTACGGTGGGTTTCATTGCTCCGTTCGTCCCAGTGGGGAATTGGTTTCTACCAGCAAACGGGCATGGTTTGAAGGACGCGGTACATGGGTGTTTTCGTTTCTTTACAACAATATTGTTCGAGAACAAAAATATCTGGATGTAGCGGCGCGCTCTACCGAGCTGATTCAGCGGAGTAAACCCAGAGACCCGGATGAATTCTGGCCGAAGGCATTGAACCGGGACGGATCTCCGGACGGCGGTCCCGATACGGAAGTGTATGGGGATATGTTTATCGCCGAAGGCCTGGCGGAATTTTCGCATGCCAGCGGCGAACACAAATACTGGGATGAAGCGCGAGAGATCGTGCTCAAATGTGTGCGCCGCTACGACCGTCCTGATTACCATCCCACCATCGGCCAGACCTATTTGGGCTCGGGCGCGCGCGATTTTCCGGGGGCAAGAATTGAGGGTGTCTGGATGGTATTAATCCGTACCTGCTCGCAAATGCTCGCGATGCAATCCGATCCTGAATTGCTCGCGGTTCTCGATCGATCGATAGACGCCCTCTTGAATCATCATTTCAATCCTCGCTTCCAGTTGTTGAATGAACTGGTAAATCACGATTTGTCGCGGCCGGATAACGAATACGAACAGCTGGTGTACGCCGGCCATGCAATCGAAACACTTTGGATGATCATGCATGAGGCCCGCCGCCGTAGTGATGTTCCAATGTTCGATCAAGCTGCCGGGATGTTTCAGCGCCACTGCGACGTAGCGAAGGATTATGTATTCGGAGGGTTGTTTCGCAACCTGACGAACGTCGATCAGAATGCCTGGACTCTGGATAAGACCTTATTTCCCCAGCAGGAAGCGCTCATTGGATCACTGTGTTTGATTGAGGAGACTGGCGACCCGTGGGCCATGGAATTTTATGGGGAACTCGACCGCTACGTGCGCGCCAAATTCCCCATGCGCGCTCTTCATTCACCGCTTTGGCAGGTGGCGGGAAACAGACAAGTGGACCCGATGCCGGATATGACGAGAGCGGAAAATTATCATCAGCCGCGCTTTCTCATGCTGAACTTGCTGGCTACTGAGCGGCTGATCGCGAGGAAAGGAAAACCGATCCGCGCCGTTTGAGCGGCGCCATCATTTTGATTGAATGCTAAGAAAAATATCGTGCTCTCGTGTTTCGAACCCAATTGCCATTGCGGCCTGGGTTGTTCTGCTCTCTGCCTGCGGCAAGAAGAATCCTGAAGAACGTGCGCTCTCGCCGGAAGCATCGATGAAGGCCATGCGGATTCAAGGCGACTTTCACGTGGAGCTGTTCGCCTCTGAGCCGCAAGTTATGAGCCCGGTCGATATGGCCTTCGACGAAAACGGGAAACTTTACGTCGCCGAGATGCTCGATTACCCTGACGATCCTCCGCCCGGCAAGCCCGTCCGTTCGCGGATCCGGCTTCTGGAAGATACCAATCATGACGGCAAGTACGATCGAGTCACGGTATTCGCCGATCACGTCCTGGCGGTCAGTGGGATCATGCCCTGGAAGCATGGCCTGATCGTAACCAGCGCGCCTGACATTCTATTCATGGAAGATACCAACGGCGACGGCAAAGCGGACGTGCGCAAGGTTCTCTACACGGGTTTCGCCAAAGCCAACCAGGAAGCCCGGATTACTAATCCTCGTCTCAGTATCGATAACTGGATCTACTGCTCTAATACCGGCAACGGCGGACTGATCCGTTCACCTGAACATCCGGAGATGCCGCCAGTGCTGGTTCGCGGCACGGATTTCCGGTTCGACCCAATTAGCGGGAAGGCGGAGGCGGCGTCTGGCCCGGCGCAGTTCGGCTCTACTTTCGATGATTTCGGAAATCGCTTCATTACGCAGAACACAACTCATATCCGGCACGTCGTGCTGCCCATGCAATATCTGGCGCGTGCGCCACTACTCGAAATACCCGCCGAGGCGCAGGACATCTCTGATCATGGGCGGCCATCGGCACGAATGTATCCACTTACTCATCCTCAGGAATGGCGCAAAGAGCGAACCAGTCTTCGTCAGGAGCGCTATAACGAAAACGACTTGCACCGCACCGAAGAAGTTGGCGGATGGTTTACGGCAGCGTCAGGAAGCACCATATATAGCGGCGATGCCTGGCCGAAAGAATACCTCGGAAATGTTTTCACTGGCGATGTCAGCGGAAACCTGATCCACCGCGATCTCATCCTCCCGGATGGCGCGACCTTCCGTGCTCATCGCGCGAAAGACAATGTCGAGTTTCTCGCTTCGACCGATGTGTGGTTTCGGCCCTGTAATTTTGCAAATGCGCCGGACGGAAACTTCTACTTCACCGATATCTACAGGCAGGTCATCGAAACGCCGGAATCGATACCGGAAGAAATTCGCAAGAAGATCAATTTCTACAACGGCGATACGCTGGGACGCATCTATCGCATCGTTCCCAATAGCTCACCAGTTCACAGGAATTTACAGCCTGATCTGGGCGCGCTGAGTTCCGCCGATTTGGTAACGCAATTAGCAAGCGCCAACGGCTGGCATCGCTGGACCGCGCACCGGCTGCTGCTCGAGCGGCAGGATCGGACTATAGTTCCTAAACTTCAGGCGATGGCGGAGAATGGTTCTTCTCCAGAAGCTCGCATGCATGCGCTGTCGCTGCTGGATGCCTTTTCCGGACTGCAGCCGACGGGAGTTGAGCATGCGCTGAAAGATTCAGACGGACGAATCCGGCAGAACGCGGTGCGGCTCAGCGAAGGCGATTTACGAGAATCCAAACCGCTGGCGAACGCCGTCCTGGTCGCGGCGACCGATTCTGATCCTCACGTTCAGTTTCAGGCAGCCCTTACGTTGGGGAACTTGAAGGACCCCAAAGCGCTCACAGCTCTTGCAGAATTGGCTCATCAGCACTCCTCTGATCAGTGGTTTCGCGGCGCAATTCTTAGCTCGGTGGCCGACGCGGCATCGCCTTTTTACGAAGCGCTCCTGGCCAAAGGGGAACCCTGGACGGATCCGCAATTGCTCGTAAGTCTTTCCGCTCTCATTGGCTCCCGTCGCAATGAGAAGGAATTATCGCGCTGGTTCGCCGGTCTTGGCAAACTGCAACACCCGGACAAAGAACTGGCAGGTCTCACGCGCGGTCTGGAACTCGTCAGGGCGCGATATCTTCAAGTGGCTGGCGCCGAAGCTGCTCTTATGCAGCAGATAGAATCCGGCAAGGAGCCCGTGCGAAGGGCGGCCTGGGAAACGTCTACGCATTTCAAGCTCGACAAGCTTCTGCAGCGCGCGGAGAAGGATGCTACAAACGTTGATTTGCCGGAGGGAAACCGAATCCTTGCCATCCAGGCATTGCGCGGAGGACATTTCAATACCGTAGAGCCGGTCCTGGACAAAATTCTCGTTCCGAACGCCACACCGAATGTAGAGGTGGCTGCAATTGATTCACTTGCCGCGTTCGATGATCCTGACGTTGCCAAGATCATCCTCGCGCATTGGGCCGATCTTTCGCCTCAGGCACACGAGCATGCCTTCGATGCTCTTGTCGGCCACAAGAACCGGGTTCCCATTCTTTTGCAAGCCGTCCGTTCGGGCAAACTGGATCGCGCGGCACTCGACGGGAGCGTGAGATCGCACCTTTATGAAAATCCCGATCCCGCCATTGTGAAAGAGGCCCGTGCTCTTCTCAATAGCACGAGTGGCGACCGCGCTCAGGTGGTGGCGCATTATCAAGGCGTACTGACAACCCCGGGGAATGCGTTTCAAGGGAAAATAGTGTTTCAAGCCAATTGCGCCCGCTGCCATATGCCACGTATTCAAGGTGGCCGGGTGGGTCCGGACCTGTCCGGGATCAACAACAAGACGAAAGAAGAATTGCTGACGGATATTTTAAATCCGAGCTATGCAATCGAACCCACCTATATCAATCACGTTGCCATTACTAAAGACGGGTATATCTACGACGGGATTATCTCGAACGAAACGCCTGGCGCTATTACTTTGAGATCAGGTTCTGAAAGTGGTGATCAGACTCTGCTCCGAAGTAATATCGAGGAAATTCGGTCTTCCACGGTCTCGCTTATGCCGGAAGGATTTGAGAAGACGCTCAAAGAGCAAGATCTGGCCAATGTCATCGCATACCTTCGCGGAGGCCTCTAATAGATCAGGAGATCTTTAACAAACGGACTGCATTCTCGTAAAACATTTTTCTAATTGCCTGTGCATCGGGAGCGAGCCTCCGGACGGTAGCTAATTGTTGAGAACCGCTGCAGGCTTTTCCGGTCCCGACTTTATCGTTGCAATCGCTCCCATAGAGCAGCTTGTCCTGATGACGAATCAGAAAATCCCGCGCATGATCCTCGTCCCGCAATAAGGCGTTCAACCCCGATCCGGCAGAGAGATCGCCATAGATATTTGAATAGTCCGAAAGAAGCCGATCGGTAATTCCGCCTGGAGTGACCGGGCCCTTTGGGTACATCGCGGATTGATTGTGGTTCTTGTCAATGTTGCCCCACCAGGTCTGCGCGTGGCCAATAAAATTGACAGTCGGATACATCTCGAGCATTCTGTGGAATCGCTCGAAATCCAGGTTGTAGACGTTATGCTGAAAATGCATCAGCACCGGCACGCCGTGATCCTTGGCAATATCCGCCACCAACTGCATTGCTTTTGAATCGCACTCGACGTGAAATTTCTGCTCGCCGATGCCGATTGCGCCAGCTTTTAAGAATTTTTCCAAAACGGGCTTGGTTTCTGGTATGTCCGGTAGCTCGTTTGCAAAGAAAAAAAACTCTTTGGGGTAGGCTTTGGCGAGCGCGACGACCGTATCATTGCCGCCGCATCCGGCCGCTAAACCGTACTTGGAGCCGGCCGGAAGCAGAACTGTTTGGGCGATTCCCATCGTGCGCTGATGCGCTCTTAGCTGTTCATCGGTACGTCCGGAATAATTGGTGTGCTGGTGAATGTCGAGCACGGGCTCGGCGCTTTGCGCCAACGCGGCCGGGATCAAGCTAAAAAGAGTTCGTCTGGAAAATAGAGAAATTCCGCTCACAGAATTAAGATATTACCTCGATGAAATCCGAACTCTCTATCCAGAAATCGGTAGGCTTGTTGGCGCACGTCGGGCGGAAAGTCGTGTTCACAATTCGGATGCTCGAGCACGAGCCGACCGCTCGGAAATCTGCTTTTCACTTTAGCTATACAAACGTCGACGCCCTCGACGTTGAAATTCGAATCGTGCAAGGGCGCATTGATGAATACCGCGCGAGGGGCAATTGCCAGAAAAATGTCGCTGAAGTCGAACGGCAATTCTTTCGGCGAATTGTGGTAGATGGTGGCGATGAGCGGCATGTACCTGTCCGACGACCAACCCTTCAGATTGCCGCCAGAGTAGTAGGCCATTGACGTGAATCCGCAGCTCGTTACGACGGCCCGAATCCGTTTGTCGAAGGCAGCTACAAACAATGCATTGTGGCCGCCTAAGGAATGACCGATTACGGCTATGCGCCGGGGATCCACTTCGGGAAGTGAGACTAACAGGTCTACGGCACGAATATGGTTCACGATTCCCTTCATAGACCCGCTCTTGTATCCGCGAGAATAGACATCGCGCCGGAAGTCGGTCTTGTCGTTCCCGAAGCTGGGATAATCGGGCGCCAGAGCGACGTACCCACGCTCGGCGAGTTCCTCGGCGTAATGCAAATTGGTTTTGCCGCCCAGACCCGCTGGTTCATCTTTCCCGATGCTTGTTGTCTGATGAAGGCAGAGAGCGGCGGGCGCGTTGTGAGCGCCATAGGGCACGAGGAGCCACGCGTAAACAATACTGCCCGGCTCAGCGGAAAACGTGACCTTCTTTCGAATGTACCGCTGAAGCTTCACCTCCTCCAGCGTTTGAACGTTCAATGGGGAGCGGTTATCTATGTGAGGCAAAGGCCCCATTACTTTAGTGATGGAGCGGAGGCCTCCAGCACAGACATTGCCCGAAGTGACGCTAGTGAGGGCGATAAAAGCTAGGGCACTGAGCCTCAAGTGCTCGGCACCGTAGATGCCGCCACGGTCAGGTCTTCCAACTCGGCTTTTGTGAATTCGCGCTCGTGCGGAAAAGCTATTCCCACCACAGCCCGTATGCCGGCTGTTCCGCCGGAAACCGGCACCGCAACAGCCGCCTGCGCATTCACCGCTTTCGCTCCGGGTCTGACGTTTCCGGAATTGTCTTCTTTAAGATTGCAGGTCTGAATGGGCTCCTTGCGCTCCAGCGCCAGACCCGCCATTCCTTTACCGCTCGGGACCCACGCCACTGCCTGTTGTACCTGCGGAGGAATATTTACAGCGCTCGCCAACCGTAGTCCGCCATTCTCAAATAAATGGACTGTACCGGCAACGCCTCTTTGCTTTGCAAGGAAGTCTTGAAGCCACTTCTCTAATTCAGCCGAAATCATCGTACCTTGCTAATCCTATCGTCTACGCTATCAACTCACCTGTATGCGTCCGGATTTTCCGTATTGCGTCCGCAATCTGGTCCATGTCGCTCTTTGTCCCCAAAAACATATTTTGGGTGAACCATACTGCTTGTTCGCACAGCTTATTATTTTCTGGGCACTCGTTGCGTTCTACCCAGTTCTTGAGAACGTTTTCGGGGAACAGCTTCTTATACCCTCTGGATTCGAGCGCCGTCCTCAAGAAAGGCTCTCGGTTCAAGGGAAGATATCCTCGAGATGCCGGGATGCCTTCGGCCGCGAGAGCCTTTAGAAATGTCGCGCGTGGCAGTCCG
The DNA here is from genome assembly GCA_963712395.1 of Bryobacterales bacterium. Classification (GTDB taxonomy): domain Bacteria; phylum Acidobacteriota; class Terriglobia; order Bryobacterales; family Bryobacteraceae; genus Bog-105. The sequence continues at coordinate 945,894 of CAVQHR010000004.1, forward strand.
CCGAACTCCGCTTTTTGATATCGAAACATGTAGAGGTGATACGCATTGCGCGTGCAGCCCTCGTACATCTGCGCCGGGACAATACCGGGAATTTCTTTCAAAAGAGATGTCAGGTACAGAGCGTTACTCGTGCGGCAGTTCGTCTGCTCTTCCAATCGCGTCATTTGTTGCAGTAAGAGCGCCGCTTCCATTTCCACCATGCGGCGATTGTCGCCGGTCCCGGCATACGCGAAATTGCCTGCCGGAGCTTTCAACCCACTTCCGTTGTTATGGAATGTATAACACTGGTTGTACACTTCCTCGTCGTCGGTCAGAATGGCTCCGCCCTCACCCGATGTCAAATTCTTAGAAGCTTGAAAGCTAAAGCAGCCGGCCTTTCCATAGGTGCCGACCTTGCGGCCGCGCCATTCCGCCAGATGCGCCTGGCACGCGTCTTCTATCACGCTGATGCCATGTTTGCGGCTCACGGAAAGAATGGTATCCAGATCGCAAGCCGAACCGCCCAAATGTACCGGTATGATCGCCTTCGTGGGCGGGCTGATTGCCGCTTCGATCTTTTTAGGGTCCATCTGAAACGTATTGATGTCCGTGTCAACGAATACGGGCAGTGCATGTTGTCGCAGCACGACGTTGATCGTCGCTATGAAAGTGTAGGGTGGAACGATTACTTCGTCACCGGGCTCGATACCCAGCGCATTTGCACAAACGTAGAGCGCGCTGGTCCCGTTTGCCGTCGCCAGGCAGTGCCGCGCGCCGGTCAAGCTCCCAAATGCCTCTTCGAACTTCTTGGTCTGGCTGCCGTTTCCGCGATACCATTTGCCGCTGCGCAACGTCTCGATCAACGCCTGCGCTTCCAGTTCCCCTGACACCGGCCAGCTGGGAAACGCTTCGCTACGGACCTTTGGGCCGCCGAGCAGGGCCGGTTTACCGATCCCTGTGGGAGCCTTGGCCGCGGAAAGCGTCACTCCCAACGAAGATGTTGCGGCGCCAAGCGCAGGCGTCCTTTTGAGAAACGATCGTCTGCTCCAGGTCATCTCCTAATCCTATATAAATTAGGACTCTCCCGCGTAGCGCTTTGGCGCCATTTGGGTTAATATTCCCCTTACCGGGGAAGGTGATCTATGACAGTTAGAAAGTTGCTTTCAGGCCTTGGCGTACGTTCGGGTGTGGCTCTGCTTGCCGGACTATTGTTCGCTTGTCCTTCATTCGCTCAGAACATAACGGGAACCATTCTTGGCACGGTTACCGACGCCTCCGGGGCGGAGGTCACGGGCGCGTCCCTGATCATTGTTGATCAAAATACGAATACTGAATATAAGGCCGTTAGCGAAGGTAGCGAGTATACGGTTACCAATCTGCCCCCGGGCACTTATTCGGTCAGGGCTGAACTCACCGGTTTCAAGCCAAGTGTCACAAAGGACATTGTGCTGCTGGCCAATCGTTCGGCGCGGGTCAACATCGTCTTGTCTCCTGGATCTGTGAACCAGACGGTCGAAGTTACCGCTTCCGCCCCAACGATCAATTCCGAAAACGCGACAGTGGGCAACATTATGCAGTCCGATGCGATCACCACCGTTCCATTGAATGGCCGAACGGTAGACAGGCTGATCCGCATTTCGGCGGGCGTCACCACCGATAATGCCAATAATCCTCGTGTTGCCGGCAGCCCCTACTGGGGCGGCATTTCCTTCAATGTCGACGGGGTCGGCTACAACGACTCGGGAAATGGCGGCGGAGCCTACTCCTCCAAGCACGGCCTGTCCACTCAGCCTTCCGTCGATGCCATCAGCGAATTTAAAATTGATTCCAACAGCATGAAGGCCGAGTTTGAAAGCGGCGTCTCCGTTACCGTCGTCACAAAGAGTGGAACCAACCAAATCCACGGGTCGGCTTTGTGGTTCAATCGCAACCGCGAGTACGCGGCGCAAAACTTCTTTTTGACCAGCCAGCCGAAACCGGCTTTCAACCGCAATGAAGTCGGAGCGACACTTGGCGGTCCAATCGTCAAGAACAAGCTGTTTATCTTCGGAAGTTTTGAAGATTTGTTGGAAAGGAGTTCGCTCACCACCTCCGGCATTTCGGTTCCTACCAATGCCATGAAAACCGGAAATTTCGCCGGCCTTGCCACCATCATCGATCCTTTATCCGGCGCACCGTTCCCGAATAATCAAGTTCCGGGCACCCGAATCGATTCGCGTGCTTCAGCTCTTGCCGCAAAATATCCCGCACCGAACTTACCGGGGTCATCCAACGGAACACTGCTGAATTATATTGCTTCCATTCCGAACAAATACGACGTATACCGGTTTGGAACGCGCGTCGACTACAAGCTTTCCGATAGAGACAGCTTTTTCGTTAACCTGAATTACTCGAAAGGTGATCCTTATTTTGTAGCGCAGAACTATCCGGCGGGCTATGGATCCTGGCAAAACGGGGGCTACACGACCAAGAGCATTAACGGAACATACACGCGCACGTTTTCCGCGACCATGGTGAATGAGGCCCGTTTCGGCTTTCTCTCGCATGCTTCTGGGAGACAAGGAATGAATAAGGATTTCGATCCTCGCTCGCTGTTTCCTGGTTTGTATCCGGTCGATTACGGCGGGTTGCCAAACATAAATATCACTTCGTACACTCCGATCGGGGATTATGGTGGTGCGCAGATCCCTCCGGAAACTACTCCGCAGTATATCGATAATCTCACCATTGTCCATGGAAAGCATACCTTCAAGGCCGGCCTTGACTTTGCGATCTATCGTGTCTCCTCCACTCCGACCGTTGCGGGGCTCGGTTCAGGGCTGGTGAATAATGCCGGGCTAGGCCGTTTCGATTTCACAGGCCGCTACACCAGTGCATCGAGTACCGCCGCTCCTGCGAATGCATTCGCTGATTTTCTTCTTGGCGACGCAAACACGACCTATAGATCGTCGGGCAGCCCCGCCGAGGTGTTTTCCTCGACGCGCTACAGCGCATATTTTCAGGACGACATACAAATCTCGCCTAAGCTCACCATTAGCGCCGGCCTGCGGTATATGGTTCAGATTCCGTGGTCGGAACGCGATGGCAGAATGGCGCAATTTGATTCGGCTTCAGGAAAGCTGTATCTTGCCGGCAGCCAATACCCAGTCGGAACCCAGCAAGCTTTAGTGAACGCCTATCCGGTCACGTTCGCCCAAAAGCTCGGTTTATCGGATACCCTTATCCAGACGGATACCAACAACTGGCAGCCGCGCATCGGTATCGCGTATCGACCGTCCGGCAACGGCAGAACGGTCATCCGCTCCGGGTTCGGAGTCTACACAAACTTCCTGCCGGTGTTCATAGGCTTCCGGCAATTGGGCTTTAGTAACCCGCCGTTCCTGCTGGCCGAAACTTTCGAATCCGCCGCGGGGCGAACGCCGTCGTTGACTCTTGCCAATCCTTTCCCGGGCAGCGGAACTCTCTCACCAAACCCGAGCATTACTGGTGTACAGCGCAATTTGAGAAATGCCGAATCCTATCAATGGAATTTCACTGTAGAGCATGAACTCGCTCGGAGTTTAGGCATTCGCGTATCGTACGTCGGTAATCGCAGCACGCATTTGCCGTGGTACAACTACCCCATCAATCTTTCGCAGCAGCAGATTCCGGGAACCCTTCAGCCTAATCGGCCTTACCAGCCTTGGGCCGATATTTTGATGCTTGCGAGCGGCGGCGATTCGACCATGAATGAGCTGCAGCTCGAGGCGACTAAGCGCTACTCCAATGGCCTGACCTTCCAGCTCGAGTACGCTTGGACGAGTTCGCTCGATGATACGCCGACGGTCGGTGGACCACAGGATCCTTATAATGTCAGCGCGGATCGCGGTAATACCGACGGTGTGCGCCGCCACGTATTTACGGCCGCTTATTCCTATGAACTGCCATTCGGAAAGGGCAAGGCGTTCTTGAGCAATGCAAGCGGTCTCGCCAACGCAGTTGTCGGCGGCTGGGAGATCGCCGGTATTACATATCTCCGCACGGGTACGCCGTTCAATCCCACCATCACCACTACTCAAACCGGTTGGCGAGCGATTCGTCCCAATGCAAACGGCGTCGGTGCGCTCTCGCGATCGGACCGTAGCACCTCTCGCTGGTTCGATCCATCCGCATACGCTCTGCCGGCTCCGTTCACTTATGGCAACGCTTCTCGCAACAGCTTATTCGGGCCTGGCGATATCGTGTTCGACGTTAGCCTCCTCAAGAATTTTTCTATTCTCGAGCGTGTGAAGGCACAGCTTCGGGGCGAATTTTTCAATATGCCTAACCACACGAACTTTCTGAACCCGGCGACAAACATCTCTGTCCCCGGTACGGTGGGTCGAATCACCAGTGCCGGTGATCCGCGACAGGTGCAGCTGGGGATCAAGTTTCTATTCTGATGTGGCGTCTTCTCACCCTGGTTCTCGGCACTCTCCTAGTTGGCGGTTGTAAAGGGGCCGAGCAACCCTGGTGGGAACGCGAACCGCTTCGCATTATCGATCTCACCACAAGTGTGAGCCAGATCGACTACCGCGATCCGGCCGCCCTTGCACAACAGAAAGCCGATCTCGGCTACAACGCCGAACACCTCGAAGTGATGGCGATGCCGGCGGGCCTTGATGATCGCGGCTTTTTTTTTAAATCGAAGCTGGCGAGCGTGCCTCATGCCGATTACCTGGGCCGCTATATTTCGGAAGCAAAAAGACGTGGTATCCGTGTTTTTATTTACTTCAACGTGCACTACTACACGATGCGTTTTGCCGCCGAACATCCGGACTGGCGTGAAATTCGCCAGAATGGCCAACCACTAGACCGCGTTTATGATACCGGCGCCAGCTTTTGTGTCAACACGCCATGGCGCGAATGGGTTTTTCAAGTCGTCCGCGACCTTGCCGCTTATCCCATAGATGGCATCTTTTATGATGGCCCTGTTTATCGTCCTGACACCTGTTATTGCCGCTACTGCCGCGCAAAATTTCGCAAGCGCTACGGCAGAGACATGCCGCCCAAAGACGTCCGGATCGGTAAGCCGTTCCAACAACTCTTAGAATTTCAAGCGGACAGCATCGCCGATTTTTTGCGCGATACCCGCTCTATTTTAAAGTCCAAAAATCCTGATTGCGCTCTTTATATGAACGGTGGCGTTCGCGGAGCTAATTGGGCCACCGGCCGTTTGAACCGCGTACTCATTAAGGAACAGGATCTGCTTGGAAGTGAAGGCGGCTTCCTGGGCGGCGACCTGACCCGTATTCCTCTCTGGAAGCCCGGTCTGACGGCTCGTCTGCTCGAAACACAATCGGGCGGTAAGCCCCGCGTAATTTTCTCCGCGGCCAGTCACAAACCCTGGACTTTCTCCCTGTTGCCCGATCCTGAGCTCCGTCTTCTCTATGCCGACACCATCGCTAATGGAGCGAGTGTGTGGATGGGAATCACACCTTTTGAGTTTGAACAGCCCGAGATGAAGACTCTTGCGGCGATGAACAGTTTTTTGGCAAAGAACTCTGAATATTATTTGCAAACCCGATCGGCGGCACGCGTGGCAGTCGTCTGGTCCGATGTTACAGCCAATTTCTACGCAGCATCCGCCGCCCAACTGATCGATATTGATCGCACTACGCCGCGTAGTGACATCGGCAATCTCGATGGCGAGTTTTCCGGTGTCACAGAGCCGCTCCTTCGCGCGCACATTCCGTTCGATGTGCTCGATGATGCCGCCCTCCAAACTAGTTCGCTCGGTAGCTACGATGCGATTTTTCTACCGAACGTAGCTTGTATGAGTGACAGAATCGCCGCCCGCCTTAAAGAGTACGTCCGGCACGGCGGCAATCTCGTTGCAGATTTTGAAACCTCGCGCTACGACGAGACAGGCGTTTTTCGGAATAAGTTCGCCCTCGCCGAAGTATTCGGAGCGGATGCCGCACCAAAGGTTAAGGGTCCACGGCGCTGGGATTTCATGCGGCCCGTTGCGAAGAGCCCATTGTTGAACGGCTTGGACCGTCAATTTATTCCGTCTCCTGGCTACTACGTCCCCGTGATTCCCAAAACGGGTCACACGATTTTGCAGTATACAGAGCGCCTGGCAGGCCCGTACGATGGTGTTCCCGCGCTTTCGAAAGATCCCGGTGTAGTCGTCAACCAGCTGGGAAAGGGCCGCGCCATCTATTTCAGCGGTGATATCGGCAACACAATCACGAAATTTCATACGCCTGAGCTGATGGAGCTTCTTGCGAATGCCGGGCGGCAGGTAGTCCCGCCTGTCATTGTTGAGAACGCTCCGGGGTCGGTGGAGGTTGTAGTTCGTACTCAAAACGATCATCGGCGTACGTTGGTTCATCTGGTGAACTTCACTGGGGAGATGACTCGCCCCATTCGCCATGTAGTGCCCATCCCCGACGTGCGGATCACATTGGATTCGGGAACTCGCGCAAACAAAGCGTTTACTCTCTGGGACCATCGTCCGGTTCCGCTCACGCGCAACCAATCAGGTCTCCTACAAGCCGTAATCCCGCGACTGAACGAGTACGAGGTCCTGGTTCTAGAGAACTGAACTTGTCGGCTTACTGCTGCCGCACCCGCGTTACCAACGCATCCACACCCTGCGCCACAATTTCTTCGACCTCCGGCGTAAACGGCGCCGGCTGTCCGTACGCGATCATCGCGCCGCCTGCCTCATAGCCGCCTTCGTGGAGCACCCGCAGCGAGGGTATATAGGCAAACACGTCATTGGAATAACCGGCGACCCACAGCGTGTCAAATCCATACTTGCGTTTGAAACGAAGCGAATAATCGACAACGACTTCACCGCCCAGTGCGATAAACGTCATATCTTTGCCAAACTGCCATACCTGAATCGGATAAGAATGATGATCGGGCAGTTTGCCGTCACGATCCAGGATCTGTAGCATCAATTCTGCGTGCCGCTGAAGGAGAGCGCTCTTGTCATGCGTGCGGCTTTCCAGTTCCTGACGCGACGGGGGCTTCTGGAAAGGCAGATCCACACTCGTGAAAGCGGCGGTAAGCGGCCCCTCTACCTGCCGCATCTTCGCATGTAAAACCTGATCTACGGCAGTGGCAATCGTCTCACCGTAACGCTGGGCGAGTTCCACTGAGCGCCGGGGTAGCGGGTTTGCATCTGCTCCGCAATCCTGGACAAACATGGCCGAAGCGCCCGGATATCTTTTCTCCAGCTCTGCTTGTGCGTAACCGGCCCAGTCGCCGTTTATTTGGTAGTCATCGAGAACCGTGTTATGGCAGGCATAGCCAAAGACAATCGCCCGCAGAGTGTTATCCGGAGCGCGGATGGCCAGAACGGGAACATCTTGCTCGACCGGGCCCGGATAATCTCGATGCCCTACTCGCCGCCGGTTCACCGCTACTCCGGCCAAACCTTGCTCAAAGGATATTTCGGCGGGAGCAAGGTTTTGAATGGCTTTGCCGATCGATTCGAGGACCTGATCCTCAAGCTTGGCGGTGTACGCGCTGATAGTTCTCCTATCCGCTTCGGCATACGGATAGGCGGGCGAGAGCATGTGACCTACAACCGGTGCGCTGTGATCGTGCGACGAGTTCAGGACTACGCGCTCGCGAGGTAGACCGAACTGCTGTTGCGCACGACTGAAGATCGGCGCTGAGACTTCTCCCGGAAACCCGAGCAGATCGGAAGTAACGAGCACCGTAACGGCTCCTCGCTCATCCTTGAGAGCAAGAGCCTTTACGAAGATATGCTGCCGCACTCCTTCGGACGGATGCGTGCGAGCAGCGTACCCGCCCATCCAGATGGCGTGCGAAGGAGTAATATCGACCTTGGAGGTTCCCGCTTGCCATGCTGCCGGACTGGATAGGGCGCAAAAGAGGCCCGCGGCAACAGCATAGCCGATTCTGTCAATTGGCATGATGAACTCCGATTAGATTTCCATTCCCAGGCTGGAAAGAATTTCAGCCGAAACTCGAGTAGCCGCAATGGTCTCGCTGCTTGCATTTCCTATAAATACTGGCGACCTCAAGGCGGGATTATCGATCCGGCCATGCGAGCCTTTCACAACAGAGGCATCGACAGGAATGATGTCGAACAGATTGCGGAAACCAAGCTTTCGTACGACGAGCTTAGAAGCAATCTTCACCATTGGCAGCCGTATGGCCGGATCAACGAATAATTCAGCCGGATCGTAGCCGGGCTTTCGATGAATATCCACCGTGCGCGCGAAATCCGGCGCCTTTCTATCGTCCAGCCAGTAATAGTAGGTGAACCACGCTTCTGGTTTCGCGACCACGACAAATTCACCCGCGCGCGAATGGTCGATACCGAGTTCTCGCTTCCCGGATTCATCTAGAACGGCATCAACACCGTCTATTTGCGCGAGCAAACGTTTCACCGTATCTCGTTTGGAAGGATCATTCACGTAAACGTGCGCTACTTGGTGGTCCGCCACTGCGAAAGCGGCGCTAGCTCCGGGATCTAACAATTCCAGGCCGACCTCCTCACGAACACGAAGCAATCCAGCCTCACGAAGCGATCGATTCAGATGTACCGGCTTGTTTACGGGAACTATGCCGTATTCGGAAAGTACGATGACTCGCGCATCGCGAGCCTCATAAAAATCGATCAGCTCTCCCGCGAGTCCGGTCCACCTCGCCAGATCGGTCGCTATTGCGGGCAGCCTCGGGCCCAAGCCGCTGAAGATTGTAGTCAAGGTGAGGCAAGTAAACGAAAGTTAGCGTCGGATGAAACCGCTCCTCTACGTATTTCGCCGATGCCGCAATCCAGCGCGTGGAACTGATAGAAGCACGCGGTCCCCAGAAATCAAACAACGGAAATGTCCCGAGTTTCTGCTGGATCTCCGTTCGCAATGCGGGGGGCTCTGTGTAAACATCCGGGATCTTCCGGCCATCGGCCGGATACATGGGCCGTGGAGTAATGGAAATATCCGCGGTGGAGTACATATTGAACCAGCCAAATAGATTGGCGAAGGTGAACTGCGGATCGTGTTGACGGGCCAAATCCCAGAGTTTCGGCGCTTGGATCAGGCGGTTCGATTGCCGCCAGAAATGGATTTCACAGTCGTCCCGAAAATACCAGCCGTTTGCGACAATCCCGTGTTGGCCCGGCGCCTTGCCGGTGTAGAACGTGGCTTGCGCTGTACACGTTACGGCCGGAAGCACGGGCACGATTGTGGATACGGTTCGTTTTGCCGCCCATTCTTTCAGATATGGCATGCGCGAATCTAGAAACTCACGCGTGAGGCCAACTACATCAAGAACGACTGTCCTGTTCATAATTGGGCCATCACCCATCGGTATTCCCGCTCGATCGAATCGACAATGTCAAGCCTTTGATCAGACGGAAGAACGCTCCACGTGTAAGTCTCGATTTCGAGATGCCGTACTTCATCGGTGCGGAGCTTGATAAGAGCCTCTTTCACCTCGGACTGTGTCGAGTCCACCTTCCCATAGCTCGCCATGAACAGCGGAACGTGGTAGTGAATACGCCACTCTGTGCTGCGCGTGTCCTTGAGGCGGTCAAGCGCTTCCGGCAAATCGGCGTATCGTCCGCAATTGCCGATGATCTGATGGAGATATACCGGATCGGCAAATGCCGATAGATATTCACCCAGCAGTTCACGCTCGGTGGATTGAGAAGGTATCGCAACCTTTATCGCCGAACTCACCTGCACGCGCCCGATACGAACACCCGCTCTTCGAAGCGCATCGATCACGGTCTGAGAACCTTCGTATTCGACCGTCGAATGGCACAGGTCATAGCAGAATGCTATGTGCTGGCGCAAAGCATCTTCTGCCTGTGTTAGGGACAACTGCGCTGAACTCGCAAGCAGGGGAGCCCCAGTGAGGAGAAGCCGTTCAAAGAACTGAATGAATTCCTCCGTGGTTTCAATGAGACCATCCGGTTCCGGTTCAATATCCAGATGAATATCCTGGCCGTCACGTCGCTTGGATTCGAACATTCGAGTGGCCGTCCGGACAACATTTCGAACCAGGAGATCCCAATCCGGGCCGCTGGAGTTTTTCCAGCGCTTGTAGGAGAGTGGACATGTACTTATCCCTCCATCCAATCCTTCAGGCAGGAGGCGGCTAAGAATCTCGATCAAACGCAGCGTGTAGCTCACGCGCTCTTCGGTGTGCCAATCTGGAGCGAAGACTTGATCCTTCAGCGTTCGTCCATGAAACCAGCCATACGGGAAGCCGTTGATGAGAGCAACATACAGCTCGGAATCCCGCAAAAAATCTGCAAATTCTTCCAGATTGGACCCGGATAGAAGTTCTACAGCTTCGTTGTTCGCTAGTCGCAGGCCGAGGCCGAAACGGTCTGCCGGCTCAAGGCGGTTCCTCAGCTCCGGTGCGTATCGTTTCAGATTTTCAAAAACTTGCGGCCAACCATCCGCGGCATGAATATTCGTGCAGTAGGTAAGCTCAAATCCCTTTCGAATACGCATCAGCTTGCGGCAGCAGCGCTCGGAGCAGTGGCGTGTATGTCGAGACGAGGCAGTTCGAACTTACCCGATTGCATCAAAAATTCCAGCGGATTCTCGAAGACAATTTTCCGAATGACTCGTTCGCTGTGGCCGCGGCGGCGCATTTCCAGCATGAGCTGCGGTACGGCTGTTGGTACGCTCGGCCCCCAATCACATGCCGAACTCACCGTAATACGATCCGGCCCATGCTGCTCGATCATATCGACCGCGCGCGCCGCGGAAACTTTGGTATTGGGATACAAGGTGAACCCGGCATAAAATCCGGCATCCAGAATCATGCTGGCCGTGTGCTCTTCGGCGTGGTCGACCAGTACACGGTTCGCTTTCAGGCCTTTGGCCTTGGCCAGATTCTCGATGGTCACTCGTGTGCCCTTGAATTTGTCTTCCAGATGCGGTGTGTGGATCAGAATCAGTTGGTTGAAATCTAGTGCCAGCCGCACGTGATCGTTGAACGTCGCAATCTCATTCGTGGTGACTCTATTCAGTCCAATTTCACCAATGCCGACGACGTTCGCCCGATCCAGGTACTTCGGTATGCGCTCCAGAACCTCGGCGGCGAGCTTGCGGTCCTCTCCCTCTTTCGGATTTAGACATAGCCACGTTACGTGCCGAATCGAAACTTGCGCGGCCCGCTTGGGTTCAAACTCGGTCAATTGCCGAAAGTAGTCTTCAAATCCATCCGCCGAAGCGCGATCCCAGCCCGCCCAGAACGCCGGTTCGCTGACGGCAACGCAACCGGCCATAGCCATGTCGCGGTAGTCGTCTGTGGTCCGTGAAACCATGTGCGCGTGCATTTCGATGTAGTACATTCAGCCCACCTCCGAAGCAGAATTCCATGCGCCGCTGGCACTCTTGGTATCAAGTTTTTCTTTCGGCTCTACCGTGGGATCGCTGAAAATGAGTTGAATCTGATCCATTTTGTCCCGGGCATCCGAAGCTAGGACCAGAAGCGCCCGATGGAACGCCGCCATTCGGAAATCTCTTCGGGCATCGGCCCCGTCGGCAGAACGATCCAGACGTTCGAGAAAAGCGGCCAGTTCCAGAAGACGAGTCCTGTTCTCGATGAAATATTCATCGATGATCTGACTGGCTTTGAGCGGACAAGTTCCGTTCTTTGTCATGATTCTATATTCAAAGGCTACACACGGGCGCGTATTGGCTCAATGCCAGAATGCTTGCCGTCATTAGGTTTGTGTCGATTTCGTGGACTTCCACCGGATCGCCAATGTCGCGCAGCAGCAGGATTGTCAACTGGCCGCCCAAGTGCTCGCGGAATTCGGTCAAACCCGCGAGCAGATCCCGGCGTTCCAGTTCCGGCGCGAAGACAGGTAAACCCAGTTCTAAAAGAACACGGACGATGCGCATCCAGGAGCGCTCTGAGAGGATTCCCGTGAGATAGGAATACGTAACATCCAGAGCGATACCGATTGCGACTGCTTCGCCATGCCTGAGATTGTAGTTTGTAAGCTGCTCTAGTTTGTGGGCGGCCCAGTGGCCGAAATCGAGCGGCCGGGAAGAGCCAGTTTCGAACGGATCTCCTCCGCTGATGTGCGCAAGATGCAACTGCGCACACCGATAAATGAGGTGTTCCATCGCGTGGGAATCGCGCTTCGTCAGAGCCGCAGCGCTCTGTTCGATCGCTTCAAAGAATACTCGGTCCTTAATCAGTGCCACCTTCACCGCTTCGGCGATGCCGCTGCGCCAGTCTCGATCCGGCAAGGACTCGAGCAACTCTAAGTCATTGATCACGGCAAATGGCGGCGTGAACGTGCCCAGGAAGTTCTTCTTGTGAAATCGATTTACGCTGGTCTTTACGCCTAGCCCGGAATCGTTTTGCGCCAGCACGGTGCTCGGTAATCGAATGAGCCGAATGCCCCGATGAGAGGTCGCCGCGGCATAGCCAGTCATGTCGAGTACCGCTCCGCCGCCTATGGCGATAACGAACGAATGGCGGCAAATCGCGAAAGTGTTCACCGCGCTGCGAACAACATTCACATATTCGCCGCAGTTTTTTACAATCTCGCCGCCTGGGACGACAATCGGAGTCCGCAACGTTCTCGATGACATCCGAATGAGCATGACAATATCTCTCGAGTTGCCCCAGGAAATCGCGCTCGGCAGTGCAAACGCCCTCATCGACAACAAAAATGGCACGCCGTGAGCCGTTCGCGGATGCAATAACCTCGTGCAAGACCATGTTGCCGGGCTGAAAAACCCGGCGGGTAAAGTGAACCGGGTAATGGAATTCAGTTCGAACCGTCTGGTGAATGGTTTCCATAGATCAGGTAACCGCAAATATCTTTGCCAACAGTATCGCCGGCACATAGAGCATCAGAACACCTACTGCATACCATGGTCCCGCAAACACGGCTGCCAGGCTGGCATTCAGCAGAATCAACGAAAGAATGCCGGTTTTGACCGCGTTGCGAATCGCGGCCGCTGTAAGGGAATGAAATGCACGTCGAAATGGCCCGAAAATCCTGAATAGGAGCACGGCGGCGAACGGCAGGCACCACCCTGCGGGAATCCCTTCCGAAATTGACATAGCCAAAAACAAAACGACGGCCGCCATTAGCCAGAACCCAGAGAGGCTCGCCGCTCCTCGCGTGCCGCCCTTGACTTCTCCCGCGCTCAATGAAGTGATGCCGGCGATATAGCAAAGGGGAATTCCCGCGACAAGCCAGTGAAATCCTGTGATCCGGCTCCCGGCCGTTACACCCAGCAAGAGATTCAGACTCCGGCACAGCCCCATGTTCATCGGGCCTACCAGCGAATGATGTTTCCCGAACCGATTGTAGAAGAGTGCAGCCACGGCAGTACTAGCCGCGACCGTTCCGCTCAACGGCGACCAGCGCCATGCGAAAAATATACCCGTCGCGACAAGTGCCGCTCCTAGAATAACTGCAGCCGTCATGGAAACAGTTCCGCTCGGGATGGGGCGCTCGGGACGCTCCTGTGCATCGAGCCGCGCATCAAACACATCATTAAAGACAACGCCACCGCCGTACAGTCCTGTTGTTGCCAGCAACAGAAACGGCAAGGCTCCAGGAGTTGCAGTTAGAGCTGCGGCGTAGCCGGCCAGGATGTCCGCATACGCGGTGATGATGTTAGCTGGCCGCATTAATCGAACTAGGCCCGCGAGCCACATATCAGGCTTGTAGCCGGCAGTGGCTGGTTACATATTTGTCCACTTTGCGCTGCTCGACGATATATCCGACGCCCGGTCCCTTCGGAGATTCGATACAGCCATTCACCAGCTGGATTTCGGGAGAAACCACATCGTCCACGTACCAGCGTGTGCTCGGTTCGACATCTGTCGGGAAAACGAACAGAGGATGCGAAGCCAGCATGAGCGCCTGCGCGCTGCCTATTCCCAGCTCAGGCATTGTTCCCATCCAGAGGCGAATGCCCAACCGGGAACAGACTTCCATGATCCGGAGCGCCGGCAGATAACCGCCCACTCTCTGAAGTTTTATGTTGACGATGGCGCACGCTTTCGCCGCTATAAAGCGCTCCGCATCTTCGGCCGTTTCGATGCTCTCGTCCAGGCATACCGGTGTCTGCAGATGCCGCTGCAACTCCGCCATTCCGCCGAGGTCGTCTTTCGCGAATGGTTGCTCGAACATCAGCAGCAATTGATCGTCGAGGGCTTTGAACACAGGAATGCCGGAACGATCGTAGGCGCCATTCGCGTCGACGAACAGTGGCATGCTTCCCAGGGTCTCTCTCGCAGCCTCGACAACTTGCAAATCACAGCCCGGTTCGATTTTCAGCTTCACTCTGCAGTATTGACTTGGCTCATAGTGGCGAAGAGCGTTCTTCAGTGCATGAACGGTGGGATATAGCCCCACGGCTAGTCCCGAGGGCACGGGCCGGTCAGGAATCTGGAAGAGTTGCCGTAGGCTTATTCCCTTCCGATGGGCAATCAAGTCCCAAGCGGCGGTTTCCAGAGCCGCACGGACAAATCGATTTTGTGACAGCTTTTCGAGTTCCTGTTCGAAAACAAGCATGGAAGAAAACTGCCGGTCGAGGACACTTGGAAGAGCCCGATAACGCAGCTCCTCATAGCAGGTTTCGGGCGTTTCAGACGAGTAAAAAGTCCCGCACATCGCGGAACACTCGCCCCAGCCGATATGATGTCCGTCCCCGGCTCGCAATAAGATTGCCTCTTTATTCGAAACCTCCCCGGAGCTAATCCGAAACGGTTCGGGCATGGGCACCGAAACGCGATAGAGCTCCGCTTCGGTCAGCGTAAGCCGCCCGGAGTGCAGAGCGATGCCGGACGCCGTCATGGATATCCAAGCTTCTTTCGTATTTCTTTGGCGGACTTCAGCAGCGCCTGGCTGGCGGATGGCAGCTTCGATTCGTCAAACCGTATGGTCGGGCCGGAGAGACTGATGGCCGCAATGGGCAACCCTTGTGAACTCAGCACGGGTACTCCGACGCAGAACGCTCCCATCATGCTTTCTTCCCGATCCACCGCATAGCCCAGTTGCCGAATCGTTTCGAGATCGGCCATCAGGCTGCTCAATGTGGTCAGGGTCTGTGGAGTGTGCTTCGCCATGCCTGCCTGCTTCATCAGCGCGCGGACTTCGTCCGGAGGTAGATATGCAAGATGTGCCTTGCCGAGGGCGGTCGAATGCAGCGGATCGCTTCCCCCTACTCGTTCGGCCAGCCGGATACGAGCCCGGCTCTCTCGGACGTCTACGTACCGGATGCTCGTATTATCGAGCACCCCGACATTTACCGTTTCTCCAAATTGATCCAGTAGAGCGTCCAGATACGAACTGGCAACTGAAAGTAAATCACGCCGTTGCAAGCGAACGTCAGAAAGATCCGCAAATTTCGGACCGAGCCCGTAGGAGTGATTTTCTTTGACGATATACCCGTGTTCAGCCAGCGTGTACAAAATTCGAAACACGGTATTCTTGCTCAGCTTGGTGAAGACGGAGACTTCCTGCAACGAAAGCCGGCGGCGATCTGAATGCCCAAAGACATCGAGGATGTCGAGTGTTTTGCCGAGTACCTCGATATAGTAAATGTCCCGTTTGCGGTTTTGCACGTTGGCGATTATCTGTTGCATGCGCAATACACTCAATGTCGTGCGGCATTTGAAATGGCCGCGGCCATCTCATGCACATGGGTCTCATTCAGATTCTCGTTCCAGTGAATAGCGATTACCGAATCGAGAGCCGCTTCAGCATGGGGGCATAAACCACGTTCAAAACGCTGATTTCCGTATTCAGTGAAAGGATACCCGGACGTGCCGTAAGTAGCCGGCTTCGTGAATAGGGAGAGAGATAAAGCGGATCGACGATGTAGCGGATCCAGGCGGGTACGCCGTCCGCGACGAGCGCATCACCGATTTTCTGTGTATGCGCGCCGTTGCCCGGCTGCATCACGCGCAGCATGTAGAGCCAGTAGGCGTGTTTCGTGTGGGAAGGAAGATGCGGCGGATGCACGCCAGCCACATTCCCGAGAAGCGCGGAAAGCGATTCCGCGCTCTTACGGCGGCGCGAGATGACGGTCTCGACTTTTCTGATTTGTGCCAGCGCCACTGCGCCTTGCAATTCAGATATCCGATAGTTTTGAGAAAGAAATTGAAATCGTCCCGATCCCAGCGAGTTGATGTCGCGCGGCCATGCTTTATCGGCGAACAGTCCAGCAATTCGTGCATATTCCGCGTTGCTGGTTACCATCAGACCGCCTTCGCCGCATGTGACATGCTTGCTCTGCTGCAAACTGAAACATGCCAGATCGCCCATTGTCCCGGCAAGATTACCCTTGTACTCTGCCCAGTAGGCTTGCGAACAATCTTCGATAAGAGCCAGCCTGTGTTGGTCGGCAAGCTTTCTCAGCGCTTCCATGTCGCACATTTGCCCGGCGAGGTGTACCGCGATAATGGCGCGCGTCTTGCGAGTAATCTTTCGAGAGACATCATCGGCATCGAGTGTCATCGTCAGCGGCTCAACGTCTGCAAATACAGGTACGGCATTTTGCCACAAAATCGGCAGGACGGTCCCAATATCGGTGATCGGCGGCACAATGATTTCGTCACCCGGTTCCAGGCCTAGAGCGCTGATACAGAGATGAACAGCCGCCGTTCCGCTGGAACAAGCGATTGCGAATGGCAGATCGAGCATGGCCGCAAACTCCTGCTCTAATCGCTTTGCCATGGATCCGCCGGTCCTGCTCAAGCAACCGGACCGAAGCGCTGCTAAAACTAGTTGCTCTTCCTCTTTGCCGAATGTCCTTCCGCTCGCATTCATAAAATGCGGCAGTGCTCCCCGCGTCACTATTCCTCCGCTCTCAGTTCCTGTAGACACCGTTTGCTTCTATTCAGTAGCGATGCTTGTTTCCAATATGCCTATCCCTCTATCTCGGCCCTCATCACGTCGCCCGGCTGGAGACGAATGCCGCGTGCTTTGCCGACGCCTCCGGGTGTGCCCATCGCAATCACATCGCCCGGCTCCGAGTGAGCACGGAGGACTTCGACGTGTTTCCGGAATTTGCCGGCGAGCGCAAGCAGCTTGGGAACGTCTCGAATCGGAGCGTCCAACTGCATGCCATCGCGGCGCAGCTTGAATCGTTCTCCGCTTACGGCGAAATCCGCGAGCTGCGTTAGTAAATCCGGATGGCCCATCAGCTGAGTGACCCGCGTGAGGCGCTTGCCACAAAGCTCCTGATTTGCGGCAGTCAGATCGAAAATCCAGTCATGGCGCAGTAGTCCTAAGTGAGGCTCGTCCTCTGAAAAAAAACGGACAAATCTCATTCGTTCCTGAGCCCCAGCAGCCGCTTCGCATTTCCGGCAAGAATGGCCTCGCGCGCCGAATCGTTAATCCGTGAGCGAAGAATCTTTTCTAAGCTCGCTCTGCCATGCTGAATTGGGGCGGCGCTACCAAAAAGTATTTGCTCATAGCCGCACTCCTCGACCATCTTTCGAATCGCTTCATACCCCATGACACATGAAGTTTCGAGGCAAACTGACTGATACCGCCGCAGCAGGAGCTGGGCGCCTCGTATCTCGTGCAAATAATTAACGCCGGATAATATCCACGGCACGCGGGGGTGGCGCTCGACCATGCGCAACATGTGATCCAAATCAAGGGCCGGCACGCCCCAGTTCATAATTGCCCGCAGAGAAAGCAACACGGGACAATGCAGGGCCTCGGCCTGCTCACAGATCTCATCGATAAACGGTTCGATGAGCAGATGATAACTATGATGCTGCGGATAAAGCCGAATGCCGGAGAATCCACGTTGCTGGTAGGCCTTTAGATCGTGAGTTCGATCGGCGGCACGATGAGAGGTTTCGAACGTGCCGAGGCACGCAAAAGAAACCAGGTTTGCCGGATGTTGCGCCGCGAGCGCTTCGGATTCACGATTGCCGTCTTCCCAATGTACAAATAAGCTTCGGGTCGAGCAGATACAGGCCCGGTCAATTCCCCATTGCGAAAACTTGGATATTACTATTTCCGGTTTTGAGAAAGGAATCGGCCAGTAGGGCCATTTGCCGACGAACGCGTTGACGTCCACCACCATCTAGGTGAGCCTCATCAGGCGGAGAATGTTGCCGCTCAGAATTTTGTCTAATTGATCGGACTCAATGTTCGTGTCCCTGATCTTAGAAAGCTGCAAATACGGATCGAGTAAAGGGATGTCGCTTCCGAAGATAATCTTTTCTGCTCCTAGCTCGCGGACGCATGTTTCGAGGAACCCCGTATCGATCGTTGAGCTGGCCGTTTCCAGGTACAGATTGGGAAACCGCTTGGCGGCCATGATCGCACGGTTCCAATCGCCGTGAGCGAACGGTTGGGCAGCCGCATGGGCCATCATGAGCTTGCATTCCGGCACGGCCGTCATCAGATATTCACATTCATGCGGCGTAGCATGCGCCAGAATGGGAAATCCTAGTTTGACCGTCTTTTCGAGAATGGGGATTGTGGCAGGTTCTGCAATCGACATTTGCGGCGTGGAATATATCTTGAGTCCGCGCATTCCGTAGTCGTTGGCGCATCGGTCCAACTCATCCAGGGCTTCGGTTCCAAATCGAGTCGAGTGCAGGCTCGCGTATCCGATGATGCGATCCGGAAACCGTTTCATCTCTTGAAAGAGAAGCTTGTTTCCTTCGTGCATGTCGTAGAAGAGAGCCGTGAGATCGGTGCAGCAGATCTTATCGAAGCCCATTTCATCGGCTACACGAATAAGGTATTCGCCATCAACATCGATCTGAAGTCTCGTCGATTTCCCGATGTGTACATGTGCGTCAACAATCATCACGATGTGCTTTGTGCTCGATTCAGAACATATACTTCAGTCCCAGTTGAATGACGCGGGGATTTCCGGTGCCGGTCAGAATCTTGCCGGCTGTTGGAGTGGGCAACCCGCCGTCGCGAGTGTCTGCGATAGTCGTGGTCACGTGTTCGGGTTTCCGAGATTGAAATGATTGAATGCGTTTAGAAAATCGCCACGCAGTTGCAACGAATGATGCTCGGTGATAGAAAACATTTTTTGCAGGCCCAAATCCCAGTTCCAGAAGCCCGGCCCGTAGACGCTATTGCGGGATGAGTTTCCCCAGGCCCACGGTTGGGGCGCCTGAAACGCCGCCGTATTAAACCATTGCACGCCATTCACAACATCGTGCGAACCGGATTGCCCGGCATAAATCGACGCACCGCTTACAGCATCGGCCCGGCCGCCCTGCCAGCCTACGATACTGGATGGAACGTTGAAAGAAACCGAGAAAGGACTGCCGGTCCGGTATATTGTGATGCCGGAAATCGACCAGCCGCCTATAACGGCATCCAGGAATCGATTAGAGATGTTCACCTGGCGATTGTGTCCAACCGGAATTTCGTAGAGGTAGTTCAAGCTGAGTACTTGACGCGGAATCGAATCGGTGTTGCCATACTCCGCTCTGAAGTTGTTCGGGTTCTGCGGACCACCGACTAGCGGTAAATCATCCAAACTGCGTGTAAAAGCGTAGTTGCCCTGAACCAGAAAACCTGAAGAAAAGCGTTTGTTCACTTCCAACTGCAACTGATCAAAGTTCACGCTGCCGCCGCTCTGGGTTGCGTTGATCTGGCTCCATGGCTGATACGGGCGCTGCGCTTGCAGAGGCACATTCGGCCGCTGGATGTTGGGTTTGTTGATGTCACCCGCATACCAGAACATGTGGTGCGTTTGCGCTCCTATGTAAGAAGCGCGGACCGCCCAATCGTTGCTGAGCTGTTGCTCCAGCGTAAACGTCCACTGCTGCATGATCGGGTTCACCAAGTTCCGCTGTGTCATATATATGAGTGGATTGGCTGCGGGCCCGCTTTGCACGCTGCTGGGGAATGGGTTTTGGAATGTGAGATCCGGCAAAAACGGCGCGGTGGGATTGCCCGGTAATTGTGAGCTGAAACTGGAGCCCGAGCGCCATGGCGGATTGAATATGTTCTCGTGAGCGCCGATAAACCCAGGAATGAAGTTGTAGTAAATACCCCAGCCGCCGCGGATGACTGTTCTCGTTCCGGAGAATGGGCGGTACGCAAATCCGAATCGGGGTGCGAAGTTATTCGTGTCGGCGCTGAAGTATGATTTCGGCCAGCCCGCTTGTTTTGTGGTCTCAAATGGGTAAGCCGACATCAATGAGGCGATCGCGAGCGGCGGAGTCGTCACTGTGTCGGAGTCTTGCGGAAGAGCCAGCTTGTTATTTTTCAAATCCAGGAAACTAACGCGATCGTCGCGGACTCTCCATGGAGATTGATATACATAGCGCAGGCCGTAATTCAAAGTCAGCTTGGAATTCACCTGAAAAGTATCTTGCGCATAAAATTCCCAGTCTCGCGAGTAAGTCACGATTTCGGTGAGTGGGCCGGCATAGTTAGAAGTCGATGCGGTCCCCAGCAGGAAATCGGCAAAGGTGTTTCCTTGGGAACTGCCCATGCCGGGCCAGCCTTTGTTGCCGGTCCAAGCACCCGTAAAGGTTAATGTCCCGAGAGGGTTGCCAAGCGATGCGGAGAGCGCGGGGCCGCCTTGACGAATATAGTTTTTATACCCGGTCTCGTCGGCGCCAAACTTGAACGTGTGGCGGCCCGCAATCTTAGTGAAGTTATCGATGAACTCTATATCGTACTCGGGAAAAGGATAACCTTTGCCGTAATCGTAGAACATCCCCGTATATCCGGTCATGG
Source organism: Bryobacterales bacterium (assembly GCA_963712395.1). Lineage (GTDB taxonomy): Bacteria > Acidobacteriota > Terriglobia > Bryobacterales > Bryobacteraceae > Bog-105. The sequence continues at coordinate 966,559 of CAVQHR010000004.1, forward strand.
TCATAGTCGGAAGCCCGCCGTTGTCGACGATAGGCAATTGTGGGAATAACGATTGCGTCGGATAATCTGTATTCTGCCCGGTTCGGACGCTGGCATGCACCACCCAGGCAGCACGAAACTCGTTTACGGCTGTGGGGCTGAAAGTGTGCGTCTCGGTAGCGTTCACGAGAAAATCCGTGTACCCGTAGTCTGCGTTGTTCCCATAGTTTGCCGGGTAGCTACCGCTCGATAAAGACCAGGGAGAACCTTTGGACCAATGGAAAACGCCGTTGAGAGAGTCCGACGATGAAAGCTGCCCATCCATTCGAAAATCAACACCGTTGATACCTGCATTATTCGGCACGGCCGCAACATAGTTGGGCGAACCGTTTGGAAGGCCAAGCGACGTCAGATCGGTCGGCGCAGGCAAAAATTTCAATAAAGCGGTCGCTTGCGGTGCGATCATGCCGGCGGGAATCTGATTATTCACGAACGGTCTTCCATTGAAAGGGTTGTAGAGCTGTGTTCCCTTTGCACAGGTGCCGCCAGAGAAGGTGGTACAGAGTGCCGAGAAATCACCATTTCGCATCGCCAGCGATGGAAGGGTGAGCTTTGCAGTATTAGAAAACTTGTCGCGTACACCTCGGTAGGAGCCATAGAAAAACAATTTGTTTTTCAAAATAGGGCCGCCAAGCGATGCGCCAAACTGGTTGAATTTTGAATCTGGCCGCGGCTGTCCTGCTGCATTGAGCAGGAACTGGTTCGCGTTCAGCACCTTGTTTTGCAGATATTCATAGGCGAGTCCGTGAAACGTGTTGTCACCCTGTTTCAGCATCATGGTGACGGTGGCCACATCGCGGTATTCCGCATTCTGGTTACCGCTATCTACACGGAATTCCTGCATGGAATCGGGCGCCGGAAGATTGGCGGTGCCGAGGGCCGGTACGCCGGAGGTATAGGCGGCGCCTCCGTTTCCGACGTCGTTTACGCTGATGCCGTTTAATGTGAAATTATTGCCTCCCCAATAGTTGCTCCCCGAAATGCGCGGATTATTACCCGCCGTCGAGACGCCTGGAGCGAGCGTCAATAGACCGTCAATGGATCGCGTCGCCAACGGTAATTCGGAAACCTGTTTGCTCCCAAGCGAGCCGCCGATTGTTTGGCTGTCGGTGTGGATGAGTGGCGCCTGGCTAGAGACTTCTATCGTCTGTTGCACTCCCCCGGGCTGCAGGGTAAAATTCTGTCGAACAGTTTGCGCCGAGAGTAGTTGTATATTTTTCACCTCGACTGTTTGGAACCCGTCCTTCTTTGCCCGAATCTGATATACACCCGCCAGGAGGTTCGGCACCGTGTACGATCCGCTTTCATCGACAGTGGCGTCAACAGAAGCTGCTGTGCCTTGATTCAGGACAGTAATGACTGTGCCGGGAGCCGCGGCTCCCGAAGAGTCACTCACATAGCCGACAATGGACCCCGTGATGTTCTGAGCATCGCCGCGAAACGCGGCTAAGATCCCACAACAGATCACGAGGATCCTGATTCCGAACTGAAGCTTTTTATCCACGGAGGTTTCCTGATTTTGAGTTGGAATGCGAATACGGGGATTCTAGATTGGTCCTCTAGCGTTTGTCAATGTCAAAGTATGTTTTATACTGTCAAACAGCCCAATCGCTGCCTGGACCATCCCGGATGGCGAAAAACCGCGCTTTCAGGAGTTGATTTGTTGATGTCAAGGTCCATATCCAACAGGTGCCTGTGACAGGCCTTCGCCTCACCTCTCCGGACTACGTTGTCATCTTTGGCTATTTCATCGTGGTCCTCGTGGTCGGCGTTTACTTCAACAACCGGCAGAGGGCATCGCAGGATTACTTCGCGGGAGGCCATCAAGTCTCCTGGTGGCTCGCTGGCATCTCGCATTACATGTCGAGCTTCAGCGCTTTCACCTTCGTCGCCTACTCGCAGATGGCATATACCTACGGCTGGGTGGCCATAACGATCTTCTGGATGACCACTCCGGCGTGCATTCTTGGGGGCCTTGTATTCGCGAAGCGCTGGAGGCGGGCCCGTGTTCTGACACCTGTCGAGTTTCTCGAAAGGCGGTTCAACGCGCCCATGCGGCAATTATTTGCCTGGGCAGGTATTCCCGTCAAGATTTTCGATGACGCTTTGAAAGTTTTTGCTACGGCTTTGCTTCTTTCCGCCGGTTTGGGCGCGGACCTCACGACAGCAATCGTGGTGTGTGGCGGAATTACTGTCACGTATACAATTCTCGGCGGTCTCTGGGCTCTGGTAATTACGGATTACGTACAATTCGTGATGAAGATCGCGGCGATGCTTTTACTGCTGCCGCTTGCGGTATGGCACGTAGGCGGGCCGGCGCATGCGCTGGAGGGGCTGCCGCCAGGATTTCTGCATTTCAAGGGCGGGCCTTACGGCTGGTTCTACTTGTCGAGCTTCAGTTTGATCGTGCTCGTAAGTTACAACGCCACCTGGGCACTGGCGCAAAAATACTATTCCGTTCCGGACGAGAAATCGGCGAGCAAGGCAGCGTACCTATCCGCGGCGCTAAATTTTGTCGGCACTCCGCTGATGCTTCTTCCCGCCATTATCGGACGCAAGCTGTTGCCGGATCTTCTGGCGCAAGGCCGCACGGCCGATACCTATGTTCTCCTGGTTTTGAAACTTCTCCCTGCGGGAGTGATTGGAATCATCGTGGCGGCGATGTTTTCCGCCACAATGGCCGCGATCAGTTCGGATCTGAACGCGATCGCTAGCGTGTTGACGCGCGATGTCTACTTGCGTTTGCTGAATCCGGATTCTTCGGAACGAAGACTGGTCCGCGTAGGAAGGCTCTCCACATTGGCGCTCGGCGCAATTATCGTCGCCCTGAGCCTTTGGATTGCACTGAGCAACTCGCAATCGTTGTTTCACTTGATGGTGACCGCGTTCGGTGTGTTTCTGGCGCCCACATTGCTGCCGGTCCTCGCCGGGCTAACGATCCGCTCGCTTACCTGGAAAGGAGCGCTGGCCGGCTTCATCTCGGGCTTGATCGTGGGAATTACAACCTTCGCTGTGAAAACCTGGTACCTGCCAACTCTGCCTGGCATCTCGCCGGAGTGGGCCAACTACACCTTCGAGGGAATCTCCATTTTCTTGAATTTTGCGGCAACGGCCCTCGGAATGTGGCTTGGAAGTGTTCTTCCGGCCCATGATGCGGCAGAAATGGGCCGGATTGCCTCTTTCTTCCGTGCTCTTGATACGCCTATTTCTCCCGACGAGGTCCGCAGACAGGAACATGATCCGTCTCAGGCGCCAATTGGCGCCGCAACTCTAGCAGTAGGTTTGCTTCTGATTCTCGCCGGCCTGTTTGCAAATTCACCGCCGGCCCGGCTTATCGACGCTCTCCTTGGGTTGATACTCGTCGGCTTTGGCTCCAGATTCTTGTATCGGGCCAGGCAGCGGAAAGGTCATCCAGTAGCCGTATGAATGCTCGAATACTTGCGCTGTTATGTATGGCGACTGCTTCAGCCGCAGCAGCCGAAACGGAATGGCTGTTGCCTAATTTCGCGAGTCGCCTGAGCGTAGAAATTCGTAACGGTGGAGATTCTCATTTGCGAGCGCTCGCAACCGTCCCGGTTGTCAAGGCCCAGGCGGTGGCGCCGGATTTTCCGGGCCGCGTGGCTCTAGCCGTTCTCGTGGACGGTGGGAATTCGGCGGGCCCCGTGTCGATCATTGCCTCGCAAACCGACGATCTCGATGGCGATGGATCGGTCGATGAGTTCGAATTTCCAGTCGATCTCGCACCGCGGTCGCAGTGCCACGTCGACGTTTACTATTCCACGACGCTCGAGGATAGCTTCCCATGGCCCAAACGCGTGTCGGCGAAACATAGCTATGGTTATAACCGTGAGGTCGTAGCGCTCGAATCGGAACTGGCCGGTTATCGGATGTACGGCGGTTTTTTTCTTGACTTCCATGGGCGCAAAGCGGGAGCCGCAGGCCTATGGAATGACGCCGCCGCATATGTCCCCATTCGGCGCGATCTAGGCACAGGGCGCGACGTTCTTCATATCGGAAACACGCTCGGCTTGGGAGGCATTTTTCTGCGGCGCGACGGCAAGGCATATCAGCCTCCTGCGAATGTTCCCACTTATGCGCATAAGCCGTCACCTGAAATGGTTCCGCATTACCAGGTAATGGCCACGGGACCACTACGGGCCATTGCAGAAGCGACGCTCGAGAATTGGGTAATAGATGGCGACGTCATTCGTCTGCGGGCGCTGTATTCGATGGATGCGGGCGAGACGATCGTTCGCTGCCGCGTGTATGCCATACCGCTGAAACTTGCCAACGATCACGAGTATGATATCGGCGTTGGTGTTAGAGACTTGCCGGCAGGTTCTGTTTCATTGGACCCAGGCGAACTGATCGTCACCGGACAACAGAACGTGCGCGACGGAAAAATTGGACTCGCGATTTACTTCGATTCAAGTAAGTATTCCATTCCGTCCGTTCTTCGGACTCCTGATGGCTCAAATCGGGTGGTCACGGCTAAAGTCAAACTGGCGCCGGGACGCACATCCGAACTGATCTATGCAGCCGCTGGCGCCTGGAGTGGCAGCGGAATCAAGAATCTTAGCGAGTCGCTCAAGCAATTTCGCGGGCAGGCAGAGGGCAAGCCGGAAATAGACGCCTTGACCTTCACACGGACGCCAAATCCGGAAAAAGTGGACGCAGAACCGCAATAAGCCGCGGCACAGGCGCAAATTTTATGAACGAAATCAGATTGGGAATCATTGGCTCCGGCTTCATGGGCCGGACGAATGCGGAGACGATTACAAAGTATTTGCCGGATGCCAAACTGATCGGTGTTGCAGGGGGCAGTCGTGCTTCGCAGCTTGCGGCCGACTATCGTGTGGAATGCGAGCGAGATGTCCAGGGATTGGTAAACCGCAAAGACATCGAAGCGGTTTTCATCAGCACCCCCCACAGTCAGCACGCTCAGCACGCCATCGCTGCGGCGAACGCGGGAAAACACATCCTGCTGGATAAGCCGATGGCGACAAACGTCGAGGAATGCGATCAGATTCTAGACGCAACGCGCCGGAACAATGTAAATCTCATGATCATGTTCGGGCAGCGTTTTCGACTGGTAAACCGTGAAGCATACCGGTTGATCCAGGAGGGGGCGATCGGGCGCATTCGTGCGATCAGCACGTATGCGCTCAATTCCGGCGGTCTTGCATCGTTGCCCGCCTGGCAAAGCCTACCGGAGAATCTCGGCACGTTTTTCGGTCACGGCATACACAACATCGACCAGGTCCGTTGGTTCACAGGTGACGAAGTATCCAGTGTGGCGGCATGCGTCGAGCGCGAAGAACGCTCCGGTAACGAGGTATCTACGATGGCTGTTCTTGGTCTTGGAAACGGGGGCATGGCCAATGTCTGGGTAAGCTGGACAATTCCCTCGCCGAATTTTCCTCACAGTGGATTTTCTGCGCGGGTTGCTGGGGATAAGGGGATTCTCGAGCTGGACGCCTATGGAACGCTGCGGCTTGGTCGTGACGGTTCCTGGGAGGTAATCGCACAGCAGGCTCCGATCGATTTCCGCGGAAAGGGAATGCTCGATCCGGTTCGCATGGAAGCCTATGCCGCGCAAGCGCGAGAGTTCGTTGCGAGCATTCGTGAGCAACGCCCTCCGTCCGCGACCGGCGAGGACGGTCGCGCGGCGGTCGAAATTGCTCTCGCAGCTTACCAATCTGCTAAGGAACGGCGCACAGTCATCTTAAAGTAACGAACTCCAGGTGTACTCTGTGAATCGATTTTTACTCTTGTTGTTGTGCGGCACAGCGGCGCTCGCTTTTGCGGCGCCTGCTCCCAATAATTTGCCCTGGTACATGCAGGAAACGGCGATGTCCCCCAAGGGTCGGCTGACGTTTCTTGATAAGCCGTGGTGGCCGCGAGCAAAAGCCTTGACAGATGGACAGCAGTTTTCTCTCGATTTGAATCGGGATGGGCGACCGGACACACTTATTGAACGCAGCGAAGGCAATATTATCGAGATTATTGACGATAGCGGCAGCGCGTCTGATATTGGGGCCAACAAGGCGGACGCGGCCTACCTGGTCAGTTTCAAAGGCAGCGGATTAGTCGACCGAATGATCGTTTATATCGACAACGACCATGACGGAAAAGCCGACGAAATGGAACTACGCCACTACAGGGATGGCTATCTTCGTTATGCCTGGTTTGGAGAGAATTACGACAAAGATGGAGCCCAGATATTTGCGCTAAAGAATTGGAGCTATGCGGGCGGCTCTGATTTCAGCAGCAAGTTCAGGGGCAACGTTGATTTTTATCTGAATAAATATGATGCGGAACATCAACGGTGGGTTCCCTATCCGAATGTCCATTTATCTTTTGGGACACGAACCACGACGGGCGTGGCGACATCGTGTTGCGTGTATCCGCTGCGCCACTCGCCAGCAACGTCGGCAAGGATCCGGACTACGCCAATAACTACAACTATATGTGGGCGGAGAAGGCGACGCCTCTGTCGGAAATAGGGAACATGAATGTCCGCTTCAGCTACAATGTCGATCCGGAACCAAGGAGCGAACCGCTCGAACGGCCTCACTACACGTTCGGTTTCAACATGGTCGGCGCGCAGCCTTATTCCTATCCACACATGAATTACACGAATCCGCGCCGCCGTCCACCGCAGACGGTCGTGCGGATCTCTCCGGCAGAAGGCGTCGGCGTGGCAATGCATTATCCGGCCCAACAGACTGGATTCACTTGGGACGAAGCTCGAACCGTGTTTCGTTGGGAAGGACAATTCTGGATTTACGAGCGTGAATATATGCCGAATACCGGTGGTCCTACCATGCGTTGGAACATGCGACGGGAATATTCTGGCAAGCCATCGAAGGAGCGGCGGCTCTACTACTCCGACGTGGACAAACGCTATCACTTGCTGGGGGCATCGGAAGGTTGGTTGGAAGTGGGTCACCTGGTGAATAACGAAAAGGATCTGGAATTTCGTTACTTCGATTCCGACGGCGACGGGTATTTGGATACCATCGAAGTCTTTCGAGGGACAAATCCAATTCCGGTGCGGAGCAGCCATATGATAGATGTCCGTGTCCGCCCGGTGACACTGACGCGCGCGGCAATTCAGGTGGACTACAATAACCGGATACTGCCGTCGGCTGTTAAGCAGGATCAGGAACTGATCGCTGTACTCAAACAAATTGTGGATCTCCCGTTGGCAGCGGCTTACGATTCGGCAGCCGCGAAAGCTGATGCCCTGGAGCGGCAGCGCTATTGCCTGGATATCGCGCGCGAACTGTACTTTTTAGGAGCGCGCGATGCGTTCTACAGCCGCAACGCGGCGGGTCCGTATCCGCGGCTCAATCCGGCTAAAGGCGGTACCCGCATTCTGGTCCCCGGGGGAGCTTCGGATGGATATACCTTAGGGGACACGCTTTTCTATTGGAAGAACGCGAAACTCATCGATAAATTCGTTGAAAGCTATGGCGCAGGGCAGTTGGAACAGGCGACCCAAGCAGCCAGCGAACTGCAGAAGAGCCTTCCGCAACGATGATTCCGGCGCTAGAGAGCGATGGAGTTCATCTGCCTCAACAACACCTGGAATTGCGCGTTATCGCGAATTGGATCCAAACGCGGATCGACTCTCAGCAGAATCAGCCAAATGTCATGCTGCTTCCAGCATTCATTCAGCGCTTGGAGCGCGAGATCGTGAGCCCCGATCCCAACACAAACGACGCTCTTCCAGTACGGCGAGACGTATCGCTGCTGGGACATTTCGTCGAGATCCTCGAGAATCCGATGGGCCTTCCCTGGTTCCCCGGCAGATGCGTAGGCGTGGCCGAGAGCGGCGATGGCGGCGGGATTGTGGCGTGAGCAGGAACGAGCGTTCTGGAATTCGGTAATGGCCTCATCCAGCATGCCTGTCTGTTCATACGCAAGGCCAAGCGTGTGTTGTGCTGCCGCAAATTTTGGCTCCAGAACGAGCGCCTTCCATGATTGTTCGATCGCACCCTGGAAGTCGCGAGCGAGGTAGAGAATCCATGCCATTTGCATGCCGATAACCACCGAGAGCGGATCCAATTCCCGCGCCTGCCGAATCTCGCCGAGCGCTTCATCCAGGCGTTCCGTCACGGCCAGAAGAATGGCATACGCCTGGCGGCCACCCGCATAGCTTGGATTCCTTTGCAGGGATCGGAGACACTCCGATTCGGCGCCAGACCAATCGCGATCGAACAGCTCCTTTATGCCGGCGAGCGAGATCCACGCCTCCGGCAATGCACCGCCCATCCCAAGAGCAGTTGAGGTCAACTGTAAGGCCCGGCAATGCGCCTCACCAGGAGACATGGTACCCAGAAGGGCTCCGAGAGTGTAGGCATTTGCGAGCCCCGAGTAGGCCAGCGCAAATCCTGGATCCTGGGCAATCGCCGATTCGAAATAGGCGATGCTCTTACGAAGATCGTCCTCGCTCAGCTTGCTCGAGAAATATTTTCCTTTGAGGTAATCCTGCTGAGCTTCGAGATTGGTTATCTGGGCCGGCGCCGTTTGCTCTATCACCTCAACGGGCATGAGGAAGCGATATCCGAGCCCGGGAAGTGTTTCGATGTAGCGGCAGTTTCGAAGCGAGTCCCCTAAGACCTGGCGAAGGGTATTGACCGCGGTATTCAGACCATGATCGAAATTCACATGCAGATTGGGCCAGAGTTGCTGCATCAATTCTTCCCGTCTCACCAGCAAGCCGGGATTGCGCAGCAGCAGCTCGAGCACTTTAAAAGGCTTGTGCTGAAGCCTTACCCTGAGCCCCCGGCTGCGCAACTCGTGCAGCTCAAGATCCACTTCGAAGCTTCCAAATCGAAGCTTCCTTCGACCGGACGGTGATTGATACACGGACCTGTTCGTTTGATCCATCATTCCGTCTTTTGACGTGCGGAGCGAACTTGTTGTATGGCGGCGTCTTAACAATTGACAATTTCTTGATCTCCTTTTGAGGGGCAGATCGTACCGGTTCTTCGTCTCAAGCGGTTGTACGGATTCAAACGCTCAGGCGTTCCGTAGAACCTCGAAAAGGAGATCACTCATGTATTTCAAATCCAGTCGTATTTTGGGCCTCGCGGCGCTTGCCATAGGGTTAGGCGTAACGGCGATACCCGCCAGCGCGCAAGAAGCAACGTTTCATCTGCCGTTTGCAGCGCACTGGGGCCCCACGGTCCTCGAACCAGGAGACTACAAACTTTCGGCTCCCGTCGAATGGTCAGGCAGCCATTTGATTCAGGTTTCTCAATACGGCCACAGCAGGAGGATGCTGCCGCAATCGATCGATATGCAGGGTCACCTCGATCACAGCTCTCTTGAGCTCGTAAGCGTCAATGGCGCCCATTTTGTCAAGCGGTATAAATCGGCGTTCACCGGCCAAGTATTTACTTTCTCTGTGCCAAAGGCCACGCCGGAAACAGAGATGGCTTCAGCCGCCATGACGGCAGTTCCCGTTGAAAGCGCTAAGTAGTACTCACACGCGAGGCTGGTTTGACGGGCAGATGGCGACGGCAGATCCGCCAGGGACAACTGCGTAGGCGGAAGTTAGGAAAGCTAACACGTTAGACGTCTGTTGTCCTCGTTCAGAGACGAAGATGCGATCACTGTCCGCCAAAAGTTGACGATCGCCTGCCTGCCGATGGTTGGCGTTGGATCGATCTCAAAGGACCAGGATTATCACACAGCGATGATGTTTGGACTGGCGGCCGGACATCAGGCGTGCGTCTGGACCCGGTCAATACGGCCGGCTCGTGTTCAAAGTTCAAATACTGTATATTTCCGATGCTTTGAGCCATCTTCCGACAGTAAACTGAGCCGGCGCGCCTAATCGGCGCTGCGCTTTGAAAACAAGGGTTACGCCTCATCGCTTTAGCGACATGCGACCGCGCCGCCGTGCGGGGAGCTAAAAGTTTAGGGCGCATTTTCGGGCTGCGCGAAGCCGCTTCCGAGAGCCAGGCTCACGTACTATAACGCACCCGGAAGGCTGCCCTGTGCCCACTCGGTCAAGCGTAATAGGCTTACTGATTTCGGCCGCTGTACCGGGCAGCAGATATCACAGAAAGCGTACGGCGCGCGAATTCGAGGTACAGATGTGTCCTTCCTATGTAGCGCCAACCAATCTAGGCACAGGCGTGCAACTTGATCGGGAAATTTCGCATGTCCTTAGTGAAGGGTAACTGCAGCCGCTGGGCGATCAGAACTCGGTGTACGGTGTGGTGACGGATTGCGTTCAGAGCGGCAAACTGAACGGTCTAACGCACCGGCGGTATACGACCGCGAGGATCGATGACCTGGTGTACCCGACTGTGGAGGTCGGCAGTATGGGAGTGTTTCAGCCGGGACTGATTTCGGGATAGGTGTTGCCGGTTGAGTAGTCCTGGAGGTGCGGAGGCGACAAAGGAGAATTGCGCTTGCTGCAACAGAGGCATTCGGGTGTATGGTTACGAACCTCGGGTTGGAAGCCCGAGAAAAAACGAAGGGAGAGTTCATATGGATCAGCAAGTTGTTGGTGGAACGATCGAGGCGGATTTTCAGTTTCCGTGGGTGATTGATGTTTCCGGCACATTGACCGGTAAGGGAGTTCTGATTGCGCCGAACTGGGTGCTGACCGCTGCACACGTGGTCGAGACCAGCTTCAGTGGCGTTCGCGTCTCTTACAGCCGCACCGATCCCAATACCGGAAAAGTGAGCGGTGGGAATCAGACAACGGCAGCCGGATCGGTCAAACTCCATCCGGATTATAAGACGGGCAGTCCGTACGCGGACCTCGCGCTGGTGCGATTATCTCCGCCGTTCGCATCCGATCCGTTCCTGCAGGTAGCGGCGCTGCCGGCGGCCGTGGCGGCTGTCGGGCAAGCGGGCATCATCGCCAGCATCAGCCACACCGCAACGCCACCGCCTGGCAAAGTGGCGGTTTGGCGTGGACCGATCATCCTCAACGGCGGGACGACGTTCATCGCTAAGTCGCCGACGGCATCCCTCTGTCCAGGCGACAGCGGGTCCGGCTTTATCTCGTCAATCGGCGGCGCCAACGTGGTAGCCGGAATCGCGTCGCAGGCCAATGCCGACGACTGCACCAGGCCAAACATCGAGTTCGCCGCGGTCGACGTCTACCAGCACCTCGATTGGATCAGGACAGTGACTGGTCTCTTCACGGCGCAGTTCTATACGACTGATGGATCGGGCTCCATCATCAGGTTGAGCGGATACGGCAACTGGCGGGACAGCTGGTACACGATCGTTCCGGGAGATTTCGGCGGGAACGGCCGTACCGATCTGCTGTTCTATGACAGGAATGCCGGCCAGGGCGAGTTTTACACCACTAACGATGCCGGCGGGATTACGCTGCTCAAAGCGCAACCCGGCTGGCGCAACACTTGGGACATCATCGTTCCCGGAAACTTCGGGGGGAGCGGGCGGACCGATCTCCTCTTCTACGATCGCGAAACCGGCACCGGTCAGTTCTATTCAACCGATGGCGGCGCCATCAAGGAACTGCGCACCTATACTAACTGGCGCCGGAGTTGGGATCTGATCATCCCGGGCGATTTCGGCGGTGACGGTCACACCGATCTGCTCTTCTACGATCGCAGCGCCGGCACCGGCGAATTCTACGCCACGGATGGTTCCGGTGGAATGACTTTGTTGAAAACGAACACGGGCTGGCGTGGGAGTTGGGATTTGATCGTGCCGGGAAACTTCGGCGGCGATGGGCACACCGATCTCCTCTTCTACGAGCGGGCGTCGGGGCATGGAGAGTTCTACAAGACCGACGGCAAGGGCGGCATTGCCCAGATGAAGGTGTACGACGGCTGGAGAACGAGCTGGACGTTCATTCTCTCGGGCAACTTCGCCGATGGCAGCGCATCGGACCTGCTCTTCTACGATCGCGCCGCCGGCTGGGGTGAGTTCTATCGCGGTCTCGGCGAGGGAAGTCTGACGCAACTGAAAGTACAGAACGGCTGGCGCAACACCTGGTATCAGATTGTGGCAGGCGATTTCGGCGGCAATAGCTGGACCGACCTGCTGTTCTACGAGCGGCCGCTCTAGAGAGACGTTCCCTGCCGTATAACGCTCCTCGAAGTGTGGCGCGGAATAAAATGTCGGGACGGCTTGTCTGCTCGCCCGTTTAGTGGTTCGGTTTCACAGGCAGATGCTAAGACCTGTTTGGCCCGCCGGTTTGCGGTAGCGGCGGCTCCAGGCCAGTTCGGTGCCGTCTTGCAAGCGAATTTTCTGATCGCCATGAAGAGCGGGGCGCAGTTCGATGATATGCGCGATGTTGACAATTTCCGAGCGATTGATACGCAGGAACACGGCCGGGTCCAGTTTGGAAGCGAGCGAATCCAAGCTGCTACGCATCACATACGTGTTTGCGCCGGCATGGATGCAGGCGTAGTTGCGCGCGGATTCGATCCAATCGATGCGCGCAACCTCCAGAAACACGGCGCGGCCGCCATCTTGAATGAGCAGCCTGCGGGGACGGCCGGCCATCAGCTTTTCAAGACGCTCGGCCGGCTCTTTCGCGCCGCCTGATTCGATCATGCGCCGCAAACGTTCGACGGTCGCGGCGAAGCGGCTTGGCTCGACCGGCTTCAGTAAGTAATCGACGGCATGGACCTCGAAAGCCTTGAGCGCGAAATCGTCATACGCGGTGACAAAGCTCACATGCAATGTTTCGCGCTCTTCGAGCGCCGCGAGTACGTCGAAGCCGGTTGCGTCGGGTAGTTGAATATCGAGGAAGACTACGGCGGGCCGCTCACGATTCAGGACTTCCACCGCTTCGGCCGCCGATGCCGCTTCGCCCGCGACCGCAAAATCAGTTTCGGCCGAGAGCAGGTGACGCAGCTTGCGCCGGGCCGGTGGTTCGTCATCGACAAGCACTACGCGAATCATCGCAGCGGCACGCGTAATTCGACGAGGGTACCGCCGCCATCCGCGTTTTCTATTCGCACGCTTTGGCGCTCGCCGTACAGACGTTGGAGCCGCTCGGCGGTGTTACGCAAACCGATGCCGCGCGTCAGGCGGTCGGGAGGCGGCAGACCACGCGGCAAACCGGGACCGTGATCGCGGACCGCGAGTGTCAGCCCGCCGCTCTCGAGACGCCCGCTGACGGAGATGTCGAATCGCATGGAAACGAGATTCATCCCGTGGCGGATGGCGTTCTCTACTAGAGGCTGCAAGATAAGCTGTGGAACTAAAACGTGGCGGGCCTTCTCTTCTATTTCCACCGAAAATGAGAGCCGGCTTTCGAGGCGCGCCTCCATGATGCGGGTGTAGAGCCCGAGCAGTTCGATTTCGCGCGCGAGCGTTACTTCTTGGCTCCCATCCTGTTTCAGTAATTGCCGCAGTAACTCGCTCAATCGACCGATCATCTCGTCGGCGATTCGGGGATTTTCATAAATAGCCGCGGAGATTGCGTTCAGCGAATTAAATAGGAAGTGCGGCTCGAGCTGCAGGCGCAGATTTTGTAATTGCGCTTCGGCCAAACTGGTCTCGAGTCTCGCCTGGCGCAGTTCGTGCTCGCGCGCGAAGCGGACTTCGTGGAACAGAAAGATCAATCCGTTGCCGAGCCAATAAAAAATGAAGAGATGGGCGAATTCCATCGGGTAGCGCCAAAGCAAACTCCCGTAATGATTGTCGAGACCAAGGATTGGAAACAATACGGCACGCAAGCCGGCAATGAGAGTTGTGTGCAATAGCGAGATCAAAGAAACGGCCGCGAGGTGGGCGAGAACATTTCTTCGCCAGCGCGGCGAGGGTAGCGGAAAGCGGATCGCGGCCAGGTAGATCAGCGGGAAAACAAGCAAGCCGGCTAAGGCGCCGATTCCTTCTTCAGCAGCAGTAAGCAAGGGAGGGCGGGATTGGCCGTTGGCGACATAATCGAGTTGCCGGTAAAAAAACAGGCAGATTGTCAAGGCGGCAAAGAGGCCCACTACTACGCGCCAGTTGATTTCCCGCAAGTTCAGGTAAGTGCGCGGAATCGGTTCCACGATGGGACTATCTTAGCGGAAGGCCGTGCGCCGCGAGCGTGCCCTGGACCTCTGGGGGACTCAATCGGGAAGCGTCGTATTCCACCAGGAGTTCGTCGCCTGAGGGAAGAACGCGGATGGCGAGCATGCCGAAAACGGCGTGCACCCGGGCAATCTGGCGCAGATCCGCATCGTCCAGCGGGCGCGACAGTTTGAACGGGAGCTGTACTTTCGTCATCGCGATTCAGAATAGCATTTAAGTCTTCACCTTCCAGAGGATCTGGCGGAGCATGCCGAGCCAGGTTTCCACGTCGTTGGCGGGCATGCCGAGACGGCGGATAAGGCGCCGGAGCTTGAGCTCGCCGGATCGCGAGACTCGTTCGTTCACGTAACCGGAGCGGGCGAGAACATCGAGAAGCAGTTCCGTCAGGCGTTCGGAGTCTTCGCCTGTGGCTTGCGGTGATGGCGCAAAGCGGACAGCGGCTTGTTGTTCGTCGCGGCGCAGTTCGTACAAGCAGACTGCTACTGCCTGGCCGAGGTTCATGGATCCGTGCTCATCGCGCGTGGGGATGCGCAGCAGCCAATGGCAGTGGCTCATGTCATCGTTTGACAGGCCAAACTTTTCGGAGCCGAACAGCAGCGCCGCCGGACCGGTGGCAAGATGCTCGCGCAATACATCGCCGGCGGCTTCGAGGCGATGCAGCGGAAGGTGCAGATCGCGGTTGCCCACGGCGGTCGTACCCGCAACCAAAGTGCAATCCGCCACCGCCTCCGCTACGGTTTCGAAAACCTGCGCCTGCTCGAGGATGTAGCCGGCGCGCACGGCGGAGCGCGCTTCTCTAAATGCGATATCGTATGGATTCACCAAACGCAGGCGCGTGACACCGAAGTTGCTCATAGCACGCGCCGCCGCGCCGATATTCAGCGGATTGCGCGGCGATACCAGCACGACGCGCAACGAGTCGAGCACTTACTGCTCCAGGTAGGTGTAGCCGCTGCAGCCCCTCTTCGTAAAACTTGAGCAGACGGCCGGCTTCTTCGTAGCCCACGCGCTGCTCGCGCACGGCCAGCTCCACATCTTTGCGGAATTCGTCCAGCAGCGCTCCGGAATTGTACTGCACGTAGGCCAATACTTCGCGTACCGTATCGCCTTGCACCACGGTTTCAAGCACTACGTCGCCCTGGTCGCTGAGACTCACGTGAACCGCATTGGTATCGCCGAACAGATTGTGCAAGTCGCCTAAGATTTCCTGGTAGGCTCCAAGCAGGAAAGCGCCGAGAATGTAGGTCCCGTTATTGAACGGATGCAGGGCAAGCGTCTTCTTGACGTCGCGGCGATCAATGAACTGATCGACCTTGCCGTCGGAATCGCAGGAGATATCGCCAAGCACTGCCGAGCGCGTGGGTCTTTCGTCGAGGCGGTGAATCGGCATGATGGGAAAGAGCTGCTTGACCGCCCAACTATCGGGCATGCTCTGAAATAGAGAAAAGTTGCAGAAGTAGGTGTCCGATAGCATGGCGTCGAGACCCTCCAGCTCTTCCGGAAAATAATCGAGCTCTTTCGCCAGCCGCAGAATCTTGCGGCAGATGGCCCAGTAGAAGTTTTCAGCTAGGCTGCGCTGTTCGAGCGAGAGATAGCCCAGACTGAACAAATTCAGAGCCGAATCGAGCGCCTGCTGCGCATCGTGATAGGTCTCGAGCAGATTCTTCTTGGTGATGGAGCGATGGGTTTCAAAAAGATCGACAAGCGCCTGCTCCGACTCTTCGGGAATGTTCGACGGCAACTCTTCCTCGCCAAACCCGCTTACGCCCAGGACGTTGAAGACCAGCAGACTGTGATACGCCGCCACGGCCCGGCCGCTTTCGGTAACGATCGTGGGGTGCGGAACTTCCGCTTCATCGCAGATGTTCTGGATGTGATACACGACGTCGCGCGCATATTCTTCGAGCGTGTAATTCACGCTGGATTCGAAATCGGTTTGCGAACCGTCGTAATCGATGCCAAGACCGCCGCCTACGTCCAAATACGTAAGGCCGGTGCCGGCGCGTTTCAGATCCACGTACACGCGCGCGGCTTCGATGACCGCGGCTTTGATCTGCCGGATGTTAGTGATCTGGCTGCCGAGATGGAAGTGCAGCAGCTTGAGACTGTCTTCCATGCCGCGCTGCTTCAGGAAATCGACTGCCTTCAGCGCTTCGCTGACGGTGAGGCCGAACTTGGAGCGATAGCCGCCGGAAGACTTCCAGCGTCCGGAGCCGCGGCTCGCCAGTTTGACGCGCAGGCCGATGTTGGGTTTTACGCCGACTTTTTCGGCGTGCTTGGCGATTAATTCCAGCTCGGTGAATTTCTCCACCACCGGCATGATCTGACGGCCGATCTTTTGCGCGAGCATCACCATTTCGATGTACTCGTCGTCTTTGAAGCCGTTGCAGATGATAGGCGTGAGGTTGTCGGCGATGGCGAGTACCGCGAGCAGCTCGGGTTTCGAGCCGGCTTCTAATCCGAATCGATAAGCGCGGCCGAAATGGAATACTTCCTCGACTACTTGGCGCTGCTGATTCACCTTGATTGGATACACGCAGCAATAGCCGCCCTGGTAACCGTGCTCGCGCATGGACGTATCGAACGCCTGGTGCATTTCTTCCAGACGATGCCGGATGATGTCGGCGAACCGGATCAGAATCGGAAGCGAAATGCCGCGCCACTGCAGCGTGTCGACCAACTGCTTTAAATCGATGCTGCGATTCGGATCTTTGGTGGGGTGAACGAACAAGCTTCCGTTCTGCCCTACCGAAAAAAATCCTTTGCCCCAGCTCGCAACATCGTAGAGCTCGGCGGCGTCGGTAGTAGTCCAACGTTCGGCCGGCTCACGTACCTGCGGAGCGATGGCGGTAGTTCTGGTGCTCAGCTCAATTCTCCTTCGACCACTCTAACGTTACTACGGGCTAAGGCAATTGCCTAGAGCCGATAGAACTTCTTCTAGCTCGATTTCCCGGCGGGCCGCTTAAAGCTATTTCCTCATTAGGTCGATAGAAAGTCAGAGCCCGGACTTTTCGATGGCAGCCAGAACCGTAGAACAGATTGAAGCGTTGCCTACCATCGACCGGGCCCATTTGCTGGCTCCAAAAGCGCGGGTCCCCGAGTCGGCTCTGGGATGCGGCGACATTCTGTTGGTGGATGCGTCGGCCTATCGAAAACGAAACATCCGGGAGTGTCTGGAAGGCTTCGACAACCAGGTAATCGAAGCGAACACGACTTCGCAGGCGGTGGTTTCGATTCTCACAAGCCACGTCGATCTGGTCCTTATTAGCCTGCAGGCGCCGGAGGTAGGGGCCGCGGCCTTTTGCAAAGCCATACGCAAGGCGCCGGCCACGCAGTTCCTGCCCGTCTTCGTGGTGGCGGCATCCGACGACCCGGACGCCGAGGTACAGGCAATCGAGGCGGGCGCCAGCGATTTTCTGACGACTCCCTTCCGTGCGCCGGCGTTTCGCGCGCGCGTCCAGGCCAGCCTCCGGCACAAGGCCATGATCGATTCGCTCGACGATTCCGAAACGGTACTGTTCTCGCTTGCCAAGTCGGTCGAGGATCGCGATCCCGATCTGAGTCAACACTGCCAGCGCCTCGCGCTGATGGGCGCAGCCTTGGGCGAGGCGCTCAAACTGCCATCGGAGGATATCTTGGCGCTGCAGCGTGCCGGGTATTTGCACGACATCGGCAAGATTTCTATCCCGGACCGCATTTTGTTCAAAGCGGGGCCATTGACGGATGACGAGTGGGTGATCATGAAATCCCACCCGGAACGCGGCGAGCGGATTTGCGGCAACTTGCGGTCACTTGCCTCCGTGCTTCCGATCATCCGAAGCCATCACGAGCGCTGGAACGGGTCCGGCTACCCGGACGGTTTGGCTGGGGAGAATATTCCTCTGCTGGCGCGCGTTCTGCAATTCGCCGACATCTATGACGCACTGACTACGGCGAGGCCGTACAAGCGCGCCTTCACGTCGGAAGAGGCGGTGGCCATTATGTGGGAGGAAACCCTTAAAGGATGGCGCGATCCGGAATTGATGAAGGTGTTCGTGGATCTGTTGCCAACTTTTCAGACTTTCGATCCGCACGATCTTTCGCGGGTGTCTTTGCAGGCGCTCGCTTCGTCGATCGAATCGTTCCGCCGGAAACCGCTGGTTTCGCTCGCGAGCTGATTATAATCGCTGCGGGAGCAGCCTTCTGACTGAACTGCAGGTGTTGAATGACGAAATCGTCCACTGTTTCCGCTGCCCCCGGCTGGTGGCTCACCGCGAGGAAATCGGCCGCGTCCAGCGGCGCGCCTACCGTGGCGAGTCCTATTGGAGCCGGCCGGTACCCGGTTTTGGGGATCCGGGCGCACGCCTCCTCATTGTCGGTCTGGCCCCCGGAGCCCATGGCGCGAATCGAACCGGCCGTATGTTTACGGGCGATCGCTCCGGTGAGTTTCTCTACCGGGCGCTCTGGGAGGCCGGTTTCGCCAATCAACCCAGCAGCCTAGCCCGCGATGACGGGCTGCGTCTAAGCGACGCGTATATCACCGCGCCGGTGCGCTGCGTTCCGCCCGATAACAAGCCTTCCCGCGAAGAGATTCTGGCCTGCCGGCCTTACCTGGTGCGCGAGCTCGCACTGCTGAAAAGGGTCGAAGTCGTGGTGGCGCTCGGCGGTATTGGGCTCGCGGCGTATTTGAGCGTGCTGCAGGACCGGGGCCTGTTGAAATCTCGCGCGGCGTTCCGCTTCGGTCACGGTTTGGTCCACCGCACCCATGAGGGCGGCCCGCTGGTTCTGGCGTCGTATCATCCGAGCCAACAGAACACGTCTACTGGACGTTTAACGGCTATTATGCTGCGGGATATTTTCCTCAAAACACGGCGGCTTTTAGAGGCGGGCTGACGCCTGCTATCCCCCCGCAGGCTGCGACACAGCGTCGCACTAAGTACACGTCAACACGCCGGTGTACGGCCAACGAGCCTGAGTGGTATTTTGATTTGTGGCGTGTTCAGGACGCCTCCGTGTCCGCGGAAAGGGGCTGCGCCCCGCCTGAATTGCGGCTTTCGGCGATTTGGTTGAGTGAACTCTTTTCTGCCCGGGCTAGCGGACACCGGGCGCTATGGAAAGGAGCTCATCTGAAACAGAAGCTGTCCACTCGCCGGATGCGCGAGCACCCGGATCTCGATCAACTCAAACGTCAAGCGAAGCAACTGTTCAACGCCTTCAAGGCAAGCGATTCAGCGGCTGTCGATGAGGTCAACGCACATTACGATAATGTACAAGCTGAGACTTTCGCTTTACACGACGCGCAATTAGTTATCGCGCGCAGCTACGGGTTCGATAGCTGGCCGAAGCTGAAGGCTTATGTTGACGGCGTAACGATCAGGCGATTAGTCGAAGCCGTGCGCGCCGGCCACGTCGAGCGCGTACGCATGATGCTGAAGGCGCGGCCCGAGCTTGCCGACATGACCGTTTCCTACGGCGACGAGCACCGCGCGATCCACTACGCCGTGATACACCGGCGCCCGGAAATTGCGCGATTGCTCCTGCAGAATGGTGCCAACGCACGGGCAGGTATACATCCTCATCGCGATGCCACTTCCGCGTGGACATTGGCACAGGAGCGCGGTTACGAGGAGATTGTCGCGATCATCGAGAAGGAAGAACAACGCAGGGCGAAATCCATACCTGACCGGGCGACTGCTCCAGCAGCGGAACTCGCAGACGAGTCCGATCGTACGGCAGTCGCAAATGGTGATCTGGAGTGGCTGCGCGCGCGTCTTGCGGAAGGCAACCTCACGAATCGCGTTCGCTGGCGCGACGGCGGCTTGCTTACTGTCGCAGTACGGAACAATCGTATCGAGGTGCTCCAGTTTCTACTCGAGTCCGGCTTCGATCCGGACGAGCGCGTCTCGTCCGGTGAAGGAGACTGGACCGCGTATTCGCAAGGTCACCCGTTGTGGTATGCCGCGGCCTTGGGACGACAAGAGATGGCGGCGCTGCTGCTCGATTGCGGCGCAAACCCGAATGTGCATGTCGACTCCAGCGGATCGCCTGTGCACAGCGCGTACAGCCATAAGCAATGGCAAATGGTAGAGCTGCTGCGAGGACGAGGGGGAATCGTGACAGGCGACACCGCTGCCCTCTATCGCCAGACCGAGCTCGTTCGGCAAATGCTGATTGACGACGAGCGCGGCCTGTTGCCGCAAAGCGTCAAGCCATCCGACAAGTCGCTTGCCGAAGAGCTGCTCCGCTTCGGCGCGGATGGAGGCGCTACCGAAATCATTCGTTTGTCGTTGGAGCGCATCGGTTGGGCTCGCCATGACCCGCGCTGGTTTCGCATGCTTGCGTCGCCGCTATCGTTCTGGCATCACATTCCGTGGCTGCACGCGGGCAATAGGGACTTCGACCGGCAAAGCTATCTGGAGTGTTTCCGTCTCATTCTGAACGCCTGTGATGTTAATGTCGTCGGTGAGTTCGGGCGGACCATCCTGCACGAGATCGCTGCGATGGGCGATTGGGTGAGCGACGACGAAGCAGCGGCATTTGGCCGTGCCGCGCTGGCGGCAGGCGCGCGCATGGACCGGCGCGACGAGATCCTGAACAGCACTCCCCTTGGTTGGGCCTGCCGTTGGGGGCGGGTCGAGCTTGTCAGGCTGCTGATTGAACACGGAGCTGACCCGGAGGAGAATGACGCCGAGGCATGGGCACGTCCGCGCTCATGGGCGCGAAAAATGGGTCACAACGAAATTGTAAAGGCGCTCAGCTAGCGAAAAGCGCAGCTTATCTAGCCGGAGCGGCCGAGCCGCCGTCGATTCGAAGACGAAGACGGCGACCTGGAACTTATCTTCGACAAGCGGAGTCTGAACGTCTATCATTCGCCTCACTCGCCTCGGACCCGGTCTTGCGGCCATCGCTGTTCTCGTCGTGCTCTTCTATGCTGTGGCCGGCTATTACGGTAGCGCCGATATGTTCGGTAACCACCCTCGCTGGCGGGGGATGAACCGCGGACCGGCCGACTTTGGACTGCGTAGCGAAACAGTTTCATTCCAGTCGAAAGACGGCATCTCCCTGAAGGCTTGGTGGCTCCCCGCTTCGGGCACGTCCCGAGGAGCCGTTGTCATCGCTCATGGGATCGATCATACGCGGCAAGCGATGCTGCCGCGCGCAACGTTTCTTGTTCGCGGCGGTTACGACGTTTTGTCGATTGATCTCCGAGGTCATGGTGAGAGCGGAGGGACCGTTGTTTCGCCTGGACTTCTGGAGGCGCGCGATATCCTCGGCGCGGTTTCTTACATCCGGTCGCGTCGAGACAACGAGCCGATCGTGGTTCTGGGGATTTCTTACGGTGCGGTAGCCTCGCTGATTGCCGCCGCTGAATCTCCTGAAATCGCGGCGGTCATTAGCGATGGCGCCTTTCCCACCGGGAAGGGCGTTTCAGACGATATCAGCCGCCATTATCTGCAGGATTCCAGGACGAACTTTTGGGCACGTGCGCTTTTCCGGATTTCGTCTTTTCCGGGAGTGGCTGTTGCAACGGCGATGATCTATTATTCGCGGAGCCGGGTATACCTCGGGCCGGAATTGCTGTCGGTGATTCCATGGGCCCGCCGCATCCGGGTTCCCGTCCTGCTGATATCGGGAGAACGGGACTGGATCGTGCCGACAGCCAAAGCGCGGCAGATTCTGTCAGCGATTCCCGGCAATAGCAAGGAACTTGTGGTAATCCCCGGCGCCGTTCATGACACGACCTACAGCACGGCGCCGAAGCTTTATGCCAGTACCGTCTTGAGTTTCCTCGGAAGGTACGTCAATGGATTCTAGCTTGCGCCTGGCTTGGACTCAAATCGTGACCGGTGAGGACTATGACGAACATATGGCCGCTATTGGCCAGACTCAAGCTGCCGCGGCGCTCACGGCAGAACTTATTCGAGAGGCCGATTTGCGAGCGGGCAGCCGCGTCGTTATCGCTGGAGCTGGCACTGGCCAGATGTTCGATTTCCTGAACCCTGCCCTATTCCGGCCGTTCGAATTGACCTGCACGGATTTGAATCCGAAGTTTTTCGCCCGCTTACGGGAACGACTGGTCAGGCACGATCTCAAGACATTTCTCCTGGCGGACGATATCGAAAACACAGCGCTCCTGGAAGAACCGGATTTTCTCCTCGCAGCGCTGTTAATGGAGCATATCGATTGGCGTAAGGGTGTCGAGGCGATCGCCGCGCTTCGGCCAGCGGCTTGCGGAATCATCCTCCAGGAGAACCCGGCCGGAATGACCTCCGCAGTAACCCCGGGAAGGCAAATTCCCGCTTCGATGGCGGCGGCTGTCCAGATAGCGCAGCCAAAGCTCGTGCCACACGACGAGTTAGTGAGGGCGTTCGCGGCCCGAGGATATCGTTGCGCACTCACCCGCGCCCGCGAGGTCGCCGATGGCAAACGGCTTGTCTCCACGCTGTTTGTCGCGGAGTCCACTTGATTGCCGAGGGGTTCTGACCCTCGCTGCGCGCGAGCCGCGTTGGTGCCGCCATTCCCTTTCATGGAAATAGTGGTGGCCAACGGAACGCGTCCATTGAACGTCTAACGCTACCGAACTATGCTCGAGGCAATTTACCAAGACGTGCGGTACGGTATGCGGCAATTGAGGCAGAGCCCGGGATTCACTTTGGTGGCGGTGCTGTCGCTCGCGTTGGGTATCGGCGCGAACACAGCGATTTTCCAGCTTGTGAATGCGATTCGCCTTACGATGCTCCCCGTCGACAATCCAAAGGAACTGGTATCGATCACTTTCGATAAAGATAGGGCGCGCTCTGGCTGGTGGTCGAGCCGCAGCGCCAACTTCACCTATGCGCAATGGGAGCAGATCCGGGCGGGGCAGCAGGCCTTTACGGGTGTGCTGGCATGGAGCGCGGCGCGTTTCAACCTGGCCAGCGGCGGTGAACCGCGATTTGCCGAGGGTCTTTATGTCAGCGGCGAATTTTTTCGCTTGCTGGGAGTAAAGGCGGCGCTGGGGCGGACGTTTACGGCACCGGACGATAGCCAATCCTGCGCCGCCGGCGCGGTCGTGAGCTATGCCTTTTGGCAACGGGAATTCGCGGGCGATCCGGAAATCCTGAGGCGCACGGTGAGTCTGGACGGACATCCGGTTCCGGTGATCGGGGTGACGCCGCCGTCGTTTTTCGGCGTCGAAGTCGGCAACCGCTATGACGTAGCGATTCCGCTTTGCGCCGACCGGCTGATGTCAAACGACAACAGGAGCCGGATCCCGGTTAGGGATGCCTGGTGGCTGTCTCTGATGGGTCGGCTCAAGCCGGGGTGGACGGCGAAATCTGCAACCGCGCATTTGCACGCTCTATCGCCCCGAATCATGAAGGCGACTTTGCCGGCGAGTTACAAGCCCGACCTGGCGAAGCGGTACCTTACGAACCAGTTGGGGGCGACGGAAGCGGGCACGGGAATTTCGGGGCTGCGCCGGGAATACGAGAGCCCACTATGGCTGCTGATGGCGACCACGGGTTTGGTTTTGCTGATCGCGTGCGCCAATCTGGCTAATTTGTTGCTGGCGCGCGCCAGCGTGCGGGAGACGGAGATCGCGGTGAGGCTGGCCATTGGCGCCTCGCGCTGGAGATTGGTGCGGCAACTTCTGGCGGAAAGCCTGCTGCTCGCGGTGGCGGGGGCGGTGCTGGGGGCGGGGTTGGCGCTGGGGCTGAGCCGGGCACTGTTGGCATTTATCTCGACTGGCGATCGGCCGGTGTTTGTCGGCCTGAGCTTGGATTGGCGCGTGCTGGGCTTTACCGGAGCGCTCGCGGCGCTCACGTGCCTGTTGTTCGGACTGCTGCCGGCGTTGCGGGCAACTTATTTATCGCCCGTGGCGGCCATGCGCGCCGGAGGCCGAACCGTAACCGCCGGACCTGAGCGCTTCAGCCTGCGGCGAGCGTTAGTGGTCACGCAAGTGGCGCTCTCGCTGGTCTTGCTGGTGGGCGCGCTCCTGTTCGTGCGGAGCTTGCACAATTTGCTGACGACGGACGCCGGGTTTCAGAGCCAAGGTGTACTAACGGTGCAGATCGATTTCGGCAAAGCGCAATACGCGAAGGAGCGCCGGCTGGCGGTGTATCGCGAATTGTCGGATCGGCTGGCGGCGATTCCGGGCGTCGCATCGGCGGCGCAAGTGGGGATGACTCCAGTGAGCGGCAACGGCTGGGATAATTTGATCGGCCCCGACAGCGCACCGGCAGCGGGGAGCGGGAAGGAATCCTGGTTCAATCGAGCGGCCCCGGGATACTTCCGGACGATGGGGACGCGCGTGATAGCGGGCCGCGAATTCAATGAGCGGGATACCCTTTCGGCGCCGAAAGTCGCGATCGTGAACGAGATGTTCGCGCGCAAATTCTTCGGTGGGGCGAATCCGGTCGGCCGCACGTTCCACCTGGAAGCCGAAGCCGGCAAGCCGGAGCCGTCGTTGCAGATTGTGGGCCTGGTGAAGAACACCAAATATTACGAACTGCGGGAAGATTTTCGACCGATTGGTTTCTTTCCGATCGCCCAGGACGAGAGCCCGGGCCCGGGTGCGACGTTCGTCCTGCGCATCGCCAGTTCCGCCGGCGGGGTGATGAGCGCGGCGAAAACGGCAGTCGGGGTGGTGAACCCGTCTATGGGCATCGAGTTCCGTTCGTTTTCAGCGCAACTGGAAGATTCGGTGCTGCGCGAGAGATTGATGGCCACGCTGTCGGGAGCGTTTGGCCTTTTGGCTGGACTGTTATCGACGCTGGGGCTATACGGCGTGATTGCGTACATGGTGGCACGGCGCCGGAACGAGATCGGTGTGCGAATGGCATTGGGAGCGGACCGGGCGCGCGTAATTCGCCTGGTGCTGCGCGAAGCCGTTCTGCTCGTGGGCGTGGGACTCGCCGTCGGAGTAGTAATCGCCTTGTGGGCCGGGCGGGCTGCTGCGGCGCTCTTGTTCGGGCTTGCTCCGCGCGATCCGGTTTCGCTCGTGGCGGCCATGGCGCTCTTACTGGCGATCGCGCTGATTGCCAGTTACGGACCGGCGCGACGGGCAGCGGCGATCGAGCCGATGGCGGCGCTGCGCGACGAGTGAGCTGAGCACCGGACGGCAAGATGTCCGTCAACACGTCAAGCTTTGCTTTTGACGAGAAGCACGACACCGCCTATGGCGATAATGGCGCCGGCAATAGGTCCATAGGGAACATTGTGCTCAGTGTCTTTCGTGGCATGGATGGGTCCAACATCCACGACTTTTTCGCGTGTCTTAAAGCCGAACGCGCCCCAAATGACAATGCCCAAACCGATGATAATAAGAACAATTCCGGCCATCTTCATGCGTTAGTGTCCAAACGGAGAGTAACATGGATTGCTTTACTCGATTACTGGTAAAAACCCCTGCTTAGTTATTGCAAATCGTACGTTCGTGTAACAGGCTCACTGGAGCTGAATCCATACATTGGAGGAGATTAGTAATGGAAAAAGAACAGGTTACCGGCAAAATGGACGAACTGAAAGGTAAGGTGAAGCAAGGAGTCGGCAAAGCAACTAATAATCCGAACTTGCAAGGGGAAGGCGTGGTAGACGAAGCCAAAGGTAAGGTGAAACAGGGTTACGGGGACGTCAAAGATGCTATTAAACGGACCGATAAAGACGCCGGTTCCGATGTCAATGACAAATAAGGCCAGCTAAAGACTGGCGAACCGCGAGTTGAATACGGCGCAGAAGCCCCGCTACCTGGGGCTTCTGGGTCTCAAATTGGCGTAAGCGGGGGGTAACGCCCGAGTGTACCTGAGCTAAACGGGCTGAGGAGTATAGGGCGCCCGGCCCCCTTCGAGGAGTTGTCGGGACTGTTCGTTTAAGAGCACCCACAGGCCATATATCCCGAGGGCCGTGCCAAACGGGAACGACAGCAAATGGAGCGCTGAGATTACAATCATCAGAACGCGAGACCACGATTTGCCTTTGATTAAGCCCCAGCCGCCTATGATGGCGGGGGCCGAGAGGATAAGCAAGAATCCGGCTATGCAGAGCCCGATGAGCATGGCAACGGGAGCGGCGAAGGCGGCTTGGTCGGGATCGATAACATTCTGAATGCGCGCCGCGATCAGACCGGCGGCACCGCCGAAGATGAGCAGCACCGCAACCCCCACAAGCGCGGTTAGCCCACCCATGATCATGTTCAGGATTCCCAATAACTTGATATGGTCTCGCACACCTCCAGCATACGCAAAAACATTAGTTCTGGTTCATGGCTTGGGTAGATGAAGGTTTTTTCAGGTCTTTTAGAGGACTAAACCCTTTTGGAATGTAGACAAAACCCGCTAAACTGGGTCTTTCATTTGCGAGGGAAAATCTGTTGCTACAGTCGAGCTTTACTTCCCGCGTGACGGCTGCATTGTTCGATCAGACGTTCTCGGGTATTTACCAGCTTTCCCCTTTCGATTGGGCGCTGCTGATTCCGTACTTTGGGATCTTAATCGTGCTCTCGGTCTACGGACTGCATCGCTACGAAACCATGCGGCGCTATCGCAAGTTCCGCAAGAATCTGCCGCGCGCTGCGGAACGGCCATTCGAGCGGTTGCCGAAAGTCACCATCCAGCTTCCGCTCTATAATGAGCGCTTTGTCGTGGCGCGGCTGCTCGAGGAAGTCAGCAAAATCGATTATCCGCGCGAACTGCTGCAGATTCAGGTGCTCGACGATTCGACAGACGAGACGCACCCTTACACCGAGCGGTTGTGCAACGAATACCGGGCTACCGGCCTCGAGATTGAGTACCGGCACCGCACGAATCGCCGCGGCTTCAAGGCCGGGGCGCTGCAGGAAGGGCTCGAAACCGCTACGGGCGAGTTCATCGCCATATTCGACGCCGATTTCATTCCGCCCACCGACTTCCTCATGCGCACGGTGCATTTCTTCACGGACCCCCGGGTTGGGGTGGTACAGACGCGCTGGAGTTACCTGAACAAAGAATCTAGCATTCTGACCCAGGTGGAGGCCATGCTGCTCGACGGCCACTTCGTTTTAGAACATGGGGCGCGCTGCGGATCGGGACTGTTTTTCAATTTCAACGGCACGGCCGGGGTACTGCGGCGCGAGATGATCGACGACGCGGGCGGCTGGCAGCATGAAACCTTGACGGAAGACTCGGACCTGAGTTATCGCGCGCAGCTCAACGGCTGGCGATTCGTCTATCTGCCGGGTCTCGATTGCCCCTCGGAGCTGCCGATGGAAACGTACGCCTTTCAGGTGCAGCAGGCGCGCTGGGCGAAAGGGCTCACCCAGGTAGCCATCAAACTGCTGCCCCGCATTCTGAAGGCCGACTTGCCGTTCCGGGTGAAAGCCGAAGCGTTCCTGCACCTGACGCCGAATATCTCCTATCCACTGATGATCGCCGTTTCCATGCTGATGCTGCCGGTGATGATTGTGCGGTTCTATATGGGCGTGTTTCATATGGTGCTGCTCGATTTTCCTCTGATCGTGGCGTCCTTCTGGTCTATCTCGGCCTTCTATTTGTACGCGCAGCGGGAGCTGTATCCAAAATCGTGGTGGAAATCGATTGCATTTCTGCCGATGCTTATGGCGGCGGGCGTGGCGCTTACGGTGAGCAACAGCAAAGGCGTGATTGAGGCTTTGTTCGGAATACAGAGCAGCTTCGTGCGCACGGCGAAGTACGCGGTCGGCTCGGATAAGCGCAAAGCGCAGCCAGCGGCGTATAGGAGCCGGAGTGGCTGGCTGCCTTATGTGGAGCTGGCAATCGGGACTTACTTCGTGTACATGGTGGAATTTGCGATCGAGACGTTGAATTACTTCGCGATTCCGTTTCTTCTGCTA
Source organism: Bryobacterales bacterium (assembly GCA_963712395.1). Taxonomy (GTDB): domain Bacteria; phylum Acidobacteriota; class Terriglobia; order Bryobacterales; family Bryobacteraceae; genus Bog-105. The sequence goes on from CAVQHR010000004.1 coordinate 994,436, forward strand.
TTCGTGTGTGGCTATTATTGGGCAGGCATCACCACGTTGGTGGAAGAGTATCGCGGCCGGATGCGCTGGCAGCGGGCGCGAAACGTGGCGGAAGCGGGATCGTAGCCGCGTCTGGTTACGAGCGCTTGCGGATGCGCGCGTAAAATCCGAATCCGACCAAGGCAAGAAAGCCAACCGCCCAGAGCGAAAAGCCGGCATCGCCAAACGAACGAAGGGACGGCGCCCACGCGAGAATGCGCAGGAAGGCATAACCTAGTCCCGCTACGGAGCCAACCGTCAACCAGGCGAAAAACAGGACCAATAGCGGCGCACGCTGCCAGAGCACGCGCACGACGACCGGCAGCTCCTCGGCCAACGTCTTCCAAAGCGGCGGCGCGGGCGATAAAGCGCTCTCGAGATCGCTCTCAATCAACGCTTGCTGAGCGGCGGAAAGCGGCTGCGGTTGCGGAAGGAACGCTTCCCAGTAGGCCGATTGCAAAACGGTCTGCGCCAGTTCGGCGCTGCGGACGTAGTTGGCGTAGCCGCCGGCCTCAAAAAGCTGGCGCGCCAGCCGCACCAGGATTTCCGGGCGCGTTTCCCACTGCGGCAGTTTGGGCCAGCCCGCCTGTTCCAGAGACAGTTCGATACGCGCCAGGTCGGATTCGGCCCGGATCTTCGAAACCTGGGTGACACGGTTCAGTAACTGATCGAGATTGGCGCGAATGGGCGCGAGTTCCGGACGGCTGCGCAATTCTTCGACGCGGGATGGGTCGCGCGTGATCGCCGAGGCCAGATACCCGATAGCTTGCTCGAAGCGGCCCTCGTCTACCGCTAGGATCGCTTCCCGTAGAGCGGCATCGGCAACCACCGCTGGGGCCGCGCTGGTTTCCGAGAATCGCAGAATAGCGGATAGCTTCGTAAGGTCGGCCGGAGCAAGCTCGCGCAAGTCGGCCATATCGGCCAGAGCCAACTGGGCGAGTCCCGTATATACCGCTCGCGCGCTGGTGGTAGGTGAAAGTGTGGAAATATCCACCAGGCTCGGTTTGCCGCTGGCTGCTGCTATCTGCATCTATTCATATCGAGCAGTTTTTCGAGGAATTAGTTGCTCTTTACCGCTTGTGGCGCGCCAGCGGAGTTTTTCTCAGGGTCAGCGATCGACCACGTACAAGCAGGAGAATTCGGTCGAAAGGCAAAGGCGCCGGCCTCAGGAGCGGCCACAACCGAACTCAGATGCAAGCCGGAACCGGCAATGGTCTTCCAGATTTCGCTCTGGCCCGACCGCAGATTCCGCTTGAGAATGCGATCCGGCTCGTCGCCAACCGTGGCGACGTAGATATTGGCGGTATCCGTACTCCAGGCGACGGGAACCGCGCGCTCGCCGGGCCGCTGCGGGGGGTGAAACGCTGGCTGGCGCTTCGCTGGGAATGCTCGTAACCGGGGCAGATAAACGATAGCCCAGTCGCGGCACTGTCTCGATGTAGGTGGCGCTCCGGCCGAATCGCCGAGAGCACTGCGCAGCCTGTTGGTGGCGGTGTTTAGCCCGCTTTCGAAATCCACGAATGTGCTCGTGGGCCAGAGTTCGCGGCAAGCTCTTTGCGCGTTACCAGCTCACCCGGTTGACGCAATCCAGCTGCCACGGAATGAACCATATCTGCCGGACGGCGGCCGCACGTCTGCTCCTGAAACCGGCGTGTAGCGAAACGCGACTGGGAAGACTAACTTTGCGTCTGGACCCGAATGGCATTCCGCACTTCGATCCGCGTGGCGCGCACTTCGGCTTGCTCGGCTTCCGCAAATCGCTCGAGCTTACGCAATACGTCCGCATCACGCTTCAGGCAATCTAGTAAATCGAGGGAGCCGGGGCCGGCGGATGTTTCAAAGGCGTAAATGGCGCGCTCATAGGCGGCCTGTGCATCGCGATACCGTTTCGCGAGGTGGTAGACGATCCCTAAATTCCGCCACGTCCCAGCAGTCTGACGGTTTTGCGCTCCCAAAGATCGCTCTTGAATCGTGGCGGCGCGCCGGTAGAGATCGATGGCTTCTTGGTATTTCTTTGTGTGGACTGACTCGGCGGCCAAGTTTGCAAGGTCGGAGGCCACTTGCGGATGCGTGGGACCCAACCACGTCTCATCGATCGTGAGAGCGCTGTTCCAAAGCGATTGCGCACGCTTGTGGTGGCCTTGTTTTGTTTCGAGCGTGGCGAGATTCGATAAGGCGGCGGCGTAACGCGGGCTATCGCGGCCTGAAATCCGCAGCGAGAACGAGGCCGACTTTTCGTAGTAGTCTTTCGCGGCGCGCAGATCGTTTGCTTCGAGCGCGATCATTCCGAGATTGTTCCAGAGACCCGCCCATACTGGCTCGTCAGGACCGAGGCGCAGCGAAGCGAGCCGGAGCGCCTCCCTCGCGTGTTGCGCGGCGGCAGCGGGCCGGCCGGAACGCCGGTCAACACCGGACAAGTTGTTCCAGATCTCCACGCGTTGCCGGGCGGATCGCAGCGAGTCGCCACTGGCGAGATCAAGGGCTTTTTGAAGTACAGTGCGGGCTTCTTCGAGCGCCTCGGTGCGGCTCAACGCCAGCGCCAGGCGATTCAGAGTGTAGGCCCGGTCCTCACTTGGAATGGACGGAAGCGCTTCTTGGATTACAACCGCTTTACGCTGCTTTCGGACAGCCTCCGCGAAATCGCCTAGCTCGAAGCTGAGTTCCCCGGAACTAGTAAGCAATTTCGCAAACTCGGGGCTCGCCTCGTTCACCGAATCCCGGAAGGCCGCGAAAGCCAGTTCGTAGAAGGATTTGGCCTCGGCGTAATGGTTTTGTTGCTGGAGATCGAGCGCCAGGTTCGTCAAAAGCGACGCGGCGATCTGCGTTCCGAGGAGGCCGTTTTGGCTGAGCAGTGCATAGCACTCTCGGAACAACGCTTCGGCGCCGGTGTAATCGCGGCGTGCTTGCGCGATGGTTCCGAGGTTATTGAGCACTATAGCTGTCTGTATCTTGCTCGGATTGGCTAAGCGCTGGTTTAAATCGAAGGCGCGACGGAAGGCCCGTTCGGCCAGTTCCGTCTCGAACCGGATTTGGCGAAGGCGGCCGATTTCGTTCCAAAGGACGACAGCTTCGGGGCCGGCCGGATCTTTCAAAGAAGAAATCGCGGCGGCGACTGATTTTTCAGCAGCTTGGGGGACAGTATCGCCAAAAAGACTCGCCGCGAGCGCGAGTGACAGAAATCCAGAACGTGAATACCGGAGCACGATCGGAATCCTTCCGTGAATTAGAAGTTAGTGGTGAAGACGAAGATAGGCAATGGACGATAACTAACTTATTGCTCACCATGGCTGCGCGGAACGCGTTACGCGGGCGTTTTTCCATCCAGAAGCGCTCGAATCCGGCTAGCGATTCAAGTACTTAGCGGTTCAGGCGCAGGAATTTACATCTTCGAAACAAATTCGCTACAATTTGTGCGAACGAAACCGCGAGATCTCCGTCTTACCCGGATAGCTGGTTGGCGAGTATGGATGCAGCCCCTGTCGACTCCGAAAGCTCGGTACATGGCGAGCCCCGTCCGTTAGCGGTTCGATTTGGCGCGTTTGAAGTTTTTCTCGATACCGGCGAACTCCGTAAGCACGGCACGCGGGTTCGGCTCCAAAGACGGCCATTTCACATTTTGCGGGCTTTGCTCGAGAAGCCGAACCAGGTAGTCAGCCGCGACGAACTGCGCGCAAGGTTGTGGTCCGCCGATACGTTCGTGGATTTTGAAAGCGGACTGAACACAGCGATCAACCGGCTGCGAACGGCGCTCGGCGATTCGGCCGAAAATCCTATCTATATCGAGACGCTGGCGCGAGTCGGCTACCGATTCATTGCGCCGGTAAGCGTGCCGCAGGCGGAACCTGTGGGCCCCACGCCAGCCAGGGTGGTGGAGACGAAGCCGTTCCCGTGGCGAAAGACAGTAGGGTGGGCGAGCGCTGCCGTGCTGGCAGCGAGTACGCTGGCGGGGATTTTCTGGATGCATCGTGCGCCGCGCGAGCCCGCCTCATTCCGGCAGCTCACTTTTTCGAACGGACAGGTACGGAACGCGCGCTTTTCTCATGATGGTAAGCGCGTGGTCTACAGCGCGGCATTGAAGGGGAGAGGCAGCCGTCTTTTTGAAACTTCGACGACCGGCGCGGTAACGAAGGACTTGGGATTCGATGCCGAGCAACTAGCGAGCTTGTCTTCGAAGGACCGCTTAGCGCTATTTCGCGCATCGAATGAGTCGACCCTAGAAGCGGCGCCACTCTCCGGGGGCCGTCCGAGCGTACTGGCCGATCACGCGATCGATGCCGACTGGAGCCCGGACGGCACGCTCAGCCTGGTGGTCACTAACGAGGGCATGTACTCAGTGGAATATCCGCCCGGCAAAACACTCTACACATCGAGCGAGTGGATCGATAATCTGCGCGTGGCGCCGCAAGGTGATCGGGTCGCCTTTGTAAAACATCCCGTTCCGATGGACGACGGCGGAGATGTGGTCGTTGCCGGCCGTGACGGCCGCTCGCGCGTGCTCAGCGCGGGTTGGGAATCTGTTGAAGGACTAGCCTGGCATCCGGCGGAACGGGAAATCTGGTTTACCGCGGCGCGCTCCGGGGTCGCTCGAAGCCTCATGGCCGTGGATATGAACGGACGGCTGCGGCAGGTTGCCCAGATTCCCGGTGGCATGCTGCTGCGGGACATTAGTGCGTCGGGCGACGTGCTCATCTCGCGCGCGACATCCCGCATGAGCATGTTTTGGGGCAGGGTGGATGGCAACTCGCCGCAAGACATTTCGTGGCTCGATTGGTCGAGAGCGGTGGCCATTTCCGCCGATGGCAAGCGAGTTCTTTTCGATGAAACGGGCCAGGGTGGCGGCAGCCAGTACAGCGTGTTTCTATATGACGCGGACAAAAGATCTTCCGATCGCCTGGGCGATGGCAGGGCGATCGACCTTTCAAGCGACGGCGGTTGGGCCCTGACTCAAAGCGCGAGCGAACCACGAAAGCTCTTTCTTGTGTCGGTGAAGGACCATAAGGCCGCCCTGGTATCCAATCCGGGTTTCGAGTACCGCTGGGCGAAATTCTTTCCGGGGCAGTGTCAGGACATCTTAATTGCGGGCAAGTTTCCGAATCAGAAGGAACAATTGTTCCGGCAGCATGCGCCGGGTGGAACTCCCGTGGCCATTGCGGCCGGCGTGCGAATCCGTCACGCGGTTGTGGACGATCGCGGGCAGTTCGCGGCCGGCATTGCGCAGGAATCGAAGCTGACCATCGTAAACCTGCATGACGGCACTTCCCGTTCCATCGAAAACCCGGCGCACGCCGTACCGGTGGCTTTTGTGGGAAGCAACCAGATTCTTATCCGGCGGCAAGACGGCGATTCATTCGTGCTCGAAATGCTGAATCTGCAAAATCGCCAAGTGCATTTCTATCGGAAGCTGCCCGCGGGGAACGGTTTTGGTACGACGGAAACCCTGCCTATTTTCGTGGCGAAGGACCTTAAAACATTTACTTACTCGCGCCTCGAAACGCTATCTACGCTCTTCGTTGTTTCTGGCTGGAGTTGATGGTATAACCAAGTAACCTACTGACTTTACAATTGAATTGACGCGTTTCTAATTTTCCTCGGACGACGTAAGGTAAAAGTTAGATGCGCTTAGCCGGTAGGACGTGTATTGTCGCCATAAGTAAGTACTCTCAACTTTTGACATGAATCATCTTCGGGGGATGGGGGCGCTCGCTGTTGGGCTGAGCGTTTACACTGCTATTGCCGTAGCGCAATCGACAAGCGGCATTATAGCGGGCGTAGTTTACGATCCGTCGGGGGCGACGGTTCCGGGCGCTTCAATTACCGCCAAGAACGAAGCCACGGGGATTGAGAGCGCGGCGCGGTCCACGTCGTCCGGGCAATTCAGGTTCGAGAATCTGCCGGTGGGATCATATGGGCTCTCCGTTTCGGCCGCCGGATTCAATCGCGTTGAGCTGACGGGCATTCGGGTGCCTTTAAACCAGACGGTCACCTCGAACGTCGCTTTGCAGGTGGAAAAGGCATCGACAACTGTGGAGGTCAGCGCCGCGCCGGCGGCAATCGATACGACGACGGCGCAAGTCGAAACCACGTTTGAAGGTAGGCAAATCCAGGACGTTCCCATGACTGCCGTAGGGGCCGGCGTCCTCAATTTGTCGCTGCTGAATGCCGGCGTGTCGTCGAGCAGCGGATTGGGTTTCGGAGTGGGGCCATCGGTGGGAGGCCAACGGCCGGCGAACAATAGCTTCACGATCGAGGGCGTAGACAACAACGACAAGAGCACCACCGGACCCCTCGTCACCGTCCCGAATGACGCGGTGGCGCAGTTCACGGTTCTGCAGAATCAATTTTCGCCTGAATTCGGGCATTCGTCGGGCGGACAATTGAACCAGATCATCAAGAGCGGAACCAATGAATTCCATGGTCTTGTCTACGAATATCTCCAGAATCGCAATTTAGACGCGGCGGACAATCAGAGCGTGGTTGCCAGGAGCGAGCAGCATCCGCGATTTGACCGGAATCGGTTTGGTGGGAATCTGGGTGGGCCGCTGAAGAAGAATAAGATGTTCTTCTTTGCCAATTGGGAATACTTCCCGATCGGCCAATCGTCGTCCATTTTTTACTATGTGCCGACGCAAGCGGGTTATGATGCGCTCGCGTCCATCACTGGCATCAGTCAAACGAACTTGTCGGTTTTGAAAAAATATATGGGCACGGCGGCCGCCGCATCGCCGTCTTCCACTCTTCCCTCCGGAAGGCCGGTTATGATCGGCTCCGTAACCGTACCGGTTGGAAAAGTAGCGGGCAATCTGCCGAATTGGCAGAATGGCCAAACCGGCGTCGCATCTTTCGACTACAGCATTTCAGATAAGGATTTCGCGCGGGCGCGCTACGTTTTCAATCGCATCAGCCAAGTGGACCATCAAGGCTTTCCCTCACAGTTCTTCGGAATTCGCCAGACGAACTTGTATCTGGCGACGTTGTCGGAGTATCACACATTCACGCCATCGCTCACTAACGAATTCCGGTTGGGATTCAATCGCTCTAACGACTCCATACCCGTTCCAGGGAGCGAGATATTTCCGGGTCTGGATCAGTTTCCGAACATCTCCATTTACGAGTTAGGTCTTTCCTTCGGACCGGATCCGAGCGCCCCACAATTCTCGGTTCAGAATACGTACCAGATAACTGACAATGTAAGTTGGGCGCGCGGAGCGCACGCGCTGAAGTTTGGTTTTGACGGCCAGAAAGCTATCGCGCCATCGAGTTTCACGCAGCGTTCTCGTGGAGATTACGAATGGATCTATCTGAATGAGTACTTGTCCGATGTTAGTCCCGACGGCGCCGCCGAACGAGGTCTGGGGAACGTGGTTTATTACGGTGATCAGGTGCTGCTCTCGTTTTACGGAAACGACACCTGGAAAATTCGGCCGAATCTAACTCTGAATCTGGGTTTGCGCTACGAATATCAGACAGTCCCTTACTCGGAGCGGCTGCAGAGTGTAAACGCGCTGGCGAGTGTGCCCGGGCTTATCTCATTCACGGAACCGAAGCCGCAAAAAACAAACTTTATGCCGCGCGTGGGCATCGCCTACTCACCGGGCACCAGCGGGAAAACGGCGATTCGCGCCGGCTTCGGCATCAATTATGACGTGGTTTACGACAATCTGGGGACATTGAGCCTGCCGCCGCAGTTCAGCACGAATGTGGACGCCTCCGGACTCGGTCGTCCGGGCTTTCTAGCGGGCGGCGGCATTCTTCCGAATACCATCGTGGGCGCGCTGACACCGGCTCAGGCGCGCTTTTTGACACAGGGTTACATCCCGGACCAGAAACGGCCGCAATCGATTCAATGGAACTTCGGGATTCAACATGTTTTCGCACAGGATTACACCGCCGAGGTGCGCTATCTGGGAACGCGCGGCCTGTTTCTTCCTTTACAGGTGCAACTGAACCGGCAGGCTGTGGTGACGCCGGCAAATGCGCTGCCGGTGTATTGGAGCATGCCGAGCCAGGCGGCGCTTGATTCATTGAGCAATACGCTCACGCCGCTGCAAACGGCTTTCAAAAACGGCGGAGACCTCGTTCCGTCGTATGCGGCAGCCGGATTCAACAACCCTGGATCGCCGATTACCGCGTTCATGCCGATCGGCAACTCCACATATCACGGCCTCGCAACGCAATTGACGCGGCGCTTCTCTCGCGGCGTTCAGTTCCTCGGGTCGTACACTTGGAGCCACAATATCGACGATTCCACGGCGGCGGTTTCGAGTACGGTCTTTGCGCCGCGCCGGCCGCAGGATTCGCAAAATCTGCGGAGCGAGAAGGGCAGTTCCATGTTGGACCATCGCAACCGGCTTTCAGCGGCCCTCGTTTATGAAATGCCCGTTTTTAAAAATCGGAGCTGGCTTTTAAAGAATTTGCTGGGCAACTGGGAAATCGCTCCGGTCTATATCTATCAAACCGGGTCGCTGGTAACGCCGCAGAGTCAATCGGATGCCAATTTGAACGGAGACAGCGCTTCGGATCGCGTGTTCCTCAATCCCTCGGGCGACCCAGCCCTCGGCTCGGGAACACGACCGCTTAGAAATACGGCTGGACAAACCGTGGCTTACTTGGCTACAAATCCAGCGGCACGCTTTGTGTCCGCGCCGTCAGGCACGCTGCCCGATGGGGGCCGCAGTCTTCTCAATCTGAACCCGATCAACGATGTGGATGTGACGCTAGCCAAGCGATTCACGCTGGGCGAGCGCTACCGGGTTGAAGTTGCGGCTCGGGCGTTCAATCTTTTTAACCATCCGCAATATACGGGCGGGTTTTTAGATGATGTGCTCGCCTCGCCTTATCCGCCGAACAGCGCGAGTGGAGTATTGGCTCGCAGCAGCTTCGATCCGCAATCCAATTTGTTCCGCCAGTGGGATCAGGTTTTTTCGAGCAACCCACGCACGCTCACGCTCTCGCTGAAATTATCATTTTGAAGTTGCGAATGAGGGCAGGGCCACGATTTCTTCCGGGGGCACCGGCTCAAGCGGTAACCCAGCTTTCTTCCACGCGCGCAAGCCGCCCACGAGAACACTGCACCGCACGCCGCGTTGCCGCAATAGATTTGCCACCGGAAGGCTGGTCGCTTCTCGCACACAGGTGCAGTAAAGGATGAGCGGCGTTGTTTTGGATACCGCGGTGAGTTGATCGAGCGAATTGGGCTCCAGGCGTTGTGAGCCGCGAATCCGCGCGGCGCCTTGCTCGTAATAGCCGTGACTTCGCACGTCGTAGACCATGGCATCGCCAGCTTCGAGAATTCTTGCCGCCTCCGCCGGACTGACGCGCGGGATGCTGCGAAGCGCGCGGTTCTTGCTCCACAAACGAACCTGATACGCGAAGTAGCCGACGACGCCGATCGCGACCACAATCGAGAGCGCGTGGCCGAGTGTGTCGAGGCCGTTCAGGATCACGCCGATAAGATCGCTGAGGAGAAAACCGGCTGTCCAATAAAGACCCAGGTACAGCAACGCGCCCGCCAGATCCAACCAGAGGAATTGACGATATGGCATCTTCATGCTGCCTGCAAGCGGCGGAGCCAGGCTATTGATGCCGGGCACGAATTTCGCGAAGAGCAGAAGAAAGCGTCCGCGCCGATAGAAAGAGCCGGCCGCGCGCAAGATACACGATTCCGGATTGAGCGACAGACGGCAAAGGATTCTAAGCAGCCACCATCCGGTGTAGCGGCCGGCGAAATACAGAAGGTTGTCGGCGCACAGCGCGGCCGCCAAGGCGGCGGGTAATGCCACTTCGGGGCGTAGCGATCCGCGCGCGGCGCTCGCTCCGGCAACAAGCAGGGCGAGCGAAGCGGGTAGCGGCAAGCCGATGGCTTCGAGGAACACTACGGCTGCGAGAAGCGGAACACCATGGCGCGCGATCTCCGGCAGCAAAGATCCCATCATCGCGATCATAGCCACTTGCCGTGAAAAGTAAATCGATATTAATCGGCCAGCGGGAACCGGGTTTCCCGGCGAGTCATCCAACAAGCGGGGAGAGTGCAATGCTTAAGAAATTTGGAATTGTTGCCCTGATGCTTTCGGGCATGACCGGGGCGAGCTTCGCGCAAGACCGCTATTACGGCGATCGGCATTATTACCAGCAGAACGATCGCGATTGGAATCGTCACGAACGGCGCGAATGGAAAGAACGTGAACGCGAGGAGCGGCGCGCGCGAGAGTGGCGAGAGCGCAATCGAGAGTGGCGTGAACATGAACGCCGGGAACGGCGATTCGATGACCGGCGCTACTATTACGACCGAGGCCGTTGGCGGTAACACTTGATTCGAGGTCAACGTCCTAACGATGGGGAGAGGTGCGTATGACAAGAAAACTCTTCGCCTGCTTGGCGTTGGCGGTTTGCGTCTATGAGCAGGCGAAGGCCGCGCCGGCGCAAAACCGGGAGCAAGAATCGACGGAAGCTCTTCAAAAAGCTGTCGATTTAAATCCGTCGTCGGCCAAGGCGCATGAACAACTAGGTGCAGCCCTTTTGAGGGATATTGTCGCTGGCAAGGTAAGGCCTTCGGCCGATTCCGATGTGGCGGAACGGGCCGAGCATCATCTGAAACAGGCCATCGAACTGGCTCCATTCGCATCCGGACCGCTGATGGAATTGTCGACGCTGGAGGCGGTTCTGGCTGAACGCTCGGGCGATGCCGATCAAAGAGCCGATCGCTACAAACAGGCGCAAGATCTGTTGAAGCAGGTGCTGGCTCTCGAGCCTGGCAAGGCGGGAATCTATTTCCGCCTGGCTAGTTTGGAGCGCGATGAGTTCGGCCCGGCTATTGAACAAGCGAAGGCACGTTTCAGCAGCAGTCATGGTCCGCTCCCGGATGCTGAGCTCCGTCATTCGCTGCAGCACCAATATGGCAGTCTTGTCGAAGACGCAATTCAAAATGGGCAGAAGGCATCGGAGATGGCGGCGCATTCTCCGCAACCATTGCTGCTGATGTCGCGCCTGCTGCGCGAGCGCGCGCTGATCCGCGATACTCCCGAAGAGTACGGAAGCGACATGCACTCGGCCGACGATTGGCAGCGGCAGTTTTTAACTGCCGGAGGGCATCTGGACGGCGTGACGCCTAAGTAGCGGCCGCGCACCCGAAGGAGGGGAGGGCGCCCCCATTGCGGCGGTAATCGCCGGGCGTCGTGCCCATGATCCGCTTGAAAGCTTTGTTGAAGGCGCCGTCGGAATCGTAGCCGATCGAATGCGCCACATCGATCAACTTTTTATCGTCCTCCCGGAGCAGCCGAGCCGCTTGGTAGACGCGCCAGCGTGTCAGATACTCGAGCGGCGTTTCGCCTACTAATTCCTTGAAGCGTACGGCGAAGGCCGAGCGGGACATGCCCGCCGCTGCAGCCAATCCCGCTACCGTCCAAGGCTGGCTGATTTTTTCATGCATCGATTGCAACGCCGAGCCAATTTGGCGGTCCGAAAGAGCCCGCAGCCAGCCAGTTTGTTTACAGGCGTCGGAGGTGATGTGCGCGCGAATCGCCTGGATCAAAAGAATATCGGCGAGCCGCCGCAGCACCAGGTCCGAGCCCACGGCCGGTTGAGCCGCCTCGGAAGCAAGTAATTGAAGGGTCTGCTGCAGCGGCGTCGCTTGCGCCTGGTCCGCGCGCAGATGAATCAGGCGTGGAAGCAGGTCGGTCAACGGCTTGCTGTTGCTCAAATCGAAGCTGAATTTGCCGCCGACCAGAGTTGTGGCGACCCCGCCGCCCCCAAAGTGGACCGCCTCGCCTTCGCCGGCACGGATCACTTCCTGAATATCGTGTGCGCGCGTTCGCGGATGATCCCGCAGAGTATGTGCGCGGCCGCGGGTAAAGAAACAGAAGCAGTCGCCGCCGGTGAGCGGGAGCGGTTTCGATTCTCCTTCGATAGTGAGCCAGCAGTTTCCGCGGACGACTGTGCCGAAACAGGCTTGCTCGCTCCGCTCGATCCGGAGCCCCCAAGGCGCGGTTAACTCCAGACGGCGATAAACCACGCTTTCGATACGCATGGCAGTGAAGATGTCAGTCACCGGGTCCATAACAACTCCTCAAATTGGACGAATGGACAACAATTCTGGACGATCGGTAGACGCGCGTCCATAGCTCTGGACATCGATACTAACAAATGCCGAGCTTCACGACCAAGATTGTTACCGCGATAACACTCTCAATTCTGTGCTTTTCCGTTTCGTCGCGGGCGGCAGCACTCGCGCCGGAAACGCTAAAAGCTTGGGAAGACTACATCCAGACGGAGAATTCCCGCATTGCCGGGCGTTCTCCTTCGAGCCCGTTTCTTTGGATCGATGAATCGGCGGACAGACAGCGCCGCGTTCGCAATGGCGAGATTCTAACCTCACCCGTTGGCAAAAATACTCCGAAGAGCGTTCCTCACGGTCTGATTCACCACTGGGTCGGAGCGGTTTTCGTACCGGACGCGCATCTCGAAGATGTCTTGGCCGTAGCTCGCGATTACGGCCGGTACAAAGAATACTATGCTCCGAACGTCCTCGAGTCGCAGCCCTTGCACGAATGCGAGGACGGGAATCGATTTTCGATGGTGATGTTGAATAAGGCGCTGTTCTCGAAGACCGCGCTCGATGCCGAGTTTCAGGAATCCTTTGTGCGGCTGAGTGCAAAAAAATGGTACGGCGTCGTCGCGAGCACTCGTGTTCAGCAAGTGGATAATTACGGTCAGCCCGGCCAGCGCAGGTTGTCTCCCGACGAGGGCAGCGGGTACATCTGGCGGCTGTATAGTCTCTCGCGATTCGAGGAGCGCGATGGTGGAGTCTATGTCGAACTGGAAGCCATCGCGTTGAGCCGCGACATCCCAGGTTCGCTGCACTGGCTGGTAAATCCGATTGTGCGGCGGGTGTCGAAGGGCTCGCTCGAAGTGTCACTCGTAAAGACTCAGCAGGCGGTGCGCTCGACTCAATCGGCGCGCAATGCTACGGCAGCCGGATCCAGCATGGCAGCTTTGCGAGCGGGCAACGAATAACTTATTTGTTGAGAACCTGCTCGAAGAATGCCAAGGCGCGTGGATCGTGCGTCTGGCCGAGCCAGAAGAACGCCTGCTTCTGCACTTCTCGATTTTTCTGGTTGCGTGCGATCTCGATTAACTTCGGGACGGCCTCGTCCTTCGGCAATTGCGAGAGCGCGAATACCGCGCGCTTTTTGACGCCCGTGTCCGGATCGTTTTCGATCGCGTTCTGAATCGTGGAAGAAGCCCGCTGCCCGGCCTTTTGCGCCAGCCAGAAAAGTGCTTGACCGCGGGTGTGAGCGGATGGATCGCTCTTGGCCAGGCGAATCAGCGCATCGAGACCTTCGGGTACATCGTGTTGCGAGATCCCAAAAAGAGCGCCGTCGAGGCGGCGCTCGGATGTGGAAGAGGCGATGAGTTTTTCCAGGTAGCTGATGCTCGCGGCGCCTGGCACGTCCGTCAACCAAATAAACGAGAGCCCGCCGGCATCGAGTGGACAATCGAGCGAATACACATGGACCTTTTCAACGCGATTGTTTTCGACGCGAAATAGAACGGCGAGCGTATCGGTTCCTTCCAGTGGAATGGCGGTGTTCGAAACCTGGCCGGTGATTGTGGTCCCCGAACCGCCCTCCAGCCGGCAGCCGGCCAGATTCGATTCGTTCCAGCAGCAGCTTTGATGATCGCCGCGCGCGGTCTTGATGGCGTAACCGAACCACGCTGGCGCCGACGATTGGATTTGCGAGGCGAGGTTGCCGGAGAACGCCCGGCTATCGAACTTTGCATTTGTTAAATTCGGCCGAGGCGCTTGCGCCAGTGCGGCGCCGGCAACAAGAGCGAGCAGGAGCAGCTTCATCTCAGAATCTCCATCATGTAGTCGGTCACTTCTTTGGAATGGACCAGCGACATTTTCTTTACGATCTCCTGTTTCATCGCCGGATCCTTTTCAGCGCGAGCCAGATCCACCAGCGCCTTACCGTTCTGCTGCAGAAACAGCGAATTAAGCACAGCTTCGCGGACCTCGCGATTGGCTCCTGACCGGTAGATGGAAACCAGCACGTCGCTACGGCCATTGCCCCCCATCAGCCCTAGCGATCTGATCGCCGCAGATTGCAGGCGAGGGTCCTTTTCCGTGCGGGCGACTTCCGCCAATCGTGCGGAATTTCCGCTCAAAAACATAGATTTGAGGATCTCTTCCTTGCCCTCGACCGTGGGTTCCGATTGATAGAGCTGCCACAACTCGTCCTGGCCGCCAGTGAGCGCCAACTGGCGAATCGCCTCGCGGCGCAGATCGGGATTCTTTTCGCCCTTCGCCGCGTTGAGCAGGAAATCGCGCGATCCGGATTGCATGAAGCTGCGCAGGATCGCTCGTTTTAAATTCTCGTCGGAAGATGCATTGTAGATGTCGCCCAGCTCTTTGCGTGCATCGGCGTTGCCCATCATTCCGATGTAGCGGATCGCTTTGAGCTGCAACTCCGGATTAGACGAATCGTGCGCGATGGTGTTCAGAATCTTATTGGCTTGCGGCGACCTGCTTTGTGTCAGGACGAACAGGGCCTTCTCTTTGACTTTTACCGAGTTGTTGCTGGCAAGCAGCTTTTGTAGAATCGGCACGGCCTGCTCCGGATCGGACTGCATCAAGCTATTCAACGCGAGAATCTTGAGATCTTCGTCCGGCTCATGACCGGGACTGACACGCTCGCCGGATTGTCCGCGAATTTCCAGTTCCAAGGCGCGCGCGTCGCGGTTCCAACGGCTGGCGGCGTAGTTTTGCCGCAAAACGCCGATCGTGCTCAAAGCCTCGTCGCGCCTGCCGGCGCGGTTCAGCGCGTAGGCCTTCCAATAGAGCGCGCCGTCGCCATTGGCCCCTTTGTGGCCGGCGGAGGCATCGAATGCGGCGATGGCCTGATCCCATTGCCGCGCGTCGAGTGACGCGAGTCCTTTTTGATAATCGGAGTCTTCCTGCGCCACGAGGGGCGCCGCGAGCATCATGAAAATAAGAAAATTGCGAATCATAATTTCCGTCCTTCCTGGCGCGTACTGGCGCTCATCACCCGGACTTTAAACAAAAGATCGTTACCTTGGATACGCGCTTTGAGCGCGTCCAGATCCTCAGCGTTTTCGCTCGCCGGACTGTTGGCGACCGCGAGCAGAACACGTTCGAGATCCTCGAGCAATGCCGCGCGGGAGGTGTCGCCCGCGCTTGTGGCCGTATCGCGAAGCAGCCGGTTCTCGGTTACTAAGTCACGCGCACGAGTCTGTTCCGTTTTCAACTCGCTCGCACCGGGCGCCGCATGCGCCAGTTCCAGAAGAAGTATCTGCGAGCGCTCCAAATGATCGCTCATGGCCATCAACAGCACGCGTTCGCGGGCCTCGGCCGTTATCGCCGGCGCTTGGCGGTTGCGCTGTGTGAGCATTCCGGCCAGGAACGCGATCACGACGAGACTGGCAAATGCGGGCGCCATGGTCCACCAGTTCAGCCACAGCCGCCGCCGGCTTTTCACGGCTAACTGCGGAAGCAGCCGAAGCCAGACGTCGTTTCCGTAGGAATCGCTTCGCTCCGGCGCCGGATACTCCGGAAAATTATCGAGCGAAGCTTTGATTCGGTCGAACTGCGTTTTGCATGCCGGACAATGATCGATGTGGCGCAGAGATTCCGCATCCACCTCGCCGTAGTAAGCCAGCGTGAGCTGCTCTTCGTCCAAATGAATCATTGCGCCACCTCCGCAACGGGCTGCAGCGCGCGCCGCAGCTTCTGGACGGCGCGGAATACGCTGTGCTTGGCGGCATTTGTTTCGACGCCCAGCGTGCTGGCAATTTCCGCGATACCGCAGCCTTCGTAGTGGCGCAGCACGAAAGCCGTGCGTTCCAGATCGGTAAGTTGCTCGAGCGCCGGCTTCAGAAGGCTCGCCACTTGAGTGCTGCGCGCCAGGCGTTCCGGTGATGGGCCCGGCGCGGCCACTTGATCAAGTAAGTCCATGGTTTCGCTATTGGTCGCGGAACTTTGCCGCTCGGCGCGGTTCTTGCGGACCCGAATCAAATCGAGCGAGCAGTTCGCCGCAATCCGATAGATCCAGGTGCCAAATGCCGAGCGGCCATCGAACCGGTGTAATTGCTTGTACGCCTTCAGAAAAGTCTCTTGGACCAGATCCTCGGCGTCCTGTTCATTTCCAGTCATACGAAAAGCCAAACGAAACACCGAACGGCTATGGCGCTCCACCAACGCACCAAAGGCGCGCTGATTTCCTTTGCGGGCCTCTTCGGCGGCCGCTGAGTCGGTCCATTCCATCCGGCTGATCCTTAGACTGTACTGGAACCGCGGCGGTTAGGCACGCCGGCAAGCGAATGAACGCTTCTTGGGAGATTTGGAGTCAAAGAGTGGGAGGAGCTGTTATGTCCAAGAAAATACTTGCAGTTGGGACGCTTTTGCTGTGGGCGGGCCTAGTAGCGGGTTGTGGCCGCGGCCGTGTGACGGTGGGTTACCGCGCCTATGACCCCTATTATTCCGACTATCACACCTGGGACAACCGGGAGGGCGTGTACTACGACCACTGGCTCGGGGAGACTCACCGCCCGCACCGGGATTACCGGAGGCTGCGGCGCAACGATCAACGGGCGTATTGGCAGTGGCGGCACAACCACCACTGATCTGAGTGCTCAGAACGAGTACGATAAGCCGATCAGGGGTGTGAGCCTCTGCCGTAGACCGCCTTCGTTTAGCGCCACCAGCAGATTGCCGCTCACGATCAGCCGGTCGAAAAAGTTATATTTTAAACCGAGTGCGGCGTTGCTTTGGTTGTAAGTTTCTTTATCGATGGTGCTGATCGTCGGGAAGGTCCCCACTTGACCGGTGGAGACGAGAGGTCCAAGCGACGTATAAGTCGAGCTAGTTACCCGCGGCGCGCTGATTAATTCCTGGCCGATGTAATCTATCGCCGCAGTCAGCCTGCGCGTTAGGCCTATGTCCGTTCCAACGGAGAAGAAGGCAAAGTCCGGAAGCTTGTCCTTCGTTCCATTCCAGATACTGCCGCCCAGGTAGGAGGAACCGTTCCATTGATAGCCTAAATTCACGTGCGGTGTCAGCCATCCGGTGCGAACGGAGAGAGCTGCGAACGGCTTCACTCCCCAGGCGCCGGAGCCGAGGAAGTTACTCTCGTCGCCGGTCGGCAGTCGCAAGTCCGATGCGAGCGCGAGGACCATCCGATCGCTCCGATATACCGTGCCTTTCAGGCGAAAGGTCACATCTCCAATTCCGGCGGCGCTGCTGTTGCTTGGGTTGAAATAGAGGTTACCCTTATCCGCCGAGAGCTGGTTGTTCGAAAAGCTGCGTTGAATGCTGCCTTGCTTGTTATTCGGATCGAAATAGTAGCCCCAATTGGGACCGTAAGGTCCGGGTCCGCCGCTGCTCGCGCAGCAATCGACGCTGATGCCGTTTGCTGTGGGTGTAAATATTGGCTCTGTATTTACGATGCGGTTGATAGTTGCGGACGAACTTACGTTGTAGCCGACCTGCACAAAGGGAATGTCGACGGATAGATCGATCCTATTCGTCAGTCCGAACGTGCCGAAGACCGTAAATTGATTGATCTTCAGATCGATCGAGTTCTGCGTCGAGATAAACTGCTCGCGCCAATCTCCGGTGGGAGTCGTGATTTGATGATCGAACACGGCCTGAAAATTATGCAAATCGACGCCATCGAGTTTGTTAAACCGGAAGCGCTGAAAAGTGCCACCGAAATAAAACTTGTGCCTCCCTATGGTTTCGGCGCGCTCCGTTAGAACAGGGCCGAAGCTTTCTGCCGAACGGGAATAGACGCCGGTTGTGGGGTCGTACTCATAGATAAAGCTGGACGCTGGACTCGCGAGCGGGAGCAGGGTCAATTGCGTGGCAATGGCGGTGTTGAGCGCCATAAAGTTCGATTGGAAACTTGAATCGAAATGCGCCGTACGGCCGTCCGGAATGGGCAGGACCAAGCCGTAAGGACCATATAGATTCGGAATCCCGCACGCAAGACTGGACTTTCCCGCGCAGGCGCTTGCCGCCGGAAGGGCGCCGGCCAAGCCTGGAACGCTCGAAATGGGAACAGATTGGGAAAACAAATTAGGGGCAACGAAAAGAGCACAGATTAAGGCGAAAATGCATGATTTGGTCATCTTGTGCAGCGCGGAAAGCCAAGGTCGCCCGAAGAGAAAAACGTATGCTACCATGGCGCGTAGGCTGCTTTAACTCACGGTGGTACCACTGGAACTTCTAGTACAGCCTACGTCCCATGTCTGCGCGAGTATGTTAGGTGGCGCAAGTGATCAGCGATCTAACTGAACATGCTCGATCTGCGGATGTCGATCAACTATTAACGGAAGCCGAGAGAGCGCTTGACGCGCGACGTCTTGGTATGGCGCTGAACGCGTTTCGGCGGGCTGCCGATGTGAGCCTCGGTTCCGAGGGTTTGCGCCGTCGCGTTTTCGACAAGATACTGGACGGCGCAGGTGCGATCACCGGCACGGATTGGCGCTTGGCGGAATCGATGCTGAGCCTCGCGGAGGGGCTGGACGCGCATTGGCGGGCGCCCGCCCACATCTGGCAGCCGATTGAGCGCGAGTTATGCGAGGAGTATGTCAGCAACGTACTCGCCGAGGTGAGCCGTTCGGAGCCGGTAGAGAATTTACCGCGGTTTCGAGGACGCTTGGTGCACGCGCTGCACCGGTATCCGGGCGAACCGCGATTGCAGAAGCGTTTGCAACTTATCGACCGCGCGCTCGAGGCGCCGGGAACATCTGTTTCGGCGGAAGCCGAGATAGTCACGCCCGAGCCGGTTCCCGAAGCTGTTACCGCCGTTTTGACTTCTATCCCAGATCCACTGCCCACACCAGAAGTTACAGACGTGGGCTGGAATCGCGCGAAGGCGCTTGGAGTGGCTGCTGCGATATTGCTCATAAGTGGCGCCGCGTTCTTTGGAGCAAGATATGGCAAGACCGCCGGCGCTCCGGATATGGCCGCCAAGAAATATGTTCTTCCACCTGAACCGAAGAAAGATATTGCGGTCGCGAGGAAAAGTAAAGCGGCTATCGAATCTCCCCGGCGCGCGAAAGCGGTACTGCGGCCGTATCGTAGACCGCTAAGAGTTCGCGGCCCGGAGCCAGCGCTTGGAATGATTGACCCGGCGTCGGATGAAAAGCTCGCACAAATCCAGTGGAATAATCGCGACCTATTGCAAGGACTGCAGCAGGACGAGAAGGCGTTGGATGAGCAGAACGATTGGAACGCCGTCGACCGGGAAGATCAACAAGCGCTAGCAGATTTTCTTGGCAAACATCCAGACGGTGCGCTGGCTGGTCAGGCGCGCCAGGCTCTCGCCGCATTGAAAGAGAAAACGGCGCTTGCGGAGTTGACGCGTGAGCGCGCGGAACAGGCATTGGCGGCTTTGCATTCCCGTGAAATGGCCGATGCTGCGAACGCCGTTGCCGCCGTTCTCCAACGGTACGTCAACGCCTGGAACACCAAAGATGTGGAAGGCATTACGGCACTTCATCGCAGTCTGGATCGGCGGACCATCAAGGCGCAGCTCGCACCGGTGACCTCGATCCGAATGACCATTACTCCCGCCGCGGCGGCGCAAATCGAGGGCCAACGCGCTACGGTGGTTTGTCGCCGGCAGGTAGATGAAACATTTTCGGATGGAACGGAAAAGCAGAGCCCTGAATTGCTCGTCACATTTACTCTTTCCAAACGCGGCGGCGAGTGGAGTATCGACAGCACGCATTAATCTGATTTCACATTTGACATAATCTCCAGCGAAGCTGCGTATGAAAACACATCTTTCGCGAAGAAACGTCATGAAAGCCCTGGGCGCATCGGCGCTCGGCTCCTCTTTGCCGCGTGGGGCGTCCGCGGCATTCAATGATTGGCCAAAAGTGGAGGGTCCGAACACGCCCAAGCTGTGTTTGGGCGTCGGCCGTCTCGAAAAGGTTTCGTTGCGCGAGGTAAAACAGCTTGGCGTCGAATACGTATTGCGCGGCGGTCCGCGCGGCCTCCCGTGGCAGGAGAGCGAGCTTCAGCAGATGATGGACACGGTCAAATCGGCGGGCCTTACGCTCGGGAATCTCATGATTGCGGGTTTTCCGAATACGATTTACGGGCGCCCCGGACGCGATGAAGAAATCGAAAAAGTGCAGCAGTCGATTCGTGCCGCCGGTAAGGTGGGTTTGCCGGTCATTGAATACAACTTCTATGCGCATCGCGCGATGGAAGGCTATTACTACGAACCCGGAAGAGCCGGCGCCGGTTATACTGCTTTCGATTATGAGCGGATGAAGGGCCTCGAGCCCAAGCCCGACGAAGGTGCCCACAGCTTGGACGAAATGTGGAACAACGTCACCTATTTTTTAAAGGCGGTTGTCCCCGTGGCCAAAGAATCGAACGTGCGGCTGGCCTTGCATCCGAACGATCCCCCCGCGCCGATCAGCCGCGGCTCGGGGCAGATCATGGGAACCGTGGCGGGTTGGAAGAAGCTGGTGGACATTGTTCCGAGCCCGTTCAACGGCATCACCTTCGATTGCGGAGTAACTCGCGAGATGGGCGAGAACCCGGTCGAGGTCTGCCGTTATTTCATGAAGAAGGATTGCATTAACCACGTTCACTATCGCAACGTGCGGGTTCGTAAGCCTTACGAACAGTATTCCGAAGTGTTTATCGACGAGGGCCAAGTAGATATGTTTGGCGTTATGCGCGAGCTCGTCAAGTTGAAATATCCGCGGCTTATGTATCCCGAGCATCCGCGCGCGCTGGATGTCGATAAAAACGACTCAGAGCTTACTTCCGCGGGCTTTAAATCCACTTACCCCGGCGGCGGTTCATATGCTGGTTATGCTTTCAACGTGGGTTATGCGAGGGCGATGATGCAGGCCGCGATCGAGTCCTAGAAAGTCTTCACGAATTCGATTAGCGCCCGCTTGTCCTGGTCGCTGAGCGCCGCTTCTTGGGCCCGGTTTGGTTGCCCAGGTTCTACGTAGCCGGTTCCGAAATAGTGGCCGCGATTCACGATCAAATCCGGACACTTGCTCAATTCAAGCAGCGGATCGACCAAGTTTATGAGCACTTGGCGCGCCTGATCGTCGGTCGCATTAGAGGGCAATTTCAAGAGATCGAGTTTCATGCGAATGAGCAAGTCCACCAGCTTGCCGGCGTGCTCGATCCGCTTGGCCGGGTCGGGACCTTCGGACAGTGGATTAAGGTTCGTGAGAAGACCCACTGGAGTATTGGCCGGGATGGGCCCGATTTGTAAGCCATCATCGCCGAATATCCACGGCAGCAGACGCTGCGAAGGTGCGCGCAGCCGCTGCAGCGCATCGGGAAGAAAGCCGCTTGCCACATGCAGGAAACTCCGCGTCGTGGTCCGGTCGATTCGGCCCGGTATCTTCGCGCCGAGCACGTCGTCGCGATCGCGTTTTTCCGGCCACAACATTTTCTCGATGGAATCATTGAAGGAGCGCATGCGCGCGTCTACCGACGGACTCTCTTCGAATTTTCCTACGCTGTTATTCAACAGAAAGGGCGCGGTCGACCATACACTGACGAGCGAAGGTGGACGTGTGTACCCTCGTCCACCCGCCGGCATGGTGTATTTGCGAGCCTCTCCGGAAACCGGATGGTACCAGGTGATTTGACCCACAGACGGCAAATCTTTGTATGACTGCGAAGAAAAGTCGTTCCAGATATTTCCTCCGATGGCGTTGGTCGCGAGTGGACTGCATGCGTTGGTGTGTAAGAGCGTCACGGGAACGCGGAACTCGGCGGAAAGATAATTGTCATTCAGAAAATCGTCGGCCAGGACAATCTTCCGCATTTGCGCTTTGAACTCGGGCGTCTTGGTCCAATCCCAATACTTATTCCAGCATCCTAAATAGTCCTTGCCATTGCAGCCGTTCGGGTCGAGGCCGGGCGCGGCGGGAGGCAACTTGCTCGAATGGCAGCGCGCGCACGTCTCCGCGAAAACGATTTTGCCGCGTGTGAGCAGCGCCTTGTCTTTGGTCAAGTATTGTTCGCCGCCTGGAGCATCCTGCAAATGATGCGCGCCGGTGGTCTTGAGAAAAAATGCCGCCATGGCAGGCGTTTGCGCTTCGGTTGCTTTGAAATAGGCCGAGTTGGCGCGTGAAACGGAAATTTCGATCGGCGTGATCGGCTTGCCTCCCACGAGCGGGTTGAAATGCAGCAGCCATTCTTCGCTGAATGTGCCGATGTTGAGGAAGACGCGATTGAGCGCGCCAAGTGCTCCCACAGAATCGGAGCCGTCCTTCAAGACGCGCGGGGTCCAAACCGTGTCCGGCTTGCGGAAATACTCCGTCAGCGGTCCGGAAGGCATATAGTCGTTGAACTGCTTGTTGTTTAACTCGCCGCCCGCGAGCGTCTCCTGGCCCCAGCGTTTGGCCTCGTTCAAACGCGGTCCCAGGAGATAGATCGCGTTCATAGTTCGCGGGTTGTTGATGTTGTCGCTCGAGACAAGCGAGGTATCGAGCGATCCTGGCCTCGAAGTATGAAAGAGTTGGTAGACGAAATTATGGTCGTGCGCCGATGGGCTCGTGTCCGGCGCATTGGAGCCGATCTGCCAATAGAAGATGCGATCAATCCAAAAATATTGCGCGCCGACATTGGAGCTGAGATTCTCCCATTTCGGATGATCGGGATCGGCCGGAGGCTTGACCGGATTGGGGCCAACATGGCAGAAGCCGCAACTCATGCCCACCCGGTACGGCCGGACGAGATCCTTGCTGTTGTAGTAAGAAGGATCGTTATAGTAACGCACCGGGTCCCACTTACTCGCGGCTCGCTCGTCGAAGCTCGGGTTCGGAAATAGCCGCAGTCCGACGATTCCGGTAGCATAACCATAGAAAGAGCCGGCGTCGATATTTTTACCGCGCGCCCCGATTTTGACTCCCGGATATTTTGTTTCATTCTCGAAAGGATCGGCCGGACAGCCGGCGGAGCGCTTATCGAGCCACAGGCCATAGCGCTTCGGATCGGGACCAGTCGCCTTGTCGAAGCAGGGCTCATTTACCAGGCCGAGATATTCCCAGCGGTTGTCGCGGCTATTCTTCAGAGCGGGATTCGAAGATATGGTCTTCAGAAAGTCGAGAGCGCCAAAACTTCTGTAGCTCAACGTGTTCCATAAGCGATCGTTGCCGCCGCTCCAGACAATCCAGGTATTGCGGCCTTTGATCTCATCCGGGGTAAGGGCCGGAGCGCCGTCCATGTCATGGAAATAGTCTTCATCCGCGGCTGGGAACGTGGAGGAGTCCCGGCCGACCAGTAATGCCTCGTCTTTCACATGCCCTGGCTTAGGCGCTTTCAGCTTGATCCAAATAAAGATCGCGACTGCGGCGAGTGCGACCACGACTACGATTCTGATGAGCCATTTCATGAACCACCCCATCGTCTAACTGATCCCTCCGTGCGAAGCGTTTCATGCTCCGGCTTTGACAAAGTAGCGTAATGCGCGCAGGCCTGGCAAGAAAAAATAAGCGCCGCCATGCACCTTGATGAACTGCGGGAGTCCCGAAATTTTAGAGACGAGGCCGGTCTCGCGAGGAATGCCGAAAGTGTCAGTGGACGCGCCGCCCACGATCGGTTCCCGATTCCCGAGTAGCGGATCGCTTTCGCCGCTCATTCCGTTGAACTTCGAATTCATCAGCCACGCGTTTTGCACGAACTCGAATTGGCGCGAGATGTTGCCGTTCAGGCAGATGAAATGCAGACCGCGCTCCGGATCTCCGGGCGGAGCCGGAAGCAAAGCGTCTTCGCGCGACAAGCCGGGGCCGTACTCGCGGCCTCGCCGCACGATTCGATGAAAGCGAGTCGATGCGATCAGGTCATCGCGAAACTTTCTTGGTTGCAAGGCCAATTGATGCACTAACTTGTCGAGCCCGGCGCGGACTCCGGCGGGATAATCGGCGGTTCTCGGGTTAGCGCGGCGCACGTGTGCGCCGAATGGACAGCGCAAGCCATTCTCATCCGCTTCATACGTGAATTCATTTTTTCCGTTCGCTGGAACTAGCGGATCGCCCTCGATCGTCCGCCCGACCATGGTTTCGGCTAGTTTGTCGCGCTCGCTTGCGACCGATCCGGAGGCGCGATCCAGAAATTGCCAAAAGCCGCGCACATCCTGCTCCAGATGCCGCATGACTAAATAAGTGCCGTTGCGCCCCAGGTCCCGTTTGTTGGGATCGTCTTCCGCCGCCGGTAATTCACCGGCTTCGACTAACGGGCGATCGGTATATTTTCCATATTCGTTCTTGAAACCGAGAAGACATTCACCCAGCGCGATCGTATTCGTATACTCCAACTGATCGGCCACGAAGGGCCGGCGGAGTTCCCAATCCAATTCCGGCTCGCTGATTCCGTCGGTAAATCCAAACGGTTCTTTACCATGAAGATCGGTCGTCGCGAGCGTATCGAGGACGTGAAATGCGCTGTCCCAAGCTCGATCGCACAACGTGTTCATCCATGAACTGAGTCCGCCTGGTTGCGCGAAGAACATCGCTATCACGTGCGGCGCGCGGCTAGGCTTACCCCAGCGCCAGCTCTCCGGTGCGTTTGCGCCCACGTCTCCGAGCCTCCGGGAGCGGCTATCTTCGCCCGCCATTCCGGATACGAATTCGCTCGAGAAGCCGGACATCACTACCGCGGGCACGCCTAACACCTGGAGCCCCGCTGCCGTGAACGCCACCTGTAGAGCAGTGGGCGGCGGCGGCTTCTGCGCTCTTGCCGACGAGACCGGGGCACTGCCGAGCCAAACCCGCGCCGCGTTTGCATCCTTGATTTCCAAGAGCACGTAACTCGCTTCGGTCATGTACTTATAGCCGAAGCGGACTATCCCTTGGATATCGGCGAAATCGACCGCGGTCAAAGAAGCGCTAGCCACTCTTGTGCCTCCTTGTCCGTCAACGACGATTCCAATCCCTGGCGGATACGCGTGTTCCTCTCGAGATCGGATGTCGTCAGCCCCGGATGTGCGTCGTACCAAACCTCCGTCGCCAGCTCATGTCGCCGGATGAAATATTTGAATTTTTGCTCGCTTTTCGCTCCACCCAGGAGAAGCCAACTGCTTCTGGGATATCCGACTCCGTTGCTAAAGACGACATTCAGTCCAAACGCCACTTTGTTGATGAAATCATCCATGTAACTGTCGAGACTTCCGTCATAGTTGCTTGCGAAAAAAAGCCGCCGTTTTTGATCGAGAAATACCCAGCGCGCGAAATGAATCGTGCTCACACGGGCTAAATGTCCGCGATTGTAAATGTGGCGAGCGGTGTAATCGAGCAGCCATAGAACGAAAGTGATCGTAGAACGCCGGAATAGACCGGGCTTCAGAGTGCCCATGGCGCTGAACTGATTGGCGACGTAGTGATCTTCGAGCGCCGAGAGTTTGGCGGCGTGGGCGCTGCCGGGCGGCGGGCAGATCTCCGGATCGCACCGCTCTTTGCTGCGCAACAGAACGACGAAGAAGGGAAGATATACGAGTAGGAACGGGGAAAGCGCCAGCAGGGCTAGTGGAACCCCAATCAGGTTCGCTAGGTTGCTTAGTGTCCAACCGATCGGTGTCGAGGCTTCCGGAGTAAGTTGCAGGCGTCCGGACGAAGTCTCCTTGTCCACATACTCGCGCAGTATTCGATGAATTTCGGCGGCCGGTTTATCAGCCAATTCGCGGCTATAGCCGGCAAGCGTCGCATGCAGCGCGCTTTCTTCGCGAAGCTGGCGCACTGTGCGTCCACGCCAGTTTATATAATTGGCGGCCGGTTTCACGCGATGGGCTTGTATCCAGGCAGCTAAATCGTCACCGGGCGGGAACTGGCAACAGGCAAAGATGATTCGCAGACCTTTTGGGCAGTCGCGGAGAAGTTGCGTAAGAAAATCTTCGGCGCTCCCATCCACATCCGCGAGCAAGGCCAAATAGAGCGGAAAAGTGGGGCTGGGCAGCCCATAGATCTCGATATCGTTTTGCGTTGGATCGTCCAGGAGGACGATGCGCGCAAAATGAATGCCTTCAAATTGCCCAAACGGTAGCAGCGCATTGTTCGCATCGACCCGGCCCACGGCAGTGTTCATGGATGACAGCAGGTCACGCAGTTCCTGCTCGCGCCGGGGTTCGACCGGCGCTAGGATCATGAAGCTCGACTGAGGAGTCATGGCGGCTTCGCAGCCTAAGTCAAAACTGCAAGCAAAAATCGATGAGCCGCTTTTTATCCCAATACACTTTGCCGAGATATAACTTCGCCTCGATCTGTCTTATCTCGTCGCGTATCCAATGCGCGATCATCGACGTTTTCGAGTAATCGAGCACAATGCACTCGTTGCCGTCGAGCCAACTCTTGTCTTTATAGACTTCGGCCACGATCGCATTCAAGCCGAACGGCGTAATGCGATTGGTCAGTACGCCGCGCTTGCCGTCGAACGTCTTTCCATGCCAGGCAAATATGCTGACGAATTCGGCGATTTCAGGGCTGAATTTCGTTCCCGGAGCAATGATAGCGGTTCCCTTTGCTTCGCCGTCCGGAATGGGGCCGCTGTTGCTCTTCTTGAACAAATCGTCTAACTGTTCCTGGCTCATTGCCAGGAGCTGGGTAGAATCCACAATTACATGCCTTTCCCGTAGTTTTACTGAATCGATTCACGGAATGATATCACTATTTGTGCTGTTCCAGGATGACTTGGGCCGCTTTTTCGCCGATCATGTACACCGAACTGGCGATAAAAAAGCCGGGAATTCGGGGGAAAACAGAAGCGTCCGCTACCCGGAGACCCTCCACCCCGCGCACGCGGAAGTCGCTGGATAACACTTCGCCAATCGGGCAAGTGCAAGAGGCGTGGTGACCCCAGGTATTGGACCGCACGAATTCCCGCAACTCCGCGTCCGTGGTCAAACGATCGCCCGGCAATTCTTCTTCGGCGATGAGACCCTGTTCTTTAAGAGGCGCAGTCAGTTTGCGGACAAATCGAATGCCGTCCACCACGGCATCCAAATCCTCGTCGCCTCCCTCGGCAAAGTAACGGAAATCAATCGCCGGGGTATCACGCGGGTCGGCCGACCGCAGCGTAACCTCGCCGGCGTGGTTCCGCGTGTGAGCCTTAAGAACGACCCACGTAAGGTAATTCAGATTCGTCGCAAAATCGCGTGAATATTTTGGATAATATCCGTTGAACTTCGCGAGCAAACACATACAGAATTGATCGGGAACGCCTCCGGAGTCCGGCGAGTGCCGGAACAAAGTAAGTACCGAGCCGTTGGTGGCGTAAATTCCTTGGCGGCGGTTCTCCCATTCGCGGAATTGCGGATCGCCGGGCGAGAATTTGGCGCCGTCGAAGACCTCCCATGCTTTGAAGTTCATCCGGTTCACGACGCCAATCTCATATCGGTCCTGCAAGTTTCTGCCCACTCCCGGTAGATCCGCGCGCACTGGAATACCGTGCTTGCGCAAAGCGTCCGCCGGTCCGACACCCGACAACATGAGTAACTGGGGAGTGTTGAAGGCGCCGGCGGAGAGAACGACCTCGCGCGAGGCGCGGACGGTGCGCGGTATGCCGGGATCGCTGCTCGGCCGATTATGCGCCCGATAGAGTTTTGCACCCTCCAGGTATTCCACTCCTACGGCGCGATTGTTCTCGTCGAACAAAACTTTGGCCGCCAGCGCATTCAAGATAATGCGCAGGCGGTCCGGATAGCGCCGCGCGATGTCCAGCAGCCGCTCGCGCGCGCCGAAGCGGGCATGATTGTGCGTGGTCAGCGGCGTGTAGCGGATGCCCACCGCGTTCTCGCGAGCCATCCGGCAGTCGTTAGGATCGAAGCCGCTTTCGAGCGCCCAACGAATCCGCCGAATGCGATGTCCGTCTTCGGCAAACGCCTCCACCGCCGAATCGAGCACAGTTTCGAGAAGAGACTGATTACGCAGCGCGGCCATAGGGAGCGCCTTTTCGGTGTGCAGCCAACCGCGCCAGCCGTGACGCGTGGGATTGATCCCGAGCTTTGCGAGCAGCCGGAAAAATGGGCGATGGTGGCAGTTCTCGAGGCGCTCGAAAATGCGCCGCATGGATTCCGGCCGCCAACTTGCGTCTCCGGTGCTCTCCGCAATGTAGTCCCAATCGGAATCCTGCGGGTATACGAAAATCATGGCATTATGGGCCGTACACCCGCCCAGGGTTCCCGCGCGGGGATAGAGAACGCCGCCTCTCTCGGCCACGAATTTTGGATCGCACCGCGCCTCGGGCTGGTCCGCATAGTGGCGGACAAAGAAATCCCATTTCATCGCGCTGTTTTCGGATGCGAACGCGTGGAAGGCGGGCGTCTGATAGTCGAACGGCAGTCGATTCCCATTTGGCTCGAGCGCGTCGCCGCCGGAGAGCTCGCATGGGTCGCCCCCGGCTTCGAGCACTACCACTTTTTTCCCGGCTTCCGCTAAGCGTGCCGCGATCGCGCCGCCGCCCGCGCCGGAGCCGACGATTACGTATTCACATTCGAGGTCCGCTTGCTGCAAGATCACAGATAGAATAACGGAAATACAAATGGCAAACATGTTGCCAGAGGAGCCGGTCATGATGCAATCGGCGCGCTGGAGTCTTGCGCATCGAATCTTCTTCCGCTTTGTCTGCTGCTACTTCGCCCTCTATACCGCTCCCGGAAGCGGTCGTATCTCGCTGCTAAACGTCATTCCGGGCTTGTCTTTCCTGACCAAGGTCTATGTCAATTTCTGGGACGTACTTACACCATGGGTGGCCATTCACATTTTCGGTCTCGGCGGCCAAATCACCACTTATTTTCCGACCGGCAGCGGCGACACGACTCTGGCCTACATTGAAAACTTGCTCTACGTGATCTTCGCCATTGCCACCGCGTTTATATGGTCCGTTGTTGATCGCCAGCGCACTGAATATGAATATCTTTACGCCTGGCTGCGCGTTCTGATCCGGTATACGCTCGCTCTTACGCTGCTTTTCTACGGTTTTGTGAAGGTCTTTCCGCTGCAGTTCCCATATCCGTTCTTCAGCAAGCTCACCGAGACCTATGGCGATTTCTCTCCGATGGGCGCGCTCTGGTCTTTTATGGGCGCTTCGCCCGCTTACGTGATTTTCTCGGGAGCCGCCGAGATCAGCGGCGGTCTGTTGCTCCTTACCCGCCGCACAACCACTTTGGGGGCGATGGTCGCCGCGGCAGTGCTGACGAACATCGTCGCTCTCAATTTCTGCTACGACGTTCCCGTGAAGCTGTACTCGGTGAACCTGCTTTTGATGGCAGTTTTCCTCCTCGCGCCCGACTTGCGCCGGGCCGCGGATTTCCTGGTGCTCAATCGCGCTACAGCGCCGGCCGATCTATCTGCGCCCGCCTTTCGCCGCCGCTGGGCGCGCATTGCCGCCGTGAGCGTCCAAATTCTGTTTGTGGGCTACTGGGTTCTTAGTCAAATTTGGAGCGGCCGGACAGGATATGTCCAGAGCCATCTTCATCCCCAGCGCCCGCCCATCTACGGCCTCTACGATGTCGAAAAATTCAGCCTCAACGGCCAGGCGCGTCCGCCGCTGCTCACGGATACCACGCGCTGGAACAAGCTGATCCTCGAATTTCCCACTTCTTTCCAGATACGCCTGATGGACAATTCCCTTCAGGCATGGGCCGCGAAATACGACAGCGGAAAGAGCACGGTTACTCTCTCTCGACCCAACGAGAACCAGAACGTGCTTCACCATTCCCGACTCGACCCAGACCACGTTCTGATTGAAGGCCAATTTGGCGCTGACGCGCTTTCTGTCCGCCTGCGCCGGTTCGACGTCTCTAAATATCTGTTAGTGAACCGCGGCTTTCATTGGATTAACGAGATGCCTTTTAACCGCTGAGAAAAGGTGAAAATTGTGCCGCTTTCGTGTACTTATAAACCCGCGTTCGCCCACTCCGCTCGCTTCCCTCGATCGATTCAGCGCGTCTCCAGACAGCCGATCGCCTCACCAATTGCGGCAAGTCTATTTTTGTTTGGCGATGATCAGATCCTTGATCTTGTTATAAGTGGCCGCGGGCACGATCTTTTTCGTTAGCAGCTCGTTCTTGCCGTGATACGGCCGCCCTTTGATGATCTTGTCCGAGTATGCCGCCCCGACGCCGGGCAGAGCTTGCAATTGATCGGCGCTCGCGGAATTGATATCCACTAGATCGGCGCTGGCGGCGGCTTTCTTGGCGGCTGCGGCCTGGCCCGCGAAAGCGGCGTGTCGCGGGACG
The DNA here is from genome assembly GCA_963712395.1 of Bryobacterales bacterium. Lineage (GTDB taxonomy): Bacteria > Acidobacteriota > Terriglobia > Bryobacterales > Bryobacteraceae > Bog-105. The sequence continues at coordinate 1,024,693 of CAVQHR010000004.1, forward strand.
GCGACCGTCAGCATCATCGCCAAACCCAATAACAAAGTACGTGTGAACTTCATAGGAATTCCAATCTCCTTGTCGACCGCTACTTGCACAGCGCCTTGATCAACCCGGCGCCCATCTCCATCAGGTTACTTCCGCCCGCGGGCACTTGGCCATTCGGTGTGAGGTGGTCGATGACGGCCGGAAGCCATTGCGCGATATGTGAACTTGCATCCTGCGGCGAGACGCCCAGTTTGGATGCCACCTCCTGCACTTGCTGGTTACCCAGCGCGCTTTGCACCTGCTCGGGCGAGACGGCCTGGTTCGCGCCGGTACTTACCCAGGAACTCACCACTCCTCCCAGGCCCTGCTTATGGAACGCCTCCAACACGCCGCTTACGCCGCCCGGATAGCTATTTACTACATTCAGCAGTGTACTGAGTACGTTTGGATTGCAACCTGGCTGCTGACCGCCGAGTAATTGTCCCGCTAGATTAGATAGGCCCATCGTGATTTCCTTTTAAATACCTCTAATTTTTCTTTACGCCAATTTCCGCCTTGGCTTCGTGATAACCGGCCTTCTTGGCGTCCTCCTCGGACATGAACTTGCCCTGTTTGGTTTTGCCATACCAGCGGCCACCTTTGTGATAGACGCCGGTGTCGGTGTTGACCCATACTTTGCTTAGTGATTTCGCGGAAGCGATATCGCTGTCGGAAGCGTTCGCGCTGGGTGCGGGAGTCTTGCTCTTGGCGGCCTTAGGCGCAGTTGCCGGGGCCGGTGCGGGTGCCGCCGCCGTCCCCGCGGGAGCGGGTGTGGCAGCGTTGGTCGAATCCGTGGCTTTGGCTTTCCTCGATTTGCGTTTGCTCGTGGTGCTGCCGGTCGTGTCGGGCGCCTGGGCCGCCCGCGCAAATACCGGCAAAGCTGTGAGCGCGAATGCCGCGACCGCCAGTCCGGCAATAAGCTTCGAGTGCTGTCTCATTGATTTCTCCTCGGTCTTCCGTTTTGCGACCTGAATAATTCTAGCTGAAACTAGCGGAAAAGTACCCTGAAATCTTCTTCATTTCCGCGAGCAAGTACTGCTGTAACCTCACGTTGTATTCTGATGTAGCTCGTTATGCGCTTTCACTCGCTGTTCCTCGCCCTGTGCGCGGTAGGGGTTTGCTACGCCCAAAATATCGACACCGATGCCGGACAGCGCCAGTTCGCGAACACCTGCTCGACTTGTCATGGTGGAGACGGCATGGGCGGCGAACTCGGCCCGGCCATTGCTGGGCGGCTCCGGCGCCTGGACGACCAACAGCTGACTACCCTGATTCACCAGGGATTGCCGAATCGCGGCATGCCCGCATTCCCGAATCTGACCGGCGTATCGCTGGCTAACTTGATCGGGTTTGTGCGCACGCTGAGTTCGAATGCTCAGCGGCCGCTGGTCCGGCGTACCGTGGAAACCACGACCGGCACAAAGCTTGACGGAACGGTTCTCAATCAGAGTACGGAAGACTTGGGTTTACAGACCCAGGATGGCCGTATTCATCTCTTGCGGGCCGCCGGCGCGCGCTTTCGAGAAGTTACTTCGCAGACCGATTGGCCCAGCTATGACGGCAATTTCAATGGCAACCGTTACACCGAACTGGCTCAGATCGACAAATCCAATGTGTCGCGTCTGGTTCCGAAATGGACCTTCGCGTTTCCCGGGCCTCCCTTCCTTGAGATGACCCCGCTCGTTGTCGAAGGCATCATGTATGTGACGGGCGGAAATGAGTGCTACGCGCTCGATGCAGGCAACGGCCGGGTCCTCTGGCATTTCAAACGGCCCCTGACGAAAGGCGTCGTGGGTGGCGGCGCGGTGGGCCTCAATCGCGGTGCAGCCTGGAAGGGAAATCGAATTTTCATGGTCACCGACACCGCCCATCTACTCGCTTTAAACCGCTATACAGGCCGCGTGGAGTGGGACACCGAAATGGCGGATTGGCATCAGAATTACAACGCTACTTCGGCTCCGCTGGTAGCCGGAGACCTGGTCGTCTCCGGCAGCGCTGGCGGCGAGCAAGGCGCGCGTGGATTCCTGGCCGCATTCTCCATTGCGGATGGGAAAGAAGCGTGGAGATTTTGGACAGTGCCTGGCGCCGGCGAGCCGGGAGCCGAAACCTGGAAAGGCAAAGCTCGGGAGCACGGCGGCGCGGTCGCTTGGTTTACTGGTTCCTACGATGGACAACTCGACACGCTCTATTGGCAGACCGGCAATCCGGACCCCGAATATAACGGCGCGGAGCGCGAGGGAGATAATCTGTATTCCGATAGCGTTCTCGCCCTCGAGGCAAAGACAGGCAAGCTGAAGTGGTATTACCAGTTCACGCCGCACGACCTTCACGATTGGGACGCGAGCGAGCCGCTGGTTCTCGTGGATACCGCCTGGCACGGGCGCGAAAGGCAGTTGCTGCTGCAGGCAAACCGCAATGGCTTCTTTTATGTTTTCGATCGAACCAACGGCGAGCTGCTGCTGACCAAACAATTTGTACACAAGATGAATTGGGCGAAAGAAATTGGGCCCGATCGGCGGCCTGTTTTGCTGCCGCTCCCTAAAGCGCCCGGGGGCACGCGCGTGTGTCCATCGCAGGATGGCGCCACTAATTGGTATTCGACGTCGTTTTTGCCTGCGACCGGTTTGTACTATTTGCAATCGCTCGAGAAATGCAGCATCTATTCGCAAGGCCCCGCTGAATGGGAGGCGGGCCAAAATTACCTGGGTGGATCGCTGCGGCCCGTGCCCGGCGAAGTGCCGCAAAAAATTCTGCGGGCGATCGATATCCAATCGGGAAAAACGGTTTGGGAGCTTCCCCAGATCGGTGGGGGAGATACCTGGGGCGGCACTCTCGCTACTGCCAGTGGGCTTCTGTTTTTTGGCGAGGATAGCGGAATGTTCATGGCCGTCGATGCATCCGATGGAAAACCGCTATGGCGCTTTCACGCGAATCAAATGTGGAAAGCGTCGCCGATGACGTACCAGTTCGATGGTAAACAGCATGTCGCGATCGCTACCGGCCAAACAGTAACATCGTTTGCACTATTGGACTGAGGCGAGGCGCGTGTGAAGCAGGCCCTCCGGTCGCATCACGTTGTCACACTCGAAGGCACGCGTCCTTCCTGCATTGTTTTTGACCAGGGCACGATTCTTGCAATTCGGGATTTTGAGGACGTGCCGGCGGACTGCGCACTGATTGACGTGCCCGATCGGTTCGTGCTGCCCGGGCTGGTCGATACGCATGTTCATATCAATGAACCCGGACGCACCGAGTGGGAAGGCTTCGCCACCGCGACCCGGGCTGCGGCCGCAGGCGGAATCACGTGCGTTGTCGATATGCCGCTCAATTGCGTTCCGGCGACGACGAATGTGGCGGCGCTCGAGAAAAAACGCCGCTCGGCACGCGGCCAGTCTTATGTAGACTACGCCTTCTGGGGCGGTGTCGTGCCCGGGAACGTTGAGGAATTACTCCCGTTAGCCGCCGCTGGCGTTCGTGGGTTCAAATGCTTCCTGGTTGATTCGGGCATTGACGAATTTTCGATGGTCACCGAACGCGATTTGCGCCTCGCGATGCCGGTCCTCGCCGGGATCGGGCTGCCGCTTCTGGCGCATGCCGAAGATCCAGCCGTCGTGACCGGCGATTACCACGACTACGCGAGCTATTTGCGGTCGCGTCCGGATGAAGCGGAAATTGCGGCTATCCGTTTGCTGATTTCCTTGTGCCACGAGTACCGCACGCGCGTCCACATCGTGCATCTTTCGACCGCCGAGGCTGTTCCTATGCTCGAAGCCGCTCGATCCGAAGGCTTGCCCATAACGGTCGAAACGTGCCCGCATTATCTGCATTTCGCAGCCGAATCCATCCCGGCCCACGCGACGGAGTTCAAATGCGCTCCGCCGATTCGTAGCGTCGCTAATCAAGAACTGCTCTGGGAGGCGCTGCGCCGTGGCGCGATCGATTTGGTCGTGACGGACCATTCGCCTTGTCCACCCGTTATGAAAAACAGGCCGGATGGAGATTTCTACAAGGCTTGGGGCGGTATTGCGTCACTTTCCGTGGCGCTGTCGGCCATATGGACTGCCGCAAGTCAGCGCGGCTTCGATATCGTCGACGTCGTTCGATGGATGTCTGAAGCGCCTGCCACGCTTGCCGGTCTCAACCAACGCAAAGGCCGTATTGCTCCCGGTTACGATGCTGATTTTGTGATCTTCGATCCCGAAGCCGAGTTTGAAGTGACGCCTGAAAACCTCCATTTCCGTCATCCGATCTCTCCCTACATAGGGCAAAAACTGCGAGGCCGGGTGGAGTCGACGATTATTCGCGGCCACCTGACCGCCGATGCGGTTGGCTGCGAATGCGGGGTAGAATTGTAGACAAGCTTAATGCCCATCGCCGTTACGGAAGCTCCCTACCGCCCTGTTCCCGCCGAACCCACGCGCAAGCGCTGGACTCGTGCGGAATGTAACGCCCTCGAAGCGACTGGACTGTTCGATCAGCAGAACCTCGAATTGGTAGACGGAGAACTGATCAACAAGATGGGAAAAAATCGGCCGCATACTAATGCTTTGGTTTTCGTCCATTTGTGGCTGATCCGAGTTTTCGGGGGAGAATTTGTAAATCCAGAGACGCCCATCGACGTGAGGCCGGAAGACAATCCTACGAATGAGCCTCAGCCGGACCTTATAGTATTGAAGCGGCCGACTTGGGAGTTCAAAAAGGCGAATCCACAGCCCGCCGATTTACACTTGATCGTCGAAGTATCGGACACAAGTTTGGGTTTTGACTTGACGAAGAAGGCCACCCTATATGCCCGAGCCGAAATCGCCGAATACTGGGCGCTGGACGTAGCCGCCGGTCATTTGGTTGTGCATAGAGGGCCTGCGAACGGCCGCTACACTTCCATAGTTGTGTACGGCGAGCAGGAAGCTATAGCTCCGTTCGCGAATCCCAATGCGGAATTCCCTGTTGCGGACGCCTTTCGCTAGCGCCCGAAACTAGCCGAGCGCCGGCTTGCTCCTGGCGGCGGAGGCGGGGGAGGCTCTTCTACGACCACCTTCTTAGGCCGCGCATCCAGACGCGCCGCGACGAGTTTCTGATACAGCTTGGCGAATTTCGGCGTGCCGGGCTCGGCGCCAACCACATCTTTTTCTGTGACCTCCTGGGCCGCGGGCAAATACTTTTGCAGGTAATTCTTGATGCGATCGATCACCAGCCGCTGGTTGGAGCGCATCAGCAAGAACAGCAGCAATTCCCCAGGGACCTTCGTAAGAATTGCGTACAACGCGGAAGGCTTTTGCAGCTTGGCGGTGGCCAGTTCTTTCTCCACCTTGACGGCCCTGGCCTCGAGCCGGTTCGCGGCATCGACCTCGGCGCGCGGAATACCCGCCGTCGCGATCAGTTGCGAGCGCTCCTTCGCGTTGAGTTTTTCGAACAGCAAAAACAGAAACAGCGCATACGAGTTGCCGATGATGTCCGCGCCGAATGAAAACGACTGGCGGGCCTTTTGCAGCTTCTGAAAACCCGGCAGGTTGAGTTTGGCGCCGGTGAGCGCGGGCGAAAAGAGCTGGATAAGCTGCGCGTCTTCGAGTCCCTTGAGAACGTCTCCGGCCAGCGGCTCGAGCGCGATCTGCCGCAGTTCCTGCTCGAGAGCCGTCCCTGAAATTTTGGTTTCGAGCTTGGCTTCGCGCACGTTTTCATATTGGCTTTGCGTGCGTTCGTCAATCGCAAAGCCGAGCCGCGTGCGAAAACGAATCATCCGCAAAATGCGCGAAGGATCGTCATAGAACGCATAGTTGTTGATCGCGCGCAGCTCCTTCCGGCTCAGGTCGCCGAGACCGTTGGCCGGATCGAGCAGCAGACCGCGGGAGGCTTTTCCAAGCGATAAGGCGATGGCGTTCACCGTAAAATCGCGGCCGCGCAAATCGTCGTGGATAGTAGCCGGCTGAACCTGCGGCTTGCCGCCCGGCTTCGGGAATTTTTCCTGGCGGGCCATGGAAATGCTGGCGGTTACCTTGCCCGGAAATAGCAATTCCACCGTTTTGCGCAGTTCATCGACCGAGAGAATCTCCGCGTTTGCTTTTTGCGCGACGGCTTTGGCGAACTTGACCGAGCCGCCCTCGACAGTGAAGTCGAGATCGCGAATCGCAAACCCGCCCATCATGTCGCGCATGGCTCCGCCGGTTAGAAACAGATTGAGATTCGCGCTTTCCGCCGCATCCCGCACCGCCGCCACCGCTTTGCCCTGCTCGGCGGTCAGGTGGCTGTCCAGCATGAACATGTAATCGCTCATAGCTCTTCTCTCCTATCGCGGCAAGCCGCGGCTCGCGGCCGAAGTCCGGCGGGCCCGGGGGTGGTGGTTCTCTATAGTCTGTTGCAGACGCGACCGCATCACATGCGTGTAGATCTGCGTTGTGCCAATATCGGAATGGCCCAGCATGCTCTGCACGCTGCGCAGATCCGCGCCGCCCTCGAGCAAATGTGTTGCAAAGGTATGGCGCAGCACGTGAGGACTCAACGAGCGAAAAATCCCCGCCGCCTTCCCGTGCCCGCGCAGCAGTTTCCAAAAACCCTGGCGTGTCATAGCGCCGCCGCGTGCGGTGACGAACAGATAGGGACTGATGCGGCCCTTCAACAGCGTAAGCCGCTGCTCGCCGCAATAGCGCGCCACCGAAGCGAGCGCTTGCTTGCCTACCGGTACGATGCGCTGTTTGTTGCCTTTCCCGATCACCCGCAGCGTGCCTTCCAGATCGTCCAAATCGGCCATACGCAGGTTGATCAGCTCGCTGACCCGCAGTCCCGTGGCATACAGAAGATCCAGCATGGCACGGTCGCGCAGTCCAGTGGCGGAATTTTCTTCCGGCGACCCCAGAAGCTGGTCCACACTCGTCTCGTCCAGATATTTTGGCAAGCTAGAACCGATGTGCGGCGCCGTGAGCAGCTCGGCCGGGTTGCTTGCGATGCCGCCCTCTTCGAGGAGAAACCCGAAAAACGACCGCACGGAAGCCACTTGCCGCGCAATCGACCGGTTCGAGAGACGCTTCTCGCGTATGTAGTCTAGATAACCACGAAGAGTATCTAGGGTTACGGATTCAAGCGGAGCGTGAGCCAGCCATCCGGTAAACCGGCTTAGGTCTCGCCGATAAGCTTCTAAGCTGTTGGCCGCCAAGCCCTTTTCCGTCCTGCAATAGTGCAGAAAGGCCCGGATGCTTTGGCCGGACGTCGCGATCCCCGCCATGCAGCCAATGATACAATATTCCAGAAATTGTTTGAAACAAAGTCGTAACTGTCTCTACTTTGCCCTCCAGCACTGCCAAGCGAGTGGTTCTCTATCGTTTTGACCGGCAGCCCTTAGAAGCTGTCGTCCATCCGGGGTCTTATCTCTTGCCGGATCATATCGAGTGGATCACGGTGGATGGAAAGCTGCAGACGGCCGGTTACGAAGCCGTAAAGGCGCTGTGCTTCGCCTCCGAAACCGGACAATCCGATTTGTTCCTCGAGAGCAACTTGTTCGAGCGCCGGCCCAAAGTTCCGGGGTTGTGGACCCGCTTTTTGTTTAGGGATGGCGACCGGCTGGATGGAATCCTTTCGCCAAGCCTTTTGGAATGGCCGAAAGAAGGGTACATGATCACGCCGCCGAAATCCGGCGCTTCCCGGCAGCGTGTGTTCATTCCGCGCGCCGCGATTTTGGGAACGGAGCTGCGCGGCGTCGTCGGAAGTTCGGCGCCCGGCCGTGCACGAAGAAGAAAAGAAGAACCGCTCAGCCCCGAGGAGCAGCTCAGGATGTTTGAGCGGTAGTAGCGGCAGCGGCTCCCTTGCCTGCGCGCCCGCCCAGCCAGTGGGACCAAACGCGCTTCCAGTCCAGCGAAGAACCGCCCGGCGAAAGCCATAGGCAGACGACCTCATCCACCACCAGACGCGGAGAACAACCGCTGGATCGCCAGGCGTTTTCCGCTTCGGCCTGGACAGACTCGATCGAATTTTCGCTGACTGGCCCGCCGATCGTCAGATGAGGACGATACTCGAACCTCTCGGCGTGGCTCAACTCGCCGGAATTGAGAGCCGCGTGCATGGCGTGCAACGTGCGATCTCCCTCGACGATGTCGAGATACAGGTAACTCGTATCCGGAAAGCAGCGCACCGACGACAACTCGACTTCAAAGCGCGAAAATCCGTCCAGCACCTTCCTGGCCCGGAGCGATGCGGATTCCGCCGGCGATTTGAGAGGCCGCGGCGGGAGGATCGTGATGTGCGCCTGGGGATTTTCGTCGCCGGGCAAAAGCCGCCGCAGCGAATGCAGAAAAGAGCCGAGCGGATCGGGAATGTAGTTCACCAGGGCTAATGAGCCCCACTGCCCGGGCGTGTCCACGGGCTAAGTCAATTGCAAGCCGGAAGCAACTCCGGCTGGCTCGAGAGTTTCAGCCGAAGGAGCAGCGCCTTCGGGTTTCGGTTCCGGTGCGTACCACTGTGCCGGTTCGAAACCGATGTACTTCGCAATTTGCAGCGCGCCTGGGGAGTCGTCCGCAGTCACAACTTCCAGCAGGTCGCCGGGCCGGAGAGGCCGGGCTTCCGATTGCAGGAGTCTCCAAGCAGCGTATGCGGTTGCGGCTTCCAAAACGCCATCCGGTTCGTAGTCTTTGGGTTTCACTACAGCGAGTCCACCCGTATGCGCTGCCCAGCGGAAAGCCTCTCTGGGCGTATCCTTGATGCGGTGTATCCGGTACTGCGCCATTAACGTTTCAGTCTAACAAGCGTGGCATCCAATAAAAAGACCCGCTGCCATAGCCGCGCGCTCGTCTGTCACAATGTGGACGGGAAATGAAGAGATATTGGTGGGTGCTGATTCTGCCTCTGCTGCTTCTGGTGTGGTGGGGCCTGGATCGCAGAGGCGGAACCGTCACAATCCACTTTTCGACCGTGCGGCAAGCCGTCATCGAGAGCACCGTATCCACCAACGGTAAGATCGAGCCCGTCGAATGGGCCGCGGCGCGTGCGGAAACGAGTGGAGTCGTACGAAAGGTCGCGGTCGAGCGCGGTCAGCAAGTGACCGCAGGTCAGACGCTTGTAACTCTCGATACCAGCGCAGCCCAATCCGCCGTAGCCGCGGCGCTTGCCGCCGAACAGCAAGCACAAGCCGAGAGCGCGGCTCTAGCCAGGGGAGGCAAAGCGTCCGCCTTGGCCGATCTGAATAATTCGATTGCAAGTGCCCAATCCGTCATCAAAATAGCGCAGCGCGACTACGAATCCATGCAGCGGCTGGGCGCCAAGCAAGCCGCCACAAAGCTGCAGGTGCAGAGCGCCAAAGACGAATTGGAAAAAGCCAAGCTCCATCTTCGTTCGCTAGAGGATCAAAAGAAGACGCTCGTGACCGCTAGCGACCGTTCCGTGGCCGAGGCCAAACTGCGGGACGCCACGGCCGCCCTTTCGCTGGCGCGCCACCGCCTTGCGCTTGCAAATGTGCTTGCGCCTATAAACGGCACGCTCTATCAGTTCGATCTCAAAATGGGCGCTTATCTACAGCCTGGAGAACTGGTCGGGCTGGTGGGTGATTTGGATCGCGTGAAGGTCACGGTTTACGTGGACGAACCGGACCTTGGGCGTGTGGCCAAGGGTATACCTGTCGGCATCACTTGGGACGCCCGGCCTGGTAAGCGGTGGTGGGGCCGCGTGACCAAGATGCCGAGCGAGGTGATCGCGCTCGGGACCCGCACCGTCGGCGAAATCTCGACGGTCGTTGATAACCCCGATCATGATCTGCTGCCCGGCGTTAGCGTGAATGTGCTCATTATTTCCAAAGTAGTGAAAGACGCGATCAGCATTCCGAAAGCAGCGCTACGCACGATTCGCGGCGTGAACGGGGTTTATAGGTTGAACGGAGATGTGCTTTCGTGGAGGCCGATCACGACCGGTGTGAGCGATGTCAACAATGTGCAAGTGCTTTCCGGTCTCGCCAATGGTGACAAAGTCGCGGATCGGGTCATCGAGCCAAGCGACGCGGAAATTCGCGACGGCTTGCGCGTGAACCCGGTTTTCAATTGACCAGTCGCGCGTCCACGATGTAGCGCTTGGGCGCATCGCCCGTGTAATGGAACGGATAGCAGGTGATCATCGTCAGCCTGGGTTGGCCGTCGCTCGCGAGAACGGACACGTCGTCCGGATTCACGATGCGTGTACGCTCCACCCGATACGCGTACGTCTTAGCCTCGCGGTTGCTCTCGATGGATTCGATGCTGACAATGTCGCCCACCTGAATGTTGCGCAGAGCGCGAAAGGCGAGATCGCGATGGCCGGCGATCACCGTATTGCCACTGCCGCCGATCGGTGATGTGCCCGGAACCATCCCCGCGCCGAGGCTCAAGCTGCTGTCATCATCGCCGTTCAACACCGCAACCGACAGGCCCAGCCGTGTGATCTTGAGCCGCCCCGTCAGCCGGTTGCTTTCGCCATGCTGGAACCATTCCGGATGGAATTGGAACGCCGAGTAGCTGGCGACTTGCCAGCTCGCAAGCGCGAGCAGGATCACGCCGCCCCAGACGAAAAGCTTCTCCCACCCGGCGCTGGGAAGAAGTGATTCATTCAGGCTAAGCATGGGCCCGTGTGAAACGCGCGACACGCAGGACGAACCCCGCGAGCAGTAAAGCCGCTCCCCAGAAAGCCAACGAGAACGTGTTGCTCGCGGTCTTCGGCAGATGCTTGCCGTGGACGCTCGCTACTGTCTTGGTATCCGCTCGGGTGAGCGGAGAGGCTTCGTATTTAGCAATCTTCAACCCGCTGCCACGCCGATCCGGCGTAATCCGCTCTGGCGACAGCAGCCAGAGCGTCACTACTTTCATGTCGTCGGAAGAAAGAGAATCGGGCAGCTTGTCGAAAGCCGGGTCGACGGCAAGCACTGCCTGGCCCGTCTCGGCCGTGATTTTCAAAGCATCCACCTTTGGATAGACGAACTCCAATCCTTGTGTGCAGCTCGGGCACACCCAGCCGCGCAGGATTTGTAATCTTTCGTCAGCCGCGTTGAAAAGAATAATTCCTTTGCTGTTGTCGGAAGCTAGTTTCCGGCTGTTCACCGCGAGCGCTAGAAAGTGCTGCTTGCTATTTAAACTCGAAACGCGCACGACAGCGCGATCTTTTACCCGATCTTCGATGCTCAGCGAATAGGAGCCGGGCTGTAGCGTGGCCTGAGGTATTTGCATCGCCTCCGTAATGACGATGTTCTGTGCGTCGCGACCCGCGCCATGCAGCAAGGACGCGCCCAGAAACAATGCAGCGCAAAAATTCCATCTCATGGACACAACCGTACAATGGATTCCGCGCGGCTGGCAATACGGCCCCGACAGGGCAATAAATGGAACTACTAATCCCCGAACTACACCTTCCCGGCTAGGGCGAGTTCAGGAAATCTTGACGAAATCCGCGCCATTGGAGGCGGCCAGAACAGCGTCCGCGTCGGCATGCGTGAACTCTTGTGTCTTGGCGGAGTGGTTCATGGAACAGAACTTAGGTCCGCACATCGAGCAGAACGCTGCGTCTTTAAAACCTTCTTCGGGCAGGGTCTCATCGTGCATGGCCTCGGCCGTTTCCGGGTCGAGTGACAGCGCAAACTGTTGCCGCCAGTCGAACTGGAAGCGGGCGCGGGAAAGCTGGTCATCGCGATCCCTGGCGCCTTTACGATGGCGGGCTACGTCGGCGGCGTGCGCGGCGATTTTATAAGCAATGATGCCTTGCTTCACGTCTTCACGGTTGGGTAGGCCCAGATGCTCCTTGGGTGTTACGTAGCAAAGCATCGATGCGCCGTGCCAGCCAATCATCGCCGCGCCGATAGCGGAGGTGATGTGATCGTAGCCCGGCGCGATATCGGTCACGAGCGGCCCGAGCGTGTAGAACGGCGCCTCGTAGCAGAGTTCGCGCTCCTTTTCTACTTGCAGCGCAATCTGATCGAGCGGGATGTGGCCGGGACCTTCGATCATGACTTGCACGTCGCGGTCCCAGGCCAGCTTGGTAAGCTCGCCGAGCGTTTTCAGTTCCGCGAATTGCGCGGCGTCGCTTGCGTCGGCCAGACAGCCCGGCCGCAATCCATCGCCGAGGGAGAAGCTGACGTCGTGCTTTTGAAAAATTTTGCAGATAGCGTCGAAGTGTTCGTAGAGAAAATTCTGCTTGTGATTCTTGACCATCCATTCGGCGAGTATCGCGCCGCCGCGGCTGACGATTCCGGTGATGCGCTTGCTGGTGAGCGGCACATACTGCACCAGGACGCCGGCATGGATCGTCATGTAATCCACGCCTTGCTCGGCCTGCTCCTCAATGACTTCGAGCATGACGCCGATGTTGAGATCTTCCACGCGGCGCACGCGGTTCAAGGCTTCGTAGATAGGCACGGTGCCGATCGGTACTGGAGAAGCGTCGATAATCGCCTGGCGAATGCGCGGGATATCGCCGCCGGTGGAAAGATCCATCACAGTATCGGCGCCATACTTCACGGCGTACTGCAGCTTCGCCAGTTCCTCATCGATATTCGAGGTGGTGGACGAATTGCCGATGTTCGCGTTGATCTTGCATTTCGAAGCCACGCCGATGCACATCGGCTCGAGGCTGCGGTGATGGATGTTGGCGGGGATGATCATGCGCCCGCGCGCGACTTCGTCACGAATCAGCTCCGGGGCCAGATCCTCGCGCTGAGCGACGTATTGCATCTGGCTGGTAGTCTCGCCTCGGCGCGCGTAATGGATCTGGGTGCAGTTCATGCTTCGATTATAGGTCGCGCGGCGCGCGTGGCCCAGGATGGAACGTAAACAACTAAGCCCACTGCTCGCCCAACAAATGTCCCTACAATGGTTCATGAAAGTCCGTGACATTATCAAAGCAATCGAGGCGGACGGCTGGCGCATGGTTGCTCAGAAAGGTAGCCACAGGCAATTTAAGCATCCCGCGAAATCAGGACGTGTGACAGTGCCGGGCCACTTCAGCGACGATCTGCACCCGGGCCTGGAAAAAAGCATTCGGCAGCAAGCGCGGCTCAAGAAGGAGAACTAAGGCAATGCGGTATACGGTTATCATCGAAAAATCCGAAAATAACTATGGTGCTTGGGCGCCCGATTTACCAGGATGTGTCACGACCGGCCCAACGGTCGACGAAACGCTTGCGAATATGCGCGAAGCCATCGAATTTCATCTTGAGGGTATGCGCGAAGACGGTGAGTCGATTCCGGCCCCGACGACTATCGCGACAGTCATCGAAGTTGCGGCTTGATGAGCCGCTCACCGTAGGCTCAAAACCCTTCGATCCGCAACGCCTGCAACGGCGAAATCGAACTTGCCCGGAACGCCGGAATCAACGACGCAACCAGCGCCGAGAATCCGAGCGCCACGACGGCGAGCGAAGTCACCAGAGGGTCGTATGGATTCATTCCGTACAGTTGGTTGCTCAGGAAGCGCCCTGCGGCAATCGTTAACGGCAGCCCGGTCGCTCCCGCCTGAAATGCGGCTAATTCCGCGAAGCCTTTGGTGTTGTCCCGGAAGTACTTATACAAATCGTAAGAGAAAATCGAAAACTCGTTGTTCTGCCTGTATCCTCCCCACATGCAGCAATGCGTTTCTCGGCCCAAGCGGTACAAATCATCGGGGCTCGACACCGCGAGTGACTTCAGTAGAACCGCATGCACCAGAGTAAAGATAGAAGTGGTGGCGCCAATGCCCAGTGCCAGCGTGAGGACAGTTGTGACGGCGAAGACCTGGGCCTTGCGCAGGACGCGGCAGTGCATGGCGCACATCCCGCAGCAGCGTTTCAAGGAACGGCAATCCGCGCTGATCCCGGTAACTCTCTTTCGCCGCCTCCACCGCTCCGAACTTCAATAGCGCTTGACGCCGTGCTTCGACCGGTGATAAACCGACGCGAATATTTTCAGCCGTTTGGCGGGCGAGGTGATCTTCAACCTCCGCCCTCAATCGTTCTTCCGTCTCCCGTCGACCGTTTATCCAAGAGCCCAGCCGGTTCAGGAATCGCCTCAGAGGTCTCATTTCAGATCTTCTGCTTTGACGGCAAAGAATCGTCCGATGATGGCCGCCGTCTGTTCCCAATCCTGGGTCTCTGTCTCGAGCTGTTTACGGCCGTTGCGCGTCAGCCGGTAGAACCGCGCTTTGCGATTATTTTCGGAAGCGCCCCAGTCGGAGGCTATCGAGCCTTCCTGCTCCAGCTTCAGCAGGAGGGGATACAAAGTGCCCTGGTTCAGCGTGAGCAAGTCTCCGCTGATCTGCTCGATGCGGCGGGCGATTCCGTAGCCGTGAAGGGGACCCAGCACATCGAGAGTTTTCAGCACCATCAGGGCCAATGTGCCCTGCCGTACATCCGTTTTTTCCTTCATGCTCGTTGGGTTTCCAACAGAAGAATGCCACATTTCTATTGGGAAAGCAACAGGAACGTCCGTCCGGAATGCGAGATGATGGTTTAGAGCCTCATGAACAAACCATTTCACCTGATGACTCCAGCGGAGCGGACGGCCATCCGGATCGCTCAGAACCGCGCCATCGCCGAGAAGGTTGGCGAGATTAAGAATTCCAAACCGCCCGCCCGCTCAACCGGCGATTACATTCGGGCGACTCCGGAGGAGCGAGGAAAACTCGGAAGCGTGATTCGTAAGGTTCCGTCATAGCTTTTGTTGACAAATCGGGGGGCCTCGGTTATGATTTGGGAGCACACAAATTCCTGCCTGTCACTTGAACCATCCGGTACGCCCACCTTCCACGGTAAGCAGTTTCTCGATTCCCTCAAATGATTAGTTAGGTTTTGTAGCAAGAAAGCAAGAAAGAGAGAATTTATGAAAGAAACTGGAACCGTGAAGTGGTTCAATGCTTCGAAGGGGTTTGGATTCATCGCACGTGAGAACGGTGAGGATGTATTCGTCCATTTCTCCGCGATTGAGTCGACCGGCTATCGAAGCCTGGATGAAGGGGCACGGGTTTCGTTCGTCGTCAAGAACGGACCCAAAGGACTCCAAGCAGAGCAAGTAGCTCTGGCTTAAAGTCCACGTCAGCCAGCATCACGTTTGCAGTCGTTATTGCCGCCGGCCTTGTAGCAGCAGGTCCGTGAACCGGACCTGCGCAGCCGTGCGCTTGCCCACCTGTTTTTAAAAATTCCCCAACAAAAATTTTGAGTCTGTCGATTTTGCGCCCTTCTCGTTCGACGCTTATATAGAACGTAGATAGAAGGAGACAGACAAATCATGAAATTTTTAAGCATCTAT
Organism: Bryobacterales bacterium; assembly: GCA_963712395.1. Taxonomy (GTDB): domain Bacteria; phylum Acidobacteriota; class Terriglobia; order Bryobacterales; family Bryobacteraceae; genus Bog-105. The sequence goes on from CAVQHR010000004.1 coordinate 1,039,923, forward strand.
AAGACAAAAGAAACCAGCCATTTCCCGACTCACGAAGAAATGGCTGCAATGGGGAAGCTCGTCGAAGACGGCATGAAGGCCGGCTTCCTCCTGGCGGTCGAGGGCTGCATGCCCAGCGCGAGTGGCGCGCGCATTCGCCTTTCGAACGGCAATCTCACAGTGACTGACGGGCCTTTCACCGAATCGAAGGAGGTAGTCGGCGGCCTTGCCGTGATGCAGGCCAATTCGAAGGAAGAGGCCATCCAACACGTCAAGCGATTCCTCCAGGTGGCTGGCGATGGCGAGTGCGAACTGCGCCAATTGCACGAAGGTCCGCCGCAATCCTGACGTAGTCGGCGGGCCTCGGCCCGTTCCCCCGGGGCTGCTCGACCGTCCAACGCGATCTGCCCCTCTCGGCGTGTACGTGACAGTGCCGCAAAAACTGGACCGACGGGCTCGAGAAATCGGATAACATGTTCCAAGTAGTTTTACGCCCAATCCTCGTTTTGTCTAAGGAGCAATGTTATGCGTCGGGTCAAATCGTACTCCTCTCTCGTATTCCTCCTCTCAACTCTTAACTTCCACGCTTCAGCTCAAATCGGCACCGCAACGATTACCGGAACGGTAACCGATCCCAGCGGTGCGGCTGTATCCGGAGTAAAAGTTCTCGCTGTCGAAACCAGCATGAACTTCGAGTCGCGCTCGGAAACCAATTCGGACGGGCTCTTTCGCATTCAGTCCCTGCAGCCTGGAACGTACGATGTGTCGTTTGAGGCGTCCGGGTTCAAGCACCTGGTGCAGCGAGGCCTGCTGCTGAGAGTGGGCGACACTCTGCCTGTAAACGCGATGCTGCAGCTCGGACAATTGACTGAGCAGGTGCAAGTCACAAGCCAGGGGGCTCTGCTCGAAACCGAAACGTCGTCTACGAGCACTGTGACCGAAGGCGAAACGTTGTACAAGATGCCGCTCTATCAGCGCTACGTTCTGAACACGTTGAACCTGAATCCCGGGGTGACCATGAACGGCTATGCTTACGGCGGTTCGCTGGGCGGCTTCAATGTCGCGGGGCAGCGGTCGACCGGCACTACGGTGTTCGAAGATGGCGTATTCGGCAACGATCCCATCCTGAGCACCGGAACCGACATCAAGCCCGTCGAGAACTCCGTGGAAGAAGTTCAGGTCGTCACGGGCACGCTGCCGGCTGAATACGGCCACACAACCGGCGGCGTCGTCACGGTTGCGAAGAAGAGCGGCACAAACGAGTTCCATGGCACGGCATCCGATCTCGGCCGCACGCGGAGCATGACTCACCGCCAGTTTTTCAATGCCTTCAAAACTTCGGACCCGCAGCCCGGCGCCCCCAATGGAGTGCCCGCATGGTTCATGCAACTCGATGCCAGCTTGAGCGGGCCGATCTCGATTCCTAAGGTCTACAGCGGCAAGAACAAGACGTTCTTCTTCTTCGGTTACCAGAAGCTGATCGAAAAGAAATCCGCGGCATTCACCAGCCAGACGCCAACGCCGGATGAGCTCAACGGCGATTTCAATTTCGGTGGTGTAGGCCAGCCGCTCTATGATCCGTCGACAACACGAAAACTCGCCGATGGGACCTGGACTCGCGATCGCTTCCCGGCAGCGTCGTTCCAGTTACCAAGATGGATCCCGTTTACACGAAACTTCTTTCTTTCAATCCGTGGATCCCGCCCAACACGCCTGGCTCGCTGACCACCACTGGCCCGGTGAGTAACTATACATGGGCGTCGCGATCGCGGACTTTCTTCAGCGACTATTCGGGTCGTGTGGACCATCAATTCAGTTCGAATTTGAAAGCTTACGGCAGTTACACCTACAACTATCAAAGCGGACTGCAGCGGCCCACGAGCATTGCCGTTCCCGACTTCGACGGCGCTAACGGCTTCAATGCTCCGTTCACTCAACAGAACGCATCGGCCGGCTTCACGAAGTTGTTCGGCCCCACCGCCCTGAACGACGTGCGAATTGGTTTTTACCGCATACGGAACGACACTTTCGTGCCTTCTTACAACCAAAACTGGGCTGGACAGTTGGGCATCCCGAACGATAGTCCGCTCTTGTTCCCATCATTCAGCGGCACTATGGCCTCAGGCAACGGCACGGCGCCCGCCTTGAATACGGCGTACGGGCTTACAGTCGATGGGCCTTCCCGGCAGATTCGCGAGACTGTTACGTTCCGTGACGATTTCAGCAAGATCGTCTGGCACGCATGCCTTCAAGATGGGATACGAATTTCTTCACTTTCAGGCGAACTATTTTCAACTCGGACAGCCTAGCGGCGTATTCCAGTTCGACAATATGACGGCAGGTTTGCAGCCCGATGGATCAGCCTGTTCCCAACACTGGGAATCTGTTGGCCGGCGTAGAGCTCGGCTACGTGCGGCAGGCCAATTTCACCAGTTACACGACGACTTGGCTGCCGCGTGATTCCATTCACAGCCTGTATTTCCAAGACGATTGGAAATTTTCGCGCACGCTGACGTTGAACCTTGGTCTTCGATGGTCGACCGAAAGTCCGTTCCATACGGCTCACAATTTGATCAGTAACTTCAGTCCCACGACGGTCGATCCCGTGACGGGAAAGATGGGGGCGATCATTCATCCGAACGGCGGACTGAATGACCGTGACCTCAAGAACTTTCAGCCGCGCATCGGCGTCGCGTGGCATCCGCTGGACAAGTTGGTCTTCCGCGGCGGCTTCGGCATCAATACCGTCGATATCCGCTTTCCGAACGCGCTGCAGCAATTCGATGAATACCAATCGCAGGTGGCGCAACAGCAGGCGCCCGGCGATCCGCGGCCGCTTTATCGCATCAGCCAGGGTCCGGGCAATGTCAACTATCCGCATCCGTCCCGAACGGCACGCTCCCCTTACGTCGGAACGAACTACAGCTCGCGCAACATTTACTGGATGGATGGCAATCTGCATCCGGGTTACGTAATGAACTGGAACGCTAGCGTGCAGTACCAGCTGGGGCCAACAATCTGCTGAAGTTCACGTATCAGGGTTCTGCCGGCGTCGATCTGGTGGAGAGCTGGAACGTCAACGTGTTCCCAACCAGCTTCGGAGCAAACAATCCGGCGCTGCGCGCCGCCGCCTTTGCCGCGCCGCAAAACTATCTGCCCTATCCTCAGTTCGGCGCCATCAACTACATGTCGAATACCGGCCACTCCACGTATCACTCGGGCACCGTTCAGTTCCAAAAGCGCTATTCGCAAGGCCTGGTGCTCAACTCGTTCTACACGTTTTCGAAGGCGATCAACGATTGCGACAACGATTATGGCTGTCTTCGCATTCGGGCGTGGTACAGCCGTCGCACCGATGAGAATCGCAATTTAAACAAAGCCCGCGCGACTTACGACCGCACCCACGTTTCGTCACCAGCGCCACCTACGAACTGCCGATTGGCAGGGGCCGGCATTTCCTGAACACAGTAACAAGTTTCTCGATTTCCTGGTCGGCGGCTATGAGCTGGCCTGGATTCAAAGCTTCGAGTCCGGCAATCCGTTCGGCTTCACCTTCACCAACAGCCCGTACAACTACTACTCGACGGCGATCGGCAACCAGCGTTCCTAACCTGACCTGTAATCGACATCTCCATGCCGGAGTTTGGACTCGGCAATGCCATCGGTGGCAACCGCTTCAACCAGGCGCTAGAGAATCCCGTGTTGCCGGTGAGCTGTTTCGCTGTCCCGCGCCGTTTACTCCCGGCAATGCCGGCCGCAACATCGTAACCGGTCCTGGAATCATGTATTCACAGGTTTCAGCGAAGAAGAACTTTCCGCATCACGGAGCGAGTGAATCTGCAGTTCCGCTTCGATTTCCAGAATCCGTTTCACAACTACGGATTCAACAATCCAAGCAACCAGTTCGACTCAAGAATCCCCAATTGTTCGGCAAGATCACAGGCGATCAGACGACGGCTTCGTTCAATGGGCAGCCGTTGATGAACCTGATGCTTCGATTGAGCTTCTGAGTCTCCTACCAAGAAAGGTCGCTGCTACCTGGATCAGGCGAGGTTGATTGGTCTGCGAGGTGATACCGTTGCGCAGCAGCTCTCTAAGCGGCGTGCATCGACCTATCGGTCTTCTTCGCCCCTGCTCGCCATCGCTCGCCGCGAACGGCTGCGCCAGATGGGAGCAAGCCCGCCGCTTCCATCTCATCCACCAGCCAATACCAAGTTCCCGTAGCCTCCACCGCTACAGGCGTACCCGGTCGAATGCCACGCAAGAACCGGCGAAACGCCGGTTTGCCGATCATGCTCCACACGGACCGCCGCACTGTTTCGTCTTTCGTCTATGGCACAAACACCGAATAGTTCCGGTGCGCATCGCACCCATAAACGAAATGCTTTGTGACTTTCGCCGTTCCATGTTTGTGGCGTTACATCTGTTCCTTAGCTGCCGTAATCTACTTTGCGACTTTACGAGCGCGTCTAGCTGATTTTTTACCAGTCAGCCCCGGATTTACGGCAGCTCCCTCATCGAGTCACAAGCCTAAAATCCAATGTTTCCGGGCCTTCGGTGGCCAAAACCCTTGACACGCCCCCTTATGCTGGAACCGATGGCATCGCTAAACCAGCTGGCGGCGAACCGCGCGAACGCCCAGCTATCCACTGGCCCCACTTCGTCTGAAGGAAAAGCCAAAGTTTCCCACAACGCTCTGAAAACCGGTCTCACCGGCCGCACCGTCCTGCTGCCAACCGAGGACGTCGCGGCCTACCAGGCGCACGTCGAACGAATCTTCCAACAGTTCGCTCCCGAAAGCGACGAAGAAAAGCGCCTCACCCAGTCCCTCGCCGATACGCTCTGGCGGCTCGACCGCATTCCCTCGCTCGAGGCCGGAATCTACGCTATCGGCCGCCGCGAGCTCGCCGCCCAATTTGCGGATGAAGAGGACGAGACGGTCCGCAAAGCCATGATCGAAGCGCAGATTTTTCTCTCGTACCGCCGCGACCTGAACAATCTCTCGGTCCAGGAAGCGCGCCTGCGCCGGCAATACGAAAAGGACGAAGCGGAGCTGAAGCGCCTGATCGCCGAGCGCGAGAAGGCTGCCAAGGATCGACAGACCGCCGAGAACCGGCGCTGGCAAGATGCCATTCTTCACTACCGGACAGCCCGGGAATGTGGCTTGCCGTTCGATCCCGCCGAAATTGGCTTTGAATTTTCAACCGAAGAAATCGCCGCCCGCGAGCAGCAGATACAAGTGAAAGCTGCCATCCAAAACGGCCGCTATTACGAATACAAGAAAAAAGGGTACCTCAACCTCCCCGATAAAGCCGCCTGAACCGCGACCCAGGCTTAATTGCGGCATATCGTGGTGTAATGACGGCGGAGGAAACAGGATGCGGCAAACAACTCGATTTCTTGCGGTGGCGGTGACGCTCGCCGGCTGTCTGGCGGCGCAGCAGAACCGGCCCAGTCCAGCGGGTACGGCGGATGTCACCCTCAAAGGGCAAACGATTTCCATACACTACAGCCGCCCTTCCATGCGCGGCAGAAAGATCATGGGCGAGCTCGTGCCTTTTGGCCAGGTCTGGCGCACGGGCGCCAACGAGGCAACCGAGCTATCCACGCCCGTCAATCTGACCATCGGCGGCGCGAATGTGCCGGCCGGGCAATACAGTTTATATTCACTGGTCGGAGAGCACGATTGGAAATTGATTGTCAATAAGCAGACCGGGCAATCCGGTACGGAGTATCACCCAGATCAGGACCTGGTTCGAGTCGGCATGCGGCTCGGCAAAACTTCCGCGCCGGTAGAGCAATTTACCATCTCTTGGAACAAGACTGGCGACGATGCGGCGGACTTGATCTTCGAGTGGGAGACGACCAAAGTAAGCGTACTTGTCAAAGCTAAATAAACCGCTTAGACATACCCTTAGACAGATGATATAGTGCGAGATAAGCTCTTCAGCGGCAGCACCGAGCCGCTCCGGAGCACTCGGATTCCGCTCTTTCGTCAACCATGACGCTTTCTGAAACGTTCCGTGCAGATTTGGAGTGGCCCAATCTTGAAGGGGTCATCTTAGATGGCGGATATGAACTGAAGCAAGCGCTCGGGCACACAGCCGCCGCCGCCACTTTCGCGGTGCGTGTGCTTGGGGGCGCGGGCTTGGAGGCAACCGCAATATTTCACCGGGCGAACGCGGCCCAGGCTGGCGAGCAACTGGCGCTTTGGGAATTGTTGCGCGAGTTGCCGCATCGCAACGTAACCGCGCCTCTCGCTGCCGGACGCAAATCCGTGGATGGCCACCAAACCGTTTACGTTGTGCTCGGAATTCCGGACGACAGGCTCTCGGCTGTCGCGGGCGAGCGCGCGCTTACCGAAGACGAGGCGCGGGAAGTTCTAAGAAGCGTTGCCGGAGGGCTGGGCCATCTGCATGCAAACGGACTGGCGCACGGCTGCGTTTCGCCTGACACGATTCTCGGGAACGGCGATTCGATTCAGCTCGCCGGGGAATGTGTTCGAAAACTGAATGATAAGCCGGTGCTCGAACTGATCGAAGCTTGTTACGTAGCTCCGGAATGCGATGCCTTCCAGTCTACGGCGGCCGCGGACGTATGGTGTCTCGGCGCCACACTGTTCGAAATGCTGGCGCAAAAGCCATACCAGGCAGAGGCAAAGGACGCCAAGGCCGACCTTACCGGACTGCCGCTGGCGCCGTTGTTGCGGCGATGTCTCGCTAAAGCTCCCGAAAAGCGAGCCACGCTCACCGAAGTGCTGGCGATTTTAGAAAAAGGACCTTCGGCCGCGCTGGATATTGCGGAAGACGACATCGCGGAAGAACATGTTGCGGGCGAAGGCTCTGCGGCCGCGCCGGATAGCGGGGCGGAGCGTCCGGCGGAGCATCCGGTGAAGAGTGCGCCGCTTGAAGCGGGCGAACTCGAAACGCGTTCGGACCGGGCGGACCCGCTGGAGGTTCCAGTTATACAAGCGCCGCTGCCTCCGAAGCAAGTGACGCGCGAAGTTGGCTTAGAGGAGAAACCCTCGCCGGAAGTAATCTCTTCGGAAGCTGATGAACCGTCGCCGCCGATCGCCGCGGCCGTGCCGGTCGAGGCGCGGCATCGACCTATGCGAACAAAGCGGCAGCCGGTAGGAGCGCGTTTTCTGCCGCTTAAAAGCTCCGAACAAGATGTCGACGCCCCGGCGATGGAGAAATTCGTACCGCCAGTCAAGCCGCAAAGCGGGATAGGCATACGCCTGAAGGCCGGTCCTGGGACGTGGCGGGGGTTAGTGGCTGGTGCGGCCATCGTGCTGATGGTGGGAGCGGTGGTGTGGCAGGTAATCATTCCGAGGTTGCAAACCGAAGTGCAGAGCGCCGGCCTGACGCGCGGAGCTTCGCCGGCGAAACACTCGGATGGGAGCGCATGGCTCACACGGACATTGCAGGCGGGCGACGGAACGCTGCCCGATGCGCGCCGTAAGCCGGCCCTCAAGGATGCACCCGACGATGCGAGCGGGGCTATGGCCAGTACAGGCCGGGCCTGGCGCGTCATCCTGTATGCATATGAGCATCAAAGCGATGCCGAGAGACGCGTGGAATTGGTGAATCATAATCATCCGGGTCTGAGCGCGCATCTGTTTGTGGCGGATAATGGGGGCCCATATTTGGTTGTAACCGGCGATGCGACCGATCAAGAGCATGCAGAGGCGCTGCGCAAGAGGGCGCTGCAAGTGGGTGTGCCGCATGCGACGGTGCAGGAATTCACCCAATAAAGATGCGGAGAACGACCGGACCAAACCGACTGAAACAGCTTACGTCCGTGCGCCGGCCGGAGCGGGAGGATGCTGCGTGGGGGCGGCGCCGCCTTCGTTCAAAGGAACCAACATCTGCTCTTTGCGGTAAATAAGAGTTGAGGTGTTGTAGCTGGCGAGCTCGAAGCCATGGCCGTGTGTGATCGCGTCGGTCGGGCAGGCCTCTACACAATAGCCGCAAAAGATACAGCGGTTGTAGTCGATGTTATAGACATTCGCGTACCGCTCGCCGCCGCTAAAGCGCGCTTCCGAAGTATTCTCGGCGGCCTCGATGTAGATGCAATCGGCCGGGCAGGCCGCCGCACATAAAAAGCAGGCGACGCATTTTTCGAGGCCGTTTTCGTCGCGCTGTAGAACGTGGGCGCCGCGATAACGCTCTTCGAGGCGCGCCGGGCCGTCCGGATATTCCTCGGTAATAGTGGGCTGCAGCATCTCCTTAAAGGTGATGCCCATGCCTTTGGCGACCGCAGCCGCGGATCCAATTACATCCGTTAATTTCGCCACTAGTATTAGACTAGCGCAGCGGAGCTACTTGGTACGGTGTCACCCGTATTGGCTAAGCTGCGGGCCGCCTGCCGATGGCCGATAAGTCTCGAAAGCGCTATATGACAGTCTCTGGAATACCTTCCATTCCGGCCGGAGGATTTTCGATCGAGGCGCCCCAGACATCGGTGCGGACTGCCTTGATCAAGCTCCTTACCGGAAGTGTCGCCAGCTCACTAGGCTCGGTAAGCTTGAATCTCTCTCGGCTCAGTTCGGCGGCCACCAGTATCGTCACCAATGCCGTGAATTATGAAGGGAATGTGGCGCTTTCGGTAAGCGGATTGCCGTTCGGAGTGAATTATACGCTCACGCCGGCGACGATTCCCGGAACCGGCTCGAGCAGCCTGGTGATCTCGGCAGCATCGACCGCGAGGCCCGGGACCTACACTGTCATTGTGAAGACTGCGGCCGGAGGCGCCGTTGCGCTGAGTGCCCTGATCCTGACCATCAGCTAGTGAAGCGGCTCATGCTGCCACTCGAACCGGTAGAATATCTGTGGTGCGCGTTGTATTGCTGTTGCTCGTCGCCGCGATGGCGCTCTACGGCGAAACATTCAAGCTCTATCTCAAAGACGGCACCTACCAGGTCACGCGCGAATACCAAGTCCAAGGCGATCGTATTCGCTACTTCAGCACGGAGCGTGGCGAGTGGGAAGAGATCCCGAAAGATCTGATAGACCTTGTGAAAACCGAGGGTGAGCGCAAGGCTAAGAACGACGTCCTTGTCAAGGAAGCACGCGAACAGGATGACGAAGAGAAAGCGGTGCGCGAGCTTCAAAAGGAAATCGCCGCGATTCCAATGAACGCCGGCGCCTATTACAAGCAGGACAAAACAGTCGCTGCGCTGCCCTCCGCCGACTACCAGATTGTGACCGACAAGAAGCGCAAGGCGTTGCAAGTGCTGTCGCCTGTCCCATTGATACCGGGCAAAGCGAGCGTCGTCATCAAAGGCGATCACTCAACGTTCCTGGTACGCGACGAGCGGCCCGATTTCTACGTGCGGCTTGCCAAGGAAGAGCGCTTTGGAATTGTGAGCCTTACACCGAAGAAGAACCTGCGCGTGGTCGAAAACATCTCGATTGCCCCGGCAATAAAGGTTGCTTCCGAAGAACGCAAGCAGATGGCTACTTTCGAGCAGGATTTAGGAAACGGACTGTATAAGATCTGGCCCGAGAAGCCGCTGCCGCCCGGAGAATACGCGCTCGTGGAGTTTTCCGAAAGCGAAGATAAGGACGATATTGAGCTCTTGATCTGGGATTTCGCGCGCCCACTGGGCAGTTGAGCGCTACTCGTATCTGTAGCGCTTCCGCCGGCGCAATGCGCGATGCGTTGCGCGAGGGTGCAGCGTCGCGAAGAAACTCGTCACAAGCGCGAGCGCGGCTACCCACAGTGCGTCGGTCCAGTGGCTGCGGAATGGCACGTAGCTGATGGAATAAATCTGTTCATCAAGCTTCAGCCAGCGGTAATGATCGAACAGCGCGGTAATGGTATACCCGGCGATGAGGCCGAGAATGCAGCCCGTCGCCCCGATAAGCAGCCCTTGCAAAACAAAGATGCGCTGCATCTGCTGGCGTTGCGCGCCGAGCGACATCAGAATCGCCACGTCGCGATTCTTCTCCATCACGAGCATCACCAGCACCACTAAAATGTTCAGCGCAGCCACCAATTCGATCAGGCCCACGGTGATCAGGCTGACGATCTTTTCGAGTTTCAGTGCGCTCAGCAGCGAGCGGTTTTGATCCATCCACGTGGAAGCGGTGAGTTTCGGGCCGGCCACGGACTCGGCCGCAAGCGCTACTTTCGGCGCTTCGAAGACATCGTCAAGCCGGAGTTCAATCGTATTGACGACATCGTTCGAGATCGAGCACATGCTGCACCGCCGGCAGAGAAGAGAAGGCCCAGGAGGAATCCAGATCGTAGAGGCCCGATTCGAAAATGCCCACGACCCGAAAATGATAGAGACTCGGGACTAACGCCGAGCGGCGTGAGCCGGCCCTGGTAGCTGATGAGAGTGACTGGATTGCCGGCGGTAACGCCGATCTGCTCGGCGAGACGCGAACCGAGTACGATCGCGGATCGGCCGCCGCCCGTCTCGAAGCTCCTGAGCGATCCGGCGGTCAGGTGTTTCAACATCTCCGGCACCGGCGCGCCGTGACCCAGCGGAACTCCTTTCAGCACGGCATTGCCGCCATGCAATGGACCTTTGAGCGCGACTTGGCCGTATAGGCCGGGTGTCGCCGCCACGACGTGGGGAATGCTCCGGAGCTTTGGCAAAAGCTTCTGCCAATCGGCGATGCCGAATTCAGGATTGCGCTCGAGCACGTTCACGTGCGCCGTGGCGCTCAGAAGACTGGATTCGAGCGTATATTTGAAACCGTTATTCACAGCCAGAACGATAATCAACGCGGCCACGCCGGCCGCTACGCCAAGCACCGAAATCACGCTGATTACGGAAATAGCGGTTTGCTTGCGCTTGGCGCGCAGATAGCGGAGAGCGACCATCCATTCGAAACGGGACATATTAAAAACTATAGAAACCGGCGCGCTCCAGGCCGCGCTGCGCCTCGGGGTTCTTCATGAAAGTGTTCCACACGAAACCCGTGCGCAGATTTTCCGCCATGAGCATGGTGATGCCGGTATCGATTGCGATCACATCGGTGTCGAACCAGTTCGTCAGCGGATTGAACGCGTTGACAAATCCGTAGCGGCTCCAGGCGTGAGCGCCGTAGCGTTCTTTCATGTGCTTGAGAACGCGCAGCGTGGCCTGCGGCAGAAAGGGCAGCGAACCGCCCGGCGCGCTCGGCACCACCGTGCCGTCGATCGGCCCCGTCTGCGGCGGACCGCCCCACACGACATAGCCGTTTGCGGAATCGGAGGCCGTGATGCCCCACAGATCGTCGCTGTAATCGGGAAACTGCTTGTGCCAATTCGAGGCAGAAGCGCCGATGCACTTCGGTGGCCGTGATGGAATTCTTGAAGTAGTCCACGTAGCGGTCGCGTTTGCCGCGGAAATCGAACCAGGCCTCCGAATATTGATGCACGAACAGCGGCGCGAACGAGCCGATGTAGCGCATGCCGTCGTACTCGAAGGTGATTCGCTTCCAGGCATTCCACGCGTCCGGCCGGCAGCGGATGCGACGCCGACCCGAGCCCCAGCAGATACATCATCATCAACTCGCTGTAGTAATCCCAGCGATAGGGCAGAAATCCGCCTTCCGGCGACCAGCCGTGCGGCAGCAGGTTGGTATCTTCGGAAAGCCAGGTCCATTCCACGCGATTGAAAATGTCGTTCGCCAGGTGCGTGATTTCGGAAGAATGGAAGTGCTGGCGGCAGGTAAGAATGCCGCAAAGCAGCAATGGCGGTATCGATCGAAGAGATTTCCGAATCCCAGATGCGCTCGCCGGTTTTGATGTTGGCCCAGTGATAAAAGAAGCCGCGGTGATTCGGCATGATTGTTCCAGAGACAGCGCAGTGTCACGCGGACGCGCTCGCGGGCATCGGCGAAGGAAACATAGCCGCGCTGCTCGCCGATGCAGAGCGCGGTCAACCCAAAGCCGGTCGCCGCGATACTCGCCACCGTGCTTTTGTCTGTCGGCGCGGACGTTGCACCGGTCTTTGACCAAGCCGGTTTCCGGGTCCGCCTGCTCCCAGAAAAATTGGAAATTGGCCTTTTCCAGATCCTCCAAAAACTGATCGTCCTGAGCAGAGAGGGCCGTCGCTGAAAATTCCGCCGCATAAATCCCGGGCGGCGCCTGCGCGCGCATCAACAATGCCGGCGAAACCAAGCCCCAAAGCAGTTGGCGGCGAGAGAGAGCGCGACAATTTAGACGGTGGCAGCCCACATGAACATTAGACGACGACGCGTCATGGCGATTCTCATAACCGTGGTGGGGCTCGGGTTGGCGGCAGTGCTGGCGGTGGTGTTCGTCCAGCGATCGCGCCCGCGGGAACCGCTTCATATGTCTGGCGTGGTGCTTCGCGACGATCCCGATCCGAGCAAGCAGGTTCCGCTTGCCGGCGCCACAATCCAGGCGGTCAGCAGCGATTCGAGCGTAGTGGTCAAAAGCGATACTGCCGGCTTTTTCAAAATCGATCTGGAGCCGAGCTGGGAACGCGATCGGAAAGTCGCACTCAACTTCCAGCACGATGGTTACCAGTCGTTCGAAACGGGCGGTTGGCGAAACGGCCAGATTTGCATTGCCCGCATGATGCCGATCGAACGCGTGACGCCGGTCGCGTCCAAGCACACTAGCGTGGCGATCCGCAGCGACGTGCGCATCCGCTACTCGATCAAGAGCACGACCACTACCAACGTAGGCAGCGTGGCCAAGCCGTTTCGAAGCCGCGTAATCAGGGGCCCATGGCTTGTAACGGAGCGCCCGTGTGCTCGCCGGACGGCAATGTGGCGCGCGACTTTGAACTCGCAAGTCTTCGACGCCGGCAGCGGGAATGAATTCCGCAACGCGCGCCTGTCTTGCATCGCGGGGCCATGCCCGTTCTCCGAAAGTGACCAATCAGAACCTGGAGCAGCCAGGCCGGACCATCAAAGTCTCAGTTCTGAACTGGGCGGATACGGTTACTTATTTCCTGGAGGCCGAGGTGGCTCGCACCGCGGTGGCCAATATCGTGCGCTACTTGTACCCATTCATTTCCGGTCCGGCGATGAATTTCACGCTTCCGCCGGGCTCGGAAGGTCCGAGCGTCGAGGCGGACCTGGGCGGCTCCGAGATCGTGTTCCCGTTGGGGCCGGAATTGCGGCTGTCGTGGGCCACATGTACCGCCACGCCGGTTGCCGACCGCACCACGCAGTTTCGTTGCGAGCTGAAGGACGGCTATGAATTCCACTAAGCTTCTTGCCTTGCCGTCCAGGCGCGTACACTGAAGATATTGGCAAAGATTCTGTTTTCGCTGTGCCTGCTATTCGCAAGTTCGCAGGCCCTCAGCGCCCAATACACGCCACCGGTCAGCAAAAAAGGCGTGGGCATCGATCAAAAATTGAATGCGCCGGTTCCTCTGGAGCTGGTTTTCAGAGACGAAGCGAATCAACCTGTTGCACTTCGCACGTATTTCGGTGACAAGCCTGTCGTACTGGCGCTGGTCTACTATAGCTGTCCCGGCCTTTGTACGCTCACCTTGAGCGACATGGTTCACTCGCTAGGGAAGGTGGATCTTAAGCCCGGTGCCGACTACAACGTCGTGATCGTCAGTATTAACCCTGCGGAAAAACCTTCCCTCGCCGCAGCCAAGAAAGCGAGCTATGGCAAATTATTTCCCAAGCCATTCTTCGATGCCGGCTGGCACTTTCTAACAGGCGATCAGGACGCCATCAGCAAGTTGGCTTCAGCGGTAGGGTTCCATTATCGCTGGGATGACGCCACGCACCAGTTCGTGCATGCGGCCGGGATCATGGTGGCGACTCCGGAAGGCAAGCTCTCGCGCTACTTTTACGGTATTCAATACACCCCCACGGACGTACGTCTTTCCCTCGTCGAGGCCTCGGCGCATAAGATCGGTTCGCCGGTCGATTATGTGCTCCTATTCTGCTGTCCGTACGATCCTATGACAGGGAAGTATACGGTTGCCATCTACAGCATTTTGAAGCTGGCGGGCGGCGCCACGATGTCCGGCTTAGCGATCCTTGTATTCTTTCTGGTTCGCTCCGGAAACAAGCGCAAGCGGCGCGAAGCCACCCACGTCTAACGGCGGTCTTGACGACCCCGCACAAGGTGCATCATCATGTTGCGTAACTATATATGTCTACGCAAGTCCTGGACCGGGAACTGAAGAAAGGCAGCGCCGAGCTGCTTATCCTCTCGCTTATCGAACGCCGGGCGCGGCACGGATACGAAATCAGCAAATTAATTGCGGCGCGCTCGGAAGGGACTCTCACATTTCAGGTAGCCTCGCTATATCCGCTGCTGTATCGGCTGGAGGGGCGCGGTTGGATTCAGGGACGCTGGGTCGAAAAGGCCGGCGAGCGGCGGCGGCGCTTTTACCGGCTGACTCCGGCGGGGCGAAAAGTGCTTGTGGCCCAGCGGCGCGGTTGGCTGCAATTCGCGGAGGCGGTGCGCCGCATTACTGGGGTCGAATATGTGTGATTCGAATATGCTTGACTGGAAAGCTGTCGTTCGCGAACGGCTGGCCGGACTCAACCTGAATGGCGCACGTGAGGCGGAAATCATTGAAGAGCTGGCCCAGGATCTCGAAGACCGCTACAGCGAGCTGCGCGCCCGCGGAGCCTCGGAATTGGAAGCCGAGCGTCTGGCGCGCGAAGTGCTGGGTCAGAGCGAATTACTAGCCGAGGAGTTGCGCAGGCGGGACCGCCCGCTTTTCGAGCCGGCCGGACCCCTATCTGGCTTGCGTCATGACCTGCGGCTCGCCTTTCGCAATGTTCAGAACCGGCCCATGTTCAGCGTCCTGGTAATTGGGATGCTGGCCCTCGGCATCGGCGGCAACGCCGCCATCTTCAGCATCTTCAATGCAATGTTTCTCCGGCCCCTGCCCTTCCGCGAATCCTCCCGGCTGGTCGATCTGGATGAGACCGCTCCGAAATGGAACCTGAAGTACGTCGGGATCGCGAACGCCGATTTCTACGCATGGCGAAAACAGAATTCCACTTTCGACTCGATGTCGTTCTACAAGCACCCCGATTTCAACCTGTCGGGTTTCGGAGCGGCACAACGCATTCATGGGGCGGGCGTTACCGTCGACATGCTGAAAGTGCTCGGCCTGCAGCCGATGCTGGGCCGCAACTTCTCTCCGAAAGAGGACAGTCCGCACGGCGCGAAGGTTGTCCTGCTCGGTTACGGCCTCTGGGAGCGGTTATTTCAGGGCAGCCGCAACGCGCTGGGGCGAGTCATAAAGCTATCCGGCGAGCCCTACACGGTGATTGGAGTTTTGCCGCGCGAGGCCGTGTTCCCAGACCAAGTGGAACTATGGGTCCCGCTGGCCGCCGACCCCAATGCTCGAGACGGTTGGTATCTCAGTGGTATTGGCCGGCTGAAGCCGGGCGTTTCCATTGAGCAGGCGCATGCCGATCTGGTGCGCATCCACCGCACAACGCCCCTGAATGGAAATAAAGTTACGTCGCCCACCGTCATGCCGTTGCGGGATCGCTATCTCGGCGATTTCCGCATTGTGAGCCGTGTGTTGCTGGGCGCGGTAGCCATCGTGCTGCTCATCGCTTGCGTAAATATTGCGGCGCTGATGATGGTCCGGGCTTCGGCGCGCGCTCGGGAAATCGCGATTCGGGCGGCCGTCGGCGCCTCGCGCGGCCGCATCATTCGGCAGTTGTTGGCTGAAACGCTGGCTATGGCCATGCTAGGGGGCGCCGCCGGTGTGGCGCTCGGTTATCTCTTCCTCCGGGGCCTACTGGCTTTAATGCCCGCCAACGAAATGCCGCAATGGCTCAGCTTCCCCATGGACGCACGCTTCGCGGCTTTTTGCGTTCTCATAACCGGCAGTGCGGCGATGCTCTCCGGACTGCTGCCCGCCCTCGAAGCCTCCCGTGTCGACTCCGCGAGCTGTCTTCAGGAGGCAGGCACTCGCGTCTCGCTCTCGCGTGGGAGCCGCAGCACGCTGAGCGGCCTGGTGGTGTGCGAGATCGGACTTGCGCTGATGCTGCTGATTTCTGCCGCCCTGCTGATTCAGGCTTTCCGAAAAGTGCTCCATGTGGACCCGGGCTTCCGGCCCGAAAACGTCATCACTTTCGGGATCGACCTGCCTGAGGCGAGCTATGGAAAGTCAGCGCAAAAGCTCGCGTTCTTCCGCACTCTGGTGGAGCAGCTTCGAAATATCCCGGGCGTGCAATCCGCGGGCGCTGTTTCCGCGCCTCCATTAGGAGGACACTGGGGTAGTTTCTTTCAGGCCGAGGGCGCTCCCCCGCTCGGTCCGCACGATGAAAACCCGGTGGTCCTGCAGGTGGTTACGACGCCCGGATACTTTGATGCGATTGGCATGACCTTCCTCGCCGGCCGGGCTTTTGATGAGCACGATAACGTCCTCCGAGTTGGGCCGGACGGATCTACTGCCATCAAAGGCCCGCTGGTTGCCATCGTGAGCGAGACCTTTGCTCGTAGATACTGGCCGGCCGGGAGCGCCGTCGGCAAGCGCATCCGTCATAACGCCGATAGGGCGCCATGGATGACCGTAATGGGCGTGGTGAAGGACGAGAAGCACTACGGTCTCGACCAGGAGACGCGCCCCGCCGTCTATTTCCCCTATGGCGAAGCCACATTTTCGGCCATGAGCATCGTGCTGCGCGGCTCCGTCGATCCGAAGACGTTAGCTGGGCCGGCGCGCGACGTGCTCCGCCAGCTCGATCCGGGTGTTGCCATGTACGATGTCCGCAGCATGGCCGACCGGCTCAATGAGTCGATGTGGGCGAGGCGTGCATACTCTTGGTTGTTAAGCGCGTTCGCCATTGTCGCCCTGGCGCTCGCGGCAGCCGGCATCTACGGAGTTATTTCCTATGCAGTCAGCCGCCGCACGCACGAGATCGGCATCCGCATGGCGCTGGGCGCAAGGCCCGATCAAGTCCTGCGCTCGATCCTCGCGAGCGGAATGACGCTGATGGCGGCGGGCGTTGCAAGCGGTCTGGTGGCCACACTGTTTGCGGTGCATTTGCTGGAGACGCTTTTATTCGGAGTCAGCCCGCGCGATGCGCTGATCTATATAAGCGTGATCGCGGGCGTCAGCGGCGTGTGTCTGATGGCCAATTTTGTTCCGGCGCGGCGGGCGGCGGCAGTGGATCCGATGCAGGCGTTACGGACGGAATAATTTCGGTTGACTCGTTCGCGCAGTGTGGAAGTCTTGCGAAACTAAATACCCGCCCACTATTACGGTCTGAGCCGGTCCGGCAAGAACACTCAGCTGATGTGGAGGACCACAAACGTTAACCCTCGTGGACATGGCTCTGATCACTCCCATCGCAAAGCGTTTAGCGGATCCGTGCGAGACGCGCGCCGCGCGGGGATGAGGCAGGCCGCAATGATCGCGGCCAGTAAGAGAATGGCTGCTCCTATGTAGGATTGCAGGTCCTCCGGCTTTACTTTGTATAGCAAGCTTGACAGGTAGCGGGCTGCGAGATAGCTGAGCGCCAACCCCGGCAAAATGCCACCGGCAGCTAGGAGCAAACCTCTTCTGACCGCGGCGGTTGCGATCTGAGATGGCTTGGCTCCCAGCGCCAATTTAACGCCGAATTCGCGAGTCCGCTTGGTGACTGCATAATTGATGACGCCGTAAACACCGGTAACGGCGAGAAAGAAGGCAAGCAGGGAAAAGCCGCCTATCAAGAGTAGCTCGATGCGACGCCGTTCCAACGTACTGGAAATCCGGTGTTCCATTGTGACGATGTTGAAAACCGGCATGTTCGGGTCTACCGTTCTGAACTGACTGCGGATTGCGGGAGCCAAAGCGTCCAAAGGCAAGGCCGATCGGACAGCGAGACCCAGAGCGCTGCCGGGAGCTTGTACAAAAGGTACAAATATTTCCGGTTCCGGGTCGGCATCTTGGCCCCGATGTCTCGTGTCGGCAACAATGCCCACGATCTCCGTCCAGGGCGCGCCATCGGCGCCCAATCGGAAGCGCCGTCCGATGGGATCGGAATGAGGAAAGAAGTGCAGGACGAAGGTGTGATTCACGACGGCAACAGGAGCGGAGCCACGATGGTCAAGCCGTTCAATTCCGCGGCCTGCCAATATCGGCGCCCCCAGCGTCCGAAGGTAGTCTGGCGTGATCGCAACGATGTTCACCCATGGCCTGGCTCCGGGAGGCGGCGTGGGTCTTCCCTCGAAAACCACTGCGGCCGATAGCGAGTAATGGCCAAACGGAAGTGCATTTGTCAAACCGGCTGATTCGACTCCCGGTATGTGCTCGAGCTTCTCCACGATCTGTTCTCCGAGAGCGGCCCTCTTTTCCTCGTTCGAATAGCGCTGCGGATCGACCCGGAAGGTGGCAATCAGCAGGTGCGCAGGCTGCATGCCCAACGGATTCCCCAAGATTTTTGCCGCGCTCTTCAGGAGCAATCCAGCAGCGAGGACAAGAATTAGTGCGACGGCAATCTGTACCGATACGAGTGCAGAGCGCGCTCGATCGCTCCAGGACCCTCCCGCAATCGATTTAGCGCCGGATTTCATGGCTTCATTCGGAGTAAGCATCGAGCTCGCTAGAGCCGGACCGAGACCGAAGAGGAACGCCGAGCCGACCGCCAGGCCGAGCGCGGCCAGCAGCACTACGGGATCGATCGACAAATCCGCTGGCGAAGCGAGATGCAGAGCGTTCAGAGTGCGGACGGCGGGCAGCAGGGCATATGCGCCCGCAACACCTAGGGACGCGCCGATTCCGGCCAACAGCAGATTCTCCGTCAGCAGCAATTGGACCAGGCGCTTGCGATCGCCACCCAGCGCAAGGCGAATAGCAAATTCGCCGGAGCGCGCAAAAGCACGCGCCAATTGCAAAGCAGCCAGATTACTGCAGGTGAGAAGCAGCAGCAGGCCGACCGCGCCCCAAAGGACAAGCAATGCGGGACGAAGATCGCCAACCAACTTCTGCTGAAGCGGCAGCATCTGGAAAACGCGACCCTCAAGGGTACGGCGATAGGTTGTGGGAATCTCCGCGCGGTGCCGGTGGCTGATTGTTTTCAACTCGAGCTCGGCTTGCGCTGCTGTAACTCCTGCCCGCAGCCGTCCGGCGATGCGAAGCAATGCCATCCTCGGCGCGTTCCATTGCGCAGGACCCGAGAACCCTCCGGGCAGATACAACTCCGGTTGACTCTCGTCCGGAAAGCGAAATTCAGGCGGGAGCACTCCGACGACGGTATAGCCGAGGCTATTGAGCACAATGGTGCGGCCCAGAATCTTTTGATCCGCCGAGAACTGCGATTTCCAGAGGGCGTCGGACAGGATCACGACGCGCTCCGGGTTGGACCCATCCTCGGAGACCGTGAATGCACGCCCCAGCGCAGGCGTGATTCCAAGTGTTCGAAAGAATCCGGCGTTGACCGTGGCAGCGGCAATGTGTTGCGGCTCGCGAGTGCCGGTAAGCGTGAATTGCTCGTCATTCCAAGCGCTCCACTCGGAAAACACGTGGCTGCCCTGGCGCCAGTTGGCAAACTCCGGAGGCAAGACAACGCCCATGGGCATACGGGTCGAAACTTGGGTGATCCACAAAAGCTCTGAAGGCTTTTCATAGGGTAGCGGCCGCAACAAGATCGACTGGACAATGCTGAACATCAGGGTATTGGCGCCAATGCCCAGAGCTAACGAGACTATGCCGATGAACGTGAACACCGGATTTCCTCGCAAAACTCGTATCGAATATTTCAGGTCCTGAATAGTCCCGTCCCAGAACGCAGTTCCACGATGCTCGCGGCACTCTTCCGCGACCTGTGTAACGCCGCCCATCGCTCGCTTCGCGGCATGCACTGCGTCTTCGGCAGTCAAGCCCTGGGCAAGATATTCAGCGGTCAATTCATCAAAATGTAGCTGTAGTTCCTTACCCAATTCCCGTTCAACCATTCGCTTGCGGAACAGGGAGCGTATGCGAAGAGCGAGGATCGAAAGATAACGACGCATGGATTAGCTCCTTTCAGGAAAAACGAAGGACAAGTCCGATTGCGTGCGAGAGGCGTTCCCATTGCGCCTCCTCCTTCTGCAATTGCTGTTTGCCGGCCCGAGTGAGTGAATAAAACTTAGCTTCACGGCCGGTCTCGTTCGGGCGCCACTCCGATTGAATCCAACCTTGCTGTTCCAAGCGGTGCAGGGCCGGATATAAAGAGCCCTGAGAAACCTGCAGCGCGTCCTTGCTTACCTGCCCTATGCGCTTCGCAATGGCCCAGCCGTGCCTTGGCTCCATGGAAATCGTTTTCAGAATCAGAAGATCCAGAGTGCCCTGGATCATGTCGCTTGGTTTACTCACGCGGTACCTCGGTTATCTACAATGATACCTCGGTAACCTACAATCGGTAAAGCCGCTCGAGCTTACAAGCTCCGCAGTTCTTCGAGTAGCCCGATCTCGCCTTCCGGCCGGAGTAGCGGGAACAGAATTACGTCGCGAATGGACTTGGAATCGGTGAACAGCATCGTGAGCCGATCGATCCCGATACCCTCGCCGCCTGCCGGCGGCATGCCATAGCAGAGCGCGCGGATGTAGTCCTCGTCCATCATGTGCGCTTCGGCGTCTCCACCTTCCTTGCGGCG
This sequence comes from Bryobacterales bacterium, assembly GCA_963712395.1. Classification (GTDB taxonomy): domain Bacteria; phylum Acidobacteriota; class Terriglobia; order Bryobacterales; family Bryobacteraceae; genus Bog-105. The sequence continues at coordinate 1,060,434 of CAVQHR010000004.1, forward strand.
AAGCTGTTGTTCGAAGCGGCGGCGCTGCTCTTGTGGATCGTTCAGCTCGGAAAACGCATTCGCGATCTCCATGCCACCGGCATAGATTTCGAAGCGTTCTACAAAGTCGGGCTCTTCGGGCTTGTTTTTGGAGAGCGGCGAGACTTCGACCGGGAAATCGTACACGATCGCCGGCTCAAACAAGTGCGGCTCCACATGCTGCTCGAAGAGGTCAACCAGCGCCGTACCGGGAGTCGTTTCCTTGGAGTGGCTCAGCAGCCATGCCGGATCTTTGATGTTGTCGAGCGAAGGCTTTTCCGCCTGCGGCCAGAACTCGATCAACGCTTCGCGCATTGAAAATTCCCGAATGGCGCCGAAATCTAGCGAGCGGCCCTGGTAGACCACGGCCGAAGAGCCGGTCGCGTCGATGGCGCACTCGCGCAGCAGTTCTTTCGAGAGCTGCATCATGCCGCGATAATCGGTGTAGGCCTGATAGAACTCGAGCATGGTGAATTCGGGATTGTGGCGCGTGGAGATGCCTTCGTTCCGAAAGTTCCGGTTGATCTCGTATACGCGATCCAGGCCGCCCACTACCAGCCGCTTCAGGTACAGCTCCGGAGCGATGCGCAAATAGAGATCGATATCGAGCGTGTTGTGGTGCGTGATGAAGGGCCGAGCAGCCGCGCCGCCATAGAGCGGCTGGAGCATCGGTGTTTCGACTTCAAGAAAACCACGCTGGTCCAATTGGCGCCGTAACGAACCCACGATCTTCGCGCGCCTGCGAAAGATCGCCCCGACTTCCGGATTCGCAATCAGATCCAGATAGCGCTGGCGATAGCGCGTTTCGATATCTTCCAGGCCGTGCCATTTTTCGGGCAACGGCAGCAGAATCTTCGAAAGGAAAACAAGATCCTCGACATGCACGCTCAGTTCACCGGTCCTGGTGCGAAACAAATAGCCGGTGACGCCGATGATGTCGCCCAGGTCCAGCAGCTCATAGAGTTGGTAAGCCTTCTCGCTGAGCGCGTCTTTCTTGACGTAGATCTGCAGCCTGCCGCCGCCTCCAGCGAGGTGCAGAAAGCCGGCTTTTCCCATGCGCCGTATGGTCTGGATGCGGCCGGCAATGCGCACCGAAACGCGCTCCGCCAACTCTTCGGCGGTCTTGCTGCCGTAAGCCGCTAAAATCTCGACGATGCTGTGGCTTTGCTCGAATGGGTGCCCATAGGGTGAGTATCCGAGCTTGCTAATTTGCCCCAGCCGCTCGTGGCGATGGCGCAGTTCATCTTCGAGGGCCATACTCAGCGGCGCACGATGACTTCTCGCAGATTGTCCCGCGTAAGGAAGAATTTAATGGAGGTGGCATGCTCGAACAGCTTTTCGAGATTGCGATTGTTGAAGTGCTGTGCCGGTTGCATGCCGCCGCGCGGCACCTGTGCAATCGTCTTCGCATCCTGGATCCGATGGCTATACACGGGGATTTGGGAAATCTTTTCGTTCGCGTTAAAGAAGGCCAGGATCAGACCTCCAGGACGCACCACGCGCAGCAGTTGCGCCACGGTTTCTTCGAGCACCGGAGGAACCAGAAACTGCAAAGCGTCCCAGACCAGCGCCCCGTCAAACGTGGCATCCGGAAAAGTGAGCGCCAGTTCCAGGAAACGCTTCGCCTTCTCGGGAGTCTGTTGGCCCTCCAGGAAATTATCGCCGAAGACCTGCTGCATGGTTCCGATGAGATCGTCGGAGGAGATCCGGTGACCGGCGCCAGTCACAAACGTGATGTTCGCCTGACTGGCGCCCGACATATCGAGAATGGAAAGATCTTCGGAGCCGTGCAGCATGGAATGGAACTGTTCCAAACCACTGCTGTGACGGGTGACGATGGCCGGAGCCTCCTTCGAGGCCTTGCCGGTTGCTCCCTTTCCAGCGCCGAATATCACTGCGCCTTAACGGACCGGCGTGGCCGCGCCGCTTCCCACCGGAGTGGGCTGCGCGGTGGACAAAGGCTGCTGAGCGGAGCTCGATGTGGATCCCGCTGCCTGCGTCTGGGGCTTGCCCGCGTTCGGCTTCGAAATATCGATGCTGCCCTTGAAATATGCGCCATCTTCGATGACGATGCGGCTGGTCTTGATATCACCGACCAGCTTCGCTTCTTTCTTGATGTCGATCTTATCGGTCGCGTCGACATTCCCCTGGATCGATCCCTGGATGATGATCTCGCGCGCCTTCAATCCCGCTTGCACTCTGGCGTTGGGACCGATCGTGAGGCGATGCTCGTGGCACTCAACGGTGCCTTCCACTTCGCCATCGATGGTCAGATCTTCCCGTGCGAAAATTTGACCCTTTACGGTGACGTTCTTACCTAAAGCCGCCGAGCCGACGCTGCCGCCGCGGGGTGTCAGGGGTTCCGATTCAAAACTTCTGTTAGGCGATGACATGCTGTTAGTTTCTCTCCTCTGTGGTTCCACCGCTGGGGTTGATGGCACAAACGCCGGCTTTTCGGGCGGCGCTGGTGCGTCTTCCTTTTTCTTACTCCACATGCAAAGGGGCTCTCCTAGAGAATGCTCCACCTATGGTACTACTGCGAGTCTTCGCCCGGCTGAGATCCAGGCGTTTGGCGCCCTCAGTTTGCGGTTTTCAACCTCTTTGGGGATAATCGGAACGACGTGTCCAAGACCCGAGATTTAGAAACGCAACTGGAGCGTGCCGAGCAGGAGCTTCGCCTTTTTCAACGGGTCAGCCGGTTGATGACCCGGGACATGGAGCTCGACGAAATTTTGCAGGAAATCGTCAGCCTGGTGCGCGGCTTTCTCAACTGCGACTCCTGCCTCATTTATCTCAAAGAAGAGGAAGAGCTGGTCCTGTTCGCATCGAGCGATTCCGACAGCAAAAATATCGGGCGCGTGCGGCTGCGTTTGAACGAAGGCTTGACCGGCTGGGTGGCGCGCGAGCGCAGGCTGCTCGCGATTTCCCGCGAAGCTTACGCCGACTCGCGATTCAAATTTTTCAAAGATCTTCCGCAAGACGCCTTCGAGGCTTTTCTCTCCGTGCCGATCATCTCGCAAAACAAAGTGGTTGGCGTCATCAACGTGCAAAACCGCGAGCCGCGCATCCATTCGGGCGGAGATATGGAGATGTTGAGCACGCTTGGCGAGCAGGTCGGATGTCTCTTAGTGTTGTCCCAGCAGAAAAGTCAAGCGGTCAGCCGCATGGCCGGTTAGGCGTTCACGTTGTCCGTGGCTATGCCGGGAGCGGGGCTCCCGATCGGCGAACGCGGCCGGAAGCTCACGAAATTACACCGGCAGCGCGCGCACCGGTGACGCTTGGCGCCAAGCGTGATCTGCAATTTTTTCCAATAACTCATATGCTGCACTTTGTGCGACCAGGTGGTGAGATCGAGACTCAGGCAGCGCGGACATTTAGAATACTTCCACACCGACCAAAGCCAGATGTTCGCCCAAAATCGCTGATTGCAGGTCATGCAGCGGAACGGATAGCTGCCCACCGCCATCTTGCTGATCTCGCCGAGGTTCTGCCGCCGCGACACGCGAAGGGTGCAACTGCCGCAGGTCGGGCAGGTCATCGCGGCGTTGGGCATGCTTGTCATACAGCCAGAGTTTCTTTAGCGCGCGGATGACTCGCGACGTAGGCTTCGCGATAGCCGGTAAATGCGCGCTGCAGGCGGCCTAGCGCTTCACGATCTTGTTTGAGCGGACGCTCGTCGATAAAAAGCGCCGGCAGCAGATCGCGCGTGCTCGAAGTCATGAAGACCTGGCCGCTCGATTCGAGCTCCGCCGGCGATATCTCGCGTTCTTCAATAGAGAAGCCGGGCACGTGAATTTCTTCAAGCAGCACGGCGCGGGTCACTCCCGGAAGACAGCCAGAAGAAGCGAGTGGCGGTGTGAAGACACGATCGCCTTCGATCGCGAAGAGATTTGCCGACGTGCATTCACTCACCTGACCATGCTCGTTAAGAAGAATGGCTTCATCAAAACCGCGCTGATGGGCGTCCTCATAGAGCGCAAGATTTTGGGCCCACGAGGTGGTCTTGGCGCCCGCGAAAGGACAAGCCGAAAATCGCGCCCCAGGAACGTAGGTTAGGCGCGCGCTCTCTCCCCAGGCAGTCAGGTCTTTTGTGAAAGCCACCACATCGCAATCGCGCGCGAGTCCGGGGCTTTCGAAAAATCCGCCTTTGTTACGCACGATGGCTACGCGCAGAGTTGCATCGACGGCCGCGTTGGCGTCGACCAGCGTCAACAGGGATTTCTCGAGCGATCCCGGCGAAATCTCAAAGGGCACGCGCAGCCGCACGGCATCGTAGCGCATGCGCGCATAGTGGCGCTCGAATTCGAAAAGCACGCCGGCGGCAACGCGCAGCGTGCTGAATACGCCCCAACCATTCAAGAATCCAATCTGACCCGGCGAGAGCAGCGTCTCCGCGGTGTCCCGGATATCGTCGTTGTGAAGCAGATACCGGTGCATGATTCGTAGTTTAGCGGAGCAGGGCTCGCAGGGCTTTGCCACGCGCGCTCACTGCGAATTTTTCGGTATCGGTCAGTTCCGCGAACGAACGCCCGAGCGGAGGATAGAAGAACAATGGGTCGTAACCGAATCCATGTGCGCCGCGCGGTTGATCGAGAATCTCACCTTCGGCCGTGCCCGCGCTGGTGCGAAGCAATTGGCCGGATTGCGCCAGCGCCAGGACGGTGACGAAGCGCGCGCCGCGCTGCGCGGCGTGAGCCAAGCGCTGCAACAGCAAAGCGTTGTTTTCCGCATCCGTGGCTCGATTGCCGGCGAAGCGGGCGGAGAGGACGCCGGGCGCGCCACCAAGCGCATCCACCTCCAGGCCGGAATCATCCGCAAACACGGCTTCTTGCGTGAACCGCGAATAATAAACAGCCTTGAGAACGGCGTTTTCCTCAAAGGTCTCCCCGGTTTCTTCGGGAGCGGCGAGCCGGTCTATTCCGGGCAGCGGCAGAATTTCCACGCTTTCGCCAGCGGCCAGCGCGAACTCGGCGAGCTTGTTTCGATTGCTCGAGCAGGCATACAGCCGGGTCACAGCCGAGCGGCCAGCGCGCTTTCCTGAATGGTGCGGAGCTGCGCAATTCCGGACCGCGCTAGCGCAAGCAGCTCCGCCATCTGGGCATCGTCGAAAGCGGCGTGCTCGGCGGTAGCCTGCACTTCGACAAATTTATTCGAGCCGGTCATGACGATATTCATATCGACACCGGCGCGTGAATCCTCTTCATAACTCAGGTCGAGCATGGGGACGCCCGCCACCAAACCGACGCTTGTGGCGGCGATCGAATCGAGCAGTGGGGAGCGCGAAACGACCTTGAATTTTACGAGCGTGTTCAGCGCGATGGCGAGCGCCACGTACGCGCCGGTGATAGCAGCGGTGCGCGTGCCGCCGTCCGCTTGCAGGACGTCGCAATCGACGATCACGCTACGTTCTCCGAGCGCCGTAAGATCCACCGCGGCTCGCAGAGCGCGGCCGATCAGCCGTTGGATCTCGTGGGTGCGTCCGCCGGGCCGGCCTTTGGTGATTTCGCGCGGCGTGCGCGTGATGGTGGCGCGCGGGAGCATCGAATATTCCGCCGTGACCCATCCTTTGCCGCTGCCGCGCAGGAAAGAAGGCACGGTGTCTTCGATAGTGGCGGCGCAAAGCACGCGCGTGTTCCCGCATTCAATCAGAACCGAGCCTTCGGCAGTCACCAAATAATCGGTAGTGATTTTGGTGGGGCGCAGTTGGCCGGGTTGTCTGCCGTCGATTCTCATTCGGACTAACTCGCCGATCGCAATGAAAAAAATAAAATCAGGCCGATGACAAGCAGAGCAAGCGCCACCAGCACCAGGCATGGAATAGCAGCCTGCCGCGGCATCGGCGAAGCCTTCCCCGCAGGAGCTTTCTTTTTGATTTTAGATGAGGCCAAACTATTTCTTGAACAGGCTATCGAACGCCGCGCGCGCGTCGCTTGCATTGCGTGGAGCCGCTTGAGAACCGTTGTCGGCGAATCTTGCAGCCGGCGCGGAGGGAAGGGCGTCGCGCGCCACCGTAACGCGCGGCGAGAATAGCTCGCACGTGTTGGGCTGGTCCTTTAATGCAATGCGCTCCGGAATCGGCTTCAAACATTGAAAGCGCGTGGAAGAATCGAAATTCACACACTGCTTGCAGCAATGCAGCCCGGCCCCGCACTTCGGGCAAGTTCCCCGGAAGTCGATATTAGGCGCGAGCGTGGTCGCGCACTGAAAACAGCGCGAAGCGACGACATTCTGCACCAGCCGCGGGAGTTTCGGTCCCGTGACATCGATGGGTGGCTTAGGGCCTTGTTGCTTGGGCCGCTCCGGCCGGAATGACCCGGCGGAACCACGGTCTGAGTCTTGATAACCGTGCTGCCGGTACTTGCGATCGCCGTCCATATAAGGTTGATCGGCTCCTTGGAGAATTCTGCCAGGGCGCAAAAACACGCTATTCACTTGGTGTACTGTCGCGAACTGGATGGTACGTCCGGTGCAATTCCAAAGCTATAAAAAAGAAATTTCGAGTAGCGCTGGACTTCTCTATTTACTAAGAGGGCGGAGTGTATAGATCGGAAGGATGATGTAGCTTGCTTCCGCCTGCACCTAGAACCTATTTACCACGAACGGAATGAGAGGTCAATCGGAAACCCATTTCAAGACGGTGTTACACGGGCGGGTTAGCGGATTATCGAAGTGATTAGGGCTGATGCGGACGGAATACCCGGCCCGGCCCGTTTGTTGTACCAGGAACTCATTGGAAAAGAGAACGGCAGTGCCCCGCACCTCGCCAGGCACGAGGGGTAAGGTGAAGGTGTTTTCGAGCCGCCCATTCACTCCGATAGTACCGACCACCGCTTCCACGCGGACGTCCGATGGCTCGAGACCCGCTAGTTCTACCAGTGCTCGCACCGGCACCGCCGAACCGCTGACCACCTGGTCCCCCGGCCCGTCGCCGAACTCCACGAATCGAACGGAGTTCCAGGCTTGGCTCACGCGGCTATCCCAAACCGTTCTCTGGCGCGCCGCGTGAAAATTATTGGCCGAAACGTCCAGCCAGAGATTATGCGCGGGCTGGTATAACTCCGACATATATTCGGCGAGCATGCGGCCGCAACCAAAGCGCGGAGTAAGATTCGCGATACAAGTCTTCATGCGCCGCACCCACTCGATGGGAATATCTTCGTCCGCATCCTGGTTTTGATAAAACAGCGGAAGGATTTCGTATTCGAGCGTCGAATAGATAGAGCTCGCGTGGAGATCGTCCTGATCTTCGGAGTATGGCGCGCGATCGCCAATCGCCCAGCCGGCCGATAACTCATAGGCTTCGTCGAACCAGCCGTCCAGAACGCTGAGGCTGAGCACGCCGTTCATCGACGCTTTCATGCCGCTCGTGCCGCACGCCTCTTCGCCTCGGCGCGGATTATTCAACCACAGATCGGCGCCTTGCACCATTTCGCGCGCCACTTGAATACCGTAATCTTCTACGAAGACAAGGCGCTTCGAGATATCCGGATCGCGCGAAAGCGCCACTATATCGCGTATCAGCGTTTTTCCGGGTTGATCTTTGGGATGCGCTTTACCGGCAATTACGATTTGCACCGGCATTTTCGGATGGTTGAGAAGCCGCTTAAGCCGGTCCACGTCGCGAAATAGTAAAGTGGCGCGTTTGTACGTGGCGAAGCGGCGCGCGAAGCCGATGGTAAACACGTCGGGATCGAGGACTTCCTGCAGGCGCCGCAGTTCCCCGGCCGAAGCTTTGCGTTGTGCCGCGGTAGCGGCGGCGCGCTCCCGCACAAAAGCTACGATGCGGCGCTTGCGCTTGCGGTGCATTTCCCAAAGCTCCTGCGCCGGAATCTCGTGGATCAACTCCCACATCTTTCCGTCTTCGAGCCGTTCGCGCCAGTCGGGCTGGAGGTACTGATCGTAGAGTCCCGCAAGATCGCCATTGATCCAGCTCGGTGCGTGAACGCCGTTGGTGACCGAAGTGATCGGCACTTCTTCGACCGGCAGCTTGGGCCACAGATCCTGGAACATTTCCTGCGAGACGGCGCGGTGCAGCACGCTCACCGCGTTGCGCAGCGAGGACGTTTTAAGCGCAAGCACGGCCATTGAAAATCGCTCGGCGATATCTTCCAGGTTCGCTCTGCCCAACGCCAGGAACTTCTCGAACGGAAAGTTGGCCTCGCGGCAGTACGTCTGGAAGTAGTCATAAAGCAGGCTCGAATCGAACAAATCGATACCCGCCGGAACGGAAGTATGGGTGGTGAAAACATTACCCGCGCGCGTCGCTTCGAGCGCCTGTTCGAACGAAAGTCCTTGCTCGCTCATGAGGAGCCGGATTCGCTCGATAGCGAGAAACGCCGAGTGCCCTTCGTTCATGTGATGGACAGTAGGGCGCAGACCCAGTTTCCTGAGCGCGCGCAGGCCGCCTATGCCGAGAACGATTTCCTGCCGGATGCGCTTATGAATATCGCCGCCATACAGTTGGTCGGTGATCTCGCGGTGCTCGCCGGGCCGGTTTTGAGGGATGTTGGTGTCGAGCAGATACAGGGTCACGCGCCCGACTGAGATATGCCAGACCTTGACAAAGAGCTCGCCTGTGGGAACCTGGACACTTACCAGAATTTCAGCGCCGCGCTCGTCCGTGCAGGGGCGAATCGGCAGAGTATAGAAATCGTTGAGCGGCGTCCGCTCTTGCTGCCAGCCATCGGGATTCAGGTGCTGCTGAAGATAGCCGCGCTGGTACAGCAACCCAACGCCGGTTAGTGCGAAATCGCCATCGCTCGCGGCTTTCAGATGGTCGCCGGAAAGAATCCCCAGCCCCCCAGAATAGATCTGCATGCAATCGAGGAGCCCGTACTCCATCGAAAAATAAGCGATGCGGGGCGTTGAAGCGGCGGGAACGCTTGCGTGCAGATAGCTGTCGTGGGTCTCACAGGCGCGTTTATAGAGCGTGAGAAAGCGGGGATCCGTAGCCGCGCGATCGAGCTTTTCCTGGGTGATCCGCCCCAGCAACTGGACGGGATTATGGTTGACTTCTTTCCAAAGCAGCGGGTCGAGCCGCCGGAACAGAGCGCGGAGAGTGTGATCCCAACTCCACACCAGGTTATAGGCGATCTCGAGCAGACGGCCGAGATTGGAAGGCAGAGCTGGGCGAACCAGGAACTCCTTCAGCGGTTGAATCTGATACGGCATAGTACAGAACCAGAGTGGACGAAACTAGCTGAAGATCTGAGCCTCCAGGGTATCACCCGTATTATTACCAGGGATAGACGCTCGGATCGGAAATATTAGATTGGCGTGTGCCAAACGCCGGCTCGAAAAGCGACGCAGCAGGCTGAAGCCGTGCCACGAATTCGGAGATTTCATGATAGATCGGATGGGGGCCCGGCAGCGATGGCGTTCATGGAGTTGGTAAAGACACGCAAACGCTCGGAATCTTTGATATCGCGGTTCAGATCGTGGAGTTGTTGGCGATCGACCTTGGCTTCGGCCAGGAGGATATCCCATTTATGGCGCTCTTTTTTCATTTCGTGCCTTTCTTTTTCGCGTTCGGCGCGCTGCTGCGATTCGAAGCCAATTCGGTCTTTCTGCCTGACGGCTCTTAGCTTTAGCAGGTCGTTCAGGGCCTTGTGGAAGCCGCGCTCGTGGGTAGTTTGGTAGCGCAGCAGGAGAGCGAGTTGTTTTTGGTCGGTGATTTGGCCGGTGCCGGGGTCGTAGCAGGAGGGCTCGAGGCGGAGCGAGCGCTGGCGGAGCCAGTGATGCTGGGCGATGGCTTCCACGAGCGTGGTTTCGGTGAAGGTTAGGGGCTGGTGCTCGCCGGTGAGGGTAGCGAGGAGGGCGTCGAATTCGGATTGCGATTCGGTGGGGAGGACGCGAAAGCTCCGGTGAGACCGTGGCGCGTGTTGTTCAGTGCGGAGGCCGCTTTTCCAGATTCACTCTTGGGACCGGTAGAGAGCTTGACGTTCTCGCGGTTGGCTTCGATTTGGGATTCGGTTGACACGTTGGGAATGCTCCTTCGTAGGCGAGTTTGGATCACGAGTGCGCGGAGCGCGGGAGATGGAGCGGAGCAAGGTATTGAGCGGATGGGAAATAGAAGATTTTCCAAAGGCGTGAATGGCCCAGCGGCTCCCCTGCGGCGCGGTATTTATTTCCAGGCACGATTGGCAAACCGAGCCGTGACCCGGCAATCGGAAGAGGCTGCCATTCCGTCGCATGCCGTTGTCTCACTTCCGCGGAATGCGCGTTCTACGGCCGCGTGGATATCATCACGTTCCATAAGCCTCCCTTTGTGAGACGTTTCAGTGCTCGGCTTCACGGCTCGGCGACAACGCTTAGAGAATCCGGCAGTCCGCGATAATTCCGTTGCCCTGACAGCAGTTGTTTAGACGTCGCAGTTCCTTGGCGAGGCGCTCTAGGTCGGAAATTTTCTGCTCGATCTCGATTAGATGCTGGGCCGTGATGCGGTCTACATCTGCGCATTCCTCATCTTTCTGAGAAGACAGGCCTAGCAGATCGCGAATTTGGTCGAGTGTAAATCCCAAATCCCGGCAACGGCGAATGAACCGCAAGCGGCGCATATGTTCGTTGCTATAGGTCCGGTAGTTTCCTGCCGTTCGGGATGGCACTGGCAAGAGTCCGATTTGCTCGTAATACCGGACCGTCACAACCTTGGTTCCTGTTCCCTTCGCTAGGTCTCCAATGCGAATCCGCTCTTTTCCATTCATCGCTTGACCCTATAGCGACTATAGCTTTTATGCTGAAGAGGAGGCGATGAGCGCGAATTGCTGTAACCACACGCATGAAGATCCACTGCACGATAGCCGATATCGTCGAGTGCTGCGGGTTGTGCTTGCTATTAACGGCGCTATGTTTCTCGTTGAAATCATCGCCGGGGTCGTGGCAGGTTCCGCGTCGTTGCAGGCGGATGCGCTCGACTTTTTAGCGGACGCGGCTAATTACGGAATTAGTCTGTTCGTCGTCGGTATGGGACTTCGCTACCGGGCCAGCGCAGCCTTGGCCAAGGGCGTGACCATGGGACTTTTTGGCTTGTGGGTGCTGAGCGCGGCCTTCTGGCAAGTCGCATCTGGAACTGTACCGGAGGCCGCGACAATGGGTGCGGTCGGTATTCTAGCGCTCCTGGCCAATGCCGCATCTTTTGTGTTGTTGTGGGCTTACAGGGGCGGAGACAGCAATATGCGATCCGTGTGGCTGTGCTCGCGCAATGATGTCATTGGCAATTTTGCCGTCCTGCTGGCGGCCCTGGGCGTATTTAATTCAGGTAAAGCCTGGCCTGACATTTTCGTTGCTCTCATGATGGCGTGTTTCGCGCTACAAGGAGCCCGGCTCGTCATTCGCGTTGCGCTGGCGGAACTACAACTAAGGCATGGTCCACACGTTCCGGCCTAATCCGCTTGCACCCGAAAATGTGGAGGTACGACACGAGAACACGAATGAACGCAATAAAATCTCTGTTGTTCACGGCACTAAGTTTCTGCACGGTAAACGTCTCCGCCCAGTCGGTCGATAAAGAGCCTGAGCCTGCGGCGATCGTCGAGCTTGGCGGAGCCGCCGGGCGGGATCTCAAAGGTGGCGAGTCAAGCTTCGGAGGGGACCTCGCGGTTGAGTTTACACCGATAGAGAAGTGGCTGGAGATTGAAGCAGGTACTACGCCGCTCTTCCGCCGCCACTCGACAGAATGGGATGCGGACCTTCTGTTCAAGAAGCCCTGGACCCTCTCAGAAAAAGTGGAATTCATGGTCGGCGTTGGTCCGGAGTGGATACATACGAGGGCGTATGGCGTGACAACGAACTCGCTCGGCGGCGAATTGGTGCTGGACTTTATGTTCTGGCCCTCCTCGAAGCATCGCTTTGGGTGGTTCCTCGAACCGGGCTACGATTACAGCTTCGCGCGAGGGCATGAGCGCTCGATTGGGATAAGCGGCGGCCTGCTGATCGCGATCCCACGAAGGCGCTAAAGCCACGGCTGTCTGGATACTACATCGAGCTGTATCTCTGAATATTGTGCTGCAGGTCCACCAATGCTTGCCTCGGAAACAAGGCGCAACGCAGTGTGCTGCTTTCAGCGACGATTCGATAGATGAGCTTTCCCCGCGATTAATGGCGCGGCGTTCAGCCGAGCAATTGACGCATTGTCGGCTACGCTTCTCAGTGGTTCCTCCGTCAGGCGGGGTAACTCGTCAAGTGACGCGCTGAGCGGGTGCTAGCACGGCTCTTGCATATTGCCGGACAGAGGTTAGGCGAATAGGGATCGATTGCAGCACGCCGCGCATGTCGATGGTATCTCCGTGGGCATACTGCAGCATCAATCCAGCGAAAGACTTTTCCAAAGAATCATTTGCCGAAGCGAGCTGGTTGCACAAGATCTCTTCAGGAATTGTCTCCACCTCGAACTTTCGGCCGCTTTCCTCTTCGAAGATCCCTACGACTTCAGCAGGGGTTAGAGCCTCGGGACCACCCACTGCGAGCACAGATCGCGTTCCGACGCCGCGAAGAGCACCGGCAATACAGAACTCTGCGACGTCGCGATAGGAAACCCAACTGATGGGTCTCGATCCGCTGCCATAAAGGCGTGCCTTGCTATGAACGAAGTCGAAGCCGAGTGCAGGCGAGAGCCATACTTCCATAAACCAACTGGCCTGGATTGAGGTAAAATCGAGATCCCTTATGGCACGCTCGACGGCACGCTTCGCTTCAACCAACGGATAGCGAACGGTGGGATCGTCGCGGAAGGAGACATAAATGAAGCGCTTCACACCAGAAGCTTTTGCGGCATTTGCGAGCGTGAGCTGACCTTCCAGATCGACGCTCTCAATCGAGTCACCCTGTTGCCGTGACAGAGTTGAGGAGGCGGTGGAGATCACCACCGAAATGTCTTTGCAGGCTGCTTCGATTTGAGGAGGCTCTTTTAGATCGCCTTTGGCCAGCTCACAGCCGAACGACCTCAGGGCGTTGACCCTGTTAGCGTCAGACGTCTCTCTGAAAAGTGCTCTAACAGGTTGCCCCTCGGTTCTCAATCGTTCGCAAATGCGCATCCCCAGTAAGCCAGTGGCGCCAACGACCAAGATCATGAATCGCCTCCCAAGTTATCTCTAAGAAAGCCAATTATATGTTCAACGAAACGTGATCCTTGGAAGCGCGTTCATAATGATCCTGGCAGGTGCGCCAGCCACTTGTCCGGTTAGTCGGCGTTGCTGACACTGAAGGGTAGCGCAAAGTGGCTGTCGGTTCCTCTGCACTGGCCGACTATGGCAGAGGAATCGGGAGCGGAAACTGTTTCCGGAGCGCCGAGTTATTCCCCGAAAGACCTCACACTTTCGTATCCCCACCTCAAAATCCTCAGTTGTCGCGTCCGGCAGGTCGGATGTGTTTGGCCAGACCTGTGGGCCGACGGAGCACGAGGTGACAGGGCGCTTCTAAAACGGTCCTGACCACTCGACGGTTTGCTGCCGAGAACTTATAGTGGTTCATGGCTTCTATCTCGCGTCCTCCTCATCTAACTGCACCCGCTCAACGATGAAACACCATTGAAACAGGTGGCCGCAAGATTGCTCGAAAATCGCCCAGCAAGCGAGGTGCTTATGCTGCGAAGAAGCCTTGTTGGTTCAACTGTTGTCGTGCTTACCGGAGCAATCTGCGGAGCCCAGACAACCGGATGTGAAGTTCCCGACGGCTTGACGGCTCAGCAGAAGCTCTCATGCGTTCGCGCTGCCACCTTAATGCTCGATCAGCCGAAATTGAACTCGACGCAAATCACAAACGGTCCGGGCTTCAATCCGGCAAAACCGGAGCTAAACCAGTTCTCGTTCTTTACTGCGGATTCGAGGCTTACCTGTTACTTTCGCCCTCATTATGCATTCGCGAAGGTCCCGGGCGACAGCATGAAGTTTCAATGCTGGCATATGGCGCCAAACGGCGGGTTCTACAGCAAAAAAGGTGAGGTAATCCCGGCCGACGACGTGAAGGTCGTTATCGAGAAGGATAAAAGCGGCGATAAAAGCGCGTCGCTCTATCCAGGCAACGACGCGAGCAATCAGCACGAACTCAAAGCTGAGCATCTGAAGGTCAAGTATTTGAAGCCACCCTTCCCGAATCACAATCCGCGCTTCAACGAAGTTTTCACCTCCGTTGCCTCGGCCCGGTTCATGTGGGTGCTGGGCTTTCCCGCCGACCACGAATATCCAGCCGGAGCGGCTGCTTGCATCGGATGTTCAAACGATCCGTTCGGCGACAAGCTCGCCGTCAATAACACATCGGTTAAAGACGCACCCGTTACTTTCAAAGTGGTTAACGTTGAGCGCGAGCTGCCTTGGGACGAAATAAGCGCTGGCGATGATTCCACTTGGTCATGGGATGACGCGACCAAGTTTTATTCACAAGGCTGGACCCGCGAGCAGAGAGTGCAATATGACGCGTACCGGCTGGGGCTTGGGCTGATCCACTATCACAATGCGCTTCCGCAACAGAACCGAGTGGATTGCGCCGAATGGCTCAAAGACGATGCGAAAAACAAGAAGACCTGTCAGTCGCCCGTGATCTATGTCCACGATCTTGGCTCCACGTTCGGTAAAAAGCGGAGCGGGTTGGATGTCTTCGGGACGAACCCGCGCGGCGACTTCAAAGCATGGGAATCACAGACGGTTTTCGTGAACGCCGGCAACTGCGAGCTCCGGGCGACCCTGCTCGGCGATAAGCAGGTTCTCAAAGAAGCGCAGGATGTGATGATTCAACGCGTGAACCGGCTCGATCGCGACACCGTCAAATCGATCTTCCGGGTCGCGCGCTTCAATATGGTGGACCAGGACCAGGTCCGGCGCTTGAAATCGAAAGGCGCTCAAAACGTGGATGAAGCGGTTCTCGACGAGTGGACCGACGTGATGATCAAGCGCATCGACGAAATCCGGTCCGCCAAGAACTGCAAGGCCAATTGAGGGCAACACTCTCTTTGGCCCCAGTATTGCAACAAAGCTGTAACAATATCTGAACACACGCGATCAGTCCGGCGCTGCCCGGAAACGGCAGGCGGCGGGCGTTGTGTGGACCAGGAGGTCAAAATGTGTATTTCACCCGCCAGTGTCCGCCTAATCCTTACGGCACAGAGAAACCGTTCCCGTCCCCGCCTCAAGAACCTTCCGTTTCTGGTTCTTTTCCCTCTACTCGTCGCACACGCGCCATCCCAAGGTCAATCACCCGCGCAGCAAGGGCCCCAAAAGAAGGAGTTCTTCACCGCGAAGGACCGTCAGCAGGCTATTCAGAATGCGACGATCTACAGCCCGAAGCCGGTGGCCGAAGCGGACATCGTCCAGGGACCAAAGCAGGAGACGGGCCTCTTCCAACTTCACTTGAACGACAAGGTAATCTGCGATTTCGCCACCCCCGGTTCGCAGATGGGGGGCAAAACGCAGAAGTTCGGCTGCAAGATCACTCGCGTGGAGAGCGCAAACGGCCAAGTGCAGGTCTTAAGCGACAGCATCAAGGAGGAGGAGCCGGTCAAGGTGAAGTTCGGGTCCGGAGACAACGAGGTCTTCGCCGAAGTCGCGTCCAGCCGGCTCATGTGGGCGCTGGGCTTCTATACTGATGCCTGGTTCCCAGTTCGGGTGGAGTGCCACAACTGCCCTGCCGATCCTGAGTCCGGCAAAGGCGCGGTGGACACCAGAATGTTCGAGCCGGCCATCATCGTCCGCAAGTTCAAAGGGCACAAGATGTATGAGGCCGGAAAAGAGGAAGAAGGCTGGAGCTGGAAGGAATTGGCTCAGGTCAACGGCAGACCATCATATGAGCGCGACGGTCTGGCGCTGCTCGGAGCCTTCATTCTTCATAGCGACAACAAGCCGCCGCAGCAACGGCTCGTGTGCGACAAGGTCAAGGTGGACGACAGCACGAAGCCGCCGACTACCACGTGTGACAACTCCCTGATGGTGGTCCAGGACGTCGGCGCAACGTTCGGCGGCGGCGGTCTGTTCACGGAGAACGATACGGCCAAGATGAACCTCGATCATTGGTCCGGAAGCGGTCTGTGGAAGAAAGTTGGCAAAGGCGGATCGGACTCTCCGCAGTGCCAGGCACGGTTGCGGAAGAGCTTGACCGCAAGCGATGGGCTGGAAGATCCGAACGTGGGCGAAGAAGGCCGGCGATTTTTGGCTGGTCTGATGTGCCAGCTTAACGATCAGCAGATTGGAGATCTCTTCCGTGTGGCGCGCGTGGTGCAGATGCCGACGTATCACAATTCGGACGGTAGCTTCAAATCGAATTTAACCGAAGACGCGATCGTGCAGCAGTGGGTGGCCGCCTTCAAGAAGAAGCGCGAAGATTTGACCGTGGGCCGCTGCCAATGGAAAACTCAGCCGGCGGACTTGAAGCTGGTAGACAACCCGGCGGGTTTGGCAACCGTACCCAACTTTTGCTCGGCGCACCCATTTTGAGAGATCGCGCATATGGCGACCAAAATCATGATCATCCGGCACGGCGAGAAGCCGAGCGAGGACGGATCGATTCGCGGCGTGGACGAGCACGGTGGTCACGACCCGGACGAGCTGATTGTCCGTGGCTGGCAACGGGCGGGTGCCTTGGTGCGCCTATTCGCTCCGCCGAACGGAGCCTTTTCGGACCACACGCTGGCCACGCCGGAAAACATTTTTGCGTGCAGGCCGAATGACCACGCCAAGAGTGTTCGATCGGCCCACACGGTCCAGACATTGGCGCAGTTCCTGAACAGGAATGTTGACCAGACAGCGCAGAAAGGCGAGGAGAAGAAGCTCGCCAAGGCTGCAATCTCCGCGCAAGGGCCCGTGCTCATCGCCTGGGAACACGATGCCATTCCTGATATTGTTGCGGCCATTTCGGGCCAGGATCACCTTTGTCCCAAGAAATGGCCGGATTCGCGGTTTGATGTCGTGTGGGTGCTCGATAAAAACGCCTCCGAGTGGAGTTTCGCGCAAGCGCCGCAAATGGTGCTTCCTGGCGATCGGGCCGAGCTGATCGATTTCGTGAAGGGCGGCAAACCTTAATTCGCGAGGCGCATGTGGGCGCATACTCGGAACAGACACTCGGTGGCAAGATTGCTGAGCCCTCTTCCTGGCCGTAGTATTTGAGCTGCACCGTTGGGGCGGAGGGATCAGGCACGCAAGCGCAAGCACCGGCGGGAAGCCGTCTGAGCCAAGCCGCGCACGTCCGTACGCCGCAAATTCGCGGTGGCCTCCCAGACACCCATAGACCACATCGGGAGAGAATCCAGGCGACAGTAGGTCAAAGCGGACGGCCATCATTGTTGGCTAACGGCACGCAGGGCCACAACCTTAAATCCCATACAATGTCTATCCAGTTAGCGAACTGTACACATCACTGCGGCCGCTCGCCGGGAGGCGGCGCATTCGGATCGACCCGAACTCCGCCTCGAGCAGGCGGTGTCCAACCGTCGTTCGATGGACCGTTCTGAAAAAACCGGGCGTCCGTGCTGAGCGCATGGCCCTTTGCATACAAGGCGGCGTTGGCCTGGCCAAAAATCTTGCCCGCCCGGAGCACATCGTCCCGGACTTTAGTCATCAACATCTGGTAGCGGTCGTCGCTCTGCTGGAAACCGGAGAAGGAGCTGAGATCGTTGTTGCCGATAATCACGACATCTACTCCCGGCACGGAAGCGATGTCATAGGCATTGGCCACTCCGGTGGGAGTTTCGATCATGACCACTACCAGCATATTGTCGTTGAATGTTTGGCGGTAATTGATGCCGTGGATGCCCCAGATGCTCGCCGCCTGGCCTTGTCCTGCACTGCGCCGCGCGACAGGCGGGTAGCGCGCCCATTTCACCGCTTCCCGCGCTCTATCCACGTCGTCCACAGTCGGGATAACGACACCCAGCGCCCCGATATCGGTTGCATGTTGTATGTGCCACTCTTGCGCGTCCGGCAGCCGGATCATGGGAATGGCGGCGCTATGGGGACACGCCGCAATCATCGCCTCCACGTCCTTGAATTCGAGCGTGCTGTGCTGCATCTCGAACCACGCGTAGTCATAGTGTTTCGCCGCTTCGCAATAGCCCGCCGGATCGAACTTGGATTGCGTAAAGCTGAAGACCTGCTTCCCGTCAAGAAGTTTTTGTTTTGCGGTGTTATACAGCTTCGGTTGCTGCTGTCCGGCTAACACCGCCACCGCCAGAATGGAACAAACGGTTATCGAGGGGAATCTCATGGTGCGTCAGTATAACCCAATTCGGCTGTCGGATTTGCACCAAACTGGGAGCAGAACGAACATTCCACTATGGCGATCGACAAAGTAACGGTAAGTTTTTGGGATCCATTCTTGGCTCTCCCAATAGCCCGTGATCTTTTTACGACTATTGCCAACAAGCGCATTGCAGAAATAGCTCCACTAAAGACAACCATTCCGATGCCGATCGGGAGCTTGACGCGTTCGAAGAGGTCGACCCGATCGGCGCCGCGCCCAAGAGCGGAAAACGAGAAATGGGAACACTGGAGGCTCAGATGGTCCGGATACGGCCAAACATAACGTCCTTCATGTTCGGCTAAGCCGGAGCCCAGGTGGATAGCTTGCGCTTCTATCCATAGTGGGAGTATAAATAGATAGAAGCAGATGCTATGTCCGACGCATCACCGAAATCCGACCTCCCGCAAGGTACGCTGGATCTCCTCATCCTGAAGATTGTCGCCGTTCAGCCAGTGCATGGCTACGCCATTGCCCAACGATTGCAGCAAATCTCGCGCGATATCGTTCAGGTGCCGGGCGGTTCCCTGTATCCCGCCTTGCATCGATTGGAGAATCGAGGGTTGGTCAAATCCGGCTGGAAGGAAACCGAAACCGGGCGCGAGGCCAAGTTCTACCGGCTAACAAATAAGGGGCGAGCGCATCTGGAGAGACAGGCCGCGAGCTGGCGACGATTGGCCGAAGCGGTTGGCCTGATACTCAATCTCGCGGAGGAGGGTGTGCGATGACATGGTGGTCACGCTTGTGGCGACGCGACAAGCTGGAACGTGATCTTGGGCGTGAACTCCAGTTTCACGTTGCGGAAAGAATCTCATCTCTCAGAAGCGCCGGCTTAAGTGAGGACGAGGCACGCCGGCGAGTACGCCTGGAGTTCGGCGGCATTGAACAGGTGAAAGAAGAGTGCCGCGACGCGCGGGGCATCCGATGGCTTGAAACGTGGACTCAGGACGTACGCTACGGCGTGCGGATGCTCAGACGGCATGCGGCATTTACGATTGCAGCCATCGTGACGCTGGGGCTTGTGATTGGCGCGAATGGCGCAATCTTCAGCGTGCTGGAGGCGGCATTGCTCCGACCGCTGCCGTTTGCAAAGCCGGAACAGTTGGTTCTCCTCTTTTGCAAGGACCGAGCAGCAGCGCGAAACTCGATATCCCCGATGGACCTGGAGGACTGGAGCCACGCGCATTCATTTCAAAGTGTGTCCCCATGGCAAGAGCAGAGTGTCAACCTGACTCGGATCGACGAGCCGGCGCGGGTGATTGGCGCATTCGTCTCTTCCACGTATTTTCAGATGCTGGGCGTTCAGCCGCTCCGAGGCCGGCTGTTTACGCGCCTGGAAGACCGGCCTGGCGCGGCGCGCGTTTGCCTTATCAGTTACGGTTTGTGGCAAGGGCGGTTTGGAGGAGATCCTGGGGTGATCGGCCGGGCACTCATGCTCAACGGCGAGCCGTACACGCTTGTGGGTATCTTGCCCCAGAGTTTCAAGGCTCCTTGGATCGGTTCCGATGTTTGGCTTCCGATTTGGGCCTATCCGAACTATGTGCGTGATCGAAGGCAGAACAACGTGATTGGATTTGCCAGGCTATCCGATGGCGTTACGTTACAGCAGGCGCGCGCAGAGCTAACAACGATTACTCGGCGGCTTGCGATACAGTATCCGGATACCAACCGGGATCGCAGCGCTGTAATCGCGCCCTTGCGGGACACGTTAGTGCAAGATCTACGTCCGATGTTGCTGCTTCTGGCGGGAGCCGTGGCATGCGTGCTGCTGATTGGCTGCGCAAATGTAGCAGGGCTCCAATTGTCGCAATCCTTTGGTCGCCGCCGCGAATTTGCCGTGCGCGCCTCTTTGGGCGCGAGTCAAGGCAGGCTTATGCGACAGCTATTGACCGAAAGTTGCTTGCTCGGGTTGGCTGGCGGCGCGTGCGGACTCGGGCTGGCAGCAGGTGGCATTCAGCTAATCGCCTCACATTCCGATGACCTGATCACGAGTGTCCCTATTAGAATTGACGGACCGGTACTGTTTTTCCTACTTGCCGTGTCCCTGCTGACTGGCATGTTATTTGGCTTGGCTCCTGCCGCCTTTGCACGCAAAGAAGCCGTTGTCCGGCAGCGTGGCGGTACCGAGCGGACGCACACCAGAGGCCGGGAAATATTGGTGACCGCTCAAGTAGCGCTCGCGTTAGTGCTGCTCGCTGGGGCTGGCTTATTGGTCAAGAGCCTTCGTAAGCTCGTCTCGGTAGATCCAGGCTTTAATACCGATCACTTGCTGACGCTGGAATATCGCGTACCGAGAAACAAGTACCCAGCCGGCGCGCAGCAGACGCAGTTTCATGATCAGGTGGTTGCGAAAGTCGCGGCGTTGCCGGGAGTACAATCCGCCGCCGATATTAGAGCATTACCATTCAGCGGAAACGGTGCGTCGAGATTCGTGAGTTTTCCAGACCGTCCTCCGGCGCCAGTTGAAGCGCCTTGGATTGTGGAATACAATGCAGTCTCACCGGACTACTTTTCAACGGTTGGGATGCCGCTCCTCGAAGGACGTTTTTTCACACCGAATGATGGACCCGATGCTGGGCGGGTTGTGATTATCAGCCGCTCTTTCGAAACGAAATTTTGGCCACATGAGAGCGCCGTGGGACGTCAGGTCCTGGTGCCAAAGGCGGACTCCGATTCCACAAACGCCCAATTCATAACTGCCACTGTGGTAGGTGTTGTCCCCGACACGAAGCACGACTCCCTCACACAACCTGTAGCGCCGCAGCTCTATGCGCCTTATGCGCAAGATCCGTTCATTTTCGCAACGCTGGTTGTAAGGACAAAAGGCGATCCGATGGCGATGGCTCGGGATGTGCAGCGCGCCGTTTGGTCAGTAGACAAAGATCAACCGGTGTGGAAAATCCGAACCATGGACTCGCTGATTGAAAAATCCATGCAGAACCGGCGATACGTTATGATTCTGCTCGGTTGTTTCTCGTCCCTGGCGCTGCTCTTGGCCGCAGTGGGGCTGTACGGCGCCTTGGCGTATTCCGTGAGTCAACGAACCGCCGAGTTTGGAATCCGTCTGGCAGTAGGCGCTGCTCCGAAATCGATCCTTTCATCAGTCGTGAAGAGCGGAGCGAGATTGATCTTGATAGGTTTAGCCGTAGGTGTTGGTGCGGCGCTCCTTTTGAGCCGTTTCCTTCGTACGCAATTGTTCGAAGTGAGTAGCAGCGACCCAACCGTGTACGCTGCGATCTGCGGAATACTGCTGTCGGTTGGGCTGCTCGCGGCATTATTGCCCGCACGGCGTGCTAGCCGAGTGGATCCGGTGGTTGCTCTCAGACAAGAGTGAAGGCGCGCGGGCAACCTTTTCGTCCCGCAGCGGCGACCTTCTGCGGCGCTTTCGAAAACGCTTCTCCTGACGTTCAGGGCGGGCGAGGTATTTGTGCGATTTCTGCGGTATGCTCCTCGCCAATCTGAACTTGACTCGCGTAATCTCGTCGCTGTAAGCTAAGAATTCTTGGTATGGGACGCAAGGCGCAAAAGAACGATTCGTTGCCCGGTTCACTGGATATGTTAATTCTGCGGACGCTGTCGCGGCGCGACCTTCATGGATACGGCATAGTCCAGTTCATTCAACAATCGTCCGACAACGCGCTCCTCGTCGAGGAGGGCTCGCTTTATCCCGCTCTCCAGCGGCTGGAGCTAAACGGCTGGATCGAGGGTGTCTGGGGCGTGACGTCGAATAATCGGCGGGCGAGGATCTACAAGATTACGGCGGCTGGCCGCAAACAGCTGGCCGTTGAAACCCGGAGATACGCGAAACTCACGCTCGCGATCGCGCGGGTAATGGGAACGGAGTGACGGACGTGTTACGACGGCTGAGGTATTGGATGGAGAGCGCCCGGCGCAGCGCGGCGCTGCGCGAGGAAATGGAACTCCACCTTGCGGAAAAAGCCGCGGAACTGCAAGCGGACGGTATGACGGCGGAGCGCGCCCGGGATGAAGCGCGCCGGCGATTTGGGAATGTCGGAGTGAAGCACGAAGAGTCACGGGAGATTTGGATGACACGGTTTTTGTCGGAACTTGGCCAAGATGTCCGCTATGGCTGGCGCACGATGATTGCTAACAAGGCATTCAGCGCGCTGGCGGTCTTGTTGCTGGCGCTCGGCATCGGAGCCAATACTACGATCTACAGCTTGATGGAATCGATCCTGCTGCGCTCGCTGCCGGTGGCCGATCCCGAGTCGCTGGTGGTCCTGAATTGGCGTAGCCGGCCGCCCCAGAATGGCAGCAAGCAATGGGAGCACGTCGTGCACGGGGTACAAGGCATTTTCTGGCCGGGCGGCAAAGGCGCCCTGGTCACCGGGATTTTCCCGTACGGCGCGTTCGAGACGCTTCGCGAGGAGAATCCCGTGTTTTCCACGCTCTTCGGATACTTCAACGGACACA
This sequence comes from Bryobacterales bacterium, assembly GCA_963712395.1. GTDB lineage: Bacteria > Acidobacteriota > Terriglobia > Bryobacterales > Bryobacteraceae > Bog-105. The sequence goes on from CAVQHR010000004.1 coordinate 1,083,102, forward strand.
CCCGTACCCTGTCTATCCACGGACAGGCCACGAGCGCCAGCGCGGAGTACGTCACCGGCGAATATTTTCCTGGCCTGGCAGTGTTGCCGGCCGCGGGACGTCTGATCGGCTCCGAAGACGACCGTCCAGGTGCAGCGCCGGTGGCCGTGATCAGTTTTGCGACAAGCCAGAATCGCTTTGGGGGGCCGCCCAATGCGATTGGAAAGTCAATTCTCGTCGATAACATTCCCTTCACGGTGATTGGTGTCGCGCCGCCGGAATTCTTCGGAGTCGACCCAGCGGTGGCGCCGGAGCTTTATCTTCCGTTGCACGCGAATGTGCTCATGGACGGCGCCGGAGCCGCTTCTATGTATGGCAACGGAAACTTCTACTGGATCGAAATGATGGGCCGTCTGCGTCCCGGCGTAAGCATGGCCCAGGCGCAGGCTGTGCTGGCTCCTCGTTTCCATCAATGGGTTGCCACCACCGCGACGACCGACGGTGAGCGCGCCAAACTGCCCGCGCTGATTCTGAATCCGGGCGCCGAGGGTCTGGGTAGCCTGCGCCGCCAGTATTCGAAACCTCTGTACGTACTCCTCGCGATGGTGGGATTGATCCTGGCGCTCGCGTGCGCGAACATCGCCAATCTGCTGCTGGCAAGGGCCGCCGCGCGACGCCGCGAGATGGCTGTCCGGCTCAGCTTGGGAGCGGGGCGGTTCCGCGTCGTGAGGCAGTTGCTCACCGAAAGTGTAATGCTGGCGTCGCTAGGCGGAGTGTTCGGGGTCTTGTTTGCGATTTGGGGAGTGCGATCGCTAACCTTACTCCTCTCCACCGGGCAGCGTAACTTTACGCTGCATGCGGAATTGAACTGGAACGTGCTGGCCGTGACGGCGGCGCTCTCGGTGGTTTGCGGCCTGTTATTTGGCCTCGCTCCGGCGATTCAGTCGACGCGTCCGGACGTGATGCCCGCGCTCAAGAATGGCCTCGCGGGCGGACCGCACCGCCGCGGGCAGCACGTTCTGGTGGTCGCCCAAATCGCGATGTCCTTTCTCATCCTGGTCGCGGCGGGTCTGTTTGTCCGGACACTCAACAAGCTGCACTCCGTCCAACTGGGATACGCCCGCGAGCACATCCTTCTGTTCTCGTTGAATGCGCGCCAAGCCGGGCATCGCGACCCGGAGATGACCATTTTTTACGCTAACCTGCGCAAGCGCCTCGAATCGATCCCCGGAGTGAGCAGCGTGACGCTTTCGAATTCCTCGATCATCAACGCCGCTCGTGCCGGGCAGGCAATTAAGGGAACAATGAAGATCGGCGCCGTTACCGTCGAAGACGCGCGCGTCCTGGCCGCCGGACCGCGTTTTCTCACGACGATGCAGAATTCCGATCCTGTCCGGGCGTGAGATTGACGATCGCGACCAACCGGGCTCCAGGCCGGTTGCAGTGATCAGCGAGCGACTGGCGCGGACTTACTTCGAGAACGAGAATCCGGTGGGCCGGCGCATCACGCTTCCAGACGAGAAGCGCGATCTCGAGATAATCGGCGTGTCGGCTAACGTGCGATACGGCGGTCTGAAAAACGAAGAGGAGAGTGCGATGACCGTGTTCGTAGCGGTCAGCCAGTTTTCTTCGGACCGAGTGACCTACGCGCTGCGCACTGCGGGTGATCCGCTGAGGTTTGTTCAGAGTGTGCATGAGATCGTGCGGGAGGCAGATTCACGGATACCCGTCACCAACGTGGTCACACAGGCAGCGGAAATCGATCGGACGATCAGCCGGGAACTCACGTTCGCGAAACTGTGCACGGGTTTCGCGGTTCTCGCGCTCCTGATCGCGTGCGTGGGGCTCTACGGAACGATGTCGTACAACGTCGCGCGGCAAATCGGCGAGATCGGAACCCGTATGGCGCTGGGCGCGCAACGCGGCGCCGTGGTTTGGATGGTTCTGCGCCGCGTTCTGACACTGGCCGCCGTGGGGCTCGCGATCAGCGTGCCTGCCGCGTTGATCGCGTCCCGGCTTGTCAAATCGTTTCTGTTCGAGACCCAGCCGAACGATCCGGGAACCCTGGCGCTGGCCGGCGTCGTCCTCCTAAGCGCCGCGATTCTCGCTGGCTATGCGCCGGCAAGGCGAGCGTCCCGAATTGATCCGCTGGCGGCTCTGCGCCACGAATAAAATCATGGCGCTTTGAAAGCGCCACAACGGCGCATGAAAAGGCGGGCTCGCTCCCGTTTGGCATTTTCAGACGGCGCTGCAACACCTTGACTAAGTTTCAGATTAGATATAATCTAACGAGGTTTGTTCATGGACCCCGATGCGATCAAACGTTCCCTGGCGGGCAGCGGTCTGCGGAGCACTCCGCAGCGCTACGCTGTCATGGCGTTCTTGATGGGGCAAGCCGGGCATCCCACAGCGGCGGAGACCTTTGAAGCTGTCAACCGAGTCGATCCGCGCTCTTCCAGAGCTACGATTTATAACAATCTGCGCGACCTAGTGCAGGCTGGTTTGGTACGTGAAGTGGCGATGGAGGGCCGTGCGGCGCGATTTGATGCGAAAGGCATGAGGCATTACCACTTCATCTGCGACCGCTGCGGCAATGTCGAGGACGTGGACTGGTACAACGTGCCCCGGCCTGCCGCAGCTTCGCTCGGCAAACGGGTGCTTCGCGAATGCGAACTTATTTTCCGGGGGCTGTGCGCCAGGTGCGCGCCCCGGCGTCGTTCCCGCTAAGGATTTCTACTCGAAAGAAAGGATAAACAATGGAAAAAGAAGTAACAGAGGCAGCGGCGGCTGTCGCCAGCAATGGTCAAACTGCAGCAAGCGGCGGCAAGTGCCCGGTAGCGCACGGCGCGCGAGGGCGCAGGAATCGCGAGTGGTGGCCAGACGCCCTCGACATCTCGGTTCTTCACCGGAACTCTACCTTGTCCGACCCCATGGGCGAGGGGTTCAACTATGCCAAGGCTTTTGAAAGCCTTGATCTCGACGCCGTGATTAAGGACCTGCATGTCCTGATGACAGACTCCCAGGATTGGTGGCCAGCCGATTTCGGACATTATGGCGGGTTGATAATCCGCATGGCATGGCACAGCGCAGGAACTTACCGGATTACCGACGGGCGCGGCGGCGCTGGCGCAGGGCAGCAACGCTTCGCGCCCCTGAATAGCTGGCCGGACAACGCGAACCTGGATAAGGCGCGCCGCCTACTGTGGCCCATCAAGCAGAAATATGGCGAAAAGATCTCGTGGGCCGACCTAATGATTCTCGCCGGCAACGTCGCGCTGGAATCGATGGGCTTCAAGACCTTCGGTTTTGCCGGGGGGCGCGCCGACGTGTGGGAGCCCGAGGAGCTTTATTGGGGTCCTGAAGGGACGTGGCTAGGCGATGAACGTTATAGCGGCGAGCGGCAATTGGCGGAGCCGCTCGGCGCGGTCCAGATGGGTCTGATCTACGTCAACCCGGAAGGTCCGAACGGCAACCCGGATCCCGTCGGGGCGGCGAAAGATATCCGCGAGACATTCTTCCGCATGGCCATGAACGACGAAGAGACCGTCGCGCTGATTGCCGGCGGCCACACTTTTGGCAAGACCCACGGCGCCGGCGACCCGTCGCTTGTGGGACCGGAGCCGGAAAGCGGCGCTCTGGAGGACCAGGGCCTCGGATGGAAAAGCAAGTACGGCAAGGGATTCGGGGCCGACGCCATTACCGGCGGTCCGGAAGTCATCTGGTCGCAGACGCCAACGAAGTGGAGCAATCTCTTCTTCAAGAACCTGTTCGAGAACGAGTGGGAGGTGACAACAAGTCCGGCGGGAGCGAAACAATGGCGGGCGAGGAATGGTCACGCGACAGTACCGGACCCGTTCGATGAGACAAAGAAGCGCGTCCCAACTATGCTGACGACCGATCTCGCGCTGCGCTTCGATCCGGCATATGAGAAGATCTCGCGGCGCTTCTACGAAAACCCGGATCAGTTCGCCGACGCATTCGCCCGCGCCTGGTTCAAGCTCACGCATCGCGACATGGGCCCCATCGCGCGTTATCTCGGCCCGCTGGTGCCGAAGGAGACTCTGGTCTGGCAGGACCCGATCCCCGCGGTGGACCATCCGCTGATCGATGAAAACGATGCTACTGCATTGAAGGCGAAAATCCTCGCCTCCGGCCTTTCGGCATCCGATCTCGTTTCGACCGCTTGGGCATCGGCGTCGACATTTCGAGCCTCCGACAAGCGCGGTGGGGCGAATGGCGCACGCATCCGTCTTGCTCCCCAGAAGGATTGGGAAGTCAATCAGCCCAAACAGCTTGCCAATGTGCTTGACAAGCTTGAAACCATCCGCAAGGAATTCGGCAAAAAGGTCTCATTGGCTGACCTGATCGTCCTGGGAGGAAACGCCGCAGTCGAAAGGGCCGCGAAGGACGCTGGAGTCGAGGTGAGGGTACCCTTCACGCCGGGACGCATGGACGCGTCTCAGGAACAAACCGAGGTGACCTCTTTCGCTCCTTTGGAACCCCGCGCTGATGGCTTCCGCAACTACATTAGCGGCAGGACCCAGTTCATGCAGCCGGAGGAGGCCCTGGTGGACCGTGCGCAGCTGCTGAGGCTGACCGGCCCGGAAATGACGGTGCTGGTCGGCGGACTTCGCGTGCTTGGCGCCAATGCAGGCTCTACCAAGCACGGTGTCTTCACCGAGACGCCGGGAGTTTTGACGAACGACTTCTTCGTCAACCTGCTGGACATGCGAACCCAATGGCAGCCGGCCGGCGGTCAAGATGGTTTGTACGAGGGCCGCGACCGCAAGACGAACGCGCTCAAGTGGACCGGAACACGCATCGACCTGATCTTCGGTTCGCACTCGCAACTGCGTGCCTTCGCAGAGGTCTATGCCTGCGCGGGATCGAAGGAGAAGTTCGTGAAAGACTTTGCGGCCGCATGGAACAAGGTCATGAACCTGGATCGCTACGACCTCCCCCGGCATAGCGACCAGACAAAAGCTGCCCTTGTGTAACTAGTTCCTGTTGTTTGGATCGACAAACGTCAGTTTTGGGCGCGTGCGACCGACTCACGCGCCCGGGCTCAGCGGACAGCGTCGAAATTGGGCACAAAATCGCGACTTGCTCATAATGAGCCAAGTCTTTGTTTTCTGGCGGTGAGGGTGGGATTCGAACCCACGGAACCCGTGAAGGTTCAACGGTTTTCGAGACCGCCCGATTCAACCGCTCTCGCACCTCACCGCTTCAACACTACTCACGATAGCAGTTCCGCTACCAGCCGAGCACGGTGGCGAAGATGAGCGGCGCCACGATCGACGCGTCCGATTCAATTACGTATTTCGGCGTATTGATGCTCAGCTTTTCCCAGGTGATCTTCTCGTTTGGAATGGCGCCCGAATAGGAACCGTAACTCGTGGTCGAATCGCTGATCTGACAAAAATAGCCCCATAACGGTGTGTCCTCTCGTTCGAGATCCTGGCGCAGCATGGGGACCACGCAAATCGGAAAATCGCCCGCAATGCCGCCGCCGATTTGGAAAAACCCGATGGACGAGTTTTCGGAAGTTTTTGTGTACCAGTCCGCCAGCGACATCATGTACTCAATGCCCGTTCGCACGGTGTGCACGTTCTTCACATCGCCGCTGATGCAGTGTCCGGCGTACATATTGCCGAGAGTGGAATCTTCCCAGCCGGGGACAAACATCGGCAGATTACGCTCCATCGCCGCATAGAGCCAGCTATCCTTCACGTCAATCTGAAAATTCTTCCGGAGGTCGGCCGATTGCAGAACACGGAAAAAGAACTCGTGCGGGAAAAGTCGCTCGCCTTTGCTGTCGCAGCCCATCCATTCCTTGAGAATCACGCCTTCGATTCGTCGCATCGCTTCTTCTTCGGGAATGCAGGTGTCCGTTACGCGATTCATATGGCGTTCGAGCAGCGCCTGCTCGTCTTGCGGTTTCAGATCGCGCCAGTGTGGCACACGCTCGTAAAAGTCGTGTGCCACCAGGTTGAAAACGTCTTCCTCGAGGTTCGCGCCGGTGCAGCAAATGCCATGCACTTTGTCCTGGCGAATCATTTCAGCCAATGAAACGCCCAATTCGGCGGTGCTCATCGCGCCGGCTAGGGTGAGAAACATCTTGCCGCTACTCGCCAAGTGATCACAATAACCTTCGGCGGCCTCCACCAGTGTGGCGGCGTTGAAGTGACGATAATGCCGCTTGAGGAAATTCGATATCGGACCCTGATTCATTTCCCTTTCAACGTATCAGTCCAGTTCAAGAGGTACGTAAATCAAGTGGCCGCTCCGTTCCACTAGTAAAACCACCGCCTGGCCGGATTTCATGGCACCGAGTGTCTCGCGCAATTGCGCCACTCCACTGACGACTTGCCGGTTCGCCGAGTAGATCACATCGCCTGTTTGTAGCGCCGGTCCGGTGTAGGGTGCGTTCGCCTTGTGGGCGGCGACCACAACACCTGCCGGCCGCCGCAGTTCCGGCATTAATTGCAGAACCTGTTTATTGATATCGAGACCCACAATCCCTAACTGCGGCACGACATTCTTGACCGGATCCACCAAATCCGCGAGAGCATCCAACTCTTCTCCCGATTCTTCTTCGGTGATTACCGGAACATCCATCTCGTTTTCGCCCCTCTGAATGCGCAAGCTTACTTTGGCTCCGGGGGAGAGGCGGTAGACGTTGGCCTCCAGTTGATGCAGAGTCAGCATGGCTTTTCCATTCATGCCGACGATCACGTCGTCCGTCTCGACGCCACCGTGCGCGGCCGGCCCTTCTGGCTCAAGATCGGAAACCACCACACCGTGATCGGTGGGAAGGGAGAGGCCCTCCGCCATCTCGGGAGTAATGGTTTGCGCGATCAATCCCAATTGGGCGCGATGAACGTGCCCATGCGCTTTAAGCTGCGCGTACACCCCACTTGCAATGTTAGCGGGGATCGCGAAACCAATGCCTTCACTGCCGCCGGATTGCGTGAGAATCAGCGCGTTAATGCCCATCACTTTTCCATCGGTGTCGACAAGCGGTCCACCACTGTTGCCTGGATTGATGGGGGCATCTGTCTGGATGTACACCATGGGATCGTCCTGTTTGATCTGACGAGACGTGGCGCTGACAACGCCCATGCTGACGGAATTGTCCAACCCCAGCGGATTGCCGAGCGCCAGCACAATCTGTCCTTGCTTCAACTCGTCGGAATCTCCAAATGTGAGATAGGGCAAGTTCGTCTTATCAATCTTGATGACCGCCAAATCGGTGTCGCGATCGATGCCCACCAGTGTTCCGGCAATCGGCCGGTTCAGAGACCGGTCGCCCTGTTGGCGCGCCTCCGCCTCCATTCTCACGTTCAATTGCACCTTTACCGTATGGGCGCCCTTCACCACATGCGCGTTGGTCAAAATGTAGCCATCGGGACTAAGGATGATGCCCGATCCGCTGCTATTCTGCGCCGTCAACAGCTCCGTGCTGCTATCAGAGCTTTCTGACGGTACATAGCTGCGAACGAAAATCTGCACCACCGCTCGTCCGCAGCGCTGCGAGATCTCCTCGAACGATCCGCTCAAGTCCTTGAGGACGTCCATCTTCTGCGGGTTGGGTTGAGCGGGCGGGGCGCTCTGGGCCGCTGCCGCCAGTAAACAAAACGCCATGCCGAGCTTTAGGTTGACCAAATCGACTCCTGAAAGTCATTAGATGCACAACCCGGCAACTTGAATTCGAGATACTTGTTAACCTCTAGCTTTGCCCCAGCGCCCAGCCAGCAGATTCTCCGCATCTTCGCATGTCGCCCTCGGCATCCTCTTTAGCCGCCTCACGGGCTTGGCTAAGGAGCGTGCCATCGGCCATTACTTCGGCGTCGATTCCATCGTCGCCGATGCTCTTCGTCAGTCGATTCGCATCCCGAACCTGCTAAGTAACTTGTTCGGAGAGGGAGTGCTTTCCGCATCCTTTGTGACCGTATATGCAAAGCTCCGCGCGCGCGGAGAGGACGCTGAGGCGCGCCATCTCGCCGCCGCAGTGTTCGGAATCCTGAGCCTGGCTTGCTCCGTCCTGGTGCTCGCGGGTGTCGCGGCCACGCCTCTTCTTATCGATCTAATCGCTCCGGGTTTCAAAGGCGAAGAGCGCACGCTTACCATTCATCTGGTTCGAATCCTTTTCCCCGGAACCGGGCTCCTGGTTTTGAGCGCCTGGTGCCTGGGCGTACTGAATAGCCACCATCGTTTTCTGCTGTCCTATATGGCCCCTATCGCCTCGAACGCTACGGTCATCGCGGTCCTGATCTGGTCGGGACGGCACTTGAAGGATGAGCGGCTGGTCGTTCCGGTCGCCTGGGCCGTGGTCGCCGGCAGCGCCCTGCAATTTCTGGTGCAATTGCCGCGAGTACTCAAGCTGCTACCGCGCTTCCGCCCGGCATTCGATGCGACGTCCGAACACGTCCGCTCTGTCTTCCGAAATTTCGGGCCGATCTTTCTTAGCCGGGGCGTCGTGCAAATCAGTTCCTATATCGATTCGATGATTGCGAGCCTTCTGCCTGTGAGTGCGGTCGCGGCATTAGGTTATGGGCAAGTGATCTCCATTCTGCCTATCAGCTTATTCAGCATGTCGGTTTCAGCGGCGGAATTGCCGGCTCTTTCGAGCGCAACCGGGAGCGGCGAGGAAATTGCGCTGTTTCTCCGGTCGCGTGTTTCCTCCGGCCTGCGCCGCATCGCTTTCCTAATCATCCCGTCCGCGGCCGCATTCTTACTGCTCGGGGACGTATTGGTTGCGGCGATCTATCAATCGGGGAGGTTTCATTATTCCAATGCCGTCTATGTCTGGGCCGTACTCGCAGGTTCAGCCGTCGGTCTGCTAGCCACCGCTCTCGGGCGCTTGTATTCGTCGGCGTTCTATTCCCTGCTCGATACTCGAACGCCATTGCGGTTCGCAGTCATTCGCGTGGTACTGACCATCGCGCTGGGCTTTCCTTGCGCGCTCTTTTTACCAGGATGGATCGGAATCAATCCGAAGTGGGGCGTGGCCGGATTGACCGCTTCCGCCGGTATTGCCGGATGGGTCGAGTTTGCGCTGCTTCGCAACGCTCTCGGAAAACGGATCGGCGAGATTTCACTGCCGAGTTCGTTTACGGCGCGCTTGTGGGTCGTCGCCTTCGTCGCGGGCGGGCTCGCGTATTTGGTTAAGCTTCAGGTGGGAACAGATCATCCAATTCTCCGCGCGGTGCTTGCCCTTCCTTTGTATGGTGGTCTGTACTTCGCCGGTACTGCCGCGCTTGGCATAAAAGAAGCGCGGTCCCTTTTCAAGTCGCTGCGAGTTTTTCGGTGATCCTCGCAATTTGCAAGTCCTCCTGTGCGGGCAACACGCGCACTTGGAAATCACCAAGAAACTTCAAGCCCGCGCAAATCTCGTCGCGCAACTGCCCCGCATGCTCACCGATGCCGCCCGTGAATACCAGCACCTCCAGTCCATCCAACGCCGCCACCATCGAAGCGATCGTCTTCCGCGTCTGGTAGCAAAACATCTTTAACGCAAGGTCCGCCCGGACGTCCTCGCCGCGTTTTCGGAGCAGTTCCCGAACATCGCTGCTTGTCTCCGAAATCCCAAGCAAGCCGGATTGGCGATCGATCAAGGCTTCCAGCTTGTCCGCGCTCTCATAGCCGTTTCGCATCAGGTACACAATCGCCCCGGGGTCCAGGTCGCCGGAGCGCGTGCCCATCAGGATTCCGCCTGACGGAGTCAGGCCCATGCTCGTATCAATCGATTGGCCTTTACGTATGGCGGTAATGCTCGATCCGTTCCCAAGATGCGCCACCACCAGCCGTTCCGGTACAGCATCCATCTGCGCAAGGATCGATTCCAGAGACAGGCCGTGAAACCCGAATCGCTCCACGCCCAATCCCCGCGCCTCGCGCGGAAGAGGAAACGTTCGGCTGACCGGAGGCATCTCGCGATGAAATGCGGTGTCGAGGCAAACAACCTGCCGGGCCTTGGGCAGTTTCCGCTCTGTCGCTTCGATCACCGATAGCGCGACCGGCAGGTGCAACGGAGCGAAGGGAATCGCCGCGCGCAATTTCTCCATCACCTTTTGTGTCAGAATTTGATGCGTCCGAACATCCGCACCTCCGTGTACGATGCGATGGCCCACCGCCGTGATATCGCTTGTATCCAAAACTTCCAGCGCGTGCGCGAGCGCGGCGTCGTGATCCCTAATCTCTTCCGCTTCTCCTTCGCGCACCAGCAAAGGCCCGCCCGGGGCGCTGCGATACAGCCCAAATTTCAGCGACGACGAGCCGCAGTTCAAAGCGAGAATCACATGCTCCATTTCCAATCGCGCACTTCGGGAAGATCTTCTCCGTGCTGCATGACGTATGCCTTGTGCCGTTGATGATTCGCTTGCAGCCGGTCAAACTCGCGCGCCACGATCGGCTGCAGGCGCTCCACTCGATAGATGGCGTCATAGGCCAATTGAAACCGGTCCATGTTATTCAGCACCGTCATGTCGAACGGGGTCGTGGTTGTGCCTTCTTCTTTGTACCCACGCACATGGATGTTGTCGTGCGGATGACGCCGATAGGTCAGCCGGTGGATTAACCAGGGATAGCCGTGGAAAGCGAAAATGATGGGCTTGTTCACGGTGAAGATCGCGTCGAACTCGTCATCCGAGAGACCGTGCGGATGCTCGCTAGGCGGCTCGAGCGCCAACACGTCCACCACATTCACCACTCTTATTCGAATATCCGGCACATACTGGCGCAGCAGCATCACCGCCGCCATCGTCTCGAGCGTGGGAACGTCGCCCGCGCACGCCATCACCACATCGGGATCGCCGTGGTCGTTGCTTGCCCACTCCCAGACGCCGAGCCCTCTCGTGCAATGACGCACCGCGGCGTCTATATCAAGCCAAACCGGCGCAAGCTGTTTGCCGGCAATAATCAGGTTTACGTAATTCCGGCTGCGTAAGCAGTGGTCCATGACCGAAAGCAGCGTGTTCGCGTCCGGCGGCAGATAGATCCGCACAACACCCGCCTTTTTGTTCGCCACATGATCGATGAAGCCCGGGTCCTGGTGCGAAAAGCCGTTGTGATCCTGCCGCCAGACATGCGACGAGAGCAAATAGTTGAGCGAAGCAATCGGCTCGCGCCACGGCAAATGCCTGCTCACCTTCAACCACTTGGCATGTTGGTTGAACATCGAATCCACGATGTGAATGAAAGCTTCATAGCAAGAAAAGAGGCCATGCCTGCCGGTCAACAGGTATCCTTCGAGCCAGCCCTGGCACATGTGCTCGCTCAGAACTTCGAGGACATGTCCATCGGTCGTCAGGTTTTCGTCAACCGGTTCCATCCGGGCCATCCATTCCTTACCAGAGGCTTCGTACACTGCCTGCAAACGATTGGAGGCCGTTTCATCGGGTCCGAATAGACGAAAATTGCGCGCTTTGAGGTTGCTCTTCATCACATCGCGCAAGAAATTGCCCAGAACACGCGTCGCTTCCGCGTTTGCACCGGCCTTTACCGCGTGTTTTCGAAAATCGGGAAGTACCAAGGATTGAAGCAGCTTGCCACCATTGGCGTGCGGATTCATTCCCATGCGCCTGTCGCCAGTGGGAGCCAGGGCCGCCAGATCCGGCCGGAACTGTCCGTGCCTGTCAAACAGGGTTTCCGGTTTGTAACTCTTGAGCCAGTTTTCGAGCAGTTGCAAGTGTTCCGGGTTCTCCACTACATCGGCAATCGGCACCTGGTGCGCCCGCCAGGTTCCTTCGACCGGCTTGCCATCTACTTCTTTCGGACCGGTCCATCCTTTGGGAGTCCGGAGAATTAGCAATGGCCAACGCGGCCGCTCGACCTTGTCCCTTTGACGGGCCCGCTGCTGGATAGCGCGGATTTCGGCCAGCATGTCTTCGAGGACTGCCGCCATGGCGGGATGCATCTTGGCGGGATCATCCCCTTCCAGAATTTTCGGCTCATATCCATAGCCGATGAATAGATCCCGCAGCTCCTTTTCGCTGATGCGCGCCAGCACGGTCGGATTCGCGATCTTGAATCCATTCAGGTGCAGAATGGGGAGGACCGCGCCGTCTCTGGCCGGATTCAAAAATTTGTTCGAGTGCCAGCTCGCGGCGCAGGCGCCGGTCTCCGCTTCTCCGTCGCCCACAATGCACGCCACGATCAAATCGGGATTGTCGAACGCCGCGCCATAAGCATGCAACAGCGAATAGCCCAACTCGCCGCCCTCGTGAATTGAGCCGGGTGTTTCGGGCGCCACATGGCTTGGAATTCCGTATGGCCACGAAAATTGCCGGAACAGCCGCTTGATGCCATCGCGATTCTGTTCGATGTTCGGATAAATTTCCGTATAGGTGCCTTCGAGGTACGTATGGGCAACCAGTCCCGGACCGCCATGACCCGGTCCGATGATGTACATCATGTCGAGATCGTGCCTCTGAATAAGCCGGTTCAGATGCGTATAAATGAAATTCAAACCGGCTGTCGTTCCCCAATGGCCCAGCAGGCGCGGCTTGATATCGTCTTTAGTGAGCGGCCGATCGAGCAGGGGATTGTCCCGCAAATAGATCTGGCCGACGGTCAGGTAATTGGCGGCGAACCAATATTCATTGAGTTTTGCGGCTTCTTCGGCGCTGAGGGGTTCCGGCACAAATGCTCCCGACTATGGAATCCGCCTGGAGGCGTTTGTTTCAGGGTTCAGCATTATTGATTCAGGACGGATTCAGGCGGCTTTGTCGTTGAGTTTGAGGTAACCTTTTTTCTTGTATTCGTAATAGCGGCCGTTCTGGATGGACGCTTTCACTTGGATCTGCTGCTCGCGGGCGGCGATTTCTTCAGTTGAAAATTCAAAGCCAATTTCGGCGGGATCGAACGCCAAGCCACATTCCCGGGCGGCACGGTAGTGAAGAATGGCATCTTGCCAGCGCCGGTTCTCGGCTGTCTGGCGGTCCCGGGCAGCCTTCTCGCGCTCGGCGATACGGCGCTTCAGCTCCGCTTCGTCCTTTTCGTATTGCCGGCGCAAGCGCGCTTCCTGGACCGAGAGGTTGTTCAGGTCGCGGCGGTAAGAGAGAAAGATCTGCGCTTCGATCATGGCTTTGCGAACGGCTTCGTCCTCTTCCTCGGCAAATTGGGCGGAGAGCTCGCGGCGGCCGATAGCATAGATCCCGGCCTCAAGGGAGGGAATGCGCTCGAGCCGCCAGAGCGTATCGGCGAGGGACTGGGTGAGGCGCTTTTCTTCGTCGCTTTCGGGAGTGAACTGTTGGAAGATTCGTTCGATGTGCGCCTGATAGACTCCGACGTGCTCGGTTGGCAGCAGGACGGTGCGGCCGGTGAGACCGGTTTTCAGAGCGTTATGGGAGACTTTGGCTTTTCCTTCGGACGAAGTAGGGCCGCTGGATAATTGAGCGTTGGCGCGGTTGGCCGCAAGCTGGTTTGGCGATGCCATGTCGCTTTCAGGATACGGGGCCGTGTCAAGGGTTTGCGCCTTCAAAGGCGCATAAACATTGGATTTTTGGCTTGTGACTGAACCAGTCGGTGGCCTGGAAATCACGGTGATTTACACCGATAAAGAGAATGACGAAAGACGTATTATCTCGGCGTGGCGGGCAGAACCGCACGAAAGACGCGCCTATTGGAAAAACATCGAAGGCTAAACGGGCTTCCGGCACGAATTGGAAGAAGCTGCGCGGGTTGAGCGATGCCGCGATCCACAAGGGTATAGAGTCAGACCCTGATGCGCATCCGAGCGACGAACAATTCTGGAAAGACGCCAAGATCGTGTGGCCCACGCGCAAAGCAGTCGTGACCATGCGGCTGGATACAGATTTGCTGGAATGGCTCCGGCGGCAGCGTGGATACCAGACACGCATAAACGCCATTCTTCGCGCCTATATGAATGCACACGTGTCCGGTCGCGGCTGACGCGGGTGAGCGCTGAGATGGCGCAGAACTTGTTGTGAAAAGCTGGACTTGACCTTGCACGTTGGTGTGTCCGATCGACTCGCGATTGTCAGACGTGCGATGCCAGGCGTTCTTGGAGGCGCAATTTCTGGGATGGGACTAACGGGGCGCTCCCCAGGTTTAAGTTCCGCGCGCGCCTGATCCGGGCAGAAATCCGTTTCGCAAGGATTATGATCGAAGTATGGCCAGCGGCAACTTTCTTGAAGATGATTTTACTGCCGCGGTTCAGTCCGCCTGTGCTCACGCGAGAATTGAGACCCTCAGGGCAGGTGTTCCGGTCTTCTATCAAGATAGGAAGCGAAATCTTGACATTATGGAACAGCCGAATGGCCGCAAATACGAGATTCGTTTCCTCCCTGGTGCGGCGCGCGATCAAAATTATGAAGTGGTGCGAGAACTGGACGAAACAGCCGCCTGACGAGCGCCACTCTTGACGGTGTTCGCAGGGCCGAACGGTTCCTGAAAAAGCAGCATCATTCGGCTCGTCGACTTTGAAGGCAGAGAGAATCTGCTAGAGGCGGACGCCATTGCCAAGCGAATTCATCCGAGTCCTTCCCAACGGGCAGCAGTAATGGCAGGCCGGGAAGTTCTTCGCCTAACGTACGAATACATTCAGTTCGGCGAAAACTTTGCGATCGAAACGACGTTGGCAGGAGGTTAGACAGCCACAGCGATACAAGCAGCTCTCGACCGACGATTCTTCGTGCGGCGAATTTATATTTGTGTCGACAACCCCGAGCGCAGTATTCAACGCGTTCGCGAGCGCGTGGCTCAGGTGGCCACGACGTTCCCGATGACGATATACTCCGTCGCTACGCACGAAGTTTATTGAATCTAAGACGAATCGTAACGATGGTGGATCAGGCGCTCGTCTACGACAACTCAGCTGCAGAACCGAGACAGTGCTCGAAACTCGATCTGGCGTTATCCATACCAAGGTGGCTGAACTGCCTTCCTGGGTGCGTGATTCGCTCCATCTTGCCATGTGAATCCAATTTGGCCGGCAGAATCCCGGACCGAAGCCGACTTGCGGGGGACTAATCCGTTCGACTCCAGGGTGCCGCACCAGGCTGTGCACCTCATTCCGCATAGTACAGTTCGTGAATATTTCCTTGAGCATCCACATAATTGATGTGCTGCTGCGAGTTCCAACCCGTCACATATCCCCTCAGCACATTTCTCGCGGCGGTAAAGGCCGTGGCTTTCCCAAGCACCATCAGGTCGTTGAGCTGCCAGTTTCCGCTCCCCAAGTAGTAGAGCTCGTTAACATGGCCTTGCGCATCGAGATAGTTCACGTGCTCCTGAGAGTTCCATGTTGTGACATAGCCCGTAATTGCGTCTTGAGCCGCAATCGGCGCATGCGCCTGATTGGTCAGATCGTTGTCCTTCCAACTGCCGCTGCCAAGGTAATAAAGCTCCTGCACGTGTCCCTGCCCGTCCACATACACCACGTGCTCCTGGCTATTCCACGGCGTCACATACCCTTGGATCGCGGCTTTCCTCAGAGCGTGAGCGCTACCAAGGTTGTTCCAGCCCCAGTGGTCGGTGAAGTACAGCTCGATAATTCGGCCTGCGGAATTCGCAGCGCCTTGTTCGCGAAGGACGATGTGCTGTTGTCCGTTCCATGGGGTAATGTAGCTCGTGACCGCAAGCGGCCCAATCAACCCGAAGCTGTCAACTTTGGCGAGTTTGCTGACGTCGCGAGGATACCAATGACCATCGTTGAAGATCTCTCGAACGTCCGCGGAACTGTGCGTATAAATCGCGTGCGTCTGCTCGGTAACTGGCGTGACGTGACCGCTGAGCGGTGTAGCATCAGCCGGAAAACCCAAATCGCCGGATGCGGCAGTCGCCATGTCATAAAGCTTCCAGCTGCTCCCATCGTAAGCGAACTCGCAGAGGTGGCCGTTCACGCCAACGTAGTAAACGCGTTCGGTTTTATTCCAATCCGATGCAATGCCGGCGATAGATGTCTGTAGCGCAAGCGGCCCGCTCGCCTTGGCGCTGCTCAGAAGATCGTTATGTCCCCAATGACTTCCGCCCACGTAATACAACTCATGCACGCGGCCATGTTGATCGACGTAAACAACGTGTTCCTGTTTATTCCAGCTGGTCACGTAGCTCGAAATGGCTGTCGCGCCCACCGGCAAATTCTGCGCCGAGGCGGATTGCATCAGATTGTTATGTCCCCAGGACATCACTGTCGCCCTCCTTTGATGGCCAAGTGTGTGAAAGAAGCCTCTTGCACTGAGTCTCTTGCGCCGGCTCAATTATTCGCGTGGCACCTGCCCCCGTCGACGGAATCAATCTTGGTGATGGACCCGGCAACAAACTTGAAAGTCGCGCCCGCTGGAGGCACGTTATACTCGCCGCCCCAAAAGAATGCAACGAGGGTTGGGATTCCTAGGACCTGAAGGCTATTCTGCGGGCTGCAGACGCCGCTACATTGCCGGTCGGATTCGAGTGAGGCGGACCATGGTCCGTCCGATGTACTGCAATAAATCGGAAATTGGAAAAGCGTCGCCGGCAATTTGCTGATTCCGGCGGCGCTGCTCAGTTTGTAATGAGTTATCTTCGCGTCTTCAGAGAAAATCGCCTGCTCGTAGATAGCTGCTCGCGTCCCGCTTGTGCACAGCGTGATCTGTGTTGTGATGCGGCATTCATAATAGGTCGAGCTAGAATTGGCGGCACAGGGCGGGGGCGCTTGCGTGGTTGGGGCCGCCCTTACACGAATTTTGGTTGCCAGCAGCGCGCGGCCGGGAACCACCTCAAGCGTCGAGGCCAGCTTCGTAGGCAATTCAGGGGCGGCCTTCCCGGGATCGTTCTGCGCGCGGCTCGTGACCACCACTGCTGCCATCGCGGCCAATGCCGCGAGATGGGATACGATCTGAGTTCCTGTGAAATGGCCCGTTCGCACTTTCATCAGACAATCCTCAAAAGAAATTTTGGAAACCGCCGGGGTCTGTATTTCACCTGACTATGCGAGGAAATTCGCTAGTGCTACTCCAGAGAATGCATGAACTTGTTCTCAAAAATCCTTAGAATGGCTTTCAGAGTTTCTCAAAACGGTGGTGTCAATGGTCACCAGACCCGGTCAGACCAAGCGCTTGTATGAATTCGGACCGTTTCGTCTGGATGCGCGGAAGCGGCTGCTTCTGCGTGCGTGCGATCCGGTCCCTCTCACTCCCAAGGCGCTCGAAACGCTTATTGTGCTGGTTGAGAATCGCGAGAGCGTCGTTTCAAAAGACGAGCTGATGAAGACCCTGTGGCCGGACAGCTCCGTTGAAGAGTCGAATCTGAGCCAAAACATCTTCATGCTGCGAAAGGCATTGGGAGATTCCGCCCGGGAGCGGCGCTATATTTTGACGGTCCCTGGTCGGGGATACCAGTTCGTCGAAACCGTCCGTGAGATCGGCGACGGAAAGGAGGACCAAGAAGCGCTGCGTTTGGCGACCCGGACTCGCCAGCCGGTGGCCGTCAAAAACCGCGCATCAAGTCGCGGTAGTTTTTGGATCGCGCCAGCTCTCTTCGCGATTTTGATGGGTGCCGGCCTTTCATGGCGGCTTGCCCCGCGCCCGCATGCGTCGCCTGAGTTCAAGCAGCGGAGGCTGACGGCTAATCTTCCGGACCAGCCAGTGACCAACGCTGCGATTTCCCCTGATGGCAAGTATCTCGGTTACAGCGATCGACAAGGAATCCATCTGCAATTGGTTGACACGGGGCAAAGTCGAGCGGCGCGATGGCCGCCCGGTGTCGAGCCTGGGAAAGGTTCTTGGGACTTTGACTCGTGGTATCCCGATTCCACGCGGTTCATCGCCCGCTTTGTTGCTCCCAGAAAGCCGATCAGCCTATGGTCTGTTCCGCTTTTCGAGGGAATGTCTATTCAGCTCATTAGCGATGTCTATGGCGGATCGCGGGTCTCGCCTGATGGGGCGTTTGTCGCGTTTCTAAAGAGGCCGGTCTTTTTGGCAAACAATGTCGGCGATCCCTACACCGTGGGAGCGCGCGAGATCTGGCTTATGGGGCCGCGAGGAGAGTCGCCTCACAGGATCATTACGGCTGGCGATTTATCCGGCTTCGAGCGCATTGCTTGGTTGCCGGGAGCAAACCGGATTGCCTACAAATATTGGCGTCAAGATGGCCAAACGGCCCAGCTATCCATCGAAAGTAGTGATTTGAACGGGGCGAACCGCGCAACGATTGTCTCCAATAACAGACTGCGGGATTTCGTGTTCGCTTCGTCTGAGCGGTTGATTTATTCACAGAGCATGGAGAGCGACAACGGCGATTACAGTGCGGACAATCTGTGGGAATTGCGATTCGATCCTGAAAAAGGCGCGCTGCGGGGACCTCCGCATAGGTTAACGGACTGGTCCGGATTCTTGCTAACGGGCATAACCGCCACGGCGAAGGGAAAACGCCTCGCATTCCTGCGCGGTGCACATCATCACTCCGTGGTCGTCGGAGACCTGACCAACCACGGTGATCGAATGCTCAACATACGCCGGTTGACGACCGATGACCACAGCAATGTTCCATTAGCTTGGACACCGGATTCCCAGCAGGTGATCTTTCTTTCGCGCAGAACCCAGGTTCTGCAGATTTACAGCCAGGCGTTCAACGGGACCAATCCCCCGCGGCTCATAAGCGCTGCTCCGGGCATCGATTTTGAAGCTGTGCGCTTGGCTCCTGATCGCGCCTCTCTGATTGCAAAAGGGCGGATTCGGGACTCCACTAGGGAAGCTTTTTACCGGCTGCCGATAGGGGGCGGCGTCGCCCGATTGATATTCGCCCCGGACGGCGATATCTGCGGCGACTTCCGCTGCGTGAGTCAAGGCCCCGCTTCTTGCGCGTACCAAGTGCAGAGTCCGGACCATAGGGAGTTGATCGTCAAGTCTTTCGATCCTCTCTCGGCCGTGTGCGCGAGTTGCTGCGAATCCCAGTTGATCCTGAATCCGATTACCACTGGGCCCTCTCTCCCAATGGTTTGCTGGTAGGCCTGCTTAAGAGTGAATGGGGTTCCGACCAGATCCGTTTCTTTTCCGTTCACGGCGGAGAGAATCGCGCAATCACCGTGAACGGTTACGCAGAGCTTCGATCGCTTGATTGGGCTCCGGATTCCAGAAGCGTTTTCGTTGGTAGCTCGGGACCCGAGGGCTCCGTTCTGCTACACATCGACCTGAGCGGCAAGACGCAACCCATTTGGCGCCAGCCACAACCGCTGAATACATGGGGCATTGCCTCTCCCGACGGCCGTCGTTTGGCCGTCTTCGGCACGAGTGTAGATGCGAACGTGTGGGTGATTGACGCCTCTTGATTTCGGTGGCGCGCGGCTTCCCGCCAGCCGGATCTTTTTTCGCGCCCACTCGATTAGAACCACGGCCGTTCTAGGCAGCTTACGTCCGATCACTTCTGTGAAACGATAGATTCCTATCGGAAGTGCAGGACGAGTAGGGGCGTGGCTGTGTAGTGGGTTGGGCACTTTCGATAGGACCGTTTGAAGTAACCGCTTGCGTCTGCGGGGACGCGGCCAGTTATGGGATTGTAACGTTCGGACCGTGAAAAGAGTGGATGCAAGTCGGCGGCGACCTCAAGCAAAGTTTCAGCGCTAATACGGAACAGCAGTTCGTACAGCACGCGCTTGTTCTGCAGCGCGAGTGCTGACAACTCGTGCGGCAGTGTGAACACTACATGGAAGTACGGCACCGGCAACAGTTCATCTGCACGGGCTGTAAGCCACTGATCACGAGCATTGGTCTGGCACTTCGGGCAATGCCGATTACGACGTACGGCGGCCGCACGAACGCCGCGGAATTGTGTTGTCAGATGTTTCGCGCGCGCCACGAGCCGTCGGTGCTTGTTGCGCCTTAAATCTAGGACTCCATCTCTCACGATCACGTCAACGGCAAACTGACTGTGCGCGAAGGCACACTGTCGTTTCCGCGATTACTGCCGCTTGCAGAGCTCGCCCGGGATAGTCAGCTAGCGAGGATCCCCATGCGGATGCAGACTCGCACCAACTCGCATGTCGAAGAAATCCCAGCGCTGCAGACAAGGGCGCCTAGGCATTGTATAGACTCGTCGTCTTCCGGCAGCTGCTGAAAAACGAGAGCGCAGCCCAAACGGCTGCTCCACATCCTCACGATTTCAAAAGCCTATGTAAAGAACTTGTCAACCTTTTTGCCCGGCCGGTTTTCGTCAGGAGAATGTCGCAGGTCCAAGTAGAGAGCTGCTGACGTATGACTGGCAGCCTCCCAAAAACGCGGCCATGCCTTTGGGAATGTGGACCGTGCTCTTGCACAATCTAAGTCGAAATAAGGAGAAAGAAGTGAACGACATTTTCAGTAAGAAATTCTGGAGCGGCGGGACCGCTCGCAGGATCATTCATGGCGGGTTGCTCGCGGCAGTCACAGTAGCTGCTTCCGGCATCGCCTTCGCTCAAGACCCCGATCAAGACAAAAAGGACGAGTTTACGTTCAGCCTGTTGCCGAACGCAACCACTTCTGCCGCGCTTACACCGCCGCAGGGGAATTCTGAATTTTTGGGTACCCACGCTTTGGGTACGCAAGGATATGTTTGCCTGCCCTCTGGCTCAGGAGCCTCCTGGACGGTCAACAATGCTCGACCCGAAGCTACGCTTTTCACCAACGCCTTCGGGGTGGCGTTCCAGATCATCACCCACTTCCTGAGCCCCGTTCAGAACCCGAACGATATCGGCCCGAAGCCACCGCGTTTCGGTGACGCAACGTGGCAAAGTTCGTTAGACAGCAGCAAGGTTTGGGCGCAAAAGACCGACTTCGTATCAGCCGGTACCGACGCGGCTTGTCCGAATACCGGTGCGATTGATTGCCTTTTGTTGCAGACAATCGGGTCGCAACAGGGACCGACAGGCGGCAGGATATTGAGCAGAACTACTTTCATTCAACGCTTAAACACGAAAGGTGGATCTGCTCCAGCTTCCGGCTGCTCCACATCCGCCGATGTTGGTAAGCAGACGCTGGTGCCGTACTCCGCCGACTACCATTTCTTTCGCGCCGACCAATAAGTCATTTCGTTTTTATTCACGAATGATCGAGCTGTGCACGCGAAGTCGCACCCAGTAGTGTGCTCTTCGCGTGCACTTTTTCGAATTGATTCATAGGAGACCTAACCTGTGTTCCGAATCAAATCTTTTGATACTGATTTCGAGTGCTGCGTGGGTGGTTGCGGCTCCTCAGCCGCAACCCTTTCGCCGTCCTCTGGTATTTAAACCCAATCGCGGTCAAGCCCCTGCGCAAGTGAAATGGCAAGTCTCTGAATCAACACGGCTGCGGGAGCTTTCGGCGGATTAGTAGGAAAAACGCCGTTGCGTCTGCTCAACTCCTGGATCGTTGGTAAACCGGAAGTAGGGCTTGTGAAAACGGCGATCTTGGAATGCAGGGGCTGTGTCCGATGAGTTGAGCCTTGAGTACGATGTCCGTCGGATCAAGTTCAAGCTATTTACACGTCAATTTTCCCCAGCTCCGGCGCGTATCAATTGCTCAGCCTGCTTTAACGCCTCAGTCGTAATCCGCTCGCCCGATAACATCCTGCCGATTTCTCTCGCCCGGTGGTCGCCCGTCAGTTCCTCGACTTCAGTCGTCACGCGTCCCTTCTTCTCGCGCTTTGCCACGGAAAAATGATGATCCGCAAACCCGGCGATCTGCGCCAGGTGCGTGACGCAAATCACCTGATTGTTTCGCGACAGCGTCTTCAATCGTTTGCCCACGGCCGCCGCTGCTGCTCCGCCTACACCCGCATCGACTTCATCGAAGACCAGCGTCGAGACCTCGTCCGGCTTGCCGGCATTTTGAGCGGCGGTCTTCAGTGCTAGCGCGATCCGGGACAATTCGCCGCCGGAAGCAATTTTCTCGAGCGGTTTCGGATCCTCGCCGCGATTGGGCGAAACGAGAAACGCGATCTCGTCCGTGCCCGCCGCCGTCTTCTGCCCCGTTGTCACCACGATTTGAAAACGCGTGCGGTCCATCATCAGGCTCTTCAACTCGCTCTCCACTTGCCGGCTCAAGCTGGCCGCCGCCGCGCCGCGCTTGCTGGACAACTCGCTCGCGAGAGACATATATTTCTCCGCCGCCGCATCCCGCTGTTTTTCGAGCGCTGCGCGATTCTCGCTTGCGTTCTCCACTTCCTCAATCCGTTTGGCCACGTCCGCACCAAATGCCAGTACATCGGCCAGTGTCTGGCCATACTTTCTCTTCAGCCGGTCGAGCGCCGCCAACCTGGTTTCGATATCTTCCAGGCGTCCCGAGTCACTTTCCAGCTTTCCGAGATAGTCGCGAACCGCATAGGCCACCTCGTCGACCTGCAGCGCGGCCTGCTTCAAAGCAGCGGCAGTTTCGCCCAGACTCGCATCAATGCGCGTCAGTTCGTCCAGCCGCTTCAGCGCTTGCCGCAGCTGCGTCGTAGCGCTTTCCGGCGAATCATAAAGCAGCGCATACGCCGCGGCTGAATTTTCCTGCAGCCGTGTCATGTTCTGCAAAATCTTGCGTTCCGCTTCCAGTTCGTCGTCTTCGCGAGCCTGCGGTTGCACGCTTTCGATTTCCTTGCGCTGAAAAGTCCAGAGATCGAGCTGCCGCAGCCGCTCTTGCTCATTTTTATTTAACTCGTCGAGCTTTTCTTCGAGGCGGCGCTGTTCGGTAAAGGCTGCCGCTACTTGCGCGCGCAGACCCAGGCTGCCTGCATACTCATCTAATAGCTCGCGCTGCGCCGGCGCGGTAAACAGGAGCTGCTGTTCATTTTGCCCGTGAATGTCGCCGAGCGCCGGCGCCAGCTGCCGTAAAAACGCCGTGGTCACCGGCCGGTTTCCCACAAGAGCGCGCGATTTCCCATTGGCGCTAATCTCTCGCTCCACTATCAGCTCTCCGGCGTCCATTTCGATTCCGGCTTCGGCTAGCATCGCCTCCAGCTCCGGGTTGCCGGCCGGCGAAAAGATTCCCGACACACGCGCGCGCGGCTGCCCGCTGCGCACCATCTCAGCCGAAGCGCGGCCTCCCAGAAGCAACCCGAACGAATCCACGACGATCGATTTTCCGCTGCCTGTCTCACCGGTTAAGATATTCAACCCGGCGTGAAAACGTATACGGGCTTGTTCGACGACAGCGTAGTTTTCGACGATTAGCTCGACAAGCATGTTCCGCTCCCTATAATAAAAGCGGGGTTACGAAAGGACACTGATATTGCATCTTATGCTGTTTCCCGCAGACCTTACTCTGTGGGACATCATCCAAAACCTTCGGCCGGTTCCGCTCGCCATCGTCGTCGTACTGATTCTGTTTTCCCTCATTTCGTGGACCATCGTATTCTCCAAAGGAAACGTCTTTAGCCGGGCGCGCAAGTCCAATCGGAATTTTCTGCGCGCGTTTCGGAAAGCGGCCAATTTGCAGGCGGTCGCGGTGGCGAGCGAACAATTCGGCCTGGCTCCCCTAGTCGCGGTGTTCGACTTCGGCTACGGCGAGATCGAGCGCCAGATCAAACAACGCGGGGCGCTTGTGAATAAACTGGCCGTTGAGCGCAGTTTACAGCTCGGAATCAGCGAGGAAGTCACTAAGCTCGAGATGAACATGAGCTGGTTGGCCACGGTCGCCTCCGTCTCTCCGTTTATCGGCCTGTTCGGCACGGTGTGGGGCATCATCGACGCGTTTGAAGGTTTGGGAAACGCCGGCAGCGCCAGCCTGCGCGCGGTCGCGCCCGGTATCTCGGAAGCGCTCGTGACTACGGCGATTGGGCTTGCCGCTGCCATTCCGGCGGCGATCTTCTACAACATCTTCGGCACGCGTATCAAGGAACTGGGCACACGCATGGAAGATTTCGCGATCGAATTCCAAAATTTCGCCGAACGCGATTTCGGCGGTTAGTCTCTTGAATAAGCATGGCCTTTTCAATCAATAACGGCGGAGGGATACGGCCCGGACGCCGCTTTGGCGCGCCCCAAGCGGTCTCGGAAATCAACATTGTCCCGCTGGTCGATGTTGTGCTCGTGCTGCTCATCATCTTTATGATTACCGCCAACGTGATGGAGTTCGGTCTCGATATCCGCGTGCCCGAAGTCCGCCGCGTGCAAAATACAGCGCAGGATCTGCCGGTGGTTAGCATTTCCAAAAGCGGCGAATCCTTTCTGAACGAGAAGCCCACTAATATTCACTTACTAGCCCAGGGCGTCCACGAGCGTTTTCACAATGCGACCGCTGTCTACGTGCGAGCCGACAAAGAAACTCCCTGGGACGCGATCGCCCAAGTGATTGCCGAGCTGGGCGAAGCCAAATTCGAAGTCAAAATGGTGACCGCGCCCACTGACTCCGCGGCTCGCCGGCGTCGCTGACTATGGCGGAACCGCTCGATATTCTTGACGACCGCGATCCGTTGGCTGGTCCGTTCCTCGGCTCCCTGGTGTTTCATCTGAGCGTGGTCGCGCTGCTGTTCGTCAGTTGGCTTTGGGTGAAGCGTTCGCACGAAACGTTGGGCGAGGTAAAACCGGCCGGCGGCCCCGCTTATGCCGTGTCGCCCGTTCACACCATTCCGGTTCCACAGCGCGATACGCCGCCCAATCCCGTGGCTCACGATACGCAGTCCGCGGTTCCTACCGATGCCGCAAAAGAGGACGAAGAGAAAAAACTCCCGGTGCCGCCGATTCGCGACGCATTCGAACTGCCAGACAAATTCAAACCTAAAGCCGAGCGCCCGCAACGCAAGCAGCAATACAAGGAACCAACGCCGCCGAATCAGGTCTACAGCCGCTCCCAACAGGCGGTTTCGAATCCGCTATACAGCATGCCGTCCGGCGGTGGGCAGGTCGGAATTGGGCCGAACTCGCCTCTGGGCAACCGCTTGGGCTGGTATGCGGAATTGATCCGGCAGCGGATTGCGCAGAATTGGCGTACGAATGGACTAGACGCCCGCTCGCAAGCCTCGCCCGCCGTAGTGAATTTCACTATCGCGCGCGACGGGACGATAAGCGATCCTAGAATCGTGCAATCCAGCGGCAATCCTACGATCGATAACACCGCTTTACGCGCGGTGTACGATTCGAGCCGTCTGCCACCACTCCCGCCGCAAATCGCGGAAAGCTCCATCTCGGCTCAGTTCACATTTAATTTACGCTGATGCGAATCCTCACTGCTTCTTTTTTTCTTTTCGCCGGAGCGCTCTGCTTGCCGGCACGCCAACAGGTCGTCGGAACCATCGACAAGAATCCCGGCAAGCCACTCGTTGCAGTGCCTGATTTCCGCGCTTCCGGGGCCGCCGCGCCGTTGATCGCCACCTTCAACCGCACCGTTGCCGGGGATCTCGAAAATTCGCCGCTGATCAATTTCGTCGCGAAGACCCGCTACCCGCTGCAGATTCCGCAACAGCCCAGCGATCTAATCGCGGGCGTGGCGCCGCCCAGCGCGCGTCCGGTGAATCCGCAAGGCAACCGGCTCGCCGATTGGGGACTGCCGCCTGTCAGCGCTAACTATCTCGGTATCGGCTATGGCGCCGAGCAGACCAATCTTCTTGTGGTGTCGGGGTGGTTTTATACGACCGCCGCGAACATGCCAAGTCTGCAGCAAGCCCAGATATTCGGCAAACGCTACACCGCCTCGCTCGACGAGAATGGAGCCATTGACGCCGGCCATCGCTACGCCGCCGATATTCTCGCGCAGTTCGGCGGTAAAAGTCTGGTGGGCACGCATATCGTCTTCGTATCCGATCGCAGCGGTTCGAAAGAAATTTGGGTGATGAATTGGGATGGAACCGATCAGCGCCAGATCACAAAGTATGGCTCTATTTCCACTTTCCCGTCGGCCTCTCCGGACGGCCGCGTCGTGGCGTTCACCACATATGCGGGTGGTTATCCGGCAATTCAGATGTTCTCCCTCGATACCGGCCGCAAGCTGCCTTTCTATAATCAGCGCGCCTCGATGAACGCGTTCGTCACATTTACTCCGGATTCCAAGCGAGTCATCTTTTCATCCACCGCGGGCGGCGGCCCCGCCCAACTGCACATGGCAAACGTCGATGGCAGCGGTTTGCGGCCCCTCACGCATTCCGGCGCGATCGAAGTGGAAGCTAAAATCAATCCCAAAACCGGCACCGATCTGGTGGATGTCTCGGGCCGCTCCGGTTTGCCGCAGATCTATCGGATGAATATCGAAGGCGCCGATGTGCAGCGGCTGTCCGCCGGTACCGGCGAGGCCACCAACCCATCCTGGAGCCCGGACGGCGCGCACATAGCGTTCGCCTGGACCAAAGGTTTCGAGCCCGGCAACTACAACATTTTTGTAATGGATGTGGTGTCGCAGCAGACCGTACAACTCACTACCAATGAAGGCCGCAACGAGAATCCCACTTGGGCGCCGGATGGTTCGCAAATTGTCTACGCCTCGAAGCGCGGCCGCCAATCGCAGATCTGGATCATGAACGCGGATGGCACCGGAAAGCACTCTCTCACCCAAAACGGCAGTAATGAAAAGCCGTTTTGGGTAAATGCTGAAAAATAAGCACTAAACGTGGAATACTAGAGAAGTTTCTGGGAGGGATACACAAAACTATCATGATGAATCGGAAAGCATCGCTAGCGTTATCCGCTGCGTTTCTGTTCGGCTTGGCCGGGTGTCACAAGAAGGCTCCACCACCGCCGCCCCCGCCGCCGCCGGCGCCTGCGCCGCCTGTCGCCGCCAAACCGGTCATAAATTACTTCACGGCTGAGCCCACGGTGGTTACCGCCGGCCAGCCATCCTCGCTGCGTTGGTCGGTGAGCGATGCTACCAGTGTTCAGATTGACAATCAGATTGGCCAGGTGAGCCCTGATGGCCGCCGGGGCGTGTACCCGACTGCTACTACCACCTATCACTTAACCGCGACTAACGCCGGCGGCACAACCGAAGGCGATGCCACCGTTACGGTCAGCACGCCGCCGCCTCCGCAGCCTGTGCAAACTGCTCCGGCCGAGAGCGTGCAGCAAATTCTGGCGCGGCAGGTGCAGGATATTCATTTCGAGTACGACAAGAGCGACATTCGCGCCAGCGATCAATCCATTCTCCAGGGTGACGCCAGCGCGTTGAAAACCATCTTCCAGATGGACGCTAACTTCATTGTCACGATCGAGGGACACTGCGATGAACGCGGTTCGGCTGAGTACAACCTGGCGCTGGGAGACCGGCGTGCGGCTGCTACCAAGGATGCCCTCATCGCACTCGGCGTGCCCGGCGAAAAACTGAAAACGGTCAGTTTCGGCAAAGAGAGGCCGATCTGTACCGATGCCACCGAGGATTGCTACGCGCGCAACCGCCGCGCCCACTTCGCGGCTACACAATAACACGCCATAATTGGTTGTGAAACGGGGACGGTTTTGAGCCGTCCCCTATTTCGAGGAGTTCACTGAAAATGAAATTTCTGCGTCTGGTCTCGCTCCTGCTTGCTTGCTCTAGCTTCTCCTTTGCTGTCAACAAAGACATCGTGCAACTACAGCGGGATCTGGAGGAGAAGATGAACGCTCTGCAAAACGATGTCGACTCCAAACTGAGTGCCATCGACGGCCGGCTCAGCGCCATGCAGAACGATACGCGCCGTACTGCGGACCAGGTCGCCACCATGCAGGACGCCGTCAGCAATGGCGTGGCTAAGTCTCTCGCGCCGGTTGCCGGAATGGGAGGCCGCGTCGATGCCATGGGCGATGACGTGCGTGCTTTGAAGGATGCGTTAGCCGATTTAAGCGGCCGGCTGGAGCGTATGGACGCCAAGCTCACCGATCTGAAGAATCAACTGCAGATTATCCAGAGTCCGCCTCCGGCTCCTGGCGTGATGACCACCCCCGGCTCCGGCGCTCCGCCGCAAGCGGGTTTGACTCCGGGTTCCACGCTGGGCGCCCAGCCGCCTCCCGGCCTCAGCGCCGACCGGAGCTATACCGATGCCGTGCGCGATCTCCAGACCGGCAAAACCGATTTGGCGCGTAATGAATTCCAGCAGTATTTGACTTACTTCCCCAATACCGAATTGGCGCCCAAAGCGCAGTATTATCTAGGCGAGATCGACTACAATCGGGGCGACTTTACGAATGCGGTGAAGAATTTCGATCTAGTGCTCGAGCATTATCCCGAAAATCCTAAAACTGCGGACGCGCACTTGATGAAGGGTCTGGCTCTGCTTAAATCCAACCGGCGCAACAATGCTGTTCAGGAGTTTCGGGTGCTGGTCTCGAACTATCCGCATACGGACCAGGCCCGCAAAGCGTTGCAGCAACTTCGTACCCTGGGCGTTTCCTCAGCAACTACGCCCAGCAACGCCCGCCGCTAGCCTAGGCTTTTCTCCTCTGATGGGGTATCTCGCTGAATACCTAAAACATACTCCATTCCTTCACGATGGCAGTGCCGGACGGTGCCGGAGAATTGTTCTTTGTGCCACTTGATCCGCAGCTTTGCGCCAACACTGATGGGTTGCCGCAGCCGAACGCCCGCCCCACCTCGCGAGATGTCCTCGAGCATGGCTAGCGCTACGCGCGAGGTTCCGGTCGGGTCTTCCCACTGGGCTTCGGCGCGTGCCATAATGACTTTCCTTGGCTCTGCACGATTGGCGCGCACACCACCTTATCGGCAGTAAACGTACCTACTCCCACAGAAAAGAATGACCCGTCGCACGCTGTTAAAGACTCCATTGGCCGCGGCTGCACCGTTGTCGTCGATCTCCCCCAGGCCCTATGGCGCACTTCCTTCTCCACGCCAACTGCGCTGGCATCCGTGGGAGCTGTCAGCCTTCCTACATTTCACTGTCAATACGTTTACCGATCGAGAATGGGGTTTGGGCGATGAAGATCCCGCCATTTTCAATCCGACCGCCTTCAACGCGGATGCGATTATCGAGGGCCTTCGCGCCGGCGGTTTTCAAGCTGTTATCTTGACCTGCAAACATCACGACGGGTTCTGTCTCTGGCCCACACGGACCACGGAGCATTGCATTCGCAACAGCCCTTGGCGCGGCGGAAAAGGCGATGTGGTGCGGGAGATCTCGGAAGCGGCGCGCCGCCAACGACTCCAATTCGGCATCTATGTCTCGCCCTGGGACCGCAACAATCCGCACTATGGCAAACCCGAATACATCCGGATCTATCGCGAGCAGCTTACGGAATTGCTCACCGGTTATGGCCCCATCTTCGAGGTCTGGCATGATGGCGCGAACGGTGGAGACGGATACTACGGCGGCGCACGCGAAAAGCGGATCATCGACAAGCAGACCTACTATCAATGGCCGGCTACCTGGGAACTGGTCCGTTCCCTTCAACCCGATGCTGTGATCTTCAGCGATGCCGGACCGGACGTTCGCTGGGTTGGCAACGAGAAAGGTATTGCCGGCGATCCTTGTTGGGCCACGTTCGACCCGGCCGGCACGCACGGCGGCCCCGGCGTGCCCGGCGATACGAAAACCGAGGAAGCCGCCACGGGCCATCGTCACGGTTCGCGCTGGATGCCCGCCGAATGCGATGTGTCGATTCGCCCCGGCTGGTTTTGGCACGAGAGGGAAAATGCGCTCGTTAAGAGCCCGGATGAATTGCTCGATCTTTATTTTAAGTCCGTCGGCCACGGCGCCCACCTGCTGCTGAATGTTCCTCCCGATCGCCGCGGACTGCTCCACGAAAACGATCTGGCTTCACTCAGCGCGTTCGGTGAGCGGATGCGAGGGATTTTCCGGGAAAACATCGCTGCGCATGCTACGGCCACTGCCTCGAATGAGCGCGCCAGCAGCTTCGGGGCGCATAACCTTATCGATGGCAGTCCGGACACGTTCTGGAGCACGCAGGATGCGGTGACTACAGCCGAGGTGACTCTCGAGTTCCGGCAGCGCGCACCGATTCAGCTCATACGGCTGCGGGAACACATCGCTTTGGGCCAGCGCGTCGACTCCTTTGCTCTCGATTCCTGGCAAGACTCTAATTGGCGGATGCTCTTTGAAGGCACAAGCATCGGTCCTTCCCGGCTCATCCCACTTACAACGTCGCTGACTACAGATAAAATCCGTTTGCGCATCACGGCAGCCCAGGCTTCTCCCGCCATGGAGGAATTTTCTGTTTTCGCCGGAGTGCCGGCGCTTGCCGCTTCCATCGTTCGCGAGAACATCGAGTGGTTGGATGTTTGGCTTCCGGATACCAACCAGCACAGTTTGCCGCGTATTCTCCTGATCGGCGATTCCATCACCCGCTCTTACACGAAGCAAGTCGAAGCGAATCTGAAAGACAAGGCGTACGTGGCGCGCCTCGCAACTTCCAAGTCCCTGGGCGATCCGGCGCTGCTCGATCAGGTCGCGCTCATCCTAAAGGAACAATCTTTCGACGTGATCCACTTCAACAACGGCATGCACGGGGACGGCTATACGGAGGAGCAATATGGGGCCGCTCTTCCCGGGCTTCTCGAAGTATTGCGGCGCCTTGCGCCGCACGCCAAGCTGATGTGGGCGAGCACTACGGATGTTCGCGTTAAAAACAACATCGCCCAGATCGACGCCAAAACGGACCGCATCGTCCATCGAAACCAAATCGCCGCCGCTATTATGACCCGGCGAAACATCCCCATCGACGACCTTTTCTCAGTGGTGAAAGATCACGGCGAATATCACGCCGAAGACGGTGTTCACTTCAACCAGCAGGGTATTGATATTCTCGCTGCGCAAGTCAGCCGCGAGCTCGAGCCCCTGCTTAGACCACTCGCCGGGCATTGATACCGTATACCAATGCCGAGACTCAATAAGCTGCCCGGGAACTCCAACTCCGTAATGCGCCGAAAACGTCGGTCTCCCACTGCTACGACGCGGAGTTCGGCCGATCGCCTTTCCGGCCGCAAGCTCGATGCCATGCCCGACCGCGTGGACATCCGCGATTGGTTTTATCAACCCACCCTTGTGTCCCTGCCGGATCAAATCGTCAATATCGATGCCGTTCCGAAAATCCTCAATCAAGGGGCGGAAGGTGCATGCACGGGCTTCGCGCTTGCGGCCACTATTAATTTCGAACTCGCCGGAAAGGGCGTGAAGCGTTTCGTCAGCCCGCGCATGCTCTATGAAATGGCGCGCAAATACGACGAGTGGCCAGGCGAACATTACGAAGGATCTTCGGCCCGCGGCGCCATGATCGGCTGGGTGCGGCACGGCGTGTGCGTGGAAGACTTATGGCCTAAGACTCTCCACGGCGTCCAGCACTTTAACAATCAGATTGCACACGATGCCCGGCATTCTCCCGGCGGCGCGTTCTACCGCGTCATGCACCTGCAAGTGCGCGACGTCCACGCCGCTCTGCGCGAAGTCGGCGCCGTTTACATGACCATCATGGTCCACAAAGGCTGGGACCGGCCCGGCAGGCGCACGCACCGTCCCGGCGTTCTGGCCGTGCCACTCTCCTACGATTCCAACGGACGCGTCAAAAAGATTGAGTTGCCGGTCATTCAAAGACAAGGGCATTCCGATGACGGGCATGCTGTCGCTCTGATCGGCTACAACGACGCCGGATTTATTATCCAAAACTCCTGGGACACCGATTGGGGTTATCAGGGATTCGCCCTTCTGCCCTACGAGGATTTCTTGCTGCATGCCACCGATGTCTGGGTCGCTCAGCTTGGTGTTCCCGTCCGGCCGGACATATGGCGCGCATTGCGCGCGGCTGACACGACCGCCGGAGCCACGCGCAGCGCGGAATCCATCCCGCTTATCGAAATTCGGCCGTTTGTAGTCGACTGCGGCAACAATGGAAAGTTATCGCAAACGGGAGACTATTGGACTTCGGATGCCGATGTTGCCCGCCTCTTTACCGAAACCATTCCGTCCGCCACCAAGACTTGGCGGAAGCGCCGCGTGCTTCTCTACCTGCACGGCGGACTCAATAATGAAATCGACGCCGCCAAGCGCGTGATTGCGTTTCGCGACGTAATGCTCGCCAACCAGATCTATCCACTCCACATCATGTGGGAGTCCGGCGCCGCTGAGATTTTAGCCGAACTCATTCGCGCAACCATCACCAGGCCCGATGAAAGCGCCGGAGGCACTGCCGATTGGATGCACAAGCTGCGCGATCACCTTGTCGAAGCCAAGGACCGCACGTTTGAGCTCACCACGGCTCGCCTAGGCAGCGATATGTGGGATGAAATGAAACGGAACGCGTGCCTCTCGTCCACATCGCTCGATGGCTCGGGCGCTATGCAGATTGTCGCGAAACACGCGATTGACGCACTCAGTCGAGTCAGCGCCGCCGAGCGCGCCGCGTGGGAATTTCATGTCGTTGCGCATAGCGCCGGAAGTATTTATTTCGCCTTCGCGCTCGAACACCTTCTCCAAATGCAGGCGCAAAACATTCGCTTTGGCAGCGTTCATTTCATGGCTCCCGCGATGAGTACCGAATTGTTTCAAACGATGATCTATCCGAAGATTCAACCGAGCGGTTGTCCTGTGCCGAGCCTGTTCATCCTAAGCGATGATGGTGAAAAAAATGATTGCGTCGGCCCGTACGGCAAGTCGCTCCTTTATTTGGTTAGTAACGCTTTCGAAGGCGTCCGCGAAAAACCGATTCTGGGTATGGAGAAATTCATTGCGGCGAATTCCGTTTTGAAGAATTTATTCCAGCGGCCCACCGCCAACCGGCATCCAAGCCTGGTAATTGCCACCAAGACGCCACCGAACGGCGATGCCGATCCGTTCAGCGCCAGCCACAGCGAAACCCATGGCGGGTTTGATAACGATCCCGCGACCCTCAATTCCATTTTGCGCAGAATCCTCGAGCCGCCAGGCGGCAAGCTGGCACGCGAATTCAACCCCCGCGACTTACAGTATTAAGCTAGCGTCGCCCCTGCTATGCTAACCAGCGCGCGCCTCATGCTGTCTCTCCCCAAATCTCTCTCGCATATTTGCGTAGCGCTAGGATTTCCCAGCGCGGCCCAACTCGCTCGTGCCGCCGAACGCGAGTACAAAGACGGAAACACGTTCCTTGAATTTCGCCTCGACTATCTTCCCGATCCCGCGGCGGGAATCGAAGTCATTCGCAAGCTGCGCAAGACCCTCTCCGACACGCACATCCTTGCCACCTGCCGCCACAAGCGCGCCTCTGGACATTACAAAGGAGACATCGAGCAGCAGTTCGCTATCCTGCAATCGGCCGCCACTGCCGGCGCGGCATTGTTGGATCTCGAAATTGAATCGGCGGAATTGGCCAAGCCCGCTGTGGCCGCTTTAGGCGAAGCCGCGCCGCTCTGCCTTTCGTATCACAATTTCGAGAACACGCCCGCGCTCGATCCCATTCTGCGCCGGCTCGAGCGCTTTCCCGCGAGCGTCTATAAAGTGGCCACCACGGCGCGCAAGCCATCCGATAACTTGCGCCTGCTTCAATTCGCGCGCGAGCGCCGCGGCACACCGCTGGTTGCTTTTGCGATGTCCGAAATCGGCTTGCCCACGCGTGTTCTCAGCCCTTCGCTCGGCGGCTTGTACACGTTCGCGTCGCCTTTCGAAAGCGGCGGCACGGCGCCAGGACAAGTCTCGGCCAAGCGGATGCGGTCGCTCTATCGCTGCGAGAAACTCACGCGGCACACGCGGCTTTACGGCGTTGTGGCCTGTCCAGTCGCGCATTCGAAGTCTCCGCTGATTCACAACCGCGCATTTCAGGCCCGCCGGCTGGATGCGGTCTATCTTCCGTTCCTTGTCTCAGCCGCTCATCTCGCCGATTGGATGAAGTTTGCGGCCGCCCAACCCGTCTGCGGCTTCAGCGTGACAATTCCACACAAGCAGCGCATTGTGCGTTATCTTGATTTCGTCGATCCGCAAGCGCGGCGCATCGGCGCGGTAAACACGGTTTGGCGAAAGGCCGGCAAGTGGCGCGGCGCGAATACCGATACAGAAGGCATATTGAAACCCTTGAGTCGCCACCTGCGGCTCGCTCACTCTTCCGTCTTGATCGCTGGGTATGGCGGCGCCGCCCGCGCTGCCGCGATCGCTCTCTCCGACGCTTCGGCTGAGATCAGCATCACCGGCCGTAACATGAAAACCGCGCAAGCGCTCGCCCGCGCCGTCAACGGCCAGGCAGTGACTCTCAAGGAAGCCGCTCAGAATAAATACGATGCGCTTGTCCATGCCACCCCCCTCGGTATGTCCCCGCGAACCGGCGAGTGTTTGTTTGCCGACCGCGTGCCCGCGGCGGTCGTTTTCGACATGGTCTACAACCCGCACGAAACGTTGCTCCTCAAACGGGCCAAGCAGCAAGGCTGCGTTGTCATCCCTGGTGTCGAGATGCTGCTCGAACAGGCCGCCCACCAGTTTGAAATTTGGACCGGCGAGACCGCGCCGCGCTCGGTCATGCGTAGTGCGCTGGAGGCGCACGTTTGATCAAGGCCCTCTCGACGCCTCTATAATGTGCCCATGACCTTTACCCGCCGTCAATGGGCCGCCTTGCTTGGGATATCGCCGCTGCTCGCCCAAACCCCGTCGGCTCCGGCGCCAGAGGCAAAGCCGGAAAAAGCGAATGCGGATGTCCGTGAAGCGAGCCAGCGCCTCGCTGAAATCGAAGTGCCCATGGACGTAGAACCCGCGTTTCGATTTACTGCCTGAGCCCTCAATTCCGCCATGGCGAAAACCAAGCTCGATGAAAACTCCATCGCCTTCGCCACGATTGGCGAGTTGAGCGCGGCCTTGCGCAATCGCGAAATTTCGTCCGTCGAATTGACTAAGACTCTCGGCCGCCGTCTCGAAAAATTGGGTCCCGAATACAACGCGCTTGCCTACTCGCTAGTGAAGCAGGGCCATAAAGCCGCCAAAGATGCTGACTTCGATTTGAAGCACGAGCGTTTTCGCAGTCCGTTGCAAGGCATTCCATATGCTGTCAAAGATCTGATCGCGGTGGCCAAGCATCCCACTACCTGGGGAGCCAAGCCGTTCGCCGATCAAGTCTTCGATGAGGACGCTACAGTTGTGCAACGCCTCGCCTCGAAACAGGCCATTCTCATTGGGAAACTTTCGATGGTCGAGCTCGCCGGCGGTGGCGGTTACGGCTCCGCTGCGGCGTCTCTTCAAGGGCCCGGTCTCAATCCCTGGAATAAGCAGTATTGGTCGGGCGGATCGTCGAGCGGTTCCGGCGCCGCTGTGGCGGCCGGTCTCGTGCCTTTCGCCCTCGGCTCGGAAACCTCCGGCTCTATCATCACGCCTGCCTGCTTCTGCGGCGTAAGCGGCCTGCGTCCCACATACGGATTGGTCAGCCGCCATGGCGCCATGGCGCTTTCCTGGACGTTGGATAAAATCGGCGTCCTCGCCCGCAGCGCCGAAGATTGCGGCTTGGTCCTGCACGTTATCGCCGGTGGCGATGACGACGACCCCGGCTCGGCGCAAAAGAGCTTCTACTACGCACCCCAGTATTACGGAAACTTGAGCGAGCTTAAAGTCGGGTACGCCGAGATCGATTTCGCCGAATGGCCCGACGAACCCCTCCGCCCGGCGTTCGCCAATGCGCTGGCAGTCGTCAAATCAATCGGCGCGCCCATGGTCGAATCCAAATTACCGGATTTCCCGTACGGTCCTCTCATCGGCTGCATCATCGATTGCGAAGCGGTTTCTATTTTCGAGCGATTCATAAGCAGCGGTCGCGTCGACCAGCTTGCCGACCCAAAACAAATCGCTGGGCTCAAGGCCGCGCTGAACTATTCAGCGCTCGATTATCTCAAAGCTATGCGCGTCCGTTCGCAAATACAAGCCGCATTCCGCACCTTATTCGCGAACGTTGACTTACTCGTCGCGCCCTCCCGCCTTAATCTGCCCGATCGCGCCGACCAGCCGTTCGACGAAACCCCGCCCAAGCGTCCCGATCAGAAAGGTGTCGTCTCCGGACTCGTGCAGGCTGGCAATCTCTGTGGCCTGCCGGCCATCTCGATTCCTTGTGGCTTTGTGAACGGCTTGCCGATCGGGTTGCAAATCGTCGGCCGTCCCTTTTCGGAAAATCGCATCATCGGGCTGGCTCGTGAGTTCCAGCGCCGCACCGATTTTCACAAACAGCATCCGCCGGCACTGACCTAGTGAAAAAAACGCGCGCTCGCCACCAGCAACACCGTTGCGGCAAACACCACCAGCACGCTGGCTTTCTTCCAATGTGGCAGAACGGCATGGAACCCCACGAAAAGAAACGACCCTGCAATGATGGCCAGCACCGCCGCCGGCCACCCGTCACCGAATCGGGCCGCGCCTAGTCGATCGGCATTGGGCTCGACCAGAGCGCCTGCGACGGTAGCCAGTTGGGCCGCTCCACCAGCCGCCGCGGCCTTCCACCCGGAGGATGTCGACCGGCGCGCAATCCAACCGGCGGCTATGCCCTCCGGTATCTTGTGGAGCGCCAATCCAACCGGCGCGGCGATCTCGGGCAGCGGGCGAGCGGCTAAAGCGCGTACGCTCCAGCCGTCCAAGAAACTATGCAGAGCCATGGCGGCGAGCACCGGCCACAGGATCCCTTGCCGTGGCGAATGGCCGGCGTGCAACAAAAGCCCGTCCAATCCCGCCATCATCCCCGCCACCAGCAGCGCCAGTACGAACGCCAGCCGTGGTCCGGTGATCAGCCCCACCTCAGGAATCAGCCAAAAAAGCGAGATGCCGAAGAGCAGCCCACCGCCAGCGGCCGAAAGCAGCGAAGAGAAAACGCGGGCATGACCCAGATAAACGCCGGCCGCCACCCCGGCCAGTCCAAGCAGGGTCAACAACCACGGAATTGCCATCTACTGGCCGGTGACTTTGACCACGAAGTATGTCACCGGTTTGCCCTTGTCCAACAGCATTTGGTGAGGCGTGCCGGCGGGAATATGAATTACATCACCCGGTCCGAACGCTTGCTTCTCGCCGCCTTCAATCGATGTGCCACGCAACTCACCCGGCTTCTCGGCATGCGAGCCAACCAGCTTGCCGCCTGTCAGCAACGTCCCTTCACCGCTCTCGATCACGAAAAGATCCGCTTCGTGCTCGTGTAATTCCGAAGACCCGGTCGCTTCACGATACGCGAGCATCGTGTAGTGATTGCCCCAGCGCTTCAGATTCTCTGAGGCGAATGGCGCCTTTTTCGCTGCCAGCTTATCCCCAACTCCGTGCAGCTCTTTCGAGGAGATAATATCGACAGTCGCCGCTCCCATGGCGGCCGCTGTCAGGCACAGCAATGCAATATATTTCAATGGAATGGCCCTTTCCTAACGTGGTGGGCCCTGTAGGATTTGAACCTACGACCAATGGATTATGAGTCCACTGCTCTAACCGCTGAGCTAAGGGCCCGCCTTGTCATGATACCGATCCTACGGTTTCGCGGTTGTGGCTTTGAGATAACGGCTGTCGTGGTATCGCGGACGATGATAGAGCAGAACACGGCTTCCGGAGCTTTCGAGCGATATGCCAATGCGGCGCAGCCCGATCGCTCTCTCAATTTCCGGATGCCGCTCAGGGGGCGCAAAGAATGTCAGAAAGCCGCCGCCGCCCGCGCCAAGCAGTTTGCCGCCTACCGCGCCCGCCCGTTTTGCCGCTGCGTACCAATCATCGATCGTCCCATCGCTGACTCGGTGGTGAACTTCTCGTTTCAATCGCCAGCCTTCGTCCAGCACCGCCCCCAGCGCCTCGATGTGCCCCGCATTCAACTCGGCGCGCAATTCGTAGGCGAGCTTGGTCATGCGGCGCAGCAACCCCTGCGTTTTCTGGTCCGATTCAGCCTGCGCGCTCTGCTCCGCGAGAATGGAGGACGCCGCGCGTGTTTTTCCCGTGTAAAACGTAATCAATTGCGATTCGAGCCGCTCCAGTTCGCTGCCCGAGCACAGGATCGGTTCCACGATCACACTCTCGTCCGGCTCGAAGCGAATAAAATTGAGGCCGCCAAATGCCGCGGCATACTGGTCTTGTTTCCCGATGCGCTCTCCGCAAAGATCGATTTCCACCGCGCAGCTTTCATCCGCCAAATCGCCTGCCGAGACATAACGAGATTGGTAGGCATGCAACGCCAGCAACAGCCCAACCGTAAACGCGCTCGATGAGCCCAGCCCGGTTCCGCTGGATGGAATATCGGCAATAGATGTGATCTCAAGGCCCCCCGTGAAGCCCAGCTTCTTGAGCGATGCCCGTACGATCCGATGGTCGATTTCATCCACGGTTGCGACTTCTTCGGTGCGCGAATAACTCAGCCGAATCCAATCGTCAAATTTCTGATTCACGTTAATGTAAACAAACTTATCGATGGCCGTGCTTACCACGGCCCCGCCAAACTGGCGATAAAAAGACGGCAGATCGCTGCCTCCGCCAGCGAAACTGATCCGCAGGGGCGTTTGAGTTGTAATCATGCGCTCAAGATTTGATCCACCGCGTCACGAATAGTTACTGACCCGGACACCAGGATAGAACGGATACCAAAATTCCTAGCCGCCTGCATGTCGCCCTCTCTGTCTCCTATCATCCAAGACCGGCCGATATCGATATTCAGGTCGCGCGCCGCGGTCTCCAGCAGACCGGTTCCTGGCTTGCGGCATACGCACGGGATTTTCAGGTCCGTCCGCTCGCCCGGAAACCCGCCGTCCGGGTGGTGCGGACAATAGTAGATCGCGTCCAGATACGCGTGTGATTCGCCCAGCAGCCATTCCAGCCGATTATGGATTTGTCGAAGCTCGGCTTCACTGCATTCGCCACGCGCAACCACCGGTTGGTTTGTAATGACCACCGCCAGCCGTCCCGAACGGTTAATAGCCCGCACCGCTTCCGCCGCGCCCGGCAGCAGTTCCAGACTATCGGGCGCGCTCAGCCAACCGCGTTCATAATTCAATGTGCCATCCCGATCCAGAAAAACGGCCGGAGCGGCCACATCGAAAGACGCCGATTCCACTCGCCCCGATCGATAATCCGCGCGCACTCTTTCGAGCCGCTCCGGAGTTCCGGCGTCTTTGATGTATTCGCGGCTGCGATAGCCATGTAAGATCCTGCCGGCCGCCAGGAGAGCGGGAAACAGATGCCTGGCGATGTCGGCGGGACTTGGCGACGCGCGCAGCGCCTGTTTTGAAAAAACGTAAAGCGCCGCGTTCACCAGATTTTGCAGATTTGCATCCGCCGCGTGCGGATACGGATGAAACGCAACGATCTCGTTGCGGTCGTTCATTTCCACGAGGTCGGAATCCTGCGGATGATCGTTCGGATGCACCAGCAGCGTGGCGCTCGCCTCGGGCGAATGCGCGGCAATCAATCTTTTTAAATCGACATTTACCATCGTGTCGCCGTACATCACGATGAAAATATCGTCAAGCTTGTCGAATGCATCGAGCAGCGCGCCGGCGGTGCCGAGCGGCTGCAGTTCACGCTGATAGCGGATCCTCACATTCCAGGCTGCTCCATCGCCGAAATACCGCTCGATGTGCTCCGCTCCATATCCGGTGAGGATGAGAATATCGCGGATTCCGTATTTGCGCGCCAGCAGGACCTGGTGTTCGAGCAACGGTTTGCCGCCCACCTCCACCATCGGCTTCGGCAGATCGGCCAGAATCTCTTTCAAGCGCGTGCCCCTGCCGCCCGCGATGATTACGAGCTGCATCGAACAATTTGTCGAAATTCCGCGTGAATTTCGCCGACGGCTCTCTCCACTGCTTGCCTGGACGTGAGTTCGGGAGCCCAGCCGAGACGCTTCAGCTTCTCGATCGAATAGCGAAACTTGGGTACGTCTCCCACCCAGCCCTTATTGCCGCCAGTGAAGCGGATTGGAGTAGATGGGGCGGCCTGACGCTGCACGGCTTCGGCAATTTCCTTTACAGTGGCGCCTTCATCGGGTGGACCAATGTTGAACCAGTTGAGGGCGTCGTGCGCGTGTTCATAAATCCAGAGCATCGCCTCCACGAGTTCTGACACGTGCAAGTATGGTTTTTGCTGCGTTCCGTCCCCGAGCACTTCGAGATCCACCGGTCTCCGCGCCAGTTTCGTGAGCAAGTCGAAAATAATGCCGTGCGTGGCGCGCGGTCCGATGACGTTCGGGAAGCGAAAGATCCAGGCCCGCTCCAGATAGCTTTCTACCGCGGCGCTGATCAAGGCTTCGCTCGCGAGCTTCATCGCGCCATAGTTCGAAATCGGAAATAGCGGCCCGATATTTTCCTCGAGAATCTGGTCATGCACGCCATATACCGCCGAAGTCGACGCAAAGGCAAGCTTTTTAATACCCGCGTCCCGCATTGCCGCCAGCAAGTTGAATGTGCTGAGAAACGTGTCTTTCAGATCTACGTTCGGGTCGGCGACGCCCGCTGCAATATCGGAGTTCGCGACCATGTGCCACACCGTATCGATCTTGAACGACGCGAGTAGTTCCCGCAGAGAATCCAGATTCGAGAGGTCTCTTTCAAAAAACTGAAAATCCGGATCGAGTAGAGAATCCGCCAGATTGCCTCGCGTACCACGGGAAAAATTATCAATTCCGATGACCCGGTTTCCTAGTTGTAATAATCGGTCCGTCAAGTGACTGCCGACAAAGCCGGCTGCCCCTGTGACCAAGGCCAATGGATTTTGCGGCGTACTCATCTCGTACCATCTTCGCTAATCGCTCATCTATTACCATCGAAGGTAGCAACACCAACCAGACATGAGCGCCGCTTCCCTAGCCTTTTCCAGTCCGCTCCCTTATGATCCGGAATGTACGTTGCTGACGCCGGAATCGGACGTTGCCGATCCGGAACTGTCCATCGTAATTCCGGCGATGAATGAACGGCTCACTATTGGCGACACGATTGAATGGTGCCTGGAAGGTTTTCGGAAGGCCAACGTGGTGGGCGAGGTTCTGATCATTGACAGTTCCACCGATGAAACTCCGCAAATCGCCCTGGCGCATGGGGCGCGCGTGCTCAAAACTCCGCGCCGCGGCCTCGGCCGGGCTTATATCGATGCCATCCCTTACATCCGCGCGAGCTACATCCTCATGGGCGACGCCGATTGCACCTACGACTTTCGTGAAATTGGCGAGTTCGTGCGCGAATTCCGAAGCGGGTTCGAATTCATCATGGGCTCTCGCTTTCGCGGCTACATCGAAGAGGGCGCCATGCCTCCTTTGCACCGCCACTTCGGCACGCCGCTCACCACCGCGATCCTGAATTTTCTCTATTCGAGCCAGTTTTCCGATATCCACTGTGGAATGCGCGGCATCACGAAGGCCGCGCTGCAGAAGATACGGCTCGAATCGCAATCATGGG
The DNA here is from genome assembly GCA_963712395.1 of Bryobacterales bacterium. Classification (GTDB taxonomy): domain Bacteria; phylum Acidobacteriota; class Terriglobia; order Bryobacterales; family Bryobacteraceae; genus Bog-105. The sequence continues at coordinate 1,124,222 of CAVQHR010000004.1, forward strand.
AATACGCCTCCGAAATGGTATTGAAGTCGGCTTGCCTTAGCCTCCGTACAACCGAAGTACCGGTACGATTCCTCAAAGATCGCGAAGGCCGCTCGAGCCACATGAAACGTGGCGGATTTTTGGAACCTTGGCGCGCCGGTTGGATCAATCTGCGGGCCATGTTCATCTACCATGCCGATTTCTTCGTATTGCGCCCCGGCTTGATCGCGTTTCTTATTGGCTTGGCGTTGGCGCTTCCGCAGACCTTCGGAGCGGTCAAGGTCGGCCCCATCACTCTCTCGTTGTACTGGACCCTTTTCGGCATGACACTCGCGGTCGTCGGTCTGCAAAGCTTTTTTCTCGGCTGCATTGTGCAAGTCATGTACAACTACGCGCCGAAGGTGACGAGCCGTTGGGTAAAGCTTTTCTCCTACACCAGGGCCATGATCGTGAGTGCTGTGCTGGCGCTCGCCGGCTTGGCGCTGGGGATTCCGCTCGTAAAAGAGTACCTCCAGGGAGGACTGGTTTTGCCGGACGGGAACGGCCGCGCCGGACACATGGCTGCGGTTGGACTGCTGTTCGTGATATCCGCCTTCATGACGTTCAGTTCCACCCTGGTTTTGCACGCCGCCGCATTGCGGGGCCAGCGCCCCTGAGCGATCCACATTTCCCTTTTGTAGGGTTTAACAGCTACTATCTCGCCTACTGTTGCGAAACGAGCCGCCGCGCCGTGCTCGCTTCCGCTAAACAAATGGGCGCCAATGCCATTCGAGCGTGGGCTTTTTTAGACGCGGAGGTGCCGCCCGCCTTCCAGTATTTCGAAAACGGCGCTATTCGAATTGACGACGGCCCGCAGGGTCTGGAGCGCCTGGATGGTTTGATCGCCGCCGCCGAAGAATTCGGCTTGGGCCTCATTTTGCCACTCGTGAATTACTGGCCCGACTTTGGTGGAATGCCCATGTATCTCAACTGGCTTGGCATATCCGGCAATGTGGCGAGTTTTTACAGCGCGCCTGCGGCCCGCCGCGCCTATTCCGCCTGGCTCGAGCACGTACTGACCCGGCGCAACACCATCACGGGCCGCCTCTATTCGGAAGAACCCGGCATCCTCGCCTGGGAACTTGCCAACGAGCCGCGCTGCGAGATTCCGGGTGGCCGCGAGTTGTTGCTCGAGTGGGCCGCCGAGATGGGCGCCTTGGTCAAGCGGCTCGATCCAAACCATCTTCTTGCGCTCGGCGACGAGGGCTTCTTCTATCGTCGCGGCGCCGGACACCTCTACGATGGAACCTATGGCGTCGATTTCGAAGCCGTTCTGTCGCTCGATCAAATCGATTTCGGCACCTACCATTTCTATCCGCAACAGTGGGGGCTTTCCGGCAATCTGGAGTTTGGCAGGCAATGGATCGCGGACCATATCGCGGCCGGTAATCGCGCCAACAAGCCCGTGGTACTCGAAGAATATGGAGTCAAAATCGATGGGCGCGCCGTACGTTCGTCCGCCGAACGAGATCGCTGGCTTGAGAACTGGCGGCAGTCGGTTCAACAGCTGGGCGGCGGCGGAGCCCTGTTGTGGACGCTCGGCTGCGATGAGCCGGATACCCGCGGCTATTGCGACGACTACACCATCTATCGATCTTTAGTTTGAGTTGGGTTTCGATCTTCTGGCCCAAGACACCGCCGTTTTTGCCTGATACTGTTGATCCACTATGCAGGTTTACCGGCTTGGAATGCCGGCCGTTCTCGCGACGCTTCTTCTCGCTCCGTCGCCACTGCCAGCAGGCAGCGGGCGCGCGGAATGGAGCGCCTCCGATCTAGCTGGGAAGCGCGTTCACTTGCGCGATTACAGAGGCCGACTCGTCGTGCTCAATTTCTGGGCGACCTGGTGCGGCCCGTGCAATGCCGAAATGCCATTGCTCGTAGATGCCGAAAAAGAGTACGGCCCGCGCGGGGTTGCTTTTATCGGCGCATCGCTCGACGATTCGAAAACCAAGCAGCAGGTCCCGGAGTTCATAAGCAAATACCGAGTCGGCTTTCCTGTATGGCTCGGCGCAACCGGCGACGACCTGGCACGTCTCCGCATGGGCGAAGCAGTGCCTGCGACTGCCTTCCTGGACCGCGACGGCCGCGTGATTGCGCGCGTGTCGGGTCAAATTCACGCGTCGGAATTGAGAGAGCGGATCGAATGGCTGCTCGGCGAGCGCGTGGGCGCTCCTCCCGCTCCTTTCGTGTCGCATATGGAACAGGAGAAATAAGCATGAGACGAAATGCGATATTCGCGGTAACGATAGCCGCGATCGGGATGATCTCCGAACGGCCCGCGCGAGCCCAGGGCTGCATCGTGGCGCGCTCTACGGAGATGACCGCCGGCCCGGAAAGCCAGGGCGGTTATCTGGCGCCGGGCGAATGGGACATTACGGTCGGTTATCGCCATCAATTCTCTTTCCGGCATTTCGTAGGGCCGACCGAACAGGTCTATCGGATTCAGCAAGGCACGCAGGTCATGAACAAGATCAATCTGGAAAACTTGAACGTGACCTATCAGGCCACCCCGCGCTTCAGCTTTTCGGCCAGCGTGCCGCTTCTGCTGGCAAGCCGGCGCTCCAACAACTCTCCCTACACGACTGCAAGTCAGGGAATCGGCGATAGCATCCTCACCGCGCAAGGCTGGCTCTGGAACCCTCGTGAGAACACGCGCGGTAACGTGGCGCTCTCGTTCGGCGTGATGCTTCCCACCGGCAACGACCACGTCACAAACCGCGTGGATGCGTTCAACGGCAAAGGCCCGCAAGACGTCGTGCTCGATTATTCGATACAGCCCGGCAGCGGCGGCTACGGAATCGTTTTCCAGTGGCAAGCATTCAAGAACCTGCCCAACGCGACCCAGTTGTATTTCAATGGGACCTACATCGCCACACCGCAAAACACCAACGGCGTGCTCCGCAGCGCCACCGCTGCCTCGAACCCGCTAACCGCCTACAATTCCATATCCGACCAGTATCTTCTCGAAGCAGGCGTTGCCCATGCCTTGAAACGGGTGCGCGGATTGACACTGACTTTCGGTCCGCGTTGGGAAGGTGTTCCGGCGCGCGACCTCATCGGAGACAGCTTAGGGTTCCGCCGCCCCGGTTTTGCAATCTCGCTCATGCCGGGCATGCAATATTCGCATGGAAGGAGTCTGTTTACCGCTGCCGTGGGCAAGGCAATCTATCGCGATCGTACGCGTAGCGTGCCGGATCAGATGACTGGCGGGCACGGAGACGCAGCTTTCGCCGATTACGTCTGGTTGGCAAGTTACTCTGTGCGTTTCGGCGGCCGTCACGACGCACACGTATCGAAGCCGGCCGGTCTTTCTTCTGCCCTTTGATTTCTTGATCTATACAGGCGTGCAGGGTAACGCCATGCCGGGGAAGCAGCGCCGGAAGTTCTGCGCCAGGAAACAGGCGAATTCCCGCGCTGAAAGACTGCGCCCCTCGCCCAATACGGCAATCACGCCTTCATCGTCCGGATCGCGCGCAAGCGGAACTTCCAGCTCCTCGGGATAGAAGCGTAAGTCTTCCTCTTCGTGGCCGGTGACAGTTCCATGAATAGTCGGCCCCCAACGCTCGAACGAAATGCTCAAGGTGACTTCGGTCGAGGGGCATCTGTGCCGTACCAAACGTATTTGATTTCCCGGAGCCCATTCGACCAGGTAGTCGGCGGGCAGACCATGATCCACGGCCGCGGCATTAATGGCGTCCATCAGCCGCCTGCATTCGCGGCCGAGATTTTCCCAATAATCCGATCCTTCGTGAAACAACGGAAGTGGCGCTGGAGCTGCTGAACTCATGTGTGTCTCCTGTCGCGGTCGCGTCGGCACCGCGCGGTTTGATCGCCAAGCGTCGGATCCTAACTGCTCTGACAGAGAGGCTGGGAGTCCTAAAGGAAACGGTCCCGCTGTGAGCCGTTTCGTGAAAACATCTTAACGCATTTTGGCGGATCAGGGAAGTTTTTTTCTAGCTGGCGGCCGCAGCCGTACCTAGTTCTTTTACTATGCTCGATACAAACGACTTGGCGTCGCCAAACAGCATCAGCGTTTTTTCCATGTAGTACAGATCGTTCGCGATTCCAGCGAATCCGGGGCTCATGCCGCGCTTGATCACCATCACGGTTTGCGCCTCATGGGCGCGCAGAATCGGCATACCGGCGATCGGACTCGTTTTGTCGGTTTGAGCGGCCGGATTCACCACGTCATTCGCGCCAATCACCAGCGCCACATCGGTTCGGGCAAAGTCGCCGTTGATCTCTTCCATCTCGACCAGCCGGTCGTACGGCACGTCGGCTTCGGCAAGCAGCACGTTCATGTGTCCGGGCATGCGGCCGGCCACAGGATGAATGGCGAAACGAACGTCCACGCCGCGCCGCGTCAACACATCGTACATTTCGCGCAGCTTATGCTGCGCCTGCGCCACGGCCATGCCGTAACCGGGGATGATGACCACGGTACGCGCGGCATCCAGAATCTCGGCAGCCTCCTCCGCCGACGCCGAGCGTACCGGCCGCTCGGCCGTTTGCTTGGCGCTCGATTGAATCGTTCCAAAAGCGCCGAACAGCACGTTCGTGAACGACCGGTTCATGGCGCGGCACATGATCACCGAGAGAATAAAGCCCGACGAACCGTCCAGAGCGCCGGCCACGATCAGCAGTTTGTTATCGAGCGCGAACCCCATAGCGCTTGCCGACAGACCGGCATACGAATTCAGCAGCGCAATCACAGTGGGCATATCCGCGCCGCCGATGGGTACGATCAGCAGCACGCCAAATACCAGCGACAGCAGCATGAAAATCGGAAACAGCCAGGTCCGCTCGGGTGCGAAAACCAGCGCGACGCCGATGCCCACGGCCAGTCGCAAAGACGCCCAGGTTGACGAAATTTTGGCCCGGAAACGTCAGCGGCCGGCCGGGCAGAATTTCCTGCAGCTTTCCAAACGCCATCAGGCTGGCAGTGCATGTGAGAAAGCCAAGCAGCGTTTCCAGCGCAAGCGCCGTCATCACGAAGCCGTGCGGCGTGTGGCGGTAATATTCCGCCGTCCCGATCAACGCCGATGCCAATGCGCCGCAGGCGTGCGAAAAGGCGGTCCGTTGCGGCACCGCGGTCATCGGCATGATGTATGCGATCGGAATACCGATAGCCGAGCCGATAAAGAATGCGATCAGAATCCATTCGTAGCTGACCACTTCGTAACCGCAGCAGCGTGCCCACTACCGCGAGCAGCATGCCTACTTCGCCCGACAATCACGCCCCGGCGCGCAGTCGCCGGAGAATTCATCCACTTGATCGCGAGTATGAAACCCGCCGCCGCCAGGATGTAGAGAATCGGAAAGATCGTTTCGATCATCTTCTTCTCACCACCGCGTTTCTTGAACATCTTGAGCATGCGGTCGGTGATGAGGTAGCCGCTCACCAGGTTTACGGTGGACGCCACAACCGCGATGAATCCCAGCGTCTTGCTTAGCGGGCTCGCGTCCTTCGCGCCCGTGATCAGGATGGCGCCCACTACGGCGATTGCCGAAATGGCGTTGGTCAGCGACATGAGCGGGGTATGAAGCAGCGGCGAGACGCGCCGGATCAGCTCAAAACCCAAAAACGCCGCCAGCATAAAAACCCAGACTGCGATTTCGTATTTATTCACGCTCTCTCGACCATTGGCTGCATCAGATTCCAGGACCCGCGGATGAACCACTTGCCCCTCGTGCGTCACCAGCGTTTCGCGAATAATTTCGTCGTCGCGGTCGATCGCCACCGTTCCATCACGGACCAGTAGCTTTATAAATGCCGCGATATTCGACGCAAACATCTGGCTCGCGTGCTGCGGAACCATCGATCGGGACATTCAACGGTCCAAGCAACGTGATTCCGTTATGCACGACCGTTTCGCCGGGCCGGGTCAATTCGCAGTTGCCGCCCCGTTCGGCGGCGAGGTCCACAATCACCGAGCCCGGAGCCATACCCGTAAGCATGTCGCCAGTGATCAGAATGGGAGCCTTGCGTCCGGGTACGGCGGCGGTCGTGATCACCACGTCCTGCTCGCGAAGCACGGCGCTCATCAGTTCGCGCTGCCGGCGGTAAAAATCTTCATCCATCGCCTTGGCGTAGCCGCCCTTGTCTTCCGAGCCCTTGGCGTCCACTTCCAGGCTCACGAACTTCGCGCCCACGCTTTCCACTTGTTCCTTTACCGCCGGCCGTACGTCATAGGCGCATACCACCGCTCCGAGGCGGCGTGCCGTCGCGATTGCCTGCAGTCCGGCCACCCCCGCGCCGAGCACGAATACCTTAGCCGGCGTGAGCGTTCCCGCCGCTGTCATCAGCAGTGGAAACATCTTCGGCAGGTGGCTCGCGCCCAGTAAAACAGCGCGATAACCGGCAATCGTCGCCATGGCGGATAGCGCGTCCATGCTTTGCGCGCGCGTGATGCGCGGCATCAACTCCATTGCGAAAAAGGAGGCGCCGGTAGCGGCCAGATCGGCGCACTCTTGCGTGGCAGTGAGCGGTTCGCCAAAGCCGGCCAGAGTCTGGCCAGGCCGCAGCAATGCGAGATCGGAGCGCCCCGCCTCCGGATTCGCGCCTAAGCAGCGAACCTGCGTCACAATCTGCGCCTCGCGGAACAGAGTTTGCCGGTCGGTGAGCCGTGCGCCGCGCGAAGCATACGCTTCGTCCGGAAAACCCGCTTCTGCGCCGGCCCCGCTTTCCACCAACACTTCTATCGCGAATTTGCGAAGCGCCTCGCATTGGCGAGGAGTCACCGCCACGCGACGCTCACCGGGGAACGTCTCGCGAGGAGTTCCGAGAATGGCAGGCAATAGCCCTCCGCTGGAAAGAACCTTAATCGAACGGACGGAAAATGGCAACCCGCAGTTACAGGTATGTCACGGCAGTAGTTGTATATTGGGACAAACCTCAAGAATGGCGAGCCCTGTCGCTAGTCATAGGTGCGCGTGAAACCGACCGACATTCAGAATCCAGACTACTACCACAAAGTTGTCGATTGCCAGTGGGCGTGCCCCGCCCACACAAACGTTCCGGAATACATCCGGCTTATCGCGCAAGGGCAATATACCGGCGCGTACATGCTCAACCGCGAGTCGAACGTCTTCCCGGGAATATTGGGGCGTACCTGCGATAGGCCCTGCGAGCCCGCCTGCCGGCGCGAACGCCTCGATAGCAAGCCGGTTGCGATTTGCCGGCTGAAACGCGTGGCCGCCGATTTGCGCGGAGACGTCGCGCACTTAATGCCCAAGATCCCGGCCAAGAAGAACGGCAAGCGCATCGCCTGCATCGGCGCTGGCCCCGCTTCGCTCACTGTCGCCAACGATCTGATGCCCCTTGGCTATCAGGTGACCATCTTCGAAAAGCAGGATCGGCCCGGCGGGCTGATGCGGTCGAATATCCCCGCATTCCGGCTCCCCGAGCGCGTGCTGAGCGAAGAGATCGATCTCATCCTGAACATGGGCGTCGACATCCGCTTCAATACGCCCATCGAGAGTATGAAGGAAGTGCTCGCCGGCGGATTCGACGCCATTTTCGTGGGCAGCGGCGCACCCCGCGGCAAAGAACTCGATCTGCCGGGACGAGCGGGCACGGAGCGTATTCACATCGGCATCGATTGGCTCGAATCAATCGCTTTCGGCCATATCGCATCGGTGGGCGAGCGCGTGCTGATCATCGGCGTGGGCAATACGGCGATGGATTGCTGCCGCTCTTCGCGCCGGCTGGGTGGCAAGGATATCAAAGTAATGGCCCGTCGCCCGCGGCAATTCTTCAAAGCGTCGGCGTGGGAGCTTGAGGATGCCGAGGAAGAGCAAGTCGAGATCCTGATCAACCATGCGCCGAAAAGTTTTGCCGTCGAAAACGGCGTTGTCAAGGGCATGGAGTTCGAGCAGCTAGCCTGGGACGCCGAGGCAAAGCGCTCCCAAACCATCGGGACGGTCTTCCTGCCGGCCGACGATGTGATTCTTGCCATCGGCCAGGAGAATGCGTTCCCCTGGATCGAACGCGATTTAGGAATCGAGTTCGATAAATGGGATACGCCGGTCGTCGATCCCAAAACATTTCAGTCCACACGCGCGGGCATTTTCTTCGGCGGTGACGCCGCCTTTGGCCCGAAGAACATCATTTGGGCCGTCGAACATGGGCATCAGGCCGCCATATCGATTCACAATCACTGCCAGGCCAAGCCAATCGACGGACCGGCCGGCATACGGCATGAATCTGGTCACCCAGAAAATGGGGATCAGCGAGTGGAGCTATGGCAACGATTACGCCGCTGTCACGCGCCAGAAAATGCAGCACGTGGATTTGGTCGAGCGCTTCGATAAGCTCACCATCGAAGTGGAGCTCGGTTTCACGTCCGACCAGATCGCGAAAGAAGTCGCGCGCTGCCTCAACTGCGATATGGAGACGCACTTCACGCGCCAAACGCTGCATCGAATGTGATGCCTGTATCGATGTTTGCCCGGTGCAGTGTCTGACGATTACGCGGAACGGCGAGGAAGAGGATCTGCGAACGCGGCTTTCCGCGCCGGCTCTCAATCTCGATCAGGCGCTGTATGTGTCCGAAGATCTCCCTCAAACCGGAAGGATCATGGCGAAAGACGAAGATGTGTGCGTACACTGCGGTTTGTGCGCGGAACGCTGTCCTACCGCGGCGTGGGACATGCAAAAATTTGAGCTTTTTATTTCATATGCGGGTGACGAGGCGTTGCGCGAACCATCTCACAACGGCGTAAACGACTTCGCCATTAAGCTTGCAAATGTAAACGGGACCGGTTCGGCAAGCGCCAACGGTCTGCTCATGCAGGCCATCTTTCGCATGGGAATCCCGGTTTCCGGCAAGAATTTATTTCCGTCGAATATTCAGGGCTTGCCAACGTGGTACGAAATTCGGGTGAACGGCGCGGGCTATACGGCGCGCGCGCTTGATTACGATCTGATGGTCGCGATGAACGCGCAGACCTATGCGCGCGACATCAAAGAAGTGCGCACCGGCGGCTACGTGCTGTACGATTCTTCCTGGCCGCTCGAAAAAACGCTCTATCGTGACGACGTGGAGTTCCTTCCGGTGCCCTTCGCCCGTCTCTGCAACGAGCGATTTCGCGAGCCGCGCGAGCGCACCCTGATGAAGAACATCGCCTATGCCGGGTCGCTCGTGGCCATTCTCAATATCGACATGCCCACGGTCGAAGAGTTGCTCACGGAGCGTTTCGCCGGTAAAGTGGCGCTGCGCGAATCGAATCGCCAGGCCCTGCGCATCGGTTACGATTACGCCAAAGAGCATTTTCCTTGCCCCTTGCCGTTTCATCTCGACCGGATGGACGCCAACAATGACAAGATTCTCATCGACGGCAATACCGCCACTGCGCTCGGCTGCCTCTATGCCGGCGCAACCGTAGCCGCCTGGTATCCCATTACGCCGGCAACATCGGTCATGGACGCGTTCAAGGAGTTTTGCGAGAAATACCGCCGCGATCCGGAGACCGGCCGCAACAATTATCTGATCGTGCAGGCCGAAGACGAATTGGCCGCCATCGGAATGGTAATCGGAGCATCCTGGAATGGAGCGCGGTCCTTCACATCCACCGCCGGCCCGGGCATTTCCTTGATGAACGAGTTGCTCGGCCTCGCGTATTATTCCGAAATTCCTGCTGTTGTCATCGATGTGCAGCGTGTCGGTCCATCCACCGGGATGCCCACGCGCACCCAGCAGGGTGATCTGCTCGAATGCGCCTATGCGTCGCACGGCGACACCAAACACATCCTACTGTTTCCCTCCAATCCCGCCGAGTGCTTCGATTTCGCGGTGAAGTCGTTCGATCTGGCGGAGCGCTTTCAAACGCCCGTCATCATGCTTTCCGATTTGGATATCGGAATGAACGATTGGGTCGTTCCGCGTCTGCAATGGGATGATACGTACCGTCCCGATCGCGGAAGAGTGCTCTCTGAAGCAGATCTTACAGAGCTGCCGAAGTTCTATCGCTATGCCAATGGCGACGAGAATCATGTCACCGCGAGGACAATTCCCGGCGTTCACGCCAATGGCGCGTATGTCACACGCGGCTCGGGTCACAACAAGTTTGGCGACTATACCGAGACGCCCAGCGAATATCAGGAAGTCCTCGACCGTCTAGCTGCAAAGCACAAAGCGGCGGCGAACTTCGTGCCCGAGCCGGTCGTGGCCTCTTCAAAAGGACAGTGGGCCGTCATCAGCATTGGCGGCTGTGACGCTGCTGTTCGTGAAAGCATCGATCTGCTTCGCGAACGAGGCGTCGCTCTCGACTACATGCGGCTTCGTGGATTTCCTTTTCATGAATCCGTGGAAAAGTTTGTTCTCGAGCATGAGCTCTGCTTCGTTGTGGAGCAGAACCGGGACGCGCAGCTCCACTCGCTGCTTGTTCTCGAAACCGGCATCCCGAAAGACCGCTTGCGCTCCGTGCTCGCGTATGGCGGATTTCCGCTCAGCGCTCGCAACGTAGTGGATGGAATTTTGACCCAACTCGAAACCGCACAGGAGATAGCGTGCCTTCAATAGCGAAACCCGTTGCCCGGCATCCCAGCCTCGAGCGCAACGAGCTTGGCCTCACCGTCCGCGACTACGAAGGTGCAATGTCGACCTTGTGCGCGGGTTGCGGGCACGATTCCATTACCGCCGCCATCGTGCGCACGCTCTGGGAAATCTCCATGCCGCCGCACCGCCTCGCCAAGATGAGCGGTATCGGCTGCTCGTCCAAAACGCCCGCCTACTTTGTCTATGGCGCGCACGGCTTCAATTCGGCGCACGGACGCATGCCCGCCATCACCACGGGCGCGATAGCCGCCAACCGCGAGTTGACCTACATCGGAGTTTCCGGTGATGGCGATTCGCTTTCGATCGGTATCGGCCACATGTGCCACGCCATCCGCCGCAACATCAAGATGGTCTACCTGATCGAGAACAATGGCGTCTACGGCCTCACCAAGGGACAATTCTCAGCGTCCGCCGATGTCGGTTCGAAGAGCAAGCGCGGCGAGGCCAATCGCATGTTGCCGATCGATCCCGCGATGCTCGGCCTGAGTATCGGCGCAACGTTTGTCGCGCGCAGCTTCTCGGGCGATAAGGAGCAGCTTGTGCCGATCATGAAAGCGGCGTTCGCGCACCGCGGGCTCGCGCTAGTAGACGTGATTTCCCCATGCGTCACTTTCAACGACCACACCGGTTCCACTAAAAGCTATCTCTACACTCGCAAACACGAAGCGCGGGCGACCGAAACCGACTTCGTTCCGGCAGCGCGGGAAATCGTCGCCTCCATCAACCGCCAAGGCGTTACCAGCGTCGCCATGCACGACGGCAGTGTCGTGAATTTCCGTTCCGTGCCGGAAGGTTACGATCCGACTGATCGCCAGAAGGTGATGGCCTATCTGCAAGAGCGGCAGAATAGCGGCGAGATCGTGACCGGCCTGCTTTTTGCGGACGAAACCGTCCCCGACCTCCACGAAATGAACAACACCTGCGACGAGCCGCTAGGGCAACTGCCCTACGAAAAACTCTGCCCGGGCAGGGAAGCGCTCGACCACTTGCAGGAAGAGTTCCGTTAGCGTTTACTGGTTCTCGAGCTTCACATTCGTAAAGATCGCTGTCTCGATCGTCGTAGCTACGTGCGAACAGACGCCCAGTCCGACATATACAGGATCTTTCATACTCACGAAATCGATCGGCCCGTGCGGCTTCAATTCCTCATTCGGCTTGCCGGCATACATTGTAAATGCATTTCCGTGCCGTACGATACGTAAGCGAGCGGGCTCCTCGACCTGCGTGAAAATCTCATACGTCTGTTCGCCCGTGGCCCCGCGAAACTGCAGCGACGTAAGCCCGTTACCGTGAGACACCGCATCCGCATACGCCGATGCGGGATCGAGGCTCTGCCGGATCATCAGCATCGCCTTCCTATGCTCTGCCGCGCTCGTTCCCGTGAATCGCACATCCGCGGTCAGCGTCATATTGCCGGACGCCTTTTTCCAAGCGAAATAAAATGCGTCCGCCGCGCCCCAGACATTCGCGCCGCCCCCGCTAATCCGGTACTCGCCGCTGCCCGCATCGTAGTGCGCTTTACAACCCGGCGGAGTCTGTCCCACGCTGCTCTCGTTCGTGAAGATCCCCAGATCGCCTGTCTGCAATCGCATCGCGCCCGCGCCAAGCGACACGGCTGCACAGACCAACACAACATTTCGAATCATGCCGTCAGATAGTATCAAAATTAGAGGCCAAGTCCGTTGGTACGAAAAATTTTCCCCTACACCACCGTGGCCCTCCTTATTGCCGCGTTATATGTCGGCTGGACCTTCTACTCACGCCACGAATCCAATCGTCGCGCAAAGGAGGAATTCGACGCCAAGCAGGCTGCCGCGCGAAAAAGAGTGGTCGATCAATATTACGGCTCGGGAGAGATTCGCATTCCCACGTTTCTAGCCGATACCGGTGTTCTCAAACCCGGCCAAACCACGCATCTCTGCTACGGTGTCGTGAACGCCGTCTCGGTAAAGCTCGATCCACCGCTGGAACCTCTCAAACCGACGTACCGCCATTGCATCGACATCGCTCCCAAGAAGACAACGACCTACACCCTCACTGCGTTCAATGCAGCCGGCAAGAGTAAGTCCGTATCGCTTGAAGTGCGCGTCGAACCATGACGAACTCTAAGGCACTGTCACGTTCAATGCTTTGAAGTAGTCGATGGTGACGCCCAGTCCCTCGCTCAACCCGACCTTCGGCTTCCACCCGAGTACACGCGTCGCCTTCGTGATATCAGGGCGCCGGAGTTTCGGATCGTCGGATGGCAAGGGCCGATAATCGATTCCCGCCGCGCCGTCAAAGCGTTTCTGTATCTCTCGCGCAAACTCGAGGATCGACATCTCCTTTGGGTTGCCGAGATTCACAGGATAACGTTCCTCGGATTCGCTGAGCAGCAGCAATCCTTCGACCAGATCCGATACAAAACAGAAGCTGCGCGTTTGCGAACCGTCGCCAAAAACCGTGAGCGGCGCGCCCTTGAGCGCTTGGTCGATAAACGCCGGCACCACGCGCCCGTCGTTCAGCGCCATCCGCGGCCCATATGTGTTAAAAATGCGCGCGATGTTGCTGCGCACTCCGTGCACGCGATGATACGCCATCGTCAGCGCTTCCGCATAGCGTTTGCTTTCGTCGTAACACGAGCGCAGGCCCACTGGGTTCACATTTCCCCAATAGGTTTCCGATTGCGGATGTTCGAGCGGATCTCCATAGCATTCCGAAGTAGAGGTCAGAAGAAATCCTGCGTCGTTTCGCCGCGCCAACTCCAACATGTTGCGCGTTCCGGTCGACCCGGACTCCAGCGTCTCGATCGGATGCGCCAGGTAGTCTACGGGACTTGCGAGCGATGCCAGGTGAAACACCCTGTCCACGGCGCCCTTGACCTGAAACGGCTCGCAGATGTCGTGCTGAAGAAATTCAAAGCCCTTCCGATCGAGCAAATGCTCGATGTTCTCGCGATGCCCGGTAATGAAATTATCAACCGCGACAATCTGGTGTCCGCTCTCCAAGAGCCGGTCGCAGATGTGTGATCCAATGAAGCCAGCGGCCCCCGAAATAACGTAACGCACTCAGGTTAATGGTACAAAAAGCGCTTCTGCTCCTTCTAATTGCCGCCTCGGCGCTCCTGTTCTGGAGGCGCTTTGGATCGGTCGTAAGCCGCATCCGCGGCGCCCGGATCGATCCGGATTTTCACCTTGGCTCGCTTCGCCGCCGGTTCTGGACTTTTTTCTCCGAGGTGCTGTGCCAGGTCAAAGTCATACGGGAGCGTCCACTGCCGGGCCTGGCGCATGCATTCGTGTTCTGGGGCTTCTGCGCGTTCGCTCTCGTAACCGTCAATCACATCGCCGCCGGTTTGGGCTTGCGCTTCCTCGAACAACGCTCTGCCTTCGGGGCCTTCTATTTCTGGTTCGCCTTCGCGTTCGCCGTGTGCTGCGCAGTATCTATTGCCGCGCTGGCTTTCCGCCGCTTCGTCATCCGGCCCAAGACACTCGGCCCGCTCTCTCCCGAATCGGGCGTCATCGCGCTGCTGATCTTTCTTCTAATGATCACTTACATGCCGATGTGGTGGGTCACGGAAAACTCTCCGGCAGGGCACGCTCTCTGGTGGGCCCATACATTAATCATCCTGGCGTTCCTGCCGCTTATTCCGCACACTAAGCACCTGCATCTCATCCTGAGCCCGCTGACCATCTTTCTAGAGCGCCAGGGGTTCAGCCACATACCGCCGCTGTCTGGCGATGAAGATTTCGGCATGGTATCGGGCAAGGACATCACGCAAATCGCGGCTTTGCAAGCGTATTCCTGCGTCGAGTGCGGCCGCTGCACCGAACACTGCCCTGCCAACAACACCGGTAAAGAACTCAATCCGAAGCTCATCGCTCTCGGCCTCCGAAGCTATCTCAACGAACGCGGCAACCAGGATGAAATGCCGCTGCTCGAAGCCTCGATTTCGCAAACCGCCATCTTTCAGTGCACCACTTGCGGAGCGTGTGAGTATCAATGTCCGGTCGGCATCCAGCATGTTCCGCTCATCGTCGGGCTACGGCGCGGCGCCGTCAACACCGGCAGGTGGGAAGACGACTATGGAACCAAATTGTTCCTGAATCTCGAGCGAAACGGGAACGCGATGGGCTTCTCGCGTAGCGAGCGCGACAAATTCGTCGCGAAACAGGAGTTCCCCATGTTCGACGGCTCCCAGGAATACTGCTTGTGGCTTGGTTGCATGGGCGCATACGATCCGCATGGCCGCGAGATCGTGATCGCCTTCTCGCGCCTGATGAAGCATCTGGGAACGAGCTTCGGTGTCCTGAAGAAAGAGCGCTGCACTGGCGATCCTGCGCGCCGTCTCGGCAACGATCTTGTCTTCGGCCAGTTGGCGGAAGCGAATATCGAGTCCTTTCGCCAGGACGGCGTGAAGAGAATCGTCTCCATCTGCCCGCATTGCGTTCGCACAATCGCCGAAGACTGGCGCGAATTCGGCGTCGAAGTGGAAATCGAGCATCACAGCGAATTCCTCGCCCGTCATTCCAACCTGCCCACCTTACAAACTGAGGAGAAAGTGGTCTTTCACGATCCGTGCTACCTCGGCCGCTATCGCGGCGTGTACGATGAACCGCGCCAGGTGATCGCCCGCACGGCGAAAGTCATCGATCCGCCGCGCGCCCGCGAACGCTCGTTCTGTTGCGGCGCTGGCGGAGGCCTTGTCTTCTTAGGCGAGGAGACGGGCACGCGTGTCAATCAAGCCCGCGCCCGGGAACTAGCCGCAACGGGTGCCACCGTGGTCGGCACCGCCTGCCCTTTCTGCCAAAGCATGTTTCGCGATGCTCTCGCCGCCGCGTCCACAAGCCCGCCTCGCCTGCTGGACATTGCCCAGATCGCCGCCGCCGCACTCCCGGGCGATGCTCCACGCACCGGAGCGGATGTTATATTGTCTTAGGCGGGCCGCATCGGCCCCGTGATCCTCCCCACCGTAAAAGCGGGCGCGTAGCTCAATTGGCAGAGCAAGTGACTCTTAATCACTAGGTTGTAGGTTCGATTCCTACCGCGCTCACCAACCACATTCGACCCGGCTCTACGCCAAAAATGATATAAACTAAGAAACCAGAAAGCGAGAACCCGGTGCGTTTCCTATTCCTGATCCTGGCCTTTCTATTCTTTGGCATTTGGCTCGTCTCCTGGGTAGCATTTCACGTTGCGGGAGGATTTATTCACATTCTTCTCGTGATCGGCGTGATCCTGCTGATCGTTCATTTCTTCCGTGGCAATGCGTCGGCCTGAGCCGCTAAACTGCATCACATGGTACGAGGCTAGTAACGCGGTCCCTTGACGGGCCGGCAATCTTCTTATACAATCGCCCCAAACGTCCTTTGTAAGCGCTGCCTCGCGGCGACCATCGGGCTAGATGAATTCGGCAGCTTCAGGCCGAGGGGCAAATCGGGTCTTTCATTGCTTCCATAGCCTGAAGTCTGCCTCTAGGAGAGTGTTATGGTCCCCAGTTGGATCGTGCGCCAGAGCGCCCTGTTGCTCCTCGTGAGTGCCGTCGTTGTTGCTCAATCGGAACGTGGCGCCATCTCGGGTGCTGTCCGCGATTCGAGCGGCGCGGCCGTTCCTCAGGCTCAGATCGTAATCACCAACACCGCTACCAATCAGGTGACCAACGTCACCAGTAGCGAGGCCGGCGAGTTTACGGCTCCTGAAATCGCGGTGGGAACATACGATGTCCGTGTCGAGAAGACCGGCTTTCGTCCTACGCAAATTCACGGCCTAACCGTGAACGCCGCGACCACGGCTCGCGCCGATTTCAGCCTGGAAATCGGTCAGTCGCGCCAGGTGATCGAGGTGGAAGCTGCGGCGGTACAACTCAATTCCGAGGACTCCAAATCGAGCGTCACTATCAGTCAGAAACTGGTCGACACGCTGCCGCTGGTTGTCGGTGGCGCCGTGCGTAGCCCATTCGATCTAGCCACGCTCACGCCCGAATCGAAGAATGTTGGCGGTGACGCCGGCTTCTCCCTCGGCGGCGGCCAGGGCGCGAGTTATGGCGCCACGCTCGATGGCGTCTCCGTTACGACTTCGCGCGCGCTGCAAAAAAGCTGGGTGTCCTCGAATGCGCCATCTGTAGAAGCGCTCACCGAATTCACCGTCGATACCAACGGCTTTAAAGCCGAATACGGTCATGCTGGCGGCGGCGTCATGACCTTCGTCGCGAAATCCGGTACCAACCAGTTCCATGGCTCGCTCTACGAATTCCTGCGCAATAACGATTTCGATGCCAACGATTTCTTTAGTAACCGCGCCGGGAAACCTCGCCAGATCTACAAACAGAACGATTTTGGCGCTACCATCGGCGGCCCTGTATGGATTCCGAAAATCTATAACGGGCATAACAAGACCTTCTTCTTCTTTTCCTATGAAGGCTTCCGCAACCGCAACGGAGCCACCAATGCCACCGCCACCGTCCCCACGCCGGAGATGTATAACGGAGACTTCAGCAACTGGGTCACCGCCGGCGGGGTCCAAATTCCGATCTACGATCCCAAAACGCAAACCACCAGTGCAAACGGCGCCGTAACTCGTACCCAATACGCGGGAAACAAGATCCCCGTGGCCAATTTCGATCCCACAGCTCTTGCGATGCTGAAAGTATTTCAAACTAGCGGGAACCTCGCTCCGAATACCGGCGCCACGCCGGGCACCGCCGGGTATGTGAATAACAACTACATCATCGCCAACGGTTCCAACGTGCAACCGGTTAACAAAGTCAGTGTTAAAGGCGATCATGTGTTTAACGAGAAACACCGCATCTCCGGCTATTACGGCTATGATCGGGAATCCCAGGTTCCAGGACCGGAGGGGCCGCCGACTCTACCGGGTCTCTATTCGAACTACAACGACTTGCGCCAGAACTCCGATGTGGTTCGATTTAGTTGGGATTGGACGCTCAGCCCAACTAAGTTCAATCACTTTTATGCGGGCGGTAATAACTGGCGTCAGGATCACAAACCTCCGCAAGAATATATTGGAAATTGGAAGAGTAAGTTCTGCCTGGCGAACGTTCCGGATTGCAACGACAACCTCGTCAGCTTGTTCAACGTAGGATCGAACAATATATATTCAGGTTGGGGCGGTCAGGCCGACAACGGGTCCGAAAACACCGTATATTCTTACAACGACGATTTCACTTGGATACATGGCTCGCATAATTTTAAGTTTGGCGGCGCGTTTCAGGTAAACCATTACAACGGTTTAGGCCGGCAATGTGAGGCCGGTTGCATCGGCTTCAGCTACACGGAAACCGGCGTACCCAACGGCACCAATCCCAACCAGGGTGGCAACCCGTTCGCTTCTTTCCTGCTCGGATACGCGGACACCGGGACAATCGATACGCCTCGTTTCATTGGCCAGCAATTTCCTTACTACGCCGGCTTTTTCCAGGACGATTGGCATGTGAGTAGAAAACTTGTTCTGAATTTGGGTATTCGCTGGGAAACCAACCTTCCGCCTACGGGTCTGGAAGATCGCTGGTCCGATTTCTCGCCAACCACCCCAAATCCCGGTGCTGGCGGCATCCCTGGTGCCGTTATTTTCGCGGGTAGCGGTCCTGGCCGACAAGGCTCGCGCACGCTTGCCGACTCGTATTTTGGCGCCTTTGGACCCCGCGTTGGTTTCGCATACTCATGGAACGAGAAGACTGTGATCCGTGGTTCCTATGCGCGCTCTTTCGGCCCACTCATGGCGGTCACCGGCTCGACCCACAACATGGGCTTTACCTTGACGCAAAACTTTCCCAATCAAAGCGGCGGCATTCAACCCGCGTTCCTCCTCAGTCAGGGGATGCCGCCCTGGACGGCCCCGCCCTTCATCAATCCATCTGTCTCCAATGGCACCAGTGTGAGTTGGTGGCAGGGCAAGGAAGCTACCCGCCCCCCCGAGTTCAACAATTTTAACTTCTCCATCCAGCGCCAGCTTAGTTCGAATACGATTCTCGAAGCTTCTTACAATGGCGTGGTCGGCTCGCACCTGCAGGCGCAATTGCTTGACTATAACCAGGACAACCCCGCTCTTCTCACCGCTTTCGGAAGCATCGCGCAGAGCACCGCGGTTCTCAACAGCAACGTCGGCTCGGCGCTCGCGAATTCGTTTGGTATCGCGGCTCCTTATCCTGGCTTCAAAGGAACTGTCCAGCAGGCCCTTCGCCCGTTCCCGCAGTACACGGTCATCGATACTTTCGCAGGTCAGGGAGATCATAGCGGCCATTCCACTTATCATGCCGGACTTATTCGTCTTGAGAAGCGCTACAGCAATGGAGTGACTTTCCAGACTTCTTACGTCTTTTCAAAGCTGATAACGGACGCCGACAGCTATTGGGGCAATGCGGCCACAAATACGGCGAATGGCTGCTGTCTCGCGGCCGATCAATATAACCGCCGCCTTGAAAAGTCCATCGGCGAGTACGATGTTACTCATAACTTCAAATTTGGATTTGTTTACGACCTGCCGTTCGGCAAAGGACGGCAGTGGCTGACTCATGGCCCAGGTGCGTGGATTCTCGGAAATTGGGGCGTTAACGGTGTCCTGACCTATGCAAGTGGTACGCCTGTTGGCATAACTTCCACGTACACGTTGCCCCTCTATAGCACCGCCGCCCGCAGCACTCCGTACATCACCTCCTATACAAATTGGCAGCCCCAGTGGAAGAACGGAAGTTTCGATCCATCCGTGGATAACTTCTTGACCGCGGCGGCATTTCCTGCGCAAGGTATCGGCGTCGCCGGCGCCAACACTTTCGGCAACAGCACTCGCTACAACCCCAAAGTGCGCACATTCCCGAACCTGAATGAAAACGTCTCGGTCATGCGAGCTTTTCCAATCCGGGAATCCATCCGGTTCGAATTTCGCGCCGAGGCCTTCAACCTGTTCAATCGCGTCCGCTTCGGAACAGGCAACGTAAGCCTACAAAATCAGAACTTCGGCAAACTGACGAGCAGCGCCGATCTCCTCAATACCCCCCGGCAGTTGCAACTCGCTCTCAAACTCTATTTCTGATTACAATCAGATAGGTGGATCGTCGAAGCTTCGTACAAGGCGCCTTGTTAGCCCCGGCTGGCGTCGCCGCACAACGCCAAAAGCTGGGCATCCCCGGTTCATACCCGGGCCGCGTAATTGCCGTCGAGGATGCGGGCTGCCTCGTGTCTGGAAAATATCAGGCGCAGCCCATTCGACAGATGATCGAGCGCGGCATGAAAGAGCTCACCCAGACGCCATCCTGGCCGGAAGCCTGGCGCGCTCTTTTTGAAAAGGGAGATGTCGTCGGTATCAAAGTCAGCCCGGTCGGAGGACTGCTGCTATCGTCCGACGCCTCCGTATTGCATTCGCTTATCGACGGCTTGAACCAAGCCGGAGTCTCCAATCGAAATATCCTCGTATTCAGCCGTTACCGCCAGGAAATTCTCGAAGCCGGAATCGACAAATGGCTGCCGCCCGGTGTCCGGTTCGATGCTCCGTCCCTGAAGTACGATGATGTGCAATTGGATATGGGCGGCTACGATCCAAACCATTTTATGGAAATGGCTCTGCTGAAGCCGGGCGATAGTTCCACCGACGCCCATCTGCGGCGCTCTTACGTTTCGAAGATCGTCACCGCGCGAGTCAACAAGATCATCAATCTGCCCGTGTTAAAACACCACCAATCGGCCGGCGTGACGATCTGCCTCAAGAACATGTCGCACGGTTTTGTCAACAACGTGAATCGCAGCCACATGACGCCTACGCTCAACGCCTGTGGCGTATTCATCCCCTCGGTTGTGCGTCTTCCAGTCATCCGCGAAAAAGTAGTCCTGCATGTCGTCGATGCCGTGAAAGCGTCGTATCACGGCGGCCCGGGCGCTAAGCCGCGGTTTATCTGGGAACCCAAGACGCTGTTGTTCGGCACCGACCCTGTCGCGCTCGATAAGACCGGTCTCAAGATGATCGACGCCCAGCGGCAGCGCGTCGGTATGACATCCATCGCGCTTTCAAAACCCGACAAGGACAGCCATTTCTTGAACGCCCAGGTCGAGCACATCGAAATCGCCGGCATGCTCGGGCTAGGCGAGTTCAGCGATGAGAAAATTCACGTGAATCGGATCCAAATTTGAAGCTCGCCGCCGTCGTTACCATTTACTTCAAGTATTCGCACGCCCAGCACATTGTCGATCGTTTCTTAGATGGATACGGCTGGCATGGCGAGTATCACCATCCTCCGTTCGATCTGGTTTCGCTGTATGTGGATCAGGTGGGCGCGGACGACCTGAGCCGTGAGCGCGGTGCGCGCCATCCGTCCATGCGGCTTTGCTCGTCAATCGCTGAAGCCCTGACCCTCGGTGCCGACAAGCTCGCAGTCGACGGTGTTGTCCTCGTTGGCGAACACGGCCATTACCCGAAGAATGAAAAGGGCCAGACAAAATATCCACGCTACGAATTCTTCCGCCAGATTGTGGATGTGTTTCGATCCAGCAATCGCGTCGTGCCGCTCTTCAGCGACAAGCATCTGTCCTGGAACTGGGATTGGGCCAAAGAGATGTACGACACGTCACTAGCTATGAAGTTCCCCTTCATGGCCGGTTCGAGCCTGCCGGTTACCTGGCGTACTCCGTCTATAGAAATGCCGCTCGGCTCTCGCATCCGGGAAGCGCTCTGCGTGGGCTATGGCGGCGTGGATAGCTACGATTTTCATGCGCTCGAGACAATTCAGTGCATGGTCGAACGCCGTAAGGGCGGGGAATCCGGCGTGCGTTGGATCCAGGCGTATCGCGGAGAAAATTTCTGGAAGGCGCTCTCCGACGGCGTCTGGCCCGCTGATTTGATGAATGCCGCCCTGTGCCGCAGCCATACTCTTACCCCCGCGCGGCCCGGTTTCAACGACATGTTTCCCTCGCGCGATCAAATGCGCGCGCTGGTGAAAAACCCGGTTGCCTACTGTTATGAACACGAAGACGGTCTCCGCTCCAACATGCTCCTGATGAACGGCCTGGTGCGCGATTTCAATTTCGCCGCGCGCATCGATGGCAACCCGAAAATCTTCTCCACTCAAATGTATCTGCCCATGCCCGACGGCCGCACCACGCTCGCGAATTTTTTCAGTCCGCTCGTCGCCAACATGGAACAGATGTTCCTGACGGGCGCCGCTCCATACCCGATCGAGCGGACTCTTCTGACAACTGGTTTGACTGCCGCTGGAGTAGAAAGCTTATACCAGGACCAGAAGCGTGTCTCCACGCCGCATTTGAACATTCGCTACCAGCCGTCCAAAGAATCGACATTCGAGAGGGCCTGATGCTGACAAGACGTGAATTCATCGGGAGCGCACTGCTTCCCCTCGCCTCCGCGCAGCAGGGGCCTCAGCCCCTTCGCGTCGCTATCGTTACGACAATCTACAAATATCTATCGCACGGTCAGCACATCGGCGATCGGTTTCTAATCGGTTATCCGATTGACGGTGAATGGCACAAGCCGAACGTGAAAGTCGTTTCGCTGTATGTTGATCAGAAGCCCGAAGGCGACCTGAGCCAGGAACGCGCCAGCGAATTCGGCTTCCGCGTATATCCCACCATTGCCGAGGCGCTTTGCTGCGGTGGAGACAGCTTGGCCTGCGACGCCGTCTTGATCGTCGCGGAACACGGCAATTACCCTAGAAACGATAAAGGCCAGATTCTCTATCCGCGCTACGAGTTCTTCGAGCAATGTGTCAAGGTTTTCGAAAAGAGCGGCCGCGCCGTTCCCGTCTATAACGATAAACACCTCTCCTACAGCTTCGAAAAAGCGCAATCCATGGTGGCGTTTTCGAACAAATTGAAATTTCCAATGCTCGGCGGTTCCTCGCTCCCCGTCACCTGGCGCTTGCCTTCGATCGAAATGCCATTCGGCGCGCACATCGAAGAAGCAGTGATGGTCGGCGTGGGCGGATCGGACGCCATGGATTTCCATGCTCTCGAAGGTCTCCAATGCATGGTCGAGCGCCGGCAGGGCGGGGAAACCGGCGTACAGGCCGTCCAGCTGTTAACGGGCGATGCCGCTTGGCAGGCCGGCTGGTCAAAAGATTTACTAAGCGCCGCGCTCTCGCGTAGCGATACGCCACTTGGCCTAACCGTGAAAGATGGCCGCACTCAGGATCTCACCGCTCCGGGCGTTTTAGCTTCGCTGGTCAAGAATCCCGCTGCCTACCGTATTGAATATCGTGACGGTCTGCGCGCCACTCTGCTGATGCTCGACGGCGCCGTGAAGGATTTCAATTTCGCCGCCCGCGTGCGCGGGGCGGGCATCCTTTCTACTCAGTTCTTGTTGACGCCCGTGCCGAACGTCACCTATTCAGCCTGCCTCGTATCCAAAATCGAACAAATGTTCATGACGCGCCACGCCCCTTATCCGATCGAAAGAACGCTGCTAACCAGCGGCATCCTCGAAAGCTGCCTTCAATCCAAAAAACAGAATCAGCAGCGCCTCGAGACTCCGCATCTTGCCGTCGCCTATCGGCCGGTGCGGGAGCCGCAGCATGCTGCTTGAAAACGCGCGTTGGGCGGATTTGGAATCGCTAGCGCGCCGCACGTTTGTTGTTCCGCTCGGTTCGCTCGAGCAGCACGGCCCGCATCTCCCTGTCTTCACCGATTCGCTGATTGTTTCTCACGTTGCGCGCCGGGTCGAAGAGCAGCGGAGTGAACAAATCGTTATGCTTCCAGTCCAGTGGCTTGGGCATTCGCCGCACCACCGGCGCTTCGGATGCGTAAGCCTCGATTTCACTCCGTATGTCGAAATGATTCGCGGAATCTGCCGGTCGTTGATCCAAATCGGCGCTCGTAAGATTCTGCTGCTTAACGGGCATGGCGGCAATGATACGCCCTGCAAAGCGGCCCAGCGCGAATTGAAGAGCGAATTCGAAGATTTGCGGGATCTCTATATTGTGTACGCCGCCTATTGGAATCTGGCGTCTGATCGATTCAACCAGATTCGCTCGTCTCCCGCCGGCGGCATGGGGCACGCGTGCGAAATGGAAACGTCGATCTTGCTTGCGAAGAACCCTGGCCTGGTCGAGATGCAAAAAGCGCGGCAGGGCGGTCCCGGCCCGCATATGGGCTACCGTGTCACCGATATGCTGAAGCCGCTCCCGTTCTCGCTCATCAATGAATTCGACGAGATCTCCGCGAACGGCGTGATCGGCATGCCTGAGCTGGCGAGCGCCGGAAAAGGGAGAGCAGTTTCTGGACGCCGCTGGCGATGCCGTGATTGCCTTGCTGGATGAAATGCGCGCTTGGAAATTTCAGGAGGTTGGAAAATGAAAAAACTGAGCGCTATCGCGATCGCTTTCTTGCTGGTTGCTTCTGCCGGCGCCCAGGATGTCAGTGAAGGCTTTCGCCTGGTCGAAGCGGCCTCTGTTTCCGATGCGATGGAACAACTGTACGGGACCAAGGCGTACATGTCCCATGACATGCGTCCTCTCGCGCAGACGAAGTTCGCCGGCCCCGCCATCACGGTGCTGTTGAAAAAAGAAGAGCATCATGAAGGTGCGCCCGCGCAGCAGGGAATGCTCGATGCCATTGACGAAGCGCCGGCCGGCTCGGTCTACGTGATTGTGCTTGAGGACGGCCTCGACTACGCTGCCGTTGGCGGTCTCATGACGACCGCGATGAAAGTTCGCGGCTTGACCGGCGCCATTGTCGATGGCAGTATTCGAGACACGCCGCAGATCACCAAATTGCAGTTCCCTGTCTTCAGTCGCGGCGTCGCTCCTTCCACCACGATTAATCACTATCGCTTCGTTGGAAAGAACATACCAGTCACCTGCGCGGGCGTTTCAGTGCGTCCGTCCGATATCGTGGTTGCAGACATGGACGGAGTCGTTGTCGTGCCGAAAGAGAAAGCTGCCGAGGTGTTAAAACGTGCGCAGCAACTCGATGACACCGAACACAGTATGTTGCCGTTCATCGAAAAATACAAATCCATTCGCCAGGCCGTAGCTAAGTTCGGCCGCCTTTAGCCAGTGGTGGTCAGGCCGCCGGCAAGGAAACGAAGAAAGTAGATCCGGCGCCCAGCCCGGCGCTCTCTACCCAAATGCGGCCGCCATGGCGCTCGACAATGCGCTGGCAAGTCGCTAACCCAATACCAAACCCAGGAGACCCGCCGCCGTGCAAGCGTTGGAACGGTGCGAAAATCATCTGATGGTATTCACTAGGAATTCCGACGCCGTTGTCCGATACAGCAACTTCAGTCGCGTTCTGCGTCTTGTTCCCAGTTACGTGAATACGGGCAGCTTCCTCTGGCTTGCGGTATTTCAGCCCATTGTGAATCAGATTCTGGAATAGCTGGGATAGCAAGACTGCGTGTCCCCTAACCGTGGGAAGCGGATCGTAGGTAACCGTTGCGCCGCTCTCGCTGATGGATTGCTCGAGATCTTTCAACGTCCAAGCCAAAATTTGGCTCAAATCGACGGCCGTCCACTCCGCTCCGCCATCGTGTCCGGCTTGCTCGTAAATAAGAAGGCCGTGAATTAGGGTGCTCATCCGCGATGCGCCTTGCTGAATGTAGGTCAAAATCTGGTCGGCGCCGGCATCGAGCCGGCCGCGATATCGTTTGTCGAGTAGGCCGGTAAAGTTCGAAATGGTTCGCAGCGGCTCTTGCAAATCGTGGCTGGCCGCGTATGCAAACCGTTGTAGGTCCTCATTTCTGCGAACGAGCAAATCGTTAGCCACTTGTAACGCTTTGTTCACTTCCGCCAAATCCGCTTCCGCTTTTCTCATGCGCAGGAGCGCGCGGACTGTCGCTAGAAGAACTTCGGAGTCGACCGGCTCGATCAGATATCCATCCGCCCCGTTATCGAGCCCGCCAACCCGGTCTCCGGAAGTTACCGCCGAAGCCGATATTTGGAGAATCAGGGTCGAACTTAACTGCGGATCCGATTTGATGCGCCTGCACACCTCCAGCCCGCTGATATCCGGAAGATTCACGTCGAGTAGCATAAGCGGTGGCCGCAACGACGCAGCGAGTTCCAATGCTAGGTTTCCGGTACCCGCTTCGGCGACTTCGTAGCCTGCTTGCTTGAGAAGTCTGCTCCTGGCGTATCTCCCAGCTTCGTGATCATCGACATTCAGAATCATTGTTTCGAGAACAGGTGAGGCTCACCGAGCAGCTCGCGAATCATCGCCATTGCCTCATCATGATCACCCGCTTGTTTCGGCAGCACAGCGGCATGGCGTCCATTCAGCCGCAAAATGTCGTCTTGCGTCAGAGTGTAAGACGTGTGCAGAACCACGGGAATATCTTTCGTCGCGCTATCCGACTTTAGATCTTCCAGAACCTCGAACCCGTTTCGGTCTTGCATGTTGATGTCGAGCAGGATCAAGCTAGGCCGGTCAAACCGCGCCCGTTCCAGTCCCTCAATTCCGCCGGCTGCTTCCGTGATCAGATACCGCGTCCCTCGAAAACGCTGCCGCGTGAGATAACGAGCCACTTCTTCGTCGTCAATAATCAAAATCGACCCACGGCTGCCTTCTTCAGCCGCGTATAGCGGCCCCAATCCCGCGGAATGTCCTTCGATGGATTGGGCGTGCCCGGCTGGTAGTGAGTCTTCCACCCCGAGTGGCATGGTCAATCGAAATGTAGACCCCGCTCCGAGGGCGCTCGTTACGGTCAAGGTTCCTCCGATCAGTTCAGCGAGCTTACGCGATAGCGGAAGCCCCAGCCCCGTACCTCGTACTTTCCGTTGTACCGGATTTTCAATTTGGGCAAATTCGCGGAAGATGCGTTCCTGGTCGTCGGGCGCGATTCCAATCCCGGTGTCCGAAACCGAAAACACGAACTGGTCCTTTTCGCAGCTCACGCGGACCCGGACCTCTCCGCGTTCCGTAAACTTTAAAGCGTTGGAGATCAGATTACGGAGGATTTGGTTAACTTTCCCTTCGTCGCTAACAATCTGCAGATCGTCCGGCGGTTCTTCGAATACGAGGCTCACGTTTTCGCCATGAGTAATTGGCCGCATCATTCCACGAAGTCCGCCAAAGAGCTTCGCTATTTCTATCGTTCCTATTCGCAAGTCGACCTTGCCCGCTTCCACTTTTGCTATGTCGAGCAGATCGTTGACCATCTCAAACAACTCGTACGCGGCGGCGCGCACGAAGCCGATTTGCTTCTCCTGTTCTGCCGTGAGGGCGCCATCTACCCTGCGAAGCAGGAGATCGGAAAGCGCCAGAATGGAATTGAGCGGCGTGCGAAACTCATGGCTCATATAGGACAGGAACCGGGTCTTCACGTCGTCTGCGCGGCGAAGCTCCGAAGCCCGCTCGTCCAGCTCTGCATAAAGAGCGACGACGCCCCGGTTCGTCTCTTCCAGCTCCTGGGTGAGTCTCGCCGTGTCGGCCTGCCGCTTTTCCGCCTCGCTCTCTAATCTGCGGATGCAATCGAGCGCCACCAGCAGTTCCTGGCTTTGCCGCCTAATCTCCTCATCCGTATCCTGGGACTGCTCCCGAGCCAGTTGCTCGCTGAGGCCCGCGACGTGCTGCACGTCGAGCCTGCCGGCATGGGCAGGAAGTATTTTCGCGAATGTGACGGTACTTCCTTTGCCAGGAGTCGATTCGAGCGAGAATCGGTCCATCAATCGCCGGGTCCCGCTCAGGCCCAGGCCCATGCCGGTTTGCGAACGATAGCGCCCCTGCAAAATCGCTTCGCCTTCCGCCATGCCCGGACCCTCGTCACTCACGCGAACGATAAAGAGCGGCGGATCGGCGCTTAAATCGACTAAAAACTGGACTCGTCCATTGCGTCCGTACTCCACTGCGTTCCGCGCGATCTCCGAAGTTGCCGTTGCGATCCGGATCTGGTCCTGGTGATCGAACCCGATCAGGTGCGCCAATTGCCGCGCTCGCTGGCGTGCCGTCAAGACGCCCATCGGTTCTACCACGCTCACCGTCAACAAATGCCGGCATCCCGCGGTCTCGATCGTTCCCGAGCAGTCGGTCATTGCATTTGTTCTCTGTTCCGGGCCGCCAGAACACAGGCGTCGTCCCGACCCCGGCTCGCGTCACGAATCAGCACCGCCGCTAATAAGGAGGGATCTCGTTGGATTATTCCTGAGTACGCGTCCAATCGCCAACTGGTAGTAATACCGTCGGAATGCATCACCAGTACCGTCTGCGGCGTCCACGGATACACAAACTCCTGAAACTTGCGGACGTTGTGCCCTGCCGTGCCGTTATGGGAAATCATGTGCTGCGAATTCGAGGAGGCAATGGTCATCGCACTGATATTTCCGGCGCCCGCGAACCGGACTTGTTGCTTCTCAATGTCCACTTGAGCGATTCCGACCGCGGCGCCGCGAGTGGATCGTAAAGCGTGATGAACCTGTTCGAGCAAAGCGGCGGGAGCCAGATCACTCGCCCGATGGAGCGCCGCCACCGCTTCGCCCGATGCCTCGGCCGCTTCCGGGCCATGGCCCAAACCGTCGGCGAGCAGAACAACCGTGCGGCCTTCCTCTTCCCGTACTCCCCAATTGTCCCCGCACTCCGCCTCCCCGGGCGCTGGAACTCGCAGGGTCCCAAACGCCAGGCCTCGCGATCGCGGGGCGGCCGGGCCATTGCTTGCGCTCGAAAAGAGCCTGGCCACCAGGCAGGTTCCGGCGCCCTTCTGTGAGTAGATATCGAATTCGTCGGTAAGCCGCGCGATCGCGCCCAAGCCGGTTCCAGACGTCGCCGTCGTTGAATACCCATCGCGCAAACAAGCGTCGATGGAAGTAACCCCCGGCCCCCGATCGAGGGCGAGCACCTCGATTCCGGTCGAGCCATTTCGCGCGCACGTTTGTATGTGGATCTGCCCGCGCTTGGCGTGCTTCATCAGGTTCGTGCCCGCTTCGGTGAGGACGATGCCCAGTTTGCCCGCGGCTGTCTCATTCCAGCCGAGATCCTTGGCAAGTCTTAGCCCCGCCCGCCGTGCTTCCGCTACCTGGCTTGCTTCTGAAACAGGAATGATCGTCGGCCGCACGTCTCGATCTAGCTCTTCCAGCGCGTGATCGTCACGCGCGTTCCCTTGGCCGGCTCGGACCAAATCGAAAACTCGCTCGAAAGCCGTTTGGCGCCTCCCAGCCCCAAGCCCAAGCCGTTACCTGAAGTGTAGCCGTCCTTGAGAGCTCTTTCTATATCCGGTATTCCCGGGCCTTGATCTGTGAACGTGAGCCGTAATCCTTTGCGCGCTCCTTCCTCTGCATGCTCTATCAACACAGTTCCGCCTCCACCGTGGACAAACGTATTCCTCGCCAGTTCGCTCGCGGCCGTAACGATTTTGGTTTGATCCACCAGTGTGAAGCCCGTTTCGACGGCGGCCTTGCGAACCGCCTGGCGAACAAAAACCACGTCCTCTTGCGAAGCAATAGCGAGACTAGTCTGGCTTGTTAATAACACCAGGACTGTCCCACTGTTCTTCCAAAGATTGCCGCAATAACTCCATGCCCTTATCGATATTCAGGGCCGTCCGAATCCCGGGGAGCGAAAGACCAAGCTCTACCAGCGTAATCGCCACCGAAGGCTGCATTCCAACAACAACGGTTTCGGCGTCGAGAATGCGCGACATACCCGCGATATTGCCTAACATGCGCCCGATGAAGGAATCGACTATCTCTAGCGCCGAGATGTCTATCAGAACTCCCTTTGCGCCAGTCGTCACGATCTTTCCTGTTAAATCGTCTTGCAGAGAAATCGCGAGCTGGTCGTGCATATCGACCTGAATGCTGACCAGCAGAAACTCGCCCAGTTTTAGGATTGGAATTCTTTCCACTAACAATCCTTAAACTGGTTGACTGCGCTTCACGACTGCCGCCCCGTTCCCGAGTTTCCGCAATGCGATCTGAAACGCGTCGGCCAGCGTGGCTTTCGTAGTAACATCCGCGAGGTCAACGCCAAGATGGATAATGGTCTGCGCGATTTGCGGGCGTATGCCGCTGATGATGCAATCCGCGCCCATCAGACGCGCCGCGGCAACTGTCTTTAGCAAATGCTGAGCGACCAGCGTATCCACGGTAGGAACGCCGGTTATGTCGATAATTGCAATCGCCGCGCCGTGGCTGACAATCGCTTCCAGCAAGTTCTGCATCACGACTTGCGTTCGAGCGCTGTCCAGCGTGCCGATCAGAGGCAGCGCGAGGATACCTTCCCAAAGGCGCACCACCGGCGTCGAAATCTCGAGTAATTCCTGCTGCTGCCGCCGGATGGTCTCCTCCCGGCCCTTCACAAAGGCGGTAGTCGTCTCGAGACCTAGCCTGTCGATCAGCACCGTCGCTCGCCACGTTTCCTCAGTCAATCCCCGCGCATCGTTCGCAAACTCCTGCCGGATGCGCTCAAATAACGGTTGTTTGAAAGAGAACACGAACATCGCCGTTTCAACAGGAGTGAAACCGTCCTCGACCCGTCGCCGGGATAAGCTAGCAAGAAATTCCGTGACACTCTGCCATTCAGGGCGCGAGAAGTCCGTAAAATTGCCACTGGCCACCGCTCGCCGCAACCCGCTCAGGAATGTGCGCGTATTGTCTTCCAACTGCTGCTCCGCCGGCGAGCCTGGGCGGTTTGGCATAGAATTGCGCAGTATGCTCAACCAATCCGCCAACAATTCGCTTTCGTGACGCTCGAGAATAGCGGGAAGCCGGGATTCTGGGGTGGACGTAAAGGATCCTCCTGAGGGACAGGAGAATGGTAACGCAGTCAGCGCGACAGGACAGCCTGGCTGCGGCTAAGGGCGGCGTTCAGTTGGGCCAGCGCGATGGGCTTCGATAGATAATCGTCCATGCCCGCGCTGAGGCATCGCTCCCGGTCGCCGCTCATGGCATGCGCGGTCATGGCGATGATCGTGTGGCGTTTGCCGCTAAGCTGTTCCCGCCGGCGAATTTCGGCCGTGGCTTCGAAGCCGTCCATCTCAGGCATCTGGACATCCATTAGGACCGCGTCGAACTCGCCCTCATCCAAGGCTTCAATTGCCCCGACGCCGGTATCGACAATCGTCGCCGTGTGGCCTTGCCGTTCGATGAGCCGGCGGATGAGTTGCTGATTGACCACGTTGTCTTCGGCGATTAGAATGCGCTGCCCGTGCATGCGCTCTTCTCTCACGGAGTGGCGAGTGACCGTCATCTCCTTGCCTTGCGCTCCCAATACCGCGACGATGGCGGCCCGCAGCTCCGATTGCCGGACCGGCTTGGTCAGGTATCCTGCAATGCCCAATTCCCGGCAGCGCGCGCTATCGCCCCGCTGGCCCGCGGAGGTGAGCAAAATGATTTTCGTCTCCCGATCGGTCGAATATTGCTCCGCCAGGTAGAAACCGTCCTTGCCCGGCATGTGAACGTCGCACAATACCAACGGAAAGGGGGATCCGGCCGCCGCCGCCGAATGCAGCAGATCCAGGGCTTCGGGGGCATTGCGTGCGGTAGTCGTTTTCATGCCCCACCGAGCGGCCGTCGCATCGAGCACTCGCCGATTCGCGTCGTTGTCGTCCACGACTAACACCGCCACGCCCGCGAGCGATGGCCAGGCAGGCGCCGGTACCGCATTCGTCTTCGTTCTCGCAATACCCAACTTGCTTGTGAAATGAAATTGGCTGCCCTTCCCCGGCGCGCTCTCGACCCAGATCTTGCCGCCCATCATTTCCACCAGCCGCGAGGAAATGCTCAACCCCAGCCCGGTTCCTCCATAGCGCCGCGTCGTCGAGGCGTCCGCCTGCGTGAACGCCGAGAAAATGGCCTTCTGCTTCTCGATCGCAATGCCCACGCCCGTATCGCTCACGACAAAATGCAGAATGCCCGAGTCTTGATCCATCGATTCCACGCTGACATCGACCGTAACCTCGCCATGGCTTGTGAACTTGATAGCATTCGAAATCAGGTTGGTGATAACTTGCCGCAGCCGCGTGGGATCGCCGACCACTGTGTCGGGAACATCGGCGCTAAAGCCGCACACCAGTTCCAGCCCCTTGTTGTGCGCCGGCACCGCGAGCGTCCGCACGCTTTCTTCCAGGCTATCCTGCAAATCGAACTCGATCGGGTCGAGATCAAGCTTTCCAGCCTCGATTTTCGAGAAATCGAGTATATCGTTGATGATGGTCAGCAGAGAATCGGCCGAGTGTTTCACGGTGATCAGGTTTTCGTGCTGATCCATAGTGAGCTCCGTATCGAGCGTCAGCTCCGTCATTCCTAAAATGCCGTTCATGGGCGTACGGATTTCATGGCTCATGTTTGCCAAAAACTCGCTCTTGGCGCGATTGGCGGCCTCGGCGGCCTGCTTCAGCGATTCGACCTCGGTCAGCTTTTGTTCTATGATCGCGGTCTGCTTGCGCACGCGCCGCCGCAGAACCAGTACCCAGCAAAAGACCACGGCGATCGCCACCATTGTGATCGCGAGCGCCTGAAACGTGCGTTTGGGCGTCAGGTAAGGAGCCGGCCGCAGCACGGCCGCATCGGCCGCCGAACGCAAACTCAACTCAAACCGCCGCGGAACCGCAACCCCCCGGAAGCGCTGGGCGATTACCGAACAGATGCCGGTTAAACGAAGAACGGTGCCAGTTTCGAAATACGGCAAACGGTTGTTGCCGCGCGCCGTGAAAGTCGATCGGCCGGTTCTCACTACCAGCACGCGCTCCTCGCCGTTGGTGAATTGCTCCAGCAGCCGCGCGTCGATCTGAATCAGTTGCGCATCGTGGTTCCCGGTGAGCGCCTCTTCCGTCGAGATGACCATCGGCAGCGGCGCCGGACCCACCGCGACCTTCCTGATCACGGCTTCCTGAATCTGAGGCGAGAACATTCCAGGAGAGGCAAAGCCGGCCACTTCCACAATGCTTCCCGGCGCCAGATCGATGTCGCCAAAGTCCCGGACGATCACGCTGCCGGTCGTATCCCGCAACCAGAGCGAGCCGTGCGGAACGGCCGCGAGGACTGTTCCTCGAATGTGTACGCGGTGGCCCGGCGATTCCGACGGACTGAATTGCAGCAGATCGTGTATCGGCTGAATGGCGGTCTCGAATGGCCCGACGTGCGCCGCTTCGAGCACCGTAATCTGGTCTGGACTCGATACGAAAAGCTGAATACCCAGCACCTGCCGATTCGAATTGAAGATTGTGCCGCAGGCCCCTCGCACGCGAATACGAGCATCAATCCAACTGGACGGTATGCTTCCTTCTCCCAGCCGGATTCGATAGCGGTGCGGTCCCCATGCCACCTGCGCTGCCGCGTAACCGCCGTCCGCCGTGGTGTTCTGGATGATGCCCTCAAGCTGTACCCATTGGCTATCGGCCCGGCCCATGAAAATATCTTCCGCACTCAGCCGCGACGGTTCGGGCAACGGCGTGCGGCCCAGCACCTTTACGCTCGGCCTTTCTACAACCGGCGCGAAATCGCCTGGCCCCGAAAACCCGGAAAGCAGAACATGATCGCCTGCACGCGCCGGAAGCACACCGACTCGATGTACATTCACGTAAATACCCGCCGAAGGGTCGGCAAAAAACGCCGTCTGGGTTTCCGGTTTATAAAAGGTGATCACGCCCTCGAGAGATACGGGCCGCCCCCGCAAAGCCTCTATCCCGCGACAAACCATGCACTGCGGCGGCGGACGTGAGAACCGCGGGCGCGGAGTCCAATCGCTCGTGTCTCGTAGCCCCCGCATCGAGTGAGCGAGCTTCCTCGAGCACGATCCCGGAACCGTTCTTTCGCGCAAACGCAACGATGTCGACATCGCCTCGCGAAAACAGTTCAGCGCCCGCCGCCGCGCGAATTGGAAGCGAACCGCTCGAATCCAGAAAACGCAGCTCGGATGAAGATGCGGTGTATACGGCGCCGCGCAACCGGATACGGTGCGACGGCGGTTCTCCGGAGTTCCACAACTGTTGCACCGATCGAAACGGCAGCGTTTGCAGGCCCGGCGCCTCTTTCAAAATTGCAATCGACTGCGTGGCCGGAATCAGCAGCGTAAAATCGGTCACCCGGTTGTCGACGTCGACCGCCGTCGATGCGACCCCGGTGGCATCCACTTCGGCATCCAGTAAACGGCTCGTGAGCGGCTGGCGGTCGTCCATCACCCGCGCGTTCATCTGCACATCGGTCACTTGTATCGACAGAGCGCCTTGTCCGGTGCTATTCACGTGCAGGGAACGAGGAACGCCCCTCAGCCTCACCAGAAGATCGTCAAAGCGATCCTTCTTCAAATCGCTTGCGGAGAGACGAATCGGCTCGGGCGCCGGCGCCTTGCCGAGATCCTTTATGGATGCGTCGACAATTGCATCGGCATCCCCATCCGGAGATGTGCCGCCCTTCACTTCCACGCGATGTCCCGTCAGGCTAAGATCTACAAACTTGCTGGGTCTCACCCGAATTCCAGCGGTAGCGTCCTGCAGCACGATGAACCCGGACGGCGGATCCACTAGCGTGACCACGCCTTGAAAAGTCACCGCGCGCCATTCCCGCTGCCCTTCGCAGAGCGTCTTTACCTGGGCGATTGTGACTGGGGCGTGCTTCGTTTCAAGTGACCCCGCGCCACATCCAACCAGCGCGAACAACGAGATCCAGACGGGGAGACCGGTGACGAGACCGCCAGGAAGGCTCAGTTGTTTCAAAAGCATGTACATCGCGGGCACCCTATTGCCCGTCGCGACTGGGCTATCTTCTTGGGTACCCAACGCGTGCTTATTTACATATCGGATGTAGACCGGGTTCGTTGTAGAGTGCGGCCACGGTGAGGCGGGATTTTGCTTATGGAAGCAGCTTTTTCGAAACGAACTGCGTATATAGGCGGCAGGTGAGCGGCCAACGCCTGCCACGAATCGCCGCTGTTCTCGCTGATCCAGAGTGACCCGGTGGTCGAGCCAAATGCCAGCCGCTCACCGGTTTCATCCACATCGAGTGCGTGCCGGTAGACGAGATCATAAGCGTGACTCTGGGGCAGCCCCTCAGTCAGCGTCTCGAATGTCTGGCCCCCGTCTCGCGTACGGTTGACGACCACCCGTCCATCCACCGGATAGCGCTTTTCGTCCTTGACCGCTGGGATGAACCAGGCCGTATTAGCGTCGTGCGGATGGGCAGCAACCGCAAAGCCGAAGGTCGAAGGTTTTACATCGGCAATCTCGGCCCAGGATGCGGCGGCATCGGTCGATTTGAAGATGCCGTTGTGATGCTGCGCCCACAATACATCGGGATTTGCACGGCACTGTGCCACCAGATGCGGGTCTTGCACGTTCGGCTCGAAGGCGCGTTCAGGCGGCATGTACTCAGCGCGCATACCGCGGCCCCCGAGCTGCCACGTCTCTCCCCCGTTGCGGGTCGTCCATGCGCCGCCGCAGGAGACGCCGACGGTCACATGCCGTGCATCGCGCGGATCGACGCAGACCGAGTGGATCCCCGGATAATCCGCGCCGCCGCCGAACCATTCTTCGCGCAGCGGGTCGTCCCAAAGCGGGCGATTCAGAGTCCACGAATCGCCTCCGTCTTCCGATCGAAACAAGCCGCCCGGCAGCGTGCCGCACCACACGACTCCCGGCTCATCCACTCCGCCCGGAGCCAGAGCCCAAACCAGCTTGAGCGTCCAGTCGGCCGCCTTGCCTTCGAGCGGCGCCACTTTCGGCGTGTAATCAACTGGTTTGGCGGGATATTGCGGCGTGGCGATTTCACTCCAGTTTGCTCCGCCGTCCTTCGAGCGATGCATCTTGATCCCGAAATGCCCATGATTGAGCGCCGCGATCAGATCCCCGCTGCGCGCATCGTGCATTACCAGTGTGCAGTTGTCGCCCACGAAAGCCGCCTGACTGATCGCCCAGCCGGATGCTCCGCGATCCAGTGTAAATAAGCCTTTCCGCGTGGCTACATGACATCGACTGCTCATTTGAAAATCCTATCCTCCCGATAATGCCTGAACAAGATCAATCACTGCATCGGGCGGCACCGGATCGCTGAGCTGGTCCCGATCGCGCATCTGGTTGCCATTGATGAAGGCGGTCATGTGCTGGCGAAGCTTGCCCTGATCGTCGAGCACATAACCGCGCGCCTGCTCGTGCATGCGAAAGTAGCCATCGAGCACGTCCGCGAGCGTGCCGCCTTCCACCTCGCGCGTGGGGCATGCCACGTGCCGCTGAATGTTTTGCGTGAATCTCAAGATCGCCACCCTAGTCCTCAACGAATTTTCGCAAATTCTCGAGCGCCCGGTCCCATTGCGCCGAAATTCCATCCAGGCAGCGGCGCGCCACATCCAGTTGCGCGCGTTTGAGCTCCCAGAGACTTTCACGCCCCGATCGCGAGCTGCACGCAAGGCCCGCGCTCGCGAGCACCTGCAGGTGTTTCGTCACCGCCTGCCGCGTGACCGTGGCACCCGCCGTCAGGCGCGCAATGGACATCGGTCCATCGGCGGATAACCGGGCGATGATCCGTAGACGCGTCTCGTCGCCCAGCGCCGCGAAAACCGGGGCCGCCTTGCTAAGCCGATTGCGCCGCCTGGCCCACATAGCTCTCGATCGCCTTCATCTGCTGCGTCCAGCCCTGCTCGTTTCCGCGATACGCTTCCATCCGCCGCGTCAACGGAATCCCTTCGAAACCTGACTCCACAACCGTAAGCAAGGTGCCGCCGGGGGAGTCCGCCAGCTCGAAAACCACCAGCGTCGTGGGCTCCTTGGAATAATCGGTGTCGGGATCTTTCGCGTGCGGATGCCAGCGCCACGAAAAAAGCCGCTCCGGCTCCATCCGTTCAACCACGATCTCCATAGTGAGATGCTCGTAGCCTTTGTGTAAAATCCGCGCTTGGAGCCGCGCTCCGGGAACGAACGACCCGCTAAATTTCACGCCAAACCACTCGCCAAACGCCTGGGAATCCGCCAACGCGCGCCACACTCGCGAACGCGGAGCGCGCAACACAATGCGCTTTTCGATTCGATCCGGATTCATGCAGCCTTCTCATTGCATATTAACGGAAGACCTCAAAAAGAGCAACCATCGCGTTGCATAAGTTTTGTGGAAAGGGAATGGTATACACCCGTTACCGAGATTGTGCAAGCCACGCCGTCTACCCTGTCTCGAGCAACATGATGCCCTCTACCTGAGCAGGCGCCGCTATTGGGACGGCAGCGCAAAAGCCACATAACTCCCGCCGCTGTGCTCGCCCCACTTCCCGCCGCCGGCCGCAATGACCACATATTCCCGGCCATTCACTTCGTAAACGGCGGGCGTCGCATTGCCGGCTGCCGGGAGCGCCGCTTCCCAAAAACTTGTCCATTCGCCTTATCGAAGGCTCGTATCTTTGAATCGTGACTGGTCGCGGCGATGAAAAACAAACCGCCGGCGGTAATCACGCCACCGCCATAATTCTCCGAGCCCGTATTGCGCATTCCCTGAGCCACCAGGGCGGGGAATTCGCCGAACGGTTTTTTCCAAACGTACTTTAGGGTGTTCAGGTCGATCGCGTTCAGCGTTCCCCAGGGTGGCGCGATGGCCGGATAGCCGTCCGGGTCGAGCCAGCGATTGTAGCCATCGATGCCGTACTTCAGGGGGGAAAAAGCCGTGGTTTTCGGATGTTCCGCGCCATCCAGGCGCACGTCCTTGCCGCTGATCAGGTACTCGACGATCGCATTCACCGCGCCATCGCCAATGTGCGCGAAACCGGGCATGCGGCCCGCCGCCGTGCATCACCATTTCGCGAACTTGACCGGCGCTCAAACGGGCGCCGATATTTTCGAGCGAGGGAAACTCCGGCGGACTACCCTTTCTGTCGAGCCGATGGCAACCCGAGCAGTTCTGCCGGTACAGCGTGGAGCCGGTCATCGCCTCCGCGCCAATGCGGCGTGGCACCAAACGGAGTATCCATGCCATCTCGGTCGAATTGATATACAGAATGCCGGTCTCCGGATCCCAGGCTGCGCCGCCCCATTCTCCTCCTCCATCGAAGCCCGGGAAAATCACCGTCCCCTGAAAGCTGGGTGGGTTGAATTGCGGACCGCTGCTGAGTTTCTTGAATTGTTCGAGCACCGCCGCGTGAGCTTCTGGCCGTTCGATTCGTCAGTATCTCGGGCGTCACCTGCTGGCGCGCGTAGGGTGCCGGCTGCGGTCGGAAGAATCTGCTTCGGCGAAAGCATCTCGCCATCGACTCCGCTTTTTGGAACATCCACTTCTTCGTAATGCACGAGCGGCTTTCCTGTCCGCCGCTCGAACAGCCACACCCGGCCGTATTTGGTGATTTGCGCCAGAGCATCGATCACGCGCCCGTTCTGCCGGACCTGGACCAGAGTGGGAGCGGCGGGCAAATCGCGATCCCAGACATCGTGCCGCACGAATTGGAAATGCCACACGCGCTTGCCGGTTTCCGCATCCAGAGCGAGCAGACAATTGGCGAACAGGTTATCGCCCAAGCGGTTCGCGCCGTAGAAATCGAATGCAGCGGAACCGGTTGGCACAAAGACCAGCCCGGATTTCGGATCGAGCGTCATCCCGGGCCATGAATTCACTCCGCCGATCCTGGTGTAGGCATCCTTCGGCCAAGTGTCGTAACCGAACTCGCCCGGCTGCGGGAATGGTGTGGAAGATCCAACGCATGCTGCCCGTACGCACGTCGAAGGCCCGAATGTGTCCGGGCGCAGCCGGAAGATCTTCCGCGCATAGAGTCCCCTGGAT
Organism: Bryobacterales bacterium; assembly: GCA_963712395.1. GTDB lineage: Bacteria > Acidobacteriota > Terriglobia > Bryobacterales > Bryobacteraceae > Bog-105. The sequence goes on from CAVQHR010000004.1 coordinate 1,162,409, forward strand.
CAGCAGATCTTTGTAAATTACGCCGGGGCTGGTTGCCTGGATAGTCAAGCCTTTGGTGTTTTCGCCGAGCCCATCGAGCAAGTCGATTCGCCCCTCTTTGCCGAAAGTGGGTATTGGCTGGCCGGTTTTGGCGCTGAGCGCATAGAGATAATGATCGATTCCTACGAAAAGGCGGCGTTCGTCGCCATCGCCCCAAACCGTGAGCCCGCGGTTGCGCTGTTTCGCAGTAATGCGCTCGCCGTGATGCGCATCGAACGCCCACAGCAGCTTGCCGCTCGCCGCATCCAGTGCGATCACACGCAGCTTGGGGGTAGTCGCATACAGCACGCCATCCAAAACGATCGGATTGCATTCCATCTCCGAGCCCTCGAACTCGTCGCCGGAATCGAATTGCCACGCGCGCTCGAGCTTCGTGACGTTCTTGCGATCGATCTGGGTCAACGTCGAGTAGTGTGTAGCGCCGGGCCCATTGACCACCGGCCAGTCCTCGGACGCCGATGCTGCGGCCGCGAAAAGCACGAGACTAAGTAAAGGTACGTTCTTCATGATTGGGTGAGCACTTCTGAAATCTGGACTGCGCGGCCCTCGCGTATGGATTGATAGCCGGCTTCGACAATCGCCATGGTACCGAGGTTATCCGCGCCATTGGTTGCCGGCGGCCGGCCGGAAGCGATCGCGTTCATCAAATCGGCCATCGGTTCTCGAAAAGCGTCCGGAAACCATACCTCACGCCAGCGCGGAGTGATCCACACTCCGGGCTGCGCCGAAGTTGTATAGGTTAGCGTACTCGGCGAGCGGTTCGGATAATTCGGCCAGCCGATTGTCCCTTCCGCTAGACCCTCCGTGCCCTCCACTCGCCACTTGATGTATGGATGCAAATCGTCGCGCTCGGTGCGCGGACCGGTCCACGTATCGTCCCAAGCCGCCGCTCGCAAGCCGTCGCCATATTCAAGGATGTACAGGCAAATGCCGTCTTCATGCTCGAACCGCGTGCGCGGGTCCTTGCGCACGCTGACGAAAATCGATTCGGGATCGCCGAATAGATAGCGAAAAGTGTCGATGTGGTGAATACTCATGTTGAGTAGGGTCAAGCGGTTATATTCGCGCAGCCAGGCCTGCCAATGAGGAACCGCGCGCATCTCGATGGTGGCGAGCACCGGCGTCCCCAGATCGCCCCGCTCAAGAAGCACCTTGAGCGCCGCTATCGATTGGTCGTAGCGCATATTCTGATTGACCGCGAGCGTAATGTTCGCGTCCGCGCACAACCGCACGGTTTCGACCGCCTCCCGATACGTTACCGCCAAAGGTTTCTGTGCCAGAATTCCTTTGATATGCCGGCCCTGCTCGGCCGCTTGTCGAACAATCGCCAACTGCCGATCCGGAGGCACCGCAATATCGAGAATCTGTATCGCCGGATCCTCTAACATTTCTTCGACCGTCTCGTACACGCGTGGTATGCCGCGCAGCTTGGCCGCCTCGCGCGCGCTTTCGGGCGTGCGCGACAGGATCGCCGCTACCCTGTACCCGGCATCCGCGTACGCTTTGAGCTGCACGTCGCGCATAATGAAGCCCGCGCCAATCGCTCCGATTCCGAAGTCCAAATCCATTGCAGGGTCCATGATATTCTGCTCTCGGGTTTGCAACTAGGACTTATCAATTCTGCCTGGCTAGGCACGGCAGTCGATACCGCCCGCGGAATTCAGCTCACCAAAGAGATCGGCTTCGATTCGATCGATATTTTTGCCGATCCTATGGAGATTTCGCCGCAAGAGCGGCGTCTCATCCGCAAGACATGCCTTGGGTCTGATCTGCCGGTAATCGCCGTAGTCTGTTGCGCTCTCGGCATCGCGGATTTCAATAAGCCGGTGCGCGATTTTCATGTGCTTCGAGCAAAACGCTATCTCGACATGGGCCATGAGCTCGAAGCTCGGAACATGCTTCTCGTTCTGGGCGAGTACATCTGGCAGCAGGAGGTCATCCCCGCTGCCGAGCAATGGAAATGGGCGGTCGAGCACGTCCGCGACCTGGCGGAATACGCGCAGGGACTCGGTTTGGAACTCGCTATCGAACTCGAGCCATTCGCGCTTTCGCTCATCAACAACATCGAAAGAATGAGCCGGTTCTTACAAGACGTAAGTCATCCGGCGGCGAGGGCGAACGTCGATATCTCACACCTGGCGCTCGTCCATGATAGCCCGGACCGAATCTCGCAACTGGCCGGACGCATCGCGCACGTTCATCTTTCAGATTGCGACGGCAAGAAACACGGCGATCTACCCCCAGGCCGCGGCACGGTCCAGTTTCCTCCCTATTTGCAGGCCCTGGCCGCATCCGGATTCAATGGAACCGTCAGCATCGAGCTCGAATACTCGCCGGAACCCGATAAGATCGTTGATTGGGTTCGAGAGGCGTACCAATCGACGAACAGGATCATGAGCGCGCTCGGCATTCGCGGACAATAGGAAAGGGGAAACACTATGGCTGCCGGCCCACTGAGTAACACCAGGCTCGATGAGTATCAACAGAATGGATTTGTACTCGAAAAGGCAATGTTCAACGCCGAAGAAATCGATTTGCTTCGGCGTGCCGCCAAGGAAGACAGGCAACTCGATCAACACTCGTTCGGCCGAGGCGATGGGGAAGGCGGCACTGTCCGGCTTTCCTTGTGGAACCATCCGGGCGACACGTTATACGGCATGTTCGCGCGCTGCGAGACGATCGTGAACTCCGCTGAGACGCTTCTGGAAGGCGAGGTCTACCACTACCATTCGAAGATGATCATGAAGGATGCCAAGGTGGGCGGCGCCTGGGCCTGGCATCAGGACTACGGCTATTGGTATCAAAACGGCGTGCTGTTCCCCTTACTGTGCAGCGCATCGATCGCAGTCGATCCGGCAACGCGCGAAAACGGATGCCTGCAGGTGCTCAAAGGCTCGCATCTTATGGGCCGCATCGATCACGTGCTGACCGGCGACCAGGCGGGCGCGGACCTCGAACGAGTGGCCGAGGCGCAGAAACGTCTGGAGACAATCTATATCGAAATGGCCCCGGGCGACGTGCTCTTCTTCCATGCAAATCTTCTGCACCGATCCGATCAGAACAAGTCCGACAATCCGCGCTGGTCCATGATCTGTTGCTACAACGCCGCGCGCAACAATCCTTATAAAGAAGCGCATCACCCGCGCTACACGCCGTTGAGCAAAGTTCCGGATTCGGCGATTCGCGAAGCGGGCTTGCGGCGGTTTAACGATTCCAAAGCCGACGTCGCCTGGCTCGAAGATACGAAGGATGAAAGCGCCCGCAGTCTGGCTTCTTCCATCCAGCAGCCCGGCCAATAGCTAGGCTAGTACAGCTAGTATTTTCGCCAACACTAGCGAAATGGCCACAGAAGGCTAAGGTTCTGATACTTAAGTCGATAAGACTGTAAGTCGTATACGTTCAGACACCTTTTCATGGGCTCGCTTACAACTACAACCCTCGCCAACCAAGGGGCGCCAAGCCCCGCTGAGTATGTCTATTTTCTTCGTTTTCTGTTGGATGGCGTGTCGCAGCACGTTATTCCAGGCGACGGCCACGATCTGAAACAGTTCCGGACCGAGATTTCCGCGCTTTCCGGCAGTTTGAGCGAGCGCTCGAGTTCGGCGGAGATCTCTTCGCTGCTCGATTCAGGACTACGGTCGCTGGCGACTTACAACACGCGCACCGCGAAACTTGTAATTCCGCCCGCAACCCAGCCGCCGGCCAAATTTTCCGACCGTTCAGCCGCCGAGCAGGCGATAGCCGAAAAAATCGAGGCGGCGACGGACTGTGTGTGCGGCGTGTTTCTCGTGAACCGTTTGGCATCCATCAACGCCCGCTTCGGTCGAGGTGTTGGTGAGGAGGTGATGCTCCTCGCCATGCAACGCCTCACGCAACAGTTGCCCGCCGGCGCCGCGCTCTTTCGCTGGAGTGAATCGGCGCTCGTCGCGGTGGCGGAAGTCGGCGGCAATATCGCCGAGGTAACCCGCAGGTACGCGCGCGCCGCTTCCCTAAATCTCGAAAAAAACATCGAAACCGAACATCGCTTCGTCATGGTGCCGATTACTCTATCCTTTACGCTGAAGCGCCTCTCGGAAAGCAGCTCGTCCCCCGATATTTTCGCGGAACTCGACCGCTTCGTCTCCATTAATACCGGCGATACGGCCAACATGCTCCAATAGCTTCGATGGAACCGTCCGTTTTGATCCGTCCGTGGGAACGGAAGGATATTGCCCGGCTGGCTGTTCTTTCCGGCGAATTGGGATATGCCGCTACTGGGGAGCAAGTGGCGCGCCGGCTTGCGGCGCTCGGCGCTAATGGCGTCGTCCTGGTCGCGGCCGATCGCGAGTCGGACTGCGTCCTCGGCTGGATCGAGCTCCAGGTGATCACGCACCTGACCTCCGATCCGCATCTTGAAATCTGCGGTCTCGTGGTAAGCGGCGCGGCGCGCTCGCGGGGCATCGGAAGCCTGCTGGTGGGCGCTGCCGAGAAAACCGCCTCAGAAAAAAATGTCGCCTGCCTGCGCGTTCGATCCAACATTATTCGCGACAGAGCCCATGGATTTTATGAGCGGCTTGGCTTCGCAAGCGTAAAAACGTCCAAAGTTTTCGAGAAGGCGCTATAACCGTTAGAGTGAATCCATCTAGGGTTAACCCATCGCGCCGGGATCTACTTAAGCGGCTATCGTTATTTGCCTTTGCGGGTTTTCCAGTCAAGGTGCGCGATCGTCTTGCCGTCACCTCCTGGCCCTTCCGGACTCTGATCGAGAGCCCAACCAATCGTCAAAGGGATCCGGGCGTTCCGGGCATCGACTTGAAAGAATTTGCGGCGATGATCGTCGAAAAATTCGACGTGCATAACATAAATCCGCTCAGCGACCATTTTCATTCGACTGAGCCCGCCTATCTCGATTCCTTTCGAGAGGCGGTCGCGAAAGCCGGTTCGCATATCGTCGATCTGGGCCTTTCCGGAAAACAATTCTACTCGCCCGATGCCGCCACGCGCACCGAAGCTGTCGAGTTCGGCCGCAAGTGGATCGATATAGCGGCTGCAATCGGATCGCCAAGCGTTCGCCAGCACGTTTCCGGCCGGCGCGGCGAAACTCCCAATGTAGACCTGGCCGCCGCCAGCCTGGGCGAAATGGCCGAATACGGAGCCAAGCGAAACATCGTCGTGAATCTGGAGAACGACAGCGCAGTTTCCGAAGATCCCTTCTTTCTCGTAAGCGTGATTGAAAAAGTGAACAGCCGCCATTTACGCGCGCTACCCGATTTCGGCAATTCTTTGCAAGGCCACGACGCCGCATTCAACGAAAGAGCGGTCAGCGCGATGCTGAAGCACGCCTACAACATGTGCCACGTCAAGGACACGCTGCGGTCCGCAACAGGCCAAACCTATGTCGTCGATCTCAAGAAAATGTTCGAGCTCGCGAAAACATCGCACTACAAAGGATATTTTTCGATGGAGTTCGATACCAAATCCGGCGATCCATTTTCCGGCACCCAAAAGCTGATCGAAGAAACCCTGAAATACCTAACGTAAGAATCTCCCCTTGACTATCTACAACCTCGCGCGTTAATGTAGATAGTCGAGAGAGTTTCCGTCTGGGTAAGCCAACCGATCTCGTCCAGGGTACACTCGACCTGCTGATTCTGAAAACCATTTCGCTCGAGCCGATGAATGGCTGGGCCATCGCCAAGCGCATCGTGCAAGTTTCAAACAGCGTGCTGCAGGTGCAGCAGGGCTCCTTATATCCGGCGCTGCACCGCCTCGAGCACCAGGGCTGGATCAAAGCCGAGTGGAAGGATTCGGAAAACAATCGCCGCGCCAAATTTTATTCGCTGACCGCGGCAGGCCGCAAGCAGCTCAAGAGCGAGCTGGATAATTGGCGCAGGCTCTCCGGTGCAATCGAGTTGGTGACGCAAGCCGGCTAAGGAAAAGTTTGCGGTGGATTGCGAGTTCCAGGCCATGGAGCCCGCAGATTTGGGCGGGAATCGGCGTTATTATGAACGGTTTCAACTCCCGTGGCCCAGAAACCATCCTCGACCGCTCGCCTCGAAGCTTTTTCCGACGGGGTCATCGCGGTGATTATCACGATTATGGTTCTTGAATTGAAGGTGCCGCATCAGGACGGAACCGCGGGTCTCTATCCCATACTTCCGATTCTCCTGATTTATCTGCTCTCGTTTGCATTCACAGGTATCTATTGGATTAACCATCAACATCTGGTGGAGCGCATCGAATCCGCGGATAGCCTAGTTCTTTACTCCAATCTAGGCTTTCTTTTCTGCCTCTCTCTGCTGCCATTCTTCACTTCCTATGTCATTGAGAAGAGGATTGACGCCTTCGCTGTCTCGCTCTATGCCGCGTCGATGATTATCACGGGCTTTTCCTTCCTTCTGCTTCGCCTCGCGATTCACCGCAACTTGCGACGCGCTGGACATCTTGAACGGGGGGATACCGAGGAGCGGGGCAAGCATCTGACCAGCCTCGCCCTGTACGCTTTGGCCATCCCTCTCGCGCACTTTCATCCCGGGTTCGCCCTGCTCGTCATCGCGCTCGTGACGGTTGTTTGGATTATTCCAAGCCTTGCCATTCCCAAAAGGCAGTGACTGGCTGTTGAGGGTAAGTTGACGCTTACCGCTAAACCCGGCCCAAAGAGCGTTCATCCCACGCCGGTTCATCTGAAATTTCCACATTCGCGGTCGTGTAAATCCGCCGCAATTCCTCAGCGTCCACGGGTCTTTCCGAAGCATCCACCGCGCCGGCAAGATGGATACGCCGAGGCGCCGACTGTGCCGCCAGGATCGGAAGATCCGTCCGCCGGAACAGATCCCACGCAAAATTAGAAAGCGGCTCACTGTAGAGTTCCGTCTCGAGCACGCTGCGAAACGAAGCCAAACCGCCCGCCAGATAAAGCGACGATACATCCTTCGAAGCGGCGAAGGCGAACAGAGCGGGCACGCTGAGGCGCCCGCGCGCCGCCAGCGCCAAAGGCCCATTCGTCGACTTGAGCGCCTGGATAAGGGTCAAAATATCAGAGACACGTTGCCCCAGCAGCGAATCTCCCAGAATGAGGGACGCCCAGGCGAAGTCCTCCTCCGATTCGTGCGAAATCGTGTAGCCCGGATTTCCGCGCCCGGCTTCGGGTCGCGAATCGCCCATGCCGCGAACATCGGCCGCGCATATCCGATGCCCGGCGCTGGCGAGGCGATGATAGAGATCGTCTTCATGCGCCCCCGCGTTTCGCCCGCGGCTGTCGAGAACGAGCAGTGTGTTCTCACGCGCATCCGATTTTTCCGGAGTGAACAGCCATGCCGGAATCCAGACTGCCGGTGCCGAATTTACTTCCACAGCGGCCACGCGAACGCCGGAAAAACGCGTCATAGCGAGCTCTCGAAATGGCGCTCGTCGCGCTGCAATACTAAACAGTTCACCGCCACCGGGATGAATGGCTGTGGCGGTTTGCTTGATCAGATCGATCGGCCGCAGGCTGTTGTAGTCTCGAACTACGCTGCCCGTGGGACCGGTCCAAAGCAAATTCGCGGGCTCCGGCGCAACCGGCGGCTCCTCCGCGATGCGCCGCTCTGACTGTTTCAGCCAGCGCTCGAACCAGTTGTAGATTGCAAGCCGTAGACTGTATGTCAGCCCATGTGGCAGCGGCGTCGAGCGCCACGCCAGGTGGTCCGGGTGTCCCAGAATTTCGTAAATGCGAGCGAGTTTTGCATATTCCTCGCGGCCGTCTTCCAAATAACGCGGCGAGTATGTACCAAAAAAATCGTGTGCGCTCACCTCTATCAGCAGCGGCTTCGGCGCAATCGGATACAGCAGATCCCAACGGTCGAAACCTAGCGGGCCGCTGCCGATCAGATCCTGCTCGGCATCATCGGTAGAACCTGGCGCATTGAAATTCGCGGTCGCCAGATCCTCTGTATTCCCGGAAGACACTGCGGCCGCCGCCAACCGCTCGTCCACGCAGGCAAGCAGCATCGTGAGCGTCGCGCCGCCCGATTGCCCGGCGGAAGCCAGCCGCGTCGGATCCACCGACGGATGCCCCGCCAGGTAATCGAGACTACGGATCGCATCCCAAAGCTGATAGCGCGTCGCGGTTTCCCCGAGAAGCAGCATCTGCCTCCCCGGCAAAGTATGTTCTTCATCGACTGAACTAAGACGCGTCTCGTTGCCGGAGGAATCGGGATACCCGATGCGCTCTCCCTGTCCCATCGGATCGAAAGCCAGGACCATGTAACCGAGCCGTGCGAGCGCCTGGCAGCATTTTTGATAACTGGCGTAGGCTTTGCCATTCGGCGAGTGTCCCATCTGAAAGAGAACACCCGGAAACGGCGCTTTGCCAGTAGCCGGCACATACAAATTGGCGCTTATGAAAAGCTGCGGACGGCTCTCATAGACGATTTTCTCGACGCGATAACCGTCGCGTTCGAAAGTCCCCATGGTACGCGCGTTCAGCGGAGTTCGTTCAAGCGGTCCGCCGATCAGCTTCCACAACGTTGTGCGCGCCCAAAGCTGCCGTCGATGAATAGCGGCCGCATCCGTCAGTAAAGCGAGCGCTTGATTGCGCTTTTCGTGAGCTGTTCGCGCCAGCGCCGTCAGGTAGTCGGGAAGACAGCGGGAATAATCCCGATAATAAAACCCGTCGAGTTTCGGAATCGCCGCGCCGCCGGCCGCCATCGACAGCCATTCACGCCGCGACCATGCATACCCGCTCATTTGGAAGGAAGCAGACGCAGAATGCTCCACGTCGCAAGAATCGGCGCCACCGCCGCCAGCACAAAAGCTGGGAAATAAGAAAAGTGATCCACCAACGTGCCCACCAGCAAAGTAAATCCGGTCCCGGCCAATCCCGAAGCAAAACCGCTCAAGCCGGTCACCGAGCCCACCACTTCGGCTGGAAATAAATCCGAAGGCAAGGTTAGTCCCATTGTGGACCAACTAGCGCATCCAAACAACCCAAAACAGATGAGCGCTAAGGACACAAATGATTCGTGGTGAGCACGGCTGGAATACCAGCGAGCAGCGGCAGGCAGCTCACGACGCAAACCGCCTTGCGCGCCCGCATCACCGGCATGCCGCGTTTGATCATGGCGCCCGAAACCAATCCGCCCGCGAAATTGCCCGCGTCCGCCGCCACAAACGGAATCCAGGCGAATGCGGCAATCCGCGCCAGGCTGAATCCGTGCGCGTCGCTCAGGTATTCCGATGACCAGAAGACATAGAACCCACCAGATCGGATCGGTAAGCGATCGGCCGTTCACAATGGCCCACGCCTCGCGCCGCCGCAGGAGTGAAAGCGAATCTTTGTAGATGCTACACACCGACGCCTCTCGCTTGGCACGCGCGCCGCGCGGATAAACGGCCAGCCAAAAGCAAGCCACAGAAGACCAAGTACACCCGAAATAACAAACGCCGAACGCCAGCCGACGCGCAGCGCAATCCAGGGAATAGACACCGCTGCCAGCGCCCCGCCCACAGTCGATCCGCTATCGAAGGTCGCGACTGCCACGCTGCGTTCGCGCGCCGGAAAATTCGGCAACCGCTCTGCTCGCGCCCGGCCAATTGAATCCCTCGCCGATGCCTAACAGAAAGCGCAGTACACCAAAAGAGAATGCGGATTGGCAAAGCTCGTCGCAATGCTCACGATTGACCACCACACCACCGCAACCGACAGGCTCAGTCGCGTGCCCACCACATCAGCGAGGCGGATTCGGTGTCCAGGTACACCGACGCATTCGGATGCCGCCGCACTAGTGAGGCGGGGCACGCTTCCGAAATCGGCCCTTCGAGCGCATTGCGTACCGCTTCCGCTTTGCGCTGTTCGGGAACGCAACACACCCATGCATTCGCGCGGAAGAGCCCCGTGCAGGTGATTGTCACGGCTTCCTTTGGCACCGATGCCAGATCGGGGAAGTGCCCTTCGCCCGCTTGCTGTTTGCGGCACGCCTCATCCAGGGAAACTTTCTTCACCGTAGCCGGATCGCCGAAATCGGCCACCGGCGGATCGTTGAAAGCGATGTGCCCGTTTTCACCGAAACCGACGAAAGCGAGATGAATCGGTGATTCGTTGAGCAGCCGTGAATAGCGCGCGATCTCAGCTTCCAGGTCGGCGGCGTCGCCTTCCAGGTAATGCGTTTTCAGCGGGTGGACTTTCTCCGCCAGGCGCGTCCTGATCCACAGCCGGAAACTCGCCGGGTGCTGAGCGCTCATACCGGCGTACTCATCCATATGAAACAGTTCGACCGACTTCCAATCCACCGGCTGAGTGACCAGCGCTTCCACTAGCGGGAGCTGCGAGTTCCCTGTAGCGGCAATCACGCGCGCGCGTCCATGCTCTTCAATAGCGCGTGTAATAAGCGCGGCCGCCCGTTCCGCCGCAGCTGCGCCCAGGCTGGCACGAGAGGCGTAGACTTGAATTCGTGCCGCACCGGCCTGAAACTGTTGCGGCGCATCCAATAGCGACATGGTCGAATTATACAGGCGCTCATTATGACTGCTCTTTCCGATAAACACGTTGATCGGCGGGAATTCCTCTCGCAGGCCCGCAATGCCGTGCTGGCTGGCTCCGCTACCGCACTGACCGCGCGATCCTACGCACGAGTCGCCGGCGCAAATGACCGAATCCACATCGCTCAGCTCGGATGCGGAAGCCGCAGCGAAGGCCACGTACATATGGTGCAAATGGCGGCCGTGCGCACGCCCGTTGAGGTGGTCGCCGTCTGCGATATCTGGACCGCAGCGCGCGAGCGCCGCGCCAGCCAGGTAAAAGAACTATTCGGAACCGAACTCAAGAGCTACAAATATTCAGAGCAGATGCTTGCGAACCCCGCGATAGACGGCGTCATGATCGCCACCGGCGATCACCAGCACGCCAAACTTTGCACGGAAGTCGTCGCGGCCGGAAAAGACTGCTACGTTGAAAAACCATTCGCCAACGTGCTGAGCGAAGCGAAGGCCGCGCGCGCGGCCGTCAAGTCTTCGAAGCAGGTTGTGCAAATGGGAACACAGCATCGCAGCCAGCCCTATCCGCTCGCCGTGCGCGACCTGATTCGCTCTGGCCGGATTGGCGACGTGGTGAAGATCACCCAGGAGTGGAATGTAAACCAGCCACGCTGGCGCAAACCGAAATCCCACGACATCGTGAAGGAACAAGACACCGATTGGAAACGCTGGCTGCTCGACAAACCATACCGGCCGTTCGATCCGCTCGTCTACCAGGAATTTCGTCTGTACAAGGATTTTTCGTCGGGCATTATCGATCAATGGCTCAGTCATGCAAGCGATCTGGTGCATCTCTGGACAGAAGAAGCGTATCCAGTGAGCGCCGCGGCTACCGGCGGCATCTTTACGTGGAAAGACGGCCGCGAAAATCCCGATAACGTCACGGTCTCTCTGGTGTACCCAAAGGGTTTTCTCCACACCTACTCGACGACGTTTTCGAACAGCTACCGCAGCTTCAGCCGCATTCAAGGACGAAATGGCACCATCGAAAACTACGGCGGCGAGGGCGCGTCGCTGTTCATGGTCACGCGTGAGGGCGGCGCGCAGGAAATAGATCCGGAATCGAACGCACGTCCGCGCTACACTGCGCCGCCGACCATGGGACCCGCTCGCGACGAAGCCGAGATCGTCCAGGTCGCCGGGGCGCGTCCTCCCGATTCACTCGGGCCCAACGATGACGACGCCGACCACCTGATGCACTGGCTCAACGCCATGCGCGATCGAAAAGAGCCGAACGCCACGGTAGACCACGGCTTCTCCCACGCGCTCGTTTGCATCATGGCCGCCGAATCGTATTGGTCGGGTAAGCGGCTCTATTGGGATCCGGCGAAAGAAGAAATTCTGGATCGTCAACCCGGATGAAGATCACCGGAATTTCGACCATCGTCGTCAACGCGCGCATGCGCAATTGGATTTTCGTCAAAGTTGAGACCGATCAACCCGGGCTCCACGGTTGGGGCGAAGCCACGCTCGAGTGGAAAACGAAAGGCGTAGTCGGGGCGATTGAAGATTTGTCCGTGTTGCTGATCGGACAGGATCCGCGCCGTATCGAGCATCTTTGGCAGATCATGCATCGCCAATACTTCTGGCGCGGCGGCATCACCAACTACACGGCGCTAAGCGGCATCGATCAGGCGCTGTGGGATATCAAAGGCAAGGAACTAAACCGGCCCGTGTGCGAGCTGCTGGGCGGTCCCGTGCGCGACCGGCTGCGCTTCTACGATCATCTGGGCGGCGGCTCGTTTGAGGGAATGTACAAAACGGCCGAGCCCGAGCATTTCGCCGAGAAGATTAAAGAAAGCCTCGAAAAGGGATTTACTGCAGTGAAGGCAATGCCGATTCCTGTCGCCGAATTGATCGAGAGTGCTGCCGTTCTCAAGCACAGCGCCCGCTGCGTGGAGGCGATGCGCAATGCAGTGGGCGATCGCGTGGATATCATGTTGGATCTGCACGCTCGCACTACGCCGGCGGCGGCAATTCAATTCGGTCGCATGCTCGTCGATTACAACCTGTATTGGTACGAAGAGCCGTGTTGGCCTGAACACGTGGACGCGCTTGTGGAAGTCGCGAGCGCCCTGCCCTTTCCGATCGCGACGGGAGAGCGGCTCTGTGGCCGCTGGGAATTTCGCGAGTTGCTCGAAAAACGCGCTTGCAGCATCATTCAGCCCGACGTTTCGCACTGCGGTGGCATTAGCGAAGCGCGGCGCATTGCGGCAATGGCCGAAACCTATCTGGTTTCCGTCGCCTGTCATAATCCGCAAGGACCCGTAAGCACTGCGGCATCAATTCATGTCGCTTTCGCCACGCCAAATTACCTGATCCAGGAGATCGTACGAAACGACGTGCCCTGGCGCAACGACGTGGTCGTCGAGGCGCTGCCCTTTGAAGCCGGGGAGTGTACGGCCCCTACCAAGGCCGGTCTGGGCGTCGAGATCAATGAACGCGAAGCCGCCAAACATCCCTTCGAAAACGTAACCAGCAAAGCCGCCGTTTTCCATCGCGATGGCTCAGTTGCCGACTGGTAGGCAGAATATCCTAGGAGCAGAGAATCTATGCCTACATCTGCAGAAACAAACATCACGCGAGAAAAGCTTGTCGAAGGTCTCAATGAGGATCTGTCGCGCGAATATCAGGCGATCATTGCCTACGTGAATTATTCCCAAGTGCTCAAAGGCGCCGCTTACATGAACATCGCGGACGAACTTGCGGTGCATGCAACGGAAGAGTTGGCCCACGCGCTGGCGGTTGCAAATCACGTCGATTATCTCGGTGGCATGCCTTCGGTGACCCCTAAGCCGGTAAAGACGTCCGAGAAGGCGGAAGAAATGCTCCGATTCGATCTGGACAACGAAAGGGAAACGATTCGCCAGTACCGTCGCCGGGTCAAGCAGGCGGAGGAGCTGAACGAGTATTCGATCGCCGAAAGCCTGCGCGGAATCCTCGTACAAGAGCAGGATCACCTGATTGCGCTCGCGACCGCGCTTGGCATCGATCCACCCAACCCGGGGATTGCCGATTAGCCGATCTTTTCCTCGAGTTCAACCCAACGCGCATACAGCGCGTCGAGCGAAGACTGCGCCTGCTCCATCTCGCGATAACTATCCGCCAGGCGTTTCGGGTCGCGTGTCACATCCGGGTCTTCGAGCCGGGCGCGTGCGGCACTGAGCGCGCGCTCGGCGTCCGCAATACGGCTCTCGATAGTTGAGAATTCGCGGCTGTCCAAGTAAGAAAGTTTCTTCTTTGCTGCTGCCGGAGCTGTTTTGGCGGCAGCGGTGGGCTTCGCCTTGGCCCTTTTCCGTTCCGCTTGCCAACTCTCCCATTGCGAGTAATCCGCGAAGCGTTCGGCGGCCCCCGTGCCGTCTAAGCCCAAGACAAGGGTCGAAACGCGATCGAGCAGGTAGCGATCATGCGTCACCAGCACCAGCGCGCCACGGAATTCAAGCAGGCTTTCTTCCAATATCTCCAGTGTCGGAATGTCGAGATCGTTAGTCGGCTCATCGAGCAGTAAAACATCGGCGGGCTCAAGCATTAAATTTGCGATGAGCACGCGCGCGCGCTCGCCGCCCGAGAGCCGGCTGACCGGCTGATTGAGTTGCTCGCTCGAAAAAAGAAAACGCGCCGCCCAGGAAGCGACGTGAATGGGGCGATCCTGATAGAGGACCGAATCGCTATTCGGAGATAGCGCCTGGCGCAGAGTCAATTCCGGATCGAGCGGCCGATTCTGATCGAAGTAGACGATGCGGAGCGACGGCGCTCGCCGGATCTCCCCGGCTAACGGCGCAATCTCATCGCGCAGCAGTCGCAGCAGCGTAGTCTTGCCGCTGCCATTCGGGCCGACTAATCCGATGCGCGAGCCAGCCGTAAGAACGAAGCTGAGCTTGTCGAACAACAACCCGCCGCCGAAACCGTAGCTCGCGTCTACAAGCTCAATCAGGCGCTTGGTCTTGCGATCGGAAGCGGAGAAGTCGATATCGGCGGTCGAAGTGCGGCTGCGCGCATTCAGATCGGCAAGCTCGCCGATCAGTTCATGGGCAGTATCGATGCGGGCCTTTGCTTTGGTGGCGCGAGCTTTGGGTCCGCGCCGCAGCCATTCCATCTCGATGCGCACACGGTTCTCGAGCACTTCCTGCCGCTTGGCCTGGGCCGACAGAAATTCGCTTTTCTTCTCGAGAAAGACGCTATAGTTCCCCTGAACGCGAAAAAGTCCGCCCGCATAAACGCGATTCAGCTCGGCCATACTGGTCGCGACATTTTCGAGAAAATACCGATCGTGGCTAACGACTATCGAAGCAAAACTGGCTGTCTGCAGCAGTTTTTCGAGCCATTCGATCCCGGCAAGATCGAGATGGTTGGTCGGCTCATCCAGAAGCAAAATATCGGGATTGCTCACGATGGCTTCGGCGAGCGCGAGCCGCTTCCGCCATCCGCCCGACAGGGCCGCGGCTTCCTGGTCGAAATCTCGAAAGCCTGCCCGCCCTAGTGTTTCGGCCTCGCGCGTATCTTTTTCGTTTTCCGCTAGCGTCGTTTGATCGAGCGCACGCCGGATGACGTGCCTTACGGTTTCGCCGCTCGCAAAACGCGAGTCTTGCGAAACGTAACTGAGCCGGGTATTCTTGCGTAGCGCGACCTCGCCCGAATCGGGAGCGCGGCGGCCGGCCAGAATTTCCAGCAGCGTCGATTTGCCGGATCCATTCGGACCTACCAGACCCAAGCGGTCGCCTTCCGAAACATTGATCGAAAGATTGCGGAAGAGCGGGTCGGCTCCATAGGACTTGGAGAGGTTTTGCGTGTTTAGTAAAAGAGCCACTCACTACTATGTTGCTACTTCCTCAATTCACGCCCGGCAGCAGCTCTTCAGAAGAAAACGGCGATGCCGGCAAGCCCGCGCCGTTATAAAGATTCACAGTCGGAACATCCTTCCAGCCATAACGAACGTAGCGGGGCTCCGCTACTTCCGGACTCGACACCACCACACCGCCGCCCTCCAACTTCGCCGTCGCCATTTGGTATTTGCGATCCGCGCCGGCTATCTCAAATCCTTCCGGTGCGCCTCCGCCTTTCGCTGTCAGCCCTTCTGCGTGGTCGAACCATACGCGCATGTCATGCCCATCGGCGCCCGCCTGCCGAAACAACGGGCCGGAAAATTCCACGCTCTCCCCATAGGCGATGGAGCGCGCCGCCAGCGCGAGCCGCTCTCCGACCGTCTGTTTGTCTGCGGGATGAATATTGCCGGGGTCTCCTACATCGATAGTTACCGCCATTCCGGTATTCGCCAGAGAAAGCGTTCTCCGTTGCGCGTCGCGCACGGTTGGCCACAAATCCGCGGCCGAGGCCTTGTAATCCGCCAGTTGCACGAACAAGAATGGAAAGTTGCCTTGCTGCCAGTGCCGTCGCCAGTCGGTAATCATCGCGCCAAAGACTTTGTCATAGATTGGCGCCCGCGCGCTGCCCGTATTTGCCTCTCCCTGATACCAGATCGCGCCTCTTATGCCATAGCCGATTGCGGGCGCAACCATTCCGTTGTACAAAGCTGCCGGCGCCCAAGATGCCGGTTCCGCGCGCCACGCGTGTTTGGGTTTCGGGGCATGAGCCTCCTCGGCTGCTTTATCTGCGCGCTCATCGGCAGCCCGTATGAGGCTCATATCGGTTTGAGCGTCCATCATTGTGCCCCAAGCGGAAAACACCGGCATCAAGGACGCGTCCGATGTCAGTCCCTGGAAGCTGGTCCAAGCCTCCGCCGGCGTTCCGCCCCAGGTTGAATCGATAAGCCCGATCGTCACGTTTTCTTTCTCTGAAACTGCTCGTCCAAAAAAATAGGCCACGGCGGAAAAGTCAGCGGCGACCTGTGGAGTACACGTGGTCCAGGTATTCTCGTAGTCGCTCAGCGGAAAATTGGATGTCTTTTTCTGAATTCGCAGCAAGCGCAGCCTCGGCTGGTTGGCCGCTTGAATCTCGGCCGCGCTGTTTTTTATCACGGCATTACCCACGAAGCCCTTCAGGGGCATTTCCATGTTCGATTGACCCGAGGCAAACCAAACATCGCCGATCATCACGTCCTCAATGCGCAAAGCATTCGATCCTTTTACATCCGCCGTAAACGGCCCACCGGCGGCATGGGCTGGCAGATATAAGCTCCACTTACCAAGGTTGTCCGCCGCAGATTCCGCAGTCTGCCCATCCAAGGTAACGGTCACCTTCTCGTCGGGGTCGGCCCACCCCCAGAAGTGCATGGGCCGATCTCTCTGCAGCACCATATGGCTGCTCAAAATCTTGGGAAGCCGCACCTCCGCGCTGCTTCCAAAACCGGTCAATAGTGCCGCGGTCATCAACGTTAGAATTCGCTTCATCGTGCCTGATCATATCGCTACTGCTACAAGCGTTTACGTACACAGTCTCAACAATGCGATAGAATTTGTGGGTGAGACGTTTCCTGCCTGACATCTCCCCGCTCCTCTTCAAAACCGGCCTTGTCGCCGCTCTCGCTTGCGGAGCCGCTCTCCTCCTCTCGGCGCGCCGTCCGGCCGAGTCTGCGAAGGGCGATCGCCATATCCGCTTGGGTAGCGCCGAGCAAGATTCGCTGTACGCCATTACAATCTCCGCCAAAGACCCGGCGCAGTTTTCAACCAAAGATTCGGTCGAAGTGTCGATTGAGGACGCTCGCGGCACCCTTGCGAGCAAGCGCCTGCACAGCCAGGATCTCGATTTCTACGCGACGATTCATCCACGAGCGCGCGGCCCTGTCAGGGCCACACTGCATGCGGTCCTCCGGAGAAGCGCTCCCCGCCATCGTCACTGATTTTCGCCGCATTCGTGAATCCCGCTCCGAACCAGCCGCCATCTCGGCTATGCCGAACGATACCTGGCAGACTGCCCAACCGGTCGAGTTCGGCCAGACCATCTATGGCGCCTCCGACGAGCGCCCCTACGCGCCCGGCCCAGGCGAAGATCGCTACGCGCGATCTGCTGAAAGGGTTCCAATGGTTCCGATTCACCTTTCAAGGCGACCGAGCCCAAGCTGGTTTATTTCGACCTCGATATCACCGACCGCGAAGTGCCCGTCGACGTTGACTTATTCACGCCCACTAAAGACGCCCAGGGAAGACCGACGTGAAACCCTATACCAAGGGCGCTTCCATCTATCAAATCGAAGCGACTCAAAACTATCCGGGCCTCTACAAATTCCGAACGCGCATCCTGCGAGCCCGGGCAGACTTATTACATTCGCGTTCACGCCGAATCATCCGTCTTACCAGTTGCGCACGTTCGCCTATCCCGTGCCGCCCTACAACGATCCGCGCCAGGCCGTTCGCACCGGCATGGATTTTCTGATCAACATGGGCGATAGCTGGCTGTCGAATACTCCTCGCCGTGGCGCCATCGCGCTGCGCACAACCATGAATCATGGCGACACGCAGCAATGCATCGCCTGCCATCCGACGCAGTTCACAACGCGCGGCTATCTCACCGCCGTCTCGCACGGCTATCCGCCTACCCAGCGTCCCGCTCTCGAATTTCTCACCGACCGCATTTACAACAATCAGCGGCCGCTCTACGGCGAGCCCGGGACCGATTGGGTGCGCGTCATCTATTCCGCGCGCACCGTCGCCAGCCGCCTGCCTCTCATCGAGCACCTGTACGAGACGAACGTGACGCACGATGCGCCGCGCGTCACGAGCTTCGAAATCCCCTACGCGAATTACCTCGAAGATCCATTACAAGGACCGCAACGGAGATGCCGGGCGACGAAACCGACGGCTGCGAACCGGACGTGAGCCCGTTTGAAATTGCCTCGCAGAGCTGGGATACGTTCAACAATCTGTACGAGCAGACGCACGATCAGCAATGGCTGGAGCAGCGCGACATGGTGGAGCGTCTCGCGCTTCCCTACAAGCCGCAGAACATGATCGACCTGAACTGGAAGATTCACTTTCTGGCCACCATCGACCGCGAGAAGTACGCATCGCAGCTGAACGAGTTGATCGAGCAGCTCTACAGCTACGAGCAGCCCAACGGGATGTGGCCTTATCCGTTCGATAAGAAAGCCAAGCCGGCGGACTTCATTTCGTATCACTCGGTTCTTGCGCTGGCGCTGGCAGGACGGCGGCCTGAAACCGATCCCAATCTGGCTCGCGCCGTTGACGCCATGCTGAAGGCGCAGCGGCCGGAAGGAAGCTGGGAAGGCGATCCGGTTTATCAGGGCTTCAACACGCCATTCCGCGCCACGCAATTTGCCGTGATGGCGCTCTCCACTCTGTATCCTGGGCCGAACCAAAAGCCTGCGCAGGAAAAAGGTTGGGACGATGCGTTCCCGCCGCCGCCGACCAAGCTTGCGACGCAACGACCTGCCGCTTCTGCTCAGCCAGTTGGATCAGTTCTGGGATCTGGCGCCCGGCTTCCACTCTGAAACAAATTCGCGATGTTCTTGCGCACAATGCGATCAGCCGCTGGCTCGCGAAGCCGCGGCGCGAGCGCTCGGCCATATGGCCGATCCGCGGATCGATCAACGCTCTGATCGCGCGCCTCGGGCGATCCGAGCAAGATGGTGCAACGCACCAGCGCCTGGGCGCTTGCGCATGATTCTCGCAGCGGCGGCCTCCGAGTTGCGCCGCAGGACGAGCCGAATTGTCAGCCGCGCTTCAATCCCCGGATGCGCGCGTGCGCTGGGGAGCCACGCAACTTTTCAATCAGCACTTCAAATATGTAGCCGGCGACGCGCAGCTTCGCGCGGCATTGATTCACGATCTGAATGATCCTGCCGCCGGCGTGCGTCTGAACGCCGCGCGCGGCCTCTGGCAGTGGTACTACTGGAGCGTCGACAACCGCGACGCCCGCGAACGGCATTCTCGAAGCGCTTGCCACGCGCCTGAACACCGAAGCGGATCCCACGCTGCAGGCGCGCCATTCATGAAAGTATTTACGACGTGCTGGATGAGAATACCGGCTATCTCGAAGCCTGGGTGCGCGCGGCTGCGACCGAAGCACGATCAGAGCCGCATTCGCGAAGGCTATGAAGCCGTGGTGCACGATCAGGCTCAGGTGCTCGCCAAAGTGCTGCGCTCGGCGACGCCGCTCGGCCGCCAGGGCATTCTCCAGGCTCTTGTGGGATTTCCATATCCGCCACTACTCGCTGCCGAAGCTGAAGCAAGGCCAGGTGGCGGTTGCGCTGCCCGCGGTGTTTACCAAATATGTTTCCGGCGTTCCCGATCTCCACCTTCCCGGCTACGACTATCCGCCCTATCGCGACACGGCCGATTTCCATTACGACGTGCACAACGGCTTTTATCAAACCCGCATCGGCAACGATAGCGATCTGATTCACTTTTTCAAGAGCTCCGGCCCGGAACTGGAAGAGGCATTGATCGATTGCCTCAAAGGCGCGGACAGCAGACATGAAAATCAACGTTCTGAAGGCGGGGAGCACGCTGAGCGGCGCGGGCGACGCGCGAATTTGCGAAGGCGGCGCTCGCACTCTGCGCTCGATCCCGATAAAGAAGTGCGCGAAACCGTCAGCTACGTTTACGAGAATGGCCAGCGCGGCGTCCTGAACATCGATACGCCGGGTCGCCCGATCCGGGGCTTGTTCAAACCAGTCGTGCAGATTCTCGAGCAGCGGCGATGAAACTGCCGCAGAATACTGTGCTGCCGCTGCTTGCGGCGCTGCCCGCGAGTTCGCCCTGGACGCACCAGCCGGAAGTGATCGTCGTCGCTGCGCACGCTGCTCGCACGGCAGCCTCGCATCACGAATTATGCCCACGTGCTGACGGCCGCCGCGTCGTTTCCTGACCTTGATGAACGAGCCGGCGATTCGCGGCCAGGTGCTCGATGCCATCAACGATCCCGACCGCGATGTGCAGCGCGCGGCCATCCAGATCGCGCTCGAGCGTTTGACCGATCCGCATGAAACCAGCTTCACCGGAGAGGTCTTCGCCAAAATGGGCAGTTCGCAGCGCAGCGTTCTGATCGAGGAGGTGAGCGATCCGAAGTTCCTGGTCAATCATCTGGGCGTTTCGGGCGGCGCCTTGTCCCAGGATCAGGCTTATTTCCTGGGCAAAAAAGCCGCCAACCGCCCTCCCGACCTGCTGGCCGAACCCATCGTGTTCAAGGCGCTGATGGCAAGCCTCGGCGATCCCGACGCCAACGTGCGCGCGGCCGCGCTCGATCTGATGCGCAAAGTCGAAGGACATCGAGCAGCGACCCGAATTCCGCGCGGCGCTCGAACGCATGCAGAACGATCCCAATCCGCGGCTCAAGCATCATTGCTAAAAACGTTCTCGCGGGCAAGAAGCTTCGCGAGGCCCTCGCCGATGTGAAGCCGGGTTCGGTTCTTGACTTCAACTATTTCGTCGCAAAGGTGGAACCCATTCTCGCCACGACCGGCGCGGACGGCAAAGCCTGCGTGATGTGCCACGCCACGCACGTGATTTTCCGGCTCCATCCGCCCAACGCCGAAGGCCAATTCTCGCCGCAGGACAGCGAAGAAAATTACAAATACGCCATGCGCGTCGTGGACATCAACGACCCGGCCCACAGCCTCATGCTGATCAAGCCGACGCGGCCCACCGACTCGGCCGGCGACGTCGCCGACTACACTGGCTACCCACAATGGCGGCCAGCGCTGGCCGGGCAATGAATCGAGCTGGCAGTACAAGACCATCCTCCAATGGATTCGCGGCGCTGAGTTACAAGCCGCGCGTTAGGGCCACTGTCGTCGATTTTGAAATCGCCGCGCCCTTGGTGGTACGCGTATCTCGAACCAGCCTTCCCGACTAACGCCCACGGCGCTGCCGCCGAGCTAGCTTTGGTGATACAGTGTCAACATTGTGCCCCAGTTCGTGATTGAACGCGAGGTCCCCGGCGCCGGCATGCTGTCAGAAGCCCAGATCCGGGACATAGCGCTGCACTCATTGCAGACGTTGAAGGATATGGGACCGCAGATCCAATGGCTTCACAGTTATGTTACGGAAGACAAGATCTATTGCCTGTATCTCGCGCCAGACGAAGATTGCATTCGGGAGCACGCTCGCAGAGCAGGCGTTCCAGCCGATCGTGTTGCCGCGGTGCGCCGTCTGATCGATCCTACTAACTTGAAGTAGTAGACGCTGCCTCACGGAGCGAATATTCGATCACGTCTTCGAGGCTCATCGCGGAACCTTCCGCCCATGCTTGCTTGCCCTCCGCCTCGGTGAGCGATTTCCAGGCAGGCAGCAGCGTCTGATCGAGCTTGAATTGTTCCGATTGATGCAGATGAGCGCTGATCGACTGACGTAATTGGGCCGCTGCTGCGGCGAGTTTCAGCGTACGTTCGGCTTGTCCTTGAGCCAGGGCCAGACAAGCGGAGCTTTCCAATGCCCGCGCGATCCCGCGCCGGTGCCCCAAACTTGCGAAGATTTGCAGGGCTTCACGGCATGCCGCATGTGCAGCCAAATGGTCTCCCCGCGCACAATCGATGTAGGCCAAGTCTGTCAAAGACCGCGCGGCCCCCCACAAATCTCCGCTTTCCTGGAAGGCGGAAAACGCCCGTTGATAGAATCCTCGAGCGGCAGTCAGATCGCCTTGTGCGCGGGCTATATCACCCTCCTGGTTGATAGACCAAGCGCCACCTGCGCGATCGCCGAGTTCCTCAAAAATATCCGCCGCCTCACGCAACGCCCATCGAGCGCGTGGATAGTCGCCCCGAGCCCTGACCACGTCGGCCAAGTTGTGAAGACAGCGGGCAGTTGCCGAGCGGTCCGGCAGCATACGCCAGCACGCTAGGCTTCGCTCAAGATTTCTCTGCGCCGCGGAGTAGTCGCCGCGATCCCGCGCCGATACCCCTAAAGCGTTCAAAGACGCGGCAATGCCCGCCTCGTCGCCCAATTCTTCATAAAGAGACAGGCTTTGTTGCAGGACCTGCTCGGCGGCCAAATAGTCGCCCTGAGCCGTGGCCAAGGCGCCCAGAAAAAAACCCACCCTGGCGCGTTCTTTTGACCACTCAGCGCCCGCCAGGCGAAGAACAGTTTCGAGCCGGGTACGGCCCTCGCTCAGGTGTTCCCGCGTATCCCAGAATCGAAACAGCGCCGCGCAAAGACGCAACCCCCAGTCCAGATCCTGCCATTGAAACAGCCAATCGAGGGCGAAACGGAAGTTTTCGATCTCGGCGTCACATTGCCTCAGCCAGCGAGCACGATCGGCGGAGTTCAGTTCCGGATTGCCTTCCTCGGCCAGAACGAGACAGTACGCCGCATGCGCCCGCCGCACCGCAGATTGCTCACCGCTATCGGTGAGACTTTCAAAGGCGTACTCGCGAATCGTTTCCAGCATCCCGAAACGGGGGCCGGCTTCGGCCCGATCCACCGGCTGGATCAAATTTTTATCGACCAGCGAGAACAGCCCTTCCAGGAGGTCGATACCGAGGTCGTTACTTGTATTGCAGACGGCTTCCGCCGCCTCCAATGTGCATCCACCCACAAACACGGAAAACCGGCGAAACAACTTTCTCTCGGCCTCATTCAAAAGGCCGTAACTCCAGTCAATCGTCTTGCGCAACGTTTTTTGCCGTTCCGGCAGGTCGAGTGCGCCGCCCGTCAGCAATTGCAGGCGGCTTTGGAGCCGATCCAGAATGGCAGCAGGCGACAATACTTTAATTCGGGCGGCCGCCAACTCGATCGCTAGTGGCAGCCCATCCAGCCGCAAACAGATATCGTGAACCGCGGGCGCATTGTCCGGAGTAATCGCAAAATCGGGCCAGACGGCTGCAGCGCGTTGCGTAAACAATTCAATGGCGGAATTCTGCGCAAGCGCCGCTACCGGGAATTCCTGTTCTCCGTACACACGCAGGCACGACCGACTCGTGACCACGATCTTCAGAGATGGGCATGCTTCCAGTGTTTCGGCCACCATTGCCGCGGCCGGAAGCACCTGTTCGAAGTTATCCAGCATGAGTAGGAACGGTCCCGAGTTCCGCAATTGTTCGCCGATTAGCTGTGGGATAGTGCGGTTGACGACTTGTTGAATCTTGAGCGCCTCCGCAAGAGCGATTGCCACCAGGTCCGGATCTGTGATCGAAGCCAAGCCGACAAATTGAACACCCGCCGTGAACCGGTCCGCGATCGCGGCGGCTACAGCGACCGCCAGTCGCGTTTTTCCCGCGCCTCCTGGACCTGTGAGGCTCAGAAGCCGAACATCCGGCCGGAGTATCAGTTCCGTAAGATCCGCCAATTGTTGTTCGCGTCCGACGAGGGAAGTACGCGGAGTCGGCAGATTGTGGCGCTTGCTGGGCGTTGATAGAGGATCCGGTTTGGCCGCGTGGTGGATTACTTCAGCAGTAAACACGTAGCCGCGGCGGGGCACCGTCTTGAACAACTGCTGGCCGCGATCGTTTAAAGCCCGGCGTAACTCCAGCGTGCACTGCACCAAGGAATCGTCGGTAACGAAGGAATCGGGCCAGACCGCTTGCATCAGTTCCTGCTTGCCGATCAACTGCCCCGGATGTTCCACCAGGTATTTCAGGGTCCCGTAGACCTTTGGGCGAAGCTTGATCTCCTCGCCTGCCTTCAGCACGCACCCCCTCACGACATCCAGGGTGAACTCGCCGAATTGGTAGTTTAGAAGCCTCGCGTCCAAGTGTGTTCCCGTTCCAGTGAAGTAAAAACAGCTTACAGTTTTATTTCGGATTTTCTTTGGCCTAATTTCGTTACTTCAAGTCCCGATGCTTGTTACTTTGCAATTACTCGCGACCTTGCCATGAAACCGCTTCAGAGCGGATTTTAGCAAAATACGGGTGCGAAAAAACTGCTGGCGATACGCAGTAAGAGATTGAGCACAGATTTGCAAAAGGAGATGATTATGAATATCAAAGTAAGGCGATTCGCAATGACGTTGCAGTATTCCGCAATCGCTCTCGCTCTCATCAACGTGTGTCCTTCGCGCGCTCTGGCGTACGATGGCCACTCAAACGCGTCAACACCACACCAACACGAAATGACGCCGGAACAGCAGAAGAGAGCGGGCGCCCTTCTCAAGATCGTCCGTGATAATACAGAGCGCTTCAAGGATGTGACGCTGGCTGAGGCGGAAGGATATGTCCTTCAATTCGGCTGCGTAAGTGGTCCCGACTCGGGTGCAATGGGACTCCACTACGTGAACATGGATCTGGTGAATCGCGGCGAATTGGATGCCAAGTATCCCCAAATCGTAATCTACGAACCCACGCCAAACGGAGGGCTAAAGCTGATCGGCGCCGACTTTCTGCTTCTCGCCGACGCCTGGGATAAGAAGAAGGTGGGTCCGCCGGAACTCATGGGACAACTCTTTCATTATTGGGAAACCCCCAATCGTTTCGGTCTTCCGGCATTCTATACGCTGCATGTCTGGGCGTGGAAGGATAATCCGAACGGCGCGTTCGTGAATTGGCACCCGGAAGTTTCTTGCGAGTCATTCGCTCCAAAACCGTAAATTCAAAGCGAAAGAGAACATAATCCAATGAGTACAGCACAGGTTCCTGCTCTTGAAATGGACAAGCTGAACGCCTTTATCGGTCAATTCGTGACCGATCTTGGCGCCGCGGTTCATGCCGGGATGGTCGTCATTGGGGAGAAATTGGGCCTCTACAAAGCTCTTGCTGGAGACCCAATGAACTCCGCGCAACTTGCCGCGAAGACCAAGACTGATGAGCGTTATTTGCGTGAGTGGCTGGCTTCGCAAGCCGCGGGAGGCTACATCACCTACGATGAGACGAGCGACAAGTTCAGCCTCAGCGCGGAACAGGCGTTCACGCTGGCAGCGGAAGATAGTCCTGCCTATCTGCCCGGCGCGTTTGAATTGGCTTTGGGCTCGCTTGCGGCGGTTCCGCGGATCACAGAGTCTTTTCGCACCGGTGCCGGCATGGGTTGGCATGAACACGCCGATGGCGTTTTTCACGGGTGTGAAAAGTTCTTCCGTCCGGGTTACGCCGCTAACCTCGTAAGCGCTTGGATTCCCTCCCTGGCCGATGTGAAAGAGAAACTGGAGGCCGGGGCGCGGGTGGCCGATGTTGGCTGCGGAAAAGGGGCTTCCACATTATTCATGGCGAAAGCATTCCCCAAGTCTCGATTTTTTGGATTTGATTATCACGACAAGTCGATTGAGGCGGCACGCGAATACGCACGGAGAGACGGTATCGCCGACCGCGTCACCTTCGAAGTGGCAAAGGCAAAAGATTTTCCCGGCAAAGACTACGATTTCGTGGCCGTCTTCGATTGCTTGCACGACATGGGCGACCCGATTGGGGCGGCTGCGCACGTCCGGCAGTCCTTGGCCCGGAACGGCACGTGGATGATCGTTGAGCCCTTTGCCAATGACCGATTAAAGGACAATCTGAATCCTGTCGGGCGAGTCTACTATTCGTTTTCAACGCTCTTGTGTACGCCTTGCTCACGATCGCAGGAAGTGGGACTATGCTTAGGCGCCCAAGCTGGCGAGGCGCGTATCCGGGACGTTGTTAGCTCGGCCGGGTTCAGTCGTTTTCGCCGGGCTACGGAAACACCGTTCAACATCGTTTACGAAGCTCGGCCATAATTGGATCACGTGGGCGAATTGACACTGCTTGCCAAGGCTGACGGATCGGCGTTGCCTTGGTGCCGTATTCAGGACTTGATCGTTCCAATCGAGGTCGTTTTGCCTTCTTCGGCTTTAGGCCCGAGCACGTCCGCCATGACCGTTGCAAGATCGCGGAGCGCTTGTGCGCCGTCGCCGTAATACGTTGATCCGTGCATAGTCGCCAGCGTTTTCGGTGCACGCTCGGCTAGCGATTCAAGCACACGGCCGGTGTGGTGTGTATACGGTACGTAGTTTGCAAACGGGCCTGCTTCACTTTCCAGCAGCGCCATCTTGCAGCGTTCCATGATGCTATCCCGAGTTGTTGGTTCCCGGTGGCCCCATTGATGGAAAAGATCTGAGCAGAATAGTGTACGTTCGCATTCTTCAAAGAGAACGCCAGCGTCCCAACCATGAGGCACATGAGGTGTGGGAATAAATCGAAAACGGTATTTGCCAGTCGCCAGCACGTCATCCCTCGTCAAAACACGAGCGGGCCGTATGGCAAAATCATTCACGCTAACGAGCGCACCAACGAGGCCGCACACCGGCTGGGCTGCCGGTGCAAGCTCCAACCACTGGTTGAGGGCCCCACATTCATCTGATTCGAAATGACTGAATCCGATGTGTCTCAGCTTCGAGATATCGATCAGGCGTGAGATCTCCTCGCGCACAAGAGGAAACATGCTCCGCAGTCCTGCATGGAATAGTAGCGGTTCATCGTCTCTCACGAGAAAATGACTGAACTCCAGATTGATCTCTGGAACGAAAACCGAGATACGGTATACATCGGCTGCTATTTCTGTTGTACTTGCCATTTTTCTTCCATTTGGAGCAACTTTCGCTCCACAGGGTCGTTCCGATCTGATAGCCAATTATATGCGGTGACGATAGCCGCTAAATCGTACCTGATTCACTTCAGATCCTCCTCGGTATAAGTCCAGATCACGCGCAAAACGGAAAGGACGTCCACATAGCCGGCAAATATACCCCTGCCGCCATCGCAGAGCACGCTGAAACCAACCACTAAGCGGAGAGTCTAGGAACTAGGCCATTCCGATATGAGTAGCAAGCATTCCCCGAGCTTCGACCGCCGTAACTTCTTACAGGCAATCGCGGCGGTGGGCGCAGGTTCCGGTGATATTCGAAGCCAAGCCAGCCCTGACGTCATCGCGCAAGCAGCCAAGGCGTCGAACGCTGAGGCGACAACCGCCGATATCCTCGTCAATGCCCTGATCGAGTGGGATGTTAGCCATGTTTTTGGCATGGTAGGCGATGGCATCAATCCGCTCATCGATGCGCTCCGCCGCCGGCAGGACCGCATCCGTTTCATCGGCGTGCGTCATGAAGAAGCATCTGCTTTCATGGCATGCGGGTGGGCCAAACACACCGGGCGATTGGGTGTGTGTCTTGCAACTACGGGCCCCGGAGCAATACATTTGCTGAACGGGCTCTACGACGCTGCCTTCGACGGAGCTCCTGTTCTGGCTATCACCGGCGAGACGTTTCACGATCTGGCTGGGCTCCGCTTTGTGCAAGGTGTCGATACAAAGGCCCTTATGCACGACCTAGCGATTTTCAACGTCCGAGTGTCCGGGCCGGTCCACGCGCAGACCGTTGTGAACCGGGCTTGCCGTGCTGCCTTGGGCAATCGCGGCGTTGCGCATGTGACGGTTGCGAAGGACGTGCAAGCCATGAAGCTCTCAGCGGATAAGCCGTCCATGGAGAACCACGGCCTGCAGACTTCTACCTCCTGGCTGCCCGTCCAGGACGCACCTTCTGTTGAGCAGCTTCGCCGGGCAGCAGAGATTTTGAATGCTGGGAGGAAGATAGCAATACTAGTCGGGCAAGGCGCTCTGAACGCACGAGACGAAGTGACGCAGGTTGCGGATGCGCTTGCCGCACCTGTAGCGAAGGCGCTTCTGGGTAAGGCGGTGTTGCCCGACGACTCACCCTTGACCACCGGGGGAATCGGCCATCTCGGCACCCGGCCTTCGGAGTGGGCCATGCACACCTGTGACACGGTTTTGATTGTAGGCTCGACGATGCCCTGGATCGACTCCTATCCGAAACCAGGTAACGCGCGGGGGTTGCAGATCGACCGCAACCCAGATCGAATCGGCTTGCGGTTTCCCGTGGAAGTCGGGCTCGTGGGCGACAGCAAAACAACTCTGGCGGCCTTGCTTCCACTGTTGAACCGAAAGAGCGATCGAGGGTTCCTGGAGGAAGCACAGCGCCGGATGCAGGACTGGAGCGTGTTGCTCGCCCAGATCACAAGCAGTACGCAGGTCCCCTTGCGGCCGCAGGTCGTTGTGAAGGCACTGAGTGATCTTCTCGCCGAGGATGCGGTCATATCGCTGGATTGTGGGGCCAACACACATTTCGCGGCCCGGCACATTCAGTTGCGTGCGAAACAACAGCTGACTAGTCCCGGGATGCTGGCGACGATGGCCCCCGGCCTGCCGTTCGCGATTGCCGCCCAGTTTGCATTTCCAAAGCGCCAAAGTGTTGCCGTAGTAGGTGACGGCGGCTTCGCAATGCTGATGGCAGACTTGAGCACTGCGGTCCACTATAAACTGCCGGTCAAAGTCATACTCCTGAAGAACAACAGCTTGGCGGAGGTGCGATTTGAGCAGGAAGACTTGAACTACCCGCAGTTCGGGTGTGACCTCCCGCCGATTGACTTCGTTGCGGTTGCGAAAGCTTGCGGAGCGGAAGCATATCGTTGCACTCGGCCTGAGGAAGTGCGGCCCGCAATCGAGTCCGCACTTCACTCCAATAACGCCGCTCTGGTCGAAGCCATTGTCAACCCGGATGAGAAGCCGGCAAAACCGGCCGAGCTTAGAGGCTGATCTTAGCGGGGCCAAAAAAGAACAGCGGAAGATCTGGCGCCCCGGATCCAAACTCGCGTACGAAGGAGCATTGCAAGAATCATCTCTACCGAAGCCCAAATCGCCGCGAATCACGCCAATGGGATAGGAGATAGAGAGTTTCAAAACCGCCCTCGATTTTACAGAAAGCTGGAGCGCTGGCTCGGGTTTCGGTTGGCCGTTCGATTTCCGTCACTCTGGCGAGGCGCCTCAACTAACTTCTTCCGTCCTTCGGAAACCTTGCTAGAGTGACTCGCGCCTGGGCAACTGACACACGTTCTGCTGATGTCCAATCGAGATGTTCGCTTTTGGTTGCTCACAAAAAGCATCAACAGACTAGAGATGATCAAAGTGATCCCTGCAACTGGCAAACCGATCTTTACTGTCCACGGAGCATATTTGAAGACAAGTACGTGATTGCCTGCTGACAGCCGCACGGCACGAAATGCATAATTCGCGTTGTAGATTCGAACGGGTCGTCCATCGATAGTGGCAATCCACCCAGGGTAATAAAGGTCGGCAAGAACAAAAAATCCCTCACAAGGCGCTGAAACGCTGAATCGAGTAAGATCAGGATCATCTTGAAGTATCTTAATTGGAACCTTGTCCGCACTCTCTGACGGGCATGTGCCTTCGTCGGGCCGCGAGTAGTCTTTCAGAAAGACCTCATGCCGAAAATCGAAACTTGGATCTTTCATATCATTTGGCCCAAATGATCTGTCTTCCGGTCGATAGGTCGGAACAAATCTAGCTCGATCGACAGCGTCGTTATTTCGATAAATGTACGTGTTCGCATCGGAATAAAGCAGCGTGAATTTCGTCAGAGCTCGGCGGATAGCACGGGGAGAGTCATCGATTTCGAAAGCCCTCGATCTATTCATCGAGTGTTTATCAAAGGTTGCACCTTTCGAGTGATTGGGTACGGAATCGACCAGCGCGTCCGAAGTGGTAAGCAGGGGACTCGGTGAGAAGACGTATCGAACTGCGGCCACATCCAGCAGTTGGCTGTCATACTGCTGCCAGCTGTCATGTTCTGGAATATAAACACTCGAATGCGCTCCAGGCCAAATGGCCTCGGCAAAGTCTATATAAAGCTTGGGGTACATTGCATCCATGTGCCGAATATCGCGAATGCGATGGGGCAACAGCGTGTCGGCGGGATAAACGCCGTGCAGGCCCAAAATCCGCTCACTATGGGAATTCTTTAAAAACCAATTTAAGGAGGGAGGATTGGTTGCGTATGCCCTTGGGCGGATAAATCCAACCTTCACATCAACGCTGTAAAGCTCGAAAGTGAGGATGAGGAGTATCATCCACGGAGTGAACCGCTTGAACCGTTCGTGACGTGACGACGTAAGTGCAATGAGGAAGCCAACGATACAATATGCGATCCTTTTCATCTCGGGACCGACAACAAACTTGTATGCCTCGTGCGTCGGCTTCTGGAAATGAGACATGCAGAGAAGCGTTAAGCCGACACAAGCCACAACAGCAATCGCCACCCTGCGCCAGAGATACTTGCCGTTCAAGATGCTATGCATACCGTAGCCGGCAAGAATGGAAAGACTCAACGGAATTACCCACGCGTTCCACACGTTGCTTGAAATATTAAAGAGTGGCAAATGGCCGATTTTTTCGAGACCGGCAAAGCCATAGTCGTAGCCCGCAAAAAACACTAGGCAACCGAAAAAGAACCAGCGTCCACGGCGACTATCGCTCCCGATCAGTCCGATTATCGATAGGATTATGGTCGTAATGCCGCAGAAGAGCGTCATTCGCATGTGATCGAACGGACTCGTCGGCGTCCATTGATGATTCTCGTGCTGCAATGGAAAACCAAGATAGTAAGGCGCGAAAAGATGGATCAGATCGGCCGGGGAATGGACCGCCCAGCCGTAAGTATTGACATGACCATGATTAGCCAGCTTTAAATAGCGCACGAACTCACCTATTTGGAATCCGCTGAGCAACAATGTAACCGCACCGGCGAGAACCGCAAACGCGAGGTGGGGTTTCCACCAGAAGTGTTCGGAGACATGTGAAATCAAAAACACAAAAAATGCAAAAGATATCAGGCAGAAAATGAATGAGCCCTCCGGGAATCCGCCGAGAAATTGAGAAGCGCCAATCCACCCGACGAATATGGAATAGCGGAGCGATCTGAACAGGACCATCCGATGGATGCCGAAAAGCATCAATGGAAGCAGCGCTTCCACCTGGAATGAGGACAGATTAATAAAGACAAAGAACCGCTCACAAAGCATGTAACTTACAGCTGATATCAAAGCAGCCCCTTGATCGAGCCCTAATGAAACTGCAAGCAGATAGGAGCCGAGTCCAGCCACGAGCAGCAAAAGAATTCGGACGAGATCGGCCCCTTCCCAAAACGGCAAAATCCACTCAAAGATCTTAAACGGAAAATACGGCGATACCTGCATCCCGCCAATCCACGGAACTCCGAATCCTACATATGGATTCCACACAAAGCTTTTGCTATGGCGGAATAATTGTCTCGCCAACAAATCCGATGGATGCAAGAGGTAGGTAGGACTCGGATCAAGACTTAAAGTTTGTGGAACATCTGCTGTAGTGACCCTATTCCACGGCGAATGGAAAAATATATTTGCCGAATCGACCAGCGTACGATTGTCGAGCGAAATCGGAAGGAGAAAAAAGAACAACAGGAGAAGAAGCGCTGACAGTGAAAACAGATGATCTTGTATCCGTAATCTTTCGGGCGTGTGCGGCGATTCCAAAGCTGATCGAGATGTCAAAGAACTCTACAGTCTACAACGGAGCCTTTCGATCTATTCGATAAGGTGGGTCCGGTGGTTTTCGTGTCTGCGTGCCCCGCCATACGTACGCAGTTCAAGCCTCCCACCGTCTACTGCTGATAGGCCGGTACAACGTCAATAGCCTTGACTGGGCGGTCATATTGGCTGTCATAAGCATGAAAGTCTGCCCGCAGCCTCGTTGTCAATCTGCTCGATGAGAGGCGTCGTATTTGCTGGGTCGTATCTGACGTTGCCCCGCTGAACGAATCCAGGGTGAAATGGGAGTTTCCCGGCGGCAAAGCCGCGGAAAGGGAGACGAATGAAACGGACCAGATTCAGCGAAGAGCAGATCGCGGGGATTTTGAAACAAGGCGAAGCAGGAATGAAGACGGCGGAATTGTGCCGGCAGCACGGGATCAGCGAAGGCACTTTTTACAACTGGAAAGCGAAGTACGGAGGGATGAGCGTGACGGACGTGCAAAAGCTGAAACGATTAGAGGAAGAGAACGCCAAGCTGAAGCGCGTGGTGGCCGACCTGACGCTGGACAACGTCGTGTTGAAAGACCTGCTCTCAAAAAACTTCTAGAACCTGCGAGCAAGCGGGCCGCGACGGAAACTGCGATGAAGCAGCACGGAATCAGTGAACGTCGCGCTTGCAGGTTGACTGGATTGGCACGCGCAACGCAGCGTAGAAAGCGTCAAGTTTTGGTAGATGATGGTGTAACGGAACGTTTGAAAGAACTCGCACGGGAACGACAGCGCTTCGGCTATCGACGTTTGACTGCGCTACTTCGAAGAGAAGGGCGGCATGTAAATCACAAGCGGATCTATCGTTTGTACCGCGACCTGGGTCTGGCTATGCGGCGCCGGAAGAGAAAACACAGTGCGTATCGGCTGGCCACTACGGAAAAAACCTTCCTAAGAAAAAGGAATCAGAGATGGGCCATGGATTTCCTCTGCGACACCTTGGCATTCGGTCGAACGTTTCGCATCCTCACTATCGTCGACGAACACACGCGGGAGTGTCTGGCCACCGAAGCCGATACCAGTCTGCCAGGATTGCGTGTGATCCGCGTCCTCGAGCAGCTCGCGCTCACGCGAGGTCTTCCGGAAGAGATCCACGTCGACCACGGCCCGGAGTTCGTCTCTCGTGCCCTGCGCGCTTGGTGTGAAGAGCATCGAGTGCTGTTGCGCTACATCGAGCCGGGCCGGCCTATGCAGAATGGCCACATCGAATCGTTCAATGGCCGATTTCGTGACGAATGCCTCAATGCCAACTGGTTTCTTAGCCTGCCTCGCGCACGGAAAACTATCGAAGGCTGGCGTCACGATTACAACGGGGTCCGCCCACACAGCTCACTCCGTTATAAAACTCCAAACGAATTTGCCGCGCTCCTCGCGCGGCAACAACCGCAACCACTTATGATGGGAAAACTCCCTTAGCTGTTGCATTCGTCGGCGGGGGCACCTCATATCCACTCTCGTTTGCCGGACATATCTCCACCAACTCCGCCAACTTCACCCAGTGCCGCCGATGCGGAACTTTTGTGCCGGAAGTGATCTCATACGTATAGCGCTTGGAGACCTGAGGGCGAGCTCTATTGCTTCTTTTGACAGTCGCGCAAGCGCAGGCTGGATTCTGGCCGCGTAAACATCGTCAGTTAACCAATCCGGGAGCTCCGACGGGTTCCAATTGCGTAGGGGCTCCTTGTGAAGATTCATTGCTTCGGAACGTTCTTCAATGATTCCGGCCTGATTGCCGCAATTCGCCCTAGCTTTTGAGCTGCTGAAAGCCGCTTGCCGGATTCCGCTAATGAGCAGGCATAGCAGTAGGGTCCACCAGTGGAAATGGCGGTGCCGCAAATCCAGCAAACGCTGTTCTGGCTTGGTGGATCCTCTTGAACGGGCATGCTTCCGCCTTGCGCTTCGTATCTCCTTCTCTGAGTCAATCGAGTTCCGGGTGGGGGAACACGACCATCATCGAAAGCAGTAGCTGAAAGCGTTTGAGCAAACCATCCGGGGCACAAAAAAGAACAGCGGGGGATCTGGCGCCCCGGATCACAGCTTTTGAAAAACTTTGATTTCCCCCGGCTTCATCGTCTTACGTCAATTCCTTCCACTGTTCCGTACGCCCCGGATCCAAACTCGCGTACGAAGGAGCACTACAAAAATCATGTCTACCGAAGCCCAAATCGCCGCGAATCGTGCCAACGCGGAGCATTCCACGGGCCCCAAAACGGAAGAGGGCAAAGCCGCCTCCTCTCACAACCGAGCCAGCCACGGCCTAAGTTACGTAAATACCTATTTCTTCCTTCTGCCATGCGAGAGTTCCTACGCCTACGACAACTTGCTGATGGATCTGAGAAACGAGCACAGCCCCATTACCCGCACCGAGGACACCCTGGTCGAGCGTATGGCGCAACATCACTGGCTGCGCTGCCGCGCCGAGTTTTTCGAATCCAAGTGCTTCGATGAGGTAGGCAATGTCGACGAAAAGCGCCTGGCGCTCTTCATCCGCTACCGCACCAGCCACGAACGCGCCTTCCACAAATGTTTCAACGAGCTGCTAAAGCTAAGAGCCGAAAGGCGGAAGGTCGAAATTGGCTTCGAATCGCAAAAGCGCGCGAAAGAGGACCACACCCGTAAACAGGAGAAGCATCAAATGGCGAAAGAACACCACACCTGCAAGATTTTACTCGCCGAAGCCAAGGTCGATCACCAGCAGCTTGCCACTTTGAATCGCGACATCACCGAATCGGAGCACCGAATCGCTGCCGAACGAGCGAAAAAGGCCGCCTGATCGCTTCTACCTCGGGCTTTTATTTCCTGACTTCTGTCTTCCATCTCGACTTGTGTCTTGGGGCGTCGCTATTGACTTCTCTCTAGCGGCAAATATATAGTTCCTGTACCTACAATACGGGTCAGCTAACATGCCTCTCGCCAGTCGTTCCCTCTTTGGTTTTCTGATCGCGGCCACAATTTGTCTTGCGCAGTCCGACACGGGTTCTATCGCCGGACGTGTCTCCGATCCAAGCGATGCCCCGCTAGCGGCGGCCAAAGTTATCCTCACGAACGAGGCCACCGGCGTATCCCTTCCGGCCGCCACGAACCAGGACGGCTTGTACGAGTATTCCAGCCTGCGTGTCGGCTCCTACACGGTAGAGGTCGAGCGCCCCGGCTTCAAGCGGATGCGGCAGAGCGGAATCATCGTCTCGATCGCAACTCGCTCGACGGTCAATCTTGTTCTAACGATTGGAGACGTGCAGCAGACCGTCAACGTCACTGCGCAGACGCCCGTGACAGATACCGAAACGAGCGATATCGGTACGATCTTTCAACCCAAATTCATGCAGGACGTGCCGCTGTTCGTGACTGGTGGCTTTCGCAATCCGGAAAATTTCATCAGCTACGTCCCAGGCGTAAACGGTGGCCAACAGGACACGAGCATCAACGGCGGCGCGCGGCGCAGCAAGGAAATCCTCATCGACGGCGCTAGCCATACGAATCCGGAAAGTGGCGGCGTCGCCTTCGTCGCCAACGGCGGAATCGGCTCCGTCGAGATGTATAACGAGTTCAAAATTCTGACGAATAACTTCTCGGCGGAATATGGCCGGTCCGGTGGCGGCGTCGAAGTATTCGTATCGAAATCCGGCACCAATCAAATTCATGGCACTCTGTTCGATTTTCTCCGGAATGACAAGTTCGACGCGGCCGGCTGGGCCGTGAACCAGCGCGTGCCATTCCTCGGCAAAGCCAAAGTGCGGCAAAACGAATTCGGTGTCGCCGTCGGTGGCCCGGTGATCATTCCGAAACTCTACAACGGCAAGAACAGAACATTCTGGTATTTCACCTGGAACGGCTACAAGCAGAACAACGGTGGCGGCACCGTCCTTTCGAGCGTTCCGACTGCGCTGATGAAGCAGGGCAATTTTTCCCAGCTCGGCTCGCGGCTCATTTACGATCCGAGTTCCGGTTCGGTAAGCCGCACCGTGTTTCCAGGTAACATGATTCCAGCGAGCCGCTTTAGCTCTGTGTCCAGCAAAATACTCGGGCTTATTCCCGACCCGACCGGGCCAGGCCTCTCGAGCAATTATTCACTCGCCGGCTTGGCCACCGTGGACAAGAATATCTACAGCATCAAGCTCGATCATTCTTTTTCCGACCGCAACCGGCTGAGCGGCCTGTATAGCTGGCAGCGTCAAACATCGTTGACCACAAATACTTCTACCGGCCTTCCAGGCCCGCTGGCGAACGGTCTTATTACCAACGAAAAGCCCGATATCACCCGCGTGAATCACGATTACATCTTTTCGCCCACAACCTTCAACCACGTCACCTTCGGTCTCAGCCGTTACCAGGACCTCTTTAACCAGCTTCCGGACGATCTGTTAGGTTGGCCGGCAAAACTGGGCTTGACCGGCGTGGCCACCAACGGCTCGACATCTTTTCCGATCGTCACATTCACCGACAGTCTTACCAGCTTCGGCAACGAGCCAAAAAATAGGGGCGCTCAGGAAAACTGGACGTATGAAGCCATCGACACCGTGACCTGGGTCAAGGGGCGCCATGAACTGAAATTCGGGTTCGAATACCATCGAGGGCGAACTTTTCAGGACCCCTTCGATGATTCGTATGCGCAGGGAAAGTTCAACTTCAATAGCCTGCAGACCGCAAATCCGGCGAATCGATCCGCCACCGGCTACTCCTTTGCGAGTTTCCTGCTGGGCGATCCGAATGACGCGCGCCGCGATTACAACACCAAGGGCGTGAACAATATCTACGGATACCGCTCGCTATTTGTGCAGGACAATTTCAAGGTCTCCTCGCGTCTGACTCTGAACCTGGGCTTGCGCTACGAAATTTTTATCCCACGCACCGACACAAACCTCACGCTCTCGACGTTTGATCCAACCATCCCCAATCCGGCGGCAAGCGGCCGCCTTGGCGCGCTCTCTTTTGCTGGCAATGGACCCGGGCGCAATGGTTTCGTTCGCTTCGGCCATGTGTTTCTGGATAACTTCGGACCGCGCATTGGCGCCGCCTATCAGATCACGCCGAAAACAGTGCTGCGGGGCGGCTACGGGATCTTCTATTCGCCGTCCAACGGAAATACCGGCGGTGGATGTTTCCCATGTGGCTGGGGCGTCAGCGCGTCGCCTACGCCCACTTCCCCGGATGGAATCTCGCCCGCTTTCAACTGGGATAACGGATTTTTGATTCCTAGCGGTTTCCGTTTGCCGCCCGTGATCGATCCGTCTTATGCGAATGGATCCGGCGTTCTCACGCTTTCCAGCCTCGATGGGCTTGCCGGGCGCATTCAAAACTGGCAATTCAATATTCAACGTGAATTGCCGAAGGGAATCCTTTTCGATATTGCTTACGTAGGAAGCTACGGAGACCGGCTCGAAAGCTACATCCCTTACAACCAGGTCGATCCGAAATATTTGAGCCTCGGCTCGTTACTGGGCGCGAGTATCACAGACCCGCGTGTCGTGGCGCTAGGCTTTACGAAGCCATACGCGAGCTTCCCCGATAACAGCAGCATCCCCGCCACTCTCGCGCAATCGTTGCGCCCATATCCCCAATACGGTAGTATCACTTCGACTTACAACGGAGGCGGCGCGACCAGTTATCACTCGCTGCAGATCAAAGTCGAGAAGCGCTTCAGCGCACTGAGCTTACTCGCGAGTTACACCAAAGAAAAAAACCTGTCTATCAACGGCGCCTATACCAACGCCGGCAACGGTGTTGCTCCGCAGGATCAATACAATCTCGGCGTCGAGAAGGCGATTTCCATCCAGGATGTCCCCCAGACACTCAACATCGTTTACACCTGGGATCTTCCGCTCGGCCGT
This sequence comes from Bryobacterales bacterium, assembly GCA_963712395.1. Lineage (GTDB taxonomy): Bacteria > Acidobacteriota > Terriglobia > Bryobacterales > Bryobacteraceae > Bog-105. The sequence continues at coordinate 1,199,990 of CAVQHR010000004.1, forward strand.
GGCCGCCGCTATCTGAGCGGATCGAATGCCTTTGTCAGAGCCATCGCCGGCGGCTGGACCATCGCGGGACTCCAGCAATATCGCTCCGGGTTGCCGATTCTCATCAACGCTCCGGTGAACACTTTGGGTGCGGGAGTTCTGTATACACCGCAATTGCGCGCCAGCACAACCGGCGCGGCCATCCAAACCGGCGTGGATCGCACCACGCTCGACCCGAACAACCCGACCACCCGCTGGCTCAATCGCGCCGCCTTCGCAGTTCCGGGAGCGCTTCAATTCGGCACTGCCTCGCCGTATCTGAACGACGTCCGCAACCCGCCGGTTTTGAGCGAATCGCTATCTTTGGTAAAGCGCACGAGCATCAAAGAACGCGCCAATCTGGAGTATCGGGCCGATATCTCAAACCTGTTCAATCGCACGTCGTTTGGTACGATCAACGTCAATTTGAACGATCCGAATTTCGGCCGTCCTACCGCCGTGCAGGTAAGCCCGAGGATCATCCAGATGGCGCTCCGTCTAAATTTCTAATGCCGATAAGTCCCGACCCTGGTAAGGATCAAAAACAACAGCGCGAACAAATCACGCTGGACATGACGCGCTCCATTGTCACCGAGCCGTTGCTCTCGAAGGTCCAGGCCGCACAACCGGACGATCGGTTCGACGTCATTATTTCGCTCAACGAATTGTTTTCCGGCGGCGTCGAAGCGGCCATGAAGTACGTTGTCCAGCGCGCGGCCGATTGGAAAGTAAAATACTACGAACTCGCGCCGTATCTGTTTGCCTGCCTCACCGCCCGGCAGATTCTCGATCTCGCTCAGGAAGCGCGCGATCTTACGGCAAAGAACGGCCGCAGCGGTAGCGTGGTCTATCGCATTTGGGAAGACCAGGAAATCAGCACGACATTAACGCGCTCGCTGAGGACCGTTAAGGCCGACGCCGCGCAGCGCGCCTTTCAGGCCTTTGGAGAAGGCATTGTCTGGGCAGTCCTGGACTCGGGTATCCAAGGCGATCATCCGCATTTCAAAGATAGCCAGCCGCACTTTCAGCAAGACAGCCTCTCGCCCGTCGTGCATCGCGATTACACGCCCGATGGCCGCAACAACACAGCGAAACCGGACGATCCTCCCAAGTCGGACCCAAGCGCCCTGATCGATCGTTTTGGCCACGGAACACACGTCGCCGGTATCATCGCCGGATGCTGGACATCCAGCGACCCGAACGGCGAATTGGTGGTGGGCACCGAAATGCGCGACGAATCCACCGACAGGCCGATTCTTCAGCGCGGCGAACCCCTGCGCTTCATCTCCGGTGTCGCGCCGAAAGCAAAGCTGGTCAGCCTTAAGGTAATTGCCGACGTTCTTGGCACAGACGCGGCAGCCAAACAAACACCCGGGCAAGGCAAGGTGAGTTGGGTGCTGATGGCCATTGATCAAATCCAGAGATGGAACCAATATGGCAAGCGTCTTCTCATTCACGGCGTGAACATGAGCCTCGGCTATGATTTCGATCCACGCTGGTTTGCCTGCGGGCAAAGTCCGCTCTGCGTCGAAGTAGACCGCTTGGTTCACAGTGGTGTTGTTGTCGTTGTGTCGGCGGGCAATGGCGGGTATTCGTCCTTTATCGCCGCGAGTGGATTGGTTCAGTCTCGCTACAGCGACCTCAGTATTACCGATCCCGGCAATGCCGACATGGCAATCACGGTGGGCTCCACGCATCGCGAGAAGCCCCACGTATACGGCGTTTCTTATTTTTCTTCGCGCGGGCCTACGGGAGACGGGCGCATGAAGCCCGATTTGCTTGCGCCGGGCGAGCGCATCGTTTCCTGCGCCGCGGGCGTCGAAGCGCAGAAATACAAAGCCGGCAATCTTCCGGAAGTTCTCTACTGCGAGCTGAGCGGAACCAGCATGGCCGCGCCCCACGTCTCCGGCGCAATTGCAGCGTTTCTTTCGGTTCGCGGTGAGTTCATCGGCCAGCCTGAACAAGTCAAAGCAATTTTCAAGGCAAACACCATCGATCTCAATCGTGCGCCCACCTTTCAGGGTGCCGGACTCATGGATTTAATGAAGGTGCTGCAGTCGGTCTAGCATATCGGATTCAAGAAAGGCGCGATGCAATCGATTCACGGCTTTGATTTCTTTTCGTTGAACTTCGACGATACCGGTAAGTTGACGGACCGCGAGTTCGAAGATTGTAAACGGCGCGCCGCCGCCGCCACCGACGTTATTTTTCTCGCCCACGGATTTCGCAACGATGTTGCGGATGCTACTGGGCTGTATTCCAAATTTCTCGAGAATTTCCGTGGCCATCTCAATCGGCCACAATTTCACGAACTCGCCGCCCGCGACTTTGTCGTGGCGGGCGTGTTCTGGCCCTCTAAAGCATTGCCCGAAACCTTCTGTTCCCATGGCGGTTCCGTTCAATCCGTGGATGAGGATGCGGCGCACATGGCCGCCGTAAGCCGAAAACTGGAAGACCTTAAAGACGCGTCGCCGAACCATGCCCCCGTCTTGGAGGAAGCCGCCGCCTTGCTGCCTTCGGTAAAAGACGACGCGGCGAAGCAGGACCGCTTCGCCTCCCTCGTCCTGTCCTTGCTTGATGGCAGCCAGATCGATCCCACCGAAGGGCTCGATCGGATTCGCCAGCAGGATGGTTCAGTCATGTTTCAAAAGCTGAGCGGCCCGATCGTGATTCCGACTCGCTCGCCCGACCAGTCGGGAGACGGTGGTAGCGCTATGGCCGAGATGGATGTCGATACGCCCGGATCAAATGGAGGTGTCGAAACTTTCGGCTCGTTCTTTCCTTCCGTTCTTGGAGGCATCGACAAGTTCCTCAATCTCACCACTTGGTACATCATGAAGAATCGCTCCGGAATCGTGGGCGGAACCGGCGTGGCGCAAGCGGTGCGCGACCTCAAGGCGAGCAATAAAAATGTCCGGCTTCACCTCGTCGGTCATAGTTTAGGCGGCCGCTTGATTGCGGCCTGCGCAAAATCTCTTGCGCAGAATCCGCAGCTGCAGCCGGATTCCGTCACGCTGCTGGAAGCCGCATTCTCACACTATGGATTCAGCGCCGATAATGGCAAAGGAACGCCCGGCTTCTTCCGCGATGTGATTGCGAAAAAAGTTGTGAAAGGTCCGCTGCTCGAGACTTTTTCGTTCCAGGACACCGTGGTTGGCTTGACCTATGCCATCGCCTCGCACTTGGCGGACGACAACTCAGAGGCCATCGGCGATGTCAACGACCTCTTCGGAGGAATTGGACGAAACGGCGCCCAGAAAACCGCCGAGTCGGTCTCGATAAAACTGAAAACGGCCGCATCGCCTGGCGATCCCTACGTTTTCAAAACCGGAATCCTCAATTGCCTGGATGGCTCGGGCGGCTTGATCAAGGACCATAGCGACGTCACAAATGAGAACGTCACGTACGCTTTTGCTTCCGCGGTCGCGGCGACGGGGTCCGCCGGTAGTTAAGAAGATTTTATGTCTCAGTTGAAGTGCATCTTCGCTGCCGTTGCTTTTTGCGCACAACTATGCGCCGCCACCGGCGATCTCGTCTTTCCCTATGGCGCTGTCTACTTCCGCAAGTCCAATCCTCCGGAAGCCGATTGGGAGCGCGACCACAAAACCGCGGCCGCGAACGGGATGAACATCTTCCGTCATTGGGTCATGTGGTCTGCCGTCGAAGTCGCGCCGGGCCGGTACGACTGGCGTGACTACGACCGCATGCTGGATCTCGAAGGCCACAACGGCATCAAGGCGATTCTTGCCGAGATGATTACCGCCGCGCCGGAGTGGGCCTTTCGTATGTATCCGCAAGCTCGCTTCGAGGCGCAGGACGGCTACCGGGGTGTTCCCGAATACTCAGGCTCCAGCGCCACGGGTGGTTTCCCCGGATTGTGTCTGGATAACCCGGAAGTGCGCGCCCGCGCCGGCACTTTCTTAAAAGCCCTTGCGACCCGTTACAAGGACAATCCGGCGCTTTACGGATACGATCTCTGGAACGAGGGCAACACGAACGGGGGCGCTGGCGTATATTTCCAGACCGCGTCGAGCGCGCATATCCCCAATGAGCATCGTGGAACCGGCGTCGGCCGCATGTACTGCTACTGCCCGGCTTCCATCGCCGAATTCCACAAATGGCTGCGCAAGAAATATGGCACTGTGGCGGCTGTCGCAAAAGCCTGGCGTCGCTACAGTTTCGCCGATTGGAACGATGTGCAGCCTTCGCGCACGGGCGGCCCCTATCCGGATTGGCTGGATTGGCTCGAGTTCCGTGAAGATCGCGCGCACGAATTACTTCGCTGGCGTAAAGAAATCATCCGCTCCGTTGATCAGAAGAACAAGATCACCATGCACGGCATCGCCTACACGATTGAGTTGCTGCCTAGCGTATCGGCGAACGATTGGCGGGCTGCCGCCGAAGTGGATAGCTACGGATTTACATGGGTGAACGCTCGCAAGGGAAATCGAGCCTTGGAAGCAGTATCATGCCGTTGATCTGGTGCGCGCGGCCTCGCGCGGCAAACCGTTCTGGCACTCCGAAATGCAGGGCGGTCCGCTCTGGATGGCGTCGGAGGTGACCGGTCGCCCACTCGAAGATGCGCGCAAACCCGATGAAAAAGATCTGCGCGTGTGGAATATGGTGTCGCTCAGTGGCGGCGTTACCGGCGTCCTCTATCTGCGCTATCGCCCACTGCTCGACGGGCCGCTGTTCGGCGCTTTCGGACCTTTCGCGATGGATGGATCGGCGACCCCGCGATCGGATATGGCCGGGAAGCTCGCGAAATGGACGAACGCCAATCCGGAACTCTGGAAATCGCGTCCCGTGAAGGGCGATATCGGGATCGTCTTTGTGCCGGAATCCGAGCGCTTCAACTTCGCGCAACAGGGAAACACATCATATTACGCCGACATCGGCCAGGGGCGCCTACGAGGCTTTCTTCGATTCCAACATTCAGCCCGATTGGGTACACATCGACAACATCGACGAGTATCCGGCCGTTTACCTCCCCTATCCCGTCATGCTGTCGCAAAAGACCGTTGCGAAGCTTCGCGATTATGTCGCCAATGGCGGCACGCTCATCAGCGAAGGCTTCCCGGTTATTTCGGCGATGGCGCGCACGCCGGCGCGGCGCAGCCTGACTCTGGGATTGCGCGAAGTCTTTGGCGCGGAGGAATCAGATGTCGACTTTACGCCGGATCTGCTCGAAAATCTGACGTTCCGCCTGGGCGGCCACACGCTTGGGCGGCCGCTACTTCAAACAGATGTATCGGCCCACCAGCGGCCAAGCGATCGGGCGATACGCAGACGGCTCCGTCGCCGCCGTCGAGAATCATTTCGGCAAAGGCACGCACGATCCTGATCGGAACCTTTCCAGGAGCGGCCTACTTCAAGAAGCCGAACGCCGGAAGCGCGCGCCGTTTTTGCAAGTCTGCTGCCGGCATAAGCAGCACATTGCGGTCAGCGATCCCCTGATCACCGCGCGGCTTGCACGAGGGTCCCGGAGGCACGATCTCTGGGTAGTCAATCCCACGCGCGAAGCGAGGTCCGTTTCTATCTCGCTCACGGGCGGCTCGTGGCGCTCGGCGAAGGACCTGTGGAGCGGGCATCGACGCGCAGGTAAATGGCTGAGAACGTCCGGCTCACTATTCCGGACAGAGATGCAGCCGTGCTGCGGCTCGAGAAGTAATGAAGGAGAATCCGCCATGTCCGCAACTTGTTCGATCGCTCGTGCTTGCTGTTTTGTTGCCTTGCCAGCCGCCTGGGCGCAAGTCTCCAGCGGGCACGATAGTTGGGCTGGTGGAAGACCCCAGCGGCGCAGTCATTCCGAATGCCGAAATCGCCATCAAGCAAGCTGACCACCGGAGAGGTCGCGCACGACCCACACCAACGCCAACGGCGAATTCAACGTTCCTTTTCTGCAGCCCGGCGACTACGGTCGTCACTGCTTCCGCGGGTGGATTCAAGTCGAAGACGCTGAGCGGCATTACTCTGCGGGTGGATCAGACGGTCAATCTCCGGATCACGCTTGAACGTTGGCGCGTCGACCGAAACGGTCGAAGTCACCGGGGCGGCGCCACTGGTCGATTCGGCGACTTCTTCGCTGGGCCAGGTGATCGAGAACAAGCAGATTCTCGATCTGCCGCTAAATGGCCGCAACCCGTTTGCGCTCGGCCTTCTTTCCGGCAACACGACGCCCATGTTCGGCATGGGTTCGAATCTGCCGTTCATCGCGGGCGGCGGCCGATTTTCGGCCAATGAAGTGACGCTGGATGGCGTCGACAACAATACCGTCTCGAATGCCGGCTCCATCGGCACGAAATGGCATCGCGTTGGTTCCCTCGGTGGATGCGGTTCAGGAATTCAAAGTCAAGACCAGCACCTTCTCGGCGGAATTCGGCCACGCCGCCGGAGCGGTCGTCAACGCCACCATCAAGAGCGGCAGCAATCAATTTCACGGAACGCTGTTCGAGTTTCTGCGCAACAACGCGCTCGACGCGAATAATTTCTTCACCAATGCTGCCGGCCAGCCGCGCGCGCCTTTTCATCAGAACCAGTTTGGCTTCGCGGTGGGCGGCCCGGTCTGGATTCCGAAGATCTACAACGGCCGCAATCGCACCTTCTTCTTCGCCGATTATCAGGGCTACTCGGCAGAGCACGTCGGCGGCAGCAGTTCCATCACCGGACGTTCCGCCCGCCGCGCTGCGCACCGGCGATTTCTCGAGCGTCAAGACGCCAATCTATGATCCGGCCACGCGCCGTGTCGGGCCCGACCGGAGTGGTCATTGCCGACTCCGTTTCCCGGCAACATCATTCCGCAAGCCGCGATTGAATCCGACCTCGATCGCCATCGCCGGTCTGGTTCCGCTGCCGAATTTCGGAGGCGCCGGGTGCGCTGGCCCGCAACTTCTTCTACCAGCCCAGCCAGTTCTCGAACACGGATCAAGGCGACATCCGTGTCGATCAGAATCATTTCGTCCGCACAACAACTTCTACGCCCGTTTCTCGATCAGTGCGAATTCGAAACCGGCCGTCGGGCAACTTCCCGGGTTTCATCGGCGGCGGCACTTCCTCGATCGACAACAGCGCGCAGGGCTGTCATCTCCGACGTCCACATTTTTACGCCGGCGCTCGTGAACGAATTCCGCTTCGGCTATGTGCGCCACAACGGCAGCATTTTCGGCACCGGCCAGGACGGCGTCGGCTTTCGCCGAGCAAAACAACGTGGCGCTGTTCCCGGCGCCGCTGCTCGGGTTTCCCGAGCATCGCCTTCAATTATTCGGGCCAGCTTTCCGGCACTTCGGAATTCACCGGCTGGGGCGGCGGCGATCCCAATCTGAACATCGAGAACCGCTTTCAATGGTCCGATAACGTGAGCTGGACACACGGCTCACACGCGCTCAAGTTCGGCGCCGATCTTCGCCGGGCACGCTTCGACACCCTGAAAGGAACTCCATTTTTCGGACAGGAGATCTACGGCGCTACTTTTACCTCGAGTTCGAACGCGCCGGGCTCCGGACTGCCATTCGCCGATTTCCTGCTCGGCTACCCGAGCTTCATCCAGGGCACGCCGATGCTCGATTGGGGCCGCCAGCGCAGCCTCTACACCGGCGCTTTCGTGCAGGACGATTGGAAGATCACCAAGAAGCTGACGGTCAATCTCGGCCTGCGCTATGAGCTCTTCACCCAGCCCGTCGACGCGCGCGATCTGGGCAGCCTCTTCAATATTGCGAACGGCCAATATGCGCTGCCCGGCAAGAACGGCTACTCGCGCGCCATCGTCGATGGCGATCACAACAATTTCGGACCGCGCGCCGGGTTCGCCTGGCAGGCCTCCTCGAAGCTCGTAGTACGCGGCGGCTACGGGCTGTTCTATGGCGAGCGCGATCAGAACCAGCAGGTCACGCAATTTTCAGGCAACCTGCCGAATGTGCCGACGGTTTCGCTGCCCAGCGTGTCGGCCGCGCAAACGGTGACGCCGCCCTTCACCATCAACACGCCGATCAAGGTCGTGCCGACCGACCCGTCGCTTGCTTCTTTTACCGCCGGCCAAGCCCTTATGTGGGCACCATTCGGTCGGCCGGGTTTCACGATTCGCGTGATCCGATGCTGCATCAGTTCAATTTCGATATTCAGTATCAGCTGACGCCATCCATTTTGCTCGAGACTTCGTACAGCGGCGCGCATCGGCCGCGATCTTTCGTCGCTGTTCATCAACGAGAATCAGATCCCCTTCTGCGCAGGCCCTCACCGGGCACAACAAACAGGCCAATCGGCCCTTCCCCTACATCAACGGAACCGTGATCCCGACTTTTTCGACCGCTTCGAATGACTACAATTCGGCCAATTTCCGGCTGGAGAAGCGCTACACCAAAGGACTCGCTCTTCTGGTGAACTACACAATCCAGAAGAACCTGGAATCGGGCGGGGCCGGTCCGGATGCCTACACTCAGAACGGTGGCACCAGTGTTGCGATGGATACCTACAACATCGCGCGCGAACGTTCCTACGCGCCCATCGATGTGCCCCAGATCTTTTCCGGCAGCGCCGCCTACGAACTGCCGTTCGGACCCGGCAAGCCATGGCTTTCGCGACGGCGGTGTGGTCGGCAAAATCATCGGTGGATGGCAAGTGAATACAATCGTTACTCTGCGCGGCGGCTTTCCCATCCGACATTCGCACCAATGTGCTGCCTCCCATCTTCAATACCTTCAACGTGGCTGATCGCGTGGCTGGGCAACCGATGGTGCTCGACAACGCGAGCGTCGACGGCTACTTCAATCCGGCGGCGTTCAGCGGTTCCGGGCACGGTGCTGAGCGCCACCGGTGCGCCGATCCAGGAATTTGGGGATTCCGCGCGGCGCGTGGCCCGCGGCCCAGGTTCGAAGAACGCCGACGTGTCTTTTTTCAAGAACACCACTTTCGGTGAACGTATGATGCTGCAGTTCCGCGCGGAATTCTTCAACTTCACAAACACGCCGACCTTCTTTCTTCCGTCCGCTAATAGCCCTACTCTGACCTGCATCGGCGCGCCAGGCAGCGCCTGCAACTCGAATAATCCTTTGTTCGGCAAGCTCTCGAGCGGCACAAGCCACGGGGCGGCAAATTCAGTTCGGACTCAAACTGTATTTTTGATACTATGACGAAATTGCTTCTTCGCTCTGCTGGCCGCCGCCGGTCTGCTGAACGCTGCCGATCGCACCTGTCTTCCCTTACGGCGCAGTCTACTTCCGCAAATCGAATCCGCCCGAAGCCGAGTGGGCGCGCGACCACCAAACCGCCGCACGGATTGGGATGAACACGTTTCGCCACTGGTTCATGTGGTCTGCCATCGAAGTCGCGCCGGGTAAATACGACTGGCGCGATTACGACCGCATGATGGATCTTGCCGCGCAGAACGGAATCAAAGTAGTCATCGCCGAACTCGTCACCGCCGCGCCCGAATGGATGTTCCACAAATATCCGAATGCTCGCTACTTAGCAAGCGACGGCACGGTTCTGAACAGCAGCATCGGAGGGAGCAGCGCCACAGGCGGCTTCCCGGGACTATGTCTCGATAATCCCGAGGTGCGCGCCGCCGCTGAAAAGTTTCTGGTCGCCCTCGTCGAGCACTACCGCAATCATCCGGCGCTGCTCGGCTACGATCTCTGGAACGAGAACAGCTACAACGGCGGCAATCCCAGAAAGATGTATTGCTATTGCGACGCTACCAAGCGCAAGCTGCGTGAATGGCTGCGCGGCCATTACGGGACGGTGGAGCAGGTGGCCCGGACCTGGAACCGCTACAGCTATTCTTCCTTGGACGACATCGAGCCGCCTTACAATTTTGCTGGCTATTCCGACAGCCTGGATTGGCTGCAGTTCCGCATCGACGATGCCTTCGAATTATTCCACTGGCGTACCGAGCTGTTTCGCAAACATGATCCGAACCATCTGGTGATCGCGCATGGCGTGGCGGGCACCTTGGAGTCGTTGCCGTCGAGCGCGCACAATGAATGGCGCTCGGCTGCGGATGTCGATGTGTGGGGCTTCACGTTCGTGGCATCGCGCAAAGGCGATGAGCCGTGGAAGCAGTTTCAGGCCGTCGATCTGGTACGCGGCGGGTTCTCGCGGCAAGCCGTTCTGGCACGCCGAGGCCGAAGCCGGGCCGCTGTGGATGCAGCCGCAGGTGATTCACCGTCCGCGCGACGATGGACGAATTCCCGACGAGAACGACGTCCGCTTGTGGAACCTTGTTTCGTGTGCGGGAGGCGCTACCGGCATCCTTTACCCACGCTGGCGGCCCCTTCTCGACGGTCCGCTATTCGGCGCGTTCGGACCTTTCGGCATGGATGGCTCGGTCACGCCTCGGGCCGAGATGGCCGGCCAGTTCGCCCGCTGGGCAAACTCGCATCCCGATTTATGGAAATCTCATCCGGTGAAAGGCGACATCGGGCTCGTCTTCGCTCCTGAATCTGAATTATTCAATTATGTCCAGCAGGGCGATACGAATTTTTATGCGCAGTCCATCCGCGGAGCGTATCAGGCATTCTTCGATTCGAACATTCAGGCCGATTTTGTCTCGGTCGACGATCTTGCCGAATATAAGATCGTCTATTTGCCATACCCGCTGATGCTCAAGAAAGAAACAGTCGCCAAGCTTCGAGCTTATGTGGAGCAGGGAGGCACGTTAATTAGCGAAGGGCTGCCCGCGTACTTCGGAGACCATGGACATGCAGGTGAAACGCAACCGAATTACGGTCTCGACGAATTCTTTGGGGCACACGAACGTTACGTTGAATTCACGCCAGACTTGCTTGAAAAGCTAGTCCTGACAGTAAACGGGCGTCATATCAATGGCCGTTATTTTCTGCAGGAATATGAGCCGGCTGCTGCTGGCCGGCCCGTAGGACAGTATGTTAACGGCCATGTGGCGGCGGTTGAAAACCAGCACGGCCGGGGGCGCACTCTTCTTGTGGGCACGTTTCCGGGGGCAGGCTACTATCTCCACCATTCCTCTGAATCGAAGTTGTTTTTTGCAGAGCTCCTGAAATTGGCAAACGTGCAGCCGCGGATTCAGAGCGACAATGCAGCGGTCCAAAGCCGGCTGCACAAGGGGCCAGGTGGGAATTATCTTTGGCTCACAAATCCGGCCAGAAGCACCGCGGCAATCACTGTCACGATTGGCGAAGAAGGGCCAAAATTCCAGAGTGCCACCGATGTCTGGGCAAACCGGGAGCTCTCAGTCAATGGCCAGCGGATCACCGTGACGCTTCCACCTCGGGATGGCGCAGTGATCGCCTTACGCTGAGAAGATATGGATACGGATACGGATACTATCGGTCTCGCCGGCGTGGGTTTCTTGGGCCGAGGAATCGCAGCCTGCCTGCTCGCGCATGGATTTCGCGTCATCGGCTACACGGTCGGTCGCGACACGCACGAAATCGCCCGCCATTATATAGGCAACGCCATCGCGGAATTGATCGAACGGGCTAATTTTCCCGCATCGCTCGCCGAAAATTGGCCCGAACGATACATCACAGCGCCCTTGCTCGCCGATTTCGCTCCCTGCGCATTCGTGATCGAGAGCGTGGTCGAAGATTTCGCCATTAAGCAGCAAGTATTCGAACAAATCGAAGCAGTCGTAGATGACAATGTGCCAATCGCAAGCAATACGTCCGCAATTCCGATCACGTCCTTGCAGCAGCCGCGCCGCCATCCTGGCAGATTTCTAGGCATGCATTGGTGCCAGCCTGCCTATGCCACTCGCTTTCTCGAGCTGATTCGCGGCGAGCATACCAACGACGCGGCGATCCGGACCGCCGCAACTCTCGCGGAACGGATCGGAAAAGAATCCTGTCTGGTCCAAAAGGATGTGCCCGGTTTCATTGCGAATCGTATGGCCTACGCCATGTATCGCGAAGCCCTGCATCTTCTCGAAACGGGCGTCGCCGATGCTGAAACCATCGATCGCGCATTCCGCAACGTCTGCGGCCTCTGGTCCACGCTGTGCGGACCCTTCCGCTGGATCGACATCACCGGCGGCCCCGCGCTCTATGCTAAAGCCATGCAAGGCGTGTTGCCGACTCTGTCGAATACTTCCGAACTGCCCAAAACCCTGGAACAAATGTGGCAGAACGGCGACCGCGGAACAATCAACGGTCGCGGCTTCTACAGCTATGCGCCCGAAGACGCCCAGCACTGGGAAGCGTTGCTGCATCGGCACGCCTGGGCCGTGCGCGATTTGCAGGAAGGCTACTATCCTCTACCTGAACACGACGTACACTAGGTTCGACATATGTGCAAAGCGCTTCTACTGCTGCCGGCATTCTTCTGCGCGGCGATCACGTTTGCCGCTCCATCCACGCTCGACATCTATTGGATTGATGCCGAGGGAGGAGCCGCAACTCTGATCGTGGCTCCGAGCGGAGAGTCCCTATTGGTGGATACAGGTAACCGGACGCCCGACGATCGCGACGCCAAAAGAATCTTTGCGGGCACGCAGCAGGCCGGCCTCAAGAAGATCGATGTTCTGCTCACCACGCATTTTCATGCCGATCACATTGGAGGCATGGCGGCCCTTGCGAAAATGATTCCCATCGGCACGTACATGGACCATGGTGAATCCGTCGAGATAAACCGCCCTCCAGTAGCGGCGGCTTACAAAGCGTACGAAGAGTTGAGCGCCGGAAAACGTAAGGTCTTGAAAGCGGGCGACCGCATCCCGCTCAAAGGAGTGGATATTCAGGTAATCGCGTCGGCCGGCCAAGCCATCGATAAACCCCTGAAGGGAGCCGGCGCGAATAACGCGGCGTGTGCGGACTTCAAAGCACACGGGCCGGAGCAGGACCCCGACAACGATCAAAGCGTCGGTTTCCTTCTGAAATTTGGAAAATTCAAATTCATCGACATGGGCGACCTGACGTGGAACTATGAACAGAAATTGGTTTGTCCGAACAACCTGATCGGGAAAGTGGATCTGTTCCAGACTTCGCATCATGGCCTCGATCGTTCCAATTCGCCCCAGTTTGTGTGGGCGATTCAGCCGAAAGTCGCGGTGATGAACAACGGTCCGCGCAAAGGTGGACCGGAAAGTGTATTCGAGACGCTTCGAAAATCGCCAGGAATCGAAGATATCTGGCAAGTGCATCTGGCTCTCCGCATCCCCAAAGAAATCAACACGGATGAGAAAATGATCGCGAACTTAGAGCCAACCGACGAGTGTAAGGGAAATATGTTAAAAGCATCCGTGGCTTCGAACGGCAGCTACAGGGTGACAAATCTTCGAAACGGGTTCAGCAAGACGTACCAGTTAAGATAGCGCTGTTTTCCTATTGACAGTCTATAAGAAACGTGCCATGTTCCTTATAGGATCTCTATAAGACTCGCATGGCGTCCTCCCGATCGGAACTTCTCCAAGGAACTTTGGATCTATTAATATTGAAGGCCCTTGCCCTCAAAAATCTGCATGGGATGGGAATCTCGCGACGCATAGGGCAGATCACGAATGGGACTTTCGAAGTAAAGCCCGGCTCTCTTTTCCCGGCTCTGCACCGGATGGAAGAGGCGGGCTGGTTAGCTTCCACCTGGGGCGAGTCGGAAACCAATCGGCGGGCCAAGTTTTATCGTCTCACCAAGTTAGGCCGCCGCCAGCTCGAAACTGAAATGGATCAATGGGAGCGTATTTCGCTTGCCATCGCGAATGCGTTGCAAGCGACGTAGGAATTGCCGTCGTGATTCGTCAGTTCTATACCTTTTGGCGAAACATCCTCCGTAAAGAGCGGCTGGATAGAGATTTCGAACAGGAAGTCGGCGGCTATCTCGATCTCCTGATTGAAGAGAAGATGCGGTCTGGGATGAGCCGCGCTGCAGCCGTGCGGTACGCGCGCCAAGAGCTAGGCGGTGTAGAAGAGCTCAAGGATCGAGTTCGCGACGTGAGAATAGGAGCCTTCGTGAACACGATGCTGCAGGATCTTCGCTATGGCCTTCGGCTTCTATTACGAAATCCGGGGTTTTCTTTAGTCGCAGTATTGACGCTGGCGCTGGGAATCGGATCCACCGCGGTGCTGTTCAGCATTCTCGATGGTGCGTATATCCACTTTGGACAAACCCCGCAGGCCAACCGCGTGGTGCGTCTGACGCAACAATTTACCAGGAACAAATCGGAGTTGGGATCGTTTTCGGCTCCCGAGTTTTTCGATATCGCGCGTCTTGATCGCTCGTTTGATGGCTTCTTTGCGATCCATCACTTAAATGCGACGCTTGCCGAAAATGTGGGCCGGCCGGAGACTCCCGAGCGCGTGCCCGTGGTGCAGGCAACCGTCAATATTTTTTCGTTGTATGGAGTATCGCCGATCCTTGGACGAGTGTTCACAAAGGAAGAAGGCGAACCTGGAGCGCCGAACGTGGCAGTCGTTACGTACAGGCTTTGGACCGGGCGATTCGGCCGCAACCCGGCGCTCGTCGGAAGGACCATCAAGCTGGACGGCACTCCTTACAAAGTTGTAGGAATCATGCCACGGAGATTCCAGCAATGGGGAGCGGACATTTACACGCCGCTGGCATTAGACCCAGCCTCGAGCGACCGCTCGCACCGCACTCTGGCAATTGCCGGCGTAGCAAAAGCGGGCCTATCCGCGGAACAAACCAAACCCGAGCTTCAATACCTGGCGCATCGCATGGAAGCGCAGTATAGCCGCGCGTACCCCGAATATGCGGGACTGGTCTTTGTGCCATACGATATCCGGACGGCCGTTGTGGGAGACCTGAGGACCGCTCTCTACCTGCTACTGGGCGTAGTGGCCATGCTTGTCCTGATCACGTCCGCAAATATTGCCGGCCTGCTGTTGGCTCGGACCAAGGCGCGCGCCGGCGAAATCGGCACGCGGCTCGCTGTCGGCGCGACGCCCGCCCGGTTGGCCCGCCAATTTCTGACCGAGAGCGTTTTGCTTTCCGTGATCGCGGGAGCGCTAGGGTTCCTGCTCGGAATGTGGGCGTTGAATCCGATTCTCGCCCTCATCCCCGCCCAATACATCGGAGAGGAGTCTGAGATTCATGCCACTCCCGCAGCTTTTATCGTCAGTATTTCGGTGGCTCTTGCGTTAGGTATTCTGTTCGGTTCGGCGCCAGCTCTCTTCATTTCATGGCGAGGCGTGTCCGCCAATCTTCGCCAAAGCCGCACGCGGTCTGTTACGGACCGTCGAGCCGGATCGATACGGGGAGCGCTCGTCCTCTTAGAAGTGACGCTTGCTTTCGTCGTGATCGTCAGCGCCGGATTAATGGTCCGTACCTATCGGCAGATGATGTCTTTGGACCTCGGCTTCCGGCCGGACCACGTACTGACGATGCGCATTGCCTTGCCGGAGTTGAAATATCGCCGGGGCACAGACGCCGCGAACTTTTTTCGCGAGTTGTTGCGGCGCGTGCACTCATTGCCCGGCGTGGTCGATGTGGCGGCGTCCTCAATTCGTCCTATGGACGGCGCCGCGCTTAGAAACTTCTC
Organism: Bryobacterales bacterium; assembly: GCA_963712395.1. Classification (GTDB taxonomy): domain Bacteria; phylum Acidobacteriota; class Terriglobia; order Bryobacterales; family Bryobacteraceae; genus Bog-105. The sequence continues at coordinate 1,215,471 of CAVQHR010000004.1, forward strand.
CATTCCGGGACGCTCCTTGAATACGACGGACCGCGCCACTGCGGATTATCGAGTGGTCACTCCCTCGTACTTCACGGTGATTCGTACGCCACTCCGTGCCGGCCGCTTTCTGACCGAACAGGACGTACCCCAAACTCCAAGGGTCGCCCTCGTCAACGAGCGGTTCGCCCAAATCTACTTCCCGAAAGAAAATGTAATTGGTAAGCAGATCCGTCTGGAAGGCCAATACGATACGCGCGGCGCTCCCGTGGAATCTGCTCTAAGTGAGAACGTGCAAATCGTAGGGATGGTGAAGGATTCCCGGCAAATTGCCTCGCGTCAAGTGCATGATCTCCGTGATCCGGCATCGCCGGAGATTTATGTTCCGCTCTGGCAGCACGCCGAGGCCGGCCGCGACATGGCGCTCTTAATAGGAACGCGTTCGGATCCGGCGGCATTGGCCGAGCCAGTCAGACGGCAAGTGCTAGCCATGGATGGCGAGCAGCCGGTGTATAACGTCCAGACGTTACAGGAATTGGCCGATGTAGCTCTAGGGCCTACGCGCCTGTGCCTGCTCCTTTTAGTCATCTTTGCCGGGACCGCCTTGCTGACGGCTTGCGTAGGTTTGTATGCAATTGTGTCCTATTCGGTTACTCAGCGCACGCATGAAGTCGGTATTCGGATGGCGCTCGGCGCAAAGCCCAGCGACGTCCTTCGCCTGGTCACTCGCGAAGCAACCCCCTTGATCGTCGCGGGCCTGTTTGCCGGTTTGACGGTATCTCTTGCAGCGACTCGCCTCATGTCCAATTTGCTGTACGGCGTTCCTGCAAACGATGGCGTTACACTCCTATCGGTGTCTATAATCCTGGTGGCTACGGCTGCTATCGCGACTTATATTCCCGCGCGCCGGGCTGTGAGCGTGGATCCGATCGTGGCTTTGCGGTGCGAGTAAATTGCCGGCGTTGTCACTTGCCAAGCTAAAGCGTTTTTTTGGCCTGGTGGATCGTGAGCACGAGGCTAACTTGATTGCAATCGCGCGGCGGCGCGAAGAATTGTCAGCGCTTCCCGACGGTCGAATCAAGTCCGCTGCGGCAGGCCTTCGCAATAGCCCCGATGTCGTTGAAGTGTTCGCGCAGGCCGCGGTAATCGCCGAGCGCGTGCTGGGCCTGAGGATGTTCGAAGTGCAGCTGTCCGGTGCACTCGTGTTGCAACGCGGTCATATCGCGGAAATGCAGACCGGCGAAGGAAAAACGCTGGCTGCCGTTCCCGCCGTGGTCTGGTACGCGCTCCAAGGCCGCGGCGTGCATGTGCTGACCGCGAACGATTATCTTGCTCGCCGCGATGCGCTCTGGATGGGCGGAATCTACGAATGGTTCGGATTGTCCGTCGCGCATATCTCGCAACATATGACCGCCGCGGAGCGCCGTGCCGCTTACCTGAGCGATGTTACGTATGCAACTGCGAACGAAGTGGGTTTCGATTACCTGCGCGACGGCCTGGCTCGAAGCGCCGGCGAACTGGTTCATAGGCCGTTCGCCTTCGCTGTAATTGACGAAGTAGATTCGATCCTGATCGATGAGGCGCGCATCCCGCTCGTCATCGCGGGTGGAGTGCCTGAAGATCCGATGCTTGCGCACCGTGCCGATTCGGTGGTGGCCGCGCTTCGGCCGCGCGCGCACTACTTCATTGATGAGTTCGCGCGCAATGTACAGTTGACTGATGCGGGCATCCGCCGTGTAGAAGGAGCGCTCGGATGCGGGAGTTTATTTGACGAACCGAATTTCCGCATTTTGACCGCGGTGCAGGACGCGCTGCACGCGCACGCGCTGCTGAAACGGGATATCGATTATGTCGTCAAGAATGACTCGATCGAATTGGTGGATGAATTCAAGGGCCGTATCGCCCAGAACCGGCGCTGGCCGGCCGGCTTGCAATCCGCCATTGAAGCAAAGGAACGCGTTGGGCTGAAGACGCAAGGCCGCATACTCGGCTCGATTACGGTGCAGAGTCTGGCCGGTATGTACGAACGCATCTGCGGAATGACGGGAACTGCCGCCACGCAAACGGAAGAGTTTTGGAAGATCTATAAGCTGCCGGTAACGGTCATTCCTACCAATCGTCCGGTGATTCGCAAAGATCTGCCGGACATTGTATATGCGGACAAAAACGCGCGCAATCGTGCGCTGTTAAAAGAAATTCAAAGCGTCCACCGGACCGGCCGCCCCATCCTGGTCGGCACGTCAAGCGTGGAGAGCTCGGAACAATTGAGCGCTCAATTGCAGACTGCCAGCATTCCCCATTCCGTATTAAATGCCAAGAACGATGCGGCCGAGGCGGAGATTATCGCGCAGGCGGGCGCGCTCGGGGCCGTGACGATTTCAACGAATATGGCGGGGCGGGGAACTGATATTTTGCTTGGAGGCAATCCGCCTCAAAGCCGCCGCCAGGTCGTGGAGCTTGGCGGTCTGTACGTTATTGGGACCACCCGTCACGAAGCGAGGCGGATTGATAACCAGCTCCGCGGACGCGCCGGGCGCCAGGGCGATCCGGGTACGTCTCGTTTCTTCATTAGTCTCGAAGATGACTTGCTAGTGCGCTTCGGTATCGCCGGAAATCCGGATGTCGAGAGCGTGCAGCGCACCGCTGAGAGTCAGAATCTGGAGATCCGCGAGACGCTCTGGAAGTATGAATCCGTCATCGAGCACCATCGGCGCGAAGTGTGCGGGATGCGCCGCGAAATTCTGCTATCGCCTGACTGGAGCATTGCTTCGATGCTGCCGGAAGAACACTTTGGCGAACTGCTCCGGAGTGTTGGCGAAAGCGCGCTCGAAACCGCTGGACGCCGTCTGGCCCTGGCCGTTATCGACGATGTGTGGGCCGATTACCTTGCAAATGTCGCCGAGTTGAGAGGCGGCATTCATTGGGTTTCCTGGGGTGGCCGTGATCCGCTATACGAATTTCTAACGGGCGTACGCGACATATATGACGATTTCCATCGGCGCGTGAAAGAAGATATCGTGAATGCATTTGCTGCAGCCGAAATCCGGAATGGAGAGATTCAGTTCCAGGATGAAGCGCGCTTCGAGCGCGGCGCAACGTGGACATATCTCACTACCGACCAGCCATTCGGACTTCTCGGCGAGCGCATCATGAAAGGGATTCGCCGGAAATTTCTGAAAAGATAGCCAAGAAATGCTTAAACGGCTGATGATGTTCGCGAAGTCGCCGCTCTTGCGCCAACCTCGAGGCGCAATCCATTTACGCGGAAAAGTCGAATGATACCTGGAATCAGATTTTCCTTTCTCTGTTTTCCCGTCGAGTAGAAGCTCGCCTCTCGAGTGACTTCGCGCAATGCGCGCCTTTTACTCCATCGGATGCCATGAGGTTCGGGCCACGCCTGCAAGTGAGCACACGTGTCTTCGAGCGCAATGAGAACGGCGATCGAGCTATCGATCCGCTATATCCATCCTTTCTCTCTGCAGATGGAGCCGATCTCTGGTCGCCTTTGACATTCGCGACGAGTTTAGCGGAGAAGAGGCGAGCCGGCTCAATGCACGCAAACGAGCGATTGGATTGAAATTCAGTGGTTTCCGGATCGTCTGCACGACAGTGCATCGGACTATCGCCGCGTAACGCGCGTGTTCATCAAGCCGGGCGCGCGACAGCGATACAAGCACGAATTCCTCGACACCTTGCGCGATGCCGGAGGAATTCTTTTGGGATTGAGCGGAGTTGCGCTTGTGACTCAATTGATCTTGATACATAGCCGCGGTGCGCTGGGCGCCAACCCGGCTAACCAGAGAGGTACAGGTCCGAACTTTTGCCGAGGCAATTCAAATTGGCGACTGCGAACTGAGCCGGAGACTTCTTCTGAGCCACCCTGAATCCGGCGGGCTAGTGCAACAGAATGAGCGTGGGCCGGTCTATTTGCCCGTCGCGGGTAATGACATGAGTTCGCATCGCAGCGTTTCGGCACGAACAAGCCAGAGCCGCGTTGCGCTTTTTGCCACGGCAGCCGCTTGAGGAACGTGAGGACTTTTCAGATGCACGGTTCGCCGCCCATCCCACGCGTTAGACAATTCAACCCGCTCCTCAACACGGCAGCCGATCACGTTCTGTCGAGCAAAGTGGAACAGTCAGATTGGAAGGCATTACAGCGGTATTGGGAGATCGATTCACCTGGCGAATCGCGGTGATGATCACCTCTCCAAACCACTTGACGCGATTGATCAGTTCGCGGAACGTGAGCGCCGGTCTGTCGTACCATAGCCCCAAATACTTGATGCTGTATTTAGGCGATTTTTATCCTCTTGACCTATGGTTTCAAAAGACAACGATGCACTAGGAATGAACGCGCCCATCGAACGGCGCGATTTGCTGAACTCGACGCTGCTTGCGGCCGGGAGCATGCTGCTCGGTTCCGTCGCGCCCCTGCAACTACTCGGAAAAGAAGATTGGACCGGCTACGGGGGTATCGGCGACTATGCGCACTCGAACGGCAACACCTATGAAGTGATGACGGCGGGCCATAAGATCCGCGATCACGCGTTCGAAGGCGCGCCACGCGGCACCATCGAAACCGGCGAGGAGTTCGATTGCATTGTGATAGGCGGCGGCATCAGCGGCTTGGCGTCAGCGCTATTTCTACAGAGAAGCGCCGGGCGCCCAGCGCAACGGGCCACTTGCCTGATCCTTGATAACCATCCAATTTTCGGTGGTGAAGCGAAGCGCAACGAATTCGAAGTCGATGGCCAGCGGCTGACGGCGCATCAGGGATCGGCGGCCTGCTTTCCTCCGCTGAGCGGAACGTTTCTGGCCGAGTTTTACGATTCGGTCGGTATCGATTGGCGGCAGTTCCAGTATCAAAAATGGGCAGGGTCCCAGCCGGAGTTCAAAATCCAGACCGCGCCCTATCCGGTGGGCGGCCCAACTTCCGGGTTTTTCTTCGGAGCGAAGTTCGGCAAGCCGGAGGGGCTGTGGCTGACCGACCCCTGGGGAAAAAGGCTTGCCGGAGCGCCGCTCCCGGAGCAAACCAAGCGCGAATGGCTGAGCATGCGCGAGACGGACCGAAAGCCGTTTTCGGCGCACCGGTTCCAGCCCAAAGAGCACGGCGACGCGGCCTCGCGTCATCTGGATGGCATGACAATCGAAAACCATCTGGTCGAAGCGTATGGCTTGAGCGTGGAAACGATCCGCACGTTTCTATCGCCCATTTCGGGCGGCGGGTCCGGACTCGGCGCGGATGTACTGTCCGGCTATTGCGAATATGCACCGGACGTACTTCTGCCGTGGGATTACAAGCAAGGCGCGCAGATGTTTCCGGGCGGCAATACCGGTGTGGCGCGCCATATTCTGAAGCAACTGGTCCCCGATGCGATTTCGGGCGGAGCGTCGATGAAAGAGATCTGCCGCGGCGCCGTCCGGCTCGGAGCGCTCGATCGCAAGAAGCAAGCGACGCGGATTCGCTTGGACGCGACAGTCGTGTCCGTGAAGCATCAAGGCGAACCTGGCACGGCACGCGCGGTCGAGATTCTCTACACGCGCAATGGCAAGCTATACCGCGTTTTGGCGAAGACTGTCGTCATGGCGAACGGAAGCTGGACGACCAAGCATGTCGTTCGCGATTTGCCGGCGGCACACCGCGACGCATACGGCCAGTTCTATCGTGCGCCCTGCCTGATGGCAAACGTGGCCGTTCGCAATTGGAAATTTCTATATAAACTCGGCTTGACGGAATGCCAGTGGTTTGAAGGAATCGGCAATTATCTTACGATGCGCAAGATGGCGACATTCGGAACAGATCCGGCCGCCCTCGGCCCGGATTCGCCGGTAGTCCTGACGCTGAAAATCTTGTTCTCAAAGCCTGGACTCACGCTGCAAGAGCAGATTACGCGCGGACGCACGGAACTGTTCTCCACGCCCTTTCGCGCCTACGAGCGGCAGATCCGGGAGCAATTCACTACGCTGTTTGCGGCTGCGGGCTTCGATGCCCATCGCGATATCGCCGGCATTATCTTGAACCGTTGGGGACACGCCTATTTGAGTCCCCAGCCGGGATTCTTTTTCGGACGCGACGGAAAGCCCGCGCCCGGGGACGTGCTCCGCCAGAATCCACATGGACGCATCGCATTCGCGAATTCCGATCTCACTGGGATTATGGATCACCGCACGTCCATTCTGGAAGCACGCCGCGCTGTCAGCCAGATTGCCGCTCGAGTTGCTTAACCCGAGAGCTACGACTTTCCCGGACCGGATTTCACAATGACTTCGTACAGCGGCCTCTCCATCAGCCTGGCGCGTACCTTGATCTCTTGGCCATCCGCTAGCAATCGGTCAAATACCCACTGGTCCGGTTCGTACATTAAAAAACGAGAATGCTCGCGTACAAAAGAATTGTAGTCCGGCGCGTGGATTCCACCCGGAACCAAACGTTCCAAGGCTATGTAGGTCATCCGGTCGGATTGTGCAAATGGAGTCATGTTGCTGCCCGGTTCTCCAATCACATGAAAGGCGCGTTCGCGCAGACCCGCCTCACCATAGTGGAGAGCTAGCAGGTAGGAGCCCTGTCCGAGTAACACGGGCTCTTTGGAATCGTATACAGCCTTATTATTCCGGTTGAACAGCTCGGCATAAAGCGTGAAGGTCCCCCATCCGTGTTCATCCGGAGTACGCAGGCGTTTTAATGATAAAAACATAGCCCCGGCCACTAAGATCACGACCAGAACATTGGCGAGATCCGGAATCGCCCGTCGCAAGCCATGCACAACAAATACGAAAACGATAGCGGCTCCGATCACGGTCTCAATTACATATCGCGGATAGTAAGTCTGAGTAAAATGAGACACCACGCAAAACACTATCGGGATGCTCAAAAACACGCCCCCAACCGCTATCGGGAGACTTTCAAAGTCACTCAGGAGTACTCGATCCTCGCCGCCGTTCTTTCGCGGCAAAGCAAGCCAGATGGCCAGAGCCACCAGAATGCCCAACGAAAGCAGACTCGCGTGGGAAAATAGCATCCCATAAGCAGTGCTGAGCCGCTCCAGGAGTGCCGTGCTGGTGGGCACCACTTCAAAATGTTGGTGAGCCAGTATATTCGGGAACAGAAACAACACCGGAAATGCCCCACAACAAATAGAAAGTAAGACAGGAAAATCGAAGGCACGGCGTCGCGCCGCTAAAATAGCTTCACCCGCGAGAAGCGGCAAAACGACTAGGCACGCATTGTAATGAACAGCGAAGGCCGCGCCGATGCTGAGAGTCAAAGCAGGCAACGCAAAGCGTCTGGCTTGGGTTTCGTGCGTAAGTTGCCACGATAGAAAGGCGCAAGCGCTAAAGAGAAACACCAGCGCGTAGGGGCGGGCTTCGAACGAGTAAGTAAAGGCGAGCGTCAAAGTCGGGAATAGCATCGCCAGAAAGCCGTAGATAGGAGCCGTCCGGCGAGCAACCGTAAAATACAGCACGAGTGTCGCCAGCCAATAGGGAATAATCGCAATCAACCGCAAGACGAGCGGAGTTCCGCCGAACCATTGCACGAGGAAATGAAGCGGAACGTAGTACGTGGGCGGCTGCCAATCCAGTCCGAAAGACAGCGAATTCGCGATAGCGCGGAAGGTGGGCTGTATGGCTATGTAATAGACATCGAGTTCATCCCACCAGAGATGTCTCCGGACCGCGATCGCCCCGGTGATCGATAGCAGCGCAACAGAGTAGATGAGAAGCGCCCAAAAATACCGGCCCCCCAGGATTTGCCGGGGCCGCAGCGGCGCAACGCCTTCCTCGACCTCCGTTTCCTTCCATGGAATAGTTCCGGCGCTCATACCGGCAATCCTAGGGCGGAGGTCTCAAAGCACATGTAGATAGAAAGACCACTCCGGATCGCGGATTGTTTCATTGACATGGAAGGTCTGAGCCAAAAATGCAGGCGGTTGGCCGGTCCGCAAACAGCATAATGGATGGATAGTGAATTGATGAACATATCTCTCGCGAATAAATCCGCTCTCGTTACCGGAGCAGGGCGTGGAATCGGGCGTGCTATCGCACGAGTCCTTGCAGCTTCCGGAGCGCACGTCCTGCTTGCGGATATCGATGAATCGGCGCTGGAAGAAACACGGGCGGCGATCGCTCCTTCCGACGGAGCCCGCGTGGCAATGTTTACTGGCGATCTCACATCTCCCGGAGTGCCGGACGACCTCGTAACGATGCTCATTCGTGAGTTCGGCTCCGTCGATATCGTCGTGAACAACGCGGGCTATACCTGGGACAGCGTCATTCAAAAGACGACCGACGAGCAATTTCAAGCAATGCTCGATATACACGTAGTGGCGCCTTTCCGCATTCTGCGCGCGGCCGCTGCCTGGATTCGCGAAAAAGCGAAAGCCGAGAGGGACGCGGGCGCGCCGGTTGTCCGAAAAATAGTGAATGTCACGTCCATTTCCGGCCTCGATGGCAATGCCGGTCAGTCCGGCTATTCATCCGGCAAAGCGGCGGTCGTGGGTCTGACGAAAACTCTCGCCAAGGAGTGGGGCCGGTACAACGTTACAGTTAACGCGGTTGGCTTTGGCTTGATCGATACGCGGCTCACCCGTCCCATGGAAGATGCCGCCACCAGCATCGCAATCGGCGAAAGGCAATTGCGCGTCGGGATGCAGGAACAAGTACGTGAACAGGCCGCTCGCGCAATTCCCTTGGGCCGCATCGGAGGACCGGACGATGCCGCCAGTGCCGTGTTCTTCTTCTGTTCGCCGCTATCGGATTACGTGACCGGTGAAGTGCTGGTCTGCGGCGGAGGGATTCACTTCTGACTAACCGCCGGGGACTTTTTCCGCGACTTCAGTGCCTGCGAAACCGCCGGGATCAGTGAAACGACGATAATCGCCAGCACGAACATTTGGAAATTGCGGCGCACGATGGGCACGTTTCCGAGCAGATACCCAAGCGTGATCATCGACGTTACCCAACCCGCCGCGCCCACCACGTTAAATAGAAGGAATCGTGAATAATGCATCTTGCCGACGCCCGCAATAAATGCCGCAAAGGTGCGTATTATCGGCAGGAACTTTGCAAGGATGATCGTCTTCCCGCCATGCCGTTCGTAAAATTCGTGCGTGCGATCCAGATGTTCGCGGCGGAAAAAACGTGAGCCCGTTCTTTTTTGAAATAACGAATGGCCGAGCGTGCTCCCCAGGAAAAATCCGCAGCCATCGCCCAGAATGGAGGCGATCGTCAGCAAGGCGATCGTGAATCCGATCGGTAATTTGCCCGCGCCCGCGACCACGCCGACTGTAAACAGCATGGAATCGCCCGGCAGAAAAAAACCGAGCAGCATGCCGCTCTCGGCAAACACAATGAGGAACAGAACCAGGTAACCTTCCCAGCCGCTCAACACTGTCGAAAGAAGGCTGATCAGCCGGTCGGGATCCGTCAGGCCGTGGATGAAATCGATGACTTGTGAGAGCAAACGGTGTTCTCAGCCTTCGAACGAACCGGCGATCTTACGGATTGCCGCTTCGTTGATCTTGATTTTGCCGCGCCGTTTCAAATCGTTAACTATGCTGTCGCGAAACAATGGCTGCTGCACCTGTTGCTTCTGCTGCTCGATCGCCTGCACCATGGCGCTCTTATTGCTCGTGAATTGATTCATATCCGCTGGGATCTTTTCCGCTACGCGGCAGACAAACTGCGCGGATTGGGCCGCTATGGGTCCCACGATGCCGCCTGGCTTGGCTTCGAACGCCGCCGCTAACTGCGTGGCCGCTCCTATGCCTTCCGCCGCACCGTCGATTGTAAAGGGCGCCGCCGTTTTGACGCTCAAGCCATATGCCTTGCCGATCGTTTCGAGGCTCTCGCCCTTGCGAGCGCGGTCCGCCGCCTGCTTGGCGGCCTCTTCCGCTAGCCGATCGGCTTCCGCCGTCACGAAGCGCTGCTGGACTTCGCTCTGTACTTCCGCGTATTCGGCGTTCCGCGCGGGCACGATGTTCGAAACGGTTGCGAACGCCGCTTTCCCCTGCGCGTCCACGTTAACCACATCGGTGGTCGCGCCTTTAACAGCCGCGAAAATAGCGTTCGTCAACTCAGGCATGCTATTCAGCTCGGGCAGAGGCGTGTTCGTCGTCATGTTGTCCAATTTGAAATATTTCAAACCATATTTGGTAGCGATGGCAGACTCTTGAGCCGGAGTGCGTAGCGCCTCATTGTGCGCCGCTTCCATCGCCTTACTGAGATTGTCCGAGGCTGCCTGCTTTTTGGCCTCTGCGAGCAACTGCGGCTTCGCTTCTTCGAACGTCTGGGTGTGGGCCGTCTGTTTCTCTTCGATCTGCAGTATGTGGTAGCCGTACTCGGTTTCAATGATGGCGCTCAGAGCGCCCGGTTGGAGCGAAAACGCCGCCTTCTCGAAGTTCGGAACAGTTTGCCCTTTGACAATCCAACCAAGTTCGCCGCCCTTCTCGGCCGATCCGGTGTCTTCTGAATTCTTCTTCGCCAGCTCGGCGAAATCCGCGCCGCCCTTGAGTTGTTTGAGCAGGTCCTCCGCTTTGGCCTTTAACTTGGGCGCTTCTTCCTTGGGCTTGCCCTGGGTCTTGATGAGAATGTGGCGCACTCTTACGCGCTCGGGAGTGCGGAAGCTATCGAGGCTTTCCTGATATTCCTTCTGCAACTCACCATCGGAAACCTGCACCTTCTGCATGAAATCCGCCGTGGTCCCGGCCACGATTCCAACATCGCGCTTCTCCGGTATGCGAAATTGCCCGCGATTCTTCTCGAAGTACGCTTTGACAGCGGCCGGATCCTTGCTCACCTTCGCGACGAAATCCTTACCTTCGAACTTGAGATAGGCGAGCCCCACTTTGAGATTCTTGCGCTGGTACTCGGCCCGTGCGTCCTGGTCGGACACAATGAGCGCCTGCTTTTCGATGCTCTCCAGGCGCGCGCCGAGCATGGCCTCCCGCTGCTGCTCTTCGAAGCTCCGGTCTGTCATTCCTTGTTGCGCCAGGAACGAACGATAGATCTGCATGTCGAACTTGCCGCCCATTTGCGCCGCGAACGTCGATTGAATAACGCTGCCCAGCTCCTCATCGGACACGCTCAAGCCCATCTCGCGCGCTTTGTACGCCAACGCCTTCTGCTCCACGAGCTGGTTCACGATGGTCGGGATATACATGGCCAGAATGCCTTTCGGCAAATTGCTCTGGCCGCGCGTGATGCGCTGGATTTCCCGCTGGACATCGGACGCGGTGATCTGATCCTTGCCGACCGAGGCCACAACGTTGTCGCTGGTGGAGCCCGAACCGCCCACGCCGCCGGGAATCAGGTAGACCAGCATCGAGCCCGCGACCAATACGAGCATGGCTCCTAACAGTAAGCGCACACTTTTTTCGCGGCTGCGGAATACATCAAACATGATTGGGTACGGAAACTCCTCGAGTAAGGCTCTTTATTACAAGCGCACAGCGCGTTTGGCACCCATTGTGCGTTTACATTAAGTATAACGGACAACGGCGGGCTAGAATTGTGCGTCTCTATTGACTATGGAACCATCCCGCATCGATTCGGTAGCGCTGCTAACGGCAGTTGTCGCTATCGCCCTCGCTTTCGCCGTATCGGACGGGGAATTTGGGTATCTGAGCAGCATTGGCGGTCTGACTCTGCTATTGGTGCTGTTCGCTTATGACCGCCAAGGCTACCGGTCCGGCTGGCAAAGCCTGGCGTTCGCCGCCATCGCGGGTCTTTGCGTAGCTCTCGCCAGCGGTTTCGGTTTCGCTTTGCTTTTGAAAGCTCCGGAGGCATCCGCGCACGATTTGTACGATAAGTGGCTTGCGCTTGCCTGGCTCGTCGCCACTTTCGTGTTCACGACCATCGATCGCGTCCGCATGAGCACCCGCGCTCCCAGGAGCCTAGGCTTGACGGCTGGAAGCGTAATGACGGCCGGGGACGTGGCAGTGCCGGCCGCGAGCTTTACACCCGCCTTCGTTCCCGCGAAACCCGTGTTCCAGCCCGCGCCCGTCCCGGAGCCGGTAGTGCAGGAGCCGCCGCCGGTTCCCGTTGCGACAGATCCGCGGCCCATTTTGCCGCCTGAGCCGCCGCCGGCCGCCGTCCAAGTGCCCCCTGGGAAAGAAACGGAGATCTTTGTCAACTTGGTGGGAGAAGGCTTAAACGTGTTGCGGCGCGTGCGGGCCGAACACGTGGGGCGGGACTTCTACCGTATCATCGACACCGTGCCGGAGAACGAAAACTGGCAATTTCAGCCCGGCCAAATCGTGCGCTGCAGAAAAACCAAGTTATCCAGCGGCAAGAGCCTGGTGGCGTTCGAAGAGGCCCCGCGAATGTCCTAGCCGTGGACGATGGTAACTTCCGCCGGTTTGCGGAATCTCAATAAGTGGAGAGAAAAGATCATGCGAAGAATAGTAACTCCACTTATTGCCGCCGTAAGCCTGCTGGCGCCCTTACCTTTGTTGGCGCAAAAGGCCCATAACGACCCTTATGTCCAAGGCCCGGCCAACGAATCCAGGATGGCGCAGGAGATTCGCCATCAACTCGTAATGCTCCCGTATTACACAATTTTTGACGACTTGGCTTTCCGGATTAATGGAAGTACGGTGACTTTACTAGGCGCTGTAACCAGACCCACCTTGAAATCCGACGCAGAGAACGTCGTTAAGCGCATTGAAGGCGTCACTCAGGTCGACAATCAAATCGAAGTCCTGCCTCTTTCGCCCCAGGACAACCGCATCCGTCTCGCCGTGTACCGTGCCATCTATGGCGATCCTCAGATCGGCGACCGTTATGGCCACCGCGCGCTGCCTTCGATTCACATCATCGTCAAGAACGGAAACGTGACGCTCGAAGGCGTGGTTGCGAACGAAGGCGACAAGAATCTGATCAATATTCGCGCCAACGGAGTCCCCGGCGTTTTCAAAGTGACTAACAACTTAGTCGTCGAAAAATCCTAGCCGAGTAACTAGCGGCCGCAAAATTCACCCTAGCCCCCACGTTTTCTCGGGGTACTAAACGGACGTGTCAGTACCGTTTAGGCGTAGTAAAGGCGAAGACGTTTGCTCCCCGGAAAAATCTTGCACAAAGGTATTGCAATCTTTTCAGGCGGATGCAACTATCTAACCAGTGGTCCGGTTCGGACCAAATCGGACTTAAGTGGAAGAGAATGGCCAGTCGAGGTCGCCAGCAACGGCGCAGGATGCTCCACGCGGTGTTTTCCGTGTCAGCGTTGACGACAAAGGCAGGTTAAAACTCCCTGCCTCCATTGTGCAGTATTTGGAAGCTTTAGGGGAGCGGAAAGTTTTTATTACGACGCTCGATGAAGCGGAAGCCAGAATTTATCCGCTGTCGGTGTGGCGTGAAACGGAAAAAATGTTGCAGGAGCCGGGCGAGGATTTCGACGATCGGAGCGACATCGCTCTGGTTGCCGCGAACTACGGCCAGGACACCGATGTCGATGCGCAGGGCCGCGTGACCTTGCCGGGCGATCTGCGAAAGATTTTGGGGTTGGAGGGGCAAGAAATTACGCTGCGCTGTTTTCAAGGACGCATCAACGCATTGCGCAGCAGCGAATACGAGCGGCGCCTGGAAACCGCGAAAGCGGGTCTGCAAGAGAAGCTCAAGGCGCAGCAGAAGAAGGGATTGTGACGGGCGCCATGTATGACTTGGCACTATCCGGTGTTGTTGAACGAGTCGCTCGAGTATCTCGCGATTCGGCCGGATGGAGTATACGTGGACACGACGGCGGGGCTGGGCGGTCATACGAAAGCCATTGCCGAGCGTCTGGAGACGGGTTTGGTGCTGGCGTGCGACCGGGATGCGGAATCGCTCGCGCTCGCGCGAGAGGCGACAGCCGCTCACGCCGGCAGGATACGGTTTTTTCACGGAGCTTTCTCGAAGCTGCCTGAGGCGCTCGAAAGCAACGGGCTTTCGATGGTGGATGGGGTGCTGGCTGACCTGGGTGTTAGCCGGCACCAGTTGAGTAGTGGGGAACGGGGATTTTCATTAATGCACAAAGGTCCTTTGGATATGCGGATGGATCGCAGCCAGGGACATACCGCGGAGGAGTTCGTGAATGAACTGCCCGAGAGGGCGCTCGCTGATCTGCTCTTCGAGTTCGGCGAAGAAAGGAGGTCGCGAAGAATCTCCAGAGCAATCGTTCGCGCACGGCCTATTCTGACCACTGACCGTTTGGCAGAGGTTGTTGAGCAAGCCGTGCCGCGAACGGGGAGAATTCATCCGGCGACCCAAACATTCATGGCGCTGCGGCTAAAAGTAAACGAGGAGTTGGAAGAACTGGACGAACTGCTGAAGAATGTGCCGCCACGGCTGAAGCCGGGCGGGCGGTTCGTGGTGTTGACCTTCATGTCGACCGAAGACCGGAAAGTGAAGCGAGCGTTTCAAAGCTTGGCGCGGACCGGTGAAGCGAAGATCCTGACGAAACACGTCGTCAGGCCTGCCGAGCAGGAGGTTCTAGAAAATCCAGCGTCACGCAGCGCGAAATTGCGGGCACTCGAACGGGCTTAAGAAGGGAAAAGGGAAACATGGCGTCATTGGCAACTTTCGTAAATCGTTTCGTCGGCGTCAGGGAGCTGGCCGAAGCTCCGCCGGCAGTCTGGACACGCGCGGATAACGCGCGCTTACGCCCGCTCGCGAACGAAGACGTATACCTCTTCGTGAAGCGAATTGATAACAGCAGCGTGATACGCGCTATAGACCCGGCCGCCCGCCGGGCTCGCAGTAACTCGATGGCCACCGGATTCGTCGCAGCCTTGCTGGTGATTGCGGGGCTGGTGCCGACCGCGTACAACATCACGGCCGGGTTTACATTGCAGACTCTACGCGAGGAGCGGGTGCAACTCGAACAGCAGCGCGCCAAGCTCGCGACCGCCGAGGCTAAATTGGTGAGCCCGGAGCGGCTCCGGCAATTGGCGAAAGGCTTGAAGATGGCCGAGCCCGAGCCGCAGCAGCTAGAGACCCTACAAGGCGGTGCGACCGGGGCCGAAGCCCGCAACACGCCGCCGGGCGCGCGGTAGATATCACCAGAGCCGCAACCAAAGGGAGCGGTTGTTAGATATGGACCTGCCGCCGCTACCGCCACTTACCAAAACACAAGAGCGCGCGATCGTTCTGGGGCTCATCCTCGCGGGATGGGCCTTTCTCGTTGTGGCGCGTCTTTTCGGTTTGCAGATTCTCGGGCACGACGATTTCGTACGCCTTGCCAGGCGGCAGCAGGAGGCCTATCGGCCAATCGGCGCGCCGCGCGGCTCCATATTCGATCGCAACGGAAACGTGCTGGCGATCAGCTCGGGCTCCCATAAGGTAGTGGTCAATCCAAGGCGGATTCCGAATAAGGAAATCGCCGCCGCGCTGCTCGCCCGGATATTGGAGTCGGATGCCAATAAACTCCAGAGCTATCTGGAAAAAGCTGTCCAATCCAAATCGGGAGCCGGCTATTTCGTAGTGGACGATCAGGTGACCGACGAACAAGTCGCAGCCTTGAAAGGAATGGATCTGGATTGGCTCGAGATTCGAGAGGGCAGCGTGCGCACCTACCCGAACGGGCCTTTGGCCGCTCACGTAATCGGCAATGTAGATGCCCGCGGCAACGGCGTAGCGGGCATCGAATTGAAGCTCAATAAGGAGCTGGCCGGTACGCCCGGTTCTTTGCGCATCGAGCGCGACGGCAAGGCAGTCTCTTACGAATCAGAGATCGTCAAGACCCCCAGCATGGGTAAAAACATCGGTCTGACGATCGACCGCGAGCTGCAATACGTCGCGCAGGAGGCGCTCAAGACGGCGGTAGTCAAGAATCACGCCGACCACGGCAGCCTGGTCGCGATGGACCCGCGCACAGGAGAGATCCTGGCGCTCGAAAATTATCCGACGTACGATCCCAATGCCCATTTGCTCCCCGGCGAAAAGCCATCGGGCCGTGAGGATCTGGCCGTCGTAGCGCCGTTCGAGCCTGGTTCGGTGTTCAAGGTCGTGACGTTGTCGGCGGCGCTCGAGACCACGAATCTTACGCCCTTCAGCATCATCAACTGCGGCGGCGGAGTGCATGCGATTGTTCGGCCGCGTGATTCACGACTCACACCCGCATGGCGCGCTTTCCATGGAAGACGTCCTGGCGCGGTCAAGCAACATCGGCGCGATTCGTATCGGCATGCAGATCGGCAACGAAAAATTGTACGATTACATTCGCCGTCTTGGCTTCGGCACGCGCACCGGTGTGGAGCTTCCAGCCGAAGCGCCTGGCATGGTGCGGCCGCTGAAAAGATGGCAGCCGACCTCGATCGGCTCGGTGCCGATGGGCCATGAGATCAGCGTAACTTCGCTGCAATTGGCCCAGCTCGGAAGCGTCATCGCAAACGGCGGATTTCTGGTGCATCCTCATTTGGTGGCCTGGGAGCAGTCGCCGGATGGGCCTAAGCTCCGAGATGGACCGTCCCGATCCGGTGCGTGTGCTGAAGCGCGAAACAGTCATGACCATGCGCCGTGATGATGCGGCGGGTGGTAGCGGAGCCGTTCGGCACCGGCCACCATTTGCACGTAGTGGGCTACACAATTGCCGGCAAGACCGGCACCGCTCAGATCTACGACTACGCGCATCGCGTCTACACACACCGCTACAATGCTTCTTTCCTCGGCTATGGTCCGGCGGCAAATCCTGCGGTAGTTGTCGTGGTGACGATCAGCGGTACGACCGGCGTAGCAGGCTTTGGCGGCACGGCGTCAGGGCCTGTATTCACACGCGTTTTGGGGACGGCATTGGGCCGTCTCGGCGTGATGCGCGACGTGCCGGAAGAAGTGGAAGAACTACATCGCGAAACAGAAGAGCAAGAGCAAGACTCCCGAACCCGATTCCGACGAAGTAGCTGGCCTGACGACTCCGTCTAACGCCTGCGGAAGTGAAGGACGCGACGGGCGACGTTTCCGCGCCGGTGGAATCGGCCGAGATCGATCCGGACGCTCCCAAGGCCCCGAATTTTGTGGGCAAGACGGTCAAGGATGTGATTGCCGAAGCGGCCGCGCAAGGTGTCGAAATCGACATGTTGGCGATGGTCTTGCCCGTACCCAGATCCCTCCGCCCGGTGCGGCGATGATCCCCGGCGAGCGTGTTCGCGTGAGGTTTGCGCGTTGAGGCGCGTCTAGGTGGAACTCTCCCGCGTGCTGGAAGGCGTTCCGCTGATTCGCGGGGCGGCTGCGGCTGCGCGCGCAGAAGAAGTGCATGGTATCGCCTACGACAGCCGCAAAGTCGGCCCAGGGTATCTCTTCTTCGCGTTCGCGGGCGCGAAGGCGGATGGCGCGCAATTTGTGGATGCGGCCATTCAAAAAGGCGCGATTGCGGTGGTGGCCGATCGGCCCGCGCCCGGCGGGTTCCGCGGCATCTGGCTGCAAGTCCCGCATGGGCGCGAAGCGCTTGCCCAAGCCGCGCGGAATTTCTACGGAAAGCCGGACGAACGTTTGGCCCTCACGGCCATCACCGGAACGAACGGCAAGACCACCAGCACGATGCTGCTCGATTCCATGCTGCGCGCGGCCGGAAAAGTGACTGCGCTCATCGGCACAATCGAGTATCACCTCGCGGGACGAGTTCTGCCGGCCGTCAACACCACTCCGGAATCGCTCGACCTGTTCCGCATGTTCGCCGAGCTGGTCGAAGCGGGCGGTACGCATGCCACGCTCGAGGCTTCTTCGCATGCGCTCGACCTCGGGCGTATTTATGCGATGAACGTCCATACGGCCGGATACACGAATTTCACGCGCGACCATCTGGATTATCACCACACGATGGAAGCGTATTTCGACGCCAAGCAGTTGTTGTTCACGCCGCGGAGCGGTCCTCCCCCCGCTTCGCGGTCTTGAATAGCGATGACGAAGCGGTGCGGCGGCTCGAGATCTCGAAAGAAACCGGGATCTTGTGGTACGGCGTGAAGCAGCAGCCTGCTTCAGGAAAGTGGCTGCAGGCGCGCGACATCGAATCCACGTTCAGCAGTGTGCGTTTTATAGCCGCCACGCAAGACCTCGAGTTCGCGGTCGAATCGCCGCTGGTTGGGCACATCAATGTGTACAACATTCTTCTCGCCTGCGGCGCGGCGCTGACACTTGGCTGTGAGCGTCGAGCACATTCAGAAGGGATTGAAAGAAATGCAGAGAGTTCCGGGGAGATTTGAAAGAGTAGAAGAAGGCCAGCCCTTTGCGGTGGTTGTCGACTACGCGCACACCGACGATGCGTTGCGTAATGTGATATCCGTCGCGCGCGGGATGAATCCCAAACGCGTGATAACCCTATTTGGTTGTGGCGGCGATCGTGATCGCTCCAAACGGCCGCTGATGGGAATGGCGGCGGGAGAACTGAGCGATTATGTGGTTCTCACTTCCGACAATCCGCGCAGCGAAGATCCGCTCGCCATCATGAACGATGCCATGGTCGGATTGCGGCGCTACGATACACCGCACACGGCTGAGCCTGATCGTGAACGAGCTATTCGCAAGGCCATTGAGAACGCCGCGCCCGGCGATGTCGTGATCCTCGCCGGCAAAGGCCACGAAACCTATCAGATTCTTAAGGATGGTCCGATTCCATTCGACGACCGCGAAGTCGCGCGCCGCGTGCTGCGCGGGTTCGGCTACGGCCGCGATAAAAAGAACGCGCAGGCCTAGCATGGAGCTCTCTCTCGCTGAGGTGCAGCAGGCGACCGGCGCGCAATGGCTGGGCGATCGCGGCGACATAGCGGCGCACGCGCAAGGCTGGAGCATCGATTCCCGCACCTTGACTCCCGGCGACGTGTTCTTCGCGATCCGAGGCGATCGATTCGATGGCCATGCATTTACTAAGGCCGCACTGGAGCGCGGTGCCCTAGCCGCCGTAGTCAGTGAAACCGGCGACGAACGTCCCCTGCTAAAAGTGGCCGATACCCTGGAAGCGCTGCAACGGTTGTCGCAATGGGCGCGGCGGCGCTGGGGCAAACCGGTTGTCGCGATCACCGGCAGCGCCGGCAAAACCAGCACCAAAGATATTGTCAGCGAGTTGCTCGCTGTACGGTTCCGCGTCGGAAAGACCAGCGGCAATCTGAACAATCACATCGGCCTCCCTCTCACTCTGCTGCGTATTCCGGATGATGCGGAAGTGGCCGTCGTCGAGATGGGCATGAATCACGCCGGCGAAATTCGCCAATTGGCGGCGCTCGCCGAGCCGCAATTCGGATTGGTTACTAACGTTGGCTATGCGCATGTCGAGAGCTTCGACTCGATCGAGGGCGTGGCGGCGGCTAAGCGCGAGCTCATCGAATCGCTGCCTCCGGCCGGCGTTGCGATCCTGAATGCCGACGACGAACTGGTCCGGGAATTTCGCGAAGCCCATACCGGCCGTACGCTGACTTATGGCTTCGCCGGGGATGCGGACATTCGCGCGACCGAAGTCGAAATGCACGCCGAGCGCGTCGCGTTCACCGTAGACGGAATTCGCTTCCACACCCGTCTGACTGGCCGGCATAGCATCTCCAATGTGCTAGCGGGCCTCGCGGTTGCGAGTCTTTTCGGCATCGCGCTTTCTGAATTGACCGCCGTGGTGGCGTGGCCTGAGACCCGGCAAAATGCGCGGAGAACGAAGCCAGTGGCGTGGCGTCACGATCCTGAACGACTCCTACAATTCGAATCCGGAAGCCGCCCGCCGCATGATAGACGTGCTGGCGAGCGAAACGGCCCTCCGCAAAATTGCCGTCTTAGGAGAAATGCTGGAATTGGGGTCCATGTCCGAAACAATGCACCGTGAGCTGGACGCTTACGCAGCGCGTGCCGGCGTGAATGCGTTAGTAGGCATCCGCGGCGCGGCGGCTTCTCTGGTGGACGAGGCCCGGCGCGCCGGCATGCCCGAAAGCGATGCCTACTTTTTTCGATGATCCGGATAGCGCCGGCGATTTTCTGAGCCGCTGGGTACGGCCGGGCGATGTCATCCTATTTAAAGGTTCGCGCGGAACGCAAGTGGAACGAGCGCTCGCGAAAATGGAGCAATAGCGATGCTCTATTGGCTATTTTTTCATGTGTTTCAGCGATACGTCCCGACCTTTCGCGTTTTCGGCTTTATCACGACGCGCGTTGCTCTCGCGAGCTTGACCGCTTTGGCCTTGGGTCTCCTGCTCGGGCCTTTGATGATTCGCAAGCTGCGCGAATGGAGCTTCGGCCAGCAGATACGCGAAGAAGGCCCGCAGTCGCACCGTAAAAAAGCCGGAACGCCAACCATGGGCGGCTTGTTGATCGTCATCTCGATCGTCATCCCGACGCTCTTATGGGCCGACCTCCGCAATCCCTACATCTGGCTGGCGCTGCTCGGCATTCTCGCCTTTGGCGGCATCGGGTTCATCGACGACTACGCCAAAGTATCGAAGAAGCGCAATCTCGGCCTCACCGCGCGGCAAAAATTCTGGGCACAGGTGTTTTGCGCCATGGTGGTCGGTTTCTTTCTGCTGCTGCTGCACGCCAATCAAGCCTATTCGACCGCCATCAACATTCCTTTCTTCAAGCAATTCAAGCCCGAGCTATTGATCGAGCCGTTGACCAAGAGCTTTTGGACTTATCCGCTGGCATTCGTTCCGTTTTATCTCTTTATCGTTTTCATCATGGTCGGCTCTTCGAATGCGGTGAACTTGACTGATGGGCTCGACGGATTGGCGATTGGCCTGATGATCATCGCTTCGGGCGCGATGACCATGCTCACTTACATCACGAGCCACGCCAGCCTTTCGAGCTATCTCGATCTCGCGCACCTGCCCCGGTCACAGGAATTGACGATCCTGTGCGCCTCCATGGTAGGCGCGAGCCTGGCATTTCTTTGGTATAACTGCCATCCGGCGCAGGTCTTTATGGGCGATGTAGGCTCGCTGGCGCTAGGTGGCGGGTTGGGCATTGTCGCGGTTCTGATCAAGCAGGAAGTTTTGCTGATTTTTATCGGTGGCGTTTTCGTAATCGAAGCGCTCTCGGTCATCCTCCAGGTCGGAAGCTACAAGCTGCGCGGCGGCAAAGCGCATTTTCAAAATGGCGCCCATTCACCATCATTTTGAAGCGCTGGGCTGGCCCGAATCGAAAGTCATCGTCCGTTTCTGGATTGCCGGGCTGATTATGGCGCTGTTCGCCCTAACGACGTTGAAGTTGAGGTAGTTCGAATACTGTGCAATACGCGGGCAAACATTTCGTGGTGATCGGCGCCAAACGTTCCGGCCTCGCGGCTATCGAACTGCTGCGAAACCAGGGCGCGCGTGTCACCGCGATGGACTCGCAGCCGGTCTGCCGGACACGCGTCGAGCAGCGGCGAAGAAAATCTTCAGGACGCCGATGCCATTGTGCTCTCGCCCGGCGTGCCCTACGATTTGCCGATGCTCGAAAACGTTGCGCGCGCCCGTGGCATTCCTACTATCGGCGAAGTCGAGCTGGCTTTCCATTTTCTGCAGGGGCCTGTCATCGGAATTACCGGATCGAACGGCAAGACCACTACTACCGCTCTCACCGGCCATGTGCTCAAGCAGTGCGGCATCGCGTGCCAGGTCGGCGGCAATATCGGAACCGCGCTCGCCTCGCTGGTGCCTTCTTCCTCTCCGAAGCAGTGGAACGTACTTGAGCTTTCGAGCTTCCAACTCGAATCGATTGTGGATTTCCACGCTTCGATCGCTGCCTGCCTCAACGTCACTCCCGATCATCTGGACCGCCATCACACCTTCGAGATCTACGCCGACACAAAGGCCGATTGTTCGATACGCAGCAGGCGGGCGATTCGGCGGTGCTCAATTACGACGATCCGACGTGCCGGGCATTCGCTTCGCGTACGAAGGCGCGCGTCGTCTGGTTCAGCTCGACACAAAAAACTCCGGCGGGCATTTCGTTGAACGGCGATTCGATCGACTTCAATGGCCACACTTTCATGACGCGGTCCGCAAATTAAGCTGCGCGGGATGCACAACGTGGAAAACGTAATGGCCGCGGCGGCCGTGGCGCATCTCGCCGGCGCCAGGCTCGAAGAGATCGGCGCGGCGGTTGCCTCTTTCCCAGGCGTCGAGCATCGCATCGAGTTCGTCCGAGAGCTCAATGGCGTCGAATACTACAACGATTCCAAAGCGACCAATGTCGACGCGGCTCTGAAAGCCATCGATGCGTTTCCGGGCGGGTTGTGGATCATCCTGGGCGGCAAGGATAAAGGGAGCGATTACGCTCCGCTGCGGGCGCCTCTCGCCGAGCGCGCCAAAGGCGTTTTACTAATTGGTGCGGCGCCTACGCGCCGCCTGATTCGAAAAGCGCTCGACGGCGCAGTCGCCTTTGTCCGATTGTGGAACGCTCGAGCGTGCCGTAACCCATGCGCACGAGCACGCCGCCTCGGGCGACACCGTCCTGCTCGCCCCCGCCTGCGCCAGTTTCGATCAATTCGAAAATTACGAGCGGCGCGGTGAAAGTTTCAAACATTTAGTGGCAGAATTGTCGTAAGCAAAATGGCGCAGCGTCTCAAGACAGACTGGATTCTCTTCCTCACCGTTCTCACCCTGGTCTGTTTCGGCCTGGTAATGGTGTATAGCTCGTCCTCGATTGTCGCCGAGCTGAAGTACCACGTAAGCAGCACGCACTTTTTTCTGCGCCAGCTAGGCTGGGCGGTCTTTTCCTTTCTAGTGCTGCTGTATTGCATGAAGCGCGACTACCGCGGCTGGAACAATCCGAAAATCGCATTTGCCGGTCTTGGAATCGTACTGCTCTTGCTTCTCGCCGTCTACGTCGACCGACAGTGGCAGCCATCGCTGGCTGCGCGCCGGACCTTTTTCGCTGCAGCCGTCGGAGTTGGCCAAACCGGCGCTGGCGCTTTTCCTCGCGTTTTTCCTGTGCCGCAGAATGGGTGCGGTGAACGAGAAGTACACACTCGGGCCCATCGCAATTTCGATTTCGATCATGGCGCTGGCGGTGGCCGTCGCGGATTTGGGAACCGCGGTCGTATTAGTGACGACGACCGTAGCGGTGATCTTCGTCGCCGGCGTCGATTATCGCTATCTGGCAATCTGCGCGGTGCTGGGGGGCCTGCTGGGGTTCGGCTTCATCGTCATGAAGCCATATCGCCTCGCGCGCTTCATCGATTTCGTGGACAAGAATCACAAGGTGCTGGCGAAAATCGATCCCGACGGCCATATTCTCCAATACGCGCACAAGACGGCTTCGACCAGCGATCCCGGCTATCAGCAGTTGCAATCGAAAATTGCCGTAGGTTCGGGCGGGGCCCTGGGCGTGGGCCTGATGGAAAGCAAGCAGAAAATGTTGTTCCTTCCGGAAGCTCATACCGACTTCATCTATGCCGTGGTGGGAGAGGAAACCGGATTTATTGGCGCCATTCTCGTCGTCGGCGCATTTCTTGTTATCTTGTGGCGGGGGTTCCGCACTTCGCTGCGCGCAGGCGACAACTTCGGGCGCTATCTGGCGCTGAGCGTCACGGTGTGCGTGATCGTGCAAGCCCTGATCAATATCAGCGTCGTGCTCGATCTGCTTCCCAACAAGGGCATCCCACTGCCGTTCATCAGCAATGGCGGCAGTTCGTTGTTGAGTACGCTGCTGCTAATGGGCATGTTGTTGAGCGTAAGCGAGAACACGCCATAGCGGAGATGCCGTTTTCTTTTGTACTCACGGGCGGCGGCTCCGGAGGGCACGTGTTCCCGGCGCTTGCGGTGGCGCGGGTGCTGCGCGAGCGCGGTCACAAGCTGTTGTTCATCGGCACGCACCAGGGAATGGAATCGCGCCTGGTCCCGGAAGCGGGTTTCGAGATGGAGTTCATTCGCATCGGCGCGCTCAATCGCGTCGGCCGCGGAAAACAGTTTCAGACAGCCGCGCAATTGCCGCTGAGCATCGCCGCAGCCTGGCGTTTGCTCCGGCGTTTTCGGGCGCGGGCGGTCTTCAGTATGGGCGGCTACGTTGCCGGTCCGGTGATGCTTGCCGCCGTGCTCGCCCGCATTCCGCTCATTGTGATGGAGCCGAATGCCATACCCGGATTGGCAAATCGCAAAATCGCAGGGCGCGTTTATCGGGCGCTGGTTGGCTTTTGAAGCGACCTGTGCATGGTTCCCGCCGGGGCGGAGCGAAGTTACCGGGCTGCCGGTGCGCCGCGAATTTTTCGCAAGGTACACCCAAGCCGGCCGCAACGTTCACCTTATTAATTACCGGGGGAAGCCAGGGCGCGCGCACTCTGAACCGCGCCTCCCGCGAAAGCTGGCCCCTATTTCGAGAAAATAGATCTACGATACGGATTTTTCACCAAAGCGGCGTCGCGGAGCACGAAAGCCTGGCGCGCGAGTTCTCCGCGTCAGGCATGCAAGGAGAAGTGGTCCCGTTCATCAGCAACATGGCGGAAGCGTTTCAAGGCGCGGATTTAGTCGTGAGCCGCTCCGGCGCCGGAACTTTCAGCGAAATCGCGGCGGCGGCCGTACCCTCGATTCTCGTTCCCTTGCCATTCGCCGCTGACGATCATCAGCGCCGGAATGCGGAGAAATTAGTGGAGGCCGGCGCGGCGCGCATGGTACTCGACAGCGACATGAACGGCGAGCGGCTGTTCCGCGAAGTAGAGGCCTTGCGCCTTGGTCCGGAAACGCTCGCTGCGATGCGCCAGCGAGTGCGCGCGTTTGCCAAACCCGGAGCGGCCGAGCGCGCCGCCGACGTACTCGAGCAGGCGGCCGGCGGATGACAATAAAATGGACGTTTTACATTGACAGGGCGCATGAAAGCCGAAACAATACGTTTAACAAATGTTTTTTAAGCCCCAACATGTCCATTTCGTTGGGAATCGGGGGAATCGGAATGAGTGGAATCGCGGAGGTCCTACTCACCCTCGGCTATGAGGTTTCGGGCTCGGATGTCAAGCCGAGCGCCATCACGGAACGGCTGGCAAGGCTAGGCGCCAAAATTTACGTGGGCCATCAGGCCGCGAACGTGGCCGGCGCGAAGGCTGTGGTTGTCACATCGGCTCTCGACACCTCCAATCCGGAAGTGGCCGAAGCGCGCCGTTCGCAAATTCCCGTCATCCCGCGCGGCGAGCTACTGGCCGAGCTCATGCGCCTGAAGTTCGGAATTGCGATTGCCGGCAGCCACGGTAAAACCACCACTACGTCCATGGTCGCTTCGATTTTCCATGCCGCCGCGCTCGATCCAACCGTGGTCGTGGGCGGCAAGGTCGCCGCCATGCAAGGCTCAAACGCGCGCGTCGGCAAGAGCGCCCTCCTGGTGGTCGAATCCGATGAAAGCGACGGCTCGTTTCTGAAACTCGCTCCGATCGTGGCGGTTGTCACCAATATCGATCGCGAACATCTGGACCACTACGCCTCGCTCGAAGGAGTGCAAAAGGCGTTCACCGAATTCGTCAACCGTGTACCGTTCTATGGTGCGGTTATCCTCTGCATGGAAGACGAAAATATCCAGCAGATTTTTCCGAACGTCAATCGCCGCACAATCACCTACGGCCGATCGGCGCAAGTCGATTTGCAAATCGAAAATATTTCGCTCGGGGCATCGGGAAGCGATTTCGAAGTGCGGCGCGCCGGACGCGAACTCGGCAAATTCCGAGCTAAACGTGCCCGGCCTGCATAACGTATTGAACGCCACCGCGGCTATCGGCGTGGGCCTCGAAATGGACGTCACGGTCGAGCAAATTCGCGAAGGACTTGCCGCGTTTACCGGCGTAGACCGCCGCTTCTCCGTGCGCGGTATGGCGCGCGGCGTTACCGTAGTGGACGACTACGGCCATCATCCGACCGAAATCCGTGCAACGCTCGCGGCCGCCCAGCTCGCGCCACATCGCCGCATCCACGTGCTGTTCCAGCCGCATCGTTTCTCGCGCACGAAGTTCTTGCTTGAAGATTTCGGCACGGCGTTTCATCAGGCCGACGATCTCTTCCTCCTCGATATCTATGGCGCCTCCGAACAGTCCATCGAGGGCGTGAACTCCAAAGCCCTGATCGAGAAAATCCGCTCTTACGGCCATCGCTCGGCGCATTATGCTTCCAGCATGGATGAGGGAGTCGCGGCCATCGCCCGCGCCGCCGAGCCCGGCGATCTGGTAATCACGCTCGGCGCGGGTTCGGTCTCGCAGGCGGCGGACAAAATTCTGGACAAACTGCGGGAGGCCGGCTGATGCCCCGCCAAACCCAGCAGCCCGGCATATTTGCCGATATCCGATGGGGCCGTTTCACGTTCTGGCTCATCGCCGGAATGTTGCTGATGGTGAGCACGTTGTTTGCATGGCATCGCACCGAAGAATTCCTGATCAAGGACAGTCGTTTTCGAGTGGTCGAGGCGGATGATTTCATCGGCCGAAGCCCAAATTTAACTGTGGAGGGAATACATTATGCGTCGGCTTCCCAGGTCCGTCACGTCTTCGCGAAAGATTTCGGGCGGAGCCTTTATCTGGTCCCGATACAGAAACGCCGCGAAGAGCTTCTGGAGATCGACTGGGTGGAGGACGCGACGGTTTCCAAGGTGTGGCCGGACACGGTGAAGGTGCACATTCGCGAGCGCCAGCCGGTGGCGTTTGTGCGGCTCCCTCCGGCGCGCGGCGGAGACGGCTTGTCACGCTTCGCGCTGATCGATAAAGACGGTTTCATTCTGCGCCCGCGCGTCGCCGCGCAATTCACCTTGCCGGTGGTTGCTGGTATCAGCGAAACCGAGCCGATCGAAGCGCGTCGCGCGCGAGTGCATCGCGCTTTAGGCATGCTGAAAGATGTCGGATCGCTGGCCGGACAAATTTCCGAAGTGGACGTGAGCGATCCTAATAATTTGATAGTCGCCGAGCATGTGGGCAGCGGCGTGGTCAACTTGATTATCGGCGATGAAAACTATTCGCAGCGCTTGCAGAATTTTTTGGCCAGCTATCAGGAGATCCGCGAGAAACGGCCGGACGCGACAACACTCGATCTGCGCGTGGATGGCGCCATTACCGCGGTAGGAGATAAGGACAAGCACCTTGGGCAGTAAAACAAAATTGGCCGTGGGCCTCGATCTCGCGAGCACCAGCACGCGCGTGGTGATTTGCTCGCTCGATGGACAAGCGCTGCGCTTCCTGGGCTATGGCGAAGGCCCCGTGCAGGCCTGGAACAAAGGACGCCTGTCGGACCGTCAGGCGCTCGCTGAAAGTATTCGCTTTGCTTTGCATGAAGCGGAACTGCGCGCCGGCGCGTCTCCCGAATCCGCGCTGATCGGCATGGGCGGCTGCGTTTCCGGAGTGAATAGCCGCGGCATTTACGAATTCGGACGCCGCCGCGAAATCGAAGCCGGCGATCTGCGCTACGCGGTCGAGCTGGCTGCACGCGTGCGCATGGAAGAAGATCGCCAGGTGCTGCAGATTTGTCCGCAGGACTTCATTCTCGATGGCCGCTCCGGCTACCGCAATCCGAAAGGCATACTCGGCGCGCGCCTCGAAGCCAACGTGCATGTGGTCACCGCTTCTCTGCAGGAGCATCAAGCGCTCACTTCCGCCGTGCACTTGGCGCACTTGGCTGTCGAAGAATCCGTTTTCGAAGCGATCGCAGCAGCCTACGGCGCCGTGCTTCCCGAAGATCGCGCCCGCGGTGTGGCATTGGTCGATATCGGCGCGCATTCGACGGAAGTTGCCATCTATGACGGCGACGCGTTACTCATGGCCGCCAGCATTCCTATCGGCGCGCGAGCACTTCACGCGCGATATCTCCTGGCTGTTCAAAGTGAATTATGATTGTGCCGAAACGCTGAAACGCGAATTCGGCTCCGCGATCGCCGCCGCCGCGTCGGACAATAGCATGGTGGAACTTCCCTCCGGCGAAGGC
This sequence comes from Bryobacterales bacterium, assembly GCA_963712395.1. GTDB lineage: Bacteria > Acidobacteriota > Terriglobia > Bryobacterales > Bryobacteraceae > Bog-105. The sequence goes on from CAVQHR010000004.1 coordinate 1,243,250, forward strand.
GGTAATCACCGCGAAGCGAGCCGCCGCGAGTTGAATGAAATTCTCGAAGCCCGCGCCGAGCAGTTATTCGAGCGCGTGCATGCCGAAGTGCGCCGCTCCGGCATGGAGCAGTCCCTCCTCGAAGGAGCCGTGCTCACCGGCGGTGGTGCGCTGCTTTCAGGCATGTGCGATGTGGCCGAACGCGTCATGCACTGCCAGGCCCGCAAAGGTCTCGCGACTGGAATTGAAGATTGGCCGGCGGAACTCGACGACCCCACATGGGCCACGGCCGGCGGATTAGCAATGTATTCGGCGCGGCTCAAGCTGCGGCGCGATTGGAAACGCGGCGCCAGCAGCATGGCGGGCACGGCCGCCGGTTAGATATTGGAACAAAGGAACGCGATAATGGCAGACGATCTTAAATTCCTCATGGAAGAGGAAGCGGCAATGGGCACGCGGATAAAAGTGGTGGGTGTGGGTGGCGGCGGCTCGAATGCCGTCGGACGCATGCTGCAGGAAGGGCTCCATGGCATCGAGTTCTACATCCTGAATACCGATAAGCAGGCGCTCGCCGCTTCCCAGGTCTCAAATAAATTGGGCATCGGCAACAAATTGACCGGCGGCTTAGGCGCCGGCGCCGACCCGAGCGTAGGGCGGCAGGCCGCGCTCGAAGACACCGCCCAAATTATCGAAATACTCGAAGGCGCCGATATGGTCTTTGTCACAGCGGGACTCGGAGGCGGCACAGGGACAGGTGCCGCTCCCGTTGTGGCTTCTCTCGCCAAAGAATTAAACGCTCTCACCGTCGCCGTCGTCACCAAACCATTTTCTTTCGAAGGTCCGCGGCGCATGCGGCAGGCTGAGCGCGGCTTAGCCGAACTGGCCGGAAGCTGCGACACCGTCATCAGCATTCCCAACGAAAAGTTGCTGGGTCTTGTACCCAAAGGCACCAGTTTCATGGAAGCCTTTCGCCTTGCTGACGACGTGCTGCGCCAGGCAGTGCAAGGCATGGCCGACATCATCACCACCCCCGGCGTCATCAATCGCGATTTCTCCGACATCCGTACCATCATGCTCGGCATGGGCTACGCCATGATGGGCACCGCTATCGCTTCCGGCGATAACGCGCCGGTCGAGGCCGCGCAAAAGGCCATCAATAGTCCGCTGATGGAAGAAGGCGGCGTATTAGGCGCGCGCGGGGTGCTCATCAACATCACCGCTTCGGCCCAACTCGGTATTCACGACGTGAACGAAGCCTGCAACCTGATTCGCTCCGCCACGCAAAACGACGACGTGCAAATCAATTTCGGTGTCGTGATGGACGAAAATATGGGAAACAACGTGAAGGTCACCGTCATCGCCACCGGCTTCCAGCGCGATTCGCTGCCGGAGTTCGAGCGGCGCAGCCCGCACTTTCCGTTCAGCGCCACGAGCGGTGCCGAAATTGGTGTAGAGAAGCAGCAGGAACTGGCCGCTGCCGCCAGCAAGGAATCGGAAGCCGAAACGGCTGAAGATGAGCAGGGCGGAAAAGATGAATACGAAGTACCGGCGATTTTACGAAAGCAGCGTAAGGCTAGCGCGAGTTAACCGGCCGGCGCTGAATCAGTAAGCCGAGCGCCGCTGCCGCCAACAGAAACAGCGCTGCATCTTGCGGTTCCGGAACCGGAGCCACGATAGGGCTGACCGGGACCACCGGAACGATTCCTCCGTCGCCGGGGGTGCCGCCGTTGTTTCCAATCACGCCCAGCAAAGGCGCTCCAAAACCGATCGGTGATAAAGGTCCCAAAAAATTGCTGGGCGCGGCAAATGGGCTGGCCGCTCCCGATCTCGCCGGCGTCGCCGCAGGGGCCGGGCTTCCGCCAGGGTACTGTTCCGGAGTCGTCACGCCGGGAAAACCGGGCGAGAATAATGGACTCTCGGGCAGCTTCGCGAGCAGTGGCTCTTCCATATCCAAATCCCGTTCGCGGGGTTCCTGGATATCGAGCGACGGCTGATACGGCACAAAAGAAAGCCGATTGCCGCAGCGGCCGCGCGCCAGGTTTGTCCCATCTGTTACCACCGTCTCGCCTTCGCACACCTTATGCTTCTTGGTGCTCCAGTAAACTTGATTGGCTTTGCGATACGACACGTACACGTACATGTCCTTAGTAAGCTTGGTGAGCGATACGTTAGACCCGAACACAGCATAGTGCGCGGCGACCACCGGATCCATACGCCGCGCGCGATTGAATTCGGCCGCCGAATACACGCCGCCCGGCACCACCGAATAGCGGTAAATCCTCCGCGGCCCAGACGCCGCGGAAACACTATTGACCGATCGGACCGAACCCGGCCACAAGCCGTGGCGCAGTTCGGGCACACTGCGGTTCACGCGAGAACCGATGCCGTAAGCGAGGGCGGCAAAAGCAATGCAGGCCCAGAAGTACCGTCTTCTCAAAGGAAGCAAATGGAGACTCGTAGCCTTCTTACAACTCTGTTGAATGTCAAGTATACATCGGCTAAGGCGTACTAAAACTAGTTTTCCACAGCGTAATTCTACGAACAGGCGACAAATTCGCAGCGATAAGGCTTTGTGCCTAGGATTTCGCGCCGTCGTGTCTTCATTCCCCTAACTGTTCTGCTCGCGACCACCGGAATGGCCCCGGCGGCAGATTCCCAAGCCCAATGGATCGGCTTGGCGACCCCACATTTTCGGCTCTACACGACCAACGACGAGAAGACCGCCGCGGATGCGCTGCGGACGTTCGAGAGCGCTCGCTACTTTTTTGAGAAATCGGGCATTTTCAGGAGTGTACCCGCCTCAATCGTCGAAATCGTAGCGTTCCGCTCCGAGCAGGAATACCGATCTCATGGAATCAACCCGGGTGCCTGCGGTTACTATCAGCGAACGCGTCGCGGCGACTACATCGTCATGCGTGATCTGGAGCCGGAGCACCACCAGATCGGGGTGCATGAATATACGCACTTCGTTTTCGAGCATTCAGGCCTCGTCCTGCCGCTCTGGCTGAACGAAGGATTGGCGGATCTGTACTCTTCGGTGTCGGGACGCGAGGGCCACGCGGTACTAGGGCGCGCCCCCTCCGGACGGCTTTACACACTCGAGAATCAGCCCTTGCTCGATGTGGGAACGTTGCTCGAAGTGGGCCGCGATTCGCCGTATTATCGCCAGCCTCAAAAAATGCTGGTGTTCTATGCCGAAAGCTGGGCATTGACGCACATGCTCGCCCTCAGTTCGGATTATGCGGCTGAATTCCCGAAATTCGTTGAATCGGTTTCCGGCGGCGCAAATGCGCGCGACAGTCTGGCGCGCGTGTACGGCAAGTCACTGGATCAAGTGACGGCCGATTTGCGACATTATTTATCGAGAAAGCAGTTGCCCACGCATGTCTTCGATGTCGATATGACAGCCGCCGAAGTAGAGCCCAAGCATCTCGGTTCACCACGCGAACAAGTCGATCTGGCAATGGCCGACTTGGCCGCCTCCAATCCAAACGCGGAGGCGGACGGCGCGGCGGCGCTGAATACCGTTTCCGGCCGCTATCCGGAAAATCCGGAAGCGGAGGAATCCTTGGGCTATCTCGCTATGCGTTACAACCGCATGGACGAAGCTCGCCTTCATTTTCAAAAAGCAGTCGATCGCCATTCCAACGCGGCCGAAGTTATTTTTTATCTGGCGCATTTGGATTCTGCCGCGGGCGCGCCGCCCGATCGCGTCATCGCTCTATTGAATCGCGCGCTCGAACTCAATCCCGATTATTACGAAGCGCGGCTCGAACTTGGATTCGTCGCCGCCAAAGCCAAGAAGTTCGATTTAGCGACTTCTGCTCTTTCCGCCGCCTCGCAACTCGCCAAGGCGGGCAATCCGCATCCGGAGCACGCCTATGTTCTCTCCTACACGCTCGCGTATTGCTACGCACAGCTCAACCAGGCCGACCAAGCCCGTGAGTATGGAGAGAAAGCCAAACGCGCGGCCCGCAGCGGCCAGGATCAAGAGCAAACCGCGAATCTGCTTCGCTACATCGATCGCGAGCGCCAGCGCGCGAGCGTCGCAGCGCTCGCTGTACGATGATCCGCCTCCGTGCTCGCGGCGCGCTGAATCAAGCTTCCGGAATTGAACCCGCCCTTATAACCTTCGTCATCACTTCGGTAAACGTATCGATCTCTTCCAGCGTCGTGTAAACGTTCGGCGTAATGCGCAACCCCTGGTATTCGTTCGGAGTCACTACCCCGACCGTCCAAATCCGATATTTTTTCCACAAATAAGCTGCTAGCTTCGGCGCGTCCATCCCATCCACGCTGATAAATCCAATTCCGCATGATTGCTCGGGATCGTCGCTGTTCAGAATTTTCACTCCAGGAAGCTGGCGAAGCTCATTCGACCAGCGCCGCCGCAAATAACGCAGCCGCTCCGCCTTTCGCTCCAGCCCGATGCTCTCGCTGAAGTTCAACGCCTCGGTAATCGCGTTCCGCTGCGAAGCTGGATGTGTTCCGATCTCTTCGAATTTGCGAATGTTCTCGCGCATCGAATCCGGAGCCGCCATCATCGGCCAGATATTCGCAATCTTGTTCTTCCGCACATACAGCATGCCGGTCCCAATTGGCGCCAGAACCCACTTATGCAGCGAAGTCCCGTAGTAATCGCAGTCCAGGCCTTCGTGCTGAATGGGAAATTGCCCGAATGCGTGCGCCCCATCCACTACCACCTCAATCCCGCGCGCTCGCGCCATCTGGCAAATCGTCTTTACCGGAAATATCTGTCCGGTGCGATTCGTAATGTGGCAAATATGGATCACCTTCGTGCGCGGCGTAATATTCGCTTCAATCCGTTTCGCCAGATACTCGAGGCTGGGCGGCGGAACAGGGAATGATATCTGCTTCAGCACAATCCCATCGCGCCGCTCGCGCTGCTGCCAGGTCGTGATCATGCGCGGGTAATCCTGGTTCGTCGTCAGAACCTCATCCTCTGCCTTCAGGCCGATCCCAAGCTGTACAATTTCGAGCGATTCGCTGGCATTGCGCGTAATCGCAATCTCCTCCGGATCGCACCCGAATGACCGCGCCAGCCGCCGCCGAACAGTCTCAATGCCCGGATCGAGAACGTTCCACATGTAATAAGAAGGATTCAGGTTCTCTACTTCCAGGTAGCGCGTTTCCGTGTCCATCACGATCTTGGGTGCGGGCGAAACACCGCCGTTATTCAGATTGATCATGTTCCGGTCAACCGTGAATGCGTGGCGCACGTTGAACCAGAAATCTTCATCCCGCGCCACACTGTCCGCAGGCCGGCCCGAAACGGTTTCCAGGGCGGCTCGGGCGCGGAGCAGGGCATCGCCGCGGAACGCAGTAACTACGCCTGCGGCGGCAGTGGTGAAGAAATGACGACGGCGCATGAGCTACCTTACTCGCTTTCGGCGCGCGCGGTCAACTAAGGTCCATCAATCTTTTCGATAACCGATTCCATTGAAATCCGGGGAAGGCGGTGTTAAGCTCACCTGTAAAGCTGCCAGGGTCTGTACTGACTAACTCGATTTAGATCCTGGCCGTCCGGCGCATTTTTAGCAACACCGGACCACAAGCGCTTGAGCCCGTCCCTTGTTGGGATTCCCGCTCTTCGTCCTGAGCGACCGCAGCAAAGCTGCCGTAACCCAGTCCTCAGGAGAAAAACGAGCGGGATGATGCAACCTAACAGTCTTCAGAAATTTCTAGCGAGCTTGCTGCTAGTGATCGCCGCTGCCGGCATCGCGCAAGCTCAGTCTTATTACGGCGGATTGCGCGGCGCGGTCGTCGATCAAAACGGTGGCGCCGTACCCAACGCCAAAGTCTCTCTTACTAACGAAGGCACCGCCGCTGTGCACAGCGTCCTTTCCACATCCGGTGGCGAATTCGTCTTCAGCGAAGTCATCCCGGCGAGTTACACCCTAAGCGCCGAGTCTCCGGGCTTCAAAAAATTCGAGCGAAAAGGTGTAGTCGTCGGCACCCAGGCGCAGGTCTCGATCGACGTGAATCTCGACGTCGGCCAAGTCACCGAAAGCGTGCAGGTTACCGAGCAGGTTCCGCTCGTCGAATCCGCCAACGCCTCCCAAGGGCAAGTGCTCGACAATCAAAAGCTCACGGAATTGCCTAACCTGGGCCGCAATCCGTTCATGCTTTCTAAGTTGGTGCAAAACGTCATGCCGGTTGGCAATCCTGCTTACAACCGCATGGAAGATCAAAGCGGTTCTTCGCAGATTTCCATCGCCGGCGGCCCGGTCCGCGGCAACAACTACTTAATTGATGGCGTGCCCATCACCGACGCCAACAATCGGGCCATCATCATCCCCACCATCGAAGCCGTCCAGGAAGTGAAAGTCCAGGCCAACACCTACGACGCGGAAATGGCTCGCACGGGCGGCGGTATGTTCAACACGCTCATGCGATCCGGCGCCAACGCCTATCATGGCAGCGCCTACGGCCATTTACGCCGCACCGGTTGGGATGCCAATAGCTTTTTTAACAACGCGAGCGGCGCGCCCATTACCGATCAGCCCAACGACACCTGGGGCGGCAGCTTTGGGGGCAAGGTTTGGATACCGAAGATCTACGATGGCAAGAACAAAACGTTTTTCTATCTCGGCATCGAGCACTACGACGACACGCAATCCTCGTCCTCCGTTTTCGCCACCCCTACGGCCTCAGAGCGCAGCGGCGATTTTTCGAAGAGCCTCAACAAAGACGGTTCCCTGCGGGTTATTTACAATCCGCTCAGTGTGGGAACGCGCGTGCCGTTTGTGGGAAATATCATTCCCGGTTCCCTGCTCAATCCCGTCGGTCTGGCGCTCGCCAACAGTTTCCAAACTGCAACCTCCACGCCGCGATACTTCGGCGATACCGATCTATCGGCGCCCGGCCGCCTCCCCTGCCGCGCCGTGCAATACACCGGCAAAATCGACGAAGATTTCACTAGCTGGTGGCGCTCCAGCCTGAGTTATCTTCGTTATTACTCGCTCGAGCCGGGCAACACGGAATTTCCCACGCTTTCGAGTCCGAACCAGTGGCGTCTCCAGCGCCGCGTCGATACTACGCAGCTCAACAACTTGTTCACGATCAATCCCACCACCGTCCTGACTGTCCGGTACGGGTTCAATCGCTTCCCAAATTACAGCTATGACGTCAGCCAGGGATTCGATCTCGCGAGCCTCGGCTTCCCGTCGAGCCTGGTCAATCAAGTGCCGCGCAATCTCGCTCAGTTTCCTTACATCACGATGAGCAATTTCTATACGCTCGGCGTGAACGACAATAACTCGTATTACGTGCATGCGTCGAACAACCTGTCCGCGAGTGTTGCGAAGTACATGGGCAAGCACAGCTTGAAAATCGGCTTCGATTATCGCCGCATCAAGGCTGCGGGTAACGACGCCAACAATGCCGCGGGCGATTACACATTCAACGGAATCTTCACCCGATCCGACAACACGAGCAAAGGCAGTGGCGGCGCCGATATTGCCGACATGCTGCTCGGCTATCCTTCCGCCGGCAACATATACACTTCAACCAAGCTCACGCAGTTCGCCGATTACTATGGCGCCTATATTCAGGACGACTTTCGCGTCTCGAGCAAGCTGACCTTGAACGTCGGCCTGCGTTGGGAGCATGAGAGTGGCTTGCAGGAAGAGAACAATGGTCTGCTTGTCGGCTTCGACGGTTCCGCAGTCAATCCGTTGGGCACCGAACGGCGTGGTCCAGTACGCGGGCAATGGCAAGACCACAGTGGGGAATCCATATCCGAACAAATGGGGACCGCGCTTCGGTTTCGCATACCGGCTCGACAGCAAAACTGTCGTTCGCGGCGGATACGGCCTGTTCTGGGCTCCGCAGTTCGCGATCGGCGCGCCCATTGCAACGGTGGGTTACAACCAGGCGACCCAGTACATCGCGACCACCAATAGCTTTGCAACACCTGCGAATTCGCTTGCAAATCCTTTTCCCGGCGGCGTTCTTCAGCCCGCCGGCATGAGCGCGGGAGCCGCCACCGGCAACGGGCAGGGAAGTATCTCGCTCGTCGATCCGAACGCGCGATCGCCATACGTCCAGCAATATTCGTTCGATATCCAGCGCGAGATTCCTTTCGGCGTCGCGCTCGAAGTCGGGTATGTCGGGTCGAAATCGAGCCACCTCACCCTGGGTACTCCCAACCTGAATATCAATGCCCTCAACCCGGCCCTGCTTTCCATGGGCACGGCACTGACGCAGTCCGTCGCAAATCCGTTCTACGGCCACGGCGGCACGGGCGTCATCGGCACCGGCACGGTGCAGCAATCGCAACTGCTGCTGCCTTATCCGACCTTCGGTGCGATCAATCTATTGCTCAGCGACAACAACAAGGCGTCTTACAATTCATTCGTGTTCAAAGCGCAGAAGAGCTATAGCCAGGGCCTGACGTTCCTCTCGACATTCACGTGGTCGCGCAATTGGGATGAAAGCAGCGGCGGCGCAGCAAACACCCTGAATGCCGGCAACAAGGCGCCGCAGAATCCGTACAACATGGCGTCGGAATACGCGTTCGCCAACATCGATTCGCCTTTCCGCTGGACGACGTCGGTGTCCTACGAACTCCCCTTCGGCAAAGGCAAGCACTTCATGACGGGCGGCGGCCTGACGAACTACCTGCTGGGCGGTTGGGTCGTGAATACGATTTCCATCTTCCAGACCGGCTTCCCGCTGCAGATCACACAGGATACGAACTTCAATTCAGGCTTCGGCTACGCAAGCCAGCGCCCCAACGCGACCGGCATTTCGCCGATCACGAGCGGCAGCCTGGAAGACCGCCTGAGCCAGTACATCAATCCGGCCGCCTTCTCGACGGCTCCACAGTTCACTTTCGGCAACATCGGCCGCACGCTCGATATGCGCGGACCGGGCCAGGTGAATTGGGACATGTCGCTCTTCAAAAACTTCGTGATCAAAGAAAAGCTGAAGTCTCAATTCCGCTTCGAAGCGTTGAACGCTTTAAACACGGCTCTGTTCTACGGCCCGAACGTGGCCTACGGCAACGCGTCATTTGGAAAGATCACATCACAAGCGAACTTCTCGCGTCAGCTTGAACTGGCGCTCCGGTTCTCCTTCTAATTCGGCCATCGCCTTTGGATTTAGCCCCACTGGCGCACAATGTGTTTTTATCGCCGTGGCGTTGAAGCGCTCGAGCGCCTAAAATGAAGTGGGGCAATCCTATGTACGATTACAATTCACCGACTTCCGTTTGGGACAAGCTGAGTGGGACGACGGCCATAAGCGGGAAGAATGTCGCCGTCGTTAAGCAGACTTATCTACTGTTCGGGCTTGCGGTCTTCAGCGCGATTGCCGGAGGATACATCGGAGCGACTTCGGAGACTCTTGCCCGGTTCTTCTCGGGATGGATTGGTTGGGTTGCCGCTCTGCTGCTACTTAATCTTGTTCCTCGGATTGCCATTTCCGTGCGGCACAATCACCAGCTGGGCGTGGCCGCTCTTGTCGGCGACGGATTCATCTCCGGCATTGCGCTTTCACCCTTGTTGTGGGTGGCACGCATCATTGCGCCACAGCTCATTTTTGTGGCACTGGGTATCACAGGATTTGTTTTCGTCGGAATAACTCTATACGTGATGACCACGCGCCGGGAGTTCTCCGCCCCTCGCGGCCTCATGACCGGCATTTTCTTTGCGCTCATCGGCTCCATGATTCTCAATAGCTTTCTGCACATTGGCTTTGTGGGTATTCTGATTAGTCTCGGAATCGGCGCTCTCGGCGTTTTCACCCTCGTCTATTCCACAAGCGCCGTCTTGCGCTCTCCTGAGGCGGATAGCCCGATCCCCGGAGCGCTGATGCTGTTTGCCGGAGTGTTTAACATCTTTGTGGCGGCTTTGAATATCCTGCTCCGCGTCCTCAACGGTGGGCGGCGCGGTTAGATGATGCCGGCATCTGCCCCTCATTGCTGATGGGCCCTTAGCCGGCATTTGAGGCGCATGCGTGACCTGTACTCTAGCCGCCTCTCAGCCAGGTTGGAGCACTGCTTGACGCGAGAGGCCATTACACCGAGTGCACGCGTAATCGACATCCCTCTGAATGGCAACTCGGGTTTTGGTCTATTTTCCAACTGCAAAATGGATCTGGCGAGGGGACCAATCTAATAATTACAATCGCCTTAGCCATGAAATACAATTTCTTCGCGACAACCCTTATTGCGGTCACGACTCCACTGCTGTTTGTCCTCCTTCCCAGTTCCTCAATGCGCGCAAATGAAGCAACAGTTTTATATCCGGATGGCTATCGGAAGTGGACGTTTCTCCACAGTTCGATTGCGCCTGCAAATTTTCCCGGCTTCGCCAAATCTCCCTGCGTGAAGCCATGCAGCAATGGAATTTTCTACTTCTACGGGAACGATTTGGCAATGGAAGGCTTCAAGACGGGTAACTATGCCGACGGCGCCGTCATCGCAGAGGAAATGCTGCAGTATCTTATGAACGAAAAGGGCAGCGGTAAAGAGGGAACGCGAGTGCTGACTGCGGTCATGATCAAGGACAGCAGTCGCTATCCGTCGACCGGCGGTTGGGGGTTTGGAAATTTCGACGAAGGCAGTAAGACAAATACTTTAGACACGAAAGCTCAGCAGACCTGCTACCAATGTCACACCTCCCGCAAGGATCATGGCTACGTCTTCACCGACTATGTTCCGCGATGACTTAAGCGCGACGCTACGCGAAGGCGTTGTTTCGCCGGACCCAGGTCGACCAGTCTCTCCGAAATCACAGGGCTGACAGACTGGTGAGAAAGGGAAGGCTGAGCAAGACAGCGAGGTCCCGGAACGCCGTCAAATTTTTTATCAGAACGAACTCCACTTGATTCTTTGTCGGCATTGCTCTGATGTATCGGTGTGTGCCGCACGCGTCGGCGGCATGCGCGTTTTAGGTCCAGGTGCGCGGTCACCTGACACGCTCTTGGCGAGTGCCGACTAACACTGCACTGCGCCGGCAAAGGGCATCATCGGGTAGAAAAGTCGCCGGAAGCGTAGTCAGTTGAGATGCTGAGATCTTTCCATTTTCTGTCCAAATCGAGTTTCTGAAGAGCAGCCTGTTCGGCGGCGTTATACGAATCGCTTCCCAGCAAGAGCCGCAAGGGCGGGTCGCTCAGTGACGCAATGTGCAGAAGCGCCGCGGCCGCCTTCGCAGGGTCGCCCGGTTGCTTGCCGTCATAATCTCGCTGGAAGCGTACTGTAGCGCCGACGGTGGCATCGTATTCCGAGTGACCTTCGCGAAGGTCGGTGGAGATGCCAGCAAAATCGGTGCGGAAGCCGCCGGGCTCGACGATCGTCACCTTTATGCCGAGAGGCCCGACCTCTTTGTACAGTGATTCCGAGAAGCCCTCGACGCCGAACTTCGCCGCTGCATATGGTGCGCGCCCGATTGGCCCAATTCGTCCGGCGATCGATGTTATCTGGATGATGTGCCCGGCACGCTGCTCCCGGAAGTATGGGAGCGCAGCTTTGGTCATGATGATGACGCCAAAGAGATTCGTCTCGATCTGAGCCCGAAAGTCGGCGAGCGAGGTGTCTTCCACTGGCGATACATTGCCGTAACCGGCGTTATTGACAAGCACATCCAGAGCGCCAAAGGTCTCAATTGCCGTATCGACAGCGTGCCGGGCCTGCGCTTCGCTCGTAACATCCAGCGCGAGAGCCCGCACCCTGTCGCCGTACCTGCTGACAATGTCGTTGAGTTGGAGGGGATTACGAGCGGTCGCGACGACGCGATGGCCGGCTTCGAGGGCAGCTTGTGCGAATGCTCTACCCAGACCCCGCGAACTACCGGTAATGAGCCAAGCCTTCGACCCAGTGACGTGCATGCCTCAATTGTCATTGATGGGCCGGGGGCCACCCGAGTGTTGAAGCCTCGGCTATTACCCCGTTCGGTTATTCATCCCGAGGCAAACGCCATGCCACTGCGTTTGTGAAACCAAGTTGACGAGTAATCGGCGTTGCGGAGATTGAGGGCTTTCCCGTTATACGACCGAGTTGCGTACGAGCCAATGTCTCCTCGCGCATGAAGACGAAGAGCTAGAATCGGCGGATGAGCACCGTTTATCGGAATAGGAGTCGCCATGAGCAGCGTACAAATCGAGCAGAAGAGCTATGAGATGCCCCCGCGCGAGGGCATCAGCATCGCGCATTTTCTCACCGTCGCCGACATCGACCGATCGGCTCGCTATTACGAAAAGGTGTTCGGCGCCCGCATTCTGAGCCTGGGTGACGGCAACGCGCCTGGGTACCTTCAGCTTGCGAATATCTGGATCATTCTGAACGTTGGAGGTGGGCCGACCCCGGATAAGCCGACGGTAACGCTCAGCGTCCCCGACCCGAACCACATCAACAGCTTCATGAATTTCCGCGTTGCGGATATTCAAGCGTGCTATGAACTATGGAAAGGTCGAGGAGCGGAGTTCATCACGGAGCCGATCCCCAAGTATGGCGAGACGCGCTGCTACATCCGCGATCCTGACGGATATATTATTGAGGTCGGACAGAGCACCGATCTCACGTACGGTTGACGCTCGGCCCCAAAAAGGATTCTCATAGTCCTGAGCGAGTTGTGGCCCACTCGTCAGTTACGTAGCGGCGAATGGGCCTCTCGTCTGGAATCCACTTCGCCAAACGCATACCCGCCTCCCTGCCCGGAATGGCGCGCACGATAGCAAAACCGAAAATGGATCGGCGCCTCCCTCGCTCGGGCCGATGACGTTTCTGCTAGATCCTCGCGTGGCCCAGTGCGTCTTAGTTGGAAGATCCTAATTCCTGAACTGGAATTTCCACCTCGGAGATCATCTCGTCGGCCCCAGCCGCGTCGAATCGATCCCGAAGCTCCGGCGCATAACACAAAATGTCCTGGCGTAAACGCTGCAGAGCCAGGTCCTTGGCTTTCGCCTCCAGCATAATGTCGAACTTCAGGTCCTTCGTCTCCGTTGCAAAACGTATGAACTCGAAAGGGTGGACATAGTCGGCGTGGGCAATCCACTTGGGCGGTTGCAGTACCTTTTCCTTCTTGCCTGTTTTTCGGCTCGTCCGAACAACTTCCCCCATCTGCGTGCGCGGCGACGAATAATGAATCTTGGGAACGACCCCCTCCGGCCACGTGCGGAGAAATCGTTGCAGCGTAGCGCCGCCACGGTAAACGTTCTGGGTTGAGGCATTGGTGATGCTGCATGTCGAACACCAGCCGGACACCGGTTCTCTCGTGAATGCGCAAGACGTCGCCCGCGCTGAAGCGCACATCATCGTTTTCAAGTACCAATCGCCGCCGCGCCGGCTCCGGCAGATCCCGATAGCAAGCCACCCAGCGATCGACGGCTGCGCTCTTGTCATCGTAGGCTCCACCCACATGAATGACGACCACAGCCTCGGGGCCAAGATTCATCAGGTCGAGTATCTCTGCCTCCGCTGCCAAATCCCTCACGCTCTGCCGCCGCAGTGTCTCGTCGGGCGAATTCATCACAATGAACTGAGAGGGATGAAACGAAAGCCGCAGGCCCAGCTTATGGGCGCGGCGCCCCAGTTCTCCTAGTTCCGACCGGCTTTCTGCGATTTGCCCATGGAACTGCGGCAAATCCGGATGGGTTAAGTAAGGCGCGATATCGGAGGACATCCGGTACATTCGAATCTTCGCTTTCTCCAGGTAAGTGAAGATTGCATGGAGATACTCGATGGATACTCGAAGGTGAGGACCCGACTGCCACCGCCGTGAATCATTGCTTTTTAGGCCGAGCTGGCCAAGCACTTTCACGGCGAATCCGAGCCGTGCCCCCACAGGTGAAGATGGGCCTCGCGAAGCCGTTTCTACACCCCCTCCGACCCGTGTAGTTTTACCAGTTTGTTGTAGATTCCAAGCAGCAGGAAAGTCGGAGCCCACTGGCCGACGAACAACGCCGCGTGACTTTTTCGGGTCACATTAAAAGCCAGTGATGCCGCTATGGAGCCGAAAGCTGCCCATAGGAACAAATCCGATGGGAGCTTTGCTGTTTGCTGTTCGAGACTCCTTGCGATTATTCCCTCCCGGTGTTCTTCACGCGGTTCATGCTTAGGTTCCGCCATTACTAAATCTTCGTATTGCATACTAAGTTTCTCCTCTCGTGTGTGCCTGGTCAACTTATGCACGCGCCGGCGAGTAATTGTCGCTGCGACGCCGCTGGATCGCTTTCCACGATACGACTTCGTACAGTCCTGCCAGGGCTACCAGAATGTAGACGGCGGAACTGATGGGCGTGGTCTCGCCGAAATGTCTGCCGACAATGGCGGCGACCAGATCGAAGTGGAAGATCCCGACTAAGCCCCAGTTCAAAGCTCCCACTATGACTAGCGTGCGGGCGAGTACATCTAAAGTTTTCATGGTGATTCTAATTCCTTTCTCAACAAGCTGTGGCGAATTTTCTCGGCCACAACTTGATCCTAGGGAAAATTAGATTTACTGTAAAGAAACAAAGAAAGTCTTGTTTCACGAGCCTCAAAATTCGCTCGAAAAGTTGATTTAAAGGAAAACGAATTCGATGGAGTCCGGCACAATCACACAAGGCCTGAAGCGCTATTCGATTGGCGAAAAACTACGGCGTTTGCGGTTGCGTAAAAGCATGGGATTAGGCGAATTGAGCAAGCACACCGGGCTTTCTCCGTCTCTGCTATCGAAGCTTGAGCGCGACCTCATGCATCCTACGCTGCCCACTCTTCTTCGCATAGCTCTCGTCTTCAGCGTAGGGCTGGAATACTTCTTCAATCCCGAGCCTAAACCGGTACTCGAAATTGTGCGGAAGCGAGAGCGCCTGCGATTTCCGGAAGCCCCCGACACACGCCATCCTTCGTACCATTTCGAGAGTCTGGACTTTCTTGCGGAGAACCGGAAGCTGAACGCTTACTATGCCGAGTTCGAAGCAGAAGAGCGATCGCATGCGCGCAAGCACGAGCACGCGGGGGTCGAGTTTCTTTACGTAATATCCGGCAAACTGGTGCTGCAAATCGGCGAGGATGAACCGGAGTTATCGGAAGGAGACGCGATCTACTTTGAATCCGGGGTTCCGCACGGATACCGCAGAGTCGGGTCGCGCCGGACGACTGCGCTGGTCGTGGTGGTGACCCCTTGACCTGCGAAAAAGGTTACACGTAATAGCTTGAACTCAACTCGTCGGACACAGCCCCTGCATTCCGAGATCGCCGTTTTCCCAAGCCCTACTTCCGGTTTGCCAACGATCCAGGAGTTGAGCAGACGCAAGAGCGTTTACCGGTATGAATGAAGGTGTAGTTCTTCGTTTCTCAGTAGAGCCCGCGCTAATCAACAAGTGAAGTAGTGTTTGTTCGTTGGCGGCTCCGCAATTTCCGCATCCGTCCCCCCGGGGATGGAGCATTATCAGGTATTTCTCACGCCCTTGCAGCGGATTCGGTTCCCTATGCGATTCGACGACAATCACCTCTCAGCGACTTCAGGAAGGGCGAGGCATGCTAACTTATGCTCATCAACAAACAGGGATCGGTGGACCCGCACTACGGCACCTGTTCATATCCAGGAGGAGTCCTATGAGGCGTAGAGACTTTTTGAAATCGAGCGCTTCGTTCAGCGGTGCAATGCTGCTAGGTGCGGGCGGACGTACGTTGGGGCAAACACCCGGGACGACTCGAATTGGATTGCAGCTTTATTCTGTGCGGAACTCGCTGGCTAACGATCCTTGGGGGACGCTAAAGGAAGTCGCTCGCGCTGGTTACCATTATGTCGAAGGCGCGAACCATCAAGCGCGGACTGACCCAGGGGTTGGCTTTGGGGTGAAAGCTCCGGAACTTAAACAACGGTTAAGCGACTTAGGGCTTTCCATCATTGGATGTCACATCAATCCACTCGATATCGACATGATTCCGCGTGCTCTCGACTATCAGGTGGCACTTGGGAATAAGCAGATTGGAAATGACATCGAGTTTTATCCATATGGGGAGTTGGATCACGTCCTGCAGAGATGCGAGCTGTTCAATAAGATTGGCGACCTGGCAAAACAGCGTGGCATGCGGTTCTACTATCACAACCACTTTCAAGAGTTCCAAAAGTTCGGCGACAAATTCGTATACGAAATCATTGCCGAGAAGACAGATCCATCGCTGGTCTTCTTTGAGATGGACACGTATTGGATGTATCGGGGAGGGCAGAATCCACTGGATTGGATGAAACGGTTGAAAGAAAGAGTTGTGCTGTTGCACCAAAAGGATTTTCCCGCGACATGCCCTCAACCGATGAATCTCTATGAAGGGGTCATCGACAGGAACAAGAATATCGACCTTGAGCTTTTCATGAAGAACAAGCACCCGCTTTGCTTCACGGAGATTGGAACGGGAACTCTGCCAATTCAGTCCATCATCGACGCCGCAAACAAGCTGCCTCGCTTTGAATACATGTTGCTGGAACAAGATCTGACCCAGATGAGTGAGCTGGATTCTATTCGGACCAGCAAGAAAGCGTTCACTTCCAAATTCTCTAACGTCAGCTTTTAAGCCAGGCTGCTTACGGGGTGGCGCATTTGCTACCTCGCCATCATGCCCATTGTGGAGGCCCTCATAGAGGCTATCCACAATGGGCTTAGTACATCCGAAGATTCCATCTCTATTCATGCAGTAATGGATATCGCGAGAGAAAACGGTCATTAGTCCTGATAAGTCCGCTTTTCAACGGTAATCCATTGCTTCGCTGGCCCCGGAGTCTCTTCGAATCTCAATGGACGAGAACGCCACTTACCGTGCACAAACGGGCGCGACCGACAGTGAATGGCGGCCCTGGTTGCCGCAGCAGGCAGCAGGGAGAGCCGCCATGTTCGAGATATCATGGACGACTGCGCGTGGGGTGGCCGGGCCAGCAACGATGACAATGGCATTGGTCAGACGCAACGACGGTCGCGGAGTGAGACATGAATCAAGAGGCATACTGCGCTAATGGCAGATTTCGTCTCCAGAAACGCCAGAGACTCCTGACGGCACTTGTGGGGCTTCTCGCGTACCTGCTAGCCGCGAGTTGCGCAGTCGCTCAGAGCGGAAAGCTTTCAGCCGAGAAGCAAGTCAAAATTGAAAGCACTATTTCTAACTTCATGGCGGCCAGCAAGGCGCCGGGCATCTCTGCAGCTGTTGTACAGGATGGAGACTTCGTGTGGTCAGCGGGCTTCGGCATGGCCGATCTGGAGAACTCTGTTTCTGCGACATCACAAACGCTCTATCGCCTCGGCTCGATCTCGAAATCGATTACGGCCACAGCCGCCATGGAACTTTGGGAACACGGCAGACTAGATCTGGACTCGCCCGTGCAGAAGTACTGCCCGGCATTCCCGCAGAAGCCGTGGCTCATCACGACGCGAGAACTTTTAGGACATCTCGCCGGAATCCGCTACTATCACGTGCCTGAACTTCCGTACTCCAAATCCGAGAGCGACCCCGAAGTGGGCAACACGCATCACTTTGAAAATGGAATCGAAGCCGGCCTGAAGTTTTTCGCGGACGATCCGCTAGTGGCGCAGCCTGGAACACACTTTAACTATTCCACTCAAGGCTACACCCTGGTCGGCTGCGCAATCGAAGGAGCGTCGAGCGAGAAGTACGCGGCGTACGTGCGTGCGCATGTTCTGGTTCCGGCGGGAATGCTGCAAACGCGACCGGACGATCGTTTCGCCATTATCCCGTTGCGCGCGCGTTTCTACTCAAAAGATAAAGCCGGGGCCGTGGTTAACGCAGAATTTCTGGATTCAAGCTACAAGGTCCCTGGCGGGGGCTGGCTCTCGTCTGCACCAGACATGGCACGATTCGAGGCAGCTATCCTTACTGATCGTCTGGTTAAGCGCGCCACGCGAGACGTCATGTGGACACCGCAAATGCCGTCGGATGGGCTCGGACGAATGGTTTACGGGCTTGGATGGCAAGCTGGAACAACGGAAGGAGTGCGAGATGTGGGCCATGGCGGGTCTCAGCAAGGAGCAAGCGCGATGATCCTGATTGCACCGGATGCACGGGCGGGCGTGGTGGTGCTGATCAATTCCGACGCCGCTGGCGCCTCCGAATTGGCATCACAACTCCTGGAGATTGTGTTGGGACTTCCTCGCGGCGATCACAAAGAGATCACCGTCGATCCAAAGTTGTACGATAATTACCTCGGTAATTACAATGTGAGTTCGGTCGTCATGAGCGTTGTTCGGGAGGGCGCTCATTTGTTAGTGCAGTTCCCAGGCCAGCAGAAGATTCAGATGTTTCCGGAGAGCGTTCGCGATTTTTTCTTTAAGACCTTTGACTCTCAAATTACCTTTGTGACCGACGGAAACGGTCGGGCGACGGAACTGATCCTGCACGAGGGAGGCACTGATTTGCGCGCAAATCGGATCAGATAAGCTCCGACACTGATTCAGGGCGCGATGCGTGAGTCTGCGGATATTGGCTTGAAGATTCAGTCCGCATAGTGGAGTTGACCAGCCACTCCTGACTAGCTGCGAAGTACTTATTTCGTTGCTTAGATGTCATCGGCCATGGAAGTTGTGGTCAGAAAACAGGGTTACGTTCCATTGAGCGCAAAAACACTCTCTGACCCTTTCAGAGCATGTGCGGCACAACTCGCCGCGCCACGATCTCGGCAACCGGCCGACGATGTGCTGGGTCGCGCGACGGTCCTTCGTAGTCCCACAGAAGTTCCCAGTCATTGAAGAATCCGCGCAACTCACCAGCGCGGGCCCGCTTCTCGCTCCATTTCTCGCCCGGCTCCGGCGTGTGCGCGATCGCAGCAACCACGCCACCCGGGCGCACGGCCGCCTTTACTTTGGCGAACAAATCGCGTTGCAGATAATAGGCGATCAAGATAAGGTCGAACGCGCCCGGCAGTATCGTGAAGTCTGGGGCTGTCAGGTCGGCAACTTTCGTATGCACATCAAGCCCACGCGCGGCAGAGCGAAGCTGTACCAGTTCGATCGCCTTTTCCGACGCGTCCACGGCCGTTACTGCCCATCCTTGCTCTGCCAAATACAGGGCATTGCGACCAGCTCCGCACGCTAGATCGATCGCAGTTTCGGGAGCGAGTTTCTCTGCGATCTCCACAACCAGCCTGGTGGGCGCATATTCGCTTCCGCGGTCGCCCGAGCGATACTTTTCCTCCCAGCCCGCAATATCCATCGCCCCATCATGCCAGCCTCGGAAACATCGTGTCGGCTCTGGAATCCAATAGCCAACTCTATGATCATTTGTCGACATCATTAGCGACCCGCAGCAGTGATCGCACGCAACTCGTCCCGACATTTTGCTGAATTTTTCAATGGACGAGAACGCCACTTTTTGGCCAGTGAGCCAAAAGTCAGGAGACACCGCAACGCCGTTCTTCTGGTCGCTTCCGAGCCGGGGCGACTGGTACGGAACATGGTAAGTATCGGCAACGAATTGTCCGCGCTTCGACAGGACGGCAGATCCCGGCCCTGATTTTGCTCAGTGCCCACCCTTATAGCGAAATATTTGGAACCTAAGCGTTGGTGTTTTCGTTTGACCCATAGTCTGGACTAGGGAATGCCACCTGAAATACCAGAACTTCTACCGGGGACTCTTTATCTTCTGATTCTTCGCACACTGAAGGGCGGCGCCCTTCACGGTTATGCCATCGCGAAACGGATTAAAGAGGCATCAGCGGATTCGCTCATCGTCGAGGAGGGATCGCTCTATCCGGCGCTGAACCGGATGCTGGTGAAGGGATGGCTAACGGCTGAGTGGGGCAACTCCGAAAACAATCGAAAGGCGCGCTTTTACAAGTTAACACCGCTGGGCGCTGCGGAATTGAGGCGGCAAGTGCGACAGTTCGAGGATATGGTGCAGGCGATTTCCCTGATCATCCGGACGGCATGAAGACGGAGGCTCAATGAACTGGTGGCAAGAACTGAGGCGTAAAGCTGATTTTCTCCGGAAGCAAAACGGCTTCGCCGAAGATCTGGACAGTGAAATAGAGTTTCACATCGCGACTCGCGCAGAAGAGCTGACGGCCGCTGGAATGGCAGCGCGCGACGCACAGGCACAGGCGCAGCGCGAGTTTGGACCTAAATTGCGCGTACAGGAAGATAGTCGCGCGGCGTGGCAGGTTCAATGGTTGGAAGACCTTTTCTCGGATTTGAATTACGCCGGGCGCGCGTTGCGGCGCAATCCGAGTTTTGCGCTCGCCGCGGTGATGTCGCTAGCGTTAGGAATCGGTGCGAACACGACGATTTTCAGCTTTACGATGGAGTTTTTATTCAGCAATCCTTCGTGTCGCGATGGGGCGAGTTTGCGATACGTGTTGATTGGGAGGAACAGCCACTCGGCGATCGATCGTTATAACTTTCTGCGCGACTCTAATGCCTTTGCGGGCGTTGCGGGATCGAATGAGGAGACGGAAAGCAACTGGCGGAACGGCTCCTCCACGGAACGGATCTGGGCGGTCAATGCTACGGATAACTTCTTCGACGTGGTGGGTGTTCCTGTAGCGTTCGGTCGCCCCATTCACGCTGGGGAGCAGAACGAAGTGGTCCTGAGCTATGCGTTTTGGAAAGGCAAGCTGGGCGGCGATACGGAGATAATCGGTCGCAGACTGGTCTTGGATGGAGATGTATACACAGTAGTGGGAGTGCTGCCAGCCAATCATCGGACGCTCACGGGACTCGGTTTATCGCCGGACTTATATAAGACCTTCCGCCAAGCGCTGTTCCCGCTGGCGATCTATATTCGATTGCCTGACGGGACGTCTCGCGCCGAGGCCTTCGCGCGGTTGCAGGAACTCGTAAAGCAGCTAGACCGTATCCATCCGCAACCCGGGGCAACACAAGCCGATGGATTGGAAATGCGTCCGGTCGCTGGAATGGGCCGCCTGCGATCTGTTCCCATGATTCCGCTTACGGCATTCTTCGCCATGTTAATGCTGGTGGTGGGTCTGGTACTTTTGATCGCTTGCGCGAATGTGGCGAGTTTACTGGTGGCAAGAGCCGCCAGCAGGCAGCAGGAACTCTCGATCCGTCAGGCGATCGGAGCCGGCAGAGGGCGGATTGTGCGGCAATTGCTCGCCGAGAGTCTGCTACTGGCGGCGCTTGGGATGGCAGCCGGTTTGGCGCTGAACGTTATCGCCACTAAGACCATGAACGGCATTCGGCTGCCGCTGCCTGTTCCACTGCGTCTTCATATCGAGCCGGACTGGAGATTGCTGAGTTACTCTATCTCACTGGCGGCAGTCAGCGCGTTGTTGTGCGGCCTTCTTCCGGCATTGAAGGCAACACGGCGCGATGTAAATCGTGGCTTGAAGATCGAGGAACGGCAGACTGCTGGGCAATCGCGAGTTCAAAGATTTCTGGTGGCCGGCCAGCTTGCCGTTTCGGTTTTGTTGTTGACGGTAAGCTTTTTGTTCCTGAAGAATCTGTTGTTAGCGGCGAACATGAGCCCGGGATTCGACGTGCATCATACAGTGTGGGCATACATGCGGCTTGTTCCCGAGCATTACACCAAACGCGAACAAATCGATCCCGTGGTGCGGGCTTCGCTTGAAAGGTTGCGAACGCTGCCGGGAGTCGAATCCGCAGCTACGCTCGAGGTCGTACCGTTAAACGGGAATCGGCATGATACAGCTGACGCCCGCATCGATAGCAGCGCGACGGCTCAGATCATAAGGTACGAAGAAAATGCCGTCGGCCCCGATTACTTCAAAACCATGGGCATTTCGTTGATTGCGGGCCGCGAGTTCCTGTCTTCCGACACGAGGAATGCGCCCGGAGTGGTGATCCTGAACAACAGTCTCGCGCGCCAGTTGTTTGGAGATAAAAACGCGGTGGGGCACACCATTCGGCTACATGCGGGGAAGCCGCAGACGATCGTCGGAGTAGCCAAGGACAGCAAATACTTCACCTTGGGTGCGGAACATGTTCCGGCCATGTACTCCTGCTATTTTCAATCCGAGGATGCGGTTGTAAACCTGAACTTCATGGTGCGGAGCGTCCTGCCGCCAGCGAGCCTGGTCAAGGAAATAAGCCAGACGCTCATCTCCATCGACCGGACCGCCGCTTTAGAAGTTAAGCCGATGGAGAAATCGATGGCTTTTGCGATGCTTCCGAGCCAAGTTGGAGCCACGCTGCTTGGCAGCATGGGTGTGCTTGCGCTGCTACTCGCTGCAGTGGGAGTCTATGGAATTCTTATTTATTCGGTCAGCCGGCGCCTGCGAGAGTTTGGCTTGAGAATGGCACTAGGAGCGGCGCGGACGGCGGTAGTCATGCTCGTGTTGAAGGATAGTTTTTGGATGCTCTTTGGCGGCACGGCGGTGGGATTGTCACTGGCGTTTGTGGCAACGCCGCCGCTTTCTTCGTTCCTGATATCGGACGTGAACACTCACGACGTGGCGGCGTTCGCTGTTACGGTTGCCGTCCTTGGGGCGGTGGCTTTGGCGGCCAGCGCCGCTCCGGTTTTACGTGCAGTGCGGGTCGACCCGGCGGTTGCTCTTCATTACGAGTGAGTCACCGCCCAAAAACAGGTCTCACGCTAGTGCTCGTGACACCGGGTTCACGGAAACTGAGAGTCGGAACCTCGATGGACTATTTCACGGGCCCATTACATGTCCTAAGGGCGTTTTTCGGTACTAATCCGCCGGCTGGTCGCAAACGGGTGCCAGATCAGCGCGATGCGCGTTTCACGGCCAAGTGAAATTCTAAGATAGATCTACCCTTCGCGACTACCCACGAGTAGTTCGGCGCCACCCGTCCGAGATGCCGAACCCAGTTGTAAACTAAATAGCCGGGGAGGCAAGTCGCTGCTTCTGCTAATCCTGATCGAATTAACGCAATCGCAACCCTGCTTCCGTAACAACGCTGCGCAGCCTGCAGTAATCGGTAGCTGAGATGGACTGCACATGGGACGAAACGACCAAGAAGGCCTGGAAGGCTCAGCTCCTATTCCCGGGCTCTCTGAGGTTCTTAAGAAATCAGGTAACGGCGACCACGCCTCTTTCGACCGGCTCTTCCTGCTGATCTACAACGAGTTCCGCGGCCTCGCTAAAAGCTATCTCGCCCGCGAAGCGCATGCTGACACACTGCAGGCCACGGCTTTGGTCAACGAAGCCTATCTCCGGCTTGCCGAACAAGCGCAAGTCGATTGGAAAAATCGCAGCCATCTGCTTGCGGTCGGCTCCATCGCGATGCGCCGTATTCTGGTGAACCATGCTATCGCGGCGCAAACGCGATAAGCGAGGCGGTGCGGCAGGCAGAGTCACGCTAAGCGAGGATCTCATCGGCGCCGAGCAGAACCTCGACGTGCTTGCCGTGGATCAGGCTATTAACGCTCTCGCGAAACTGGACGAGCGCCACGCTAAACTTGTCGAATTGCGTTTCTTTGGCGGCTTGAGTGTCCCCGAGGTAGCCACCGTTCTCGGCGTGAGCGTCAGCACCGTCGAGAAAGACTGGAGGTTCTGCAGTGCGTGGCTCAAAAACGCGCTCCGGCCTTAACGCAATAACCGATCCGGCTGCGTATAAGCGACTCGCGGAGCTTTTCTCGCAAGCAGCCGAGTTGCCACTTGAGGATCAAGCCGCGTTTCTTCAAGATAAATGCGGCAGTGATGCCGATTTACTCCGGCTGGTAGAAAGCCTTCTGCAGAAAGACCGGGAGGGGCCGATTGAGCCGGAGCTTGCGGCAGATCGCCCGATACCGATTATTCAAGAAGATCTGAGCGGACGAACTTTATCCCATTACCAGATCGTTCGCCCGATGGGAGCTGGGGGAATGGGAGTAGTTTATCGCGCAACGGACACGCGGCTCCAGCGAACCGTCGCGCTGAAATTTTTGCCGCCGTTTCTCAGAGACGATTCCGCCAGCCGCGAGCGTTTCATCCGTGAAGCGCGCGTCATCGCCTCCATCGATCATCAGAACGTGTGTCCGGTCTACGAAATCGAGGAAGCGGATGGATTCATCTTTATCGCGATGGCCTGTCTCGAGGGCACGTCGCTCGAGGAAAAGATTCGGACCGGACCGATTTCTATTCAGCGGGCTATCAGCATCGCACTCCAGGCCGCGCATGGTCTGCAGGCCGCCCACGGCAAAGGTGTCGTGCATCGTGACATCAAGCCGGCGAACCTGATGCTGATCGACACGGAGTCGGCCGAGCCCCTGGTTCGCATTCTCGATTTCGGAGTCGCGCAATGGACCGAGAAGACCCTTCTGACTCAGGAGGGCTTGAGGATCGGAACGGTGCTGTATATGGCGCCGGAACAGGCGGCCGGATCGCGGGTAGATCAGCGCGCCGATATCTGGTCGCTGGGCGTGGTGCTTTATCAGATGCTCTCGGGCCGCGTGCCCTTTGAGGCAAGTACAATGCGCGAAACGCTCGCGGTTATCGCAGGTCCGCAGCCGGCGGACCTCAGGTCCATTCGCCAGGTGGCACCTCCTGAAGTCGTTTCCATTCTGCGGAAGATGCTCGAGAAGGAGCCTGCGAAACGGTATCAAACAGCCAGTGCGCTGATCTCCGATTTGGAGAGTGTCCGGCACGAAGCTGCGCGGGGCCTGATCGCACGCATCGACGCGCCGGCGCCGCATTTCGTAGGGCTGCGGGAATCGGCGCGATCGCCGGATTGATTGCTCTCTCGATATTCTTATTTGTTCACTACAACAGACCGCATTCGGCGGATAAGCTGAGAATCGTTCCGTTTACGTATTATCCCGGCTACCAGCAAGACCCCGCCATTTCGCCCGATGGCAAGGAAATCGCATTCGTAGGGCAAGGAAAGGACGGCAAGAACCCGCTCGAAGTCTACGTGCAACTCATCGGGTCAACCGATCCGCTGCGTCTCACCAGCGTCTCTGCTAATTCAGCAGACCGATTCCCGGTATGGGACCCAAGCTCGACCCGCATTGCTTTTCTGCGAACACGCCCCGGCGAACGTTTTGCACGAATTCTGACCATTCCCGCGCTCGGTAGCGCCGAAACTGATCTGGGCATTCCATCGGTTTTCGCTACCGGAGGGCTGTCGTGGAGCCCGGATGGTCGGTTTCTCGCGTTTGCCGGCGCCACCGGACCGAATGAAGGAGCCATCTTCGAACTCTCTCTGCTCGACCACAGCGTGCGCCGGCGATCTTTACCGGTACCGAGCGAAACAATTTGCTGTCCGGTATACGATCCGAGTGGCGCTCGATTGGCTTTCAACAATCGTGAAATGCAAATCGTTGTGATCGGACCCCGGCGCGGAGCCGAACGAGTACTTCCGGCCTTCGGGACTCGACTAAGCTGGACAGCCGACGGCCGGGCGCTTATGTACTCCTCGTTTGGCAGATTAGCCGAGGTCGATCCTGTCAGCGGCTCGATTACGGAGCCCGCTGCGGCTACCGGCACAGGGCTTGACATCGACGGCATCAGCATTCGCGGAAACCTCATGGCATTTGTCCGCTGGACGATTGAGCACAGCATTTGGCAGCTCACCTTGCATCGAACTGGCGACGCGCGAATACCGAAGATGTCAGCTGCACCGGCAGTGCAGCTGATTTCAGCCACAAGGCCCGACGATACGCCTCAGTTCTCGCCCGACGGCGAGTGGATTGCGTTTGACTCGCTGCGCTCCGGTTCCCCCGATATCTGGATCGGAAGGCGCGACGGCTCCAGCCTGCGGCGGTTGACGTTTCTCGACGGGTTCGCGGGAACGCCGCGCTGGTCTCCGGATGGACAATGGATCGCCTTTGATTTCCGTCCGCCATCCTCCAGGCCCGACATTTGGGTTGTCCGAGTCGCAGGAGGCGAAACTCGCCAACTCGCCACGAATATGGATGGCGCCGAATCTGCCGAGCTGGTCGAACGATGGCCGTTGGATCTACTTCCATTCCTGCTCGGACGATCAGATATGGAAGATTCCGAGCCGTGGCGGCAAGCCAGTTCGGCTTACACGCCACGGAGGATTCGAAGGCTTTGAATCGATGGATGGCAGGTCTCTCTACTATTCCAAGACTCAGGCACATTTGGGAATCTGGAGAATCGACCTGAGTAACGGAAACGAAGCACCGGTTCCCGAGCTGTCCGGAACCGGAGACTACCGGCAATGGGCGCTGGGCGGAACCGGGATCTTCTTTGTTCCGAATGACGAGGCCTTGAGCAAGGATGCGGCTGTCCGGTTCTTCGATTTCGCCACCCGAAAGATCGTTCCGGTTGCCACGGTGGGCAGACTCGAGAGCGCCGGCGGGGGTGCACTCGCAGTATCTCGCGATGAAAGTTCGCTCGTATGTGTCCGCATGGACCGCGACACCCGCAATATCATGCTGGCCGAGAATTTCAAATAAAGACTCCTCCGGACCGTACCGCTTGTTCAAAGCCCTGGTGGTGAAACTCGCCTGCCGCTCGCTGTTGAGCGTGCATAGATCGCGCAAAACGTTAAGACTCAAGCCCGCGACCAGGAAGCGCCGCGGGCCCTAGTTCCTCTTACTGAACAATGAACGTCGCGGTGCCTGTTTCAGCGACATTGCCGGATACTCCGGTGAAAGTCACTATGTAGGTACCCGGTGTCGAATTCCTCGGGAACAAGATACCCGAGAGGGCGAATGCTGTTCCATTGAGGTTCACGGTCTGCGGAAGATTTGCACACTGGGAGCCCGCTGGACCGCCCGCACAACTCAAACTCACTTTTCCTTTGAATCCGTTGATGGATTTCAAGGTAAGGAGAAATCCACCCAAAATTCCCCGTTTCACCGTCAAGCTCGCCGGTGTTGGATAGATGGTGAAGGAACCCAGGCCTGTGCCGGAGAGTGAGACTGTCTGTGTGCCGCCCGTCGAACTGTTATCTGTCACCGTGAGCATGCCGCTCAACGGTCCTTCGGATTGTGGCGTGAAGGTAATCGCGATTTGGCAACTAGATCCCGCTGCCAACGACGTTCCGCAATTATTCGTCTGTGTGAAGTTGCCGCTGACCTGAATATTGGTTATAGCCAGCGGTACCACGCCGATGTTCGTAAGTGTCGCAGTTTGGCTGGCACTCGCCGTGCCTTTCGCCTGATTGCCAAAGGTCAGGCTGGCTGGTGAGATGCGAGCGGTAGGAACACCCACACCGGTTCCTGTCAAACTGACGGATTGCGTACCCATGCCGGCGTTGGACGTAATCGTGAGCGTAGCAGAAGCGGCGCCCAAGAAAGTCGGGGCGAAATTCACATTCATCGAGCAAGACGCACCGGGATTCACAGGGCTGGAGCAGGTATTCAGAGTCGCCGTGAAATCAGAGCTGTTCGTGCCGGTCACCGTTGCAGAGGTGATGGTCAGCGCTGATGTGCCGGTGTTGGGAATTGTCAGAGGAAGCGTATTGCTGGTTCCGAGGCTCTGGTTCCCGAATGCAAGCGAAGGAGGCACGGCAGGCTCTGCAGCCGGGGACTGCAACTGAACCGATACCGGTGAAGCGAACGCCACGTCCAGTCGCCCATCTCCATTGAAGTCGGCTACCGCTATGGAAGTGAGGATGTTTTCATCGCCGAAATGTATTCTGTTTGCCGTGAAACCGCCCATACCGTCGCCAAAGAGTATGACTGCTTCCAACATATAGCCATATTCATCCTCGTCAGGGACGAACACGTCTAGCTTCCCGTCGCCATTGAAATCGCCGACCGCAAGTGCAGTGCTGAAACCCGTTTGATAGCTGTTGGCGTACGTGAACGTGCCGTCGCCATTTCCCAGATACATGGCAACACCACCACCAAAGTCGCTAGCGAC
The DNA here is from genome assembly GCA_963712395.1 of Bryobacterales bacterium. Taxonomy (GTDB): domain Bacteria; phylum Acidobacteriota; class Terriglobia; order Bryobacterales; family Bryobacteraceae; genus Bog-105. Next base: position 1,270,939 of record CAVQHR010000004.1, read on the forward strand.
CAAGTCTAATTGCCCGTCTCCATTGACGTCGAATACCACCCCCTCCTTAAAGCCGTACAAACCGGTAGGTTTGACACTGAATGTGCCGTCGCCGTTCCCTAGCAGGACTACATTGCCCGCCACCACGTCTAGCTTCCCGTCACCATTAAAGTCTCCGACTGGTAACCCGAAAAAGTAACCGTTGGGATCTACCGCCACCGTCGCACCCACGTCAAACGTGCCATCCCCTTTCCCCAGCAGCACGGAAATGCTGGAGTCAAGGTATTGTCCCAATATCAGGTCCAGATTACCGTCGCCATTGAGATCGGCCACGGACACGGAGTAGGGAACGGCTCTCAATTTCAGTATTGAACCCGAAGTGAATGTCCCATCTCCGTTGCCCAAGAAGATGGAGATAGTACCGGTTAAGTTGGTATCGTACCCCCCAACCGCCAGATCCGGCTTGCCATCCCGGTTAAAATCTTCCACCCTCACCCAAGATGGAAAGCCGCCAAATGTGACCGGCGAGCCGGCAGTGAATGTTCCATCCCCATTACCCAACCAAATTGCGATGGTTCCGGTTGAACACGGATATGGGCATTCGATGATCGTTGCCAGATCCGGCTTGCCATCACGGTTGAAATCGCCAGCTGCCGATGATTCAGGGTTCTGACGGTTAGCACCTTCCAATGTCGCAGTATGGTTGAAAGTCACACCGTCAGTCGGTAGTGTAACCTGGAAAAACTTTGCGTTCGACGGAGTTTCGGAAGGTGCGCCGCCCGGGTTGGCTACCGTCACGGAAGCGGTGGCTGCCGCAGCGACAAGCGGGGCTGGGACTACTGCCGTCAATTGGGTAGAGTTCAAGACCGTCGTGACCAACGGCGTGGTGGTTGTACCAACCTTCCAGTTCACTGTTGCGCCCGGACCGAAGTCCGTCCCTGTAATCGTAAGCGTAAATGCTGCGGTGCCCGGAGCCACCGCGAGCGGCGACATTTCAGAAACGTAAGGTACTGCCTCAGCATAGGCGGCTGTGGCTGCCACAACAAGGAACAACGCAGCGAGGGCCGGTCTAAGTATCTTCAATTTCAACTCCTTATCAGTGCGGACTAGGTTTTTACAAAGGCGCGATTAACGCAGTGGCGTCCAGACGCGCTACTGAATACGCAACGTACACGCCGAAAACCCGTAACGGAATTTGGTCTGGGCCCCTGAAATTTTCTAACTAGCGAAAATTGTTGAGCAACATGATCTCGCGGTTGTCTCTGCCGGCGTTGGTTGCAGGCGGGATTTCTGTTGGTAGGAGCGTTCGAGCAGATTATCCGTGTGTGGTCAGATGCGTTCACCAATCAGCCGAGAGATCATCAGGGACTCTCGCTGTTATCGCGCCGTACGTGCCCCAAAGGCCTGTTGTGAAATTACCCGCACAAAACGGCGTAGTGTTTACGAATCTAAGTTGACGTCTACTCGGCTATGGTGAGATTGCCCTAAAGCCCGTCTTAAACACTCCGGCAACCTGTTCTAAACTGCGGGTCGGCCGTGAGATTAAGTATTCGTACCCGCAAGTCGGCTTGCATCCGCCGAAGCGACACGGCGTCGATGAGCGGAGCCACCCGCGTTTCCAGGGAGTAATCCGCAGTCCGCATGAGACGCATCGAATAAAGCCTAAGGAACGGTGCAAAACGGCGGCAGCGAGCATTCCGGTCATTGTACTCTGGAATACGTAAATGCCTTCGACCAGCATCGCCCCGAGCGCGTTTGGGCAGCCCTTTTTCGAAAAGCTGGGCTTTGATAACCATCCGTTCAGTCAGACCAATGCAGATGAAGAGCCTCTGCTAAGAAGCTACTTCATACCACCCCCGTTCTTCGATGCCGTGGCCGGCGACCCGTCGCAGCCGAATGCAAGTATCGTCTTAGCTCCGCGCGGCGGTGGCAAGACAGCCCTGAGGCGAATGGTAGAGGATTGGGCCGAGACTAGGAGCGTTCTCGCGGTGACCTACGACCGTTTCGAGTTCGGGAATGGTCAGAAGCTCGAAGACATCGGACTTCCCTATCATCTCCGGAATATCATAGTCCGAATCCTAGTGGCGCATCTCTCGCTGCTCGCGGTGGACCCCAGCCTAATCGAAAAACTCGATAAATCTACAAAGCGCAGTCTGTCACTGTTCGTTCACAGCTATCTCGGCGATATGACGGGAATGAACTTTAGCGAGGTGCTTGTATCGTTGCGTTCAGTCCCTGAGAAGATCCGAGAATTTTGGACGAAAAACGTGGGATTCTTAGAACCGATACTGAATGTATTGCTGAAGAGATATGGGCTGGAAACGATAGACCTACTGATGTGCACCCCGTGATTCGCCCGAAGTGGAATACTAATTCGGACGAAGAAAGGGGAAAGGAGGTGGCAAAGAGGAAGTTGACGGAAGAACAGATCGTCGAATGTGGTGAAGCAGCTGGAGGCGGGCCGGACAGCAGCGGAAATGGCCCGGAGGTCGGCGTCAGCACGTACACGATTTATTCCTGGAAGGCGAAGTACGGCGGCGTCGAGCCGAACGAAGCGGCACGGCTGCATCACCTGGAAGACGAGAACAGCCGGCTGAAGAGGTTGGTGGCGGAACTGAGCTTAGACCGGAGATGCTGAAAGCCCTGCTAATAAAAAACGGACTGAGCTCGTAGACCGACGCGCTGATGCGGCGTTTCTCATGGAGCAGTTTGCCGCGAGTCAGCGTAAAGCCTGCGAGCTGGTCAACATCGCCCGATCGAGCTATCGCTATCGGGCCAACCCGGAGAAGGACAAGAAACTGAAAGAGAGAATTGACGCAGTTAGCGCACGAGAAGCCGCGCTACGGCTACCGCCGGCTGGGCGATTCTATTGCGCAGGGAGGGACAGATCGTGAATCACAAAAGGTTGTTTCGCGTGTATCGTGTGGCGGGTCTGAGCGTCAAGCGCAAGAAGCGCAAGCACTTAATGCGTGTGGGACAGCCATGCTTCACGGCCACCAGGCAGAACCAGCAATGGGCCATCGATTTCGTACAGGACCGGATGGCCAACGGCCGAACGTTGCGAGTGCTGAGCATCGTCGATACGTTCACCCGTGAATGTCTAGGCACTGGAAGTGGACACCTGTCTGCCCAGTCGGCGGGTCACGCGGGCGCTCGATCGTGTGATTGCCGTCGCGGCAGACCGGAGCGAATCCGGATGGACAACGGCAGCGAACTGACGTCTCGTCACTTTCTTTCCTGGGGCATCGATCAACGGATCGAACTGGTACATATCCAGCCTGGTAAGCCGTCCAAAATGCGCACGTTGAGAGTTTCCACGGTCGACTTCAGAGATGAGTGCCTCAATACCAGTCGTTTCGAAACCTGTGGGATGCACGGCGCCGGATCACCGCATGGCGAAACGAATACAACCAAGAAAGGCCGCACAGCAGCCTTGATTACCGCACGCCCAATGAGTTCGCTCAGGCGTGTCTTGCGGCAACACCGTTAGCTGTTGCACAATGAGGCAACTTAGTGGGCGGAAAACGGGTGCACGTCACTACCGGACCTGAAGCAAGAACAAAAGAAGCTAGAAACGAGCTATAAACATCAGCTTGAGCTTCTGCGGAGGATAGTTTGTGAATCAGGCAAGCAATCTATATATATCCTAATTGACAAACTCGACGAATCAGAGAAGACCGGAGGTAGTGCGGAGAAAACTTACACGTTAGCCAGACCCGTTATCCAAGATCTCGAACTCCTCGGCATGACTGGATATGGCTTCAAGATTTTTGCATGGGATAAGATTCAAGAAAACTTCAGGGAGCACGCACGACCAGATCGCGTTCCACAGTACTCTCTGAGTTGGCCGCGGCGGCGTTTGCAAGAGCTGGTAGGCGCGAGAATCCGGGCGCTCAGTGGGGGAAAGCTATCCAGCTTTTCAGATCTGATGGAACCGAGTCAGCGCAGCTTCGACCCTGACGCTGTTATCGCACTCTTTGCAGACCACTCTCCGAGAAATACAATCCGGATCTGCGAGCGAATCCTTGCCGTTCAGGCCGACATGGATAACCAGACCAACAAGATCAGTTGGCTAGCCCTAGATAGGGGTATCTCGCTTTTCGCAGAAGAAATCACGCCAGAGCTCTACGGTACAGAGGTATGCCAGGATCTCAAGCGAGCTGGCAGAGGTATCTTTACCATAAATTATCTGGCTAGTTCCGTTTTTAAAACTGCGCATGAGAACACGAGCCGTAACAAGGTCACTGCGTGGCAGAACTGCGGTGTAGTTCGACAAGTCGGAACCGTGTCAGTCCCCGGATCTAGACGACCGTTGAACTTCTATTACGTTTCCGACCCTTCCATGCAACGGTCTATTCAAGAGCCAGAGCCTCTCGATCAATTCTTAAAGGCGAGATGGCTCGAATGCGATTTCTGCACGACTGACAACCTAATTGACCTGTCCGTATTCCCGAACGGAAATGAGCCACTATGCATTGCATGTTCGCGACAGTTACTCTGACAGTCGAGATCGATCGGGCATTCCAATTCCGTGTCGAGCGTCGCAAACGCCCAAATGTACGAGGCCTCGATCATTCCCGCTAAATCGGTCTCAATCCACAAAAGCGTCCCCGAGAATGAGCGCAGTCAGGCACGTTTTTCGTCGGTCCGGCTGCGCCCCGTCCAACGAACGATGTTGGCGCACGTTGCGGCCGGAGAGGGACTGGCAGGGTTTGGATTTTACTCCGGGGAATTTGTGTTCCCAGACACTGATCGCCATTGCTTACGTCGCGGCCCCAATGCGACACGTGGCCGTCTATGCTGTTAATGTTTGGTCAAACCGAAGAAGATGTGGGCCATTACGCGAGAGGCTAAAAGACAAACACCGACGTCGAACGTGAAACATAAGCATCGCGATGTAAATCCGATCATGCTCGAAGAGGAGAGAGCGATGCTAGCGACCGTAGATAAGGCGGCAGCATGCGGGAACCCTCAGATACTTGGTCGAAGCGGGGAGTTGCCGCTGCTAGATTTCTTCAACCGATACCTGCCGCTTAACATACGAGCTGTGACGGGCTTCTTTCTTTCGCCAAGGGGGCAGCTGTCCCCCCAGGTCGATATCCTGATCATCGATAGCCGTTATCCACTTCTAGCTCACAATTCCGACGGCACGGTCATTGCGCCATTACACTCGGTCCTCCAGGCAATTGAAGTTAAGGTTTCGGCATCGAAGCGCGAGATCGCTAATATACTCCACAATGCGGAGCTTATAAGCAACATTTCGTCGCAAGTCTTTGGAAGGCAGACGTTCACCGCGGTGCGGACTCAGGCGATCGCGTACAAGGCCAAGACTCGCATGTCTTCACTCTCCGAGCACTTCTTTGTCGGGTCCCACAGGGAAACAGATATCACCGTTTTGCGTGTGCTTCCACGGGATAACGCGGCCTTCCCGCGAGCCTTGGGTGCCGAATGGCACTGGGAGCCGAGTGGAACCAGCCGGAGGAAGGCCGGAGCGTGGATCGAAACGGTCAGACCTACACTCGCGCCCCTTTCGGATATCTACTACCAGCTAGTGCAGAATGCATACTACACTCTGTCCGCGCGGGATTTCACGATGCACGATCTTGGTGTTCAGATGAACGATTATCTTGCCTGGGGCACATTCTTACCCAACGCCATCCCAGGTGGCTGCTGCGCGGATCAGCTCCGTTGGAAACGAGCCCGAAGGGCACGCCTTCAGAAGGTTTAGATAAGACGAACCGCGGAGTACGGGCAAACGCAGGTCAAGATTAGTCCCGCAAGTCGGCTTGTGTCCGCCGATTCTGCCCGGATCACGCGCCGTGCAAAACGTAAGCCTGGGGAGCATCCCGTTACTTCCATCCCAAAAATTGCGCTTCCAAGAACGTCTGCATCGCACATCTGACAATCGCGAGTCGATCGGACACGCCAACGTGCAAGAGCAAGTCCAGCTTTTCACAGTTAACGCCTGCATGCTCGACGAAAGCCCGAACGAAGGCATGAGTCATATACTCATCAGTTGCACCACGGCACATACTTCATCCTCATCACCGCCGCCGCAATCGGCCTTCTCCTCGTCCTGATCCTCTTCGCCCGCCTCCACGCATTCCTGGCTCTCTTCATCGTCAGCATGGGCCTGGGGTTGGCCGCCGGTATGCCGCCCGCTAAAGTCCTCACATCTATGCAAGCTGGCGTGGGAGACGCCCTCGGCTTCATCGCCGTCGTGGTCGGCTTAGGCGCAATGATCGGCCGCTTTCTCCAATACTCGGGCGGCGGCCGCGTTCTCGCCGATTGGCTCCTCGCCAAATTCGGCCCGCGTCACGCGCAATGGGCCGTCCTCATCACCGCGTTTCTCGTCGGCCTGCCCGTCTTTTTCGAAGTCGGCTTCGTCATCCTCGCCCCGCTCGCCTGGAGTCTCGCCCGCGAATCCAAACGCTCGCTGCTGCTCTTCGGCTTGCCGATCGCCGCTGCCCTCACCGCCCTCCACGCGCTCGTGCCGCCTCACCCCGCGCCCGCCGTTGCCGCGCAATTGATGGGTGCCGACATGGGCCGCATCATTCTTTGGGGAGCCATCCTCTCGGTTCCAATAATGACTGTCGCCGGCCTCGTCTATGGCGGCTGGATCGCCAAACGCATATCGCCGCCCATACCCGAAATGGCTGGCGCGCACGATAGCAAAATCGAAAGTGGATGTGCGCCTCCCTCGCTGGGGCTGACGATCTTTCTGCTCGTTCTGCCCGTGCTGCTGATCGTCTCCGCTACGGTCGCGGACCTCTTGCATGTCCCCGGTCTCAGCGGCTATAAATTTCTCGGGCACCCGTTCACCGCGCTGTTGCTGACCACGCTCGTCTGTTTCTACTTCCTCGGCCGCCGCCGAGGTCTGAACGCCGAGGGCGTCGCCAAGCTCGCCACCGTAGCTCTTGCGCCATTGGCCACTCTGCTGCTCGTCATCGGCGGCGGCGGCGCGCTCAAGCAGGTCATCGTCGATTCCGGTATCGGATCCTACCTCGGCAACCTTCTTGCCGAAAGTGCCCTGTCTCCGCTCCTGGTATGTTTTTTTACCTCACTCGGTCTGCGTGCCGCGCAAGGTTCCGCCACCGTCGCAATCGTCACGGCGGCCGGCATTCTCGCCCCGCTCATGAAGCAGGTGCACGGCTATACTCCCGAGATGCTGGTGCTCGCGACCTGCTGCGGCGGCGCTGCCCTCTCCCACGTGAACGATGCGGGCTTCTGGATCGTGAAGGAATACATGGGCATGACCGTCGCCGAAACCTTCCGCTCTTGGACCGCCATGAAGGTCGTCATCGGAACGCTCGGCATCGTCATCCTGCTCCTCTGCCAGGCCATCTTCTTCCGAACCTAAAAGTATCCGTAGGCGAGCCAGCCGCCATCCACATATAAGGAATGGCCGGTGATGAAGCTGGCCTTCTCGCTCAGCAGGAACGATACCGCGTCCGCCACATCGGCAGGTTGCGCCAGCCGCCCCAGCGGGATCCGCGCCTTGATCTGCGCTTCGTTTACATTGCCCGCCGCGATATTGCGAAGCGTCATCTCCGTCGCCACATACGCCGGACCCACCGCATTCACTCGAATGCCGTTCACTGCCCACTCGATTGCCAGCACTTTTGTGAGCATCGCCACGCCGGCCTTCGCGCAGCAATATGCGGCTCGTCTCGGAAACGCAGCCTCCGCATTCGTGCTCGAGATAAAAACGATCGCTCCTCCACTCTCCATCATCGGTTTCGCGCAGGCCTGGGCGAAATAAAATGCGCCGCTCAACTGCACATCCACCATCCGCGCCCAATCCGCCGGCGGCAACGTGATGCTGTCATGCGGCTTGCTGATTCCCGCGCAGTTGACCATCCCATCCAACCGGCCAAACTTTTCGACCGTCGCCTGCACCACGGCTTCACACTGCTCGGGGCTCGTTATATCGCAAGCTAAGCCGAGCGCACCGCTTGCTCCCGTCCCAAGGCTCGCCGCTCTTGCCTCAGCCTGCGCGCCGTTCAGATCGCTGATTACCACCCGCGCGCCCTCCGCCGCCAGCCGCGCGCTAATCTCTGCCCCAATTCCGTTGGCGCCCCCGGAGACGACGATAACTTTCTCTTTCATAGCTCGAAAACCGAGCCTATCATCCTATTCCAAAAGCCATTCAAAAATCGGAACGGGAACAAAATTCGCCTCACTTTGTAATAATCGTGCCGGTCGTCCGTCTTCAGTGCTGACAAAACAGGAGGGGGCGCCTGCAACTAGCAATCAGAAAGGCCGCGGTTTCTACGCACACACCGGAATTCAGCCGAGTCTTCGAGCAATATCACGGGCTGGTCTTCCGGACGGCGTACCGGATCACCGGCAATGCCGCCGACGCCGAAGATATTCTGCAAACGATCTTCCTGCGCATGCTGCGCCGCGATGCTTCCGTCCCGGCGCCAATCCAGGAGGAGAGCTATCTCCGGCGCGCGGCCGTAAACGCATCTCTCGATCTGCTGCGCAGCCGCCGCGCCGCGCCAACCGTCCCGCTGAGCGAAGCCCTGGGCCATGGCCCGAACTCGTCCGTGGAAATGGGCGATTGCCTGCGCCGCGCGTTTGCATCCCTCAACCCCCGCGCGGCCGAAATCTTCGCGCTTCGCTATTTCGAAGATTTCACGAATCCGCAGATTGCCCGGGCGCTCAATATGTCGCAAGTGCTGGTCGCCGTCACGCTGCACCGCGCGCGCCGCCAGTTGCAAAAGCAAATCCGTTCTTATTTGGGAGGTCAGTCATGAAACAGCACGAATTGGACCGCGCCATTGCCGCCGTACGCGAGCAAAAGCCTGAAGAAAAAGCCGTCCGCGAGGCGGCGGGCCGTGTGTTTCGCCATCTGTTTGAAACGTCATTTCTGCGAGCTGCCGCGGAGCCGATCCAGGTAGAGACGATACGGGGATGTACTGATTTTCAGGCATTAATTCCCGCGTATCTGAGCCGCTCGCTTATGCCCGCGCGTGCCTTGCTGCTCGAAGACCACACGCGTGAATGCGTAGCCTGCCGTCAAGCACTGCAACAGATGCGTGGAGGCAAGCTCGAATCCGCCGTGCGGCCCGCGGCCGAAACGCGGAAACGCATACCGGTGATGGCCTGGGCCCTCGCCGCTACCCTGGTTGTAGGTATCGCCGCCGGCATCACCGGCGCTCGCTATGGATTATTGCCCGGCCAGCAATCCGTGCGCGCCACCGTCGCCGCGGTGGAAGGGCGCGTCTATCGTATCTCGGAGCTGGGCTCTTCGTTGGTAGAAGCTGGCGCGCTGCTCAAGAACACCGACGAGCTTCGCACCGCCAAAGGCTCGCGTGCGATTTTGAGGCTCATGGTCGGTAGCGAGGTGGAAATCGCGGAGCGCTCCGATGTTTCCGTTTCGCGGGGCTGGCGAGGGACAACCGTTAATCTGCAACAAGGCCGCCTGATCGCCGCGGCAACCGGCCCGAAGCAGCGCGCTTTCTACGTTTCGAGCGGAGAAATGTCCGTCCCGGTCAGGAACGCCCTGCTGTCGCTTGATCGCGGCGCCAAAGGTTCGCGCGTCGCGGTCGCAAGAGGATCGGCCCGCGTTGCGCGCGGGCAGAATACTTTCGATCTGGTTGCCGGCCAGCAAATGGCGACCAACGGTCTCGAAAACGTGCCCATCGCTTCGCAATTCGATTGGAGCTCGAACGCGGCCTCTTACCTCGCTGTGCTGGGCGAGCTCTCCAGCCTGCAGAAGCAGTTTCAGAGCATTCCCACGCCCGGTGTGCGCTATTCGTCCAATCTGGCGAAGTATGTGCCGGACGATAGCGTTGTCTACGCCGCTATTCCAAACATCGGGGGCGCCATTGCCGAGGCGAAGCGGATGTTCGACGAGCGGCTGACGCAAAGCGACGTGCTGCGCAACTGGTGGACGCAACAGCCGGCCTCGCGTCGTGAAGAGCTTGACCGCGTAATCGGCCAAGTGGCATCGCTCGGCTCATACCTGGGAGATGAGATTGTGCTGTCGCTGCCGCCGCACGGTGCCCCGCTGCTGCTCGCTGAAGTGCGCCAGGCCGGATTAGCCGAGTATGTGCAACAGAACTTTCCTTCGTCGGCGGGTCTGCACATCTCACTTGCAAATAATATTCTTCTTGCCTCGCCGGATCCCGCCCGGCTCGCGAGGGCCGGATCGGGCCAGTTCACCAATTCCGCCTTCTATGCGCGGATCGCAAAATCTTACAGCGCGGGCGCCGGATATCTTCTGGCGCTTGACCTGGAACAAATCGCGCCGAAAAACGTAGTGAACAAGGTAGGAAGCAATGTCCAATACCTGGTGCTCGAAAGGCGCGGCTCGGCCGGTGCGAGCGATACGCGCGCTTCTCTCTCGTTCGACGGCGCGCGGCAAGGCATTGCGTCTTGGCTGGGAACGCCCGGTCCCATGGGTTCGCTCAATTTCGTCTCGCCGGATGCGAGCCTTGCCGCTTCGTTTGTTATGAAGAGTCCCCGCGCAGTGATGGAAGAAGCGATTGGCTTGGCGACCCAGCGCGATTCTCGCTTTCCAGGCGAGCTCAGCGCATTCGAGGCCGAGGCGGGCGTCAGCGTTCTGGACGATGTGGCCGCTCCTCTGGGCAGCGATGCTACCTTCGCGATCGACGGACCGCTCTTGCCGGTTCCATCCTGGAAGCTGGCAATTGAGGTGAACGATCCCGTGCGCCTGCAGCAGACAATCACCACGTTGATCGACCGTTTCAACCAGCGTGCGCAGGAGAATCAGGGTAAATTGCAAGCCGGCAACGAGCAAGTCGATTCGCGGACTTTTTATTGGCTGCGCGGCAGCAAACTGCCCAATCTGACGTTCTACTATACGTTCGTGGACGGGTATCTCCTCGCCGGCGCTAATGAAACGAGTCTCCTGCAGGCTATCCAGAATCGCCAGAACGCCAATACTCTCGTGAACTCGGCCAACTTCAGGAATCAGTTGCCCGCGGATAATTACACGAACTTTTCGGGCGTGGTTTATACGAATGCCGGGAGTTCGTTCGGCCCTCTCATGCAGCAATTAAAAGGCGCTAGCTCGCTGAGCCCTGCACAGCAACAGTCGCTTTCGGCGCTGCTCGCTTCGAGCGGCCCCGCGCTGGTGTGCATCTATGGCGAGCCGGACCGCATTGTGGCCGCAAGCCACGGCTCGTTTCTGGGCTTCGACCTGGGTACGCTGATGGACATACAACAAGGCCGCCCGCTGCTGCCGCTCGTGGCTTCGAGCGCGCGATCGGCGCTGCGAAAGTGAATTGGCTGCGAAAGTGAATTGATGGATACAGCCCCGCGCACTCCTGTCATCGAATTGCGCGGCCTGTCCGTTCGGCTTGGCTCGAGAGAGATCCTGCGCGACCTCTCTTGTTCCTTTTCGGGAAGCACCATCGGTTTACTCGGCCCGAATGGAGCCGGCAAATCCACGCTCATCAACACGCTGCTGGGCTTCTGGCCTCCCTCGGCGGGCTCTGCTTATGTTTTTGGATCGGACATCCGCACCGGCGCGAGGAAGATTCGTAGCTTAGTCGGCTACATGCCCGAGAACGACGCCTTCATCAACAATATGAGCGCCGTCTCTTTCATCCGGTTGATGGCCGAGTTGTCGGGTCTTCCGCCGGAGATGGCGCTCGAGCGCGCGCACGAATCGCTGTTCTACGTGGGCCTCGGGGAAGCCCGCTATCGCAAGCTCGGGTCTTATTCACTAGGCATGAAGCAGCTCGCGAAGTTGGCGCAGGCCATTGCGCACGGGCCCAAGCTTCTGATCTTGGACGAGCCGACCAATGGACTCGACCCACCCGCGCGCACCCGCATGATCCGGCTCGTTCGCGAGATGCGCGATAGCCGTCAGATGCACATCGTCTTGTGCTCGCACCTGTTGCGCGATGTGGAAGAGACATGCGAAGAAGTGGTGATCCTCAAACAGGGGCGCGTGGTTCACTATTCGAATTTGGCGGACGAGCGGCGCTCCAACCGGCGCTTTCTTGAATTGGAAATCGAAGGGGCGGTCGACGGCTTCGTCGATGCCGCCCGCGATCTCGGCTGTGAGTGCGCGCCGGGTGTGTTCCGCCGCTGGAAGCTGGTGCTCGGAGACAACGTCGAAGTTGCCGATATCTATCGCATCGCCGCGGAGCGCGATATCCAACTGCGCCGCTTGAATTTTCGCCGCGACACGCTCGAAGACATTTTTCTCAAAGCCATGGAGACCGGCAATGGCGGTTTATAAGCGTACCTACCGCGGCTACTCCGGCGCGATCACGCCGTCCTGGTCGCGATTTCTGGTGCTGTATCGTTTCTCCCGGCGAACTTTGCTCCGATCAAAAGCCCAAACTGCGTTTTTCGTGCTCTGCTTTTTCTTTCCGCTGCTCTGCCTGCTTGGAATCTACGCGAATTCGCATCTCGGCGCCCTCGCTTTTCTCGGCCAGCGCACTGGCCCGTTCCTCGAAATCAATGGCAAATTCTTTTCGGTGTATCTCGCCGTCCAGGCATCCTTCGCGTTCGTGCTGACCGCCTTTATCGGACCGGGTCTTGTCTCGCCCGACCTGGCCAACGGCGCTCTGACTCTCTATCTCTGCCGTCCGCTATCGCGAACCGAATACGTGCTCGGAAAAATATCGGTGCTGCTCATCACGCTGTCGTGGATCACCTGGCTTCCGGGACTTGTGCTGTTTTTTGTGCAAGCGAGCCTTTCCGGATGGCAATGGATGTGGGACAACGCCTGGATCGCGCGGGCGATTATGACGGGCTCCCTCGTCTGGATAATAGTGCTCGCGCTCGCGGCGCTGGCGCTTTCGGCTTGGGTCAAGTGGCGTATCGTCGCCGGCACGCTGCTGCTCGGCCTCTTCTTTCTGGGCACGGGATTCGCGCACGCCATCAATGCCGTCCTCCGCACCCAGCAGGGATATCTCATCGATATTTCACAGTTGGTTTCGATCGTGTGGCATGATCTGTTTCGCGATACCGCCGATCTGCCATTCTCCGTCACCGAAGCCTGGATCGCGCTGTTCGTGTTTGCGGCTTTTTGTCTCTACCTGCTGATGCGCAAGGTCAGGGCGAATGAGGTGGTCCGGTGAGCGATCGTATCGTATTCGAGAACGTCTCGAAGTTCTATGGCGACGTGTTGGGCGTCAATCGCGTGAGCCTTTCGATTCCGCCCGGAATCACCAGCCTGGTCGGTCCAAATGGTTCCGGGAAGACAACGCTCATGAACCTCATGGCCGGACTCATTCGCCCCTCCCGCGGTCACATCCGCATTCTGGACCTCACGCCCGACGAACCCGAACAACTATTCCGGATTGCCGGCTACTGCTCGCAATACGATTCACTCCCCAAGGGCATGAGCGGCTATCAATTCGTGTACTCGTATCTGCGGCTGCATGGATATGGCCGCGGCAAATGCGAGGAGCTGGCTTGGAGCGCCATCGACCGCGTCGGCTTGCGAGAAGCCGCCCACCGTAAAGCCGCCGGTTACAGCAAAGGCATGCGGCAGCGCATTCGCTTGGCGCAATCGCTCGCTCACAACCCGCGCGTGCTGGTGCTCGATGAGCCGCTGAATGGCCTCGATCCGCTCGTCCGCGCCGAAACCATCGCGCTGTTCCGTGTATTGGCGAAGGAAGGCTGCCATGTGATTCTTTCGAGCCACGTGCTGCACGAAGTCGATATCATTTCCGATCAGGTGATTCTGATGAGCGGCGGTTATGTCGCCGCCGAAGGCAATATCAAGAGTGTTCGGAGCGAAATTGAAGACCACCCCATGCAGATTCTCATCCGCTGCGATCGGCCAAGCGAGCTGGCCGCGCGCTTTTTCGGTGAGGATCACGTGGTCGAAGTACGGCTGCATAACGATCGCCGCGGATTGCTCGTGAAGACCCGCGATCCCGATCGCTTCTACCTGCTGATGAACCGCGTCGCGCTGGATGGATTCGCGGTGGAATCGGTCGCACCATGCGACGACGATGTGAACTCGGTCTACGAATATCTGATCGGCACGGAGGAAGCCACGCGATGAACCGCCTCGCCTGGGCGCAGATTCGAGCCATAGTCCGCATTGAAATGAAGAAGACGTTCTTCGCCAAACGCGGACTCTGGATTTATCTCCTGGCGTTTGCTCCCGTCGCGCTCTTCCTCACGCATTCGCTGGTCGAAATTCATCAACACGGCGCGCGCCGCCAAATGGCGTCGAAGAACTCGCGGCCGCTCACCGAATATGATTTTCGCGCGATCAGCGCCGGCATGTCGCGTGACGAAGTGATCGCGAGACTCGGTGAGCCGTCTATCTACCGTTCGCGGCCAAGGCGCGTGCGAACCGGCCGCAACGCATATAGGATCGTGCCGGGCGAAACGCTTCGTTACTCGGACGGCAACGACGAACTCGTTCTGACCATCGAAAACGGAGTCGTGACCGGCATCGGAAGAATTTCAGGCGTCAACCTCGGCCAGGACAGCTATGTCTTCGCCGGCGTCTTTCAATTTTTCTTTATTCGCCTGGCGATTTTCTTCGGCTGCCTCGGCATTTTCATGAATCTCTTTCGCGGAGAGATGCTCGACAAGAGCCTGCATTTCTATCTGCTCACGCCCGTGCGCCGCGAAGTTCTCATGCTCGGCAAATATCTCGCGGGCCTGCTGGCCGCGACCGTGATTTTCTCGGTCAGTACCGCGCTGCAGTTGTTCGCGCTATTGCTGCAATTCGACTCCTCGACCATCGCCCAATATCTCGACCAGAATCACGGCGTCTCGCAAATGGCCGCTTACCTGGGCGTCACAATTCTGGCGTGCATCGGCTACGGAAGCATTTTTCTCGCTGCCGGTCTGCTCTTCCGTAATCCGATCGTACCGGCCGCGGCAGTGCTGATTTGGGAAGCCGCGAATCCGGTGCTGCCGGCCTTGCTGAAGAAGATCAGCGTCATTTATTATCTGAAGTCGCTGTGTCCCGTCGAGATATCGCTCGACCCGGGCATGCCGCCGCTGTTTGCGCTATTGGTGTCGAATCCCGAACCGGTGTCGCGCTATATAGCGATCTTCGGCCTGCTGGCTCTTTCTGTCGTGGTGTTGTTCGCCGCCGCCAAACGCGTCCGCCGCTTGGAAATCAACTACGGCGCCGACTGACATGAGCCTAGCTGTAGTGAATCTCAAAAGGCTTGTTGGTAATGAACAGCACTATTACATCCTGCTCGGCGGCCGCGCCGTGCTCCATCGTTTCGCCTTCCGGAAACCAAACGAAGCTGCCCTCGCCAAACCGCCCCTCTTGCGTCACTAACGTTCCCTCCAGCACATACATGCCGTGCGCACAGGGATGCGTGTGCCGCGGATTGACGATACCGGCAGGATAGCGGACCAGCCGTATCTCCATCCCGGTTTCGGCGTCCGTGAATAGATTCTTTCGATAGAGAGCCCGGCCGATTTTCTCGTTGAAGCGCTCTTCCCAGGGCAATGCATTGGTGTCAATAACGGTACTCATTCAGATATTCGAGCTTTCGAATATACTACATCCGTTAGATACTTCGGAATGCAAGATGCCCTTCGTACGACTCCGCAATATGACTGCAATCGATGCAACCGGCCTGCATGCGCTCGAAATGTGTGGCAATGTTTGCGGCAATCGGGACGAACGCTGTTGCCATGCGGCACCCGCGAGCCTACTCCAGAAAACCAATTTCATCCAACAAATCGGCCCTGAAAACATCCTTCCTCACGTCGAGGCCGCTCTCGACCGTGCCCGCGAAGTTAACGCCGCATTCGGAGGCGTCGGCGCCGAAATGGCCCACGACTTTGAGTGCGCTGCTCTCTAGAGTAGTCAATCTGCGCGTAAACTCGTCATCGGATCGGTTGCGGCCGCTCGCCGCGCCGGAATCCAGGCCGCCATTATCGCCACGACGATCAAAAGCCCGGCGGCTCCGGCATAGAGCGCCGGGTTCAGCGTGGAAATCCCAAACAGTATCGAACGAACAGCCCGCGCGCCGAGCAGCGCAATCGTGGTTTCCGCGAGTACCCCTCCCATCGCAATCGCGAGCGCTCGTCCGAGGATCAACCGCACTACGCTTTGGCGGTCCGCTCCCAAGGCAAGCCGGATCGCGATCTCCCGCTTTCGTTGCGCGACGGACTGGGACAGCACTCCATATAAGCCGATCGCCGTAAGAAATAAGGAGACCCCGGAAAAGCCAGTTAAAACCTGCGCACGCATTTTCGGCTGCGCCAGATGAGCCATCACTTTTTTCGTGAGCGCTTCCGGCTGTCCAACCGGTAGCTCCGGATCCAGCTTCCAAATGATCCGCTGCAACTCGCTCGAAGCCAGTCCCTCCGGCGCACTCGGTCGCAACTAGAAAACTACATTTTCGGCTGCCCCAGTTGGTTGTGCCAATCGGGCTCTCCCGTTGCTGCCGAAAATCGAGATAGACTTGCGGGTCCGATTTCCAGGCAGTCGTGTTGTAGGCTATCGATCGCGTGTCGCCTACCACGCCGATAATTCGAAACCAGGGCGCGTGCGCTGTTTTCGGATCAGCCGGAAGGCCGAACCGGATATGCGCACCGATCGGATTCGCGCCACGGAAATACCGTTGCGCCACTTGCTCGTTGACGATAGCCAACGCCTCGCTATCCTGCTGCAGGCGATTCGGGAAATCGGATCCGCGAAGAATGGGAATCCGAAGCGTCTTAAAAAATTGTGAGCTGACTGTGATGCGGACAGCACGCGGTCGATCCGCGGATTCTGTGTCTGACCGTTCCGATACGCTAAACGCCTCCGGGAAACTATCGCCCGCAGTCGGATCGGGCCCACTCGCGGCTGAGGTTACCCCTGGGGTTTGGCGCAGCTTCTCGAGCAAGCGCTGTTCAAAATCGATTGCTTTTGAAAGGTCCCGATAGCGCCTGTTCGGCAAATTTAACCCGAACGTTTGGATCCGCGCCGTGTCGAAGCCAAAGTCCTGGCCTTCGAGGTGCAGCAGAGTGGAAAAGAGCAGTCCCGCTCCGGTGAGCAGCACGAGAGCGAGCGAAATCTGTGTACCCGTAATCCAGGTCAACGCTTTTACGCGCTTACTCGCCGGAGTCAGGCTGCGGCTCATGCCATGTAGCCCCTGGTTCAAATCGGGCTAGAGCGCAAAAGCAGGATTCTTGCGTAACTGCCTCGTCGCGTAGCGCGAATCCTGCAGCAGGCGCTCGAGCCAGCCCCAGCCCCGCGATTCCCGGACATCTTCCTTCAGCAGAGTGATGTTCCCCAGCGCGCGCCGCGGCCCAGTACCGCATCTCCGGGCGATAATCCCCGATCTTTAAGATCTTCCTCTTCGAGCTCCAAATGGGACTCGATCTCTCGGTCGAGCCGGTCGTCGTGAGATCGCCGTCCGAACCACCACATCACAGAAGACATTCTACCCTGAATGGTCGCGGCATATCATTATGGGATCGTGGAACACCATCCGACACAGGAAGTAAAAATTGAAATACTTGCCGGCAGCCGGGACGACGTGCGTATTATCAAGCTGAGCGGCCCTCTGACCATTCACAACTTTTTTGAATTTCAGGACCTCTCGCGGCAGAAGCTGCCCGGCGTCCTGATCGTGGATCTCACGGGCGTGGTCTATATCGATTCTGCCGCGCTCGGGTGCCTGATCGGGATTCACCTCTCGCGCGAAAAAAGCGGCGAGAAATACGCGTTCATCGGCGCGAACGAGCGTGCTAAGAGTCTATTCAAAATGTGCGGAGTGGATCAGCTTTTTGTGAGCTACTCGAACATCGCCGAAGCTGAGGCCGCGCTGGCGTGAACCCAGCTGCTTCATTCATATCGCAGCGCATTCATCGGATCCACACGCGTCGCCCGCAGCGCCGGCACATATCCCGCCAGGAGCGCGACACACGCAATCGCGAGCGTGGCCGATACGATCGAGATCGGGTCCACCGGCTGAATCCCATAAAGCTGTGAGCGTACTGATTGCGTCAGCATCCACGATGCCGGTAGCGCGATCGCCATGCCGATTCCTAGAAGCGCCAGCACCTCACGCATGACCAGCCATAACACATCTCGTTTTGCCGCCCCAATCGCCATGCGAATGCCGATCTCGCGCGTGCGGCGCGCGACTGTATACGCCATCACTCCATAGAGTCCAATCGACGCCAGCAGGGTGGCGAGAAAACCGAATCCGGTCGAAAGCGTTGCCACCAGGCGCTCGGTCACAAGCGAATGTTCCGTCTGTTTCTCGAGCGTGATCATGTCGTAAATCGGCAGATTTGCATCCAGGTCGTGAACTCGTTTGGCGATGCTGGTATAGATGTCCTCCGGATTATGGGCCGTTCGCACGTATGCCACGATGCCGGTCGCAAAATCGAGCTGCCGGTAGGGCCGATACACCTCCGTCGGTATTTCATCGCGCATGCTTTCGTATTTCGTGCTGCGCGCCACTCCCACGATCGTAATGTCGGTCTTGGTGCCGGGATCGATGCCCATTCCGATCTTGTGGCCCACCGCATTGGTCGTCCCGAAATACTTCTTCGCAAATGCTTCGTTCACAATGCATACCTTCGGAGAAGTGAGCGTATCGGTGATCCGGAAATCGCGCCCGGCGAGTAGCGTAATTTCCATCGTCTTGAAGTAGTCGGGCGATAGGAAATTCATATGGGGATCGGGCAGTTCGCCGGTTTTGGGCGAATAGGAATCAATCGTCACCCACTGGTCCCATTCATCGCCCTCCATGACCCCCATCACAGCCAGCGCTGCGTGCTCGACGCCGGGCAGCGACTCCAGATTTTCTTTCAAACGATCGTAGAATGCCTTGGTACGTTCGGTCTCATATCCGTTCAAGGTAGGGTTGACTTTGAAGGCCAGCAGGTTGCTCGTGCGAAATCCAGGGTCCAAATCCTTCAGCTTTTGCAGGCTTCGAATGAACAAGCCGGCGCCAATCAGCAGCAGCAGCGAGAGCGCGATTTGCGCGACCACCAGCAATTTCCGCAAGGCCGTCGAAGTGCCCCCCACCACCGCTCCGGCTTGATCCTTGAGTGTGTTGATCAGATCCGGACGCGTCGATTGCAAGGCCGGAACCAAGCCGAAGAGGATGCCCGTCAGCGCGGAAAGCCCGAGATTGAACCCGAGCACTCGCCAGTCCGGTAGCGGAGAGATCGTCAGTGGCGTCGAACTCGGCGGAAGAAAATGAATCAGCGCGTGATCGGTCCAAAAGGCCAGGCCAAGTCCGGCGAGTCCCCCGCCGAGCGAAAGGATCAGGCTCTCTACCAGCAACTGCGAAACGATCCGCCCTCTGCCGGAGCCAAGCGCCAGCCGGACCGCGATCTCTTTCTGCCGCGACGTGGCGCGCGCCAATAACAAATTCGCTACGTTTGCGCAGGCAATCAGAAGGACCAGCGCTACCGTCGCCATCAGCACCAGCAACGGCTTCGAAAATTGGCGCCGCAGATACGAGCGTCCATTGGAGGCGGGCAGCACGTCCATCGACATCTTTAGGAACGCCTGCTTCATATAGGGCGACGCTTTGGCGAAGGCCTTCTCCTTCACTTCCATTTGAAGAATCTGATGAAAGAATGGCTGCAGACTTGCCTTGGCCTGTTTTACATCCACTCCCGGCTTGAGACGTCCGAACGCGGTGACCCAGCGCGAGCGGCGGTCGTTAAGGTCCCAGTAGCGGCCAATTTTGCCCGCCATCATCATCGGCACGCGAATCTGTCGGCCATAGCTTGGGTCGGTTCCCGAAAAGCCTTCCTGGCTCACTCCGATTACCGTGTACGGATAGCCATTGATCGTCAGCTTCTGGCCGATCACGCCTGGATCGCCCGCAAACCGCGTCTGCCAATATCCATAGCTCAATACTGCCACCGGATGCGCGTTCTGAAACTTGTCGTCGTTCGCGTTGAACAAGCGTCCGAGCGCCGCCCCAACGCCCAGAACCGGGAAGTAGTTGCCCGATACCATTTCCCCCGCCACTCGTTCCGTACGCCCGCGATAGCTCAAACTCATATCTACTTCGCGGAAACAAAACATCCCGCTGAATACCGTGTTGTGCTCGCGGAAATCCTGATACATCGGATAGGAAATCCGGTTCATTCCCTGGTTGCTGCCGTAATGCCTTCCCACCGCACTTAGCATCGCGAGCTGCCGCGGCTCTTTCACTGGCAGCATGCGCATCAGGATTTGATCGGTCAGCGAAAAGATCGCTGTGTTAGCGCCGATGCCGAAGGCCAAGGAGAGTACCGCCACGGCCACAAACAACGGAGCTTTGGCGAAAGTCCGGAACGCGAAGCTGATGTCTTGGATAAGGTGCATGGCTTTGGTCTATGACTCTCTCTATAACGCCGCCGTTGGCATGCCTGTTCACTTTTTCCGGCGTATGTAAATTTGCCCGTTAAATGAAGTGAACTGAAATTCCGGCCCGCCCCCGTTAATCGTTCCCCGTAATGCATGATCGAAGCGCAAATGATAGCTGCCGTCAGGCTGGCGACCGGAATTGTTTCCTTCCACGCTCGCTCCAGCGATCAGCTTTACTTCAAAGTCGCTGTAGATCTCGCCGTTGTCGGTTTTCATGCGCACATTCGCCTTCAAATTGTCCGGAAGCGTCACATCAATATCTCCGTTCAAAGTGCTGAAAGACATAGGCTTACCTGGGTCAATGCGATCGATCGCCGCAAAGACCGCGCCATTGAGGGAGTGTGCCACTACTGAGCCCGACACGTTCTTCAATGTGATCCTCCCGTTCAAGTTGTTGGCGTCGATTTCGCCGTCTACTTGCTCGACATGGATATCGCCATCATTCATGCACTTCAAGCGCAGCGAAGATCGTCGCGGTACGGTGATCACCAAATCCGCGGGCCGGTTCATGGATGAAGTTTTGATAGTCACCACGTTGTCCTCTTCGGTGACATCCAGGCCCGCGTTTCCTGGCAGGTCCAGCCGCTTCATTCCATCGGACCGGTCTGCGCGATCCGAATGGCGATCGTGCTCCCTCTCTCCGCGCTCGCCGCGCGAACGAGCCTCTACCAATACCTCTTTTACATCGGCTCCACGCACGGTGATGCCGCCGGACATTAAACGCGCCTCTATGCGTGCCGGCCGCGACGGATCCTTTAACGGCACCGTGGCTTTTTCGTTGCCATCCTGCGCGAGTAACGCGCCAGCGCACAAAAACAAGATTGCGATTTTGCTATTCATTTCCTCCTCCTCCTTGGCCTGCCCTATGCAGGCGAATGCTTCCGTTCAACGTGTCAAAACTTAACTGCGGGCCGCCCTGCCCGGCGCGTCCGCCTTGCAGCCGATTGCTGCGATACACATATCTCCCGTCTTTCCGTTCGGTCTCGATCGGCGTGGCCCGCGGCGCCACATCGAAGTCGCTGTAGATCTGTCCATTGAATGTCTTAAAGAGCAGGTCCGCCGATAACCCCGATTGGAACGATATGTCCAATTGCCCATTGACACTCTTGAAGCTGCTCGCCCCAGGCGGATTTTTCGCGAACTCGACGCGAATCGGCCCGTTCACGGTATGCACATCGCCCGATCCGAAAACCCTTGTCATCGCGATGGCGCCGTTCACATTGCTGACATCGAAATCGCCCGCCGTTCCATCCACGCGCACGTCGCCGTGATTCACGGTCGAAACCACCACCCGTGCCGCGCGCGGCACTTCGACATCGATATCGTAGGTGACGTTATAAAAACGCCGATGCTCGCCGCGGCAGCCGCCGTTGCAGCAGTTATTGCACCGCCATGGCGCATCGTAGTAAACCGAGACAGTACCCGGCTTCTCCTCGATTGCGAGCTTCACCTCGCTCTTCGCCTCCTGCAAATCGCTGTCCGCGTCGGCGCGAATCGTCTTGTGCGCCGTCACCTGCACCTGTGAGCCGCTCGTGGCCGTCACATGCACGTAGCCATCGACGTTGTCCACCAGCAGTCGCATCGGGGATGCGGAAAGCGTAAGCGTCTTGCGAATTGTCTCTTCTTCCCGAACGCTCCAGCGGTCGAAGTTCGAAGCGGCAAAACAAGCTGCCGCGAAGAGCATTGCGCACACTACGGACTTCATAATCTTCTGTCTCCTCACTTCGGTCTTCTGGCTTCTAATTAGCGCTCAGTCTTTCGACGCCCCAGCGCGCCCGCTGCCGCACCGCCACATTCACGTCTCCGTCGCTGGTCAGTTTCTTTAGCTCCATGACCGCGCCGTTGTCGCGTGCATGCACCAATGCGTCGATCAACGCAATCTGCACCAGCGGAGAGTCTTGCAGCGGAATCGAATCCACCAGCGCTTTACGCACTTCGCGATCGCCGCTGAACTTTTCGAGAGCATCGAGCGACGACAACCGCACGTTCACGTTAGGGTCGTGATTCAGTGTCTTCAGCAGCGCTGCCAGCAATTCACCATCCGGACGGTCGACTTGGCTGCTCCACGAAACTCCTTCCAGCCGCGAGGTCGCCGATTGCCGGTCGAGCAGCGATAGCGCCACTACCGTCCGCAGGCTCTGCACCTGCGCATGCATCTCGGCTATCTCCTGCCCTTGCGTATGTCCTTCTCTATTCGCTTCTCGATTCGCGCGTCCGGCGTACATTCCCAGTCCGAACAGAATAATCGCGATTGCCGCTTGCCGCACCAGGCCCGAGAGCCCCGGCTTCCACCAGGCGAACTCGCCCCGGAAACTTTGCCGCCGCCCATGGTTTACATCGCTCAGCCGTCGATAGAAGCGCGCTCGCAATTCCGCGCTCGGCTGCTCCTCAGGCACATGCGCGAGCCCTTCCCACACCGCGCGCAGCTCTTCCACTTCCATTCGCAGCTCCGCGCTCGTGTTCAGTTGCGCTTCGAACAACTCCTTCTCCGCCGGAGCCAACTGGCCGGAAAGATATTCAGGAATCAGCAAACGGCACTCTTCAGACGTCATAAAGCTTTTCTCCACGAAGCTCGCAAAAATGCTCGCGCAGCTCCTTCAGCGCGCGATACACGCGCACCTTCACGGTTCCCACTTCACATCGCAGAACCCGCGCGATGTCCTCGTATCGCATATCGTGATATCGGCTCAACACTAGAACTTCGCGCTTGTCTTCTGGCAATTTTTGCAATGCCTCCCGCAGCAACTCCACGTCCTGTTTATGCGTGATCGTTTCTTCCGCCATCGGCTCGGGACTCCTTATCTCTCCCGGGTCGCCGCCGAACATTTCGGGACGGCGCTTGCGGTGCGAATCGAAATAGGCGTTTCGCGCCATCCCATACAGCCAGACCGGAAACGCCAGTTTGGGATCGTAGGTACGGGCGTATTTGATAACACGAAAAAAAACCTCCTGCACCAGGTCTTCGGCCAGTGCTCGATCCCGTCCCAGGGCCAACAGATAACGAAACAGCCCCACATGATGGCGCTCAAACAACAAAGCAAGCTGGGCGGTATCGCCGGCCTGCACAAGCTTCATTAATGTGCTGTCGCTTTCGCTATTCACTCGCCCTCACTCATGAATACTGGGTAACCGGGAAAAGGTTACCTATCTCGTGATACATTTCGGGTCTAGTCTTCTAAATGCTTGTATCTGCGATCACACTCACGTGGTGGGTATGGCTCATTCTGGGTGGCATCCTGATGGGTGCCGAGTTGCTTCTCTCAACGGGCTTTTTTTTGTTTTTCTTCGGAGTCGGCGCGGCGCTCACTGGATGCCTTGTGGCGCTCGGACTGCTGCCGTCTTTCACCGCCCAGGGAATCGCATTCGTGGCGATATCTTTCGCCTCGATTGTGCTGCTTCGCAAACCCCTGCTCGCCAAGTTCCACTTTCGGAACAAAGCCCACGTCGCGGTGGATTCTTTAATCGGCCAAACCGCCATCGCCCTCGACGCCATGTCCCCTCAATCGGCCGGCAAGGTCGAGCTGCGCGGCGCCTGTTGGTCCGCCTGGAACTCCGGCTCGGACCCCATCCCTCTCAATGCCCGCTGCCGCGTCGACAAAGTCGAGGGTCTCACATTACATGTCAGAATCTAGGAGAATCTAATGACAGCCGGCGTCATCCTCATCTTCATATTGATCTTCCTCGCGATTATCGTACTCGCCAAGACCGCGGTCGTTGTCCCGCAGCAGGCCGCCTACGTCGTCGAGCGCCTCGGACGTTATTCCGGCACTCTACAGGCAGGCTTTCACGTGCTTGCTCCCTTTGTCGACGTGATCCGCTACCGGCACTCGCTCAAGGAGACTGCTATCGATATTCCCGAGCAAATTTGCATCACTCGTGACAACGTGCAGGTCGGAGTGGACGGCATTCTCTATTTAAAAGTTCTCGACGCCGAGCGCGCCTCCTACGGAATTTCGAATTACGCTTTCGCCATCGCGCAGCTCTGCCAGACCACCCTTCGTTCCGAAGTCGGAAAAATCGATCTCGATAAAACCTTCGAAGAGCGAGCGCAAATCAACTTGGCCGTCGTCAGCGAAGTGGATAAAGCGTCCGAACCCTGGGGCGTCAAAGTTCTCCGCTACGAAATCAAGAACATCAATCCGCCGCAGGACATCCTCTCAGCCATGGAGAAGCAAATGCGCGCCGAGCGCGAGAAGCGCTCTGTCATCCTCACGTCCGAAGGCGTGCGCGACGCTGCCATCAACACCGCCGAAGGCGAAAAGCAGAAATCCATCAAAGCGTCCGAAGCCGTGCGCCAGCAGCGTATCAACGAAGCGGAAGGCCAGGCGCAAGCCATTCTTTCGATTGCCGCCGCCACTGCCGAAGGCATCCGGCGCGTCGCTGCCGCGATTGAAGCGCCAGGGGGTTTCGAGGCAGTTCAACTGCGTGTTGCCGAGCAGTACGTGACCCAATTCGGCAATATAGCTAAAATCGGTAACACTCTCGTTATTCCCACCACTCTCTCCGATCCGGGCGCTTTCATCGCCGCCGCCATGACCATCGTCAAAAAGGGCGTGCAAAGCTCCTGATTTAGCAGATCGCGCGCCGGCACACCAACAATAAAAGGGCCGCGCCAAGAAACAGACCCCAGCTATCCGGCTCAGGCACCACCAGGTTCAACGTAGAGTTCGGATCCGGCAGGCCGGTCGAAGCGGGAAGAATCGCATACGCGAAACTGCCCGTGCCCGAAATATCAGAGCCGCCCATTCCACCTCCCGCAACGCCCGTTACGCTGACCACCAGCTCGAATGGCGTGCCGTACGTGAAACTGAACCCGATCGGGACGGGAGACGAGCAACTGAAAGGTCCACCTATAGCCGGGGCGTTTCCGCAGAGCCGTCCGCTGTCCAGCGTCGCTCCGTTTAAAGTGGCGTTGATGCTGGCGTTCGCGCTCGCTTGTGGATCGTTAAATCCGCTTACGCTGTTAAGGTAATCGAGCGCTAGAAATCCCGTTCCCGAATTTCCCAGGATCACGAGCATAAAATCGAACGAAGCCGTGCTGGTCGAAACATTAGACGGCGCCGCGGAATCGGAAAAACTCAAGCTCGCAAGCGAGGGAGAACCTATCGTAAAGGAAGTGTTCGCCCCGGCGGCGCTCGAAGGGCCGCTGCATGACACGCTGGCGCTCGCGGTAAATGCGCCCGGGGTCGTCTGCGACGTGTTACAAATTCCGCTGATATTGGCGCTGCTGATGACGCCGCCGTACAGTGAAGATACCGTCAGAAGCAAGGCGGGCACAACAAATGATCGGATCTGCATAGTGTTCCTTCGGTCGAATACTAGGACCTCATGTGATGGAAGTCAAGATAATCGTCAATGAATTTAATGATAATCGGTTTCCTTTCGTTCGCCGCGCTCGCGTCAGCCCAGAATAACCGCGTTCTCGTCGTCTATAACGCGGGCGTTCGCGAATCTCGCGAGGTAGCGAACTATTACATCGAAAAACGATCGATCCCGCCACGCAATGTCTGCGCGATCCACGTCTCTTCGGCCGAAAACATCGAGCCGAAGGAATTCGAGTCGCATGTCAAGGAACCCGTCCGCAAGTGTTTAGAAGAAGCCGGCAAGGACAAAATTCTCTACATCGTTTTCTCGTATCAAACTCCTTTTGCGCTCACCATAAACGGCCAGAACTACGCGCTCGATCAATTTGCCGCCGACATTTGGGATGAATACCTGCCCGCGCGTCCAGCCACTCCGGCGGAGATCCAGCCGTATTTCGGATACGCCCAGAGCGAAGGCGGCGTGTACCAGGCCTTCGTTCCTCTCGCCGCCTATCGCGAGCAGCCGCAGGCCCGCCACATCTATTCGGTCTGGCGCCTCGATGCGGCCACGCTGGCGCTCGCCAAGGGACTTGTCGATAAAGCGTTGTTCGCCGAAGCGCATGGCCTCACGGGTAAAGCGTGCTTCGACCTCAATGGCACGCCCGCGGCCGACTACATGTATGGGGCAGGGAACTGGGACCTCTATGAGGCCGAGCAATTCGCCCGCAAAGTCGGATTCTCGATCCTGGACGACAACGGCGAAAAAGAATTTGGAACACCTCCCGCCCCGGCGCGCTGTGATGGCGCGGCTCTTTATGCCGGCTGGTATAGCCTCAATCACTACAACGACGCTTTCTCCTGGAACCCCGGCGCGATTGGCATTCATCTGGATAGCGCTGCCGCCGTGAATCCGCGTAGTGGCCCCAATTGGGCGGCTAATGCAGTGAGCAAGGGCATCACTGTGACCAGCGGCGCAGTCGGCGAACCGTTTCTCGATAACATCCCTCATCCCGATCAAGCGTTCCTCTATCTCTTCGAAGGCGCGAACGTAGGCGACGCTCTACTCCGCAGCACGCGCCTGCTGAAATGGATGATCCTCAATATCGGCGATCCGCTCTATCGGCCTTTCCCAGGCGGGCTTCGACCCACCAAGCCGCCCGCCCCTGAAGTCGTTCTGGGACTGCTCCCGCAAATGACCGCCGGCGATGGCGCATCCGGCGCTCTGATCGGTGTAAACGGCCCCGCTCCTCAAAGCGGGTTGAATTTCTCCGTCAAAGCCGACCGGCCCGATCTTGTAATCGTTCCCCCGAGGGTCTCCATTCCAGCCGGATCCAATCGCGTGCAATTCCCAATTCAGACCCGCGCCGTCCAGGCCGATGGAACAACGGTGAAAATCTCCGTTACCGCTAACCAGCTCAGCCGGTCGAATACGCTGATACTCTTTCCGCTGCTCGCCGCCGTCTCTATCAGTCTTCCGCGAGTTCGCGGCGGTGCCCCCGCCTCCGGATCGGTGCTGCTGCATCGCGCCGCGCCCGCCGCCGGTATTACGATCGTGCTTTCGTCGAACGATCCGGCGATCGTGAATTTACCTCGCGAAATCAAAGTGCCGGCAGGTCAAAACACCGCCATTTTCCCGATTACAACTCACGCCGCTGTTGCACAAAGCTCCACTACCATCACCGCCTCATATGGAGGCGTAAACCGCACGGCCACATTAACCGTTGGCCCCTGAATTACTCGCGCCGCAATAGCCCGATGCCTAGCGTCAATAATCCCGCGGCGAGCAGTACCGCGCCTGCGAAGCATAGATATACCAGTGGCGCCGGACTGGTAGCGGCTGGCGATAGTATCGACGAGAAGAAACCCGCCGGCAGCAAGATTGCGGCCGCCGGTACGGCGCTCCGTGCGAACTTCTTCCATCCATCCGGAAGCCGCGCTTCATCCACATACCGCAGCACCACGAGCGATAACACCAGCAGCACCCCGGCATGTGCATGCCCGGCGCGAAAAAGATTTTGGCGCATTGGGTTGTCGACATAGCCGGGTCTTTTGCTGATAAGAAGTTCGAGAAGACTGGTACCGCCATAGATCACTGTTGGAAACAGCACTAAGATAATCCCGGCTGTGCGGCGCGATTCGCTGTTCAGCATACTTCCGTCTTCCTTTCGTCCGTACTCACGCAAGCCCAATTCAGAAACCGAGCTACAGGCGAGCTCAGATCATGCTTGTCACCCGCCATTACAATAAAAAGCACCATGCCCGCGCCCGATGTCATCGTCGACTTCGTTTTCGAAGACGGGCTCTTCTTTCTCGCGATCACAAATATCGGACCCGAACCAGCCGAACGCGTGCATGTCGCCTTCGATCCGCCGTTCAAAGGCCTCGGCGGGTCCATGGCAATTGCGGACCTTCCCCTCTTCCGCAACATCGAATTCCTCGCGCCCGCGCGCTCCATTCGTACTCTTCTCGATTCCGCCGCCGCTTACTTCGCGCGCCAGGAACCCGAGCGCGTCACCGTCAATATATCTTTCGCGGACCGCGCCGGTCGGAACTATAAAGGCGCCATCCGCCACGATCTATCCATCTACCGCGATATCGCGTTCATGCCTAAAAGCTAAAGGAGATTCCACCATGGCCGTTCTTCGCGCTCATCCGTATGGCAATCAGCACTTCCTCGTGGATCTCGGCGCCGGAAACACCGGTCCTGAAGCCGCGTTTTGCGAGGTGATTATTCCGGGCATCTCCATCGATGTCATCGAATACCGTACCGGCGGCAGCAAGGAGACCGGCTTCCAGAAGCTTCCTGGCCTCGCCCGCTATTCCGATGTCACGCTCCGCCGTGGCATTCTTGGATCGCTCGATCTCTATAACTGGATCAACGACGTCCGCAACGGCGCATCCAATGCTGCCCGCACGGTCACCATCCAGCTTCTTTCCGAAGACCGCACGCCCGTCCTCACGTGGAAGTTTCTCCGGGCCTGGCCAGCCAAGTACAGTGGCCCGAACCTGGACGCCAAAGGCGCCGATATCGCCGTTGAAGAACTCGTGCTCGCCTACGAGCGCCTCGAAATGGAATAGCGCTACCTCCTGTTGTCAGGCAATAGCAGCATATGCCCGACAAAGCCGATGTCTGGCAAGGCACTCTCGCCTTGATCGTGTTAAAGACGATTCAGACGTTAGGACCGCTTCACGGCTACGGGATCGCGCGCCCGATTGAGCAAACCGTTGGATGTCCCCGATTCTAGCGATCGTCGCAATCCTGCTCGGGGTGTCCGCGCTGCTCGCGAGCTTTCTCCTAGCGCGCCGCGCCGCCGCGATTAACGCGATAGAAGCTCTGCGCCTCGAATGAATCCCTGCCCGAACGGCGGATGTATAAATTCTCGGGCGCGAGCAAACTGGGGCTATGTCAGTCCCAGTACCCGGCCGCCTCATCGAGTCGCTCCGCAGATCGACAGTGCGAGTAACGAGCGGGCCGGCAACGGCTCGGGAGTCGTCCTGACCGGCGAACGAGTCATCACGAATGCGCACGTGATTCGAGCGGGCCGCATGAGCGTGGAATAGTGGGAAGGAAAAACTCTGGCCGCGTCTTTGATCAAGATCGAGCGGCGCCGCGATCTTGCGCTCTGGCCGCCGTGCGTCTTCGAACGTGAGCAACACCTCATCACCGAATTTCTTTTGGAACGGCTTGGGATGCAGACGCACTAGAAACTTATATAGGATCGTAGATCACGCTCTCCTAGGCTTGGCGACCCCCAAGAATCCACTTGCCTGCTCCACGATTCCCTGAAGACGCCGAATCTCAGCCATGCGGATAGTTCGACCCAACCGCGTCAATGTATAGTATCGGCGCCTTGGATCTTCGTCTTTGGGTCTGCGAGAACTCTCTTCGACAAAACCGCGTTCCATGAGCTTCTGGAGGTTGTCGTACAGAGTGCCCGGGCCGATGGTGTACGGTCGGTCAGACTGTTGCTTTACTTCTCGCATGATTCCATACCCATGGCGGTCCTCGTCGCCAGCACAAGAAGTATGTAGACAACTGCGTTTGAGAGGGTAGGAATTGGTTTGCATTTTGTCTCATAGTCGGATACCGTTATGTCGTTGTCCGACTAACTATGTCAATCCTGCCAGGTCTCTGACTTGAACGCATTCTTGACAGAAAGCATTATGACGTGAAAAATGAGAGCTTTCGGAATTAGAATGGCTGTCGCGGCCATAGTCGCGACGCAGTTCACCGCGGCTGCTGAGGTCGGTGCTGCACCAAAGGTTCAGCATGTGGTGGTCGAGCGAAACGTAACACTGGAGGTCCTGGACTGGGGCGGAACCGGGCGCCCCATCGTCTTGCTGGCCGGTCTAGGAGCGACAGCCCACGCTTTTGATAAGTTCGCGCCGAAGCTCACTCCGCGATACCACGTATATGGAATTACGCGCCGAGGATTTGGAGAGTCCAGCACGCCAGAGCCCGTTCCTGCGAGCTACACGGCCGATCGGCTGGGAGATGACGTCTTGGACGTCTGCGATTTTCTCAAGTTGCAGCGCCCGGTAATTGTGGGGCATTCCATCGCCGGAGAAGAGCTGAGCTCTATAGGATCGCGGCATCCGGAAAAAGTAGCCGGTCTTGTTTATCTGGACGCTACCGCCGCATACGCGTTCTATGACCGGTCTCAAGGAGACTTTCTGCTCGATCTCTATGATCTGGAACACAAGCTCCAAGAGCTGGGTTCTCGAAATCCGGCAGAAAATCGTCATGCCATCTCAGACATCAGACCGGTCGTAAGGGAGCTGCGGCAAACGCTTCTGCCTCAGTTCGAGAAGGATCTGGAGGTCTGGGAAAAAGATGTGCAAGGTGTACCTCCTCCACCGCCCGCGGCGGGTTCCAGAACACCGGTTCCCGCGCTCATCTTCGCTGGTTATCGAAAGTTCACGAATATTCCCGTACCCGTTCTGGCGATTATCGCCGTCCCCCATGATTTTTCAAACGTTCGCGACCCGGAGGTACGCGCCAGGAGGGAAGTATGGGACGAACAGCGAATGAGCGCACAAGCCAATGCTTTTGAAAAAGGCGTACCCACTGCGCGTGTCGTGCGATTGCCACATGCGAGCCATCTTGTGTATGAATCCAACGAAGCAGACGTTTTGCGTGAGATCAACGCTTTCGTCACCACGTTGCCGCAGTGAAACAGCGGGTAATACCTAAGCTCTCTTTGCTCCTTTTTTGTGTCGAGCTGCAGCGTGGAAGGATCGTGTCCAGTTGGTCGGTCATCCGAACAGAAGTCGTTTGCTCCCGATGATAACTCGTGTGTAGTATCCGGCGACCCGGCGGCACAGGGTTTGGCAAACCCTGCTGAACTGATTACGAACTAGAACGTCACTTTCGCCGCCATCTGAATGATACGCGGGGGGAGCGTACTGTTGATTACGCCGGCCTGCGCGGTGCCAATTATCGCATTCGGTGCATTGAAATTCGCTCGGTTGAATGCGTTGAACCACTCACTGCGAAGATCCAACGCGAATCTCTCACGAATACGGAAGTGCCGGACCAGGCTCAGGTCCATATTGAAGTAGGCCGGTGCGGTTAGAATTCCGGTGCCGGAGTTGCCGAAGGAATACAGATTTGGCGCTGTGAAGGCCGTCGTGTCAAACCAGTGGTCGATGTTCTGGCCGGATGTCAGATTTCCACTTGCCACACGGTTCGGGCGTTGCGTACCGCCGCCGGATGAGTTTGAAACGCTGGTTCCCAATACCGGAGTAAAATGGCCTCCGCTCTGCACGCTCCATATCCCGCTGATATTCCAATCGCCGAATATATAGGCCAGCGGACCGCTCCGCAAATAGGTTCGGCTGCGGCCGAACGGCAACTCATATACATGATTGAACGAAAACACGTGCCGGTAATCGTCAGTCGTGCGGCCCCAATTGCAAGCTACGCAAGCGTGGTTTTGAATATCGGAGTTGCCGCCGCCGTTCGGATTTCCCACATCGGAAAGGTAACTCGCGTAGGTATAAGACATTCCGAAGTTCAGGCCGGCGGAGAAGCGCTTCTCCAGGTGAACCTGTAACGATTCATATTTCGAATCGCCGGAATTCGTCCGGTATGCCACGTTCACCAGGTTCGGATTGATGGTGAAGTACGGTCGTCGCGGCCCCTGCGCGCCCGGTCCGGGAATCGATTGATTCAGATTTAAACTGTTCACCAAGATCCGCTCTCCGCGCGTGCCCACATACGTGACGTCGAGCATCAGGTCCGAACGTATTTGCCGTTGAATTCCAAAGCTCCATTGCAAAACTTCGGTCTCCCGGAGATTCATATCCCAAACGTTCGGGCTTCCCGTCGAAAGCGCCGCTTGGTTATTGATATCGGGCTGCACGGGAATCGGAAAGCCTTGGCGGACCGTCGAAACCGGCGCCCCGCCGAGATCGGTCGTAATCGTCTGAGCGAAATAGTACGGCAGATTTTTGTAGAGCTGCGCTCCGCCGGCCAGCATATCCACGTACGAAATACCGAAGCCCGAGCGCAGTATGGTTTTCCGGTCTCTGGTGAGCGCGTAGGCGAGCCCGACGCGAGGCGCCGCAGTGTTCAGATCGAAATTGCGCAGCCGCCGGCTATTGCCGTTCAGTCCTGCTACCAGCAGTTGGCCTGTGCCAACGTTCAGGTTGGCCCAATGATCGTGGACGTCATAGGGCGGAGCACTGATTTCCCAGCGCAATCCCAAGTCCATCGTCAATCGATCTGTTATACGCCAGGAATCTTGCAGAAAGGGTGCGAGCTGCCACAGGCGCATGCCGAACGTGCCATTGAGAACGTTACGGCTGGCGGTATCCATCGCGCCCAACGCAAAGTCCGCCAAAGCGGTTTGCGAGCTGGTTGTTCCAATCTGGCGCGTGAATTGCCCGTTGAAATCGAATGTGCCGCGCGTGGGAAAGGCCGAGAAGCCGTTGAAGCGATGCCGCAAGAACAGCAAGCCCAGTTTGAAGGTGTGAGAACCCCGGACTTTTGTCAATGATCCATCCAGCTGAAAGGTCGCTGTATGGCTATTTTCGGGGAAAGTAGAGTTATCTCCTATTTCCTGATAGCCGGATATCGTAAATGCCGGTAAACCGCCCGAACGATCGCTGATATTGATACCCGGTATGCCCAAGCCCGCCGCCGTATTGAATCCTGCCCCGAGCGGCGTGATATCCGCTTTCCAGCGAACCAACGCAAAGTGAGCTTGGAGCACGGCGGTTGGATTGATTGTCCTGGTGTACCCGAGCGTCGCGGATTGCGTCAGCAGAGGCGTGGTGGTTCCGTTGGTGGCGGTCGAAAGGTAGGGGCCAATCGGTACGCTGGCGTTGGCGGGCGCCGGAATCACACCCGGCACGACCTGATTGCTGTTGTCATAGCCGTAGCGGAAAAACAATCGGTCCGCTGTTCCCAGATTCTGGTCCAACCGGACATCGAATTGATCGGTTTGCTGCGTAAGCGCCGGATTGAAAACGAAATTGTTAGTCGCCCCCGCGGATGTGGGAGCCGGCAACAGGCGGAAAATTCCAACCGCGGCCGGATCGAGCAGGCTCGCCGGAATTTGATTATTCGCAAACGGCGTCCGCACTCTGGCGCCATTCTGAACGGTCGTTACGTAGGGATTGTAGATGGCCGTTCCGAGCGCTGCAAAGTTTCCCGTTTCCACCATCTGCTGCTGCGCAATATTCGGAATGGTGGATGTGTACGTCTGCGGCTGCGTCAAGCGGATGCCCTGATAGTCGCCGAAGAAAAAGGTTTTGTTGCGCACCAGCGGACCACCGACGGCCGCGCCGAATTCGTTGCGGCGGAATCCAGGCCGGGGCAGACCGCCTCGATTATTGAAAAATGTATTGGCGTTCAGTTTGTCGTTGCGCAAAAACTCCCAAACATCGCCGTGAAATTCGTTCGATCCGGATTTCGTTGCCACCTCTGTAATAGCTCCCGCCGATTCGCCATACTCGGCTGTGTAGTTGCTCGTCATCACGCGATATTCCTGGATCGCGTCGACTACGGGAACCATTACCAACGTGTTCAGCCACAGATTGCGGTTGTACACTCCATCGATCAGATAACTGTTTCCGGCAGCTACCGCGCCGTTGACGCTGTAGTTCGCACCGCCGCGCATGGCATAAGGGCTGCCGCCTTCCGCCAAATTCGATGCGGAACCCACGTGCGCGCCGGGCGTTAACAAAACCAGATCCGTGAAATCCCGGCTCACCAACGGCAGTGTTACCATCTGCCGGCTATCGACAAGCGCGGATACGTCGGCGCTCTGGGATTGAAGCAGCGGCGCCGTGGCGGTCACGGAAACAGTCTGCGATTGACTACCGATTGCGAGCTGCAAGTCGACGTTGAGCTTGCTCGCTGTCGTAAGACGGACGCCGGTGCGCTCCAGCTTTTGAAACCCCTGCTTTTCGGCTGTGATGACGTATTCGCCCGTCGGAATACCTGAAGCAACATATTGCCCCTCCGCATTCGTATCGAGGGTTCGCGTAAATTGAGTGGCTATATTGACGAGCGTGATCCGTGCGGCTGCAACGGCTGCACCGGAAACATCGGTAACCGTGCCGACGACACTGGCCGTATCCTGTGCACTCGCCAGCGGCGCGATGAGTAGAGAGAGTATTGCTGCCAGCCGAATTGTTTTCATACGATCCTCACGACATTTCCCGCGGGCGATGCCACGCAAACAACTTCTGCTTCAAAGTATCGACTGTCTTCCGATGCTCGCCGCGCAAAGCCAGATTCGTCATTTCCTCCGGATCGCTCCGGAGGTTGTATAACTCCGGATTGTCGTGTGTCCAGTATGTGAGTTTGAGATCGCCATCTCGGATCATATATTTCGCGCGCGGATTTCCGAGATTGTATTCGGCGAATACGGGCCGCGTCTGACGTCCTTCTCCCGGCCGCCGAACAAGCGCAGCGAAACTTTCGCCGTCCTGCGAGCCGGTTATGGGTACATTGCATAACTCACCCAGCGTGGGCAGGAATGAGACCTGGCTGAGCGGCACTCTCGACATACCACCGGCGGAATTTCCTGGCGGGCGGATCAATAAAGGAATTCCGCATGAGCCTTCATAAAACTCGAATTTTTGCCACAAGCCGTGTTCGCCCAACATCTCGCCGTGATCGGACGTGTACACCACGAGCGTGTTTTTGTCCAACCCTAATGTAGCGAGAGAGCGCAACACCGCGCCTGCGCAATCGTCCATTTGGGCGATATTGGCGTAATAAAACGCAATCCGCTTGCGCGCCTCTTCCATGTTTCGGAGCTCCGGAGTGGGTTTATTGTTTTCGATCGACTCCCGGATCTCTTTCGGAGCGTTCTCGAGATCCACTTTGCCCCAGGTGTCCGGCAGCTTCATGTCTTCCGGCCGGTACATACTGGCAAAGCGCGCGGCAGGCATGAACGGGTCGTGCGGCTTCAAAAACGAGCAGATTAATAGGAACGGCTGATCTTGCTTGCCGTATCTCTCCAAAAACCGGACCGACTCTCTAGCTACGAAACTTTCGAAATGATCGCGCTCAGGCATTTTCGAGACGCCGCCTACCGCCACCGGACCTTCGCGCGCATCTAATTCGCGAGCGCCTTTCCATGGGTCGCCAAAGTCTCTCCACAAATCGTCGATTTGCGGGAGCCCCGATCCGGAGTTCGCACGGCTCAGCTCATCCGCATATAACTTCGTCTTTGGGCCCAGATACTGGTACCAGTCGTTGAAATCCAACCGATAATCGAAGCCGTGCGTTTGCGCGTCCACGAAATGCATTTTGCCCACTAGCGCAGTTAGATATCCAGCCTGCCCAAAATAATGCGCCATGGTCTTGTGTTGGGGAGGCAGGGGAGTTGAGTTATTCAGTGAGCCGTGGTTGTGCGTGTAAAGGCCGGTGAGCAGAGACGCCCGCGACGGCGTGCAGACCGGATTCGTGCAGTAAGCATCCGTGAAACGAACGCTGGTCCGCGCGAGTTCATCGAGATTGGGAGTATGCGCCAGCGGGTCGCCATAGGCGCCCATGCAACTTCGCTTGTGTTGATCCGACATCAGGATCAGCACGTTTGGCCGGTTCCGCCTGGGGCTCGCTCCCGTCGCCGCGAGGGCGCCGAGGCTTCCCGCCAATAGCTCTCGTCTTGTCATCAGCCTCCCTCTGCCTGGCGCGAGACTATCTTCCACAGTGAGTATTGGATCGATGCGAAGAATGCGGTACCAGCCGCCTCACCGCCGTATCCAGAGCTTCCGCGTTCGCCGCGCGCGGGTCTTGTCCATGATACGAGCAATGGTCGTCGCTGAGGAACTCGCTTCAATTTTCGCTACCCAGAGATCGCCGATCCGGCGTAGACGCCATAGGCAAGGAAGCCGGCAAGGACCACGAGGAGCGATGCCAGAATGACGGCAAGGATTCAACAGATCCTTCCATCTGCTCCTCCGCATGATTCACTGAGCTGCCTCCGCAGGGCATCGTAGTTGCTATTGGGAATCGACATGAATTGCTCCACGTTCAAACGCTTGCCGGCATGTGCCCTAGGACGACTCGATAAGGCGTCTTCCACGAGCTCTAGTCCCCGGCGAGATCGTATTTCCCAGGCGCCTGAAAGCTAACCGGGATCGGGGATGGAGTTCCACGGTAAAGTCGTTTGCTCCGTGTGATAGGCTGTTGCCACTGCAGGGAGGTTTATGCGATTACGAACTTCTTTATGGCGCGCTTCCGCAACACTGCTGAGCGCTTTTTTTGCGGCATCGAGTGGAAACGCGGCCCAGCCGCTCACTTTCCAGAGCCAAGCCGCGCGGCAACAAAACGTTGAATTCGATGTGTTCCTGCCGCTGCGGAATGCGGATCAACTGGATCAACTGATCAGGGCGCAGAATACGCCGGGGTCCGCCAGTTACCATCGCTGGCTGACACCCGATCAGTTCCGCTCCCGCTTCGGGCCAAAGCCGCAGGACATGGCCCGCATCACGGCGCGTTTGCGTGCATCCGGTCTGACCGTCACCGGGACGCACTCACATGGCGTTCATGTAACGGGCAAAGTGGACAACGTGCAGGCAGCGTTCGGAGTGATTCTATGGAATGCAACCACGCGCCACGGCCATGCCAGGCTTGCGGCCACGCGACCACTTTCGCTGCCGCAAGAGTTCGTTGAGGCAGGCGCGCGAGTGCTCGCCTTCTCGCCAGCGGTGCATATGCGGAGCCACGCGTCACGCATTCAAGCAATCCCCGCGAATCGCTATGGGGCCGATGGGCCGTATTGGTTCACCGATCTCAAGCAAGCCTACGATTTTCCCTCCGTGCAGGCATTGCATGGCACCGGAAGGACAATTGGGGTCGTGATTCCCTCCGACGTTTTGGACAGCGATATCGCGGCGTATTTCGCGCATGAAAAATTGACGCCGCCTAAAGTGGTGCATCGGCCGGTCTTCGGAGGAACGCCGTTCGACCCCAACGACGGCAACTCAGTAGAGGCCGCGCTCGATGTAGAGCAGAGCGGCGGAATGGCGCCCGGAGCCACAATCATCGTCTACAGCCTTCCGGATTTCAGCGACACGGCGGTGTTGGCCGGCTACTTGACGCTGGTGGAGGACAATCAAGTAGATATCGTGAATTCGTCATTTGGGGGCGCCGAAGGATTTTACACGGCCGATTACAACGGCGGCACGGATGCCACGTACATCGTGCAGCTCACGGAGCAGGTTTTCAAGCAGGGCA
This sequence comes from Bryobacterales bacterium, assembly GCA_963712395.1. Lineage (GTDB taxonomy): Bacteria > Acidobacteriota > Terriglobia > Bryobacterales > Bryobacteraceae > Bog-105. Next base: position 1,308,218 of record CAVQHR010000004.1, read on the forward strand.
ATGCACAAGGGATAACGTTTGTCGCGAGCTCAGGTGATAGCGGCGGATTGGGGCTTCCACCGGTGGCCTATCTGACCACGCCTCCGCAAGACCCGCCAGTAGTGGTTGGCTCCTTTTTGCCGGGCATCGAATTTCCAGCCTCGAGTCCCAGCGTGACGGCAGTCGGCGGTACCAATTTGGTGACCACTTTCAATCCGCCGAGTCTTGAATCGAATTATGTTTCCGAAAACGCGTTTGGCGATCCTGAACTTCCGAACGATCCATACGGCGTGGGCAATCTGGTTTCCGGCGGTTACTGGGGCTCGGGTGGGGGCAAGAGCGTTCTTTTTGCGAAGCCCCCCTATCAAAAGCTCGTGACGACACATGCGACGACACGGGCGATTCCGGACGTGTCACTGCAAATGGGCGGGTGCCCGAGCGACATAGCGGTATTGCCGTGCGGCCCCAATCGAAGCAGCGTGGCGGTGGCCTGGAACGGAGCGTTTTACGCGGTGATCGGTACCAGCGCTTCCTCGCCCGAATTTGCGGGGCTGCTGGCGCTCGAAGAGCAAAATCTTGGCCGGTTGGGCAACGTGAACTACCAGATCTACGGGCAGGCGGCGGCGCAGCAGTTTGGTGGAGGTACGGTGGTTTTCCGGCAGGGCATTCCGGGCTTCAATGGATACTATTCGACCACGTCTTCCGGCTACAACATGGTGCTTGGCAACGGCACGGTCCATGCACGGGATTTCATCTTTGCGCCGTTTGCCGGGCCGGCGGGCGATCCGCAAACTCCTTCGAACCCTTAGGGGACTGGTTCCGTAGTCGACAAACGTTCGGAAAGCGCCCGGCCACCGATAGCAGCCTGTTACGATGAGGGTTTCCACTCTCCGCGATGATGCTTCGCGCTCAATCCGGCATCCTTGCCGAGATCGTTTCCCATAAACGGCAGGAAGCCGCCGCGCTAGGGACTCGTGCGGCAGCGCTCGAGCAGCAGGCGCATGAGCGGAAATCGCGTCCGCGGCCGTTCGCCGAGGCGCTGCGCGCGGCACCCATTGCGATCATCGCCGAGATCAAGAAAGCCTCGCCGAGCCGGGGCGTTTTGCTTGACGATTTTCATCCCGCGTTCCTCGCGCATAACTACGAAGCAGGCGGCGCGGCTTGTCTTTCCGTGCTGACGGACAAAGCCTATTTTCAAGGCGGCGCTGCACGATCTGGAAGCGGCGCGCGCGGCTGTAGAGGTTCCCGTGCTGCGCAAGGATTTCATCGTCGATCGGCTGCAAGTTTGGGAATCGGCCGCGCACAATGCGGACGCCATTCTGCTGATCGCCGCCGTTCTCGAAGAATCGGAATTGCGGAGCCTGCGCGAAATGGCGCATTCGCTTGGGATGGCGGCGCTCGTCGAAGTGCATAACCCCGAGGAACTGGCGAAGGCGGTGGATTCCGGAGCGGAGATCCTTGGCGTCAACAACCGCAACCTGGATACGTTTGAAGTTTCCCTCGATACGTCTCTTCGCCTTAGCTATCTGATGCCGGCCGGCGCGACGCGGGTGAGTGAGAGCGGCATTTTCAACCGCGCGGATATCGAGCAATTATCGGCGGCGGGTTTTCATGGATTTTTGATCGGCGAGTCGCTGATGAAAGCGTCCGATCCTACGGCGGCATTACGCGCGCTCCTCGTACCTGGCCATGCTTGAACTCGACATCCCTTTCCTCATCAAAATTTGCGGCATCACGAACGAAGAGGATGCGCGCGCGGCGGCGCATGCCGGAGCGAATGCGTTGGGCTTCAATTTCTATCCTAAGAGTCCGCGCTATATCGACCTGGCGCGGGCGCGTGAGATCGCGGAATGCGTTCCGGCGGGAGTGCTGTCGGTTGGGGTATTCGTGAACGCGAGCGAAGAAGAGCTTATCGAAGCGTCATCGGAAGTGCCGCTGGATATTTTGCAGCTTCACGGCGAGTTTCCGCCGCTACATTTGGCCGCTTCCTTTCGGGTCTGGCGCGCGATTCAAGCGAGCGCACCGCCGGCTTTTCTCGATCCGCATATTGAAGCCCATCTGCTCGATTCGACGACAGCGCAGTTTGGCGGCTCGGGTAGCACATTCGACTGGATGCTGGCGGCCGCTTTTCCGATGCGAAAGATAGTGGCCGGCGGATTGGATGCGGCGAATGTCGCCGAAGCGATTCGGGTGGCGCGGCCGTGGGGCGTGGACGCCTCGTCGCGGCTGGAGTCACAGCCTGGCAGGAAAGACCCGCTGCGCGTGCGCGCAATTCGTACAGGCCGCGCTGACGGCTTTTCGCCAACCACAGAAAGTTTCTACATGACACTAGCTACATTGCCCGACTCGCTGGGGCATTTCGGACCTTACGGCGGACGCTACGTGCCGGAAGTGTTGATGTCGCCGCTCGAAGAATTGGAAGCGGCTTATCGTGCCGCGCGGCTCGATCCGGCTTTTCAAACCGAGCTGCGCGGATTGCTGCATCACTATGCGGGCCGCCCGACGTCGCTCTATTTCGCTTCGCATTTGACGGAAACGCTCGGCGGCGCGCAGATCTGGTTGAAGCGGGAAGATCTGCTGCACACCGGCGCGCACAAGATCAACAACTGTCTGGGCCAGATTTTGTTGGCCCGGCGCATGGGCAAGCGCCGCATCATTGCGGAAACGGGCGCCGGGCAGCATGGCGTCGCGACCGCTACCGTATGCGCTTTGTTCGGCCTGCGAATGCGTGGTTTACATGGGCGAAGAAGACATGCGCCGGCAGCGCTTGAACGTGTTTCCGCATGCGCTTGCTGGGCGCGAAGTGTTAGCCGGTGACCAACGGCAGCCGCACGCTGAAAGACGCCATCAGCGAAGCGATGCGCGATTGGGTCACGAACGTGGCGACCACGCATTACTTGCTCGGCTCGGCGCTGGGCGCGCATCCTTATCCGATGATGGTCCGCGATTTTCATCAAGTCATCGGCGAAGAAACGCGCGCGCAATCGCTCGAGCAGATCGGCCGCTTGCCGGATTGTCATCTTTGCGTGCGTGGGTGGCGGCAGCAACGCCATCGGGATGTTTTATCCATTTGTCGCGGATAGCGCGGTGAAGCTGGTGGGCGTCGAAGCCGGCGGTAAAGGAACAAAATCTTGGCGAGCATGCGGCGCGGTTTGCAGCGGCGGCTCGCCGGGAGTTTTGCACGGGACGTTCAGCTATCTCTTGCAGGACGAAGAAGGGCAAGTGGGCCTGACGCATTCGGTTTCGGCGGGACTCGATTATCCCTCTGATCGGACCCGAGCACGCCTGGCTGCACGATCGAACATCGCTCGGAATACGTGTCGGTGAGCGATGCGGAGGCGCTCGCGGCGCGCGAGAACGCTGGCGCGCCTGGAAGGGATCATTCCAGCGCTTGAATCGTCGCATGCGGTTGCCGAAGCGATACGCCGCGCGCCTTCGGCAGCCGGATCAGATCTATGTCGTCAATCGTATCCGGCCGCGGCGACAAGGACATCGATATCTATCGCGAGAACATGCCGGAGCTGGATATCGCATGACGAATGCTCGCTCAGACCGCGACTCGGATCGGCAGCCTGTTCGCGACGCGCAAAGGCGCAAGGCCGCAAAGCTTTTATCGCTTATCTAACAGCGGGCGATCCGACGCCCGCGCACACGGCTTCGCTGGTTCTGGCGCTCGAGCGCGGCGGAGCGGATCTGATCGAGCTGGGAGTTCCCTTCTCCGATCCGATTGCCGATGGACCGGTGATTCAGCGCGCGTCGGATCGGGCGCTCGCAGCCGGCGCAACGCTCTCCGGGTTGCTCGAAACGGTGCGCGAGATCCGCCGCCATTCCGAAATTCCGCTGCTGCTATTCAGCTACCTGAATCCGCTGCTGCGGTACGGCTTCGGCAATCTGGCGCGCGATGCCGCAGAGGCGGGTATCGACGGCGTTCTGCTGACCGACCTATCTGTCGAAGAAGCGGCCGAGCCGGTAAGGCGGCTGCGCGAGCAATCGCTCGATACCGTGTTTCTGGCCGCGCCTACCAGCACCGAACGGCGCTTGCGTTTGGTGGCCGAGCATTCTTCCGGTTTCATTTACCTGGTTTCCCGCACGGGCGTGACGGGTCGAGCAAGCTTCGCTTTCTTCGGCGGCCGCTCCGCTGATCGAGCGGATGCGGCCGCTTACCGATCTTCCGCTCGCGGTCGGCTTCGGCATCGGCACGCCGGAGCAGGTTGCCGAAGTGGCGCGGCTGGCCGATGCGGTGGTGGTGGGCAGCGCGATCGTGCAGTTCATCGAAACGCACGGCGCATCAGCGGACTTGGCCGCGCATCTGGAGACATTCACGCGCAGTTTGACTGCGCCCCTGCGCGCTTTATGAATCCTCCAATGAGCCATTTCAGCCCGGACGATTTGAAGCGCTGCCGTGTCGAGATCGACGAGCTCGACCTGCGGCTGCTCGAGCTGCTGAATGAGCGCACGCGTATCGTGGAAGAAATCGGCCGCATCAAGCAAGCACTGCACCTCGGCATCTATGAGCCCAAGCGAGAGGACCAGGTTTTTGCGAACGTTACCGGCCATAATCGACGGCCCGCTGCCCGACGACGCCGTCAAGCGCATTTTCGAGCGCATCATCGACGAAATGAGGAACGTGCAAAAGCTGAAGATTCTGGACGAAGGATTCGGCCGTAGAATCATGCTAGTAGTCATGCAAGAGGGCGCGACGGAGGCACAAACCGAAGCGGTCATCGACGCGGCTGGTGGAGATGGGGTTCACCGTGCATCGTTCCACCGGCGTGCGGCATACCGTGCTCGGGGGCGTGGGTCCGCTCGATGATTTCGATCCCGCGGCGCTGGAAGTGATGGAGGGAGTAAAAGAATGTCACCGCATCGTTTCGCCTTATAAGCTCGCCAGCCGGCACTTCAAGCCGGCGGGAACGATCGTGAAGATCGGTGAAGTGGAGATCGGAGGACCGAAGGTCGTGTCGATGGCGGGCCCTTGCAGCATTGAGACGCGAAGAACAGATCGAGGCGTCCGCGGCGATTGTGGCGCACGCCGGGGCGCAGGTGATTCGCGGCGGAGCATTCAAGCCGCGCAGCTCGCCCTACAGTTTTCAAGGGCTGGGCGAAACGGGACTTAAGCTGATTCGCGCGGCCGCCGACCGGCATGGGCTGCTGGTGGTCAGCGAGGTGATGGATCAGCGTGCAGATTCCGCTGCTGGTCGAATATTCCGACATCCTGCAGGTGGGCGCGCGCAACATGCAAAATTTCAATCTGCTGCGCGAGTTGGGCAAAGCACGCAAGCCGGTGCTGCTGAAGCGCGGCATCGCCGCAACCATCGAGGAACTGCTGCTTTCGGCCGAATACATCATGTCGGGCGGCAATTACGAAGTGATTCTTTGCGAGCGCGGCATCCGCACTTTTGAGACCAGCACGCGCAACACGATGGATATCTCCGCGATTCCGGTGTTGAAACGGCTGACGCATCTTCCGGTAATTGCGGATCCGTCGCACGGTACCGGTAAGCGCGATTATGTTCTGCCCATGGCGCGCGCCGCCGTGGCCGCGGGCGCGGATGGCCTGCTGGTGGAAGTGCATCCGGATCCCGATCATGCCGTGAGCGACGGCGCGCAGACGCTGCGGCCGGAACAGTTTTCAGAAATGATGCAGCAGACGCGTGCGATTGCAGCGGCCGTCGGGCGAAGTGCATGATGCTCCGCATGGCCGCATGAAGACGGTTGCGATTGCCGGCGTGGGACTAATTGGCGGCTCGTTCGGATTAGCGATGCGGGCGGCTGGTTTTAGCGGCGAGATTCTGGGCGTGAGTTCTCCCGCAGCGGTATCCGCCGGAATCGCGCGCGGAGCTATTTCCGCGGGCGCCACGCTCGAACAAGCGGCGGCGCGGGCCGATCTCCTCTACCTCGCGCAACCGGTCGATCGAATTCTTCAGACGCTTACAAGGCTCGCGACGATCGCGAGACCCGAATGCCTGATCACGGACGCCGGCAGCACCAAGCAAGAGATTGTGCGGCGGGGCGCAGGGCTTCATTTTCTAGGCGGTCATCCGCTGGCGGGCAAAGAGCGACGCGGCGTCGAGGCGGCGGAAGCAACGTTGTTTCGCGGCCGTCCGTATGTGCTGACTCCGCAGGCTCCTGAGTCGATTGCGAGCCAGGAATTTCGCCGGTGGCTCGAGAGGTTCGGAGCGAATGTGATCGAAATGGCGCCGCATGAGCACGATTCGGCGGTGGCGCTTACTTCACACCTTCCGCAACTCGTATCGACCGCGCTGGCCGCCATGCTCAACGAGCGCAGAGACGAAAACCTGAAGAAGGTGGTGGGGCCGGGTCTGCTCGATATGACTCGGCTGGCTATGAGCGCGCCGGATCTATGGTTTAGCATTCTGTCCACTAATCAAATGGAAGTGTCAGCGGCGTTGGATGACTTTGAAGCAGCGGTCGGCAAAGTGCGGGAGGCGTTGAGCACGAGTAACTTAGCCGACTTATTTCGGAGCGGAGCGGCGTTTGCTTCTAAGATTCGCGCGTAAATCTCTTAAGTACTAGAACTTTTCCTACCCATCTTTCTCGCAAACTGTCTATAATCTTATAAAACGGGAATGTATCTGTGAACTCTCTCGCTCCCCAAGCGCGAAGTGTCTTATTATCCGCCCCTGAGGTCAGCCGCATGGCTTCGCTGCGGCGTGCCGCCCCGCTGTTTTCGCAAGGTCAATCCGCGGATATGGCGTACTTCATCGAAGATGGCCTGGTTAAGCTTACGCGCACAATCTCGGCCGGGGGCAGAATCATTTTGTCGATTTGCGGACCCGGGCACCTGATAGGCGAGGAAGCATTGAGCGGCGAGGGGCACACTTATCACACCGAAGCGGAAGTGCTGAGCCCGGCGACGTTGTACCGCATTCCGCGCGAGCCGTTGAAGCGGCTGGTGGCTTCCAATCATGAGTTAGCAATGGCGCTAATCGGCCATCTGCTCGAACACAAACTGGTATTGGCGGAAAAGGTGGAACTGCTCTGTCTGCACGATGTCGAGTACCGTATCTTGCACTATCTGGCGGAGCTATCGAAGTTAGTGAAGCCGCTCGATAACGGCGAGGGTTATCCACTTCCTATCACGCAGCTCGAATTGGCGGATCTGATTGGCGCAACCCGTGAGACTACGTCCACTACTTTGAATCAGCTCGAGCGGCGTGGTTTGCTGAAGCTTTCGCGGCGGTTACTCACCATCACGTCTCCAGTTACACTGCTGAGCGCGGCGAATGCCAAGCACGCCGAGGATCATGTCGAGAAGAAGGACAGCCTCAGCCCAGTCTAGCCGGTTCCGGAATAGAATCAAGTACTTCTAGAACCTTTTGACGGGTCCTGCTAGGCCTTTTTGCCTCGTGGTTTTGCTTGCTCGGCTTGTTAACCATCTGTTACACTTCAAGAAATTTCGATGCTGCCTGGTTGTGTTTCCGAGAGCCTCCGAACAGTAAGGAGGGGCTCACCTCTCCCGACTGCTTGCCGGCTGAACGAGCATTTTTCATTCCGCATCAAGTTACAGGAGATTAGCAGTGAGAGAAAAAGGTGTTGTGAAATGGTTTAACGCCGCCAAAGGCTACGGATTTATCCAGCGCTCCAATGGCGACGATGTGTTCGTCCATTTTTCCGCAATCCAGATGAATGGCTACCGGACCCTCGAGGAAGGTGCAGAGGTTGAGTTCGAAGTAAAGCGCGGGCCGAAGGGCCTGCAAGCCGAGAACGTGAATCGTCCTTAGGGAAACAGCCAGCCAAAATTAGAAGGCCGCCGTTGTCGAACCAGAACGGCGGCCTTTTTGTTTTTAAACCGCTTGGTTTTGCGCCATGCCGCCAAGCGGCAAGTACTCGCAAACAGTCCTTATGGCGGCAAGAAAACCATCGAAGGAAGACGGTTTGGTGATGTACTCCTGGGCGCCGAGGGCGAGCGATTTTTTACGATCGGTCGCGAGGGACGAGGAAGTAAAGACGATGACCCGGAGATCGCGCAAACCGTCATGGCCCTGGATCTCCGAAAGGACTTCGAGACCACCCTTTCGAGGCAGGTTCAGATCGAGCAATACCAAATCGGGCCGGGGAGCATTGCGGTAGGACCCTGTGCGGTTCAGAAAAGCCAGAGCCTCCTCACCATTGGAGACGCGATAGAGCTCCACGTCCATTTTCATTTCCTTCAAAGCGGTTTCGAGGAGAAACACGGCGGCGTCCTCGTCTTCAACATAGAGCATCACAGGGGCACCCATCTTTAGCAAATAGATGCATCCTTTTATGCGCCAGTAACTTGGAAATGCTACTGGACATAAGACTATTTCTTGACTTTCGTGATTTATTCGCCAAAACTGGTATATAGGCAGGAGGAAACGGGTTATGGCGCTGACGCGACGGCAGAAGGAAGTGATGGATTTCTTGTCGAGCTTTATCGACCGGAAGGGATATAGCCCTAGCTACGAAGAGATTGCTTCGGGGCTGGGCTTGGCGTCGCTCGCGACAGTCCACAAGCATATCCAGGCGCTGGAAGCGAAGCAATATCTACGGCGGAGCTACAACCATAGCCGCTCGCTCGAGGTAGGCGAGCGGTACGTGACGGAAGAGCTATCGCGGCGGCCCGCTTCGCCGGCAAGTATTCCGCTGCTCGGACGCATTGCGGCGGGTGCGCCGATGGAGGCGATCGCGAATCCCGAGGCGCTGCATTTTTCGGATTTCGCTAAGCACGACGGCACGTTTGCGCTCGAAGTACGCGGGGAATCGATGATCGAAGACCACATTTGCAGCGGCGATTACGTGTTGGCCGAAAAAACCGACTCGGTCAAAAACGGCGATATTGTGGTAGCGCTGGTGAACGGTTCGGAAGCGACGCTGAAACGCTATTACCAGGAGCCGGACGGTCGAGTGCGGTTGCAGCCGGCGAATTCGGCCATGGACCCGATCTTCGTAGACCGGGCCAGCCTGGATATACAGGGCCGAGTGCTGGCGGTCATGCGAAAATATTAGAGTGCCTCACGCTCGAAGGCTTTTTCTTTGGGATTTTGCCCGCGCCTCCTGGCAGTACGACATCGTCGTCGGGCTGATCCTCGTGTTTATCTTCGCTACGCCACGTGATTGGTTCCGGGACCAACCGCGTGCATCGAGCTTGGTTCTCATGTCTTCGCAGCGAGGGGCCAGCCAAGTGTTTATCGCGACAGACCTGCTCGAAGCGGTACCGGAGCGCGAGCGAAGCCGGCGGGCGGAGTCGCTGATTCACGAGCGCACTGGGAAAAGCTGGCACGTTGTGCGCGTGGAGCCGATTCGGGACGAACAAGCGCAGGAAATCAAAGGCTTCATCGCGTATACAGCGAAAACAAATTAGCGTCCATTGAAATAGAACATGAGAACTTTGCTACCCATGTTGTGCATGCTTGCCGGGGCGCTCGTTTTGCCGGCGGAGAGTGTCGATAGCATTTTGAGCCGCATGGATCAGGCTGCGCCGCTTTTTCACGGCGTGTCAGCCGACATTCATATGATTACCTACACGGCAATTATCGGCGACAAGACAGACGAGAACGGCACGTTAAGGATGCAGCGGAAGGCGGGCACGGTCCGGGCGATTATCGATTTTTCGGGCCAAACGGATGCCAGGGAGATCGCTTTTCTGGGCAACATCATCCGCATGTACTACCCGAAACTGAAGATGTACCAGGATTATGATGTGGGCAAGAACAGCAACGTCTTAAATCAGTTTTTGCTGCTCGGATTCGGCTCATCGGGTAAAGAATTGGCGCAAAGCTACGAGATCAGCGCGGCGGGTACGGAAAATGTTGCCGGGGTGGAAACGACAAAACTACTGCTTTTACCTAAGAGCGAGGGTGTTAAGCAACGTCTCTCGAAAATCGAGATGTGGATTCCGGCCAATGCGGCATACCCGATACAACAGCAGTTTTACGAGCCTAGCGGGAATTACGAGCGAGTGACGTACAGCAACGTGAAGCTAAATCCGTCGATGAAGGGGAATTTGGAACTGAAGTTGCCTTCCGGAGTGAAGAGACGGAGCTCGTGAGCGAAGCCAAAGCAGCCGGCAGGCTGGCATTTATCGATTGGACGCGCGGAATTGCAGCGGTGGTTATGCTGACGGGCCACACGTTTCATTCCTTTACCGAAACCAGCTTGCGGGATAAGGGACCGTACATGCTGTCGCAGTTCTTCGGCGGCTTACCCCCGGCGATCTTTTTGTTTCTGACAGGTATTACCTTTGCCTTCCTGATGCATCGGCAGGAAAAACAGGACCTGAGCGCATGGAAGCGCATTGTGGGCGCGCTCAAGAGATCGCGCTATTTGTTCCTGCTGGCATTTCTATTCCGGATTCAACTGTACGTGTTCGGATTTCCGACGAGCCCGGCGAGCGAGCTGCTGAAGGTAGACATTCTGAACTGCATGGGAATGGCGATGCTGGTGCTTGCGCCGATGGCAGTTTTTACGACGCGCGAACGCATCCGGCTGTGCATCGTGCTGGGCCTTGTGATCGCGGGTTTGGCGCCGGTGGTGAGCATGATCGACGGAACGAGCCTGCCGAAGATCGTACACGATTACTTTTTCCCGAGCCTCAACTATTTCGGTTTCTTCCCGTGGGCTTCGTTTCTCGCGTTCGGCATGGCGGCCGGAAGCATGATTCGCGTAGTGAAGCCGGAGGATCTGGGGCGAGCCATGCTATGGACGCTGGGAATCGGGTTGGGCGTCGTGATGGTCGCGCGTTACTTCGGGGAGTTGCCGTACTCGATTTACGCGAAGAGCGATTATTGGCTGAACAGCCCGGCGATGACATTGACGAAGCTGGGAGCGGTGCTGGCATTGCTTGCGATTGCCTATCTGTGGGTACATACGGGCCTGGAATCGGAGCGCTGGAGCATGTTCCGGCAACTCGGAACAACCTCGCTGCTGGTGTATTGGGTGCATATCGAGCTCGTGTATGGCCGCTGGTTTGGAATCTGGAAGGAAGATTTGAGCGTGGGGCAAGTGGCGGCGTTTACGATCGCGCTGCTCGCTCTGATGACGGTATTATCGGTTTTGAGGACCAAATACACGTCGCTTGGCGCTTTCTTCAAACCGGCGCCGGCGCCGCGGCGAGCGTCTGGGGATTAGATGCGGCTTTTGGTAGTAGAGGATGAAAAACGGATTGCCGATTTCCTGTCGCGCGGGCTGCAGAGCGCGGGCTACGCGGTAGACGTGGTGAACGGCGGAGCGGCTGCGATCGAGCGCGTACACTCGACCGAATACGATCTGATCGTGCTGGATTTAGGCTTGCCGGATATAGACGGGCTGCAGGTTCTGCAGAAAATCAAAAACCGCAAGACGATGCCGCCGGTGCTCATTCTGAGCGCGCGCGATTCGGTAGACGATCGCGTGAAGGGCTTGGAGCAAGGGGCCGACGACTACCTGGTGAAGCCTTTTGCGTTTGTGGAACTGCTGGCGCGGGCGCGCGTGCTGCTGCGGCGCGGGCAACCGACGCCGGAGAAATTGCAAGTGGGCGATCTGGGCCTCGATTGCATACGGCGGAAGGTGACGCGCAACAACGAAGTTATCGAGCTGGCTCCCAAGGAGTTCAGCATCCTCGAATACATGATGAGAAATCGCGGGCGTCCGCTGAGCCGCACGATGATCGTGGAGCATGTCTGGGACATGGACTACGACGGGCTCACCAATATCGTGGACGTCTACATCCGGCATTTACGCAGCAAGATCGACGATAAGTTCCAGGCGAAGATGATCCACACGGTACGCGGGATCGGGTATATGCTGGACGCACCGGAAGCCGCGCAGCAGGCGGCGGTGGAAATAGCTTAGTTTTTTTATGCGCTGGGAGAACTTCCCGCAGCTCAAACTTTTCCGTACATTACGGTTTCGCCTGGCCAGCACGTTTCTGGCGCTGCTGGCGATTGTGCTGACCGTGGTGGGCATCGTGGGTACGAAGACGCTCGAATCGGTGCTCGAGACGCGCAATGAACAGGTGTCTGAACGAGGAGCTGTCCGCGATGCGCGGCTACCTGCATTTCGATCAGGGGCTGCCTTACTGGTATGAAGATCCGTCGGAACCGGAAGAAGAAGCAGCGGTGGGACGGCTCAAGAGCGTCTTCGTGGTGACCGACGATGAGGGCAAGGCGTGGCAAGGATCGGACCCGCCCTTCGAGGGCTTGTACGACCGCAATACAATCCTGGCCGAGATGAAGCAGATCGAGCGGACGAAGCAGCCAGTGATTAAGACGATTACGGGAAACAACGTCCGCTATCAGGTGATCAGCAGTGTAATGACGGATGCCGACCACGGGCGGCACTGGTACGTGGCGCTCGGGCGCAGCCTGGCGGAAGATGAGATCGTCGTGCGGCGGTTCCGGCGGAATTTCATGATCTTCCTGACGGTGGCGCTGCTGGCCTGCGCGGCGGTGAGCTGGTACTCGGCGGGGAAGGCCTTGCGGGCGCTCAAATCAGTGGAGCGCGCGGCGCAGGACATCACGGGCTCGAGCCTGGGCGTGCAGATAGCCAAGCGCGGAGCCGACGATGAGCTGGACCGGTTGATCGATTCGTTTAACGAGATGAGCCGGCGGCTCAAACTGTCGTTCGACCAGATCCGGCAATTTTCGACGGACGTTTCGCACGAGCTGCGCACGCCGCTTACCGCGATTCAAGGGCAGCTGGAAGTAGCGCTGTTCACGGCGACGCAAAAAGAGCATTTGCGGGAAGCGATCGAGAACGCGCTGCAGGATGTAGAGCGGTTGTCGAACCTGGTGCGGGCGCTGCTGCTGCTGTCGCAATCGGAAACAGGACAACTTCCGATGAACAAGGGCGCGGTCGATTTAAGCAGGCTGGTGGAGGACCTGGTGGACCAGTTCCAGATACCGGCGGAGGCGCGCGAAGTGCGCTTGACGCAAACGGTGCGCGAGCCGGTGTGGTGCGAAGTAGATCGCACGCAGATGGAACGGGTGGTGACCAATCTGCTTTCGAACGCGCTGAAGTATACGCCGGCGGGAGGCTGGGTGCGGGCGGGCGTGGAGAGAGCCGGAAGCGGCGCCCGGTTGATGGTAGAGGATTCGGGCGTAGGGATTCCGCGAAGTCATCTGCCGCATATTTTCGATCGCTTTTATCGCGTGCCCGATCCGAATCCGGAGAAGGGATTGGGCCTCGGTTTGAGTTTCGTGGCGGCGATCGTGAAGGCGCATGGCGGCGAGATTCGGGTAGAGAGCGAGACCGGCAAGGGGTCGCGGTTCGAGGTGCTGCTGCCGGCGGGCACGGCACGAGCGGCGAGCGAAGTGGCGGTTTTGCAGAGCTAATAAGAATCAACCAAAAGAAGTGATAGACTGCCCTGAGCAAAACTGCACCATGGGGGGTGGCAAGTGGCTCACAAGGCACTAGTATTTTTCGCAGCGGCATTTATGCCCGCGCTTCTCAATGCTCAGTCGTACACGGCTTCGATTCGCGGAGTGGTGACAGACGCGAGCCAGGCGCCGCTGCCATCGGCGAAGATTACGGTTACCGATGCCGATCGAAATACTTCGCAGACGGCTACCACCGACAATGCGGGGCGGTACATCATAACGTCGCTTCCGCCCGGCCATTACACGCTGGCCGTGGAAGCATCCGGTTTCAAGAAGTACGAACGCAGTGTGTTTGAACTGCAGGTGCAGCAACAGGCCACGATCGACGTACAGCTGGGGCTAGGAACGGTTGCCACCAGCATCGATGTGAACGCGGCCGCTCCGCTGCTAAACACCACCAGCGCGACGCTCGGGCAGGTGGTGGATAACAAATTCATCCTGTCGCTGCCGCTAGCTGGAAGATCGCCGCTGGCATTGGTGCAGTTGACGCCGGGAGTGACTCCTTCCAACTTGAACCCGGGTGGACAGAGCAACACGAATTTTACGGCAAACGGCACTCGCAACTCTACCGCGGATGTATTGCTCGATGGAATCAGTGTCGCGAACATCGAACAAAACAGCGGTATCACGAATCTCGAGTATCAGCCGTCGGTAGATGCGGTGCAGGAGTTCAAGGTCCAGACCAACTACTTCAGCGCGGAGTTCGGGAATACGGGCGGGTCGGTTATCAACATGATCACCAAAAGCGGAACGAACGATTTGCACGGCGTGGGATACGAGTTCCACCGCGATTCGGCGTTGAACGCAAACAATTGGTTCTCGAATCGCGCGGGGCGCGCCATTCCGGACTTTACGCGCAACGTGTTCGGGGGCGCGATAGGCGGCCCGGTTCGCATACCGCATCTATACAACGGCACAGATAAGACTTTCTTCTTTTACGACTATGAAGGAACAAGGCAATCGAGCGCAGCGACCAAGACGATGACGGTTCCGACGCTGAAGGAGAGGACGGGCGATTTCAGCGATACGCGCACATCGAATGGGCAACTCCTCACAATTTACAATCCATTCGATACGTATAAGACAGCCGGCGGGAAGACGCTGCGCCATCCTTTCGTTGGAAATCTCGTTCCTGTATCGATGCAGGATCCGGTGGCGCTGAATGTGATGAAATACTATCCCGCGCCGACATCGGACGGACTGGCGCTGACGCACGTCAATAACCTTTTCGCGCAGGGTGTAAACGTGAGCAGCAGCGACCAGATGGATATTAAGCTCGACCACAACATCAGTGAGAAGCAGCGCTTCACGTCACGCTACAGCCTGAATTGGGGCGGCAGCATTCCGCCTTTGTTGTTGGGCAATCTTGCGGACAACTCAACGAATGGAGACAGCTCGTCGCGCACGCAGAATTTCGTGTTCGACTTTACGCGGATGCAGAATCCCACGACGATTTTCGAGTTTCGCTACGGACTGCTGCGGCAGCGAGCAAACACGAACCCGAAGAGCCTGGGCTTCGATCAAACGTCACTCGGATTACCGCAGATCTATCTGACTTCGGGCGTGAAGATGTTCCCCACGTTTAGTCCGGAGGGCTACCAGGAACTCGGGCAAGTGGGTTACGGATTGATTGCGCGCGGCGACTCGATGAACGATGTGATGGGTAATGTGACGAAGATCACGGGAGGCCACACTTTGAAAGCTGGCGTGGAGGCGCGATTTTTGCTGTTGAACTATCTGCAGCCAGGCTATCCGCAAGGACACATGACTTTCGGGCGCGCGACGACCATGGAAGACCCCAACAGCAGCAGCTCGTTTCAGGGAAATGGAATCGCTTCGATGCTCATTGGATGGGGAAGCGGAGGAGACTATCATCTGGATCCGCCATCGGCTTCGGCATCGAAATACATGGGCTTCTATTTACAGGACGATTGGAAGATCACCCGGCGGCTGACCATCAACCTGGGACTGCGATATGACTTCGACCTTCCGCGGACCGAGAGATACAACCGGTATAGCTGGTTCGATCTCAGCGCACCGTCGCCGCTGGCCGGCAAGGTTCCCGGGTATCCCGACCTGAAGGGACAGTTCAAGTTTGCGGACGACCAGACACGCAGCCCGAATGACGCCGACTTCAACAATCTTCAGCCGCGTATCGGGTTTGCCTACGAGTTGAACGACAAGACGGCGATCCGAGCCGGCTACGGAATCTTCTATACGGTTTCGCACGCCACGATCAAAGGCCATACGGGATCGGGCTTTTCGACAGATTCGACGCCGGAGTGGAGCCGCGATGGGGGTTTGACCCGCTATGCGACGCCTGAAAATCCGTATCCAGACGGTTTGAACATTCCGCCGGGAAGTTCACAGGGAGCGGCGACATTCCTGGGGTTGGGCGTGGGGACAGAGACACGGCCGGACCAGAATCCGCAATATCAACAATGGAACTTCTCGATTCAGCGCGCGCTTCCCGGGAATTCGGTATTGCAGGTGAACTATACGGGCGGTAAGGGAACACATCTCTACTTTGGGGGTGGGACGGAAAACCAGGATCGACTGGATCCGAGGTACTGGGGTCTTGGCCGGACCGCTCTGAACGGTCTAGTGCCGAATCCCTTTTACGGGATCATTACCGATCCGAAATCGAAACTCAGCGCGCCGACTGTGACGTTGAACTCGCTGCTGCGGCCCTATCCGCAGTACATCGGAGTGAGCGGATCGACGCCCAACATCGGAAATTCGATTTACCACGGCGTGCAATTGCAGTATGAAAAGCGCTTCTCACGTGGATTGGCGCTGCTGACGCATTACACGTTTTCGAAGCTGATCGACGATTCGTCATTCTCCGCGGGAAACGTAGGCTGGCTAGGCGGCGTAACGGATGTGCAGGACCCGTTCAATTTGCGGCTGGAGCGGGCGGTTTCGGCGATGGACGTGACGCACCGGCTGGTACTTACGGCCTCGTATCAACTTCCAATTGGGCGCGGCAAGGCGATTGGCAACAGTTGGAGCAAGCCGCTCAATATGCTGCTGGGCGGCTGGGAAGTGAACGCGCTGACGACATTCAGCTCGGGTTTCCCGCTGAACAGCGGTTCGCAGTTCCGCGAGGCGCCGCTGCAAAATCCGGTGCTATGGGAAGGCACGCAGAGGCCGAATCTAAACGGAGACCCGAGCGTGCAGGGATCGGTCGAATCCAAGTTGGATCATTACGTGAACGCCGCGGCCTTTTCGCGGCCAGCGCCGGACACATTTGGCACAATGCCGCGCACTATTTCGACGTATCGTAGTCCAGCACTGAAGAACCTGGATGCGGCGATATTCAAAAATTTCGTCTTCACAGAGCAGAGGTATGTTCAATTGCGCTTGGAAGGATTCACGGTGACGAACACGCCGACTTTCGCGACACCGCATCTGACCTATGGAGCGACTAACTTCGGAGTGATCGATAGCTATGCGGGCGGCCGAGGTCCTAGAGAACTGCAGGTGGCGGCGAAATTTTATTTTTGAAGAACGCAGCGGGTTGCGCCAGTACTGTTCGCTAGGATGTGTAGTTGTGTAAGGCTATCCATCTGTTGGCAATTGCGTGCCTGTTGTGCGCTTTTCCCGAAGCGTCGCGCGCGTACTCGGTGCTCACGCACGAGCAGTTGATCGACCTCACTTGGAAAGACCTGCTGCTGCCGCTGCTTAAACAGCGGTTCCCTCGGACGACAGCGGCGGATTTGAACGAAGCGCACGCTTATGCTTATGGGGGTTGTGCCATCCAGGACCTGGGCTATTACCCCTTCAGCAATGAGTTTTTTAGCGACTTGACGCACTACGTCCGCAGCGGCGACTTCATTGCGAAGCTCATTCACGACGCGCGAAACGCCAATGAGCTTGCGTTCGCGCTGGGAGCCTTATCTCACTACGTTGGCGATACAGTAGGGCATCATGACGCGATCAATCGGGCCACCGCGATCGCCTTCCCAAAACTCGAAAAGAAATACGGCCCCTCCGTTGCGTACGACCAGAATCCTCATGCCCACATCCGCACGGAATTCGCGTTTGACGTCGATCAGTTGAGCAAACACCGGCTGGCGCCCGGCGCGTACCTGCGAGCGGTGGGTCTACGAGTAGCCGGTCGACTGCTTGCCCAAGCGTTCGAGGAGACCTATTCGCTCCCATTGCGCGAGGTTGTGGGTCCCCGCCGGCCGGCCATCCGCTCCTACCGAACTTCCGTAAGAAGTTTCCTGCCGCGTTTCGCCTACGCCGAAACCGTCATCCACCGGAACGACTTTCCTCCGGACGTCGGCAACGATTCCTTGCTGACCTACCTCGACCACATCGAGCGAGCGGACTTCCAGACGGAATGGAACCGTTACCGGCGCACGGCTGGAATCAAAACGAAATTACTCGCTTTACTGATTCGTATTCTGCCGAAGATCGGAGCGCTCTCCGACCTCGCTATCAAGATTCCGACGGAGGATACTCAGGATCTATATGTGAAGAGCGTGAACCGCACCATTCAGGTCTATGAGGGTTTTCTGAAACAGTTAGCCGGGGCGTCTGATTTAGGGGAGCCGATCCCGAACCGCGATTTGGATACCGGTGAGAAGACTCAGCCGGGCGCTTATGCGTTGACGGATAAAACCTACGCCAAGCTTTTGCATGAACTTGCCACTCACTCCGGGCGAGCTATCGCACGCGGCGTGAGGCAAAACATTCTCGATTATTACAGCGATGCGAACGCACCCATCACGACGAAGAAGGACGCCAAAGCGTGGGAGCAGCTTATGCGCGACCTCGCCGCGTTGCGGAACTTGGCCCCGTAGTTCCCTCAGTGCATGTGATTGAACAGGAACCACAGCACAATCAATCCGCCGGGAACCCCTAGAATCCATGCAAATAGATATTTCATGTTGTTAGCCCTCGCGTCTTTCCAAAGCAATTACTGAGCCAAAGTTATGGGCCTACTAGATAAGCATTTAAACGGGTGTGAGCTCTCGAGTTCGCGCAAATTTTGCACGCTACGGCGTCGCGGGACGCTTTTAGTCGTATCTTAGGGCTTGGATGGGGTCCGAATTCGCGCCGCGTTGAGCCGGAAGAAACATTGCCGCCATTGCTGCTCCGGTCATGAACAAAACAGCCGCGATATACAGCAGCGGATCACTGCTATCGATGCGTAGAGGACCGGTGTCGAGCGTCTTGCTAAGAGCCGCGGCCGTGGCGACAGAGAGCCACAAGCCAACAACAAGGCCGTGGAGCACGGGTCTGCCTCCCGAGAAGTAGACGGAGCGGATGATATCGAAGCGCCGGGCGCCCAGCGCGGCGCGAATACCAAATTCGCGCGTACTCTGGTTCACGGCGAATGAAACAGCTCCGTAGATGCCGGCCGCCGACAGAATCGTTCCGAGAACTCCGAGCAGCAGAATCAGCGAGACGAAATTCCAGATTTCGGTGGTCACCTCATCAATCCAGTTCTGCATGAGGCGGATCCTCACGGGCAGATCCGGTTCAATCGCGCGAATCGCGGCGCGGATCGAGAGCATGGGCAGCCTCAGCCGCGGGTCGAAGTGGATGGCGAGGACATTCTTTTCGGCACTGGCCGCGAGCGATCGATAGAGCGGTGGGTTATCTGTGCCGCCGAAACGCAGGGGGTCAATGTCTTTCGCGATGCCAACGATTGTGAGCGTGGTTCCGTCGGGCAGTTTGAGTTGCCGGCCGAGCGGGCTCCCGTGGTTCCAGAACAGCCGGGCGAGGGTTTGCGAGACAATCGCGGCGTCGATTTCGGCCGGAACAAACTCGCGGCCGCCAACCAGCGGGATGCCCATCGTCTCAAAAAATTGTGGCGAGGCGGTGAAGACGCTAACTGGCTGCACCGCGTCCGGCCTCTCGGGCGGGCGAGATCTCGACCGAGTCGTGAGCTAAGAGCGGGACGTCGCGTAGAGAGCGTCGACGGAACGGACTCCTGGGACGCTCAAGAGCCGCTGTCTGATCGCCTGGAGAGGCACCGGCCGCCAGAACAATGCGACAACGATGTGGCGTGAGTCGTAACCCGGATCGGCGTGGAGATTGCGGTCCTCGGCTTGGCCGAGCAGTCCGGCGCCGACAACGAGAACCATACTGAGGGCGACCTGCGCGCTGACCAGATAACCGAGCGCGCGTTTCGCTCCGGCTGCCCCTCCGAGGAGGCCGCCAAAGCCTTTGAGTGAGTTGACGAGGTCGAGTTTCAGGGCTTCCGTCGCTGGCGCAATACCGGCGAGGACGCCGGTCGCGAGCACTAGCATGGAGATCCAGGCGAGCACGCGCCAATCGGGCACAAGCGGGAAATCGGGTGAACGGAGGACGAGGTAGCGGGCGAGCGGTTGCGGGTAGCGTGTTCACGACGATCCAACTCAGCCCGCCCGCGACAACGGCAAGCACGAGGCTTTCCGTTATGAGCATGCGGACGAGACGATTGCGCGGCGCACCGAACGAAAGGCGAACGGCGATTTCACGATTCCTTGTCGCCGCGCGCGAAAGCAGCAGCGCCGCTACGTTGGCACAGGCGATGAGAAGGACGAGATTGAACGCGCCGAAGAAGAAGCCAGAGAGCAGAACGAATCGAGCACTCGCGAAAAGATCGATCCATTCGATCCAGGAACCATCTGTTATTTCCATGCGAGTGAGGCGGCCGGGATTCATGCTGTCTTGCGCTCGGACGAGTCTGGTGAGTTCAGCGCGAACTGCTGCGCGGTTGTAACCAGGAGCGATACGTCCGGCGAGTCCTAGCCAGAACTGCTGATCCTCTTTAAAGAGGTTCAGTGTTGGGTTGAGGTACGGCTGTGCTGTGTAAGGGAGCCATACGCTGATGGCGGGGCCTACGATCCAGCCGGAAGTCGTTGCGGCCACGACACCCACAACCGGCACTGAGCGGTTGTTGATCCGAATGATGCGGCCTATGATCGCTGGATCGGAGGCGAAGCGGCTGCGCCAGGTGGCCTCGCTCAGGATCGCGACCGGAGCCTGGCCCGGCGCGCGGCAGTCGTCCTCGACGAAAAGCCGGCCAAGCTTGGGCCGCGCGACGCCTTCTACCGCAAAGAAGTTGCAGGAAACTCCGAGGCCGGGGGCTTCCTCTTCATCACTGAAAGGAGAGGGGAATCTGTAATAGGCGGCCAGCAGGCGCAGAGACCGGACGTCGTTTCGAAAAGTCCGATATTCGGCGTAAGAGGCTTCCCGCGGACCTCCGATCGATCCTGTGGCGGGTGTGATTTGGAGGAAGCTCGCAGGGTCGTTCGTAATATGCGCTTTAAGGATGTACCCGTTGACTACGGTGAAGACGCTGGCATTGATGCCGATAGCAGCGGTGAGAGTCGCGATGATAACGAACGAAATAACCGGGTCGCGGCGGATGAGGCGGAGACCGTGCCGGACGTCATCCAGCAGGCTATCGAGAAGAGTTCGGTTGTGAATGGATTCGGCGATTTCGCTGGTCAGGGCTTCCGGGATGACAGAGCGCGAAGTCGTGAGATGGAAGGCGAATTCTGCTTCAGGGCGGCCCGGACCCGATGCTGCGGCCGGCGCATGCGGGCCAAAATGGTCGAGTTCGAGCGGGTTCACTTCCTGCTCTTCGAATTCCTGGTATAGGATGCGACAGTTGGACCATGCGGCGCGGCGTTTTCGCCGCATCCGCCAGACGCTCCAGAGCAGAAATGTGAAGAGTGACAACAGAGCGGCGGGTTCCAGCGAGCAATAGAGAATCAGACTCGCAATGGCGGCGAGCAGCGTGCTGGCGATGCCATAGCGCACCAGCGTAATGGCGAAGGGGCGCCGCGGAGCCAGATAGACTGCACGTGAAGGGCAGCTTGCGCCATTTCCGGAAAAGCGTTTCGAACCAAAGCGCGGCGGTGAGGAATACCAGCGCCATGACAATGAGCGCGCGCTGCCATCCAAGCACCGCGATAGACGCGGGAAGTCCGGCGAGGCAGACCGGCGCGATGCCACAGCAGATAACGAAGCGATCGACGGCCGAGAGCCAGGCAGAGGCGCCCTCGTGCTCTTCGATTTCGAAAATCCATTTCGCACTGTGCGTGACGGGAAGCGAGAAGAGATGGCGCAGGGCGATTACGGCGAGAACCGCGAGAGCAAGCGGCGAAGCTGTAACGATCATCCCGTAGACGCCTTCGTTTTTCAGAGAGGGGGTCGGCATATCGAGGATGCCTTTGACAATCCAGCCGGCCGCCAGTCCGGCCCAGGCCAGGAGGAAAAGACGATGGCCGCGGCTTCGTACGAGCGTTTTCCAAATGAAGGCGAATGCGGCTTGTTCCTGTGGGCGGTCGAATCCAAGTTTCCAGCAGACGCGAGCCCACCGCGGCAAGTTTGTCGGACAGGCTGGTATCGTCTCTTCGGATCGATGCCTCGACCAGGATGCGCTGGTGGCGGTGATACCCGGCAAGATAAGCGCCTATAGCAACGGCGGCAGGGATTGCAATGCTCAGGAGCGCTGTTCGCGCGCGTCGGGGATCGCCGAGGACGATGGACTCCCAGAGGCGGAGAAACCAGATGCCTGGCCACCATTCGGCGTGAGGTTGGCGACCGGCGAGCGGGAGCGTGCCGAGCGTCGAGATGAAGAGAATGCCCTGTATCCAGAGGGAGACACGGTCGAACATGCGGGCGGGCAGGAGATTCAGGAGAAGTCCCTGGAGGGCGAGGAGAATCGAAAAAGCGAAGCAACAGGCGGCGGCCATGGTAACGAAGGTGGCCGCGATGAGCACCAGCGCGCTCGGGTTCTCTTGCCAGCCGCCTGACATGGCGGTGGTGAAAAGTATCGCCCAGGGAAGATTTGCCGCGATGATGTAACCGGTGAACAGAATCGTTAGCGCGCCGGATTTCATGAGGAAGATGTCGCGCGCGCTGATAGGAAGGCTGGCAAACGCAAGGCAATCGCGGCGATTGGGAAATAGCGATTGCCATTGGAGCAGCGTAAGCACAGCGGTCACGGCGAAGGCAAGGCCGATGAATATCAGGAGGTCGGAGCGCAGCTCGGATCGATAGAGCGCAACGGTAGAGTGGATGGGCGAATTGAGGGCCGCGTATCGCGTCGAGTAGGCGTCGAGCACGACGATACCGACTGACAGGAAAGCAGCGAGGACGCCGATCGCGGTCTTCTTCCATTCGCCAGAGGCGGCAAGGGCCTCGCTATCGAAGAAAGTTTCGAGGAA
Organism: Bryobacterales bacterium; assembly: GCA_963712395.1. Taxonomy (GTDB): domain Bacteria; phylum Acidobacteriota; class Terriglobia; order Bryobacterales; family Bryobacteraceae; genus Bog-105. The sequence goes on from CAVQHR010000004.1 coordinate 1,330,716, forward strand.
GTGGCGTAGCAGTTCGCGGCGCGGACTTTTGAGCAGCGCACGCAATGCGGGCACGGCCCACGCGTAATCGCGCACGACGCCCCAAAACGGCTGCGCGCTCGGCGCCCCGCCCGAAGAATTAGCGAGTTCCTTCTCTGAGTGGCGGCGCGCAGCCGTGCCCTTTGCCCTCATGCAGCCACCACTTCGAGCATGCGCCTGGCGATCCAATCCGCATCTTCGGTTTGGGTCAACTCGGCGAAGACATCCTCGAGCGACGATTTATCGTTAAGTTCGCGGAGACGGGCGACGGAATCATGGGCGATGACGCGGCCTTTGCCGAGGATAAGAACTCTGTCGCAGACCTTCTCGACTACTTCAAGTACATGCGAGCTGTAGAGGACCATCTTGCCGCGCCCGGCGAAGGCGCGAAGAAGACTGCGGAGAATCATCGCAGCGTTCACGTCGAGGCCCGAGAACGGTTCGTCGAGGATTAGGACCTCAGGGTCATGGAACAGCGCGGCGATGAGGAGAATTTTCTGGCGCATCCCTTTGGAATAGCCGGCCAGGGAGGAGTGACGGTCTTCCCAGAGACCGACGAGCCGGAGAAGCTCGTCCACTTTGGGTTCGAGGATGTGCCGGGATACTCCGCGGAGACGCCCGACAAGTTGGAGATGTTCGCGTCCGCTGAGGTGCGGATAGAGGTGCGGCTCTTCGGGCACGTAGCCGATGCGGCGCTGAAAGGCTTTGCGGGCTTCGGGATCTTTGTGGATGTTGTGGCCATCCAGCGTGATTTCGCCGGACGTGGGCTCCAGAAGGCCGATTATCATCTTGACGGTGGTGCTCTTGCCGGCGCCGTTGGGGCCGAGATAGCCGAGCGTTTCGCCTCGATGAATCACGAAGCTGACATGGTCGACGACAGGGATGCCGGCGTAACGTTTGGTCAGATCGCGGACTTCAAGCATGATCTTTGGGAAGTATACTACGTAGTCCACCTAGAGGATCGCACTAGTGCCTATTTGCAGAAATTCGCGTTATCGCTCTTGACGTAGCAACCGTTAAAACAGATCCGGAAGCGTAAGCAACCCTTCTGGAGATCCACCCGAGAACGAATCCGTGGCGCACTCGACATGATGTCCTTCTCAAGCTACTTCCGCAGAAAGGCGCTGCTTATCAGGATGGATCAAAACACAACGAGCGTTAATTTCGACGCCATTTAAAGAGGCTTTAGCGGAAAATGGAGATGAGCAACGACGCCATGAAGGAGCGAGAGGTCATCGTTAGTCAAAGACCGAAAAACGAATTTCAGGAGATCATCCTGATCGAAGTCTTAAGGGAGGCCAATATTCCGGCGAGATTCGTTAGCCTCTCAGATGTCTCGCCTCACTCCCGACCCAAAGGGTTCACACCCAGGGACTATGAGCCGTTTTTCGTCGTCGTCTATCAGAATGCCTTGGAAATCGTCCAGCAACGCGATCAACCGTTGTGATCCAGATGAAATCCGTGCGGCATATGACAAGGCGTCACTCGAAGTTCCACGGGACAAATAATAGTAATGATACGAGGCTTAGGTCGATCCCACCTTTACGGCCAGTCTCGCCCGTGTCCAGGCGGGTTCAACCGATGAAACTTCCCGTTGGGTTGTTCGTCTCCAATTCAGTGGTAACCGCGCGTATGGAAGAGCGCGCGCAGGTCCATTTACCTGAAGAACGAACATGGCAACTGAAGAAAAAGATGTACGCGGCGTATTGAACGATTTGATTGAAACCTGTAAAGACGGCGAGCAAGGATTCCGGATAGCCGCAGAGAAGGCGAAAGAGACCTCACTGCAATCTCTTTTCGCAAAATATGCTTCTCAGCGCGCGGAATACGCTCGAGAACTGCAATCTTTGGTGACGCAGATGGGCGGGGATCCCGCAACTTCCGGGCATATCGGGGGAACTTTGCATCGCGGCTGGCTCCACCTGAAAGAAGCGCTGACGAAGAATGAGGACAAGGCAATCATCGACGAGTGCGAAGCGGGCGAAGACGCAGCGGTAAAGAACTACTGGGAGGCTCGCAGTAAAGGGTTACCTGCAAACGTGGCGGCGATTGTAGAGCGGCAGGCGGCGGAAGTGGAGGAGGCTCATAGAGACATCAGCGATCTAAAGCACGGCCGCACAGCAACGGCAGGCAGCAGGCTCTAGCGGACCGGAGCGTGTCTGTTGCTGTTACGCTCCGAGTTTTAAGAACGACGGCCGAACTCGAAGCGCTTGCCCCGCAGTGGATTGAGCTCTGGTTGTCGAACGCGCATGCCAAACCTTTCCAGCACCCGGCTTGGCTGCTGCCGTGGTGGCATCAGTTCGGGCGGCCCGATCTCCGCGCTGTGACTGTATGGAGCGGGAGCGAACTCATGGCGCTCGTTCCACTTTATATCTATAGCGAGCCGATGTCAGGGCTTCGCCAGCTCCTATTAATCGGCGCGGGCACCTCGGACTATTTAGACGGTATTTTCTCCCAAGCCTGCACGCCGGAACATGTGCTGGCGGCGCTCGAAGCGCTTGGGCAGGAAGACGATTGGGACATTGCGAGTCTTACGCAACTGCTGCCACATTCTCCTTTATTCCAGGCGTTGCGGCAGCTTGATGGCGATATCGCGAACTCATACGCCGGCGAGAGCTGCTCACGCCGCTCTGCCGTGCCGATCGCCCAGTTACCGCGGAAGGTTTGCGCCGACGTGCGCTACTTCAGCAACTATGCGCGAGGGAGCGGGCGGTTGGAGCTGGCGATCGCGGACAAGGTTTCCTGGAGCGAAATGTTTGAGGCGCTAGTCGATCTCCATACAGAGCGCTGGAAACAGGCCGGAGAGCCGGGAGTTCTTGCCGATCCGGCGGTACTGGCGTGGCAGCGCGAGACGATACCACGGTTAGAGGCCAGCGGGCTGCTGCGGCTCTTGGCTCTGCGCGTCAACGGCAAACCATTTGCCATGCTTTACTCGCTGATTGATCCGCCTTGCCGCGCGGAGCGTACGCAGTATTTTTATCTGACAGGGTTTTCTTTGAGCCATGCCAAGCTAAAGCCCGGCACAATCCTGACAGGCCGCGCCATCGAGCACGCCGCGCATGAAGGCGTGAGGACGATCGACATGCTGCGAGGCGACGAGAGTTATAAAAAATTCTGGCACGTGGAACGAGTGCCCACCTACGGGTTTACTGTACGGCGGGATGGCCTTGCCGCAAGATGAAACAGACACGGACAAGCGGCCGCACCGGTGTTCTTGAGCGGGTCGCCGCGCGCACGGGAGATGATGTCGAGCCGCCGCGTATTCTGGCGGTGTTTGCTCATCCGGACGATGAAGTTCTCGCACTCGGCGGACGGCTGGGACGCTTCCGGGAATCGAAGTTTATTTACGTGACAAACGGCGCGCCGGAGAACGGTAGGGACGCTCGCGCTCACGGGTTCGCCTCGCTTGCGGCGTACCGTGAATCGCGGCGCAGCGAACTCGATCAGGCGTTCCAACTGGCAGGATTACCCAGCCGCTGCGCACGCCCTCTTCTATTGCAGGAAGCGGACGGCAGGAAGATGACGGCACCGGATCAGGCAGCCGCTTTCCACCTTGTACAGATTGCTCGTGAGATTGCTCGCGAAATTGGCGAGTTCGGGCCTGAGGCGGTCCTGACCCATCCTTACGAAGGCGGCCATCCAGACCACGACAGTTGCGCCTTCTGCGTGCAAGCCGCACGTCTGATTGGAGAGGCCTATGCAATCCCTATTGTTGAGGCGCCGTTCTATCACGCGGGAACGAGTGGAATAGTGACAGGTTGCTTTCTGCCGGAGAGCGGCGCGGGGCAACACACGATCGTGTGCGTGCTTTCGGCCGATGAGCAGAAACGGAAACGCGAGCTGCTCGATTGCTTTGTATCCCAACTCGAAACGCTAAACCAGTTCGGAACTGAGCGGGAGCAGTACCGCATCGCGCCCGCATACGATTTCACCCGCGCACCACATTCAGGACGGCTGTTTTACGAAAATTACGATTGGGGTCTGAGCGGTGCCCGGTTTCGCGAACTCGCAACCATTGCAGCGCGTGAGCTTACTCTCCAAATGTGCGGAGCGCAGGCATGAGCCCGTCCGTTCTGAATGTCGCGTATCCGTTCGCATTCGTCGGTCCACAAGCCGTAGGCGGAGCGGAGCAAATACTCACATGGCTCGAAGCCGAGCTAGTGGCGCTCGGCTATAGGTCGATGATGATTGCACGCGAAGGCTCTACTTGCGCAGGTCAATCATTCGCGACTCCCGTGCCGGCCGGCATTATCACGCGGGAGGTCCGGCGCCACGTGACGGCGGCGCATCAGGAGAATATCCATCGCGCGCTCGAGGCCGGCAGCGTTGATCTGGTTCACATGCACGGCGTCGACTTTCACGAATACAGCATTCCCGCATCCGTGCCAGTGCTTGTCACTCTGCATCTGCCTCCGTCCTGGTATCCGGAGCGGATCTGGACACTCCCTCCCAATTACACGCTCCAGTGCGTATCAGAATTAGAACGCCTGGCTTGCCCCGCGGAGCATCAAGCACGCGTTGTTGTTGTCGAAAACGGCGTTCCGGTTTCCAGCTCGCCAAGAGTGACGAAACGTAATTTCGCGCTGCTACTTTCGCGCATCTGTCCCGAGAAAAATCTCCATGAAGGACTGGATGCCGCGAGACTGGCCGGGGTGCCCGCGCTGCTGGCGGGAGAAGCGTTTCCATACGAGGAGCACGTGCGCTATTTAAACCAGGAAATCAAGCCGAGGCTTGGCCATGACGCCCATCTGATAGGACCTGTGACCGGAACCCGCAAGCGCCGCCTGCTCGCGGCCGCACGATGTTTATTGCTACCGACAGTTGCGCCTGAAACGAGCTCGCTTACAGCGATGGAGGCCCTGGCCGCAGGCACACCTGTTATCGCCTATCGCTCGGGGGCGATTCCTGAAATTGTCGAAGATGGACGAACTGGCTTTCTCGTGAAGAACGCGGCTGAGATGGCCGAGGCGATTCAGCATCTAGGAGAGATAAGCCCGGCAGAATGCCGCGCCGCCGCCGCATCCCGCTTCTCGTTACGACACATGATTGACAGTTACCGCGCTTTATATAACCGCATACTGGCCGAGGCAGCGATTTATGCCTGAAGCTACGAAACAACTCGGCATACGCTGGACCGTTGGCGACGTATCATCACGGGGATGGGAGGCGCTACGTCTCTCTGTCGGCTGTGCGTTTCGTCTCTTCGGCAGGCAGACTCGCTATGCGATCTGCGTCAACTCTGTCCCGATCTCTACCGCACTGAAGCGAGCCGGCGCGCTGCCGTGCAGCATCGAGTGGCACGAGGCGACCACTGCCGGCATTCCAGACGGCTTGCATCGCCACCTCGATCCCAGGATGGCCGAAGGAGTTGGCTGGAAGCTGGTTCCACCTCGGATCTTTCCGGAGCGGCACGAAATCGCGCTGGACAACGACTGCATCCTTTGGGCTGTCCCTCTGGCAATACGCGAGTTCCTGCTCAGTTCCAGTAAGACGCTTCTGGCGGAGGATGTCGAACGCTGCCTGGGACAGTTCCAGAATTCGGCTGCGCCGGGAGCGATCAACTCTGGTATCCGGGGTCTGCCGCCCGGCTTTCCCTTCGTACGGGAGCTCGCGGCCACTCTTACGGAACGGGAAAAGATCGACGGCGCTCCCCTGCTCCTGCGGTCGGAGCTGGACGAGCAAGGATTGCAGGCCGCAGCTTTGCATCGGAGCTCGCGATGCTTGCTTGTCAGGAAAGAAGAAGTGAGCATCTGCTCGCCGTTCTGGCCACGCCAGCAAGAACCTGGAACCTGCGGGGCTCACTTTGTCGGGCTGAATGCAAAACATCTTCCGTGGAACTACTACGGCGAACCGGGAGATATTGTCCGCCGCAGGCACTGGGACGCGCACCGCCCAGCGCTGTACGCAATGGCCGGTCTGGAACTTACTCCGCCTTTACCTCTCCGCGCTACCTAAAGAGGCGACGCTGGCCGGCACGGTGTAGTATTCGTAAACACTTTGCCAGGTGAATTCGGCTCCCGGTTCGACCACGATATCGACAAACGGCTCCACGGCCATTACGGTACGGATCGACCACAGAGATGCCCGCAGGAGCGGACGATCTCCTTCGATTTTCATGCCCGCGCCCAGCCGGCTGTTCTCTATGCGAATTATGCTGTCCTTTACGCTGCTGCCGAATCCTTCAATGGGCGTCGCCACGACATCGTGGTCTTTTAGCGTGCTCAGGTAAACGATTTTGTCGCCCATGATTTCCGCGAGCGTTTTGTTGGGCGGGTGCGAGCTCTCAATCTGAAATGGAACGGAGATCGTCAGGCCGGGGCCGGGCGGCTGATTGTCCAACACAAGGAAATTGTGATTGTAAACATTGGTCCGGATGGTTTGAGTTCCACGATTTCGCAGGCTGTGCTCTAGCACCATCTCCGGTTTGCCGGGTAAAAGGCGCACGGTTTTGCGATAGACGTAATCATAGCCGGAGCCAGAGAGCTCCTGGATGAAATCGATTGCGTCGGGATGTTTTTGAATGGTCCATTTGCCGGGATCGACAACCGGATATAGCTTGTAGTGATCGTATTTCCCGTCGTCCTTGCGAAGGGCACCGATTCCGATTTTTACAAAGTTGCCGCCCGGCTTTGCGTCGTCCCACCCGAGCGCCGCGAACTCATCTACTGGGCCGCTGATGGCGCTGCACGGTCCAGCCACGATGTCCGAACCTTCATAGATGAAATCGTGAACCGCCGGATCGGTCTTCTGGAACCAAGGCCCGTAATAGTTATGCCCTTTGAACTGCAGGCTGTATAAAACGCCCGACCAATCGAAGCGAGTGCCGCGATAGTAACCTTGATTGGCATCCGGCAGGTAGAGCTTGGCCTGGACCTGGCCATTGCTGATCTCGGCTTTCGGAGCATCGGCCGCCCGCGCGGCGCCAAAGGACAAAAGAAGGGAACTCAAGGCACAAATCCTTTTCATCATCGTTAGCATACTGCGAACCACGATATAATCCTGATTCAAAACGACGTCTCATATTCACTGCGGCCTGGTTCGTTGCCCTTTTGCCAGCTCGGGCGGAAGATCCGAAGGTTTATCCAGAGACAGGCATGGAGCGAGGCTCGATGTGAAGAATAGACTGGGGCGGACTCCGGCGGATATGGCGAATGGCGTTCTTACGGTGGTAACCGGTCCGGATGGTCCGCGCAATGAACGCACGGCATGTTCATTGGCAAGCTGCTTGCGCAGCATTGATATTCGAGAGGAGATCAAGTTTATATGAAATTGAAGAAGCTGCCAGGAAAGCGAAAGCCTCCTACACTCACCTTGAAGCGAGAGAAAAGTTCAATATCGGCAAGCGCTCCGTCTGCCCCGCCGGCCAAGACGTAGCCTATTCAGAACCTAAGAACTTCGGAATAGGACAACGGGGCTGTCGTCAAGCTGATGAGCAGCCTGATCGCGGCAACCAATAAGCAGCGTAGGGTTACATTGTATTCAAGCCGCAGGCAAAGCGGGCTCGGGGCGAAGCTTGACGGACACGCGCCGCGGATCTGCTGTCCGGCGCGATAGAACTACCTCCATTTACGGCCGAGATACGCAGCGCCTGTCGGGCAAGAACGCTCTCGACCAGCCATCTGACACAAGGAGTTGAGCGGAGCCGAGATGGCCACACAGCAAAGCTTAACGGCGGATCTCAGCTTCGTGTTGGACAAATTGACCGAGGTTGACGGAAGCCCGAAAGATAGCGCTCCGTTTGCAGGCCGTATAGATCTTTCTAAACTTGGTGCGCTGGGGCACTCTGATAGAGGGACCGCTTCAGCAGTTTGATGTGGGCCCAAATAACGGGCAAACTGGACAGTGGCCGCGACAAGATCATTTTGGGGTCAATTGACGGATGGCCGACAACACACCAGGAACACAGAACTACTCGATCTAGTGGCAGCCTCTCGCATCGCGACGTCGATTGGCTATTGCGATTGCGCCTGGATTACGCCACACGGAATGTATCGAAGGGTTGCCGGCAATCTGCTCGCTAGTGCGGATACCGTTGGACTGGGATGTTCACTACTGCGCTCTTTGGCCACTGTGCGTCACTGATGGTCATTCTGGTTGCGTGCGAATCCAGAATACCCATCGTTCTCAATGGAATCCGGATGTCGTAATCCCGGCCCGCCACTTCGACCAGCGGGCTCGGATGCAAATCGGCGGAAGCGGAGAAGACTTCGTGACCATTGCGCTCCAGGCGGATCGAATAGGCCGCGAAGGGCCGATGGCTGTTCGCTTTACCGCTCGCATCAAACGTGGCTTGGTCGCCGACGTTGACCGCGTCATACAGCACAAACTCCCCCGCGTCCGAGGTGTCGATCTTAAGGACGGGCCAATCGCCGGGCGGCTTTTCGATAGTGCTCCCTGGCACGGGCAGCTCGGCGCTCGACTCAATTCGGAGATACAAGCACGACTCGTCGAAGATCGCCTTCAGCTGCCATCCGAGCCGAGCCGCTTGGCTGCGATCCATCGCCGGTGCGACTTGGTCCCATCGCGATCCTGCGCGCGCAAACGCGCCCGGGTCAGGAAGCACCAACGCGTAGACCGAGTTCGGGTCGGGTGCGCTATCTTTCCAAAGTTGGTCCTGAATCTTCCACTGCCCGCCCTCTCTTCGGAGCGTCATAGTGACAAAGGAGTTCGAGGCGTTCTGTACGAGGAGCACAGCCCCATCGCCGCGAACGAAACTCGTCGTTGTGCGATAGTGGACCGTCGGCTGCGCCCTCACGTAAGGCCGCATTTTTTCGAGCTCGCCTGACTTCTCGCGCGTCCAAAGGCCCACCCAGGTGTTGAAGTCGCCCGTTTGCTCGGCGCGCTCCAACTGTTTAAGCACCGCCTCGACTTTGCTTTGGTCCGATTGCGCCCAGCAAGCGGTCAGAGTCAGCAGAAGAATCGCGAGGACCCGCACACCTCTCTATCGGCTGCGCCGCCGCGGGGCTTGAGTAGGCGCCTGTGTTGCTTCCGGCCCAATCGGAAACTCGCGACCGAAATTGGGAAAGAGTGACGCGGCAGCCGTAAATAACCATCCAGTAATGTACAAATTGCCGACGATGCGGGGAATTTACCCATGCGGCTACCTTGCTTGAACATACGAGCCGGCTTAGTGGTCAGCCCCCGGCTTCTCAGCCGTGTTGGCCGGTACCGATTGGCAGATGCGTTTTAGAAGCATCGAAATAGTGATTCTGGCCTTCGTCGTCGTACTCATTCGTTACTGACAGGCCAACTGCTGAGAGTTGTCTCCGATACTCTTCGGATCCAAGGGAGCGTGACTCCAATCCCGTCATTGCATCGTTCCACACCAAGGGTTCTGCAACGGACGTGAAGAGTAGCCGACGACTCAGGAGCAACTGGGAACAAATGCCAACCGGCTCCTCAGCTTCCTATAACCCCACTTAACGACCAGCGTTCCCACGCAGTTCGTTAGATTGTTCCCATGTCGCCGCTTGGCAATTCCACAGCTACAATCTAGGAGCAATGTCCAGCTTGGCGCCAGGTATACGCTTGGGTCCATACGAGATCGTATCCCCTCTCGGCGCAGGCGGCATGGGCGAGGTGTGGAAGGCACGCGACACGCGGGTCGATCGCATTGTTGCGATCAAAAGCTCACAGGAGCAGTTCTCCATGCGCTTCGAACGTGAGGCTCGGGCGATTGCCGCCCTCAACCATCCCAACATCTGCTCGCTTTTTGACATCGGGCCGGACTATCTCGTCATGGAATGCATAGACGGCGTGCCAATCAAACCCGTCCAAAACACACGCAAATTACTGGATCTGGCCGTTCAGATTGCAGACGGGTTGTCCGCTGCGCACGCAGCCTGCATCATTCACCGCGACCTCAAACCGGCTAACGTTCTGGTTACACACGACGGCCGGGTGAAGATCCTCGATTTCGGCTTGGCTAAGCACTCCGGCACGGCTCTCGCCGATGAAGATGCGACGCAAACGGCCGGTGCGACGAACCCGGGAACGGTGTTAGGCACCGTCTCGTATATGAGCCCGGAACAGGCTGGCGGCCTACCGCTCGATGCGCGCTCCGATCAGTTTTCGTTCGGCGTAATGCTTTACGAGCTCGCGAGTGGCAACCGGCCCTTTCAGCGCGAGACGGCGGCGCAAACAATGGCCGCGATCATCGAAGCGGACCCTGAGCCTCTCCCGCAGGCGGTGCCAGCACCGCTGCGCTGGATTATCGAACGTTGTCTCGCCAAGGAAGCTACCGCCCGGTTCGAGAGTACCCGCGATTTGTATCGCGACCTGAGCTCCTTGCGAGATCACCTTTCTGAGATATTGAGCCCGGGTTCGGCGCCGGTGGTGGCCGCGGAGCCGTCGACCTGGCGATGGATCTGGCCTACAGCGGCTGTAGCGGCGATTGTCCTCGCCGTGCTTACCGCGGTCTTTGGGTATTCGATAGGAACGCGGCGCGGCGCCCCCAGCAAAGATCTAACTCCCATTCCAATTACATCGAGTGGTGGAATCGCCCGGAATCCGAGCTTTTCACCCGATGCCTCCCAAGTCGTGTTTGCATGGAATGGCGCGAGACAGGGAAACTTCAATCTGTACGTGAGACTAATCGGGTCGAACGATCTGTTGCGGCTCACGAATGATTCCGCTAATGAAGGCTCGCCGGCGTGGTCGCCCGACGGGAAACGAATCGCGTTCGTGCGCGATTTGGGGAATCGCAAGTGTTCGGTGATGATGACCTCGCCGCTCGGCGGAAGCGAGCGAAAGTTAACGGATATCGCTTGTATCGATGTTTCGCCCGAAGGGCACTCGCTGCTTGCCTGGACTCCTGACGGCCGCTACCTGGCGGTTCCGGATTTGAGAGCGGGTGATACAACCGGCCCGAAGTTCGATCTCATCTCGATCGATACGGCAGAGCGGCGGCCATTGACGGCAAAGGCCGCCGGGCAAGGCGCCGGGAACGGCGACATGGATCCGGCATTCTCACCCGCCGGCGATCGCTTCGCGTTCGTGCGGGTGGCCGGACGCCTTTGAGAGCCGTGCCATGTGGATGCGGCTGGGCAAGGCGTACGAGCCAATTGGTCCAGTTACTGAAATACACACCTCGGCCCTCATAAACTTTTCTGCTGCCTGGACAAACGATGGGGAACTTCTGCTAAACGCCGGCCAGCCACAGGCGATGCGCTTGCACAAAGTTGCGCTATCGTCCAGTTCGCCGGCTGTACCGGTGCCGGCAATTCTGACCACTGGCGGAATTGCGCTCAGTCCAAAAACCGGCCGCCTTATCTATCCATCCGCGCAGCGGTTCGTGAATCTCTACCGGCTGCCGCTGAATGCCGTCGACCGCGTCTCCGGCCATCCCGAGCGGCTCACGTCGACGACGGGGGAAGATTTCCTCCCTCGTTATTCTCGGGACGGTAAATCGATCGCCTTTGGCTCTTCGCGCTTCGGCGAATTCGGTATCTGGACGGTTCCGATCGGCGAACAGGTTGGTGCCGCGCTGACAACTTCACTGGACGCCACACTCGCACTCGGCGACTGGGCGCCGGATGGGAAGTCTCTCGTGTATTTCAGAACGACGCCGCCGGGCGGACGGTGGCAGCTTTATCGCGTCGCCACTGATACCGGACACACCACTCGCGTAACAAACGACCAGAGCAGATGATTTTTTTCCCAACTATTCGCGGGACGGCAACTCGATTTATTTCTCCTCTAGCCGTTCGGGAAAAGTTGAACTCTACAAGATGCCGGCCAGCGGCGGTCCGGCAACCGTGATGGTCCCTCGCAGCGTTACAAATGCACAGGAATCGCCGGACAGCCGTTGGCTCTATTTCGCCGATTGGTTTTCGGGCAAAGGCCTTTGGCGTATGCCGGCCGCTGGAGGAGAAATCACACGCGTGGCGGAGCGAATTAGCGATGTACCCGGTTACGCGGCGACCAATCAAGGTGTCTACTATTGGGCGCCGAGGGGGCTGCGCCACGAGTTGCGCTTCATCAGCCTGCAATCACACGAGGACAGATTGGTATTTGAGCCCACAACTCCAGTAATGCCTTATCTGACGATTTCTCCGGACGGACGGTACATTTGCTTTCCGGAAATAGAACGCAATAGCCAGGAACTGATGATGATTGAGGGCTTTCGTTAAACATCGGTAACCGTTAGATTGAGACGTAACAGATGATCTGCCTTCTAAGCCGCGGGCAATTTGCAATCCCCATCGTTGAGCCGCACTCCGGCCTTATCGCCCAGTGTTTTCGAACGTCAAGGTGCGGCGTAGGAGGCCGAGACTGGGAAACAGGGTTATCGGAAAGTGGATCCTATTGTGTCCGGATGACGCGCAACCCATTAATTGCGTTTGAGCATGACCGATTCGCGGTTGAGAGGACCGCGAATCCACGCGAAAGCAGCACCCGAGAAGGAAACGGCATGCGCCGCTCAGAACCGTTTTGCGGCTGCCAGACCTGGACCAGGCGAAATCGGCGGTCCTAAACAGCCTTACGTCCCTCGATGCCCAACGGGGTACGGGCCTGCCATTGACGAATTCGTGGAGTGGTACTGCTCGGAACCACGGCTCTCTTTTGGACGAATCGTTGTGCTGCGCTACCGGATCCATGTCGAATCACAGTCAATACACCTGGATGCAGAGGCTATGCGCGCGAGTGCCTGCAAGTGTTGTTGGATGATGGGTGGTCCGTAAAATTGAGCCGGCAGTCGTGGATGAACAGCTTTTCTGGTCCGGTGGACCGATGTCGTGAATCGTTTTCGCGGACACGCATCTTGCCCACGTTCTGCGCGCGGTGCCGCTTACGATGGAGAGCGCAATGGATCTTCAATGTTACGAGTTGCACGGTGTACGAGTCGCAGAGTTTCCAAAGATCGGAGACCAACTGAGAACTGGTAGGCAGGCGATCGAGATCATCTCGGAAGCCTCGAGGTGTCAACCCGAACTGATTGTGATTCCGATAGAGCGCTTTGCCGACGACTTTTTCCACCTGAAGACCCAGGTTGCCGGCGAGGTCCTCCAGAAGTTTGTTACCTATCGAAAACGAGTGGTGATTTTGGGAGACATTTCCGCCCGTTTGAAGGAGAGTTCGGGTCTCAGAGACTTTGTTTATGAATGCAATGCGGGCCGGGAGATTTGGTTTATCAAAAGCTTAGACGAACTTGATCAAAAGCTACTGGCGCACACGGGCAATTCTGATAGCTGATCCGAGATTACGTCCGCTCCCACGGCACACATAACCGACTACTAACGTGTGCCTAACTCAGGCAGATTCGGGGATAGCTCCCGGATCACGGGCTACTCGGACACTGACTGTTTGCTGCTCCAGCTCGCGCCAATTGACGAATATCCGACAACGGCTCAGAACTCACACAAGCGTGACAGGAGAAATCTCTACGCGCGCGGCAAGCCTCGACTAGGTTCAATGTGCCAAAAAAACAAAGCATTGCCGACAAGTGCCTTTTTGTGACTGGGAAACCAAAGCGCGCCTTGTATGCAGTCATGCATAGGCAAGATGCGTAAGCGTATCGTTGTTGCAGCTTTGATAGGGTTCTTCGCTCCAATTGCCTCGCGAGTTGTTGGTTTGCTGCTGCTCGACGGCCATCAGGCGCGGTTGGCCTGAGTGCCGCCGCGCAACTGCACGCTTTGAATCGCGGGCATGACTGAATTGGAGCGCCGGAGCGCCTTAAAAAAAGGCGAAAAAGGCCGCCTGACGTCCGACTTCTGTCGTCTCACTTCTGACTTCAGTCTTCGAACTTGCGTTCATTCGTAGAATAAGGTGTGTGGATACCCGCCCAGTGCGCCGGAACGCTCCGGCCACAGCCGCCGAGCGGCCGCCCAGTCGCGCGAACCAAGTCGTTGCACTAGAAATGTTTCAAATCGAAGACAATGCCGAACTGGACCATCGCGACCCAATCTAATGACCAACGTTCCCCTTCCTACTTCTGACTCTCCGCAGGTGCTCGCGCTCGACGAAATCGGCAAACTTGCCGAGGACACGAGCAAGCCGGCCGAAACTCTATCGCACGTGGTCGCCCTTATCGCGCGACGCTTCCATACCGACGTATGCTCCGCTTATCTGCTCGAGCCGGACCGCGCCAATCTGGTGCTCGCCGCCACGCTCGGTCTGCGCAAGCAGGCGGTGGGCGCGCTACGCCTTTCGCTGCACGAAGGTCTAACCGGCTTGGTCGCCGAGCAGGTCCGCCCCGTCGCGGTAAGCCAGGTGCAGAGCCATCCGCGCTTCAAATACTTCAGGGAGGCGGGTGAAGACGGCTATCACTCCTTTCTTGGCGTCCCGCTGATTGACCGCGGCGTATTGCAGGGCGTGCTGGTTGTGCAGACAACCGAAGAACGCACCTATCGCGACGAGGAGATCCGTCTTCTCACGCGAAGCCGCTGCGCAAGTCGCCCCTATTGTCAGCCAGGCGCGCACGCTCGACCGTTTCATCGCGCCTTCGCAGGAGCGTTTGTGGTCTTTGGCCCGCAATCTCTGGTGGAGCTGGGATCACGACTGCATTAGTTTGTTCCACGACCTCGATCCCGTGCGTTGGGCCGAGCTCAATCAGAACCCCGTGGCGCTCCTTTCCCAGATGCCGCTCGCTACCATCGAACGCCGCGCCAGCGAGCTGCTGCTGCACAGCCGCATCAACTACGCGTATCGCCGCCAGCAGGAGTATCTGCAGGCTTCGCACACCTGGGGCGCGAATCATGCCGGTGTCCTGCGTCCGCGCCCGGTCGCTTACTTCTCCGCCGAATTCGGTTTGCACGAGTCGCTGCCTATCTACTCAGGCGGCTTGGGCGTGCTCGCCGGCGATCACATCAAGAGCGCTTCCGACCTCGACATTCCGCTCATCGGAATCGGATTGTTTTATGGCCAAGGCTATTTCCGCCAGTACTTGGACCAGTCCGGCTGGCAGCAGGAAGAGTATCTGCACACCGACGTGAACCTTCTCTCGATGGAGCCCGCGATCGGCAAGAGCGGCGAGCAGGTCATGGTGCGGATCGATACCCGCGGCAGTTATATCCAGGCGAAAGTCTGGCGTGTCAGCGTCGGCCGCTGCGATTTGCTGCTGCTCGATTCGAATGTAGAAGGGAATGTGCCCGAAGATCGCGAGCTGACTTCGCGCTTGTACGGCGGTGATAAACGCGTCCGCATCCGGCAGGAACTTCTGCTCGGCATTGGCGGCGTGCGCGCGTTGCGCGCGATGGGCGTTACTCCGAGCGTGCTGCACCTCAACGAGGGGCACAGTGGATTTGCCGTGCTCGAAGCAATTCGCAGCCGCATGGAAGAAGAAGGGATGAGCTTCGAGCAGGCTGCCCCGCGCGTGGCGCGCGAAGTTGTCTTCACCACGCATACCCCGGTACCGGCCGGTCATGATCGCTTTGGCGCCGATCTCATCGAGGAGCATCTCGGGCCTTTGCGCGAAGAACTCGGGCTGTCCCATTCGAGGCTCATGGAACTCGGCCGCGAAAATGCAGGCGACAATCACGAAGATTTCTGCATGACAGTGCTTGGGATTAAAGCTCTCGCGGCGCGCCAACGCCGTCTCCGGCGTTGCATGGTGAAGTTTCCCGCCACATGTGGACCGGCCTCTATCCCGGCAAGTCCGAGGACGCCGTTCCCATCGGCCATATCACCAATGGCGTGCACGTGCCTTCCTGGCTCGCTCCGCAAATGTTCCGCCTCTATGACCGTCACCTCGGCGCCGGCTGGCAAGAGCACAGCGCCGAAACTAGGATTTGGCAGGGAATCGAGAACATCGACGATGGCGAGTTGTGGGAGACGCATCTCAGCCTCAAGTCGCAACTGATCCAATTCGTACGCGCTCGCGCGAGCGAGCAGGCGCGCCGTCGCGGCGAGCCCGCTGAAACCATCCAGGCGCTCGGCCAGGTGCTCAGTCCGGATGCCCTTACCGTGGGTTTCGCGCGCCGCTTCGCTACTTACAAACGCGCCAATCTGATTCTGAAGGATCTGGAGCGGCTCGCCTCGATGGTCAACGATCCGAAATGTCCGGTGCAGTTCGTTTTTGCAGGCAAAGCCCATCCCCGCGACGAGCCCGGCAAACGGGTGCTGCAGCAGATCGCCGAAATGATGCGATCTCCTGAATTCGCCGACAAGTTCGTGTTCGTCGAAGATTACGACATCAACGTTGGCCGCCACTTCGTGCAAGGCGTCGATGTCTGGCTGAACAATCCGCGCCGCCCGCTCGAAGCTTCGGGTACCAGCGGACAAAAGGTCGTCCTGAACGGAGGACTTAATTTATCGGTTCTCGATGGCTGGTGGGCAGAGGCTTACGATGGCCTGAACGGGTTCGCGATCGGCATCGGCCGGACCCACTCCGACATGGATGTGCACGACGCGCGCGATGGTGAAGACTTATATAAGGTGCTGAGCGAGAAAGTGATTCCGCTCTATTACCAGCGCGATAGCTACGGTCTGCCGCGCGGTTGGATCAAGCGCATGAAGCGCACTATTCGCACACTCGGCTGGCGCTTCAATGCGGACCGCATGGTGATGGACTACACGCTGAAATGTTACGTTCCGGCCGCCGGAGGAACATCCAGCGACACGGGCCCGCGATCGTGAACGCCGGCCTTCATAACGAAGAGCTTGTCCGCTACATCAATCTGAAGCTGGCTGCGCTCGGCCAGCCGACGAATCCCAGCAGCGCCGACGCGTATTTCCTCGAAATCGCCGGCCCGCTGCTGCGCAACTACTATCAGAAAGATCAGTTGCTGAGCGGTCGTCTCTGTCCCGCCGACGCGCGCATTCAGACGTTTCTGAATTGCTATCTCAGCGACGTGCTGCCCGGTGGCGCGCCTCGTCTACCCGGACATACGTTCGTGCTCGACCGTCCCGGCTTGGCGCGGGTCATGTCGCTGCCCGCCGATGCGGATCACATCTCCTCGCCGTATCTTGAGTCCTACCGCGTGCGGCAAGGCGTGCTGCACAATCCACGCAGCGATCGCCGCACCACGCAAGGAATTTTCCACATCGTCGAAGGCGGCCTGCCGGTTCCTGCCGACAAAATCGCCGTTCCGAAGCGCACCTTCGCGTGTCTGCTCGCCGCCGCCCTCACTCCGCCTGCCGATGTGATGGCGCTTCCCTTCACCGCGCATCAGGCGGAGCAGGTTCGCGTCTTCGCCACTCTTCTGCTGCGGCCGCTCATTTGTCCCGCCACTGGACGCGAGCCTGCCAAAACAATGGAGACACGCTTCTTCGTCCCGGGCAGCCTGGTCAGCAATCTCGATTTTGTCGAAGGCATTTTCGGCAACGCCGGCGATCCCGATCTTCCCGAGAACGACTCCGCGCTCGACGCCATGCACTGGACCGGCCACACCGGCTGCGTGATTCTCGCGCCGCATCTCACCGCGCTCAAGAAAAAAGACCTCGGATTGCCGCACTACGACGCCGCAACAGAACGGCAGCGGCGCGACGGCATGTGCTGGCGCGACGAATCCGAAGCCTACAACGGCGGCAACGCTTTCAAACTGACTTGCCGCGACCGCCGCGGCGTCATCGTCACCATCATCGCCGACAACTACTACGGCTATTGCAAGAAAGAAGTCAAAACGCAAATCAGCTACGCGGCCAACCTGTTCGGCCTTTGCGAGGAAGAGCATGCCGGCGGCGCGATCGCCTTCCCGGCCTATGTCCTCGGCAAGCAGTTCTATGCGGGCCGCACGGTGCTCACCAAGAAAGTCACCTTTCAGGAGGCCATGCATTGGCTGGGCGATCGCGTCGAAATTCAAGCCGAAGGCTACGCGATCGACCGGCGCTATCCCGACATCTTCTACGTCCCGGAAAACGCCGAATTCAGCGTCCGCAAGGGCTCGATCGAATGGGATGCGACCCAGCGGATCGCGGCACAAACTCGTCTTGCGCGCCGACGTTACCTACATGCTTCCGTGGGGCACCAAAATCCGGCTTGCAAAAGCAGATCGGAGGTACCGCCTGGCGCCTGGTCGCCTCCCGCGCCGACGGAATTCTTTGCCACAAGCCTTGCACGGTCTCCGGCGGCGGCAAGTCGGAAATCTCAAAATCGCTCGCGCAGCATCATTCTGAAAGGTCCCATCTTCGTCAGCGATTATCACGCCGACATGGACCAAAGTCGCTGAAATCCTGCGCAAGGATTTTTCCTCCATCTACAAAAAGCCCGTTTCGCTCGTCCGCGCCGCGCGCCCGATCCTCAGCCACGAGCGCTCGCTCGGCTCCGTGATCAAGCTGATGACGCCTTCGCCCGAATACACCGACGAGCACAACGCCTGGCTCGCCGCCCTGCCGCAGAGCGTGCGCCAACTGCTGATCACCGTGAAGCGCTACTACCAGCAGGATGGGGCGACGATTGGCGCGAGCACTTCACCGTCGATCGCATCAACGGCTCGCTCGGCAACGAGCTCAAATTCGAAAACCAGAAACTGGTCGGCCAACTATCTGCGCATGGGCTACGATCCCGACGGCTCCTGGCGCATCTACAAACTGCGCCCCGATTTCAACCCGCCGACAAAGTGCAGGTGGAAGACGACATCACGGCTTCCGTCGTACTTCCGCAAGAGAGCCTCGAACAATCTCGATCCCGAATACTCGCAATCCAAGCGTCAAGCTGGTTGCGAATTGCGAGACTCTGCTGTTCCAGCGGCCCGACGACGCGATCCATCGCGGCTTCGATAAGGACGCCGAGGCCGATATCGCCTCGCCCGGAACCTTCCTCTCGAACTTCGAGCCGCTCGATAAAGCCGCTGTCCAGGCGCATTCTCGATGACGTCGTCGAGTTCGATCAGATACACCGAGCCGATGAAGCAATTGCTCAAAGACTTCGTCGCGGATCCCAACGCTCGAGTTCGTCGTCTCCTCCGCGCATCCGCGCATCGTGGATGGCAGCCCTTCGAAGAACCCGCGCTATCTGCAGAAGCGTCCCGATCTCGTGCACCCGCGCGATGTCCTATCTCGCCGAGATCGGCACCCGCCTGGCGCGCGAGATTCCGTCCGGGCACGCCGCTCATTTCCCGGTGAACGCCGTGCTCGCCGGCCGCCGCAATAATCCGCCCGATCTCAAGGCGGGCATTCCGCCGCTCGCCGTCTACAATCCGATCCACTATCAGGAACTGCCCGAGCTGTTCATGGATTTCATCTGCAGCCTGACCGGCAAGTCGCCTTCGACCACCGGTTTCGGCAGCGAAGGCGCGCTCACCAAAGGTCCCTTCAATGCGCTGCCGCCGGTGATCGACGTCAACAATGCGCTGGTTTCCGCCATCGTCACCGGCTACGCCGGCTTCACCACCGCCGCCGGACACATCGGCCCGAAGTATCGCGTCGATCACGACAACAGCATGCTGGTGCCGGAGATCTGGTGCCGCATGCGCGTCTTCGAGCGCGAGCCGCGATTTCTGATCGAGAACGGCTACCTCGAAAAGGTGGAGGATTTCGAATTCGAGGGGCGGTACTGTTCTGGCCAGCCGCCTGGGCTATCGCATCACGACTGTCCTTCGTCGATCACTTTCTCGGCCGCATCTTCGAAATGCCGGGCGCGGTCTTTCCCGAGGAATTCCTGCGGCCCGAGAAGCAGGATCTGGCGGTTTTCGTCGCCGGCGTCGACGCCATCGTCGAAGCGCAGCGCCACGTCGCTCTCAATTATTTTGAAGACGGCAGCGTGGATGCCGCCTGCCCGCCCATCAAAGCGTTGCTGCACATCATGGCGCACGGAACCTACGAGGGTATGTGCGAAAAATCTCCAAAATTCCGAGCCATGTTTATGCGTGAAACGGTCCTCGCGAGCGATTGGTATCAGGAGCGCCTGCGCGCCAAGCAGAGCCACGATATCGCCCTTTGGACGCGGCACGTGAAAGCTCTCGAGACGTTCGACTGCCAGTCCGACTCCCAAGCCCGCCTGGACGCCGCTCGGGCGCAATTGAGCAGGGTTGCGACAGCGCCTACTTGTCCGAGCTGGCCGGCACCATCGGCTTGGACCCGGTCGCTATTCGACCGTGACGCTTTTAGCCAGATTGCGTGGCTGGTCTACATCGCAGCCGCGCTTCACGGCAATGTGATACGCAAGCAGTTGCAGCGGAATCATCTCGAGCAGCGGCAGCAAGAGCTCGCGCGTCACTGGAATGGTGATGACGTAATCGGCCATCTTCGCCACTTCTTCATCGCCCTCGCAGGCAACGGCGACCACCTTTCCGCTGCGCGCCTTCACTTCCTGAATATTCGAAAGGGTCTTTTCGTAATGCACGCGGCTTTCTTCCGACTCCGGATCGCGCGTGGCCAGCACGACAACCGGGAGATTCTCGTCGATCAATGCGTTCGGGCCGTGTTTCATCTCGCCCGCCGGATAGCCCTCGGCATGAATGTAGGAAATTTCTTTAAGCTTGAGAGCGCCTTCGAGCGCGATCGGAAAATGAATGCCGCGCCCCAGGTATAGAAAATCCTGCGCGCGCGAAAAATCCTTCACCAGGTCGTCGTAGATCGCCGTCTGCGAGAGCACATGCTCGAGCTTGCCTGGAATCTGCATCATCTCCTGCACAAGCGTGCAGGCGGCGGCGTTCGTCAACGTGCCGCGCACCTGTCCGAGATACATCCCCACAATGAGCAGCGCGGTGATCTGTGACGTGAACGCTTTGGTGGACGCGACGCCAATCTCCGGCCCCGCGTGCGTTATCAGCGTGCCGGCCGCCTCGCGCGTGATCATCGAGCCCACCACGTTGCAGATGGCGAGCGTCTTCGAGCCTTTCTGCTTGGCCTCGCGCTGTGCCGCCAAAGTGTCGGCCGTCTCTCCCGATTGCGAGATCACAATGGTCAGCGTTTTGGGCTGAATGATCGGATCGCGATAGCGGAATTCGCTGCCGTAGTCGACTTCGACCGGCAGCCGCGCCAGCCTTTCGATAATGAACTTTCCGGCGAGCCCCGCATGCCAGCTCGTGCCGCACGCCACGATCTTCACTTGCTCGAACGTCTTAAAATCGGCTTCCGAAATATCTACTTCATCCAGAAAGACGCGTCCGCTCTCCTGGCCCACCCGGCCGAGCATGGTGTCTTTGATGGCGCGCGGCTGCTCAAAAATTTCCTTGAGCATGAAATGCTTATAGCCGCCCTTTTCCGCCATGATCGGGTCCCACAGAATGCGGGAAACCGTACGCCGCACAGTCTTACCGTCGAAATCCGTAAACCGTACGCCCTCGGCCGTCAGGACCGCCACATCGCCATCGTTCAAAAAAATGATGTCGCGCGTATGGCTCAAGATGGCGGGCACATCGGATGCCACAAAAAATTCGTCCTGCCCCAACCCGACTACTACGGGAGGGCCCGAGCGCGCCGCCACAATCTTGTGTGGGTCGCTGCTTGAAATGACGCTAATCGCGAAGACGCCGGAAATTTCCTTGAGTGCCGCCCGCACCGCCGTCTCGAGATTGCCTTTCAGATGTTTCTCGACCAGGTGCGCAATTACTTCGGTATCGGTTTCGGTGACGAACCGGTGCCCCTCGGCCGTTAGTTGTTTCCTGAGCGCCAGATAATTTTCGACGATGCCGTTGTGGACCACCACAATCTGGCCCTTGCAGTCCCGGTGCGGATGAGCGTTTTCTTCCGTGGGCCGTCCGTGCGTAGCCCAGCGCGTGTGCCCGATACCGTAGGAACCCGAGAGAGGTTTATTGCGAATGACTTCTTCCAGGTTGCGCAGCTTGCCGGAAGCGCGCCGCACATCCAGTTGCTTGTCTTCGGCGAATACCGCCACGCCGGCCGAGTCATATCCGCGGTATTCGAGCCGCCGCAATCCGTCTACAATAACCGGGACCGCCTCCCGGCTGCCGATGTAACCCACAATTCCGCACATAAAAAGTAAGAGGGCAGGACTAGTCTAAGATCTCAACCCGGTAGTCCTCGATGACCGGATTCGAGAGCACGTCGCGCGCCACTTCTTCGAGTACCTGGGCGGCGGTTTCGCGTGAAGTGCCTTCCGCGACCCCAATTTCGAAGTATTTCCCTTGGCGCACAGCCGCAATCTGGCGGTGGCCCATGCCATTCAACGCCGAACAAATGGTCTTGCCCTGGGGATCGAGGACGGTGGGCTTCATGGAAACGTATACGCGCGCGGTCATAATGGGAACTTCTATTGTAGAAGTTGGTGGTCAAAACAATTTCCTGACTTTCTGTTCCAGATCTGCTATATGTATCCGAAGAGCATATCCGAAGAGAAGATAAGGACCTTTCCATCGTCAAGATTTGCATTCTCGCGAGCAGTAGCGCCGGTAATTCGGCGCTCATTGCCACGGACCGTACCCGCATTCTAGTGGATGCAGGGCTCAGCCGCCGCGAGATCTCGAAACGCCTGCTTGCCATCGGCGAGGACATCGCGCATATCGACGCCATTCTCGTCACGCACGAGCATCACGATCACGTCTGCGGTTTGCCCGCTTTGGCGAAATCCCGAAGCCGTCCGGTGCCGGTCTATTTGACGCACGGCACCGCGCCCTACATCGAGTGGGGCGAAAACAAGCCAGCGCTCGAAACCTTTCAAGCCGGCCGCAGCTTTACGATCGGCGATTTCGATGTTGCGAGCTTCACCATTCCGCACGACGCTACCGATCCGGTCGGCTACACGCTATGCGCGCATGGCATCAAAGTCGCTGTGGCGACCGACCTGGGTTATGTCACTGAGTCGTTGCGGGTGCACTTGCGGGCCAGCGACGTGGTACTCCTCGAATCGAACCATGATCTCGAAATGCTGCGCGTTGGACCTTATCCCTGGTCGGTGAAGCAGCGTGTAATGGGCCGCCGCGGCCACCTTTCGAATGAAGTAGCGGCCGGATTCATTCACGACGACCTCGACACGCGCGTCTCTACCTTGATTCTGGGCCACATCAGTGAACACAATAATCATCCCGAGCTGGTGCGCCACTCCGCCATGAAAGCGCTCCATGGCCGCACGCTTTTCACGCGTTTGGTTGTCGCCGAGCCGGGCGTGCAATCCGAAGTGTTCCAGTATTAAGTAATGATTGCCCGCTATACGCGCCCGGAGATGGGCGCTGTCTGGAGTGAACAACATAAATACGAATGCTGGCTCGAAGTCGAGTTGGCCGCCGCGGAGGCTTTGGCGGAGCTAGGCGAAGTGCCCCCCGAAGCAGCACAAAGCCTGCGCGCTCACGCCGGATTCGATCTGAATCGTATTCAAGAAATCGAGAGCGAAGTGCGGCACGACGTGATCGCCTTCACCACAGCGGTCTCGGAAACCATGCGGGCCAAGGGCGCGTCCGACGCTTCCCGCTGGCTGCACTATGGCCTTACTTCGAACGATGTCGTCGATACCGCGCAAGCCCTGCAGATCAAAAGCGCGTCGGATCTGATCGCGCACGGTCTCGAGGACCTCTCCGCCGCTTTGCGAAAACTGGCCTTCGAGCATCGTGACACGGTAGAAATTGGCCGCACGCACGGCATGCACGCCGAGCCCATCACGTTCGGCCTCAAGGCCGCCCTGTGGTGGGATGAGTTTGCCCGCCATCGCACGCGCTTCGCCGCCGCCGCCGAAGAGATGCGCGCCGGCAAAATATCGGGCGCGGTGGGCACATTCGCCCACATCGGTCCGGAGGCGGAAGAGAAAATCTGCGCCCGTCTTGGTCTCAAAGCCGCTCCGATCACCTCACAGGTGCTTTCGCGGGATTTGCACGCTCACTATTTGGCCATTTTGGCGGGGATTGCTTCCAGCCTGGAGAAAATCGCGCTCGAAATCCGCCATTTACAGCGCACCGAAATTCGGGAGGCCGAAGAACCGTTTTCCAGCGGACAGAAAGGCTCGTCAGCGATGCCGCACAAGCGCAATCCCGTGACGGCGGAACAGATTTGTGGCTTGGCGCGGGTTGTCCGCTCCAATGCCCAAGCCGCTTTTGAGAATGTCGCGCTCTGGCACGAGCGCGACATTTCCCATTCGTCAGTCGAGCGCATTATCCTGCCCGATTCCACGATCCTGATCGATTATTTGCTATCGAAGACCACTTGGCTCATCTCGGGGCTGGTCGTCAACGCCGACCGAATGCGCCGTAACCTCAACAATACCAACGGTTTGATCTTCTCCGGCCAGCTTCTGCTCGACTTGGCCGCCGCCGGAATGCTGCGCGAAGAAGCCTACCGGCTGGTACAGGGTCATGCCATGCAGGCGTGGCGAACGGAGGGCGACTTTCGCCTGTCTATTCAAAAAGATGCAACGGTGGCCCGCTATCTGAGCGAGGCCCAGTTAGCGCACGCGTTCTCGCTGGAACGGCAACTGAAAAACGTGCATGCGATCTTCGACCGCGTTTTTCAACTTGCAAGTTAATCGCCATCAAGGAAATTCCGTATGGGTATTTGGGCGATTTTCGTTTACACTGTAGCTGCCTGCTCAGGCAGAAAGCGCGGAGATGCTAGCCACCAAACGAAAAACACCTCGCCGGGACCTCGAACTGGCGCGAGTGCTTTTGGTGGATGACGATCTCGCCTCGCGCTTGACTTTAAAGGCCGTTTTGGAAGCGGGCGGGTATTTCGTGGATTCCGCGGCTTCCGCCGCCGAAGCTGTGGGCAAACTGGACGAGCGGCAATATGAGCTCGTCCTGAGCGACCTGCAAATGGAATCGCCCGAAGCCGGTCTCAAGGTGATCGCGCACGCGCGATTGATGGAATATAAGCCTGCGACCGCCATACTGACCACCTATCAAACCAAACGCACGAAGGATTACCCTCCGTTCCTGATCGAATCCGAGGATCTTCCTAATTTGCTTGGCAAAGTCGCCGACCTGATCAGCCAGCGGGCGGCTCGCATCGTGGAGCGCCAGCTCAAGCAAGCTTAAGGCGTTCGCGCTACAGACTCGCGGGCTGAGCCATTCGCCGCCGGTTCCGGGGCGCTGGCCGACAGGAATCGCAAGCTCTCGAGGCTGGTAGGCAGACTGAAGTAGAACGTGGAGCCCACGGTTTCGTTCGATTCCGCCCAGATTCGCCCCCCATGCCGCTCGAGAATCTTTCTCGATATGGATAAGCCCATCCCGGTGCCTTCCACATCACGCCCGTGCAGCCGCTGAAACAGTCCGAAAATGCGCTCCGAGAATTCCTGCTGAAATCCCCGGCCGTTATCCGAAATGGAAAAGATCCAGTTTCCGCGTTCGCGCCTGGCTTGCACGTTGATGCGCGGCGGCACGTCGCGCCGGTATTTAATGGCGTTCGATATCAAGTTCTGCAGTACTTGTGAGAATTGCACTTGGTCCACTACGAGCGTGGGCAAAGGTCCATGCTCGATTTCCGCCTGGCTTTCACGGATGGCCGCTTGCAAGCTGATTTCTGCCTCGGAAAGCAGCTTTTCAAAGGAAACCGGCAAGGTAGGTTGGCCTGACTTTCGCAGCCGCACCAGTTGCAGCAAACCGTTGATGAGATCTGTCATCCGCCGCGAAGCGGTGACGATGTACCCGATGAACTCATCGGCATCTTCGTCGAGCTTGCCTTTGTAGCGCGCGGCCAGCAATTGCGAAAAACTGGTAATTGTCCGAAGCGGTTCCTGCAAATCATGGCTCGCCACATAGGCGAACTGCCCCAACTCCTCGTTCATGTCCCGCAACTCGCGCGTGCGCTCTTCAATGTGGGTCTGCAAACCGGCGTTCATCTTCTCGAGCTGCTCGCGAGCATCGTCGCGGGCGTACAAGTAGGACAACAGCGCGTTGTAGAGCCACATCATCACGCCGATCATCACCAGCGTTCCGACCGAAAAGAACACGAACGTCCAGCGGTTGAGGGTACGCTCATGTTCGAGATAGCTCGCCTCGATCGTATTCACGTTTTTCAGCAAATTGTTCGTGGTCTTCGTGAGATCATCCATCGTTTTGTCGCCTTCGCCCGAACGGGTGAGTTCGAGCGCCGCGGCAAATCCCTTGGTGCGCTGCGTATCCAGGATCTTGTTAGCCTGGGCTAGTCTCTTCCCGACCAGGGCGGCGGCTTTGTCGATGTCCGGCTGCAACTCCGGCCAGTCTTTGCCGTATCCCCGGCAAAACTTGATCTGCGTGGGCAATATCGCGTTCGCTTGTTCGAGCGGAAACAGGTAGCGGTCGTCTCCGATCAAGAGAAAGCCGCGCTCGCTCGACTCGGCTTGTTTCGCCAGCAGCCGAAGCTCGCGGACGCTCGACTGCAAATTTTGAATTTCGAGCAGATAAATATCGGCCCGTTCGGCGGCAAGCTGCACCAGGAAAGAAGACCAAGCTGAATGCGAGCGGAACGGAAAACAGAAATGCCAGGCGCCGCCGGGTGCTGGTGGGTACGGGCAAAGGCATTCTTACTATCTTCTCTAATCTGCCGTTGGGCGACGATGCCCGCCCTGGAACGCAACCGAGCGACGGCAATTAAAAATCTTGCTTTTGCATAATCCGCGCAGCCAACGCGAGCATGCAGATGCGACCACCACGATTAACAATCTCGCCCACGGCAGCGGAGCGCCCTACTTAGCTGGCGACGGCTGAGGAAGCGAGCTGGTCCATTGGCAGAACACCCGCAACTCCCAATGCTTTGAGGTGAAGCCGGGCGAGCAGCATGCGTTCGAAATCGTAATACGCCAGACCGTGCGGAAGGGCGTACTGGGCGCGGATCACCTGTGCCGGTACTTGCGCGCTCAGTTCATTCGCGAGCAAACAGGCCGCTCGCGCTCGATAGGCGAAATATTCGGGAAACAAAGCATCAAAATCGACCCCGCGGAATTTATCGCGCGCGGCGGCGATGTCGTCCCGAAACAGTACGTCGAAGCATCCCGAGGCCGCTAACGCTGAGTTACGGAGGCGTGCGTCGCAGTGTTCGCTTAGTTCGAGAGTCCGCCGCTCCCAAACGCTGGCGCGGGCCTGATCGCCGCAATCGAGAGCCCATTCGCTAAGTGTTCTCGCGACCAGCAAATTCGCTTCGGTGCGCCCCTTCCATTGCGCCGCCTCAGACATGAGCGACGAAGGATAATCGCACGGCCGGATTGCCGTCAGCCTGAGCTGCGTGAGCCGATGATAGAGATTTAACTCCTGCGCGGCGGCCGCGTTGCGGTGCAGCGCCAGGAATAAGGTGGCGTCGTTGCGCGCCTTAGCGGATTCCCCATTCGGAATCAAGCCCAGCACGAAGATCAAAAAATGAAACAGCGCGAGCGCGCTCCAGAACGCGCCCAGCCACGCGAGGGGCGTGGAGAACACGGCTATGCTCGCCGCTCCGATCCCTCCCAGCAGCGTCGCCGCAGGTCCGCCCGCTACTACCCACATCATTTTTTTTCGCCAATGCGTATCGTCTCGCGGCACGGCCGAAACTGCGCAGGAAAATAATCCGCTACTGGAAAAAGATATTTTGCGAGTGCCGTGCAGCATTTCTAAGCGCAGCGGTCCCAGCTTGCCGCCCAAAATCTCGAAGCCGCAAAGCCACGCCACCAGCAGATGCCCAGCTTCATGCGTTATCACTGCGGCCAGCAACGCCGCGAGCACCGCGCTCGCGTTCCCAAAGCTATCGAAATTCACGTTACCGAAGATCGTCTGGACCCAGCGCGGTCCAGCCGTTTCGAGCAGCGTCCCGAGCGCGACTGCAACGGCGAAAAGCGCCGCCTGAAAGCGAAGATCCGTTTGGCGCTTGGCGCGCACGCCGGGCATAGCAGTCAGTATCCGGGCAAATTCGCCGCGCGGCTAGTCCAACAGGTACCGCGCCAATGCGAGCAATTACCTCCATTACCGTCTATCCCGGCTTGCTAAACTGAAGCCGAAATCCTTTGCATCGCGCACAGCGGGTGCCAAGCACCCCGTGCGCTCATTCCGAATGGCCATTCAGACGCTCTTTGGCGCGGTCCCCGCCGAGCCCAATCTACTGGAGAAGTTGAAAGCGGGCATTCAGAAGACTCGTTCCGGCCTGGTCGACCGCCTCGAAGATGTGCTTTCCGGCAAACCGGAGATCGACGCGGAATTACTCGAGGAACTGGAATACACGCTCATTACCGCCGATCTCGGTGTCGCGACGGTCGACGATATCCTCGAGCGAATACGGCTGCGGGTCGATCGCAAACTGTCGGCCGATCCGGCGGAAGTGCGCAATCTGATCCGCGAGCAGTTGCTCGAAATTCTGCGCGCTTCCGAGACTCCGATTCACACAGTACACGCGCCGCCCGCCGTCGTGATGGTCGTGGGCGTGAACGGCGCCGGCAAGACAACCACGATCGGCAAGCTCGCGCATCGCTTTTTGGGCGAGGGCCGCAAAGTCCTGCTGTGCGCCGCCGATACGTTTCGCGCGGCCGCCATCGAGCAGTTGCAGGTTTGGGCCGAGCGCGCGCGCGTCGATCTGATTCGCCAGAAAACCGGCGCCGACCCGAGCGCCGTGGTATTCGACGCGCTCAAAGCCGCCCAAGCGCGCGCCGCCGATTACATCATCGTCGACACGGCTGGCCGTTTGCACACCAAAGAAAATCTAATGGCCGAACTGGAAAAGATGCGGCGCACCTGCGACCGTGTCATTCCGGGCTCGCCACACGAAGTCTGGCTGGTGCTCGATGCAACCACCGGTCAAAACGGTTTGGAACAAGCGCGCAAGTTTACCGAATCGGCGCGCGTGACCGGCATCATTCTCACGAAACTCGACGGCACGGCAAAAGGCGGCGTGGTGGTGGCGATTGCGCGCGAATTAGGATTGCCGATTCGCTTCGTGGGCGTCGGCGAGAAGATAGACGACCTCATCCCGTTTGAGCCGGAAAATTTCGTGGAGTCGCTATTCGACTAGATCCCATGCTGGAAGCGCTCGAACTGGCGCGCCAGGGAGAGGGTTGCACTAGCCCGAATCCTGCTGTCGGTGCGGTGCTGGTTCGCGATGGCGCGATCGTCGGCCGCGGCTTTCACACCTGGAGCGGAGTCGATCACGCCGAGATTGCCGCTCTGCGCGAGGCCCGAGAGGCCGCGCGCGGCGCAACTTTGTACGTAACGCTCGAGCCTTGCTCGCACCATGGCCGCACCAAGCCTTGCGTCGACGCGCTGATTCAAGCCGGTGTTAGTCGCGTCATTGCCGCCATGCAAGATCCGAATCCGTTGGTGAGCGGTAAGGGCCTCGCGCAATTGCGGGCAGCCGGCATCGAGGTTTCACTCGATGAAGCCCACACCGCGGCGGTGGAAAAACTCAATGAACCGTTCAACCACTTCATGCGGACGGCCCGGCCGCTGATTACGGTTAAGGCCGCCCTGACTCTGGACGGCAAAATTGCCGCGCCGCAAGATAACTTCGGCTGGATCACGAGTGAGGTAGCGCGCGCGGACGTCCAGCGCGTGCGGCACCTCTCCGATGCCATTCTCACCGGTTTGGGAACGGTTCTCGAAGACGACTGCCTGCTCACCGACCGTTCCGGCCTTCCGCGCAGCCGGCCGCTATTGCGCATCGTGCTTGACTCGCAGCTACGCCTCCCGCTCCAGTCGAAAATGGTTGCGAGCGCGCGAGAGGATGTGCTGGTGGTCGGAACGTCAGCCGCTCCGGCATCCCGGCGCAAAGCTTTGGAGGAAGCCGGCGTCCAGGTCTTGATTGCCGATGGGACCGGTGGCCGAACGGATCCGGACCAAGTCATCCGCTTCCTGGCCGAACATCGCTACCTGTCGCTGATGGTGGAAGCGGGAAGCCGCGTGAACTGGACCATGCTCGATTCGCAGATTGCCGACAAAGTGCTCTTCTACTACGCCCCGAAAATTCTGGGTGGGCTCAAGAGCATCCCGGTTGCGGGAGGAACGGGCCGCCAGCGCCGCGTAGATGCCATCTTGCTCGACCGCTTGACCGTCCACGCAGTCTCTAAAGACGAATTCGCCGTAGAAGCCTATGTTGTCAAGGGGCACGCCTGATGTTTACCGGAATTGTGGAAGAGGTGGGAAGCGTCGCGCACCTCGCGCGGAAATCGACTGGGGCGCGGTTGACGGTTGCCTGCTCCTCCATCCTTGAAGATGTCGCAATCGGAGCCAGCATCGCCGTCAATGGCGCGTGCGTCACGGCGATCGAGCTGACGTCGAGTGAATTCAGCGCCGATTTATCGCCCGAGACGCTGAAGCGCACGAATCTCGGCGATCTCGACGCCGGATCCGCCGTCAATCTGGAGCGGCCGCTCCGCTTCAATGGCCGTCTCGACGGTCATTTCGTTCTTGGCCACGTCGATGGAACGGCCAAAGTAATTTCTCTCGACCCCTTAGGCGATGACAATTGGTGGCTGCGCCTCGCGCTGCCCGCTGAGCTAACGCGTTACATCGTGAGCAAGGCTTCGGTCGCGGTCGATGGGATCAGCTTGACAGTAGCCGGGATCGAGGGAGATGCCGTTAGCTTCACGATTATTCCCCAAACAATCAGACACACGGCATTGCATTCTCGCAAGCCCGGCGCGCGCGTAAATCTCGAAGTGGACATCCTGGCGAAGCATCTGGAAAAGTTGGTGCAGGCCGATCTATTTCGCGGGTTTCTCGAACACAAATAAATTGTTGAGCCCGAACTGAAACTTGCTGGCCTTTAGTAAGGTGAATCCGGCCGAACAAAACAAATCCGGTGTTTGCGTTATATCGTAACCATAGTGCTGTTCCAAAGACATGCCATGAATGAGCCGCATGGCCTTCATGACTTTCAGAATGTCGTCTACCTGGGGCGACGGCACCGTGATGACCAATCGGCCACCTGCCCGAAGCCGGCTAAAGCAATCGCGAGCCATCTGCCCTTGAGCCTCCGCCGGGATATGTTCCAGAACCGCCAGCATCGTAATCACATCGAACTGCTGGCTGTCCGGGAGCGCTTGCGGAAAAAATCCGCGAATCAGAGTGGCATTCTTGAGCGGACCGGGTTTTGCCTCAGGATCTATCCCCGTCCCGTTCTTGAGATAAGGGAGAACTGTGAAGAGCGCTCCGTCGGCGGTACCGATATCCAGTACCGCGTCGGACGCGCCGATGAATGGTTCCACCCGCTTGATCCGCAGGCGCTGGACGAATCGATCGACTGCTGTCATGCCTTCACGATGACATCGTACAACGGCCTCTGCTGCTCGCCGCCTGTCCCGGTTTGCTATACGAACGTATGAGATAGGACGCCAGTTACTTGTAAGTCGTGCCATCCACAATACATAAGCGATTCATAGTCGTGCTGCTGCTCACTCTTGCGGGATGCTCCCGCAAAGTGGTGCGTGCGCCCGCTACTCCGCAACCCTTCGTCGCGAAAGACTATATCGACCTCGAGCCAGATTCGCAACTGCGCATCGTTCTGCCGCCGCCCAACTTTGAAGTTGTCCACTATAGCGTCACCGGTCGGCGGCGGGGCCGGGTCCGGCTGCAATTTCTATCCGCCGAGCTGATCCACGACGGAAAAAGCATTCCCGAGCCGCGTCCTCCGCTTTTACCGTTCGCCCTCCCGCCCAAAGCTGCACATATAAGGTTGCTGTACCTGCGGCGTCTGAGCCAGGCCGATCACAACATGGCAGTCGTTGCCGCCGATCGCATGGACATCTTGGAAAGCGCGACCAAACAGATTCGCGCAGACCCCAATTCTTGCCGCGAAAGCAGCACAATCATCTGCTCGTGGGTTCCGCCGCACGTCGCCGTTCGCCCCGGGAAATAGCCTGCTGCTAGACTCTTTTTAAAGAAAGAGACGCTTTAGCGCTAACGTTTAACGTATGAACTTACCTCGACGTGAATGGCTGCAACTCCTCCCCATGCCCATGATGGCCACCGCGCTTGCGGCGCCTTCGCTCGAGGCGCAGAACCCGTCCTCGCAAAACGATTTACGCGCGCGCGTTTACAACGTCCGGGACCACGGCGCGAAAGGCGATGGCGTTACGCTCGACACGGCTTCCATCCAGGCCGCCGTCGATGCCTGTCATCGCGATGGCGGCGGCACCGTGCTGGTTCCGGCCGGCACTTTTCACATTGGCGCGCTGGAGCTCAGGAGCAACGTCACACTGCACGTGGCCGCCGGCGGAAAACTTCTTGGAAGCGCCGACGGTAAACAATATCATGCCGTGGATGCGATCCCCCTTACGGGCGACTCCACCTTGGAAGACGGAAACTGGGCGCTCATTTTCGCCGTCGATTCCGTCAATGTGACCGTCGAAGGCCCCGGCACGATTGATGGCCAGGGCATTCAATTCCATTCGCCCAGCCGCGGTGTCCCGCCCCCCAGCGGTCTCGGCGGCAACCGCCGCCCTTATACGCTTCTCTTCTATCGCTGTACGAGTCTTACTGTTCGTAACATAGATCTGCTCCGCAGCGCGTATCACTGCGTACGCGTCATTCAATCGGCACGCGTTCACATGGACACGCTTTACATCCATAACCGCGTCAACGGCAACAACGATGGGTTTCACTTCATTAGCTGCCAGTACGTCACCATCAGCAACTGCAATATCCAATGCCAGGACGACGCTTGTGCGCTTTTCGGCAGTTGCAAATTCATAACCGTCACGAACTCCTCATTCAGCACGCGCTGGTCGGTCTTCCGGTTCGGCGGCGGCGTGGCGGAAAACATTACGGTCTCGAATTGCCTGCTGTATCAGGTGTACGGCTGCCCCATTAAGTTCCATGGCAGCCCCGGATCGCGCTTTGAGAACATGTCCTTCTCGAATATCGTTCTCGATGACGTCACCGGTCCGATCCATATCAGCATCGGCCCCTCCAATCGCCCCAGGGCCGGCCGCGATTCGGGCCCCGCGATCACGCGCAATATCTCCTTCAGCAACATCCACGGCACTGTTACGACGAATCCATCGCAGCTCCCGGATGTTGCGTTCCCGAGCAACGCTCGTCCCGGCGAAGGTCATTCCTGCATCACGTTGAATTGTGTAGGTGATGCCATCCTCGAAAATATTTCGTTCGATGACGTCCATCTCACCTTTGGCGGCGGGGGCACTGCCAAAGACGGGGCGCGCCGCGATTTGCCGCGGATTGCCGGCGAGTATTTCATGCTCGGACCCATGCCCGCTTATGGTCTTTATGCGCGCAATGCGCGTGGCCTCACTTTGCACAACGTGCGCTTCCAGGTCAGCTCGCCGGACCTGCGTCCCGCGCTTATTTTCGACCACGTGGAAGACGCCGCGATTAATGGTCTCAGCGTCCAGGGAAATCAGCAGGCCGAGTCGGTCGTGCGCTTCATCGACTCCAAGCAAACCTTGTTGACCGCCACGCGCCTTCTCACGCCAGCCGATGTCTTCTTGCAGTTGGAAGGCGCCGCGAACGAGGGAATCGCGATCGACGGCGGCGACCTGTCGAAGGCGGCTACGCCTCTCGCCTACAAAAATGGCGCCACGGAAAAAGCCGTAAAGCTTAGGATTTGAGCTTCCGGATTTCCATGCTGCGAATCAAACCCGATTCAATCGCGTAGACGTGTTGGATGGTCTCATCCGCCAGCAGCTTCCCGTCTCGATCGCGGACCACTGCATGGACATCCACCGCAATCCGTCCCGCGTCCTCGGCGTGAAATCCAACTGGCGTTACAACCGGATCGAGCTCTTTCCATTGCCGTGTCCAGTAATCG
The DNA here is from genome assembly GCA_963712395.1 of Bryobacterales bacterium. Lineage (GTDB taxonomy): Bacteria > Acidobacteriota > Terriglobia > Bryobacterales > Bryobacteraceae > Bog-105. The sequence goes on from CAVQHR010000004.1 coordinate 1,364,199, forward strand.
CGTACCGCCTCGCGTCCCTGCACGCGGCCGCCCTCCCAGCCGTTCGGCCAATCTACATCCGGCTGCATCGCAGCAAGCGCATGGTCGATCTCGCGGGCGTTGAACGCTTCATAGAGGCTCTTGATTGTCGATTCGTCGAAGGTCATCGTGATCGCCAGTTCAAACGAAAATCACCGTCGCGCCCGCGTCCGCTCATGTCGATCCGGTCCACTGATCCGCCCCGGTCCAGATAGATCGTTGCGTTCGCGCGCATTCCCGGGCCGGTCAATGTTGCGTCTACTGAATCGCCGCTGAACCGCGTGGCGCGTCCCGCAAACGTGAGCGGTCCCCCGCGGAACCCTTGCGCCTGGAATGCAAGATTGATTGCGCCGTTCCGCGCCAGGTTCACGTTCACATCCCGAACGCGCATATTGGGGCCGTTGCGCTGCACGAAGAAACCGTTGCCGTCGCCGCGAAAATTAAAGGTTCCGCCGTTCTGGCCCGTCCAACCGCCGCCGCCCGGGCCGGGCCGCCAGGGCGGCCTTCCCCCACCGCCGCCCGGTCCCGGTCCCCAGTTGCCGCCCCGCCACAGGATGTCTCCCGTGTACCCTTCATTGCCGCCTTTCGGGTCTTCGATCCGCACTACCGCAGTCCCGCGATTATTTCGCGGATCGCGCACCAACCGCTGCCTGCCGCGCCCGTCGATTCCCTGAAAACGAAAGTCGCTCGGATTGGGAGGCAGCGCCTGATTGCAATCCAGGCGGACCCAGCGCGCGGGCGCGCCGGAAATTGTTCGTAAGCTGCCCTGGTCGCCTCGGATCTGCACTTCCGCCGCTCCATCCACTACCACCTCGAACGTACACTTGCCGTCACCACCTCCTCCGCGAATATTCGCCCGGATAGTCGCGCCGCCCTGGCCCTCCGCCGCCGGAATCAACAGCGCCGCCAGCGCCATCGCATAACCCATTGCCCGCATAGCTAATCCCCTCCTGCCAACCGCATCCCCATTCTAGAAGAACCTGCCAGGCGCAGCCTGACTCCAATTCCAACTCAATTTTGAAAATCGATCACAAAAGTTCGAAATCTTTCTTCTCATTGATTCCATTGCGCCTAAGCCCGATTCCGTCGCGCTCATAGTTCGTTTTCGCGATTTCATGTGCTACGCTCCACCAGGCTCGCAACAGGCTCCTCCTGTCGCGGGCCATTTTCTTTTCTGGAGACAAAACGCCCATGACTGACCGCCTAGCCGCCAATCGCGCAAATTCTCTTCTGAGTACCGGCCCGCGTACCGACGACGGAAAACGCAAATCTTCATTGAATGCAGTGAAAACCGGGCTCACCGGTGTCACTGTCCTGCTCTCTACCGACGACGCCGCCGAATACCAGCGCCACATCGCCGCCTACCAAAGCGAATTTCAACCCGCGGGTCTCGAAGAATCCGAACTCGTCCAATCCCTCGCCGATATCTCCTGGCGCTTACGCCGCATCCCCGCGCTCGAAATGGCCATCTACGCCCGAGGAAGCGTCCTGTATGCAGATCAATTCGAGGAAGAGGATGCCGCCGTCCGCCGCGGACTCATCGAGCTGCAGACCCATCTCGTCTACGAAAAGCAGCTTCGCAACTTGCAGCTTCAGGAAGCGCGCCTGGTCCGCCGCCGCGAAAAGGAAACCGCTGAGCTCCGCCGCTTGCAAGCCGAGCGTAAACAGCGAGAGCAGGAAGCGAATGGCTTCGAATTTTCAAATGCCGGCGCCGGCCCTAGTTGCCCAAAAACTGCGCGACCACATGCCGCCGATGCGGCTGCGCCCGATGCTCGAACACATACAAACCCTGCCACGTACCCAGCGCCATGCGTCCCTCCATCACCGGTATCGATAGGCTCGTGTGCGTGAGCGCCGAACGGATGTGCGAAGTCATATCGTCCGGTCCTTCCGCCGTATGCCGGTAGTGCTTTCCGCTCTCGGGTACCAGCCGCTCGAAAAAATCGTTCAGGTCGAGTGTCACATCCGGATCGGCATTTTCCTGAATGAGCAGCGAACAGGAGGTGTGCTGGATAAATAAGGTGAGCAGGCCGTTCGAAACCTTCTGCTCGCGAAGCCATTTCTCCACGGCATCGGTGAATGGATACAGCCCTTTGCCCCGCGTCGGGACGGTTAAAGTGGTGTGAAGCGTCACACCTCTAATAGTTATATACTGTGGATGGCCGCTCGGTGTGCGGTCGGCGAATTCTCCTTGTTGAGTTCCCCATGCGCCTCGTCTTCGCAGTCGGCCTTCTTTTCTTCGGGGCTGTCCGTGCCTACCCGGACACCGCCGATCCAAGCCAAATGTGACCGTGCTGGTCGATTTTGAGCAGCCTTACTCCGAAGCGTCTGTCGACGCACTCCGCAGTGAACTGCAAACGCTATTCGCCCCTTCGGGCCTGAAAATTGATCTGCGTGTAAAAAGCCAGTTGCCGCCCGGCGCGGAGTTCAATCAGCTTGTGGTCTTCAAAATGAAGGGTGCATGCTCCATGGTTTCGATGCCTATCGGCGCATTATCGGATGAGCGCGGACCCTTGGCGATGACCTATTCGAGCGATGGTGAACTCCTGCACTTCGGCGAAGTCGAGTGCGATCGCGTGCGCCATTCGCTCGAGCGTGTTTTGGGCAAAGGCTACCCCGAGAAGCGTCAAACCGCTCTCGGCACTGCGTTGGGTATGGTAATGGCTCATGAGATGTACCACATGATGGCAAATGCCAAAGGGCATACCGGCGCCGGCGTCACCAAGCATAGCCTCTCGGCTGAGGAGATGTTGGCCGGCGAGCTTGCTCTTCCCGATGCGGCCCGAAAGGCGGTGCAACACGACGCCGGCTCTCTTCATTGACCACTTCCGGCGCTATAGAATCTTTTTATAACGGATAGCTCTGGTGTCCCCGCGCTTGTGGTGTTACACTCCGTAAATAGCTGTTGTCCTCCGCGTGCGTTTGCGATCTAAAACCGCAAACCCCAACCAACGCTCACTGAGGATCGTCCCTGCGGGACCAGCGCTTCTCCGTCGCAGCACGTTCGGCATAGTTTTGCGCAGGTCTTATTAGATGCGCTCATAGGTCCGGAACCCATCAACTCAGGAGATACGATGCCAGCTATTCTGAAAGACATTCAACAAGCGGATCTAATCCGCCGGGGCTTTTCGCGCCGCAATTTCGGGCGGATTGCCACAGTGTTAACCGCGGGTGCAACGCTTCCGTTCTATAACGAGCCGGCACTCGCTCAGCTCTCGATGGTGAAAAACATGCCCGCCGACGCGGTGAAGATCAACGCCAACGAGAATCCTCTGGGGCCCTGTCCCGAAGCCGCCGACGCGATCTACAACATCATCAAAAAAGGCGGCCGTTACATGTACGAGGACACCTACGATCTCGCCGAAACGTTGGCCATTCAGGAAGGCGTCAAGTTCGGTTACAAGCCGAACGATACCTACGTCGAGATATTCGCCGGCTCGAGCGCGCCGCTTCACCAGGCCGTTCTCGCGTTCTGCTCTAAAGACCGTGCATTCGTCAAAGGCGATCCCGGCTACGAAGCCGGCGAGCGCGCCGCGAAATTCATCGGCGCATCCACCGTCAATGTGCCGCTGAAAAAAGGCACTTGGGATCACGACGTGAAAGCGATGCTGGCGGCCGCGCCTAATGGCGGCTTGTATTACATCTGCAACCCCAACAATCCGACTGGCACGCTGACCAGCAAAGCGGATATCGAGTGGCTCGTCGCAAACAAACCCGCGGGATCGGTAGTGCTCGTCGATGAAGCGTATATTCATATCTCCCCATCGGCCGTGAAGTGCTCCGACTTAGTCGCGCAGGATAAAGATGTCCTGATTCTGCGCACTTTCTCGAAACTCTACGGGATGGCGGGCTTGCGCGCGGGCGCCGCGATCGCGCGTCCCGATATCCTCGAAAAAATCCGTCCGTTCAGCGCCGGCGCCATGCCCATCACCGCCATGGTCGGCGCGAACGCGAGCCTCAAGGTCAAGAATCTGGTGCCCGAGCGCCGCAAGATCATGGGCGATGTTCGCGAGGACACGTTTAGCTGGCTCACCAAGAAAAACGTCGAGTTCATTCCTTCCGAAAGCAATTGCTTCATGATCAACACGAAGCGTTCCGGTAAGGAATTCTACGCCGCTATGGCTTCGCAGAAAGTCTTTATCGGCCGCGTTTGGCCCGTCTGGCCGGAATGGGTGCGCGTCACCATCGGCACCAAAGACGAGATGACCAAATTCAAGGAAGCATTCGCCAAAGTGTATAACGCCTGATTTTCCAGGTACAACTTTTGCGACTGCTCCGTTTTCGTTATAGCTGGAAGTTTTTCGCCGGCGACTTGGGTGGGGGTGCGATCGCCGCTCTGATCGCTCTCCCATACGGTCTCGCCATGGCGAACATGATGGGCTTGCCGCCTGTGTTGGGCTTGGTAACTTCCATCGCGACCGCGCCCATCACTGCTTTACTCGGGCGCAACCCGGTTCTGATTGGCGGAACCGCCAGCGCTACGGTTCCTTTCATCTCGCAAGCGGTGCACTCCCAGGGCATAGGCGGAGCCGCGAAAGTGTGCATGGCCGCCTCGGTCTTCATGCTGATATTTTGCGTACTGCGGCTGGGGCGGCACATCCATCGCGTGCCGCAGCCCGTCGTAATTGGCTTCTCGTGCGGCATCGGCGCCATGATGTTTTTGTCGCAATTGGGCGTCATGCTCGGTGTGAAGACCGTCGTGGATCGCAGTTCGAATAATATTCTGTACCAAAGCTGGCAGGTGTTATTGCGCGTTTCGGAAACTCAATCGAGCGCCCTGATCATCAGCGGCGCGGTAATCATCGCGGCCTTCTTGTCCACGCGATTCATTCCCCACGCGCCCGCGCCTCTGGTGGGCATCATCGCTTCCGTTTTGATTGCGGGAGTATTCGGATTGCATCAAAGAGAAGTCGGCAAACTGCCGCTGGAAGTTCCGCCGTTTGCGGGATTCGCCTGGAGCCCAGCCGATGTATGGAGCGTCATCCCAGCCGCGTTTGGCCTGGCTTTCGTTTCGAGCGTGAACATTTTGATTACCTCGCGCGTAGTGGAGCACTTTCGCGGGCGTCACAAACAACTCAAACTTTCGGACGCCGATACCGAACTCGGAGCATACGGCATCGCCAACATGGTAGCGGGTGTGTTTGCGGCTCCGATGAGCGTCGGAATTCCGGCCCGCAGTTTGGCAAACGTCCGTTGCGGCGGCGTAACCCGCATGTCCAACCTGTTTCACGCGGCATTTATTCTGGCTTTCATCGTCCTCGGCGCGAATTACATTTCCAGAATCCCCATCCCCGCGCTAGCCGGAGTGACCGCTTATGTAGGAATCTGCTTGCTCGAGTGGAGTACCTGGCGCCGCCTCACCCGCATGCGAAAAGTAGACGCACTTGCCTTCTTATCTACGGCTACGGCAGTATTGATGGTGAATGCCGGTCCTGGCAGTCGCCATCGGCTGCTCCTTCTATCTTCTGCAGTACGTCTATCAACGTCTGAACAAGCCTATTCCCGCCAACTCCGCACTCATCCGCCAAACGAGTCTACGATGAATGGATTGCGGTATCCTACTTACTATTAAGAGCGGGAGTAATTCAGCGGTAGAATGCCAGCTTCCCAAGCTGGACGTCGCGGGTTCGATCCCCGTCTCCCGCTCCATGTTTTCAATGGTTTACAGGGAATTGGAAAATTCAGCGTTCCTACAATTCCTACTTTGAGCTCCCGATCACCTCGCGGAGACGGCCTGAGGGTGGTTACGACACCCTCGGGCCAAAACTGAAATCTCCTCGCGTAGACCAAACCTCAGAAAGCCTCTTAGTCGTTTTCTTCTTCGAGATCTTCCTGCGCCGCCGCAGGTGCGACGGCTGATTCCAACTTACGGACGGCAGCTAACTTCTCTTCGAAGGTCGCCACCGCATATTCGTTTTCGTTCACATCGACCGTATTGCCCATTTGCGCTGCGCGCGTATGAGCGTCGACACCGGCCTTCTTCGACAGGGTCGCAAATGTTCTTCGCATCACCTGAAAGTTCGCCCATTCGAGTCCCAAGCTGGTTAGCTTTGGACCCAGTTGCCACCGCCACAAACTATCCCGGCGAAGCGGAGTACCGTTCTCAGACGGAAAAAGCCACTCGCGGTCGGTGACCGTAACGATCAACTCCTTCCATTCCTGCAACAGGCGCGCAGTACCCAAACTTAACGCCACCTGGCGAACAGAGCGCTTCGTCTTCGGGACATCGATTTGGCCCTTGTAGACCCTGCGACTCACCAAGACAAAGCTTTCATGAACGTCCGATGGCTTCAAGGCCAGGATCTCGCCTGGACGCATTCCCTCGAAAGCCGCAAGCCGGACAATCACTTGCTCCCGAAGGTTCAGCGCTTCGACGATCCGGGCCAGATCGGCCGGAGAAAGGACTCGCTTCACGCCACCCGGTTTGCACTCTCGCGGCGTGTAGAGTGCGATCGCTGGATTGCGGTCCACAATGCCTTCACTCATCGCCAGCTCGAACATGGATCGCAACCTGAACCGCAGGTGATCGACCAGGCTCTGCGATTTGTCCTTTGCTTTACGATCCAAGAGCTTTTGCAGTTCCTCACGAGTGATTTCCTGCATTAGTCTTGGGCCAAGGTCAGCGACCAAATGAAACTCGATCCGGTCGGTCTCGGTTTCACACGTGGACGCCTTCCACTTGCGTTGGTAGATCGGCAAGTACACGGCATGACAGAAGCGCTCGAAAGTGTAGACTTCACGGCACTCCGATGCCCTGCCAATCGCGGAATTGATCGGCTGTAGTATGTCGGCCAAGATCGCCGCCGCCTGTGCTCGGTTCATCTCTGAACAGAGACCCAGTTCTTTGCAGCGGCGCTCGCCGTTTTCACTCCATTGTGCGTACCAATATCGGCGGTTCCTCCTTTTGCGGGCAGCCAAGCATCCCCGCACAAAACGTTTTCGACGCATTTCGTTTTCTCTTTCTTGCGAATGCGGCGAATAATCCTGACATGAACCCGAGCGTATCACTGGTTCTTCTGCTCCTCTAACCATTGGCTGACCCATGCAACGGTGCTGAGCCTTCGGCGTCCAAGGCAAACGTGCGTGAGTTTAGGGGCTCCGCGAACCCTGCCGGCCATCAGGTTGCAAACGTGCGCTTTGGAACAACGCAGAAGCCGGGCGATCTCCACAATGGTGAGGACTGACTTCGAATCGGGAACGGCAGTTGTTTGTTCGAGCATCATTAACCTCACGCAGCGGACTGGACGGCTCTGCCGTCGTGTTCCGGTATCTCGTGTTGCAGGCGTGCCACGTACGCGGCCAACAGCTTGTACGAGATCGGGATTCCAGCGTCGTTCAGACGCTTGTGGATGACCTTGAGCGTGACCTTACGGTCTCGGGCGGCTCGGATGTGCGGCCAAGCCATGCGAATACAGCCCATCAGCGTACCCGGCTGTTCGTCTGCAAGGCTTGCCAGACTGGAGAAATTGATTGGTGTGTTCATGGCCTACATTTCCGTAGCGCCGAGAATGTCCGATTCGGACAGCGGTTCTTAACTTTTTCTCGCACCAGATCGCGTACGGGACTTTAGGGGCGCTTTTGCCGGGTTACGGAGTTTGTGCAACAGGCTGTTGCACTATTGCCGAGAACGGAGCGAACGGAACGGGTATCTAGGGGCGCTTTCGGACGATTTGTGCAAACGCACTTGCACGATTAGCGGCCGGCTCGAAAGCCGACGGGTTTCTCGGGGCGCTCCAGCAATTGTGCAGCAGCCCGCTGCACACTCCGCTGGCAATCCGAGTTGGAGATCGTCCGGGATTTTAGGGGCGCTCGGGGAAGTACGTGTACTCTCGCGATCATCGATGACGCGTCACTGTGGAAATTTGGGTTTTCCACGGGTTTCTAGGGGCGCTTTTTGCGGCCATTTCACGGGACTTTGCGGGCGGTTATGCGGGACCTTGCGGGCGTCTTCCTTATATACCTGTAGTTACCTGAATATATATACCTGTAGTAGTCGCGCCCGAAGTGTGGATTCTGTGGAAAAGCTCGTTTTAGCCGCCCGCGCATGGCGCGGAAAACGAGCGCTGCGCCTTAATCGTTGGTCGCGCTGATCTTGGATGAGCGGAAGAGCCTCGCCCAAAACTTCAGGATCTGAGATTGCAGGGCGGGAATCCGAGTGTCGCGTGCCCAGTAGTCGTTTGCGACGCCTACCAAAACGTCAGGGTGGTCCAGAAATGCCTTGAGAATCGGCCATGTGACGAATTGCTCGTAGCAGATGATGATGGCGGCGCGGTGGTTGCCTATCGTGACGACCGACGGATTGAGTATGTGGAACGGCACACTTGATGACCGCATAGGGTTCCACATGCCGACCGGTACCGGGATGTGCTGCAGAAAGACGCCAGCCTGGGCACCCCGGATGATTATGCCGTTTTCGTAGCCGGGTTGTCCGGGAATGTCGAATGTCGTGCCGATCAGGATTGTTTTCCCACTCGATGCGACTGCCTCGAGGGTTGGTTGCCAGAATAGGTCGGTTGCTTCGGTCCAGCGCGGGACTGCAGTTTCCGGGAAAACGATCACGCGCGCATTCGAGTGCAATGCTGCTTGCTGAATAAACTCGGCCGCTTGGAACTCATCTTCGGCGGAGACACCGTTCAGACCCAGTCCTCCGAAATGCGTGCTGACGGCCTGCCAGTCGGAAGGCGGCTTTGGATTCGCCGGGGACGCGAGATTGCACGAGAACGCGATGGCGGCAATCGCCCATGCCGTGAAGGCCGGACGAACACAGAGAGCGGCAATCGACATTAAGATCGCGGCCAAACCGAGCCAACCCGTTCCGGGAAAAAGCAGTCCGGCGGCGGTTAGCGGTGACGCAACGCCGATAATCCCGAGCGGCGGCGGCAGGCTGATGAGAACGGCTGCGGGCGCTCGAAGCCAGAGGAATCGAGGCGATACGCTCCAGATCAGTGCGTAGGGTACGCACAGCAGCGCCGCGCCGGTGAGCCAAAGGCCGACGCCGTCGAACAGGCCGGCTCCCGCACCGAAGAATGTCTTCGCTCCTGGAATCACAACCCAAGTCGCACCGGAGTAGTACGCAAACGCAACAGCGGCGGCATGTGCCCGCCTATGCTGCCGGAACGCGAATGCCGGTACGCAGATGCTGGCGATAAACATCAACGGCCAGAGGCTTATGGCGAAACCAATCACGGCGGCCAATAAAGCCGCTAAGATGAACCTGCGGTCTATTGCGATACGCACAACGGTCGAAGGTGATGCAAAATCGCGGTCTGTCGAATTGGACCGAAGTAGCGGCTATCGAAACTGTGCGTATTGAACGACGATGCAACCCAGATGCTGCCGCTGCGAACAGGATATGTGCCATCCGGCCATGCTTGAATGATACGGCCCGCCGAATCGGTGTGCAGCGCAGCCGTGTGTGGGATCAGCCTTCCGTTCACGGCAATGCCGCTGCCGGAAACGTTGACCAGGTTTCCGGGTTTCGCCGCGACGGGTTTCAGAAGCGGTTTCGCTCCGTCCGGACAGCCGAAGGCGGAGCGTTCACGATAGCCGCGCTCGCGTGAAAGTGTTCCGAATGGCTCTGGCGGACAGAACTCAACAAAACGGGCCTTTGAATCATTGCTGACGAGATAGAGCCCGATGGGGACCGAGTTGGTCAAATTCAGACGCACACCAGCCGCCCCAGCCGCGAGGATGATTGCAGCCGGAATCACCGCAGAGCCGATGGCAAGCACGCACTTGCTCCTGTTGGGAATTGCCCGGAGCCGCTCACAGAATCGCCCAAGCATCCACTTCCTCCTTCTCTTGCGTGTGCTCTTGCGGGTCAGCTTCTTCGCTCGGCATTCGGGCGGCGATGCTTCGCAATGATGTGCGCGTGCTGAACGACAACTTCGTAAACGGTTCGTTGCGAGCCGTCCTTCGGCGTGAAGGTGCGCTGCTGGAGTGTCCCAACCACGTCGATGTTGTTGCCCTTGTCGTACGATTGGGCTACGCTGGCGAGCTCGCCATAGAAAGCGAGACTGAACCAGTTGGTGTGTTTCACCGGCTCGTTGTTTTGTGTGTACTCGTAAGTCTGCCCTAAACGTGCATTGGCGACGGGAGTTCCGGAAGGCAAATATCGGACCTCCGGTTTTGCAGACAAGTAGCCTGCCAGTTCGATTCGGTTTCGTTGCATGTCGTGCCTCCTATTTGCCGCGAGTCAACTCTTCGAGGAAAGCCTGCTCGATCGCGCTGATGCGGCCCTGAGTGGGTGGCAGCACGTCGAGTGTTTCCGGGCTGCTGATTGCATTGACGGTGCGCTGGTCTTGACGCTGAGGAACAACCGCGCCGTTCTCGATGGCGATGAAATCGACCGGCGGCGGAATATCGGAACGCTTCTTGAGTTCCGGATCGGCAAAATACAGCATCTGCGTGCCGAGAATCGGGTAATGGCCGGATACGAAAATCAGCATCTGGCCCGGCGCTAAGATTTGCTCGGCATCTCCGTTGCCCTGTTTGCGGGCAGGTGTCAGGCGTAAAATCTCATCGGGCGTCAGCAGAGGACGCTCAACATGGTCGACACTGGCGTTAATGTGATTCATAATCGGCGAAAGACGAGAGCCGGAGAAGTTAAACGAGGCCTTTTGAATCGTTTTGGTCCCAGTCATTTTTGAAAGGACTTCAGCGGTTTCGAGCTGATTCGGCGCATACGCGACGCGAACGTGGCAGTTCGAAACGATGCTTTCGTTCGTCCCGTACTGGTCCAGAATCTGCCGGATATCTTGCGTGATCAGATAAGCTTTGAGGCCATACCCGGCCATGTAGCTGAGCGCGTCCGCAAACAGTTCCATACGTTTGAGTGATGGAAACTCGTCTATCAAGAACAAGAGCCGGTACCGAGTCTTCTTCTGCGCCGAACCTTGGAAGTCCATCTTCTCCGTGAGCCGGTGGACGATCATGGTGAAAATCAACCGGATCAGGGGACGCAAACGAATCTTGTCCGACGGCGGCACAACCAAGTACAGAGAAACCGGCTTGTCGGCGTTCACGAGGTCGTTGATGCTGAAATCGCTGGCGGCGGTGTTCCTTGCAACCAGCGGATCGCTATAGAGCGTTAAGGCAGTCTTTGCCGTGCTGAGGACGCCCGAAAAGTCCTTATCTTCTTTGTCGAGCATTTCCTGAACTTTTTCCCGCACGACAGGGTGCGTGGCGGTTCGCTCTCCGTCCGGCGTTTGCCAATTGTGCATGTGGCCGGGATCATGCACATAGCTTTCGAGCCCCTTCAGCGTGTCGCGAAAGCTCATGCCCGGCTTGGTAAAGACTCGCGCGAGATCCGCGAGTGACGCCACACGTTTCTCAGCAGCGGCGGCGTAGCAGACGTGAAGGATCATGCCGGTCGCGATGGATGCGGCGGCATCTTGCCAGTAGCGTTCTTGCGGGCTATCTTCACCGGTGCGCACGATCATGTCGGCCACGTTCTGCGCGTCGGATACGTCACGTGGGGTGAACAAGCGAATCTCGGCAAGCGGGTTGAAGCGAGAGGATGCTCCCATCTCAACCGGCGAGAACTTGAAGCACAGGTGACCTTGCTTACGGCGGAATCCGGCGGTTTTGGCCCAATTCTCGCCTTTGATGTCGTAGACGACGGCGGATTCGGACCAGGCGAGCAGAGTCGGGATAACCAGGCCGACGCCTTTGCCGGAGCGGGTCGGTGCAAACGCGAGGATGTGCTCGGGTCCGTTGTGACGGAGATAGTGGAGATGACTTGTTCCGGATCGAGCCAGCCGCCGACGTAAGCTCCTTGCCTCGAATCGAGCAGCCCAGTTGCCTTCACGTCCTCTGCTGTGGCCCAGCGAGCCGAGCCGTGCAGATCTTCGGCGTTCTTGGACAACGCTTTTGTGCGCCGAAGATTGAGCAGATAGAACATCCCAATGGCGACTCCGCATCCAGCCATCACGATCAGCTCGGCAATCTGAACCGGTCCTCGGATGCGGAGATTTTCGGAGCCCGTGTATCGCAGCACCCACATGGCCCAGGCAAACGGCTGATAGATGGCGATGTGAGCGATGCGATACAGCGGATTCCCCAGCGCGGGTTGATAGCCGAAGCGGTAGGCAGCGTATTGTGTGGCGGCTATGTTAGATGCGAAGAGGACGGCGAAGCCGGTTAGCATCGCCGTCCAGTTGTAACCGCCGATGTAGCCGGGATCGGGCGGTGTTCGGTAAAGAGAAGTTCGCGAGCTCATCGGGCCAACTCCTTTGAGCGGGACTTGGCCTGCGTGTCATTGACGCGCGCTCCGTCTTTCGAATACTTGACGAGCACGTTCTCTCCCGGTTGAGGGATTCGGGAGAGCATGTGCTTCATGTGCGCCACGGCTGACTGGCCGTTCAGGCGTTGAACGACGTGAAGGTCGGTTTGGCCGATAATCTCGCCACGATAGATGCCACTATCCGTCTGGGCGGCGTAGGTCTTCGCGGCATCGCCCATCGATTGCTTGCTCATCGTTTGAGCCTCTGAAAACGAGTTCCGGAGACTCTGGACTTGCTTTCCGGCGTGAGCGCGATTTCGCGGCGGAGTCGTCAACCGGGCTCCGATGATCCGTCACTGAGTGCTTATCGTGAACGTTGACAGTTCCAGTTTGTGGTTCGTACTGGGCTGTGTGGCGACTCGTCTCGCGGAACTTGCTTTCGAGTTCGCCGAACTGTTTTTCGAACTGCTTCAGGTCGGCGGAGTTCGCCAATCGAAGCCCGCGGTCATCAAGCGCTTTGTTGCCGTTTTCCCGTAAGCTCCCCTTGCCGTCGAGGCGCATGTATGAGACGTACTGACCGTCTGCGTAGATCGACTGGACGATGCCGGGCGTCTCGGGTTCCCTTTTCGGTTTGCCGCCATAATGGTACGGCTCGAACGCAACGATCTTGTCACCGGGTTTGAGACGGGGCGAGTTCGTCGATTCGGAGGCTTGTTCGGCTGCCGTGTCAATCATGTGGTCCTTTATGGCAGCTTCGGCGCGTTTGAGGTCCTCGGTCTCGCGCTCATAAGTTGGCACTGCATTTTGCCCGCCTGCGGTGGTCATCTCGGGCGGTTCGGTCGCGAGTTGCTCCTCGGCAATTCCTTTCTCCAACTCCAACGCGAGCAGAAAATCGGCTGCGCGGTTGGCGTCTTTGGCGGCCCGGAAGATTTCGTTCTTGTCATTGCGAAGTGCGTTGATCCACGAGCCCACGTATGCAGCGTGTTGCTCGGGGTCATGCGGGATGCCTCGCTCGGCGGCAAGGAAGACGCTCGCAAGTTCTGCGCGGAGTTCCTCCTGTGCGTAGTTGCTGTCTCCAAACCGGTAGCTCTCGTTAAGCGTGGGCCGGTTCAGTCGGGACGGATGGCCGGTCCAGTGCGCGAGTTCATGGAGCGCGGTTCCGTAATAGTCACCTGCGGTTTTGAACGCCGTCTGCGGCGGAAGATGAACGCTGTCTGTACGGCGGCTGTAGAAGGCGCGGTCGTCTTGATCATGCTTGATCGTTGCGCCGGAGTTGCGAAGGATGTTTTCTCCTGCCTCGACTACGTCGAACTCAGGGCGCTGCTTCGTTTCATGGGACGGGATTCCTTCGATCTGCTGGGCATTGAAGACGGTGTAGACGCGGTGAATAATCCGGCGCTCGTCATCGGCCTTTGCGCTTTCTTCGGGAGTGCCAGCGCTGCCAGTGCGGGGCTTCGAGTTCTTTGATCCGTCCGGGAACTCCCAATATTCGATTTGGGTTCCTTTTTCGCCCTTGCGTACCTGCCAGCCCTGCTCTGCCGCCTGCTTGTACGTCAACCAGCGCGGGTCTTCGTAGCCTCTTATGGTCGCGACGGACATGAGGTGGATCGCGTTGCCTCCCCTGTACGGCTTTTCGGTAGTCGGGTTACTCGGCATTTCGAGCTTGCCTGCCTCCCACGGCTTCTGCCATGGCGCAGTGCCTTGCTCAAGCATGCGGATGATGTTGTCTGTGACCTCCTGACGGAAGTCGCGCTTCGGAGTGGAGCCGTTCTCGTCTGACATGGCGATTAGCTCCTCCGCTCGGCGGCCTCGGCCTCAGCCTCAGCCTCATCGAACTCGGTTTCGAAAGTCTCAGTTTCGAATCCTGAACCTTCGAGCGGTTCTCCGCCGAGTTCATCGAGTGCATCAAAGATCAGCTTTTGTTCTTGTGTCATGAGCTCTCCTGAGAGGGCAAGAGCGCCCTCTCAGGTAAAAGCGGCAAGTGAATGCAGGCGGGACAGAGATAAGACCGCAATTCAGCTTCCGAGTTGCCCGCAATGGTCCAGAAGCAATTCGGAAAAGCTCCCATGATGGCGATCAGGAGAATGCCAACATTCCGGTCTTCGAAATTGATAGATCGGTTAACGCGTTTCAGAACAGCTTGTGCAGTAGCCGTGCGAGCCAACTACGTTGCCGAGGCTGAACGTCTGCTGCGGGAAACGAGCCAGACGTCTGACTCACCTACTTCGGGGGATCGACTTCTGAGAACGCGGCTCTGAGACTCGACTCGCATCTAGTGATGACGCGAAGTGCGCGCCGTGGCTGGTGACGATCACGCTTGAATTCGGCGGGAGTTGACCTGCGCCTCGGGCTTTCAGCATTGCGCCGTTGTGATAAATGAAGTGAACCTTCCGATCTTCGCCTTCGAGCAGCATGTAAGTTCGTCCTGTGCTTTCTTCCTCGCCGTGGCCGAGAACACGGCCACGAAGCTGTTCGATCCTTCGGATATCAGTAACTTGAAACGGCAGGTTGGGATCGGACATCAACGCCCGGTGAGCAGCGAGCGCTTTCTGCCGGTCAGCGGTTTTCTGCATCTCACGGAGGATGTGTTCGAAGTTCGCGTGTACGCGCCAACAGTTCGCCGTTACCTGCTCGGCCAGGCCCATTTCCGTGTAGAACGATCAGCCGCTTTTTTGCGAAGGCGGACCGGAGGCCGCCGGTCACGTTGATAGTTGCACCGTCCGGGCTTGGCTGACCAGCATTCTTTATCGCGCGGTCGAGTGATGTGAAGCGAGGCTGGTGAACCTCTCGGCGCTGTGCTTCTTCGGCGTCCAAATGTGTACGGTACCCAAGCTGCTGAGTTGCCAGTTCTTCGGCATGTCGGCGGATGCCGCTCTGAATGTACTCTCGCGGGAGGCGAAGCGCAGCGCCGTTTTCGTCAATTCCCCGGAGCGCGACATGGACGTGTGGATGCTCGGTATTCCGGTGAATGATTCCCGTCCATTCGAGCTTGGTTCCCAGATCACGTTCCATTCGCTCCATCAGATTGCGCGTGTGCGCTTCCAAATCGACACGTTCGCCAAATTCGGGCGAGATGATGAGCTTGAATAATCTCGGATCGCCATTCGCCTGCCAAGCACCGAGTGTTTTCGGAATGTCGATGTCCGGGCCTGCCGATCCAAAGCCGCGCTTTGGCAAATTCTCCCCGGCAGCACTCTCGCGCGATATGTATCGCCCGTGCGCGGCCCACTGGCCGGATACTTTGTTGGGCGTGTATGTCACCCGTACCGCACAGCGCTGGTTGTAAGGCTTGGCAGTGGCCATTTGCCGTGGCGACTTTCGTCTGCTGGTGATCCGGGCGAAATGGACGATGCGTTTGAAAGCATTGCTCCATGCGCGGGTTTCGTCAGGAACTCTGAGCGGGCGCTCGGGGCGGAGCCGGAACTCGCGCTCGCCATCGTTACGCGACACGGTCCACCAGTTCGAGTAGGGCTGCGCGCGCGTCACCTTGCATGCTCAACGCTGCCATCTTCAATAGTCGAGCATGACGGTCCTTTGCCCGCGCCAGTGCCTGTTCATGTGATGACGGGACCGGCTCGGGTACGCAGTGCAGAAAAACTCGCGCCAACGCGTCGGTGAATGCGAATAGCGCCTGTTGTGCGTTGCCAAGTTTCCGCAGTTCGCGGCTGATGCGGTCAAAGCTGGCTGCTATCCGCTCCTCTGCTTGCCTGTCGACGACAGCTTCTCCCTTCAGCTCCTTTTCAACCGCGGCTCGGATGAAAGCGCTGATGCTCGTGTGTCCCTGCCTCCGCGCTGCTTCGTCGATTTGCCGGTCAAGCGTCTCCGATACACGGAGCCCCACAACTCGCCTTCGTTTCTTTCCCATGCTTCTAAAGCATTGAAAAGGAGCATCCAGGACCGCGTACAACAAGTGTTTAACCGGCGCGCTGATTTGTAAAACGGCTAAGTCGAAGAAGCTACAGACCCGAAGCAGAAATCAGCGACCGGCTGTCAAACGTTTCCTTTATGTTCCACTACCGGATGTTTGGTGGTTTGGCCCGTCTTCGTGGTGTGGACACTTGCGAACTCCTGCGAACTTCTGTTGCTAGACCGCCCTGGTGTGGAAAGAACTGTGGACAATTGCGAAGAAAAGCGAACTCGTGTTGTCCCGATGCGCTCTGCGCATCGCTTCGGAATTGAGCGATGGGCGAGAAAGTCGACCTCGGCAGGATTCGGAACCTTCGCGATGAGGTCCCAACGACCCTCATGGGATGGGTCCGGCTTGCGTGGCCTGACATCAAGGCTGCGCTGGACCGGCAGGTGGCGCTGAAGACAATCCATGCGCGCCTGAATGAAGCCGGTATTCCGATCAGCTATCCGCGCCTGTCGTCATACATCGGGCGGCTCCGGCGGAAGGAACAGACTGAACAAACCGCCGAACGAAAAGCTGAGAAACCTGTTGCGGAGATTCCGGGGCAGCGACCTGCTAACGACCCTGCCCCGGCTCAACATCGAGATCCTTTCGGCAATTTCAGAGAGCGGACGGGTAACCGGCCTGGGTTCGACTTTCCGCCGGGGCCGCCAGATGAAGACGAGTTGATTTGAGGAGAGCAGAATGCCGAAGAGCACCACAGAACCGCAAGCGCCGCAATCGGCGATCCACCTTTCTTTGCAAGGCAAGGGAGGCGTCGGGAAATCACTGATCGCAAGTATCCTTGCGCAGTACTTCATTGAGAACGGCCGCAAGGTGGAGTGCGTGGATACTGACCCGGTGAATCAGACGTTTTCGCAGTACCGCGCGCTCGGTGCCCGCCATATCGAACTCATGCGGGACGGCAACATTGACCAGCGCGGGTTTGACGGTCTGATGGAGCGATTATTGACGGAAGATGGCACGTTCGTCATTGACAATGGCGCGTCTACATTCATCCCGCTATGGAGCTACATTCTGGAGAACAACGTGCCGGAGATGCTTCGAGCCGCCGGGAAACAGCTTTACGTTCACACGGTCGTCACCGGCGGACAGGCGCTCGCGGATACGTTGAAGGGATTCCGGAGCCTGGCCGAGAGCACTGCGGAGAAAAACATCATCGTTTGGGTGAACGAATATTTCGGGCGAGTCGAACGTGACGGCAAGCAGTTCATCGACATGGCTGCTTACAAGGACAGTGCGGACAAGGTCTTCGGGTGGGTTCATCTTGGTCAAGCGGAACCAGGACACATTCGGGCGTGATTTCGAGGAAGTGATCGCGCGAAAACTGACGCTGCGCGAGGCAATTACGGATGGCGGATTCTCGCTCATGTCCAAACAGCGGCTGAAAGTGATTCAGCGGGACTTATTTGAGCAGATCGACCGATTGTTCGTGCAATAGGCATCACGTATGGACCGGACAGCGCGTCTCATCGGTGAAGTGGCCTCGCGGTACGGGATTCGGCTCGATCCGGATGACCCGGCGTTTGCTCTGGTTGCGCTGAATGAGTTGGCACTTGGAGGATGCCGTCGAAAAGCTCGTGGCGCGGATGAAGGCGGTCGCGACGGATTTGGAAAGATCGGCTGAGAGCGTTGGTTTGCGTGCTGGCATCGCTGTTGCCGAGCAGATACGGGCTGCGGCTGCAGCGGTTCCGGTTCCGCACGGATGTCGGATGGACCAAAAGGCCAACGAGACGGACGCGAGCATGGTGCTGTGACGGCGATTCGATCTGTGGCGTCTGTGGATTTCCGTCGGTGCTGTAGCGGCCTACTCCTCTTCGGGCTTGGCCTGCTCGTGGGTGCTCGCGTGCTTTAAGATGATCGGAGAAGTATTCGGCTATGCGACTACTCCTGCTGCTGACGGCAATGATGTTGAAGGGCGGCGTGCTGCGCTTGCTCGCGTTCCTGTTCATCGCGATCTGTGGGCTGATGTTCTATTCGCTGCTGCATTAGCCGCCTGTGTTAATGGCCACGACGGGATTTGCCGACATGTATCCGACGTAAAACTTCTCGAAGGCAGATACTCGGGATTGATGGAGGTTCTCGATCTGCTGTTAGGAAATACCGAGGGCCTCGTTTCCGAGTGGGTGCGTTCGCGAATCGAAGAAGCTCAATTCGAAGCCAGTCGGAAACTTTTGGTACCAGTCGAGCTTCGCCTGAACGATATTTAGCCCCGGGCTCGGATAGATGGCGATCCCTAATTTGCGATTATTGCTTCTACGAATCGCAGTGATCAAGTGTGCGTCGTAATGAGGCTCAAGGGCTTGCCCGAAAATGACCAGACCACCTGAATGCCGCGAAAACACGCTAAACATGTGCGAGAGATACGTCGAGTTGAGAATGGATCGCATTTTGTCCTGCGAAGCTCCTTCGGACACAAACAGCGGCACGGCTAACTCGTCATTCTCAATCGGTCCCCCAAACGCTTCCAACAAATTACCGGCATCGCCAGACAAGCGTTTGAATGTATCCCGAGTCTGGTTAACGTAGAGGTGAAGTGCACCGTGCAGGTAGTGCACTCGGGTAGGGTTGTACCAGACCTCCGTATTGTTGGGATCAAAGCGCATGCCGGAGAAAAAGTAGTCTGCGAAGCCCTGGGCCATTCCGTCCAACATCAAAGACCAGTACAGGAGTAGATCGTAGTTGGTTGAATAAACGTAGTCGTACTGCCGAATGGCGGCTCGATGCTCTCCAGAGTCGATTCAGGAACATCCCCGCGAGAAATGTGGACGGAGCGAACAGACTCGACCAAGGCAAGTCTGATTCGCTCGTACGCGGCCTTTACAGGTTGCGTGTCAATCCCGAGATGCTTATTGACGAATGTTGCAGTAGCAAGTGTTGACAGCACCTGCTCGAAGTTGCGCGTATCCATCGTTTCGAATAGAGCTTGCTCCGCTACAGTCAATGCGTTCGCAATATGGCCGGAAACTGCCACCTCGTACAGGGACTTATAAGCGAATTTCGTGGAAACAGCTCGGCTTGCGCCGTTCCCAATCAAGATCCCCGTCCATGGGCCCTGAACATCCTTGTATTCCGGCAAAGAATCATCAACACTCGGCATTCAAAGGGAATGTTAACTTACACCATCGCCAGATGGTCTGGTGCCAGTCGATTCGTTCCGACGAAGAGCCTTCTACCTCCGATCGCGCAAAATGAAGATCATCGCGATAGGCTGTGTCCGCGAACCGTCTCGAATGCTTTCTGTAATGTGCGTTCGACGTATTCCTCTTGGCGCCGTTCATTGCCCTTGTGGCTGAGATTGCGATTGCCTATTGCGGTCCGGATATCAGACTCGGCTAAACCGTGGCTGACGGCGTAAACGGCGAACGCCAGGTCAATCCGGTTTCCATCCCCGGAGTATGTCGGATTCTTCCGGAAGTCGTCGATGGTTTTGAGGCCGGGGTTTGAGCCGTAGCCATTTTGCTGACTGACTCCATGGCGGCGCTCCTCGGCGGCGGCGCGATTGCGTTCAAGCCCCTCGCGCACTTCGGCCACGAACTCGGCGGCTTTCGGGTACACCGCCTCGTTTGCCTCTATCAGCCGCACGAAGGGGAACAGTCCATCAGCTTGCCGATATCTTTCCTTCCGGTTGGAAAATCCACTCAGCCGGCCAAAGTGCCGCCAATCCGCTGCTCCGGTATCGCCGCCGAATTTCTCCGCCAAGGTTCTCGCAACGGCCGTTGAGAGGTCTTTGGACAATGCCATGCCGTGCTTTAGCCAGGCTTGGCAGTTCCCAGGCGACGTTTGGACGACCAGCGCAGGATTGAACCCCGCAGTTTTGAGTGAACTGATTCCATCGAGCTTCAGGTCATCAATTAAACTGAGTTGGTGCTCGCCTTTTGGCCGAATGAAAATGTTTCGACCGTTCATATTCTGAAATCGTAACCACGGAAGGGACCTAAATAGGCTTTCTTTATCCCATGTACGAAGAAACATTTCCGGCTCAGATGCGTCTCTACCGGATTCGGGCCTAAACAACCCGATCTCAAACACCTCTGAACACATGCTGCGTATCTGTCTATTTACGACTTCAGCTGTTTTGTCCATGCGAAATCTGCGATCTCATGAACGAAGCGGTGGTCCGCCCTTACTTGGACATTTGCTGGACACCTGGAGGTCCGGAACGCAAGTATGAGACGGGCAAGCCTTTGCTTGCTCGCGTTGATCCCGACCGCGTTCGCGCAATCGGTGCGCACCGATGCGGACCCGGCGATGCGGCAAGCATTACATTACGCGGATCTCTACAACTGGGCCGATTCCGGTCCCCTCTTCGCGAAAGCAGAGGCACGATACCGCTCCACAGGCGACGTGCGAAACGCATTGTATGCGCACATCGGCGTTATTCGCGCGACCATGGAGCGGCGTTCGTTGCCGCGCACGTCGGAAGAACTATCCCGTGAATTGGAAACCAACCCGCTGCTACAGCGCGATGCGGCCCTGCGGATGTTTTGTCTTTCCGTAAAGGGGGACATCGACGGTGAAATCGATGCGGCTCCCATGAAAAAAGATTGGGAAGAAGTGCGCTCGTTAGCAGCGGGATTCGAAGATGCGAAATGGAAGAACCGTGCTACCGGAGAAATCGGATTCGCAGAGTTTATGGAAGGTCAAATGGATGCTGCTCGCGCTCATGTTGCGGGCGCGCTTATCCATGCGGCTCGGACGCACGATGTCGGGGCGCAGATCCGATACCTGTCGGCGATTGGAACGGCAATGGTGCTCGTTCGTAACTACGAAGCCGGGCAAGGATACCTGCAAAAAGCATTGCAGGCGTCGGCGCAAGTTCCGGATGCCGGTTATCCTTTCCTTGCGAAAGAGGGCAACTTGCAGGCTCTGTTGGGGCTTGGCAAAATCGACGACGCTCGAAAGCTCGCAGCGGAAATCATCGGCGAGGCACAGAGTCGCCGGAAGGTGGTGAAAGAAACGCAAGCGCGGATCACGCTGGCGCGAGTGGAACTTGCTGCACGCAACCCTACAGAGGCGATCTCTCAACTTCAGATTGCAATCCGATTGGCGACCGCCGGCGGATTCCCCAGATTGCTTGCCGACTCCGAGATGATCCTGGTCGATATTTATGGGAGCCAAGGCAGGCTGCAACTGGCGCAGAATATGGCCGAGCGGGCCATCGCTGTAACGCGAAAGAATGCTGAACCGTACCTCCTTCCAACCAGGCTCACGTCATTGGCCGCACTACAAGTCAGAGAGGGCCGCTACACAGATGCCGAGCGCACCTATGAGCAGGCCGGATATCTTGTCGATTCCATGCTCGGCCATGTCAGCAGCACAGCCGCAAAAACAAGCCTAATCGTCGCGATGACCGATTTGTACGTCGGCGAGTTCTCGTTGTTGTCCGACGATCTGCATCGTCCTGAGAAGGCGTTCTTAGCGATCGAGGATGCACGCGGGCGCATTCTGCGCGATTTGCTGCTTGAGGGCGCGCGCGCAAAATCGCCTCAAGAAGAAGCGGTGGAGCGCCGTGTTTCGGATCTGCGAATTAAGCTCGCATCTACGTCTTCCGAAGCCCGTGCTCGATCGATTCGTAATCAGATTTTCCTAGCTGAACAAACCCTCTGGCTCACAGATTCCGGTAGAAAATCGCCGGTCCGTGAGATACGCTCTCTTACCGCTGCAGACGTTCGTAGCCGCGTTCATCCGGATGAAGTTATCCTCGAATACGTTCTCGCCGATTCCCGGTCCTACTGCCTGATGCTTACGAGCCAGGTACTCAAGATCGTGGCGTTGCCCTCAAGAACCGTTATCGAGAAGGACATCGCAGCGTACACGGAAGCAGTGAAGGGTCACAAGGCTGGGATCGCCGAGGCCAAAGCTCTCTACCGGGATCTGTTTACCGGCGTTTCCGATCTAGGGCGCCATTCGAAACTGATCATTGTTCCCGACGGCAAACTGTTCGGCGTGCCATTTGACGCTCTGATGGATTCAAATGGCGAGTACGTACTCGCGAACCACTCTGTTTCCTATGCCCCTTCAACAAGCACATTCGCGCTGATGAGGTCACTGCCGAGCGACCGGGATGCTCCAGGTTCGCTTCTGGCGGTCGGCGGCGTACCGTATCGGGGTCGGCCAGGCACAACGCGAGGCGTACCAACACCTGGAATGAAAGACTTAGGCGACCTGCCTGGATCGAAGGAGGAGGTCAAAATCGCGAGCTCAATCGACGATAGCGATCACAAAACCATTCTCATTGATTCCGCCGCAACGGAGACTGCCGTAAAGCACGCAGATTTGGAGCACCGATCCATCGTTCATCTCGCGGTCCACGGAATCGCCGATCCAGTCCACCCGGATCACGCTGCTTTAGTTCTGTTGAGCGATTCAGCAGCACACGAAGATGGGCTGCTGGACGCCCACGAAATTTCAGATATGCGATTGAACGCAGATGTCGTGGTGCTCTCAGCATGCGATACCGCAGTAGGACGACTGCAAGGAGAAGCAGGGATCGCCAATTTGTCACGGGCTTTCCTGCTCGCGGGTGCTCACTCGGTCGTGTCTACGCTTTGGTCCGTCGATGACACATTCTCGGTGTTCATGATGAAGCAGTTCTACTCGCACCTGATGAGTGGCGAAGCGATTGGAACGGCCCTTGTCGATGCGAAGCGCGATGTACTGAAGACCTACGGAAATAAGGCGGTCCCGTACTTCTGGGCCGGGTATGTCGTTGACGGTCTCTCAGAACAGCGAATCCGGACAAACGAACACAAACAGTATGCCGCTAACTGAAGAGCAAAAGTCAGACATTCTCAATCGCGTCAAGAGGACTGTGCTTGAAAAGCACATCAATGTCGCCAATCCATCTCAGGATTATTCTGCTTGGGCTACTGCCGTTGATGAACAGGCGCGTGATCTGCGGCGGTCCAACGATGGGGAATTTGAAGATGGCGTCCGGAAATTGCTCACTGTGCTCGGAAGCAGCCACACCGGGTTTTACCGAAAGAATGGTGCAATTCCCGCTCCGTACTCGATACACGCAACACTGAGCCCGGCCCAAGCGAATGGGCGGGAAGTCTGGATGTTTCTCGACGTTGTTGAAGACGGGGCTGCGTTTCGGGCCGGGATTAAACCCGGAGCGTTGCTGTTGGCAATAGATGGTTGCTCAGTCAGACCGCCTGACAACCCGATGTTCAGAATGGGAGCAAAACATCGGCTGACAATCGGTCGGCTCGGCGCAGCCGAAACGAAGGAAATTGAAATCGAAGTTCCTGACAAACCGGCAAAGGATCGGCCTCCAATGGTCGAGCCAAAGAGCGTCGCGAGCCGAGTGTTAAAGGACGACATCGGTTATGTCAGGGTCGCGAGTTTCCCCGGAACCGTTGGACTCCAGTTCGCGGCCGCTCTGGATGCTGCATTGAAAGACTTGAAAGAGCGCAGCTGCAAGCGGCTCATTGTGGATTTGAGGGGTAATGTGGGCGGTGGACTCGGATCGCTACGGCTGATGAGTTATTTGTCTCCTGGCAAGCTGCCGATCGGATACAGCTTGACGCGCCGCCGTTTGAAGAGTGGTTATGATCGCGAAAAACTTCCGCGCATTGATTGCATTCCCGCGTCCAAACTGCAGCAAATCGGAATGGCGATCCGATTCAAGGTCTTCCGGCGTGATCGATCTCTGGCACTTTTCACCGAGGGGCTTGGTGAACAGCCGTGGCACGGTAGCACAGTCGTGCTCATAAACGAGCACACGGCGAGCGCGGCGGAGATGGTGGCGAGTTTCGCCAAGGAGCATCGGGTCGCGACGCTCGTTGGCACGAAAACGTCGGGGCAAGTGCTCGGCGGTGCAAATTTCAGCATGCCCGGAGGCTATACGCTGCGCATTCCCGTCGCAGGCTGGTATTCGCCTTCGGGTGCCTGTATTGAGGGCTGCGGGATCAGTGCTGATATTCCCATGACTATGGCTTCCGACGTTATTGCTGCTGGTCGCGATGAGCAGCTTGAATCTGCGTGCGACTACCTCGCGCCGGAACACACGGCCGCAGCTGGGTGAAACTTCCGCGTTCTCCGGGACGCGGTGTTTGAAGCAAATAGTACCCGCTCAATTCGAGGATCGCGCGTTATCTTGGCGCAATCCGGACAGAGCATATCAGCGAGATGGCGACAAAGGCCAAATGGATTCCTCTACACTGGGCCGTTAGTCAGGCGCAAACCGAATCGATAGCTCCCTCGTCACGTACGTTGTCTCAGATACTCGGACGTTGGTCCCTGGGTGCCGGGAAATCGTAACGCGTATTGGAGGGGTGTGCACTCTAGCACTTAACCTGGAGATTCGTAGTGCCCTGGAACCTTTGCAACGACACGGAGATCGGCGCCTCGTTCCACTAACAACTGCACAATGCGAAGGCCACCGTCCTCCGGTTGTGTTGCGGCGTGGAAGATCGAGTCTGCCCGCCTGTTCCAGTATCGTCCACCATTGCTTCTGCATTAACGTCAGCACCGTGATCCAACAAGAGACGGGCAGCATCGAAATTTTGGAACTCGGCAGCTACATGCAGCAGGGTCCCACCCCGAAGCGTAAGCATACGCCCCGCTGTCATACCGAAATCAAGACTGGGAAATCGTCGATGTAGCAGGTCGGAATCTTGATGTAGCAGTTCAGCGAATTCGGCCATGCGGCCGCGAATCACTGCAAAGACCGCAGGGAACTCATGTTTAGATTTCCCCTTAAACCGAAGTGGGATTTCGATACAGGCAGTCAGCACCTCAGGATCGCGACCATACGTTCCCAGCAAGTAATCGAGAGCCGTACCTGGATGCTGAAGCCCCCGAACCTTCCAAGACGCCTCGTCGCCACAAGTCGCGTCCCGCTCCGTGTTCTAGAAGCCAATGCAAGCTGCCTGTGCTTAGCGTTTCCTCATAACGACCCACCGATAGAGTGCGAAATCGACGTTTTCAATCGAGGCAGGCCGGCCGTTTCCTCTGCAAACGCAAAGCGTTACTTTACGGCAAGTTTAAGCCTCCATCATTAGAAAGAGGAATAAAGAATGAACTATGAAGATCTAGCGAAAACAGAACCACATCCAGGAGCAAGACAGGAGCACAGGGAGGGTACAGTGGCCCGGAGCATCGAACAGCAAACTGCGAAGCTTCCTTCCGATCTTTTCTTGTGGGCAGCGTTTGGCTCGATAGGCGGTTCACTAGCCTTCAAACTCGCTGGTAAGGATCACGCAGCGTTGTTCGTTGGGCAATGGGCACCAACCTTCTTGCTTCTGGGTCTCTACAACAAGTTGGTTAAGTTGCACGGGTCCGAGGGGGTCTAAGCAATCCCACAATCGCCAGCGTGGCATGAGAATCACTGAGTGACTGGTAACTCTTTCGAATCAGTTGCTCATTCTGCTAATGTGACCAGTGTTGCGATTCCATGCTCCGTCTCAAAATCAATGCCAAAGACCTGCTACAAAACGGACACTGGTGTTAAGCTGATCGGGTCAGGTTTTCTTCATCTCCGTCACTTAGACAAAACGGCCGGGATTCAGTTGTCTGGATGTATAAGTCTGATTCGGGTTCTGTTTTGCGATATATACCAAGGTTCCTCACTAAGCCCACACTCAGGCGAAGCGCTCACTGTACCGGTCCGGTAAGCAAGCCGATGCTCCCGTACTGGCTCAGTTTTCCGAGGGATAAGGTTCAGGAATGTGCCGAGTTTGTGCGACTGCGTCTAAGAGGCCGGCGTTCGCAACGCTGATCTCGCCGTCTATCAATTGAAGGATGATGTGTGTTGCGTTTATGTGGGTTAATACGCCACGATACCCCAAGATCTCTAGTTCATTACCGATCCGCAGAAACTTGCGCGCATAGAAGCCGGCTGCGATGTTCCGAATGACGTCGCGGGTTCCAAGTCCGAATGCGATTCCGAAAGCTAGAGCCGCGCCTCCCAGCACGAAACTAGTCACGATTCGCACGATTTCCGTATCGATCTTCAGCTGGGCGATGGCCATCATCGAAACTACGAAAATGATCAGACCCGACACTGTCTTTCCCAACGAAGGAGCAAAGTCGATTCCCGAGCTTCGCGCGGATTGCGTCACCATCTCACCCGCAAACTGGCCTAATGTGGTACCGAGGATCACCAATAGTAGCGCGGCGATTATGTTCGGCAGGTATGTGAAAAATGCGCCGATGGCGCTGGAAATCGCAGCCAGCCCGAGGGCGTCGGCTCCAGTCTTTGCAAGAACGAAGAGCACCAGGAAGTACACGACGCGCGGGATAAAAACGTTCAACTGTTGACGCAAGCCAATCCGCTGAAGAGCCCGGTCGATACCCGCCTTCTTCATAATCGTGTCGAACCGAATTCGAGTGAGGAGATATCGTAAGACAACTTCTATGAGCTTAGCGATAAAGAGTGCAGCGACTGTCAGGATTAGCCCTACGACAACTTTCGGAGCTGCAGCCACTATCGAATCCAGCAGCCCGGTAAACGACTGTATGAGCTTCTGCTTCACAGATTATTCTTCCTTCTGAGTACCTAGCGAGCGCACTATGTAAGCAAGTATGCTTCCCATCTCGAAGAACGCAATTTTCGGTAGCTGCAAAGAGAAGGATAGAAGCTGCGACGCGGTTGTGCGGCGATGAATCTTCCCGCGAAGCCTACGAAGGAAAAGGAAGGATGTATCGTGCTCCAGATCCCTGAGACTTCGGATTGGTTCGCCCGCCTCAGGATCTTCGTCTGGCAGGGTCATTTGGTCTGAAGAAGTATTGTCACTCATGAGGCCGCGCGCTGTATTGTCAACAGAGCCGCACTTTCATACTGACGTCTGAATTCTTCGCGGGCTCGCTTGATTCGCATTTTGACCGCTGAAAGGCCTATTCCCAAGCTGGAAGCGATCTCTTCATAGGACATTTCGTCCATATCGCGCATCACCAATGGAAGCCGAAGTGTCGTGGGAAGCGCGTCGAGAACTGCGCCGATACGGCGCCGATCATCCCGCAACTGGAACTGGTCATAAATGGCCGGCGAGACTTGAAGTTGCCCACACTCTTCAACGCTGCCGTTCTCGATCGAAATTTCGCTCAGCCGTTCCTTCCTCTTCAGGTAATTCAGACAATGGTGGACTTTGATCCGTTGGAGCCAGTGGCGAAACGAGGAACGGCCTTCGAAACTCTGCAGGCCAAAAAAAACCTTCACAAAAACTTCCTGAGCGAGGTCTTCGGCTGCAGACTCGTCCCGCGTCATAAATCTGCAATCAGCCACGATGCGCGTTCGATACAGCGAAACAAGTTCTTCGAACGCACGTAAATCTCCGTCCGGTGAATTGATCGCCTTCTGCAGCAGCTCGTTATCGCTTGCTGTCCCAGGTTGTGTCATATCAGAGCAACGCCTGTAGTTCCTACGAGTATTCCACAACGCACCTCACAAGTTTCAAAAACACACGAGAACGGTCGTGACAGTAAGATAGCTAACGACATGGCGGCTTTGTACTCGAACAAGAAGAAAATTGAATTCGTGATGTGACTTTTTCCCACTTGACCTTGTCTCTGGCTATGGACAAAAAACGTGAGGCATATAAGCGCACTCATCAGACGAATATTGATAGTCGGGCTGCTGTTAAGCTGCGTCGGGATGCCCGCTTTCAGCGCTAACGGGGACCGACGAGCTCAGACCGGGATCGCCGTTTATTACTCGGACAAGATGGATGGGAAAGGCCTGTCGCGGAAGGGTGAGACATACGACAAAAATGCACTGACCGCCGCAACTCACAAAGGCTACCCCTTAGGCAGCAAAGTGCGTGTGACGAACATTTCGAATAACAAGTCCGTGATGGTGACGGTTAACGACCGGATGAACCCCAGGTCGAAGGCGGCCATTGATCTTTCCAGAAAGGCCGCCGAGGAGATCGGGATCATCGAGAGTGGTCATGCGAAGGTCAGAATCGAGTTGATTCAATCGAAATAGGTTCGGTTCGTAATTGAAAGTTCAAAAATCAAAATGTCAAAACTACGAACAGTAACTTCTATCTTGTTTTGCGCCGCAATCGTGGTTGATCTCCATGGTCAGACCACGGCGGCAAGCCCGAAGGCGGGATCGGATATTCTAATCTTCACCGACGGCGAAAAGTTGATTGGATCGCTGCAGAGCGCTACAAGCTCCACGGTGGTGTTTAAGAGCAACATGACTGGAACAGTAACGGTGGAGTGGAACAAGGTTCAGGAACTTCGTTCAGCCGAGAGTTTTGCAGCTATTCCAAAGGGCGTGCGGCTGCGCAGCCACGAGGATGCCGGCAGTGTTCCACAAGGCACTCTGTCCACGAATGGCCAAGAGCTCCAGGTGAATGCTGGTTCTGAAGCGGCCCCGAAGAGCCTTCCCATAGGCAATGTTTCAAACGTAGTCAGTGAGTCGGATTTCCAGAAGGCCTTCGAACATACTAGCTTGCTGAATGGCTGGAAAGGTGGCGCAACAGCCGGACTCTCATTAACGGAAGCGACGCAAAAGAGCCAGACTTTCACAGCAGCCGTGAACATGGTTCGATCCGTCCCTGGGGTGACCTGGCTGGACGTGCGGAGCCGCACCATTCTCGATTTCAACGAGGCATACGGGAAAGTGAGCGAGTCCGGGCTCCCAACCTTGAAGACGTCGCTCTTCCACGCCGGGGCTGAACAGGATCGGTACCTGTCTCCCAGGCTGTTCGCCTTTGGGCAGGCCATCTTCGACCACAGTTTTTCCCAAGGTCTGGATCTTCAGCAGACTTATGGCGGCGGTTTGGGGTTTGTCGTGTTTAGAACTCCCAACCAGGAGCTCGACTTCAAGGCGAGCGCGGACTACATCGATTACCGTTTCTCAAATTCGACGCTAAACAAAAAGCTATTCGGGTCCATTTTTGGTGAAACTTATATCCGGACCTTCGCGCATGGTATCTTGCTGAACGAGCAGGCTGGGATTACGCCGGGTTGGACCGACACCAAGGCCTATTCCGCCTTTGCAAGCGCGGCGCTTACATTTCCGGTTTACCACCATTTGGGCTTGACACTAGGCGCTCTCGACAACTTTCTTAATATTCCGCCGCCCGGCTTCAAGAAGAATTCATTCCAGTTCACAGCGGGAGCCACTTACTCCTTCTAATAGGTAGCTACATGACAGTAAATAGGAAAGACACAATATCATGAAGGGTTTCAAGCAGTTCATCTTGCGTGGAAATGTACTTGACCTAGCCGTCGCTGTAGTTATAGGCGCGGCCTTTGGCGCCGTGGTGACGGCATTGGTCAAGGATCTCATCACTCCGATCATCGCCGCCCTCGTCGGGAAACCAGACTTCTCCGGGATAGCTTTTACGGTGAATGGCAGTAAGTTCCTTATTGGAGACTTCATCAATGCCGTAATCTCGTTTCTGCTGATTGCTGCAGCTGTGTACTTCTTTGTGGTGCTTCCCGTCAACACGCTGATGGCTCGCATAAAGCGTGGCCAGGCGCCGCCCGATCCCACAGCGAAACAGTGTCCTGAATGCCTAAGCGAGGTGCCGATTGCGGCTAAACGTTGCGCGTTCTGCACGTCGGTTATTAGTTCAGGAGAGAATTTGGTTCGAGGCCGCTAACGACTTTTTGCTGATCATGCGACACCCAATCCATGAGAGTCGAACCTTTCTACGTCCGAGTTTCAGAAGTATTCCGCATTTTTCAAAAGGAGAGAAGTGAAATGAGGAGTTTTTTTAAGACGATTGCCGTACCCGCGATTGTTGCGCTCGCGCTCGGCGTTTATACCTTGGCGGCGCAAACGGCGGCGCAAGGGACCAGCACTACCAGCACGGCGAAAACCAAGCGCAATCGGAAGTCGGCGAATTCCACCGCAACCGAAACCACGACTCCCCCAGCATCGGCAAGCGCTTCCGCCGCAACTTCCGCTCCCACCGGTAAGTCTGCGACCGCGCCAAAAGCTCATTCCGAGCCGGCTAATAATGCGTCCGACGCTGAGATTAGCGCCGCAAAAGCGAGCGGAAAGGTTTGGGTGAACATGTCGTCAGGCACATATCATAAGGCCGGACGGTACTATGGCAAAACCAAACAAGGGAAATTCATGACCGAAGATGAAGCAAAGAAGGCCGGGTACCACGAAGCCAAGGGCGAAATCGGTACCAAGAAAGGTTAAAAGGTTAAGAGGTCAGGGAGGAACAATCGTATGAGCATTCTGGATAAGGCCGGACAGTTGATGGGTGGCGGCGTGCCGGGCGGCAATGCCTCACCTCTGCAGGCTGTTCTCAGCATGGTAAATGATCACCCGGGCGGTATTTCAGGTCTGGTGCAGTCGTTTGAACGGCAAGGTTTGGGTGGGGTGGTTCAATCCTGGATTGGGAGCGGCCAAAACCAGCCGGTCAGTGGGGAACAGGTGCAAAGCGCACTCGGCAGCGACAAAATTCAAGAAGTCGCGGCCAAGCTGGGGATCTCGCCGAGTGCGGCCAGTTCGACTCTAGCGCAATACTTGCCCCAGGTAGTAGATCACCTGACTCCCAACGGCCAGATCCCTCCAAGCGGCTCCAATCTGATGGAAATGGGTGGCAGCCTTCTGAAGAACTTCCTGAAATAAGCAAGCTTAACGCTTCACCAAGTCCCTGATTCGCGCGTAAGACCCTAAGACTCGGGACTTCTTCGTTTGTTTTAGAACGGTGTAACCCAACTGAACCGTCGCATTGGCTTTCTGACGAAACGATAAGAAGATACGAAACCATTCGGCGCCCTTAGAAAATTTGTTTAGGAGTCTCGATGTCTGAACCGAAAACCGACTACGTACCAGACGTAAGGAGATATGTGCCCTCAGTCGATGAGGCCGCCGTCGCTGGAATTGTGAAGCACCTTGGCATCGCACTACACAGCAAGGATTCTTCGTTGGTCGCCGCGAGTGATCCGGCGGAACTGAAGCGGGTCCGGGATGGCTTTCTGAAAAAGAAATTGGCGTTGACCGAAAGCGATTCCGAACTAGATGCCGCTGTGCGCGATGTGATGACCAAGATGCACGGCGTGCGAGACAAGAGCCGTGTGACTGTGTGTTATCTGCTGGCCGACAGATTTGGAAAACTCGGGCTTTTCCACGCCTAACGGATAGCTCCGGGCTTACAGATCGTTGCATACATAGATCGATTGAACAGGAGGACTGCATGTCGTTCATTGCTTGGCTTGTATTAGGACTGATCGCCGGCTTCATTGGCAGTAAGATAGTCAATAAAACCGGTGAGGGAGTTTTTCTCGATATCATTTTGGGGATCGTCGGCGCGATTGTTGGCGGGTGGCTTTTCAGTTTTTTTGGTGCGCACGGAGTGACGGGCCTCAACATTTACAGCCTGCTGGTCGCCGTCATTGGGGCCATAGTTGTGTTGTGGGTTTATCATGCCCTCTTCCGGCGCGTTGACCGATAAGGTCTCGGTGGGTGTGAAATATGCGACCCACACTCCGGGCTGCCAAGCACCAAAGCAACACTTCTGATTGGGCGGCACGCTCAATGTGGAGGGCTTTCTGCGCAAGTTTCTCCCCATGGCTGACGATCGCAGAAACGTATGCCCTCTATCGAGCGCTTCGTTCAGCAGAGCCGACCCAACAAAACCCGTTGCTTCTTATAGCGCTATGTTCGCGCGGTGCTCCCAACGTCCATAGAGCTCAAAATCTCCAGCTGCAGATTATCCAACTTGCACGGTCAGCATCGATATCGATCCTCCATCGACACCTTGAATCGGGAATGTGACGCTTTCGCCCTGTTGTCTGGTAGCAATTACGTACAGCATCGGCAGATAGTGGTCCGGCGTCGGGATGGAAAGCATTGCCTCACGTCCGAGCTTCTCGTAGTCGATCAGTGGCTTGTATTCGCCGGCAATCATCATCTCCTTCGCTTCCGTTTCGAAGCGAACTGCCCAATCATACGGATCGGGCATATGCCGACCCCATGCGTAGGCGTGAAGATTGTGGACCAGGTTCCCGCTGCCTACGATCAGGATTCCCTCATCCCGCAGTGGCGCGAGTTTCCTGCCAATCTCGAAATGGAAGGACGGTGGCTGTGTTTCATCAATGCTCAGTTGCACGACCGGAATGTCGGCCTCCGGATAGACGTGCCGCAGGACGGACCATGTCCCATGATCGAGTCCCCATGAGTTATCTAGCTTAACGGGCAACGGCGCGAGCATTTGTTGCACGCGACGGGCAAGACCCGGATCGCCGGGCGCGGGATACAGCACGTCATAGAGCTCACGGGGGAACCCGCCGAAATCGTGAATGGTTCTAGGCGCTGTGCTGATGGTGACCCCAGTTTCCGGCACAAACCAATGGGCGGAGATGGATAGGATTGCCTTCGGCTTTGGCGTTTGCCTTCCTATCATGCCCCATGCTTCGGTGTAGCGGTTATTCAGCACGGCATTCATGGGATTGCCGTGTCCGAAGAAAATTGCGGGCAATATTTCAGACATCCTAGGACGCCTTTCTTTCGTTTGCTGATCTTGTTGGCGCATCGGATCTGCGTGCAAGATCGCGATACACGATTCCATCCTTCATCACGAAATCGACCTTCGCGGTGGCGCCAATGTCTTCGATCGGATCGCCTGGCATGGCAACTATATCAGCGAGTTTACCGGGGGCGAGCACGCCGAGATCATCACGGCTGAGGAGTTCGGCGGCGACGCTTGTGGCCGCCTTCAGAGCACGGATTGAACTCAGCCCCGCATTGACCATCGCCTGGAATTCGAGGATGCCGTGGCTGAACGGAAACATTCCACAATCTGTTCCGTAGGCGATCTTGACGCTGGCTTCCGGCCAGCAGCCGCTGAGACGCGAGAATCCTCTCGTTATCGCGGCGGAACTTCCAGACAGCCTGACAGGGCAGCGTCCCGGCTTTTAACTCGTGTAGATCCTCCTGAGTCATCTGCATTGTGGGCACAACGTAAGCCCCTGCTTGTTCAGCCATCCGCAACCCCTCGGAATCAATCAGGTAAGCATGCTCGATACTGCGTGCGCCAAAACGAATCGCCTGCTTACAGCCATCCGCGGCGCCTGTGTGCACAGCCACGGGCATACCGAGCTGGCGGGCGGTCGATGTCAACACCTCCATCTCGTCATCGAACCAGGTCACGCGCGCCGGATCGTCACCTGCACTGAAGTAGCCGCCGGTGTTTGTGGTTTTGATCCAGTCGCTGCCATAGGTGTGCTCGCGCCGCACCAATGCCTTGATGCTTCCTGTATCATCGGCGATGGCTGAGACGGGTAGCGTCCATCGAGGGTTGTAAAAGCCGCGCAGATCGCCATGGCCTGCACTCGCGCTGAGGATGTGCGCTGCGACGATGAGCCGAGGACCGTCCACGAATCCCGCGTTGATGGCGTTGCGAAGATCAACAGTCGGCCATTCCGGATCGGCGGTCCCGAGATCGCGCAAGGTCGTGAAGCCGTAACTCATGTATTCGCGAGCGAGGCTCAGTCCTTTGAGTGCTTTGCTTGCAGATGATTCGAGCGTCTGCTGCACCAGATTTGCTGCGTCCATGGTCAGGTGGACGTGCGTATCGATGAACCCAGGGGTTACGGTCCGATCAGAGAGATCGATCACCTGCACTCCGGGCGACCGGTCGACCGATCGCCCAATGCTCGCAATCCGGTTGCCTTCGACCAGGATCTCCGTCGGCCCCGTCAGTTTTTCCGAGACACCGTCGAACACCTTGCCGCACACGAGCACAGTTGCACTCATGCTTGAGCCTCCTTGAGCTATTCTCCGCCCGATGGATTAGCGTCCCTACCCGATTGGCCAAGCGAACGCGCGATCGGAAGGTGCCAGCCGAACCGCATAGCCATAAATCGAAGTCCAAAGCAGAGAACCGCGCCCGCTGTATCCGCAGCGGCGGACGGGAGATGCAGCATACGCCCGATCACGACTGCCGCCGCGCCTATCAGTGCCGCGACGGCGTAAAGTTCGGTGCGCAAAACGGTCGGGACTTCTCTCACGAGCACATCGCGCACCATGCCACCGCCGATTCCTGTCAGCATGCCCAGCAGCGTCGCCGCAACCGGGCCGGCGTGAAAAGCCAGCGCCTTGCCCGCGCCGGCAACCGCAAACAGAGCGAGGCCGGCGGCGTCGAAGACCAGCACGGGGCTGCTCAGCCGGTCGATGATTCGATACCAAGAAAACGTAATCATCCCGGCAAGAATGCAAACGGCGACATATCGCCAGTCGTTAATAGCCGCCGGGGGAATCGCTCCAATCATCACATCTCGCGCGATCCCCCCTGAGTTTCCCGCTGCGAAGGACAAAACAAGAACACCGAAGAGATCGAGCCGGTGCTTGACAGCGGTTGTAGCGCCGCTTAGCGCAAAGACAAACGTGCCGCCGAGGTCAAAGGCCACCAACAGCGTGTTTATCAGGATATGTTCGTTTACGGGCAGCAGGCTCATGCCGATAGCCAGGCGTGCGCAGCAACCACCAGCGCTTCCACCCCCGTTTCCAAGGTTGGATGGATCACCGGAGCGAAACGCGGGTTGTGATTCGTGGGGATCTCGCTGATCGTGCCCGCCTCTTTGGCTTTCGCGTACATGCCGGGATCAGTGCCGCCGACAAACCAGAAGACGGATGGCGCGCCCCACTCGGCTCCGAACGATCCGAAGTCCTCGCTTGCCGTTGTCGGCTGGGTTTCCTGTACACGGTCGGAGGAAAAGTACAGGCGAAATGCATCGCCTACTCGCTTAGCTGCGTCCGGATCATTTCTAACGAGAGAATAATGGTCCAGTGGCGTAATCTCCGGTTTTTTCGGGGCGCCGGAGGCCTCAGCTTCCGCATTGACAATGCGTTCGATCGCCGCAAGCACCCGTTTCCGGACACCATCGTCAAAGGTGCGCACGTTCAGTTTGATGATTGCCTCGTCGGGTATGACGTTTTCCTTGGTGCCCGCCTGCAGCGAACCCACGGTGACCACAGCAGCATCGGTAGGCGCGATCTCACGGGAGACAATCGTTTGCAGACGGAGAACAGTCGCGGCCGCCATTATGACAGGGTCGATGCTGGCCTGCGGCATCGAGCCATGAGCGCCTCGTCCAAATAATCGAATCTGCATGCTGTCGCCGGCCGAGGTCACAACTCCGGCGCGCGAACTCAGTACGCCAGCGGGCCCCATCATCACGTGTTGTCCCAGCACGGCATCAGGTTTGGGGAAACGCTTGAAAAGCCCGTCATCGATCATGGCTTGAGCACCTTGAGCGGTCTCCTCTGCTGGTTGAAAGACAGGCATCAGCGTCCCCCGCCACACATCCCGAGTTTGTGCCAACAATGTGGTTGCGCCGATGAGCCAGGTCACGTGCATGTCGTGGCCGCAGGCGTGCATCACAGGGACGGTTTTCCCCTCGCTGTCGGTCGCGGTGGCGCTGCTGGCATAGGGCAGCCCGGTCGCTTCCTTGACCGGCAGCGCATCCATGTCAGCGCGCAACATGATGGTTGGACCGTCGCCGTTTCGCAACAAACCCACAACACCCGTCTTACCAACTCCGGTTGTCACTTCGTAACCAGCGGCGCGCAGACGGTCCGCCGCGATGTGAGCTGTCCGGTTCTCCTGCATTGATAGTTCGGGATGAGAATGGATATCTTTATACACCGACTCCAAATCAGGCAGCAAACTGCTAAGATTTGCGAGTACTTTTGCGGAGTCTTTCTGTGCTGCTTGGTTCATATGTGACACCTCACTGACATTCATTCAAAGAGCGCCCGCGCGGATGGACTGTGTTGGAGCTTGGCGAAAAGCCAAGAGTGCAGCTCCTGTGTCCATCTATTTGACATCGGATTTCTCCCTCGAAGCACAATTGCCTCCCGAGCCGATGGCGACGCTATCGGCAACTAGCGTTGTCTGCTTTCGGAATTGCAACGAATGTAATGCTTGCCGGCGCAAGAGTAAGCGGTCCGGGCCCTATCGGCATCCCAGATAACTGCGGGATGGCGTCATCGGCTCCCAATTTGAGTTCGGTGCTGTTCAGTTGGACATGCGTGTCCTCCAGGTTCTCAACAGATGGCACGGATAGGGTGTAGCGCTCTGCCGCCGTAGTCAGGTTGAGCGAGTGCGAGCCGGTACGGTCTGTGTTGATCGCCAAAAGAGCAATGCCGCCAGGCTGCCCGCGGAGGCAGTGGGCGTATAGATGCAAGGTTGGCGCGGGCGAAGGGCCCGCATCGAGAACGGTCGTTCCCATCAATTTTCGCCACAACAAAGATGCCCAATAATTGGGCCGTGGGGCTAGCGTATTCTCGTCTAGCAAGCCATAGTCGCTGGACGCAAGCGTGTTATGCATAATCACCTTCACGCCACGCTTTGCCAGACGGCCATGCTGATCGAGATACCGGAAGCTATCCAGAAAAGTAGAGGCCCATGGATTCCCGCCGCAGGCTGCATCGGCTGTTTCGGTGATCCAAAGCGGTTTCCCCGGCTCGAATTTGTCGCGCAGATCCGCATAATACGTGTCGATTGTGTCAATGCGGTTGAGCCACTCCTCCGAAAGCGCTGCTGCAGCGGTTGTCTGCGCGGACGCGCCCATACTCGCACAGCGTTCCGAAACGGCTGGATACAGGTGATACGAAAACACGCCGAAAACGGGCCCCGTGGCTTTGAGCAGATTTTCAGAGTGGAGCATGCCGGGCATCGAGGTTTCTAGTACGCCTCCTTCCCCCACGGAACCGGGCCCAAGGAACGTCAGTTCGGGGGCAGCATGCTTAATGAAAGGTGAGAAGACGGCAATGTCGCGACCGTAAGATGCGGCATCATAGCCCTTCGGTGCACCGCCCATTGCTGCATAAGTAGGTTCGTTCATGAACTCGGCGGCAGCAATGCTGCCGCCGATTGACCTTGTGTGCGCGAGAAGCCGCCTTGCCTGGTCGGGAGTCCACACACCGGCGGAGTTGCGGGTCCCAGGACTTGTGGCGAACGACGTGACGATCTTCGCATCGACAGCATGAGAGAAATCGACGACGCCGTTCCACTGTCGCCGGGTCAATACTCCACTGAAACCGTTGGGTGGACTTGCCGGAGCCGGAGCGTCCGAGTCTTGAAAATAGACAGTGTTTGCCCATGTCCCGCTAACGCGGACGTAAGCAGGCCCAAGAGCCGCTGCGAGCCTGCGTAAACGTGGTTTGGTCAGATCGATCGGTGGCCGATACTGATACAGGTTCGGATCCATTCCAACCGGATTCGAGCCGGGCTGCTGAGCAGACGGCGGCGACTTCTTAAGAACAGCATTCACCTCCTTGTATGGCTTCCAGAACCTCCCGCCGACGACTTCCACCATCTCGACGTTGTATGACTGGAAGCGCTCATCGACTGTGCCGATGCGAGGCATATTCGCAGGGGTGATCATGCGCGGCTCTGCATCATACGAAGCCGCCGAATACTGCATGCAGCCTAGCGCTGCTAAGGTTGCGCCCACGGCGATTGTAAAGTATCTGTTCTTGTTCATCTCGCACCGAGGGGGTAGCCGGCTCTTTCCCGCTGCGATTATACGCGACGGAGGACCGCGTGGAAGGAGAAGCCCTCATTGGTTACGCGTAATCTCCTCGATTACCGCTCTCGTCGTTACACCCCATCCCACACCACTCCGTTACATCTCGATCAGAATTTTTTTGCCGACACAATCAATGTTCACCAGGCGAATCAAGTCCACTAATGGGCATCCAGGGCGTTCCCTCGAGGCGCAGACCTGTCGCCAACCCTCATTCAGCTCTTTTGCAAAAGCTCACCAGCGACCCTTCGACTACGAAGCATGTAAATCCTCGGTCGTGCTCCAAGCTTATTCGAAGCATTTCGAAAAGCGAGGCGCTCGTTTAAACGTTTGAGCGCGCGCTTCAACGCAAACCGGACACGAGAATACGGCTCTACTGGGCGCCTCCTGGCCACATGGCGACTTCATTCCGGAAGCCACGCCGATGAGCTGTCGTCCTGCGGCGCGAGAGGTGACAATGCAACCACCCGTCGATTGACCGGCGTTCGATTGCCAAAGGATGGTCTGTTTGTCCGCGTCCATGGCGTAGGCCTGGATAACGGGAAGATCCGCGGTAGTCGGGAAGGGTAGAGCAATGTACGCACTTGGCCATAGAACCCGCTCCCGCCAGTATGAGCCGTTCCGGGCAGTTGATCGGTTATCCGTGAAATGTTGCTCTAAATCGCTTCGACCGGACTAAAGTTGTTTGACTATGAGAGTGCCACTTGCAATTCTCTCCACTCGCCTCCATCGCGGCGATAAGCAAAGGAATACGTCGCCGGCGGAATCTTCGTCAAATCCGCTGTGATTCGAAGGACGGTAGTCCCGCCTCGAATGGCCGCTGAACCGGTAAACGTCGCAACAGGAGTGGAATCACCAGGGCGACGGAATTCAACTTGGTACTGGCCGGGGATGCTGCCCAGAGGAAGATAGACCTCGTATCGGCCTGACCGGCGCGGAAGATGCTGGATATTTTCGGCCTGCTCGGGACCAGCGCCACGGCTGATTGCTGTACTCTCCAGATTCAGCACGGCAACCGGGGAGTCATCGCCGGGCGCGTGACGCTGCCACAGAAAGCCAGCGAATCCAATCAAGAATAGCGCCGCAATCGCGCTCGCCCATGTCAGTCTGTTCGCGGCAAGTTTCCTTTGCTTAAACTCGCGCCTGAAGTCGAGAAATTCCTTGTAGCAAGGCGAGCAGTGCTGAATGTGCTCCCAATGCGAGTTTTCGTAAGGATGCTGCTCGCGCGCTACTTGTTTGAGGACTTCAGTGCCCGGACATCCGATGCGTTCGGGGTTCGGATAGTGACGCAGGACGGCTTCTTGTAGAACACGCTTTACCTCTTCGGGACTTGGTGGGCGCGACTCATCTGCCATCAGAACATTGTCATTATTGCATTCAGGTGTACTTGGATTCAGAGTGAGTTAGCGGCCTTCCGGATGCCACGGAGAAAGCGTTTCGACAGACTCTGCCAAGCTGTGCTCGTCTTCTTTTCGATCCCAAAGGTCGCCGGAATGTCGTCCTCCGCGTCGGCAAGGTACATCTTGACCATCAGTTCGACATCTTTCATGTCTTTCGCGCCAATCTCCTGAAGCAGGCGCTCGAAGAACTCGGCATCTTCATATGCCCGGGCAAAGCTGTCCGGCTCGCGGAGGCAGGCCATCATGGCGTCTACCAGTTGAATGTTCAGGCCTTCACGCTCCCGGCGACCTCCCGCCTGCATGTCCGCCGCTCGCCAGGCCGCGTCTCTGTATATCGCCGAGCTCGGTGCAGGGCCAAGTACTTCGCCGTGCCTTGCTGACAACTGATGTACTGATTCTTCGGTCAATTGCGACACAAGCCAAATGTCCCCGAGTTTTCGCGCTAGCCGACGCAGCGGGTCCGCGACTGGCGGCACGGCGTCAATCCAACCCTGGAAAACTGAGTTGCCGAATCCATCAACTTGGCTGATGCAGATCGGCACCACACCTGTTTCAAAGTAATTTTCAGGGATTACCGCGAACATTAGGTCGTCTCTTGTCCCGAATCAGCCTACTCGCCGCTTCAGAGAGTGAGGCAACGGGCAGGATATATCACCGCCTTAATCGGGTATATAACATCCGTTCCTAAGAAGTCAATGGCAACCGGTCAATCAGTGCAGAACGAGGAGCAACGGACGCGATACGAGGTCAAGCTCAAGCGCGAACTCGGTGACATGATCCTTTCAATGCTCGCCGACGAAGGCACCGAGGATGTACTGCTGAACGCGGATTCATCGCTTTGGGTAAAGCGGATCGGGAAAGGGTTCGTGTGTGTTGGGACAATTTCGCCGGGCCAGGCGATGAGTGCGATCAACACGATTGCAGCGTGGCGTGGCACGACGGTCAATCACGACCGCCCCATCCTTGAAACGGAGTTGCCTTTGGATGGCAGCCGGTTCGAGGGTATCGTTCCGCCGGTAGTTGCCCAACCGATGTTCGCGATACGTCTGCGCCCCAAAAAAATCTTCACATTAGCCGATTACGAGGAGTCAGGAATTCTCACGAATGGCGGCGATCCACTGAACCGGACACGCCGTCATGATCTTTTTCGAGCAGGGCTCGGCGGTCTATCGCATGCCGAGGTCATTCGCAACGCGGTTCGTATGAAGAAGAACGTCCTCGTCGCGGGTGCGACGGGCTCCGGAAAGACAACGTTTCTGAACGCCTGCTTTGACGCGATGGCGGAGCTCGCGCCGGATGACCGTGTCATCTCGATTGAGGACACATCCGAGCTGCAATGCTCGATGCGAAATCACGTCGAGCTGCGGGCAAACTTGCAGGTGTCCATGCTCGATTGTCTGCGTGCGTGCATGCGGCTGAAGCCCACGCGCATCGTTGTCGGTGAGGTTCGCGGACCGGAAGCACATGCCCTTTTGAAGGCGTGGAATACCGGGCATCCCGGCGGCATCGCAACAGTCCATGCCAATGACGCAGCAAGTGCTTTGCAGCGGCTGGAGAGTCTCGTCACCGAAGGGGCGAATGCACCAAAGGGCGAGTACATCCAGCGCCTCATTGCCGAGGCGGTCGATGTCGTCGTGTTCATCGACGAGGAACCGTCGCTTGCGGCGGGTCGAAAAGTTCGTGAGGTCGCACTCGTGACTGGATGTCGCGATGGCCGCTACGAAGTCCAATACGTCTGAAAAAACCATTAGAGGTGTCCCTATATGAATCAGTTATCCATCCGATCTAGGCAATACAGAATGGCTTACCGGCTAGCCCTCGCTTTAGCGGCGGCGGCCACCCTGCATGCAGGAACGACTGGAGCGATGCCGTGGGAGTCCCCCCTCCGGCTGATCGCAGCCTCCCTGACAGGCCCAGTCGCCTTTTCCGTTTCGATCATCGGAATCTTCGCAACGGGAGCAACGCTCCTTTGGGGCGGAGAAATGAACGAGTTTGCCCGCCGTGCCGCCTTGATGGGACTCGTTGTCGCGGTCATCGTCTTTGCCACGAACATCATGAGCGCCGCGTTCGGCATTACGGGAGCGGTGATCTAACGTGCAACATCTCGACAAGACGCGTGAAATCGTCATTCACCAGTCGGCAAACCGGCCGCATCTGCTGCTCGGCGCTGATCGGGAGCTGGTGCTGTTTTCCGGTCTCACTGCGGCTTGTCTGGCCTTTACGCTTGCGACCTGGTGGGGCGTAATTGTTGGCGTCGCATTTTGGCTTTCCGCGGTCGCGGTACTGACGCGCATGGGGAAAGCGGACCCAATGATGCGCCACGTTTACCTACGCCATGTTCGTTACGCCAACTTCTATCCTGCGAAGAGCCGATTGTATTCGCGGTATGCGCCGGTGCCGCGCCACTGGAGGTAATAGATGCAGATCAATGAACATCGTACGCGGCCACAGAGTCTCGCAGACCTTCTGCTCTACGACGCTCTTATTGAGGATGGAGTCCTCCTGCAGCAGGATGGATCCCTTATGGCCGCATGGTCATTTCGCGGTCCGGATCTTGCTTCGGCAACGCACGCAGAAATGGCGGTTCTCAGCGCTCGCCTGAACAGCATACTCAAGCTTGGAAGCGGATGGATGATTCAGTGCGATGCGATTCGAAGCCGCGCGCCCGGATATCCGGATGACGGTTGTTTTTCAGATCCGATCACGCGACTGATCGACGATGAACGGCGGCAACAATTCGCGAGCGAAGGTGCTCACTTCGAGAGCGAGTACGTTTTGACGCTTACATATTTGCCTCCGAGTGAGGCGGAGCAGAACGTTCGTGGCTGGCTATTTGAAGGGCAGACGAACAGGCCGTCGGCTGCGGATCAGGCATTGTCCGCATTCAAAGTGCGAGTCGCGCAGTTTCAGGAAGTATTCGGATCATTGTTCCAAGCGACGCGGCTACAATCCGAAGCGACCGAAGGATTGTTCGGTGAGTACTTCCCTCGCGACAACCTTCTGAGGACGATCCGGCGCACGATCACCGGTGACGATCATCCCTTTACGTTGCCCCTGATCCCGTCTTACTTGAACGACACACTTTCGGCTGCCGACTTTACCGCCGGTATCGAACCACGGATCGGAGGCAAGCATATTCGAGTTGTCGCTGTGGACGGATTCCCGAGCACAAGCTTTCCCGGAATTCTCGGCGTTCTCGACGCGCTGCCAATTGAGTATCGCTGGAACACCCGCGCCATTCTGATGGACCCGGAGGAGGCGCGAGCTTATCTGGATAAGACTCGCAAGAAGTGGCGCAGCCGGGTTCGCGGTTGGAAGGATCAGATCTTCCGAACGCAAAACGGAGCGATAAACCTTCACGCTCAGCAGATGGCTGTTGATGCGGAGGAAGCGATGAGCGTCGCCAGTTCCGGGGACATTCAGTTTGCGTTTTATACGAGTGTGGTCATCTGCCTCAGCGAAGACGAACGAGTCGCAAACGAGTCGGCGGCTCTGGTTGCGAAGGCCATTCAGAACCAGGGTTTTTCATCGCGCATCGAGACGGTAAACGCGGTGGAGGCATGGCGCGGCAGCCTGCCCGGCGACGGATACAGAAACGTCCGCCGTGTGGTCCTGCACACGTTGAACCTCGCCGATCTGCTTCCGATCACTTCGGTTTGGGCGGGCTTGCGCGAAAACCCTTCGGCCTTGATGCCGGAGGGAAGCCCGCCGTTACTATACGGGGCCACGACCGGCGCAACCCCGTTCCGGTTTAACCTCCACGTAAACGATCTTGGGCACACCGTGATCGTCGGTCCTTCCGGTGCGGGAAAGTCGACGCTGCTCGGCCTGGTTAGTGCGCAGTGGTTCCGTTATCCAGATGCCCAAGTGTTCGCCTTCGACAAAGGGTACTCGCTCTACGTGCTTAACCGCGCGACTGGCGGCGAGTTCTACGACATTGGCGGCGAAAAGACACATCTGGCGTTCTGCCCTTTGCGCGAGATTGACACAGACCAAGACATCGCCTGGTCTGTGAATTGGCTTGAGGGCCTCTGTGTCGCTCAGGGCATGACTGTCGGCCCGAAGCACCGTCAAGCAATCACCGAAGCAGTGCAGCAGCTTCGATCATCTCCGGCCCGGACGCTGACGGAGTTTTGCGCTGAAGTTCAGGATGAAGAAATTCGCAGCGCGTTGCAGTACTACACGCTGAGTGGCCCACTGGGACAGTTGCTTGACGCAGAAAGGGACGTGCTTGGAACAGGTCGGTTCGTAACCTTTGAAACCGAGAATCTGATGCAACTCGGGGACAAAGCCGTCGTTGCGGTCCTGCTTTATCTCTTTCGCCGCATCGAAAAGCGGCTTGATGGCTCACCGACACTTGTAGTGCTCGACGAGGCGTGGGTCTATCTTCGCCATGCCCTCTTTCGTGAGCGGTTGCGCGAGTGGCTCAAAACGCTTCGCAAAATGAACGGCGCGGTCATCCTCTCAACTCAAAATCTAAGCGACGTCCTCAATTCAGAGATCGGCGATGTGATCGTGGAAACCTGTCCGACAAAGGTATTGCTGCCGAACGCCGAAGCCGCCAATCCGGCTTCGCACCGCTTTTATGACCGCGTCGGCCTGAACGACCGGGAAATCGAGATTCTGCAGAGCGCAATTCCTAAGCGTCAATACTACGTCGTCTCACCCTTAGGGCGGCGGTTGATCTCGCTCGGTCTCGGGGGTGTCGCCTTGTCGTTTGTCGGCGTAAATGGGAAGCAGGAACGGAAGATTGCTCAGGATTTGATGGATCAACATGGGTTTGCTTGGCAAGCCGAGTGGCTTAGGAGGCGAGGTCTGCCGGAGTGGGCCGAGTATCTGGAGCCTATGCTTCTACCCGCTGAGAGGAGGGCGATGTGCGTAGGGGCCTAACGACGTCTGCTTTGATGTTGGCGTTGCTTGTCGATAACCCGGTGCCGTCGCGGGCCGGTGGCGTATTCGCAACCGAGCTGACGCAATTGCTCAATCACGGCCAGCTCGTGCTTCAGTACATTCGGCAAGGCCAGCAGCTCAGCGAGCAGATTCATCAGACGCTGGACATGGTTCGGAACAGCCGAATGCTCACGGCCCAAATGTTCGGACCAATCACGTCGGATATGAATCAGCTTGCTTCCATTGTGCAGGGCGGAATGGGACTAGCGTATTCGATGGCGAACCTTGACGCAATGTTTCGCAGCCGCTATCGCGGATACGCCTATAACTCCAATGCGTACTTCACCGATTACCGGAACTGGTCTCAGACGACTTTGGATACTATCCGCGGCACGCTGCGCGCGGCTGGTCTTCAGAATGCGCAACTCCAGAATGAGCAAACCGTGCTAGCCGGATTGCGGTCCATGTCTCAAGGCGC
This sequence comes from Bryobacterales bacterium, assembly GCA_963712395.1. Lineage (GTDB taxonomy): Bacteria > Acidobacteriota > Terriglobia > Bryobacterales > Bryobacteraceae > Bog-105. Next base: position 1,408,577 of record CAVQHR010000004.1, read on the forward strand.
ACAAGGACGGATGGAAGCGCTTCAGGTAATGGACCAGATTTCAGAACAGCAGGTTGAACAGCTCATGAAATTACGTGAATTGATGCTGGCGGACCTGCAAAGCAAGCAGGCTTATGAAGCGACAGAGGTTCAGGAGAAGGCCGCAATCAACGCGGCTGTCGAACAGTTTTTCAAGTATTCGCGCGACAGCGGAGACGGGTACACCGTGCAATCGGGGTGGCGATAATCGTGGCCGGGTTTCAATGGAAAAAGGAATTGCAGATAAATGAACCGACTTCCTTTCCACCGTACAACGAAAATTCAGAAATATCTCCTGGCTGGAGTGCTCGCCGGTTTTGCGCTGATGCTTGCGAGTTGCGCCAGACCGGAACCCAACAGCCCCATCGTGCAGGGGTTCGAACAGGCTGGTGCCGGACATGTTTCTTCGGCAACCTCTACGGAAGCGATACAGGATTGGTTCAGAAAGCACCGGCAGACGGCGGAATCCATCGATGTCCAATGCAAGCCGGTGCGCCAAAAGGCTGGTGTGGAGTGGGGAGGTTCAACCGAAGGACGTGTCTGTCAGGCGGCTCGAACCGTTGCAGCTTCGACATATAAGCGCCTCGATAGCGATCACCAGACCTTCAGCTCTGGCTGGAAATAGTTAGCAACAACGTCGAGTAAAGAACCGCTCGGAGAGCGGACAGGAGAAGTGTGTCTGTGCGTAGAACGAAATTGATTTCAAAACGATCGGCCTGGCGCTTTGTAAGTTGCGCGGCAGTGATCTTGTGCTGTTCGCTGGTCTTGAGCGCCGCACCGCAGTACGCACCGAGCTCAATTCTGAGCGCGTACCGAGCACAGCGGACGACCTGGTTCACGAATGTTTGGCCAGCAACGCACGCCCTCTTCGGTCTCCTTGCAATCATCGACTTCGCCTGGAGCGCGGCAGTCATGGTTTTAGAACGACAGGACTTTCAGTCTTGGACGGCTGCAATGGTCCGCAAGATGATGACCATCGGCGTTTTTTATGCTCTTCTGATCTACGGTCGCGTCTGGATTCCCGCGATCACCGACAGTTTCGAGACGCTCGGACAGCATGCTTCTGGAAACGGCCCTCTCGCTCCTAGCGACGTGTTTGTTCGCGGCCTCAATATGGCAGGGGCTTTGATCGATGGAGCCTCTACCACTGGCATCCTGAAAGATTTCGGCGGTTCGATGGCGCTGGTTATCGCAGCGTGCCTGACCCTGCTTGCCTTCTGTGGCATCACGATTCAGTTCGTCGTCGCGATGGTCGAAAGCTACATTCTCGTTGCGGCCGGCTTTGTCTTCCTTGGGTTTGGCGGTTCTCGATGGTCTGCGCCATACGTCGAGCGTTACATCGGGCTTGCGATCTCGATAGGCGTAAAGATCATGTTGCTTTATCTGCTGATCGGAACCGGTATGAACCTTTCTGTCGGCTGGCTCAGCGATGCGGAGAACATTGCAAATGCCGCCAAACCCGCCACCGAAGCGTTTTCAATTATGGGGGGCGCATTGATCTTTCTCGCATTGTGCTGGCAAGCTCCGAAGCTTGTCGCGGGCGTGATGGGCGGTTCTCCGGCGCTGACTGGCGGTGATCTAATAAGCGCCGGAACCACAACCGCTGCCGGTGCTCTCGCGCTGGGAGCTGCCGCGTTCACTGGCGGAAGTTCGTTGCTTGCTGCTGGTGGCGCGGCGGGCAGGGGCGCTATGGCGGTTGGACAAGCGGCGGCTGCGGCGGGTGGCCCAGCAAGCGGCGCGGGAATAGGTTCCAGCTTGTCCGCTGCCGGGCACGGCGCAGCGGTTTTCAAGCCAAGCGCGGCGGGCGGGTCCGCCGGCGCGAGTGCAGCGGGTGCAGGTACTCCGAAACCCCCGACGCAATCACCCGGACCGGCGAGTTCTAATTCGTCGTCCAAGAGCGGCAATACGACACAGGTCTCACCGCCTAACATTCAGTCGGGGAGCAGCGGCAAGGGTGGGGCGGCCCCCACTACTGGGCAGACCGGGAACGCGAACCTGCTGGCAAAAGGGGCCTCTAAGATTCAGAGTGCTCGAAACACGCTGCAACAAATTCAGCGCCAAATTCCGTCGGATGCTGCCCCTCACGCTGGTGGGCCACGCATGAACATCGAGCATCACGAGTAATTACAGGAGATCTATGCTGTTTTCGATCAAGTCATCGTCGCAACCGGCGGGCGAGTGCGGTTGCAAGTGCGCCGGTCGCACGAAAGGGCTCCACGCCCGGCATGAATCCATATATTGCCGCGAAACGAGAGTGGGACGAGCGGTATGGGTCCCTAGTGACGCGTGCAAAGAACTGGCGGTTCATGGCATTGCTATGCGCGACAACAGTTGTGCTCGAAACTGGCGGTTTGATCGCGCTGTCGATGCGCTCGCGAGTGGTTCCTTACGTCGTCGCGATTGACAGCCTCGGACGCCAAGTCGCTGCGGGACCGGCAGAACAAGCCTCAGTCGCTGATGACAAACTTCTGCGAGCCACAATCTTCGAATGGGTTGGCGATCTGCGACTGGTTACAAATGACGGAATCTCGCAGCGCAAAGCCGTTGATCGCGTTTACGATCACATCGCGAACGGCAGCGCGGCAATGGGAGTCATCAGCGACTTTTACCGAGGTGATCCACCGCAGAAGAGAGCGGAAACTCAGACGGTGAACGTCGATGTGCAATCGGTTCTTCCCACTAGTAACAAGACATACGAGGTCGAGTGGATCGAGACGACACGCGATTTGCAGGGTCAAGTCACGCAGCAAGTTCGCTGGAAGGGTGCGTTCACCGTTGTCGTGAATCCTCCAACAGACGAGCGGCAGATGCGAGTGAATCCACTCGGAATCTACATCACGAACGCGTCCTGGTCAAAAGTTCTCTAGGAGCAATCAATGCGAAAGTCTATCGGTTTCATTCTTTGCAATTTGGCAACGCTGAGCTACGGCACAGACGGCCCCGACGCCGGACATTCGGCGTGCTCCAGTGCATGTTACGCGGACGCCTCCGACTCTGCCGCCCGATGCAGATCCGTTGCAAGGCCAGATTGCGGCGGACCTCCAGGCGCTTCAAGGCACTGCGCCGCCTACGTCTATTCCAAACCTTACGGTTCAAGGGCCTGGCACTACCGTTCCAAAGGATTTTCATCCTCGTTCCGACATGCCTCTTACGGCCACGGCACAAGCTGCTGTCAAAGTAAGCGAGAAATGGTTAACGGAGACCACAACACCATCAACCGGCGCGGACGGTCGCGTTGTCTACACGTATGGTGCGGGACTGCCGACTGTTGTCTGTGCGCCCTTGCGGGTCTGCATTGTTGAGTTGCAGGCTGGTGAGCAACTCGTAGGGGAGCCGCAGATCGGAGACTCGGTCCGCTGGAATATCGCACCGGCGCTTTACGGCAAAGCGGACGAGCAAACGACCCTGATCGTCATCAAGCCGCAGGACTCCGGACTGGACACGAACCTGCTGATCACGACCGACCGCAGAGCGTATTACCTTCGGCTGATCTCGAAACCGGTAGACTACATTGCGCGTGTGTCATTCGCGTACCCGAACGACGCAGCTAATAGAGCCGCTTGGAAAGATCACGCGGCTAAAGTAACTGGGCATGAAGAGAGTGGAAGCACTGCCGGCGGCAAGCCTGGACTCGCTGCACTTCGATTATCAAATCAAGGGCAAGGATACGTACATGAAGCCGCTGCAGGTGTTTGATGACGGCTCAAAAACGTACATCCGAATGAGCCCGGATACCGCCGCGCGAGAACTGCCGGTCTTGGTCGCCCTCGGGCCGGATGGGAAACCGGAAATGGTTAACTACCGCGTGAAGGGAAACACCTACATCGCGGACCGTCTATTTGACCGCGCCGAGCTCGTATTGGGAAACGGCAAGAAAGCGCAGAAAGTGGAGATTGTCCGTGGAACAGCAAGAAAGTCCTAAGCAGAAGCCAATCGAATCTCCATCCGGTATCGACTTAACCCCGCAGACCCCGCCTACCGTTCGAGTCAGCAAACGGGCGGGGTTCGTCGCGATTTCCGCATTGGCCGGTGTAGGTGGTCTCTTCGGCTACGGCATTTACGAACGGCATGCTAAGCAGATGCAGGCGACCCTGCGAGCCGATACTCGCGAGAATGCACAACCCGCCGAGAGCGCCGCCGCCGAAATCACCAAGAACATCCCGGCCGGCACGGTTACGGCATCTCGCAACGCCGCAGGGCAGTCGTTTGTGCCTAATCTAAATGATGCCGGCCAAAAGGACGGATCGACTCACACTCCGGATAGAAAGACCAAGTCTCAACCTATATCGGCAAGTCGCGCCGTCACACCGCAACCCGTCCAGGCGGTATCCACTGTGCAGCAGCTACCGGAGGCAACTCCAGAACAGAAGCGTTTAGCCACCGCATACGAGCGGGAGATGCAGGCGATTGCAGCGCCAACTACAATTCAGAGCGGCTCTGGAATGCAGGGAAATTCGACGTCCCCGTATGGAGCCGCAATGCCCACTTCATCAACCGATGCTGCGATGGATGGACTTCAGGGATTGTTGAAGAAAGTCAGCGGCTCCGGCAATTCGGCATGCATACCCTCTGCATCGGCAGGCAACAACTACGACCGGAAAAATGGTCAATCGGACAAGGAGCATTTTCTCGCGCAAGCGCGCGGTTCGAAGACAGACGACTACTTGAATTCAGCGCGGCTCCCGCCTGTGTCAAAGTACGAGATTAAGGCCGGTTGGGACATCCCGGCTGTGCTGGAGCAGGCCCTCAACTCCGACCTACCGGGCGAGATCCGCGCACTCGTCGCGGAGAACGTGTACGACACCGCAACCGGGCGTTATCTCTTGATCCCGCAGGGATCACGCTTGGTTGGCACGTACGATTCGCACGTCGGCTACGGACAGAACGGAGTTCAGATCGTTTGGAATCGGATCATTTTTCCAGACGCTTCGTCAATCGATCTTAACGGCATGGTCGGACAGGATGCATCCGGCGCCGCTGGATTGCGCGGCAAGGTGGACAATCACTTGAAGCGGCTGGTTGGTTACTCCATCCTTTCGAGTTTGCTCACGGCCGGATTCGAGTTTAGCCAAAGCCGAGGAAACCAGAGCGTTCTGCAATATCCAAATATTGGAGATACGGCAGCTAGCGCGGTCGGCCAGGAACTAGGGCGAGTCGGTTCGCAGTTGACGGAACGGCAGATGAATATCCAGCCGACAATAAAGATTCGTGTGGGATTGAAGTTTAACGTCCGAGTGGATCGAGACATTATTCTGGACGCGCCTTACTACCCAAACCGGGAGGGGTAACATTCTCGACGGCAAACTTGCCGTCAGACTTGTGTAGGTATATTGACGGGCTTTGCTGACTTCGTATACAAATGAAGTACGGCAAAGCTGCTCACGTCGACTCCGGCAGAGTTGCTTATATCTGATCGGAGGACGCTGTGGAAAATCAGCAACTTAACAACGTGCGCAGTCTCTCTGTCCGGCTGTGCATCAATGACGTCGAGGTAATCACCGAGCTCGAGAAGGTGCCTGAGGGCCCGGACCGAGATCTCTATGCACACACTGCCATTAAGCTTGGTGTTATGGCGCTGCGGCAAGCGCGAGGCGAGGTGGATTCGACCGCAATCCGCGAAGCCGGCCAAAACCTGATTGGGGAATTTAAGGAGCTGCTGACCGATCGCACTTCGAAGCTCTCGTCAGACATGGCTTCGGCACTCAAGGCCTACTTCGATCCCTCGACCGGTACTCTGCCCCAGCGTATCGAATCGCTGGTCCGCAATGACGGCGAACTTGAGAAGGCGCTTCGCTATCACCTCGCACCCGAGAACTCGACCTTGGCCCGTACGCTCTCAACCCATTTGGGATCGGACAGTCCACTGTTTCGGCTGTTTCTCCCGACGATGCGGGAAGCTTGCAGAAACGAATTGAGAAGGGCATCCAGGCCGTTCTCACGGAGCAGCAAGTGCGAATGGTCCAAGAGTTCTCGCTCGACAGCGAAGATTCCGCTCTCTCCCGCCTCGTCAGACGCGTCCGTGACTGCAACGGAAACCTCACAGCCGACCTGAAGAAGGAGATTGCGGCCCTAGTCGGCGAGTTTTCGCTCGACAAGCCCGATTCCGCTCTGTCGCGGTTGGTCAAGAAAGTAGAGACGGCACACGATCTGATCGGCAAAACCCTGACGTTGGATGATGACGGTTCCGCGCTAGCTCGATTGAAACGCGAGATCTCCGGCACCATCGAAGCCCTGACCGCCAAAAACGATCAATTCCACGTTGAAATCCGCGAAGCCATTGCACGGCTCGAAACACAAAAGAAGTCCGCCGCGGCCTCAACCCTCCACGGTGTCACGTTCGAGGAGCGGCTGGGCCACCTGCTCGCGTTCGAAGCGCACCGGCTCAATGACGTACACGAACCGACGGGCAGCAGTGTCGGCGTAATCACCCACTGCAAAATAGGCGACTTCGTGACCCAACTCGGAAGCGACAGCGCGGCGCCAGGCGCGCGAATCGTCTGGGAGGCCAAGAGCAACAAATCTTACGATGTTCCAGCAGCGCTTGGCGAGCTCGAGCAAGCGCGCAAGAACCGGCGAGCGCAGATCGGGATCTTCGTCCTTGCGAAAGCTTCTGCGCCGGAGCACATGGAGCCGTTCCAGCGCCACGGCAACAATCTGATTGTCATCTGGGATGCCGACGACCCCGGAACGAATGTTCTGGTCCGCGCCGCTCTGAGCGTCGCTCGCGCACTCGTGATCCGCGAAGCGCAGCACGACTCGGAGTCCGCCGAAGCGCTCAAGAACATCGAGACGGCCGCTTGCGCCATCGGCAAACACGTCGCCGAACTCCTCGAAATGAAGAAGATGTCGGAGACCGTCCGCAACAACGGCGAAAAGCTTTGCCAGAAGGCCGACAGCATGAAAGCCAATCTCGAAAAGCAGGTCTCCATCCTGCAAGAGCAGGTCCTCTCGCTGAAGATCGTTGCGCCTCGGGCTGCATAAGGGCGCAATGGAGCTACACTTCTTCCCTCCCGGTGCAAAGGACCGGCGAGCGGCCATCGAAGCGGGGTTCCGGGTCGGAAAGCTCGGAACCCATAACAGCCGAACGATGATGCTGGCGGAACTCGGCGGTGTACTCGCGGAGGTCGCCGACGACTGCCAAAGCTGATCGGTATGCCGCCGCAATAGTCGAGGAAAACTGTCTTCACAAGCCCACTGCAACCACCCGGCAAGCCACTCTGCAGCGGCTTCGAGAACTGTATGCGCTGGATCCCAAGGTTCCGGTTTTTCGCGTACTCCGCCGATTGTGGACGGTCGGAACGGAGGCACAGCCACAACTCGCCTTGTTGGTCAGCCTAGCGCGTGATCCGCTTCTGCTGGCCACCGCTCCGTCGGTGCTTGCAACGCCGATCGGGGCGGAGCTGTCACGCGGTCTGTTGCGCGAGTCGCTCGCCCACGAAGCTGGGGAGCGACTGAACGCCGCGACTGTCGACAAGGTGCAGCGAAACGCGGCCAGCTCCTGGAAACAATCCGGCCACCTCGAAGGCCGAACCTTCAAGCACCGCCGAAAGGTGCAGGCGAAGCCGGAATCGGTAGCTCTTGCACTGTATCTCGCGCAAGCGGCTGGATTCGCGCTGGCGGATTCTCAGGGTCGGCATGGGTCAAAGTACTTGATTGCGACGTATCCAATGCGATGCAGCTCGCAGTCGAAGCAAAGCGACTGAACCTGATCGACCTCCGCATTTCCGGAACGGTGGTCGATCTCAACTTAGACGGGCTGGACCCGGCTTACGTCAGGAGGTAACGGATGGGACGAATCGAGCAGCTCGCTGACAAATATCAGAACCACATCGGACTGCCCTGGCAGCGAACGTATCGCCGGCGCCCAGCGCGTCGTGATGGTGGTCTATGACAAGGAGCTCGAACGGACGCTGAGGGCCCGCAAGCTCGCCTTCGAGACCGCCACCCGCGAGGCCGGGCACGACTGGCTTGAGGTCGATCTTTCCGACGCCTTCGCCGCATGGATGGCAGCCGACGATTATCGCGACGAATACTTTTCCTCGCCTGAGGACCTTCAGCTAAAGCTGGAGGCGGAATTTCCCGAGTTCGTCGGCGGCCGGATACGGGACATGCTTCAACAGCCGGAGGTTACCTCCAATACTGTGGTGGCTGTCATCGGAGTAGGATCCCTCTTTGGATTCGCACGAATTTCTCAAGTCCTGAAGAATATCGAGGCGGACATCAGAGGGCGCCTCGTCATCTTCTTTCCGGGTCAATTTGAGCGGAATAATTACCGCCTCCTCGACGCTCGGGACGGCTGGAATTACCTCGCCGTACCGATCACACTGCATGGCGAAGGAGGAAGCACATGAAGATCAAAGACACGCTTCAGCGCGACCCGGCGACTCATCCTCTGGTCAATCAGGGCCAGGCGCGCATCTCGGATACCCGGGACGAGCGAACGCAATCGGAATTGCGTGGCGAACTCGAGACATTCGTCTGCGAGGGGCAGTACGCCGATGGTGTCCAGAAGATCATTCGCTCGTTCCTCGACAATCTCGGCAAGACGAGCCAACGCGGCGCATGGGTCAGCGGGTTCTTCGGGAGCGGCAAGTCGCATCTTCTGAAAATGCTCTGCCATCTTTGGCAGGACACCGCATTCCCCGATGGCGCTACGGCACGAAGCCTCGTGCCGTCGATTCCCGAAGATCTCAGAGCTCTGCTGCGTGAACTCGACACGGCCGGAAGACGCGCCGGTGGTCTGATCGCCGCCGCCGGGGCATTGCCCAGCGGCACGACCGATAACGTGCGCCTGACGATTTTGGCTATTTTGCTTCGCGCCGTCGGCCTCCCTGGGCAATATCCCCAGGCGCGCTTCTGTCTGTGGCTCCATTCGCAGGGGCAGTTCGACAAGGTGAAGGCCGCCGTCGAAGCGGCGGGCAGGTCCTTCGACCGCGAGCTCAACAATCTCTATGTGAGTGGCCCAATCGCCCGCGCCGTCATGGCCGCCGACGCCAACTTCGCCACGAGCGAGGCGGAAGCAAAGCAGCTTCTCAAGGCGCAATTTCCGCCTCAAACGACGGACATCACGACCGAGCAGTTCCTGTCTGTCGTGAAGGACGTGCTACGGCTGAAAGGCAAGGATGGCCGGCTGCCATGCACGCTACTCATCCTTGACGAGGCGCAGCAATACATCGGCGACTCTCAGCAGCGCGCCTCGCTCCTTACGGAAGTCACCGAGGCCGTTTCGAAGCAGCTCGACAGCCATGTCATGGTCGTCGCGGCGGGCCAAAGCGCGCTCACCGAAATTCAGCTTCTGACCTACCTGCTCGACCGCTTCACGATCCGCGTTCCGCTTTCCGACGCGGAGGTCGAGACGGTCACCCGCAAGGTTCTCCTGCAAAAGAAGCCCACCGCGGTCACGGATGTGCGTGCCCTGCTTGATAAACACGCCGGAGAAGTATCGCGCCAATTGCAGGGGACACGGATCGGCGAGACCATCGAGGATCGCGCGATCATCGTCGACGATTATCCGCTCCTGCCGGTTCGCCGCCGTTTCTGGGAGAACTGCTTCCGCCAGATCGATGCGGCCGGCACGCACAGTCAGCTTGCGCTCGCAGTTGCGCATCATCCACGATTCTCTTGTTAGAGTTGCTGGGCATTCTTTAGGGCGAGTGATACCTGCTGACGATTTGTACGAGGCGCCTGCGCACCAGAATTGGTGACCATGCATGTCCTTCCCAGGGAAATTAGCGAAAGAATCGCGGCTCTCGGCCAAGAAGGCACTCCCGAATCCATCCTGAAGCAACGCATCTGCTCTACCATCTTCCTGATTTCGCAATTGCCGCGTTCATCTGCAGCCGACCTCGGCGTCCGGGCCAATAAGGACCATATCGCCGACCTGCTCGTCGAGGATTTCACAGCAGACAACGGACGTTTGCGCGCGGAAGTACATCGCCTGCTGAAGGATCTCTCTGATGCAAGCGTCCTGATGCGCGTCGGCGACGAATACCTGATGCAAACGCAGGAAGGTCGCGATTGGGACCAGGAGTTCCGGAAATTGGAAGCCAAATACCGCAACGACGCGCCCTTCTTGGAGGAAAAGCGCGACCAGTACTTTGCCGCTGAGATGCAGAAGGCCCTCAACTTAGTCAAGCTGGTGCAGGGCGCGGCCAAGGAGCCGCGCCGCTGGAATGTGCAGCGCACGCAGGATGTGCCCACGTCTGACGGCGAGAGCATCGTTATCTGGATCCGAGACCAATTCTCGTACCCCGAAAAGGATTTCCTGAACGCTGCGAAAACGGCCGGCAATGCCAGCCCCGTCCTGTTCGCGTACATTCAGCGCAAAGAGGTGAATGAGCTGCAAGCCGCCATAGCCGAAGAATCCGCCGGTTTTAGGGTTCTCGATATCAAGGGAGTGCCGTCTTCGCCCGAAGGTCAAACCGCGCGGCAAAGCATAGAAAGCCGCCATCGGCTCGCAAAGGAACGTCGAGAGTCGCTCGTGACCTCTATCGTTGGTTCGGCTAGGGTCTTTCAAGGCGGTGGTAGCGAGTTGCTGCAAGCAACGCTGCCCGAAAGGCTGGAGGCTGGCGCCAAGGACGCGCT
>CAVQHR010000005.1:0-942421 GCA_963712395.1 Bryobacterales bacterium
ACGCAAGATCATTCAGCGGCTCATCGCCGTCGCCGATCGCAGATGTGCGAGCGATGGAGGGGGTCCTCGGAGAGAACGTCCACGCCAGAGATTCAGCGCCTGGCTGCTTTCGGGCTTCGCCGGCGTGGCACTGACGCTGGCGGCAATCGGAATCTATGGCGTAATGGCTTACTCGGTTACGGCCCGGAGCCGCGAATTCGGCGTGCGGGCGGCACTCGGTGCTAACGCCAATTCCGTCATACTGTTAGTATTAAGAACTGGAGTCAGCCCATAGTGGTTGGGCTGCTGCTTGGATTGGCTTAGCGGTTGCGGCCTCCAGCCTGCTGAAGAGTCTCCTGTTTGGCATCGCGCCACACGATCCACTGACGTTCGCTGTGGTGCCATTGTTTTTCGCAGCAGTCGCGTTGGCTGCGGGAATCGTGCCGGCGCGCCGGGCCGCCCGGCTCAATCCCATGGAGGCGTTGCGGACAGAATAGCAACGCCAGATTGTCGGGCCAGTCTTCATTGTCGGGCGAGTGTTCGAATAAACTGCTCAATTGGACAAATGGATCCGCTTGCTCAGTTTGCAACATATCAGATTTGCAACATATCGGATTTGCACCGTCATCGTCCTGCGTTGCATAAACCTTCCGATGCTGTTGAAAAACCCGCCGTGCGATTTGCGTCGTATGTCTCCTATAAGGCTCACTTCGGCTTGGGCGTTTTCTGGCCAGTAGAAAAGCTATGTATTCGTGGGGTGGATAGAGCTAGCGGGAAACAGTCTCTCCAGAGCGAATGGAGCTAGCGTTGCCGTGAATTTCGTCTTCTAGCGTCTTGAACTCCCTCCACAATCAAGTCAGGTCGATCCACTATGATGTAGTGTCCGCTCCGCAGCGCAATAATCCTTGCTCCTCGCGAAGAGAGTCTTTTAAGCGCCTCCTGTATCTCGTCCCATTTCCGATCTCCATCTCCTCGCTTGAGGTCCGAGCCAGTTGGGTTAGGATCGCGCGATAGCACCACAAGAGGTATCGAACCGCAACAGGACAGCTTCGCAACCTCTTCCGCCGACTGTTCAAACGTGTCCCACTCTCCAAGCCAACTATTCATAAAGAATGGGCGACAAAGTCCGCCCTCGCTAGACCGTCAGCGGCTGGAATGCGCTGCATGGTGTTTGGATTGCAGTAATCGTCGGTGAGTCTTGCAAGGCCGGTGGCCACTTTAAGAAAAAGCCACGGTGCCTTTCGATGACGTTCAGCGATTAAGGCTTTTCGCGGCTCAGGGTTCGAGGAGGCAAATGCTTCAGGACTGGACGCGTCCACGAAAACGAGACCGGCTACTTTATCTGGAAAGAGCCCGGCAAACGCCCTCTGCACAGAGTCCGCCAGCCGAATGTCCAACTAACAGCAGCGGGCCATTGATCCCTGCACTGTCAGAAGCTGCTTTAACTGCCTGGCTACAGTCAGGGCGCCTCTTGATCCGGGCTGCTGAGAACTCCATCCGATGCCGGCGCGATCGTAGGAGCAAACACGATTGGTCCTGGCCAGCCTGCTCTGCACCTTCTGCCAAACAAGCCAGTCATTTCCGAGACCACTCTCTAAGACGATAGTCGGTCCTTCATCGCCGAGGCAGTAACAAGTGATCGGGTATCCATTTACCTGATAGATTTTGCCTGGCACGGGATAAAGTCGACTCAAGTGCCAGTTCTGGTATGCGTTGTAGACCGTGCCGGTCAGAACGCCGACAAACAAGATAATGACAACAAGAAGAAACCTGAACTTGATTCGCCGGTACACAATCAACAGCCAAGTGTAGCTTGATCGTCGAGCGCGACAAGGTCCGCTAATCGTTGAGGCGTGTATCCGAATTAGCCCCCGGCTCGTCCGCCAAGGAATTGCCCGGGCATATGTGGAGTTTCTGTCACCGTCAAAGAAGTGAGCCTGACGAATGATACTGGGTTGAGGTGCCTGGCAATGACCCCAAACACTCCGGAGCAAGCAGTTGAAATAGTTGACCGAGCCTTCGATGCCGGCGATATAGAGACAATTCTGAATTTCTATGAAGAGAATGCCGTAGTTGTCACTGAACCAGGCAAGACCGCTCGCGGGAAAGATGAGCTACGTTCATTTTTCGAACAGGTTCTAGCTTCGAGGCAGACGGCTCGGCAGATCAAGAGTTATGTGCTGGAATCGGACGGTATCGCGCTGTTTCTGTCTCGCTGGACACTCGTTCGGCCTGACTCGGTCAGTGATTCTCAAACGCGGCGATTTATCGCGACTACCGTGTTCCGCAAGCAGCCATCCGGAGAATGGAAGGCCGTAATCGACAACTCATTCGGGCCGCTTGTTCTTGGCCCCGAATAATATGAAACGATCTTTTCAACTAACGTTTTGGTGACCTCCGGTTGTCGAAAGACGTCTCTTGTTTGATGTCGTTGTCGATCACGTTCTACGGAGGCGCGCTGCTTTTTATGATGGGTCACACCATGCGTTCGGAGTCGCTGTTTTACTACTTTCGGATAGACGACCACGTCCCCGAACACCATCTGTTACGACTTGTGGATCGGCACATCGACTTTGCTTTTGCGCGCAATACTTTAGATGCGAGCTACAGCCACACGGGTCGTCCTTCGATCGATCCCGAAGTGCTCTTGCGCATTCTCTTGATCAGATACTTGTACGGCATTACCAGCGAGCGTCGTCTTGTGGAGGATGTTGGGATGCATCTTGCCTACCGCTGGTTTACCGGGCTGGGCTTTGATCAAGAGGTCCCTCATCATTCCACCTTTTCCAAGAATCGGCACGGCCGTTTTCAGGAATCGTCGCTGTTCCTTGACCTATTCGAGCGGGTCGTTCAACAGTGTATGGAAGTAGGGCTCTTGAAGGGCGGTGATTTATCCGTTGACAGTACGCAGATCAGCGCAGATGCGAGTCCTGCCCGCGCAATCTCCCGCGATGAACTTGTGGAGGTCGCCAAGGTCAATCGCACGGTACGCGAGTATGTGGAGCAGGTCGAGCGCGAGAACGTCGTTGTAGCGGAGCCGGCGCAGGCTTCTGATCCGGCCGGCACCGAGGAGACCGAAAGACCTCTAACTTTCTCGCAGGTATCGCAATTCGCCACCCTGCAAAATCTCGACCACAGATCCAGATGCAGCGCTGTCCAGTAAGCGAGGAGCCTCAGAATTCGCTTACTACGATAATTATCTGATCGACAATCGAAGCTGCACCATCGCAGGCGTCATGGCAACGCCAGCACGGCTCAGTCAAGAAATCGTTGCCGCGCGTCAGATGTTGAACAGAGCCAAAGAGCGATTTGGATTGCAACCTGTGAGCTTGGCTGCTGACAAGAGTTACGGCACGGGTGAATTTTTAGCCTGGCTATACGATCGGCAGATCGCACCACACATTCCCGTGCTCGATCGCAAGCAACAAACAAACGGCTTCTACACCCAGCATGAGTTTACTCCAGTACCGGAAGAGATCGCTTACCGCTGTCCGGAAGGCGAGTTACTCCGCTATGTAGGGATGAGTCGAGGTTCACAGGGCTATGTGTTCGGTGCGAAACCCTCGCAGTGCAGGGACTGTTCGCACAAGCCGGCGTGCACGCCGTCCACTCACCGCACACTAAAGATCAACTGGTATGAAGATGTGCGCGAGCACGTCAGAAAGCTCAGCCAAACGCCCGAATTCACAGCCAGTCGCCGAGCTCGGAACAAAATAGAGGTGCTCTTTTCGGAGCTGCGCAACAACATTCGACTCCAAAGGCTGCGCCTGCGCGGTCTTTCGCACGTCAGGGAGCAGTTCTTCTTAGCGGCAACAGTCCAGAACGTAAAACGATGATAAAGTTTCTGAGCCAAAACAAAGAACCAAGAGAAGTGATGGCCTAAAACGGGCCATTGCCCCGGTGCCGGAGCGGATCGCCGGAAAGCGAGCGCAATGAGTGGCACCCGGCCAGAAGAGTTTTTCAACAGCATCGCAGGTTTTTGGGACATACTCGGGGGGCGTGCGCTTATTGGACGCACGTTCACGAGGATCGACGACCGGCCCAACATGCCCCAGACCGCCGTCCTCAGTTACTCGGCGTGGCAGCAGGTTTTCGGCGGCGATCCAAACGTCGTAAACCGCCAGGTCACGCTCGATGGAAAGCCGGCAACCATCGTTGGCGTGATGCCTGCCAATTTCGGCTACCCGAGGAAAATTGAGATCTGGACCGCGGCGCAGTTTGACCCGGCAAAGTGGACATATCGGGGCAATGGCACACGCTTCGTGAATCTTTTGGCGCGGCTGAAACCAGGTGTGTCCTTCGCGGCGGCGCAGGAAGAGTTACGGCAAATTGGCGAGCGGCTGCAGCGAGAATACCCCGGAACCGACGGCGTCTGGAAATTTGGCAGCGAGCCGCTGCGCGATTACCTTTACGGGGCCATGAAGCCCGCATTGCTTGTATTGCTCGCGGCATCAGGCATTCTTCTCCTCATCGCTTGCATCAACATGGCGAATCTTCAGCTTTCGCGCGCAACGGTGCGAATGCGGGAAGTGGCATTGCGCCGCGCACTAGGCGCGTCTCAAGGACGTATCCTGGCCCAGTTCCTGACCGAAAGCACCTTGCTTTCACTGTTTGGGGGAGCGGCAGGTCTGTTTGCAGCTTTCACTTCAGTGCATTGGCTCGCTGCCAAGTTGCCGGGCAGACTTGGCGCTGCCGCGGTTGGGCTGGACTGGCCCACCGTATGGTTCGCCGTCGCCGTGTCATTGGCGACAGGCACCGTGTTTGGATTGGCGCCCGCTTGGCAGAGCCGCCGGGTGGACCTGAATGCCAATCTCAAGCGTGGAGATCTCCGCGTTTCCGGCAGCGCTTCCGGAACGTCTCCGGAGCGTATTTATATCCGTCGAAGTGGCGCTTTCGTTAGTCCTGCTGGTCGGTGCTTCCCTGCTGGCCAACTCGCTTTGGCATCTGATCCATTCGCCGCTGGGCTTCCAGCCCGATCAGGTGTTGACATTTGAAATCAATCTGCCCTGGAACAGCAACTCGGATGTGGGCCGCCGCTTCTATGATCGGCTTCGAGACAAAATCAAGTCTCTGCCCGACGTAACCGCTGTTGGCGAGATCAGTGCGCTGCCGACCGTGGATTGGCACTTAAGAAGTAGCTTCGATGTAGATTGGAAACCACGCACGGCCTCTAACGACACCGTAAATGTAGAAGATCGCCATATCTCAGGCGACTATCTGCAGGCCATGCATATCCCTATACTCGCGGGTCGCAACTTTCAGCGCCAGCGACATGGATGCGAAAAAGCTGATGGTATTGGTGAACCGGCAGTTTGCGCGGCAGTACCCGCCCAATGGGAATTTGATTGGCCGGCGCTTGATCAACAGCATGGCGCAGTTTGAAATCATCGGTGTCACGGGCGACGTGCGTGGAACGGCGGGTTCAATTGCCCAACCGGCCGGACCAGAGGTATGTTTTTTGGCAGATGGTTCGATTATTATTGGGCGAACCGTCGTTGTGCGTTCGCATTTGGCTCCGGAGCCTTTGATCCGAACGATTCGCGAGCAGGTACACGAGCTGGATCGCACGCAGGCAATTTGAAATGTGGCGACACTCGAGGATCGGCTGAACGAATCGGTGGCACAGCCGCGGTTCAATATGGGGCTGTTAACAGCATTTGCCGCACTCGCACTGCTGCTTGCCTGCGTGGGCGTCTACGGCGTGGTCTCGTATTCGGTCAATCAGCGATCGGTGGAGATTGGAATTCGGATGGCGCTCGGGGCTACCCCCACGTAGATATCCGCTCTGTTTCTTTCGCGTGCGCTGTTTCCAGCCGTGATTGGATTAGCTGCCGGAGGAGTCATAGCGTTTTCGCTTACGCGGCTGTTGCAAAGCGAACTCTTATAACGTCCGGCCCCACGACCCGCTGGCGTTTTGGGATATCGATTCCGGTTCTCCTGATTCCTGTATTGGTAGCCAGCTTACGGCCTTCGCTGCGAGCCGCGGCCGTGAACCCGTGGACGCTCTGCGAGGAGAGTAGCGGCTGCCTCGGCCAAGGCGCGGACAAACGGAAAAAACGTCCGCGATACCTGTTAGTCTTAGCTAATATCCGCCGCAAAATTCAAGAACCGCTTCCTTTGGGTGCGGCTCAGAAACAGCGCTGGAACGTTTACGGCAAGTTACCGAGCCGCGACTAAAAGGAGCGGGGTTTTTGGGACCGAAGTAGCTAACCATGAGGTCTCTATCTAAATGAGAGATCGGGTTCAGGAGATCTTTCACGCAGTCGCGGATCTGTCGGCCGAGGCCCGCAACCGGCATTTCGAGGAACACCGCGTCGATCCGGAAACACGGGCAGAAGTGATTAGCCTGCTCGAGTTCGAGTCTGGTTCCGCCGTTACGCTCGACAGAGACATTGCCCGCATCGCCCGGCATGCGTTGGCGCGCTTCGAGCTGCAGACCATGCTTTGCGGACCGTATCGTCTGGAGAGTCTGCTCGGATCGGGCGGCATGGGCTCCGTCTATCTGGCCGAGCGCGTGGATGGCGAAGTGGCGCAGCGTGTCGCAATCAAGCTTTTGCGGCCCGGTGCCGACAGCAGCCAATCACGCGAGCGGTTTCTTGCCGAGCGGCAAATTCTGGCGAATCTTTCGCATCCCCACATCGCCAAGTTGCTGGACGCAGGCCATCGAGAAGACGGACAGCCCTATCTGGTAATGGAGTACATCGAGGGAAAGAGTATCGATCTGTATGCGGCTGGGCTCAGCATACGGCTCAAGGTCATTCTATTTCTCAAGGTATGCGCGGCGGTGAGTTACCTGCACCGGAACTTAGTAGTGCATCGCGATTTAAAGCCCGCGAATATTCTTGTCACGCCCGAGGGAGAGCCGAAGTTACTGGACTTCGGCATCGCAAAGATACTCGATTTGATCAGCGATCCGGCCCTTACCAGCATGCCCATGCTGACGCCCGATTATGCCAGCCCCGAGCAGGCGCTTGGCGGCGCGGCCAGCACCGCGACCGATGTCTATTCACTGGGTGCGGTGCTCTATAAATTGTTAACAGGCACGCCGCCGCATCACTTTAAGGAAGATTCGAGACAGGACATTGTGGCAGTCATCTCCGCCGGAAAGATCAGGCCGCCTGCCCAGCTCGCGCCCGCGCTCAAGGGGGATCTCGAGATCGTTCTTTTGAAAGCTCTGCGTAGGGAACCGCAGGAACGATACGCAACTATCGACCAGTTCTCCGAAGACCTGGAGAACTTTCTCGAATCGCGGCCTATCCGAGCGCGCAAAACCGATAGATGGTATCGAGGCCGTAAATTTTTCCGCCGGCACTGGCTGCCGGTTACGCCGGTCGCGCTTGCCATCGCCGGTCTTTCGGCCGCAATTTTCGTGGTGAATCGCGAGCAAGATATAGCGCAGCAGCGGTTTCTGGAAGTGCGCCAACTTGCGGATCGTTTTATCGAACTGCACGATGACGTTGCGAAACTTCCCGGCTCGACGAAGATCCGTGAAAAGATGGTGACTACCGCGCTCGACTATCTCCACAAGCTTTCCCGGAGCGCCGGTACCGATTCCAATCTACTCGCCGAAATCGGCCACGTCTATGAGAAGGTCGCAGAAGCGCAAGGCGCTCCAGGGCAGCCGAACCTGGGACGCGCGGACGATGCTCTACAGAGCTTCAGAAACGCGATTGCATTCGAGAGCCGCGCCGCCGCTCTCGATCCCGCCTATCGGATCGATCTCGCTTTCTTCCGCAGCGAGTTAGCGTATCTCGCGATGCTGAATGGCCACTTCGCGGAAGCCCGGAGTAACCTGGATGCGGCCGGCGCCCTGCTCGATCGACTCCGAACGGAAAATCCCGGGAACACGGAATTGCTGATACTGGCCGCGCGAATCGCCGGCAATCGTGGCGATCTCAGCGAAACCGCCGGCAACTTTGCCGATGAACTCACGTTCTTCCGGAAATCTGCCGCGCTGCACGACGAGTATCTTCGACGCAAGCCGGGCGATGAGGCTCGCCTTCGAGCGTACCGGGCGGCGACGCTCTTAGCTTGGGCGCTGGCCGATAACAAGCGCTGCGAGGAAGCGCTGGCGGCCCTTCATGAGCGCGCGCCCGTTATGGACGCTCTGCTTGCCGCCGAACCGGACAATCCTAGCTATCTCAGGCAAAGGATGGCAGCGGCAAATTATGAAGGGGAAATTTATGACAGTGAAACGGGGAACTGCCCAAGCAAGCCGCGCGAGGCAGCGGCCGCGCTTGGCCGCTATGTAGAAATGGCCCGCCAGCTTGCGGCCGCGGACCCGAACAACGCTTCTGCACGCCTCAGCTTGGCCAGCGCGTATTACAAATTGTCGTTGCCGCTAGGGAAGATCGATCCGCGGCAATCTGTCCATATGGCCAAAGAGGGCCTGCGCCTCTTCGATGAGGAGATTGCGCGCAATCCGCATGACCGGGTGCTTCGTGGAAGCCGCGCTCGCGCAGTCCGCTTTCTGGCTTATGCTTACCAGCGGAATCGCGATCCAGATAAGGCGCGCGCCGCTGTCCGAGAGGCGATTACCGCGGAGGAACGGATAGTGGCAGAATCACCCGGGGACAAGCGCGAACGCATCGAGCTGGCAATTTCACGCAGACTTCTGGAGAGCCTTTGAACCTTAGCTCACCTGAATTACTACGAGGAATAACATTTTTATTTTAATCCTTGACCGGCAGTTAAGGTCGGGTTATATTTTCCGGGTAAACCTATTCCGAGTGTTTGTGTGCGAATTGAGGAGGTTAAATTCATGCGCAAGCTAATTCTTCTACCCTTCCGCCTTTTCTTTTGTGCCGCCATTTCCGCCACTCTGGCCTTCCCAGCAACTGTTAATGTGGGATACGTTTCATTCGACCTCACTTTTCCAGCAAACGTCGGTGAATTCGATATAACTAACGGGACCGGTCCTAACTCGACTCCGGCGCCCGATATGACTTTCCCAATTACAAATTCGGTTTCTTTGTCGGGTCTTAGTCTCGAAGTACACTTCAAATCCGGGACCACGTCCACGTTCGGATCCAGTTATTTCACCTTGGCTTCCGATGGCTTGTCGTTTGATGGAAATCCGAGTTTTAATCAGGCAATCGACCCAATTGCCACGGCTATCCTTTCTGGAACTTTCGCCACCACCACATTCACGTTGAACAATGGATCGAGCTTTACCGCCGACCCGTCTTTCAGCACAACCATTACCAATTCTTCCGGTTTGCTGCAGGATGGCGATTTTGGATTGATTCTCGCGTCCCCGGCCGGGACAGGTGGTGGCGGCGGCCCCGCTGTTCCCGAACCAGCCACTTGGCTTTTGCTTTGTGGCGGGCTTGCGATTCTGGTATTGGTCCGGAGGTCGCGGGCGCGCAGCGTGCTTTCGGTCGCGGCGGTGCTGGTGGCCGCTTTCGCGCTTGCTCCCGCTATGCGCGCGCAAAACACGGTACACCTGAACACGAGCACTACGCCCAGTTCGGGCGTGGCCGGCAGCACGCAAGTTTGGGTTGCCGGATCGGGTTTCCCCAATCCAATTCCGCCGGCGGATACTACTGTCACCCTGGCCGCCACCTGTGGCGGCGCAGCCGTTGCGACCACACCCGGCTTAATGGTGACGCAAATTATCGGAACGAGCGATCGAATTGAATTCCTGGTTCCAGGCAGCCTCAACAGCGGACTCTACTTCGTCTCCGTCAGCGGGATGTCCTCGGGCGGAACGACTTTCACGAGCGGCAATTGCTCCCAGATCCAGGTGACCAAGACGGCCACGGTCTTCGGCTCCTGTAACCCGGGGAGTTCTATGGGCATCCTGGTGCCGGCGGCTGTGCCTGGAGGAACGGCGCCGGTTACCGCGTACGTTCCGAATTCCGCGTGGAGCAACCGTGGGACGGGCGTGCAAGCTGTCCCCATTGAAGGTGGCGGGAGTTTCACATCCATCCCAACCACCGACTTTATTAATTCCTGCTCGACTAATTCGGTAACGGGCGTATCGGTCTGCACCGCCAACGGAGCGGGTGCCAACGTGTACCTGCTTTCGGGGACTTCGGTGACTACCACCGTGAAGAGTGCAAGTAATTCCACTGCTTCCTTTTCGGGCGGAACCTGCTTCAACTGCGGCGTGGCGGTAAATTCAGTGACTAATCAGGCGGTTATTACGATGGGTTTCTCCGGCGCCACCAGCGCACTACAGTTCCTGGATCTGAATACCAATACCTTCGGCGCTCCGGTTCCGGCTACGCACGAAATTTCTGAAGATGTCCTCTGGGATCCGTTTTCGAACCAGATCCTTTCTCCCAACGAGAGTCTGAACTACGACATTTTTCAGATCACCGGCCCGGGAGTTCCCGGCCCCGGCACGGTAACGGAGAGTTCCAAAGCTATCACAGTTGGCGAGGCAGACTCGGCGGGCGAGGACTGCACGACGGGTATCGCGCTTACGGTCGGCGAAGGAACCGGTCAGGTCTTCCTGGCCGATCTGAAGCAAGCTACATTCACGGGAACTTCATGGACCGCGCCCAGCGCCGTCTATAGTCTGCCCGAATTTCTTAACTTGGCGGCTGGCGCCAGCGCGGTGGCTGTCGCTCCCGGCAGCACTCATTTGGGCGTCGTCGCGGGCGAATTCGGCGGCAACAGCATTGGCATTATCCAACTGCCTGCCACGTCGGGTTCCGGCACCCCGGTTATTGTCGACTATGTTCTGGCAGTGTTGCCGGCGACACCGGACGGGGCCCCTTTCGCGAACGGCTTCGATCCGCACACGACCACCGCCTACACCAGTCCAAACGATCAAAAAGCCTATGGCGTGGCGGCTTCCTGGGCGACGGGTACTCCAAGCTATCTCGCCGTTATCGATTTAGCGGCCGCTCTGGCAGCGCCCAGAACCGGCGCTCATACTATTTCTTCGAGCGTTAACTTGCTGACAACGGGCATCGTTCGCTACGTGAAGGCCAAGTAAGCCCGGGTGTTCCTTCGTAGTCGCGGCTCGGCTAACACTCTCATGTTTTCAAGAGTTTGCTGAGCCGCGACCGCGAGGGAGCGATCGTCAAACATTTAGCGCGATGAACTTGGGTTAGCCCTTCTCAACCACCCGGCCTAGCCCTTGATTTGGCCCACTTCGAGTGAAGCCTAGCCTACCTTCGACCGATATTTCTAGTGTGTCGTTCGGTCGAAATGGCTTCTCCAGGTACCGCCGGGAAAATGTGCGCTTGCTCCGCTGAAGAGGACTCGCGCGGTCGAGCGGAGGAAGAGGCTCGGCAGGCGAGCGATTTTGACCTCTTCTTCAGCCTGATACCCGACTTGGCTTGTATCGTTTCCACGGATGGGTATTTCAAAAAGGTGAATCCGGCGTGGGAGACCACGCTTGGCTATACGCATGAGGAAGTGTTGAAGACTCCCATGCTCGAGTTCATTCATCCGGACGATCTGGAGCGCTCTCTGAACGAGATCGCCAAACAGAGCCGCGAATATAGAACCAAGCATTTTGTCAATCGCTATCGCTGCAAGGACGGCTCGTACAGAATATTCGACTGGACAACAACGTTCAACAGAGACGATTCGACCCGTTTCGGCATAGCCAGAGACATTACCGAGCAGCGGCGATCGGAAGAATCGCTGCGGCAAAGCGAGGAGCGTCTCCAACGGGCCAAAGATGCAGCGGAAGCGGCCAATCGATCGAAAAGCGAATTTTTAGCCAACATGAGCCACGAAATCCGTACGCCGATGAATGGCGTTATCGGGTTGACGGACCTGGCGCTCGGTACCGAACTGACCGCCGAGCAGCGCGAGTATCTGGAAGGCGTCAAGCTTTCCGCCAACTTACTCTTGAGAATTTTGAACGATATCCTGGATTTTTCGAAGATTGAAGCCGGGAAGCTGGAATTCGAAGTTATCGAATTTGACTTACGTGAAACGATCGCGGCGATGCTGACACTGATGGGCGTCCGCGCCGCCGCGAAGAATCTGGAGCTGGCCTGCGATTTCGCGCCGGATGTTCCGTCGAGAGTACTGGGAGATCCCGGCCGGCTGCGGCAGATTCTGGTGAACCTGACCGGCAACGCCATCAAATTCACGGAGCGCGGAGCGGTGGTAATCCGAGTGGAGCGCTTGTCCGAGAAGGGCGGGGAAGTGGAACTGCATTTCAGTGTGGAGGACTCGGGTATCGGAATTCCCATAAGCAAACAGAAGTATGTATTCAGCGCATTTGCTCAAGCGGATAGCTCATCGACCCGGACCTTCGGAGGCACCGGACTGGGGCTGACCATCTCGTCTCAGTTGGTCGAAATGATGGGTGGAAAGATTTGGCTGGAAAGTGAAGAAGGGAAAGGGTCAACATTTCACTTCACCGTGCGGCTAGGTAGCATACAGGCTCGGGCGGAAGAAAAGTTACGGACTGACGATGGTTATGCGGACCTGCCCGTCGCTAGCAAGGATCTCTCGCGGCTGCGATTCCTGGTGGTTGAAGACAATCGGGTGAACCGGCTCGTCGCAAGACGACTGATCGAGAAGCAGAACCATAGTGTCAGTACGGCCGCCAACGGCCGGGAGGCGCTCGAAATGCTGGAGCGAGAGACGTTCGATTGCGTGTTGATGGACGTGCAGATGCCCGTTTTGGACGGTTTTGAAGCGACGGCGGCGATCCGCAACAGGGAACGTAATTCCGGCGGACATGTTCCGATCATTGCAATGACCGCGCATGCAATGGCAGGCGATCTGGAGCGCTGTCTGGCCGCGGGAATGGATGGTTATCTAACCAAACCCGTGCATGCCAAGACTCTCTTTGCGACCGTCGAGCGCGTGCTCGGGAGCCTGAACACGCAGCCGCCGCGTGCGCTCACGACACTGGTCTCCGCCTGAGTCTATTCGAGGGCTCGGCACAGTTCATCGGAAAGCGCCGTGGGACTCCAATATTTTTCAATGTATTCGACCACCAATTCCGTACCCTGGCCATGGCTTACGTGCGGCGCATCTTGCGGACCGTACATGGCATCCGTCAAGTCCCGCAACAGAATGCAGCGCACGCCCCATTTAGTCATTTGCTTGATGGCGAAAGTGCGGTTCAGAATGCACATGTTGGCGTGGACGCCGGTGTAAAAGACTGTCTCGATGCCGCGCGAACGCAAGAGGTTGTAGATCTCCTGCCCGTTGTCGGAAATGTAGTCTTCCGGCGCGATTTTCAAGCCCGGATGTTCGCAGGTCCAGGCCCGGTGCTCCTTTTCGCCGGGCGTATCGCAGCCGCCATCGGAATCGTCAATGGGCAAGGGCGGTGCGGTGATGTTCCTTTCCTTGGGCGGTTGAAATGCGGGTAAGGAGAGCATGCGCTGCCGTTGTGGCGCGTTGGCATAGAACGACATGGTTTCAGACGGCGCGTGTACGATGATCATTCCGTTGCGGCGCGCGATTTCGAGAACGGGTTCGAGTTTCTTCACCAGCGCGGCCACTCTTACGTTCGCTCCGCTGCACCAATGCTTGTCCCACATATCGCAAACGATCAACGCGCTCTTGGCCGGATCAAAGGGATAATCGACGCGTACTTCGTTCCATTGATCGCCGCCCCGGAACAGTTCGATTCGCGAGCGCAGGGCCAGATGACGCGCGCCGTGCTCGGTAGACCATGCGGCAACCGCAATTAAGGACGCCGCTCCTATCAGGAAAGCGCGTTTCATAGACCCTTCTTTCTCGCTCAACAGAGAGCGCGTAAATTGTTCCGGAGGCCGTCGGGGTTTCCATCCGGAAGGAGGCCCTCAACCTTGCGGTGGGTACGCTCCCAAACTGGAACCGCGCGAGCCAGCAATCGCCGGCCCTTCTGTGTCAGCGTCATCAGGCGGCTGCGCCGGTCCGCTTGGTCTATCGTAACCCTGAGGAGGCCACGGCGCTCCAGGGGTTTCAGTGCTGCGGTCAATGTTGTGCGATCGACGACCAGCAGCGCCGCTACCTCTGTCATCGCCGGCGGCTTGGGGCGATTGAGCGCCATCAACAGCGAGAATTGCCCGTTGGTCAGATCCAGCGGGCGCATGGCGTCGTCGAAACGCCGCGCAACGGCCCGCGCGGCCCTTTGCACATGCAGGCAGAGGCAGCAATCGCGAACGAGAATGGTCGTTTCGTAAGGAACGGCCGCCTTCCTGGGCATAACGTTGATACCAACGTATCATGTTAACCTTGACTGCGGAGGAATAAATGGAACACCACATTGAAAATCATCCGGTTGTATCCGAGGAAGAATGGCTGGCCGCGCGCCAAGCGCTGCTCGTTAAGGAGAAAGAAGCCACGCGGCTGCGCGATAAGATCAACGCCGAACGCTTGGCTTTGCCGTGGGTAAAAGTCGAGAAGGAGTACACCTTCGACACGCCCCAAGGAAAGAAGACGCTTGCGGATCTGTTCGACGGCCGCAGTCAACTGATCGTGTATCACTTTATGCTTGGCCCTGGTTGGGAGGCGGGCTGCCCCGGCTGCTCTTTCCTGGTCGATCACCTCGACGGCGCCCTGCCGCATCTGGAACATCACGATGTGACATTGATTGCGGTGTCTCGCGCGCCTTTACCGGAAATCGAAGCGTACAAGAAACGCATGGGCTGGCGGTTCCCCTGGGTGTCCGCTTTCGGCAACGATTTCAATTACGACTATCACGTGTCCTTTCGCGAGGAGGACCGGGCGACCGGCAAAGTCACTTATAACTTCGGGGAATTGCCGGTTTCCGCTGGTTTCACCGGGACGGAGCTGCCGGGTTTGAGCGCGTTCTCAAAAGATGAGGCGGGCACGATCTTTCATACCTACTCGAGCTATGGCCGCGGCCCGGAGGAATTGATTGGTACTTTGATGATCCTCGACCGCGCCCCTAAGGGCCGCAACGAAAAGACCACCATGGACTTTGTAAGGCGTCACGACGAGTACGAACAAACGCCCAAACTGCACTCGAAAGGAAAAACGGCCTGATGAAACTAAACACGCATCTAAACTATGGCGGTAACTGCGAGCAAGCCTTCCGTTTCTACGAACAGCATCTCGGCGGAAAAATCACAATGATGATGACCCACGGCGAACAGCCGAACGTTCCGCCGGATTGGAAAAAAGCTATTCTTCATGCCCGCATCACTATCGGGGACACGGAGCTCTTCGGAAACGATGTTCCCCCGGATCGCTTTCAACCGATGCGCAGCGTATATCTTTCACTCGGACTCGATAGCATAGACGAGGCGGAGCGCGTGTATGCCCTGCTTTCGGAGGGTGGCGAGATCTTCATGCCGATGCAGGAGACGTTTTTCGCTTTCCGCTTTGGGATGCTTAGGGACAGGTTCGGCACGTCCTGGATGATCCTCAACGCTCGCCCGATGCCGCAGACCGCCTGAGACGAGAACATAAGATGAGGAGGCGAGGTGATCATTGTGGCAAGTAAATGGAATCGGCTGGTACTCGGCTCCTTATCTTTACTTTTGATGGCAGGAATTACGCCACACCATGCTTGGGCGCAATCTGGCGATGCTCCTCGAGCGCCGGGCCAGAATCCTAATGGCATGCATATCTACATCTGGGCGGGTCTGAAGTCCCATCTTCCGGGTCAGCATGACTACCCGCAGTTTCTTGCCGACTGGAGCAAGCTTCTGACGGAGCATGGTGCCGTCGTCGATGGCGCTTTACATCCGCCCACTACCGCCGATCTCGAGCATGCCGACGTTGTCGTAATTTACAAAGGCGATGCCGGCTACCCGATCGATAGCGAGAAATCTGCGATTGAGGCATTCGTGAAGAAAGGCGGCGGCTTGGTGAACCTTCACGACTCTTTATGCGGTCCGGACCCGGCCTACCTGGCAACGCTCCTGGGCGGCGCAAAGAAACATGGGGAAGTGAACTACACCCTGGACGCGCCAATTCACTACGACGTTGTCGACCGCTCGGATCCCATCATGAAGGACATGTCCGACATCACGATTGAAGATGAGGCATTCTTCAAAATGACGTGGGCAAAAGATCCTGCAATTCATGTGCTGGCGACGACAAGTATCCCGCCCACGCGCAGCGCCGGCGACCACAAGGGAGAAGTCGTACCGCAGCTCTGGACGTATGAACACCAACTCGCCGGTGGTCAGCCGGCTCGCGCGTTTGTTTGGATGCAGGGCCACATCTACGCCAATTTCTCTAACTACCAGATTCAGCGGACCCTGCTGCGGGGTATCGCCTGGGCTGGGAAGAAACCCGTAGACGAACTCGTGAATTACGTCGCCCCTCCGCGGCCCGCTCGTACGGGAATGCCGCGTGTAAGTGAAACCCAATAACTGGACAAGCTATTGTAAGTGCATCTGAAGAAACGCCAGATACTGTTTCCAATCGCTGGGGAGGATGCCGTGACCTCCAGCGTGCATGTAATAGGCGAGGGTATGCATTATGGGCACTCCCGCCGCCGGCCATTGATCCGTTTCTAAGCCCTGTTTACCCAATAGCGTGTAGACGGGACCAGCCGCTTCGGCAGCCAGGAATTCGCCTTTCGGATCGGACCAGAAGTCCGTGTCGCCGGTTTGCAGCAAAAGCGGCCGGGGCGCTATCAGGGCAACGAGTAGGTTGGCGTCCACTGGGAGTTGATCGGCGTGGTGCGCAAATTTTCCGTAGTTAGCGCAGAATTGGTAGGGAAAACGGCCCGGCGCCGTCAGGTGGGCGATCGTTTCGCCATAGTTGCGGCGGCTGAGCGCGGCGCCTCCTTCGCCAGAACAACAGGCAATCACGGCGGCGAACCGAGTGTCACGCGCTCCGGCCCAGAGCACGGTTTTACCCAGGCGTGAAGCTCCCAACAAGGCGATCTTTCTCGAATTTACTCCGGGATCTTTTTCGAGATAGTCCATTGCCCGGCTCAGTCCCCATCCCCAGGCGGCAATCGCGCCCCACTCGTCCGGGCCGGGCTCGGTCTGGCCGGCTTTCAGATAGAGCTTCCGTACGCCATACGGAAGGCCGCCTTCGAAGTCTGGCTCAATGTCACCGTAATACACGGTGGCAAAACCGAAGCCGGCTTCGAGCAACGGGAGCACATCGACTTTTCCGATGCCCAGGCCCTGAGTGGCGGGGACTTTCTTTTTCTCTTTGTTCCAGACCTCGCCTTGTTGGATGCCTGGATCATTCACGGTGACGGAGTTTGCCGAAAAGCTGATGTTTAGAAGAAGAGGAACCGGACTTTGCGCCTTCGCGGGGAGGTACAGCAGAAGGTCCATCTTGGGGCCGCTCTTGTCGGCGGAGAAATAGATCGTGACCTGTTTGCGGATAGCTTTGCCGTCGAAAGCCGGCGTGCCTTTATCGAAAACGTCGAACACGAGGCCGGTGGGAACATCGGGGCTGCGGCCAAACTGGTTTTCTTCGAAGAGCCGAAGAATTTCCGGGCGGCGTTTGCCGTACCAGGTTTTCGCGTCGCGTACCGGTTTGCCGTTCAACAGCCGCAGAGGATCCGGAAGCGTGTAGCTGCCCACCAGAGCTTCGTCATAGTTAACGGGAATACCGGCGACGATTTTGGGCGGTGCTTTGGCGGTCTGGGCAGACGTCACTGCCACGGACGCTATAACAAACAGAAAGGCCGGTTTCGCAAACATTCAGCCATCATATTTCAGCCGTGCTTCCGCATTACCCACGTCGTCATGCATCGCTGGTTTTGTACGACGGTGGTTTTCAGAGGGTCGATCGTTCGCCCGCCCAAATCGTTTGCGGCTTCGGCCAGCAGCGCTTCGTCTACCAGATAGCGTTCCGAGCCGTCAGGCAATAAAAATCGGCGGCCGGCGACACGCTGCACTTGATGCTCCATTCCGATAGAAGAAGCAAGGCGGCAGAATAGTAGTCCGCCCGGCTTCAGCACTCGCCAAGTACCCTGCAGCATGCCTCGAAATTGCTCGTCATCCCGCGCGAAGTGAAGAACGGCGCTACTAATCACCACGTCCGCAAAGGCGTCGGGGAAGGACATGGACTCGATGGTCTCCGCGCGAAAGTTATCGGGCGGCAGTTGCGGCGCGAGTGCTGCCGCCAGGCGGCGTACTTCATCCACGCTCTTCGGATCTCGATCGACGCCGAAGACCTCGTAGCCCTGGCTGAATAGATAAAACAGGTTCCGGCCGGAGCCACAGCCCGCATCCAGAATCCGCATACCAGGAACGATGCGGCCGCGCAGAAGTTGGTCGAACAGATAGATATCGATTTCGCCGAATTGCTTTCGCAGGTCGGTCACGAAGTTGTCCTGACGGAGCGCGCGATGGCTCCCGCGCCATAGACGGCCCCGTAGTAACCCAACTGCGAAGAAACTATTCGTAAACGCCGCATCTTAGCAGCCATTATCATCACGGGCAGCAATTCGTCCAGATCAGCCAGAAGAATTTTGTTGTCCTGGGCAATTCCCCCGGCCAGAATAAAAAGTTCCGGGTCCAATAGGTGGACGATCGAGGCGATGCCGAGGGCCAGGTATTCGGCATATTCGCGCAGCGCGCTGCGAGCCGTCGCGGCGCCGGCGTGAGCTTCTCGAATCACGTCTTCGGCGGAGGCGTAATTGCCGTTTGCATATCGCAACAGAGCCGCCGCGCTGGTGTAGCTTTCGAGGCAGCCCCGCAATCCGCAGCTGCAGAGTGCGCCGGTGGATTGTATCGTCATATGCCCGATCGCATTCGCGAGACCATGCGCTCCTCGGAGCAGGTGGCCGCCGCTGTAACAGCCGCCGCCTACGCCCGTGCCTAGCGTCATGCAGACAAAATTGTCGACACCGCGGCCAGCCCCGAAATGGCGCTCCGCAATGGCAAGCGCATTCACGTCATTCTCAATAGCTACGGGAAGTTTCAAAGCGTGTTCGAGTTCTTCGGCCAGGTGTGTGCCGGTCCATCCGGGAAGATTTTCGGTTGCGTAGACGATCTCGCCGCGCTCCGGGTCCACCCACCCCGCGGTCGCGACGCCAAGCGCCTTTGCCGGAGTTCCGGCCCGCTCCGCCTCGTTTAGCTTGAGCGTGGAAACTTCGAGCAAGTGCCGCAGCAGCGCAGCGCGCCCATTGGCTGGCGTCGGTGTCACCGACTGCGATTGGAGGATGCCGTCCGGCGGCAGAATCGCGGCTTTCGTATTCGTGCCGCCCAAATCGATCCCGACAACCGTGGCTTGGTCTCGAACGGCCTTTTCCGCAGAAAGCGCGGCCACAAATCTTGCTGTAATGACTTCCGGCCTCGTAATCGCGGTGCCGACAATAACCGCGTGCGCGCCCGCCCGAAACGCTTCGGCAGCCTGTTGTGGCGTATCCACGCGGCCTTCGGCGAGGACGGGAATTTTCAGACGCGCTACGAGAGCCGCGATAAACTCCGGTTGAAAAAGCCGGATGTGTTCTGTTTCCTCCGTGTAGCCTCGCATCGTGCTGGCGACGAGATCTACTCCCGCCTCTTCGGCCGCAATGGCTTCCTCCACTGTGGCGACATCCGCCATCACAGGCACGCCTAGCTCCGCACGAATGCGGCGGACGAGATCCAGAGCCCCGAATGCCAGCGCTCTCGCGGTGCATTCCACCGCAACGATTTGAGCGCCTGCAGCCACTAACTCGCGCGCGTCTTCCCAGGAGGGCGTGATCAACACTTTGCCATCCTCTTGTGTGCGCTTCTGAATGCCGATCACGGGCAGGCTAACGGCTTGCCGCACCGCTGCTACATCGGGCGCGCTATTCACACGAAGGCCGACAGCGCCGCCACGCCAGGCGGCTTGCGCAAACCGCGCCATGGACGCCGGATTTCGAAAGGGGTCGGCATCCGGGGCCTGGCAGGAGACGATAAGGCCTCCCGCCAGGGATTGAAAAAGCGATTTGATATGCAAACGCGCGGCGGCCTCTCTCTCCAATATCGGGCTTGACAGATTCCTTTACCGAATGGTAAATATGTCTATACTTATTTGTCAAGTCTAGACAACCGGATGACACGCCTGCTGAAAGAGAACTCCACGCTCTGGAATATTCGCCTGGATAAGCGCGCTACCGAGCCCGTCTACCTGCAAATCGCCGTGGCCATAAGGGATCTGCTGCGCACCGGCCGGGTCGCCGCCGGCAGCGCCCTGCCGCCGGAGCAGGTTCTCGCTAAGCGATTTGGCGTCAGCCGTATGACGATGCGGCAAGCCAACGATGTGCTGGAACGGGAGGGTTTGATCGAGCGGCAGCGCGGGCGCGGCACATTTGCCGTGCAGAACCGGTCTGGTGAAGCAGGAGCAGGAAACGCGCAGCTTCAGTGAAGAAATACGGCGGCGTGGCGGCGTGCCCTCTTCACGTCTTGTCTCGTTCAAAACGGTCGAAGCGGGAGCGGCGGTGGCAGCCGATTTCGGCATCGCGCCCGGCGATCCTATTTACGTGATCGATCGCGTCCGCCTGGCGGACGGAGTTCCCATGGCGCTCGAATCCATTCAGATTCCGGTTTCCCGTTGTCCGAATCTGGAGCGCTTTAACATCGTCGATCATTCGCTCTATCAAATTTTCGAAGAAAACTACGGCATCGAACTGGCGCGCAGCGAGGAAGAGATTTCGGCAATCGCGCCCAACAAAAATCATCGAAAGATGCTCCAGATGCCGCGCAACGGGGCAGTGCTTCTTATGAAGCGCAGGACGTTTACCAGCGACGGCAAGTTGTTTGAATTGGCAACGGACGCTTATCGCGGCGATCTCTATGTCGCCATCGTGCAATCCACGCGCAGCAGAAAGGTGAAGTCCCCGGTAGTGCAGTAGGGCATCGTGAGTTTTATGCGTCTCTCCATACTCTTTGCTTGCTTTTGTGCGTACGCCGCAGAGCCTGCAGCCGTATGGAAACAGCCTGCCGCCCAAGCCGAGTTGATCGCGCCCGAAATCGCCGGGCCGATGGCGCACATTGTAGAGAACACGATTAACGATTACACCGGCGACAAGTTCGGCTGGACATTGCCGGTTGTGCGGTCCGCTGGATCAAAGACCTTGTCGATCGTCGCGGGAAACGCTGCCAACAATCCTTCGATTGCAGAACTCGGACGCGAAGGTTTCAACGTCGAAACCAGGGACTTGGGCGAGGAGGGTTTTCGGATTGTCACATATGAAAAGGGACACCGCCAGTACGTCGTTCTTCTAGCGCAGACACCTGCCGGTTTGAAGTTTGCATGTCAAGAGCTTGTCTTTTTTCATATGCCGGCGACGAAAGGCATCGTATCCGTCGATTGGCCGATGGACATCCGCAAAAAGCCGCAGTTCGCTTATCGCGGCATCTATATGCTGCCCTGCTGGGCGCAGCACGATTCCACATCGCATTGGAGCCGAGTCCTGCGCTTTAACTCCGAGCTGACTTGCAATCGGAGTTACTTCTGGCTGGATGGGTTTCCACTGCTGCCGCAATACGGCGGCGAATATACCGGCACGGATTTGGCCCAACCGGCGAATGTGCGCTCGCTGATTGCGTTGTCCCGGGAACAGGGGATGAAGTTTCTCATCGGTGGCGGCTGGGATACCTGGCATCAGCGGAAGCTATTCGGGAACGATGTCATGCGCTCGGTCCAGTACTATCTGGATCTTTTTCATTTACTCCCGGGCGCCGAAGGCATCTATCTGGAGCCGGTTGGCGAAGGTAGCAAACGCACCGATCCCGCCGAGAGCCTGAAATCGGTTGATGCCATCCGTCGGCTTGCGGAGACGATCTGGCGCGAACGTCCCGATTTCGAGTTCGCCGTGGCAGCCGGCAAATTCAATCCCAAAGCGTATTTGGATGCGCTCGACGCGATCGATCGCAAGCGAATGTATTGGACCTGGGGATGGGGCGATCCGACACGCGATCATGCGCTGGCCGAACATCCACTGGTGTTGCGTTGGCACACCATCGTGAAGATGAGCGATTGGCATGGCTCGAACGACGCACCTCGGCCGGATGAGATCCCGCTGCCCGGCTTCTATACAAGCTATGACCCGGGAATGGGTTTCGGCAACACGTGGAACGGCCGCGGCTACGGTGTAGGAACCGGGATTTCCGCGCCGCGCGAATTCGACCCCTATACCATCCCTTATTTTGCGCATGAATATTGGTTCCGGGAGCGGGCCTGGGATGTTCATGCAACCCGCGAGCAGTTCAGTTCTCGGCTGGCCCGGCGCCTGTTTGACGCGGACATGCCGGCCGAAGCGATTGTCGACTACTTGGCTTTGCAGGAGATGTGCCATACGCCCGCAAACGCCACGGAGGAGTTCCTGGCTCCTATCGACCGGTTCACGACCCAGTTTGCACAATTTGGAACACCACGCAACCAGGACACGATTCGCCGCATGCAGGAAGCGATCGCCGGATTCCGAAAGGTGCGTGCGCACGCATGAAGCAGCACGTCAGGGCCGGTTTTTCCAAGATCGATATCACGCCGCCGCTCGACCGGATCGACGCGCATGGTATCGGCTATTGGTACCAGCGCGCCGTTCGTTTCACCGGTGTCCGTGACCCGCTCTTTGTGCGTACCCTCGTTGCCGGTCAGGGCAGCTTCCGGCAAGTCGTAATTTCAGTGGATTCCATTTTTGATTCGTTCGGGTTCGCTCAGGATGCCTCCGCTCGCATCGCGCTGGCTCTCGGGATCGACGAGAGCCAGATATTCATCACCTGTACGCATACTCATTCTTCTCCGCTCATCCATCGCAACAATACGCGGCGCGGCGTCGAGTATGGTCCCTTCGTTGCCGATCGGATTGTGGATTCCGCGAGGGAGGCCGATCGAAAGGGCGTGGATACCACCGTATCGGTTTGCGCCGGCCGGGTGAGCGATGTGCTTTATAATCGGCGGCCGCTGCTTTCAAACGGTCGCGTGGCCGAGTTGCACGTTGCGGCAACGCCCGAAACTGTAATCGATGCGGGTCCGGTAAACGACACCATGACAATCGTCAAATTCCGGCGGGACGATGGGGAATTCATCGGGGGATTCTGCCATTTTGGCATTCATGGCGTGGCCGTACAGTGCTCTGAACTTCTCTCCGGCGACTGCATGGGGCGGGCGATCCAAGCCGCGGAACGGGAAGCGGGAAACGGCCTGGTACTGCTGCACCTCAATGGACCTTGCGGCGACATCGACCCGGTTCTTATGGGCGATGACAGATCGCTCGATATCATGACGATCCGCCTCGCGGACGGAATTCGCACCGTGGCAAATGTAAAAGAACAGCCGCTCCGGAATGTGGTTCCGGCGAAGTCATTTCGCGGGACATTCCGGGCGCGGCGCCGCGAGACTCGGCCCACGGCGACTCTGGAGCGCAAGCGCCAGGTTCTCTCGAAACTTGCGGACGGCGCCGCCGATATCCGCCACCACTCCGGCGCCGGGTACGAATCGTTCGTGCTCGCCGAAGAACACGTGGTGAGCACGCTGCCGGATGAGTTCGACATTCCTTATCAGATTGTGCGCTGGGGCGATCTGGTTCTTGCCGGCATCGCCGGAGAGATCTTCACTTGCTTCGGCTTCGCGTTGCGCGCGGCATGTCCGGGACTTCTCATCCTGCCGGTTGGGCTTACCGGAGGCGCTAAGGGTTATCTGCCCGCTCACGAAATGTTTGCGCAAGGCGGCTATGAAGTAACTTGCGCGCAATGGTGCCCCATCGCGCCGGGCGAAACCGAAAAGTTATTCGCGCAGCTAACCGCCGATCTCAAAACCTTTATTGGAAGCGAGGCCGCGTGAAGCTCGCGCCGATCGACATTCTGATCGTCTTCGCCTATACCGCGGTCATTCTGTATATCGCCGCCCGTTCCCGTCAATTTGCAGGCAAGAGTCTGGAGAATTATTTTCTCGCCGGGCGCAACATGCCGGGTTGGATGACCGGCATTTCCTACGCAGCCTCTATGGTGAGCGCGGACTCCGCGGTTGGCTACGGCGGCCTGGCGGTGGTCACGGGTCTCTCGGTTTCCTGGATTTATCTCAGCCGGTTTGGATTCGCTTTATTTCTCGGCGCGATGCTGTTCGCCGTTTACTGGCGGCGCTTGAACACCTTCACAACGCTTGAATTTTATGAGCTGCGTTTTGAAGGGCTGCCCGGAACACTGATGCGATTCTGGCTGGCATTCCGGACATCCTTGATCGCAATGGTGGCCTGGACCGGCATCTCACTGCTGGCCTTAGTCAAAATTTCACAGCCGGTGCTCGGTTGGGGCAAGACCGAAACACTCGCGCTCGCGATTCCGCTAGCAGTTTTGTATGTCTGGTTCTCCGGTTACCTGGGCGTTGTGCTGAGTAATCTCGTCCAGGTGACGGTTCTCGTGGTGGGCGCAGCGGTGCTGGCCTGGCGGGTTCTGTCTGCTGTTGGCGGGCCGCACCAACTGGCTAGCAGGCTCGACGCCCTTGGCCCATCCACGCTCGCGATATTTCCTTCGCACGAGAGCGCGGTGTTTCCGGCGATCGCCTGCATCGCATGGCTGATCGGCACAACCATCGGTTACGGGGGCGACGCCGCGCCGATGGGCGGAGCCGTCGAAGGCCAGAGAATTCTTTCGTCCCGCACGCCGAAAGAAGCATGCAAAATGTATGTCGTTAGCGAAGTCACCCTCTTTACGCTGGTGTGGCTGCTGAGCGTGCCTTGTCTTGCGGCGGCGGTCTTCTGGCCGCAATTGCGGACCGGCCAGTGGGATCGCGAACTCGCCTATGGCCTGCTGATGACCCGTTACTTGACGCCCGGCCTGCTCGGCCTGGTCTACGTCGCGATGTTAGGCGGCATCATCTCTGTTGTCGGCGATAACCTCAATTTCGGATCGCAGGTTTTGCTGAATGACTTGTATCGCCGCCATTTGGTGAAGCATGCATCGGAGCGTCACTATTTACTCGCAGGCCGCTGCGCGATTTTCGTGGTTCTCGGATTATCGCTGCTAGTTGTCTACAAAGTCCAATTCGTTTTCAACGTGGCGGTGTTCATGGTCGGATTGAGCGCGGCGGAAATGTCGGCGAACTGGGCGCAGTGGTGGTGGTGGCGATTCAACGGCTGGGCGCGGGTGGCGGCATCCCTCGGCGGCGGCCTCTGCTATCTCGCCATTGCCCTCCTATGGCCGGCGTGGGCTTGGTGGAACAGGATGTTCGTCTCAATGGGCCTTGCCACGTTGCTCTGGGTAGTCGCCACGCTCGTTACCGCTCCGGAACGTAACGAACTGTTAATCGCGTTCTATCGCCGCGCCCGTCCGCTGGGCTGCTGGGGTCCGGTCGCGCGGCTCGCCGGTGAAGCGCAATCCGCGACAACGCCTCGATTTCCGATTGCCGTCGGCCTCGGGATTGCATTCGCGGGCGGCATCGCCGTGATGGCTTACATTACAGGCATCTCACAGTTCTATGTGGGCCGCTACAATCCGGGCCTGCTTCTCTTTTCCGTGATGGCCCTCGCGGGCGGGTTGTTTCTGGCCGCTTTCCCGCGCTATATCGATTCGCTTTTATCCAACGACGAAAAGCAGCACGCCATCCAGGGCGCCGATGCCGGCAGCTTTGGATTACATCGCGTTTTTTCGGTTGTGTGTTTCGGCGCCGCTGCCGTTCTTGGTTTCCAAACCGCTTTCCTGAGCGGCGGCGTGCCGAGTCTGACGGTGTGCCTGGCTGCCGCCGTCCTCGGATTGCTTTTGCTGCGTCAGGGACGCAGACGCCAGCGAGCACTCGAAGGGAATTAGCACAGTGGCGTTCAGCACTTACATCGAACAGATTCAGCAGTTACTCGATCGCATCCGCAGCGGGCAGGCAGCCGCCATCGGCGCCGCCGGTGCTATGGTCGCCGAAACGCTCGAAAATTCCGGAATTATTCATACCTTCGGTACTGGCCACTCCCACATGATCGCGGAAGAAGCGTTTTTCCGGGCTGGCGGTCTGGTGCCTGTCAACGCGATTCTCGACGGACGGATCGCGTTCCTCGACGGCGCTTTGGAAAGCACGCGAGCGGAAAGGGAAGAAGGATATGCCCGCTCGCTCCTGGAGCGCGAGCAGATCGCGGCGAAGGACATCGCGATCGTTATTTCAAATTCCGGCCGCAATACCGTGCCCATTGACATGGCGCTCGAGATGAAGGAGCGCGGCGTTCGCACCATAGCCATCACCAATCTGCGCCAGTCGGCGGCATCCGTATCCCGCCATCCGTCCGGCATGCGTCTTTTTGAAGTCGTCGATCTGGCGATCGATACTTGTGTCGCCGAGGGCGATGCAATGCTGCGGCTCGAAACGGTGGAGCAATCCATCGGTCCGGCTTCTACCGTGGCCGGAGCCGTAATTATCAACTCAATCATGATTGAAGCCGCCTCGCTCCTGTCGCGAAGCGGGCGCCCGGTACCTGTCTTTCCGAGCGCCAATTTAGGAGCCTCGAGCGACGAGAACATCGCTTCGCTTTATCGTCCTTTCCGCGGCCGTATCCGCTGTCTGGACAAACAATAACTCATTCAAGGAAAGGAAAATTCGACGTTATGACAAGCTGTCACGACAGCCGCGGGATCCGTGTGTTCTTCCGGATGAGCGGGCTCTTCGTTCTCCTCACAACCATTGCGATTGCACAATCCACATTAGGCACTATCGTGGGACGTGTAGTCGATCCCTCGAGCGCCGGCGTATCGGGCGTGAAAGTGACGCTTCGCAACGAAGGAACCAATGTTGCGAGTTCGCAAAATGCGAATGCCGACGGCCAGTATGTTTTTTCGAACGTCAAGCCCGGCGTCTACCAGTTGACCTTCGAGGCAAACGGTTTCGCCATGCAGACCGTGGATCACCTGGCGCTGGAAGTGAATCAAACCGCGCGGCAGGATGTCACGCTTCAGTTAGGCACCGTCGCTTCTTCGGTGCAGGTAACGGCCGAGCGCACGCTCGTTCAGACAGACACGTCGTCCGTCGGCAGCGTCATCGAGTCGAATCAGGTGCGCCGCATGCCCTTAAACGGACGTACCAATATGTTCGGGCTGCTTGCATTGTCGCCCGGCGTGCAGGGCGCAGGAACGAACCCTCGTATTGGCGGCGCCAGCTACATCGGCGTGCAAGCGACCATGGACGGTTCGCTGAACATGGAGATGGAGAACAACAGACTTTCGAATGCCGATCCTTCTCTCGAATCGCTGGGTGAATTCCGGGTCATCGATAGCACAGGCTCGGCCGAATATGGCGGCGGGACGGCGCAGGTCATCGCGTCGACCAAGTCGGGTACCAACGAGTTTCACGGCAGCCTTTTCGAATACAACCGGAACCGCGTGACGGCTGCGAAAAATTTCTTCGCAACCGGGCTGACAAAGCCGCCTTACAACCGAAATGAATTCGGCGGCTCATTGGGTGGCCCGATCAAGCGCGATAAGCTCTTTTTCTTCGGAAGCTATGAGGCGCTGACGTTCCGCTCGGCGGTGACAAACCTGACGGCGCAGCCCACCACTGCATTGCTGAACGGCGATTTCACGGGGCTTGGAACCATCAAGGATCCTGTTACCCAACAGGCTTTCGCGGGCAACAAGATTCCGGCCAGCCAGATCAATTCTTCTGCCAAGGCTCTGTCTCCTTTTTTCAGCGTTCCTAATCGCCCAACCACAGCCGCCGCTGGCTTAGGCACAAATTACGGCGTCAACCTCTCGTCCCAGCAGCATAACTATCGATATGAAGGCCGCGTGGATTATGCCTTTAATTCGACCAACATGATATTTGCCCGTTATTTTTATACGGACACTTTTAATTACGCGCCAGGCGCAACGGAGAAATTCGGCGGGGACAATCAACCCCTCGTCAATCAGAATGTCGCTATAAACTACACTCGGACCATCTCGCCGAACCTGGTAAACGTCGCGGTGTTCGGCTTGCAGCGCGAGACCGACCAGTTCTTCAATCAGAACTATAAGATCGATCCGGGCTCGCTTGTGCCGGGTATCATACCCTATCCGGGGCTGGGTGGACTTCCGACTGTTTCGATTACAGGCTTTACCGGCCTGAGCGATGCTCTGGGCAGCGGGGATACGATTCCGAACTACCATTTCGCTGACACGATTACATGGACGAAGGGCAAGCATACCGTCAAAGGCGGATTCTCTTTCCTCCGCTACCAATTTCTTAGCTATGGCAACCAGTCGCCGCAATATGGGTCGCTGTCGTTCACTGGCCAGTACAGCGGCAATGCCTTCGCCGATTTTTTACTCGGCGATGTGGCTAGCTCATCCAAGCCGCTCGGTCCGTCGAATATCGAAGCACGCAACCATCGCTACGGCTTCTTCCTGCAAGACGATTGGCGGATTTCGAGTAAGCTCACGATGAATTTCGGAGTGCGGTACGACTTGCCGACCCTGTACGAGAATTCGAAGGGCGACATGGTGAACTGGTACCAAAATTTGAACGCCCTCGTCATTTTGAAGAGCCAGTCCACTGCGGGGCCGTATCCCGGTTTGCCGATTGTTTCCGGGCAGTCCGTGGGCTTGAACACGGGCAACTATTTAAATAACGATCTAAAACAAGTGGCCCCGAGATTCGGTCTCGCCTACCGCCCGCTGAGCAGTAATCGTCTTGTTGTGCGCGGCGGATATGGAATCTACTACGATCCCTTCCCCTGGCAATACGGAAGCTATATCCTGGGCACCAATCCTCCCTTTGCGGGAACAATTTCTTACGAGCCCTCCTCGAATACGGTTCCCACGCTTTTCTTGAACAATGCGTTCCCAAGCGCAAGCGGCAGCACTCCGAGCGGCGTGAACATTGTGGCGCAGGACCCGAACTCGCGTTACCCGATGACGCATCAATGGAATGCTACCGTCGAAACGCAGCTATCTTCGAACACCGTCGTACGCGCGACTTATTTGGGATCGGAACGTGAACACTCGGGAATGATCAATCCGATCAACACGCCGCTGGCGTCGCCCGGCGCGGTGCAGATTCACAGACCCTATCAGCCGTTCGGCGCAATTTCGCTCTATACGAACGGACAAACCGCCAACACCCAGCAACTGCAGCTGTCGCTCGAACGTCGTTACTCCTCCGGCCTTTCCTTCCAAGTGGAATACTCGTTGACTAAGGCCCTAGATAGTTCTTCGACTGATAAAGGGACGCCCAGCGTTCCTAACAATTGGCGGCTCGATCGCGGCAACGATTCGGCGATCCGGAGACATTATCTGGTCAGCAACTATGTCTATGAGCTTCCCTTCGGGCACGGTAAAAAATATCTGTCGTCCTTGCATGGGATATCGGAAATCCTTTTAGGTGGATGGCAGACCAGCGGCATTGTCACCGCCACGAGTGGATTGCCCTATTCGGTCACCTTCAACAGCAGCGTACTGGGGTGGCCTAGCGGGCGTGCCGACATCGTAGGCAATCCGGGCGTCGCCTCTCCGAGCATTAACGCTTGGTTCAATCCGCAGGCCTTTGCGCTTCCGTCACCGTTTGCGTACGGAAATTCCGCGCCGAACTCTTTGTGGGGACCAGGCATTGTCACTTGGGACATGGGCGCATTCAAGAATTTCCGGTTCCTCGAACGGTGGAACTTGCAGTTCCGCTCGGAGTTCTTCAATACGTTGAATCACGCCAATTTCAAGAATCCACAAAGCAACATCAGCGTTCCCACGCAGGTTGGAAAAATTATTGCCACCTCTACCGACCCGCGTGTGGTCCAGTTTGCTCTGCGGCTCGAATTCTAATGACTTCGCGCCGCGAATTCGCCACCTCGCTTCTGGCGCCGCTCGCCTTCGCGCATCGCGAGCGGCCGCTTGTACTGAGTTGCTCTCCTCGGAACGATCTGTACCGCGTACTGTCATCGGCGAAGCTATCGGTGCACCGTTATGCTTCGCCGGAACAGGCAATCCGCAAGGCGCCTGCTCATACAGGCATTCTGATTCTGGCCGATACATACCCGGACGCGATGGTTTCATTTCCGGAGAATCTGATCGCGCACGCCCGGAAAAGAGCGCTGCGCGTGTATGCCGAGTACGCTCTTCCGAATGCAAAACCGCTAGTAGCCGACCGCGAGCGCGCCGTCGTGGCTAGTTCGTTCTTTGGAGATGCGCTTCCTCCGATGAGCATCTTGTCCTTACACTCTTGCCGCTATCTGCCGCTCTCAAACGAGTACGCGGGCGCCAAAATGCATTTGGCGCTTGCCAAAGTCGGCTGGATTCGATAAGGCTGTCTATGGCCTTCCGCCGCAACATACCCATCCTTTACTCGTCGAACGAGAATCGGAGCGGCTTCTGCTTGCGGCCACTCAGTTGAGCCGCTTTGTCACTTCGCGATACGGCCCTTCCACCGCCTGGACCATCGTATGGAGACAAATACTTCAATGGCTGCTCGCAAGTGATCACAATTTAGAGATTCAGTCCACGCCTTCAGTGCGGCCGGCCTTCTCCGCGTCCGCTTCGCTTCCCGCCGATGCGGAAAAGAATGCAGTCTCACAAGCCGTGCAATGGTATTTCGACGCTCGTCTGTTCATTCACCCATCCTGGGCGCACAAACTGGAGGAAGCGAGCGTCTATGAAGATCGCGTGGGACCGCCGCCCACGAAAGACATGCCGGTTGGCGATGGAACGCTCGGTGTTCTCGAAGGGCATTCGTCAAAGATCTTACTAGACGGCTCGCAGCCGGCCCGCTGGTGGATTCGCGCCGATTGCGTTGGTGAAACCGCCATGGTTCTTGCGCTTGCCGGCCGTAAACCCGTGGCCGCAAACCTGGTCGACTTTCTAGTTCGCTCCAAGATGGCAAACGGTTCACGGCTCGATCCGGCCAATGTCGCCTATGGCCTCTTGGGTTGGAATGAAGCGGCTCGCTACTACAAGAACGAGGATGGCTACGACGTTTACTATGGAGACGACAACGCGCGCTGTTTGTTAGGCGTACTCGCGGCCACCGCGATAACCGGAGAAACGCGTTGGCAGCACCGAGTCTGGCTCGCTATTCTGGCTGATTTTCGCTTGATCGGTACCTTGGGCCATCAGAAATCGCGATACGACCAAGAGCCTTTGGCACGCGACGGATGGCGGCATTT
The DNA here is from genome assembly GCA_963712395.1 of Bryobacterales bacterium. Lineage (GTDB taxonomy): Bacteria > Acidobacteriota > Terriglobia > Bryobacterales > Bryobacteraceae > Bog-105. The sequence continues at coordinate 30,857 of CAVQHR010000005.1, forward strand.
TCACAATTCGCCCATCGTCCTTCACGACATGAACTACCAGGCATATCCCTGGGCGTTGTTCCTCTGGGCCTACGCGAAAACCGGCTATCAGCCGTTCCTGGATCGCTGTGAAAAAGGAATTCGCCTGAGCGTGGAGGCTTATCCGAACCAATGGCGATGGTCGAATAGCATCACCTCGCAGCAGGCCCGTTTCTTGTTGCCGCTTGCGTGGCTGATTCGCGTGCACGATACCGCGGAAACACGCTCCTGGTTGCGGAGAGTTGCTCAAGATCTTTTAACGCATCAGGACGAGAGTGGAGCCATTGCGGAGTGGACGGGTCCTGCCGGCACTGGCATACAAATGCCGCCCACCTCGAACGAGAAGTACGGCGGAGGGGAAGGAACGCTAATTCAGGAGAATGGAGATCCGGCCACGGATTTGCTGTACACCATGAATTTCGCTTTTATCGGTCTGCACGAGGCTTATGCCGCTACCGGTGAAGCGTTCTACAAGGAGGCGGCGGATCGTATCGCGCGCTTTCTCGTTCGCGCGCAAGTCCATTCTGACGTGCATCCGCAGTTCCACGGCGCCTGGTATCGAGCTTTCGATTTTAAAAGCTGGGATTATTGGGCCAGCAATTCCGATTCCGGATGGGGAGCATGGTGCACCGAAACCGGCTGGAGCCAATCCTGGATTTCGACAGTCTTTAGCTTGAGACTCGGCAATCAATCCCTTTGGGATGTGTTGCACAAGGTTCCGGCCTACAACGAATTTGGCGATCTATCGCGGCAAATGTTCCCCTAGCGTTAGGGGTTCGGATTAGATCAAGTCGATAAACTCAACATTCCATGGCGATTGACGCAAATCAAGCCGCGCAACCGTAATCGGCAATTGAAAACGTCGCGGGCCGGCGCTTCCGGGATTCAGATATAGAACGCCCGAGCGTTCTGTACGGCCAGGCTTGTGCGAGTGTCCACTGATGACGATATGGATCTCGGCGGCAGTGGGATCGATGTCAAGTTGCTGAATGTCATGCAAAACGTAAATCAATGCCGAACCAGCCTGGACATTCGCCGTCATGGGCAGCTGGGAAGCCCAATCGCCGTTGTCGACATTTCCGCGAACCGCGACGACCGGAGCCACAACGCGTAATTGTTCGATAATTGCAAAGTTGCCCACATCGCCCGCGTGGATGATCAGATCCGATCCTTTCAGCGCGGCCAATGCCTCCGGACGGAGGAGGCCATGCGTATCGGAGATCAGCCCAATCGTCGAAACATCGCTCATCGATTTTCGTGCCGCGCCCGGCTTGGTCAAATCGGAATCTGAACTAGGCGCTATGCGTAAACCGGAAACGCCGCCACCCGAATGCGAGTGCTGCGAGAAAACCCGAAAGAAGCAGAGCGTAGCCGGGCTCGGGAACTGGTGCGGCAGCTGTTGTGATGGTATACGTACCTGTGAACGCCGCGGGGCTGTTCGCCTCGTAACCTCCAGTTGCCTGGCATGGGAAATCCACCGCGCAACTGGCCGCGCCTCTCACCACCAGGTTGAATGTCCTGTTGTTAGCAAGGTTGAGGAAGCTTATGGTGTCGAACCGAAACTGGTCATTGGGTACCCCGTTCGTAACCGAAAGAGTGGTCGTCAAGCTGGTAGGGCTGTAGTCCGACGGGTCCGAGAAAGACAACGGGATTTGAACAGAGTCTCCGAGCATGAGCGGATTCTGCAAAATGACCGAACCGGATAATACTGAGCCGGCATGAAGCGGGGTCAAGTCAATACTGAGGGTTTGAATGGTGCTTGCCTGCAGTAAGCTTCCGAATCCAGCCAACAGAATAACTGGCAAGAAACGTTTAACGCCAATGAAACAACTGCCCGTGAGAATCATGCGCCCCAGTCTATCGCATGCTCGTTTTAGCTCCGTAATCCAAACCGCTACGGGTTTATGAGACAACAAATAGAGCTATGGAGACTCGGCGCAACTTCCTTAAACTCGCTGCAATGCTATCGGGCGCAGCGGGCGTGTCTGAATTGATTCCTGAAGCGGTTCAACGCGCGTACGCCATCGAGCCGCCGTCCGGATCGAGCTATCTCGATGCCGAACACATCGTGATCCTCATGCAGGAGAACCGGTCGTTCGACCATGCGCTCGGCACTCTGCAAGGTGTCCGCGGATTCAATGATCCGCGCGCGATTCGTCTGGCCGATGGCAATTCCGTTTTCGTGCAGACTGACGCGGCCGGTAATTCATACGCGCCCTGGCGCCTCGACATTCGGGATACGCGCATCACTTGGATGGGGTCGATCCCCCACTCTCGCAATAGCCAGGTGGATGCCTGGAACGAGGGGCATCATGACGGCTGGCTCGAAGCCAAGCGGTCGCATGTCGCCGGCTATGGCGAACTGCCGCTCACCATGGGGCATTACACGCGCGAAGACTTGCCTTTTTATTACGCCCTGGCCGATGCGTTTACAGTTTGCGACCAGAACTACTGCTCGGTGATGACCAGTACCACGCCCAACCGCAGCTACTTTTGGACCGGCACCGTGCGCGATAAGCAGCGCGCCGATTCCCGCGTCTTCATGCGCAACGAGCAGTATGCGCGCGGCGGTCTGTTATGGAAAACCTATCCCGAGCGGCTTCAGCAGGCCGGCATCACATGGAAGTATTACCAAAATGAGCTGACACATTCGACCGGGCTGAACAAAGACGAGCATGCCTGGCTCTCGAATTTTGGCTGCAACATACTTGAGAATTTTTCGGCGTATAACGTTGAGGCTTATCCGGGCAGCGTCGAGCGACTGAAGATGCGGCTCGAGTTACTGCAAAAGCAGGTGCCGGAGCTGGAGGAAAAGCTAAAAGGCGAAAGCGATCCCGACGCCGCCGCACACCTGCGTGTCTTGCTCGCGCTCGACCGGGAGCAGATAGAGCGGTTGAAAGCGGCCTGCCGTAATTGCGGCGAGGCCCGCTACAAGCAACTAAGCGATCGCGAACGCGCTTTGCACGATGCGGGCTTTTCGGTGAACTCGGGAGATCCGAATTACCATGCTTTGCAGGATCTCACTTTCAACGAGCAAGGCAAGCAGCAGCAGATGCTGGTGCCCAAAGGCGACGTCCTTTATCAGTTGCGCAAGGACGTAAATGAAGGGAAGCTGCCGGTCGTTTCCTGGCTAACAGCGCCCGAGAAATTCTCCGATCATCCGACTTCGCCGTGGTATGGCGCGTGGTACGTCTCCGAAGTCATGGACGTGCTGACGAAGAATCCCGAGGTCTGGAAGAAGACGATTTTCATCCTGACCTACGACGAGAACGACGGCTATTTCGATCATGCGCCCTCGTTTGTAGCGCCCGACCCGAAGCGGCCCGAAACTGGGCGCGCTTCCAGCGGAATCGATACGAGCGTGGAATATACCTATGCGGACGATGAATTGCGGCAGGGCGTGATCAAGAAGGAAGCGCGTTCGGGGCCGATCGGCATGGGCTTCCGTGTGCCCATGATTGTCGCGTCCCCATGGAGCCGCGGCGGGCGCGTGAATTCGCAGCTTTTTGACCATACCTCCACCCTGCAGTTCCTTGAACATTTTCTTGAGCATAAGTTCCATAAGACGGTGAAAGAGGAAAACATAAGCGCATGGCGTCGCGCCATTACGGGCGATCTTAGTTCGGTGTTCCGGCCGTACGATCCGAAGGAAGGCGGGCTTGAGTTCTTGAACCGGGACAAATTCGTTATCGGAATTGAACAGGCGCGGAATAAGGAAGTTCCTTCGAATTACCGCAAGCTGACTGCCGGGCAAATCGCCGAAATTAATAAGGACCTGCATGGCTCGGAACTCACGTCGCACCAGGAGCCGGGCGTGCGGCCTTCGTGCGGGCTGCCTTACGAGCTGTATGCGGATGGTGCATTGAGTGCGGACCGTAGCAAGTTTGCGCTCACAATGAAAGCCGGGAATGCGGTACACGGCAAGCGGTCGATTGGGTCGCCGTTTAACGTCTACGTCCGCAACGGCAAGACGATGCGAGCCGCGACTTTTACCGTGCGTGCGGGCGATGCGTTACACGAAGAATTCCCGCTATCTCGCTTTGAGGACGGCAAATACAGCATCGACGTGCACGGGCCGAATGGGTTTTACAGGTCGTTCACGGGAGACGGCAAGACGCCGGGAGTGAAGGTGTCCGCTGCCTACGAATTGAAGGGCCCGTCGTTGACCGGCAATGTTTTGCTGCATCTGGCGAATACGAATGCCGATACCGTTACCGTGATCGTGGCTGATAATTCCTATGGCGCGGCGACAGTAGCGAAGACCCTCGCCGCGGGCCAGAAAAGATCGGTGGTGCTTGTTTTAGACAGAAGCCACGGTTGGTATGACTTCACTGTGAAAACCGAGGGCGTCGAAACCGCAGCGCATTTTGCAGGACGCGTGGAAACCGGGCGTTCGAGTTTTACCGACCCGCTGATGGGGAGAGTAGAGCTCGCCTAACCGGTATTGGGCCGCGGCGCCGCGCGGCCCACCAACTCTCCCGAAATCGCGCTACGGCCGAGGTCCGCTATGCAGAACCATGCTGACCGCGCTGCCCGCATCAACAATATGCCCCGCCGTGGGCGATTGGCTGAATACCCAGGAGCCCGTCCCATTTTGGCCCGAAAACTTCGCAACCAGTCCCGCGGCTTGGACTCGGCTCGCCGCCTCCGCCGCCGAAGTTTCGAGCACATTAGGCACCGTCTTATTCGCCGGGCTGCCTACTTGTAACATGTGCCAGTTAACGATGTAAACGGAATTGCTCCCGCATCCCCTCGCGGAATCTACGCCGGGGTGCTTTGTGCTGTGCTTGAATTGGCCGTTAGCGGTATCGGCAATCAGATCACTGTATTTAAGAGTGTCCTGTTCAGCCGCGACAGGACCGTCGCAGTTCGCGGTGAGAATGCCCAGCAGTTCGCCGGCGAGCCAACCCGCGGCCGCGCCCAGTATCGAACCGCCTATCCCGGGCACGATCGCGTTACCCAGCAGCGCTCCGCCTTGGGTCGCGAGTTTGGTGGCTGTGCTCTCAAGGGCCGATACGACTTGACTCGGGCTCTTGTGGCCGGAATTGACGATCAGGTAATTGAGCACGACTGTATCGGTCGGGTTCACCTGAATGTTCGAAAAAGATAAATTAACCGCGTGAACTCCGTTATTCACGTCGCCCATCGATTTAGTCAACATGCGTGGTGTGCCGCTGCCATCTTGCGCCTTGACTAACAATGTGTACGTCACATAATCCGTGTCGTTATGCAACGACCTGGTATCCGTAATCTGGAACGAATCGAGTGTGAATGAAAAAACTGCCATAGTCTACTCTCCTTTTGAGGCCCGTGGTCCGAATCAGAACTCGGCTCGCGGCCTTTCCACTTAGAACCTGCGGAATTTTTCAAAAGAGTTGACTCTGGTGCGGCGGGACGGCAGCTCGCGGTGCATTGCAATTCTCCGACAAAATGCTGGGTTTGCAATCGTCGCGCGAAGTTTACCCGGGCGCGCCGGTCTGCCGGCGCCGCCAGAAGAAATAAGAGAGTGTCCACAGTACGCTAGTGATCGTCGAGGGCGCGAAGGCCAGCGGGCGATCACTGATTGATAAGTGGGCAATCAGTGCCGAGGCGAGGTTGATGGCGAAGCCCGCGTAAGCCCATTCTTTGAGCCGCGCAGGGATGATGGGGACAAGCAGCGCGACCACGCCCGCCACCTTGGCCCATGAAAGCTCCACCCGGAAGTAGTCGGCGGGAAAGCCGAGGCGCGTGAATGCCTGCGCCGCCTGCGGCAGAATCATGAACTCGTAGTAGGCGGTGAAGCTCATCTCCAGACAGAAGAGCGCAGTAAATATCCAGAAGCCGATGACTATCCCTTTGGAGCGCGGCATGCGCGGCTCCGTAGCGTTCTGCAAAGTCAATTCCATGATTTTTCGGGTCCTCCTTGGATTCAATCTTGTGGGGAACTGGGTGGCAAAGCCGGGTTTTCAACACGAAATTCTCTCGCGTACTCCGCGTTCAGCCGCTGCCACCCGGCAAACTTCATCGCGTCGGGACCCGCGATACGGCCAATGGGATTTCCACTGAGAAGGCGATCCAGAACATCGAAACCAATGTGCCAGCCCGCGGCGCCCCACGAGATGAAGCGGCGATCAATCTTGTGCCAGAGCGTCAGGCGCGTACCGCTACCAGAGGCTTCGAGTTCCCACCGGATATCGCCGTACTCAAGCACTGCTGGGAGCTTCGGCTCGCGTCACCGTTGTTACCTGCGGCCTGCCCGTTCCCACCCAGGTGAGATTCACCGTGGCTCCGGCTGTAGCCAGGCTCCCATCGACTTCAAAGGGCGCCCACTCGCGCAGTTGCGCCGGATCGGTAAGCGCCTGCCAGACTTTTTCCGGCGAGTGGCGCAGTTCTCTGACGAGAATAAGCGTCCACTTCTCTCCGTCCTTTCGTACCTGCGCCCCGCTGGCCGGACCCGGCGTGTACTGCTCGCGATTGGTCACGTTCTTCTCCTTGTCCCTTTTCTCGGCCGTGCGGATCGATCCATGCGGTCGAGTAGCTGCGCCAATGTGCGGAACGGCCGCATTTAGTAGCGTGCCAGTTGCGTGAGTTGAATGAGGTTGCCGCAGGTGTCATTCAGCATCGCAATGGTCGAGCGCAGTCACATCGGTGGGCGGCATCGTGAACTCGGCGCCGCGAGCCTTGATCCGCTCGTAGTCGCCCTTGACGTCGTCGGTGAAGAACATGGCCGCGGGCTGGTTCTGTTGGAAAATCGCCTGCTGATACGCTTTGGCCGCCGGGTTGTTATTCAGCGCCAGTTGCAGCTCAGTGCCGTCCGGCTCCTCGGGCGAGGCCACGGTCAGCCAGCGAAATGGCCCCTGACTGAAATCGGCCTTCTTGGCAAAGCCCAGTACCTCCGTATAGAAGCGCAGGGCCTTGTCCTGGTCGTCCACGTATATGCTGGTCAGTTTGATTTTCATTTCGTTTCTCCTTTGTCGCGTTCGCGGTTTGGGCCGCGTCGTTTTCTCCTTGCCTTGTTTTTCGTTGCTGCGGCTTTTGTGGATGTGGATTGATTTTCTTTGATGTGATCCATGCGGTCGAGGTGGCGTTCGAGAGCATCGACGTGAGCGGACCAGAACCGGCGGAACTGAGCCAGCCAGGCATCCACCTCCTGAAGCGGTTCGGGCGTCAGCCGGTAGAGACGGCGCTGCGCGTCCACCGTGGATTCTACGAAGCCGGCATCGCGCAGCACGCGCAGGTGCTTCGATACGGTCGGCTGCGGCATGCGAAGCTGACGCTCGATCTCTCCCACCGACTGTTGGGACAAGACCAGGAGACTCAATATCGCGCGGCGGTTCGGCTCCGCAATCACTTCGAACACAGATTCCACTCTCTTTGTATACCCTAAGTGGCATATACGTGTCAACGTATATTTAGGCTGTGGCCGTCACCGGAGCCGAAGAGACGGCGAGGTGCATCGTTTTGCGCCGCCAGGATCTGCTTCTCATAAACTTGAAAAGCTCATCGATTTACGCAATGCCGATACGACGAAGAGATTTTCTTATTCAAACACCTGCAGCCGCCACTGCGGTTTACGCTGCAACTCACCTGAAGGCAGCTAACTCAGCTTCGAGCGAACTTTCGCTTGCAGCATCCGATTATTTTCCGCCCTCGGATGCGCAAGGCGGATGGCGAACTTTAGAGGACGAAGCGAGCGTTCGCCAAACGGCCGGAATGGATCTTCACAGCGCTCGATCGAGCATTTGAATACACAAAAACTACGAGCAGATTCGGCGGATTGCTCGTTGCCCGGCATGGTTATCTGGTCTACGAAAAATACTTCGGGCGCGCCTCGCGAGACGTAACCCCGAACATGGCGTCCTGCGGAAAAATGTTTACCAGCGTTTGTCTGGGCATTGCGATGCTGGAGCATCCCGCGGCCTTTCCCGACGGTCTCGCTCAGAAAGTGTTTACCAGGCAATATCTGCCGGAAGCCTTCCCTTTAAGCGATCCAAGGAAAGCCGGCATGGAGCTTGGCCATCTCCTGACCATGACATCCGGCATGGCCGATAACAGCGGGAATCCTGGAATCGTGCACGGTGAAGATGTGAAGCTCGAGGGACTTCCGCCCATAGACGCAACACTCGGGCAGGATCAAAAAGCCCTTCGGACGCCGATGTGGACGAATCCTGGAGGCGGCTATTGCTATTCGTCTCAAGGCGTGCACGTCGCTTCCATTCTGCTTCGCCATCTCGTAGGAATGGAAATGGAAGAGTATATTCGTCGGAAGATCGCGACGCCCCTGCAGTTCGGCGGCTGGGGGTACGACATGCAACAAGCCGGCAAACGCCTCGACCACACGCCGGGAGGCGGCGGCATCGCCCTAAGAGCGACCGATGCTCTTCGATTCGCTTATCTCCTGCTTAGGAATGGCCGCTGGGGAAATCGTCAAGTGGTGCCTTCTGAGTATCTGGCGAAGGCCCAAAGGCCCTCCGCGTTCAACCCGCATTCGCCGTTTAGCCTTCAATTCGAAGTGAACCAAGATCGTCACGTGGCCGGCGCTCCACGGGACACCTTTTTCAAATCGGGAGCTGGCGGTTTTTGCATTTACGCGGTGCCGTCGCTGGATCTGGCCGTTTACAAAATGTCCTGTGTGGGAATGCCTGACGCCTCGAGCTACGACCTTGGTTTTTCGGGTAAGGCCGGCAACACCGATGCTTCTCGGGACAATTGGAAGCCGCATTCCTTCGATCAGTTCCACGATGGCCCGATCAACGGAGACGCCGGAACGCGAAGGACACTAGAGATGGTGATCGCTTCAGTGCGTAAGACCTAGACGTCTGCTCTTCAATGCCGGCAACCGAGCGAAATCCCACTCGGTTCACAGTGTTTTGATTTTGATATTGCGGAAGTAGAGCTTGATTCCGTCGTCGCCCTTCTTCTCGCTTCCCTGCAGCGAAATGTGGCCGCTGTGGAAAGTCCCGAAATCGGGCCACTTGCCGAATTTACTGTGGGCGACCAGTTGACGCCAGGCATCGTCCCACAATTGGATAGAAATCGCCTGCCCGTTCTGGATTAGCTGCAGGTGTCCGTGGTCTGCAATGATCTCAAATTGATTCCATTGCCCTGCATCCTTCACGGTGTTGACTTTGGTCGAGATGAGACCGTAGAGGTCGCCCGAGCGGCGCAGGATCTCGCGGCTATCGGGCACCGTGCAAGCCAGATCGGCAATCTGCATTTCAAGCCCTGTGTCGTACGGCTGTTTATAGTTGGGCGACTCGTGAACATAGAACATGACGCCGCTATCGATGCAAGGTTGTGCCTTCCACTGCAGCTTCAGATCGAAGTTTGCGAACTCGCCGTTAGTCACCAGATCGGCGTAGTCCCCCGCGGGGTCGCTGTTGCTTTTTTTAAGCCGGATGGCGTCATCCTCAACGGACCAGTCCTTCCCGGCGCCTTTCTCTAGATAGGAGTGCCAGCCGTTTAGGTCCTTGCCGTCAAAGAGCAGCTGCCAGCCGTCGGCCTTTTCCTGCGGAGTCAGCGTGTTCTCCTCCTGGCCATTCGCAAGAGCTGAGACCCAACATCCCGTCAAAACTAGAACTGTGATTTGAAACCTGAATCGATGTAGCATTTCCTTATCATTCTTTCGCGTGCCCATCGGGACTGCGCCTGCCCCGCGTATTCGGCAACAATGAATCATGCCCGCCTCTGCGTTTTATCACGCATCGCACCGCGCCGCACCGGCGGTGCGATAAGCGTATCACTCGTCGCATTCTGTCAAATTTGTAAAACTGTGTAGGTTACTCGGAAGCGCGCTCGGTGTCTCCTTTAATTTCGATTCCAGACGACATGCCGGCTTGCCGTTCCGTATCTGGCTTACACTTCTCCGACATGCCGTCTACACGGCCAAGTGGAATGCTCTGGTAGACGCCTGTATCATTCCGCGCGGGCGACGTCCAGGAAGCCGGCTTGTGGACAGCGCGGCTCCAGTAGAGCTGGCTAGGAACGGAGATTCTTCTCACGCGAGACAAGCAGATCGCGTACGGCCTCGCCAAAATTCGGTGCCGTCTGCCCGTCTAGGGCATGGATCGCCGCAATTTGGGTGCTGATCAAAGCAGGGTCGGAATCGTCGAGTTTTATGGGTAAAATCCGGCTTCGAAAACGAGGGTCATTGCCGGCCGTGTTCACTTCTGCCCTTACCCAATCACTTTTTGACGAGTGCGAACTGACCAGGACAATCACCCAATCGGATTTCATCAATCCATCGCGTATTGATTCAATGTAGTTGTCTGCGGGAATAATATCCGCAGGGGAATACCACGTTTCGATACCGCACCGCTTCAGTTGTTGAGTCAAATTGTTCGCGAAATCGCGGTCTTCGTGACTATGACTGACGAAAACGCGCACCGGTAGCTCGGGCTTTAGCTGTTTCAGTTCGTACCGGCGAAACTTCACGCCTACTTCTTGTCCCGGTTTCCGTAACTCGAAAGCCGTCGGGCCCTCCGCATCTGCGACGATGTCCTGTACGGCGTTCCAGGTGGCTTGGTCGATCAAAATGCGTTTGCCGTTCCGGGCGGCGGATTGAAATGCATTTGCCAAGTTCACTGGTGTCCCTATCGCAGTGAAGTCGCGAACTCTGGCGGTCCCGATACTACCTAGCGCTACCTCGCCCGTCACGATTCCGATTCCCAGATCGAGGAAGCTGAGATCTTCATTGCAGATTCGATCCCACTCACGGCGAAGGCTCTCAAACCGCTGCAACATCTTAAATGCACAGCGAACTGCCTGTTTCGGCGCCCCATCGCCTCGAAAGATTGCGAACACGGCGTCTCCGAGGAACTTATTCACGATGCCACTGAAAGTCAATACCTGATCCGCGAACATGGTTAACAAATCGTCAACGATCTGTTGTGTTTGAATAATTTCCTGGGATTGACAAAGCTGCGTGAACCCCCTCATGTCCGCGAACATCAAGGTCAATCGTTCACGCTGTGGCACTTCATTGACTCGTTCCACCAGATCAGTTGCGTCTTGACGTGAGTAGAGGCCCATGTGGGCCAGCAGCTTCGAAATTAGTTGGGCATTGTCTATCGCAATAGCAGCCTGTCGCGCCAGCTGCTCGATCACTACGTGATCCCGTGGGCCATACTCCATCGGCTGATTGTCGGAACCGACCTTGTTAAGCGTTTGCAGAACACCCAGGCTTCTGCCGCGCACGCGAAGAGGTACCGACAAAATAGATAGCGAGCTCTTTCCGGTCTGCCTATCCACTTCTCCAAAATGGTGCGATCGCTCGCTTGCGATGATGGTACCGGTTGTAAAAGCCCGGCCGGCGTTGCTTGCGCCCAACGGAACTCGTTGGCTGGAATGCTCGCCCCACGTCTGCATGAGCTCCTCGGCCTTCTCACCCCGAGCTGCGGCAAAGAACAGGCCATTTCTTTCGGGGTCTAATAACAGCACCGATCCATCGGGCGAACTTGTCATCCGGCATGCCGTTTCGAGGATGGATCGAACAAGTCGCTGTGGATCAGTTTCAGCCGATACTTGCTCAAGCAGGTCGAGCAGTTCTAGCAATTCGTCCTTCGAAAGACTCTGAAGCCCGCCCATAGCTGCGAACTAAAGTATATCCACGCGTCCTGAAGGTGCAAACGAGATGCGACTTCATGGAGAATGCTGGCCAGTCCGCGAGATGCGTCGCCTGACCATATAACGCGCTATGCTTCCTTTTGCATTCCCAAGCCTCCGAATCAAAGTGGCTTCGGCAGCTTACGCCGGATTAGTACCGAAGAGGCGTTCCATCAACCTACTTCCGGGATCGGTTATCCAACGGCGCAAATCTTCGACTCACTGAACCAGTTGACCAACACGGTGAATATGCAAGCGGCTCTCCCGCTCCCGGGCCGCCGCCCCAACCATGCCGATATAAACTGATCTCTGCCGGGCTGGCCCAAAAGGCCAACCTCCGAGCCAGCCGTTATTACAAGGAGCTGCAATCATGAACTCAAACAGACGCCGATTCGTTCAGACACTTGGAACAAGTTCAGCCGGGCTCACCCTCGGATCCGCCCTCACCGCGTTCCCGCTAGACGCCGCCGCGAAAGGCCATGCGGATGACCAGGTGCTGCGGATCGGCGACAACATCGCGGTAGCCGACACGCAATACGGCAAGGTTCGCGGCTACATGCTCCGGGGCGTTAACTACTTCCTCGGCATGCCATACGGGGCGGACACTTCCGGAGCAAACCGTTTCATGCCGCCGCAGAAACCCAAACCCTGGACAAACGTGTACCCGGCCATCTGGTGGGGCAACTCCGCCCCTCAGGATATGGACAACCGGTATGAAAACAAATTCGGCTCATTCCGGGATCATTGGAACTACGACGACGTCAGCGAGGACTGTCTTCGTATCAACGTCTTCACCCCTGCACTCAACGACGGCAAGAAACGGCCCGTGCTGTTCTGGATCCACGGCGGCGGCTTCGTGAACGGCAACGCCGTCGAACAGGACGGCTACAACGGTGAGAACTTCGCGCGCTTTGGAGACGTGGTCTTTTGCTCCATCAACCACCGCCTCGGCCCCCTCGGGTACTGCAATCTCGCCGGCGTGGGCGGGGAGAAATTCGCCGCTTCTGGAAACGTCGGCATGCTCGATATCGTGGCTGCCCTCGAATGGGTTCGCGACAACATCGCGAACTTTGGCGGCGATCCGGGCAGCGTCACCATCATGGGTCAATCCGGCGGCGGCGCGAAAGTCTGCATCCTCACCGCCATGCCTTCCGCCAAAGGACTCTTCCACAAAGCTGTGGTATTGAGCGGCGCTTCTCGCAGGTCCGGCGACCAGACTCAAACCGGGAATCTCGGCGCCGCGGTCGTGAAAGAAGCCGGTCTCACTGCAAACGATCTCTCCAAACTCCAGGCCATGCCCTGGAAAGACTTCTACACCATCGCCACTCGAGCCCAGCGAGCGATGGCCCGGCAGTCAGGTTCCGGTGGAGGAAGACCGCTTAGCTTCACGCCCGTTGTCGACGGTAAAATTCTTCCGCAACATCCCTACGATCCGGTGGCCGCGCTCACCGCGGCCGATGTGCCGATGATCATCAGTTCTGTTCAGAACGAGCAATCGCCCAGTTGGACCGACTCTTCCCTCGAATCGGTCACACTCGAACAGGTCGTCGAGAAAGTCAAGGCGAGAGCAGGTTTCGGCCGCGGCTTCGGAGACAAAGCAAAGGATGTAGTCGAGTCTTACGTAAAGGCGTTCCCAGGCAGGAAGCCGGTTGAAATCTGGTCGCTGGTCAGCAGCAATCGGCAAAGCGTCGTGGCGTTAGCGGACGTAAAATCTACCCAACCCGCGCCGGTGTATGTCGACTGGTTCACCTGGCAGCCCCCTTTGTTCGACAATCGGATGCGCGCCTTCCACACCGTAGATATCTGCTTCTGGTTCTACAACACTGATCTGATGCTCACTCACACGGGCGGCGGTCCCAGGCCCAGAGCGCTCTCAACCAAGATGGCTGGCGCCCTGTTGCAGTTCATGAAAACTGGTAATCCCAACGGAGCCGGGCTTCCCGAATGGCCGAAGTACTCGGCGGCGAACGGCGAGACCATGGTCTTCGATGATGCGTGCGAAGCGAAGAACGACCCCGACAGAGAAGCGAGAAAAGCGCTGCCGATATCCACGTAGAAACGATAATCGAACGGATTACTCCCAAACGCCCATCACAGACGCCATAAGCCGTTAAGAGCGTTGCGAGAGGCTGGCGCAGTTTCGAGCACGAGTGAGGGATCGACTGTCAATCAGGAGTGACCTGGTGCGGCCGGCGCGAGTTCGGCCGCCACGCAAGTGGGCAGCGTTCCGGGATTTCCGGCTTCATAGTAGTATCCGCTCCATACGCGCGTTCCTGTGATCGGAATGCCGCGCCAGACTGTTAGGTGAATGCCGTCGTTTGCTCCGCAGGCGCGAAATGTGTTTTTCGTGTGAGTTTGGTCCAGGTCGGCTTGCACGCTAACGTTCTCCAGGAGAAAGCTGCTGTATCCCGCAGTACCGACGATCGCAATCAAAGGGGTGAGTTCGGGAATATTCGACGATGCCGGCAACGAGATCTCATAATTACTCGTCTCCGGCGCGGCTTCCTTCGTGATAGGGCAAGGGTTGGCGGCCGGACCGGAGATCCGCGCCTCGATGAACTTCTGCGGGGACCGGCAGGATGAGCGTCACCGGGCTATTCCCTTGCACGGCGGCATTTTTAATGGCCACACAGGTCCGCGAAGCAGTACGCACGGCAACTCCGATACGTGCTGAGTAATCAACCGGCGCTGATCCGCTTGCGGCAGCCTGCGAGTTGGTTTCTGTGGGCTTCTTGCACGAAAGAAGCAGCACCGAGGTGGTAGCGACAGTAGCCGCTGTTCGGATTAAAAACGAAGTAAACACACCTTTAGACGCAGGATTCTGCTCTTCAGTTATAGCCCAAGCGACTCCACCGCCCGGAATGTTAACCCGCCTTCCTTCAACGTGAGAAGAAGGTTTTTGCGCCTAAGAATATAAAACGGCACGAGCGTGGAATCGGCGGGGTGACCCTCCTTCAGATCACGCCCTGGAAAAACTTCTACGCCATCGCCGCTCGAGTCCAGCGAGCCATGGTCCGGCAGCCAGGTCCCGGTGGCGGAAGGCCGCTTGGCTTCCCCCGTTGTCGACGGCAAAATTCCGCCGCAACATACCTACGATCCGATAACCGCGCCCACGGCAGCCGCCTTTGTTCGACAATCGCATGCGCGCCTTCCACACCGTAGATATCTGCTTCTGGTTCTACAACACGGATCTGATGCTCACCCACGGGCGGCGGTCCCAGGCCCAGAGCGCTCTCAACCAAGATGGCTGGCGCCCTTTTGCAGTTCATGAAAACTGACAATCCCAACGGAGCCGGGCTTCCCGAATGGCCGAAGTACTCGGCGGCGAACGGCGAGACCATGGTCTTCGATGATGCGTGCGAAGCGAAGAACGACCCCGACAGAGAAGCGAGAAAAGCGCTGCCGATCCACGTAGAAACGATAATCGAACGGATTACTCCACTCGATGAAGAAGACGCTGGCCGCGTGTCAAAAAAAGCATGTCGAAACGTAGAATGACGGAATGAAAAAGAGCGTTCCCAAGTCGGTTGACGAGTACATTGCCGTGCAGCCGGAGGCGTTGCGGCCAAAGCTCGAACAGGTGCGCGCAGCGATCAAGAGGTCCGTTCCGGAGGCGCTGGAGGGCATCGGATACGGTATGCCCGGATACAAGCTCTACGGAAGGCCGATGCTGTATTTCGCCGGCTTCAAGGAACACTATTCGCTGTTTGCCGCGTCGGGGACGTTCTTCGCGGCGCTGGAAGATGAGCTAAAGGGCTATGACCTGCGAAAGGGGACGGTCCATTTCCCGCTCACCAAACCGGTTCCAGTGGACCTCATCAGCCGGATCGCAAAGCTGCGTGCGGCTGGGATCGCCCCGACGGCGGAAAAACCGGAGCCGGTCCGAAAGAAAGGAACGCGCAAGTCTGCACAGTAGGAGACAGCGTGGCGGCCCCTGCCAGCGATATGATTCAGAAGGGCAGGATGGGTGGCGGCCAATTTGAGACGTCGGCCGCGGCAGATCAGCACACGAACATGAAGCCAAAGAACACGATCTGCCTCTGGTTCGACAAAGACGCGCATGAGGCGGCGCGCTTCTACGCCGCCACCTTTCCGGATAGTAAAGTAACCGCTGTTCACGAGGCTCCCGGTGACTATCCGGGCGGCAAGAAGGGCGATGTGCTGACGGTGGAGTTCACCGTCCTGGGCATTCCCTGTCTCGGTCTCAACGGCGGCCCGGCGTTCAGGCACACCGAGGCCTTTTCCTTCCAGATCGCGACGGAGAATCAGGAAGAGACGGACCGTTACTGGAACGCGATCGTCGGCAATGGCGGCACGGAAAGCCAGTGCGGTTGGTGCAAGGACCGCTGGGGCCTCTCCTGGCAGATCACCCCGCGCGCGCTAACCGATGCGCTTGCGGCTGGTGGCGGTGAGGCAAAGCGTGCCTTCGAGGCGATGATGACGATGAAGAAGATCGACATCGCCGCCATCGAGGCAGCGCGGCGAGGCTGACGTGAACACGCCGACCGCCTGATCGGGATTACGTGTGAAAAGGCTGGACTTGATCTTGCACGTTGGCGTCTCTGATCGACTCGCGATTGTCAGAGGTGCGATGCCGGCGTTCCTGGAAGGAGGATTTTGGGGAGAGCTAACGGGATGCTCCCCAACCTTACATTTTGCACGCCGCGTGATCCGGGCAGAATCGGCGGACACAAGCCGATTTTCGGTAGTAATCCGTTGCGGCCTCGTTCCGTCGTAACGATTTGATGTAGTGATCGATGACGGTTTTTGCCACCTGAGCGGCCGTTCCGACTTCCCCTTGCAGCTGCTTACCGTCTAGGTCATAATGCGCAACGCCATAATCGTTTCTTAGCTTCCGAATATGCTCGATTTGTTCCTCCCAGAATTCTCTGCTCAGCCCGATCTTCTTGTACCAGATTGGAAATCGCTGTCCTTCGATGGATCACCCACAATGACGGAAGGTGCTTGTAAAAGTTAGAAAAGATATCAGCTGCTCAGGTAACTCTGCGCTGTGGGATTTCCAAACCCGACACCGCTGCGGATGTTGATGAGAAACAGGCCGTGGTTCAATAGTCAAGAGATTTCGCTAGTCGCCGATTCATAGTGAGCGGAATAAGAGTCGAGCGACCAAGAAAGCCTCTCTTTAAGGAACCGAGTTATACGTCTGCACTTTCATCAGCTGTATTCTCCTTGCTATCGGCACAACACTCCTCTCGTTTCCGTTCAGCAGGACTGCCTGGACGACTCTGCTTGGAAGTATGTGTTCTTCGTAAGCGAGAGCAATGCACAAAACCATCACCATGCTGAGAACCTGCCTGAACGCTGACAGAGCCTTCTCCGTCGAGTTGAACCGTTAGGAAGTTATCGCGAATTCGAATTTGCAGGCCATCGGACTCGCGCTCAACGTGAACGGCTTCGCTGTCATCGCGAAAAACGGGAAGCACTCCGTGGCTGACGAGATTGCCTGTCGTCCGATCAAGAGTGGCCGAGTA
The DNA here is from genome assembly GCA_963712395.1 of Bryobacterales bacterium. Classification (GTDB taxonomy): domain Bacteria; phylum Acidobacteriota; class Terriglobia; order Bryobacterales; family Bryobacteraceae; genus Bog-105. Next base: position 47,950 of record CAVQHR010000005.1, read on the forward strand.
GATCGCCTTCCCCTCTATGCCATAACCACAACAGTGTCCTGGAAGCAGGCCAAAATCGCCGGCCGGTTCAATCTTGAAGAGCAACTCAAACCTATGAACAGACATGATCGGGAACGGTGTGCGTTCTCAACATTATATTCAGAAATTGTTTATGAGCTGCGTGTGCTCCCGGTCGGCGTGCACGACTCAACGAAGTCAGGCTCCGAAACGTTTGTCTTCCTCGGGGATCGCCTGCTCGGTTTTGCTCCTTGTTTTTGAGCGTCCGCCATGCGGGGAGATGTTTGTCCCACATTCGCGTTGTGATGAAGGAATGATCTCAGGAGGGTGAGCGGCATAGTTGTTCAACCCCGTTTTCAAAACCTGTTCCGGCAACGCAGAGTAGTATTCGACGAGGCGTGTCATGTCATCTTTAAATTCGTTTCCATTAACGAAATCCTGCATCGGGCCGAGGAATAGAGGATGCCGTTCATAACGAATCCGTTTACTGGGACCAATCAGGGTTTGCTGCGCTCGGCCCGCCTGAGACCACAATAGCGACTAAGGAATGCCGTCAACGACCGCATCGCCCTGGAGCCGAGTAGTTCAAAGGCCCCTTCGAGCAGGCTAGCCGACTTGTAGGGACTGCACTGCTGCTTGGGCGGTCTGGGCCTCCGCTTGGGGCGCAGTTTCTTTTACAAAAGATCAAGTCACGTTGACACCTCCTAACACCCTGGCATATATACTTACTTCGACGGTTGATCTGGAAGTTCCTTCCGAATCAATTTTAGTTTCATATGGGAACTTTGACCTTATTCACAACTGCTGCGCAAAACAGCCGGACTTTAGGCCGGTACGAAGTAAACACTCTGATGCATTTGTCGAAATCTTTCCCACTGAAAGCTGCGCGTCACATCGGCGCGCATTTGACCGTGTTGGCCGCGTTGACGCTCATGAACGGCGCCGGTCTTGGCCAGACACCCGCGCCTGTCAAGGTGAACCCGGAGACCGGAACGCCTGTTCAGAGGAACAGACCGCGACCACCGCGGCCGATCGATACGCCGTATGCCAAGGCCGCGCTTGCGACCATGCGCGCGCCGCTCGATAAACTGACGCCGGTTACCGACGAGATGCTGCGCAATCCTCCGCCAGGTGACTGGCTCAACTGGCGGCGCACATATAACGGCTGGGGCTACAGCGCGCTGAACCAGATCAATCGCACGAACGTGAAGAATCTGAAGGTTGCCTGGACATTCAGCATGGATTCGAGCGTCGATGCCGTCACCGAGACGACGCCGCTCGTTCACGACGGAGTCATGTTCCTGTGGAACTTCGGCGAGACGATCGACGCTCTGGATGCGAAGACCGGCACCCTGCTCTGGAAGTTTACCTGGGATCTTCCGGATGATTATCCGTCGCTTCCAGGCTTCTATCGGACCAAGCGCAGCCTGGCGATCGGCGGCGACAAGCTCATCGTGGGCACGATCGACATGCACGTCCTCGCGCTGGACATCAAGACCGGCAAGAAGGTGTGGGATGTCGTGACCGATAAGTACAAATCCGAGCGCACGTACAACAGCGGCCCGCTGGTCGTGAAGGACAAGGTGCTGATCGGCGCCGGCAACTGCGGGCCGGGCAGCGCCAATGGGGATAAAAAAGTGGCACTCTATTCCCCGCCGGGCGGCTGCTTCATCACCGGCCACGACCTCGCGACCGGCAAGGAACTGTGGCGGTTCAATACGACAGCGCTCCATGACGATCCGGGGGGCAACACCTGGAACAATCTGCCCGACGACAAGCGCGACGGCGGGGCCATCTGGGTGGCTGGACAGTACGACCCGGAGCTGAATCTGACCTATTGGGGTACCGGCTCGCCTTCGCCGTGGTCGACGATCAAACGCGGGACCTTCGGCGCGGATTCGCTCTATGTGGATTCCACCCTGGCGCTGAATCCTGACACCGGCAAGCTGGCCTGGTATTACCAGCACGTCCCGCACGATCCGTACGATCAGGACTACCCCTTCGAGCGGATCATCGTGCCGGTAACCGTGCGGGGAGAGCGCCACAAGGCGGTGATCACGGTGGGCAAGCCAGGAATCTTCGAGGCGCTGGATGCCGCGACCGGGAAGTTCCTATTCGCGGTCGATCCGGGCGCGCAGAACGACATCTCGGTCGATCCTGTGACGGGTGCCAGGACGACGCTCTCTGAACCGCCGCCGCCCGGCGTGAAAAACTGCCCGAACGGCGAGGGCGTCAGAAGCTTCCCGGCCGGCGCATACAGCCCGTCAACCAACCGGTATTACATGCCGATCTACGACCACTGCATGGGAAAGCAGGGCGACACCCCGGCCCGCTTCCTTGCGCTGGACCTGAATACCCAGAAGCTTGTATGGGATATTCGCACCCGCGTCCCGCAATCCTCCGCATTGCTGGCGACTGCTGGAGGTCTGGTATTTTCGGCGACGCCGGACCGCAATTTCCGCGCGTTCGACGACGAAGACGGCAAGGTACTGTGGACGAGTCCGCGGCTGAACGACGTCCCGAATGCTTTTCCGATTACCTACACGGTGGATGGCAAGCAGTACATCGCAATGGCCGCCGGCGACCCCGGGCTCCAAGGCAACTGGGCCTTAAATTACGCACCTGAGCTCGGCGCGGTACGAGGATCCAGATCATCAGTCTTGTGGGTGTTTGAGCTGCCCTAGACTCGCTACACGGCTCTAATGATCGCGGCAACGCGTTAGCGGACGTAAAATCCACTCAACCCGCGCCGGTGTATGTCGACTGGTTCACCTGGCAGCCGCCTTTGTTCGACAATCGCATGCGCGCCTTCCACACAGTAGATATCTGCTTCTGGTTCTACAACACGGATCTGATGCTCACTCATACGGGCGGCGGTCCCAGGCCCAGAGCGCTCTCAACCAAGATGGCTGGCGCCCTGTTGCAGTTCATGAAAACTGGCAATCCCAACGGAACCTGGCTTCCCGAATGGCCGAAGTACTCGACGGCGAACGGCGAGACCATGATCTTCGACGATGCGTGCGAAGCGAAGAACGACCCGACAGAGAAGCGAGAAAAGCGCTGCCGATTATCGGCGTAGAAACGACAATGGAGCGGATTACTCCTACAAACGCGCATCGCAGACGCCACAAGCCGACTTAGGGATTACTGATCATTCAAGCTATTTGTCCGAAGCGCCGAACCTACATCCAAGCGCACCAGTCATCACTACGTCGCAGGGCTCATCCTCGCGGGTAACTCCAGCCTAAAATTCATGATCCATGCGGCGGCTCCGAGCGGGCGTCAAGGTTCAGCAGTTCTGACACGCCGAGCTCGGTGCAGACGAAGAAGGCAGACTTTTACAAATTCGACGGTCTACAGACATGCCATGTGACGTCCTGTTTTCCCCGGATCGTCTCTACGCGGCATGCTCATTCGGCTCGGTGTAGGCCGCTGTGATTTAAAATTCCTACTCGGTTCACGTAGTGCCGACCCATTCGTCGTTATGGCAATGTTTCTATGTAACCGATCCGTTTTAATTTGTGAAATGCAGTTGAACCTGCCATCATTTACGGTCATGACCTCGTTGAACTAGGAGGCGCCGAAGGTCGAGCCCCGCCGTGGCGCGATGATACGTAGACGGCCCAGGGCAAGCACATCAAAATTTACGTGAATGATTTAGTACTATTGACCAGAGTTTTTGTGTATTATGGTTGCATTCCGTTCAGTGAAGGTAACCAGCTCAGGCCTTGTCGCGCCGTCGGCATTGCAGGAAGGTTGAGATTGGCTGTATACACTTCGGACCTCCTTTGAAGTGGCCGCCTCGTTCAGGCCTGTGTGCCAGAAAGTAATACCATAATCAATGACTCTTCAGGTCTTCACCTTAGCGACATACATTTCCGAGATAACAACAATCCGGGCGCTAAGCGGGTCAAACTAATAGCCGCAGCAGTCAAAGGCTCTCTGCCTTTCGCAACTCACTGTCTCGTGCTTTTGTCGGGAGATATAGCGTTTTCGGGCAAGGCAAGCGAGTACGCGATAGCTGCACAATTTATTAGAGATCTCTTCCAAGAATTGACTGCGTTGGACATGCGGGTCCATATAGCGGCCGTCGCAGGCAATCACGACTGTAACTTCGACAATATATCTTCAGTAAGAGATCTTGTAATTTCGAATCTACCATCGAGTGTAGATGGCGTTATGCTCGACGAAACCGCTGTAAACGCGTGCCTATCAGTCCAGGACAACTTTTTTCATTTTACGAAAGAAATTGGTATTTCTGCACCTGATTCTGCCGGTGGTAGACTGTTCCACAGTACGACGATGACGGTGGATAGTCAGCAGATTGAAGTCCACTGTTACAACACTGCTTGGTGTTCACGTCTATCCGAGACTGCCGGGCAATTATTTTTTCCAATCGGCGCGTTGCCATCTGCGCTAACTATTGACGGCAATAGTATTGCCATAACCGTGTTCCATCACCCATATGGCTGGTTAGATCCCGATAATCGGCGTCAGTTCCAGCGCCATATAGAATCGACCTCGGACGTTGTGCTAACCGGGCACGAACATGTGCAGGACTATCACCGCCTGGAAAGGCGCGACGGGCGGCAGATACAGTACTTAGAAGGCGCTGTATTTCAAGGGCATGCAAACCATTCGGAATGCGGATTTAATATCCTTGCCATCGATATCAATGCGCGTAACCAAGCAATTCAGCATTTCCAGTGGATACGGGACAGATTCTCAAATGTGTCCTCAACTGAACCGCGTCCCTTCGTCCGAAACAGAAGTCGCGTAACCAGCAAATTTGAGGTGACGCCCGATTTTCTCAAGCAAGTCCGGGATGCCGGTCGCGGCTACCAGCATCCACGGAAAAAAGGTCTTGAGCTTCCGGATGTTTTTGTATATCCAAATCTAAGAGAGCGCGGCTTGGCGGGCCAGATGGCAGCATCGGCGGGCAAATCCAATATCATCGATAGCGACCGCGTTATTGACCACGTAGTCCGGTCGAAACGGATATTTATAACTGGACAGAACGAATCTGGAAAAACCGCTCTCTGTCATAGCCTATTCGAAGACCTTAGGCATCGAAACGGGGTGATTCCGATCTTATTATCTGGTGGTGATATCAGAGGCTATGATAGGTCGGCTCTTCTAACGTCGATTGAGAAAGCTTTCAAATCACAGTATGACGGCGAATATGAGCACTACATGCAGTTGGAGGCCTCCAGCCGAGTGCTGATCGTAGATGACTTTCATCGGTTCCGTTATAACGTCCGCGGCCAGCGGGAGTTTCTGGCCGCTGGTGAAGCCGTCTTTGGTCAAATTATAGTTGTTGCCGATGAGGTCCTACGGTTCGAAGAGATCACTGAACAAACTCCGTTTTTCGAGTATGTACACTGTGATATCCAGCCATTCGGATACCAGTTACGGCGACAGTTAATCGAGCGCTGGATGGCTCTCGGCCAGGAGTATACGACGGATCGACGCCAACTCGAATTACAGATCCGCGACCGAGAACATCTCATCAATACGCTGATCCAAAATGACGTTCTACCTCCGTTTGCACCCACGCTCCTCATGGTGTTGCAAACCAGTGAAGCAGGCCAAAACCACACTTTGGTGGCCGGTGCATATGGGTACTACTATGAAGTGCTGATCACGCAAGCTCTAGCGCAACAGGGCACGCAAATTAGATACCGACACTAAGTATGCCTTCTTGTCCGCTTTGGCTTTCGATTTTTTTAAAAACGAAACCGTCGATATGGCCGCCGACGACTTTCAGCAGTTTGTTACACGTCACTTGGATGATATTCAGCTCGATTTCCGGCCGCAAGCACTCCTCGATGAGCTGCTCTTATCACAAGTTCTTGAGCATAAGGATACTCGAATATCGTTTAAATATAAATATTATCTATATTATTTTACTGCAAGGCACCTTCGCGACTACTTGTTAGCCGGTAGGGAATCCGTTATGATTCGTGGTTTGATCAACGATTTAGCTGATAACTTGTATTACGAACCGTACGCGAATATATTAGTGTTTTATTTGTATCTCAATCGTGATGTTGAGGCAATCGAGCATGTTCTTGCAAATTCTCGATTGATCTATAGTGATCAGACTCCGTGTGACATCAACCGGGACTTAGGTTTTTTTAATGAGCTGGATACAAGCCTTCCTGTCAGGAAGCTGCCAAGCAACAGAACTTCGGAGAACCGCGAACGTATTCTTGCGCAAATGGATTCTGATAGGTTGGATGGCGAACAGCGGCGAATTAGGGATAGACCTGAGAAGGTACGGTATTCGGATGCATTGCACCCTTATTTCAAGATAAACATTGCATTCAAGACGCAGCAAGTATTGGGACAAGTGCTCAGGAATTTTCCGGGCTCACTACCGGGTGATTTAAAGGCGCGTATCACTGAAGAATGCTACGATGTGGGACTACGGACGCTACACGCGTTACTGAAAGGACTTGAAGCGGACTACAGCAATTTCAAGGAATGTGTCGAAGAACTTATAAAGGATCGAAGACAACTAGAAACGGATGCTGTGTTGCCAAAAAGCGCGGACAGATTTCTTCTCTGGCTTACTAATGCTTGTGCGTTCGGAATTATCAGACGAATATCCACATCTGTAGGCCATCCGCAACTTACACGAACTTATAAAGCCGTATTGTCAAAAGCTGAGGGAAATCTGTCTTATGCGCTGATCGACTTGGCGATCAAGTTAGATCACTTGAATGACCTGCCGCAGCCGGAGATCAAGGCTCTTGCATACGAGCTGCGCTCGAATCCGTTTGGATTTCGAGTTCTGCAGGATCTGGTGTTTTGGTATATGTGCATGTTCTCACTTGACTTTGATGTGAAGCAGAGTCTTGGGACAATCGTTCATATTGACACTACCAGTCCAAAAGTTTTCGACAGCAAGCGCAAGATTCTGAATGGCGAGAGGAAACTCTCAAAACGGCTTAGTTGAGGCGTTTTTCAATTGTGTTTGGCATTGAGCTGGACCTCTCGTATGTCCCGCCAGCCCGGATTCAACCAGTTCCGGCCTGGGGCGGCCGAATCAATTTAGCAGATCGCGAACACTCCTGCGAAAAACCGGATTTATTACGCGCGCGGAATCATTCATTTAGGCCCAAACGCAATTTACAAAATCGCTGCAGGACTGCTGCTTGCGCGAAGCGCTTTTTCATCCTAATGATGACGGCCCGTAGGGTCGTCATTCTTGTTCACGATTTTTCGAGATTTTTATTTCCCATCTGTTCATCGCCTTACCCAGAATCCAAGCCTCCGCCCGAACACCCTTCGCGCGAAACTCGCGTACGAAGGAGCATTCCAAAACCATGTCTACCGAAGCCCAAATCGCAGCGAACCGCGCGAATGCCGAACATTCCACCGGCCCCAAAACGGAAGAGGGCAAAGCCGCCTCCTCCCGCAATCACTTCAGCCACGGCCTAAGCTACGCCAATCGCATTTTCTTCATCCTCGCGTGCGAAAGCGTCGAAGCCTATAGTCTCCTGCTCGCGAATCTCCACCGCGAGCATCGCCCCGATACCGAAACCGAGCGCATACTGGTCGACCGCATGGCCCAGCATCACTGGCTGCGCAATCGCGCCGAAGCTTTCGAAAGCGGTTGCTTCAAAGAAGACGGCACGCTCGATGACAAACGCTTGGCGCTCTTGATGCGCTACCGCACCAGCCACGAACGCGCCTTCCACAAGTGCCTCGCCGAGCTGTTAAAGCTAAGAGCCGAAAAGCGCAAAACCGAAATTGGGTTCGAATCGCAAAAGCGCGCGCAGGAAGAACACGCCCGCAAACAAGAGAAGCAGGAAATGGCGAAGGAACACCACAAATGGGACATCCTGCTGGCCGAAGCCAAGGTCGACCATCAACAAGCACTAACTTCAAACGAGCAAATGACTCACACCATGCACTCCCTATCCATGGAAATGGCGAAAAAAGCCGCCTAGCTTCTGACCGCTAGCTTCGGACGCCCGACTTCTGCGTTCTTACTCCGCTCGCTCGCTACCCTGAATAAGTCGCATGTCAACGATCACCCGCGAGCAGCAGCGCCTCGCCGAAGCGGAAAAACGCATTAAACACTGGAAGCGCTGGGGTCCCTATCTCGCCGAGCGCTCCTGGGGCACGGTCCGCGAAGACTACAGCCCCGACGGAGCCGCTTGGGAGTTCTTCCCGCACGATCACGCCCGCTCGCGCGTCTATCGCTGGGCCGAAGACGGTCTCCTCGGCATCTCCGACAACCATCAATACCTCTGCTTCGCTCTCGCTCTCTGGAATGGCAAAGACTCCATCCTGAAAGAACGTCTCTTCGGCGTCACCGGCCCTCAGGGCAACCATGGCGAAGACGTCAAAGAGGTCTACTATTACCTCGACGCCACGCCCACCAACTCCTACCTCAAGGGCCTCTACAAATATCCGCAAGCCCCGTTTCCATACGGCCAGCTCGTAGCCGAAAACGGCCGCCGCAATCACTTCGATCCCGAGTACGAGCTCGAAGACACCGGCGTCTTCAACGAAAATCGCTACTTCGATGTCTTCGCCGAATATGCCAAGAACGACGTAGATGATATCTGCATCCGCGTCACCATCGTCAATCGCGGTCCCGATCCCGCCAAGCTCACCGTCCTCCCGACTCTATGGTTCCGCAACACTTGGAGCTGGTGCGTCTCGCCGGAAATACCGAATCTTTGCCTTTCATCGAACGCAATTCGCGCCGAGCATCCCAGGCTCGGAACATTTATTCTCACTCTGGAAGGCGCCTCCGCGCTTCTCTTCACCGAAAACGAAACCAACACCGAACGCCTCTACGGCTGGCGCGGCAATAACACCTTCTATAAGGATGCCTTCCACCGATATCTAATCGAAGGCAAAACCGCCGCCGTCAATCCCGCCCAGCGCGGCACCAAGGCCTGCGCGCTCTATCAACTCTCGCTCGCGGCCGGCGAGCAAACCGTACTCCACTTCCGCCTGGCGCGCGAAAATTCTCCACCGCTCGCCCCCGCCGAGCGCGACGCCGTTTTCAACCAGCGCATCGCCGAAGCCGGCGAGTTCTTCGCGCACCTCACCCCGGATCTGCCTCCCGAAGCCTGCCCCATCCAGCGCCAGGCCTTTGCCGGTCTTTTTTGGAGCAAACAGTTCTATCACTACGTAGTCGAAACGTGGCTCAATGGCGACCCCACTATGCCTCCGCCTTCGGAACAGCGTAAATCCGGCCGCAACTCGAAATGGAAACATCTGTTCAACGAAGATATTATTTCGATGCCCGACAAATGGGAGTATCCCTGGTACGCCGCCTGGGATCTCGCCTTTCACACCGTCGCCATCGCGCCCGCCGATCCCGATTTTGCCAAAGCCCAGCTCTCGCTCTTCCTGCGCGAATGGTACATGCACCCCAACGGCCAGATCCCCGCCTACGAGTGGGCGCTCGGCGACGTCAATCCTCCCGTTCACGCCTGGGCCGCCTGGCGCGTCTTTCAAATCGATGGACGCGTCAAGGGCGTGCAGGACCTCCCGTTCCTCGAGCGCGTCTTCCATAAGCTGCTCATGAACTTCACCTGGTGGGTCAATCGAAAAGATTCCGAAGGCGCCAACATCTTTGAAGGCGGCTTCCTGGGCCTCGACAACATCGGTATCTTCGATCGCAGTTCCGCCCTGCCTGGTAACTGGCTGCTCGAGCAGTCCGACGGCTCGAGCTGGATGGCCATGTATTGCCTCAACATGCTCAAAATCGCGCTGCGCCTCTCTTCCTTCGATACCGCCTATGAAGACATCGCCAGCAAATTCTTCGAGCACTTCCTCTACATCTCCTATGCCGTCAACCACAGTGATGGCTCCGGCCTGTGGGATGAAGAGGACGGCTTCTATTACGATCGCCTGCGCCTCGATGGCTCTCATATCCTGTTGAAAGTGCGCTCGCTCGTCGGCCTCGTTCCGCTCTTGGCCTGCGACACGCATCGAACCGCACATCCTCGACAAGCACCCCGGGTTCAAAAAGCGTATGCAGTGGTTCATCGATCACCGCAAAGATCTCACCGAAGGAATTGCTTCCATGACGGAGCGCGGAGAGAACAGCCGCCGTCTCTTATCGGTCGTGAATCGCCCGCGCCTCGAACGCATTTTGCAAAGACTCTTCGACGAGAGCGAATTTCTGTCGCCCTACGGCATTCGCTCGCTCTCGCGCTATCACAAAGACCATCCCTATCGCGTCAATCTCGATGGCTCGTCCTTCGAAATTAATTACGAACCCGCCGAATCGGAAACCGGTTCCTTCGGAGGAAACTCCAACTGGCGCGGTCCCATCTGGTTTCCCATGAATTACAACTTGATCGAAGCGCTCCAGCGCCTCGATCATTACTACGGCGATTCCTTGACCGTCGAATTTCCCACCGGCTCCGGCAACCGCATCGCCCTTGCGCGAGGCCGCCTGCAGTCTTTCCCAGCGCCTCTCTTCGATTTTCCTTTCGGGCGCCGTCTTCGGCGAAAGCAAACTGCGCGAATATCCCCTCTTCTACGAGTATTTCCACGGCGACACCGGCAAAGGCCTCGGCGCCAGCCACCAGACCGGTTGGACCGGTCTCGTGGCCAAGCTTCTCCAGCAAAGCGGCCCTCCCGGAACAAGGTATAAACTACGCTCATGATCCGTCTGAAGGTAAATGGCGCGTCCAAAGAATACGCGGGCGACCCCGCTATGCCTCTGCTCTGGTACCTGCGCGACGAGCTGCAGCTGACCGGTTCGAAATTCGGCTGCGGAATGGGCCTGTGTGGCGCATGCACCGTCCATGTCAATGGCGAAGCGGCGCGCAGTTGCCTCACGCCCATGCAAAGCGTCTCGGGCAAAACCATCCTCACCATCGAAGGTCTCAGCCCGGCCGGCGAGCATCCTCTGCAAAAAGCTTGGGAGCAGCATAACGTGCCGCAATGCGGCTACTGCCAGGCAGGCCAGATCATGCAAGCCGCATCGCTCCTCAAGACCAAGCCCAAGCCCACCGACCACGACATCGACGAAGCCATGCAGGGCAACATCTGCCGCTGCGGCACCTATCAACGGATCCGCGAAGCCATCAAAACCGCCGCCGGAGTAAAAGCATGAACCGCATCGAACTCTCCAGCCGCCGCGATTTTCTCAGCGGTATTTTCTCCGCCGGAGCGATCATCTTCGCCGCCGGAATCGCGCCCAAGCGCGGACGCCGAGGTCACCAAAACAACGTGGAATCCGAGCGTGTTCCTCGGAATCGATACCGACGGCTCGGTCATCATCGTGGCCCATCGCTCCGAAATGGGCACCGGTATTCGCACCTCGCTTCCCATGGTCGTTGCCGACGAGCTCGAGGCCGATTGGAGCCGCGTGCGCGTCGAGCAGGCGCTTGGCGACGTTAAGTACGGCTCCCAAAATACCGATGGCTCCTGCTCCATCCGCGATTTCTACGACATCATGCGCCAAACCGGCGCCACCGCGCGCTTCATGCTGGAACAGGCTGCCGGCGATCAATGGAAAGTCTCGGCATCCGAATGTAAGGCCCACAATCACGAAGTGATTCATGCTGCTAGCGGACGCAGAATTGGATTTGGCGCGCTCGCTGCCGCCGCCGCTAAACAGCCTATTCCGCGTCCCGATCTGGTTCGGCTCAAAACCCCCGCCGAGTTCCGTTACATCGGCAAAGGCGTCCCGAGCGTCGATCTGAAAGACATCTGCACGGGGCGGGGAATCTATGGATTCGATGCACGCGTCCCCGGCATGGTCTATGCCTCCATCGAGCGGCCGCCCGTCCTCGGCGGAAAATTGAAAACCTTCGACGATGCCGCCGCCAAACAAGTCGCGGGCGTCAGTCAAACCGTTGTCCTCGAAGGCGCTCAACCGCCCTATGGTTTCCAAGCCCTCGGCGGCGTGGCCGTCATCGCCGCCAACACCTGGGCCGCTTCCGAAGGCCGCAAGAAACTCAAGGTCGAATGGGAATCCGGCCCTCATGCGGTCTTTACTTCGGAAACATATAAGAAGACGCTTCTCGAAACCGCCAATCAGCCGCAGAAAGTCGTGCGCAGCCTCGGCGATGTCGATGCCGCCTTCACCGGCGCGGCCAAAATTGTCGAAGCGAATTACTACACGCCGTTGCTGGCCCACGCGCCCATGGAGCCGCCCGCCGCGCTCGCCGATTTTCGCGACGGCAAAGTCGAAGTCTGGGCCGCCACGCAAAATCCCCAGGAAGTTCTGAAGACCGTGTCCAAAGCGCTCGGCATCAAAGATACCGACGTCACCTGTCACGTCACTCTGCTCGGCGGCGGCTTTGGCCGCAAATCCAAACCGGACTACGTCGCCGAGGCCGCGCTCCTCTCTAAAAAGGTCGGCAAGCCCGTCAAGATTTCCTGGACCCGCGAAGAGGACATCCACTTCGATTACTTCCACACCACATCGGCGATGTACTTCAAAGCGGCGCTCGATTCCTCCGGCAAGCCTTCCGCTTGGCTGCAGCGCACCGTCTTCCCGCCCATCGGCTCAACCTTCGACGAAAAAGAACAGTACGGCGGCGGCGAGTTGTCGCTAGGCTTCCTCGACGTACCCTTCGATATTCCGAACTTCCGCGCGGAAAACGGTCCCGCGCAAGCGCATCTCCGAATCGGCTGGCTGCGCTCGGTCGCAAACATCTATCACGCGTTCGGTATTCAGTCCTTCATCGATGAACTCGCCCACGCCGCGCAGAAAGATCCCGTCGAATACTGGCTGGCTACGTTAGGTGCGCCGCGCCAGCTCGATCTCGCCACGCAAAATGCGAAGTACACCAACTACGGCAAACCGCTCGCGCAATATCCGCTCGATACCGGACGCTTGAGACGCGTCGTCGAAGTGGCGGCCGAGCGCTCCGGCTGGGGCAATCGCAAAACCGGCAATGGCCGCGCCTGGGGTTTCGCCGCGCATCGCAGCTTCCTGACCTATGCCGCCGCCGTCGTCCAAATCGAAATCGATCCCGCCGGCAAGCTGCGCATTCCCCGCGTCGATATGGCCGTCGATTGCGGTAGCTCAATCAATCCCGACCGCGTGAAGTCTCAGTTCGAAGGCGCAGCCGTTTTTGGCGCGAGTCTCGCGATGATGGGTGAAATCACCGCTGCCGACGGTCGCGTCCAGCAGGGCAACTTCAACAATTACCCTGTCGCCCGTATCAACGAAGCGCCCTACGAAACTCACGTCCACTTGGTCGAAGGCGGCGGTCCGCCCACCGGAGCCGGCGAGCCCGGCGTCCCGCCCATGGCCCCCGCCATCTGCAATGCCATCTTTGCCGCCACCGGCAAACGCATCCGCGAGCTTCCGATTAAAAAGCAGAAGCTCGTGTAATGCCGCCCGAGGAACCGGATCCGCCGGACGTAGTAGCGCCGGAGCTGACCGAACGCGAAAAGGAAGAAGCGCAAGAACGCACTTCCGTTAGCGCCACGGTCGTGCATGAGACCATCCGCTACGACGGGGAAGAAGAGCTCCATCGCCCCATCTCCGCCCTCGCCTTCTCGGGCTTCGCCGCCGGCATGTCCATGGGGTTTTCGCTCGTGGCCATGGCTCTCTTCCGCGCCTATTTGCCGGATGAGCCCTGGCGTCCCCTCGTTGTGCGCCTCGGTTATCCGATGGGATTTCTCATCGTCATCATTGCGCGCCAGCAGCTCTTCACGGAAAATACGCTGACCGCCATCATCCCCCTGTTGGCGCGGCGCGATCTTAAAACATTTGCTCGCGTGATCCGGCTCTGGACCGTCGTGCTGCTTGCTAATCTCGCCGGTGCGCACCTGTTTGCCTGGGTTGTCGGAACAACACCCATGTTCCTGCCGGAAATACGATCGGCCATGCTCGCGCTCGGCCACGAAGCGGCGAACGTTACTTTCGGCGAAGCCATTCTGCGCGGAATCTTCGCAGGCTGGCTCATTGCCATGGTTGTCTGGATGCTCGCGGCCGTCGATACGGGGCGCATCGCGATCATCGTCTTCATGACCTACATCGTGGGTCTCGCCAGCTTGACCCACATCATTGCGGGATCGGTGGAAGTCCTTTTTCTGGTAATGGTCGGCGCGAAGAGTTGGGGATCGGTCGCGCTCGGCTATATGTTCCCAACCTTGATTGGAAACATCATCGGCGGCGTCTCTTTAACCGCCGCTATCAATCACGCTCAGGCTGTCGCCGGCATGGCGGAGAAAAAACAGCGCTAAGAATTGCGTTCTGTAACCAGTTCTATGATCGCGTGCAGCGCGCGTTGCGCCGCGCTCTCCGGAAACTCCGAAATCAGCGTCCGCGACTTTTCGGTAAACGTATGCGCCCGCTCATACGCGCGCTGGATCGCTTTGTGCCGCTCGAGAATCTGCAGAATGCGCATGAACGGCACGTTCTCGTAGCTGGCATCGCCGATCACAGTCTCGACCATTCGCTGCTCTTCAGGCGTTGCGTGCTCGAGCGCATAAATCAGCGGCAGCGTAACTTTGCCCTCGCGCAGATCGTTGCCCGCCGGCTTGCCGAGGATCTTCTCCGTCGAAGTGAAATCCAGAATGTCGTCCACCAACTGAAACGCCATGCCGAGGTTCCATGCGAATTCGCTGAGCTGCCCTTCCACCGTCTCGTCCGCGCCCGCCGCGATGCCGCCCAGCCGCGCGCAGGCCGAAAACAGGCTCGCCGTCTTGCGATCCACCAGTTCCATGTAGTCCGCTTCGCTCACGTCGATGCGATGCAGGCGTTCGAATTGCAGTAGCTCGCCTTCGACCATCATTTGCGTCAGCGAAATCAGCACGTCCAGCAAATGGAAATTGCGCTCGCGCAACGCAAGCTGAAATGCCTGCATGTACAGCCAGTCGCCCGCCAGCACCGACATGTGATTTCCCCAAATCACATTCGTCGATGGCCGCCCGCGCCGCGTCTTCGCCAGATCGATCACATCGTCATGCACCAGCGTTGCCGTGTGAATCATCTCGACCACAGCCGCCAAACGCCGCGCGCCGTCGCTGGTCGGTCCGAACAAACGGTTGCACAACAGCAGCAGCGCCGGACGCAGACGCTTGCCGCCGCCCGCCTGCAAGTACTGATTTATTGTGGTGATCGCTTCCCCGGATGCGATCGACTCGACGCTGATTTCACGCTCCACCAGCGCAAGGTCTTCTTGCACCAGCTCAAACGCCTCGCGCGCCGTAATCGATTGTCGAATCTTGCTGAGCATTGGTCTGGAATCCCCAGTGTAGCGTCTATATACTAAAAAGCCGCTCGAAATTGGCTGTCGTGTCCGACCGCCAAATCGGCCACGGGAACGCCTCTCGCATCCGCAACCACTTGCGCCGTGTATTGCACAAACGCGGGTTCATTGCGCTTGCCGCGCTTGGGCGCGGGCGCAAGATATGGGGCATCCGTTTCGAGTAACAAGCGGTCCGCCGGAATTATCCGTGCCACCTCACGCAGTTCTGAGGATTTTGGGAACGTCGCGACGCCGCCCAGTGCAAGATAGAAGCCGAGATCCAGGCATTCGCGTGCCTGTTCCGCGCTCCCTGTAAAACAATGCACCACGCACGGCATGTCTCTCCAATGCGCGCGTAAAACGTCCAGCGTATCTGTCCAAGCGTCGCGCGTGTGAATCACGATGGGTAGATGCGCGGCCGCCGCAATTTCAAGCTGCCGCAGAAATACCGGCATCTGCGTTTCCTTCGGAACGCCCCAGTGATAATCGAGGCCGATTTCGCCGATCGCCTTCACTTTCGGGTGCCCGGCAAAACGCTCGACATCGCAAGGCGTGGCGCTCTCGTTGGGATGTATGCCCACCGAAGCGAAAATGAATGGATGCGCCTCCGCCAGCTTGCTACCGCGGGTTCGTCCCCGATCGCAAGCATGTATTTCACGCCCGCTGCGCGCGCGCGTTCAATGACGGCCGCGCGGTCGGGGTCGAACTGCGCGTCGTCTAAATGGCAGTGCGAGTCGACTAACTCCACGTCACTTGAGCCGCGCGCCGACCGGCACGTCTTCGAGAAAAGAAGCGAGCACCGGCTGGCCGTCGGGGAGGCTCGCCGCCACGATCATGCCCTGCGATGTCAGTCCGCGCAATTTGCGCGGCTGCAGATTGGCGACAATCACGACCTTGCGTCCCACCAGTTGCTCCGGCTTGTAGGCGAGAGCGATGCCCGCGACAATCGTGCGCGGCTCCGCTTCGCCGATGTCCACTTTCAGGTGCAGCAGCTTGTCTGCGCCCTTTACGGCCTCCGCCGATTTCACTTCGCCCACGCGCAAATCGACTTTCGCGAAATCGTCAATTGCAATGAAATTCGGCTTCTGGCGCTTTGCCAAGCAATGCCGCCTGCCGCGCTTTCTCGGCTTCTTCGAGTTCCTGCATTTTCTGAATGGTAGGTTTTGCATCGAGCCGCGGGAACACCGGCGCGATCTTGCCGATCTTTTGGCCGCGTCGGCAGCGCCAGTTTTCGCGACCGGTCCGCTGAAAACCAAGCTGCTGCCAGATAGCTTCCGCCGCGTGCGGCATCACCGGATGTACCAGAACACAAACTGTCCACAGCGCGTCCGCCGCCGTATACAGCGTCTCGTCCACGCCCGCGCCGCTCACTTCCAGGGCGCGCGCTCGACGATGAATTTATCCACCGCCGAGATGATGCTCCAGATGTGCTCGAGAGCCCGCGAGAATTCGAAAGCATCGTAGGCGGCGAGCGCGGCTTTCGCAGCCTTCTCGATTACCAGCGCGATCGCCGGGTCCGCGGAAGCTTGCGGAATCGCGCTCTCGCGATATTGCTGAATCATGCTTAGCGTGCGGCTTGCCAGATTTCCGAGACCGTTCGCCAGGTCCGAGTTGTAGCGCCCGACCAGAGCATCGAAACTAAAACTGCCATCCTGCCCGAAAACGATTTCGCGCAGCAGGAAATAGCGGAGCGCATCGACGCCCATCGTCTCGGCAATCGGAGTCGGCCGCACGATGTTGCCGCGCGACTTGCTCATCTTGTCGTTCTCAAACAACAGCCAGCCGTGCGCGAATACTTTCTTCGGCAGCGGCCAGCCCGCCGCCATCAGGAACGCCGGCCAATACACCGCGTGGAAGCGCAGAATTTCTTTGCCGATCAGGTGCAGATCCGCCGGCCAGCGCTCTTCGCCATCGACCGCGCTCCAGTACGTCAATCAGTGCGTCGAACCAGACGTAAAACACGTGCGCCGGATCGCTCTCGACCGGAATGCCCCATTTGATGCTGGTCCGCGTGATCGATAGATCCGCCAATCCTTGCTTGACGAACGCCAACACTTCATTGCGCCGGATCTCCGGCTGGATGAAGTCCGGATTGTCGTCATAGAACTTCAGCAGCGGTTCGGTAAACGCGGAGAGCTTGAAGAAGTAGTTTTCTTCCGTGAGTTCTTCGTAAGGCTTGCCAGTCTCCGGATCGATATCGCCCGGCTTCGCGTCATTGACGAACGACTCGCTGACCACCGCGTAAAGGCCCGTGTACGTGCCCTTGTAGATGATATCCGTTCTTCTTGCACTCTTCAAACAACCGGTTGACGTTTTTCGCGTGGTTCTTGTCGGTGGTGCGCTGAAACCGGTCGATTTGGAGATCGAGCTTTTTCCAAACCGTTCTAAATTCATTGGAGATGAGATCGACGAATTCTTCCAGGCGTCTTGCCCTGCGCGCTGGCCGCGCGTTCTACTTTCGTGCCGTGCTCATCGGTGCCGCGACGTCAACACGACTTCGATAGCCCTGCATGCGTCTTGACGCGCGCGATGGTTTCCGCCGCAATCGTGGTATACGCGTGCCCGATATGCGGAGCCGCGTTGACGTAGTAGATAGGCGTCGTGAGATAGTATTTGCTCATCGGGATTGTTTGCTGAAAGCCTCGTTCGCTTCGCTGATCACCACGCGCAGCGGCACGCCTTTTTCCGCAGCGAGCCGGCGGCAGTCTTCATATTCCGGGGCGAACCCGCCGCGGTCGTTGTATTTTACGCGGATTTTGCCGAAGGAAGTTTCTACTTCCGCGATCTCACGCGCGAGCACGCGTCGCTCGGCCGAGATCATGCGCAAACCCAGCGTACTGGTTTCCGCGAACAGAACGCTGCCAGCTCTTCCGCCATTTCCGGCGCTGCAATCACGGAGACCAACGTGCCCGGCCGGTTTTTCTTCATGAAAACCGGTGTCAGCGTGACATCGAGCGCGCCCGCCGCAAAGAGCCGCTCCATGGCATAGCCCAGCACCTGCGGCGTCGAATCATCGATGTTGGCTTCGAGAATCGTCACGGAGGTTGCTTCCGCGGCGTGCGTCTTTTCGCCCACGAGCACACGCAGTACATTCGCTTGCATTGGAAAGTCCTTATCGCCTGCCCCAAATCCTTGTGCCAGCATACGCACGGAAGGCAGCGCGCCGAAACCGGTCGCGAGCGTCGCGATCAACGCCGCGCCGGTCGGAGTTGTCAATTCAGTCTGTGGCCCCGCCGAGTAGATCGGTTTGCCGGTGAGCAGAGTTGCCGTGGCGGGCGCCGGAACGGGCAGGGTCCCGTGCTCGGTCTCGACGGTTCCGCTGCCGACATTAATGCGCGAGCAATAAATTTCTTCCACGCCCAAAGAATCGAGTGCCACGCACGCGCCCGCGATATCGCAGATCGAATCCACCGCGCCTACTTCGTGGAAATGCACTTTCTCGATCGGCACGCTGTGCGAAGTGGCTTCCGCCTCACCCAGACGGCGGAATACCGCGAGCGCGTTGTCGCGCGCCTTTACCGACAGTTCGCCGGCGGAAATGATCTTTTCTATGTGCGGCAGATGCCGGTGTTTTTTCTGCTCCTCGTGCTCGACCGTGAATTTCGATGCCGCGATGCCTTTGCGCTTAGTCTTTTCGAGGCGGCAAGTAGCGCCCAGATTCAAGCTCGCGAGTGCGGCTTGGAGCGCCGGCCAGTCCGCGCCGGCGTCGAGCAGCGCGCCCACTGTCATATCGCCGCTGATACCCGAGAATGCGTCAAAATAGCAGATTTTCAAGCTTTACTTACCAGTGTACTGAGCGCGCGCTCGACATCGGCGTGCGCCTGCTCGACGGTTTTCGCGAGCGCCGTCAGGTGGCCCATTTTGCGGCCGGGCCGAGGACTCGTCTTGCCATACAGGTGCAGCTTCACGTTGGGAACAGCAGTGACCGCCGCCCAATCGGGCTCGCCACCGGACCAAATGTCCCCTAAGAGGTTGGCCATAGCGGCGGGCGCGCATTGCGTGACGGCGCCCAACGGCAGCCCGCATACGGATCGCAACTGCTGCTCAAACTGGCTGGTTACATTTGCGTCAAAAGTGAAGTGGCCGGAATTATGCGGCCGCGGCGCCAATTCGTTGATCAACAGCCGGCCATCCCGGCAGACAAAGAATTCGACGCAGAGGACGCCTGTGACATCGAGCTTTTCGAGAACCTCTCGCGCGATCTCGACAGCCTGCCGCACCACCGATTCACTCACACGCGCCGGCGCGACCGAAGTGTTCAAAATGCCGTTGCGATGCTGGTTTTCGATCGCGCCGTAGTGCACAAATTCACCATCGGCGCCGCGTGCCGCCACGACAGAAATCTCCCGTTCGAAATCGACAAACGCTTCGAGAACCGATTCGCGCTCGCCAACGCCGCGCCATGCGTGCGATAGCTCCGAAGCGTTCGCAATACGAAACTGCCCTTTGCCGTCGTAACCAAAATCAGCGGTCTTCAAAATCGCCGGGAGCCCGAGTTTCCGCGAAGCCGGCTGTTAGATCTTCAATGCTCGCAACCCGCCGGAATGCCGTAAGCGGAAGACCCGCCCCGGAAAGAAATGTTTTCTCGCGCAGCCGGTGCTGCGTCGTATGCAGCACATGGCCTGCAGGCCGAACAGGGGCGTTGCGTTCGGCCGCCGCGGCGGTTGCCGCCGGCACATTCTCGAATTCAAAGGTGACTACGGAAACCGCGCTCGCAAACCTTGCAACTGCGTCCAGGTCTTCATAAGCCGCGTTCACCTCTACATCGGCGACTTGACCCGTGGGCGTATCCTGATCGGGCGAGAGCGTGTGAACCCGATAGCCCATGCGGCGCGCAGCCATGGCAAACATGCGTCCGAGCTGGCCGCTTCCCAGAACGCCGATCGCGCTGCCGGGCAGAATGGGCTTCAAGGAACGCGATCCTCGAGTACGGCGTCCGTTTGTTTTTTGCGCCAGGCTTCCAAGCGCGTTCGTATCTCCGGATACTTGTTGCCGAGAATACTCGCAGCGAGCAGCGCGGCGTTAACTGCGCCCGCAGGGCCGATCGCCAGCGTACCGACCGGGACGCCCGCAGGCATCTGCACAATCGAGAGCAGGGAATCGACGCCATTCAAGATACTGCTCTTGATGGGAACGCCCAATACCGGCAGCGCGGTATGCGCAGCCACCATGCCGGGGAGATGGGCGGCGCCGCCCGCGGCCGCGATGATTACTTCCAGCCCACGTCCCGCCGCCGCTTTTGCATATTCTGCCATCCAGTCCGGCGTTCGATGCGCGGAGACAATGCGGCATTCATGTGGAATCGCGAGCGCGCGCAACGTCTCGCTCGTGCGCTCGATCGTCTCCCAATCCGACTTGCTGCCCATGATTACGCCGACGAGCGGCGTCTTCTCATCCATGGAAGAAACTATTCGCCCTCAGCGACGAACCCTTTTTGACCGTCGAAGGTATAGAGGTTCTCGATTTTGATGAAATCGAGATTCGCTTTGCCTGCGCGATCGAGTAGCGCCACGATTTGCGCGTGGGAGACCGCGCCATTGCCCATGAAGCGCGCGCGCCAGTGATCGGTGCAGAACGTCTCCTCAAAACCCTCGGGATACACCTTCGTGCCGCGATTGCTGACCGCGAAAAGTTTCAATCCATCGCCATTGAACTGCTCGAGCTTTTTGCCGAACTCCTGCGGATCGCGCTGTTTCCAATCGAAGAACACATCCACGCCGACCAGAGCTTTCTTTTGCCCCTCGCCGGTCTTCGCGACGTGAGCGGCGTTCTGCCTCGGCGCTTTCGAATAGGAAACGGCCTTCAGCTGTTGCGGCTTCTGTCCTACGCGCGCTGCTACAGCCTCGGCGAATTCCTTGGTGCCGACCTTCTGCTTGCTCGTGCCTTCTTTAAAAATGTCGTAGGTATGCACGCCGTCTTCAATGGTGCGCAGCCAGGCATTATGGACGAGTTCCGCTACATCGGGCTGGCCGATGTGTACCAGCATCAGCACGCCCCCGAGCAGCAGGCCCGACGGATTCGCCAGATTCTGGCTGGCGCGGCGCGGAGCCGAACCGTGGATCGCTTCGAACATCGCGGCGTGCTCGCCAATGTTGGCTGAGCCGGCGAGGCCCACCGAACCCGCAATCTGCGCGGCGACGTCGGAAAGAATATCGCCATACAGATTCGCCATCACGATCACGTCGAACGCTTCCGGCGTGTCGGCCATTTTGGCCGCGCCGATGTCCACGATCCAATGCTCTTTCTCAAATTCCGGATACTCGGCGCCGATTTCATCGAAGACCTTGTGAAACAGGCCATCGGTGAACTTCATGATGTTGTCTTTAGTGAAGCAGGTGACCTTTTTGCGGTTATTGCGGCGCGCATACTCGAAGGCGTAGCGGACGATTTTCTCGCAGCCCGGCCGGCTGATGAGCTTCAGGCACTGATAAACTTCATCGGTCTGCCGGTGCTCAATGCCGGCGTACAAATCCTCTTCGTTCTCGCGCACGATCACCACATCCATCCCCGGATGTTTGGTCTGAACATAAGGATGATAAGAAACGCACGGCCGAACGTTTGCATAAAGGCCGAGCGTCTTGCGTGTAGTGACATTGAGCGACTTAAACCCGCCGCCCTGGGGAGTGGTAATCGGCGCTTTAAAGAAGACTTTGGTCCGCCGCAGAGATTCCCAGGCGCTCGGCTCGATGCCCGCACTGATGCCGCGCAGGTAAACCTTTTCGCCGATTTCGATGGTTTCTTCCTGAATGCGCGCGCCGGCCGCCTTCATGATGTGGAGCGAAGCGGCCATGATTTCAGGGCCGATTCCGTCGCCGTGCGCGACGGTGATGGGGACAAGATTCGATGCCATGTATACAGATGTTATTAGATCAAAGAGAGGACCACAGGCAACGCAAAAATTCTTGTCAAACAAGAAGGAGTACACTGAAAGTGTTTGTCTGTGGTCAAAAATTACCTCGAACTGACCAAACCCCGCGTTACCTGGCTCATCGTGATGAGCGCGGCCATCGGTTATTTTTTCGGCCATTCCGGGCCATGGCTGATCTGGCCGGTCGTTCACACTCTGTTTGGGACGGCCTTGATGGCTTCGGGAACGGCGGCGCTTAACCAATGGTATGAGCGGGAGGCGGACCGGCACATGCGGAGGACGCAGATGCGTCCTTTGCCGTCCGGGCGGCTCCAACCGTCGCAGGTTCTGTGGTTCGGTATCGGTTTGGCGGTTTTGGGAAGCCTGGAACTGGGCTTCGGCGTTAATTGGCTGACCGCGGGTCTGACCATCGCCACACTGGTGATGTATCTCTTTGCGTACACGCCGCTTAAGCAGAAGACGTGGTGGTCTACCACGGTCGGCGCGTTTCCTGGCGCCATGCCGCCCTTGATCGGCTTCGCCGGAGCAGCCGACAAGCTCACGCCGGAAGCCTGGTGCTGGGTGCAATCCTGTTTCTTTGGCAGTTTCCACATTTCTATGCGATCGCCTGGATGTACCGCGAAGATTATTCGCGTGCGGGTATTCGGATGCTGCCGGTCGTCGAGCCCGACGGCACGTCCACGGCACGGCAAATCGTGCTGTATTCCATCGCACTGATTCCGATCAGTCTCCTGCCGAAGTGGATGGGCATGACCGGGAGCATCTACCTGATCGGCGCTTTGGTTTTGGGTTTGTGCTTCCTCTATTCCGGCGTGCGAGTTTCGCTTGACCGAACTAAGCTGCGAGCCAGGAAAGTGCTGCTCACGTCTGTGGTCTACCTGCCGGTGCTTTACCTTCTGATGGTGCTCGATCCCGTACGGCTGTGAGAGGATTCTTAGTCTTCCTTTTTTGCCTGACGGCAGCCTGCACTCCTCCCGGAAGCAACCTGCCTGACTACGGCAAGGTTCCGGACTTCACGATGACGGATTCGACCGGGCGTCCGTTCTCACGCAGTGCGATCGCGGGTAAGGTCTGGGTCGTCGACTTCATCTATACAAACTGCCCGGCAGAGTGTCCGCTGATGAGTTCGAAAATGCACGTTGTCGCTAAGAAGCTGCAAGGCGCAAAGGACGTTCAGTTGGTCTCCATCTCCGTCGACCCGGAGCGCGACACGCCACCTGTGCTCAACGAGTTCGCAAAACGCTATGGCGCGCCCACCCCGCAATGGACTTTTCTGACCGGCTCACCCGAAACGGTACACACGCTGGCGTACACCACTTTTCATGTCGGCGATGTGCTGGGCAAGATCGAGCACTCGACGAAATTTGTTTTGGTGGATAAACACGGCACGATCCGCGGCTATTATTCGAGCATCGACGAAGAGGGCATCCGGACGATGCTGAAGGATATTTCGGTATTGCGCCGTGGATAGCGCGCCCGCACTGGCACGCAAGCCGCTGCCGGCGATCCTGTTTTTAAGCGCGTTCATCGCCGGCTTCCTCATCTGGCTGATCTATTTCAAAGGCAGAATTCAAGCGCCTGAATGGGTTGCGTATCTGCCGAGTGGAAACGCACTGTTCAATTCCCTGAGCGCGCTCTGCCTGATTTGCGGCTACATTAACATTCGAAAACGCAGGCGCATAGTACACATGCGATTCATGATCGCCGCCACGACGTTTTCAACGCTCTTCTTATTGAGCTACATCACCTATCATTACTTTCACGGCGACACGAAATTTCCGGGACAAGGCTGGATCCGGCCGGTCTACTTCTCCATATTGATCAGCCATATCGTCCTTTCTATGGTGGCGTTGCCGCTTATTCTGGCCACCCTCTGGTATGCAACAAGAAATCAGTTCCGGTTTCATCGCGCCGTGGCGCGCTGGACTTTTCCCGTCTGGCTCTACGTTTCGGTGACCGGAGTAATTGTCTATTTCGTGTTAAGAAGTTATACAACGTGACGAAGAAAAAATGGGATGCTGAACTCTACGAAGCGCGGCACGCATTCGTCTGGCGCTTGGGCGAGGGCGTCGTCGAATTTCTGAATCCGCAGCCCGGCGAGCGCATTCTGGACTTAGGTTGTGGAACCGGCCAGCTTACGCAGAAGATCGCCGAATCGGGCGCTAACGTCCTGGGCCTGGACGCGTCTCCGGACATGATCGGCCAAGCCCGCCAAAACTATCCGGGATTGCAGTTTGTGCTGGCGGACGCCGCCGCAATGAAATTCGAAAACGAGTTCGACGCCGTGTTTTCGAACGCCGCGCTGCACTGGATGCTTGACCGAGCTGGCGTCGTAGCCGGAGTCGCCCGGGCGCTGAAGAAGGGCGGCCGCTTTGTCGCCGAGATGGGCGGAAAGGGTAATGTCCGGATACTCGAAGGAGCAATTGAAAAGGTCGCGGCCAAATATCACGCGGGGCCGATTCCGGAAAGGCGCACTTACTATCCCGCGTTGGGCGAGTATGCGGCGTTGCTCGAGGAACATGGGCTGGAGGTCCGCTTTGCGCAGCTATTCGATCGGCAGACTCCGCTCCAGGGCGATGACGGCATAGGGAATTGGGTGCGGCAATTCAAGTGGTACTACTTCGACGCCCTACAGGCTGGCCAACAGGAAGAAGCGCTGCGCGAGGTTACAGAAGAATTGCGCCCCGCGCTGCGAAATGCAGAAGGCTGGTACGCCGATTACCGGCGCCTTCGCATTTCGGCCGTGAAGACCTGATTCAAATCGTGATACAAGTAATCAACTATGTCGCGCTTGGTTGCTGGGGACCGTGTAGCCCCTGAGTTGGGTGGTGTTGCTCGGGAAAAGATACTAAACGCTCTGGAACAGGTGCTTGCGAGCGCGCAATTCCACTCCAGCAGAAAGTGTACGCGCTTCTTGCGGCACATCGTCGAGTGTACGCTCGATCAGCAACTGGATCGGCTGAAGGAACGCGCCATCGGCGTCGATGTTTTTGAGCGCGACGCACTTTACGACACGAATCAGGACCCGGTTGTGCGTGGCACGGCGGGCGAAGTGCGCAAGCGTCTGGCGCAGTATTATCTCGCCTCGGTCCAGCCCGATGAAGTCCGGTTTAGTCTGCCCGCCGGGTCTTATGTTCCGGAAATCCAGGTATCGCCGCTGCCGGTGGCATCACCGCCCGCCCTTACGCACCAACCAGTTTTCTCTCCGGTTCCGGATAAGGCGGTGCGGCGTGGCGCTCTCGCCCTGTTTGCGGTTCTCGCCGTCGTAAGCATTGTCGCAATCTCTTTGCTCTATAGTCCGGCGGCTCCTCTCGCGCAGTTCTGGGATCCGGTGCTCTCGGGCAAGCGGCCCATTCTGGTATGCATCGGACAACCCAAGGAATACACGTTTCGCCCCGAAACGGCTAATGCGCTCGACTCCTGGTTTTCCCGCCAGATGAACGACAGTCCGGCCGAAGCGCCGTTCTCGAGCGTGCCAATTGGCCAAATTCTTCCTCTCTGGCAAAATTCCGTTTCGCTCGCCGACGCCCAGAGCTTCGCCCGGATGTATAGCCTGTTCGCTCATCGGGGTGTGCAAGCCGACCTGCGCGGCGATCGCTCGGTTTCTCTGTCGGACCTCCGCGAACGCTCGTCCGTTATGGTGGGGGCCTTCAATAACCAGTGGACGCTGAACCTGCAGGGCGATCTGCGTTTCTACTTCGAGAACGATTCGCGCCATCACTCTCAGGTGATCCGCGACCGTCTCAACCCCACCCAATCCCGCGGGCTCATTGAACCCTGGCCTCCATCGAGCAGCATCAAAACCGACTACGCCCTAGTCAGCCGGTTTCGGAGCCGCACCACGGAGCAGATGATTCTGATGGTCGGCGGCATCGCGCAGTATGGCACCGAAGCCGCCGCGGAGTTCGTGACTAACCCCAGTTACTTTTCTCAAGCGCTCAAAAACGCGCCGCCCGATTGGCGCAAAAAGAACGTGCAGATCCTTTTATCGACCCGGGTGCTTTCTCAAACCGGCGGCCCACCCACGGTACTCGCCACTTATTTCTGGTAAGTTGCTGATTTTTGGGACGTATAGTTCCGTACAGTACGTCCTCAGCACCTACTCGGAATCGAGGATTTCGCTGAGAATCGGATGCATCTAGCCTTCCGGCTTTCTCGAGGTCTCCGCGATGAGAACAAAAACTGTAGCTACCTGTCTCACTCTCCTGGCGGCGCTGGCTTTCGGCCCGTGCACGCTCGCCCAGAATACGAACTCCGGCGAGATTCGGGGCATTGTTACCGACCAGTCGGGCGCCATCGTTCCCGGCGTGGTGATCACAATATTGAATACGGACACGGGTGTCGCACGCAGCCTGACCACGAACGAATCGGGTGTATATGATGCCGTCTCGATCATCCCCGGCAATTATCGCCTTACTTTCGCCAAAGACGGTTTCGATAAGCTCATCCGCAGCGGCGTGGAACTGGGGGCCAGCACCATTACGATTGATGGCCAGCTACATGTGGGTACCGCGCAGACTGAAGTGCAAGTGACCGAGCAGGCGCCGTTGCTGAAAACGGAGACCGCCGAGCAAGCTACATCGCTCGATGCTAAAACCATGCAGCAGTTGCCCAATGTGGGCCAGTCCTGGGGCAACTTCACGCGCATTCTTCCCGGAGCCGCCGGGTCCGGCACGGGCGTCGCTGTGAATGGAAACCTGCCTTATTATTCAAACTTCCTGGCCGACGGCGCTAATACGACCCTCCCGCATAGCGCAAATGTGGACGTCATGGTGTTCGAAGACATCGCCGAGGTGCAGATGTCCACTTCTACGTTTTCGGCTCAGTATGGCGTCGGCGGCGCGGTTTTCAACCAGATCAGCAAGAGCGGTTCCAACGCTTTTCACGGCTCTCTTTACGAGTATTTGCAGAACAATTTTTTCAATGCTCGCAATACCTTCTCCAGTTCGGTTCCCATTCTGCGCTACCACAACTTCGGTGGGGCGATCGGCGGCCCGGTCCTCAAGAACCGAGCGTTTTTCTTCTTTAACGTCGACAAGATCATCAATAACACGACTTCGTTCTTTAGCAACTCGTATCCGACAAGCGATCAGCGCGCCGGTGTTTTCTCCGGTATTCCGAACGCACCGACGATTTACGATCCCGCGACGCTGGGGCAGGGCGCGGGTGGCAAACGGCTGCCGTTCGCGGGCAATTCGCTTCCGGCCAGCCGTCTGGATCCGCTCGCCCTTTCCTTCCAGACCTTGTACCCGACCCCAAACCGCTCTGGCTATACCAACAATTGGGTGGGCACTCTGCCGAGCCCTGCTCCGTTCCTCAAATACTTCGGCCGCTTCGATTACAATCTCTCGGACAAGAATCGCCTCACCCTGTCGATCACCCAGCGCGATAATCCAGGCGCGAGTCTCACTCCTGACGCGCCGTTGGATCAAACTAAGTCCGATATTGTGAGTTACAACGCCCAGATTTCTGATGTATGGACCATGACTCCCAACACCGTGAACGAGTTCCGGTTCGGCTTCACGCGCCAGGCGAACAACTTTGCGCCCGCCACTCTCGGCTTGGGCCTTCCCGCCAAACTCGGGTGGCATTACAACGTGGCCGACATCGCGCCGTCCATCGCCATAACCGGAACCTGCTGCAATACCATCGCTCCCGGAACCAACGCGATATACAACGAGAACAGCCTGGATCCCTCCGACGTCGTTACACTCATTCGCGGCAAGCACATTCTGAAGTTTGGCGGCGAGGTCCTGATGTATCAGGACAACGCGACCCCATGGGGCAACATCAACGCCGGCAGTTTTACGTTCAGCGGTGTATTTACCCAGCGCGGCCCTAACGATCCATCGAATGGCCCGGGCGCTAGCGGCCAGAGTGGAATCGGCTATGCGGACTTCCTGCTCGGCGAAGTGGATAACTGGAAAGCCAGCAACACGCCAATTGTAGGCTTCCGCCAGAAGAGTCCGCAATTTTTTGTGCAGGATGATTTCAAAGTCACTCCCAATCTGACCGTGAACCTCGGCCTCCGGTATCAGATTCAGGGCGGCTGGAGCGAAATTCACAATCGTCTGGGCGACTTCGATCCCACGCTCATCAATCCCGCCACGAACACGCTGGGAGCGATGTGGTTCGGCGGCAACAACGGCCGCACCAATCTCGAAGCGACCGACTACAAAATCTTTCTGCCGCGGGTTGGCTTCGCCTGGGCGCCCAAGAGTAATTGGGTGTTCCGAGGCGGCTTCGGAATCTACAGCTATAACTGGAGCATAGACACTTACTCGGGCGGCTCGGAAGGTCTGGGAACCAACAGCCAGGGATCTCTTTCCCAAACCGATCAAACGAATCCTGTTTTCATCCTGTCGCAGGCTAGCCTTGCCAGTCTGAACTACAAGGGACCGTCCAACAGTCCCTCCGTCTATAACGGGCAGACCATAAGCTACGTTCCCGTATAACACTCCCGTGGCGCGGAATTACCAATACTCATTCAGCATTCAGCACCAGCTCGGCGCCGGCATGGTCGTGCAGGCGGCCTATGTGGGAAGTCATGCCACTAACTTGTCTTTCCCGACCGATCTGAATCAAGTCCCAGCCAATCTATTGGCGCAGAGCGCAGCCGACACTTCTAAATCGCAATCGCTGCGGCCGTATCCGCAGTACAAATCCATCAATGCGAATCTGTTCAACGCAAGGTCGAACTACAATTCGGCGCAGTTAACGGTGACCAAGCGGCTGAGCCAGGGTTTGCAGTTCGACGTGAATTACACCTGGTCCCGCATGCTGGACGAGCAGGACTCCTCCGGTTGGGGAAGCCGTGACGGTGGGCAGGTCTATCAGTACGCCTACGATCCGCGGGCTAACTATGCGCCCTCGAATTTTGACATTCCGCATATGTTCAAGGGCGATCTGACCTATCAGCTTCCGTTCGGTAAGGGCCGCACCTTCATGAATCGAGGCGGCATCCTGGATGCGGTTCTCGGCGGCTGGCAGGCGTCCACGCTATTTGTTCTGGAGACAGGCCGCCCTTTCACTGTCAGCGTCGGAACGGCCGACAACAGCGCCTCTCTTTCGGGGAACAACTTCAAGTGGTACCCCAATTTAGTGGGCGATCCTTCGGTTGCAAACCCGTCCGTGGCCCAATGGTTTAATCCCGCGGCGTTTCAAGTCCCCGCGGCGGGTACCTTTGGCAATTCCGGCCGTAATACGCTGCGCGGTCCTGGGATCGAGGATGTCGACTTCTCGCTCGGCAAAAATTTCCGGATTCCGCTGCCCCGCGAGACCGGCAATCTGCAGATCCGCTTCGACGCGCTGAACGTCCTCAATCATCCGAACTACGATATTCCCAACGCGGGCATCGGAAAGTTGAATGCCGGCACGATCACGGCGATTACCGGTAACTACTCGACCACCGATAACGCTTTTGGCCCGAGGAAACTGCAGTTGGGAGCGCGCTTCTCGTTCTGACGTCGTAAACTTCTCCACATGGCGACTGCCGGCGCCGTGAGGCGTTTCTGTGTGCTCCTCGGTCTGGTTCTGGCTTGTGCACCCGGTCTTTTGGCGCAAGCGTCCGACCACATGCGGCGCGCCCAGGATGCCTTGAAGGTGGGGCGGCCGGCTGAGGCCATCGCGGAGTTCCAGGCGGTTCTCGCCGTCGAGCCGAAAAATCTGGACGCTCGCGCGAATCTCGGCGTTCTCCAATATTTCGCGGGCAGCTATTCCCCGGCCATCGAGAATTTGCGGGCCGCGCTCGCTCAGAAACCGGATCTGGTCAAGCTGCGCGCGCTGGCCGGCATGGCTGAAAAACGCACCGGCCAAAACGCTGTGGCAATCGCCGACCTGGAGCAATCTTTTCCGCATCTTCCCGAACAAAAGCTGAAGATCGAAGCGGGGATGGAATTGATCGAACTCTACTACGCGCGCTCCGATCTGGCGAAAGCGGCGGAAGTGGCGAATGCGCTACGCCAAGTGAAGCCCGACGATCCGGATATTCTCTACGCTGCTCACCGTATCTACTCGGAGCTGGCGGATGAGACGACGCTGGCACTCGCCATGACCGCGCCGGATTCCGCCCGGATGAAGCAATTGACCGCGCACGAGCTGGCGCGGCAAGCCAAGGACGCCACCGCTATCGAACGCTATCGCGAGGCAATCCAGATCGATCCGAAACGATCCGACCTGCATTTCGAGTTGGCCGAAATGCTGAACAACTCCTCTTCGGCGACCGACAAAGCCGCGGCCGAAAGGGAATATCGCATCGCGCTCTCGCTGGATCCTTTCGATGAAAAATCCGTCTGCCGTTTGGGTGATGCCGCTGTCCGCCACGCCGATTCCGCTGCTGCGGAGTCACTCTACCGCAAGGCGCTCGGCATGCAGCCGAACGATGCGGAAGCAAATCTGTCACTAGCCAAAGTTTTGATGGCTCAGCATCGTTCGAAAGAAGCGCTCCCGCTGCTCGAGCATGCTCTTGCCATCGAGCCGTTCGATCCCGCCGGCCATTACCGGCTCAGCGTGCTCTATCGCGAGCTGGGCCGTAGCGAAGATGCGCGCCGCGAGATGGGGGCGTTCCAAAAGCTTAAGAAGATGAAGGCGCGTCTCGGGGAGATTTATCAGGATATGCACGTAACGTCGCTCAAAGCAGCGCAGCCGGATTCCGAAACTCCGTGAGCTTAGCTGCTGGAAAGAAGTCTCGGTAAGGCCCCAGCACGGAGGAGTAGCCTAAGATGTCGGTATAGGGCGGTCCCGAAAAACTGAACCGCGCACGCCCCTCGAACCGTCTAACTATCCTGGTGCGGTCCTTCCTGAAAGCGCAGCGAAAATGGCGGGAAGCACGCATGTTCGCGCGCGCCTTAGCGGCTCCTTCGACACCGATTCTGGCCCAAATCATCCCTATTCGCCGCTGTAATCTTGCCTGCACGTATTGCAATGAGTTCGATAAAGATTCGCCGCCCGTGCCTACGGACGAAATGCTGCGGCGCATCGACAAACTTTGCCAGCTGGGTACCGGCATTATTACATTCAGCGGTGGAGAGCCCACGCTGCATCCCGATCTCGATCTGCTGATCCAGTGCGCACGCCAACGTGGAGCGATCGTGACGGTCATCACCAACGGCTATCTGCTCACTCCCGACCGGATTAAGCGGCTGAACGCGGCCGGCCTGGATTACTTGCAGATCAGCATCGACAATGTGCAGCCCGACGAAGTGTCGAAGAAGAGCTTGAAAGTGCTCGACCGCAAACTGCAATGGCTCGCTGAATATGCCGATTTCGATATCACGATCAATTCCGTTTTAGGAAGCGAGATCCGCCAACCGGATGATGCGTTCCAGATCGCGGCGCGAGCGCGTGAGCTTGGTTTTACCAGCACCGTAGGCGTGCTGCACGATGGCTCGGGGCAGTTGAAGGCGCTTAGCGCGAGTCAGGGTGGCGTCTACGACCGGATCCTGAAGCTTGGCTCGGGACTATTTTCGTTTGCGCATCACGATGGGTTCCAGCGCAATATCATGCAAGCGCTACCGAATCAGTGGCATTGTCCGGCGGGTGGGCGCTTTCTATATATCTGCGAGGAGGGCCTGGTTCATTACTGTTCGCAGCAGCGCGGGCGTCCAGCTATCCCGCTCGCGCAATACACACGCGAGGACATCCTGCGCGAGGGCGCAAAACCGAAAGGCTGCGCTCCGTTTTGCACCATCTCGTGCGTACATCAAACCGCCATGCTCGATAGTTTTCGCACGCAGCCGCGCGATTGCTTTGAATGGCATCATTGCCAGGCGCAAGGAGCGTGATGCGAATTGGCATCCGCCCGTTTCCGTGCGAATGCTTGAATGGATGTTCCTGCGGGATTCCCAGACGCGGGACGTATTCGCTTCACTTGCACTGCGGCTTTTTGGCGTAAAGAAAGAACGCTAGCAACGCGTCATCAGGGCTCCGGTAAGCACAATCGCGGCGGCTAAGCGTCTACACTATAGGTCTATAATGTAGGCAATCGACAACATGAAAAACCCAGAACCCAGATTGGATGTTCTTCAAGGCACACTTGACTTATTGATTCTGCGAACGCTCGCGGCCGGTTCGATGCACGGATGGTCCATTTCTGAGCGGATCCAGCAGATCTCGGAAGAAGTGCTGCAGGTGAATCAAGGCTCGCTTTATCCCGCTCTTCACCGCCTTGAGCATCGGGGTTGGATTAGCGCCGAGTGGAAGACTTCTGAATTGGGTCGACGCGCCCGGTTCTATAGGCTGACGGCATCCGGCCGAAAGCAACTCGAATTGGAGCGGGAAAACTGGGCGCGGCTAACGGCGGCGATAGGCCGCATTCTGGAGTTTGCGTGAGATGAACTGGAACGGTCTATGGTTGCGTGTTCGCGCGCTGTTTGTTCGGGAGCGGTTGGAATCGGAGCTCCAGGATGAACTTGCCGTTCACCTCGAGTTGCAGACTCGAAAATACTTACAGGCAGGCATGAGCGTTGAGCAAGCCAGGCGGCGTGCACGCGTCGATTTCGGAGCGCTGGAAAACGCAAAGGAGGAGTGCCGTGATGCCCGCCGCGTTTCTTGGTTTTCAAATCCGATACAGGACCTGCGATACGCAATCCGTGCATTCCGACATACGCCCGGATTTTACCGGAGTGATGGTCTTCATGCTGGCTCTCGCCATGGGGGCGAACCTTGCCACATTTGGCGTCATGGACGCAATCTTGCTTCGCATGCTTCCAGTGAAAGATCCGGCTTCGTTGTTCCGGACGATTAGGGCCAGCGGGAATGCGTCCGATTCCGGAAATGGCGGTTCCTATGTTCTTTATCGGGAAATGCAAAAGCGTACAAACCGGCTTGGCGAGTTGATGGCTTACCAAGCGGCGGGTCCGGCTGTTATTTCTATCGATCGCACCGAACCAGAACGGCTGATGCAGCAGACTATATCCGGTAATTACTTTCAGGTACTCGGCGTGCAGCCGGTGGCCGGACGGATGATTTCACCGGAAGACGACAAGGCGCCAGGACAGCGTGCGGTTGCTGTTATCAGCTATCGCCTGTGGAGGAGCAGGTTCGATAAGAGCGAGCGCGTGATTGGGAGCAAGCTTCAATTTGATAATCATACATTCGACATCGTCGGCGTCGCTCCTGCCGCATTCTTTGGTGTGGAAGTGGGAAAGATGGTCGATCTTTGGACGCCTATCTCGATGGCTCCCGCCGGCGATCTTCGTGACAATCATATGTTCTCGGTTCGAGTCATGGGTCGCGTGCATCCTGGTGTCACCATCGCGCAGGCCGCTGCTCCCATACAAGCGGTAGTGAATGAAATCATGCTGGAGGACGTCCGGCAACACGCTCCCCCTGGCACTCCCAAGCAGGTAATCGATCGGTTTCTGGCGGGAATGCGGATTAAAGGAGTGCCCGCGGGCGGTGGGATCTCGTATTTGCGACGCCAATATCAGCAGCCACTCCAGATCATGATGTTCGTGGTCGGGCTGGTGCTGCTCATTGCATGCTCAAATGTCGCGAATCTACTAATAGCCAAAGGAAGTGCAAGGCAGCAGGAGGTAGCGATTCGTCTTTCGCTCGGCGCTGGAAGAGGTCGTATCCTGCAGCAGCTTATTACGGAGAGCCTTCTGCTTGTCCTTCTATCCGCAGGGCTGGGTCTGTTGTTTGCACACTGGGGGACACCCATTTTGGTCCGGCTGCTTACTCCGTTCAGCGAGCCGGCAAAACTGGCGACGGCAATAGACCCGCGACTGCTCGCATTCACATCACTACTATCGCTTTTAACTGTGCTTATTTGCGGTTTATTTCCGGCTCTTCGTCTAACCGCCACGGATATGCATACAGTTCTTAAGAACGGCGCGCGGCTGGCGGGGACTCGAAGCGGACGAGTAAGAAAGGTTCTCGTTGCTTCACAAATAGCGCTGTCCATGGTGCTGGTAGTCGGAGCGGTTTTGTTTACCCGCACTCTGATGAATCTTGTGTCCTCGTACTTGGGATTCAACCCGAGCAGTGTTCTTGTAACCCGAATTAGCTTTCAACGCCATGGCGGCGAACGCAACTTCTTACCCGCTTGGAGTGAAGCTCTCCGCCGCGTGCGGATGCTTCCCGGCGTCGAGCAAGCGAGCATTTCCTCTGCCGGCTTGTTTACGGGCGAGACGCCGTTGGTAGGGATTCGCACCACGGCGGCGAAGGCTCTTCCAACTGACCCAACCACTGGGCAACTGTTTGTCTCGACCGGCTATTTCCAAACGTTGGGCATTAATTTTTTGCGTGGCCACGATTTTGAATCTCCAGGCAGTCCAACGTGCGCCGTCGTCAACGAGGCGTTTGTCCGCAAATTCTTTGGCAACGAAAATCCGCTCGGGCGCAAATTGACGAAATTGGCGAATACTCCACTCTGGACGGAGATTATCGGGATTGTGAAAGACGCGAAGGTCAGCAGTGTGCGCGAAAACCCGCCGCCGATGATCTATGTCCCTTACGGCCAAATAGCGGATTGGATTCGCCCACAAGGCCATCCAGGCGAATCCATGTTTCTGCAGCTGCGAGGGCATGAAACTCCGGCATCGCTCGCAGCGGATCTCCGCCGCGAGCTAGGGCACAAATTCACTATCGGCGAGGTCTCGCGGCAACAACAACTGATCGATGACACCCTGGTTCGTGAACGATTGCTGGCCAGTGTAGCGAGTCTGTTCGGTGGACTGGCGCTCCTGGTGGCTGCACTGGGCTTATACGGAATCATGAACTATGCAGTTGTTCAAAGGCGGCAAGAGCTTGGGATTCGGATGGCCTTAGGCGCGTCGCCGAAAATGATTCTGAGTCTCATGCTTCGCGACTCAGCCGTGATTGTGGGCCTAGGCACGCTTGTGGGGATTCTGGCTGCGGCCTTCAGTACTCATTTCATAAGAGCGCTGCTTTTCGGATTAGCGCCCAATGATCCGACGACCTTTATTGCCGCTGGTGTTGTGTTGCTCGCGACTTCACTCGCCGCGGCCTTCATCCCGGCCTACAAGGCGGCGGAAACTGACCCCATCCGCGCTCTGCGACACGAGTAGACATTTGCGACACTGCTCTCTGAGGAGAGTGCATGGAAGAGGCACTAAACATAGCCGTACTTGGCGCCGGCCTCATGGGGCACGGGATTGCGCAGGTGTTTGCGGGCTTTGGCCACTCCGTTGTCATCTCGGATCCGGATCGCGATGCCTTGGCCAATGTCCATAAAAGGATGGAAGCGAATCTACGCACTATGGGGAAAGCGCCTGAGCCGGTGTTGACCAATGTCACGGTGGCCGCCCAAGTGACGGCGGCTGTCGAGTTCGCAGATGTTGTAGTTGAAGCCGCGCCCGAAAGACTTGACCTCAAACGGAAGATTTTTTCAGAGGCCGCCGCCAGCGCACCTTCTCATGCGATCTTTGCCAGCAATACTTCCGTCATTCCGATCACCCACATCGGTGAAGAGCTTCCGCCGGCGGCCCGCGCGCGTTTAGTGGGCACGCACTGGTGGAATCCTCCGTATCTGGTGCCGCTCGTCGAAGTCGTGCGCACCGAATATACCGATCCGGGCGTTTTTGAAAAAATGTTCGAGTTGCTTTGCAGAGTAGGTAAGCGGCCGGTTAAAGTACGCCGCGACATTACGGGCTTCATCGGTAACCGTCTGCAGTATGCGCTTTGGCGCGAAGCTTTTAGCCTTATCGAAAGTGGCGTTTGCGACGCGGAGACCATCGATACCGTCGTAAAGAACGGCTTCGGAATGCGATTTCCCGTGCTTGGGCCGATGGAGAATGCAGACCTCATCGGGCTGGAGCTCGCCCGCGACATCTATGGTATCGTCGTTCCCGATCTGAGTTGCGCCCAGCCGCCGTCCAGACTTCTTTCCGAACGCATCGAGAAAGGTAGACTTGGCATGAAATCGGGCGAAGGGCTTCGGGTCTGGACTTCCGAGGAAAGCTCTGAGTTGCGCCGCCGGCTCTCGCAACATCTGCTGAATATGCTCGCGAACGGGCCAGCATAGACTGACAAGATGTCCGCGAGTCACGAGGCCGTCACCATCAGCGGGGCCGAGCACCGGCGGCAGCTTCGCCGCGCGGTCCTTGCTAGCACGATCGGGACCGCGATTGAATGGTACGACTTTTTCCTGTACAGCACGGTTACCGGGTTAGTATTTGCCCGGCTCTATTTCCCGCGCGCCGATCCTCTTACGGGCACGCTCGAAGCTTTCGGTGTGTACGCGGTGGGCTTCGTCGCGCGGCCAATCGGCGCGGCCATCTTCGGCCACTACGGGGACCGCCTCGGGCGAAAGGCGGCACTGATTACAACGCTCCTTCTGATGGGTGTCGCGACATTTCTAGTGGCGCTTGTTCCAGGCTATGAACACATCGGGATCTGGGGTGGGATCCTGCTCATGCTGCTGCGTTTTATTCAGGGCATCGGCGTAGGCGGGGAGTGGGGCGGCTCGGTGCTTCTCGCGATGGAATGGGCGCAATCGAACCGGCATCGCGGATTTATTGCTTCGTGGCCCCAGTTCGGCGTACCGGCGGGCCTGTTTCTCTCGAATCTCGCCGTCTTCGCGTTCAGCGCCGTATCGGGCGATCAATTTTTGACTTGGGGCTGGCGCATTCCGTTCCTGTTGAGCATCGTCCTGGTTGCGCTCGGCTTGTACATTCGATTGGGTATTTCGGAAACACCGGTGTTCGTCAGGCTGGTGGCGGAGCGCCGGATTGAGCGAGCGCCAGTTCTCGAAGTACTGCGCCGCCAACCGCGCGAGATCGTCCTAACAGCTTTATGCCGCATGGCCGAGCAAGCGCCGTTTTATGTATTCACGGCGTTTGTGTTCGCCTACGGTACTGGCGTGTTGCATCTCGAGCGTGGTTTTCTCCTTATGGCGGTGCTCGCCGGCGCCATGCTCTCGTTCGTCTCCATTCCGTTCTTCGGTCATTTGTCCGACCGCTTTGGGCGCAAGCGAGTGTACATGCTGGGCGCGGCGCTTACGGGTGG
Source organism: Bryobacterales bacterium (assembly GCA_963712395.1). Lineage (GTDB taxonomy): Bacteria > Acidobacteriota > Terriglobia > Bryobacterales > Bryobacteraceae > Bog-105. Next base: position 84,982 of record CAVQHR010000005.1, read on the forward strand.
TTTTGGCTTCGCCTATTTCGCGCTGCTTGATACGAGAGTGCCAGCGTTAGTGGCGCTTGCGATCGTGCTTTCGCTCGTGCCGCACGACATCATGTATGGTCCGCAAGCCGCGCTCATCGCGGAAGTCGTTCACTGGACGGCTCCGCTACAGTGGCGCATCGCTCGGCTATCAATTGTCGTCATTGATTGCGGGCGGCCCCGCTCCGCTCATAGCGGCCGCGTTGTTAAGCCGGTATCGCTCTGCCTGGCCGATCGCCCTCTTTATTTTCGCCTGCGCGATCATTTCGTTAATCGCGACGGCGATGCTCAAAGACAGGACCAACCAGGACATCTCCGGCCATTGAGCAGTTGGCCGGCGAAGTCTGCCAATTCCAGGCGGCAATTTGAACGGCCCAGGACCAAATGGGGAGCAACGTAAGTTCGCGCGCCGAACAATTTGGTATATACTGCCCTACAAACACGCCGAGGAGGTTATGGGGATGAACCGCTTATCAGTAATAACGATTGCTCTCTTTTTGGGGTTGATGCTCAGCGCTGTGCGCGCGCCCGCGCAAACATTCGGCCAGATCACCGGCCAAATCACGGATTCTTCCGGCGCCGCTGTTCCGGACGCCGCTATTACCCTCAAAAACACCAGCACCGATGCCGTCCGCCGAACCGTGAGCACAGCATCGGGCGACTACACATTTCCCTCGCTGCCGCCGGGGACATATGCCGTCGAGGCAGAAAAGCCGGGCTTCAAGAAGAGTGAAAGTACTAACGTCACGGTACAAGTGCAGCAGACGGTACGTTTGGACCTCGCGCTGTCTATTGGGCAGGTGAACGAATCGGTCATTGTGCAAGCGAACGCGGTCGCACTCCAGGCGGAGAACGCGACAGTGGGAACGGTCGTGGAAAACAAGCGCATCGTGGAACTGCCGCTCAACGGGCGCAATTTTCTGCAGCTCGTGGCGCTCGCGCCCAATGTCACTACGCTTTCACCGCAGGCCGGCCAAGCGGGCTCGCGCCAGGGCGGCGATCGCGCAAGCCAATCGATCTCGGTGGCTGGCCAGCGCACCATGTTCGATTACTTTACGCTCGACGGCGTGAACAACACGGATCCGAATTTCAATACCTACGTGGTGCTGCCTTCGATCGACGCGCTGCAGGAATTCAAGGTGCAGACCGGCGTCTATCCGGCCGAGTTCGGACACAACGCAACCCAGATCAACGTGCTGACGAAATCGGGCGGTAACCAGTATCACGGGGCGCTATTCGAGTTTCTGCGCAATGACGTGCTGGACGCCAAGCCTTATTCGTTCACCAGCCGTCCGCAGGATAAAAACCCGTTTAAATGGAACCAATTCGGGTTCGAGCTCGACGGTCCAGTCTATATCCCGAAGCTTGTTCACGGCAAAGACAAGCTGTTCTTCTTAGCGAACTATGAAGTGTTCCGGCAGCGACAGAATTTTCAGAGCTCTCCCTTTACGGTGGCCACGGCCGCGGAGCAGAATGGCGACTTCAGCGCGCTCCTCCCGAAGATAATTTACGATCCGAACGGTAAGGCTCCGTTTCCGGGCAACATCATCCCCCAGAACCGATTCGATCCCATATCGAAAAAACTGTTGCAGTATTATCCTGTTGCGAATGTCCCGGGGCTCACGAACAATTTCGTGCGTTCGTCGGCCTCGCCCATCAACAAAGATCAATTCACGCTACGCATGGATTACGTGGAGTCAGCCAAATCGCAGTGGGCGGGCCGTTATAGCTGGGGCGATGAAAATCAGTCGAACCAGGGCATTTCGCTCGACGGCACCAAGATTTTGACAAATTTTGAAGAATACATGGGCTCGAATACTCGCACGTTCTCGCCTAATATGGTGAACGAGGCGCGCTTTGGTTATACGCGGTTCTATAACTCAATCGGAACTTTTCTCGCGTTTCAGACCGATGTGGTCAGCCAGATCGGTATCCCTGGATTGCAGCCCGGGCAACCGGTACAGTGGGGCATTCCCAATGTGACGCTGAATAATTACAGCGGCTTTGGCGATAGCACCGAAGGTCCCTACGCGAACGACAACAATACCTTGCAATTGGTGGACAACCTATCCATCATTCACGGCAAACACACGTTCCGATTTGGCGGCGAATACCGGCGCGAAAATTACAATCAGGTGGGAAACCAGTTTGCGCGCGGCCAATTCACCTTCCAGCCGAATGCCACGCAATCGGCCGCCGCTACGGGTGGCGATACTTTTGCCGATTTCTTGCTCGGCGACCTGTATCAGTCGGAGGCGGCGGTAGCGATTGCCAATGCGGCATTTCAGCGCAGCGCATGGGCATTTTATGCGGACGATTCCTGGAAGGTTACCTCGAAGCTGACGCTGTCGCTAGGTTTGCGGTATGAAATAACTCCGCCGTTCAATGACACGCTCTACAACGCCTTCTCCGTTTACCTTCCGGCCTTCGATCAAACGCCGAATGTCGCCGATCCGAACCGCCATCCGCAATTCGTGCGACAAGCTCCTTGCACGGATGTTTACTACCAGATACCGATTCGTTGGCCGAATATCAACACAAATTGCAGCGGGAAATTGGGCGAAAGGCTGGTGCAGACCGACTATAACGATTTTGGGCCGCGCGTCGGTATCGCGTATTCACCAACTTCCAAATGGGTGTTCCGGTTGGGCGCCGGCATGTTTTATAACCAGGATACGGGCAATCCGCGCTTCGACATGGCGCGCAACGTCGCTGGCCGTATTCGTGTCAACTCCCAGCCGCTCACACCCACCCTGTCCTGGAATAATGCGCTCGCAAATATCAGCGGCGGTGTCGCGAACATCCTCGCGCCCTACGCGTTTGCCAACAAGTACGAGCGCCGCACGCCGTATACATGGGAATACCTTTTCAACGTCCAGCGCGACCTGGGGCACGAGTTTGTCGTGGAAGCGGGCTACTTGGGATCGATCAGCCGAAAACTGGAATCACTGCGGGCGGTGAACGAGACGCTTCCTGGCACTACTCCGATTGCGCAGCGAGTTCCATATCCGGAGTTCGGGCGTATTCAATTGGTCGATAACGGGGCTAACGGGGCGTATGATTCGGTGAGCGTGAAGTTGACCAAACGCTTCAGCGCCGGGTTCAGCCTGCTTGACTTCCTATACCTTGGCGAGATCGGTGGACGATTCGAGCGGCATCCGCGTGCAGAACTCCGACACATTATTCCCGCAGAACAGTTACTGTTTGAAATGCGAATGGGGCCTCTCTGCATTTGACACGCGGCACCGCTTCGTCCTGTCGTCCTTGTGGGATGTGCCCATTGGAAAAGGGCGAAAAGTCGATGTGCGGAACGGATTTCTGAACGCAGTGGCCGGGGGCTGGCAGGCCGGGGGCATTTGGACCGTGCAGACCGGATTCCCGCAGACGATAACGATTGGTGGGTCGGACCGGTCCGGAGCGGGCGGCCTGTTCGACCGTCCGAATGCCACAGGCATCAGCGCGTACCTGGACAACCCAACGCCCTCGCGCTGGTATAACCCGGCCGCTTTCGTTCTGCAGCCGGCGGGGACGTTCGGCAATGTAGGCCGTAACACCGCCATCGGGCCGGGAATTTTCACGCTCGATTTCTCGGCTCACAAAGAATTTCAGATGCCGTATTCCGAACGTCATGTCCTGCAGTTCCGGTTCGAGGCGTTCAATATCTTAAATCATCCGGTGTGGAGCCCGCCGAACACCAATACGCAATCCGGCGGATTCGGCACAGTGACCGGAACCGCGGTGGCGATGCGCCAACTGCAAATGGCATTGAAATATCTTTTCTAGAACGATGAAAGCTCTGTTGTTAGCTCTGTGCGCTGCGGGGCTGGCATTCGGCCAGCCCGGAATTTTCACCAAAGACGATCTGATCAAGTACACGCCGGATTGGAAAGGCGAGCGCTTCGCCGACGGCCGGCCGAAGGTTCCCGACAGCGTTCTCGACCGCATGAAGAACGTGACGCTCGAAGAAGCCTGGGCGGTGCTGCGCGACGCCGGCTTCACGCACGAGTATGAAGACGGCTGGTTGAGCATTCATCCGGGCAAAATTCTGGTGGGGCGGGCGCTGACGGCCCAGTGGCTGCCGGGCCGGCCCGACATTCACAAAGTCATCGATGCGCAAGGCAAGAAAGACGGCCGCATCGGCGGGCAGAACGCTTGGCCGGTCGATATGCTGCAGCCGCGGGATGTCTATGTCTGCGATCATTTCGAGCTGAAACAGGACGGGCCCTCGATCGGCGATAACGTGGGCAACGCGATTTACGCGAAGAGCCACAACGGCATCGTCTATGCCGGTGCGGTGCGCGACATCAACGGATTAAACGAACTCGACGATTTTGTTTCGTTCGTGCGCTTCTACGATCCGTCGCACCACTACAGCACGGTGGGGCCGAGGCTGAATTCGACCATGATCGGAATCAATATCCCGATCCGGATCGGCAAGGCGACCGTTCTGCCCGGCGACGTGGTTCTCGGGCGGGATGGCGGCGTGCTTTTCATTCCGCCGCAATTGGCGGAGCAAGTGGTAAAGACATCTGAAATAACTCGTCTACGTGACATTTTCGGGCATCAGCGCCTGCGCGAACAGAAATATACTGCCGGGCAGATCGACGCGCGCTGGTCCGATCCGATTGAACAGGACTTCACGGGATGGCTGAAGGAAAACCGCGCCAAGCTGCCGGTCGCTAAAGAACAGATCGATGAAATTGTTAAAGAACGAACACACTAATTCCCGAAGGGCCTTTCTTTCAGCGCTCGCGCTTCCGGCGCTCGCCCGAGCCGTCCAGACTTCGACCACGGCATACCAGAGGCCGAAAGTAAAGATCACCGACATACGCACGGCGGAAGTGCGTGTCCACGGGCACCAAACGCACGTGCGGATTTATACGGACGCCGGGTTGATCGGGCAAGGCGAGGCGACCGATGCCGCGGTAGGCACGGCGGCGCTGGTGCGGTCGTTCCGGCCATTTCTGATCGGCAAAGATCCGCTGAATGTGGATGCCATCTGGGAACAGATTCGCGTGTCGGGCATTTTTGCCGGCGCGCAAGGCGGCCAATATGTGACGGCGCTCACTGGCGTCGAAATCGCATTATGGGATTTGGCCGGTAAGGCGCTAGGACTGCCGATTTATCAGCTTCTCGGCGGCAAGTTTCGCGACCGCGTGCGCATGTATTGCGATTCCGACATGAAAGATCCACTCGCCGAGGAGGCCGACAAAAAGAAAGAGTGGATCAAGTCGAACGGCTTTACGGCCATGAAAATCGATATCGACGATGCCGCGGACCCGGCGCGCTTCGACCGCGTGAACTGGACCGCGAGCAACGGCGAACTCGACCGCATGCTGAATTGGGTGCGCCATACCCGCGAGACCATACCGAAAGAAATGGATCTCGCGGTTGACATGCACGGGCGCTATGACGCGACTACCGGCAAACGCGCCGCCATCGAGCTCGAGCCGTATCGTTTGCTGTGGCTCGAAGAGCCGGTGCCTGCGGAAAATATCGACGCCATGGCCGACATCCGGCACTCGACAAAAACGCCGATCTGCTGCGGCGAGAATTTATTCATGCGCTGGGGTTATCAGCAATTGCTCGAAAAGCGCGCCGCCGATATCATCATGCCCGACATTCAGAAGTGCGGCGGTCTGTCCGAAGCGCGCAAGATCGCGAATATGGCACAAACCTATTACGTGCCGTTCGCGCCGCACTGTGTCGTATCGCCGATTGGGACGATGGCCTCCGCGCACGTGTGCGCCTCGGTGCCGAACTTTCTGGTCTGCGAATGGCACTGGATCAACGAATTAGATCTCTGGCGCAGCTTCGTCAAAGAAGGCGAGATTATTTCCAAAGGCTATGTGACGCTGACCACTAAGCCCGGTATCGGAGTAGAGATGAATGAAGAGGCGGCCCGGAAAGTTCAGATTCCGGGCACGCCTTGGTTTTGATTTGACTAGACTCTCCCGGCGGCTGCTGACCGGCCGGCTGTCGCTCCGGTCGTTGCCCGGACATTCACCGAGGATTCGGCAATCGTATTCAGCTTTTGATCCGCGGCCTTTTCTTCATTCAGCGTTTGCTGCAGAAGATTTGCCACATTCGTCATGCCCAACTGCTGAGCGATCGTACGCGCCGTGCCATAGCCGGAAATCTCGTAATGTTCCACGCGCTGGGCAGCGGCGATGAGAGCCGCATCTTTCACAGCGTTGTCGCCTGTCGCGTCGATCATGTCTTCGCCTTCGGAGATCAGGCCTTTCATGGCCTGGCAGGTTTCGCGCTTGGGGTCCACCTTGACCTCGCGAAAAATCGTTTCAAGCCGTGAGACGTGGCCCTCGGTTTCGGTCAGATGCGATTGGAACGCCTGTTTCAAGCTGCTGGAAGACGCCGCGTCCGCCATTTTAGGAAGGGCCTTTGTTAGCCGGTTCTCCGCGTCGTAGAGATCTTCGATCTGATTCACAAATAGATCTTCCAACGAATTAAATTCGGTTCCACCGAACAATGCCATACTTACCTCCTTTGCGTTGGACTCCGGTAGGCTGCTGGGGTTTCGATATCGGCGCCCCCGAAAACATACGGGATGCCGGCCGCTCCTCACATTGGTCTAGACTGGCTGATAGGATGGCTTCGCCGGTCGTGGCACGCACAAACATCCCGAAGACAGCGTTGTGGATCGGCGCCGTGGCAGTGGCAGCGATCCTGGGAGCGGCCATCTATCTCGAACGGCCGGCGCCAAAGCCGGTAGACGATAGCGGCGCCACGGCGGAGGCCAAGGCCTATGTTTCGCATCTCGAATTGAGCAACGTGAACATGGTTGCGTCCGAAAATTTCATGCAGCAAAAAGTAGTAGAGATCCAGGGGACCATCGCCAATCGGGGCACGCGCCCGCTTGCGGCGGTCGACGTGTATTGCCTGTTTGCGGGCCTGGACGGGCGCGAAGTGCATCGCGAGCGAGCGCCGATTCTGGGCACGAGCGGCGCGCGGACGCCCCTTGGGCCGAACGAGGCGCGGCCATTCCGGTTGCCATTCGACAGCTTGCCGGAAGGCTGGAACGAAGCCATGCCGAAGCTGGTGATTGCGCGTATCCAATTCGCGGACAAGCAGTGAAAGTCTTAGTTGCCGAGGACGACCAGGATCAACTGGAGCTGCGCAGTCTGCTGCTTTCGCAAAGCGGATTTGAAGCGATTCCGGCGCGCGACAGCGCCGCGGCATTGCGTGCGGCAGCCGATCTCAAGCCCGAGTGCGCGGTGGTGGATCTGCGTCTCCCCGCCGAAGAACACGGCCTAGGCTTGATACGCGCCCTGAAAGCGCTCGACGCCGCGATCCGCATTATCGTGCTGACCGGCATGGATACGACGCGTCTCAAACGCTTGCCGGAGAACGAGCTGGTAGATGAGGTGATTGAGAAAGGCTCATCGTCGGCGCGTTTAGTAGCGACAATCAGGGCTTGGGAGCGGGCGCGCCGGCTTCCGGAGGAACCGAAGGGCGGCGTGCACGATCGTAGTCGATCGTAAGCTGGTGTGCGATCTTGGCGGCCACATCGGCGCTCGCGCCGCGAAATTTGGCGCCTAGGCTCTCCTGCGTCGTGGACCACAGGACATCGCCGTCTTTGTTGCACAGGCGAACGGCCGCGTAAGCTTCGTGCTTGCGTTCCTTAATATGATGGATGTCGTTTTCGCCCATAGCCACCGCGCCGTATCCCCCGCCGGTACGGGTGGCGGCCGAAGCTCCCGATCCATACTTGCCGACCGTTTGGTGCGCATTAACACTCTCACCCGAGTCGAATGTATCGGTGAAGGTGTTATCGTCCGCCGCTCCTTTGAGAATCGCGTCGGCGCGATCCGGATTCTCCGTCAGCACGAAGAGCTTGGTGGCATCGAGCCCGGCAATAATCAAATCGCGCAGCGCGGCAGACTCCTTGCCCCCGGTCAACGGAGCGACATAGATTCGCTTAATATCGAGCAGACTGTTGGTGGCGGAGCCCGCGCCCGTGTTCTGCGCGGCCAGCACGGCCGGAATCCATAAAGCCAGACAAACGCGACGCATACTCATCCTTTCCCCGCGATGCGCGCTTCTTCATCCTGAAAACGCACCGTCTGCCCGGTACGCGCTTCCAAAGCCACCAGCGTGAGCCGAATGTCGTTTTTTGAGACTTTGAACACCAGCGCCTGCTGATGGCCATCGTCATCTTGAAAGCCTACCGTCAGGAAATGCTGGCGCTTCTTCGAGAGCATGAAGAGCGGCGAAATGACCACCGCCTCCAGGTATCGCCGATCGACTTTCTGGCCGTATTCGAGAAGATTGATGCGCTCATAGGGAACCTTGACGCGAGTCTGCTTGGAAATGAAAATGAAATAGACCTTGTCGGAAACCGTGATGTCGCCGGAGCTTTCCGCCGGAATATCGGCACGCGTGCCGCCAATGTATTCGGCGCGCGCACCGGCGTGACCGGCGAAGCAAAGGAGAACACTGGCGAGCAGCACTATTACAACGCGCATAGCTGGAGATAGTCCCAGAATATTGGTGTGGGCTCAAGTCCAGACCTTCTCAACCGGAACGCCTTTCTGGCACAGGTCGCAAGGACCAGAGTCCTTGTAGTAGACGGCGTCCATTTCGGCCAGATAGAAGAGCGGCAAGTTACCGAAAGTTGCGATGGTCGGGTTGGGCTGATAGACCGCGACCGCCAGGCCGACGACTTGCGCGCCCTTCGATTCGACCAGCGCGCGCAGTTCGGTAAAGCGCTTGCCGGAGCGCAGAATATCGTCGACCAGCAGAACTTTCTCGCCCGTCGCCGGCTCGACAAACTGCCGGAATCGCATGGGCGCGGCATCGTCGTCCTTTTCCGCCCAATAGACCTGGTGCGCGCGCAGAGCTTCGCAGACGCCATAGGCGATGGGCAGACCGGCGGTATTGTTCGGGCAGACAATCGAAAGTTCTTTGATCATGGCCCGGATCTCGGGATCGGCGCGCAGGCGGCGGCTCAGACCGACGCTCAGCAACTTGGCGTGTTGAAAATAGCGGAACGCGAGCGCCACCTGCAGATATTCGTCGGCATGCATGCCGTTCGGATATTCGAAATGTCCGTCGCGCAGCGCGCCCGTTTCGCGCAGCAGCGCGATGACTTCTTCGTTGGTGGGACCAAGTATGCATGTACGCCTCAGTGCGCGCCTTTGCCCGCCCAGCACGTGCGGAATCGTCTTCAAGATAATCGACCAGTCGAGTTGCAGAGACCAGTTCTCGATGTAGGAGATATCCATCCGCATCCAGGCGTTGAAATCGATGCGATCGCGGCCCGCAACCGCCCAAAGGCAGGTAAGCCCGGGCCGCATGCGCAGCCGGCGTCTCTGCCAGCGCTCATAGTGGTCGACTTCTTCGGGCAACGGCGGCCGCGGGCCCCACGATGGACATATCGCCGCGCAGCACGTTATAAAACTGCGGCCATTCATCGATCGAAAATTTGCGCAGCCAGCGGCCCAGCGGCGTGACGCGTGGATCGTGCGCCAGCTTAAACGCGATCTCGCGCTCGCTCAGATGCTCGAGCTGCGCCTCAATGCGATCGGCATTCTCCACCATGGAGCGGAACTTGTACATCGTGAATCGTCGTCCATTCAACCCGCAGCGAGTTTGCCGAAAGATAACCGGCCGGGCGAGGTGAGCTTGATCAGCAATGCAATCAGCGCCGAATAGGGCGCAAGAATCATCAGCGCGGCCGCCGAAACGGCCACATCGAAAAAGCGCTTGAGCACCAGGCGGAGATCGTCAAGCGGCGCGGCCGAAAAGGTCAGCAGCGGCGCGCCGCCACCCGATCGAGCGTGATGTCGCTATTGACATGCGGGAAGAAATCGATGGCCACGCGCGTGCGCACGCCTTCTTCGTCGCAGTGCAGGAAAACGTCTTCCAGCGCCGAAAGCTGGCTGCTTTCCACGTCGAAGATCACCTCGTCCACAACGCGTTGCGCCAGCAGTCCGGCAGCGCGGTCCGGCATTCTTCCTCGCTCAGCTGCGCCGCAATCTCGATGCGGAAAGGCGACCCGTGCGCAGCAGATTGCGCCAGCTATCGCAGTCTTTTCCGGCTCTCCGACAATCACAAAGTGATATGGCGTGCCGAAGCCCCGCTGAAACGCGCCGACGAGACGCGGCAGATTCCAGCGAAAGAGCCAGCAGCACGCAAATTGATAAACGAAAAAAAGCGAGAGAAACTGCGGCTGAGCGGAGGATCAAGCCGCAGCAGATATTGAAAGAGAATAACCAGGATGGTGCCGAGCAGCACTGCCGAAGATTGCCGAAGACGAGACTGCGGCGCCGGTCTGAATCCAGATATTCGTAAACGCGCTGCAAGGATCCCAGCGCGACCCAGACGACCACGCAGAAGCCCAGCAGCAGAACGTGCGTGCGCAATTGCAGGAAGAAAAGCGTTCGAGCGTCAGACTGCGTGCGCGTGAAATAAGCCGCCTCGAAGGCCAGGACGGTCAGGAACGCGTCTGCCACCGCAAACAGAAGCTGAATTTTCTTTCGTTGATGGGCGAACAACGGATTCCCGAAGCTTCTATGCTATCACATGCTAGTCCGCGAAGCGCGCTGTCGAGATCGGCCATGATATCGTCCGACGGCCTCGATCCCGGCGGCCACGCGCACCAGGTTCTCGCGAATGCCCATGCGCTCGCGCATCTTGGGCGAGACATCGCGGTGCGAAGCCATCACCGGATAAAGCAGCAGAGTATGCACGTCGCCCAGCGAAGTTCCCGGCACGATCATTTTCAGCCGGTCCATGAAGCCAAACCGCAGCCTGATCCGCGCCTTTGATTTCGAAACTGAAGATTGCCCCGAACAGACCCGGCGCGAAAAATTGCTTGATGGCTGCGGCGTCCGGATGATCCGGATCGGAGCAGTAATACACGCGTCTCGACCTAGGGATGGTTGGCAAGCCACTCCGCCAGTTTCTGCGCGTTCTGGCACTGCCGTTCGAAGCGCAGCGCCAGCGTCTTGATGCCGCGCATGGTCAGATAGCTCTCGAACGGCCCCAGGCGCCGCCGACGACGCGCGAAAGCGTGCGCACGTCTCATGATGCTGCTCGTCGCTCACGATGATGCCGCCCAGCACGTCGCCATGGCCGGCCAGATATTTGGTGGCGCTATGCACCACAATGTGCGCGCCGAGATCCAGCGGCCGAATCAGCATCGGCGTGGCGAAGGTGCTATCACCATCAGGGCCGCTCCGGCCGCGCGCGCCAGCTCGGCGATTTTGTCGATGTCGACCCACACGCACAGCGGATTCGAAATGCTCTCGATAAAGACGCAGCCGGGCTTGCTCTCGCGCGATGGCCGCTCTCGACCGCATCGAGATCGCAGATGTCCACGTAGGTGACATCCACACCGAAGGCCGCGAGCACCTGATCGAGCAGCTTGATGGTGGCGCCATAGATGGAGTTCGACGCTGACAATCTTGTGCGGGCGATCGAGCAGCGCGGCCTGAAAAGCGATCTGCAGCGCGGTCATGCCGGAAGCGGTTGCCAGCGAGCCATGCCCGTTTTCGAGAGCTGCCGTCGAGTTCTTCGAGCGCCTCGTTGGTCGGGTTGGCGTAGCGCGAGTAGCTGAATCCTTCTTCTTCGTGCCCGAAGATGCGATCGAGCGTTTCCGCCGGTTCGTAGAAGTAGGTGCTGGATAGATGGATCGGCGTGGTGGAAGGCACCGCGCCGGGGCTGTTGCGTTTGCGGTCGCCCGCGTGGACAACTTGAGATTCGAATTTCATTTTCGTTTCCAGCGGACACCTTCCTTGGTGTCCTCGAGCACAATTCCCTTGCTCTCGCAGCAGCGCGCGAATCTGGTCGGCGCGCGCGAAATCGCGGCTCTTCTTGGCCTGTTTGCGCTCTTCGATGTAGCCGTCGATCTCGCCATTCGAGAGGACCGTCCGCCGCGCGGCGCCGCGCCAGCGGAGCCGCCGCTCGGTTTCAAGACATCAAAGACGAGTCGAAAATTTCGAGCACCCGCGCCGCGTCCCAACGGTTCTCTTCCTGAAACTGCTTTTCGTCGAGCGCGGTGTTCATCGCGCGCACATACTCGAAGACCGCCGCCAGAGCCTCGGCGGTATTCAGGTCGTCGTCCATGGCTTCTTCGAATTGGCGGATGGCTGCGGCCGACCGCTCGCTCACGGCTTCGTTGCGGCCGGCCGGCAGCTTGGCCGAAGCGAGGCGCAGTTCGAAATCGCGCAGCCGCTCAATGCTCTTGGCCGCCGCCTTCAATCCTTCGAAAGTGAAGTTCAGCTTCTTGCGATAAGGCACCGACGCGAGCAGATAGCGGATGGCTTCCGGCTGGTAGCCCATGTCGAGCAGGTCGCGCAAGGTATAAAAATTGCCGAGCGATTTCGACATCTTTTGCGATTCGATATGCAGATGCTCGGAATGCAGCCAGAAGCGCGCGAACGGCTTGCCGGTGATGGATTCCGACTGCGCGATTTCGTTTTCGTGATGCGGAAAAATCAGATCGACGCCGCCCGCGTGAATATCGAGCGTCTCGCCCAGATAGCTCATCGCCATGGCGGAACACTCGATGTGCCAGCCGGGCCGGCCATCGCCGAAAGGCGTCGCTCCAAAAGGGCTCGTTCCCTTTGCGCCCCTTCCAAAGCACGAAATCGCGCGCGTCGGCTTTGTCGTATTCGTCCACATCCACGCGCGCGCCGGTGCGAATGCCGCTGAAATCGTTGTGCGACAGCTTGCCGTAATCGGCTGAAAGTTCGAGATGCGGAAGTAAGTGGAGCCGTCGTTGGTGTAGGTGTAGCCCTTCGCGGCGAGCTTCTCGATCGCCTCCACCATTTCGGGAATGTGTTTGGTGGCCGGGGCGACATGCTCGGGCTGCTCCAGCCGCAGCGCGGCGGCATCTTCAAAAAACGCCTTGGTGAATCCGCGCGTGTAGTCTTCGAGCGATTTCTGTTCTTTGGCGGCGTTGGCGATGATCTTGTCGTCCACGTCGGTGACGTTCATGACGTGATCGAGCTGATAGCCGCGATAGCGCAGCCAGCGCCGCAGGATGTCCTGGAAGGTGAAGGTGCGGAAGTTGCCGATGTGGACAAAATTGTAGACAGTCGGCCCGCAGGTATACATGCGGACCGTGTTGTCCTTTTGCGGGTGGAAAACTTCCAGCTCTTGGGTAAGAGTGTTGAAGAAACGAAGCGCCATTCAGCGGGATCAGACTCAATCGTAACAATTGGCTGCCTCGACATAGTGATAGCCTCAATCCGTGAATAGAACCCTTCTCGTTTGCGCGCTACTGCTAGTCGCCACTGTCATGGCGCGCGCGCAGGCCGGCCTTTCGCTGGAACGCCTGAACCGAATCCGGCCCGCCATGGAACGGGACATCGCACAAGGCGAAATGGCCGGCGCCATCGGACTCATTGCGCGGCACGGCAAAATCGCTTACTTCGAAACGTACGGCATGGCAGATCGCGAAGCGAACAAACCGATGACGAAGGACGCGATCTTCCGCATGTATTCCATGACCAAAGCCGTTGTGGCCGTGTCGGTCATGACGCTCTATGAAGAAGGCCGTTTCTCCCTCCGCGACCCGATCTCCAAATTCCTGTCTGAATTTAAAAATATGAAAGTGGCCGTGGACAAAACGGACCAGGTCACCGGCAAGCGCACTTACTACACAGTGCCCGCCGAGCGCGAAATAACCATTCTTGATCTCATGCGCCATACCTCCGGACTCAACTACGCCGGACCGAAAGATGCGAACGGCGAATCGATTTACAAACAGGCGCTCGGTGATATGCAATACCCGCTCGGTGAATTCATTCGGCGTCTGGCCTCCGCCCCGCTCGTTCACCAACCCGGCACGATTTGGGATTACAGTTATTCGATCGACGTCCTGGCCCGTCTCGTGGAGGTGGTTTCCGGCAAATTGATTGACGAATATTTTTCCGAGCGCATCTTTCAACCGCTGCACATGGTAGATACCGGATACTATGTTCCCGAGACGAAGTGGAATCGGCTGGCTGCCATCTATACGCCCAATCCGGGCGGCATCGCAAAACGCTCCGACAGCCCCGCCCAGGAAAGTTACAAGAAGAAGCCGCTGCTGATGATGGGCGGCAGCGGGCTTGTATCGACCGCGTCGGACTACGCCCGCTTCGTGCAAATGCTCTTGAACGGCGGCGAGCTCGACGGCGCCCGCATTCTCAGTCCGAAGACTGTGGACCTCATGAGGTCTAACCTGCTCGGAGATATTCCTGCCGTAAATAACGTAAACGGCCGGATTGGCTACGGCTTCGGCCTGACGTTTGCCGTCAATCTAGGTATCGACAAGACCGCCGCAGTCGGCTCGAAAGGCGAATACAATTGGGGAGGCGCCGCGGGCACTGCGTTTTGGGTCGATCCTAAAGAGGATATGATCGGCGTCTTCATGGTCCAGGTGCTGCCGATGCGCACGGTAAAGGATCAGTTCAAGCAACTCGCCTATCAAGCCATCGTCCGCGACCAGAAGTGACGTGATATTGAATCAGATTCCAGGTCTCTGCGTCAGCTCGCGCGAGATCCAGGCTTTACCGCGGCGGCCGCGTTGACTCTAGCACTAGGTATCGCGGCCAATACAACGATCTTCAGCGTGATGTATGCCGCCCTTCTTCGCCTTTACCTTACAAACAAGCGGACCGACTAACGGTCCTCTGGGCAAGCATACCGGCCAAAGGTATTCCAGCGGATTGGACGTCCTGGCCAACGATTCAGGATTGGCGTAAACAAAGCACGAGCTTCGAGGATGTAGCAGCCGAGCTTCGAATCGATTCCGCGACGCTGACCGGTCAGGACGAACCGGAACAGATCAAGGTCAGCCGCGTTTCGGCCAATTTGTTTCCACTGCTAGGCGTGCAACCGATTCTGGGCAGAACCTTTACATCCGGGGAAGAGTTTCGGCGGGAGGCTCTCGTCGTCATCAGCTCTCTGCTTTGGCGAAGCAGATTTGCATCTTCGCCTTCGGTCATTGGCAAGCAAATCGAAGTGGATCACAAAAGCGCCACTGTTGTGGGAGTCATGCCGCAAAGCTTTGCATTTCCGTCCTCGGATACTCAGCTATGGCTGCCGCTGAGTTTCGTTCCGCAATGGTCCGCCTTTCTGACGGCCAGACAATCCGATGGTTTTCGAGCGATTGCACGGCTGAAGCCGGGCGTAAGTTTGAGACAGGCGCAGAGCGAAATGAATATCCTTGCGCAGCGCCTAGCGAAACAATACCCCGTTACCGATGCCGGAAAGGGCATCATTCTGGTTTCGCTTGCGAAGCAGTTGACCGATCCTCATGTTCGGACCGCGCTCTGGATGCTTTTTGGAGCAGTTCTGCTCGTTCTCCTCATCGGCTGCGCCAATGTCGCGAGTTTATTGCTCGCGCGGGGCACGATCCGATGCAGAGAGTTTGCGATTCGAACCGCTTTGTCCGGGACCGGCAAGCGACGAATAAGAGGAAGGGTAGGGGAAGAGACGGTCTTGCCGTCCGCCAGCTTTTCACTCGTGACGGTTAAGGGTTTGCCCGGTCCCAGCCGATTAGCAAAGAGAATAGTATCCGTAACTCCTGGCGCTAATAGTGATTTCTATCAAAAAATTGCTCGATACGACTTCGGACGAAAGCGACTTGACCATCCGGGCGATAGTCTCGTTCCTGAATGCAACGGCACTGCGCGCGGTCGACTACGACCCCGCAAAACAGGCCGCCTACCAGCGCGGCATGCACGGCATTTGTGAACGGGTTAAACACACGAGCGAAGCCGCAAATCTTATTCTGCTTGCCGACGAGGCCGCAAAACTGACGGACGAATATAACCGCGGATTAGAAGAGCATTTGCGCACTCTAAGCTCCGAAAAGCAATCGGCTCTCAGCTTAATGATCGAGGGGTTTATCAAAATCTGCGCGGATTCAGAAGCCGCCGCGCAGAATTTGCGCTTTATTGAACAGGAATTAAACAAAGCTTCGCGCCTTCAGGACATTCGATCCTTGAAAAGCCAAATGGCCGGTTGTCTCGAGGCGCTCTCGCGCGAATCGGCTCGCCAGGAAAAAGGCGCTGCCGGATTGCAGCGTCAAATCGGTCTCCACAATCCGGGAGGGGCTATCTACGATCCCGTTACTGGCCTTGCCGGCGCATTACCGGCGGAGAGCCATATCCGTGGTTGCACAAGTTCCGGGCAGCAGATCTACCTCTTGCTAGTGGTCCTCAAAAGCCTGGACGTGGTCAATCGCCGCTATGGTTATTCGGCTGGAGACCACCTGATTTCCCGCTACAGCGCCTCCATTGCCGCGCATTTGCCGGAAGCGGGCCGGCTCTTCCGCTGGCATGGGCCTTCCCTTATGGCGGTGCTGCCCATGGCCGAGTCCGAAAATGCTGTCAATGCCGAAGCTGCGCGCATTACCGCCGCCCCATCCGAATACCTCATCGAGCAAGACGATCGTTCGATTCTCCTGAAGACCACTGCAACCTGGATGGTCCTGCCGATTCTTCGCTCGTCCGATGCGATCGATTTCTCACGGACATTGGATACGTTCATTACGGATCACGCCGGCCGGCCGGAACTGCAGGTTAGCTCGAACTAGCCGGAGAAGGACGGTCCCGCAGTGCCCAGAAGCTGCTCCCAGGAGATCAGTTGAATATTCTTGAGCTTGTGGTCGCCTCGCACCATGTACACGCCGCGCTTCGTGACGATCAGCTCACCGTTTCGATGCGGCCGCCGTTTCTGGATCGTGGATAGACCGTCGCTGTTGCGAGACTGCCGGCTCATTTCGTCATTTTAGCCAATTAGGGGCGTGTTTACGCATCATTTGCACTTCGCCGCCGGCCCCGCAGTAACGGCCCTTAGCCAGTACTCACGTGACTGGATAACCACTGAAAATCCTAGGACATTCATCGATACTCTCCCTGTGAGGTATTGGCCATGTCAGACCGGATTGAGGAAATCACGGCGGTAACCAGAAGTTCAGCCGCGCAGAACCTGCAAGCGGATGCGGACCTACACGCGCCGAGAGGCGTCCTTTGGGTAACGGACAGAGCGGAGCTTTCGCTCACCGCCCAAGCCAGGCTGCTTCGAGACCGAGGCGCCAGCGTCGATGAGATTGCTTCCCAGCTCGGCCTCAGCATAGCCATCGTCGAAGGCGATCTCGGCGTGCCGCACGGCACGAATCCGGCTCAGCTCGCCGCCAAATAATTTGAGGCGATGGAGCGGCTTGCTTCACGTAAACTGAAGCCTCAGCTTCCATGGTCGACATCCACTCCCACATCCTGCCCGGACTCGACGATGGGGCGCAGAGCATGGAGGAGAGCGTGGAGATGCTTGCGATCGCCGCGGCTTCGGGAACAACCGACATCGTAGCTACTCCGCATGCAAACGGTCAATTTCACTTTGACCCGGAGCTTGCGCGGCAATTATTTCAGGATTTATCCGGCAGGAAAAATGTCTCCATCCGCATCCACTTAGGCTGCGATTTCCATTTGAATTACGATAACCTGCTAAATGCCATTAAAGATCCGGCTAAATACACAATAAATCATTACCAATATCTAATGGTCGAGCTCCCGGACTTAATCGTTCTTCCGGCAATAAAAAAGGCCATAAATCAGCTCATCGCAGCCGGTATTATCCCTGTAATTACACATCCTGAGAGGAACCGTTCTCTTCAGCTGGAGCTCCGCGAGCTCGAACACTGGGTTGCGGAGGGCGCGCGCGTCCAAGTCACCGCGCAATCGATCCTCGGCCGATTTGGCCCGCGCAGAGTGCGGCCGATTCGCTGATGAATGCCAATCAGGTGCATTTCATTGCGAGCGATGCGCACGATTGCCTCGACCGCACCCCTGATTTATCGGAAGGATATAAATACGTATCCGCCAGGTACGGCGCCCATCGGGCGGAGGCGCTTTTTATCCACAATCCCAAAGCCACTCTTCGACGTGAGTTAGTTCCCGGTGTGGAAAGTCCTCCGCCAAAAAGAAATCGGCGGCGGCTCTTCGGTAAATAATCTCACCTCGGGCTCCCCAAAACAGCGGATAGTACCAGGAGTATCCCTCAGGGGGTAAATTTGTTTGGTACTACAGCCGTAGACGTGGTACTACGGAAGAACACCACTTTATTCAGCGACTTTCACGTCGCGCAGGTCTTCCGCTCAAAACAGAGCTTTTGAACCGGAAGGGCGGAAGCCTCGTCCGCTCGCAGTCATTTGTAATCATCTAGCCGCAATTCGCGTTACTTCGGCCCTATAGATATGACTTTTGTGGAAAGCAATACACGTGTGTCTACACGCCTCCGTACACAGCCTTGGTACGGTATTCGCACTAAATCCAATTACGAGAGAGTGGCCGCTAGGGTCCTCGAGAGCAAGGGATATGAACAATATTTGCCCGTTTACCGGAGCCGCCGGCGCTGGTCCGATCGTGTCGTCGAAAAGGACCGGCCACTGTTTCCGGGCTACGTTTTTTGCCGTTTCGACGCCAGAAAATCTCTCCCGATCGTCAGCACCCCAGGCGTCGTGTCGGTCGTCGGCTTCGGGAATGAGCCTGCGCCTATCGCCGATAGGGAGATCGAGGCGGTCCAAATGCTTCTGCAGTCCGGTCTTGCCACCGAACCGTGTCCTTTTTTGCACGAAGGCCAGCGCATTCGCGTGAAACGTGGTTCCTTGGAAGGACTCGAAGGCATTTTGCTTAAAAAGAAAACCGATTGGAGAATGGTTGTTTCCGTCACCATGCTGCGGCGCTCGGTCGCGGTCGAAATCGATCGCGAGTGGATCGACTCTATCTCGTAATCGCCACGGAATCGATCCAAGCCCGTCCCGCGATCTTGTTATCGAACTTGCGCGAGGCTTCCCGGATAATCTCGACGCGTACAACCGCTGTGTCCTGCTGAATGTCGAAGGTCTGCTCGATCTTTGTCCAGCCCTGCGTGCCTGTCAGGCACTCACTCTTGATATCCAGCGTTTGCGGCGCCGCCGGATTGTAGATTCGCAAACCAATGCCTTTGTCGGTCGTAATTCCCCGCGTTCGGAGGAACGCTTCCGCATGCCAGCGCCCTTTTGTAAGAACGGTCTGCTGCCCCACGCCGTGATAATCCACATTGTTCCCGCCATGGAAAGCCAGCTCGAGCGTCCATCGGCCGTCGTGTGCCCCGCTCGCAATTCTCGTCGCGTCTACGTCCTGATTCGCCTCGATGCGCCAATCCAATGGCGAAGGTTTGGGCGCCGCCTCGAAGCTCCCGTTGTAAACCCAGTTTGTCCGCCGGTAATCACGCATATCGTTCGCGTTCACTCCGGCCCAGGTGTCCGCTGCGCGCTCGTGTTGCTGGCTGCGCAATAAAAATGCGACGTACTCGCCCGTCAGACCGTCGTCGTCGAAACCTCGCTGCGTAATCCATCTCCAGGCGGCCGCCGCATCGCCGGTCTGATTCTCCTCCATCAGAAAGCGCAGGAAAGCCTGAGCCGGCATGCGGTCTGGCGGAATCCCCAGCGCGAGAATTTTCTCGATCGGCGCTCCGGCGCGCGCGTACGTGAGAAAGGTCGGCGCGTAGTAATCGGCGAGTTGCGGGTTTCTAAGAAGCGCCGACCCATATTGCATCATCTTCCGCAAATCGCCAGCCGCGAAGAAAAAATTCGCCGCGCGCATGAGAATCGCCGGATTTCCCGGTCCGGCCGCCACCGCATGCTAGAAAGAGTAGCGCGCCAATTGCAAATTGCCGGCATGGAAGAAACCTTGTCCCAAGATTGGCCCACCGGTAAGCCGACGCGGAATCGAAAACCAGCGCGCGTTCGAGTTCGGGGACATCGTCCCTTATGAAGCAATTCACTCGCGCGCCGGTCGGAAAATTCTTCCGGACACAGCCAGGCCGCGCACCACTGCCGCGCCTGCGCTCCGGTCTTCCAAGACCCAGCGCAATGCTGACCGCCCCGTAAATCGCTAGCGCGAACCCAATCAATACGCCGCAAACCCGAATGGCGAGACTCCTCTTCCGTTCCATGATAGTGCGCGTTTCGAGCGTTCGGCTGTCATACGCCGTCCGACGGATCGCTAACCATCAAATGCTTGAATTGTGAAGTAACTACGACCTATAATTGGGCTTCAATCTCCCGTAAGGCAAACTATGCATCGCAAAATTCTGGCAACTGCGTTTGGTCTTTTCGGCTCCGTCTCCTTTGCCGCGACGCCCGTCGCAAGCGTCTCGACCTCGCAACCGTTCACACTCGACGGTCATTCCGTTTCAGCAAAGGGCGTTGACTCCTGGCCCTTGATTGTCGGCGACGAAGTTGCGACGTCCACATCTCCGGCGTACGATCTTCTTCCGGGATGGAAGCAGCATCGCTTTGGCCGCCGAAGTCGGATGCTAAGATCGCCGGCACATCCGCCGAGCCGGTGTTCCTGTTGGTGTCGGGCAGCCTGGATTACAACCTCACCAAGAATTCCAAAGTGTCCATCACCAACGTTCAGCAGCCGGCGAAGCATAACAAGGCACGAGTGGCTGCGGTCGCGGCGGCAGCGGCTTCCGCGGCGGCAATTACTCCGGCCCTGGTAGTGGCGAGTGCGAATGCTACAACCGCCGGGACACTCGCGTCGGCTCCTGCTGCAAGCGCCTCGGCGGCTACCCGATGCCGCCGCTGTTGCGTCCACTCCGGGCAGTCCCGATGTCGCGAGCCCGTCATTGTTAGCGCTTGCCCCCCATCAGCCAGCATCAGTAAACTATTTCTGAATCGGAGCGTATATCAATACCATGCGTTGTTCTCACTTCTTGGGTCTTTGCGCGCTGCCGGGACTATTTTGCCTCGTCGCTAGCGCCGACTCGATTTCTCCTGTTTATGTCTCTCTGGGACCGAATCCGTTCGGATCCCCCAGCTATGCCGCTTACACAAGCAATGCCCAGACGGCGGTAGCGGGCGGAGGAGGGAATATCGGAGACATCAACACGAGCCCAACCGCTTTCAATACCTTCTCCACAATATCCGCGGCCGATATGTTGGTCGATGGAAATTTCGCGAACTGGCGCGGCGTTGCCACTCCGGCTTCTCCCTTCAATTCGGAGCTCGGTACAGCGGCGTTCTTTAGCGTCGTGCTCACCGGTAACGGAAGCAATAACCTCAGTCTTTCTCAAATCACCTTTACGCAGCACGATACTGACCTTGTAGTCCCGGACTATTTTGGCAGCGTCGGGTTCCTATGCCAGCTCGACCTACAGCTCAGACCACGTTGGAGTATTGGCGGACGGTACACTGGTCACCTCCGGCGCCGCGTCGCAGCTGGTCAACAAAATCATACTGACTTCATTCAGCGCCGCCTTCGACGCTAGCTTTTATCCCGATGCCGGTCAACAACAGCTCGATGACGCTCTTGCGGATCTCAACACGCTCGGCGCCTTCACCCTGAACGTCTGCTTTCAGGACGCCGCCGCCGGCTTGAACAGTTGCGGAAGCCTGGATGTCGCCGCACCCACGCCCGAGCCCGGCACGTTCGGATTCATTGGCCTCGCCTTCGCGGGATTCGTCTTCGTCTATCGCCGCCGTGCCGCGCGTCTGTAGCGTGCCGCTAAAACGCGTAGGCTTGGCGCTAATCGAGTGCTTCTGGAACCTATCGAGAACGGGATCGAGCCGGCGTCCGCCAACACTTGCTAGACCGGATGTGCGATTGCGCCAATACCATCGCAGATCTCAATCATGTTCGAGTTTGGATTGACTCCAACCCGGAGATACCGGAAGGGCGGATTCGCTCAAGGCGTAGAAAGTCCAATAGTGGTAGCTCGTCCCGTGCTCTCACCGCGCAGCCACAAAAATAACGGAGCGTGCGGATTCGGCGGCTCCGGCAAATTCACAGTGAGCGATTGCTGTTGCCCTTGGCCCGGTATGGGAACCGGCAGTCCCGGCACATCGATCCCGGTATTCGGATCCCATCCCACTTTCGCGATCATTTCAAGATTGCTGCCCGTTAGCGTGTAATCCATCGCGGGCTTGGCGTTGGCTTGAAACAAAACGATGCGCGGCAGCCGAATGATGTGAGCCAACGGAAAAGGCTGCGATTGTCCGCTGGTTGCATTATCGAGAATCGCCTGCAGCGTACACCCGGATGGAAACACGCTCGTGTCATAGGAAAGAAATAACTGATCCTGCGATAACTGCTCGAGCCGGCCCGCCGCGGTCTGCTCGCCGAGGTGCAAAGCGGGATGCGCTCCCACGCCTTCGGCGCAAGCTAACCGCAGCACGCTCTTCGGATCGATATTCTTCACATCCAGCATGGCCGCGAATGTATAACCAGCCGGAAACTCTTCCGGTAGAAGAGTCATCGCCATTCCGCCGGGCAAAGACAACTTCGAGCTCGCAATCACGGGTAGCGGCCCGGTAATCTCGAGCGCATCAGGCAGCGTGAGTGGCGCGTTCCGGTCTCGAAGGACTGCTGCAATTGCCCCGATCGTGCCGGGCCGCGGGTCGGTCTTCAATTGCAGCGTGATCGTGCGCTCGGCTCCGCCCCCCGACGAAGGCCCTAGTTCAATCTTCGCGTCCGCCGCCTCGAGCGTCTTTATTAAATCCAGCCGCTCGCCTTTGAGCACGTAATGCTGCGTGGGCACTCCCTGGTTCACCAGAATCGGGAGGTTCACGATCTTGGGCGGATCCGGAAGGACCTGCACGTTCACCGGATGGCTCTTGGTGTCTCCCTGCGAGACAAGTAATTCATAACTGCCCGGGTCAAGCTTGGCCGTATCGATCTGCACGTCCATGCTGGCTTGTGGTCCGAGCCGGAGACCTTTCGGCAGAAGAAACGGGACCGGCTCGGCGGTCGCGAATTCATCGCCTACTTTCTTCAATTCCACTTTAGTCGTGAATTGAAAATCGCTGCCAGCTACGGTAATCGGAATTTTGCCGCCGCGAGCCAGCAGCCGGTCTTGTGATGAGGATTCAAGCTTGGCATCCTTAAAATCGCTCAGCGGACGGACATGGATTTGGCCCTTCGCCTCAAAATTCTGCCAATCCCAAAAACCCGACAAGCGGTAGTCGGCCGCGGGCACCGCCGTCTTTTGCAGCTCGATCTCGATGGATCGCTGATTGCCGAGCTTGATCACCTTCACAGGAATCTTGCGTCCGTCTGCGCTCGCGAGCGCCCAGTCGCGCGCGCGTTGCAGATATTTCCACTGCGCCTCTGGAACCTCGACGGGGACCGCTGTGTTCTGCGTGCTCGGTATATAGTTTGCGTCCCTGATTTGGATCTCTGGAGCCGGAGTGTTCGGAATGCGAGTAGCCCATACAAAAGCGGCGCGCGTATGCGGAGGGAGCGGCCCGCGCTGTCCGCAAAGGTTGAGTCCCTCGCCCGCGCGCGGCTGCGTGAAAGAGGAGCGGAATTGCGTGTCCGGAAACGCGATATAGCGCAATTCCATCAGCATCGAGGTCCCGCCCGCCGCCAGACCAATCGGGCTTCCAAAAAATAACGTCGCGGCCGCCGTCGCCACGCTCGCCGTTTGCCCCACGCGCTCGGCTGTCGAAGTTCCGAGCGGATTGTACGTCGCTAGCTGCGGGTTCATGGTGGCGAACAGCGTTTGCGCTTGCACCGCGGGAGGCGCATTCTTATCGAGCTGCACCGCCAGGCCATATTGCGAAGCGAATCCGCCCAGCGCCGCATTCATGCTGGCCGAAGAACTCCCCGCGTCCGAGAGCGCGGCAAGCAGCGCCTCCGTCTGCGATGTCTTCTCGGCATAATCGGCCAACTGCGCGATCAATTGATCGTCTTGCGAAAGAAAGCCGCGTACTTTTTTCTTATTCAGCCCATCCGGCCCGTAGACAAAAACGGCTAGCGACATACTTCGCTCGACTTTCCACTCGGCGGGCTTTTCGGCGGCCTTCGGATCGGTCACGACCAGCGAATCTTTCTTTGGATCGCGCTGCACCGGAACCATCACCAGCGCCACTTCGCCCGGACGTTTTTGCGTGCCGCGTTTGATCGGCGAGTAGAGAATCGTATCGCCTTCACTCAGCCGATTGATGGACTGAAAAGGCAGAGGGTCCGGATTGTGCGGAGATCGAACCCGCAAGTCGATAGCCCCGAGCGGCGCGCCGGCCGGACAGGTAAGCAGTGGATGTGGATCTGGCGATTCCTCTTGCGCGTGAAGCAAAAACAAGCTCAGCAGCGCAAGGGCTGCAACCCGCAAAGCCATTCTGCTGCCAGAATAGCGTGATGGCGGATAATATCCCTTGACGAGGGAAACTTGCCTACCACCGAAACACAGACGCTAGAAGATCTTTGCATCAACACCATTCGCTTTCTTTCGGCCGATGCCGTCCAGAACGCGAACTCCGGCCATCCCGGAATGCCCATGGGCGCCGCCGCCATGGCCTATACGCTATGGACGAAGTTTCTGAAGTTCAATCCCAAAGATCCGGACTGGTTCGATCGCGATCGTTTTGTGCTTTCCGCCGGTCACGGCTCGATGCTGCTGTACAGCCTGCTGCATTTGACCGGCTACGACTTGCCGCTTGCCGAGCTGAAGCGTTTCCGGCAGTGGGGCAGCAAGACGCCGGGCCATCCCGAACGCGGCCACACCGTGGGCGTCGAAGTCGCCACCGGTCCGCTCGGGCAAGGTTTCGGAAATGCCGTCGGCCTGGCGATGGCCGAAGCTTGGTTCGCCGCGCGCTTCAACCGTCCCGGGCACACCGTTGATCGACCATCACACCTATGGCATCTGCGGCGACGGCGACCTGATGGAAGGCATCAGCCAGGAAGCCGCGTCGCTCGCCGGCCACTTGCGTCTCGGCAAGCTGATTTTCCTCTACGATCAAAATCACATCTCGCTCGCCGGCGCCACCAGCTTGTGCTTCACCGAAGACGTCGGCAAACGGTTCGAGGCCTATGGCTGGCACACGCGCCACGTCCACGAAGGCAACGATACCGAAGACATCGCGAAAGCGATTGAAGAAGCGCGAGCCGAAACCCGGAAGCCCTCGCTTGATTCTGGTCCGCACGCACATCGGCTATGGCAGCCCGAAGAAGCAGGATTCGTTTGAAGCGCACGGCAATCCGCTGGGCGAAGAAGAACTGCAGGCTGCGAAAAAGGCTCTCGGCTGGCCCACGATGGACAAATTTTATTTGCCCGAAGACGCGGTCGAATTCTTCCGCCAGTCGATCGATAAAGGCGCGCGCGCGCAAAGCGACTGGCAAAAGCGATTCGCCGCATACAAGAAGGAGTTCGCGAGCGAAGCCGCCGAGCTGGAGCAGATGATCGCCGGCAAGCTGCCCGAAAATTGGGCGGCCGATCTTCCGAAATGGAAGCCCGAAGATAAACCGATCGCTACGCGCGCTGCGGGCGGGCAGGCGCTGAATGCTCTCGCCAAGCGGATTCCGAATATCATCGGCGGCTCGGCGGATCTGAATCCATCGACCAACACGGCTCTCAAAGGCGAAGGTGATTTCCAGCCGCCCGAATACGGTGGACCATCTGCGCAGGGCGCGGTGGGCGGCGTCTGGGGCTATGCCGGCCGCAACATGGCGTTCGGCGTGCGCGAGCACGCAATGGGCGCGGCGGTGAACGGCATGGCCGCGCACGGCGGATTGCTGCCGTTCAGCGCGACGTTTCTCGTCTTCTCCGATTACATGAAGCCCTCCGTGCGGCTTGGCGCTTTGAGCAAGCTCAAGGCGTTTTACGTCTTCACGCACGATAGCGTCGGCGTAGGAGAAGACGGTCCCACCCACGAGCCGATCGAGCAGTTGGCCGGCCTGCGCGCGATTCCCGGATTGAATGTGATGCGTCCCGCCGATGCCACCGAAACAGCCGAATGCTGGGCCGTTGCTGTCGCCCACGATGGCCCCACGCTGTTCGCTCTGACTCGTCAGAACGTTCCGCACTTGAGCCGCGCCAACGTCAAGAACGGCGACGTCTCAAAAGGCGCTTACATCCTTTCCGAAGCCGAGGGCGGCGCTCCGGAAGTCGATCCTGATCGGCTCCGGATCGGAAGTCGCGCTCTGCATGAAAGCGCAGGAAAAGCTGAAGGGCTATGGCGTAAAGGCGCGCGTGGTCAGCATGCCGAGCTGGTACCTGTTCGAAAAGCAGGAGACCGCTTATCGCGAGAGCGTCCTGCCCAAAAGCTTGAAGAAGCGCGTAACTGTGGAAGCGGGCGCAAGTCTCGGCTGGGACCGCTGGGCGGGCGACGAAGGTACCATCATCGCGGTCGATCATTACGGCGCATCCGCGCCCGGCGATCAGATCATGAAGAATTTCGGCTTCACGGCCGAGCATGTCACCGCCGCTGCGCTGCGTCTCGTCGGCCGAACTGCGGAAGCGGAAAAGGAGTACGGCGGCAGCGAGACGACCAATGTCGCTCCAACTTCGCCGCAAGAAGGACACTCCTAGTGCTGCCTAAGGCTTCGCTGGAATCTCGCCGCCCTCGCCCTTGAACGGCCATTCTTTATACAGCAGAGTTTCCCGTTCCCGTTGTTCGCGCGGCACTCGGTTCACCTTCAAATTTTCGAGCAGGTGAACCCCGGTCTTCCCGGCGACCGCGATATCCAGGTCGCCATCGCCGTCCAGGTCTTCCGTGATGAACTGCGTTCCGCCGCCGGCGGTTCCGTTGACGGAAACGGGCACGCGCGTGAAGTTCCCCGCGTTGTCGATCTTGTAGTAATAAATCACCAGCGGATCGTAAGAGCCCGGATCGTTGCCGCTATGCCCGCGATAGCGCTTGCCCGCGAGTAGCTCCATCTGTCCGTCGCCATCGATATCCACCAGTTTCAGCACGTGAACCTGCGAGAACGATTCGTCAATCGTATGCTTCTTCCACTCGCCATTCGCGCCTTGCTCCAGCCAATACAAACCATAGCTGTGCCCGCGCCCGTAAATCACGTCGGTCTTCCCATCGTGGTTCACGTCATAACCGATAATCGGGAAACCGGATTCGCCTAGCTTCCATTCCCCGCGCCATTCCCATTTGTCCTGATTCGCATCAATATTTTTGAACCAGCCAAAAGGCGTCAGCAGGTCATTCTTGCCGTCGCCATCGATATCGGCGATGCCGATGCCATGGCCGTCCTCTGCGGATCCGCCGGCGTTGTGGACTTTCGGCTCCGGGCCGGAAAAGTCGACCCAAATCACGCCGGAATGTCCGTAATGGCCAAGCGCCAGTTCCGGTTTGCCATCGCCATTCAGGTCCGCCATCCAGCCGCCTTCTGTCTTCACGGTATGCGCGATTAAGTGCCGCTGCCACAGCACTCCCGTTTTTTTAGGATTCTCATACCACCAAAGCCCATCGCTCTGCCAACCCACTGTCACCAGATCGACTGCTCCATCATGGTTGACATCCACGGCCCATTCGCCGCAATCCGAAACGAACTCGCCCGTAATTTCCACAGTCCGGTATTGCTGTCGCTTCCACTCGCCGCCTGCCGGTCCCGGATTCTCGTACCAATACGCGCCGCTCACCAGATCCGGGCGCCCGTCGCCGTTCATATCGAACACCGTGATCCCCTCCGCATGATCGAAGCCGATCCGGTGCTCGAAGAAATTCAGTTCCGGAACGCCTTGCGGACCGTTTCCGCGCTCCTTGTTCAATTGGGCGTACGCTGCCGCCACCGCTACGGCCGACAGGATGATCACTAAGGTTCGACGCGGCATATAGAGTTCAGAGCGTAGTTTATACCGTGTCTACTAAACTGCAGGAGTGTACTCGCTTCGCATGCGGCGCAATTTCGTCTGGATCATTCTCGCCGCTGTCGCTTTCGAACCTGCCTGCCTGGTGCGAAGGCGTACGGTCAAACCTCCGGGCGAAAAAGAAAACCGGCCATTGTTAAGCGCCACCAAAGAACAACTAATCCAACGCATTCACGCTGTTTCGGATCCGATCGAATCTTTCAACTTGAAAGTCGACATGGCGCCCTCGGTCGGCAGTCTCTACGGCGGCGAGGTTACCGATTACACCAGCGTCATCGGCTACATCCTGTACCGCAAACCCGATCAGATGCGCGTCATCGCTCTCGAGCCTGCCATACACGGCACAGCGTTCGACATGGTCTCGATCGGCAACGAGTTTCGCGTGTCCATTCCGCTGAAAAATCTATTTCTGGAAGGCCGCAATGATGCGCCGCCGTCGGCGTCCCAAAGCAAGCTGGAGAACCTGCGGCCGGCCGCATTCCTCACCGCGCTCCTGATCAGGCCGCCCGACCCCAAAACCGACCTGACCATTCTCGAAGACGACACCAATGAAACGAAAGCCGTGTACATATTAATGATGGTTCAGCGCGCGGGCGATGGCCTGAAACTGGTGCGCAATGTGTACTTCGATCGCCACACCCTTGACATTTCCCGGCAAAAAACATTCGATCCGGATGGCACTATCACCAGCGACACGACGTACTTGAATTGGAAAAGCTACAACGGGATAAAGTTTCCCGGTCTGATCGATATCCAGCGGCCGAAGGATGGCTATGAAGTGATCCTCACTCTGATGGATTTGAAATTGAACACGCCCGAAATAACGCCGGCGAAATTCGTGCTGAATCCGCCGGCCGGCGTCCAACCGCGGATACTGAAATAGTGACGCGTCGCGGTTTGCTTTCCGGAGCGGCAGCCGCACGATTCTCTCTAACGGGGTACGATCCAAAGGATTCGATCACCGTCGCTGTACCAGTGCCGGATTACACGGCCGCGCTCACGCAACCGATCCGCGGTCTGCGCGTGGGCATTCCGCGCGATTACTTTTTTGAGCAGCTCGATCCCAACGTCGCCCGGCTAGTCGAAGAAGCGATCGCCCTCTTGCACCAAAAAGTCGCAGCCGTTCGCGACATAACCCTCCCGCGCTTCCAATTTGTCGAAAACGGCAGCTACGACGTCGAGCTGTATCACTATCAAAAGCCGTATTTTGATAAATCGCCCGAGCTGTATCATCCCTGGTCGCGCCAACAGCTCGAAAGTCTGAAGAGCGTCAACGCAGTCGCCTACGTCGAAACGTTGAAGCGTCTCCGCGAATGCCGTCGCGATATCCGGCGCATCTTCGAGGAAATCGACGTGCTGCTGCTACCCACCATGCGGGAACCCGCCCCGCTGCTGATGGAAACCATCAGCGGCGCACACCACCGGCCGCCCAGTAATGTGAGCGCATTCAATCGTTTTGGGACACCCGCCCTAAGCGTGCCGTGCGGGTTCGCGCGGAACGGCATGCCCGTAGGTTTACAGATAGTAGGACGGCCCTTCGGAGAGCAAACCGTGCTTGCGGTGGCTCACGCCTGGCAACAAGCGGGCGGCTGGAGCAAAAAGCTTGACGCCAAACGAAAATTGACCTATCCTTGAAACCGCTTGCATTCGGGCTTTGCTGCCCGTGCTTTAGGCCAAGGGGGATCTATGTCGAAACGCTTTGGAACTCCGTTCCTGCTTCTGCTGGTTCTTATTTTTGTCTGTCCTAGCGCTCGCGCGCAAAGACAGGGCAGCATTTCTGGATTGGTGACGGACAAGTCCGGCTCGCCCGTGCCAAACGCGCAAATCAAGCTGACCAGCACCGCGACCGGCCTGACCCGGACGTTCGTGACCAATCAGTCCGGAAACTACGACGCGCCGGCCATCGTCATCGGCCAGTACACGCTCGATATCACGGCGCCCGGCTTCGCCGATTACAAACAAACCGGTATAAACGTGAACGTCGACGACAGGCTGCGCATCGACGCGCAGCTCGAATTACGCAGCGTACAGGAAACCGTCGTAGTGCAAGCTGATACCGTCCACATACAAGCCGAGGACGCGACCGTCGGTCAGGTGGTAAACAGCACCCAAGTCGAAGCGCTGTCGGTCAACGGGCGTAATTTCACGTCCTTAGCGGCACTGGTGCCGGGCGCATCTTCCACCCAGCCGGCGCTGAACACTCCCGTGGGTGTCACATCGAACACGAGTATCTCGTTCAACGGCATGCGGCAGAGCAACAACGTCTGGCGGATGGACGGGCAGGAAGATTACGATCGCGGCTGTGGCGGCTGCGTGGTGGTGCTGCCTTCGGTCGAAGCGATCAATGAATTCAAAGTGGAAACCTCGAACACTTCGGTAGATACCGGATTTGGCAACGCCGGGCAGATCAATGTAACGACGAAATCGGGTTCGAAGAATTTTCATGGCACGGCCTGGGAGTACCTGCGCAATGAAGACATGGATGCGCAGAATTTCTTCACGAATCTGAACGGGCAGCCGAAGCCGCCGCTGCGGTTCAATGTGTATGGCTATAACCTCAGCGGACCGGTTTTCATTCCCAGGATCTATCCAAAGAGTAAGTCGAGAACCTTTTTCTTTTTCAATGAAGAGTGGCGCAAACTTAGGCAGGCGAATATATTTAACACGCCGGCTCCGACCGCGGCTGAGAGGACAGGAGATTTCACAGGCTTCCCAACGATTTACGATCCCAGGAGCAGCACTGATCCCGCCAAAAGAACGCCTTTCGCAAACAACCAAATTTCGCCGCTCCTAATCGATCCAAACGCTGCCATATTGGCAGCCCCGAATTTTATTTTTCCACTGCCCACCAATGGCAAAAACTACGCGCAAGCGGTCGGCGTTCCGACGAACCTGCGCGAGGAGATTGTACGCGTCGATCACAGTTTCAGCGATCGGGAGCAGGTGTTCTTCCGCTTTATAGACGAGACGAATAATCAGAACTTCACAAATAATTTATGGTCTTCTTCAAGTTATCCGACGACGACTACTCTGCTGGTCAACAAACCGAGAATGTACTACGGCGCGCTTACTTCATCGCTCTCACCCAGCTCGGTCAATGAAGCGTCTATCGGCTATACCAAGCAGCCGCTCGATCTGTCGCTGAATGGGAATTATCAACGGCCTGCCGGTCTGAACATACCGCAATTATTCCCTGAAAACCGCCAGAATCGTCTCCCCAACATCGCCTTGGTGGGGCCAACCTTGAACACGCAGTTCGACTTGGCTTCCTGGCCGTGGACCAATGCGCTAGAGACGTGGGTTTTCGAAGATAAGTTTACATTGACTCGCGCCAATCACACCTTTACGGTCGGCGGCGTCTACATGAATTTCGACAAACAGCAGGACCTGTTCGGCCAGACCCAGGGAGCGTTCCGGTTTGATGGCAGCTTCACTGCCGGGCCTGGTTCCAAGGGCAACGAATTCGCCGATTTCCTGCTAGGCGACGCCTTCCAATATAGTGAGCTGCAGACACAATACTCGCCAAACTACATCAGCCGCAGCATTGGGATTTATGCGAACGATAGCTGGAAGGTCTCTTCGCGCCTGACGCTGACGCTAGGTTTGCGATGGGATGGGTTCCCGCATGCATACGAAGAGAAGAATCGCGTTTCATCGTTCTACCTGAATCTTTATCAGCCCTCGCAGGCGCCGCAGATCGATGCAAGTGGCCACATCAAACCGAATACCGGCAACCTCACCAACGGTCTCGGACTGGCGGGACAAAACGGAATTCCACGGGGCTTGGTGCAAAAT
The DNA here is from genome assembly GCA_963712395.1 of Bryobacterales bacterium. Taxonomy (GTDB): domain Bacteria; phylum Acidobacteriota; class Terriglobia; order Bryobacterales; family Bryobacteraceae; genus Bog-105. The sequence continues at coordinate 116,398 of CAVQHR010000005.1, forward strand.
CATTGGAACCTGTTTGAGCCGCGTATTGGAATTGCATGGAGACCCACGGGCGACAATACCGTCTTCCGAATTGGCTATGGCATTTACTATGAACGGGTGCAGGGCAATGACATCTATAACGTCGCGCCGAACCCGCCGTTTAGCAGCACGGTGACCATTTTCAATACAACTCTGAGCAATCCGGCGGGAACGTCGGGATCAACACTGATCCCGGCAACGCTTCAAGTGTATGATCCCGCCTACCCGACCGCCCAGGTGCAGCAATATAACGCGGGCGTACAGCAGCGATTAGGCCACGGGGTAGTCGCGACCGCATCCTTCGTGGGGACCAAGGGAACCCATCTTTCCGATTCGCGCAACATCAATCAACCATTTCCCGCGCAAGCCGCGCAAGTATTGGCCGGAGTCAATGTCAATCAGGTGCGGCCCTATCTGGGTTATGCACAGATTAACCAGTACTACAATGGTGGTAATTCGAACTACAATTCTTTGCAAGCCAGTATTCGGACTGACCAATATCACGGACTGACTCTACAAGGTTCCTATACTTACTCGCACGCCATTGACGACGTAAGCGGCGACGTGCCGGGCAATGCGCATCAGGATGCGTACCGGGCATTTTTAGAGCGCGGTAACTCTAATTACGACCGTACCCAGATATTCCTTCTGAGTTACGTATATGACATCCCCGCTCCTTCACAGAATCGATTTGTAAAGGCGCTGCTCGGCAACTGGCAGTTATCCGGCATAACGAGCTTCGAGACGGGAACCCCGCTCAATATTACGATGAACGGCGACAACGCGGGAATAGGCGTGAGCGGAAGTCCTTATCGTCCGGATCTGGTGGGAGACTGGGCGGGAAACGGCACTTGGCAGAATTTCTTCAACAAGAATGCGTTCTCTCAACCGGCCAGAGGAAATTTCGGAACAGCGGGAAGGAACATCGTCCGCGGCGCTGGATTAAACAATACTGATGCCAGCTTATTCCGGAATTTCCCGGGTATCCTCAAGGTGGAATCGAGTGGACTGCAGTTCCGTGCCGAGTTCTACAACCTGTTCAACCACACGCAATTCAATGCCTACGGAACAACACTCGGCGTTGGAAATTTCGGGCAAGCGACGGGGGCGCGCGACGCGCGGACAATTCAGCTCGGGCTCCGGCTTTACTTTTAGCCTCGCAGCCGCATTGCTAACGATGTGCCTGGCCGCGAATGGCCAGACGGCGCTTGCCAAGGCTCAATTGGATCGCGGGCTGGCTCTCATCCGGGCAAGGAAGCTGGCCGAAGCGATTGCGCCGCTCGAAAGTGCTGCCCGCGACCCTGCCGTGGCAGGCGAAGCTCATATGCTGCTCGGCGTGGATTACTTCGAGTCCCGCCAATATGGCAAGGCTATCGCCGCGCTGAAAGATCTTCAAAACACGCCGCAGCAGGATCGCGTGTTCTATATGCTCGAGGAGAGCTACCGCCTGAGTGGGCAAAAGGTGGAAGCGAGAGACGCGTTCCACCAGATCATCAGCCGTTTCCCCGATTCCGGTTGGACTCACTTGCTGCTGGGATCAGCGTATGAAAGCCAGCAGCAGCCCGAAAAGGCGATTGCCGAGTATCGAGCGGCAGTCGAAAAAGATCCGGCCATTCCCAACGCCCGCTTCGCCATCGGCTATCTTTACTGGCGCCAGCAGGATTCCGAGCAGGCGCGCACATGGCTTCAGGACGAAGCCAAGCGCGGCTGCCATAGTCTCGCGAACTACTATTTAGGCGAGATTGCGCGCGGCGACAAAGATACAGCGAAAGCGGAAGCGCTATACGGACGCGCTCTCGGATGCGATCCATCGAACGGCGACGCGCATTTGCGGCTCGGCAGCATCTTAACAGATCAAAAGCGATATCGCGAGGCGCTCGTGCAATTGAAAAAAGCGGTGGAACTCGAGCCCGGCCAATCGTCCCCGCATTACCACTTAGGCGCGCTCTACAGGCAGATGGGCCGAAAGGCAGATGCCGCCGCGGAGTACCGCAAAGTGCGCGAGATTCACGCCGCCACCGATAACGGCGTGGACGTGAGCGGAGACTCGAAGCGTTGAGATCTCTTGTGTTCGCGCTCTGCGTCTGTGGATTAGCGCAGGCCTCGTATGTAGGATCTGAAGCTTGTCGGGAGTGTCACGTAGCCGAATTCGAGCGCCAGTCGCGCTCACATCATGCCCAAGCGCTGCGTCCGATCGACGCGAGCCCGCTGCGTGGAATTGGAAGCGGGCTCGAATGGGCATTCGGCGCCGGCGCGCAAGGCATTACTCCGGTCGGGCGCCTGGACGGCCAGTATTTCGAAAACCAGTTGTCGTATTACACGCGTTTGCACGGCATGGCCACCACATTCGGACACCCGCCCAGCGCGAAGCTTGGCCTGCTGCAAGACAACAAAACCATCACGCATTGTTTCACTTGCCATTCGACCGGTGTACGCGCATCGCCCGAGGGGCCGGATTTGCAAGCCATACAGCCCGGCGTGCAGTGCGAGCGCTGCCACGGACCGGGCGGCGCGCACATCGCGGCCGCCAAAGCCGGAAAGGAGCCGGCCGCCGTTCGGCGTGAGGTGCTGAATCCAGGGCGGCTGGGAGCGGTGGCGCAAGCGCAAGTTTGCGGAGAATGCCATCGCATCCCGGGGCCAGATGCGAGTGATGAACCCGAGCTGGAAAATCCGGTAACCGTGCGTTTTGCGCCAGTCGGCTTGATGGCCAGCCGCTGTTTCCGCGAAAGCAAGACGCTAGCCTGCGTGACATGCCACGATCCGCACGAAAATGCCAGACCGCGAACTGATGCATCGTACAACCAGCGGTGCATCGCCTGCCACTCCGGCGGTAAATCGCGCACGCACGTTTCGGCCGGCGGGGATTGCCTGACGTGCCATATGAAGCAAGCTTCCCTGGGCCCCTATTTGCGATTCACCGATCACCGCATCCGCATCAACTGAGCATGGCCAGATCAAGTTGATCGAGCCGCGCGGGGTCCCCGATGATCTCCATCTCTGAAATCTTCCCGCGTTCGACCGTCAAGCGGAGCGCCAGCAATAGCCGTCCACGCGGGGCGACCACGATCCCTACCGCTCCGTTCACCAGCGCCGCTCGTGCGAACTGAGCGCGCCGCTTCGCCGCCTGCTCCGCCACAGCCCGCGCACCGCGAATCTCACTCGATGCGCCCATGGCAACGGCGCTGCGATCGGCTCGCAGCACGACGTCCGGATCGAGTACCGCGAGCAGTCCCTCGAAGTCGCCGCGGCGCGCGGCCGCGAGGTAAGCTTCGACAATTTCTCGCTGCCGGCTGAAATCTACTTCGGGAACCGCGGGTGTTCCTTGCACCCGCCGGCGTGCGCGGCTGGCAAGCTGTCGTGCCGCGGTCGGCGAGCGCCCTACGATGCCCGCGATCTCCTCAAAAGGCACGGAGAACATATCGTGCAACACGAATGCCAGCCGCTCCGCCGGAGCTAGCGTTTCAAGTATCACCAATAGTGCCAGCCCGACAGAGTCCGCCAGCAGCGCTTCCTGTTCAGGGTCGATCCCATCCGCGCGGGTCGCGATCGTTTGGGACGCCTGTGCGTCCAGCGCGTCCTCGCGCCGCGATTTGCGCGAGCGCAGCATGTCCAGGCACATCCGCGCCACCACCGTCGTTAACCAGCCGCTCATGTTCTCGACGCCGCTCGTGTCGGAGCGGCTGAGCCGTAGCCACGTTTCCTGCACGGCATCTTCCGCTTCGCTCAGCGAGCCGAGCATCCGGTAGGCCACCGCTCGCAGGTGTGCCCGGTTTGCCTCGAATTGCTCGGCTAACCAGTCGTGTTCGTCCATCGGTCACATTCCCTCATCTCGTTCCGTCATAGCTGTGACGGACGAAAACAGCCCGTTGTGACAAGGAGAAACAGTTATGCAACCACGAATGAACAATCCAGCGATGATCGTACCCGACGCTATGCCGCCCCTGCAAGCCCTTGGGAAGATTCTCGCCGCATCCGCAAAGAATGGCGGCCCGTCGGCGCGAACGCTTCAGCTCGTCTACCTGCGGGCGAGTCAAATCAATGGCTGCAGTTTTTGTGTGGACATGCACACTCGGGAGGCCAAGCAGGCGGGTGAAACAGACCAACGGCTCTTCGCGGTAGCGGCTTGGCGCGAGGCGCCATACTTTGACGATGCCGAACGCGCTGCGCTCTCTCTGGCCGAGGCGGTGACTCGCCTGAACGACCGCGCCGACCCTGTGCCCGACGAAATCTGGGCCGAGGCTGCCCGGCACTACGATGAGCCGTCGCTTGGGGCCCTGATTCTTGGCATAGCGGCGATTAACTTCTGGAATCGGCTCAACGTCCCCACCAAGCAGGTGGCCGGCTCGTGGCCTACCTAGCCGTGCCGGGGGAATGGGCCAGGTTACTAAGCATATTGTCCAGCTATGTAACCTGAAGCCCATGCCCACTGAAAGTTGTATCCGCCTAAGTGACCTGTAACATCCACAAGTTCGCCGATGAAATACAGCTGAGACACCTTTCTGCTTTCCATCGTCTTGGATGAAAGTTCAGTCGTATCCACTCCGCCAAGCGTCACCTCCGCCGTACGATAACCCTCGGTGCCGTGTGGCACGATGCGCCAGTCGTTCACCGCCGATCCCAACTGCCGAAGCTGCTTATCGGTCAGTTCGATCAACAAATGCCGCTCCGCGATTCGTTGCGCCAGTCGCTTCGGCAGCAGTGTACTCAGAAATGTGGCCGCCTCTTGCCTGGGCTGGGCGGATTTCGCCTCTATCAGCAGCGCGGCTACATCATGGCTCGGTGCCAGGTTCACGCGCACGGGCTCGTTAGGGGTCCAATAAGAAGAGATCTGCAGAATCGCGGGTCCGCTCAGGCCGCGATGTGTAAACAACAGCCCTTCTCGAAAGCGCTGCTTGCCGCATTGAACCTCTGCTTCTACCGCTACACCAGCGAGCGTCTTCCATGTTTCTAACTGGCCTTCCGTCAAAGTGAACGGAACCAGAGCGGCCCGCGTCGGAACGATCGCCAAACCAAACTGCCGTGCGATTCGATATCCAAAGCCGCTCGCGCCCATCTTGGGAATCGAGAGCCCGCCCGATGCCACCACAAACGATTCGCAGCAGAACTCCCCCGCGTTTGTTCGCACGCGGAATCGACCGTCTGGCTTGCCCACGTCCTCAATGGTCGTTTGCAGCTTGATCGTGACCCCCGCTGCTCGGCATTCCTCAAAGAGCATGTCAATAATCTGCTGCGACGAGCCATCGCAAAATAACTGGCCTAAGGTTTTCTCGTGATACGCGATCCGATGCTTTTCTACGAGTGAAATGAAATCCTGCGCCGTGTAGCGCGATAAGGGGGATACGCAGTAACGTGGCTGCTGCGATAAGTAGTGGTCAGGCGAGGCGTGCAGATTGGTGAAGTTGCACCTCCCGCCACCCGAGATCCGAATCTTCTCCGCCGCCTTTCGTGCGTGCTCGATCACCACCACGCGCCGGCCGCGTTTGCCCGCCTCGATAGCGCACATGAGCCCGGCCGCGCCCGCGCCAACAATCAGCACATCCACGCTTAGCATCTATTCAGTGTCCAATGCACTACACTCGACGGATGCTCGTATGTCCCGTCCGTGGCTGCCTTCTAGCGCTGAGGCGCGAGGGTCGTCACATGCGATGCGCGCGCGGGCACTCTTTCGATATCGCGCGTAGCGGATACATCAATCTGCTGCAGCCGCAGGACCGCCGATCCAAGCAGCCGGGCGACGCGAAGGCCGCCGTTGCGGCCAGGCGTCGATTGCACGATCGCGGTGTGACCGCTCCGCTGCTCCAGGCCATCAAGGACCTACTGTGCCCCTCGCCGGGCGACATCGTTCTGGATGCGGGATGCGGCGAAGGTTTCTACTTAGGCGCTCTCGCGCGCGAGATTGGCTTCGATGCGCATGGCGTCGATATCTCGATTCCGGCCATCGACGCCGCGGCACGGCGCTACGGCGGGTGCGAGTGGGTAGTTGCGAATGCCGATCGCCGCGTCCCTTATGCCGGTCGCTCGTTCTCGATTGTCATGTCGATTACCGGACGCATGAATAGCGTCGAATTCGAGCGTGTCCTCGCCGAAGACGGCCGCCTCTTCGTCGCGCTTGCCGCGCCTGACGATTTGATCGAGTTGCGCGGTAGCGGACGCGACCGCGTCGCACGCACAGTCGAGACATTCTCAAACAATTTCGCGCTGCTCGATCGCCGTTCGATTACGTACTCGGCGGATCTCGACCCTGCCGCAGTCCGAGATGTTCTGACATCCATCTATCGCCCCATGACGTCGAAGCCGCCCGCCCAAACCCGGCTTACCTTCAGCCTGGATCTCCTTCTGTTCCGAGCCGCTCCTGGCGATTCTACTTGAGTAGAAACTCCAGGCGCGTGCAGATGATCGAAGTTACGGAAATTACGCCTCTAATCTGTACATGTCGAAATCAACGGTACAAGATCCGCAGCCCAAAAACCCAAAAGAACAAGGTCCAAAGCCCGGCTACGAACAATCTAAAATTCCTCATCCAGGCCTGACCGAAGACATGAACGAGAAGCCGGATCACGGTGAAGAGTCGTACAAAGGCTTCAATCGCCTGCAGGATAGAGTAGCCCTGATCACGGGCGCGGACAGTGGAATCGGGAAAGCAGTAGCCATAGCTTTCGCGCGTGAAGGTGCGGATATCTTGTTGAGCTATCTTCCGGAAGAAGAGCAGGACGGGGCCGATACGGCGCAATGGGTGGAGAAGGCTGGCCGCAAAGTCGTAAAAGTCCCTGGTGACCTGCGCGAAGAATCATATTGTGAGAATCTGGTCGCGCGTGCGTTAGCGGATTTCGGCAAACTGGATCTCCTGGTCAATGTCGCCGGGTTCCAGATGACGCATGACAACATCGAAGACTTCACGACCGAAGAATTCGACCATACGTTCAAAACCAATGTTTACGCGCTGTTCTGGTTGGTCCGCGCGGCTTTGCCGAAAATGAAACCGGGCAGCGCCATCATCAACACAGCCTCTATTCAGGCCTACGATCCTTCTCCCAATCTCCTTCCCTATGCGGCGACGAAAGCCGCCATTGTCAGTCTCACCAAGACTCTTTCCCAGATCGGGATGAAGCAAGGCGTGCGAGCCAATGCCGTGGCGCCCGGACCCGTGTGGACGCCCCTCATTCCGGCCACTATGCCTGAAGAGAAGGTGAAATCATTCGGAAAGGACACGTCGTTCGAGCGAGCGGCCCAGCCTGTTGAAATTTCTCCCGTGTTCGTCTTTTTAGCTTCGAACGAGGCTCGGTTTGTAAGTGGCGAAGTCTATGGAGTTACTGGTGGTCAGACCCCCTTCTGAGGCAATCGATCAGGCGGCTACTCCACCATCTGCCCAAGACAACATCAACACTATTGTCGCGATTGAAGAGGAGGCGCAACTCAAGCGCACAACAGCGGATCGTATTTCGGACGTAATCGCCAATTTTGTCGGCAGCATCCCATTTGTGGTAATGCACCTTGTCTGGTTTGGCGTATGGGTCGTCATTAACCTGGGCTTGCTCTGGGGGCGATTGAGATTCGACCCCTATCCGTTTGCCCTCCTTTGCATGCTGGTTTCGCTGGAGGGCGTATTGCTCTCGACGTTCGTTCTGATTAAGCAGAACCGGATGAGCCAGCGCGCCGATCAGCGCGCGCATCTTGACTTACAGGTGAATCTACTTTCGGAAAAAGAGCTCACCAAGATCTTGCAGCTCCAAAGGCTGATTTGCGCGCGCCTGGGAATTGAGGAAGCAAGTCAGGATAAGGAGGTTGCCGAGCTTAGCTCAGTCACAGCGGTCGGCAACATCGCGCACGAGATCGATACACGAATGCCGAAAGACGCGTAAACCCCCCATATCTCAAATTCTGGCTATTGTAGACTTACCCCTGACAATGGCTGAGGTACTGCCGACGAGACGACTTCTGATGAGTATGGCTGCTGGGGCTTGCCTGCCGGCTTTCGGTCAAAAGCCGCGCACAGCTGGCGTACAGCTTTACACCGTCAGGGACATCGTGCGGAAGCAGCCGCTGGAGACGCTGCGGGCGATTGCAGACATGGGCTATCGCGAGGTCGAGATGTTACGCAGCCAGGTTGCCCCGCTTCTGCCCTATCTCAAAACAGCCGGTCTGCGGCCGGTCAGCATGCACTTCGAGACTCCTCTTCTGACCGGGAATTGGAAAGCGTGGCAAGATGCGGACATGCCTCCCGTCGAGCCCGGCGTCACCTTCAACGACGCCGTTGCCCAGGCGCGCGACAACGGGTTCGAATACATAGTCTTCAACTATCTCGCTCCCGAAGAACGCCGTGGATTGGATTTCTATCGGGCTCTCGCCGAAAAGTTGAACGCCGCTGCGCGGAAGTGCCGCTCGGCCGGTCTGCGGTTCTGCTACCACAATCACGATTTTGAATTTGAGCCTAAGCCGGTCCGCAGGCCGATCGATACCCTGCTCGCCAGCCTCGACAGGGAATTGGTCAGGTTGGAAGTGGATGCGTTCTGGGTCAGCATGGCAGGCGTCAATGCAGCGGCGTTTCTGAAAGAAAACGCGGCTAGGGTGGAACTCCTGCATTTGAAGGACCGGGCCCCGGGCACTCCGGTGCATTACGACATCGCAACCGTACCGAACGAAACGTTTCGCGAGCTCGGGAACGGCGACTTGCCGATTCAGGAAATTCTCCATGCGGCATTTCAGGCTGGGGTCAAACATTATTTCGTGGAACAAGATTTCAGTTCCGATCCAATCCGGAGTTTGCGGCAGAGCTACGCGTACCTGCGAAAAATAGGGTTCTGACACATGGGTTGACTGAAATGGTCTTGAGCGAAATGGTGTTGAGCGAGATCTGGATCTATCCCATTAAATCCGCCCGCGGCATGGCTGTGAATGAGACATCTCTCGATCTGAGCGGCCCTGTCCGGGACCGGCGCTGGATGTTGGTGGACGACGACGGGCTCTTACTTTCGCAGCGGCGGCTACCCAAAATGGCCTTGCTATCTCCCCATTTTGAGGGTGACGATCTGGTTGTCGAGGCGCCGAAGATGCCACCTCTTGTCATTCGAAGCTGGTCCGGAGATGGCGAGTGGGTTTCGGTTCGAATCTGGCTCGACCAGTTACAGCTTCCTCATCCCGATCCGGAATACAGCCGCTGGTTCAGCTCCTTTCTTGGCCAATCTTGCCGGCTCGTACACTTGCCGCATACGGTGACGCGCGGCGTGGAACCTCCCTACGACAGTCCACCGTGGCAGGTGAGCTTGGCTGATGCCTATCCGGTGCTAGTCATCGGGCAAGCCTCACTCGATCTCCTGAACGAACGTTTACGAACACCGGTCGATATACAGCGTTTCCGCCCGAATTTGGTGGTCACGGGCGCGCCCGCGCATGCCGAGGACCGCTGGCGCCGGGTGCGCATCGGGGAAGTGGAACTCGCGGTTGTAAAACCGTGCGCTCGGTGCTCCATCCCGCTGGTCGATCCCCTCACAGCGGAGCGCGGCGTCGAGCCGTTGCAGACATTGGCCCGCTATCGAAGGCAGCCGCAAAAGGTTATGTTTGCTCAGAATGCGCTCATCGTCATCCCGGGTCTGCTTCGGGCCGGTACCCCCGTCGACGTACTCGAAAACTGCTGAGGCCTCGGCTGTCATTCTTACGGATGACACCGGCTGGGTTCCTCCGACATCACGATAGAGCATGAGCAGGTTAGTGGGCGTTTGTCTCATCGGTCTGGTGTTGATTGCCGAGACTGCCTGTAGCGCCCTGCCCCGCGATCCCGAAAAAACCCTGGAGCGGGTACAGCGGCAGCGCCGCATGCGAGTAGGTCTGGTCGAAAATCCGCCTTGGGTGGTCCGCGCCGGCAGCAATCCGGCCGGTGCCGAAGTCGAGTTAGCTACCCGCTTCGCCGCGTCTCTGGGCGCCACTCCCGAATGGTTCTGGGGTGCCGAACAGCGGCACATGGAAGCCCTGGAACGCTTCGAACTGGACCTTGTGATCGCCGGTCTTGATCAGAAGACGCCTTGGTCAAAAAAGGTCGGACTCACCCGTCCTTACTTCGAGGATCAAGTGGTTATCGGCGTACCGCCCGGAATCCGCGCGCCCACGAAATGGAAGGGCGTCATCGTGGCGGTGCAGAGCGGTGATATTACTGCGGCTTACCTGATAAAGAAGCACGCAATACCCGTCCGGGTGAACGACTTCTCGCAGATGAGCGGACCCGTGGCGGCGCCCACCTGGCGTCTGGAGACGATAGGACTCAGACCCACGAATTTCCGGCTATTCCAGAAGAAACACGTCATGGCTGTTCCGCCCGGCGAAAACGGATGGTTGAAACGGCTGGGCGGCTTTCTTGGGGAGCAGAAGTCAAACGTTAAGTCTCTCCTCAAAGCCGCGGAGGCCCGGCAATGAACGCAATTGGCGCGGATTACCAGCTTCCTCCGGACAAGCAACGCGCGTTGCAGAAGGCTACGCGCGTTGAGTGGACCTTCATCGGTTTCCTGCTGTCCATCATTGTGGTCATGGCACTCGTAATGGGTTCTTCGCAGACCATGAAAGCGATGTGGATCGAGGACACGTTGAGCCTCGTGCCATCCTTTTCCTTTCTTGCAGGCGCCTACTTTCGTAAGAAACGACCGGACGAAGCATTCCCCTATGGATACCGCCGTGCAGTGCTGGTTGGATTCATGTGCGGCGCCGTAGTGTTATTGGGCTTCGGTGTATTCATTCTCGGCGATTCGGTAATCAAGCTCATCGCGGCAGAACACCCGACCATCCAGACGGTTGAAATATTCGGGAAACGTATCTGGCTTGGCTGGTTGATGGTCGGGGCGCTCGTGTACAGCGTGATTCCGCCCATAATATTCGGCCGGATGAAACTGCCGCTCGCCTCGGAGCTTCATGACAAGGCCCTCCATGTCTCGGCCGAGATCAACAAGGGCGATTGGCTCTCGGGCATCGCCGGAGTGGTCGGGATATTCGGGATCTCATACGGCTTTTGGTGGGCGGATTCCATCGCCGCGGCATTCATTTCGATCGAAATCGCGAAAGACGGATACATCAATTTGCGGAACAGCATCGCGCAACTGATGAACAAACGGCCTTCCGACATCGAGAGCCAGAAGGAAGATCCGGCCATCGACACGCTGCAGCACGCGCTTGAGCGGCTCGATTGGATCGCACACGCAAGAGTCCGGCTCCGCGAGGATGGCGATGTGCTTAGCGGGGAAGTGTTCATCGAACCACGCGACGATCGAAATCTGCTGGACCGAATGACCGAGGCGCGGAACCTGGCAATGTCGGTTGACTGGCGTCTTCACGACGTCAGCATGGTCCCGGTGCGCTCGGTCGAGTAGGCGCGGATGTGCTGCTAAAGCTAAGAGTCTAAAGGCAAATGGCCGAAATTGGCTTCGAATCGCAAAGGAGCGCCAAGGAGCCTGCTGTCTCCTGAATCCTAACTTCTGTCTTCCTATCTTCTGACTTAGGCATACTGGGGAGGGCTGCAATTTCTGGCATACCTGTCTTTTCAAAATGTGAGCTATCGTGTCTCGAACCGGGTGATCCTCGACCGGATCAGTTTCGACGTCGAGCGCGGCGAGACGCTCGTGTTGCTTGGCCGCAGCGGTTCCGGCAAGACAACCGCTCTGCGTTTGATCAACCGTCTGCTCGATCCGAATAGCGGCACGATTTTCATTGACGGCAAGGACGTCGCGAAACTCGATCCAATCGCCCTGCGGCGCCGCACCGGATACGTGATTCAGGAATTCGGCTTACTGCCGCATTGGACCGTCGAGCAGAACGTGGCGCTGGTTCCGCGGCTGTTGGGTTGGCGCGAAGAGAAACAAAAGGAGAGAGCGCGGGAGTTGCTCGAGCAAGTCGGCCTGGCGGAAATGGCGGAGCGTCCGCCGCGCCGACTTTCGGGTGGGCAGCGGCAGCGAGTCGGGGTTGCTCGCGCGCTCGCGGCCGAGCCCGGCCTGTTGCTGTTCGATGAGCCCTTCGGCGCACTCGATCCGGTGACGCGTCATGAAATGCAACAGCAATTCCTTCGTTTGCAGGAGCGCTATAAAGTGGCTGCGGTATTTGTGACGCACGATTTACTGGAGGCGCTTAGGATCTCCACGCGTATCGCGGTTCTCGATTCAGGCAAGATGGAATGCCTCGTCCCGCGCGACGAATTCATGCAGGTCGATAAACCCGTAACGCGATCCTTTATCGAGACCATTCGAGTCTAAATTGGATCCCATCGTTCTCAAAAGCCTGCTGTCCGACGTCGTCCAGCTCACCGGGGAGCACATCGTGCTCGCCGGCGTGTCCTGGCTCATTGCGGCGGTTATTGGCGTCGGTCTCGGAATACTGGGCACGCGGCGGCGGGCATTACGAGAGGCTTCCGTAGTGGTCGCCAATATCCTGCAGACCGTCCCTAGCGTGGCCTTGTTCGGTTTTCTCCTTCCCGTGCCTCTAATCGGAGGGATTGGCCGCCATACGGCGATCCTTTGTCTGGTTCTCTATTCTTTGCTGCCCATTTTGCGAAACACGATCGTTGGCATTCAATCGGTCGATGCGCCGCTCCGCGAGGCGGCGGTGGCTATGGGCATGACGGACGGGCAGTTGTTGCGGCTGGTGGAATTGCCGCTCGCCGCGCCCACGATTCTCGCTGGATTGCGCATAGCGCTCGTGACGAATATCGGAACGGCCGTGATCGCCGCCATTATCGGCGGCGGAGGGTTGGGCGTCTTGATTTTTCGGGGCGTGGCATCCGTAGATACAATACAAATCTTGGCCGGAGCCATTCCAGCCGCGGCCATGGCATTACTCGCGGACGCCGCCATGACCATCCTGGAAAAGAGACTCCGAATCCAATGAATCACCATCTGATTTGTATTCATTCGTGTTCATTCGTGGCCCTTCTGCTCCTAGGGTCTTGTGGCCGTGATAACTCCATCGTTGTCGGATCGAAGAATTTCACCGAACAAATGGTCCTGGGCGAAATCGCAGCCCAGCAGCTTGAACGCAAGCTGCACATCAAGGTCTCGCGAAAGCTGAACCTCGGCGGCACACTGCTGACGCACGAAGCTCTCGTCCACGGCGACATCGACGTCTATCCGGAATACACCGGCACCGCGGCCAGCGTTGTGCTGAAGAAGGATATCGCGGGCGATGGCGCTCAAGCGTACATCGAAGTCAAAGACGCTTATCTCTCGCGCTTCGGCTTGATCTGGCTTCCGCCGCTCGGATTTAACGATACCTTTGCGATGGTCGTGCGGCAAGAGGACGCCCAGCGGCTGTCGAAGCCCGAGTTGTCCTCGGCCGCCGCCCGCAAATGGCGGCTCGGCGTGGGATACGAATTTTTAACCCGGCCCGACGGTTTGCAGCGGTTGGACAAAGCGTATTCGCTGCAATGGCAAGGAACTCCGAAAAGCATGGACCTCGGACTCCTGTATCAAGCTTTGCAGCAGAAAAAAGTCGACATGGCCGCCGGCAATTCGACCGATGCGCAACTGGCCGGCTCAAAATTTGCGGTGTTGCGCGACGATAGAAGAGTGTTTCCTCCTTACAACGCCTGTTACGTAGTGCGGCGGAGTTTGGTTCAGCAAAGGCCCGAGGCCGAGTGGGCGCTGAGCATGCTTGCCAACCAAATCAGCGACCAGACCATGCGTGAGCTGAACCGCCGCGTCGAAGAGGACCGGCAGCCTATAGAGAAAGTGGCGCGAGAATTTCTCGCCGGCCAGCCGTGAGCGAATGATCAACAAACTGGTTATCGAAAATCTAAAGCATCGCTGGGTGCGTACGCTACTGAGCGCGCTCGTGGTCGGCGTGCAAGTCATGTCCATTCTCACTCTGATCGGATTGAGCCGCGGCTTACTACAGGACTCCGCCACGCGCGCCAAGGGCACCGGCGCCGATATTTTTCTGAAGCCTGATACAGGGCAGGGTACTATCTCGTTTTCGTCCGGACAAGTGAAAGAAAGTTTCGTGCCGTTTGTTGCCAAGCAGCCGCACGTGCAGCAGGCCGTCCCCGTGTTATCGCAGCCGGTTGAACTCGTCACATTGATGAATGGAGTCGATTTTGAGCAGTTTCAAAAAATCAGCGGAGGGTTGCGATTTGTGGAGGGTGGGCCTCCCAAGGGTCCGGACGATCTGCTTGTCGACGAGGCATACGCGCGTCAAAATCACCGGCACGTGGGGGAGACAGTGCGATTACTCAACCATGACTGGCATTTAGCCGGGATTGTTCAAGGTGGCATGCTCGCTCGTTTCATCGTTCCGTTGACGACTTTGCAGGATCTCACCAGTAATCCAAACCGTATTTCGCAGATCCTGGTGAAGCTGGACGATCCGGCGCTGACCAATCAGGAAGTGGCGCGATTCAACGAGCTATTAAAAGGGAATTTGCGCGCAATTTCCGTTTCGGACCTGGTTTCGCAATTCAGTATCAATAATGTTCCGCAGCTGAAAGTTTTTATCAGCGTGATCACGGGGTTGGCCGTCATAGTTGGATTTCTAGTCGTCTTTCTATCGATGTACACAGCGGTTGTGGAGCGTACCAGGGAGATCGGAATACTCAAAGCACTCGGCGCGAAACCCCTCACGATCGTCGACATTCTGGTGCGGGAGGCGGTTGTACTGGCACTGGTGGGTTGTGTCCTGGGAATTGTCTTGACAATTGCGGCTAAGGCCGTAATCCTTCAGACCGCCCCGGCTTCTCTGCCGGTTACGGATGCGCCGGACTGGTGGCCCATAGCCGCGGCAATTGCCCTCGGTGGCGCATTGTTAGGCGCAATCTATCCAGGACTCAAGGCTGCACGGCAGGATGCGATTGAGGCGCTCTCGTATGAGTGATACCGGAATCATTCAGGTACGCGGCCTGCGCAAAATATATCGCACGGGCGATGTCGATGTCCAGGCGCTGCGCGGCGTCGATCTCGACGTCGCTCGCGGCGAATTCCTGACGATCATGGGCCCATCCGGCTCGGGCAAATCCACGTTATTTCATATCCTGGGCGGCCTCGCTCCGCCAACCGAAGGCCATGTCCTGGTTGATGGCCTGGATCTGCGCGCGCTCACCGAGTCCGAGCGGACCGAAATGCGCCAGCGCAAGATTGGCTTTGTATTTCAAAAATACAATCTGCTGCCGACCCTCACGGCCCGCGACAATATCGCGCTCGCGCAAGCGCTCGGGAAACGGACTCACTGGCCCGAAGGCTTCAATGATGTCCTCGACTTATTGGGGATCAAGCAGCGCTTGCAGCACAAGCCGCGCGCCCTTTCAGGCGGCGAGCAGCAGCGGGTCGCCATTGCGCGCGCGCTGGTGAATCAGCCCGCGATTCTGTTAGCCGACGAGCCGACCGGAAATCTGGATACCGCAAATTCCGACTTAGTGCTGAACCTGCTGCGCGATCTGAACCGGAAAACCGGGCAAACCATCCTTATGATTACCCACAATCCGGAAGCGGCAGCTTTCGCCGACCGCACGGTCACGATGCGGGACGGGAGGGTGCACCAGTAGAACGAATCCAACGATCGATGCGCTGTTCTAGAACATCCAAAGGCAGCGCGCCCGCGCTAAGCACCTCGTCGTGGAACGCCTTGATATCGAACTTCGGGCCGAGCTCGGCCTTAGCGCGCTCCCGCAGCTCAATAATTTTAAGCTGGCCGATTTTGTAGGCAAGCGCTTGTCCGGGCATCGCGATATAGCGATCGACTTCCGCCTGGATGGAGGGCTCGTCCTCCGTCGAGTGCTCGTGGAAGAAATCGACCATCTGCTGGCGGTTCCAGTGCTTGGCGTGTACGCCGGTGTCCACTACCAGCCGAATTGCGCGCAGCATCTCTCCGGAAAGGCGGCCGTAGTCGCTGATCGGGTTTTGATAGAGCCCGACTTCCTTGCCTAGCCGCTCGGCATAGAGCCCCCAGCCTTCCACATAGGCCGTGTAGGTC
Source organism: Bryobacterales bacterium (assembly GCA_963712395.1). Taxonomy (GTDB): domain Bacteria; phylum Acidobacteriota; class Terriglobia; order Bryobacterales; family Bryobacteraceae; genus Bog-105. Next base: position 132,343 of record CAVQHR010000005.1, read on the forward strand.
AGGTGCTGGCGGAATGCGGGCAGGGAGGTCAGTTCCTGGGCAATCGAAAGTTGGAAGTGATGCCCCGGAACGCCTTCGTGATAGGCCGTAGATTCGATTTCGGTTAGAGAACGATGTGCGAAGTCGCCCGTATTCACGACCACGCGCCCGCGCCGCTTCCCATCCGGCGAGCCGACCCAGTATTCGGCGTCGGCGGCTTCTTTTTCGCGGAAAGCTTCTACCGGAACTACGGTGAGCCGCGCCTTCGGAAGCCGGCCAAAAAGCTGGCCGACTTTGCCGTACATCTCGTCCGTATATTTGCGGTACGCATCGAGGATCTGCTCGCGTGACGTGGCGTGATTTTGTTTGTTGTTTTGAATCGCTGTCCGGAAGGCATTCAAGTCCGTGTAGCCCTGCTGCTTGGCAAGCCGCGTCATCTCGGCTTCGATTGAATGGACCTGCTGCCAGCCGAGCGTATGAATCTGATCGGGAGTGAGGGACGTCGTGGTGCTCTGTTCGACGAGATAACGATAGAGTGCGTCGCCGTTCGGAAGCGACCAGATGCCCTCGTGCGAGCGGCCCTTCGGCGCGTAATCGTCTTTCACGAATTTCGAAAATTTGCGGTACGCCGGCTCGACTTCGTCGTGAACCGAGGCTTCGATCTCGCTTCGCAGGCGCTTCTGCTCGGCCGCGGAAATAGAATCCGGAAACTTCTTTGCCGGCTCAAGAAACGGGCCGCCGCTTGCCGCGATCGCGTCCGCTTGCGTCACTACTTTTTCGAGAAGGAATTTCGGAGGCATCAGGCCGTCGCGCTCGCCCGCTTGGCCCAGTGCAATGATCTGATCGAACAGGCGCGGAAATTGATGCAAGCGCGCGAGGTAATTTTCGTAATCCTTCGTGGTTGCGAACGGGAAAATAGCCACGAGCTGCGGGTATTGAATGTGAAGGCCGTTGAACTGGTCGATCGGCATCTCGTAGAGTTTTAGGTCTACGTTTTCGATCGAGTGCCGCAGGTTGCGCAGCATCAGTTCTTTGCTGAGCTGATCCTGTTCCGGCAGGCTCGAAATGTCCAGGGCCTCAAAGCGCCGCAGGAAAGCTTGTGTCTCGCGGTAATTCGCCTGAATCGCCGGCAGCGAATAATCGGTCAGTTTGTCGTTGTAACGGTTGTCGCCGTAGACCGTCGCGGATTCGGGCTGTGTGCGCAGCTCGAACTCCCATTCTTCTTTGAGGAGGTCGTCGAATTGTCTTTTAGGAGAGGGCGCAGGGCTCGCCACAATCACTGCGAGAAAAATCCAGAGAAATCTCATTCAGCTTGCGATCGCATGTTTGGAGCGGCAGGCATCCGAACAGTAATAGTATGTCTTGCCCGTCGCCCGGCGCTGGAATGCCGTGGATTCGGCGACATAGGTGCCGCACACCGGATCTTTATGCAGTTCGCCAGTCGGTTTAGCGTCGGTTTGCTGCTGCTGTGGCGGAGCCTGGCGGCTCGCTGCGGCGGCATTTCCAAGTCCCTTCACAACACTTCCGATCACGGCTCGGGCCACCATCGCGACAAGAATCGTGATGATCAGTTCCAGGATTGCGCGAAACACAATCCTATTTTACGGCCTACTTCTTTTTTCTAGTGGTCGGCTCGGTTGCCGCCGGATTGTGAATCTTGGTTTCGACCTTCTCGCCTACGGCTTGCAGCATAGCTTCGGCTTCCTGCGCATGCGGGCCGGTCGGCTGCAACTCCATATACTTTTTCAGTGCCGTGGTGGTCTCCGGCGGATAGGTCTGCGCGCCGGTCTTGGGGTCCACCTTGCCTTGCATCATCTGCAAGCTGCCGAATTGATACCACGCCTCGGCATAGTTGGGATCAGCGTCGGTGGCTTTCTTGAAGAACTCGGTTGCTTTGTCCGGCTGGCCGGTATTTACCAGGTTCGCGCCCATGTTGTAGAAGGCTTTTGCAGCCATCGTGGGGTCGAGCTGGGCAGCTTTATTCAGGGCCTCCGTGGCTTCCGGAATCTTCTTTTCCTTGCCGTAGAGATTGCCCATCTGGTTGTAAACGCCGGCGTCGTTCGGCTTCAACTCCAACCCCTTCTTGTATGCTTCAATGGCCAGATCGTAAGACTTGTTGCGCTCGTCGCCGGTTTGCGAGTCACCCAACCCGGTATAAGACTCGCCGAGGCTATCCCAAATGGCGACCTGGGACGGATCGACGTCTTTGGCCTTATTGAACGCGTCCACAGCGGCTTGATATTTCGCCATTTTCTGCGCCTTATCCGGCTCGGCTTGGGCGGCCTTCAACGCATCTTGCGCGGCGTTATAGGCATCATTGAGAGCTTTGTTCTTTTTGATGGTCTCGGCATTCTTCTTGAGCTCGGCTTCATACTTTTCCCTCTGCTCCTTGCTCATGCCGCGGGCCTGATCGTTCGAGAGCTGTCCGGTCGTGTTGGCTTGCTGAGCGGCGGCTTGCTGAGCAGCGGCTTTGCCGGCATCGAAATCGACGACGGTGCTGTCGCCGTACTTCGATTTGACGCCTTTCATACCGTCTACAACTTTGCCGTCCACCGAGCAGGTGATGTCGTAGGTACCGAAGGGAAGGCCGGTGTAGAGCCAGTGACCCTTCTTGTCGGACTTCACTTTGTAGTGGCCCTTGATGTCGGTACGGTCGAGCACGATTTCGGCGCCTTTGACCGGACCGCCGTCCGCGCCCTTCACTTGACCTTCAATGGTCGTCGTCTGTGCCCAAGTGGCTCCAGCCATGAGAAGAAACAATCCAGCCAGTGATAAGGAGCGCCGCGATCGGGCCAGCATAGTGTCTTTTACCTTCCTCAACTAAATTTCCCGCCTAAAGCATACTATACCTCTGTCGGCTTCGGGGGAGTTATAGTAGAATCATAGACATAAGGGGATTCGGGGGACCTTCGCAACGCGGCGGTATCTTATTGCATCCAAAAGTCGATGTGGAGTTGGCGAAAAAGTGGGGTTGTAGCGCTGCTGCTGGCCGCGGGAGCGGCTTATGCAGGCGATCTGACCCAAGCTGAAAACCTGTACAAGCAGACCGATTTTGAAGGATCGCTGAGGCTGCTGAACAAGCAGAGTTCCGACGCGGCAGAGACATTTCTGATCGGTCGCAATTACTTCATGCAAGGCGATTTCAAGAAGGCCACTGAGTATATTCAGAAAGCCACCATGCTCGCGCCCGCGAATTCCGAATACATGGATTGGCTGGGCCGCACCTACGGCAAGCGCGCCGAGACATCGAACGTTCTGGCGGCTCCCAGTTTTGCCTCGAAAGCGCGCCAGGCATTTGAGAAATCGGTGGAATTGGATTCGAAAAATAATGACGCGTTGAGCGATCTGTTCGACTATTATCTGGAAGCGCCGGGTTTTCTCGGCGGCGGTTACGACAAAGCGGTTGCGGTAACCAATAAACTCGCTGCGATTGATCCGGCGGAAGCATACTTCGAACGCGCGAAGCTGGCGCAGAAGAAGAAGGAATATCAGAACGCGGAAGCGCACATGCGGCAGGCAGTCGCGGTTGCGCCGCATGAAGTGGGACATCTAATTGCATTGGCGCGGCTACTCGCAACACAAGGCAAGGAACGCGAGAGCGATGCGGTTTTCCTCGAAGCGCAGAAGGTCAATCCGAACGCGCCGCGAGTATGGTTTGCGCGGGCGGATGTTCTGATTAAGCAGAAGCGCAACCTGAATGAGGCGAAGCTGCTGCTCCAGAAATATATGAGCGCCTCGATTACGGTAGACGACCCGCCGAAACAGGAAGCGCGCCGTCTGCTGAAACAAGCCGGCGGAGTTTAACTGAATTTAGCCGAAGCGGTCAATTTCAGCCTACAGGCGCTGCACGCCAACCGGCTGCGGACATTTCTCACCGGTCTGGGCTTGATCATCGGAAACGCGTCGGTCATTCTTGTCGTCACGATTTCGCTTGCCAGCAAGAATCTAATTCTCGATCAGATCCGCGGCATCGGCTCCAATTTGGTTTGGGCCAACTATGAAGCGGGCGGCGAGAACAGCGCTAAAGTACAGGCGGATTTCGTCAATCTTGCGGATGTGCAAGCGCTGCGCGATGCACTGGGCGGCACCATCACGGCAGCCACGGCAGTGATACCCAATCACAGCCAACTCGTCGTAAACGGAAAAATCCGCGATGTCGGCGTGAACGGTGTGGATGCTCACTACGCCGAGGTGCGCAATCTAGTCATCATTTATGGCCGGAAATTCGACGACAGCGATATTACGCTACGGGAGCACGTCGCGCTGCTGACCGATAAATTGGCCATTCGCGTCTTCGGCAGTCAGAGCGCGGCGATTGGCGAGACGATCAAGATCAATCAACTGCAGTTCACGGTGATCGGCACGTTTCGCGAGAAAACCAGCAGTTTCGGACAAGGCGAGATCGGCGACGAGACCATATTGATCCCGATCTCGGTGATGAAATATTTCATCCAGTTCGAGCGCGTGGAGCCGGTCTACATACAGGTGCGGAACGCGGCCGATGTGCCGGCGGTGACCGAAAAGGTGACCCAGATTCTCGAGCAACGGCACCGGCCGGGCGCGAAATTCGTGGTTCAGAACTTGACGGCGATTCTCGAGACCGCGAACCAGATTGCAAACGTACTCACGATCGTTTTGATCATTGTGTCGACGATTGCGCTGGTGATCTCCGGGATCGGCATCATGAACATCATGCTCGTGACGGTAACGGAACGCACGCGGGAGATCGGGTTGCGGATGGCGATAGGCGCTTCGCGGCGCGAGGTCATGCTGCAGTTTTTAGTGGAAGCGGTGCTGATCAGCCTGGTAGGCGGAGCGATTGGGATTGTGATCGGACTGGCGTTACCGCTCAGCGTCCGTGTGATTACCGATCAAGTGCGCGTGCCGATTTCGCCACTCTCGGTCGTGGTGGCCTTCGGCGTCTCTTTTATCGTGGGAGTCGGGTTCGGGCTTCTGCCGGCGCGTCGCGCCTCGCAACTCAATCCGACCGAAGCGCTGCGGTACGAATAACTACCAAGCCGAGGGTGGGTCGCTCGCGGGAAAGCTATCTTCAACGGTAATATCGTGGGCCTTGTCTACCTCAGACTTGCGATTTGCGCCGGTATTTTTTGACCAGATTGCCAGACCGACCAAAGGTAACGCGATCCCGATTAGAAAGCAGGCAAATCGTAGCACTCGATTGGGGTTGCATTCGCGCATCTGAGTCATTCGGTCACCTCTTAGATGGATGCGGGAGCGCTGCTTCCGTTACAGCTTTGCGCGTGTTCCGCAAAGTGGCGGCGAGGGATTCCCGGGGAACATTTTGCAGTACCGGTTTCATGATCCAGCCCATGCCAGTCGGCACTGATCGGGAAAGCGAGAGCGTGCGCAACTCGGCGAGCACTCCGTTGCCTGAGGTCTCAAGACTCCAGTAATAATATCCGCGCCAGAAGACCCCGAGACCCTCGCCGACGGGCAGAATCCTTTCGTGAGCCGTCCCGGCATCGCGCACTTCGCGCACATCCCTGGCATAGGCGCGGCAGGTCCAGCGGCCTGGCGCTACTTGTTCGTAATGGGCCTCTTGCGTCACGTCGAATACTACGTCTACAAGCTGCTCTTTCTTTTCGAGGCGCCAGTAGCCCGTGAGATCGTTCCCGTTGTGGCGAATCAGGCGGGAACGGAGGAGTTCGGGATACCACTGCGACTGGTGGTCAAAATCCTGCATAACGGCCAGCACCCGATCGATGGAGACGTTGGGGAAGAAGATGGTTCCCGTCCAATCGTGGATCATGCCGCCGGGTATGTCGATGGGGTTCTTGCGCGCTCCGCCTGGATGGATCAGCGGCTCGCCTTCGGAGGCTGAGCCAGACGGTCTGTGTCCGGAGAGTTCCTGCTCTACGGTCTTCGCATAGGAGTCAAAAGCGGCTACCGTGGGCGGCTCGAGCTTGGTATCCAGTTGCGCGGGGAGCAGCAGGGCAAGGAGCAGGGGCAGCATCTTCCCCCAGCCTAGCGGATGAAACGATTTGAAACGGGCTGTGATCTTATTTAGAAATGGCTTCTACAGTTTGGAAAGGCTTCGTCACTTTCGGACTGATTTCGATACCCGTGCGGTTGTTTCGAGCGGCGCGGCCGGAGCGCGTGAAATTGCGGCGCTTGAAACGGGGCGCGCGAGAGCCGGTGCATGAAACGACGGATACGGTCAAAGGCTATGAGTATAGCAAGGGCGAGTTCGTCACGATCGAAAAGGAAGAATTGAAGGCGATCGAGGCAAAGACCACCGGCGAGATGGCCATTCAGGAGTGCGTGGCGCTTGACGAAATCGATCCGGTGTATTTCGAAACTTCCTACTATATGGCTCCGGAAGAAGCGGGCGGCAAAGCGTACGGCTTGCTGTACCGGGCGCTCGAGGCGATGAAATTGGTGGCACTGGCGCAGTTTGGGATGCACAGCCGGGAACACGTGGTGGTGATCCGGCCGGGCAAAAAGGGACTGCTGGCGCACACCATGTTCTATGCTGCGGAGGTGCGCGCCGATCAAGAGTTCAAGGCCGACACGCATGCCGTGAGCGAGAAGGAGCTGGAACTGGCCAAGACGCTGGTTCGCTCCTTGGCCGCGCCATTCAAGCCGGAAAAATATCACGACACCTATCGCGAGAAGCTGGAAGCGATTCTAGAGGATAAAGCGAAAGGCAAGCACGTCAAAGTGGAAGAGGGCGAGAAGCGGCGCCAGCCGGCGAAGGTTGTCGATATCGCGGATGCGTTGCGCAAGAGCCTGGCCGGTCTGAAGAAGCCAGCAGAGCGACAGCCGGCACGCAAGACACGAAAAGCAGCCGGCCATTGATAAAACACTCCATTCAGCTCCTGGTTTTAGCATGCCTTGCGGCATCGCTAGACGGGGCGCCTGCGCATGCCCAGACGCAGCACATTCTTTTTGTGATGACCGACGGGTTGCGTTGGCAAGAAGTTTTCGGAGGTTCCGATCCATGGCTCGTGGAAAAAGGAAAGAGCGCGATTACGCGCGAGGCGCTGATGCCGTTCCTGTGGAGCGTGGTTGCGAAACAGGGACAGATCTTCGGAAACCGGACTGCGGGATCGGATGCGTACGTGACGAACCGCTTTTATTTTTCCTATCCGGGGTACAGCGAGACGTTCTGCGGCTTTGCCGATCCGCGCGTTTCGAGCAACGATAAAATTCCAAACCCCAACGTGACGGTGTTCGAGTGGCTTCACAAAAAGGCCGCTTACCGCGGCCAAATAGCAGCTTTCGGGGCATGGGATGTGTTCCCCTTCATCTTCAACGCGGAGCGGGCGGGTTTTCCGGTGAATGCGGGATACGATCCCTTCACTTCGATTCCCAGCACGCCGCGTCTCGGGCTTCTTAATCGCGTAAAGGCCGAAACTCCGCGTGTGTGGGAGGATGAGCCATTCGATTTCCTGCCGTTCCACACGGCCCTTGAATACGTGAGAGCACGCAAGCCCAAGATTCTTTATCTCTCGTTGGGAGAAACGGACGAATGGGCGCACGCGGGGAAATACACGGAATATCTAACTGCCACTCATCGTGTAGATGCTTACCTTAGAGAGCTCTGGGAAACGCTGCAATCGATGCCGGAGTACCGCGGCACCACTACGCTGATCTTTTCACCCGATCATGGCCGCGGCGAGGGTCCGGAATGGAGGAATCACGGCGAGAAAGTTCCCGATTCCAAGTACATCTGGATGGCGTTTCTCGGGCCGGATACGGCCGCACTGGGCGAGCGTACGCACGTTCCAGCCGTAACACAGGACCAAATTGCGGCGACTCTCGCCGTTTTTTTGGGCGAGGATTATCGGACCGAAGTGCCGCGCGCCGGAAAACCTATTACGGATGTGCTTCCGCAATAGGCGAGTTGCAGTGGACGCTATGGCTTTGCACTGCCACATTCTGAAGCATGAAGGTAACGAACGATGCGGCCCTCCCATGTTCTGCCGTAAGTGTTTCATCACCTCGTAACCCGACGTACATCAAAAATTATCTGGGCGCGCTGCATGCTTGAGGCGTGCGGCAGAGCAGACTACATGTGGAGTGGTCCGGGGCTCCGGCACGGAGCTTCCAGACGGGCGTATCGCTGCACAGTCATACGCTGCATTCGCGCGAGCCGTTGAGCTTCCTGTATCGCCTAGCCGAGCGAATCGGACCGCTTTGCGGAGCGTTGAAACGCAGTGAAGCGCAGTTTCGCGGCAAGGACGGGTCTCCACTCGATCTGGCGCGGGCGTGGTGGACGCCGCCCGCCGGTCCGCTCGAGGCATGGCTGCTCGAACGCAATCACATTGAGCGGCGTTTTGGCCTGGCGGCGCTGGTTTCACTTACCGATCACGACGACATCGACGCGCCACTGAAGCTGAGAGTGCTGGGGGAGTGCCGGCACGTTCCGGTCTCGGTCGAATGGACCGTGCCCTATGGACGGACCTTCTTTCATCTCGGCCTGCACAACATTGCGCCGCACGTAGCGCGGGCGATTTTCGCGGAGCTTCAGGCTTTTACGGCGGCGCCACAGATGAAAGCGATTGCGGATATGCTCCGAGCGCTGGCCAGTGATCCGGGCACGCTCATCGTGTTCAATCATTCGGCATGGGACGAGCACGGCATCGGGCAAGCGAGGCATCTGGAACTGGCGACGCGGTTCCTGCGCGCGCATGGCGACTCAATTCATGCTGTGGAGTTGAATGGCCTGCGGCCATGGAAAGAAAACCAGCTGGCGTGGCGGATGGCACAAGATATGGGCAAGCCGATTGTCGCGGGCGGAGACCGGCACGCGCTCGAGCCAAACACGCTTTTGGATTTGACCGATGCGGGCTGCTTTTCCGAATTTGTGGAACGAGTGCGCGGCGGCTGGTCGGATGTGCTCATCACCAGCCAATACCGCGAACCGCTCGCGCTCCGCATTCTGCAGAGCGTGCAAGAGACCTTGCAAGATCATGAAACGCATGCGTGCGGATGGCGGCGCTGGCGCGACCGGGTGTTTTACGAATGCGACGACGGGGTGGTTCGTCCGCTGATGGCGCTGCTTCCAGAGCGGATTCCAGCGGCGCTTCAGTTTCTCGTAGGGGCTGTGTCCGTGATCCGCGGACAGGCCTTTTCAAAGCCGCTGCGCACATTGCGATCGGTGCTGCCGCGACATGAGCTTGCGCTATAAATGGCCAGCACCTCGAGTCCGACCTAATGCGCGGGATTATTGGTTGAGTGCGCTCACCCGTCGGATCTATTCAGCAGGTATTTCAAATTGCCAGCGCGATACCATCGATACCCGTAAGCTTCGAGCAGAATGCAGTGCTTGCCGGATTCGTCCGCAACGCTGTGGTCGGTGGAGAGGAGATTTACGAGCCGAAGGCCCTCATCACCCTGCAGGCCGACACTCAGCCGAACGTCACAAAAGTTTGCACTCAGGTTGTGCAGAACCACTACGGCGTTATCTCGCCAATCGTAGCGGATAGCGAGAGCCGCCGGAGTGCCAGTGTGAAGTATTTCGAAATCGCCCCACCCGATCTCGGGAGACTCTTTGCGCATACGAATGATACGTTCCATCCAGTTCATCAGCGAATTCGGATCCCGGCGCTGCTCGGCCACATTTACGTGTTGATAGCCGTAGGCGGCTCCGCTGATTACCGGCAGAATAGTTTTGCGGTTCGTTGAGAAGCCGCCCTGAGCCTCTGTCGACCACTGCATCGGCGTTCGTGCCGACTCGCGCTCGGGAAGCTCCAGATTGTCTCCCATACCAATTTCATCGCCATAACGAATCACCGGCGTGCCAGGCAATGTCATCAGGAGACTGTAAGAGAGTTCGAGCCTTCGCCGGTCGCCTTGCAGCATCGGGGCCAGACGGCGGCGGATACCGCGGTCGTATAGCTGCATGTTGTGCTGGGATGCGAATGCGTCGAAGACCGCTTGACGCTGCTCCTCAGTCAGACGTCCGAGATCCAACTCATCGTGGTTCCGAAGGAAATGACCCCATTGCCCGGTTGCCGGACGCGGCTTTGTTTCTTTCAGCGCTTTCACGAGCGGACGAGTGTCCGACGTGGCGAGCCCGTAAAAAACATTTTGATTCACTTGAAAGTTGAACATCATTTGGAGCCGTTCTCCCGTCGAGCCGAAGTACTCCATGTCGGTTTTAGGCATCACATTTGCCTCGGCCAAAACAATAGCGTCTCCTTTCCGCCAGGTCAGGAACTCTCTGAACTCGCGCAGCATGTCGTATTGCTCGACCGGTTTCGTTACGTTATAGCCCTTTGTTTCGATAACAAATGGCACGGCATCCATTCGGAATCCCGATACTCCGAGCTGAAGCCAAAAGCCCATGATTTTCAAAATCTCCGCCTGCACTTCGGGATGGCTTGTATTGAGATCGGGTTGAAAGTCGTAGAAGCGGTGGAAGTACCAGCATTTCGCGACGCTATCGCGGCTCCAAGTTGATTTCTGCACGCCGGGAAATACAATGCCATCCTTGGCGTGCTTCGGTTTCTTCTTAGACCACACGTACCAGTCCCGGTACTTAGAATCCGGGTTTCGCCGCGCTTCACAGAACCACGGGTGTTCATTCGATGTATGGTTTACGACCAGATCGATCAGAACGCGCATGCCGCGCTGCTTACAGCCGTGTGTGAATTCGACAAAATCGCCGAGGGTCCCATATTTGGGGTCAACATTGTAGTAGTCGACGACATCGTATCCTCCGTCGCGACCCGGCGAGGGTTGAAAAGGCATGAGCCAGAGCGCGGTCACTCCCAAGCCTTGGAGATAATCCAGCCTTCGCATGAGTCCTTTAAAGTCGCCCACGCCGTCGCCGTCGGCATCCATAAAGGTTGCGACCGAAAGGCAATATATGATTGCGTTTTTGTACCAGAGGTCGTTAATCATTCCATTCCTACAGCTTCCTTCTAGCACGATCCGCCCGGCGGCGGCACTTGCGGGGCTGCTCTGGCCGTGCGAGTACCTGCGGAAACGTGCAAGTGGGCCCAAGCTTATGAATGACGTGCTCGAGGCCTGCGTACAGAGGCCTGCGCTCACACGAGCGCTGTGCCTTGCGGAAGTGGCGCTGGGCGCATGGATTTTCAGCCGGCATTCAGTGGAAATGTCAGAGGATTTCTCCCGATAAAGCTCGCCTCCGCGCCGTAGGAACAAATCGAAGAGATATTATTCGAGTTTGGTGTTTCCGGCGGGTTCGAGGACGGCGGACATCGATCCTTTGGACTTGGGCATGCGCGGATCGGCGCCATAGGCGTGAATCTGGTCGCGCGCGAATTCGGCTTCGGCACGCTCGCAGGTGATGACGATGGTGCGACCGGCGGTATCCACCTCGACGGCGTGTTGAAGCGCCGCCTCCGCCGATAGAAAAAAAAGCTTCTGCAGCATCTCGATTACGTAGTCGTAGGTGTGCTCGTCATCATCGAGCAGCACCACGTGAAAAAGACGGCCATGTTCTTCGCGCTCTATGTCTTTCAGCTTGGGAACGACTTCAGCGCCGGCAACATTTTGCATCGTGAAAGCGATTAGTTTTTATTGGAGCATATCGGGAATTCCGGCGGGCTCTATGCTGGGATATTCATGCGTACAGATTTTAAGGAACACGCGCAAAACGGGCACGGGCTAAGCGCGCGGCGCAAAGAGTTTGCGAGTTCCTCTCTGGTTTGGCGGCGCGGGATCCGTGCCCTTTGCGCTCCGTTCGCTGTTTTTTGCTGGCTCGGCTGCGCGGGCGCGCAAACCGCGCTGCCGCCGGCGCAACCCCAGACCGTGATTGTGACCGGGACATTTCAACCGGTACCGCTCGAAGAATCCGATCGTTCGGTAAACGTTTATCCTTTGACGCATTCGTCGCTGCTGTTCGGCAGCCTGATGGATGCGCTGTCGCTCGATTCTTCCGTGCAAGTGCAGGCACGGGCGCCCGGGGGCGTGCAAGGCGATCTATCGATTCGCGGCGGCGGATTTGCACAAAGCCTGATTCTGATCGATGGAATCCGGCTGAGCGATGCGCAATCCGCGCATCACGATCTGGATCTGCCTATTCCGCTCGATGCCGTGAACCGCATCGAAATTCTTCGCGGCTCAGGCTCGACGCTCTACGGATCGGAAGCAGTTGCCGGGGTGGTCAACGTGGTGACCAGTCTCCCCGATGAGTCGCAGAAATTGGAGATGCGGCTACGCGGGGGGTATGGCAGCTTTTCGACAAATGAAGAGAGTGGCTTCGCTGCGTTCCGGCAGGGAGTGGTCTCGCAGCGTTTTTCTTTTGAACGCGAGCTCTCGGGTGGCTTTCGGGACGACCGCGACTATCGCAATCTTGCGCTTGCCTCAGAATCCTGGGTACGCACGCGGCTAGGACTAACGCGGGTGTTCCTTTCGCTCCTCGACCGGCCGTTTGGGGCGGATCAGTTTTACGGAAATTTCAATTCCTGGGAGCGCACAAAGACGTGGCTGGCGGCGCTATCGCAGGATCTCGGCAAGAACACGCTTTTTTCACTCGGCTACCGCCGGCACACCGACTTGTATGTGCTGCTGCGCGACGATCCGGCTTACTACACCAATCGTCACGAAGACGAAACCTGGGATGCGGCGCTACGCCGCCATGATTTCCTGCGGCCTTCCAACAACCGGCAGAGCGTGGGCGTGTTCTATGGGGCCGAACTGCTGGCCGATCGCGTGGCGAGCAACAATCTTGGCGAACACTCGCGCAAACAAGCGGCGCTGTATGGGAGCCTGGACGTGCGTTTCTGGCGGCGTTTTTCTTTGAGCGCGGGAGAGCGCCAAGAATTTTACGGGGATGCGGGCGCGATCCACAGCGTATCCGTACCATCCGTAAGCGGGGGATTCTGGCTGGCGTCCAAGGCCAAGCTGCGCGCTACGGTCAATCGCGCCTTTCGGCTGCCGAATTATACCGATTTGTATTATCACGATCCGGCAAACATCGGTAATCCGAATTTACGGCCGGAACATGCGATGAACTACGAAGGCGGTTTGGATTTGTACCCGGCAGAGCATTGGCGCGGTTCGGCGGCGGTTTTTTCGCGGCATGAAACGGACGATATCGACTATGTACGGGCGAATTCTTCCGCTATCTGGCAAGCGCTGAATTTCGGCCGGCTGACTTTGACCGGCGTGGAAGCTTCACTAGAGTGGGCGCCCAACAAAGAACAGAAATTTGACCTGCAATACACGGGTCTTCACGGCGCGCAGGCGGCGCTAAACGGCTTCCAATCGAAATACGTTTTCAATTATCCGACTCAACAAGCGGTCTTCGCCTGGCAAGGGGCATCGGGAAGGGGATGGCTCGGCCGGGTGCGCGCAGGAGTCACGGACCAGTACCAGCGCAACGCTTATTTCCTGCTGGATGCGTATGCTGCATGGGTGCGCTCGCCGCTTCATCCTTATATACGGCTGACAAATCTGACCAATACGGATTACCAGCCAGTGCTCGGAGTGGTGATGCCGGGGCGCGCGGCGCTCGTGGGAGTGGAATGGTGTGTGCTGTGCCCGCACAAGTAACCTCTATATACTTTCGCTAATGGCATTCAGATCGTATGTGTGTATCGGAGTCCTCGGAATTGCAAGCTGTTTCGCTGCGTCGCCTTTGGTCGAGCGCATTGACACGACTGCATTCATTCAGGTAGAAGCGGGCAGCTTTCAGGATCTTACGCCGCGCCAGCAGGCGCTTGCGTATTGGCTTTCCCAGGCGGCGATTGCTATCGATCCGATCTTCTACGATCAGCTTTCGCGTTTTGGACTGCGCGAGCGGTATGTGCTCGAGACCGTGATGGCGCAAAACGGCAAGGTCGATGGCGATCTATACAAGCGCATCGCGGATTTCACCAAATTGTTCTGGGCCAATAAAGGGAACCACAACGAGCAAACAGGCCAGAAGTTTTTGCCGAAGTTTTCGGCCGAAGAGCTAAAGCATGCGCTCGCTCAGTGCGGGCGCTCGGATCTTGACGTGGAAGTAAACGCGCTCAGCCCGTCCTTTTTCGATGCGGCATTCGAACCGGCGATCACGGCCAAGAGTCCGGAGGGCGGCAAAGACATCATTGAGGCGAGCTCGAATAATTTCTATTTTGGAGTCAAACTGGCGGACTTGAAAGGATTTCACGAGCGCTATCGTCTGAACTCGCGCGTGATCAAACGAGGCGGCAAATTGATCGAAGAGGTATATCGCGTAAATCCGCCGGGTCTGTACGCGCAGTATTTGAAGAAAGCCAATGGCTATTTGGAAAAGGCACGGGCGTATGCAGATGCCGGCCAAGCCAAAGTGATCGGCGATTTGATTCGCTATTACCAGACCGGCGAATATGCGGACTGGATCCAATTCGATATCGATTGGGTACGGAATAGCGAGCCGGTCGATTTCATCAACGGATTTATCGAGACCTATCGGGACGCGCGCGGCGCGCAAGGGCACGGCGCAGAGTTTTGTTTCTATTACGGACCAGAAACTCTCGCGGGCGATGGAGCAGATTGCCGCGAACGCTCAGTACTTTGAAGACCGCGCGCCGTGGGATGCGCGCTACAAGAAGCAGGCGGCTAAGCCTCCAGTGGCGAAGGCGGTTGAGACGATTGTCGAGACCGGCGATTTCCACGTCACCACGGTTGGTGACAATCTGCCGAACGAAAATGAAATTCGCGAAAAGTACGGCACTAAGAGCTTTTTTCTGACCGGGAGCAGCCGCGCAATCACGGACGCGACCGGATTCAGCGCGCTCGAGGAATTTGCGGCTTCGCCACAGGAGATTGCTCGCGGCAAGAAGTATTTGGACCAAGCGAGCGATCTGCTGGTTGCCATGCACGAAGTAATCGGTCATGGCTCGGGCAAGCTCAACCCGAAGCTTACGCGAGCAGCCTTCCTACTATTTGAAGGAATATTACGCAACGCTCGAAGAAGGCCGCGCCGACCTGGTGGCCCTCTGGAACATTTTTGATCCGAAATTGAAAGAACTGGGCCTGGTTTCTTCCGACGAGGTGGGGCGCGCGATGTACGATTCGGCGGCGCGGGTGATGCTGACGCAGCTTGCGAAAATTCCGCACGGCGACACGATTGAAGAGGACCATCAACGCGACAGGCAGCTTATTGCGCGCTACATCATGGACAAGACCGGCTCGATCGTGGTGGAGAAGCACGGGGCGAAGACATATGTTCGGGTGACGGATTACAAGAAGATGCGCGAGGGTGTCGGCATGCTGCTTGCTGAACTGATGCGCATCAAGGCGGAAGGGGATTACGGGGCAATCAAGACGCTGATCGACAAGTACGGCGTGCATTTCGATCCAGCGCTGCGCGACGAGGTTGTGGCGCGTTATCGAAAGCTGAATCTGCCGACTTATTGGGCCGGGATCAACTCAGACTTAACGGCCGAGTTCGATAAGCAGGGGAACATTGTGAAAGTCGACATCAGCTATCCGCGCGATATTGTAAAACAGCAGTTGGCGTATAGCGCGATGTATCCGGCCCGTTAACTATTGGGCAGTTGGCTAACGTTCCAGCCACCGCCAAGCGCTTTGATGAGTTGGACGCTTGCGCCCATGCGGCGCCGCAGAAGATCGACTTCCGTGCGCTCGTTTGTGAGCGCGATGCTCTGCGCGGTGATTACTTCGAGATAAGTCACCAATCCGCCTTTGTAGCGGTTCAGCGAAAGCTGCAGGGAGTCCTCCGCCGCTGTGGTGGCTTCGTGCTGCTTGGCGGATTCTTCTTCCAGAATGCGCAGCGACGAGAGATTGTCCTCGACTTCCTGTAGAGCGACCAGAGATGTCTGGCGGTAGTTAGCGACTGTCGCGTCATAGCCGGCCTGGGTGCTTTCTACCTGGGCGCGACGCCGACCGGCGTCGAAGATCGTTTCGGCAAGCGATGGGCCGACGGACCAAAAACGGCTGGGCCAAGCGAACCAATTCACGATACTGCCGGCCGAAAAGCCGCCGGTTGCCGTGACGACTAAGTCCGGAAAAAAAGCGGATTGCGCGATGCCGATTTGTTCGTTCGCCGCGGCCACTTGCCTCTCGGCGACTGCGATGTCGGGCCGGCGTTCGAGGAGCTGCGAGGGAAGGCCGACGGGAACGACGGGCGGCGGATCTTTCAAGGGCGTGACAGGTAACGTGAAGGTCTCGGGAGTTTTACCCATCAGCACCGCGATGGCGTGTTGGAATTGCGCACGCGCAGCGCCGATATCCATCGCCTGCGCCTCGGTTTGGTTGAGCTGCGTTTGGGCTTGCGCGACTTCGACTCGGGAGGCGACTCCTCCGTTGAAGCGATTCCGGGTGAGGTCGAGCGCCCTTTGATACGCGACAACGGTATCGTCGAGAATTCGCTTCTGCGCGTCCAGACTACGGACTTCGAAGTAATCCGCCGCCAATTCAGTTTGGAGCTGCAGCTTTACATTCTCAAGGTCGGCGGCGGAAGCTTGGTATTGCTCCCGGACGTTGGCGATGGTGTGGCGGATGCGGCCCCAGAAATCGATGTCCCAGGAGACATCGACTGGAAGATCGAAATTTGCATACTGGCGCCCCTGAATGCCCGATGGGCTATTGCTCGAACTTCGATTGTGGGAAATTCCGGGATCTGTGCCGACAGTGGGAAACAGCCTGGAACGCTGGATTTGAATCTGCGCGCGCGCCTGGCGAAAATTCGCTTCCGCTATTTTCAGCGTCTGATTGGCGGGCGGTACCTGCTCTTCGAGCGCGTTGAGCTGGGTGTCGCCGAATAGCTCCCACCATTTGCCCTTTAACTCTGCATCGCCCGGCTCAGCGGTTTTCCAGCCAAGGGGTGGCGACTCGCTGAATGCGGGCGCGATCGGTACGGCCGGCTTCGCGTACTTTGGCCCGACGGAACAACTGGCGAGTGACAGCGCCAAACTCAGAATGAGCCAAATAGATTTTCGCATCATTCTCCCTGAACGCCCTGCGCCGCTGTATGCACTTGCTGCCCCTCTGCAATCGAATCGGTGGGATTGACGATCACGGCGTCGTGTGCGTGGATTCCGGAGACGATCTCTACGCGGTCGCCGTAGTCGCGGCCGAGAATCACCGGTACGAGATCGACATGCCCGTTACGCACCACTGCTACGCGCAAACCTTCGGAGCGGAACAGCAGAGTATTGGACGGAACAGTTACGGCCTCCGTCTTCGAAGGAAGTTTCAAGTGCACGGAGGCGTAAGAACCGGGGAGCAATTCGCCGGTGGGGTTCTTGACGTCCACTTCCACCAGCAGCGTTCGTGAATTGACATCGATCGCTTTAGCATTGCGGACGACCACGCCGTGAAACAGGCGGCCCGGAAATTCCGAGAGAGTGAGATTCGCGTTTACGCCCGGCTTAGCCGCGCGCGAGTAGACTTCCGGGACGCTGATGTACACGCGCAGCGTAGTATTCGATGCCAGATGGAACAGTTCCTTGCCGGGGGTGTTGGTGTCGGCATTCACGAGAGCGCCGACATCGACATTGCGGGCCGTGATCACACCGTCAAAGGGGGCGTAGACCTTTTCATAAGCGACCAATTGCTCGAGCCGGGAGACGTTGGCCTGCGCGGATGTAACTTCGGCGGTTCTTGCCGCTGCGGCCTGCACGGCATTGTCGACATCTTGTTTTGCTACCGAATCGGTCTTGAATAAGTTGTTGTAGCGTTCCGCGGTGATCTGCGCAAGCTTCAAGTTGGCTTGACCAGTAGAGAGCTGAGCGCGTGCTTGCCCGAGCTGCTGATCGATTTCGGGCGCTTCGATTTCGGCGAGTAACTCGCCGCGCTTTACGTGGGCGCCGATGTCGGCGTGCCATTGCTTTAGATAGCCGCTGGAACGGGCCCATATAGGCGTATCGACAAAAGCTTGCATATTGCCGGGGAGCACAATCTCTTCAGCTCCGCCGGTAACCTGCGGACGGATCGTTGCGACGGTAGGGATGGAGTTGGCAAGCGTGGCGCGCTCGAGAGACGAATTCGCGCGAGCGCGTGAAGTTATGCCGGTGTAAATAACGTAAGCGCCTACCAGAGCGGCAAGCAGAAGCACGACGAAGAAGCCGCGCAACGGCATGGCCGGCGGCCGCGATGGCGGCGCGTTATCAGGTTCGGCGCGTCTCTCGACTGTCTTTTGGCTTTTCTCTTCCACAATCATAAAAAGGTCTCCGCCTCAGGCGTGAACAGGCTCCTTGGCGCGACTGCGCCCGGAAACCTCTCCGGGCTTACGCGACTTGTGCAACAGGCTGAAAACGGCGGGAACAAAGAACAATGTCGCGAGCGTGGCGCATAATAGACCGCCGATTACCGCGCGACCGAGCGGCGCGTTCTGCTCGCCGCCCTCCCCCAGCCCCAGCGCCATTGGCACCATGCCGATGATCATCGCGAGGGCGGTCATGAGCACGGGGCGGAAGCGAGTGGAGCCCGCTTCGAGCGCGGCTTCAAGCGAACTGCCGTGCTGAGCAAGCCGTTCTTTCGCGAAGCTCACAACCAGGATGCTGTTCGCCGTGGCAACACCCATACACATGATGGCTCCCATCAGGGCCGGGACGCTGATGGTGGTGTGCGTAACAAACAGAAACAGAACAATGCCAGCCAAAGCCGCCGGAAGCGCCGTGATGATGATGAACGGATCCAGCCAGGATTGGAAATTCACCACGATAAGCAAATAGATCAGCATGACCGCACCGACTAATCCGGTTAGCAGTCCGATGAAGGACGCCCGCATCGTCTCGACTTGACCGCGCACCAGCAACTCGGAGCCGCGCGGCAGATATTTACGGTTGGCGTTTACAACTTTGTTGATGCCCGCGCCGACACCGCCCAGATCGCGGCCCTGCACAGAACCAAATATGTCAACGGTGCGGCGGATGTTGTAGTGGGTCACGACACCGAGCTCGGTGGTGCGGCTGATATCCACCATGTTGCTTAATATCCCCGCTTGATTTGGATTCGCGCCGGCGATAGGGGTGTTGCGTAGATCCTGGATGGATTGGATGCGATATTGCGGCGTCTGAGTGACGATGCTGTAGTTCACGCCGTTCACAGGATTTAGCCAGAATGTAGGCTGAGTCTGGAAGCTTCCGCTCAAAGACGTGAGTAGATTGCGCGCCAGGTCAATCTGGGTGAAGCCGCTTTGCGCCGCTTTGGTGCGATCCACATTCAGAAAGAGCTTAGGCTCATCGAAGACCTGGTGAACATGGAGATCTACTGCGCCGGGAATGCGCTGCAACTGCGGCAAAATGCGGGCTGCGAACTGCCGGCTAGCCTGAACATCGTTGCCGGTGACCTGGATATCGATAGGAGATGGAAGCCCGAAATTAAGAATCTGAGTAACGATGTCGGCCGGGAGCATATAGAAAACAGTTCCCGGAAATTCGCGCGGCAGCTTTTCGCGCAGCTCGCGGACGTAGTCGTCGGTGGGACGGTGGTTTGGTTTGAGGGAAACCAGAATGTCGGCGTCGCCGGTGCCGATTTGTCCGGAATTGCTGTAGGAAAGATTGATCTGGCTGTAGGGTAAGCCGATGTTATCGAGTACGGTATCGAGCTCAGCGGGAGGAATTTCGCGCCGGATGGCGGCGTCTACCCGGTCGCACAAGCGGGCCGTTTCTTCAATACGTGTGCCGGTGCGCGCGCGGACGTGAAGCTTGAATTGACCAGTGTCGGTGCTTGGGAAAAAGTCCTGACCCAGGACCGGTATGAGCACGCCAGCGGCGATACAAGCCATCAGAAATAGCGGCACGAAAAGTTTCCGTCGGTAAACGAGCGTCGTCAAAATAGCCTGATAGCTGGTACGCACTCGTTCAAAACCGCGCTCGAAAGCGCGCTGAAAAAGAACCAACGGATTGCGCGAGGGGCGAAAGTGCGTCTTGGCCCGGAGCAAGTACATAGCCAAAGTGGGGACGAGGGTGCGAGAGAGAACGTAAGATGCGAGCATCCCGAAGACGACGGCTTCGGCGAGCGGAACGAATAAGTACTTCGCCACGCCACTCAGGAAGAACATTGGAAGGAAGACGATACAGATACACAGAGTAGAGACAAGAGCAGGGACCGAAATCTGCGCGGCGCCCTCCATAATAGCGGTCCGGAGATCGTGCCCTTCTTCGAGATAACGTTCGATGTTTTCGATCGTGACGGTGGCGTCGTCGACAAGGATTCCGACCGCGAGGGCGAGACCACCGAGCGTCATGATATTGATCGTTTCGTGCAGGGAGCTCAGCACGATTACCGATGTGAGAATGGACAGCGGAATCGATATTGCGATGATCAGCGTGCTGCGCCAACTCCCGAGAAAAAGCAAAATCATCAGGCCGGTTAGACAAGCGGCGATGATGGCTTCCCGGATGACGCCGTTGATGGCGGCGCGCACGAAAATGGACTGATCGGCGAGCGGCTGCATGCGGAGAGCGGGGGGAAGCGTGGCTGCCACGCGCGGCAGAAGATTTTTAATGCCCTGCACGACATCGAGCGTGGACGCGCTACCAGCTTTCAACACACTGACGAGAACGCCGCGAGAGCCGTTGTTCCGGATGATATTCGTTTGCGGCGCGAATCCGTTGCGGACGTTTGCGACATCGCCGATATAGATGGGAGAATTGCCGACGACCTTGACGGGAAATTGGGCGATCTCGGAGATCTTGGCCGGCGTGTAGTTCATGCCGACGTCATATTCGAACTGGCCGATCTTGGCTGTTCCCGAGCCTAGTAATAAATTTTGATTACCGACGGCGGTGACGACATCGACCGGCGTGAGACCCTTGGCCTGGAGTTCCTGCGGATTCAGATCGATCATCACCTGGCGCTGCTTGCCGCCATATGGGTACGGCACGACCGCACCGGGAATGGTCACCAGTTGTGTTCGCAGAAAGTTCAGGGCGATATCGTTGAGGTCCTGCTCCTGTAGACCTTTTCCTGATAACGCTAATTGCAGAATCGGCACGCTCGAAGCGTTATAAGTGAGGATGATCGGCGGATTGGTGCCGGCAGGCATTTGTCTCAGAATTGTTTGTGAGACGGCGGCTGTCTGCGCCACGCCGGTGGTGACGTTGGCATAGGGTTGGAGAAACAATTTGATGATCGCGGCGCCGGCCAAAGTCGTCGATTCAATATGCTCAATGTCATTGACCGTCGTGGTCAGTACACGTTCGTGGACCGAGGTAATCCGGCCTTCAAACTCCTGTGGATTCAGTCCGTTATAGGTCCAAATGACAGAAATTACTGGAATGTCGATATTCGGAAAAATGTCTGTGGGCGTGCGCAATATTACGATCGGGCTGATCAGAACAATAAGTAGCGCCAGGACGATGAAAGTGTAGGGCCGATTAAGCGCTACGCGGACGATCCACATTCTGCTATAGAGATGAATTTACGATACTAGAAAGTTTCGTAAATCTGGAACCATATTGCGAAATAAATCATCCATGCAGGCAGATGGGTACACTGGGAAAAATCGTGGCGGAAGAGCCACGCGGCCGGGGACGGCCGCGCGACGGCGATTGCCGGGAGCGGATTTTGCGGGCCGGTCTAGAATTGCTTGAGGAATCGGCATTTGCGGACATCACGACAGATGCGATTGCCGAGCGTGCCGGCGCAAGCAAGGCGACCATCTATCGCTGGTGGCCTAACAAAGCTTCCGTTCTGATTGAAGCGCTGCGCGAGGCAGTTGCGCAGGAGCTGCCGTTTCCCGAAACAGGCGATCTTCGCCAGGACATCCGGCTGCAGTTGAGAAACTTCATCAAGCTGCTTACTGGTCGGCGTGGGCGGATTTTCAAAGCGTTTATCGCGGCCGCGCAAAGCGATCCGGAAGTGGCGCAGACTTTCGAGGCAGTGTGGCGTCATCCGCGCAGGGCAACGGCGAAGATTGCGCTCGAGCGCTACCGCGGGCGAGCTTTACGCGAAGACGTCGATACGGATATTGTCATGGACGCTCTGTATGGTCCGGTTTACTATCGACTGCTGGTGGGAGTCGGGCCGCTGTCGGAGCGCTATGCGGATTCGATTTCCGATCTGGTGCTCGAGGGAATCGTGAACCGCAATTACGAATTCACTCCCGACGCTAGATAGCCGCCATCGACAACAATACTCTGACCGGTGATAAAGCTGGCGGCATCGGAAGCCAGGAGAACGGCGGCGCCGACGAGTTCGCGGGGATGACCGAAGCGGCGCATCGGCGTGCGAAGCAGGATTTCGCGACCGCGCTCACTTCCATCGAGCAGCGCCTTATTCAATTCGGTTGGAAAAACTCCTGGCGCTATGGCATTGATACAGATGCCGTGCCGCGCCCACTCACATGCCAGACTGCGAGTGAGGGATAAGACGGCTGATTTCGAGGCGCTGTAAGCGGCGACTTCATGAAACGCCACGTAGGACGCGAGTGAGGTGACGTTGATGATTCGGCCGGCGCCGCTTGCTTTCAAGGGCTCAAAGAACGCTTGACAGGCGTAGAGCATAGCGTTCAGATTGGTTTCGAAGAGGGAAGACCATTCCTGGCACTCGATATCAATGGCAGGTTTCCGGAAAGTGCGGCCGGCGGCATTCACGAGGATATCGACGCGCCCTAGGGAGGCGAGAACGGCATCGCGGAAGGTTTCGAGCGAATTTTTAAGCCGCGCATCAAGCGGAAGATGAACGGTGCGGCGCCCGAGGCGGTCGATCTCCTCGCAAGTCTGGCGCAAGAGGTCCGCGCGGCGGCCGCCGGGGACGACATCGGCGCCATGCTCGGCCAAGCCAATGGCAATCTCTTTGCCGAGGCCGGAGGTGGCGCCGATGACGACGGCCACGCGGCCGGTCAAATCGAGAGAGCTACGCTTCATGTCAGTGGTTGACCCTTTCGTTATACCCTAAACGCCTGATATTGTCTTAACATCGAACAAATGCGAATTGCGGATGTACGAGCTTTTACCGTTACGGTTCCGCTGCACGCGGCGCTGCGGCATGCGAATGGATGTCACTGGGGACGCTTCGTACGGACGATCGTCGAAGTCGAAACCGACAACGGACTGGTTGGGCTTGGCGAAATGGGCGGTGGCGGAGAATCGGCGGAGGCGCAGTTCCGGTCGCTCGGAACCTATTTGAAGGGACACGATCCGGCGCGGTTGGAAGAGATGCGCTTTCGGATTGCGAACCCGACTGCATCGCTCTATAACAATCGCACGCAGATGCTGGCGGCGCTCGAGTTTGCGTGCCTGGACATTCTCGGGCAGGCATGGGGCGTTCCGGTACACGCGATTTTGGGCGGGAAGTTGCGCGAGTGCGTGCCGTTCGCCTCGTATTGCTTTTGGAGATATGGGAGGGAAGAGAGCGGCGAAGGCGAAATCCGGACGGCGGATCAACTTATCGAGTACGCGCGCGAGGCGAAGCGGCAGCACGGATTTACCAGCCACAAGCTGAAGGCAGGAGTGTTTGCGCCGGATTATGAACTGGAAGCGTTTCGCGCATTGGCGAACGCATTTCCAGGAGACAATGTCCGGATCGATCCGAATGGCGCGTGGTCCACCGAGCAGGCAATTCGCTTCGGGCAGGCCATTGAAGGCTTGCGGAATGACTATTTGGAAGATCCGGTGTATGGACTGAACGGCATGCGGCGGGTGAGGCAGATGGTGCGGGTGCCGCTTGCGACCAATACGGTTGTGGTGAATTTTGAGCAGTTAGCGGCAAATGTTTTAGATATGGGAGTGGACGTGATTCTGCTCGATACGACTTTCTGGGGCGGCATTCGCCCGTGCATTAAGGCGGCGGGTGTGTGCGAGACTTTTCAGCTCGGCGTGGCGGTGCATTCTTCCGGCGAGTTGGGCGTGCAACTGGCGACGATGCTGCACCTGGGTGCAGTCATTCCAAATCTCTCTTACGCGGCCGATGCGCACTATCATCATCTCACCGACGACGTGATTGAAGGCGGACTGATGCCGTATCGAAATGGATCGATTGCGGTACCGGATACGCCAGGATTGGGCGTGAAGCTCGATCGGAAAAAGCTGCGGAAATACCAAGAGCTGTATAAGGAGCTGGGTAATTATCCGTACGATCAGGATCCGCTGCGGCCGGGGTGGGCGCCCATTATTCCGAACGACCGGTGGGCCGATCCTAAGGATGACCGGAGGCCTTCCCTGGGAGGCATCCGGTGAGGATGTTTTTTCTGTTTTGTCTGGCATTCACCCTGAACGCCGAGACCGGCTATGACGCATGGCTGCGTTATGTTCCGGTCCGTGGCGCGAAGCTTCCGGCCGCGGTAGTAACGCTGGACGATTCGGCGGTGATGAGAAGCGCGCGCGAGGAGTTGGAGCGCGGAGCGCGGGGCATGCTTGGAAAGAATCTGCGCATGGAGACCACGATCCCCTATGCGGATTGCATTGTATTGGGAACGCTACCGGAGGTCCGGCGCGCCGCGCCTGATATCGAGCTGCCGCAAACGCTAACGGATGACGGTTATATTTTGAAAGCCGCGAGGGTGCGGGGGCATTTTGCACTGCTGGTGGCGTCGTCCACCGATCGCGGCGTCCTGTACGGAACATTCGCGCTCTTGCGAAAGACCGCACTCGGGGAGGATATGCAGCATGTCAATGAGACGCATACACCCTTGGCTCCGATCCGCTGGACGAATGAATGGGACAACCTGGACGGGAGCATCGAGCGGGGTTATGCCGGCAGATCAATCTTTTTTGAAGGCGGCAATGTGGTTGCGGATCTGGACCGGGCGAGCGACTACGCCCGGCTGCTCGCATCAATCGGCATCGACGGATGCACGGTAAACAATGTGAATGCGAATACGCGCGTGATTACGCCGGAGTTTCTGCCACAGCTTGCACGCATCGCCGACGCTTTCCGGCCGTGGGGCGTGCGTTTGTCGATCGCAGTAGATTTCAGCAGCCCTAAGTTGGTGGGACATCTCGATACGTTTGATCCACTCGATCCGAAAGTGGCGGAGTGGTGGAAGCAGAAAGCGGATGAGATGTACCGTGCGATTCCCGACCTGGCGGGCTTTCTGTTAAAGGCGGATTCGGAAGGGCGAGTAGGGCCTTCAACTTACGGCAGGTCGCACGCGGATGCGGCAAACGTGATTGCACGCGCGCTGAAACCGCATGGCGGTGTGCTCGTGTACCGGGGCTTTGTGTACGACCATCACATGGATTGGCGCAATCTCAAGAACGATCGAGCGCGAGCGGCATATGACAATTTTGCCAAGCTCGACGGCCAGTTCGACGAGAATGCGCTGGTGCAAATCAAATATGGCCCAATCGACTTTCAGGTGCGGGAGCCCGTTTCGCCCCTGATTGGGGCATTGAAGGCGACGAACCAGACGCTCGAATTTCAGGTTACGCAGGAGTATACCGGACAGCAGCGTCATTTGTGTTTCTTGCTGCCGATGTGGAAAGAAGTACTCGATTTCGATCTGCATGACGCGGACCGGCCTACGCCTGTAAAAGAAATCGTTTCTGGAAAAAAGTTCCATCGCCCACTTGGCGGGTTTGTGGCCGTGACCAATGTAGGCACCGATCGGAACTGGCTGGGGCAGGATTTGGCAATGGCGAATTTGTACGCGTTCGGAAGGATTGCCTGGAATGCCGGCTTGACGGCGAAACAAATCGTCGACGAATGGACTCGTCTGACGTTTGGAAACGATCAGAGCGTCGTGAATACGATCGCGAAGATGCAACTCGAGTCGTGGAGCGTTTATGAACAGTACACGGGGCCACTAGGAGCGGGCGGGCTGACCGACATTATTGGCGTCCACTACGGGCCGGGAATCGAGTCTTCCGAACGGAACGGCTGGGGACAATGGCATCGAGCGGATGAAAACGGGATCGGGATGGACCGCACGGTTGCTACCGGCACTGGGTTTATTGGCCAGTATTCGCCGCCGGTGGCGAGCTTGTACGAGTCGCTCGAAACGTGTCCGGACCACTTGCTGTTGTTCATGCATCACGTTCCGTACACGCACATTCTGCATTCGGGTAAAACCGTGATTCAGCATATTTACGACTCGCACTACGAAGGAGCGGCAGAGGCGCAGACATTTCCGGAGCGCTGGAAGACGCTGCGCGGCAAGATTGACGAAGAGCGCTATCAGGCAGTGCTCGGCAAGCTCGAATATCAAGCCGGACATGCGATCGTGTGGCGGGATGCCGTTTGCCGCTGGTTTGAGAAGACCTCGCACATCGAAGACGCGCGGGGCCGCGTAGGCCATTACCCGGGCAGGATCGAAGCGGAATCCATGGCTTTGGATGGCTATGCCGTGACCGACGTCACACCGTGGGAGACCGCATCGGGCGGGAAGGCAATCACGTGTCCCGCAGCGAAGTGCGCGACGACCACACGTTTCGCCGGGCAGCGCGGGCAGTATAACGTGAGCGTAGAGTATTTCGATCAAAACAACGGCGCTGCGAATTACGAGCTGCAGGCGGGCGGCAAGATTCTTGGGAGCTGGACCGCGGATATGGCGCTGCCGACGAATAAACTGAACGGTCACTCGAGCACGCGATACACTGTGAGCGGCGTGACGCTTGCGCCCGGCGACGAGATCCGGATCGTTGGGTCGCCGCAGGGCGGGGAGCTTGCGGGTCTTGACTACATCGAGATAAAGCCTGCCGCCAAGTAGCGCATGGCCAGCCGAGTCCCTGTTGCACTGATGTTCGCCGCCACTGCAATGGCTGCGGAGCTTGTACCGCCAGCCGATTTTTCGCAGACTCCACAAACATTGAGGATCGTCTCGAACTGCTCGCCGCGGAAGCCATGGACGGTGGCGGGGGAGCACGGGGCGCTTTTCGGAAGGCAAAGCGGTGAATTGGAAGCGTGGTTGTGGCCCGCGAAGGTTCTAAGTCATTTCAAGATTCGCGCCGAGTTGGCTGATTATGCGGTGCCGATCGATGTAAACGCGCTTGCCGCCGAGATTAACGTCACGCCCGCGGAAACGATCATCACCTACTCGCACGCGGCATTTACGATACGGCAACATATGTTTGCCGCGCGAGGGGCGAGCGCTCCCGCAAGTGGCGTCGCGGTGTTTTTCGAGATCGACTCGATCCGGCCAATCGATATCACATTTTCCTTTGTGCCAGAGATGCTGCGCATGTGGCCGGCGCCGAATTTTGGACGGCCGAATGGGGAATGGGTGGCGGAAGGGCAGAGCGGCGTCTACATTTTGCACACGGACAATCCGAAGTTTTCCGCTGTGGTTGCGATGCCGCGCACGAGGCCCGGCATTCTGGTGCCTTATCAGGAGCATCCGCAGACATATCCGCTTGAGTTGAAGCTAAAGTACGCGCCGGACCGGGATCGCGGGCTCGTTTTTCCGCTGGTGCTTTCGATGTTGGACGAGCGGAGCGCAGGCGAGGTGAGCAACACTGTACTGGCCGAAATTCCGCGATTATACCGGCAAACGCTCGGCTATTATGCGCATTTTTTCGATCAAAGGCTGGTCGTGGAATCGCCGGACACAAAGCTGAACGAGGCGTTCGCGTGGGCGGAGATTGCAATCGATCAAGCGCAGGTCGCCCATCGAGACGAAATCGGTTTGGTAGCCGGATATTACGAATCGGCGGACTCGGCGCGTCCCGGATACGCCTGGTTTTTTGGGCGTGACACGCTTTGGACTACCTACGCCATCAATAGCTATGGCGATTTCGCATTGACACGCCGGGCGATTGATTTCCTGATACGCCGCCAGCGCGCTGATGGAAAGATCATGCATGAGTATTCGCAATCCGCGGATGCGACTGACTGGGAATCGACTCCTTATTTCTACGCGGCGGCGGATGCGACTCCATTGCTTGTGATGGCAATGGAGGATTATGTAAAAGCGAGTGGTGATACGGACTATCTCAAGCGCAATTGGGAAACCGTGCGCAAAGCGTATGAGTTCACGCGGGCGCATGAATCGAGCGACGGGTTTTACAACAATTCGCAAGGCACGGGTTGGGTGGAATCCTGGCCGAACGGGATGCCACGGCAGGAAATCTATCTGGCCGCCCTCGATCAGCAATCGGCGGAGGCGATTTCGCGGCTTGCGACGGCGGCCGGTGACGAGCAACTGGCGAAGGAGGCTCGGCAGAAAGCGGACGATCTCCGCGGCAGGATCGCGGCGGAATATTATCAACCGGCCGGCGGCTTGTATGCGTTCAGCCGCAACGAAGATGGCTCGCTGGACAGCACGGCGACGATTTATCCAGCGGTCGCCTGGTGGGATGGAACGCTCGCTTTGCCGTACGCCGAAACGATGCTGACGCGTTGGGCATCGGACGAATTCTCGACCGATTGGGGCACGCGAGACATCAGTGAACGAACGCCGTTTTACGACCCGATCAGCTATCACCAGGGTTCGGTTTGGCCGCTCTTTACGGGATGGGTTTCGCTGGCGGAATATCGCGCCGGGCGGCCGCTTTCCGGTTATGCGCACTTGATGCAGAATGCCGGCTTGACGTGGGCACAAGACCTTGGCTCGGTGACAGAATTGCTGTCGGGCCGGTTTTTTCAACCCCTGGGGCGGAGCAGCTCGCACCAGACGTGGTCTTCGGCAATGGTCATTTCACCACTTCTGCGTGGATTGTTCGGCCTCGAGTGGGACGCGAAGAATCGCAGCTTGCGGCTGGCACCGCGATTGCCCGCCGATTGGGAACGGGCGCGGCTGAGAAATGTGCCGCTGGGTGACACGACGGTCGATTTGACATATGAGCGTCGGGCGGGGCAGTGGAGAGTGCGCGGCATCGCAAAATCACCACAACTATTTTGCCTCGCGCCGCAAGATACACCTGAGCAGCCGTGCCGGACCGGGCCAGCCTTAGTGAAAGAATTCTTCGCTCCTGTCGAGCCGGTGGAAATTGCGCTACCGTCGGCATTGCCGGAAGAAGGATCGGACACCAAGCAGTTGAAAGTGTTGAACGAGGTCTATTCCGATCACGAGGCGACCTTCACGATGCAGGCGCAGGCACGCTCCAGCTATGATTTGCCGGTGCGTCTGAACCGACCGCACATCACAGTGCGTGGCGGCCAAATGTTAAATGGTAAGCTGCACATCGAATTTCCGGAGACAAATGCTGATCAGACTGAAACGGTTGAATTCGTTTGGTGAGCGCCGAGCGGGCATTCTGCTCGCAAGCACGCTCCTAGCCGCCACGCTATGGGCGCAAGCGCCGGCGCCGGTAACGCATCCACCGTCTATTCTCGATTACATTCAGCGGACTTGGACGGTGCTCACCCGATCGAATAAGGATCTAGCGACTGCGGCCGTGGATCCCAAGTTCCAGCCGGGGCCGGATGCGCGCTGGCCCGTTTATATTCCGCCTCGGGAAAATTTGCCTCGGGTGGAAGAAGCCGTACGGAAGACGATTTCGCCGGCGGCATTCCAGAAGATAGCCATTCGGAGTTTGCCTGAAAACTTGAGTGTAACCGGCCAGCCAGGCTTGCTGTATCTACCCAAGCCCTATGTCGTTCCCGGCGGACGGTTCAACGAGATGTACGGTTGGGACAGTTTCTTTATTCAATTGGGGCTGCTGCGGGACGGGAAAATCGAGCTGGCGCGCGATATGGCGGACAACTTTCTCTATGAAGTCAAAAGCTATGGGAAGGTACTGAACGCAAACCGGACTTATTACCTAACTCGGTCGCAACCTCCGTTTCTGACGCAGATGGTGTTGGGGGTGTATGGCAAAACGCACGATCGTAAGTGGCTGGCAGCAGCGCTGCCCGAAATCGAGAAATACCATTCCTTTTGGATGCGCGAGCCGCATTTGACAGCCGAGACCGGATTATCGCGCTATTTCGACATGGGCGAGGGACCGGCACCCGAGTCCGTTTCCGCCGAGCGCGACGCGCAGGGCCGGACGCACTATGATCTGGTAAAGCAGTATTTCCGGACGCATACGATCGACGACTACGATGTGAGCCAATATTACGACCGGAAAGCCGATCGGCTGACTCCTTTGTTTTACAAGGGAGACCGGTCCATGCGGGAATCGGGCGTCGATCCTTCGAACCGTTTCGGACAATTCAATATCGACGTTATTCACTACGATCCGGTCTGCCTTAACTCGCTGCTCTACATGATGGAGATACAAACCGCGGAAATTCTCCGCATCTTAGCACGAAGACCGGAAGCGGACGCGGCTCGCAAGCAAGCGGCAGACCGGGCGGCGCAAGTGAACCGCTATTTGTGGGACGAAGAAGACGGCCTGTACTACGACTACAATTTTTCTGTGAAGCGAGTCAGGCGTTATCCATTCCTCTCGACCTTTTATCCGCTCTGGGCAGGACTTGCGAGCAAGGAGCAGGCGGCGAGAGTAGAGAGAAATCTTTCAAAATTTGAGTGCGCCTATGGCCTCCAGACAAGCACTTATGTGAGTGGCAGCCAATGGGACGCGCCGTTTGGCTGGGCTCCGCTCGAACTGATCGCGCTGGATGGATTGCGGCGTTACGGTTATAGGGAAGATGCGGAGCGCATCAGCGTAAAATTTCTATCGCTTGTACGGCGTGAGTTTCTGCGGCAAGGCTTCATCGTCGAGAAGTACGATGTGGTGAAAGGAGGATCCAATGTGGCGGCGAGCATTCATTTCGGGTATAGCGCGAACCAGGCGGGATTCGGTTGGACGAATGCCGCGTTCACGACGCTCCTGGATGAGCTAACTCCGGAAGACCGCCGGAAGGTCCTGGGAGAATCTCTAAGATGATGACGCTGCCCTTATTTTGGAGTAAGCGAACTTCTCACGTATGAAGCGGTTGAAGTACGTACCCTTGGAGGGGGCCTGCAGCAAGCCCTCATAGATTTCGGCGGGTACGTGGAAGTATTGATAGTTGGCGTGATTGTGAAACTCTAGTTGAAGAAGCTCGCGGTCTGCGTCGTAACGGATGCAACGTAGCGTGCTTGATTCGACAGCGGTGGTTGTCATGGCTGGACAGCAATATAGCTTCAATATAGACCGGATCGGAGATTTCTTCAGGTAAGTAGTAATCGCAGGGGAGACAGCGTATCCGCTGGGTTGTGGTGCTAGCGCGTGCAAGAGAATTGAGCCGAGGCGCCGATAGAATTCGCGAGCATTACGCTGACGGACTGTAGCGCGCTTGGATCGCCACCGATCGTGAACGGGGCTTGTAGCGAAAACACACTACCGTTCGGCTGGCTGGCGCTTCCAGCGAACCACTGTGAAAGCTGTGTGGTTACGGGAACTAAAATTTGGGTGGTTCCCGCTACCTGACCTCCATTAGCCGCGGTAACGGTAATCTGCGCCCCTGGCGCCGCGATGAAGCTGTAGGTCGCGGAAACCAAATCGCGAGGTGTAGAGTACGCGTCGAGCTGCACGGAAAACGCGCCGCCCGCGATGGCTCCTACCGCACAGCTTTCCACAACGGGCGCAATCTGTGGAACCGTCACGCTTGCGTTGAGTGGCGCAGCCGGCAAGACATTCAGACTTCCCGCGAGTAGATTCGTGAGGGTCACTGTAATCTGGCCGGCTACCGTTCCTTGCTGGATGTTTGGAATCGACACAGCCGGCGACATGGTCCCGGCTTTTATCGTGAAGTTGAACGTTGTCCCTCCGGTGGCGAACTGCAAGGCGGGGTCCATATATCCGTTAGGAACTCCGGCGGCGTTCGGAACAAAGCTCAGTGTAAGGACGCCTTGCAAGTCAGTGGGAGCAGCGCTGGCCAACGCTAAGTTCATGCTGAGCGGTTGTGTCGGTACCGAAGTAGCTGCCAGTCCACTGAGGGTGATGGACGAAAGCGGGTAGACGAGAGCGAAAGCGATGGGATTGGACAACACTCCATTTGAAAGCACAGATACCTGAGCCGAGCCTGGATTCTGACTTAGATCGCCAGGTACAGCGGCAGTCAATTGAGTCGTGCTACCAAACGTCGTAGACAGTGCTGTTCCATTCCATTCCACTACCGAACTCGAGTTGAAACCACTGCCATTTACGGTCAGAGTGAACGGCTGTCCGGATGCGCCCGTAGCAGGGCTCAACGAACTAACCGTAACCGTTGAGACGACAAAGCTCAGGCTGTTTGAACTCACGCCATTAATCAGAACTGTAATCTGAGCCGTGCTCGGTACCGCTATCAGGCTGGCGGGCACCACAGCGGTCAGCTGAGTCGCACCTAGGAATGTCGTGGCGAGATTCGCGCCATTCCATTGGGCGGTTGCGGCGGACGTGAATCCGGTACCAGTCAACGTGACGGTAAACGGAACGCCGCCGGCGGTTGCGGCGCCAGGGCTCAACGCGGTCAAGGCCGGGCCATTAGCGACTTCAAAGGTCAGCGCGTTTGAGGTCACGCCTCCCGATACGACTGTGATTTGAATCGACGCCGCGCTCGCGATCAGATCGGCTGATATGGGCGCGGTCAACTGGGTTGCATTCACCAGAGTTGTCGCCAGAGCCGTTCCATTCCATTCGACGAGAGCGCCAGACGCAAAGCCAGTGCCGTTGACAGTGAGCGTAAACGCGGAGCCACCGGCCGTGGCCGTTGAGGGGGTCAAGGAATTGAGAGCGGGTCCCGGCAGGATAGTGAGAGGAGCAGGAGGCTGGGATGTAGCTCCGCCAGAAGTTACTGTTATAGATGCTGTCCCTGAAGCAGCTATAAGAGACGATGCGACCGGCGCCGTCAACGTATTCGGGTTAATGAAGTTTGTCGGCAAAGCAGTTCCATTCCAGTTGATTACGGATGCAGTGGTATAGCCGCTTCCATTCACGGTAAGAGTGAACGCCGCGCCACCAGCAGTGGTGACGCTGGGAGACAGCGAGCTGATGGTCGGCGCATTTAGAATGGCGAAAGCTGCTCCAGTTGAGTTCGCACCGCCTGAGTTGACGGTGATGTTTGCGGTTCCCGCATTGGCGATGAGACTGGCTGGAACCGAGGCGGTCAGTTGGGTTGAACTTACAAACGCGGTTGTAAGTGCTGATCCGTTCCACTGGACGACAGCGCCGGATGCGAAACGACTCCCGGTCACCGCCAGCGTAAAGGCTGGCCCACCGGCCGTTGCGGAGCTCGGGTTCAACGTAGTGATGGCGGGGCCAGCATTAATCGTGAACTGCGCGGCGGCAGAAGTTACGCCACCGGAACTTACGGTGATACTTACCGTTCCCGCATTGGCAATTAAAGCCGCGGAAACTGAAGCTGTCAACTGGCTTGCGCTCTGGACCGTTGTCGGAAGGGCCGACCCATTCCATTGGGCAATGGCTCCTCCCAAAAATCCGCTGCCATTCACTGTCAGCGTAAAAGCAGGACCGTTAACTGTTGCTGAATTTGGACTGAGAGAAGTAATCGCAGGAGCCGGGGCAGCTATAGTGAATGGCAACCCATTGGTGGTAGCGCCGGCGGAAAGCACGGTGACTGTGGCCGTGCCGGCAGTGGCGATCAGAGTGGCGGAAACGGGAGCGGTGAGCTGGGTGGCACTCACAAAGGCGGTTGTTAATGCGGTTGTATTCCACCGCACAATTGCGCCGGACGCGAATCCGCTGCCGTTCACTGTTAACGTAAACGCGGGCCCGCCGGCTGTTGCAGAATTTGGATCGAGAGAAGCAATCGCCGGAGGAGCGGCGGCGATCGTGAACGGTAACGCGTTGGTCGTGCTGCTTCCGGAAAGCACGGTGACTGAGGCGCTGCCCACGGCGGCAATCAAACTGGCGGAAACGGAGGCCGTGAGTTGGCTTGCGCTGACAAAGGTTGTGGCGAGGGATGTTGCGTTCCACCGCACGACCGCGCTTGATCCGAACCCGCTGCCGTTCACTGTCAGCGTGAAAGCGGGTCCCCCCGCGGTTCTTGAATTTGGACTGAGAGAGGTAATGGCCGGCGATTGACAAAACGATTTCCCCGCGAAACCTACCAACGCGACCGTCAGAGCGAGCGCGGGCCTGAAGCGGAGACCAGCCATAGTAAAACGCTTCAGCGGCCACCGAGGGCCGCTACTTGCACTCCTGAGCTATCTGAGATTTTCAAGAGAGTGGGGCCGGCAGTACGCGAGGACGCAAGGAATGTGTTTCCGTTGCGCAGCATAGTCAGCGAATTCAGATTTTGGGCTGATGTAGTAGCGTTCGGGGCTGGGTTTTTCAGGTCGATTGTCCACAAGGTGCTCCGTCTGGAATCGACCGCGGCGAGTATTTCTCCGGCAGTTGTGACCGCTAGCTGGTCGGGCCGGCAGTTTTCAGCTAAAATGACCCGGCCGTTTCTCGAATCGGCCTGCTCGATCAGAAACACGGCGTTTTCCTGGGAGTCGCTAATAATCAAGTCGTGACTATTTGGAATAAAGGACCAGGCCGATGGCGAGTACGCGCCGTAAACTGGCCGCCAATTCGTATCTCCACTCGAGATTTGCAGGTCGCCGGCGGCGTCCTTTGTCACTACCACGTTCGCGTCATCGCTCACGGCAATCATGGTAATCACGGCAGGGGATTCGAGCGGTGCTCTTTCCTTTATAAACGCTCTGTTGGGCAGTCCACCGATGATCTGGAGTTGCCGGGACGCGCTCGCGTACAAAGCGGCTGATTCACCTCTTGGGCTGAATGCCACGAGGTCGGGATGGGGCAAAGCGCCGGTAATCGCAACCAGGTCATCGCCGCTCGCTTTGTGACCTAGCAGGACGGTCTCGTCGAGATTCCAAACTGCAAGTGGGCCGCCGGAGTTCTGTTCGACGAGCGCGTAACGCTGTCTGGCGGAAAGATACAGTCGTATAACGTTCTCCGGAACCGCAACTGGTTGGCCGATACGGGCTGCTCCGAAAACACCTAAAATCGCACTCAGTTGCAAAGGCGCGGGGCCGGCCATGAATCCCAGAATGGCCGTCCCGACTTGATTCGTTCCGGGGCCAGCGACGTTAGGCCGATCGATTTTAACCGCGACCTTAGGTACTTGCGCCAGCCCTAATCCGGCGCTGAGCAAGCCGATTAGAAAAAGCTTCATCTGAGTATCCGAATAAGAAACTGCACGCTGAGTTTCAACGGGGTGGACCGGCTGTTACGCCGCCGCTCCCCAAACCAACGGTTGCCGATGGCCCGGCGGAAGGGCTTGTGCCGCTACTTCCGCTGCTGTGACCACCAAGTCCGACGCCTATCCCGATCGCTGCCGCGGCAGCGCCACCCACTAGCGCAAAGAGCACTCCCTTCGACAGCCCGGGCTTTTTTGCGCCGGTGGCCGCGGCATGCTCGGTTAGAACGTTCGTAAGCGAAATTGCGGTTACTACCGTTTCTGATTGCAGCGATGCGGAAACGGCAATCTGGAAGTCGCCTGGATTTACTGGCTCCATTCCTTCAACCACTACTTGACCGGCGGGATCACTCATCAGAGTGATCGATCGCGATCCATTTAGGAAGACCACGCTCGGGCCGTCGTTCGGCGCGGTGAATGTAACCGCCACGCCTGCAACAGGAAGGTTGTTCCGGTCGCGAACTTCGACTACAGGTTTGACCGCGGTTTTTGTCTTTAGGATGTTGACGCCACGATCGCCTTTGAGAATCTCTATGTGCAGCCCTTGCTTTGTGACAGAGTCTTGGGCAAGAACTCCGGGCTGCAATACTGGCTTGAGCGATTCCGTGCGCAGGATTAACTTCGACAGCGAAGTCTGTGCTTTAGAAACGGTAATGAACGCCGCCAGCAAGGCCAACGCGAGAGCGTGCACCGGCACTGCCTGGCGAATCCGCATAGTTCCTCTGCGCTTGGCTGACTAGCGGTAAATACAACGATTTATCGCTGTAGGGCAAGCGTAAGCACGCACATCAAAGAATTCCGATAGTATCCGACCGCTCGGCCAAACGCAAGCGGGTAACACCGGATTAGGTACCAGTCCTGAAGGGAGATTGGTGGAGGCGGCGGGAGTTGAACCCGCGTCCGAGAAAGCCCGCCGTGCAAAGACTACGTGTGTAGCCGGTTCTGTATTTTCAGCGACGGCCTAAATAACCGGCAAGAGCGACCGCCGCCTAGTCCGATGGATCTCGGTCTACCGCTCCGGACCGAAGCGGCCAACCTATCCTGCAAAATGACGCTCACTCGCCAGCGCGCAGGCTCACTGGCGGGAGCGGCTACCTAATTACTTAAGCAGCGTAAGCAAACTGCTGATTGTTGGCAGTTGTTGTTTTCCGATCGTTTTACGGGAGCTCGGAACCCGACACGCCTTCACACAACGATTCGATCCCGTCGAAGCCGTTGCGCCCCCACATACGAGGTACAACCATTTTATCAGCTTTTCGGGCCGCTGTCCGATCAGGCAAACGACCGCTATCTTAGAAACATGGCGACATCGGCAAATCCCTATGCGGGAAATGTGGCGGACCGCGATGCTCTCGGCGTACTCAAGGCGACTCCTGGCCGCCTGCGGGAAGCGGCTGAGCGGCTCCGGACTCAAGGACTTCTCGAACAAAGTGTGGCTCCCGGTAAATGGAGCGCGCGAAAAATTATCTGCCACCTGGCGGATTGCGAAATTGCGTTTGGATATCGCTGGCGGCAAGTCGCGGCGCAACCAGGGCACGTCATTCAGACATTCGATCAGGACTTGTGGGCGGAGCCGTACGATGAGCTCCCGGCGAGCGAAGCGCTCGAGTCCTTTTGCGCCTTGCGGCAATGGAACTGCGCATGGGTCACGAGCCTGCCGCGCGACGCATTCGTAAAGCCGGCAACGCATCCCGAGCGTGGGGAGCTCACCCTCTCTACACTGTTTGAAACGACCGCTGGGCACGATTTGCATCACCTCGCGCAGCTCGACCGGATCATGGCAAAGGGCGGCCGATAATCCGAAAAGAAATCTGGCAAGTCGCGCGCCTGGCCGGCCCGGTAGCGCTGGCCGAACTCGGTTGGATGTCGATGAACACGGTCGATATCGTCATGGTCGGCCAGTTGGGTCCGGCGGCCATCGGGGCCATCGGCGTTGGCGGCAATGCCTTCTATTGCCTGGCTATTTTTGGCATCGGCTTGCTTTTCGGGCTGGACACGCTCGTGTCGCAGTCACATGGAGCGGGCAATCGCGCCGACACTCATCATTCGCTCGCGCAAGGGGTCTATGCGGCGTTCCTGATTGCCCTGCCATTGATGATTGTTTTCCAATTTCTGCCGCCCATTTTCGATCTGCTCAAAATCAATCCGGAGGTCAGCGTGCTCGCCGGACCGTTTCTCCTGGCACTGAGCTGGAGCACGCTGCCCCTACTGCTCTATGGCGCATTCCGGCGTTATCTTCAAGGTATCGGCCATGTGCGGCCAGTGATGTTCGCGCTAATGAGCGCGAACATCGTGAACTGGTTCTTCAATTGGCTGCTGATTCCCAGGCTGGGGGTGGTGGGGTCGGCGCTGTCCACTTGTCTCGCGCGCGTCTACATGGCGGGTATGCTGCTGTTCTTCATCTGGTGGTATGAGCGCGGTTATGAAGCCGGAGTCCGCAGCTTGTTGCGCAAGCCGGATCTGCAGAGAATGACTCGGCTCCTGGGCATCGGATTGCCCGCAGCCACGCAAATTCTGCTCGAGATCGGCGCTTTTGGAGCGGCCGGCATCCTGGCCGCGCGGCTCGCTCCCGCGGCGCTTGCGGCGCACCAGATCGCGCTAAGCTGCGCGGCGGTCGCTTACATGGTCCCGCTTGGCATTTCGTCCGCGGCGGCTGTGGCCGTCGGTCAGGCGGTCGGAAGAGGCGAACCGGCGGTGGCGCGGCGGAGCGGATTTATCGCGCTTGCGCTGGCCGTCGCTTTCATGGCATGCACGGCGCTCGCATTCTGGTTCGTTCCGCGGCCGATCCTCCGAATCTTTACACACGACACAGGAGTGTTACAAAGCGCGGTGGGGTTGCTTGCGATTGCCGCGCTATTCCAATTGTTCGACGGCGTCCAGACTGTCGCAACCGGCGCGCTGCGCGGGATTGGCGAAACGCGCGTGCCCATGCTGGTGAATCTGGGTGGATATTGGGTGTTCGGCCTGCCGGTGGGTTACCTGCTTTGCTTCCATGCCGGACGCGGCGTAACGGGGTTGTGGTGGGGACTGACGTTGGCTCTCGTGGCCATCGCGCTCATACTGCTATACGCTTGGGAGCAGCGCTCGCGAAAGATCCCGGCTTACGTCTTTAGCGAGTAAAACGGCCTCGCTTAATGGATATCCGGATCGGGCGTTGGAGCAGCCGATCCGAGAAAATCGAAATCGCAGCCGCGATTCGCCTGTGTCACCCGTTCCAGATAGAGTGCGCCGTAACCCCGCTCGTAGCGTGGCGCGGGTTTGGTCCAGCGGGCGCGGCGGGCTTCCAGTTCCTGTGGAGAAACTAGTAGATCGAGTTTGCGGGATTCGGCGTCGAGGTGAATCCGGTCGCCATCTTGGACCAAGGCCAGCGGTCCTCCGATGTGGCTTTCCGGCGATACATGCAGTACACATGTCCCATAGGCCGTGCCGCTCATACGCGCGTCAGAGATACGCACGAGGTCACGAACGCCCTTGTCGAGGAGCTTTTTGGGAATTGGGAACATGCCCCATTCCGGCATACCAGGTCCACCAAGCGGGCCCGCGGACTGAAGAACGAGTACGGAATCCTCGCTAACGGGCAAATCCGGTTGGTCGATGCGCGCTTCGAGGTCGTCGTAATTTTTGAACACAATGGCGGGGCCGGTATGATTCAGCAGTTTTGGGGTGGCTGCGGAGGTCTTGATGACGGCTCCATCGGGCGCGAGGCTGCCGCGCAAAATCGCGGTTCCGCCGCTTGTGGCGATAGGATTCTTGCGCGGACGAATGACTTCGGGGTTAGTTAACTGCGCATCGCCTAGATTCTTGCCGAGGGTCTCGCCATTCACCGTGAGGCAATCGAGGTGCAGCAGGTCGCGCATTTCCGACATCAGTGCCCGCAATCCGCCGGCGTAATAGAAGTCTTCCATCAGGAATGCGCCTGAAGGTCGAATATTCGCCAGGACCGGCACACGATGTGAGATTTGGTCGAAAACTTCCAAATCAAGAGTGATGCCGCGGCGGCCCGCGAGCGCGACCAGATGGATGATGGCGTTGGTGGAGCCGGCAATCGCCATATCGACGGCGATCGCGTTTTCAAAAGCTTCCCGGGTCAGGATATCGGATGGTTTGAGATCGTCCCACACCATCTCTACGATGCGGCGGCCGCAGTCCATGGACATGCGAGGATGATTCGAATCCACGGCCGGAATGGACGATGCGCCGGGAAGAGTCATGCCGAGGGCTTCTGAGAGCGCGGTCATGGTCGACGCGGTGCCCATAGTCATGCAAAATCCCGGCGACCGTGCAATGCCGTCCTCCACGCCAAGCAAGTCGCTTTCGGTAATCGTGCCGGCGCAGCGTTCGGTCCAGAATTTTCGCATGTCGGTGCCGCTGCCGAGGGGCTTGCCGTTCCAATTGCCGCGCAGCATCGGACCACCGGGTAAATAAATGGCCGGGATGTTCATGCTGATCGCGCCCATAAGGAGCGCGGGAGTGGTTTTGTCGCACCCGCCCAAGAGCACGGCGCCATCGACGGGGAGACTGCGCAGCGCCTCTTCGGCCTCCATCGCGAGCAGATTGCGGTAGAGCATGGGGCTCGGCTTTGCGAAAGTTTCCGATATGGAGAGGGCCGGGATTTCGACAGGAAAGCCGCCCGCCTGCCACACGCCGCGCTTCACGAATTCGGCGCGGTCCCGCAGATGGATGTTACACGGGTTGATCTCGCTCCATGTATTGACGATGGCGATCACCGGTTTGCCCGTGAAGTCTTCCTTGCGGTAGCCGGTTTGCTTCATGCGTGAGCGATGGCTGAAGCCAGGCATGTTGTCCCGGCCGAACCAGCGATAGCTGCGGAGTTCTTCCGCGTTAATTTTTCGTGGCATAAATTTTTATACGTGTGGCGAGAAGTCCAGCCAGCAAAGAGCAGCCTACCAGGCACCAAAGGCCGGCTTCGAAGCTTCCGGTCGACGTCCTCAAGTATCCAAAAAGATACGGGCCGGCAAACCCGCCCAGACTTCCGATGGAATTGATCAGTCCAATGGCGGTGGCCGCGGCAGTCTTGCCGAAATAGGCTGTGGGCAAAGTCCAGAATGCCGGCAGGTAGGCTTGGGATGCGCCCGCGGCCAGACAGTAAAAGAGAATGACGCTGGCCAAACGATGGCCGGAGAGAATGGCGAATGCAAGAGCGATACCGCTGAGGAACATGGGCCCGGCCGTGTGCCAGCGGCGTTCCCCGGTGCGATGCGCCGACAATCCGGCGATTAGAATTGCTCCGATCCCCAACAGATAAGGAAGCATGGTGACCAAGGTGCGTGTGACGACCGGCAAGCTTTTCATTTCGTCCACCACCGATGGCAGGAAAAAGATCAGACCCTGGTTGCCGCTTACGATCAGAAAGTAGATTGCGATCAAGAGCAGCGTGGCGGGTTGGCGCAGTGCGTCGAGCACGCGGACGCGGCCGGCGGCGGAACGCTCGCGCGCTTCTTTCTCCAGTTGTTCAATCAGCCATTGCTTTTCGTCGGGTGCCAGCCAATGCGCGTCTCGCGGCCGGTCCGTCAAATAAAAAAATGTGACAATCCCGAATACGATCGAGGGCAATCCTTCCAGTATGAAGACCCAGTGCCAACCGGCCAAGCCGCGCCAGTGGACGGTTTCTAAAATCCAGCGTGACAGTGCGAATCCGATCATGATCGCAAGCGGCTGCGTGAGCATGAAGTAGGTTTTCGCGCGCGCCCGTTCCGCCAGAAGGGTACCAATGCGAGAGATAAACGATTACGCCGGGAAAAAAGCCCGACTCGGCGGCGCCTAACAGGAACCGCAAAGTATAGAAGGTGTGGGTACGGCTTCCGCCGCTCAAGAAAGAAATGCCGAGAAACCCGGTTATCGTTGCGACGATGCCCCAGGCAATGATGATGCCCGAGAGCCATTGGCGCGCGCTCCAGCGCTCGACGATCAGTGTTCCTGGCACTTCGAGCAGGAAGTAGCCATGAAGAAAATTCCCGCTCCGAGGCCGATGATTGCGTCGTTGAACCCAAGTCGCCTTGCATCTGCAGCTTGGCTACGCTCAAGTTGGCGCGATCGATGTAGGCGAACAGATAAACCAGCATCAGAAACGGCATCAGGCGTCGAGTTACACGCCGGCGAGTGCGTTCGGCGATCTCGAGGTCGGGAACGGTGTGCAAGAGAAGATGGTATCGCGGGGGTGGCTCGAGATAGAGCCATGCAATTCGGGAACTTTTTCGCAGTCCATGGCAATACAATGTGAAAGTATGCAGATGGCGTGAGAAAGAAGGCGGCCACCGATCAACGGAGCGACGACGAGTTGCTTCAGATGTCTACACGAGGCGATGAGGCGGCCTTTCTGACGCTGTACCATCGCCATCAGGGCTCAATCTTCCGGTTTGCGCTGCACATGTCCGGGCAGCGGGAGACGGCGGAAGAGGTGACCCAGGACGTCTTTCTGGCGTTGCTTTCCGAATCGCGGAAATATTCGGTCGAGCGCGGCGATTTGCAAGCGTATTTGATCGGCGTCGCGCGAAACAAAGTGCGGCGGCAGCTCCGGCAAAGCCGGGGATCTGCGAATTTGGCAGCGGACGGAACCCGCGGTCGAAGCGGAGTCATTCGAATCGGTCAGCAGACAACAGGAAGTCCGGACCCTGCGCGCTGCGATATTGAGTCTTCCGCCAAACTACCGCGAAGTCGTGGTGCTTTGCGATCTCGAGAATATGGACTACGCGCAAGCGGCACAGCATTTGGGATGCGCCGTCGGTACGGTGCGCTCGCGATTGCATCGGGCGCGGACGATTTTGGGTGCGAAACTGCGCAATGGTGAGAGGTGTCCCGTATGATCGGCCAGGATGATTTAAGACAGCGGCTGCGGGAACTGGCGGAGGCGTCTCCCCAAGGCGCAAGCGTCGAGAGCGAGCAGCGGCTGCGCGAAATTTTCCGCTCGCGTCAGCGAAGGAGCCGCGCCTGGAAGTATCTGACGGCGTTGGCGGCCTCTTTGGCGATTGGCGGCGCGTCGTATGTGCTCTGGCAGGGGCACGCGCGTAAGGCAGCGGTGACCGAAAGCTCGTATGTCGGCCCCCCGGGTTTTCTCGCGCTTCCTTACGCGGAGAGCGATGTTCCGATGGAACATGCGGTAGTGGTCCGCGTCACTATTCCGCCTGCGCAAGCGAGCGCTTTGGGCGTGCCATTCGACCCCGGAGGGCGTAAAGAGATCAGTGCGGATCTGCTGATCGGCCAGGATGGCATGGCGCGGGCCGTGCGGT
Organism: Bryobacterales bacterium; assembly: GCA_963712395.1. Lineage (GTDB taxonomy): Bacteria > Acidobacteriota > Terriglobia > Bryobacterales > Bryobacteraceae > Bog-105. The sequence goes on from CAVQHR010000005.1 coordinate 174,402, forward strand.
TTGTTCCGTAGAGCGGTTTTAAGTAGGAGGAGAAAAGTATGTACAAAACAGCAATCTTGTCGGTCTTCTGCGCGGCCTGCGCAGTGGGCCAGGTCACCACGGACGGCCCAAAAGAGGCGGTCACAATCAGAATGGGCGAGCCAGCCAGGTTCGCGGTGGCTGGAGTAACGGGAGCAATGATGGGGCCGGGTGGAAAAGTCACCGGGGCGCCTTACTCGGCGGAGGTCGTTACACAGCACGTACAAGTCTTGGCGGACGGAAACCGCATCGAGCAGACCACGACAGGCAGCGTGGCGCGCGACGGCAGTGGACGAGTACGCAGAGACGAAGCTCTTCCCGCCTTGTCTGCCGGTGGCGAAGCGCCGCACCTGATCATGATCGACGATCCAGTGGCCCAAGTGCACTGGACCTTGGATGCGCAAACCAAGACCGCGACTAAAATGCCGATGCCGCCGGTAAAAGCGGGCGCAGTGTTTGGCCTGGGTATGCCGGCCCCTCCCCCCGGGATGGCGGCGGGGACGAAGACGTTTTTCGCCACAACCTCCGCAGCACCGGAAATGGGGTTCGCGACCATAATGGACGGCGCACGCGGGGATGGCAGCAAAACGGATTTGGGCGCCCAAAACGTGGAAGGGGTGCCGGCGCAAGGAACACGCATTACACGAACCATCGAGGCCGGACAAATGGGCAATGCACTGCCTATCGTGATTACTACCGAGACGTGGTATTCGCCGGAGCTGAAGGTGTTGGTCACCAGCAAGAGCAGCGATCCACGGATCGGCGACACCACATACAAGCTCACCAATATTCAGCGCGCTGAGCCTGATCCCTCGTTATTTCAGGTGCCGGCGGATTACACCGTACGCGACCATCCGGAAAATACATTCTTTTACAAGGCGTTTAAGAAACAGGAGTAGGTTTGAGCGGCCAGGCCACTTTTTCGCCGCGCCGCAAGGCGAGGTTCGCGAGGTGGCCCGCTCGCGCGGCGGCCACACCGGCTTCCACCGGGGCCGCCGGTTCTTTGCGATCGCGCACGCAGGCGAAAAAATTCTGCACATGCGCAATCGTTCCGTCCGCGACGCTGCGCTCGCTCAACACAGGATTTTCGCCTTTGATGTGTTCCCGATGAATCCCAAAACCGCGCCTGTCGATCTTTAAGGTTCCTTGCGTTCCACGGAACTCGAGCCCCCCATCGTCGATCGACGACACCATCGTCCCTTCGTACCCCACCTCGAAATCCGGATAGCGTAGCGCCGATTGAATGGTGTCCGGACAATCCCACTTGTCGAAAACATAGCGATCGCCGAGTGTTTGCACAAGCCGCGGTTCCGGACTCTTCATTGCCCAGTGGACGACGTCGATCCAATGGGTGAAGAGATCCGTCATCGCGCCGCCGCCAAAATTCCAGAACCAGCGCCAATGACGAAACTTTTCTTCATCGAACGGCTGGTCGGGAGCCGAACCCAGCCAGCGCTTCCAATCGAGCAACTGAGGGTCGACCGGCTTTGGGGGCGCGGTGCTTTGATAATTCTGAAACCAATACGTGCGGATACGTGTTATGCGGCCAAGGCTTCCGCCTTGAATAAGGTCGACGGCATCTTGGAAGTGGCTCCAACTTCTCTGTTGCATGCCGGATTGCAGTATTCGCTTCGACTTGCGAACCGCGCTGATCAGCGTGTCGCTCTCTTCTAATGTGTGCGTGACAGGCTTTTCGAGATAGACATCTTTACCGGCGGCCAAAGCGTCGCAGGCGATCCGGACGTGCCAGTGGTCGGGCGCGGCAATCAGGACGGCATCGATGTCTTTTTTGTCCAGCAACTCGCGATAGTCGAGATGGGTGCTCGCGAGATCGTGCGAACGTTCGCGGATTTCGTCGCGGCGCGGCTCGTATACATCGCAGCCGGCGACCAGCTCAAATCCTCCGCCGACATCCGCCGCGTTGAGATCGCCGCGCATGCGGCCTCCGCAACCGATTGCACCGAGGCGAATAGAATCGCTTGCACTCGCGGCTCTGGAAGAGGCCAGCGCGCTCAAGCCGCTGGCAACAAGAAAGCTTCTGCGGTTGGTCTTCATGGTGATCCCGCTGGTATCGTATCTCAAGTAGTCCAAGGAGTACGTGCGATGCGCCGCCGCGATTTTCTCGTTTTGCCCGCTGTTTCCTTATTGAGCCAGGCCGCTGAAATTCAATGTGACATAGCGGTAATAGGCGCGAGCGTCGGAGGATGCGCCGCGGCATTGGCGGCTGCGCGTAACGGTATGCGCGTTGTGTTGACGGAAGCAACCGAGTGGATAGGCGGGCAACTCACCAGTCAGGCAGTGCCGCCCGACGAGCATCCGTGGATCGAGGAATTCGGCTGCACTGCGAGCTACCGGGCGTATCGCAATGCCGTGCGCGATTTCTACCGCATGAACTATCCGGTCACGGAGGCGGCACGCGCGCGAGTCAACTTGAATCCCGGAAACGGAAGTGTTTCTCGTTTGACGCACGAGCCGCGCGTTTCGCTCGCGGTTCTCGAAAACATGCTGGCGCCATATCGGAGCGCGGGCACTTTGAGCATTCTTCTCGAGCACGCGCCCGAGAGTGCGACGACAGCCGGCGATCGTGTGACGAGCGTGACGGTGCGCGATCTGCGGCACGCGCGCACCCGGACGATCACGGCCAAATATTTTCTGGATGCGACCGAATTAGGCGACCTGTTGCCGCTTACAAAAACCGAATTTGTGACTGGAGCGGAATCGCGAGCCCAGACAGGGGAGGCCCACGCGGCGGAAGCGGCGCAGCCGGCCAACAGCCAATCCTTCACCTTCTGCTTTGCAATGGATCATCTGGAGGGCGAAGATCACACGATTGAAAAGCCCGCCGATTACGCCAAATGGCGGTCTTACGTGCCGGCCCTGACGCCGCCCTGGACAGGCTCTTTGTTGAGCTGGGTAGCCTCCGATCCGCGAACCTTAAAACCTCGCGATGCGTTCTTCGAGCCCAATCCAGGGGAAGCCGGCCGCGCGGGTTTGAACCTCTGGACGTACCGCCGCATCGTGGATCGCGCGAATTTCACATCCGGCGCCTACCGGAGCGACATATCGCTCGTCAACTGGCCTCAGAATGATTTCTGGCTGGGAGATCTTTTGACGTCCACCCCCGAGCAGCAGTCAGAATATCTTCGGCAGGCGCGGCAACTCAGTTTGTCGTTACTGTATTGGATGCAAACGGATGCGCCCAGGCCTGACGGAGGGCAAGGGTGGAAAGGTCTTCGGCTGCGCAAAGATATAGCCGGTACCGAAGACGGGCTCGCCAAGGCTGCCTACATCCGCGAATCGCGGCGCATTCAAGCCGAGTTCACGATACTCGAGCAGCATGTTGGCGCACAGATGCGCGGCAGCGCCGAGGCCGCAACGTTCGATGATTCAGTAGGCATCGGCTGCTATCGGATCGATCTGCATCCGACTGCGGGCGGTACCAATTACATCGATATCAGTTCGCTGCCGTTTCAGATTCCGCTTGGCGCGCTGATCCCCAAACGGGTAGAAAATCTGCTCGCCGCCTGCAAGAATATCGGCACTACCCACATCACAAATGGCTGCTACCGGCTGCATCCGGTCGAATGGAATATCGGCGAAGCAGCCGGCGCGCTGGCGGTGCAGGCTATCCGGACACGGCAGTCGCCCCGCGCCATACACTCCCAAAAGGCGTTGGTCAAAGATCTTCAGACGAATCTGCAGAAGCAGGGGTTTGAGTTGGCTTGGCCTAGAATTCACCCGGTTTAGCAATGACTTAGGCTGGTTACTTCATCAATTTCTTTAATCGATCCCAGGCTTCCCCGCGAGCCTTACTATTCGCCTCGTTCGCGTCCGGCGCTTCTCCAGCTCGCATGAATCCGTGTCCAGCGCCTTCATAGGTCACCGGCTCGTAGGTCTTGCCAAGTTCCTTCATGGCGTCTGTCGCGCCGGGAATGGTGGCTCCGATGCGGGCATCGTTGCCGCCGTAGAATCCATATACGGGAGCCTTGATGCGGCTCATGGCATCCTTCTGAGGTGGCGGACCATAAAAGACGAACGCAGCGGCGAGATCGGGCCGATTCGTCGCGAAGCGGAAACTTTGGCCGCCGCCCCAGCAGAAGCCCGCAACGTAGAGCTTCTGAGTGGCCGATGGAAGTTTCAGCCCGTAATCGGCGACTGCATTCAGATCGGCGGTAATTTGATCCGCGTTTAGACCGCTGACCGCTTTTGTCGCCTGTCCTTCCGGGAAACTGCTGGTGCCTTTGCCGCCGGGACCGGCTCCTGATAACAGGTCGGGAGCTATGGCGATGTAACCGGCGGCCGCAAACTCGTCCGCCACCTCCTGAACCCAGTCGGTCATGCCGAAAATCTCATGGATTACTAAAACGACCGGCGTTTTGTCTTTCGACTCCGGATACGCCACAAAGGTCTCGACCGAGCGGCCATCGTGCTTCACTGTGACCCATTCGCGGTGGCGCGGCGATTTTTCGAGGCGCTGGCGAGCCCAGTCCTGGGCGGACAGGGATAAGGCGGTCAAAGCGAGCAGGGCGGCGAACTTTGTCATCTCACTGTTGTACTACCTGCGAGGGCCGAAAGGCTAAGGTGATTTCTTGGAAATGCAAAAAAAAGACTTAGAAAATGTGAGAAATTGCAGTACCCGGATGAGACTCGTTTGGCGGCGCGTTCACTTACTACAGTGAATGACCTACCGCTCGCTTTTCCGCATGTTCTCTTCCGATCTGGCGATTGACCTTGGCACCGCGAACACCTTAGTCTACATTGCGGGGAAGGGCATCGTGCTGGATGAACCGTCCATCGTGGCAGTGAATCGGGCCACCGGAGAAATCGTCGGCTGCGGCACGGAGGCCAGGGAAATGCTGGGCCGCACGCCCGCCAACGTCACCGCCATCAAACCGCTGCGCGATGGCGTGATCGCCGATTTCAAGATGGCCGAGCACATGCTCACGTACTTCATTAAGAAGGCGCATAAGCGGAAGAAGCTGGTCCATCCAAGAATTGTGATCGGAGTGCCCAGCGAGACCACGGAAGTGGAGAAGCGTGCGGTGCTCGATTCCACCTACCGTGCGAAGGCGAGCGAAGTGCATCTGGTAGAGCAGGCGATGGTGGCGGCATTGGGAGCCGGACTCCCCATTACGGAACCGAGCGGAAACATGGTTGTCGACATCGGCGGCGGCACCACCGATATCGCGATCATTTCTTTGTCCGGTATTGTCTACTCGCGATCCCTGCGCACGGCTGGGAACCAGATGGACGATGCGGTCGCCGAATATGTCAAACGCAAACACGGACTGTTGATCGGCGAACGGACGGCGGAAAGGGTCAAGATGGAGATCGGCTCGGCATACCGGCTCGACAAGCCCTTAAACCTCTGTGTCAAAGGCCGGGATCTGGTGCATGGGCTGCCGAAAGCGATCACGCTCCAAGACGACGAAGTCCGGGAAGCGCTGTCCGATTGTGTCAGCGCGATTGTGGGCGCGGTTCGCATCGCGCTGGAGAACACACCGCCGGAATTGAGCGGCGATATCAGTGAGCGCGGCATCATATTGACCGGTGGCGGGTCGCTGCTAAAGAATCTGGACGAACGTATCCGGGTAGAGACGGGAATGCCGGTACTGTTGGCCGACGAGCCGTTAGCGTCCGTCGTTCTCGGCACGGGCAAAATGCTGGAAGACTTCAAGCTTCTGCGCAAAATGTCCGTGAACTAAGGTCTCAGTTCACAGCCCGCTGCCTAAAGTTCCATGCGGCAGGCCCAGCCGGAATCGCAGCCGGTCGTACTCGATCAGCGGCGCGAAAAACTCCGGCTCCTGAAACGGCCAGATTGAGACGCGTTGGGCCGCAGATCCGGAACGGTCGAGAATACCATTTACGGCCCTGCGCGCGGCTTCGTTTGCACCTTCCATCGTGGCCAGATCCGTATAGGTCTTCACATAATCGGAAGCCAGAAACAAATTAGGAATTTCGGTGACCGCGTCCGGGCGGTAGGCTAATGATCCTGCGTTGTTGATCAGTAGGGGCTCCAGATTTGTTACGGTGCTCGGGTTGGGAAACTGCACGTCCGGATCGAGAAACCAGGAGATCACGTTCTCGTCGCGCGCGATTTCGGCGCCCCCAATGTTCAAGTGAACCTTTACCTGTGCCCAGACTTCATTCTTGATCTCCTCGGCCGTGCATTGGTTCGCTGGCTTTCCGTAGACAATTCCGGGTTGCTCCCATTCGGAAATATCGAGCGAGAGAATTCCCCCGAGGCTGCCGTCCCCGTACTTGCCCAGCGGCGCCTGTTGCCAGAATTGCCGCTGCGAGATAGAAGTCAGCGCCCACGGCGAGTCCGCATAGATCGTGTGGCCGAATTCCAACGGTATATCCTGCTTCAGGAAGAACTGGATACCGTTCATCCACGCCACGCGAAGCTTATTCAGATTAGCGAGGGAAGGAGCGGCAGCTTTGAGTTGCTCGTTCACTAGTCCGGCCATGACTTCGACGGGCATGGCCGCTATGTAGTAATCCGAGAGGATATCGCGGGAGATTCCATTCTGCTCGATCGTGATCGCCGTAACGCCCGCCGCCGTGGCGCGAATTTGCTTAACAGGCGCGCTGCTCTCGAACACAACGCCGCGTTGGCGGAGATAGCTAAGCCACGGATCGAGCCAGACTTCGTTCGTGGGACCGGCTAGCAGACGGTCGAAGCCTCCCCAGCTCAAAATACCGAACAGAAGCTGCAACAGGATGTAGCCGACGGTGCGCGTGCTGCTTTCTTTCGCGCGCATAGCAACCAGCGAGCGTGTGAGCCCTTGGGCGAGTAAAGTCTGATACTCGCTCGAGCGTTGCGAAGCGCCGATGAAATCCCACCACGAAATAGTTTCGTACTCGGCGAGACGCCTCTCAGGGCAGCTCGTCAGCAGCGCCAGTAGCCTATCCACGAAGTACAGAACTTCATCGTCAGCCACCCCTATGCCACTGAAAACCGTCCGGAGAGCGACAACCCAATCGTCCACATTTTGTGGCTTGCGACCCGCGAGCACGATGCCGGGCTTGCCTGCGCGCAGCACATCGATTCGAGTAGCGTGGACGAGGTTATTGAAGACACTGACATTGCCGGCGAATGGAATGCGCTCCATCGTATCGGGAATATGTTTGTAGAACGCCGGAAAGAAACGAAACCCGTGCTCACCGGGCAGATCTTTGCGGCCGTCGGAACCGGTCTTCGGAACGGGAATGCTGCGAGCTTTGCCGCCGAAGACGTCTCTCTTTTCATAAACCGTCACCGCGAAGCCGCGCTCCGCCAGTTCGTGCGCGGCGCTCAGGCCGGCGACACCGCCGCCAAAAATGGCAACCCGGTTTGGCATGATCCACTACTCTACTGCATGGATTGGGTACGATTTGAACAATGCGAGTCGAATACGCAAGCCAGCGCAAAATACGGGAAAGTAACAAGGTCTGGTACCGCATCGCGCATTGGCCAATCTGGATTTGGGTCTTCTTTTTAGCGCCGGGGCCGTTGACGTTCGAACTGTTTGCTCACGGCGGAAGTTGGCGCAATCTCCGCTGGCTTTCGTTCGTCGTGGCTATGACTGGCCTGGCCGGTTTTTTCGGTCAGCTTCCGGGCGTGGAACCGCGGCCGTACATCCTGCGCTTTTCCGAAGACAAACCCAATCCACTGTATCGCCGCATCTGCTACACGTTTGCCTGGAACGCTCTGCTGAGTTTCACGGCTTTAAATTTGCTGGGAGTTTCGGTTGCCGCGCTCAGCGGACGTTGGTATTTGAGACAGATTTATCAGTACGGATATGCACCAGCTTTTTTGATCGTTATGGCGCTGGGCGTCGCGGGTTTTTTGCCTAGGGTGAAAGCGTCGACTAAAGGCGAAGGCACCGAGCGCCGCTATTTTTACGGTGCCGTGTGGGCCGTGACTACGGCGCAAACGCTGCTGCTGGCAATGTGGAAAACCCTGCCGCGAGGCCATGCGGCAGATGTTTTGAAGCTGGCGCTGTTTCTCCTCGCCCTGAGTGTGATTGCGGTGATAGCCACTTACGGATTACTGCCTCGTACGCGCCCGATCTTGCCGGGCGAGTTGATGGTGGCCGACTAAACGCGATGAGATGTCTTCTCATCTTCTTCTTAACGATTTCTTCCTCTATGTTTAGCTCCGAAGTAGACAGCGCCGGTTTGAAGCGCATGGCTGCGCAGTTCACGCCAGCCCCGTTGCGTGTTGATACCGCGCACCTCAGCGCAGGTGACCGCAGGGCGCTGGTGAAACTGATCGAAGCCGGTCGCGTCATGGATGACATTTTCCTTGGGCAACTCTGGGACGGCAACCAGGCTCTGGAAAAGCAGCTTGCCACGGATCGCTCGTCTCTCGGTCAGGCGCGGCTGGAGTTGTTTCAGCTCTACAAAGGACCCTGGTCGGATCTAGATAATCATCGAGCGTTCCTGCCGGGGGTACCTGAGCGCAAACCGCTTGCTGCCAACTTTTATCCGGAGGACATGACCCGCGAGGAGTTCGAGCGCTGGGCCTCGGATAAAGCGAAGAGTTTTTTCACGGTGATTCGCCGCAAGTCTGGCTCTCGCGCGCTCGAAGTTGTTCCTTACAGCCGCGCCTATCGTCCCGATCTCGAGCGTGCGGCGAAATTGCTGCGCGAAGCGGCGGCGCTCACGGACAATGCATCGCTGAAACGCTTCCTCGACACACGTGCCACGGCATTTCTCGATGACGATTATTATGCCAGCGATTTGGCCTGGATGGATCTGGACGCACCTATCGATATCACGATCGGCCCCTACGAGACATACAATGATGAGCTTTTCGGATACAAAGCTTCGTTCGAGGCATATGTCTGCCTGAAAGACGAGCAGGAGACGGCCAAGCTTGAAAACTTCACGCGCCATCTGCAAGAAGTGGAGAACAACTTGCCGATTGACGCCGGGTATCGCAATCCGAAACTGGCGGCCAACATGCCGATCCGGGTGGTCAATGAATTGCTGTCGGCGGGCGATGGCAATCATGGCGTCCAGACCGCCGCATATAATCTGCCGAACGATGAACGCGTGATTCTCGAAAAGGGCAGCAAAAAAGTAATGCTCAAAAATGTGCAACACGCTAAGTTCGATGGCACGCTCACGCCGATTTCGCGCGTGGTTCTGCCGCCGGCCGCGCAGGGCGATTTGAGCTTCGATTGGTTCTTCACGCACATTCTGGCGCACGAGATCAGCCACGGCATCGGTCCCCATGAAATTCTGGTTAACGGTAGGAAGACATCGGTCCGTCTCGAACTCAAGGATCTTTACAGCACGATCGAAGAGGCCAAGGCGGATTCAACCGGACTCTTCATGCTGCAATATTTCTTCGATAAAGGCATCCTACAGGGCGGGGAAGCCAACGAGAAAAAGCTCTACAATACCTTTCTGGCTTCCGCTTTCCGCACGCTGCGCTTCGGTATTCATGAAGCCCACGGCCGTGGAATGGCGCTGCAATTTAATTTTCTGACCGATGAGGGCGCTTTTGTCGAGCGGCCGGACGGCGTTTTCGAAGTGAATTATGCGAAGGTGAAAGGCGCCGTTCGCGACCTCACGCAGCGCTTGCTCACAATCGAAGCACGGGGCGACTATGCGGCCGCGAAAACCCTGCTGGATCACTTGGGCGTGCTGCGGCCATCGGTTGCCGCGGCGCTCCAGAAGGTGGATCATATCCCCGTCGACATCCGGCCGATCTTCGTCACTGCCGATGAACTTACGCGCAATCGCCAATAGGCTCAATTCCGGTTCTTTTGAACTGACGGAAGCTCTGTTCCTGAGGCTCTTGGGGTTAACGTACCTGTGCGCTTTCGGCTCGCTCTGGCCGCAAATCCTCGGCCTCACCGGTTCGCAGGGAATCGCTCCAGCCGCTAACCTCATGACGGCCATGCGGGCGCAACTGGGTGCGCGGGCGTTTTTTTATACGCCCTCGCTGTTCTGGATAAATACGAGCGACAACGCCTTGACGCTCTTTTGCGGGCTTGGCTGCGTATGCGGCATGCTCCTGCTCGCCGGCTTCCTGTCACGCTGGATGGCCGCGGCCTGCTTTGTGCTCTATTTATCCATCGCGAGCGTCGGACAGCCGTTCACTTCCTTTCAATGGGATGCGTTGCTTCTCGAAGCGGGGTTTCTCGCCTTATTCGCAGGCGCGCCATGGCTGGTCTGGACGTATCGCCTTCTGCTGTTCCGTCTTATGGTCGAGTCGGGCCTCGTCAAGCTTACTTCGGGCGATCCCAACTGGAGGAATCTGCACGCGTTGCGCTATCACTTCATGACGCAGCCGCTGCCGAATCCGATTGCTTATTACATGTACCGTGCTCCGAACTGGCTGCTCGATTCACTCACCGCCGTAACCCTTGCCATTGAGCTTCTAGCCCCTTTTTTATTGTTCTTTCCACGAAAGCTGCGGATCATCGGCGTTGTCGCCTTGATCGTCCTGCAGGTTGGAATTTTGCTTACCGGCAACTATGCGTTTTTCAATTTGCTGGCGCTGGCTTTGTGTTTGTGGGGGCTCGACGATGCTACATTCGCACCGTTAAGTCGCCTGCTTCGCCGCCGGTTTCCTTCCGGTAACATCCCGAAATCCAAGGCCGTCGTTACCGGCATGAACGCCGCCCTGGCGGCGCTAGCCATCGCTGGAGTCCTGGAACTCATCGGGCATGCGCCCACGTTTGTGCAGCCTTTCGAAATCGTCAACAGTTACGGGCTCTTTGCCGTAATGACGACAAGCCGGCCGGAAATAGTCATCGAGGGCTCCGAAGATAGCGCCAACTGGAAAGAATATTCCTTCCGCTACAAACCTGGAAATCTGCATCGCGGTCTTCCTCTCGTTGCGCCCTATCAGCCACGGCTCGATTGGCAGATGTGGTTTGCGGCTCTGGGAAGATATGAAGGCAACTCATGGGTGGGGAGTCTAATGTACCGCCTGCTGCTTGGCGACGTCCCGGTGGCGGCGCTGATGGATCCGGCGCCATTCCCAAAACCGCCGCGTTACATGCGCGCGCTCATCTACGAATACGATTTCACGACGCCCTCTGAACGGGCCCGCAGCGGAGCCATCTGGCAGCGCCGCTTACTCGGCACATGGTTCGGTCCGGTCGCGCTCAAGCAGTAATCAGGTCGTACAGACGCTGCTTCTGCGCGCCGTCGTCCGAGAAATTCGAGGGATCCAGCCAGCGCTCGAACGCCTGCTTGCGCTGAGGCCACTCCTTGTCGAGCATGGAAAACCAGGCAGTGTCGCGGTTCCGGCCTTTCACAATCTGGTGCTGCCGGAAAATACCTTCAAAAGTAAATCCCAGCCGCAACGCCGCGCGCCGCGACGGTTCATTCAGCGCGTTGCACTTCCATTCATAACGCCGATAGCCGAGGTCCTCGAAAGCGTGGCGAGCCATGAGATACATAGCTTCCGTAGCGCCGCGCGTTCGCTGCAGCGCGGGCGAGTAAAGAATGCTGCCGACTTCGATGGAGCGATGTTTAGTATCGATTCGCAGGTAGGAAGCGCGGCCAGTGGCACGCTCGAGAGCACGATCGATAATGGCGAAAAACAAAGGGTCCTCAGAAGTGGCCATGCCTTCTAGCGTGTTGTCGAAATCTTCGCGGCTGCGGAATGGGCCCTCGGCTAGATACTGCCATAGTGGATCGTTCTGCTCGCCTCTGGTGCTCTCCCATAGTGCGTCGCCATGCAATTTGGTATCAAGCGGGGCGAGAGTTACGTATCGACCCTCCAAAACAACGCGTCCCGGGCGTCTCGCGTCAGTCTGCATCGGTCAGCATCATCTGTGCCCAGCGTTCCCGAATTTCTTCTTTCCAGCTTCCCGCGATTGGCGCCTGCATCACGCGCGCATACATCTCGGGATCCGTTGTCTCCCGTTTGTAGACCCTGATGACGTCCGCCACAGCGACACGTGCGGGATGCTCCTCCACGAGCTCGATATCATCGGCGGTCCCTAATTCGCCTTCCTTGGCAATCGCGAAATATACGCCCGACAACCCGCTCCTCCAAAAGAGCTTGATCATGTCCGCGCGTTCGAACCGTATCCCCAGCTTGAAGCAGGGCATGCGCGGCTGTGTGACGCGTAAGATGCACGTTCCGATCCGATACCGGTCGCCGATATGCGCCTGCTGTTCCGTCAGCCCCGTTGTTGTCAAATTCTCGCCAAACTTGCCGAACGGCAAGTCGGTATCGGGAAGCTGCTTGGCCCAATAAGAATAGTGTTCTGAGGAATAGGCATAAACCGCTTTATTCGGCCCGCCATGCACGCGCAAATCCGCTTGCCGGTCGCCTTCCAGGTTGTGGTTTCGCACGGCCACGCGCCCGGCAACCGGCGACTTAAAAATGCTCGTGATCACAATGCCGCGCGGCGTCTCGACTTGGCGGGGCTGCCCGACGTTCACCGAAATTACTGGCATGCCGGCATGCTACTGCGCTCCTTTCCCGCTCAGATCAATCGGTGGTAGCGCAGCCGTGGTGAATTTGACGCCGAGGGAACGCGCCAACGTAGGAGCGATACTCCGCATGTCGATTTCGCCGAGGTTCACGCCTCGCCCAATTCCAGGGCCTTCGATAAGAAAGGAAGCGAGCAGATCCGGATTATCGGGCGAATAACCGTGAGTCCCGCGCGGCGATATCTCCGCCACAAGTGGTTTGCGAATAGAGGCATCGATCGCGAAGTTCGATTTCATGTCGACCCAGAAGGCAGCGCCGGGTGAGCCACCGTATCTGGCGATCGCCTTTTCGTCCAGCACGCCGGCGATTCCGTTAGCGGGGTCCGCTGCCAGCCGAGCGAGCAAAGCCCCGGTTTGCGCACGCACGGCCTGATCGTTCGGATCCTTCAATACGATAGCTGCCGATCCGCCGTTGTTCCATGGAATGGCCTTCCAACTCGCCACCTTGGGCGTAGCCGCTTTCGGGTCGAGCGTGACCAGCCCGGCATCCGCGAACGCAGAGAACAGGTGCAGTTGATGATCGATGCGCGCAAAGCCGTGATCGGACACGACGCAAATGACGGCATTCGGATGCGTCGCCCGCATCGCATCCTCTATTTCTCCGAGCATGCCATCGATCTCTTCCAGGGTCTCGTTCGATTCTTTGCTGAAGGGCGCAGTCAGATGTTCGAGATGATCTAGCGCCGCCAAGTGAATTGTGAAAAAATCCGGTTTATCTTCCTTGAGAATGGCAACTCCATAACGGGTCCGCTGGCGATCTCCAGGAATGGCGCGGTTCAGATCGATAATGTAAGGTCCAAGTTCTTTCTCTAGATGTGAAAGTAAGCCGGGGCTCGAGAGCGCACGCTCCAGTTTCAAGTCGTCATCTGTCGAGGCCCGCCAATACTCAGGGATAAGAAAATCAACCCCAGCTGCGCCAACACTTACCGGCCAACTCACGCTGCCCACCTTCAAACCCGCATCGGCCGCGGCCTTCCATAACGTGGGCGCGTGATTATCTTCGCTATACCAATACCAGCCCGCGAGATTTTTTCCGAGCGGATCGAAAGTTGTGTTGGAGTAAATTCCATGCTGCGCCGGCCAGACTCCGGTCAAGAGAGTTGTATGGCTGGGATAGGTCACGGTTGGCAAAACGCCGCGTACTCCGGTTGCATACGCGCCGCCGCTCATCAGCGCCAGCAGGTGAGGAATCTTAAGTCCGTGCTCAGAGGCATGCGTGACATAGTCGGGCCGCATGCCATCGATCGAGATCAACACCAGGCCGGGACTGGCCGCCGCCTGTGCCGCCACGGCGTACAATGCCACCGTGCCGGCGGCTAACCAGAAACGTTTGTGCAAAATCGTTCTCCGGCTATCAGGCTAGCAACTATTGCGAGCCCAGCGCCCGCAAAGCCGCAATGCGTTCTTCCGTGGGTGGATGCGTGGAGAACAATTTGAGGAAGTTGCCGCCCGCGAACGGCTTCATGATGTACATGTGCGACATGGAGGGAGACGCATCGAGCGGGATCTGTTTCCCGACTGAATCGAGTGTCACGAGTGCATTGATCATCGGCTGGGCGGTGCCCAATGTCTTCGCCGATGTCGCGTCGGCGCTGAATTCGCGTGTTCGTGAAATTGCCATCCGTATTAATCCCGCCGCCAACGGCGCAAGGAAGATCATGAGCAAGGCGGCTATCGGGCTGCCGTCCCGCCTGTCTCTGTCGTCTCTGTTGCCCGCGCCGAACCACATCGCCATTTGCGCCAGATATGTGATCGCGGAAGCCAGAGTCGCGGCGATAGAGCTGATCAGGATATCCCGATTCTTCACGTGCCCAAGCTCGTGCGCGAGGACGGCCGTTAACTCGCGGTCCTTCATGATTTGCAGAATTCCCGAGGTCACGGCCACTGAGGCATGCTCGGGATTGCGTCCGGTAGCGAAGGCATTCGGGGAAAGATCCGGCGTTACCCAAAGTTTCGGCATCGGAATGCCCATGCGCTCGGCCAACGGGCGCACCAGCGGTTCGAGCCGCGAGTAAATTTCTGGATATTCAGTCTTGCTGACGCGTTGCGCGCGGGAAGCCATCAGCGCCATCTTCTCCGAAAAGAAGTAGCTGAAGAAATTCATCCCGATTGCCAGCAGCAAACCGTAGAACAGCCCACGTTCACCGCCCAACGCACGGCCCCCTACTAGTAAGAATCCGCTGAGCAATCCGAGCAGCAGCGTGGTTTTGATCCCGTTCATACCACGTTTGACTCGTTAGCCGGCTATACAGTAGCAACCCTGCGCCGCTAGGTGTCCCGCATTCGGCTGGGCTAATTCTTCACGTTACGGGGCGGGCCGCCGCCTCACTAGCAGCCGATAGAGCAGAAGCAGTATCATCGCTCCGATCACCGACATAATGAAGCCGGCGGAAGCGCCTTCCTGGTACCAGCCCATCGCTCTGCCGAGATAGGTCGCGAGGAATGACCCGGCAATGCCGAGCAGGATCGTGATGATAAACCCGCCCGGGTCCTTGCCCGGCATCAGAAACTTAGCAATCGCGCCGATCACGAGTCCGATGATAAGGGTCCATAATATGTGCATCTTGTGCCTCCGTTGATCAAATACCCTGGTGGCCCATGGATGAGCACTCGCAAAATAAAGTTCCAATATATCTGGCGAAGGCAAAGCTATGCTGATCACCTGGTAATAGGCGGTGATTCTCCCGCGCGTCGGATTGTCGTACTTGCCGTCCAAATCTCGGCCCTCAGGCGCGCAAAGTTATGAAAGCGAAGCAGTAAAAACATAGTGCTACACTCAGATGTGCGGACGCGGATTTTGGGTGTCATCCCCGCCCGATTTGCCTCCTCCAGGTATCCAGGAAAAGCTCTCGCCACTCTCGCCGGCAAGCCGATGATCGAGCATGTCTGGGAGCGGGCGAACATGTCACGCTATCTCAGCGACGTGCTGGTCGCGACCGACGACGATCGCATCGCCAACGCCGTACATAAATTCGGAGGCCGCGTGCGCATGACACGCGCCGATCATCCTTCAGGCACCGATCGTTTGGCAGAGATCGCTTCTTCCGAAGACGCCGCGCTCTACGTCAATATTCAAGGGGACGAGCCGCTGATCGATCCCGAGGCTATCGACGCTGCCATTTTGACGGTCCATGGCGATGAAGCCGTCGATATGGGGACGCTCCAAAAGCAGATCGTGGATCCTGCCGATATCCTGAACACGAATATTGTGAAGGTCGTCACAAACCTGCTGGGCGATGCGATTTATTTTTCGCGCTGCCCCATACCGTACGAGCGCGACGGGCGCACGGGAGCGCCGATCTATTTCAAGCACATCGGGCTATATGTGTACCGCCGCGAGTTTTTGCTGCGCTATCCGGATTTGACTGTCGGGCCGCTGGAGCAAGCCGAGCGCCTGGAGCAGCTTCGCGCTCTCGAGAACGGTTACCGCATCCGCGTGGCGGCGACAGATTATGAATCGCTCGGCGTCGATACGCCGGAAGATCTGGAGCGCGTAAACCAGCTTTTCATGGTTAGTGATTTGTTGGGGTCTGGTTGATGGGAAGTCTTTCGGAGGGATGGATTGCCTAAGTACATTTTCGTAACTGGCGGCGTTGTTTCGTCGTTGGGAAAGGGGATCGCGGCGGCGTCCATTGGATGTCTGTTAGAAAGTCGCGGTGTCCGTGTCGCTCTTCAAAAATTCGATCCGTATCTGAACATTGATCCGGGCACGATGAGTCCCTTTCAGCATGGCGAAGTCTTCGTCACCGACGATGGCGCGGAAACCGATCTGGATCTCGGCCATTACGAAAGATTCACGCATGCCCCGCTGAGCCAGGTGAACAACCTGACCTCAGGACGCATATACGAGAACATCATTACCCGGGAACGTCGCGGCGACTATCTCGGCAAAACCGTGCAAGTGATTCCCCACGTAACCAACGAGATCAAAGCCGCTTGCCGAAAAGTGGCTGCCGACGTGGATGTTGCGATTGTGGAGATCGGCGGCACGGTCGGCGATATCGAATCCCTGCCCTTCATTGAAGCCATTCGCCAGATGCGGCACGAGGAAGGCCGCGAGAACACCCTCTTTGTGCATCTTGACGCTGGTCCCCTGGATCGCCGCCGCGCAGGAACTCAAGACCAAGCCAACCCAGCACAGCGTTAAAGAATTACGCGCGATCGGTATTCAGCCGGATATGCTGCTATGCCGCTCCGAGCGCCCTTTGCCGCAGGAGGTCAAGGAAAAGATCGCACTGTTCTGTGACGTGGATGTCCGCAGTGTCATCACGGCGAAGGATGTGCACTCGGTTTACGAGATCCCGCTGGTCTTCGCCGATCAGGGCGTGGACGATGCCATCCTCCGCATGCTGCGTCTCGATGCCGGTTCGCGCAATCTCTCGCGCTGGACGGAAATGCTCGAGCGCATGAACAATCCCGAGCGTGAAGTCAACATCGGGCTGGTCGGCAAGTACGTCGAATATGAAGACTCCTACAAGAGTCTGAAAGAAGCGCTGCTGCACTCGGGTATTGCGCATCGCGCCCGCGTCAACATCGAATGGATCGAATCCGAGCGGCTCGAATGGCCGGAGTGCCGTAAGCAACTCCATCGCTTCGATGGCATTCTTGTTCCTGGGGGCTTCGGCAAGCGCGGCGTGGAGGGCATGCTGCACGCGATCCGTTGCGCGCGCGAGGACAGAATCCCCTATTTCGGCATCTGCCTTGGAATGCAGATTATGGTTGTCGAATTCGCCCGGAATGCCTGTGGCTTAGTCGACGCGGATACTACGGAATGCAATGCCAACACGCCGTATCGCGTGATTTACAAACTGCGTGAATTGAAGGGCGTCGACGAACTAGGCGGCACCATGCGGCTGGGGGCTTATCCCTGCCAACTGAAAGAAGGCAGTCTCGCCCAGCGTGCCTATCAAAGCGCGGAGATCAGCGAGCGCCATCGCCATCGCTACGAATTCAATCGTGAATTCGAGGAACAGCTAACCGCGGGCGGACTGCAGCTTACTGGCCAGACGCCCGACGGTGTCTATGTCGAAATCTGCGAAGTGGCGGACCATCCGTGGTTCCTCGGCTGCCAGTTTCATCCCGAGTTCAAGTCGAAGCCGCTCGAGCCCCATCCGTTATTTACCGCATTCCTCGGAGCCGCGCTCGACCATCGGGAAGCCAGGCAGCGTCTGATGGAAGCCAGGGAAGAGCGTGTACCGGCACGCGAATATTCGCACGCGGAATGAACGTCCAGGTTGGGCCGGTCGTTTGTTCAAACACGGCGCCGCTAGCTCTTATCGCCGGCCCATGCGTGATCGAAAGCGAAGAGCATGTGCTGCGGATGGCCCGCGGGATTCAGGATATCGTCGGCATGTTCGTCTTCAAAGCGTCTTTCGATAAAGCCAATCGCAGCAGCCTGAATTCCTACCGGGGTCCTGGCTTGGCGGAAGGATTGCGGATCCTCGATAAAGTGCGCCAGCTCGGTATTCCCGTCCTCACCGATATTCATGAACCGTCTCAGGCGGCGGCCGCCGCCGAGGTCGTGGACATCCTGCAAATACCGGCATTCCTGTCGCGGCAGACCGACCTCTTAGTCGAGGCGGGCAAGACTGGTCGTGTGGTCAACATTAAAAAAGGCCAGTTTCTATCGCCGGCCGAATTCGCCTATGCCGCCGAGAAAGTCGCGAGCACCGGTAATCACAAAATTATCTTGACCGAGCGCGGGTCTTCCTTCGGTTACAACAATCTGGTAGTGGACATGCGCACCCTACCGCGCTTGGCGGCCACTGGCTATCCAGTCGTGTTCGATGCCACCCATAGCGTGCAGCTTCCGGGTGCCGGTCCTGGAGTTTCGGGCGGCCAACCCGAGTTTATCGAGCCGCTTGCCCGCGCCGCTACCGCCACTGGGATTGCGGGCATCTTTGTGGAAGTACACGATGCGCCGGAACGCGCCCTTTCCGACGGCGCAAATGCTTTGCGGCTAGACCTTTTGCCGGCTTTTTGGGAGCGCCTCAAGGCCCTCGACGCACTAATTAAGCGATGGCCAATACAACGGGAAGTAGCTTCGTGACGTCGTATTATGTGAATCGTATGCTGCCAATTCTCCAGCGGCGCCGCCGCGAACAGCGTGGTTTCTCGCTCATCGAGCTGCTGATCGTCATCGCTATCATTTTGATCATTCTCTCTATTGCTTTGCCCCAAATGAGCAAATCGCGCATGAACGCCCAGGAGATGGCCGCTATTAAAACGCTTAACACGATCAACACCACAGAAATCCAATACCAATCGCAATTTGGCAAGTATGCGACCGCGATTTCCCAGCTCGGACCGCCCCCTTCCGGTGGGGGCGAGGGACCTGAGGCGGCCGGTCTCATTTCCGGAAATCTGGCTAGCGGAACATCCAGCGGCTATAATTTCACGGTCACCCAGACACCCATGGGCTATGCCGTCAGCGCCGTGCCGAAAACGTTTGGCAGCACCGGCCGGCGCACGTTCTATACCGATCAAACGGGCGTCATCCGCGAAAATTGGAGCCAGGATCCCGCCACGCCCACGAGCGCCGAGATTAAATAGTAGTTTGTGAATCGGTTGCATCTGGCTCTCGCCGTTTTGCTTCTCTGCGGGCCGGTGCGCGCCGATGTTCCCCAGACCGCGGCGGCCCTGGCCGCCGAGTTGCAGCAGCTTTCAATCGATCCGGCTCAGACGTACCACGTTCGTGATCTTCAATTGTCCCGCGGCGATCTGAAAATCTATCTGACAGAAGGCGTTCTCTCGTTTGCTGCCCCGCTCGCGGGCCGCCGTGTGGCCGTCGTTTTCACCACGGCGCATTCGGAGGGTGGCGATGGAGAAGTCCTCACTTTCCCGCCGCAGCGCAGCGAGCGTGCTTCGCTTCTGCGCTTCTCGAAGACACCGAATCTCGACGAACATCTCAATTCAGCGGTTTTTTTCTTCTCCGATAACACTGCCGAAGAGTTACGTCAGCAGATCGAAGAGCGGCCGGTACACCTGGCGGCGGACCTCGCTCCGGAATTGGCTCAGGAAGCCAACAGCATTCTACGCGAGAACTGTTCGGTCATCGAAGTTCGCCTCGTTGCAGCGCTTCTCGATCATCATCCGCGCGCGCGCGGCTTTTTCTATGGGATGATCGGTGGCCGCGATCAAGGCGCATTTGACGTGGGATACGATCCCGATAAATTTGAGCCGGTCTCGATCGGACGCCTCGCGGCCGCTACAATTTCAGGCTCCGAGCCACGCTTTCAGGTCTGGACCAGCTTTCGTCCGCGAGGTGCGCCGCCATTTGTAGGCAATGCGGGCCGGCTCAAAAATTATCGAGTAGAGACGACCATTCATCCCGATCTCAGTATGTCGTCGGTGGCGCGTTTTGAATACACAGCCGACGATAGCGGCGGCCCAGTAGTGATGTTGAACCTAGCGACGCGTTTGCACGTCATCTCTGCTCTAATCGACGGAACGGCGGCTGAGGTTTTCCAACGTAAGTCGAGTGGCAGTATGGAGACAAAAGGCGCAGGCGCATTTCTCCTGATTGCCGCCTCTTCGCTTGCGCCCTCCACGGCGCATCAAATCGAAGTGCGCTATGAAGGGTCAGTGATTCGCCAGACCGGTACGGGCGGTTACTTCGTCGATGAGCGAAACCAGTGGTATCCGTTCATCAGTCCTATGTTGACGACCTTCGACCTAATCTTCCATTGTCCGGAGAATTTGCGCCTAGTGGCGACCGGCGAGCCGGTAAGCGAAGAAGTCAAGGACAGCGTGCGGACGGTGCATCGTAAGACGCCGGTCGCGGAGCCGTTGGCTGGCTTCAACCTCGGCGATTACACCATCGCGAGCGAGACTCACGGCCCCTATCTCATTGACGTGTACGCCAATCGCGGCATCAGTTCCGAGCCGGCGCTTTCTATCCCAGCGGACGCGGCCGGCGTGCTCGACTACTACTCGCGACGTTGGATGCCTCTTCCCATCCACAGTCTAGCGATTTCTCCGATCGAGGGATATTTCGGCCAGGGCTTTCCGGGATTGATCTATCTTTCGAACATCGCCTACATGCGAGAGGAGGATCGCCCGCCGGCGTTGCGCGATCCGCGCCGAAATTCATTTTTTTCTGAGCTCCTGCTGCCCCACGAGCTCGCCCATCAATGGTGGGGCAATATCGTCAGTCAGGCGGACTACCGGGCTGCCTGGTTATTGGAGGCGATGGCCAACTATTCGGCGCTTCAGTACCTGGAACGCATTAAGGGAAGTACGGAATTGGATTCTGCGCTCAAGAGTTTTCGGGATGACCTTGGCCAGGAACAAGACGGCAAGCCGGTGGAATCCGCTGGGCCGGTCGATTTTGGCGAGCGTCTGCTCGATAATTCCGGACTGAATGTTTGGCACGCCGTTGTATACGAAAAGGGCGCTTGGATCTTACATATGCTTCACCGGCGGCTGGGCGACGACGGTTTTCGCAAGCTTCAGATAGGCATGCTCGAGCGGTATGCGACGAAGCCGATCAGTAACGAAGATTTTCGCGAGCTAGCGGCCGGCTTCGTACCTGCGAACCAGCCTGACCGAACCCTGACTTTATTCTTCGAATCCTGGGTTTATGGTACGGGCTTGCCACGAATGGCGCTTCAGAAAGCTGCAAGAGGCGTTGTTCTCAACCTTTCCGGCGTGGACGACGACTTCACCCTGGATGTGCCCCTGGATTGCCAAGATACTACCGGCAAACCCTATGTGCGATGGCTGCGAGCGATTACGGGTGATAACGTCATCGACCTGCCGCGGCATAACGTCTGTGAACTTCCCGCCGACACGGATTTCCTGCGTCTGCCAGCCGATAATCGCACTGTAAACCAATTGCCGGGAATTCTCGTTCCTGCTAAGTGACGGCTTATGATGGGCTTGATGGCCGAGCCACTGGACGGCGAAATCCATGTTGGCGGCGACCTTCGAAATTTCGGCAGTTGGATGGCCTCCGAGCAGAAGCGGATCTTTCTGTTATGCCGGCACTTGCTGCAGGATCCCGATGAAGCCGATTCGGCAACCCAGGACGCCTTCCTCAAGGCGTTTAAAGCGCTAAGCAGGAACGGAAGCGAGCCGGCTGACATGCACAGCCCGGGCAAGTGGATCACTCGCATTGCCGTGAATACCTGCCTTGATCGTTT
The DNA here is from genome assembly GCA_963712395.1 of Bryobacterales bacterium. Taxonomy (GTDB): domain Bacteria; phylum Acidobacteriota; class Terriglobia; order Bryobacterales; family Bryobacteraceae; genus Bog-105. The sequence goes on from CAVQHR010000005.1 coordinate 196,016, forward strand.
GCGGTCGAGGTCCTGGAAGGTTTGGCAGCGGCGGCCGCCACCGGCGGATGAGGAATTCATTTTGCAGGCCACCCCGGGCGGTGGGCCGGACGCGGAACGCTTGTTTTTTGCAAAACAAATCCAGCAAAGACTGGATGTAGCGGTCGGCAAGCTCTCGGAGCGGCAGCGCGCCGTTTTTTCTTTGCGGCACTATGAGTCCATGCCTCTCGAGGATATTGCCGACGTACTACAACTAGACGTAGGTACCGTCAAGGCCCACTTGTTTCGGGCTTTGAATAAGATGAGGGAAGAACTCAAGGATCTTTACCAGGCACGCAGCTAAGACGTGCGGAGGAATTATGAGCATCGAGTCCAGATTGTCAGGGCATTGGACAGATGACGAACTGATACAGCATCTGTATGGCGTTGGCCCGGGAGATGGACACATAGATGGTTGCCGGGAATGCCGAGCGCGGTTGTCCGCTGCCGAAATGCAGCGGCGAGCGCTTGAAGCGGACCTGGGCGCGCCGGGCCACGAAGAGGCCAGCTACGATTTCCTGATGGAGCAGCGGCGCCGTATTTATGCCAAGTTGAGCCAGCCGGCAAATTGGTGGACTGGCATTTCCGTGAGCCGATGGGCCCCCGCCGCCGCAGCACTACTGGTGCTGGCCGGCGGTGTTGTAGTGTATGACCAACGGTCCCGGCAAGTGATGGTCAATCGTCATGTGAGCGACGCTCAACTTGCCCAGGACGTGAGTTGTATGGCGACCGATTCCGAGCCTCCCTCGACCGCGCCATTGCGGGCCTTGTTTGAGGAATGAGATTTGAGGAATGAGATCTGAGGAATGAAGTCTGGGGTGAGATCTCGACAGGTCCGTATCTTCGTGCTTGGCCTGCTGGCGGCCGTTTGCGGCCTGGCGCAGAACCGCGCGAACTTTCCGTGGTGGAATAGCCCGGTTGTGGGCGATCTGGGGCTAAGCGCCACGCAAAATCAGAAGATCCGCCAAATCGTGCGCTCGTATCGCGACCGTCTTTTAGACGCTCGCAACAGTGTGAACAAGGCCGAAGGAGCGCTGGAAGATCTGATGAACGAGCCGGAGGTCCAGCCGGAGGTCGCAAAACCAGTGATCGAGCGCGTGTCTGTGGCGCGAGCGAACTCCACTCGTGTCCTGCTCGAAATGAGCGTGCAATTGCGCAGCGTTCTCACTCTCGATCAATGGCGCCAGCTGGTGCGCCGCTGGGATGAAGTGCGGCGCAAGAAGCCTACCGATACACAGGTTCCGCCCGAATAACTTAGGCTGTCGCTTCGATCTGCTCGGTGACATTTTCCCACTCGGCCATCGCCTGGGCGAGCGCTGCGCGCTGGGATTCTAGCAAATTGGAAAGTCGCAGGGCTTCGTCCGCGCCAACGAAATCGGAAAGCCCCAATTCCGCGGCTTGGACCTCGGCTTCCAAATCCGCTATTCGCGCTTCCAATTGCTTGGCCTGCTCCTGCATGCGCTGAAGCTTAATAGGATTGATGCGCTTCGCCGTGGAACTCCCGCGTGATGGTAGCGGGATCGGGTCAGCCGGCGGAACTCCTACCAGCACGTCATCGAGCGTGGGAGTGCGTTCAGCGCCGCCTTGTTTGCGCCATAAGTAATCGGCGTAGTTGCCCGGAAATACGTGCACGGTATGGTCGGCAATCTCGTAGACACGCGTTGCCAGATGTTCTATGAAGTAGCGGTCGTGCGAAACGAATACGACGGTTCCGGTGAAATTTTCAAGCGCTTCGAGCAACACGTCTTTCGCCCGCATGTCCAGGTGGTTGGTAGGCTCATCGAGCAGCAGGAAATTGGCGGGGTGCAGAAGCATGCGGGCCAGCGCGTAGCGGTTGCGCTCGCCGCCCGAGAGGACCCCAATCCGTTTGAAGGCATCGTCGGAGCTGAATAGAAAACAGCCGAGCAGGTTTCTCAGCTCGGTCTGGGTCGTGCGCGGGGCGGCGGAACTGAGGTCGTCGAGCACGCGCGCGTCCACGTCCAATTGCTTGTATTGATCCTGCGCAAAATAATCCGGCGTGGCGTTGTGGCCAAGCGTGTATTCGCCGCCCGTGAGCGGTTCCGTCCCGGAGAGCAGTTTGATGAGCGTCGATTTACCCGCGCCGTTGACTCCTATAAGCGCGATGCGATCGCCCCGCTCGATAGTGAAATTGACATCTTGCAGAACGGTTTTCGAGCCGTAGCTCTTCGCTACATCCTTGAACTGAGCTACGATCCGGCCGCTGGGCTTCGGCTGCGGAAACGAAAAATGAATCGTTTCTTCCTCGGGCGGCAGTTCGATTCGTTCGATGCGCTCCAGTTCCTTGATGCGGCTTTGCACCTGTTTCGCTTTGGTGGCCTGGTAGCGAAAACGGCTGATAAACGCCTCGAGCTGTTGAATCCTGTCCTGCTGGTTTTTGTATGCGGCTTCGAGCTGCGCCAGCCGCTCAGCCTTCTGCTGGCGATATTTTTCATAGCCGCCCGTGTAGAACGTGACTCGCTTATTCCAGATCTCGGCGATTTTCTTGACCGTCACATCCAGAAAGTACCGGTCGTGAGAAATCAGGACGTACGCGTATTCGTAATTCACCAAGTATTGTTCGAGCCAATCGCGCGCCTCGAGATCCAAGTGATTTGTGGGCTCGTCCAGTAGCAGTACATTCGGCTTCTCAAGCAACAACTTGGCAAGCGCGATACGCATCTGCCAGCCGCCCGAAAATTCCTCCGTCTGCCGCAGCCAGTCATCTTTGGCGAACCCGAGCCCCGACAGCACGCTTCCCACCTGCGCCTCAATCGCATAGCCGTCGCGCGCGCGAAACTCACTATCGGCCCGCTCGAAACGGTCCGCCACCTGGCTGTATTCGTCGCTGTCCGGATCGAGTTCACTCATTCGCGCGGTGAGTGACTCGATCTCCTGCTCGAGCTCTTTCACGCCGGCAAATACGCTGAGGCATTCTGCAAACACAGTTCGGCCGCCGACCTGCAGCCCGTCCTGCGGCAGGTAGCCGAGGCGAATTCCCTTCATCGCAGAAAGCGTTCCGTAGTCGAGCGACTCGATCCCCCCAATGACTTTGAGCAGGGTCGATTTGCCGGTGCCGTTGCCGCCCACCAGACCAGTGCGCTCCTTGGGAGTGATGAGCCAATCGAGCTCATCGAATAATAATTTGTGTCCGAAGCGCTTACCAGCGCCCGCAAGTTGCACCATTCCTCTTCTATTGTCGCGATTGAAATTCCTTGACGTCAATAACTAAACCGTTTAGTATTGATATGCATGATTCACGTCACGAATCTGACCAAGAAGTTTGGCGAAAACACGGCCGTGAACGACGTTTCTTTTCACGTGCGAAAAGGCGAGATCTTCGCGTTCCTCGGCCCCAATGGGGCGGGGAAGACCACCACTATCAAGATGCTGACCACCCTGCTCTCGCCGACCGGCGGCCAAGTCCGGGTGAATGGCTTCGATCCGTTTCGCGAGCAGATGCAGGTGCGACGGCAGATCGGCATCGTGTTTCAAGACCCGAGTCTGGATGGAGAGTTGACGGCTTTCGAGAACCTGGATCTCCATGGTGTGCTGTATCACGTCCCTCGCAAGCAGCGGCGGGAGCGCATGGAAATGGTGCTCAAGCTTTTCGATCTCTGGGAACGCCGCGGGGAGTTAGTGAAAAAATTCTCGGGGGGCATGAAGCGCCGTCTCGAGATTGCTCGGGGCCTGCTGCACGCTCCACTGATTCTGTTTCTCGATGAGCCCACTCTCGGTCTCGATCCGCAAAGCCGCAATCAGCTCTGGAAACAGGTGAAGCTTCTGAACGAGAGCGAAGGCGTCACGGTCTTCCTGACCACTCATTACATGGACGAAGCGGAGCGTGTAGCCCAGCGGATTGCGGTCATTGATCACGGCAAAATAATCGCTCTCGGCTCGCCATCTGAGCTGAAGGAACAAACCACTACCGATTCGCTCGAAGAAGCCTTTCTTGCCCTGACCGGCGCGACGATTCGTGACGAGAGCGCCACTTCGGTGGACCAGATGCGGCAATTCGGAAAGATGTGGAAGCGCTAAATGAAAACCATTTATATTCTCTGGCTGCGCGAGCTGCTTCGCTACAAGCGATCTCGCGTGCAGATCATCGCGTCGCTCGGCCAACCCACGCTCTATCTCTTTGCTCTTGGTTTCGGCCTTGGGCCGGTCTTTATGAAGGCGGGCAATGGGAGCTACCTGCAATTCATGGCGCCGGGAATTATCGCCATGACCATACTTTTTTCATCGGTGTTTGCGGGAATCGGCCTGCTATGGGATCGCCAGTTCGGATTCCTGAAAGAAACTCTCGTGGCGCCGGTGCCACGCATACAGATTATGATCGGAAAGACTCTGGGCAGCGTTACGGTCGCGATCATACAGGGCCTGTTGGTTTTCGTGGTGTGCCTGATAGCCGGCTTTCGGCCCGCAAGCTGGACCGTGTTGCCCGAAGCTCTATTTTTCATGGCCTTGGTCGCCTTAGTATTCGGAGCGCTCGGCACGGCCATCGGCTCCACGCTTCAGGATATGCAGGGCTTTCAGCTTGTCATGAACTTTCTCGTGCTGCCTCTATTTTTTCTGTCAGGCGCACTGTTCCCGTTGACTAATTTGCCGAAAGTCATGACGTTCATCACTCGGCTCGACCCGCTCACCTACGGAGTGGATGGTTTGCGGGCAGCTTTCCTCGGACTCTCGCATTTCAGTGCTATTACGGACGTCCTCGCACTCGCGGCCGTAGCGTTATTGCTCCTGCTGCTGGGAAGCTACTCGTTTTCCAAGATTCAAGTCTGATCATGGCAAGAACCCCCAGCGTACAGGCGCACGCGAGCGTGCTTGCCGCGGCGTTGGAACTCTTCTCCGAGCACGGTATCGACGCAACTAGTATGGATGCCATCGCCGGGAAATCCGGCGTCAGCAAAGCCACCATCTACAAGCATTGGGCGGATAAGGGCGCTCTTTGCCTCGATGTACTTTCGAATCTGCACGAAGTCGACTGCCGGCCGGAATTTGATTCGGGCGACATACGAGCGGATCTTGAAGCGGTGCTTAGTTACCGGCCTTCCGCAAAAGTATCGGAGCAGCAGAATCGGATGCTGCCCCATCTGATGGCTTACGCGGCGCGAAATAAAGCGTTCGGCGATACCTGGCGTGCGCGTGTCATGGAGCCGCCGATCCGGCAGATCACAAGTTTACTGAAGCGTGGCATGGAGCAAGGGCTCTTGGTCGATCTCGATCCCATCGTAGGCGCTGCGCTGTTGCTTGGTCCTATGATCTTGCGGAAAATATTTCCCAGTGCGGGCAAAGGTTTGCCCGCGAACCTGGAAAAACTTGTCGTCGATGCATTCTGGAGAGCTCACGCGGTCCCATCGGCTAACCCAGAAAGAAATTCAAAGCGTTCGAAACGTAATTCTTCAGATCGGTCCTCCTGACGATGGCGTCCAGAAAACCGTGCTCCAGCAAGAACTCGCTTCGCTGAAATCCCTCGGGCAGCTTTTGACGAATGGTCTGTTCAATCACGCGCGGGCCGGCAAACCCGATCAGCGCTCCCGGTTCCGCGATATTCAGGTCGCCCAGCATCGCAAAACTTGCGGTTACCCCGCCCGTGGTCGGATCGGTAAGAATGCTGATGTAGGGCAGACGCGCTTCGTCAAGCTGCATCAGCGCCGCCGAAAGCTTGGCCAGTTGCATCAAGCTGATGGCGCCCTCCTGCATGCGCGCGCCGCCGGAGGCCGAGACGATCACGAGCGGCGTCCCTTCCGCCAGGCAGCGCTCAATCGCCCGTGTAATTTTCTCGCCCACCACCGCGCCCATGCTGCCGCCAATGAATTTCAGCTCGAGCGCGCAGATTTGCACCCGCCGATTATCGAGCAGCCCGCTTCCGCAGACCACCGCGTCCGGCAGTTGCGTAGCTTCGCGCATCTCCGTGAGGCGCCGTGTATACGTCTTCGAATCTACAAAGTGCAGCGGATCGGATGAGCGCAGGGCGGCATCGTGTTCGGTATATTCGCCGCCGTCGAAAAGCTGTTGTAGGCGATCGAGCGCGCCAATACGAAAATGGTGACCGCATTTAGGGCATACTTGCTGGTTCTCTTCGACGGTCTTTCGCCAAATGATCTGCCCGCAAGAATCGCACTTCTGCCACAGCCCTTCCGTGCGTACGCTTTTTTCGCCGTCGTCGGGGGGGCCCTCTTCGATGGGCGGCTTCTGCCGTGTGAACCAGGCCATGAATCAGCCCTTAACGTAACACGCGGCAAATAACGAATTAAAGGAAGGAACTGTCAAACGGGCGGGGAAAGACCTCGCTCATCAGCAGCCGTTCGCTGGCTCCTGCCAGGTTCGCGAGAATGAGCTCCGCGTTTCCACAAAATTCCCAAAGAATCTGGCGGCACGCGCCGCACGGTGGCGTCAATTTCTCCGTGTCCGCGACTACCGCCACGCGGACGAGTTTGGAAGCGCCCTCTGAAATAGCTTTGAATACGGCCACTCTTTCGGCGCACATAGTCAAACCGTAGGTTGCGTTCTCGATGTTGCAGCCGGTGTAGACTTGGCCATCTTCATCTTCGACCGCCGCGCCAACTTTGAATTGTGAAAAAGGAGCATGGGCGCGCTCTCGGGCCGAGCGCGCCGCTAGGATTAGTTGCTCAACCGTGGCCGCCGGCAACTAGGGAATTTTCAGCTCTTGCCCGGCGTTGATCCGATCCGGGCTGCTGAGCTGATCCTTGTTTGCTTCAAAAATCTTGTTGTAGTCGTTAGCGTTGCCGTAGAATTGCTTGGCAATTTTGGAAAGTGTGTCCCCCGGCTTCACCGTGTAGGTCTGTCCTGCACCGCCGCCGCCCGCCGCAGCTGCCGCTGCTGCCGCTTGTGGCTGCGGCAAGCTGGAATCGACCTTCAAGTCGCAGGTTAGATCACTGTACTGGGCATCAGCCGCTTTGATTTGATTCCAGACCTCATTCTTGATCGCTTCCGAAGGCGCTGATCCCTGAATGAAAAGCTTGTTGTCCTGTACGTGCAGGTGAGTCAAAACAACGCCCTTCTGCTGAATTGTTTGCAGAGCTGCTTGATACTTATTCTTGAGTTCTTCGAGCCGGTCCATAAATGTATACTCCGCGCTCATCCTAACAAGAATTGGGCCGGTTGTCGCCGGTAAAAGTCCTGTGTATGTGTATACATATACAAAGCGTTAAGATCGTGTGTTCATGCTTTTGAAATCAAAAGTGGCTGTCGTTACGGGTTCCGCCACCGGAATCGGGCAGGGAATAGCGCAACTCTTCGCCCAACACGGAGCGGCGCTGCTGATGCTCGATCGAGAGGAAGCGCGGAATCGCGCGGCCGCGGCTGAAATACAATCTTCAGGCGCGCGGGCGCTGCCCATCGCCGTCGACGTCCGCGACCGCGCCGCGATTCACGCTGCCATCGCGCGTGCGCAAGAAGAACTCGGCCCGATTGACATCCTGGTCAACAACGCGGGAATTTTTCCGCGCCAGCCATTCCTGCATATGACGCTCCGAGCAGTGGGACGAAATGCAGGATATAAATGTAAAAAGCATTTTCCACACCACGCAAGCCGCCCTCCCGCAAATGATCGCGCGAAAATCCGGCAAGATCGTCAACATTTCCTCCGTAACCTTCCACTTGGGAACTGGAAAGATGGCGCACTACGTCGCCTCGAAGGGTGCCGTCATCGGTCTGACACGGGCGCTTTCACGCGAGGTGGGTGAACACAATATTCACGTTAACTGTGTGACGCCCGGCGCCATCCGCACCGAATCCGAAAAGCATTTTGTCTCCGCGGAAGACGAGCAGGATTTTCTAGCGCACCAATCCATCAAGCGGCGGCTGGAGCCGCTCGACATCGCTCGCGCCTGCCTTTTTCTTAGCTGCGAAATGAGCGATGCGATGACCGGCCAATCGCTCAACGTAGACGGCGGCTGGTACATGCACTAGCGGTTATTTGCCGGTTCCGGGCGGCTTGGAAGCTTTGTTTTTCCAGTCGAGATCGGTCGCCGCATTGCCTACCGTACCTTTCTCGACGTCATGCGCGACATCCGCCTTTACAGCATGATCCGCTTGCTTCGTCGCGTCGCGAGTTCCGTCGCCCAATTGGATTACTTTTATCCTCACCCGTCTCGCGCCAAACTTCTTGCACTCGGCCGCGCTCGGCATGTAGATGTCAAGCCTGCGGCCTTGGATCTTTGCCCCGGTATCGGCTACTACGTATTCACCCGAATAACGTCCGGCGCGCTGGATCTTGATTCGCGTGCCAATGGGCAGAATATCGGGATCGGCCGCGACAACGTGACGGTGGGTCCATTCGCCGGAAGCCGTAATCCCGGTGGTCGCATAAGCAGTCGCGACATAGGTTCCATCGAGTCTTGATGCGGGAGCCGCAACGAGAATCGATTGCAATACGAGCAGGCCAACTACGACCTGTTTCCTCATAATCGGACCTGCCTGATTCTACTCTATTGGCGCTACATCTACTTCAACTTCCAGCTTGTGTCGCGCCCCGCCGAGCAGCACTCCGTGAATCGGACTCACATCGCCGTAGTCGCGGCCCCAGGCGACCGTGATGTGACCATCCGAAGGTACGCAGTTGTTGGTTGGATCGAAATCCACCCAGCCCGCGCCAGGACACCACGCGGAACACCAGGCGTGCGAAGCGTCTGCGCCCACCACGCGTGCCCGGCCGGGCGGGGGAAACGTGCGCAGATACCCGCTCACATAGCGCGCCGGAAGTCCCATGGTTCGCAAGCAGGCAATTTGAAGGTGCGCGAAGTCCTGACAGACGCCGCGGCGCTTCTCGAAAAATGTCTCCACCGGAGTCGTCACTTCGGTAGCTTCGGTGTCGAAGCGGAAGTCCTCGTGAATTCTTCGCATCAGGCCGGAAACGCCCTGAAGAATCGGCTGTCCGGCGGGAAAAGAGTCGCGCGCGTACGCATACAATTTCGGGTTTGCTTCGGCGCGCCGGGAGTCGAAGACAAATTGATACGCCTCCAGACCAGCGTTGCTATAGTTGCTCGCCAGGTTATCGCGCACGAATTCCCACTGCATGGACTCGGCGAAATGGGGCGGATTTCTCATTGCGACTTGGGTTTCGCTGGTTGCCTCTACAATTAGGCGATCATGCGGCTCTTCTAACGTAAAAAAAGTGACTGCATTGCCGAAGTAGTCGATTTGTTCGGAGACCACCGCGGGCTTGGGCACAATCGAGATTTCACTCCGTAGGCGGGTTTGTCCATCCAGCGTGCGCGGCGTCAGACGCACTACATGATGAGACACCGACACCGAATCCTCGTATCTGTAGCTGGTCCGATGGCTAAGGCGATAATTCAACTCGTGCGTCCTAACTCAGCAAGGCTGAAATAGGTGTGCGTAATCGCGTCTGAGAATTCGGGCAAAGCGGCGGCCGAAGCCGCCAAAAGTCTATCCAACGCATCTCGATTTCGGCCGGGGCCCGGATCGCACAGCGCGTTCACGTCCGCTCGCAGCAGCTTCGCGGTGGCTTCTTCCAAACGCTTTTGTTGGATTACCGGCCACTCAGCGCCCGATGCCAAGCCGTCCATCTTTTGGGAATGCTTCGATAGGTCTTTTAATTGAAACGCGAGCGAACGTGGATTGGCCTCGTCGTTCATAAGCAGGTCCAGCACCGGCGCCGCCTGCATGGTGGTGAAATAACGCGAGCGATACGTGATGGAGCTGTCGGCTACCTCTAAAAGCATTTCGAGCGTGGACCAGGTCTGCGGGCGCAATGGCACGATAATCCCGCGAAACAATTCGATCAACTGAATGGCGCGCTCAATCCGTCTCCCGATGCTCAGAAAGTGCCACCCAGGTCCGCGCGTCATATTCTCTAACTCGATTCCCCGCAGCGCCGCAAGCGTGACGATCGAGCGATTCAATACCGCCAGTGCCTCGACCGCCGGCACGTATCCCCATGCCGAACTATCGCTAGCGCGGCCAACAGACCCGAGCTGGCTCAATACGCGCAGCATGTCACTCGATAACCGCTCACGGACCTGGGCCGCCGCACGCGAGGCCCGCGCGAGTATCGCGTGCAGGCTATCGGCGCGATGCTCTTCGAAAATCCGTGAAAGGATCTCCTGTTCGAGATCCCTGCTTTGATCGAGATGCCGTTGCGGATCGTCGGAGGAAAGCCGGCTGTGCGGAGATTCAATACACTCGTGCAAGCGCATCAGCGAATCCCATTGCGGCATGCCCGAGACCTCCGCCTCGCCGCCTAAGCGCATCAGAATGCAGCGCAACACGCGGGCCAAATGCTCGGAGCGTTCGGCATATCGTCCCAGCCAATAGACGTGGTCGGCCGCGCGGCTCGGCAGAGCGCTGGTGCCGCCGCGATTCAACTCCACCGGCAGATGTTGCGGGCGCCGCATGGAGAAACTATCGACAGGGCCTTCCGAGAGCACCCAAGTATCCTTGCTGCCGCCTCCGCGCTGCATCGACACGACCTGCGTATCCAGCGAAGCGGATACGCGCGCCAATCCGCCAGGCATTACGACCCACGAGTCTCCGACAGCGGCCAGATACACCCGCAGCACCACCCGCCGCGGTCTGAGCCCCTTCTCCGACCACACTGGAATGGTCGAGAGATTCAAGAGCTCCTGTCCGGCAAATTCAAACGGACGCGCCTCGACGCGCGCGAGCAGCCGCGAACGCTCTTCCAGGTTGAGCTGTCCCCCGAACACCGGTTCCATGCCGTTCGAAGGAAACGCCGGTTTAATCACTAACGACTCGAGGTTGTTCCGCACGTAATCGAGAGCGCCGGCCTGACCGCACCACCAGGTAGCCACCGATGGGAGTGTGAGCGCTTCTCCCAAAAATCTTCTGCTCAGCCCGGGAAGAAAAGGCATGAAGGCCGATGTCTCAATCAGGCCGCTGCCCAGCGCGTTTGCCACCGCCACGTTACCCGCGCGCGCTGCCTCAATCAAACCTGCCACGCCTAAGAACGAATCGGAACGTAGTTCGATCGGATCGCAGAAACCATCGTCGACGCGCCTGAGGATCACATCCACAGGCTTCAATCCATCGAGCGTCTTGAGAAACACGTGATTGTTTCTGACCGTCAGGTCGCCGCCCTGCGCCAGCGTGAAGCCGAGATAGCGGGCCAGATACGAATGCTCGAAGTAGGTTTCGTTGAACGGTCCGGGCGTCAGAATCACGACCTGCGGATTTTCGCGGCGCGAGCGCGAAAGACCGAGCAGCGTGTCACGAAACGAGCGAAAAAACAAAGCCAGCCGTTCCACTTGAAACTCGCGGAACAAATCCGGAAAAGTCTCCGTCAGCACGATGCGGTTTTCGAGCGCATAGCCTGCGCCCGACGGCGCCTGGGTACGATCCGAAAGCACCCACCATTGACCATCGGGCGAGCGCGCCATGTCTACCGCGAGCAGATGCAAATATGTTTTACCGGGAACGGACATGCCATGACACGGCCGCCAAAAGCCGGGATTGGCGAACACCAGCGCCGGCGGAATATGGCCGCCGCGCAGTAATTCCTGCGGGCCGTACAGATCCGCCAGTATCCAATTCAGAAGGCGCGCGCGCTGAATCAGCCCGGCCTCGATCTCCTTCCACTCGGCAGGAGAAATCAGCAGTGGGATGGGGTCTAGCGTCCAGGGCCGGTCGGTTCCGAGCGGATCGCCATAGACGTTGTACGTGACGCCGTTGTCGCGAATCTGCTGTTGCGCGGTTCTCCAGCGATTGGCGAGTTCCTCGCTTCCAAGCGCCGAGAGCGATTGCGTGAAAGTCTCCCAGTGCGGGCGGAGTTGGTCTCGCGACACACACATCTCGTCATAGCCGGTGGCAGGCTGCGTGTACCCGTGCGCCAGGCTTGGCATATGAGAGAGAAGGCCGCCGCCGGCACTCATGGTTTGCGGCGCAAATCCAGAGTCAACGGAAATTCCGAGTTGCGTTCTGTAACTGGCATGGCAATGGGTCCAGGAGTATGACCGATATCGCTGAACCGCGAAAGGCGGCGGCTTTCCGCCTCATATGCATTGATGGGAAATGTCTCGTACGCTCGGCCGCCAGGATGCGCCACGTGGTAAGTGCAGCCTCCGATCGCTTGCCGCGACCATGTGTCCACCATATCAAAAACCAGTGGCGTATGTACCGGGATATTCGGATGCAGGCACGAGGCCGGTTGCCAGGCGCGATAACGAACTCCCGCGACAAACTCGCCCCGGACGCCGGTCGCGTGCAGCGGCAACGGGCGGCCATTACAAAGAATCGCGTGGCGCGAATCAACCATACCCGAAACCTTTACCTGCAGGCGTTCCATCGACGAATCCACGTTGCGAACCGTCCCCGATCCGGAAACCTCTTCGCCTAGCACGTGCCACGGCTCGAGCGCATGCCGCAATTCGAGATGTATCCCGCGCTTGGACATCGAGCCGATCGGCGGAAAGCGGAATTCGAAATGTGGCGCGAACCATTCTTTTCGAAACGCGAATCCGGCCTCCTGCAATGCGGCGATAACATCTTCCCAGTCGAGCTCCACGAAGTAGGGCAGCATGAAACGGTCGTGCAGCTCGGTTCCCCACCAGACCAGTTTTTCGCGATACGGATTACTCCAGAAATGCGCGATCAGCGCCCGTACCAGCAATTGCTGGACGAGGCTCATGCGCGCGTGCGGCGGCATCTCGAACGCGCGCAGCTCGAGCAGGCCCAGTCGTCGCCCCGCTGCCTCAGGCGGATACATTTTGTCGATGCAGAACTCGGCTCGATGCGTGTTGCCGGTCAAATCGGTAAGCAGATGCCGGAAAACGCGATCCACAAGCCAGGGCGGCCCGGCTGGCGCGCCTTTATCCGGAATTTGCTCGAACGCGATCGCTAACTCATACAGCGCGTCGGTGCGCGCCTCATCCACGCGGGGATGCTGGCTTGTGGGACCGATAAACGTCCCCGAGAGCAAATAAGAAAGCGAAGGATGATTATGCCAGAAGCCGATCATGCTGCGCAGCAGATCGGGCCGGCGCAGAAACGCGCTGTCTTCGGCGCTCGCGCCTCCCAGCACCACATGATTGCCACCGCCCGTCCCGGAATGCTGGCCGTCCAGCATGAACTTCTCGGTCCCTAATTGTGTGTCCCGCGCCAGGTCGTAAAGGGCCGTGGTGGTCTCCACCAACTCCCTCCATGAGGACGCCGGATGAATATTTATTTCGAGTACGCCGGGGTCAGGCGTCACCTGCAAAGATGCCATGCGAGGATCGTCCGGCGGAGTATAGCCTTCGATCAGCACCGGCATTTGTAAGTGCTTTGCCGTATCTTCAATTGCGCTGACTAAGTCCAGATAGTCGGCAAGATACTCGACCGGCGGCATGAAGACAAACAGCTTTCCATCGCGCGGTTCAATGCACAAAGCTGGGCGCGCAACCCAGGCTGCCGATTCTTCGTCTTCAGGCGGTTTTACTTTGTCTTGCGGCGGCTCCGGGTCATCAAGTGCAGGCGGCGCTGTGAAGAGATCGGGTCGATGTTCTGGCTTCGCCGCGAGTTCCTCGCGTTTTGCGAACGGATCCGGATCGTACGTGTAATGGACGTCCTCGGGCTTGGTCCACGGCAGAGATTCGAGCGGTAGCCGATATCCCAGCGCGGAATCTCCGGCAATGGCAAACATCCGTTCCGAGGCCAGAAACCAGGGTTGGCTGGTCCAGCGCGGAACCCCGGCCCTTGTCGGGATGCGGCGCAAGGGTAGTACGCAGCCTACCTGCTTTCCCAATCCTTGCTCGAATACGCGGGCCAGGCGCCTTCGTTCGCCTGCGTCTTCCAATTTCGAATTGAGCGCGCTGACATTGACCGGAAGCCGCTGCTCCTTCCAAAGAAAATAGAGGATGTCTTCATAGACATCGATGATGAAAGATGCGCTCACTTGCAGGCGCCGCGTGAGAGCGTCCAGGAACTTGCGTGCGTGTTCGATGGTATAGCCATAGTCCTGATTGGCGTCGGCCAACAGACTTGCGTGGTCCCAGACGGGGACGCCATCTTTTCGCCAATAACAGCCGAACGCCCAGCGGGGAAGGGGCTCGCCCGGATACCATTTGCCTTGTCCGAAGTGCAGCAGGCTAAGGGGCGCGAACCGGTCTCTTAGCTTACTTAGCAACTGTGTGGCCCGCCGTCGTTTGAGCGGTCCTGCGACCTCGGTTTTCCACTCTGTTGCTTCGGCTTCATCGGTCGCGACGAATGTCGGTTCCCCGCCCATGGTGAGGCGCACATCTTTGCCATTCAGATCGGCATCGACCAGATCGCCCAAGGCATCAATTTCTTGCCATTGTGCGTCCGAGTAGGGTTTGGTGACACGCGGTGATTCGAAAATCCTCCGCACCGACATTTCGTGATGAAACTCCGTCTTGCAGGGCTCGAGCAGGCCGGAGATGGGAGCGGCGCTCGTCGGATCAGGCGTGCAAGCGAGCGGAATATGGCCCTCGCCCGCAAATAATCCGGATGTCGAATCGAGTCCGATCCAGCCGGCTCCGGGCAAATATATTTCGGCCCATGCGTGCAGATCCGTGAAATCGGTGTTTGCGCCCCCGGCCGACGTACTGTCCGCCTTGAGCTGAATCAGATATCCGGAGACAAAGCGCGCCGCAATTCCCAAATGGCGAAGAACCTGCACGAGCAGCCAAGCCGAATCGCGGCAAGATCCGGTTCCGAGCTTCAGGGTTTGTTCGCAACTCTGGATGCCAGGCTCCATGCGAATCACATAACCGATCGCATCGTGTAAACGTTGATTGAGAGCGACCAGAAAATGGATTGTGGACGTCTCGGTTCGCGGCACGTTCGCCAAAAAAGCGGAAAGGCCGCGTCCGGCCGGCTCCGTCTCAAGAAACGGACGGAGCTCACGAGCGAGTGCGGTGTCGTACACGAACGGCGAGTTTTCCGCACAAGGCTCGAGGAAAAAGTCGAACGGGTTATAGATCGCCATCTCTGCGACCAAATCCACTTCTACGGAAAACGCCTTCGCCGGCTCTGGGAAAACCAGCCGAGCCAGATAATTGCCCTGGGGATCTTGCTGCCAATTAATGAAGTGCTGTTCAGGATGCACCTTCATGGAATACGCCAGGATAGGTGTGCGGCTGTGAGGCGCGGGACGTAGGCGAACGGTTTGGGGGCCGAGTTGGATCAGCCTGTCATAGCGATACAGGGTCCTATGGTTCATCGCAACATGAATAGGCATAAGTTGTGATGCCCGGAGAGCCCTACGACAAACCGGTTTAAACAGGGCAGTGTAGCACGCGGGGCGGCTATTGGAGTTGGGTGAGGGAGAAGTGAAGCTGCGAAAGAATGTGTTGATAAAGCTGCTGGAAGTTTCCGCCCACGAGCCAAAGAACGTTCGTTGCCACAATCAGAACGAAGCCGAGAATGAGCGTGCGCTCGATCGTTTGCTCATTTTGGCTGGTTCGTGGCAAAACTGCGGAATTGCTATGCATCGTCAACCACAGAATACCGGCTTTCGGAGTGAACAGCTATAGCTGAGCACGGACTTGCGGTAAGGACTAAGTGGGTACTATGCGTTCCGGTATGTAAGGAAGAACGGCCTTCCGACTTGATCAATCGTCTTGCCCATCGCGGCAACGGTATAGAATTCCGCCTCGAGATACTCCAGATTTCAGGGCGAACTGCAGGACGTCGACAACGCTGGGGGATGCCGGATCTGCCGCGAGTTTCATCATTCCACCTAATACGGCAGCTACGCACGAGCTTTACGCTCACATTAAGGTGAACTATCTGTGGTTACCAGAACTGCCGGATTTCGATCACGGATGTTGCTGCGCCCCTTGGGCCTGGGCTCGGCTGGCCGTTTGGGATGTCGCGGGCGATGGAGCATTTACGAATCCGGTGTGGCGCTGGTACCCTAAAAAGGAATGGAGCGCGCGCGCCATCTCGCATCGGTCGTCATTTTCATCTTGTCGCTGGTTGCGCCAGCCATGACGTGCACTCTTCCCGGTCCAGGCATGACGGCGCAAGAGCGTGCCTGCTGCCGCGAGATGAACGGGCAATGCGCCGGTAAGGGAATGCCGGCTTCTCACAGTTGCTGCCGCGAGACTATCGCGAATCCTTTTGACGCGGTACAGCCTCATGCGATTTCCGTTCCGGCGATTGCGGTTGTTGGCGTTCTCCCTCCTTCTTCCTGCTTCGATTTGCGCTCTTTCGTACACGGGCGCATAAGCTTTCCATCGCAAACACCCGCCGTTTCTCCCCCGTTCGCAGTCTCCGTACTCAGAATCTAGACTCCTTTCTCCACCCCTTCGTGGCTTCCGTGCCGTAGGTGTCTTTCAGGAGAGAATTTTCGATGCACGTGGTGGGTTTGCAGGTCGTTACATTTCTATTGACCTCCGGTGTGTTCGCGTCTGAAAGGCCGCCCACGCCGTTAGCCGGTCTGATTGTGGAAGCGCAGAACAATAACGCCGAGATTCGCGCTGCCGAGCGCGGCTGGAAGGCGGCCACCCACGTTCCGCGCCAGGTTACAACTCTGCCCGACCCGCAATTTACAGTTCAGCAATTCAGCGTCGGCAGTCCCAAACCAGTTGCCGGTTTGAGCAACAGCGAGTTCGCCTACATCGGTCTCGGTGCGTCGCAGGCGCTGCCCTATCCGGGCAAACTGCGTCTGAAAGGGCAGGTGGCCGAGCGTGACGCTGAGGCTCGCCACGCGCAGGTTGAGGAGCTACGGCTAGCGATTGCGCAACAGGTGAAGACGGCGTATTTCAACCTGGCGTATTTTCAATCGACGCTCCGGACGCTCGAGCGCAGCGGCGCTACGCTCGATCAGCTAGTGGGTACGGAATTGTCGCGCTATCGCAGTGGCGGCGGCAGTCAAGCCGAGGTTCTGAAAGCGCAGCTTACACACACCAAGCTGGTTCACGAAATCACAATACACCACGCCAGGATGGCGCAGGTCGAGGCGGATTTGAAGCTGCTGCTGCATCGGCCGCAAGATTCTCCCGACATCGTTGCCGAGGACACGACTCCCTCGATTTTCAGCTACAGCGCCGCCGAATTACTGACCCTCGTCGAACGGCACAATCCGGCGGTCGCAAGCGGCAGAGCCGAGCTGGAGGAACACCACGCTCGGTTGCAGTCGGCCGAACGCGGCAAGAAGCCCGACTTCGGGGTTGGCTATATGTTCGAAGAAACCGGCAGCAGCTATCGCGATTACTACATGCTTACTTTCAACGTGAACTGGCCGCGGCGCCGGCGTGTGAACGCGGAGATAGCGGAAGCGGCGGAAATGCTCGGCCAGTCGGAGCGATCGCTGGACGCGCAGCTACAGCGCCAACTCTCCGAAGTACAGAAAGAGTACATCACCGCCACGAGTTCCGCCGAGCTGCTCACCGAATATCGCGACGGCCTCATCCCGCAGGCGGAAGCGGTGTTCCGCGCGAGCCTCGCGGCGTACCAATCGAACACCGGCGAGATGAATTCCGTGCTGCTCTCCTTGAATGAAGTACTGGCGCTCGAACGCGACAGCGCCCAAGCGCTGCTCGATCGCGAGGTCGCGATCGCCCATCTAGAAAATCTCACGGGAGCGACACTGCGATGAATCAGTACATCCCGGGCGCTCTATTGGTCTGCCTCGGCGTTGCCGGCGCTGCGCAGCTTTCGCCCGAAGGCATGCAGAACATCGGCGTGAAAATTGGCGTCGTCGCGCGAAAACAAGTTAGTGACGATATCCGGGCGACCGGCACGGTCGATATCGACGAGCGGCAAGTTGCGTATGTGCAGGTCCGCTTTCGCGGTTACCTTCGCAAGGTATTCGTCAATGCGACGTATCAGCATGTGCGTAAAGGCGACCCGCTCTTCACGATCTACAGCCCGGAAGTGGCAGCGACGGAGCGGGACTATCTCAACGCACTCGACGCCGAAAAGCGAGTAAGCGCGAGCACGGTCGAAGGCGTGTCCGCCGCGGCGCGGGAAGTGAGCGCAGCCGCGGTAATGCGCCTCAAGCAATGGGACGTGGCCGACGAGGAAATTGCCAAGCTGCGTGAGACCGGCACGCTGGCGGCCGATCTCACGATCGATTCTCCGGTTTCCGGTTACATCACGGAGCGCAGCGCTCTTCCGAATCTTTACGTAGAGCCCTCGACCCGGCTCTATACGGTTGCGGATCTCTCGCGCGTCTGGGTATATGCGCAGGTTTTCCAGGATGACATCGGACGCGTAAGGCCAGGGGAAGCGGCGCGCATCGCCGTGGATGCCTACGCTGGCCGCAATTTCCCGGCGCGCGTGGAAAGCATCCTGCCGCAGGTGGACTTGACGACGCGGACGGTCCGCGTGCGATTGGAAGTAGCGAATCCGGGGGTGGCGCTCAAGCCTGGCATGTTCGTGAATGTGGACTTGAAGAATAATCTCGGCAAACAGCTTACGATACCGGCCGCAGCGGTGCTTCACTCGGGGACGCGTGACTTGGTGTATCTGAGCGACGGAAGCGGACACATGGAACCCAAAGACGTGAGGGTCGGCGCACGCTCGGGGGACGACTACATCGTGCTTAGTGGTCTGAAAGCGGGCCAGCAGATTGTTACATCCGCCAATTTCCTGATCGATTCCGAAAGCCAGCTTCAGCCTGCAGCCGGTTCGTATATACCGCCACCGCCGGGCACCGGTCAAGCTTCACGAAGCACGCAGGGCGCGATCGACTTCACGACGACGCCCGCGCCGCCGCACAAGGGGAGCAACGTCTTTCATGCGAAGGTTTCCGCTCCAGGCGGCGCGCCGGTGGATGGCGCGGACGTGACGGCGACATTCTTCATGCCCGCGATGCCGGCGATGGGAATGGCCGCCGTGACGGCTACGGCAAAGCTTGCGGGCCGGGGGAATGGCCTCTACGAAGGGACCGGCGCGCTCGAATCGGGCGGCTCCTGGCGCGTTACGATCGTCGCCCGGAAGAGCGGAAAAATCATCGCCAACAAACAATTGAATCTGAACGCGACAGGCGGGATGTAAGATGATCGCGCGCATCATAGATATCTGCGCCCGTAATCCGTTCCTGGTGTTTACCGGCGTGCTGCTCGCGATGCTTGCGGGAATCTGGTCGCTCGAGCATGTGCCGCTCGACGCCTTGCCGGACATCTCCGACGTACAGGTGATCGTGCATACGAGCTGGAGCGGCCAACCACCCGGCGTGATCGAAGATCAGGTCACATTTCCGATCGTGACCAGTCTCCTCGCCGGTCCGCGCGTGAAGGCAGTGCGCGCCCAGACGATGTTTGGCGATTCCTACGTCTACGTAATTTTCGAGGATGGGACGGACCTCTATTGGGCGCGCTCGAGGGTGGTCGAATATCTGCAGCAAATCGGCGGCCGCCTGCCCGCGAATGTCCACCCGGTAATCGGGCCGGACGCGACGGGAGCGGGTTGGGTGTATGAGTACGCAGTCATCGATCGCAGCCATCGGCATAGTCTGGCGGATTTGCGCAGCCTGCAGGACTGGCATCTGCGGTATGCGCTCGAAACCGTTCCCGGAGTGGCCGAGGTGGCGAGCATCGGTGGATTTGTTCGCCAATACCAGGTGCAACTCGATCCGCGCAAGCTGGTGGCTGCGAACATTCCGCTTTCGACCGTCATCGATCGCGTCAAAGCCAGCACGAGCGAGGTGGGCGGGCGTGAACTGGATTTGAGCGGCGCGCGCTACATGATCCGCGGACTCGGTTACCTGCGTTCGCTCGACGATCTGGCGATGATAGCCGTCGCGAGCAAGAACGGCACGCCGGTTCTGCTGCGCGATCTCGCCACGGTCAGCTTCGGTCCCGATATTCGCGAAGGCGCGGCCGAATGGAACGGCGAAGGCGAGACGGTCGGAGGGATTGTTGTGATGCGCCAGGGTCAGAATGCGCTGCGGGTGATCGAAGACATCAAGCAAAAGTTGCGCGAGCTGGCACCGTCACTGCCCGCCGGTGTCGAAATTATGCCGGGGTACGACAGGTCCGGACTGATCGAAAATTCCATCGCCACGCTGCAGCGCACGCTGCTCGAGGAGGCGGCGATCGTCAGTTTGGTAATCGTCATTTTCCTGTTTCATTTCCGCTCCGCCTTGATCCCCGTTCTGGCGCTTCCCATTGCCGTGCTGGTTTCGTTCATTCCGATGTATCTGTTTGGCGTGACCTCCAACATCATGTCGCTGGGCGGGCTCGCGCTCGCGATCGGCGTGTTAGTGGACGCGGCGATCGTTATCGTCGAAAATGGCTACCGGCAGCTTTCTGAGCATCCGGAAAGTTCGGAAGCGGCGCGGAGGCGCGTGCTGGTCGCCGCTGCGAAGCAAGTCGGACCGGCTCTATTCTTTTCTCTGCTGATTATCGTGGTTTCCTTTCTGCCGGTGTTTCTGCTCGAAGCGCAGGAAGGGCGCATGTTCCGGCCGCTGGCCTGGACGAAGACCCTGGCGGTCGCCTGCTCCTCAGTTCTCGCCATCACGCTCGTGCCGGTTTTAATGATTCTGCTGATCCGTGGCCGCTTACGGCCGGAGCGGACCAATCCCATATCGCGCCTCACGCAGGCGATCTATCTTCCGGCGCTGCGCTTTTGTCTGCGCTGGCGCAAGCTGACTATTGCATTGAATCTTCTCTTTTTGGTGGCGACGCTTCCTTTGGCGCTCCGTCTCGGCAGCCAGTTCATGCCGGCGTTATTCGAGGGCTCGTCCCTTTACATGCCGACAGCTCTGCCGGGCATTGCTATCGGGCAGGCGAAAATATTGCTTCAAGAGCAGGACCGCATCCTGCGCACTTTCCCGGAAGTGCAAAGCGTTTTCGGTACGGTGGGGCGTTCCGACAGTGCGACCGACAATGCGCCGCTCGATATGTACGACACCACTATCATGCTGAAGCCGCGCGAGCAGTGGCCGCAAGGCATGACTTACGAGACGCTGATTCAGCAAATGGACGCAAAGCTGCAGTTTCCGGGGCTCTCCAATACCTGGACCATGCCCGTGGAAAATCGTCTCGACATGGCGCTGACGGGTATCAAGACACCTCTTGGGCTCAAAGTGCAGGGTCCGAATGCAGAGGGCATCGAGCAGCTTGCTTCCCGAATGCAAAGTTTACTTTCGACGCTGCCGCAGGTGCGTTCGATTTTTTCCGAGCGCATCTCACAAGGCTTCTATGTCAATGTAGAACCCGATCGGGCGGAGGCGGCGCGCTATGGCCTGACGGTGGCCGATATTCAGACAGCTGTTGCATCCGGCATTGGCGGCCAGAATATTGCCGAGAATGTGGAGGGTCGCGAACGTTATCCGATTAATGTGCGCTATGCGCGGGATTTTCGCAATGATATCGCGGCGATGCGCGGTGTGTTAGTCGCTGCGCCTTCCGGCGCCCAAATCCCGCTCGGCCAGGTAGCGCGCCTCTCTTTTTCGCGCGGCCCGGCGATGATTCGCGATGAGGATGGCGTGCTGACCGGGTACATCTACATCGATCTGAAAGATACAAATTACGGCGGCTTTGTCACGGAAGCTGCGCGCCGCTTCCGGGAAAAGCTCGAGCTGCCGGCTAATTATTCGTTTCAATGGTCGGGCGAATACGAATTTGAGCTGCGTGCCCGCGAGCGGTTGAAATTGATCCTGCCCATCGTTTTTTTCGTTATTTTCCTGCTGCTCTATATGGTCTTTCATTCGATCACCGAAGCGCTGGTGCTCATATTCCCGACGATTTATGCGCTGACTGGCGGCCTGCTTCTGCAATGGTTTCTCGGCTATAACTTCAGCGTCGCGGTATGGGTCGGCTACATCGCTCTTTTCGGGATCGCGGTCGAAACGGGCGTAGTCATGGTCGTATATCTCCATAGCGCTCTCGATGAACGCGCGCGATCCGGCGCGCCTCTCACGAAAGCCGATCTGGAAGCCGCTGTGATCGACGGGGCCGTCCAGCGCCTTCGCCCCAAGCTGATGACGGTCATTGCCGTGCTGGCCAGCCTCGCACCTATTCTATGGGGATCGGGCATCGGATCGGATGTAATGAAGCCGATTGCGGCGCCTATTGTGGGCGGCATGATTACTTCCACCATTCACGTGCTGATCCTCGTGCCGGTCTTCTTTTTGGCTATGAAAGAGCGCGCGCTGCGAAGATCTATTTGATTCTCGTGGCTAGCATTTTGATGAAAATTCCGCCGACGACGGAGCGGGCCTGGAAGCCCCGTTGCTTCCCGGTGCTGGTCCAATACCAGTCGCTGAGCGGGACGCGATCGGGCGTCTCGTTCGCGAATCGATAGGCCGGATCCGAGAGGATGGTGAAGTCGCTTGCGTTGCCGGCCAGCGTCGCGGTCCAGATGAGCCAGTCCAGTTTCGTGTAGTCGGCCCGGCTGTCGAGCGGAACACCAAACGCGTTGGCGTGCTTCTCATAAAATGCAACTTCTTTGCTCGTGACTTCGGGCGGAAAGAATTTCAGCCCAAGCAATTGGTCCCAGACCAGATTGTATTTTTGGCTCCAGGTGCCAGGTTTATCGAAGGCCAGACGGTAGTGGTCGCCGTCGTCCGCCATTTGCATCCATTTTTTCGCCATGGCTTGCGCGGTCTCGCGATAGCTGGCGGCAACATCCCGCTTTCCGAGTTTTTCCGCAAGCAGCCCATAGGCGCCCAACGCTGTAATCGCTTTGATCGAGAGATTCGTGTTATGCGCTAAGTGTCCCGCAAAATCGTCGGTACTGAGCTGCTCGGCGGGATCGAGCCCCTTGTCGCGCAGGTACTCGGCCCAGCGGGTCAGAAGCGGCCAATAGCGATTACTGAATTCGGCGTTGCCTTCGCGATCGGCGAGCGCGGCCATCAGAATCAGCATATTTCCGCTTTCTTCCACCGGCATCTGCCGGTCTTCGGATTTTTCACCGCCGCCGTAGACTTGGCCGTTCGCTAATGGATACTGACCCAAATCATGGGGTGCGTAGGGCCAGGGCCAGCGTCCGGATTTGGCGTAATCCAGAACGGGCCGCAACTGCGCCTCGAGTAACTGTGGATTGAAGAGGAGAAAGAACGGAGCGCTTGGATAGATCACGTCGACTGTGGAGATGCAACCGTTGCTCGAGTTCTCTTTCGGAAAGTACAGAGGAGTGCCATCGTAGTCGACGGCCAGCTTGTGCGCGGCGAATGTCTGGCGATAGGCGAGTATCGCGAGCGCAGCGTACTTGGGCCCTCCGGCGGCCACCAGATCGGAAGCCAGCTTTGCATCGAAGCGCCGGCATTTCTCGCGCAGGGAAGGGAAATCGGCGGCGGCTTTCGTGAGCAGGTCTTCCACGGTTGTGCCGCCTCTCCGCCAATAAGGGCGCAGCCGGCGCTCAAAATATTCGATTGAGTAGAGCTCATCATAGGCGAGCAGTAGATGACGCGAAACAGGGGCCGAACCAGTCACTTCGATGTCATAGGCAACCGCCGCGAGTGCGATATCTCTATCGGTCTGATCCGGAATCTCGAGATCGTGCGATTCGGGCAGATTGAGTGTGGCCTCGAATAGCGAGCGGTCTCGCGTGGTGGCGCCCAGAGTCCGGACGCCGGGCTCGGCCGGGGCGGCCAAATACAAGTGCCCCCAATCGATTTGAATTCGATCGCCTGATCGATCCAGGATATTCTGGGCCAGACTGCCTACGCGGATCGCCTTTAAACCATGCAGATCGTAGCGTGACCACATGCCGCGGCCCGCGCCAGGGCTCGCGCCATCCAGATAGAGCCGCGCGCTGTGGTTCCGTCCATCGGTGGAACGTAAATCGAAGCTGATGTAAGTGAGCGGCCGGGACAACACGTCGAGATCGTCCGGCAGCGCGGGTGTCAAAAACGTTACATCGAGATGAATGCCGTCCGATTCAAACCCGTATACAGTCGAAGTCGGAGTGACTTGCCGAGCGACCTGCCGCATGGCGTCGATCGCCGCGCCGCGCGCTTGTGCTCCGATGAATCGGCGCACCTTGCCATCGATACGCAGTAAGCCGGTAATCGGCTCATCGGCTCCGCTCCAATGACTGGTGTTCTTAGCGGTCAGGTCGTCGGCCATCGACCAGATACTGAAATACGGGTCGTGGACCACAAGCGGGACGGCCGGCGGCCGGATCGGCGCGACCTCCGCCGCTAAGGCCGAGAACGTGAGAAGCGCGGCAATTGCTGAATAGCGCATCTCATGACGATACTCCAGGCGCTGTGTCTATCTTGCGATGAGTTTGCCCGTCATATGAGGATGAACCGAACAGTAATATGGATATTCTCCGGCGGTTTCAAACACATGCGTAAACTTCTCGCCCGTATCCAACACGGGCGATGCGAACGCTTTTTTCGTGCTCACGACGGTGTGCGGAATATCATCCCGATTGATCCACGTGACCTGAGTGCCGGCCGCGACCGTCACGGATTCCGGATTGAACGCGAAGTTATCGATCTTCACTTCGGTTGTCTGCGAACCGCCCCATTCCAGATTCGAGTCCATAATCGCGAGCGCATTTTTGCCTTGCACGTAAGCGACATTCGTTAAACCGAGCGCACGACGAAGCTGATCGGCAGGCAGTTTCAGCGGCCCAGGAGACGGAGCGGTACCTGGCTTCGGCTGGGGAAAAGCGGTGGAGCAAGCGGTATGAAACGTAATGTTCCCTTCCACTTTCTGAATATTTTGATGAATATGCCCATTCAGGATGCTGACCGATCCGAACCTTTTCAGATACGCGAGCGCCTGCAGTCCGTCATCCGTCCCCCAGCCCCATTCCTGGTAAACCGTCCACAAGGGCACGTGCGCGAACACCGCGATGGGCGTATCGCTTTTCTGAGCTTTTAGATCTTTCTCCAGCCACTCCAGTTGCGCGCGCCCCAAGTTGCCAAGACCGCCGGCCTTGAGGTTCAGGACATTCACCAGAGCTACGAAATGCATCCCGTTGGAATCAAAACTGAACCAGCCGTCGCCTTGTGCGCCTTTGCCATAGCGGTCCAGGTAAGACTTTCCATTATCCGTAAGCACATCGTGTTCGCCCGGAAGAAAGAACGTATTCCCCGCCTTGGCGGTTTTGATGATTGAATCGGCGGCTTCCCACTCCTCAAGCTTGGAGAGGTGGCTTATGTCGCCGGTATGAACGATAAAAGCCGGTTCGCGTTCGAGCCGATTAATCTTGTCCACCGCCGCCTGCAGGGTGCTGATTACGTCCGTATTGGCCTCTTTTTTGAAACCAATATGGCTATCGCTAATTTGTACGAAGTTAAGGCCTGAACCGGCGCTACGGTTGGCCGCGTCCAGTGTGCCTGCACGAGCAATGCCGCCGGAGAACGTATAGAGCATTCCCGTGCCCGCCCACGCCATGCATCCTAGAAATCCGCGCCTATCTATTCCATCTCTGTTTGTCATTATTTTTTCGCTGTCCGTCTATGCATACCCGGCTGGCAGCGCAAATATTCCCGGGAATTTATCGTTCGCTTGACGGGTATTGTGTAGTAGTGGTTGACGCAGACACCCTGGTGCGATTTGAACAGGCCGTAATGCCACATCTGAACGCCGCCTACAATCTCGCGCGCTGGCTGATGCGTAACCAACACGATGCGGAGGACGCAGTGCAGGATGCCTATCTTCGCGCGTTTCGATTTTTCGATTCCTTCGATGGCCAGGATGCCAGGGCATGGCTCCTCGCCATCGTGCGAAACAGGTGCCGTACCGCTTTGGAGCAAACGTCCAGACGAACCGCGGCTGCGGAATTCGATGAAGGAAAGCATGCCTTGGACACTGGCGTCCCAGACCCCGAATCCATGACCTTACGTGAAGCTGAAATCCAATCGCTGCGCGCTTGTATCGACGGTCTGCCGGCCGAATATCGCGAGGTGGTTATTCTGCGCGAGTTGGAACAGTTGTCGTACAAAGAGGTAGCTACCGTGGCGGCCGTACCGGTAGGAACCGTGATGTCGCGCCTTTCCCGCGCCCGCGTCAGACTTCAGGAATGCATCGCCTCGCGCGTCAAACGAGAGGTCAGACAGTGACCTGCCAGTCCGCGCGCGAGCTGATTTCTCCGTTCGTGGATAGCGAATTGGACGCGGCCCAGTCCGCCGAAGTCGAGCGGCACATTCAGACGTGCATCGCTTGCGCCGAGCGGCAATTTGAATATTTGCAGTTGCGAACGCGCGTGCGGGCGGATGCGCCTTATTACAGCGCCTCGGAAGAGTTGCGCGCGCGGATCGAGCGGACCCTGCGCCGGAAAGCGGCCGCGCACGAGCGCTGGCGCGCGCCCTGGGGCTGGGTCAGTTCCGCCGCCGCGGCCGGATTTGCCGCGGCCCTCCTGCTGGTCTTATTTGTGGCGCCGAATGCGTTCCATTCCGGCCAAGCGGCTCCGGACCTGATCGCGCAAGAAGTGGTATCGAGCCACGTGCGGTCTCTCATGGCCGGTCATTTGATCGATGTGCGCTCTTCCGATCAACACACCGTAAAGCCCTGGTTTGCAGGCAAGCTTGACTTCTCGCCAAAGGTCAAGGATCTCGCTCCCCAAGGTTACGTCCTTACTGGAGGCAGGCTCGATTACCTGGATGGCAGGCCTGTCGCGGGACTCGTTTTCGGACGGCGGCAACACGTGATCAACCTGTTTGTATGGCCATCGTCGAAACAGTTGGGAAGCCGTCTATCGACTTTCGCTATAACTGGCTTTAACATCGTGCAGTGGACGGAAGCGGGACTCACTTACTGGGCCGTGTCGGATCTGAACGCGGCGGAATTGCGCGAATTCGCCCGCCTGTATTCCGAGTAAGCCCTTCACGGAACATTTACAATTTGGCGGGAATTTTACTGAGACCGGTTGAGTTCTGCTCTTTGAATGCACCGGAAAATATTCGCTCTCGCCGCCGTTCTGGTCGCGCTGATGGCGGCTCAACAGGTCGCCGAAGCGCCCGCTGGCTTTGACACCCCGACCCTAGCGGAAAGTCCCGGATCGCAAAGCGTAAGCAATGGCGCCGCCGAACCTTCCGGCGACACATTCGCACTCGATCAGGCGCAATTCGAACGCAAGCACGATCCGAGTCAGGCCGGTAGCGGCCTAGGTCCGGTTTATAACGCGACAGCTTGCGCGGAGTGCCATCAAAATGTGGTTACCGGCGCGGCTAGCCAGATCACAGAGCTGCGCGCGGGCCATCGCGATGCGAGTGGGAACTTTGTCAATCCAACGATCCTTATCAACGGCGGAGAGAACACGATCGCCGGGCGGTCCATCGTCAATGACCGCGCCACTTGCGAACAGGCTATGGAGCATTTGCCTGCAACCGAAAACGTTCGCGCATTGCGCGCAGTCCTGAGCACGCTGGGCGATGGATTCGTCGAGGCTGTCGATGATAATACGCTTCTTGCCATCGCCCGTAACCAGCCCGCTCAGAGCAACGGCCAAATCCACGGAGAGGCGATCGAGATTCCCATTCTCGAAGCACCCGGGCAAACGCGCGTCGGCAGGTTCGGGTGGAAAGATCAACAGCCCAGCGTTCTTTCGTTCGCGGCGGACGCATACCTGAATGAGATGGGCGTGACGAGCCGGCTGCGGCCAATCGACACTACGCTCGTTTGCAAAACCACTTCCGATCTTGAGGATGTTCCCGACGGTTTGGGTCTGGCTAACATCGATCACTTCGCGCAGTTCATTCGCGGAACCAAGGCGCCGCCGCGCGATTTGGATTTGGCCGCCACTCCGGACTCGCTGGCAGGTCACGATCTGTTCAAAACAACGGGCTGTGCCACTTGCCACGTCGAGACACTCATCACAGTACGGGCCGGAACTCTCATCAATGGCGGGCAGTATAGAGTGCCTGAGGCGCTCGGCGGCCGGATCGTCCATCCTTTTGGAGACTACCTTCTGCATGACGTGGATACTGGCGATGGCATTGTGCAGGCGGGCCCGCAGGATACCGCCAACAAGCTGCGAACCGCGCCTCTGTGGGGCCTACACATCAAGTCCCGATTCATGCACGACCTGGTTTCGCTGACTCTGGAAGACGCGATCGAGCGTCACGGCGGCGAGGCCCAAGGTGTGATTGCACAGTACGACGCGCTCACGGCGGCACAGAAGGCGCAACTCGTCACTTTTCTGAAATCGCTTTAAGAAAGGAACTATAAATGGAAAAACTTGTTCTGGCTATCGCGCTCTTCTCGACAGCCTCATGGTCACAGACCAATACGGTTGTTCAGTGGAACCAAACTCTCTTGACGCTCTTGCGCACTCCCGGCGTACAGCCCGCCACCATTCACTCGACCCGGAATCTTGCAATTCTGCACGCCGCGATTTACGATGCCGTCAAGACCGGCCCGGCTTGCCCGGAAGCAGCCGCGGACGGGGCAGCGCATACGGTTCTGCTCACGCTCTATCCCGCGACTGCATCTTCAGTCGACGCGGCCTACCTGCAATCGCTATCGCTGATTGCTGACGGACCGGACAAAGAAGAAAGCATTCGCATAGGGGAGGCCGCTGCCAATCACATATTAGCTATTCGCGCCAATGATGGATCGGCAAACCCGGCGCCTCCCTTTCTATTTGGCGTTGGTCCTGGCGCGTATCAATCCACCCCGCCCAATTTTCCAGCGCCGGTTTTCAGCGGATGGTCCCAAGTCACTCCCTTTGTTTTGACGAGCGCCAGTCAATTTCGGCCGGACCCGCCACCGAACCTGACAAGCCAGACCTACGCGAATGATTTCAATGAAGTGAAGTCGCTCGGCATTCCGCGCAGTCCCGCCGCTTCGATCGATCAACAGCTAACTGGCTGGTTCTGGAACGGGGCGATACAAAACTACTGGAACGAGATCGCGCAGACCGCCGCCATCGCACACGGTCTAACAACGGCCCAGACCGCCCGCCTATTCTCGCTTCTCAACATATCGTTGGCGGATACGGTCATCGCGTTGTACGACGCGAAGTACACATACACATTCTGGCGGCCCGTAACCGCTATCCGGAGCACAGGCAACAACGACTGGCTACCCGAGACAAAAAATACCGCCGGCGATCCTTCGTATCCGGGTGCACACTCTGCTCTAAGCAGCGCCGCAGCCACGATCCTCGCTTCCTTCTTTGGAAGCGACCAGTTCAGCTTTCACGTGACATCCGAGGTCTTCGCGGGCGTCGATCGATCCTTCAGCGCTTTCTCCGGCGCCGCCCAGGAAGCAGGTCTCAGCCGTGTTTACGCTGGACAGCATTTTCGCTTTGATCATACGGCCGGCCAGCAGCTCGGGGCCAATGTGTCTGAATTCGTTTTGAGCAATCTACTCCCATGAAACTTACTTTGATTCTTTTCGTTCTCGTGGCCGCGCCGGCCTTTGCCACAACCATAAACTTCGAAGCCCAAGCCGCAAACGCGGGCGGATTCCTGACCGGCATACCCGATTCCCCGCTTACCATAGGACTCGCCACATTCACCGGAGGCGAGCTGCGCAGCGCGGAAATCGGCCTGCTCGCGAATCAGAGCGGCGTCTACGCGACGCAAGGAGTATTCGGCTCCGGCGAAACGAATCCTCTGACGGTTCAGTTCGCCGCGCCCATCAGCGGTTTCGCGGTGTCGGTCGCAAACGGCGACAACACCGCCACGTATACGGTGCGGGATGACTTAGGAGATTCGATCAGCGCCTCCTTGCCTTCCGCGGGAGCGGCTGGGGCCAGAATCTTTTCGCTGCCGGGATTCGGCATTCAAACCGTCGAGATCCTTTCGAGCAATACCGACGGGTGGAACTTCGCAATCGATAACGTCATGTTTACCGCAACTCCTGAACCAGCATCGGCTTGGCTCCTGGCAGCAGGATTCTTGCTCTTCGGCTGGTTCGCAAAACGGGCCGTCGAATGAAATGGTTTGGCGCAATCGGCATGTTTTTACTAGCGATCTGTTCTGCTGCCGTCCATCCGTTCGGACCGGTAAGGCAACCGGATCCGAGTTCGCAGCCCACAAGCACCGAGCTAATCGTCCCGGCACCAGTCGGAGGCGTCCTGGAACGGTCGTGCGCCGACTGTCACTCCAACCGTACGGCCTGGCCCTGGTATAGCCGCATCGCCCCCGTCTCTTGGCTGGTCGAAAGAGACGTGCGCCGCGGACGCGATCGTCTGAACTTCTCGAATTGGTCTCGTTATTCCATCGCAGAACGCCGGAACTTTCTTGCGGACATCGCCTCGGCCGTAGAAAACGGCCAGATGCCCATGCCCCAATACACGCTCATGCATTCAAAGGCGAAGCTGTCGGACACCGAAAGAGACGCCGTTTACCGCTGGGCCAGGCTGGAGCGCCGCAGACTACGGTCAGTTACCAACCCCGGAAACTAACGTGCGTTGACTCCGCGTACAATGGCTACACCTCACTCAACTATGAGCACGCAGGCGAAGCCGTTTCAACCATTCGTTCCCGAACACATGCAAATGCGCGAGCTCACCTTGCGCGCCGTGCTACTGGGTCTCGCAATGACCATCGTGTTGGGAGCGGCGAACGCCTACCTGGGTCTGCGCGCGGGTATCACGGTCGCGGCCACATATCCGGCAGCGGTGATCGGCATGGCGATTCTTCGAACCTGGAAGGGCTCGCTGCTCGAAGAGAACATCGCCCGCACTAGCGGCTCTATTGGAGAAGGCGTTGCGGCCGGCGCCATTTTCACCATCCCGGCCTTCCTTATCTCGCACGCCTGGTCTTCGTTCGGATTTCGCGAGGCGTACTGGAAAACCTCAGCCCTTATTCTTGTGGGCAGCGTGCTGGGCGTTCTTTTTATTTCGCTCGTGCGCCGCGGGATGGTGGAAGATCCGGAGCTTCCGTTCCCCGAGTCAATCGCCGCCTCCGAGATCCATAAAGCCGGACAGCGCGGCGCGCAGGCCGCGAAATTCCTCTTCTGGAATATCGCCATCGGCGGTTTGGTGTTCCTTGTCGGGAAGTTCGGGGTGTTCGCGCCAGACGCCGATTTTCCCCTACGCATAGGCCAATTCGGCACCAGCCGCGTCCGCCTGGGCGGGGCTGGTTCCAACAACCTTTTGCCGGCGGGTGGCATCAGCAGCTTCGCCGCGCCCAGCGTCAGTCCCGCTTATCTGGGAGTGGGCTATGTCATCGGCGCGCGTTTGGCAGCGATCCAATTTGCGGGCGGCGTTCTGGCCTGGGGATTTCTCGTGCCGATGCTCATCTACTTCCTGGGTCCGCAGCTGCACGCTTTCCTGCCGGCCGGCGCGGAGCAAGTGGGCTGGCATGATTTAGCCGTGTCCGTTTGGAGATACATTGTCCGGCCGATTGCGGTCGGAAGCATGCTGGTAGGGGCCGGTTACACGCTTTTTCGAATGCGCGCTAGCCTGACGGCTGGCTTGAAACGCACGTTCGGAGAATTGCGGCAAACCGCCGCGGAAACGGCCTCCGTGCGCCGCACCGAGCGCTACATGAGTTCCAAAGTTGTCGTTGCGTTGATCGCGGGGGTTTTCCTGCTGATGATCGCGCTTTACATTTACTTATCGAACTTGGTGATGGCGGGCCTTGTGGCCGCCGTCGTCATGCTGATTCTGGGTTTCTTCTTTGCCACCATCTCGGGAAGCCTGTGCGGGTTAATCGGTTCTTCCAATAATCCGGTTTCGGGATTGACTCTTTCCACCTTACTTATCGCCGCGCTGTTGATGGTGTCCCTTGGCGTCTCGGGGTTGGGCGGAGTCGCCGCCGTATTGGGGGTGGCCGCGGTTGTGTGCGTCTCGTCCTCAGTCGCCGGAGAGTTGTTGCAGGATTTCAAAGTGGGTTACATCCTGGGCGGCACGCCGCGCAACATCCAAATCGCCGAGCTCATTGCGGTAGTGGTTGCGAGTCTGGTGATGTACTTCCCGCTGGTGTTGCTTCACGAGGGGAACATCCGGGCAGGCGGCACCGGGTTCGGCGACCGGCAGCTCTCCGCTCCGCAGGCTGGACTCATGGCTCTGCTCGCGCAGGGAATCGTCGGCGGTGACATGCCATGGCCGCTCGTTCTCGTGGGCATATTACTCGGATTTGCCTTCATTGCCATGAACGTCAAAAGTCCGATGCTGGTCGCCGTCGGTATGTACCTGCCACTGGAAACGACCTTCGCGATTTTTGTCGGTGGCGTGATTCGCTGGATCGGAGATGGCATCGCCAAACGCCGCGGATACAACGAGGCGCAAAGAGCGCGCACCGAAAACGCCGGCATCCTGACCGCTTCCGGGCTGATCGCGGGCGAGGCAATTCTGGGACTGGTTTGGGCGGGTCTTCAGTTTGCTCCCAAAGCGCTCATGGACCGTCTGCAGGTTTTTGCGAATCCTTCTTATGGCGCGGGCTTGGTGGTGCTGGTTGGATTGAGCGTTCTAATGATCCGCTGGCCGTTGGCCGCCGCCGGGAGCCCCGACGAACCCGCGCCGCCTGTCGCCATGATGTAAGTCAGTCACGGCGCGGCTGTAAATATTTTCAGGTATCACTTCCCGCGCACAAGTTCTTGAGCATCTATAACCTAGCTGCCGCCGCTCAGCCTCGGACCCGGCTCTGGTTGACCCCGACCTCACATAGGTAGTACTTCCGCGCAAGCTACAGTCAAGCCGGATAAAAATTCTGACCACCGCGCTGGCTCGCTTCGCCCAAGCCTGGCGGATGGTCGACAGCTTAAGGATATATGCGATCAAACACTGTCTCCGGACGCAGCAAGCGTCCGATTTTGCCCGAAGATCCGGATGGGTTAGCCGCCCGCCTCAGCGAGTTGCTCGTTGGCCAGCCAGAAGCCATCGAGACGATCGTTCCGTACGTGCAGATGTATCAGGCCGGTCTGTCGCCGGAGGGCCGTCCGGTCGGCGTCGTCCTCCTATTGGGACCCACGGGAACCGGCAAGACACGCACCGTCGAAGCGCTCGCGGAAGTGCTTCACGGAAGCAGCAAGAACCTGCTCAAAGTGGATTGCGGCGAGTTTCAGATGGAACACGAAGTTGCCAAGCTCATCGGGGCGCCTCCGGGCTACCTCGGACACCGCGAAACGCAGCCTATGCTCACGCAGGCGAAAGTCAATGCGGTGGCGAGCGAAGAGAGCGAAGTATCGCTGATCCTCTTCGATGAAATTGAAAAAGCCGCGCCATCCATGACGCGCCTGCTCCTGGGCATACTCGATAAAGCTACCCTGCGGCTGGGAGACAACAGCAGCGTAAACTTCGAACGCTCGCTGATCTTCCTCACGAGTAATCTCGGCGCAAAATCGATCCAACGCGCCAACAAGCCCGACTTCGGCTTCGAGGCGATGCTTCCGTTGAAGCCGTTTGAAGATCGCGCCAAACTGCAGAGTATCGGCCTCGCGGCCGTACGGCACAAGTTCTCCCCGGAATTCGTCAACCGTATTGATTCCGTAATTACTTATAAGCCGCTCGACCGCGCCGCCTGTGAAATCATTCTCGATCAGATCCTGGCCAACTTCGCCCGGCTGATTCACAATCGTTTGGGAATGCGCTCCTTCCGGCTGCAATGTACCATGGCCGGGCGCAGCCAACTTCTCGATCTGGGCACCAGCCTTGAATACGGCGCGCGTGAGTTGAAGCGCACCGTACAGCGTAACTTCATTCAACCGGTGGCCGCGTTGGTGGCACAGGGCCAAGTGCCTCCGGGAACTTCGGTGATCCTGGATGCGAAGGGCGGGGAATTCAATATTTTGATTCGGCAGTAGAATGCGCTCGTCGCAATTTCCAAAATATAATCAGCGTAATTCCGAAAGCGGCAAGCGCAAGGGAGGCCGGTTCCGGTGTCGCAACCGCTCCGAAGATCAGGCCCGCCGCGGGATCCATGTTCGTGAGGAACGTCGTATTCCCGTTCGCGACGTCGAGAGTTAGCGAATGACTTTGCGCGTCGGCATTCCCGGCGAATCCATACACAATGCCTCCGCTATAGACTGCGGACGTCATTAGCAGCTCCGTAGGGCCGACCGGCGTTGCGGACCCGGTGCTTGGGTCGATTCGATAAAGCTTTGCATCGACTACGGGGGTGATAACAGGAACACCGGTGTCGAATATGTCAGCGTCCAACGTGGCGTATAGCGTCCCGCCAACACTGAACAGAGTCTCGTTATAGATGTTTATCGTCCCATCGGGATTTGGGGTCCCGGGAACGAACGGGATGACAGGAAAATGGGCAGCGCCAATCTGCTGAGCGACTCCGGTACTTGGGTCCACGCTGTAGAAGTTATTGGCCAAATCGGTGGCGTACAAGTTTCCTCCAAGCTGGCCGAACGCGGCAATGTTGACGCCCAGTCCGGTTGCACCGATAGCCGTAAGTGCGCCATTTCCGGGATTGATTGAATCCAGATTCCCAGAATAATCGACTGTGAGTAACGATCCACCAGGGTCAGAGACTAGTCCCACCTCGCCGATAGGGACAGTGGGGCCGATTTGAGTGAACGAGCCTGTAAGGGGATCCGCCGTGCCAAACAGTTGTGTACCGGACTGTTGGTTTTGGGTGACGACATAAAACAGAGGATCGGTGAATGCCAAATCAGCTAAAAATAACAGCCCGAGCATCGCGATCGGCCGTGTTCGAAACAACATCGAAAAACATCCTTTGGAAGGGTTCAGTTGCATGAATCGAAATTAGACTGGTGTGCCGAAGGTGTCCATGCACGAGAGCGTCATTTTCGACGTCATCAGGCAAGCTACTGCAAAGCCACAACTTATCAGCGCATCATCGACCTTGCGGGTAGTAGACTTGTGGTCTAAGAAGCGTCTATGGACCGCACGGCTGCAACAAGCGAAGACCCGGCCTGCATCAGCTTTGGACCGTTCGAAGTGCACGCTTCAGCCGGCAAGTTGTACCGAGGCGGCATTCGCGTCCGGTTATCCGGACAGCCTTTTCAAATCCTGCAGCTTCTCCTGAGGCATCCGGGGGAGGTGGTCACGCGCGAACGTCTACGCAAGGAGATATGGGGCGAAGGCACGTTTGTAGATTTTGAGCACAGTCTGAATGCCGCTGTGAACAAGCTGCGCCGCACGCTGGGTGATTCAGCCGATCAGCCAAAGTATATTGAGACCTTAACCGGCTGCGGTTATCGCTTTATTGGTTCCATTCAACAGCCGTGCAGCCCAGCCGACGGGGCGGCTGCTGAACCCGTGGCAAATGTAATCCCCAGTGGGAACAGATCAGTCGTTGAGGAAACACCGCAGCCAGAGAAGAGAACTTTCGCATGGCAGGCCGTGCTGGCGTCCGCGATGCTGGCGGTATTGACCGTGGTTGCCGCGAGTTATTTGTACTTCCATCGGCGTCCGAAATTCACAAATAAGGACACCATCGTCCTCGCCGACCTGGTAAACGCGACGGGAGATTCTGTCTTTGATGGAACACTCAAGCAAGGTCTAGCGATTCAACTAGCGCAATCGCCTTTCCTTAGTCTGGTTTCCGAGGAGCGGATACGGCAAACCTTGCGCTTGATGGGGCGCCCCTCGGACGCGGCTCTGAATCCGCAAATCGCGCGAGAGATTTGTGAGCGCGCCGGAAGCGCCGCTGTCTTAGAAGGTTCCATTGCAATGCTCGGGACCAGATACGTGCTGGGGTTGACGGCGAAGAACTGTAGCTCGGGGGAAATCGTCGACCGTGAGCAGGTGCAGGCGGCGCGCAAAGAAGACGTGCTGGATGCCCTGACTCGAATCGCAAGCACATTCAGGCGCCACGCAGGTGAATCCCTTGCGACGATTCAGAAACACAACGTTCCGCTCGCAGAAGCCAGCACTCCATCCCTTGAAGCCTTGAAGGCATATAGCAGTGGATGGAAAGCGCTTTCCTCGATTGGCCATTTCGCCGCTCTCCCTTTTTTTCAGCGCGCCATCGAGATCGACCCCAAATTTGCCATGGCACACGCCTCACTGGCGCGGCTGTACTCGATAAGTGAGGATCCGGCGCTTGCGGCTGAAAGCGCGGAAAAGGCGTATGAGTTGCGTTATCGCGCGACGGATCGGGAGAAATTCTTCATCTCCGCTTCCTACGAAATCGATGTAACCGGAAATCTTCAAAAAGCGCAGCAGACATGCGAGGCTTGGTCGCAAGCTTATCCACGCGATGCACAGGTACACGGTTTTCTGGCGGGGATGATTTATCCTACGTTCGCGAATTACGGAAACGCGGTTAGCGAGGCGAGGAAGGCCATCGAGATCGATCCGGACCTTGCAATCGCCTATGAAATCCTGGCTTACAACTACCAAT
Source organism: Bryobacterales bacterium (assembly GCA_963712395.1). Lineage (GTDB taxonomy): Bacteria > Acidobacteriota > Terriglobia > Bryobacterales > Bryobacteraceae > Bog-105. The sequence goes on from CAVQHR010000005.1 coordinate 232,107, forward strand.
ATCTCGGCCAGCTGGATGACGCGCAGGAAGCGCTACGAAAGGCGTCAGACCGCAGACTCGAGCTGCCTGAATATATTGTTCGGCAGCACGATATCGCATTTCTGCGGGCAGACGAGGCAGGAATGGCACGCGCAGCGGCTCTAGCGAAGGCAAATTTGGCAGCGGAAGAGTGGATGGCCGACCATGAAGCTTTCGTCCTGGCTTATTCGGGCCGTCTGCGAGAGGCCAAGACAATCTTGCGCCGTGCGGTGGAACTCGGGTTACGGGCTTCCGGACGGGAGCGGGCGGCGCTATATACAGTCCCAGCCGCTTTATGGGACGGCTTATTTGGCAATGCGCGCGGCGCGACACAAACGGCAATGGAAGCGGCTGGCAATTCGAGGGAGCGGTACGTGGAGTACGGCGCTGCGTTCGCGCTGGCGCTGACAGGCAATCCCACGCGATCGGAAGCACTATCTAAAGATTTGGAAGAGCGATTCGCTAAGGATACTGCGGTCCGGCTGAGCTACGTGCCAGTTATCCGCGCACAGCTAGCAATCCACCGCGGGGAACCTGCAGAAGCTGTCAACCTGCTGCAAACGGCGGCTTCGTATGAATTGGGCGCGCCTCGGGTCAGCGTACATGCGGCTTTCGGCGCACTTTACCCAGTTTACGTCCGTGGCGAGGCTTATCTGGCCCTGCATAAGGGCGTCGAGGCTGCCGCGGAGTTTCAGAAAATCATCGATCACCGCGGGATTGTCGCCTTCGATCCCATGGCAGCTGTCGCACTTCTGCAACTCGGCAGAGCATTGGCCATGACCGGGGACACGCTCAAGGCAAAGGCCGCCTATACGGCGTTTCTTAATCTGTGGGCAAATGCAGATCCTGATATTCCGATTCTGCGCCAAGCAAAGACGGAGTACGCGAAGCTATAACCGTTCGGTGCTGGTCGAGGCGAGTGACCTTACTCCGCGGACCAGCCGAACGTCTGCGGGGGTAGATTCGAATCCGGCACGTCGAGAGTCAGTGTGACCAGAATCTTCTGGGTGAGGCGCTCGTAATCCACTTCTCCCAACATCAACTCGTCCGGCCCCAGTTGCACCTCGCGATGGCTCGCGCCATCGGCAATTGAGATCCGCGCTCCTGTCGCGCGCGATAGGACGGGGGCGTTGTGATCCCAGGAAATCTTCAAAACGTCGCCCGCGGATACGACTTCGAGATCCAACTTGTTGGACGGCGGGCGCAGGCTGCGCGCAATCGCGCCTGAAAACACGACCAGAATGATGAATGCCGCCAGCAGCGCGAGGCCCACGCCCCCCAACCAACGATAGCGGCCGTTACCCGACGCCGTAAGGGGAAAGCTCGAGCCGATGTCCAGTTTTTCGCCTTCCACCTCCGGCAGATATTTGAACTCGGAATCGTCAAAATAGAATTTACGCGCCGATGGCTGGTCAGGCAACTGTCCGTTGGCCGAGAGGAAAAACGCCGCCGTGCGCGGCTCCTGGCTTTCGACCAGCAGAAGGGCATACACGCCATGCGGGAATTGTTCGCCCAGGAGCGTGCGATCCGCCAGGGCGGGCTGCAAAGCTCCGGGCCGCATATGGCTTCTGAAAAATCCCACACAGGCCCAGTCTTGCGCTTTGGCTGTGGCGCGGATTTCATCCAGCCGTTGTTGCTGCCCTGGGTCGAGCATATAGATGGCCCCGTCTTCGAAGCGCCGCGAGATGATCGCCACGTCGTCGATACGCAACGTGGGAACCTCCGGATCGGGCAGTGAGCCCAGCAGCATGCCCCCGATCTCTATCCCAAGGCGCTCAGCCTGCACCAGTTGGGTGGTAATACGTGAAACCAGTTCCAGCCGAAGCTCCACGGCATAGGGTGAGCGTTCCGGATTCCAGCGCACGTAGAGCGGCGCCGGCTCGGTCGTCCTCTGTTCAGACGGCTTTGCCATTTAACTGCTGATACTCCTAAATCGGCTCACTACCTAAAATACAAGGCTCACGACGCTACACTTTGTAGTGCTTGCCCGGGTCACTTTATCTTGTTGCCACGCCCATCGGCAATTTGGACGACATCACGCTGCGGGCGCTGCGCATTCTCCGCGAGGAAGTATCGCTCATCGCCTGTGAAGATACGCGGCAAACGCAAAAACTTTTGCAGCACTTTCAGATTCGCCAGCCGCTCGTCAGCTACCACGAACATAATGAAGCCCGCCGGAGCGCCGAAATTATTGCGATGCTCGAGCGCGGAGAATCGGTCGCGCTGGTGAGCGATGCTGGAACCCCTTTGATTTCGGACCCTGGATACCGGGTGGTCACCGAGGCAATCCAGCACGGAATTGCCGTCGTTCCTGTCCCCGGCGCTTCCGCGCTATTGGCCGCTCTGGCCGCCTCCGGGTTGCCCGTCCACGAGTTCCGATTTACCGGCTTCTTACCGCCGAAGGCGCTGGCGAGGCGAAAAATGCTCGAAGGTCTGGCGCGCGAAACCATGACGGTAGTCGCCTACGAGAGCCCGCACCGGATTCTTGAGACCTTGGCCGACGTGCAAGACGTGTTGCCGGGCGCCTCCCTCGTGATCGCGCGCGAAGTAACCAAACTGCATGAGGAATTCCTGCGCGGATCGGCGGCCAGCATTCGCGAGATTTTGGAAACGCGCGGTACGGTCAAGGGCGAGATCACGCTGCTTATTGCGCCCGCAGCGCCGATAGCGACAGGCGAGCCGCTCGAGGAAGTCTTGAAACTGGCCGCCGAAGGTATCGACCGCATGCAAGCCATTAAGACCGTTGCAAAACGGTTAGGGCTTCCGAAGCGTGAGGTCTATCGGCTCGTAACGGAGCTGGACAGCAGTCCGCCGGACAAACATCGTGATTAGGACCATAAAAGCCCACCGCCAACTTTGGCTGGCTTCCGGAGATCCGTTCCCCGATCAGTTGCCGCAGCATGCGGATAAATGCGGGGTGCGTGCCGGCGGTGCCGGCGCGCACCATTTTCATGCCCAAAGAATCCGCCAATTCGTGAGCTTCGTGATCGAGATCGTATAAAACTTCCATGTGGTCCGAGACGAACCCGAGCGGCGCGACGATCACGTTCTTCACGCCGTCGCCCGCGATCCGGCGGAGATATTCGAGGATATCGGGCCCGAGCCAGGGTTGATTCGGCGCGCCGCTCCGGCTCTGGTAGACCAGATCCCAATTCTTCATTCCCAGGCACTGCGCCACCAAACGTGTGGTCTCGCGAAGCTGCTTTTCATAATCGCTGGTCTGCGCCATCGAGCAGGGAATGCTATGCGCCGTCGCGACCAGCCGGATGGCGCCCGCATCTTCCGTTCGAAACTGCGCCAGCGCCTCCCGCACGCGATCGGTACACGCCTGGATAAATCCCGGATGGTTATAAAACACGCGCAGCTTATCGACCCGTGGCGCATCGCGGCCCGACTTCGGCCTGCGCCGCCGCAATATTTTCGCGATACTGCCGGCAACTGGAATACGAACTATACGCGGAGGTCACCAGCGCTAGCGCGCGTTCGACGCCATCGGCCCGCATCTGGCGAACGGCATCCACCAGGAACGGCTGCCAATTCCGGTTTCCCCAATAAATCGGCAACGCTATGCCGTGTTCGCTCAGATCTTTCTTGAGCGCCGCCATGAGCGCGCGATTTTGCTCGTTTAGCGGGCTCCGGCCGCCAAAATGATAATAATGCTCCGCGACCTCGAGCAACCGCTCGCGTGGAACATTGCGCCCGCGCGTCACATTTTCGAGAAACGGCATCACATCTTCCGTCTTCTCCGGGCCGCCGAACGAAACTAGCAGGATCGCATCGTACATCCCATCCCAGCATGACATTCCATGTCTCGCCTAAACGCGAGTTCCCCCGACCCGATGCAAGGTCAGCATGTTGGTCGATCCGCGCAGACCCACCGGCTGACCGGCCACGAAGACCACGTTATCGCCCGGCTTGGCCCGGCCGCTCTCGACCAGCAGACGCTCCATCTCGTGCAGCATCTGGTCCGTCGATGTCATGCTCGGCAGAAGAATCGGGCTCACTCCATAGGCAATCGAAAGCTGGCGCGCCACAGTATCGCTCGAGCAGAACGCGTAGATTGGAACCGGCGGCCGGTAGTGAGCGAGCAAGCGCGCGGACGCTCCGGAGCTGGTGGCGACGGCGAGGGCGATCACGCCAGCCGAGCGCGCGCAGTGGTACGCCGCGTCCGCGATGATGTCCGGAATCGTCCGCTCGTGTGTGGCCCAGGCTTCCGGAAATCCTTTGCCCTGCAAAGACAATTCCGTCTCGCAGGCAATCCGGGCCATCACCTTTACCGCCTCGATCGGATGCTTGCCGGCGGAAGTCTCGGCCGAGAGCATCACCGCGCTGGTGCCATCGTGGATGGCGTTCGCGACATCACTGACCTCCGCCCGCGTGGGCAGCGGATTTTCGATCATCGATTCGAGCATCTGCGTCGCGGTGATCACAAATTTCCCCCGCCGCCGCGCTCGTTCGATGATGGCTTTCTGGATGGCCGGCACTTTTTCGAGCGCCATCTCGACCCCCAGATCTCCGCGCGCCACCATTACGCCGTCGCATTCTTCCAGAATGGAATCCAGATTTTGCCAGCCCTCGGGCTTTTCGATTTTCGCGATGATCGGCTGCTTGGCGTCCACTTCTTCGAGCAGATGCCGGAGGCGCAGAATATCGCGCGCTTGCCGCACAAACGAGAGCGCGAAAAAGTCTACCTGCTGCGCTACCCCGAAGTGCGCGTCCGAGATATCCTTTTTCGAAAGCGAGGGCGTGCTCACATGCACGCCGGGCAAATTGATTCCTTTACGGTCGCTGATGAGACCGCCGCTGATGACCCGGCAGCGCGCCGCCACGCCGTCCGTCTCGAGCACGCGCAGTTCGATCGAGCCGTCGGCCAGCAGCACCGAATCGCCTGCTTTCACATCCCGCCCGAAATCCGCGTAGTTGGTGGATGCCCTCTCGCCGTTTCCTTCGACGAGTTCGGAGGTGATTGTGAACATCGAGCCCTCCTGCAGCATGTATGGACCATCCTTGAAAGTGCCAAGCCGTATCTTTGGGCCCTGCAGGTCCAACAGAATTCCCGTGTGCGTCTTGCGCTCCGCCGCCAGTTCCCGCACCATCTGAATGCGCCGCGCGTGGTCTTCCTGGGTACCATGCGACGCGTTCAGCCGGAATACGTCTACCCCGGCGTCGAATAAGCTCCGCATCACGGCCTCGGAATCGGCGGACGGTCCGAGCGTGGCAACGATCTTAGTGGCTGGCATGCTTAATCAAAATGGAAAAGGGCGAGGATAGGCTACGATAGCGAAGATCCACAAGCTGAGGAGAAATCGGTTTTCAACATCTCATTATGCCGCTCTACCAGGCTATCTGGCTTGCCATAATCCAAGGTCTCACGGAGTTCTTGCCCATCAGCAGCAACGCGCATCTCACTGTCATCCCCACGTTAATGGGTTGGAAAGATCCCGGACTCGGTTTCGATGTAGCCCTGCACGCCGGCACGCTGGCCGCAATCGTCATCTATTTTTTCCGCGACTGGGTACAGGTGATCGCTAACGGACTGGGCTTTGCTTACCGCGGCCGCAGGCCCGATGAGAACAGCCGTTCACTGCTTTGGTTCCTCGTGATCGCCACCATACCCGCCGGTTTGGCGGGCCTGAAATTCCAGAAGTACGCCGAAAATTCCTGGCGTAGCTTTTACGTCATCGCCGCGGCGGAAATCATTCTCGGTGTTCTTCTATTCGTCGCCGACAGGGTGGGGCGTGAGAAAGACGGTCTCAATCAGATGAACCTGTTCGACGCCATCTTCATAGGAATCGCACAGGCGTTGGCTATCATTCCGGGCGTTTCGCGCAGCGGCGTCACGATCACGGCCGCGCGCTTCCTGCATTTCGATCGTGAAGCGGCGGCGCGATTTTCCTTCCTGCTTTCTGCGCCTATTATCGCCGCAGCGGCGTCGAAAGACGCCTGGGATCTACATAAGGAAGGCGGAATTCCGCCTGAGATGCGGCTGCCCTATTTAGTTGGCATTCTCGTGAGCGGTGTGGTCGGAGTGCTCGTTATTGCGTTCTTCCTGAAGTATCTACGGAGGCACAGTTTGACTGTCTTCGTGTGGTACCGCATCGGATTTGGCATAATGGTAGTCGCTCTGGCAGTTTTCTTCCGCATCGGCGGATGAACTTCCTTTCACCAACTCGCCATCCCCGGCTCAACGAGGCGGTCGGGATTCTTTTGCTCCTCGTCAGTCTGGCCGGCTGGCTGGGTCTGCTGTCCTATTCCCCCGCCGATCCATCCTGGAACACGGCCACTGGAGTCACCCACACCCACAATCTCCTAGGTGTGTTTGGAGCGGTCTGGTCCGATCTGCTGCTGCAGATTTTTGGCATAAGCATTTTCTTACTGCCCCTTCACATCGCCCTGCTGGGTTGGAAATGGGTGCGCTCCTCGCCGGTCGACAGTCCCTGGTTTCGGGTGTGTGGAAGCCTGGCGCTTTGGTTCTGCATATCAACCGCGTGCGGACTCGCGCCACGGCATTGGCTGATCGGCGGCGCGATTCGCCCCAGCGGGCTTACGGGTCTCGTGCTGGCCGATTTTCTCAGCGCACGGTTCAATCTTGCGGGTGCGGCCATCATTACCATCGCCTCCGCGGTCATCGCGATCTATTTTGCGACCACCTTCGAAGTCTCCACGTTGATGCGCTGGCTTGCCGGGCCGCTCGCCAAGTGGCAATTGATTCTGGAAAAATGGCGCGCGATCCGCGCCGCACGAAGAGCGCGCGCCGTCGAGGCAGCCAAAGCACGCGCGGCCGAACGAATCGCCCGCCGCAAAGCCGAGCGCGCCGCACAAGTCCAGCAGCGATCCGTGCCGATGGAACAAGAGCGGCAAGTTCGGCCTGAACCAGCCCGCGTGGATGACGCGCCGCCTTTCGACATGCCTCCGCCCATCGAGCCGGATTCGGAACCGGCTGAAGACATCGAGCAGGACATACCGATTCGCAGCCTGGCCGATCAGCCCGAGGAACCCGCCGGGCAGTCGATCGATCAACCGGCCATTCTAAGCCGCCATCTCGACCCGCCGCCCGCGCCCAGCCGCAAGCGCTCCTATCGCCTTCCTTCCACCGATCTGCTGAACGAGCCGCCGCCCGGGAACGGTTTCGACAGTCTCGAACTCAAGGATGTCGCGGTCAAAATCAAATCGAAGCTCGACGAATTCAACGTACGCGGCTCCGTCGTGCAAATCAATCCCGGCCCGGTAGTCACGACCTTCGAATACAAACCCGAAGCCGGCGTGAAGTACAGCCGCATCACGACTCTCATGGAGGATCTCTGCCTCGGCTTACAGGCCGAATCGGTATTGATCGAGAGGCTGCCGGGTAAATCCACCGTCGGCATCGAAGTGCCCAACTCACGGCGCGAAGTGATCAGTCTGCGGCAAGTTCTCGAATCTTCCGAATTTACGGACTCGCCGTCCAAGATGACGATCGCGCTTGGCAAGGACATTAACGGGCGCATCAAAGTGGCGTCGCTTGAAACGATGCCTCACCTGTTGATCGCCGGTTCGACAGGTTCTGGCAAGAGCGTGATGCTGAACGCCATGATCATGTCGTTCCTCTACAAAGCCACGCCCGACCAGGTACGCATGATCATGGTGGACCCCAAGCGCGTCGAACTCGGGATCTACGAAGGGATTCCGCACCTGCTTACACCGGTCATTACTGAACCCAAAAAAGCCACCAATGCGCTGCGCAATGCCGTGTTCGAGATGGAGCGCCGCCTCAAGTTGCTCGCGACCCAAGGCGTCCGCAACATCGACCAATACAATCGCAAAGTAACCCAACTGCGGCAGACCCCCCGCGGGCTGTTCGATGAACCGGAACAGGACGATCCCTACGCGCCGCTGCCTTACATTCTCATTTTGATCGATGAGTTGGCCGATCTGATGATTCTGGAGCGCGCCAACGTGGAAGAGTGCATCACGCGGCTCGCGCAGATGGCGCGGGCAGTCGGCATGCACCTGGTGCTTGCCACTCAGCGCCCCAGTGTGGATGTGATCACGGGTCTGATCAAGGCGAATTTTCCCTCGCGTATCAGTTTCCGCGTGGCCACACGCGTAGATTCGCGGACGGTGCTCGACAGCATGGGCGCCGAGCACCTTCTCGGCAAAGGCGACATGCTATTTCTGCCGCCGGGCTCGTCACGGTTGGTGCGCGTACACGGCGCTTACGTCACCGAAGCCGAGACGAATCAGGTCGTCGATTTTTGGAAAGAACAAGCCGAACCGGAATACGACGAAAGCTATCTTATGGCGCCGCCTTCCGAAGACGGCGGAATGGAAGACGACGACCAGGCTTTCGACGGACAGCAGGACCCGATGTACGCGGATGCCGTGCGCGTCGTCCTCGAAATGGGCAAGGCCTCGACTTCGACCTTGCAGCGCCGCTTGCGCTTGGGTTATGGCCGCGCCGCGCGCATTCTCGATATGATGCAGCGTGATGGCATTATCGGCCCGCCTGATGGGAGCAAACCGCGCGAAGTACTCAAGCGGCCCGATTGGTTGAACGAGGTCGAAAGCCAGCTTAGGTAAACCGCGATGCGGGATGTAATTTACGGAGGGCGGCAGCTTAGAAAAAGCCCGGCCTTTACGCTCACGGCCGTGATGTCTTTGGGGCTTGGAATCGGCGCGGCCGTGACCATGTTCAGCGCCTTCCGGTCTGTTTTCCTGCGCCCGCTGCCTTACGGCGATGCGAACCGGATTGTTCAGATCGAGAAACATGGCCGCGGCGGCGATAGATCCGCAGTCACGCTTGCCGATTTTGAATTCCTGCAGCGGAATGCGCGCTTCTTTGAGACAGTAGCCTGGTTCAGCCCGTTTCAAACGGTGGCGTTATCCCGCCTGGCCGAGCCCGCCAACCTCTGGGTGCGCAGTGTCTCCGGTGAGCTTTTTCCGTTACTTCAAAGCAGGCCACTGCTGGGCCGGACCCTGGCGGCGTCCGACTTTCAACCGAATGCGCCGCCAGCCATTGTCTTGTCTTACGACACTTGGCGAAAACATTTCCATGGCGATCCGCAAATCATCGGGCGGCAAATCCTGGTCAGCGAGCAATATCCCAAACCGGGACAGACAATCGATCTGGTGGTTGGCGTAATGCGGAAAGGGTTTTATTTTCCGCAAATGGGAATCGCCGCCTGGCTACCGAGCCGGACGCGGGTTTCCGATCCGCTGCGCACTGGCGTCAATATGGTGGCGCGCCTGCGGCCAGGAACTTCGCTCGAGCAGGCGCGTTCCGAAATCAATCGGCTTCTAGGCACGCTCGAGCGACGCTATCCCGAATCGAAGCGCGGCTGGACGCTGTCGATGGATCGATTCGGCGCGCGCAGCGTCGAGGAGTACCGCAGGGCTTTTACCTTGTTGCTTGCCGCCGCTGGTTTTCTTGTTTTGATCGCCTGCCTGAATGTGGCCAACTTGCTCCTTGCCAGAGGCTCGGCTCGGGCAACCGAGTTTGCGATTCGAGGCGCCTTGGGTGCAAGCCGCGGACGTTTAATTGGTCAGGTTTTGGTGGAGAGCCTTGCTCTTGCCGGCCTCGGAGGCGCTCTGGGAGTTTGTCTGGCGTACGCCGGCAATCGCATGCTTCGTTGGCTTCTTCCGACCTACCTTGGGATTCCTCGTTTGGAAGAGACGCGTCTCGATCTGGCGGTATTTGGCGTCGCGGTATTGCTGACGTTCCTGGTAGGGCTGCTTTTTGGTCTGGCTCCCGCTTTCACGCTTTCAAAAAACCGCCTTGCAGGCATTGACCGCGAGTACCGGTCCAGCAGCGCGAATTCCTGGTATCACGGCGGACTGCTGATGGGCGAAGTTGCGATTTCCTTGATCTTATTGGCGGGCGCTGTGCTGATGATGCGCAGTTTCGTTCGTCTGGCAAGTGTCGATCCCGGTTTCCGCACGGCGCACGTGCTTACCGCCGGTGTCCCGCCCGGCCACACCGCGGGCCTGAGCCGAACACAGTTGGCCGAGCGATACAGCGAAATCCTGAACGTGGCGCGGAACGTTCCCGGCGTCGAGCAAGCGGCGCTGACGAGCGCGCTGCCAATGGGCTACGTCGTCGTCGGTCTAAACGTGTATGTGCCGGATGCGGGCATCCGATCCGCGATTGATCGATTTCCACGCGGTCAGCGTGGACTATTTCGCGATCATGGGACTCCCGCTGCTGCGGGGCCGCCTCTTCGACACGGACAAGGGCGCGGTTGTGATTAACCGTGCGATGGCCGATAAGTATTGGCCCGGCCGAAATGCCATCGGTCGACGAATGAGTAGCGAGCCGCCGCCGGCGTTGCCGGATCTCCGCATCGTTGGCATAGTTGGTAATACACGGCACAGGTCTTTGAGCGGAGAGCCGGTGCCCGAGTTTTATCAGCCGTATCGCCAATATTTGGGCCCAGCGGTAGGAACGACGCTTGTCCTGCGCACGTTCGGCGATCCGAACTCAGTAGCGGCGTCTCTGCGGCAGGCCATTCATCGTTTCGATCCCGAGCAAGTTGTCGAGAACGAAATCACGATGGAAGCGACGGTCGAGCAGTCGATCGCCACGCCTCGCTTCTATACGATTTTGCTGACGATATTCGCGCTGCTCGCGTTTGCGCTCACACTTGTCGGCGTGTACGGCGTGGCGTCCTACGGGATGAGTCTACGAAGGCGCGAATTTGGTATTCGCATCGGGCTTGGGAGCCCAGCGCCATCAATTGATCGGGATGATTTTGCGGCAAGGCTTGCTCCGGGCGATGATCGGCGTTGGCGCCGGAGCGTGTGGCGCCTGGGCTCTCGCGCGGCTGATGTCGGGTCTGGTGTATGGTATTCCGGTTCGAGATCCGGCGTCTTTGGGCATAGCCGGATCCGCGCTGATTGGCGGTGCGCTGCTCGCGTATTATCTGCCGGCCCGTCGAACCACCAAGATTGATCCGGCTGTTATCCTTCGCCAGGAGTAACGGTCCGAAGGGCAACCGTGACAACTTCTATGAGTACGGGGCGGCCAGCGGAAAGGGATTATGTTTCATTTGTGACCGGTGTGAATTAAAAGTGCTGCCGGGAGCGATGTGCTGCCCGAGGAAGTCACGCCGCTCGTCTCAGGCGCCTTGCGGTGTACTCAACGCCTGGGAAGACAGCCACGCGTCTTCGAAACTGGCAGGATCGCGTGGTTGCTCGAAACAGACAGCCAGTTTCCCGTCGCGGATCTCGTAGACATGCGCCGTCGAATAGTCTTTGAAACTACCGTCGCGCGTAAATCGATGCCGGGCCAGAACCACCGCGTGATTGTCGTTGGCTAACACGTCTTCAACCTCCTCGCGAAAACTTCCACCCGTGATCGCCATCACTTTACGGGCGAGGTCGTACAATCCCTGTCTGCCGAGATACTTGCCCGCGATTCCGCCGTGACCAGGCACGTGGAAAGTGAAGTCCTCCGTACATGGCTGAAGATACCCGTCGATATCCCCGCGACCAAATGCGGCATAAGCCTCTCGGACTATTTCTTCCAGCGGATGCACCATGGAACTGGAGTGTATCACCATTCACGGATTTCCTGAGCCGGATTTCTACTGCGGGCTGACGAACATATCAAATATCTGTCCGAGCAAAATTGTGACTTGCTGCCGGGAGATTCGCTTCGGATCGTAGGCGTGCTCGACGACCAGGCCGGACAAGGCCACTTCGAGCATCACTTTGCAGGCCTCCCCCGTTTTCGCGTCGCAAAGCCGCGGCGGCAGGAATTTCGTAACGGCGTCGAAGTTCATGGAGGCGCGAATGCGGCGGTGCGCGGCCGCGAGTTTTGCGTGCTTGCCGTGCCGTAAGGCGAACAGCTTGAATTCAAGCGTCAGCATGGCCCAGCGCGGGTCGTTTACGCGCTCTAAGTAGGCGGCGCGCAGGGCTTTCAAAGCCCCTTGTCCGGTTTTGGAGCGCTCGAGCACGGCGCTCAGCTCTCCGACTCGTTTCACCGCCTGTTCTTCGAGCAGCACCAGGAACAGATCTTCTTTGGTTTCGAAATTGGCATAGAACGCCCCGCGCGTATGCCCGGACGCAGCGGCTATGTCTTCGATTCTGGCGGCTTCGAAGCCGTCCCGGGCGAAGACGCGCAATCCCGCATCGAGCAGTTTCCGGCGCGTGTGCTCGGTTTTCTGCTGATGCTTGTTGGGCGCGCCCATCTTTCCCATCACGATTATATACACAGATGTACGAAATCTGGTACATTTATGAATGTATTGATATGCGTCCGGTCTTAGCTGGCATTCTTTCGCTTTGCACGGCCGCTACTGTCGCGGCGCAGTTTGCCCCGGGCGGCGGAGCGCAGCAGTCCAGCCGTGCCGTCCAATTGCCGCTCTCCGGAAAGACCGGCTCGCAGGAATCCGTCTCTACGCAGCAGAGCACCGCTTCCGGAACTTCCGTGCAGGTGAGTGGCGACTATACCGGTAGCGTGCAGGCGCAAAACGCTCCGCCCGGCGCAATCACGCTTACATTGAGAGACGCGATTCAAAAAGGACTCGCCACGAACCTCGGCCCTATCTCGGCCGGCAACGCGTCTCGGATGGCGCGCGCCGAACGGATCCAGGCACTGAGCGCGCTGCTTCCGAACATCGCCGCCAGCGCGAGCGATACTGTCACGCAGGTGAACCTGGCGGCCTATGGTTTTCAGTTCAAGGTTCCGGCCAATTCGGATTTTTCCATTCCGAGCGTGGTGGGGCCGTTTAACTATTCTTCGCTACAAGGCACAGTCAGCCAGTCGATTTACGATCCAGTCGCGCTGAGGAATTGGAAGGCCAGCAAAGAAAGGCAACGTGCTTCGCTGCTTTCGGCTAAGGACGCGCGCGAGTTGGTGGTGCTTGCAGTGGGCGGCACATATTTGCAGACAGTCGCCGCCGCCGCGCGTCTGGATTCACAGCGCGCGCAGGTGGCCAACGCCGCGGCCATCTACCGGCAAGCGGAAGTACGCAAAACCGCCGGCACCAATGCGCGCATCGATGTGACGCGCAGCCTGGTGGAATTGCAAACCGAACGGCAGCGGCTCAGTTCACTCGATGCGGACCTGCGGAAGCAGAAGATCTCCCTGGCCCGCCTGATCGGCCTGCCGCTCGACCGCGAGATGGCGCTTTCCGATCCGCTCAGTTTTACCGAGTCCTCCGTTCCGGACGTGAGCGCCGCTCTCGAACTCGCCTATCGCCAGCGATCCGATTTGAGAGCGTCCGAAGCGCAAGTGCGGGCGGCGGAGATCGCCTTATCCGCGGCGCACGGCGAGAGATTGCCATCAGCCTCTCTAAACGGCAATTATGGCGTGCTCGGACCGAATCCGGCTTCGACTCACGGCGTGTTCACCATAACCGGATCGGTGAATGTTCCGATCTGGCAGGGCAATCGAGCCAAGGGCGATATCCAGGAGGCGGAAGCGGCCCTCGATCAGCGCAACGCCGAACTGGCCGACCAGCGTGGCAAGGTCGAACAAGAGGTGCGTAACGCTCTGATCGAGTTCCAGACAGCCGAGGGCCAAGTCCATGTCGCGGAAAGTAATCGTGGCCTGGCGAATGAAACGCTTTCGCAGGCGCGCGATCGATTTAGCGCGGGCGTTTCAACCACGCTCGAAGTTGTGCAAGCGCAGCAGCAAGTCGCCAGCGCCGAGAGCGATTACATTTCGAGTCTGTTCTCCTTCAATCTGGCAAAACTTTCGCTGGCGCGCGCCATGGGAGAAATCGAAAGCGATCTGGCGAATCTTCTGAAAGGGAATCATCCATGAATACGCGCGGCCGCGGTCGTGCTTTCCTGATCTTTTTCTTGGTTCTTGGCGTGGTGGCGATCGGCGGCTTGCTCTTTTGGCTGCATGCCCGCCAGTTCGAAACCACCGATGATGCCCAGGTGGATGCTCATTTGAACGCCATCAGCTCGCGCATCGACGGAACCATCGTTCGAGTCTACGTCGAAGACAATCAGACCGTGAAACCGGGTGATCCGCTGGTGGATCTCGATCCACGCGATTATCAAGTTGCGCTCGATCAGGCGCTCGCGCAACTGGCGCAGGCGCGCAGTATGGTCTTTGCCCAACAGCCGAACGTGCCGCTAACGCAAGTGGAAAATGTCACCAACATCTCGACCGGGGAAGCGGATGTAGCCAACGCGCAGGCTGCTCTTGCCGCCGCCCAGCGCGATCGTGAATCGTATGCGGCGAAACTGGCGGAGGCGGAGGCCAACGCCGCGAAGGCTCAGGCCGACTTGCGCCGCTATAAGCAGCTCATCGCGAAAGAGGAAGTTTCACAGCAGGAATACGACCAGGTGGCGGCTACGGCTAATGCGCAGGAGGCGGTGGTCGCGAGCAGCCGCGCCGATTTGGAAGCTGCTACGCATGTGATCGATCAGCGCCGCGCTCAGTTGGCCCAGGCCCAGACGAAATTGGTGCAGTCGCGGCGAAGTGCGCCTCAACAAATAGCGCTGCGGCGGGCCGCCGTGGCATCCGAAGAGGCCAGCGTTAAGACCGCGCAAGTGCAGGTTGAGCAGGCGCGCCTCAACCTCGGCTATACGAAAATCGCGGCGCCAGTCTCCGGAATTGTGATGAAGCGCTCGGCTGAAGTGGGCGCGCACGTGGCGGCCGGGCAGCAGCTTCTCACCATCGCGCAAATTGACGACGTTTGGGTCACTGCGAACTTTAAAGAAACCCAGCTCAGAAATATTCGTCCGCAACAACCGGCCACGCTGCACGTCGATTCTCTCAATCGAGACTTCGATGGCTACGTGGAAAACATTGGCGGATCCACGGGCGCCGTGTCGAGCGTCTTGCCGCCGGAAAACGCCACCGGCAACTACGTGAAAATTGTCCAGCGCATTCCGGTGCGCCTCCGCTTCAAGAAAAACCAGAAAGGCCTGGATCTCTTGCGGCCCGGCATGTCGGTCGAACCGGAAGTGCGCATCGGAGCTTAGGCCAAGTGCCAGTTTCCCAGCCCGGAACACATCCCGATTGGAAGCCCGCGCACAATCCCTGGATTGTGGCGCTTACAGTTACACTTGCCACGTTCATGGAAGTGCTTGATTCTTCCATTGCGAACGTAGCGCTGCCCCACATCGCCGGCTCGCTCGGCGCCACCTACGAAGAAGCCACCTGGATTCTGACCAGTTATCTGGTTTCGAGCGCGATCGTGCTTCCCATCTCGGGTTGGCTTTCGACGCGCATTGGTCGCAAGCGCTTCTATATGTCGTGCGTGCTGCTGTTTACGGTCTGCTCGTTTCTGTGTGGCATCGCGCCCAGTCTCCCGCTGCTGATCTTCGCTCGTATTCTGCAAGGCGCGGGCGGCGGCGGGTCTGCAACCTTCCGAGCAGGCTATTCTCGCCGATACTTTTCCTGTCGAGAAGCGCGGTCAGGCTTTCGCGATGTACGGCATGGCGGTCGTTGTGGCTCCCGCGATCGGGCCGACGCTGGGCGGTTGGATCACCGACAATTTCAACTGGCATTGGATCTTCTTCATCAACATTCCGGTGGGCATGCTTTCGCTCTTTCTGACGCACCGAATGGTCGAAGATCCGCCCTGGCTCAAAGAAGAAAAGACCGGCTTCAAAATCGACTACATCGGTTTGGCGCTCATTGTGATCGGCGTCGCCTGCTTTCAGCTCGTGCTGGACAAGGGTCAGGAAGACGATTGGTTCAGCTCGCCGGTCATCACTACGATGTTCAGCATCGGCGTGCCCACGCTGGTCGCGTTCTTTCTATGGGAGTGGTATCACGATCATCCCATTGTGGACGTGCGCCTCTTGAGAAACCGCAATTTCGGGACGGCGGTATTCTTCTCTTTTGTGCTGGGAATGGTCTTGTTCGGGTCTACGGTGCTGATACCGGAATTCTTGCAGAGCAGTTTGGGATATACGGCGGAGCTGGCCGGCATGGCGCTCTCTCCGGGAGGTCTGGTTCTCATGCTGATGATGCCGGTTGCGGGCAGACTCACCGCAACCAAGGTAGATCCGCGTTTGCTCATATGCATCGGATTTCTCGGCACCTCGCTCACGCTGCACTTCTTTACCGTCGTGTATTTGCGAATTGATTTCCGCACGGTGGTCCTGCTGCGAATGGTCCAAGTAGTGTTCATGCCGCTTATCTTCATTCCGATCAGCACGCTGAACTACATCGGCGTTCCGCGCGAGAAGAACAATCAGGTATCCGGCATGTCGAATTTCGCGCGTAACCTGGGCGGCAGCATCGGCACTTCTTTGCTGAGCACGTTCCTATCCCGCCAGAATCAGGCGCATCAGCAAGCGTTCGCGGCGCACACCAACCACGCTAACCCGAACTTCGAGCAGATGCTGACCGGCCTCAAGAATATGTTCATGGCGCAAGGATATGATGCAGTAACTGCCGCTGACAAAGCGCTGGCGATGGCCTATCAAACTGTCCAGAGCCAGGCGGGGGCGCTCAGCTTTGTGAACAGCTTCTGGCTGATGTCGATCGTGGTGGCTTGTCTCGCGCCGCTTCCGTTCATTATGCGAAGACCGCCGCGCAACGCAAAAGCGCCAGTTGCGGCCGCCCATTAGAATGCGCACTGAATGAGTGATAAACGAATAGTCGTTGCGATAGACGGTCCCGCTGGGGCGGGCAAGAGTACGCTCGCGAAACGCGTCGCCGCTAAATTAGGATTCATCTACATAAACACCGGAGCGATGTATCGGGCAGTGGCGTTATGGGCGCTACGCCTGAAGGTGGCGACCAGCGATATGCACCGGCTCGAGCGCCTTGCGCAGGAAGCCGATATTGCATTGACCTTGGACGGCCGAGTGCTGCTCAATGGCGAAGATGTCACCGACGCCATTGGCGATGCGAATGTCGCCGCGGCCGCTTCCGAGGTGTCGGCCGTACCGGGGGTGCGGCGCGCGCTGCTCTCTGTACAGCGCGGTCTGGCCGAAAAAAGCAGCGTCGTAATGGAAGGCCGCGATATCGGCTCGGTGGTTTTTCCCGAAGCGCAGGTCAAGATATTTCTGGACGCCGACCCCACAGAGCGGGCGCGCCGGCGCGCCCTTGAATTGGAAACCACCAATATCGATTCAGTGGCCGACGAACTGAGCCAGCGCGATCATCGTGACCGTACGCGCGCTGAAGCGCCGCTTGTGCAGGCGCCCGACGCCGAGCTCATCGATACCACCGGGCTGTCCCCCGAACAGGTCGAAGGAAAAATTCTGCAGCTTGTGCGGGCGCGCGTTTCTAACGGAAAACTCGCCAGGTGACGATCGCCATCCCGCGGCCATCGCTCGTCGTTTTGATCGGGCCTTCCGGTTCGGGCAAGTCGACCTTCGCGCGAAAGCATTTCAAGCGCACGGAAACCGTTTCTTCCGATTTCTGCCGCGCCCTGGTATCGGACGATGAATCCGACCAATCGGCGACCGAATCCGCATTTGAAGTATTGCGCCTGATCGCCGCCAAGCGTCTGAGCGCGGGCCGCTTGACTGTTGTCGATGCGACCAGCGTGCAGCCTCATGCGCGTGCGCCGCTGGTTGCCTTGGCCCACGAATACAATGTGCCCGCGATCGCGATAGTGTTCCACTTGCCCGAAGAGCTTTGCATAGCGCGCAGCCAGGCTCGCCCCGGTCGCCCGGTTCCTGCCGAGGTGGTTCAGAGCCAGGTGCGGGATCTCACAGGCTCGCTGCCCGGGCTTCTTACCGAAGGTTTTCAGCTCGTCTGCCTCCTGAGCGCTCGAGATCAAGCCGATTGCGTCCTCGCTATGTAGTATCCTACTTGTGTGCTCGAAGCGCGCTCGCTTACTAAATCCTATAGCTCGGTGCCCGCGCTCGAAAACGTCAGTTTTGCCACCGGGCCCGGCGACGTGCTCGGCTATCTCGGGCCCAATGGCTCGGGAAAAAGCACAACCGTAAAGATCATCACCGGTCTGCTGGAGCCTTCGAGCGGAAACGTCTTTTTCAAAGGCTGCAACATCAAAGACGATCTCGCCGGCTACAAACGCCTGGTCGGCTACGTGCCTGAAGAGGCGAATCTCTATCCGTTTCTGTCCGGCTTGGAATATCTTCAACTGGTTGGTCGATTGCGCGGCTTGTCCGAAACACTGATCGCGCGCCGCGCCGGAGCGATGCTCGAAATGTTTTCCATGAAACCGCACCGGCACACCGCCATTTCGGCGTACTCGAAAGGCATGCGCCAGCGGATTCTCTTGATATCGGCGTTGCTGCACAATCCAGAGCTTCTCGTGTTCGATGAGCCGCTCTCGGGTCTGGACGTCGTGTCGGCCATGATTTTCCGCAAACTCGTCGCCGGACTGAGCCGCGAGCGGAAAACCATCTTCTACTGCTCGCACGTGCTCGAAATCGTGGAAAAAGTCTGTTCGCACGTGATCGTTCTGCAAAAGGGCAAGCAACTCGCCTATGGCACCGTCGAAGATCTGAAGCGGTTCCAGGAGATGCCCTCCCTCGAGGCGGCATTCTCGCGGCTCGTCCAGGAACAGGATGCCGAAGCGTCGGCTGAGGCCATTATCGATGCGGTGATCAGCCAATGACGCCATTCGGACATTTGATTTTCTATTTTCTGAAGCGCATGTTCTCGGGCGAGGACGAAGAGGGCGTCGAGAGCGTCAGTCTGGGGCTGGGTGTGGTACTGGCATTCCTGGCGGCGCCGGGAGCGCTGGCTTCTCTGTTTCTGATGGACAAATATTCGACGCTGCTGCAATTTTTTCGTGGACAGCGTGGCTTCGATCCATATCGCGCTTCGGTAGCGGATGAATATTTTTTTATCGTTCTCTCGATGACTATTACGGGATTGGTGATGGTCGCGCGCTGGAATCGTCTATTCCCGGATCGCCGCGATTTTTGGAATTTGGCAGTACTGCCGATTCCCATCCGGCAGGTCTTTCTGGCTAATTTTGCGGCATTATCTCTGCTCGCCGTAGTATTTGCGATCGATGTCAACGCGGTGTCGACTGTCCTCTTCCCAGCGTTCGTGACGATGAGCGACGGAACCTTTGCGGCGTTCTTCCGCACTATGGCGTCGCAGGCGGCGGCCGTACTATCGGCCAGCCTGTTCAGTTTTTTCGCGGTCTTCGCGCTAGTCGGGATTCTGATGCTGGTCTCCCCGGCGCGCTGGTTCAAACGCGTTTCAGTTGCCGCGCGCATGGTGCTCGTGGTAGCGCTGCTGGTCGAATTCTTCTCCAATCTGGTGGTGCAACTGGTATCGGGGCGCTTGCCGGGCCATGCGAGCGCCTATGCGCAATTTCTGCCGCCGTTCTGGTTCTTGAGAATCTATCGCCACGCTGGCGCGGATCTTCCGCTCGCCGCACTGGCGGCTTCGATCGTGATTGCGGTCGCGGCGTATTCCCTCTGCTATCACCGTCACTTCTTGCGTCTGGCGGAATCGCTCGATACCTTGGGCGCCAGCTCGGCACGTAAGCCGGTTTCCGAGCCCCAACTGGCTATTCCGCTCGCAATTGGAGCGGGCCTGCAGCGTGTTTTCCGTGAAAGTCCTGATGCGCAACGAGCGGCACGTACTGCTTTTGGGCGCTTATCTCGGGATCGGACTCGTCATGACGGCCGGCGCGAGTCTTTTATCTCTTCCCTTGCTCATCGCCTTTTTCCTGATCAGCGGATTGCGCTTCGTATTCGACCTGCCGGCGGCGCTTGCGGCAAACTGGGTCTTTCGCAGCGCGATTCACGTTCCCGATCCGGCTCCCGGCGCGGTCGCGCGCCGCTTCCTGTTGCTTGCCGTGCTGCCGTGGCAGATTGCATTCCCGCTGCCCTGGCAAGCGATCGCGCTTGACATGCTGTTCAGCGCGCTCGCAATCGAACTCGTGTTGCGCGGATACCGCAAAATCGCTTTTACTTGCAGTTCCAAACCGGACACCAGTCAAATGGTCATCCGAATTGTCGGTTTGATTGTCACCATCCTGGTGCTGATTCCGGTGCTGACCGGGATCGAGCGCTGGGCGCTTCGGGATCTTTGGAGGTTTGGCCTGCTGGCCGCCTTGTTGGGAGCGGTCTGGTATGGCGTGCGAGCCAAAAAGGAGAGCGAAGAGCCGCTCCTATTTGAAGATCGCCCGGCAGCGGCTTTCGAGCTATTGAAATTGGCCTGATTAGGTGTAGGATTCTAGATAGGGGCTATGAGCGATTCCGCCAAACTCTCGCACACCGCCGCGCTGATTCTGCAAACCGTCGATAACGGATGCAGCTACGGCTTCGACATCATGGATGAAACCGGACTGCCGAGCGGCACCGTGTATCCGGCATTGCGCCGTATGGAAAGCGAAGGTCTGATCTCCTCGCAATGGGAGCCGGAGAAAAAGGCGCTTGCGGAGCAACGGCCGGTTCGCAAATACTACCGGGTGACGCGCGATGGCGCGCATGTGCTCGAGCAATCCCAAAAGCGGTACCCGTTGCTCGCCAGATTGACGTCAAAATCGCGGCGGTAAAACCATGCCCAGCCGAGCGAGGCGTCCTTTTGCGGTGGCTCTCAGCGATTGGATCGTTGGCGCGGCTGCCGTCTTGGCCCCCAGGGCGCAACGTTCGGATTGGAAACGCGAATGGCATGCGGAGATCTGGCATCGCTGGCAATTTCTGTGGCATACCGGTGCATGGGATCGGCATGAAAAGCTCTGCTTGATTCGCGGTACCCTGGGAGCGTTTCAGGATGCTGCGTGGCTCCTCAAATTCCATGAACCTTTCTGGCAACGGCTGCGCGAATCGGCACGCTCGCCGTTCACTTGCTTAGGCGCATTGGGCGTTCTGTTGCTTGTGACTGCGGTTTTGAGCGGTGGATTCCCGGCTACCCGCGAATTGCTTTCCGGCCAAGGGAATCTGCAATTCATCTGGATGCATCCCTCCTCCGGAGGGCGCGACAAGGGACTGCCGCCCGACCTCGTGCCGGCCTGGGCGAGCCACAGTCAGGAACTTGCGAACATTGCCGCGTTCCAGATCGGCCGTCCGGCTGGGGAACAGCAGCCTCTTCTGGTAACCGTGCAGCCGCAATTTTTCGACTTGGTCGGTGTGAAACCAGCCGCCGGAAACATTCCGCGAGAAGATGCCATCGTGCTCGATTACCGCGCCTGGCGATCTCTTACGCACGCTAATCCGAACGCGCTTGGCCTGCCGCTCAAAATCGGGACAGCGTCTTATCCGATAGCTGCGGTGCTCCCCCGGAACTTCTGGATTCTATCCAGGCAACCGACGGTCTACCTGGTCGAGCGCGAGATCAAGAGCGGTCTGGTGTTTGCGGTGGCGCGCGCGAAACCGGGCGTAACGCGGGAGCAATTGGACAAGGAATTGGTCAAGATCGCGCAAGATGTCTCTTACTACTTCCTGGATTCGCAGTTACGCTATGGCGCCTGGACTAGTGTGCTGCTCACGCCGTTGCGGCTGTTTGGCATAGCGCTGCTGCTTGCCGGACTGATGGCGCCGCTGGTCTTCCGGTTCCGGTTACGCGGTTTCCATATCGCGGCGGCGCGGCGCTCGCTGTTTTTCGCTGCCAAAGCTGCACTGGCATTGGCTTGGGTTTTCGTGGCGTGTCTGGAGATAACACGGTCCGAATCGGCGATCCTACTGGCTTCCCGAGATCCGGGCGATGGGCCGTTTCTGGTGTGGCTGTACGTCCTGGGCACGATGGGCGTACTGTTTTGGGCGGTCGCCGATCAGCGCGCGCGCTGCCGTGTATGCTTGCGGCTCTTGGCGTTTCCGGTGCGGGTTGGCTGTCCAGGCTGCCTGCTGCTCGATTGGTCGGGAACCGAACTGTTTTGCAGCGAAGGGCATGGCGTTCTGCACGTGCCGCACATGGCGCCCAGTTGGGATGAGGAAGCCGAGCGTTGGATTTCGCTCGACGAATCCTGGCAAGGATTGTTTGCCTCGCAAAAATAACAGGCCGCCAAGAAAATTCTGAAGTAACCGCTTGCATTGGTTAATAGTGCAATTTTGTACTAGAACTTTGGGTACGAACGCTCTACTATGCGAATAGCAGGTAAGCAGCTATGAACGTGGATGTATCAACACTCTCTCCCGAAGTCCCATTCGCGAGCGCTTATGTCTTACCGAAAAATGTCTCAGCGATCCAGGTTTTGCCCGCCGATGATGGCGAGCCGACCCGGCTGGGTTTGCTTACCCAGCTTCCGGAGGGCGCGGAGATCCATGTCGGAGGGCCCGGTTTCAGCGAGGCGACTGTCAGAATACTGTGCCAGGGAGCCGCGTATTTCATCTTCCTGGACGATTTGTTAGCAGTGCGAAAAGGCGTCGCACTGGCTTACGCCTAGTACTTCTCGTTTCAAAAACTAAATTGGTTCAAAAGCACCGCGACCCGGTGGACAACCACCGGGTCGTTTAGCAAGTGATCGATTTCTCAATCACTTAGGTTTGGCAACGCATTTGCATTCTTAAGGCCGGAGGGTGTGATGAAAACCAAGCTACTCGCAATGCTTTTATTGGCTGGAAGCTCGCTGTTTGCCGGAACGCGCGTGTTTTTCGGAGTCGGTGTTGGTGGCCCCGGCTATGGATACTATGCGCCGCCCCCGCCTCCGGTCTACAGTTACGCGCCGCCGGTCTATGCGCGGCCAGGTTACACGTGGGTGGGAGGATATTGGTATCCGGCCGGACCACGCTATAACTGGCGCGCTGGTTACTGGGCGCGGCCACCGTACGCGGGCGCACGCTGGTACGCGCCGCGCTACTACGAACACCGCTATCATCCCGGCTACTGGCGCCGCTAATTATTGAGAAGGCTGGACCGTCACTAGCGTGACGCCGTGAGAAGGTACGTCGCTTGAGAAAGCCTCGGTGGATTCGCCGAGGCTTTCGTGTTTCCACAGATCGCGAACGCGGGCAGAGCCATGCAGGCCGATATCGCTCCAGCGAGCTGTTACCTTGGCGGTCGATGCGCCGCGGTTGAACAGGCCGACAGCGTACGCGCCGCCTTTTAAAGGCCGCGCCCACACCTCCATATCTCCGTCCTTCGAAACGCGCGTGGCTTCCTTACCGAGCGGGTCCTGATCGATGGCGATGACTTCTTTGTTCAGAAGGATTTCCAGAATATCGGGCGACGCGTTGCTGAGATCGTTGCCGGCGAGCAAAGGAGCGGCGAGCAGGCTCCACAAACTCATATGGGTCCGATATTCAGTGGTGGTCATCCCGCCGTTGCCGATTTCGAGCATGTCGGGATCGTTCCAGTGTCCGGGGCCGGCATACGGCGCCAGGTCAAGTTGCAGATCGAAGCCAATGTGCGACATGGATTCCCAGCTATCGCGAATGTCTCCAGTCGTGCGCCACGAATTACCGCCCACTTTCACTCCCCATTGCTCGCTTTTGAGCACGCCATATTGACAAAGGCTGTATACAATTGGCCGGCCGGAATGGAGTAGCGCTTCGCCCATCTTGGCGTAGGCGGCCGGCATGGAGTGGTAGTCGTACACCCGGCTGGCGCTGCACCAGTCGTATTTAATGTAATCGATGCCCCAGGAAGCGAAAGTTTTGGCGTCCTGCTCCTCGTGCTGAAAACTTCCTTCATAGTTGGCGCAAGTTTTGGGTCCAGGCGAAGAGTAAATGCCGATTTTGAGGCCCTTGCTATGAATATATTGGGCTAAGGCTTTCATGTCCGGGAATTTCTCGTTGGGGCGAATGTTGCCCTGCGGGTCGCGGGTGCCTTGCCAGGCGTCATCAATATTGACGTAGATGTAACCGGCGTCCTTCATGCCGTTTTTAACCATTGCGTCAGCCGTCTCGCGCACGACCGCATCGGATACACGGCGCGCGAATTTGTTCCAGCTATTCCAACCCATGGGTGGAGTGTTGGCGAGGCCGTTCGAGGGCACGTCGGCGGCGGGCGGCAAAGAAATTTTCGGCTCAGGCGCGGGCATGGGGCCCGGCGGGTCGGTCGAAACTTGCTGAAACGAAGTGTTACGGACGCCGCGGCCACCAAAGCCCGGCATGTGTAAGGTAAGCCCATCATTTTCGAACGTTCCGGTATAGTCGGTCTTCCGCTCTTCGCCGAAATAATCGCGTACGATGCTGAACGAAATTTCGTTGCCGTGGATTTTGCCGTTTGATAGCGCGGCGGGGTCCTGGTTGGGGGCAATCATATAGCCGGTCAGGCTCTCGCCGTCGGCTTTCAGCCAAAGAGTCGTCTCGCGGGTTTGCCCGTCCGGTAGTGTTTGCTTAGAGAGCCAATGTCCAGTGGGGGCCGCGCAGAGGACTTGGACTAGCGAAAGAAAAAAGAATGCGATGGGAAATTTGTTCATGAGGATGTCGATAGAGAGAGGCGTGGCGCGATGGTAGATTGGCGGCTGACAAGCTGGGTACCCACGCGATATTCCCGGCCGGCCAATGAAGGATCGCTCAGCATGGCCCAAAGCGCCTGAAAGGCGACTTTGCCGATTTCCGCGCGCGGCACGGCAACCGTCGTGAGCGCGGGCTGGGTGTATTCGGCGAACAGGATGTCATCGAAGCCGACCACCGAAAGATCCTGTGGCACGCGCAAGCCGCCATCGTAGGCGCGATGCAGCACGCCGATGGCAGTCAGGTCGTTGCCCGCTACGATCGCTGTTGGGGTATCGCCGCCGAGCAGCTTCGAGCAGGCGAAGTAGCCGCCCTTTACGCTGAAATCGGAATCGAGGATCGGGCCGGCATCGAGAGCCAGGCGCGCGGCAGTCGAGATGAATGCGTTTTTGCGGCGCTGCGCAGATACGAGGCTAGGCGGACCGCCTACGTAGGCGATACGGCTGTGGCCCAAGCCGCTGAGATGTTCGAGCGCTTGCACGATGCCGTGTTCGTAATCGATGATGATGTTGCTGACGGCCTCCGTGACTTTTCCCAAATCGAGATACACGGCGGCCACGCGGCGCTCGGCCAGCATGTCCACCACCGATGGCTCGATCTGCGATGTGAGAATAGCGACGCCCGGCACTTGCAGGCCGAGCAGGCGGCGAACCGAGTGCAGCGTGCGCTGCGCGTCGTAATTGGTATTGAGCACCAGCGCGTCCATTTCATGCGCAAGGGCCTGATCCTGGAAGGCGGCGGTGATTTCGGGAAAGAACGGATTGCGCACGTCGGACACAATCAGGCCGAGCAGCGTGCTGGTGCCGCGGGCGAGATTGCGGGCGGCTTGATTCTGCGAATAGCCCAGCTCGCGTACCGCGGCCAGAACGCGGTCGCGAGTACGCGGGCGTGTGTGGCGCGTTCCGTTCAGGACGTGCGAAACGGTCGCCGTGGACACAGCGGCCCGCGCGGCCACGTCTTTTATACTCACAGCCAATCCTTCTCCGGAGACTAACAGTTTATCGCCTCATTGCACTGGCGAAGCGACAACTCGTTGCGGTGCCAATCAAAACGCTAAAATTCGCATATGCAGAAGCCGGAAGAGGCGTGGCGGCGATGGGGAGAACTCGATCCATACTATGGTGTGCTGGCAGAGCGCAAATACAGGGGGAGCGAGCTCGCAGCCAATCGCACTGCTTTCTTCGAGAGTGGACGAGAGTATGTAACTGAACTCTTGAGAAATCTTGGGCGTCTGCATCCTGGCGCCCCACGCGGCATTGCGGCCGATTTCGGCTGCGGCGTGGGCCGGTTGCTCATCCCGCTGTCCGAGCATTTCGAGTCCGTAATCGGCATTGACATTTCGCCTGGGATGCTCAGCGAAGCCAGGCAAAATTGTGCAGCGCTTGACAACGTATCCTTGTTAGATCTCGAGTCCGTTCCGCATGGTCTGTCGCTCGTGCACTCGTTTATTGTCTTCCAACATGTGCCAGTCGAAGACGGTCTTGGAATCATGAAGCTGCTCTTCTCTCGCTTGGCAGCCGGTGGTATCGCGGCGCTGCATTTCACGGTAGGACGCCAGCTTGAATTTCACAAAAGGCTCGCGTATTTCGGGAAACATCGAATTCCCGGATTCCATAAACTCGCGAATCTCTTGCAAGGCAAGCGGTTCAACGAACCCCTGATGCAGATTAACTCTTATTCCGTCGATCGCGTGTGTACGGTAGCTCGTCTCGGCGGTATGTGCGATATCTGTTTGCTTCCGTCAAACCATACTCCGTTCGGCCTGACGTTATTCGCAAGAAAGAAATAGCTCGCGCCCTCAATCTCGACTATACGCGCCGGAGAACGATTTTCTCGTCCTTGGCAGTCTGAAACGCAAGCAAAGGTCCGGTCAGGTTCTCGGTTCGACCGCCGCTCCGATGAATTTCGACCGTAGCTCCGGCCCAGGGATTGTGCAGACGGCACGGCGCACCGGCCCGCGAAACGAGCTCGACTGAATGGATCTCGCCCTTTTCGATTGCCGCAGTGACCAGGAAACCGCCACGAGCGAGAAGCGTGAACCGGGCACTCCATTCCTTGGGACAGGCCGGGAATAAGCGGATCTCGGATTCTTCGCCGGGCGCGGGAGGTACGCTTTGCAGCAATGCCAGGTGCAGCGCTTCGGCCGCCCGTCCCAGGCGTTGGGCATCGAGCGCCTGCGGGCCTTCGCGCAGCGTCATGCGATTGGCGAGTACGCCACCGTTTTTATAAGCTGTATTGCGTTCCGGGCTGAGCGCACGGATCTGGTTCGGAATCAAATAGCGCACCGCGTCGGCACGGCCGAGCGTAGCGGCAGCGATAGCAACTTTCGATAGTACGGAAACGGGCGTATCGGCCGTGATGCCGTGGCGGAAATAAGAATCGAATGTGGCGTTGGCGACGCGCAGCCGGTCCGTGTCGGGCGATCCCAGATTGCAGAGATCGAAGAACCACATCGGCAGACTGTTGGGGTCGGGCAGTAAAGCTCGGCCAGCCTTGATCGCGGGCTTCCGGCCGCGGGCGAATACCTGCGGGCCATGATAATCGGCGGGCTTCAGCGCATCCGCATCCGTGCTGAGCGGGAGTGGCGCCAGGTTTGCTACGAACTCATTCCACTGCGGGCGCAGATCGGAGTCCACATCGAGAATTTCGGAAGCGCGCAGCAACGCCGCGCCCACGCCGCGCATCGAGGACAAATCTTCATCTGTATCGCGCGCGCCCCACACCGATTCGTTGCTGTTGGCATAGCGGATATGATATTTTCCGTCGTCGCCCTTTCTGAACGTTGGGATGATTGCGATAGAACTCTAAAGCTCCGCGCAGCATCGGGTAAGCCCGCGCGCGTAGCCAGTCGCGATCCCTGTGAACTCGTAGCGCCGCCAATAGAGATAAGCGATTTTGCCGGTGCTTCCGAAAATATGGCTGACGTTCCCGTAGGGACCCGAGCCACGCTCCTGAATCGTCCAGCGGCCTTTTACATATTCCCCCGACGCCATCCAGTTCCAGCGGCTGGAATGCGGATGCTTGGTCTCGGAGAATTTGCGAAATTGCTCGGAGCGCTCGGCCCACGGCTTACGCATCAGATACAGCTCGCGCATCTCGGCCGCAATGTCGTCCGGCAGTTTTTCGAGTCCGTCGAAATAGGCCGTCTCCGGGATGTAAATCCCCTGGCTGCCCCATTGCTGCCGCGCCGCTACCGCGCAGGCATCATGCATCCCGCTGTACATGTCGAAAAACGGGTCGAGCAGCTCCAGACGGTCGGTAGAGAACAGGGCCTCGTAGTAGCAACTCGTGTTGGCAAACCAGTGCTGCGCGCCCCAGGTGCGCAGGTCGCCGCCGGTGTTCCAGAGCATGCCATTGAACTTCGGCGGGAATTTCCCGCGCGAGCTGGATGCCATGACGTATAGAAAATAGTTGTAATTCTGCTCGACGAAATCGGCGCTCCCGTCATCGCTGTGAAGTTCGACCGCGCCGCGCGACCAGAAATTGTGCCACCACGCACCGGTATCCGTGGCGATCGCGCGATAGCCTTTTGCCGCGGCGGCGTCGAGCTGCCGCATGGCGAGATGCCGCCACGTCTATCTGCTTGTCGAAGGATGCCGCGCTCGCGAGCAGCAGGGTGAATGGCCGGCCCGGCGAGACTGCCGTCAGCCGGATTTCCGTTTCGTCCGCGATCTCCGCCTGGGCCCCCGGAATCCCGAGCGCAACCGCCGATTTGTTGTAATACTCCTCTTCGCGAAACTCCTGGGTGAGGAGAATACGATTGCCGCGCGCCTCAAGCTGGCTCAGCGCCATGTGGCTTCGCGTTTGGACGGCCGCGATGTGCTCGGTTGCGAACCTTTCAAGCTGCTTGCCGAAGTACTGCGAGGCGTGGCGCAGCATACGCAGCTTGGCCCGAACCAGCGTGTTCTTGGGCGCGCTCACCTGAATGGCGATCACGTCCTGATCGGGCCAGGCGACGAGTTCGGTCTTAGTACCGCCGCCCTCGACGGTCATCGCGCCATCATAGACGCTCAGCCGCTGGTGAAAATCGGAACCCGCGAATACCGGCTCCGAAAATTCGATTTCAAAGTAAGCGCAGCCGCCGCAGTAGTCGTTGTGGCGCTCGAAGAAGCTGTTCGAATAACTATTGTTCGCGTAGACATCGGCCCGGTTGATCTGAAAGCGGATCTGCGAAGGAGTGGTCCAGACCAGCGTGCCCATCCGGCCGTTGCCGAGTGGCATGCCTTCTTCGCTGCGCGCAACCGGCTGTCGGTAGATCAGGTCGGCGCGTGAGATGCGGTTTTCTTTCTGGCGTTCAGCAGCCCTGGCCGGCGCCGCAAATGCGCCAATTCCGGTTCCGATAAAGCCGCGGCGGGAATATCCGGAATTCATGGGTTGATTATGGCTGTCTTCTTGTCCCAATCCACCGTCACGGTGGTTCCATCGGCGAACGTGGTGCGCTCCTTGCGCCGGTTCTTGTCCAGAAATTCGTGATTCATCATTTCAATTTTTCCAACTCGCTTATGTAGGGCGGCCATGCGGCGCACTGTCTCGACATCGGTCTGCGCTCCCGGGCGCCCGCCAAGCTGGGGCGCGTCGCCATACAAAAATCCTTGCAGACTGTTCGCGGCGCTGGTGCTGACAACCGCGTCATGATAGACAAGCGAATAGAGCGGCACCGGAATCGCGTCCTGATATTGCGGATCGGTTCCCGTATTCGCGCCCCGGTTGGAGCGCGGAGTCGTGTAGTCCACATAAGGGATCACCCAATCGCTGCCCGCTTCGGTGCCCACGATGCCGAGATTCCGCTTCACCCAGCGCAGCACGCCGGTGCGATAATTCATCGAATCCGTGCGGGTGTTCGGATGATTCGGGATTGAAATCCTGATCCGGAGGAATGTAGCCGAACACGTCCTGATAACTGCCTTGCGGATGGATGCCGTGCTCGAAAATTTCGCCATAGTTCTTGGTCAGGTGGCCTAGCATGAAGCGGCTGTTTAAATATCCTTGCGTGCCGCCGTCCCAATGGTCCATCAATGGAATGTAGCCGTCTTTCCAATCGTCTTTGAAGCGCGTGCCCGGAAACGCGTCGGGCGGCGTGATGGCGTCTTCTTCGTGTACTGCAAAATCCGGATTCCACGACGGCGCGTCCAGATAGTAATCGCGATACTGATCGTGCAGCCAGCAGACGTACCCGACCTCTTTGCAGGTATCGAAAAACGCCTTCATGCCCGCCCAGCCTCCGGCCGCTTGCGCGGGCGGCAGCGCGTCCGGAGTTTGCCGGTCGTAGCCTTGATTCAGCCAACCCGACAGCGTCACGTTGAGATGTTCCCAGCCTTGCGCCTTCAACTCCCGTAGTCTCTGCGCGTTTTGCGCGAATGTTACCAGGCGATAGTTTTTCGATTGGTCTTCAGGATCGTACTCGGCGGAGCCCGGCTTGACGTTTCGCAGAACCCGCATGCCAGTGAAAGGCGCATCGATCAGATTCTCGACATCGGGCGTGCGCGCGATCTTGTCCTTCAGCGAGACGAATAGCCCCGAATTCATGACGTAGCGCCGGTAACGCTTGGCCAGATCGACATAGTTGCCTGTTTCGAGAAAGCACATCCGCGCGCTGCGCAGATAGCCGAAATGTCCGAGCTGCGCCACCCAACTCGGTCCCATGGAAGTAGGTCCACCCGCCGGGTGCGAGAAGGTATAGGACGCATCGTCGGGCGTCTCGACGATCACCATGGCTGCCGAGCTGCCTTGTTCGAAACCCCACCACGACATCGCCCACGACTCGATGAGGTGGCTCTGGATGATGCTATGGTCGCCCGGCGCGCGGTGAATCGGATGATAAGGCTTGGGCCAATCGCGCGGCAGAAGAGTGCCGTTATCGCTCGAGATCACGGTGTAGTCGACCGCGCGGCCGTCCATTTCTTTCGGCCAGTTCAGTTCTTTAACGGCCGTTCCATTCTCGTTCACCATCGCCTCGAAGACCAGGTCTTCCTCGCTGCCTTCCAGGCACATGGTCAGGACAACGCGCGTGTTCAACAGTGCGCCGCGCGCAGCCACGCCGGTATTGGTAAATCTGTCGAGCACGATCCGGACGCCCTTCTTGAACCCGGTCTCGTAAGGCGCGATTCGGATGTTGCCCGCGTCGGCCAAACGCACGTAAAACTCATCGGAGCCCGCGGTCACCCGCATATCGCGATTCGAAGAGGGCATCAGCTTCCAATCCGCCGGTCCGGCTTTTATCTCGACGGCGAGATCGGATTCGTTCAGCGCAACCGTATTCTTCTGGCCGGCGATATTCCATTTGCCGGCGGCATGAGTAACGGTCACCTGCCCCCAGCAGGAGCAGGCGACGGTCATAAACGCGACATATCGGAACATGATATTACTTGGCTGCTGCGGCTGTTCGCAATGCGCGTAGTTGATCCAGAAACGGCTGCGCGATCTTTCCGGTCACATCAACTGGCACGTCCCAGGTGACGGCCCCGCCCGCATCCCAGAGCTTATTGCTGAAACCAATCACCTCTTCGTTGGTAAAGCGCGGCGTGCCACGGCCCCATGTCTCGCCAAGATAGCTAAGCATTTGGATCTGCACGCCGTCCATCTTGCCATCGACACTGCGCCGGATCGTCACGCGATCGGGTTTGTCGATCTCGCCGGCCGTAAAATCTTCGTGCGGCGTCATCGAGAGAATGCGGTACACCACGCCCGGATTGAACGCTACGGCCGCATCCGGATTCCCCGCGCGCGCGGCGGCGGCAAAGCTGGCAAAGTTTGGCGGTTGCCCGCGATACATCGAGTTCGGGAAATAACAGCCATCGAACCACCAGCCCGAGACTTTTTTGCCCCAGCGTTGAGACCAATCGCTGATGACTTGCTGCCATTTGAGCTGGAATTCGCGATTTGGATAAGGCCCATTCCGCCACTCGAGCGCAACATCCGCCGCTTTATCCGCGCCGGGGCCGCCCGACGGCAGGTACACCATTAGCCGGATACCGCGTTTGTGCAAAGCCTCGTATAGATCCGCTACCAGGTCGCGCTTGGAGCACTTACTCGGCTGAATCCCGGTGATCTTGTCGTAAGTGGGGTTGGGAGCAAGATAGTAACCGGAGTTTTGGCCGATGCTGATCTGGTAATAAGTGACGCCGGCGGACTGTAGCTGCGTGGCCATTTGCTCGACGTCGAAGTTATCGATGAGTTTGTTCCATTCGTCCACGCTCATGGTGAGGTGATTGACTTTGGCTTGCCAATCCGCCAAATAGTGGGTCATCACGCCAAATTTGGCGTCTTTCATCCAGGCTGCGCGATTTTGGGCCGATAAACAGGCGGCGCAGCCGAGCAACAGAGCGATTTTAAGCATCATTAAAAGGTGATTTTGGCGGCTATTTGCAGTTGTCGGGGTGTACTCGTGACGTTGTTCACTTGGCCGGCATTGCTGTTGCCTATGGTTATGCCCGCCGGGACCGCGAGAATCTGGAAATTGAGCGTATTGAAGGATTCGAACCGCAATTGGACCGATCGCGATTCGCCCAAAGGAATATTCTTGACCAGCGAGAAATCCAGATTGAAAAACGGTTCCGAATGGAGCACATCGCGGCCGAAATTGCCGAACGAGCCGGAAGGCGTTTGAAACGCGGCCGGGTTAAAGAAGCATGCCTCGCTCCTGGTAGGTACCGAGACGCCATTAATGGTGCAGGGGGCGTTCGGATCGCCAATTAAATCCGGGCGGCCATAACCCGTCGCGGTTCCACCGCTTCCCGAAATGTTCGCGATATCTCCTGAGACTTGTAAATTAAATGGCTGGCCGGAGCGCGCCAGGAATACGTAAGTCGTTTCCCAGTTGCCGAGTATCCAGGAAAGCGGGCCGCTCTTCAGATAACGCTGCCCGCGCCCAAACGGAAGATCGTATACTGTGCTCCAGCTCAGAAGCTGCGGAACATTGTAGCCAGAGACAGCGTAATTCTGCCTGGGCGTGAAATAGTTCTGGACGCCTGATCCTCCGCCGGTTCCGTTCTCCACGCCGAACCAGCCGCTGCTATCGTCCATCGATTTCGAGTACGTATAAGACAACAGCGTGAGCAGTCCACTAGACCAGCGCTTCTGGAACGATGCTTCGAGCGCGTGGTAGTTCGCGATTCCGATGCTCTGCGAGTACTTAATCGTCGGCACGAGCCAAGGCACCAGCTTTTGAGCATCGACGACCGAGGCGGGTGTGCCATTCGGATTCGCATGCGGCGCGGCATTCGCAAAGCCGGTGTAATCCAGGCGCGTGTCTTTGCTGCCCACATAAGCGACCGACAACAACATGCCGGAAGAAAACTGCCGCTCGATATCGATGTTCCATTGCTGCGAGCGCGCATCTTTCGTGTCGGGACTATCGACAAAGCCTCCCTGGGATGTAACCCAGGGACTCGGCGCGATTACCGGATTGGGGAAGTTTCCTTCGATATTGGTAATGAATTGAAGCGGATTGCCCGCGCCCCCCGGCCACGTATTATTGGTCAGTACATTCGCGCTCTGGCTTCCGATGCCCGTAGTCCACGGCCAACTTGTGCCTTCGATATCGTTTTGTGCGAATTGGCTCCGCGCCGAAACGGTGTCATAGAAAAGGCCATAGCCGGCGCGTACCACCATGTTGTGAGCGAACTGATAGGCAAGGCCGATGCGCGGCCCCCAATTGTCCGATACCGCGGGCGGCCCGACGCTCTCCTGGCCCGTGAACAAAATATGCGAGTTGAATGGAATGCTGGAAATGCCGCCAGGTATGCATGGATTGTTATACGGAGTGGTGCAGGCCGGCACCGAAGAAGCGCCGATCAGATATTGCTGCGAGAACAGGTTCAAGCCATTCGAGAGCCGCCCGTTCAGCGGCTTGATCTTCGGCAGATAGTCATAGCGGAGTCCGAGGTTAACTGTCAGATTCGGTCTGAGTTTCCACTCGTCCTGTATGTAACCCGCCCAGGTTTGGAAGCTGAAGTAAACCGAGGCGTATTGGGGCAGGCTGCCTGTGTAAGTCGCCGGTAAACCGAGCAGCGCGGAGGCCAGCGAGTTGCCGGTCTTCGAGGCGTTTATATTACTCGTCTGCGCGTCCGAAAAACCGTAGGATTGGCTCAGGTTGTTTTGATAACGATTGACGTAGATGAATTGCGCGCCCGTTTTGATGTTGTGGTTACCTTTTATCCAGGTGAGATTGGCGTCCCAACTGACGCCGGGGTTCCCGCGATCGGATAAGCCCGACTGGCCGGCGCCGCCGGTAATATAGGGAGCGGCGAGCGTGGTTAACATACCGCCGTATTGCTCCACGTTTTTGAAACCGGCCGCCGTCGCAGGCGCCGTGCCCGCCTGGGCAAGCTGCGAGTCGAACACATACGGCTTGAGCATTGCGCCCGCGCGCACATCGAGAATTAAATTTGGACTGAAGAGGTGGTCGAAACCGCCGCCGAAATTATACGCGTGGTAATCGGAAGGAGCGGTCTCGAGCAGTCCGGTCACCGGCTGCACGTCGTGGACCCATTGCTGCGAGAGGCGGGCGAAAAATGTGTTCCGCTCGTTGAAATTCTGGTCCAGACGCAACTGCCAGCCATTGTCGGTATCGGTTTGCGGACGCGTCTCAATGTAGTTTTGTCCCGTCACGCCGGTCAGGTTCGGCTGGGCGTAGTAGGCCCTCATGTAAGCCTGCATGGCCGGTGAGATGAATTGTTGCGGAATCACCTTGCCCGCAAACGGGCGCGACTGTGCATTTTCCCGCGCTGCACGATGTCGAGTAAGGATTATAGGGCTGCTGGGTGTAAAAGGATTTCGAAAAGTCGCCGTTCAATTCGTCCGGTGTGGGTACCAGCCCCTGGGTCAGGGGCGCTTTGCTGAAGCGCCAGCCCTCGTAACCGGCATAGAAAAAAGTCTTGTTCTTGAAAATCGGTCCGCCGCCCGCAATGCCGAACTGATTTTGACGATACGGGACCGGCGATGCGGCCTGTGTGGGGCTGGCGCCTGGACCGCAGCGCGCGGCATTGCAAAAATCGGTAAACGGATTGCGCGCGTCGAACGCGTTATTACGCACAAACCACCAGGCCGAGCCGTGGTAGCTGTTGGTTCCCGACTTCGAAACCAGGTTCACTACGCCGCCAAGGACGCCCCCAAACTCCGTTTTTTCGTTATGCGATTGAACCTTGAACTCTTCCACCGTATCGATGATCGGCAGAACGCCGTAGACCGAACCACGAAAATCCGTGTTGATGATGCCGTCCATGTAGTAAAGCACCGAGCGGTTCTGTTGACCGTGCAGCGAAGGCTTGAAGAATTGCGTGCCCGGTATCCCGGTGATGCCGGCGTCCGTAGTACTGATGCCCGAACCTTGTGCGGTAGACACCGGATTCGCTCCCGGCGTCAGGATCATCAATTGCGTGAAATTCCGGCCGTTAAGGGGCAATTGTTTTACCGCTTGTTCGGCGATCACCGTCCCGAGATTCGTCGTTGAAGGCTGTAGCAAAGGCGCTTCGGCTGTGACCGTTACCGTCTCATTCACCGCGCCCACGTCCAGGGTCAGGTTTTGGGTCAGCGTCTGATTCACGGCAATTTGGAAAGGCACCCGCGCGGTTTTGAAACCGGCCCCTCCCACGCTCAGCACATACGAGCCCGGCCGCACGTTGATGAAAACAAAATAGCCGTTCGAATTGGTTTGGGCTTGATCGGTCACTTGCGTGGCCTGGTTGGTCAGCGTCACTTTGGCGGCGGCCACGCTGCCCCCGGACCGGTCGCTGACCGTGCCGTTAATTTCACCGGCGGAGGTTTGCGCGCGCAGCACGGAACTGCTCAACAGGGTCGTGACGAGAACGATGTAGTTGGATAGCGAACGAAGCATATTAGCCCCTTTTGGGCTTCGGCGCGGCAAGCAACACTTCAAGTCTCGAATGTTGAGACCGCGTACCGAAGTGAGTTCATTGTATATCTTCGGCGGCTGGTGTCAAGTAAAACATGCCCATCTTTAGCGATAGTTGTAGCGGTAAAGTACATTGACACCTTCCATTCGGAACCTAAACTGGATACGCTTTCATAAGGACGGTGAAACTTGGCTCTTCGGATGAAGGATATAGCGGACGATCTGGGCGTGTCGCTCATGACGGTGTCGAAAGCTCTGCGGGGGCATACCGACATCAGCGAAGCCACCCGCGAACGGATTTTGCGGCGGGCGCAGCAGCTGAAGTACCAGCCGAATTGGATTGCGCGCAGCTTGGTGACTCGCCAGACGTACATCGTGGGCCTTGTAATTCCGGATCTGATGCACTCGTTTTTCGCGGAAGTCGCTAACGGGCTAACCAAGGAGCTGGCGCCGCTGGGATATCAGATTGTCCTGGCGAATTCGGGCGAGGACGCCGCTACGGAGCGCCGCGAAATCGAGTTACTGCTTGCCAGGAGCGTCGATGGATTTGTGGTGGCATCCGCCCAAAACGATTGGAGCCGTAGCCTTCCGCATGTCTTGAAGAACAGCGATACTCCCTACATCTTGATCGATCGCATGCCGGCCGGAGTGAATGTCAATTTCGTGGGTACGCGCGATGAGGATCTGGGGCAACTCGCGACTAACCATCTTCTCGATCAGGGCTGTGTACAACTGGCCCACATCCGTGGTCCCGACAATCCAAACGGCATTCGCCGCTTGAAAGGATTTCAGCTCGCGATGCAAAAGAGCGGCCGCAAGCTTCAGCCGCAATACGTTGTGGAGGGCGGCGTCGGCGATGAAGGCGGTTACAAGGCCATGCAGGAGCTGTTGCGTTTGAAACGTCCACCCGACGGCGTGTTCTGTTATAACGATCCGGTTGCCGCGGGCGCCATCAAAGCTGTTTTGGAAGGCGGCGCGAAAATCCCTCAGGATGTGGCGATCATCGGCGCCGGAAACGTCCACTATTCCGATCTTTTGCGGGTTCCTCTTTCCACCATCGACCAAAGCGCTGCTCAAATAGGCGAGATGGCCGCCAATATGCTCGTGGATTGCATGCGCGCCAAAACGGCTCCCGTTCCTCGCTGCACTCTCATTCCGCCGCGCCTGGTGGTGCGGGAATCGAGCCGGCGCCGCCCGTAATATACTCAGTCCTGATGCAAACCGGGAAATCGGATCCGGTCTACGATGTCGTAGTTATCGGCAGCGGAGCGGCCGGCGGCATGGCGGCGTGGAATTTGACGCGGCAGGGCGTGAGTGTTTTGCTGCTCGATGCCGGCGAACGTTTCGATCGCACCAAATTCTGGACTCATGTCAAGCCCTGGGAGGCGATCGCGCGGCACGACCGCGGCCAGCCCACGCCCGATTTTTATCTCAGCACTCAGGAACAGCCTTATCTAACGCCATCTGATCGGCCGTTCGAACTCATTCGCGTGTGGGGCCGCGGCGGCAAGACGAATGTATGGGGGCGTGTCGCGCTGCGCTACTCCGATCTCGATTTCGAAGGTCCGGCGCGCGATGGCTGGGGCATTCCCTGGCCAATCCGATACAAAGACATCGGGCCGTACTACGACCGCGTCGATCAATTCATTGGCGTGTGCGGCGGTCTCGACGATCAGGATTCGCTGCCCGGCAGTAAATATATGCTTCCGCCTCCCGCGCCACGCTGCGGCGAGAGGCTGCTGCAGAAGGCCGGGCGTAAGATCGGCGTTTCGATTGTCGCGGGACGGCGCGCCGTATTGACGAAGCCGCACAACGGCCATCCGCCCTGCCACTACTGCGGGGCGTGCGGCTCGGGCTGTGATGTCGGCGCGTTCTTCAATGCCTCGGATTATCTGGTCGATCCCGCCATGAAAACGGGCAAGCTGCAGGTGATCGACAACGCGGTGGTGGCGCGAATCCTGGTGAACGGCGGCGGCCTTGCAAGTGGCGTCCAGTATTTCGATCGCCGCACAAAACAAGAACGCCGCGTGCGCGCTCGTGTTGTGGTGCTGGGCGCTTCGTGTGTGGATTCGACCCGCATTCTTCTGAATTCCACGTCCACCATCTACCCCAACGGCATCGGGAATTCGTCGGACACAATCGGACGCTATCTTTGCGAACAGATCCGATTTCACATGTATGGCTTCATGCCGGAACTGATCGGCGGAAAGGTGCAAGACGATAGCGGCATCGGCGGCGAGCACATCTATATGCCGCGTTTCAACCATCGCGACGGCCGCAAGCGCGATTACATCCGCGGGTTCGGCATGCAGTTCTGGGGCTGTGGCGCGCAGACGGATCTCAATTACGCAAAGTTGCTACCCGGATTTGGCGCCGATTTCAAGAAGTCCGTAAAACAGCGTTATCCGGCGCTCGTGGCGCTTCACCCGTACGGCGAAACGATTGGCCGGCGCCGAGAACCGGATTACGGTCGACAAAGAGAACGTCGACATATACGGCGTCCCTCGCTTACGAATCGATTACGAGATTGGTGACAACGAGCGCAAGATGGCGGTCGAAATGTACGATACCGCCGAGCAGATTCTGCACTCCGCAAAGGCGGAGATTCTTCCTTATGAAAAGGGCTGGCTCGATAGCGCCGGTTCCGCCATTCACGAGCACGGCACGTGCCGGATGGGCGACGATCCCAAAAAATCCGCGTTGAACGGATTTAACCAGATGCACGAGGTGAAGAATTTGTTCGTGGTGGATGGCTCGTCGTTCACGACCGCCAGCGAGAAAAATCCGACGCTCACCATTCTCGCGCTCTCCTGGCGGGCCTCGGATTATTTGGCAGGCGAGATGCAGCGCGGAAATCTGTAAACAGCGCGGCCGCTCAACATGCCAAGCGTTTTCACCGATCCGGGCGGCGCCTATTTCGAGCGGCGCTCGCTGCGCCGGCATGCGCGTGTACTGGAGTTATGGGCGCTTGGCGTGGGCGCGGTGATCTCCGGCGATTTCTTCGGCTGGAATTTCGGCCTGACGGAAGGCGGCTTCGGAGGGATGCTGCTGGCGCTCGTCGTGATGACGATCCTCTTCGCCGGCTTGTGCTTCTCGCATCGCCGAGATGTCCGCGGCGCTTCCGCATGCGGGCGGAGCCTACTCATTCGCCCGAACCGCCATGGGGCCTGGGGCGGCTATATTACAGGTCTCGCCGAAAACATGGAGTACATCCTGACGCCGGCGGTGATCGTGGTGGGCGTCGGCGGCTATCTGGGAGCTGTTTTTCGGAACGCCCGCCGGAATGCGCGCCGCTGTGGTGGCTCGGCTGCTATATCGTTTTCGTCGCTTTCAATGTGGCCGGAGTGGAGCTGTCGTTCCGTGTGTCGCTGGTGGTCACGCTCTGCGCGCTTGGCGATATTGGTTGTATTCTTCGTGGGCGCCGCGCCTCATTTCGACCTGCATAAATGGGCTTTGGGTGAAACAGGCTGGCTGCCGCACGGAACAATGGGAGCGTGGCGCGCGCTGCCGTTTGCGCTGTGGGTGTATCTGGGAATCGAGCAGTTTCCTCTGGCGGCGGAAGAATCGCACGATCCGGCGCGCGACATGCCGAAGGGAATGCTGCTCGGTCTGGCGACATTGATTCTGTTTGCATTTCTCACGGTCATCCTGAATGCCGGCATCGCGCCGGGGACGAGTGAAGTGGGGCGCTCGGACGAGCCGCTATTCCTGGCCTTCCAGACAATCGTTGGAGATAACACGGCAGCCCGCGGGCTGGCGCTGATCGGGTGTGCGGGCCTGATCGCCAGTTTTCACGCCATCATTTTTGCCTATGGCCGGCAGATCTATTCGCTTTCGCGCGCCGGTTATTTCCCCGCCTGGCTTTCGGTCACGCACGGCACGCGCCAAACGCCCGGCCGCGCGTTGATCGCCGGTTCCATATTGGGATATCTGGCCGCGCTGGCATTCATTTCGCCGGTCAGAAGAGCCGCGTAGGCGGCGTGCTTTTGAACATGGCTGTGTTCGGGGCGGTGATCGCTTATCTTCTTCAGATGGTCTCGTTCATCCGGCTGCGAATTCTGTTTCCGTCCATTGTGAGGCCCTACCATAGCCCGCTGGGAGTAGCCGGAGCCGCCGTAGCAACTTGCATCGCCGCTGCGACTTTGCTTACGTTGTTTCTCAACCGAGATTACAGGCCCGGTGTACTCGGAGCGGCTCTCTGGTTCTTACTAGGAATCGGATATTTTGCTGTGCATGGGCGCAAGGGTTTGATCCTGGCGCCCGAGGAACGGTTTGCCGAGGAGGCGCGCGCGACGGAATGCGACCGTACCGCCACACGATAGGACAAACGACTTATTGTTTCGCCGATCTGAAAACTCTCCTGGCGAAGGCCACGCCGCTCCGTTCAGGCGACGAACTGGCGGGAATCGCCGCGTGCAGTGCGGAAGAGCGGGTGGCGGCGCAAATGGCCTTGGCCGATACGCCGCTAAAAACCTTTCTCTCCGAGCTTCTGATTCCTTATGAAGAAGACGAAGTCTCCCGTTTGATTGTTGATCGGCGCGAGGCCGCAGCCTTCCTGCCGGTGGCGCATTTGACAGTCGGCGAATTTCGCGACTGGTTGCTTGCCGACGATGCAAGCCCCGCCGCGTTGGCTGCTCTTGCCCCCGGCTTGATGCCAGAAATGGCGGCCGCCGTCTCGAAGATCATGCGTTTGCAGGATTTGGTGACGGTCGCAGCGAAGATTCGCGTCGTGACCCGGTTTCGAAATACCATCGGTCTCGCCGGCCGCTTATCCACGCGACTACAGCCCAATCATCCGACCGACGATCCCATCGGTATTGCAGCAGCGATCGTGGACGGACTCACGTATGGCAGCGGCGACGCGGTGATCGGGATCAACCCGGCTTCGGACAATCTGCAATCTGTCGAGACGCTGCTCGTCCTGATAGACCGCATCCGCCAACGGTACGAGATTCCAACACAAAGCTGCGTGCTGGCGCATGTCACAACGCAAATGGAGGCGATGGGGCGAGGCGCGCCGCTGGATCTGGTCTTTCAATCCATCGCGGGCACCGAGGTGGCGAATCGCTCTTTTGGCGTGAATCTAACAATGCTCGAGGAAGCGCGCGAGCAGGCGCTGGCATTGAAGCGTGGAACCGTTGGGGACAACGTCATGTATTTCGAAACCGGGCAGGGCAGTGCTCTTTCCGCCAATGCGCATCACGGCGTGGATCAGCAAACCTGTGAAGCCCGTGCCTACGCGGTGGCCCGCCATTTCCAGCCGCTGCTGGTGAACACGGTCGTGGGATTCATCGGCCCCGAATATTTGTACGATGGCAAGCAGATTCTACGAGCCGCGCTCGAGGACCACTTCTGCGGCAAATTGCTCGGTCTCCCTATGGGTTGCGATATCTGTTACACGAATCATGCCGAAGCTGACCAGGACGATATGGATGCGTTGCTCACCATGCTCGGCGCGGCGGGCGTGAATTACATCATGGGTATCCCGGGAGGAGACGACATCATGCTGAATTACCAGAGCACGTCCTTCCACGACGCGCTGTACCTGCGCCGTATTCTGAACCTGCGGCCCGCTCCCGAGTTTGAAAGTTGGCTCGACGGCCACCGGGCGCAATTACCGGAAATGCTGGCTCTGCTCGAAACATGAACTTCACCCGGCTCCGCGATTTCACGCCGGCACGTGTCGGGCTCGGCCGCGCGGGAGGCAGCGTGCCGACGCGCGAATTGCTAGCTTTCCAATTGGCGCACGCCCACGCGAGAGATGCGGTCCACGCCCGCCTGGATCCGCAAGTGCTCGTCCTGGAATTGTCGCCAACGAAATGCATCGTCGTGCACAGCTCCGCGCCGGATCGATCCACCTACTTGCGGCGTCCCGATCTGGGCCGTCAACTGAACGAGGAATCCGGCCGTCTGCTTTCCGCCGAAAGAGGAATTTTCGATGCCGCTTTCGTTGTCGCCGATGGACTTTCGGCGCTCGCAGTCGAGCGGCACGCCCCACGCGTGCTCAAGAGCATTCTCGCAAAACTCGATGCACTTCAATGGAACCTTGCGCCCATGGTGATCGCTGAGCAGGGCCGCGTCGCGATCGGGGACGAAATCGCCGGCCGCCTCGGTGCATCTCTGGTGGTGGTACTTATCGGCGAGCGCCCCGGACTAAGTTCGCCCGACAGTCTTGGAATTTATCTGACCTGGAATCCACACCCAGGCGTCACGGACGCGGACCGGAATTGTATTTCCAATATCTGGGCGGAAGGCCTGAGCTACGCCGCCGCCGCGCACCGGCTTTTCTTTCTGATGACGGAAGCCCGATCCAGGAAGCTTTCTGGCATTGCGCTTCGGGAAAACGCAGCTAGCTTGCAAATCCAGGATGGCCGTATTACTGTGCTAGACCGATAGTTATTTTCTCAAAAAGCGCCACTCCTGCACTTACACTTGTCCGAGGGGAAACATGGATAACCTGCTGTGCTCTAAGTACATAACCACCTTAGCCATTTCGATCCAATTCTTATGTCCAGTCGCCGGTTGGGCGCAATTATCAGAAGGTGCCAAAGCGGCGATTTTGATTAATAACCGATATAGCGTCTTTTCGGATCTGATATACGAGCGGGCTAGTAACTACGAACTGAAGCTTGATCTATATCAACCTCAGGGTTCCAAATTATCAACGCCTGTGATTATGTATATTCACGGCGGAGGTTGGGCAACCGGTAGCAAAGGTGAAGAAATGCTCTGGTTGCTCCCATACCTACAAGCGGGCTGGGCGGGAGTAAACGTTGAGTATCGGTTGTCATCCGTAGCGCCTGCACCCGCTGCTATTCAAGACTGCAGGTGCGCACTCCGCTGGCTTCGTCGTAATGCCCGCCAGTACAATCTGGACGTGAATAAGATCGTAGTCACAGGGGCATCGGCTGGTGGGCACCTCGCCTTGACGACGGCTTTTGTTCCAGACACCGCTGGTTTTGATAACCATTGCATAGCCGACGATGATCAGCCATGGACAGGTCGAATACCTCCAGCACCGAGAATTGCTGCGGTGATCAATTGGTTCGGCCCTACGGACCTGAGCGATATGGTCCGGGAGCGGCGGTCCTATGTTGTGTCCTGGCTCGACAGCCCGCTTGGTATGGAAGAACTCGCGAAGCGCGTGTCGCCGATAACGTATGTGCGGTCCGGCATCCCTCCTGTCCTGACCGTCCATGGAGATCGCGACCCCATTGTCCCCTACTCACAGGCGGTCCGACTGCATGATGCACTGAAAAAGGCCGGTGTCCAAAACCAGTTGATCACCGTTGCTGGAGGTAAACACGGCGACTTCCCTGAGGCGGAAATACTGAAAGCGTACGAGGCTATTCAGATCTTTCTTCGACGCCTTGATTTGATGCCGGAAATTCCCAATTAGACTTACCGGACTAGCACGAAGCTACGGGAGACGCAAAGCGCTGGCGTTCGGCGGAAAAATTATGGCTTTCCGACCCGCTGAAATGGTTTCTAAGCCATAGCCGGCTCTAAGTCTTCTTCACGAACCGGCTCCAGTCTCGCGGCTGACCGTGTTTCGGCCGCCGGCTTGAACTTCACGGATACAAGCTTCGAAACTCCCGGCTCCTGCATCGTCACGCCGTAAAGCGCCTGCGCGGCTTCCATGGTGCGCTTGGCATGGGTGATCACGATGAACTGAGTTTGCCGCGCCATTTCCTGCAGCAGCCGCGTCAGGCGTTGGATGTTCGGTTCGTCGAGCGGAGCGTCTACTTCGTCGAGAATACAGAAAGGGCTCGGCGTGTACTGAAAAATCCCCATCAGCAAAGCCATCGCCGTGAGAGATTTTTCGCCGCCCGACAGCAACAGCACGCTTTGCAGCTTCTTGCCCGGAGGCGAAGCCACAATATCGATGCCCGATTCGGCCAGATTTTCTTCGTCGGTTAAGCGCATCTCGCCAATGCCGCCTCCGAACAGTACCTGGAACATGACCCGGAAGTTCGCATTGATCGCCTGAAATGCTTCCGCGAATCTTTTCCGCGACTCCACATCGATTTCCTGGATGGCCTTCTCGGTATCGCGAATGGAATCGAGCAGATCTTGCCGCTGCGCGTTCAGGAAATCCTGCCGCTGCTCCGCGTCCTGAAACTCTTCAAGAGCCTGCGGATTCACCGGACCGAGCGCTTCGATCTTGCGGCGCACTTCCGCATAGCGGCTGTCGATATCGGCAAGCGCCTCCTCGTCGGCGATCGTCTCCATTCCTTCCACTAATTGCGGAAGACTGGTATCGAGCTCTTTCTGACAAGTTTCCTCGAGATGCCGCAAATCCGATTCGCCGTGCGCGAGGGTAACCTGCAGCTCGGAGCGGCGCTCCTGCCCGGCCTGGGCCTCGGCGCGCAGCCGTTTCAGTTCTTCTTCGGACGCTGTTAAGCGCAGGCGCAGATCGGCCTCTTGTTGCGCCAAGCGGCCAACGCCCGCTTCGGTCTCAGCCATTGCGGCGCTCAGCTCCCGGCTTCTGGCTTCGAGTTCCTCATTACTATGAAGGAACTGCGCCTTCTCGGCGCGCAAACGTTCTGCCTCCCGAGCCAGCGTTTCGCCGCGGTTACTGAATTCGCGCAGTTGCCCTTCGAGTCTTCGCCGGCTTGCTTCAATTGAACGCCGCCGTTCTTCGAGGCTCGCCAAATTGGCCCGCAGAGCGGCATGCTCTTCGGCTGCCCGCGCAACTTCCTGCTGCACGCTGGTCAATTGTTCGCGTGCTCCTTCGAGCGATCGTTCTTCTTCGCCTCGAGCCTGCTCGCGCGCAGCCAGCGCCTCGCGGTCGCGCGCCACCATTTCTTCCAGCGTCACTCTGTCCCGCGAAATCCGTTCCAGTTCCCCGCGCGCATGCGAAAGCCGCGCTTCCACACGATGCAATTCCTCGCCGAGCTTGCGGCTCTCGTGGTCGAGCGCCAGCACTTCCTTTTCCTGTGCCTGTTGTCCTGCCCGCAGATGTTCCAGCCGTTCAGCCAAGAGCGGCGATTCCGGCTTCCAGTTCGCTCACGGCCAACTGTGCGTTCTCGAGCTCCGCATGCTTTGCGGTTTCGAGCCGCGCCACTTCGCGCAGTTCACGTTTCAACGCCAGCGGACCCGAGCCGGTCTTTTTTCCTCCGCTCACGGAGCGCCCGTGATAATGCACGCCGTCTGGCGTCAAAAACCAGCAATGCGGAAACTGTGTCGCTAACTGCCGGGCCAAAATCTGCTCCGCGGTCACATAGCAGTTCGCAATCCGCGGCAGTAAGTGATTCTTCAGTTCCGCAAGCCCATTGTTAAAGCGCAGCACGTCTGTCAATCGCGTCAGCGCTCCTTCGGGAGCGCTCGGCTGCGGCAAATCCATTACGCCGTCATGCTCGCCTTCCACGTGCTCGGTCAGGAATGTGGCCCGGCCGCTTGGCTCGCTTCGGATCAGTTCTACGCCGCGCTCAGCGTCTTCCCAACTACGCACCACCACGAATTCGAGTTCGTCATGTAGAAATTCTTCGGTGGCTTTTTCGTACTGTGCATCCACTTCGAGGAAGTCCGCCAACACGCCGACAGGTTTCACATCCGCTGCCGCGCCGCGCTCCGCCGCATTGAAAAGCCGTTTCACCGACTCAGTCGTATAGCTGCGATGTTGTATAACTTCATCGAGCGAATCCTTGCGTGCTTTGATGCGCGAGTATTCCGTCCCGAGCCGGTCCAGCGCCTGCCGGTTCT
Organism: Bryobacterales bacterium; assembly: GCA_963712395.1. Lineage (GTDB taxonomy): Bacteria > Acidobacteriota > Terriglobia > Bryobacterales > Bryobacteraceae > Bog-105. The sequence continues at coordinate 276,913 of CAVQHR010000005.1, forward strand.
CGTGCAGCCGCGCGCGATTTTCGTTCAGCTCGCGCTCCGCGGTCTGCCGCTGCTCGGTCACCGAACCCAACTCCGCTTGCCGCGCCGCCAGATCTTCTGCCAATTGACCTTTGCGCAACTCGATATGTCGCAAATCGTCTTCCGATTGCTGCTCCTCCGCTCGCGCTCGCGCCGTGTCCCGGTCCGCCGCTTCCAGTTGCGCCTCTACCTGTGTAATCCGGTTCTTCAGCGCCGCGCACTCGCCCAGCATGCGTAGCACGCTCTGCCGCACCGCTTCGATCCCGCGTTCCTGTTCGGCCAACCGCCTCTGCCACTCCTGCCGCTCGCTGGCCTTGGCATCCAGTTGCGCTTGTGCGCCGGAGAATTCCGTTTCCAGCGTTTGCCAGTCCGCGGTCTGCTGCTCGAGTTCGTTGACACGTTCGGCACGCTGCTGTTCGAGCACCCGCGCTTCCTCTTCTCCCGCGTCTAGCCGCTGCTCGATCTGGCCAATCTGCTTCGCTTGATACTCCAGACGCCCGCGCGCGCGCTCCGCCTCCAGACTCAAATCGGCTAACTGTTGGCGCGCGGCGGTCAACTCCTGTTCGGTTGCATACGACGATTCAAGAATGCGCGTCTGCTCCTCTTCGCGCTCGCCGATTGCCGCCTGCGCGCTCTGGAGTTGTGCCGACGCCAGATTCAATTCGATGGCCACCTTGGCCGTCTCACGTTCCAGGCGCCGGAACTTCGCCGCCAGCAATTGCCGCAAATAGTCCGTTGCTTCCGATTTCAATTCGCCATAACGTTTGGTCTTCGCCGCCTGCCGCTTGAGCGAATTTGCCTGGCGCGTGACTTCCTCCAGGATGTCGAACACGCGCGACAGGTTTTGCTTGGCGCTTTCGAGCTTCGCTTCCGCCAGCCGCTTCCGCGTCTTGAACTTGGTGATGCCGGCCGCTTCTTCAATGACGCCGCGGCGGTCCTGCGGCTTGTTGCTCAGAATCTGGCCGATGCGGCCTTGCTCGATAATCGCGTAGCTCTCCGGCCCCAGGCCCGTTCCAAAAAACAGATCCTGAATATCGCGCAGCCGCGCCAATTTCCCATTGATCAGATATTCGCTCTCGCCGGAGCGATATAGCCGCCGCGTAATCGTGATTTCGCCGTGCCGGTCCGCGGTCTTTTGCGCCTCGCTCTCCGGTGGCTCACCTGCCGCGGTCTCCTCCCCCTGCTCGGGCACCAGCGTCATCGTGACTGCCGCCATCCCCAACGGCTTCCGGTCGCGGGTTCCGGCAAAGATCACATCTTCCATGCGCGCGCCGCGCAAACTCTTTGCCGATTGTTCGCCCAGCACCCAACTAATGGCGTCACTGAGATTGGATTTCCCACAGCCGTTTGGCCCCACGACGGCGGCGATGCCGCTGCCGTTAAACTTCATCTCCGTCCTGTCGTAGAACGACTTGAAACCGTGAATCTCGACGCGCTTGAGTTTCAGCAACCGGAGCTCCCTTTCTTCCTCTATTCTCGGGGGTGCTTCTATCCTAAACCTTCAACGCGACGCTGTAAAGGAATCCACCCCTCTATCTTGCTGTTATCTTACAGCTGACCACGCGATATTGTGGTAGGGCTCGGCCCCGGTCCCTTAGCCCTCGTGGATCTAGCGGGTCGAGCGCACTGACCAAGCATTAAGAGGCAGACGACAGCAATGGATCGTCGGCGTTACGCGGACGGGCACTCGCCGCCTCGACCGGCAAATCCAGCTTGCGCCAAGCCTCGAACCCGCCCGCGAGCGGGCGGACTTTGCGGATTCCAGCGCGTTTTAATTGCAGCGCCACACGGGCGCTGGTAGCTTCGTTGGGTCAAGTGCAGTAGAGGATGACTTCATTCCCGGCGGGGATCTGATGGGAGCGCGACCGGAGATCGTCGGCGCGTAGTATAAGCGCGCCCTGGATTTTCAGCCCTACCTCTTCGATTTCAGCGGCATTCCGGAGGTCCACGACAGTGACAGGATGGCCGCTTTCGATGAGGGCAGATGCCTCCAAAGGATTTATGCGGTTGATGCGCAGCTCGCGGCGGATACGCCAGCGCTGAAAGAATTTCCAGAGAACATAGGCGGCCAGAAGAGTGCAGGCCACCACGCCGGCACGTCGGCCGAACAGCCCGAGTAAGTCGGACAACGCGTCAATTTGCCGATGGAATATCTTGCCCAAAAGCAGATAGGTCACCGTCCATAATGCGCACCCGGCGGCATCGACCAACAGAAAACGCAAGCGAGGCATACGGCTGGCTCCCGCGAGGGGCATGGAAACGAGACTCATGCCGGGAATGAATTTGGCGAACAGCAGTGTCCAGGCGCCGCGCTTCGAGAACGCGCCCTCGGTCTGCCGGACACAGGTATCCGGCTCGATCGAAAGCCTGCAGAGTAGCGCCAGCACCGGTCGACCGCGCCGGCGTCCCAGCTCATACCAAAACGTATCGCCCGCAAGGGCGGCGGCCGATGCTGCGAATGCCGAAAGCCACAAAGAGTAGCGGCCATCGCCCACGAGCGCACCCATCAGCAGCAGCAGAGGATCGGCGGGAATGGGGATTCCGGCTTGCACGCAGAACACATAGCAGAACAGAAACGCATAGCCGTGTCTCAAAAGCAACAGATGGAAAGACGGCATGCTGCCTCAAGCTGCGGTGAACGGCAAGCGCACCACAAAACGGGTGAGCCCAGGTCGCGAGTCGCAGCGGACATCGCCGTGGTGATTGTCGACGATACGAAAAACCGTATCGAGACCGAGGCCCGTACCTTCTCCTAGCGGCTTTGTAGTAAAGAACGGCTCGAAAATCCTGCTCTTAATGCCGTCCGGAATACCGGGTCCATTGTCGATGATTTCGACGCGCAGATATTTGTCATCGCGTGAAGTGCGAATGGTCAGCTTCCCTTCCGACGGCTTTTCCCTTTGACAGATAGCGTCAATGGCGTTGACCAGCAAATTGGTCCAAACCTGGTTGAGCTCGCTGCCGCGCGCGCGGATTTCCGGCAAGGAACGATCATAATCGCGCACGACGTCAATCCCGCTTTTCAGCCGGTGCCGCAGCATGACGAGCGTGTTTTCGAGGCCGTGATGGATGTCGACTTGCTGCTCCGGCCCCTGGTCCATATACGAATATTCTTTGATCGACCGCACCAACTCGGAGATCCGTGCCGTACTGTTCTCGATTTCATCAGCGAGGCGGCTGATTGTAAAGGCCGCGGTAATTCGCACAAGTACATCGTTCAGGAATCTGGCGGGCACGTGGCTGGCGATATTTTCCAATGTGTCACGCGTGCAGCCGATGTCAACCAGAGCCGTCGCGAGATCCCATACCGCGTCAACCTTATGGCTTTCGAGCCATGTAGAGAATTCTTCTTCGCGTTCGCTGCGCTCGAGAGTATCGATGGATGTTTGTGGGCCTGTCTGTCTGGCCCAGTCGCGCTCCATCTCGGCGAGAAACACGCGCGATTCGAGCGGAAAGCCTTCGCGGTCGAGCTTCAGAGCGGCGGCGCGAACCGACGTTAAGGCTTTGCGCAGGTTGTCCGCGGCGCGGCGAGCGGCGGAAGCCGGATTATTGAGCTCATGCGCGAGGCCGGCCGAGAGCTTGCCGAGCGCCATCAATTTTTCTCGCTGCAAGTCCAAAACTGCGCTTTCGCGCACGCGATCGGTCATCAGACTCACCAGCCGGCCCTGCAGCACAGGGAGCCGCTGCAGCATCTCCGGGAATTGGTCCTTGTGAAGGGCGGCCAGCCGCGTAGGCCCATAGACTCGCGCCGAAGACGGGTAGGTGGTCAACCGGGAAAACGGAAGCAGCCCAGTGACGTGGCCGGCTGAGGCCTTCCACACGCGTCCATTGCCCGTCTCAGCGCCGATCTCGCCGCGCAGAACCACCACCAGGTGGTCGGCAGGGTCTCCTTGCTGGATGGTGACCTCGCCGGATTCAAACTCCATGACACCCATTTTTGAAGCCAGCCAGGCGAGGCCGTCGGCAGGGAGATCTGCAAAGGTCGGAACAGCCCGCAATTCCTCGACCGAGGGAGAAGGGGCGGTGGCAATCCGGGTGGCCAGGGTTTCCATGTCAGATTTTGCTCAGGTATTGGTGTACGAATTGTATGGCTACGGAGCCTTCGCCAACTCCCGAGGCGACGCGCTTAATCGAACCATGGCGCACATCGCCGACGGCAAAGACACCGGGAATATTCGTTTCGAGCAAACCGGGTTCGCGAGCGAGCGTCCAGCCTTTGGGCCGTTTCCCCTCGGGAAGCAGATCGCGCCCGGTAAGAATGAAGCCTCGCTCATCGCGCTCGACCACCGAATCGAGCCAGCCCGTGCGCGGCTCGGCGCCGATGAAAATAAAAAGCGCCGCGGCCGATTCCCGGCGTGTTTCACCTGAAGTGTCGCAGGCGATCGTAATGGTTTCGAGATGATCCTCGCCATGCACTTCGAGAACGCGCGAGCGCGCTTCCACGTGGATATTTTCGGTTTGCTCGATTTGATCGATGAGGTATTGCGACATGGTAGCTGCGAGCGAAGGGCCGCGCACCAGCATTACGACGCGGCGTGCAAATTTCGCAAAGAACATCGCCGCCTGGCCTGCGGAATTGGCTCCTCCGACCAGATACACGTCTTCATCGCGGCAGGAAATGCCCTCCGTGGAAGATGCCCCGTAGTACACGCCGGCGCCTTGCAGGCGGTCTTCGCCGGGGATGCCGAGTTTGCGCCATTGAACGCCCATGGCGAGGATCAGCGCATGGCAGGATAGTTCCGCGCCATCGCTAAGTTGAATGAAGCGATACGGGTCGCTAGCCCGAATGGAACTGGCCTCCTGTGGCGAAACAATCTCGACACCGAAGCGGCGCGCTTGATCGACCGCCCGGCGTGCAAACACAGAGCCCGACAGGCCCGAGGGAAAGCCGAGATAATTTTCGATACGCGAGCTTAAGCCGGCTTGGCCGCCCGGCGCTTCGCGTTCGATCATGACCGTCTTAAGACCTTCGGAAGCGCCGTAGACGGCCGCTGCCAATCCCGCGGGACCTCCGCCCACAATGGCGACGTCGTAAAATTCGAGCCCGGCGCGCGTGCGCAGACCGAGCCGTGCGGCCACATCATACGGCGCAGGCTCCTCCAGCCGTTCTCCTTCCGGAAAGATAACCGTGGGCAGTTTGGGTGTGCGGCCATCGAAAGTTTCGAGCAGCCGGCGCACTTCGGGAACACGTTCCGCGGCATCGGCATCCAGCCATTCATAGGGGACTTGATTGCGCGCCAGGAATTCCCGCATCTCATACGATTTCGGCGACCAGCGCGTCCCGAGCACTCGCACGCCCTCAAACGGCGGCCGGAATGCCGCATACCAATCGTCCAATAAGTCATCGACGATCGGATATAGGTGCTCCTCCGGAGGATGCCACGGCTTGAGCAGATAATGATGAAGCTGTACATCGTTGATGGCCTTGATGGCGGCTTCCGTATCCGCATAGGCGGTGAGCAGCACGCGCTTGGCATCGGGGTAAAGTTTAATGGCCTCGAGCAGCGTTTCGATTCCATTCATCTGGGGCATGCGATGGTCCACCAGCAGCAACGCGACAGGCTCATTGCGCTCCAGTAAACGTTTCAGGAGCTGGAGCGCGCTCATTCCCGAATCGGCGCGCAAAATCCTGTACTTGCGGGCGTAACGCGCGCGGAGGTCGCGCTCGATCGAGAGCAAAACTTCGGGATCGTCGTCCACGGTCAGAACTGCGGGTCGCGCCATGATGCCTATTTACCAGTCTCCTCTACTGACATTTGTCATGCCGACTCTGTGACGGGGTGCACTGGTTATGGATGTGTGCCAACCGCAAGATGATTCTAGAGGTTGATTATGCACGCTGCTTTAGCTCCGATAATTTCCAATCGCGGGACAGGTCCACGGCCCGATGTCGCGGGACTCGCGGCCGTAACCAAGAGTTACGGTTCCCGGCGAGCGCTCGATGGGATCGATCTGGCCGTGGGCCAAGGCGAGATTCTGGCCTTGCTCGGGCCGAATGGGGCGGGGAAGACGACTGCGGTAAAGCTCCTGCTTGGATTGCTCGATCCCGATGCCGGGGCGGTGCGGGTGTTTGGCAAAGATCCGCGCGAGCCGCGAGGCCGCGAGCGCTCGGGCGCTATGCTGCAGGTCGCGCGCGTGCCGGAGACGCTGCGCGTACGAGAGCACATCGATCTTTTTTCTTCGTATTATCCGCGCCCGCTCTCGATAGCGGAAACGCTCGAAGCCGCCGGCGTGCGGGAATTGGCGAACCGGAAATTCGGTGAGCTCTCCGGCGGCGAGAGGCAGCGCGCTCTGTTCGCCCTGGCATTGTGCGGCAACCCCGACTTACTTTTTCTCGATGAGCCGACGGTGGGAATGGATGTAGAGGCCCGGCGCGGAATGTGGAAACACATTCGGACGTCGGTCGCGCGCGGAAAAAGCGTCCTGCTGACCACTCACTACCTCGAAGAAGCCGAGGCATTGGCGGACCGCATCGTTGTGCTTCACCGTGGCCGCGTCATCGAGAACGGAACGGCGGCCGAGATCAAGAGCCGTGTGGCAGGACAAATCGTGAAATGCCGTACACGATTGGCTATCGAAGACTTGCTGCGTTTCGCGCATGTGAGCGACGTGCACCGCGAAGGCGGCGTCACGGAGATCAGGACCTCATCCTCCGACGACGTCCTGCGGCAGCTCATTCTCACGGATCCCGAGGTGCGGGGCATTGAATTGAAAAACAGCGGATTGGAAGAAGCATTCCTGGCTCTGACTGCAAATTAAGAAGGAGAAAAAAACCATGAATATCTATTTGAAGGAAACAAAGTACGAATTTCTGAAAATGCTGCGGATGCCGCGATTCGCTTTGATGACACTCAGCATGCCGCTGTTGTTCTATATCCTCTACGCCGTCGTGATCTACAAATCACAGAACCTGGGAGGAACCACGATTCCACGTTATATGCTCGCTACCTTCGGTTCTTTTGGAGTGCTAGGTGTATGCCTTTTCGGAATCGGAATAAACTTGGCCAACGAGCGGGGCTTGGGATGGCTGGAGGTGAAACGGGCGAGCCCCCTTCCGCCCCAGACATACTTCCTCGCGAAGCTGACCATCGGGTTCTTATTCGGCGTGGTCGAGGTGGCCGCGCTGTTTGGGCTCGGCTTTGGATTGGCCGGAGTGCGGCTCGAAGCATGGGACGTCCTGCGCCTGCTTGCGATCCTGGCGGCAGGGTCGATTCCGTTTGGAGCTCTTGGCCTGGCGCTCGGATATTTTGCGAAGCCGGATTCGGCCCCGGTTCTCGGGAATCTGATTTATCTTCCGATGGCCTTTTTTTCAGGTTTGTGGATGCCGGTGGAACTTCTTCCGAAGGCGCTGCAGCATGCGGCCGTTTACCTTCCGCCGTACCACCTGAGCCGGCTTGCTTTAGGAGTGCTGGGCGCCCATCAAGATCACGCCTATTGGGGCCATTGGCAGGCGCTGGCATGTTTTACCGCGATCTTTCTGGGATTCGCGATGATCGGCTACCGGCGCGACAACGCACGCAATAACGGAGTAGCCTGAGAAATACGATGAACTGGCGATCGAAATCGGGGCCGTCTGAGCCGGCGCCAAACCGGATGCCTCTGTTGTTTCTGGCCTATCTTGTTTTCTGTTTCATCGAGCCTGTCCAGAGTCATGCGAGTTGGGAAAAATGGGCGGCTACGATCGGTGGCATGCTCTGCTTCCTGGCGTTGTATTTGACCTCATATTTCACGAGGGGAGCGCTCGCGCGCTGGTCGATCTTGGGGATTGTGGTCCTCGCTTGTGGACTCACGCCCGTCAATACGGGCATTTTTGGATTCTTCATCTACGCGGCGGCTCTGATAGGTTTCCGGTTCGACGTCAAAACCGCCTATGGCCTAATGGCCGGACTGGCCGCGGTAATGGCGGCCGAGGCCTGGCTCCTCCACACGAGTCCATGGATATGGGCCTACCTTGTACCGGTTGCGGCAATCGTGGGTATCTCGAATATTCATCTGGCCGCGACGAAAAGAGCCGATGTCAAACTACGTCTGGCGCACGAAGAAATCGAGCATCTGGCGAAAGTGGCCGAGCGGGAGCGCATTGCGCGAGATTTGCACGATGTTCTGGGGCACACACTTTCCGTGGTAGTGCTCAAGTCAGAATTGGCCGCGAAGCTCGTAGAGTCCGATGCCGCACGTGCATCGCGGGAAATGAGCGAAGTAGAGCAAATCGCGCGCGAAGCGTTGGCCGAAGTGCGTCACGCGATCCGCGGCTACCGCGCGCGCGGTTTGGGCGAGGAATTGGCGCAGGCAAGAGCTACGCTCGAAACCGCTGGTGTGCGCGCCGAATGTGAAACTCCGGATTTGAATGCCCTGGCCCAACGGATGTCGGCCGCGCAGGAAACCGTGCTGGCACTGGTGGTGCGTGAATCCGTGACGAACGTGGTGCGCCACGCCCGCGCGGGCGTTTGCCGCATTCGCCTGGAGCGCAGCGCTAGTTCCTATCGGCTGGAGATTTCGGACGATGGCTGCGGAGGCTTCACGCAAGAGGGGAATGGTCTGCGAGGCATGCGGGAGCGGGTGGCAGCGCTAAATGGAGTCATGGCGCGGGATAGCACGCGCGGAACTCGCCTGACTGTAACGATTCCGATAAGAAGTAATCAAGAAGCGATCGCATGAGCGCGATTCGCGTGGTGGTAGCCGAAGACCAGACTATGGTGCTTGGCGCGCTGGCGGCGCTGCTCGAGCTGAACGCCGATATCAAAGTCGTCGCGCAAGCGGGAGATGGCAGGCTGGCCCTACGAGCGGTGGAAGATGCCCGGCCCGATGTGTTGATCACCGACATTGAAATGCCGAACATGACGGGCCTGGAACTAGCGGCGGAAATAAAAGCGCGGGCAATGGAAACACGAGTCATCATTCTGACGACATTCGCGCGCGCCGGCTATCTGCGCCGCGCCATGGATGCCGGTGCGCGGGGTTACGTCTTGAAGGACCGGCCGGCGAAAGAATTGGCGGACGCGGTACGGCGCGTGCATCAAGGCTTGCGAGTCGTGGATCCGGAACTGGCTGCGGAAGCGTGGGGCGATCCGGATCCCCTGACAGATCGCGAACGGCAGGTGCTGCGCATGGCTGGCGACGGCGCGCCCTCGAGTGACATCGCCCTAAAATTGCGGCTTTCCGAAGGCACGGTGCGGAATTATTTATCGGAGGCGATCAGCAAACTCGGTGCGGCGAACCGCGTGGAAGCCGCCAGAATTGCCCGCAGCCGCGGCTGGTTATGAGGACGCTTTTTGCGCCCAAACCAGCGACATGCGGGGGCTGCGCACAAGCAGCTTGCTTTCTTAGGAGAGCGAACAGTAAACCGCCACTGCCGGGCGGGACTCGTCGCGTATAAACGCCGACACAGGTGGCCTATGTCAACTCGAATAAGTTTGTAAGCAACCCGTTGGAAATTTTGCCGCGTCCACCAGGATTACGCGAACGCGATATTCAAGCCCGAGAGACGTCTCATTTTCAGCACGAGTGCGTCGCCTGCGATGGCGAGCACTGCCCGATCTAGAGTTACGAACCGCATCCCGCCCGCTCGCGCAAATGCACTGAGATACGCATCGGTCCAGATCTTTGGAGTCGGTCTGTCCTGTGCTGTCAGCCTCCGCCATTCTGTTTCCAGCGTAAAAGGCTCGGGTTCAAAAGACACGCGGTCGTCGCCCAGAATTGTTCGGTAGACTCGCCACGCCTCTCGCGATGAAAGTACGTCATTTCCCATCACTGATTCAGTGGTAAGCAATCGCATCAGCCCCATCTGAGACACACGGCAAAATCCCACTATCCCGGAGTCGATGGAGTCGAACCAGGCACTACAGATTTGCGAATAAATGTGACGGCGCGAGGCTAATGCCAGACAGACATTCACGTCAGGCAAGAAGATCTTCGACATCGGCATTCTTGAGATCCAGAGTGCCCGGCTCGCTGGAACGCAGGAGCGGGAACTTGATCCTGCGCACAGCTTTGCTTTGTGCTTTCCGGATCTCTACTTCCACCGCGTTCCGTATAACGTTCTTGAGCGAGGTGCCCCGGCGTGCCGCCACTGCTTTCAATTCCCGGAGTAGTGGGTCCGGCAAATCGATTGTGGTGCGCACAAAAGCATCATATTAGAATCAAAACCGACCAACCTGATTGGGCGGCCGAACGAACGCTTTCAATTCAAAGTGAAAGCGTATAACGTATCCGCCGCGGCCACCAACACGTACTGCTTCCCATCGACCATGTAGGTCATCGGGCCGTTGCTGGGGCTCGCAGTCAAACCGGCGTGCCACAGAATCTTGCCATTACTCGGATCGAACGCAATGAAATTGTTCCCATTACTCGTGAACAAGAGCTTGCCTGCCGTGGACAGCATCGATACTACGCCAGTGCCGCTCGGCCAATCATGCCGCCAGGCAGTCTTGCCTGTTTTGTAATCGATCGCGAGCAGCGCGCCACCCTCTCCGCCGACCGGTCTGTCGACGCCGCCCCAGCCTTCCGGCCGAGGGTCCGTATCTGTGAGGTAGTACATGCTGAACGTGCGATTGGATCCCACATACAGCAGACCCGTTTGCGGATCGAAGCTCGGCGAGGGCCAGTTAGTGCCTCCGTTCGAGGAGGGTGAAACCAGCACGCCGTCGGTGGACGGATACTTCGCTGGATCCGGAATCGGCTGCCCCTTGGCGTTCAAACCCTTAGTCCAATTCAACGTGTCGATGAAAGGTTTTGTGAGAATATGCTCGCCGTTGCTACGGTCGAGCACAAAGAAAAATCCATTGCGGCTGGCTTGCATCAGCAGCTTGCGCGGCTTGCCATCCACTTCCCCGTCCACCAGGACCGGCGTTTCGGTGGCGTCCCAATCGTGTACGTCGTGAGGCGAGACCTGGTAGTACCAGACAAGTTTTCCAGTGTCGGGGTTGAGCGCGACGATCGTACAGGTGTAGAGATTATCGCCCTTCCGACTCTTCTCGGCCATTACAGGGTTAGGATTGCCCGTACCGAGATAGTACAGATTGAGCTCCGGATCGTAGGTTCCCGGAATCCAGGTCTGGCCGGTGCCGTGCGCCGAGGCGTACTCGTCCGGCCAAGTCTCGATTCCAGGCTCGCCCTTGCGAGGAGTCGTAAACCATTTCCATTGCAATGCTCCCGTCTCGGGGTCGTGCGATTCAATGAATCCGGGGTTGTCCAGATGATCGCCGCCGATTCCTACCAGTACGTGATTACCGACGACGATCGGCGCCGCGGTGGAAGTGTAATCTAACTTCGGATCGGCAATTTGGACTTTCCAGCGTTGCTTGCCGGTGGCTGCATCGAGCGACACCAATTGGCTATCGGGCATTTCAACGAACAGCCAATTTTCGTACATCCCGACGCCGCGGTTGCCGATGGTACTGCCGGTGTTATGCGGGTAGGTATAATGCCACAACTCGCGGCCGGAGCGCACGTCAACCGCCCAGACGTTGTTGGGCGAAGAGAAATACAGGATGCCATTCACGAGCAATGGCATTGCCTTGATCACCACTCCAGTGGCGGCATTGCTGCTGCTGAAGCGGCTGGCCCAGGCGAGCGAAAGCTGGTGTACGTTGGCCGAATTGATCTGTGTGAGCGGGCTGAAGCGCCGGCCGGAATAGTCGCCGTTGTAAGTCGGCCAGGAAGTCGTGGGCAGTTTCTTCAGCGTGGCCGGATCCAGACCTTGTCCGAATAGGCATGCCGAGAAAGACAACAGAAGCGAGAGACGGAGCGTTTTCATGCGAAGCATTTTCATTTCAGGGTCGCCAGGTAGGCAGTGACATTGTGGATGTCAGCGTCGGTGTATTTGCGCAGCATGTCGGTGTGCGCCTGAAGCGGATCGTGGACTTCCACTTTGGGAGTGTCTCCATTACGAGTGAAGGAATGAAATTGGTTATTGGAATCGCGCAGCGAGACAGTGAAATCGTCAATATGGTCGATGGTACCGGTGAAAGTCTCGCCGGACGGCAGAGTCACGGTCACCGTGGGTGTCGCGCCGGGCGAATTCGCGGGTGCGCCGCGCCGTCGTCCCGTGGGACGCGGTTGCAGCCAGCGCGATTGCAGCGAAATAGGATCCATTTTGGCGGCAATGCCGGCCAAGTCTCCGGTGACCGAGTGACAAGAGCTGCAGCCTCCTGCGCCATTGAAGTAAGCCTTCCCCTGCTCTGCATTGCCGGTAAGTACGTCTTTGAATTCGTAAGTTGTGCGATGTCCCGCGGCGTACGTCTGTACATGGAGCCAGGCCACAACATCTGCGATCTGCGCCTCGGTCAAATTGAGTTTAGGCATGCCTTTGTCCGGGCGGCCCTCGCGGATTACGGGCGCGATCAGTATCCCTTTTTCATCATCCAGGACCAGCAAAGAACGAACGAGATCCGGCGCGCCAGGCCCGCCTTTGGCCGCCACGCCATGGCAGCCGGCGCAATAGGTCGCGAAGACTTTACGTCCCCGCTCCACGGCGGCGGGATCTTGTTTTGAGGCCGCGATCGCCGCGGCGGGATTGGTAGACGTACTGGCGGGGGGCTCCTGGGCGCATAAGTATGGCGCGGCCGCCGCCAGAAGCGCCACGGCGCATTTTCTTCTCATCATCATGATCTTACCGGGTAGTCTGGTTAGGAATGGTTAAAAATGTTCTGGGAACCGCGCTGCAAACTTGCTGTACCGATCCGCTGACCGGATTCTATCGCGACGGGAAATGCAATACGGGTCCCGACGACATAGGCAAGCACACGATTTGCGTCTTGCTGAACGACGACTTCCTCCGGCACCAGGCATCGATTGGCAACGACTTGATAACGCCGCGCCCGGAGTTTGGCTTCCCCGGATTGAAGGCCGGCGATCATTGGTGCGTGTGCATCGAATTGTGGAAGAAATCCTACGACGCCGGTATCATCGGACCCGCGCGTCTTGAAGCGACTCACGAAAAAGCGCTGGAAGTGGTTTCGCTCGAGATGCTTTTGCAGAGCGCCCGTCTGGACGGATCGCGCGCCAATTAGCTTAAGCCGTTTCGGCGATGGCGCGATTCTTCAACGCTTTCATATAGGCGAATCCGTAACTCTGTTGCGCATAGTGTCCCCCCGTCAGCGTCGGCGTATGGTCCAGAATCACGATCCCATCGAAGCGGACATCGTGCAGCGCCTTCATAATTTTGTACATATCGTAATAGCCGTTATCCATGAAGGTCTCGACGAAATGCGGCAGTGGCGCGCTGACGTTTCGAAAATGGATCTTCCAGATTTTTTCAGCGCCGAAATAACGAATCATTTCTTCGGGATCTTTATGCGTCAGTGTGCGGCCGCCTTCGAGCCAGGTTCCGCAGCATAGGCAAATGCCCACATTCGGACTATTGGCGATTTCCATAGCCCGCTTGTAGCCTTCAAAATTGCCAAAAATGCAGCGTGGAACTCCGGCGAGTACGGGGACCGGCGGGTCGTCCGGATGAATGCCGATGCGCACGCCGGCTTCTTCGGCAACGGGCGCAACCTGCTTGATGAAGTACGTGTAGTTCTCCCAGATCTCTTCCTTGGAGAATACGCGGCCGTGCGACAAAGGCTCATGAAAGGTCTTTCCGTCCCAAATGCCCACTTTGTCCGGACTGGCGAGATCGAACTGGCGTCCCGATGCGCCGCGAATCGTGGCGCGGCCGCTGTTCCAGATGCCATTTCCCATGTGAGCGTAAGTAGTGTAGTAAATGCCGGCACGCCCCAGATTGCGCAAGTATTGCTTGTACTCTTCGATTTTCTGGTCGCGGCCAGGAAGATTGAGCGTAACCTCCGGCATGTTGTGTACGCTGGTGTTCCCAATGTTCCAAACGGTTATTCCCGCGCCGGCATAGCGTTGTTTGATCTGGAGAAAGCCTTCCGCGGTGCGCAGATCGGGCGTGGAACCGACGCTCACATATTCCGCGCCGATTTGCTTCAGAAAAAGGAGTTCTTCGTCGCTCGGCTTGGCCGATGATTGCGCGCACAATTTGATCCCGGCGGCGTTTGAATGCACGCTCGCCAACACGCTGGACGATTGTGACTGAAACAGCGCGGCCGTTCCGAGCGTGAGCTTGGCAAACTGCCGGCGATCGGGATGATGAGAAGACATATCGAACTCGGTAATCTTTCTAAGACTATACGTTAGGATCTCGACACACCGGGAGGGAGGTTCCGTGAAGACTCCTCCGACCTACCTTGAAGGCCAAAAGAGTTCGAAGCCGTAAAGCGCCTGCACCATCCGGCCCGTACGTCTAGTTTAGGTACTCCTCTGCACGGATCAGGTGCATGGTTGCGATGAGAAACAGTCTTTCAGGGTAACCGTTTAGGCCACTCCACGGTCTACGAAGCGACCCTCGATAATGGTTGTTTTCTCCAGGTCAAGGTGACGGCAGAAGATAATCAGGCATTTTTTTCCGCATGGCGCGATCGGCTGGGAGCATTGAAGAATGTTCCGCCGGTGCTGCGCATTGTGTGGGATTCCGGGCCATGGGTGGTCGTCGCGGGTTTGATCTGCCGCGTGGGCGTCGCGCTGGTGCCCGTCAGCACGGCGGCCGTGACCGGCTACATCATCGGTGCGGTCGCCGACATTTTTTGGAGCAAGACAACTGCGGAGGCGTCGCATCTCTGGTGGTTCGCGGCCCTCGAGTTCGGTCTCACGGTCGCCGGCAACACTTTCGGTCGAGTTTCGGACTATTACGACGCGGTGCTGGCGGACCGCTATATGCGGCACGTAAGCATACAGGTGATGGATCACGCCTCGCAGCTCGATTTGCAGGCGTATGAGAACCCCGTCTTTTACGATCGTCTGGAACGGGCGCGCGTTCAGGCTACCGACCGGCTGGGAATGATCCAGTCGATCGGCCGGCTTTTTCAGCAGGTGATCACCACCATTTCGCTGTCGGTGGCGATTCTGTATTTCTCCCCTTGGCTCCTACTGGTCTTGATAAGCTGCCTTTTGCCGGCTTTCCTCGGCGAAAGCCACTTCGCGTTTCTCAGCTACGCCAAAAATTTCCGCCAGACCCCCGCCAAGCGGCAGCTCGATTATCTGCGCCAGGTGGGCGGCAGCAAGGAAGCGGCCAAGGAATTGAAGCTGTTCGGCCTCAGCCGTTTTCTGACCGATCGCTTCACAAACATTTCGAACCAGATCTTGGACGAAAATCTGGCGCTTTCGCGAAGACGCCTGGTCGCCGTGTCGCTGCTCTCGACTCTCAGCACGGCGGGATATTACGGTGCGTACGTCTGGGTGATTTTCCAGACCGTGAACCAGCGTGTTCAAAATCGCCACGTTTTCCTTTCTAGTACAAACGATCCTGAATGCTGCAAAGCAACATTTCGCAGATGTTTTCGACCCTCTCGAGCATCGCGGACCAGGCGCTTTTCCTGACCGACTTGCTGGCGTTCTTCGAAATGCAGCCTACCGTGCAATCGAAGCCAAACGCGCTCCCTGCTCCGCGCCCCATCCGCGCAGGCTTCGAATTTCGAAATGTGTCGTTCAAGTATCCCGGGACGGAGCGGCTGATTTTAAACGGCCTGAATTTCCGGCTGGAGCCCGGCGAGCGAATTGCCCTGATCGGTCAAAACGGGCAAGGGAAAACCACCATCGTCAAGCTGATCACGCGACTCTACGATCCGACCGACGGCCAAGTCCTGTTGGACGGCGTCGATCTGCGCGAGTACGACATCGAGGATCTGTGCCGCGAAATCGGCGTGATCTTTCAAGACTTCATGCGTTATGAGATGACGGCACGCGAAAATATTGCCGTGGGGCGCATCGATTTTCTCCCGGATCTGGACAAAATTCGCGAAGCGGCGCAAAAGAGCCTGGCCGATGGCGTGATCGGAAAGCTCGCCGGAGGTTACGATCAGATGCTGGGCCGGCGCTTCGAAGGGGGAGTCGATCTGTCGGGTGGCGAGTGGCAGAAGCTGGCCCTTGCGCGCGCTTATCTGCGGGAAGCGCAGGTGATGATTCTGGACGAGCCCACCGCCGCCCTCGACGCGCGCGCTGAATTTGAAGTGTTTCAGCGCTTCAATGAGCTCACAACAGATAAGATGGCGTTGTTCATATCGCATCGTTTCTCGACGGTGCGCATGGCCGAGCGCATAATTGTGTTAGAAAACGGATCGATCACCGAAGAAGGAAGCCACGACCGGTTGATGGCTCGCGGAGGCACCTACGCGGGCATGTTCGAACTCCAGGCATCGAGCTATCGATAAGATTCCAATGGCCGACCCTTCTCTACAGATGGCTACTCACATGGATGCCAAGCCGTCCGGCGCGCGCTTGGGTATACTGTCCGCCGATGAGCAGGCGCGCCTGCGGGCGCACGCGCACCAAACTGCCCGCGCCTGCGGTTGGCTGCCGGGGCGGCGGCACTCTGCGCGTCCGCGCGAAATTTACCGGCAGAGCCTCAAGCGGCTCAATGCGCTCGAACGCGAGTTGTACGAGCTGCGCACTCCGGAGCCCTCCGACGACCTCCAATGGCTCTACGACAATCTGCGGCTCGTGCGATCGGAGCTGCAGGATCTTCGCGATGCGACGCGCATTCTCGCCAAGCTGCCGCAGGTGCGAGCACCCGGTGAAGAAGCTATCCCGAGATGTATCGTGCTGGGGCGAGCGTTGCTAGCCGCGTCGAACTATCGCTTGAGCCAGGCCGAGTTTGCCTTTTACCTCGAAGCGGTGCAGGAGATCGAACCCTTACGGCTGGCCGAGCTGTCCGGAATGCTCACGGCGCTCAAACTGGTGCTTCTCGATCTGCTCGCCGATCGCGGGTACAAGGCTCTCGAAGCTTTCCGGGCGGATGGTATTGCCGCGCCGAGCCAGCATGTGGGCCGGTTGGTCGGCAGCCTGCGCTTGATCGGCGAGATGGAGTGGCGCGACACCATCGAGGGTCTCTCGATCGTCCATCGAACCTTGTCTCTCGATCCCGCCGGGGTCTATCCGCGCATGGAGTTTGATAGCCGCGAAGCGTATCGCCGCCGCGTGGCGCGTATAGCCGGGCACTCCGATGTGGGCGAAATCGAGCTGGCGCGCTTAGCGGTGAGACTTGCGGAAGAAGCGAAGATTGAGCGCTCGGCCCCGGAAGCCTTACGCGAACGGCTGCGGCACGTCGGCTATTACCTGGTAGATGAAACGGGCTCCGAAGAATTGCTGCAGCGCGTATGGCTACCGGCGCGTCGGTCGGCGCGAGCATTCAGCACGCATTTCACAGGTTTCCCGACGAGATCTACATCATCGGTATTGAATTCGTCACCCTCATCACCGTGGTCGTGTTGATCATGAGCATCGTCCGCACGCATGGCGGGCGGGGCGTGATTTTCGGCGCGTTGCTGCTGATATTGCCGGCCACGCAAGCCGCTGTCGAGTTGATGAACTACCTGGTGACCTCGGTGTTGACGCCGCGCGGTTTGCCGAAACTCGATTTTTCGAAAGCCGTGCCTCCCGATTGCGCCACCATGGTCGCGATTCCTACGCTGCTCATCAACGACAAGCAGATTCATCAACTGGTGGATGACCTCGAAATTCGCTACCTGGTGAATCGCGATCCCAACATCTTCTATGCGCTGCTCACGGATCTGCCCGATACGCAGGAGCCGGCCGAGGAGAAGGACCGGCGCGTGGATCTGGCGATTCAGCTTATCGAGGGGCTCAACCGAAGATACGCCAGCGAGCCGTACGGCGGCTTTTATCTGTTCCACCGGCATCGCGTCTATAATCCGCGCGAAGGCGCATGGATGGGTTGGGAGCGCAAGCGCGGCAAGCTGCTCGACTTGAACCAACTGCTGCGCAATACCTTCGATCCGTTCCCGGTGAAGGCCGGCGACCTGTCGCGTCTTGCCGAAAATACGCTACGTGCTGACGCTCGATTCCGATACGCAACTGCCGCGCGGCACTGCCCAGCGCATGATCGGCGCGATGGCGCATCCGCTTGAACCAGCCGCTCGATAGACCCCGAGCTCAACATCGTGACGCGCGGCTATGGAATTCTTCCAGCCGCGCGTGGGCATCAGCGTACACTCCGCCTCGCGTTCACGCTTGGCCAGCATCTATTCCGGGCAAACCGGCTTCGATATCTACTCCCGCGCCGTCTCCGACGTGTATCAGGACCTATATGGCGAAGGAATTTTCACCGGCAAGGGAATTTATGACGTGGACGCGCTGCGCCAGGTGCTGGAACATCGTTTTCCGCGCAATGCGCTGCTCAGCCACGATCTGATCGAAGGCGCTTACGCACGGGCCGGGCTCGCTTCCGATATAGAAGTGATCGACGATTATCCTTCGCACTACAGCGCTTACAATCGCCGCAAGCATCGCTGGCTGCGCGGCGACTGGCAGATCGTGCGCTGGATTTTGAACAACGTTCCGGACGAATCCCGTCGGCTGGTGCGAAATCCGATTTCTCTGGTTTCGCGCTGGAAGATTGTTGACAATCTGCGGCGCAGCCTGATGGAGCCGGCAACTTTCTTTCTGCTCGTGGCCGGCTGGTTCTTTTTACCCGGCACGCCGCGGTTCTGGACGCTCGTCACCACGGCGTTGCTGTTTCTGCCAATTTATTTCCGCCTGATTTTTGCCATGATTCGCGCGCGTGGTCTGAACATAGCTGGATGACGGCGCGCGACGCATTTTCCGATTTTTTCACGTCTCACGTCAGCATTGCGCTGAACATTGCATTCCTCGCTCATCAGACGCTGGTAGCGATCGACGCCATGGTTCGCACAGTCGATTCGCAGCGTCATCACGCACAGCCGCTTGCTCGAATGGGAAACCGCTACGGAAGCCGAGCTTGGCATCCGGAAACAAACCCCTGTAGATATCTATCTGAATTGGATTCCGGCTGCTCAGCATCTGTCTTGGCATTAGGACTTTTTTTCAGGCCGCGAGCGGCCCCTTACGCCTTGCCGTTTCTGGCGGCCTGGTGCTTTTCGAAACTGATCTCCAATTGGATCAACCGCTCGCCGCATCCACGATTTCGAGTTGTCGAAAAAGGAACACCGCTTCCTGCGCGACGTGGCCCTGCGCACCTGGCGCTATTTTGCGGAGTTCAGCAACGAGAAGAACCATTGGCTGATTCCGGACAACGTGCAGGAAGAACCTTCGAAAGTGGCCGAGCGTATCTCGCCCACCAATTTGGGATTGTTGTTCAATGCGCGGCAGGCCGCGTTGGAATTCGGATACATCACTCTGCCTGAATTTCTGGCGTTGACGGAACGGACGCTCGAAACAATTTGGAAGCTGCCCCGTTTTCATGGGCACCTTGCCAATTGGTATGACACTACTACGCTCCAGCCGCTCGGAGAGCCTTTTCTTTCGAGCGTCGATAGCGGTAACTTCGTGGCCTCTTTGTGGAGCTTGCGGCAAGGGTGCTTCGAACTGCTCCGGCGGCCGGTGCTGGGTGAGAGCGCGCTCGAAGGGCTGGCGGATTGCCGCCGTTTGACGAAAGTGCCTGACAAGGATTCGGCGTTTTGGTCGTCGCTTGCTGCGAATGCGCCGCCGAAACGTCTGGTTGCCGCGCCTTCTCGCCCATGAAGTGACGGCTGAAGGAGAACTGGCCGCGCGCGTGGAAGCTCTGCGGACCTTAACGCAAAATTTTCTGCCT
Source organism: Bryobacterales bacterium (assembly GCA_963712395.1). GTDB lineage: Bacteria > Acidobacteriota > Terriglobia > Bryobacterales > Bryobacteraceae > Bog-105. The sequence continues at coordinate 296,522 of CAVQHR010000005.1, forward strand.
TGGTATTTGCCGGAGTACGAGGCCCTTCGAAAGCTGGATCGATCGAAATTAGGATGGCCCAGTGAGACGCCGGCGCCCGCCACGGCCGGCATATTCTACGCAGATCTGGACGAGCGGCTGGCAAAACTGGAAAGCGGGCCGGAAGGGGCGCTAGCTGGGCGTCTGCGCGCGGCGCTCCCGGAATGCCGCATGCGTCTCGAGGAGATTGCCATGCGCCTCGAATCTTTAGTATCTGGTTGCCAGCGCCTCTCCGACCAGATGAGCTTTCGCATGTTGGTTCACGAGGGCCGGAACCTGCTTTCCATCGGCTATGATGCCGCTGCCGAGAAGCTCAACGAATCGTGCTACGATCTGCTCGCGTCGGAGGCGCGCGCCGCGACATTCATCGCTGTGGCAAAAAGCGAGGCGCCCCAGGAAACCTGGTTCCGCCTGGGCCGGCAGCACACGGTATGCGAAAAGGAAACCGTGTTGATCTCCTGGACTGGCACGATGTTCGAGTACCTGATGCCGGCCATCTGGCTCAGATCTCATCCCAACACTCTGCTTGATCGCGCGATGCGTTCGGCGGTGCGTGCCCAACAGGCTTATGGAGCCAGCCGGGGCGTGCCATGGGGCATCTCGGAAGCGGCATACAGCAAAACCGACGTGCACGGGAATTATCAATACGCTGCGTTTGGTGTTCCGGGCCTGGCGTTGAATGTAGCCCGAGCCGGTTCACTCGTCATTTCGCCGTACTCGAGCTGCCTGGCGTTGATAGTCGACCCCGCCACCGCGGTCGAGAATCTGCTGTTCATGGCGAATAAGAAGTGGCTGAAAGAATACGGCTTCTATGAATCGGCGGACTACACTGGCTCCGTCAGCCGTGGCTTCTTGCCGCGCAAATACAAGCTGGTGCGCTGTTGGATGGCGCACCACCAGGGCATGAGCCTCGCCGCAATCTGCAACGTCTTGTATGAAAATCCGTTTCAGCGCTGGTTTCACGCCGACCGGCTCGTGCAGGCGAGCGAGCTGATTCTTCAGGAGAGGCCATTGCGCGTGCGGCCCATTACCGATCTGCAGCCGCGGCGCGTGATGTCGGCCATCACGAAGGCGGCGCCCGCAAACGCGCAGGCTTCGGCTTGAGTGGAACGGATCGTCGTCGGTTTTCATCAGGATGAACACGCCGATTGGATTGCGGACCTGGAATGCGGTCATAGCCGCCACGTCCGCCATCAGCCGCCCTGGACCATCCGGGAATGGGTCCTGACCGAAGAGGGCCGCCGCGGCTTCGTTGGCCGCAAGCTGAACTGCGGGAAATGTGAGGAGATGAGCCGCCCGGCGCAAACTCGATTTTCTGTCTTGGACTTGGCGCCGGTGAAGAAGAACGGCACAATCGCCGAATCTTTCCGCGACACCTTGGATCTGGCACGGCATTGCGAGCGCTGGGGCTATACGCGCTTCTGGCTGGCCGAGCATCACAACATGATTGGCATCGCGAGTGCGGCCACTTCGGTCCTCATTGGCTACGTCGCGCAGGGCACCACTACCATTCGCGTGGGCTCGGGTGGCGTCATGCTGCCGAATCATGCCCCGCTGGTGATTGCGGAACAGTTCGGAACACTGGAAACGCTCTATCCCGGACGCATCGATCTGGGACTGGGCCGCGCTCCAGGCACGGACGCAGCAGCCATTCGCGCGTTGCGGCGCGATCCCAACACTACTGGGTTGGAATTTCCGGATCAGGTGGCCGAACTGCTTGCCTACCTTTCGCCCGCCTCGCCGCGTCAGATGGTGCGAGCGGTTCCGGGAGCGGGAACGAATGTGCCCGTCTGGCTGCTCGGCTCGAGCACCTTCAGCGCCCAGCTCGCGGCATTTCTCGGCCTGCCCTTCGCCTTCGCCGCTCACTTCGCGCCGCAGGAGATGCATGCGGCCATCTCGGTCTATCGAGAGCGCTTCAAACCTTCCGAGCGATTGGACAAGCCCTACGTGATGATCGGTCTTCCCGTCATCGCGGCCCCTACCGATGACGAAGCGCAATTTCTAGCCAGCACGCCCGCTCTGAAGTTCTTGCAACTGATTCGCGGCGAGCCTTTCCTGCTTGCGCCTCCTGTCGAAAACATAGATGAAATCTGGACCGCGGACGAACGGCTCCTGGTCGAAACGAAACTGGCGGCAAGTATCGTGGGAGCCCCGGATACCGTCGAGCGCAAATTGAGCGCGTTTCTCGAAAGAACTCAACCCGACGAAATCATGATCAACTCCGACACCTACGATCACGCCCATCGGCTGCGCTCGTATGAAATCGTTTCGCAGGTGATGAAGCAAATCAATCCAACCGCGGCGCCTTGAGAATTTCAAGTAAATTGTTGAAATCGTCGGTCCAGGGTCGCCGGCCTGCGCGCGACGCGATCGGCTGCGCATGCAACTGAATGGCGGTGTTTGCCAGGACGCTCTTATTGCGCGTCACCAGCACCCATTCGGCGGCCAGAACAAGATTCTCTGGGTCTGCATGATTCATCACCTCAACCACGCCATAGTGGACCTCCTCCGCTAGTTGCGCCACCACCGGCGCCAGCTCGAGATAGTTATTCGATACATGGAACGCCAGCACGCCGTCCGGCTTGAGATGGCGTAGATACAAACCGACAGCTTCGCGCGTGAGCAGGTGTACGGGAATCGCATCGCCGGAAAACGCATCCAACGCGAGAACGTCGAAGGCCGGAGTCGTGGATTCGCGCTGCAGCGAGAGACGAGCGTCGCCTTCCACGATCTCCACATGCGCCGGCGTTTCGCGCGTATAGAAAAAAAGCGACTGCGCAATTTCGATCACTTGCGAGTTGATCTCATAAAAACGAAACGTGTCGCCGCGCTGACCATACACCGCGAGGCTCCCGGTACCCAATCCGATCACCCCAACCCGCTTCGGAAACGGGAAACATTCCCGCAGCAAAATGCCGACGCCCGAATCGGGCCCATAGTAGGTAATGGGCCGCATGCGGCGCTCGGGCCAGAGAAACTCCGCGCCGTGTTGAATCGTGCCATGGTACAGAGTGCGCGTTTGTTCGGGACCCGCACGCGGAGATTGCACGACTCGCAGCGAACCATAGAAGCTGCGGCGCAACGTGACCGAGTTCTGCCGGTAGGCGCGCACATTCGCAATAGCGGCGGCTGCCATGCAGGCGGCGACACCGATCCATAAAAACCGGATGCCCCAAGCGCCGCCGGACCACACCAGCAGCAATGCCAGTAGCGCGGTGAAACACAGCGTGAGCGGCAATTCATATATTCCGGAAAACAGTCGGGGCGCGAGCAGGCCCACGAAGATCGCACCCGCCGCTCCTCCCGCGGCAATCATGAGATAGAAGCCCGTAAGGCCCGAAGCGGCCGGCCGCAGACGTCGCAGCTCGGCATGGCAGAACATACAGGCGATGAACAGTCCGGCCAAAAAAACCGGCACGCTCACCTGAATAGGTTCCACGGTATCGATGCTGTAAACGGCATACGCGATCACTCCAAGCGCGAACGCGAGCAGCCGAAGCCACAGCGAGCGCTGATACACGCCAGGAAATCCGAAGCTGAGCACGAAGCTCAATAGGTACATCGCGAGCGGCAGCACCCAAAGCAGCGGTACGGCGGCGACATTCTCCGTCATATGATTCGTCACCGAGAGCAGCAGCATCGATCCGCACGCCGCCAGGCCGAACCAATAGAGCGGGCGAAGTACGTTCGCACGATCCGCGGCGGGCGGAGGAATCATCGGCGCGGCGCGGCTTTGCCAGGCTACCGCGCCGCACACCAGAGCGAATGGCGCGAACAGCATCGACCAGTACATGCTCTGCCGCGAAAGATTCAGCGCCGGCTCGACAACCAGTGGATAGGCAAGCAACGCCGCCAGCGAAAAAAAGTTCGAAACCGCAAAGAGCCAATAAGGCGCTTCATCGCCGCGGCGCGCGAGCCAGCTTTGCAGCAGTGGGCTCGTGGCCGAAAGTAGCACGAATGGCAAGCCGATAGTCGCCGTCAGCATGTAAAGAATTTGCCAGGCGGGCTCGCTCGATGGAATAGGTTTCCAGCGCTCCGCCGGGCCGATAGGCAGCAGGGCAAACGCGGCCAGCAAAATTGCGATGTGCAGCCCCGCTTGCACGCGCGGCGTCAGATATCGTGTGACCAAACGCGCGTAAAGATATCCAACCAGAAGGGCGGTTTGATAGAACACCAGGCACGTGGACCACACGGCGGCCGAGCCGCCGAACCACGGCAAAATACGTTTCGCCACCAGCGGCTCCACCATAAAAAGCAAAAAAGCGCTGAGTGAAATCGCCGTGGCGGTCCATATGCCAAAAGCATTCTTTCGGGGGACAGTTATCATGTACTTCGTGGCCTGTAAACATGAGCGAGATTAGCAGCCGGCCCTGGGGCAGCCTGCCTTCGGGCGAACCAATCGATCTGTTTACTCTCCGTAACTCCCACGGCATGGAGGCGAGCATCACCAATTATGGCGGTCGCGTGGTGACGCTCAGGGTTCCGGATCGCGCCGGCCGCGTTGACGACATCGTTCTGGGCTTCGACTCGCTCGAGGGCTACCTCGGTCCTAACCCGTATTTCGGCGCGCTGGTGGGGCGTTTCGCCAATCGCATCGCAAACGGCAAGTTTGAACTCGGCGGCCAAACCTATACACTGCTCAAGAACAACGGCTCGAACGCCTTGCACGGCGGAGCCAGGGGCTTCGACAAGGTTGCGTGGAAAGCGGCCGTCGCCGCTTCGAATGGAAGCGCGGCGCTCGAGCTCCGATACTTGAGCAAGGACGGCGAAGAAGGTTATCCCGGAAATCTCGATGTCCTGGTCACGTATTCGCTGAGCGATGAAAATGTTCTGCGCATCGATTACGCGGCCACCACCGATCGCGGCACCGTGCTCAACCTCACGAACCATTCCTACTTCAATCTCGCTGGGCATGCGCACGGCAACATTCTAGATCAGCGGCTCATGTTGAACGCCGGGCAGTTCACTCCTGTGGGCTCGAATCTCATCCCGACCGGCGATTTGCGCGGCGTGCAGGGAACGCCATTCGATTTCCGGCAGGCCGCCCCGATCGGCGCCCGTATCGATGCAAATGACGAGCAGATCCAATTCGGCAAAGGCTACGATCACAACTTTGTCCTGAATCGCTCGGACAATGGATTGTCCATGGCGGCGCGCGTCCACGACCCGCATTCGGGCCGCATCATGGAAGTGCTGACCACCCAGCCCGGCATGCAGTTCTACACGGGCAATCACATTCAGGGTGACATCCACGGTAAGGACGGAGCAGTATACGGCGCTCGCGGTGGCTTTTGCTGCGAGACCCAGCGCTTCCCGGATGCGCCGAACCAGCCGAAGTTTCCAACGGCCGCGCTAAAACCGGGCGAGCGATACCGGGAAACGACTGCATTCCAATTTTCGGTTGGCGACGCATAAAATTTAAGGAGAATAATGCGAAGGAAGGTAACAGTCGTAGGCGCGGGCAACGTAGGCGCCAACACGGCTCAGAAAATCGCGGCGAAAGAACTGGCCGACGTGGTGCTTGTCGATGTCGTCGAGGGAGTTCCGCAAGGCAAGGGGCTCGACATGCTGGAATCGGCGCCGGTGGAAGGCTACGATGTTTCAATCGTCGGCTCGAATGGCTACGAGGAAACCGCCGGTTCGGATATCGTCGTCATCACCGCTGGGTTCCCGCGCAAGCCGGGCATGAGCCGGGACGACCTGCTGCTGGCCAACTATGAAGTGGTCAAAAGCGCCACCCAGCAGGCCGTCCAGCATTCCCCCAACGCTATCCTCATTCTTGTGACGAATCCGCTGGACGCCATGTGCTGGACCGCTATGAAAGTGTCCGGCTTTCCGCGCGAGCGAGTGATCGGCATGGCGGGCGTGCTCGATACTGCGCGCTTCCGTACTTTCATTGCCGCGGAGTTAAACGTCTCGTTTGAAAACGTAACTGCCATGGTGCTGGGCGGACACGGCGATACGATGGTTCCGCTGGTGCGCTTTACCAATGTCAGCGGCATTCCCCTTGCGGAGCTTGCGGACGCGGCCACCATCGATCGCTTGATTCAACGCACGCGCGATGGCGGCGCTGAGATTGTCAAATATCTCAAGACCGGTAGTGCCTATTATGCGCCTGCCGCATCTACCGTCGAAATGGTCGAATCCATTCTTAAGGACAAGAAGAAGGTGCTTCCTTGCGCGGTGCGTCTGGAAGGTGAGTACGGGATACGCGGCCTGTTCGTCGGCGTGCCTGTGAAGCTGGGCAAGCAGGGCGTCGAAAAGATTTATGAAGTGAAGCTCGATGGCTCCGAGCAGGCGGCCCTCAGCAAGAGCGCGGCCGCTGTGCAAGAGTTAGTCACGGTTCTCGAGCAGAAGGCGCAATAAGCGCTCACTTACGCGTGAAACCTCGTCTCGATCCCCGTTTTACCTGCTTTGGAATGAAGCTGGCGCGCTCGAAGATTCATCGCTGGGGCGTTTATGCCACGGAACGCATTCCCGCCGGCCGGAAAGTCATCGAATACACCGGCGAAAGAATCAGCCGGCGTGAAACCAAGCGCCGCGCCGACGGAACCGACCTCATCTATCTATTCACGCTGGACGACTATTGGACCCTCGATGGTTCGGTGGGCGGCTCAGGCGCGGAGTATATCAATCATTCCTGCGAGCCCAACCTGGTCTCCCGCATCCTCAAAGGGCACATCCTTTATATAAGCGGCCGCGCCATTGCTCCTGGCGAGGAACTCACCATCGACTATCGTTTCGATAAGAAAGTGGAGCGCGTCGATTGCCGCTGTGGCGCCAAGAACTGCCGGGGCACCATCAACCTGCTCCATTAGCGCGCGACCTTCAATTCGTTGACAACGCTCGTTACGCCGCTCACTTGCGAGGCTGCTTTTTGAGCCGCTTGCCGCTCCTCGTCGCTCGCGACCCTCCCGCGTAGAGTCACTACCGAACCGCTTATATCGACGTTCACGTTGTTCAACGTCGCTACTCCTACATCGCTCGCCAGCTTTGCCTTGACTTTCGCCAGCAAGGCCGCGTTATCTAACTTTTCGCCGGCATGCGCGCTATCTGGCTGGACGGCGCCCTTGATATTGTGGTCCAATTCCTTGGCGCGCTGTTTCGCCTCACTGGCCAGCCTTTGTATTTTCTGCTCCGCTTCGGCCTGGCGCTCGCGCGCTTTCTCTTGCGTCGAACGATCGCACCCGATCCAAACGAGGGATAGACAGCTTAAGAGTATTGCTCCTAACGCTCGATGCATGCTCATTTCCATTCGTAGGACATGCCTCGCTCAACTCGCGTTTCGACCGGATCTGCCGATAAGCGTCCTGTACCCCCTACGGGAATACCAATTAGGAGAGTAATGTTTCCTTTCCGGCACTCAAGTCATGAGAAAAATCTGCCGATAAGGAGCTTAGGCAGAGTATGGATCAGGATATAAGCCGACGAAGAAGATCGTTTCGATTTGTGAAACGCAACCGCTCACTGTGCACGGCCTGCAGCATTTGCTGGAGACTACCGAAGATCTCGCCTTCGGCGCCGCGCACGCTTCTCCCGCTGAATGGATGCTTAGCGCAGGTGCCGACAGGACCGACGTGCTGGTCATAGATAAGGGCTTAGGCGCCAAAACCGTTCTGGACGCGCTGAATCAGCTCCCCGCCGAACACGGGCAGAATCGCTCCACAGTGCCTTCTGTAGTGGTCTGGGGTATGTCCGTCACCGAAGCCGAAGCTCTGCGGTTCTTGCAATCGGGTGCGAAGGGCATCATCCGGAAATCGGCCGATACCGCAACCGTTCTTGGCTTGTTTGCGTGCCGTCTCGCAGGGCCGGAGCTGGATGCAGGATTCTGTATTCCGCGAATCGAGCGCCATGGAGACGCAGGTCCGCACGGATCTGACACCGCGCGAGCATCAGGTGATGGAACTTGTCGAACAGGGCTTCAAAAACCGCGAAATCGCGCAGGAACTCGGCATTCGTCCCGGAACGGTAAAGATCCACCTGAAGCATATTTTCGAAAAGACCGGAGTTCGTGGCCGCCATGGCCTGGCCTTGAACGGCCTACGCCAAAAGGGCGTCATTTCGCTGCTGGCGTCCTAGCATCAGGTTTACGCGCCAATCCACAAAAATTCGATCGGTTCCTGCTTGGACAATGCGAGCAACTCAGGGTCGCCGGTAACCAGAGCGGCCCGTTGCCGGCGAGCCGTTTCGACGGCGAAAGCGTCGGCATAAGAAATCGGGAATCTGCTCTTGAGCCGAGCCGCATCCAGGATCAGTCTTCGGTCGGGAACGAGATTCTGAATCGGAAGGGTCGGAACTTCGGATAGAAATCGCTCCGCTACGGCCGCGCCCTGCCGCTTGGCAACCAAATAGAAGACCTGGCCGATGTTGATCATGGACATGCTCACGTCTTCGCCACCTGGAGTGGCAGCGCGTTCGAGAATTTCGCGCACCCTCGATCGCGCCGGTTCTTCGCCTTGGAGCCAAGCCATGATCGCCCACGAGTCAAGGACGATTGCGGTCATCTTCTAGCTCGCGCCGCCGCTCAGCCGCCAAATCCGCTAACAAATCGGAGCCTTTGAAACGGCTGTCCCATTGTCTCCACCCGCCCTCCGGAGCCTTCCGAAGAATGATATCGTCTCCGTCAACTGTTACCACCATCGAAACGCCATCGGTCAACCCTAACTGGTCGCGGACGGCCTTCGGAAGCGCGATTTGCCCTCGAGACGATATCTTAGCCTTAAGCATCTAACTTATTTTAGAATAAGACTGCATATACGGCAAGACAATTTCGGGTTGACACGAGGCGAATAAAAGGAGAAACTGCTCTGGAGGAGGCGCTCCTCTTGTGCCACAGCTTGTCCAACTTACCGGGATCGCGCGCTTAGCCGCCGAAGGCGACCGGCTCGCGGAAAAACGGCGCGTGGAATATCGCACGCTCCCCACCCGCAAATGGTTGAACCGCTGTCATTCCGGTCGGGTGCCGTTCGATTGGACGATCAATCCGTATCGAGGCTGCGAATATGGTTGCAAATATTGCTATGCCCGCTATACGCACGAATTCATGGAGCGGCGGGAGCTGGCCGCTTTCGAAACGGAAATTTACGCCAAAGATTGGGATACCGCGAAATTCCGGCGCGAGTTGCAGTCGGTAAAAGCCGCCCAGACGATTGCGATCGGTACCGCGACCGACCCGTACCAGCCGGCCGAGCGTAGATTCGAGCGGACTCGCCGCGTTCTCGAAGCAATGGTCAACATCCGCGGCATCTCCGTGTTTGTCACCACAAAATCGGATTTGGTTAGCCGGGATGCCGGCTTATTCGCTGCCCTGTCAAAACAGAACGATGTTCGCATCACAGTCACGGTGACCACTCTCGACCGTGAGTTGGCGCGGCTAACGGAACCAATGGCTCCACATCCCGACCTGCGGCTGAAAGCCGTCGAAAATCTTGCTGCCGCGGGAGTCGCCGTGGGAGTGATGGCCAGTCCGATTCTTCCCGTCATCACGGATTCGCGAGACAACCTCGCGGGCATCGCCAAGGCGGCCAAAGCCGCTGGAGCCGGCTATTTCGCTGCGGGAATTCTCTTCTTGCAGCCGTGCGCGCAGCGGGTTTTCTTTCCGTTCCTCGCCGAGAGATTTCCCGAGCACCTGGCGCGCTATAAGAAGAGCTATCTGGAGGGCGCGTATCTCAAAGGAGCCTATCCGCAGCGCATTCGCGAAATGATCGCCGAGATTCGGGAGCAAACAGGAATCGCGGCGCGCGACTTCGGCCGCGTGCCGATCGCCCCGCCCGCTGATCCTCAATTGGCCCTCTTTCCTGCTTGATTACTGCTGTCTTTTTGCGGCCTACCAGAAGATGACCGGCAGTCTGCCCGGGCCGGCCTTTTCATGATTTGAATGTATAGCCCTGCTTGACGAGATAAGCCTTGGTCGTCTTCACCGTCTCGAGTGGCGTCATCGGTCCATTGGGCGATGGGTCCAGTTCCACCATAATGTCCGGGTTCTGGCCTGAGGCCTCGGCCATATCGAGCACTGCTGGAATATCCACATTGCCCATTCCGAGGGGGCAATAACCGGAATAAAACTCCCAGCCTTTGTAATCCTTCAAGTGCATATGTTTGAGGATGGGCAGAAAATCCTTGACGACTTTGGCGGCATCCGCCCCACCTTTCTGAAGCTGGCCTACGTCTGGGGCGAATTTGAGATGGCTGGTGTTCACCGCTTCCATGACGGTGTACACTTCATCGCGCGATTCGATGCACGTCCCCGTGTGCTGATGGAGGCCCGTGCCCAGCCCGAGATCGGTCACCGCCATCGCATATTCGTTCAGCCCGGAGATGATATCGGAGCGGTGTTCCTTAAAATTGTATGAATCGCGTTTCACGCTGTTGGGCGCGAGCACAATAAACGTTCCTTTGCACTTCTGAATTACCTTCGAGAGTCGAATCACGCGCGCGACGCCCTCTTTGCGCTGCGCCGGGTCGATCAGGTTCACGGTGATGTAACCCGAACACACCGGCACGCCGTATTTCTCGAGAAGCGGGTTGAGCTGATCCTTCTGATCGAGTGTGTCGAGCAGCTCCGGGAAAGTTTCGAAAGACCAGAATCCCTCCGCGGATATATCTTTGAGCGCGGGTTCGATGGTGGCTTCCGCGCCCGGCCGTGGAAAGGATCCCCACGTGATGCACGTGTGTCCGATCTTGAGCTTCCGCATGGGAGCGGCGGGCAGGTGCGGAATGGCGAGCGCGCCCACTCCCAGCGCAAGCGTGTTCGTGAAATTGCGTCGGTTCATTTGTGTTCTCCTATTTCCGCGCCGAAAGGGCCGCGCTGGGAGTTGTATCGGCGGGCAGGTCGCCGAGAGCGAATTGGATCGCATTCAGGATCATCTGCTCGAACTCGGGCTTCTCGTAAAATGCCGGCGTGTGGCCCATCGCGCAGTTAAACACGCGGCCCTTGCCGTAACTCTTCACCCAAACCAGACCGTAATCGTTATCCGGACGCACATTCCAGGAACTCAGGTCCGTTTTCGCCGCATCGATGCTAATCAGCACGTGCAGTTTCTCGCGAGAAAAAGGTCCGGTGGGCAGGAAATGGTAGAACTCATCCGTGTGCGTGAAGTCGGCGCCGTCAAATTGCTTCGTGATCGGGCTGTTGGGATCGTCGATTTTCAGCGTCGCCTGCTCTACGTGGTGAGGTCCGTCCGCGGCGCCCATGAACGCCGAGTACTCCGGCAGATCCATGGAAGCGTATGTCGATCCATGAAGTCCGGCCACTCCGCCGCCCTCGCGAACGAATCTAAGCAGGCCATTCAGGACATCCGGATCGGGAAAGACTTCGCCAACCACGCTGTTCAGAAAAATCGCGTCGAATTGCTTGATCTTCGGGTATTTGAGATTGTTCAGGTCGTTGCTGAATACCGCCTCGTACGCGCCCGTGTTCTTGCCCATCAACTGGATGGCAAGATTACCGTACGCGATGGTCGTGTGATAGTAGCCGCCGGCGGGGCATAGATCGATCACCAACAGTTTGCGAGGCTTTTTCGGCTGCGCTACGGCTTGCTTCGGAAGCGCGGCCTCGAGTTTCTCCCGGTCGGCGGCCGGTACCTTATCGACACTCGTAATGGGAAGCACTTGGGTGATCTGCTCGACGCGGTACCCCATGGCGGGACGGACGGCCGCTTCGAATTTCTCAATATCGGCCGGGTTGTCGATCGCGATGAAGAGCGGCTTGTTACCACCATGCGGGCGTCCACAGTTGCTGCATTGATCCGGCTGTTCTTCGGGTGCGGGCTCCTGCTTCGCAATATCGAGAAACAGTTGAGCGCGATTCGCCGCTCCAGGGCGGAGTTCCAGCGCCATCAGTCTCTCGCCCGCCGCGGAACTTGTTGCAATGCCCAGACGCGCGCTCTTGCCTTCAAGAGCGGAAAGGAGACTTTTGGGATTGCGAGTTTCAATAGCAATGTTGATGCCGGTTTCGCCGGCAAGTTTGTCCAGCGCGCCAAGAGATGAGGCATCGGCCGGAGTCACCACAATCTCGGCGCCGATATCTTTCGCGAACTCAAGAGCGGCTTTATCGTCGGGACCGAGCTTATCGATGTGATACGCGTATAGACGCATATTCAGCGCCTTCAGCTTGTTTTTCACCACGGTCTGCTCGCTGGGCGTGAGATTGAAATCGAGGTTCTTCGAAATCTCCGAACTGACCTTCTGCGTATTAAAGCCTTCAATGGCCCCGAGTCCGGCCGCGTCGGTCTTCACCGCCGCTTCCAGAAACGTCAGGTCCCGGAATGCCGTGGAAGGCAGTCCGACATACCAGCCCATCAGTCCCGCGGTGGCGAGCGCGATCTTATGGGAAGCGGATGGCCGTACGGATTCCGTAGCTGCTGCCGCGCGGCGCCCCGGTGGCGCCTGAGCGCATAGTATCGATACACCTATGGTGAGTAAGAATAATTTTGATCTAGTTTTCATCAGAACCTCGACGGTGCGTATAGCGCAACGTGCGTACTCTATTGCGAAGCGGAATGCTATCAAGCCGCCTCCGGAAAGTCAAGCATTGGTAATAGTTACTTTAGCGATATTTGAAAGGCAAACAACGCGGTACGGAAGAGGGCTGGGGGGCGGCTGTGACTACAATTCGGCGCTCAGGACTTCCGTGATCCGTTGCACCGCTTCCATGACCTGCCGGGTCGCGCCGGGCAGAGACTTCGCGGAAAGCCGGGCGATAGGCGCCGAAATTCCAATGGCCGCGACGATCACGCCGTCCTTATCGCGGATGGGCGCCGCCAGGCAGTGCACTTCCTCGAGAAACTCGGCTTCGCCGAGCGAAAGTCCGCGCGCTTTGAGCATATACCGAAGCAAAAGCTTTCGAGTAAAGTGCGTCACAAGCCCAAATACCTGGTGCGCGCCCGCCGCGGCGCTTAAGAGAGGGACTGTTACGAGCGTTGATAATCGAGCGCAGTACTTTACTGCGGAATTAGGATTCTGTCATCGCCCGCTGCGATAGTTCCGCCCTGGCGCAAATCTCTTTTGCAAGTGCGATAAGAGCTCGCAAATCTGTTGGCTTTTCCAGGTAGTCGATGGCGAGCGCTATGCAGCGCGCGCGATCGCGCTCCCGGACTAGATTTGTGAACATCACGACGGGCAATTCCTTAAGTCGTTCAATCTTCCGGATGGCGTCGAGCACTTCCCAACCGCCCATCATTGGCAGAAAGACATCCAGGAGGATGAGACGCAAATCAATTCCTGGATCTCGGACCAGAATTTGAATTGCGACGAGTGCTTCCGTGCCGTCGCGCGCTCTTTCCAGGCGCATTTCCGGACAGACGTCCTTAAACACTTCGCGAAAAACGGCGTGGCTTGCGTCATCGTCCTCAACGTACAAAATCACCTGTTCCGCCATAACCGGTGACTGTAAGTCTACGCTATAGACGTCCGTGGTCAGCTATTTCCCGTGCAATCATCAGGCCCTCCTGTGTTGGTATTACCCAGACCTGAATTGATGATTCCGGCGTCGTGATCGGCGCTTCACGTTCCACCACCTTGCGATTCTGTTCACCGTCCAAAACAGCGCCGCACCAGTCGAACTTTTCGAAAAATCCGTTCCCGGATAAATGGCGTATCCTCACCGATTCCTCCGCCCACCACTATCGCCTCCGCTCCTCCCAGCGCCGCAAGATAGGCGCCGATGTGCTTCCGAACGCGATAACAGAACATGTTCACGGCCAGATTGACCGATTCTTCGGAGAGATGCTGCTGCAGTTCTCGTATGTCCGCCGAAATCTTCGAGACGCCAAGAAGTCCACACTCTTTATTCAGGAACTCGTTCACCCGGTCTGCGTCCATGTTCTCTTTTTGCATGAGATAGCCGACCGGCGTCGATATCACCGCAACGCGTGCCCATCATGAGTCCTTCGAGTGGAGTAAACCCATGGACGTGTCTACCGATTCGCCTTTCCGAATTGCCGCCGCCGAAGACCCGCCTTCCAAGTGCAAAGTGATCAGGTTCAGCTCGTGGATGGGGCGGTCTGTAATCTGCGCGTACCGGAGCATCATGTACCTGTGCGATATTCCGTGAAATCCGTAGCGCCGGAGTTTGTGCCGTTGCGCGAGATCCATCGGAAGCGGATAGAAAGCATCCGCATCCGGAATAGTCCGGTGAAAAACCGTATCAAACCGCAATCATTGGCAAATGACCGCCCATACTCGCCTGCGCGGCGCGAATGACCTTGAGGGCAGAGGCATTATGCAGAGGCGCGATATCTTCGAGCGCCTCGATCCGCTCAATCACCTTGTCGGTGATGCGCTCGGGTGCGTTGAAGTAGTCGCCTCCATGCACAACCCGATGGCCAATACAATCAATCTCGCCCAGGTTCCTGATGCCATGGTCAACGGCGCGCCCGCGCTCAATCCACCCGAACAGTAGCTGCCGTTTCTCTTCGAACAGCGAAAAAGCAGATGCTCTTCGCCTATGTCGTCGTAAGCGCCGGCGACGAGACTTTATGCCGTTTGTTTGACGGTTGAACCAAAGGCATGTTGCGGCGTGTTTTGAAAATTCAGCGGCTGGAAAGCGCCAGTCACAAGCCAAAAATCCAATGTTTCCGGGCCTTCGGTGGGCAAAACCCTTGACACGCCCCCTTATGCTGGAACCGATGGCATCGCTAAACCAGCTGGCGGCGAACCGCGCTAACGCCCAGCTATCCACTGGCCCCACTTCGTCGGAAGGAAAAGCCAAAGTCTCCCACAACGCTCTGAAAACCGGTCTCACCGGCCGCACCGTCCTGCTGCCAAGCGAGGACGTCGCGGCCTACCAGGCGCATGTCGAACGAACCTTCCAACAGTTCGCTCCCGAAGCGGACGAAGAAAAGCGCCTCAGCCAATCCCTGGCCGATACGCTCTGGCGGCTCGATCGCATTCCTTCGCTCGAGGCCGGAATCTACGCCATCGGCCGCCGCGAACTCGCCGCCCAATTTACCGAGGAAGAGGACGAAGCAGTCCGCAAAGCCATGATTGAAGCGCAGATCTTTCTCTCGTACCGCCGCGACCTGAACAATCTCTCGGTCCAGGAAGCGCGCCTGCGCCGGCAATACGAAAAGGACGAAGCCGAACTGCAGCGCCGCATCGCCGAGCGCGAGAAGGCTGCCAAAGACCGCCAGACAGCCGAGAACCGGCGCTGGCAAGATGCCATTCTTCACTACCGCACCGCCCGGGAATGTGGCTTGGCGTTCGATCCGACCGAAATTGGCTTTGAATTTTCAACTGAAGAAATCGCCGCCCGTGAGCAGCAGATCCAAGTAAAAGCCGCTATCCAGAACGGCCGCTACTACGAATACAAGAAAAAAGGCTACCTCAAGCTCCCCGATAAAGCCGCCTGAACCGCCGGTAACGCCTCGACTCATCGAGGCTCTCGTTTTGGGACGGAATAATTGTGCCTTGTGAAACAGTGAGCCGAAGTCCCGTGTCCCCTAAGCGTCAGGAGTACGGGACACATGGAAAGACGAAGTTTTCTGCGGAACCTAGCATTTACCGGAGCGACGGCGCAGGTCGCCTTAGGACAACGGAACGGACCATCGCCAAACGCGCCCGCGCGCATTCCTCGCGTCTCTGACCCGGGGGAATTACGAGGCGAAATGCTGTATAGAAAATTCGGAAGCACTGGAGAAACCGTCTCGGCCATCGGACTGGGTGGATCGCAAATCGGCAAACCTCCGCTTACTCAGGCCGCAGCCACCCGGCTTATGCATCAAGCGATTGATCGGGGCATCACATTCATGGACAACTGCTGGGATTACAACGAGGGCCGCAGTGAGCGTTGGATGGGCGATGCGCTCGCCGAGGGCGGCTATCGAAATAAGGTGTTCCTGATGACAAAGATCGATGGCCGTGACAAGAACAACGCCACCGATCAATTGCATGACTCGCTTTCGCGCCTAAGAACGGATCGCATCGACTTGGTGCAGTTTCACGAAATCCTGCGCTTTGATGATCCGGATCGCATCTTTCGGGAAGGCGGCGCATGGGAGGCGCTCGTCGCGGCGAAGAAGGCAGGTAAATTACGCTTTATCGGATTTACCGGCCACAAGGATCCGCATGTGCACCTTTATATGCTCGAAGTGGCGGCTAAACATGGTTTCTCCTTCGACGCAGTATTGATGCCCTCCAATCTTATGGATGCTCATTTCCGGAGCTTCGCCCAACTGGTCATGCCGAAGCTTGTCGAACAGAAGATCGGCATCCAAACCATGAAGCCTTTCTGCGGAGGAGATGGCATCATCCTGAAGAGCGGCGCCATTCGGAACCCCATCGATTGCCTGCATTACGCGTTGAATCTTCCTACCGATGTCGTGATCACCGGCATCGATAAGCCGGAGATTCTTAATCAGGCATTCCAGGCCGCAAAGACTTTCAAGCCTCTGAGCGGCCAGGAATTCGCTGCATTGCTGGCGACGACGCAGCATGTGGCGGAAACCGGACAATACGAGCTCTTCAAGGTTTCCGCGCATTTCGACGGTACAGCCAGGCATCCCGATTGGCTGGGTGGCGACGATCCATCCGTACAGAAATTGGCGCCGGAGCCGGCCGGCTGACTCGGAAATCTTTTCCATACTCGGCAAAAACTTAACGCGTCGGCTTGATCGCCAGGGACTGGTTGCTAGCCCGATACCTGTAGAAGTTCTGGAATATTGCTCAACGCCGGTTTCTTTTTGCTCATCTGGAGCAATAGTTGAGCGGCCAGCCGTTTGGAAGCCAAGTTGCGACTCGCTACTAAGGAGGCAAAATGTCCAGTCATTCCAAAACGACAACGAACCACGAAGAGATCCGCAAATGGGCCGAAGAGCGAAACGGCAAACCTTCGCACGTCAAGCGAACCGGCGGCGCGCATGATGCCGGAATTCTCAGAATCGATTTTCCCGGCTACAGCGGCGAAGGCAAACTGGAAGAGATTTCCTGGGAGGAATTCTTTGAAAAGTTCGATGAACAGGGACTCGCTCTCGTTTATCAGGAGAAGACCGCTGACGGACAGAAGAGCAATTTCAATAAACTCGTGGCTCGCGAGAACGCCGAAGCCAAAAATCACGCGTCTGGCCATAAGGCCGCGAAAACGAGTGCGGGCAAACGATGATATGGCTCATTGACTGCTCCGCCACGCTCCCTGCTTATCGAACTTCTCCCACCGAACAATTACGGGTTGTACATACCCTAGTAACGAATTTCGCGTATATGTATCAGACAGGTTAGTTGCCTGGCCAGTTCACTTACGCAGTAATACGATCTGTGGTCGGGCGGCTCTTTACAAATGGCACCTAAAAACATCCTGATCACGGGCGGCGCAGGGTTCATCGGAGCGCATGTTGCTAACGAGTTGCTCGAACATGGTTATCGTGTCCGTGCCCTAGATGATCTTGTCCCGCAAGTTCACGGCCCGGAGCGCGCTCGGCCCGCTTACCTCGATCGGGACGTCGAATTGATCGTCGGCGATATTCGTAACTCGGAAGTATTGTCGCGAGCGCTTCGGCAAATTGATTCCGTAATCCATCTGGTAGCTCTTGTCGGCGTGGGGCAGAGCATGTACCAGATGGAGGAATACACCAGCGTAAATAACGGCGGGACTGCGGCTCTGATGCAAGCGCTCAGTAAGAAACCGGTAGAATCCGTCGTCGTAGCGTCCAGTATGAGCGTTTATGGCGAGGGGCTGTATCAGGATGTCGAGGGACTTCCTCGGAGCGCTGGCGCCCGCACCCTGGACCAACTCCGAATGGGCAACTGGGAAGTTATGGATGAGCAGGGTCGGCCATTGATTCCGATCCCAACCACAGAAGACAAACCTCCGGCCTTGGCATCCATATATGCGCTATCGAAGTACGACCAGGAGCAAATGACTTTGATGGTGGCACGCGCTTACGGGATGCGCGCTGTTGCGCTACGCTTCTTTAATACGTATGGCCCCTACCAAGCGTTGTCAAATCCGTATACCGGAGTAATTAGTAACTTCGCCGTCAGAGTATTAAACGGGAAGGCTCCTTTAATCTACGAAGACGGACTGCAGAAACGCGATTTTGTGAGCGTTTATGACGTGGCCTCGGCCTGCCGCTTGGCGCTTGCAGCGGAGAATGCGGACGGCCAGGCCATCAATATTTCATCGGGCCAGGCGATGACGGTAGGCGAGATTGCAAGTAGAGCGATCAGAGCGCTCGGCGCCACCGGTCTGCAGCCAGAAATTACCGGCAAATACAGGGTAGGCGATATACGGCATTGCTTCGCCGACATTTCTCGCGCTCGAAAAGTTCTCGGATGGGCGCCCTCGGTTTCACTGGACCAGGGCCTCCGAGATGTCGCGGCTTGGCTCGAAGGTCAGATCACTACGGACCGTGTAGTCGAAGCGCGCGGTGAGCTGGCCGCCAGAGGTTTGATGATATGAGTCGCTCGACTCTTTCCAATACGAGCGGACCCCGGCCGGGCCTCGTCGAGTGGTTCCGGCCGGGAGAATACGAACGCGTTGAAAGTGTTCTCGAAAAGGCTCTGGCTCTCGATATCCGGGAAATTCGAACTGGCATATGCTGGGCCGATTGGTACACCTCGGAAGGGGACGGATGGTATGCGTGGCTGCTTCCGCGGCTGGCGGAGCAGGTCAATGTGCTGCCGTGCTTCCTTTATACGCCGCCGTCTCTTGGCATTGCGCCAAAATTCTCGTCGCCTCCACGAACGCCGAAAAGCTACGCCGACTTCCTCGATGTGATCATCACCCGCTTCGGCGACCTGTTCGAATGGATGGAGTTGTGGAACCGTCCGGATCTTCCGAGCGAATGGGACTCCCGGATGGATCCCGATTGGAAAATTTTCAGCGAGATGATCGGGGGCGCTGCTTACTGGATTCGCAAGCGAGGCAAGAAGGCCGTTCTTTCAGGTTTGTGGCCATCGAATCCTCAGTGGTTCGATCTGATGCATCGGCGCGGTGTATTGCCCTATATCGACGCGGTCGGCGTGCATGGGTTTCCAAGCAGCCCTGAATTCGGATGGCGCGGATGGGAACAGGAAGTCGGGGAAGTAAAGGAACTGCTCGGTGAGTTCGGGCTGAACCCGGAAATTTGGATTACGCAGACCGGCTTCTCCACGTGGCGCGGTGACGAACAAGCGCAAGTTCGTGCTTTTGCGGACGTCCTCAGTGCCCCGGTGGACCGCGTTTACTGGCAGGAAGTCTTCGATAAGACGCCCGCGTCGCAAAATCCCGACTCGCTTCATTCCGATGAGCGCGATTATCACTACGGCCTGCTTCGGGCTGATTCGAGCCCTAAGCTGCTGTATCGGCTCTGGTCGGAAGGAGGCTTGAAATCCGTAAGGGACTCCGCTCGATTCGTTCGAAGCTCGAAATCGGACCTCGGGCGGAATCGCGTATTGATCACGGGCGGAGCTGGATTCATCGGAACCAATCTTGCCGACCGCCTCTTGACGGAAGGGCACAAGGTCACTATCTACGACAATTTGTGCCGCCCCGGGGTAGATGAGAATGTGTCGTGGCTACGCGAGAGGCACGGCGATAAGTTACGCGTGGAAGCGGCGGATATACGTGATGCTTCACGGCTGAAGCCGGCAGTCCTGTCAGCAAACAGAATTTTTCATTTTGCAGCGCAGGTTGCCGTCACTTCGAGTCTGGTCGAGCCACGTTTCGATTATGAGGTAAACGCCGGGGGCACCTTGAATCTCCTCGAAGCGATCAGGGCAACCGATAATCCGCCTCCGCTGCTTTTTACTTCTACTAACAAGGTCTACGGAGCCCTTTCAGATCTTGCCTTGCAGAAGAACTGTACGAGATATCAACCTCTCGATACGGCCATGCGCGCTGGCGTCAGTGAAGAGCGTCCACTCGATTTTCACAGCCCATATGGGTGCTCGAAGGGCGCTGCCGACCAGTACGTCCTCGATTACGCGCGCACTTTCGGTATTCAGGCAGTGGTTTTCCGTATGAGCTGTATCTACGGTCCCCATCAGATGGGCACTGAAGATCAAGGTTGGGTTGCGCACTTCCTGATCCAGGCCATCAAAGGCTTGCCGATTACGATATGCGGCGACGGGATGCAGGTTCGCGATGTTCTCTTCGTCGAGGATCTTGTAGACGCCATGGTGCTTGCGCAGGCAAACAGCCGGACATTATCGGCTCAGGCATTTAACATAGGAGGCGGTCTTGGGAACACCATCAGCCTCAACGAACTTCTGGAGTTGATCGCGAGCTTGCACGGCCGTGCACCCGAGATACAGAGGGATGACTGGCGCGTGGGAGACCAGCGCTATTACGTTTCCGATACCCGCAAGTTCAGAGCGGCCACCGGCTGGGCGCCCAGGGTAAGCGTTCACGAGGGAGTGCAGCGGCTATACGAATGGCTGCAGGATACGGCCAATCGGAAAGCGCCCGATCTCACGCGAGGAGGCCGCCGTGCGGTTCACGCTCGTTAATCCTCCATGGGACTTCGATCGCAGCATTTACTTCGGTTGCCGCGAGCCGCACCTTCCTTTGGAATACGGATACTCCCGGGCCCTGCTTGAGGATGCGGGGCACGAGGTCCAGATTGTGGATGGGCAGCTTTACGATCTGACGCTCGCGGAGATTCGGGCGAGGGTCGAGGAATTCAAGACGGATTTCGCCGTTGTCACGACCGCGCCTAGCTACCTGTTCTGGCGATGCGCTCCGCCTGAGTTGCGTGTGCCACAGCAGGTGATGAATGCCTTGCGCGATCTGCCTTGCAAGCTGGTCGGCGTGGGACCGCATGCTTCCACTACGCCGCGCGCGGCCTTATCAAAGCTGGGCGCTGATGTCGTTGTCCTTGGAGAATGCGAAGAGATCCTGCCAAAGCTTTCGGCCGATTGGTCAAGCGTCGAATCTATCTGCTATCGGTCGCCGGAAGGACTGCGGGTACAAGGTCGCCCGCACTCCGCGAACATGAATGAGTTGCCCGCTCTACGCTGGAATCGGGAAGACATCACGCGCCATGCGCATCATCATCATCGATTCGATGCGGCGCCTCTAGGTCCTGGTGCGGAGATGGAAACGTCGCGTGGATGTCCCTATCACTGCACCTTCTGCGCTAAGGACAATTTCCGCGACTCTTTCCGCCGGCGGCCGCTTCCTGTCGTAGCCAACGAACTGGACGGCCTCGTCGAAGCCGGGATTGAATATGTCTACTTCATTGATGAAATTTTTCTTCCATACGCCCCTGTTCTTGAAATGATTGCGGAACGCCGCGTCAAATTCGGGATTCAGACGCGGATCGATCTGTGGAATCACCAGATGATCGACCTGCTCGGCAAGGCAGGCTGTGTCTCAATAGAAGCCGGCGTCGAAAGTATCACGGAAGCCGGCCGCGACCTCTTAGCCAAAAAATGTAAGCTCTCGACAAGCGAGATCACGGAACGATTGCTTCACGCCAAAGAGCGCGTGCCATTTGTTCAGGCCAACCTACTCGACTCGCAATGTGACGACCCCGCGGAGGTAGAAGAGTGGCGGGAAAAATTGCACCGGAATGGTGTCTGGGCAAATAAGCCCGTGCCCTTGTTTTCGTATCCGGGATCGCCTGATTACACTAAGCGCTGGGGCGAACCTGACGACGTAGCTTGGGAGCGCGCGCACGACGTGTACCTCAGCCAATTTACCGAGTTCAGCGATATTCAAGAGCAACAGCCTGCAAGACTAGTTCAACTTGAGGCTCAGCGGTAGCTGCATGTCCGTCAAAGGATTGCGGCGCATTCTCCTTACCGGTGATACCGAAGGAGGCGTCTGGACGTTCGCGTTGCAATTGGCGGACGGGTTGCTTGACCGCGGAGCGGATGTTTGCCTTGCCACGTTCGGTAGGACAGTCACTGACTCGCAGAAATGGTCGGCATCTCAAATCGGGGGACTGCGCTGGCTTCACCACAATTCGAAGCTGGAGTGGATGCACGAGCCGTGGGCCGATATCGAGCGGGCAGGGCATTGGTTGAAGGAGGTGGCCGGGCAATGGCAACCCGATTTGATTCACCTGAATACTTTGTGTCACGGAGCTCTGTCCTGGAATGCGCCCGTTGTGATCACGCATCACTCGAGCGTGGCTTCGTGGTGGCATGCCGTGAAGGGCTCTCCGCTCCCGGCAGATTGGCGTCGTTATCGACGGGAAGTGGAGCGCTCGTTAAGAGCGGCGACCGTTATCAGCGCTCCCTCACATGCGGCTCTATCCGATATGGAGCGCGACTATAACGTCAATATTGCAGAGAAACGAGCTATTCACAATGGACTCAGCTCGAATGAATTCCGGATCGGCGAGAAGGAAGAGTTCATCCTGAGTGCCGGCCGTCTTTGGGATGAAGGCAAGAACGTGGGTGTCCTCGCCGAAGTTGCCCCGCGTCTGCCTTGGCCGGTATATCTGGCCGGCGATTCACACCCGCCCGACGGGACTACGACGCCGCTAACTGGCTGCCACTTGCTTGGCAAGCTGAACCCGGCCGAGTTGTCCCCTATGTATTCCCGGGCCGCTATTTACGCTCTGCCGGCGCGCTATGAGCCTTTTGGATTATCGATTCTTGAAGCCGCGCTATCGGGATGCGCTTTGCTTCTAGGTGACATCCCTAGCCTGCGTGAGATATGGCGGGACGCTGCGGCTTTCGTTCCGCCGGACGATATTCCATCGCTTGAGGCTGCTTTGCGACATCTCATCGAAGATCCTGGTTATCGCGCGCGTATGGCGCAGCGCGCTTTCCGCCGCGCGTGCGACTTCTCGCAATCGCGGATGGTGGATGGCTATCTCTCTGTCTATCAAAGCGCGCTAGCCAAATACGAAGGAGAACGCGGGAGGCAGGCGTGCGCTTCGTAATTTTCACGCATTCTCTCGTCTCTGACTGGAACCACGGCAATGCTCACTTTTTGCGCGGGATCGCCTCAGAGCTATTGAGCTTGGGCCACGAGTTGAGAATTTTCGAGCCCAATGATGGATGGAGCCGCCAGAATCTACTGCGAGAGCAGGGCCAAGTCGCTATTGACGAATTCGAACGGGCTTTTCCGCGCCTCCGAAGCACGCTGTATGACGATTCGACTCTCGACCTCAACCGAGCGTTATACGGCGCCGATGTAGTAATCGTTCATGAGTGGAACCCGCCCGAGTCTGATCGCCCGCATTGGCCGCCATCGGGCAACCCACGATTACACTCTCTTCTTTCATGACACCCATCACCGCAGCCTTAGCGATCGCGATTCGATTGCGGCTTACGATCTTAGTAACTACGATGCCGTGTTGGCCTACGGAAGCGTGATTCGTGATGCTTATTTGCGGCATGGCTGGGCGGCTCGCGCATGGACATGGCATGAAGCCGCCGATACACGGCTATTTCGTCCGCTGCCTTCTTCCGTGAAGCAGGGGGACCTGGTATGGATCGGCAACTGGGGTGACGATGAACGCGCGGATGCGTTGCGGGAGTTTCTTGTTGAGCCCGTCAAACAGCTTGGCCTTCGAGCGCGCGTCTACGGCGTACGCTATCCGCCGGAAGCGCTGCGGGAACTAGCGGATGCCGGCGTTGAATATGGCGGTTGGCTGCCAAACCATAAAGCTCCGGAGGTCTTCGCACAATATTCCGTGACGATCCATGTTCCGCGCCGTCCCTACGTCGAGGCGCTTCCTGGTATACCCACGATTCGGCCTTTTGAAGCGATGGCGTGCGGCATTCCGCTGATTTCGGCCCCGTGGAACGATTGTGAAGATTTGTTTTCTCCAGGAGAGGACTATCTGACTGCGCGAAATACGGGTGAAATGAAATCGCACATCTCCACCCTGTTGCATGAACCGGTTGTGCGTGAACGCCTCCGTGAACATGCGCTCGAGACGATTCGTAGCCGCCACACGTGCGCGCATCGCGTGAACGAATTGTTTTCGTTTCTTGCGGCGTCTCAGCTCGTCGGCGCTTCGGAAGGAAAAGGATAAATGCACATCGCATTTTTTGGTTCCAGCCTGGTTTCGTCGTATTGGAACGGTGCAGCTACGTACTATCGCGGCATCGTGCGCTCTCTGAATGACCGCGGGCATAAAATTACTTTCTACGAACCCGACGCCTGGCAGCGGCAGCAGAATCGCGATATTCCCGATCCGCCATGGTCCAAGGTTGTGGTGTATCCGGCAACGGAGGAGAGCGTACTTCGCGCCGTGGAAGCGGCGCGTGGCGCGGACCTGATCGTAAAGGCCAGCGGAGTTGGAGTATTTGATGACTTACTCGAGCAGGCCCTTCTCGAGTTAAAGCGCCCTTCCAATCTGGTTGTCTTTTGGGACGTGGATGCTCCGGCAACACTCGATCGCTTATTGCGAAATCCCGCCGATCCATTTGCTGCACTGATCCCTCGTTATGACACGGTTTTTACGTATGGCGGCGGCGATCCGGTGATTGAGGCGTACGAAGCTTTCGGCGCGCGGCGGTGCGTTCCCGTTTACAACGCAGTCGATCCCGATACTCACTTTCCGGTTGCGCCGGATTCCCGTTTCTCGGGTGACTTGGGCTTTCTCGGCAACCGGCTTCCCGATCGCGAGGCGCGCGTGGAAGAGTTCTTCCTCCGGCCTGCCGAACAACTCTCGAATCTCCGCTTCCTTCTCGGGGGCTCGGGTTGGGGCGACAAGCCGCTCAGCGCGAATATCCGATATTTCGACCACGTCTCTACGCGCGATCATAATGCCTTCAACTCAAGTCCGGTGGCGGTCTTGAATGTAACGCGCGATAGCATGGCGCGAAATGGTTTTTCCCCGGCCACCCGCGTGTTTGAAGCCGCCGGCGCAGCGGCATGTCTCATTACAGATGCCTGGCCGGGTATCGAAATGTTTTTTGAACCGGGGCGGGAGATTCTTGTTGCAGACAATGGAAACGAAGTAATCGAGCATCTACGCTCGCTCACACCAGCGGCTGCTAGTGAAATCGGTGCGGCTGCCTATCGGCGGGTTTTGGCGGAACATACCTATGCGCATCGCGCCGCGCAGATCGACGCACTGCTCGAGAATCACGCGCCTGAAGAGTTGAGAGTAGCGGTATGACGGAATCGTTCGACATCGTCATTCTCGGACTCACAGTTACATCGTCGTGGGGCAACGGACACGCGACAACCTGGCGTAGTTTAGTCCGGGGACTTGCGTCGCGCGGGAAGCGCATCCTGTTTTTGGAACGCGACGAACCATGGTATGCGGCCAACCGTGATGAGCCGCATCCCAAGGGTGCGGTCACCGTTGTCTATCACGATTTCGACGAGGTGGTAACCCGTTTCGAAACTGCCGTGAGTCGAGCCGCACTGGTGATGGTCGGCTCCTACGTTCCGGATGGCATCCGGATCGGACAATGGGTCAATTCGATCGCGCAGGGTCGCACTGCCTTCTATGACATAGATACGCCGGTTACTTTGTCTCGCCTCGAAACAGGGGATGCCGGCTATATTACGCCGGACCTGATTCGCAGCTATGACGCCTATCTTTCGTTTACGGGTGGTCCGACTCTGCGGCTGATCGAGAGCCGCTACGGCGCGCGCAGGGCTCGGGCCCTGTATTGCTCGGTGGATCCCGCAGCTTACTGGCCTACTGCGGTTCAAGAGAGATGGGATCTGGGCTATCTCGGCACCTACAGCGCAGATCGCCAGCCCGCCCTGGATGAATTGCTACTCGCTCCGGCTCGTCAGTGGCCCGAGGGACGCTTCGCGGTGGCGGGTCCCCAGTATCCGGAGTTACTGGAGTGGCCGGAGAATGTAGCGCGCACAATTCATCTTTCGCCGCGCGAGCATCCTTGTTTCTATGGAGCTCAGCGCTTCACGCTCAATATTACTCGCGATGTAATGAAAACCGCCGGCTACTCGCCGAGCGTGCGCCTGTTTGAAGCGGGGGCGTCCGGGGTCCCGGTGATCAGCGACTGGTGGGAGGGCCTCGACACAATCTTCAGGATTGGCGAGGAGGTCTTGGTTGCGGAGAGCGCCGAGGACACGCTGCGCTTTCTCTGCGAACTTCCCGAATCGCGACGCCGCGCTGTTGCCGCGGCCGCTAGAGCGCGCGTTCTCGCCGAGCATACTCCTGCGGTTCGTGCCGCTCAGCTCATGAGCTACTTGAAGGAGATGAATGACGACATTTCTCCTCGTACGTCACGGCGAAACCGACGCGGTCGGACGGTTTCTGACCGGTTGGAAGACCGGTTGTCATCTGAACGACAGGGGCAAGCTGCAGACAAGCCGGCTTGCCCAGTCTCTGTTGGGGTTGGGGATGCAAGCGATTTACACGAGTCCTCTTGAACGGGCGCTCGAAACGGCCGAGATCCTCGGAAAACCGCATGGGCTTTCGCCCGTCATTCGCGAGGATCTAGGCGAGTTGCGCTTCGGCGAATGGGAGGGTAAAACATTTGAGGAGCTTAGTCACGATCCTAGATGGGCTAGCTTCAACACAACGCGAAGTCTGGTTCGCGCTCCGGGCGGGGAGCTGATGATTGAGGCCCAAACTCGAATGATTCGAGAAATCGAGAGCCTTCGGGATCGGCACCAGAACGAAACCGTAGCGGTGGTTAGCCACCTCGACCCGCTACGTTCTTTGCTCGCGCATTGCCTCGGCATGCCTCTCGATCTCCTGCTGCGATTTGAAATGAATCCATGCTCGGTCAGCATAGTGCGGTATTTCGAAGACCAGCCTCGCGTTTTGTGCATAAACCACATGGGTGAGCTTCCAGTATGAAGATCGTGATCTTCGGGCTATCCGTAAGTTCGTCATGGGGCAATGGCCACGCAACCCTATGGCGAGGGTTGTGCGCTGCACTCGGCCGGCGAGGGCACGACGTGGTGTTTTTCGAACGGGATGTACCCTACTATGCCGCCCATCGCGATCTCTTATATCTTCCCGACGGGGACTTGATTCTCTATGACGACTGGCAGGCAGTCGCTCCCGTCGCCCGGCGGCACATATCCGAAGCCGATGTCGCGATGGTTACGTCCTATTGTCCCGACGCCATAGCCGCGTCTGAATTCGTTTTGGAATCGTCAGCCGGTGTGCGATGTTTCTATGATCTGGATACTCCGGTCACGTTAGACCGCCTGGAACGCGGGCTTGCGGTGGATTATATCGGCCCGCGAGGTCTGCGCGATTTCGATCTGACCTTAAGTTATGTAGGCGGGTGCGCGTTATCAAAACTGCGCAGTATGCTCGGAGCGATCGCGGTGGCTCCGCTCTTCGGCAGTGTGGATCCTAACTCCCATTTCCCTGTCGAGTGCAGCGAGCGTTATCGCGCCGACCTCTCCTATCTCGGAACGTGCGCCGCTGACCGCCAGGAGCGTCTGACCGCGCTATTCGTGGAGCCGGCCAAGCGCTTCCCGGATCGGAGATTCGTAATCGGCGGCTCTATGTACGATGACAGCTTTCCTTGGCAGCAAAACATTTTTCTAACGAGCCATGTTCCGGTGGCGGATCACCCATCATTCTACTGTTCATCGCTGCTGAATCTCAACGTAACCAGGCGGGCCATGGCGGATAACGGCTATTGCCCCTCCGGCAGGTTGTTTGAGGCGGCCGCATGTGGAGCTACTATCGTGACCGATGAATGGGAAGGACTTAACTTGTTCTTCGAGCCGGGGGTGGAGATACTTATCGCGAAACAGTCTGAGGACGTGATCGGCGCTTTACAGAGATCGCCCGAAGAACTAGCTCGAATCGGCCGCGCAGCTCGCGAGCGGGCTCTGGAAGAGCATACGGCCGATGTTCGTGCAATTGAAATGGAGAACATTATGAATTCGTTCCGCCATGTATCCGTGGAGGTGAGTTGATGTGGGGCATCATTCCGGCGGCGGGCGCCGGCACCCGCATCCAGCCGCTGGCATTCTCCAAAGAGCTGCTTCCCATGTGCGGGCTTCAAAACGGTAGCGAACGCCGGCCCAGAGCCGTCAGCGACTATCTCGTGGAGCGGCTTGTAATCGCTGGCGCGAAGCAAATTTGTTTTGTGATCTCGCCCGGAAAATCCGACATTCTCGAGTATTACGGTGGCAGCGCGTATTCAGCTTCATTGTGCTATGTGATTCAACCACGTGCTACCGGTCTTTGTGACTCGATCTTCAGAGCGCTGCCCATTATTGATAAACAGGCACCCGTGCTTGTCGGGCTTCCGGATACTATCTGGTTCCCTGAGGCTGGCCTGAGAAACCTGCCCGATGATCGTCTTTCCTTCCTCTTGTTTCCGGTTGCGCGTCCTTCCCATTTCGATGCGGTCACGCTCGACAATCGTAATCGCGTGCTCGAAATCCAGGTAAAACACTCGTCTCCTTCTACGCATTGGGTTTGGGGCGCGTTCAAGATGCCTGGTTCCGTGCTGCAAGAGCTCTTCAATTTATGGTGCGCGCGCGATCGAGCGGACGAATATATCGGAACTCTTGTGAACGCATGGCTGGCAATGGGTGGCGAAGCATACGGCTTCCGTTCGGGCGAGAGTTATTTCGACGTCGGCACCATGGATGGGTATATGGAGACAATGCGCATGCTAAGTCAACTTGGATGCAGCGCGGCCGTACCCGTTGAGGAGGTAGTGGAGAAATGAACGCCAACGGTACCATCACGACCGAAGAGATTCAGCGGCGAGTCTCTGAGCTTGGCGACTGGTTTCATAACATCCACCTTGGAGGCGTGCAGACAGCGCCGCATCATTTCCTGGGCGATTACCCATCCATTAAGTGGCGGATGTTTCAACAAAGCATCCCGGCCGACCTGAGCGGAAAGACCGTTCTTGACGTTGGCTGCAATGGAGGCTTTTACTCAATTGAAATGAAACGGCGGGGCGCCGCTCGCGTCGTCAGCATCGATTCCGACGCCCGATACCTGAAGCAAGCCCGTTTCGCGGCTGAGGCAAGCGGAGAAGATATTCAGTTTCATCAGCTCGACGTCTACGATGTCGCAGCGTTGAAAGAGAAGTTCGACATCGTCTTGTTCATGGGCGTGCTCTATCATCTTCGTCATCCGCTCCTGGCGCTTGACTTGCTCTACGAACACGTAGTGGGAGACACACTGGTCTTCCAGTCTATGTTGCGTGGAACTTCCGCCGTAGCGTCGCTCCAAAAAAATTATCCATTCTCTGAGAGAGAGATCTTCGAGCGGGATGGCTATCCGGTGATGCACTTCGTCGAACATTGCTATGCCGACGACCCGACAAACTGGTGGATTCCAAATCGCGCGTGCGTCGAAGCGATGCTGCGCAGTTCCGGATTCGAAATCGTAGACCATCCGGAAGAGGAAATTTACATCTGCAAGGCGCGGGCGCAACATGGTTGAAGCGGTGATGCTGTGGAACGAGCCCAATAATCTTTCGCATTGGAATTTTGAACTGGATCCGGATTGGGCTATTTACGCCGCGATGGTCAACCAGGCTGCCGACGCTATTCGGGCCGAGAATTCTTCCCTGCGCCGTGTACTTGGCGGCATGTCTCCCATCGACGCCAACTTTGTGCGAACGCTCCAACGTCGGTGCGTTCTCTCTCACGTCGATGTAGTGGCGGTTCATGGATTTCCGCTCGATTGGAACCATTGGACAATACACGAGTGGCCGGCCAAGCTTGAGGAGATCCGGGCCGTGACTCGCTGCCGCTGTGGATATCGGAAGTGGGCGTGTCGAGCTTTGGCGCCGAGGAAGTTCAGGCTTTTGGCCTGAAGCGGAGCGCGGAATTGCTGATTGGGCGCGCCGAGCGCATCCATTGGTATAGTCTTTACGATCTGCCTCGCGCCTGGCCGGCCACTACCCGGCATCGCGAGGCCGAAGGCTCGTCTTACTACCGTCACTTTTATATGGGGCTGGTTCGCGAAGACGGCACTCCCAAGCAAGCATTCGCCGATTTCAGCCGGTATACACCGGATCTGGGAATTTGCCAGTGGTTTCATTTTGAGGATCATCGGCTCGAACCCGCGGTACGCCTGTTGAAACAACTCGGCGTCAAAAGCTTGCGTACGGGCCTTAGCTGGGCTGACAGTTTTCGTCCAGGCGCGGATCAGTGGTTCGATTTCCAGATGAAGCAATTGGATTCCTTCGACGTTACGCTTACTTTTTGCTTTACTCCGGAGCATTGCGGCCTGGTGCCAAATCACACTAGCCCGCCGAAAGATGTCGCTGAATTCGCGGATTTCTGCGCGCGAATGACCAAGCGATATGCGGCCTCCTGACGCATCCGCGTCGTTCTCCCAAGGACAGCATTATCTATCGCGCAGGAACATTCAAGCGGCAATGGAACGCTTCGATTTGGCGCAGCGCTTGGGGTACGCCGCGGAAGAGTGCGCAGCCGCTCGCTGGCATTGCTGGATGCTGCTCGGCAATTTCGAACGCGCGTGGCAGGAGAGTGATTTCATCTCAGCACGGGGCAAGGATTCGAACGGCTTCTGGGATGGGCGTCCATGGAGCGGCCGACACGTGATGCTGCGCTGTCTGCACGGTCTGGGAGACACAATTCAGTTCATCCGGTACGCGCCGCTGCTGAAGGAAAGTTGCCGTTCGCTCACCGTTCAAACACATCCGCAATTAGTTACTTTGCTCGAACGTGTCCCCGGAGTTGACCGCGTTTGTACGTGGGGAGCGGGCTACACGGAGAGCGCGTCGAACTGGGACATGCAGATGGAGGTGACGGAATTGCCGCGAGCTTTTCGTACTACCGTTACGACCATCCCTGCCGCGACCCCATACATCCCGATATCGAAAGAGCGCATCGAGTGGGGAGCAAACTGCGTTTCTCCCACGGGAAAGATGCGGGTTGGAATAGCCTGG
Organism: Bryobacterales bacterium; assembly: GCA_963712395.1. Classification (GTDB taxonomy): domain Bacteria; phylum Acidobacteriota; class Terriglobia; order Bryobacterales; family Bryobacteraceae; genus Bog-105. Next base: position 327,260 of record CAVQHR010000005.1, read on the forward strand.
GAAGCTGGCCCTTGGGACCCTGCGAGATCCATCAGCCTGGATGAACTCACTCCGCTGTTGTCCTGCGAAGGCTGCTGCTTTTATGGTCTTCAGAAGGGCGCCGCATTAGCAGACGTGCGAGGATCTGCACCGGTGTTTGATCCCGAGGCGCTGTCCGCCGATGTCCGGGATACGGCCGCCTTGATCCTCAATCTGGATTTGATTGTGACAGTTGACACGATGACGGCGCATTTAGCCGGCGCGCTGGGCCGCCGCGTGTGGATATTGCTTCCGGCAAATGCGGACTGGCGCTGGATGCTGGAGCGTAGCGACACACCCTGGTACCCGAATGCTCGGCTATTTCGCCAGCGCACACCGGGTGATTGGAGCGGAGTTCTCGAAACAGTTCGGACGGCTCTCGCCATCGAAGCGGGACGATACTCGTCATGCGTTATTTCAGGCGGTCGCCTGCAGGCGCGCCATCTCTGAATACCAGCCGCCATTGCGCACTAACTCGGCGTGGCTTCCCGCCTCGACCACGCCTTCGCGATCGATCACGACAATCTTATCCGCCAGCTTGCGAACGGTAGCCAGCCGATGAGCGATGAGGATCACCGTTCTTCCTCTCAGCAGAGGCAGAATATTGCGCAATATACGTTCTTCGGTTTCGGCGTCCAGCGCACTCGTAAATTCGTCTAAAATGACGATGCGGCGGTTGCGATCGAGCGCAAGCAGCGCCTGGGCCAGCGCGATCCGCTGCTGCTGCCCTTTCGACAACGTAGCGCCACCGCGGCTAATCTTCGTGTCATAGCCGTGAGGCATGCGCTGTATATCGTCATGTATACACGCCGCTGTGGCGCAGGCCATAACTTCGCTCCAGGAAGCTTCCGGACGCGCAAAACAGATCGTTTCGAAAACCGTGCTGTTTGAAAAGAACACGCCTCCATTCTGCGAAACAGTGCTGAACAGGCTACGCAACTGCTCTAATGGCAGGCGCCGTATGTCTTCCCCGGAAATAAGAATCCGGCCATCCTGCGCTTCGAGCAGACGCGAGAGCAAGTGTTGGAGTGTTGTCTTGCCTATGCCGGAACGGCCGGTCACCCCTACGACGGAGCCCGGTGCGATCGACAGGTTGAATTTGCTCAGCACCGGTTCCCCGCACGCATAGGCGAAACAAAGCTCCTCGATTTCGATACCCACGCCTTCGGGGACTGCTATGGGCCGCGCACCCTCCGCGTCCCGGATGTCCGGTTCTTCCTCGAACATGCTGAGCAGAACGCGCGTAGGCTCCATTCCGTCATAAACCCGCTCGATAAGGGATGCGTAGCTCCAGAACGAATTCAGCAGGTCTTCGGTAAGCATGTTCAGGTACATCACCAAGCCGATGTCGAGCCGGCCGGACTTAAACTGCCAGAGCCAGACTGCTTGGCACAATCGTCTGGTAAGTGAAAGCAGCATGTTCCGCTTCCACGAATAACGGTTGCCGGTATCGATCTCTCCAATCCCCTCGCGGATGATCTCTTCCTGCACCCGGTCATAAGTCCGAAGAATGCGGCTGGTTTGCCCGAAATGCACGACCGGTTGGACGTACTGCATACACTCGGAGAACAAACCGTGATCGCGCGCGTAGTTCTCATAACGGGACTTCCGAAACGGCCGGCGAGCTAGATTTTCGCCGCGCGTCTGCCACAGGAAAATGCCGAGCGCCGCGCCGACGAAAGGAGCGGTTGCCGGGCTGAACCAGAGAAGCGGGACCAGGCTCAGCCCGGTCCGGATCACAGCCGGCACGAGCTCGCGGCTAACTCCTTCAGCCATCTGCACCACCTTGCCGACGCCGTTATTCACGTGGCCGGCGATTATGCCGGAGTCGCGCTGGACGTGCCATTCGAGCGGCATTTCAAACATCTTCGCGAGCGAACGGGAGCGCAAAAATCCGAAAAGCGGGTACCCGATCCGTTTGCAATAGAGCGTATTGAGAACCAGGTCCAGCCGCAATAGCCCGCTATCGAACAACAACAGGCCTACGATGAAAAGCCAAACCGGGATTCCGGAATATCGGGTACAAGCCCGCAAAACCCAGACCAGGGAGTAGCCGCCCAGGACGAGCAGTGCCTGGCGCACAATGATCCCCCCGATGTACCGCGCATACGCCGGTCGGAACGGGGCGAGAAGATTCCAGAGCTTCCCTATCATAGGCGGCGCTGGAGGCGGCGTGGACAAGCGCAGAAATTTAGCCTTACTATAAGCGTCGGCTGGTTGCGCGAGAGTTCTCTAGAAAATTTACGAGTAGCTGGATTTGCGCTTATGCGGGCAAATCTTTGGCCGGGGGCAACCCATGTTGCTCCCGGCCGAGATCACCGTCGTACATAACGCTGGTTTTGAAAAGCTCGCAATGTCCATCGGCCGCATCCGGCTGGCAACGGGAACGCAGGCTGGACAGTTCGTTCTGTGTCATGGGTACGAACCCCGACGCGATTGCCAGATTTTGCTTCAGCACGTCGAGATCGTTCATGCCGCTAATAGTGACGGCGACGGGCATGCTCATGGCGTAGCGCAGCGCTTCTTCTGGCGTAAGAACTCCGTTCTTGATCATTTCGCCGCTGCCGCCCATCGATTTCATTCCGAAAATTGCCAGCTTTTGCCTTTGCGCCTCCGGCAGCACCTGCTGCTCAAAGCTTCGAAACGTGCCGTCTAACGGATTGAGAGGCATCTGGACGGTATCAAAGGGAAACCCCTTAGAAAGCATTTTGAGATGAATGCTTGGGTCTTTGTGACCCGTAAATCCAATCAAGCGAGTTTTGCCCTGTTTCTTGGCGTCGAGCAAAGCTTCGGCGGCTCCTCCCGGCGCAAAGATTCGTTCGGGATCTTTCTCGTAAACCACTTCATGAATCTGCCAAACATCCAGATGATCGGTTCGCAGGCGGCGCAGCGAATCTTCGAGCATCTTCATCGCAACTTCTTTTTTGCGTCCATGCGTACAGACTTTGGTCATGACCACGGCTTCTTTGCGGCGGTTACCGAGCGCCTGACCCAGCCACTCTTCGCTTTTGCCATCGTGATATTCCCACGCATTATCGAAAAAATTGATGCCGGCATCCAAGGCCATGCTGACGATCTTGGTAGCGGTTTCCAGGTCCTGCGCCGCTCCCAGATGAAAACCGCCCATCCCAAGGATGGAAACCTGAGTATCGGTATTTCCTAGCTGCCGGCGGGGTATCATTCGCTGTGTTCCATTGGGCGCGTGCGAAGCTGCAAAAGCGAACCTGGTGGTAAGTGCGGCAGCCCCGCCAACAAACGTACGTCTTGTCGGTTCCATCGCCACTTATTGAGCAGTCGGAAAAGGTTGCCCGGTGTTCTCAGTTGCACGCATCATTTCCTTAACTTCTTTTTGCTCCATGTCCAGGGGAAACCCGTGCGCCAGCCGCGCTTCTGGATTGTCGTATTTGAGGGAGATCTTATAAAGCTCGAAGCGTCCATCCGCGTGTTCCGCGCAACGGCTCCTTAGAGCAGCCATTTTGCTTGGATCGTACGGCTCGAAACCTGCCGCTATTGCCAGATTCTGTTCCAATACGTCCGGCTTTTCCATGCCTGTGATGGTCGTCGTAACCGGCAGCGACATTGCATACCGCAGAGACTCTTCTGCGGTGAGCACGGATTTCTTTATCGCTGGACCGCTGCCACTCATCGGCTTCATGCCGAGCGGCGCCATGCGTCTGCGGACTACTTCCGGGAGAACCAGCTTCTCGAAACTGCGAAAGCCGCTATCAAAAGGATTGAGCGGCATTTGCACGGCATCGAAAGGGAAGCCTGTATTCAGCATCGCGAGGTGAATCTTCGGATCTTTGTGTCCGGTGAATCCTGTGAAGCGAACAAGTCCATCCTTCTTCGCCTTCTCCAAAGCTTCCGCGGCCCCGCTGGGCCGAATGAATTCCGCCGGATCATTGTCGAAAGAAACGCCGTGGATTTGCCAAAGATCCAGATGGTCCGTCTGCAGCCTTCGCAGCGATTCATGAAGCATTCGAAGCGCCAGATCTTTGTCGCGCCCATGAGTGCAGACCTTCGTCATCAGGAACACGCGATCGCGCTTGCCTTTGAGGCAGCTTCCCATCCAAATTTCGGACTTGCCGCGGTGGTATTCCCAACAGTTGTCAAAGAAATTGACGCCTCCGTCGATGGCTCGTCCAACAATTGCGTCGCAGGTTTTAAAATCTTCCGCCTCGCCTAAGTGATGTCCGCCCAGGCCGAGCGCCGAAACCTGCACGCCAGTGCGTCCAAACGCCCGCTTCGGGATTCGATGTTCTTGCGCCATTAGGTGCCGTTCGTTGGGACTAAAATTCTCATTTTCAGTTACATCGCAAAAATGACCGGAACGCCTGAAACAACTTCCCCCATCTATATAGAGCGGCAATGAGTAAAGAAACAGAGCACCGGTATTTGGTTCGTTCCGACGGATGGCGCAAACTGGCGGCTCCCGGGGTCACTATAAGGCAGGGCTATCTCAGCACCGATTCCAAACGAAACATTCGTGTTCGCATCGCCGGCAACGAAGCCCAAATTACTGTCAAAGGGGTAGCCAAAGGCCTGACGAGACCCGAATTTGAATATTCTATTCCGCTGCGAGACGGGCAAGAGATTGAACATCTTTGTCTCAAGCCGATTCTCGAAAAGGTCCGGTACAAGCTGCAACTGGGAGACTTCACTTGGGAAATCGACGAATACGCGGGCGAGAACAGAGGTCTGGTAATCGCGGAAGTGGAAACCAAACGTCCCGTGGGCAGACTGCCGCCGTGGGTCGGAGACGAGATCTCGACCGACGAACGGTACCGCAACTACAACCTCGTTGAGCATCCGTTTACCTCCTGGGGCCAGGATGCCCCAAAGCCCGAGAACAACTATTCATTCGCTTCGGGTGAAAAGCTTGCCGACGCTCTTGGCCGCATTTTGAAAGAGCAGATTGCTACGGCGGTGGATCAACTGTCAAACCAAAACCGACCGGTCGATAGCGCCATCCATGAAGCTCGGAAATGCGTGAAGCGTGCCAGGTCGGCTCTGCGTCTCGTTCGTCCGGCGATCCCGGGGCGTTTTGCTGAAGAAAATCTTCGTCTTCAACAGATCGGCCGGAAACTGTCGGAATTCCGTGATGCGCAAGCCCTAATAGAAACCCTTGCCGATCTTGAGCAGAAGGAGATAAAAGGAAATCGTACAAACGCTGGCACCAAGCGGGAATTCAAGAACGCCTTGGATCACCTCAGCCGGCGCAAGAAGAAGCTGAGCGACGCCCCGCGCCCCAAAGCTCAGATTCGTTCTGCTGGCCGCGCCTTGCGGGAATCGCTCGAGAGCCTCGGTAAGCTTCCGTTCGACGGAATCGATTTCTCCGTGCTCACGGATTCTTTTGAAACGACCTTGAAGCGAGGCCGGAAAGCGTGTTCACAAGCCTACTCCCACCCGCTGGCCGCGAATTTTCATGAGTTTCGTAAGCGTGCAAAGGATCTTCGTTATCAGCTTGCTGTTCTGACTGAGTTGTGGCCTGAAGTATTGTCCGGTTACAGTAAATCGGCTAAGACTTTGGAGCAGTATTTGGGGCAGGATCACAATCTTGCTGTCCTCATGGACGTTCTCAACGGAAACGGTCGCAAGCGGAACGCCTTCAAGATCATCCCCGCGTTAGTGGCAAAAACGCAGGGCAAGCTTCGCAAAAAAGCGAAGTTGTTGGCTGGCCGCCTCTATGCCGAACCCGGTAAGGCATGGCGCGCGCGACTCAAGGCCAGTTGGCAAGCGTGGCAAGCCGGTCGGACGGCCTCCTAGAACAATTCCCACCTTCTGGTTTTCCAGATACCTGCGTCTCAATCGAGAGGAACACATGGCAACATCTCCTACAACACAGTTCGCCGTGGTGACTGGCGCTTCAAGCGGCATCGGTTACGAATTGGCCAAGCAATTTGCTCAGAACGGGTTCGATCTTCTGATCGTTTCCGGAAGCGACCGCATCCATGGCGCGGCGCAGGAAATCCGAACATTGGGAGCCGATGTGGAAGTCGCGCAAATAGATCTTGCCACTCACGAAGGCGTACACAAATTATTGTCCACTCTCCAGTCCAGCGGCCGCCCCCTGGACGCCGTAGCGCTAAATGCAGGGGTGGGCGTGAGTGGGCGGTTTGTTGAAACGGATCTGGGTGAGGAGCTGAATATGGTGGCCCTCAATGTGACGTCCACCCTGCACCTGGCGAAATACATCGTCAAAGACATGGTCGCGCGGGGCAGGGGCCGGATCTTGTTCACCGCCTCCATCGCGGGTACCATGCCAACGCCTTACGAAGCGGTCTACGGCGCGACCAAAGCCTTCCTGCGCTCTCTTTCACAAAGTCTCCGCGAGGAACTCAAGGATACCGGCGTCTCAGTAACCGCATTGATGCCTGGAGCAACGGAAACCGATTTCTTCCACCGTGCGGGCGCGGACGATACGAAACTGGGCGCAAGCGAAAAAGATGATCCCGCTGAAGTGGCCAAGGAAGGGTTTGAGGCTCTTATGGCCGGCAAGGATCACGTGGTCGCGGGTGCGTTCAAGAATAAGTTGCAGGCAGCGGCTGGCTACGCACTACCAGATCCTGTTGTCGCCTCCGCGCATGCCAAGATGTCCGAACCGGGCTCAGCGGCCAAAAAATAATTCCGGCGCCGCCACTCAACGGGAGAAGATTAGCTGTGAAGATAAGACCGACTAACAATCAAAGTTCAGAAGCCGAAGAAACTGGACCCGGTTCGGCTGGGCAATCGGGGGATATTCAGGGGTTGTCCGATACGGAGGACACTGGTTCCGAGAGCGTCACCGAGCTTTTGGAAGAAGGCCAGTATTTCGAGGCCTCTGTGATTAGCGGGATAGAAAATGCGCCGCCCGCGGATGTTGCTGAAGTGAAAACGAGAGAGGTTCCCGAGGACGACGTTCCTGACGAGTACTTCCAGCAAGACGAGCCGCCGACTTAGCCAGGCAGTCTCGCCGTCCTAATTGAACCGAAGTAGCCTGACGGAAAAGCTTAAACTGAATAAGCGCCTTCATGCTGCGCCGCTCGCTCCTGTACCTATCCGGCCAACCCTGGCTGCGGCGCTGGATGGAACATTCGCCCATCTCGCGTAAACTAACGTCGCGCTTCGTCGCCGGCCGCACTCTCGCCGACGCCATCGGCGTTATCCACCAGCTTTCCTCCGAAAACATCCTCGGCACGCTTGACCACCTCGGCGAAAATGTCAGCTCGCTCGAAGACGCCGCCGCTTCGACCGACTCGTATCTCGAAGCCTTGGCCGAAATCGAACGCGCCGCTCTGGGCGCCACCGTTTCGGTCAAACTCACTCAACTCGGTCTCAATTTCTCGGAGCAGGCCTGCCGCGCCAATAGCCGGAGACTCGTCGAGCGCGCCCGCGTGATCGGTACCCGCGTCGAGGTCGACATGGAATCGAGCGCCTATACCGACCGTACCCTGCGACTGGTAACCGAATTGCACGGTGATTTCCCTGGCCACGTGCGAGCCGTGATTCAGGCTTATCTCTATCGCAGTGAGGCGGATGTTCGCATGCTCTGCGCGCGCGGTATCCCCGTTCGTCTATGCAAAGGCGCCTATCAGGAATCCATCTCCGTTGCCTTTGCTCGCAAAGCGGAAGTAGACGCCAACTACATCAAATTGATGAAGGTGCTGCTGGTCGAAGGCACTCACCCGGCAATCGCCGGTCACGATGAGAACATCGTGCGCCAAGCGATACGTCATATCCAGGAACAAAACATCGCCCCAGACCGTTATGAATTTCAGATGCTGTATGGCATCCGGCGCGATTTGCAACGCCAGCTTATCGCTCGCGGTTTCCGCTTGCGGCTCTATGTGCCGTATGGCGATGCCTGGTATCCGTACTTCATGCGTCGGTTGGCCGAGCGGCCGGCCAACGTTTTGTTTTTGGCGAAGAATCTGCTCCGTGGTTGACGTTTTTTGTAGCGGAAGCAACCGGCTCGCCGGAAAAGGAGTCTAATTGAAGCAGATGAAGTACTGGCTCTACCTCGCCGCGAAACTCGTGGCCGCCGCGGGAGCCATGTGCGTTTTGCAAGCGGAGCTGGTGCGCTATTATCCGGTTCCTCCGCCTCCGCTGGCGCGTTTTGGCCCAGCACCGCCGCTATTCATCCACGACATGCTGTTCACTTTCCTGACACTCGGAGTCTGGCTAATAGGCGCGGGTTTGTTCTACCTTATTATTTGGGACCAGCGCCGCCGCTGCCGGACCTGTTTGCGAAGGCTCATTATGCCGGTCGCGAGCGGCTCCTGGGGCAATATGGTGATCTTCGGTCGCCCCCGAACCCAATGGATCTGCGGATACGGGCATGGCACGCTCAGCATTGAGGAGTTGCAGATCACCGGCAGACAGGCGCCGGATTGGCAGCCCCACAACGACGATATCTGGAAAGAGTTAGAATCGTACTACCAGCCTCGCGAGTAGCTTGCCAGGTGGTGCCGCGCCCGAATCCAGGCCCCTAGTGCCCGTACGCATCAAAGTTTCCAAATCGGCTCGGCGCCGCGGCGTCTCCAGATCGGCTCGAGGCCGCGGCGGCCCTGGTAAGACCGCCGCCCGCGTCAGCAAAATCGCTTTCTTCGCACTTGCCGCCGCGCCCATTGTTTTTTTCATTTTCGTCTGCTTCACGTATTCCAGATATGCGGCGCTTGCCGATCAGAAGCTGAAGCAAGGCCCATTTCCGGATGTGTCGCTCCTATACGCCGCCCCACGCGTGATCGGCGTGGGCGACGACGCTTCGCGGCTCGAAATTGCGAATCGGCTCCGCGAAAGCGGCTACGGCGAAGATACGCGCGGCAATCCGATCGGCTGGTATCATCTCCGGTCCGACGCGATCGAAGTGTTTCCGGGGGACCATTCCTCAACCGCGTCCGAGCCGGGCGTGCTCCGTTTTGACGATGGCAAACTCGCCTCGATCATTGCGCTCAGCGACAATTCCCCTCGCACTGAATTCACGCTCGAGCCGCAGATCCTGACGGCGCTCTACGATAAAAATCGCGAAAAACGCCGTCTCGTCAAATATGATGACATTCCGCCCGTGCTGGTAAACGCCGTTGTATCCATCGAGGACAAGCGCTTCTTCCAGCACTCGGGTTTCGATCCGATCCGGATCGCCAAGGCGCTATGGGTCGATTTCCGGCAGCATCGCAAAGACCAGGGCGCTTCCACTTTGACGCAGCAGCTTGCCAAAAACATCTGGCTCTCGAATCGGAAGACGTGGATGCGGAAATTCGACGAGCTGCTGATCACGATCCACCTGGAACAGAAGCTCACCAAACAAAAAATCTTCGAGTACTACGCCAACATGATTCCGCTCGGGCAGCGCGGCTCTTTCGCCATTCGCGGCTTTGGCGAAGCCGCGCAATCCTTTTTCGGCAAGGACATACGCCAACTGACGCTGCCGGAAGCCGCGACTCTGGCCGGGCTCATCCAAATACCCAGTTACCGCAATCCGGTCCGCTGGCCCGAGCGCGCCACCGCCCGCCGCAATGTCGTGCTCAAGGCCATGCTCGAGAACAACTACATTACCCAATATCAGTATCTCGATGCCATCCGTGCGCCGCTTGTGCTGTCGCGGCAAGGCCCTGAATCGGCGGACGCACCCTATTTTGTGGACCTCGTGAACGAGCAATTGGCCGACCAGTTTCAGGATCGTGATTTCCTGGCGTCCGGCTCGCGGATTTATACCACCCTCGATCTCGATTTGCAGCGCGACGCATCGGCGGCTGTCGCCGAAGGCATGCGCGAAGTGCATGCGATTCTCGCCAAACGCCGCAAGGGCAGCGCGGCGATCGATGAACCTCAGGTCGCTCTCGTTTGTCTCGATCCGCATACGGGAGAGATCAAGGCGCTGGTCGGCGGCAGAAATTATGGCACGAGCCAATTGAATCACGTCGTCGCCAAACGGCCTTCCGGCAGCATTTTCAAGCCGTTTGTCTACGCCGCCGCCCTTAATACAGGTCTTACCAACAATCCGAATCCCATTACCGCGTCCACCATGCTCACCGATGAGCCCCACTCCTTCGACTGGGCAGGGGCGGCCTACGAGCCGACGGATTATCATAAGAACGCTTGGTTTGGCCAGGTATTGCTGCCGACCGCTTTCGCCCATTCGCTGAACGTGCCGACGGTTGAAGTTGCCGAGCAAACCGGTTATGCCGTCGTGGCCAATCTTGCGCATAGCGCGGGTCTGCCCGATATTCGCGCCACTCCTGCGATGGCATTGGGTGCTTATGGCGTCACTCCTCTCGAGATGGCCGGCGCGTACACGGTTTTTGCGAACAAAGGCGTCCGTGTGCAGCCGGAACTGATCGCGCGCATTGCGGACAAATCCGGACAGGATGTCTGGAGCGCGCAGCCGCAATCGAAAAAGGTGCTCGACCCCCGCATAAGTTTCCTGGTCACGAGCCTCATGCAAGACGTGCTGCGCTGGGGAACCGGCGCCGGCGTCCAAGGGCGCGGCTTTGTTCTTCCGGCGGCCGGCAAAACCGGCACTTCGCACGATGCCTGGTTCGCCGGCTACACTTCGAAGCTGCTGTGCATTGTGTGGGTCGGTCTCGACGATTATCAGGACATTAAGCTTGAAGGCGCGAAAGCTGCGATGCCGATCTGGGCAGGCTTCATGAAGCGCGCGCATCAGCATCGTGAGTACCGCAACGTAACCACCTTCGAAATGCCGGATGGCGTGGTAGCCGTTCAGATCGATGCAGATACCGGCGCTCTAGCCACCAGCGCGTGTCCGCCCGGAGTCGTTCACACCGAATTTTTCCTGACCGGCACACAGCCGATGACGTTCTGCCCGACCCATCTCGGCGGATCTTCCGAGATTGCCGGGTGGGAGACACTTCCGGCTCCTCCACCTTTGCGGCCAGATGGTTCAAACGGCCAAATCGCGGCAACCGACCCCAATTCCCAGCCGAAGGATCAGCAGAAAGAAAAGAAAGGTCTGCTCGATAAGCTGAAAGGCATTTTTCACTAGCGCCGCCTCGCGATAAAAGGTATATAGTAATCACAAAGGGGGATTAACCCGTGAGCTGTTTTCCGGCTCCCCGCCTCGTATGCCTTAGTCTGGCCGGCTGCTGCGTTGCGCTTGTTTGCGCCGCTCAACGCGTTCCTCAAGCGGGACCTGGCCTTGTGACGAATTCTTTTCGTGCCGCAAGCGATGTTCCGTCCGTAGGCACATCGCCGCCCGCCAAGCCGCAGCTCAGCCCGGAAATGCGCGGCGATATCTACATGGCTCGCAAAATGTATAGAGAGGCCATCGATTGCTATCGCCAGAATCCGGAAACTGCCGTCCTCACGAACAAAATCGGGATCGCATTCCATCAGATGCTGCTGCTCAATCTGGCGAAAAAGAATTACGAGCGTGCGATTAAGCTCGATCCGAAATACGCCGAAGCGATCAACAATCTCGGCACCATCTACTATTCGCAAAAGAGCTATCGGCGCGCGATTTCGAGCTACAAGCGCGCGCTGCGTTATTCGCCGCCGAGCGCTTCGATTTACTCCAATCTGGGGACCGCCTATTTCGGCCGCCACGACTATAAGCAAGCCACCGCCTATTATCAGCGCGCGCTAGACCTCGATCCCGACGTGTTCGAGCATCACAGCTCTTTTGGAACACTGATGCTTGAGCGCACGGTAGAGGAGCGGGCGAAATTCCATCTTTACTTGGCGAAGATGTATGCCAAGTCCGGCGCGAGCGACCGCGCGCTGATCTATCTGCGCAAAGCGCTTGAAGAAGGCGTAAAGGAACGCGACAAAATTGCGGAAATCCCGGAATTCGCCAAGCTCAAGACCGATCCGCTCTTCAAGCAGCTTATGCTGGAGAATCCGAAGCCGCTTTAGGGTTAAATTTCACGAGCCGATCGTAATTGTGCTTCCTGCTGGTAGTGCCGAGCGAAGTGTTATAGAGGTTCACCAGGTCTAGGGCTTCTTTTACATCGTCTTCGAATTCGTGCAGCGCCTTGAGCTGGTCCGCGGTTGCTGGAAACTTCTTGCCGGACGGTGTTTCGAGAAATACCTGATAGCCGCGATTTAACAAGACGCCAATTTCCCCGTCGACCAGCACGCCTGCTTTTTCCATCGCTTTATCGTCGATAATGGCGGCGATGCCGTGCTTGGCGATCCGCACGCGCCCATCGGGCAGATTCTCAGCGTTAAAGCCGGCCTGCTTGAGCCGGTCGACGCGCTCGGAGAAACTAGGGATGTGGGGCCGCGGACGGCGAAAGAACATACTTATAAGATGCCAAACTTTGAACCAAGAATTCCAATTGCCGCCGTTACCGACGAATTCTCGCCGGATCTGGGGATCGCGATTCCAGTGATGAAAGAGATCGGCATGACCGCCGCCGAACTGCGCGTCGTGTACGGCAAGAACATACTCGATCTCACGGAAGACGAGCTCAAGCGCGCCAAGGATGCGCTTGCTGCCGCAGGGCTGCGTGTAATTTCCATCGCTTCGCCTCTGCTGAAGTGCGTGTTGCCCAACGTATCGGAGCTGGACAGCCGCTTCCAGCACGACATCTTTGCTTCCAAGCACACGTTTGAAGACCAGCCGCGCCTGACCGAACATGCCTTCCACGTGGCTAAATTTTTCGGCGCGCGCATTGTGCGGGTGTTTTCCTACTGGCGTACGCAAGCGCCCGAGCTATGCCACGAAGCCATTGTCGAAGCGCTGGGCCAGCTCGCCAAATTGGCCGAGAAAGAAGATCTGATCATCGGCCTCGAAAACGAGCATGCCTGCAATATCGGCACGGCGGCCGAGACCGCGCGTGTCCTCGATTTCGTTCCCAATCCACACCTGATGGTGGTCTGGGATCCGGCCAACGCATTGGTCGGAGGCGAAGACCCGTATCCTGGTGGCTACTCGGTTTTACCGAAAGAGCGCATCGTTCATGTCCACGCCAAAGACTGTCACATGGATGGCCATACCCCCGTTTGGGGTCCTTTGGGCACGCGCCACGTGCGCTGGAAGGAGCAGATCCAGGCGCTTATCGACGATGGCTATAAAGGCCACATTAGTCTTGAAACGCACTGGACCGGACCCGATGGCAACAAGCTCGAAGGAAGCCGGATTTGCGGCTGGAACCTGCGCGGCTTAGCCGCACTTTAGAGCTTGGGGCGTCTCATAGAGACCCACGCGCCGAAAGTAGCTATACAAGTAGGAATTGCATATAGTTGGGCTCCGGAACGGTTTCGAAAATCAGATCGTCGAGCACTAGGACATTGAATCCCTCTAGAAAATTGCTATTCGTAAATGACGCACTCCGAATCCCTGTTGAGCTCTCCACGCCAATGGCACATCTGCCGCCGACGAAATCAATCCGTTCTCGCCCAAGCCAAACGAGGCAAAACCGATGGACCAATCCTCTACCTGAACTCCGGTAGCATTGCAGCTACCCGGAACTGGGTTTGTCAGAGTGAGGCCCGAGGAAAAGTGAATGGCCTATTGACGCCTGGCTTCAAAACGCCCCCGAATAGCAAGGAAATGTTAGGACCGGGCGACAAGCCTTGAAAACTTTCCTGGGCCGCCGCTGCGAAGGCGTCCTGCCTGATAGCTGACGCATGAAGGGGCTGCGCAAACAACGCCAGGAAGATGCCTGCGATTGCCGAGCTGCCAAATTGGGTCATGAGCTGCTCGATGCGCCGTCGAAGACGAAGGCGCCACAATATCAGCCCCGAAGATTCAGCTCTTCGCCGTGTTCTTGAACCCCGTTGGACTCCTCGTCCTGATCGCTGTCGGCGCTCACCTCTCAGGGGTAAAAACTTCAGCGATATCATCTCCCAAATGTCGGCCAGGCGCCAGGTACTTCCCCACGTAGTCGGAAACCGCATCGCACAAAGGAGTAAACGGCCGTGCAAAACCCGCCGCACGTAGCTTATTCACATCCGCGCACGTGAAGTACTGATACTTGGGCCGCAGCGGTTCCGGCATGTCGATAAACTCGATCTTCGGGGGGCCGGAAAAAATCGGCGTCACTAGGCTGACCCAGGTATTAGGCTCCCCGGAGCCAACGTTGAAAAGGCCGCCGCCTTCTATGTGCTCCGCCAGAAAGAGAGTGGCTGCGACGGCGTCCTTGACGTAAAGAAAATCGCGCTGCTGCCCGCCGTCAGCATATTCCGGTCGATAGCTTTTAAACAGCGAGACCTTCCCCGTCGCGCGAATCTCCTGAAAAGCTTTGTGCACCACGCTGCGCATGTCGCCTTTGTGATATTCGTTCGGCCCGAAGACGTTGAAATATTTCAGCCCTGTAATACGATCGAGGATCCCGGCGCGTTGCGCATAGCAATCGAACAAATGCTTCGAGTAGCCATACATATTCAGCGGGCGAAGCTTTTCGAGAGGCAGCGATTCGGAGATGCGGTCAGCCAGGCTGCCGTAAGTGGCCGCCGAAGACGCGTAGACGAAACGGCAATTGTTTTCGAGCGCAAAATGCGCCAGTGTCTTGGTGTATTCGAAGTTATTGCGAATCAGATAAGACGCGTCCATCTCGGTAGTGGAGGAACAAGCGCCCAAGTGAAAAATCGTGCGTATATCGCGGCTCAAACGCGCTGGTAATTCGTTCGCTTCCAAATAATCGGCGAATCGCAGTGGCACCAGGTTCTTCCACTTTTCATCGCGGCCCAGCACATCGCACACTAGAATATTTTCAATCCCGCGCTGGTTCAACGCCCAAACGAGCGCACTGCCGATGAACCCCGCGCCTCCTGTGACGAGGATTCTGCCTTTCGAGAGATCATTCATTCGAATTTATATTCTTACTTACGATCAGCAGCGGAGCCTTCACACGGTGGCGCACGGAGTTGATCGTTGTCCCGAAAATCAAATCCTTGATGCCAGAATGCCCGTGCGACGCCATCACGACCAGGTCGGGCGAAAGATCGTGCGCGGCAGCGGCGATCTCGTGAGCCGGACTCGTGCCATGGCGCACCACGACGTCGACGCTGACGTTCTGTTCCCGCAGAGAAGCCGCCATGGCGGCTAGATAATCCTGGCCTTCGGTGATCTCGGCGGTTGAGGAGAGCGAACCGAACATCTGGCTGGTGACACCTTCTTCAATATGCAGCAGAATAATGCGCGCGCCATGCGCACGGGCGATCGCTAGAGCGTTCCCCACGGCCTCATGGTCAGCTTCGCTGTGATCAAGCGTAACGAGAATGCGCGAATAAGATGTTGGGCGTAAAGTAGGCGCCTCCGGGGCTAGTGTCACGGCAACCTTCTCCGCCGGAACGGGCACGGCTCTCAACCTACTACTCAACCAGGGCCACGCACAGACGAAGACCAGGAGTGCAATATACCCAAGGCCTCCTACGATCCCCACCAGGAGCAGCAGCGGTGAGGCCGCCCATTCGCGAAACTGTCCCGCCAGCAGCCAAATGTTCAGGACCAGTATGAAAGCCGCGCAAAACCATGCGCCGATGCGCAGCCACGGTCCGTTAGCGAAATCGCCCATGCG
Source organism: Bryobacterales bacterium (assembly GCA_963712395.1). Lineage (GTDB taxonomy): Bacteria > Acidobacteriota > Terriglobia > Bryobacterales > Bryobacteraceae > Bog-105. The sequence continues at coordinate 342,742 of CAVQHR010000005.1, forward strand.
GCGCCGCTCGCTCGTGAACTGTACGAGGGGAATCACAGCGAAGGGTAGCTGTAAATTGAGGACCACCTGGCTGAAGATGATCAGCTTGTAAGTAGCGGCCTCCCCGGCGAGATAGATGGTGAACGCCGCCGGCAAAATCGCAAGACAGCGCGTGATGGCGCGGCGCAGCCACGGTTGCATGCGGAAGCGCAAGAAACCTTCCATCACGATCTGGCCGGCCATCGTCCCGGTGAAAGTAGAAGATTGGCCGGAGCACAGTAGCGCCGCGCCGAACAAAACGCTCGCGAGGGTCGTGCCCAGCAGCGGCGATAAGAGCTGATGTGCCTGCTGGATCTCGGTCACCACCACATTGTGCTTGAAAAACACCGCCGCCGACATGACCAGAATGGCGGCGTTCACGAAAAGCGCCCCATTGAGCGCTAGGGTCGAATCGAGCAGATTGAAACCGCATGCCGTGCGCTTCTCTTGGACCGTCTCTCCGATCCGCCGCGTCTGCACCAGGGCCGAATGAAGATAGAGGTTGTGCGGCATGACCGTCGCGCCAAAGATTGCCACGGCGATGTAGATACTCGAGGAATTCAGGTGCGGCAAAAGCCCGGTGACGACTTCGGAAATCTCCGGTTTCGCCAGAAAGATTTCGAAAGCGAAACAGCCGGCGATGGTAGCGATAAGGACCAGTACAAAAGCTTCGATCACCCGGATACCCAGGCGGGTAAACCACAGCACCAGCAGAGTATCGGCCGCGGTGACGATCACGCCAATGAGGAGCGGCAAATGAAAAAGCAAATTGAGGCCGATGGCCGCCCCCAGTACTTCCGCCAGATCGCAAGCGATGATCGCCAGCTCGCATAAAATCCAAAGAACATAACAGACGTGCCGCGGATATTCATCGCGGCAGGCTTGCGCCAGATCGCGCCGGGTGACGATTCCAAGCCGCGAACTGAGCGTTTGCAGCAGCAGCGCCATCAGATTCGATAGCACCAGCACCCACAGCAGCCGATAACCAAAACGCGCCCCGCCTTCGAGGTCGGTTGCCCAATTGCCGGGGTCCATGTACCCGACGCTGACCAGGTACGCGGGCCCAGCGAAGGCTAGCAGGCGCTTCCAAAAATTGGTGTGGGAAGTGGCTACGGTCTCATGGACTTCGGGGAGGGAGTATCCTCCTCGGTCGATGGGATCGTTGCGTAACATGAATGCTTTACCATCCAGTATCTCATTCGAAGTTATTTATCCCGAAGAGTTGGGGTCAGGCAAATTTTCTTGAAAGATTGTTTCTAGCATCGGTGGAATCTCGAAAATCGCGCGATTATGCCTCGCCGATAACTTGGCTTTCATAGCCTGCAACTGCCCGCTACCCAGCAACTCTTCCACTGCCGTTTCGATACCACGAAAATTCGTCAGCACAATTCCCGCGCCCTGTTCGTGAATCCATTCCGCGTTGTAGCGCTCCTGTGGAAGAGTCCAGGCATTCCGCTCGACAATCACCGGCAGGCCCATGTGGGCCGCTTCCGATACACTTCCCGGTCCCGGCTTGCCGATGAAAAAATCGCTCAGATGCATGTAGAAGGGAATCTCCTTGGTGAACCCTTCGACGAATATCCGATTGCGCGTTTTGAGCCCTGCCAGACGCTTTTGCAGTTTCTGGTTCCGGCCGCAAATCATGACGAGCTGCAGATTGAGCGAGCTGTTTCCGAGCCGCTTGGCAATGGCAACCATCACGTTAGAACCTTGACCGCCAAACAGGACCAGCCCAGTAGGAAGATTCGGGTCGAGCCCCAACCGTTCGCGTTCCACGGCGCGGTCGCTGGTTTGGTTGTCATAGAACTCGGGCCGCAAAATCATGCCGCTCGCGCGGAAAACGTGTGCGCTGTCGTGTCCCAGGGCGCGCGCCTGCTCCAGCGCTCGATCGGTTCCACATATGAAATATTGCTCTTGTCTTTCGATCCAAAAATGCGGCGGAAAATCGGCAAGATCCGTTAAGATCGTCACGAACGGAACGCCCGGCAAAGACTTCGCCAAACTCTGAAACAGGGCGCGGTTAAAATTGGGAACTACCGAGACGACCATATCGGGGCGCTGCTGCGTCCAAAAATCGGCCAGCAGTTTGACTTGAGCCGGGTGATACATCCGAATCACTCCATGCATCAGGGGCAAAAGATGGCGCGATCCGAGCGTCCATCCTTTCGCCAGTAAGAGATTGTAGATATCCTCCAACCGTATGCCGGTCAGCTTCCGAAAAATATCGAGCCGGTCGAGGATCTCCTGTAAATTGACCGGGCGCACTTCCCAGTCCAAATTTAATCCGGTTATCACGGATTGAAGCGCCATTGCGGCACTGCGATGGCCACCGCCGGCGTTGAAATAAACCAGGTCTAGCTTGCGCTTCACCGATGTTTCGTCCAGTTGTCATTCATCTGTAACGGTCTCCTCCTAGAAAGGAAGCAGGCGCCTCCCCTATGCGGAATCTCGTAGACTATTTAATAGAACGGGCTGGAACATGATAGCCCGGCAGAGCATGCTTCAGTTTATTGCCACGCGCGATCTGAAACTGATGCGTAAGGTCAACAAATGGCCCGCGCCTCGCTGGATTCGCCGCTTGGCGATCGCGGCGACCCGCGCGGGTGATGGTTGGCTCTGGTATGTTACCGGATTATCGGTCCTCTTGTTGGGCGGCTCGGAGCGGCTGACAGCGGTTGCGTCGGCTGGTTCGGCAGCGCTGGTGGGCGTCGGGATATTCACGTCGCTCAAAAAGCTCTCCGGACGCAAGCGCCCGTGCGAAATCGAGCCGCATTGCTGGGCCACTCTGCTCCCTCCCGATCAGTTTTCCTTCCCATCGGGCCACACCATCACGGCGTTTGCGGTGGCGATTGCCTTCGGCGAGTTTTATCCGGCGCTGCTGCCGGCCTTGCTCGTGTGCGCTCTCGTGATCGCCACCTCGCGCATCTTGTTAGGCATGCACTTCCTCAGTGATGTCGTGGCAGGCGCGCTGCTTGGCGCGGGGCTAGCGCTCATCAGCCATTCGCTTTTCACATAGTCACGCGTTGCCGCACTACCGGCTGGTTGCGTGAATGGACGGCAGAGCAGTTGTCCTTTGGCTGATCATTACGGAAGCGACGGAGAATACGAACACGATCACGCCTACGCAGAGACTGTTTATAAAACGCCCCTCATCACTCGTATAACCGTAGATCCAAGGCGAGAAGAACGTCCAGATCCCTAGGATCATATTGCACCAGCCGAGTGCCGTCGAGTACGCAGGACGCGAAAGCCGAATGATTCCGAAGAGGACAATGAATCCTCCGATAATCCAACAGTTCCAGGCATTCGCGCTTGTGTAAGCGTCATATATCCAAGGGGAGATGAAAAGCCATATCCCGGCGAGGAGACATATTGTACTTGTCGCCTTGGCTACGCTCAGGCTGTTTCCAGCATTGCCGGTTGTGACAGGCGTTGTGTTGAGTTGTTCATTTGGTGTCATGTGATTTCTAATCCTTTCTTAATCAACTGATATTTTTGTGTAAAACAAAGATGTGATCCTTTAGGCCATCTGCAGTTCCGGATGTACGCGCTCGGCGAAAGCCTCCGGTGACCTGGAGAGCACCAGTCCGTGAAGGCCTTCCGGCAAATCCTGTAACAGCACTCGCGTGCCATTTGGAAGGAGTAAGGCATCACGATACGAGTAACGCTGATTCGAGAGTTCAGTAACCGTGACAAGTTCTGACGATCCTAGGCCAAGAGCCATTTGGGTTCTTGGAGGCACTTCACTTAGTAACAACTGAGTCCCTGGAGGGACACAGAGGGTGGGTAGGTGCGGCACCGGCCGGGGCAACAGCCAGTCTTTCATTGTCGACCAAAAACCGCTTATCTCGCCATCTGTGGCGCGTCTCCATTCCGAAACGTCAGAAACCGATGCAAAGCCTAAAGTGCCGCTCTCAAATCGATGAGATACAAGCCTTTCGCCTTCTTTAACGAGGCGGTTCTGAATTGTACGAAGCGAATAATTACACATACCGAATCCTCATGCCGTCAGGTCCGCCGCGCAGGTACTCAAACGGAAACTGCGTCAACATCCTTCATAACTCCAGCGTGACTCCGCTACGGCCTCAAAGCTGTGCGTTTTATCACGACGGCGGCCCTGGGAATTTTGACATGTGAACGTCAAAAAGAAGCGGATCCCGGAGAAGCTCTTCTGCTCTTCTCAAGGATCCGCAAGATGGTTTTACGTAGTCGATTCGGAATGCGTTCTGATTGTTTCAGAGGCTTGCTTCCGCAATCTCGTGATCTAATCATGCACCAGCGAGGCGGCGAAAACAGTGCGTTTTGTCACGATTGTCCGGTCGAAACGGAAGGCGCGGAAAACATGAGTTATCGATGTTTCGAGAAAAGAACCTGCGCAGCGCCAGTGTGCCAGTCCTCAAAGCTAACTGTTGAGCCCGCCAGATAGAGCAGCCAGGTGCGGTACGGCGCCTCGCCCACAAAGGCGCCGGCGCGCTCTGCGTGCGCTTGGAGGTTTTCCACCCAACGGCGGCACGTCAGCGCGTAGTGCAACCGTAAGTCTCGTATTCCGGCGACGGCGAAGCCGGCACGCTCTCCTTCTCGAACCACATCATCCAAATGAACCAAATCGCCGTCCGGAAACACGCGCTTTTGAAGGAATCGTGTATCCGGACCGTCGGAGACTCCCCGGCGTCGGACTACCCCGCTGTTGAGGAACAAACCGCCAGGTTCGAGCATTGAATAAATTTTCTCGAAGTACTCTGGCAGACGCGAGCGGCCCACGTGCTCGAACATGCCGACCGACGCAATCTTATCGAAGCGCCCATCGAGTGCGCGATAGTCGCACAACTCAACCGCGGACGTATCGTTTAAATTCTGACGCTCGATCACCTTGCGAGCGAATTCAAATTGCCGCGGGCTCAACGTACATCCGAAACTCCTGGCTCCAAACTCCCCGGCCGCGTAGCAGACCAAGCCGCCCCAGCCGCATCCGATATCCAGGAATCGATCCCCTGGCCGAAGAACCAGATCTTTGCAAATGTTCTCCAGTTTCTGTTTTTGGGCCTGTTCCAGAGAATCCGTCGGCTCCTCGAAATGGGCCGCGGAGTAGAGCACCCGCGAGTCGAGGAATTGAGCATAAAACTCGTTCGAACGATCGTAGTGAAACCGGATGCTTCTACTGGCGTCGCCGCCGCCGAAGAAGAACCGGGTCCGTATGTGCCAGGTCTTTGCCAGCATCGAAAACAGAAAATGCCGGAGGCCATGATGGGGCTGGTTCGAGAAATATCGAATTGCGGCGAAGATGTCTCCGCGGACGTCGAAATCGCTTTCAAGGAAAGCCAATGCAGCCGAGTACGCGTCCATCTTGAGATACTGGCCGGGATCGTGACCTGCCGCCGCTACGATTACGAACCTGCCTTCCGGGTCCGAGTAACAATTGGAATGTCCTCCAGGTTCACTGACCCAAACTTCATCTTTTCCCAAGTTATGCCTTTGCGCTATCGAACTCATTCTTTCTTCTCCTTTTCCGGCGGGCCATGGTTGTGTGTAGGCCTCTGTTAGCAGCGTGAGCTTTGGCAGGTGAGTGAGTCTGTGTTATTTGTCACGAAGATTGCCGCTTAGAGAAGGCCGTTTGCGAAGATAGTACCCGCGATCAGGCCAAGTCAGAGGACAGATCTGAAACGATACCAGGATGTTTGTCAGGTCTCTCCACGCCAGCGAATGCGCTCAAGGCTCGCATGTCCGGTACGGTGACAAGACGACGGCCCTCTAATTCAATAAGACCCGATTCTTGAAGGTGAGTGAAGGCGCGAGACACGACTTCACGAGCAGACCCAACGCGATTTGCAAGTTCCGTACGCGTCAACTTGAGCTCAACCAGACAACCCTGCCCGAGCGGCACGCCGCGTTCTCTTGCGATGGTCAGCAGATGTAGGGCAACACGTTGTTCGACGTTTCGCAGCGCTAAGGATTCAATGAGTTCGGCGCAATGACGCACCTTATGCGCCAATACCCTAGCCAAATTCCATAGCAGTTCGGTGTGTTCGCGGCACACCTGATGGACATTATGCTTTTCGAGACAAAGGACATCGGACTTGGTATCGGCAATCACCGTACTGTAGTACTTGCCTCCATTAAAAACCGGGGCGGCAGCGAGCACTGCCCCCCTACGTTCGGTGGACAAGACCTGTTCCCGGCCTTCCAGATTTTGCCGGATGGAGCGAAGGTCACCGTTCGCGACGACGAACAAACCGGAAGCTTCGTCATGTTCAGAGAACAGAACCTGACCACGAGTAAGGCGACGAGTAATAGCAATCTTGGCTATTTTGTTGAGCAGATCTTCAGGCAGACCTCCAAACAGATCCGTTTCCCGAAGGGCCGCCACTTTATCCACGCTCCGCGAGGTCGTTTTGGCGGCCATGAGGATGAGTGTAGCCTCTCAGCGATTGCTCTGCACTGTGGTACTTCTACTTGCCGGGAAACGGGAGCCACCCACGTGTCGAGTAGTCGCCGAGCGTAAGTGTAACCATGATCAGAAGCCAAATAACGCCGGCGGCAATGATGACGCGAATCAGCTTGGATTCGTACAAACCATGCATGAAGAAAGCGACGATCAAGCAGGCTTTCGCCGTTGCGATCAGAATGGCAATTCCCATGCTGAACGGCCCGAGATTGATGAAGCCGATTAGCGTCGTGCTCAATGCAAGCGCAAGCAATCCAATCCAAACGAACGTATATTTCCTAATCGATACGACCGGAGGTTTCATTTGATATGCAACCCAGGTATATAGAAGATGGCGTATAGGAAAACCCAGACAATGTCGATGAAGTGCCAATACAGGCCGCCCAAGTCGACCGGCGTGTGGTATTCAGCGGAGAACCGGCCAATAAGCGTCCGAAAGAACAGCACCGAGAGGATTCCGATGCCAATGATCATGTGCAGCGCGTGGAGTCCGGTCATGACGAAGTAGAAGACAAAGAACATCTGGATGTGTGGCGCCCCAGGTGCGTGCTCCTCGAACCAATAGCCCGGCAGTTTGTGGTCCCGATAGTGAAGGTAATACTCCGTGAATTTAATTCCAAGGAAGACCGCGCCGATGATCATTGTCAGGAACAGAAACAGCATGAGCCGTTTTTGATTACCTTGTTCAGCGCTGTAGACGGCGAGTGCCATCGTGTAACTGCTACAGATCAAAACCGCGGTGTTGATGGAGCCGAGCACGATTTCCATGTCGTGGCTGCCGGCATCGAAAGCGTGCGGATGGCTGATGCGATAGGCGGTGAAGGCCGTAAAGAGCGCGCCGAAGAGCAGGACCTCCGTCATTAGGAAGATCCACATTCCAATGGTGGCGGTTTCCCGCTGCTGGCCGGGCGTGGCGTATTGTTCGCGAAGGTCCAAAGATAATGCGCGCACAACGGCTTCAGACAAGGTGTAACTCCTCTTTCATCGCCTCGTAATCGTAAGCGCGCGTGGTAACGATTGGCGTGACTTCAAAATTGTGTTCTGGAGGGGGAGATGGCGTCTTCCATTCCAGGCCCGTAGCGCGCCACGGGTTCGGGGTTGCTTGCCTGCCGTACTTCCAGGACCACAGAAGATAGATGAGGGGCAGTACATATCCGACGCCTAGGATGCTGGCGCCTGCGGTAGAGAGCACGTTCAACATTTGAAATTCCTCGGGGTAAGCGGCGTAGCGTCGAGGCATGCCGAGATAACCGAGAACAAATTGGGGAAAGAACGTCAGATTGAATCCGGTGAAGACGGTGAAAGCGGAAAACTTGGCCAGACCTTCCGGATACATCTTGCCGCTGATTTTGGGCCACCAGTAATGAACGCCTCCCAGGAATGCCATAACGGTGCCGCCGACCATGATGTAGTGAAAATGAGCAATTACAAAATAGGTATCCGTGACATGTACGTCGATGCCTAACGCCGCGAGAAATAGACCGGTCATTCCGCCAATTGTGAAGAGGCCGACGAAGCCGATGGCGTAAAGCATCGGAGTCTCCCAGGAAACCGATCCTTTATATATGGTTGCGGTCCAGTTGAAAACCTTGATGGCCGATGGCACCGCAACAAAGTAACTGAGGATCGAAAAGACCATGGCGGAATATACGGACTGACCGGCGACAAACATATGGTGGCCCCAAACGAGAAAACCGAGGACGGCGATGCCCAGGCTCGAGAACGCAACGGCCTTGTACCCGAACAGAGGCTTACGCGCGAAAGCAGGTATGATCTCGCTCACCACCGCCATTCCGGGCAGAACCATGATGTAAACGGCGGGATGGGAATAGAACCAGAACATGTGTTGAAACAGGACGGGATCGCCACCCAGCGCTGGATCGAAGATGCCCACCTGAAAGATGCGTTCCACGGCGACCATTAGCAGCGTAATGGCCAAAACCGGAGTAGCGAGCACGAATATGATGCTGGTGGCGTACATCGACCACACAAAAATGGGCAGGCGGAACCAGGTCAGGCCGGGAGCGCGCATGCGGTGAGTCGTGGCGATAAAATTCATACCGGTGAGGATGGAAGAAAATCCGGAGATCAGAATTCCGACCGCCGCGGCGACGATGTAGGTTGTCGAGTAAGTGGTGCTGAAAGGGACGTAAAACGTCCAACCGCTATCGACGCCGCCGCGGAAAAGCGCGTAGATGGTGACGGCCGCGCCCAGCATGAAGATGTACCAACTGAACAGATTGAGTTTTGGAAACGCCAGATCTTTGGCGCCGAGAGCCATGGGCAAAACGAAATTTCCAAGCGTGTTTGGAATGGACGGAATCAGAAAAAACCAAACCATGATGATCCCATGCATGCTAAAGAGCTTGTTGTACGTTTCCGCGCTAACAAGCCAGTTGTGCGGCGAGAGTAGCTCAAGCCGCATTAAGAGCGCGAAAAAGCCGCCGAGAAAGAATAGGAACGTGATGGAAAACGTGTAGAGGATGCCGATTCGTTTGTGATCTGTCGTGAGCAGCCAGGAAAGAATGCCCTGCTTTTCGGTTAAATAATTCTTTTCGACGGCGGGTTGAAGTGTTTCTGTCATTTCAGCGCTCCTGCACTCGCGAACCAGAGTTGGAAGTTGCTCCCGGTCCGGCTATTCCCGGCTGTGTTCCGAAATCCTTGGAGGCCGCGCCGGAGCTGGCTGGCCGCTGGGTGCCGGCTTGCGGGCCCAACGCTTTAATAAAGGAGATGAGGGCCAGCACCTGCTCCTCATTGATCTGCCCGGTGAAGTTCGGCATGATGTTGGATTGAAATCCGTACACAATCTTGGCGTTGGGATCGAGAATCGATTCCCGGATATAGGAATCGTCGGCGACTACTGTTTGTCCGGCAGCGATCTGCACCGGCCGGCCATACAGATTGCGCAAGTTCGGGCACCGGCCCTGGTCGTAAAAGTGGTGGCAATTCGCGCAGCCGAACTGATGGAAGAGCTTTTCGCCTTGGGATGAGAGCGAGCCTTCCGGGGCGCCCTCGGTCAGCCATTTTTGATAGTCGGCGGGCGTCATCGCATAAATCCAACCGATCATTCCGGAGTGTTTGGTTCCGCAATACTCAGCGCAAAAGAGATGATATTTGCCTGGCTTGGTGGCCTCGAACCAGGTCGTCGTGTACCTGCCGGGTAGAACATCCTGTTTCGTTCGAAAGGCCGGCACGAAGAAGCTATGAATAGCGTCTTCGGAAGTCATGGTCAGTTTAACGGGCCGGCCCACAGGGATGTGAAGCTCATTAATTTCGCGCTGGCCTTCAGGATGCTGAAGCTTCCACATCCACTGCTTGCCGACTACGTACATGCTAAGCGCGTTATCGGGCGGCCTTTCGATGTCGAAGTACAGTTTCGCGCCCCAGGCGAACATGCCCATGAACAGAAAGAACGGGAGTATGATCCAGGCGGCTTCAGCCGGAATGTAGTTGCGGGTCTGAGCTCCCATCTCATTTTCGTGCTTGCGGCGATAACGAATCGCGGAGTAGATCAGAAATACGGCGATGCCCGTCGCAACCGTTCCGCAGAGCGCCACCATCAGCCAGAAGAAGAGATCGACTTCTCCCGAGACCGAGGATGCTGAAATCCACAAAAACGGAAGCGCACCGTTCATAGATATGAAGCTTCCTTCCAAGTGCGCCGTTGTTTTCGAATGTCCTGCCGCCAGAAGAAGAACATCACCACAGCCAGGATCACGAGAGTGAGCCCGGCGGCAAAGCGCAGCAGGTTGACGACCACCGCGCCATATTTGCCGGTCTTCGGATCGTAGTGATAGCAGAAGAGCAATATCTGATCGACCGGTGAGCCGATCCGATCGTGAGAGGACTCGATGAGTCCAAGCTTCAGGTCCTTCGGCTCGAACTCCACTCCGTAGAAATAGCGGGCAAGGCGCCCTTGCGGCGTCAGAAGCATAATGCCGCTCGCATGAACGAACATTTTGTGCGCGGGGTCCCACCGGTAATGAAAGCCAATGGCCTGCAGTGACAGCCGTAATGGCTTTCTGATCGCCGGTGAGAAAGTGCCAGCCGTTTGTTCCCGCTTTGCTCGAATAGCTGCGAGAATATTGGTTGCGCTTAGCGGCAGCCGTTTGCGGAGTATCGGCGGGATCGAAGCTGATGGCGACAATCTCGAAGTCGCGGCCGGGTTTCAAGCGAAGCGGGCGCAGGCCCGCGACGACTCCGCTAAGAATTTGGCTGCATAACATTGGGCAGCTGTAGTAGACCGGAGCGAGAAGAACCGGTTTGCTTCCGAAGTATGTTCTAAGAGGAACGGCCGCCCCACTCTCATCTCGAAAGACGGTGTCGAGCGGGATCTGCGCGTTAAGTTTTTGTTCGATCCCGATGCCGTTCAATTTGGGAGGCGCAAAGGGACTGTTAGCGGCGGGCAGGGCAGCCGATGCAGTGAAGATGAGTAGTACCGAAGCTGTAGCTTGTTGTGACAAATTCATCGTGGTTCTGGCTCCACTTTTCCTTCGAAACCGGTGGCGCGCGTGCCGGCTTGAGGCGGCGTGAGTGTCGCGTTGGGCGGCGTTTTTTGTGGTGGAATACCGCGCGTGGCGACTATTTCCATGGCTCTTTCAATCGGAATAGCGACTTTCTCCGGTGGATTTGTCGATCCAGTAATAGTGATGAAGATCCCAGTCTTCGCGGGCCCGCAGAGCTTTCAGATCTTGCGGAGGCGAGGTTTGCAGCCTGGGCTCGGGCGGCAGCGGATTGCCATGCTCCGCGACGGGAAGCGGCGGCGGGCTGAGTTCCGCTTTGCGATGGCGAAGGAACGAAAAGTAAAAAAACAGCAGCCCAACGATGATCAAAGTCCCGGCTAAAACTCCGATCCCAACGAGAAATGTGCCAAATGTATTAATGTCGGAGGGTTCGAAGCGGATCGTCGGCAGTGCGCTTAACCTGAATCTGCTGGGCCATGTCACTCCTCTTCCCCGTGTTGGAGCGCCTTTTCGAGAGTCGGCGCCTGCACAGGCAGCAAGGGCCGCTTTCTCAATTGCCAGATAAACATCGCGATCCAGAGTCCACCGATCGCGAGCGGAACGGAGAAGTTCAACCAATGCAGGCGAAAACCCCTTTGGTAATACGACGGCATCACGATCCACATCAGATCGACAAAGCGCATCAAGATCAGAATGCCCACGACACAACACAGCGCCCAGGCGTTTCGTTTCAAGGGCCGCGATAACAACAGCAGAAACGGCACGATGAACTGAAACACGATGAGCGCTACCCCCAGCCAGCCCCAGGAGGTCGCAAGCCGTCGAAGATACCAGGGGATCTCGTCGGTTAAGTTGCCGGACCACACAATCACAAGTTGAGAAAAAGCAAAATAGGCCCACAACATGACAAAAGTGAGCAGCAGTTTTCCAAGATCGTGCAGATGCGCGGGCTTGAAGAGGCTGGCGAGCGGCTCGCGCTTGGCAAGCAGGGCCATCGCGATGATGACGAAGGCGAATGCGGTGAGTCCCTGGCTGGCTACAAACAGAAAGCCCCAGATGGTGGAGTACCAATCCGTTTCAAGCGACTCTGCCCAATCGACAGCCGAAAACGTGACGGTAAACACATACAGGATCAGTCCGGGAGCGCTGATCGCGGCCAGTCGCTTCTCAAGGCCGCCGTGCTCGTCCTGCTCGGCGGACCAGTGGTTCAGGAAATAGGTGAAGATCATCCAGATCGAGAAGTAGATCGATGGCGCGGACGATGAACATAGTTGGATTCATGTAAACCGCGCGGTGCCGCAAAACGTATTCGTGTTGAACGAGGTTCGGGTGCGCCCAGTCGTAAAGACGTGGGATACCGAACGCGATCGGGATGAAAAGAAGCGCAAGCAAGGGCAGCGTTCTCGTGGCGGATTCGAGCGTGCGCCGCGTCATGATGCCCCACGCGCCGGCGGTCAGATATTGCATCATGACGATGCCGAGAGAACCGAGCGTGAGCCCGAGCCAAAAGAGATAGCCCATCAGGTACGAGCGGAAGAAGTCGCCCGGACTGAAGAAAGCGCCGATAACAGATGCGGCTGAGAGCGCAATTCCGATGCCCAGCGCGGGACGAAGCCAACGGCTCAAATCATCGTGCAGCTCCGGAGACGGATAATAGGTCGAGGTCGTCATTTTGCTCCAAGCTGCTGACGCAACATCTGGCGGAACATCGGAGACGTTTGCGTCCCTGCTCAACTGGAGGGCGCGCAAATACGCCACGATGGCCCAGCGATCGTTGACGGGAATCTGATCGCCATGATCGGGCATGGCGCCGTAGCCGTTCTTGATCACCTGGTAGATATAGCCGGGCGGTACCGAACGTAAGCGATCGGTGTGGAGATTCGCGGGAATCCAGAATCCGCGTTGGCGGACCATTCCGTAGCCATCGCCGGTCTGTCCGTGGCATGGGCTGCAGTAAATGTTGAAGCGATCATGGCCACGTTCGAGGAGAGCGGCATTCACTGGTAAAGGAATGGTCTCCAGAAATACCCCATTTGCGGACCCGGTGTGGATCGGATCGGTGTCGTTAGTTCGTCCCGAGCAATTGTGCCGGCGGGAATCGGCCTGGAATCACGGCCGTCGGCGAAGAAACGACTCTGCTCCGAGCGGCTTGTACTTGGGCTGATCCTGCATGTCCCTGCCGGCACGCAGTAAGTAGAAAGCAGCGCGATCACTATGACGCGAAACTAATTTAGGAGTTCTCAACTTCCCAAACTCCTATCGGACTCAAGCCTTGCAGAAATTCGACCGTGCTAGCTCGGTATCGTAATAGGGATCGCGTGCTTCGATGCACAGAAAAAAGCGGCTGCTCGAAGCTTCGGCGAACCTTGGGCAGATTGAAGAGCGGAAAGTTGGGGCGGGGAAACCCACAGAGAGCAAGGGTTCCGAAGAAAGCTCCGCAAGAGGCAAGCAATACGGTCAGCTCAAACAGGATCGGGATAAACGACGGCCAGCTATACAGAGGACGGCCACCCACGTTGATCGGGTAGTCGATAGCCGCGATGTAGTACTCCATGGTCCACGCAGTCGCTGCTCCGAGCAGGCCTCCTCCCAAAACGATAGGCGCCACAAGAGTTATGACTCTTGATGATTTCGTCGAGATCCTTTATGGGATAAGGCGAATACGCTTCGAACCGGTGAAAGCCGTAGTCTCTTGTAGCGCGCGCTGCCTGCACCAAAGCGGTAGGATCGTCGAATTCGGCCACCAAGCCGTAAATATTTCCCGCGTCCGTCACTTTTCAGTTCCTCCGCCCGGTTTGGAGAACGGCAGCAGCTCGCGAACCTCCGACATCGAGATCATCGGCAGGAAGCGGACGAAAAGCATGAACAAAGCGATAAACAACCCGATGGATCCGTAGAGCGTGGCATTGTCCCAGAATGTCGCGACGAAGTTCGACCAGGAAGAAGGCAGGAAATCGCGATCGAGACTCGTGATGATGATCATGTATCGCTCCACCCACATGCCGATGAGGACCACCATCGAGATGAAGAACAGCGGTTTCGGATTCACGCGGACTTTATAGAACCACAGCGCCTGCGGAATGATGACGTTCAGCAGAATGACCAGCCAAAAGGTCCAGGATTGCGGTCCGAAGGCGCGATTGTGAACCGTATACATCTCAAAGCCGTTGCCGCTGTACCAGGCCGTGAAGGGCTCGATAACGTAGGTATAGGCCAGAATCAAGCCCGTCGCGAGCATCAGTTTGGCGCAGTTATTCAGATGTCGCTCGGTGATCAGATTGTGCAGTCCGTAAACGGCGCGCAGCGGAATGCACAGCACGAGCACCATCGCGAAACCGGAGTAAATAGCGCCGGCGACGAAGTAAGGAGGAAAGATCGTGGAATGCCAGCCGGGCAGAATGGCGATTGTGAAATCGAAGCTGACTACCGTGTGAACGGAAAGCACCAGCGGCGTCGCCAGGCCGGCCAAGCAGAAGGCACGCGGTCTGATGCCATTTCCAATGCCGGGACGAACCGCGCCAGCCGAATGCGAGGATGCCGTAGAAGCCGTATTTCAAGCCGCCTTTCGAGCGATCGCGCAAGGTGGCAAGATCCGGAATCATGCCGAGATACCAGAACAGGATCGAAACGGTGGCGTAAGTCGAGACAGCGAAGACGTCCCAAACGAGCGGGCTCCGGAACTGGGGCTGGACGGTCATGGTGTTCGGATACGGCAGTAACCAATAGAAAATCCAGGCACGGCCGAGGTGCAGGAGCGGAAACATGCCGGCGCAGGCGACCGCGAAAATAGTCATCGCTTCAGCGAAGCGGTTGATCGAATTGCGCCAGCTCTGATTCAGCAGCAGAAGAATGGCGGAGATGAGCGTGCCGGCGTGTCCGATTCCGATCCACCAGACAAAATTCGTAATGGCGAAAGCCCACGCGACGGGAATTTCGACGCCCCAGATGCCGACACCTTTGGCTAGCAGATAGACGACGGCGATTGTGAACAAGCAGCAGCAAAAGGAGACCGACGCCGAACGTACACCACCAGAACGAGCGGCGTCTTGCGATGGAGCACGATATCGCTGATTTGCGCGCTGACCGTTTCGAAGGTCTGGCTGGGTGCAACAACGGCCAGCGGATTGTTGGGATCCAGCTCTCGTGCGCTGTGCCGCTGGCGTTCTTCTACCGTCATTCCGTAACGCTCTCCCGGCCAATTCGGGATTCGGATTGCGAAGCTCCGCCAGGTATGTTGTTCGCGGGCGTGTGTTCAGCTCGGCCAAAAGCGAATAGTCCAGCTTTTCCGCTTTCAGCTTCGCGACCCGATTACTGCGGTTGTTCATGTCGCCAAAGACGATGGCCTGCGTTGGACAAGCCTGCTGGCAAGCCGTCTGAATTTCCCCATCGCGAATGAAACGATCCTCTATCTGCGAGGCGATTTCCGCTTCCCGGATGCGCTGCACGCAATAGCTACATTTCTCCATGACGCCGCGGCTGCGCACCGTAACGTCGGGATTGCGCTGCATCTTCAGGGTTTCGGTCGTCCAGTCCTGAAACAGAAGAAAGTTGAACCGGCGCACTTTGTACGGACAGTTGTTCGAGCAATACCGGGTTCCGACACAGCGGTTGTAAACCATGTCGTTCAGTCCATCGCTGCTGTGATTCGTCGCCTGCACGGGACACACGAGCTCACACGGCGCGTTCTCGCATTGCATGCAGGGCACTGGCTGGTAGACAGCTTGCGGAAGTACGCGGATCGCCTTTGTAATACGTATCGATGCGAAGCCAGTGCATTGCGCGCCGGGCGAGCACTTGCTCTTTGCCGACGACCGGGATGTTGTTCTCGGCCTGGCACGCAATCACACATGCATTGCAATTCACGCATGCAGTCAGGTCGATGGACATCGCCCACTTGTAGCCGCTGTACTGCCATTGCGGATACAGCGTCAGGTTTTCTGGCGGGCGGTGATTCTTTTCCTGTATGACATCAGGATTCCGTTTGTATTCATCTAGAGTGGCCGAGATAACCACATCCCGGTGCTCCATTGTCTGCTGCATTTGAGTGGTAGCGAGCGGGTACGGCGAATCGAGCTTGTGGATCTCAGCGCCTGTACCAACCCAGAGGGCAGGCCGCAGTCCGCAGCAAATAGGCGTTGAATCCGGCGCCGTTGCCGGCTCTGCCCGAATGAGTTCTTCCGAAGCCCAGATCCAAACTGATCGATTCATCCGGATGACCGGGCAGAATCCAGACTGAGCCTTGCGTCGAGCGGTTCTCGTACCTCACTTCGACATGCTGCTGATTCTTCAATTCCAGGCGTTTCGCGGTAGCGGGACTAAGGAACACTGCGTTGTCCCACGTCAGCTTGGTCATGGGGCGGGGCAGTTCCTGCAACCAGATGTTGTTGGCGTAGCGGCCGTCGTAAACGTAGACGTCGGGACGAAAAACAATTTCGAGTCCGTTTGCTGATTGTTGGTTCGTGGCAAGTGGAAAACTCGTGCTCCTGATCGTTGGCGTGAGAGGCGGCAGGGCCGAACCGGCGATGAGGCCGTCGTGCACGGACTTACGCCACCATTGCTCGAAATCGACCGCGCCACAATGAGCGGACCAATACTGCCGCACAATTTCATAGGACGAACGGCCCGGGAACTGTAGAATCGCATCCAGCAAAGTGAGATGCGAGCGCGTGTCGTAGAGAGGTGCAATGAGCGGCTGCATGATACTGACCGTGCCGTCGTGAGAACGCGCATCGCCCCACTCCTCCAGGAAGTGCGATTCTGGAATCTGCCAAGTCGTCTTCAACGAGGTTTCATTGAAGTGCAGGGCGCAATGAACCGAGGTTTTCACTTTCTTTAATCCCTCGGTGATCGCAAAATCGGCCGGGGCGTTGTAGACCGGATTGCCGCCGAGGATCAGCAGCAACTCGACCTTGCCTGCATGCATATCCTCATTGAGTTCGACGCAGCGATTCGATTTGGTCTACCGGCTGCTACTTCGATCGCATCCGTATAAATCGCCGTTTTCCCGACGTTGCCTAGGGCGTGCATTGATTATGTGAGAAAGAGCATGGAGAGCGGGCGTTTGGTGCTCGCCTGGTATCACGACGCAGGAACCAGCGTGAGATTTCAGATCGTTTGCAACGACCTGCGTCCAGTGCGGCATAGGAGGAAGTGGTAGATCCAACCGGAATGCCGAGCGTGCCAGCCAACTCGCGTGCAAACGTCTCTACATCCAGATAGCGCAGTGCAAGCCGATGGTCCGCCTTGCCGCCGGTCGCCGTCATCGTGCTCTCGACGACATACAGCCGATTCATATCGAGACGATCGCCTCGGCGGCGGCAGTCCGCGAAATCGTGCGCATAGCGTGTCGACTCAGGTCCGCACGCTAGAAAATCGGCATCGAGTGCAAGTACAACGCCGGCGCCGGCAAGATTGTAATACGTGTTTACGGGCTTACCGAAAAGCGCGCGCGCAGCGCTGCGTGCCGCGTGCGGACCGGCGGGATCGAACTGATGCCATTGAGCCGCGGGCAATGCTTTCAGACACGGCTTGGATCTGATGGCCGAGCGTGGGCGAGACTACCGTCTCGGTCAGGATGCGAAAGCCCTCGCCTTTACGCTGCCGGATCGGCGCCATAGCCGAGTTCCAGGCAATCTGAAATGCTTCCCAAGTGCGCACGTCGCCGAGATACGAGATCTCCTTAGCGCGGTCGGGATCGTAGAGATCCATCAAGCACGCCTGCGAATGGATACTGCTGGCCCCCAGACTGGCGGGATGGTCCGGATTTCCTTCCACTTTGGTCGGACGCCCAAGATGGCTCTCGACAATGACGCCCTGTGCGATACCGTTCACCGGAGCAGCAGTGGCATAATATTTGGGCTTGCCTGGAACCACATTTTCTGGAGGCTCCACATACGGCAGATAGTCTCCGCCGGTTGGCGAGTGCAGCCAGTCAGGCCAGCCAGAGCAAGCGAACCCGCCATGAGCGAAAGAAATCGCCGCCGGCTTTCATCCGAAAGCTCAACGCCTTCTTCTGAAAATTGCTCCGAATCCAAATGCTCGAGAGCATCTGCCTGGCTCATCCAGAGATTGCCAGTAATTGTTAGGCTGCGAATTCGCCTGCGAGCGCTTCAAGTGGAACGAAGACCGGGTTCGATGTGATGTCTTTCATCGATGGCACGTAGAACAGCTGGTAAGGCTCTGGATGCGATAAGCCTTCATCAGTTTTGACCCCAGGGCGATTTGGTCGTGTGGCGTACGCGTAGTCCATCGCGAATACTTGATCGCGAGGCCGCACGTAGCGCTCCGGATGCCGATGGCAGCCAAGGCACCATTCCATCGTGAGAGGCTGGGCCTGCCACATCAGCGGCATTTTGTCGACCCGGCCATGGCATGTCTGCACAGCCAACGCCATCGTGTACGTGAATACTGTGATTGAAATATACGAATTCCGGCAAGTCGTTCACGCGCGTCCATTCGATGGACTTGCCCGTGCGATAACTTTCACGGACCGGTTCGAGCATCGGACTAGTCGCCCACATCTGCGAGTGACAATTCATGCAGATCTTCGTGGCGGGGATGTTCGCAAACGAGGAGCGCTCGACTGTCGTATGACAGTAGCGGCAATCAATTCCCAAGCCGCCCACATGGTGTTCATGACTGAAAGGGACAGGTTGCTCGCGCGGAACATTCTGCATGATCTCGTAGGGCGATCGGACAATCAGGTAACACAGACCGAGGACAACGACCAATCCGCTGACCAGGCCGAGAATGCTGAACCTCGCAAATGTGTTCGCGCTTCGTGAAAAGTACTGCCCCATGGAGTTGCGGGTGATCGAGGGTCCAGCGTCTACTTAGATGAGCAATGGACTGGTCGTTGTTTCCTTATAGTTTCGGAACTCGTAGAACTTCTGAGAACCGTTGCTGCGCAGAAAATCGAGGTAAGTGTGAAATCAAATGCTCGTTCTTGAAGCACAATGAACCGCAGCCCTCATCATGACTGGCACTCATAAAACAATGCCGTGCCTTTTGTCACGAAAGTCGGAGCATATGCTTTCCCATATCCTTGCATTTCTACTTGCCTTTGCAAGCTCCGGATTGGAGAAGCTCTGCGCCCAAATTTTTTCTGTAACATCCGTTGCCCCGCGAGTCATATAGCTGCAGGGAACCGCGCGGAGAGGTCTTTGTAAGTCCATGCTGATGCAAATCTCGAACGCGAATCGGCTGGCGGATGCCGGCGGCAATTTTCCCAGGCCGCCCGCCCATTCGCGGCTTGACCTTCCCGCCGATGCGGGCGGCTTAGAGACGGATCTGCGCGCCAGCGTGCAAGGTGAAGTTCGATTCGATAACGGCAGCCGCGCTCTGTACTCGACAGACGCCTCGAATTACCGCCAGATACCAATCGGTGTTGTCTTGCCGCGGGACAAAGAAGACGTGATCGGCGCGATGGCCGCTTGCCGCCGGCACGGCGTTCCCGTGCTGAATCGCGGCGGCGGCACCAGTCTGGCGGGACAGTGTTGTAATGTAGCCGTCGTGATCGACATGTCGAAGTACATGCGATCGGTTTTGGCCGTTGATCCTCAAAGGAAGCTCGGCCGTGTTGAGCCTGGCTGCGTTCTCGACGATTTCCGCCGGGCAACTGAGCCATACGGCCTCATATTCGGGCCCGATCCCGCTACTCACAACCGCTGTACGTTGGGCGGGATGGTCGGCAACAATTCCTGCGGCATGCACGCGCAAATGGCCGGCAAGACCACGGAAAACATCGAGCGTATCGAGATTCTCACTTACGACGGCTTGCGCATGTGGGTTGGCAAGACGAGCGACGCAGAGCTCGCAACCTTCATTCGAGAGGGCGGCCGCAAGGGCGAGATCTATAGCAAACTGGCATCGCTGAGAAATCGGTATGCCGATGAAATACGGAAGAGGTTTCCGAAAATCCCGCGCTTAGTCTCCGGTTATCCCCTCAATGAATTGCTGCCTGAGAACGGTTTCCATGTAGCTCGAGCCCTAGTCGGCACCGAGAGCACTTGTGTCACTGTTCTGGAGATCGAGGGCAATCTGGTCCCAAATCCCCCCGTTCGAAACCTCCTGATTCTGGGATATCCGGACGTGTATAAAGCGGGCGACCAAATTGGCGATATATTGCCATACAAACCGATCGCGTGTGAGGGGCTAAACGATCGCTTACTGGAAGATTACCGGAAAAAGGGCCTCTATCTGAATGAGATCGAGCTGCTGCCGGAAGGAAAAGGCTGGCTGATCCTGGAATTTGGAGGACAGACGAAGCAGGAAGTCGATGATCGGGCGCACTCTCTGATGCGACATCTGCAGCGCCAAAGTGACGCGCCGCGCATGAAGCTTTACGACGATCATCCGCACCAGCATCAGATTTGGGAAGTGCGCGAGGCGGCACTGGGCGGCTCTTCGTTTGTGCCCGGCAAGAATCCGGCCTGGCCAGGATGGGAAGACTCTGCCGTTCCGCCGGACAAGGTAGGAGCCTATCTTCGCGATCTCGACCAGCTTTTTGGAAAGTATGGATGGCGTCCATCGATCTTCGGGCACTTCGGGCAAGGCTGCATTCATATCCGTGTTCCATTTGAGCTAACTACGCAGCCAGGACTTGAGGCGTTTTCTTCCTTCATGGAGGAAGCGACTTCCTTGGTAATAAAATACGGCGGCTCGTTTTCCGGAGAGCACGGCGATGGGCAAGCGCGCGCGCAATTTCTACCGAAGTTATTCGGAGACGAATTGGTCGCCGCCTTCCGGGAATTTAAAGCTATCTGGGATCCCGGCGGCAAGATGAACCCCGGCAAGGCTGTGGACGCTTACCGGATTACCGAGAACCTGCGCTTGGGAACCCAGTATAATCCGCCCCAGCCGGAAACTCATTTCCACTATGAAGCCGACCAATTCAGCTTTGCGAATGCCACGCTGCGGTGCGTTGGCGTGGGAAAGTGCCGCCGGGAGGATGGCGGCACCATGTGCCCGAGCTACATGGTTACGCACGAAGAGATGCACTCAACCCGCGGCCGTGCGCGGCTGCTCTTCGAGATGCTGCAAGGAAATCCGCTCGAGGGCGGCTGGCGCGACGACCATGTGAAAGAAGCGCTCGATCTCTGCCTTTCTTGTAAAGGATGCAAGGGCGAATGCCCTATCAACGTGGATATGGCCACTTACAAAGCAGAGTTTCTCGCGCACTATTATCTCGGGCGTCTGCGCCCTAGAGTTGCTTATGCTTCGGGTCTCATTTATTGGTGGGCGCGCATTGCTTCCGCTATGCCCGGCACCGCTAACTTTTTCACCCAAACCTATGGCCTGAGCAGTGTAGCGAAATTTCTAGCGGGCTATTCGCAAAGGCGGAGCATCCCTCCTTTTGCGCCTCAGACGTTCAAGCAATGGTTCACGCAGCGCCCGCGCCGGAATGCGGGCAAACCGCCGGTAATTCTTTGGCCCGATACCTTCAATAACCATTTCACGCCGAAAGTAGCCCAAGCGGCGGTCGAAGTATTGGAAGATGCCGGATTTGAGGTGCGCGTGCCGCGGCAAAGCTTATGCTGCGGCCGCCCGCTATACGACTACGGCATGCTGGACACGGCGAAGAAGCTACTCGGTCAAATCCTTACAACCCTCGGACCGGCCATTCGGAGTGGTATTCCAGTAATTGGATTAGAGCCGAGCTGCGTTACCGTTTTCCGGGACGAACTGACGAATTTATTCCACGGAAACGAAGACGCTAAGCGGCTTCAGAGGCAGACGTATCTGCTTAGCGAATTTCTTGCGAAGACAGACCACTATAAACCGCCGGGGCTGAAACGAAAAGCGGTGCTACACGGCCACTGTCATCACAAGAGCATTCTCGATTTTGAAAGTGAAGAACATATCCTGCGCAACGCCGGTCTCGATTGCCAGGTTCTGGATTCGGGATGCTGCGGCATGGCCGGTGCATTCGGATATGAAAGCGGCCACTATGAAGTGGGAATCAAGTGCGGCGAACGCGTGCTCTTACCCGCTGTCCGCAATGCGCCACGGGAGAGTCTGATCGTTGCCGACGGCTTCAGTTGCCGAGAACAGATTTCGCAGCAAACGGATCGCAAAGCTTTGCACCTGGCGCAGGTTCTGCAGATGGCGCTGCACGATGGGCCGAACGGTCCCACCGACGAAGTGCCGGAGGAAGGATACGCTTTTGTTGAAAAAACGCCAGCCGTGCCGGCAAGTGTCATCGCTGGAGCTTCCGTGCTTGCCGCCGCTGGTTTGTGGTGGGCGTTGCGTGACCGAAAACGCTGATGACGCAAATGTTTTCGACGCTATCGAGTGCCGTGAGAAAGATCACTTACTCTACAACTCCTCCGCGGGACGATCGAGATAGACACGCATATTACGGCTGTCTATCTCAAATAAGGAGTATTTAACATGGCAACGGCGGCAACGCAACTAGCTAAAAGCAAATCTCATGAGGGCGAGAGAGGGTCACATCAAGCTACAGCGCCTGAAGCCGGAGTATCCCCGGAAAAATCAGCGCCGAATGAAGCCGCGACGGAACGTCGCGACCCGCAAAAAATTGCTCAGCTCGCGTATTCTTACTGGCAAAGCCGCGGTAACGGCGATGACTCGGCGGAACATGACTGGTTCCGGGCGGAGGCGGAGCTCTATGGATCCGCTGCTAACAGATCTGAATAAACAATGAATACTCCGGAGCACGCGAATCGGATCCGGAAGGCACTGCGCGGAAGCCAGTGGGATTTCCTCGTCTGTGCGTTGCCGATGAATGTGCTCCTTCTCTCCGGCTATTGGCCCGTTGTAGGTACTGGTGTGGCAATCGCTTTTGCGAACGGCAGGGTCAGTCTTCTGGTTCCGCAAGACGAAGAAGATCTCGCGAGAAGCGGTTGGGCGGACGAGATAAGGACTTTCAGGCCCGGATCTCTAAATGAACTTCTCACGGCCGCCCAGGCGATCCGCGCTCCCCTCCGGGAACTCGCGGGCACTTGGTCCCGGGAATCTGTTCGGGTTGGCTATGAAGCGAGCGAATTCTCTGAGCCAGCATCTTACGTTGGTATGCACCTCTATGGCGGGGCTATGTGGTCCCTCCTAAATGCAACATTCACCGGTGCGGCACTCAGTCCGGCTGACGAAGTTCTAGCTGATTTGCGGGGGCGTCAGACGAATTTCGAGATCAACAAGATCAGAACCGCTTGCGAAATCGCCGGAAGAGCTTTTCAGCGCGGCCGCGGAGACATTGAAAATGGATTGAGCGAGGTAGAAATTGCGGCCAAGTTCCGGGAGCCTCTGGCCACGAGTCTTGCCGAGTTCCCTGGGATTGAGCGGGCTGGCGGCTCTGTCTGGTGTATGTCCGGCGCTAACTCCGCCCTCGCCTCGGGAGCCTACGCCCGTTCTCGAGCAAAGCGAATCGATCCGGGCGACCTAGTCCTTGTGCATTGCAATTCGTATGCCGATGGCCGCTGGACCGATATCACACGCACGTATTCCATGGGAATGCCGGACCATCGACGGAAATGCATGTTTGAGGCCGTGTTCGCGGCGCGCCAAGCCGCCTTTCAAGCAATTCATCCGGGCGCAAGAGCAGCCGATATAGACACTGCCGCACGGAACGTTTTGGAAGCGAAGGGGTTTGGACCGGAGTTCAAGCATTCCGCTGGCCATGGTGTGGGGTTCTCTGCGATCGATGCGAATGCAAAACCGCGCCTTCATCCGAAATCCGAGGACCGGGTTGAGGCCGGAATGGTATTCAACATCGAACCCGCTATTTATTTCGAAGGATATGGGGGACTGCGCCACTGCGACATGGTAGCGGTAACAGCCACCGGAGTGGAGTTGCTGACACCGTTTCAATGCGAGATAGCCGAGCTTGTTATAGCCGCATAGTTACAGAGATATTGAATGGCACGTTTTCGAGGAGGAAAGAGCGCATTCGGGGCTCCGGGCGACCAGCCGCGTTGGAGCCACGCCGACAAAAATGGAATCGGGACCGCGTACTCGCCCGGCAGCCATGTATGGTTCACGATCTGGCGCGGTATTTTGACGGAAGTTTATTATCCGACCGTCGATCGCCCGCAGTTGCGCGATCTGGAGTTCCTTTTCGCCGACGGAGATGGCCTGTTTCTGGAGGAAAAGCGAGATCTTGATTGCCGCATCGAACGAATGGAGCCCTCGCAGGGATACCGAATCAGCAATCGGGATCGTAAGAACCGCTTCACTTTCTCAAAAGAAATCATCGCGGATCCTATGCGGCCTTGCGTCCTGCTGCACACGAAGCTCGAAGGAAACGAGCAGTTCCTGCGCAACCTGAAGACCTACGTTTTGTGCGCTCCTCACCTGGAGTTGGGTGGGGGAGGAAACAACGCATTTGTCGTCGAGGTCTCAGGCCGGGAGCTTCTGGTTGCGAATAAGAATAATCGATGGCTCGTGCTTGGAGCATCGTGTCTATTCCGCCGGCTTTCCTGTGGATACGTCGGCTCCAGCGACGGATACACTGACATCTCGCGGCGCCGCAGGATGGAATTTGAGTTCGACGAAGCCAAAAACGGAAATGTCGCTCTAACGGGTGAACTTGATCTTTCGAACTCGCGAGAGTTCACCATCGCCTTAGCCTTTGGGGAAACGCTTTCGAGCGCGATTTCCGTTCTGTTCCAAAGCCTGGGCGTGGACTATCACGATCAACGAAAGGTTTTCATCGATCAATGGAAGACGGCTGCCAATCGGAGAAATTCTCTCGAAAGCATGAGTGGAGACAAAGGACGCCTTTTCGAATCAAGTTACAACCTATTACTGACTCACGAAGACAAACTCTTTCAAGGCGCGTTCGTGGCGTCGCTCACGATTCCATGGGGCGAAGCGCGCAACGACTACGAAGGAAAGGGCGGTTATCACCTGGTTTGGACACGGGACATGGTGGAAACCGCCATGGGCCTTCTCGCGGCTGGAAATACCGCTGCTCCTCTGCGCGCATTGATCTACCTGGCTGCCAGACAGGAAGAAGATGGCAGCTTTCCGCAAAATTTCTGGGTGGATGGCGAAGCGTACTGGAAGGGAATGCAACTGGACGAAGTGGCGTTTCCAGTGTTGCTCGCCTGGCGGCTTCGTAAGCTTCGGCTGCTCGGCAAATTCGATCCTCGAGTGATGGTGAAGCGTGCCGTTAGTTTTCTCCTTCATAGCGGACCCGTAACGGGAGAGGAGCGTTGGGAAGAGGCAAGCGGTTATTCGCCATCCACTCTTGCGGCAATTATTGCGGCTTTCCTTTGTGCCGCCGCCTTCGCAAGAGAAGCGAAAGATGAGCAGGAGACGGTATTCCTCGAAAGTTATGCCGATTTCCTTCGCGCGCATCTTGAAGAATGGACCGTGACGACCGAAGGGACGCTGCTGTCCGGATCGCAGCGTTATTTCGTGCGGCTGAATCCGGCGAAACCGGGAGAAGTGGCTGGCCCCGGCAGTATCAATAAAGCTGAGTTGTTCCTGACCAGCCAACCTCCGGACGCGCGACAAACGTATCCAGCTCGCGGCATTGTCGATGCCGGTTTTCTTCAGCTAGTCCGATATGGAATCCTCGCGGCCGATGATCCCCTGATCGTTCAGAGCCTGCGAGTGGTGGATGCCACTCTCAAGACGGACACACCTTTAGGCCCCTGCTGGCGTCGATACAACCACGATGGTTATGGACAGCAACCCGGCGGAGGTCCTTATATCCGGTGGGGCAGAGGCGGTTCGTGGCCCCTGCTTACTGGCGAACGAGCGCATTATGAGCTTGCCGCTGGTCATGATTACCGTCCGCTGCTCCATGCCATGGAACAATTCTCGAACGGGACATGCCTGTTGCCGGAGCAGATCTGGGATGAAGTGGACAGACCGGAAGCACACATGCATTGCGGCTACCCGTCCGGCTCGGCGAATCCTCTGTTATGGGCCCATTCAGAATATCTGCGGCTGCTTCGTTCGTGTCATGACGGCGAGGTTTTCGATCTGATTCCTGACGCTGTCGCCCGCTATGTGGACGGCAACGCGAGGAGTGAAATCGAGTTCTGGTTGCCGAAGCACCCGATTCGCTTGGCAACAAAGGGGCGCACGCTTCGCATCTGCACGCCTGAGCCGTTCCGCATCCGCTGGTCCGTGGATAACTGGAAGACATGGAAGGATAGCAACTCCCATTCGACCAGCATTGGAGCAGAATATTTCGACGTGCCTCCATCCGATTTCCACTCGCAAATCGAATTTACATTTTTCTGGACGAACCATAAGCAATGGGAAGGCCGGAATTATCGCGTCGAAGCACAGTAGGAAAAAACAAATGAAAAATTTACTTCGAGAAAAAGTTGTGGTGGTCACCGGCGCATCGGCGGGAGTAGGGCGCGCGGTGGTCCGGGAGTTGGCGCGCCAGGGAGCGCATATCGGATTGATCGCGCGCGGGCGGGAACGATTGGAAGCAGCCAAGCGCGAGGTAGAGGAACTAGGCGGAAAGGCGCTCGTTTTGCCGGCCGATGTGGCGGATGCGCGGCAAGTGGAAGACGCCGCCGAGCGGACGGAACGGGAATTTGGCCCGATCGATATCTGGATCAACGATGCGATGACCACGATATTCGCGCCGTTCCTCGACATCACACCCGAGGAATTCAAGCGTGCGACGGAAGTCACCTATCTCGGGCAAGTCTACGGAACAATGGCGGCTCTCAAACGCATGCGCTCCCGCAATTGCGGCGCCATCGTACAGGTAGGCTCGGCCCTCGCGTATCGCTCCATTCCGCTGCAATCCGCTTATTGTGGCGCTAAACACGCCATTGTGGGATTCACTGACTCCATCCGTTCGGAGCTCCTGCACGATCAGAGCAACGTACACATCACGGCGGTAATGCTCCCCGCCATGAATACGCCGCAGTTCAGTTGGTGCCGCACGCGTCTGCCGCGCCATCCGCAGCCGGTACCTCCGATCTACCAACCGGAAGTGGCGGCGCGCGCGATTGTATGGGCCGCGCAACACAAAAGGCGCGAAGTGTACGTCGGTTGGCCGACCGTCGAAGCCATCTACGGCCAGGAGGTCGCTCCTTCTTTCGCGGATCACTATCTCGCGAGACATGGTTTCGATAGCCAGCAGACTTCTCAACCCGTTTCACCGGATCGGCCGGACAACTTATTCGAACCCGTGCAGGGCGACTATGCCGCGCACGGAGTCTTTGATAATCGCGCTAGCACTTATAGCGTGCAGAGTTCTCTGAATCTTGCGCTAATCAACCTCACGGCTCACCGCGGTCTGGTCGCCTTTGCTGGATTAGCATTGACGGGGCTCCTGCTGGGCCTGCGGAGGGGACGATAATGAGCGGCGAGTTGAGCCCCGACCAACTCGGCCGCGAGCTGCGTACAGGATCGGGCCCGTTCTTAAAACAGCGCCGCAACATTCTTGGATTGTCGCTATTCTCATCCGCGGTTCTCGGGGGCATAGCGCTTTATCAGATGGGCATCTTAAAGAAGCTGCCAGAACCGTGCTGGCGGGGTTTCAACGCGGAAAAAATTCACGGTTCCGCTCAAGCCTATTCCACCCTGGAAATCCCAGACGCCTTACTCGGTCTCGCGAGCTACGCGGTAACTGCTTGCCTGGCTGGCCGAGGGTCCGAGCATCGCTGGCGCACGCATCCATCGGCGCCCATATGCATGAGCATTAAACTTTTTGCGGATGCCGCCTTTGCCGGAAAGCTCACCATAGAGGAATGCAGAAAATTCCGTTCGCTTTCTCTATGGTCTCTTCTTCTGGCGGGGGCGACTTTCACGGCTCTCCCGCTCGCGATTCCAGAAACAGAAGCGGCTCTTCGCCAGTGCATGCGGGGACACGAAACTTCCCTTCAGTAGAAATGAGAATCTTGTCCGCCCAGCGATTCTTTCTCCCAATCGATCTCATCCAGTTCTCGCAGGAACTCTGCTAAGTCGATGCCCCGATCCGCGCATACCTGTTGCAAGCTTGTATTTTCTTTATTGGTAGGGTGGATCCCTAACTTCTCGAAAACCAGAGCGGAGCTAGGAAGGGCCCGCAATAAATCTGCGATTGTCGTCTGCGGATCAAGTTTCATAGCTGCTTAGACCAAGCAAAGGTTTCCAATCCCATTTGAAACCATCATTGCCCCATCATAGGGGGTAAAACCGTGTGTTTTGTCACAAAATCGAGCCTGATGCGCGGGTAAATGTTCGTAACAACCGGCAGCAGGAACTACATGTCGTCCCAGGCTCGCGGTTCATCGGCCGCAGCTACAGGACGGAGGAGATCCACAATAGTGGCGACGAGCAGGATAGCGGCCGGAAATAAGAGAGAGAAGAGATCATATCGCTCCTTCAAAAGCGCGCCGCAAATGACGCCTAAGAAGAAAGCAATCCATAATCCTCCGGTAAGCACGGCGTGCCTTGCATAGTGTTGATGTGCGCTGATTCGAACTGCCATCCAAAAGCGTTTACGAGAATGGCCACGCGTCCGGTCATAAAACCAGAATGCGTAGTGAACAACGGCTTCAGCAAACTTCGCGAGCGATCCGGTCAGATAAGTCGTGTAGACTCGCAAGCCGAATACCCGGGTCACAGTGACGGTTTGGAGTCCCATAGCGGCTGTCGGCATCGAGAGCAGGAAGTAAAGCATCGCGGACGAGGGCGGTTTGATGGCCCCGCGGATTGAGTAAAGCGAGCCTAACCAAATGAAGAGCCCTAATAAAACGAGCTCCGTCACTAGTGCGATAGAAAACGAAGAATGCCACCCGTGGCGGCGCGCCCAGCTACTCGTTGCAGCGCCGAAAAGCAAACCGAACAGAAACGGAATAAGCGGCCAGCCGTGATGGAGCGCCTGGAGCCAATTCTGTTGAGCAAAGTCGATTCCGAACGACGCCGTGTTGCCGGTCATGTGCGAAGTGTAGACGTGAAGAAGCGCCAGCCATCCTACGGCATCGACGAAACCTGCCGACCACGCGAGTCCGATGGCGAGCCAGGCTTTCGGAAATCCGGGCAGGGAATTGGATGGGCGGCGCTCGGATGACACGTCTATGGACTGAGTAGAGTAGCCAGAATAGACAAGGCAAGTGCCGGAGGCATTACCAACGCTCCCCATTTCAAAAACTTCCAGAATCCCACTTCCTGGCCTTCGCGCCGGATGGCGACCAACCAGAGAATCGTGGCGAGCGATCCCGTCACCGAGAGATTCGGCCCGAGATCGACCCCGATCAGGACGGCGTTCCGGAGGGGACCAGTCGCTCCCGCCGCCTTCACCGCCGCTCCGCTGATTAATCCACTCGGAAGGTTGTTCATAAGATTCGAAATCAGGGCGATGCCGAAGCCGGAGCTGAGCGCTGCACTGAAGGGTTGCCAGGTTTTCATTTCTTGAAGCGCATGAATGGACCCACTCAGTGCGCCCGCGCCGTTCAGCGCTTCCACTATCACGAAAAGTCCAGCTACCAACGGCAGGACGCTCCATGAGATTTCCCTGGCAATGTCTTTCGGTGTACCGCGATCGCGAATCGAGACACCGGCCGCGACAAGAAGCCCCGCCACGCAGGCGGGGGCGCCAAGGTCGAAATTCAACGCCGAGGCAGTCATGAGTGTGATGGCAAGGAAGGCAATGCCATAAAGAGTCAGTTTGCCGGCTGAGGACAACGGTTGCCCGTCCACATTCGTTCTCACTGAACCTTGCAGAAGCTTGTTTGCCAGCCAGCGCAGCGCCAGAAAGGTCATGAGAATGGAAACCAGCGAGGGCAAGCCGAACGTTACCAGCCATTGCCCGAGCGGCGGCATGTCGCCGCCGTACACGACCAGATTGGCGGGGTTGGAAATCGGGAGTACAAAGCTCGCTGCATTGGCGATGAATGCGCAGATGAGCAGATAGGGCAAGGCTTCTGCTTCCGCTGCCCGGATCGCCGCTAAAACGGCGGGCGTCAAGACAACCGCCGTGGCGTCATTCGAGAGAAAAACAGTCACGACGATACCGACCGCATAGATCAAAAGAAACAGACGGCTCCGGGAGCCTTTGGACGCTCGCACAGCGTGCCCCGCCACCCAATCGAACACGCTCTCGCGGCGTGCCAGTTCCGACATAATCATCATGCCGATCAGAAACAGGTAAACATCGACTCCCTTGCCTACCGCGTGGATAGCCGAACGTGGTGAAATCAACCGGCTGAGCACGAGCAGGCAAGCGCCGGCCGTCGCCCACCAAGACTCCGCCAACCCTTTGGGCCGTATGAGAACCAGCGCGATCGAAACTAGCGAAATCAGCCAAATAGCGGTTGTGTGCCAGTGCAACGCTATCTACCGCGCCAGGAAAGCCACGGCCCTTTCGTTCCGTTTTCGGTAGGACCGAACTGTGTGCCGGGAATGCATTCAGCGGCAGGCGCGCATTTCGCGCTCGGCGCGGGACGTATGGTCCGGCAAGTTTTGGCAACCACAAAAAGTTGGCTGTAATTTGGTGGACGGCATGGGGTTCGAACCCACGACCCCCACGTTGCGAACGTGGTGCTCTCCCAACTGAGCTAGCCGCCCACTGCGGGCGCGCCACAGCAGCGCCACAACCTCCTCAATATAACATCTTCCGCGTGCTAGGATGGCTGTTCGCCCGCTACTGCTATGGTCCTCTCCGACGTCGATATTCGCCGCTATCTCGAGCTTGGTAAGATCCGGGTCTCGCCGAGTCTTCCTCCGGAACAATTCGGTAGCTGCTCCGTCGATTTTCGGCTCGGCGCAGAGTTCAGCGTCTTCGAACACAGCCGCCACGCCTTTATCGACGTTCGCGAAAAAGGCGCCATCCAGGACCTCATGCGCGCGGTCCACGTTAAACCTGGCGAGGCGTTCATTCTGCAGCCGCGCGAGTTCGCCCTTGCGATTACTGAAGAAACTCTGGAGCTGGATGACGACGTGCTCGGGCGCCTCGAAGGTCGTTCCAGCCTGGGCCGCATCGGCATTATCGTCCACGGCACGGCGGGCCTGTTCGATCCCGGTTGGCGCGGCAAGGCAACGCTCGAGTTGAGCAACCTCGGCATCATGCCGGTGGCGCTGTATCCCGGCATGCGCATCTGCTCCTTCACCTTCGAGCAGCTCTCTTCGCCGGTGTCCGTCCCCTACTACAAGAAGGCCGGCAACAAGTATGCCGGTCAAACCCAGCCCGTGGCAAGCCGTCTGACAACGGAAGTCGGCAAAAGCTGAGTCAACGGCCCGAAGAACCGAATCCGCCCGCGCCGCGTAACGATTCCGATAAATCGCCTTCTTCCCACTCCACGGCTTCGTACTTTGCAACCACCATCTGAGCAATGCGGTCGCCTGCATGCACTTCATAGGGCGATGTGCCGAGGTTCAGCAGAATCACCCGCAATTCGCCGCGGTAGCCCGGATCGATAGTCGCCGGGGCATTCGGAAGCGTGATCGCATGCTTCAGCGCCAGACCGCTGCGCGGCCGAATCTGCACTTCGTAACCCGTAGGAATTTCGAGCGCCAGGCCGGTTGCTACCGCCTGTGCAACGCCCGGAACAAGCACGGTATTTTCCAGGCAGCGGATATCGAGGCCCGCATCTTCGGCTGGTCCGTGCGCGTACTCCGGAAGGCGTGCGTTGCCATGAAGTTTCTTGATTCTGATTTGCATGTCGAATCCGCTATCATAGCGGCTGCATGTCCGCACCCATGCCCCTGCCGCATTCGGCTCCCAAACGTGTATTGACCGTCGCGCCAATGCCGCCGGAAAAGCTGGCCTATGCTCTGGCACGTTACAGCCGGTCGCCGGATTCGATTCGCGATTCGCTCGATTGGGTCCGTACGCACGATTCCGCGAAATTTCTGGAGAGCTTCTATTTCCAATACGGCCATGCGTCGATTGCCGACTTGGGCCACGTTACGATCTGCTTCGAGGGCGTATCCGAACTGGCCGCCACCGAAATAGAAGATGAGCAGCTCTGGGACGGCCAGGCCAGAAGCTCGCGCTACCAGGATTTTTCGAAATCAGAGGCAATCGTTCCGCCCGAATTTACCGCCGCCGAAGCGGCGCTGTACTCCAGTTCGGCCGAAGCGTTGTTGAAGGCATATCGCGAAGTGCAGCAGCGCGTCCAGAGTTTTCTAGAGGAAAGCCTTCCGCGTCCTGAGGATATGAAGCCCGATGCCTACCGGCGCAATCTCGCGGCGCGCGCCTTCGATGTGGCCCGCTACCTGCTTCCCTTCGGCATCCCGACCGGCGTCGGCCAAGTCACCAGTATCCGCACTCTCGAAAAGCAAGTCCGCCGGTTGATGGCTTCCGAATTTCAAGAACTGCGCGAACTCGCAAAAGAACTCGTCCATGCCTGCGCGTTGCCGCCCGAGTGTGGCTGGCAGCCGGATACTGCTTCGAACGACGCAATTGCGCCCACATTAGCTCGTCACGCCGGCCCGGACGACCGCGCGACTCATCGGCGTGCCGATCTTACCGAGTGGGCGGCTCATCACTTACCCCCGCCTTCGAACGAGCCGGTGAATTCTGTCGGCCTGACGCAGCCGCACGATTCACTCGCCGACATCTGCGCCACGCTGCTTTTTCCAGTCACCGATCGCCCGTATCGCGAGCTTTACGAACTCGCCTGCGCATGGCCGGCCGCGCGGCGTAAGGATATTCTGGATCTCGCGGCTGGAGGCCACAATCGCCGTGGCGAACTGGCCCGCGAGTTTCGCGGCGCGCCCTACGTCTTCGATTTCGTCATGGATATCGGCGCCTATCGCGATCTGCATCGCCATCGGCGCTGCCAGCAATTCCGCCAGCAGTACACGCACAAGCTTGGCTATGAAACCCCCGCGGTCCTCGCGCAATGCGGCGCCGAGCAGATTTTTGCGGGCGCGCTCCGACTCGCCGGCTCCACGATTGACAAACTGTCGCAACCGGGCGCTCAGTACCTCCTGCCGCTTGCGGCACGCTCGCGTTTTCTCTTCAAAATGGATTTTGCCGAGCTCGACTATATCTCGCGCCTGCGCAGCGGCGTGAAAGGCCATTTCTCCTATCGCAAGATTGCGTGGGAAATGAAACAGGCGCTTGAAAAGGTGGATCCGATTTTAGGTGGGCTCGTCGAAGCCACGCCTCCGTGGATCGAAGATCCTTTGAAAAGATGACTACGCCAGGTTGAGCGTCTTCCTGACAGTTCCGCGCTCGGCCTGGATTTTTTCCTGCAGCATCATGATCCCGTAAATCAGTTGCTCGGGCCGCGGCGGGCAGCCGGGAACGTAAACGTCCACCGGAATCACCTGGTTCACCGGAATCAAAGCGTAGTTGCTGAACACGCCGGTCGAGGTCGCGCAAGCGCCCATCGAAATCACCCATTTGGGCTCTGGCATCTGGCGGTAGAGCTGGCGAATTACGGGCGCCATTTTGTTCGATACCCGGCCCGCAATGATCATCAAATCGGATTGCCGGGGCGATCCCCGAAATACTTCCGCGCCAAAACGCGCCGCGTCGTAGCGCGATGCCATCATGGACATCATTTCGATCGCGCAGCAAGCTAAACCAAACGTCATCGGCCAGAGCGAATTTTTGCGCGCCCAGTTTAGTGCGCTGTCGAGCGTCGTAGTGATGATGCTGTCGCCGAACTCCGCGCTTTCCTCATCCGCGCGCGCGAACAACTCCGGCGGCTGGCTTATTTCGAATCGGTCCAGGTCGGCCACGCCTTGATTATCCCATGTGATGCGTCTGCAAGCGTTGGATCGCCTCGCGCGTACGCAGCCCCAGGCTGCTCGATTCCGCCAGCCGTCGGCTTTGCGCCAGCCGCCGGTAAAGTGCTAAGGCTTCCTGCCCGCGCCCGGCCAATTCATCGATATTTGCCAGCACAAAGGTGTGCTTGAGTTCCTGCCATTCGGGATCGCTCCGATCGACGCTATCGTCAAGCCATACGTAGGTGGCCCAACTCTCATTGGGCGGAACCGCGGATAGCAAGTTTGCCAACTCGGCCCGGCTAGCCGAGAGCGACGCTGTACATCCCTAAAATCCGGTGCTTTTCGTCCTCCGTCAATAGACTCGCCGTTTTTTCGCATTTCGTTGCTTAATCTCACCAACTCTTGCTGCGCCGTTGGCTGCTCCGGGCTCGACAATAATCCACCCAGCTCGAACTGCCGCACAAACTCACGCTCTTCGCCGGTTTCTACAGCAGTATGAAAACAATCGATCGCTTCGGTGACCGCATCGCGCTTGGTTTGCAGAAGCCAATTGCCGAGCATGGAATTCGCATAAACGTCATGTCCGTTCAGGCGCAGCGCCTGGCGAAAGTAAGGCTCGGCACTCTCCATCATGTCGGCTTCGGCGATTTTAAATCTGAGGAAATGCGCCCAGCCCAGATGCGCTGCGAGAGTGGCTGCTTGCGCCCCGCCGACTCCAGCCGATTCTGCCTCCAGCATGGCGATGAGCGGCGAGAGTTCGGCGTTGGCCGCGCCAGCTATGTCTTTCCCCTCCGCCCCGGCGATGTGATAGTTCCTGATCCACAGCATCGCTGCATCCACCCTTGCCGAGCGCAGGGCTTTGTTGCGCGGGTGCTTTTCGATCAGGTCCGAAAACGCCTTCACCCCGGTGGCATAATCGCCATGGTCCACCTGCGCTTGTGCACGCTGCATCTCTGC
The DNA here is from genome assembly GCA_963712395.1 of Bryobacterales bacterium. Taxonomy (GTDB): domain Bacteria; phylum Acidobacteriota; class Terriglobia; order Bryobacterales; family Bryobacteraceae; genus Bog-105. Next base: position 377,224 of record CAVQHR010000005.1, read on the forward strand.
GGCCAGAGTTGGTTTTGCCGGGTCGAAAATTCGATAAGCAGTAAATGCCAGCGCTAGCGCGGTCACCGCGCCTGCAGTCCATTTCAGAATTGTTCTAGCGGGCAGTGTTGCCTCCGGTTTACGAATATTGTGACAGCTTGGCTTGGGCACCGCCTAGAATTTAAATACATGGATGTCCCGCAAATTACGTTCGAGAGCTCCACAAGCTATGATGACGCGCTATTACGCGCCGCCTCCGAATGCGGCATCGATCGCGAATATTGGGACATTTTTCATAATCGGCATGAAGTTGCCGCGGAGTCCATTCGCCGAATTTTGACAGCTCTGGGATGGGATATTTCGAGCGCCGAAAAAATTGACGAGCAGCGGTTGCATCTCTTTTCACAAAATGCCACGTCGATTGTGGCGAAAACGCTGGTATTAAGTGAATCGGAAAAGAGCGTACCGCTGGCGCTCCCCTTTCCCGCGAGCGGATCGATCGGCTTTCAAATCGCACTCGAAGGCGGAGAAATTCTTACAGGCAGCCTCGATGCCGCGCGCCTGCATGAGGTCCGCCAAGTCGTTCTCGGCGACCGGCGCTGGTCGACGCTCGAATGGCCGCTGCCCAAGAAGGTGCCTCTGGGCTATCACCATTTGAGCTTGATGATGAACGGTGAAACGGTCGCCAGCGCGCATTTGATCGTCTGCCCGGATCGAGCGTATCTTCCGGCCAAATTAGCGCACGGCGGTAAGACGGCCGGCTTCAACATAACCCTTTACGGATTGCGCTCCAGCCGAAATTGGGGATGCGGCGATTTCACTGATTTGCGTGCGCTGGTCGAATGGGCGCATGGCGAGTTGGGGTTCAATCTTCTCGGCGTCAATCCGCTGCACGCACTTCACAATCGCGTGCCCTATAACACCAGCCCTTACCTACCGCTCTCGGTTTACTACAAAAATCTGATCTATATCGATATCGAGCGCGTTCCTGAGTTTGCGTCATCTCGTTGCGCGCAAGCCTTGCTCCAGTCGTCCCGCATTCAGGAAAAAATAGACAGGGCGCGCAAAGCCGAGTTTGTCGAGTACGAAGAGGTGGCTTCGCTGAAGCGGCGTTTCCTAAAGGTTTTGTACCGCGGGTTCGCCAGACGGAAAGATCCGCAGCGCGCTCGCGCGTTCACGGATTACTGCGCCCGTGAGGGCGAACTGCTCGACAAATTCGCGCTGTATTGCGCGCTGGACGAGATCCTGCATAAGCAAGACCGCGGCCGTTGGACTTGGCGCGACTGGCCTGAAGAATACCAATCCCCCGATTCAGCCGCCGCTCGGGAATTTGCGCAACGTCATCCGCGCACCGTCGAATTCTACAAGTACATCCAGTTCGTCATCGAGGAGCAGCTTTCCAACGCCCAGCGGCATGCCAAAACGTGCGGTATGGAGATCGGCTTGTATCACGACTTAGCGGTCGCCACCGATAGCTGCGGCGCCGATCTGTGGGCGCATCGAGAGTTCTTTGTGAATGGGTGCCGCGTAGGCGCCCCGCCTGACGATTTTTCTCCCAATGGACAGGACTGGAGCTTTCCTCCACCCGATGCGCGCGTCCATCGCGCTAGCGGATATCGCCTGTACCGCGCCAGTATTCGCAAAATCGTCGCGCATGGCGGAGCCCTTCGCATCGATCACGTCATGCGGCTTTTCCGTCTTTTCTGGATTCCCGATGGGCTCGAGGCCCGTGACGGAGCGTACGTGCGCGATTACGCAATCGACCTGATGCGAATCCTCGCGCTCGAAAGCGTGCGTGCCGAAAACGTCATCATCGGTGAAGATCTCGGAACGGTTACCGACGAAATCCGCGACATGCTCTCGCGCTTCGGAATCTTGAGCTACCGCCTGTTCTATTTTGAGAAGCATTCGCGCGACGGAGCTTTCCGCGCGAGCGCCGAGTATCCGCGTCAAGCGCTCGTATCTAGCGCCACCCATGACCTGCCTACACTCGCCGGGTTCTGGCTGGGCCGCGACATCGAAGCGCGGCGCGCGGCCGGTTTGGCGGACGAGCAAGGCTATCGCAACCAGATTCACGATCGTCGCCGTGAAAAGCAGGGCATGCTTGACGCCTTGCATGCCGAGCATCTGCTGCCCGAAGATTTCGAACGCAACGCGGAAAACGTGCCCGATCTGAATGGCGACCTGCACAACGCGATCATTGGCTTTCTTGCGGGGATGCCCTCCATGATCCTGCTGCTCAATCAGGAAGACTTCACGAAGGAAACCGAGCAACAAAATCTGCCCGGCAGCACGGCCGAGTACCCGAACTGGCGGCGAAAAATGAAAGTAGCGATCGAGGACCTGCGCTCCGTCGCCGTCCAGCCATTCGCCAATATGTTCCGCGACCAGCTTCGCCGAGGTGGCCGCTGAGACAATTCGATACCATCCAGTCATGATGAAAGCTTTGTTGCTTTCCGAATACGGAAGGCTGGAGATGGTGGAGGTTCCGATGCCGCGCCCCGGGCCGGAAGAGGTGCTCATTCGAGTTGAGGCATGCGGCATCTGCGGCAGCGACGTACACGGTTATGATGGCGGATCGGGGCGCCGCATTCCACCTATCGTCATGGGTCATGAAGCCGCCGGCACCATCGCCGCGCGCGGCAATCGTGCGGCCGGCCCGCTCGAAGGAGACCGCGTTACCTTCGATTCCACGATTTATTGCGGCGTGTGCGAATATTGCCGCAAAGGCGAAATGAATCTTTGCGAGCGCCGCGAAGTGCTCGGCGTGTCCACGCCCGAATATCGCCGCCCCGGCGCATTCGCCGAATACGTGGTTGTCCCTACTCGCGTCCTCCATCCTCTCCCGCCTAGCGTGCCTTTCGCGGAGGCCGCGATGATCGAGCCATTGGCGGTCGCGGTTCACGCCGTTTCGCTCGCAGAAATCCCACGCGGCGCAACGGCGCTTGTCGTGGGCGCGGGTATGATCGGGCTTCTCGTTCTACAGGCGCTGCGCGAGGTCCACTGCTCGCAAATCATTGTCACCGATATAGACGATACGCGCCTCGCCCTTGCGAGCCAACTGGGCGCCACTGCGACCATCAATGCGAAAACGGCCGATGCGGTCGCGGAAATTCTTAAGCTCACTTCCGGCGCGGGCGTGGATGTGGCGCTCGAAGCTGTCGGCAGCACTCCTACAATCAAGGCCGCCATCGAGAGCGTGCGCAAAGGCGGAACTGTCGTCCTCATTGGTAACGTCGCGCCTGCCGTCGAAATTCCGCTTCAAATGGTCGTAAGCCGCCAAATCAGGTTGCAGGGCTCGGCCGCCTCCTCCGGCGAATACCCGAAATGCATCGACCTGCTGGCCCGCGGCGTCGTGGATGTCAAACCGCTCATCAGCGTCGTCGCCCCGCTTGCCGAAGGTGCAAGCTGGTTCGAGCGGCTGCATGCGCGTGAGCCTAATCTGATGAAGGTCGTCCTCGCGCCGTCGCAGAGCTGACCAAGTCTGGGTCCAATGAGTAACGAGCTGTTCGACCTTACTGGGCGCGTCGCCATCGTCACCGGAACCAGCCGGGGCCTCGGCCAATATTTCGCCCGCGCACTGGCCAAGGCGGGTGCCGATTTGATTCTCACCAGCCGTCACGTCGACGCGCTTCTTCCATTTCAAGCGGAAATAGAAAAGCTCGGCCGCCGCGCCGTACCTCTGGAACTGGACGTTCGCAGCGTCGAGAGTATCGAGCGCATGGCCGCTCTTGCTGAAGAAGCTTTCGGCAAAATCGATATTCTCGTGAATAACGCCGGGATGAACATTCGCAAACCGGCGCTGGACGTCACCTGGGACGATTGGAACGCCATCCTCGACACCAACCTGCGCGGCAGCTTTTTTGTGGCGCAGGCGGTGGCGCGGCGCATGGTCGCGCGCGGCTATGGACGCATCATCAATATCGGCTCAGTCACGAGCGTGGCCGGCTATGCGGGTCTGGCGCCGTACACCGCAAGCCGCGGCGGCATTCGCCAGTTGACCATGAGCCTCGCCGATGATTGGGGCAAGTTCGGTATCACGGTAAACTGTCTTGCTCCCGGCTGGTTTCGCACCGAGCAGAACAAAGTCATGTACGAAGACAAGGAATGGGTCGAATATTTAAGCGACCGCATTCCCATGAAGCGCCCCGGCGCGCCTGACGATCTCGATTCCACGGTCGTGTTTCTCGCCGCTGAATCGAGCCGCTACATCACGGGCCAGATCCTGCTCGTGGATGGCGGCATCTCGACCGGCGCGGTACGCGCGCTGCCCAAGCGGCAATGAGCCGTAGCTGATCAAGCAATCGTTTTCTCGGAGCGTGTGCTCTACAATCGCAATCCAATATAGACATCCACCAGTGTGGTCGGCGGCTTCGCGCTCGGACCGTTATAGTAAACCTCGAAATCTGTCTTGTAAGCGCGCTCCAGTTTCTTGCTCGTTTCAAGCGACCAGACTTCTTTCCAGATGCCGATAACCATTTCCGCCGGCGGACGGCCCTTTGCGGTAAACAAGGCGTATTTGCCCGACCCAACCTCGCGTGAAGTCATTCCATCCGGCACGTGCGTGGCCGCGCGGACCTTCGCGCCTAAAAGATAGCTGTACTCGCCGTCTTTGTCATTTTCGTAATCGCTGTAGACCGCGATGATCCGATCGTCCACGCGTTGTGGAATGCGCTCGAGCAAGGCGTCTTTTGTGAGCCTCCCCCACAACATTCCGATCGCTCCTTGTCCGCTCATCTCGAGCTTATTAGTAGTCCGCGCCTCAATCCCCACCACGAGGAAAGACTCCATTCGCACCTTGACCGGATCCGCGGAGTCAGTCATGCAACTTGGCTCGTTCCTTTGGCGCCAACCTCGCTCTGCCAACGGCTTCCTCCACACGCAGCCGCACGGCCGTGGGAATCTTCGAAAGCAACATGGTCAGAAGCCGATAGCGCCAGCCGGGAATCACAAACAATTTCCGCCGCCGCAGTCCTTCGAGCGATGCATCCACAACCTCCTCCGCGCTCAACCAGAACCGGGGTCCGGCGAGCTGCCTGCGCTCCACGGCCATTGTGTCGTGAAACTCGGAATAGGTGAAGCCCGGGCACAACGCCTGAACAATAATATGGGACCGAACGCTCTTCAATTCCAGGTAGAGCCCCTCGGTGAATACGGTCATCCAACTCTTCGTCGCGCCGTAGCTCACCGATCCGGGGCTTCTCACGAATGCCGAAACCGAAGCCACGTTGATAATGCCTCCGAAATCGCGCGTTCTCATGTTTCGCAATGCGGCGTGCGTCAACCGCACTGTCGCCATGACATGCAGCCTGTGCATCTGCTCCTGCGGCGCCAGTTCGGTTTCCCAAAACAGACCCTTAGCGCCAAAGCCGGCGTTGTTGATCAAGAGCGCGAGGCGTGGCTCGTTCCCAATGCGCGATGCCGCTCTTTCGAGATCGCTCTCCTCGGCTAAATCCGCCGCCAAAACTTCGATCTTCGTCCCATACGCTGCTGTGAGTTCGGCCGCGAGCGTGTCAAGCCTTTCCTTGCGGCGCGCGATCAGAAGCAGATCGTGTTCCGCCGCCAATTTTCGCGCGAATACAGCGCCAATACCACTGGACGCGCCGGTAATCGCCACCGTTGTTCTTCCTGTCACATCCTCTAGTTTGCACGGCTGGCGATTTACGCATTACGAAGACGGCGAAATTCCGAATACAACCCGGAAGCCTGATCGAGAAACACCGCCCGGCCGCCGCCTTCCCTGGAGATAACGACGGAACGGATTTGCTCGCAATCTCCCACGGGCGGGCAAATTTGATAAATCCGGTCGCAAGGCAGTTTGCCCGCGCGAACATCCCGGCAGATCGTATTTTCCGCTTCTTCCGTTGAACTCGCGTGCACCGCAAAGCTTCGGTCGATCGGCAAGACGATCGTTCCGGATAGCGTTACGCGCTCGCCATCGCCGCTTTCATACATTCGAATTTTGTACTTATTACTCATATATCGCCCGGCTAATTCCCTTATCGACCGGAAATCCCGGTCGAAATCCGGAAAAATTACGTCACTGGCTGAAACGCTGATGTGTCCGGCGTCACCAAGCGACATCAAGCCTCATGTCTGTCGTTACGCAGGAATTTTCGAGTAATTTGACCCATCCGCCGTTGTACCATCGTGTCTACCGGCTCAGAGGAACTTTGGAGCGCCAGTCATTCGACCAAAGCTACGTTACGCGACTTACCGAGGGCGATGCCGAGACGGAGCGCCATTTTAGCCGCTATTTCGGTGAGTTGCTCTCTATTAAATTGCGCTGCCGGCTGCGCTCTTCTCACCTGGTCGAGGACGCCCGCCAGGAAACTTTTTTACGCGTACTGAACGTACTGCGAAATAAGGGTGGCCTTGAGCACCCTGAGCGGCTGGGCGCCTTCGTCAACGCCGTCTGCGACAACGTGCTTTCCGAGTTCTTTCGCGCCGGTAGCCGTTACCAGCAGCCTCCCGAGAACGCCCCTGAACCTGAGGACGAGTCCGCCAGCGCCGAATCCGGATACATTACGGAAGAGCGCAAGAAGCTGATTAGGCAGGTGTTGGATAAGCTCTCGAGCGCCGACCAAACGGTTCTGCGAAAGGTGTTTCTCGAAGACCGCGACAAAGATCAGATTTGCCGCGAGCTCGGTATTGACCGCGACTACTTGCGCGTCCGTGTGCATCGCGCCCTTGCCCGCTTCCGAAACGTACTAGAAAAAGAAACAGGTCTTAAATCCTTTGTGACCGCAGTGAGCTAAGTGAAACGCACGGCCCGTCTTGTTCACTATCAGACAGACGCTATGAACCACCAACTGGCAGAACAGACCCAAGCGGTCGATAAATACCTGCTGAACGAACTGAACGAAGCCGAGCGGCTGGAATTCGAAGAACATTACTTTGATTGCCAGATTTGCGCCGAGCAGCTCCAGCACAACGCAATCGTCATCGACAACCTCAAGCAGGTGCTTCTCGAAGATCAGCGACACACCTCCGAGCAACGCGTATCCGCTGCACCCAAAACAGGCCGAACCTGGCTTGGCTGGCTGAGGCCGGCAACGCTCGTTCCCGCTTTCGCCGCGCTTGCTTTAGCGCTGATCGTTGGCTATCAGAATTTCGTGTACATACCGGGTCTCACCCGACCGCAAGCTCTCGAAACCGTACCGATTCCCTCCGCTGCGCGCGACAGCGGAACCATCGTCGCGATCGACCGCCGCTTGCCTATGTTCAATCTCAGCTTCGATGTGGATTCTCCACAAGCCTATCCGTCCTATACTTGCGATTTTCAACGCGAAGGTGGCGGCTCGCTCCTCAAAGTGGACTCGGGTCCTCGCAATGTCGCATCCTTTACTCTTGAACTGCTCTTGCCCTCCCAGCGATTTCCTCCGGGACGTTATGTGATGATCTTAAGACCTGCTTCCCAACCAGGAACGGTGATCAGCCGTTTTTCGTTTGCGATACAGGACAAGGAGCCTCATGGATAACCCCGTAGAAAAGCGATTCATCTTCAACGGCGCCGCTGTGGCATTGGCCGCGCACATCCGCCGGCCGAACGATCTTTTCGTGCGTGCCGTCGCCCCTACCTGCCTCCCGGTCACCGGTGGCCTTGCTGAAGCTCAGGCGAGCGGGCAAAACTTTCACGAGATCATTTCGTTTGACTCAGCATCCACCCGCGCGCTGGGCGATTTCGCCGACGTCCACAGCGCCGCCGGCTTTACCCACGGCAATCACGGCGATAATGCGCTCTCCACGCATACCTTTGTCGAATCCACGGTGAGCGGGCTCAAAGTGGACGTGCCTCTCGACTCCGGAAAAGGACGCCGCGTTTTTGCGGTCAAGCAGTTGCACCTTCGTCTTGAGAGCGCTTCCGACCGCCGCAATCCGATTGCCTTCCGGTCGCTTGAGACAACGTTCGGCGATGTCTCGGTCGATGGAGTGCCCCTCAAGGTCAATACGGTTGCCGACGTTTTTTCCCAGCACGAAACGAAGGCAAAGCTGGTCCAACGCCATGAAAAGGACGCCGATTTCCGTAAGCGCTATGGCAACTTGTTCTTCTCCACGGGAAGGGCATCGGGTAAGAATGAGATTCCGAACTCAAAAGGACTAATCTACGGGACCGTCGTCACCGGTCTCGAATGGCAGGGCAAGAAACCCGATAAAACCGATATCATCGGAACCAACCGATTGAAAGTCGAAGGTCTTGGCAGCATCTATTTCGGCGAGATCTTTATCGACGAAAACTACAGGCGCGTAACCTTGCTACGCTTTCAACTTGGCTCCTCAACTGGCGGTGACATGTCGGCGTGCGAAGCGCAGGGCAACGGCGATACTTGGCCGCCAAGCTTTTCAGATCTTTAGTTGTTTTCTCTTCTTGATTAGCTGCGCGCGCGCGCCGGACAAGCTTTTCGAATCAGCGCGCGCCGAGGCTGTTCACGGACGATTTTCGCTGGCCCGCGAATATGCGCGCGAAGGTTACGCGAGATTTGAGAACCAGCCCGCCTCGGAGTGGCATTGGAAATTCAAGCTGCTCCTCGCCGAAATGCATCTGTACAACTTTGACACTCGCGAGGCGGAAGCATTGCTCGTGGTTCCACTGCCGCCGGCATATCCCCGTCTCGTCCCGCGCTATCAGGAACTCCGCGGCTACGTCCTCTTACTCCGGCAGCAGTATGTTGCTGGTGAGGACTTGCTGCGCAAGACCGTGACGAGCGCGCATGCTCTTGGCGAGTATGAGGTGGAAGCGGATACTCAGCTCCTGCTGGCCGCCTTTCTCAAGGATCGTGTCAAAGGAGAATCGGCAGCGCGCCTGGCATTGCAGATCGCAAATGCGCATGGACTGGAGTACCAGCGCTGCGCGGCGCTCTTAAATCTCGGCATGACTTTCGTCAAGCGAGCGCATTACGGAGATGCTATTCCCTATTTCCAGGAAGCAAGCCGAATTGCGTTCAAGATTGGAGCGGTACTGCTAAATTCCTCGGCCATCGGTAACACCGCAACTTGTTTTTACTCTCTTGGTGATTTCCCCCGCGCCCTGCGGTCGCGCTTGGACGCAGTAGCTCTACAGAAGGACGCTGGTCTCGTCACGCCCCTAAAGAATAGCTATCTGGAACTCGGCAACATCTATCTGGATCAAGGTGAGAATCTTAAGGCGCTTGGCTATTTCCGGCAGGCGCTTGCTCTGGTCAACAAAAGCAATTCGCCCACTCAGTTCGCTGCCGTCGCGAGTGCCGTGGCGCAGGCGCTCGAAGAAGCTGGCTCACTTGACGAGGCCGAGCATTACAATCGGCAAGCCTTCGATGCCTGCAGCAAAGACGATCGCGAACAGCTTGCTTATGCGCTGTTGACCCGCGCGTTGATCGCGAATCGGCGAGGCCGCATTCCCGAGGCCACCCAAGCCTATCTCGAAGCGTTGCAAACCGGTACCAAAGTCCCCGCTGTGCAGTGGCAAGTCTATCGTGGTCTTGGCGCGCTCTACGCCGGAAAGGGCGATTTTACGCATGCGAGGGAAAGTTACGAAAACGCGCTGCGCGTGATCGGCGCGAATCGCGCCGACCAGCTCCATAACGAATACAAAATCACATTTCTTTCCAATCTGATCGGTCTTTATCAGGATTACGTCGAGCTGTTGATCGAGCGGCACGATTTCGAACGGGCGCTCGAAGTTGCCGATTCAAGCCGCGCCAGCGTCCTGACTGAAAATATTGCCGGTCAACGTGGCATGAGCGTCAACCAGCTGGAACATGCTCTCCAATCGGCCAACACCACGGTGCTGTTCTATTGGTTAGCGCCGAAGCGCTCCTATCTGTGGATTCTTTCGCCCGGCTCACTCAATTTGGTCACACTTCCGGACAAACAACAGCTCGATCGGGAAATCGCATCCTACGGCGCGCTGATCCAGCAAGAGAAACGCGATCCGTTCGCCGGCGCCAGCACGGTTGGGCTGAGACTTTATGACACGCTCGTTCGTCCTGCCGCAGCCTATATCGCCAAAGGCAGCCACGTAGTGCTCATCCCCGACGGATCTCTGCACAGCTTGAACTTCGAGACCCTCCTCGTTCGCGATCCCGCGCCGCATTACTGGATTGAAGATGTAACGGTATCGGTAGCGCCTTCGCTAGGCAGCTTGCAGCTAGGACGCCCCTCTTCCGCCCGCGAGCGCTCGCTCTTGCTCATGGGAGATCCGGTTATGGCGGGCACGGGCTTCGACCCGCTTCCGGATGCCGCGAACGAAATGCAACAAATACGCCGCTATTTCCCGCCGGCGCAGACCACTGTTCTCACGCAAGCGGCCGCGGCGCCCGAGGCGTATCGCGCCGCTCAGCCCCGCCGGTTTTCCACCATCCATTTCGTTACCCACGCCGATGCCAACGAGCAAAGCCCGCTCGATTCGGCCATCATCCTTTCGCCTCACGGCCAATCGATACCGGCTCTACGCGCGCGACGTCGCCGAAATCCCACTCGATGCCGATCTGGTCACGATTTCCGCCTGCCGTGGCGCGGGCGCTCGCACCCTTTCCGGCGAAGGGCTCGTCGGGTTCGCCTGGGCCTTTTTTGAGGCCGGCGCACGCAACGTCGTCACCAGCCTCTGGGACGTAAACGATCGTTCGACCGCGGCGTTCATGGGCTACTTCTATGCCGCCGTCGAGTCCGGCCAATCCTACGCGCCCGCGCTCCGGGGAGCCAAGTTGAAACTGCTCCAAACGCAGTACCGCAAGCCGTACTACTGGGCGCCCTTCCAGCTCTATAGCCGGACACTTTCCGCTACTCCCCAGAAGACCAAGCTACGCGAAATTCCGGATACAGCGTCAATCCACCGCAAGCGAATAGCGTCTGTCCCGTGATATAGGACGAGTCGTCCGACGCCAAAAACGCGAACACCGAAGCAATCTCTTCCGCCGTGCCTGCGCGGCCCATGGGAATGTGGCTCTCTACTTCCGCTTTGGCCTTTGGGTCGTTGATCCAAGCCAGATTGATCGGAGTGACGATCGCACCCGGCCCAACCGAGTTCACGCGAATATTCCGGTCGGCGTATTCGAGCGCCAGCGTTCTCGTCATATTCTCGAGACCGCCCTTGCTCATCGAATACGGCGCATACTTCGGCTTGGGAATGATCTCGTGAACGCTCGAATTGTTCACGATGACGCCTTTCGCCTTGCGTGACAGAAAATGTTTGATCGCTTCGCGCGCGCACAGAAACGAGCCCCGCAGATTCACTCCGAGTACCCGATCGAAGTCCGCCATATCGAGTTCATCGCTCGCCGCCGGCTTCTGAATCCCGGAGTTATTGATCAGAATGTCCAGCGACCCAAGCTCTTTAATGACGGTCGCGAACATCGTCTTTACTTCTTGTTCGTCGGCTACATTTCCTTTCACCGTCAATGACTTGCCGGACTTATTCTCTTGCGCTACTTTAGCTCGTACCTTTTCCGCCCGGTCCGCGCCGCTATTGTAATTAATTGCGACATTGGCGCCTTCCTGCGCAAAACGGATAGCAATCGCCTCGCCGATTCCCGAGGACGCGCCCGTGATGAGCGCATTCTTTCCTAAAAGTCTCGTCATTTGCCCTTCCAGCATACCCTTGACGTATTTCTAGGCAATTTTCCGCAGCAATTCTGTGAGAGTGACGGGACTGGTGTCGGAAGTGCCGGCCCTCAGATGTGGGCCAATGACTACGGCCTCACCGTGACCCTCAAACCAAACCAGAAACCCGGATTGGTCCGCCCCCGGAAGCCGCTGCTGATTGAGCCATGTATAGTAGGCGCCCATGTCGCCATCGATCAACGAGCCCGCCGGGTCGGTCGCAACCGTGCGTCCGGTTCCCGTGAGCAGTTCGTTCATTGGCCGCTCTTTCTGGCGCGCCGCATAGCGCGTGAACAAGGTAAGCGGCTGCGCGCGCCGTAGCGCCTCGCGGGCCGCCCATTGCACAAACGTTGTGCTGTAAATCTGCGTTCCGGATCCTTCCGTCAGTAGGCTGAGTTGGAACCGGTCGAGCGTTTGATCGCGTCCGGCTCCAGCCATCCCGAGCGACGCGGGTTCCACTTGCGCGAGCACGGTGCGCAGCACTTCCGGATTAAATTTCGGCGATTCATAGGCGGCGCGCATCTTCTCGGCCAGCGCGCCGCGCACCGGCGTCAACTCGTCGTAGGAAACGCAAGTTACTCCCGGCGCCGCGATTTTCGCCGCACCCTGAATCGACCAGTGCCCATAGGCTTGTGGATACTTTTCCGCTCTCGTTCCCACGGTTTCAACTACGGCATCCAGGCCGTTGGCCGGATTTACGTTGCTGAAGTAAACACCATTTCGCCGCAGCTTGCGAAATAACGAGTACCGGTTTTCGCCTACGCCTGCCCCGAGCACCACGATCCCGAGCCGCGGAACCGGAAGTGCCGGCCGTTCAAACGCCGCATAAAATTTGTGAACGTACTGTTCGGAAGCCTCGCGAAATTCGTCCGTCTGGTGCGTGGCCCACAGGTGTGCAGAAAGCAATTCCAAAAATTGTCCCGGCGAATTTACCCAATCGAACGCCTCGAGCGGCGCGGCAAGCTGCAGCTTCGCAAAACGCGCCATTTCCGCCTGCCGCCGCTCATCCGGTAACCGTTCCAGATACGCAATCTGCCCATTCAGCTCCTGCTGTTCCGCCGGAAATTTCCAGTCGTAAAGAATGATCTCTTTGAGCAGAAAAGGAACAAAGCCTAACGGCAATCGCCGCAGCAATCCGACATTCGCTACCGCCAGTTGCCGTGCCTTCGGCGGATAGCCGCGAAAATCTTCGGCGCTGAGTCGTGGCGGAAGCATGGCGGCTACAACACCTCTGGAAGCGGCTTGCCTTCCGCCAGGCTGGGCGAAAATCCCAAAAGGGAGCCGAGCGTCGGAACCAGGTCCGTCGATTCGATCGGCCGGTCCACAATCGTGTTTTCGCGCACGCCCGCTCCGAGCGCCATCATCCACGTCGTGCGTGATGTCGCATCGCCGGTCCGATGGTGCTGGAAACCATTGCCGCCGGCGCTCGCATCCGAATCGCGGCCGAAATCCGGCAGGATGAACATCGTCGTTTTCCCTGCGTACTCCGGCTCGCTTTGAATCGTGCGCCAGAGTTCCGCGCATAACCGGTCCGACCGGCGAATCCCGTCCAAGTAAAGCGAAAACGCTCCCGAATGCGCTACATCGATATCGTGCAGCGTGATCCATAACAGGCTCGGAGCCAGCTTGTGCATGAGCTGCCGCGCGATGTAGACCGAAAGCTCGTCGGGGCTCGCCAGGCTTTTCGCGTGCGCCACGAAATCAGCCACAGATAACTGGAAGATATCGCTGAGCGTCTTCAGTTCCACATCGTTGCCACCGACCACCGGGCTGAACGAGGAAGACTCATAGTTGTCGCGTAGCAGATGATTGAAATTCCCTTCGCCGCCATTCGCGAGCGCCGCCGCCAGCAGGCGTTTCGGCAGGATCACTCCGGCGCCAAATCCCGGACCATATCCGCGATACCCGCTTTCACCAATGCGGTTGAATCCATTGCTCGGCGCAATCACCCAGGCGTCCGTCGATGGACGCTTCAAGTCTTTGCGGAAATACTCGAAGACGGTCGGATGATCCGGCGAGACCTTCGCGAAATTGTTGAATGTCTCATACACGCCCGTTGCGAGGCTGGCCGTGGCCACGTAATGGCCCAGAATGCCTCGATTGATCACCTGCGTAAAAAACGTGGAGCGCGGCGCCAGTTCCGCAAGCATATGCGGAATGTTGTCCTGTCCATCGGGCGCGAATGTTTCGTCGTCGCGCGCGCCGCCGCCGAACGTCACCACGATGGCTTTGCGCGCACGCGGCAGAGTGAGAGCGCTGAGAGGATACGGATACAGCAGCGTGCCCGCCGCCACCGCGCCGGTCGCTTCGCGCAGAAACTCCCGGCGGCTGCGTGAAATTGCATGCGCAACCTCCCGCGCCGTACTCGGCTCTCCGCGGAAGCGACGAAACATCGTGGTCCTTTCAGGCAGCCGCCAACTCGCGCTCAATTTGCTCTAGCGTCTTTCCCCTGGTCTCGGGTACGCCCCAGAAAACGAAGACGAACCCTATGAAACATATTCCAGCATAAAGCCAGAACGTTCCACCAGACCCCAGAGTTTTGCTGATCGAGGGAAACGAGTATGTCAGCGCGAACGACGCGATCCACAGGGCCGACACGGAAACCGAAATGGCGCGTCCTCGTATCCGGTTCGGAAAAATTTCCGAAATCAAAACCCAGGTTACGGGCGCAAGCGACATCGCATAGCCGGCGATTGCCAGCAGTGTCAAGATCAACACAGGCAAACCGCGCAGCCCCCCGCGATATGCCATCCCGATCAGAAAATGAGCGATTCCGATTCCCGCGCACCCGATTAGCATCAGCGGACGCCGGCCCACTCGATCTACGAATTGCAATGCCAACAGGGTGAAAACCAAATTGATCGCTCCGGTGATAACAATGTTGAAAAGCACATCGCTCACGCCATAGCCCGCCCCGCGATAAATTTCTTCCGCGTAATTGAAAATGACATTGATGCCGCTCCACTGTTGTAGGACGGCGAGCGCAATACCGATACCGAGGGCACGCCGGATACCCGGGCGGAGCAGGTCGGCCCATTGCGCGTCGCCGTCCGAGAGCGTAGCTCGAATCTCGCCCACTGCCTCCTCCGCGTACGCCTTCCCGCCTATTCGCGCAAGCGTTACCCTGGCGCCTTCGGGGCGCCCCTTCTTCAATAACCAGCGCGGGCTCTCCGGAACGAACAGCGCCGCCAAGAAAAAAATAATGGACGGCGCGACCACTGCCGCGAACATCCAGCGCCAGCCATATTGCCCATTCCACGATTGCCGGATCATCTCTGCCGTGGCATCGGACGGAACCTTCTCGGCGATCAGCCAGTTGACAATCTGGGCGGCCAGAATACCCACTACGATCGTGAGCTGATTCAGCGCTACCAGCCGCCCTCGCCAGGGCGCCGGACTGATTTCCGCAATATAAGTGGGCGAAACATTGGATGCGATGCCGATCGCGAGCCCGCCCGTAATCCGCCAGCCGATGAACGCGGTAAAACTTCCCGCCAACGCCGTAAGAGCGGAGGACAGCGCGAACAGCACAGCCGAGACCAACAGCAACTTCTTTCGGCCGAAACGATCGCTCGCCCAGCCCGCCACGAGCGATCCCGCGAGACAGCCGAGCAGCGCGCAGCTATTCGCCCAACCGATCGATTGTTCGCTCGTCAGCCGGAAATAACTTTCGTAGAAAGGCTTGGCGCCGCCAATCACCACCCAGTCATAGCCGAACAGGAGTCCGCCGAGCGCCGCCGCGCAGGAGATGGTCCAGGCGTAGCGGGCGTTAAACGTATTCATTCGTCAGACTCGGCTCCACTAACAACTCCTCGCGTAAATCCATTGCCATCGCGTGATTCGGATCCAGTTCCAAAACTGTGTTCAGCAACGGACGGGCGCGTTTCCAATCACGCAGGCCAGCGTGCGCTTGCGCCCTCAAAAATGTTGCTGTGATCTTCTTGCGCGCCTCCAAATCCTCATAAAACAGCAGCATGGAAGGCAGCGATGTAGCGAAATAGTCGATCTTCGCCGGCCGACGCAACATTTGCCGCGCGTGCGCCAACACCCGCCGAAGCGCGCTCTCGCAAGCCTCCTCTTCTCCAAGCCGCCGCAGGGCCAGTGCGCTGTAGTATGTCAGGTCGGAAATGTCTTCGATTGCGGTCGCCGCCTTGTGCCACCACTCCCGCGCTCTTTCTTCTTCGCCCATGGCCTCCCACGCGATCCCCAGCCAATAGTAAATGTTGCTTTGATTCGCCAGCGGATGCTTCGCTTCCCCGGCTCGTGGCGGATTTTCGAGCGCGGCTTCGAACTCGCGGATAGCGGTTCCCACCTTGGCCTCCATGAGCGCGCGCCGCCCCAAAGCCAGATGTGCGCGCACGTACTGCGCTATCGGCAATCCCTCGCCGCCTTCCCAGGGTTGAAATTGCCGCGATTGCAAGAGCGCCAAAGCCTTCTCGGGTTGCCCTGTCTGGTTAAAGAGCGATGCCAGCTCCACGCTCAAATCGTCCCGCTGGGCTACCAGTTGCAAGTGCTGTTCGAGGCGTTCGAGCCGCGCCTGTGGCGCCGCCCCGGTGCGTTTTGCAAGCTGGTCTTGTTCGTACAGTAGACGCGCATCCGCAGGATTCGCCGAGCGGGCGTGCTCAAATGCTTCCCGCGCCCTCTCCGGGTTTTTCAGAATATTGAAGTAAGCAATCCCCAAATTCCGCCACACCACCGAGAATGTGGGATCAAACGCTGCCGATTGTTCCCAATGGTTGATTGCCTCGCGATGGCGTCGCCGGTCGTACAGCAGGTTTCCAAGGTAGTAAGAGGCGCGCGGATCGCGCGGATTCGCTGCAATCGCAAATTGCAGCGCCAGCAGCTCTTCCAATCGACTGGGAAAACAGTAATCCGGCGACGCTTGCGCCGCTTTCCGGAGCGATTCCTGCGCGCTGCACCCGAGCTGCGCCTGGCAATACGCGCGCGTATAGACCAACATCGGCGCTTCAGCCGCCCCGAGCAGCCGAATGGCTTCCGCATAAAATCCGGCGCGTGCATAGTCGAAAGCCACATCCAGCCGCATGGTATCTTCGCCCGGGAACGCGCCTTCCGCCAGCTGCCCAGCCCACGGATCGAGCGGGTCAAGCCTCAACGTTTCCACCAACATTTCATCCGCTTCTTCGGACCGCCCCAATTTCCGTAGAAATAGAACCGCGAGATTGCGTGCATTCAGGTCGTCCGCATTCGTGTGCAGGCATTGCTCAATATGTGCAAGCGCCTGCTCCCATTTGCCGTCCCGCGCATCGAGCTCCGCTAACGCGTGGAAACTCGCCGCGCGCCACGCGTAGTTCCAAGTCGCCTTATAGAAAGCTGCATAGGCCTCTTTTGGCCGGTCCAAATAGCGCAGGGTAAGCCCGAGATTGTAGTAAGCCTCGCCGTCGTACGGATTGTTATTTCTGCGGGTAAGCGCGGCGATAGCCGATCGCAGATGCCGTTCCGCATCTTGAAACTCACCCCGCCGAAGATGCCACAAACCCAGGGCGTTGTTTGAGCGCGCGTCTTCCGGATCGCGGCGCAGGGCTTCGCGCCAGTAGGGTTCGGGCGTTCGGGTGGCGTGCCGATATTGCTCGAGATGCAGTCCGGTGAAATAGAGTTCATCGTTCGATGCAATTTTTCCTGGCGGCGGCGGTTCCGTCGCAGGCTCGGGTGGATTTCCGGATTCCGTCCCTTGCTGCCGGTATGCGATCAACTCGCGGCCTTCGGCGGTTTTCACGGATAGCCGCAGCAGCCCTTGCCCAGGCGAGAAAACGTTTTCAACAAATGCCTTTCCGGGCGCCAAGTCTCGCGTCCATGCCGCTACAACTGCGCCCTCTCTTTCAAGTACTACTGTCGCGCCCGGAAATGCCTGCGTCACCGACACTCCTATTCGAATCGCTGTCCGGGCGTGTTTCAAACTGATAGCCGCATCCCGATTCGCCTGCTGTGCCGGTCCGATCTCCTGGATCGGATACCAACACTGGCTCGAAGGTCTGCGTCTCCCCGGGAGCGAGAAAAGAAAAGTCCGGCTGGTTATCGGTATACACGCCGGCCATCAGCTCGATATACGGTCCATCGTGATCCGTCAGGTTCCGGTCCCAGGCGTAGCCGAATTCATGATTGCCCCACGTCCATTGCTTCTTGCCCGGCGCAATATGATGATTCGCCACATGCACCACTCCGGCTTGCTTCGCATGATCGTATCCGCCCAAAAAATTCTCTGTGGAGCCGATAGCCATATAGCTGTCGAATGGGCGTACCGGAATGTTCGCGTAGCCGGCTCAAACTGGCATTCGCTCGGGTAGCCGCATCGGCCGCGCCCGTAATCCACGCCGTAATAGCGGCCTGTCACAGAGTGGATACGTGCTCATGGCGCGTTTCGCATGGTCGGCAACGAAGTGAACATCGGGCGGGAAAAACGACTGATATTCCTCGCTCACATGTGCGCCCGCATTCGCCCACCATAGGAACGTCTGCGTCAAAGGCGTGCGGTTATAGAGCCTGACTTTGATCTCGACATAAGCGCGGCCGGGATGAAGGCACACGCCATGCATTCCTTTCATGCCGGTTCATCGGGTCGTGATCGCTGCACCAGATGGTGCGCGATCCGTCCGCATGCTCTTCGATATCGTAATTCACCGGCATAAACGTCGCCGGCCGGTGATGCTGCGGCCAGTTGAACTCCACGCCGCCCGAAATCCACGGTCCGGCCAAGCCGACCAGCGCCGGTTTGATCACGTTCTGTCGGTAAAAGAAGTCGTAGCCGTTGGTCTTGTCCAGACCGGCGTGAATACGCCCACCGATCTCCGGCAGAATCATCACCCGCAGGAATTCGTTCTCGATATGAAGCGCCTGCCAAACCCGGTCGTCGTGGCGCCGTGGCAATGCGATCGATGAAGGGCAGGGGATACACCTTTCCGCTGCTTCCCTGATAGACACGCGTCTCGAGGAACATCGGATTCTTGTCTGGCGCAAGTGGTTCGTAAGTGGGCAGCGTCGACCGGCGCGGCTCCAGGCCTTCACGCTTTCCATATCTGTGTGTACGCGGAGAATCCCGTGGACGCAGAATGTCGAATTGAATTTTCTCGGGTTGCCGGTCGGCGAAGCTCAACGTGAGCGCCGACTTCCTCGCCGGGCGTCAGGTCCGGCAATGCCACTTCCTGCGCTCGATGGGTATCTCGCCGTAGCCAAAATAGACGCCGCGCAAGCGATAGCCGCGCAATGTGTAGGCCGGTACGTGCCTTCCGTGCCCGCACTGTTACCCGGAACGCCGTCGGGCGGCCCTTCTATTTGCATCTGCTTCGATCGGGCTCGATTCATCGCGCAGCAATCGTAGGAAGCCTTCCGGTTCCCACACACGTCCACCACGCCGTGCACTCTCTGGCGCATCACGCCCGTGCCGCGATCTCCAATATGCGTTCGGTAATCGTTGTAGCAGAAGAAAATCAGCCCAGCCATGTAGTCCTGTTCGCGAAATACCTCGTCATGCGTGCGCAGAATCTCGCGTCGGCGCTCATCGCCTTCCGGCCGGTCCGCGGTGCAGGCGCAGTAGCCGTACTCGGAGATCACGATCGGCTTATCCGGAAACGCCGCGTGAATTTCGTCCAGGCTGCGTCGCACCTCCGCCGCGTCGCCCGGATACCAACTCCCGAAGTATTCGTTGCATTCGATGAAATCCATCAGGCCCGAAACATCTTTCCCCGGAGTCTTGCCGCAGCGAGTGTGACGCGTAGGAGCACAGCCGGCTGCGGGTCGAGCCGCTTCGCTTCGTCAGCATGTTTTTCGCGAAATTGTAAGCCGGTGGGTTTTGCCCCCCGATCTCGTTGCACAATCCCCATGAGCAGATCGAAGGATGATTGCGATCGCGCGCGATCATCTCCCGCAATTGCTCCAGGCCGTTCTGCGAGATGTCCGCATCCGGCTGCTCCCCCATGCCCTTAAACGTGTCCGGACCCCAGGTCGGAACTTCGGTTTGGATCAGAATTCCGTGCCGGTCGCAATAGTCCAGAACCCGGCTGATCCTGCTGCCAATGAACCCGCGTAAACATGCAATTCAGGTTTTTCAGGTCGTCGTGATCGTGCGCGATCCATTCCGGCGGCTCCGCCATGCCGAAGTCCGGGTTGCTGCCTGCCATCCGTTCCACTCCCATCAGCCGCACCCGCTCGCCGTTCAGATAAAACGACGCATCGCGCACCTCGAACTTCCGTACGCCGAATACGGTCGTGAACCGGTGTGCCCCCATCGCCACTTCGAGCCGATAAAGATGAGGCTGATCGAAATGCCAGAGTTTCGCTTTGTGTAAGAGCGCAGCGAATTTCGCTGTCCCATCTGCGCGCGCGTGCATCGAAAGCGTACCCGCGGCCGGCTGCTCAAGCACCGTCAGCCCCGTCGCTTCGTCAAGGACCCGCAAGGAGATGGCGCCCTTCCAGGGCCGCTCGCTCCGATTCTGCGCGAAGACGGCAATCTCTAACTGCGCGTCGCCTGTCGCCAAATCCGGCAGCGCAGTGACATCTACGCGTTCGACAAACGTCTTCGGCGTAACCAGCAGCGTTACCGGCCGGTAGATGCCGCCATCGTGCGCCCAATCGCTCGATCGGCCGCGCGGCAGCATGTGCTCGTCAAATGAGTTGTCCACGCGAACCACCAGAGCGTTCGGACGATCGCGCGCCAGCAGGTCCCCTATGTCGCAATAGAAAGCTGTGTACGGTTTGCGCAGATGCTCGCCCGCCGGCTTGCCGTTCACCCAAACCTTGGCGGAATGAAACACCGCCTCGAACTCGATTCGAACCGCGGAGTCCGCGGACGAGGGTGGCGGATCGAACAGCCGCCGGTACCAAGCCACGCCACGATATTCGGTGAGCGCCGCCTCGATCTGCCACGTGTGGGGAACCGTCACCGTCTGCCAATCGGTCGCAGCCGCATCGCCTGTTTGCCAATTCTGTTTTTCGCCGGCATTCTCCGGATCCGTGCGAAAGAGCCATTCCCCGTTTAGGCTGATGTGTCTGGTTGGCTGGGATTCCGCCGCCGCTAGATCATCCGGCCGCCGCGGAGCGGCGACTGCTCCTAGAGCAAGGCTGTGGGCGAAGAATCTGCGGCGTGACGACATTCGGAGACGCGATCTCGTGTACGTTACCGTATTTCTTCTCCGGCTGTCAACTCGGCTGGAGAGGCGTCAAGGCGAAGAAATGGCGTTTTTTACGAAACGAAATGGCTGTCGATGCTTGACACCAAAAACATCCATTTTTTTGTCGATGGACCCTTTGCTCACGCGCCGATTTTGTTGAGTGTGTCGCACAGCGTGTCTGAGGCGATAGCAGTTTTCGGCGTAAGTGGCTGAAAGTCTGGGCAGAATATTTCTACAATCTTTTGGGACAGACACCTCACCGAGGACAGAAGATCCGCCTCACTCCCCCGCTGCGCTGACCGCTCCCTCCAGGTCTCCCGGCAGCATCTCCAGAAACACGTCTAGATTGCTGCGCAAGATAATATGCGGCGGCAGCCGCTGCCGCAGCGGCGGACAGCGCCCCTCCACCAGAAATTGATACAAAGCTTGGAACGCCAGCCGGCCCTGTGCCCGGGGCCTTTGATACACCGTGCCGATGACTTTGCCCGCGCGAATGAGCGGAACCAGCGCCGGAAATAAGTCGGTTGTGATAACCGCCACGTCCGCGAGCCGGCCGGAATCTTCGAGCGCCCGTACCACGGGAACCGAGTTGGCCGTCCCGACATAAACCGCCGCAACTTCTGCGTGCCGCGCCAGCGCCTCGCGCATGAGGCGATACGCCTCGGCCGCGTCGTCGTGCGCCTCAAGCACCGCTGCTATTTTTAGCGGACTGTTTAGGGTCTCCAGGCACTCGCGGAATCCGCGCACCTTGTCCGCATGGTCCACGGTGCTCAAATCGCCGGTAGCTATCAGGACCGATCCGGGCTTCTTCACAAATCGCGTCAACAACTCGGCAACCAGCGCGCCGCCACTCGCCGCATCGCTCGAAATCGTGCAGAGCCGCTCAGTCCCCGGCGCGTCGGTCGCCACGCACACCACGGGAATATGCTTTCGCGCCGCCTTCCGGATCCAGGGTTTCAAATCCGCCGGATGTCCGGGCGCGAGTATAATGCCTTGCGTCTCTTCGGCGAGTGCTTCCTCGAACAGCTCCACATCTTTTTCGCCTAAGTGCGGATAGCTTCGGAACTGTACGCGAATGGACGATGCAAACGGCGCCGCAGCCTCATCGATTCCCTCGCGCAGCGCATCGAAAAACGAAGCAATCTCGCGCGGCAGATGCACCGAGATCTGCAGTTTCCGGTTGAGCTTCAAATGGCGCGCCGCGAAGTTCGGACGATAACCAACCGTCTGCGCCATCTTGAGCACGCGTGCCCGCGTCATGGCGTTAATGCCCGGCCGCCCATGGAGTGCCCGATCGACCGTTCCGATCGAAACGCCCAGCGCCAGTGCAATGTCCTTGATGCCGGCTGGCCGTTCCTGCGCGCGTCGTTCTGCGATATTTTTCATCGGGGGTGTGCCTCTATTCTAAGGCCGAATTGAGACTCAAACGGTGTACGATAACGGTCACTTCCCTTGAAAAGGCGGCCGGTGCAGGCAGATAATGGGCCCAAATCTCCGTGTACGTTGACAGTCGCCTAAAATCTGTGATACGTTCTCCCGGAAGGTTGGTGTGTCATGTTGCTCGCGCGTTTACTCCCTCTCTCCATTTGCTTCTCTTGCGCCCTCGCCGTCTACGGTCAGGTAGACACGGGAACAATTCTCGGAACCGTTCACGACAACACCGGCGCTGTCATTTCCGGGGCCAGAGTTACGGTCCGCGACGAAGGAACTTCCCGGTCCCAGAGCAATACGACGTCATCCTCGGGCGAATACGTTTTTACGCCTCTGAAGATTGGTAAATACACGATTGAAGTAGAAAACGCTGGCTTCAAGAAGGAGCGCCGCACCGGAATTACGGTAAACATCCAGCAGCAAGTGGTCGCCGATTTCAGTCTCTCGGTCGGGGACGTCACTAACGAAATCGAGGTCACGGCCGCCGTCCCGCTATTGCAAACCGAAAGTGGTTCCGTCGGTCACGTCATTGAAGGTAAGACCATCAACGATCTGCCCTTGAATGGCCGCAATTACACTTTTCTGGCGCGCCTCGTTCCCGGCGCCACCGTCGGTCAGCCCGAGGGCCGCGGGCTGAACGCCAACGGCTGGTTCACCGCTAATGGTACCCGTCCGGCGCAGAACAACTACATGCTCGACGGCATCGACAACAACACCAACAACGTCGATTTCCTGAGCGGCGCGGCCTACGTCCTCAAGCCGCCCATCGATGCCATCGGCGAATTCAAGCTTGCAGACAAACTCTTTCAGCGCGGAATTCGGGCGCGCGGGCGGCGCTGTCCTGAATGCCAGTATCAAATCCGGCAGCAATAGCTTTCACGGCAGTGCCTGGGAGTTTCTGCGCAACGATAAACTCGATGCCGCCGACTTCTTTCTGAACTCCGCCGGTCAGCGCAAAGGGTCGTTTAAGCAAAATCAATTCGGCGCCACAACCGGCGGCCGCATCATCAAAGACAAGACTTTCTTCTTCGCCGATTACGAAGGCACCCGTATCCGCCAGGGTGTTCCGCTCACGGGTCTGACCGTGCCCACCGCTGCTGAACGCGCCAGTGGCTACACCAATTTTTCCGACCTGATCGCGCTGCAGTCCGGGAGCCAAACCGACGCGCAAGGCAATGCCTATCCGCTTGGCACTGTATACGATCCTGCGACGACTCGCGCCATCGGCAGCAACAAATACATTCGCGATCCGTTCGCGGGCAACATCATCCCCGGCAGCCGCCTGGATCCCAATGCCGTAAAACTCCTAAACCTCTATCCCGCGCCTACCCAGGCCGGCCTGTTTAACAACTTCAGCGTCAACCGGAATTCCACCACCGATGTGAATGCGTTCGACGTTCGCATGGACCAGAACTTCTCCTCCAAGGACCAGGTGTTCGGCCGCTATAGTTGGTCGCGCAGCCCGAGCTTCCTGCCGCGGTCCTTTTACCGGAGTCGCCGATGGCGGAGGGTTCGGCTCTGGAGACCAGAACGTCGATACCCAAGGCGCTGCTTTGAGCTATACCCATTCATTCACTCCCACACTGGTCAACGAAGCCCGGGTCGGTTTCAATCGTGAGCATACGTCTCGTGTCCAGCCCTTCGGCAGCGACACCTCGAATATTCCCGCGCAATACGGCATTCAAGGGGTCCCGCAAACTCCCGGCAATGGCGGCCTTCCGTATCTTGCTATTGGCGGCTTGACCCAGCTTGGCTCGGCCGAATGGTTGATCAGCGATCGTTACAGCAACACCATCCAATTCACCGAAAATCTTACAAAGGTCTATCGCTCGCATACCTTCAAGGGGGGATTTGAGTTGCAGTCCATCTATTTCCCGTGGATCGCTCCGCCTGATTCACGCGGCGGCTTCGATTTCAATGGCCAGTACACATCGATTCCAAACGTGAATGACACCAGCACGGGCCGCGCCCAATTTTTGCTCGCTCCCACGCCTTCCTCGGTGGGCGGCGTAAACTATGTTGGCGGAGCGGATACGCTCAATGCCTCGAACTTCGGTGGCGTAGCCGCCGACCGCTCCTACTACGGAGCCTATTTCCAGGACGATTGGAAAGTCTCCTCGAAACTGACCTTGAATCTCGGCCTGCGCTGGGATTGGTTCAGCGCCACCGGCGAACGGTACGGCGCGCAAGCGAATTTCGTTCCGGGCACTCCCTTCAGCGGCGCGCAATATATCATTCCCGCCAGCCGCAAGGATAATCCGCCTCTTTCGGCCAGCTTCACTAATCTGCTCGCCAAAGACGGCATCCAGCTCGTTTATTCCGACGCCTACGGCTCGGGTTTGAGCGTCATTCCAAAAAACAACTTTGCGCCACGGTTCGGTTTCGCTTATCAGGTGACTCCCAAGTTCGTTCTCCGCGGCGGCTATGGCATCTACTACGGAGCTTTCGAAAATCGCGGCGGTTACCCCAGCCTTGGCTATAACTACCCATTCCAATACAGCTTTCAGCTTCCCTCGCCCGATTCTGTTTCGCCTGTCAGCTATCCCAACGGCACGATCGCCACTCTGGAAAACGGACTCTCAAGTGTTCCGTTGAGCACGACCGCTGTAAACGCGCAGGGACTGAGTCTTCGCGGAATTCAGTTTCATTACCAAACGCCCTATGTGCAGAGTTATAACCTGACCGCCCAATATCAGTTCAGTCCCGCAGATTCTTTCGAGGCTGCTTACGTGGCATCGCTCAGCCGGCATCTCGAGACGTTCGTCGGAACGAATCTCCAAAGCGTGCTGCTGCCGCCCGGCCTCAATCCTCAAAACTACATACCGTTTCCGGATTTTGCCCGCGGCGCTTCATACGCCAATACGATCGGAACCGCCAACTACCATTCCCTCCAGGTCAAATATGAACGCCGTATGGCTAGCGGGCTGAACGCCCTGTTTGCCTACACGTACGCCAAGACCCGAACGGACGCGGGCGATCTGTTGAGTGGCGGCGGCGTCTCCGGCTTCCGCGCGCCCGGCATACCGGGTTGGGGAATTCAGAAAGACATGGCCCTGGCGGATTTCGATATCCGGCATGCCATTTCTCTGAGCGCCACCTATGACCTCCCGTTTGGAAAAGGACGCACATACATGAGCAGTGCCCCGGGTGTGGTGGAGCTCCTGTTAGGCAACTGGAGCGCCAACGGCATCATGACTCTCGATACGGGCCAGCCGCAGACCATCGGTTGTTCGAAGACAACCGGCGCCGGAACCGGATGTTATGCCTTATACACCGGAGCCGACCCCTACGGCGGCCCTCACGATGTCAATCATTTCTACAACGCAGCGGCATTCAGGGATCCGCCCGTGGTCACGGCCGTCGGCCAGACTGACTTCTCGCCGCTCGGCGGCGGCAACACGCAAGTCTCCGGGCCGCCCTTCCGACGCCTCGATTTCTCGCTTTTCAAATCGTTCCCCATTGGCGAGAACCGGCGTTTTGAATTCCGCGCCGAATCCTTCAACCTGACCAATCACCCGGCCTTTTCGCAGCCGAGTAGCACCGGCTTTGTGAATACGACAACTTTCGGACGCATCACCACCACCCGCGACGCGCCCAACGACGCGCGCGAGCTGCAGTTCGCGCTGAAATTTTATTTCTAATTTCGCATGCGCTGGTTTTTGGTCCTCGCTCTGTGTCTCGCGCCCGTGATGGCGCAGGATGCTGACGAGACCGCGCGCCAGCTCGAACGCACCGCGCGCCTCGATCCATCGGAGAATAATCTGTTCGAGCTCGGTAGCTACCTGCTGCAACACAGCGGCTTCGCTCCGGGCTTCACGGTGTTCGAATACGGCGTAGGGCGCTATCCGAAATCCGCCCGCCTGCGCGTCGGTCTCGGCGTGGCGCTCTATTCGCTGCGCCGTTACGACGAAGCGGTCGAACGTCTCTGCCAGGCGGTTGACCTGGATCCGACCGACACCAAGGCTCTTGACTTTCTCGGCAAGATGTACGATATCTCGCCCCAATACGCGAGCCGCGTGGCCGAACGTCTCGCGCGCTTCGTCGAAATCTATCCCCGAAATGCGGCTGCCAACTATTACTATGGCCTGAGTCTTGGCAGTGGCGGCGGCGAATCCTACCTGCAAAAGGCGATTCAACTGGATCCAGCCTTCACCGACGCCCACTACCACCTTGGCGTAATGTTCGAGGGCGCCGGCGAATCCGGCAAAGCCATCGTCCAGTACGAAATCGCTATCCGGCAGCGCCCCGGCTTCTCCCAAGCCCACTACCGCCTTGCGCGCCTTTACCAGAAGTCCGGCAAAACGGATCTCGCGCGTCAAGAATTCGCAATCCTGAAAACCCTGCGGTAAAACCCCGATTTGGGAAATCAGTTATAAAACTAGGCCATAGCGTTAAAGATCTGACATAGCAGGTCGATTACGCATGTGTGGCATTTATTCGTCGCCTGATCCTGTTCACGAGCACCGCGGCCTGGCTCGTCGGGGTAGGCTTCGGCATACGTCAATTACTCGCGTATTCTTACAAGCCTGGCGTACAGCTTACATCTGCGCGGAGCTGGCCAGCGGCAAGCACTTTAAGTCGTTCTCGAACCAAAGCGACACTGGTGCTGGCCGTACACCCACATTGCCCATGTACTAGAGCGACTCTCGGCGAGTTAGCCATCATTGCGGCCCGTTGTCCCAACAAAATTCAGACGGAAATCCTTCTCTATCGCCCATCCGGCTTCGATCCCGAGTGGTCGGACACAGACCTGCGCCAGACGGCAACAGGAATTCCGGGAGCCGCCGTTGTGGATGACCGCGATGGTGTTGAGGCGCAGCGCTTCGGCGCCGCAACTTCCGGGCAAGCTTTCCTTTACGATCAGGCGGGCCTGCTGGTGTTTAAAGGCGGAATCACCGCCTCGAGAGGCCATTCCGGCGATAATCTCGGCCGGGATGCCGTCATCGATTTCGTTACGTCCGGAGTGGCGAGCGCTTCCTCCGCCCCGGTATTCGGTTGTTCGCTCCTGGGTGGAAAGAACCTGTAATGTCAAGCCGCGAGCCGGACCGAGCCAGCGAAGAACTGACCGTTCGAACGGAGCAGCTGTTCAATTCACACTGGCTTTCTATCTGCCGGCAAACGGACCGCACCTTCGCCATTCTGATGCTCGTGCAATGGATCGCGGGCGTCATTGTAGCGTTGTGGGTATCGCCTCGGACATGGTCCGGATCGGAGAGCCGCATCCATTTCCATGTCTGGGTGGCGATAATTCTCGGCGCGCTGATTAATATCTTCCCGATTCTGCTGGGTTTCTTTCATGCCGGATTCCGCTCCACGCGCTACGTCATCGCCACTGGCCAAATGCTCATGTCCGCCTTGCTGATCCATCTCAGCGGAGGAAGAATTGAAACGCATTTTCACGTTTTTGGATCGCTGGCCTTCCTGGCGTTCTATCGCGACTGGAAGGTCATGGTTCCGGCGACTCTAGTTGTTGCGGCGGACCATTTCATTCGGGGCGTCTACTTCCCGCAGTCGGTGTTCGGCATTTTGACCGCAAGCCATTGGCGATGGGTCGAGCACGCCGCCTGGGTCATCTTTGAAGATTTCTTTCTGATCATCTCCTGCTTGCGCAGCGTACGCGAGATGAAGGGGATCGCGTCCCGGACCGCCGAGCTCGAACTTTCCAGGGAAGAGTTACGCGGGCACCGCGAACAATTGGAAGAGCGGGTCCGCGAGCGAACCGCGGAACTCAGTGCTGCAAAAGAAAAAGCGGAAGTAGCAAGCCGAGCCAAGAGCGAGTTCCTGGCCAACATGAGCCACGAGATTCGCACGCCGATGAACGGCGTAATCGGGATGACCGAGTTGGCCCTGGCAACGCAACTCACAGCCGAGCAAAACGAATATCTCGAAACCGTCAGGATCTCCGCTGATTCTCTGCTGGCCGTTATCAACGATATCCTGGACTTTTCGAAAATCGAGGCACAAAAGCTGCAAATCGACGAGGCCGAGTTCGATCTTCACCAGTGTGTAGAGGAAGCGTTGCGATCCCTAGCGCTGCGCGCCCACGAAAAAGGACTAGAACTCGCCGGTCAAATCGCTGCCGACGTTCCGCACTTCGTGCTAGGCGACGCTGGACGTCTTCGGCAGGTCCTGATTAACCTGGTCGGTAACGCAATCAAGTTCACCGAGCACGGCGAAGTCGTTGTTTCGGTTGGCAAGCGGAAGACTGGCCCGGAGGACCACCACGTTATTTTTTCCGTGCGCGATACGGGAATCGGCATTCCGGGTGACAGGCGGGAAACCATTTTCCATGCGTTCACGCAAGTGGACGGATCCTCCGTCCGCCGGTTTGGCGGTACTGGTCTCGGCCTGACCATCTCGAGCCAGCTCGTCCAATTGATGAACGGGGACATCTCACTCGAGAGTGAAATGGGAACAGGCAGTACATTTCGCGTCTCGCTGCCCTTACCTGCTTGCGAGCGGAGCATTGCCGGCTTGCGCCGGGAACAACCGGCTAACTTACTATGTGGCTTGTCTGTGCTCGTTGTGGACGACAATGCGACGAATCTCCGCATCCTCGATGAGACTCTGCGTTTATGGGGCTGCGTGGTGAGCCTGGCCGATAGCGCCGCCTCGGCTCTCGAGTTGCTTACGGAAGCGCACGCCGCGGGCCGTTCCTTCTCGCTCATTCTCACCGACGCGCAGATGCCCAATATCGATGGCTTCATGCTTATCGAGGAGATTCGTTCCAGCCCCTCACTTTCGCAGATCGCGATCATGATGCTCACCTCGGTGGACCATTACTCGGATGCCGAACGGTGCCGGCAGCTTGGGATAGCTGCTTTCTTGACGAAACCCATCCGGCAGTCCGAGCTGCGAAATTCCATGCTGCAGGTGATCGAAAAGGGATTCGTCAAACGTCCGGCGCCATCTGCGAGCCCCGCAAGAAATGCAGATCTGCAATCGTCCCGTTTGCACATCCTGGTAGTTGACGACAATGCGACGAATCGCAATCTCGCCACCAGGATGCTCACCAATGCAGGTTACCTAGTAACATCAGCCGAGAACGGAAGGGAAGCGCTTGCTCAACTAGAGCAAACGCAATTCGACCTGGTGCTGATGGATGTCCAGATGCCTTATATGGATGGTTTCGAAGCCACAGCGGCCATACGAAAAGCCGAGGCGGTTACCGGGCAGCATCTGCCTGTGGTTGCGATGACAGCACATGCGATGAAGGGCGATCGCGAGCGCTGCCTGCTGGCCGGCATGGACGCTTACGTGTCCAAACCGGTCCGCGCGGAAGAGCTCAAATCCGTCATCGAATCCATGCTAGTTCCCCACTAGCCGAAATTCGCCATGCGCGCGCTTATTCGTGGCCCAAAGCCCGCCGCATTTGAATCCTAATTCGAAACATGATCAAATAAAGTGATCGGCCCGCCGGTCAGCCGCATGTTCTTGCAGCACCCCACATCGACTAGGAGCCTATTCGTTGGAGCAAGCAGTTCTCGCCCTGGAAGACGGAACGGTCTTCGAGGGAGTCAGCTTTGGTGCGCCTGTCCAACGCACAGGCGAGGTCGTTTTCAATACCGCCATCACCGGATATCAGGAAATCTTCACCGATCCTTCGTACTGCGGCCAGATCGTCGTTCTCACCAATCCGCAAATCGGCAACTACGGCGCGAATCAATCCGACAACGAATCCGGTCGGACCGTTACATCGAAGGCTTGGTCGTGCGCGAAATCTCGCCCGTCGCCAGCAACTGGCGCTCCGAGAAAGCGCGCGGAACACTTTCTGGCCAAACACGGCATTCCCGTCATTGCTGAAGTCGATACCCGCAGACTGGTCCGTCTCTTGCGCGACCGCGGCGCCATGCGCGGCATCATCGCGGTCGGCGAGCACGATCCCGCACGCACTCGTTACGGACAGTGCGCAACTCGCCGTCCATGGCGGGCCAGAACCTGGTCTCGCGTGTCTCCACTCGGAACAATTATCAGTGGACGCAGGGCGTCGATGCCTGTCTCCGCCTCCGACAAAGTGCCCGACCGCTCCCGATGCCGAGTTTCACGTCGTCGCCTACGACTACGGCATCAAGCGCAATATCTTGCGCCATCTGGTGCAGATCGGCTCGCGCGTGACGGTGGTGCCGTCCGATACCAGCGCCGAAGACGTGCTCGCGCTTCAGCCCGATGGCGTTTTTCTCTCGAATGGTCCCGGCGATCCCGAGCCGCTCGACGCATCAAGCCGCCAAGTCCGCAAACTGATCGGCAAAGTTCCCGTCTTCGGCATCTGCCTCGGCCATCAGATCCTCGGCCTGGCGCTCGGCGGCAAGACCTACAAGCTGAAGTTCGGACATCACGGCGCGAATCATCCGGTGCTGAATCACGCGCACCGGCAAAGTCGAAATCACTTCCCAGAATCACGGCTTCTGCGTCGACCCGGATTCGCTTGCGCGATTCCGAAGTGGAAATCACGCACCTGAACCTGAACGATCAAACCGTGGAAGGCTTGCGCCATCGCAGCGAACCGGTTTTCTGCGTCCAATATCATCCCGAAGCCGCCCCCGGCCCGCACGATTCGCATTACCTGTTCCACGATTTCGCCGCCGCCATGAAGGAGAACAAGCGCTAGAAAATGCCCAAGCGAACCGATCTGAAGCGCATCATGATCATCGGCTCCGGCCCGATCGTCATCGGCCAGGCCTGCGAGTTCGATTACTCGGGCGCGCAAGCCTGCAAAGCGCTGCGGCAGGAAGGCTATGAAGTCATCCTGATCAATTCGAATCCGGCGACCATCATGACCGATCCGGATCTGGCCGACCGCACCTATGTCGAGCCGCTGAGCCTCGCCTTTGCGACCGAAGTCATCCGCAAGGAGCGGCCCGATGCGCTGCTTTCTACCGTCGGCGGCCAGACCGCGCTGAATCTTGTCGGTGGAACTTGGCCGAATCCGGCGTTCTTGAAGAATACGGCGTCGAGCTGATCGGCGCGAAAATCGACGCCATCAAGAAAGCCGAAGACCGCCTGCTCTTCAAAGATGCGATGCGCAAGATCGGCCTCGACATGACCCAGTCGCAACTGGTCAACAACGTCGAAGACGGGCTCGAGTTCGCGAAGCGCATCGGCTACCCGATCATTCTGCGGCCCAGCTTCACCATGGGCGGCACCGGCGGCGGCATCGCCTACAACCGCGAAGAACTGGTCGAGATTCTCGAGCGCGGTATCGATCTTTCACCCGTGCATGAAGTGCTGGTCGAAGAGAGCGTCCTCGGCTGGAAAGAATTTGAACTCGAAGTCATGCGCGACCTTGCGGGCAACGGCATCATCGTCTGCTCCATCGAAAACTTCGATCCCATGGGCGTGCACACCGGCGATTCCATCACCGTCGCGCCCGCGCAAACGCTGACCGATCGCGAATACCAGATGATGCGCGATGCGGCGCTGCGCTGCCTGAACGAGATCGGCGTCGATACGGGCGGCTCGAACGTGCAGTTCGCCATCAATCCCGAAAACGGCCGCATGGTGATCGTCGAGATGAATCCGCGCGTCTCGCGCAGTTCCGCGCTGGCATCGAAAGCCACCGGCTTTCCCGATCGCGAAGATCGCCGCCAAGCTCGCCGTCGGCTATCGCCTCGATGAAATCAAGAACGACATCACGCGCGCCACGCCCGCCTGCTTCGAGCCGACCATCGATTACGTCGTCGTCAAAATTCCGCGCTGGCAGTTTGAAAAATTCCCCGGCGCCGAGCCGGTGCTCAATACGCAGATGAAGTCCGTCGGCGAAGTGATGGCCATCGGCCGCACCTTCAAACAGGCCTTAGGCAAGGGACTGCGCAGCCTCGAAACCGGCAAGTCTTCGAATGCCGCTTCGCTCGATCCCGATCTGATCGCCAAGCGCCTGATCACGCCGAATCCCGACCGGCTCGACTACATCCGGTTCGCTTTCGAGCAAGGCTACACCGTCGAACAGGTCTTCGAAATGACCAGCATCGATCGCTGGTTCCTGCAGCAGGTCTCCGAAGTGCGTCGCGCTCGAGCAGTCGCTCAAGGGCCGCTACTCTCGAGTCCCTCACCGCGCAGCGAGTTCCGCAAACTGAAGCGCGACGGTTTGGGCGACCGGCAGATTGGCCGAATGCATTGGCGCCGAGCCGCTCGCGGTCCGCGCGGCGCGCAAGAAGCTGGGCGTCCACGCGGTCTTCAATCGCGTCGATACCTGCGCCGCCGAATTCGAAAGCTTCACGCCGTATCTGTATTCGAGCTACGAATCGGAAGACGAAGCCGCGCCCACCGATCGCAAAAAGGTGATGATTCTCGGCAGCGGCCCCAACCGCATCGGGCAGGGAATCGAGTTCGATTACTGCTGCTGCCACGCCTCTTTCGCCTTGCAGGATTTCGGCTACGAGTCGATCATGGTCAACTGCAATCCCGAGACCGTCTCGACCGATTACGACACCAGCGACCGCCTCTACTTCGAGCCGCTCACGCAGGAAGAAGTTCTCAACATCTACGACATCGAGAAGCCCGACGGCCTGATCGTGCAGTTCGGCGGGCAAACGCCGCTGAATCTCGCGATGCCGCTGAAGGAACTCGGGCCTGCCGATCATCGGCACCGATCCCAGCAACATCGATCTGGCTGAAGACCGCAAGCTCTTCGGCAAACTGCTTGAGCGATCTCGACATTCCTTCTCCTCCGCATGGCACCGCGACCAGCGTGGAAGAGGCCTGCGCAGGTCGCGCGCAGCCTGGGCTTCCCGGTGCTGGTGCGGCCCAGTTATGTGCTGGGCGGCCGCGCCATGGTGATCGCCTATAACGAAGAAACCGTGCGCCGCTACATGCAGGAGGCCGTCAGCTTCTCCGTGAAGCGGCCCGTGCTGATCGATCGTTTCCTCGAAGACGCAACCGAAGTGGATGTCGACGCGCTTTGCGATGGCGAGAATGTTCTGATCGCCGGCATCATGGAGCACATCGAAGAAGCCGGCGTTCATTCCGGCGACAGTTCCTGCGTGCTCCCTGCCATCTCGATCTCGCCGAACAGACTCTCGAAACCATCGAGGAGTACACGACCAAGCTCGCGCGCGCCCTGAACGTGATCGGGCTGATGAACGTCCAGTATGCCATCAAGGACGGCAAAGTCTACGTGCTCGAAGTGAATCCGCGCGCTTCGCGTACCGTGCCGTTCGTCAGTAAAGCCACCGGCGTGCCGCTGCCCAAAATTGCGGTCGGCTTGATGCTCGGTAAGAAGCTTGCACGATTTCAAGCACCTCACCGGCGGCATCGTGAACGGCATGCTGCCCGTGCCGAATTTCTTCGTGAAGAGTCCGGTCTTCCCGTTCAATAAATTTCCCGGCGTCGATCCGGCGCTCGGCCCGGAGATGCGCTCCACCGGCGAAGTCATGGGCGTGGGCGAAAGTTTCGGCGAGGCGTTTGCCAAAGCCCAGCTCGCCGCCGGTACGCCCGATTCCCGACGGAGGCGCGCTGTTCATCAGCGTGAACGATCGCGACAAGCCCGCCGCCGTTGAGGTCGCCGCCAAGTTTCGCGCGTTTCGGTTTCGAGCTGTTCGCCACGCGCGGCACGGCTGCCGCGCTGAAAGCCGCCGGCCTTCCCTGCAAGACCGTGTTCAAAGTGAACGAGGGCCGGCCCAACGCGGTGGATCTGTTGAAGGCCGGCAAGCTGAACCTGGTGATCTACACGACTACCGGCAGCCACTCGTTTCCCGACGAGCAGACCATCCGCCGCAACGCCGTCACCTATCGCACGCCCTGCATCACTACGATGAGCGGCGCGCGCGCCGCCGCCGAAGCCATCGTCTCGCGCCGCCGCGATCCCATCCGCGTCTGGAGTCTTGCAGGAATTGCACGCCCGCGAAACCGCCCAAGCCTCGGCTATCTGATGCAGTCGTGATTCCCGGACTTTGACTGACATGCATCAAGTAGCCATACTTGCGCATATGCGAACAACTCTAATCCTCGATGAAAAGCTGTTCGATCAGGCGAGGCAGCTCACTGGCATCCAAGGAGAAACATCCTTGGTTCGCGCCGGTTTGGAGGCGCTGATTGCCCGCGAGGCAGGTAAACGCTTGGCGGCCCTTGGAGGTACACAGCCTAAGCTCCGCCCAATTCCCAGACGCCGCCTACCTGCTAAGTGACGGTTCTGGCCGTCACTTCCGTCTGGATCGCACATTTACGGAAAAGCGACCCTCGTTGGCTGAATTTCTCCAGCACAACGTCGTGCTGACACAGACTCCAGCGAGTGGCTGGCGATATCGGACTTAGCCTCTCGCCTTTCAATCGCGGATAGATATTTTCGCCGCGGTGAAACGCTTCGCGCTTTTCCGGCACAACTCTACGCGCATATACTAAACGTTGCCATAACCAGGAGGCCTTCCCTTGGCGCTTGATCCGATCACCTTACAGAAAGCAATTCACGACGCGGGACATAATTGGCTGGTCCGTACTCCGCCGCCCACCGAGTTTCACGGACTCGGGCTGCTGCCGTCCGATCCCCAGAAGATCCAGGCCGCGATTGCGACCGCTCGCGTGATGCTCGAAGCGCGAATCCGCTTGTTCCCGCTTGCGTCGATTCAGGAGGCGCAAGGCCTGCATCCGGCGCAAGCGGCAACCACGGTTTCGCTCGCCGCCGCCGCCGCGAGTCTGCCGGGCGAGATGGATTGGCGTACCCGCGGGATCATCGGACCGGTCTTGGACCAAAAGTGGTGCGGATCCTGCGTCTCATTCGCCACAACCGGTCTCGCCGGGGCCATGGCGTGGCTGGAACTGGGTTTGCGCAACGTTACGCTGTCGGCGGCCGACCAGCATTTCTGCTCCTCACACGGCGCCAACTGCGGAGGCTGGAACGCCGCTGATGCGCTCGGTCAAATCAAATCGCGCGGAGTCGTCCCCGAAGAAGCATTCCCGTACATGGCCGCCTTCGATAATCCTCCGAAAGGCGATCCGAACGACAACCCCGACCATTTATGGCTGGCCTATTGCCGCGCGCAGGTGAACCGCAAAGAACGCCGCTACCGCATTGAAGACTACAGCGCCTGGTCCTCCAGCATGCCCGGGATTCCGTTTGACGGACGCAAATACTACCTCGCCAACTTCGGCCCGATGGTTATGGGCTTCACTGTCTACGAAGATTTTGACAGCTACGGCGGCGGAGTGTTCAAACACACGACCGGCAAATCGCGCGGCGGGCACTGCGTTCTTGTAGTCGGCTATTCGGACAGCCATCAGGCATGGATCTGCCGCAATTCCTGGGGTGCCGGCTTCGGCGGCGTAGCCCATGCCGATGGCACCGGCGCCGGGTTCTTCATGATCGCCTATGGCGACAGCAATATCGACAATACTTTCTACGGTTGCCACGGAATCGTGGTTCCTCCGGCGGGGCGGCTTGCGCAACGCGTTGGCGATGTCGATGGCGATGGTCATACCGAAGTAATCGTCACGAGCCCGTGGGGAATCGGCATTTTAAAGCAAGCCGGAGCGACGATGGCTGCGCCCATGATGGCTTCAAACGGCACGCGCTTTGGCGGCTGGCTGCTCAACACCGGCGACAACACGTTCGGACCCATTGCCGACTATGATGGTGACGGCCGCGCCGAAATTTTGGTCACCAGCCCATGGGGCATCGGCATTCTCAAGGACTCCGGTGCGACGTTGACCGCGCCCATGATGGCGCCCAACGGCACGCGCTTCGGAACCTGGACGCTCGACACGGCGAACGATCAGTTCGGCCCGGCCGGCGATTACGATGGCGACGGTCATGCCGAAATTCTCGTCACGAGTCCGTCCGGGATCGCGATTCTGAAACTTGTTGGCGGTGCGCTTACCGCGCTGATGACGGCTAACAACGGCACGCGTTTCGGCGGCTGGCTGCTCAATACTGCGGACAATCAATTCGGTCCGGCGGCCGATTACGACGGCGACCGTCACGACGAATTGTTCGTTGCGAGCCCCTGGGGCATCGGCATTCTGAAGTTAACGGGCGCCGTGCTGACCGCGCCTATGATGCAGCCGAACGGCACGCGCTTCGGCGGATGGCTTCTGAACACCGGCGACAACAACTTCGGTGAGGCGGGCGATTACGACGGCGATGGCCGCGCGGAAATACTCGTAAACAGCCCATGGGGCCTCGGTATTCTGAAGATGGCGGGTGCTACCATGACCGCGCCCATGATGCAGCCGAACGGCACGCGTTTCGGCGGCTGGCTGCTCAGCACTACAGATAATCAGTTTGGTCCGGCCGCGGATTACGATGGCGATGGCCGCGTAGAATTGCTGATCACTAGCCCATGGGGGCTCGGCATTTTGAAGATGGCAGGCACAACCATGTCCGCACTCATGATGGCCCCCAATGGCACGCGCTTTGGCGGGTGGCTTCTGAACACCGCCGATAATCAGCTCGGCATCGCAGGCAAATATGCAGGCGGCCGCCAAGCCGAGATTCTCGTGTCGAGCCCCTGGGGCATCGGCATTCTACAGTTGTCTGGAAGTACGTTAACCGCGCCGATGATGCAGCCAAACGGGACGCGTTTCGGCGGCTGGCTTCTGAACACCGGAGACAACGAGTTCTAAGGCTGCGTTTTCGCCAGAGCCGGAGCTGATGCCTCGAAGCCTTCATCAAAAGCCGCGGTCGAGCCGCACACGGTGACTTTCAGACCTTTGACCGCGCGGAATGGGACAAGATTGCTCATTCCGATCCGCAAAACATCGACGGTTGCGCCATCCTCCGTCGCGGTGTACGTATAACACGGCATCTGCACGAGCCGACTCCATTTCCCCTTCTCAAAGTTGAGATGGCTGAACTTCTGTTCGACGAATCCGAGCTTGTCCGCAAACACGGTCCCGGAGAAAAGGAGCGCTCCAGCGAAAGCCAAAAGTTTTTTCTTCACAACCTGTCCAGCATATCCCGGGAACTCCGATAGACTCCTGAGTATGAATAAGAGCGCCGCCGCAGTCGCGGTATTCTTTATTCCACTTCTTGGCGCCGCCGAGTTCACGCCGCACATCGTCGCGAACGATCTGAAGGGCGGCTACCAAGTGGTGGCCGCCGATGTTAATCACGACGGGAAAATCGATCTGATTGCGGTGGCCAGTGGACAAACAGAGCTTGTCTGGTACGAAAACCCTTCCTGGCAGCGCCATGTAATCGCCGGCAATTTGAAAGGCATGATCAACGCCGCCTATTGGAACGGTCAGATCGCGCTCGCCTCCGAATTCGCGAATAACCCGAAGCGCAGCATCGGGATCGTCTCCGTACTGACTCCAAATGGAGACCCCAGGCAGCCCTGGAATATCAAAGAAGTGGATCAACTCACCACTTCGCACCGGCTACGTTGGGCGGATATCGATGGTAATGGGAAGAAGGTCTTGATAAACGCGCCCTTGACGGGAGCGCAGGCGGAAACTCCGGATTATCGCGGCCACGTGCCCCTGGTCTTCTACCGGCCCGGCGAATGGAAGCGCGAGACGATCGACGACGCAAACGAGGGCGTTCAACACGGTCTCTTCGTAGTCGATTGGGATGGAAATGGACGCGACAGCATTCTCACGGCCAGTTTTTCCGGAATCGATCTCTACCAATTTCAGAAGAATGGCGAGTGGAAGCGGACGGAAATCAACAAGGGCCGCCCAGCGCCGTGGCCAAAATGCGGATCGAGTGATGTGACAGTTGGCAACTTAGGAAGAGAACGATTTCTCGCGGCGATCGAGCCCTGGCATGGCAATGAAGTGGCGATCTATAGACAGACGCAACAGGCCTGGACCAGGACCATGATCGACGATTCGCTCGCGCAAGGCCACACGATCGTTACTACGGATCTGGACGGCGACGGGCGCGATGAAATTGTGGCGGGCTTTCGAGCGAGCGGCGGAAGCGTTCTGATCTACAAAGCGGATACAAAAGGCGTTTGGTCGAAAACCGTTTTAGATAACGCCATTCCGGCGAATGCCTGCGCGGTGGCCGACCTGAACGGCAATGGCCGCCCGGATTTAGCATGCATCGGCGGCGCTCTTCTAAAGTGGTACGAAAACGCGCGCTAATATCCTTTTTTCTTGTCGACTACATTGATCAACGGCTTGCCCGCAACGAATCTTCGGATGTTTTCCTGAATGGTTCCTACCATTCGCCCGGCATCCTGATCGGAGCGCCCCGCGATGTGCGGTGTGATGATGGCGTTCTCGAATTTCCAAAGTGGGTGGTCTTTGGGAAGCGGCTCCGGATCGGTCACATCGACGCCCGCGCCGGCCAGCCGTTTTTCATCAAGCGCCTTCACCAGTCCGCCCATGTCGTAAATCCCGCCGCGGCTGACAGCGATGAAATAGGAGTTCTTCTTCATCAGCGCAAACTGGCTGGAGCCCATCATTTTGTGACTCTGCGGCGTATCCGGCACCGAAGTGAAAACCACGTCCGCCTCCGGCAGAACCGCATCGAGCTGATCCGGTTTGACAAACTTTTTGACGAACGGGAGGAACGGCTTGTCCTCCCGGTCCACGCCTATCACGCTCATGCCGAATGCGTTGGCGCGCAGCGCGATTTGCGTTCCGATGCCGCCCACTCCGATCACCACCGCCGTTTTGCCGTTCAGCTCGATGCCGTGGTATGGATGCGCATTCCAGATTTGCTGTTGGTCGTTCTTATATAGAAGATACAGATTGCGCGAAAGCATCAGCAGCATGGCGAGCGCATGATCGGCAATCTCCGGACCTTGGACAATCTTATTGTTGGTCAGAACGATATTGCTGTCGCGCAGATCACTCGTTCCATCAGCCGGAAACAGCACTCTCTCGACGCCCGCGGACATTACGCCGACCCACTTGAGATTCTTAGCCGCCCGAACTTCGGCCGATGTGATTTCGCCGATGTAGCCATCGGCATCGCCGATCTCATCCATCATCCTGGCCCGTTCCACGGCGACAATCCGTGCGTCGGGCGTTGCGCTCCGCAGCTCTTCCATAAGCGCGGCGTTCCCGTTCGGAACGACGATCTTTTTCTGTTGAGCGTGAACCAGCAGAGTGGAAATAACCGCGGCCAGAATCAGGCGTTGCATACGTAGAGAGTATCGAATCTTCCGAGTTAGTGGTGATCGGATTGGCCGTCAGCCAACTTTTCCAGGATTAAGCCGCGGACCCGGTCGGTGAGCGCCCCTCGATCCTTCAACGATAGTTGCGATGTTTCAATCGGTTTGAGGATGCGCAGGGTCGCGTTCCCGGATAATACGACGCCCGCGCCGTATGGAAGCAGCTTGCGCGTTCCGATCAACACGAGCGGGACGATCGGCACTCCGGCGCGGATCGCAATGTAAGCGCCGCCTTCTTTGAACGACCTCATTTGGCCGTCGTG
This sequence comes from Bryobacterales bacterium, assembly GCA_963712395.1. Classification (GTDB taxonomy): domain Bacteria; phylum Acidobacteriota; class Terriglobia; order Bryobacterales; family Bryobacteraceae; genus Bog-105. Next base: position 416,653 of record CAVQHR010000005.1, read on the forward strand.
GGAGCGCCCGCCTTCCGGAAAAATTAGCAGTGAAATCTTTTTGGCCTGGATCACCTCGGCCGCCCGCTGCATTACCTTGACGGCGGCGCGTGGATCTTCTCTCGGGACTGGAATGTGCCCCGCCCGGCTGAGATGTGTACCGAGAAACGGGATCTGGAACAAGCCTCGCTTAGCTAAGAAACGAAACTGTACGGGAATATTGGCGAGCGCTACCGGCGTGTCCATGTAGCTTTGATGATTCGCGATAAAAACATAACTCGCTGCGGAGTCGATGTGTTCGAGACCTTCGACGCGGACGCGCGCGCCGCTCACGGCGAGCAGAGTCTTCGCCCAGCGGCGGGCGACGCGAATCTGAACCGCGCCGGTCGCGTCGAAAAAAGAGACAACCAGGCTGATGGCGCCGTAAAAAATGGTAGCGAGAACGATGGCGGGATCGGCAAATAGTATGCCGCGCAGCCTTTGCATGCATGCCTATTCTACGAGACCAATTGGCTTTTCGCGGTCAGCAACGCGCGCGCCTCGCCCACAAGAAAGAGAGACCCCGTGAAGAAAACTACCGCGTCGGAGGGAGCCGTGCGCGCGATTTGGATTGCTTCCGAAACGCCCGGCGCAATGTACGCGTTGGAATGACTCGCGATTTCGAGAATGGCCTCGGGCCGCAGCGCTCTCGGAAAATTCGGCGCCGTTACGATCAGGCGAGCGGCAAGCGGAAATAGCTGCTGAGTGACCTCTTCAATGGCTTTGTCACGCATGGCGCCATAGACCAGCCAGACGGGACGATGCGCGCAAAATTCGCGAATATACGAAGCAAGAGCCGCGGCGCCAGCCGGGTTGTGTGCTCCGTCCAGCACGAAGTCGGGATCTTGCGAAACGTATTCAAGACGGCCCGGCCACACGACCGCGCGCATCCCAGCCTGGATCGTCTGTTCCGGGATGTTCAGGCGCTGGCACGCGAGAATGGCAGTTCGTGCATTTTCGATTTGATGTCTGCCCGGCAGGACGCACCTATAAGTTCGGCGGGACAGGTGAAACTCTGAATCGCGAGGCGTCGTTCGAATATCTGAAATCGGAGAATCGGCGGTCCGGACGATCTCACAGCCCAGCTCGCGAGCGCGCGTGACGATCGTCGTTTCCGCGACGGGCGATTGAGGGCTGATGACGACTGGCACGCGCGGCTTCAGGATGCCCGCTTTTTCCGCGGCGATCGATTCCAGAGTGTTTCCGAGAAATGCTTCGTGATCGTAGGCGACCGGCGTGATGACGCACAGTTCCGGACTAACTACATTCGTTGCGTCGAGCCTTCCACCTAAGCCCACTTCGAGCACGGCGATTTCGCAGCTTTCGCGAAACAATAGCAAGGCCATGGCGGTGACGGTCTCGAAATAGGAAGGATGGGCATCCAACCGTTCGCTTGCGACGAGTTGTTCGGCACAGGCATGCACGGTTTCGAATGCCGCCGCAAAGCGCTCGGGACTTACTGCCTGGCCATCGATCTGGATGCGCTCGGTGGGTTCGATCAGGTGCGGCGAAGTGTACAAGCCGGTACGAAAGCCGGCTTGGTGGAGAATGCTGGCAATGGTCGCGCAGGTAGAACCTTTTCCATTGGTTCCCGCGACATGAACAAATCGCTGCCTGCTTTCGGGGTTGCCGAGGCCGCCCAGAAGCGTCCGCATCGGCTCAAGACTGAATTTTGCGCCAGGCTTGAGCTCGTTGCCGAGCGAGTAGAGATATTGAACGCTATCTGGATAGCTCATGTGCCCGGGACCGGTAATGTTGATAGCATAGCCGCGCCAGTAGGAGCAAGAGCAGACAGCCGCCGAGCAGCTTTGCCTCAAACAGCCAGACGGAGCGGACATCGGCTGTAGGCAGGAAAGAAAATACAATGGCGATTGCAGAGACGAACAAACCGCAGAACGCGGCTAGCCGCTGGCCGAATTTCCAGGCCGTGGCGAACATGTACACGAAGGGAATAAAAAGAGAGATTACCGAAAAGTCAACCATGAGCTGATATGCGCCCCGAAATGTTTCTCCGAGCTGGCTGATTAGGAGTAACAGCCCTGCGCCCACGCCCAGCAGCAGAATGGAGACATGCGGAGTCGCGTACTTAGGATGTAATTTCGCGAAGGAAGGCGGCAGTAAGTTGCCAATGCCCATCACAAAGGGCAAACGCGCGCAGGCTCCTACATAGGTGCCAAGCTGCCCGCCCACGCTCAGCAGAATCGCGATGGCGACGCCCAGCGGCACCCAGCGCCAACCAAGAAGCGTCGAAGCTTGCTGGCTTGCCTGCGCCAAACCGATCACCGGGCTGACTTGATCGGGCTTCAGGAGAATCAGAATTGAGCTGGTAGACGCGATATAGAAGACAACCACGAGCGCAGCGCTGATCCAAGTGGCGCGCACAATCGCGCGCCTCGGGTTGCGTACTTCGCCCGAGAGAATCGGACTCAGTTCGAGGCCCTGTCATCGCCATGGCAAGCTGCGACCAGAAATTCAGTTTGTCGAGATCCCAACGCGGCGCAAAGTGGAACTGCGTGGCGGAGCCTTTGGACACGAACGCGGCGGCCGCGGATATTACTAAGATCGCGGCCACTAAGTATGCGCCGATGCCGCCGAAATTATCCACCCATTTCGCCACATTCATCCCTACGTAGTTGGCGGCTATGGTTCCAATGAGGAGAACAAGCGCGCAAGGTAACACATACCATGGATTTTCCGCGAGCTTTCCCCAGCGAGGGTTGAATGCATAGGTAATCATTCCCACCATGGCAACCAAAACGCCGGGAATCCAGAAGACGTTATTCAAATAGTAGAACCAGCCGCAGGCGAAGCCCTGCCACTCGCCAAACGCTTCGCGAGTCCAGATGTAGAGGCCGCCCTCCTGCGGAAAGCGATGCGACAAATTGGCCACGACGAATGCGCAGGGGATCAGAAACAGACCAGCCGCCAGGAGCCACAGCACAATGGTGCCTGGCCCGACATGCGCGGCGACACCGATCCAGCGAGTGCTGACGATGGCGGCGACGTTGAAAAGCACCAGGTCGCGCAGGCCAAGCTCCCTGCGAAGCGCTGGTTCGGGAGTGGTCATCGGGCGCGCTTGAGAAGGGGCTGAATCAGATCGAATACGTCCTTTGCGACGATCTTGTTTCCTTCGCCGTTGGGATGAATGCCGTCGGGACGCATCAAGTTGCTATCGCGATAGACGTGAACGAGCAGGAAGGGCATGAGCGTCAGCTTATATTTTTTGGCTAGCGCCGGGAACATGGCCGTGAATGGCTTCACGTAATCGGGGCCGTAATTGGGCGGAAGAGTGATGCCGAGAAGAACGACCGGAATCCGCGCCGCTTTCAGTTTGACGATCATTTCTTCCAGGTTCTTTTGAGTCGCGTCGACCGGGATTCCGCGCAAACCATCGTTGCCACCGAACTCGAGCAGCACCAGCGCCGGATGAACGGCGATCACGTTGTCGATGCGCGCAAGGCCATCCGTGGTGGTGTCGCCGCTGACGCCCTGGTTATCGACACGGTAATGGTAGCCATTCTGGTCGAGTAAGCGCTGCAAAGCGTCCGGATAGTTGGCGGGCACTACACCGGCCGTGAGGCTGTCGCCAAAGGTGACGATCACCGGGCGAGGATCTTCCGCAGGCGGCTTAGCGGAACTTTGTTCAGCCGGGGCGCGTTGTTCTTGATTAGGGGTGCGCGATTTGGAGCCGACAAGCGGCGATCCAGAGACAGGCTGCAAGAATGAGAGTAGACCGCCGCGTTTCCACATAACTAAATTGACATGCCTGTTATTGAGGTGCGCCAACTCTCGAAAACCATCGAAAATCCCGCCGAGCCGGGTCGAGATCTTGCGCGATGTGACTTTTAGCGTGCCGCGCGGACAGTTTCTGGCCATTATGGGGGCATCGGGGAGCGGCAAGAGCACGCTGCTTGGTTTACTGGCGGGCTTGGATACCGCGACTGCGGGCGCTATCATCCTGGACGGAATCGATATCACGCATTTGAAAGAGGACGCCCTGGCGCGTTTGCGAGGGCGCAAGATTGGCTTCGTGTTCCAGTCGTATCAGCTTGTTCCCACGCTGACCGCGGAAGAAAATGTGCTTCTGCCGGCGGAGTTGAGCGGATTTAACGGCCAGCCGCGGGAGCGAGCCCGCACACTGCTCGAGCGCGTGGGCCTCGCGGATCGGCGCGGCCATTATCCGGTGCAGCTTTCAGGCGGCGAGCAGCAGCGCGTCGCCCTGGCGCGCGCCTTCATGACCCGGCCGCCGATTCTCATGGCGGATGAGCCGACCGGAAATCTGGACAGCGCCAACGGGCGTCATGTGTTGGAGTTGCTGGTGCGAACTCAACCGCGAGGAGAAAACCACGCTTGTTCTGGTGACGCACGACCGCAAGCTGGCCGAGCATGCGGACCGCATTATTACGCTCAGCGATGGCCAGGTGCTCAGCGACGAACTGGCGGAGCGCGCGGTGGAAGCGTAGCATGTTCGCGCGGACGGCGGCTAAGATCGCCTGGCGAGAGCTGCGCGCCTCACCCGAAAAATTCGCGTTTGTCATCTTGGCGGTGGCCGTGGGAGTGGCGGCCTTGAGCGGTGTAAAAGGTTTTGGCTATGCCTTCAAGGGCATGCTGCTGCGAAATGCCCGGCAATTGATCGCGGCGGATTTGCAGGCGCAGACCTGGGCGGACCCCACGCCCGAGCAACTCCAAAAGATTGCTGCGATCGGCGAACGCTATGGCGCGGTAACGCGTGTGACGGAGACGGTATCCATGGCTGCTTCGACGCGCGGGCGGCTTCCGCAGATGGTTGCCGTGAAAGCCGTGGACCCGGCTGCATATCCCTATTACGGGAAGTTGGTCGTGACCCCGGCTGAACCGCTGGCCTCGCTCCTAAAAGACGATTCTGCGGTTGTGGTCACGCCCGAACTGCTGATGCGATTCAAAGTGGCGCGCGGCGACACGATTCGGCTGGGCGGAAAAGAATTTCGTATTGCCGGGACGCTGGTGGCGGAACCCGACCGGCTGGCGTCCGGCTTTGGTCCGGGCATGCGCGTGATGATGAACCGCGCGGCGCTCGAGCGCACGGGTCTCGTGCAGTTTGGGAGCAGAGCGGCGCAGCGATTCTTGTTTAAGCTGCGTCCGGGAGTGGATCTAGCAGCAATCAAGCGCGACATCGAGGCGGTGATCCCGCGCGTATTTATCAGCGATTACCGGGAAGGGAGTCCGGTGGTGGGCCGAGTGGTGGACAGCACTTCGACATTCTTGAGCTTGGTGAGCCTGATTGCATTGATCGTGGGATCGCTGGGAGTGGCCATGGCGATGTATTCGCATCTGCAGCAGCGCATGGACACTATCGCGGTGATGAAAGCGGTGGGCGCGCGCGCCGGCCAGATCATGCAGATCTATTTGATCCAGACGCTGTGGCTCGGTTTGGCGGGAGCCGGAGTTGGCATCGTGATCGGCGCCGCCGTCCAGAAGTCGTTTCCGTGGCTGATTCAGCGCGTGTTTGCGTTGCTGCCGGATGTGCCGTGGGATTGGTCGTTTAGCCTGCAGGGCATGAGCCTGGGTGTATTGGCGACGCTGCTGTTCACGCTGCCTCCCTTACTTGGCATACGCACGGTGCGGCCGAGCCTCGTGTTCCGGCGAGATATGGACGATGCGGCGCAAGAGAGCCGCAGACATTGGCGGGAGAAGCTGCCCGCTTGGTTAGGTGCGCTTGCGATCATGATCGGCTTCTGCCTGGTTGCCGTCTGGCTGAGCGGATCTTGGAAAATGGGATTCTACTTCGCGGCCGGATTGGCGGCGAGTATTCTGCTGCTGACCGGAGTGGCGGCGCTACTGCTGCGCGCTATCCGCGCACTGGTGCGGGTGTGGCATCAACGCTTGCCGGCTGTCGTCCGCCACGGGTTCGCGAATTTGTATCGGCCAGGCAGCCAGGCGCGATCCGTGCTGGTGGCGCTCGGGATTGGCGTGATGTTTACGTTGACGACGTATCTGCTGCAGCGCACCGTGTTGCATCAGGTGCAAAGCGAGGGTCCCGGACGGGAAGGGAACTTGTTCATGCTCGATATCCGCAATTCAGCCGGTGTTAGCAGACTGGTGGAATCGCAGCCCGGCGTTACAGGGAAGGTACAGCTCGTTGGCTATATCGTTTCGCGGATGCTCGAGCAGAACGGAGTGCCTGTGGATCGTTTGCCGCTGACCACGCGGCGCAAGGACGATCTGCAGACGATCCGGATTACCAGCGCCAAGGCTCTGCCGGATGGGCTTCAGATCAGGGAAGGATTTTGGTGGGACGCCGATAGCTCTCGTCCGCAACTGGCCGTATCCGAACAGGCGCAACGGGATTTTCATTTGCACGTCGGCGACCGCCTGTTGTTTCAGATTGCGGGGCGCAAGATCGAAGCGCCGCTGGTGGCCGTGTTCCGGCGCGAGCAGCGCGCCCCGGTGCGTTTCGAACTCGTATTTCCATTGCGCGCGTTGGAAGGTCTTCCCGTGGTCTATTACGGCGCCGCGCATGTGGACCCAACGCGCATTCCGGCGGTCGAAGAAGCGATATTCGAAAATTTCCCTACGGTCACGGTGATGAATTTGGCCGACGTACTGGCGCGCATTCAGGAAGCGGTCGATCAGGTTGCGTTAGTGGTGCGCTTTCTGGCGCTGTTTGCAATTGCCGCGGGCGTGATCATTTTATGCTCGAGCGTAGCCGGCACGCGGTACCGGCGCATTCGCGAGGTGGCGATCTTGAAAACGCTCGGGGGAACACGCCGACGCATCAAGAGCATTTTTTCCATCGAGTTTTCGATCCTGGGCGCGGTCGGCGGTCTGGTCGGCGCGGTGCTGGCGAATGTGTTCACGCGTATAGTCGCGCAGAAGTTTATCGAAGCGCCGTTCGAGTTCGATCTACGTTCTTTGTTGGTCGCGATGATCGGTACCGCGCTGCTGGCGAATCTGGCGGGCTGGCTTGCAAGCGCGGGAATTCTCAATCAGCGGCCCCTGGAAGTGTTGCGCGGCGAATAAGTGAGTCACGGGTCTTATGGAAAATATTGCAAAGTTGCAAGTCTTTACTCGTCAGCAATCTGCGATTAATATGCGAAGTAATAGATCAGCTATCTTTGATCGTCGAGTGTGCCTATTTTTAAAGGGTGAATAAGCAGGAACTCGCTCAGCTGCTCGCGCGGCAATCGCATCGTTCGTGCGCGCAGGCGGCGGACTATGTGGATGCGCTTGTACATCGATTGATCAAAGGCTCGAAGCATCCGCCGGTTGCTCCGTCGGAGGAGCGCTCGGCCGCCGCCGGAGCTTCCACTCCCAAGGTCAAGCCGTGAAGCAGCGTTTAGAGGGGAGGGCACTGCTGCGTCTGGTCGACCGCTGCTTGCGAGAGGGCGCTTCGATCGAAATCGATGGCATGGGCTCGTTCCTTCTCAACGCGCGAAGAGCGTGTCGTATTCGAGCCGAGCAGCCGCGGGCGCGTGTTTTTGGCATATGCGGAAGAGGATCGGGCCGAGGTGCGCAAACTCTACACCACCCTGCAGCGGGCCGGGTTTGAACCGTGGATGGACCAGGAGAAACTGCTGCCCGGTCAGAACTGGCCGCGCGCAATCGATCGCGCGATCGATTTAGCCGATTTTTTCGTCGGCTGCTTCTCGCATCGATCCACGGTGAAGCGCGGGCAGTTTCAACGCGAACTCGGCTACGCCCTGGATGTGGCGGCGAGCATACCGGCGGAAGATATCTTCTTCATTCCCGTGCGGCTCGACGCTTGCGATCTGCCGCGGCAAATCGTGACCACTGTTCAATACGTCGACTTATTTCCCGATTGGGATCGCGGCCTGCGGGCGCTCATCAAATCGCTGCGGCAGCACTGGGCCAGAGAAAAAAGAATAGCCAAAGAAGAAGCTGAAGTTGGCGAGTTGATCAAAGCTTCCGCTTGGCTTCGTGGGCGAGCTTGGAATCGGGCGCGAGCTGAATCACTTTCTGAAAGGCGACTTTGGCGGCGTCCTTGTGCTTTAATTTACTTTCCGCTTCGCCCACTTTAAAAAAAGCTTCCGGTGAGCTGGGGTTATAACGCGTGGCGTCCTGGTAGCGGCCAAGCGCCGCCCGGTAATTCTTTTTATCCCAGTAGTAGTTTCCGACTTTGATGTTGCGCTCGGACTCGAGCGGATTCAGAACATACGTTTTGGGCGCACGGGACTCATCCTCTTCCGGTGGATTCGCCTCGTCAGGCGGCTGGGCGAAGCTTCGAACAGAGGGCGCGAGAAGTATCAGAAAAAATACGAGGAGCAGCGGCCTACGTGCCACAATTGAATTATAGCTGCCGATGGAACTTCGTGAGAAAGTAGCGCAGCTTCCTACCGAGCCGGGCGTTTACCTCTATAAAGACGGGCAAGGAAAGGTTATTTACGTCGGTAAAGCGAAGAATCTTCGCAGCCGCGTCAGAAGCTATTTCAACGAAGATCGCTTGGCGGAAGCCAAAACCGGCGGGCTGATCGCCGAAGCGCGCGACATGGATTTCATTCAGGTAGATAACAACAAAGAAGCGCTGGCGCTTGAAAACAATCTCATCAAGCAATATAAGCCGCGCTTCAATATTTTGTTGCGGGACGACAAGACGTATCCGTACGTAAAGCTGACGAACGAGAAATATCCGCGCGTGTACGTGACGCGCCGCATTTTGAAGGACGGAGCCAGTTACTACGGGCCGTTTTTTCCGGGAAATCTGGCGCACCGGCTGGTCCACTTCATTCACCGGCATTTCAAAGTTCCTTCCTGCAAGATCGATCTTATCGCGGCGGCACACGCATCCCTGTTTGCAGTTCCACATCCACCGGTGTCTCGGGCCGTGCGTGGCGGGACTTACAACCGATGAGGCCTACGCCGCGGCAGTCCGGGACGTGCGTTTGTTTCTGGACGGGCGGCATCGCGATCTGGCGCATGAGCTGGACAAACGCATGCAAGCGGCGTCCGAGGAAATGCGTTTCGAGGAAGCGGCGAGCTTGCGCAACCTGGCGAATACGGTTCGCGAGATGGAACAGAAGCAGAAGATGGCGGCTGTCGAAGGCGAGGACACCGACATTCTGTCGTACCACGCCGAGCCGCCGCTGGTTGCCGTGAATCTGTTTCACTTGCGCAATGGCAAGATTGTGGATCGCCGCGAATTTTTCTGGGAAGATCAGGAACCGTTCGATGCGGCGGAGTTTTTCGAGGCGCTGCTGAAACAGTTGTATGTCGGGAGCGCGTATATTCCCGCTCGCATTCACATCCCGGTGGATTTCGAAGGGCGTGAGGAACTGGAGGAGTTTCTATCCGAGGTGCGCGGCCGGAAAGTAGAGATCGCCACACCGCAGCGCGGATCGAAGAAGGCGCTGATTGCACTTGTAGAAACCAATGCGAAGCATAGCTTCGATCAGCGCTTCCGGGTGTTGAAGCCATCGTCGAAAGCGATTGAGGAGGCGCTGCGGGAAGCGCTGAACCTGCCGGAGGCGCCGCGCCGCATCGAATGCTTCGACATCTCGCACATCCAAGGGACCGACAAAGTAGCGAGCATGGTGGTTTGGGAAGACGGGCGGATGAAGAAATCCGACTACCGGAAGTTTATCATCCGCACGGTGGTGGGGAACGACGATTTTGCATCGATGCGCGAGGTGATCACGCGGCGCTACTCGAGATTGCAGGAAGAGAAGCGGCCGTTCCCGGGCCTGGTGATCGTGGATGGCGGGCTCGGACAGCTGCATGCCGCCGCCGAGGCGCTCGAGGCGATCGGAATCACTTATCAGCCGCTCGCGTCGATTGCCAAGCGCGAAGAATGGATTTACGTCTACGGCCAGGAAGACGAGCCAATCATCCTGGATAAGTTCTCGCCCATGCTGCATCTGGTGCAGACCATTCGCGATGAAGCGCATCGGTTCGCCGTGACATTTCATCGCACACGCCGCAATGCGAAGCGTCTGACATCGGAATTGCACGAAATTCCTGGTATGGGCGCGAAAACCGTTGCGAAGCTGTTGCGAACTTTCGGCAGCCTGGAACGCGTGCGGCAGGCCTCGCCAAAAGAACTAACGCAAGTCGTGGGGCGGCGCTGCGGCGAAGCGGCTTATCGGCTTATTTCGCTTCCGATGGCAGAGCTCGGCCTGGTGCAGCTAAAAACCATGGAAGAGCCGGAGCCCGAGCACGCCGGGTAGGCCCGCGCTGTCGATCTCAGCGGCGGTTTTCTCGACCGGATATTCCACGCGGCAAAGAGTGACGAAGTTCGTTTTCGGAGTCGAAGATAGCATAGGCGGCGCGCGGATCGCCATCGCGCGGCTGGCCGACCGAACCGGGATTGATCATATAAAGCGTGTCGGGCTCGAGCTCGAGCGTGTATTCGCGCTCGCCTCCGCGCACACGGGATAGCGGCCCGACGCGGCCGTGTTTCGAAAAGAAACCCCCTTGCAGATGCGTGTGCCCAAAGAATGCCAGCGGCAGCTCGAAATGCGCGAAGGAGGGTGCGGCTTCACCGGGAGCGGTCACGTATTCGTCTTCATCCGCCGGAGATCCATGCCAGACATGAAAATGATCCAGCTTGGACGGGCCTTCGGGCAGCTCGCGCAAATAAGCTAGCTGCGGGCTGTCGAGTTGGAGCATTGTCCAGCGCGCCGAGACTTGCGCTACTTCGTTGAACCATTCCAAATCTTCAATTCCGGCGACAACCTTGTCGTGATTTCCGCGGACGATGTAGTTGCAATTCGTCTTGGCCCATTCGATCACCTTGGCAGGGTGAGGATTGTATCCGACCAGATCGCCACAGCAGACGATTTGCTCATATTGACCTTGCGCGGCGGCAAGCACTGCTTCGAGCGCGTACCAGTTCGCGTGAAGATCGCTTAGGATGAGGAATCGCACAGACGAATTAGGGTGATTTCCGGCGGCGCGCCAATCCGCACGGGAACGCCTATGGTGCCGAGTCCCGAGTTCACATACAGAGAAGAATTCGTCAACTGATAAAAGCCTTTGGTATAAGGCGTAGTCACATCGGCAATGTTGAGATTCGACCCGGCGATCTCAAGATTGATTTGTCCTCCGTGCGTATGGCCGGCGAGCGTCAGATCGAAACCTTGGCGAGCGGCAACCGGAAAGACATCGGGATTGTGAGAGAGCAGCAGGTTGAAAACGCCCGGCTCGACGAGCTCCGTCGACGTGCTGGAGGTACGGCAAATTGCGGCGCTGGTGGTCGACGCCCACAAGATTAATGCCGCTTTCACCGAATCGGAGGGGCACGGCCTCGCGACGCAGGAAGCGCATATCGAAATCGAGCGCTTTGGCAGCGGTGTAGTTCTCGACGCGGGCATACATTTCGTGATTGCCGAGACAGCCCCAAACTCCGGAGGAGGCGCGCAGCTTGGCTAGCTCGCGCAGGCACGCATCGAGCGGGTCCCATTTAGTGGTGATGAGGTCTCCGGTGACAAAGGCGATATCGGCGCGCAGCTCATTGGCAGCCGCCACGGCGCGGGCGAGATCGTTGGCCGAGAAGAAGTCGCCCATATGGATGTCGCTGATCTGCAGCAGGCGCAAGCCGCGCAGATCTTTGGGAAGGTTGCGGAAATTTTAGATTTACTTCCCTGACATCGAAATTCTTGCGCGTGAGAATGCCGGCCGAAAGAACCACGGCGGGCGCGGCGCACAAGGCGGCGGCCGAAGCCGTCAACCAGGCGCGGCGCTCGGGCTGGAAGCGCGGCTCGGAAAATCTGCTTTTGAGCCACAAGACAATCGCCACGGCGGTCAACAGTCCATGACCACAGAAGCAGCGCGCCGGAAGTAAAGACGAGGGTATAGCCCGAAGGAAAAAAATGTCGAACAAGAGGATACAAATTCTCTTGGCTGGCCAGAAAGAGGAGAGCCTCGATCGCAAGCAAGCCCCAGTTCAGAATTGGGCGGATACGCAGCCGGCGCGCCAGATAGAATTGCGAAACGACTCCTGCGACAAGGAAGATGGCGGAAGGAATCGCGCGCAGGAAGGAGCTTTCGAATCCCAAGCCTCATTGTATCGGTACAATGCAAGACGATGTCATTAGTTGTGATTGGATCCGTGGCGTACGATGCGATCGAAACGCCGCACGGAAAGCGCGAACGCACGTTGGGAGGTTCTTGCACTTACATTGCGTTAAGCGCGAGCTACTTCACGAAGACCGCGATCGTAGGCGTTGTGGGCGATGATTTTGCGGCGGAGGACCAGGCGCTGCTGGCGGGAAAGGGCGTGGGTCTGGAAGGGTTGGAGCGGGTTCCGGGAAAGACATTTTTCTGGTCGGGTGTGTATTCGGAGGACATGAACGAGCGCACAACGCTCAGACACGAGCTCAACGTGTTTGCCGATTTCAAGCCAAAGCTGCCTTCGGCCTATGCGGCGCGGCCCTACCTGTTTCTGGGAAATATCCAGCCCGCTTTACAACTGGATGTTCAGCGGCAGATGCCGGGAGCGCGCTTCGTGGGCGGCGACACCATGAACTACTGGATCAATCACAGCCGGAAGGAACTGCTCGAAACCATCGCCAACTGGGATTTTCTGCTGATCAACGATAGCGAAGCGCGGATGCTGGCCGAAGAGAGTAACCTCCGCAGAGCCGCCCGGAAGATTCTGGATATGGGGCCGAACACGCTGATCATCAAGCGAGGCGAATACGGCGCCATGTTATTCCGCAAAGATACGCTGTTTATGTGCCCGGGTATTTACTGGAAGATGTGTTCGATCCGACCGGCGCGGGCGATTGTTTCGCGGGCGGATTCGTCGGATATCTTGCCGAGCGAGGCTTCGATTTGCGCAACGGCCATTTCGATGTGGAGGAACTGCATCGCGCCGTGATTTATGGCTCCGTGATGGGCAGCTTCTGTTGCGAGCAGTTCGGCGTGGAGCGGTTCCGAACGCTGACACGCGCGGAGATCGATAAACGATTTGACGAATTCCGGCGATTTACGGCGTTCTAGCCGGGAGGCCGGGGTTGTAGCGGTACTGCTCTCTGTGCTGATCGCGGCTGTCGCTGCGTGGGTCTATCAGCACGGCTATATCCTCTATTAGGGCGATGCGCAAGCTCATCTAAATATCAGCCGCAGCCTGATCGATTCGCGCACGCCCGGCTATGACCAGTTAGGGACCGTCTGGCTTCCCATCCTGCATGTAATTTGCTTGCCGTTGGTAGGGAACGATTGGCTTTGGAGCAATGGTCTGGCGGGCGCGATTCCGGTTGCCATCTGTTTCGTCGTGGCGGGCATGTGTCTCTATTTGGCGGCGCGCGAAGCATATGGTAACTCCATTAGCGCCGCGATTGTTGTGGCGTGTTTCGCGCTCAATCCGAACGTTTTGTACCTGGCCGCTATTCCGATGACGGAGATCGTATTTCGTCGCCGGGCTCTTTGCGATGCTGCTGTGCCTGCTTCGTTTTCGAGCCACGCTAGAGCGGCGCTATATCGTGATCGCCGTTGTCGCGTCATGGTGGATGAGCCTAACGCGCTACGATGGCTGGTTTCTGATTCCATTTGTGGCGCTGAGTTTTGCATCGTTTGCGAACAAACGCCGCTGGTGGATTCTGATCGGCTTTGGTTTGGCCGCCAGCCTCGCTCCTCTGTATTGGATCGCGCACAACTGGTGGGAGACTTCCAATCCACTCGATTTCTACAACGGACCGTATTCGGCCGCGGCCATTCAAGGACCGCACGATTATCCGGGCTATCATGACTGGACCACCGCAATTCGTTATTACTTTGAAGCGAGTAAGTTGTGCTCCGGTTTGTGCTCTTATCCTCCTGGGCTGTGCTGGTATTGGCTGTGCGCGATTCGCAAGCGGATTATTTTCCCGATCGCCTTTTTATCGCTGACGCCGGTCTTTTACGTCTGGAGCGTTCATTCCTCCGAAACTCCCATTCACGTTCCCTCGCTATGGCCGAACTCTTACTACAACACTCGCTACGGAATTGCGGTGTTGGTACTGGCGGCGTTCGCGTGCGGCGCGCTCGCGCTCGTGCTGCCCGCCCGCGCCAAACTGCTGGGGCTTGCGGCGCCCGTTCTTTGCGCATCACTTTGGATAGCGCCCGCTTCTCCCGAAAACTGGATCATCTGGAAGGAATCGCAGGTCAACTCGGTTTCGCGAAGAGCGTGGAGAAATGCGGCCGCCGATTTTCTGAAAAGCAACTATCGGCCGGGCCAAGGCATACTCACCGGAACCGGTGATTTGCCGGGAATATACTGCCAGGCGCGCGTGCCGTTCCGGGAGACTCTGAACATTGGAAACGGCCCGGATTGGTTGGCGGCCACTTCGCGGCCGGATTTGATTCATCGCGAGCGTTGGGTGGTGGTACAGGACGGAGATTTTGTCTGGGAGGCGCTGCAACGGAGGTCGTCACCCTATCGGCTCGTGTGGGAGTTTGAAGTGAAGGGCGCTCCAGCGCTCGAAATTTACAAGCGATGAAGATTCCATTTACCAAGCTGCACGGAGCGGAGAACGATTTTCTTCTGACCTGGGGAGAAGAGGTCGTGGACGAAAATCTGCCGGAGCTGGCGCGCCGCATCTGCGCGCGTGCAACCGGCATCGGCGGCGACGGTTGGATGCTGGTGTGGCGCGACGGAGCCGGCCTGCGCACGCGCCTGTTCAATTCCGATGGCAGCGAAGCTGAAATTTCGGGCAATGGGACACGTTGCGCGGCGGCGTTCGGACTCTGCTCACGGTCTAAGTGGACCCGAGATTACGATCGCGACCGGAGCCGGACGCAAAACGCTGCGGCTCATTTCCCAACACGGTCGTGAGTTCCTGTTTGAAATGGACATGGGCCTGCCGCACGAAGAGGAACGCTACGCGACGCTCGATCTGGCCGGGCGAACCTGGCAAGCAACGATTCTGAACGTGGGAAATCCGCAATGCGCGATTTTTGTCGATGAGATACCCGAAGACTGGCGGGTGGTAGCGCGCCAAGCGGAAGGCCATTCGCGATTTCCGCATCGAACGAACGTCTCCTTCGTGAAAGTGGCGGCGCGCCATGCCGTAGAAGCCCTGTTTTTTGAACGGGGTGCGGGTGAAACAAGAAGTTCCGGCACAGGTTCGACTGGCGCGGCTGTCGCGGCCATTTTGCGGGGTAAGGCGGAGAGTCCCGTAGAGATAAGAACCCCGGCCGGGGCACTCAATTTACGTTGGGATGATAGTGTTTACCTAACGGGCCCGGCCGAACTCGTCGGTGAAGGTAACTACTTTGTTGATTTCTGAAAATATCGATCAAATGGCGGAGCCGCAAGTCGCCGCCGAGCTGAAGAAGCGAATTGGCAATAGAACGGCCCGGGTTGGCGTCCTGGGCTTGGGATATGTCGGGTTGCCGCTGGCGGTCGAATTTGCTCGCGCCGGATTCGAAGTAACCGGGATCGATGTACAGAAGTCGAAGGTCGATCAGTTCAACGGCGGGCACTCCTACATTAAAGATGTCAAAGAAGTGTATTCGAACCGCTGGTGCGGAGCGGCAAACTGCGCGCGACGAGCGATTTTTCGGTGATCCGCGACCTGGACACGATCGATATCTGCGTGCCAACCCCGCTGCGCAAGACGAAAGATCCGGATATGAGCTACGTTGTTTCGGCAACGGATGCGATCGCCGAACACATCCATCCGGGTCTGCTGGTCATGCTCGAATCGACGACTTATCCGGGCACGACGGATGAATTGCTGCTGCCTAAGCTGGCAAACTCGGGCCTTGAAGGTCGGCAAGGATTTTTTTCTGTGCTTCTCGCCGGAGCGCGTAGATCCCGGCAATCCGAAATACCAAACCTCGAACATTCCGAAAGTGGTCGGCGGAATCACGGCGGCATGCACGGAAATCGGGGCGCTGTTTTACGCTCAGGCGCTCGATAAGGTGGTTCCGGTCAGTTCGACGCGCGTCGCCGAGATGGTCAAGCTGCTCGAGAATACGTTCCGCATGATCAACATCGGCCTGGTGAACGAAATGGCGCTGATGTGTTCGCGCATGAAGATCGACGTTTGGGAAGTGATCGACGCGGCGGCGACCAAGCCCTTTGGCTTTATGCCGTTTTATCCCGGGCCTGGCCTGGGCGGCCATTGCATTCCGATCGATCCTTTCTATCTTTCGTGGAAGAGTAAGGAAGCCGGAATTGAAGCGCGATTCATTGAACTCGCCGGTTATATCAACGGCCGGATGCCGGAATTCGTCGTCGAGAAGATTCAGAACGCGCTGAACGATTTTGCCAAGTCCGTGCGCGGCTCGCATATGCACGTGCTCGGGATCGCGTATAAGCGGGATATAGACGATGTGCGCGAATCGCCCGCGCTCGATATCATGCTGCTGCTGAGCGGTTGGGCGCTCGAGTGACATTCTCCGATCCTTACGTGCGCCGTATCCAGATCGAACAGCGGTTATCTGGACGCGCAAGAGACGCTTCGCGTCGGTTCGAGGCGGCGGATTGCGTCGTGATCGTGACCGATCACAGCGCAGTCGATTACACCGGCGGTGGTGGAGCGCAGCAAACTGATTGTCGATACGCGGAATGCGCTAAAAGGATTCCGGTCGCCGAAGATCGTGCGGCTATGAGTCGCCGTCCTCCGGCGATTCGCTTTCCAGCCCCATTTGCGATAGACGATAGCGCAAGGCGTTTCGAGTAAGCCCCAGCGATGCGGGCCGCTTGGCTCTTGTTTCCATTGGCCCTGCGTAACGCTTCGCGAATCATCATCTGTTCCCAATGTTCCAACGTTTCGCCCTCGGGCAATAGCGGGACTTGTTGCGACGCCGCAGACGCCGTGGATCCGCGCGGGGCTTCAATACGAATGTCGGCTGCTTCGAGCGTTTCGCCGCCGGCGAGAACAAGACTGCGTTCGATCGTGTTTTCCAGTTCCCGCACGTTGCCTGGCCAGGAGTGTTCGAGCAATCGATCGATCGCGCCGCGGGGCTGATCTCTTTCGCGGCGCTGCCCAGTTCTTTCGACAGCTTCTTTACAAAATGAATCGCAAGGAACGGAATATCGCCCTTGCGCTCGCGTAAGCGGCGGAATATTGATGGGAACAACGTTCAGCCGGTAGTACAGATCCTCGCGAAAGCGTCCCTGCTTCGAGCGCCTCGCGAAGATCGACGTTGGTCGCGGCAACGACCCGGACATCGACATTGCGCGTGGGGTTCGATCCTAAGCGTTCGAACTGCCGTTCCTGCAGAATGCGCAGCAGCTTGACCTGTATATTGCCGGGAACATCGCCGATTTCATCGAGAAAAACGGTTCCTTGATCGGCCTGCTCGAATTTGCCGGGCTTGGTCGCGTTCGCGCCGGTAAAAGCTCCTTTTTCGTAGCCGAACAGTTCGCTCTCCATCAGATTTTCGGGAATGGCGGTGCAGTTGATCTTTACGAAGGCATGGTTCTTGCGGGGCGAGTGATGATGGATCGCGCGGGCAATCATGTCTTTGCCAACACCGCTCTCTCCGGCAAGCAGAACGGTGGCGCGCGTGGGAGCGACGCGTTCCACCGTTTGAAAAATTTCCCGCATCGCGGCGCTGCGGCCGACAATGTTATCGAATTGGTAGCGCTCGTCCAATTCTTCGCGCATGCGCCGGTTTTCATCGCGCAGCGATTGAACGGCCATCGCTTTCTGGACCACGGTGGTCAAATGATCGAGCGAAAACGGCTTTTGCAGAAAATCGGCGGCGCCGAGTTTCATGGCTTCGACGGCCAGGTCCACGGATCCATGCGCGGTGATGACGATAGTGGCCGCCGGGAGGCCGCGAGCGCGCAATTGTTTGATGAGCTGAAGACCGTCGATACCGGGAAGGCGCAGGTCCGTAACGATCAAATTCGCAAGCGAGGCGAGTGGCAGGGCCTGTTCGGCGGAGGGCACGCCATCCACCTCGTATCCGGCGGATTCCAACTCCAATTGAATGACGCGGCGAAGTTTATCTTCGTCCTCGACGACCAAAATTCTTCCGGCAGGCGGCACCTTCCAACTGTAGTACCTAGGCTTGCGGCAGCGTCATTTCAAATGTCGTTCCTTTGCCCGGTTCGCTGAATACCTGCAGCCGACCCTGATGTTCATCGACGATTTTGGAAACAATCGGCAGGCCCAGGCCAACGCCTTGCGGCTTAGTTGTGAAGAACGGATTGAAGATACTTTCAAGATGCTGCGGCTGAATGCCCTCGCCATGATCGCTCACGAGAACTACTAGATTCTGATCGCGGGCGATAGCGCGAACCTCGACCTCCTGGCCGCGGGCGCTGGCCTGGATGGCGTTCTGAACGAGATTCGTCAGGGCGATTTTAAGCAGGTCCGAATCGAATGCAAATTCGAGCGGACCTCCTTCGATCTGCTTGACGACTGTGACATCCCGGTTCTTCGCGAGCTCCGATTGCTGCTGTACCGCGTCCTCGAGAACGGCCTGAAAATCGGCGCGCGCCGGGTGGATTTGCAAGGGTCTCGCAAAATCGAGAAAGCTGGTAATCAAACCGTTCATTCGATTTACTTCCGTTCCGATAAAGCCGGTCATCTCCGCCAGGACTTCCGGCCGGCCTTTCGTCAAATTCTTGGTAAGCATCTCGGCGGAGGCTTTGATAGTGCCCAGCGGATTTCTCAATTCGTGCGCGAGTCCGGCGGTGAGTTGGCCCAGCGCGGCCAGCCGTTCGCTTCGGCGGAGAGATGCCCTCGATTCCGCGAGGCTTGCTGCCGCTTCCTGCGTGCGCTTCATCTCGTCGCGCTTCGCCTTGGCCTGGTCATACACGAGGAAAGCCACGATGGCAAAAAAAGCGGACCGTAAGGCCATCACGTTGATCTGATCCGGCGGCAGTTGGTCGTAATTGACGAATACGGGCAATAGAAACGAGAAGTAGGCAAGAATAGCGATCAGTGTCACCAAGATGACCGCCCCAAATTCAAACGTTGTTGCCGCAGAGACGACTGGAATTAGAAAAATGGACGAATAGTAGCTGTCGATCGTATGACTCCAGCCAACGAGCAAATAGCTGAAGATCATTTTCAAGGCGATCGACACGACCTGCCCACGTTTCGAGGCGAAGATTTTCAGACGAGGCTCGACGATCTGGAATGCCCCTATCAGCGGGAGCAAAATCACGGCCTGGTAGTTCGTTTCCGGCCCCGTGACAATCAGAATTACAACGAATATGACCCAGGCCAAGTCCTGTATTCGGAACCAGCGCTTCACTTCAATCATTTCCGGGCTCTTATGACAGAATAAGGTGGTTCCCCGCAGTCATGAGTACTTTCCATTCAGAAGAAAACTCCGAATTCGCCGAATTGCTCTCGAATTTCGAGCGCCAGCAGGGGGGCGGCACGATTGTTTCGGTTGGTCCCGAAGCCATTGTCGTGGATATCGGCCGCAAGGTAGAAGGCACA
The DNA here is from genome assembly GCA_963712395.1 of Bryobacterales bacterium. Taxonomy (GTDB): domain Bacteria; phylum Acidobacteriota; class Terriglobia; order Bryobacterales; family Bryobacteraceae; genus Bog-105. The sequence continues at coordinate 435,999 of CAVQHR010000005.1, forward strand.
CTGTCCCTTGCGAAATGGAAAGAATCGCGGCAAGGAGAGCCATCCGTCGGGGAAGTAATCAGCGTCGCGGTGGGTCCACGGACAGAAGAGGGATACTACGAGCTTTCCATTCGAAAAGTAGAGCGGCCGAAGGATTGGAGCGGGCTGGAATCGGCATTTGCCGCGAAGCGCACTATCACGGGGATGGTGGCCGAGCAGGTGAAAGGCGGATTCCAGGTGGACATCGGCGTGCGGGCATTCCTGCCGGCGTCGCGCAGCGGCATTCGCGATGCCGCCGAGATGTCTAAACTGGTTGGCCAGGAAATCGAATGCCGAATTACTAAGCTCGATACCGAAAAAGAAGACGTGGTGGTCGACCGGCGGGTTGTCCTCGAAGAAGAGCAGGGCCTGCGGCGGGAGCGGGCTTTCGCGGAGTTGCGCGAAGGCGACCTGGTGCGCGGCACGGTCCGAAACGTGATGGATTTCGGCGCGTTCATCGAGCTGCTGCCCGGCGTGGACGCGCTGCTGCACGTTGTCGATATGTCGTATACGCGAGTAGGCAAGGCCAGCGACGTCGTCAAAGTAGGGGACCAGATCGAGGCGAAAATTCTCAAGATCGATCCTGTCAGCAAAAAGATCTCCTTAGGCCTGAAACAGCTTCAGGAAGATCCTTGGTCCGTTGCCGCCCGCACCTTCAAAGTGGGCGATCGCGTCAGCGGTACGATCTCGCGGCTGGCCGATTTCGGAGCGTTCGTCGAATTGATGCCCGGTCTGGAAGGCTTGATCCATATCTCCGAGCTTTCCTGGGACAAGCGCATTCGCAAACCCGGCGATGTACTCAAGGCGGGAGAGCGCGTCGAAGCCGTTATCTTGCAAGTGAACCCGCTGGAGCGGCGCATCGGCCTGGGTTATAAGCAGGCGCTAGGCGATCCCTGGGAGACGGTATCGGAAAAGTACCCCGTTGGCGCGGTGGTAGAAGGCCCCATTACGAATGTCACGCAATTCGGAGCGTTTGCGGCGCTCGGCGAAGGCATCGAAGGAATGATCCACATTTCCGATATCACGGCCGAGAAGCGGCTGGATCATCCGCGCGAAAAACTGGCGAAAGGCCAGAACGTAAAGGCCGTAGTTCTCGAGATCGATAGGGAACGGCGGCGGCTGCGGCTCGGTATGAAACAACTGGAGCCGACCACGGTCGACCACTACATATCCGAACATCAGGCCGGGCAAACGGTAAGTGGGCGTCTGGTCGAAGTGCGCGGCGATTCCGCCAAAGTGGAACTGGGCGAAGGCGTCATGGCCGTGTGCCAGATCAAGAAAGGGATGGAAACCAGTACGCAAAACGCGTCGGCGGCGCCGGCGGCGGATGTTTCTTCCCTGGGAGCCATGCTCTCGGCTCGCTGGAAAAAGGGCGGAGCGGCTGCGGAAAGCGAGGAAACGGCCCGCGCGGGCCAGGTGCGGAGTTTTCGGATCGCCCGGCTGGATTCGGCCAAACGCTTGATCGAGCTGGAGTTAGCGAGTTAAAGGGAAACAGAAGCTGGCGTGCGGGCACAGCGGCGTGACCAAACCGGATTTCATACGTCCACTGTTTTGGTGGATACGCACGCGGAAGTTATCGGGAATCTAGCGGTGCAGGGCACCAGTGAGCGTTCGACCGAAGTGGACCTGATTCGCGCGGCGCAGCGCGGCGATTCGGAAGCCTTCGAGCAACTGGTCAGGTCGTACGATCACAATGTGCTGCGCATGGCCTTCAACCTGTTGCATTCGGAAGAAGACGCGCGCGACGTGTATCAGGAAGCGTTTCTGCGGGTCTACCGGAACCTTCCCAAGTTCCGTTTCGATTGCGCCTTCAGCACCTGGCTCTACCGGATCGTCGCGAACCTGTGCCTCGATCAGATCCGGAAACGCAAAGTTCGCAAAGAAGAAGCGGTCGCCGTACAGACCGGGAGCGGCGAAGTGGACCGGCTGCAATTCGTTGCCGAGCAGCGCGCCGATGTAGATCCGCAGCGCCAATTCATGAGCGGCGAGGTGAATTCGCGGATTCGAAAAATCCTCGATCAGCTCACCCCGCGCGAGCGAGTGGTTTTCGAAATGCGCCACTTTCAGGGAATGCGGCTTCGCTCCATCGGCGCGGCGCTCGGCGTGACGGAGGAAGCGGCGAAGAACTGCCTTTTCCGGGCCACGCAAAAGATGCGAGCGGCGCTAGGAGATTTCGTGTGACTTGCCACGATGCCCAGACGAATCTCTCGCCGTACCTTTACGGTGAATTAGATTTCGCTTCCGAGGAACACTTGGAAGAGCATCTGGGCGGCTGTGCGTTTTGTCAGCGCGCCTTGGAATCCGAGAAAACCTGGCACACGGCGCTCAACGCGGAGCGGCGGGATGTCCCTCTCGACCTGCTGGCGCGCTGCCGCCAGGATCTGCGGTCGTGCTTATCGAATGAAGTCAAATTGCGGGCCGTGAATCCCTTCTGGCGGCGCTGGCTCGACGGTCTGGATTTTTCAGGCCGCCGCTGGTCCTGGCAGATTGCCATGGCGTCTTTCCTCCTCTTTGTGGGATTCACGTTCGCGCGCTGGGTCGATCGCAACGGGTGGCCGGGCGGTCTCGACCGTGGAGGCCTCGTGAGCATGGGCGTGCTCAATCCGGCCGCGCGCATCCGCGACATCCAACCCTACGAAGGCGGTAATGTACGTATCACGGTCGAACAGGTGCGCCAGGGAGAAGTAACAGGCAGTGCGGCCGATGAAAACGTGCGCCGGCTGCTGCTTGCGGCAACTCGAGAATCCGCCGATCCCGGAATTCGCGTCTATTCGGTCGAGATGTTGAACAGCCAGAGCGGCGACGATGTCCGGGATGCGCTGCTGAACAGCGTTTTGCACGATCCGAATGCAGCCGTGCGGCTGAAGGCCATCGAAGGTTTGCAGCGGTTCGCGGCCGACTCGAGTTCCCGCAGCGCTTTGCGATATGTCCTTGAGCATGACGACAATCCCGGCGTGCGGTCCCAGGCGATTGAGATCCTCGCTCCGCGGGGTAGGGGATTGGCGCTTACGCCCGAGTTGGCCGGTACGCTCGAGGACGTGGTGCGCTCCGCCGATAGCGACGATTATGTGCGTACCCGCTGCCTGCAAGTGCTGCAAGAACTAAACGCGCCCGTGGACGTATATTAGGTAAATTACCAACGAGTTTGGACCGGGACCGTCCATAACGATGTTGAGAGGTTCTTCTGCATGCGCTTGTTATCGATAGTGCTCGCCGTCCTGTCCGGGGCCTTGTTCATGGCGCGGGATTCGGTGGCCATGCAATACCGGGGCAGCGCCAGTCACCTGGGAGTCCGGCTCACCGATGTCGATAGCGATCGCGCCAAAGTGTTGCGGCTAGGAGAAGCCCGCGGCGCAGAGGTGGTGGGCGTAGAAGAAAACGGACCGGCCGAACAAGCCGGCATCCGGACGGGCGACGTTCTGCTTTCTTATAACGGCGAGAATATCGTAGGCGCCCAGCAGCTGGGCCGCCTGGTCGCCGAAACGCCGCAAGGCCGCAAAGTCACTGTGCAGTACTCGCGCGACGGCAAGCTGGAATCCGCCGTGATCACGACGGGAGCGCCGCGTCCCGCCAATCTGAACTTTCCAGGCGGCCCGGGTTTCGAGGTTCCGGATTTCCAGAATTTGAGGATGCTCGATATTCCGAATCCCATGCTGATTTGGAAAAACTCCGCTCTCGGTATCGAAGGGGAATCTGTCGATTCACAATTGGCGCGGTACTTCGGAGTGAATCGCGGAGTCCTGATTCGTTCGGTGGAAAAAGGATCTCCGGCCGAGAAGGCGGGTTTGAAGGCGGGCGACGTGGTGACGGCCATCGGCGGCCATGAAGTTTCCGCGCCGCGCGATGTCAGTTCGTTCCTGCGTTCCGCGCATTATCCGCGCAAGACCATCGCCGTGGCGCTTACACGCGACCGCAAGCCAATCACGGTCCAGATTCCCGTATCCGAAAATCGGGAGTAAAGATTTCTAACTTCGCTCCTGCGGCCAGCGCTTCTGCATATAAGAGCGTAAACGCAGAATCGCCTGCGACTTCAATTGCGAGATGCGCGATTCGTGCAATTCCACAATCTTGGCAATCTCACGCAGCGTCATCTCCTCGTAATAATAGAGGCTGAGAACGGTGCGCTCGAGATGCGGCATTTTCTCGATCGCTTCTGCGAGCAGCCTCTCCAGGGCGGCTCTCTCGACGATCTGCGAAGGCCATTGCTCGTCGGTATCGGCGAGATACCGCAGCAGATCGCAGCCATCTTCCTCGGTACCGGCATTTTCCAGGCTGCCGAGAGTCAGACCGCGTATCTCGGTAAGCCAATCCTGATAGTCCGATATGGACAGCCCTAAATACGCGGCTATCTCTTCTTCGGTGGGAGTGCGATGATGTTCCTGCTCGAGGGCGGCGATTGCCGCCTCAATTTGTTTCGAGCGCTTCCGCTGTTGTCTAGGCGCCCAGTCCAATCCCCGCAAGCTGTCGAGTATCGCGCCGCGAATCTTATATTCGGCGTAGGTCTTGAGCTTGACGTCATGGCTCGCGTCATAACGATCGATGGCGGCAATTAACCCGAGAACTCCCGTGGAGATAAGGTCGTCCAGGCTCACCGATACCGGCAAACGTTCGTGGATTCGTCTGGCGATCAACTTGACCTGTGGCAGATGCTCCAGGATGAGCTGCTCCCTGACTTGTGCCGATAACGGTACCGCGTCTCGGCTCGCTAGATCTTGGGCGGTCATTGCAAGTTTTTGAGCAACGCAAATAGCGGGCGTTCGCTTCTATAGTTTGTTCGTCAGTTTTGAGGGCAAACTTCAGGTAATCGTGTGCGCTACGCTGATTTCCCAGCAAAAACTCTGGTTATCGTGGCCCACCTAGCCCGATAGCGTTAAGTAGACCTAAATCGGGTAAAATAGAGGACTAATGCAGGAGAAAGAAGGAGCAGTCAGCGAATTTGCCGAGACTCTTCGCGTTGCCGCTGCCGCCGTGGGCCAACCCGTGGGGCAGGAAAGCGTGGCGCTGGATGTGGATCGAGACACCCGGTCTGCCGGGATTGACGCAGACCGTGAAGCCCGCATTGCCGAATTGCGACGTCAATACCTCGAAGGCAGCTACAGCGTGGACCCGCGGGAAGTTGCCGCCAGAGTCGTAGACGATCACCTAAGTTGAGCTTGCGAGAAGTTTGCTGAGCTTTTCGAGCTGCTCTCGCGTACTCTCGACCATCCAGTCGCCCGGTTTCGGAACCACCGCCATCGCTTTCGCCAGATAATCATCCGACTTCTGTTTGTCTCCGAGCCCCAGCCACGCTTCCGCCATCGTCGCAAATAGCCAGTAGGTTTCGGTCGGCGCACCACCCGCCGCCTCGCGGTTCAGAGCCGCCTCGCAAATTGCCAGCACGCTTCTCCGAGTGCGGTCGGCCAGCACCTGGTCGGCAATCGCCTCGCGGCCGCTCGAAACAGCGGCGCGTACGTTATACAGGAACGCGAGATTGATTCCGTTCCAGTAATCGTTCTTCAGTGAAAAGCCTTTTTCGTACCCAAAAATGGCCCCGTCCAGATTGATCCGCTGTCCCGTCAGGTCCCAGACGCGCTTATGCACGGCGCCCCACAAGCCGAGCGTCTCTGTATCGGTCGATGTTTCGGGCTTGAGCTCGGTGAGAATCGCGGCGGCTTCTTCGAGCGCCTGGGCGGGCGACGGACTCTTGCTCTTATAAGTTGCGAGCGCGAGCTTCTGGGCCACAAACGGATCTTTCGGCGCCAGGCCGCGCACTACCTTTAAAAGCGATTTTGCGGTGATAAAGTCGCTCGACTTTACAGCGGCGTCCGCCTGCTTCAGCAGTTCGCTGATGGTTTGCGTAGGCGCGTCTCCGGTAGCGGGCGAGGCCGCCGGAGCCGCTTGCGCAACAGCTTGCGCGATAATCTTGCGCATGGGCGGTTCGAGATCGGCGAAGAACGTGTAGACCGGGCTGTCGTTCCGCGGGTTGTCCACGATGGTGAGAATAGCGGCCTTCAGCGCGCCTTTCATGCGCACCGCTTCGCCATAGCCGATGTCTTCTCCCAAATGGTGATATTTCTGGATCGCCATATGACTGATGTCGAACGGGAACACCATTTTGTCTTCGGCCATCGTGATGGTGGTGTACGGGCGCAGGGCGTGGCGCACGCCCAATTCGTAAAAGGCGTTGGGATTCGACGTGGAGACGTCGGCCACCACCACATCGGCAGTCAGCAGCTGTTCGAACATTGGAACGTCGATCGTGCCCGAATGAACAATTTCGTCGGCCCGCTTGCAAACGAGACCGGCCTCCTCCGCCGCGGGCTTGATGATGTATGTATAGGACTTGTCCAGGTCGAGAACACGGCCCGTCGCATAATCCGTTTTCTTGCCGAAACCCATCACAACGAAGCAGCTTCTTTGTGGCAACACGCCTCCTTCCTTTGGCCGTAATCGAGCTGTTCGTCCCAATCGGAAGGACGGCCCTCGGGCGTAAAGTCAAACATGTTCCAAAGCGGCTCGATGGTGCCGGCGTGCCGCGGATCCTGGCCGGGGTCGGCAGGAGCGTCGAGTATCTCCGAACTCCAGAAATGGCGGATTCCATCGCTGTATCTATGAAAGACCGTGATCATCGGCAACTGCGACCCCTCGGGGGTCTCGGCATTGTAGTCGCGCTTGAAGCTGTTCCCGGCAGCCGAAAGCAAGCGCAGATTCCGCCATCCGCGCTCCTTTGCGAATGCGAGCAGGCGCTCAACGGGTGCCTTGGCGATGACTACGAAATTAAGCAGCTGTTCCAAATGCTCCGCGGCGCCGTCCAGTTGGTCAAGCAGAGCCACGCACGAGGGACAGGGGCCATCCTCTCGCTTCAACCGCGCCGTCAGGCCCTCGGTAGGACCCGGCCGGTCATCGCTTGGGTAGCGCGGGAACATGAAGTTGTAGATGACCAGCGAGTCCTTACCCGGGGCAAATAGCTCGGAAAGCTTTAACTTGTTGGGCGCGCCGTCGGGGCCGAGGCCATCGAACGCATAATCCTCCGAAACGAGCCCGCCGGGCGGTAGTTCGCGGCGCGCGGCGGCCACCGCTTCCATGGCGCGTCGAAGGCTGACCTCCTCGGCCAGCAGGCGGTCGCGAGCCATTCGGTATTCAGGGGATTCGCCGGGAAAAGTGATGCTCATTCGGAACTCCTAATAATCTTTTCACGCTTTTATTCGCGTGTATTCGTGTCCATTCGTGGCTCAAAAAATCAATAAAGCAGATACGGTTTCCGGCGCTCGGCGAATTCCGTAGCTTCATGCTGCACCTGGGACCAGATAGAACTGGCATCTCTGGCCAGCTCGAGCTCGCCGATGGTGCGATGATTACCGATCAGATACCGGCATTTCTGGAAATCGATCTTGCCCGGATAGAGCGTTTGCAGGGCGGCCGCAAGCTCGATACCAAGCCGGGTGCTATCGAACGCCTCGCGATTGGTGATGACGAAGCGGACGCCCTCGATCTGCTGGCCGGCGAAATGCGATGCAGTGGGTTTAAAGCGCGTGGGATAAACACGGACGCCCGGAATGAAACGCGAGTTCAGAAGCGTGGCGAGCGCTTGTCCTTTGATCCAATCGGCGCCGATCTGCTCAAAAGGCGCGTCGGTTCCGCGGCCGACGGAATATTCCGTGCTGGCTTCGAGCATGGCAATGCCGGGATAAAGTAGCGCCGCGTTCAGGCTGCGCATATTGGGCGATGGATCGATCCAGGAAAGCGTAGTGGAATCGAACCAATCGCCGCGCTCCCAGTTGGTCATTTTGACCACGTGGAGATCGGCTGCCAAGTGCCCCTCCGCATTGACGAAGGTGGCCAGTTCGCCGAACGTCATACCGTGGCGAAGTGGAATATCGTAGCAGCCTACGAAGGATTCCAGATCTTTCTGCATAATAGGCCCTTCGATATGCGTTCCGGTGATGGGATTAGGGCGGTCGAGGACCCAAAATGGCTTGTGCGCTTTGGCCGATTCTTCGAGCGCATAAAGCAGAGTGCAGGAATACGTATAGAATCGCGCGCCGACGTCTTGTATATCGTAGACAACGGCATCGAGGTTCTGCATCTGCTCCGCGCGTAAACGGCGCTGGTTCGGCTGGTAGAGACTGACCACCGGGAGGCCAGTTTCCGCGTCGGTGCTGTTGCCGACATTTTCCTGGTCTTCGGAGCCGCTGATGCCGTGCTCGGGCGAAAAGAGCGTCTTGATCGAGACGCCGGCGGCGAGCATGGCGTCGATATTGCGGCGTCCGCTGCGGTCGAGGCCGGTGTGATTCGTAATGAGCCCGATGCGCTTGCCTTTCAGTTCCGCAAAGCCGTTGGCCTCCAGCACATCGAGGCCGGTCATGGTTGCGACATTGCGATCGATGACCCGATGTACGCCCGCACCTGTAATGGTCTCGTTGTAACCGGTAAGAGAGACGCCCTGCGTATTCAGCCCGAAGCCCGCCGCGACAGTGGTCGCCAGGCGCGAACGGAAGGAGCTTAAGGAATGGCCTCGTTTTGGATGTACCGCATTCGTCATCACGATCACGAACGAATGGCTGGTGGGATCAAGCCACATGGATGTGCCGGTGAAACCAGTGTGGCCATAGGAACCAATTGGAAAGAGCTCGCCGCGATTGCTTGAGTAAGGTGAATCGATATCCCAGCCAAGCGCGCGCAGGATCGGCTGATCCGCGGGGCTGGCGGGCGTGGTGAACTTCTTCACGGTCGCCGCGGAGAAAATGCGCACACCGTTGGCCTGCCCCATATCGAGCAGCATCGTCGCGTACTTCGCGAGATCGTCGGCGGTCGTGAACAGGCCGGCGTCTCCGGTGATCCCGCCCATGTAGCGGGAAGTCGGATCGTGGACTACGCCGCGAAACGGCAGGTGGGTTTCGTCGTCGACTTCGGTGGGCGCGATGCGAGGGACCAGAGAAGGCAACGGCAAAAAGCCGCTGTCATTCATGTGAAGCGGCGCGTAAATTTGATCGTGCGCGAAGTCGGCGACCGATTGGCCGGACAAGCGGTGTACGATCTCGGCAAGAAGAACATAGTTGATATCGCTATAGATGAAGTGAGCGCCAGGCGGAGCAACGGGTACGGTCATCAATGCCTTCTCGACGCCGGTCGAATAGCCGCTCCATTTGGGGATGAGTTCGAGATCCGGCGGCATGCCGGAAAAATGCGTCATCAGCAGGCGAATGGTGATGTCGCTTTTGCCGCCTTGAAATTCGGGCAAATATTTGGTCACGGGATCGTCGATGCGAAGCTTTCCCTGCTCGAAAAGCTTCATAATCGAGGGCGTTGTGGCGACTACTTTGGTGAGCGAAGCGGCATCGAAAATGGTATTGGTGGTCATGGGCTCGGGCACGGGAATCAGCGCGCGCGAGCCGTACGCTTTCCGGAAAATCACTTGATCGTTGTGGCCGATCACGACCACCGCGCCGGGAATAAGGCCGGTTTGCACGGCCTCGTCCACAATGGGATCGATAAAGAGCAGGTGCTCCGGGATGGAGTATTGGTTCGCTGTAGGTGCTTGGGTGAGCGCGACGGCTGCCCCCACCAACAGCAAGGCGATCGGAAATTTCATGTCGAAAGACTAGGCTAGCTTAGCCGAAAGCCGCTCGAGCAGATGAGCGAGATCGACGTCTTTTTGAGTGATGCCTTCCGAGTCGTGGGTTGTGAGGTCGACGGTGACGCGATTGTACACATTCAGCCATTCCGGATGATGATTTCTTTTTTCGATCTCGATCGCGGCTGTGGTCATGAAACCGAAAGCATGGGCAAAGTCGGGGAACTTGTATTCGCGGTGGAGTTTTTCGTGCTGGATGCTCCAGGCGGGAAGTTCCCGCACGGCTGTTTTCAGAGCTTCCGCGGTCAGTTTGGGTACGGCCATGCCGTCATTTTGTCAGAAGACGCTGGGAGCGTGGAAACTTCGTGCAGCGGCATACCGAGAGTTTTCGCTTCTTCGCCAAAAGCGGCCGTGATGTCTTGCGCATCGCGCGGCTGGCCGTCCCAGACGAGCACGGCTTCGAGCGGCCGCGCGGCCGAACGGGCAATGGCGCGGGCTCGCACGAGAATGGCCCGGTTGGCGGCCAGGAAACTGGCGTCGTTGGCTTCCGGCAGATCCAGGGTGAGCAAATTTCCGGCGGCCTCGGCGCGGCCGATGGCCCGATCGAAGAGCGGTCCCCACTCGCCCGGTCTGTCGACAACCGAAGTGATGCGGAACCGCTGTTTTGAGAATGGAAGAACGATGTAGCAATCGACAGCAAGCTCGCGGGCGGCTTCGAGCGCGAGTAAGTCGGCTCCGCAAGCCGCGGAACAGACTAACTTACTCGCTTGTGTAGCGGTCATAAGCGTGGCGATTCGTTCCCGCACGGCCGCTATGTTTTCCAGCGGAAACCGGGTTACGGAAGCGTCCGGCGGATCGATTCTTCTGCCTGCGAGCGCCAGGATCATGATCGGTATTTGGGCCCCATCCGAAGATACAGCGGCTCAGCTACGCGCACATGAATCAGCAAGATCAACCAGCCGGCGATACACAGGAAAAGAGAGGCGGCCACTTGTAGGTATGGATTTCGATAGTGAAGGAGCTTTGTGAGCGCCACCCGTATTGCAGCGAGCGTTACGGCGACAAGGGCAATCCCGGCAACCCAATGGCCTAGCGTGCCGGATACCGGCGTATCCCAATGGCGCTTCGCGAACCAGGCGCCGGCCGCGACAAAGAGGAGCAGCAATGCCATGCCAGCTGCCGCGAGTGATCTGGATACGTAATACGGTTTACCCCAAATCCCGGCGGCGATCTTGAGCGCCGCTAATAGCTGATCCACCGCCGGCGTCTTCGTCTTGCTGGTTGCGATCGACTCTATCGCCCGGAATCGCCACCGCGCTTCCGGTTTCGCACTGACAGGAAAATTTTGAATGCAATTGCCGAAGCCGGCGCGCGCCAAGAGATATCCGCTGAGCATGAGCGCGTCGGCCTCGCAATCGGAAAAGGAATCGAGGTCGGTGCGGATGCCGGCGAGTAGCGCTTGTACATCGCGGCGCATGCCGTACCCCGTCAAGACGTCAAGCTTTCTCTGGGGAGAGACATCGCGGCTGCCGAGCCAATCGACGGACTCGCCCGCGAGGTCTTCCTTCAAGTGAACGTAAAGGAGTCCGTGCAAGGCGCGCGAATCGCGCAAAGCGATCAGGTATTGAAACTGCGCTTCGCGGACGCGCGCCATGAGAATGTCGTTGGAGCGCCTGACCACGTCTAGCCGGCCCCCGCCCGGTTCCAGCGAAACGCCGCCCTGTCCACAGGCGTCGCTCACCAGCAGTACGGTGCAGTTCTGTTCGAGCAGGCTGGCGACGCCCTGATTGTCGTACGCGCCCCCATCCACCAGGCGCGTGACGTAGTCCAATGGTTGATCGCATCCCGATTTTGTTCCGTAAAGACCGTCGAGAGACAACGGATCAAAAAATCCGGGAACGCAGGCCGAGGCCGCTACCGCTTCGCTCAGCGTTAGTCCTTGATACTCGACGGGCGCATCTTCGTAATACATCCGGCGCAGGCGGTCGTTCGCTTCGATTTCGCTTGCCGCGACACGGGAAGGCGGCTCTCCCATAAAGCTGGCGGTGAACTGCCAATTGTGGCTGGTGTTCAGCGTCGTGGCATTGAGGATCAGGATAGGAATCTTATGACGGCGCTGCCAATTTTGATATTTGGGATTAAATTCCGGATCGCCCTTCGGGTGGATGAGGATATCGGAAAGGCGGCGCGGCTTTTCTCCGTACTCGTCTTCCACCAGCGCGAACAGCACGCGATCGTAGAGATGCGCGAGGCGATCGGTCATCGAGGAGCGCCGTGAAGTAAGCACGCGCCAGTTGGACCGGAATTCCAGGAGCATCCGTAAGCGAATATTTTTCTGGACGCCGGCCAAAAACTTTTTCTGTATGCGATCTACAAGCTCGACGTAGTCGTCGCGATCGAGATCTCCATCTGTTTTTTCCTGAAGCATCTTGCGCAGTTCCAGGTAGTAGAACGCGCCGAGAATGGAGCCGCCCGAGACGCACGAGAGAACTTCGACGTGCCGGAGCATATCGAGTTCGGCGAGCCGCGCCAGAAATCCAATGTGAAATAAAGAGGCTCGAAAACCGCCGCCGGAAAGCGCAAGGCCGACTTTGCCGAGGAGAAAGGATACCGCCGCGTCCGCGTTATCCCCGAGCAGCGCCTGGACCACGCACCACGGTTCGGAATCGGGCAAACGATCGGGAGCGATTTTCATCTGCATGGCGACCAAGCCCGCCAGCTTTGCGGTTTGGCGCGCCGTCGATTCGAGCTGCCAGTCGTGCGGCCGGTGCAGGGCGGCTTGCTTCATCCATTTTTCCGCTTCGGAGAATTCGCGCAGTCCCAGATGCGCTTCCCCCAACGTGACCACGAACCAGAAGTTCTCGAGCAGTGCCGGATTCACCTCGGCGAGCGCTCGCAACGTATCGCACACCTGCTCGCGGATCGCGCGGGCGCCGTCGCGGCCGAGAAGATCGAGCACGAAGGCTGCGTTGATGGCCGTGTAGCCCTGGTCGCCTTCGATACCGAGCGCCATGCCTTCGAGATAGTAAGCAAGCGAAGCTTCCAATTGATCCCGCAATCCATAGGCGCTCCAACGTAGCTTCGAAATGGAGCCGAGAATGCCGAGCAGCTCTTGGCGGCGTTTGGGATCACCTTTGATTTCGGCTAGCAGTTCTTTGGCGAGAGCCGCTGCATCGTTCAACCGGCGGTCGAGCGGCTGGTCCGGCGTCTTGTAAGTGCAGACGACCAGCGCCCGGAGGACTTCAAAGCGCAGGTCAAACGAGGAATCAGTGAGGAGTTGGCGTGCGACGTTGAGCACGCGGCGGGCGTACTCGATATTGTTTTCTTCATCGCGCAGAGCGACCGCCAGCGCGAGCAATTCGGCGGGATCACCGGCGGGAGTGGAAGAAAAAATAAGACGCGCCTGCTGTTCTCGAACGGACGGTCGCGCGCTCATTGGACATGTTCCGGGCGAACGCCCAGGCCAACCGCGCGCGCGATCAGCCGCTGCAATCCCGGAATGCGCACAGCGGCTTTCAATTGCCACGGAGCTTTTATTGGCCCGGGATTGTGAAATATTTTGGCGAACGCCTTATGCGCGTTCACTTGCATGTATTGCGTCACACAAGTTGGAAATTCGCGCCTTTGCTGCACGCGAGCGAGCAGCGCCTCTGGCACGGGGCCGGCGCGAAGAGGACCGGCGAGCAGATTGGCAGTGGCGATAGCGTCTTGGATCGCGAGATTGATGCCGACGCCGCCGGCGGGAGACATGGCGTGGGCGGCATCGCCGATGCAGAGAAGACCGGGCTGATGCCAGCTTCTGAGGCGGTTAATTCGTACGGTGAGGAGTTTGATTTGGTCCCAATCGTGCAGTTCCTGCACACGATCGCCCAGATAGGGAGCGATTTTCACGAGGTCTTCACGGAAAGCGTCCAGACCCCTGCGCTGGATCTGCTCGAAGGAACCCTTGGGGATGATGAGGCCCGACTGGAAATAGTCGCCGCGATTGATGAGGATGAGCGCTTTGCCGTAATTGATGTTGCCGAGCACCTGTTCGGGATCCTGGGATTTCCTGCTGAGGCGGAACCAGAGCACATCGATCGGAACACCGAACTCGAGAACCTCGAGACTCGCGGCTTGGCGGATCGTCGAGTGGCGGCCATCGCAGCCGATGACCAAGCCGGCTCGAATGTGCAGCGGACCGTCGGGTGTCCGGATTTCGACGCCCCCTGGTACGAGCCCGATAGCCTCGTGCCGCATTAGCAAATGGAAGCTTGGAAATTTCTTTGCGCGGCTCGAGAGGAAATCGAGAAAATCCCATTGCGGCATGAGTGCGATGAACTTGCAATGCGTGGGGAGGTGGCGGAAATCGGCGGCTCGAAATTCGAAATCTCCGACAATGCCTCCCACCGAATTCAGTTGCTGGTGCGGAATCTTCAAGAAATCTTCGAGTAATCCAAGCTCGCGCAAAACTTCGAGAGTGGACGGATGAACCGTGTCGCCGCGAAAATCGCGGAAGAAGTCCCGGTGTTTCTCGAGCACCGTGACCGCGACGCCGGCGCGCGCGAGAAGATAGCCCAGCATCATGCCGGCGGGGCCGCCGCCGACTATGCAGCAAGTTGTTTCGAGGGATCGAATTGGCATATAGTACCACCGCAATCTATAGAGACACGATAGGACTAAGGCACGAAATGTTTGCGGGGCCTACCCAGCCTTGCCGAAGAGAGAGACATGGGGAACCGGGTCTCCCTCCTCTTCTTACTGCTGGGTATGGCGTCGCTCGAGGCCGGGCCGCTCTACACGGTCGAGGACCTAGGGCCATTGGGTACAGGCGCGGCGCTAACGACGGGAATAAACAGCTCGGGAACGGCGGTAGGGTGGGTCACGGATTCGCAGGGGAATGTCAACCCGGTGTCCTTCCTGAATGGGCAAGCCGCGACCTTCGGAAGCGGCGGCCAGGCGAACGCCATCAACAATGGCGGCGTGGCGATAGGTACGCTCTTTACCGCCGGTGACCCCAGCGTAGTGGAATGGTTTGGTGGACATGCCACGTCATTAGGTGTCGCGGGTTACGGTACGGCGATCAACGATGCTGGACAGGTCGCCGGCGGATACATCCGGCCCGACGGTGAACTGCATGCATTCACCTGGAGCAATGGCGCGCTGCTGGACTTAGGAACTTTGGGCGGCTCCTCGAGTTCGGCTTACGGCATCAATGCATCGGGTCAGATCGCCGGGGCGAGTATGGACGCGGGAGGAAGGTTCCACGCATTCTTCTCGAACGGGGGCACTCTCCAGGATTTGGGAACACTGGGCGGCGGCAACAGCTACGGTATGGCCTTGAATGACGCGGGGCAGGTGGTTGGTAACGCCCAGACAGCCGCGGGTTACAGCACAGCATTCTTATGGGATGGCCAGCAGATGAAGAACCTGGGGACGCTCGGTGGAACGCAAAGCTACGCCTACGGGATCAATAGCGGCGGCGACGTAGTGGGTTATTCCTGGACGCCCGACGAAGTGACACACGGGTTTCTCTACAGCGGCGGAGTGATGCTCGATTTGAATTCGCTGCTCGAGATCGGATCCGGGTGGACGATCGATGGCGCGTACGGCATCAACGACGCCGGCCAGATCCTGGCGCAGGCGACGCACGATGGCCAGCGCTATGCGGTGGAACTGAACCCGGCTTTATCGACGCCCGAGCCGTCCGGCGCGGTATTGGTGGTACTGGGCCTGGTAGCTGTCGCGAGTCTACGCCCGCGCAGGTGACCTTGCTTAAATAGGAGTTTCGAATGAAACTCCAAAGTTACACAATCAGCCAGGGCAAAGATCGCGCGCCTGCCCGCTCTTACTTCAAAGCAATCGGCTTCACAGACGAGGATCTGAAGAAGCCGATTATCGGGATTGCGAATACCTGGATCGGCACCATGCCGTGCAATTTCAATTTGCGGGAATTGGCGGTGGACGTGGCGCGTGGGGTGCGCGAAGCGGGCGGCACGCCGATGGAGTTCAACACCATCGCCATCAGCGACGGCATCACGATGGGCACCGAAGGCATGAAGACATCGCTGATCAGCCGTGAAGTGATTGCGGACTCGATCGAGCTGGTGGCGCGCGGGCACATGTTCGATGGCATCGTGGCGCTGGTGGCCTGCGATAAGACCGTGCCGGCGGCGGCCATGGCGCTGCTGCGGCTGAACGTGCCCGGCGTAATCTTATACGGCGGAACGATTCTGCCCGGCCGGTACAAGGGCAGGGACATCATGGTGCAGGACGTGTTCGAGGCGGTCGGTGCGAATGCGGCCGGCAAGATGAGCGACGAGGAATTATTCGAGATCGAAAACGCGGCCTGCCCGGGGCCGGGTGCGTGTGGCGGGCAGTACACGGCGAATACGATGTCGACGGTGATGGAGATCATCGGACTTTCGCCGATGGGATTGAACGGAATTCCTCAGGTGGACGCGGCGAAACACGACGCGGCGCGCCAATGCGGCGAGATCATTTTAAGCGCGGTGAAGAACAACTTGCGTCCGCGCGATATTGTGACGCGGGCGGCCATCGAAAATGCCATTGCGAGCGTGGCTGCATCGGGCGGTTCGACAAATGCCGTACTGCATCTGCTGGCGATGGCGCGAGAGGCGGGCGTTCCGCTCAGCATCGATGACTTTCAGGAACTCAGCATGCGCACGCCGCTGCTGGCCGATTTGAAGCCGGCCGGCAAGTATACGGCGGCCGATGTCCACAAGGCGGGTGGCATTCCGGTAATCGCAAAACGGCTGCACGACGGCGGGTTTGCGCACTCGGATGCCATGACCATTTCAGGAAAGACGTTCGGCGAGCAGATGGAGTCCGTGAAAGAAACGCCGGGGCAGGACGTGATCCGCCCGCTGAACAATCCGATCAAGAAATCGGGTGGCCTGGTGATTTTGAGAGGATCGCTCGCGCCCGAAGGTTGCGTGATTAAAGTAACCGGCCTGAACCGCAGCTCGCAAACCGGTCCGGCGCGCGTATTCGATACCGAAGAGGCGGCCATGCACGCGGTACTGAGCGGCGGCATCAAAGACGGCGACGTGGTGGTGATTCGCTATGAAGGGCCGCGCGGCGGGCCGGGTATGCGCGAGATGCTCGGCGTAACGAGCGCGATCGTCGGAAAGGGTCTATCGGAGAGCGTGGCGCTCGTGACCGACGGGCGATTCAGCGGCGCCACGCGCGGTTTCATGATCGGCCATGTAGCTCCGGAGGCGGCGATGGGTGGACCGATTGCGGCGGTACAGGAAGGCGACTTGATTTCGATCGATTTGGAAACGCGCGTGATCGACCTGAAAATTCCGGCGGCGGAGTTGGAACGCCGGCTCGCCAAGTTTTCAAAACCGGCGCCGAAATACGTGTCGGGAGTGATGGCCAAATACGTTGCGTTAGTGGGCTCAGCGGCGGATGGGGCGATCACTTCGCAGCCGGCGCTGTAACAGCACGGATGAACAGGAGTACACACGAATTCGAAAGGTATCTAGGAGACTCTTCCGGGTATCGCGGAGAGGCCGAGCAGGTGTTTCTGCCGGCGGACGTAACCGAATTGCGCAAAGTGGTTCGCTCCAGCGCTGCGCTTACAGTCGTGGGCGCGGGCACTGGGCTAACGGGCGCAAGCGTGCCCCACGGCGGTTATATTATCTCTCTCGAGCGGTTTCGGAAGATCGAAATCGAGCGAGGCAGAGCGCGCTGTGGGACGGGCGCAACGCTGCGCGATCTACAGAAGGCAGCGGCGCAGACCAAGCAGTTCTTCGGGCCTAATCCAACCGAAGATTCCGCCTCTATCGGTGGCATCATCAACACCAACGCGGGCGGCGCGCGCAGTTTTCATTACGGAAGCGTGCGGCGCCATGTGCTAGCGCTCGAAGTTACTTTTCCGGATGGGCGCACGGAGCGGTTCGAGCGCGGGCAGAAGGTCGATTTTCCGCTCGGGACCGTTCGCCAGCCCGCGACCACCAAAAATTCGGCGGGGTATTATTTGCCGCCGGATGTGGAGTGGGTGGACCTCTTGGCGGGGAGTGAGGGAACCCTCGGCATCATCACCGAAGCCGAGCTGCAATTGCGGCCTGAGCCCGGAGGAATGTTGAGCGGGGTAGTTTTCTTTCCGTCGGAAGATCTGGCGCTGGCCGCGGTGAAAGCATGGCGGCCGGTCGGCGAATTGCGGCTGCTCGAATTCTTAGATTACGCTTCGCTCGAGCTGCTGCGGCCGCGCTACCCGGAAATTCCGGCGCAGGCGCGCGGTGCGCTGCTAGTGGAACAGAACTTGACCTCGGAGGACGATCCCGAAGTAGATGCCTGGACCGACAGACTAGCCGAACAAGAAGCGCTGGGCGAGGAATCCTGGTTCGGGTTACGGGAAGCCGATCGGGAGCGGTTTCGGGAATTCCGGCACACGCTGCCGGTAATGGTCGTGGATACGGTGCGCCGGAATGGCTTTCAAAAAACGGGCACCGATTATGCCGTGCCGCTCGCACATGAACGGGAACTGCATGAGTTTTACAAGCGCCGCTGCGAGGATGTAGCGCCGGGCCAATATACGATTTACGGGCATGCGGGCGACGCCAATAACCATGTGAACCTATTCCCGGTAACAAAGGACCAAGCGGCGCGCGTCGAGGCGATGATGTACGAGTTCGCGCAGTTTGTGGTTTCGCTCGGAGGCACGGTGGCGGCCGAACATGGCATCGGAAAGGGTAAGACCGACCTATTGGAATTGATGTACACGGCGCCGGAGATAGGGGTTATGAAAGAGGTCAAGAGGCGCCTCGATCCGGAATGGCGGCTGGGCCGCGGAACGATCTTTCCGGTTTGACTTATGCGGGCGGTGGTACAGCGAGTTTCTGAGGCAAGCGTGCTAGTAGACGGCTCGATCGCAGGGCAAATTGCAAGAGGCCTGCTGATCTTCCTCGGAATCAGGCACGACGATACAGAAGCGAAAGCCGAGCAGTTAGCGACTAAGATAGGCGAGCTTCGAATCTTTCCCGATTTGGAAGGTAAGATGAACCTCAGCCTGCGTGATATTTCCGGAGAGATGCTGATTGTCTCCCAATTTACGTTGTATGGCGATACGCGCAAAGGGAACCGGCCATCTTACGCGGAAGCGGCTAAACCCGATCGGGCGCTCACGTTGTATCGATGCTTCACGGAGAGTTGCCGGAATAGGGGTTTTCCGGTAGCTACAGGCGTGTTTCAGGCGCACATGGAAGTACGTCTGGTAAACGATGGCCCGGTGACTATTTTGTACGATTCCGAGAAATAGATAGAGTAAATGGTGAAAAAGTTTTGGCTGTGTGCTACTAAGAAGGATATATGGCAAAACTTTCCTCCGGCCCCAACCGGGAGATTTTAGAAGCGGCGCTACAAGGACTAGAAGCCCAGAAGCAGAAGTTAGACGAACAGATAACGCAAGTACGAGCGATGCTGGGCGGGCGGGGAGGAAGACCAAGTAAGTCGGCCCAGACCTCGAACGCCGGAGCGGCCGCAGGCCCAACGACCGGCAGACGCAAGCGCGTGTTGAGTGCGGAAGCTCGCAAGCGGATAGCGGCTGCGCAGAAGAAGCGCTGGGCGGCTTTCCGAAAAACGCAGGGCTAGTTAGCAGGGCTAGTCAAAAGCTTCTGGCGGTCGCGGCTCGGTCGAGGTCGCATGCGTTGCACGTGTTATCGGGCGGCGAGCGATTGAAATTTATGATCCTTGGTATTGGGACAGACCTGGCGGAAGTAGAGCGCATCCGTGCGAGCATAGCGCGGTTCGGAGATCGTTTTCTGAACCGCATTTACACCCCAGGCGAGCGGGCTTATTCGGCCAGCAAGGCGAACCCGGTGGAACGGCTGGCGGCCCGCTTCGCCGCCAAAGAAGCGGGCATGAAAGCAATTGGAACCGGTTGGAACCACGGCGTGCGATGGCAGGATTTCGATGTCGTAAATGAGAAATCCGGACGGCCGACACTCGGGCTCAGCGGCGTCGCAGCGGCAGTATGCGGACCGCATGGGAGTACGGCGTATCTCGCTGTCGCTCACGCATACCTCGCAGATGGCCTTTGCAGTCGTAATTTTGGAGAGTTAGGCCGACCGGGAGTTAGACGCTGCAACCGAGCGGGTCCGAAGTTGCGCATCTTCGAGGCGCTTGGATTCCTGATAGGTGAAGATCATGCGGTGAATAACGGTGATGTTGCCGAGAATGGCAATTACCCACAGCACCGGCGCCATGCGATCGAAAAGCGCTCCTATGATGAAAAGCACGATGCGCTCGGGCCGTTCCATGAACCCAACTTTGCAAGTAGGGATGATGTTCTCGGCGCGAGTGCGTGTGTAACTGATCATCACCGACGCGGTCATGACGATGGCGGTCAGCACGACATAGAACGGACGATTGACGGTTCCGTAGTAGACCAGCAGACCCATGAGCAGCGCGAGGTCCGAATAGCGGTCGAGCACCGAATCGAAAAATCCGCCAAAGCGCGTTACCTGATTGGTGGCGCGCGCGACGCGGCCGTCCACCATGTCAAACAGACCGGCGAAGACAATTACAAAGCCGGCCGTTCTAAAACTTCCGATGGCGAGGAACGTGGCTGCGGCGATGTTGATCAGCAATCCAAGAAACGTGAGAACATTCGGATTGATTTTGGAGAGCGCCAGAGCGCGGACGATCAGCCGTATGACTTTGTTTGACCCCATGCCGATCGCGCGAGTGTAGGTCATGCCATTAGTCTCTCAAGCCGCGGGCGCGTCGTGAATGGTGGTCAGGCTGAGAATTTCCATTTCGCGCACGCCATCCGGAATTTGAATTTTCACCGTGTCGCCCACGCGCTTGCCGAGTAAGCCTTTGCCGATCGGGGAACTCGTGGAAATTTTCCCGTGCGTTACATCCGCTTCTTCGCTGGTAACCAGGCTGTAGGTGAATTCCGTATCTTTGGTGAGATCGAGCACCACCACATGCGAGCCAAGGCCGACGCGGTCGCGGGGCAGCTTGCTGAGGTCGATCATGGAGAATTCGCGCAAGCGGGCCTGCAGTTGGCCTAAGCGGGCGTTCACGTAAGCCTTGACGCTCTTTGGCGGCATGATATTCCGCATTTTCGCTTAGGTCGCCATGCGCTCGGGCCTTGAGGATTTCTTTGGGCAGCTCGTTGCGCAGTTCATATTCGAGGGCCGCGATCTCATCCTGAAGTTTTTTCTTAAGCTCTTCCATGCCAGGTTCCTTCTATTATATGGAACGCTTTACGACGCGGAAGGCAGGTGTAAGGCGGCGCGCTCGACAACGGGTAAGTCAAGCTGTTACAATAACCTAAGGAGGATCCGCCCGCCTCATGGCCAACAAACCGCCCTTTGCGCAGGGCGCCCAAGTCGAGCACGGAAAGTTCGGCCTCGGCTCGGTGCTTTCCTGCTAACGACGATTACATTGTGATTAAATTCGACGATCATGGCGAGAAGAAGTTCGTTACCTCGATCGTGCTACCGGCCTTGAAGAAGAGCGATCGGCAGCCGCCCGTGGAAAAGAGGCGGGCCAGCCGGAAGAAGGTAGCGGCCCCAGCGGCCAGCGGAGCGTAGACCGGCAAGCGTGAAGATCGGCGTTGTAGTTTTCCCGGGCAGCAATTGCGATCACGACGCGTGGTACGCCTTCGCCAGAACCTTGCGCCAGGAGGCGGATTTTCTCTGGCACGATTCCACATCGCTTGGAAGGGGCGGACGTCGTGATTCTTCCGGGCGGATTTTCTTATGGCGACTATCTGCGCTGCGGCGCGATCGCTAAATTTTCTCCGGTGATGACCGCGGTCAAGAAGTTCGCTAAAGAAGGCGGCCTGGTGCTGGGCATCTGCAATGGTTTCCAGGTGCTGACCGAAGCGGGACTGCTGCCGGGAGCGCTGGTGCGCAATGCGGGCTTGAAATTTGTATGCAAGACCGTGCCGCTCGAAGTAGCCACGACAGATTCTCCTTTCACGCATCGAGCCGCAAAGGCCAGACCCTGCAGCTGCCGGTGGCGCATGGCGAAGGCTGTTACATCGCAAGCGAGAGCGTCTTGGACGAATTGGAAGCGGAGGACCGCGTGGCGTTTCGATATCTGGAAAATCCGAATGGATCGATGCGGAATATTGCGGGCATTTTGAACGCGGGGCGTAACGTGATGGGTATGATGCCGCATCCGGAGCGGGCAGCGGATCCGCTTGATGGGCGGCACGGACGGGCTCACGATACTCGAATCGGTGTTGCACGCCGGGGTGGCAGCTTCGCAAAGCATGAGCGAAAACCGGATCACGCCGGAAGTGATCGCCGCGCATCAACTCAGCACGTCCGAATACCAAAAGATATTGAGTTTGCTTGGCCGCGAGCCGACGCTCACCGAGTTGGGCATTTTCAGCGTGATGTGGAGCGAGCATTGTTCTTACAAGAGCTCGCGCATTCACCTGAAGAAGCTGCCGACTGAAAGCAAGCGCGTGCTGCAGGGGCCCGGCGAGAATGCGGGCATTGTCGATATCGGCGACGGCATGGCGATCGCGTTCAAGATCGAATCGCATAACCATCCGAGCTTCATCGAACCGTTTCAAGGCGCGGCCACCGGAGTGGGCGGCATTTTGCGCGACATTTTCACGATGGGCGCGCGGCCCATTGCGGTGATGGATTCGATTCGCTTCGGCAGGCTGGACGATGAAGAGACCGGCGCGCGGAATCGCCGCATTCTCGAAGGCGTGGTGTCCGGGCATTGCGCATTACGGGAATTGTTTTGGCGTGCCGACGGTGGGCGGCGAATGCGTTTTTGAGCAGAGCTACGACGGCAATCCGCTGGTGAACGTTTTTGCGCTCGGTGTATTCCGGCACGATGAGATTTTTTACGGCACGGCGAGCGGGGTAGGGAACCCGGTGATCTACGTCGGCGCGAAGACCGGCCGCGATGGCATTCACGGCGCGTCCATGGCGTCGGCCGAGTTTACCGAGGAGTCGAAACAGAAACGGCCGAACGTGCAGGTGGGCGATCCGTTCACGGAGAAACTGCTGCTCGAGGCATGTCTCGAAGCGATGCAGACGGGCGCGATTGTCGGAATTCAGGATATGGGCGCGGCTGGTCTGACTTCTTCCAGCTGCGAGATGGGCAGCCGGGCGGGTACGGGTGTCGAAATCGATCTGGCACTGGTTCCGCAGCGCGAAGCGGGCATGACGCCGTACGAAATGATGCTTTCCGAATCGCAGGAGCGCATGTTGCTTGTGGCCGAGCGCGGCCGGGAGGATGTGGTCTTCGGCGTTTTCAAGAAGTGGGGACTCGACGCTGTCGAGATCGGTCGTAGTGACCGCTGATGGCATGCTGCGGGTGAAACAGAATGGAACGGTTTTCGCGGAGATTCCGAACCGGGCGCTGGCGGATGAAGCTCCGAAATACGACCGGCCCTCGCACGCAGCCGTTGCGGATCGCGCCCCTCGATGGACCGGCGGTGCTCGTAGAGAACTGAGCGCGGATCTGAAAGCCCTGCTCGCTTCCGGCGATATTTGCTCGAAGCGCTGGATTTACGAGCAGTATGACTATCAGGTCCGGACCAATACCGCTCGCCGGGCCCGGCGCGGAGGCGGCGGTGGTGCGGATTAAGGGCACGAATACGTCGGTCGCAATATCGCTTGATGGCAACGGCCGATATTGCGCGCTCGATCCGCGCGAAGGCACGAAGCTGATCGTCGCGGAATGCTGCCGCAATCTGTCGACGGTCGGTGCGCTTCCCATCGCCACGACGAACAATTTGAATTTCGGTAATCCGGAGCGGCCAGAGATCATGGCGCAGATCGTGGAGTCGATTGAAGGGCTCGCCGAAGCTTGCCGTTTTTTCGAAGTGCCGGTTACCGGCGGAAATGTCAGCTTGTACAACGAGACGCTAGGAACGCCGATTTTTCCGACACCGGTGGTAGGAATCGTGGGCACGCTTGAAACGAGCTTTGCCGATTGGTATTCGATTTCAAGAGCGGGTTTACGTGTAGTTCTGCTGGGCGGACTGGGAAAGCCGGAGCCACGGGAGATGGGCGGGACGCAATACGCCAAAGTGGTGCTGAAGTCGCTCTGGGGTATTGCCGCCGCGGCTCGATATGGACTACGAGAAGCGCGTGCAGGCGACTATTCGCGAACTGGTGCGGGGAGAGCTGCGTCGAATCGGCGCACGACGTCGGCGAGGGAGGCCTGGCGGTGGCGATGGCCGAATGCAGTTTCGGGCCGGCAGAATATTGGGGCGGCGATGGAATTGGATTCCGATCTGCCGGCCGGAGCTGCTGCTCTTTCACGAAGGACCGTCGCGCATTCTGGTCTCAACCGGCAACATGGAAGAAGATTTTCGCAGTGGCGCGAAAGAATGGCGTCCACGCGACTGACAATTGGCGCTACACTCAAAGCGAGAGTGACGATCTCGAATCGAAGCGAAGTCCTTGATAGACGGCCGGGTCGACGAGTTGAAGGGACTTTGGAGCGGCGCTCTCGAACACCTCCTCCATAATCCCGTAGCTGGTGTAAGCAAATGCATTGATTGGAAGAAGATATCGGTCTTCGACAAGCTGCACGAGGAGTGCGGTGTATTCGCGCTGTATGGCCATCCGGAAGCGGCAAACCTGGTGTATCTGGGCTTGTATGCGCTGCAGCATCGCGGCCAGGAGAGCGCCGGCATGGCGTCGAGCGACGGGCGCAAGATTCACAGCGTCCGCAAAATGGGACACGTCGCGGATATTTTTACGCCGGACGTATTGAATCGAGTTGCCGGGCGATCTGGCGATTGGCCATACGCGTTATTCGACAGCGGGTGATACCTCGCTGATAAACGCGCAGCCGCTTTCGGTCGCGTGCAGCAAAGGGCAAGTGGCGGTCGCGCACAACGGCAATCTGACGAACGCGATCGAGCTGCGGCGCGAACTCGAAGAAGACGGTTCGATTTTTCAATCCACCAGCGATACCGAAGTGGTTTTGCATTTGGTGGCGCGCTCGCGGGAGCGCACGCTGGCCGGAGCGTTGCGTGACGCGCTATTGCAAATCGAGGGCGCGTTTTCGCTGGTGTTTCTGGCGCAGGATCGCATTATCGTGGCGCGCGATCCGCATGGTTTCCGGCCGCTCGCCATGGGCCGGCTGGAACTCGCAAGCGGCGGCTTCGCGACCGTTTTTGCTTCAGAGACATGCGCCTTCGATCTCATCAATGCGACCTATATCGGTGATGTGGAACCCGGAGAGATGGTGATCATAGGTCCCGAGGGGATGACGCGCGAACATTACACGACGCCCGCAGCACCGCGCGCATTGCGTTTTCGAGCACGTCTACTTCTCGCGCCCCGATTCGATTGTTTTCGGCAAACCGGTAGCCGAATCGCGCGAGCGGATGGGACGGCTGCTGGCGCGCGAGCATCCGGTCGATGCCGATGTAGTCGTGCCGGTTCCGGATTCGGGCGTAGCCGCGGCCATTGGCTATGCGTCCGAATCAGGCATTCCGTACCGCCAGGCGCTTATTCGGAATCACTACGTCGGGCGAACGTTCATCGAGCCTTCGCAAGCGATTCGCGATTTTGGCGTGAAGCTGAAGCTGAATCCGGTACGCCATTTGCTGGAAGGCAAACGCGTGATCCTGGTGGACGATTCCATTGTGCGCGGCACCACGAGCCGGAAGATCGTGCGCATGGTGCGCAATGCAGGGGCGCGCGAAGTACATCTTCGGATTTCCTGCCCGCCGACGGTGTCGCCCTGTTATTACGGTGTCGACACGCCCGTGCAGCACGAGCTGATCGCGTTCCGGCTCAATATCAAAGAGATCGAAGAGTTTGTAGAAGCCGATTCCCTGGCTTATCTTTCACTCGACTCGCTGAGTAACGCGGTGCGCGATGCGGACCAGCATTTTTGCTACGCCTGCTATACAGGGCACTATCCGACCCTGGTGCAGATTGAGGAGATCGCTTTAGCCAAGACGGGTTGTTGCTAGGACGGCAGCGCTGTAAGCCTCTGCTAATCTACAACAGAAATCCCTATGACTATTGCCGAAATTCTCCTTCTTGACTTCGACTCCGAGATCGCCAATACACGCCGCACGCTAGAGCGCATTCCGGAGAACGATCCCCAATGGAAGCCGCACGAAAAATCCATGCCCATCGGCCGTCTGGCTTTACATACGGCCCGCCTTCCGCAGTTCTGCACCCGCATTCTTACCACGCGCGAGCTCGATATGGACAAAGAGAAGTGGCCTGACATTATCTTCGAATCCACTGCGCACTTACTCTCGGAATTGGACCGGACAGCAGCCGAAGCCAAGTCTCACTTAGCTGCTAGTTCAGATGCGGACTTGAAAGAGTCATGGAGATTCTTGTTTCAAGGAAAAGCCGTTATCGATGCGCCGCGTATGGTTCTCTACCGCAGCATGTTTCTCAACCATCTCGTGCATCATCGCGCCCAGCTCGGCGTGTATCTCCGGCTGCTGAATATCCCGGTTCCCGGCCTCTACGGCCCCTCGGCCGACGAATCCTTCGGGTAGCCTAGCGGCATGAGTGCTGCGCAAATTTGGGAGAATGGACGTATGCATCTCTCGGTGAATGGAGTGCGCAGAAATGTCGAAGCGGATCCCGAGCGCCCGCTGCTTTGGGTGCTTCGCAACGATTTGAATTTGACCGGCGCCAAATACGGCTGTGGCGAAGGACAATGCGGCGCATGCACCGTGCTGATTGGCGGAGTGGCCCGGCGCTCCTGCCAAACTCCGGTCGGCACGGTCGCCGGGAAAGAGATCACGACCATCGAAGGTTTGGCGGATGGCGAGCGCCTCCATCCCGTGCAGCAAGCGTTCATCGATTGCGATGCCATGCAGTGCGGCTATTGTACGCCCGGCATGATCGTGGCGAGTGTGGCGCTGCTACGCGGGAACGCCTCTCCGTCAGAGACCGAGATCAAGAGCCATCTTGAAGGCAATATCTGCCGCTGCGGTACGTATAACCGGATTGTCGCGGCCGTGCAGAAAGCCGCGGGCTCAATGACCGCCGAAGTAAAGGAGCACCGGCATGTTTGAACTTAACCGGCGCGCCTTCCTGCAATCGCTTGGCGGCGGATTATTAATCTTGTGCGAAGCGGGCGCGCAAGAATCGGGCCGCGGAGGCGGAAGGGAGCGGCTGCCGGAAAATATCGGCGCGTGGCTGCACATTTCCCCCGACGGTTCGGTTACCGGTTTTACCGGGAAGGTAGAGGTCGGACAGAATATCCGCACTTCGTTGACGCAGGCGGTAGCCGATGAGCTGCGCTGCGCTCCGAAAACCGTGAATCTTGTTATGGGCGACACCGCTCTCGTCCCCTGGGATGCGGGAACTTTCGGTAGCCGCAGTACGCCGACAATGGCGCCCGTCATGCGAAAAATGGCGGCGACGTGCGAGAGAAGCCTTGCTCGACGAGGCGGCGAAAGTTTGGAGTGTTGATCGTAGCGGCTTAACGGTCGCAAACGGCTGTGTTGTTCAATCGGGGGCCGCCAAAAAGATCGGTTTCGGAGAACTCGCGGCCAAGCTCGATTGGGTGGGCATGGTGGGCCGCGAAGGGCTCACTACGCCGGCCACGCAGTGGCAAGCTGCGGGAACCAGCTTGCCGAAAGTAAATGCGCGCGACCTGGTGAACGGACGGCACAAATACGCCTCCGACCACAAGCTTCCGGGCATGCTGTACGGGCGCGTTTTGCGGCCGCCGAGTTTTGAAGCGAAGCTGCAATCGGTAGACACAACACGCGCTTCGAAAATGCCCGGAGTGACGGTAATCCGCGATGGCGATTTCGTAGGAGTCGCCGCGACGGACGAGCACAAGGCCCAGAAAGCGCTGGATAGCATCGAGGCGAGATGGGACGAGCAGGCTCATCCGGTCGGCGCGGCTGAGATCTTCTCCTATCTCGCGAAAGATGCCCCAACTTCGGCGCCGGCCACTTACTCGATTTCCTACATAGCCCACACACCACTCGAGCCGCGTGCAGCGGTTGCCGAATGGAAAGGCGGCAAGCTCACCGTCTGGACCGGCACACAGCGGCCGTTCGGCGTGCGCCAGGATCTTGCGGGCGCACTTGGATTATCCGAACAGCAAATCCGCGTAATCATGCCCGACACTGGTTCAGCTTACGGCGGCAAGCACAGTGGAGAATGTGCCATCGAAGCCGCGAAGCTCGCCAAGGGCGCCGGCAAGCCGGTGAAGCTGATTTGGACGCGCGAAGAAGAATTTACCTGGGCGTATTTCCGCCCCGCTGGAGTTATCCGCATCGGCAGTTCCGTCGCCGACGACGGCACATTGCGCAGTTGGGAATTTCACAACTATCTTTCGGGCCCGTCCGGTCTTACGACGCCTTACGAAGTGGCCAGCAAGAATGAGCATTTCCATAAAGTGGATTCTCCGCTGCGCGAAGGTTCCTACCGGGGGCTCGCGTCCACCGCGAATCACTTTGCGCGCGAATCGCACATGGATGAACTCGCCGCGAAGATCGGCATGGATCCGTTGGCATTCCGGCTCAAAAATTTGAAAAACGAGCGCTTGATCGCGGTATTGCAAGCGGCGGCGGACCGTTTCGATTGGGCGAAACACCGGTCCACTCCGGAGCGTGGCTTCGGCCTGGCGTGCGGCACCGAAAAAGGCGGTTACGTGGGATGCTGCGCCGAAATTTCGCTGAGTGGAGGGCGCGATATTCATATCGAGCGAGTGGTGACGGCTTGGGAGTCCGGCGCCATCGTCAACCCGGAGCATCTCAAAAATCAGATAGAAGGGGCGGTCGTAATGGGTTTGGGCGGCGCCTTGTTCGAAGCCATCGATTTCAGCGGCGGACGCATTCATAACCCGCTTCTTTCGAAGTACCGCGTGCCGCGTTTCAGCGACGCGCCGAAGATTGAAGTCGTACTGATCGACCGTAAGGATCTGCCTTCGGCGGGCGCGGGCGAAACCCCGATTGTCGGGATTGCGCCGGCAGTCGCGAACGCCATCTATAGTGCAACCCAAAAGCGCGTGCGCTCCCTGCCCATGCTGCCATCGCTTTCCGCCTGAGCCGGCCAGACGCTATCATTTCAAGGAACGAAGCTAGTGGAGGGAAGCGTGAAGAAACTTTTTTGCGGCGGTGGTCTATTGTTGTGTGTGGCGTGCGGGCCGCCGCCTAAGCCGGTAACGCCCTCGCTGACACCACAATTGGCGGGCGAACTATTGCACTACAACAACAACGCCCAAAACTGGCTGACTCACGTGAAGAAGCAAAACCCGAGCTGCGATTATCAATTGGATCTGCCCGCTCAGACGACGCATCCGACCGAGATTGATTTGGATCACATCGTCCGGTGCGGCAGCGCCGCGAGTCCCATGGAACTGGACGCGAGCGTATCGTTTCAATACGACAAAGACGCGCAGCGCTGGGTCATCAAGCGGTTTTCGAGCTAACCGGCATGCGGCGCGTGCAGGTTACCGCGGCGCGTTTGCCAATCATTGCTCTTGAGCAGATCCGGACCCAGGTCGATCAGTCTGGGTAGCAGGTTGAACACAGCGGGCGAAGTCCAAGGTGTTCCCTGACGTGTCTTAAATCCCCGGACATTGAGTTCATCGGCGATATACGACACGCCTTTTTCGACGACAATCAGTTCCAGGATAGTCATCAGTATGGCGACCTCGTGCGGATTGTGCCGCAGGCGCGAGGCATCCGGTGCAATCTCAAGGCCATAGGGAGCAGCGTGGTCCGGCGGTGGTGCAGGTTCGGACGAAGCCTCGACTTCTTTCTCCCACTCGATGGCTTTCAGCTTCCAGCCGGCCGAAAGCCGTTCCTGGAAATAATCGAGCGAAACGGGATGTTGAACGGAATCGCGAAGGTGACGCAGCATCGAGGAAAACCTCCTGCCTCGCGGCATGCATTTGGCCCTCCAAAGAAAACGATTGAAATGAGCGAAAGTGGACGTTCTGTTCAATCGAATGCGGGATTCGGTTTCCCGCGAATGGGATACAGTGTCTCCAGGGAGCGACCATGAAACGGCTATTGATTTGGATGGCGATGTTTGCCTTTACCGCGTTGGCGGCTGATGTGAACGGAACCTGGAAGGGAAAGGCCGAAACGCCAAATGGAACCATTGAGCGAACTTTCGTTTTCAAAGTGGACGGCGCCAAGCTCACTGGCGAAACCAGCAGCGAGATGATGGGGAAGTCCGAAATCAAGGACGGCAAGATCGACGGCGACAACATATCCTTTACGATCAGCGGCAGCGTGCAAGGAAACGATATCGAGTTGCACTACAAGGGCAAGGTTGCTGGCGACGAAATTAAGTTCAGCGTGGAAATTCCCGGGGGCGGTCAGACGCTGGAATATACGGCGAAGAAAGTTTCTTAGAGCTGCTGGCGCTCATGAGAGCGTAATAAACTAGACCGGATACAAAAAAACCGGCGAACCAGGCGTACTTATAAAGCACGTACAACGGCGGCACCACCAGACCCAGCAACGCCACAAGAATTCCGGCGCCGAGCGCCCAAATAGCGCGCAAGTTAAAACCGTTCCGGTATTCGTAGACGCCCCCGCGCCGGTAGAGCTGCTCGACGTCAAGCGTTGCGCCGCGCACCAGAAAATAGTCGCAGATCATGACCCCGGCGATAGGTCCGAGCAGGCCCGAATAGCCAACCAACCACCCGAAAATGTAGGCGCTGAAATCGCCTAGCAGCTTCCAAGGCATGAGCAGCACGCCCACGACTCCGGTAATGAGCCCGCCGGTGCGAAAGGAAATCAGGCGCGGGTTCAAATTTGACAAGTCGTTCGAGGGCGATACGACGTTGGCGGCGACATTCGTATTGAGCGTCGCGAGTAAAAGCGCGATGAGCGAGATGCAGGCGACAACGGGTTGATTGAAGCGCCCGAGCAATTCGACCGGATCCCAGATCGGCTTACCGAACAACACCGCCGAGGCCGACGTGACCGCGACTCCAATGAAAGAGTAGAGCGTCATCGCGGCAGGCAAGCCCAAAGCCTGACCGAGCATCTGCGCTTTTTGCGATTTCGCGTAGCGCGTGAAATCGGGGATGTTCAACGCCACCGTCGCCCAGAAACCGACCATGCCGGTAACCGCTGGGATGAAGAAGGAAATAAATTCGCCGGTGCTGTGGAACTTACTTGGCGCGGCCAGCACCGGGCCCAGGCCGCCGGCCTTCTTCGTAACCCACCAGAGCAGCAGCAGGCCGATCGCGAGCATGAAAGGCGCGGCCACGCCCTCAAGAATTTTGATGGTTTCGATGCCGCGCAGGATCACAAACATGTTCAACGCCCAAAATGCAAAGAAGCAAATCCATTTCCCCGCCGCGAAGTGACCCCAGCCGGGCGCAACAATCTGGAGCATGGACTGGATCGCTTGACCTCCAATCCAGGTTTGGATGCCGAACCAGCCGCAAGCGACTAGCGCGCGCAGCACGGCAGGAATGTTCGCGCCGCGCACTCCAAACGATGCGCGCACGAAGACCGGAAACGGAATACCGTAGCGCGCTCCCGCATGCGCGTTTAACAGCATCGGCACAAGCACGATCAGATTGCCAAGCAAAATCGTGCCGATGGCTTGCCACCAGCTCATCCCGCCCGCGATCAAGCCTGAGGCAAGCATGTAAGTCGGAATGCAGACGCTCATTCCGATCCAAAGCGCTGCGTAGTTGTACGTGCTCCAGTCGCGTGCCGAGGGCGGGACTGGCGCGAGATCTTTGTTGTAAAGCGAGGAATCTACTTCCATGCGCCGCCCCGCGCTTGCCGTTTCAAATAGCGGCCGCGGCCGCCGCGCCCGCCGAAGTTTCCATTCTCGATAATCACATCGCCGCGCGAGAGCACGATTTTGGCGTTTCCTTTGACGTGAAACCCCTCGAACATCGAGTAATCGACCCGCATGTGGTGCGTGGCCGCGGAGATCGTATGTTCCGCGTTCGGATCCCAGACGACGAGGTCCGCGTCGCTCCCAATGGCGATCTCGCCTTTCTTAGGATAGAGACCAAACAGCTTGGCCGGGGTAGTGGAGACCAGTTCCACAAAGCGATTGATCGTGATCCGGCCTTGATTGACGCCATGATGATGGATCAATTGCAGGCGGTTTTCCACGCCCGGGCCGCCATTGGGAATCTTCGTGAAATCGTCAATGCCCAACTGCTTTTGATCGTTAAAGCAGAAGGGGCAGTGATCGGTCGAGACCACTTGAAGATGGTCGTCGCCGAGGCCGCGCCAGAGCTTGTCGAGATTATGTTGTTCGCGCAGTGGCGGAGTAAACACATATTTCGCGCCTTCGAAATTCGGCCGTTCGAGCTCTTCGATGCTGAGCAGCAGGTACTGTGGGCAGGTTTCGGCAAAGGCCGGTACGCCGCGATCTCGCGCCGCGCGCACTTCGTTCAAAGCATCCTCCGAAGACAGATGTACGATGTAAACCGGCGCCCCGGAAATCTCGGCCAGGGCAATGGCGCGGTGTACGGCTTCGGCTTCGGCCTGTGTGGGACGTGTAAGCGCATGATAAACGGGCGCTCGCTTTCCGTCGGCAAGAGCGCGCTGCACAATCACGTCGATAACACTGCCGTTTTCGGCGTGCATGCAAACGAGCGCGCCATTCTTGGCGGTGCGCGAGAGCGCCTTGAAAATAGTGGCGTCATCCACCATCAGCACGCCCGGATATGCCATGAACAACTTGAAGCTGGCGACACCCTCATCCACCATCGAATCCATGTCTTCGAGCGCGGCGTCGGGTAGATCGGTGACGATCATGTGCAGACCGTAATCGATCACAGCCTTGCCATCAGCTTTCTTCCACCAGGTATCGAGTGCATCCCGCATCCGTGTCCCACGGGGCTGGATGGCGAAATCGACCAACGTAGTCGTGCCGCCGAACGCCGCCGCTCTGGTACCGGTTTCGAAATCGTCGCTCGAGGTTGTGCCGCCAAAAGGCATATCCAGATGAGTATGGACATCGATGCCTCCGGGAAGGATCAGCATCCCTTGCGCATCGATCACGCGGCCGGCGTTCTCCGTGGGCAGCGCTTGTGCGATATCTTTGATGGTTTCGCCTTCGATGAGAATGTCGCCGCCGTAAGTACGCCCGGCAGTTACGATCGTGCCGTGTTGAATGAGCGTCGTCATCGGGAAGTACGTTCCGCCCACGATTCAGGCGCAACTCCCGAATCCACACGAACCATTTCGATGCAATTCTCTACTGGGCAAACCAGCCAGCAGAGATTGCAGCCGACACACTCGGCTTCATCGACATGGGGAATGCGGTGCGGCGGCACTGCGTGAGAGACCGCCGGAGTTGCGGGCGTCGAAACAATTTCGTCTCGCGTATGCTCCGGCAAGTGAATGCATTGGTGCGCGCCATCCCAACATGCGGTGTAGCAAAGCTGGCAGCCAATGCAGGTTGCGGGATGAATACGCGCGACGATTTTGTAGTTCAGATCGAGGTGCTGCCAGTCGGTCACGGATGGCAGCGATTGGCCGCGAAACGCATCCAGATCTGCAAATCCTTTCGCGTCCATCCAATGGCTAAGCCCATCGATCATGTCTTCGACGATGCGGAAGCCGTAATGCATCGGAGCTGTGCAGGCTTGCAGCGTGCCCGCTCCGAGCAGAATAAACTCAGCCGCCTCGCGCCAGCCGGAGATGCCGCCGATGGCCGATACGGGGAGCTGCACTTGCGAATCGGCGGCGATCTGCTGCACCATGTGGAGAGCAATAGGTTTTACCGCCGGACCGCAGTAGCCGCCATGCGAAGATTGCCCGCCGACATCGGGCCGGGGCGTGAATGTGTCCAGATCGATGCCCGTGATCGAATTGATCGTATTGATCGCGGACAACGCATCGGCCCCGCCGTTTTTAGCGGCCCGCGCTATCGTCCGAATGTCGCTGATATTCGGCGTGAGCTTGACCAGCACCGGCGTGCGTGCGGCTTCTTTCACCCATTCCGTAATCATGCGCGTGTATTCGGGCACCTGCCCCACCGCGCTCCCCATACCGCGCTCGCTCATGCCGTGCGGACAGCCAAAATTCAGTTCCAGCGCGTCGGCTCCGGCACCCTCGGCGCCTCTCACTACCTCGTGCCAGGTCTCCCGCTTCGATTCCACCATCAGCGAAGCAATCACAGCATGCTTCGGATAGCGCTTCTTAACCTCCGCGATCTCGCGCAGATTGACATCGATCGGCCGATCGCTGATTAGCTCAATATTGTTGAGACCCAGCATGCGGCCGCCATTCCAATCGAGGGAGGAATAGCGCGAGGAGACATTCGTAACCGGCTCGCCGATGGTTTTCCAGACCGCGCCGCCCCAACCTGCGTCGAAAGCGCGCATCACCTGGTCGCCGCAATTGGAAGGCGGGCCGGAAGCGAGCCAAAAAGGATTGGGGCAGCGGATGCCCGCGAATTCTACGCTGAGATCAGCCATTTCACGATGCCCAGCGCCGCGCGTTTGCCTTCCGCTGCGGCGTCCACCACTTCCCGGCCTCCGTTCACACAATCTCCCCCGGCGAAATACTTGGGATTCGCGGTCTGTCCTGTTTCGCGCTGCACCACGAGTTTTCCAACGCCTGGAACATCGAAACGCGATTGGCCGATAGCGACGATCGCCGTATCGCACGCGAATTCCAGAGCGCCGCAGTCAATCGCGCTTACGCGACCGGAGCCGAGGAACCTCTTGGGCGTTGCGGAAAAAATAAATTCGACGCCGGCTTGCTTTGCATGCTCATATTCAAAAGCGAAGGCGGACATCTGTGCTTGGCCGCGGCGATAGAGAATCGCTACGCGCTTGGCCCCGAGATAACGAGCGGCCACAGCCGCGTCGATCGCGGTATTACCTCCGCCGATTACGCCGACGCGCTCGCCCATGGGCAGCGGCTGCGAGGTCTTGTAAGCCGCGATGAAATCGAGCGCCGTGTAGATACCCGCAAGGTTCTCGCCAGGAATCCCGAGCGGCTCGGTAGGGCCGAGCCCAATACCAATAAACATGGCGTCGTACTCGCGGTCGAGATCCGCCGCCGCCACTTCCACGCCAGTCGCGAAACTCCACTCCGGCGGTACGAATCAACTCAATCTCGCGCATGCTGTCGGAAGGCGTGAATTTGTATTGCGCCACTCCGTAGGTGTTCAGCCCGCCAGCAACTGGCCGCTTGTCGAAGATCGTAACCGCAATGCCATGGCGTCGCAGTTCGGCCGCGCAGGCCAATGAGGCGGGCCCAGCCCCGACACAGGCAACTCTCTTTCCCGTTTCAACCGCCGCTTGGGGCAAGCGCCCGCCAACCGACATAAAAATGTTCCATCGCGTGGCGCTGCAGCAGGCCAATCGTGATCGGCTGCTTGTCCAGATTGTGATAGACGCAAGCGCCCTCGCACAGCACATCGACCGGACAGACACGAGAACAACTCAAACCAAGAACGTTCGCGTCGATAATAGTCTCCGCCGAGCCAAGTAGATTACCGCTTGCGATTTTTTTGATAAACCGCGGCACATCGATATGGGTGGGGCATGCCGCCGCGCATGGAGCGTCGGAACAAAACAAACAGCGATGCGCCTCGCTCACCGCGGCTTGCGGAGAGAGCGCCGGGTGCAGCTCTGGAAAATTCACTCGAGACTCCCGAAACTCGCATCGAGACGCCGGATAAATTCGTCCACATCCGGTTTCTGAATGTTCATCGGCGGCGAGATGCGAAGTACGTTGCCATAGAGTCCACCGCGGCCAATCAGTATCCGGTTGTCGCGCGCAGCTTCCATAATTCGCAAAGTCTGCTTGACCGCCGGCGTCTTCGACTTTCTGTCTTCCACAAGTTCGACACCCTGCATCAGCCCCATGCCGCGTACTTCGCCGATGAGCAAATACTTCCTCTGTAATTCTTCCAGACTCGAGCGCAGGTAAGCGCCGGTATCCCCGGCATTGGCCGCAAGCTTCTGCTCGTCGATCAAATCGATGACCGCCTTTGCGGCCGTGGTCGAGATCGGATTGCCGCCAAACGTCGAGATCGAAAGCCCCTTGAGCGACTCCGCCACTTCGGGCCGCGCGATCGTTACGCCAATAGGAAAACCATTGCCCAATCCCTTGGCGCTGGTAATCACGTCCGGAGTGACATCCCAATGCTCGATGCCGAACCATTTATTGCCCGTACGGCCCCATCCGGTTTGCACTTCGTCGCTGATAAAAATCCCGCCGTGCTGGCGCACAATGTCCGTAACGATCTTGAAATACTCCTTCGGCGGCGTAATGAATCCGCCGACGCCTTGGATGGGTTCGGCAATCACGCCGGCCACGCGGCCCGAGGTCGTGGTCCGGATCAATTCTTCCAAATCCTGCGCGCAGCGCACGCCGCAATCGGGATACGTCAGTCCGAAGGGACAGCGATAACAATACGCGTTGTGCGCGTAAACGATGCCCGGCTGTATCTGCGGCCCGGTTTTCCATGCCGCGTTGCCGGTAATCGCCATCGCCAGAGCCGAGCGGCCGTGATACGAATGCCGCAGCGCAATAATCTCGCTTGAACCCGTGAAGCAACGCGCCAGCGTAATCGCCGTCTCGTTCGCTTCCGTGCCGCTGTTGGTGAAAAACGATTGCCGCACATTGCCCGGAGTGATCGAAGCGATCTTTTTCGCCAGCGCCGCTTGCGGTTCCGTAGCAAACACGGTCGAGACGTGCTGGAGCCGATCGACCTGCGCGTGTACTTGAGCATTCACGCGGTCGTTGCAATGCCCCACGCTGATCGTAAGAATGCCGCCGAAAAAGTCGAGGTACTCGTTCCCATCCGAGTCCCAGACAAACTGATCCTTGGCGCGCTCGATCACGAGCGGCTCCGAAAAATAATGGAACACCGAAGGAAACAGATACTCGCGGCTGGCGAGAATGATTTCTTGTTTAGTCACGGCTAAGCCTTCACCAGCGCTTCATAGGTCTCTGGCCGGCGGTCTCGAAAAAACTGCCATGTCTTCCGGACTTCGCCAATCAAACCCAGATCGAGATCGGCGGTCAGCACTTCATCCCGATCGCGCGAGGCCTGCGCGAAAATCTGGCCGCGCGGGTCGCAGAAATAACTCGACCCATAGAACTCGCCGATATTCCAAGGCGCTTCCATCCCTACACGATTGATCGCTCCAATGAAGAACCCGTTCGCTGCAGCGTGCGCGGGCTGTTCGAGCTTCCAGAGATATTCGCTCAGTCCGGCAACCGTCGCCGATGGATTAAAGACGATCTCCGCACCGTTAAGTCCAAGCGCGCGCGCCCCTTCCGGAAAGTGCCGGTCGTAGCAGATGTAAACGCCAATCCGCGCGAAGCCCAGATCGAACACCGGATAACCCAAATTCCCAGGTTTGAAATAGAATTTCTCCCAAAAGCCCGGCGCAACCTGCGGGATATGCGATTTCCGGTACTTGCCCAGATATTTCCCGGTCCTATCGATGACGGCGGCGGTGTTGTAGTAGACGCCGTCCTGCTCGATTTCGTAAACCGGAACCACCAGCGCCACGCGATGCTGCCGCGCCAGGTCCTGCATCAGGCGAATGGTCGGCCCATCCGGCACCGGCTCGGTGAAATCGTACCAGCGCGTCTGTTGCTCGGCGCAGAAATAGGGGCCGTAGAAAATTTCCTGCAAACAGACGATTTGCGCCCCGGCCGCCGCCGCTTCTCCTATATAACCCGCGTGCTTTTCGAGCATCGCCTGCTTGACCCGATCCAGCGGATGATCCGGAGTCAAAACATTGGTCGCCTGAATCAAAGAACAACGAATAATACGAGACATTTTGGCGGATCTACGTATTATGTGCCGTTTGACGAGCAGGTGCAAACAGTTGCGATACTCTAGTAATTAGATGGACAATGTTCTACCTGCGGCTGAGCAGGCCAAACTTGACGCCCGTTACCTGCGCGGCACCCTCGCTGGGGAACTGGAAAACGCCGAATCCGTATTCTCGAAACCGGCTACTAGTGTCCTCAAATTTCACGGCATTTATCAGCAGGACGACCGCGACCTGCGCAAAACCGGGACCAAACAATTTACCGCCATGGTGCGGGTCGGAGTCCCCGGCGGCGTCCTGACCCCGGAGCAGTATCTAGCCCTCGACCGCCTCGCCGATATTGGCGACGGCAGCCTCCGGATCACGACCCGCCAGGACATCCAATATCACTATGTGCCGAAACAACGGCTCCGCGAGTTGATTCGCGGTTTGAACGACAATTTCCTCAGCACGCTGGCCGCCTGTGGCGACGTTGTCCGCAACGTGGTTTCCTGCCCGGCGCCCATTCAGAACGAGCAGCGCAGCGAACTGTTCCCGATCGTCAAATACCTGTCGCGCAGCTTAAAACCGAAGACCAACGCCTATTACGATGTTTGGGTGAATGGCGAGCGCGCGGCGTCTGCGGAAGATGTGGAACCGCTCTACGGCGCAACGTACCTGCCGCGCAAGTTCAAGATTAACTTTGCTTTTCCCGGCGATAACACGACCGACGTATACGCCAACGATATCGGCGTTGTCCCTCATTGTGAAAACGGCAAACTGAGCGGCTTTACGGTTTTGGCGGGCGGCGGAATGGGCCAAAGCGCCGGCGTAAAAGCATCGCATCCGCGGCTTTCCGATCCGATCTGCTTCATCGGCCCGAGCCAGGAAGAATTGCTGGAGGTCGCCAAAGCGATCGTCACCATCCACCGCGATTTCGGCAACCGCACCAACCGCAAGCTGGCCCGCCTCAAATACGTGTTGGACGCCTGGGGCGTCGAGAAATTCAAGAAAGAGCTCGAAGCCCGGGTCGGCCGCGAGCTGGCTCCGCCGAAAGAGCTCACCTGGACGCGCGCCAACGACTATTTGGGATGGCATCGGCAGGGCGATGCTGCCTGGTTTGTGGGCGTCCGCATCATCAGTGGTCGCGTGAAGGATTTTGACGCCACGCGCCGCGTCCGCACCGGATTGCGGAAGATTGTCGAGAAATACCGTCTCGAAGTCCGCCTTACGCCTCAGCAGAACCTGTATTTAGCCGGCATTCGAGACCAGGATCGAGCGGGTGTAGCCGCCCTGCTGCGCGAGCACGGAATCGTGGAGCCGGAAGCCCTTCCGCCCGTTCTCCGCCACGCCATCTCCTGCCCGGCGCTGCCTACCTGCGGGCAGGCTATCACCGAATCCGAGCGCATCATGCCGGAAGTGGTCGCCGAAATCCAAAACGAATTGAATGCCGTGGGTCTGCCGGACGACAGCGTCCATCTGCGGACCAGCGGGTGCCCGAACGGCTGTTCGCGCCCCTATACCGCTGAGATCGGAATCGTCGGGGCCAGCGTAGACATGTATAGCCTGTATCTAGGAGCTAGCAATGTGGGAACTCGTATCGGAGCCCTGTTCGCGCAGAACGTGAAGCGCCGCGACATTGCGCCCCGGCTCAGGCCCGTACTCGAGCTATATAAGGACAGCCGCCAGAACGGCGAAAGCTTTGGCGACTTTTGTCACCGAGTGGGCGTCGAGGCTTTGCGCGAGACAACTGCGGCCGTGCCGGCCTGAATCAGTCGGCGTACAGGTACTCGTTGCCTCGGAAAAGAACGGTTGCCGATTTCTGCCGCAGATCGGCCAGCGGGCTGATCCGGTTCATTACCGCCATCACGTTTCCCGGATATTCTTCATTCGGGATTGTAGAGCCGAAGTTTTGCGAACGAACTCCGCGATCGATACAGTGGGCTGCGGCCCAACTTATAGGCCACATGGTTGAGACCGGCCCTGATCGTCGGAAACACTTCGTCGCCGTTCCGCCAACCGAAGATATTGTTGTTCTTGTAAGCCTTACCGCCGCTCGATTCGATTACGGCAATGCTAGGAAGCAACCGCCAATCGAGTTGGTTATCGTCGGCGGCCTGCACGAAGTCTTCCGATAGCGTCGCTACCGGGCAATGCAGTTTGGAAAGGAACCGCCGCAGCCGGATCGTCCGCGGATCGGGACCCGTAGGCCGTGACGTGTTCACCGCTACTACGCGCGCCGGAGCATCCGGCAATGCTTTGGCTTTGCCGGGCCACACAATTGGCAGAGCCGAGGCAATACCGGCCGCCACAAGAAGCCGCTTGGCCACCGTAGCCGTCCTGGAAGGGCCGCCAATATAACCAAATTGCATAGCATCATTTTAGCAGGTTATGGGATTTGGAATTTCGCGCCAACAAAATGCTTGACTGTACTAGTTGACTAGTACATCATATGGACAGTGAGCCCCGCTCTCAACAAACGCAAGCCATTTCAGTTCCACCTGGACCTGCATAGCGGCGTACCCGTGTATCGCCAAATTATCGACCAGGTGTCGGGTGGTATCGCCAGCGGCGCACTGACCGGAGGCGATCAGCTTCCGACGGTTCGTCAGCTGGCCGTCGATCTGTCGGTCAATCCAAACACGGTCATTCGGGCGTATCGCGAACTCGAAATCCGAGGTGTGCTCGAGACTCAGCAGGGCACTGGCACGTTCATCGGTCACCAGAAAACGGAACCCGATAACGCCGAGCGCCAGCGGCGGCTGAGCCAATTGGCCGGAGAATCTATGGCGCGCGCCGGTGCAGCGGGCTTCACAGTCGAGGAATTGATCGAGCAACTACAAGAGTTTCAGACCGAAGCGGGAAAGAAGAGGAGATGAATCATTATGTGGCGGGATCGCAGTAAGAATCAGGTGAGTGGCGTCGCGGCCGGGCTGTCGGCCGTTTCGATCGCAATGGGTCTCGGGCTAACGGCCGCGCTCGGCAACCGGGCGCCGTTCGTCGCCGGACTACTGATTGGGACCTACCTGCTGTTTTCCATAAAAATAGCGGACCAATGGGAAAAGGTAGCGGTGCTTCGGCTGGGCCGCTACATAGGGCTGCGCGGGCCGGGTCTCTTTCATGTGATTCCGATCGTAGATACGCTCAGCCGGTACGTGGATCAGAGAGTCCGGGTCGCCAGCGTTACCGCCGAGTCGACGCTTACGCGCGATACGGTTCCCGTCAATGTCGATGCGATCGTATTCTGGCTGGTTTGGAACGCGGAGAAGTCGATTCTCGAAGTGGAGGACTTCGTTCAGGCGATCACCATGAGTGCGCAAACGGGTCTACGGGAATCCATAGGGCGTCATGAACTGGCCCAAATGATCACGGAGCGCGAGTCGCTCGGACGTGAGCTGCAGCGAATCCTGGATGAGAAGACGAATTCCTGGGGCATTACCGTGCAATCGGTCGAAATCCGGGATGTCCGTATTCCGCAGGCGCTCGAAGATGCGATGTCGCGGCAGGCCCAGGCGGAACGCGAGCGCCAGGCGCGCATCATTCTCGGGCAGGCGGAGACGGAGATCTCGGAGAAGTTCTCGCAAGCCGCGTTGACGTATCAGAACAATCCCGTCGCCCTGCATTTACGCGCAATGAACATGCTGTACGAGGCCATCAAAGAACGGGGCTCGATGGTAATCGTACCGTCATCCGCGGTCGAAACGATGGGTTTGGGTGGCACGTTAGCCACTGCCTCGCTCGCGGGAGCCAAACCATGAGACGTCTAGCGGTTCTGCTCGCCGGGATTCTGGCGGTCGTGCCGCT
This sequence comes from Bryobacterales bacterium, assembly GCA_963712395.1. Lineage (GTDB taxonomy): Bacteria > Acidobacteriota > Terriglobia > Bryobacterales > Bryobacteraceae > Bog-105. The sequence goes on from CAVQHR010000005.1 coordinate 477,037, forward strand.
GGAAGCCGCGGACAATGCGGGAATTTTCGGAGTTTGGCGAGGCAAAGAAGGCTCTCTGCCTGTTCTCACGCTGAACATTACGGATGAGGGCGGCACCGTGGCTGGCGCAGTTTTGTTTTATCTGATCCGGCGCGACCCGGGCAAAGAGCCTACCGCTTCTCCGGGGTCACCCGAACCGCTGCTCAGCCCCAAGATCGACGGAAACACTCTCGATTTCTCGGTAAGCCACCGCCATGCCCATCCCCCGCGGACGCTGTCCGATCCTCCCGTTCATTTTCGCTTGACACTCGTTGGCCCGAATCGAGCCGAGTTGACACGCGGAGAGGACGAGCAGAAGTTGGAATTGGTGAAAGACTAGCGACGCAGACCTTACGCGTTTTCACGATAAAAACGGATCAAATCGAGATTCACGGGTTTCAATCCGAGCTGCCGCAACATGCTGGTGATTTGTCCCCGATGATGGCTGCCGTGGTTGACGATGTGGAGCGCCATTTGCCACAGCGGAGTGTTATAAGGTGTGCCTGCTAAGTTCTTGTAAGACATCTCGCGAGACCAGTCGGCTTCACTCAGGCCCTCTGCCCAACAGACCATCTTGTCCAGGATTCCCATCCAGGCATCGCGCAACTCAAAAGTGCAGCCTGGTGCTTCATAGTCGGCCAGCGCGCCGGTCGGCCGCCCTTCCAGTCGATCCAGCCAGATGGAGTCTGCCTGAAAGATGTGGACCAGGGTGTCATAAATGCTATGGAAAGAGCTTTTCAGATCTCTGACCAGCTGCTCAGAGGGTAGGGGCGTTGTTTCCTGAAGGATTTGATTCGTCGCCCAGCGGTGATACCGAAGATGTAGGACGCCAATATGGGAACACGTCACATACCCTTGTATCGCATAACTAGGGCTTCTTGACCGCATCCGCCGCCAAAACGGCCAGCGATGTTCGCGGAAAAGCGAACTTGCGCCCAAACTCATCGACCAAATTGACCTGCACATCGTATTTGCCCGGCGCAATGGCGGCGGCGGATGCCTGCAGCCAGACGGGTAACGTGTTGCCGCGGGTCTGCGATAGCTGATTCGCGCGCACGGCCGGTGTTTCAAAGGCTTTCTTACCGCCTCGATAAAGCGCCAGGCTGGCGGCTACGTTCGCGCGTCGAAAGCGTTCGGGCAGAAAGTCAGGAATTGTCGGATCGTAAACCTCCACGTACACCAGGACGCTTTGACCCGGCCGGAACACTCTCGTCACATTGGGCAGCAGCTTTTTGCCGTCCTGGACAAGCGGGTTGGCCACAGCGAGTTTCTTATTGTTCTTAACGCCCGCCACCTGTGCCGTAACCGGCTCACGTTGGTTGCTCAAAACGACAGAGCTAATCCGTAATGTTTTTTCATTATCCAGATCGGGAATGACAAAAGGAGCTTCAAACGTGCCGGTCTTGCCTTCACCGTTTTCGCGCGCCACAAACCGCAACCGGTAATTTCCGGGCGTAAGCGTAACCGCCGTGTCATATTGAATGCTCTTACGAACCACTTGCCCGGCGACCTCCTCCGCTAACCGCAGAGGGATGGTATCGCGCACCGTCGCCGCCGACCGGTTCCGCGCGTCGAATACTTCGGCGATGAAATCGAGCTCCGTCGCCTGTTTCGCGCCCTTGCTGTGGAAGGCCAGCGAAGATCCGGGAATCTTCACCGAAATGGGCGCCAGATATTTGTTCTTTTCCATCCGGAAATAGTCCACCTCGACAGCCAGCGGCAGGTCGGTAACCGGGTTGTCCGACAGCAAGGCCTGCTGGAGTTGCGCGTCTTTATCCACATCGCGCATGTGCGCAAACGTGGTCGGGCCGAAATAGCCTTGCCGGTAATCGAGCTTGGCTTTCAAAGCGGCCAGCCGGGGCGCCAGCTTCACCTGGATCCGCCGGTAGCGGCCATCCTGAGCGGTATTGGAACTCACGTAGGAAAGCACGTAGTAGCTCGAAAAATCCTTCTGCACCTGCCGAATCCCATCGGTCAGGTCGTTCGAATCGAGCAGCGCTTTGCCGCCCGTATCGATCGCGAGACTGGCGAGCGTCTCCTGCTGATTGTTGAAGTTCTCTTTCGCAGAGCGCTGCCCGGAACCGTTATAGAGCTTCGTGCCGGTCGCGCCCGCCTGCGTAGCGTCGCCGCCGGGTACCAGCGCCGATAGCCCGCGGGCATCGATCGGATAAAACGCTACGTTCGCGCGGATCGCCGTATTCACCGTGGCGCGCAACTGCGACTGATTATCGACGCCGTTCTTCTGGATGCCGCTCGAAATATAAACCAGCGCTTTCTTTTCCGGATACTGGCCCAAGGTGCGGGCAGCGTCCTCGAGCGCCGCGAGTTTCAGGTCGGAATTGAAAATATTGAACTCCGTCTCGTCGGCGGTGAACTGGCCGCTCTGGTCTTCATCGTCCGGCCCTGTATCGGCCGTGGCGGCGTTCTCGCTCGAATCGCCAATGTGGAACTTATTGATGGTGGCGATCAGCAGATCGCGGTCGGACGTGAAGTCCTGCACCGTGCGCAAGGTGCTTCCAAAAATCATAAGTGAAACCGAATCGCTCGCCGTCATCTGCGTCGTCAAGAACTGAATTGCGGCGTTCTTGGCGCGAATCTGCTCGGCCGGTTGCATGGATGAAAAATCGAACAGCAGCGCCATCAGCCGGCGGTCCTGGTACTTGGAGATCATCGTGGTCTGGTGCGCGGATTTCTCGGCGGCCGGGTTATAGCCTTTAGGCGCGGGCGGTTCGGGCGCATCGATCGGTGGCAGCACCGTGTTGGTCAACCGCTGGAAATCCACCGCCTGCAGCTTCTGCGGCTTGCCGTCTTCCAATACCTGAAAGTCGTCCTTCGAAAGGGTATCGATCGGGTTTGTTGTTCCGGTCGAGAACCGTCACATTCACGACGACCACATTGGTAGTAGTCGAAAACGTAGTCCGTTGCTGCGGCAGCGCTGGTTGCCCTGCCACCAGGACCGCTAGAAACAGCGCCGTCGTCTTCAAAACCGTATCCTCACCACCGCCTGCATCGTGCGCATTCCCGCTGCGGCGCTCGGCAGCCCGTAATTCACCGCGTTCACCACGCTGTAATAGTTCGTATAATTCACGTGATTCAGCAGATTGGTCGTTTCGAGGCGAAACTCGAGCCGCCGCCGCTCGGCCAGGCTAAACGAGCGTGCGAACGCCATATTCAGACTGAACGTGCCCGGACCCGGAATCGTGTTCCTTCCCGCATTGCCATACGAGCCGACCGGCGCTGTCGTGAATGCGTTCAAGTTGAAAAAACCACTTCCGGAATCGATCGGTTGACCGGTAGCCTCCGCGCGCCCGCTGCCCGTGCCGCCTGTTTGCGCGAGCTGTTGCGTATTGCCGAGTACCCGCGCCGTGAGCGGATTCCCTGTCTGCGCGGTAAGCGACCCGCTCAGCTGCCAGTCTTTGAGCAAGCGGCCTATCTTACTATCCGCCGCCATGTGCGAACCGGGTCCGGCCACCGGCGATGTCCACACGAAACTCGCCTGAAACTGGTGGCGGACGTCGAAGCTGGAAAGCCCCCGCTCGGCGGATATATCCAGCCAATTCTGCGCGACCGTATTGCCGGCTCCGCCAAAGGTGGAGGAATCGTCGATCGACTTGGCAAATTGATAAAACGCATTGAACGAAATTCCGTGGTTGAAACGCCGCATCAGGCGCAGGTGAAGCGCGTTAAAAATCGAATTGCCGATCGACTGATCGAAAGTGAAACCGGTCGCGTTGCCGAGCTGATCGCGCTGGCTCAGGGAAAGCGCGCTGCCCGGCGGCGCTTGGTTCGGCAGCGTGCGCACGTCCAGCCGCGTGCCTTTGGTTCCCGTATAGCCGATCTCGGTAAAGTAGCCTTTCCCCAGGTCGCTCTGCAGCGAGGCGTTCCATGTGCCGGCGTAAGGCGTCCGGTAATTGCGGTCCACGGCAAACGTGTTCGTTACTTGCTGCGGGCTGGTGGCCAAAAGACCGTCGGCAAGCGTCAGCACATTGCCCGAGCTCGTATTGACATTGTTCGAAACCGCGAACGGCGGCTGCTTGGCCAGCAGATTTCCGAACTGTATGTACGCCTGGCCGTTGTAATAGATGCCATATCCGGCGCGGAACACGTTCGACCGCTTGAGCCACGGAATCTTATAGGCAACGGCGAGCCGAGGCGAAAAGTTGTTCCGGTCCGGTTGGATTACTCCGCCCGTGATCACCGAAACGCTTTGATAGCCGGGCGCGATTGCGAGATTCGCCAGCCGCCCATACTTCTCGCTGATCGGGGAGAAATATTCGTAGCGGACGCCCAAAATCAGCGTGAGATTCGAGCGCAGCTTCCATTCATCCTGGGCATATAAATTCCACTGGTTCTGCAAAAAATAATCGTTCGATTGGCTGTATTGAATCGAGCTCGATTGCGGCAGGCCTAGAAGAAAATCGGCCAGATCGTAGCCGGTGCCGCTCACCACTTTCCCATTGTTGGTCGCGCTCGTAGCAACGCCCGTGAAGTTAAAAGTTCCGCGCCCATTCGGATCGGTGCGCGAACTCATGTCGGGCCGCGTATACCCCGCGCCGAAGCTGAAGCTGTGCAAACCCTTCAGCAGACTGACGCTATCGGTGAAGCTTTGCGATTGGTTGCGGTTCAGCGTCGGGGCAGAATCGCTGAGCGAAGCGAAGTTGGTGAAGTTCAGCGTGGGCGGACCGTTGTCGAGCGGGTTGGACGAAGTCCCCGCGATGCCCAGTTGTGTTGAGACATCCGGCAGCAAAGAAAAATAAGGCGTGGTCTTGTTCTCGTTCCGGCTGAAGCGCACCTGCGCGTTGTTGAGCAGCGTCGTCGAGAAATTATGCATGTAGCCCAGTTGCGCGCTCACGCCATAGCCGCTCGTGGTGTCGAAATAGCCGAAGGGATTCGGGGTGGCGCCATCGCGCCGCTGGTATTGAAAGTTCGTCGATAGGCGATCTTTGGTAGTGACGCTGCGCTGCACGCGCAAGCCGACGTTATCCGAATCGGCTGGCGCCGCCGTTTCCTGTTGATAGTTGTTGGCGCTGCCCGGCAGACTCGGCAGCGGATAGTAATGGAGCAGCGCGAGCGCGATCGGGCTCAGTCTGCTCGAAGGAATCACGTTTCCGGCAAACGGCAGGTGTGTTGCCGGATCGAATAAAGAGATCGGAACGTTCGTGGCGGAGGCGCCGAGCGATTGCGTGGCCTGCGACAGATCGCCGTTGCGCGCCTCTAAACTGGGCACCGTTTCCGTAAAGAGCTTGGGGCTCTTGGCGCGCGTGCCGAAATAGCTGAGGAAGAATTGCGTCTTCGAATCCTTCACGATTTTCGGAATCACCAGCGGCCCGCCTATAAATAAGCTGAAGCGGCTCTGCGCATAAGCCGCCTGCGGAACGTCGAGCCCATTCAGCGAGAATGGCTTCGCATTCAGCGCCGAATTCTGCAGAGTGAACGAGGCCATGCCGCGAATCTGCTGGTTCCGTCTGCGCCGGTTTCCGAAAACGGCTCCCGCCACTTGACCGCGCCTCGCATTGCCAGCGCCGCGTTGTCCGGCAGGTCCGCCCCGGCCGCCCGCGAAACCGCCCCCGCCTCTGCCGCCGAAGCCCCCGCCTCCAAAACCGCCGCCGCCAAAACCCCCGCCGCCCCCAAATCCCGGCCCTCCGCCACTGACCTGTTGCCCGAAACCGGGCGCCCCGCCATTCGCCTGCTCGCCGCCGAAACCGGGACCGAACGCCCGCACATCGGGACCGGAATCCGCCTGTGCGCCCTGCGCCATACCCGGGCTTAAACTGCCTGAGACGAGAAACGATTCGTTCGCATTCTCGCCTACCCCCGTGCTCGGCGCGGGCGTATTTTGCGTATTCAAACTGGTTTGTAGTTCCTGCTCAAACGCCTGATCGCTCGCCGTCGTTGCCGTCGTGGGCCGTCCGGTACCGTTCGTTTGCGACGCAGCCTGCCGCAACCGCTGCAGCATTGGCGATTCCTTCAATTGCAACTCGAAGTTAATCGGCCCGTTCGCGGCCCCGTAGTCCACGTCCTTTTTTAACGGCGCGAAGCCGAACATGTCGACGGACACGCTCCACACGCCTGGGGTTAGCGGCGGAAATGTGTAATGGCCGTCGGCATCGGTAACCGTCGAAACCGACTGCCCGTTTTGAGTGGCGGCTACCGTCGCGCCCGGAAGCGCCTGCCCGCCCGATTTCACAAACCCGCTTTGCGCGAGTAGACCTAGGGGTAAAGCAGCCCAAAGAGTGAGTAAACCGAAGCGCAAGAAGGGAGTACCTGTGGTAACGATGTCCGCCACCTAGTCAAGGTTACCTGTATGGAAAACATCCCACAACCAAGTAATTCCGGTCCGGGAATTGGAATTTGATACGGTTGAAACGGCATGGCTTTAGATCTTGGAGAGTTTGCGCGCGGCAATACAGGCTCATCTTCTCCAAAGCGGCATTCCGGTGTTCTACGGGTACCACCGCATGCTCGATACCATGGCTCAGGTGTCCTGGGATACGAAGGCCCATCCGGACTATCAGGAATTTCTGGCTACGGCGCGGGCCGCGGGCGCCAAGCTGGTCGTGTTCAATTACGATGCGTTTTCATTGAATCGTATCGACGAAGCGCTCGAGGAATTGGAGGAATGCGATTTTCCGCGCGAAGAGAAACGCAGCTATGAAACGCGTTTGCGCCAGCTCGAAGCCTATGAAGGCTTCACTTGCGCGCTGCAGCTTTCTTTCGCTTTGCAGAACCGCGTGTACCTGTTCGAGCTGCACACCGAGTGGTTCGACGCCCTTGCCGACATCCTCGGCGAGCTAGAAACCGCCCTCGAAGAACACGAAGACGAAGAAGAGCAAGGGCCGCTGGGGAGATATTTTTCCAATAATTGATCAGTGGAAGCGGCCGGCCGCCCGTTGGCTGGAGCCTGCAATTTCAAACGACGCCATCCGTGTGCTCGCGCAACACCTGGGGTGCGATCCGCTCGTGGCCGCCGTCTTAGCGAATCGCGGTTATAGCGATCCGGCGGAGGCGCGCGCGTTTCTTTCTCCACAGCTCGCCGCGCTCGGCGACCCGCTGCGCATGCGCGACATGGATCTTGCGGTCGCGCGTCTCGCTGCGGCCATCGAAACGCGCGAGCCGATTCTGCTCTACGGCGATTACGATGTCGATGGAACCGCTTCGATCGTGGTGCTGAAAAAGGCCATAGAAATTCTAGGCGGTCAGGCCGACTTCCATATCCCGCACCGTCTGCGTGACGGCTATGGCATGCGCACCGAAGTAGTCGAGGAGGCCGCCCAACGCGGTGTGCGCTTGATCGTCAGCGTCGATACCGGAATCCGCGCGAACGATGTGGTGCGCCACGCGCGCGAGCTTGGAATGGACGTCATCGTGACGGATCACCACCTCCCCGAAGCCGAGCTGCCGCCCGCGCTTGCCGTCCTCAATCCCAATCGGCCCGATTGCGAATATCCGGATAAACATCTGTGCGGCGCGGGTGTCGCATTCAAATTGGTGCAGGCGCTGCTCGCGCAGTCTGCCTTGCTTCCGGCGCGTCAACAAGCCTTACTCGATTCTTTTCTGAAGCCGGTGGCGATCGCGACGCTCGCCGACATCGTTCCGCTGACTGGCGAGAATCGCGTTATCGTGCGTCGCGGTCTCGGCGGTCTGAACGCTGTACGGAATCCGGGCTTGCGGGCCTTGCTCGCGGTGGCCGGCTTTGCGGAGGGAGAATCTCCCTCGGCCCACGAGGTGGCGTTTCGCCTCGCCCCGCGCATCAACGCCGCCGGGCGCATGGCCACCGCCCGCGACGTGATCGAGCTTTTTCTTACGGACGACGAAGCCCGCGCCCGCGAACTGGCCGGTCAGCTCGATGCTCTCAATCGCGAGCGGCAACAAACTGAAGCCGACATCATCGAAGCGATCCTTGCGCGCTGCGAACAGGATGCGGTCGTGCTGCGCGACAGCGCTGCGCTGGTGTTCGCAGGTCCCGAATGGCATCTGGGCGTGCTCGGGATAGTAGCCAGCCGCCTCGTCGAACGCTTCTCGCGCCCCGTGTTCGTGCTCAGCCAGGCTGCCGAAGACGGACATTTCTCGGGATCGGGCCGCAGCATCCCCGCGTTTCATCTGCTAGAAGCGCTCGAGAGCATGCGTGAGCTCTTCACGAAATTCGGCGGCCATCGTCAGGCCGCTGGATTGACTCTGCGCGCGAGCCATGTCGAGACCTTCCGTCAACGCTTCCACACGCACGCCGCGGGTGTGTTGACCGGCGACGATCTGCGTCCTCTGTATCGCATCGATGCCGCAGCATCTTTTAACGCGCTGTCCGAGCGCTGCATTGCCGAGCTTCAATCCCTGGGTCCATTCGGATTCGGCAATCCGTCGCCAATCTTTCTATGCTCAGCCGCCGAAGTCGCCGGACCGCCCAAAGCCCTAAAAGAGGGAAAGCACTTCAACGTCCCTCTGCGGCACAACGGACGACTCATATTCGCCAAAGCCTGGAACTTCGGAGACCGCGCCGCCCTCCTGCAGCCGGGCACAAAACTCGACGTCCTGTTTCAGGTCGAAGACGATCCATACTCCCGCAAGCGCGGCTATGGTTCCTGGTGCGTAACGCTGAAGGACGTGCGGCCCACCTAAAAGCAGATTCATCCGGTCCAAGTCGCGAATCGCCTCTACCGTGGGCGGATGCTCATCGCCCAAAACGGAGCGATCGCGCGCGAGACTTGGCCGAAAGACTTGGACGTGGCGAGACTTGCATGAACATTGAGGTCTTTTTCGATTACCAGCGTCCTCGTCTATGCCATCGCCGGCAACGGCAAGGAAGAACACAAACGCAGACGCGCACTCCGCTCAAAGCTCTCATCGTTTACTCCGAAGACCTGAACAACGGGCAGCAATATGGACCAGTGAGGATTGTCAACCCCATCCGGTGAGCTCACTTTAATCGTGCGCGCGCGTCAAGCGCCTTTGCCAGATATTCCCGCGCGGCCTGATCGTTCGGATACGCCGCAACAACCGCGCGCAGATTCTCGATAGCTTCATCCAAGCGGCCCGACTTCATCAAGGCCCGCGCCAGGTTATACCGGGCATTTACAAAATCGCCCTTTCCCCGAACCGCCATCTGAAACTGCTCGAGCGCCTCGCGCGACCGGCCCAGCGTCTGCAAAGCGGAGCCGTACAAATTATGTGCGATCGCGTCTTCCGGCTTCGCGCGAACCGCAACAGCCAACGCCGACGCCGCACCAGCCGCATCCAAGCGCGAAAGCGCCAGGGCCCCGAGCTGCAGGTTCGCAGAAAAATCCTCCGGATACTTCGCCACGCGATGACGCATCCAAGCCTCCGCCAGCTCGCGTCGATGATCGCCTGGAGCACGTGGCAGCACCTGCAGCCAAAGATGGCCCATCTCATCCGTAGCTTGATTGCCCGCTTGCACGCGCTTAGGCCGCCGATTCGGATTTCTCGGATTGGCCGCGGAATTGTCATAGTGATAGCGCATCGAAACCACCGAGCCCTTCGGCAGAAAAACCGGCGTGCGATAGCGGTAAATAGCCTGCCAATTTAAATTCCAATCGGGAATGCGGATCAGCCATTTGCGAGAGCCGTCCGGCAGCGTCGCGTATCCTTCGAGCAGCTTGGCCAAATAATGCGCGTGCGGATACACCGCGAGGACATCCACCGCAAGCGGCAATCGGAAATCGTCGGCATCGAGAAAATCACTCCGCCCCGCTGGTATATTGAGCGCCCCATCGTGCTCGAGCTGGATCAGCAGCGGAAAATGAGCCGGCGGCTTGTCAGTGAAATAAAGCCCGATCGAAGGTTCCACTTTTTCTTTCTTGCCGGAAGGCTGCATGTGCGCATTCAGCACCAGGTTATTGCCTGGATTGAGAGCCCAGGAAAAACCGTCCGGCTCCGAATAGGGCGCCGAGCCAGGCTTCCAAAAGAGAAAGTGTCCATCGAGATCGAAAACGCTGCGCTCGAGCGCCAGTTCCATTCCGGGAAAACCGCCGCGACTGCCGAGCGAGCCCGTCCGATCGATCGCTACATTGGCGTGATGGACCAAGCGCGGATTCCCTACGCGGATCTCAATCGCCCGGACATAGCGCCTCACATCGATCTTGGGCGAGAGCACGAAATTCCAAAAAACGTCGGGTCCCGATGCGGGCATCACAAATGGCTGCGGCGCCGTGACCACCAGATCCGGCGCCCCCAATTGCCAGCCTTCCGCGAACGATGGCGGCGTGGGGAGTTCGGCGATCGCCCCTTCGGGCGCGTTATGCGCGACCCAATTTTGAATCGTCCGTATTTCGCTAGCGCTCAGCCGCCGCTCGTCTTTGAAATCGCCGTAACCCGCATCGGGAAGCCACGGCGGCATGAAACGCGTGCGCGTCACGTCCCCAATTTGGCGCGAATGCTTTTTCACGTCTTCATACGTAAGCAGCGAGAACGGCCCAGCGCCCCCAACATGGTGGCACGGAGCGCAGGATCGGAACACGATCGGTGCGATATCGTGCGTGAACGTCGGCGCGGCTAAAACAAGCGCCAGGCTAAAGTGGATTGCCGCTGAGAGCGCCATCGACAGTCCGCCAAATTCCGAGCGGATTGGCATTCTTCAGCTCGGCGGGCAGCGCCGCTTCCGGAACGTTCTGATAACAAATCGGACGCGCGAATCGATAGATGGCCGTAGTGCCAACTGAAGTGAATCGCTCGTCGGTGGTGGCCGGGTACGGGCCGCCGTGATGCATGGCGTAGCTCACCTCAACTCCCGTCGGAAATCCATTGCATAACACCCGCCCCGCTTTCTGCGCCAGCACTTCAAGCAACGCGCGGTTTTGTACGATCTCTTCCGGTGTGCCTTGAACAGTCGCCGTGAGCGTGCCGTCCAGCGCGCGGCTGCACTCCAAAAGCTGTTGCGCGGAGTTGCAGCGTACCACCAGCGTTGCCGGACCAAAAATCTCTTCATGCAACGTGTGGTTCGCCAGCCATGTTGCCGCATCGGTAGTCAACAGCCCGGGCCGTCCTTCGGTATGCCGTGCATCGGCCTCGCGGCTGCCGCGCAGAGCGCGAATATTCTTCACTGCCGCCGCACTCCCAAAACGTTCTTCGTAACTTTTTGCAATCGCGGGATTGAGCATGGTGCCCGGAACAGCTTGTTCAAATAGTTCGCCGAGCTTTCCCGCGAATGACTCGAACGAGGGGCCGTCGATTGCGAATACCAGGCCAGGACAAGTGCAGAACTGCCCGACGCCCAACAGCACCGAGCGAAAAAGACCTTCGGCGATCGTCGGCCCCCGTTCTTCGAGCGCGTGGGGAAGCGCGAAAAGGGGATTCACGCTGCCCATTTCCGAAAAAACCGGAATCGGATTGGGGCGCCGCGCGGCAGCATCGAAAAGCGCTCGTCCCGCCCGCAGGGAGCCGGTAAATGCAACGGCCTTCGTCTTGGGATGCCCCACCAGCGCCAAACTGATATCGGGCGAAAAGCCGTGCAGCAGCGAGAACGTGCCTTCAGGCATCGATTGTGATTGGACAGCTCGCAAAATCGCGTCGGCGACTAGTTCCGAAGTCCCGGGATGCGCGGGATGAGCTTTCACAATCACCGGATTTCCCGCGGCCAGCGCGGACGCGGTATCACCGCCGGCAACCGAAAAGGCCAGCGGAAAATTGCTCGCGCCGAAAACAACTACCGGTCCAATGGGCCGCAGCATGCGCCGCAGATCAGGCCGCGGAATCGGTTTACGATCCGGCAGCGGCGTATCGAGCCGCGCATCCACCCACGAGCCTTCCTTCACCACGTCCGCAAATAACTTGAGCTGACCCGTGGTGCGTGCGCGCTCTCCCTTAAGCCGATCGAGGTCCAATCCCGATTCGGCCGCCGCTCGCTCGACCAACACATCGCCGAGCGCCAGAATTTCTTCACTGATTGCGGTGAGCAAGCCGGCAATGCGCGCCGGTCCCGCCAGCCGTAATTCGCTCGCCGCCGCCTCGGCCAACTCGAGCGCTCGATCTACTTCGCTCAACTCCGCTTCATGGAAAGCGGGCTCGATCGCCGCCGCCGCTCGCGGATTGAAGCCGCGATACGTTTTTGTTCCTCGCGCCGAACGCGTGAACCCTACGATATTCTTACCTAGAATCTCTGTTTCCGCCACCTTCTAAGCTTAGCTGCCCGCATAGGTGAGAATGTCAATATGAATCTGCCAATGGTTGAGAACATCCTGGCACAGGGAGACTCCCTTCGAGCCGTCGTAGCTCACCAGTACGGAGATGGACGGCAGGCCCTCGAAGAGGCGGCGCATCTGTTGCGGTCGAGCAAACAGATCGTCCTCACTGGCATGGGCGTCTCCTATAACGTCTGCCTGCCGTTGAGCAATCTTTTAGCAGAGCAGGGCATCCTCGCGCCCGTGATTGAAACCGCTGAGCTGCTCTACTTTCAAAGCCAGGTACTTACTCAGGACACGACCCTCGTGCTCGTCTCACGTTCCGGCGAGAGCATAGAGGCTACCAAGGTTCTCACCATTGCCAGAGAGCGCGGCGCGAACGTCATTGGAATCGTGAACGTGCCGCAGAGCACCATTGCTTCGCAAGCGACTCGAACACTCTACGTCCAAAGCCCGCCCGACCACATGGCGTCGATTCAGACCTACTCCGGATCGATGGCGGTCCTCCTGCTGTTAGGCGCCGCCGTCGCTCACGGACTCGACAGCGGCATTCGGAACGATTTGGAAAAAACGGCGGACGCGCTATCGCATTGGGCCCCGCAATGGCTGCGATTCAGCGGAAGCTGGCCGGGATTCTTCGCCGGCAACGCGCCGCTGTATGTTCTCGGCCGCGGCGCTTCGTTGGCATCCGCCCTCACCGGCGCGCTGCTGCTGCAGGAAGTCGTGAAGATTCCCGCCATCGGTATGTCTGTAGCCCAATTCCGTCACGGCCCCGTAGAGGTGGTGGATGAGAAGTTCCATGCCATTGTCTTCGGGACGCAACGCAAAACGGCGGAATTGGATCGCACGCTGGCAGAACGTCTCGAAGGCATGGGAGCGCACGTCCGTTCGATCGGGCCCGAGTGGCCTCAAAGCAAAGTCGTTTCGCTCTGCGCCTGGCCGCAGGATATCCCCGCGCGCTGCGTGCCGCTCATCGATGCCGTCCCGATGCAAATCGCCGCCTATGAAACCGCGCGCTGGCATGGCCTGACCATCGGTGAGTTGAAATTCGCCACGCCCGTGACACTCTCGGAACACGACTTCGCGGTGAAACAGTCCGCTCAGGCATGATCGATTGGTTTCCGCTATGGTTGAGCCTGCGCGTAGCCGCTGTCGCCACGTTCTTCGTTTTAACGGCGGGAACCTTCGTTGCGTATCTCCTTTCTCATAAGACTTTTCGCGGCAAAAACCTCGTGGATTCGTTGATTACCCTGCCGCTGGTGCTGCCGCCCACCGTGCTCGGCTATTATCTGCTCGTCCTGGTCGGCCGCCATTCCCCTCTCGGCCATCTATACGAAGGCGTGTTTGGGCAGCCGCTGGTCTTCACTTGGCAAGCCGCGGTCGTTGCCGCGTTCCTTCATTCCGCGCCTATCTATATAAAAGCGGGCAAGGCGGTTTTGGAAACTGTCGACACGCGCTATGAATGGGCCGCGCATAGTCTGGGCGCTTCGGAGTGGCGCACCTTCTGGCGGATCACGCTGCCGCTCGCCTGGCGCGGTCTAAGCTCGCTCGCCTCACTGAGCTTCGCCCGCTCGCTCGGAGATTTCGGGGTCACTATCATGGTCGCGGGAAATATTCCCGGCGAGACGCAAACTTTATCCGTCGCCATTTTCGATGCAGTGGAATCGGGCAACGGTAAGCTCGCCCGCGTTCTCGTGATCGTGATTTCGGCCGCCGCGCTCGCCCTGCTCTGGGCAGCTGGATACCTGTCGCGTCCGGCGCGCGCCCAAAGTGCCGGATGAGAATCGACGCGCGATTGATCAAGCGCCTGCCGCCGTCGGGCGGTTCGGAAGCCTTCGAGCTCAACGTGCATCTAAAGTCCGATGCCGATGTCACCGTGCTTCTTGGTCCAAGCGGCGCCGGAAAAACGCTCACGTTAAATTGCCTCGGCGGTTTCGCGACGCCCGACGAAGGCCGCATCCTAATAAACGACGAGCTATATTTCGACGCCCCCGCCAAGCTCCACCTTCCTCCGCAGCAGCGCCGCTGCGGCTACATCTTCCAGGATCACGCGCTGTTTCCGCACATGACCGTGCGGGAAAATCTGCGCTTCGCAGCCAATGCCGGCCGCGGAAATTCCGGACTGAACCGCCATCGCCGCATCGCCGACCTGCTGGAGGCATTCGAGCTCGCCGAGCTCGCTGGCCGCAAACCGGCGCAGCTTTCCGGCGGCCAGAAACAACGCGCCGCGCTCGCCCGCATGCTGGTGAACGAGCCCAGGCTGCTGTTGTTGGATGAGCCCACCCGCGGTCTCGATGGGCGCCTCCGCCAGGCATTCTATGAATTGCTACGCAAGTTGCGCGAGCGGAGCCAGGCGCCTCTGGTGCTGGTGACCCACGATCTCGAAGAATGCATGGAACTCGCCGGTCACGTATGTCTGATGGAGGCCGGACGTTTCACGCAATGCGGTCCGCGCGAGCGCGTGTTTGCGCGGCCCGCGAACATAGAAGTAGCGCGCGCGCTCGGAATTTACAACATCCTGCCGGCTTCGATCGATGCCCTCGATCCCGGCCGCGATCTCAGCCGCTTAGGTGTCCTCGGCCGCCCGTGGGAAGTCCCCTATCTGCCGGGCCGCCTGATTGGCGATCAAGGCTACGTATGCGTGCGGCAGGCTGAGACAAAGGTCGTCCTGCACGACGCGCCGCCTTCGGGCAATCAGGTTCTTCTGCGGGTCGAGAGCGCGACTCAATCCCTGCGCGGCATGCGTATCCAGTTCGAGCACGCCGTTATCGCCGAGATCAGCGAGGCCGAATACGCGGCCTGCCGCGGCGCCGACCGGCTCAAACTGGAAGTGCCTGCCGCTGCTATATACTTCCTTGGAAGATGAAGCGTTATTACATCACCGATCGCAAAGCTGTCGGCGGCTTCCGCCCGCTGCTCGATGTCATTCGCGATCAACTGCACCTAGGCGTCGATTTCATTCAGATCCGCGAGAAAGATTTGAGCGCCCGCGAGATTTTCGAATTTACGCTCGCGGTGCTCGAAGTGAGAGCGAATGAAGTAATCGCCCACGCCCGCCCCAAGATCCTGGTGAATACGCGCGCCGATGTGGCGAAGGTCACCGGCGCCGATGGCGTTCATCTCCCCGCCAGCGCCCCGCGCGAGACGCTTCCCGGTCTATTCATCGCGCGCTCGTGCCACACGCTCGAAGAAGTGAAGGCGTCGAACGCCGATCTCGTCACCTTCGGACCGGTTTTCGATTCACCCGGCAAGGGCCAGGCCACCGGACTGGCCGCGCTCGCCAAAGCGTGCCAGCTACGCAAGAACGTCTATGCCCTTGGCGGCGTAAATTGGGAAAGTGCCGCGGAATGCATGCACGCCGGGACCGAGGGAATCGCGGGCATACGTCTCTTTCAATCGCCCGATCTGTGAATGAAATCGAATCGGCAGTAGACAATGAAGAGTGCGTACATTTCTATTGGCGACCCCATGGCTCGTTTTTCAAGCGTGGGCAGCCGATCCTCCCCAGCCGGGACAATTGGCCAACACAGTGCAAGCCGCGCCGCTTTCGATTGGTGGCAAGTTTCATGCGACGACCGTCCAAAGTTTGGGATTCCGCGGAGTGTTAGGGGCAGCCATCGGAGCGGCGATCGGCCAGGGCACTAATACTCCCGGCGAGTGGGGCCAAGGGGCGGAGGGGTTTGGAAAGCGGTTTGCTTCGGGCTTTGGCGGCACCGTGGCGAGACAAAGCATTACTTTCGCGTTGGAAGCTGCCACGCATGAGGATCCTCGCTATTTTCCATCGACAGAGGTCACCAAGAAGGCGCGGATCTGGAGCGTCGTAAAGCAGACGTTCTTGTGCAAGAAGGACTCCGGAGATTCATCCTTTGCGTATGGGCGAGTCATCAGTGCGTTTGGAACGGGACAACTCGTCAATAGCTGGCAGCCGGAGAGTACCAACGGCGTGAGCGACGGAATCGAGCGTGGATTGATCAGTTTGGGCCTCGACGCGGCCTCGAATCTCTCGCAAGAATTCATCCAGCGGCTGCGGCCTCGCGAATTCCGTCGCAAGCCATGAGGTTAGCGTTTATTCGTGCCGCAATGCCGCCACCGGGTTCACTCGCGCCGCGCGCGCCGCGGGCGCATAACCCGCAATCAGCGCCACGGCTCCGAGAATCCCCAACGCAATCGCGATAGTAGCCGGGTCCATAGCGGTCAGGCCGTAGAGACGGCTCGCCACCAGACGCGTTGTCGCAAACACGGCGGCGATTCCACCGAGCATACCGGCGCCGATCAAGGCACTGGTTTCTTTGAAGATCATCCCGATCAGGCTACCGTGCCCGGCCCCCAGCGCCATGCGTATGCCAATCTCGTTAGTGCGGCGCGCCACGTTGTAGGAAAGCACGCCGTAAAGCCCGGTCGCGGCAAGCAGCAGCGCGGTTGCGCCGAAAATACCGCAGAGCCGGGCGATCATGCGCGGCTGTGCATTTTGCGCGTCGATGAGGTCGCTCACGGCTCGCGCATCCAGGATCGGCAGATTCGCATCGACTCGCAGAATAGCCTGGCGAACCGCACCCAGAGCGTGAAGAGGATCCGCCATAGTGCGAACTTCGAAATAGATCGAAGGCGGTATCGGTCCATCGCCCTGCGCCGCCGCGACATAGAACCTCTCCTGCACTTTTCCGCGCAGATGATGATCTTTGACGTCTTTTGCGACGCCTACAATCTCCATCGTGAGCCGCCCGTCGCCCCACGTGTCGGTAACGTGCTTTCCAATCGGATTGCGTCCCGCGAAGTAGCGCTTAGCGAACGCTTCATTGATCACACACACGCGCAGCGAATTCGCGGTATCGCGAATTTCGATCTCACGGCCCCGCAGCAGCGGTATTCCTATACCCGAGAAGTAACCGGGACCGATCTGATCGTATACCGCATGGGCGTCGTCCTTGCTCTTGTGGACAAAGCCCTCCACATCCACCGGATCGCCGTCTTCGTTACCACTGAACAGGCCGTTTTCGGAATAGGCGACCGCTCGCACGCCCGGCAGCGCACGCACACGATCGGCTATTTGGTTGTAGAGCATGGCCCGCTGCGTATCCTTGTAGCCCGCAGTCAAAGCGTCCACACGGATTGCTAGTAGCTTCTCCTTCGAATAGCCGAGTTCTACCGATTGCAGATTCCACAGTGTGCGCAGAAAGAGCCCCGCGCCCACGACCAGCAGCAGAGATAGCGCGACTTGCGCAGATACTAAACCCTTGGCAAACGTCATCCGCTTACCGGTGCCGGCCGTATTCCGGCCGCTTTCTTTCAAGCTCTCGCTGATATCCACCCGCGTCCCGCGCAGTGCCGGCGCGAGTCCGAACAGCAGTCCGGTCAGAAGCGTGACTGCGCCCGTGAACGCAAGCACGCGCCAGTCGAATGTGGTCGTGAGCTGAAGCTGGTTTTCTGGGGAAAGCAGCAGCACTAGGACGCGCACCGCTCCGGCGGCTATCATCAATCCCGTGGCCGCGCCGAGCGTCGCGAGCAGCAGGCTTTCGGTAAGAAATTGGCGTATCAATCGGCTCTTGCCTGCGCCGATCGAAAGCCGGATGCCTACTTCGCGGTAGCGCGCGGCCGCCCGCGCCAGCAGCAGGTTCGCCACATTGGCGCAGGCGATCAGAAGTACGAGTCCCGCCGTAATCAGCAGCACTAATAATTGCTGCGAGAATTCGTTGCGCCCGCCGAAAGCGCCGGTCCGCGCATCCCGCACTCGGATGCGCTGATCGAACAGATTCTTCCGCGTACGCTCCGACAGCGTTTTCGGGTACCCGTCTTCGATGATCGTTTTGAACAGCACGCTAATTTCGGCTTGCGCTTTGGCGAGCGAGACGCCGGGCTTCCGCCGGCCGAATGCGTGCAGCCACATTACTTTCTCGATCGACTTCGTCAGATCCTCGTGAATCCAATCGCGGCCCGGCTTCACCAGCGGCTCCATCTTCATCGGCGCCCAGATGTCGGGACTCTCCCCCACTGTCTCGCCGTGAAAGCCGGGCGGCGCAACGCCTATCACGGTGAGCGCCGCGCCGTAGACACGAATAGGAGCGCCTAACGCGTCTGCTTTCCCGGCGAAACGCCGCTGCCAATAGTCGTAGCTGATCACCGCCCCGGCTGTCTTAGCAAAAAAGCGGCCGATGAGCGGCTCGACTCCCAAAACCGAAAAATATTCTTCGCTTGCCAGGCGCCCTCGCGCTTCTTCCTGCGAACCGCCCGCGATACGAACGCTCCAGCGGTTGAGCGAAGATTCCGAAGAGCACAGGTCAAGCGTTGTCGACCGATCGCGCAGCTTTGCAAACTCGGTATAAGTCAGTAAGTCGCGCTCGCCGTTCGCCGCGCCAATGTAAACACCGGAATGATCCGGGTTGGTCAACATCACCAACTCCTGCGGATCACGAACCGGCAGCGACTTCAGAAGAGCCGCATTGAAGACGCTGAAGATCGCCGTATTAGCTCCTATTCCGAGAGCGAGCGAGAGCACCGCGACGGTCGAAAAAGTCCGATTGTGCGCGAACTGCCGGAGCGCGTAGCGCAGATCCTTGATGATTGTTTCGAGGCGGGTCGCGATATCCATTTCGCGTGTCCTTTCCTTTTGCAAGGTGATGTTGCCGAGCCGCACGGACGCTTCCGCGCGCGCCTCACTCTCCGACATTCCGCCTTGTTCCAGATCGCGCGCGCGCAGCGCCCGGTGATGCCGCAATTCTTCGTCTAAATCCCTCTCGAGCCCTGCGGGCCTAAAAGTGTTCCGGATTTTTGCGAGCCATGCCATATCTTTTTCAGACGAATTGGAGCACGCGCGCTACGGCCTGTGTTAATTCGCTCCAGCGCTTTTCTTCCTCGGCCAATTGCTTCATTCCGGCCGGGGTGATTGAGTAGAAACGCGCCCGGCGGTTGTTCTCCGAAGCGCCCCATTTCGCGCGAATCCAGCCTTCCTGCGCCATTCTGTGCAGCGCCGGATACAGCGATCCTTCTTCCACCCGCAGCGCTTCCCGCGCGATAGTTTGAATGTGGGTAGTAATGCCATAGCCGTGCATCGTGCCCCGGCTCGCGAGCGACTTCAGAATCAGCAGATCGAGCGTGCCCTGCAGCCGATCGTTAGAATGCTTGGCCATGTTCTCTCCTCGTCGCTAAACTAAGAATTTGACCGAACATCTGGACATAGAAGGAAAACACGGAGAAGTCATCACGCTGCCCATTGCCGGCGGCCCCGCCACCGGATACGCCTGGCGTCTGGAACTCCCCGAAGGAGTCACTCGAGTCGAGGACTCGCCCGAGCGGGCGGTCGATCCATGCGTGCGTCTCGGCGGAGCCGCAGGCGGATATCTGCAAGTCACCGCGCCGCGCGGCGAACACGTCCTCACGGCGAGGCTGGCCCGGCCCTGGGAGCCCGATAATCCGGTGCGTGTCGTAACCATTCGCCTCCACGTCGCCTGAAAGGCTAATCCTGGGCGAAGGCTGCGAGCGGCGGGCCCCGAACCGCCGCCGGGCAGCCTCCCGTGCTTCCTCGGGTTTCATGCCCGCCGCAATATTGTCCCGGGCGCGCGCCGCCAGATGGAATTCTAATTCCTCGTCAATCTGGCCGCGCAGGCGATCTTTGTGGAAGACATTGACCAGGCGATTGATCAATCCCATAGCTGGCTATAGGAAGCATAGACGATCAATCCGCAAGCTGTCAATCAGGAAAAGTGAGCTTTGGCCGCTTCTTGCACTTCCGCTTCAGTCACCTTGCGAACCCGCGCCCCGATCGACCACTTATGTCCGAAAGGATCGGCAACTTGCCCATAGCGGTCTCCCCAAAACTGATCGGCGAGCGGCATGATCACGGTCGCGCCGGCGTCGACCGCTCGCTGGAACACAGGGTCGGCTTCCGCAACCTGGAGATGCAGAACGACGGGCGTGCCTCCGAAAGCCTCCGGCGTCGAGCCCTTGCCGCCGTTGTATTCCGGAAAATCATCGCACAGCATCAGCGTCGAGCCGTTGATCAGCAACGCGGCATGCATGAGCCGCTTACCGTCCGGCGCCGGATGCCGTGCAAGCTCCTCGGCATTGAAGGCCTTCTTGTAAAAGTCGATTGCGGCAGCGGCGTTGCTGACGAAAAGATGGGGCGATAGGGGCGAAATCGGACGATCGTAGGTATCTGGCATGGCTCCACGATAATTCAGTTTCGAATCCGGAGCAAGCAGGAGGCGGCCTAGTTCTTCGAAGGTGTAATATCCGTCACGGGAAGATCCCAATGCGCCAGCAAAATCTCAAAGCGTCGCTGTTCTTCGCGTTTGTACGTGTCCTGGTCCGGCCAGAGTTGTTTAGTCAGACTCTCTTCATCCGGATTCGCGGTCGTCCCTAGCGTCGAGTTTTTAAACCGGATTGTCACGCGATAATCCCAGCGCGCCTCCTCGGTCATGTGATTGGCGGGCGTCTCGATTTGCACCGAGATCATGCGGCCGCTTTCGACCATCCTTTTGAGCAATGGATAGTGGTTTTTCAAAAAGAGTTGCTCGAACTCCTGCTGGTGTCCCCATTGCACCTTGTAGTAATACTCAACCGTGTAAGGCTGGTCGGCAGCCGCGTGTGGCGGAGAACCTTGCGCGAATAGCGGGCAAGCGCAAGCGGACAACAGAAAGGCGAGCAGTAGAAATGAGTTTCTCATCGTACCCTCTAAGTTACTCCGCGTTGTTATTGCGCGGATTACCGCGAGCACATCGCTGATAGATATTCCATCGTAGAACTCCGGCGCACGCCATGCGTTGGTTACTGCGGCGCCGTGGCGAACCGCTCGGTCCAACGAATGCGGCCGGTCACCTGCATCGCAACGAATAGGGTCACAATACAGCCAATAGTAATCGCCAGGCCGGTGAAGCCCTTTAGAAAAAATGTATAGGAAAAAAGGACCAGGTAAATCAGTTGCGCCAGTCCAGCTTCTAAAATCGCAAAGCGTGGCCCCGCCACTAAACGCAGATAACTCACGACCAGACCCACCGAAACAATCGAGCAGATTAGAAAGGCGAGTTGAATCGAGATGTGGTCCACGAGATAAGCCAGAAGCAGATGAAACGCGAAAAATGCCGCCGCAAGAAAGAAATAATTCATGGGATGCAGATCGATATTGCGCAGCGTCGTCAGAATGAACAGGACAAAGAAGAACAGCAGCAGTGAGACCGGCGCGAAGCGGCTGATGTCCCCGGCAAGCGGCCCAGGCTGTAGTTTTTCCGGCATGGTCATGCCGATTTGGAAACCGGAAATCAGATTGCGATACTTCCAAACCAGTTCCCACCCCGCCGCGCCCTCCCGCTTTTCCGTCGGCGCGAGCGTGCTCAGAGGAAAGTCGATCTCCTTGAAATTGGTCTTCATCTTCAACTCAAAATTGCGCGTCTGCATAACATCGTCGCCCGGATTGTAGCGCCAGCTCTCGAGACCTTGCGAGCGGTATACCGCGCGAAACGCCGCCGTCTGGCCGGGCGCCACGACCGCCGAAACAGACGCTCCCTCCCGGTTCGAGGTGAAAGGCAGCGAGCGCCCGTCCACCTCGATCGCTAGGCCATCGTAGATGGCATGCTTCGACGGAAAATTGATTTGAAAAGTGACCGAGCCTGGCTCCGCGCTCGGATTCCGGAACGTATACACTCCCGAAAATTTCACCACATAGACGCTGTACCAGAGCAGACCTTTCCGCCGGTGTTCGAGAGCGAGATCTACCTGGATACGGCTGCTCTCAGCGGCAAGCGGAACCGGCGCGCGTTGTCCCTGATCCAGAGTGGCAACCGGCTGCCTCTGCTCCTGCGGCGTTCCCCAAATAGAAGCGACGTTCGGTTTCAACCTGTCGTTGGATTCGTTGGTGCGCGACCAGATGCTCTGCGCCAGAATCAGCCAGGCCACGCTGGTCGAGCCAAGAATGAAGACGATTGCGGTAATACGCGTCAGCAAGGATAGGAGCCTCACAGACGAATAGTATCACCAGTGGAAAGTACTTTGCAATATAAATGGCTCACGGCCTGAGTGGCAGTTTCACGCTCATTCCGCTTTGCGCAGAGCGCCGGGCCGCATCCAGAATCTCGCTGACCGTAAGATTCGTCTTAAGCGAAGACACGCTGTCCTCTTCCGCGACGTTGCCCCGGATCACCGCCGCCAGATAGTGAAGCGGATCGTCATACGGCGCCGCCGGACGAGCGGCATTCATGACACGCCCCTCGCGGTCGCCCGCGCGCCGCACGTTTATTTGATCCGAACCGATCGTTCGTAAGTGTCCGGTCCTTCCGTAAACATCCATATCCTTCACATTGAAAGGCCAGTTCCAGGAGCCCTGCAGAATCCCGACCGCGTTCTTATAAGTAAGCAGAACATCCGCTTCGTCATCCACCTTCGGATAGACATCGGGCTGTATCTGTCGCGTGATAGCAGTCACCGATATCGGTCTCTCGCCCTTCATGAGCCAGGTCATGAGATCCGCGCCGTAACATCCGAAATCGTAGAGCGCGCCCGCGCCGTTGAGCTTGGGGTCCGTAAGCCACGCGAAGAACTCGGGCGAAACGTGAATCGCCTTAGGACCGCTGTGACCGTCTCTCACCACGCATTTCAGCATTGTCCCGAGCGCTCCTTGCACGAGGAGATCATGCGCCGCCTTATTGCTTCCATACCAGGAAGTCTCGTAATCCACCAGCACGTGAATCTTGCCGCGCCGTGCCGCTTCCGCCATGGCCACCGCGTCCTTGTAGCTGATCGCCATCGGCTTTTCCATCATGGCGTGGATGCCGAGTCTGGCGCACTCTTCAACCGCTTTCGTGTGGCCTGCCGTTGAGGTAAAGATCAGCGCCGCGTCCGGATGCGTGCGCGAAGCCAGCTCTTCGATGCTGCGGAAGTGCATGTCCGCGGACCAGTGGAAGCGCGCGGCGTACTGATCGAATAGCTGCTGGTCCTCCTCTACAATTCCTGCAATCTGGATATCGGGTCGATGCAGCGCGCCGCCGGCCGGCGTAAGGGCGCCTCCATTAAGAAAGCCCGCGACATGCCCATGTACCAGGCCGATGATGCCCACACGCAGCGCAGCCGTCGAAGAATCTGCCGCCAAACAAATGCTCGCCGCCAATAACGGTAACGCGAAGATCCAAATCTTTGTCACAGGCTTCCATTATGTTAGAAGCGCCGATTAAACTTCGTACAGCTGGCAACTCCGCCCAGGAAGTCCCCATCTTTATAGGCGGAGGTAGTTATGAAACGCGTTTTTCGCATCGCGGTTTTCAGCATCTTCAGTTTGGCTCTGACCGCCATCGCCATCCCGGCTCAGGCCGCCGAGCACGGCTACCATCAGGAGCAGGACAACCGTCACTTTCAATATGTTCCTAGCGATCGTTACCAGGACCGCTACTACGACAATCGCCGGCAAGACTACGATCGAGGCGGAAACTACGATCGCCGCGGATATTATGATCGCGGTGGGTACTACGATCGCGACAATCATGCCGGCCGTTCCGCCGCCATCATAGGTGGCAGCGCCGCTGCCGGAGCGGTAATTGGAGCGGTTGCCGGCCACGGTCAGGGTGCCGCGATCGGTGCTATCATCGGCGGCATCGGCGGCTTGATCGCCGATCAAAGCGTACGTCATCACGATTCCCGCTAAACACATTCCAAAAATTTGCGCCTTCAGTCCGCAGGCGAAGAAAAGACGAATCGGATTTCGTTTCGCAAAATGCGCCATTTCTTCGCCTGTTCCTCGTTGTATTCGTACCCTTGGGGGCATTTGGGTTCGAATCGTAAACTGACTGCCAGCGCACTCCCGATTCCCAAAAGCGGACAACCTTGATTGCTCCGTGCTTTTATTGCACCATGAAAATCAATCACTTAGTGGCTCCTCCGAAGCTGGCCGCTGAAGTGCATTAGTAGAATCGGAAGCAACGACATGGCAATGGATGTCCCTCGCGGAAAAGAAGTAGCGCGCAAGCGCCTGATCAAACGCATCGCGATGATCGTCATCGCGGCGATCGTGATCGGCGGCACCACTATCGCGCTGGCGCGTCTAAAGCCTGCAGCGCCTTCGGTCGACATGAGCGGGCAATGGCCCGGTTCGGTAAAGCGCGGGCCCATGGAGAGTCAGGTGCGTGGTCTCGGCCGCCTGACGCCGGAAGAGATTCACTGTATCGCGGCGGCGCAGGATTCCCGGGTTTCGTCCATTGTCCGCCGCGCCGGCGTCGACCCGATGAAAGCCAACGAGGTTATCCTCATGCTGAGCGACCCCGATCTGGAACTCGAGGCCGAAAAGGCCGAATGGCAGGTCAAGCAGGAGGAAGCCAATCTGGCCAATCTCAAAGTCAAGCTCGAGAGCGACAAGCTGGATCAGCGGGCGACCCTCGCCGAACTCGAATCCCAATACACCCAAGCCAAGCTGACCGCCGACCGCGATCTCGAACTCACCCGCCTGAATCTGAAGAGCGATCTCGACGTCCAAGCTTTCGGTCGATCAGGCGAACCAATTTCGGAACCGCGTGGAGCTGCAAAAGCAGCGGCTCGGTATCGCCGACGATTCCATCAAAGCGCAAGATCGAAGCGCAAAGGGTAGTGGTCGAGAGCTGCACGCGCCGCCTACGATCTGAAGCAGCAAGCAGGTGGATCAGTTGACCATTCGCGCCGGCATCGATGGCGTGCTGCAGGAAGTGGACGTCGAGGTCGGCCAGCGCGTCCCGACCGGCACGATTCTGGCCAAAGTGGCCGATCCCAAGAAGTTGAAAGCCGTTTTGCAGATTGCCGAGACGCAGATGAAGGATGTTCGGGTCGGGCTCGACGCGACTGTCGATACCCGCAACGGCATCATTCCGGGCCGTGTGATCCGCATCGATCCGGCCGCGACCAACGGCACGGTGGGCGTGGATGTAGCCTTGCTGGGGCCGCTGCCCCAGGGCGCGCGACCCGAATTGAGCGTCGACGGCATCGTCGAAATAGAGCGTTTGTCGGATGTGGTTTATATGGATCGCCCGGTTTCCGGTGAGCCGGGCACTACCATCGGCCTGTTCAAGATCGATCCGGACGGCAAAGGCGCCAGCCGCGTGAACGTCAAGCTGGGCCGCGCCTCGGTCAACACCATCGAAGTGCTCGATGGCCTAAAAGTCGGCGATCGGGTGATTTTGTCCGACATGTCCCAGTACGATTCGTATCAGCGAATTCGATTGAACTAACCAAACCGGGTGTTCGTCCGTATTGAATTAGTATGGCTCTAGCCAAACATAGCCAGGAGGACTGAAAGAGCATGACCGCATCCGATCCCTTGATCCATCTGGAAGGCGTGACGAAGGTATTCGTCACCGACGAGGTGGAAACGCACGCGCTAGCCGGGATTCACATCGATATCCAGCGCGGCGAATACGTCTCCATTTCCGGGCCTTCCGGCTGCGGAAAATCGACCCTGCTGGCCATCCTGGGCCTGCTCGATTCGCCGAGCTCCGGCACCTACATCCTGAATGGCAAGCCGGTGCAGAGCCTGAAGCTCTCCGAGCGCGCCCGCATCCGCAACCGCGAAATCGGGTTCATCTTCCAGGCGTTCAACCTGATCGGCGACTTGAACGTTTATGAAAACGTCGAACTGCCGCTCACCTATCGCGGCATGGGTTCGGCCGACCGCAAGAAGAAGGTTCATGAAGCGCTGGAGCGCGTCGGCATGTCGCACCGCATCAAGCACTATCCGTCGCAACTCTCCGGCGGTCAGCAGCAGCGTGTTGCCGTGGCGCGCGCCCTGGCCGGCGATCCTTCCATCCTGCTCGCCGACGAGCCCACCGGAAACCTGGATTCTCAAAATGGCGAACAGGTGATGGATCTGCTCCGCGAACTGCATCGCGGCGGCGCGACCATCTGCATGGTGACGCACGATCCGCGCTATGCCCGCTATGCCGACCGCTCCATCCATCTGTTCGACGGCCGCGTGGTGGAGGAAAACATGGAGGTACCCGTCTGATTTCAAAGCATATCGATTTCGTCGCCATCGGCGTGCTGCTGTGCGGCATGGCATTATTCTGCCCAGGTCCGCACCGCGTCGCTGCTCGTTTCACACGCCGCTCCGAGTGCGTGTTCAGCATCCTCCGGCGCGCCAGCCTGCCCGCGTGGTCGCTGGCTCCGCAATATTCGCGCTGATTCGATCGTGAACATTTAGCGACGCGTTTCGAGCCGCCCGCAATTCGATTGCTTTACGCTGGAATAAGGCTTCCAGGAATGATTTCTCTTCGCAACATTGAAAAGTACTTTGAACACGGTCCCACCAAGACCTATCGTGCTGCGGCGGATCAACGTCGACATCAAAGAAGGCGAGTTCATCTCCATCATGGGTCCTTCCGGGGCGGGGAAGTCGACTCTGCTGCATCTGCTCGGCATGCACGATATCGCCTGGACCGGTGAATATCACTTTCTCGATCATGCCATTCACCAGCTCAACAAGAAAGACCGCTCCGAGCTCTACAAGAAGTACATCGGCTTCGTTTTCCAGAGCTATCATCTGCTCGATTCGCTGACGGTCTACGAGAATCTCGATATTCCGCTCTCCTACCGCAATATCAAGAAATCGGAGCGGCAGAGCATCGTGTGCGACACGCTCGATCGGTTCAACATGGTCGGCAAGAAAGATCTTTATCCGAATCAGCTCTCGGGCGGCCAGCAGCAGCTGGTCGCCATCGCGCGCGCTATGATCGCCAATCCGAAACTGATTCTGGCCGACGAGCCCACCGGCAATCTGCATTCGAGCCAGGGCAAAGAGATCATGGAGCTTTTCAAGAAGCTGAACGAGGAAGGCACCACGATCGTCCAGGTGACGCACAACGAGAAAAACGCCGAGTACGGCAACCGGATCATCTACATCGAAGATGGCTGGATTACGCAGACTCGCCAGCTGAGCCTGACATGAAGACTCGTGCCGTCGCAGATGCGCATCCTGATCGCCGACGATCAGCCGGACGTGCTGGAAGCGTTGCGGCTGCTGCTGAAGCGCGAAGGCTACAAGATCGAATCCGCCGAATCGCCGCAGCAGGCGCTGCAAGCGATCGAGAATCGCGATTTCGACGCGGCCATCATCGATCTGAACTACACCCGCGACACCACCTCCGGGCAGGAAGGCCTCGAACTGCTCGCCAAGATCCAGGCGATCGATTCCATGCTGCCGGTGATCGTGATGACGGCCTGGGGCAGCGTCGATCTGGCGGTCGAAGCCATGCGCCGCGGCGCGCGCGACTTCATTCAGAAGCCCTGGGAAAACGAGCGGCTTGCGTCCATCGTGCGCACGCAGATCGAACTGAGCAAGGCCCTGCGCCGCGGCCAGCGCCTGGAAGCGGAAAACCAGCTCTGCGCGGCGACAATCTGCCGCACCATGATCGCGCAGTCGCCAGCCATGCAGCCGGTGCTGGAGCTGATCTCGCGCGTCGGGCCGTCGGATGCCAACGTCCTGATCACCGGCGAGCCGGGCACCGGCAAGGAAGTGGTGGCGCGAACGCTGCACGCGATTTCCGGCCGCGCCAGCAAGCCGATGGTGACCGTGAATGCCGGCGGCTTGGCCGAAGGCGTTTTCGAAAGCGAGCTGTTCGGCCACGTGAAGGGCGCATTCACCGACGCCAAGATGGATCGCGTCGGCCGCTTCGAACTGGCCGACACCGGCACGCTGTTCCTGGACGAAATCGCCAACGTGCCGATGAATCTGCAGGCGAAGCTGCTGCGCGTGCTGGAAATCGGCGAGATGGAGCGCGTGGGCTCGTCGAAAACCAAGCGCGTGGACGTGCGCGTGATCTCGGCCACCAACGCGAATCTGGCCGACGAGGTGCAGAACGGGCGCTTCCGGCAGGATCTGCTGTTCCGTCTGAACACCATCGAAATCCACCTGCCGCCGCTGCGCGAGCGCCGCGAGGACATCGGCCCGCTGGCGACTCATTTTCTCGGCATGCATGCCCGGCGCTATCGCAAGAACATCACCGGCTTCGATCACAACGCCATGCAGGCGATGCACGAGCATGCCTGGCAGGGCAACGTGCGCGAGTTGAATCACGTGGTGGAGCGCGCCGTGCTGATGGCGCAAGGAAGTTGCATCAAGGCGGGCGATCTGGCGCTGCGCGCCGGCGCGACCGGTTCGCCGCGGCTGGAAGACATGAGCCTGGAAGAAGTGGAAGGGTTTCTGATCAAGAAGGCGCTGGCGCGCTACGGCGGCAATGTCAGCCATGCCGCCAGCGCCTTGGGCCTGAGCCGCAGCGCGCTGTACCGGCGCCTGCAGCGCTTCGGGCTGTAGTAGCCATGAGCTTCAGACTCAGCCACGACACGCGCGTGCTGCTGCTCGCGCTGGCCGGCGGCTTGCCCGCCGTTGCCGCCTGCGCTATTCTGCTCGCCGTTCGGCGGCTATTCCGGCACGCGTGCAGTGGACGCTCGATATCGTCGTTGTACTGGCTGCTGGCTCGGCTTCTGCTTCGCCGCGCGCGAGCGTGTCGCCGGACCGCTTGCGCACGCTCGCCAATCTGCTGGAAGCGATGCGCGAAGGCGACTACTCGATCCGCGCCCGCGTCGGACAATCCGAAGGAGCCGCTGGGCGAAGTGATGCAGCAGGTGAACGCGATGGCCGCCACGCTGCGCGACCAGCGGCTGGGCGCGCTGGAAGCCACCGCGCTGCTGCGCAAGGTGATGGAAGAGATCGAAGTCGCGGTCTTCGCCTTCGATCCGCAGCAGTCGCTGCGGCTGGTGAATCGCGCCGGCGAACGGCTGCTGGCGCAGCCCGCCGAGCGGCTGCTGGCGCGCGATGCCACCTCGCTCGGCTTGGCCGAATATCTTGATCGGCGAGCCGGAGCAGACGATTCAGCGCACGTTTCCGGGCGGCGACGGGCCGCTGGGGCATCCGCCGCAGCCAGTTCCGCGAAGGCGGCGTGCCTCATCAATTGCTGGTCGTTCACCGATCTGACACGCGCCCTTGCGCGAAGAAGAACTGCAGGCCTGGCAGCGGCTGGTGCGCGTGCTTGGGCACGAGCTGAACAATTCGCTCACGCCCATCAAGTCCATCGCGCAAAGCCTGGAGACATCTGGTGAAGACCGATCCCCGGCCGGACGATTGGCGCGACGATATGTCGCGCGGCTTGAACGTGATCGCCACGCGCTCCGAATCGCTGAGCCGCTTCATGAGCTCCTACGCGCGGCTCGCGAAATTGCCGCCGCCCAAGTTCGGACCCGTCGAAATCAATGTCGCTTTTGCGGCGCGCCACTGGCATCGAAACGCGCATGCCGGTGTTCTTTGAAGAATGCCGCCCCTATGACGATTCAGGGGGACGCGGATCAATTGGAGCAAGTGCTGATCAATCTGATCCGCAACGCGGTGGATGCCGCGCAGAAGACCGGCGGCCGCGTCTTCGTGCGTCACGACGCACACGCCAGTCAACGTGGAGATCACGGTGCGCGATGAAGGGCCGGGCCTCTCGAACACGGCCAACTTGTTCGTGCCGTTCTTCACCACCAAGCGCGGCGGATCAGGCATCGGACTGGTTTTGAGCCGGCAAATCGCCGAAGCGCACAACGGATCGCTAAGCCTGCGCAACGCCTCCGACGGCCCCGGCTGCGAGGCCATTCTCGTCCTGCCCGTGTAGCGAGGCGTCGGCGTGATAGGAGCTGCGCACCAGCGGGCCGGCTTCGACGTGCCCATAACCCAGCTGGATGGCAAAGCGTTTGTATTCGTCGAATTCTTCCTGCGGGACGTAGCGATAAATGGGCAGATGTTTCGGCGACGGCCGCAGGTATTGGCCTAGCGTGAGAATGTCGACATGGTGATCGTGCAGGTCGTGGATCACTTGCACTACTTCTTCGTGCGTTTCGCCGAGCCCGAGCATGAGCCCCGATTTGGTCGGGGTCTGCGGACGAATCTGTTTTGCGTATCGCAGCATTTCGAGCGAGCGGTCGTAGCGAGCTCCAAGGCGGACTTGGCGATATAACCTTGGGACGGTCTCGGTGTTGTGATTGAGCACGTCCGGAGCGGCGCGCATGACGATTTCCATTGCCGCGTGAGAGCCTTGGAAATCGGGCACCAACACTTCGACTTTGCAACCAGGCACACGCGCGCGAATGGCTTCGATCGTGAGCTTGAAGAGCTCGGCGCCACCGTCCTTGCGGTCGTCGCGATTGACGCTGGTTACGACGGCATAGCGCAGACCTAAGGCGGCGCACGCCTCCGCGACGCGGCGTGGCTCGTCGAAATCGACCGCGAGCGGCGGCGCCCTTTTGCACCGCGCAGAATCCGCAGCGCCGCGTACAGACGTTGCCGAGAATCATGAACGTCGCCGTGCGCCGATTCCAGCACTCACCCACAT
Source organism: Bryobacterales bacterium (assembly GCA_963712395.1). Taxonomy (GTDB): domain Bacteria; phylum Acidobacteriota; class Terriglobia; order Bryobacterales; family Bryobacteraceae; genus Bog-105. Next base: position 507,485 of record CAVQHR010000005.1, read on the forward strand.
TGGGGCACGCGGCGCTTTCGCACACCGTATGCAGACCCAGGCGCGTGACGAGCTCTTTTAACTCGCGGTAATTTTCGCCCACGGGCGCTGGTGCGCGGAGCCATTTTGGCCGCGGCGGCTGTGAAGAAATAGTGACCAGCACTTTATTTCCCAGTGTACCGGTCGGGGCTACATGTCACGGCGGTTTTCGAGCGAGCGCGACATGGTCACTTCGTCCGCAAATTCAAGATCGCTGCCGACCGGAATACCCATCGCAATGCGGGTGACGCGCGGGCCCAGGGGCTTCAGCAGGCGCGAAAGGTAGACGGCGGTCGCTTCGCCTTCGACGGTCGGATTTGTCGCCAGAATCACTTCTTCGATCTGGTTTTGATGCAGGCGGTCTACCAAGTCCTTTGATGCGTAACTGCTCGGGCCCGATCCCGCGCAACGGCGAGATTGCGCCGTGCAGCACATGATACAAGCCGCGGAACGCGTGCGTGGTTTCAATCGGCGGGATATTGTGCGGCTCCTCGACTACGCAGATTTGCGCCTGTTCGCGGTGCGGATCGCGGCAATAGAGACACAACTCGCCGTCGCTGATGTTGTTGCAAGATGCGCAGACGCCGAGCTTGTCTTTGATGTCAAGAATCGCTTGCGCGAGATTTTCGGCGTCTTCCCGTGGGGTGCGGAGCAAATGAAATGCAATGCGCTGCGCGGATTTCTGGCCAATGCCCGGCAGCCGCTTGCATTCCTGTATGAGCCGGGCCAACGGCTCGGCAAACTCCGCCATCTAGAACAGGCCGGGAGGCAAACCCATGCCGCCGAGCATTCCGCCCATTTTGCCTTGGGCCTCTTCATCCACTTTCTTCGCGGCTTCATTGAAAGCGGCCATGGCCATGTCCTGTAGCATTTCCACATCGCCCGCTACTTCGGGATCGATTTTCACGGAAAGCACGTTCTTGTGGCCGTCCATTTTCACGCTGACCATTCCGCCGCCCGCCGAAGCTTCGACGCGGATGGCCGCGATCTGCTCTTGCAGCTTCTGCTGCATTTGCTGGGCTTGCTTCATCATGGCTTGCATGTTGCCGCCGCCCCCGGGCATTTTCATCGACAAATGGATTCCTCCCTATTCACTTAAATTTCGCACCGCGCGAACCTGCGCTTCGGGAAACAGCTCTTGAAAACGTTTGACGCCAGGATGCGAAAGCGCGCGCTGCCGCAGATCGGATTCTTCGGCGGGCGTCTTTTCGACCTTCACTGGCGCGGCGACCGCCGCCGCGGGTTCAAAGCGAATTCTTACGGGCTTGCCGAGAATCTGCGAAGCCAAGCGTTCAATCGACTTGTCCTTCAGCGCAAAAGAAAGCGATCTTCGGGCCTCTCACGATAAGTTCCGCGCCCTGCGCTACGACTTCCGCCTGCTCGATCGCGTCGGCACTGACGTTCATACCTTCTTTCGAGAGGGCGCTGTAGAGATCCTGCTTCAGGTTTCCGGTGGCGGCAGCGGGAGGGGGCGCTTTCGGAGGCGCGGCAGGTGGCGATGGCGGCACAAGATGGCGGGGCGATCGTGCGAGGAAGGCCGGAGAGCGCCTCTTCGATCGATCGCAGTCTGCCTGCTTGCACGAGTTTGATAAGCCCGAGCTCAAGATGCAGCCGGGGCTGCAGAGAAGTCTGCAGCGTCTTGTAAAGTTCGAGCGTCAGGTGCAGATAGCGGGTCAGATCCTCTTCACTGAAAGCGCCGGCGGTTTCAAGGAGCGCTTTCTGTTCGGCGTCGGAGGCCGCTATCAAGCGAGTGGATTGGCCGGAAATTTTCGCAACCAGCAGATTACGCCAATAGCGCGACAGCTCGCGCGCGAAATGCTGGAGACTTTGTCCGTTGCGCTCGAGATCCTCGACGATGGCAAGCATGCGGGCGCCATCGCGCTGCTGGATAGCTTTCGCTACCGCGAGCAGCACCTCGCTTCCAAACAGACCGAGCAACCCGCGCACGTCTTCCACCCGTAGAGTTTTGCCGCAACACGCGATGGCCTGATCCATGGCGGAAAGCGAATCGCGCACGCTTCCTTCGCCGGCCTGCGCCAGCACGGAAAGTACCTCCTCGCTGGCTTCGATGCCCTCGGCGGCGGCGATGAATTTCATGCGGTTTATGATTTCTGCGAAATCGACCGAGCGAAATGTAAAGTGCTGGCAACGCGAGGCGATGGTATTGGGAATCTCGTTCGCTTCGGTGGTGCAGAGAATGAAAACTACCCACTCGGGCGGCTCCTCGAGCGTTTTCAATAGCGCATTGAAAGCCTCCCGAGTGATCTGATGCGCTTCGTCGACGATGAAAACCTTGTAGCGGTCGCGCGCCGGGCGATAGCGCACGTTTTCGCGGATCTCGCGCATTTCGTTGATGCCGCGATTAGAGGCGGCGTCGATTTCAATGACGTCCACCGCGCCTCCAGCGGCAATTTCCACGCACGCGGAACACACGCCGCACGGCGTGGCGGTCGGACCCTTGATGCAATTCAAGCAGCGGGCCAGAATGCGGGCCACCGTGGTCTTGCCGGTTCCACGCTGGCCGGAAAATATATAGCCATGAGCGATGCGGCCGCTCTCGATGGCGTTGGCGAGAGTTTTTTGGACGTGTTCCTGGCCGATCAGCTCATCGAAGCCTTGCGGGCGGTACTTCCTGGCGATGACCTGATACATGGACGGTGTGGAAGGAGAAGCATTCATGCCAGACCCCGGGTGATCCGCGGCACACGAGCTAAATCGCTACCGTTGCTTCCTTCCGGACCTAGCGGGGTTTACGACCGCACATTGCACGAAGCCCGGGGCCTGACAACTCCCAATGGTAACATTCAGCGCTATTTTTGCGACTCCAGAACGGCTTGCAGCTTTTCGCCAAAAGGAGTCGACGGCGCAGGCTTCGTTTCCACGGGAACCGAGGCGGCGGCAGGCGCCGCGGCCGGCGTGGGCGGACGCAGATAGTGTTCCTTCTTCAGCAGCGCGCGCTCGAGCGGTGCAATCCAATTCGTGAACTCGCCCTCGATCTGCCGATCGCGCTTGAGAGCACCGCGAACCGCGTCCATTTTGGAATCGAGATTGTCCAGATGGTGCAGTAGCAGCGCCTCGGCGAACATGGGCGTCTTGGGCGATCCAAATTCCAGCTCGCCGTGGTGGCTCAAAACCATGTGCTCGATGAGCGTGCGCAGCCGGGGCGGAAAATCGGGCAGCCGATCGAACGTCTTGTTGAGCAGGCGCAAGCCGAGGATAATGTGCCCTAGCAGTTGGCCATCGGGGCTGTAGCCGAAACTGCGGGCGTAGGAGAGTTCTTCGAGCTTGCCGATATCGTGCAGAATCGCGCCGGCGGTGAGCAGGTCCACGTCGATTTGCGGATAATGCGATCCGACGAGCCGGCTAAGGGTGCATAGCGAGAGAACGTGCTCGAGCAGACCGCCCCGGCAGGCATGATGAATGTTCTTTGCGGCGGGGGCCATTTTATAAAGACGGACCAACTCGGCATCGCTAAATACTGCATCGAGTAAGGCGCGCAGATTCGAATCCGCGAAGGCCGCGACGATGCTCTGAAGCTCGCGAAACATCTCTTCGGGATCGCGCTCAGAGCACGGAAAGTAATCGGCGAGATCCACTTCGTGATCTTGCAAGCGGCGCAACTTATAGACGGTGAATTGGACCCGATTCTGATAAATCTGCACCAGGCCCTTCGCCTTGACAAAGTCGTCGCGCTGAAAGGCGTCGATCACCTCCGCGACGTTGTCCCACATTTTGGCTTCTATTTCGCCGGTGCGATCCGCCAAATGCAGCGTGAGATAGGATTCGCCGGTTTTTTTCTGGCGGATTTCTTTCGATAACACGAGAAGTTGCACAGTGGCAACTTCGTTCGGGATCAGGTTCCCGACGTAAGGAGACTTCATGAGAATTAACGAGAACTGCTTTTGCCGGTAACCGTGGTGGAAGTGCCGGGAATCGGGATCGCCCAAAGAAGCCGCTTGCGGCGGGTTTTTTCTTCTACTTCCGCTTTGGTGACGGTTTCGGGCTTCAGCACGGCCGGATCCTGCCACTTTGTATCTTTACCTGGCGCGGCTCCGGTATCCACAAAGCCCGGCTTGATCTGCAGGAAAGCCTGCGTGCGAAGGCGCGTCAGGTATTCGCGGACGCGCGGCTGCATCTTGGGACCGTAGAGAGCGTTTTCGATTTCGCTCTTCACATCGGCGAGCGGCGCAAGGCCGGCTTTGGTGTGGTCCTCTACTTTGAAAATCTCATAGCCGGTCGGGATCTTGATGGGCTCCGTAACGGCTCCTCGCGGCAGGTTCCACACCGCGTCCTCGATGGTCTTGTTCAGGTCGCCCTTCTTGTAACCTCCCAGGGCGCCGCCATCCTTCGCGGTGCTGGCGTCGGAATTGTCGCGGGCGAGATCGGCGAAGCGCTGGCCCTTCGACGCGTCTGAAGAGAGTTGTTTGGCTTTCTTTTCCGCCGCCGCCATTCCGGCAGCGTCTTTTCCGTCGGTTGAAATCAGGATTTCGCTCAAATAGACTTTTTCTTCCCGCACGAAGTCCGCTTTATGCGCGTCGTAGTAGTCCTGAATCTCTTTATCCGTGATGGCAATGTGGCGGCCGACCTCCTGGCCAATAACCTCGCGGGTGAGCGTCTGCTTTTTGTATTCGCTCAGAAAATCTTCATACGTCATGCCGGATTGCTGGCGGATGTAGTCGTGAAACTTTTCAGTATCGCTGATTTTAGACTGGCGCTGCACCTGTGCGACGTATTTACTGACTTCGGAATCGACGTTGATGTTCAACTCCTTGCCCTTTTGTACCAGGAGGAGTTGGTCGATACGATCGCGCAGAATATCCTTGTCGCGCTCCTCGACAGCTTGCTGTAACTGTGTGCCGCTCGCGCCTTGCGCTTTCAACTCATCGGCCATCTGCTTAGCGGTGCGCGCGATCTCCTCCTGGCTCACAATATCCCCATTTACTTTCGCGACAATTTGATCGACCACGGCAGGGGCATCGGCGGCATTCAGGCTCAGCGCATTGAAGGCAAACAGGGCAAGGCAGCAATACTTCATGATTTCTCTTCTATTATCGCAATAAGTTTATCGTTAGCGGATGGCGGCCACTGGCTCGGGCGCGGTGAGCTCGAGCAGAATGTTCTTCAATTCTTCGATAAGGCCGGCCGGGTTACCGGTGGCAGCGCGCAGGGGCACCTTCAACACGCCGGCGGGCGTGAATTGCGCGCCTTCCAATGTGCGCACGAAAGCCATGAGCCTCAACGGATCGACCTTCGATTGTTGATGGAATTTGATATTGGCGAACGCCTGGCGCGCCGATCGATGGATTCCACGCCAGTCCGCTGAGCCAGGCTCTTGAGCAGCCGAAAAGCGGAGCAGGGTAGTGACCTCCTCCGGAACGGGCCCATAGCGATCGCTCAACTCCTCGGCGATACGGGCGGCTTGCTCTTCGTCTTTCACATCGGCGATGCGCTTGTAGGAGCGAAGGCGTTGGGCGTCGTCGGAAATGTAATCGACGGGAATGCGGATGTCGAGCCCGAGGTTGAGAGTGGCATGAATTTCGAGCGGCACCTCCTCGCCCTTGAGCTCTTTCACGGTTTCTTCGAGCAGGCGCACGTAGGTGTCGTAGCCGACCGCTTCAATGTGGCCGTGCTGCTCGCCGCCTAGCAGGTTCCCGCGCCGCGCAATTCCAGATCGAGCGCGGCGATTTTGAAACCAGCGCCCAGATCGCTAAACTCTTTCAGTGCCGCCAGACGTTTCCTTGCAATTTCGCTCAACTGGGTGTCGGCGGGAACAAGCAGATAGGCGTAAGCGCGGCGGTTCGAGCGGCCCACGCGGCCGCGCAGTTGATAGAGCTCGCTCAGGCCATAGCGCTCGGCGTTTTCGATGATCATGGTGTTGGCGAGCGGAATATCGAGGCCGTTCTCGACGATGGTGGTGCAGACGAACACGTCGTATTCGTGCCGCATGAAGCCGAGCAGCACTTTTTCCAGCTCGGCTCTCGCCCATTTGCCCGTGACCGACGCCGATGCGGCATTGCGGAAGCAACTCCTGGATGAAAGGCGGCGCGCATGAAGATGGTGTCCACGCGATTGTGGACGAAATAGACCTGCCCCTGGCGCGCCAGCTCCTGTTCGATGGCGGTCTTGATCAGATCGGGATTGAAGTGCGCGACTACCGTATTGATCGACAGACGATCTTTAGGCGGCGTCTCAATCACCGACATGTCGCGCAGGCCAAGCAGCGACATGTGCAGCGTGCGCGGGATAGGCGTGGCGCTCATGGTGAGCACATCCACGTTGTGCCGCAGCTGCTTCAGGCGCTCTTTGTGGCTGACGCCGAAACGCTGTTCTTCGTCGACGATCAGCAAGCCGAGATCGTGGAAGACTCACATCTTTCGAGAGCAGGCGATGGGTGCCGATGAGCACATCGACTTTGCCCGTCGCGAGATCTTCGAGAACGGCTTTCACTTCTTTGGGCGTGCGGAAGCGGCTGACCAGTTCCACGCGTACCGGGAAGGACGCGAAGCGGCGGCTGAAGGTTTCGTAGTGCTGGAAGGAGAGAACGGTCGTCGGCGCGAGAACCGCCACTTGTTTGCCATCGCCGAGGGCTTTGAAGGCGGCGCGCATGGCCACTTCCGTTTTGCCGAAGCCGACGTCGCCGCATAGAAGGCGGTCCATCGGCTGCTCGCTCTCCATGTCGCCCTTGATCTGCGAGACCGCGCTCAGTTGATCTTTGGTAGGCGTGTATTCGAAGGCATCTTCGAATTCGCGCTGCCAATTGCTGTCGGGTGAGAATGCAAAACCTTTGGCCATCCGGCGCTGGGCGTAGAGCTTCAAGAGCTCGTCCGCCATGTCGCGCATTTTGGCTTTGACGCGCGATTTCGTTTTTTCCCAGGTGACGCCGCCAAGGCGGTCGAGATGCAGGCTTGGCTTCTCCCGCGCCGCGATATTTCTGGACCAGATCGAGGCGCGCGAGCGGAACGTAGAACTTCGATTCGGCGGCGTACTCGATGCAGCATGAAATCGCCCTTCTGATCGCCTTGGGTCAGTTCGCGGATCCCGAGAAATTGGCCGACGCCGTGGGTGGCGTGAACCACGAAATCGCCGGGCTTCAGATCGGCGATATCGGCGGCGAACGCGGCCAGTTGCGATTTGGTCGGCTGGCGCGCAATCAGGTCGGAAGTTTCGAAAAGATCTTCCGAGCCGAGAATGGCAAGTTGCGAATCGAGCAGGACGGCGCCGCGGCGGACGCGGCCTTTAATCAAGAACGCGCTGCGAGACGGCGCCGGCGTGATAAGCGCGCTCGGCAAGGGAGGGGCGGCGCACCGGCGGTGGATTCGAGACCGAGTTGATAGGGCACAGCATATTCCTGCAGCACGATCGGCGAGCCGCTCGATTTCACCGGCGGAAGGGGCAAAAAACGCGACCCGATTACCGGCTTGAATGAGGTTGCGCGCTTCGGCCACGGCGACTGGCATGTTGCCTTGAAATGTGAGCGAAGGCCGCGTTGGGATATGGAAATGCTGCTTCGCGATCGCGCCCAGTGAGCAATTCCAGTTCCTGAAGCTGACCGCGGTGCGATCCTTCAGGACGTCATTCCACTCCTCCCACGCGAGGAAATTCTTGGCCGGCTCGATGGGCGCGGGGCGATCGGGATTTTCGAGTCGCTGCCAGAGGCGATCGGCCGCGGAAGCGATCGCGTGCGGCTCATCCAGAACGACAATCGCGTCGGGGCTCAGCGAAAGGAGATTCTGCGATCGCGGGCGAACCAGCGGAACCAGAAATTCCCAGCCAGGAAAAATTTCGCCGGGATTGGATAGGTCGAGATCCGACTTGTCGGCCGCCTCGGCAAGCTGGCGAAGCAGAGAGCGCGAGCGGGGATATTCGGCCAGGGGCAGCAGCGTGGCGGCCGTGATCTTCAGCACCGAGCGCTGCGATTCGACGTCGAACTGGCCGAATGGATTCGATTTCATCGCCAAAAAACTCGATGCGCACGGGGCGCGGCGCTTCGGCCGGAAAGACATCGAGGATGCCGCCGCGAACGGAATATTCGCCGACCATTTCAACCGGCTCGCGGCGCTCGTAGCCGATGCTTTCGAGATGCTGCACCAGATCTTCGAGGGAAATCTCTTCGCCGGTGCGCAGGGTGAGGGCCAGTTGGCGGTAGAAATTCGGCGGATTCGGTGCGCAGGAGCGCCGATGCGACGGGCGCGATGGTGATCGGAATTTTTTGAGCGGAAAGTCGCCACAAGGCGACGGCGCGCGCTCTCCTCGATTTCGTTGTGCGGCGATAGGCGCTGGTGCGGCAGCACGTCGAGCGCGGGGATGAGCTGCGGCGCCGGCAGATCGCGGCCTTCAAAGAGCAGATGGAAGAAAACTTCAACCGATTCAAGCAGCGTTTCGGCCTGCTTGTTGCCATCGACCAAAACGAAGAGCGGCTTTTCGGTGGCCTGATACAGCAGGACAATGTAAAGAGCTTTGGCGGTGTTAACGAGACCGGAAACGGAAAAGGGCCCGCGCTCGCCGCGGGTGAGCGGTTGCAGCAGTGACTGAAAGGCTGGCTGCCTGGCGGCGGACTGAAGGAACTCCCTGGTGGCCGGATGAGTCACGGCGTGGGCTGCCGCACGAGGATCTTCTCCGCGATGTCGGTGGTGGAATATCCAGGCTCGAGAGGCAGCGCGTAGACCTGGCCGCCGGCCGCTTCGACTTCTTCCCGTCCGGCGATGAAGTGGGCCCAATCCGCGCCCTTCACCAGCACGTCGGGCAGAACGGCCGCGATAAGATCCCGCGGCGTGTCTTCGTCGAAAAGCGTGACGGCGTCGACAGCTTCGAGATGCAGCGCCAACTCGGCCCTCGATCGCTCATCGAAAAAGGGCCGGGTGGGTCCTTTGAGGCGCTGGACGCTCGAGTCGGTATTCAGAGCGAGGATGAGGATATCGCCAAGAGAGCGGGCGCGCTCAAGCAAACGAATGTGGCCGGGATGGAGAATGTCATAACAGCCATTCGTAAACACAACCTTCTTGGATTCCGATTTCCAGGCGCGGCGCTGCGCGAGAAGTTCGGAACGAGTGTAGAACTTGCTCATTCCTTATTCCATTTTACTTTGTGCGGCATAGCCGACGTCTCTGTGACCGGAGAAAGAAAAAGCGTATTTCGCTGTAACTCTTTTGCCGATACCTACAGATACTGTCAGGAGAAACTTTCAAATGGAGAAATGGCGCCGGCTTCTGGGGCCGGTGATAGTTGCGGCAAGCCTCGTATTGCAGTCGCCGGCGTACGCCGAGAGTCTACCCAATCTGTTCCCGTTCCCCAATGCAACGGGATTCTTGGAGACCTACAGTACCGCGGGCGGGCCTATCAGCTTGTCCGGACCTTTCTTCCAGCCGTTGGGCACGAATGGCAGAAGTTGCGCTTCGTGTCACAGGCCGGCGCAGGGTTGGAGTATCTCGAGCGACGAGGTGAAGCTTCGCTTCGAGGTTACGCAAGGCCGGGATCCAATCTTTCGAACGGTTGACGGATCAAACTGCAACGACCATATCGAAACCGGGACGCTTGGGGAACGGCGTAAGGCCTATAGTCTCCTGCTCAACCGGGGATTGATCCGCGTCGAACTCGCGGTACCGGAAAATGCAGAGTTCGATGTAGTAAGTGTTCAGAATCCATACGGCTGCGATAATTCCTCTTCTCTTTCGGTTTATCGCCGGCCGATCCCGTCTACAAATCTGCGCTTCCAGAGCGCGATCATGTGGGACGGACGCGAGTCCGCTCCGCAAACGGGCACACAGAAAATCACGTACGCCACGAATCCCGCGGATCTGGTCGCAGACCTGGCACATCAGGCCTTCGATGCCACGAACGGTCACGCGCAAGGCTCAACTCCGTTGACGGCGGCGCAACAAAAACAGATTGTTGATTTTGAAATGGCGCTGATAACGGCCCAAGCCTTCGATTATCGAGCGGGCGCGCTGGATGGCGGCGGAGCGGATGGCGGACCGAATTTTCTGGCCAAGCATACGCTACCGGAGTTTTTTATCGGGATCAACGATCCTTTGGGCGGAAATCCGAAGAACATCCCGTTCACTGCTAGCGTTTTCACCTTGTTCGATACCTGGCTGCATGCGGCGGGCGGGCCATTCGACTTCTTTGGAGTGGAACGCGCCCGGCGCGAGAGTATCGCCAGAGGCCAGGTAGTGTTTGACTCCAAGCCGATAAATATTGTTGGAGTTGCGGGGCTCAACGACGATCTGAACGTCGCTTCTATCCCGGGCACTTGCGGAACGTGCCACGATTCGCCCGGCATTGGCAATCATTCCATGCCGGTCCCTCTAAATATCGGCGTCGGCGACGTAGATAGCTCGCTCGATGTCGGTTATCTCCCTGTATTTACGCTGCAGAACAAGAACACAAGTGAGTTCAGGCGAACGACCGATCCGGGGCGGGCTCTGATCACGGGCGCGTGGAAAGATATTGGAAGACTCAAAGGGCCGGTTCTGCGCGGGCTTTCGAGCCGCGCTCCTTACTTTCACAATGGCTCGGCACGAACGCTGGGGGATGTTGTGGACTTTTACAACACGCGATTCAGTATCGGGTTCTCTTCACAAGAGAAGGAAGATCTTATCGCGTTTCTGAGCGCGCTTTGAGAAATCAGGCTTCGTGCCTGAGCGCTGTGACGGGATCCAAGGTCGCGGCACGCCTCGCGGGCAGCCAAGCGGCCAGCAGGGCGACCATTGAGAGCACGAAGACTACTCCGGCGAGTGCAGTCGCATCGAACGCGGTTGCCGCAAATACCTGGAATCGCACAATCCGTTCCAGCGCCACGCTGCCGGAAAGGCCGATGACGAGGCCGATTGCGGCCACCTTGGCGACCATTCGCAGTACGATTACGAGAACATCGCCACGTTTAGCGCCGAGCGCCATGCGCACGCCGATCTCGTGCATGCGTTGCGTGACACCGTAGGAAATAACGCTGTAAATTCCGATTGCGGCGAGCGCCAGGCCCAGCGCGGCGAAACAACTGAAGAGAGCCATGTTGAAGCGCGGTTGGACGGTTTCAAAACCAAGGATCTCTTCGAGCGTAATGGGCCGACCCAAGGGCTGTTCCTTGTCCAGTTCCCGCACTTTCTGCCGCACGGCGTTCAAGATGGTCATCGGCTCTCCGACGGTTCGCACGGCCAGCATGCGCACGGGCGGCGCCACCAGCGTATAGGGAACGTACACCGCGGGTAGCGTCGCTTGGCGCAACCCGGCATTCGCGGTGTCGCCGATGACTCCGACAATTGTCACGTCCGGCGCACTTCCGGCGGGAATTAACAGTTGTGGCCGTCCTGGCTTTGCCAGAAAATCGATGCTAACGCGCCGGCCCGTTGGATCCTCGCCTTTCGGCCAAAGCTTGGCGGCAGTTTCATTGATGAGCGCTACATGATCTCCATTCGCCACCTCTTGCATGGTCAGCGTCCGCCCGCGCTTCAGCGGAATGCCGAGAGTGCGCGGATAATCGTCGCTGATGAGACCAACAATGATCCGGCGATCGTCGGATCGAGTCTGTCCATCGATCGAATAGGACGATTGCGGGCCGCCGAACGGCATGCCGCCGTTCCCGATTGCGGCGGCCTCCACGCCAGGCAGATTTCTCACGCTTTGGAGAAGATTCCGGTTAAATGTGTTGCGGCGTTCGAGCGTCGCGTAGCGCTTCGGTGCAAGCGGCACTTGCATCATCAAAGTTTTTTGCGGCTGGAATCCGGGATCGATTCTGAGCAACTGTGCAAAGCTGCGGATCGCAAGACTGGCGCCCGCGAGCAGAATGACGGATAGCGCGACTTCGGCAGCTACCAGCCAGCCGCGCAGCTTTTGTCCCCTGGCGCTGCCGACGGATCCCCTTCCGCCATCTTTCAGTGCATCGACCAGATTGGGCCGGGAGCAGCGGATCGCGGGCGTTAGACCGAAAAGGATGCCGGTTAACAGCGATGCGGCGAGCGAGAACAAGAGAACGTAGACATTGATCGTGATACGCGCCTCGTTCGGCTTGTAGAAATCCGGCATCAAGGCTGCGATGGCGCGCGTGGCGGCGATGGCGAATAGCACGCCGAGCGCGCCGCCCAATGCGGATAACAGAACGCTTTCGGTAAGTAACTGGCGCATGAGGCGCGGGCGGGTTGCGCCGACCGACAGGCGCACGGCGATTTCGCGGGCCCTCGCGGTGGTGCGCGCTAATTGTAAATTGGCTACGTTCACACAAGCGATCAGCAAAAGAAACCCGACGGCGACGAGCAGCAGATGCAAGCTCGAACTCATCCGGCCGCTTGCGACGGTAATATCCAGGTAATTCAACAGCAGCGTGCGGAAGCCGTTTTTGGGGAAGTTTTGCGGCTTTTCGGCGGCCAGGCGCAGGTTCAAACTCTGCAATTGCTGCTCGGCCACTTGTTTGGTCGCTCCGGGCCGCAGCCGCATGATTACGTTCGTTGGAGTTTCGTCGGCCAAATTCATGGACATCGGCAACCAGAACGCATCGTCGGTAAACCATCCGAAACGGGGCGGCATCACGCCGATCACGACGTGCGGCACGTCATTCAATACCAGCTTCTTGCCGATGGCGCTCGCGTCGCCGTTAAATATACGCTGCCAAAAACGATAGCTCAGGACCATGACGGGCTCGGGCGTACCGTCGGTCCGAATGTCGAAGGGTTGAATCGTCCGGCCGATTAGAGGTTTGACGCCGAGAAAGTTGAACCCGCCGCCCGAAACCAGGACGCCATAGAAGCTCTCCGGACTGCGATTGCCGGTGAGCAGCACCGGTTCATACAGCGCTCGCCATCGTGGCGGCGAAGGCCGGCAGTTTCTGGATTTCGAGAAACTCGCGCCGCGGATATTGGCGCCATCCGTTCGGCGACTCTTTGCGGCCGAGCACGGCCGGCGCCCATATTTGATTCGGCTTCTCATAGGGATAGGGAGCAATCAGAACTCCATACACGACGCTGAATAACGCGGTGCTGGCGCCGATGCCCAACATTAATGACAACAGGGCCACTGACTGTGAAACCGGGACTGTGTCCGAAGCCGCGCAGCGCGTACAGCGAATCCTGCCACAGCCGCTCGAGCCAGAGCCATCCCCAGATTTCGCGCGATTCTTCTTTGGCCAATGAGACATTGCCGAACTTTTTCAGTGCGGCATAGTGGGCGTCGGCAGGCGGCATTCCGGCCGCGACGTTCTGCCGTGTTTCGAAATCGATGTGCTCTTGGATCTCGTCATCCAAACGGTTGCCGCGGCGCTTCCACCAAGTCATGACCAGAACTCCTTTCAGTTACTCTCTTCGGCCGGCGGCGCAAGTATTTGCCCGATTGCCGCGCAGAACTGCCGCCATTCGGAGGTTTCGAGGGAAAGCTTTTTGCGGCCCTTCGCCGTGAGCCGGTAGAATCTGGCTTTGCGATTGTTTTCCGACTGCCCGTCCTCCGCGAGGATGAGTCCCTGCTTCAGCAGGCGCTGCAGGGCCGGATATAGAGATCCATGTCCGACTTGCAGTACTTCGTTCGACCGGCGTTCAATAGATTGCGCGATGGCATGGCCATGCGCGCGACCGGGAGCGAGGGTCTGCAGAACGAGCAGATCGAGAGTGCCCTGAAGGAGATCCATAGGGTCAGCCGCCTTTCTAGTCGTTTATCGACCTATAGAATAGATCCGTTCTGGTCGAGTGTCAAGGGGAGTGGCTGCTCTCGGGCTATAGAAGGTAATCTGAAGCTGAAGCAATTCATGGAATACCGGCGCATACTAGTTCGAGCGACGAATTGGGTGGGGGATGCAGTCATGTCCGTGCCCGCCCTGCAGGCCCTGCGAGAGCGCTATCCGGCTGCCCAGATTTCGATACTGGCGCGGCCTTGGGTGGCGGGCTTATACGGACGCGAACCTTTCTGCGATGAATTGATTCCCTACGAGGCGCCGCGCGGATGGAAGAGTATTGGGCAAAAGCGGCGAGTGGCGGCGGAGCTACGCAAGCGGCGTTTCGATGCCGCGATCCTTTTGCAGAACGCGTTTGAAGCGGCGGCTCTGGTGCGCTGGGCAGGCATTCCTGTGCGGATCGGGTATGCGCGCGACGGGCGAGGATGGCTGCTGACGCATCCTGTTCCCGTGCCGGTGCGCGGCGAAACGCCGCGGCACCAACGTTTTTACTATCTGGAGCTGCTGAGGCGCGCGCGGTTGATCGATCGCTCGAAGGGGAATGGGCCGATTCGATTGCATGGCGCGGCCGCGGCGGCGATAGTAGGACGCGAACGGCTCGAACGGCTGTTTGGTTCACGGCGGGTAGTCGGCGTCAGCCCCGGGGCGGCGTATGGCGGAGCGAAGCGCTGGTTGCCGGAGCGCTTTGCGGATGCGGCGATACGGGTGGCGCAGGAGCGCGATGCGGGAGCCGCGATATTTGGGTCGGAGCTGGAAGCCGACATTTGCGAAATGGTGCGCGCAAAGGTGGAAGCCGCGGGCGTAAAGTGCGTGAGCCTAGCGGGGGCCACCACGCTCGCGGAATTTATTGAGATGGCGGCGGCCTGCGATTTGTTTCTGACGAACGACTCGGGCCCGATGCACATCGCTTCCGCGTTGGGTGTGCCAACGGTGGTTGTGTTTGGAGCGACGGACGAAGAAGCTACCGGCCCGACCGGTGAGCGAAGCCGCGTGGTGCGCGAGCCGGTGGAGTGCAGCCCGTGCCTGTTGCGCGAGTGCCCCATCGACCATCGCTGCATGACGCGCGTGAGCGCTGAACGCGTGGCGGAGACGGCGCTCGAGTTGGTAGGAATAGGGAGAGTCAACAGATAAGTGGATACGAGGGAAAAAATTGTGCCGCTCGCGGAGCTGCGGCGCCGCATGACGAATGGAGAATGGCTGGTTGTCGTAGGACTCTTCGATCCATTGACTGCATTGCAGGCAACTCGCGTGACGGAAACCGGCAACGGCGACGGTGAACTGGCGGCCATCGTGTTGGACGAGCCTGACACGTTGCTTCCGGCAGACGCGCGGGCCGCTCTGGTTGCCGGCTTGCGGCGGGTTCGCCTGGTTTCTATCGCGCGACGCGAGGAATGGCGGGATGCGCTCGGGCAAGCTAAAGTCTTCGAGGACCGGACGCATTCAGACGAATTCGTCCAGTTCGTGTTCGAACGGCAAAATCGGGGATGAACTCCATCCTGGTTGTCCGGTTGGGGGCGATGGGCGACATCCTGCATGCGCTGCCGGCGGTCGGGAGTCTCAAAGAGAGTTTTCCGGAGAAACGCATTTACTGGGTCGTGGCGCGGAAGTGGATAGAACTGCTGCAGGGAAATCCGAACATCGATGAGATTGTTCCATTCGATAGAAAGGGAGCCGGCGCGCTCGTTAAAACGTGGCGACGCCTGCGCGCGATCCGGCCGGAGATTGCCATCGATTTTCAGGGACTGATTCAATCGGCAATGACGGGAAGAGTGGCCAGGCCGGAGGCATACTTCGGGTTGGCGCGGTCGCTTGCGCGCGAGCCGTTGGCCGCGTTTTTCTACAGCAAGCGGATAGCGGCTTCGGGTCCGCATCGCGTGGAAACCAATCTGCAGTTGGCCGCGGCTGCCGGCGCCGCGGTATTAGCGGAAGAATCATGGATTCCGCCAGGGCGGCCCGAAGGAGAGTTACCAGCGGAGCCATTTCTCTTGACGAGCCCACTAGCTGGTTGGGCAAGCAAGCAGTGGCCACTCGCTTGTTATGAGGAGTTAGGAAAGCGGTTGCGCGCCCGCGGGCTGCAGCTGGTGGCGAATGTGCCTCCGGGACGCGAACGGGAACTTGGGCAGTTTATCCATCTGCGCTTACATACGTCCTCGATCAGTGGCTTGATCGACGCGACGCGGCGTGCGATTGGGGTGGTTGGCGTGGACAGCGGGCCGCTGCATCTTGCCGCGGCTTTGGGCAAGCCCGGCGTGGCATTATTCGGACCAACCGATCCGGTGCGGAATGGCCCATATAAGAGCCGCATGACGGTGCTGCGCGCGCCGGGAGCGCAAACCAGTTACAAGCGGCGCGCCCAAGTAGACGCGAGTATGGCGAATATTTTGGTGGAGCGCGTGGCCGAGGAACTGCTGCGGTCGATCGCGGTGAACTCAGCATGAGCGGTGGACCAAGCTATCTGTTTCCCAAGCGATATTCCGATGTTGTGCAGCGCTTCCGGGTGGCGAGCGGTTTTTTATTGCTGGTTGTATTCACGTGGCTGCCGCGGCCGACGCGCACGTCGCTAATGGCTGGCTTATCTGTCGCGGTTGCGGGATTGTTGTTGCGTGGTTGGGCGGCTGGCCATCTGGTGAAGAACCAGCAGCTCGCGATGTCGGGTCCTTATGCGTATGTGCGCAATCCGTTGTATGCGGGAACCCTGATCACGGCTTTGGGCATGGTGATTGCCGCCCGATCTATTTGGCTCGCAGCGCTTTTTGCGGTTGTGTTTGTCCTTGTCTATCTACCGGCGATTGAACTCGAGGAACAGCACCTGCGCGAAATTTTTCCGGAGTACGCGGCTTATGCGCAACACATCCGGCGTTTTCTGCCCATCGCGAAATGGCAAGGGCCGGCGGCGCAATTTTCCTGGAAGCGCTATTGGCGCAACGAAGAGTACAAAGCGGCGGCCGGTTTTCTGGTGGCAACCGCGTGGCTTGTGATACGCTTTCGCTCATGAGAGTCGGATGTTTCACCGCGTTGTTAGCGCAGTTTCCGCTTGAAAAAGTTCTCGAGAAGCTCAAGAAGCTCAACATCAACACGGTTGAGCTGGGCACTGGCAATTATCCCGGCGATCCGCATTGCAAGCTGTCGATGCTCGACAATCAGAAGGAGCTGAAAGAGTTCAAGAAGAAGCTGGACGATCAGGGCTTCTCCATCAGCGCCTTGAGCTGCCACGGCAATCCGCTGCATCCCGATAAGGCGGTTGCGAAGAGCTATGTGGAGACCAGCAAACGGACGGTGGAACTGGCCGCGAAACTCGGCGTGCCGGTGGTGATCGATTTCTCCGGCTGCCCCGGCGATAGCGACAACGCGAAATATCCGAACTGGGTGACTTGCCCGTGGCCGCCCGAGTATCTGGACGTGCTCGACTGGCAGTGGGAGAAGAAAGTGACTCCTTACTGGACGAAGCACGGCAAATTCGCCAAGGATCACGGCGTGAAGATCGCGATCGAGATGCATCCCGGGCTTTGTGGTTTACAGCCCGGAGACCATGCTGAAGCTGCGCTCGATCGCCGGCGACAGCGTCGGCTGCAACTACGATCCGAGCCACATGTTCTGGCAGGGCATCGATCCGATCACGGCGGTTCGCGTGCTGGGCGACGCGATTTTCCACGTGCACGCCAAGGACACGCAGATTTACGATTACAATCTGCCGAAGACGGGCGTGCTCGACACCAAGAAGTACACCGACGAGACGCAATCGCGCCTGGATTTTCCGCACTTGCGGCTACGGCCATCCGTACGGCTGGTGGAAGGAATTCATTTCCACGCTGCGCATGTACGGCTACGATTACGTGCTCTCGATCGAGCACGAGGATACGCTGATGTCGCCCGGATGAAGGGCTGACGAAGGCCGCGGAGTTCCTGAACCAGATCATGATTCGCGAGCAGCCCGCCGCGCCGTGGTGGGTTAGTTAAAGCCGCAAATCTCCTCGCCCCCGCTAAAATAGAACGACGGGAGAGTCATGGCAGGAAAAAAAATCGGCATTCTGACCGGCGGCGGCGATGTTCCGGGCCTGAATGCCGTGATCAAGAACGTGGTGTACCGCGCGACTTCGGATAACCACGAAGTTACCGGAATTCGCTTGGGATGGAAGGGGCTGACGGATCTCAACTTCGACGATCCGGAGAGCGTGAAGCGGTATGTGCTGCCGCTGACGCGCGAGAATACCCGGCGTATCGACCGCACCGGCGGAACTTTTCTGCACACAAGCCGCACGAATCCGTCGAAGATGAAGAAGCTTCCCGCGTTTGTAAATCCAGCGGACTTTCCAACGGCGCAAACCACCAAGAACGGCGAGACGGCCACGACTTACGACATGACGAAGCGGGTCTTGTCCAACCTGGAAAAATTGCAACTCGATTCGTTGATCGCCATCGGCGGCGACGATACGTTGAGTTATGCGGCTGTGCTTGATAAGCAGAATTTCAACGTGATCGGTATTCCGAAAACGATGGACAACGATGTCCGGAGCACGGAATACTGCATCGGCTTTTCGACGGCGATTTCGCGCGCGATGGATGCGATCCAGCGGCAGCGGACGACGGTCGGCTCGCATGAGCGGATCGGAATTTTCCGGGTGTTCGGCCGCGATGCCGGATATACGGCGCTTTATACGGCGTACGCTACATCCATACGCTGCGGCATTCCTGAGTATGAATTCGATCTGGACCGCATGATCGATCTGATCATGACGGATAAAAAGAACAACCCCAGCAATTACGCTCTGCTGATTTTGTCGGAGGGGGCGAAGTGGAAGGGTTACCAGGTGAAAGAATATGGGGAGCCGGATGCATTCGGGCATCGCAAGAAATTCAGCGTGGCGGAAGCTTTCAGCGACCAGATTATTCAGCGCAAGGGCGCGGAAACAGTTGTGAGCGATCTGACCTACGATCTGCGTAGCGGCGCGCCGGATTTTCTGGACACGATGGTGGCCACAACGTTCGGCACGATGGCGTACGATGCGATCACATCGGGCCGGCACGGCTCAATGGCCGCTATAAACGAAGGCAAGTTCGCGATGGTGAAGATACCCGATCCGGCGCTAGGACCGCGCAAGGTGGACATTGAAAATATGTTCAACACGGAACGGTACCGCCCGACGTATACGAGCAAAGAAACCTTGCCAGTATTTCTGACGCATGCCTGAGCGCAGTTCCGAAGTCATGCCGCTATCGGAAGTGGTCGAAGCGCAAGGCCACTTGATCGATTCTCACATCATGGAGCGGATATTCGACGCCGTGGTCGAGGCCGGCGGCCGCTTCGAGGTGGAGCATTTCTCGATCGGGCGGACGAATAGCGAGCCATCGAAGCTGCGGCTTAGAGTGGAAGCGCCATCGCAGAAGCAACTGGAGCAGATGATGACGCTGCTGCTGGGACTGGGCTGCGCGGCGGTGGATTCGGGTGATGCCGAACTGAAGAGGGCGGAATGCGATCGCTGCGCGCCGGACGATTTTTACTCGACGACGAATCAGCGAACGCTCGTGCGGCACAAGGGGCAATGGCTCGAGGTGCGAATCAGCGCATGGACGCGATGATCGTCGTCGATGGCGGGGGCGCGAGTTGCCGGCGGCTGCGCGATGTGAAAGCCGGGGATGCAATCGTAGTCGGGATGAAGGGTATCCGCGTTGTGCCCGAAGCGAAGGAGCGCGACCGATTGGCGTTCGCGTTCATGAGTAACGACATTTCTTCCGAGCGGCAGGTGGAGACGGCGGTAGAACAGACCGCCGCGATCATGCGGCAGATGCGGAGCGACGGTAAGAAGATCGTGGCGGTGGCCGGGCCGGTGGTGGTGCATACGGGCGGCGGGGAAGCGCTTTCCCGGCTGATCCGCGACGGCTGGATCGACGTGGTGCTAGCGGGAAACGCGCTCGCGGTACATGATATTGAGGCGGCTTTGCTCGGCACTTCGCTGGGCGTTCGCGCGTCGGATGGACGACTAGAACAGCATGGACACCGCAATCACATGCGCGCGATCAACGCGATCAATCGCGCGGGCGGCATCAAGCAGGCGGTGGAAAACGGGCGTTCTTTCAAAGGGCGTGATGTATGAGTGTGTGCGCGCGGAGTGCCGTTCGTTCTGGCCGGAAGCCTGCGGGATGACGGGCCCCTGCCGGGTGTGATCACCGATATGAACGAAGCGCAGGATGCGTACGCGGCCGAGTTGCGCGATGCCGGTGTGGTGTTGTGCTTGAGCTCGATGCTGCATTCGATCGCGGTTGGGAACATGCTGCCGGCTTGGGTGAAGATTGTTTGCGTGGATATCAATCCAGCCGTTCCGACGAAGGTCAGCGATCGGGGAACGGGGCAGGCTGTGGGCGTCGTCACGGATGTCGGCCTTTTCCTGGGCTTGCTTTCGAACAAACTGGAAACCCGATGAAGAAGCAGCGGCAATATACGGACGAACATGCGGAGGCGGGCGTAAGCGCGGCGTTACCCGATATCGAGACCTGGCCGAATCAGTATCCCGGCTATGAGATTGAAATTGTGATGCCGGAGTTCACTTCCGTTTGTCCGAAAACGGGATTGCCGGACCATGGCACGCTGCGCCTGGTCTACACGCCGCACCGGCTTTGCCTGGAGCTGAAATCGCTGAAGATGTATATGCTGGCGTATCGCAATCTGGGCATCTTTCAGGAGAACGCGGTGAATCGTTTTTTGGCGGATGTGGTGAAAGCCGCAGAGCCGGTGCGGGCGACCGTCCATGGCGATTTCGCGGCGCGCGGCGGGATTGCGACACGCGTGACCGCCACTTACCAACGCAGGAAGAAGTAGTCTATTAGTTGGACTTTTCATGATGCGCCGATTGGCGGCCGTGTTGGCGGCACTCGCTACATCCATATTCGGGGCTGAATTTCAGACCGGGCAGGCGGCGCGCGCGGTGATTGGGCAAGCGTCGTTTTCCGCGCGCGATGCGGGGATCGTTGCGCATGCGCTCACGGCCTCCAAAGGGCGGCTCTACGCGGCGGAGGCTAGCAATCACGTATTAACGTTTGACGTGGCGAAAATTCCCGGACCGAAAGACGATTTGAGCGACCGCCAAGCGACGGGCTGTAGCGTGTGCGGATTTCCGCCGGTAAGCGTCGCGAATCAAGCGGTTATGCGTGGCGTGGCCGGGGCCGCGGCTTACGGGAAAACCGTTGTAGTAGCCGACGCGGCGAATCATCGTGTGCTGATCTGGCGCGATGCGAGCGCGGGCTCGCAAAAACCGGATATCGTGCTGGGCCGCGGCGGTAGCCCGCTGCTGGAACCTACCTCAGTGGCCTTCGATGGCAAGCGGTTGTTCATTGGCGACGCGGGCCTGCATCGTGTGCTGGTTTGGAACACTCTACCGGCCGCGGACGATCAGCCGGCCGATGCGGTGCTGGGGCAACCCGATTTCAATTCCAGTGTGACGAACGATGTTCCGGGCGCGAACACACTGCATAGTCCAGCCGCGCTGGTTTCCGACGGGACAAACTTGTTTGTCGCGGATACCGCCGACCGGAGGATTTTGGTTTTTACGCCCGGCGATACCGCGCTCACGAGCGACGCGGTCGTGAATTCGGCGAGCCTGCTCGCGACGCCGCTGGTCACGGGAGGATTGGTTACGATCCGGACCCAGGGCCAGAGCGATTCGTCCAAGGTAGAAGTAGTGCTGAATGGGGAAGCTGTGCCGGTGTTATCGGTCAGCGCGGAAGAGATCCAAATCCGGATACCCGACGATCTGGGAAGCGGGACGGCAGTCAGTTTATACGTACGATCGCAGCAGGCAGGCGGCTTGGTCAGCGTTTCGAATGCCGTGGGAGTGAAACTTGCGAGTGCGTTCCCGGGGTTATATGCGTTCGGAGGAAGCGAGCCTCGCGCCGGCTTGTTGCTGCATGCCGATGCGGCGATGTCGGGCAACGTGCCGGTGACGCCGGAAACTCCAGCCAGGGCGGGAGAAGTGATAACCGCTTGGGGCACCGGCCTCGGGTCGGTGGACGAGGATGGAAACGTTCTGAATCCGGTCAGCGCGTGGGTGAACGGATTGCGGGCCGAGATTGTTTCCGCGAGACTTCCGCAGGACGCGCTCGGCGTGTATGAAATCCGGATGATTTTACCGTCTGACTCCGGCAATAGCGGGACCGCGCAACTGTATTTGACGCAAACCGGAAATTCCAGCAACACAATTACATTTCCCGTAGAACAGGGGAATCCGTAAGCGCTCATGCACGTGCTCCGATGGAATGCCGTGCTGCGGCAGTGGGTTGTTTTTTCGACCGACAGGCAGAATCGCCCGCAGATGCCGGCGAACTGGTGCCCCTTCGATCCCGGCTCGGGCAAGGTGCCGGATAACTACGACGTCTATATTTATCCAAACGATTTTCCAGGATTTTCGCCGGCGGCTCCACCGTTTGTCGAGGTGGCGATGCCGGGGTTATTTGCGGAGAATGGTCCGCGCGGGGCGTGCGACGTCGTGCTCTATTCACCGCAGCATACTTTGCCGCCATCGCAGTTGACGCTCGAAAATTGGGCCAAGATCGTCGACGTCTGGACCACGCGCACGGCCGAGCATGCGGCGAATCCGGAGATCGCCATGGTGTGTGTTTTTGAAAATTGCGGCGATGCGGTGGGAGTGACTATGCCTCATCCGCATGGGCAGATTTACGCTATTCCATTTATTGCGCCAACCGTGGAGAAAGAAATTGAGTCGGTGCGGCTGCACGCTGAAACGCATGGCGGGGAGTGCCTTTTTTGCCGCCTGCTCGCGGAAGAGCTGGCGCGGAAATCGCGCATTGTTTCAGGTGACGAACATTTTACTGCGTTCGTGCCATTCGCGGCGCGCTTTCCGGCTGAGATCGCGCTCTA
The DNA here is from genome assembly GCA_963712395.1 of Bryobacterales bacterium. GTDB lineage: Bacteria > Acidobacteriota > Terriglobia > Bryobacterales > Bryobacteraceae > Bog-105. Next base: position 530,020 of record CAVQHR010000005.1, read on the forward strand.
TGCGCGGCGGCATGTGCGCACGCTGCTGGATTTAACTGCCGAGGAAAAGACCAGCCTGGCTTCGAACATCAGCGTGATCCGCCGCAAATACGACGATTTGTATGGTTTCATGCTGCCGCTGATGATGGTGGTGAAACAGGCTCCGCTGCAGGACGCCGCAGCGCCGTATCATTTTCACGTACAATTTCTGCCGCTGCAGCGCAGCGCGACAAAGCTGAAGTATCTGGCCACGATGGAAACCGGTTATGGAAGCTTTCTGGCGGACACCGCTCCCGAAGAAATGGCGGAGAATCTGCGGAAGTGTAAGCCCGAAACAAGCGGCTAGCCGATTTGATACGGCTTATAGTTCCCGCCGGTTAGCGATTGATGCGTGCGCTCGAGATCTACCGGAAGGACGTAGAAAAAAGCGCCCGTCAGCTCGCGGCGAAACAGTAAACCGCCGGTGTAGGCATCTGGCTCGACAAAATAATCGATTCCTGCTTCGGTTAGTAAGGTTTCGACCTTGAGCGCTTCGCGAAGTTTTTTCGCGATGTAAATCAGATCGAGTTCGACTTCGCCGAAAAAATCTGCTTCACGGCGCATAATCAACTCTTCGGGAGACTGGCGCTTACGGATCCGCCGCCGCTCGGATGACCGCCGCCAATCGCCACCACTGCGCCGTCGAGACGCACGCCATTCAGAAGGAAGCGCAACCTGCGGCTCTGACCGCGCGCAAAATGCATTCGGATAAATCCTTTGAGCTCGGGCTTTTCATTTGGAGCAGTTACGTAGAGCTGCGTAACTTCATCGCCCGCGCGCCGCGAATCGTTTTTAACGCGCGCGGTGATTTCGAATTGTCCATCCGGCAGCGCGTTCATTTTGAGATTGGAGTAGTGGAAAACGGAGTAACTCAGGCCGTATCCGAAAGGATAGAGTGGTCGCCCGGTGAAGTAGCGGTAGGTCCGGTCTTTCATTGAGTAATCGCTAAACGGCGGCAATTGATCGACCGACTCGTAGAAAGTGACTGGCAGGCGGCCGGCCGGATTGTTTTCTCCGGCGAGCGTTCTCGCGATGGCGTCCCCGCCTTCCTGGCCGCCGTACCAGGTTTCAAGGAGAGCTGGGGCCCGTTGTTTAGCTACGTTCACTGCTAAGGCGCTCCCGTTCAACAGAACCACGACCACCGGCTTACCGGTATCCAGAACGGCTTCGAGGAGTCTTTCCTGTGGTTCGGGCAGGCCAATGGCGGTACGATCGCCATGTTCGAAACCAGGTATCTGGATGGGAGATTCTTCGCCTTCGAGCCGGGAATTGAGACCCAGGCAAAGGATCGACAAATCCGAGTTCTTCGCGGTATTCACGGCGTCCGTGAGCAGCGCCTCGGCAGGAGGCGTCCAGACCAACTCGACTCCTCCACCGCCCCCACGCTGCACGTATTCGGCCCGGATCCGGTAGGTGGTCCCAGCTTCGAGACGTACTGTTGCGCTGGACGTCCGATGACCGCCGCCCGCGTTGCGAGTCTCGTCCAGCAGCTTTTTGTCATCTAAGAACAAGCGCCAAGTATTCGTGCCGGGACAACTGTCGCATTCCTGACGGGCTAAGCCAAGCTGATACTCGCCGGGGGCTTTCACTTCGAGCGTCGCTTGCCAACGCAGCGAAAAATTTGGGTCCGGTAGAGCCTTCATCACTTCCGGGTCGTGCATGCCCCAGATAAAATAGCCGCGCGGTTCTGTGCGGGACAGGGCTGGTTTACCGGTGAAGTCTTCGTTCTGAAAATATTCGGCAAGCACCCTCGCTGGAACTAGCGCCCGGGACGATTCCGCGTAAACACTGCCCAGCGCCCATTGCACTTTAGCCCGCGCGCCGAACTTGTCCTTGATTCCTGCGAGGGGAGTAATTAAATGACGCGGCGTTCCGTAATAGTTGCCGAGCAGGACGTCCGGATCGTCCGAAGCAGGGCCTAGCACGGCGATTTTCTTCGGGACGCGAACCAGCGGCAACAAATGGTTTTCGTTCTTCAGAAGGACGATTGATTTTTCGGCGGCTTCGAGCGCAAGCTGCTGGTGTTCGGGCGATGCGACCTGATCCATGCCGAGATGTGAAAAAGGAACGTGTTCGGGAGGATCGAACATGCCGAGGCGAAAGCGCGCCACGAACAGCCGCTTCACCGCGCGATCGACCTCGTCTTCGCGGATGTAGCCTTTCTGGACCGCCTCGATGAGCGTCGAGTACTCCTTGCCGCACGCCAGATCCGTGCCGGCGCGCACTGCTTTGGCGGCGGCCTCCGGCATCGAGCCGGCATAGTGGTGACCGCGATAGATGTCGCCAATTGCGCCGCAATCGCTGACTACGTAACCTGGAAATTTCCACTTGGCTCGGAGAGTGTCGGCGAGCAAAAAATCGCTCGCGCAGGCCGGGGCGCCATCGACGCGGTTATAGGCGCACATGACCGAATAAGCACCCCCACCGGCGAGGGTGGCGCGAAAAGCGGCTAGATACGTATTCTCCAAATCTCGCTGGCTGACATTGGCGTCGAACTGATGGCGCGAAACTTCCGGTCCGCTATGCACGGCGAAGTGTTTCGATGTAGCGATGGTTTTGAAGTAATGCGGATCGGTCCCTTGCATGCCGTGAATGAACGCCAGCGCCATTTGAGACGTGAGATAGGGGTCCTCACCGTACGTTTCCTGTCCACGGCCCCAGCGCGGGTCGCGAAAAATGTTGATATTGGGCGACCAGAACGTGAGCCCGAAGTAACGGCGATGGTTATCATGCTGAATGGCGTCGTTATATTTGGCGCGCGCTTCGGTTGAGATGGCGTCCGCAATGCGATGCTCCAGATCGACGTCCCAAGTTGCCGCGAGGCCGATCGCCTGCGGGAATACAGTCGCCAAGCCGGCTCGCGCCACTCCGTGCAGCGCTTCGTTCCACCAGTCGTACGCCGGAATTTGAAGGCGAGGAATAGCGGGCGCGGCGTTCTGCATCTGGCTTACCTTTTCCTCGAGGGTCATACGCGACACGAGGGCGGCGGCGCGTTGTTCCGGAGATTCGGTTTGCGCCCGTCCGAGCGCGGCGAGAAATAACAACAAGAACAGCGCACGGCGCTTGGGCACTCCTCATTTTAGACTGGCCCAGAAGAATTGCGTGAAACGCTCGGGCATACTGGAAGGCAGTGTTTGACGAGATCGCAACGAAGATAGCCGCCCGCATTCAGGAGCAACTGACGAGCAAATTCAAATCTCAAGTAAGAGTTTCACTTGAGCAGCCTAAACAGAACTCGTTTGGGGAGCTGGCAATTCCGGTAGCGTTTCAATTGGCGCGCGAACTGAAGCGTCCGCCGAAACAGATCGCCGAAGAACTGGCGCGCGAAATCGAGCGCATACCCGAGATCGCGGCGCTTGAAATCGCAGGCAATGGCTATATCAATGTCCGGCTGGCTCGCGGCGCGTATGCGGAGTCCGTGTTGCGGGCGGCTGGCGCGGAAATGACCGGGGCACGCGCCGAAAAGATCATCGTCGAGCACACCAACATCAACCCGAACAAAGCCGCGCATATCGGGCACCTACGCAATGCGATTTTGGGCGATACGTTTGTGCGAATGTTGCGCAAGCGCGGCGGCCGGGTGGAGGTCCAGAATTATATCGATAACACGGGCGTGCAGGTGGCGGACGTAGTCGCCGGATTCAGCCATTTGGAAAAGCGTGGCGTCGCGGACGTGCGTGGGCTAATCGAGGATCGAAACACGCGCTTCGATTACCTGTGCTGGGATCTTTACGCGCGGATGTCGGCGTACTATCAAGAAAATCCGGCCGCGCTCGAATGGCGCGCGGAAACTTTGCACGAGATCGAGGCAGGGAAGGGCGAACTGGCCGAGCTGGGGCATTTGATAGCGGACGCAATCGTCACGGCGCATTTGAAAACGATGTCGCGCCTCGGCATTCGCTATGATCTGCTGCCCCGGGAGAGTGAAATTCTGCACCTGCATTTTTGGGCGGCGGCTTTCGAGCTTCTGAAACAGCGCGGGGCGATTTACTTTGAGGAACAGGGGAAAAATAAGGGCTGCTGGGTGATGCCGTCCAGCGCATTTCGCGATGCGGCGGCTGACGACGATGGGGCCGAAGACAGCAAAGTGATCGTGCGCTCGAACGGGACGGTGACCTATGTCGGAAAAGACATCGCCTATCAGCTATGGAAGTTCGGTTTGCTTGGAAAAGACTTCTACTATCGAACCTGGTCGCGCGACGAAGATGGGCATCGTGTTTGGGTTACGAGCGATGAACCCGGTGGAGAGCCGCCGCCCTCTTTCGGGCATGCGGCGCGGGTATTCAATGTCATCGATTCACGGCAATCGTACTTGCAGGACGTAGTGGTGGCGGGATTGCGGGCTCTGGACTATCCGGAACAGGCCGAGGCTTCGGTGCATTTTTCGTATGAAATGGTGGCACTGACGCCGCGCACCTGCATGGAACTCGGTATAGCGATTCCGGAAGAAGATAAAGCGCGCAGCTACGTGGAGGTCTCGGGGCGTAAAGGATTGGGTGTCAAAGCCGACGATCTGATCGATAAGCTGATTGCGACAGCGCTCGCAGAAGTGGAGTATCGGCATGCGGAAGCGCCGCCCGACGAGCGGCGAAAGGTGGCCGAGCAGATCGCGGTAGGGGCTTTGCGCTATTTCATGTTGAAGTTCACGCGCAATTCCGTGATCGCTTTCGATCTTCACGAGGCGCTCAGCTTTGAAGGCGAAACCGGGCCGTACGTGCAATACACGGCGGTGCGCGCCGGGAACATCTTGCGGAAATTTGCGGACCGCGGAGGAATTCTACCGGCATTTCGGGACGTTTTGAACGCGCAAATATTGGACGGCGCATTTCGATCGGAGGACCTGTGGCAATTGCTGCTGTTAACTTCCAAAGCGGACAGCGCCGTGGAGCGGGCGATCACCGCCGGCGAGCCGGCGCATGTGGCGAAATACGCGTTCCAGCTCGCGCAGAGTTTCAATAACTTTTATCATGAGCATTCGGTAATCGCGGAGGAAAATCACGAGCGCCGCACGGTACTGCTCTGGCTCACCGGATACGTGCGCGATCAACTGCTTTCGATCCTTGGCGTGCTGGGAATCGAGCAGCCGCCCTATATGTGAGGAATAAACTGGAGATAGATGGCGACTCAGAATACGTTCGGCGCGGCGGCGGAGCTACGGGTAAGCGACGCAACCTATCAGATATTCCGGCTCGATGCACTCGAGAAGACAGCGGCCGGAGTCAAATTATCCCGGCTACCGTATTCCATCAAAATTCTTCTCGAGAATTTGCTGCGATTTGAAGATGGCCGCACGGTCAAGCCGGCGGATATCGAGTACGTTGCCAAATGGGATCCGAAGACGGCGGCACAGGAAATTCAATTCCGCCCCGCGCGGATTCTGCTGCAGGACTTTACCGGCGTGCCCTGCGTGGTGGATTTGGCTGCTATGCGCGACGCGCTCAAGAAAGCGGGCGCGAGGCCGGAGTTGGCAAATCCGCTTATACCCGCGGATTTGGTCATCGATCATTCCGTGCAGGTAGATGTTTTCGGTTCTAGCAACGCCTTTCATGAAAATGCGTTACTCGAATTCAGCCGGAACCAGGAGCGCTATGCCTTTCTACGCTGGGGTCAGAAAGCGTTCAGCAATTTCCGAGTGGTGCCGCCGGATACAGGCATCGTGCATCAAGTAAATCTCGAGTATTTGGCGAGTGTTGTTTTCAGCGATCGGCAGAATGATATTCTGCGCGCTTATCCGGATACTCTGATGGGCACCGACTCGCACACGACCATGGTGAATGGCCTGGGCGTGGTGGGCTGGGGCGTAGGAGGTATTGAAGCCGAGGCTTGCATGCTGGGCCAGCCGATTTCGATGCTATTACCCCAAGTGGTGGGTTTCAAGATGAGCGGCAAGTTGCCGGAGGGCGCGACCGCGACGGACTTAGTCCTGACCGTTACCCAGATGTTACGCAAGAAAGGAGTGGTGGGTAAGTTCGTTGAATTTTTTGGACCGGGTGTTAGCGCTCTGTCATTGGCTGACCGCGCGACCATCAGTAACATGGCTCCGGAATATGGCGCGACGATCGGTTTTTTCCCGGTCGATGCAGTGACTCTCGACTATCTCCGGTTGACGAATCGCACGCCCGAATTGGCGAACCTGGTGGAAGCCTATTCCAAAGAACAAGGACTTTTCTTGACACCGGATGCAGCCGACCCGGCCTATTCAGATACTCTCTCGCTCGATCTGGCAAAGGTTGTGCCATCTCTTGCCGGGCCGAAACGCCCGCAGGATCGCATTGACTTGCCGGACGTGAAGCAGAATTTCCTTGCGACCTTAGCAGGAGCGCCGAAAAAAGCCAAGCTCCGCGTGGATGGCCACAAGGAAGAAATTCACGACGGAGCGGTGGTGATCGCCGCCATTACGAGTTGCACCAATACGTCGAATCCATCGGTAATGATCGCGGCCGGCTTGGTCGCCAAGAAAGCGGTGGAGAAGGGTCTTTCGGTAAAGCCGTGGGTGAAGACTTCCTTGGCTCCGGGGTCGAAGGTGGTTCTGGATTATCTGAGCGATGCGGGATTGATGCCCTATCTGGAGAAGCTAAATTTTCACCTGGTTGGTTATGGCTGTACCACCTGCATAGGAAACAGCGGGCCGCTGCCCGAGAACGTAGCGGCGGCGGTCACGGACGGCAAGTTGAACGTGGCGGCGGTGCTGAGCGGCAATCGCAATTTTGAGGGCCGCGTCAACGCGCTGGTGCGCTCGAACTATCTGGCCTCGCCTCCCCTGGTCGTAGCGTACTCGATTGCGGGGACCGTGGATGTGGATCTAACCAAAGATTCGCTGGGTAAAGATCACGAAGGCAAGGATGTGCATCTCGCCGACATTTGGCCCACGTCTGAGGAGGTGGAGGCTGTTGTAAAAGCATCGGCGCGAACGGAATTTTTCCGCAAAGAGTATTCCGAGGTCTTTGCGGGCGATCAAACCTGGAATTCGCTCAAAGTGCCAGGCGGCGATCTGTTTGAGTGGACAGCGGATTCCACTTACATCAAGCGCCCGCCTTATTTTGACAACTTAGTCGATCCGCTGACGTTTGTGCAGGATTTTACAGGCATGCGGGCGCTAGCGGTGCTTGGCGATTCGGTCACAACAGATCATATTTCTCCGGCTGGATCCATTCCGGTGGATAGTCCCGCGGGTAAATATCTCGTGAGCCTGGGAGTAAAGCCGGCAGATTTTAACAGTTACGGATCGCGGCGCGGCAACCATGAAGTAATGGTGCGAGGAACGTTTGCAAATATCCGCCTGAAGAATCAGATTGGTGCCCGGCATAGAAGGCGGCTGGACTCGCCACCTGCCGGATGGCGAACAAATGTTCCTATATGACGCCGCAGAAAAATACAGGACGGAAGGTGTGCCGCTGCTGATCCTCGCGGGCAAGGAATACGGTTCCGGATCTTCCCGCGATTGGGCCGCCAAGGGAACGCTGCTGCTCGGAATTCGCGCGGTGATTGCCGAGAGCTTTGAGCGCATCCATCGTTCCAACCTGGTGCAAATGGGTGTCCTGCCGCTCCAATTCATGGAGGGGCAGAACCGCGAATCGCTCTGCTTGACGGGAGAAGAGCGGTTTCGGCTGACAGGCGTCCGGCAAGCGCTCGCATCGGCCGAAAGCCACGTAAGGGTAACGGCTACGCGAGCCGACGGCAAGGAGATCGAGTTTGCGGCCAAAGCGCGCATCGATACGCCGCAGGAAGCCGAATATTACCGCAGTGGCGGCATTCTGCCTTATGTTTTTCGCCAGATTCTGGCCTCGGCCAACGCGGCCGCTTAAGCGGATTACGCGCGATTCATGAAAAAGCGGCTGCCGCTGCTGGTGTCAGCGGGTATCATCTTACGCGGTAGGCGAATACTGGTTGGCCAGCGCCGCAAGGGCGGCCGCCATTCACTCAAGTGGGAATTCCCGGGCGGCAAGGTGGAACAGGGCGAAAGTCCGCAGCAGGCTCTGGTTCGCGAACTGGCTGAGGAGTTGCGAATTGACGCCAAGGTCGGCATTGAACTCGCGCGTTATGAACACGAGTATGCGACGGGAAGCCGCGTTCATTTGCTTTTTTTTGTGGTCGACGAATTCAGCGGAGAGCCCGAAGCGCTGGTGTTTGAGCAGATCTGCTGGGTCGATTTGACGGCTTTGGCCTCGGTGGACTTTCTTGCCGGAGATCTTGATTTTGTGAGGCGGTTGGCGCGTGGAGATTTTGCGCGGCAACTCGGACTCTAGTCAAGATCGAACGGCCGCGCGGGTGGCTTGCCGCTCTTGTCTTCTTTGGCTTGCTTCAGCAACTCTTCAAATTTCTTTTCGCGTACTTTTTCAGCGCCCAAATGCGACGTAAAGCTTTTCTCGAAGATATCGTTGCGGCGCGCGGCTTCGCCTTTCAGTCCTTGAACCGCGGCGTGCAGGTCTTCAATCGGCGCTTTCCTCTCGGGTTCGCGATGGTGAATCACAGCCTGAGTTTCCGGATCGACCCGCAGAGTCGCACCGCAACACGGGCATTGGACATCGAAGAGCGCCATACCGGAATCGTAGCGCATATCGAGGCTGCTATCCTCTGACTACCTCGAATGGATTGGCTGCTTGAGTGGCTGTCCCAGTACGGTTACGCGGGCCTGTTCGCGGGGCTGATGTTCGGCATTCTCGGGCTGCCCATACCGGACGAGACGCTGCTGGTTTTCTGCGGGTACCTCATTTATCGGGGGCGGCTGGATTTCACGATCGCTTTTCTAGCCGGCTTCGCGGGCAGCCTGTGCGGCATCACGCTCAGTTTTTACCTTGGCCGAAGTCTTGGGCGCAAAGCCGTTCTACGTTACGGAAAATATTTGCGTGTGACGCCGGCGCACCTGGATCAAGTGGACCGCTGGTTCGATCGCGTAGGCGCCTGGTCGCTCAGTATTGGCTACTTTGTTCTGGGGGTCCGGCACTTTACGGCGTTGGTTGCCGGAATGGGAAGCATGCGTTATTCTACTTTCGCGCTCTTTGCCTATTCCGGCGCGGCTGTTTGGGTGGCGACATTTCTGGCGCTGGGTTATGCGTTTGGGGACCGCTGGGAAAACACCTCGGCGCTTGTGCACCGGTACATGCTGATTGCCACGGCTTTGGGTGCGGCGATCGTGGCCTTGATCTGGCTCCGCAGCCGGATCTTGCGGCGCCGTAGGTTATGATAGGAAGGTTGTATTCCAGCACGGTTGTCCGAGCGCGCTCGCGCTGCTTCCCTGGAACCGTACACCAATAATAGGGTTTAAGGCTGAAATTATGTACGCTGTGATTGAAACGGGCGGCAAGCAGTATCGCGTGATGCCTGGGCAGACGATTGACGTGGACACGCTCGTAGGCGATGTCGGGTCGGCGGTAGAGTTCGACCGGGTGCTTGCGGTTTCGAACGACACCAACGAGTTGCTCTTTGGCGACGCAGTGAAATCGGCGCGCGTGCGTGGAAAAATCTCCGCGCATGGGCGAGGCGATAAAGTCATCGTCTTCAAGTTCAAACGAAAGAAACAATACAAGCGCACTATCGGCCATCGGCAGAACTACACGCGCGTGGCGGTTGAGGAGATTTTGGCCTAAGGGCGCGGCGGCGCCGGAGGATTTTTCATGGCACATAAGAAGGGTTTAGGCAGTTCTAAAAACGGCCGCGATTCCAACTCGCAGCGGCTGGGGATCAAAGTTTTCTCCGGAGAGTTCGTCACCGGAGGATCGATCATCGTGCGGCAGCGGGGAACGCGCTACAAGCCAGGCAAGAATGTGGGCCTTGGCAAGGACGATACGCTGTTCGCGACCGTGCCCGGTACGGTAGAGTTCCGGGACCGCGGCAGACTGGGTAAGTTCGTCACCATCATCGCCGCGCAAAGTTAGGCCTTTGCGCGCGCGGTTTGCGACGCCTCTGTTGTGTTTATCGATGAAGTCGTAGTTTCTCTCAAAGCCGGGGACGGCGGCAATGGCTGCATGGCCTTTCGGCGCGAGAAATTTGTGCCGCGCGGCGGTCCCAGCGGCGGTGACGGCGGGCACGGCGGCGACATCACCCTGATCGCGAGCGGGCACTACAACACGCTGCTGCATTTCCGTTTTAATCCGGAGCACAGCGCGCAGCGCGGACGGCATGGCGAGGGCAGCAATCGTACCGGGCGCGACGGAACGAGCATCGAGCTGGAGGTGCCGGTTGGCACCGAAGTACACGATGCGGAAACCGGCGAACTGCTGTTCGATTTCACATCGATTGGCCAGCGTTGGGTGGCAGCGCACGGCGGACGCGGCGGCAAAGGCAACGCGCGTTTTGCGACGTCCACCCATCAGGCGCCTACCGAACACGAAGAAGGAAAGCCGGGCGAGTTTGCGAAGCTGCGCTTTACGCTGAAGCTGCTGGCCGATGTTGGCTTGGTCGGATTTCCGAATGCCGGGAAATCCACGCTCATCGCGCGCGTTTCTTCCGCCAAGCCCAAGATCGCCAACTATCCCTTTACCACGTTGACGCCGAACCTGGGTGTGGTGGAAGCGGGAGACGATCGCACGTTTGTCATGGCCGATGTGCCCGGATTGATTGAAGGCGCGCATGAGGGGCATGGTCTCGGAATTCAATTTCTGCGGCACATCGAACGCACGCGCGTGCTGGTGCATTTGGTTGACGTGTCCGATTTCAGCGGGCGGGATCCGGCGCACGACTTCGACGTGATTCTGAACGAGCTGGCGCAGTTTGGCGAGCATCTTGTCGACAAGCCCATGATTGTCGTGGCGAGCAAGATCGACGCGTGTCAGGATACAGAGCGCATAGCGGCCGTCGAGGCGAAGGCAGCCGAGCGCGGATGTTCCTTTTTGCGGATATCGAGCGTGACCGGGGAGGGAATTGAAACTCTGCGCTACGCGATGGCCGCGCAGTTATTTGGCCCCGCCACTCCGGTCATCGACGCTACAATTGCTGTCGGAAGCTAGACTCTGCCGGTGCAGGGCCCGGTCTTCAAAACCGGAGTGCGGCACTCTTTAAGTGTCACGGGTGGGTTCGACTCCCATTAGCTTCCGCCATTGATATCCGTCTGCTAATAAGACACCAAGCTGCTGGATCTCGCGGCAGGTTGTATACGGGTTGTGATTTACCCAGGGTTCCCGCCGCTGAGGCCGACAGGGCATATCTGACCGTTGCATTTAATGGCAGGCTGCTACAAAAACTGATCTGATCATCCCGGTTCCCAATTGAGCCTTCGCCGTCTCTTCGACTATAATCCTTTGTGTGGGCAGATTGAACCAGCGACAATATTGGAACTTAAACCCGTTTATAAAGTCGCGGCGGCGTACGCCATAGCGTGGGTGAAACGGCAGGACAGTCGCGAGGCGAAAAAGCAGAGGCAACAAAGATGAAGGCGACAGCCGCTCGGAGCATCGACGTTTTGCGGGCGAAGTGTCCCAACTGCGGCAGAGTGAACGAGTTTCCGGACTTCAACCAAATCGAGATGTTCATCTGCACGAACCGCGGCGATCTAATCGAGATCGAAAGAACCAGTTACTTGAGTTCAGAGCCGGTCTGGAGGAAAGATAAAGAGCGTCACGATTCTGAACACATGTACACTCGGAGATGCAACAACGTCGAATTTGCCCACAAAATCTTGTTTTCAGTGCGGGCATGAAAACCCGGAGCAACCCCGTTGTGGGAACTGCGGCTCGCCCCTAGCTTTGAACGAATACATCTCGCAACAACTAAGCTTACAGCTCGCTACCGCGATACGTGACCGCAACGTTCTCGAAACCGAGAGCGCAATTCGAGTGTTTCAAACTGCGTGGGGCTGGGCCAAGCTTGTTGGAATCCCAGTAGGCGCAGTGCTAGCGCTCGCGGGCGCACTTGGTCTTTGGAAATTCTCTGATTTTTGGTCGAGCGCGAATGCCGCAAAACAAGCTGTTATCGATACGTCTAACAAAGCACGCTCCGATATCACCAGTTCGTCTTCGAAGTCCTTGCAGGAAATCAACGGAGCTACCACACGGGCGCAGCAGATAATCGGGAGCACTTCTCGTCAGGCGGCTCAACAGTCGGATGAGCTAAAAAAGTCGATGCTTCAGGCCAAGAGCGAGATGTCACAAGAAACGACCGCTTTTCGAGCCGACATCGAAAGTTCCCGCTCGCAATTGCAAGGTGCGAAGAAACTCCAGCCAGAAATGGCCGCTATGCGTCAGCAACTTACGCAGGCGACCACGGCCATCGAAGCTCAACGGAAGGTTATCTCCAGTTCGGAAGAATTCGTAAAGAGCGTTTTCAGCTCCCACATGACGGACTACTTCCAGGTTGGTAAACCACCCGAGAACCGGTACGCCGTTATTCTGCCACCGCCGAATGGTAATCGAACCATAGTGCTCCTGCTACTCAGCTCGACACCTATTCGCGAGACACTCCAACTACAATTCCATGTCTTCGCACAACCGCAAAATTCATACATCATCATTCACAATCTGGTAGTCTTTTCTTGGGCCGACTCCCCTAAGGATCTGAAGACCCAACAACTGAGCGCGTCTTATTTTCCCGATCGGAGCGATAAGAATATAATTCATTCCTTGACGGAGCACGATGGCGAGTCTTTGCGGACGACGAACCGCTTCCGAAGTTTAACAAGGCGGACCCGGATTTCAAAGGCAACAAGTGGATGTCACTGAGGGGCGGGGGCTACCTCGTAAATTGATCTGAGCCAGATGTCCCGCCCGGCAGTAACTGTCCAGGCGAATTGAGTTCCCATTCACGGGCTCAGGTTGTATTGGGTAGCGGATTCCGTCGTTGTTGAGGATGTAGCGGACGAACAATCAGCTATATAGCGATTCTAAAAAGTTGCAGCCGGACCGACTCCCATTAGCTTCCGCCATCAACCCTACTGAGTCCCGCCGGAACTTGTCACTTTCCCTCGCGTTCGCCGCCTGGCAGCCGCGTGCTTCGCGTGTTTCGAGAGGGCCGATTTGGAAGCGGCCGATCGCGGCTCCCGCTTTACTGCCTTAACCCGGGCTCGCGAGCGTTTTGCCGCTGGTTTGGTTTGTTTGCCGCTATGGCCTTTCTTCAGATCCCGTTCGGCGCTTTTGCGAGTGGCTTCCGACGCCGTACCCTTCTTTGGCGGGGGAAGATCCACGCCCGACCGCCGAGCTTTGGAGAGTCCAATAGCGATCGCCTGCTGCGGGGATCGCGCTCCATGTTTACCCTGCCGAATGTGCTCCATCTCCTCGCGCACGAATTCGCCCGCTTGCGTGGTGGGCGCCTTCCCTTCGGCCTTGTCTCTCTTTGCCCGCTCAATCGTCTTCTTTTCTGGCATGTACGCCTCCAATGAATAGAGCCTTTCGCCCGATAAATTGTAACGACAACCGGATTCCCTAGAGTCCATTGATTGAAAGGACAGAACGTATGCCAGTTCAAGCGACGCAGCAACAACAATCCACGGCTGCAAACGGGTCGTATCCCGACGTCGAGCGCATTTACCACGACTGGGATAAAGCGCTTGCGAACAACGATCCTGCTGCACTTCTCGCCTTGTACGCCCCCGACGCCACCCTCGAAAGCCCGTTGGTGCCTCACCTGATGGGCACGGATACAGGCGTCTGCAATGGTCACGATGAACTGAAGAAACTTTTTGAAATACTCGCCACGCGCAAGCCGAAGGTCCGGCAATTTTATCGAACCGGGTACTTTACCGACGGCAGGAAAGTGGTTTGGGAATACCCGCACGAGACGCCCAATGGCGAGCAGATGGATTTCGTTGAGGTGATGGAAATCGAAAAAGGGCTGATCCAGAAGCATAAGGTGTATTGGGGCTGGTTCGGATTCAATGTTCTGAAGAACGATCAATATCGCCACTAAAAGCTGTCTCCTGCGTGCCAATTGACTTCCAAATTTCAGAATGCTCGGTTGAGATTCCTCCCGCGGGTCTCGTTGGCGATCTCACGGTTCCGGTCGACGCGCAGGGTGTTGTCCTTTTCGCTCACGGGAGTGGGAGCAGCCGTCTAAGTCCGCGCAACAAATTTGTCGCCGGTTTCCTTCAGGCGAGGAACTTGGCCACACTGCTGCTGGATCTACTCACAGTGGATGAGGAGCAGGTCGATCTTCGGACGGGCCATTTACGATTTGACGTAAACCTGCTCGCAAACCGCCTCGTTCAGGCAACCCGCTGGATAGCGGATCATTCCAAAATCAGCCATTTGCCACTGGGCTACTTTGGCGCAAGTACCGGCGCGGCCGCAGCCCTGATTGCGGCGGCCCAGGTTCCAGGACCAATACGGGGCATTGTCTCTCGCGGCGGAAGACCCGACCTGGCCGGAACATTCCTGCCGAAAGTCAAAGCGCCAACTCTGCTTATCGCCGGCGGTTCCGACTACGCCGTCATCGACTTAAATGAAAAGGCTCTGAAGGAACTCCAATGCGAAAAGAAATTAGAAATCGTTCCCCGAGCAAACCATCTATTCGAAGAACCAGGAACTCTCGAACGAGTAGGTGAGCTTGCGAGCGACTGGTTTGAGAACCATCTTTCGGCAGAAAGGAGGAAGAAAGGAAATGTCAGATAGCACAGTTGTCGACCCTGTATGCGGCATGAGACTTGACAGTTCGAAGGCTCAATTCAAGAGCGACTATGAAGGAATGCGCTATTACTTCTGTTCGGAAACCTGCCAGCATCGGTTCGATCACAATCCTGAGGCGTATCTTGCGTCCGATTTGATCGCGACCGACAAGTCCGAATAACGCGCCGCCGGTCTAGTCCTGCTTCAATGGCTGCTCAAGTTGGCTGTGGATCGGCTGCGGGAGCTTGTCGGCGGTGGCGAGCAACAGACTGACCTGCCACATCTCCGTTTCACTCAGGGAGCCTTTGTATGCGGGCATGCCGGTTAATCGAATACCATTGGCGACCTTCCAATATGTCTCGCCCGCCGGATCATCCGTTACGCCCTTTCCTTTAAATAGCTGGGGTGGCTGGGGGTACATGCCCTTCGAGGTAGCAAATTCCGCCTGGCCTGGCAGCCCGTGACACGCTGCGCAGTTGACGCGATAGACATGGACACCGGCCTGATAATTTTCATCACTCGGTTGCAAGATCGAATTCTTCGGCGCTTCGTTCCGAATGCGGGCTTTCAACGCAATGTGTGCTAACTGCTTTTCGAACGGCATGGGAGAGGACGCCGTAGCGACGGGTGCATAACCGAACCGGAAGTAGAGCCATCCGAACAGAGGCAAAACGATCAGGCCTATAAGGAAACCAATAGCGAATCGCGGCATCGAGAACTTCATCTTACGTGGCGGGCAAGTATAAGATCAAGTTGGTATAGCACGCGAAAACCGCATGAGAATGTCCGCGCGACCCCGCTTGACGATTCCTTCACCGCTCTTTTCGGCGCAATCGTGATCGCGCTCGCCGTTGCGGCTTACGCTCTGGTAAAAAACGACGCCTACCTGAAGCTGGATGCCACTTTGCACGTGGCCACGAGCGTAACTGCCATGTCCGCCGCGCTGCGCGGGATAAAGATATCGCGGTTTACGGCGGAGCCGCGGACCCTTTTCAGATTGAAGCGGAACTTTGGTATCAGCCATTCGGCTTTCGATGGGCAAATAATCTGAAACCATACAACAAGGTGTCAGAGCCGAAGCGGTTCAACACCTATTACGATTCCATGGGTTCGAGCACGGGAGTCATGTTGCTGCGCGCCGAAGCGAGCAGATGATCTAAAATCCAGGAGTGCGGATATTGCTCATCGCCTTGGGGTGCGGCTTGCTCGCGGCCCAAACGGCGCAGCCTCCGAGACAGGGTAGGCGTGGCGCCAGCGGCACGCGCGAATTTTTGGGCTTGGGGCGGCAGCCGGATGCCGCGGCGGCGGCGCGCGGTAAACCATTGTTTGCGGCCAACTGCTCTTTTTGTCACGGCGCCAACGCGCGCGGCGGAGACACTGGTCCCGATCTGCTTCGGTCGAGTATCGTGCTGCACGACGACAAGGGCGAAGAAATCGGACCCGTCGTACACAATGGCAGGGCGTCGCGCGGAATGCCTGCCTTTCCCGCTCTCAGCGAAGCGCAGATCTCTGACATTGCCGAGTTTCTCCACATGCAGGTAGAGCTTGCCGCCAACCGCGGCACCTACCAGGTTAAGAACATCGTGACGGGAGATGCGAGCGCAGGCGAAGCCTACTTCAACGGTCCAGGTAAGTGCAATACGTGCCATTCGGTAACCGGCGACTTGCTGCACATCGGCGCTAAACTCAATCCCGCCGAGTTGCAACAAACTTTCCTCTATCCTGCAAACCGGGAGCCGCCAAAGGTTACGGTGAGTCTTCCATCAGGCGAACAGGTGAATGGAACGCTCAAACACCTGGACGATTTCAATGTCTCGCTCGCCGACGCTCAGGGCGAAGTTCACTCCTATGCTCGCGATAAAGGAATAAAGGTCACAGTAGAAGATAAACTTGCCGCGCACCGCCGATTGCTTGACCAATACAGTGACAGCGATATGCACAATCTCACCGCCTACCTAGTGACGCTGAAGTGAATTGGAGCGGCCGTAGGGTGACCGAGTGATCGCGGAGGGCCAGGGCAATCGCCGGGAAGCTACTCGCCGCTGGATAACATGTGCTAGCATCGCGGCTCTCGTCGTCTGGATGGCCGCTATCTGGATTCACTTCGGAAGAACGGTAGTCGGTTCCTATTCCCCGCTTCCTTACTTCGATTACTGGAATACAGTAACGAAGATCGATCACTATCGTCACCTGGACATTCGTGTTTTCTGGCAGCAGCATAGCGAACATCGAATCGTTTTTCCTGAAATCATTTTTGCCGCAGATTACCTATTCTTCCGCGGGCGCGAAATCCTGCCCATAGTTCTCAACGCGTTCTTCTATTTCGGTATATGGTTTCTGTTTTCCGCGACGCAATACCGAAATAGGCGGGTACCTCTGTTCGTCCGCCTTTGCACCATTCTTCTCGCCGGTATCGTCATGGGCTGGGAAGGAGGCGCTTTTTCGGTCGGCGCCGCGTTTCTCGTGCAGTGGTCACTACTATTGGCTAGTGCTGCGTTAGCGCTCTTTCTGCTCACGTGCGTGACAGGTTCCCGACGAGCCTCAATGTTTCTCGCCGGTTCCATTGCGTGCGCCATTGTCTGTACTTACACCTCGGCAAATGGATTACTGTTTTGGGCCGTGATTCTGTTAGCGGCCTGGATTCTACGCTTGACTAAACTTCAGCTTTTCATTCTGGCCGCGAGTGGCGTGGCATCGATTGGATTGTATTTCGTCGATTATCGATTTTCGGCCGGGACCAACTTCGGTGCGCTACTCGCCCATCCCTTCTATGCGCTTTCGTTCGTGGCCGCCTATCTCGGGATGCCTTTCACCGTAATCGGACCGCGACTCGGAATTTCCGTGGGATTCTTCGAGCTGGCGGTATATCTCGCTTTTATCCTGTTAGTGGCCAGGCGTGGATTGTTGAACGCCCGGAACAGCGTTGTTTTTCTCGGCTTTTATCTTTTGTGCCTTCTTACCGCGGCGATCACGGCGCTGGGAAGAATGAACCCGCAGGATCCGGCTTTCGGGGCAGCCACGGCACACCGGTACATAGTCGTTCCATTGGCCGCTCAGGCCGCTTTGCTTTTGGCGACTGGATGGCTGTTTGGCAGCTCGCGCTACTATCTCTGGGTTTTTTATGTGAGCGTTTTCGCACTGTGCTTTGCGTTCACGGGCAAGTCGCGGCGCATTCGCGATTGGTCTGAATTTGCGAGAAACAGTTTCGCTAATTGCCAATTGGCTTCTCTGGCTTTTGAATCGAGTGTTGACGATCCAGGACTGATGGGAACCGTGTTCCCCGACGCGGCGCCTGTGAAGGAGGCGCTGCCAATCCTGCGTAAGAATCGTCTATCTACGTTTGCCGGCGGAAGAATGGATTGGCTCGGCAGACCGGCTTCGGCGGTTTTCCGCTTCGTTTCCAATGAGCGCGAGGCCGGAGCGGTTACCGCGAGTTATCCGCTCGAATCAGGGCTGGCTGTACTCGGATGGACCGATTCACCACGCCGGATCTGGCATGCGCAAGAGCTGGTATTTCTTGATAGCCAAAAACGAATCATCGGATTTGGAAGGAAACTGCCTGTCGGATTGCCGCATGGGCTTGCGTCATCCGAGACACCGCAGTCTATCGCCTGGGTGGGATTCGTAAATCTCAGCTTCCAAAGCAAGTCGTTTTCACCTTACATTATTCAGGGTCGTGGTAGGGAGCTCGTTCTGGTGGGGAAACCAACCGCCATTCCTCCGATCCGGATTCTGGACTACGATCGGGTTGGAGCATCGATCCCGCCGATCCGATGGGACGTGCAAGGAAGCTGGATCCAAAATGGGCCTCTTCCGGGTGCTCCTATAAATACGCCGCCGGCGATTTCTTATTACGAAAGCTATGCCGGAAGCGATGCCAATACCGGCGCACTCACGTCAGCTCCATTTACGAGGCCTCCCGGAAATTGTCTGGCATTGGCCAGCGCGCACGGACCTTCGACGGAAGGTCTTTCTGAAACTCTGATCAACGTGGATACAGGGGAGACTATCGCGTCCGTGCCTCAAATCGGCGAGAATACCAAGTGGAGCTTTTGGGCAATCGACTTGCCGCCTCATGCACAGCGTCTGCAAATCGTTGCAGAAGATCGTGGCCGTGGTTGGGGTCAATGGCTGAGTATCGGCGAACCTCATGTTTGCAAATAAGCGAGCTCGTTTCAGCCCGTCTTCCGGAAGTCGCCACGGCTGAAATATTTTTCCAGCCAGACATACAGGCAGATAAATAAATAGCGGCTGCCCATTTCTTTGATTTTTAATTTTGCTTGACCGCTGCGGCGGTTCCGCCATGTGATGGGAATGACCGTCCATGTGTAGCCGCGAACGATGGTTTTGAGAGGCAGTTCGACGGTGAGATTAAAGTGGGGAGAGAGCAAAGGCCGGCAGCCATCGATCACGGTTCGGCGGTAAGCCTTGAACGCATTGGTCGTGTCGTTCAGGGAAACGTGAAACAGCATGCGTATGAAAAAATTCGCAAGCCGGTTTATCCGCAGTTTCAAAGGCGGATAATCAATCACGCCGCCACCCTTAATGAAGCGCGAGCCGAATACGGCATCCCACCCTTCGTTGAGGAGGTTCCAGTAGCGGACCAGGTCGCGGTAATCATCGGATTCATCCGCCATCACGATAGCCACCGCATCGCCAGTCATGTGATCGAGGCCGCGGATGATGGCGCGGCCGAAGCCGTGCAGTCCTGTGTTCTGCACTGGACGGAGCGTGGGGACGCGCTCGGCGACCTCCATTATCTTCCGCCAGGTAGCGTCCAAGCTGCCATCGTCGACAACCACAATCTCATGCGGGATGCCCTGAATGTTCAACTCAACGTAGAGATGCTCGACCGTGGAAGCGATGCATCCTTCCTCGTCGCGAGCGGGAATCACGATACTCAGCAGCTTAAGAGGAGGCGCATCCGAACGCGCGAAATTGGAGCTCATACCGCGCCGCACCGGACCAGCCAGCCGGGATTCGTTTCGACGTGTGTGGCGATTTCATCGAGGATTGACAGAAGCGTGCGCGTAGGCTCCCAGCCAAATTCGGCGCGCGCGCGCGCGGAGTCCATAGTGATCCAGGGAGCGTCGAAGGGGCGCTCTCGGTCACCGGCCTGTGGCTGGTAGGGCGCGAAGCGGCGGTCGCACCAGGAGGTCAATTGGGCCAGGGACATCGCGTTCGCCGGGCCTCCTCCAATGTTATAAATCGGTTCGGAGGGGGGATCGCGGCGAATTTGCCGCTCAATCAGCAGTGCGAGATCGTCGGGATGAAATGCATCGCGCACCTGGAGGCCGCGCGCGCCGAATCCAATGTAACGCAATGGGAGGCGGGCGGCATGTGCATGGAGCCAATAGGAAAAAATGCCTTGTTCAGCGGTGCCAAACTGGCCGGCCCCCGCGAGCACTCCGCAGCGGTCCACCCATACTGGAAATCCAAATGTGGAGCCATATTCGATTGCCATGACTTCCGAGGCGAGCTTGGTAGCCCCATAAATTGAAATGGGCTGGCGCGTGGGAAACTGCTCGGTGATTCCGCATGGACTCACACCGGTCGGTAGAGCCTGCGTGTCGTCCAGGGCGAAGCTGGAACCGCTGTCCCGTACTGGTAGCCCGGCGAGATCGCGAACCGAATAAACGCGATTTGTGCTGATCAGAACGAGGCCTGATCCGTGCTCGCGGCAATACTCGAGGAGATTGAGCGTACTGGAGAGATTGTGTTCGCTGACTTGCCGCGCGCTGGAACGTCCGTCCACGCCAGCCAGAACGCTAGAGTTTGCCGCCGCGTCAATAACCCACTCGCAGGCGGGCAGCGTTTCCAAATCGCTGCGCAGGCGCAGGTCGCCGTGAAAAAAACGGATGCCCGCGGCGGCGGCCGAAGCCCGATTCATTTCACTGCCCGGTCGCAGCAGATTATCGATGCCGTAGATTTCAACGTTGTCGACGAGACGCCGGAGTGCGAGTGCGAGCCGGTTACCGACAAAACCGCACGCACCTGTAATCAGGATCTTCAAATCTTCGCTGCCATCGTTTTTGATTTTACAAGTCCAAGATCCCGTATCAAATAAGGGGCAGCTCACTTCGTATCCCTTCGAGCAAAACGACAAGCGTAAAATCCAGGAGTGCGGACAAATAAGCGGGCTGATCTCACGGCCAATCGGGTGACGCCGAAGTGGAATCTATCTCGTCTGGCCGTCTTGGCGCTGCTCGCCGCTGGACCCGGCCGGTTATCCATCGCGCAACTCCTGAACCCGCAAAGCATCGGAAAGCCGCCGACGACCTCCTGGCCGACCTACAATGGCGATTACACCGGCCGGCGCTTCAGCACGTTGCGGCAGATCAACTCCTCGACCATTCATTCGCTCGCGTTGGCGTGGATGTATCGCATCACGAATGTCGGCTCGCAGCGCGGCGTCGGCGCAGTGGAAATCAAATCGACGCCGCTGATGGTGAACGGGATTCTTTACTTCACGATTCCGGACCACGTCTATGCGGTGGATGCGCGCACCGGGCGCGAGGTCTGGCATTACGATTGGCAGGATCAGGGTGGGCATCTCGTCGGGAATCGCGGAGTGGGCATGTACGGCGATTGGCTGTATTTCATGACGCCCGATGGCTGGTTCGTTTCGCTTCACGCTAAGACCGGTAAGGAGCGCTGGCGGAAGAAGGTTGCCGACGAGAAGATGCAATACTTCACTACCATGTCCACTTTGGTCGTGGGCAATCACGTCATCGTCGGCGTGGGCGGCGACGCGATGGATGTGCCCGGCTTTCTCGAAGCGCGGGATCCGGAGACGGGCGATGTGCAATGGCGCTGGAACTCCGAGCCGCGGCCTGGCGAACCCGGCGCGGAGACTTGGCCGAATGCCGCTGCTATGGAGCACGGCGGCGGCATGACCTGGCTGCCCGGCACGTACGACAAGGAGTTGAACCTTCTTTACTGGGGGACCGGCAATCCCAATCCGGTCTATGCGGGCCAAGGGCGCAAGGGGAGTAATCTGTGGACCTGTTCAATAGTCGCCTTGCATCTGGATACAGGAAAAATGGCGTGGTATTTTCAGGCGTCGCCCCACGATACGCATGATTGGGACAACGTAGAAACGCCCGTGCTGTTTGATGCGGAAGTGGATGGCAAGCCGCGTAAGCTGCTCGCGCAGGCCGCGCGCAATGGCTATTTTTTTGTACTGGATCGAGTGACCGGGAAGAATCTGGTTTCGAAGCCGTATGTTCCTTTGAACTGGTCGAAAGGCGTGGACGATCGAGGTCAGCCGATTCCTGATCCCGCCAAAAACCCAACCGTCGACGGTTCTTTATTGACGATACCCGGCGGTGGCGGTACCAACTGGCTGCCTCCAAGTTTCAGTCCGGACACTGGCCTGTTTTACGTGAACGCCATGCACGGGTACAGCCTAATTTATTTGACCGATACCGATGAACGGCCGGAAGGCTACGGCGGATCGGCGCGCGGATTGTGGTCGGAGCATTTATTGGAAGCGATCGACTACAAAAGCGGCAACGTGGTCTGGAGTCATCCTTATCCGGCCGGCGCCGGGTTTGGGTTGGGCGGGCCGGGCATTTTGACAACTGCCGGCAATCTTCTGTTCACCGGAGATTATGCGGGAAATCTGATCGCTTACGCGCCGAAGGACGGCACGATTCTTTGGCATTTTCCGATGACCCAGTCGCTCAGCAATGGCCCGGAGACTTATTTGTTGGCCGACAAGCAATATTTGACTGTGGGTGCGGGAGATACTCTGTTTGCATTCGCGCTGCTGGATGCTCATGAATAAGGCGGATGCGAAGCCTCGCTGAGCTGAAGTTTCGTGCCGGACAG
Organism: Bryobacterales bacterium; assembly: GCA_963712395.1. GTDB lineage: Bacteria > Acidobacteriota > Terriglobia > Bryobacterales > Bryobacteraceae > Bog-105. Next base: position 552,402 of record CAVQHR010000005.1, read on the forward strand.
GAAGCCGCGAATGTACGTCTTCTTCTGCTCCCGCCGCAGTTCACGGGCGTTGTGCCGCTGCAGCTGGCGCTTCCGGATACGCAAGCCGTGGCCGCCGCACTGCGCGGGTCAGCCTACAAAGAATGGGTAGAAGCCACAGCCCAAAGTGTACTGGCGCACCGTTTTCCGTTGCTTGGGACGACAGTCGAAACCGGCCCCGAAATCCGGTGGCGGCGCGATTACCAGCACGGCAGGGAATCCGGCCTCGAATATTTCCGGCGTATTCCTTACTTGGATTTTTCCATCGTAGGAGACCACAAATTCATTTGGGAGTTGAATCGGCACCAGCATCTGGTTCTGCTGGGGCAAGCCTATGCGCTGACCGGAACAAAAGAGTACCCGCGGGAAATCTTTGCGCAAATCGAGAGCTGGCTCGAACAGAATCCGTTCCAGCGCGGCATCAATTGGGCGAGCGCGCTCGAGGTAGCCTTCCGCGGCCTGTCCTGGATCTGGATCTATCATTTGACCGCCGAGGCGATGCCAGAAGATTTCCGGCGCCGCTTCCTGACCGGACTGTACCGGCACGGGCGTCACCTGGCGGAAAATCTGTCGGTTTACTTCTCGCCCAACACCCATCTGCTCGGAGAAGCTGTTGCGCTGCACGCTCTCGGGGTATTGTTCCCCGGCTTCCCCGAATCGGAGCGCTGGAGGACGCGGGGGACGGAGGTTGTCGAGGCACAACTTGCGTTTCAGGTCAGAGCGGATGGCTCGCATTTCGAGCAATCCACTTATTACCACGTGTATGCGCTCGATTTTTTTCTGTTTTATTACTTAATCGCCGGCCGGCCAAAACACATGGAGCCGGTGTTGGCGCGCATGGCGGATTACCTGGATTGGCTGCTCGGTCCGGCGCGGCGTATGGCATTCTCGGGTGATGACGATGGAGGTAGGCTGTTTCATCCGTTCGGGGAACGCGATCGTTTCGGGCGCGCGACGTTGACGACCTGCGGCATTCTGCTCGCGAATGAGCGATGGATCGGTTCGCGAGAAATCGTCGCCGAGCAAGCCGCGTGGTGGTTGGGCGCCGAGCATCTAGCCGCAGCACGCCTCGAGCAAGCGCCTCCAATCGGAGGGCGCCGGTTCGAGGAGAGCGGAACGGTGTTTCTCCAATCCGGAGATCTCTTCGTGCAATTTGATGCGGGCCCGCTAGGCTGGGGCGGAGCGGGGCACAGTCATGCCGATACGCTGAGTGTGCTCGTTTGGTTCCGGGGCGAGCCGGTCTTCATCGATCCCGGCACATACACGTACGTCGCCGACCCGGAGGCGCGAAACTGGTTTCGCGGCACGGCGGCACACAATACCATATCGATCGAAGGACAAGATCAAGCGCAGGCTGCCGGGCCGTTCCGCTGGAACAGCAAACCGGAAGTGGAACTAAGCGCCTGGCGAGCGGACGCGAGCGGCGGAATGGCGCAGGCGGCCTGCCGTTATAATGGCCTTACACATCGGCGTTCGATCCTGCTGGAATCCGGGCGCTTGCTCGTATTGGATGAGGTGGATGGCCCCGCCGGCGAGCATGATAGCCGGCAAATCTGGCAGCTTGGGCTTGCAGCTTCGAAAGTACATCTATCGTTTTCGAGCCCCGCGATCGAGGAGGCGTCGCAACTCTCTAGCGCCTACGGTGTCAAGGCGGCGGGCCGGCTTCTCGCGGCACGCGTCCACGGACCGTTGCCTGCAGCGATCGCCATGCTGCTTACGGTCGAAGTAAAGCAAGAGATCGATGTCGAGGAGGCTCGCGCAATCTTGGAGGAAACTGGAAAGTTGGCTGATAAAACATGAGTGACAGTTGGTCTCCAACTAACATCGCGGTGGTCGGCATGGGCTACGTAGGCTGTGTCACCGCGGCCTGCCTGAGCGGCCTTGGCCATACAGTGACCGGCGTCGACCGGGACGACCACAAAGTGGAGAGCGTACTCAAAGGCGAGGCGCCATTCTACGAGCCGGGCTTGGAGAGCCTGGTTCGCGAGAACGTTGCGGCTGGCCGGTTGCGGGCGAGCACTTCTCTCGAAGAAGCCCTGCAAGGCTCTGTGATCGCTTTAATCTGCGTCGGCACGCCCTCGGAAAAGAGCGGGAATCTCGGCCTGGATCAACTGCGCCGCGTGATCGCCGAAATTGCCGGACTGATCAAGAACCGGCGAACGCCGCTGATCGTCGCGATTCGCAGCACCGTATTTCCCGGTACGTGCCAGGAAATAGTAATGCCCGTTCTGGGAAGCCATGCTTTGGTTGTGTCGAATCCTGAGTTTCTGCGCGAAGGAACCGCCGTGAAGGACTTCATGGAACCATCTCTGGTTGTCGTAGGCGGCGAGGACCAGGAAGCAGTGCGGCGAGCGGCGGCCATCTACGAGCCGCTCCAGTTTCCTCCATCGCTTGTCTCGCTGCGAACGGCCGAAATGATCAAGTATGCTTGCAACGCATTTCACGCTGTGAAGATTGCCTTTGCGAATGAGATCGGGGCGCTCAGCTCCGCGTTGAACGTGGACGGCCGCGAGGTGATGGAAACGGTTTGCCAGGATTTGAAACTGAATGCCTCCGCGGCTTATCTGAAGCCCGGTTTTGCGTTTGGTGGCTCGTGTCTGCCGAAAGATCTGCGCGCGTTGGTATACCGGGCCGGAAGATTGGATTTGCAGTTGCCGATGCTCGAAACCGTGCTGCCCAGCAACGACAAGCATCTGGCGCGCGCCATCGGGAAGGTGTTGGACCTGCCCGCGAAACGCCTCGGGGTGGTGGGACTGGCGTTCAAGGAAAATACCGATGATCTGCGCGAAAGTCCGGTTGTCACGCTGCTCGAGCAACTCATCGGCAAGGGCCGCGACGTCAAAGTGTTCGATCCGCACATTCAGCTCGATGCCATCTACGGCAGTAACCGGAACTTTATATTGCAGACGATCCCGCACATTGGGCGCTTGCTGTGCTCGTCGGTGGAAGATTTGCTCGGATGGTCCGACCAGTTGGTGCTAGTGCAGAAACAGGCCGAAACAATCCGCGGCCAGATCGCCAAATCGGGACTACCGGTGCTCGACCTGGTAAGCGCTTAGAGTGGGTGCTTAACTGGGTGCTTAACTTAGATGAAGGGTTTGCGGCCTAACAGTGAAACTGTCTGAAGCTCTGTCTATACTCCAAAGAGCGCCCGCCGACGCCCAGTCCTTTCCGGTCTTACTCGCGTGCGGCTTTACTCCGCTACACCTCGAGAATTACCTGGCAGCCCATCTGCAGATTGCGTTACCCGATCGCAAGGTTCGTCTCTCAACCGGGCTCTATGACGATTTGGCGGGAACGCTGGAGCAGTTTGAGCCGGCGGGTGCGCAGGCCGTGGCCATCGTCATCGAATGGTCCGATCTCGATCCGCGGCTCGGCTACCGGAAACTAGGCGGCTGGGGACAGCGCGTCGCGGCGAATATCCTTGACACCGTTGAAGCTACGTTGGGCCGGCTGGAGGTGGCGATTTCCAAAATGCCCGCATCCGTCAAAGTGGCCCTCATGCTGCCGTCTCTTCCACTCACTCCCGCGTTTCACACTTCCGGTTGGCAGGCGAGCGGCGCCGAAATCGCGCTGCGGGAACTGGTGGCCGGGTTTGCCCGCCGCCTGGTCTCGCATCCATCCGTGCTGCTGGTAAACGAAGAGCGTCTGAACGAGCGATCCAGGCCCGATGAGCGCTACGATTTGCGCGCTGATCTCCACGCCGGATTTCCCTACATGCTCAAACATGCGGACTCCGTGGGAGAAGCCATGGCGGCGCTGATCGTATCGCCACAACCGAAAAAAGGTCTGATCACGGATCTCGACGACACGCTGTGGCTTGGGCTTGTCGGCGAGGAGGGTCACGATGGCGTCGCCTGGGATCTTGCGAGTCACGCTCAATTGCATGGCCTCTATCAGCAGATGCTCGATGCGTTAGCGGATCAGGGCGTGCTTATCGCAATTGCCAGCAAGAATGCTTCGGAGGTGGTGGAGCGTGCATTGGCCCGAGCGGACCTCGTCCTCACGCGCGGGAAGATTTACCCGGCCGAGGTGCATTGGGACGCCAAATCGGGATCCGTCGAGCGCATTCTAAAAACCTGGAACGTGGGCGCCGACAGCGTGGTATTCGTGGACGATAACCGCATGGAGCTCGAAGAGGTTCGTGCGGCCTTTCCGGAAATGGAGTGTATTCTTTTTCCCAAATCGGATTATGCCGCCGGTTTGACGATGCTGCGTCGGCTGCGCGATTTGTTTGGGAAACCTCTGCTCGCCGAAGAAGACGCCTACCGGCTTGAGAGCATCAAGCAGAACCGGCACGTAGCGGACGGCACTCGCAACAATGATTTGGCGGAGAACTTTCTTGCCACAGCCGAAGCCTCGATCACTCTGGAGTTTGATCCCCCTACAACCGATAGAAGGGTAGTCGAACTGGTGAATAAGACGAATCAGTTCAATTTGAACGGTATTCGCTATACGGAAGCCGAATGGCGGCAGAGCCTGCAGACTCCGGACTCTTTTGTTGCCGTGGTGGGTTATCGGGACAAGTTTGGCCCTTTGGGGAAAATCGCTGTCTTGCGAGGGGAGCGGGCGGCGGACCGCCTTCGATTAGACACTTGGGTAATGAGCTGCCGGGCGTTTTCGAGGCGCATCGAGTATCAATGCTTAGCTCAATTATTTCAAAGATTTGAAGTGCAACAGATCATTTTTAGCTTTATATCCACCCCGAAAAATGGACCCATGCGGGATTTTCTCTCCAGTTTGGCCGGAAACCCAACAGCACCGTTGACGCGCGAAGCTTTTGCCGCCAAGTGTCCGAAGCTCTATCAAGAAGTCACTGAGATCGTGGATACGATCGAACAAGTCCGGTAAGTACATGCTGAAATGGGCGGTAAGTCAGCTCCGGCATCGCCTTGTAAAGAACACAGCGGCGCTTCTGGTTGTTCAGATGAGCACCTACGCTGCTCCTTTGCTCGTATTGCCGTACCTCTCGCGAGTTCTGACCACAGACCACTTCGGGCTGATCGCCTACGCAACCGCTTTTAATTGGTATTTCATTACCCTAGTGGAGTACGGATTTAATCTGACCGCCACGCGGCGGATTTCGATTCACTGCGACAACCCAAAGAAGCTGTCCCAGATCTTCAGTTCCGTGATGGCGGCCAAAGCGGCGCTGACGGTTCTCGGTTTTGTGATCATGCTCGGCGTTGTATTGGCGACGCCAAAATTGCGGCCTAATCTGGTCTTGTTCTGTCTTAGCTATCTCGCTACGCTGGGCGATTTGCTTTTCCCGCTGTGGCTCTTCCAGGGATTACAGAAGATGGGGAATCTGTTGTGGCGGGATCTCGGCTCCAGAACCGTCGCATTGATCCTGATTTTTGTTTTTGTGCGCAAAGACAGCGACTATCTTTGGGCAATGGGATTTCAGGCGGGCTCGACTGTCCTGGCCGGAGCGGTTGGATTGATCACTGTCCCCTTCTTGACTTCGGTACGCTTCGTCGTGCCGAGCATCCCGGAGGTACTGGTGGCGCTGCGTGAAGGTTGGCCCGTGTTTCTATCGATGGCTTCCATGACACTGTCCACTTCCACCAACATTATTATTGTCGGGTTCCGGTCGGGTCCTTCGGGTGTTGCGTTCTTCAGCGCGGCCTTTCGGCTGGTCGTAGCAGCCCGCATGCTCGTCGGTCCGGTGGTCACCGCCATCTATCCGCATATGAGCCACTTGGCGGTGAGTTCGCGCGAAGATGCGATTCGCTTCCTGCGCAAGCACACATGGAAGCTCACCGCGCCATTTTTCTTGGCGTCGGTTTGCCTGTTTGCAGGCGCTCCACTGATCATCAAGATTCTCTACAGCGCGAAGTACAAGCCTTCGGTGCCGCTGCTTCAGGTAATGGCGTTTGCTGTCTTTCTGCTTGCTCTACAGCATGTATACGCCACTTTTTTTATGCTGGCGTTTGGCTATGAAAAGCAGTGGACACGCGTAATTTTTGCCACCGCGATTCTGAATTTTGTCATTCTGGGGCCGCTTGTCTTCTTGATATGGCCTCCGATGGCGGCAGCTGTGACGATGCTGGCTCTCGAGATTTTTGCGGCCGCAGTCACTTACATTTTTTTCAAGCGGAAGACCGGCGAGGCCGGTTTTGTATCTAATGGCGTCGCGCTCGGAGAAGAAGGGGTCGACGTGTAGCAGTGGCGAACCGACTTCTAAATAAGATACGGCGCAGAGAGACGCCGTTTTACGACTTTCTCTACCGCTTCGCAAAATCGCTGAATCATGTGCAAATGCCGGTACCGGGTTTTTTGCGGCCGCTCTTTCGCGGTTTCTATTTTCTGCATTTCGCAGTCCGGGAACTTATCTGGAAATTACTCCGGTTTTTTTATTGGGGTCCGATTTTTAGAGCGCGCTGTGAATCGGTCGGCAAAAATTTGATGTTGACCTTGTTGCCCGATGTGCGCGGGCATGTCCGCCTCTATGTGGGCGATAACGTGCATTTGAACGGGTTTTTCGGGGCCGCGGGTAGCCGCATGTTCGACAATCCGACCTTGCGGTTAGGAAACGACGTACATATCGGCCACATGGTTCAGTTCGTAGTGAACAAAGAGATCGTTGTAGAGGATGGCGTTAAGATCGCTTCGAACTGCCATTTCGCGGATACCGACGGCCATCCACTCGATCCGGAACGCCGGGCGAACGATGAACCTCCCGATCCGGTTTCCGTGAAACCTATCCGGATTTGCCGCAATGCCTGGATTGCAAATGGGGTCTACGTTCTGAAGGGCGTCACTATCGGCGAAGGAGCGGTTGTCGCGGCCGGCGCCGTGGTCGTAAGGGATGTGCCGGCATTCTCGGTCGTCGCGGGAAATCCCGCGCGGGTTGTAGTAGAGGATGTTCGGCTGAAGGCAGCCAGCGTCTCGTAGGCTGTTATTTGATACAGATGAAGCGAGTCGCCTCGGCAAAAGTAAGCGCCAAAGACTTCGCCAAACCGACGCGCTTGGCCATCCGTACGACAGTGCGCCGGAGTCCCGTGGTGACGTACTGTTCATCGGCGGCATCTACCCTGTCGAGAACCCGCGAAAATCTCAAACGTTTAAATTCTTTTCGCAAGCACGAATGCGTGAATTGGTGGAAATCGATACCGAGTTTCATGATATCTTCACCTTCCGCGCGCTTCCGCAATGCATACCGCCAGGAATTGGGCAACCAGCCATAGAGCGGAACGCCCGTATATTCGCCTGACGTGAAACTGAACTTATTGGTCGATTCGAAATAGAGCACTCCGCCCGGTTTGAGGGTTTCGTACACCTTGGCTACGCCGGTTCGCCAGTCCTCGACGTGCTCGAAAACCGATGACGCCATCACAATGTCATAGAAATTGGGAGGCAGGGGATAGTCTTCCAGGTTGCCCAATTCGATCTCCGGAGCGACCCCCCGTTTACGTCCATTTTCTTTAGCAAGCTCAATCAGTTGAGGGCTGATTTCTAAACCTTTGCAGGAAAGCCCGCGCAAGGCGCAGAAAATCGGAAACCATCCGCCGCCGGTGCCAATTTCGAGAATCCTGGTCTGTGGCGTGAGCTCTTTGTAACCGCCGAGGACACGGATGAAATTTTCGAACTGCGGCGTTCTTTCCTCTAAAGCGACGCTCCCGTGATTGTCGATGTATTTAGTGACATCGGTCGTAGCTTCGTAATGAATCTTCATCGCCCTGAACGCTTCTATCGGCGCAATTCGAGAAAAGCTTGAGACTCCCCCGCGCTCAGAATAACATGCAATGCCGTGAATCAGTTAGGTGCGAAAATGGCGTAAGCAATGCAGCAAATCATCCGTAAGGGGATTAAAGACATTCTGGTCGACGACGTGCCCGAGCCGGTCGCGGCGCCTCACCACGTCTTGGTGCGGCCGGTTTTCTCGCTGATCAGCAGCGGCACGGAAACGGCCAGCATTCACCAGGAAGGCGTGTTGAAAGAGGTTGCTGATAATCCCTCCCACATTCAAAAAATACTGAACGTGATGAAGGTGAACGGCCCGGTAGCGACCTTGCGGGAGGTGCGGGCCAAATTCAGCGAGTATGCGGCTCTGGGTTATTCGGGAGCTGGCATCCTGGCCGAAAAGCATCCCACAGTCACGGATCTCGAGGTGGGCGACCGTGTCGCCTACGGAGGCGAAGGTACGGGCCACGCTGAGACGATCGTGACCGGCCGCAATCTGGTGGCGCGCGTGCCCGCAAATGTGGCCTTCGAGCACGCGTGTTTCGCAACGCTCGGCAGCATTGCGCTGAACGCGGTCCGGATTGGCAGTACCGGTCTCGGAGACCGCGTCGCGGTCATCGGGCTGGGCCTGGTGGGCCAACTTGTGGCGCAACTGGCGCGCTTGCAAGGCGCGGTCGTCATCGCTACCGATCTGAAACCCGATCGGGTAGAGCTCGCCGGAAAACTCGGCGTGCAGGAGCCCATTTTGGGAGGCGGCGCACTGAAGGAGCAAGTTGCGGCCCTCACCGACGGCAAAGGCGCCGATTGCGTGGTCATTGCAGCCGCATCGAAATCGTCCGCGCCCTGCAAACTGGCGCTGGATATCTGCCGTGATCGAGGCCGCATCGTCGTCATCGGAGCGGTGGATCTCAGCTTTCCGTGGAATGACATGTACCTCAAGGAAATCCAACTGTGCATGTCGCGCGCATATGGTCCGGGCAGCTACGATTCCGCCTACGAGAAGCAGGGACGGGACTATCCGTACTCCTACGTGCGCTGGACCGAGAACCGCAACATGGAGGAATTCCTGCGCCTGGTGGGTCGAGGCGACGTCCGGATCGAGCCGCTCATCACACACAGGTTCCCGCTGGCCGAAGGGCCGCAGGCGTATGCCACGATTCTCGATCCTGCCGCGAACAGCCTGGCGGTGCTGCTCGAATATCCGGCGCCCGTGCCAGCCGACGATGCGGCGCCGCACACCCCGAAGCGGACAGTTCCTATTCGCGAGGGCAACAAGCGCACCGGCCAAGTCGGCGTGGCGCTCGCGGGCGCTGGAAACCTTGCCCGCTGGGCTCATTTGCCAGCTTTGCAGAAGCTCCCGGACGTGAGCCTTCGCGCCATCCATTCCACGAGCGGAGTAAGGGGCAAGAGCTACGGAAATCGCTTCGGGGCGGCGTACTGCACCACCGACTATGAGCAGGTCTTGCACGATCCGGAAGTGGATGCCGTTTTCATCACAAGCCGCAATCAGTATCATGCGGCGCAGGCACTCGAGGCATTGCGAGCCGGCAAGCATGTTTTCGTCGAAAAGCCTATGGCTTTGACTGAGGCAGAATGCCGCGACCTGGTGCGGGCATCGGATGATACGGGACGCCACCTCAGCGTCGGGTTCAATCGCCGTTTTGCCCCGTTCTACGTGCCGCTGAAAGAAAAACTCGCGAAGCGCACGACGCCGGCGGTCCTGCAGTGCCGCATCAATTCCCCCGGAATTTCTGGCGCTTACTGGATGGCTGATCCCGCGCTCGGCGGTGCGATCCTCGGGGAAGCATGCCACTTTGTCGATCTGATGTATTGGCTGCTAGATTCCGAACCGGAGAGCGTAACCGCGTATACGCTGCCCACCGGAAAACAGGATCCGATCGGCGAGAACAATATGGTGGCGTGTTTTCGCTTCGCCGATGGCTCCATCGGAAATTTGACCTACTGCACGGTGGGCAGCCGCACGTCTGGTGGTGAACGCGTGGAAGCCTACTCGCAAGGACTGGGCATCCAGACCGAAGACTTCAAACAGCTCACGATCTGCGCGGGTACCCGCCAGCGGCGCAAACGCATGTTCGCCGAAAAAGGGTATGACGCCCAATTCGAGAGTTTCATTCGGGATTTGAAAAACGGAAAAGCGCCCGCTGTGACGGTGCGCGATGGCGCGCGCTCCACCATCGGCTGCCTGCGCATGCTCGAATCAGCCAAAGACCTGATGCCTAAATCCATCGATTGGAGCCATGTCGTCGCTTAGTACAGAGCGCGTTCGGCCCGCGGAGCCACGGAAAGCCATGCGCTCTAAAAGCATTTCTCTGCTCATCATCGGGCCGTCCATGGATATTTTGGGCGGGCAAGCGGTTCAGGTGCGGCGTCTGCTGGGCATTCTCGAGGATGTCGAGGGCCTGGACGTTACGTTCCTGCCGATCAATCCGCGGCCGCCGCGTCCGTTCCTATGGATATTGTCGATTCGTGGATTGCGCACCATCGTGACCTTCGCGCAATACATCGTTCGGCTGGCCTGGACGATTCCGCAGCACGAGGTGCTTCATATTTTCTCGGCTGGCTTGACTTCATACGCGCTATGGACCGTGCCGGCGCTGCTCATCGGCCGTCTCTGGCGCAAAAAAATCATACTCAACTATCACGACGGGCAGGGCGACCAGCACCTGCGGGAATGGCGAACCGCCAAGCCGACCATCGCTCTGGCCGATCGACTCGTCACGCCTTCCGGCTTTCTCGTGGACGTCTTCCGTAATCACGGAATGCAGGCGCGCTCCATCGTCAACATCATCGATACTTCGCGATTTATCTATCGCAAGCGGCGCAAGCTGCGGCCGATCTTTATGACGAACCGCATCCTCGAGCCGCTATACAACGTGGAATGCATTTTGCGCGCCTTCTCCATCATTCAGAAGTCGTATCCGGACGCCACGCTGACCATCGCGCACGATGGCTGTTCAAAGCCTTCCCTCGAAAAGATGGCGCAGGAGCTAAAGCTCGAGAACACACGTTTTATCGGACGTGTTCCTCACGACAAGGTCACGGAGCTGTACGATGCGGCCGATATCTATCTCACGAGTCCGAACATAGACAACATGCCGGTATCGCTGCTCGAGTGCTTTGCGGCGGGTCTGCCGATCGTAGCGACCAAAGCGGGCGGAATCCCGTATGTTGCCACGGATCGCGAGTCCGCGTTGCTGGTCGACATAAACGATCACGAAGCGCTGGCTGCCCGGAGCATCGAGCTTCTTGAGAACGAACATCTAGTGGAGCACATAACGAACGGTGGCTTGGAAGCCGTAAAGCGTTACCATCCGGCGCCGGTGCGCGAGCAGTGGTCCGCGCTTTACCGCGAATTGGCGGAAGAAAGCAGATCCTCGTAAAGGCTTTCCACACGGCGCGTGGCTACCGCGATCGAAAACCGCTGGCGTGCCGTCTCGGCCGCTTTTGCCTGCAACTTCTTGCGCAAGGGCTGGTCGTCGGCCGCTAAACGAAGCATCTCTGTAAGATCCTCGATCCGGCCGGAATCGAAAATCAAACCATCTTCACCGTGAGTGACCAGTTCCGGAATCCCACCCACGTTCGAGCCAATCACGCAGCATCCGCAAGCCATGGCCTCGAGCAACCCGTTGGGAAAGCTTTCGCTGACGGAACTGTTGACGTAGATATCGGTAGCGCGCATCCAGGGCGCGACATTAGCTTGGCTCTCCTCAAAGTGGCAGGCGTCACGCAGGCCGAGACGTTCGGCAAGCTCTCGCAGGCGTGGCGCTTCCGGTCCGCTGCCCACCAGCAGGAGCTTGGCGCGCCGTTCGATCGGATTGATTTGCGCGAATGCCTTCAGGAGCCAATCCACGCGCTTTTCCGGACGCATGACACAAACCGACCCGACGACCAGCGAGGCATCTGCAAGTGGCGCCGGTCGCACGCGTGGGTCGGGATGAAATTGAGTCAGATCGACGCCGTTGTAACAGAGGTAAATCTTCTCCGCCGCGAGGCCGAATTCATGCCGTAACGAGTCTCCGACCGCGCGCGAGTTGACCACCACGCGTTTGGAGAGCCGATCACTCAATCGAAGCGCCGCACGCGATCCGCGCGAAACCAGGTTGCGGTAGGACAATTGAGCGGTGACGATCGCCGGCACTCCGGACCAGCGCGCCACGGGCGCGGCGAAAATATCCATCGGCACGTCGAATGCATGCACGAGTTGGATATTGTGCTGGCGGACATACGCGCTCATCTTGCGAAAGCCTTGCCATCCGCTGCGATTCACGAATGACGTAACCGGAAGGTCGAGTATCGGAACGCGAGCGGCCTCCAATTCCTGCCGCCGGAATCCGCCTCGAAAAATTCCGACGTGCGGCTCGAACCGGTCGCGGTCGAGGTGCAGCGCGATTTTCGTAAGATCGCGCTCGCAGCCCCCATGCTCGAGCGAACGCACCATCAAGAGCACCGGCCACTTTGTCACCGCTTCTCCAGCAGCTCCACGAGCAGTTTCTCGCGCGTAAGCATCCACGCGATCCGCCGCCCCTCGAAGGCTACAGCCGGCTTGGGCCGCCGCATGATCAATGCGCCGCGCGCTTTCATCGCCGCCATCTGCTGTTCCAGGCCGTCTACCTCGTAACAAACGTGGTGCAGGCCGCCGCCGTTTTCTTGCAAGAAGCGCAACACCGGGAGAGTCCGGGCCGTCCGGCGCTACCAACTCGATTTGCGCATCCCCCGCGCGCGTTGTCAGAAAAGCCACTTTGACTTTCTGCAGAGGATCCTGGAAAACCGTTCCGTCCCAAGTCGCGCCTAACGACGCCACAAAAGCTTCCATCCCCGAGTGCACCTCAGAGACAACGAAACCGACATGATGCAGGTCCATATTGCAGTGTAGTCGAGGTGTTACAAAGAAGGGGAATGGATGAGATCGCTACAAGACTTGAGCAGTGTTTCCGGATTGCCTTTCCAACGCTGGATCCGGCCGCCATCCCTCTGGCCAGCGTGGATCGCGTGCCGGCGTGGGACTCGGTCGCACAGATCACGCTCCTGAATCTCATCGGCGAGGAGTTCGCAATCGAGATCGATTTCGAAGAGTTCGAAGGCGCCACTTCGTTTGCAGAGGTTCTAGCCCGCCTCCGCCAGCGCTTAAATGTTGAGGGAGCCAGTTAAATCGAGAGAAGCAATCCCGCCATACCATTTAACGCTGCTCAGATCCCGAAGCGGGACATGTCTTACGAACTAGCAATCAACCAAGGCAGCGACTAAAATTATTCTGCCTCTGTCCCAATGGGTGGACAATTAGCTCAGGAACGCTGGTCCGCCCGCGCTCAGGAAAAACTCATCGTTGTCCGCGAGTTGAAATTCAAACGGCATCAGCGGAGTCCCGACCTTTTGCAGTAAGTAAACAGGCTCGCGCCTTACGATTCGGAATCCTGCGTGTTGCGCGGCCATTTCGCTCGCGCCGGCGGACCCGGCCGCCGCAATCTCATACGCCTCCGCGATCGAGCCCGCCACCTCCTGGGCCGCCCGGTAGGCGCTGCGCCAATTGGCCGAAGAAGGGTCCTTCAACCAAACGCCCGCAATGCGCGCCTGTTTCTGTACGACGCTCAGCGCGAACCAACCCTCCTCGATGCCCTTAGCGAGGAGTCGATAAAGACGCAGGTGAATCGTGGGGCACTGTTCGATATAGCGAAAGAACCCTGGACTGCGCGGGCACCAGACCGGTGGATCGAAATCGTCGGCGCTCGCCTCGGCTGCGCTCCAGGCATTTCCCCCGCGAGCCATTGGTGCCATCGACCACCAGGTGTTGCGCGCCAGGCGCACGAGCAGCTTCCAATCCCGTGTCTGGTGAAACAACATCTGGCGCAAGGGGCGCAGCGGCCGCACACCTAACCATGCTTGCGTCACCTCTTTGAATCCGAATGCCGGCAGCACAGTCTGCGTCATGGAGGATCCACCAATCGAATACATAAAATCGAACTGCCGGATTAGCCGCTGCACCAATGCGGCGCCCGAACCCGGTGCGCTCGCATCCGATGCCCAATCGATCATGTGGGCGCCGCGTGCGCAGACGCCCTCGGTTCGAGTCGAAATAGGCCAAACTCCAGCGTGCGCGGTAATTTCCCCGTTGCGTTCAAGCACATAGCTTCGCGCTTCCAGGTAGTCTTCGCGCGGCGTCCAATACTTCCATCGCAACAAGGCCGGGTCGAGAAACGCCGCCTGAGTACCTACCGAGAAAGCGCGCGCCAGGAACTGAATCAGGCGCGCCTCATCGGCGATGGTCGTCGGCCGGAAAGTGGATGATTTTAGAACCAACGTGTTCCGCTGACGGCCGCCAGGGTGGTTTGCAATCGAAGCCGGGCATAGCTCTGGTCGCCCACGCTGTAGCGGCGTATATCAAAAGGCTGTATCTCTCCCGGGCGATTCAATCCTCCGTAAAACGAAAACGCCGCTCGATATCCGGTTTGTTTTAAAGCCTCCACTGTATCCGAAGAAAAACAGTATCGCTGGCCAACCGGATACGCGAGCGTTTCGATCCGCCGGTCGAGTTGGCGCTCCAGAATTTCACGCGAGCGGAAAACCTCTTGCCGCTGCCGTTCGGGGGAGAGCTTGCTCAGGATCTCATGCGTGTCGGTATGCGAGCCGAACGCCATCCCGTGCCGCTGCATTTCGCGCGCTTCCTCCCAATTCAGGAAGAGGCGTTCGGCGCTGCTTTCAGGACGCTTTGTTTCGCAGACTTTCTCCAGATCCGCGATGAAGCGCCCGGGATCTTCCACCGCCGGTTGAATGAATGCATGCAGGACCCGCATGCTCACAAGCACCGCTCCGTCGCTCTCTAGATCGAACGTGGCCGGCTGAGGATAATCCAGGCGAATGGTCTTTTTCAGGCTCTTCTTAATCATGTAGGCAATCGCGTCCCACCACGGCAGCCTGCCCGTGCCGACGAACGCCGTCGGCAGAAAAAACACGCCTTGCACGCCGTGTTTGCGGAGAATCGGAAAGGCGAGCGTGTAATTGTCCAGATATCCATCGTCAAATGTAATCAGGACACTCGTCCGGCGAGCGGCGCCGCCATTCAACATACCTAGGGCAGTCTCTAGGGTCGCCATGTTAAAACGGCGTTTGAGGTAGGCGAGTTGCGAATCGAGTTCCTCGGGCGTGGCGGAAAATGTTCCGGAGTCGAATGGAGTCTCCGCAGCGTTTCCCACACGGTGATAATTCAGAATAATCAGGACGGGCCGCTGAGGCAGGCTTTCAAGGATTTTCGTGACCCCGGTCCGCGAGCACGCACGTGCCAGAAATTCCCGTTTACCTCGCACGTAGCGCCGCCATTCTCTACAACAGTACTACGGGTCTCAAAGCCCAATCACGGCGATCGAAAATTTCTTAAGTCCCCATCTTTTTAACAGCTTAAGCCGTCCGAGGTCTTGGCGGCCGAACGCTCCGTTTTACTCTCTCAGCCGAGTAGCACACTGCCGCTACAGGAAGAAACAAAATGAATGCAATCAGTCACTCGAGCCGGAAGGGCGCCATGCGGATAGCCTTGCTGCCGCTAGCTGTAGTCCTGGCTTCCTACGGACAGAACACCCAAATCAATCTCGCCACGCAAGGCAAAAACATCGATTTCACCAGCGCTCCCTTTACCAGGCCGGTGAAGACCGGAACGGCTCTGCCGGGCACCTGCTCGCCCGGGGATCTCTTCTTCAAGACCAATGCCGCAGCCGGACAGAATTTATACGCCTGCACGGCTGTGAATACCTGGGTTCCGCAGGCGGCCAGCGCGCCTGCCGGACTCGGTGATCCCGGCTCCAACGGAATCGTCGTGCGCACGGGTGTCAATACCACGTCGGCCGTGGGCGCTCCAGTGGGGGCTATCGTGGGCACCAGCGACACGCAAACACTCACCAACAAGAGCATCGATGCATCCCAGATCAACGCGGGCACTTTATCGGCCGCCCGCCTGCCGGCGTTCTCCGGCGACACATCCACATCCGCCGGCTCAAGCGCCACCACTCTCGCCACCGTGAATGGGAGTCCGGGCGCCTATGGAGACTCTACGCACGCCGTGCAATTGACGGTGGACGCGAAAGGAAGAATCACCGCTGTCTCCCAGGTTGCCATCAGCGGAGGTGGCGGTGGATCGATCACTGCCGGCGCGCTGGTATCCCTTCCCGTCGCATGCAGCGCGGGGACTCTCTACTTTGCGACCGATCAACCCGCCGGGCAGCAGCTCTACCAGTGCGATGCAGCCAACCATTTCACGCAAACTCTCGGGCTAGGCGCATCCGGGGCTTTGGCAGTTACTTCCGGCTTGCTCGACATCACCAGCCTTGTGCCGCTGAAAGCCGCCGCCAATGCCTTCACCGGCCTAAACTCTTTCGCCGTTGGCCAAGACATGACCGAACAGGCAAGCAGCACTACCCCGGCGGCGGGCAAACTGCACATTTACGCAAATACCGATAATACCTTCCATCAGGTCACTCCGGCTGGTGTGGATACTTCATTGAGCGGAGGGGCGAATACAGCTCTGAGCAATCTTGCCTCAGTAGCCATTAACACCGCTTTACTCCCGGTCACCGGCATTGATCTGGGTTCGACTGTCAAGCCTTTCCGCGATCTGTATCTGTTTGGCTCTGGCACATTCGGCACTAACTACTTCCGGCTCACGGGTACACCGACTTCTACCCGCGTACTTACTTTACCTGACGCTACCGACACCCTTACCGGCAAAGCGACAACCGATATCTTCACTAACAAAACCTACGATACTTCGGGGACCGGTAATGTGTTTAAGGTGGCTGGCACGACAATCACCGCGGCTCAAGGTAATGGCGCAAAGGTCCAGCTCTCAACCGGGACCACAACCGCCAACAATTGCGCGAAATTCGACGCCAATGGAAACACAGTAGACGCAGGCTTGGCTTGCGGTACGAACACATCCACCAACCACTTCGCCTCGGCCAATTACACCGTCCTAAGCACCGATCAATACATTACCTGTGACTTAGCAGGCGCTGCCGCTAACATCACTCTGAATTTGCCAGCCGCTCCCGCTGGATCGACTGGAATTACCACAGGCCAGGATATTGTCGTGTTCGTCCGTCCCAGCGCATCGCACGTCTGTACCGTGAACGGCAATGGCAAGACGATCTACTCGCCTAGTGCAGGTCCGCTGGCTACTTCAGTGGCCCTTTCAACTGGTGGTAGATATCAATTCCACTATGATTCTGCGGATGCTACTACGCCGCGTTGGGAGAGCAATTTCTAATGAACTCCGCGCGTTGGTTCACCGCATTTCTCTTTTTTACCGGATCTCTGTTTGCCGTGCCGCCGGTTGTCTCAAATCTCCATATCGACCCGGCTTCTTTATCGCATTCCGATTTCCGTCTCCTCTTCAATGTATCGGGATCCTACACAAACGTCCGGCTTCGATATATCGTATCCCCTGGCATCTGCACGGCGGGAACGGGCGGCAGTATTCAAGTCACCGGCGATGGATTGAATCGCTCTACCGGCAACATGGCGCTAGTGCTTTCAGGTTTAACCGCCAGCACGACTTATAATTTCTGCCCTGAAGTGTCCAACGACGGCGGATCGACGTGGAGCACTGGAGTGGGCGGGACAGTTACTACTTTGCCTCTTCCGTCTCCCCATCCAGCTCTTCCCGTTCCGCCCCTGGCGTTCGATCTAACGCCACCCAATACAGCCGGCTACATCACATTGTTAGTCGGCACCGATTGCTCGGATGTGCAAGCCTGCATCAACATTGCTCTTCCCGACCAATGCAACCATGGTTACATCATCAAAGAGCCTGTGGGCCATGTCGAAACCCGTGGCAACATCTTCTTTGACCACGAGGCGTGCGATGTCAAAAAGTTCCAACCGGCCGATGTAAATACAACAACAAGCGCTATTACCTACGTAGGGCACGGACTTTCCGAAGGGCAAGTTATGCAGTTCAACAGCATATACGATGCCCTGAGTGCCTTCCCGGCTTCCACCTCCTGCGAGGCCGGAACAGGACTAGTCGTAGGGCAATCATTCTACGCTCATCCCATCGACCCCGATCACTTCCGCGTGTACTGCCCCGACAAAACCACACTGATGGTCTTTACGGATCAAGGCTCCGTTACTCAGTACTTCGGATTCGCGGCCCAACCACGCAGCGGTCTCAATTGGATCATTATCCGCTCTGCCGCTCCCGATTCCGAACTGCCTCCGCCTGGCACTAGAATTGATCCCTCGTGGATCTCTAAAATGGCCACTTGGGAAGACCCGATTTCTAACTACGGCGGAAGAATCTACTTTTGTACAGCAACTGATGATGGTAATTGGGGCTGGATGAACAGCAAGATTCAAATTGGCCCCGGCATTCGGATTACTACCGCGGATGCTCCCGAAAGCCACACGTCGAGCGATCCACTGGAATGGACGACTGTAGTTTTCATGCCGCCGGAAACATCAAATATTGTGTTCCGCCAAACATTTTGGGATTTCAAGGGTACTCCGGCCCGCGTGAACAACGGATTCTTCTGGGATGGCTTAAATGTCGCGGTAGTGGATTCCTATCTCCACAACATGACGTACTTCCACTCAATGAATTCGTCCACAATTTCCCAAACAAGCGGTTCCGTCTATACCATTACTGCCGGCGTGGCGAACGGTGGCAGTGGAAATATAACTATCCCCACCCACACCGGAACAATTTCGGGAACTGGAACCGGCACAGTCTACGAATATCTGGACATGCTGAACGGGAACGCCCTTACTTACTTACATCCGGTCAATGTCACCGTCGCTTGCTCCGGGGCGACTTGTATCAACGCTGGTGTAGCCGGGGCGAGTACAGGCACTTGCGCTATATGGGATGGCAGCTCAAGAGGCAATTGGCCGGTCGATAGCAATAACAACCCCACGGTCATTCCGGTGGGCTGTATCAATTTGACCTCGGGCGCAATCACCTCAGTTCAGCAACCCGACGTGTTGACTTCCGAATACGACACCGAAGGCTCAAACTTCATGATTGGCGGACGAGGGCCAGGTCCGTACATGGTGGTCAATAACCACATCGAAGGCGCGGGCCTGATGTGGCATCACGATGAAGGTGGCGGACCTGGGAGGGTTCGCGCCAACTATACCTATACCCACAACACTTTCCAATTTCCCTTCAAGTTCATGTACGGCCATCCTCTGAGCGATGGGCTGAGCTACCTTGTGCGCCAACCGCTCGAATGGAAATCGGGCACCAACATCCTCCTCGATGGCAACATCTTCGACGGTACGTGGGCCGAGCAAAACCCAGTAGCCGGGTTCGTCGTCTTTACCTCCGTCGGCGGGCAGGGCAGCTCGGATATCAACATCCAAAACAACACATTCAAGCACGGTCCGGGAGTCATCCAAGGCCCCGAGCTGGTCTTTGGCGGGGGTCAACTGACCAACCCGGTAAATCGCTATCGATTCGCCAACAATCTCGCTTATGACATAAACGTCAACGGGCCTGTGGGTGGCTGGTACTGGGTGAACCACGGATTTACGAATGGTCCGAACGGGTGGCTCACGCAAGGGCCTATGGGCACGGAAGATTGGATTATCGACCACAACACTATAGTCGGGCAGGCAGGACGACTACCCTCTTTGTTCTGGACGAGCGGCGTCAACACAGAAGGCGTGCATGTTACTAACAACTTTGTGTATTTGTGGAGCGTGACTCAGGGCGTAGGACAGGAATTAGGGGACGTGCCATCTAACGCTTGTTCTGGATTAGCCGGGCAAGCTCTAGCCGATTGCACGTTTACTCCACAGCAGCTCATCTCCAATAACGTGTTTCAATCTGGTGACGCGAATCAAGCGACCGTACAAAGCTGGTGGCCAAGCGGGTTAAATATTATTCCCGCCAACATGAGTCTGAACTCGAATGGCTGGTATCAGCTTAGTCAAACTACGGGTGGAAATTACCGGCTGCAATCGGCCTCCCAGTACATCTCGGGCGGCATTCACCACGCCTCAGACGGGCTCGATATCGGAGCCGATATCGACACGATTGAAGCCGCGGAGGGGCATGTCGTCACTACCGGAGTGTCAGGTATTACTTCTACGGCCGCTCAAATCAACTTCATCGCGCCGGACACTCACTCCTGCCCCATCTACCTGGCCACATCTCCCTGGCCAACTGACGCAACGGGAATCATCCCGGCCTTCACCATCACCGTGGATCCAGGCGCACAACCGGGCATTCGCAACATCTCTCTAAGTTCTCTCACTACCCACACCGTTTACTACGCAAAAATCATGTGTGCCGTAGAACAGCCTACGTTGCTGTTCAAGACAAACTGACTTGGTTTGCTTCATCGGCGTCAGGCGGCGAAGCGCGGAGAGCACCTTATAATTACTGCAAGGATGGTTCACTCTACCCGATCGAGAACCTGGTGGCTTTTGCTATTGGGTGTATTGATCCTTTATTTGGGGCTGGCAACCGGCCGCGCTTTGTCGACCCAACCGTGGAATGACGAAGCCTGGTACACGTCGCCCTCGCTGAGCCTTATCAAAAACGGAACCACCGCTACGCCGCTGCTCGAACCCGCAGGCCACTTTTGGAAAGGGATCGACCAGCGCACGTATTGGGTGGTTCCCCTGACGTTTTACGAGCAAGTGCCGTGGTTTGAAATTTTCGGTTTCAGCTTGTTGAGCGCCCGCTTGCACGCGATGGCGTGGGGCTTGGTCGCATTGTTTTCCTGGGGTGGATTGTGCATAAACTCACCGGGGATCGAGCCATGGCCTTCGCCACCATGGCGGCGCTTGCCTGCGATTACCAATTCGTTTCGCAAACGGCGCTCGCGCGAATGGATGCCATGGCGCTGGGGCTCGCGTCCCTCGCCGTCCTCCTTTATTTGTGGCTGAGGGCATCGCATTTCGGTTGGGCAATTTTTACGGCTCAGCTAGCCGTCGTCGCGTGCGGCCTTACGCATCCCACCGCAGGAGTGCCGGCCTTTATCGCGCTGGCTTTTTTGATTCTCTATCTCGATCGCCGCCGCTTGCGTTGGAAATCGCTCGCGATTGCCGTTGTGCCTTACCTTTTGGGCGTCGCATTTTGGGGCTGGTACATCAGCTTTGCTCCCGACCTGTTTCGCGCGCAGTTCTTCGGCAATGTGGGCGACATAGACCGCTTGGGCGGCTTTTCCCATCCCTTTCGGGCGATGGTGCGCGAGGTGGGCCGCTATGCCGGAATGGCCGGATTCCAGCCCGGCATGCAGCATTTGTATCGAATTAAGCTGGGCGTCATTCTTGTTTACTTCCTCGCGGTGTGCTGTCTCTTCGCCCGCAAGGAAACCAGGGAACATCCGGGCATTCGCACTCTGCTCTGGCTCTGGACAGTCTATTTTGTCTCGATGACCTTTTATGAGAACACGAAAGAGGTCAAGTACGCGATCCACATCGTGGCCCTGTTCGACGCTGTCGTCGCCGTATGGGTTGTAAGCTGGTGGCGCAGAGGAGGGAGCGACCGGATTCTAAGCGCCGCTGCGGCGGCTGCCTTCGTCTCGATTGGCGTCGGCGGCCTGCTCTATACTTCGCTCATCCAGCGCGACTACGAGAAAATTTATCTGCCTGCCGCCCTGTATCTCGAGCGTACGGCCCGGCCCGGAGACCTGATTCTGGGCGGCTCGGAACTTGGCTTCGCGCTGGGGTTCGATCGCAATATCGTGGATGACAACTCGTTCACCTACGTCACCCATAAGACGCCGGTCTTCATTGCGATGAGCAATAACTACAAAGAATTCTTACGCACTTCTAGGGCTAGGGCGCTGCCCGCGTCCCGCTACTTCGATCGGCTGCTGGCCGAAAAATACGTGCGCGTTTACTCCAATCGCGGCTACGATATTTTTGAGGAACGCTCGAGACTCAATGCTCGGCAACAGCCGTAGCCGCCGCCGGTTGACGCCCTGCCCGTCGGGTCGCGTGAACCTTTCGCATCGCGCGCCAAGTGAAGATGCGGGTCACTCCGTAATTCCACACCGAGCTCAGAACCAAGCCGACCAAACCGGCCGCATACCAGGGAAGTCCCTGGCCGCGGGCGAATTCCGCCGTCTCCAAATTGATCAGCACGCCAAAAGAACAGGCGATATAGAAAAGAATGAGGCCGCGCAGAATATTCCACCCTCGCAGCCGCCTGTCGCGATAAGTAATCGCATTGTTCAGCAGAAAATTGGTCGTCATCGCGGCGAACGTAGCAATTACCTGGGCGCTTCGAAACGAAACGCCCAGCCAGGAAAGCTGTATCCATAGAACGGCCAGATACAGCACCACGCCCGTGGCACCTACCAGGCTAAAGATCACAAAGCTCGCCGAGACGTAATTTCCTATGAATTTGTCCAGCAGAAGCTGGAGATATTCGATCGCCACCAGAATGTCGAGTTTGCTCTCGCCATGCTGGCGGCTCCGAAAACGATAGGCCATCTCCTCCAGGCGCACCGGTCGTTGGCAGGAAGCCAGTAAGTCAACCAGAATTTTGAACCCGATTCCCGAAACGCCATGAACGACCTCCATAAGAAACGGGCGGCTCAATACAAAAAAACCGCTCATGGGATCGTTGATTTCGCAGCGGCACACGGATTGGCTGAAGCGGCGGCCGAGCATGCTGAGACGAACCCGGCTCTGGGCAAATTCGCCCATGCTGCCGCCGGCGACATTACGGCTGCCCACGACGACGTCCAGGTTTCCGGCCTTTAGGCGCTCGAGCATCCGCGGCAGGATCGCTTCGTCATGCTGCAAGTCCGCATCCATTACGGCAATATAGGGCGCGGAGCTGGCCAACATGCCTTCCACACAGGCCGAAGCCAGACCGCGCCGGTTAATGCGATGCAACACGCGAACGCGCGGATCTCGCAGCGAAATTTCGCGCACCACGTCGGCGGTGCCGTCGGGCGAGTCGTCGTCGACGAAGAGTACTTCGTACGGAATTTGCCCTAGCGCCGCCGCCAACGCCGCCAGAAAAGGGGCAACGTTATCGCGTTCGTTGAAAGTCGGTACGACGATCGCTAATTCGCTTGTCAGTGTGGGCTTCATTTCAATTTGTAGGCTTCGCGTGCAGTCGCGGACCAAATTCGCTCCTGCTCCGCCTCCGACAACCCGCCAACGAACCTGGCTACGATCTCCGCCCACTGGCAATAACCCACCGCGAGCAGGCAAACCGGCCAATCGGATCCAAAGAGCGTGCGTTCCGGCCCGAACGAGGAGAGGATCCAATCCATGTAAGGAGTTAGCTGCGTTTCCGACCATCTGAAGTGGTCCGCTTCGGTTGCCAATCCAGAGATCTTACAGTAGACGTTCGGGCGTCTGGCCAGTTGCTGTATATTTTCGCGCCAGGGAGAAAGAATGCCCTCCCGGACGCGCGGCTTCGCCAGATGGTCCACGATAAAAATCTGGTTCGGATGCCGATCCACGAACTCAATCGTCTGCGGTAAATGGCGCTCAAAAATCAGGATGTCGTACGCGAGATCGAAACCCTTGAGCTCGGCCACTCCGCGATTGAAATCCTCGCGCAACATGTAGCCCTCGTCGGCTTCGTCGTGCAGCACATGCCGTATGGCTCGCAGTTTTGGATGGGTGGCCAAACGTTCGAGAGCCGCGCCCACATTGGCCTCGGTGAGCGGTGCCCAGCCTACCACGCCATGAATGAATTCGTGCCGGTCCGTCATTTCGAGCAGCCATCGGGTCTCCTCGAGACTCTGCCGCGCCTGGACCGCAATTGTTCCCGTGATCCCCGCCGCCCTCAGCTCAGGCTCGAAATCGCCCGGCAAAAAATCCTTTCGCAGCACTCGCTGGCCGGCGCCGATCCAAGTGTATTCCGCCGCGTCGAATTTCCAGAAATGATGATGCGAGTCAATTCGGAAAATCATAATTTTCCGGGCGGCCTGTGCGCCACGTCATGTTCTTCACCGGCTCCACGATTGTTTCGATCTGTGCAAGCAGCGAAGAAGGGAACCGTTGTTCGAGCGCGCGTAAATTGGAGGCGACCTCCACGGCGTTCGACATGCCTACCAAAGTCGACGAAACATATGGATGATCAAGGCAGAAGCGCAACGCGAGAGTCGCGGTGTCTGCGCCGCACAAACGAACCAACTCGGCGCCGGCTTGTTTCGCGCCTTCGGGCGCGGGGTGCCATGCGGGCGCTCCAGTATCCGTGAGGAGTCGCATATGCAGAGGGGAAGCGTTGATCAGCCCAATGTCCCGCGGCTCTAAGGCAGGCGTGAGCCATGCATCGAGATCGCGAATCATCAAATTGTAGCGGCAGTAGGAGAGCACCGTATCCACCTGCGCGCGCACGGCAACCTCGCCGAGCACCCTTAATTGCAAACCGGAAATGCCAACGCTTCGAGTCTTTCCTTCCTGCTCGAGCGCGCGCATGGCCGGGATAGTTTCCTCGACGATCTGGTCACGCTCGCCGAATTCTATATCATGTGCCGTCAGGATATCGACGTAGTCTGTCCGTAATCTTCGCAAAGACTCGTCGACGCTCGACCGCACGCGTTTGGCGGAAAAGTCGAACGCTTCCGTGTCATAACGGCCAATTTTAGTCGCCAGAACAACCTTATCTCTCTTGCCCTGAAGCGCGGCGCCGAGGCGTTGCTCGGCCAACGTGCGCCCGTAGTACGGTGCCACGTCAAAAAAATTGATCCCGTGCTCGATGGCGGCGTGTACGGCTCGTTCGCCTTCGCCCGGATCGAGTACGCCGAATTCATTGCCGAGCGGCGAAGCGCCGAATCCAATCACGGACACGTTGAGCCCGGTACGGCCCAGCGGTTTGTATCTCACGCTTAAGCGTCCATTTCGACGAGAATCTTGGAATACGCTTGCGGCGACTCGCTCCAACTACGAAGCATCCCTCCGGCTTCGGCCAGCGGAACTCTGGCTGAGATCGTCGCCGCCACCGGAAAATCGCGTTTAGCGAGCATCTCGATCACGGCCGGAAACTCGGCAAGCGAATTGCGCGAGCCGAGCACGTCCAGTTCCTTGTGGACAAACAGCTTCGTCTCATAACTGACCGGCTCCTTCGCCCAACCCACATAAACGACGCGGCCGGTATGCGCCACTTCTTCCACCGCCATGCGATACGTGTCCGGCACGCCGACAGCTTCAATG
Source organism: Bryobacterales bacterium (assembly GCA_963712395.1). Taxonomy (GTDB): domain Bacteria; phylum Acidobacteriota; class Terriglobia; order Bryobacterales; family Bryobacteraceae; genus Bog-105. The sequence goes on from CAVQHR010000005.1 coordinate 577,242, forward strand.
ATTACGTCCGGTCCTAAGCCATCGGTCAGTTGCCCGAGCGCATCGTGGAGCGATTGCTTGCCCGAATGCACGGTGTGTTGCGCACCCGCCAGTTTCGCGAGCGACAGCTTTGCGTCATCCAGATCGATAGCGATCACCGTGGCACGGCGAGCGGCGGCCGCGGCCATCGCGCCCAAGCCAACCATTCCGCAGCCAATGACCGCCACCACATCGGCGGCCGTTACGCGCCCGCGCTCCGCTGCATGAAATCCGACCGCGAGCGGTTCCACCAGGCTCAATTCCTCAAGCGACAATCCTTCCGCCCGGTAGACCTTCTGCCACGGCGCCGTGAAAAAGGACTTCATGGCGCCATCGCGCTGCACCCCCAGCGTCTCGTTAAATTTGCAGGCATTGGTGCGTCCGCGCTTGCAGGATGCGCACTTGCCGCAATGCGTATTGGGATAAACCGTTACGTTCGTGCCCGGCTGATATTCGGCGGGCACGTTGCTTCCCACCTCCACCACCGTCGCCGCAATTTCGTGGCCTGGTATACGCGGATAGCTGACCAGCGGATTCTTCCCGCGAAACGTGCTGAGATCCGTCCCGCAGAGTCCAATCAGCCGCGTCTTGAGAAGCACTTCGTCCGCCGCCGGCCGTGGCTGCTGCAACTCATCGATGGTCGTGCTCCCGGGCTCGGTAATATAAAAGGCCTTCACGTAACCTATCTCCCCTTCATCTGAAAATGATTTTTTCTTCGTGCAATGGCTGGCTCACGCTCGCCCATTCCAAAATTCCAGGCGTCTGATCTAAGCCCGAGGCAGCACCCGCAACGCCTGCTCGATATCCTCGGGGCGGATGTAGAAATGCGGGGACACTCGCACCCAGCCCTGGCGCGGCGCCGCAGTAATTTTGTTGTGCCGCAAATCGGCCACCAGTGTCCGGCAATCGATCGAAGGATGACGAAAGCTCAGGATGCCGGAGCCCGTTTCGCGCGTCCGCTCGACCATCAGCCTATAGCCCTTGGCGCGCACGCCCTCAGCCATCTGATCGACGAGCGACAGCACCGCCGGCGCTATGTTCTCGATCCCTACTTCGAGCAGAAATTCGAGGGCAGCGCGTTGTCCGTAGCAGCCTACTGTATTGAGCGTGCCGCATTCGTAGCGGCCGGCGTCGGCGCGCAATGTCATGTCACGCGAACTGTAATCGGCGTATTTCGCCGGATTCGTCCAACCAAACTCGACCGGCTCAATGGCGTCGAGCCAGCGGCGGCGGACATAGAGCACGCCATTGCCTTCGGGGCCAAGCATCCACTTGTGCCCGTCGGCCGCCAGCGCATCGATATGCGCGGCTTCCACATCAATCGGAAAGACGCCCATGCCCTGGATGGCATCGACAAAGAAAAAACAGCCATGGCTGTGGCACAATCCACCGATCGACTTCAGATCAACGCGATACCCGCTGAGGTAGTTGACATGGCTGATCGCAAGGAGCCGCGCGCCTGGGATCGCCGCGGCGATTTTTTCCAGCGGATCGTAAATCGAGAGCCAGGTGATCTCGACGCCGCGCTTTTCAAGCCGCAGCCAGGGGTAGTAATTGGCGGGAAACTCCTCGCGGAACGCGATCACGCGGTCGCCGGCTTTCCAATCGAGTCCCAGCGCCACGGTGGCGATGCCTTCCGAGGTGTTCTTCACGATGGCGATTTCGTCCGCCGAGGCGTTGATCAGGCGGGCGGCGGCCTGCCGTAGACCGGCATAGCTCTCCATCCATTTGTCGTAGTGCAGCGAGCCGAACCGGCAGGCGTCGTCGGCGAGCGCCTTCATCGCCTCGGCAGCCGGCCGGCAAAGAGGGGCTACGGCCGCATGATTCAGGTAGATCAGCTCGCTCGGTGACCGGGAATTCGGCACGATATTTTGCCGCCAGGGAGGCGGTATCCTCCGCCGGCGCCACTTTTTCGCAACCCATTGTACCGAGCATACGTTACTCCGATAGATCCGATGTTCAGAGGGAGCCGGTTTGGCCCTATACTGGAAGATGACGGGAATTCCGATTGCCGTCTACCCGTTTGCGAAGTTCTTGCTGCTGGTCAAGGAGTTATATGCGACCGCTCGTTTTCCTAAGATCCTCTGTTAGCTTGACGCTGGCATTGTTGCTGGCAGTTCCGCTCACCGTCTTTGCCGGCGACGACAAGAAATCCGATCCGGATGCCATCGGCGATCGGAACGTAAGCGGCAAGGTGAACTGGTATTCGCTCGAGAAGGAGATTGCGCTGGGCAAGCAGCTCGCGCAGCAGGTAGAGCGCCAATCCAAAGTCATCAACGACCCGGTGGTCGCCGAGTACGTAAATCGCGCTGGGCCAGAACCTGGTCCGCAACTCCGATGCAAAAGTGCCCTTCACGATTAAGGTTGTGGAGGATCCAACCGTAAATGCCTTCGCGCTTCCCGGCGGGTTTTTCTTTGTGGATCGGGTCTGATCCTGAAAGCGGACACGGAAGCCGAGCTTGCCGGAGTGATGTCGCATGAGATTGCGCACGTGGCGGCGCGCCACGGCACGCGCCAGGCGACGCGCGGCGAAATCGCGCAATTGGCTACGATGCCCCTGATCTTTATGGGTGGCGCGGCGGCTTATGGTATTTATGAGGCGTCCGGACTTCTCGTCCCCATGTCGTTCCTGAAGTTCTCCCGCACCTTCGAGTCGGAAGCCGATTACCTCGGTGTGCAGTACATGTATAAGGCGGGATACGATCCCGAGGGCGTTCGTCGATTTCTTCGAAAAGATTCAGACGCTCGAAAAACGCAAGCCGGGCACCATGTCCAAGCTCTTCTCCACGCATCCGCCTACCGATGACCGCATCTCGAAGTCGCAGAAAGAGATTGCGGATCTGAAGCCGAAGCCGGAATACGTCGTCACCACCTCCGAATTCAACGACGTGAAATCGCGTCTGGCGATGCTCGAAAATCAGCGCCGGCCCGATAAGACCAGCGACGACCCAAACAAGCCGACCTTACGGCGCAACCCGAATTCCACTGCTCCGATCGAGGACGAAACCGATCCATCCAAGAAGAACAAGGGTGACGATAGCGACCGTCCGAAGCTGAAACGCCGTCCGTCGGATACCGGCGACAACCCGAGCACAGCGGTCCTACCGATAACTAGCGTCCCGGGTGATATTCGCGCTCGGTGTGTCCACGAAGCTGCGGGCGATAGAAGTAGACTTGACGTAAATTGCCCCTGCTATAGCGCTCGGCTTGGTCGTCAAAATGACGGGAAGACGGGTGACCGCTTTCGCCTCCTGCCGTGACGGCATAGGCCCGCACGGAGTCCCCGAACTCGACGACAGCGACGAAGCTGTTTCCCGTGTTGCCGTACCACTTCTTTGTTCCCGGATAGGCATGCGCGCCGAACGAGGCAAGCGACCCCCACTGCGACGACGTAAACCCAACCGGAATGCTGGCCTGGGCGTCGCTAAACTTCGGAACGATGTCGTCGCTGAGGCGCTGGAAACGGTTGATGCCGCCCCACTCCATTTTCCAGGTTCCGAAATCGTTCGTCAGCCGGTCGAACCGCCGCCGAGAGCGCTTCGAGGAGCAGCTCCGGTACTTTGCGTTCGCTATGGCATCCCCAGCCACGCGGCGGCGCACTTCCTCGGCCCAGAAGACGGCCACGGCTGTGGGCACTGATTTAACGCCCCACCGGTAATTCCAAGTCCGTAGAAATGCGATCGGCTCGGCAAGTTTTGCGCGCTGCGGATTGCCCGCCGGCAACGCATCCCAAGCTTTGATCAGCGCTGGAAGCGGCTTCTCGAACCACGGAAGATAACTGTCGTAAGCCGCCGCCATCAGTGAATCGACTGTGAAATCTTTTTTGTTTTCGAGTACCCGGATGGCGTGAAGACCACGCGCCGATTCGTGCCCGTTCTCGACGTAGGCCGGATAATCTTCCTTCTTCGGGCTGCTGGGCCCGGCCGCGGACCACGGCCAATTGTTCGAATTGTAGAGCCAGCCGCTTTGGGGATTCAGCAGGTGCGGCGTCTCATCGATGGACAGAAGCCCGTGCCAGTCGGTAGCCGGATTACTTCCATCCACCGGCTTGGTCCAGTCGAAATGCGGATCGCGCCGCGGGAATGAAGTTGGCATGGAAATAGGCGATATCGCCGTCGGCATCGGCGAAGATCGTGTTGTTCGACGAGTTGGTGTGCAGCTCCATCGTTTTACGGAACGGCGATAATCGTGTGCCTTGGTGCGCGTGTACGATTGAATCAGGGCTTTCATGGGGTCCTGCATTAGCCGGAGCGTGACCCATTTCCCGTGCTCCTCGCCTATGACAGGTCCGTGCTGCGTGCGATAGACGGTAAACTTTTTCTCGGCCATGCCGTGGCTGGTTTTATAAGGCACCGCAATTTCTTGCTCTGTGACGGCGCTGCTCCGCGTTTCCGTATTTGTAATAAAAACCATTGCCCTTTTTCGCTACGGTCTCAAGATATTCATCAATCGCGTCGGCGCCGCTGGATGGTATGCATCCATCCGGCCCGTTCGTTAAAGCCTTGATAGACGAAGAACTGGCCCCAGGTCACCGCGCCATACGCATCCAAACCTTCCTCGCTCGCCATCTGCAGCTCCGACCGGAAATAAAACGACGTGTGGGGATTGATGAGCAGCAAAGCGTGATGGGCGAGAGTGTTGGACGGCGCGATGGCGATGCCGTTCGATCCGGTGGGCTCGCGGCGGCTCATCGGTCATCTAGTAGCGATTTTGATTTTGCCATAGAACGCCTGGAGCCGATCGAGCTTCACTGTTTCGATGTCGCCTCCAATGCTCCCTTCGGAAAAGGTCAGGGCCATCCACGGCTCGAACCGCTGAATGACTCTGGGCTTCACTTCCGGATGTTTGTAAAGATAATCGTTCAGGCCATCTGCGAAGGCATCCATGAGCGCTTTCAACCATGCTGGGCTCGCGGCGTACTGTTTCTTCATCTGGTCGGGATCGATGAAGAGCTTCATCCGTAAGTCCTGATAGATTTTCGATTCGCCCTCGGTCTCTGCCAGGCGGCCCATCGCGTTGATGTAATTTGTCTCGACACGATTGAAATCGTCCTCGGCTTGCGCGTATTCCATGCCGAAGACAGCATCCGCATCGGTTTTGCCGTAAACATGGGCTATGCCCCAATCGTCGCGAATAATGGTGACGTTCTGCTCCTCCTGCCTCCAGCGTGCGAGGGTTGCGCTACCGGCGGGCGGGGAAGCGAACGAGCCCCACGTGATGCCAAGAAAAAGAGCGCTGATCTTCCAATAGATTTTGTTCTTCACAACTTAGGAAGTCCCGCGAAAGACCTTCTGCCACAACCAACGGTTTTGCAAACGATTCCGTTCACTCGCGCCGATCTGAACAGGCCCGCGTTGCCGTGCCAGATGATCCAACAGCGTGCTGACCGGCACAAACCAGCCGTTCTTCCCGCTCAAGCGCGTCATCAACTCCGAAAAACGAGAATCCAGCTTTTGGTCTTCTACAAAGCCGTGCCCGAAATGCGTGTACATGATACATGCGCCGCCTTCCTCCTCGAGACGGTCCTGGTTGGCGGGCGAGAGCATCTCGACAAACTTTTTGCGATTACTCCCTTCGGAAGCCGAATACCAGTTCCGAACAAACGGCCGCAGCGGATCGTGATACGGCATCCAGGGGCAGACGCCCAGCGTGTTGATACCGGCGAACACGAAATTGCGGCAATACTCGATGCGTTCCTGGCACAGATCGCCCCAAAATTCGGGAACGCCTGCGATCTCGCCGCGGAAGCGTCCATTGTTCTTGCTCAGCGTCGTGGCGCTATATAAATTCCTCGCCAAGCCCGTGAGCCGCGCCGGTCCCCAGTAGATGGCTTCCCGATTGTAGTGGTTCGCCATCGCGCGAGGGTCGTGCCCAAAGTAGGTCTTGAACAAATCAAGCGCTTGCTTTGTCTCTTCGCGAACGCAAGAATGCGGCGTGGCATTGTGATAGCCAATTTCGAATCCGAGTTTCTGCAGCTCGAGATTGTGGGCCAGGTAATCGGGATTGGCGCAAGTTTCACCCGGTGAATTGACTTCACGGCTCGCGCCGAGCGGCCAGACGCCACGGGTCGTGCGGAAACCCAGGCCGCCCAGGAATGAGTAAACGGCACGTCCATCCGCAAGTGTCTGTGCGTCCGGGTCGTCAAAGATCGAGAAAGCGAATCGCTTGCCGTCCGGCCAGAGCGAGCTCATGACTGGGCGGGTTTGGTGTGCTTCTCAAGGTAGGCCGCCATGCTGTCGATAGTTCCGAAGTTATCGAGAGTCAAGTCTTCCTGCTCGACATCGAGCGCGAATGTCTGCTCGTAGAACAGGATCAATTCGAGTAGCGCCGGCGAATCGAGCAAGCCGGTGTCAGGAATCACCTGGTCGTTGCGGAGCGACCGTGCATCGTTGACCTAAATCGCGGGCAAGCTCGACAATTTTTGCATGGATGATGCTTTTAGGATCGGTGGATTGTGAGGCCATATCTCAGAGCTCTGGCGGAGTACTGATTTTTTGCAGGGTGCGGACGACGTCGCCGCCGCTCATCGCGCGGTGATCGTAGGTGGCGCCCAGAAAAGCCGACGAGGGCGAGACGGCGGCTGTATGAGCGACGATCAACGAATTGTGCGGCGGCAGTATGGGCGCATGCCGGGAAACTTTCCAGCGCGCCATGCTGGTAAACGCAATCGTGCTGCCCGAACTCTCCTGCGGCTTCAGCGAGTCTTTCATCGCCTTACGCTGCAGTTCGCTCAACCGGTCGATGAACTCGCGCGCCGCAAGCCGTTCCGCCGCTTCCACGACTGCCAGATATAACGTGCTCCGGCTCTGCACCGTGAAGCCCAGGTTCACTTGGCCGTAAACGTATCTCCGGTCGCCTGCGATGGTGGAATTCAGCCGCGGATCTTCCTTCGCCACTTGCACGAGCCGCCAGGCGACCAGAGCCAGCAGCGGATTCAGCAGCAGGTTTTCCGATTTCTGAAACGCCGCGGCGTAGTCGGCCCAAGGCTGTGGATCGTATTGGATCTCAACGTGGCCGGCAACGGCTTCGTCGCGATGCCACAGCACTGTGCGCAACATGCCGCGGTCTTCAGGCGAAAGCCGGCCGAGCGTTCCGGGAACGGGAGGCAGCGAGAGCGCAGGCGCCGCGGCGGCGCGAAGGGCGGGCTGCAGTCCGTTTTTAGCCGCATACGCTTCTACGTCGGCCGCCGACAGGCGCGATCCTGTCGCGGGCACCGCCGAAGCATCCAGTCCATAGCGTTGGAGAAGCAGCGATGCTTTCAACGAAGAGGTCACGGCGGAGGCGGATGGCGCGCTTTGCGGTGAGGCATTTTCAGTGGGCACCGGCTCGTCCGGGCTGGTGCCCATCCACATTAAAATGGATCCGACCTCAAGGATGTCGCCTTCTTTCCCATGCACGGAAAGAACATAGCCATCCTGCTCGGCCTCGACAGTGAAAGTCGCTTTGTCGGTTTCAATTTCGGCCACCTGCTCGCCGGCACGTACGCTAGCGCCCGGCCGGGCGACGATCTGGCTCAGCCGCACCGTATCGTCATTATTGTTGATGCGTGGCGTTCGCAGTGGTACTGGCATCAGATAAGCGAAATCGCCTTTTCCAAGATGTACTCTTCGCTGGGAATGACGTCCGCTTCGAGACTGCGGGCCGCCGGCACAGGTACCGGAGGAGTTCCAATGCGTAGAAATCGGCCGGTGTGTCCCCCTTCTAATAAGGTCGCGCCCAGTTCGGCGGCGAAACCATACTCGGCATGTCCTTCTTCGACAACTAGAATCCGCTCGCGATCGCGGAGGAGCCTAACCAGAGTGCGGCGAGGCAGCGGAGCCAACAGCGCAGGAACCACGATCTCTACTTCCAGCTCCTCCTGTTCGAGTTTCCCGGCGACGTTCTCGAGCAGCGGCAGGATGCCGCCATACCCAACCAGCGTAAGATCCGGATGCGAGGAGCCCGTTACAAGAGTTGGGAAAAGACCGGCGGCCGCATCCGCGCCATCTGCCATCGATTCGCGGTATGCTGCCGGATCGCACGGAAAGCCGTACACCAGCTTGTGTTCGAAAAAAACCGTGGGATAAGGCCAATTCGAAACCGCCCGTTCGAGCAAAACTCCCGCATCGTGCCGATTACTGGGGAACACCACCGTCAATCCCGGCACACCGGCCAGCAGGTTTTCGGGGCTCTGGCTATGTGTCGGTCCATAACCGCGGCGGCCCCCGCTCGGCGTTCGGACAACCAGCGGCACTTCCGCGCCCGGAAACATACCGGGAAATTTCACGGCGTGGTTATAGAGCTGGTCCATCGCCAGGGTCACAAAATCCGCGAACATGATTTCGGCAATCGGGCGAAATCCCGCGAGCGCCAACCCTATACTCGAGCCCACAACGCCCGCTTCACTGATCGGCGTGGAGAGGACGCGTAGCGGAAAATCCGAGCTGAGTCCGGCCGTCACCTTAAACGCCCCGCCATAGGGATCGTGCATGTCCTCACCCAGCAACACCACGCGCGGATCGTTGGCCAATAGCTTTCGCAGCGAAGCATTCAAAGCGGCGCGCACATTGCCAGGCTGACGGGCGGGCTCGGCGCGCGCAGGCTCCGGAACCGGAGCGCTGGTGAACAGATGAACCGGTCGGGTGAGGTATCGCGCCTCCGGGGACGCGTGCGCCGCGCGTTCCACCGCCGCAATAAAAGCTCGCGTAGCACTATCGATTTCTTGCTTTACCGAGGCGGGAAGCCGATCGCCGAGACGGGCGAGCGGGTCGCGCTCACGGATCGCCTGCATTTCCTCGCTATCGCGAAGATCGTCGCCTTTACTGTGCGGGCCCAGCCGCATCGTGTCGATAACCAGAAAACCTGGCAGGCGCGTTTTCCGCAGGTGTTCGACCACCTGCTCGACATCGCGGAAGAAATCCGGATCGGCGTCGTTAAAGCGCCAGGTCTCCAGGCCGAATGCCGCGCCGCGCGCGACAATAGATCCGCCGCCGATGGTGTCGCTGGTCGCCGTCGTCTGGGCGATGCCATTGTTCTCCACAACAAACAGCACGGGCGCCTTCCATATCGAGGCCAGGTTCAGGCTTTCGTAGAGCAGCCCTTCCCCGAGCGTGCCATCGCCGGTTATGATCGCTACGATCCCGTTTTCGCCGCGCAGCCGCCGCGCCAATCCTTGCCCGACTCCAATGCCGGTCATCCCGGCTTGCACGCCATTGCTATGAAAACCCCTGAACGCGAGGTGCTGGCTTCCGCCGATACCCCCGCACACGCCATCCGCGCGCCCCATGATCTCGGCAATCAGACCCGTAAAATTACCGGAATACGTCAGGAAATGGCCGTGGTTTCGATGATTCGAAAAAACCGCATCGTTGGGGTTGTTCAGAGCGCGCACCACCGACATCTGGCAGAACTCCTGCCCCAGACAGGTGTGTGTCGTGCCCGAAAGCAGCCCTTTGCTGAACAGGCTCAGCAACAATTCCTCAGCTTGGCGAATCAAGCTGCCAAAAGAATAGAGCGCGGAGGCTTCGATCGGAATGGCGGGCTTGCCGTTTTCGTCGCGCGCAAACGGCTCGACGGCCGGGTTGGCAGGCTGGACATCAAAAGCTGTCAATCGTCTTCAGTGTACAGTGGCGATGATGCCGTGCCATTCTCATCCTGGATTCGGTTATGCCGGCTAAAACGATTCTCCTCAGCGAGAGCGAAGTGGAAGGTGTCAAAGCGTTTAACGCACGTATGGCGGCGGCCAATGCGCCTGCGGATTTTGTGGCGGAAAGCGTGGATGGGGTCCAATCGTCCGCGCTCATTTCTAAAAGGCAATATGTGGTGGTCGATGGCGCCGACGTGCGCGGCGGAGTGTTGAAAGTGGAATATCCGGCATGGCTGAACGGATCGCCGGCGGTCGCCACCAACTATCAATCGCCAATTTCGGAAGGCATTATCGACACGAAATATAGTTTGACGGCGATGGTGCTTGTCAAGTTTATGCAGCGGGCCGGAAGCCGTTCTTTTATTGTCGGCATGGGTGATGAGCGGAACCCGTTACCGCGGCTCTTGAGAGCCGCCGGGTGGTCTGTCGAGCCGATCCCATTTTTCTTTCATGTGTGCCGGCCGAATCGCTTTTTGTCCGAATTGCGGCTCCTGCAAGACGATCCCAAGCGGCGAATCCTGGCGAAACTGGCAACCATGACCGGAGGCGGCTGGCTCGCAATACATGCGCTGCAGTCTCGCGGCATCCTGGGCGGCGCCGCTAGCCGGCGCTACACGATTCGGCACGTGACGGAATGGGGCGCGTGGGCCGACACGCTTTGGGAACGCTTCCGGAACGCCTGTTCTTTCGGTGTCATGCGCGACCGGCAAACCCTGATGGAACTCTATCCGGCGGCGGACCCGCGCCTGCTACGGTTTCTGGTTGAGCGCGATGGCGAGCCCGTAGGTTGGACGGCCTGCTTCAATAGCCAAATGAACGGCCACGCGTTTTTCGGCAACCTGCGCGTGGCTACAATTCTGGACTGCATCGCCGCTCCGGAGCATGCGTCGTCTTTGATTGCGCTGACAACTCGCGCACTCGATTCCGCGCACGCCGACCTGGTAGTCAGCAATCAAACCCACCGCAACTGGGTCCATGCTTTCCGCCGCTGCGGCTTTCTCACCAGCAAATCGAATTACCTGTTGGCCATGTCGCCTGCGCTCGCCCAAGAAGCGAATCGGAGCGGGAGCGATCGAATCCATGTGACGCGCGGCGACGGCGACGGCCGGATTCATCTTTAAACGCGTAATTACCAATGTCCGGCACTCGGGAATCGAACTTGATTTTTTTCTTAATCAACAGCTTAAGTAAAAATTAATCGCTTCGTACTAGCTTCCGCGACGCGAATGCGATAAAGTCCCTCCTATTGCCGTCTCGTTCATAAAGTTAGGAGAAACCATGTACCGTTTCCGATCGACTCCGCTCCTGTGCTTGCTAGCTTTGGGAGTTTCGACCGCTCTTGCCCAAACAGGGGCCATCCAAGGCGCGCTTACTGACGCGGCCGGCGCTTCCGTGCCGAACGCTAAGGTGACGGCTTTCGATCAGGACAAGGGCGTAGTCGCCAGAGAAGGGACCAGCAGTAACGGCGGCGATTTCCATCTGACCCCCCTGCTGCCGGGCCACTACACAGTGCGCGTGGAAGCGCGCGGGTTCAAAACATTCGAGAGCAAGAATCTCACGCTCGATCAGAATCAGATCATGAATCTCGGCGTGCTTGAGTCTGCAGCTCGGGCAAGTGACCGATTCGATCACGGTGGAGGCCCAGGTGCCGATGGTCGAAACCTCCACGGCGCAGAAATCGTTCGTGATCAGCTCCAAGGAAGTGACCGAAATACCGCTGAACGGCCGCGATTTTCAGTCGCTGATGCGCACCCTGCCTGGCGTGGTTTCAAACGATACGAGCGATTTCCGGCTGGCCTTCAACAACACCAATTCGTTCAACGTGAACGGCCAGCGCGGCAGCAGCAACAACGTGTTCCTGGACGGCGCGATCAACACCGACGTGGGCGCGAACGACGGGCAATACACTCAGATCAGCCTCGATGCGGTCGGCGAGTTCAAGCTGCAAACCAGCGCCTTCAATGCCGAATACGGCCGCAACCCCGGCGTCATGATTTCGATCAACACCAAGAGCGGCGGCAGCTCATTCCACGGCACGGCGTACGAGTTTCTGCGCAACGACGCGTTCGATGCGCGCCGCCCGTTCGATACCACCGGCATCGGTCGCCAAGCTGCGTTTCGACCAATTCGGCGGCAACCTGAGCGGGCCGATTCTGATTCCGCATTTCTCCACGGGCGATCACAAGAAGCTGTTCTTCTTCTTCAATTACGAAGGCACGCGCGCCACCCGGCCGCTCAACAGCAACACTTTCATCGATATTCCCAGCCCGCAGATTCTGAACGGCGATTTCCGCCAGCTCTACCGGTTCAACGCGAACGGAACCCCGCAGACGATCGCCGGCAGCAACGGAGTTCCGGTAGGGACGGTGTTCCAGCCCGGCACCATCGTCCGCGATTCTTCGGGCCGCGCTATCGGCGGCACCCCCTATCCGAACAACACCGTTCCGATGTCGCAATGGAATCAGAACGCGCCGGCGTTCATCAAGCTGCTGAGCTGAATCCCGCTTGCCGGGGCGACGCCCACTCCCGGCAGCCCGGAACAGGTGCGCGTTCCCGTTCACACCGACGCTACATGTTCAACAAGAACGCCAAGGTGGCGCGCGTCGATTACAACATCAGCCCGAACATGAATTTCTTCTTCCGCTGGGCGGATGATGCGCAGCAGGAGCAGCAGGACATCGGAATCTTCGCCAGCTTGCCTTATCCGGTGTACCCGCAGTTCCGCGAGAAACCGGGCGCGAGCTGGTCCTGGAACCTGGTCAACGTGATCTCTCCGCGCACCACCAACGAGTTCATCTTCGCCTACAATCACCTGACGCAGGTTGTCGATGTCGTCCCCGGCACCGACAAGAACAAATACGACCGCACGGCGCTCGGCTTCAAATTCCAGGAACTGTTTCCAGATCAGAACGTACGCAACCGGTTCCCAAGCTTCAATTGCGGCATCGGCTCTTGCAACTTCTCGCCGTTCCAGGCTAACTGGCGCAGCGAAGGAAAGACCTATGCCTTTACCGATAACCTGACGCACGTCCGCGGTACGCACAACTTCAAAACGGGCATTTACTTCAACTGGAACGACAACGGGCAGCAGCCCGGTTGGAGCGACGCGCTGAACATCAACTTCGGGCCAAACGCAAGCAATCCGAACGACACGGGCAACCAGTTCGCCAATATGCTGCTGGGCAATTACACCAGCGTCTCGCAGACTAAGGGCATCTTCTACGGCGCATTCCGCTTCTTCGTCACCGAAGCGTACGTGCAGGATAGCTGGAAGGTGAATCGCAAGCTTACGCTGGAATACGGCGTGCGCTGGGGTTATGAAGGCCCCACTTATACGCGCGGCAAATATCTGCAGTACTACTTCGAGCCGAATCTGTACGACCCGAGCAAAGCGGTCGAGATCAATACTGCGTCGGGTGTCACGAACGGCACCATCATCCCCGGTTCGGGCAATCCATACAACGGCCTGGTACAGGAAGGCTCACCAGGGCTTGCCGCTCGGCGGCGTCCAGCACCGGCACAATAATTGGGCGCCGCGGCTAGGGTTTGCCTACGATCCGTTCGGCGATGGCAAAACCGCAATTCGCGCTGGCGGCGGCATTTTCTACGAGCGAGTACAGCAGAATGTGTACAATTTCGGCGGGCTCGGTAATCCGCCGCTCGTTTCAACCCCGACGCTTTATGGCGGCAACCTGGATGAGCTCTCTCCAGTCGCTGGCTTCGAGCGGCACCATCGCGCCCGTGACAATCACCGCCGTCGACATGAAGGGACAAATTCCGACGACGTATGCCTGGTCGTTCGATATTCAGCGGGAACTTGGGGCCAAGACTTCGCTCGACATCGGCTACGTCGGAAATCTGGGCCGCCACTTGCAATACAATCGCGACCTGGGCCAATTGCCGCTGAACACCACCACCGCGCCGGGAACCACGATCCTGAGCAACGTCAATTTCACCAGCAATGCGATCCGGCCGTATCTCGGCTTCGCGAGCGTGAACTTCACCGAGTTCGGCGCCACCAGCAATTACAACGCGCTGCAGACACGCGTCAGCCGCCGCTTTGCCGCTCACCTGACGCTGAACGCCAGCTACGTCTGGTCGAAGGCGATGGATGAAGTGGACGCGGATGGAACCGCTATTGGCTATTATCTGGATCGCCGCCGCGACTATGCCCGAGCCGGTTACGATCGCACGCACGTTTTCAATTTTGATTACGTCTACGAGTTGCCTGCGTTCGCCAAACAGAACGGATTTCTGAAGACCGTCGTCAATGGATGGCAGCTTGCCGGCATCACTCGGTTTTGGAGCGGACCGCCCATCAATGTGACGGCAAACGGCGATCCCGGAACTCTCACCACTTCGGCGCCAAACAGCGGCCAGCGCGCCGATTACTTAGGCGGGCAAATTTATCCGGATAATCAGAGTCGTCTGACTTTCTTCAATCCGCTGGTGTTCGCGCGTCCCGCCAACGGATCGCTCGGAAATCTGGGCCGCAACGCGCTCACCGGACCCGGCATCAACCAGTGGGACATCTCGATGTACAAGAACACGCATATTACCGAGCGTGTGACGGCGCAGCTTCGTGTGGAAACATTCAACACGTTCAATCACACGCAATGGGCGACTGTGAATGGCCGCATCAGCGTGCCCAACCCGAGCACCGCCGTGACCGCGGCGACAGTGGGCAGCACCGGTCAGGTGACGAATACGAGGGATCCGCGTAACATTCAACTTGCGCTTAAGATTTTGTTTTAGCTTGGTCGGCCTTGGCCTGCTTTACGGAGCGGATCAGCCGCAAGCGGTATTTGAGAAAGCCACCGCCGCGCTCGCCGCGCGGGATTACGCTGGCGCCGAACGCGGATTCCGCGCGGTACTCCAGGCCGAACCTGGCAACATAGGGGCGCTCGGCAATCTCGGTGTCGTCTACTCGCGAACGCATCACTACGTCCAGGCAATAGAGGTCTACAAGCGCGCGCTCCGGTTAGCGCCGGGCGATGCACAGCTCGAAACGAATCTCGGCTTGGCTTACGTTAAACAGGAACGCTACGCGCAAGCGCTGCCCATTTTCGAGAAGCTCGCGGCCCAGCCCGAAAACTCTCAGGCGCGTGAACTGCTGGCCACTTGCCGTCTTGCTGTCGGGCAACTCGAGGCGGCGCTCACGCTGCTCGAGCCGTTGCGATCCGCCGATCCAAAGAATGCCGGTATTTTATACATGCTTGGCGTCGCGTATCTGAAGTTGAAGCGGACTGAGGAAGCGCACGCGGTCTGGACGCAGATGATGGAGTCCGTCAGCCCGGCACAGGCCAATTTTCTGATGGGGAAGGCTGGCTACGAGACCGGACACTTTGAGGAAGCGGCCGGCTATTTTCGAAAAACGCTGGCGGCGGACCCGAGCTTTGATGGCGCGCATCGCGAATTGGGCAAAACACTGATCAGCTTGCGTGACGATGCCGGAGCCCGCAAAGAACTGCGCCAGGCGGCGCCTGACGATTCAGAGGCTGCTTATTTCCTCGGAGCCCTGCTGGCCAAAGCAGGAGACGCTGGTGCGATCCCGCTGCTCCTCCAAGCACGGGAGGAAAATCCGGATTCGTGGGGTGCGTCTTACTATCTCGGCCGCGTTTATCTGGAGCAAGGCCGCCTGAAAGAAGCGCTTGCATGTCTGGAACGCGCGGCCAACGCAAGACCTGACGAGGCGGCTGTCCAGTATCAGCTTGGGCGCGCCTTGCGAAAGAGCGGACGAGAAGCCGAAGCCCGCGCTGCATTCGCGCGCGTAAAGAGAATGAAAACGACCTCTCTGGAGAAGGAATCGGAAATAGTGAGTCCCCTGCAAGGACCACGATGAGCTTATTGTAGGGCCACCGATGGACTTCATAACTTGCGGTAATAGCTCACGCCCTCGCGCTCTTCCACAAACCCGACCCGATCGCCGATTTGAGCGCGGTTTTCGGGCGCTTTTCCTAAAATGCGCACTGTCAGCCTGCCGCCATTCTCCAGTGAAATGATCGCGAGCTGATAAGGTACATCCGCCGCAAACTGCGGGATCGCGGAATGCACAATCGTCTCGGTGTAAACAATCCCGTCTCTTGCCTCCGCCATTACGCCGCCTCGAGAATCGTGACTACGCAAGTGGCTCCCGATCCGCCGAGATTTTGTGCCAGCCCGATGCGGTGGCGGGCCACCTGCCGCTCGCCGGCCTCGCCGCGTACTTGCATCACAACGTCGCAGATTTGTCCGACACCGGTGGCTCCCACCGGATGACCTTTCGACTTCAAACCGCCGCTCGTATTAATGGGCAGCCGGCCCTCGAGTGCGCTGCAGCCAGCCTCGGCAAATGGACCGCCATCGCCTTTGTCTACGAAACCGAGATCTTCGCTCGCCACAATCTCGGCAATCGTAAAGCAGTCGTGCAGTTCGGCCAGCTCTACGTCTCGAGGCCCAAGACCCGCCATTGCATAGGCTCTCTCGCCGGCAGACTGCACCGCCGGAAACGCCGTAATGTCCGCCTTCTCATCCAGGGCCACGTGGTCAGCGGTTTGCGCTACTGCACGGACGCGGGCAAATCGCGATGTGTAGCGCGCGGCATGCTCGGCGGGAACGATCACCACGGCCGCGGCGCCGTCGCTGATCAACGAGCAATCGTATACCGTCAAAGGTTCGGCTACCGGTTTACCGGCGAGTGCTTGCTCTAAAGTAATTACCTTGCGCATGTGAGCCAGGGGATTCTTGGCTCCGTTCGCGTGGTTCTTGACCGCCACCGAGGCGAGCTGCCGGCGCGTGGTTCCGAATTCGTGCATGTGCCGCCGCGCAATCATCGCGAATAGGGCGGGGAACGTGGCCCCGGCGCGGCCTTCACCCGCCATATCGCCGGCTCCCGCCAGAATTTCTGTCACGCGCGGCGTGCCTTGCGTCGTCATCTTTTCCACGCCGGCCGCAACCACCACATCGTAGATCCCCGCCGCCACGCTCTGCCAGGCGTGAAAAAATGCCGAGCCGCTGGAAGCGCAGGCATCCTCAATCCGCGTGGAAGGAATAGGCCCGAATCCGGCCGCCATCCCCACATAAGGAGCCAGGTGGTTTTGGCCGGCGAAGGAAGGCCCGGCAAAATTGCCGAGGTAAAAGGCTTGGACAGCGGCCGGGCCCACGGCGGCATCCGAGAGCGCCCCTGTAATCGCTTCGACCGCCAACGAGCGCAGATCTCCGGCCAGCGCGCCGAAAGCCGTCTTGCCGATGCCAATCACCGCGACAGGTCTCATATACTTTAAGATAGCGTCGATGGTTGGGCCGCCCTGCACGTTTCAAGCCGCTTTTCGTCCTATTCTTGTAGGGGATTTGCCGCTTAAGCGATGCAGTCGAATCTGGAGACCGTTATGAGCGAGCCGGCGCCTCCGGTTTGGCGCGCGCAGACGGATTCCGACGCGCAAACCCGTTTCGTCCAGCAAAACCTGCGGCGTATTTTTTTGCTGATTTACCGCATCGTGGGCAATGTGGACGACGCGCAGGATCTCACCCAGGAGACATTCATCAAGGCGCTGCAGCGCGAGGCGCAGTTGAAGGATCTCGATAAAGCCGGTCATTGGCTATCGCGCATCGCCGCCAACACGGCCATCGATTTTTTGCGCCGCAATCGAAAATTCTCCTTTGTCGATGTTACGCAGCTTTCCGAAACCGCGCATTCGTCGCTCGAGAGCCCGGAGCAGACGCTGTTGCGCGGCGAGCGCAAGCTGCATCTCGACGGCGGTCTGGCGGTTTTGACCGAGCGCGAGCGCATGGCGCTTCTGCTGCGCGACGTGGAAGAGATGCCGGCCGATCAAGTCGCCATGCAGATGAATTGTTCCATGGCCACCGTTCGCTCGCACATAGCCAATGCGCGCACCAAATTCAAGCGCTATTTGGAAGCAAGGAACCCGTCATGATGGAGCCCGTCTCCCATCCTTCGATCGACAACCTGGCTCTCTATTCCGCCGGCGATTTACCGCTCGTAGCCGGTTGGCGAGTCCGCTATCACGTTGCGCATTGCGCGGAATGTGAGCGGCAGGTGCTGCTATTTCGCGCAGCCGCCACGGAGCTGAAGCGCGAAGCGAGTACCGAAACTCTTACCGGTTTTGAAGCGATAGCGGATTGGCCATCGCTTGAGCGGGAGATGATGGGCAACATCGGCGTCGGCGTCGATGCCGCCCGCTGTATCGAGGGCGTCGGGAAGCGGCGCTCCCTGGTCATGCGGTTCGCGTTGCTCGCGGCTCTCGTCGCCCTGTTTGTGGCCGGCTGGATCACGCACATTCCAAGCGAGCAAACGCAGCATCTCTTCGCGACGTTGCGAAGCTTCACCGGGTTCGAGCGTCCCGTACCCGCGGGTACGGTCCTGCGCTCCACTCCCGAAGGACTCGCGGTGCGGACGCAAGGCGCAACGCTCACTATTCTGCATCCGCGTTCGGCCGTTGTCTCTTTGTCGGGAAGTTCCGCGGTGGCTGCCCGCTATGTGGATGAAGACACCGGCCAGGTAACTATCGCCAATGTATATGGGCAGTAGCTGGCGGCTGTTCGCGCTGGCCGCGATCTCACTAGCGGCGGCGGGCGGCGCTGACAATGGCGGCCAGTGGCTTGGCGTGCAATTTCCGCCCGATTCGCCCGTGCTGTTCGTTTCTTTCAACATGGGTCCGTCCACGGTGCGCCCACGCGGCGTATCGATGGCGCTCGACCTGCACGCTTCGCTCGTGCTGCGCAATATCGGGGAGAAGCCTATTTCGGGCCTGACCCTGCGCGTCGAGGCGGAAGACCTGAAGCCTTCGGGCAAAGGCTCGGTCATCATGCCCAGCTTGAACGTGCAGCCCGGCGAAGTGTTTCCGGTGCGCATCGATATGGAGCTGCTGCGGCCGTTCAATGTTCCCAAAAGCAATTCCGCTCTCGTTCAGGTGTCGCTCGATTGCGCGCTATTCGGCGATTTGTCGGCTTATGGTCCCGACAAGCTGCATTCGCGGCGCGCGCTCTTGGTCTTTGAGCTCGAAGCCAAGCGCGACCGCCGCTATCTCGCCAGATTGCTCGAAGACGGGCGTTTGCCGGAGCTTCGCGAAGAGCTGAATTTCGGACTGCAGGATCTGAATCCGCAGCAGCTTGGTCTGGAGCTATTGCGCGTTCCATCGCCCGATTCGCGCGGCGAGAAACCCCTCAGCGTAAGTCCGGTTTCTTTCCGCAGCTCGCCGGTGCAACCGCTCCGCGGTGCAGCCCAGGTAGCCGGCAATGAAGTGCGCGGGCCCCGCGTCGAAGTGCAAAATATTTCGCGGAAGGCGGTGCGCAGTGTCGGCATGGGCTGGATCGTGCGCGACGACCGGGGCAGGGAATTCGTCGCTGGCTCGGCGCCTTCCGCCCTCAATCTTGCGCCGGTTGCCACAGCCAGTATGGTCGAGCCGGGCACGCTGCGTTTTTCGCGCCCGACGGGCCAGCCGATGATGATTGGCGGGCTCATGGCCTTCGTGAACGATGTGGAATTCGCCGATGGCAAATTGTGGATTCCGAGCCGCTCCGATATCGAAGAGGCAACCAGCGATCCGGTGCTGCGCCGCGAGCTGGCCAGTTCGCCCGAGCAGCAGCGATTGACCGAGATTTACCGCAAAAAGGGCATGAGCGGACTCTCTGAAGAGTTGCAGCGTTTCGCTTCCGGTTCGAATTGATTTAACGCGGGTCGTCTTTGATAAAGACCGCCCCTTGCTTGCGGGCCCACTCGGCAAATCCCTCCGGCAGATTCTTAGCGCCGAAGAGATTTGCCGAACGCATCGAGCGAAGGCCGCGCCATTTCATCCCTTGGCAGTTGACATTCCGCAAGTCCGCCCGATCGAGTTGGGCGCCCGCCAATTCCGCATCCGAAAGATCGGCGCCCGCCAGGTCAGCGTCGTTGAGAACGGCATCACTGAGGTTCACGCCACGCAGATCGCTCCCGCGAAGATTCGCGGTGTTCAGATCGGAATAGGATAAGTTCGCGGATCGGAATGAGCTTTGGCGAAGATCGGCGCTGCCGAAGTTGGAGCGCGGGGCGTCGGCTCTCTCCAGGCGCACTCCCTGCAGGAACGCATCGCTCAAATCGATCCCCACTAGCGCGACTCGATCGGCATTCAGCTCTTGAAGAGCTTCCAGTCTGCCGCCGCTTCCTCCTTTGCCCTGCGCCGTGTTGATAACCTGCCATGCCTGATAATGTTTCTGTTTGATTCGATCGCCGGATTCCGCGAAGTAGAAAATTACCGCCACAAGAATCGAAAAGGTGCCCAGATATTCGAGCACCTCGAGCAACACCCATTTGCTCAGGAAGTGAGCCGCCCATGCAAAAGACCAATCCATGGCGTAAAAAGGTACAAGCCAGGGAAGGGACGCATGTTGCCGGTATGTTGCCCACGGCTCGGGCCGGATCCGTTCTTGATGGAATATCACGTTTGCAATTCTCGCAAAAAAAGAAGCTTCATCGGTCCAAACGGCCGAGGTCCACGCGTCACTGTAACGGCGGAACATCATGTCCGCCACAAGCCATAAGGAGGCTTCACATGCAATACATTCTGATGCTTTATGTAAACGAGGCGGGTTGGCCCAAGCTAACTAAGGCCGAGCAGGAACAAGGGACTGCGGCTTACATGGCCTACGCCGAAGCCTTGAAAAAGGCGGGAGTTTTCAAAGGAACGAGCCGCCTCGGGAGCAGTTCGACGGCCACCACCGTTCGCGCCGCGGATGGCAAGCCGCAGGTTCTGGATGGACCCTATGCCGATTCGAAAGAACAACTCGGCGGCTACTTTATCATCGAAGCTCCCGATCTGGATGCGGCGATCTCCTGGGCGGCGCGTTGCCCGACCGTCGGTCACGGCGTCGTCGAAGTGCGCCCACTCATGGCAATTCCAGCGTGACCGGCTGTACAGAGAAGAACATGCCCAAATTGATCGTCTTCAATCATGTAACACTCGATGGCTACTTTACAGGCGCAAACGGCGACATGAGTTGGGCCCATGCTGGCAATGATGACGCCGAGTTTAATGCATTTGTCGCGGATAACGCCAGCGGCGGCGGCCAGCTATTGCTTGGCAGAACTACCTACGAGCTCTTTTCGAGCTACTGGCCGACACCCATCGCGATCAAGAATGATCCCATCGTGGCCGAGGGGATGAATAGTATGCCCAAGATCGTGTTTTCGCGAACGCTGGACAAAGCCTCATGGAGCAACACGAGACTGCTAAAAGGCGACATCGTATCGGAAGTGCGAAAGCTGAAGAACGAACGCGGAAATGGCATCGCGATTTTGGGTAGCGGCACCATCGTTTCGCAATTGGCGCCCGTGGGTCTGATTGATGAATACCAGGTCGTCGTGAATCCCATCGTTCTGGGCAAAGGGCGGCCGTTGTTCGACGGCATCGAGAAGACACTCAACCTGAAGTTGACCAAGACGCGAGCCTTCGGTAATGGGAAGGTCTACCTGTGCTACCAACCGGTGGCCTGAACTCAGGCGAAGACGGCCCGCGGGCGCGCAGCACGGCGGATGCGGTAGCCCGCTGCAGTTACGGCAAGCTCGTCGCATTTCTCGCGGCGCGCACGCGGGATGTGGCGGCTGCCGAGGATGCGCTGTCCGAAGCGTTCGCTTCGGCGCTCGCCGATTGGCCGCTAAAAGGCTGTCCATCGAGTCCGGAAGCATGGCTGCTCACCGTCGCTCGCCGGAAGATCATCGACAACGCGCGCCGCCGCCGCACCAGCGAAGCTGCAACCACCCAGTTGCAGCTTCTCACGAATGCATGGAATTCCACATCGACGGATGCGGAAATCCCGGACCGCCGTCTCGCGCTGCTGTTCGCCTGCGCGCATCCCGCCATGGAGGCCGGCATTCGCGCGCCACTGATGCTCCAGGTGGTGCTCGGCTTGGACGCGAAGAGGATCGCCTCGGCGTTTCTCATGTCTCCGGCGGCCATGGCCAAGCGGCTCGGCCGGGCCAAGAACAAGATCCGCGAGGCTGGTGTTCCGTTTCGCATCCCGGAACGCAAAGAGCTTCCCGATCGCCTCGACACCGTGTTGGAAGCAATCTACGCCACCTTCGCGGAGGGTTGGTCCGATCCCGGCGGCGCCGACATCGTCCATCGCGATCTCACCGAAGAGGCGTTCTTTTTAGCCAGGCTCGTGGCCGAACTGATGCCGGAGCCGGAGGCGCTTGGCCTGCTCGCACTCATGCTGCATGCCGAAGCCCGCCGTCCTGCGCGGCGTAGCGCCGACGGCGAGTATATTCCGCTCGCCGAGCAGGAGCCGGCGCTGTGGGACTTGCAAATGATTGAGGAAGCCGAGGCGCTGCTTCGGCGCGCCGTCACTCTGGGCGCCTTTGGCCGCTATCAAATCGAAGCCGCCATCCAGTCGGCGCACGTCGATCGGCGCCGCACGGGCCGCGCCAACTGGGCTGCGGTCGTCGAGTTATATGATGCGCTCTCGGTGCTCACCGGCTCGCCGGTAGTGGCCATCAACCGCGCTCTGGCCATTGCCGAATTGCAAGGTGCCCGCGCCGCCCTGGACGCAATGCAGGAAGTGGCTGCCGATGCGCGGCTCGCTGAGTATCAACCATATTGGGCCGCGCGCGCTGAGTTGAACGCCAGGACAGGCGCTCAGGGCGAAGCTCGCCACGCCTACGAAATCGCCATCGGCCTCGAGCGCAACCCCGCCGTCCGCCGTTTCCTGCAGCGGCGTCAGTCCGCCTTGCCGGCTTGATCCGCCTTACAATCAGCTATGCGCAAAATGGTCCTGGGGTTCGCCATGAGCTTCGATGGCTACATCGCCCGTCCGGACGGCGCCGTCGATTTTCTTGTCATGGACAAGGACTTCCCTCAACGCGAGTTCAGGCTGATCGAAAACAAATCCCGCTCGAAACAATCGGTCACCCTCAGCTACAGCCGCATTCGGCTATAGTCTTGAACACTTTCAGCCGATGATCGCAAGTATGCGAGCGCTGCCGGTGATTCTGCTTTCCTTGTTGATTCTAAAACCGTTGCTCGGCTGCTCAGTCCTGTCGCACGAAGCCGTAATCGACGCTTTATGGGACGTAAAGCTAAAATCGGTTCTGCTTGCCCAATTTCCGAATGCAACAAACGATGAATTAAAACAGGCGCACGGGTATGCCTACGGCGGCGCTATCATTCAAGATCTCGGATATTACCCCCGCGGCAACAAAACATTTAGTGACCTGACCCACTACGTACGCACCGGCGATTTTGTTCTCATGCTGATTTCGGAATCGCGGAATCTGAACGAACTCGCATTTGCGCTCGGCGCCGTGTCTCACTACATTTCGGACATAGAGGTTCACCGCTCCGCCACGAATCGCGGCGAGCCCCTTCTCTACCCGAAGCTAGGGCGCAAGTATGGAGCCGTCGTGACATACGAAGACAATCCCGCTGCGCATCTAAAGACGGAATTCGGATTCGACGTGCTGGAAGTCGCGAAAGGCAATTTCGCGGCGCAGGCGTACCACGATTTCATCGGCTTCTACGTGGCAGCCTCCTTGCTGGACAGGGCTTTCCACGATACCTACGGACTCGAACTGCGGGACTTATTCTCTAATTTTGATCGCACCGTCGGTTCGTACCGGCGCGCCGTAAGCAACACGATTCCCAAAGCAACACGCATTGCCTGGGCGCAGAAGCGTGGTGAAATTCAGACATCCCAGCCCGGCAGGACGCAAAAAAACTTCATCTACGTCATGAGCAGGTCGAGCTATGAGCGCGATTGGGGTAAACAATACGATCGGCCCACGCCGGGAGAGCGCTTTTTAGCGTCGTTATTGAAATTGCTGCCGCCCATTGGACCGCTGCGAGCGTTGCGATTCCAAATGCCGACCCCACCAGTCGAAAAGTTGTTTATGGAGAGCTTCACTCGCTGCACCGCGCAATTTGGCGCCGCGCTCGACAATGCAAGGCATAAGAAATTGGAGCTCGAAGACAAGAACTACGACACTGGATCGATTACGCTGCCCGGTACTTACCGGCTTGCCGATGATGTGTACGCCGAGTGGCTCGATTTGCTTGCGAAAAAGAACTTCGGCACGGTTACGCCCGAGATCACAACAGAATTGCTCGGCTACTACAAGGATGCGAACGCGCCGATCGATACTAAGAACGATCTTAAGAAGTGGAAGCGGGTTTTGACCCAGCTTAGCGAGCTAAAAGCTGCGCGGGCGGCGGTTACCGCCGCTCAATGAGTAACCTCACCACAGCTCAACCGTCTGAAGGAAACTGATTCCCGGCAGGACCGCAGTGCCTTTCTTGCGGACGGCCTCAGCATGTCGTTTCAAATGCAAATCCGAACGAGGCTACTCGAAACTCGGCGGCCCGTACGACATGTTTGTGCCGCCTACAAGAAACCACCGCCCCCCAAAGCCATACACTGCGCCATTCACTGATGCAGCGGCTCTTGCCGATATCGATCCGAAATCGTACCAGCGGTCTCCGCCTGCCGCCTCCTGGCTTACCAGATAATAAGACGCCCCAGCGCCAAGGCTAAGCGAAGCGGGCAGGGCCGTGTAAACGAATTGACCCGCTGTGCAATCCGTCATGTCGACTGTCGCCGACGCCCCTGGTACATCGATGCCGCTAGTCGCATCAACTAGTTTTACGACATGAGTGGCCGAATTTTCCGCAACACATACCCGCCCCAAGTAAGATATTTTGAGGGGAGTGGACCCCGCGGTAAGTCTCATGCCAACCCAGCCGTCAAAGTCATTACGCAAAGCCGAGTTACTTCCGAAACCGGTCACAAACGGCGGATTGGGGTCAGGCGGCGCAGCCAGGTAACCGAAGGTTGGAGGTACATACGACGTATTCGGCCCGCTAGTCGCAATCCAGTTCGCGCCATCGAAAGAATAAATCGAGTTGTTTACAGCGGCGTCGCTAGTAGTCGAAATCGACCCCACGTCATACCATCGGTCTCCTCCGGCTGATTCCCGAGTGGCGAGATAGAAACTGCTGCCAGCGGCAAGCGTGATGGGCGTCGATAGAGAGACCGAAGTAAACTGCCCTGGCGTACACCCGGACATAGCAACTTGCACTGATCCTCCGGGGGTGGCGATTCCAGAACCTGCATTCAATAATTGAACGGTGTGCACGCCCGTGTTGCCAACGATGCACAGCCTCCCCAGAGAGGTAACCGTCAGCGAATTCGAGCCAATCGTAAGTTTCATGCCTATCCAGCCGTCAAAATCCGATCGAAGCCCTTGTCCGCCCAATCCCGTCACGAAGGCAGTTTCATTCGGTAGGCTTGAGATCGTGTAAGTGGCGGATATCGGCGCGCTTGCCGGCAAACTCGGAGCGAGGGCGATGGCGTTGATCGTGGTTGTTGAGCTTACTGTAATCGGCCCATCATAAGCCGTCGACGAAGGGGTTGGAACCGAGCCATCAGTGGTGTAGTAGATGGCTGCACCGGCAGTAGCATCGCTCAGGAAAACTGTTTGCGTGGCAGTGTACGAACCTGCCTGCGGAGAGAACGTCGGCATTGCAGCCGTCGGAGTTTGAATCGTATAGATTCCCGAGGCAACAAAACTGTTTGCCAAGCCTGCCGCCACGGATATAGCCTTTACGGTAGTTGTAGCGTCTACTAAAATCTGCCTGCCGTAAACGGAAGAGCCGGCCGTAGGAATAGATCCGTCCAGAGTGTAGTAAATGACCGCGCCTGGCGTTGTGCTGGTGAGTGAAACTCTTGCTTCGGTGGAAAATGTCCCCGGGGACGGCGAAAAAGATGGCGTGGCCGCAGCCGCGGGACCTTGAGAAAGCAAATACTGAAAATTCGGCGGCACGTAAGATGTGTTGGGGCCGTTGATCGGATACCAAGTTCCTTGGTAAGAATAGATTGAATTTGTTGTTATGGCGTCAACCGTGGTGGAAATAGGGCCGAATTCGTACCATTCATCGTCACCGGCCGTTTCCTGGCTAACCAAGTAGTATGTTTGGCGTGCAAGCAGGGTAAGGGGGCTCGGTAGCGTAGTGTAAACGAATTGGTCTGGGATACAAGCGGACATGCTTACGGGCGCCGATGCGCCAGGTACGTCCGTTCCCGATGCAGCGTCGACGAATTTCACGGTGTGGATGCCGGCGTTCCCCGCAAGGCAGATGCGGCCGAGGGAGTTCACGTAAAGTGGATTCTCTCCAACGGTGACTTTCATTCCGACCCACCCGCCAAAGTCTCGCCGCCGGTTTGGTTTGGGCGAGCCAAGACTGTTTACGTACGGAAGAGCTTGAGAGGATTGAGTCTGGATAGTGTAAGTGGCAGCGGCAATCGGACTATCCGCATAGCCTGGTGAGCTGGCAAAAGATTTGATGGTTGTGGTGGTGCTTGTTAGGATCGGCGCCGAATAAATAGGCGAACTGGTGGAGGGTGTTGAGCCATCGGTCGTGTAGTAGATGGTTGCTCCGGCCGTTGTGTCACTGAGCAATACGTTCTGCGGCGAAGTATAAGTGCCACCGGTTGGCGAGAATGTCGCGGCGGATGTTGCTGCTGTTTGAATAGTGTAAGTGCCAGTCGAAGCATTGCTATTCGCCAAGCCAGGCGCGGCGGCGAATGCTTGTATGGTGGTCGTGGCATTGACGGGGATGGGCGCGGAATAAACCGATGAAGCGATGGATGGCGTTGAGCCATCGCTAGTGTAGTAGATGATTGAGCCAGCCGTCACATCACTGAGCGAGACACTTTGCGCGGAAGTGTAAGTGCCAGGTGCAGGCGAAAACGCCGGGGCTGCCGCAGGTGAATTTTGCCACTCTGTCAGGGAATATTGAAAGTTCGGCGGCACGTAGGAGGTATTATCGGCATTATTCAAGATCCAGTCTCCATTCCAGGAATAGACTGACTTGGCCACCGCCGCATCTTGGGTGGTGGAGATTCGCCCGGAGTCGTACCATTGGTCTCCTCCTGCAAATTCGTGGCTAACCAGATAGTAGCTGGCGCCCGGTAGCAGCGTAACAGATACGGGTAAAGCGCCATAGACGAACTGATTGCGCGTGCAACCAGTCATATTAAGCATTGCTGTTCCGCCGGCTAGATCGGATCCCGTGTCGGCGCGGATGAGTTTCACCGTATGGTTGGCTGTGTTGTTTGGGGCGCAAACTCTTCCCAAAGAACTCACGTAGAGTTGGTTCTGTCCGACGGTAAATTTCATCCCGGCCCAGCCACTGAAATCGTTGCGCAGTGGTGGGCTGTTGAGCGCATACTCGGTCACGAAGGGCATGGCAATCTGAGAGGGCCCTGTGCCCGAGCTTTGCCCCGGATTGATAGCGAAGATTTGTGTACTGGACGATCCGCCTCCAGGCGCGGGGTTGGAAACCGTCACCCTGCCGCTGCCGGGGTTGGCTATGTCTGAGGCGCTAATGGTGGCGGTTAGGGATAGGGAGTTCACAAAGGTCGTAGCCCTGTCGGCCCCGTTCCAGCGGACGATTGACCCATTGACGAAATTGGTACCGCTCACCGTCAGAGTAAATCCTGCGTCTCCTGCGTCCACGGCGGCGGGACTCAATACGCCAATCGCGGGCACCGGGTTTCCCGCTACAACCGCCAGCGTATTTTTTACGTTGATCTCGCTGGCAGTAACGTAGCCGCCTGTAGCGGAAATCGCCTCGAGACGAACATAGGAAGTATCAATGGAACTTAAGCGTGCGCTCTTTTCGGTAGCATCGCCGGGCCATTTGCCACTCGCCGCCAGAGTGAATGTCGCTCCGTCACTACTTACGTACACGTTATAGTCTGTGATCGAGCCACCAGGGAATCCATCCTGCCGCGGAAGATAATCGAGTTCGCTAACGTTATAGCTTCCACCCAGGGCTATCGTGATCGATTGTGGCAATGCCGCGATGGGCTGGCATCCTGCCGAACAATTGAGCTCAGTTTGCCAGAGCGTCTTGTTATCCCCGTCCACCGCGTTCGAAGCCAAATAGCCTGCCATATCGCTCGTGGCAGTAGCGGTCATTTGTGATTGAGGAATTGTTTGCGCCCCGCCCGGTGGCAAATCGATGTGGAAATTGTCATATTGCGCGGTGCTCCAACTGCGGACACCTAGCCCCGCCATCCCCTGTGTGTAGGTGGTGTCGTTAATGCTCGCCACTGTAACGCCATCGATTACGCCTTGAATCTGCGACCCATCTAAGATCATGGTCATGGTGTGCCAAGTATTAATGGGAAAGGAAATCGTACCGGCTGCCAGGACAGTCGAGTCATGGGCGCAGAGTTCCCACATGCCTGTACTTGAGGCATATAGTTGATACGCGTTCAGGTCGCCGCTGTTTTCATCTTCCTGGATCAGGCGGCCAATAAGTTTTGCTTGGCCGGGTTTTTCCAGAAAAACATCCGCGGAGACCTGATAATCTGTCCAGTTTGTCGAACCGAGAAAACTCGCCGGCTCGGCGGGGCCGACTTCGTGCCACGGAATGGGTGCATTATCGACAGCCTGCCGTAGGCATTGACCGCTGCGTCCGCCGCCGCAGGCGGCTATTTCAAAAGAACCATTGATGGCAGAGAAGTATTTCGCCCCTTGCCCCGGGCTGTAGTTTTCGAAATTGTCCGAGTAAGGAAGAGGAAACGCGGCGGCTGTCGGAGGCGCTGCGGTCCCTTTGGATTGTCCTGTGGTGGTCGTTAGTGAATAGATGGCGCCTGGCGATAGAGTGATCGTTAAGGAGCCGTTCACGGGCACGATATCGGGCTGTTGAATAAACTGATTGTCGGCGTCGCTTTTCCAGACATGCACGGTCCCAGTCGATAAACCGCCAGTGATGTGAAACGTTACACTCTGATCGGATAGGGCAGCGGCGGTTTCGATAATAATGCTGTAGTCGCTGCCGCTTTTTAGTGTGACAAAACTGCCGCTGTTCAAGTGGCCGCAGGCGCTGTCGAGATACCGCCAGCCAGGTTGGGCAAACTGGGTTGTGTGTGCGGTGGCCCAGATAGCCGGTTGCACGTTGTAGGAGCCGGACCAGGGCGTGTTGGCATACATAAGACCCGACCCAGCTAGCGGCAGAAAATCATAATACGAACTGATCAGACTCCAGATTTCAGTCCGGGTGATGTGGCCGCCAGTGTAGTAGTCGTTGTAGTTTCTCGCTAAGAATTGGGCTCCGGTCCAGTCGCCTCGCCAAGGACCTGCTTCGGTGGCCCACAGTCTCTTATTGCCCGGTATATAAAAGGTTTGGGGATCGCTTGGATAGTGTATGCCGATCACGTCGATTGCATCCACCAACGGAGGGTAGTTAAGCATATCGGCGATGATGTCGAGGTTACCCTGATCGGCGGCCACAACCGTTGTCGTCAAACCGGCCGCCGCGAGAGCGGCTTTCAGGTTAATAATCCAATTAATGTTGGGGTCCGTTTCGTTCCAGATGCCGATGTCGCCGATGGTTAAGCCGTAGTTCGACTGAGCGCCTTGAATAAAGTTGATGATGTAATCGATGTTGTCCTGAGAGTAAAATTGGCCGTTGCCGATCCAACCGGGAGCGCCCCATGCCAATGCTCCGAACGCAATGTTTGGATTGCGTAATTTCGCTTCTTGCATGAGCCACCACTCATAACCGCGGGTAAAGTTCAGGTCGGTGGCGCTGTGCATGTGACTCGGTTCGGCGCCATCGGTGGAATCCACGTCGCCGCCGAGTTCCACCTTTAGGTATTGAATGTTTGCGCCATAGTTGGGCTTAAACAGATAATCCAGAATCTGACTGCGGTACGGCTCCGGGTAGTCAATGAGCAAACGTGACGATGCACCGGCGCTGACGGCGCCAATTCCTTCGAAAGTTAGCCCGGTACTACTCCCATCCACAGTTATGGGGGTGCTGGTTTGCGCTTGAGCCGGTACAGCTTGATATGCCAGCCCGACAGTCAGGAAAACCCGAACAAATGTAAGGGATGCCGCATTCCTTTGACAACAAAAGCGGCATAGCCCGTCAAATCCCGGCACTTATAATCCCCCGGATTCTAGTGATGGCTACAGAGCTTGAATAGAGTGTCACGTGACGTTAACAGAAAGTGCTAACCTACTCAACCGCAGTGAGTACCAGGTTTGGGTTTACCTCTGTCCGGCTGCATCAACGAACGGTTGAAGCGCCTTGAGGCCCAGTACTGTTTGCGCGGGCGTCTTGTCTAGACCGCCTGCATAGGTCCATTTCACGCGCCGGCTTCAGTTCCGCGATCGCTTGCTGTTCCAGCCCGGAGTCGCCACTGCCATAACCGAAACCGCTGCGCAACCGGGTGGCAGAATCTAAGCCAATCTTGTTACTACTGAATGCTCAAATCAACGCGTCGCTCGATCACGCTCGATCGTCATCAGCGTGAATGTCCCGGGTAGCACCGCTCTTCTCACCCTGCCAGTCGCGCCTGCGGGCGGCGGTGCAAATTTTGCGGAAACAATGAACACCCGATGATTGGTCGGATCGAGCCCCATATTCCGCGATGCCTGTGGCGTCTCTACGTTCTCGATCACGTGATATTTGTCCGGCGCGTCCTGATGAATTACGGTGAGCGTGCCGTCCGCATTCGAGGCAAACGCGTTGCCGGATGCCGCATCGTATCCGCTGCCATCCACACCCTTGCCGATCGGAACCGTCGCCACTACTTTGCCGGCCTGATAATCGGAGATCGCCATCACTCCGCTGCGGCATCCGCTAAATAACCGATGATGAGCCGTGTCGATAGCCATCGCGACCGGCTGCGCGCACGGGGCCGTAGGCCAGCGCCGCGTCACGCTCGCTGTCTTCGCGTCGATCTCAATCACCTCGCTGATATCGGTAAGATTCGCGTACACCTTGCCATCGCCCGCCGATACGCCGTATTCCGGTTTGCCGCCGAGCGGAATATTCGTAATCAGCGTCCCGGCTCGCGGATCGATCACCGTCGAAGAATGCGCGTCGCCATTCAAGGTGAAGACGCGATTCGACACGCTGTCGTAAAGGATTGCATCGGCATCTTCGGCGGCCGGGATCCGGCCGAGCGTCTTGAAATTCTTTAGATCGAACATCACCACGGACTGGTCGTTACCCGACGTGGCGAATCCATGCCCGGTGGCTTCCGCCAGCGCGGTTCCGTGCGCTCCCTGAATGCCGGTGACTTCGCCGAGTAATTTTCCCGTGTCTTCATCGACGACCATAACCCGATTCTGCCGCGCGATGAAAAGACGATGATTCACCGGATCGGGCACAATGTAGTCCCACCCTCCGTCCCCGCCCAACGTATAGGTATGGGTCACGCGATAAGATGACGACGACTGCGAGAAGAGTAATGTTGTCGTAGCCAGTATAAACACGAGTGCTGTGCCGCGCATATCGGCTCCTTTCTGCCGCAGTATATCCGGCGGCTGGCGAGGTAACGCGCCGCTGCCGCTTCAAGGTTCCTGATATAGAACGTTTACTCCGGTGTCTAACGGGCATCTTTCCTAAATTTGATACATAACGCCGGCCGAGTTACCGATTTCAAAATCTTGCTGAGTCCGTACATAATGCGCGCGGTAACGCCATCAACCACTTACGTGTGGGGCCACCCTGGAAGCCCACGTGCTTGGCAACACTACGCACTTGGGAGCCTTAAAGAATGTCATTTCTTCTTCGATTTGGAAAGCTGTCTTCTCGCGCAATAATATTTGCTGCCATCTTGTTTGCGTCCGCCTATGCAGTTTTGTCGCAAGGATTGACCGGCGGAATAACCGGGACGGTAACCGACCCTTCGCGCGCTGCCGTTGCGAACGCCAATGTCACCGCCAAAAACATCGGAACAAACGCCGAGGTGACAGCCAACACCAATAATGATGGTATCTACCGGATTATTGCGCTGGTTCCTGGTAATTACACCGTGACTGTGGAATCCCCGGGATTCCGGAAAGCGGTCACCGCGCCCCAGGAGGTCGACGTATCCACCACGCGGACGGTCGACGTGACTCTGCAGATTGGCCAACCCACAGAAACCGTCACAGTGAGTGAGGCGGCCGTTCTTCTGAATTCGGACGATTCACAGCTAGGCCAAACGCTGCGCAATATTCCGAATCTCCCCATCCTGTCTGGCAATGGCGGGCGAAATCCGCTGCAACTGGTGGGCTTGCAGCCAGGCGTCACAATGGCCATCGGTTCCGGACAGACGAACGCTCTCGGCCCGTTTTCCATCAACGGCGGCAGAACTCAATCGAACAACTACCTTCTCGACGGCGGCGATTCCAATGACCTCGCCCTCAATATTCCCGATTCCGTTCAACAGATATCGCCGGATGCTATTGCGGAATTTCGCGTCGTGACCGGCTCGATGAAAGCCGAGTACGGCCGCAACGGTGGCGGAACCATAGAGATCGTGACCAAATCCGGCGGCAACGATTTCCACGGCAATCTCTCGGAAACGCTGCGCAACAAAGTACTCAATTCCGTCCCCTTCTTTCAGAAGGCAACGGCTGGGCCCGTGGATACATTTACCACTGGGCTTCCGCGAAAACCGGACTACAAGTCGAATGACTTTGACGCGGATTTGGGCGGGCGGATCGTCCGTGACAAGACCTTCTTCTTCCTCTCATACCTGGGCTTTCGCCGTGTGCAAGGCGTAGCTCGTTCCGCCACGGTTTTCACCGATCAGGAACGCGCTCTCATCAACCAGTTTGGTGTACCGGCCGCGAAAAATATTCTGGCGCTTGTCCCGCCGGCATCGGCTGGAAACACGCTCTTCACATCGCCGTCTAATACGCTCAACCGCGATCAGGGAATTGCCAAGATCGACCAAATCCTCTCGGCAAAAAATACTTTGAGCGGCAGCTATTTCGCGGAAAATCAGACCTCGTTTGCTCCGTTCCCGTTCGGTGGAACCACCATACCCGGGTTTGGCACCAATGACATCACCCGATTCAAGAACGTGAATCTCCGCGACACCCACACTTTCACCCCGACCCTGCTCAACGAAGCTCGCTTCAGCTATCACCGCCGCGCCTCTCCGAGCGTCGTACCGGCGAATACTCAAACGCCCGCCAGCCTGGGTTTCACCGGCATCATCCCGGACGACCCCGCCAATGCAGGTCCGCCGAGTATCCGAATAAACGGATACACGGAAGTTGGGAACACCATCCAGGGCCCCCAGGCTCGATTCGATAATACTTGGCAGTACTCGGACAATTTAAACTGGGTGAAAGGCAATCACTCACTCAAGTTCGGAGTTGAGTACCTCGCCTATGAGCAGAATCAGCGCTTCGACTTCATCAATAACGGCGTGTTTATTTTCGACGGTAATGGAACCGCGACTAACGCCGTGCCGCGAACACCCGGCATCACAAATGATGCTTTGAACGACTTTATACATGGCTATGCCAGCGATGTGGAGCAGTCAACTGCGAATCGCCAAGGGTATCGCGACAAGTTCCTCTATGCCTACGCGCAGGACGATTGGAAAATCCGCCGCAATTTCACTCTGAATCTGGGAGTCCGCTGGGAGTACGATGCGCCCCTGACCGAGCTAAACGATCACCTTGCCACGTTTCGTCCAGGGCAGCAGTCTACTGTTTTCCCGGATGCACCCGTGGGCCTGGTGTATGCAGGCGACAAGGGAATAAGCCGCTCGACTTATCGCCGCGACCTGAATAATTTCGGACCTCGCGTCGGGTTTGCCTGGACGCCGGCCGAAAAAATCACTATTCGCAGCGGATACGGTCTGTTCTTTGACGCGCCCATCGCCGAGCTCACGTTGCAGTTTCTCTCGCAACCGCCTTTCGGACTACAGCCTGATCTCACCGGAGTTACGGATATAACTCACCCCTACGCAACCGCAAGCAGCCCGATACCGCAGCCGTTCCCCTTTACGCCCGTTCAAAGAGGAGGCCATTTCAATTTTGCCAACATCGCGCCCGTGGGGCTAACCGGAATTATGGACCCGGATTTCGCCACCCCGTATGTGCAGCAATGGAATTTCAATGTGCAGTTTCAAGTAGCTCGAAGCTGGGTGGCGGAAATGGGTTATGTAGGCTCGAAAGGCACAAAGCTGCTGAATCGCCGCGGAATAAACAATGCGTTGGTTCTTCCCGGCGCCTCCACCGCCAACACAAACGAGCGCCGGCAGTTTAATCAAGGAAATCCCCAGAACGCAGCCTATGGCGGCGCAGTATTCGGCGGCATCACGGATCAGCTCACCGACGCGAATTCAATTTATAACGCGCTCCAGTTGTCCCTTACAAAGCGCTTCACCAGCGGATTCTCCATGACGAACGCCTACACATGGGGTCACGCTATTGATGAAGGTTCGGGGCTGCGTGTGCAAGGTAATGGGAATATCTACAATCGCGCGTTCGATCGCGGCGACTCAGAATACGACATTCGCCAGCGCTTCGTTTCGAGCTGGGTCTATGAGCTGCCGTTCCTCCGCGGCCAGCAGGGAATCGCTGGGCACATTCTCGGTGGCTGGGGTGTTTCCGGCGTCTTTCAGGCGCAAAGCGGTCCGCCGATCAATATCGTCGAATCGGCCGATCGGTGCCTGTGCGACATGCCGACTAGTGCCCAGCACCCGGATTTCAACGGAACCCCGATCCAGTTTTACGACCCCCGCAGTGCCACCGCTGTAGCGGGTCGACCGAACTCCCTTTTCAACGGAACTGGCGGCGGTAGCCCCACGGCCGCAACCAACCCCTACTTCCGCCGCGTTGGAAGTGGAACTACGCTTGCTGCCGGCGCCGGTCGGCTCGGAACCTTCGGGCGCGACGCATTTCACGGACCGGGCTTCGCCAATTGGGACATCTCCGCGTTCAAGAAGGTGAATATTACGGAACGGCAGAATTTGGAAATTCGTGGCGAATTGTTCAATGCCTTCAATCACACGCAGTTCGATTCCACGAACAGCGCCGGGATCGGAAGCATTGGCTCGGCGAGTTTCGGGATAATCTCCGCCACCCGCGATCCACGCATCATCCAATTCACGGCCCGCTATACGTTCTGATGCTAACGGAGCCGCGACGCTAGGGAGCGGTAGTCGAGTCAAATAATTAAGATACGATCACTCCAGGCTTCTTGATTAAGATACGTTGATGCCGAAACCCGAAAATTCGGCCAACGTCAATCCAGAGGGGAGGAGCGCTTGGCGGCAGACGCGTCAAACGGCAGCGCATCACACCAGCCGGGTGAGCACCGGCTGAGCGGCAACATCATTATTAGCGAGCTCGTCCGCAACATGGAACTGGGCCGCTTTGAAATGACTTATAGTGTCTTACTGCCCTGTGTGTTCACGGTCTATCTGAATCCCGCGGATCACGCCGCCTTGGCCGGGGTCTTTAACCTGGTCGTCGAAGACGCTCGCCGCTCCTTGCGCGCGCGTGTGGCTGAGCTCAACGCCCATCCACGCGTGCTCGGGCTCCGTCGCGGCAAGACCGTCAAAGAACACAAAATCGCCTGCCGCGATTGGGAGATCGAATTCCTCCCCGATGCCGAAGTGCCGGCTGGCGACGTCGAAATTCATTCCGAGCTGAACGAAACTGCGCAACCCGGCTTTCGCGGTACGAAAACCACGCTGATGGATCGCGAGCCCTCGGCTGGCCCCCAGCGCACCACCAGCCAGCGTGCCGATCCACGCCGGGGCGATATCGTCTATGGCGAAGTCGAATATCGCGACGATTCCGGCCCGCAAGTTTTCCTCATCACGCAAAATCAAGTCCGCGTCGGTCGCGGCGGCGACGATCTACCCATGGATCTGGCGCTCTATGCCAACGATGAAGTCTCGCGCCAGCATCTGGTCATCCGCCGCGATCCCGCCACCGGCGCTTTCTACATCCTCGACACGAGCACGAACGGCACCTGGATCAACGGCAAAAAACTCCGTAAAGGCATTGAAGAAACACTTCCCGCGCGCGCCGAAATCGGCTTGGGCGAAATACTCACTTTGAATTTCGAGGTCCGCTCCTGATGTTCCTGTATGTCGCGCACATCCCATTCGTGCTGTTGTTTGCCGTCTTCACGCTAATTTTGTTGAGCCTGAGTGCCCGGTCATGACGACTGCAATGAATTGGCAAGCGGGGTCTGCTACCGATACCGGTCTTGAGCGAGCCGTCAACGAAGATCGCGTTCTGGTCGATGAAGAGCGCGGCCTGTTTCTGGTGGTCGATGGCTTGGGCGGCCACGCCGCCGGTGAATTCGCCGCCGAGACCGCGATTCACGTCATCCGCGGCGAGCTCGCGAATACGACTGAGTCCGATGCCGCCGAACGCGTCCGCCGCGCCATTACCGCGGCCAACAATCGGATCTACGAATTAGCGCAATCGAGTCCTGAGTGCAATGGAATGGCCTGCGTACTTACGCTCGCTCTCATCGACGGCGAGCGCCTCACCATCGGGCACGTCGGCGATTCGCGGCTCTATCTGATGTGGAACGGCAAGCTGCGCAAGCTCACTTCCGACCATTCACCCGTCGGCGAGCAGGAAGATCGCGGCGAGCTGTCCGAAGAGCAAGCCATGCGCCATCCCCGCCGCAACGAGGTGTTTCGCGACGTCGGATCGCGCCTCCGTGAGGGCGACGACCCCGAATTTGTAGAAATTAAAACCGCCGCATTTCATTCGGACGCGGCGCTGCTGGTTGCAAGCGATGGGCTCAGCGATTGTGTCAGCTCCGCCGAAATCGTCGACATCGTCGAACGCTACGACGGCGATGCCGGCAAAACCGCCCGGCTGCTGGTCGAGGCCGCAAATGCCGCCGGCGGCCGCGATAACGTCAGCGTTATTTTTATAGCCGGCAGCGCCTACACCGGTAACCGCGGCTTGCGTGCGCGTCATGCCACCACGCGCATGCGCGAACGCCGCTCTGCTTGGCCCGGCTTCGCCCGAAGTGGTGTTCTGTTTCTCGCGGGAATCGCGCTCGGCGTTCTCCTCTGGAGAATTGCCGCAGCCCCCAAAACCGAATCGCCACTCCCCGCTCCTCGCGCTCCCAAAGACACTCTCGTAAATCCGGCCGATTCGCTAGCGATTGTCAAGGCGCTGGCCAGCGCTCTTCCGGGCGATACCATCAACGTTCCCCCGGGCGATTATCTCGGACCGCTGCAGATGAAAGACCGGGTCACTCTAGTTTCGACCGCATCGGGCCGCGCTGTCTTACGCAGCGATCCAGCCTCCGCTGCCGAGCCCGGCATTGCCGTAGTCGCCCGTGGCGTGCCCGTCGGCCGCTTCGAAGGCTTTCGCATAGCCGGCGATGAAACTCATCCGTTGCGCACCGGCATTCTCATTGTCAACTCCTCGATCGAAGCCGGCGACATAGAAATCACCGGCGCCATCGACGCCGGTATCCGCGTCGAAGGCGAATCTCATCCGCTGCTGCTCGGCAATTTCATTCACTCCAATTCCGGCGCCGGCGTCGTGGTTCACTATCCCGCCGTGCCGCGCCTCGTGGCCAATCAAGTTTCAGAAAATGGATTGGGCATCGAAACCGATCCGAAAGCCCAGCCCGTCCTCTTCCGCAATGTCGTCGAGCGCAACGGAAAGCAGCCAAAATGACAAGCGTTGAGCTGTTCGGCAAATACGAAATCGTCCGCAAGCTCAGCCGTGGCATGACGGATGTATACCTTGCGCGCGATACCTGGACGCGTCAGCCTGCCGTCATCAAGAAAATCGAGCATTCGACCGACGAATTTACCCGCCTCGCGATTGAAGCCGAGACGCGCGGCGCGCAGATTCAAAAACAGTTACACCGGCTCGATCCGCGCATTATCGAGGTATACGAGATAGGCGAGCAAAATGGCTGCTTCTTTGTCGCGATGGAATACTTCGAGGGCAAAACTCTCGCTGAAATTTTAGAGCAGGACCGCCGTCTTGACCCGCGCCGCGCCGCCCGTTATGCGGCTGAAGCCTGTAGTCAGCTCCGCACTCTGCATTCGTTTTTTTCCGACGTGAATGGCCGCCAAACCGCCGTGATACACGGCGATGTCAAGCCCTCGAACATTCAGGTTGGCCTGAAGGACGATCTCCGGCTGCTCGATTTTGGCATTGCCAAAATCATCACGTCCACTCACCATCTGACCAAACACAACATGGGCAGCCCCAGCTACTGCTCTCCGGAGCGGCTGAGCAAAGCGCAAGTGGATTTTCATGCCGACCTCTGGGCCGTAGGCGTCAGTCTGTTCGAAATGCTCTCGGGCACGCCTCCTTATCAAGCCCAGGACACGCGCCGCCTCGAGAACCTCATTCAATCCAAGCGCCCTCCGCGAGCCCTTCCGGAAGATTGTCCTGCTGCACTGAAAACCATCGTCTTCAAAGCGCTCGCGGGCGAGATCGAATCGCGCTATCCATCCGCCGAGGCCTTTGAAAACGACCTCCGCGCTTTTCTCGAAAACCGGCCGGTCACCGCGATCAACGAACAGGGGGCTTGGAACGCGAACGCCACTATCGACAAGGAAACGCAAAAAGCAATCCCCGCTCCAACCCGCCGCATTCTAGCCGTACGCCCAACCAGAATTACCTCACGAACCCTCGTCCGCGTTCTCTCTCGCGCCCGTCGCGCGCGCCGCGAATGGGGCAATCTCGCCATCGCATTGCTCGCCGGCCTCCTCGTCGGTCTGCTGCTCTTCATACCGCTTGGCTATTTCTATCGGGTTCGTTCCGCGATCGCACCGCTGCGCGCTTCGCGAGATTACGCCCACGAGACCGCTCAACTCGTGATCTCCGATTGGAGCTTATTTCAAGACGCCAAGCGGCGCAACGCCTTTCTTGGATCGCTTTCGCCTGTTGCCTCCGTCGAAAAACCCCTGCGCGCCAGCCTGCTCGCCGGCGCCGACAACATCATTGACGGTTTTCGCGGCAGCTCCGATGTTCGGCTGAGCGATTTCGATTGGGCGCTCGCCCGCCTCTGCCTGCAACGAGCGTTGGAAATGGATCCGGCGGATTCCAAAGCCAAGGGCAAACTCGCTCTCTGTGACGGCTATCTCAACCTCGCGCAAAATCCCCATCTGCCCAAGGCCTCCCTCAGCATCAATAGTTTCCGCCAGGCGTCTTCCTATCTGCCCAATTCGCCCGATCCCCATCTGGGTTTGGCGCGGGTCTACATTTACGCCTACCATAACGTCGGCGAAGCCATGGCTGAATTCCAGCAAGCGCAGCGCCTCGGTTTTCCGCTGGGTCCCCGCGAAGCGGCCGAGCAAGCCGACGGCTATCTCTTTCGTTCCGAATGGGATCTCTCACTCGCTCGTCGCGCCGCTTCGGGCGATCGGGAAGAGGCAACCAGATGGTTGCAGATGTCGCGCTCCGATATCGAAAACGCCCGCAAGCTCTACGAGCCGCTTCTGGGTTTCGCGAACGTAAGCGCCAGTCTGGAGCAAGCCCATCAGTACGGTGTTGAGCTGAACCGGTTGGAAGCCGCCGCGGCTCCCGTTCCTAAGCCTGCGCCGCACCCGCGTAAAAAAGGATCCCGCAAATGGCGATAACCAGAAGCTGGGAAACCTCCACCGCGCTCAAGCTCGATTTCGAAGGCCGCGCCAAAACGCCTGAGCGGCAGCGCGAATTCTGGCTGCTTGCCGGCGCATCGCTGCTCGTAGCCTGCGCTCTGGCCCTGGCGCTCGCTGCCAAGACACAGGATTTCGCGGATCTCGCGCGCCGTCTGAACGATCGTGAATTACTCGATCTGAACCGCGCGAAAACTGTCGATGAAATATCCGCCGCGCTCCCGATTTTCAATAATCGGGTCGAACGGCAGGAGGCCGCCACTCGCGTCTGGAACTTTATCGAAGAGCATGGGCCTCTCGCCAACGTCGGCGCTCTCGCGCGTCTCCACTTGCCGCTCTCGAAGGTCAAACCGCTCGTGGTCGTCCGCACGCCGGAAGAATTCCTGCGTACTTTTGCCGCCTGGGCGGTGCTCTATCTGGCCGGCTTCTGGGTCGTGCATTTCACCTGGCGCTTTCGCCGTTTCCGCGGTGATCCCCTGATTCTCCCCGCCCTCCATCTGCTCACCGGAATCGGCCTCACGCTCATGGTCAGTCTGCGCGATCCGCTGCGCGATACGCTCGAATTCAGAAAGTTCGCCTGGGGTGTTTTGCTGGGCTGCGCCGTGCTCCTGCTACCCTTGTTCCGCCCGCTTCAGTACCGCGTGTTCGCGCGCTGGATCTATACTCCGCTTCTGGCCGCCTTTGCTTTATTCCTCGCGCTCTTGCGTTTCGGCTCCGGACCTACCGGCAGCGATGCCAAAGTCAATCTTGGCCCGTTCCAACCGGTCGAGCTGATCAAGGTGCTTGTTGTATTTTTCCTGGCTGGCTACTTCGCTCACAATTGGGAGCGTCTGCGCGATCTCGAACAGAAATCGCTCGTCCCTCGCTGGCTGCGGTGGTTGGAGCTACCGCGCGTGAGCCATGCACTGCCCGTGATGTGGGCGGTCACCTGCGCGCTCATCCTCTTTTTCGTTCTAAAAGACATGGGCCCCGCCCTCGTCACCGGTTTCGTATTCCTCGCCCTGTTTGCCATCGCGCGCGGGCGTTCGGGCCTGGCTCTCGTCGGGCTGGTCTTTCTTGTCGGAGGTGTTGCCGCCGGATACCACTACGGTGTCCCACAAACCGTCGTCCATCGTGTCTCCATGTGGCTATCGCCCTGGGACAACGACGTGCGGGGCGGCGATCAGCTCGCGCACTCCCTCTGGGCTTTCGCCACCGGTGGCCCCTGGGGTTCGGGTCCTGGTTGGGGCGATCCGGCCGTCATACCCGCCGGCCACACCGATCTCGTTCTCTCTTCTATCGCGGAAGAATGGGGATTGCCTGGCGTGCTGAGCGTCTGCGCTCTATTCGTGCTGCTCGTTCATCGCGCCTTCCGTATCGCCCTGCGCGCGCCCGACGAATATGCGCTCTTTCTCTCGATCGGCTTCGGCTCCTTGATTGCTTTGGAAATGCTGCTGGTTTCAGGTGGCGCTTTAGGCGCAATTCCTCTTTCCGGTGTGGTCTCGCCCTTTCTGAGCTCCGGCAACACCGCCATGCTCGCCAATTTCTTCATCTTCGCCGTGCTGCTCGGTATTTCAAACCAGTCGCGTCAGCCGGACACGGCGCTCGAGCCAGTCTTCCGCGCGCCAGTGCGTATTGCCTCGTGGGCCTTCGCCGCGTGCGCGCTGGCGCTCATCCTCCGCGCCGCTTCACTGCAAGTCCTGCACGATCGCGAATTGCTCGTTCGCGACGTTGTTGTGTACGCCCAGGATGGTGTCAAACGTCCGCAGCACAATCCACGCCTGAACCTGCTCGCCGCCGCCATTCCGCGCGGCGATATCTACGATCGCAACGGCATTCTGCTCGCGACAAGCAATTGGACGACACTCGAAAAACATCGCGCTGAATTCGAACATCTCGGCGTCTCGCTCGACCGCATGTCGCGTCTTGACAACCGCTTCTATCCCTTCGGTCCGGCCACTGTCCACTTGCTCGGCGACCTGCGCACCGGCGATAAATTTCACGCCAGCAATTCGTCGTTGATCGAGCACGATTCGAACACAAAATTACAAGGCTACTCGAACTTCGCCGATCTCGCATCCGTAGTCCGCTATCGTCATCAACGCGCCAACCCGGCTCTCCAGGCTCTACTCCGCCGCGACCGCGATATTCATTCCACCATCGATCTGCCGCTGCAGCTTCGCGCCAGCGAAATTCTCAAAAAGCGTCTCGCGCCCGTGCACAAAAACGGCGCG
The DNA here is from genome assembly GCA_963712395.1 of Bryobacterales bacterium. Classification (GTDB taxonomy): domain Bacteria; phylum Acidobacteriota; class Terriglobia; order Bryobacterales; family Bryobacteraceae; genus Bog-105. The sequence continues at coordinate 618,480 of CAVQHR010000005.1, forward strand.
CTGGTCGTCATGAACGCCTCGACGGGTGATGTGCTGGCTCTCGCAAGCTTCCCCTTGCCGCCTGACTCCGGTCCTGCCACGCCGGAGGAATTGCTCGATCGAGCCCGCTACGCTCAATATCCGCCGGGCTCCACCTTCAAGCTCGTCACCGCCATTGCCGCCCTGCGCCTGAATTCCAAAGCCACCGAAAAAACCTACTCGTGCCGCGGCTTGGGGGGCGGCCGCGTCGGTACGATTATTCCCGGCTGGCGGCGCCCCATCCGCGATGACGTAGGCGACCACGCGCATGGCGCCCTGAATATGGCCAACGCCATCACCGTTTCCTGCAATGCCTATTTCGCGCAGCTCGGCGTATTTGCCGTCGGCGCGCAAGCGCTGTCCGATACGTCCAGCCTACTCGGCATACCGGCCGGCAGCGTCGCCGATATCAAGACGATGCTGCCCTTCGCCGCTTACGGGCAAGGCCCTGTAGTTGCGACTCCGTTCAAAATGGCGCGCGTTGCCGCCACTATCGCGAACAATGGAAACTTGCCACAAGGAACCTGGATCTTAGACGCGAGCAACACGCGCACCGCCGCGCCCCAGCCCATTCTCGACTCCGCTTCCGCGGCATTTCTCTCCCGTGCCATGCGCTCGGTCGTCACTTCCGGAACCGCCCGCAGCGCCATGGCGGGCGTCAGCGTGAGTGTGGCGGGCAAAACCGGCACCGCGCAATTGGATCGGGGCCTTCCGCATTCCTGGTTTGCCGGTTTCGCGCCTTACGATGCGGCCCCCGAACACCGCCTCGCTTTCGCGGTCGTCGTTGAGCACGGGGGATACGGTGCGAAATTCGCCGCGCCTATCGCTCGCGAGTTAGTCGATGCCGCCGAGCAATTGAAGCTCTTCGAAAGGTAAAGACCGTCCATGGCTGTCACCAACGTGATCGAAAAACTAGGCCGTGCGATCTTCGAGGCTCCCTTCGGCGCCCATAAGATTGCCAAAGACGCGCCCGAGTTGGCTGAAATCCGCATCGCCGTCCTCGACGCCGTCAAAGCCAAGAGCCACCGCGCGAGCGGCCGCCACGTCTTTCCGTATAACCTCGTCCGCCTGCATCTATTGGGAGTTCCCGAAACCCAATCGCATGTCTTCCGGAGCGAATTTCTATCGACCTATTTCGCCGAAGAGTTGCGTGCTGCCCTCGCCCGCTCGAACTATCGCTTCCCTGAAAATTTGCGCGTCGAAATTACGACCACCACCGCCCTACCGGAGGCGCAACAGGATTGGCTGCGGGTCGAAGCCGAAATGCTCGAGCAGCCGCCCACCGCGCCGCCGCTCCCCAAAACCTCCGCGCGTCTCGTCGTGCTCAGCGGTACGGCCAGCGCTGCCGAATTTCCCCTCGAAAAAGTGCGTACCAATATCGGTCGTACCGCGGACATCTACCATTCCGCCGCCGGGCCTTCCCGCCGCAACGATTTCGCGTTCGCCGAAGATAGCGAAATCAATCGGACCGTCTCCCGCGAGCACGCCCACATCCTGCATTCACCCAAAACCGGCGAATACCGGATCTGCAATGACCGCACTTATAAAGGTCCGTCTAATTGTGGAATTTGGATTGTGCGCGATGGCCTGAGCCAGCCCGTTCACCGGAACACCCGGGGCGCGGTCCTTAAAGACGGCGACGAGATTCACTTGGGCCGGGCTATTGTTCGCTTCGAATGCGGGTAGCGCGGAAAGTGCCTTTGTACTCCTGAAACGTCCATTGCCCGGCCAGGGCGTCGCCCGAAAGCTCGCCCTTTAATTTCAAAATTCCTGGACCCGCCTCTTCTGAATTCACGGCAACTTCAACGTCCAGCTTGCCGCTCGAAAAGGTACCCTTCACGTCGCCGTCGCGCCATTTTCCGGTCACTTTCTCGCCGTCTTGCTGAAACGTCGGCTCAATAATCCGTTCCCCATCCTGCGTTTGCATTACGCAGTGCCATTTCCCGGTCACGCTCGCGCCCGTTTGCGCGCTCAGCGCCACGGTAGCTAGCCCAAACATCCAGCGGCGTCTATTCATCCGTGGAAACCGTCCAGTTCTTTTTGTGTTTTGGTTTCTCGCGAAGCGGCTCGGTTCCGAGCACTCTGGCTGCGGGTGGGCTGCCGACCCGTTTCCGGGCGACAGCCTTTACCCGTTTACTTTTATCGAGTTTAGGACGCCTCAAGCTGCCATTGTACGTGCTGAGGTGGGAGCAAAGGCCAATTCGACGAACTCAGCCTCGAACCGCGCCTGCTCGGCGGGGTTTTCGGAAGGTCGCAGCCTGCGGCAGACCGCCCGCAAGTTCTCCTCTAACGGCCGGTTCACCGCCTCGTCACCAAGCACGAGTTGGACCAGCTCGCGCGCCGCTTTCCGCGCCGCCTCCCGTGTTGTGGCGAACATCAGCGCGTCGTACCGTGCGCTGATCGCCGCTTGGGTGTTTTTATCCATTGGGTTGTCCTCAACACTTTAGATGCGCGGGCGCGGATTTTGGCTCACTCGAAGACAGCTTCGTCGATAAGGAACGTAAAGGGCAGCGCTCGCTCCATATTCTTGCTCAACGGGATATAACTCGTTATTTTTCAATGCCAACCGTGCTAAAAGTCATCGGCTCCTTGAGCCAGGGCTGTTCTCCGGGACAGATCATCCTCCCGATCGGCGGCGCGCTCGTCTCCCTCCTCCTGGTCTGTTACCTCGTCCGTAGCTGTTTCGCTCTACGCGCGCGCAAGTGGCAGGCCAAGCTTGCCGCCGAAGTCACGGCGCGCCAAACGGCGGAAGCTGCCAACCAGATTAAAGCCGATTTCCTCGCGTATATGAGCCACCAGATTCGTATCCCACTGAACGCTATCATCGGCTTTACCGAACTCGCTCTCGACACTCCCCTGAATCCCGAATTACGGGATTATCTGGGCACCGTTCGCACTTCCGCCGATTGGCTGAACCACGTCGCCAACGACGTTCTGGAATTTGCGCGCATTGAAGCCGGTAGCCTCAAACTCGAAAAGGCCGATTTCTCCCTCGCCGAGTGCATCCGCTCCACCGTAAACATCGTTCGCGCCGAGGCCGATGCCCGCCATCTGGTGCTCAAATATAGAATTGACGAAAAAATTCCCGTGCTGCTTTGTGGTGATGCCGGCCGCGTCCGCCAAATTCTTTTTAACCTGGTCGAGAACGCCGTCAAATGCACCACCTCCGGCAGCGTCATTCTCACCGCACAGGCGGTCGCCGCCTCCCTGAGTTCCGTCACCGTCCATTTCAAGGTCGCCGATACCGGCATCGGCATGTCGGAAGAGATGCAGAAGGATATTTTCGAGCCGCTTTCCCAGGCTCCGGCCGTCGATAAAAAATGGAAAAGCTCGGCCTTTGGCTTGGGCATTTCACAGCGTTTAGTCGGAATGATGGGCGGCGCAATCGAAGCCCAAAGCATGCTGGGCGCGGGTACCACGGTGGAATTCACTGCCTGCTTCGAAACCATTCGCACACCGCAGATTGCCGCGCATACCCCGCAACCCGGCCATTCCGATCGCGGCCGCGGCCTGTCGGTTCTCGTCGCCGACGATACGCGCCTTCTGGCGAAAGCCTTGCTTGATACGAACAAACATACAGTCATCGAAGCCGGCGACGGCCAGCAGATACTGCCGCTTTTCACCGAACACCCGATCGATCTCGTCCTTATGGATATCGACCTGCCGCACGTCGACGGCATCGTAACCATCCGCAAAATCCGGGCCGCCGAGCCGCCCGGCAGCCACGCCCTCCTCTACGCGGTCACCGCGAACACCTCGGCCGCCGAGCGCGACCTCCTCCGCGGCGCAGGACTCGACGGCTTCCTGGCGAAGCCCGTCGATATCGACTCCTTCCTCAACATCGTCGCCGCCGTCGCCTCCTTTCGCCCCGCTCAAGAAACCATCCCCGCCTAAGGAATTCTGCACCGCGCGAGTAATTCGCAGACCGGATTCTTCCGTCCTGATTATCATGGCCACTAGAGTGACCACATGCGAGTCAGCACAGTTCGTGAGTTCCGCGACAAATCCCCTCGCCCTCGCCATACAACTCGAACTGCCCGTTTGGTCCAATCACAGCGACTTCGAAAATACCGGTGTCGTTTGGCATACCACGGCTTCCTTGCTCGCCGCCTTAAAATAGAACTGAACCTCACCGCATCCGTCGATGTAGCTTGTTTCTACGCCCGCGCTCGCTGCCTTACGCTCTCTGCCACCAGCCGCTTCGTCTCTTCCAACTCCTGCCCCACGACCGCAAGCCGCGGCGGCCGAACCCGCTGGCTTCCCATGCCCAGTTCTTCCTGAACAAGCTTGATCAGTTGCACAAACTTCGGAACTGTATCTAACCGCAATAGCGGCAAAAACCAGCGGTACAACGCGAACGCTTCCTCGCGCTTGCCCGCAACCGCCAAATCGAACAAGTCCACCGATTCGCGGGGAAACGCATTCACCAGGCCAGCGATCCACCCCACCGCGCCTGCGTAAACCGCCTCCACGATCTCATCGTCCACTCCGCACAAAATCCGCAACCGCTCGCCGGCAATCGCGCGCAATGCCGACACCCTCCGCACATCCGCGCTCGATTCCTTGATGGCTTCCAGGTTCGCGTGCCGGTCGAGCAGCTCACACACTTGTTCCGGCAGAAAATCAGTCGTATACGCAATCGGATTGTTGTACAGCATCGCCGGCAGACCGGTCGCGGAAATCACCGCGCCAACGTGCGACCGCATCTCGCGCCAATCGCCCGCATACACATACGGCGGCAGCACCATCAGGCCATGACAGCCGATTGTTTCCGCCGATTGCGCCATTGCAATCGCTTCAGCGGTACTCAATGCCGAAACGCCCGCGATCACGTACGCGCGATCGCCCAGCGCCTCCACACACGTCGCGAGTACGCGATCTCTTTCCTCTCGCCCAAGCGTCGCGCCTTCCCCCAACGATCCGCCCGCCACCACGCCGCGGCATCCGTTATCGACCAGCCATCGGCAATGCTTCGCGAGAAAAGCGTAGTCGATCGATAGGTCCTCATCGAAAGGCGTCGTGATCGCCGGAAACACCCCTCGCCAATCTATCTTCTTCATGCGCTGATCTTCTTCTCCGCCCGCTCGAGCAGCGCTCTCTCCGGAATATCCGTCCGGATGGCATCCACCATGACCTCATCGAGCGCCGCTGCCACCATAGGCCATCGCTCGAAGCGCGGCAACTCCCGTGCGTCCTCATGAAATTTCTCCAACTCCCGATAAAACGGAATCACCGCATTCACTTCCGCATCCCGCCAGGTGGATTTCCGGCAACCGATCGCTCCTCCGAGCGTCACCAATTTGTCCATCGCGGCGCTGGCGCAGTGCCGCAAAAATCGCCACGCAATCTCGCCATGCGGGCTCGCGGCTCCGATCCCTAGAATCCAGTACGCATTCAAAGACACGTGCCGCCCGCCGGCCCCGCGCGGAACTCGAGCCACCCCGACCTTGCCTTTCACTCGCGAGCCGGCCATGGTTTCGCACATTGCCGCAAACCCAAACCAGTTCACCGTCATCGCTGCTTCTCCGTGCGCGAACGCCAGGCCCGCCTCGATCGAATCCAGTTCCAGGCAGCGCGCATGCACCGCCCCCTTGTCGCGCAACATCCCACGGTAGAAAGCAAGCCCCTCACGCGCCGCAGCCGTGTTCAAAGTCAGCTTGCCCGTGCCGTCGAACAACTCCCCGCCGCGGCTCCATAGCTGCAAGCAAAAATCGTAAACCGTGTTGTGCCCATCCGGAAACGCCCCAAACACCGCTCCGGACAGATTCTCCTCGAAGCCATGCAACTGTCGCGCCCCCGCGTGGAATTCGTCCCAGGTCTCCGGAACCGCCCGCCGCCCCTCGAACAGGTCCTTCCGGTAGATCAGGCACTCGGGCCCATCGTGAAACGGCAAGCCGATCACGTGTCCATCCACATTCTGCATCTGTAACAAAGAATCCGGCCACGCCTCCGGAAACCCTTCCGGAGGTCTCGTCCGCAGCAGCTCGGTCAAGTCAGTCAGGTCCCCGCTCGCCGCCGCCTCCGTCGCCCAGTCCGTGCTCATAAAAGCGATGTCCCAGTCGCCCTTGCGCAATCCGCCGCTTTCAAACAGCGCTTCATGCAACCCGTGCATATCGAAGGCGCCAAGTTCTAATGCCAGGCCTGTCTGTGCCGCTCGTTCGAAGAGCTCCCATCCGTTCCGTATCCCCGATTCGAACGGCTCGAATGCGCGAACCGCCACTCGCAGGACTCCCTTACCTCCTGGCATCGCCCGCCGGTTTGTGAAATATTTTCAGAATCCGAAAGCCTGTGTACTACCGCTTAGCCCGATTGTAGTAAAGGGCTGTTGTTCGGATCGGCTTCAAGAATACGTATTCAAAAGCTATAGCGACCCGATACGTAGGTAGTGAGCACGGCGGTAGCCTCCGCAAACTTATCCCCACTCGAAACCTCGGCATCGCTGCGCGTGGCTGAAGTGGTCGCGGCGCTCTCGCAAGCGCTCGACCTCGGGTCGGGCTCTACCCGATGGCACTCTGTGCGCACCTGCATTTTAGGCATGCGCATTGCCGCCGAGTTGCGTGTAGCCCAGGAAGTGCAAGCCGCCCTCTATTACGCCCTTCTGCTGAAGGACGCCGGCTGCAGCAGTAACGCTTCCCGAATCTATAACGCGCTCGCCTCCGACGACATCGCCGCGAAACGGGATGTCAAAAAAACGGACTGGACCCGGCTGAATTGGGAAACGTTGCAGGGTGCCCTCGACCACATAGCTCCCGGCCGGCCATTCATTGAGCGTGTCCGCGCCATTCTCCGCGTGGGCGCCGCGCAAAAACAGCACACGCGCCAGGTAATGACGATTCGGTGCGAGCACGGCCCTACTATGGCTCGGCTCATGGGACTGCCCGAGGCGACCGCTGAGGCCATCGGGGGATTGGATGAACACTGGAATGGCGGAGGAAATCCCGATGGCCTACGCGGGGATCGCATTCCGATCGCCTCTCGCATCATGTTGCTGGCCCAGACACTCGACGTATCCTGGACAAAAGCCGGTCCGCAGGAAGCGCTCGAAGTGATCGCCCACCGGAGCGGCAAATGGTTCGACCCCGGCGTCGTTCGCGCCGCACGTTCAGCGGCCCGGCGGGGAAGGCTCTGGAGCGGCCTCGAAACGAATGCCCCTCTCCCGCTCGCGCTTGCTCTCGAGCCGGGGCAGCGAGTCATGTCACAAGGCGAAGTCAGTCTCGATGCGGTCTGCTGCGCTTTCGCCCAAATCGTCGACGCCAAATCGCCTTTCACCTACAATCACTCTAATGGCGTCGCGAACACCGCCGTGGCCATAGCTAGAAAGCTTCATATCCCCCCAGCTCGTGTCCTGTTCATTCGCCACGCGGCCCATCTGCACGACCTTGGCAAAATGGCCGTCTCCAACGCCATTCTCGAGAAACCTGGGAAACCCGATGAAACCGAGTGGCAGGCCCTGCGCGCCCATCCGGCTCATACCTTTAACATTCTTCGCTGCATTGGAGGCTTCGAAGAATTGAGCGAGGTTGCCGCTTCTCACCACGAGAAACTGAACGGCACCGGCTATCACCGCGGCCTGACTGCGGCCCAGTTGCCCATCGAATCCCGCATCTTGGTCGTCTCCGATATTTTTGACGCTCTCTCCGCCAAGCGGCCCTATCGGGATTCTCTGCCCATCGAAAAAGTGTTCGACATCATGCGCAAAGAGTCCCCGCATGCGCTCGATGCCTCCTGTCTCGAGGCTCTCGAACAAACCGGTATCGGCTGCGATCAATCGTTCACCGACCTGCACACGCTCCAAAGAACACTCGCGCAAACAGGTTTGCCATCACCCTCCACGCCCGCCGAAGTGGAGTCTCTAGCCGTGGCTGAAACTTGTTTGTGACGTTGTAGGATCAATCTGCGACGGCAGTGTCAAGACAACGGCGCATGAGTCGCTGCGAATGTAGCGACAAGCGGCAGATGATCCGAAGCGAGAAACGATAGCTTGGTTCGATGCAAATGCATGTCACGCAGCTCGAAATCACGATCGTAATAAATGTGATCGAGATGTAGGAAAGGAAAGATGCCCGGGTATGTCGTGCGGCGTTTTAGGTGCATGATGATGTCCGCGCTTTGCAAGTGTTCGCTCAGGAGCTGGCTCGCCAGGCCGCGCGTCCATTCATTGAAATCTCCGGCAATGATCCGATGCGTTCGGATCCCGCTCGAAAGTAGAATACCGGGATCAAGGAGATGCCGTGCCTGTTCCCGGCGTTCCGCATGCGAAGTTCCCAGGTGAACTGCAAAAAAATGGATCGTAATTCCTTCAGGGGACACTAATGACACGCGTAGGCATTGCCGTTGTTCTCGCCCGCGCACGGTCAGATCGTAGCTCTCGTGGGAATCGACCGCAAATTTCGTAAAGAGAGCGTTGCCGTACGGCTCTCCCGCATGTTGCCGCGCGGTTCCAAACAGGAACGGCGCGGCGGTGCGCTTGGAAATCTCCTCTGCTTGCGACAGCAGGATCTCTTGGGTTGCGAGAATGTCGGCTTCGAGATCTCGAATGACATCTGCGATACGCGCGCAGCTCACGCGCCAATCCATTCCTTTGCACTTATGCACGTTATAGGTTGCAACCCGGAAGATCATTATTCCTGGCGCTCCAACAGCGAGAAGAGTCGATCGGCAATGCGAAACCGTCTCTTCCGGCGCCATTCCGTATAGGTAATCTCCCTGCTTTGCGATAAGTCGCGCTCAAAATCCTGCGCGACCCGACGGGTCATCGCCGCGTCCATCACGGCCAGGTTGACTTCATCGTTTATGGAAAACGAGCGATAGTCAAAGTTGGTCGAGCCGGCAACCACCCAGACATCGTCCACCATCAGAGCTTTCGTGTGATTCATCGAAGGCAGATATTCATAGATCTTCACGCCGTTCTTCAGCAGAGATCCATACAGATTGCGGCTGGATGCGCGCGTCAGCCGCTGATCGCTGTTGTCTCCCGGCGTGAGTACCTTTACTTCGACGTTGCGCTCGCGGGCGGCCTGAATGATCGCTCGGCGGGCGCTGCCGGAAGGCAGGAAATAAGGTGTCGAGATGTAGATGCACTTGCGGGCGCTCGCAATCAGCAGTTGAAACAAGATGCGTGCCTGCGTGGAACCCGCCGATGGCGTGCTTCCGACTACCAGCGCGGGGGCGCCCTCGCCGTCATTAACGTTGGCGAAATAATCTTCGCCGGTGAGGATCTCTCCCGATACGCGCAGCCAATTCTGCGCAAACACCGCTTGCAGCGCCGCCGCCGAAGGCCCCTCCACCCGCACCATCATGTCGCGCCAGCGTTTGCCCTTGATGCCGTCCTTTTCCCACCAATCGGCGATTCCGGCGCCTCCGATGAACCCCACTGCCCCATCGACAATCAGCAACTCCCGGTGTGTCCTGTTGTTGAACTCCGGTATAAAGCGGATCTGGAACGGGTGATACCACCGGACTTGCCCACCGGCGTCGAGCAGCTTCTTCAGATAGCTCCGAGGCGTGCTGAAGCTCCCTACGTAATCGAGTGTCACGCGAACTTCCACGCCGGCGCGCGCCCGCTCCGCTAAAGCGTCCAGGTAGCGTTTCGCAATCTCACTTTTATGAAAAATGTACGCTTCCAGATTCACGCTGCTGCGTGCCCCAGCGATCGCGGCGAGCTCCGCTTCGTAGAAGCAGGGCCCATCTGTCAGCACTTCGAGCGTATTGCCGTGTAGCAGTTTGGCTTCTGTCAGAAACGCGAGCAGTGCGCAAAATTCAGAGCTGTCGAGCTCACTGCGTGGCGGCTCTTTGACGTCGTACCGAAGGCCGCGTCCGAAAAAGGCAAGGTAAAAAGTGATTGCCTCTAGCGCAATGGCGATGAAGGCGATGATGACAAACGCGGTATGCACGATAAAAGCGAGAACGTCCCTCTATACCATGCTTCCACGTGATCACAAACGGAACACCGCGTCTGGTCGGGAACGCTCCTTAAATACCGCATCGGAATCGCACGCATGCCACGGACGTCGTCAATCCGGAATCGTGCAGCACGGTAATTGGGCGGAAGGCCAACCACGTAGTAACCCTCGCCGAGGCTGAGCCATTTACGCCGCGGGTTACGCGTTTTGTATTGAGGAGAAAATACAATGCCTGTTTCCCACGATACCCGTCGCAATGCCTTTGTAGTGCAGCCCGGAGATGGTCGGCCCATCCACGTGTTGGGTAATGAGGTGATAATCAAGATCTCGAGTGCCGATACCGGCGGGGCGTTTACGGTTTTCGAAGGACAGACGCAGCCGCTTGCTGGCCCGCCGCTGCACCGCCACCGCGATCAGGACGAATGGTGGTATATTCTCCGCAGCGAATACAGGTTCGAAGTGGACGGGCGCGAGATCTACGCTCGTGCGGGCGACACAGCCTTCGCACCGCGCGGCAGCCGGCACGCGTTCCAGAACATCGGATCGGTGCCCGGTCGGACGCTGACGACAGTAGTCCCCGGTGGCGTTGACCTCTTTTTTGAAGAGCTGGAGAGTGCCGCTCCCCGGGGGGCCGTTGCTGATCCAGCCAAAATCCTGCCAATCTTTAAGAAGCACGGACAAGAACTGCTCGGGCCGCCGCTCCGCCGCGAGAGCTATGCCGGCCACATCGCACAGGATCAACCCCCCGCGCTAGTCCAGGAGTGAGTGCAACGTCTCTCCTTCTACACTTGCGTTGGCCTGGCCAGCGTCGCCGCGTCGCAATACAGCCGCAATCCGTCTCGGCAGTTCACTGCCCATGAGTTCCTCGAGCGGCGTCGGAAACGCTAACGACCAATTCGGATTCTGATCGGGTTTCGTTGCAGGTATATTCGGCCGTTCCTCTACCGCTGCCGCGTCCTCGAGCGCAGCCGTCAGAATACGGGACGGTGTCCTCGCCAGCAGCGCGTATGCCCCGGTGATCACGTCGGGTATCGGAGTTTGCGGGGTCAATCCGGCGGAGGAACCCAGCCGGGTACATATCTCGTTCGTACTCTCTTCGTTCGGCTGCAGATGCAATTCATGCTGCTTGTTCAGGTCGGATCCGGTCCACAGGCCGGCGACTGTCGGTAGATCGTGTGTCGTAACCGCGGCCAAAGCCTCCTGTGGGTACGTCTCGGGCTCGACTTTCTCGAACCACAGGAGCCGATACGACAAGATGCGATGCTCCGCAAGTTTTTCACGAACGCCCTCTTCGAGCGTGCCCAGGTCCTCGCCAACGATATAGGCCCGCGCGCGTTCGCTTTCAAGGGCAAGAATCGCCAGCAGTTCGTCTGCGTTGCTCCGCACGTAGGCGCCTTGGTCTGCCGTCATTCCTTCCGGAATCCAGAACAGCCGGAACAATCCCATCACGTGATCGATGCGCAAGCCTCCCGCGTTACGAAGTGCCGCACGAACGGTTTGAATGAAGGGCTCATACCCGGCCGCGCGGAGCTTGTGCGGCACGAAGGGCGGCAACCCCCAATTCTGTCCCTTCGTATTAAATTCGTCTGGCGGCGCGCCCACACCAACTCCCTTTGCAAATGAGTCCTGCCATGCCCACGCATCCGCGCCATCTGGATCCACGCCGATCGGCAGGTCTTGCATCAAGGGGATCTGTTCGGAGCACCGCGAGCGCTGGCGGTCGAGCAGCCATTGCACCCATTTGTGAAATCTTATGCGATCCGCTTTCTCCTGTGCGAAAGCAGCAACCGCGTTGCTGTTCGGATGCCGATACTGCTCCGGCCATCCATTCCATCCTGTTTTGTGATGCTCGGCAAGCGCGCAAAAAACAGCATACTTATCGAGATCCGCTCCTTGTTCCTGCTCAAAGCCGTCGAATAACGGATCACCTTGAAAATGGAGCCAGAGCAGTTCAAGCGCGCGCATTTTGAGCTCGAAAACTCTGTCGCGATCTATCAACCGGCTGTTATTGAGAGCGCGTCCGCTTCGGACGATTTCTTCGAGTTGCGGTATTTGTTCGTTGGTAGACCCGGGTACCCACTCGATATGAAGCCAGAGAGGATTGAGGAAACGACGGGAACTCGGATAGTACGGGCTGGCCTGCTGCGGCAGCAGCGGAGTTGCAGCGCTTAGTGGATTTACCAGCATCATCCCGGCGGCCAACTCTCCTGCTGACCATTCCGCCAGCCGCGCGAGATCTGAAAAGTCACCCATCCCCCAGCTCGCTTGCGACCGGGCAGCATACAATTGCACCGCCCAGCCCCAGGTTCTTAGGCCCTCGGGCAGCCAACATTTGCCGGGACTGACAATCAGGCGCTGGGGCTTCTCGAACCGTTCCGATTGCAGTTGGTGATAACCGATGGGTAAGTCGCGGGGCAAGCGGCCTTCCACTTCTAAGATCTCGCCGCCTTCAAGTACAATGCGGGCCTCCGTCGGAACCTCTCTTTGGTCTCCAGCCCGGACGACAATCACGGAGTCATCCGATGGAGCGGCTATCGCACTAGGATCCGCACCCATGGCTTCGAGCAGGGTCGCAACCGTGGGTGCAGGTGTCTCGTGCCATTGGCCCAAAGCATCCTCGTAGTTGAGATCAATTCCCCATCCATTGGTTTTTCTTTGGCCGATTACCGCTTCCGCTTCGCTCATGTGCTCGCCATTACAGATGCGATCAGGACGCGATTTGTTCTGCATTTGTAATTGCCGAGTTTACGAGCCTGTTTATCGTGCGGTTTGACCTGCGCGCGAGTCTCACGAATATGGTCCAACGAAAGCGTTCGAAGCTGCTCACCCGCAGACAGGTTACTGGCGTCTTGCCCGCGTTTGCCACCGCGAGCTTGCGGGCGGCCGCTCGCGTCCCGATCGCTGTCCAGCTCTTCTCCTTGAGAAAACAATGCGAGGAGGATCTGGAGGAAACCCTTTCGTATGTGCGCGAGGTTGGGTTCCAAGGCGTGGAGCTGGCAGGCGTTTACGGGAGAACTGCCCCGCAACTTAGGACTATGCTCGAGAAGAATTCGCTCAAATGCTGTGGATCTCACACCCCATTGCAGGAGCTTATGGGGACCAATCTGAGCAGGACTATAGAGTACAATCGCACTCTGCAGAATCGCAACCTGATCGTTCCTGGATTGCCAAAGGAATACGAGCGATCTGCGGCGAACTGGAAAGCTGCTGCAGAGCGTTTGAACGAGATTGCGGGCCAGCTTCGATCTGTGGGTATGCGGGTCGGCTATCACAATCACGCCGTAGAATTTCGCTCTGTAGACGGGGTCCTGCCTTGGGCGGTGTTGTATCGGCACACCCGCCCGGAAGTGATCCTGCAACTCGATACCGGCAATGCTCGAATTGGAGGCGCCGATCCTACGGCGCTAATCAACCAGTACCCTGGCCGGGAGGTGACCGTCCATGTGAAAGACTACTTGCCTCAGAATACCGATCCTGTGCTCGGCAGCAGCGACTTTGATTGGAAACAGTTTCTGCGGACCTGTGCATCTCGGGGAGCCACGGAGTGGTACATCATCGAGCATGATAGCCCCAGGCGCGAAGAAGTAAAAATATGCCTGAACCGTTTGCAAAAACTTCGGGTCGGTGCAGAGTAGATTATGCCCCGAAGGGGTTCCAGTCTGGGCGCCAGGTCCCATCGGCCTTTCCATAGGGACTGGCAACCACCACGACATAGCCGTTCGGGTCCCGCAGTCGATCTCTCTGGACCCGTCAAGGCGAGCGAAGTGGATCGCGCGGAGTTGGAATATTTTCTTCGCCCGACTAAGCTCTTGCCGATAAACGGAATCGTTAAGGAGACGGGAAGCCAAATCACAAGCGGTGCCAGGACTCATCTCGAGAAGGCACGCGCGATCTATGAGTGGATCGTCGATAACACCTCTCGGGATCCAAAAATACACGGGTGTGGCCGCGGCGATATCCGCTTCATGCTGGAGTCCGAGAATCTGGGCGGGAAGTGCGCCGACCTCAACGCGCTCTATGTCGGCTTGGCCCGAGCGGCCGGCCTGCCAGCTCGCGACGTGTATGGCATCCGCGTGGCGAAATCGGAATTGGGATACAAGAGCTTGGGCGCCTCCTCGCAAAATGTCACCAAAGCTCAGCATTGTCGCGCCGAAGTGTACATTGACGGTTACGGCTGGGTGCCCGTTGATCCTGCGGACGTGCGGAAAGTTGTGCTCGAGGAGCCGCCCGGAAATCGGCCTCTCGACGACGAAGTCGTTAAGAAAGTGCGAACTCGGCTATTCGGGTCCTGGGAGATGAATTGGGTCGCCTATAACTTTGCACACGATGTTCAGCTGCCCAGATCGGCCGGTGCACCGGTCGGCTTTTTCATGTATCCCCAGGCCGAGACTGCCGATGGCCGACTCGACAGCCTCGATTCCGAGAGCTTCAGCTATGAGATTACGTCGAAGGAGATTCCGTCTGCCGGCGGCTGATGGAAAACGGGCGCCCCGGACGCACCTCAACTGGCACGCCGTACCTTTTTTCTTGTGGCCTTCTGTGGCCGGGCGTCTTGCCGTTCGGTCTGCCTCTCTGAGACGGGTGGTTTCTTTAGAGCCGCAAGGCTTCTTTGCAACGCCTCTGTGATGTCGGTCATCGGAGCTGTACGCGTGAGGGGCTTGGTCGGGGTGATGGGCTGGCCTTCGACCTTTTTAGAAATGATTGCCTCCAATTGTTCTCGATAGGTGTCTCGGTACTTCTCTGGTTCGAAAGGTCCTGCTAGCGAATGAATCAGTGTTTCTGCGAGTTCCATCTCCTTGGCCGACACATCTTCTGTTTCTGCAACATACTCCTGATCTGCCCGGACCTCCGATTGAAAATACATGGTGTGAGCTAGCAATCCCTTGCGGCCGGGACGCACGATCACGACGTGTTCGCGATTGTGCATGGCGAATTTCGAGACCGCCACAAGCTGGGTACGCTGAAGCGAGCGATAAAGCAGACCATAGGCCTTCGCCCCCGCCTCCTCCGGGACAACGTAGTAGGAGGTTTCAAAATACACCGGATCCACTTCTGCTAGCTTGACGAATTCTTCGATCTGCATCTCTGTCGCAGTCTTAGGCTCAATGCTTTTAAGCTCTTCCTTCTCGATTGCGACGTAGCGATCCTTTTCGTATTCGTAACCCTTCACAACGGCTTCTCGATGTAGGATCTCGTCACTGCCGTGCCGAACTGAGACTTGTTGCACAGGAGCGAGCACCGGCGAGATCGCCGAGACTGGCTCATCTCCTCGAGGCTTTTGGATGTTCTCGTGCGATACGGCAGCAACCGCATCGTCCTCTTCGCTCGAGTCCTCTGGCTCTTTGTGAGATGCAAAGCTTCTAGCGGCTGCCGGGGCGCGATATAACCGCTTCAGGCTCACTCTTTCTGCCCGTGCCGCTCGGAACAAACGAACTGGAATTGAGACTAGACCAAAAGTGAGGTAACCGCGCCAGACAGTGCTTGCCATACTCGCTAATTAGACGCGAGCGACAATAATCCATTGCGAAAAGTGCTGAGTCGTTTAGGACGTTCTTGTTTTCTTCGCCTCTTCGTCTAGGAGTAAAGTAGAAGCCTATGATCGTCACAGAGGATATGGTCACCACGGCTTTCGTTCTGGATGGCTTTCACATCAGACGAAATTTGGGCATCGTTCGCGGCATTACGGTTCGATCCCGCTCCATTCTCGGAACACTTGGCGGATCCCTCCACACCATCATCGGCGGCAACATCACCGCGTTTACCAATCTCTGCGAAAAAGCTCGCCACGAAGCTTTCGAATTGATGCTCGAGCACGCTTCGGAAATGGGCGCCAACGCCGTCATCGGCATGCGCTATGATGCCAACGAAGTCATGCAAGGCGTCACGGAAGTGTTGGCTTATGGAACCGCCGTTTTTGTCGAGCCTTCCTGACTATCTCCCATCCAGAACCGCGGGCCCGGCCCTCGGCGTGCCGCGCGATCGCCGGGGTTCGCGAACCGGCAGCGGTCGAGCGATAAACAGCCGCACCCGATACACTCCGTAATCCCCGCGCGCAGCCGCTGCAGTTCCCTGATGCGCTCATCGATCCGCCTCGTCCAACTCCCCGAAAGCTTGGCCCAGTCCGAACGTTCCGGAACACGCTGGCTCGGCAGCTTAGCGAGCTCGGTCCCGATCTCCTCGAGCGTCATCCCAACCTTCTGAGCGAATACGATAAACGCTACCCGCCGAATCACCGCCTGCGGGTAGCGGCGATGCCCGGAGCCATTGCGCTCCGAACGAATCAACCCAAGCTCTTCATAAAACCGGAGCGCCGACGTGGCCACGCCGCTGCGCCTCGCCAGGTTTCCGATACTCAACATTTTTGGGCAGCTCCCTTGACTTCAAGTGTACTTGAACTTCTACCATCGGGGGTAGATGAACAGCAATCCTCTGAACTTGGCAATCATCGTTGGCAGCACGCGAGAAGGCCGCTTCGCTCCCAACGTCGCGAACTGGTTTGCCGCGCAAGCCCGCGAGCGGAATGACCTGGTTGTCGATGTCATCGATCTGGCCGAAGCTCGCTTGCCAGACGTTCTCAGCGACAAGCCAGACCCGAGCGTGGCATCCGTCGGCCAACGCCTGGCGCAAGCCGACGCTTTCGTCGTTGTCACCCCGGAGTACAACCATAGCTTCCCGGCTCCGCTCAAAACCGCCATTGATTGGCATTCGAAAGAATGGCGCGCCAAACCCGTCGGGTTCGTATCGTATGGAGGGGTCTCGGGAGGATTGCGGGCGGTCGAACATCTCCGTCAAGTATTCGCCGAATTGCACGCCGTCACCGTTCGGAACAGCGTCAGTTTCCACGGAGTGTGGGCGCATTTCGATCCCGGCGGCCAACTCAAAGATCCGAACCGCTATGCCCGCTCGGCGAAATCTATGCTCGACCAACTGGTGTGGTGGGCCCGAGCGCTCCAGGAAGCTCGAGCCGAGCGCCCTTACGTGGCCTGACCCGCCGTTACTCCGCGCTGCATAGAGCTTTGCTCTGAGTTGTCAGAGAGTTACAAAGACTCCTTCCCCAGTTGCGCAAACTCCGTGGTTCAATAGCAGTGGTATTTCGTGGCTCATTTCGTTTCGCAAAATGCGCCGTTTCTTCGCCTTCGCCGATAGAAATTGGCTTCGAATCGCAAAAACACTGTTCTGCTATCGTAAATTTTTCCCGCCATGAACGTTCTGGAGTTGACCCGCGCCTTAATCGACATCGAATCGATCACCCCGAACGAGCGCGAAATCGGGAATTTTCTATTCCTCCAACTGGAAGATCTCGCGCGCCGCTTCGACGGGCACGCCGAACGCATCCCAGTGGAAGAAAATCGCGACAACGTCTTCGTCAGTTTCGGCGAGCCCAAGGTCGTTCTCTCCACTCATATGGATACCGTGCCGCCCTTCATCCCCTCCCGTGAAGATGAGGCGAATGTCTGGGGCCGCGGCGCCTGCGATACCAAGGGCATCATCGCCGCCATGCTCGCCGCTGCCGAACAGCTTCTCGAAAACAAGAAGCGCAATTTCGGTCTGCTCTTTGTGGTTGGTGAAGAACGCAACAGCGCCGGCGCGCTGGTCGCCGCTAAAAATCCGCGCGGCGCGAAATTTCTGATCAACGGCGAGCCCACCGAAAACAAGCTCGCGCTCGGCTCAAAAGGCGCGCTCCGGTACGAGGTCTCGGCGCGTGGCCGAATGGCGCATTCCGCCTACCCCGAACTAGGCGAGTCCGCGATCGAAAAACTGCTCGATGCGCTTAACCGCATTCGCAAAATTCCGCTGCCCGTCGATCCGATCCTCGGCCCGAGCACTCTGAATATCGGCACCATCCAGGGCGGCCGCGCTCCTAACGTCATTCCGGACGAAGCCACGGCCGAGATCTTCATCCGCGTAGTCGGCGATGTCACGGAACTGCGCCGCCAGGTCCAGGCCGCCGCCCATCCCGATGCCGAAGCGAAAGAAGTCCTGTTCATTCCCGCCGTGCACCTCGGCTCGCTTGAAGATTTCGATACGACCGTCGTCGCCTACACCACCGACATTCCGGCCTTCGGTGAAGCCTGGGGGAAGCCCTTTCTCATCGGCCCCGGCAGCATCCACGTGGCGCATACTGTGAATGAGCACATTCCCAAATCACAGCTCCGGGCAGCCGTCACACTCTACCGGCAGCTCGTCGAAAACTCTGACACTATGACATATGAAGACCATTGAAGTTGGCATTCTCGGCGGAACCGGCATGGTCGGCCAGCATTTCATTCGCTTTCTCAAGGACATCCCTGGTTCAAGCTCACTTGGCTCGGCGCAAGCGACCGTTCCGCCGGTAAGAAACTGAAGGACGCCACCTCCTGGCGTCTCGACGGCGACATGCCGTCAGCCGCCGCCAACATCACCGTGTCCGATTCGAAGCCTGGCAATGCGCCCCGCCTTGTCTTCTCGGCCATGGACGCCTCCGTCGCCACCGAGATCGAGCGCGAATTCGCCCAGGCCGGCCACGTCGTCGTCTCAAATTCCCGCAACCACCGCATGGAGCCCGATGTCCCGCTGCTCGTGCCGGAAGTGAATCCGGGTCACCTCGAGTTGGTATACGCGCAGCAGCGCAATCGCGGCTGGAAGGGCATGATCGTCACCAATCCGAATTGCTCGACCATCGTCTTGACCATGGCTCTCGCGTCCGCTGGCCAAGTTCGGCATCGAGCGCATTTTCGCCGCCACGATGCAGGCCGTTTCGGGCGCCGGTTATCCAGGCGTCGCTTCCATGGACATCGTGGGCAACGTAGTTCCGTTCATCGGCTCCGAAGAAGAGAAGATGCAGCAGGAGACGCAGAAAATTCTCGGTCAGCGTGGCGAATGGTCAGGCACAGCCTCTTGAATGCCCGCGTCAGCGCGCATTGTAATCGCGTGGCCGTTACCGATGGTCACATGGTTGCCGCTTCGGTCGAATTCTCGAGCAAACCCACTCCAGCGGACGTGCAGAACGCGATCGACTGCATTCCAAGGTGTTCCGCAGCAGCGCAAGCTGCCGAGCGCCCCGGCGCAGCCCGTGATCTACATGCCGCAGGACGACCGTCCCCAGCCGCGCCGCGACGCCGCGCGCGAAAACGGTATGTGCGTTTTCGTCGGCCGCGTGCGCGAATGCCCCGTACTCGATATCAAATTTGTCGCGTGCGGCCACAACACCATTCGCGGAGCCGCCGGAGCCGCCGTCCTCAACGCCGAGCTCATGGCCTCGGAAGGCTTCCTCGACTAGCCGCCATGATCGTAATGAAATTCGGCGGCACTTCCGTCGAATCGCAGGAAGCCGTCGCGCGCGTCACCTCCATCGTCAAAGCGCAGGAGCATCGCCGTCCCATCGTGGTCGTGTCCGCCATGGGCAAGACCACCAACAAGCTCCTGGCCGCTGCCACCGAAGCCGCTGCCGGACAGACGCGATCAGGCCCTGGCGCTGGTCGACGAACTGCGCGCCCATCACCTCACTGCACGGCTTGGCGCTCGCCGGTCCTTCCGCCGCCGATCTCGACCGCTACATTCGCACGCATTTCGAATGGCTCGACGAACTCGTCAAAGGTCTCTCCGTCGTCGGCGAACTTTCCCCGCGCTCGATGGACGCCATCGCAAGCGTCGGCGAACGCCTCTCGAGTCTCGTCGTCAGCTTCGCTTTCCGCGCCGCCGGTCTTGCCGCCGAGCACGTGGATTCACGTCGGGTGATTATCACGGACGATCGCTTCACCCAGGCCCAGCCGCTCTTCGACGAAACCTACGCTCCTGCTCCAGGAGACGTGTCCGCCCCATCGCCGAAACTTCCGTGGTCGTCATGGGCGGCTTCATCGGCGCAACCGAAGACGGCCACACCACCACGCTGGGCCGCGGCGGCTCCGATTATTCCGCTGCCATCGTCGGCAGCCGGCGTCGACGCCGAAGAAATTCAGATCTGGACCGACGTCGACGGCATGCTTACCGCCGACCCGCGCATCATTCCGGGCGGCCATCGCGTTAAAAGCATCTCCTTCGCCGAAGCCGCCGAGATGGCTTACTTCGGCGCCAAGGTGCTGCATCCGGCCACCGTTCTTCCCGCGGTTGAAAAAAATATTCCGGTCCTGATCCTGAACTCGCGCCGGCCCGAAGTCGAAGGCACGCGCATCACTGCGCAAGCCGATGCCTTGCAAGAATCCGGTCAAATCCATCTCCTGCAAACGGCAGATCACGATCGTGAATATCCGTTCCACGCGCATGCTGATGGCGCACGGATTCCTGCGCCGCATCTTCGAAATCTTCGATCGCTACGAAACCAGCGTGGACATGGTCTCCACCTCCGAAGTCAGCGTCTCCCTCACCCTCGACAACGCGGAAAATCTGGAGCAGATTCGAGACGAATTGCGCCAATTCTGCCGAAGTGACCGTCGAAGACAATCAGGCCATCGTCTGTCTGGTCGGCGAAAATATCCGGCACACGCCCGGCATCGCCGGCCGCGCATTCCAGGTACTCTCGAATAAGAACATCCGCATGATTTCTCAAGGAGCGTCGCTGCTGAATCTCGGCTTTGTCATCGCCGATAATGACTTGATCGGCGCGGTATCCGCTTTGCACACCGAATTCTTCTCTGAACTGGATCCGGCGGTGTTTGCCTGATGCCTCAAAAAAACAATCTCGCGCTCGTCGGCTACGGAAAAATGGGCCGCCTCATTGAACAGCTTGCGCCGCGAATACGATTTCGAAGTCGTTCAGCGTCTCGACGAATACAACAATATCGATGGCCAGGGCATCAGCCGACGCTGCGCGGTGTCGATGTCGCCATCGAGTTCTCTACGCCCGAAGCCGCGCCCGCCAATCTTCAGAACGCTGGCGGACTCGAATATTCAAGCCGTCACCGGCACCACTGGCTGGCTCGAACATCTGCCCGACGTCGAGCGTGCCGTAGAACAATCCGGCACTGGCCTGGTCTGGAGTCCCAATTTTTCCGTGGGTGTTGCGGTATTTCGCAAATTAGCCGCGCTCGCGGCCGAACTACTGCGCGACCAGAACGACTACGGCGCATGGGCCTGGGAAATCCATCACGACGCTAAAAAAGATGCGCCTTCCGGCACACTGCTTCATCTGGTAAAGACCATGGAGCAGAGCGGCTATTCACGCGCGGCATCGATGTCAGTTCCAATCGCGCCGGAAAGCATCCCGGCACGCACGAAATCGGCTTCGATTCGGCGGCCGATACCATCACCTTGCGCCACACCGCCCGCAGCCGCGAAGGATTTGCGCGCGGCGCCTTGAAAGCCGCCCGATGGATTCTGGGCCGCAAAGGCGTCTACACTTTCGAAGAAGTACTTGTTTGGTCCGAAATGGAGCGCATCTTAGAACTATGTTTACCGGCTGTGGCACCGCGTTAGTCACTCCCTTTCGCTCCGACCGGTCGCTCGATGAACGCGCTATGCGCGCGCTCGTCGACCGGCAGATCGAGGCCGGCATCGATTTCCTTTGCCCTTGCGGCACCACCGGCGAAAGCCCCACCCTCTCGCACGACGAACACCTGCGTGTTGTCGAAATCACCGTCGAGGAGGCGCGCGGACGCGTTCCGGTGCTTGCGGGCGCGGGCGGCTACGACACCAGCGAAGTCATCCGAACTGATCGCCGACCTGAGAGCGCTCGGCGTGTCCGGCATTCTGTCCGTCACGCCGTACTACAACAAGCCCACTCAGGAAGGTCTGTATCAGCACTACCGGGCGATTGCGGAATCCACGTCGCTGCCCATCGTTGTCTATAGCGTCCAGCCGCGCACCGCCGTCAATGTCGAACCCGCCACCATGTTGCGCCTGGCGGAAATTCCAAACATCGTCGGCGTGAAGGAAGCTTCCGGCAGCATTTCGCAGATGGCCAGCATCACTGGCTCGCGTGCCGGAATCATTTCCTTGTACTTGTCGGGCGACGATGCCGTCGCACTGCCGTTGATTGCTCTCGGCGGCCGCGGCGTCATCTCGGTTGTCTCAAACCAGATTCCCGCCGAATTTGCGCGAGTTACGCGCGCGCCGCCGTGAACGGCGACTTCGCGCGCGCCCGCGAGTTGCAGCGGAAATATCAGGCGCTGATGGAGATCAATTTCATCGAAACCAGTCCCGGCCCGGTGAAGTTTGCGATGGCCCGAATGGGCCTGCTTGAGCCGGTATGGCGCCTTCCGATGGTGCCGCCGCAACCCGCTTCGCAGCAAAAGATCGAAGCGGTGCTCGAATCGCTCGGTCTGCTCGCGGGAGTGCGGGCTTGAGCTTGAGCTCTACGAGACAGTCATCGAAGAACTTATTCGAACATCAACCCGCGCAGTATTCGGACGAACAGAAGAACGTCTTTTTCGAATTTCGCGATCTGCTGAATCGCGGCGCCATTCGCGCCGCCGAGCCCGACTGCATCTCAGCCGTACCGGCTGGCGCGTGAACGCCTGGGTCAAGAAGGGCATCCTGCTCGGCTTCCGCATCGGCGGCATCGTCGAAATGTCGGCGGCCAGTTCTTCGATAAGTCCACCTATCCGTTGAAGCGCATCGACGCCGCGGACGGCGTGCGCGTAGTGCCCGGCGGTTCCAGCATTCGCGACGGCTGTTACATCGGCCGCGGCGTCACCTGCATGCCGCCCATGTACATCAACGTAGGAGCCTACGTAGACGATGGCACGATGGTCGATTCGCACGCGCTCATCGGCAGCTGCGCGCAGATTGGGCGCAACTGTCACATCTCGGCCGCTTCTCAGATCGGCGGCGTGCTGGAGCCGGTCGGCGCAATGCCGGTCATCATCGAAGATGACGTGCTGGTCGGCGGCAACTGCGGCGTGTACGAAGGCACCATCGTCAAGCGCCGCGCCGTGCTGGGCAGCGGCACAATTCTGAACCGCTCCACGCCGGTGTACGATCTGGTCCGAGAAACCGTGCATCGCGCGACCGACGACGCGCCGCTGGTCATTCCGGAAGAAGCCGTAGTCGTGGCCGGCTCGCGCGCCGTAAAATCAGGCATCGGCAAAGACTGGGGCATCTCGCTCTACACGCCGGTGATCGTGAAGTATCGCGACGCTTCGACCGATGCGAAAATTCAGCTGGAAGATCTCTTGCGCTAATCTTCGGAACTCGCAGTCGCGCCCGGGCTGGTATCAAACAAACGCGCCGTAGTCGGCGCGGAGCTTCCGCCCGTTGGCTCTTCGGTAATCGCCACGAACGATATTTCCGAGAGCAGCGACGCCTCCGTATATTCGACGACGGCATGGTTCTTCTCGTCCGGAGCGAAGACGCCCGCGCTGACGATTTTCGGCTCTTCTTTGCGATGCAGCCAAAGCTGAAACTGGTGGTCCGGGGCGGGCTTCGGCAGGTTCGAGCCGACAAAGACGAGCTTCGATTTTTCTATCAGTAGAATGTAGGCGACCGCGTTGGCCGTTCCTTCGCCACCGCGCATCGGCAGCAGCCGCGCGCCCACGCTGTTCAACATTCCAATGAGCCGCGTATTGTCGCTCGACAGTTGGCTGTCGCGCGCAATGACTGTCTTGTATCCCTGAACTTCCGCTTGCGATTGCACCAGCGACTGCTGCAGCCGCGTAGCCTGGCCGATCGCCGAGCGCCCCGAAGAACCCAATTGCCTTTCGGCTTCGGCGCGCTTTTGAATTTCCTGCTGCAGCCGGATCTGATCCGTAGCCACCTGCTGTGCCAGCCTGTCGAGATCGGCGGAAATCGGCTGCGCGTCCAGGCGTATGGATTGCCGCCCGGCGTACCAGGTCGCGAGCAGCAGCGCCGAGAGCATCGCCGCCATGATGATCAGAGTCGAAGTCACAACCGTGATTCGGCCTCGCAGTTTGGAAGTCTTCGGAAACGTCAGAACTTTGCGGCTCAGCTCGGCAATGCGAACCAGGCGCGCCCGGAAGTCGGCCGAGGGCTCCTCGTTCTCTAGCGTCGAGGCAAACACCAGCCACAGGTTCATGCTGCGCTGCACGCCGTGCAGACACGCCGGACACTGCTCCTGAATGTCCGTCTCCAACTGCGAGCGTTCCGGCTCGTCAAGCAGTCCTAAGACATAACGGTCGTAGGCGTCGGCGGGGAGTCCGGCACAAGGCATAACTACTGAATTCTTGAGTATACGCGCCCGGCCGCTCCCCAGTCGCGCGGTTTGCTGGCGCGCGATTGGCCATACGGCGGAGCGGCTTCCTTGATCTCGAAGCTCACTCCTTTACCGGCAACGGAAACCAGCGTATGCCCGAAGAACCAGCCTTTGTCATACTGTTTCTCCAGGCGCAGATGACCGCCCGCGCTCGGCATCGAAAGATATGTCACGCCCTCGACTTCAAAGCGCAGCATCTGGTGAATGTGCCCGGCGATCACGTATTTCACGCCGTAGCGTTTCGCGAGTTGGTGCAGCGGAAAACCCGGATTACCGAGCACCGCGTTCAAGATCCAGGAAGGCCGGTGCGAAACGATGAACTTCACCGGCTGATCTTTGTGCAGCTCGAGATCCTTTTGGAGAAACGCGAATTCCTCGGCCGGCAATTCGTCGCTGCGGCTGTTGTCGAGTATCGTGAAGTGCGCCTGCCGGTAGTCGAAGCTGTAATGCAGCGGGTGATGAGTGTATCTTTGATACGCCCGCGCGGACGCCTCCGACCAGACGTCGTGATTGCCGGGCGCGAAAAAAATCCGATAGCGGCGGTATGGCGCTAAGAGCGCGAGAACGTCCCGCCATTCGGCATCCACCGTCTTATCGTCCAAGCCCTGAATGGTGTCGCCCACGCTGACGACAAAATCGGGATGATCCGCATCGATTTCATGCCACACTTCCGGATAGACACCCGGCACGGCTTCTCCGGTGCGGTCTCCAAGAATGACAAAGCGAAACTCCGACGGCCCGGCGGCGTAAGCCGCGAGAACGAGCGCGGCCGCGAGCGGCAACAGGAGCTTACGAACCACCGAGCGCGGTTGCCGTCTTTGCGCCGGAAACGTAATGTTCGAGCGTGCCGTTCCAGCCAAGATCCATTTCGAGCGCCGCGGCTCCGTTCGACAAATTGAACATGACGAGAAGTCCCCAGCCATCTCCGAAAGCCGATCGCGTATTCTTGCCCACGTCCGCGAGTATAGCTTCGAGAGCTTTGCGTTGTTGCATGAATGCCGCATCGGTTGTTGGATCCGGAGCGTTTGAAAGCTCGATCGCGCGCCGCACCTTACTCAACTGCGGAGCCACGCGCACCATCGCATTGGCCCACCAGCGGATATCAATCCAATCCGCCGTCACTGCGCCTAGTGCCGTAGTATCCAATTGGCGCAAGCCTTCAATTGTTTTGAACGCGTTGGTATTTCCGGTCTCATCCAGTGCCGCCCAAAGCTTGTCGTCTTTGAGTACCGCGATGCGAGCGCCGGCATTCGTTTCATTCGGATCGAGTAACGCGATCTTGGACTCCCGCCCGGTCTTTTCCAATTGAGCGCGTTCAAATCCCGTTTGCGCGGCGGGATTCGAAAAAACAGCCGCAGCGCGCCGGGCGCGTCGTAACTCGCCGTAACCGCGGCCTTCGCGTGCGCGAACGTGCCGCCTCCTGCAAGCTTCGCGTCCCAGCCGTCGGTTCCAATCAGTTTCAGTGCGCGCCCCAGGCGTACCTGCCGGCGCACCTCATCGGCCGGCATGTTTGCGGCATAGCGTGCATACGTCTGCTGCACGGTGAAATTTGTGAGCGCGAGCTTCCCGCCCGCAGCCGCCGCATATGTTGCGGTGGTCAAGAAGCCTTCCCCGATCGCTGTACGCAATCGCTCGGCATCGGCAAGCTTCGGATCGCCGGCCGCCCTGATCTGGTTTGCCTTGGTCTTGTCGACCAGGACAACTTGTCCGTCCGGATCTCGCAGAACCTGGCACGATTTGACGTATTCGGAAATGGAAACTGCGTTGTAGAAGCCGAGCAGGTTGATGACGATCTTGCGTCCCTTGGTCCGCACATCTCGGACGATATTGCGCACCGGGTGAGCATTCTGCAAATTTTCCAGCAGAGTCCAATCGCCATGCAGCGCGGAGCTGATGGCTTTATCGGTCGCGGCCTGATCTCCCGCGCTCAAATCGATTGAATATACGACCGCCGATTCGTCCGTTTTAGACGCGGCGCAGGACCCATTAATAGAAGTAGCGAGGCTGTTGTCGACACAGGCCTGCAGGGCGCCTCCGAGCGCCTCCGCCTGCTCACCGCTAAAACCGGCCACCGACGGATCGATCTTCGGAAAGATTCGATCGAGAACCGCGCCCGCCAGATCAGTGTCGTCATCGCCGACATTGGCATCGAGGCCTGCGGCCGCCGTGAACTTTACCTCGATGGTCGTGCCTTTTTTCTTATAGAGACCCAGAATTAACTGCGTCTCGCTAGTTTTATAGGTACGAACAACGAAATCACCGCTGAGCGCGAGCGAGCCGCCAATTTTAAGCGTCGCTTCCGGGTTCAAGGCGATTTTGTAATTGAAGGGCAGGGAAGCCGATGCTAGTGCATTCGCACTGATGGGAACACTGTATGATCCACTGAACTTTATGCTGCCGCTCACTTCGGCCGTATGCGCCGTACCGAGCGCCTGCTCCCGGATTTCCTCCACTGTTCGAGGAATCGAATAATGCTCAAGCGCCGCCTTGAGCGCCTCAGCCAGTTTCGGCAAAGACCCTGAGGCCGAATCGAGCCGCAGCAAGGTTCCCACGCCGGCCACGGCATTGCCTTCTACTTTGACGCCGAAGCCCTGAAACGCCGCGCCTGCCGCGGCCGTTATGGCAAGCTGCAAATCGAGACCAATCCAGCAGCTTCCAGGCTGAATCGGCAATTCGGGGGCGAACCCGTCGTCGTCGAAGACGGCGCCGGCCGAGGCTTTGCGGATACTCAGCGTGCCTTTCGCGGCGGCTGCTACTCCGGTGGGAAACGCATCGCCGGCGATGAGCGCGGGAGATCCAAGTTGCATCCCGAAGCTGGCGTGGTTGATAACACTTTGATCCACGGGCTTCTGAAAGTCCCCGACAACCGGAAAATCCGCGAAATGCAGACTGGACAACTTGGCGAGCGAGAACGACGACGTATCGCTGATATCGAGGTCCGCGGTCGCATTGGCAATATCTGTGATAGGGATGTCGGGCATACGGCGAAATTCTTCGGAGTCTATCAGAGAAGCGGGCTAAAATCGAATCAGTGATCCAGCCGGGCCGAACCCTCCGCGCGTATCAATTGTTAGTGGTGACTCTGTTATTACGGCCATTTGGAAATCTTTCGCTCGCCTGGGGGGTTAAGCAATCTTCAGAATTGTTGTCGATTCATCCGTTCCTTTATTTGCGGGCAATGTTGAATCCTTTTGTGGCGGCCGGCATCTCCATGCTTGTACTCGCGTTGCTGACGCGCCTGGCGCTGCTCAGCGTCGCGGATTTGAGCTTTGTGCTGCCGCTGACCGCGACCGGATACATCCTCTCCGTGGTGCTCGGAAAGGTGTTTCTCAACGAACAAGTGAGTTCAAGCCAGTGGCTGGGCACGCTACTTATCTTTTTTGGAGTGGTACTCGTGGGCACCACGCCCGCTAAACAGCGGATATAGTTTTACAAAATTCCGGTTACGTTGCGCAAAGCCGCTACGTCATTACTCAGTTATGAAGATTGGCGTTTTAGGCGGTGATGGCTACTGCGGTTGGGCTACGGCTCTTTATTTGTCGGCAAAAGGGCATTCGGTTGCGATCGTCGACAACTTTGCCCGCCGTCAATGGGACCACGAGTTAGGCGTGCAAACGTTGACCCCGATTCGTCCGCTGTCCGAGCGTCTCCGAATCTGGCAGCAGCTTACCGGCAAGTCGATCGAACTGTTCGTCGGCGATGTGACCGACTACGAATTCCTTGCTTCAACCATCCAGGCATTTGAGCCGGAAGCGGTCATCCACTTCGCCGAGCAGCGCGCCGCGCCATATTCCATGATCGACCGCAAGCATGCGGTCTTCACGCAAGTGAACAACGTTGTCGGAACACTGAACCTGCTCTTCGCACTGCGCGAATTTCAGCCGGAGTGCCACTTGGTGAAGCTCGGAACGATGGGTGAATATGGCACGCCCAACATCGATATCGAAGAAGGGTATATCCAGATCGAGCACAACGGGCGCAAGGACACTCTTCCGTTCCCGAAGCAGCCCGGCTCGTTTTACCATCTGTCGAAAGTTCACGACAGCCACAACATGATGTTCGCCTGTAAGATCTGGAAGCTGCGCGCCACCGATCTGAACCAGGGCGTGGTGTATGGCACGACCACCGACGAAACGCTTTACGACGACGCGCTCATCAATCGCTTCGACTATGACGAAGTGTTTGGAACGGTCTTGAACCGCTTCTGCGCGCAAGCCGCGGTCGGGTCATCCGTTGACGGTATACGGACAGGGCGGACAAACGCGCGGGTTTCTCGACATACGCGACACGATTCGCTGCGTCGAACTTGCTTGCTTGCACCCGGCCGCGCCCGGCGAATGCCGCGTCTTCAATCAATTTACGGAGCAGTTTTCCGTTCTCGAGATCGCGCAGTTGGTGAAGGCGGCGGGCAACAAGTTGGGCCTGGATGTCGAGATCGACCGGATCGCCGATCCGCGCGTCGAATCGGAACAACACTACTACAACGCGAAACATTCCAGACTACTGGATCTTGGTCTGAAGCCGCATTTCCTTTCGGATTCGCTGCTCGATTCCCTGATGAATATCGCAGTCCGCTATCGCGACCGCATCGACGTATCGATGTTTCTGCCGCAAGTGGATTGGCGCAAGCCCTCGAATGAGCGCCGGACCGTGCAGGAAGTTACGTCTTCTTTAATCGCCCGCGTTTGACGCAGCCGGGACAAGCTCTCCGTTGCGAATGCGGTAATCGCCGCCGCGCCAACGAATACTATTACGGCAGAAGCTAGCCACCCACATCGCAAACGCGAACGCATCCCAAGCCACCACGACTTTCGTGTCGAGCGATTTTTGTTTCAGTCCGCGCACGCCAATGACCCAGCTCATCACGGTCCGCAAGACGAAGTAGCCACCCAGAAAAAAGGCCGCTACCGCGCGCGTTGGATGGACGGCGACGGCGGCGATCGACCACGGCAACCCCTGCGTGAACAGCATCCCAAGGTGTCCGAGCGGGCGCATATGCCGCATCACCACCAGCCACCGCATGCGCTTGTGCAAGAGTTCCTTCATCGATTGATAGTCGGATACCGTTTCGACAACATAGCGGGATAGTTCCACTTCATAGCCTTGTTCGGCAATTAATTGGCCCACGAGGAGATCGTCGCCCGGACGATTCTCGATAGATTGATAGCCCCCGAATGCCGCCAGGCGCGCGCGCGTGGTTGCAATGGTCGGCCCAAGCGCGAATTTCACGCCGTCGAGTTCGCGCGCCACGAGCAAGCCGGCGTAGAAATCGGATAGCATTCCGACCGTCTGCAGCGTGTCGGTGAAGGTATGATCGCCGGTCGAAACGTAGAGACAAGTCACCGCGCCGATTTTCGGATCGGCGAGCGGCGCGACGATTTTGCGAAGGTAATCGCGGCGAACGCGAACATCGCTGTCGTTGATGACCAGATATTCGTACTCCGCCTCGTTTGCGAGACGCACCAGCTTGGCGACCTTATCGTTAGCGGCGGCGCGTCCCGAGCCGAATAGCACGCGGATGCGCTGCCGCGGAAAGTTGCGCCGCAAAGAATCGATAATCGGCACCGCCGGATCGTCCTCGGCGCCCAGGCAAAAGACGATTTCGTATTCCGGATAGTCCTGATCGCAAAAGCTGGCGAAGTTTTTGTAGGCGTCCGGGTCCAATCCGCGAACCGGCTTCAAGATACTGAGAGGAGGCGTAAAGCTGCGAGTTTCGATCTCACGCTGTGAAAAAAAGCGTCGAGAGCTATAAATCGCGAGTAAGTAGTAGATAAAGGGTAGACTGGCTAAGCCCAAGAAACAGGTACACGAGTGTTAGATGCATTGACCCTCTGCGCCAAATTCAACACCCCACCCCAGCAGAAAGACGTATTCTCTTCCGCAAAGGTAACCGGCGGAGACGTGGCCAATTGTTATGTTGAATTGGACAAGTGTGGAAAAAGCGTTGGATTCCCTATGCAGCAGCGGCAGTCGTAAGTGGTGCGATTTACTTAGGTTGTTGCATCTCGCCGCCTTCGCTGATGGACGATGTGGATGCGGTGCAGGCTCAAATTGCGCGGAACATGCTCGAGTCGGGCGACTGGGTGACGGCGCACTTGGATGGCGTGCCGTACCTCGAGAAAGCGCCATTGATTTATTGGATGATCGCGGAGTTTTATCGAGTGGCGGGCGTCCACGACTGGGTGGCGCGCTTGCCGGTGGCGTTCGGCGCGATTGCGCTCGCCTGCCTGACGGCGGCATTCGGCGTCTGGGCTTTCGGGCGCCGCGCCGGATGTTACGCGGGTATCTGCGTTTCCACTTGCGTCGGTCTTTTTCTTTTCACCCGCATTCTGATTCCGGATGTGATTTTGACCGGCACAATCGCGCTCGCGATGTGGTCGTTCTTGCGGGCGCTCGAAGAGGATGAACCGCATCCGGGGTGGTGGGCCGCCTTATTGGCGGCGAGTCTGGCGGCCGGACTCCTTCTCAAAAGTCTGATCGGTCTGGTCTTTCCCGTAGGCACGGGATTGCTCTACCTGGCAGTGACGCGGCAATTGTTTGTCCGGCGCACATGGACGCGGCTGAAACCATTTTCGGGAATTTTGATCGTGCTCGCCATCGCGGCTCCATGGCATATTCTCGCTACCATTCGCAATCCGCCCTATTTTGTCTTCACGATGCGCAGCGTGCCCGGCGAGTATCACGGGTTCTTCTGGTTCTATTTCTTCAACGAACAACTTCTCCGTTTTCTCAACATGCGCTCGCCGCGCGATTACGATACCGTTCCCAGGCTGTACTTCTGGGGATTTCATTTGCTTTGGCTGTTTCCCTGGAGCGTGTATTTTCCGGCGCTCGCCAAGCTTTCGTTTAGGCCCGCGGACCGGGGTGGCCGTGTCCGGCTATTCGCGCTTTGTTGGATCGGCGTAGTTATGGTGTTCTTCACATTTTCGACGACGCAGGAATACTACTCGATGCCGATTTACCCGGCGCTGGCTTTGTTGCTGGGATGCGCGCTCGCGGCGGAAGAGCGGGGCATTACGGTCTGGATCCGGCGGGGAACGCGCGTGCTTGCGGCGATTGCCGGATTGGCGGCAGTGGTCGTGATCGCAATTCTGGCGCTCGTCCGAAATTTACCCGCGCCGGGGGATATCGCGGGAGCGCTATCGGCCCATCCGAACGCTTACAAGCTGTCGCTCGGTCATATGGAGGACCTCACGATGGCGTCGTTCGCCTATCTCCGCTTGCCGCTCGCGGTGGCAGCCGTCGCATTTCTGGTTGGATTTTTCGGCACGGTGCGGGCGCGCGGAAGGCAATCGTTTGTGGCCGCCGCGGCCATGATGGTGATCTTCTTTCACGCCGCGCGGCTGGCGCTGGTGGTTTTCGATCCGTACATGTCGTCGCGGCCGCTCGCGAATGCGCTGCTTGCGTCGCCCGCGGGTAAGCTGATCGTGAACCATCACTACTATGAGTTTTCTTCCGTGTTCTTTTACACGAATCGCTCCGCATTGCTGTTGAACGGGCGCTTCAACAATTTGGTATACGGCTCATATGCCCCCACATCGCCGCCGGTGTTTATCGACGACACACAGTTCGAGAATCTATGGCGGCAGCCGGAGCGCTACTATTTCGTCGCGGATCGGGCGGGAATGCGGCGGATAAAGGGTCTGGCCAGCGCGCCGGAATTGGACGTGGTCGCGGCGAGCGGCGGCAAGTTCCTGGTAACGAATCATCCCCTTCCCAATACGAAGAGCTTGTCGAAAGCAGCCGGTTACGGCTTGGCTGGTTTTTCCGCCGGCGCGGGGTCTGCAGGCTGTGCCGCTACGGGTTCGACTTCACTTGCGTCCGGTTCCAGATCGGGCAGCGTGGGAGCCTGACTGATCCCCAGTTGGGCGAAGATGCTCGCCAGGTAATTTTGCGTTTCGAGCGGGTACGGCGCACTGGCGGGTTGATCGGCGCGCAAGGTGCCGGCGTTGTAGGCAACCAACGCTAGCCGCAGATCGCCTTTATAACGGCCGAGCAACTGTTTTAGAAAAGCCGCTCCGGCTTGGACGTTCTGTTCGGGATCAAATGGGTCTTCCACATGCAAAAGACCGGCCGTCGCGGGCATGAGCTGCATTAGCCCCTGGGCTCCGCGAACGGAGACGGCGCACGGCTTGAAACCGGATTCCTGTTTCATGACGGCGCGCAGCAGCGCCGGCTCGAGAGATTGTTTTTTGGCGGCCGCAGCGATCAGGGATTCCACGCTCGTCTTGTCCAGACGCTCGCAATCGGCTTGCGGAAGCGCCGGCAGCGGATCGATAAAGTAGGTGGCCGGTTCGGTGGTTGGATCGGCGGCTTTGCCGGTTGCTACGATAGCCTCCCCGCTCAGTTGCTGGTGCAGCGATGCGCGTTGCCGGTCCAGCGAATCCTGTTGCTTCTTGAGCGACTGCTCGGCGGTAGCGGCCTTGGGATCTGGGGCGTTCGCCCCGGCATAGGCCAGCATAGCCGGAATGAGTAAGAGGGTAAGAAGAGACTTCGTCAAGTGGTTCCGCTCTTCTTCCTTATCGGGAGATTTTCAGGAGAGCTGAAGGGTGACCGACAGTGTTCCAGCGCTCAATCGGAACGCCTGGCGGATGGCTTCCTTCGGCTTAATGAAATCAAGGGAGCTGAGGAGGCGGCCCGACAGCACGCGAGCCAATTCCTGCATCGCATCTTGAGTGTGCAGATCAACCGAAGGATGCCAGGGCTCAACACCCAGGAAAGCGGCGGTGAGAGCGCGCGCGGCAGCGCCGTCGACGTCAATTTGCAAATATCCGCTGCGCGCCTCAACCGGATGGATCATGAGAGGCGGCGAAGGCAGACGCTCGGCTTCCGCGAAACACATGACTTCAAGCGCGTGCCGCACCAGGTATTCGAGCATCGCTTCGGTTTGAGTTTCAATTGCTGGCATGGAACATCCTGAACGCTTGTTCGATACGGGCGCATAACGTGGGCGCCGAAAAAGGCTTTAGCAAGTAGTCGCAAGCGCCAAGCTCGAGCAGCCGCTCGATACGGGCGGAGGACGCGTCGGCGGAGGTGACCATAAAGGGAATGGCGGCGTCTTGTTTTTGCGCGCGCATGGCGCGAATCACTTGCTCCCCCGGCATGTCCGCGAGATCGATATCGAGCAGCAAAAAATCGATCGGGTGCAATTGAAGCAGGCGCAAGACATCGGCCCCGTGCGCAGCCGGGTAGCAGTTAGAAACCGGGAGGTTGGCGATTTGGATGGCGCGTTGGACAATCGCACGCATGGCCGGCGAGCTATCGGCGATCAGGATGCTAGCGGACATGGAAGCGGGATTTCCTGGATGGCAGGCGCCAGCGGACGCGCCGACCGGACGATGAGACGGCCCGCGGCCGGATCGAAATAGACCGAGCGGGCGCGCTGGCCGCCGGAATCGTCTCCCTTCAGGAGCACACCCTCGCGCCATAAACTGGCCTGAATAGCGAGGCGCGAGGACTGGGCCAGGCGTGCGGCCGCGTGGTCCTGCGGAGGGATGGCGCCGCCGATGACATACGCGCGCCAGCCGTGTTGCGCGCCGGTGACTGCGCCGGCAAGCGACCGTAAGACGAGCAGCGACTGCCGTATGGCGGGATCGGGCTGCCCGGCAAAGCGAATCAACACTCCGGCGCCCGCGCCCGGGTGATGGATTGCCACCGCCCAATCGGAGGCGACACGGCGCGCGAGCAACACCTCGCCCGCGTCCGCAAGGCGGCATTCGTCCGGCCCAACGACGATTTCCGTAGGCATACAGATATATCGAAGACGAGCGGAGTTTGTAGAGAGATCAATGCGCGTGCTCCGCGACAGGCTTGGCGGCAGCAGTCACTGGCGCGATTTCGTGTCCGTGCAGGTATTGGACGATGATCGAGATGCGGCGGTTCGATGGATCCTCCGGCTTGGCGGGCAGGCGCAATTGCTGGTCCGCGAAACCGCGTACCTGTGCAATTTGATTGAGGCGTACGCCGTTTTCCTGCATGATCCGGCGGGCGGAATTGGCGCGGTCGGCCGAGAGCTCCCAATTGGAGTAGCGAGCGTTGTCGTAGGGCGTCGAATCCGTGTGACCTTCGATCAATAGCCCATTGGGCAATCTGCCGACCTCATGCGCCAGCAGAACCAATAACGCCTTGCCCGTTTCTGTCGGAAGCGGCTCGCCCGTTTCGAAGAAGCGGCCTTTTTCCGATTCGAGCATCTCGATACGCAGTCCATCCCCGGTTATGGTCATCTGCACATAGTCTTTGAGCTTCTCGAATTGCGGGCTCTTTTTCATTTGCTGCTCGAGCTTATCCTTGAGCAGATTCATGTTGCTCTTGGTGATGGTGAGGCTCTCCCCGGTGCCGCCAAGCGAACTGCCGGTTTGCTGGCCGATTCCTTTGGGATCTCGAAAATAGCCGGCGATAGCCTTTTGCACATCCTGGCTGGCGCTCATGAGCCACAGCACGATGAATAAGGCCATCATGGCCGTTACGAAATCGGCATAGGCGACTTTCCAGGCGCCGCCGTGATGGCCTGCATGATGGGCTTTCTTTTTAATGATAATGATCGTCGGCGGGAGTTGCGCAGGCACCTTTCTAAGCCGCCTTCGCTTCGTTTTTAATGCCCCGGCAGGCGGTTTCCATTTCCTGGAAGCTGGGGCGTACGCGTGAGGGAATGGAGCGGCGCGAAAATTCGACAGCGAGGATAGGCGCGGCGCCGCGAATAAATGCAATTAGCCCGGTCCTTAGGCAGTGATAATACTGCGATTCCGAATCGTTCGCCTTGCTCATGCTGGCCGCGAGCGGGGAGAAGAACCCGTAGCAAAGCAGGATTCCCAGAAATGTTCCCACCAGCGCCGCGGCGACTTTATGGCCGATCTCGGCGGGCGGTCCGCCAAGCGCTCCCATGGTGATCACCACGCCGAGCACGGCCGCCACGATGCCGAGGCCCGGCAAAGCGTCGGCGACTGTCGTGAGCGCGGCCACCGGAACGTTGACTTCCTTATGGTGTACTTCCAGATCGAGCTCGATCATCTGGTCCAGATCGAAGTGCGAAACCGTGCCGGTCATCGCCATGCGCAGCGTGTCGCAGATGAAAGCGAGCACGTGATGGTCTTTGAGGATTTTTTCGTATTTCTTGAAGACTTCGCTCTTGTCCGGAGTCTCCACGTCCTGCTCCAGGCTGCTGATGCCGCCCTTGCGCCCGCGCACGAACAGCTCGTTGAGCATTTTGAGCGTGTCGAGATAACACTCCTTATTGAATTTTTCCGAACCGAACGCGCCGGCCACTCCTTTGAGGAGCTTGGTAATCACTGGCAGCGGATTGGCAATGAGCAGGGTCCCGATGGCCGCGCCGCCGATAATGAGCAACTCGGCCGGCTGTAGCAGCACCGTCAAATTGCCGTGCTCCATCAGATAGCCGCCTACGATCGCGCCTATGACCACAACGATTCCTATGATGGAGAACATGCCTTGCGGGACTACCCCTGAGACTCATATCGGAAGCCTTACCCGGTCCACTACCGATATTCACCCGATGCGCCTGGGAGGGAGTGGACTAACTTCCCCTGAAAAATGCGGAGAACGCAGCGATAAAGAGGTACGGAGGAAGTTCAGTTGAGCGATTATAATCCCTACCAGGCGTATGTGGAGGGCAGCGTTTCAAGCCAGCACCCGGTGCGGCTGGTGGTGGCGCTATACGAAGGAGCGCTCGAGGCCACGCGGAACGCCGGACGCTGCTTAGAGCGAGGCGACATCTGGGGCCGCTCGAAAGCCGTCAATAAGGCGCTCGCGATTTTGACTGAACTGCTGGTCTCGCTCGACTATGAAAACGGCGGAGAAATCAGCCTTAGCCTGAAGCGCTTGTATGGCTACATGCAGACCAGGCTGACTGAGGCGCACGCGCGCCAGGCCGCCGAGCCGTTACGCGAAGTGGAGAAGCTTTTGGGAACGCTGATCGAAGGCTGGAGTGTGGCGAGCGAGAGCTTGCCGAGTGAAGCATATGGAACCCGCGAGAGCGCTTTAAGCGAAGAAGCGCCGGCGGTTCCATACGGCGGCTACTGGAGTGAACCCGTCGAAGCGGTATCCGGCGCGGCCTTTTCTTTCTGAGCGGTTTGGCTCGCAACCGACCGCTCAATCGTCTTAGCCAGACCAAAGCCGCCCTGGCTCGCGATGGCTTGCGCGAATTGCGTCTCGGCCATACCCATGGCGGATTCCGAACCGCTGTCGGAGCCGCTTCCGAGCCAACCGTCGGAATCCGATTCACGCGCGGATTTCAGCATCTCGCCAATCAGTAGGGATTCGAATTGCCGCGCCGCATCGGTGAGCTTCGAAGGTTTCTTTTCGAAGGGAGCGGCGGCGGATAGCAGGGGAACGTCTATAGCCGGTGTCATAAGAAAGCCACGCATGTACACGAATGCACACGAATGAAATCTCTTGTTTTTGATTTGTGTTGATTCGTGTTCATTCGTGGCCTAAATCACTTCAAGCTCGGCGTCTAGCGCGCCGGCGGCCTTTAGACTTTCGAGAATCGCGATGACGTCGCGGGCGGTCGAGCCAATCGAGGCGAGCGCCTTGACCAATTCTTCCACCGTCGCGCCCTCTTGGAGGGTTAAGTTGCGCGATTTCTCGTCTTTGCTCGTCACAGTCGTCTCCGGCGCAACCGCGCCCGGAGCGGAGGAAAACGGCCCATTGGGCACGGGAATGAGGTGCGTTTCGATTTCGACCGTCAGGTTTCCGTGCATGATCGCGACCGCGCCGATTCTCACCTGATTGCCAAGGATGACGGTGCCTGTTTTTTCGTTGATCACAACGCGGGCGGCGCGGTCGGGCTCGACCAGCAGCCGCTCGAGCTCGGCCACGAACTCAGTCGGCCGGGCCGCATAGCCGGCCGGCACGCTCACGCTCACCAGTCCCGAATTATCGGCGTGCGCAATCCCGGTCTCGAAACGCTTGTTGACGGCTTCCGAGATACGCGCCGAGGTCGTGAAATCTTCCTCGCGTAATTGCAGCTTGATCACTTTGCCGAGCGGCACCGACGGCGCAAGGCGCTCGACCGCGGCGCCGTTTGGAATTCTTCCGGCGGTAGGATGATTCACGGTCTGCGAATTCCCGGCGCGCCCGCTCAGAAATCCGGCGGTCACGACGGGGCCTTGCGCGGTCGCGTAGACTTCGCCGTTGATTCCGCGCAACGTAGTCAATACCAACAGTCCGCCCTGCAAATTGCTGGCATCGCCGATCGCACCCACGTTGACGTCGAGCGAACTGCCGGGTTGCGCATACGCCGGCAGCGTGGCGGTCACCATGACAGCCGCCGTATTCTTCACCGTAATCAGGTTCGGATCGATGCTGATGCCCATGCGCTGCAGCAGATTGGTAAGACTCTGGGCCGAGAAGCGCGTCTGCTGACGATCGCCGGTGCCATTCAGACCCACTACCAGCCCGTAACCGATCAATTGATTGCTGCGCACGCCTTCAATGGTGACCAGATCTTTAAGACGCACGCCGCGTTCGGGCGCCGCCGCGAGCGTTGCGGTCAGGAGCAAGCTAAGTAGAAAAATATTCTTCATTGCTAGAAGGGCAGCAGCCCGAGCAGAATGCGATAGAGGATATTGGGGCGGCGGATTACGTCGTTCACTACGCCCTTGCCGTTGATCTTGAGCTCCATTTGCGCCACGTTCCCCGACTGCACGATATTCGCGTTGGTCAGGTCGGCGGGCCGCACCACGCCGCGCAGCGTAATCACCTGGGTTTCCGAATTCACGGCCAGGGTCTTCGATCCCTCGACCACCAGATAGCCATTCGGCAGAACGTCGGTGACGCGCGCGGTGATGGTAGTGGTGAGGGTGGTCTGGCGCAGCGTGGTGCCTTCGCCATCGAGCGAAGTGGCCGAGTTGGCGCTGGCCAGATTTGCCAGCCGGCCGGCGGCCGCGAGCGGTCCGGCGAGCGAGTTGATAGAGGCGTTGGCGCTCGAAGCGCGCGAGGTTTTGGTCTGCCCGGTCGATACCGCCGAAGCCTGTTCATTGACCACGATGGTGACCATGTCGCCGGCGCTGCGCGCGCGTACGTCGGTCGCGAGGTCGGCCATGGTGGCGGGCGAAGACCACAGCGAGCCGGGACTCTCTGAGCCCGCCGTTACCGCGCGCCGGTGCGCGTCCGCGACGTACAAATCGAGTGCGGATGGCTCCGGGTCTTTCTTGAAGATCTTCTTGGGCCCGGCAAAAGACGCGGAGGCGCACAGGCTGGCGGCCAGAACCAGGAGCGGCAATGTTCGTGTTCTCACGATTTCTTTTTCTCCTCGACGACTAACCCGACAGCTCCGCCGGGCACCACGCGCACGGTTCCTTTGTCTTCGATTCGCGCGCGATACACGCGGCCGGTCTTGGGATTGCGCACGGAGATGATGTCACCGCGGCGGCCCGCCCATTCGGCGATGCCTTGCGTCTCGATGTGCGCCGCACCCGTTTCGACGAGCACCGTTACAAGCTCATTGCGCTCGACTTCTTTGGCAATCTCAAACAGGCTTTCGAAAAGCGTGACCCCGGCCGGGATGTCGCGCCGCGCGCGCAACCCCCTCAACTCGTCCGGGCTGGTCAATGCCTTCTCGCGGGGCAGCGGTCCGTCGTAGATTTCCGTTTTGACTTGCCCCGCGGAGACGCTCTCGCCCACGCGCAGCGCCACGCTTGAAATCAAGTGCGGCTCGCGAATCGCGACGCGTACGTTAGCCCAGGTCGAGAAGCGGCGATCGCCGGCATAGGCGACATATCCCTTCCAAATGACCGGCTTGTCCGAGAGCGCGCTCAATCCGGAGAGCGGAAAAACGAGTTCGCCCGCCGGGATTGCGGCGAGGCTCCAGTCGAGGGGCTCAATATGCGGATGGCGTCCGGCCAGCGTTTGTTCAATAGAAGCCGCAATGCGCTCGCGCGTCAGCGACGCGAGCGGCCATGCAAAGCAGATGTTTTCAGCCACGGCGGCCCCCGTGAGATGATGCGTCTCGGCGAGCCGCCGCAGCTCCGCCGGATGAAAGATCCGCTCGAGGCCTGGAACGGGCGAATAGCTGACCGGCAGCTCGGGGGGGAGGCCGGCAAAGGAGGGAGCCGCGGCCACAAGGTCGCGGCCGTAGATCCAATCGGCGGTAATCGGATGGCATGCCATAGACGGCTCGGGGGCGGCCGGCAAACCGATCGCAAGAAAGGCCGCGAGCAATAAGCGCCCCGTCATTGCGTGAGCTGATTCACCTGCTGGCACATTTCGTCGGCCGCTTTCACCACGCGCGAGTTGGCCTCGTAGGCGCGCTGGCTCTGGATCAGGTTTACGAATTCCCCGACTACGTCTACGTTCGATTGCTCGGTATAACCTTGCGAGACTTTACCGAGACCTTCGCTGCCGCCCGGCGCGCCCACCTGCGCGTCACCCGAGGCGTCGGTCGGCAGATACAGATTGCTGCCGATGCTGTTCAGTCCGCCCGGGTTCTGAAAGTTGGCCAATTGGATTTGGCCCGCTTTCTGGCGGCGCTCTGGCCCGGCACCGTGAAGCTCACCGTGCCGTCCTGCGCGATAGTGACATTCTGCGCCGTGTTCGGAATGGTGATTTGCGGCTCGAGCGTATCGCCGTTGGAGGTCACCATGTTGCCATTGCGGTCGAGTTGGAATTGCCCGGCGCGTGTATAGGCCAGCTCGCCCGAGGCTTGGCGGATCTGAAAAAAGCCGCTGCCCTGGATGGCGAGATCGAGCGGATTATTGGTTTGCGAGAAAGCGCCCTGCATGAAAATGATTTCGTTCGAGGCCGCGCGCGTCCCGAGCCCTAGCTGCAAACCGGCCGGAATCGTGGTCTGCTGGCCGGCCGCGGCGCCCGGCTGAATCATGTTCTGATAAAGCAGATCCTGGAACTGGGCGCGCCGCATCTTGAAGCCGGCCGTATTCGCATTGGCCAGGTTGTTGGCGATGTTGTCCACGTTTAACTGCTGCGCGGTCATGCCGCTCGCGGCGCTATAGAGTGCGCGAATCATTGTTTGTTGTTCTCCATTTCCTGTTTTTCGTTACCGGGTGCGCGTCACGAAACGATCCGCGCTACTTCTTCCACCGCCTGCCGGTTCATGTCGGCGCCGATTTTCACGGCGTGCTCGAGCATTTCCGAGTGCCGCAGCAGCATGACCAGACGAGCCGCCGATTCGGCCGGCTGCGCGTTCGATGACTCGATTTTTCCCTGCGCGACCTCCAGGTTCGCCGCCGCAACCGGCGGCATGGTGGCCGGATCGGGATTCTCAAAATATGTTCCTACGGCCTTGACGAGCTGGCTCGGCGTTTTGAAATCGACGAGCTGGAGTTGGCCGAGCGGTATGCTATTCTGCGCCACTTGGCCGTCCGCGGAGATTTGCAACGGCGCTCCCCCGGGCTGCACTTGGAGCGTCTGACCGCCGATGAGGCGCACCGGATAGCCTTCCGCGCTTACGAGCCGGCCTTGCGAGGAAATCTGAAAACTGCCGTTGCGCGTATACAGCGGACCGTTCGGACCGTTCACCGCGAAAAAGCCGCTGCCGGAAAGCGCGAGGTCGGTGGGATTGCCGGTCGAGAGCAGCGGCCCCTGCGCAAAATCGGTCCAGCGCTTTTCGACCACGGGCGAGTCGCCGACGGTCGGATCGAGTCCCGTGGCCTCGGGCGAAAAATAGCTGCTATAGAACTCGCGATCGGCCTTGAAGCCGCTGGTCGATGTATTCGCCAGGTTATTCGCGAGCAGATCGAGCGAGTCCATGCGGGCTTGCAAGCCGCTGGCTGCGGCGGCGGTAAGTGGGTCCATGCTGCGGCAAGACTAGATGCAAGCGGAGTGCCATTGAGAAAGAATTCGAATTCGCATACTGTTTCGCGATAGAGGTCTTATGGATGCGTGTGGCCGCGTGTCAAGAATCTGACCGCCTGGCGGGGAGCGGTGCATTTTCTTGACGGCCATCTTGCGTTTCGCTCCGCACAATTGCTTGCAAAGTAAAGGGTCGCAACTACGGCCCCTGGCATGCATTCTTGCGCTGCGAGATGTTGCCTTCGATCGGATCCGCTCCAGCCGCAGCGGACCGCGCGTCCAATAGCAAACCCAGCCGCAACAATTCGCAATCGAAGGACAACTCCGATAGCTCGTTCGATCAGGTTTTTTCCTCCGCCATAAGCGCTCGCGACAAGCAGCCGGATCGCGCGCCGCAGGATAAAGCGCCGAGCGGCGGAGAAACCGCGAGCGACCAAGCTGTCATCCCACAGGCTGGCCCGAAAGCTTCCGATCCCGCGCCAATGGTGGCGAAACAACCGGACGCGCAGCCAATGAATACGAGTGTCACCGCTACTCCTGACATCCCAGCCGGCGTGGGCGCGGGGAAGTTGGTGAACCGGCCGCAACCGGCGGGAGCCGATTCGATGGAACCAGTACGCCGGTCGCGCAGCAGTACGCCGGCAGCCAGACCGCGCGCGGAGCAGGCCGTGGGACTGCCCCGCTTGCCGCTCGATCCGTCGTCTTTAACAATGCTGCTCGGCGCGGGCACAGCGTGTATGACCACGCCTGCAGCGGAACCCGGCGCGCCGGCAAAGGCACCCGAAACAGTTGCGAGTGATGAAGAGGCGCAGCCCCCGACGCGCTTGATGCCGCCGACGCTACAAACGCAGCGAAACGGGGCGCCACCTGACGCCGGCCTGGCGTTTGCCCTGCGCCTGAGCCGCGACCCGGTGGTCGCGCCCGAGAACGATTCTTCGAGTAGTCCAGCCGGCGCGGGCGCGAGCGTCAGCTCGTTTGCAAACCAACTCGAGGCTGCGGCAAGCAGGGCGGTTGGGGAAGCAAAAGTGCGCCCCGCCGAAGACAACGGCGGCGCGGTTCCGCCTGCACTCGCAAATGCCAATATCGCCCTCCCCGCGGCAAGCAACCGGACGGCGGAGCCGGAACCAACGCCGAACGTCGCGTCAACTCCGTCGGCAGAGCTTGCTTCGCCAGCGAGCGCGCCCCTGCGCGCCGTGCGTGTGCAGTTGGCGGCTGAAGGCAATCAGCGGGTCGACCTGACGCTGGTAGAACGCGCCGGCGCTCTGTCGGTAAGCGTGCGCTCGGCCGATAGTAATTTGGCGCGTAGCTTGCAAGAACATTTACCGGATCTCAGCGCACGGCTCGGCGAACAACGCTACCAGACCGAAACGTGGACGCCACGCCTGGAGCTGCCAAGCATGGAGTTGTCTTCGGCTTCGGCAGGGTCGGCCGGGTCCGGCGAATCCGGCAGCCGCAATTTTGAATCCGGCGGGCAAAAGCACGGCGGGCAGAACGGAAATTCCAATCCGGAACAGCAGCAGGGAAGGCGCGAACGCGAGGCGCCTGCATGGTTTGAAGAACTGGCGGCCTTCGGGCGAACGCCACACATAAGGAGCGAATATCTATGGGTTCAGTAAGTAATAATCTTCCCGTCGGCAGCGGCGCGGACGCAAGCGGCAACTCAGTCAGCGGATCGAATGGCGTAAACGGGCTTGCCAACGAGAATACCTTTCTGCAATTGCTCGTGGCGCAGCTCAAAAACCAGAATCCGGCGCAGCCGATGGACGGCACCACCTTCGTCACGCAACTGGCACAGTTCAGCGAACTCGAACAGAGTCTCGCGTCGCGGCAGGATCTGGATTCGATTGCCGCCAAGTATGCGCCCGTGCCCACGTCGTCATCGACGTCGTCCGACAACTCACAGAACAACAGCGGCGCAATCTAGGGCCGCGCAACAAATTACTTTTGAGGAGAATTTCGATTTATGTCTAGCACTTTTTCGATTGCCCTATCGGGGCTGAAG
The DNA here is from genome assembly GCA_963712395.1 of Bryobacterales bacterium. Lineage (GTDB taxonomy): Bacteria > Acidobacteriota > Terriglobia > Bryobacterales > Bryobacteraceae > Bog-105. The sequence continues at coordinate 661,291 of CAVQHR010000005.1, forward strand.
GCGCAGTCACAGGCCATCAATACGACGGGAAATAATCTCGCGAACATGAACACCGACGGGTTCAAGGGGAGTGCCGTGAACTTCAAGGACCTGTTCAGCGAGTTCCTTGGGGTTTCTTCCGGCTTCCAGACCGGCTTGGGTGTAAGCCCGCCTATCAGCAGTCAATTGTTTACGCAGGGAGCGATTCAGAGCAGCCTCTCGGGTTTGGCGGCGGCGGTTCAGGGAGATGGTTTTTTTGTGGTGAATAGCCCGGCGAACCAGCAGCTCTTTACGCGCGACGGCAACTTCCAGTTGGACGACACCGGCGTTTTGCGGACGCAGACCGGCGAAACCGTCCAGGGCTGGATGGCCAGCCCGAGCGGCGCCATCAGTACAGCCGGTGTTCCGGGAGACATTGCGCTGCCGGCCGGAGCGATTCTTCCGCCCGTAGCGACGCAGAATTTTTCCATGAACGCCAATCTGGATGCGTCCTCCGCTACCGGCACCACCTACTCGCAGCCCCTCACGGTAGTCGACTCGCTCGGCAATACGCACGACCTGACGGTGAGTTTCACCAAAACCGCCAGCAACACCTGGACTTACGACGTAACCATTCCGGCCGCGGACGTAGGAGCCACCGGGGCGCCGGTATCTTTGTTGGCGCCGATCGCGCCGGCAACGTATCACATCGGCTTCAAGACGGATGGCACCATAGACCCGGCAGCCACAACCGGAGGCACCGCGCCGGCGGTGGCCACCGCCAGCGGATTGGCGGACGGCGCGGCGAATTTGACCATGAACTGGAGTCTGTTCGACGCGAGCGGCAACGGCTTTGTGACCCAGTACGGACAGCCTTCGAGCGCGGCCTCCTCGAAGCAGGACGGAACCCAGGCCGCGCAATTGACCTCAGTCAGTATCGAGACCGGCGGAAAGATTGTCGCCACTTTCTCGAACGGCCAGAAGCGAGTGGAAGCGCAGCTCGCGCTCGCCTCGATTCAGAATCCGACCTCCCTGCAGAACGCGGGGAACAATAACTTCGCCGCGACCAGCGACACCGCCAATCCGGCGATCGGCATTCCGCAGACCGCCGACCGCGGCCAGATACTGGGCGGAGCGCTCGAGGGCTCGAACGTGGACATGGCGACCGAATTCACGAATCTGATCGTCTTCCAGAGCGCCTATCAGGCCAACTCGCGGGTGATTTCGACTGCCGATCAGATGAATCAGGACCTGTTCAACGTCATTCACTAGAATGCTGCGGGGCGGGGCGCAAGCCCCGCTTTGCACACGACCTACGATCCCTGTCCCCAAATTCATGTTGCAGCAGTTTCTGGCTGTTTTTCTGGTCTTGGCGCTTCTCATGGCGGCTCTGTGGCTGTTGCGCCGCAAAGGTTTTGCGAGCGTGCGGCTTCCGCTTGCCCGGCGGGGCGGCGGCGCGAGAAAAATGCAGGTGGTCGAGCGCGTGACGCTGAGCGCGCAGCATTCGCTGCATTTGGTATCGCTCGGCGGCCGGCTGATTGTGGTCGGCGTATCGCCCGGCGGCTGCAATCGCATTGCGGTGTTGCCGGCCAACGCACTCGAAGACGGGACGGGCTCATGAGGCTGCTTATGTTTTTCACTCCGCTTGCGGCAATGGCCGCGTCCTCGGGCGATGCGCTGACGTCGATTGGTATCACTCCCGCCGCCGGACGGGGGCTCACGCTGAGCGTGCCCATGCAGATCGCGCTCGGCCTCACGCTGCTGACCTTGCTGCCCGCCGTGATCATGTGCATCACGCCCTTTCTGCGCATCGCGGTGGTGCTGCACTTCCTGCGGCAGGCCCTTGGGACCCAGACCGCGCCCTCCAATCAGGTGCTGGTCGGGCTGTCGCTATTCCTGTCTCTCGTGATCGTGCAGCCGATGTTCGCCGATATTTATAATCACGCCTGGCAGCCGCTCGAGAAAGGGCAGATCACCGCTGAGCAGGCTTTTGACCAGGGTTCCGTGCCGCTGCGGAAATTTCTGGTGCGCTTCGCGCGCGAGCGCGACATCCGCCTGTTTGTCGAGATTTCGAAAGAGCCCGCTCCGCGCAATCCCTCCGACATCAGCCTGCGCGTGCTCATTCCGGCCTACATTCTCTCCGAGCTCAAGGCCGGATTTCAGATCGGCGCGGTACTGTTCCTGCCGTTTCTCGTGATCGATATCGCGGTCGCTTCCGTGACGCTTTCCATAGGAATGATGCAATTGCCGCCAGTCATGGTCTCGGCGCCTTTCAAGATTCTTTTGTTCGTACTGGTGGATGGCTGGAACCTGGTGGTTGGTTCGCTGATGAAGAGCTTTTTCGAATCATGACGCCGCAATTTGCCATTCATGCGGTGAGCGCGGCGCTAATGGCGGCGTTCTGGATCGTAGCGCCACTGCTGATCGTCGCCTTTGCCGTGAGCGTGATCGTCAACCTGGTTCAGATTGCGACTTCACTGCAGGACCCCGTGTTCAGCACCGTCCCGAGGCTCGCGGCGTGCCTTGCGGGCTTCCTGCTGCTGATGCCGTGGATGTTGCATAAGGCCTCGGACTATACCATCGGCATCTTGCGAGATTTCGCGCAGTATGCACGCTGACCTCTCGTTCCCGCTGGCGCTTCCGCTTACTTTCGTTCTCGTGCTGGCGCGGCTGGCCGGGGCGTTCGTATTTGTGCCCATGCCCGGCCGCGAAGCCGGACCCGGCATGGCGCGTATCGTGTTCGCGTTTGCCTCGGCCATTGCGCTCTATCCTCGCTGGCCGCACCTGGACGTGAGCGCCATCACGCCGGCGCTTCTGACGGGCTGGCTTTTTTCCGAGGCGGCGCTCGGCATCTCGATCGGTCTAATGGTCGGATTTTTGACCGAAGCCCTCACAGTAGGCGCGCAGATGCTCGGGCTGCAGGCGGGCTATGGCTATTCCGCGGTGATCGATCCGGCCACCCAGGCGGATTCCGAAGTGCTGCAGGTGCTTGCACAGTTGACTGCCGGGTTGCTGTTTTTTGCCATCGGGCTCGACCGCGTAGTGCTCAAGGCGTTCGCGCTCAGTTTCGACCGCTATCCGCCCGGACAGTTTCTTTTGACCAGAGACCTGGCGCACACCGTCATCACGCTCGGCGCCAATATTTTCGCGGTGGGCTTGCGCTTGGCCTTTCCCATTCTGGGGTTGCTGCTCATGACCGAAATCGCTTTGGGACTGGTCGGCCGCATCAGCTCGCAATTGCATTTGGGAGCGCATGCGGCGCCGCTCAAAATGCTGCTGACGCTCGCCACCTTCGCGGCAGTTTTGAAAGTCGCGCCGCAGTTGTACGAGGCCTACGCCACTCAAATTTTCGGCGCGTTGCAGCGGGGACTGTTCGGCTAGCCCGGCATGGCCGAGTGACAAGACCGAAAAACCGACTGCGCAGCGCCTGCGCAAGGCGCGCGAGGAGGGACAATTTCTCTCCTCGCGCGGTTTTCTCGGCGCGATCGAGTTTCTGGTCTTTGTGGCGCTTGCCGGAAAGCTGGTTCCAGCCTGGTCCCAGGCGCTCGAGCATTCCATGAGCCGCGTGCTGCAGGACGCCATGCGCGGCGACATGGGAAGCGCCGAGTGGCCGGCCCTGGTGCGCGGCTTGTTTATCGAGACGCTCACCCCGCTCGCCACGCTGGGCGCCGTTCTGCTCGCGGCGCCGCTCGCCGTGCATTTGAGCATGACGCGTTTGGGATTCAATTTCGGGAAAATCGCGCCCGATTTGAAACGGCTCAATCCGGTCAGCCGGTTGCGCGACCTGCCGGGGCAGAATCTGAAGGCCACGCTCGAAGCGGTGGCGCTCTTAGGCGCGCTCACGCTCGCGCTGTATTCATTTTGGGAAAGCAATGCGGCATTGCTTTTACGGCTGCCGCTCGAAGGCGTACGCACGGCTGCCGCCGAAGTAGGCGCGGCGATCGAGAGCCTGCTCTGGAAAGCGGCGGCGCTGTTTCTGGTGTTTGGAATTTTCGATCTGGTCCAGCAATATCGCAAGCAGATGTCCACGCTGCGCATGACGAAGCAGGAAGTGCGCGAGGAGCACAGGCGGAACGAGGGTGATCCGCAAATCAAGCAGCGCATCCGGCGGTTGCGGCGCGATTTGCTGCGCCGCCAGATGATGCGCCAAGTGCCGACGGCGACCGCGGTGATCGTCAATCCCACGCATTTCGCGGTCGCCATCCGCTACGAGATGGAAACCATGCCGTGCCCGATCGTGGTGGCCAAAGGCAAGAATTGGCTGGCGCTGCGCATCCGCCACATTGCCACCCAGAACGAGATACCGGTAATCGAAAATCCGCCCCTCGCGCGCGCTCTATACCAGGCGGTCGAACCGGGGCGGGCCGTATCCCCCGAATTTTATAAGGCCATCGCCGAAATCCTAGCCTACGTGTACAAGCTAATGGGCCGGAAATTGCCTCGGTAAATAGCTCTCGCTCGATGTCTACCCAGCCGCAAGTGATCGCCGCGCCCTTCCGCAAGCCCGCGGCCAAGAAATTTACGCTGCCCGACATAGGCGAGCTTTCGGTGCCGATTGCGGTGCTCGCAATCGTAGTGGCCCTGATCACGCCGCTGCCGCCCGCCCTGCTCGACCTTCTGATCGTGCTCGACATCATGATGTCGGTGGTCGTCATGATGGTGACGCTCTACATTCTGAGGCCGGTCGAATTCAACGTATTCCCGACGGCCTTGCTGCTATTGACGCTGTTTCGGCTGGCCCTGAACGTCAGTTCGGCGCGGCTGATTCTGCTGAACGGTAACAGCGGCACGGCTGCCGCTGGCAGTGTCATTGAAGCCTTCGGCAATTTCGTAGTGGGCGGCAATTACGTCATCGGCGCGGTCATCTTCCTGATTCTGATCGCCATCCAGTATGTCGTGATCAATCACGGCGCGGTGCGTATTTCGGAGGTGTCGGCGCGTTTCACGCTCGACGCGCTGCCTGGCAAGCAGATGTCGATCGATGCCGAGATGAACGCCGGATTAATCGATGAAGCGGAAGCCCGGCGGCGGCGCAAGCAGTTGGCGGCCGAAGCCGAATTCTATGGCGCCATGGATGGCGCCTCGCGCTTTACCCAGCGCGACGCGGTGGCAAGCATCCTGATCACGAGCATCAATATCATTGCCGGTTTTCTGATCGGCGTGCTGCAGCATGGCATGGAACTGAAGCATGCGCTGCAAACCTACACGGTCTTAACCATCGGCGATGGCCTCGTGACGGTGATCCCGGCCTTGATGATTTCGGTCTCGGGCGGCCTGATCGTGACGCGTTCCAATTCGGACGTGCGTGTCGGGACGGAGTTTCAACGGCAGCTTTTCGGAAAGCCGGAGCCGCTGCTGCTTTCCTCCGGCGTGCTGCTGGTGCTCGCGGCATTTCCGGGTCTCCCGGCGGTCCCGTTTTTGCTCCTGGGCGGCGGTTTGGGGGCGGCCGGTTGGATCAAGCGTAAAAAAATTGACAGAAGCGTCAAAGAGGAAGCGCTCGCGCCCACACTCGCGCCCAAGGACGATTTGGAATCGCTGCTGCGGGTCGAGCCGCTCGCGATTGAAGTCGGCCTGGGCTTAGCCGGCTTGGTCGCCGGTGGTAAGTCGTCGCCCCTGCTGAAGCGGATCGCCGGTATCCGGCGCCAATTCGTCAACAGTCTCGGCTACTTGCTGCCGCCGGTGCGGGTCACTGACAATCTATCGCTGCGGTCGCGGGAATATATCGTATTGCTCAAAGGCAGCGAGATCGGCCGCTATGAACTGCTGCCGGGCAGTGAACTCGCGATTCCAACCAGCAAGGCCGACAAGAATTTTTCGGGGCAGCAGACGCGCGAACCCGCCTTTGGCCTGCCGGCGCTCTGGATTGCGGCCGATAAAGTAGACGCCGCGCGGGGGGCGGGCTACACGGTTGTAGATGCGGTGAATATCCTAGGCACGCATTTGGCCGAGCTGGTGCGCCAGCACTCGAGCGAAATGTTCTCGCGCCAGGACGCCAAACTGTTCTGCGATCGCATCGGCCAGGAGAACCCGAAGCTGCTCGAAGATTTGGTACCGAAACTGCTCTCGTTCGGAGTGATCCAGAAGGTGCTGCAGAACCTGCTTCGCGAACGTGTTTCCATCCGGGACGGCGTTTCCATTTTGGAAGCGCTGAGCGAGGCTGCCGGCACCACCAAGAATCCCGTATTGTTGACCGAATACACCAGGCAATCGATCCGCCGCATGGTCGTGAAGCCGTATTTGAATCAGAAAGGCGAGCTGCCGGCGTTCTTTTTGGATTCCTCTATCGAGCAGACCATCGAGTCGGCGGTCCAGCACAGCGAGCAAAACAGCGTGCTGGTGTTATCGCCGCAAGTGGTTCATGAAGTGGTAAGCCGGCTCGAGCGGACGCTCGAGCGGCGCGAGGTGCCGACCGTGGTCATGGTCTCTTCGGGCGGACGCTATTTCCTGCGCCAGATGCTTGAATCGTCGTTGCCAAACGTGTTTCCGATTTCCCATAACGAAGTGCCGGCGGGTGTGAAAATCCTGTCGCTAGGAGCCATTTGATGAGAATTAAGTCTTATTTTGCCGGTTCGGTGCAGGAGGCGATCGAAAGCGCGCGCGCCGAGCTGGGCTCGGAAGCGATGCTGCTGCATTCGAAGAAAACGGAGTGGGAGCTGCGTTCGCTCGGCGCCTACGAAGTCGTTTTCGGCGTGTCGGCGGCGCCGATTGCCTACCAGGCGGCGGAGACCGCCGCGCCGGCGAGCGGCGTTGCGGAAACCTCCGACGAACTGGTCCGGTCGAGCGAGGTGGTCAAGGAATTGGCGGATTTGCGTAAGCAGATCGAGACGGTACGGCGCTCGGTCGTGCGCCACGGGCGCGCGCTCCCGGCCTCCGCAGGAAGCGTGGAGGCCGATGGCATCTGCGCCCGCCTGCTCGCCGCGGATTTTTCCGAAGAACTGGCCGGCGAAATTGCCGAAACGGTCGAGGCGCGCCTCGGTGGGGGTCAACACGCCGGACGCTATGATACGGCGTTGGCCGCCGAACTCGAGCGCCGTCTGCGCGTCGAGCCCCGGCTGGGCGTCGAAGGAGCCGCAGCGCGGCACGTATTGTTTGCCGGGCCGGCCGGCGCGGGCAAAACCAGCAGCCTGATCAAGCTCGCCATCCGCTACGGATTGCGCGCGCGTCTTCCGCTGCAGATTCTTTCTCTCGATACGCTGCGTGTCGGCGGCTGGGAACAGTTGGCCGCCTACGCGCGTATCGCCGGCCTCGCCTTTGACGTCGTACACAATCCGGGCCTGCTCAGCGAGGCGCTTGCTGAATACAGCGGCAAAAAACTGATCCTGGTGGACTCGCCCGGATTCTCGCCGGCCGAATTACACGACATGCCCGAACTCCCCGCCGGAGTCGAAGTGCATCTGGTGCTGCCGGCGACGCTCGGCGCAAGGACGGCCCAGCGCACGCTCGAACGCTTCGCGAGCTTTCGTCCGGCCAAGCTGCTGTTTACGCATCTGGATGAGATGGAGACGCCCGGTCCGTTGCTAGAAGTAGCTATGCGGAGCGGATTGCCGGTCTCATTCCTGGCCGGTGGACGGCAAATTCCGGAAGACATCCGCGAGGCCTCCAAGGACGAACTGCTGGCTCCTCTGATGGTGCGCGAACGCCAGCAGATTGCGGCCTCGGCCGCCTGAGCGCCGTTCGTTAACCGGCTATGTACGCCTACCTCACTGTCGAGCGCACCGCCGAAGAACGCGAGGCGCTCATTCTCGAGCACCTGCCGCAGGTGAACTGGATTGCCGCGCGTATTCATGAAAAGCTGCCGCCGAGCGTCGAGCTTGACGACCTGATCTCGGCCGGCATTGTGGGTTTACTCGCCGCCGTCGACAACTACGACCCGAACCGCAACGCCACCCTCAAGACCTACGCCGAATACAAAATCCGCGGCGCGATTCTCGACAGCATTCGCGGCCTCGACGGGATACCACCGCACAAACGAAAGCGTGTGCGGCAGGTGCAGGAGGCGATTCAGGGCGCCGAGCAAAAATTGCAGCGCAGTCCGGACGAAGCCGAGATTGCTTCCGAGCTGAATATCAGCTTGGGCGAGTATCAGCAATGGGTGGTGGAGCTGCGCGCAGTGTCGCTCGGGAGTCTCGAAGCCATTGACGAGGACGAGGGCGTGGGCCTGCTGAAGTTTATCGCCGACGACGGCCAGGAAACACCGGCGCGCATTCTGGAACGTCTGGAGCTGGAGCGCGTGCTCGGCGAGGGCATGACGAAAATTCCAGAAAACGAGCGGCTGGTGCTCAGCCTGTATTACAAAGAGGAGCTGAACCTGCGCGAGATCGCGGCGGTTATGGAATTGCACATTACGCGCATCTCGCAGCTTCGCGCACAGGGCGTCTTGCGGCTGCGCGGCTATCTGGAACGCAAATGGCCGGCCGGCAAAGATGGCTATTAAGTTGTTGTCTTATTAACGTGTTAGGTGATTCGATCTAAGATTATGCTTGAATCGTTCGACGTGCTCTCTCATTGGATTCCGCTGGCCCTCGCGGCGATTGCGGTGGCGCTTGGTGCGCTCTGCGTGGCCCAGTTCTTTTCTTTCAGGAAGTCTTTCCAAAAAGACGCCGCCCTGGGTGCCGCCTGGGCGCCCGATTTTGAATCGCTCGAAGCGCGGGTGGCACATATGGCGGTCGAGTTGGAGGAACTGCGCGAGCGATTCGGGGAACGCCAGGGCGAGCGGCCGGCGCCGGCCGGTTGGGCGCCGGAAGTGGCAGGGGTCAACCTAAACCGGCGCGGGCAGGTGTTACGGCTGCGGCGGCGGGGCAGGACAGTAGATGAGATCGCTTCCACGCTGCAGATGCCGCGCGGCGAAGTGGAGCTGATGGTAAAGGTGTACGAGCTGTCGCAAAATGCCGCCGGGGCGGCGAGCGGCGGCGGAGCCTCTAATTTTTCGGCGGACGCCCGATAAGAGACCAAGAAGAGACACAAGGGGACTTAGTCCTAAGGTGTCGGGCGTCGAAACATGAGAATTGAAAACAACACGGTAGATAGCCGGATTAACGGCGGGGCGGGTGCGGTCGAAGGGCTGGGGCCGGATTCCAAGTCTTCCTCCGCGAACCGGCAAGGCTTGCACAACGATACCGTGGCCCTGTCGGACGCCGGCAACTACATCGGACTCGCCAAGACCAGCGTCTCGGCAGCGCAGCAGCAAAAGGTGGCGAGCCTGGCCGAGCAGCTTCGGTCCGGCCAGTATCAGACCGACGTAACGCAAATCAGCAAGGCCGTCGTCGGCGGCCATTTGCGCGGCTTAGAGGGCTAGGGCAATGGCAGCCCGGAAAATCATCAGCGAAGCGGACATTGGCCGCGTGCGCGACCGGTTAGACCAGGCGATTGAAAGCCTGGTAGAGCGCGGCCTCGAACCGACCGGTGTCGACGAGTTGCGCGAAGCCGCCCGGTTGCTCGAAGAGATTCGCCTGACAGCGGTTTCTCAGCCGCCTTCACGGGCGCTCGCAGCGGCGCTCTGCGAACTGGCGCCGCGCGCCGCTCGCGCCGGCCAGCTCCTGGATTCGGCGGCGGCATTTTACCGGGGCTGGTTGCAAGTGTGTCCGGCGCCGGTCGAAGACTATACCCCCGAGGGCGCTTGGGCGTCCCCGGCGTTTCGATCGAGCACGGCGGGCGGGAGTCTGTCGATCGAAGCCTGACGGCTTACAGAGAATTCACTCGTGTCCAGCCTATTTGCAGCTTTGGGAACCGCGGCGAACGCGCTCGATGTGCTCGAAAAGGCGATCGGCGTGGTTCAGAACAACGTAGCCAACGCCAACACGCCGGGCTACGTCACGCAGACGCCAACCTTCCTCGCGCGGCCGTTCGATGCGGCTGGAAACGTGTGGGGCGGAGTCGAGAGTGGCGCGGTACAAAGCGCGCGCAACACATACGCTGAGCAGGCGGTATGGAGCGCCAACCAGCGCGCCGGATCGGCCACGCGGCAGGCCACCAGCCTGGACGCGCTTCAAAACGTATTCGACGTATCGGGCGCCAGTGGGATCCCGGGCGCGCTCAGCCAGTTGTCGGCGGCGTTTTCAAGCTGGAGCGCGAACCCCACCGACACGACCGCGCGCCAGCAGGTGCTGACAGCCGCGCAGAACCTCAGTCAAAGCTTCAATCAAACTGCGACAGGCGCCGCAACCATCCGTTCGCAGACTGACCAGCAGCTAGCCACCACGGTCAGTCAAATCAACCAGTACGCCGCCCAGATTGCGAACATCAATCTCCAAATACGGCAGGGTTCCGGTTCGGATGCGGGCCTGCAATCGCAGCTTTACAACACCATCGAACAACTCTCGAGCCTCGCGCCCGTGAGCGTACGGACGGAAAGCGACGGCACGGCTACAGTTTTATTGGGCGGCCAATCGCCGCTCGTGATCGGCCAGAATGCAAGCCCGCTGAGCCTCGCGTATCCGCCGAATAGCGCGAGCGCCGCGTATCCGGGAGCCACGCCCGATGCCCAGCTTCTAAGCGCGGATGGCCACGATGTAACTGCTTTGGCCAATGACGGCCAACTGGGGGGCTTGCTCGCGTTTCGGAATACCGCGTTACCGGCAGTCATTGGAAATGGCCAGCAGCAGGGCGGCATAAACGAATTGGCGCAAAGCATCGCCGACCGGGTCAACGGATTGCTGACCAGCGGGCAATTGAGCGCCGGTCCGCCGCCTGTCCCGGGCGTACCGCTCTTCACGTATTCATCCGCTTCGGGCACTGTAGCTGCGGCGACGCTGGGAATCGATCCATCGGTCACTGCTGCCAAGTTGGCCGCTGCCACGTCCAGCTCCGCGAACGGCATCGCGAGCGCTCTCGCGGGTCTCGCGAGTTCGCACAATGCCGCCGACCAAGTCGGCGTCAGCGGCCTGAACTACACCGATTTTTACAGCAACATCGTCTCGCAAATCGGGCAGCAGGCGGCGAGCGCCTCGAGCGAGGGCGCGGCCGAAACCCAAATTTTGACGCAGGCGCAAAACCTGCGCGCCCAGGTTTCCGGCGTCTCGCTCAACGATCAGGCCGCGAGTCTGATGCAATTTCAGCAGGGCTATCAGGCGGCGGCGCAAATGATCACAGTGATCAACAACATCACGCAATCGCTGCTTCAGATGATGCAGGGCATTGGTTAAACGAATCGAGGGAAATGCATGCTAGCGGGACTGAGCGGCTTCAACGCGACTTTTCTGGCGGACCTGACGGCGACCGAAAACCGCATCACCCAGTTGAACAAGCAGATCACTTCCGGCGTACGGATAAGCCAAGCGTCCGACGATCCGGCCGCCCTTGCGTCGATTCTCGAGACGCAGAGCGATATCGATCGCATTACCCAAACGCAAACCAACCTGCAGCAGGCTTCGACCATCGCTGCGAGCGCCGACGGAGCTCTCGCGAGCGCCTCGAGCCTGCTCGATCAACTGCGGTCGCTCGCCGCGCAAGGAGCGAATTCCACCGCCACGGCCGCCACGCGCACGACGTTGAGCCAGCAGGTACAGGCTATCGAGCAGCAGCTCGTTTCAATTGCCAACACGCAGGTAGAGGGCCGCTACATTTTCGGCGGCGACGATCCCAACACGCAGCCGTATACCTTTCAACCGGGTACCTTTAGCACGCCCGCCAAGAACCTGAACGATCCGGCCGCGCGATTTGACATAATCACCCCGCCAGGTAGCGGTTCTGAAAGCTTTAGCGTCACTTACATGGACACCATTACCGGCGCGGTTCAGACCACCCCGGTATCCATCGCCGCGACGGCAAGCGGCATCGATGGTTCTACTTTCGTCAGCCAGCTCAACGGCGCCCTGACTACGGCCGGAGTCGCCGGTGTGACGGCGCAGATCGGAGCCGGCGGTACACTGCAGCTTACCGGCAGCAATCTCGTTTCGGTCATTCACACCATAACGCCTGGCGTGACCCAGGCGGTGGCGGCAAATAACGATTCTCTGACCGGTGTGATCCAAAACAACACGGCGGCGAACACCACAGCTCTCAGTAATGCGGCGGGCAGCTCGATTGTTCCGGGTATGACCGCACAGCAGATCTTCGACGCTCGAAATCCGGACGGAACACCTGCCGGCGGAAACATCTTTCAAGCTGTCTACGCACTGGGCCAAGCGCTCCAGAGCAATTATCAGCCGGGCGTCCAAGCCGCAGCTCTGGCGCTTCCTTCCTCCGTGACGCAGCTCGGTCAGGCAACCACTTCTTACGGCAATACCCAGAGTTGGCTCGCGCAGGCGGCCGATGACGCTTCCTCCAAACTGGTCGATCTGCACCAGGTTCTCGGTTCGCTGCGCGACACTGACGTAGCGCAAGCGGCCACCGACCTGACCTTAGCCAACACCGCCATGCAGGCCGCACTGGCCGCGCACGGCAGCATGAACGTCAAGTCCCTGTTCGACTATATAGGCTAAGGCGGCGAGGAAGATATTTTCTTCCTGTTCTTCTCGAACTTTTTGCGAAAAATCGGAAAAAAGCCGCGATACAGAATCGTGAAGACGATTCCGATGAAGGCCGCCCAGCACGCCGCAAGAATTTTGACCGCTTGGAACGGAGCGGATCCGCTGGGCTTTGAGCGGGAACTCGACGACGCGCTATGCGCATCGGCCAACGCCGCGCCGGCCGACCTTTGCAAAGTAGATCTGCTTGAATATGAACGCCGGGAAGTGCTGAACAGCGTAGTCGAACGTCTGCGCGGACGGGAAAAATCCCTACCCTGCCACAGCTTGAACGCCGGGTTTGTTTTGCTCGAGCACTTGAGCGAACGCGCCGCTACCGCCTGAGCATTGGCCGGCGTCTACCCGCCGTAACTGTATTCTCTCCGGCATTCTTTGCCGATAAATAGGTTGTGATCCGCTTGACGCGCTTGAACCAGGTTCCGCTCGTCGTGAATTCGGATCTAATCGAGCACGTCGAAATTACTCCGGATACCGTGATCGCCCTGACGACGGGTCAAAAGATCCTGGTGCTCGAAACGGCGGATGAGGTGATCGAGCGGGTCGTCCGTTTCCGGCATGCAGTGCTGACCGGCTTGCCGGCGAATCAAGCTGTCGTGAACGCGCCCCATCCCCGCGTTGTGGCCGGAACCGCTTCGGCCGGCAAGGAGCGGGATGGCGAACCCTAACCCGCACAAGTCCTCCGCCCGGTCTTTGGGAAAAGTTGACCTGGCCACGTTTGCCGGCCTGGCGCTCGCGATCGCCGGCATTCTCGGAGGATTGCTTCTCGAAGGCGGCAAGGCCGCCGACGTGCTGCAGTATACGGCCGCGATGATCGTAGTCGCCGGCACTGCCGGGGCGGTCATGGTAACCACGCCTCCCGCCCTGCTGCTTGCCGCGATCCGGCGCGTCAAGGACGTGCTTTGGGACACCACCCCCTCCACCGCTCTCGTGACCGCGCAACTGCTCGAGTTCGCCCGCCAGGCGCGTCGCACCGGAATTGTGTCGCTCGAAAGCGAGATACAAAAGCTTTCCGATCCGTTTTTCCGCAAGGCCCTTCTGCTGGCGGTCGACGGCATGGATCTGCAGGACCTGCGGCGGGTGATGGAACTCGAAATCGAGATTTCCGAGCGGCGCGGGGAAGCCGAAGCCAAGGTGTTTGAGACCGCCGGCGGCTATGCCCCGACGATCGGCATTATCGGCGCGGTCCTCGGTCTGATCCAGGTCATGAAACATCTTGAGGATATGGAGCGCGTCGGCCATGGCATTGCAGTTGCGTTTGTAGCGACGGTCTATGGTGTCGGCCTCGCCAACCTGATCCTGCTTCCCATGGGGAACAAGCTCAAGGCGCGCGTAGAGCGTTCCGTGCATTTCAAAGAACTCATTGTCGAGGGCGTGATCGCGATCGCCGAGGGAATGAACCCCAAGCTCATCGAAAGCAAGCTGGAAGCTTTCCTGGAAGAGGCGGGCGGTGCGCCTGCGCGAAATGGCGCACGCGCGGAGTTCCCGTCGAAGGCTCGCCCAGCGCCCGTGCGTTAGCGGAGACAGCATGGCTAGAAAGAGAATTCTTCCCAAAGAAAACCATGACCGTTGGCTGGTTTCCTACGCCGATCTGGTGACCCTGCTATTTGCTTTTTTCGTGGTGCTTTTCGCCTCTACCCAAACCGACAAAGCCAAAGCCAAACAGATTTCCGAAGGGGTGGCGCGTGCGCTCGCGCACGGCAGCGCGCCGCCGCGCGTGCTCGCGATACTGGGCGGAGCGGTCGACGATAAAGGGCGGGGTAACGCCCTGTTGCGTGGCCCGGCGCTGCGCAAGCCGGATCCCGCGTCCGAGGCGCCTCTGCCGGGGATGCTGGATCTCGATTCTTCGATCCAGTTGCTGCGCAGCCAATTGAGCGAGGAGACCAAGCGCGGATCGGTCGCAATTCACGCGGAACAGCGCGGCGTTGTGATCGGCTTAGACGGAGCGGTATTTTTTCCATCGGGTGACGACGCGATCGATAAGCGGGTGTATCCCACCATAGACAAAGTGGCGGCGGTGCTCAAGCAACTACCTAATCCGCTCCGTCTCGAGGGGCATACCGATCCGCGGCCGATTCACAGCGCGCGCTTCCGCAGTAATTGGGAACTGTCGGCGGCACGCAGCATCGCCATGCTGCGGCTTCTCGAAGACCGTTATGGGGTGGATGGTAAGCGGCTGGAAATCGTTGGCTATGCGGATACGCTAGCTGGCGCGGAGCATCACAGGGATCCCGAATGGGCCAAAAACCGCCGGGTAGACATTGTCATTGTCAGCGATTTTGGCATGCGCGCCGAGCCGGAGAAGAAGATACCGGCTGCCGGCCTCACAAATCCCTAGAATTTGGCCGGAAACGTGCGAAAAGGTTTGTGAGGCCGAACCGGATAGAAGGCAAGGTCAGGAAAAGAGTTATTAGGAAAAGCTATGATTTCACTTCAAACTAACGTCGATTCGCTCAATGCGCAAAACAATTTGGGCGTCGACAACAAATTCCAAAGCAAGACCATTCAGCAGCTTACATCCGGTTATCGCATCAACAGCAGTGGCGACGATGCGGCCGGCCTTGCCATCGCAAATGGTTTGCGCAGCAGCGTCGCGGAACTTACGCAGGGCGTTGCCAATGCTAACGACGGTGTCAGCCAACTGCAAATTGTTGACGGTGGCTTGAGCAATATTTCGACGATCCTCGATCGCCTGAAGACGCTGGCTACTCAGTCGGCGTCGGGAACTTTTACTGGCGACCGCGCCACTTTGAATCAGGAGTATCAGGGCCTGATCTCTGAAATTACGCGGCAGGCGACGAATATTAACCTGCAATCCGGCGGCACCTTCAACACGGCGCTGAATGTCTATATCGGCGGCGGCAGCAAGGCTTCGACCGCGAGCGTGTCGATCGACCTGAGTGGTGCTTCAAATGCCGTCGACGCCAGCAGCCTGAAGCTCGTTGGTACCGATGTACTTGGCGGTACGGTCGGCGGCGTGGGATTTGGCACCAACACCGTGCGGCTCGATAACCCGGCTACCAAATTCCTTGCCGCCGGGACGCAAACCTATACGTTCAACTACACCGACAGCACTGGTAGCTCTCAGGCGCGCAATGTTGTACTGAGCGGAGGAGCGAGCGGTATCGACGGGAACACCGTCATTAGCCAGCTCAACAGCGGTTTGGCGGGCACGGGCGTAACGGCTTCGATCAACGCGACCAACGGCACGGTCCAGTTTACCGGTGCTGGTGCATTCGCGATCGGAGTCACAGCCGCCACCGCAGGTACCGACACGGTGACGGCGGCTGCCACGGCCGTAAATACGTCCCAGTACAATCTGACCCATGCATTCGTCGCTGTTACCGCCGGTTCTGAAAGTTTCACGATCGGCGACGGCACTCATTCTGCCGCGATTACATTGAGTACGACGACTGGCGCTACTATTACTAGCGCGGTGAATTCGATTAACGCCCAGTTAAAGGCCGCCAACGTCACCGGTGTCTCGGCCCTTGCCACAGGTGACAACACCGGCATCACTTTTCAGGGTGCGTCAAACTTCAATGCCACGGAATACACATTGGCCACCACTGGAGGCGTCTTTACAGCATTGGGCAATCAGGCGGTAACTGCGCCCACAGCCGGCGGTACTGCTGGGACAGATGCCACGGCCGCGATCAACGCTATTAACGCTGCCATTAAGACCCTCGGTCTGGTCCAGGGAAGCGTCGGCGCCGGCGAAAACAAACTGCAGTACGCGATTAGTCTGGCGCAGTCGCAGATCTCCGGCTTCTCGGCCGCCGAGGCGCAGATTCGCGATACCGATGTGGCCTCCGCGGCCGCTAACCTGACCAAAGCGCAGGTGCTCACTCAGACCTCCATCGCCGCGCTCGCGCAGGCCAACTCCGAACCGCAATCCGTGCTGAAGCTCCTGCAGGGATAAGCGCTTTAAACCCGCGGCCAGGCTCCTCTGAAACGGGGAAGCCTGGCCGTTTCTTCTTTTCAGTGAACTCCTATGGGAACGACGACGACCAGTACCCCGGCTGCTTTTCTCGGCAATAGCGCCTTTTCAACCGACTTGCAGGCGGTTATCACGCGCGCGGTGAACATTGCGTCGCTGCCCATTACACAACTACAAAATCAATTAGGCTCTTTGACCGGCCAGCAAACCGAATTGCAGACACTGGGCTCAAAATTCCAATCGCTGCAAAACGCCCTGGACTCGATCGATTCGGCGAGCAGCGCGGATTCCTTCGCGGCGACCGTCGACAATCCGTTGATCGTGAGCGCCTCGGCGGGTTCCGGCGCACAAGCCGGCAACTATTCGGTCGATGTCCTGAGCGTCGGCTCACAAACCAACACCATCAGTCCCAATACTTTGCTTTCGGTGGCCGATCCTGCGTCCGGCAACATCTCGGCGAGCTCCGCCTTCACGTTGACCGTCGACGGACAGACGTTCCCGATTTCGGATGCCAGCAATTCGCTGAATGAGCTTGCCAAGGCCATTAACGCGAGCGGGTCTGGCGTGCAAGCCACCATCGTCAACGTAGGCGGCTCCACACCCGACTACCGGCTTTCCCTCCAAGGCACGCATTACGCTCCGACCAGCATTCAACTGAACGACGGCAGTCAGGATCTGCTGAACACGCTCGCGACAGGCTCTCATGTGAGCTACCAGGTCAATGGCGCGGATACGACCGCCACGAGCGATAGCCGGACGTTTTCGATATCTCCCGGTGTGACGGTAAATGCGCTCACGACCGGCACAGCGAACATTGGCGTGGCGCAAAATGTCTCCGGCATCCAAAACGCCATCGGCTCGTTCGTCAGCGCCTTCAATTCCGCGGTGGACGAGGTGCAGAAGAATCGCGGGCAAAACGGAGGCGCGCTCGCCGGGCAGAGCATCGTTTCGCAATTGAGCGGCGCGTTACGCAGTCTGGCCGGTTACACGCCTGGCTCCGGCTCCCCGGCAATCCAGTCTGTTGCCGATTTGGGATTGACGTTCGATCAAACCGGGCACCTGCAGTTCGATTCGTCGGTGTACAGCGCCGCCGCCGCGAGCTCGCTCCCGGATGCGCTCAATTTTCTCGGTTCTGAGAGCGGCGGCGGATTCCTGCAGGCCGCTCATACGATTCTGACTGGCATCACGGATTCAACCACCGGCCTGGTGGCGACCGACATCTCCACGACCGGCGCCTCGGTGACGAATCTCACCAAGCAAATCAGCAGCAAGCAGGACAGCGTGACCCAGATGCAAACCTCCCTGATCCAGCAAATGTCGAAGGCGGATGCGGCCATTTCGGCCATGGAGCAGCAGCTCACGCAAATCACTAATCTGTTCCTGGCCATGCAGCAGGCATCAAAATCGATCACCGGTTGATATGCAAGCCGAGCAATTGACGCGCGCGCTCGAATCGGGCGACTTTGAGGCGGCCGAACGCATCGCCATCGAGTATGGCAATAGCGTCGCCGCCGAACTACGCACTGGCGGAGATACGGCTGTTTTGCGCCAAGCGCTCGATGCGTTCAACGATAATCTGCACCTGACGCGCGTTCTGCGCGCCCATTTGGCGGCGCAAGTACACGCCAATTCCCCCGCGGTTGAATACCAGCCGGTGGCTTCCGAGAGCCGCCATTGGCAGTTCGAAGCATAGCCCGTGTCAGGAATCTGACGCGCTAAGCGAGACTTCGACGCCGCCCCACCGCCATCCTCCAGCAAACACATATTGCTCACGTGGCAGCATACTTGCTCTAGACTCTTCGAGTCCATGCTCGATCCGCTCTCCAATCAATTGAACCAGTACATGACGCTCGTGAGCGTGCGTCAGAAGCTGGTCGCCTCGAACGTAGCCAACGCCGATACGCCTGGGTACAAGACCCAGGACATCGATTTCGAATCTGAGCTCGCCAACGCCTCGAAGGCGGGCGGCGTTTCCCCCCTGGTGAATACCGTTCCGGGACTGCGCGTCAAGAACGACGGGAACAATGTCGATCTGGATCGCGAAGCGCGGCTGCTGGCGGAAAACGCTTTGCGCTTCAGCGTCGCCTCCAACTTGCTGCGCTCCCAACTGAAGACAGTGCGGATGGCCATTGAAGGCGGAGGTGCGGCGTCATGAGCCTTTTTTCCACAATTTCGGTAAGCGCGTCGGGCATGACGGCGCAGCGCCAGCGTGCCGAGGTGCTGGTTGAAAATATCGCCAATGCCGATACCACCCGGACTGCGGGCGGCGGCCCGTATCGCCGCAAGGACGTGGTATTTCAGTCGCAACAAGTCTCCTCGCCCTTCTCGTCGGTGTTTCAATCGCAGCTCGATCCGCAAGCGACCGG
Source organism: Bryobacterales bacterium (assembly GCA_963712395.1). Classification (GTDB taxonomy): domain Bacteria; phylum Acidobacteriota; class Terriglobia; order Bryobacterales; family Bryobacteraceae; genus Bog-105. Next base: position 680,016 of record CAVQHR010000005.1, read on the forward strand.
CGTCGCCATCAGCCAGGTCGTGACGGACCAATCGGAGCCCGAGCGCCGTTATCTGCCGGGGCACCCGGACGCCGATAAAGATGGCTACGTCGCCATTCCCAAAGTGAACGCAGCCGAAGACATGGTGGATCTGCTTGGCGCGTCGCGCGCCTACCAGGCCAACGTATCGGCGATCTCCGCGGTGAAAGACATGATTCAGCGTTCGATCGACCTGTTCCGCTAATGGCTCCGATTTCCCCTATCACTGCGCCCAGCCTGGCAGCGCCACTGGTTGCTTCCGCTGGAACAGCTACCGCCGGCGCGGCTTCGACAGGCGCTTCCTTCCAGAATGTCCTGCAGTCGGCGATCCAAAACGTGGAAGCCTCGAACGCCTCGGCCGCCTCCGCCGTACAAGGCTATCTCGCGGGCGGCCCACAAGAACTGCATTCGACGATTCTGGCCGCGCAAAGCGCCGAACTCGATTTCGAAATGTTCTTGCAGGTTCGCAATAAAGTCGTTTCGGCCTATGAAGAAATCATGCGCATGCAGGTCTGACCGGCTCTTCGAAAATGGATCAAATCAAAAAGCTCTTGAGCGCTCTGACGCTGCAACAGAAAGTTGTGCTCGCGCTTGCCGTCGTGTTAGTCGCCTCGGCGCTGCCGGCGTTTATTCACTGGCAGCATGAACGCGATTTCCGGCCACTGTTCACGGGCATGTCGCCGGAAGATGCCAGCGCGGTGGTGCAGAAGATCAAAGAAAGCGGCGTGGAGCACCGGCTGACGAACAACGGCGCGACAGTCGAAGTGCCGGCCGAAAAAGTGGACGAAGTGCGCCTGGAACTCGCCGGCGCGGGTCTGCCGAAAAGCGGCCGGATCGGGTTTGAGCTATTCGATAAAACGAACCTGGCGCTGACCGATTTCAGCGAGCGCGTCAATTACCGGCGGGCCATCGAAGGAGAGCTCGAGCGCTCGGTGAAAGCCTTGAGCGCCATTGAAACGGCGCGCGTGCACGTTAGCTTCCCCAAGGATTCCGTTTTTCTCGATGCGCGCGAGCCGGCTAAGGCGAGCGTGCTCGTGCGCTTGCGCCCCGGCGCCGCGCTGCAGCCGCAGAATGTGACGGCCATCACGAATCTTGTCGCGAGCGCGGTAGAGGGCTTGTCGCCGGAGTTTGTATCGGTCGTGGATATGCAAGGAAACTTGCTGAGCCGGCCGCGCAAGGTTGGCTCCGAGGCGTCGGACTCCGCCGACACGCTACTTGAATACAAGCATCAGGTCGAAAAGGACCTGATGGTGAAGGTGGAAGCGACGCTCGATCCGCTGCTGGGCGAGGGACGGTTCCGAGTGGGGATTTCCGCCGATTGCGACCTTTCGACCAGCGAGCAAACCGACGAGACGTTCGATCCCACGCGCTCGGTGATGGCCTCTTCCCAGAAATCCGAGGACCTGGCCGGGTCGGCTGGAGCAGGCGGAGTGCCGGGCACTCCGTCGAATCTCCCTCGATCGACCATCAAGCCGCTCGTGGCCTCGCCCGGATCGACGGTCTCCCGGCGCACCGAAAATACGACCTTTGAAACGTCACGCACGGTGCGCCAAGTGAAAATGCCGCGCGGCTCCATCAAGCGCCTTTCGGCCGCGCTGCTGCTCGATCAGGACGTGCAGTGGCAAGGCAAAGGCGCGGCGCGCAAGCGGGTTCCCATTCCACCCGCGCCGGAAAGACTCAAGGCCATTCACGACATAGTGGCCGGCGTGTTGGGCGTCACGCCGGAGCGCGGCGATCAGCTAGTCATCGAGAGCCTGCCATTCGAACAGACGCACGCTTGGGACGACACGGGCGCAGGCTCCGCGAAACCGGTGCCGGTAGCTGCGCCTTCCATCGGAAAATTGCTGCAGGACCGCCGCGTATGGATGGGCGGAGGCGCCGCCCTGCTCGTGATGCTTGTTCTGGTATTCGTGCTGCGCAGCCGTAAGGCGAAAACGAGCGTGGCGGATGCGCCACCGGCGCTTGCCGCCGGGCGGAGTGGCAAAGCAGACGGGCCGGGTAAAGGCGTCGCGGCAGCGCCGGAGCTCGCCGCACAGGTTAGCGAGGCGGGCGGGGCGAAATCGTTTCTACCGCCCATCACCAGCAAGGCGCAAGGGCTACTCACGCAGATCCAGGAAAACGTGGTAAAAAATCCGGAGTTTGCCGCCAACATTGTTCGCGGCTGGCTGGAGGAAGACTAAAATGCGCTGTAAAATCGCCGATCCGGCCGATCTCGCCCAGCCGATAGCGTGGCGCAGCGTGACGCCGGATTCGCATTTAACTGGTTCGCATTTAAGTGGTTCACGTCTGGCGCCCGCGGCGGCCGCGCTCGTTCGGACGACGGCCGGAACAAGCGTACCCCCGGCGTGCGCCCCAGCCGAAGCGATCGGGGACGCTGAACTCGCCCAAGCCCGGCAAAGCGGTTTCGAGGACGGCCTGCGGCGCGGGCGCGACGAAGCTGCCGCGCCGGTCGGGCAGACGCTCGATCGATTGGCCGAAACGCTGCGCGAATTGGCGCAGATGAAACGCAAAATACGGAACGAGGCGGAGCAGGAGCTGGTAAAGCTCTCGCTCGCGATTGCGCGCCGTATTCTGTACCGCGAGCTCTCGACCGATCCGGATTCTATCCACGGGATCGTACATGCGGCGCTCCAGAAGCTGCAGAATAGGGAGATTGTTCGCGTGCGGGTGTATCCCGCCGCGGCCGCCGCCGTGCGCACCGCATTCGAGCGCATGACAAATTCGGCGGCTGTTGAAATTGTGGCCGATCCGGCGCTCGAAACCGGCGCCATCTTGTTTGAAACATCTCTCGGCGATTTGGACGCCTCGGTCGAAACGCAGCTCCAGGAAATTCAGCGCGGCTTCGCCGATCGCCTGATTGCGAAATGACGGCCTTGAAAATGACGCCCGTATCTCTCGATCGCTATTGCGCCGACTTGGCAACCTTAGACCCGCTGCGCTGGCGTGGTGTCGTCACCGATGTCACCGGTCTCGTGATCGAATCGCAAGGCCCGGCCTCCGCCATCGGCGGGTTCTGCGAGATTCAGACTGCGCGCGGCCGGCGGGTGCGGACGCAGGTAGCCGGTTTTCGCAACGGCCGCATTCTCTCGATACCGCTTGAAGAGATCGATGGCCTCGAGCCGGGCGACGCGATCTATGCGCGCGCCGAAGATGCGCGCGTAAACGTGGGCCCCGGCCTGCTGGGGCGCGTGCTCGACGGTTTCGGCCGGCCCATGGACGGCGGGCCGCCCATCGAAGCGGAAGCAAAATACGATCTGTTCCGCACGCCTCCCTCGCCGCTCGAACGCGAGCACATCACCGAGCCGTTGGTTACCGGCATCCGCGCTATTGACAGCCTGCTGCCGTGCGGCATGGGGCAGCGTATCGGATTGTTCGGTGGGAGCGGCGTGGGAAAAAGCACGTTACTCGGCGCCATGTCGCGCCAGAATTCGGCCGACGTTACGGTGGTTGCGCTGATCGGCGAGCGCAACCGCGAGGTGCGCCATTTTCTCGAGAACGAACTCGGCGAGGACGCCCGCAAGCGCACCATCGTGGTAGCTGCGACGAGCGATCGTCCGGCGCCCTTACGCGTGCGCGCCTGTTTCGTCGCGCTCGCGATCGCGGAATATTTTCGGGATCAAGGCAAGAACGTGTTACTCGTGGCCGATTCCATCACGCGGCTGGCGATGGCGCAACGCGAAATTGGCCTCGCGGCTGGCGAGCCGCCCAGTCAAAAGGGCTACACTCCGTCGGTATTCGCCATTTTGCCCAAAATGTTCGAACGGGCGGGGAACTTTCGCCAGGGCAGCATTACCGGCTTCTTCACCGTATTAGTCGAAGGCGACGATCTAAATGAGCCGATTGCCGATGCGGCGCGCGGCCTCCTGGATGGTCACGTTGTCCTTTCGCGCCGGCTGGGTGCGTCCGGCCATTATCCTGCAATCGATGTCTTGAACTCGATTTCGCGCGTGGCTTCGCAAATCTCTACGCCCGGCCAGCTCAAGGCCGCCGGCAAACTGCGCGAGGCGCTCGCCTGCTATCACCATTCCGAAGACTTATTGCAATTAGGCGCCTATGTTTCCGGTTCGAACGCGAAACTCGATGCGAGTATCCGCGCGCGCGAGCGCATTCTGCACTTTCTGCGGCAGGATTCGCACGAAAAATCCGAGTTGAAGGACACGCTATCTTCGCTTACCGAAATCGCCGCCGCTCTCTGAATCGTGGCGCATGCTTTAGCGTGCCGCTGCCGGCTTCAGCCGGCAGTCCGGTTGCAGTGTTATGACAAAATTTCAATTCCGCCTCGACGCCGTATTGCGGTTGCGGGAACTAGAGCTCGGGGTCCAAAGAGAAAAACTGAACCAGATGCTCGCCGAACGGACGCGCCTCGAGCGTTCGCTTGTTTCAGTGGCCGAAGAACGCGTGGAAGCGCATGCCTTCGTCCGCACATGTCCCGACGCCGGAAGCACCGAATTCCGCGCACTCTCGGCATTTCTTCTAGGCTCCGACGCACGCGCCGCGGCGCTGCGCGGATCGATTCAGCGCTTGGAGCAACCGATCTCTGAACAACGGGCGCGCGTGCTCGCGGCCGACCGCAAGGAACGCCTGCTCTTGAAATTGAAGGACAAGAAGCTCGCCGAGTGGCGCGCCGAAAATGACCGCGAACTCGAAACCCTGGCGCAGGAATCCTGGCTCTCCACGCACCGCGCGGGTCCGCGGCAGCGCTGACACACACCCCGGCAAAAAATTGCCTTTTGAGACTCAAGTTTTTGTCGTTCGCGGACGATGTGTCCTGTACGGGCGGCGGTGAGGTATCGTTTGCCCTGCTTCAGTGGATTCTCTTGCGAACAAGATTATTGTGGATTGGTGCGGATTTGGCGGTCACAGACCCGCACGTGCGCGGCGCGCTGCCTGCCGCTGAAATTCTGGCGGAAAGCTCCCTTGCTGGGGGAATCGCCCGTCTTAGGACCATGGATTTCGTGGCCATCGTCCTGAGTCTGGCGGCCCTTCCCTGTTCCGGCGAGCAAGCGCTTGACGAGGTGCAGCGGGCGGCGCCCAATGCGCGGGTGATCGTCCATCATCGGGAAGGTGGTATTGACGATGTCATTACCCTCACGCGGCGCGGAGCATTCTACGTGCTGCTGGGCGAGTTGGAGCCGAGCGCTCTGGCCGAGGCGGTCGCCAAAGCCAGCCGCAGCTCCCGGGCCAGACTGCATTCCAACTCGGACAGCCCTTCCTGGCGGCAGCTCCTCATCGGACAGAGCCGCGGCATGCTGCAGATTTGCGAAATTATCGAGCTGGTCGCAGCCAAACGATGCACCATTCTCATCACCGGGGAAACGGGCACCGGCAAGGAAGTGGTCGCGAAGGCCATACACGCCGCGAGCAACCGTGCCGCGGCCTCACTCGTGTCGGTCAACTGCACCGCCTTACCGGCCACGCTAATCGAAACCGAGCTGTTCGGCCACGCCAAAGGCGCTTTCACCGGCGCGCACTCAAGCCGCATCGGCCGCTTCGAGCAAGCGCATCGCGGGTCCATCTTTTTGGATGAAATAGGCGATCTGCCGCTCGAAGCACAAGCCAAATTGTTGCGTGTGCTGCAAGAGCAGGAGTTTCAGCGCGTAGGCAGCTCCGAGACGGTGCGTGTGGACGTTCGTGTGATCGCCGCCTCGAACGTCGATCTCGAACAAGCCGCGCGCGAGCGCCGTTTTCGCGAGGACCTGTATTACCGCCTGAACGTCGTTCCCGTGCATCTGCCGCCCTTGCGCGATCGCCGCGAGGACATCCCGTTGCTCCTCGAACACTTCCTTGAGAAGATCCGGAGTGCGGAAAACGCCGCGCCCAAACAAATCGGCGAGGAAGCCGTTCACTTTCTCCAGCAAATGGACTGGCCTGGCAATGTGCGCCAGCTCGAACACGCGGTACAGATGGCGTTTGCCATGAGCGGCGACCGGCCCGTATTATTCCCCAGCGATTTTCTGGCTCGCAAACCTGCGCGCGTGGAGCCGAGCGCGCGTCCTGAAACCGGGCTTGCCCGCGTCACTCCGGAAGGCTTGGATTTCGATGAAGTCGTCAGCGGGCTTGAGCTTTCGCTCCTCAACCAGGCGCTCACCATTTCGGGCGGCAACAAAGCCCGCGCGGCCGACCTGCTCAAAATTAAGCGCACCACGCTGCTTGCCAAGATGAAGAGTCTGGCCGAGCGGAGCGGCGCCCCGGAATCCGCCGCTCGCCGTCCGCCCGCTTCCGAGCAAGCGGCCGCGCCTACCGCCCTGCTTCTCGATATCGAGCCGCCCATTCGCAACTTAATTGCGAGAACTTTCGAACAACACGGATTTCGTCTTTTGCACGCCGCATCGGCATCCGAGGCGCTGGAACTGGTCGATTGCTGGAACGAACAGATCCGTCTGCTCATAGCTCCAGCCTCACCGCGCGGCCAGAAACCTACCGCCGGATTGGACCTGGAAAATCTCACCGCAAGCTGCCGGCGGTGCGCCCCGAATATGGGCGTCCTCCTCGTTTCCAGCCGGCAATTTCCCGCGGAGTCCGCGCCGAGCGAAACGCGAACCGCAATTCTTTCCTGTCCCTTCTCCGCGAGCGACTTGCTCGATGCGGTCCAAACACTGACCGCCACGCCGCTCGTCCGCGAATGCGAAGAAGCCTGCGCCTAAGATTCTGCAAATTGCGCTTTCCGCGGGCGTGGGCTTATAGTTACATAGAATGAGTACTCTTAATGGTTAAGAATGGGAGTTGTCTTCCCTTGGATAACGAGTGCTCAATCGCCGGGAAATACTGATCGTCGAGGATAACCCTGCGGACGTGCGCCTTATGCAAGAGGCGTTGCGCGTCCTGGAGCCGCCTGTCCATGTCCACTTGGTGGGCGATGGCGATGAGGCCCTGCAGTTTCTGCGTCGTCAGGGGAATTACACGAATGTCCCGATTCCCAGTCTTATTTTTCTCGATTTCAATCTTCCAAAATCGAATTCGCGGGAAGTGCTGCGGGAAATCAAGCTGGACCCGCAGCTTCGCATGATTCCCGTTGCCGTTCTGACGACATCCAGTTCCGACAAGGACGTGCGCGATGCGTACCAGCTCTACGCCAACTGCTACCTGAACAAGGCCGGAGATCTCGATGGATTCTTCCGCATCATCCGTTCGGCGGCCCATTTCTGGCTGGATATTGCGTCGCTTCCCTCCGACCTGACCTCTGACCGGCGCAAATAGGGCCATTTGCTATGATTCAGTGCGCATGGACCCCTACTCCATAGGTGTGGACCTCGGCGGAACCAATTTGCGCGTGGCGGCGGTCGATTCCACTGGAAAGATATTGCAGCGCGAATGCGTTGCGGCATGTTTCGACAAGGGTCCTCTGCGCGTCGTGAACAGTATCGTGGAAATTGTCGAGCGCATGCGCGCCAACGGCGCCGGCTACGAACTGCGTGGCGTAGGAATCGGCGTACCGGGTTTCATCGACATGGATGCGGGCGTCATCGTCGGATCGGCCAACCTGCCCGGCTTCCAAGGCTTTCCGGTCCGGGACGAGATCCAGGAGCGTCTCGGTACTCCCATCGTCTTGGAGAATGATGCCAACGCGGCTGCGCTCGGTGAGATGTGGATCGGCGCCGGAAAAAACGTCAAAGATCTCATTCTGCTGACACTCGGAACGGGCATCGGCGGCGGCATCATAATCGGCGGTAAAGTGATGCACGGCGCGCACGGAATGGCGGGCGAATTCGGCCACATGACGGTGATTCCGCAAGGCAATCCGTGCGGCTGCGGGAATCGCGGCTGCCTCGAAAAACATGCCTCCGCCAGCGCCATCGCGGCCATGGCGAGCCTGATGCATTTCGGCCGCGAGGTCACTTCCGAGCAGGTGTACGAATTGGCGCTCCAGGGAAACGAGCGCGCGAAAATGATATTTGAATCCATGGGACGCGCACTCGGAATCGCCCTCGCAAGCTTGATTAATATTTTCAACTTCCCGCTGTACTTGATCAGCGGCGGTCCGTTGCCGGCCTGGAATTTTTTTGCGCCCTCAATGCTCGCCGAGGTCAACAGCCGATCCTTCATCTTCGGCCTGACGGGTACGCGCATTGAGAAGGCGCTGCTCGGCGCGGATGCGGGCCTCTACGGCGCGGCCTACCTGCCATTTCAACGGGAACCGGCCTACCGCGTGCCGATAACGAGTTGAGCCGCATGTACTGGCTTGGACTCGACGTAGGCACCGGCGGATCGCGCGCTTTACTGATCGATGCGGCAGGCCATCCCTGCTATTCCTTCGTCGCGCCGCACGAGGAGATGCGCATGTTGCGGCCCATGTGGGCCGAGCAAGCGCCCGAAGACTGGTGGCGCGCCGGGCAATTGGCGATTCAAGGCGTGCTGCGCGAGGCCGGCATCGATGGAAGCGCGGTGCGCGGCGTCGGTCTCACCGGCCAGATGCACGGGCTTGTGCTGCTCGACGAGCAGCGGAAGGTAATTCGGCCCGCGCTCATCTGGTGCGACCAGCGCAGCCAGCCGCAAGTCGATTTCATCAATTCGAAGCTCGGCTTCGGCGCCGTGCTGCGCTATACCGCGAATCCCGTTCTCACCGGCTTCACGCTGCCAAAGTTGCTGTGGGTGCGCGACCACGAACCGGAGAAGTTCAGCGCCGTGCGCACCGTGCTGCTTCCCAAAGACTATCTGCGCTTCAAGCTCAGCGGCGATTTCGCGACCGATGTTTCGGATGCCAGCGGCACGGCGCTCTTCGATGTGGCGAACCGGCAGTGGTCGGAAGGCATGGTGAGCGGCCTCGGATTGGAGCGGTCGATCCTGCCGAATGTTTACGAGTCGAGCTCGATCACCGGCAGGATACATGCGCCCGCGGCGGCGGCTACCGGTCTCGCGCTCGGCACGCCCGTAATTGCCGGCGCGGGCGATCAGGCCGCCAGCGCGGTGGGCAATGGCATCGTCACGGCCGGGCGCCGTCTCTTGCACCATCGGTACGTCCGGCGTGGTGTTCGCCTATCTAGAAAAACCGGCCTACGATCCGGCCGGCCGCGTCCATACGTTTTGCCACGCCGTGCCCGGAGCCTGGCACGTCATGGGAGTGACGCAGGGCGCGGGCCTGAGTCTGCAATGGTTTCGCAGCCGCTTCGCGCCGGATACCGCCTACGACGACCTGACCGCCGACGCGACACTCTCGCCGCCCGGCGCGCACGGGCTTTTCTGGCTTCCTTATTTAATGGGCGAGCGGACACCGCATCTGGACGCCGCCGCGCGCGGCGCCTGGGTCGGCCTGACGGCCAAACATCAGCGCGCCGATCTGGTGCGCGCCATTCTCGAAGGTGTCTGCTACAGCCAGAAGGACGGCCTCGAAATCATCAACGGCCTGGGCGCGCGGCCCGATCTGGTTCGCCTCTCCGGCGGCGGCGCCAAGAGTCCGTTCTGGCATCAGCTCTTTGCCGACATTTTCAATGAGCGCGTCGTCACGCTCGAAACCCAGGAGGGCTCGGCCTATGGGGCCGCGCTTCTCGCGCTGGTCGGTACCGGCGAGTATTCCAGTGTCGCCGAGGTCTGCCGCAAAGCGCTGCACGAAACCGAGACGAAAGAGCCCGGAGCCGACGCTGCCGCTTTCTACAAGCAGCGCTACGCCATCTATCGTTCGCTCTACCCGGCGCTGAAGCCTGCCTTTAAAGCCATCGGCGAATTGGATGCTTGAGGAACTTCCTCGCTATTGCGAGGTTGCGGTGCCGGTTCCCGTCGACCGGCTCTTCACGTACGAACTTCCGTTGACACTGCGGCATCGCGTACTCCCCGGATGCCGTGTACAGGTGCCTTTCGGCAGCCGCACACTGACGGGCGTGGTGATCCGGACGCATGCGGAGCCCGTCGCGCAGGAGGTCCGGCCAGGTATCGAGCCTGCGCGATGAAGAGCCAGTGCTCGATCGCGAGCTGCTGGATTTGGCTGCTTGGATTGCCGAATACTATTGCGCGCCTATAGGCGAAGTGCTCAAGGGAATGCTGCCGCTGAGCGGCGAAACGCGGCGCAGCACTCGCTACACGTTGACCGATCCGGGCCGCCAGGTGGCGCGCCAACTGATCTTCCGGCCCGACAGCGATCCGGCTTCGCGTCTGCTGGGCTCTGCTCGAAGAGCGCCCGCGCGGCGTTGCCGTATCTCGCTTCTAAGGTTGAAAAGCCGCGCGAACTTATTGCGCGCCGCTCATCAAGCGCGGTTGGGTCGCGGCCGAAGACCGCGAAGAAGACCGCGATCCGCTGCGTGCTGCCGCCGAACGTTTGCAAGCCGAATTCATGTCGCGCGGCGAGGCGGGCGAAAAGCTCAAGAAACAAGAGCGCGAGCTGCTCGCTTTTCTCGAACTGCATCCCGGACAGCATAATGTTGCCGAGCTGGGCGAGCAAGTAAAGCGTGCGAGTGAGGCCGCGCGAGCGCTCGCCCGGCGTGGCTTGGTCCGGCTCGAAATGGAAAGCATTCGGCCGCCGAACGGCTTCGCGCGGCGATGCGCCAATTCTCAACGCGCATCAGGAAGGGGCGTTTCAGGAAATCCGCGCGGCGCTCGAAAAGAGCGTCTTCCAAACATTTCTGCTCGAAGGCGTGACCGGTTCCGGAAAGACGGAAGTATACTTACGCAGCATCGAGGCGGCGCTGGCGCTCGGAAAAAACGCGCTTCTGATGGTCCCCGAAATTGCCTTGACTCCCGCGATGGCGGGACAGTTCTTCCATCGATTCGGGAAGCAGGTTGCCGTCCTGCATTCCGCTTTTGGCGACGCGGAAAGGGCGGGGCAGTGGCGCCGCATTCGCAACGGACAAGCCCGCGTCATCGTCGGCACGCGCTCGGCTGTCTTCGCCCCGATTCAGAATCTCGGCCTGGTGATCGTCGACGAAGAGCACGACGGCAGCTATAAACAGGAGGAAACGCCGCGCTACCATGGCCGCGATGTCGCCCTAATCCGTGCGCGCAACGCCGGCGCCATTGCCGTGCTCGGCTCCGCCACTCCGGCCATCGAGACACGCTTCAACGCCGAGCCAGAATAAATATCGCCGGCTGTCATTGCCGGAGCGCATGGCGCAACGGCCCATGCCGGCGGTGAAGATCGTGGACATGCGGATCGAGTTTCTCGAGACCAAGCGGCAAGCGACTTTCTCGCGCGAATTGCTCGATCAGATGCGAGCTGCGCCTCGAGCAGCGCGAGCAGGTCATGCTGCTGCTGAATCGCCGCGGCTTTTCGAGTTTCATGGTGTGCCGCGCCTGCGGCGAGCGCCTGCTGTGCGAAAACTGCTCGGTCGTCCTCACGCATCATCGCCGCGACCGGCGCATGCTCTGCCACTATTGCGGTTTTGCCGCGAAGATTCCGAACGCTTGCCCGACATGCGGCAGCGACCACATCCAGTTTCTCGGCGCTGGATCCGAACGAGTCGAAGACGAGCTGCACGATTACTTGCCCACCGCCCGCATCGCGCGCCTCGATCGCGACAGCGCCGCCGGCAAAGGATCGCTTTGAAAATATCCTCGATGCATTTCGCCAGGGCGATATCGACATCCTGGTGGGCACGCAGATGATTGCCAAAGGCCACGACATCCCGAACGTAACGCTGGTCGGCGTCGTGCTCGCCGATATCGGTCTCGGCATGCCCGACTTCCGCGCCGCTGAACGAAGCTTCCAGCTTCTTACACAAGCCGCCGGCCGCGCCGGCCGCGGCGATACGCCCGGCGTGGTGGTCATTCAAACGTTGAATCCCGATCACTACGCCATCCGCTTCGCCGCCGCGCAGGACTACGAGCACTTCTACGAGAAGGAAATCGAGTTTCGCAAATGGCTGCGCTATCCACCCTTCGCGGCATTTGCGAACGTGCTAGTGCGTGCCGAAAAACAAGAAGAAGCGCTGCGCATGGCAACGCAATTGGGCTACGTGTTGAATCCGCCGCCCGACGGCATTCGCGTAATGGGACCGGCGGAGGCGCCGGTCGCGCGCCTCCGCAGCGAGTTCCGTTACCAGATTCTGCTCAAAGCCGCAAGGCGGTCCACTTTGCGCGAGGCGCTACGCACCGTGCGCGCTTTCGCCGAAAAAGAAAAGTGGCGAGCGACGGCGCTCGTAATCGACGTGGACCCCGTCAACTTGATGTAACGAGCCCGGAGCATCGGTTACACTCAAATTGATACGGCGGCTGTAGCTCAGTTGGTAGTAGCGCCAGATTGTGGTTCTGGATGTCGTGGGTTCAAGCCCCACCAGCCGCCCCAGACTACCGCGTCATTCCCCAGTTAATTCAATAAAACCTCCTGCGGTTGGTCGATATGGACCTGAAGGGTTGCTCAATCTTTAGCAGTATTCCGTGCTTAGGAGTTCGATGATCAATCGTGCATTTTCTGCGCTTTGGCAAGAGGAAGTAGGGCAGGACATGGTCGAATACGCTCTCTTGCTGGGGTTCGTCGCGTTGGCCGCGGTAAGTCTTTTAACCGGTGTCAGAACTTCGATCAGCAGTATCTGGAGTATAGCCAGCAGCACCTTATCCACGGGCGCTTCCTAATCAGCCCTCAGACGCAAGGGTCCGCCCGCGGTTCCAACGGGCTAAAATTAACGTATGGAACGACGTTTAGACGCGGCGAAAGCAGCCCCCGGCGCGTACAAAGCGATGACCGGCCTCGAAGCCTATCTGGCCCACTGCAGTCTCGAAAAACCACTCATCGAACTCGTGAAAATGCGCGCGTCGCAAATGAATGGATGTGCGTTCTGCATCGATATGCACAGCAAAGACGCTCGCGCCGCCGGCGAGGCCGAACAACGTTTGTACGCGCTTAACGCCTGGCGTGAAACGCCTTTTTACTCTGAGCGGGAACGCGCCGCTCTTGCCTGGACGGAAGCGCTGACTTTCGTGCACGACAATCATGTGCCCGACGAATTGTTCGCGGAGGTGCGCCGGCATTTTAACGAGACGGAAATAACCGACCTTACTTTGGCGGTCGCGACGATCAATGCCTGGAATCGAATCGCTATCTCGTTCCGCATAGTTCCCGGTTCGTACCAACCGGCTAAAGCGAAAGCGAGCGCCTGACGCTATGAAGATCTCCCGCCGCTCCTTGCTCGCCGCCGCAAGCGCCGCATCCTGTCTGCGTCCGGCCGTGCAATGGGCCTCGTCGAAATCGGTGCGCGATTACCCGGTCCAGCCCGTCCCATTCACCGCCGTGCACATGAGTGACGCGTTCTGGGCGCCGCGTATCGAGACCAATCGCGCCGTCACCATTCCGTTCGCTTTCGCCAAATGTGAAGAAACCGGACGCGTGAATAACTTCGTGCGCGCCGCCGCCGCCCTGCGCGGAGAGAATCCGGACCGCACGATGCCTCCCTATCCCTTCGACGACACCGATATCTACAAAGTCATCGAAGGCGCTTCGTACACCTTGAGCATCCGGAAAGACCCGAAGCTGGAAGCGTATCTGGACACGCTGATCGCGAAAATCGCCGCCGCTCAGGAACCGGATGGCTATCTCTATACCGCGCGCACCATCGATCCCGAGCATCCGCACAAATGGGCTGGCAAAGAGCGCTGGGTGCAGGAAGAAGTGCTGAGCCACGAACTCTATAATCTCGGCCATTTGTATGAATCGGCGGTAGCGCACCACCAAGCCACCGGAAAGCGAACGCTGCTCGATATCTCATTGAAGAGTGCCGAGCTGTTGTGCCGCACCTTCGGCCCCGGCAAGCGAACCATTTATTCCGGCCATCAGATTGTCGAGATGGGCCTCGTCAAGCTGTATCGCGTTACCAATGACGAGAGATATCTAAGTCTGGCTAAATTCCTGCTGGATGCGCGCGGCGGCGGCAGTCCGTACAACCAGGCGCACGAGCCAGTCGTTGACCAACGCGAAGCTGTCGGCCATGCGGTGCGCGCGACCTATATGTATTCCGGCATCGCCGATGTCGCTGCGATTACCGGCGACAAAGAATACATCACGGCCATCGATGCGATTTGGGAAAACGTCGTCTCGAAAAAACTCTATCTCACCGGTGGAATCGGCGCCTTGCACAAGGGCGAAGCTTTCGGCGCCGATTTTGAACTGCCCAACGCGACCGCTTACAACGAAACGTGCGCCGCCATCGGCCACGACTACTGGAATCATCGCCTGTTTCTCCTGCACGCCGACGCGAAGTATATCGACGTGATGGAACGGACCCTCTACAACGGGCTCCTCTCCGGCGTCTCGCTCGATGGCAAACTCTTCTTCTATCCGAACCCGCTCTCCTCCATCGGCGATTACGCACGGAGCCCCTGGTTTGGGGTGGCTTGCTGTCCGGGCAACATCACTCGCTTCATCGCTTCGGTCCCGGGTTATATGTACGCGCATCAGGACGAGACACTCTACGTCAACCTTTTTGCGGCCAGCTCCGCGCATATCGACATGAAGCCCGGCCTTGCGGTGAAGATGATTCAGGAAACGCGTTACCCCTGGGACGGCGCCGTGCGCATCACGGTCGATCCCGCCAAGGCGTCCAAATTCGCAATCCATGTGCGCGTGCCGGGATGGGCCCGTGAAGAGGCTTTGCCCAGCCCGCTCTACCGTTTTGCTGACAAATCTTCGCAGGTGCCGGAGCTCAAAGTGAACGGCCGCCCTGTCCCGCTCCGGCTCGAGAAAGGCTACGTGAGCCTGCGCCGAAAGTGGCGCTCGGGCGACACGATTGAATTGGATCTCCCGATGCAGCCGCGCCGCGTGCTCGCTTCGCCCGAAGTAGCGGCCGATCGCGAGCTGGTGGCTATCCAGCGCGGTCCGATCGTATATTGCGCGGAGTGGCCGGACAATTCACCCGGCGAAGTGCTCGCACTGGCGCTGCCGGATGACTCCGCGCTGACCGCGGAATTCAGGCCGGATCTCTTGCACGGTGTGACCGTGGTGAAGGGCAGGGGATTCACCGCGATCCCCTACTATGCCTGGGCGCATCGCGGAAAAGGCCAAATGGCGGTGTGGCTCCACCGGCAGCCCGCTACCAATTCGTAATCGAGCCGTCCGGACGGAAAAACGTTTGCGCGCGAGCGGTCACCGGCTGCGTGATTTCGGTAACCAGAGTCAGTGCTTTCATGTCGAGCTCCACGCCCAGGCCCGGTCGCTCGTTCGGGTACAGCTTGCCTTCTTTGAAGTCCAGACACACAGGCAAGTGAGGGAGCGTGCGCCCCTGATAGTTGTACTCCATCAAAACCGGTCCCGAGTACGTGCTCAGGCAATTGACCAGCGCTGCGGTCGCGACTGGACCCGTAAAATGCGGGACGATACCCACGAAGTGCGTCTCGCAAATCGCCGCAATCTTCATCATCTCGGTGATGCCGCCCACGTTCGGCAGCGTCGCTCGCACATAGTCCAAATCGTGATTCTCCACCAGCTTGTTAAAGTCCCATCGGTTGCCCCATTCCTCGCCCGCTGCGATCGGCACATTCACCTTGCGCCGTAAGATCGGAATGTCTTCGAGAAACGCTTCCGCGCGCACCGGGTCTTCCACGAAATAGGGCGACAAGTCTTGTATGAGGTTGCAGCCCCGTATACTATCGGATAAATCGAACCGCTGGTGAAAGTCGACCGCCCAATCGCCGTTCTTTCCGACGCCCTCGCGCGCCTCTACGCAATCTGCATAGAGCTGATTGAGCCGTTCATGCGTGTTATAGGTCCCGTTCGCCTTTGCCTCGGCCGCGCCCATCCGAAACGCGCGGTAACCGGCCGCAATCGTGAGATGCGCGCGCTCTTTGATGCTCATGCCCGGATGTACCCCGGGAATAATTCCAGCGGTGTTATAGCACTCGCAGTAGTTGCGCACCACGCCGCCTAGAATCTCGTGTACCGGCAAGGACAGCGTCTTGCCTTTCAGATCCCACAGAGCCAGATCCAACGCTCCGAGCGCGTCCTCCTTCTCGCGTCCGGCCGGATAGAAAAAAGCGCGCGACATATCCTGCCACAAGCGCTCGATGAACTGCGGGTCCCTGCCGATCAACCTGCCGGCGCACTGTTCGAGCATCTGCTTCGACCCGCCCTCGCCGATGCCGGTCAATCCCGCGTCGGTCTCGACGGTCACGATCAGATCGCTTTGATTGAAGAGCGGGTTGGGATCGGGCGGTGCATACGCCCGCACCCGGGTAATCTTCATTTTCGGCAGCGCCGCCCGTGCATGGGACGCTGCGATAAAACCGCCGCCGGAAACGGCAGCCAAGGACTTCAGAAAAGCTCTACGGTGCATACTCTCAGACAGAGAGTATATCGGCTCGGTAGCTGAGCCACGCACGGAGAACAGGTTTCTCGCTAAGAACCCTTCGCCTCGAGCGCGTCCTCGACCTCGAAGACTAACTTATCGTGCTTGGCGACAATTCCGCCCGACCATTTCTCCTGGCCGTTCAACGTTCCCTTCAGTTTCTGCTCCATCGATTGATCGAACATCAGAACATCCCCGGCTTTCAAATCGAGAAGCGTGCGGGTCGCAATCTCGCCGCCCTCGAGAAACGCTTCGAAATTGAGATCCACGCCCAGCATCACTGCGGACAAGTGGGCCTGATCGTGTTCATTCGCGTGCGACCGGCGCACCTGCTGCAATTGCTCGAACTTGTGCCTCAAGCGCTTGATGAAAATAGAAGGAATCGCGAGATTCATTAATCCGGAAACCGAACCGATACGCACGTCGACCGCGATGACGATCACCGCTTCGGCCGGATCCATCACGTGCATAAGTTGCGGCTCGCTGGCCAGCGATTGTACGGAAAAGTCGACCTGCGCCACGCTTTTCCAGGCTTCGGTCAAATCCTGCAGAACCACACGAAATAGGGTCTGCATGATTGATTTTTCGATATCGGTGATTTTGCGCTGCGCCGGTACCGAAGACCGCCCCTTGCTGCCCATCAGCAGCTCCATGAACGCGAACATCAAGACCATGTTCAGTTCGAGCACCGCCGTCCCCTCATAAGGATTTAGCCCCAGATAAGCGATACAGGTCGGAAAAGACAAGCCGTCCAAAAACTCCGCATAAGAGATTTGCTCCAGGCTGACGAGATTCAAAGCGACATAGGAGCGGAGGTAAGCGGATAAGCTGGACGCCAGGTTGCGGACGAAGTTTTCGTGCACCAGATGCAACGCGCGGAGTTGCGATTTGGGAATCCGATCGAGGTGGTTGAGATCGAAAAGCGCTATTTCCGGATCGGAATCCGGGCCGGCGTCCATCACGGGACTCTGCAGCCGGGCGGTATCGATTTCTTCAGTCGATTCGGCGCTCGTCATATGGCTAGGCTGCGTCCTGCAGCGCGATACGGTCCTGGCGGCTGATGATCTCTTTGATGCGCACTCCGTAATTGCCGCGTATCGAGACGATTTCGCCCCGCGCTACCACAGTACCGTGAACCCGGACTTCCACGTAATCGTCAATCTGGCGATCCAGCTCGATCAAAGAGCCGGAAGAGATTTTCAGCACGTCGCGGATCGGAAGCACGGCCCTGCCCAGCAGCACGGTGACTGGGAGCTGCAGGTCCATCAAGCGGCTCAGCATGGGAGAAGCGCTCGCGGCGGCGGGTTGTTTCGAGATTGCCACCTCGCGCCGCGTCGCCATCCGGTCGATGCCGGCGAGCAGCGGCGGCATCGTCTTGCCATCCAAGGCGATTCGGATTTCGAGCAGCTCGAGCGTTTCGAGCGCCGGCGGCGTCTGTGCCGTCGAGCCCGCCCCGGCCGTGCCCCCCGGATTTTGGCCGGCTTGCTTCACCAGTTCGAAATACGATTGCTCTTCCGATGGGCTTCCTACTGCCGACCAGGCGCGCTCTTCGGCGCCGATCCAAATTCCAGTGCCCTCCATCTCTTGCTTCCACCAAACAAACCTCGGCGCGCTTTCCGCCCATTGTTCGGGCTCCTCGACGCGCGCGTGTGTGACATCGGGACGTTGCTTGGTATGCGTCTCCACCGCGCGGCTGAACTCTCCCGTCCAGCGCTCCAGGAATCGCTCTAATAAAGGATGTGTCATATGCTCGAAACGTTCTCTCAATTCAGCCGGTAGGCCCATTCGCGGCGTCCGGGCCAGCCATATAACGGCCGTGCAGAAACTTACCTCCCAAATCGGCCATGCGAACGGCCAGATTTGAATCGATCACCAGGATTTCGCCGCAGCCGAGCAGCACATCGCCGGCGTACAGATCGACGTTTTCCCCGGTAGGCCGTGTCAACTGCAGGATGCTTCCCACCTCGAGCCCGAGCAGCGCAGGGAAAGAGATCGTTCGCTGGTCCAACTCCGCGCGCAAAGTAATCTTGACGTCTTCCACCGCCTGAAAATTCGGCGCCTTCGGATCGCTGCCGGCTTGCTTAGTAGACATATTGATCGCTGGCCGAGGCGCTCAGGCTGATTACTCCTTCTTTCTCTAAATCACGTGCCGTCGCGATCACCCCTTGCTGCGCCGCGTCCACGTCCTTCAGTTTCACCGGACCCAAAGAAGAAATATCTTCAAGCATCATTTCCGCGCCGCGCGTCGATTGCGTCTGCACAAACTTGTTTCGCAGTGACTCGTTTGCGCCCTTGAGGGCCACCACCAGAATCTTGCGGTCCACTTTGGAGATCAAAGTCTTGATCGATGTTTCATCCAGATTCTCCAGATCGCGAAACACGAACATGAACCGCCGGACATTTTCAAAAAGCGGCGGGTTTTCCGCTTCAAGCGATTCGAGAAGCTGCGAGCACGTCGTCGGATCCAGACGGTTGAACATATTCGCCACCGCGCGCACGCCTCCAAACTGCTCGCGGCTGAGCTCGCCCAGGTTGCGCAGCTTCTGATCGATCACGCCCGCGATGTTGCGGACGATCTCGGGAGAGATCTCGTTCAGGTCGGCCATCCGCACGGCAATTTCGCGCCGCGTATCGGCTGGCAGCGCGCTGATGAGCCGCGCCGCCTCCTGTGGATCCAGGCGCGACAGGATCAACGCGATGGTCTGCGGATGCTCGTCTTGAATAAATTTGGCGAGCTGCTGTGGATCCACCTTTCGAAAGTTGTCGAAGACCGCCAGGTCGCTTTCGAGCGATTTACTCAATCGCGAAATCAGGCGATCGGCAACTTCCTGGCCGAACGCCTCCACCAGAAGCTTGTGCGCGTACTCGATGCCACCCCGTACCAGCAGCTTTTCCGAAGTAACAAATTGAATATATTCGTCGAGCGTGAACTCTACGTTCTCTTGCGTAATCTGGTCGCAGCGCGCGATCGTCTTGGTCAACCGGTCGGCGTCGTCTTCAGGTAAATGCTTGAGAATGGCAGCGCTGTCCTTGGGTCCCAGGGCGATCAGCAAAATGGCGGCTTTCTGCACACCCTTTAGCCTGATCTGGCTAATGTCGTGGTCAGGCATGATTAGTCTGGTAGACGAACAGCGCCCGCGTTTGCGGTGCCACGCGCGCTACTCATATTCTTAGCGGTTGAAAACACCCCGAGCGACAGTCCTTTCAGATCACAAAACCGCGTGCATTCCGACGGCCAACCCGTACGCGGCGGTGCACACACGGAAGATAGAGTCAAAATATTGACTTCTGGGGCCATCCGCCGTCAGGAATACGTGCGCGCGCGCCGATTGCGCGCGCCCAATATAGGCCGCCCGAACTGAGGAATAAGTGCCCGGGCGTCGTGTTAGGTTGGCAGCATGGAAAATCGAGCTGCCGGCTTGGTCGTTTGGTTTACCGGCCTCAGCTCGTCGGGTAAAACGACACTCTCCACCGTGATTTGCAACAGACTTGCCGGGGCTGGGTACCGCGCGGAGCACTTGGACGGAGACTGCATGCGGTGGCACATCGGCAAGGAGCTTGGCTTCAGCCGGGAAGACCGCCAGGAAAATCTACGGCGAATCTGCTTTGTGGCCGAACTCTTGAAGCGTCATGGAGTTATTGTCCTCGTGGCCGCGATCTCGCCGTATCGCGGGGTTCGGGACGAAATACGAAAACAAATAGGCGATCGATTTATCGAAGTTTTTGTCAAGGCGCCGCTCGACGTGTGCGAAAAGCGGGACGTCAAAGGTCTTTACAAAAAAGCGCGCGCCGGCTTGATCGCGGATTTCACGGGGCTTGATGCCCCTTATGAAGAACCTTACGACGCTGAAGTCGAGTGTCGCACCGACATCGAAACTATCGAACAAAGCGCCGAGAAAGTTTTCCAGTTCTTGCTGCCGCTTCTCCGCCACACCCACGCTGTTTGATCTCGTGAAAGCTAATCCCGTCGCAGCCACCCATCAAGGTTCCGGCCGACGAGCCTTGCAAGCTTGCGAATGTCTTCTCGGTAGAAGTCGACGAGGTATTGTCGATCCACAGGATCCATGCGGGTGGCTCCTGGCCTGCGGATCAGCCTGCGACGGATGAGCGGGCGCAGATTCGGCGGTGTTAACCTTGCGGCGCTCTGCCAGAAACCCGACCGCTTGAGCCAGCCGATTGCGGCCATGCGCGGCACTTGGGCCTCCAGATGTTGCTGCGCCATGTCGGGCGAGAACTCCGCGGCCACGCCCAGGAATCGGCAAATGTTCTGGAACACTTCCATGGGATGGTCCTTAAAGTCCTCGTGGAATCCGACCCACACATTTTGCCCAAAGCGCTCCACATACCGGCCTAGTTGCTCAGAGTAGAGTCCGAACTCCAGAAATGGGTAGTGAACGCTGAACTGTCCCGTGCAGTCGCGCAGGTTGCGCTCGATATGCTCGCGGAAACTCCAACGGATGGCGCCATTCCCGAGGCCGTGGAGATACTGGGAGAAGGCCCGATCGGCGGGGTCGCGCAGCATCACGAGGATCTTAGCGTCCGGAATCTTTTCAGCGATCCGGGCCGCTGCTGTCGGCGACCACAAGTAACAAACGCTCGCCTCGCCCACAGCCGATTTGTCGGTCGCGTTCGCAAACAGCCGCACATATTCCTCCCAGTCCGCGACGATTCCGCCGAAGCGTTTTTCGCGCATTGGGCCGGACAGGAAGTCGCGCAAACCACGGTTCTCGTGGGCCATCCTGCGGCGAAGATTGGGATCGCAATTCTCCTCCCGGATTTCAGCCGCAAAATAGTGCGGCTCTTTGATCGCGCTCATGTAAATCTCCGGATGCTGGTCAAGATAGTGGTAGAGCGACGTCGTACCCGCCTTGGGAGCGCCGACAATGAAAAAGTTCGGGAGCCTGGGCATGTGCGGGCCACAGAAATGCTAACACCCGGCCTCGACGCCTGTCCCGGTTTGCTACATGAACTTATGAGACAGGACCCTAATTAGGCCCGGGTATCGAATTAACGATACCCTGAGGCCTAATCGCCGGTTCGACTTACCGCCGGCCTAGTCGCTGCTGAATTAGCTGGCGGACACTGGCAGGGACGACTCTCGGCCATTTGGTGACACGCTCTCGATCACCCGCACCGCTCTGTTCATCAGTGTCGTCGCGGTCGCACGGGATCGCCGAGAAGGCGTGCACGTCACCCATGCTATCGATACCAAAGCCGATAATTTCCCCGCGAGAATTAATGCCGTGCGCGATCAGCAGGTTCAAGGGGGAATCGGGAGCAAGCTCGTTCAGGTCGATCATTCGGCCGCTGCGCCAAAGGAACGCGCGGGGGTTGAAGTCCGCGTCGAACGATGCACCAACTACTTCGCCACTGTCGTTAATGCCTAGCGCCGCGCTGGCGAAATCGCCGGGAAGCGTTTTCAAATCCAGAATGCGCGTATTCTCTGCCCATAGGAAGCCATGATAAGTTTTGTCGCCAGGTAAATCCGAAACGCCAGCTACCTGGCCCCGATTGTTGATCTGGTTAGCAACGTTACCTGCGGCAAACGCTCCCGTTCCCCCGAGCGTAGGAACATAGATTGTTCTGTGCTTATCCCACAGCAACGGGTGACGAGATAGGATATAGACTCCGGTCTGCGGGTTCAATGGCGCGCATTCTCCCGATGCGCCCACAACCTGGCCTTGGTCATTGATTCCGAACGCCCACCCGTCCGGATCGTTCGGGAACGTATCGAGTTTTCTGACCTCGCCGTGTTCCCAAACCACAGGCTTTTCCTCGAAGATTTGAGGGACTCCGGATGGGCAGGTCGAATCCGGAGTCGTGTTCTCCACGTTACCTGCCACCGTGCCGTGACTGTTGATCTCTCCAGCCTCTCCATTTTGGCCTCCCAATGTGGGTAATGGCACCATCGTGCCGTTTTGCCACAGGAAGGGCTGGCAGACAAGAAAAGTGCCATAGCCACAAAAGTCCTCGCCGTTCGGATCCTTATTAGGCGTTTCGGCTAGACCCGTAGCTTGCCGATTCTCGTTGACGCCGAACACGGCGCTGTCCGGTCCTCCAAGCCCTGGCGTCCCGATGTCCTTTATCGATCCCTTGTGCCAGAGGACAGCGTGCGTTATCCCGTCGGCGTTTGTGGCCAAGCCACCGCGCAGGCCATCGTTCGCGATAGCAGTCGCCTGGCTGAAGGTGCCGCCCGGCAGTGCGCCGAGATCCGTAACGCTGTAGCGTAGGGAATGCTCGCTGTTTGGTTGTTCCTGTTCCTGTGCAATGATTGCACCGGGAATTACCAGCGCAGCGGTTAGGACTGTGCTGGCCATACCTGTCCAGAGTCTCAATTTCATAACATCTCCTTGTGTGGGTTAGCGGTTCCTGTTTTGCACCATCGCCAGCAGGGAATTCAGGCAAATCAGGGTTGAGCCATCAGCCGCCTGCGAGCTATGCAGCTCACCCGAATTGAGCCATTCCTCCAAGGCAGTCCTTCCCAGATTCGAGATCACTCCGGTTTTCTCCAGCGCAATCATCTCCCCCTCCGCCGCGCATAGTGGACACCATGCGCGGCTGGAATTTCGGCCCTGTAGGATCAACACAGAATCGGTTTCCACGGTGATCTTCGTCTGCTTTGCCATGAGCTTCTCCTCCCGAAGCGCTAGCGCGAACTGGAACGACCGCAGCTTGCCAGGAAACTTTGTGAAAGTCCTTCCAGACCCAATGAAAAGTTCTGATAACTTCTCGCAGTGGCGCAAGCTGTGGAAACGATTGCGGTTACAACGCGAGTAGCAACGCGGTTGAAATTTGGAATATGCTGAGGCCTCGGCTTACAGTAGGGTGGGACGGAGTGGGTGTGGTGTCTGCAACAGCCAACCAGAGCGGTAAAGAACTGTACGAGTTCGGACCTTTCCGGGTAGATGCTCAACGGGAAATCCTGCTGCGTGCGGGCGAGCCCGTCGCGCTTACGCCAAAAACATTTCAGATCCTCCTGGTGCTGGTCCGGCACCGTCAAGAGGTGGTCACCAAAGACGACCTGATGAAAGCGGTCTGGCCGGACACTTTTGTGGAGGAGGCCAATCTCAGCCGGAACATCTTCATGCTTCGGAAAGCGCTGGGGGAGAGTCCCCAGGATCATCGCTACGTCGTCACAGTGCCTGGCCGGGGATATCGGCTCGCCGAAAGCGTGCGCCTGATCGCGGAACAGGAAGTCAGCGTCGTTGCCGCGAATCACTCCAAGGTCCAAGTGCAAATCAGGGAAACGAAACCCTGGCAATGGATCGCCGTGACCGTGGCGCTCCTGCTTGCCGCTGGAATGCTGGTACTCAGATGGTCATGGCATCGTTCACCGCTTCTCGGCGAAAAAGACACGCTGGTGCTTGCCGATTTCGCCAATTCCACTGGAGATCCTGTGTTTGATGGAACGCTGCGCCAAGGCTTGGCGGTACAACTCGAGCAATCACCCTTTCTCAGTCTCATTTCCGAAGATCGGATTCAGCAGACGCTGCGGCTCATGGGGCAGGCGGCGAATGCGCCGCTGAGTGCGGAACTAGCTCGGGGCGTCTGTGAACGAACCATGAGCGCAGCCGTCCTCGAGGGGTCGATCGTGCGGCTTGGAAGCCAGTATGTGGTCGGTCTGCGCGCCAAAAGCTGCCGGACCGGAGAGATTCTGGATGAGGAGCAGGCGCAGGCCGCCAGAAAAGAGGATATTCTACAGGGTCTGAGTCAGATAGCGCGCAAATTCAGGTCCAGAATCGGTGAATCGCTCGCCACGATTGAGAAACACGGGACCCCGCTCCCAGAGGCGACCACGCCCTCACTCGAAGCCCTGAAAGCCTATAGCGCTGCTTGGCATGTATCCTTCTCGACGGGGTTTGCCGCCGCCGTGCCTCTTCTGCAGCGCGCCATTGAGATCGACCCTGATTTTGCTATGGCATATGCAGTTCTCGGGAGCACTTACGGCTCGATTGGACAGTCTGCGCTCGCCGCGCAGAGTATGACCAAAGCCTATCAATTGCGAAGTCGCGCCAGCGATCACGAGCGTTTCTACATCATGCTTTCTTACGATCTGCTCGCAACTGGAAATCTGGAAAGAGCGCAACAGACCGGCGAGGTGTGGGCGCAAACCTATCCGCGTGATGCCGAACCGCATGGCTTTTTAGCCTGGATTAACCAGCTACTCGGTAATTACCAAAGGGCGATGGAGGAAGGCAAAAACGCTATTGATCGCGATTTGGATTTCGCTTTCGGATATAACAATCTTGCCTGGAGTTATGTTTTCCTGAACCGCCTGGATGAAGCAAAAAGTACTCTTCAACGAGCATCTGACCGCAAACTGGAAACGCCTGACTTATTGATCATTGAATATTACATCGCTTTTTTAAGGAACGACAAGCCGGGGATGGAGCATGCTGCGCTTCTGGGGAAGGACAAACCCGGTACAGAGGACTGGATCTCCCACGAGCAGGCGCTGGTTCTTGCCTCTTCCGGTCATTTGCGAGAAGCGATACGTATGTCACAACGAGCGGTCGACCTGGCGCGGCAAGCGGGCCAGCCGGAAAGGGCGGCTCTGTATCAGGCCGGGGCAGCGCTGTTCCAGGCGTTTCTCGGAAAATTTCCTGAAGCGAGGCGAAGCGCGATGTCGGCCCTCCTGCTGTCCAACGCGCGCGACGTGGAATACGGCGCTGCCTTTGCGCTGGCGATTTCCGGAAACTCTTCGCAATCGCAAGAGCTCAGCAACGATCTTTCAAAACGCTTCCCGAGCGACACATTCGTCAGGGTCAACTACGTACCGACGCTTCGTGCACTCTCGGCATTAAACCACAGGAAGCCCTCTTACGCGATCGGAGAGCTCGAAAGCACCGACCGTTATGGCTTAGCGACACCGGGCTACTGGTTCGCTTTTTTCGGGAATCTGTATCCGGCATATGTGCGTGGGACCGCGTATCTGGATGAGCATCGAGCGGCGGAAGCCGGGCTGGAATTTCAAAAGATCCTCGATCATCCCACGGTTGTTTTCAGTGATCCTGTGGCTCCGCTGGCCCGCTTACAGCTCGGCAGGGCGTTCGCGTTAGCGCGAGATAAACCCAAGGCAAGGAGCGCTTATGAAAATTTTCTCCGGCTCTGGAAAGATGCCGATCCGGACATTCCGATTCTGAAGCAAGCCAAGGCGGAATATAGGAATCTGCAGTAATCTGTCGTTCGCCTAAGTCGTTCGCCTAATCCGCTGGCCAAGGCGTCACCTTATTTACGATCGGATCGACGAAGACCTAAACTACCCACCCAATACAACCGTAAGCGGTTCGTTCACGCCCGCTTGTTCTTACTCGCCCCAACGCCGGAGTTTTGGGTAGTCGGGTCTTTTGAAATCCGGTAGTGGCTCAATTTGAAAGTATCCGCTAGAGCAAACACAGGGTTGACGGTAACCGTCAATCCAACGGCTGCGTAGATAGACTGAAGGTGCGCATCCAGTGAATTGGTGGATCTGTGTATTTGCTACGTATGCTGCCGTCGCGCAGCAAACCAGTCCGGCACCTGATGTACTTGGGACCATCGAAGGTCATGTCCTCCATGGCGTAACGGGAGAACCGATCCGAAAGGTGCACGTCAAGCTGGAATTGTCCGAGGCAAGTCATAATTCTGCACTGGTTGCAACAACCGACGAGACAGGCCGCTTCCAGTTTGCCGATATCGAGGCAGGTTTATACAAGCTGACGGCGGAAAAAATGGGATTTCTCGATGGTGCCTATGGTGAGATCAAGCCCCAAGATGATGAAGCTCTTCTGAAGGTCAGCAGTGGCGATCGGATACGGGACCTGACTGTGCGGCTCTTTCCTGGAGGAACGGTTAGCGGCCAGGTGATGGATGCGGATGGAGATCCCATCCCAGGCGACGAGGTAATCCTCTGGACTCGAACTCACACACACGGCAAGACTAACAACTCCCACACTGGGCAAACAACTACTACTCAGGACGGTGAGTATCGCTTCGACGGGTTATCTCCCGGAACTTATTATGTCAGTGCCAATGCGGGAGAGTGGGGATTCGCAGTCCGTCAAACACCCGTCGACAGTTCCGGCAAAGTAACCAAGGTACATGACCTGACAACCTTTTATCCAGCAGCTCTTTCGCTTGGGGATGCGGAAGGCGTGAGCATCGAGAGTGGTCAGGAGGAGTCGGGCATCGATATTCGCATCCGGCGTGGTGTGACGCTGAGCGTGAAAGGAAGAATCGTGGGAACAAGTGGTTCGCCCTCGAAATACAGCCTGAGCGCAAGCGTTGACGATGGGATAGGATGGACCTCCGAAACCGGCGAGATTCTGCCGAGTGGTGATTTTGTATTCAAAGAATTACCGCCCGGAAAGCACCGCCTCACACTGCTAGATCATGGGACGAACGGCTTTCGAATGATTGGCAAGACCGAAGTCAACCTGCTCGACCAGGATGTGACTGGAGTGGTGATCACACCATTCAAACCAGCACAGGTGCGTGTACGCGTCGTGCTGGAGGGCGAAGAAGAAAAGCCGCTCACCGCTGGATCGGTGTTCCTGAATCCCGAACATTGGGATGGGAGTGCCAAGGACAGCTTGATTCAGTATCAACCGCAGAACGGCACATACGTTATTGAAGCCGTCCCCCCGGCCAAATATCAGGTTTGGTTTAACAATGCCAGCGACTGCTATCTCAAGTCCGTCCAGTCCGGAGAGCGGATGCTCGATCCGCAGTCGATCGAGGTCGGAGACGGCGCAGTCCTAAATTTACTGATGATCTTTAGCAGGAATGTAGCGAGCGTGAGCGGAGATGTCGAAGTGCCGCAGGATCAGTCCAAACATTCCGTCCACGTCCTGCTGATGTCGGAAGAGGCAGAGGGACCGTCAGAATCGAGATATCGTTGGGCTGCACTAGATCAATTTCTCCATTTCTCAATCGCGCACATGAGGCCTGGCAAGTATCTCGCGTTTGCCACACAGGAGGATGACTCCGATCTGTGGAACAACGCGGATTTTGTCAAATTTCTGCAGCCTGAAGGCAAAGAAATAGAGCTTCACGAAAGGGAACAGTCCAGCATTCATCTCAAGCTAATTACAAAGGACGAAACCGATCGCATTCGAAAGCAATTTGGAATCTAAGGAATTCCTTTGCACGAGCTTGAAGTGAAACACCCGGTTACAGGTTGGTTGCCGCCCAATGGGACGATTTGAAATTAGATCAGTAAAAGCCGCGACAGCATAGTATCAACGGGCTTCTCGACCGCTAGATAGCGCACACCGTCTCTGATAGTCTGCGTGGGGCTCCGGGGGAACGGACGCCAGGCGCATGCAGATACCAAATAGCTCGGTCCCGTGCAGGGTTCAGGAACGCGCGAACGAGGCTATCTCATCGTGCAATTCATGGGCGGTTGTGGCAATCGCCTCCGCCTCCGCGCACCGGCCAAGTCTGGGCAGTAAATCGAAGATGCCAGCTAGGGCCTTTCGGGCATTCTCAAGAGCTTGCTGCACGGCGTGAGGATCTGTGGGTTCTCGATCTTCGGTACGAGCGAGATCGAGCATCGTTCTCGTCACCTTCAATTCCAGTTCAAGGAACTGCGTCAACCTCTGTGTAGCATTAAGGTGTGGTCGTTCTGGAGAGGTCGCTTCGTCCATGGCAACGCCCCTCCCGCTTTGGGCGATACTTTAGTATCAATCCATGCCGTTAAAAGCCGAAATTCAGGTAATGGCTCAATTTGAAATCAGCCGCTCTTAACTTCGTGCATGCATGTGTCACGCTAGAAGCATGCAGGACCGCTCAAGCACGCCAAAGCCGAAGGCCGGTGACGTGAACGCGCTTGCCCGCCACAAAAACCAGCATTAAATAATTTGGGATGAAGCTGACGTCAGCGTGACAGGCTGAGAGCATCGAGAAGTGTTCGGCTTCCCGTGATCGCCTCATTGCTAAGAACAAGCAAGACGAGTGATTTTCCGCACTGGGCTAGGTGCATCCGACAGAGTTCTCTGCTTTGTCGGACGTGAATAATGGTCTGCTCAACGGTGACCATGATCCGTTCGGTTTGGGTAAGATCCAAGCCCATAAATCTTACAGGCATTCGAATGCGATTTGAGGCAGGATCTTACTTTCCAGTGTTTCTCCCAGGATCGCGATGCTCAATAAGGCACAGGCGAAAATTTAGCCGAGCTCCAATTGAGCCCGGCCGCGCTACTCTGTTGTTGTGCAAAATTGGGAATATCAAGTCTACGCCAGCCACCTGGATCCCGCTGAACTCGTCGTTATCCTGAACGAGTCTGGGCGTGAAGGATGGGAGCTTGTGGCCATGGTTCCTGTCACAGACTACTACCCGCCGCATCTCATCGAGCCCGTAGACACTGCACCAAGTTCCGATGTGGTTGAATCACCTGAAGTCATTCCCGTGGAAGCCTTCAGGTATGTCTTTAAGCGGCCAATCGAAACGAAATAAATTGAAGAGGCACGGAAGTTGGAACGCAAGGCCGTGAACGCGCTCGCCCGCGACAAAAAAATTCCCTTTTTTCGACACTGGGCTAGGTTCATCTGACAGAGTTCTGTGCTTCGTCGGACGGTAATGGTGGTCTGCTTAACGGCGACCCTGATCCGTTCAGCTTGCGAAAGATCCAAGCGTCTAAAGCTTACCGCCATTCAAATGCGATTTGATGCAGGATTTCACTTACCAGTGTTTCTCCCAGGTTCGCCATGCTCAATTGAGGCGCCCCCGAAAATTTATAGCCGATGCTCAAATTGAGCCACTACCATGTTTTGCAAGCCATTCACACCAGTTTTCGTCATTTTCCGTGTCGCCGATTGTACAGGAGGACTGGCAGCCTTTTTGGGACGTGTTTGATAACACCCAATCTGAATCGGGCGAACGCCCCAAATCAACCTCCTGACTCCGCATCTCATTCGCTACGCAGGGCTTGAACCGGATCGATCTGTATCGCGCGCCGCGCCGGAACAACACTTGCAAGAATGATTACAACCAGCAGGAGAATTGCAGCGCCCAACAGCGTCGCAGGATCTGATGAGGAGATCCCAAATACAAACCGGTCCAGGAAGATACGTGCCTCGAAGGCGCCGCCCAAGCCAAGCGCCACCCCGGCAACACCCATGAAGAGACCATTCCGCAAAACAAGCCAAAGAATGTCTGTCGCTCCGGCGCCGAGAGCTAACCTCACTCCAATCTCCTGCGTGCGCTGGGCAACCAGGTAGGCGATCACGCCGTAAGCGCCGATTACCGCGAGGGTGGTTCCCAGGCCCGCGAACAGGCCCAGCAAAAGCGTGATCAGTCTGGTATCCGCGGTCTGGTTGGTCATGTGCGTCTCCATGCTTCGTGTCTCCCCAAGTGGAATGTCCGCATCAAGCTGTTTCAACTCCCGCGCAACTCCCGGCACGATGCTCTCCGGCTCCGTTGCTGTTCGCACTACGATGTCTTTGAAGCCGAAATTCAATCCGGGTGTCTGACGAAATAGAGTGAGGATCTGCGGTGCCGGTGTTTGCCCCATGCCGCGATTCATGAAGTCTCGCACCACGCCGATTATCGTAATATTGCGCGACAATGATCCAAAGTCCTGCAACGGAATCGGTTCCACTCCTGGGGGTGGCCCGGGACGAATCTCCCGGCCGATCGGGTCTTGATCTGCGAAAAACTGTCGCACAAAGGCCTGATTCACAATCGCGACCGGTTGGCTTTTCTCAATGTCTGATTCCGCAAAGCCACGCCCGCTGAGCAACGGAATACCCATCGTGCTCAAATAGTGTGCGTCAACAGCCGCAAACCTGGTCAGCGGCACGTCCATTGCTCGCGAAACAGGGCGACCGGGAATCGTGAACATCTGCTGCCATCCGATGACCGGCGGGTATCCTGTCGTAACGCTGGCATCCACCACACCCGGTATCCCTCGCACGGCTCGGCTGAATGAATCACTAAACCGGCTAATCGCATCTGCATTCGGATAACGCGCCGGTGGAATGTACACGTGTCCAATCATCAAATGATCGGAACGAAATCCGGGATTCTGGCGCAACAGGCGAGCCATGGTCTGCAGCAGCAGGCCGGCAGCGAAAACGAGCACTAACGAAAGTGCGATTTCCCCGACCACCAACATGCGCCGAAAACGTTGTCTGCTCCGGCCGACCCCGCCGCTTCGACCTCCTTCTCTTAACGTGCTTTCGAGCGAGAAGCGCGTCGCGGTCAATGCCGGCGCTAGGCCAAATAGTATCGACGTGACCAGTGAAATCCCAATCGCAAAAATCAACATTCGAACATCCGGCACAGCCGACGAAAACTGCCCGAGTGTATTGGTTGTTGTTGTGTAGGGCAGGGTTCCGGAGCCATTCATCCTCATCAAGGCAGCTCCGGCGGCGGAAGCCAACCCTAATCCGGCAAGACTACCAGCCAGCGAGAGAACCAAGGCTTCGATCACTAGTTGCCGCACAAGTCTCGATCGCTGCGCGCCAAGGGCGGCGCGTATTGCCATTTCGCGAGACCGCGTCGAGTTGCGCGCGAGCAAGAGACTGGCCAGATTCGCACAAGCGATCAAGAGCACCATACCTACTGCGGCGCTCAATATCAGTAGCATGGGCCGGGTAGTTCCTGCCCTGGTATCGACAAGCGATTCCACATCGACGCCCACTCCCTGATCCATGGGATATTCCCGGGCCAGCCGGTTGGCCAATGCAGTCAGCTCTGCCTTCGCCTGTTGCACGCTGACTCCCAGCTTCAGCCGCCCGAGAGAGGAATAACCGCGGCCGCCGCGCTGGCCTTCGGACCACATGTTCTCGAAAGCAAAAGGAGTCCAGATACGGATGGGAGCCGTCGTTTGATCCATCCAGCCAGGAACGAGATCCGGAACGACGCCTATGATCGAATAGGTCTCGCCGTTGATCCTGACCGTCTTGCCGAGAATTCCGGGATCGCCCCCAAAGTGGTTCTGCCAAAACTGACGGCTAATGATTGCGACGTAGTGGCGCCCGTATACATTCTCGGCTTCAGAAAACACGCGGCCAAGAATGGGGCGGATTCGAAGCAACTCAAAATAGCTCCCCGGCACCAGCCCGACTGCCATCTCTTCCGCCTGAGTGGAACCAAGAATCCCGCTGACATCCTTCCGCCAATGGTCATAAACGATTAGCCGTTCGAAACTGTGTGCACTCGCGGCAAAATCCCGCATATCCAATGGGGAAGGTCCGCCCACAGGTTGGCCGTTGTTCGTGGACCAGACACACACAAGTCGACTGGCTTCCGGGAAAGGCAGCGGCCGCAGCAGTGCCGAGTCCAGCATGCGAAAAATCGCCATGCTGGCCCCGATGCCGAGAGCTAAAATCAGGACTGCGATGATCGTGAAGCCCGGTGTTCGCCGCATCCCTCTTAGCGCGTAGCTCACATCCTTCGTTAGGCTTTCGATCCACAACGTGCTGCGCGCGTCTCGGCACTCTTCTTTAACCTGCTCTATCCCGCCGAATTCCTGGCGTACCTTTCGACGCGCCTCTTCCTCGCTTAAGCCAGAGCGCTTCAGAGCCGAAATTCTCTCTGCGATATGAAACTGGAGTTCCCGCCCAAGATCCGCTTCCACTTTGTTACGCCGCAGCAAGCGCGAGAGCCAGATCATGACGCAGCCTCCTCGCCTATATCCAAAATCACACCGACTGCCCGCGCCAATCTTCTCCAACTCGCCGTCTCTGCCTCGAGATGGACGCGCCCCTTCTTCGTCAGACGATAGAACTTCGCATCACGCCCAGTTTCCGTTTCTTTCCACTCGGACTTAAGAAAGCCGCGATTCTCCAGACGATGCAGCGCAGGATACAAAGATCCTCCCGGCACCTGAACGATATCGCCCGAGATCTGCTGCATTCGCTGGGCGATCGCGTAGCCATGCACGGCTTCGAGTGCGAGGATTTTGAGAATTAGAAGGTCGAGCGTGCCTTGCGGTAGGTCCGTTTTTAGCGAACGATCGGCCATAGGTTTCACTTCTATCTATCATTAGCATTATAATAGGTAGAAGTGCAAGCTGTTGTGATTGAGGACTGAGCGACACTCCTTAAAACGCCAAACTCGCCCCTCAGGACTGCTCAACCACCTTCCTTCCCTGTCTATTTTGCAGACCTTTTGCAAGTCGTTGACAGCTTTTTAAAATATCCATTACTCTCGCCTTTCCCGTCACTTACAAACCTTTTCCACATGTGGAAAGTTCGTTTCCGCCGCCTCTCATGCTACTCTCGGGCAGGCTCGCGCCCCCAGGTTAATCCTGCGTGCGCGGGCCATTTCCATTTCAGGAGCCCACATGTCCCCGCGAACCATTCGCCGCGCCATCGAGCGCAAGGCTAAGAAACTCGAACGAAAGCGTCTGCAATCCCAGCCGCCTTCGGAAGCCCGCCTCGAAGCCAATCGAGCCAACGCTCAACTCTCTACCGGACCGCGCAGCGAGGACGGCAAAGCGAAGTCTTCACTCAACGCCGTCAAAACCGCGCTTACCGGCTCCACCGTTCTCTTGCCCGCCGACGACACCGCCGACTACCAGCGCCATCTGGACGCCTTCGAACAGGAATTTCAACCCGTGGGTCTGCGGGAATGCGAGCTCGTTCAGTCGATCGCCGATACCTGGTGGCGCCTTCGCCGTATCCCAACTCTCGAAGCCGCGGTCTTTGCCAAAGGCCGCCTTGAGTTCGCGCATCTGTACGACGACCAGGACCTCGCCGCACGGCCGCACTTGATCGATGCGTATACCTACCTCGTATACGAAAAGCAGATCCGCAATCTGCACTTACAGGAAGCGCGCCTCACCCGCCGCCGCGAAAAAGAGACCTCTGAGTTGCGCCTCCTGCAGGCGGATCGTAAACAGAAGGAAGAAAAGCCCGAAACCAGCCATGGGTTCGAATTTTCAACTGCTCCCATCGAGGCGGCGATCGAAATCGCCCCCGCTCCGGAACCCGCTCACGAACCGCTCTATTCTCCCCATTGGAAACCGGCGGCCGTCTTGGCCGCATGAGAAACTAGTATTTTGCGCATCGTTGCAGACGGTATTTACTACGCCTGTGCTCTAGTTATCCTCGGCCTGGCATCCTCGTACTTCCTGAATCCATGGGTGGGCCTGCCCTTCTATGTGCTGGCGGCCTTCTGCCTCTATTTCTTTCGCGATCCCGAGCGTGTCGCGCCTCCAGGCGACCTGATCGTATCGCCGGCCGACGGAAAAATCGTCTCTATCCGGCCAGGTCAACAAGACACGCGCGTCAGTATTTTTTTAAATATCTTCAACGTACACGTGAACCGTACACCGATTCCGGGCGTCGTCAAGGAAGTGGTCTACCAGCGCGGCAAGTTTCTGGTTGCCAGCCATGAAGCGGCTTCCTCGGAGAACGAGCAAAATACGTTACTGTTAGAAGGTCTCGGGAGCCGGGTGGTATGCCGCCAGATCGCGGGCCTCATCGCGCGCCGGATCGTCTGCTACAAACATCCGGGCGACACGCTCGCTGCCGGCGAGCGCATTGGCTACATTAAGTTTGGATCGCGTGTCGACGTGATATTCGGGCCAGACTGGAAGCTCGAAGCGAAGATGGGCGACAAGGTTTTGGGCGGGAGCACGATTCTGGCCCGCCGTGTTCGGGAGGGAGAAACGGTCTGAATATTCGAGAGCGTTTTACCGGTCCGCCGGTTTCCGGGAAACGCCCCCGGCGGGCTGCCTATGCCCTGCCAACCCTTTTCACGAGCGCGAATATCTTCCTCGGTTTCGTCGCCATCCTGCAGGCATTTGAGGGCGCGCTGCTGGCCAAGTCCGGCGACCTCGCGACCAATCCGCACTTCACCATTGCCGCCAAGGCGCTGGCGTTCGCGGTCCTGTTTGACGGTCTCGATGGCCGCATTGCGCGCATGACCAACACCACCAGCGACTTTGGCCGCGAATTGGATTCGCTTGCCGACGTAATCACCTTCGGCATCGCGCCGGCCGTGCTGGTTTTTGTGTGGGGCGTGCTCTTCACGGTGGCTCCCGGCGACGGACATTTACAAAGTCACCTCTCCCGGGCCGGTTATCTGGTGTCCTTTTTCTATCTTCTCTGTGGCGCCGTCCGGCTGGCGCGCTTCAACGTACAAACCAATCCAATGCCCAGGAATCCAGGAAGGCCGGACCGCAAATACTTCGTAGGCCTTCCCATTCCCGCCGGCGCCGGTTTGATAGCCACCGTGGTCTACATGGATGCAGCGCCGGTGCGTTCGTTTGCCTTTTCCATTTTCTGGCTGATCGTGATTAGTATCGTTTCGTTGCTCATGGTGAGTACCTGGCGCTACCCGAGCTTTAAGCAGGTCAGCGTAACGAAGCCGCGTACGCCTCTCACCGTACTGGTTGTGGCCGGCGTGGCTTTTCTCGTCTATCAATGGTCGCAGCCGGTGCTGCTCGTCGCTTCCTGCGCTTACCTTTTAAGCGGAATCGCTATTCGAATTGGCGGAATCGTGCGGCGGCACAAAAAATCGCGGCCCCACGCCCCGCTGCCGGAGCGTCAAGTTGGCTGAACGCGTTGCTTTAGTCGGGAGCGAAACCCTGCTCGGCCGCGAACTCGAGGACGTTCTGGGGCGCTCGGCGCACCACCCCTCCATCACTCCGTTTGCGGCCAATGGCGAGGGAAATTTCGGATCGCAGGACGGCGAAGCTGTTTTTGTCGAACCGCTCGATGCCAAAACGATCCGCGGCCACCGCGTCATCCTGGTGGCCGGCACAGCCGAGGGAGCCCGCAGGACGTATGACTTGACGAAGGAGATCTCCTCCCCGCCACGCGTCATCGACTGCACGGGCCACCTCGAGAACGAGCCGGAAGCACGCATACTCGCCGCCTCGCAGCCGCCCTCAACCTGGCTGTGGGTTGTGCCGCACCCGGCGGCGTTCGCTATCGCGCAGGTCTTCCGGATGCTCGCGGGCAACTGGCAAATCACGCGCGGCATTGCGAACGTGCTCGAGCCGGCTAGCGAGCGAGGCCAGGCGGGCATCGCCGAATTGCAACAGCAAACCGCCAGCCTGCTCTCTTTCAAAACACTGGACAAGAAAGTTTTCGACGCCCAACTGAGCTTCAATCTGCTCTCGCAATACGGAGAAGACGCGCCCGTTAAGCTTGCCGACGTCGAGCGGCGCATCGAACGCCACATCGCCACGCTGCTCGATCATCCGCCCATGCCGTCGCTGCGCCTCCTGCAGGCGCCCGTATTTCATGGCTATAGCATTTCGTTATGGATCGAGTTTGATGCGAATTGCAGCGCGGCCGATCTGGGCCAGGCGCTGACCTCGGCCGGCATCGACGTGCGCGGCGCGGATCTCGAAGCGCCTACCAACGTCGGCGCCGCGGGTCAGAGCGGCCTGTTTGTGGGCGATATACGAATGGACTCGAACAATCCCCGCGCCGCTTGGTTATGGATTGTTTGCGACAATCTGCGGGTGCGTGCCGACATGGCGGCCGCTCTTGTCGGTGTCCTTCTCGGAGCGAAGCCGTGAGAAAAGCGAACGCGCCTGGCGTGGCTCTCGCTGCGCTCTCAATTCTTTCTTGCGGCTATCACACTGGCGGTAAAGCCGACCTTGTACCCAAGACCGTCCAAACCATCGCCGTTCCCGCTTTCACATCGCTGTCCACGCGTTATATGCTCACCGATATTCTTCCCCGCGAGATTGGCAGGGAATTCATGGCGAGAACGCGCTTCCATATCGTCTACGATCCGAATACCGCGGACGCAATATTGAGCGGAACCATAACCGGGGTTGGCATTTACCCGACCGTGAGCGATCCAACCACCAACAAGGCCACCAGCATTCGGATCAGCGTCAGTCTGGCGGCATCGCTCGTCGAAAGGACTACCGGCCGCGTTCTCTATTCGCGATCGAATTGGTCGCTGCATGAAGATTATGCAACCGCTGTCGATCCTCATCAGTTCTTCGATGAGAGTGGACCCGCGCTCGATCGCTTGAGTCATGATGTAGCGCGCGACATCGTCAGCGCGGTGGTGGAAAACTTTTGAATCCGGATCAGTTCCTTTCGAAAGTCTCGAAACAGCCGCTGGCGCCCGCCTACCTGTTCCTTGGACAGGAAGGCTACCAGCGGCGCATGTGCAAGGAAGCGCTGCTCGAGCGCGCTTTACCCGGCGAGGCCCGCTCGAGCGGCTTGAGCCATATCGATTTGGAGAACGCGACCTTGACCCAGGTCTTGGACGACGCCCGTTCGCTCTCGCTGTTTTCTTCCGAACGCGTCATCTGGGCCGCCAGCGCTGAGCTCGCGCTGCCGCGGCGTCTTGCGGCTGCCGACAGCGAAGAGGGCGGCCCGTCTTCGGCCTCCGAGTTGGCCGCTTATCTGAAGGCGCCTACGCCCGGAACGGTCCTGGTATTTGAATCGAGCCGCTACGATTTTTCGGGCGACGACCGGCCGAAATTGGAGCGCGTGGAAAAATTCTTTGCCGCCGTGCCCGCCGTCGTCGAGTTCCGTCACTTCACTCCGGAATCCAGCCGCTTCCTGGCGCAGACGCTCGCCAAAAAATTTTCGCTGAAACTGAGTGGAGCCGAGTTGGTCACGCTGCTCGAAACCACTGCGGGCGATGCCAATCGTCTCGAATCCGAAATCGAAAAGCTTTCCCTGTTTGTCGGCGCCGGCCGCGCCGTCACTGCCGAGGATCTGCGCGCCATGGTTCCGAATGCGGCGCAAACCACCATATTCGCCTTGGTAAATGCGCTTGCCCGCCGCGACCGGCCCCAGGCGCTCGAGGCGCTGGACATTCTGGTGCGCGATGGCGAATATCTGCCTCTGGCGCTCACGTTTCTCAGCACTCAATTCCGGCTCGCGCTCGCGGTCCGCGAGCAGCGCATCACCTCCGTCCCCCAAGCCCAGAGCCTCTTTCAAAAAATGGGCGTGCGCATGTGGCGCGAGCGGGCCGAGCAGATTGTCTCGACCGCCGGAATCTTCAAAGCCGAACACTTGGCTAAAGCAATCGCTCTGATTTATGAAACGGACAAGAAATTTCGCGAAGGCTACAAGGATGATCGCATCACGATGGAGACTCTGGTGTTCGGTCTGACCGGAGTCTAGAATGGATGTTCTGTGACTCGCCGCTATCTGATCGGCTCCCTTGCCGCCG
This sequence comes from Bryobacterales bacterium, assembly GCA_963712395.1. Taxonomy (GTDB): domain Bacteria; phylum Acidobacteriota; class Terriglobia; order Bryobacterales; family Bryobacteraceae; genus Bog-105. The sequence goes on from CAVQHR010000005.1 coordinate 717,318, forward strand.
TATTATTCGCCGCAAAGAGCAAGCTCCGGATCGGTGTAACCGACTGGAACCTCAATTTAGGCGCAGATCCGCAGTCGGTCCCGCTAGCTAAGCAGCTTGGCTTCGATGGCGTCCAGGTCTCATTCGGCCGTAAGCTGAAAGACGGCAAACTCCCGGTCGATAATCCTGAAGTCATCGCGCACTACCTGGAGCTTTCTAAAAAGTACCGCATTCCTATTGATGGCACGTGCGTCGACAAGCTGCACGACAACGGCCTTAAAAGCGACAAGCTAGCGCCGCGATGGGTGCTCGATTCCATACGCCTCACCCAGGCGCTCCATTCCAAAGTATTGCTCCTCCCCTTTTTCGGCCGTTGGGCGCTCCAAACCCAACCCGAGATGGACCATACTGTCGAGGCGCTTCGCGATCTCGCCCCGGAAGCCGTAAAAGCCGGCGTGATCCTCGGCCTCGAAAACACGATCTCCGCCGAGGACAACGCGCGCATTCTCGACCGTGTAGCATCGAAAAACGTGCTGGTCTACTATGACGTCGGTAACTCGACCCAGGCCGGTTTCGATCCGGTGAAAGAAATTCGCTGGCTCGGCAAGAATCGCATCTGCCAGATTCATCTCAAGGACAACCCGCACTACCTCGGCGAGGGAACGATTCAATTCGCGCCCATCCTGCACGCCATTCGCGATATAGGATTCTCGGGCTACGCAAATCTCGAGACGGATGTGCATCCGGCAACGCTCGAAGCCGATATGCGGCGCAACCTTCTATATGTTCGGAAACTTCTCGCATAGTTTCCGTCTGCTCGCGCTCGCGTGCGTACTGCCTTTACTCGCCAGCCCGCGCGAATTCGATGTGATCATTCGCCACGCCCACATCGTGGACGGAACGGGCTCTCCCTGGTACTCCGGCGACATTGGCATCGTCAAAGGACGCATCGCGCAGATCGGAGAGCTTTCGAACGATCATGCGCGCCGCGTGATCGACGCTCGCGGTCTGGTGGCCGCGCCCGGCTTCATCGATATGCTGGGGCAATCGGAGCTATCGATTCTTGTCAACCCGCATCTGCCTTCGAAGATTTTCCAAGGAATCACGACCGAAATTACCGGCGAAGGCAATTCCATAGCGCCGCTCACCCCGCGCCTTCTTTCGATCGATCGCGCCGGCTTCGAGCACTATCGCATCAAGCCGGATTGGACCACGTTTGCCGGTTATTTCTCCCGTCTGGAGCGCCAGGGCATGGGTATCAATCTGGCCAGCTACGTGGGTGCGACGCAAGCGCGCAGGATCGTGCTGGGCGATGGCGATCGCACGCCGAACGCCGCCGAACTCGGCCAGATGCGAGCAATCGTCCGGCAGGCCATGCAGGAAGGCGCCGTGGGACTTTCATCGGCCCTGCAATACGCTCCCGCGCCCTACGCGAAAACAGACGAGCTGATTGCCTTGGCCCGCGAAGCCGCGCAATTCGGCGGCATCTATTCCACTCACATGCGCAGCGAAGGCGATGCCATCGACCCGGCGCTCGATGAAACATTTCGCATCGGTCGCGAAGCGCATATTCCGGTCGAGATCTGGCATCTGAAAGCCGCCGGCAAACGCAACTGGGGCCGCACGCACGAGATTGTCGAGCGCATTGAGAAGGCGCGCGCCGAAGGTCTGGACATTGCCGCCGATACGTACGCCTATCCCGCCTGGTTCAACAGTTTTTCCGCTTTCATTCCCCCCTGGGCTCACGATGGCGGCGATGTCAAATTGGTCCAGCGCCTCAAAAATCCCGCTATGCGTGCTCGCATTCGCGGTGAAATGCTGTCGCAAGCTGGCGGCTGGGACAACGAGTGGCAGGAGATACCCGGCCCCGAAGCGATCTTGATCAGCGTCGTCGATAATCCCAAGCTTCTTTCGTTGCAAGGAAAGACCATCGCGCAGGTCGCGAAAGCCCAGAACAAAGATCCTATCGGCCTGATCTTCGATTTGCTGGCCGAAGATCCTGGTATGTCGGTTGCGGTTTTTGGCATGTCCGAACAGGACGTCGCCAACGTGCTGAAACAACCCTGGGTTTCGATCGACAATGATTCGCAGGGTACCGCCACCGATGGCATTTTGGGGCAGCAACATCCGCATCCGCGCGCTTACGGAACCTTTCCGCGCATCTTGCGCAAATACGTTCGCGAGGAGAAACTACTCACCCTGCCGGATGCTATCCGTAAGTTCAGTGCGCTACCCGCGCAGCGCATGCGCCTCACCGATCGCGGCGTTTTGAAGCAAGGTATGTGGGCCGATATCGTGGTATTCGATCCGAACCGGGTTCGCGATCTGGCTACTTTTGAGAACCCCAATCAGCTTTCTGAAGGCATGCAATACGTGCTTGTGAACGGCGTTCCCGTAATCGATGGCGCGAAGATGACCAGCGCGCTTCCGGGAAAGGTTTTGCGCGGACCCGGCGCTATCTAGGTTTCTATCGATGGCTCATGTTCGACCGGAAAATTGACCGATCGAGCGATATAGCAGAGCTGGTGGGCCTTGGCATGCAGCGCGGGGAGGTCCGCCGCGCGCGATGAATCGGATATCGCGACACGCGGGTGCAAGGTGACCTTAGTGAATTCACCCGAGCCGTCGGGGTGTTGCGCCATCACTCCCGTCGCGCTGTCCCGATACGACGTGACGAGGATGCCCGCGTCCGAGCATAGGTGCAGAAACCACAGCATGTGGCAAGCCGAAAGCGATGCCACGAGCAGCTCTTCCGGGTTGTAACGCGACGCGTCGCCCTGAAAAGAGGGATCCGAAGAGCCCTGCACGAGGGCGCTCTTTCCCTCGGCTGATATTTCGTGGTCCCGCGCATAGGCGCGGTAGCCGCTAGTGCCCGTTCCGCGGTTGCCCGTCCAGGTAATCGTGAGTTGGTAACGATGCTCGCGCGCCACGAGAATACAAGTATATATTTAGAATCACGCCACGACTTGCCGTCCTATTCTTCTCGCTGCTGGCTTCCGCCTGCGCGCAGCTTCCCCTCCACCCCGAGGCCGCGCGGCAATTTCAGCACATTCTCGACGAGGGGGTGAAAGGTGAAAAACTCGACTGCCGCATTCGTCCGCAACACCCTTTTCTCGATTTTGCTTTCCGCTTCGAAGCCGGATTTATGGTCGAGTGTCCGGTAAGAATTTTCCACGGTGAAGAAACCCGCGTCGCTTCGTTCGTGCGCATCACTCCGGCCGGTCATCAACCTGTTGTTCTCGGCGAAGGCTTCCTGATCCCGGCCGCCTCCGCCGAAGCCAGGAAGCGCAACGATCTCCGTAGGGTGAACGCCTATATCGAGCTCAGCGGCGTCTTTGCAATCGGTGAGGGCGAGTATTCAGTTACGGTCGTGGTCGCGGATACCCGCGGGCGTTCGGTTCAGAAGGAGTGGTCCATTCGCGCTCGCCGCAGCCGGGCCGAGCGCTCGGTCGAAGTGACCATGCCTCCCGCGACCGTTACGGCCATGTCGCCCAAGCCCTGGACCGGGGAGAGAGGAGATTCGCCCTTGCTCTCGCGCCTCACCATCATTCTCGATGCCGCTCCGATGAACCATTATTCTCTGAAGCTGCGCGCCTGGGATCGCGCTCTCTTGCTCGATTCGCTCGCGTCTGTCTTGACACAAACTCGCTCGCGCTCGGTCCGGCTCGTGGCGATGAATCTGGATCAGCAGCGTGAAATATTCCGCGATGACGATTTTGGCGAGAAGGCCTGGTCCCGGCTGGCCGCCCGCCTGCGCGATCTGGAATTGGGCACCGTCTCCTATCGCGTGCTGGGCCGGGAGCGCGGCTGGTCCGACCTGCTGCTTGGCATTCTGTCCCGCGAAATCGATTCGCCAGCGCCCTCCGATGCGGTAGTTTTCCTCGGGCCTACCGCCCGCATCACCGAAAAGATTCCGGCCGAACTGGTACCGCATCGAAGGGCGTCGAAACCGGAATTCTTCTACATTGAGTACTATCCCTTTTGGCTGCGCGGCCGCGAGTACCCCGATACTTTGGCGCACGTCACGCACGCTTTGGGAGGCCAGATCCTAAAGATCCATTCCCCGGGGGAATTGGCCGCCGCGCTCAAAAAGATCGAGGAGCAGCTAGCCGCCGCGAATTAAAATTCTTGAATTTCACCTGAAACGGGCGTATGATCCGGCCAGATGGAGTAAGAACCCTCCACCGAAAGGAGCAATTGCGTGAACTTGACCTTCCATTTGGGCTTATGCGGCCTCCTCGCGCTCGTCGTGGTGGCGTTGTTTGTCTACCGCCGCTGGCTTGAGAATCACGATGACCCGTATATTCACCTGCACAATGACTCGCACGACAGCAGCATCATAACCGCGCAAAACAGCGCGGCACACCGTCTGGACGTAGTCGACAAGGTAAAGAACGGCCTGCTGATCGCCGTCATTCTGTATGTTTTGGCAATCATAGGGATGCTTGCCTACATGGCCTGGAACAACCCCGGCAGCTAGCGCTCTTGTACTTGGGCGAACTGCTTGGCGGTCGATGCCGCGCGCAGGTGAACGAGCGCGACTTTTCCGATCGCCAGAACCGGAATCGAGAAAAACATCCCCGGAATGCCGCCAATCTTTTCGCCGGCGAGCACGCCGAATAGAACCGCCAGAGGGTGTATTTCGACTCCGTTGCTCATCAGATAGGGATTCAGTACATAATCCTGGAACACCCGGTAGAGCGCAAAGAAGCAGAGTATCCAGAGTAAGCCGCCCGTGCCGGCAACGCCGCAGACCAGCAGGATGATGACCAGCGCGGCGGCTGGCCCTACTACTGGTAAAAACTCCAGAGCGCCTGCGGTCCCCGCCAGCAGTAGTTCATAAGGCTCACCCATCGCGCTCAGGAATATCGCCCAGGCGGCAAAGGAAGCGACCGCTAAGATCACCAGTGTCCGCGTGTAGTTTCTGAGTACCAGATGGATATCGTTCAAGATCAGTTCAGCCGTGGTCTGCTGGCTGTTATTGAAATTCGAGAGCAAGCTCGAGCGGATTTCCCGCGCATCTTTCAGGAAAAAAAAGGTAAGGATCGGGACCAGGATTACCGGCAGCAGGTAACCGACTCCCGATAGGATCTCTGTGCTGAGCTTCTGAATGAAGGGAACTACGCTCGATTGAAGGTTCGTGGCCTCCCGGCGCAACGCCTCCATGACTTGCTCTCTCGCGGGTTCCGCCCACGCAGGAAGGGGAAGTGTCGCGAGTCGACCGCTCGCAAGAAGCGCCGGCAGGCGGGTTGCCAGGCTCGTGGCTTCCGACGCCACTCTGGGGATCAAGGCGAAGCCCATACCCACCAGAGCGCCGATCAACATAATATAAACCAGCCCCAACGCGAGCGTGCGTCGCTTTTGTACGAAGCGCTCCAGCAGCCAAACGACCGGCGCGAGCATGTAAGCCAGAAAAATCGCGGCTGCGAACACCATTAGGGTCGCCCGTATCTGATAAACGATCAGCAGTAGAAGGCTGAACAGACAAACTGTCCAAACAATGCGGAACGCTCGCCGATCGATCCCTAGCATAACTGCCCCAGCCTCATTGTTAGACTAGCAATTACTGAAGTGCCGGACCTCACCCGCGACCTGCGCCATTTGGCCGCCGATCTTCATGTGCTCGAAGAGCGGCTTCGCGCCGGGGGCGGTGCAAAGAAGATCGAAAAGCAACATCGTGACGGCAAGCTGACTGCCCGCGAGCGGATCGCTGGTTTGCTCGATCCCGAGACGCAGTTCCTCGAAATCGGTCTCCTCATCGCTTACGACAAATACGACGGCCAGGCTCCCGCCGCCGGTGTAGTTACCGGAGTGGGTGCGATCGAGGGCCGGCCGGCCGTCGTCGTGGCCAACGACGCCACTGTGAAAGCCGGCGCCTGGTGGCCCGAAACAATCACGAAAATATTGCGCGCGCAGGAAATCGCCATGCGCAATCGCATCCCGATCGTCTACCTCGTCGATTCAGCGGGCGTCAACCTGCCATTGCAGGACGGTATTTTCCCGGGTCAATACGGAGCCGCGCGAATTTTTTACTACAACTCGCTGATGCGACGCCGGCTCCGCATCCCGCAGATTGCGGCTGTTATGGGGCCTTGCATCGCGGGCGGCGCCTATTTACCGGCCCTGAGCGATGTAATCATCATGGTCGACAAGGTCAGCTTCATGGGGCTCGGAGGACCGAATCTGGTCAAAGGTGCGGTCGGTCAAACTATCGATGCCGAATCGCTCGGCGGCGCGGAAATGCACACCTCGCTAAGCGGCGTGGCGCACTATCGCGCCGCCGACGATCGCGCCTGTCTCGCCATGATCCGTGAACAATTTCGCGCCATGCCAGCGCCGCCGGCGCGCGAGCATGGCAGCGTGCCGAAACGTGAAGCTGCCGATTTGTACGGTATTCTTCCCGCCGATCATCGCTTGCCATATCACATGGAAGATCTGCTCGAATGCTTTCTGGACGCCGGCGATTGGCGTGAGTTCCAGCCCGAGTATGCGCCCGAATTTCTCTGTCTGAGCGCTCGCCTGAACGGCCGCCACATCGGCGTCATCGCGAACCGGCGCGGTTTTCTAAAAACCGGTACTGGGCCACGTATCGGTGGTATCGTCTATCCGGAATCGGCGCGCAAAGTGAGCTATTTCGTTGAAAATGCCGAGCGCCATCGTTTGCCGCTGCTCTATGTGCAGGACGTTTCGGGCTTCATGGTTGGTGTCGAGGCGGAAACCGCGGGCATCATTCGCGCCGGCGCGGAAATGGTGGAGAGCATGGCCTGCGCCACGGTGCCGAAAATCGTGCTCACGGTCAATCATGCCAGCGGAGCAGGTTATTACGCCATGGCTGGCCAGGGCTTCGATCCTAACTTCACGTTCAGTTGGCCTACCGCCCGTATCGGTGTCATGGAAGGCGAATCCGCCGTCGGCGCTATTTATGGTCCGGAGCTGGAAAAACTCAAAACCGCCGGCCAATCCGTGCCCGCCGAGCTCGCCGCGAAAATCGCGCAAACGCGCGCCGATTATGAGCGCTGGCTGGACGCCAAGTATGCGGCCGCGCGCGGGCATTGCGATGCGATCATCGATCCCGCCGAAACGCGCGCCGTACTCGACTTCGCATTTCAGGCCGCTTCCGTCCACGAACGCACCGAACACATTCCGCTCGAGCTGATTACACATGGATCTCTTAATTCATGAAAAACACCGTGTTCTGTACCTCACCTTGAACCGGCAAGGCAAGCGCAACGCACTAACAGCGGAGATGTGTTCCGCGATCGTTCGCGCCATCGGCGAAGTCCAGGAACGAAACGACATTGGGTGCATACTGCTGAGCGCGGCCGGCAGCGTTTTCTGTGCCGGAATGGACCTGGATGAAGCTGCTGCCGACGGGCCCGGACACGGCCAGTCTGTTCCAGGCGCACGATGACGTGTTCAGTATTGGCGTCACGTCGCGCAAGCCGCTGGTGATTTGCGTCAATGGAGCCGCGCTCGGCGGCGGCTTGGGTCTCGTCGCGCAAGGACACGTGGTCCTCGCTTCGGAGCTCGCTGTTTTTGGCCTTCCGGAAATCCGCATCGGCCTGTGGCCATTCGTGGTCTATCGCGCGATAGAAGCGGCCGTGGGAGAGCGCCGTACTCTCGAACTCAGTCTCACGGGAGATATGTTTCAGCCCGCCCAGGCGCTCGCTTGGGGGCTTGTACACCGGGTCTGCCCTTCGGTTGAGCTGGCGGGCCGGGGCAACGCGATTGCACGCGACCTGGCGAAAGCCAGCCCACTCGCTCTTGCTTCGGGCATGCGCTATTTTCAGGAATCGCGCGGCAAGTCGTGGAAGGAGGCGGGGGAGCTCGCCGCCGGTATGCGCCCCGGATTAATGGCGAGCGACGACTTCAAAGAAGGGATTGCGGCGTTCAAGCAGAAACGCGAACCGCGCTGGCCGAGCATGCCGCCGGAGTTCTACCGCTGAATGCTGGCATTCGGCTTGCTGCTCGTTGCGACCTTCTATAAAGATGTGTTACCGATTTTGCAGGAGCATTGCCAGAGCTGCCATCGCGCGGGCGAAATAGCGCCCATGCCGCTTGAAACGTATGCTCAGGCGCGCCCGTATGCCGCCGCGATTCGCGAGCTCACCACGCGGCGCCAGATGCCGCCTTGGTTCGCCGATCCCTGCTGTGGTCATTTCTCGAACAATCCATCGCTTTCAAACGATCAGATTGCCACTCTCGCCGCCTGGGCAAACGCTCATGCTCCCGAGGGATCCGCGTCCGACGCTCCTCCGGCTCGCCACTGGGAAGCGGGCTGGAACATCGATCGCCCCGATGTCGTCCTTGAAATGCCGCGCGCCAAACAGATTCCCGCCAGCGGCGACGTAGCGTATCAGTACATCATTATTCCCACCGGGTTCAACCAAGATCGCTGGGTGCGCATGTCTGAAATTCGTCCCTCGAACCGCGCCGTCGTTCATCACGCCGTTGCGTACATTCGCGCGCCCTCTTCGCAATGGCTGCGCGGCGCGCCCGCCGGCGTGCCGTTCAGCGCGGACGATCTACCCACGCCGAAGCTTCGCCAGGACGCACGCTGGACCGATAGCGACGTTCTGCTTGTCTATGCGCCCGGCAGTCTTCCCGATCGCTGGCCGGAGGGTTTCGCAAAGCTCGTGCCAGCCGGCTCCGATATCGTTCTGCAAATGCACTACACCACTCGGGAGAGCCGCGCGACGGAGGATCGCACGAGTATTGGGCTGGTGTTTTCAAAGCAGCAGCCTACTAAACGCGTGCTCACGTTGCAGCTCACGAACGACAGCTTTCGCATTCCGCCCGGCGATCCAGCCTATCGCGCCGAGGTTCACGGCTCGCTGCCCAACGATGCCTTGTTGCTGAGCTTGTTTCCGCACATGCACCTGCGCGGCAAAACATTCGAATACAACATCGTCGAGCCGCACGGCCGCATACGCACGCTGCTGCGGATTCCTCACTACGATTTTTTCTGGCAGCTCAGCTATCGTTTTGCGACTCCTATTCCGCTCAAAGCCGGCGCTGTCCTGCAAGCCGTCGCCACCTTCGACAATTCGAAAAATAATCCGCACAACCCGAATCCCGATGCGACCGTTACCTGGGGCGAGCAGACCTGGGCGGAGATGATGGTTGGCTTCTTTGATGTCGCGGTGGATCCGTCAATGGATAAGGCGCGCTTTTTTGTCAGGAATAGCGATTCACGATAACGTGTAGTTTGTGATATAAAGTATACAGACCGCAATGAGTGTTTTCGATTTGTTGTTCCTGGCTTCGTGCTTCATGGCGCTAATCACGCTCATTGTGGCGGCATGTTTTGTTTTACGGAGAGAGTTCGGGCGGGCCGGGCGGATTCTTCGGAACCTTGCGGTCAGCGCTGGCGCCTACTTTGCGGTCGTGATTATTGTGTCCTTAATTTCGCCGCGGCGCGTATTCAAGCCGGGCGCCAGTCAATGTTTCGACGACTGGTGCATTGGCGTGGACGGATTTCGGCAAGCTCCTGAGGCCGGCCATGTGGCGTACTCGGTGGATCTGCGCCTTTCGAGCCGCGCTCGCCGCGTATCGCAGCGCGAGAAGAATGTGTGCGTGTATCTTACCGACGACCACGGCACTAGATACAATCCCGTCGCCGCAAACTCGGCCAGGCCCTTCGATGTGCTTCTTCAACCGCAAGAGTCGGTCATTGTGAGCCGCTCGTTTCTGATACCAGCTCAAGCCAAGGACGTAGGTCTTGTTATAACCCATGAAGGTGGATTTCCGATTGGCTGGTTCATCATCGGCTATGACACCTGGTTCAGACAACCCGCTGTTGTACCGCTTCAGTGATGAGAGCGTCGTGGAAATTCGGATTGATTCACTTCCGGTTTCGGCGAGATGAGAATTTCAAACTCCGCTGGTTGCATCTCTGCGGTTGCCCTACCCTCCGGCTGGCCCATCTGCATCATAGGCCAACCAGCGCGAGCAGTCCTGAAGAGGGCTGCGAGTTACCGCAGATGAGTAAACGCTGATATTATTTTTGCGGTGGATTCCGTACCTGCCATTTTGGCCATTACCAAATGAACCATTCATCGTTCACAGCTCGAATGTCTTTGCCATTCTGGGCCTGCGACTGATGTATTTTCTATTAGCCCCGAGCCATCGGCCGCTTGATCATCGGCTTTCTTTTGGCCGCTTCTATCGTTTTATCTCTTGTTTTTCCGAAACGGCCGGCATCGTCTTCGCGTCTGCCTCGCGCTTGACCACGTATTCGTCTATAAGCGTTGAGAGCAAAACCGCCGAAGGGACGGCCACGAGAGCCCCAACTATGCCCGCGAGTTCTCCTCCGAGTAACAGGGCAACCAGCACCGCGGAGGAACATAACTTCACCTGCGCTTTCATGATGCGCGGCGTTAAGAATGCCGTCTCAGTTTCCTGATAGACCAGGTAGAAAATAAGGACCCCGAGCGCCTTCCATATAGAATCCATCAGAGCGACCAAGCTCGCTACGATAACGGTCAGGATTGGGCCAAGCAGCGGGATGATGTTGGCGATTCCGGCAAACACCGCAAGCAGATAGAAATATCGGATACCCATTAGCCCGAAGGCAACCGCGCTCGCGGACCCGAGTATCAGCATCAGTATGGCTTGGCCAATAAGCCACTTCCGCATGCGCGCGCCGGCATGGAGCAAAGTAAGCCTCAGACGCTTCGCGACATCGCACGGAAAGAGCGACATCGCCCAATTCAACACACGGTCGCCATCGAGAATGAGGTATGCCGTCAGAGTGGCAACCGCGGCAGTGGACGCGATTCCCTGAGTTACGTTCGTTACCAAACTCGTAATGCCGCCCGCGATGGTTCCGAAATACTGGTCGATGCCACGGAGATTCACATTTCGGAGGATTGGTACTGAAGTGATGCGATGCCGTAGGTCGCCAACTTTGCTCGGTAGTTGAGCTCCAAGATCTGTCAGATCCGCGACGATCGGAGGCACGGCGAAGAAAAACAGCAGCACTAACAATCCGGCAATGGCCAGCAGAATCAATAAAATTGCCGCACCGCGGCTGGGGCGCCAGCCCATTATGGAGAAGCGGTGAACTGCATTGACTGCCGGAGTCAAAACTACCGCAAGTACCGCGCTCACATAAATGAGGAGTAACGCGCTTCTTCCAACGTAGGCGAAGACGAGCGCAAGCGCGATCCCAAAGCTGACGAGGACCAATCGCATTGCACGTGTCATAGCAGCTTGATTATGCAGGCATTGAACCAAGACGCGGAAATGCGGCTCGGCATCAGTTCACCGAAGCCGAGGCCAAGCCTTGCGATTTCTCTCCTAATGGGAGTTCCACCGTGATTGGACTATGGTCGGAAATGCGGTCCGGGATGCTATGGTTCAGCTCTTTTAAAGTGCGCCCGAAACAGGGTGTAAAAGCGTAGGACGTATTGGGACCCGGGGAGTCCGAGAGCTTGCCCGGTTTTACGAATATCCAATCCAGCTTGAATTGGCCCACAGTCCCGAACTTCTTTCCCAATTCGTTTGTTGGTACGAATCCTTTTCCCGCGCGCTCGTTGGAATTCGCCAGCTTACCGGATTGGCCGTTGCTTGAACGTTCGGATTCGCCGTTGAAATCGAATCTGCCGCCGTCTTCGAATCGAAAATCATCGAGCGTCGAGAAGAACTTCGCCTCGGGATTTGTGCCCATCATCGGAATACTTTTTTCCGTGGGATCGTCCACGCTGCGGATCAATCCAATCACAGTCTTGGACGCGGTCGCGGCCAGCCCATACGGAGTTGTGTAATTAATGGCATTCACGATGCCTTCTTCGGCCCACCATTTCCCGCTTCCGAAATGGTTTTTGAACATCCTGCCCATCGTAGTCGGAACCCCATCATGCGCAGAAGTATTCATATCGCCGGCCAGAATCACCGGATGGCGGATCGGCGCTATCTCGCGCAAGACCTCTTCCAGTTGCTTGCGTCGAGCGGCGGGCGCGGCCTCGTCCTCTAAGTGCGTGGCCACCACAGTGACTCGACCGGAGGGCAGATCCTCGCTGATAAGATCGGCCAGAAGCATTGTGCGGCCGCCGCGGCGCACCTGCCGGATCATCTGCTCCTTGAACACAACGGACCCGGCCTTCCCCTGTATTTTGGCGAAGCCCGATGCTTTCTTCTTTTCATCCGTATACCAGTCGTGGCCTTGATTCTGAAATGGAACTAGCTTGACGTCGCTCAACCGATAGCGGCTCAGAATGGCCGTCCCGTGAAGACCGCGATAGCGCGACGGGTCGGGCTTCATCACTTCCTTCACGCGCTCGAGGACGTCCGACTTCTTATCATCCGGTTCGGTGTACGTCTCCTTAACTTCCTGGATCACCACGTCCGGATCAAGTCCCATGGTGATAGGATCCACCTCTACAAACTCGACGCCATAAGCGTAGTTCATGTTGAGCGCGCTGGCCAATTCCGCAGCCACGTTGCGAAAAAGCGTACGGTTCATCCCCCAATCGACTTCGTTTAAGACAACCAGATCGGCGTCCTTCAAAAGAGCTATCTGGTCGTGAATGTGTTGCAGCGTGGACTCGTCCACTTTCGAATTCTTGTCTTCCATCACGCCGGCATACTTCTTTGCATCGGTAAAGGCAAAGCGGATGGCGTCGAACTCGAGGCCCCGCTCGATGTTCCATTGCACGACCCGAAGAACTGCGCCCACTTGACGCAGAGCCGGCTTGACGGGCTTGATGCCGGAATCAGATGCGCTGTTGCTCACGAACGGCGTGTTCAATAAGCGCTGCAGCTTCGCGCCGAGCGGTGGTGGCGGAACGTCCTGCTTATAGAGCTGAATCATCTCGTCATAAGTCAGTGTTTCCGGACCTTGTTCCGCAAATAGCCCGGATGCACCGCCGATGCAGAGCAACGGCAACAGCCAAGTGCGAGCCCTCCTCTGGAAGCCCACCTCTAGCGCCCTTTGTAGAGCCGCAATTCCCTCAAGTCATGGATGTCGGCGTTCAGCATATCGCGTTCACGCGTCTCCAGCGTGTTGTGGTCGAGAATATCCTTCACGTTCCCGATGGCGTCGCTGAGCGGGCCCTTGCTGAATTTGTCCTTAGTGAATTTCCGGTCCAGGTCCGAAAGATGCTTTAAAGCATCGTTGATACGGTCGCGATCCTTGCTCCCGGTAGGGTGCAATGTATGCAGATCGTCTTGCACCCGCTGAACCAAGTCACGGGCCTCACTATATTCGTCTCCTTGAGCGAAAGCCAATGGCGTTCGCGCGAATGACAATACCAGCAGAGCCGTCATCAGACTCCCCCGAAATAGGTTCTTGATCATTGTTATCCTCCGATACTGCTGAAATATCGTGAGAATGTCCTCACGGCATAGTAGATTCTTCAGGAGAAGATCTGTTGCGCTGTTTGTTTCCGGCCGCGTACTAGCTGTTTGCCTCCTATCACTTCGGCCGTCCGGGGGTGATGATTGTGCGTACTACGAACTAAATGGTATATCGTTTGAGGATGGGCTTACGTGCGCCCCGTTTTATACTCCGGCTGGCGCCCGGAATTTTTCTTTTGTACAGCTTGGCCGCGGCCAAAACGCTGCCCGTGATCCTCGCGAAGTCGGGACCTGTCCGCACCGAAAACCTGCCGCTTAGCGGGGTGCGTCCTGGCAGCCAATACAGCATCCTGTATTCACTCGATTCCGTCGGTGACTTGCAGCCGGATGCTCGAGTTGAGGTCGAAGTGCGGCAGGGCGGGGAAGTGCTGGTGAGTAAAATCCTGCATGCCGGCGACGCCGATTTGTACGCTCAATTTCGCGTCCAGCATCCAGGCCCAGCCGCGCTGGCCATTCGCGACACCAACGTGACGGGCTCCTATCACGTCGAAGTAAACCGCTGGCAAGAATCGTCCGAAGTGAAAAGCGCGCCGAGCCATCGCTGGCAGAACGCGCCCGCGATTCCACTGGGCAAGACCGTTTTTGCTTATGGTGACGATGCCGAGTACATTCCGTTGCCGGGTACGCCGCGTAAATCTTTGGTCGACGATCCGAACCTTACGGACTGGTACAAGTTTGAATTTGCCGGCGGCCGGCCCAAGCTCGTGTTCTTCCAGATCGATCTTATGGAACGTGACCAGGTGCCGGTGAACGTTGCCATCTACCGCGAGAGCGCGGGCAAGCCGGTCGAATATCGCGAAGGCGAAGATCCGGTGACGCTTCCGCACGAAGTGCAAGCGCTCGCCGGCAACAAATTTACGCCGCGCATTTTGAAAGAACCGGGAACGTACTGGATCGCGGTACGCGCGAACTATCCGGAGTACAAGCTTCGGACGCGGGTTTACGATGTGCCCCCTTATTCGGATCCGCATGAGGCGGTGCGCACCGGCCTGGATTATATTCTCGCCGCCGGTGATTCATGGCATGCGAACACGCCGCGCCGGGGCGGAGTATTCGATCGTGTTTCGAGCGTTCATCAGGAGACCTCGCTATGCGTCGCCTGCCACGTTACGCATTTTTCGCAGCGTGCGCAGCTCTATGCGGCGCGCAATGGCTATCCCGTTGCCGAGCGCCAGCAGCTTCAGTTTTTGGCCGAGCGGTTCTACAATAATCCCCGCCCGTTCTATGGCTTCGAGCAGCAAGGCGCCGTCTGGTCGCGCGTGATCTCGGCTCCGGCTAACGTGCTCGGACGCATGTCTCATCTGATGGACATTTACGAAGATCAGATCACTGGCGAGCGGCGCAAAAGTTTTCACAAAGGCATAGTCGAATACCTGAAGCTTTACTATGCGGGGCGCGACAAACTGCCGCCGGACGAGACCAACGGCAACACCCCGATCGTGAGCGCCCATGAGATCGCATGGTACGCCTGGACCGCGACCAAAGATCCGAAAATGGCCGAGTTGATGGCTACCGGAGACGTTAAGAATGTCACCGATCTGTGCTATCAAACGCTCGCGCTTGCCGATATCGACAGCGCCCGTTATGCCGGACTCATTCAGAGAAATGTGCAGCGGCTCTTTTCCTTGCAGCGTCCCGATGGCCAATGGTCTTACAAATTCGAATCGGACCAGCCGGAAGTGGAATTCCAGACCGGTCATGTTTTATGGACGTTGAAGGCGGCGGGCGTGCCGCTTGCAGACCCGCACGTGAGCAAAGCCGTCCACTACCTCTTGGGACGGCAGCAGTCGTTCGGGGGCTGGCTGGACCCGCTGCAATCGTTTGAAAATTTCCGCACGCCGTTTCGGGAAACGCAGTTCGCGACCATGGGCCTCAGCGCGTACTATCCACTGGGCGCGCGGGCGAAAGGTTGGAACGCGACGGTTACCGGCAAGCTGTCGAGCGATCCGGTGCATCTGCTCGAGCAGTTAGACAATATCTGGGACCCGCCATCGGATGCGGTGCGCAAACAAATCGTGGACGCAGCCCAATCGAATGACGCGCTTGTCCGGCAAGCGGCGGTCGAAGCGCTCGGCCGATTGGGAAAACGCGAGCCTATTCTGCTGAAGCTGCTTGGCGACCCGAGCAAGATGGTGCAGCGCACGGCGGCTTGGGCGGTTCGGCAAACCTACAGCCGTCATGAAGACACTCCCTCGAGCGACTTGCTCACCGCATTGCAATCGAGCGACGACCGCACGCGCTGGGGAGCAACCCGCGTGTTTGCGCAACATTTTTCCACGTTGGCGCGCCGGCCCGAGATGGCCGCGGCGCTCTTGAAGCTCACAGGCGATCCCGCGGTCTCCGTAAGGATGATGGCAATCAAAGGAAGCTGGCAGTTCTGGTTCTGGACGCCGGATACGACGGTGAAGAGCAATATCGAAGACACGCTGCTGGCGCAAATGCTAAAACCTCAATCGCCGTGGATCGAGAGCAATCTTCACGATGCCATCTACAACCTCGCCGACGAAAATATCCGCTACTTGTACAACAATTGGGTGCCGCTGATGGGTGAAGAGGGAGATCGTGAGCGCGCTATTCGCGGGCGGCTCTCGATCGAAGCGCGGCTCGCGAATAAATTTGCAGCCGTGCTTGATAGCGGATCGGACGAGCAGAGGAAGGAATTATTGCGCTTCCTGACCGAACTGCCGCTGCGCCGTGCAGACGTCTACGATTTGAACGCTAACTTGGATACCGTCGCGCCGCCCTTGTACAACCGCATCGGCAACGATATTGAGCAAATCGCGTTTTTCGGCGGGAGCGCGGAGCGTTTTGCGCATTCGCTGCGCCCGCTGTTCGATTCACACGATCCGGAAATGCGCCGGCTGGCGGCCCAGGCGGCCCTGCTGGTGCGCGACACGCGCTTTGCCGCCGTGAACCGGATTGCCGGACCGATGGGGCCCGAGGTTCATACGGTAATGGCGAAAGTGCAGACAATACCGGAAGGCGCCGATGTGGCTCGCGCGCTGAAGCCGTCTGCGCCCGTCACGCCGGTGGCATCGGTATCGCCGGCCCATTTGAAGCCTGTCGCGAAACTGGATGAAGGGTATTTTGACAGCCACGTGTGGCCCATCCTGAAGAAAACGGGAAAAGACGGTTATGCCTGCGCGCAGTGCCATGAATCGCACGCTATCTTCCGCGCCACATATGAGACCGCGTTGCGAGTGGTAGATCCGGAGCATCCGGAAAACAGCCTGATGCTTCGCAAACCCACGTCCAATTCGGAATCGGAAGGTGTTCCGGGCGCGCTCGCTCATGGCGGCGGCGTGCGCTTCACTAAAGAATCGCCTGAGTACGCCACAATTCTCGCGTGGATCAAGGGCGCGAAAGATTAACTTTGAGATCGATCGAGGTGACTATGTACGTCTCGCGGATCATCCGTGCTGCAGTTGTTTTGATCTTGCAATTATTTTTTCTGGCAATGCCGCAAGTTGCCAGCGCACAAACTCTTTACGGCTCTCTCACCGGCAACGTTACAGATAGTTCCGGAAGCTCCGTTCCAAACGCCAAAATCGAAATCCTGAACGTAGCCACCGGTGTCTCCCGTCAGGCGGTCACCGATGAACGAGGCAGTTACCTCGTAAGCGATCTGCAAGCCGGCACATACCGCGTTACCATCTCGGCGCCTTCCTTCCAAAGCCGCATTCAGGAGGGTTTGGCCGTGGATGTGAATACGGTCCGTCGTCTGGATGTCACGCTGCAAGTGTCGCAGTTGACCGAAAGCGTCACCGTCGGCGCCATGGCGGTTGCGCTGCAAACCGACCGCGCCGATATCAACAACCAGATCGGCTCGACGCAGTTGACGGATCTTCCTCTGATCAATTCGCAAGGCCGCAATTTTCAAGCGCTGTTCAAAGTGCTTCCCGGATTCACGCCTCCGGTGGAAGCGCACTCGGATGCCGGCAATCCGCAGCGGTCCATGGTGACGCAGGTGAACGGCATGCCGCAATCGAGCAATAATACGCGGCTCGATGGCGCCACGATCAGCTATCCGTGGCTCCCCCGGTTAGTCGCCTATCTGCCGCCGGTTGAAGCCATCGAAACGGTGAATATTGTCAGCAGCAGCTTCGATGCCGAGCAAGGCATGGCCGGCGGAGCCGCGATGAACGTAGCGATCAAGTCGGGCACTAACGCATTTCATGGCGCGGCCTGGGAGTTTCACACAAACAGCCAGTTGAAAGCGCGCAACTATTTTTATTGCCTCTACTCGTGCAGCGGCGATCCCAACACTCCGCCTAAAAATCTCAACAATCAATTCGGCGTCACGCTCGGTGGCCCGATCAAACGGAATAAGCTGTTCTTCTTTGCCGACTGGGAGCGCACCACGCGCCGCCAGTCCGCGTCCGCGCTGCGCACGATTCCAACTGCTGCGCTTCGCGGCGGCGATTTCAACGGGACAGGCGGCCGGATTTACGATCCGAACACGGGCAAAGCTGACGGCACAGGCCGCGCCTTATTCGCGAATAATCAGATTCCCGTTTCACGCATCGATCCCGCTTCCGCATACATGGCCGATCTCATCCCTCAGCCGAACCAGACCGTGTTTCCCAATAACTATCTGGCGGTGGGCGGCTATCGGCTCACGCGCGATAACATCGACATGAAGATCAATTACGTTCCCACCGATAACATGCAGATCTTCGGCCGTTATAGTCTGTCGCCGACTGACATCTTCGATCCACCATCGCTCGGCCAGGCAGGCGGGGATGCCACCAACGGCGGCCAGCCGGGAACAGCCACAGGTCTTGTGCAGAGCGCGGCGATCGGAGGCACTTATACATTTAGTCCGCACATTGTCTTGGATGCCGTCGTCGGATATACACGCCTGCGCCTGGGAGCGCAGAATGTGGATATCGGGAAGAACTATGGCTTGGATGTGCTCCATATTCCCGGAACAAACGGGACCGATCCGCTGCAAGGCGGCTATCCCCGATTCACGTTTGTTACCGGCGGGTTCTCCAGCCTGGGTAATCCGAACGTTTCGAATCCGTTTCTTTTTCGGGACCCACAGTACACCACGAGCGACAACGTGAGCTGGAATCGCGGCACGCACTCCTTACGCTTCGGCTTCGATTTCACTAAGTACGACATCAACCATTTTCAGCCGCAGGCATCGAACGGACCACGAGGCGGCTTCACCTTCACCGGCGGATTGACCTCGTTGAATGGAGGAGCCGCAACGGGCATTTACAATCAGTGGGCGGATTTCCTGCTCGGCCTGCCGCAGTCGATGGGCAAGGATGTGCAGTATCTCAATCCCGCCACGGTGCGCATGCCGCAATACGGGATGTACATCCGCGATGCGTGGCACGTTAATCGGAAGCTCACGCTGGACTATGGCCTGCGCTACGAATTCTACCCGGCGCCGCGCCGCGATCACTGGGCCGGCGAACGGTACGATCCGAATACCGATAAGGTCTATCGCGGCGGGTTCGACGTCGGCAAAGGGCAGATTGCTCCGCGCCTTGGCATTGCCTATCAGTTGAATGACAAGACGGTGATTCGGACTGGGGGCGGGATCAGTATCGACCCGAATTCGTTCCGCTATCTGCGCGACGCGTATCCGGCAACCATCTCCAGCCAATTGTCCGGAGGAACCAGCTTCCAGGCGGCCGGCACTTTGCGGACCGGACTGCCCGAAGTGGTGGGTCCCGATCTTAGCCAGACGGTGTACTCTTTGCCCCCAACGGTTGGCACTACCACTTTCCCGCAGGTCTTCCACCGCGGATACATCGAATCGTATAACTTCACAATCCAGCGAGATGCCGGAGCGGGATTCAATGTGCAGGCGGCGTTTGTCGGTAGCCGGGGTATCCGGCAGACCGTGATCCAGAACATTAACTCGGCGGGACCAGGCGGCGGCAATAACGGCCGTGCACTATTTCCGTCATTTGGGCGCATAGCCAACGTGAGTTACTTTACGCCTTTCAATACGTCGTCCTACAACGGCCTGCAATTACAGGCCACCCGTCGTGTGAAGGGCGCGGCGCTGGGCTTTTCTTACACGCTGTCCCGCGCCATCGACTATGCCGATGACGAGGATTCGGGTCTCACCTGGAACTGGGTTCCCATGCTCCAACGCAATAAGGCCGTAGCCGGCTTCGATCGCACTCACAACTTCCAGTTTTTCGGAGACTATGGATTACCGTTCGGAAAAGGCAAGCGCTGGGCCCAGAGCGGATTGGTCTCGCGGCTGGCCGGCGGCTGGCAGTTGAACTGGATATTGAGCCGCTACAGCGGCACGCCGTTTAACGTAGTGACCTCCGGTACTTCCGTGAATGCTCCTGGCAGCACTCAGACTGCGGATCAGGTGCTCGGTCAGGTCCAAATTCTCGGCGGCCACGGTTCCGGTCAACCGTATTTCGATCCAAACGCGTTCGCGCCGGTGACCGCCGTCCGATTCGGCAATTCCGGCCGCGACATAGTACGCGGTCCTGGCTTCTTTAACCTGGATGGAAGCGTATTCCGCGATTTCTCGATCACTGAGAGATTTATCCTGCAGTTCCGCGCCGAAGCGTTCGGCATCACAAACACGCCGCAGTTTGCGAATCCTGGAGCAACGGTTTCTTCCGCGACCCGCAATTCCGATGGGTCTATTCGAGTCCTGAACGGCTATGACGAAATCACCAGCGCCACGGGTGAACGCCAGTTCCGGTTTGCGCTGAGATTGTCGTTTTAGCGGAGGCCGGCAACATATCGCCTCTGTACGGCGCGGTCAGCGGACATTCTCTTCACAAGTTTCCGCCGCGCCTGCAGAGACGGATAACTATTCTCATTCTTTGGCCGGCCAAATCGGTCGTGGTTGAACCGCAGCCCTTTCTCGACTGCGGTGACTAGCCGATCGGGTTTCACTCCGATTTGCGTCAACGTGAGGACTGCGATCGAATCGCACGCCAGCTCCAGCTCATGCAAACGTGCGGTGTCGTTACGCGCCCGTGCAAGGGCATACTCCTGCCATACATATTCATGTCCGATCTCGTGGGCAACGAGTGCTTGCAACTCCTCGGAATCGAGCAGCCTCAAAGCGGGAAGGGTAATCAGAAGAACGGCTCGCCCGTGCAAGCCGACCCACGCTTGCGGCACAGCGATTACTTTTAACTCATAGACGCCTTCCCGGGCATGCAGCCGGAGCACCGGGCCGAGATCCTTTAGCTTTTGCCGCTCACTTTCGGTCAGTTGGGTAACTTCACCCTCGCTCGGCAGCGATCTCAATACGAGGGCCTTTTCCTCGGCATCAACTGGCGCTGGCCGGCACGCATCCAAGTCCACGATATTCATGCCTAAACAAATCGGATCCGCGAGAACTGGGCACCCGGGGAAGAGAGTGATAACGAAAATCGCGGTATGCCAAACGGCGCGAATCCGTACTACACTGTGTGTGCCTCGGTTGCGGCTGAAGGGAGACGAAAGATTCATGGCCCGAGCTTGAGTCGGAGCCTATGAGCAAATCCTTTGCGGACCTAAAATCGCCGTAAAGAATATTTGAAGGAAATTGTGAGAACGCTATTTTGATGAAATCAGGCGAGTTGTACACGTTCGGGCCATACAGCCTCGCTCTGTCGTCAAGGCTCCTGGCGCGTTCCGGCGAGGCAGTCACGCTCGCCCCGAAGACCTTCGATCTGCTGGCTGCGCTGGTGAAAAGCGACGGGCGCTTGCTCTCGAAAGATGAATTGATGGGTTCGCTCTGGCCCGGCACATTCGTTGAGGAGGCGAATCTCTCTTTTCAGATCTCGACGCTCCGCAGGGCGTTGGGCGAAGACGGCGCACAATGGATCGAAACGGTTCCAAAGCACGGGTATCGTTTCACGGCGGAAGTGAAGACGCCGGTAGAAGCGGAAAGCTCGATGCCGCCGGAAGAAAAGGCAGCGCCACGGAACAGGCGCTGGTATTTGCCGGCGGCAGCGTTGGCGGTTGGGATCACGTTGATTGCCGTGTTTTTGGAGCGAACGGCATCACGGACCTCGCGGAAGCCGGAAGCATTTTCGCCGGCGGTTCCGTTAACCGCATATCCGGGATACGAAGTCGACCCGAGCCTATCGCCGGACGGCAGCCAAGTGGCCTTTTCATGGAATGGACCAACTGGAGATAACTCGGATATTTACGTCAAGCTAGCCGGGCCCGGGCAACCGCTGCGTTTGACTACGAATCGTGCCTGGGAGGACAGCCCGGCGTGGTCGCCGGATGGACGCCTCATTGCGTTCGAGCGGTCCAACAGCGACATCAGCGCGGATGTGTTTGTCATCCCAGCGCTTGGAGGAGCCGAACGGAAAATCGCCACGATTAACCCGCGAGGTGCAGGCCTGTCGTCGGCCCACCGCTGGAAATTGCCGCCCAATCTTGCTTGGACTCCCGATGCAAAATGGATTGCGTTTGGCGGCCGCGCCTCGGACGATGAGGAGCCCGGCATCTGGCTGGTCGCGCTGGAGGGCGGTGAGAAACGACGCCTCACCAAAATCGGCGGCCATGAGTTCGGCGACTGGGGACCAGCGTTCTCCCCGGATGGCCGGAATCTGGCATTTATCCGGGAACGGACGCTCTCTGCCAGCTCGGTCTACGTGCTGCCGTTGTCCTCCACCCTGGTTCCGGTTGGCTTACCGAAAAAGGTGACGCGCGAAAGGGCGGCGGTTCAGGGACTTGCCTGGATGTCAGACGGCAGCGGTCTCGTCTTCTCATCGGCAGGTCATCTCGGCCTGTCGCGCATGCAGAGCATTACACTGGCGGCAGCGGAAGCCGAGCCCGCGCATGAGCCGCAACCGTTGCCATTCGGAGAGCACGCCACGGGATTCAGCATCTCCCGGAGCGGCCGGATCGTGTACGCCGCGGAATTCAGAGACACAAATCTTTGGAAACTCGCATTGAGTGGACCGGATCGCCCCGCAGTTGGACCGCTTGCCGCTTCGACATTCGACGAGGAGACGCCTGACTACTCACCCGATGGTAAACGGCTTGCCTTTGCGTCGACGCGATCGGGCGCGGAGGAGATCTGGATCTCCGGCTCCGACGGCTCCGATCCGATACAGCTGACCTCCATGGGAGGGCCGCAATGCGCGAACCCGCGCTGGTCGCCCGATGGGCGGGTGATCTTATTCACTTCGCGGCGGGAAGGTTCGGCCGACCTCTATCTGCTTCGACCCGATACCGGCGAAATGCGCCGTATCACGGACGACGCTGCCGAGGAAGTGGAACCCCGATGGTCGCGAGATGGACGCACCATTTACTTCGGCTCGAATCGCACCGGGCGATTTGAAGTTTGGAAGATGCCCGAAAGTGGAGGCGCGGCAGTCCGCATCACGCGGCAGGGGGGCTCACGGCCACCGAATCTCCGGACGGCCGCTTCCTCTATTACGCCAAATACGAGGGTTCACCTGCTTCGATCTGGCGAGTGCCAGTCGCCGGCGGAGAGGAAAAGCTGATCGTTGACGGCTTGAGCTATGCGTTGAATTTTGTGGTCGCGGACCTCGGTCTGTATTTCTTGGCTATGGGCGATGCGCCGTCCAAAAACTCGATCGACTTCTTTGAATACGCAACAGGAAAACGGACAACACTGCTCAACCTCGGAAAGCAGTTTTGGTTCGGCATGGCTTTGTCTCCTGATCGGAAATCGCTGTTGTACTCGGTGGTCGACAGCGCGGGCAGCAATCTCATGCTCGTGGACAAGTTTCGATGACAATCAGCGCCCGGCAGCTACTTTGCCTCTGGCTGCGGCGCCATCAGCATAGCCCTGATTCGCTCGATGTGTATCTGAGTGGCTTGCGCCTGTTCCGAATACGAGCGTCTCCTGCCCGCGTGAGAATCGTTTTCTGACATGTTGTTGAGCAGATTCTTTCGTTCTTCAAACATCCTCAGAGATACCCAGAGTGTCTCTTCGATTTTTTCGGTTTGGCTCGTGAGTAGAGCCGCGGCGGTAAAGGAATGTCCCGTGTGGCAGCGGTATCTCTGCGCTTTTGATGTCTTCATATCCCAGAGAACACCCCCGCAATTTGGACAATTATACGGGACTTGCTCGCCTAGATGGCCTACCTGTTTCACATCGCTCAATACACGTTCCGCGATGATCGCTTCTGTCCGGACGTCTTCGGGAATCCGCTTGGTTTCAATGGGCTGCCGGTCGATAAGCCTCTCCAGGACTCTTCCCATTTCGGCAACCGGCAGGCAATAATCCACCTTGAGATTATTCAGCGCGCTCTGCGGCATTTCAGGATACATGGCTTCCTTGGGATCTTGTACGACGGTCACGCCGCCGCACTTTTTTATCGCGGTCAGGCCGGCAGTGCCATCGTCCAACATGCCGCTCAGAAGCACGCCGATCACATGGGGACCGTGTGTAACAGCGGCCGAACGAAAGAGCGGATCGATGCCCGGCCGGTAGCGGTTCTCACGCGCGCCCTTCGTAACCAGTACATGGTCCTTCTTCACTAGCAGGTGGTAATCCGCGGGTCCAACATAGATCCGTCCCGGCGCGAGTCTCTCTCCATTCCTCGCGAGCTCGCATCGGAAAGCCTTATGCTTTTTCAGCCGCTGCAGTATGGCTGCTCCGGTGTTTTCCGGCGCCATATGCTGAACAACGAAAATTGAGGTATGGATATTGGCTTGTAATTGCCGGATCAGCGCATCCAGCGCTTCCAAACCTCCGGCAGAACTCCCGATCACGATGAGGTTACGAGCTTTGGCTGGCACTGAAGAATCCGTTCATGGCTATTCTAGCGGCTGATCGACGCCGAGCTTAAAAACTAGCAATATACACAGTTCCCTAGCGGCCACTTGCCGCATTAGAGTAAGACGACTGTTTTGGAGGTGTGTATTCGAACGAATACGCAGCCATTCGTAATACCAGATAAGCTGGCCTGTCACGAGCCAGTCATTCTTTTTGGCCCAGTCGCGGCCATCCAAATAACGCCGACGGAAAATGGCCAACCAAGCCTCGGACTTTTGTCACGCCTACCGGCTGGAACCATGCTGCACATTTGCGGCGATGGATTCGACGAACGGACTGCAAAGGCGTGCGTGAACGGGCAATATTATTTCGTTTTCCGCCACGAGATCGATCAGCGGCAACTGCCCATGGGGCGCGCTAATTGAGCCGCTGCAGCAAGCCGCGCCGGCAGTCGAAACCAAATCATTCGATTCCTCTCTAACTGCCGAAAGAGGTTACTACCTCCCGGAGACTCCCAATGGGTTTACTTACCCCGAACGATATCAAAAATTTCGAATCTTTGTACGTATTGCAGCTTCGCTATCTCCTCTCCACTGAAAATCAAATTGTGAAGGGCCTTAAGAGCATGATCGGCCATGCTGGCGATGAGCAGCTCAGGCAGGCGTTTCAATCTCATATGCAGGAAACCGAGGTTCACGTCAGCCGGCTTGAAGAGCTCATCCGTGACGTAAATAGAGGCGATGTAGACGATAAGAAGGATCCAATCATTACCGCTCTGATCGGGTCTGGCGAAAACATCGTGAGCGAGTCGGAAGAGGGCCCGGTTCGCGACGCGGGATTACTGGCGACCGCTCAGAAAGTGGAGCACTACGAAATTGCATCGTATGGCTCCGCGCGCGACTGGGCTAAGATTCTTGGCTTGTCTAAGCACGCCGAATTGCTTCAGAAGACGCTCGATGAAGAAAAGCACGCGGACGAGCTGCTGAGTACGATTTCACAACGCACGAACACCACCGCGGCAACAGCGTAGGCCCTCGGCAAAGGTCTCAGCTTTCTTTTGTAACCTTGCTGGGATCTTTGTCTTCCCGCAGCGCGACAAAACGGGCGTGCCGGAGGTGGTTATCCGGTGTCCATTCCGCGAACTCAAACTGACCGACGAGTTTGGGCTCCAGCCAGCGGCAGTTTTTCATTTTGGCTTCGGTGAAGCCCGCGCCCCAGCGGCCGCTTTTCGGCTCGGGCAGATTCACAAACGGGCAATGATGGATGTGCAGTCCGCGGAATCGTTTGAATAGCTGCGCGCGCGAAGCCGGCGTGAATCCGTTTCGGGTCCGGGCCACGTAGATCAAGCGGCTTCCTTCGTAGTACCCGATGGCCAGTGCGTCGAAATTTCCGGGCGCGGGTGTATAGCCGCCAATTACGAGTTCCTGCCCCTGGTTCACGCGCATCTTCAACCAGGCGCCGCTTCTGTCTCCGGATTCGTAGGCAGAATCCCGCCGCTTGGCGATCAGCCCTTCTAGCTTCTGTTCACGAACGGACCGGATGAGATCGGCGAGGCGGCCTTCGAGCACCGGCGAGTACCGGATCGGGTCCTGGAGCTTTGCCAGCACCTTGGTCTGCAGCAGCGTCCGGCGGGCATCGAGAGGCTCCGATCGGACATCGTGGCCCGAGTAAATCAGGAGATCGAAAGCATAGTAGAAGATAGGCCCTTGTGACGAGCCGTAGTTCTGCAGCTTGTTGAAGGAGGGCCGTCCCGATTCATCAAAGGCTACGAGTTCGCCATCTACGGCAGTATCTTTGGGAAGGCTGCGAAGGGCCTTTGCGATTGCGGGATAGCGGGCGGCAAAGTCGTTGTCATTGCGTGATCGAAGCTGAACTTCGCCGCCGCTTTTAATTCCAAGCGCGCGATATCCGTCGAATTTCAGTTCGTACTGCCATTCCTCGCCCTCCGGCAATTTGGCGGTAGCGAGACAGAGCATCGGCTCAAGGAAGGAGGCGCGAACGGCGCGAATCACTCTCTCAATTTCTTTCTCTCGTCCGGCTGAATTCCGACTGTTCAAACCGTTCGGCTAATTCGGCAACGTCCTTGTAAACCGCGATGGCGCCGGCTGAAGAGAGTTGCTCTTCGGTCCAGCCGCCGCTCATTACGGCCACCGTGCTCACCCCGGCTTTTTTGGCAGCTTCGATATCCCAGGGTGTGTCGCCCAATGCCATCGCTTCGGAGGGTTGTACCTTCAGCCGGGCCAAAGCGGCCTGGAATATATCGGGCTGAGGCTTTGATTCCGCAGCATCGTCTCTTGTCGTTTCTTCTTCCACCAGGTCTTCGATTCGCGCGATCTCTTTTAATTTGCCTAGATCATCGCGACTTGCCGAACTGGCCACCGCCACTCGCAATCCAGCCGCCCGCATTTTCTGCAATAGAGTGCGCGCTCCCGGAAAAGGCCGGATTCGGTCGAAGTACTCAGCGTGAAACAATTCCTTCCGAAACTTTTCGATCGGCTCTTTCAACTGCGGCAGTCGGTCCGAAGGAATATAGTGCGGAATGAGCTGGTCCCCGCCTTTGCCGATCTGGTGCAATAAGTCGTCGAGAGAAAATTGGTATCCAAACTTAGCGAACGTTCGCACCCAGGCTTCGGCGTGGAGCCTATTGCTATCTACCAGAGTCCCATCAATGTCACACAGGACAGCCTTCAACATCGTACTTGGGAAAGACAAATTCTAGGCTCCTCAACAAGTTGCGGCTGTTTTCAGAATACAGAGTAACACGGAGAAACAGCCGGGAGTCCGAATGGATCTGGTCGTCTATAGTGGACTGCGCCTCGATCTCGACAACGCGGATAGATTCGCAGTCCACAGGAAGGAAAAGCAACTTAATGTTTTCCCTTAACCATGCTAATTTTCTCCCGAAGAGAAGCCGCGGCTCTAGTGCCCCTGGAGAATAGCAGGTACCGGAGTAGTGAGGAAAAATCAGCACTCGGTGCGGATAGGCTTCACGAGCAAGGTTGAATCGAGGCTTCCGTCATAAGACGAACAGAAGAGTGATGGCATTCCAGGTATTCCGGCAGCTCGGTCCATCGTGCGTTCCCACTCTTCAATCCATCGCCAATTTAGTCCTGATAGAGAGGCGACACTAGGCCGCCGTAGTTGATGCAATGGAATGGGAAGAACACTGTCGAAAACTCACGCACCTTTCCGGATCCGGTTGACGGCGTGCAAAGCTCCTGGTCATGTCAATGCGCGCTCAGCAGTGAGCTGACGAAAGCCAATCCGCGTGTACATCGCGGATCGCGGAATTCTCAAACTCTTGACCATTGGTCGGGGCGGCGGGATTCGAACTCGCGACCCCCTGCGCCCAAGGCAGGTGCGCTACCAGGCTGCGCTACGCCCCGACATGCCCCCTCATTTTAGCGGACGGGCTCAATAGTCCCTACGATTGACCCCCGATTACTCGTACGCCATCGCAAGAAGAAGAACAAGAAGCTGATAAATATCATCCTGCGCGGACGATATGCAAGTACTCCCAGCGGTCTCGCAAACGTTTTCAGTCCGGGCATCATTTTTCCTTCCCGATCGTTCCGCTGGGTTAAGGGCAAAGAAGCCAGCCAAGATTGCCGATCTCCACGCTCTCGAGCCAAAACCTGTTCGCTGGCTGTGGGGTAGATCCAAAACACAATCCGCCTGCCTCGCCGATCCTCCCGCAATCGTAAGCCGGGATAGTAGATGGCTTGAACGGTTAGATACGCGTCCCGGCTCAAACGCATCTTACCCGGATATTCCAAGGCGTGCGCCAGGGCAGGAGCCATTGCAACCGCTACCAAAACGGTTGTGAGGATCTGCAGTATTTGGAACATGGAACCGCGGCCTCCAATAACTAGCCCGGCAGCCAAGCGGTGCTTGGTCAACACAGACTACAAACCGCCAAGCCCCCATGCCGGCGTTGCCGGGTGATTACTTAAGGAGATTGCCGTTTAACTAGGTCGCTACGGCCTAAAGTCCGCTGGCCAGTACTGCCGATGAAAGTAGTGATCGCGCGCGATTGGAGATTCCATGAGATCACTGATTCTATTGGCAACCGCTGGCCTGCTTCTTGGCGGCGCCGTTCGTTTGCCCGCTCAAACAGCCGGTTCGTCCGTGCCCGGCAAGCAGCTTTCGAGCGCTCTCTTCGCAAGTTCGTCTGCGGTCGCCCCCGGCATCTCGATTGCCAACGTGGAAGACAGGCATGAGCAACGGATGAAATACCTTTGGATTGCGAGCATGTTCGCCATGGCCGCCGGCACCGGCGCCGATGCCGCGACCTCCTGGCATAAAAAAGAATCGAATGCTCTTCTCGCCTCTTCCGATGGCACTTTTGGGCCGAAAGGTCTCGGAATCAAAGCCGGTCTCGCGGGTGGCCTGCTCCTGCCGCAAATCTTATTCCGCAGACACAAGGATTTGCGAACCGCCTTCACCATCGGCAACTTTGCCCAAGCGGGTGTCTTTACCGGGATCGCCGTTCACAACATGGGCATTGCTTCTCCCAAAGCCCCATAAATAGGCCAGGTAAGCGTTTTCATTCCCGGCATGGTATAACAAGCCTTCTGTCCGCGGCATCGCTCGACGCCCGCGGATGATACTTTGTTTGCGATGCTGCCATCCCTCGCGTTTCTCCTGCAAGCGGCGCCCGAGAAGTTGTTATCGCTTCACCCGGTAGACCTGGTCATCATCGGGCTGTACTTCGCGATGGTCTTGGGAATCGGCTTTTATCTAAAGCGCTTCACCAAGACAGGCGAGGATTTTTTCCTGGCTGGGCGCGACATGACCGCCTGGGTGGCGGGACTCAGCTTCGTTGCCGCCAATCTCGGATCGCTCGAGCTCATGGGTTGGGCCGGCTCCGCCTATCAGTACGGAATTCTGGCGACGCATTGGTATTGGATCGGCGCTATACCGGCCATGCTCTTTCTGGGCTTGGTGATGATGCCGTTCTACTACATTTCGAAGACGCACTCAGTACCTGGCTATCTCAAATTGCGCTTCGGGGAGCCCGCGCGCGCCGTATCGGCGATTTCGTTCGGTTTGATGACTGTGTTGATGAGCGGCATCAATATGTATTCGATGGCCCTGGTCTTGAAAATCATTCTCGGCTGGGATATCAGCTTCAGTATCTGGATTTCCTCGCTCACGGTTGCCGCTTACGTCTTCCTCGGCGGTTTGCTATCGGCCATCTTCAACGAAGTGCTGCAGTTCTTTTTGATATGGCTGGGAGCGCTGGTCATCTCGATCCTGGGATTGATCGAAGCGGGCGGCTGGAGCGGCATGGTGCGGCGTATCCACGCCAATTTTCCGGATCAGGATTACACGCATCTCTGGCGAGGGCTCGGCGATTTCACGGCCAATCCCATGGGCATTCATTGGACCGGCATCGTCCTGGGTCTCGGCTTCGTCATTTCCTTTGGTTACTGGACAACCGATTTTCTAGTGGTCCAGCGCGTGCTTGCGGCGCGCGATTTGCGCAGCGCCAAAATGGCGCCGATCATTGGCTCGGCGTTCAAGATGGCGGTTCCTTTTATCGTGATTCTTCCGGGACTGCTAGCATTGGCGGTGCTGCCCGAGAAACTGGTCGGCGAGTCGGTTGCCGGCAGCGGCGCGCATACCTATAACGAAGTCTTGCCCCTTATGCTGGCGCGCTATTGCGGCCCCGGACTGCTGGGCTTGGGCATCACCGCGCTGATCGCCGGATTCATGTCGGGCATGGCCGGCAACGTGAGCGCATTTGCCACCGTCTGGACCTACGATATCTACCGCGCCTTGATCCGCAAGACCGCGACCGATGCGCATTACCTGGCGATGGGCCGCTGGTGTACCGTGATTGGCGTCCTGATCAGCATTGGAACGGCCTACCTGGTTATGCAATTCCTGAGCATCATGGATTATGTGCAGGCGCTATTCGCGACCTTTATCGCACCGTTATTCGGCACGATCATCCTGGGCATGCTGTGGAAGCGCGCAACACCGGCCGGTGGATTCTGGGGTCTCTTGGTAGGAACGGCCGGTTCGCTCGGCATGTGGATTTGGCTGAGAACTGATCCGGCGGCGCTGAATTATATTGCGTTCTCTCCGCACGCGAAGCCCATGGCGGAGGACATGTATCGCGCCTTATGGTCCTGGTTGATTTGCGTAGCGGTGACGATCGTCGTTAGTCTGCTGACCAAGCCGAAGCCGAGCCAAGAATTGGTTGGGCTGGTGTATGGCGCGACGGAAATCCCATCCGAAGGCCATCTACCCCTCTATCAGCGTCCCGTCTTTTGGGCCGCCCTTGTGTGCGTGGTCTTCGTCGTCTTGAACGTTATTTTCTGGTAGGTCACGCGATGCACGAAAAAGGTTCTCTCTCCATTTGGTTTTTCATCGGCACGCTGTTGACCGCCTATGGCGTCCTCATCCTGGGCGCGGGCTTGTACGAGTTCGTGTCGCCGCCCGAACGTCCAGCCGTACTCGCCAACTTGCACGCAGGCGTCTGGTGGGGCGCACTGCTCCTTATCCTTGGATTGATTTATTTCATCCGCTTTTATCCTAAGAGAAAGTAATGCCACAAACTGCTACCAAACCGCGCCCGAAGCTGGGCCTGATCGTCGGCAATCGCGGTTTTTTCCCGGATCATCTCGCGGCCACTGGCCGCCAGGACATGCTTCGCGTTCTAGAAGAGGCGGGTGCCGATGTCGTGGCGCTGACCACCGAGGAATCGAAGTTCGGCGCGGTCGAAACGTTCGAAGAAGCCAAGCGTTGCGCCGCGCTGTTCAAGCAGCACCGCGACACGCTCGACGGAGTGGTCGTGACGCTCCCCAACTTTGGCGACGAACGCGCTATCGCTGATACGCTGCGCCTCGCCGGCTTCCCGGTTCCCGTACTCGTGCAGGCGACACCCGATACGCGCGGCAAGATGACCATCCGCGACCGCCGCGACAGCTTTTGCGGCAAAATGTCGGCCTGCAACAACCTGATGCAGTACGGCATCCCCTATTCGCTCACCACCTTGCACACGGAAGATCCGTCGTCGCCCGAGTTCGCCGAAGATCTGCAATGGTTTCTCGGAGTGTGCCGCGTAGTGCGCGGCCTGCGCGGGCTGCGCGTCGGCTCGATCGGAGCGCGTCCGGCGGCTTTCAACACGGTTCGCTACAGCGAGAAACTGCTCGAAGCGAATGGAATTTCGGTCATCACCATCGATCTTTCGGAAATCCTGGGCCGCATCGACCGCATGAAGGATGATGATCCGGCCGCGCAAGCGAAACTCCAACTCATGCATTCCTACGTCTCGACCCGCGACGTTCCGGCCCCGTCGCTTATGAAGATGGCGAAACTAGGCGCTGTAATCGACGGCTGGATGCGCGAGACCGACACCGCCATCAGTGCCGTGCAGTGCTGGACGGCGCTCGAAGAATACTTCGGCGTGGTGCCTTGCACCGTAATGAGCATGATGAGCAACGATCTGATGTCGAGCGCCTGCGAAGTGGATATCGCCGGCGTGGTCGGCATGCACGCGTTGCGGCTCGCGTCCGAAAGTCCCAGCGCGCTCCTCGATTGGAACAATAACTACGGCGAGGACCCGAATAAAGCGGTCTGCTTCCATTGCAGCAATCTGCCGAAACACTTCTTCGCCGACTTCAAAATGGATTTCCAGGAAATCATCGCCGGCACGGTCGGCAAACTGAACACGTTTGGCACGGTGGTAGGCCGCGTGAAGTCCGGCGCCATGACTTTTGCGCGCGTCTCAACGGACGACCGGGCAGGGAAGGTGCGCGGCTATGTCGGGGGCGGCCGTTTCACCGACGATCCGCTCGAAACCTTCGGCGGTGCGGGCGTTGTGGAAATCCCCCGCCTGCAGGAATTGCTGCGCTTCATCTGCGAGCGTGGCTTCGAGCATCACACGGCCGCTAACTTTTCGTCCGTCGCGCCGCAGGTATATGAAGCCACCACCAAATATCTCGGCTGGGACATGCACTGGCACAAAGCATGAGCACGGTGGTCGCGGGTGTCGATTTCGGGACGCTCAGTGTGCGCGTCTCGCTCTTCGATAGTGAGAAGGGAAGGCTTGGCTCCGGGATTGCCGAATATCCGCTGCACCGCAAGAAAGACGATCCCGATCACGCCACCCAGAGTCACGCCGATCACATGGCCGCGCTGGTCGAAGCCACGCGCAAAGCCTTGCAGGAAGCGGGAGTCTCGGGCAGCGCGGTGGCCTCCATCGCGCTCGATACCACTGGCTCGAGCGTCATTCCTGTCGACGAAAATCTCGAGCCACTCGACGATTACTATCTATGGTGCGATCACCGCGCCTGGCGCGAAGCCGCCGAAATCACCGAAAAAGCGCACGAATCCGGCTTGCTAGCTATCAAGTGGTCGGGCAGTACGTATTCGTCCGAATGGGGATTCTCGAAGCTCCTGCATTGGCTCCGCCACAATCCAGAGAAGCGCGCTCGCTTTTTCACGGCCTTTGAACACTGTGATTATGTGGCGACGGTTTTGTGCGGGATTCGTAGCGTCGACAAAGCCCCGCGCAGCATTTGCGCCATGGGCCACAAGTGGATGTGGAACGAATCGCTCGGCGGCCTTCCGCCGGAAGGTTTTCTCGCATCCGTAGATCCGCTGCTCAAAGGAATTCGCGCTAAGCTCGGCGGCCAGTATCGCACCTCTTTCTCGCTGGCCGGCACGCTATCCGAAGAATGGGCCGCCAAGCTCGGCCTGCGCGCCGGAATTCCGATTCCGGTCGGCGCATTCGACGCGCATTGGGACGCCATCGGCGCGGGAGTGAAACTGGGCGACGTCGTCAACGTCATTGGCACCTCAACCTGCATCATCGGCCTTAGCGACAAGGTTAGTTTGATCCCGGGCGTCTGCGGCGTGGTTCCGGGTTCGGTGGATCCGCAGATGGCCGGTATTGAAGCCGGATTGTCGGCGGTGGGCGATATTTTCGAGAGCATCGCGACCCGCGCCGGTAAAACGGCGGCCGAATTGTCGCGTGGCTTGAAAGACTATCGCGCCGGTCAAACCGGCCTGCTGCGCCTCACCTGGGATAACGGCGACCGGACCGTCCTCGTCAATCCGGAATTGGGCGGCGTCACCTTCGGCTGGCATTTAACGAGCACCGCTACCGACGAACTCTTCGCGGCAATTGAGGGCACCGCGTTCCATACGAGAGTGATTCTGGCGCGCATGGCCGAATACGGCGCCTCCGTCGAGCGCATCATCAATGGCGGCGGCATTCCCCAGCGCAACGACGTTTTAAACCAGGTCTACGCCAACGTACTAAACAAGCCGATCCTGGTGCCCCAAGGCGACGTGACGAGCCTTGGCTCGGCCATTTTTGCTTTCCTCGCGGCGAAAGCGTTTCCTTCGATTGAAGACGCCCAGAAAGCCCTCTGCCCGCCTCACCGCGCTTTTTATCCCGATCCCACAAGCGTCACAGTCTATGAGGAATTATTCCGTCTCTATAAACGTCTATATTTCGCCTTGGGCGCCAAGAAATCGGAGGCCGTAGCCATTGGGGACGTGCTTCCTCAACTGCGCCAGATAGCCGCAATGGCCAGGACTGCCAAATGAAATCACTGCGCCGGGAAGTTTTCGAAGCCAATATCGAGCTCGTCCGCCGCGATCTGGTCATCTTTACCTTCGGCAACGCCAGCGGCTACGATCGCGCCAGCGGAAAAGTAGTGATCAAACCGAGCGGTGTCCCCTACGATCGGCTCACTCCGGAAAATCTCGTCGTGACAGATCTCGATGGAAAGATTCTCGAAGGCTCGCTGCGCCCCTCCTCCGACCTGCCCACTCATCTCGCGCTGTACCGAGCTTTCCCGGGTGTTCACGGAATCGTCCACACGCACTCGCGCTACGCGACCTCGTGGGCGCAAGCCGGAGTAGAAATACCTTGTCTTGGCACAACCCACGCCGACTATTTTCGCGGACCCATTCCCATCACGCCGTCCATGCAACCCGGCGACATCCATTCCAGCTATGAATGGAATACCGGACAAGTCATCATTCGCCGTTTCGCCGGCATAGATCCGCTATTAACGCCGGCCGTGCTCGTCGCTGGGCATGCGCCGTTTTGCTGGGGCGCATCGGTCACGGATGCCGCCCATACCGCGGCGATCGTCGAAGAGATCGCGCATATGGCTTACCTGACGGTCACCATCCGCGCCGATGCCGAATCGCTTTCCGACGCCCTCCGCGACAAGCATTTCCTGCGCAAACACGG
This sequence comes from Bryobacterales bacterium, assembly GCA_963712395.1. GTDB lineage: Bacteria > Acidobacteriota > Terriglobia > Bryobacterales > Bryobacteraceae > Bog-105. Next base: position 751,568 of record CAVQHR010000005.1, read on the forward strand.
CGAAGACGCCTACTACGGTCAACGCTAAGCTGGTAGTGAGCTTTCTTCACGTATGAAAGAGCTGGAGCGCATCCTCGAACTCTGGTCGGCCGCGCAAAGCGCCGGTGAATCCGCGGTTCTTGCGACTGTTGTGAAAACGCGCGGGTCCTCCTATCGCTTGCCCGGAGCGCGCCTGCTCATCACGCAAGGCGGCCGCCATGCCGGGTCCATTAGCGGCGGTTGTCTCGAAGAAGATCTGCTCAAAAAAGCCTGGTGGCTCACCGAAAAAGGTCCGGTCGTCCGCCGCTACGATACTACGCCCGACGGAGAAATTTCCACCGGCGGCTTTGGCCTCGGCTGCAACGGCATCATCCATGTGCGCCTCGAGCGCCTTACGCCCGGCCAACCATCCGCGCTCGACATCATTCGAGATGTCCGGACCCAACGCCGGCCTGCTTCGATCGAGCACGTTCTCAGCGCCGATGAAGTCTGGATCGAAACGCTGCAACCCGCGATACGTCTGCTGGTATACGGAGCCGGCGATGACGCCGTCCCGGTTACGGAGCTTGCCAGGAATCTTGGATGGGAAGTATGGGTGTTTGATGGCCGGGCGCACTATGCCCGCCGCGAAAAGTTTCCACGGGCGCACGAAGTCGCGCTACGCGGCTCCCGCGCTGTGCCTTTCGATTCCTGGACAGTAGCCCTAATTATGTCTCATAGTTATAGCCAGGATCTTGAAGTGTTACGTGAGCTGTCTTCCCAGCGGCTTCCCTATCTGGGTGTACTGGGGCCGGCCAAGCGGACGGCGCAATTACTGGCCGATGCGGATCTAGATCCCGCCGCGCTCGCGCCGCAAATGCATGCGCCCATGGGTCTCGATATCGGCGCCGATGGTCCTGAACAAGTCGCGCTGGCCGTGGTTGCCGAGATCCAATCCGTGCTCAATGGCCGGCAGGGCCGATCTTTGAGCGGCCGCGGCGGTCCGATTCACTCGCGCGATACGGATGACGCCGCAGAAAAATTCGAGGTCCGTTCCATTGTTTGCGCCTAAGCTTGCTCTGGCACTTAGGCTGGTTCTTGCGCTTGCGTGCGCCTTTACACTCGGCGCCCAGACTAACACGCCGGGCAAGGGCAGACAGGTCATCGATCAAGCCATTGCCGCGCTCGGCGGCGACCGTTTCCTGCACATGCACACCCGCATGGCAAGCGGGCGTATCTATTCGTTCTTCCACGACGAAATGAACGGCTACGACGTCACCACGATTTACACTGAATATCTCGACAACCAGCCGGGTAAGGGCCTTCAGATCCGCGAGCGCGAGCTGCTTGGCAAAAAGCAAGACTACTCGTATCTCTTTTTAGGTGATCAGGGCTGGGACATCACCTTTCGCGGCGCGCGTCCCCTGCCGGATGAAAACTGGGAGCGCTACCTCCGCACCACCCGAAACGACATTCTCTACCTGTTGCGCTTCCGGCGCGACGAGCCGGGAATGCTCTACGACTATGTTGGCAGCGAAGTTCACATCAGCACCCACGTCGAAGTCGTCGATGTGACGGATACGACCGGCAGCACGGTCCGCGTGTTTTTCGATCACAATACGATGCTGCCAGTGCGGCAAAGCTTTTCCTGGCTCGATCCGGTGACCAAGCAGCGCAACGACGAAGTCACCGATTTCGACAAATGGCGCGATGCCGGCGGCGTCCAGTGGCCTTTCACCATCGAGCGCCACAGAAACGGGTACAAGACCTACCAGATGTTCGCCAATAAAGTGCAGATCGACGCGCCTTTGCCGCCGAATATCTTCGCGCTGCCCCCCGGGGCCAAGATGTTGAAGAAGGTCGACTAGCATGTCCGGGCGCCATCTAACTGGTACAATTTCTACCAAGCCCGTGCAGGCACTTGCGTTGCTTAATTGCGCCTCTCCGCGCTATGGATCTTGACCAACTTCATACGTTCCTTGAGATAGTTCGTCTCAAGAGCTTCTCGAAGGCGGCGCAAACGTGCTATCGTACCCAGCCCGCTATCAGCGCCCAGGTCCGGCAGCTTGAACTCGAGCTGAACACCACTCTGTTCGAGCGTTACGGCACCCGCATCTCACTCACCGTCGCCGGCCGTATTCTGGCCGAGCACGCGGAGCAAATTCTGGCCTTGCGGCGGCGCGCGCAGGACACCATCAACGAGCTCGAAAAAATTCCGCGCGGTGAACTCGTGATCGCTGCCAACGAGGCCACCTGCATCTACGTGCTGCCGGGAGTCTTCGCGGAGTTTAAAAAGCAATTCCCGAACGTACAGTTGCTGGTCGACCGCTCCTATGGCACGCGCGTGGTGCAGGCCGTGCTCGATAATTTAGCCGATTTCGGCATCACCCAGCTTCCCGTGCAGGAGAAAAAACTGCAGGTCGTCAAAATTCATTCGGATGAGATCAAGTTGCTTGTTCCAGCCGGGCACCCGCTCGCGTCTTATCCAAGAGTGACGCCCGCGGATCTGCTCGGCCAGCAACTTCTCCTTCCGAAAACTGGCACCACGCGGGCTCGCCTGAATACCTGGCTCGATTCCGTGCAGGACGAGTTAAATGTGTCCATGGAACTGGACTCTACCGAGATGATCAAGCGCTTCGTAATGGCGAATCTCGGGCTATCGTTCCTCGCCGCCTCGCACTGCCATGAGGAAGAAGAAGCCAAAAAGCTTTTCTGCGTTCCGCTCGGCCCGGAGCCGATGATCCGCCGCGTGGGGCTGATCTATCGTAAGGACAAGTCGCTTTCCAAGGCAGCGCTTGGATTCATTCAGGTTACCCTGGATAATGCGGGTAACGAACTCGGCGTAATTCCCATTCAGCGCTTTCGCGCTTCCGGAACTTAAGGAGTGGATTGAGAGAAGATGGCACAACTGACGGCCAGGAGCTCTACGATTTTTATCGCTACGGGACGCGAGACCCGCGTCTACCGCTCGGTGGAGGATGTTCCGCCCGAGTTGCGTCAGAAACTGGTTTCCTGCACCCGCGGCATCAATTCGGCGACCATTCTCATCGCCGATAAACATGGCCGCGAGGAACTGCTAAGAACCTTCCAGGATAGGCCGAGCGAGGTGGAGTGCCGGCTCCGCGAGAGCATGCGCCCTAGCCATCCCGAGCCGCAGCCCAGCGAGCCGGAACAGAAATCCAGATTACAATCCCTCCGGACCATACTAGAGTTGCTGTTGCCCGTGGCGGTCGGCGCGTCGCTCTGGTTTTTCATCGAATCACATTTCTAAAGTAAGCGCCCAATCCCGCCGATAAGCCTGGATGTGACAACCTCATTCGGCGATCATCCCCATTCCGCTGTCATTCAGGTGCCTACCGGCGACCCGGATGGATCAAAACACGAGATTCCGTGTACATTCGAGAGTATGGAGGGGAAGCGACTCCTTTTGGAATCGCCGGAGCGGCTGAGTCTCTCCACGGTAGTCAGCGTCGAGTACAACGACGCTCTGTTTCTCGGCGATGTGATGAATTGCCGGGGAGCTTCGGATGGCGTCTGGCTAGTGGAGATTAAAGTACAACAGATCCTTACCGGTCTGCAAAGCCTCATGGCGTTGCGGGCCGGCTTGCTCGGCGATGGCGTCCCCGTCCCGCGCGGCTTCGTACCGGCCAGCGGCCTGAACTAAGCCCGCGCTGGCGCTAGCTCCAAATGCAAACCTGCATAATTGATTAGCGCGTCCTCTCGACGCGAAAGATCATTATGTGGATCGTCCGGCTCGCCCTCAGTCGTCCCTACACTTTCGTGGTGATGGCCGTTGTCATCGCCATTCTCGGCGGCGTCTCGATTGTCACAATGGCCGTCGACATCTTCCCGAACATCGACATTCCCATCGTCAGCGTCCTCTGGGTTTATGGAGGCTTGTCGCCGGAAGAGATGGAGAAGCGCGTCGTCACCGGCTTCGAGCGCAGCCTTACCGCCAACGTGAACGATATCGAGCACATCGAATCGCAATCCTATAACGGCTACGCGGTGGTGAAGATTTATTTCCATTCGAACGTCAAGGTCGATATGGCCGTGGCGCAAGTAACCGCTACCATGCAAAGCGGTCTGCGTCAGATGCCGCCCGGCATGTTCCCCGCGAATGTGCTTAAGTACGACGCCGCAACTGTCCCTATCCTGCAGCTCAGTCTCTCGAGCAAGACCCTGCACGAGCAGGAAATTTTCGATTTGGGCAATAACTTCATCCGAACTCCGCTCGGCACCGTGCAGGGCGCTTCCGTGTCTTATCCCTTGGGCGGAAAACAGCGCTCGGTGATGGTGGACCTGAATCTGGATGATCTCTATGCCAAACAGCTTTCTCCTATCGACGTCTCAAATGCGCTCAGCGCGCAAAACCTGATCCTCCCGGCAGGCACCGCCAAGCTCGCTGGAACCGAGTATTTGATCCGGGTCAACAGCAGCCCGCTCGACCTCAACGATCTGAACAATCTGCCCATCAAAACCGTCAATGGCGCAACGGTCTATATCCGCGATGTGGCGCAAGTGCATGACGGCTTCAATGTCCAGAACAATATCGTTCGCACGAATGGTTCTCGCGGCGTTCTTCTGACCATCACCCGCAACGGCCAAACCTCAACGCTCGGTATTGTCAATGCCGTCAAAGCGGCCCTTCCGCGCATTCTCGCTAACGTTACGCCGGAGCTGAAGGTAACGGCGCTTGCCGATCAATCCATCTTCGTCCGCGCCTCCATTCAGGGTGTCGTGCGCGAAGCCCTGATCGCGGCGGTTCTCACCGGCGCCATGATCCTGCTGTTTCTCGGCAGTTGGCGCAGCACCCTCATCGTCTGCATCTCGATTCCGCTTTCGATTCTTGCTTCTCTTAGCCTCCTGAACCTGCTTGGGCAGACCATCAACGTGATGACTCTCGGAGGCTTGGCGCTCGCCGTCGGCATTCTGGTCGACGACGCCACCGTCGAAATAGAAAACACGCACCGCAACATGGCCATGCGAAAGCCGCTGCTTCGCGCGGTGCTCGATGGCGCGCAACAGATCGCCGTGCCGACCTTTGTCGCCACGCTTTCAATCTGCATCGTGTTCGTGCCCGTGTTACTGCTCACAGGAACGGCCCGATATCTCTTCACGCCCCTCGCGATGGCGGTTGTCTTCGCCATGCTCGCCTCCTACATGCTCTCCCGCACGCTGGTGCCGACCATGGTGGCGTTTCTTCTTAAGTCCGAAGTTCATCTGTATCAACAGGGGACACACGGCGAAACGGCGGGTGGCCGGGGCGTGTTCTGGCGCATGCATTATGTCTTTAACCGCGCCTTCGAGGCCCTTCGCTTCCGCTACATGGGCCTGCTCGATTGGTCGCTGCGCCATCGAGGGCGCGTCCTCACCGCATTCATGGGCGTTTCTTTGGCATCACTCGGTCTCGCATGGCTGGTCGGCGAAGACTTCTTTCCGAACGTAGATTCCGGCCAGATGCGCCTGCACACGCGCTGTCCAGTCGGTACGCGCATCGAAGAAACGGAAGTCATGTTCTCGCAAGTCGAACACGAAATCCGCCGCATCCTTCCGGCCGGCGAAATCGATTCCCTGATCGACAATATCGGCATACCGAATAGTTGGACCAGCATCGCGCAAGGAGATATCCCCACCATCTCGAGCGCCGACGGCGAAATTCTGATTTCGCTCCGCAAAGAGAAACACGGCTCGACCCGCGGCTACGAAGTCGAGCTTCGTAAACGCCTCCACGAAAAATTTCCGGAGATGAGCTTCTTCTTCCAGCCGGCCGACATCACCAGCCAGATCTTGAACTTCGGTCTTCCGGCGCCCATCGATCTGCAAATTGTCGGGCGAAACGCCGCCGCCAATTACAAAATCGCCGAGGATCTCTCGAACAAGATCGCGAACATCCCCGGCGCCGCCGACGTTCACGTCCACCAGGTGGTCGGTCAGCCGCAAATCCGCCTGAACGTGGATCGGACCAAGGCATCGGAATTAGGCTTGACGCAGCGCGATGTCACCAGCAGCATGCTGATATCCCTCACCGGCAATGGCTCCGTAGCGCCAAATTTCTGGATAAACTGGGCTAACGGAGTCAACTACAACGTGGGCGTGCAAACGCCTCAATACCGCATCAATTCCCTGGACGCGTTACTCCGCACGCCGGTATCGGCCTCGAACAGCCCGGAGACGGAAGCCTCCGCCAACAACAATATCGGGGCATCGCCGAGCGGCGCTTCGCAGGCCTATGGGAATCCCGGAGCCATGGCAGGCAGCACCCAACTTCTTTCGAATCTCGTAAGCGTCGAGCGTGAGTATGCTCCGGTGATCCTCAACCACTACAACGTCTGGCCGGTATTCGATGTCTACGCGAACGTCGCCCGCCGCGATCTTGGGGGCGTGGGTGCGCAAGTGGAAAAAATCATGCGCGATGCGGAGCCAGGTCTGCCCCGCGGCACAACCCTGGAGTTGCGCGGACAAATCGAAACCATGCAATCGTCCTTCTTCCGCCTCGGATTGGGCATGATCTTCGCCGTCGTCCTCGTGTACCTTCTCATGACGGTGAATTTCCAGTCCTGGCTCGATCCTTTTATCATCCTGACGGCTCTGCCCGGGGCGCTCGCCGGAATTTTGTGGATGCTCTTCGTCACCGGAACCACGCTGAGCGTCCCCTCCCTTATGGGCTCCATCATGTGTATCGGCGTCGCCACTGCGAACAGTATCCTGATGGTCACGTTCGCCAACGATCAGCGCGAGTTCCTGCCTTCGGCTCGGGATGCCATGCTCTCCGCCGGCCACGCCCGCATCCGGCCGGTATTGATGACGGCCACCGCCATGATTCTCGGTATGCTGCCCATGGCGCTCGGTTTCGGCGAAGGCGCGGAGCAGAATGCGCCTCTAGGACGCGCCGTAATCGGCGGCCTTCTGTTCGCCACCGTCACAACGCTCTTCGTCGTTCCGATCATCTACAGCTATCTGCGGACAAAATCTCCCGTCGATCACGAATTGCAGCTTCAACATCTCGGCCTCTAATGCGATCCATCGAACCCAATCAACGTGAATCCGAGGAAATTAATCTCGCGCCCCCGTCACTGAACCGCTGGCATCCTTCGAGCCACACCATCTGGGCGATCGCATTGGGGATTGCCGTCCTGCTCGTGATTCTGTTTCTGGGTGGATACATTCCGCTCAAAAAGCGAACCGCGCTCGTTGCGGGCGAAGCGCTCGAACAAGAGCAGGCTTTGCCGCGCGTGAAAGTCGTGCAAATCGCGCGCTCCTCGCAAACGAGTCAGATGGAGCTGCCCGGCAACATCCAGGCGGTTACCGAAGCTCCCATCCTCGCCCGCGCTGACGGATATATCAAGCGCCGCATGGCCGATATTGGCGATCGCGTGCAGGCCGGTCAGCCGGTTGTCGAAATTGAAGCGCCCGAATTAGACCAGCAGGTGAGCCAGGCCAAGGCGGCCGTGGCGCAAGCTCGAGCGGCGCTGGAAGGCGCGCTTGCAAACCTCGAGCAAGGTAAAGCGAACATGGAACTCGCCCGCGTCAGCGCCCAACGCTATGCCAGCCTTGTCACCCAGGGCGCTGTTTCGCGCCAGGAAAACGACGTGTACCAGGCGCAATATCAGGCGCAAATCGCCAGTACCCACGCGCTCGAAAAAGCCATCGCCGCGCAGCAAAGCAATGTTGCGGCCGCCCAGGCCAATCTGTCGCGTCTCGAAAGCATGAGCGGTTATCGCGTCGTGAAAGCGCCCTTCGCCGGCGTGATCACGTTGCGCAATGTAGATGTCGGCGCCCTGGTGAGCGCCGGCAGCACGCTGCTGTTTCGCATCGCGCAGATGGACACGCTACGCACTTACGTAAACGTCCCGCAATCCAATGCAAGCTTCATCCGGCGAGGCCAGGCCGCCACTTTGCGAGTTTCCAATTTGCCCGGACGCATTTTCACGGGCGCCGTGGCCCGCACCGCCGGGTCGCTCGATCCCAATAGCCGTACCATGCTCGTGGAAGTACACGTACCCAATCGTGATGGCGCGCTGCTGCCCGGCATGTATGCCCAGGTTTCGTTCAGCAGCCCTCGATCCAATCCTCCCTTGCTGCTCCCTAGCGATGCGCTCCTCGTTCGCCCCAGCGGAACGGAGGTCGCGATTCTCCGAGCCGATCACACCGTGCATTTGCAGAAGATCCAAATCGGCCGCGATTATGGCGACCGCATGGAGATCGTCTCCGGGCTGCGCGAAGGCGAGACGGTCATTCCCAGTCCCGGAGATCTCGCGCGTGAAGGACTCAAAGTCGACCCGGTCCAATGAGTGTTGACTGTGGGGCAGGAGCAGCACACGCTGGAGATCGGTTGTCGGCCTGTTAACCCCGAACCGAAAAATGATTGACCCCGATCAGCTTAGGCCTTAAAATGCACTGACGATCCCTTCCCGAGGAGGTGCAAGTGGCCAAACGTTACGAGGTCGACCCGCAAACGACTCAGGCTGAGATCTTCCGCAGGAAGACGGTCGAGCGCTTTCAGACGGACGTCGCGAAGGCGACTCACCATGGCATTGGCCGTAACGAGCGAGTTGCGACTGTGCTCTGTTACTTGAGTCTGCTCCGCGCTGCCAACAGGCTGAGCCTTAACGCGATGGTCAGCATCCCTGCAGGGGGCGCCGTGCGGCAGCATTTCACTTCGTCCGACCGCCACCAGGCCGCGCATTACCTGCCCTGCCCAATTATGATAGGCGGAAGTTATCCTTGGACTTACATCGTCGACCCGGCCACGAGCCGGAGCTTCGAATCTCTTTTTGCCGATGTGGACCATCTGCCCGCCAATTTCAACAAGTCGGACAGCATAGCGGAGATGAAAGGCCTGACGGATGCCTTCCAGCAAGCTTGCGCGGAAGTTGTGCGCGATGCCAGGCCTGCACCCGCCGGGCAGGTTCACCTGGCCGTGGTCGCGCACGCTTATCAAACCGTCTGGACTCCCCTGGCCGAGCGCGCCCTACAGGAAGCCATCACGCGCAAGAGGCGTAACCCGCACGTGCCACGGTTGCAGAAGGACGAGTTCGGCAACATCCTCAACTTGGCGGAGCGGTCCGTGCCAGAGCGTGCCTGGAACACGGAAGAGCAAATTGCGATTCTCAGCCGCTATCTGGAGGCAATGCGCGTAGTGCCCGCCACGCTGGAAGCGAGTCGCGTGGCCCGGCTCGCAACCTCGTTTAGGCCATAGATGTTTAGGCGATACATGAGCTGCAGGTCGAAAACAGCGTCACTAGGGCCGCCTTTCCTCCCGAGAGCCGTTCCTATTAGCCGATCGCTGTAGAGTTTGCGAACGCGACGACGGTTTGCAGCCAATTCCTGCGCGGCGTGGCATGCAGCGATTTCTTGAACCACCAGGTAAAGGTCACTACTTCGATTCCGGATCGTCGTTCATCAGATGGTCCTTAAAAAAGCGATGAGGGCTTTCTTTTCTTCAGCTGAAAGACTCAAACCAAATTCGTGGCCCTTGACTGCGCGCCTATCGACTTCATAACCTTTGAATCCCGTCGGGTTGTAATCGTTCCGTAGGCGCCGTTGGTCGAACCAGTCCTCGAGTGTTGCGCACCAGCCGCTGTGACCAAACATGCTTCGATACCACACTCCCTGAAGCGAAGGCACTTTGTAATAACCGGTTCCACGCCGGGTCAGCATCGTCAAGCCCGGGTCGGTTCCGACGCTGATGGGCAGAACATCATAGTTCTTACTGGTCTCCGGAGAGCGGAAACCCAGGGCTGGCGTTAGCATGTTGTTCGTGTAAAAGGGCGGCGGATGACATCCCGAACAGCCCTCGCGCTGAAAGATTTTTTGTCCTTGAGACGCGAGGGCATCAAACGGATTGGGATTGGTCGGCGGTCGCAAAGAATATATGTAGAGAGCTAGCGCGTAGAGCTGCTCGTCGCTATAGCGATCCGGAATGGCCGTTAACGGCGAAATCTTGTCCGGGTCCGGCAAAGTCTTGAAGCCAGCACCCACTGGAATAAAACCGCCGAAACTCGAGAGAAGATCTCCGCCCTGGTTCAGCGCCGCATAACGCATCAAGTCGCCAATGTTACGCTGCTGCACGAGTCCGCTTGCGTCAAGATATTTGCGATTTTGGACGCCGACCAAATTTGGGATATGCGGCGGATAGAGTACACTGGCGCGCTGCCGCGCGAAGACCCCTACAGGTATCGCGTTGTGACTTGCGGCGATTTCCTGCAAAGACATGTGAGCGTAGTCGAGCTGCTCTTGTCCGGGCTTGAGCCACGGTGTCTCGAACTGCGAGCGCTCTCCCTCGCGGATGAATTCAAGAAATTGTTGTTTATTGGAGGCTCGTTCGAGTTGGCCCGGCATGGCAAATCCGATTGCCAGATCGATCGACAAGTTGCCCTGCGCACCCCTGAGAATCGTGCCGTTCCGCATTACCCGGGAATGACACTCCCCACAATCGGCGAAACCCAGTTCTACCTTTCCCTTCTCACGAATTACCCAATGCACGAACGGGTTTACTCCCTCTCGCGTCAGCGGTGGTCCAAAAACTTGATGCGCCTTCGGATCTCGCACCTCGGGCAGGAACAATTCTGTGTCGTAAGTGACAGGCGCTTGAAATACGAGTTCACCAGCCTTAATCCAATCCGCTTCTGTTTGCAATGTGGGCCGGTGTCCGGAGTCGTCCCAAAGAATCACTGGTTCGCGCTTCTGAAGCCAAGTCCAATATCCCTTCGGTTCGTGCGCCACTTCGTACACGGGGTAACTTTTATAAATCGGGCGTACCGGAATGCGGTAGTAATAGCTGGCGCTTACATGTACCGGAGACGACTGTGCATGCGCCAACGGCACTTCCAGTGTTTGAATCGCGGCATCGTCCCAAGTGCGAGGAATCACCGGCCGGAACGAAGCGCTCGGCTCCTGGCCAGACAAACCGGGGCACAACGCGATCCAAAAAATGCATAGCAGGTTGAGCGAGAGCGATACTCCGTATCTCGTCATTTGTCCTCCCTTCGAGCCCGCTCCAGCGCGGTGTAGCAAATTCCGGCTCAATGACCGCCGGCGCTCAGGACAACTTAGGATAGCTTCTTAGTGTGAATAGATTATCAGAGTCTGGCAGTCCGCAAACCGGGAATTATGTTTGGATCGTCCGTGATCCGGCCACAAACCGGGAACTGGCAAGGAGATCCATTTACCAAATGCTGGGCGACCACCCACGAGCGCCCCGTCTGGCAAAAATGCCGGACCCCTCGCGCCTTCAATAGCGCATCCTCGAATTTCACTGAGCGGCAGTATTCAAAACAATCTTAAATACAAGATCGTCTTGAGTGACGTTGATCGTACTCTCTGTCGCAGTTTCATCCTTGGTAATCCTGATCTTGTGCTGCCCAACCGCGAGGCGCAGGGTCATCGGCGTTTGGCCTTTCGGCTGGCCATCCACGGAAAGCGCTGCGGTTTGCGGGACGGAGATCAGGCGAACTGTTTTCAGCTCCTCTGTCAAAGACGCAAACGACCTTGTACTTTCTGGTACTTGCACGATGCGCTTTACTGGGTCATAGCCCGGCGCGGCCATCAGGAACGTGTGGCGACCCTGTGGAAGTGGCAGCTCGCATGGCGTCAAACAAGTCAGTCGATAGTTGTTGTCCACAACGACACGCGCCAACGCCGGGTTGCTCACGAAGTGAAACGAGACTGGGGAGAGACCTCCATCGGACTGCGCCAGTTTGACGGGCAGCGAAGGAGGTTGGCTTTGGGGCATGTCTTCGTTTCGAGTCGTCACGGGCGCGGCTGTCCTTTGAGACGCGTCAGCGCCACCGCGCGCTTGGAATATGACCGACGGCCGGATATTCCCGGCCGAATTGGAGTGACTTCCTGGCCTAATACTAAGGAAGAGTCCGGCACTGGCGAGAACCACTACGGCTAAAATCGCCACAAGCTTCGTCCCGAACGAAAACCCGCTCAATACGGAGTGATCTTCTGAGCTTGTGGCGCGGCGTGATTGAAAATCGGATAAGGGATGATGGTCCAGTTCGCCAGGCAAGGGGCAGCGAATGGCCAATTCACGATCCGGATCGGAAGAGAAAAGATCTGTCGCTCCGAGAGCGCCCCGGGATCTCTCGGCGTTTCGAATATAGTGCGCCGACGTCCCTCGCTGGTCTCGGCGGGGCGATTCCAGCTCGTCTCCTTCTGATTCTGAGCGAATTTGCTCGTACAGGGCGAGGTATCGTCCGTCTGTGCTGGGCGGCCCGGGAGCGCGCTTGCCCAGATCGATCGCTTTTTCGAGCTCACTTAGAGCGCTGCCGATTTTACCGTTGCAATATGTCTCCAGAGCGGCATCGTACAATCGGTGCCTTTCTTGATGCAGCATGCCTATTTCGTGTTCGCTCCGGTCGACGGCAGCGAGCAGCTCTCTTGCCCGCGTGTTGGTTGGATCTACCTTCTGTATCTCCTCAATCGCCTGGCGTGAATTTGCGAACAGCTTATTGTCGAAATGCTGCTGAGCGATTTGAAACCATTTCTTGATTTCGCGCCCGCTCCGCTCACTGTCGATCTCGCGCTTCATGGCGAGTGCATCGATATTCGCCGGATCGAGATCCAGGACCCTTTGCACATTCTGCAGGGCCAGAGTATACTCCTGCTCCTCCATCCTCATGCGCGCACTTTCAATGAGCTGGTAAATCGTTCGCGATCTGGCGGCCTGCTCTGTTTTTGCACGCAGGACAGACATCTCAAGGTCGAAATTCCCTTCGGACTCGAGTTCGTCCAGGATGTCTCTAGCCAACTGGAAATCGCCGTCGTTCAGCGCTTTACTTATGCGGTTCATACGAGGCTGAATCCTACTGCGATCGAGCATCTCGATATGCTCGTTCCTTATTGCGCGCTGCAGTATTTTCGAAAACTCCCGGGCGCTCGAGAAACGATGGTACGGTTGCTTGGCCATCGCTTTGTGTACTGCCCGGCTGACTTGATCGTTTACAGCGGGATTTAACTGGGAGATCGGCGGCGGTATATGAGATCGAATGGCATCAATAATCTCCTGGGTCGTGCTTCCTTCAAACGGCTTCTGTCCCGTGAGGGCTTCGTAGCAAACGACTCCAAGCGAAAATATGTCGGATCTCGAACTGGCGGGCTTCAGTTCGAGTTGCTCCGGCGCCATGTACGCTAGGGTTCCCTTCATACAAGCCCGGCTCTCCGTGTCCACCAGGTGGACGACCCCGAAGTCGATGATCTTCACGGTATCGTCGTCCATCACGAAAAGATTGCTGGGCTTCAAGTCGCGATGGATGAGCCCTCGGCTGTGAGCCGCCTGAAGTCCGCGGCACGCCTGGCAAACTATCTCGACCCCGCGCTCCGGAGCAAGCCGTGGCCCTCTTGTCATGAGTGCGTGCAGCGTAGTGCCTGGCAAAAGTGGCATTACGAAGTATGGTCTGCGCCGGCCGTTTTCAACGAGTTCACCGATATCCAGAACGTCCACGATATTGGGATGGCTGAGCTGCGCAAGCACGCTCCATTCCTTTTGAAAGAGATCGATGGATGACGGGTCAACGTCGTCTTTCAAAGTTTTGACGGCCACAAACCGTTTGGTCACGCTATCGAAAGCTTTGTAGACGACACCCATACCGCCTTGACCGATAGGCGGACCTTCGATTTGATAACGAATCCCGAGCGTAGGGGCGTTTGCCATGGTAATGCTGACCTAAGCGGATCAGCTTAAGCGTCGCCGAGTTCTCTCAACTCGCTCTCACTAGTTGACACATTTATGATGCCACCAAGTTCATCCAAAAATTTTAGGGGGCTTCTTTTTGTGGCCTCTCGGCAACAGAAAGCGACAGCGCGACAAAGTCTCAGCAGATTACGTGACCTCGCGGGACGAGCGGCATATCGTGACCACAGATACCATTCTAGCCGCGAAGTGACGCCAGGTCTGATCTCGCTGGTAATTCCACCTACCGCCGGGGAGAAGACTCCATCATGGTTAGGAATCCGAAGTCGCGACAACTGCTCCGTTTGTACTACTGTTCGGAGTTTTTCCCGGTGGGCCAATCGGCGCCTCGAAGTTCCAAACTGTAGGGAGGACCATCGGTTTGTGTCGTCTGCCACGCCGAACGCCAGAATGGAAGCATGGATTGGAAAGAGCACGGAATCAAAATCGTCCGAGCCGGCACGCTGGACGCGAACACTCCCCAAACTCCGGGCATGACTAGGGAAGCGGCCATCACCCACGCACGCACCGGGGCTACCAAATTGTGGGCCGGTACGGTCGTCGTAAATCCCGACGCCAAAACCGGGCCGCATCATCACGGCGAACTCGAGACGGTTCTCTACGTCGTGCGCGGCCGCGCGCGCATGCGGTGGGGCGATCGATTGGAATTCAGCGAGGAAGCCGGTCCCGGAGATTTCATTTACGTGCCGCCTTATGTGCCGCACCAGGAAATCAACGCCGGGGTCCACGAACCGTGCGAAGCGGTGGTGGTTCGAAGCGGTCAGGATCCGGTGGTCGTGAATTTGGACCTGGAAACTCCCGAGCCCGCAAACCCCGGCGCGTCCGGCCAGCCGTTTCATCCCGGGAAATCCTAGTGTGGCGTTTCCGAAATTCCTCGACGGATCTCGAAAAATTCACCGGCTGGAAAGCGCTGGTTATCTATCAGGGAGCTGCCTGTGTCAAGGACGAAACCGAAGCCAAGACGATGCTGGCCCGGCACCGTCTTGGAGTACACTCACTCACCCGGATCGAGGGCAGCGCCACGCTGAGAGAGACTCGAGCATTATCCGGTGCCGGGACGAAGCGGAATCCCGCGAAGGCTTCCGCTTCCGGAAGGAATCACAGTTTCATCTGGCCAAAGCGATAACTCCGGGGGTTTGGGCGGAGCCTCATAAGCGTTGACTTACAGATGAAACGTAAGAATTTCAGGCGCCTGTCAAACAACGAAGTTATCGCCCGAACTGAATTTCAACTTCCGGATCGCCCGTGATTTCGACAGCTACCCGCAAACAACTTCGAAACGTGTGCCCTGGTACAGCAAGGCGGGCCACCTTCCGATGATCGGTCACCACAGTCGCCATTTCTGTTCTGATCGAACAGTAGTCCTTTCTCGACCTACTCATTATCGAAAGGAGGCTCAAATATGAACAATCATGGAACATATCTTGTGACAAAGCAATCCACCAGTCAATCAACGGAGCGCAGGCCGCTCAGCGTGATCTACAGCCAGGACCTTAACCGGCCCTTCATCCGCCTTCAGCTCCAGCCCGAGCTGATCCTGCAGCGCAGCAAACATGGAAGGGTCATTGGCGCCGGTCGCGAGTTGCCCTAATGCTTTACTTGTAGCTGCCTCGTTCCATTCAAGCCGGAAATCATATCGGCCAATTAGTCCAGTCTCGTCGAGTACAGGACGGCCCAAGCGACCAGAAAGAATGTCCGTAAGACCGGGTTCGTCCCGGCTGGTGCCCGTCATCTTCATGCCAACAGCATCGAGTTGCATATTCAACTTCTCATTCACTGCTGAGACTGCCCCGCATTCATTCTCGAGTCTTCGGTCCGGATACCCTGTGAATTGGAAGGAGCCACAATTGTGCTCTTTATAGGCCCGTAACTTGTTACCTCCTGTCGCCGTGATGAGGACGTACACAGGCTGTTTCCGTGTCTCGTAGTGAAACTTCAATTTGAACCGGTCGTGAAGAAGCGCCTGAAAATTTGGTCCAAGCGCTCCCCTCAATTCGAGCGACGGTACCCCAGTTGCCTTAGCTGTCACCGCGTAATCGTGGGAATCGATCCAAGGAGGCCCGCTAACGATTTGAAAGTCTCGCAACATATAGGCCCCTTCGATCAAGTCTCGCAACGATGCATTGTCAATGTGGTAGTACCCCGGATAAAGGGTACTCCGTGCTCGGTCGCGAAAGCCTGGAACGGGGCGCCTTCCAGATTTTAGTTCAAGAGACTGCAACGTGATTGGTTTGGTAGACGGGTTTGATGGCGTCGCTTGAGCTTCGGATTTCGGCTTCGCCAATTGGGATACAGCTCGGATCTCAGGTGCACCAACGATGCCTACCGCGATAGGCAACGTTAGAACTGTCAACCCTGCAACGGTCAAGGCCAATTTCCTTGCAAGGCTTAGGTGGCGTGGCACTCCCCCGTTCAGAATCGTTTGGATTCGTTTCTTGAGATTGGCCCCGGTCACTCCGGATACGCAAGCTAACGGCGACTCCAGATAGCTCTTAAAAACGTTGAGAATTCCTTCGGCGTAATCACGTGGTGTACTCCCCAAGCTCAGTACGGCTTCGTCGCAGGCTCGCTCGCGTTCCTCGATTAGCCGTGCCCCGATCCACCAGACCAGTGGGTGAAACCAGAAGATCGCCTCAACGATCATGTGTACTGCCGCCGTCAAGTTATCGCGTCGTCGAACATGGCACACCTCGTGCGCAAGAACCGCCTCCAATTGGGACGGCTTCAGGCGTTCTGTAATGCTCGCGGGCATCAGGAGAACCGGGCGGAATAGCCCTACAACACCAGGCTCCAGTAAACCCGGCACAGAACGAATCTCAATGGGGGCGTGAATATGAATTGGGGTGCCGGACTTTATGGCCTCCCGAATACGACGCCAGCCCCGATAGCGCAATAGCGTCACCGCCGCGAATCCGCACATCCATATGCCGAACGTTGAGAGCAAGGCCGACTCGTGTGTGCCCTTTATGACCGCTGTTACTGGTACCGCGCTGGAGAATGGCTGACTTATTTCCACCAGCGTCAACGAGACCTGCGGCGCCGCTGATATTTTCTGCGGGACCGATTCGAATTGACTCCCGAGGCTCATTAGGCACGAGAATGGGAGGAGGAATTTGAAAGACGCGCTGAGCCACAGCCAATACCGAACCTGAGCCCTATGGCGACGAAAAGTAAGGGTGATGAGCCCCGCGACAAGTGCGACGATCGTTGATTGCCAAATATGGTTCGTCAGTTCAGCGAGCATTTTCCCTTACGGCGCTCTTTCCCCTTCTGTTCCGATTCGAGGTTCTTGAGGATCTTCTCCAAGTCGCGAACGTCCGCGAGCGTAAGTTTTCCGGCCTCGGCCAATTGAGCCATCATGGGCTGTGCCCGTCCTCCGAAGAAACTCAGAATTTCATCGAGTAGTCGGTGTCGCGTCACCTCCCTCGCCACAATCGGCTCGAAGATATGGGCATTGCTGATTTTTCGGACACGTCGCACCACGTTCTTTCCTTCCAACCTGTACACGGTTGTTTGAATCGTTGTGTAGGCTGGGCGAGGTTCCGGAAAGAATTCCTGAATCTCCCGAATGGATGCTTTCTCGTGGGTCCAGAGAGCTTCGAGAATTTGAAGTTCAAGCTTACTTAGCTTTGGGTGGGCCATACGTCACTACTATCATTCGAGTGTTTCTACTATACTATAGTAGAACCGATCCCAAACACGCTTTTTTACAAACCTTTGTCGACTTCGTCTTTACTTGCGATTAGGTCGGGTTATCGGACCGCGGCGCCACAAGCCCTTGATGCTGATTGTGTCCGAATTGCTTCTGTGTTGTCCGCTACTCGTATATTGAGACCGCACCTCATTGGGCGAGGTGCTTCATCAGATAGAACCGGGCCACCTGGTACGAGTCGGGTGGTGCTCCGAAATATTCCTGAAGATAGATCTGTTCCTCCCCTACATTGGCGGCGAGCATATTCGCCACCACCGACAGGTCGGCATAGCGTTCATTCTGGAACGCAGCCTCCCAGTCCACCAGCCACAAGCGGCTTCCATCGACGGGATTTAACCCGTCGCGCTGCTCTCGTCCTACCAGACCGGGATCCCACGAGAATCGAGTAAGGATGTCAGAACCGCTGCAGTGCAACCCAGCTCAGCGGCCAATAGCTGTTCGCGAATTTCTGTCTCAGGATCGACATGCTGCCTTTGTGGCACGATGCTTCCACAGTCGTTGTTAGGTCGTGTGGTCGTGAAACTCGGGGCCGCGGTCGCATTGTTTGCGGGTCACTTCGTGTATGGTCGGCTTAACCGGAAAGTGTGCGCCGCCAGATACCGAGCGGGAAGTCGGCTTCGATCCTCTAATGTCCGGATCGCCCGTGGTCCTGGAGCAACTCGCCGTACGCCATTTTTTAAGCTTGCTACTGATTGCGCCGCTTGCCGTTCGGGAAGCCGGTTGAGGATAAAGCCCGAGATCCGTTGACCAGCAGGCGGGTCCATATTCGCTAATACCGCCACGACGTAGCCGGCGGCGGGGCAAATGTTGATATTGTCATCCGTTCCCGGACCAAGACCGCTCTTCCCGAAACATCTCAATCCATTCCAGGTGATTACTTCGAAGCCGTATGAGTAATGGATGCCTATTGGCGTTGCAATATCGCCGGCTTTCAGCAGTTCTGTGTACTGAGCACCGAGAAGCTTGTTGTCCTGGAGCGCGTTCGCAAAGCGAAGCAAATCTCCGACCGTAGTGTAGCCACCGCCGGACGCTGTTCCGCGAATTTGTGGAGCAGCTCTATCTGAATGCCGGCTCGTTCCTTCCCGTTTTGTATAACTGACGCTCAGATCCGCCACGGGTTTATCTCCAGGCTCGGGCATGGCAGTCGAGGTCATCCCGGCCGGAATATAGACGTGGTTCTCCACGTAATCGTAGTAGTTCTGGCGGCTCACGCGATCGATCACAGCGCCGAGGATCACGTAGCCATAATTGCTGTATTCGAAACGGCTGCCTGGCTCGAAGCGGGGTGGGCGGCTCCCAAACAGCCGGATGTAATCTTCGTGAGTACGCAATTCGTGAGCATGCGTGTCCAACTCCGAACCGAAAATATCTCCCGTGCCGCCGGTGTGGTTCAGTAGCTCACGAATTGTGACCTTCGATGCGACTTCCCGATTTGGATAGTCCGTTAAATATTTCCCGACTGGATCATCCAGCTTGATTTTCCGCGTCTCAACGAGTTGGAGGATGGCGACCGATGTGAACATCTTGGACACTGACGCCATGCCGAATCGAGCGTGTGACGTATTCGGAATTCGATGCTCTCGATCCGCTGATCCGTATCCTTGCGCGAAAACGGTCTGGCCCCCCTTCGCGATCAAGACATCCCCGGCGAATTTGTTGGCCAATGTCATTCGCTCCAAAAGTTGTCGCGTACGATCAAGCAGCTCCTGCTCATTCAAATGCGGCGGCGGTATCGGCTCCGGGTGCAACTTGAGAATGCGGTGTGGTTCTGAAGCTTCCACCTCGACAACAACTCGCGCCATCTGATCCGTATCGCGCTCCTCTATGATGACCATGGCCTGGGTGGGAGTTTCGGCTTCTAACTTTCGAAGACTAAAACCGCCCGTCAGATCGCGAAAACCTGGATAGCGAAGCATGGGCTCGGGTTCGGCAACAAAGCTTCTCTTAACGAACGCAAGGTAAGCGTTCCAGTCGTCTCCGTCGTACGCGGCAAGCCAGTTCTTCAGTTGTTGGATTGCTGTATCAGTTGAGACAGACGTCTGCCCAAAGCATAGGAGGGCAAAACTCAATAACGCAACGGGCGCAGATGCACGCTGTTTCACTTCCCGTAACTCGTTTCGATGCGTAGAACTCTCCAGGATTCAGGCGCATTTGAGTTCCTTTCCACAACCGCGATGCCTGTCGGAAACCAGAATCGGACCTCGGCGCGAGCCATCGTCCAAGAATCGCGATTTCGGGACTCTCCTCCATGTCCCAACACGCCTGCAATCAGTCCGATCACCAAAACGGCGGTTGCCACTATCCGCGGTAGGTCCGGTGAGCATCCTATGTCTGAATAGGCAAATTCGTCTCGCGATCTTGTAGTCGAAAAATGGGGAAGGTGTTGTTTGACGGCTGAGCGAAGTGCGTCCGCGAAAACAAGGTAACAGCCTTGCGTGGCGCTACACTCCTCAAACATGCTCAGCATTTCGTCTCCGAACTCACGCCGAAAATCCGCCGGGTACAGCAAGAGCAACACCTGATACACCTTGCGCGAAATCGCCGCGCTCACTCCGCGCTCCTCGGCTTTATTCCTTGCAGATAACGCTTTGTTTGGCGGACCAGGCGTTCGAGGCGGCGGATCTCACCGGAAAGAACGACTCTGCCGGCCGCGGTCAAGCAATAGAGGCGTTTATCGTTCTCAGATGCAGGCTTGAGATCGCGAACCCACCCATGTTCCATGAGGCGTTTTAGGTTGTCGTACAGCGTGCCGGGGCCAATTCGAATCCTGCCTAGCGACTGAGCAGACACCGCCTGGATGATTCCATAACCGTGAAGATCTTCAGTTGCCAGTGCAGCCAGAATCTGAAGCGCAGCCGGTGATAGGGGAGCCGGAACCCCGCCTTTTGTTGTCATGGTCGAAACCCGACTATATCGGAACCTGACTATCTTGTCAAATCCGCGGCACAAAGTGGACGTCGCTGCGAGCGAATCGTCGGCTACTCGGGTAGTTAAGGCCAGAACCACCATTGTTGAAGAGTGGCTTAGCAGTTAAGAAACGGCGCATCCATAAACAAGCGCATGGTTCGTGCTTCCTCTCGCTGTTCCCCTTCTCGGGAAGGCGGTACAGTATGTTTCATAAGCTCCCGTATCTCCTTTGCGAGTTACGAGCGCGCCTAGCTGATTTTTATCAATCAGTCCCGGATTTACGGCAGCTCCCTCATACGATCACAAGCCTAAAATCCAATGTTTACGGGCCTTCGGTGGCCAAAACCCTTGACACGCCCCCTTATGCTGGAACCGATGGCATCGCTAAACCAGCTGGCGGCGAACCGCGCGAACGCCCAGCTCTCTACTGGCCCGACTTCGTCTGAAGGAAAAGCCAAGGTCTCCCACAACGCTCTGAAAACCGGTCTCACCGGCCGCACCGTCCTGCTGCCAAGCGAGGACGTCGCGGCCTATCAGGCGCATGTCGAACGAACGTTCCAACAGTTCGCTCCCGAAGCGGACGAAGAAAAGCGCCTCACCCAGTCCCTCGCCGATACGCTCTGGCGGCTCGATCGCATTCCTTCGCTCGAGGCCGGCATCTACGCCATCGGCCGCCGCGAGCTCGCCGCCCAATTTGCGGATGAAGAGGACGAAGCCGTCCGTAAAGCCATGATCGAAGCGCAGATTTTTCTTTCCTACCGCCGCGACCTGAACAATCTCTCGGTCCAGGAAGCGCGCCTGCGCCGGCAATACGAAAAGGACGAAGCGGAACTGAAGCGCCTTATCGCCGAGCGCGAGAAGGCTGCCAAGGACCGCCAGACAGCCGAGAACCGGCGCTGGGACGATGCCATTCTTCACTACCGCACAGCCCGGGAATGTGGCTTGGCGTTCGATCCGGCCGAAATTGGCTTTGAATTTTCAACTGAAGAAATCGCCGCCCGCGAGCAGCAGATACAAGTGAAAGCCGCCATCCGGAACGGCCGCTATTACGAATACAAGAAAAAAGGGTACCTCAAAGTCGCCTAACAAAGCCGTCTGAATGGGTAGCCGCCTCGACTCATAGAGGCGCTCGTCCGGCGGGGCTAGTAGTTTTCTCGTTTGCAAAATTAAAACACGTGTTTTAAACTCGTGATTGACAATGCCGAACCGCAATCCCGCAGCAGCGGCGGCTCCTAGTTCCGACGAAGTTACGCGTATCCGCCTGCTCGAAGCCGCCGGCCCCATATTCGCCTCGGAAGGTTTCCACAAAGCCAAAATCCGCTCGATCTGCGCCCGCGCCGGCGCCAACGTAGCGGCCGTTAACTATCACTTCGGGGACAAGCTCGGCCTTTACACGGAGGTGCTTCGCTACTCCATATCGGCGGCGGTCATCGATCCGGACCTGATGGCAAATGCGGCTGGCGTGTCGGTTGAGGCGAAGCTCCGCGCCTTCGTGCGAATGATACTGAACAGCGTATTCAAGGCTACGCGCCCGGCCTGGTACATGAAACTCGTGCTGCAGGAAATGAGTAATCCCACTCCCGCCATCGACGAGCTCGTCAAGGAATTTATCCGGCCCCGCTACCGCTTGTTATGCGAGCTGATTGGCGGCATGATCGGCCAGTCGCCTAAGGCACGTGTTACGCAATTGTGCGCCCACAGCGTGGTCGGGCAAGCGCGGCACTATCTGATCGCAAATGCGGTCATCGAAAAGGTTTGGCCCGAGTTCACCTTCACTGCGGAAGAGCTCGAAGAGCTAACGGATCACATCATCGTCTTTTCCCTAGCTGGTATCAGGGCTGCCGGCGCGGCGAAAAAAAGAGTCAAAACAAGTTATGGCAAACGCAGACACTACTGAGCGGCAATCCGAACAGCCGCGGCGTCCCCGGCGGCTTGTCCTTATCGCGGGCGTTCTTATCCTCGCCATCGGAATCTTTATCGTCTGGCGCGTGTTCTTCGCAAAACCCGAGCAGCCCGCCAACGTGGTTGCTCTGAGTGGCCGCGTCGAAGGCGACGACTCGGCGGTCGCGGGCAAAACCAGCGGCCGTCTGCTCGAGGTGAATTTCCGCGAGGGCGACTTGGTGAAGTCGGGCGATGTGATGGCGGTCTTGGACGATGCACAGGTCCGGGCCCGCGAGGACCAGGCCCGCGCCGGTGTTTCGCAAGCTGAGGCCCGGCTGCGTTCCGCTCAGCAGCAAATCGCTATCCTCAACGAACAACTCCGTCAGAGCGGCGTGGAAAAACGCCAGTCCGAAACGGACTCCGAAGGCCGCGTGCGGCAAGCCAGCGCGGAACTCGCGGCGGCCGAAGCGCAATTGGCGCAGCAGCAATCTTCCTATCAACTCGCCGCGTTCGATCGGGACGCCTACACGCGCCTGGTGCAAACCGGGGCAGTCTCTGAGAGGCAAGGCAAGCAGGCCCAAACTACGGCCGATGCGCAAGCCGCTTCCGTGTCTGCCGCCAAACGACAGGTGGACGCGGCGCGCGGCGCGCTAACCACCGCGCAATCCAGTTTGAGAAATCCCGATATTCGTTCCGTGCAGCTTCGGGTGATTGAGACGCAAATTGTCCAGCAGCAAAGCGAGATTGCGAGCGCCGTAGCCGATGAACAGAAAGCCAAGGCGCAGTTGGAGGAGGCCAGGGCGGACCGCAGCGATCTCAAAATCACCGCGCCGTTTGATGGAACCATAGTCACTCGGACGGCCGAGCCTGGAGAAATGCTAGCCGCCGGCACGCCAGTCGTCACGCTTCTCGACTTGAAAAAAGTTTATCTTCGCGGCTACATTCCCGAAGGCGAAATTGGCCGCGTCAAAATCGGCCAGCCCGCCCGCCTTTATCTCGATTCGAATCCCAACCAGCCGCTCGATGCCTATGTACTGCGCATCGATCCACAAGCCACGTTCACGCCCGAAAATACGTATTTCCAGAAGGATCGAGTCAAGCAGGTGGTCGGTGTCAAGCTCGGATTGAAGAATGGCTTCGGCAATGCCAAGCCCGGCATGCCGGCCGACGGCGAGATCCTCACCTCGGGCAACACGTGGCCGCAAGGAGCGCATCCCCGATGAGCGATGCTCCCGGCATTGCCATCCGCGTAGACGGTTTGCGAAAACATTACGGCCCGGTCGAGGCCGTTCGCGGCATCGATCTCGAAGTACACGAGGGAGAAATCTTCGGCCTGATCGGCCCGGACGGCGCAGGCAAAACGACTACCTTCCAGATACTCGCGGGCGTAATGCAAGCAACCGCCGGCGATATCCGTATCTTCGGCAAGCCGCCCCGCCAATCGCGTTCCCTGGTTGGTTATCTGACTCAGTCCTTCAGCTTGTATCCGGATCTGAGCGTGGCGGAAAACATTCGCTACGTGGGCGATCTCCGCCGCGTGCCGCCAAAAGATATCGCCGAACGCGGCAATCACTTCCTCAGCTTGTTCGACATGGATCGCTTCAAGGATCGTTTAGCCGGGCGCCTCAGCGGCGGTATGAAGCAGAAGCTCGCGCTCGCCTGCGCGCTAGTGGCGCAGCCGCGCATCTTGCTGCTCGACGAGCCAACTACCGGCGTCGATCCGGTATCGCGCCGCGAATTCTGGGATACTCTCGCTCATCTTGCCGCCGAAGGCCTCACCATGGTCGTCGCCACTCCCTATCTCGACGAAGCGGAACGCTGCCACCGCGTGGCTCTGATGCATCTCGGCGAGATCCATCAAACCGGTACTCCCGCCGAATTGCGCGAACAGCTTGGCATGCAACGGCTCGAAGTGCGCACGAACGATCTGGGCAAAGCCGAAGACAAGCTCATGGCCTGTGTGGCGAATGATTCCAACAGTACCGTCGCCGATGTGCAGCGTTTCGGCGACCGCCTCGACGTTCTCGTTCGCGATCCGGACGCGGGGCGCAAAGTCGTGGCACACGAGCTTTCCAAAGCGGGCCTGTCCGCCCCGGATATCCGCGCCACGCAGCCTACGCTCGAGAATACCTTCGTCGCCACGCTGCGCGGCATGGGGCAGGAAACCCGTTCGCCTGCATTTCCCGGCCGCCACCCGCATGGCGATCTCCGCGACGGTGTTGCGATTGGCGCGCGCGACCTCTCCAAACATTTCGGTTCCTTTCAAGCCGTAAAGAACATTAACCTGCAGGTCAAATACGGCGAAATTTATGGGCTACTGGGCGCGAACGGAGCCGGCAAAACCACCACCATCAAAATGCTGTGCGGCCTTCTCGGATCTTCTTCCGGCGCGATGGAACTTGCCGGCGAAAAGGGCAGTCTGCGCTCCGAACACGTGCGCGAGCGCGTCGGCTACATGTCGCAGAAGTTCTCACTCTACGATGACTTAACTATCGAGGAGAATCTCGAATTTTTCGCTGGCATCTATGCCGTGCCGCCTGATGAGATCGGCGCCAAGAAGAGCTGGGTGCTCGAATTTGCCGGACTGAAAGGCAAGGAGCGACAGATGACGGCCAGCCTGCCCGGGGGATGGAAACAGCGTGTCGCATTCGGTGCTGCAATTCTGCACGAGCCCAGCGTGCTTTTTCTCGACGAGCCCACTTCGGGCGTCGATCCGCTCGCACGGCGCGCCTTCTGGCGCATGATCAATCGGCTTGCCGACCGCGGCACGGCAATCTTGGTAACAACTCACTACCTCGAAGAAGCCGAGCAATGTAACCGGCTCGGCTTCATGGTGGCCGGCGAACTCGTGGCCGAGGGAACTCCCAGCGGAGTCAAAAGCCAGCAAAGCGGTCATTTGCTGGAACTCACCGTCAACCAGCCCCAGCGCGCCGCGGATCTGTTGAAAGAGAACACCGAGCGCTGGCGGGTTTCTCTGTTTGGTGATCGTTTGCATGTCATCGTCGATGAAGACGTGGAGGCGGGCAAACGAACCGTCGCTCAAAAGCTTCAATCCGCCGGCATCGAAATACGTGACATGCAGGAAGGAAGCTACTCGCTTGAGGACGTCTTCATCGTGGTAGTCGAGAAGGCGAAACAGCAGGGCAAATCAGTAGGGGAGGAGTGAAACATGCGCCGCATCTGGGCACAGACAAGAAAAGAATTGACTCAGATCCGGCGCGATCGCCTGGCGCTGGTGCTCGCTCTGGCGCTTCCCTTGGCGTTGATCCTTCTGCTAAGCACCGCGATTTCGCTTACCGTTCATAATCTTCCCGTCATTGTCCAGGACTTCGACGATTCCATGGCGTCGCGCCGCTTTACGGATGCCATTCGCGCATCTATTTCTTTTCACGTCGTCTCGTGGCCCAGCGACAAACGTGCGGAAGATGCGCTGCTGGCAAACGCAGCCCGCGCGGTTCTCATCATTCCCAGAAACTTCAATCGATCTCTTGTGCGCGGACAAGGGGCCCAAGTTCAGCTCCTGGTCGATGCCACTGATTCCAACACCGCTCGCATCGTGCAAGGCTACATGAATCAAATCGCTCAATCGTTCAATCGCGGATTGTCGCGCCAGCCGGATAGCGATCTTGTGCGCGCGCAAATCCGTCTCTGGTACAACCCGGGGCGCGATTCGCCCAAGTTCTACAGTCCGGGCATTTTCGTTCTCGGAATCTCTATGTTTCCCCCCTTGCTGGCGGGGCTCGCCATGTCGAAGGAGGGCGAGCAGAAAACGATTCTTCAGGTCTACGTTTCAAGCATCACGGCCGCGGAATTTCTGCTGGGAAAAATATTCGCCTTCATGGTCGTCGCCCTATGCGAATGGCTGCTGTCACTCGGGCTTTTGCTCACGGTCTTCGGTTTGCACATCGCGGGTGACCCCACGCCGCTGATTGTGGCGAGCGTGCTCTACGCGTTTTGTGTGGCGTCTTTCGGCACTTTGATTGGCGCGGCTATCCCCAATCAGGCGGCTGCCATTCAGGCTGTTGCGCTCGGCGGATTCCTGCTGGTTTTTCTACTGTCCGGCCTGATTTTTCCGATTGAAAACATTCCGGCCGGCCTGCGCTGGATCTCGAATATTATTTGGGGCAAGTATTACATCGTGATCGTGCGCGACGCGCTTTTGCAAGGCGGCGGCTGGCCCTCCATGTGGTTTTCGGTCTTGATGATCGGAATCATCGGCCCGATCTTTTTCGCGCTCGCGTGGCTGCGCATGCGCGCGATGCAGGTGTCCGCATGAAACAACGATTCAAGGCAAAATGGGTCGCGCGGCTCGGCGTCCTCATTCGCAAAGAATTCAACCAGATTCGCCGCGACCGGCGGCTGGCCGTATCGCTCATCGTTCCCCCAACGCTGCAGATTCTGCTGTTCGGCTTTGCGCTCGATTCTACTGTTTCGAATCTGCGGTTAGGAGTCGTCGACTACAGTCATACACCCGAAAGCCGCGAAATGATTTCATCCTTTACGGAAAGCAAGAGCTTCCGCGCCAGTGGCTCGTACGGATCCATCCGGCAACTCGAGCAGGCGATCGCTGAAAGCCGCCTCGACGCCGGCATGGTCGTGCCCTATCCGTTTGCGCGCGAGATCCGCCGCGGGCGCGCCATCGATATTCAGATCATTCTGAATGCCGCGAACGCTAATACTGCCACCATCGGCCAAGGTTATGCAGCCGGATTGATTCAGGCTTACAACGCGAAGCTCGCAGGCGAAGGCATCCGGCCGGTCTTCCAAAGCGTGGGGGCTCTTCCAGCGGCAAAGACAGGCAGCGTCAGTCCCGTGACTGCCTTTCTCTATAACCCTGGCTTGGTGAATGCCTGGTTTATCGTCACCGGCACGTTCGGAGTGCTGCTGATTCTCAATGGCTCGCTCGTCGCTTCCACCGCCATGATCAAGGAGCGCGAAGCGGGCACCGTCGAGCAATTGCTGATGACGCCGGCCGGCACGACGGAAATCGTCGTGGCCAAAATCGTGCCGATCTTTCTGCTGTTGCTCACGATGGTCCTGCTCGCGGTCAGTGTCATGCGCCTCGTCTTTCATGTGCCGGTGCGCGGCAGCCTCACGATTGTAATAGCCGGAGCCGCTTTGTGCGTGCTCAGCGGCATCGGCATCGGAACATTCATCGCGACTTTTTCGAAGTCTGCG
Source organism: Bryobacterales bacterium (assembly GCA_963712395.1). Classification (GTDB taxonomy): domain Bacteria; phylum Acidobacteriota; class Terriglobia; order Bryobacterales; family Bryobacteraceae; genus Bog-105. Next base: position 778,906 of record CAVQHR010000005.1, read on the forward strand.
CAGCAATCGCAATTGATGGCGTTCTTCGTCAATCCACCGCTGGCGGTGCTCTCCGGCGCGCTCACGCCGGTCGAAGCCATGCCGGCCTGGATGCAGCCGGTCACCTGGTTCAATCCCATTCGTCATTTCGGGATCATCACGCGAGCCACATTGCTGAAAGGCAGCGGTATGGATGTCCTGTGGCCGAACTTTCTAGCTCTCGTCCTCTTCACCGTAGTGCTGATTTCGGTCAGCACCTGGCGATTCCGAAAACAACTTGGCTGAGGAGAGCCGATACATGTCTTTACGTTCCACAATATTTATTTTTTCCGCCTCCATTGCGCTCGCGCAGCCTCCGTCGCAACCGCCTGCCGCCCCGAGTCAAGCTACGCCCCTTCCTCTTTCGGGACGCATAGGGCAGAGCGGCTCGGCGGCCGCGATAGAAACACCGGTTCCAGGTCTTACCTCGAGCGTCAACACGTTAAACACGTCCGTACAGATTCAGGGGCCTTACCAGGGAAGCGTGCGCAGTGGCGCGAAGTCTCTGACGGGCAAGTTGTCGCTTCGCGACGCGATTTCTCGCGGCCTCGAACAGAATCTGGGCGCGGTTGGCCTCGCGCAAGCCATTCGGCAAGCCCACGGGCAATCCCGCGTAGCGCGCGGCTCTCTGCTTCCTAATCTGAATGCGTCGCTGCGAGAAAACGTCCAACAGACCAATCTGCGAGCCCTCGGTGTGCGGTTCAACGCGCCCTTTCCCGGCTTCACTCTTCCGACGATCGTGGGCCCGTTCAACTACTTCGATCTGCGTTCTACCCTTACTCAAAAAATCTTCGATCTCACGGCCTTGAACAACTACCGTTCGGCTCGTGAGCTGCTGCGGGCGAACGTCGCCGCGATGGGCGACGCGCGGGATCTCGTCGCCTATGCCGTGACCGGAGCGTACCTGCAGGCAACCGCGGCGGAGGGCCGCCTCGTCGCGGCGCGCGCGCAAGTCGAGACGGCGCGGGCGTTGCTGAAGCAAACGCAGGATCGAAAAAGCGTTGGCCTGGCGGCGCAGGTGGATGTCAATCGCAGCATGGTGGAATCGCAGACCGCTGAGCAGCGCCTCACCACGCTCGAAAACGATTTCGCCAAACAAAAGATAAATCTCGCGCGGCTGATCGGCCTGCCCCCATCGGACGCCTACTCGCTCTCAGGCGAGCTGCCCTCTTCGTCGCCGGTCGATCTGGATTTTGACCATGCCTTAGCGCAGGCCGTCGGGAATCGCTTCGATCTGAAAGCCGCCGAAGCGCAGCTTCGTGCCGCCGAGCGCTCGAAGACGGCTGCCACGGCCGAGCGCCTGCCTTCGATCGACGTCTCCGCCGATTACGGAGCCATCGGCACCAATCCCGCGCAGTCGCATGGCACGTTCACATTCGTCGGAACGCTCCGCGTGCCCATATGGAACGGCGGAAAGACGGAAGGCTCCATCGAACAGGCCGACGCCGCGCTCGAGCAGCGGCGCGCCGAGCTCGACGATACCCGCGGTCGCATTGAAGCGGAGGTCCGTCAGGCGTTGCTCGATCTGGAAACCACGCGCAAACAAATGGATCTGGCGGCAAACAATAAACGCGTCGCTCGCGAGACGCTCGATCTCACCCGGCAACGTTTTGAAGCCGGGGTCACCGACGCGGTCGAAGTAGTCCAGACCCAGGAATCGGTCGCGACCGCCGATTTCGACTACATCACCAGCGTCTTCTCCTACAATCTCGCCAAGGCAACACTCGCGCGAGCTATCGGCAATACTCAGAGCAATTTGGAACGGTTTCTAGATATCCCATAACGCCTCCATACGCTATGCTGCAAAAGGAATGCAGCAAAAAGCGGTGATTTTCGGCGGCGGCGGCCAGCTTGGCGTAGAGCTCTGCCGTGAATTCGAGCGGCGCAAGTGGACGGTTCACCGCTTCGACCGCCATTCTCTCGATGTCACCGATGCGGCCCGCGTCGAAGAGGCCATTGCTAAAGCCGATGCGCAAGTCGTTCTCAACGCCGCCGCCTACAACCAGGTCGATATCGCCGAGAAAGAGCCGCTTGCCGCCTATCAAGCCAACGCCTTGGCGGTGCGAAATCTCGCGCTCGCGTGCAGGCAAACCGGCGCCCAGCTCGTCCATTACTCTACCGATTACGTTTTCGATGGAACCAAGGGCTCGCCGTACGTGGAGACCGATCAACCCCATCCGCTCGGAGCCTATGCGGTGTCGAAGTTCGCGGGAGAAATATACGCGCAGGCTTATCTTTCCGATGCGCTGATCATTCGAACGTCCGGTGTCTTCGGGCCCGGAGGAATGTTTACCCCGCGCGGGAACTTCGTCGAGCTGATGCTGCGCATGGCGAGATCCAATGCGCCGATCCGCGTCGTCGCGGATCATGTTGCTTCGCCCACCTACGCGCCGGCGATGGCGTCGCGCACAGCCGATCTGGTGAGCAAGAACATACGCGGGCTATTTCACATGGGCGGCGGTCAGCCGATTTCCTGGTACGATTACGCGAAGCTGATATTCGAGTTGGCTGGCTTGGCGCCGTCTCTCACACCAACCGACGAGCGCGAGTACCGGACTGCGGCGCGCCGGCCCAAGTTCTCGGCATTGTCGAACAGCAAGTTGGAGTCTGCCGGGATCGTCGCCATGCCTCCGCTGCGCGATGCAGTGAAGGAATATTTAGCGGCGCGCAAACACGTTACTGCGCATCGTTCTTCGTAGCGTAATAGCCTGACCGCGCTTGTACGCGATACTCGGGATTATCGGTCTTGATTTCGATGTGCCGGAAACTGCCGTCGCGTTTCGGATTTGTGGAAGAATAGCCCAGCGAATATTGGTTGCGCAGCTCGTCTTGAATCTCCTTGAAGATTTCGATCGAGCGGATGTTTCTTGCTCACCGAAAAAACATGGCCGCCGGTTTCCTCCGACATCTTGCGCAGATCTCCTTCGCCGCCGCCTCCGCCGAATGAAATTCCGCCGCCCGAGTAGAACGCCCGATCGACGTAATAGATGCTGTAGACGATGGCATCGCCGCGTTGCGCCGCTTCGATAGCGTCGGCCCGTTTATAGGTGCTGCCCTGATCTTCGCCGTCCGTAATCAGAATCAAAGCTTTGCGTCCTACTTCGCTTTTCAGCTTTTCGTTGGCCGCCAGGTAAATCGCATCGAAGAGCAGCGTTCCTTTCGGTGTTCCAACCGTGGGAATGGGGCCGGTGTTGGGAATCGGCCCAATGCCAACCGGGCCGCTGCCATCGCCTCGCAAATCGCGCAGCGCGGACGAGAGCTGCCTCGGCGAGTTGGTGTAGTCCTGCAGCAGGTCCGTACTCTTGCCGAAAGAAATAAGGAACGCTTCGTCCTTCTGGCGAATCACGCTGGAAAAAAAGGCGAGGCCGCTTGCCGCTCGATATCGATCAGCCGCTCCTGGCTGGCGCTAATGTCGATCAACAGCCCGAGCGTCAATGGCAGGTCCGTCTCCCGCGAAAAGCGTTGAATCGTCTGCGGCTTCCCGTCTTCCCGGATCGTAAAATTGTTTTTTTCGAGATTCGGGATGAGCGCGCCGCCCTTTTTCGCCTTCACGGTAAATAAAATATTGACCAGGTCGACGTCGACGCGAATCGGCTGGTCCTGGGCCGCGGCACACGCCGCAACAGTCAAAAGCGCTGCAAAATATCGAACGAACCTGCTCATCTGGTTATGATTATCGTCTGGAGCCAAGCGATGGAAGCCGCCATCCTTCATTTGCGCACATGCGATCCCGTTCTCGCTAAGATTATCGAGCGCGTCGGCCCCTGCCGCTTGGCAAACCGCGAGCCCACATTCGAGACGTTGGCTCGTTCTATCACGTTCCAACAGCTTCACGGGAAAGCCGCAGCGACGATTTTCGACCGGGTACGGAAAGCGGTGGGCCGGCGTTTTACCGCGGCGGCTTTTCTGAAACTCACGCCCGAACAACTGCGCGCCTGCGGTCTCTCGCGCCAAAAAATTGCCTCGCTCACCGATCTCGCCGAACACGTCGCTTGCCGCCGTATCAATTTCCGTAAGCTCCACGCTCTCGGCGATGAAGAGGTCATAGCGCTGCTGTCGGAGGTCCGCGGCGTAGGAGTTTGGACGGCGCAAATGTTTCTCATATTCGCCTTGGAGCGGCCTAACATAATGCCTCTCGAAGATTTAGGAATTCGCAATGCAGTCCGCAAAGCGTATGGCCTCGCGGAGATGCCGAACTCCGCCGAACTGGCCAAGATTGCCGAGAAGTGGCATCCGCACTGCTCCATTGCCAGTTGGTATCTTTGGCGCAGTCTGGATGGCGCTGCCGCCGTTTAGACAACCGGCGGCAGCGGTCGCGCCGGCTTGAATACCGTCACGCCCAAAGGTGGAATCACGATCGCGGCCGACCCAGGGCGTCCGTGCGAAGGTACATTTTCCACGTTCACGCATCCGGCGTTGCCCATGTTGCTGCCTCCGAACATCGCGGCATCGGAATTGAAAATCTCGCGATGCAGACCGGCTTCGGGGAAACCGATGCGATACGCCTGGTGCGGCATGGGCGTGAAGTTGCAAACGAACACCAGATAATCTTCCCTGCGTCTGGCCCGCCGGATGAACGAGATGATCGAATTATCGGAGTCGTGAAAATCGATCCATTCGAACCCCGCTGGCTGGAAATCCACTTCGAAGAGCGCCGGTTCGCGTTGGTAGAGCGCATTGAGGGCCGCGCAGAAAGCTTGGAATCGCCGATGAATCTCATAATCCAGCAGCCACCATTCCACTTGCGCCTCATGGTTCCATTCGCTGGTTTGCCCGATCTCGCTGCCCATGAAAAGCAGCTTCTTCCCCGGATGGCCGTACATGTAGCTCAGGAAGGCCCGTGCATTCGCGAAGCGCTGCCATTCGTCACCCGGCATCTTATCGAGCAGCGCGCGTTTTCCGTAAACGACTTCGTCGTGCGATACCGGCAGCACGAAATTTTCGGTGAACGCGTACACCATGCTGAACGTGATGTCGTTCTGGTGATACTTGCGGAATATCGGGTCCTGCGCGAAATACGCGAGCATGTCGTGCATCCACCCCATGTTCCACTTCATGGTGAAACCCAGCCCGTTCAAATAGACCGGCCGTGACACGCCCGTGAAGGCGGTCGATTCTTCCGCTATTGTCATCGCGCCCGGCACCTGGTGTGCCAGCTCGTTGGTCTTGCGCAGGAAATCGATTGCCGCCAGATTCTCGTTTCCGCCGTAAATGTTCGGCACCCACTCGCCGGCCTTGCGTGAATAATCCAGATACAGCATGGAGGCGACCGCATCCACTCGCAAGCCATCGATGTGATACTTCTTCAGCCAGAACAGTGCATTCGAGATGAGGAACGAGCGCACCTCGTTACGCCCGAAATTGAAGATCAGCGTGCCCCAGTCGCGATGCTCGCCCAGCCGCCAGTCTTCATGTTCATATAGCGCAGTGCCGTCGAAAAACGCCAGGCCGTGCGCATCTTTCGGGAAATGCGCCGGCACCCAGTCCATGATCACGCCGATGCCCGCTGCATGGCAGCGGTCGACAAAATACATGAAGTCCTGCGGCGTGCCGTAGCGCGAAGTGGGTGAAAAGTATCCGATCACCTGATAACCCCAGGACGGCGTGTAAGGATGTTCGGCAATGGGCATCAGTTCGATATGCGTGAAGCCCATCTTTTTCACATAAGGCACCAGTTTGTCGGCCAACTGCCGGTAGCTCAGGGATTGGTTGCGCTCGTCCCTGGCCCAAGAACCCATGTGCACTTCATACACCGACATCGCGTTGTCCAGGATTTTCGTCTGGGCGCGTTGCTCCATCCAGGATTGATCCTGCCATTGATATGTGGATAAATCCGTAACGATCGAAGCGGATTTCGGAGGCGTTTCCATCCGGAACCCGTAAGGGTCGGATTTCATCTGGCTATAGCCGCGGAAGCGCGATTTCACGGCGTATTTGTATGGCGTTCCAGGCCCAACGCCCGGCAGGAAAATTTCCCACACACCGCCGGTGCGCGCCCGCATCGGGTTGCGGCGAGTGTCCCAATCGTTGAAGTCGCCCACTACGCTGACGACGATGGCGTTCGGCGCCCATACCGCGAAGCGTGTCCCCTGCGCGCCGTCAATCGTCGCCAGGTGCGCGCCGAAAGAATGATAGCCCTCGTAGTTCGTGCCTTCCGAATGCAGATGCAAATCGAAATCGCTGAGAATGGGCTGGAAGCGGTACACATCGTCGGCTTCCGAGACGCCGCCATGACGATCGGTAATCTTGAACTTGTATTGTTCCGGCTCGAAAGGCGTGCGCGCGCTGAATAGCCCGGCCTTGTGGGCGCGCTGCATCGGAATTATTTTTCCGCGAATCGCGAGCGCTACTTCCTTGGCCTGCGGCAGAAACGCCCGCACTTCCCATTCGGTTGTCCCGTTGCCACTTGACACGTGCGGCCCCAGTGCGCCGAACGCGTCACCGTGGTAGCCTCCGGTGATTGCTTCGATTTCTTGGTCGGTCATCGCACGTTTATTATGAATGATGAAGACCTCGAGTCTCGAAGAGTTCGTCCATTCGCTCGATAAGGCGGAGCTGCATCTTCACCTGGAGGGCTCACTTGAGCCGGACACAATTCGAGAACTGGATTCATCACTCTCTCTGGATGAGATCCGGGGGCATATTCAATACACAGGTTTTGCCGAATTCTTACAGGCCTACGTCTGGGTCAGCCGCAAGCTGAATTCCCCGGAGGCCTATGGCCTGGCCGTTCTCCGCCTTCTCGAAAAACTGGCTGCGCAAAATGTTGCGTACGCGGAAGTCACACTCTCAGCGGGAGTTATCCTGTGGAAACAGCAGGATATCGAGCCAATTTTCTTGGCGATCCAGGAGGTCGCAAGGCGTTTTGAAGGCGTCCAAATTGCCTGGATTTTTGACGCGATCCGCCAATTCGGCGCGTCGGCTGCCGAGCGAGTCTTCCAAATCGCGCGAGAATTGCGGGCCGAGGGCGTGGTTGCGATCGGCATCGGTGGCGATGAAGAACGCGGTCCCGCCACTTGGTTTAAACAGCTCTATCGTGAAGCTGCGGATGCCGGTTTGAGATTGACCTGTCACGCCGGGGAAGTGTCCGGCGCCGGGAGCGTTTGGGATGCCCTCGAAATCGGGGCGCAGCGCATCGGCCACGGCATCCGGTCGATCGAAGATCCCGCTCTCCTCCAGGCTCTGCGCGAAAGGGACGTGCCGCTGGAAGTCTGCCCCACAAGCAATGTGCGCACCGCGGCGGTTACGGATCTACGGACACATCCGCTTCGGCGGCTCTGGGATGCTGGCGTTCCGATCGTCTTGGGCACGGACGATCCGGCTCTGTTTCAGACCGATCTTCTGCGCGAATATTGCCTGGCGGCGGAGGTGTTTGGCTTCTCGCGAGGCGAACTTGCCGCGCTCGCTGCTAATAGCCTCAAATATCGATTCCGCTAACCGCGCGCTTGTCCCACGCGCTCCTCGAGCAGATAGCGCATTAAAGCTTCCAATTCGCGAATACGGTCCGTTAACTGTTCCAAGTCCATCGGTTCCGATTCCGCGCAAGCTGCAACCCGTCCATGCTCGAGCAAACCGAGGCTTTCATCGCGCGTCTTCACGACTCGTCCCGGAATGCCGACCACTGTCGCACCGTCCGGCACGCTATGTACGACCACCGATCCGGCCCCGACCTTGACGTTATTGCCCAGCTTGATATTTCCCAGCACCGAAGCCCCGGTTCCAACCACTACGCCGCTCCCGATTGTAGGATGCCGTTTGCCGCGCTCCCCGCCCGTGCCGCCCAGAGTCACGCCCTGGTAAAGCAAAACGTCGTCCCCGATCTCAGCGGTTTCCCCGATCACTACGCCGAGCCCATGATCGATGAACAAGCGCTTCCCGATCGTTGCCCCCGGATGGATCTCAATCGCGGTTAGAAACCGTGCCAGGTTGGAAAGGAAACGCGCCAGCACGTACAACCGATGGCGATACAACCAGTGCGCGGGCCGGTGCAGCAGCACCGCGTGCAGCCCCGGATAGCACAATACGATCTCCAGGCTGCTTTTCGCGGCCGGATCTTCCCGCTTGATAGTCTGGATGTACTCGCGCAGAAACACTGGACTTCCCTGGTCTCCTATGTCGATGCCGGCGGTGGTCCCTAAGATGCTAGATCAATTGTTACATGCCGATGTGGAGGCGCGTCTATCACCTGGGAGAAACATGTCGCGGTTATTCGCATTGTCCATCGTTCTGAGCGCATTGGTCTTTCCGGTCTTCGGGCAACAGGACCGGCCCAACCACAGCGTTCCCATTTATAAAGTGACCGTAGTGCAGCGGTCGCTTGAGGCGGTGAACTTCCAGCGGCACAGCGGGCCTACCGAGATCGATCTCAAAGGGACCTTGCTGCTGCCCAAAGCGGAAGGAAGAGCGACTGTTGAAGTCAAGAACGGATACACGAAAATCGACCTCAATGTAAAACACCTCGAGCCGCCGACTCAATTCGGCTCGGAATTCCTGACGTATGTTCTGTGGGCCATTACGCCGGCCGGCCGCGCGATCAATTTGGGAGAAGTGATTGCCAATGGGTCCGACAAGGCGAGCATGCAGGTCACATCGCCCGAATCTACATTTGGACTGCTGCTGACGGCCGAACCATATTTTTCGGTGCAGTACCCGAGCGATGTCGTTGCGATGGAGAGTTCGGTCCGTCCCGACACCGTTGGGCGAGTGGAAGAAGTGAAAGCCAGGTACGAACTCATGCCGCGGGGGCAGTACACGCTGAACGTGCAGGCCGCACAGCTAGCTTCCGCCAACATGAAAACGAAGCCAGGCGTTTCCATGGAGGAATACGAAGCGGTTCTGAAACTCTACCAAGCGAGGAACGCGGTGCAAATCGCGCGGGCCGACGGGGCAGGGCAGGCTCTCGATAAGGCGCAGACATATTTGAACCAAGCCGAATCGTTCTACACGGGAAAGAACTTCAAGGGAGTGATCGATAGCGCGCGTCAGGCCGTGCAGGCTGCTTCGGACGCGCGCGCGGTTGCCGTGCGGAGCAAAGCGGAAAATCAGAAGCCGTAGTTACGACGAACGGCCGATCCGGTTTCCCGGACCGGCCGAACTCACACGCTGCGATCGATTGGAGCGACTTTTTAGCTTTGCGCTAGGCGGCGTCTCCGTACCAGGGCCAGACCGGCCAGGCCGAGTCCGGAGAACATCAACACGAGGGAAGACGGCTCCGGAACCGCCGGTGCGATGTCGAAGTTCACCGACAGATTGTTTCCCAAACCTTGTGTGCCGCCGTTATGGAAATCAACGCCGATGCTCTGGCCAATATACGCGCCGCCCGCTAACGAATCAAAGCTGAGCGTATACAACTTCCACATGCCTGCACCCGGATCCGAAACCGTAACTACACCCTGGTTGTTCAAAGGACCAGTGACGCCGTTCGCGGTAAGCAGGACCCGAACATCCGGCTCAAAACCGGTAACCGGAGTAACTCCATCGGGTTCCGTATTCGGCCGGCCGGCCCAGAAAGAGAGCGTATAAGTGTTGCCGGCCACAAAGGTGCCGAGGCCCGTTTGTGACAGATCGCCCGACCCCTCAATCGTAGTAGGGCTGGAAGCGGCATGGGTTCCGTCCGGAGTGACCCTACCGCCACTAAGACCGTCTGCACCAGGAGTATACTGTGCGCTGGTCACGGTATAGGATGTGAATCCCGGTGTTGGGCTTCCGTTGCAAGTCCAGGAGACAGGGCAACCTACAGTCGGGTTAGGAGCCTGGTTACCGTTTTCAAAAGAAGGGTTGGCTAGCAGGGTACCGAGATCGATGGTGGCGCCCTGAGCTGTTCCGATTAGCCCTATCACGGCTGCTGGTATTACTAACATCAGCCGCGAACAGTGACTTTGTGTAAAAATCCGCATCATTCCTCCGTAAATAAATTTCAGAATTACGACTTACTGCTAACTGTTGACGATTCGCGGCATTTACAAAAGGAACTATTACTTAAGTTATATTCCATCTGCTCGGACCGGGTAATGCGCCACTGTCCAACCGTAAGCGTGTATGTGGGTGATTATAAGCAGGAAATGCTAGATTCCACGGAGCGAGACAAAGCGTTGTGTTCTAGTACTTAACTGATGCGTAAAGTTTCCAAGTAAGTTTCTTCAACTTACGGGGCAAACTAAGGCGTTATACAGAGGCGGCGGAGACGGCCGGAGAGACGCTTTCGACGGTGGCGATGAGCTCTTTAGGGCTAATAGGCTTAGGAATATAACCATCCATTCCAGCACGCAAACAGCGCTCCTCATCACCCTTAAGGACGTAGGCCGTAATAGCGAAGATCGGCAGCCGGCCGCCAGTGGCGTTCTCGCGCTCGCGAATGACCGCCGTGACTTGGAATCCATCCATCCTCGGCATCTGAATATCCATCAACGCCAGGTCGAAGGAATGCCGGTCGAGCGCCTCTAGAGCTTCAATCCCATCGTTCGCCGCAATAACTCTATGACCACGCTTTTCGAGCAGCCGAACGGTTACGCGCTGATTGATGGAATTGTCTTCCGCAAGCAGGATGCGCAATGGCCGCGAAGTCCGCTTATCCGGAGCCGCCTCACCGAGCGCGGCGGCACGCGCGGCGCCGCCCTTTAGCGTTTTGCCATATGCCAGGCGCAGAGCTTCGTGCAGTTCCTGTTGCCGTATAGGCTTCGTGATATACGCGGCGATGCCGAGCTCGCGGCAACGAGCGGCATCGATAGGCTTGTGTCCGGGCGTGAACATCAGGACGCTGGCGATGCCGGTATCGGGGGGGCGATTGATTCTTTCAATTAACGCAAAGCCATCCGCATCCGGCAGACCGATATCGGTCAGTACAAGCGAAAATGGAGCGCCGGCGTCTTTGGCTTGGCGCAGCGCGGCCAGGGCTTGCGCCACGTCGGGCACGGCAACGGCGCGCAGGCCCCAGCGCACTAAAGTTTCGCGCAGAATGCGCCGCCCGGTGACATGGTCCTCCACAACCAGAATGGAAACACCGGCGAGTTCGGGCACTTCGACCATCTGCGAATGTCCTTTGGATTGGGGAAAACCGGCGCGAATCGTGAAATGAAACTGGCTGCCGCGGCCTTCCTCGCTTTCGACCCAAATGTTTCCGCCCATCAGCTGAACCAGGCGATAGCAGATGGCGAGACCCAGACCCGTGCCGCCGAACTTTCTGGTAGTGGAGTTGTCCGCCTGCGAGAACGCGTCAAAAATGGACGCGCGCTTATTCGCGGGAATCCCGATGCCGGTATCGCGCACGATGAAATGCAAAACCAAACCGCTCGAGTCACGGGCCTCGCATGCGACCTGCAACACCACTTCGCCGCGCTCGGTAAACTTGACCGCGTTGCCGAGCAGATTGAGAACGATCTGGCGAAGGCGGTTGAAATCCGCGCGCACGGTTTCCGGCACGTCCGGAAGTACGTCGCAAACTACCTCTAATCCTTTCTGATCGGCGCGGAAGGCGACCAGCCGCAGCGTATCTTCCAGGCTGTTACGCACGTTGAAATCGACCGGATCGAAGTCGAGCTTACCGGCCTCGACTTTCGAAAAATCCAGGATGTCGTTAATGACGTTGAGCAGCGAATCGGCGGAATACTTGATCATGCCGAGATACTCAAACTGTTCCGGATTCAGATCCGTAGTCAGCGTCAGCTCCGTCATCCCCACGATGCCGTTCATCGGAGTGCGTATTTCATGGCTCATGTTAGCCAGGAATTCGCTCTTCACGCGGCTGGCCTCTTCCGCGGCTTGCTTGGCTTTGACTAACTCACGCTCGGCGCGCTCGCGCTCAAAAATCTCCTTGCGCAGCTCGGCCGTGCGTGCGTCCACCCTGGCTTCGAGGGCGCGCTCCCGGGCATTTAGTTCGCGCACGTTCGCCGCGTGGAACCCGATAGCGATCGCGGCCACGCAGAGAATGCAGAGGCCATAAAACCAGAATGTCTGATAGAAGTAGGAGTTCAATTTCAAATGGAATGAGGCGGCATCGCTCCAATTTCCATCGCCTTTGCTCGCCATCACTTCAAAGTGATACGAGCCCGGCGGAATGTTCGTGTAATAAACCGTCCGCCGGCTGCCCGCATCGATCCAGTCGTGATCGAAACCGCTCAATTTGTAACGAAATTCCGTCCTTTGCGGAGACTGCAGGTTAGGCGCCGAGTAGCGAAACTCGAGTTCTCCCCGGCCTGGCGGAGCCTCGAACGGGGTCGCGGTATCAACGGCCTGACCGCCGATCAAGACCCGTTCTAATATCACGTGTGGCGGAGCTTCGGCGGCTTCGGCTTTCTTGGGGTCCACAACCACCACGCCTTTCATGGTCGGGAACCACAGCCGGCCATCGTGGGCCTTCCATCCGGCGGGTTGAAAGCTGCCGTTACACTCGGTGGTCTTCATTCCATCGGAGGTCCCGTAGGCTACGCTCGACACGCGGCCGATTTTTCCATCCGCCAGATCGTTGAGCTGACGCAAGCTCACCCGAAAGACGCCGCGGTCGGAGCTGATCCAAAGATTGCCGCTGTCGTCGTCGAGAATGCGAAAAATGGCGTCATCAAACAACCCATTCTTGCCGGTGATGGCGGCAAAGCGCCCGTTTTTGAAGCGGTTCAAGCCGCCTCCATTCGTGCCTATCCAGAGCGCGCCGGAAGGGTCCTCGTAAAAAGCAAGCGCGGAATCGTTCGAAAGTCCTCGCCGGGTATCGAACGTCTCGAATTTACCGTCCCGATATCGGCTGATACCGCCGCCGGCCGTCCCAATCCACAAAGTGTGCTTACTATCTTCGAAGACACTCGTAACAACATTGTTCGCCAATCCCTGCTTAGTGGAATAGTTCGTGAACGTATTGCCATGCCGTTGGCTGAGCCCGGCTCGCGTTCCAATCCAAAGGTCGCCGGCATGATCGACATAAGTCACATAAACAATATTGGCGGCGAGGCCGTCCGCGACTGTGTAAGTTGTAGACAACCCATGCCGGATGCGGTTGAGTCCTTTTCGTGTTCCGACCCACAGATCGCCTTCGTGGTCTTCGGCAACGGTGAAGATGTAATTATCGGCAAGACCGTCGCGCGTCGTAAAAAGATCGAATCTAGAGTTTCGAAACCGGTTCAACCCCTGGTCGGTGCCTATCCAGACATCGCCTTCGCGATCCTCGAAAACCGGGAGCGCCGTATTGGACGATAGACCTTCTCGCGCGCCGTAGCCCGTGAACAGCTTGCCATCCGACAGGCGGTCGAGACCGCCGCCGGCGGTGCCGATCCAGAGATCGCCCTTTCGATCTTGAAAAAAACAGCGCACATCGTCTGCGGAAAGGCCATCCTTAGCCGAATAAGAGCTGAATACCTTTCCAACCAGACGATTCAAGCCGGAGCCGAATGTGCCGACCCAAAGGCTCCCATCCCGATCTTCATAAACCGACGAGACGGCATTGCTCGACAAGCCATTCCGCATGCCGTAGTTTGTAAATTTTCCGTTTCGCAGTTCACTGAGTCCACCGCCATTACTGCCGATCCACAAGACGCCTTGGCGGTCTACATACAAGCAGCGAACATACGGATCGGGCAGATTAGCGCTGGGCGCGTAAGTAACAAACTTATCGTCGATGAAGTGAATCAGGCCGCCGTGTGTGCCAATCCAGATACTCTTGTCGAGTCCTTCGGCTAACGCAAACACGTCGTCATCCGGCAATCCGCCGCGCGCATTGTAAACCGTGAAGCGTCCGGCATGCAGGCGGCTCACGCCGCCGTTGGTGCCGATCCAGAGGTCGCCCTTCGTGTCCTCGAAAAGACAATTGACGGAATTGCTTGAGAGCCCGTCCTTAAATGTGAACGCCGTGAATTTGCGGTCGCGATATTTCAACAAGCCGCCGGTCGCGGTGCCTATCCAAAGATTCTGGGCCCGATCTTCGAGTAAGGCGGTAACGGCGTTGCTCTTGAATTCCGGCGTGTTGTTCTTATCGAATACCGTGAACCGCAGGCCGTCAAACCGCACCAAGCCCAACTCTGTGCCAAACCACAGATACCCGTCGTGCGATTCCAGGATGCTCAGTACAGTGTTTTGCGGCAGGCCCTGGTCCGTGGTCCAGACATCCTGGTGGAACCGCTTAATGTCTTTGGCGGGCGCAAGCGCGCCGAATGCCGAATGAACGAATAGGAGTAACGAAAGCCAGAGGAACATGAAAAAAGGCTTAGCGGCTATCCCACTATGCCCAGCCTACGGGCCAGCCCAATAAGCGCGGTGACCCAGGTAATCCGGATCGGGTAAATTGCCAAGGATAATGCGTCGAAGCTTCAATATGTCTACTTCACCCAGCTCCCGGTACAGAACCTTGCCGTCCGGAGAGAGCAACACGGTGAACGGCACGGGAGAATCCCATTTCGGATCGAAAGCGGCTTGCATCGCGTAGGTGTCCGTGGAACCAAATAGTAAGTTGCGGCTCGAAGCATGCTGCTTCTCGAGCATTTTCATCACCCCGGCCTTCTCGTCCGGCATATTGGCCGAGACCATGACCATATCGAAATCGCGCAGACGATACATGCGATAAGTGGTCTCGAGATCGGGAAACTCGTGGACGCAGGGACCGCACCAGGTAGCCCAAAAGTTAACCAGCAAAACTTTGCCGGTGCCATTGGCGCGCAACTTCTTGAGATCTTCAGCGGATGCGAGCTCGACCGAAACCGGCTCGGCTTCAATTTTTTTCCGCTCCTGCACCGTACTGGCTTCTTTAGCGATCCACTTAGTGGAGCATCCGAAGACGCCGGTATGATTGACCGCCACGGGCTTGTCCGCGAGCAGAGCGTCGATCGCGTTGCGGGCATCCTGCGTCTTAACCAGTGATTCGCGCTGGCTGTTATCGACCCGGCCTTCGTAGCGAAGCTTTCGCTCCCGGTCGAAGATGAACACGTGCGGCGTAGCTTTAGGGCCGTACGCGCGGGAAACCGTCTGGGTATCGCCGTCGTATAAATAAGGAAAATCGAAGTGGCGATAAGCGGCGCGAGTCTTCATTTCTTCGAAACTGTCGCTTACGTCGGTATAACCCAACTCATCCAGGCGAATGGCGGCAGGATTATTCGGTTGAATCGCGACCAGCGCAACACCTTTGCCGCGATAATCGTCAGCCAACTTCTTGATACGCGTCTCGTAAAGTTGGGCGGTCGGGCAGTGATTGCAGGTAAAAACAAGAACGAGGACCTTGGCCGAGGCGTAGTCGCCCAGCTTATGAGTTTTCCCGTCGATTCCGGGCAGGGAAAAGGCCGGCGCCGGCGAGCCGAGCGCCAGAGTGGGGTGCGGTTCATCCGCGAATATCGGTGTAAGGAGCAGCAGAAAAGCGAGCGATCGCCACATTTGGATACCTTCTTCTTTAACAGGCGGCGCCCTTCTTTAGCAGGCGCGGCGTAAGCCACGGACCATCTTATCGAAAGAAGCGAGACTCCGGCGGCAAAACTGATAGCGTAAAATCCAATAACCTGGAATGTAGATGGCGCGCGACGTTTTTATCAGCTATCAAAGCTCCGACAAAGAATGCGCGGATCGCGTTTGCGAAGCGCTGGAACGGCAAAACATCTCTTGCTGGATCGCGCCGCGCGATATTCCGATTGGCGCCGAGTGGGCCGCCGCCATCGTGGAGGGATTGCAGCGCTGTCACTCATTCGTCGTCATTCTTTCCTCTCATTCGACCAACGCGCGGCAGATTTCCCGCGAAGCCGAGTTGGCGGACAACCGCAAGCTGCCGATTTTCACGCTGCGCATCGAAAACGTCGAGCCGCCGCCCGGTCTCCTGTACTTTCTCGGCAACGTGCAGTGGGTGGATGCCTTCGACGGCCAATTCGAATCGGCGCTCGCCCGGTTAGCGGAAGTGTTACGCCGAGCCGCCGATTATCCGGCTCCAAAGACCAACGTTTATAGAACCACCGCTGCCGCCGTGGGCGCCAGCGGTGTCCCATCGAGCGCCTCAGGCGATTCCGCGCAGCCAACCCCGAACTTCGCAGCCGTTCGACCTGCGCCTGGGCCGCCCCAAGCCAGCCTGAACGCGACCTTAAAAATCGCAATTGGCCTGGCTCTCTGCGTGGCGATCGCTGTCGCGGGATGGCTGCTCGCCCGCCCTCGGCATAGGTCAACACATGAGTCGTCAAGAGTGGACGCACGTCCCACGGGTTTCGACGGGCGCAAGCGAACGGCTGAATCTGAAGCGCGAGCAGCCGCCGAGCGTTTTCTGAATTACAGAGACTCGGGCGATTATCCGGCCGCCTGGCGCGAGTTCACGGCGGAAAACCAGGCCCGCGCGCCGGAGCTGCGCTGGACACAACGCACTCAGGAGTGGGCCAAGAAGTACGGGCAGCCGACACGTCACACGATAGAATCGTGCGCGCAAGGCGCTTCGGCCGGTATTTACAACTGCGTGGTTTCAGTCGGCTATGAACATAATTTGTCCTCTCAGGACAGAATTGTGGTAGCACAAGAGAGGGGCGATAGGTGGGCTATTGCATCTAGCGCGAGAACACCTCCCAAATAACGCGACTATCTAGTACCGGTTAAGCGTCCGAGTCCGGCCAGCGGCAGGGCGAGAAAGCGCTACACTGGACAGGAACGGAGAATCCACCACCGGTGCTTTGCAGGCGCATGCGCTCGAGCGCAGGTCTTCGCAGTAAGCAGTATGAGCGTTGTCAATCCGAGTCTCACGGGCCCGTCGCGGAAAATTTCTCACACGGTTCGTCTCGCGCCGTACCTGGTTGAAACACTATGTGAGCTGACCCGCGCGGTCAGAGACAAAACGCACGCCCAGACCGAAGTCAGCGGCCTGCTGTTTGGAACAGCGGACGAAGATCTGACAACCATCGAGGCGCTCAGAACGTTTGAGGACAGCGGACCCCGCAGCGATCTGGCGAGGCGAGAGCGTATGGACAAAGCGTTCGACAGCGCCATGTCGCTAGCCGACGAAGATCCCGAGTTGGCCGCGTGCCGGTTAGTGGGTTGGTTTTCCCTCAGAAGCAGCAGCGGTCTGTTAAGTAGCGACGTCGAATTCCATAATCGTCACTTCAAACAGCCTGACGATCTGGCTCTGGTGGTGTGGCGGGAAGCGGACACCCAAGTCATTGCGGAATTGTACGCGAAGACTGAAAACAAGATGCTCTCGGGCAGCGATTATCGCTGGAGCTCGGTGCGCCTGTCAACCGAGCTGCGGCGGGTCAGCGAGCCGATCGATCTCGCGATGCGCGCGAAGGTCACCGCGGATTCCTACCTCAGAGCCTATCGCGGTCAGGAAGAAAACGACAAGCGCGAAGAGTGGAAGAAGATCACTTCTTCCGCCAAGCGCACCGTCCTGTCGCTCATACCCCGACGCATGCGAGGCGAGGACTATAGCCTCACGGGGGGCGATTCGGCGCGATTTTCCGCCCGGCAATCGCCGGATATTTTCCGCCGGACCGAGGGATACGGCGAGACGATGATGCGATCCACTACCGCCGGCGCTGAAACCGGCCGCGTGCGCGACGTCAGCCGGATGCTTGAGCCGGGCCGCGCGGCTGAGCCATTCCGAGCCGTGCGTTATCCGGACGGCGAAGTCTCCGGGCTGCCCATGGTGATTAATACCACCAGACGGCGCAGCGGCGTTCCCTGGCTCTCGACCGCGCTCGTGTTCGTGACGTTTTCCGCAATTACTTTCGCGGTGTTGGCGGTCAAAGGAACGGAATCCGGCAACGGAAAGCTGGCGCAGATCATGCGCGTTATTTTCCCGTCCGGAGATTTGGGATTGCACGTGGAAACCCAGGGCGATCGCCTGCTGCTGAGTTGGAACCGGCGCAACCCGGCGGTTGCATCGGCCGCTGGCGGAATACTGCAGATTTTCGACGGAACGCAGCATCGCGAAGTGCGGCTCGACGGAGGCCAGGTGGCCGATGGCTCCGTGCTCTACAAACCGTTGTCGCCGGACGTGACGTTTCGCCTGGAGGTCCGCGGCGCCGGCCAAAGCTCCGCGATGGGCAGCATGCGCGTGCTCGACGCCACGGCTGCCGGCCGTGAGACTAAGATTCTCGATTTAACGGCTTCGCCCGCTACGCCGGCGCGGACACCGGCAACGGGGCCACCCGATCCCATACCGGTTCCAGAAACGGTCCAACCGCCGGCGCAACGAGCTGGTCAACCTGCATCGGATAAGGCAGCGCAATCCAAGAATGCGGCGCCGGGCCAAACCGCGATTTACCGCAACCCGAATAGCACGCCGCTTGCGCCGGTTCCGGTGCGTGCGGCTCCTGTCAATTCCGGGCAAACGGCCAGTCAAAATGCGGCGCGGCAGCCCGCCGGAGCGGCCGCCATACCCGTCCAGCAACCGCCCCTGGACGCTAAGGCCAATGCCTCTAAATCGGAACGAGTTCCCGACGCGAGCCCGCAGCAAAACGCGGCCGCTCAGCCTCCTCCTCACCCGGTTTCGTTGCAGCCGCCCGGCGCGGGATCGACGATCAACGGCTGGGATACTAGCGCGCCCGCGACGCCACGGCCCACCGCTTCGCCGGACACGACGGCTCCCGCCGCGGCGCTCGATGCCAGGCCCCCGGCTTTTGGTCCGCCTAAACCTTTGTTGCAGGTGATGCCTAACACGCGTTCGCTCGCCCCTGGGCTCATCACACAAGTGACTCGCGTGGAAGTTGCGGTCCGCATCGATAACACCGGCCGCGTGGTGTCCGCGCACGTGCTCAACGAGAGCGCGAATACGAAAGGCGCCTTGTCGCAAGCGGCGGTGAATGCCGCCAGGCAATGGACGTTCCAGCCGGCCACCTTACAAGGCGAGAAGGTGGAAAGCGAACACACCATCGTGTTCGAATTCCGGCCGGAAAATCAGTGACCATCGTCAAACGGATTCTGCTGGCCATTGTGATTGCCGCGGCCCTGGCGTTCGGCGCGGCCCTCGTGACCTATCAAACGATTCCGCGCGGCAACACGCAACAATCGCGGTTCGATGCCATTATCGTGCTGGGCTATCCGGCGAACGCCGATGGCAGTCCTTCACTCATCGAGCGCGAGCGGGTGCTCGAAGCCGTGCGCGAATATCGCGCCAGCGTCGCGCCCCGGCTGATCATGACGGGCGGCGCGGCGCATAATTCCCAAGTGGAAGCCGCGGTCATGGCCCGGTTCGCCGAAGCGCAGGGGGTTCCGCCAAATGCCGTCCTCGAAGAGCCGCGGGCGCAGGATACGATTCAGAACGCTTTCTATTCCGTTGGCATCATGCAGGCGCACGGCTGGCATTCGGCCGAAGTGGTAAGTTCGCCCAGTCACGTGGCGCGCGCCAGCCTGATCTTCGCCCGCTTCCCAATCCTCTACCGCACTCGCGCATCGAAACCGGGTGGCTTCTGGTACGAATGCGCGGTGTACCTCCATGAAATTCGCGCGACGGACCGTCTTCGACTTTTCGGATTCAAGCCGACGCCGTATTTGCCCGCCACTTGATATTGCAGCCCACACCGGGTTTTTGATCAGGAGAAACAGGCCGTCCCTCCAGCAGCGCATCGATCGCGGCGCGAAGGTCTTTGCCCGTAGCCGGCCCGGTTATTGGATTGCTGCTGCGGCGCGGACGGCTGTCGTCGAATTGGCCATGATAGGCGAGCTTACGGCCGGCGTCGAAAAGGAAGAGATCGGGCGTGCACTCGGCGGAGTAGGCGCGCGCCACGTCCTGGCGTTCGTCATAGCAGAAGGGGAAAGTGAACCCGAGCGTAGCGGCCATCTCGCGGAGACTTGCGGGCGCGTCTTCGGGATACGCCTCCGCATCGTTTGAAGAAATGGCCACAATGCCGACCGGTCGGGCGGCGTAATCGCGTCCAAGCCGCGCCAGTTCGGTCTCGATGTGCTTTACGTACGGACAGTGCCGGCAAATAAACATCACGAGCAGCGCGCGGCTGCCTGAAAATCGGTCGAGCGTCACGATCTCGCCGGATGTCACATCGGGCAATTGAAAATCCGGAGCCGGCGCGCCCAAGGCGAGCGCGGTCGATTGAATGTGCGGCATGGCGTTCCATAGCCAGCCTAACAACTAATAGAACATTTGGATATTGCGTATAAAAATTTGGAGGGCCGTGAACCGCCAAACCCTGATACTCTTCTTGATTACCGCCTATGACCAAGCTGTCACGCATTAGTTTGCAGCCGCTGTTTTGGACCCTCGCGCTCTGCGGCAGTGCGGCATTTGCCCAAGCGCCCCCTTCGGCCGAAGCGCGGCTGAGCGCTCTTGAAGCCGCGACGAAATCCGCTCAGTCGGCGGGCGATAACGCCTGGATGCTCACCAGCGCCGCGCTCGTGTTGATGATGACCGGCCCGGGCCTCGCGCTCTTCTACGGAGGACTCGTTCGGGCAAAGAACGTTCTCAGCACCATGATGCATAGCTTCGCCCTGATGGGCGTAGTCACAGTCTTATGGGCGATCTATGGTTACAGCCTCGCTTTCGGAGAGGGCAATAGCTTCTTTGGCGGCCTTCAATATTTATTTCTGAACGGCGTGGGCTCGGCTCCCAACGCGGATTACGGAGCTACCGTGCCGCACGAGACCTACATGATCTACCAGCTCATGTTCGCGATCATTACGCCCGCATTGATCTCGGGGGCCTTTGCCGAGCGGATGAAATTCAGCGCCATGCTGCTGTTTACCTGCCTGTGGGCGACCATCGTCTACTTCCCGATGGCGCACATGGTGTGGGGCAAGGGCGGATTGCTGAATGCTTTCCTCGGCGGAAAGATTCCTACCTTCGATTTCGCTGGCGGCACCGTCGTGCATATCACCTCGGGTGTGAGCGCGCTCGTGTGCGCCCTTTATCTCGGCAAGCGCGTCGGCTTTCCGAAAGAGCCTATGAAGCCGCACAACCTGGTGCTCAGCGTAATCGGCGCTTGCCTGCTGTGGGTTGGATGGTTCGGCTTCAATGCCGGCAGCGCCGTGAGCGCGAGTGGACTTGCTACCAGCGCTTTTGTAGCGACTCACTTTGCCGCTGCCGCCGCCGCGCTCGGCTGGATGTTCGCCGAATGGGTCAAGCACGGCAAGCCCAGCATGCTGGGAGGAATTTCAGGGTGCGTCGCGGGATTGGTCGCGATCACTCCCGCATCCGGTTTTGTAAAGCCGTTTCCCGCCTTGTTGATTGGCTTATTGGCGGGCATATTCTGTTTCTGGATGGTGACGACCGTGAAGAGCAAATTCGGATATGACGATACGCTCGACGCGTTTGGCGTTCACGGCGCGGGCGGCACCCTGGGTGCGATCCTCACCGGAGTCTTTGCCACCAATGCGATCAACGATGCGTTAAAAGACGCGGCCGGCAAGCCCGTTCCGCTTGGCTTGGTAGACGGGAACCCTGGCCAGGTGTTGAATCAGGCGATTGCCGTGGTTATTTCCTGGGTGCTTGCGATTGTCGGAACGCTGGTGATCCTGAAGATTGTGGATTTGGTAATCGGCGTTCGCGCCACGCAGGAGCAGGAAGTTACCGGACTCGACATCAGTCTCCATGGGGAAGAAGGCTATAACCTGGAAGCGTAAGCGCACATGAAAAAAATAGAAGCGATCGTTCAACCGCACAAAGCGGATCAGGTCAAGGAAGCGCTCAAGAACATAGGCGTCGACGGGTTGACCATTTCAGAAGTGCGCGGCCATGGCCGGCAGAAGGGCCACAAGGAGGTCTATCGTGGAATGGAATACGAAGTTGACCTGCTGCCGAAAGTGAAAATAGAGACGGTTGTGCCGGATTCGCGCTTGCAGGAAATTACGCAAGCCATTTCCACCGCCGCTCGCACCGGCAAGATCGGCGATGGCAAAATATTTATCTTCGATGTCGTGGATGCCATCCGCATACGCAATGACGATACGGGTGAGATGGCGCTCTAACTGGAATGATCGCCCGCGCTGATTCGGTCGATCGGCTCGTCCAAGAGACTGCATCGCGATATTTAGAACCGAAACTTTCTTTCCCGTTCGCCCTGGTCGCGGTTGGCGGCTACGGACGCCGCGAGTTGTTTCCTCACTCCGATATCGACCTCATCCTCCTCGCTCCGGACGAATCCGCGACAACGGCGCTCAAGGAGCCCTTGGGCGAATTTGTGCGAGAGCTCTGGGACGCCGGGCTGCGCGCTAGCCAATCCGTACGCACGGTAGCCGAGTGTTCGCGCCTGCACGATCGCAACATCGAACTGCATGTCAGTTTGCTCGATGCACGCCTTGTCGACGGCGATAGCGATCTCTATGCTCAGCTTTCGAAGGCGCTGGCCGAATTCTATCGGCGCTACGAAAACAAGCTGCTGAATGAGCTTGCCCAACTGACCCGCAAGCGTCACGCGCAATTCCATGCAACGGTCTATCATTTGGAGCCGAACGTAAAAGAAGTTCCAGGTGGCATTCGCGATATTCATCTGCTGCATTGGTTCTCGCTGCTGGCGCAGGATCGTGGACCCATCGGCGAAGTGTTGACCGGAATGGAACCCGCCCGGGAGTTCCTCTTCGCCGTGCGCCGCTTTCTTCATGAAGGGACCGGCCGGGACAACAATCTGCTGACCTTCGAATGGCAGGACCGGGCAGCCGCCGGCTTGCCCGCTGAGCCAATGGACCCGGCGGCCTGGATGCGCGTCTACTATCGGCACGCGCGGCAGGTTTTTCAAGCCAGCCAGCAGGCGCTCGAATTTGCCGAGCTGAAAGATCCGTCGTTGATGCGCCAATTCCGCAACTGGCGCGAGCGGCTCTCGAGCGCGGAATTCACCGTTTCCCATGACCGTATTTTGCTGCGAAACCCGGCCTTGATTCTGAGCTCCGCCGAATCGATCCTGAGTGTTTTCACTTTTTCGGCGCGGCATGGTCTTCCGCTTTCCTGGGACGCGCAGCGGCGGCTTGCCGGCGAAGAAGGCCGCTGCCGCAAAATGTTGGGAGAACGCCAGGTGGGGTGGCCGGCATGGCAGGAATTTTTCTCGCAGCCGAAGGTGGCGGTGGGATTGCGGCAGATGCAGGAAACAGGCGTGCTTGCGCACGCTATTCCACACTGGCCGGCCATCGAGTGCCTGGTCGTGCGGGATTTCTATCATCGCTATACGGTGGATGAACATTCGATCGTCGCGATTGAGACGATCGATACTTTGGCGGCCGCGAAAGACGGCCCTTCCGCGCGCTTTCACGATCTGCTGCTCGAAGAAGACGACCTCGCCACCCTGCGGCTCGCTTTGCTGCTGCACGATATCGGAAAAGGAACTTTGCCTGGCGATCACGTGCGCGGCTCGCTCGCTGTCGCCGATGATGTACTGAGCTGGCTCGGAGTGCCGGAGCAGAAGCGTGCCGGCATTCGCTTTCTCATCGAACATCATCTCGATCTCTCGATGGTGATGAATGGCCGCGATCTCGAAGACCCGGCCACCGCGCGCTATCTGAGCTCCCGCATTCCGACGCAAGAAGACCTACGCCGGCTTACATTGTTGACCTACGCCGATATCAGCGCGGTAAATCCCACCGCGATGAGTCCCTGGCGCCTCGAACAGCTTTGGCGCGTCTACGCTACCGGTCTCGAGCAATTGACGCGCGAATTGATGGCCGATCGTATTCACACAACCGAAGGCTTGCCGCCCGAGTTGACTGAGTTTCTCGAAGGCTTTCCTACGCGCTACCTGCGAACCCACGCGCGCGAGCAGATACACGAGCACTTCGCGCTCGACCAAAAACGAAAGCAGAATGCTGTGGACCGATATGGCGTGGCGGCAAAAATCACCCGCGACTCGGGCGTTTTTCTATTGACGGTCCTTGCGCCGGACAAAACCGGCACTTTTGCCAAACTGTGCGGCGCGTTGGCCAGCCGCGGCATGAACATATTGAAGGCCGAAGCCTCGTCGAATGCGAGCGGCTGCATATTGGATCTCATCCGCTTCGACGATCCCATGCACACCCTGGAACTGAATCCGGACGAGGTTGGCCGCCTGGAATGGACAATCGAGTGTGTCCTGCGGGATTCGATACAGGTTGCCGACTTATTGAAGCAGCGGCGCGCGGCCGTGCGGCCTGCGAGCGGGGCCAGAATCCTGCCCTCCATACGGTTCAACAACGATGCGTCCGACACCTGCACCCTGCTCGACTTCACCGGAGAAGATCGTCCCGGTTTGCTCTATGACCTGACCTCGGCTATCGCGGCATCCGGCTGTAATATCGAACTGGTGCTGGTGGACACGGAAGCCCACAAGGCTTTAGACGTTTTCTACATGACGAAGCTGGGCGGAAAACTGGACCTCCCGTCACAACAGGCTTTGCTCGAAGAGCTAAAGCGCGTAGCGGGGCCGGTGTAATTCTCAAATAAGACATGACGGAACCTTTTAGACTGGATGGAAAGCGCGCCTTGATTACCGGTGGCGCGAGTGGAATTGGTGAAGCGGCGGCCCGTATCTTTGCAGCGGCCGGAGCGCAGGTTGCCGTGGTGGATTTGGATGAAGGTAAGGCTCAGGCGGTTGTGGCAGGGTTGCCGGGCGGGCAAGCCTATTTTTGCGATATCACCGATGAGAAGCAGGTTGCGAAACTCTTCGCGGCTTTCGAGAGCCTCGATATCCTGATCAACTCTGCGGGCATCGGCATGGTAGGTAATGTGGAAGAAACCGAATTGGCCGAACTGCAGCGCCTGTTCCGCGTAAATGTGGAAGGAACGTACCTGGTAACCAAAGCCGCTATGCCCTTGCTCAAGAAGGTGCGGGGCTCGGTCGTCAACATCGGTTCGGTAGCGGGGTTGGTGGGTGTAAAGCGCCGCTTTGCCTACTGCGCCACCAAAGGTGCGGTGGTTGCAATGACGCGCCAGCTTGCCGTCGACTATCCGGCCGAGATCCGGGTCAACTGCATTGCGCCGGGCACCGTAGACTCGCCGTTTGTCGAGGGGTACTTAGAAAAATACCACCGTCACGAGAAAGAGAAGGTACGGGCCGAACTGAATCAAAGGCAGCCGATAGGGCGATTGGGCAGGCCCGATGAAATCGCCAACCTGGCACTATATATTTGTTCGCCTGCAGCCGATTTTATGAATGGATCGGTAGTCGCGATAGACGGGGGTTGGACCGCCGCCTAGTCCGGACCGGTATAGCTCCTGAAACATTGTTAACTCATGGCGAATCTTTTAGTTGACGGCAGGGAACAAACGACCTTAGGATAAGAGTAACTTCTACTTGCACTGTGTTCTACGGACCAGCCTCGGCGGTTTGAAGAATATTTCTGGTTTTGATGGGAAAATTTGTATTGAACGTCCGAAATTTACGCCCGATCGCAGCGCTGCTCGCGGTCATGGCGTGCGGGTTGTTGCTGGCGCCCCAAACTGCTCTATCACAGACGGCCCACGCCAAGCGGCCCATAGCCAGGAAGCGGCTGCACAAAACCCTGCGCAAACCGGTAACGCCGGCGCGGCTGAGGGCGCGCACGGTTCACCGGACCGCCACTCGGGCAGGTGTCATCCATACCGGTACTACGGCATTGGTGCGGGAGCCCGTATCGCATCGCCGCAGAGTGCGCCGTGCTTTATACAGTCCCTGGACCGAGCCGACCTTTGCCGATTCCACCGTGGGCGACAACATCGAAGGCGACGATCTGGTGGCGCGCAAAGCCGCGGTCGACGCGCTCGGACCGTACAACGGAACGGTGGTGGTCGCGGACCCGCACAGCGGCCGCATTCTCACCATCGTGAATCAGAAACTTGGGTTGAAGGGTGCGTTTCAGCCCTGCTCGACCGTAAAAGTGATGGTTTCTTTTGCATCGCTGAACGAAGGGATCGTAGACGCTTCTACGAAAGTGAGGCTCAGCCGGCGCAGTTCAATCGACATGACCAAAGCGTTGGCTATTTCGAGCAATCAGTATTTTGCGAAGCTCGGCCAGGAATTGGGCTTTGAGCGCGTGCAGAAATACGCTAAGCTCTTTGGCCTGGGCGAGAAAGCCGGACTCGATATCCCGGGCGAAGAGGCTGGTTATCTGGCCGAAGCCGCGCCCGTCACGGGCGTCGGCATGATGACGAGTTTTGGCGACGGTATTCGCTTGACCCCGCTGGAACTAACAAGCATTGTGAGCGCTGTTGCCAATGGCGGCACGATGTACTATCTTCAATATCCGAAGAGCCAGCAGGAAACGGAAAACTTCGTTCCGCGAATCAAACGTGAACTCGATATTGCCAAGTTTGTTCCGATGGTCCGGCCCGGCATGATGGGCGCGGTCGAGTTTGGCACCGCGCGCCGCGCCATCTACGATGAGAACGATCCGGTATTCGGCAAGACCGGTACTTGCACCGATACCGCCCAGCCGGGTGTTCACTTAGGCTGGTTTGGCTCGTTTAACGACGTTGGAAAGAATAAAGTGGCAGTCGTGGTCCTACTCACCGGTGGTCGCGGAGTTGCGGGCCCCATCGCCGCCGGCGTCGCCGGAAACGTCTATCGCAATCTTGCCCAACAAGGTTACTTTGGAGACCCGCGCACAACGGTCGCTACTAACGAGTGAGATGCCCTGGTCACGGGAAAGTGCGTTAGACTTTGCGAATCGAACCGAGCCGCGACCGCTAGGAAGCGGGATGAAAAGGCTGGGCAGTATCTTTGGTTTTACCCACAACTTGGCTTAGCGCGCTCCTCTTTCTGGTCCTTGCTCTCATTTGCCTGGGCTCCTGGGCGAACACTTTCAAAGCAACCGGCAGCCGTTGGCGCTTCGAGCTCTTCTCCATCGATTTTGCGGTCGGCGCGCTGCTGGTTTCTGTAATAGCCGCTTATACCTTCGGAACGCTGGGCGCGGACCTCGGCTTTAGCGACCGCATGCTGGTTGCGGGTCGCACAAACCAAGCCCTGGGAATTGTAGCCGGAGCAATTTTTGCGCTAGGGAACATGCTGCTGCTGGCAGCCGTATCGCTCCTGGGAATGTCGGCGGCATTTCTATTGTGTATCGCCTCGGCGGTTGTGGTCGCTACACTATTTCAGTTCGGGAGCGCACAGGGTCTTTGGCTAATAGCCGGGTTGGTGCTTCTTGTATGCGCCATCGTTCTCGATGTCCTGGCCGTCCGTCGCAACAAGAATCCAGTTCGGGCGGCTGGCGCTCGGCCCGGCGCAAAAGGTCCAAATAAGAAAGCCACGATGTCGACGCGAGGAATTGTCGTCGGCATCATTTCAGGCATCGTCCTCGGCTGCTTTTTCCCCCTCTTCCAGCGAAGCTTCCGCGGCGATTTCGGGCTTGGGCCCTATGCCGGGCTGTTGCTTGTGACCATTGCCCTTCTTGTCTCGACAATCGTGTTGGACCTTTACTTCATGAACATAGCGATTTCCGGAGAGCCGATCGGTTTCAACGCGTATTTTACCGGACTGCCTCACCAGCACTTCCTTGGCTTTGCCGGTGGCGCAATCTGGGCGTTAGGCATGTTGGCGCAGGGTTTGGCGATGTCGGCTCCGCCCTCCATCGATCTCGATCCGCGGCTTGTGACGATCCTGCCGCTTGCCTCCGTATTACTGGCGGTCTTCTGGGGATTTGTGAAGTGGAAGGAGTACCCAGGAACCGCCAAAGCCCTCCTGTCTCTGTCCGCAGTGGTTTTCTTGGGTGGCGTCGTGCTGATAGGCTTGGCCCTCACAGCACCGGTAACAGCTCTCCCAGGTTCTTGAGCTTCAGCGGCTGGTCGATTACCAACGCCTCCCCAAATCGCACTCCCGCCAGCGACCCGTAGAACCGGTCGCGCGATTCGAGCGCGAATAAATAGTCTCCCAATCCCATTGGCAACACGCCGAATTCCTCGGCGGTCTTTGAAAACTGCGATCGATGCACCCGTAGCAGCTCGAGCTTTTTGTCGAATACCTCCGAGATGTCCACCACCAGCGAGGGCTGGCGCACGTTGTGCAGCAGGTAATAGAGAAACGCTTGCGGCTTGTGAGGCGGATTCTCGTCCGCTGACTTGCGGAGCGTTGCGTAGAGCGCGGCGTTACGAAGCATCCTGCCCGCTGCCGCGTGGTCCGGATGTCTGTCTTTCCAATACGGCCCGACAACCACTCTCGGCCGGTAACGCCGCAACACACTTGCCACCAGGCGCCGCTGCTCGGGCGAATCCACCAGTCCACAATCCGGCAGGTGCAGACTCTCGCGTATCGCCGCTCCCGCCAATTGGGATGCCTCCCGCGCTTCCTGCTTCCGCTCCAGCTCATTCCCACGCGATCCCATCTCACCGTCCGTCAGGTCTACGATTCCAAAAGAACAATTCTGCTGGTGCAAAAGCAGGGCCATGCCGCCCGCGCCCCACTCCACATCGTCCGGATGCGCGCCAAAAAACAAGACATCCAAATTCATCTGCTTACTATTGTCTATGCCAGTCACGCGCCGGCGTCTTCTGCAAAGCGCCGCCTTGGCTGTCTCCGCCCCGGCACGCGCCGAGCCGCTTTCGATTGCCGCCTTGCAGTCCATGCGCGGTCGAGTTCGCCCCATCGAAATGGCGGAGCGCCGGGCGCGCCTTGAACGTGCGCGCGAGTTCATGCGCCGCCATAAACTTGATGCCGTTCTTCTCACCGGCGGCAGTTCATTGCTGTACTTCACCACCGCGCATTGGGGACAAAGCGAGCGCTTTTTCGGCGTGCTGATTCCAAAAGGAAGCTGCCTGTGCGTCTGCCCGTCCTTCGAAGAAGGCCGCGCCCGCGAGCAGCTGGAGCGCGGACCGATGGCCGATGCCCGCGTGCTGATCTGGGCGGAAGACGAAAATCCGTATCGCGTACTCGCTTCCGGCATGCGCTCGATTGGTCTTGCAACGGGCACTCTTGGCATCGACGAGCGCACGCCGTTCGTCTTCACGGGGCCATTGCGAAAGCCGCTCCGCAATTGAAAATCTCGAGCGCCACGCCTGTGACCGCCGGCTGCCGCATGCTGAAAAGTCCTCGCGAGCTCGAGCTGATGCGGATCGCGAATCAAGCTACGCTTCAGGTCTACGAAGCGGTCTACAGAGCGCTCGCCCCCGGCATGACTCGGGCCCAGGCGGGCGCGCTCATCGCCGCCGCATACGAGCGCGTCGGCTTCCGCGGGGAAGCGAGCGTGGAGGTTGGCTCTTCCAGTTCATGCCGGGCGGCAGCGCCGCGGCGCAAATCATTCGCGAAGGCTAGGCGGTCATGATCGACGATGGCTGCACCGTGAAGGGCTACAACTCCGATATCACGCGCACCTTCGTTTACGGAACCGCCAGCGATGAAATGAAGCGCGTATTCGACGTGGTCCACCGGGCGCAAAAAACCGCTCTCGAAACCGCCCGGCCGGGCGTCGAATGCCAGGCGGTCGATACCGCCGCACGCAAGGTGATCGGTGACGCCGGTTATGGTCCCGACCATAAATACCTCGGCCATGGCATCGGATTGGATGGTCACGAGTGGCCATACCTGGTGCGCGGCAACCCTCTTCCTTGGCGGCGGGGGTGGCTTTCAGCGACGAGCCAGGCGTCTATTTGCCAGGGACATTTGGCATTCGTTTAGAGGACGCTATGTACCTAACGCCGGATGGCGCAAAGCTCGTTGCTCAGCCCAGTGCATCGCTCGAACACCCCTTTTCAAACTGATACCCGTAAATGTTCTGGTCTCAAACAGCGCCCAAATCGCGTCCACTTTGCGTGGAGGGAAATACATGCTCTGGTACGCATGGGTGTTTTTGGTTGTAGCGATTTTAGCGGGTTTGCTCGGGTTTGGCGGGATAGCCGCAGCATCTGCAGGCATCGCTAAGATTTGCTTTGTGATCTTTCTGGTGCTGTTTATTGTCAGCCTCATTGCTGGGCGTAGGCGGACAATTTAACAGGACAGCTGCGCTCGCTGCAATACTCAAGGCATGGCACAAACGCCTTGGGGCGAATTATCCATCGGCGATGCGCACGCGCATTTTTTCTCGCATAGTTTTTATGCGGGATTAGCGCGCCAGAAAAAACTGAGCGGAGCGGAGGCCCTTGCGCCTCTGCTCCAATGGGATATCCCGTCACCCGAGCCGGTGTCGCTGGCGGCCCGTTGGCTGGCCGAGCTGGATCGTTACGGAGTCATGCGCGCGGCCCTGATCGCCAGTGTTCCGGGCGACGAGGACAGTGTGTCCGCTGCCGTTGCGACTCACCCGGACCGATTCTTCGGCTATTTCATGTGTGATCCGACTCGGCCGGACGCCCTGGATCGTGTAAAAGCTGCAGCCGCCAACCCTAACCTGCATTGCGTCTGTTTTTTTCCCGCGATGCATACCTATTCCATTGTTGACGAGCGCTTGGTACCGCTATTGGAAATTGCGTCGGACAACCGCCTTGCGGTATTCGTCCATTGCGGCGCTCTGAGCGTCGGCATCCGGAAAAAATTGGGCCTCCCCAGCCAGTTCGATCTCCGCTTCTCGAACCCGCTATCGCTTCACCCTGTTGCGCTCCACTTTCCGAAAATCCGGTTCATCGTGCCACATTTTGGCGCTGGTCTCCTCCGGGAAAGCCTAATGCTGGCTGATCTCTGCCCGAACGTTTACCTCGACACTTCCAGTACGAACCGCTGGATGTTGTATGAAGGATTAGATTTACGGACCGTGTACCGGCGGGCTCTCGATGTTGTTGGCGCCGAGCGCCTGCTTTTTGGCTCCGATTCGAGCTTTTTCCCTCGCGGCTGGAACGAGGAGATTTTTCGCCAACAAACCACCGCGCTGTATGAACTCGGTATTGAGCGGGAACAGGCCTCCCAGATCCTGCACACCAATCTGGAAGCCCTCCACATAAAGCCATCGGAAAAACCCTAAGTAAATCTTGCTCAAGTACTGGTACTTTGTACCTGTGGCTTCAATGCCGATACTGAAAGTCAAACTGAACCTCCCCCAGCGTGCCGCCGCCGCGCGCGTCAAGCTTCCGTTTCCCGCCTCGCCCAAATTACGGGTGGCCCAACTCAGCCCCGGTCCGCGTTTCGATTCCGTCTCGCCGTTCACTCCCGAACGGTGGCTTGAACTCGAAGCCTATCGGCCGCGGGTACTGGTCGGGGAGGCTGCGGCTCTTGAGCGCCTGCTCGAGCAGCTCCAGCTCGGCATGCTCGATCTGGCCTGCGTGGATCGCGCCCTCATTGTGCTGACGCGTTATGGCGCCCGGCCAATGAGCGATATTTCGCGCGTTACTCTCTGGCAAGGTTTTGCGGTGCCTATTTTCGAGCTTTATCTGGGGCCCGACAATGGCCTGCTCGCGGCCGAATGCGACGCTCACGAAGGCTGGCACCTCGAGCCAGGCATTGATTGCTGGTATCACAATGACGAGCTGATCCTGGACAGCCCTGGAAATTACGGCCTGCGTACCGGGCTCTCCGCCACGCTTGAAAGCGCCGCCTGCCCCTGCGGCCAAACCACTCCGCGGCTGGTGAATATGGAAGCCATTCGCTACGTGGCCTGTCAGCGCAGGCTAGCCGCCTCTGCCTGATACGTTGCTGTTCAGCTCCGGCGGCCGATATGCACGCTGCCGTTCACGGTCCGTGCCTCGATTGTTGCGCCGCCGGAGCCCAGCACGAACGACATGTTCTTCTGAATCTCTCCGCTCACCGTCACCGGAAAATCGGTGTGAACTTTACCGTTGACGGTAGAAACTTCGAGCCGCGCCGAAAAGCTTTCCGGCAGGTTCAACTTCACGCTCCCATTCGTCGTGTGGACACGCAACCCGCTCCCGTTCCAGCCTGTGCCCGCCAATTCCACGGTCAACGAGCCATTGGTGGTCTCCCCGTCCACATCGCCTCCCACATCGCTTAGCCGCACGGATCCGTTCTGCGTATGAAAATGGATCTGCCCGCGCACGCCATCCACGCCAATGCTTCCGTTGTTGGCTTCCATCTTGACGTTCGCGGCGTTCGGTACCCAGACTTCATAGGAAACGCTCCACCAGCTACGGTCGTGTGTTGAAGGGCCGCTCGCGCGAATCATTCCCGGGCCTTCCGCAATCGCGACCTGTGAAGCCAGCGTCTGCGCCTCGCCCTCGCTCGGCGCCGCCGCCTGGATACAGGCTTTCACCCGAACCTCTCCGCCTGCCCAGCCGTGTACCCGAATCGAACCGTTGGCGCCCGGGTTGATGTAGTTTTCCGATACCGCGGGTAAGGTCTGCTCGCGAACTTGCGCGTAGCCGGTCAGTCCGTCCGAATGAAAAGTATTGGCCGAACACGAATCGTCCGCCCTCAACAACAGGGCGCTGGCCGAGAACAGGAAAATGGGAAGTAAGCGTTTCATTGGGGTACCCTTCTGCGGGCATTAGACGACCGCTTTGCCTCCCGCGTTGGCTAGCGCCAAACAAATAGTTAGTTGACAAAAGCAACGAAGTAGTTGATTCTGTCAACTATATGCCGTCGCTCGACGCCAACGTCGCCGCTGTTCGCCGCTTCAACCGTTTCTACACCAAAGAAATCGGCGTCCTTCAGGAGCCTTATCTCCATACCTCGTTCTCGCTCGCCGAAGCGCGCGTGTTGTACGAGACAGCGCATCTGCCGCAGCCCACCGCTGTCGAAGTATGCAAAGCGCTCGCGCTTGACGCCGGTTATCTGAGCCGCATTCTCAAGCGTCTCGAGCAGGGCCGTTTGTTGAGCCGCGCCCAGTCGCCCTCCGATGGACGGCAGCATATTCTTTCCCTGACGCCCAAAGGCCGGGAGCAATTGGCCACGCTCAACAGCCGCTCCCAGGAAGAGATTCGAAAGAAACTCGGCCGCCTCTCCGCCGGGCAGCAGGAGCGAGTAGTCGAGGCGCTCGATACAGTTGCGGAAGCGCTCGCGGCGCCGCCTCCACGCACTTCCGCATACGTGCTGCGCGCCCATCAGCCCGGCGATATGGGCTGGATCGTCGAACGCCATGCCGTCTTGTATTCCCAGGAATACGGATGGAACAGTTTCATCGAATCGATGACCGCCGAAATCGTCGCCGATTTTCTCAAGAATTACGATCCGGATCGCGAACATTGCTGGATCGCCGAGCGCGAAGGCGAGCGCTTGGGTTCGATTTTCATAGTTCGCAAGAGCGATACGGTAGCCAAACTCCGCCTGCTGCTCGTCGAACCTGCCGCCCGCGGCCTGGGATTGGGCAAGCGGTTGGTGGACGAAGCCGTGCGGTTCGCCCGCCGCACCGGCTACACCAAAGTCGTGCTCTGGACGCATAGCGTTCTCCATACGGCTCGGCATCTCTATGAACAAGCCGGCTTCCGCCTCGTCAGTGAGAAGAAGCACAGTAACTTCGGCCCCGAGCTCACTGGCCAAATCTGGGAATTGAAGTTGTAGCTCCGAAAATTGGCTTCGTATCGTAATTTCGGCCCGCGCGCAGGCTTATGTTATCTATGGAGGAGCGTTCCCATTCGGACAGGTGGGTGAGTGGTTAAAGCCAACAGACTGTAAATCTGTCCCTCCTTGCGAGGTACGAAGGTTCGAATCCTTCCCTGTCCACCAGTTCCGCAGGCCGTTGTAGCTCAGTTGGTAGAGCGCGTCCTTGGTAAGGACGAGGTCACCAGTTCAATCCTGGTCAACGGCTCCATCTTTTCTGCGTGCTATCATCTTTGCGGGTGTATCACCTGAGTTGTGTCCGCACGCGCGCCTGGCGGGCAGAACAAAACTCCCCTGAGCAAGGACGAAGAATTTTTAAAGTTGGGAATTTTCCATGGCGAAAGAGAAATTTGACCGGAGTAAGCCGCACGTCAATATCGGGACGATCGGACACATTGACCACGGCAAGACGACGCTGACGGCGGCGATCACAAAGACATTATCGAAGCACAATCCGAAGAACAAGTTCCGGAGCTTCGATTCGATCGACAACGCGCCGGAAGAAAAGGCCCGCGGTATCACGATCGCGGTGGCGCACGTGGAGTACGAAACGGCGAACCGGCATTACGCGCACGTGGATTGCCCGGGACACGCCGATTACATCAAGAACATGATCACTGGCGCCGCGCAGATGGACGGGGCGATTCTGGTGGTGGCGGCAACCGACGGCCCGATGCCGCAAACGCGAGAGCACATTTTGCTGGCGCGGCAGGTCGGCGTGCCGTACATCGTGGTGGCGCTGAACAAAGTGGACATGGTGGACGATCCGGAACTGCTCGAACTGGTCGAGCTCGAAGTACGCGAGCTGCTGACGAGCTATCAGTTTCCGGGCGACAACCTGCCGGTGGTGCGAGTGAGTGCGCTCGGAGCGTTGAACGGCGACGCGAAGTGGGAAGCGTCGGTGGACGAGCTGATGGCGAAGGTGGATGAATACATCCCGGTGCCGGAGCGCGTGGTGGACAAGCCGTTTCTGATGCCGATTGAGGACATCTTTTCGATTCAGGGCCGCGGCACGGTGGTGACGGGGAGAATCGAGAAAGGGATCTGCAAGATCGGCGAGGAAATGGAGATCGTGGGCTTCGCGGACACACGCAAGACGGTGGTGACGGGCGTGGAAATGTTCAAGAAGCTGCTCGATGAGGGGCGCGCGGGCGACAACGTAGGGTTGCTGCTGCGCGGTATTGAAAAGACCGATGTAGAGCGCGGGCAGGTGATTGCGAAGCCGGGCTCGATCAAGCCGTACAAGAAGTTCAAAGGCGAAGTATACGTGCTGTCGAAGGAAGAAGGCGGACGGCACACGCCGTTTTTCAATGGCTACCGGCCGCAATTCTATTTCCGGACAACGGACGTGACAGGTGTGGCGAAGCTGCCGGAAGGCATGGAAATGGTGATGCCGGGCGACAACGTGGCGGTGGAAGTGGAGCTGATCACGCCGGTCGCGATGGACAAAGGCTTGCGCTTTGCGATCCGCGAAGGCGGCCGCACAGTGGGCGCCGGCACGGTCACGGAGATCGTCCCGTAGCCGTCGAAAACAAAAAGGAGATTAGCTTACAATGCCGCGTGAAATCATTCAATTCCAGTGCAGCGAGTGCAAGAACCGAAATTACAGTAAGACCAAGAACAAGCGGACGACGACGGAGCGCTTGGAAATGAAAAAGTTTTGCCCGTATTGCCGCAAGCATCAGGCGCATCGGGAGACTAAGTAGGAATTCTGGTAGGCTGAATGAGGGCAATTATAGAGGGGCATAGGTTTAACGGCTAGACCAGCGGTCTCCAAAACCGCGAGTGGGGGTTCGAATCCCTCTGCCCCTGCCAAATGCGTCCACAACGGCGGCGCTAGGCCCGAACCAAGAGTTATCAGTTGGATTTATGGAAATGAGTAAGGCCGTTGATTGGCCGCGGCAGACAAAGGCGTACATTGAGGAAGTCAGATCCGAGATGCGGCGCGTCACTTGGCCAGCTTGGAAAGAGGTCCGCGCCACTACGGGAGTCGTGATCGCGGCGGTTTTCTTGTTTGCCGGCTATTTTTTCGTAGTCGATGCCGCGGTGAACGCCGGTATTAATCGCGTGATCCACTATTTCACCCATGCAAGTTGAAGCTTAGATGGCAGACGACAGACCCGAAGACGAACAAGTATCACCGGTAATCTCCGACGTGTCCGACGAGTTAGAAACGGAGCGAGAGGCCGAAGACCCTTTGGAGCAAGATCAGGGCGTCGCGGCCGAGGAAATTCATCCGGAGTCTGGCGATGGTGTACACAGCGAAGCGCCGACGCAGCCGGAAACCGACAAGCATTGGTACATCATTCACGCTTACTCGGGTTTCGAGCAGAAGGTGGCAGAGTCGCTGCGTACCCGCTCCCAGGCGTTCGGCTTTGCGGACCGGCTAGGCCAGATCCTGATTCCGACGGAAGAAGTCATCGAGCTGCGCAACGGGAAAAAAGTCACCAGCAAGCGTCTGCTCTATCCCGGATATGTGCTCGTGGAAATGGAGATGGACGACGAATTATGGCACGCAGTAAAATCCACGCCACGGGTGACTGGATTCGTGGGCGGTGGCACCAAACCGGTTCCGCTAACCGCCGATGAAGTCAATTCGGTGTTGTACCGCCAGGCCTCAAGCGCCGAGCGCCCGCGCCCGAAGATGACTTTCGAAAAGAGTGAAACCGTGAAGATCGTCGACGGTCCGTTCACGAATTTCTCCGGCAAAGTCGACGAGATCAATAGCGAGCGTAATACCCTGCGTGTGATGGTGACGATATTCGGCCGCTCCACGCCGGTCGAGCTCGACTTTTTGCAAGTTGAGAAGATCTAAACCCAATAAGGATTTGAAATATGGCAAAGAAAGTTAACGCCGAAGTAAAGCTGCAAATTCCCGCCGGCAAGGCAACACCTGCCCCTCCCGTGGGCACCGCGCTCGGACCCCAGGGCGTCAATATCATGGAATTCTGCAAGGCTTTCAACGCGAAAACCTCCGCGAAGGATCAGGAAGGCCTGATCATCCCGGTGGTCATCACCATCTACTCGGATCGCTCTTTCACGTTCATTACCAAGACGCCTCCGGTGGCCATTCTGGTAAAACGCGCTGTGAATCTGGCCAAAGGTTCGGCGGAACCGAACAAGAACAAGGTCGGAAAAATCACCGAGAAGCAAATCGAGGAGATCGCCAAAATCAAGATGCCCGATCTCAATTGCTTCACCTTAGATGCCGCCGTGGCGCAGGTGAAGGGTGCCTGCCGCAGCATGGGCGTAGACGTCGCTTAGAACGCTTAATCGCTTTACTCTATTGAGCACGCCCCGCGCTATGCGGTAAGATGATGCTGTTCCCACAGTTCGCCACGCCGGCGATATCCCCGTCCACCCAAAGCCTGTCAAAGTAAGACGTTTATTTTTGGGGCTAGAGTTCTGCCTCCAGCCTTACAACCGGTGCTTCGTTCGCGCCCCGCCAAAGTGCAAACTTTCAAGGAGACACAAATGAAGCTTAGAACGTTTAAAACAATTGCTTTAGCATCCGCTTTAGGTATTGCGGGAGCCGCGCTGCCGGCGTCCGCCAGCCAGGTACTTACTTCGAGTGAAGGTGCCATTTTCGTTCGTATTGGCCGGCCAGGAGTTTTCCGCCGGTCAGTATAAAGTCGACCAATCCGATAGTGGTTTGATTATCGTGCAAGGCGAGGGACGCGCAGTGGCGGTGCTCAGCATACCGGGCGATCTCAGCAAACCATCCGACAGTTCGTCGCTCCGCTTTGCGAAAAGCGAAAGCCGGGCCTATCTCGTGGGCATACAAGTCGAGGGCGAGGGCACTCGGGCGATACCGCGCGTAGCTTACCAGGAACGCAAGTTAACCGTCGCTTCGCGGTAGCCTTTTCTAAATAAGACGGCGTGTGGCCACTGCTTGCCACCGCCGTCGCCCGAGTTCTTTGCAAGGTAAAGAACTTGCCTGATATATACTTCAGGTAGGTGCTTTCTTCAATCCAGCCGTGTTACAAACTTTAGACATGGCTTACGCCAAACCAGCTCCAATCTTCGGCGAACCGGTCCCTATCGATTCCCGCGCGGCGGACAACCTACGCTTCATTCGCGACACGATGGAGCGAGCCTCCGCTTTTACCGCGGTCCCCGGCTGGGGAGGCGTCGCGGTCGGCTGCACGGCCCTGATTGCGGGAAGTATCGCCTTTGGACAATCGCAATACCGGCAGTTCTTTACCTGGCTAGCGGAAGCGGGCGTGGCATTGATTCTGGCAAGCTGGGCGGTGAAGCGAAAGTCGAAACGCCTGTCGCTTTCTTTGCAATCGAGACCGGCGCGCCGCGCGCTACTTAGTTTCATGCCGCCCTTAATTGCGGGTGCGATTCTCACCGCCGTTCTTTTTCCGTCCGGTGTCCTGCGCGTGCTTCCAGGTTTGTGGCTGCTGTTGTATGGAACCGCGGTCGTGACGGGCGGCGCATTCTCTGTGCGCATCGTGCCGGTGATGGGTTTGTGCTTCATGCTGCTCGGCGCCGTTGCGCTGGGCGTTCCGGCGGCCTGGAGCAACGTACTTCTTATGGCCGGATTTGGCGGGTTGCATATTCTTTTTGGCACTGTAATCGCGCGGAGGCATGGTGGCTAGAACGGCAATGGCGCGCACGGCGGAAGCGGCGGCGGCAGGTAAACCCCGCTCGACTAAATCGGGCAAGGCTGCGAGCGAGCAGGAAACTGTCGAGCAGGCTCTACCGAATCTGGATCGAATCATTCACGAACGTATGCGGCTCGGCATCATCAGCGCGCTCGCGGTCAACGACTCTTTGACGTTCAACGAGCTGAAGAAACTGCTGCAGACCACCGACGGGAACCTGAGCGTACACGCCCGGCGGCTCGAAGAAGTAAAGTATGTGGAGTGCACCAAGAGCTTTGAAGGCCGCATGCCGAAAACCGAATACAAGCTCTCCACCGCGGGCCGTAAAGCGTTTGAGCGATACTTGGATCACATGGAAGCGCTGATTCAAGCCTTGCGCGACCGCTAATCTTTTTACATGGATCGTCGTAGTATGTTGACTGCGCTGAGCGCGTCTGCTCTGGGCTACCAAGCCCGGGCCGCCGCGCCGGCTAATACCTTTCTTGAGATCCAAACCTGGCATTTGCATAACAGCGCCGAAGGACAGGGCCCCCGGGTTTCGGAATATTTGGAGCACGGACTCGCCCCGGCGCTCGCCCGTGCGGGCTCGAAGCTATGCGGCGCCTTCGCGAACGTGATCGCCCCGGATGGGCCCTATTACGTCACGGTTTCTCAGTATGCGTCTCTCACGGCGTTCGAGAGCGCGCTTGCGCAACTCAAAAGCGATGAGGCGCACCGCGCGGCTCTCGAAAAGTTGAGCTCCGGTTCCGGGGTTCCCTTCGTGCGCCTGGAGAGCAGTCTGTTGCGGAGTTTCGACAAAATGCCGGCTCCCGTTCTCACGGATACGTCCCAAAGACATGCGCCGCGGATTTTCGAGTTGCGAACCTATGAATCGCCATCATTCGTCGCGCTCGCACGCAAGGTCGGGATGTTTAACGATGCGGAAATGGGCATCTTTGAGCGTCTAGGCATGCGGCCTGTATTTTTCGGCGAGACGATTGTTGGCCCCCGCCAGCCGAACTTGATGTATATGCTTTCCTATGACGATCTGGCGGCGCGCGACACATTGTGGAAAGCCTTTGGTAAGGATCCGGAGTGGGCGAAACTGCGCGTTCGGCCGGGGCTAACGGACCCAGAGATCGTGGCAAACATCAGTAACGTCATCTTACGTCCGCTGGCATTTTCCGCGATACGGTAAGAAATGATGCCGATTTCGGTTGAAGAATACGTCGCCCTGCCGTCCGCGCGATGATTCCTCGGACGAACCTGATTCAGGGCGAAATAGTCTTGTCACCGAGCGCTAAGCCACTCCACGCAAAATTGGCCGCCGGCTTTTGAAAGCTATTGGAGCCTTTTAGAAGACATCGAATACGAGTTGGCTACGGATTTTGGTGGCCCTTCTTCCATTGGACGAATCTGTCAAACCGAGCTTGAGCTTCGAATTCGCCTCTGCATACCGGCTGCGCCGGCCAGGAGAATCATTGCTATGCCTAGTAGGGTCAGGGCTCTCGGCTCGGGTACTGTTACCAAGCCCGGGGCCGCGATCAGACCGGTGCCCGAAAAGACAATCGGCGCCGTTGGTGACGGGTCGCTAAGTCCCATGGCATTTGCGAAACCACTAGCACCGCTAAATTTGCCCGTACCGCCGATTATCGTTAAGACGCCCGTATTTGCCTGCGATCCAAAGGCATCTGGTGCACTGAAGGTATCGACACTCGTTCCGAAAAACGTATTCGCTCCCGCGTTGAATGAAAAAACAAAATTGGAAGTTGCCGACATTACTCCAAAGCCTGACGGAAAAAAGTCGAAGGTAATGGTTCCCATGTCTGAATAGGTGCCGGTGCCGAAGGGAGCAACGACTCCCGAACCGGTGAACGTCTCCATGAGGACCAAGTTGGAGGGACTGGGTTGCCCGTTGGTTACCACACCTCCCGTGACGGTGAGACTGAACGGGATCGTGCTAGCCTGCGCTATTCCGGAGTTCATGGCAAACAGTCCAGCGAATGCGATCGCTATTCCGAAAACCTTCCACATAAGTGTGCCCGGCCTCTGACCATACAAATTTGCGTATTTCCTAGTTGTCACCTTGTGACCTCCTTCGATCAGTTCAATCATGATTTCGGCGCACCTGACGGTCAATGCCCTGAACATTTGCTTTGTGTCTCCTCCTTGTCTCCTCAAAAGTGCAATATTGTCATCCGCTTACCTCTGAGATCTCCAGCGTGCTACCATAAACTCCCGGGCTTTAGCCGCTCGAATGAGATCAGGCAACTTGCCTTCCTTACTCCGTTTCGGGATCTTTGAGGTTGATCCACTCGCGGGCGAGCTGCGCAAAGAAGGCATCAAGATCAAGCTGCAGGATCAGCCCTTTCGGGTCCTACTAATGCTGCTGGATCGTCCCGACGAGCTCGTTACGCGGGAGCAAATCCAACAGAAGCTTTGGCCAGGCAACACTTTCGTCGACTTCGAACGAGGCATGAACCGGGCCATTAATAAGCTTCGCGAGGCCCTTCTCGACGATGCCGCCAGCCCGCGCTTTATAGAGACCTTGCCCCGTCGCGGGTATCGATTTCTTGTTCCGGTTATGAGGGAAACGGCCCATATTCCTGACCTCGTTCCGTTTCATGCCGTGCCACCGGCCAAGCTCATACGACTATCCGCACTGGTGAAGGACTCAACAGGTAAATTGCTCGCGGGCGCTTTGGGACTCGTGGCCTTGATTGCCGCGGGAATTTTCAATCGCGTGCTGCCTATTGTCACCCGCGAGCCAATTAGGTCCGTAGCGGTGCTGCCGCTAGAGAACTTGTCCCGGAACGCAGCCGAAGACTACTTCGCCGACGGCCTAACGGACGCCCTAATCACCGATATCGCCAAGATCAGGTCGCTACGCGTGATCTCGCGTACTTCCATCATTCGATACAAAGGTCCGCTGAAATCTTTGCATCAGATTGCCAAGGAACTGAATGTTGATGCTGTGGTGGAGGGTACGGTCGTACATTCAGCGCAACGGGTTCGAGTCACGGCGCAGCTCATTCGGACGCGAGACGATCGTCACCTCTGGTCCGAAACGTACGAGCGAGATTCGGGCGACATCGTAAGAATCCAAGATGAGGTTGCGGAGGCGATTGCCGATCAGATCCGAGGCAAACTCGCGACCCACGGGCAGGCGGGGGCACGTCGGGTCAATCCACAGGCCTACGAGGCCTATCTCCAGGGATCTCATTTTGGGAATATGGTGAGAAGCGCAGATCTCACCAAGAGCATAGAACTATTACAGCAGGCGATCCAATTAGACCCCTTGTACGCCGAGGCTTACGCTGGTTTGTCCCATTCGTACTACGTGCTGGGAATGCTGGGATTTTGGCCTGCCGCTGACGCTTACTCGCAGGCGAGGGCGGCGGCCATAAAGGCGTTGCAACTCAACGATACGATTGCAGAAGCGCACAACACCCTAGCCGAGGTTGAGAAAGGGTATGAATGGGACTGGCAAGGGGCGGAGGCCGAGTACAAACGCACCTTCGAGTTAAACCCGA
The DNA here is from genome assembly GCA_963712395.1 of Bryobacterales bacterium. Classification (GTDB taxonomy): domain Bacteria; phylum Acidobacteriota; class Terriglobia; order Bryobacterales; family Bryobacteraceae; genus Bog-105. The sequence continues at coordinate 820,273 of CAVQHR010000005.1, forward strand.
GCTATTCGACCGCACACGCGGGTTACGCCGATTATTTGACGAAGATGGGCCGATACGACGAGGGCATCGCGGAGGCGAATCGAGCACGCGATCTCGACCCGATTTCGGCGAGCAGCCTCACTTCATTGGGAAGGATTCTCTATCGGGCACGCCGATATGACAAAGCTATCGCGGCATGCAAAAAGGCTCGCGAACTCGATCCCAACTATGCTAATTCTCTGTGGTGGATGGCGTTGTCGTATGAGCAAAACCACGACTTTATCGAAGCGGTTGCCACGGCGAGGACGGCGGTAAACCTATCAGATTCGCCCACCTATAAGGCTGTTCTTGCACACGCCTGTGCCCGCGCGGGCGATAGAACGAGCGCGACGAGGACTCTGGATGAGCTGAAGACTCTATCTAAGCAAAGGTATGTTTCGCCAGTGGATCTTGCCACCGTCTACGCTGGGTTAGGGGATCGGGATGCGGCCTTCGAGTGGCTGGAGCATGCCTATCGGGAGCGCACCATGAGAGTCCAGGAACTACCGGACCCCATGTTCGACAGTTTGCATATCGATCCGAGATATCGGGATCTCATGCGTCGCTTGGGCCTGCCGTTTCATGGCCGTATATAACCGGACACCAAGAAAAAACAAACTTCGGAGTGGCACAGAGAATAGGTTAAGCTTCAAAGATTCTGCAAAAGGGAGGTGGGCCAGACTGGACCTTTCGAATTCAGTGAGCGGCTGAAGAAAGGAAAGGTGACAGGTGACCCGAAGCAGGAGATGGACGAAGGGTTGCAGGCGCACCGCCGCATTTTGTCACGTTCGAGTGCAATCTTCGGCGGCTATGCTATCCTAAGAACAGTTTCCAGCCATTCTTGGGAGGCAAAGGCAGTTGTTCGGCCTGAGCCGTTTGGACCAGTTCATTTTATGAGTCAAAAGCCCGGTAAGAAGTTCGAAGCCGCGGCGAAGCAGGTCGAATCCACGCCGTACCAGCTCGCCGATGCCGTAACTTTAGTCCAGAAAATCAAATTCACGAAGTTCGACGAGACGGTCGAAGTGCATATGCGCCTCGGAGTCGATCCGAAACATGCCGACCAGATGGTGCGCGGCACTGTCGTTCTGCCGAACGGGCTGGGACGGTCGAAGAAAGTTCTCGTGATCGCATCCGGCGACAAGCTCCGCGAAGCCGAGGAAGCGGGAGCCGATCTGTTCGGCGGCGAGGAAATGGTCACCAAAATCCAGACGGAAAACTGGACCGATTACGACGCCGTGATCGCCACCCCCGATATGATGCGGTCGGTCGGCCGGCTCGGTAAGGTTTTGGGTCCGCGCGGTTTGATGCCGAATCCGAAGACTGGCACGGTCACCACAGATGTCCGCAACGCCGTTCAGGAAATCAAGGCCGGTAAAGTCGAATTTCGAGTGGATAAGACCGGCGTGGTGCATGCGCCGGTGGGTAAGGTTAGCTTCGATACCGCCAAGCTGCTCGAAAACACTAACAGTTTGATCCAGGCTGTGATTAAGGCAAAGCCTTCCGCCGCCAAGGGGAAGTACGTCAAAAGCGCCACTTTGTGCTCCACTATGGGGCCGGGCGTGCACCTGGACGTGACACCGTTTAACGCGAAGACCGTATGACGATGAAAGACAAGCATGAAAGACAAGAACGATAAGCAGCGCGATCTCGAAGAGCTGAAGAAGACCCTGGCGGAAAACAAGAATTTCTTTGTCACCGGGTACGAGAAGCTCACGGTTCGCCAGGATTTCCAGCTTCGGAAGACGGTACGGGACGCGGGCGGCAACTATCGTGTCGTCAAAAACAATATTGCTGCCAAAGCGTCGGAAGGGACGCCCACGAGCGACCTTTTGGCCGACTTGAAAGGCATGACGTCTTTGGCTTATACGGCCAAAGATCCAGTGGCGCTCGCGAAGGCGCTCACCAAGTATTCAAGGGAAAACGCGCAATTCACGTTCAAGGCCGGGATGGTCGAAGGCCGCGTGATCGACATCAAAGCCATCAGCGACCTGGCCGCGATGCCTCCGAAGGAAGAGATTTACGCGAAGCTGCTATATCTCATCAACGCCACGGCCACTCGCCTCGTGACATCGATCAACGGCGTGGGCCGGAATTTGGCGGTAGTGCTGGATCAGGCCGCTAAAGAAGGCAAGTTCCAGTAATTTTTGGGCGGGAGATCCGCCAGTAAGAAATCAACAGAGTATTTCAGGGAGTAAAGGAAAATGGCGGATATTAACGCAATCGCAGAACAGATTCAAGGCTTGAGCCTCTTAGAAGCCTCTCAGCTTGTGAAATTGCTTGAAGAGAAGCTCGGTGTCTCGGCGGCCGCAGCCTCGGTTGCGGTAGCTGCACCGGGTGCGGGCGGCGCGCCTGCCGCAGCCCCGGCCGAAGAGAAGACGGAATTCACAGTCGTGCTGACCGCAGCCGGCGCCAACAAGATCAATGTCATCAAGGCGGTCCGTGAAGTGACCAGTCTCGGCTTGAAAGAAGCCAAGGACTTGGTGGACGGCGCGCCGAAGACCATTAAAGACGGCATCAATAAGGATGAGGCGGAAGCGATCAAGAAGAAGTTTACCGACGCCGGCGCCACGGTAGAAGTGAAGTAGATTGTCGTTTTTCCTGGTCCGGAGGACTGGAATCAGGAGTTTTCGTTGCCGGCTTGACGCGATTGGCCCTTGGTGTGCTATGCTGGGTTAGACGTCAAAGCCGGGAACGGTCCAGCATTTATTTTGCAATTCCAGTCTTCTAACGTTACCCCGCGGATCTTCGTAGGTCAGCGGGGCTTTCGCATGCTTGAATTCGAATTTTCGGGTGTATTTTCGCCTGTTAAGCGGAAAGCATCGGAATTTTGCCCTAGCTCTACAAAGACAGTATCGTCTATTGCCGCTTTTCTCAACAGTTTTTTATTTCGCGTGGCCGCTCCTCCTCCGTCCGCGCGCGCCCCGCGAGTGGATCAATTGGTCCGCCGCTAGCCGCCGTTGCGGCTGTTTCGAGTAGCTATTGTTGATGCCTTCATTTTGCCATTTGTTTTCCTCAAGGACAGTGTAGATGCCCAACGTGTCAAACGGATTTCTTCGCCAGAGAGTTGATTTCTCAAAGATCAAAACTTCGATCCCGATTCCAAATCTGATCGAGGTCCAGAAGCGCTCCTATGAGCGTTTCCTGCAGATGGAACTGCTTCCCAAAGAACGTGAGGATGCAGGTCTCGAAAGTGTGTTCAGCTCGGTTTTTCCAATTTCCGATTTTCGCGGGCTGAGCCAGCTCGAGTTCGTCGATTATTCGATCGGAAACTGGGAGTGCAAATGCGGCAACCTGAAAGGGCTGCATCACCTGCGCACAATTTGCCGCAATCCGAATTGCGGTGCTGAAATTCGCACCGATCCATTTCACGCCGGAGACGTGCTGTGCCATAAATGCGGCACGTTCAATAAGAACATCGTTACGTTCTGCAATCGCTGCGGCGACCCGGTCGCCCTGCAACTGAAATACGACGTGCCGGAGTGCGAAGAGCGCGGTATGACCTACGCGGCGCCTCTGAAGGTCACGATCCGCCTCACCGTTTACGACAAAGACCCCGAAACGGGCGTCAAGACCGTTCGCGACATCAAGGAACAGGAAGTCTTCTTCGGCGAAATTCCTTTGATGACGGAGAACGGCACGTTCATCATCAACGGCACCGAACGCGTGATCGTTTCCCAGTTGCACCGCTCGCCTGGCGTATTTTTCGAGCGCGTGCAGACGCAAGGCTATTTTCTGGGCAAGATCATTCCGTATCGTGGAAGCTGGGTCGAGTTCGAATACGACAACAAGAACCTGCTTTACGTCCGGATCGATCGCAAGCGCAAGTTTTACGGAACGGTGTTTCTGCGGGCCCTGGGCCTCAAGACGGACGCCGATATCATCCGCGCGTTTTACAAGGTTTCGACCATCACGCTGAAGGGCGGCAAGCTGCTGTGGGGCGTGAACGACAGCCTGGTCGGGATGAAGCTATCCCATGCGATTTCCACCAAACAGGGCGAAGCCATCGTGCCTCAAGGCCGGAAGATCACCAATTCGCTCTTCCGCGAAATTCAAAAGGCCAAGATCGAACAGGTGGAAGTTGCCTCGAACGATCTCGAGAGCGCCTATGTCGCCGCCGATGTGATCGACATGTCTACCGGCGAAGTGCTGGTAGAGGCGAATCATGAGTTGACCTCGACTACGCTCGGCAAACTGGCCGAAGCCGGCATCGAAACCTTTGAAGTGTTTTTCCCGGATCGCGACGAAGCGGGCAACGTGATTTCGGCCACCCTCCGCAAAGACGCAGTCAAGAGCCAGAACGACGCGCTTCTTGAGATCTATCGCAAGCTGCGTCCCGGCGATCCGCCCACGCTCGATACCGCCACCCAGTTATTCCAGGGAATGTTCTTCGATCCGCGCAAGTACGATTTTTCGCGCGTGGGTCGTATGAAATTCAACATTAAGTTGTACGACAAGGCCGACGCGGCGCCGCTCGACAAACGCACGCTCGACCAGCGTGACTTTATCGACACGATCCTTTATCTATTGAAGCTGCGCCGGGGTATTGGCGCGGTCGATGATATCGATCACTTGGGGAACCGGCGCGTGCGCGCGGTCGGCGAACTGCTCGAAAATCAGTTCCGCATCGGGTTGGTCCGCATGGAGCGGGCCATTAAAGAAAAGATGTCGGTCTACCAGGAAATGTCGACTGCGATGCCGCACGACCTGGTGAACGCTAAGCCGGTCATGGCGGCGATCCGCGAGTTCTTCGGCTCGAGCCAGCTCTCGCAGTTTATGGATCAAACCAACCCGCTTTCCGAGATCACGCACAAACGGCGTCTCTCGGCCCTTGGACCAGGCGGTTTATCGCGGGAACGCGCGGGCTTCGAAGTGCGCGACGTGCATCCGACGCACTACGGCCGTATCTGCCCGATCGAAACGCCGGAAGGTCCGAACATCGGTTTGATCTCCTCGCTCTCGTGCTTTGCGCGCATCAATGAGTACGGCTTCATCGAAAGTCCATACCGGCGCGTGAAGGAAGGCGTGCTGGTGAACGAGGTCCGAGTTCTGAATCCGGGAGAAACGGAATTCAAAGTCAGCCAAGTCATCTCGCGCGACGCTCTCGACAAAGCCAACGCGGCGCTCGCGGGCAAGAAGCAAACGGCGGAATACGAAGCCCACTCGGATTACCTTTCCGCCTGGGAAGAAGACAAGTACATCATTGCGCAGGCTAACGTAGCGATCGACGATCGCGGCCGCATTGTGGAAGATCTGGTCAACGCGCGTCAGGCCGGTAATTTCGTGCTGAAGCACCGCGACGAAATCCAATACATGGACGTGAGCCCGAAGCAGCTCGTCTCGGTGGCCGCCAGCTTGATTCCGTTTCTTGAAAACGACGACGCGAACCGCGCGCTAATGGGATCGAACATGCAGCGTCAGGCCGTACCGCTACTGCGCGCCGAAGCGCCGTTCGTCGGCACCGGCATGGAACGCGTGACCGCGCGCGATTCCGGAGCGGTGGTGATTTGCAAACGCGCCGGCGTGGTGGATTCGGTGGATAGCGAGCGCATCATTGTGCGCGTCGAAGGCGGCGGATCGCACGAAGGACAAATGTCCCGTGAAGTCGGCGCCGATATCTATCAGCTCACCAAGTTCAAGCGCTCGAACCAGAACACCTGTATCAGCCAGAAGCCCATCGTGCATCAGGGGCAGAAGGTGAAAAAGGGCGACGTGCTGGCCGACGGTCCCTGCACCGAGGCCGGCGAGCTGGCCCTTGGCCGCAATGTCCTGGTCGCGTTTATGCCATGGCGCGGCTACAACTTCGAAGATGCCATCGTGGTCAGCGAAAAGCTGGTCAAGGACGACTATTACACCTCGATCCACATTGAGGAGTTCGAGATCGAGGCACGCGATACCAAGCTGGGACCTGAGGAAATCACGCGCGATATACCTAACATCGCCGAGTCCTTCCTACGCAACCTGGACGAAAGCGGAATTATTCGCGTCGGAGCCACGGTGAAGCCCGGCGACATTCTGGTCGGCAAAGTGACGCCGAAAGGCGAAACGCAGCTTACTCCGGAAGAAAAATTGCTGCGCGCGATCTTCGGCGAAAAGGCCGGCGACGTGAAGGATGCATCGCTGTACTGCCCGCCCGGCATTGAAGGCACGATTGTCGATTGCAAGGTGTTCTCGCGCAAAGGCGCGGAACTCGACGAACGCTCGAAACAGATCCTGACGTTGCAGGAAGAGCGTATGCACCGCAATCTCGAAGACGAAAAGCGCATTCTGAGCGACGAGCGCGCCAAGCGTTTGGAAGAACTGCTCAGAGGCAAAGAGCTTCTCGCGGATCTGCACGACGAAAAGACCAACAAGAAGCTGCTTTCGAAAGATGTGCCGCTGACGCGCGACGTAGTCGAAAAACTGCGCGCGCGCGATCTGAAGCGCATGCGGCTTTCGACCAAAGACATTCGCCTGAATGAGCAGATCGACGAAGTCGAGGAAATGACCTCGCGCCAGATCGCCGTGCTCGAAAAGATCACCGAAGAGCGAATCGCCAAGCTCCGCAAAGGCGACGAGCTGCCTCCGGGCGTGATCAAGCTGGTGAAGTGCTATATCGCGATGAAGCGCAAGCTGTCGGTAGGCGACAAGATGGCGGGACGTCACGGTAATAAAGGCGTCATCGCGCGCATCGTTCCGGAAGAGGACATGCCGTACCTGCCGGATGGCACGCCGGTCGAAATCGTTTTAAATCCGCTCGGGGTTCCCTCGCGCATGAACGTGGGCCAGATCCTCGAAACCCACTTGGGGTGGGCGGCCGCCAAACTCGGCCTGCATTTCGCGACGCCGGTTTTCGACGGCGCGGCGGAAAAGGATATCAAAGAGCGGTTGACCGAGGCGGGTCTGCCTACGTCGGGCAAAATTACGCTCTACGACGGCATGACTGGGGCGCAGTTCGAGCAGCCGGTTACCGTCGGTATGATCTACATGCTCAAGTTGAGCCACTTGGTGGACGACAAGATCCACGCCCGCTCGATCGGGCCGTACTCGCTGATCACGCAGCAGCCGCTCGGCGGCAAGGCGCAGTTCGGCGGGCAGCGCTTTGGCGAAATGGAAGTGTGGGCGCTCGAAGCTTACGGCGCGGCGTACATTCTGCAGGAATTACTCACCGCGAAATCGGACGATGTGTATGGACGCGCCAAGATCTACGAAGCGATTGTAAAGGGCGAGGCCGCCGCCGAACCAGGCGTACCGGAATCGTTCAATGTGTTGATTCGTGAGTTGCAGAGCTTGTGTCTCGATGTGGAGTTGATGAAGAAACCGCGCGAGATGCAGGACCTGGCCCACGCCGCTGACTAAAGGAAGGATTTTAAGGACAATTCATGTATCGTTCCTCTCCGTACGAAAGAGCCAATCTCATTGCCGATTTCGATTCCATCCGGATCAGCTTAGCCTCGCCTGAGAAGATTCGAAGCTGGTCGCATGGCGAAGTGACCAAGCCGGAGACCATCAATTACCGCACTTTTAAACCCGAGCGCGACGGGCTGTTCTGCGCTCGTATTTTCGGGCCCGTTGCCGATTGGGAATGCCTGTGCGGCAAGTACAAGCGGATGAAGCACCGCGGAGTGATCTGCGATAAATGCGGTGTCGAAGTCACGCTTTCCCGGGTGCGCCGCGAACGTCTCGGTCATATTGAGCTCGCAAGCGCCTCTTCGCACGTCTGGTTTTTCAAGGGTCTGCCGAGCCGCATCGGCTATTTGCTCGACATCACACTGCGCGAGCTCGAACGCGTACTCTACTACGAAGCGTTCGTGATCATCGATCCGGGCGAGGCGACCGGCCTCAGTCAGGCTGAAGTGATCAGCGATGAACGCAAGCGCCAGCTCGATCAGGAGTTTCCCGGCAAGTTCGTCGCCATGATGGGTGCCGAAGGCGTCAAGGAGCTTCTGAAGAAGATCGACATCGAGGCGTTGAGTCTCGAAATCCGCGAGCGCATGAAAACGGAAACTTCGGCTCAGAAGAAGCTGAAGTATGCCAAGCGCCTGCGCGTGGTCGAAAGCTTCCGCAAGTCCGGCAACAAGCCGGAGTGGATGATCCTCGATGTTATTCCGGTGATTCCGCCGGAGTTGCGTCCGCTTGTGCCGCTTGACGGCGGCCGTTTCGCGACTTCCGATCTCAACGATCTGTATCGCCGCGTCATTAACCGCAACAACCGTTTAAAGAAGCTGATGGAGCTGCATGCTCCCGACGTGATCGTGCGCAATGAAAAGCGCATGCTGCAGGAAGCGGTGGACGCGCTGTTCGATAACGGCCGGCGCGGACGCGTGCTGCGCGGCGCCAACAACCGGCCGCTGAAATCGCTTTCCGACACATTGAAGGGCAAGCAAGGACGCTTCCGCCAGAATCTGCTTGGTAAACGCGTCGATTATTCGGGCCGGTCGGTGATCGTCGTTGGTCCCGAATTGAAGCTGCATCAATGCGGCTTGCCGAAGAAGATGGCGCTCGAGCTGTTCAAGCCATTCATTTATCATCGGCTCGAACAGCGCGGGCACTGCACCACGATCAAGCAGGCCAAAGAACTAGTCGAACAGCAAGATCCGGTGGTGTGGGACATCCTTGAAGAGGTTATTAAGGATCACCCGATTCTTTTGAACCGCGCTCCCACGCTGCACCGCCTCGGTATTCAGGCTTTCGAGCCTGTCCTGGTGGAAGGCAAGGCGATCAAACTGCACCCGCTGACTTGCACCGCCTTCAACGCCGATTTCGACGGCGACCAGATGGCCGTTCACATTCCCCTGTCGCCCGAAGCGCAGATCGAAGCATCCACTCTGATGCTTGCTTCGAATAATATTCTGTCGCCCGCGCACGGCGCGCCTATCGCCATTCCGACACAGGACATGGTGCTGGGTCTGTATTATCTGACCAAGATGCGACCCAATTCCAAGGGATCCGGCCGCACCTTCGCATCCATCGAGGATGTTCTCATCGCGCTCGAAATGGGCGAGGTGGAGACCCTCACCGCGATCAAGTTGCGTTACACCGGCAAAGTTATCGATCTGACGAAAGCGTTCGATAACCAGAACATCATGCACACGGAGCCCATCGAGTTCAACAAGCAGTATATGGACACGACTGTGGGCCGCGTCATTCTCAACGATGTTCTTCCCAAAGAGATGCCGTTCATCAACGGTCTTCTCAAGAAGAAGGGCGATGGCCAGCTCGTTCAGTACTGCTACCTGAAGTTCGGGTTGCAGACCACCGTGCAAATGCTTGATGAAGTCAAGAAACTGGGCTTCCTCTACGCCACGCGCGCGGGCATTTCGATCGGTATCGACGACATGGTCGTTCCTTCCGAGAAGGCCGGTTTGGTACACGATGCCGAAAAACAGGTGATTGAAGTCCAGCAGCAGTATCAGGAAGGCGCAATCACCCAATCGGAGCGCTACAACAAGATCATTGAAATCTGGTCGAAGGTCACCGAAGTGGTCTCCGAAAAGATGTTCAAGAACATGGAAGAGGACGACCGCACCGGCCGTGTCCTGAATCCGATTTACATCATGGCCGATTCGGGCGCCCGCGGCTCGAAGCAGCAGATCCGGCAGCTTTCGGGTATGCGCGGCTTAATGGCCAAGCCTTCCGGCGAAATCATCGAGCAACCGATTACCGCTAATTTCCGCGAAGGTCTGGATGTGCTGCAGTACTTCATCTCGACCCACGGTGCGCGCAAGGGTCTGGCCGATACCGCTCTCAAAACGGCGGATTCCGGCTACCTGACCCGGCGGCTTTGCGACGTGGCGCAGGACGTCATCATCAGTGAAGACGATTGCGGAACGAGCGACGGCATTTACGTGGAGCCGATCATCGAATCCGGCGAAATCATCGAACCGCTGCGCGACCGTATTGTAGGCCGTGTTGCTCTTGAAGACCAGCGGGATTACGAGAACAACGTGATCGTCAACATCAATCAGGAGATCACCGAAGAACTCGCCAACGCGATTCAGGCGGCGGGTATCGAGCGCGTGAAGATTCGCTCGGTGCTTACCTGCGAATCCAAGCGCGGCGTATGCCGCCTGTGCTACGGCCGCAATCTGGCGACCGGGCGCATGGTGGAACGCGGCGAAGCGGTCGGTATCATCTCGGCGCAGTCCATCGGTGAGCCGGGAACGCAGCTCACTATGCGTACCTTCCACATCGGTGGCGCGGCGACTCGTATCAGCGAGCAATCAACCCAGGACGCCAAGAGTGATGGGTTTGTCCGTTTCAACAATGTCAATACAGTTCGCAACAACAAGGGCGAACTGATTGCCATGAACCGCAACGGCATTCTGATCATCGTGGACGAAAAGCAGCGCGAGCGCGAGCGGTATCCGGTGGTTTACGGCGCCAAAATCAACGTAGAGGATGGAGCGCCGGTAAAGGCGAACCAGATTCTGCTCGAGTGGGATCCGTACACCTTCTCAATTCTCACCGAGGTGAGCGGCGTCATTCACTTCAAAGATTTGATCGACGGTGTCACTACGCAGGAGCAAGTCGACGAGATCACGGGTAACATGCAGGTGGTCGTTACCGAGTCCTCAGACGAGAAGCGGTTCCCGACGGTCATTATGCGCCCGGCGGGCGGTGGCCGGTCGGAAGAGAAACGCTATCTCATGCCGACCCACGCTCACTTAATGGTGACCGATGGCGAAGAGCTGCATGCCGGCGACGTGATCGCGAAAATTCCGCGAGCCACTACCAAGACCAAGGACATCACGGGCGGTCTGCCGCGCGTGGTCGAGTTGTTTGAAGCTCGCAAGCCGCGTGAAACGGCCGTGATCGCGGAAATCAACGGCGCTGTGAAGTACGGCGAAGTAAGCAAAGGCATGCGCAAGATGTACATCGTCGGCGACGACGGCGTGCAGAAGGAATATTCGATTCCGCGCGGCGTGCACATCAACGTCCAGGAAGGCGAGCGTGTGCGCTCGGGCGATCCGTTGATGGATGGCCCTCGCAATCCGCACGACATTCTGGCCGTGCTCGGCGAAAAAGAACTGCAGAAGTACCTGGTGAACGAAATTCAAGAGGTTTACCGGCTGCAGGGCGTAAACATCAACGATAAGCACCTGGAAGTAATCTCGCGTCAGATGATGCGCTGGGTGCGAATCGAAGATATCGGCGATACGGAGTTTCTGCCCGAGGAAGTCGTGGATAAGTTCCGGTTCCGCGAGGAAAACAATCGGGTGATTGAAGCGGGCGGCCGCCCCGCGACGGGCAAGCCGATCCTGCTTGGCATTACCAAGGCTTCACTCTCGACTGACTCGTTCATTTCGGCGGCGAGCTTCCAGGAGACGACGCGCGTGCTCACCGAAGCCGCCATCAACGGCAAGGTGGATTACCTCCGCGGTCTCAAGGAGAACGTCATCATGGGCCGCCTGATTCCTGCCGGCACCGGCATGGAATTCTACCGGCGCGTGAAGATTGCCGGCGAAGATGTTGTCGAGGAGGAGCCCCTTCCGGAGCAGGAAGTCTCCTTCGCGGACGGCCTGCAAGACTACTCCGACGATACGCCGGGCATCTATACCGGCGGGTTGTCAGACGATCTGGCAGCCGAAGAAAGCTTGGCCGCTACGACCGAAGAAGTGTAACGGCTCGGAAATCTGCAAAATCGAAGGGCGGCTCGACAAAGGGCCGCCCTTTTCTTATATTTCCGGGCAAAATGCACGCCGCCCCAAGCCCCAACGCTGCATAGTTCGGGAGATTACGCCGATAACAGTACTTGGTGGTACTCCCCATATCTGGTCGTAGCACACAAGCGTCTGCGGGAGTTTTCCCAACCATCTCTGGAACATCCGGTCGCCTGCTTTGCGGAGCAGCAGTGTGCTATGTCGTCTTGAGCTTTCTAATAGCGCGGACCAAGTTGCCTGGAGTCGATGAGGGATGGTTATCCTCTCCGGCAGCAAATCTGGCGTTAACGGGCAGCATGGGTACGCCGAGCCTAGAACCAACCGGTTCGTGGTTGAAGGCTGATCTTAAGGGAATCCACGAATATACCTATTGGATCATGCCCGTGGCGCCGGTTCTGCAAAGCGTCTCGTTCAAAATATTTGGGATCAGTCTGGCGACCGGGCGTGCACTAAGTATTGCCTTCGGACTTGTGTCCTTGTTGTCCTGGGCCGCCATTGTTCGTTCATTTACGAAATCCGAGATGATTGGCGCGATAACTGCAGCGTTCCTTGCATTCGATTACACATTCTTGTGGGGCGCGGCCGATGCCCGGATGGACATGATGTGCGGCGGTTTCGGTGCGGTTGGGCTGGCGCTGTATCTATTGTTACGCGAGAAGCGTTGGAACTCCGCTTTGTGGCTCTCTAATACATGCATCGCTTTGGCTGTTTTCACCCATCCGAACGGCTTTGTTTTCTTTCTTGCACTGGTTCCCATGATTGCCTATTTTGATCGGGGTCGGCTGCGATGGCATGATTTGGCGGCTTTGACGCCTTACGTTCTGCTGGCGTCTGCATGGGGAGCATACATCCTGCAACGGCCGGATTATTTTGTGGCGCAATTCGTGGCGAATGCAGGCGCTTACGGCGGTCTGCGATGGACCGGCTTACTCCATCCCTTCGAGGCGTTTGTTAACGAAATCTTGATCAGGTACGTGTCGCACTACGGGCGTCATCCCATGTGGGGTGGCCCGGTTCCCTATTATGCTCTCGTTATCCCATTTGTTTACTTAGCCGCATTTATCCTGCTTTGGGCTGTTCGTCCGATACGCCGGGCTGATGGCACAGTAGCACTGCTACTCCTTTGCACGCTGTTTTTCTCGTTCCTGACTGTTATAGGTTTGAAGTTAGCCAGTTACCTGGTGCTGATTCTTCCGTTGTACGCGTCTCTGCTAGCTGTGCTGGTCCATCGATCGCGCCAAACGACAATTGCTCCAATCGGCGTATTGCTGGCGTGCGTGCTTTTAATGTGCCAAGCAGGAGTTATTGCTTCGAAGATCCAGGGAAACAGATACGCCAGAGAGTATCAACCGACGATTGAGTTCCTTCGGCAGCATCGGTCAGGTCCGATCCTGGCGGACTCCTACTTTGGATTTGACTTGGGGTTTGATCGAGTGAAGGACGACGCCCGCCTAGGATTTATAGGCGGCGCGAAAGCCGATTGGGTGGTTGTGGATTACTGGTACGATCTCTGGTGGAACGGATTATTCCTTCAAGAGGACCCGCAAGCAGTTGCATACACCAGGATGCTTCTGAAGAACTATAGGCTAGTCTATAACAACGGCTCATTCCGGGTTTACCGAAGGTCCTCATAGTTGACATGGCTCTCAATGCGCGCCGCGAAAGCTAATACGACTTGGCAATCACAGACCGCTGCGCCACAGGCTCGCCGGTAACGACGCAGGTTCCGGCGCCATCATATTCATCCACAAGAGGCACGCACCGCACTGTCGCTTTGAACTCCTTCAATCGGGCGTCGCAACGTGGATCGTCTTTGATGTGCGCCATCACAAATTTGCCGCCGCCCTTTTCGGCGGTGACCGCGCGCAGGATATCTTCCACTTCACCGATCGAATTGGCCAAGACGCAATTCGCTCGAAGGCGCTCTTTGGCGCTCTGAAAGATCTCCCGCTGCATGGTTTCGAGCAATGTTGCCAGACTCGCGGGCACGGCTTCCAAAGGCACCATCTGCTTTGTTCCCGTATCGCGCCGTTTTAGTACCGCTTGCCCGGCGGCCACATCCCGCGGCCCGAGCTCAATCACTACCGGCACGCCCCGCCGCTCCCAATGGAAGAACTTCGCGCCCGGCGTCTGCCCTTCGCGATCGTCGATCTTGATCCCAGGATGGGCAGCGATCTTGTGCGCTGCTTCCATCACCACCGCGCGCTCCTCGTCCTTACGATAAATCGGAACCAGCACCGCGGGCACGGGCGCAACCTTCGGCGGCAGCACCAGGCCTTTGTCGTCCGAATGGGTCATGATCAGTCCGCCGATCAGGCGCGTACTCACACCCCAGCTCGTCTGCCACACGTAATCGAGCTTGCCCTCTTTTGTCTGGAACTTGACGTCGAACGCCCGGCCGAAATTCTGGCCCAAATCGTGGCTCGTGCCTGCTTGCAGCGCCAGGCCGTTCTGCATCATGGCTTCAATCGAGTAGCTGCGCAAGGCTCCGGCGAACTTCTCCGCTGTAGTCTTCATGCCTTTGATCACGGGCATCGCCATCACGTTCTCGGCGACATCCGCGTATACATCTAGAATGCGTAGCACCTCTTCGAGCGCTTCCTCGTGCGAGGCGTGCGCCGTGTGGCCTTCCTGCCAGAGAAATTCGCTGGTCCTCAGAAACAAGCGCGTGCGCAGCTCCCAGCGCATCACATTCGCCCATTGGTTCAGAAGCAATGGCAAATCCCGCCAGCTCTGAATCCAACGCGCGAAGAAGTGGCCGATGATTGTCTCTGACGTAGGCCGAATGACGTAGGGTTCTTCGAGCTGCTTGCCTCCGGCGATCGTCACCACCGCCAGCTCCGGTGCGAATCCCTCCACATGCTCGGCTTCTTTCTTCAAAAAGCTCTCAGGAATGAGCAGCGGAAAATAGACATTCTGGTGCCCGCTTGCTTTGAAGCGCTGATCCAACTCTCGCTGGAGCGCCTCCCAAACCGCATAGCCATTCGGCTTGATGACCATGCAGCCTTTGACGATTTCGGCCGGCTCGGCCATATCGCCTTGTATCACCACGTCCTGATACCACGTGGCAAAATCTTGATTTCTAGCGGTGATTCGAGATTCAGCCATTTATTCGAGGGTCACCTTCGATAATAGTAATAGCTCCTACATGCATCTTGCTTGTCCCGGTCTCGTCCGCTCGCTCGAGAGAGGCGATACTGTTGTCGTTCCGTCCACTCTGCTGGCCTCCATAGCCGCAGAACAATTCTCGCAGCACCAGCTTTCGTTAGGCCGCGAAATCTGGCAGCGGCCTTCGATTTTGAGCGTCGGCGCGTGGCTGGCCGTTTGCTGGCGCGACGCGCGCTTTCGCGAAGCGGAAGTCCCCACGCTGCTGTCGCCCTCGCAGGAGCATGCCTTGTGGCTCCGCATCGTGGAGCGGCAACATCCGGAATTATTCGACGCTTCCAGAATGGCCCTGCTCGCGAGCCGTGCCGCGCGGCTGCTGGCCGAATGGCATATCTCAACCGAAGGCGAGTCCTGGAACGAACACGCCGACGCGCGCCAGTTCCAACACTGGCATCGGCTGTTTCGCCGCGAATGCCGCGCACGCGATTGGATTACGCGCGCCGATCTATGGAGGCTGATTCCGGAATGGATTCTCAAGAGTGGCAGCGCGACGGGCGTTACGCGATTCACTGCATTCAATACGAAAACTCCGGCGCTCGCGCGCATCCTCGATGCTCTAGGCGATCGCGCGGCCGTCGAAAACGCCAGTTCCGCCATGCCGGCCAACACGGGGATCGCGAGGCCCAGCAAAGATTTTGCCGCCGAGCTGGAATTTGCCGCACGCCGCGCGCGCGCTGCGCTCGAGCAGGATCCGCGCCATTCCATCGGCATCTTCGTTTCCGGCCTTCCCGGCCATGCTAAAAGCGTCGAGCGATTGTTCGAGCAGGTGCTTCGTCCCGCTTCTCTGTTTCATGTGAACGCCGGACCACCGCTCGCCGATCAGCCGCTCATTGGGGGCGCCCGGCTGCTGCTCGAATTGGCCCGCCCGGTCATTCATTATGCGGACGCCAGTTCTATCCTGCGATCTCCGTTTCTGCCAGGCGCCGCTGCCGAGCGCAGCGCTCGCTCGCTCGCCGACGTTGGTCTGCGCAAGCGTCGCGAATTGGATTTTTCACTCGCGGACATCGAACACGCGGCGTTCCAATGTCCGGCGCTGCTCCTCACATGCCGGCGGCTGCGCCGCTTGCTTCCGTCTAAGAACGAGAAGAAGGAATTGCCGGGTTGGAGCCGCTTCATCAGCGATTGGCTCGAAGCCGCCGGTTGGCCTGGGGACGCTGACCTCAACGAGCACGAAGAGAACATCATCGAACTCTGGAATGAAGCTCTCTCCGAACTCGCAGCATTGGGGCTCGTCTCTCCCGCCGTCACCTTCGATTCCGCTTTAACCCACCTGCGGCGGCTCCTTTCGAAAAGTGTCGAGGCAGGGAATTGGTCTTCGCCGGTTCAGGTGCTCGATGCCGCCGCCGCTTCCGGTTTGGAATTGGCATCCGGAATTGCCGTGGGAATCTCAGAAGAAAGTTGGCCGCCCCGAGAGCCCCTGTCTCCGCTCGTCCCGTTGGTATTGCAGCGCGCGCATAAGGTACCTGGCAGCACTGCGCAGAGTGCGCAAGAACAGCGCGAGCATTTGACCGCCGCGCTCTTTCGCGTTGCTCCGGAAGTAATAGCGACGTACTCGGGCCGTCTCGCGCCGCTTGCCGAGCGCTTCGTGCGGCGCGAATTTGTGGAGACCGAAATCTGGACGGGACAATTGCCCCGCCAGTCGTATTTGAAGGCTTCCCTAGAGCGATTGGAAGATAGCCACGCGCCAGCTCTCATTGCAGCTGAAACTGTCAAGGGCGGCGCAAGTCTCATCAAGGCCCAATCTCTCTGCCCATTCAAGGCATTCGCCGAGTACCGGCTCGCCGCCCAGGCTCCCGAGGAAGCCTGCTTTGGCTTCGATGCCCGCGAGCGCGGAGGGTTTTTGCACAAGGCGCTCGAAAATGTATGGGCGCGGCTCGGTTCCCAGAGCGTTCTCCGCGAGACTTTGCCGGAAGATCTGCGCCTGCTCATTCAATCTGCCGTTGCGGACGCCATCCATCAGGACGGGACTGGATTCCTGCATCAGCTTGTCTCGCGCGCCGAGCAGGAGCGCCTCGAAAGAATCGTTTGGGACTGGCTCGTGGTCGAGCGCGCCCGCAAGCAACCGTTCGTTGTCGAGACCGTCGAACAAGAGACCCACTTCGAAGCATTCGGCCTGCGGCTCCGGCTTCGTGTCGATCGCATCGACCGGCTCGAGAACGGTCATGTGCTGTTGATCGATTATAAGAGCGGGCCCCAATCCCGGAATAAGCTCAAGGGTGCGCGTCCCAAGGAGCCGCAGCTTCTGGTTTACGCCGCCAGCAGCGCCGACCCGGTTGATGGCATCTTCTTTGCGGAAATGAAAGCGAACGAAGTGCGCGCCGTCGGCCTCTCGCGAGAGAAGCAATTCGAGAGCCGTAGTGTCGACGTCAAAAAGCACGAGTGGAATTCGTTCCTCGAAGAATCGCAAGCGGAAATTGACCATCTCGCCGAGCAGTTCGTAAACGGATACGCGGTGGTGGATCCGCTTCCGCAAGTCTGCGGCTATTGTGCGAGCAAGCCGCTCTGCCGGGTACAAGAAGCGGGCGGTCAGGGCGAGGAAGAAGAATGCTAGTGGATCTTCGCGAACGCGAACAGGCGCTCGATCCATCTCGCTCGTTCATCGTGGAAGCGCCTGCCGGATCGGGCAAAACCGGGCTTCTCGTACAGCGCTTTCTGCGCCTCTTGGGCGTAGTGGAACGCCCGGAATCCATCGTAGCCATGACCTTCATGCGCAAGGCCGCCGCCGAAATGAAGGACCGCATTTACGAATCCCTACTTGCCGCCCACAACGGCGCGCCTGTCGGAAGCGACTTCGACCTCGAAACCCGCAACCTGGCGCTCGACGCTCTTGCGCAGGATCAGAGAAAATCCTGGAACCTGCTTTCCGATCCCGGACGGCTGCAGATTCAGACGATCGATTCCGTCAGCGGCATGCTGGCGCGTCAGATGCCGGTCGTCTCGGAATTTGGCGGCGAAAGCAAAATCGTCGAAGACGCGCGCGAGCTCTACCGCCGTGCTGCCCGCGACACGCTCCGCAATCTGACCGAGGGCGACGAACACAGCCAGCAGCTTTTCCATCGCCTCGCCCTGCATTTCGATAACGACATGCAGCGGCTGGAAATCCAAGTGGCGGGCATGCTCGAAAAGCGCGATCAATGGGAATTTCTCGCCTCCTGCGAGCAACTGCCCCTCATCGACGATTTCCGCGAGCTTCTAAACAAAGCGCGGCACGCCCTCGATCAGGTGTTTCGGCGGACCGGAAAAATCGACTTTGCGGAGCTGACCCGCGCGGCTCGTAAGGCCTTAGGCAGTCCCGAAAATCCAACCGATCTGCTGTATGCTCTGGATTACCGCATCGAGCACCTTTTAGTCGATGAGTTTCAGGACACGTCGCGCGCGCAGTATGAATTGCTGGATGCTCTCACCGGGCAATGGTCGGATGGCGATGGCCGCACGCTGTTTCTCGTGGGCGATCCAATGCAGAGTATCTTGCGGTTTCGCGAAGCGGAGGTCGGCCTCTTTCTGCGCTGCTGGGCGCTCGAGCGGCTCGGTTCGGTTCGCCTGACGCCGCTTCGGCTCACGACCAATTTCCGCAGCACGGCGCCCATTGTCGAATGGGTGGAAAAACAGTTTGCCGTCATCATGCCCGAGGACGATCGCCGTTTGGGCGCGGTCAAGTTCCGCCACTCTGTGGCTAGCCGCGGTGGCGTGGGCGCCGGGCCACAACTCTTGCCGTTCCTGGAAGACAATGGCCACGCGGAAGCAAGCGAGATTGTCCGTATTCTCAAAAAGACTCCGGCCGATCATACAGTCGGAATCCTGGTGCGCAGCCGCGCGCACGTGAACGCTATTCTTCCCGCCCTGCGAAATGCGGGCATACCGTACCAGGCCGTGGAAATCGATCAGCTCGCCGGCGAGCAGCACGTGCTCGATGTCATCTCGCTGGCCCGCGCCATTTCGCACGTGGGCGATCGCGTGTCTTGGCTGGCCTGCCTGCGCGCGCCTTGGTGCGGCTTAACGCTCGCCGATCTCGCCACTCTCGCCGAAGGACAATCGACCCAAACGGTTCTGGATTTGCTTTCCGATCCGGACCGCATAGCCCGGCTCTCGCCGCAAGGCCGCGCCAGAGCAATCCGTACCGCGGAGACGTTGCGCGGCGCGGTCGCAAGATTTGGCCGTGAGCCGCTGCGAAAGCTTGTAGAAAGCGCCTGGTGCGCTCTGGGCGGTCCAGCCGCGCTGCAGCAGGCGAATCAGCACGCCGATGTGGACACCATTCTGGATCTGCTCGAAGATTTGGAGGAAGGCGGCGTTATCCGTGATTTCAGCCTGCTCGGTCCCCGCCTCGAGTTTCTCTACGCCAAGCCTTCCAGCGACGAAAATCGTATTCAGGTCATGACCATCCATTCGGCCAAGGGTCTCGAGTTCGATACCGTCATCGTGCCGCAATTACAAAAAGAGACACGGACCTCCGATCGCGAGCTGCTGGTGTGGACTGAAGAGACGCAGGCAGACGGTTCGTTGACGCTCTCGATTGCCGCGCAGCCGGCGAAAGGCGAAGCGGACGCTGCGTACAAAGAAATCTGCGCGGAAATTGACAAGAAGGAGGCTCACGAATTGGGACGCCTGTTCTATGTCGTCTGCACCCGAGCCCGGAACGAGCTGTTCTTACTCGGCAGCGTCCGAACGAAAAAGAATGGCGCCGAATGCGGAAAGCCCTCCGCTACTACTTTCTTGGGACTCATCTGGAATTCCGTCGAAGAGCGGTTCCAGGAAAAGCTCAGGAGCCGCGTACCGGTGCAGCAGCTTCTGCTCCCCCTCAAAGACGACACGCCGAGAACGATTCTTGCGCGGCTTCCGGCGGATTGGCAGCTTCCAAGGTTGGATGCGCCCGTGCGGGAGGGGCCGGCACTGCGCCGCACTGCCGCTTCCGCGCGCAAGACAACATTTGAATGGGTCGGCGATACTGGCCGTCACGTCGGAACCGTAGTGCATGAACTGCTGAAGCGTAATAGGCCGGGGCTTCCATCTCCGCAATTACCGGTGATCGTAAAAGAGGAATTGCTCCGGCTCGGCGTGCCTCGCGCAGAAGAGCCCGAAGCTTCCGCGCGCGTGCTGCGCGCCTTCACCAATACGCTCGCGAGCGAGCGCGGCCGCTGGCTACTCGAGAGCCGCGCCGAACAACATATCGAATGGCCGATTGCCGGACGCATTCAGGATAAGCTCGTCAGCGGCACGGTCGATCGCGTTTTCCGGGATGAGCAGGATCGCCTCTGGATCGTCGACTTCAAAATCGGAGAGCACAAGGGCGGGAAGCGCGACAAATTTCTCGACGAGGAACAACGTCGCTATCGCGAGCAATTAGAGAGCTATGCTACCTTGCTCTCGCGCATTGCTGCCGGGCCGATCTGGCTCGGATTGTATTTTCCTCTATTGGACGGATGGCGGGAATGGGCTTTCATCGAAGAAGCCGTGACCGCCGGTTACGCTGGAGAGTGATGGCGACCAAGCTTACAGCCGGTACGAAGGCCGGCGGCTGCGCCTCGAAGCTCAGCCCCACAATACTCGACCGCGCGCTCAGGGCCGTTCCCCGCGTCGTCAATGAAAAGATCCTGGTCGGCTACGATACCGCGGACGATGCCGGCGTCTATGACCTGACGCTGCCGGGCGGCGCGCCGCTCGCCATGGTGCAGACGGTCGATTTTTTTACGCCTATCGTGGACGATCCATACACTTTCGGCGCTATTGCCGCGGCAAACGCTCTGAGCGATGTGTATGCGATGGGCGGTCGGCCCATCACCGCTTTGTCGCTAGTCGTTTATCCAGCCAATGGCGATATCGGCGATCTGGAAAAAATCCTGCAAGGCGGGGCCGATAAAATTCACGAGTCCGGCTGCGTCATTCTGGGCGGCCACAGCATCGCCGAAGAGGAAATCAAATTCGGTTACGCGGTCACGGGATTGATCGATCCAACCCGCATACTGACTAACGCCGGCGCCAAGCCGGGCGACGTCCTGCTCTTCAGTAAGCGCATTGGAACCGGCGTCATCTCAACCGCTCTAAAGCAGGGAATCGCCGCATCAAGGCACCTGGATTCTTCTATCGAGCAGATGTTGACCCTGAACCGCGCGGCGTGTGAAGCGCTAGGTGCTCGCCAGGTTCACGCCTGCACGGATGTAACCGGATTCGGTCTTCTCGGGCATGCCCGCGAGATGGCGATTGCAAGCGATGTCACGCTCGAGATCCGTGCCGGCGCTATTCGGTTTCTGCCCGGCGCGGTGGAATACTCCATCGCCGGCGCCTATTCGGGCGGCTTGCACAACAATCGCGAATTTGTGGAAAGCTGCGTTGCTGTCCACCAGGAAATCCCGAAAGAGATCGAAGCCTTGCTCTACGACCCGCAAACTTCCGGCGGTCTGCTACTGTCGCTCAAAGAGCAAGAAGCGCGCAAGCTCATGGCGCAACGGCACGAAATGTATGTCATCGGCCGCGTGAAAGCGCGCGAACTCAAACCGATTGAGGTAACAATCTGAACCCGCTAATCATTGCCTTGGATGTCGACAGTACAACAGCCGCGCTCGAGCTGATTCAGAAAATCGGCCCTGCAGCCGGCTTCTACAAGATCGGCATGGAACTGTACGCTGCCGGCGGTATGCCGTTTGTTTCCGAAGTCGCCGCGTCCGGCAAGAAGGTTTTCCTGGATCTGAAACTCTATGACATTTCGGAGACGGTGAAGCGCGCCACGCGGCAGATTGCCAAACAGGGTGTCGCCACGTTCCTGACGATTCATGCAAGTCGAATTCTCATGCAGGCGGCTGTTGAAGGGCGCGGCGATTACGAAACGAAATTGCTTGCCGTTACGGTGCTCACCAGCTTCAGTCAGGACGACCTGGCGGATCTGGGCCATTCCTTGCAGCTTTCCGATCTTGTGGAACTGCGCGTGAAGAAGGCCGTCGAGAGCCAAATGGATGGCATCATCTGTTCGCCCTTGGAAGTAGCCCGCGTCCGGCGCATTGCCGGCCCAGAAATGCTTCTAGTGACCCCCGGCGTACGCTCGGCGGGTTCTGCCAAGGGCGATCAGAAACGAGTAGCCACGCCTGCGGAAGCGATCGCAAGCGGCGCCGACTACCTGGTGATCGGGCGCCAGGTCACTCGCGCGGACGATCCGCGGGCCGCCTGCGAAAAAATTCTGGACGAAATCTCTACCGCTGTTTGAGCGCGGCTAGTATCGCCTGTCCGTTGGGCGTGCCCAATCCCGTACACGCGTCCCAACCGGTTTGCGCGCGGTAAGCATCATTGGTTCCGGAAGTGACATCGCGCAGCGCTTTGTGTTGCGTGATCGTGCCGTAGAGTTGCGGATGCAGCCAGCCTACGTTTTTGCCGAGTTGTTCATTCAGCAAGGCGATCAGACCCGCCCACAACGGCGCGACGGCGCTCGTACCACCGATCACGCTTGCTTTGCCATCCACTATCACGCGGTAACCCGTCGCCGGATCGGCATTACCGGCCACGTCCGGAACCCCGCGTCCGCTTATCGGGATAGCCGCCTGATAGTCCGGCTTCGGAAAATGCGTGCTCACGCCCCCGCCTGTGGCGCTTCCGTCAGTGTCGTGCCAAACCGTCTCCGATTGAATTTGGTTTCCGCTGGCCGCTAGCCTGGTGCCGCCGCAAGCCAGGACCCAGGGGCTCGAAGCAGGGAAGTCCACATGACTCGCGCCATCCGATTCTCCATCGGAAGATCCGTTGTCCCCGGAAGCGGCGCAAACCGTAATCCCGAGCAGCGCGGCATCCTGAAAGGCCGCATTGAAGGCATTCATCGATTGCGGCGTCCACTGATTTTCCGGAGCGCCCCAACTTATCGAGATCACCGATGGTTTGCGCACCGTGTCATGAATCGCGGCATGGATTGCATCCAGGAATCCGCGATCCGTGTTCGGGGCAAAGTAGACCGCCAGCCGAGCCTCTGGCGCGACCGCGCCCGCTACTTCAATATCGAGCGCCACCTCGCCGTCCGCGCCCTCCGGATCGCCGGTCGGCTTGTTTGCGGCTCCATCCACTCCCACCGCCGTGACCGCCACATTGTTCAGCCCAAGTTGCTTCCAATACGCATTCAGGTCGGAAGCCCGGAATCCGCCGTCCAGTTCAATAAGCGCAATGGTTTGATTTTTACCCTTGTTGGACGGAAATTGATAGGCTCCGGCGACTTGTACCGGGGTGAACGAAGTGCTGGCCGCGCGCGGGTCCGCTCGTTGCGAATAGGTTGCGGCAATCGGCCGTTCATCAAAGCCGAGCACCGCGACGACTTTCTCCACGAGAGATTCAGGAACGCGCAGACTCCCTTGACGCGTTCGAATCACACGCTCGCCTACCTGTCTCAATTCCATTTCCGCGCCAAAGGCCATCGCTAGTGAATGGAGCGGTCCCGCAAGAGTGATCGTACGCGCACCCGCGTCCATTCGCGCAATCGAGAAATCATACGTTGCGGCGAAGCTTTCGACGGCTTCTATATCGGCGGGGTCGGCCCCATGAAGCTCTTTTAGATCTGCATGTGAAAGTTTAAGTTCCGGCGCGTTCGGAGCTTCTTTTCGCCGTCTCAATACCAGGATGATTTCCAACGGTTGATCTGATCTGGGCTGGCCGATCGGCGTGGACCCTTCCGGATGTTCGCGGTGACTTCCACTCAGTACTAGATGAGATTGCATTTGGCGGCTCGCCTCCCGCCAGAGCGTAAAATATCGACGGACTGCTCGATCTCGAAAGTACTTGAAGAAAGCCGCGCAAGCTATTGTGTATAGGATAGTTAACTGAATTTAAAAAATGCGAGATCGCCTGTGAATCAATTTGCCGATGCGCGCGAAACTCATTATGGCCGCGCTCGATCTGAAATTAGGAACTCTCTCATGCCCCTGAAAGTCCTTCGCTTGGCGCTCGTTGCAGCGATCCTTTTCGCCTGTGGACCGATTCACGCGCAATCCACTCCTCCAAGGCCGGATGAGCTAAAACGAACCACGCCGAGAAGCTCCATCTACAACTTTCTCGGCGCATGCCATGACGAGAAGTTCATGGTGGCGTCCGGCTACCTGGATCTGCGTGGTATTCCGGCCGCCCAAAGAAATAGCAAAGGTCCGGAATTGGCCAAACAGTTGGAGACTCTGCTCGACAGAGATCCGCGATTCGAAGTCCAGCGTTTGAGCGACAGCCCGGAAGGCAACAGAGAGGACGGCCTTGCGTCCGATCGGGACGCCTTAGTCACTCTTCAGTTGAATGGATCTCCGGTTACGCTCGACCTGCAACGTGTGACCCAGCAACAGACAAGCGTTTGGCTCGTATCGCAACAAAGTGTCGAATGGATTCCCGACTTGGCGGCGGTGGCGGGCGAATCCGCGATCGAAAAACGCCTTCCCGCGGTTCTGGTCCGAACGCAGTTTTTAGGAACGCCGCTTTGGTCCTGGCTCGCCATGGTTCTCCTGGCCTTGATTCTCTCTTTACTCTCCCGCTGGCTATCTCAGATTGTCATCAAGGTGCTGAGGCCGCTCGCAAAACGCTATGCGGCAGCTTTTCACACGCATCGTCTCGAAATGCTGATCGAGCCGCTACGGCTCCTAGTTTCCGTGATCGTTTTCCGTGGCCTGCTCGAATTCATTTCGACTTCGGCCCTCCTGCGCGTATATCTCCTGAAGCTGCTGATATTGCTGTTCGTGTTAAGTATCGCCGCGCTCGTGATGCGTATCGTCGATCTGATTTCGGACCATCTTTTATCGCGGATGAACACCCGGGAGCGGGCTATTTCCTATTCCGTTCTGCCGCTCGGTGTCCGCTTTGTGAAAATCTGCATTTTTTGTATCGCCGCGCTGTTCGTGCTGGACCAGTGGGGATACAACACCACCACAATTCTGGCGGGCTTGGGCGTTGGCGGATTGGCAGTTGCTCTCGCCGCCCAGAAGACGATCGAGAATCTGTTTGGTGGTATTTCGGTCATCACCGACAGACCTGTTCTTGTAGGAGATCTCTGCCAATTCGGCGGCCAGATAGGCACGGTCGAAGATATCGGACTCCGTTCCACGCGTATCCGCACGAACGATCGAACCGTAGTCACGGTTCCGAATTCGAGCTTTTCCACAATGACGCTCGAAAACTATTCCCGCCGCGATCGCATGTGGTTTCATCCTACGCTGCAACTGCGGCGCGAGACCACCAGCGGCCAAGTGCGCGAGATGATGGACCTGCTGGATAAGATACTGCGGGAGCATCCGATGATCGATGTGGGCGGAGTGCCTATACGCTTCACCAAAATCGGCGATCAGTCTCTTCAGCTCGAAATCTTTGCTTATGTGCGCACAACCGATGGCGACGAATTCATAAAGGTGCAAACTGAGCTATTGCTGCGTTTTCTGGACGCCAGCGCGGAGCGCGGAATCGGATTCGCGATCCCTTTGCTCGAATCTTTCAATATCACTGGGGAACTTCCGCCAGGCCGGAAAGCGGACTCCGATTCCCGTCCAGCCGCAGCGCCTCCAGAAGCGCGCCCGCCGCAGGGCTGAACCGCGGTGCGATCGTCTTGCACGCGATGGAGGCCCATACGCATTCGCTGAACTCATTGCGAAACCGTTCGCTCTTGAAAACGCCGCCCACATACGCAACTGGCACGATTTCCCGGCTGGCAAACAACTGCTTGTAGACCCCGCTGGCGTACCAGGCGAGTTTCTCAGCCGCCTCATGCAGGATCGCGCTGGCCACACTGTCGCCGCTGTCGGCTGCCTGGGTGACCAGGCTAGCGAGCGTGGCTATGTAAGGCCGGTCGAAGCGCCCATAAAATTGGTGCAGCAGTTCGTTTGCGGTGGTTGCGCCCGTTGCTTCTAAAAGCGATCGACGCAGCGCAGTCTCTTCACCCCAACCTTCCTCGGATCGCAGTGCAGCTTGCAGTGCGCGGCGTGTCAGATCGAATGCCCCGCCTTCGTCTCCGAAGACATAACCCCAACCGCCCGCTCTGGCTTTTTTCCCCTCCGAGTTGCGGCCAAACCCCATCGATCCGGTGCCGGCAATCATGATGATCCCAGGTTCGCCCGCGATTGCTCCCGTCAACGCAATCTCCGCGTCGTGCGTAATCTTATAGCGTTCGCTGCGAATCAGCTCGCGGGCGTATAGCTCTTTGTCTTCTCCTCCGCCACTCATCCCGAAACACACGGCGGCGAATTTTACGATCGCGGGGTCGATGCGGGCTTCACGGCATGCTTGGTCCAGACAATCGCCGATCGCACTCAGGAATTTTCTACGGCCCTCCGCTGTCGCGACATGATTACAAGGGCCGCCATGCCCGCGCCCTAGGATGCAGCCGGTCCCGTCGCCAATGAGCGCCGTGGTGCTCGATTGCCCGCCATCGACGCCCAGATACAGCCTAGGCAAGCGTTTTATCTTTCGAGTAGCAAACCGGATCCAACGGACACGACGCGCAGCGCGGCTTGCGGGCGATGCAAATCTGCCGTCCGAAATGAATCACCTGATGCGCGAATAGAATCCAGCGGTCTTGCGGCACGATTTTCATGAGATCCTGTTCGATTTTTACTGGTTCGTTGTTCTTCGTCAGATCGAGCCGCTGCGAAATGCGCTGCACGTGAGTATCGACTACCACGCCAACCGGAATACCGTAAGCGGTGCCCAGCACCACGTTTGCGGTCTTTCTCGCGGCGCCCGGCACTTTCAGCAATTCTTCCATGCTGCGCGGCACCTGGCCCTTATAATCCGCTACGATTGTTTTGGCGGCGCCTATCAGCGAACGCGCCTTGTTGTTGAAGAATCCCGTTGATCGTATATCCGCCGCCACTTCGTCCTGCGAGGCGTTCGCCATCGCTTCAATCGTCGGATACTTCTTGAAAAGCTCGGGCGTGACCTTATTCACGCGTTCGTCCGTGCATTGCGCGGAGAGAATCGTGGCCACCAGCAACTGCCAAGGGTTCTTGTGAATCAGCGCGCAGGTAGCCTTCGGAAAAATATTGTCGAGTTCGGTAAGAATCCGATTCACTCGCGCCTTCCGCTCCGCGGCCGATTTCGGCTTTGGAACCTTCTTCGGCGGGGTGACTGAGTGTACCGGCGTTGGAACGGCTACTTCGTTATCCGGCATGCCCGTTAGGAAGGCGCGCCGTTTTCGAGAAAGTTGCGCAATCGATGGCTGCGGCTGGGATGACGCAGCTTGCGCAGCGCTTTTGCTTCAATCTGCCGGATACGCTCGCGCGTCACGGCAAAGTTCTGGCCTACTTCTTCGAGCGTATGCTCGCTGCCATCCTGCAATCCAAATCGCATCTTCACGATTTTTTCTTCGCGCGGGCTCAGCGTTTTGAGAACTTCCGCTGTCTGTTCACGAAGATTCAGATTGATGACGGCTTCCGAGGGCGACACCATTCGGCTGTCCACCAGGAAATCGCCCAGGTTCGATTCTTCCTCTTCGCCCACCGGAGTCTGCAGCGAAATCGGCTCTTGCGCAATCCGCAGCACGCGCCGGATCTTGCTGGGAGAAAGATCCATCCGCACGGCCAGTTCGTCCGTGGTTGGCTCGCGCCCGAGTTCTTGCTGCATCAGGCGCTGCAGACGCACCAGCTTGTTGATCGTCTCGATCATGTGTACGGGAATGCGGATCGTGCGCGCTTGATCCGCGATCGCGCGCGTTACCGCTTGCCGTACCCACCAAGTCGCGTATGTCGAAAATTTATAGCCGCGCTTGTAATCGAACTTGTCGACCGCGCGCATCAGCCCGATATTGCCTTCCTGGATCAGATCCAGGAACTGCATGCCGCGATTGGTATAGCGCTTCGCGACCGAAACCACCAGGCGAAGGTTGGCTTCAATCAGCCGTTTCTTCGCCGCCTCCGTTTCGCATCTCGCCCCGTTCCACGATTTGCAAGGTGCGCCGCAGCTCGGTCGATGAACTTCCGCACTTATCTTCGAGCGTCTGAAGCTGCGCCGAAAGCATCTTCAATTCTTTGCGGATCGCGGCCGCCGCCCCGGAATTGGCCGCCGGCGCTTGCTCCAATTTGCGCTGCAGCCGCGCGAGCTCCTGCTCGAGCGGCTTCACCTGGCCTACGACCTTGCGCAGGGCGGCGCTAAGCGAGCGCCGATATCGCGCCGAGAAAGGCAGGGCGCGCACATTTGCGCGAAATGCACACGATCTGCCGGGCGTATTCGAAGCGCAGCTTTGCGGTACTGCTTGGGCTTCATGTTGCGCGATACGCTCGACTAGCTTCTGCTCGGTTTGCTGGCTCTTGCGGTAGAGCTTATCGATCGTTCTGCAGCGCTTCGAGCAACTGTTCCTTGAGGAGGTGAGACGAATCTTCTTCTTCGTTGCCGGGTTGCTGATCGGGCGCCTGAAGGACTTCTAGAACGGGAACCGTTCCTTGCTCCACGACGTGTTTTGTATCGAGCAAAAACTGGATCACCAGCCGCGAGCGCGATAGCGCTTTCCGCACCGCGTTTTCGCCTCGCTCGATTCGTTTCGCGAGTTCAATCTCACCCTCGCGCGTGAGTAGGGGAACCATACCCATTTCACGCAAATAAACCCTGACTGAATCGTTGCTCTTGTCGAGCGTGCCGGCCGAAAGATCCAGATCCGAGAGATCTTCTTCGTCGTCTCTTCTTCTCGAACTCTTTGGGCTCCTCCAGCAGTTCTACAGGAGCGTTTTCGAGATCGGCAAAAATTTCATTGAGATCGTTGTCGTTGGCGAGGTCTTCGCGCACAACTCCATTCACGTCGTAGAGAGCGAAGCCCTTGTCGTTGCCGTCCTGCATTAAGAAGCGTTCCTCACTCCCAGTGCGCGTATCCGCGCCCAAAGCTCTCCGGAGTGACCCCAAAACCCATCGAGGCCCGCAAGCGGTTCCTCGACTCGACTCCTCATAGTACAACACGATTCACCCCTCCGGAGACGCCCGCCGGAGCTGATCGAGCTCCGCCGCGAGCCGCATTGCTTCCTGTAAATTCCCGCGGTTTTCCATCTCGTGAATTTGCTGCCGGAGCGTCCGCCGCTTCGCCTCCACGGCGGTGGCCTCCAGGGCGCGCAAAGCGTCCAATGCCTGACCGACGGCGCTCGTCCGGAGCCATTTCACATTCGGCAAAACTCGCCTCTCCCAACATCTGCTGCGAGCGCTTGTCCAGTTCTGCCATCGCGCTCTCCAGCGAAAAGTGGTCGGAGCTGTCGTGATGCCGGATGATCGCTTCGAAAATGGCCCGCGCCTCGAGCAGATGCAGGGAATCGGAGCTCTCCCAATAGTGCTTCACCGCCGTGCGCGCATCGGCGCTCGCCAGCAGGCACGCAAGCAGCAGCTTTTCATTGGGCGGCAAAGCAGATGAGATTTCCCTCGGATTTCGCGCCGGCTCGGCGGTTGTCGCACGGCGGAAATGCTGCCGGATCACCTCGCGATCGATGTTCAGATGTTCGGCAATCTCATTTGCGATCGCCGAGCGTTCGATCTTGTCGTTCACCTGCTGAATGGAAGGCCAAAGATATTGGAACGCGTCCACCCGACCCTCCGCCGTCTTCATGTCGAACTTGGTCCGAGTCCGATCGGCCAGCCAATGAAAATAGGTAGGCGCTGTGTCCAGGAGTTTGTTGTACCCGTCCGCGCGGTTCTGTTGGATGTATTCATCCGGATCGAGGCCGCCGGGAATCTCGAGCACCTTCACGCGCAGGCCCTCCGCCAGCAGTGTGGAGATGTACTTCTCCGTCGAGCGGGCGCCCGCCGGGTCGGGGTCGAAATTCAAGACGATTTGTCCCGCGCCCGCGTGCTGCTGCGAAATCTGGCGCTTGATCGAGCGGACCTGTTCAATGCCTAGCGAAGTCCCGCTGCTTGCCACAACTTCATGGATCCCGGAGCTATAGACTCCGATCACGTCCATATAGCCTTCCACGAGAATCATGCGGTTGTTCTTGCGCGCATCGATTTTGGCTCGGTGGAGGTTGTAAAGAACCGAAGACTTCTTGTATAACTTGGTCTCGGGCGAGTTCAGATATTTGGGCTCGTCTCCGGCGCGCAGCGCGCGGCCGCCAAAACCGATCACTTTCCCGGATTCGTTATGAATCGGGAAAATCAAACGCCCGCGAAACCGGTCGTAAAACCCGCCGCTGTCCCGCTTCGCCACCAGTCCCGATTCTTCAAGTAATGCCGCGCCGAACTTTTCCAGCCGTCGCACCAATTGCTGGCCTCCGGCGTCCGCCAAACCAAGACGAAATTCGTCCATCGAGGCCCGTGAGACACCGCGCGATTCGAGATAACGCCGCGCTTCCGCTCCCGAACCGCCTCGCAAATTACTTTGAAAAACCTCTGCCGCGATATCGTGCATCTCGAGCAGGGCCGCATAGCGTTGTGTTTCTGGATCGTCGGAACGCTGCCGTTCGGGCATTGCAATTCCATAACGTTCGGCCAGGAGCTTGAGCGTTTCTGGAAATGTCAGGCTCTCGATCTGTTGCACGAACGTAAAAACATCGCCCGCCGCATCGCAGCCGAAGCACTTGTAGTACTGGAGTGCGCTATGGACGCCAAAAGAAGGCGTCTTCTCGGAATGAAAAGGGCACAATCCCACGTGCCGCGGTCCCGCGCCTTGCTTCTTCAGCCGCACGTAATGGCCGACCACGTTTACAATGTCGAGCTGATTCTTGAGCTGTTCCGCGAAGTTCACGTGACCTAAAATCGAGGGGAGGGGAGTGCTCTCAGAGTAGCAGCGTGCCACATAAAAATACAGCGCTCCAGGAGTATGCGCGCAAGCGCGACTTTAAGAAAACGCCCGAGCCCGCTCCGGGGCCGGCTGCGGCCGAACAAGGCGGCCGCGGCGGGTTCTATTGCGTGCAGCGCCACGATGCTTCTCGCCTCCACTACGATTTTCGCCTGGAAGTGAACGGCGTGCTGGTGAGTTGGGCCGTCCCTAAAGGCCCCAGCCTTGACCCCACCCGCAAGGCGCTTGCGATGAAAGTCGAAGATCATCCACTCGACTACGGCACGTTCGAAGGCAATATCCCCGAGGGAAACTATGGCGGCGGAAGCGTCATGCTCTGGGACAAAGGCACTTACGACGTCCTCGGCGAGGCATCCGCTCAGGAGCAGATTGAACGCGGCGATTTCAAATTCGAATTGCACGGCGCCAAGCTGAATGGCTCGTTTGCCATCGTTCATATGAAACAGCCCGCGAAGAGCTCGCGAAAGGGCAACGAATGGCTGCTGATCAAAAAGAAAGACGAATACGCGGTTCCCGACTACGACGTGGAGAAATTCGCCTGGAGTGTAGCCACCAAACGCACACAGCAGGAAATCGCGGAAGGGACCACGCCGCTCGACGTATCCGATCTGAAAGGCGCTCGCAAAGCCGCCCTTCCCTCATCGCTCGAACCCATGCTCGCTACGGCGGTCACCGCTCCGCCGGGAGGCTCTCACTGGTTGTATGAAATCAAGTGGGATGGAGTGCGCGCGCTTTGCCTGATCCATAACGGGTCGCTTCAAATCCATTCACGCCGCGGCAATCGCGCCGAAAAACAGTACCCGGAATTGGCCGACTTGCCGAAACACGTAAACGCGAAAACGGCTTGGCTCGATGGTGAAATCTGCGTGCTCGATGCCGATGGCCGCGCGCGCTTCGAATTGATTCAGCCACGGATCAATGCGAAACCGAGTGCCGCTCCGCGCCTGGCGGAAGAATCGCCTGCCACTCTCTTTCTGTTTGACGTGCTTTACGCGGATGGCTACGATCTCCGGGGCGTTCCGCTCGACGACCGTAAGCGTCTGCTGCAGAGTCTGGTTACGCCGGGCGATCACATCCGTCTCTCGGAGTCCTATGCGACCGATGGCGAGCAGATGCTCGATGCCGCCCGCAGCATGAATCTCGAAGGCGTGCTCGCCAAAGATCGCCGGAGCACGTATGAAGAAGGCCGCTCCCGGAATTGGCTCAAGCTCAAGGTTTTAAATTCGCAGGAATTTGTCATCGCCGGCTTTACCGCGGGCGAGCGCGATTACTTCGGCGCATTGGTGCTCGGCTTCCGGGAGAACGGCAAGCTGCGCCACGCCGGCCAGGTTGGCACCGGCTTCGATGAGAAGCTGATGAAAGCCATTTACGGCCGTCTACAGCCGCTCATTACCAAATCGAGTCCTCTCGATCCGAAACCGAAGATTAAGGACGTTACCTGGGTGCGGCCCGAAGTCGTATGCGAGATTCGCTTTCTCGAGTGGACGCAGGAGGGAATGCTGCGTGCGCCCGTATTCGTGGGTTTGCGCGACGATAAACCGCCCACGGACGTTGTTCGCGAAGCTGCGGTCGAGGCCGTCGCCGGCAAGCTCGATCTCAGCGGCAAAGAAGTCACGGCCGAGGTCGACGGACACCGGCTCAAATTCACCAATCTCGACAAGATTTATTTTCCGAAGGATCACTGGAAAAAGCGCGATTTGCTCGAGTTTTACGACAACGTTTCCGAATGGCTGCTGCCGCATCTGAAAGGCCGGCCCTTGTCGCTCAAACGTTATCCCAACGGCATCGCGGAAGATTATTTTTTCCAGAAGAACGCCGGCAGCCATTTTCCGGAGTGGATGCATCTGGAGCCAATCGTTGAGCATCATCCACCCAAAACCAATCAGTATCCGGTTGCTAACGATCGCGCCAGTCTTCTTTACCTGGTCAATCTGGGATGCATCGATCACAACCCCTGGATGAGCCGCGTCGGCCAGCTCGAACATCCGGATTGGATACTGCTGGATCTGGATCCGGTGGAAGCCTCATACGACAAAATCGTCGAGGCAGCGCTATTGATTCGCGAATTGCTGTCCGAGTTGAAACTAAAAGGCTATCCGAAGACCACCGGCGGCGATGGCATGCATGTCTACATACCTGTCGATCCGGTTTACACATACGAACAGGTCCGCAGCTTCGCCGAAATTCTGTCCCACCTGGCGGTAGACCGCCAGCCGGATCTCTTCACAACGCCGCGCTCTGTCGAAAAGCGGAAAAAAGGCCGTGTCTATTTCGACTATCTTCAAATCGGAACCGGTAAAACTATCTCCTCGCCCTATTGCGTTCGGGCTCACGATGGCGCGCCCGTGGCGACCCCGCTCGATTGGAAAGAAGTGGTACGCGGCCTCCGGCCCGAAGATTTTCGTATCGATAACACCATCGAAAGATTTCGCAGGATTGGAGATCTATTCGCTCCCGTACTCGAAGGCGGGCAACGGCTAGAACCGGTCCTCGATAAAATCAAGACAGCCGCAAGCTAACGCAGCTCCACTCACCCGATTGAAAAACCCGGCTCTCTGCGGCCGGAAAATTCTCCTCAATCGCTGAGAGCTCAAGCTCCGTAAAACCGGTCAAGATGAGCCGCCCGCCCGTTGCGGTAATGCGTAGTAGGTCGTCGCCTAAAGACAACAAAACTGTTGCGCTGATGTTAGCAACTGTAATGTCGGCGCAGCCATCGGCAAGACACTCTGCCGAACCTGCCGCCAGATTGTCAACGAGTCCATTGAATCGATGATTCTCGCGCGCAATTCCGAGCGCGGTTTCGTCCGGATCGAGTCCGACCGCCGAGGCGCCCCCCAGTAGCAAAGCCGCAATCGCGAGAATGCCCGAACCGGTCCCCACGTCCACCACTCGGCAGCCCGGCCGCACCGCTTCTTCCAGCGCCATTAGGGCCAACTGCGTACAAGGATGTTCACCGGTGCCGGAAGCAAGACTGGGATTATGAACCAACCGGACTCGATTCCGGGGAGTAGATTCCTCGCTCCACACCGGAGCCAGGAAGATTCGCTCGCCCACGGTGCGGCCCTTCCATGTACGTTGCGTCTCCGCAACCCAATCAATGCTTTCGTCTTCTTTCCAGCCGCCCGGCTGCGGATTTTCAAAGGTGGCGATCAAGGCCACGCCGTCGCCATCATTGACTTCGCGTATCCCGAGTGTGCCGCGCTCCCATAGATCGCCGGAAAGCCGGTCCACATCCTCGCGTGAGCACGGGATCCGAATCGAATACATCTACTCGGTTTCTTTTGCGAAGCGCCGGAAAAAGCTGTTGCTCTTCCATGAGGGCGCTTGCTCCGCATTGGCCACGCGCAAGGTCGAGGTTTTTCAAAATCTCGTCAAACTGAGCCGCACCGGCCAAGTCCACCGGCTGCTTTACGTCGTCGGTCACGCCGTGGTAGCGGTTCGTATACCAATTTTTGAAAATCTTTTCTTCCGGGCCGCCGGGAATATATCCGAACTTGAACGCGAGCGCCGGCACGCCGTGCTTGATGAAGCTGTACTGATCGCTGCGAATGAAGCGATTGCGATTCGGCTCCTTGTCCGCCTGCACCTGAACGCCTGCGGTCTGCGCTACGTCCCGCACATCATCTCCCAGCGTCGATTCGTTCAACCCTTGGACTTCAAGCCACTTCAGAGGGAAAAGCGGAAGATACATATCCATATTGATATCAGCGACGATCCGTCCCGCGATTGTCGGATGGGCGGCAAAATACTCGGAGCCAAGCTCTCCTTTCTCCTCGCCCGTAACAGCCAGGAACACTATGGATCGTTTCGAAGCGGCTTTCTCCTTCTGCAACGCGCGCGCTATCTCTATCAGCGAGGCGACCCCGGACGCGTCGTCCATCGCGCCGTTGTAGATCCTGTCGCCATTCACCGGCTTTCCCACGCCCAGATGATCGAGATGCGCCGAAACAATCACGTATTCGTTCTTGAGCGTTGCGTCGTCTCCGGGCCGCAATCCAACAATATTCTTCGACGCCACCCTCTTGTTCGAAATCGACAGCTTGGCTCGGATCGATGCGTTCAGCGGGAAATGCGGGAGATCTCGCTGGCCACTCGCTGCGTCCAGGATTTCTTCAAAACTGTGTCCCGAGCCCGCCAACAAATCATTCGCCTTATCCGGGTCCCACGACGCGCTGAACTTCAGTCCTCGTGTCGACGTTAGCGCCGGATCGGCCAGGCTCATGTGCGGCGTACCCCACGACAACGATTGGCGCGCCCAGGGAATTTCCATATTTCTTGGATCGGCGATCGCGATCATGCCAACCGCGCCAGCGTTGCGAAACGCCTTCCAGCGCTCTTCTGTCGATGAATAGTGCGAGCGCAAATTCCCGTCGATCTTGTCGGGACCTCCAGTCAGGTAAACGACTACGGCTCCCTTCACCGGCAAGTCTTTCAGATCGTCGTGCTGGGCCTCGGGAATCACCAAGCCGTAGCCGGCAAACAACAGCGGCGCTTCTATCTGCTCGGCCGAATCCGCCGAAAATCCGAGGTGCGCCTCGCCTGGAACCGGAATTTCGAAGCTATGTTCGCCCCGCATGAGCGCCACGCCCCAGGAATTCAGAGTGGTCTCCGTGAACTGCACCGGCTGAAAATAAGTGCTGCCTGCGCCCGGCTTCAATCCCGCGTTTTCAAATTGGCTCGCGACGTAGGCCGCTGCCCGCTCATAACCCGGCGAGCCGACGTTGCGGCCTTCGAGCTTGTCGCTCGCCAGATACTCGACGTGCTTCCACCATGCTTTGCCTGCCGCATTCCAATCGGCCGCGAGGGCTGCGCCCGCTAAAAGCAGGCAGGCGGCCGCTACACGCACAATTTTTCAACCAACGTTCCGGCTACATCGGTAAGCCGGAAGGGCCGTCCCTGAAAGCGGTAGGTGAATTTGGTATGGTCGAACCCGAGCCGGTTCAAGATGGTCGCGTGCAGATCGTGTACGTGTACTTTATCCTTGATTACGTTGAATCCCAGTTCATCGCTCTCGCCGATGGTAATTCCCGGCTTGATGCCGCCGCCCGCCAGCCACATTGTAAACGCGTTTGGATGATGGTCGCGGCCGTCGCTGCCTCCCTGCACCATGGGCGTTCTCCCAAACTCGCCGCCCCAGATGACCAGCGTGTCCTTGAGCATGCCGCGCTGCTTCAAATCTTGAATGAGCGCGGCCGAAGCCTGATCCGTGTCGCGGCAGTTTTCTTGTATATCGCGCGTCAAGTGCTCGTGCTGGTCCCATGCTTCGTGATACAACTGCACGAATCGCACGCCGCGCTCCACCATGCGGCGCGCCAGTAAACAGTCGTTGGCAAACGACGGCTTGCCGGGCACGGCGCCATACATCTCCAGAATGTGCTGCGGCTCTTTCGAAAGATCCATCAGCTCCGGCGCGCTCGCTTGCATCCGGTACGCCATTTCGAAGGAATTGATGCGCGTCGAGATTTCCGGATCTCCCGTTACGCCCAGTTCCATCTCGTTCAATGCGCGGATGCTGTCGAGCGAATCGCGCTGTATTTCGTTATCGACGCCGCGGGGATTCGAAAGATACAGTACCGGATCGCCGCTCCCGCGAAATTGCACGCCTTGATAGACGGTCGGAAGGAAGCCGCTGCCCCAGCACGAATTTCCGCCGCTCGGTCCTTTCTTCCCGGAACTGAAGACCACGAAAGCCGGCAGATCTTTCGATTCCTTGCCGAGCCCATAGGTGACCCACGCGCCCATGCTCGGCCGCCCGAATTGCTGGGTGCCGGTGTTCATCAGCAACTGGCCCGGCGCATGGTTGAATGCGTCGGTCACGACCGATTTCACGATCGCGATATCGTCCGCCACTTTCGCCAGATGCGGCAGAAGCTCGGACAATTCCGCGCCGCTCTCACCATATTTTTGAAATTTGAACTTCGGTCCTAGCAGCTTTGAGTTCGGGTTGATGAACGCCGCGCGATAGCCCTTCAGCAGGTCCTGCGGAGGCAGCGTCCCGTCGAACTTCGCCAGCTGCGGCTTGTAATCGAACATCTCCAAATGGCTGGGCGCGCCCGCCATGAAGAGGAAGATCACGTTCTTCGCCGTGGCCTGAAGCGGCGGCTGTTTCGGTGCGAGCGGATCGGCCGGGCTTGCCGCCAATGCCGAATCGGCCAGCAAGTTCGCCAACGCCATGCCGCCGACCCCGATTCCGCACTGCTCAAAGAACCACCGGCGCGTGCGTTGCCGCGGGTCTTCGCTGCGATGTAGGTAGTCCTGGCAGTTCATGATTATTCCTTGGTAATGGTCTCGTCGAGATTCAGCATGACGCGCGACACAATCGTCCAGGCCGCGGCTTCGACCGGCGTCGCGCCCTTGTGGCAGCATCGGTGGATGCGCGGGATCTTCCGCCGCAACCTCCCATGGATTTCTTTTGCTATCGGAATAGCGCTGCGTTTCCTTATTCAGCAAGCCGCGCAATTCCGCCGTTTCACGTTCCGTGGGTTTCCGCGAAACGCACCGCCGGAAAGCGTACGAAATTCGTTGTTCTTCGGTTGCGCCGCCTTCCACTAATGTTTTGAGCGCCAGCGCGCGCGCCATTTCGAGGTACACCGGTTCGTTAAGCGTGGTCAAGGCCTGCAGCGGTGTATTGGATCGCGCTCTTCGCACGCAGGTACTATCGCCGTTCGGCGCATCGAACGTTTCCAGCATGGGATAGGGGACTGATCGGAAGCGAAACGTATAAATCGCGCGCCGGTAGCGATCGGCCCCCTTCGATTCCGGCCAGTTCTTTGGGCCGTAACTCACGGGCGGCACAAATAGAAACGCCGGCGCCGGAGGAAACACGCTGGGGCCGCCCATCGCGGTATTCAGCAAACCGCTCGCCGCAAGCGCAATATCCCTCACGGTCTCCGCTTCGACGCGAAATCGCGGGCCGCGCGCAATCAATCGATTGTATGGGTCCTTTTCATACAGCGCCGGTGTGACATTCGAAGATTGCCGGTACGCGTTCGATGTCAGCACCAGGCGATGCATCGCTTTCATGTCCCAGCCCCGATCCATAAATTCCACCGCCATCCAATCGAGCAATTCCGGATGCGATGGCGTATCGGCCTGCGTGCCCAAATCTTCGCTCGTGCTCACGATACCGGTGCCGAAGTACTCTTGCCAGAATCGGTTCATCAGCGCCCGCGCGGTAGTTGGCGAGTTCCGATCCACCATCCATTTCGCGAAGGCCAGCCGGTCCGGGCGGACGCCCGCGGGCAGCGGATTCAGGTATGCGGGAACTCCGGGTTCCACCACTTTGGCGGGTTTTAAAAAATCGCCGCGAGTCAATACATGCGTTTCGCGAGGCTCGGTTTGCGCCGCGAGCACAAGCTGCGACGATCCCTCCGGGTATTCCTTCCACAAGGCAGCAATTTCCTCGTTCGCTTTCCGCCATTTCGGAACTGTCGTACGCCAGTAGCTGAATACGGTGGCGGTCTGTTCCGCCGTCCGCTGTTCCGCGGGGATCGAAAGAATTTCACGCACGGCCGCGGGCAACGGATCGGCTGTCGCGTCCTTCGCACCTGTGATAGACAAACGCAAGCGGCCGAGATTGTTGTTGTCTTCGAGGTCGCTCTCGCTGCCCGCGTGGTTCTGTTGCAAATAGAAATTCAGGATGGTGCCGCCGTCGTTATCAATCGGTGCAGCCGCCGTGAAGACCGCCTTCCGCGGCTGATTCCGCACTCCCGGCGCGCCGTCAATCATCCAGGCGGTTTCCTCTTTGCCGTCGATGGCGAAGGCCACCGGCCCCGAGATCCGGGCTTTCTTGTTTTTTTCGGGATGGATCACTACAAGCGGAGCCTCGGCGAGATTCACATCTGCCGTCGCGCCGGCAAACGAAATCTTCGTCACCTTATTGGGATCGTTGGCGGGCGCGGCCTCCACCTGAAATTCGGATAACGCACAAGCGCCTTTCGCGGATCTTCCAGGGCCGCCGCGCGGCAGTTCCGGATTCGTCATGAGCTCCAGCCGGAATGCCGCAATTTGCCGCATGTCCGTCTTTACCGTCATCTTGACCTTGTGACGGGTCGGAGCATAACCCTGGGCGAGAAACGAGCCATCTTTCATGGGTAGATAGCGTTCGCCGCCCGTCGAAATTGCATCAATCTCCGGGCGCAGCACCGTCCACTCGGGCTGATTCGCCTTCACCGAGTTCTCCCACGCCGCCATGCGCTGCTTCCAATCGTGCGTCCGCCTTTCGAGCGTGCCTTCGATCTCGCGCGTCCGCCGCACGATTTCTGTCCGCTTCATTTCTTCTTGCGGCGTGTATACGGCAACATCCGCCTCGTGCGTCTGGTTGATAAACGCCATCATGCGGTAATATTCTTCCTGCTTGAGCGGGTCGTACTTATGGTTGTGGCACTGCCCGCACTGGATCGTGAGTCCGAGAATTGCGGAGCCTATCGTCCGCATGCGATCGAAGTTCGCTTCCATCCGGAACTGCTCCGGCTCGACGCCGCCTTCTTCATTGATCATGGAGTTGCGCAGGAACCCGGTGGCCACCACGTCGTCCGCGGTGTGATTCGGGACGAGGTCGCCCGCGATCTGATCGATGATGAAGCGGTTATACGGCAGATTGCGATTCATCGCGTGAATTACCCAATCGCGGTAGAACCAGACCTCGCGCGGCTTATCTTTTTCGAAGCCGTTCGAATCCGCATACTGGGCGGCGTCCAGCCACCAGCGCGCCCATCGCTCGCCATAGCGCGGCGAATTCAGCAGCCGATCCACCTGCTTTTCGTAAGCGTCTTTGCTCTTATCATTCAGAAATGCATCGACCTCTTCGAGCGTCGGCGGTAACCCTGTGATATCCAACGTCAAGCGGCGCAGCAGCGTGACGCGGTCGGCCTCGGGCGAGGGCGACAGGCCTTCCTTCTCGAGCCGCGCGAGAACAAAATTATCAACAGGGTTCCGGGGCCAAGCCGTATTCTTCACGGCGGGAAGCTCAGGCCGGCGCGGCGGGACGAATGCCCAGTGGGTCTTCGCCGCCGCAATTTGCACGCCTACTCCATCCGGCCATGCCGCCCCTTGCTCAATCCACGTTTTGATAGTTGCGATCTGCTGGTCCGCCAGCCGCCCGCCCATGGGCATTCGTGCGACCTCGCCGATACCGGCAACCCGCTGGTAGAGCTTGCTCTCGGCTGGCTTTCCTGGCGTGACCACCCGGCCAACTACGGATTGCCGGGCATCCAGACGCAGGCCCGCCATCTGTGTCAGCGCGCCGTGACACATCACGCAGGATTTCTGGAAAATCGGCTGTATGTCGCGGACGAAATCGACTTGCGCCCGTCCCAGCCCCGCCGAAATCAGCAACAAGCCGCCCAGGAGAGCGTTCCGTCGAATATCCACGATTGAGTTAACTATATAAGACTCGGAACCAGTCTGCCGGCGTCTTCGCCGACATCGGCTTGGATACCCCAGCGCTGCATCCAAAGGTGCAGCGTGACGAGTCCCCACAGGTGATAGCCGAGATTCGCTTGGCGCGACAGATGCCGCGCTACAAGGGCTTGAATCGCCCCTGGAGAGAAGACACCCGCTTGCTTCACCGATTCTTGTCCCAACGATTCGAGCAGCAGCGGCCGGAGCGGACCTCGCAGCCACTCGTGTGCCGGTATGTCTAAGCCTTCTTTGGGCCGGTTGAGGATCTCTGGCGGCAGCTTCGGTCCCATTAACTCGCGCAAAACTCGCTTCGTCGTACGACCTTTGATCTTCAAAGCCGCCGGGAGCTTCGCTGCAAATTCGACAATCCGATGGTCCAGAAATGGCGGCCGCACTTCAAGCGAATGCGCCATGCTCATCCGATCGCACTTATAGAGGATGTCGTCCGGCAGAAAATAGTGCTGATCGACGAATAGATACCGGTTGATCACATCGCGCGGCAGGCCCGGCAGCGCCTCGCACAGTTCAGCGAGAGGCCGTGCCGAGTGCGTCTGGCCAAGCTCCCGTTGCTCCGCGCGCGAAAACGTCCCGTTCCAATAGAAATGCGCTTCATCGCCCGGCAAGAGCGCGCCCGCCAGAAATCGCTTAATCTTGTATTCCAGGCTGATCTTTTCATCCGACACGGGCAGCGCGTTTGCGGCCGCCAAGCCCATCCGCAATAGCGGGGCAGGGAAGCGCCTGGCTACGCTGGCATACCGGTCGGCGATATAGGTCTGATAGCCGCCGAAAATTTCATCGGCGCCCTCGCCGCTGAGCGCCACCGTGACATGCTTTGCCGTCATGCGCGACAAAAACCACACCGGAACCGCTCCGGCGTCGGCGCTTGGCTCATCGGAGTAGTAGGCCATCTCGTGAATCGCGGTGCTGAGATCCACGTCGCTGTTCAAGTCGAACTCGTGATGAACCGTGTTGTAGCGCTTCGCTAAAGAGCGAAAATAAGGGCTTTCGTCAAACTGTCTTCCCGCGAAAGAGATCGAAAATGTTTCGAGCTTTCTCGACGAGACAGCCGCTGCATAGTGCAGAATCGTCGAAGAATCCAGCCCGCCGCTGGCCCAGATACCCAGCGGAACATCGGAAATAAGATGTTCTTCGATCGACTTACTAAGTAGGCCGTCTAAGTCACGCGTGGCGTCTTCAAGCGAAATATCTTCCGGGCGGAATGTATTTCGCCAGTAAGTGCCGGTTTGGACAGCACTATTGCGCCATTCGAGCCAGCTCCCGGGCGCGAGTTTTTGAATCCCTTCCGCTAATGTAAATGGACTCGGCACATAGTTAAGCGAAAGATAGAAACCAAGGGCGGTATACGAAAGCCGTCGTGGAATTGCAGGGTGCTCGAAAATGGCCTTCAGCTCGGAGCCGAAATGCAGGTCGCCATTGTGAGTCGCATAGTAAAGCGGCTTGATTCCCAGCCGATCGCGAACCAGCACCAGCCGCCCTTCGCGTTCCTGCCAGATCGCCGCCGCAAACATTCCGCGGAAACGCGCGAAGCAAGCCGTATCCCATTGAACAAAGGCCCGCAAAGCAACTTCCGTATCGCAGTGCGAATCGAATTTATGCCCGAGAGCTTCGAGTTCCTTGCGCAGCTCCGCGTGATTATAGATCTCGCCGTTGAAGGCAATCGTGCAATTGCCGCCATCGGCATGCATCGGCTGATCGCCACCGCCAAGATCGATGATCTTCAACCGGACCGCGCCCAAAGAAACGCTCGCCGATTCGTAAATTCCTTGCTGATTCGGACCGCGATGATACAAACTCTGAATAGCCCGGCTTAGCACTCCTGAAGGCGGTTTCCGCCCGAAGTGCGTGAATCCCGCTATTCCGCACATGACGCTAAGTCTTCCAATAGACCCACTAATTCCCGAATACTCAGATATATCGAGCGTAACACGTTGAGTTTATTACGCAAGAATTTGCCGCTCCCATTCCGTTTTGTCGCCTAAACACGCTACGATAACCGGAGCCCTTTCCGAGTAGTTGCCAAACAAGGAGAACTCATGCCGCAGAAAAAACCGCCGTCCGCTCAGAAGCCAGCCGTGAATCCTAGCTCGAC
The DNA here is from genome assembly GCA_963712395.1 of Bryobacterales bacterium. Lineage (GTDB taxonomy): Bacteria > Acidobacteriota > Terriglobia > Bryobacterales > Bryobacteraceae > Bog-105. Next base: position 862,298 of record CAVQHR010000005.1, read on the forward strand.
CACATTCTCAAAGGAGAGGTTCGCTCACCCGTTCTTCGTGCCGGCTCCCCCAGCGGATCGCGAACCTGTCAACGGGCTCAAACGGATGACCGACTGGAGCAAACTCCACCTCGGCCCGCTGCCCCCGCTAGCCCGCGGCGGCAAAATGGACCTTTCCGAAGTAATCGGCGCGGCCGGCGTCAAGGAAATCCAGACTCTCGGGGAAATTCGTTTCCACGCCCTCGGCGACACCGGCGTAGGCACGGCGCATGAAGCCCAACAGGTCGCCGATGAGATGGCCACCGACTTTAAGCCGTCGGCCGGCGGACTGAATCCGGCTTTTCTATTTCACCTAGGGGATCTGATCTACGGGAACGACAAAGAGAACCACTACGGCGAGCGCTTCTATTCGCCCTACAAACGCTATCCGGGTAAGATCCTCGCCATCCCGGGCAATCACGATGGGGAAGTCAAAGCGCCGGCCGATGGGCCCTCGCTCTCGGCTTTTCGCGCTAACTTCTGTGCCACCAACGCCGCGGTTCCGCCGCAGGCCTCAGGCAGCGGCATTTACCGCGAAACCATGACTCAGCCGGGCGTCTATTGGTTTCTCGATGCGCCCTTCGTGCAAATTATCGGGCTCTACTCCAACCTGCTCGAAAGCCCCGGCTATATCCAGGCCACCACCGGGGGCAAAAACGATACCTCGCAGCTCGATTGGCTTGCAAAGACCCTTGCTGCCATCGGCAAGGCCAAACAGAAGAAGGCGCTCGTCATCGCCACGCACCATCCGCCGTATAGCCAGAGCGGCCATGCCGGTAGCCCGGAGATGACGCAGAGCATTGACAATGCCTGCACGGCAGCCGGCGTCTGGCCCGACCTCTTCCTCTCCGCTCACGCCCACAATTATCAACGCTACACGCGGCGCATTGGAGGTAAGCAGATCGTCTACATCGTCGTGGGCACCGGCGGCATGCCGTACCAGGCCGTGAAGGCGGCCACCGGACAGCCGGCCGACGCGAGCCATCAAGTCACCTACGACGCCGCAATCTCCGCCTACGGCTACCTGTTCGTCACCGCATCGGCCAAGCAGATTACGGTTCAGTTCTGGCAGCTCGGCGACCAGCACAACACACCGTTCGATCCGCTGACCATTGACCTGGCCACCCATACAGTGACGTAAGGCCGCTGTTTCGCCACGTTTTTTCTTGTCCGACGAGCCGATTTCCTTTTTTTCCACGCGATCTAAAGCGGGAGAAGAATATGAGGAGAACGCTGATTACACTGTTGGCCGGACTGGGAATTATCGCGGCCGGCGCCGTACAAACATCTGTGCGCCATCACACGCGAATTGCGCAGCTTAAGACGCTTACGGAGACTACGGACCGCCGCTCGTCAAATCCGCCGCCGGGTCACCGTGGCCTGGGACAGGGTATCCGTAGACTCTAGCGTCGGATTTCGGGTTTCCAGGCGGATTCAGGCGGCTTTATCGGGGAGCTTGAGGTAGCCTTTTTTCTTGTATTCGTAATACCGGCCGTTCCGGATGGCTGCTTTCACTTGGATCTGCTGCTCGCGGGCGGCGATTTCTTCGGTTGAAAATTCAAAGCCAATTTCGGCCGGATCGAAAGGCAAGCCACATTCCCTGGCGGTGCGGTAGTGCAGAATGGCATCGTCCCAGCGCCGGTTCTCGGCTGTCCGGCGATCCTTGGCAGCCTTCTCGCGCTCGGCGATTAAGCGCTTCAGCTCCGCTTCGTCCTTTTCGTATTGCCGGCGCAGGCGCGCTTCCTGGACCGAGAGATTGTTCAGGTCGCGGCGGTAAGACAGAAAGATCTGCGCTTCGATCATGGCTTTGCGGACGGCTTCGTCCTCTTCCTCGGCAAATTGGGCGGCGAGCTCGCGGCGGCCGATTGCGTAGATGCCAGCTTCGAGCGAGGGAATACGATCGAGCCGCCAGAGCGTATCGGCGAGGGACTGGGTGAGGCGCTTTTCTTCGTCCGCTTCGGGAGCGAACTGTTGGAAGGTTCGCTCGACGTGCGCCCGATAGGCCGCGACGTCCTCGCTTGGCAGCAGGACGGTGCGGCCGGTGAGACCGGTTTTCAGAGCGTTGTGGGAGACTTTGGCTTTTCCTTCAGACGAAGTGGGGCCAGTAGAGAGCTGGGCGTTCGCGCGGTTCGCCGCCAGCTGGCTTAACGATGCCATCGGTTCCAGCATAAGGGGGCGTGTCAAGGGTTTTGACCACCGAAGGCCCGGAAACATTGGATTTTAGGCTTGTGACCGGCGGTTTCAGCATATACTTGAGGGAGCTGCCGTAAATCCCGGGCTGATGATCAAATTAGCCAGTTGGTATTGGCTGGTGGATGAGATGGAAGAGGCGGGATTGAATTCCCCCACTTGGTGCAGCCGTTCGCCACCAGACGCATGCTGGGACACGATGGTCTTTTCGACTGCGGGCCTCTTGCACGAGTCAGTTCAGCGGCACCAGTTATTTGACGTCGGAGAGCAACTTGCCCTGTTTAAAGCGAAGCTCGATCTGCTGAACATTGTTCAGGTTTTCAAGCGGATTGCCCTCCAGAGCAAGAAAGCTAGCTTCGTAGCCCTCTCTGATTGCTCCAATCAACCGGTTCGGAAAGATCGCCTTTGGGGTCACCTGCGTCCACATGTTGAGCAATCGAAGATTGTCAAAGAGACCCAGATTCGAAACGTGCCTAAACTCCGCCGCCGATGAATCAGCCACGTTGTCGCTTCCAATTGCCAGCTTGACACCGCTGTCTCGTAGCACCCGCAGATTTGCCGCTTGTGTCTTCAGAGTTCCGGGCAGGCTGGCTTCCGGAAGGATCGAGTGAGGCAAGAATTGAATAAGTCCGACCGTTGTGATAACTGTAATGCCCTGTTTCGCAGCGAGCTGGCATCCTCCGGAGAGATCAAGGCTGGATCCAGGAGAGGGATATGCGTGATCTCATCAACACCGGCAGCAACAGCGTTGTGAAAATCGCGAGCGTTGGTCACATGAGTGGATACCCGCAGGTTGCTTCGATGGGCTTTCTCCACGATCTTCGGCAGAAATTGCGGTCCAGACCTTTCTGCCCGAAATAAGCCGAGTTATTTTTTCGCACTCCGTACTGCTCCGAGAACCACAGAAATGTCTTAATGAAATCGGGATGCAAGCGAAGTATCAGAGGCCACTTATTTTCTAGGTCAGCTTCCGAATCGACCGTGAAGTAGCGGTAGTCCTTCAGCGTTTCTGGTGAATGGCCAGGATAGTAGCCCTGGCGGAGCAGGCTCTCCACCAAGCCAATGGGGTGACCACCCGTTCCGGTTACCGACCCCTGCGCGAACGCGACATCCGGTCCGTCCGAATGATCCAAGCCGAGGCGGTCCTTGTCTTCCCGGGTTAAGGGCAGATTGCCCTGAATCTTCACATAAAAGACTCCGTCGGCCAAGTATTTCCGAACCGCCTTGCGTTCCTGGTTGGTCACGCCTGTTCCGAGATTATGGTTATGCGCCTCACCGAACGGGGGCACGATCCAGCTTCCCTTGAGATCTAGTGTCTGATCGATATGATCCGGCTTTTTAAACGCGAAAAGGCCACGAACACTGTAAACGGTAAGAGGCTTGAAAGACGAGCCATCAAACCACCTGCCGCCGTAGAGAGCGATGTTCGACTGTCGTTCGACCTGAAATTGAGATAGGCCGATTTCCGCATGAAGAACGGCCATGATTATGGGGCAACAAAGCGAGACGATCCGTGAGATCGATTTCATGGCGTTCGTGTAAGCACCATGTTAGAAGGGCTGCACAACTGTCCGCGTTCCTGTGAAGGGTGTGGGGCCCGGCGAGGTGAAAATGACCGTTCCCGTCGTGTCAATTATTTCGAGTATTGTTTCCCCCGTGGCAGATAAACCATCCTGGGCCAGGCGCAGCATTCCGCGTACGCGGTGAGTGCCAGCGAAATTGCCGGAGCCATCGAACGTATCAGCGAGAAAAACAAAGGCGTACTCCATGTGCCCAGTTGCAATCCACTCTCCTGTCGTTGGGCCGCTGTGCTGATCGATGGCTGGTCCGGAGAACGTCCCATCCGCGTGGAACCGAGCGGTTCCAACATAAACCGGCCCGGTTTGCCCAGGAAACGAGGCCCGGAATGTCCAAATGCCTTCCAGTTTCCGTCCGTTCACGTGCCCGGATCTTTCATTGGGCTGCGCGAATCCCGCTCCCGGGCACAACAGTACGGACGCAAACAACAAACTCACAAGTGAGGTCTTCATTTATCTCTCCATCTCCTTTAAAAGAGCCGCCCCTCAAATTCCTGGTGGCTTCTATGAGGAGGAGTTTGCTTCGGCGAACGACGAAACGTAAGCACGGAACGGTTGCGCACGGCACGTACGCTGTCGAATCAGCTGGTTAGATGCTGCTCTAAAACGTGTAATATTGTGCTACCGCTATATGCAGGGAGAGATAGTCCCGAAGGATTCGGTTCGTGCCGAGCTTGGGAGAATTCTTGCAAGTTCTCTATTTGAAGGCGCTGATCGTGCCCGTACGCTGCTGACATTCGTTGTCGAGGAGTCGATCAACGGCCGGGCCGAGCGGCTGAAGGAGTACACGATTGGAAGTGAAGCCTTCAGTCGAGGGGACGGCTTCGACCCTCGGACAGACCCGATAGTAAGGGCAGAAGCTTCCCGTTTGAGAAGCCGCCTCGATCGCTACTACGCGATGGAAGGTCAACCTAGTCCGATCGCGATCATGTTGCCGAAGGGCAGCTACGTGCCGCAGTTCATGGAGCGGAGCGTCAGGGAATCCGCAGGACCGAAGTCCGCCGTCGTTATCGGTCCGGCCGCCTACCGCTCGCCTCGCCTGCTTTGGCTCGCCGGCGGTGCGCTAACAGTCGTCTGCGCATTTCTGCTGGGCAGGCTGGTGCCACAACGTTCGGTACATCCCGAGAAAGCCTCCATCCTGCAGTTCGATGTGGAAATGAACTCCAAGGGTGTGCTGGGCGGCGAAGTTGGTACGAGCGTGGTTCTGTCGCCCGACGGCACGCGGGTCGTTTTTATATCTATCGGACCTGAGGGCGTCGCACGATTGAACACACGGCGCCTGGATCAATCACAGGTTGTTGAAATGCCTGGGACGGACGGTGCGCGCGGACCGTTTTTTTCACCGGATGGCCGGTGGGTGGGGTTCTGGAGCTCCGGGAAGTTAAAGAAGACGGCGGTGGACGGTGGATCGCCTGTCGCGCTGTGTGACGGGATAGACACTTTGGCGCCACGTGGGGTCGCGACGGCCAGATTATCGCTGCGTTGGGAGGACGCACACTGTCGCGCATCTCCGACTCAGGGGACTGCCAAGAGTAATTCTGGATTTGACGAAAGAGTCAGCCATTCCAGCATGGCCGCAGATCTTGCCAGGCGAGAAATTCCTCCTTCTGACTGTCATCGGCTTCCCGGGACCCAACCACGCAAACATTGAATTGCTTTCGCTTAGAAACGGCAAGAGGACTGTATTGGTGTCGGGAGGAACATTTGGGCGTTACCTACCGAATGGGTATCTTACATACGTGAATCAGGGTACGCTGTTCGCGATGCCTATCGATCTCGCTCGGCCCGAAAGACGTGCCGCAGCGCTTCCCATCCTGGAGGGAGTTTCCTATTCTTCTACCTTTGGATTCGCTGAAGTCGATTTCTCTCAGACAGGCCTCCTGGCTTACAGGCAGAGTAGCGGAGGAGAAGTCACAGCACAATGGCTCGACAGGAGCGGGCAAGATCGAGCCATTGTTTGCGAAGCCGGGGCGCTACCTGTGGCCTGCGCTGTCGCCCGGCGGAAATAAGTTGGCTCTTTCTGGAACTGAGAGCGGCGAATCAGGTGTGTGGATCTACGATCGTCGGCCAGGCCGAATGACACGCATCCCGTCTGCGGCAGGGCGCTATCTCCCTATTTGGACTCCGGATGGACGTTTTCTCATTGCCGGAGGCCCGGGAGGGATGGACTGGCTCGATGCCCAAGGCGGCGCGCAGCAGCCGAAGCCCTTGATGCACACAAGAAATGTTCAAGTTCCTTGGTCGTTCACGCCTGATGGAACCCGGCTCGCCTACCACGAATTAAATGCATCAACCGGATTCGATCTATGGACCGTTCCGATTCACATTGCCGAGAGTGAGTTCACTGTAGGTAAGCCGGAACCTTTTCTCCGCACCCCTGCCTTTGAAACTTATCCATCGTTTTCTCCCGACGGCCACTGGATCGCTTACGGATCGAACGAATCGGGGAATTGGGAAGTGTATGTGCGGGCATTTCCAGATAATGGGACAGCAACTCAAGTCTCGAGAGGCGGAGGAAGGATCGCTCGCTGGTCGGCGAAAAGTCATGATCTGTTCTATCGAAGCGACGACCAACGGATCATGCTGGCGACTTACAAGATCTCACCGAATTCGTTCTCCGTTCTTACGGTGCGGCAGTGGACGCCCAGACGACTTGCAGACACTGGTGTCATCTCGAATTTCGATCTTGCTCCCGATGGACAGCGGATCCTGGCGTTAATCTCCTCAAGCGAATCGCAGGAGCAGCCAATGGGAAGCCACGTCACTTTCATCCTCAACTTCTTTGAAGAAGTCCGACGTCGTGTACCAGTTAGCGGAAGGTAGTCATGCGCTCGCGCCCGAATGTTCCGATTTCGGAGATGGCGTCCGGGTTAGGCGTACAACATTGCGACCAAAATCCGTTTTCTCTCGACATGCAAGAATTCCCGCAGACCATTTACTGCCTGAACAACGCTTCACAAAGGCGTTAAAGTCCTGCACGGGATATTTCCGCTAGTTGAGAGTGCAAGGTCAAATGTTGCCCGAAGATCAGCAACCTGTTTCGCGAGTCGGTCCTTCTCCGATTCACTCATCGGGATTCTGTATCAATTGTGTTGCTCCCTCGGGCCAATCCATATTCGATCAGGTCGTCTTCGCGTCAAGGATTCCGCCCAAATTCATCGCGACCAGCCAGACGGCGATGTTCATCGCGGTGCCCACCGCGAAACCGGTACACCGGATGGTGACGCAGTTTCGGGCGAATCCCTGATAAAGGATCGCGCCGCCGAGCGGAAGCCAAATAAATAATCCAGAGAAAGTACCGGGCGAGTAGGAATGCGTAGCCAGGCTGCCGACAAGGTGGGTGAGGGCGTTTGTGAGGATAATCGCCGACAGCGCGAACAGAGCCAGTCATATCGCCTCCGCGCAACCCAAGAGGCTATCGTGATCGATGCTAAGGCAACTACCGTCGCAAATGCGAAGTGCGCCATAGTGACGGGAACTCCGCCTATGGAGGTCACCCAGGTATAAAGCCCCCACCCAAGAACAACTCGTCGCCAAAATGCACGATGCTCGTGGCTGGGAATAGCCACCATCGAACCACCGAGGGCGTGGACACGCCATCGATCCACTCTATCCTGCTGCTCGACAAGTCATGATTACAAATCAGTGATTCGTCTAAGACAACGAGTATGTCAGGGTCTTTTGGCGCTTGTGAAGTAGTGATCTCGGACCGTGAGATTCGAAAAGACTCCCGGAGCCCGCGAAATACTGGATTACCGTTGAAAGCCGCCGAGGTCTGAGGTCATAGCGGGATGCTCGCTACCGAGTAATCTCTCGTTTCGCAATCAAAATATACTGACACGATAAATAGCGCGCCAAAATAGCTGCTATGAGAAAAGGCTCCACCATATTTCTCCAAGCGGTCATCGTGCTCATTGGCATTGGTTCTCTTGCTCTTCTGCTTTGGGAACCACACATCGAAGGCAGAAACGCGCACGCCACCCTCTTTCAGATTTACTTCAACGATCCATTTTGGCGTATGCATACACCGCATCCATTGCATTTTTCGTTGCACTCTACCAGACATTCAAGCTTCTGGGATATGTAGGAAGAGGTGAAGTCTTCTCGCAACGCCCAGTCAAAGCATTGGGGAGGATCAAGTACTGCGCGATGTCTCTCGTCGGTTTTCTCGTAGGAGCAGAAGCCTACTTCTTCCTAGTGAGGCGCGGTAAGGATGACATCGCGGGCGGCGTCATGATGGGCCTTCTACTGATCTTCGTCTCTGCAGTCTTCGCCACCGCCGCGGCAGTATTTGAAAGAACCTTGCAGAGCGCGGTAGAGCCGAAGTCCGAGAACGACTTAACGGTATAACCGAAATCAGCATGCCGATCATCATCAACATCGACGTAATGCTGGCCAAGCGGAAGATGAGCGTCACCGAGCTGAGCGAGAAGGTCGGCATCACGCCGATTACCGTCATGGTTGCGCCGCTGAACTGAACGCTTTTGCCGATGACGGCTGGATCGCTCCCAAACCGGCGCGCCCACAATTCATGGCTGAGAATGATGACCTGTTCGTGCCCCGGAGCCGCGTCTTCCTGAAGGAAACCACGGCCCAGAAGGAGTGAGATTCCGAAAACACGAAAGAAGTCCGGGGTGACTTTAGCGCCAAACAGGAGCTCAGCGCGGTCCCTGCCCGGGAGAGTTAAATCCATCGTGTTAATCGCGGCGGCGTATCGAGGAGACTGGATTTCTGCCAGCGCTGGAACTCGTCAATCGTGCACACCTGAGGACCACTTCCCATCAAGGGTACTGTTTCGGTGATGGTCACGAGGCGATCCGCATGCTTGAATGGCAGCGGGCGCAGGATCACGGTGTTTAGCACGCTAAAGATCGTGTTCACGCCGGTGAGACCGAGGGCGAGCGTGAGGACAAAAAGAGCAGCGAATCCCCAGCTCGTGCGGCCTACGAAGCGCGTAGCGAATGCCTGGCGGAATACTCATCCTTCCTCATGATGCATCTCGAGGTCCGGCAAATACGGAGCGCGGGTATATTCCTAAGTGACCAGAAGAGTTTTCGTTAGCGCCGCGGCGGCGCCGCCTTGTTGCGGGCGAAAGTGCCCGCGAACTCGGCGGACTGCCACTTGCACATTTACGAATCGCGTTTTCCCGTCGATCCGAAGTCGACGCTGCGGCCCGCCGATGCGACGGTCGCCGATTATCGGCTGGTGCAAAAGCGGCTCGGCATGACACGCTGCGTGCTGGTGCAGCCTTCCACCTATGGCGTGGATAACCGCTGCATGCTCGAGGGTCTGCGGCAGTTGGGCCGGGATGCGCGCGGGGTCGCGGTCGTGAATCCCGATGTTTCCGACGCCGAGCTAAAACGGATGGACGCGGCCAGCGTGCGCGGCATTCGCTTCAACCTCGCGCAAGGCAGGCGCTACCACCCTCGATATGGTGGAACCGCTGGCCAAGCGTATAGCGAAGATTGGTTGGCATATTCAGGTGAACGCGAGCGCGGAAAAGATACGCTCGGCGGCGGAAATCTGGAAGGGCTTGCCGGTCGACGTGGTGTTCGATCATTTGGCGCATGTTCCCGAACCTGGGGGCCTCGATTCGGCATACGGAGTCGTGATGGATCTGCTCGAAAAGGGAAAGGGCTGGGTGAAGCTTTCCGGAGCGTATATCGACAGCAAGGTGGGTCCTCCTTCTTACTCGGATCGAGAGGCGATCACCAAGGCGTATGTGAAGAATGCACCCGAGCGGCTGGTGTGGGGGACCGATTGGCCACATCCGACGGCGACGGAGACGAAACCCGATGATGCCGCGCTGCTTGACTTGCTGTTGAAGTGGGTTCCGGACCAAGCGACCCGCGCGAGGATTCTGGTAAGCAATCCGGAAAAGCTATACGGCTTTTCCTAAGGGGCACGTTTATCCGGTGACCAGAGCGTACTCGGTCACGAGTGGCTCCTGATTGGGGTTTTTCGCGTGAACACGCAAGAAATACGCGTTCTCATTGTTCTGCCAGATTTGAATATCGCACTCGTTGACGGTTTGCCGCGCACGGGAACGCGCGGTGAAATGGAAGGCGCACTCCTCGCTAGCGTTTACCTCAATATCAATTGCGCCGAGTCGTTTGAGTTGAACCGGGCTGGGCAGGCACGCAAGCAGCAGCAGGGCGCCGAGCATCCTTCTTCCATCCGAAGTTTTCGGAATCGCCACGCCTGCCTGCTGTATTTGCTTCAAGGCGCGGTTTACCGTGTCGTGGAGCCTGGTGCGCCGGCCGGAAAGCAAGTCGAGAAGGCGGCTCATCTCGGCACGATCGCCCGGCTGGAACCATTCCTCCGGGATTTCCTGTTCAATTGAAAACAAGCTCCTCTCCGGCAACTCGTTGATACGATCGACCGCGTTGTGACATTCGGAGTAGGCCCCGGGACCTTCGTAAATCGAGCGGTCGCGATAGAGCGCCGTCAAGGCACTCTCGCGGAGCTGCCAATGCGTGCCTCCAAAGCTCTGGCCGTGATCGATTAGATAGACACGAAAACTTCCCGCCGCATTGGCGGAACGCTCGCGAATGTAGATCGCCTGCCGCGCATCCACCTGGTTCACCCACCTATCAAAAACAAAGGCGAACAGTAGATCGGGCAAATTTCCGACTTTGTCCATCAAGCGGCGGGGTAGAAAGTCGAGAATCGCCTTCCGCTCGGGATCGACCGGGCAGCGCGAACCCAAATGCACCCCTGGCGCAATGGGAACTTTGCGGTTCCCCATATCGAATTCCAGCAATTCGTCCCCCGGGATGCCACGGTCGATTTTGAGGGCATGCACTTCCGGCGTGGATACGCGAAGGTGTTTCAGGAGCCTGCCGATAGCCCATTCGTTAATCAGAGTTCTCGTTCCCTGTGGATTTCCAACGCATTTGGCTACATAGGGATTGCCAGCGGCATCCCGCACGAATAAGGATTGTGAGCCGCCGCGCATTCGGCGCTCGATTGTATGTATGGGTACTGCACTCGTTGCCATCGTCGTATGTAAGTGTCATACAGCGGGAAATTAAGCCCTAGGAGTGTTCTGTCCCCCGAAGCGATGGCGGGGTAATAATCTCTCCTGAGTAATCGCCGGACAACCCTGCGCCCGTTCACGTCTGCCGCAAATTTTTTCTTGGCCGCGATCTCCTTTAAGATCAGCAACTTGCATTTGTCTACGTTCGTCCCGACCACTTGCCGGGAACAGACGGCTTTTACCGTGAGTTCGCGGATCTGCCGCCTAGGAATTAAGCATGCGTTCATTACTTCAGCTTTTTACAGCGTTCTGGGGCTTCCTGTTCGATTGCCCGCCTCCTCACCGGGGGTTCTGAACCACTGCCAGTTTGGTAGTAACGAGAAAATCTTCAACTAACCCTCACTGAGCATCTGTGGGGCTATCGTATTGGGACCGCATTCTGTGGGTCGCATCAGCGGTTCTGGCCGGGTTGGTGATTTGGCGAGTCATTCAACAACGTCTATTCGGATCGCCGTTCAGAGCATTAGGCGTCATGCTAGGCGTGGTGCTTATCCGGGATGGGATCGTCTCCATTCCCGTATACAACACACACGCCTACGCGGTCGTCTGGGCCTGGACTCTCCCTATGCTGCTGGCAGCGCAGGTGTGGGCCGGTTTAGACACCTTGAAAGCCGTGGCACGTCTATACCCGAAAATTGGGCGCTTCGCCGTGCGCTTATTCCTGACGTGCCTGGCAATTACGGTGGCGGTTTGCTGCCTGGGGTTGCCTTTCGAACTGCATCGGCTAAGCGATGAGGACGCGGTGTTACGGGCGCTGTTCTTGTTGCACCGTTCGGTGGATAGCTGGATCGCGGGCACGCTGATTCTGGTTGCGGTCTTCTTTTCGCGCTTCCCCGCGCCCTTGAAGCAGCCGCCGCGCAATCTCGTATTGCATACGATTTTGCTGAGTCTGTACTTTAGCGGATATGCCGCGTTGTTCTTCGCGGAGAACCTCATGTCCCTGGGATCGGCGGTGCTTGTGGAGCGCCTGCAATTTATCCTGATTGTCGCTTTGTATGCGGTATGGGCGGCCGGATTGTCCAAGAACGGGGAGAAGAGTGAACCCTGGCCCGAAATAGACGTCGTGGTGCTCAGGACTTTGGCGCAAGAGCGTTAGGACGCGAATACACGGTCTGCAGGATGACTGCGAGCGAGGACTCAAAAAGTCCTAGAGCGGTCGGACACTGCAAGCGGGACAGGATGCCGGCAGCATCGAGTGCAATCGAATGCCGCAGGATGAGAAGGCCTTCTCCCAAATATTTGTCCAAACCCGACCAGTCCTGAGACAGGGCCATGCGCATGCGCTGGTACTCGCGAGCCCTGGCGAGTTCCACATCGAACAGGCGTTTCCAGTGAGCGAATGTCCGCAAGTGAGGCGCCGATCCGGATTGTGGATCTAGGGACAAGCGCATTTGCCGAGCATATTCGAACGCAGCAGTAGGGCAGCTTACTGGTTCAGGCCATTGGCCTAGCGGCTTGGCGAAAAAAACTGGTTTCGTATCCACGAAATTCCTGTACCGCATCCTACGGTCGCGGCCCGGTTACTGCGCCCACTCAAAGTTGAAGCTGAAAAGTGTGTCGGGCGGCAGGCGAATTATTCTCCATGTGCCGCAAAATTACTCGGTGCGGAGAGCCTTCATCGGATCGATGGCGGCGGCGCGCGCGGCTGGAATCATGGCGGCAATAAACGCGCAGACAGCAAGAGAAACCATAGCGATGGACAAAGCGAACGGATCCCAGCTAGCGACGCCGTAAAGCTGGGCGGCAATTAGACGGCCGGCGCCGATCGAAAGGGGAACGCCGAGCAACAATCCGAGCGCAACTTTTTGGAATGCGCCGCTCAGCACAAGCTGCACCACGCTCCCTTTGCCGGCGCCCAAAGCCATGCGCACGCCGATCTCGCTGGTACGTTGAGCGACGCTGTAGGCGGTTACTCCATAGAGCCCGACGGCGGCGAGCAGCAATGCCACCGTGCCGAACAGTCCGGCGAGACTAGCGACGGCCCGCTCTTGATCGAAGTTCATGGCCACCTGTTCCTGCATGGTGCGCACGCTGATGATAGTGAGATTCGGATCTACTTCCGCAAAAGTTTTGCGGAGCACCGGCTCGAGCGCGCCCGGATCGCTGCGCGTGACGAGCATGGCGCTCTCGATGAAATGCGAGTTCAGCTCGAGTTTCCGCATCTCGTCTTCTTTGTATGCCGACACATATTGCGCCAGGGGAACGAAGAGCATCGGCTTCGCGGGTTTGCGCGGCTCACTATATTTGGCATCGCGCACGACGCCGACAATCCGGAAAGTATTGGCGTACGCAGGAAGATCGAAACCGAAGCGTTTATCAATAGGGTCCTGGTCAGGAAAAAATCTTCGGACGAATGCCTGATTGATTACCGCAATCGGCGGGGTGGTCGCGTTATCGGCTTCTGTAAAGCCTCGTCCGCGAACGATGGGTTGGCCGACAGCCTGAAAGTAACCGGGGCTGACGCGATCCCAGGAGGCGCCGGAGTTTTCGTTGAAGCGGGGAGCGGGGCGGCCGGCGATGAAGATCAGCTCGCCCCAATTGTCGGTGAATGGATTGTAGAGCGAGAGACTGGCGCGCTCGACGCCCGGCAGCCGGTTGAGGCGATCGTCCAAATTTCGATAGAGCGCGTCGAGACGATCCGGTGTGTAACTTTTCGGCGCGGACTGCAGCGCGATGGTGATGCGGTGAGCGGTTTCGAATCCGAGGTTCTGATGCTCGAGATTATTCAAGCTGCGCGCGAGCATGCCGGCTCCGGCCACAAGCACAACCGACAGCGTCGCCTGCACCACGAGCAGCGCTTTACGGGAAAACGAAGAGGCGTCACGGGTGCTTCGATTGACGCCGCGCAGGGCTTCGACCGGATCCGTGCGAGTGGCGAACCACGCGGGTGCGGTGCCGAAGACAACTCCGGTAAGCAGCGAGAGCGCGAAGGCAAAAGCCAGTACAGGGAGAGAAGGCGCGGTGTCGATTGGAATAAAATGCGCGCTGTGAAAAGCCAGAGCCACGATCAAGCGGCTGGCGGCGTCGGCAACCAGGAGCCCCGCAAGTCCGCCCGCAAGCGAAAGCAAAATGCTCTCGACCAACGATTGGGAAACGATGCGCGCGCGCGAGGCTCCGATTGCCACGCGCAGGGCCGTTTGGGCGCGGCGAGCCATGCCACGCGCGAGCAGGAGATTCGCCACATTGGCGCAGCCAATGAGCAACACGACTCCGCAAACGCAAAGCAGGATCTGCAGACTGCGTTCGTAGTACCCCTTCATTTCGGCCACGCCGCCGCCGGCCGGGACAACCGTGATGATTTGTTTCGGAAGAAGACGTTTGATCTCCGGTATCCAGGCGGCTGGATAGCCGCTATCATTCACGAGCCACTGGCGCAGGATGCCCGTCAGGCGCGGAGACATCCCCGTGACGGTTGCGCCGGGGCGCAACCTGCCTATGATCCGCAGCCATGCGGAGCCGGGCAAGCGTAACAGCGAACCCTGGCCGCTCAGAAGAGGCTCCTGCTGTAGTGGCAGCCAAATGTCCGGCGGATCGCCGCGCAGCGTTTCGCCGAAAAAGCCGGCTGGAGCGATGCCGACGACGGTGAAGGGAATACCTTGCACTATAAAGCTCGAACCGACTACGGAGGGATCGCCTCCATAGATGCCTTGCCAGGCGCGATGGCTGAGCACGGCAACCGGAGTGGCGGCCGCGCGATCATCCGGATCCGAAATCAGCCGGCCGGCAAAAGAGCGAATGCCAAGGGTGGAAAAATAGTTTCCGCTGACGTATTCGCCGCGTAGGGCGCGCGGGATTTTTTCGACGGCTGCGCGCCGCACGGCGTATCGCCACCCGCCCGCCTGGAACGCCGTCACCTGATCGAATTCAGGCGCGCTGGCTTTCAGGCGCTCGTACAATGCGAAGGAGTACATTCCCCATTTGCCCTGCGGGCTTCCCTCGATGCAGCAATCGTTACCTTCGCCAACGCGGTAGAGACTCGCCGGATCGGTGACAGGAAGGGAACGCAGCATCACGGCGTGAATCAGCGAAAAGATCGCGGTAGTGCCGCCGATGCCGACGGCGAGCGTCAGGACCGCGGTGATGGTGAAAACGGGCGATAGTCGGAACTGGCGCAGGGCATAGCGAACGTCGCCTAAGAGATTCTGCATGGCCGCCATCTGAACACACAGGCAAGCCGGATGCCAAGTTCCGGCGCGGGCATAAGTTCGTGAGGCTAATGGGTTGAACGCACGCGCGTGAGGGCATGCAGAGCGGTGGCGCTCTACGATTTCGGACAGCCGGTGTTCGGGCGCGGGATGCGCATTCTAGAATGGTCTGTACTGCTCATGGAAAACCCGCAGGACCTTTACCGACAGCAAATTGAGCAGTTACAAGATTACGCCTTCTTCTTCATTGATGTGAACGGCATGATCCAGACCTGGAATGCCGGTGTGGAGCATCTATTGGGGTACTCCGAAGCGGAATGGATCGGCCAGCATGCATCGATTATCTTTACTCCCGCCGATCAGGCCGTGACGCTGTGCGAATCAGAAATGCGTGTTGCCGGTGAACAGCATACAGCGGCCGACATTCGCTGGCACAGAAGAAAAGATAGAACAGAGTTCTTCGCTAACGGCGTGATCAGCGCGGTCCGGAATTCTTCCGGCGACCTGCTGGGATTCACCAAAATCGTCGCGGATGAAACGTCCCGCAAACGGCTCGAGGATTCGTTGGTCCAGGCGAACACGGCGCTTGAGAACTTCGCGTATGCTGCGAGCCATGACTTGCAAGAGCCACTTCGGACGATCGGCAGCTATGCACAGCTTCTTCTCCGGCGGGAAGGCAATCAACTAAGCTCCAGCGCACAGGAGTATTTGGGCTTCATCACCAGCTCTGTTTTAAAGATGAGCACCTTGGTCCAGGATCTTTTGGCCTATGCACGCGCCGGAGTGGAAAAGGAACCGACCACGCCGGTACCACTCGATATGGCGGTCGAAGCCGCTTTGTCCCAGCTCGCAGCATCGATCCAGGAATCCGGCGCGACGGTTACTCACGACCCCTTGCCGACGGTAACGGCGGAACACAGTCAGATAACTCGTTTGTTTCTGAACCTGATAAGCAATGGGATCAAATACAAGGAACCCAGCAGAAATCCGTGCATTCATATTTCGGTCGAGGCAAATGACGATCGCTGGACAACTATTGCCGTCTCCGATAACGGCATTGGTTTCGATTCAGAGCATACGGGGAAGATTTTTGAACCTTTTACTCGATTGCATGGGAACGAATATTCAGGATCCGGCGTCGGTTTGACGATTTGCCGTCGGATTGTTGAAGCGGCTGGGGGTCGAATATGGGCGGAATCCAAAGTAGGCGAAGGCTCAACATTTTTCTTCACTTTGCCTCGGGCTTAGAGGAAAGGATTGCACGCTGCCGTCGCTGGTGCGTATTATGAGCAAAGTAAAAGTCGGTGCATTTTCGGTTTCATTGGATGGTTTTGGCGCAGGGCCACGGCAGGACCGCGAAAATCCACTCGGGGTTCGTGGCTTCGAGTTGCACGCGTGGTTTCAGAAAACCACGATCTTTCGAACGATGCATAACTTGGCCGATGGCAGCCAAGGTGTGGACAATGATTTTGCCGCTCAATCCTTTGAAAATGTCGGCGCGTGGATTTTAGGCCGCAATATGTTTGGGCCGATCCGCGGTCCCTGGAAAGACGATTCCTGGAAAGGCTGGTGGGGAGAGGAGCCGCCGTATCACGTGCCTGTTTTCGTCCTTACGCATCATGCACGCGCGCCGTTAGCCATGAAAGGCGGCACCACGTTTCACTTCGTAACTGACGGACCGGAGTCCGCGTTACAGCAAGCCAAAAATGCGGCCAACGGCCAAGATGTGCGTATTGGCGGCGGCGTTTCGACGATTCGCCAATATTTGACGGCGGGCCAGGTCGATGAAATGCATCTGGCGTTCTCACCGGTACTGCTGGGCGAAGGAGAGAATCTTTTCGCGGGCATCGACTTACCAAAGCTCGGCTTTCGGCCGGTCCAAACGAAGGCCGGCGAAGAGGCAACCCACGTCATCCTGAAGCGGGCCTAGACAGCGATACAGGAGTTGATACGCTGGTTGCGATGCGTCCTCAACCTCTTATCGCAGTAACCGATGTGGAAGCAAGTAGCCGTTGGTATCAGCGTCTGCTGGGCTGCCAAAGCGGTCATGGAGGCGCCGCATATGAGCAGTTGCTCTGGAACGGACAGATTGCCCTTCAGTTACACAGCTTCGAAGTGGAGCACCATCACGGCGCGATTGCCGACCGCAACGACAAGCCATACGGAAATGGACTGTTGCTGTGGTTCGAAGTAGACGAGTTTGATTCGGTCATGCAGCGGTCCGTTGAGATGGGTGTGGAGATTGTTCTACCCCGGCATCGAAACCCTCCGGAGGGCGACGGCGGTCCGAATCACTGGGAGTGCTGGATGCGCGACCCAGACGGCTATGTGGTAGTGGTTGCGAGTCCGTATGGGACAGCCGACGGAACATGGCGTCCGGGTCAATAGCCACTAGAATGACACTTTAACGGCGGGCGTTGGCTTCGGGATTGATGACGCGCACGGGCCTCCCCTCCAGGAAGGCGAGTGCATTTTCCAGGCTCTGTCCGTAAAATTCTTTCCAGGTTTCCTGCACGCCGTAGCCGAGATGCGGAGTCATCACCGTATTGGGCGCGCTTCTCAGTGGATGATCAATCGGGAGCGGCTCGCGGTCGTACACGTCGAGCGCGGCAACGATATGGCCGCGATGCAGAGCCTCGAGCAACGCCGGCTCATCCACGATCGGACCGCGAGAGGTGTTGACCAGGATCGCTCCGGGCTTCATTCTTGCAAGGTCGGGAGCCCCGATCAGCCCGCGCGAACGGGGCGAGAGCACCAGATGGATGCTGACTGCGTCGGAGCGTGAGAATAGTTCCTCTTTTGAAACGAGGGCCGCGCCCGCCGCTGCCGCTTTCTCTGCGGTTAGATTTTGACTCCACGCCAACACGTTCATGCTCAGCGCCTGGCAATACTGAGCCATTAACGACCCGAGGCTTCCCAGACCTACGATGCCGATTGTTTTTCCCGCCAGGCTAACACCCACCGGCAAGCCTTCCTGGAAACGCCCGGCGCGGACGTTCGCATCGGCGGCGGGAATGGCACGGGCGGCGGCCAGAAGCAAACCCAAGGCCAGCTCAGCCGTGGCGCCTCGGGCGGCGGTGCCGGTGTTGCAGACAACCACGCCGCGCGCCGTGCAGGCGGAAACGTCGAGCGAGCGGTTACTCGCGCCGGTAATGCCGAGCATGCGCAGCTTGGGTAGCCGTTCGATTAACGAACCGGGCAGCGGCGTGCGCTCCCGCATCGAGAGGACAATCTCGAAATCCGCCAGCTTCTCAGCGGCATCCGTTTCGTCGCGAAATGCTCGGTCGAAAAAGACCACTTCGGCCTTTGCCATTAGCGGAGACCAATCTGCGCTGCCTCGCGCCACACCCTGCCAGTCGTCCAAGACTGCTATCTTCGTCATCGGAGATTCGCTCGTGTCCTACTGTATCTATTCGCTGGCTTTGCTGAGTATGTGTTTGTGCTCCGCCGCGGCGGATATCCAGTTCCAGAAGACTCATTATTCAAGCAGTGAGCATCGTCTGGTAGCGCACGAGTTCGGCGTTGTGAATCGAGTGCGCTACCGCAGTGGAACCGGAACCGACGAAGCGGTTGTCTACCGGGAACCCACGCTTGCTCCCGACCCTCAGAAGGGCACTCTTGCCAAGCCCGCCGTGGTACCCGGAGCAGCCTGGATTGCGGAACCGCTTCATGGGGCGCGGAGCCACGCTCAGATGCTCGGCTGGGGTGATTTTGACGGCGACGGCAGCGATGAGCTGCTGCTCGGTTGGCCAGCGGAAATCTGGAAGCGGAATCCCGGCGGCGAGTGGATGAAGCTTGCGTCCGTTCCCGTGAGCCGGTCCGCGGATCAAATCACAGTGGGCGATGTAAATGACGACGGGCTGGCCGATATTGCGATCTCCAACTCGACCGTCTATCTGAACACCACAGTGTTGCCTTGGCGCCGGCATGTCATAGCGCAGGGATTTAAGGACCAAACCGCCGTCGCCGCCAACTTCACGGATCACACCAGGGGTGGCGGACGGCTCGATGTGATTTCCGGAGACATCGAAAACGATCACAAAATCATGCTTTTCTCCGCGCCAGACTGGAAGGCAACCGTGCTGCGATCCGGCATTCGAGTCATTCAGAGTGAAGCGTTAGATATCGACCGTGATGGGCGTATCGACTATATAGCCTCGCAATATCATCCCGGCCTGATCTTTTGGCTAGAACATCCCAAAGACCCTCGGCGGGAGCCGTGGACATTTCATGGCATCGACGATTTTACGCAGGGCGGCGCCGATGGTGTACACGGGCTTTTCCTGGCCGATCTCGATGGCGACGGCAAGCCGGAACTGGTGGCGTCGAGCGGATGGAACGACGGGAATTTTCCGGATTCCATTGTCTGGTACCGCATCCCCGCCGATCCGCGCAATGCGAAAAAATGGGAGCGTTTCGTGATTGCCGATCGCGACGCTCCGGGATTCAATCACTATCTCGCTGTTGGCGACGTGAACAGCGACGGAAGGCTCGACGTGGCGACTGGCGCCAAAAGCGGCCCGCAGGGGAATTGGTTTGCCTGGTGGGAGCAGCCCGTTGAAATAGCCAAGCCCTGGAAAAAGCACGTAATTGCGACTAACCAGCCGGGCGCGACCAACATACTGATAGCCGACCTAAACGGCGATGGAAAGCCTGATTTCCTGGCGAGCCGCGGTCACGGGAAAGGCGTTGTCTGGTTCGAAGCGCCGGCCTGGACACAGCATACGATCGAGGATCGGATGATCGGTCCTCACGCGCTAGGCATCGCCGATATCGACCATGACGGCGATCCGGACGTCGTGGTTTGTTCCAAGGATTCCGGGATTCTCGCCTGGTTCGAAAACGACGGCAAAGGAAATTTCACGGAACATCGTATCTATGAGGATCAGTCGGCTTATCAGATCCGCCTGGTGGATATGGACGGTGATGGCGCGATGGATATTCTTGTGGCAGGCCAAGAAAGTCAGAACGTCGTTTGGTATGAAAACCGGGTCGCATTGAAGTCCAAAAAGAAATAGAACATCACATTTCCTTCGGCTTCTTGACTTGCTTTGTAACTCGTGGAATACTGCTGTCACCTTTATCAGGACTGCACGGTTTCACATCGTGGCACCGTTGCATGGCTCGTTTGGGGTCAGGAGGTGCTATGTCGCGCAAAAGTGAAATTTGCCTCACGGCTGGAGTGTTGCTCGGATTCCTTTGCAGCGGAAACGCTTTCGCTCAAATCAGTCAAGCGACTCTACAGGGAACTGTAAAAGATAATACGGGCGCCGTGGTACCCGGCGCGAATGTGACGGTCAAAGAGAAGGGAACCGGAGTGACGCGCTCCGTCAAAACCGGATCTTCCGGCGAGTACACGGTGCCGAATTTGAACCCGGTGGAATATAACCTGACTATCTCCTTGCAGGGGTTCTCCACGTTTGTCATTAACAGCCTAATTCTTCACACCGGTGAAAACGCGACAGTGGACGCGAAGCTCGAAGTGGGAGCGACGACACAGGAAATCACGGTTGGAGCGACGATTCCGTTGCTCAGTACGAGTTCCGCGGAAGTAAGTCACTTGGTACCGCCTTCCCAGGTGGCAACGTTGCCGCTGAACGGGCGTAATTTCTGGGAACTGACGCAACTCACCCCCGGCGCGACTTTCATTCCCCGCGCTCAGACCGCGCAATTCAACGGAAGCGAAATCCGGGCTCGATCCGTGAACGTCACGGTAAACGGGCAGAGCTATATTTTCACAGGCTGGTCGCTCGACGGCGCAAACGTTACTAATTTCGAACTGGGCGGTACGCTTACGCAGCCCAACGTGGATGCGATTCAGGAGTTCAGCGTCGCGGCCGGCAACATGTCACCTGAGTACGGACACTCGCCGAACATGATTAACGCTTCTCTTAAGAGCGGAACGAACGGCTTTCATGGCACCATTTTCGAATTCCTTCGGAACGACACTCTGGATGCGCGGAATTATTTTCTGGCGAGCAAGATTCCCCTGAAGCGGAACCAGTTCGGCGGAACGCTTGGCGGCCCCATCTTGAAAGATAAGATTTTTTTCTTCGCGGATTATCAAGGCACACGGCTCCGCCAAGGCACGGCTTTCAACGATGTTGTTCCCAGTGCGGCCCAAAGACAGGGCAATTTCGGCCAGCTCTTGCCCAAGGCCATAACAGACCCGGTAGCGCGTGCGCCTTTCCCGGGAAATCTGATCCCGACAAACCGCATCGCCCCGCAGGCTACGACACTTCTTCAATACATGCCGCTTCCCAATGTGGTCCAAGGCAGCACCAGCCGGGCCATCTTCTCCACCGGAACTCCTGTTGACCAGGACGAGGGTGATATGCGCATTGACGCGCATGTGACCGATAAAGATTTCCTGATGGCCAGATACTCGATCGCCAACAACAGCGAGTTCAACCCGAATCCGTATCCCGGCCTGAAGGGCACTGACCTGCACAGCAGCGCGCAGGACAGCACGCTCCGTTGGACGCACTTATTCGGATCAAAACTGCTCAACGTGGCGCAGGTTGCTTACTACAATTCTCCGTTTCTGTTTGGCGTGGTACTTCCGGGCTTCGACGAAACCGCCGCCGGTATTTTAGGCTTTTCGGATCCCGTGATCACGCCTATACAGAGTTTCCCGAACATCAACCTTTCCGGCTACCAGGGCTACCAGGGGTCGCCGTCGGACCAGCGGCCGAAGCGCATCATCATTCATACGTGGCAATATCTCGATTCGGTGACTTACAGCGTCGGACGCCACGAGCTGAAATTCGGCATGGAATGGATGCATCGTCGAGATGCATTCAGCATCGGGCAAAATTCGAATGGCAATTTCAGTTTCGTGGGCACCTACACGGGCGACGCATTCGGCGACTTTCTGTTGGGCTATCCCGACAATGCTACCCGAAGCCCGTTTCAAACGCTCCAGGGCGATCAAGATGATTTCAAGGCCTGGTATTTCAACGACAATTTTCACGTCAAGCCAGGGCTCACGATCAACGCAGGGTTGCGTTATGAGATTAACCCGTTTTTCAAGGGAATCCTGGACACCCGCAGCGGGTTCGATTTCCAGAACGGGAAGGTGATCGTACCTACAGGCATCCCGCAAAACGCTCAGCCACTCACGCCTAGTTTGTTGCAGTTGTTCGGAGACAGAATAGAATTCACGAACCAGGTCGGGCTTCCCCCGTCGGTTTCACCGGCCGCGCACGGCGATTTCGCCCCGCGGCTCGGGGTATCGTGGAATCCCCGTGGATGGCAGAATACCGTTGTTCGTGCCGGTTACGGAATCTTTTATACGTTCCCCGATACGAACTTGATCAACAACACGGTCGTTACGATTCCTTTTGTCGACAATGTGACTCTGTTCAACGACAGGCCGCCGGCGATTCCCACCCGGACCATCGGAAACTTTTTCCAAGGCACGCCAATTGCCGCTGCGAATCCGAAGCCGGGCCAGCCATGCCCGTGGGGCGCGGTGTTGATCTCCTGCGACACTCCCTCGATCACGTCCTCGCTGGCGCACTTGCATCAGCAGTACACAGAGCAGTGGAATCTCTCAGTGGAGCAGCAATTGGCTCCTCGTATTGCCGTGACTTTCGCCTATGTCGGCAATCGAACCCTGCACCTGCAGCAGGGAATCCGGCGGAACGATCCTCCTCCGGGGCCAGGCGCCATCCAAGCGCGCCGTCCGTTCCCGCAATGGGGTCCAATCGGGCTGCAGGAATGGGGCGGCAAAGGCAATTACAACGGCCTGCAATCGGAAATCGAATTTCGCGATTGGCACGGCCTGACGCTGATAGGCTCGTACGTATTCTCCAAGTGCCTGGACAACGGCACGGATGAAAGCAGTGCGCCGGCGACGCAATTGATCGGGGCCAACTATGCAGTCTGCGACTTCGACCAAACAAATACAGCAACAGCGAGCTTCAACTATGCGCTGCCTTTCGGAAAAGGCAAACGCTTCCTCGCCAGCTCAAATCCTGTCATGAACGGCATCTTCGGCGGCTGGCAACTGGCCGGTGTGAATACTTTCAAGTCCGGCCTGCCATTTACACCGACGATAACGGTGGATCGCGCCAACTCCGGGGCGGGCGGACAACGTCCCCAGTTAGTGGGGGCCCCGCTAGTCCAGAGAAATGTAGGATGCTGGTACTACACTTCTTCGAATTCTACTTGCGTTGCGCAGTTTCCCAGCACGACGGACGCGTTTGCGATTCCAGCGATCTACACTTATGGAAATTCGGGCCGTAACATCCTGCGCGGCGACAATTTGAATCAGTTCGATTTCACCGCGATGAAGGAATTTCCCGTTACCGAAGCGGCGCGGGTGCAGTTCCGGGCCGAGTTCTTCAATTTGTTCAATCATCCGGTTTTCGCGCTGCCGGGAACGAATATCAACGCTTCGTCCGGCGGCCAAATCTCTTCCACGCTGAATAGTAATCGAATCATGGAATTTGCTTTACGGTTCAGTTTCTAGAATGAGGTCATGAAGCAGATAGCAGTAGTGCTTCTAACGTTGAGCTATCCGGCTTTTGGTCAACTCGGTCGAACTGGCGCTCCCAATTCAGCCAATGTACTCGCACTTGATGCAAAGGCGGTTGAGGCGGGAGAGGCGCGTTTTCAGCAGCTTTGTACGGGCTGTCATGGACGCGGGGGCGCGGGAGGACAAGGAGAAGGGCAAGGTCCCAATCTCGTCAATAGCTGGGAAGTTCGTCGCGCGTCTGACAAGGATTTGAGCGGCTTTATCCGGCAAGGCGTGAAGGGAACCGCGATGCCGGCCTTTCCGCTTCCAGATGAACAGATCCGCGAACTAGCGGCTTATGTGCGCAGCTTGAATGCACCGGCGAATGTTGTTCCCGTAGCCGGCGATGCGAGGGCCGGTGAGATTGTTTTCCGCGGAGAAGGGGGTTGTTCCGGCTGCCATATGATTCGTGGCCGCGGCGGTTATCTCGGGCCGGACCTTACCGATATAGGGTCGACCCGGCGCCTGGGCGAGCTGCGCGAGGCCATACTCGATCCCGGCCGGCTGTCGGTCGATGGGTATCGTCCGGTTACCTTGCACGATGCGAATGGCGATTTGATTCGCGGGATTGTCAAACACGAATCTAATTGGGCGATGGAGATTCTGGATGAGAAGGGCGGCTTGCACCTTCTTCACGGCTCACAGATGAAACAGGCAATTCCCGTTGCGACGCACGTTGGGGATCAATGGATGCCGGGCGACTACGGCCAGCGTCTCTCGAAGGACGATATTCAGAATCTTCTCGCGTATCTGAGCAAGCAGATCGGTAAGGCCGCCATCTTCCGCTTCCGCTCGTTCCGATTCGTACCCGGAGAACATCCATTGAAAGAGGTCTGCCTTGCGATACTTTGTGCGTCGGCACTTTTCGCTCAGGTCGGGGATGCCGACCTGCGTCGCGGTCCAGGGAGCGATTGGCTGACCTATATTGGCGACTACGCCGGCCAACGTCATAGCCCTTTGACGCAGATAACTCCAGCCAATGTTTCGCACATGGTCCCCAAATGGGTTCGTCATTTTAATGGCCCTGGCGAACTGGAGACCGTTCCGCTGGTATATGAAGGCGTGATGTACGCCACCGACAGCAATGAAGTATTCGCTTTGGACGCCGTCACCGGCCGCGAAATTTGGCACTATCAGGCGCAAGGAGTGCGCCGCCGTGCTTCGAATCGCGGCGCGGCTATACTTGGCGATCGCATTTTCTTTGAGACTGCCGACTGCCACCTTGTCGCTCTGGGCCGCAGCAATGGCGCTGTTTTCTGGGATCACGATTTCGCCGGCGGCGATAAGGCATTCTCCTGTACCGGAGCGCCTCTCGCGGTGAAAGACAAGATCATCGTAGGATTAGCTTCGTCCGGCAAAACGTGTTACGTGGCAGCCCTGTCGTCCGAAACGGGCGATGAGGCTTGGCGTGTATTGGCCGTGCCACGAAAGGGTGAACCGGGCTCAGAGACGTGGG
This sequence comes from Bryobacterales bacterium, assembly GCA_963712395.1. GTDB lineage: Bacteria > Acidobacteriota > Terriglobia > Bryobacterales > Bryobacteraceae > Bog-105. Next base: position 887,244 of record CAVQHR010000005.1, read on the forward strand.
GCAATTTTCCGCTCGACTGGGGTGGCGGCCCTACCTGGACCACTGGCACATACGATCCGGATCTGAATCTTCTCTATTGGCCGACGGGTAATCCTTGGACCGATTTTTCAGGTGCTGACCGAGCCGGCGATAATCTTTACACCGATTGCGTTCTTGCTATCGACGCGGACACCGGCAAGATGAAATGGCATTTTCAATTTGTGCCTCACGACACTCACGATTGGGATGCCAACGAGACTCCGGTATTGTTAGACACAGTCTTCAAAGGACGCCCTCGAAAGCTGCTCATTCAGGCGAACCGCGATGGTTTCTACTATCTGCTGGATCGTGAAACGGGCGAGTTTCTACAGGCGACTTCCTTTGTGAAAAAGCTGAACTGGGCTTCCGGAATTGATCCCAAAGGGCGGCCCGTTGTGCTGCCCAAAATGGAACCGTCTCCGGGCGGAGTGCGAGTGTGCCCATCGGTACATGGGGCCACAAATTGGTGGGCGCCGTCTTTAGATCCGAAGCTTGGATTGTTCTATGTCGTCACTTTAGAAGAGTGCGAAATATACTACAACTCGACGCAAAAAGCGGTTCCGAATAGCGGATATCGAGGCACCGGTCACACATCCATTCCGAGCGAACCCGGAAGGTTCTACGTTCGTGCACTCGTGGCCACATCCGGCAAAATCGCGTGGGAGTATCCGATGCCGGGACCTACCACCATGTGGGCCGGCACGGTATCGACGGCCAGCGGCCTGGTCTTCACCGCCGATGACGATGGCGACCTTGTCGCTCTAAACTCGAGGACCGGCGAGGACTTGTGGCATTTCTATATGGGCAGCAATTTAAAGGCGTCACCCATGACGTTCTCGGTTGCCGGTCAGCAATTCGTTACGATCGCCGCTGGAACAAATTTATTCACTTTTGGCCTGCTGTCCCGCTAGCTCTTGCGAACTCAGGATCGCAAGGGCGGTCAGGCTGTAGAACTTTTTGCGGCTTCTTTCGGCTGCGATACCACCCGCAGATAGGGCTTCAAAGTTTTCCAGCCTTGCGGGTACTTCTTTTTCGCCTCCTCGTCGGAAACTGCATTCGAGATGATGACGTCCTCACCCTGCTTCCAATTCACCGGCGTTGAAACCTGGCTTTTTGCGGTGAGTTGCAGCGAATCGATTGCGCGCAAGATCTCATCGAAATTGCGTCCGGTGCTGGCGGGGTAATTGAGCGTAAGCTTAATTTTTTTGTCCGGCCCGATGACGAACACCGAGCGGACGGTCATCGTGTCATTGGCATTTGGGTGGATCATGCCATAGAGATTTGCTACTTCACGGCCGGGATCGGCGACCATCGGGAAGTTCGGCGCGTAACCCTGCGTTTCTTCGATGTCCTCAGCCCATTTGTGATGTGCATCGATGGCGTCGCAACTCAGGCCAATGACTTTTACGCCGCGCTGGTCGAAGTCAGGTTTGAGCCGGGCTGTGTATCCTAGTTCCGTCGTGCAAACCGGCGTAAAGTTCTTCGGATGCGAGAAAAAAACGCACCAGGAACTATCGATCCATTCGTGAAAGTTTATCTTTCCCTGGGTGGTATTGGCTGTGAAATCGGGAGCTGTATCTCCAATCTGTAAGGACATTTATTGAGTATATATGCTTTTATTGGGGGCTCGCTCGTGATGAAGGGAAAGCGCCTGATCGATCAGGTCGGTAATACTCCGCTAGTCCGGGTGGAGCGTTGCTGCGCGGACTTGCAGGGCGTTGAAATCTGGCTGAAGCTGGAGTTTTTGAATCTGAGCGGTTCGGTGAAGGACCGTGCGGCATTGGGCATCATCGTCGAGGGCGAGCGATCCGGAAGGCTGGTCGCGGGCAAAACGATTCTCGATGCAACCAGCGGAAATACGGGAATTGCGTATGCCACGATCGGCGCGGCGAAGGGTTATCGTGTTAAGCTCTGCCTACCGGCGAATGCGAGTGAAGAGCGCAAGCTAATCCTGCGCGCACTCGGAGCCGAACTGGTTTTGACAGACCCGAGCGAGGGCTCGGACGGCGCGTTTCGAAAAGTGCGCGAGCTGAATAGCAAAGAGCCGGATCGCTATTTCTACGCGGATCAATATAACAACGACGCCAACTGGCAGGCGCATTTTCAGACTACCGGTCCCGAGATTGCGTCGCAAACGGAAGGCCGTTTGACGCACTTCGTGGCGATGCTGGGAACTACAGGCAGTTTCGTCGGCACGAGCCGGTACTTTCAGTGCGAACTGCCGCACGTCGAGTGCTGGTCGGCGCAGCCATCTACCCCCCTGCACGGTATTGAAGGAGCGAAACATTTGCCGTCTTCGATCATGCCCGGCATTTACGATCCGAGTGTCGGGGCAGGGAATCTGTGGATCGAGACGGAAGAGTGTTACGCCATGGCCAGGAGAATGGCGCGCGAAGAAGGGTTGCTTCTGGGAATCTCGGCCGCCGGAAACGTGGTTGCTGCGCGGAAACTCGGGGCGCGGCTGGTATCCGAAGGGCGGAACGGGATCATCGTGACGCTGGCTTGCGATGGCGCATCGAAATACCTGAGCGAGGACTTCTGGCACCAAGGGGAGTAGGGCTAATCGAAGGGTCCCTTCCGACCGATAAGGTCTCCAGGCGTCTGTTACATGAATTGCTTTCAGCTTCTGAGAAGGGTGAGTGCGATTCTGTTCCTTGCAGCGGTGCTCACAACAGCGCGCACTCGTGAGATCCGAATCGGAGTAGACCAGGCCGCACCTTACCAGAGCTGGCGGGAGGGCTACGGCCCCGTTGGATTTACGGTTGACGTATTGGAAAATGCCGCGCGAAAACGTGGGCTCACGCTGAAATGGGTCAACTGCCCGGAAGGACCCACGAAAGCGATTCGCGCCGGCAAGGTCGACATGTGGCCTCTGCTGGGAGTCGAAGTGGGGCGGAAGTTGGGCATCTACGTTGCCCAACCGTGGCTGCAGAACGAGTATGCCATTCTATGGCGAACCAAGACACCTAATTTGCACGGCGAGGCACCAGACTGGAATAGCAAGACTGTGAGCGTGGTTGACCTGCCGATGAGCCGTTTCCTGGCACAACGATATTTCACCCAGTCCAAATTTGACCCGACACCAAATCGGACGGTTGCGTTTCAACACGTTTGTTCCGGAAGCGCGGACGGGGCCTTCATGGAAGTGCGACTGGTTGAGCCGATGCTGCTCGAGCGGCCCGCCGGATGCGATGGCGCTAGTCTCGGCCTTCGAGTCATTCCCGGGATGACGCAATCGATGACAGTGGTGGCGACTAAGCCCTTTCGCGCGGAAGCCGATGAACTGCGGGCTGAGATCGGCGCAATGTTTCTGGACGGGCGGTTCGGAGAATTCGTCGATAACTGGTTCGTATTTTCGAATATTGAAGCTCGTTCGCTGGTGGAGCTGTTGCAACAGCGCCAGAGAAACAGGTACATCTCGGTTGCACTGGTGGTGATGACCGCTTTAATCGGTCTTCTTCTGTGGGCTTTTAAAACCGCTCGCCGCGCCAGGCGATCGGCCGAGCGTGCAAACCAATCGAAGAGCAACTTTCTGGCAAACGTCAGCCATGAAATCCGCACCCCCATGAACGGCGTGATTGGAATGTCCGATCTTCTGCTCGAAACGTCATTGACCGGGGAACAGCACGAATACGCCACTGTCATCGGCGATTCGGCCCGGGTGCAGCTTGTGATGTTGAACGATCTTCTGGATTCCGCCAAGATCGAAGCCGGCAAGCTAGCGCTGGAGGCGATTCCGTTTTGTCCCGCGGACCTGCTCAAAGACATTCAGCGAAGTTTTCAGGGAATCGCTCTCAAGAAGGGCCTACACCTAGAAGTACGATACGCAGACATTCCCTCGGCCATGATCGGCGACCCGCTTCGGATCCGGCAGATTTTGAGCAACCTGGTGAACAATGCATTGAAATTCACGGAGGTGGGAGAAGTATGCATCACGGTCGAAGGCGGGAGCGGATTAGCAATCGCCGTGAGCGACACGGGAATTGGGATTCCCCTCGAAGCGCAAGCCAAGCTTTTCGAGAAATTCACGCAGGCGGATGGCTCAATGACTCGCCGGTTCGGCGGCACCGGGCTCGGGCTCAGCATCTGCCGGGATTTGGCCGTGTTGATGGGTGGTTCCATACGGTTCGAGAGCAGAGTGGGACATGGCACCACATTCCATATTGCGCTACCTTTGCAGCGGACGGCTAAGGTCGTCGAGCGGGAATTATCGAACGTGGCGGCGGCTCCGTTGACCGCGACTTTTCCTGTTTTAGTGGTTGAGGATAATGTCGTCAATCAAAAGGTCGCGATCGGGATTCTACGTAGTCTCGGTCTGGGCGTTGCGATGGCAAGTAACGGGCTCGAAGCAGTCCAGATGTGCGCTTGTAATGAGTATGCGGCTGTTTTGATGGACTGCCAAATGCCGGTGCTGGACGGTTTTGAGGCGACGCGCCGCATTCGCGCGATGAATCGCCGCCGCGTGCCGATCATTGCCCTGACCGCCGGCGCCGCCGACCTGGAGCGGCGGCTCGTGTTTGACGCGGGAATGGACGATTTTCTGTCTAAGCCGATCGGCCGTATGGACCTCCGCACAGTGCTCGGACGATGGCTGACTGCGCCGAAAAGTGACGCGGAATGGGCCGATACACAACTCGAGACTGCCACGGCCACAGAAGAATAACAGCATCGACTCGGGAATTTTTCTCGACGAATCTCGCATTATAAGAAGAAATGCGGATCGTCCTCAACACATTTGGTTCGTTCGGCGACGTTCATCCGTATCTGGCAATTGCTCTCGAACTGAAGAGACGTGGACATGATCCGCTCATGGCGACTGCGGAGGTCTATCGCTCGAAGATCGAATCGGCCGGCATCGCGTTTGCTCCAGTCGCGCCGGATATCGGCGAGTTGCTCTCGAAACCCGAGATGATCGAACGGATCTGGCGGCCGCGCACCGGCCCGGATTTTCTGGTCCGGCAGTATCTGCTGCCTGCATTGGAGCAGTCGTTCGAGGATTTGGTTAGCGCTTGCCGCGGCGCGGATTTGTTTCTGTCTCATGCGGCCGGCTATGCGGGTCCGGTTGTTGCGGAGATGATGAAGCTCAGATGGCTCTCCATTGCGCTCCAACCGATGATATTTCTTTCGGCCTTCGATCTGCCGACAATCGCTGGAATTCCATTCCTGAATTCTCTATACAAAATGTCGGGCGGCGCCGGACGCATTGCGCTGCGCTTTGCTAAAAACCTGACAGCGGGCTGGGCAAAGCCGATTCATGCGCTCAGAAAACGGGTTGGATTGCCCGAATCAAATAAGAATCCAATGTTCGAAGGTCAATTTTCTCCCTACGGGACGCTGGCGCTTTTTTCACGGCAGTTCGCGTCTCCGCAGCGTGACTGGCCGCCTTACACGCACATCACGGGCTTTCCATTTTACGATCAGCCCGGCTTTGAAACCAACGGCGCGGGACTGGCGCGTTTCCTGGAGGAAGGAACGCCGCCGGTGCTTTTCACGTTGGGATCCTCCGCCGTGATGCAGCCTGAATCTTTCTATGAAGAGAGTCTAAAAGCCGCAGAGCAATTCGGTTTTCGCGCCATTTTGCTGGTCGGTATGGCGAGCGCAATAGGACGCGGCGGGTCGCTTCCTTCGAATGTGTACGCCACCGACTACCTGCCCTATTCGCTTGTGATGCCGCGGTGCTCTGCAGTCGTGCATCAGGGAGGGATCGGCACGACAGCGCAGGCGCTGCGGGCCGGAAAGCCAACGGTTATCGTGCCCTGGGCTTACGATCAGCCAGATAACGCGGAGCGAGCGCGCAAATTGGGCGTGAGCCTAACGCTTTCGCGTTCTCGTTATAACGCCGAGCGGGCCGGACGAGCGCTAGAAATCGTCCGGGACGATTCCCATGGCTATAGCCAGCGGGCGTCTGCAATAGCCGGCCGCATTTCCGCGGAGGATGGTGTTCGCTGCGCCTGCGATGTGATCGAGCAGACGGCTATTCATATCGCAACGCAACCATAGGATCCACGTGGGTTGCGCGCGAGGCCGGAATTAAACTTGCCGCGGCTGCGACCAATGCGAGCACTAATCCCGCAAGTAGCAGCGAAACAGGATCGCGTGGGCTCACTTCGAAGAGCAGACTCTTCAGGAGATGGGTCAAAGCGAGCGAGCCGGCCACACCGATCGCGAGACCCAGCGCGGTGAGCCCGAGGCCGTGCTTGACCACTAATTGCAACAAATTCCACGAGGACGCGCCCAGCGCCGCTCGCAAGCCGAGCTCGTGCGTTCGTTGGCTGACCGTGTAGGAAATTACTCCGAACAAACCAATCGCCGCGAGCAGCAGCGCAATTGCCGCGAAGGCGACCAGAAGATAGGTGCGCAGGCGATTGCCGCCCATGGATTCATGCTTTACTTGCTCGAGCGTCCGCGTGTCTGACAACGCTTGGTTCTTGTTGACCTGCCAGATGGCGCGCTCGACAGATTTCACGAGACGAGTAGGATCGAGACTCGCCCGGATGACCAGACCCGCGCCGACGCTCGGACTCTGATCGATGGGCACGTAGACGCCGGGGCTCGAGTCATCCAGATCTCCCACCTTTTCGTCCGCCACCACGCCGACGATCTGCCATGGCACGTCAGCCCCAAGCTCGTGCCGGGCCGGAACGATTTTCTGGATCAGGATGCGCTTGCCGATAGGGTCTTCGTCTTTGAAATATTTGGCGGCCATGGTTTCGTTGATTACCGCGACGGGCGCCGAGGCCTGTGTATCGGTGTCGGCGAGGCCACGGCCTTTGCGAAGGTGCATACCGAGCGCGCGGAAATACGAGGCGCTCACCATTTTGAAGAAGGAGCCCGGTCTGTTCGACACATCCACCACTGGCTTTCCAGCAATCTGAAACGGCATGCCGTAGCCCCAGCCCTGGAGCGGAAGTGCCGAAGTTGTGGCTACGTCGCGCACTCCTGGAACCGCCTGAATACTATCCAAAATTTGCTTGTAATATTCGGTGATTTGCGGGCCTTGCGTGTATTGCTTCTCGTCCATCGGAAGCCAGGCGGTGATCACGTTGGTGGAATCGAAGCCGGTGTCCACTTGCTGCAGTTGGTAGAAGCTGCGAATCAAGAGGCCCGCGCTCGAAAGCAAAATAAAAGCGAGTGCGACTTCGCTGACAATCAGCACGCTGCGGAGTTTCAACCCCGCGGCTCCGGTGGTGCTGGAGCGGCTTCCTTCTTTCAAAGAATCGGCGGCGTTCACACGCATGACTTGCAGCGCCGGGGCGATGCCGAACAGAATGCCGGTAACCAGAACGAGCGCACCCATGAAGAACAGAGCCCGCAGGTCGAGCGTGACGCTTGCTTCCGACGGTAAATAAAACGGAGGCAACGAAAGTTTGAGAACCTGCAGCAAACCGGCGGCAATCGCGACGCCTGCACAGCCGCCTAAGAAAGCAAGCAGCAGGCTTTCAGTCAGGAATTGCCGCAACAGGCGCCAGGATTTCGCGCCGATAGCGGTGCGTATGGCGACCTCGCGCTCGCGGGCCGATGCGCGCACGAGCAGCAGGTTGGCGAGATTGACGCAGGCTATCAACAACACGGCGGCAACCGCGGCGAGCAGGATCCAGAGGGAGCTGCGGAGCCGGTCGCCGACAGCGCGGTCTTGAAAGAGATCGAGCTTGACTCCCCAGCCTTTGTTCGAAGCGGGATAGGCATTGGCAATGCGCTTGCCGATACCGTTCATCTGTTCCTGCGCGGTTCCAAAGCTCACGCCAGGCTTCAAACGCGCCCAAACTCTCATCCAGTGAAAATCGCGCGTCATGTCCTGGGGCTGGAACGCGAGCGGCGTCCAGATATCCTGCCAACCACGATCAAAACGTGTATTGGCGGGGAGAATGCCGATTACGTTATACGGGCGGTTATCCAGAATAATCTTCCGGCCCAAGAGGCCGGGGTCTGCGCCAAACCGGTTTTGCCAAATGCGGTGACTGAGGATCACCACCTGATCTTTCCCGGGCTGGTCTTCATCGGGCGCGAAGGCGCGTCCGAGAACGGGCTTGATGCCGAAGACATCAAAATAGGGCGCCGACACGCGCGAGCCGCGAAGTTGCAGCGGGTTTTGGCCGCCGGAAAGCGTGACGGATCCGCCGGTTTCGGCGGCGATGTATCGGAAAACGCTATTCTGATTCTTCCAATCGAGAAAATTCATTGTGGAGACGCCGTTGCGGTCATATTTCGGCGGCTTCTCCCAGACTTGGACGATCTCTTCGGGATGGGGATACGGCAGCGGCTTCAGAAGCACGGCATCGACGAAGCTGAAGATGGCGGCGTTGGCGCCTATGCCGATCGCCAGAGTGAGCACGGCGACGGTGGCGAATCCCGGACTCTTGCGAATCATGCGGAATCCGAAGCGGATGTCGTTCAGTAGTTCGTCCATGACGGTTTCCAGCATTGGACGATCCACGGACCCCAAGCGTTGGGGACGATTTATTGTTTTTTGCTAGCGGCGGCCGGCGCGCGCGGCGATCCGATGGTGCGGATGAGCGTGCGGCTGGGGCGGTTCGGCGAAGCCGCTGAGGAGCGCGGGCGAAAGCTCGCGGCGCAGCAGGCGGACTTTGCACTCGCGTTCGATGCGGCTGATTTCGCCGCGCTCGGATTTTGAGATAAACGTGGAGGCTGACCCGCGCTGGCCGGCGCGGCCGGTACGACCGACGCGGTGGATGAAATCGTCGGGGCTCTGCGGCAGGTCGAAATTCACGACATGGGCCACGCTATCGACGTGGATGCCGCGCGCGGCGACGTCGGTGGCGACCAGCACGCGATAACGGCCGTCGCGGAAGCCGGCGAGCGCCTGGTTGCGCTGGTTCTGGGTACGGTCGCCGTGCATCGCAACGGCGCGGACGCCGGCGGCGGAAAGTTTTTTGGCCAGCCGATCGGTACTGTGCTTGGTGCGCGCAAAAACGAGGAAGGACCCTTCCTCCTGGGTCAGCATGTGGCGGAGCAGACCGATGCGCAGTTCGCTTCCCACTTCGTAGAGATGGAGATCGACCTGATCGGGCGTCCTGTTGGCGGAGTTCGCGACTGCAATAGACACCGGGTTGCGTGAATGCCGCTGAATCAGGCGCTCGACCGTCTTATCGATGGTCGCCGAGAAGAACATACTCTGGCGAGTTTTCGGCAGCAACGACAGAATTTTTTCGATAGCGGGAAGGAAGCCCATATCGAGCATGCGGTCGGCTTCGTCGAGAACCACGGTTGAAACCGTGCCGAGATTGATCAGCTTGCGGCTGAGAAAATCTTCGAGGCGGCCGGGCGTCGCAATGACGATTTGCGCGCCGCGCCGGAGCGCGTGAAGCTGTGTCTGCTCGCTAAGACCGCCCACTACTACGGCGGAGCGAAGGCCGGTTCCGACGGAGAGCTTTGAGAAAACCTCCGCGATTTGGAGCGCGAGCTCGCGCGTCGGCGCGAGAATCAAAGCCCGGATACCGGAGGCGGGCGCAGCGGTAGAGAGCTTTTCGATAATCGGAATTAGAAACGCGAGTGTTTTGCCGGTACCGGTCTGCGCGGTTGCGACAACGTCGGCGCCAGTCAAAGCCGGAGGGATGGATTTAGCCTGCACGGGAGTGGGCTCGACGAAGAGATTTCGCGCGAGGTTCTGGTGCAGGCAGGGAGTTAGTGTTAGTTCTGAGAATTTTTTCATATAGGACGAAATGTGCCGAATACCGGCGGACGTCCTAAATGAATCAAACAGAGGTTTATCAAAATCGCCGTGACACAGTTTAACAACTGCTCAGGCGAAGGACGAATGCGGGCAGAAGACTCTCTAACTATAGCACACGATGCATGATATATGCATCTACATAGCCGAGGGCCGGGTGCAGAAAGGCTTCCGGGAGGCGGCCGACGATCACAAATCCAAAGCTTAGCCAAAGCCGCACCGCCCGTTCGTTGGCGGCCACCACAAAGTTGAATTGCATGGCTCGAAATCCCCGGGTTCGGGCACGATCCAGAGAATGCGCGCACATTGACCGAGCCACTCCTCTACCGGATGCGGCGGTTGCGGTGATGTAGCCGCAATTGGCGACGTGGGCGCCGCCGCCTGCCTGATTGGGGCGAAGGAAGTAGGTCCCAACGGCTCGGCCGCTATCCTCCGCGAGGAACACTTCGTGGCTGGGCGCGAACCAGAACGCGAGAGCATCCTGGCGGCCCATCTCGCGCGGCAGTGTGTAGGTCTCTCCGGCTCGGATTACCGGTTCGAGAATGGCCCAGACCGCATCCGAATCGCTCGCGAGCGCGGCCCGAACAGTCATCGCTCGCTGTCCAACATTCCCATTTGCTGTTCGCCATAGCGAGTGCCGGCAACGCCGGACGCGGGGATCGCCTCTTCGATGCGAGCCAATTCTTCCGGAGTCAGGTCGATACTGACGGCTGCCAGCGATTCCTTGAGCTGACTCCGTGTGCGCGCTCCGATCACTGGAACGATATATTTTCCCTTGGCCAGAACCCAGGCGATGGCCAATTGCGAGGGCCGCTGCCCTTTTTCCGCCGCCAAGGCCGCGAGCGTTTCCACCAGCTTCCGGTTACGATGCAGGTTCTCGCCGGTGAAGCGCGGAAGGTGCGCTCGGAGATCATTCGGGGCGGTGGGCGCGGAACCGCTAAGCAGCCCCCGAGAGAGAACACCGTATGCGGTGACGCCGATCCCTAATTCATCGAGGGACGGAAAGATGGCGGCCTCGGGGCTGCGGCTGATCAGGGAATACTCGATTTGCAGATCGGCGATGGGATGAACGGCATGGGCGCGGCGAATGGTTTCCGAACCCACTTCGGAAAGGCCGGCGTAGCGAACGAATCCGGCCTTCACCATATCGGCGATGGCCCCGATGGTATCTTCGATCGGGACGTTGGGATCGAGGCGAGCGGGCCGGTAAATATCGACATGATCTACGCCCAAGCGGGAGAGGCTGTGCGCAAGGAAGTTCTTCACGGCGGCGGGGCGCGCGTCGTACCCGATCCAGGCGCCATCGGGAGCGCGGAGCGCGCCGAATTTTACTGAGAGCAGCGCCTCACCGCGACGATCTTTGAGCGCCCGGCCCACCAGCATTTCATTGTGTCCCATCCCATAAAAATCGCCGGTATCGAGGAGCGTGACCCCAGCATCGAGGGCCGCATGGATCGTGGCGATGCTCTCCTTCTCATCGGAATAGCCATACATTCCCGACATTCCCATACATCCGAGGGCAAGCGGAAACACGCTGGGGCCGTTTGAGCCGAGTTGACGAGCGTTCGTTTGCGTGTCTGTTGTCATCAGCTAATTTTCCTCTAGTTAAGAATGAATGGATGCATTGGACTTGTGCGGCCCTCCTTTTCGATATGGACGGCACGCTGGTAGATTCCACCGCGGTTGTAGAGCGCGCGTGGGGATGGTGGGCTGAGCGTCATCACTTGCCGCTTCATGATGTCCTCGCTTTCTCGCATGGGCGGCCTACGCGAGACACGATGGAACGTTTTCTGCCAGGAGCCGATGTCCGGGCCGAAGCGGAAGAAATGGAAAGGTACGAGGAGAACCAGACGGACGGCATTTTAGCCGTGGCTGGCGCGAACGAAGCGGTGTTCGCGGCCCGGAAGGGCGCATGGGGTGTGGTGACGTCGGCACCTCGTTTGCTCGCGGAGCGCCGCTTGGTTGGCGCGGGGTTGCCGGTCCCAGACGTGCTGGTGCCGATGGATGAAATTGAGCGAGGGAAACCCGATCCGGAAGGTTACCTCAAAGCCGCAACGCTGTTGCGCGTCGTTCCGGAGCGGTGTGTTGTTTTCGAAGATACGCGGCCGGGCATTGAAGCGGCCGAAGCGGCGGGCATGCGCGCGATCGGACTGCTCACGACGTTTTCCGCCGAAATACTTGGGTGTGAATGGGCGATTCGGGATTTTCGGGACATCCGTTTCGAACGCGGCGCTGGAGGCTTTGAGATTTTCGCTGGATCGTTACAATAGGTCGATGCCCGAGGAGAGAACGCCCTCTCTGAACTTTGAAACAAGCCTTGAAGAGCTCGAGCGAATCGTGAAAGAGCTCGAGAAGGGAGATCTTCCGCTCGAGCGCAGCCTGGAGCTGTTTGAAAACGGTATGCGGTTGAGCACAGAGTGTAAAAGGCTACTGGAAGACGCAGAATCCCGGGTGGAAGTGCTGACGAAGCGTGGATCGGAAACGATAGCGCTTCCTTTCAACCCCGATAAGCCAGCGTGATGACGAAGACGGAACCATCGAGCTTGCAGGAATATTTGGCCGGGCAGGTGAAGGTTATCGATCGTGTGCTGGATGAGTGGGTCCCAGCGGAAGAAGTAGCGCCGGAATCGATTCATCGAGCCATGCGTTACAGCCTGTTTGCGGGCGGGAAGCGCATTCGGCCGATACTGGCGATGGCGGCGGCACGGGCTATTTGCGACGACACGCCTGGAATTGAGAATGCGGCTAGCGCACTCGAACTGATCCACACGTATTCGTTAATTCACGACGATCTGCCGGCGCTCGATAATGACGATCTGCGGCGCGGGCGGCCGACTTGCCACAAAATGTTTGGCGAGGCGCTGGCGATTCTTGCCGGTGATGCGCTGCTCACGCTTGCGTTTGAAGTGCTGAGCCGATTGCCGGAAGTCGTGGCGGAGCGGAGAATCTGGCTGGTGGAAGAGCTTTCGCGAGCGGCTGGAACGGTGGGCGGCATGATCGCGGGGCAAGTACACGATATTGAAGGCGAGCGCCAGGCGCCAAGCGCGCTGCTGCTTGAATCGATTCATCGGGCAAAGACGGGCGCGCTGCTGCGGGCGAGCGTGCGCATGGGGGCGATTTATGCGGGCGCCAGTACGGCCGAACTCGCGGCGCTTTCGGAATATGGCGAGCACGCGGGACTGGCATTTCAGATTGTAGATGATGTTCTCGACGTAGAGGGATCGTCGGAAGCGTTGGGCAAGACGGCCGGCAAAGACGAGGCGCAGCAGAAGATTACTTTCCCGGCGGTGTATGGGCTGGAGCGCTCGCGCCGGATGGCTGAGGAGGAACGCCTCGCCGCTCATGCCGCACTGGCTTTACTCGGAAATCGTGCCGAGCGGTTGCGGCAGATTGCCGACTTCATCGTGAAACGCAAGGCTTGAAGAAGCGTTTGGATGTAGTTCTGGTTGAGCGCGGCTTGACGGAATCGCGCGAGAAAGCGCAGGCGCTTATCTTGTCCGGCAAGGTGATGGTGGACGGTCAAAAAGCTAGCAAGGCCGGCCACGCGATCGGCGCCATCCGCTCGCATTGAGGTGAGCGAGCCGCTTAAATATGTAAGTCGTGGCGGGTTGAAATTGGAGGCGGCGCTTAAAGGATTCGGCGTTTCCGCTGCCGACCGCGTTTGTCTCGACGTCGGCACTTCAACGGGCGGGTTTACTGATTGCCTGCTCCAGCACGGGGCTACGCGAGTACACGCGGTAGATACCGGCGCCGGGCAGATCGATTGGAAACTGCGCACCGATCCGCGCGTGGTTCTGCATGAGCGGATGAACGCCCGCTATCTTTCAAAAGATGAGATTGGGGAAGCGGTGAGTTTGCTGGTCTGCGACGTTAGTTTTATTTCGGTGACGCTGCTGATTCCGGCGCTTGTTCCGTTGGTCGATCCGGATGGAGATTGGATCGTTTTGGTGAAGCCTCAATTTGAGGCGGGCAGGGAATTCGTCGAGCGAGGCGGAATTGTACGGGACCCGGCCGGGCATCGGTTTGCTTGTGAACGGGTTTCGGCGGCCATGCAGGCTGCCGGGTTTACGGTAGCTTTGATGGAAAGCCCGATTTTGGGCGGTGAAGGCAATCGGGAATTTTTGCTGCATGCGCGGCACTAACTAGTCACGTTACTCTAATCTCTTGCACTAAGGCGAAAACTAGATGCGAAAGATCGAAACCGTCGGCATCATTTCAAAACCGAAGATCGCGGAGGCCCCGGAGATCGTCTGCGGCGTACTCGAATGGCTCGAAAAGCGCGGGGTTCAATGCCGCTGCGACCGGCAAACCGCGGAATACGCCGGCAATCGGCCGTACTTCTCGCGGGAGGAATTGCCGGAGGGAACGGACCTGATCATCGTGCTGGGCGGCGATGGCACGCTGCTCTCCGCGGCACGCGTCGTGGCGGGGTGCAACATCCCGCTGTTTCGCGGTAAACCTGGGACACCTGGGCTTTTTAACCGCCATCCGGGTAGAAGAGCTGTATCCCGAGCTTGAGCGCGCTCTCAGGGGCGAGCATCGCATCGGGCGGCGGCGGATGGTGGACTGCGAGCTGTTACGGAATGGCGAGATCATTGGCGCCTACTCGGCGCTGAACGATGTGGTGATCACGAAATCGGAGCTGGCGCGCATGATCGACCTGGATGCGCATGTGGACAATCATTTCGTGGCGGCCTATAAGGCCGACGGCTTGATTATCGCCACGCCGACGGGCTCGACCGCCTATTCGCTCTCGGCGGGAGGGCCGGTCATTTTTCCCTCCGTGAGTGCATTCTGTATCACACCGATTTGCCCGCACATGCTCACTAACCGCCCGGTGATCGTGCCGGATTCGAGCGTTATTCAAATTTTGAATCACGGTGAAGACCGTACCTACTTGACGATCGATGGGCAAGTAGGCGAACCTCTATCCAAAGGCGACCGTATTGTCTGCCGTTCGTCCCCGAAGACGATTCAACTGATCAGGCCACCGAAAATGCTTTTCTTCGATGTGCTGCGGGAAAAATTGAAATGGGGAGAACGATAGATTGAATGCGGCTATTCAGAAAGATTTCACTTACCTCCTGGATCTTCATCGCGCTGTTGCTGGGTATTCTGGTGGGCGTCTTCTTTCCTGCCTTTGCGCGCAGTCTCGCGCCCATCAGTAATATCTTTCTCCGGCTGATTCGATCGATTGTCGGACCGCTGTTGTTCGGCACGCTAGTCTATGGCATTGCCTCGGCGGGCGAGCTGAAGACCATGGGGCGAATCGCATTGAAGGCCGTGGTCTATTTTGAAGTTGCGACAACGCTGGCACTGGTCATTGGGCTGGTAATGGTCAATGTTTTTCAACCGGGCGCGGGATTGACGTTGACGGGTGAGAACGGGGTCGCTTTACCGGCGCTTGCTAAGCCGGTTTCCTTGAGCCAGGTACTGGAGCACTCGGTGCCGAGCAACATTTTCGAATCGCTGGCGCAAAATGACGTGCTGCAGATGGTGGTGTTCTTCTTTCTTTTCGGAGCGGCCTGTTCGGCGATTGGCGCCAAGGCGCAACCGGTGATCGATTTCGCGGGCTCGGTTGCGGAAGTCATGTTCCGCTATACGAAGTATGTAATGTACACCGCGCCATTTGGCGTTGGCGCGGCGATTGCGGTCACGATCGGATCGAAGGGCGCAAGTGTGCTCTTCAGTTTGGGGAAGCTCGTGGGAACGTTGTATCTGGCGCAGATTTTATTTGTCGCGCTGGTGCTGGTTTCGGCATTGACTATCGCCCGCGTGCCACTTGGCGCGTTCTACCGGGCGGCGCGCCAGCCGTTTCTACTCGCGTTCTCGACCGCATCGAGCGAGGCCGCGCTTCCGCTGGCGCTCGAGAACATGGAGCGGATGGGGATTCCCAAACATATCGTCGGATTCGTGCTGCCGACCGGGTATAGCTTCAATCTCGATGGATCGACGCTCTACCTTTCGCTCGCTTCCGTGTTCGTCGCGCAAGCGGCAGGCGTGCATATGCCGCTCGGGACCCAGATCACCATGATGTTGACGCTGATGCTGACGAGCAAGGGAGTCGCCGCGGTGCCGCGCGCGTCGCTGGTTATATTGGCGGGCACATTGGGCACGTTCCATTTGCCGCTCGAGGGCATTGCACTGATCCTGGGAGTGGATGCGTTGATGGATATGTGCCGCACATCGGTGAACTTACTGGGCAATTGCGTCGCGACCGCCGTAGTCGCGCGCTGGGAAGGTGTTGCACTTCCGAGCGCGACCGGCGAGCCTCTGGAAGTAGCGCTCGAGACGAGCCCCGGCTAGTAAAGGATGAGAAAGCCGCCGGGTTTCGCGACGACCGCGCCAAAGCTCCAGGCGGGAAGGCCGGGCGCGGTCTTTTCTTCACCGACCGGTTTTCCAGCCGGATCGTAAAGCTGCCACGCGAGCGAGCCGCCACGGCTCCAGCCTGTGCCTTCCGTCCACGCCATGAGCGTCTCGCCATTCGACGCGATGGCGAGGCGTGGATGCTTACGGTTCTTGCCTTCCGCTGTTGCTTCGACGGGCGCTGGGTTGCTTGCGGTCAGGTCTTCGAAATAGACTTGGCCGCCGGTCTCCCAAGCGCCTTCGACCTTTTCGCCCGCCTGTGCGAAATCCATGCTGGTCATGGGACAAGCATTGATTTGCCAGGTGTCCAATTTGCGGCCGGCGAAATCGCTGCCGGAATGGGGAGAAGTCAGCAGGTAGATATCGCGGTGAACGTTCGCGGTTGCCGCTCGATACAAGATGCGCAGCGCGCCCGTGCTATCGGCGAAGATCGCCAGCCCGCAGCATCCACAAGCGCCGGTCGGCTCGTTCCAGGCAGGACGTTCGGCGGCGAATGTCTTGCCATCATCGTCTGACTCGGCGATCCAGACCGCGCGTCCTGCTTCACCGGCCGCGGCGCCGTTGGTCTTTCCATGCCACGACACATAGACGTGACCCGCCGAATCGGCGGCCACCGCGCCGCCGCCGTCCAGGCCAAATGTGTGGGTCATCAGATTACGCTCTGGTTCAAATGCAGTATGGGAGGCGTTGAGACGGCTGTAGAGCATGGGCTCCACTTTCGACGACCCGTTCCAGGCGATATGCACGCGGCCATTTCTGCCGAGTGCGATCTGGCCGCCCCGAATTGTTCCGGCGGCGATTGCAGTGCCTGGTTCGCTGTTTACGCGGAGGGGCGACGACCAGGTGAGCCCGGAGTCTGCCGACTTCACATAGAAGAGGTCGCCATGGAGATGATCTCCCGTGTAGTAGAGCAAGTGCAGCGTGCCGGCGCGATCCATAATGGCGCGCGGCTGAATTCCGCCGTTCGGCGTGCGAACGATTTTGATATCGGGAGCCGCGAACAGGGTTGCCGCGAAGAGAAACAAGCAAAGTACTTTCATGCGTGGCGAGCCCGCAGGCTTTCCAATTCTTCCAATGTGCGCGGCCAGTCCGATCCTAACAATCGCGATAGACCGCGATCCGCCAGGATTTTGCCGCCGGTTTGGCAGTGAGCGCAGTAGTTCGTTTCATTACCAGCGTAGCGAATGCGCAAAATTTTGTGGCCGCAGCGGGGACACGGCTCACCGTACCGCCCGTGCGCGGCCATGTCTTTGCGAAAGGCAGTCACATTTTCCGGGAACGCGACGCGCGCCTCGGCTCGCAGCCGGTCGACCCAGAGTGAGAGCGTGCCGCGCGTGGCGGCGAAGAGCCGGTCCCATTCCTCCGGCTTTAATTTGTGCGTTTGTGCGATCGGTGAGAGTTGCGCGGCATGCAGTATTTCGTCCGAATACGCGTTGCCGATTCCGCTCAATATGCGAGGGTCGGTGAGCGCGCGTTTTAAGGTGTGGTTCTCGGCTGTGAGCACGGTGCGGAACGCGGCGAGGTCCGCGGCGAAGACATCGATTCCTCCGGGGTCCATGGAGCGCAAGCCTTCTTCGCCGCTTACAATGTGCAGCGATGCCCGGTGTTGCGTGCCGGCTTCGGTCAGAGTGAGCGAACCCTCGGGAAAGTCGAAGGCGGCGAGATTGCGGCGGCCTGGGAGCGCTGCGCCTGGCGGCCGCCAATGGAGACGGCCCGCGATCATCAGGTGAAGCACGAGCCAGAGATCGCCCTCCACTCCGATACCGATGCGTTTACCGATGCGGCGCAGTTCGCGCACGATGCGGCCCTCCGCATCCGTGACGGGCGGTTGCGCCGTGCGAAGAAGAAACGGGCTGTTTAGCCGGACGCGCTCGTAAGGGCTGGCCCACGATGCGAGGGTCGAGCGCGTGGATATAAGCGGCGATGTCCGGCAACTCGGGCAACTTTCAGGTTAGCGGGCCGGTCTCCTCACGCCCGTAGCTCGTCAATTTCCCGCTGCAGCTCGCGAGCCTTTCGCTTGTTTCTCTTTTGCATCATCCAAAACCATGTTGCAGTCCAGAGAATGACTACGACAAGAAAAGGCGCGGCCTTGCCGATGGGGGCGGTCACAATTGCGCCCGCCATCAGAACGGCCATTCCGGGAATCAGCCAAATCATCCATTTCCAGCTGTCATCCAGGAGCTTGCGTTGGCGTTCGAGCTGCCCGAGATGGAAGTCCAGACAACCCATCGTTCCCAATTCCCTCGGCTCCGGTCGTGAGGAACCTCTGCGGTGAAGCTCATAGGCAAAGCACAACGCGCCTGCGGCAACGGACAGATAGCCCACACGAATGATCGTCGACCAGGAGTAGTGCCAGGCGAAGAAGGTGAAAGCGGCCGCTATTAGGGCTGCGGCAATGTACTCGCGGAGATTTCTCCGGCGAATTTTACGTTCGAAGTTCCGTGCTCGGGTACGAATTTCGTCTATTGACATTTGAATTGCCTCCGGGTCCTGACTTTGCCAGACCGTTTTCAGATCTTTGGGTGGAAGTTCATTCGGCATGGCTTCCTCCTTGATGAAATTGCCGGGCCAAAACGTTCTTGATCCGGTGAATCTTGGTTGCGACGTTGCTTGGAGAAAGAGCGGTAATCTCAGCGATGGATGCGGCGTCGAGCCCTTCTAGATAAGAAACGATGACTTGGCGGTCGAGGGGCTTCAACTGCCGGACAAGTTCGAGAAGCCGCTCCAAAGCTTGCTGTCTATCCGCGGCCGACTCGCCGTCGTTCGGATCGGGAGCAGCTTCCGCCTCCTCGAGAGAGACGAGCGGAGTAAGGAAGTGTTTACGTTGCCGACCAACATGCGAGGCGGCGGCGTTGTGCGCCACCCGATAAATCCAAGTTCGCAGAGAGCAGCGCCCGTCGAAACCTTCGAAGCTGCGCCACAAAGCGAGGTGAATTTCCTGGAGCAGGTCTCGCCGGTTTTCCGGATCCGCTTCGTAAGCGCGTGCGAGCCGCTCGAGCGGGCCGAGGAAAGTGGCGGAGGCCTCACGATAAAGATCCGCCTGACTTTGCCCCACATCCAAGGTAGTCCCAGGCTACTGAATTTTCTTACAAGTCGATTCGAATTTATTCGTGACGCAGGGCGATCATCGGATCGATTTTGGCGGCGCGAAGTGAAGGGGCCAAGGCAGCCGCGATGCTGACGGCGATCATCAATAGCGCTGCCGCGCCGAACAGTACTGGGTTTTCGGCATGCACCTGAAAGAGCAGGCTTCCCAACGATCGCGCCGCAATCGCCGAGGCGATGAGTCCGGCCGCTATTCCGGCCAACGTCCAGCGCAGCGCATGCCCCAGGATCAAGCGAATGATTTGTCCGGACGTGGCGCCAATCGCCATGCGCACTCCCACTTCCCGTGTCCGCTGCAAAACCAGAAAGGAAATCAACCCATATAGACCGCCGGCAGCCAACACCACTCCTATCAGCGCGAAGAGACTGAGCAGCACGGCAGTGAAACGGGGCCGTTCGGAGACGGCATGCACGCGTTGCTCGATGGTCGCGATCGTAACCGGCACGGTGCGATCCAAGGCTGCCGCCGAAGTTCGAATCCAGTTCGCGATCACATCGGGACGCGCGCTGCCGCGCACGATGAGGAAAGCTTCGCCGTCGTAGATATGCAGCGCTCTGCCCGTCATGCTGGCGTCGCGCCCCAAGGTTGGATCGGTGATTTTCTTGCGCGGAAGATAATATTCGGGATCGGGCGGCTGCGACAAGCCGTTGTTGGGCACATCGCCGCAGACTCCGACCACGATGGGTGGCGGGAAATCCAGAGGATCGATAAAGAGATGAACCGCGCGCCCTACGGCACGCTCGCCTGGGAACACTTTGCGAGCGAGCGAATTGCTGATCACCACAGCGGGGGATTTGCCGGTAATCTCCTCTTGCCGGAAACTGCGGCCCTGGAGCATCGGGATACCGAGGGCGGCGAAATATTCGGGGCTGACTCTTCGCCAGGCGACGATGCCGCCAGGGCGGCGCTCGGGAGCGGGACGTCCGACCACTTGTACCGACTCCAGGGGCTTCGAATGAACAAAGCCGCTGGGCGGTACGGTGTCGGAAATTGCGACCGCCTCTACCCAGGCATGGGCCGCAAACGGCTGGCTAATGTGTCAAAAAATTCCTGCCTGCTTTGCGCATTGGGGTAACGCGCGAGCCCGACGGTCATATCGGCGGTTAGTACGTGCTCGGCGCCGACGCCCGCAGTTCACGTCCTGCAATTTCGAGAGGCTCGCGACGAGCAGCCCGGCCATTGACAGCAATGTCAAGGAAACCGCGACTTGCGCGGTCGTGAGCACATGCTTCAGTCTGTTGCCAGGGCGTGAAAACGATGGCGCACAGCCAAATACGATTCCACACAGGAGCGTGATCCCGAACGTGAACGACAGGATCCGTGGATCGAGCGCTGCCTCTTGTAATCGGGGAACGCTTACCGGAGCAAGAAACTGGAACAGCTTCAAGAGCGCCCACGCGAGCGCGCATCCTGGCAGAGCGCCGAATACGCTGAGCGCCGTGCTTTCGGTGAGGGCCTGCGAGAGCAGCCGGCCGCGCCCGGCTCCCAGGGCCTTCCGGGTAGCCAACTCGCGCTGGCGGCTCAGGGCGCGGGCTAGCAGCAGATTCGCAACGTTCGCACAGACAATCAGCAGAATCGCCAAAGTGGCGCCGAAGAGCACCCACGAGGCGCGCTTCACATCCTGAATCTGGTAATCGCGCAGGGACCGAATTACCGTACGCACTTCCGCCATGCGCTCAGCCGGCAGCCATCCCCGGAGGCCTTGCAATATATGAGAGAGCGCCGTTGCGCGCGCTTGTGCGATCGTAACTCCCGGCCGCAAACGCCCAAAAACACGTAATGGCCGGCCGGATTGCCGGGGAATGTAGTGGTCGATCGCGAGCGCTTGCGGTACCACCAAATCGGCATGCACCAGGTTTGGCAACTCGAACTCGTGCGGCAGCACGCCCAGAATGCGCGTGGGGAATCCGTCGATCTCAATCGTTTTTCCAATAGCCTCAGGGCTGGCCGCGAAGCGCGATCTCCAAAGGCCGTAAGAGATGAGCACGACCTTCGGCGCATTTCGCCGGTCGTCTTCGCGAGTGAAATTGTGCCCGAGGACGGGCGCTATGCCGAACGTGGGCAAAAATGTAGACTCGACTTGCGCGCACATCAAGCGCCGCGGGTTCTGTTCTGTCAGATCGCAATCGGCTACACCCGTCCAGGATGTGACGGCGGAGAAGGCGGCGACCGGATGCTCCCGTAGATTGAAATAGTCGTTCGCCATCAGGAACTCGCCGTCCATCATGGGAATAGTGACTCCGACGGAAACCAGCCGGTCCGATTCAGGATAGGGAAGGCTGCGGAACAGGAGCCGGTCGACAACGCTGAACACGGCAGTTGTCGCGCCAATTCCGAGAGCGATCACGAGGATCGCGGTCAATGAGAAAGCGGGATTCCGCCGGAATCCGCGGAGCGCGAAACGAAGGTCCTGCCAAACGGCGCGCATGCCATAAGCAGCTTACTACATAGGGCTACTTAATGCAATGGACGCGTTGAATGGCGCGCGCGCGCCCGGTATTTTCATCGGCGTCAATAACTACACCGTGTAGCTCGATTCCATGCCGCGCCGCTTCCATTCTTCCGGCGAGGCCGCTCAAGAAACGCTTGATGATGGTTTCTTTTTCGACACCGATGACGGAATCGTACGGTCCGGTCATTCCGGCGTCCGTTTGATAAGCCAGACCACCGGGAAGGACCCGCGCGTCGGCGGTTGGGATATGAGTATGAGTGCCGATCATGGCGGTGGCACGCCCGTCCAGATACCAACCCATAGCGATTTTTTCGCTCGTCAGCTCGGCATGAAAATCCACGAAGCGAATGCGTGTGGCGGGATCGAGCGAGTCGAGGAGTTGATCGGCCTTTCGAAATGGACAATCTATGCTGCTCATGTGCGCGCGGCCTTGCAGGTTCAACACCGCATAAGGCACGCCGTTGCGTGTCTTGCCGGTGAACACTCCGCTGCCGGGAAGTCCGTTGGGATAGTTCGCCGGACGCAACAGGCGCGGGTGCGTATTCATATAGTCGTACACCTCGCGCTTGTCGAAACTGTGGTTGCCGCCCGTGAGAACATCCAGACCTAGAGAAAGCAGCTCTTCCGCAATCAGAGGAGTGATGCCGAAATCCGCCGGCGCTATTTTCCGCATTGGCGATGGCCAAATCGATCTTGTAATGGCCAACCAGCTCCTTGAGATTTTGGGCGACAATGCCGCGGCCTCCGGAGGCAAAGATGTCGCCGATGAAAAGGATGTTCATGCCTGAGGGAGCGGAGAAACAAAAAGCGTTACTTGCGAGAGATTCCCACTCGGCACCGTCATTGACCCCTAAGAACGCAAAGGGGGGAATCCTCCGAGCGCCTTCAGGCTTCTCCATGGCATCCGAGGACACCGGAGCATGCACACCAGCGCTTCATTCGAGCGGGACTCCATGACATTGACTATCGGATCAATTTTAGGAGACCAAGCGGGACGCTCTCGCAGGTAACGCTTGCATTCAGAATAGCAAAAATATCACGTTACTTGGAGCCGCTCGGCGATTTCTTTCTCTGTGATCGCGCCTTCCTTGATCACGCGCCAATAGGGCTCCGTCACGTCGATGGTAGTAGGGCCCGGACCAACACAAAGGCCGCCTTCGAGCACCAAATCGATGCGCCCATCCATCGCGGCGAACAGTTCAATGCCGCTGCAGAGTGTGGGCTCGCCCGAAAGATTCGCGCTGGTCGCGATGAGGGCATGGCCAATTTTTTCGATGATGGCGTTCAACGTTTTGGATTTGGCCTGACGCAAGGCGAGCCGGCCGGTATTGCCTGTGACTTTGAGCGGAACTTTCGCCGATGCCGGCACGATGATGGTCAAAGGTCCCGGCCAGAAATGCCGCGCCAGGATGTAAAAGCGGCTGTCCAACTCCTTGCCCAGGTCTTCGGCCATAAGAAGGTCGGAGATCGCGAGCGGCAAGGAACGCACCGCGTCGCGGCCCTTCGAAGCATAGACACGGCCGACTGCCTGCAAATTCAGCGGATCAGCGACCAGGACATAGAGCGCATCGGTAGGAACTCCGATGACGCGGCCGCGCGAGATCTCCTCCGCCGCGCGGGCTATGATTGCGGGCTCCGGATTCTCGGAATTAATTTCGATGAGGTCAGTTGCCACTAGAGGAGATCAGTTTACCGTTCTCCGAGGGCCTCGGCAACCTGGATCGCCATTTCGTAACGGCCAAATGGCGCGCTGAGCTGGACGCCTTGCACGATGCGGCGCACTCGCGCGGACATCTCGCGGGCGATGAGAATACCCTCCGCGCGCGCTTTTTCCGCGCTGTCGGCGCGGCGCATGCGGTCCATATATTCATCGGGCACCGGTACGCGCAGCTCGTTGACCATGAACTCCGCGTTGCGATAGCTGGTGAGCGGCCAAATGCCGGCAACGAACGGAATCTTGTACTGTTCGGTTTTCTTGAGAAACGCTTCGAGCAAATCGAGATCGAAAACAGGCTGGGTTACGACGTACTCCGCCCCGGCTTCGACTTTCCAGGCGAAGCGCCGCAGCTCTTCATCCATGTTGGGAGCGCCGGGATTCGCGCCGACGCCGATCAGCAAAGCGGTTTGCGAACCGGTGGGATTGCCTCCAATATCCAGTCCCTGGTTGAGCTGATTCACGATATTGGTGAGGCCGATGGCATCGACATCAAAGACCGCAGTCGCGTCGGGATAAGAGCCCATGCGGGGCGGATCGCCCGTGATACAGATCAGGTTTCGTACGCCCGTAGTATGCGCGCCGAGCAGCTCCGATTGCATGCTTAGAATATTGCGATCGCGGCAACAGAAGTGGAGAACCGCTTCGATACCGGCGTGCTGCTGGATCAGTTGGCAGGTGACCTGTGCGCTCAGCCGGGCGCTGGCGCGCGGGCCGTCCGGCACGTTGATGCAATCGATGCCATGTTCCTTGCATAGCTTAGCGCCGGCGATTTCTTTTGAGGCATCCACGCCGCGCGGCGGAAGAATTTCGACGAACGCCACGAACTTGCCCGTCGCCAGACTCTTGCCCAAAGCAGACTTTTGTTCGATCGGAATTTTCGCGAGCCGCTTTACCGGGGGTTTCGTTTCGTCGATTGTTTCGACAGCCACCGTGCGATGTTGAACCGGCTGCAGGGAGCGCACCTCACTGCAGATATTCTTGATATGCTCCGGAGTCGTGCCGCAGCAGCCCCCAATGAGCCGCACGCCCGCCTGCAGAAAACGGCGAGCATACTGCGCCATGTACTCGGGCGAGCAAAGATAAATGTTGCGGCCTTCCACCTTGGCCGGCAGACCGGCGTTGGGCATCGCGCTGAGGGCTTTTGTCGTCAGCGGCACCATTTTCTCGATGGTGTCAAGCACAGTTTTGGGGCCGGCCGAGCAGTTAATCCCAATTACATCAACAGGCCATTCGTCCAAGCTTCGAGTAAAGGTTTCGGTGCTCGTGCCGTCACGGAGAGTTCCGTCGTCTTCCACTGTGACCTGGGCTACGATCACCATTTCAGGTCCGGCCGCCTCTCGCGCCGCGAAGATTGCTTCTCGCAATTCGCTCAAATCATAAAAAGTCTCGAGCACCAGCAGATCGATACCTGCCTCGATGAGCGCCTCGGCTTGTTGCTTGAAAATAGAACGTGCTTCGGCAAAGGAAATAGGTCCCAGGGGTTCGATGGGCGCTCCAAGCGGCCCGATCGCACCGGCCACGAAAGCGCGATCGCCGGCGGCCTCTCGCGCCAGTCTTACGCCTGTCTGATTAATCGAGACGAACTTCTCGCCGAATCCAAATGCATTCAGGCGGATACGATTGCCGCCGAAAGTGTTACTTTCGATCACTTCCGCGCCGGCGCGAACGTATTCTTGATGTATCTCTTTAACTATTTGTGGCGCTGAAAGGTTCAATTCATCGAAACAGCGATTGATGAAAATACCCTTGGCATAGAGCATCGTACCCATTGCTCCGTCGGCTACAACGATTTTCGACTGCAGCTTGGCGCGGAATTCGGCGGCGCGAGAGCGTGTTATGGGTTCGGCGGAGGTCATGAGAGAACCTGAAGAAATTACTCAATTGTATCGCGCCGACGCAAGATGGCGGTATCGCCTGCCGCCGCTCCGATGGTCTGAGCGGCGTGCCCCCGGTTCATTCCCACTTCCAGGTAGCCTGAACTTCCCGAGTACGCAAATACGAGGCCTGGCGCCGCGGCGCCGAAACTCTGGCGAACCTCGGTGATCGTGTGCTGTCCGATGATGAGCGAAAAGCTTCCGGCGGGCGGCCTGAAGTTGGTGATCACATTCCCGAATCGATCGACACTCAGAATCTTGCCTCGCCATGCGCCACGCTCCAGTTCTATGGGTGCAAGGCCGGGAAGCTGTTCGATGTTTTCGAGGAGCGGGCCAATGTCGTTAGGCTGGGCGATTCCGCCGGCCAGCGCGGCGGCCGTTGGGGCGAAAATATCCCGTCCGTGGAAGGTGCTGGAGGGGTGCGGAAGCCAGAGGTCCCGATTGGTGATTTCGCGAGCTATGCTGATGCCGGTTCGCGCGAGCGTCAGGCTGAGCACCCCGTTGTCGGGAGCGATGAAGAACTGTTGTTGAAATTCGACCAGGAGCGCCTTGCGATCGGTACCGACGCCGGGGTCGACGACTACGACGTGAATCGTGCCGGGAGGAAAGAACGGGGCCGCCTGATCGATGGCATAAGCGCCGGCATAGAGCGAAAAAGGGGGAATGTCATGCGTGATGTCGACTAAGTGGGCTTGCGGACAGCGGCTCACTATCACGCCTTTCATGGCGCCCACGTAATGATCCTGCAGTCCAAAATCGGTTGTCAGCGTAATGATGGGACGCGTCATGCGTTGCTAAGATTGTAATGAAACCCGCCTGTTGAACGCCGTGTGCCGTATTTCGACCACAATGCGACTACCTTTCTCGCGCCCGAAGTGGCCGAGACGATGGCGTCTGCTTTGCGGGAGGTTTACGGGAATGCGTCAAGCATTCATCGGCCGGGGCAACTGGCCCGGCAGCATCTCGAAAAAGCGCGCCGCGGCATTGCCGGATTTTTGGGCGGGTCCGCGGCCGAGATAGTATTCACGAGCGGCGGGACGGAAGCGAACAATCTTGCGATTTTAGGAATGGTTCGCGGTCTTCCGGGCGATCGCAAGCACGTGGTGACAACGGCGATAGAACATCCATCGGTTCTCGAGTGTGTTCGCCAGCTCGGGCGCGAGGGAGTGGAGGTGAGTGTCGTCGATGTCGCGGCTATCGAAGAGAGTCTGCGCGACGATACGGTGCTGGTTTCCATGATGCACGCGAACAACG
Source organism: Bryobacterales bacterium (assembly GCA_963712395.1). GTDB lineage: Bacteria > Acidobacteriota > Terriglobia > Bryobacterales > Bryobacteraceae > Bog-105. The sequence goes on from CAVQHR010000005.1 coordinate 913,719, forward strand.
AAACCGGCACGATTCAGCCGGTGCGGGAAATAGCGAAGTTAGTCGAGGAACGCCGCCGAGGGGGGCAGGCGATTTATTTTCATTCCGACGGCGTGCAGGCGGCTGGAAAAATTCCGGTAGATGTTCGGGAACTAGGTGTGGATCTCTATTCTTTGAGCGCGCACAAGCTTTTTGCTCCGAAAGGAGTTGGCGCGCTCTATGTACGGAAAGGCACGCCGCTGCGCGGTATCCAATTCGGCGGGCGCCACGAACGTGAGCGCCGCGCCGGGACGGAGAATGTTCCGGCCGCGATGGCGTTCGCGCGAGCGGTTGAGCTTTGCGGCAGCATGGAAGCGCATCTGCGAGACGAGTTTGAGAAGGAACTGGGGAAGCGGCTTCCGTGGATTGAAGTGAACGGTTTGCAGAATCCAAGAGTGCCAAACACCAGCAGCGTGCTGTTTCGCGGCATCTCCGGCGAGGCGTTAGCCATCGCGCTCGATCTTCAGAGTATGGCGGTCTCGACCGGCTCGGCGTGCAGCAGTGGCTCCATCGAGCCTTCGCACGTGCTGCTGGCGATGGGACGCAGCCGCGAGGAAGCGCGCTCAAGTGTCCGGTTCTCATTCGGGCGTTACAACACGGCCGAGGAGATAGAAGCATTGGTAGATGCAACGGCGCGCGCCGCCGAAAAGTTGCGAAAAGAGGAGAAACGCCTTGCCGGATAATTCCGTTGCGCCCATTGCCGTAGCCATGTCGGGCGGTGTGGATAGCTCGGTGGTTGCCGGCTTGCTGCAACGCCAGGGCGCTCCAGTAGTCGGGCTGACCATGCAGCTTTGGAACCAGCGGCGGCTACCGGAATTGATTCCGGAAGGCGGCGCGGTCGGGCGATGCTGCTCGCTCGACGATGTCTACGATGCGCGTTTCGTCGCTTCGATTCTCGGAATTCCGTACTACGTCGTGAATTTTGAGGAGCGCTTCGAAGAGCAGGTCGTGAAGCCGTTCGTCGAAGACTATCTCGCGGGCCGCACGCCGATTCCTTGCGCGCAGTGCAACAACTTCATCAAATTCGATCAGTTCCTCGAAATGGCGGATGGCGTGGGAGCCGAAAAGATCGCGACCGGGCACTATGCGCGTTTGAGCTATAACGCCGTGACAGGCCGCTACGAGATGCGCACGAGCGTGGATGCCAATAAGGACCAGACGTATTTTCTTTTTGGATTAACTCAGGCGCAATTGGCGCGGACGTTGTTTCCGCTAGGCGGCATGGCGAAACCACAGGTACGCGAGTTGGCGAAAGAGCTCGGCCTTCCTGTGGCCGACAAGAACGACAGCCAGGAAATCTGCTTTGTGCCGAGCGGAGACTACGCGAATTTCATCAAGGCATATCTCGCCGAGCAGGGCAGAGAACTGCCCGATGGAAAAGGAGAAATTGTGGACACGGCAGGCGAGGTGGTCGGCGAACACGGCGGAACGCATCGTTTTACGGTCGGGCAGCGACGCGGCCTGGGAGTTGCGGCCGACGAGCCGTTGTATGTGATTTCAACAGATCCCTCTACTCGTCGCGTACACGTGGGCCGCCAACGCGAACTCATGAAAGATTCGCTCATTGCCAGTGGAGTGAATTGGCTTTCGGTGGGCCCGTTACGCGAAGCTCGCCCGGCGCAGGTCAAGATCAGAAACAAGCACACTCCCGCGGAGGCCACGCTCGTGCCCACTGGCGATCCGGAGCGGGTCGAGGTGCGCTTCCGTCAACCACAGCGCGCCGTGACGCCCGGCCAGGCCGCCGTCTTTTATGATGCGGATCTGGTGCTCGGCGGCGGCTGGATCGACTAAACTCCACTATTGGCCCAAAAGAAAAATCGAACTCAACTTTGGGCGGAGTATATTCTCGCGTATAGCCTGGTTGCAGCCCTTCGTTTTCTGCCGCGAGCGGCCGCGGAACGGCTCGCCTCTGGCGCTGCCAAGCTGCTGGACCGGGCCGTGCCGAGACTGCGCCGGATTGCGCGCCTGAATCTTGCCATGGCGCTTCCGGAGCTCGATCCGGCGAAGCGCGAGTCGATCGTCGATGGCACGTTCCGCAGCATTGGCCGGTTACTGCTGGCAGTCGCACGATTTCCTTCCCTGCACGCTGCGAATATCAACACATGGATTGCATATGAAGGACTGGAACACTATACGGCGGCCAAGCAGGCTGGGTGCGGGGTTTTGGTGGCCACGGCGCATCTGGGGAATTGGGAGCTGAGCGCGTTCGCACATGCGGTGATGACGGAGCCGATGAATGTGATGGTGCGTCCGCTCGATAACCGGCTGATTGACCGATTAGTAGAAGAGCGCCGCACGCTCTCCGGAAACCGCCTGATCTTTAAACGCGACGCTGCGCGCGCAGTGCTAAAAGCGCTTCGGAACAACGAAGCGGTGGGAGTCTTGATCGATCAGAACACGAGCGAGAACGAAGGCGTGTTTGTCGAATTTTTCGGCAAGCCGGCGTGTGCGGGGTTAGGCTTCGTCAAACTTGCCTATCATTCGCAAGCCGCGGTGGTGCCTGGTTTCGCTCTGTGGGATCCGAACACGAAGCGTTACGTGTTGCGCTTTTTTCCGGCTATCGAACTGACCGGCGACGAGCGCGCGGACACGCAGCGAATCCACGCGTTTCTGGAGCATACGATCCGGCAATATCCGGATCAATGGATGTGGATACACCGGCGGTGGAAGACCCGGCCGCCGGGTGAAGCGCCCATCTATTGAGCGGTTGCCGCCCCGCGCCGCTGGGCGACGGGGCGCTGGTCCAAACCTAAAACCGCCGTCACGATGTCCTTCAGATCGGCGGGTACGGAGATGGCTCCGCGGTAAGTGAGATGCGCAGCGCCGGACGAATCGCTTACCGAGCCGATTGAGACGCCAAATGCCGAGCTCATTTGCCCGACAGTGCCCTGCACCTGGATGGTCCGCGCCGCCGCATTTTCGCTCGCGATGCTAAGGCCCTGCATTTGGATGAAACTGTGAACTGCGGCCAAGTCGTCCGGGCTGGCGGCGAGCGCCTGCTCCGCCGCGCCTTCTGATGCCGGCTTGAACCCGCCGGAGAGAATCTGCTCGCTCAGATCGGCGGTTTGCGCGGGCCTGCGAAGCACAATAGTCGCGCCGATTGGCTGATTGGGATCGGCGGATGACCAAGTTCCGGCGATCCTGGGTTTCGCGGCGCTGCCCGCGATCTCCACGCGTTGCGCCGGCGATAGTGCGCTAAGGAGCGCCGTGCCGTTCGGACTTCCTAAACCGGTGCAAGGGTCCCAGCCGGCACGCGCATTGTAATTGCCGTGGCCGCCGTCGTCATTGTTCCCACTGGTGATGTCTCTGAATGCGGCCGGCTGCAGGCCGTACAGTTTCGGATTGAGAAAACCTACGGGCGCTCCCAGTTTCTGATTCAGAAGCGCGATCAAAGCCGCCCATAACGGCGCCACGGCGCTCGTGCCACCATAGACCTGATCTTTTCCGTTAACGCGGACTTGATAACCCGTGGTTGGATCGGCATCGCCCGAAACGTCAGGTACACCGCGTCCCGCGAAATTAATTTGCGGCACTGGCGGTACGCTGGCGGATTTCTGATAGGTGGGCAAAGCGAACAACGCGCTCACGCCACCACCTGTCGCGCCATTCTTATTTGCGGTCTCGTTCCAAACGATTTCGGATGAAATCTTGCTGCCGGAACCGTAGAGTGTTGTGCCGCCACACGCCAGCGCGAAGGGGCTCGAGGCCGGAAAATCGACGTGCAGGTTGCCATCGGTCTCGCCGTCGGTAGAACCGTTGTCACCCGAGGCGACAGTGACCGTAACGCCAAGCGCGGCGGCGTCTTCGAGCGCCGCATTCATGGCCGTTCGCGCCTGCTCGGTCCAAGAGTCTTCCGGAGCGCCCCAACTGATCGAAATGACAGAGGGCTTGCGCGCGGTATCGTGAACCGCGTCCGTGATCGCATCCACAAATCCCTGGTCGGTGTTGGGCGCGAAATACACCGCTATGTTCGCCTGATAGGCGATTGCGCCGGCGATTTCAATATCGAGCAGCACTTCTCCATCGGCATCCGATCCGGGCGTATTCTTCCCGCCATCGACGGAGACTGCGGTTACTTTCGGCACGGGGACTTTCAGATTCCCGAAGTAGGTGGTAAGGTCCGCAGTCTGATAGCCCCCACCTAACTCGACAAGGGCAATCGTCTGCCCGGCGCCGAATACGTCTTTCGGAAAATTGTAAAGCGTGGCGACCTGTATCGGAGTGAACGAAGTCGCTTGCGCGGCTTTCTTCCTTCGAAAATGCGGTTTCGCGACAGGGCGATTGTCGAGGCCCAAGACGGCGACTACCATCCCGTGCAGCTCTTCGGGAACCGTCAACATCCCGGTTCGGCAGCGGAACGTAGTGCCGGTTTGCTTGCTCTTGTAGCGGGTCAGCTTCGCGCCAAACGCTTTGGACACGTCACTGGCGCTGCCAGTCAGGATCACGCGCCGCTTGCGCGAATTACTGTCGACGACAGTGAGATGGGCATGGTGGGCGAATCGCTCCACTACATCCAGATCGCCAGGATCCGCGGCGGCCGCGCCGGCGCCACTCCGGCGAACGACCACGGTTACGCTGACCTGCGAATCTTTTTGTACCTTTCCCGCTTTACTCGCGTTCTTAGGCGGTTTTCTTTCGCTGCCAGCTAACTTAACTCTGTTATCAAAGGCCAATTTTGCCGTCCTTTTTGAGTAATTTTGTCTAGTGTAGCGCCGCGCTAATATCGCGCGGCTGCGGCCTCCGCCGGAAGAATGCGATCGTAATGACCGCCGACATCCAGCAAGTTCCCGCGAGCGTGAGTAAAGCCGGTGTCATTTTGTGCGTCGTTTGATTGATGATCCCCACCAGCCAGGGACTTACAAATCCTCCGAGATTGCCCACGGAATTAATCAACGCGATGCCGCCGGCGGCCGCCGCGCCTGACAAGTACGATGTCGGTAAGGACCAGAAACTCGACGAGGCGGAAATAATTCCACAGGTCCCTAGCGTGAGCGCCGCAAGGCCGAGTGGTCCGGAAATTCCCGGAATGGAAGAAAGCGCCAAACCGATTCCACCGGCGACAGCGGACAGCGCCACGTGCCAGCAGCGCTCGCCGGTGACATCCGAATGGTGCCCAACGAGCACCATGACTATTGCGGTTGCGCCCCACGGAATCATGGTCAGCAGGCCGATATGCCAGGGGTCTTTGGTCAGCGTGTCTTTGATGATCTGCGGGAGCCAGAACTGCAGCCCGTAATTGCCCATTACGACGCCGAAATAGATCAGACAGAATAACCAGACCTTCGGATTTTTGAGCGCGTCGATGAGTTTGTGATGTCCGCCCGCGCTCTTCTTGCCGGCTTCGTCTTCTTCGAGCCGCCGCACTAACAGATCGCGTTCCTCCGCGTTCAACCATTTGGCCTTGGCTGGATTGTCGCTCAGGAAAAACATCGCGATCACACCCGCAAACAGTGAAGGCACGGCTTCCACCACGTACAGCCATTGCCACCCGCGCAATCCGCCAACCGAAGACATGTGCGCCAGCAGCCACCCCGATACGGGCCCGCCGAAAACGCCCGACAGCGGAATCGCCGTCATGAAGGCGGCCACCATTTTCGCGCGATATTTACTGGTGAACCAGAACGTCAGGTACAAAATGACGCCGGGGAAAAATCCGGATTCCACCAGTCCCAGCACGAAACGCACGGTATAGAATTCCGCTTCATTGCGCACGAGCATAGTGCAGGCCGACACCATTCCCCAGACGATCATGATGGGGCCGAGCCAATACTTCGCGCCGATCTTCTGCAGCGCCAGATTGCACGGCACTTCAAAGAAAAAATAGCCGATGAAAAAAATCCCCGCGCCGGTGCCATACACGGCATCGCTCAACCCCAGGTCCGCCTGCATCTGCAGTTTGGCGAACCCTACGTTTACGCGGTCTACGTACGCAAAGATGTAGCAGAGGAAGAGAAATGGAATCAGGCGCCAGGTAACGCGGCGATACAGCCGCGTCTCAGCGTGCACACCAGCCGCCGTCGATGAGAATATCCGTCCCCGTGATAAAGCCGGCCGCTTCCGAGCACAAGTAACTGGCGAGCCCGCCGATCTCCTCTACTTTTCCCCAGCGGCCCACCGGAAGATTTGCCAAAAATTGCGCATTCGCTTCCGGGTCCTGCATTAGCGATTGGTTCATTTCGGTGCCGAATGGCCCCGGACTGATCCCATTCACCGTGATGCCTTCCGGCGCCAGTTCCTGAGCCAGAGCGCGGATCAGGCCCAGCAGGGCCGCCTTGCTCGCCGAATAAGCACTGCGCTGCGGCAGCGAGACATGGCTCATAATCGACGTCATATTCAGGATGCGTCCATATCCAGTGCCGCGCATGTGGGGCACAAACTTCCGGCACATCAGGAATACGCTCGTCAAGTTTGTATCCATCACGCTCTGCCATTCGCTGAGCGAAAAATCAATCAGATTCTTGCGAAGGTTCACGCCCGCGTTGTTCACCAGAATCTGGATTTTGCCGAGCCGCTTCGAAACCTCCGCTTCCAGCCGCTCGACTTGTTGCTCGTCCTTTACGTCGGCGATAAACAACTCCGCCTTGCCGCCCGACTCCTCAACCTCGCGCTTTACGGCCTGCAGTTTGGTTTCGTCACGCGACACCAAAGCGATCGTGGCGCCCGCCTGGCTCAGGGCCAGAGCCATCGCTTTTCCGAGTCCTTTACTGGCGCCTGTGATCAGCGCGATTTTTCCACTCAGAGAATTATTGGGAGAACCAATGGGGGAACCAGACATCTGAGCCATACTATCAGCGCAGTTGCCGATTGCCGCTCAATTTTCCATGAAGTAATAGCAAATCATGTGGCAAACGATCATATGCCCGTCTTCGATTCTCCCCATGTGCGGCTCGCCCACTCGAACTTGCAGCTTGGCCATCTGGCCCAGCTTGCCACCGTCGCGTCCGGTGAGCGCGATTGTCTCGCACCCTAGCGAATTCGCGTAGTCCACCGCGCATAGCACATTGGGCGAGTTGCCCGATCCGCTGATCGCCATAACCACGTCGCCGCGCTGCGCGAAATTCTTGAGCTGCTCGGCGAATATACACTCGTAACTAACATCGTTCGAATACGCAGTGATGGTCGAGAGCGAATCCGTCAGCGCCATGATGCGGAATCTGGCATCGCGATTGAAGCTCGCGCCCTTCACCATGTCCGTCACAAAGTGCGATGCTGTCGAGGCGCTGCCTCCGTTCCCGCAAACAAAAATGTGCCGATTGTTGTCCCGCGCCTGGCGTAGCGTCCCGATTGCCCGGTCGACGCTTCCCAGATCTATCGAATCGAGCGCACCGAACAGCTTTGTTTTGTAATCGCGCGAAAACTGAAGAGCGTCCATATTTGTATCCTATCGCTCCGAAGCGCCTACGCGCGTCTCCTTCCACAATTGCCGCGCCGGCAGGACAAACACCGCCAACGCGCATGCGGCCGCCGCTGTCAGAACGACGAAGGCTCGTATCGTTGCGGACAAGCGTTTTATGAGACTGCGTTCGGGAATCACTGGATCCACGAGCGCGAGAGCATAGAAAGTTCCTTGCAATACCAGCACGACGATCCGCCAGGGATCGGGCAAAAAGAAGCTCGCGAGCGCGGCTGCCAGCAGCGCAAACGGCAGCAGTAAGCGGCCGATCTTATGCGAGAGAAAATGAAGGAACCGGCGGTTGAATGGCGAAAGCAGCGCGGGGAAATGAAACAGAATCTGGTATACGCCCGCCTGGGTCCGCACTTTGCGCCAAAACTCAGCCTGCAACGCAGTCGGCAAATCGTAAGCCTTGGCTCCGTCTTCAAAGTAGATACGTGAGCCGCGAAAGGCCGCCGTAAACGGCACGTAGACATCGTCGAGCAAGATCTCCGCGGGAATCTGTGGCGCCAGCTCGCGCCGGATCGCATAAATTGAACCCGTCGCCCCAAGCATCGCGTCGATGCGGTTCAGATTGCGCCGGATCCATTTCTCATAGCGCCAATAGAGCCCGGTGTTGTACTCCTCGCGGCTTGCTCCTTCGCGGATCACGAGTTCGCCGGTCACTACGCCCACCTCGGGCTCCGCGAAGCAGGCCAACAGCTTGGGAATCGCGTCGCGATCGAATGTCTGCCGCACATCCGTCAACACCACAATTTCTCCCGAGACGCTCTCAATCCCGCGATTCACAGCCACAGCTTTGCCCCCTGGCGGCAGGGCCAGCAATTGCACCCGCGCATCCGGATACTGGCTGACGAGCGCATCCGATCCATCTGTCGAGCCGTCGGACACGATCAAAATATCGATGAGATCGCCGGGATAATTCGTCTCGAGTAACGACCGAATTTTCGCTTGCAACCAGCGCGCTCCGTTGCGCACCGGGACTACGATCGAAACGCGCGTGCGGAGGGCCGTTTTCCGTATCGGCCTCGGGCGCGCTTTCGCCCAGAGCGACAGCAGCAACGGATATCCAGCGAGAACGTAAACAACGAATCCGACGCTCGCGATAAAGATCAGGACTGCCGCGGTCATGCGGTCCGCGAAACCGGGGCCTCGGCCGCTTCGAGCGCGCGTTCAAAACTATCTGTCACGTGCTCCCACGAGAATTTCGCGCGCAGCAGATTCAGTGCGTTTGTCGCCATGCGCTCGCACGCTTCCCTATTCTCCAGTAGTTCGAGGCACTTCGCCGCGAATTCGCGCGCCGAGTCCGCAATTCGTATGGTCTCTCCGTGCGTAACGGGCAGGCCCTCGGCCCCGATGGTGGTGGAAACCACCGCGGTTCCGGCGGCCATCGCTTCAAAGATCTTGAGCCGGGTTCCCCCTCCAATGCGCAGCGGAACGATCGAGACCGGCGCGTGCCAAAGGAACGGCCGCACGTCCGGCACGGTCCCCGTCACTGTGACATGCGTATTCTGTTCGGCCACGAGCGACGCCGGCGGCTGGCGGCCGACGATCGCCAGGCTGCAGTTCGGTTTCTTCGCCCGGATCAATGGAAACACTTCGTCCAGGAACCACCGCATGCCATCGATATTCGGCATCCAGTCCATTGATCCGACAAACACCAGGTCGTGCTGGACCTCAGTGTTCGCCGGCCGCTCGAAGTACGGCAAATCTACGCCCGTCGGTACGGAGGAAATGCGCTCCACACCGAACCGCGCCCGCATCGTCCGCTCGTCCACGTCAGAAACCGCGACTACTTGCGAAGCGCTGCGACAGATCGTTTTTTCCCATTCGAACATCCGCCGGGCCTGCATCGCAAAGTACGCGCGATGCGCCCACGTCCGGCCGCTCTCCGCGTGCCGTTCCCAGATCACCGATTCCACATTGTGCTGAAACAACGTCCACCCGCGCAAGTCGCCAATGTTGATGCTCGGAAAAATAAAATCGCATACTTTGGCGTCGAAGCGATGGGCGGCTAGCAGCGCGTTCACCGTCTCCCGCATCGCCTGCGATCGCCAGCGGATGCCGGCCACTGGAATGGGCGAAAACAGGCCCGCTAATAATTGCCCGCCGAACCGGATGGATCGTTTTGGGATTGGCTCGAACCGCACTGGATGAGCCGCCGAACAATATTCAGAGCTTCGCGCGAGCCCTTCGGGATGGGCCGGATCGTCGAAAGCCAAATAATGAACTTCATGCCGCCGGTGAAGCTGCCGTACCATCTCGAGCGTGCGTATCTGGCCGCCGCGCGTGGTGGGATGCAGAAAATCTGTCTTGACCCAAAGGATTTTCATGCCAGCGCCGGAGCGTGCAACAACCCTTCCCAATGTTCGTCGCGGCGTCCGCGCAAGAACAAGTCGCCCCACAACTGCAGATTCAACAGTCGCCATAAGCGATCGGTCGCGTCTTCGACTCCGCCGCGCTGCCGCTCGATCAGTTTCTCTACATAGTCCAAATCGACGATACTCGGCCAGCAGTCCTTCGCGGTCTGTCAACAGTGAGAAGATGGGCGCAGCGCGCTCGTCCCGGAGCCAACTCTTGAGCGGAGTTGGAAAGCCCATTTTGTTGCGATAGATGATGCCGTGCGGCAGCAGATCTTCCACCGCTCGCTTCATGATGTATTTTCCCGTGCCATTCCGGATCTTCATGTCTTCCGGGACAGTCGCGGCAAACTCCACAAAAGGATGATCCAGAAATGGCACCCGGCTCTCGATCGAGGCGGCCATGCTCATCTGGTCCTGCTTCATCAGCAGCTCCACTAGATAGGTCTTCTGATCGGCATACAGCATCTGCGACAGCACAGGGCCGCCGCGCGCGTTCCAATAAGACAGGTAACTCGCATAGGGATCAAGTTGCGCGCCCGCACGCGGGGCGAGCATCAGCGTCACGCTCGGCCGCCGAAAACGCGCCGTAGAAATTGTCGAGCTGCAACGACTCTATCGTTGCCTCGCGTCCTAAAAACGTATGTTGCAGCTTGCGCCGCAGATCCGCCGAGAGCAGACTCGAGCTTTCTATCGATCTGCGCGCCGCGCCGCGCAACACGCCCGGCAGAACGCGATAGCGATCCGCCCAACGGCGGTTAAACAGGTAGTGTTGGTAGCGTTCGTAGCCGCCAAACAGCTCATCGCTGCCCTCGCCCGTCAGCACGACTTTCACCTGCTCGGCCGCCAGCCGCGAAACAAAATACAGCGAGACGCTCGAAGGCCAGGTGATGGGCTCGTCTTCGTGCCAGATCAGCCGCGGCAGCGCGTTGAAGAAATCCTCCATCCCGATCGTCACTTCGTGGTGATCGGTTCCGATGGTTTCGGCCACCTCGCGCGCGTATCCGAGTTCGCTGTAAGCCGCCTCCCGATAGCCCACCGCGAACGTCTTCACCGGCTCGGTGCGCATCCGCTTCATCAGCGCCGCAATCGCGCTCGAATCCACGCCGCCGCTCAGAAACATGCCCAGCGGCACGTCGCTCATCAGCCGCATTTGGACGGTCTCTTCGAGCCGCGCCCGGCACTCCGCGATCCACTCTTGCTCCGTCTTGCCGGCCTCTTCGCCCGCCGCCGGAACGTCCCAGTAGCGCCGGATCTGCTCGCGCCCGGTGTTCACATCGAGCGTCAATGTATGTCCCGGCATCAGCTTGCGGATGCCGCCGAATAGCGTCGTCTCGCCGCTGGTATAGCCGAAAGTCAGATACTCGGCGAGCAGCGCCGGGTTGAATTCCGTCCGGATCTCCGGATGCCGCAACAGCGCTTTGATCTCGGATGCAAAGGCGAACACCCGCCCGTTCGAAAAGTAGTAGAGCGGCTTGATTCCCAGCCGGTCGCGGGCGCAGAACAGCGTGCGCCGCCCGGCGTCCCAGATGGCGAACGCGAACATGCCGCGAAAATGAGCAACGCAGTCTGCTCCGTATTCCTCGTAGGCATGCACGATGGTTTCGGTATCGCAGCGAGTGGCGTAGCGGTGTCCGGCCTGCTCGAGCTTCGGCCGGATAGCGGCGTGATTGAAGATCTCGCCGTTGAAAGTGATATGCACCGACCCGGTTTCGTTCGGCATCGGCTGGTGGCCGCCGGCTACGTCGATGATGCTCAGCCGGCGGTGGCCCAGAAACGCCGTCCCATCTTCATAGACCCCGTGGCCGTCCGGGCCGCGGTGCGCGATTGTGTCCATCATGCGCCGCAAATCCGGAGCCCCCGCGGCGCGGTCCTTTAAATTGACAAATCCGGCAATCCCACACATATTTTCAACTACTCGACTTTAGACCTGACCGCCGCGGCCGGCGAAGCGGCCAAAACGTACACGCCGTCCGTTGAGAAAATTGTTTCGCGTTTTGGCGCGCGGCTCCGGTTGCATCGACCGATCCGGCAGCGCCGCATCCTCCACTGGAATTCCTTCTCGTATTTTCGCCGCCTCCACCCCGGCGGTCCTGTGCAAAGAACCTGCCAGGCCGAATAAAACCGCAAGGAACATGCCGTAGCCAACGCTCAGAAAAAAAATTCCGACGGCTAACCCGATCAGGCAGACGAACATATAGAGGCCGCTTCGGGCAACTGCCGGATTGATTTCCCGGTTGCGCTGGTAGTCTGCCAAAGAATACTTGATACTCAGCAGAATCGTTGCCACGAAACATAGGAACCCCGGTATCCCCGTTTCGCTCGACATTTGCGTGTACGTATTATGCGATACAAGTAAATTGCCGCCGACTCCGGAACTAGCCTTGCGCTCATTCCAGGCGACGTCACCGAACACTCCCGGGCCAATACCCACGATCGGATGCTCCCAGGTCATTTGAATGGCTTGCCACAACAGCATTTCACGCGTTTCGGAGGATTCGATGTCCCCACCGAGCCGCATCCGTTCGTCCATTGTGAGCTGGGTCGCATCGTGTTTTGTGAACAGCGTCGTAAAGCGTACTTTCAAATAATTGGGCAGGAAAGCCACTCCGACGACCAAACCCACGACCGCCACCGCGATCATCAATGCCTTCTGCTTCAGGTTCACAAAAAGGAACATCATTGCGAATAGGACAATGAGGGCCACCAGAGCTGAACGCGATCCCGCTCTCGCGAAGCTCACGAAAATAGGTACCGTCAGGGCAAAACACACGAGCTTGCCAAAAGCTCTCGATTGACTTGCCAGATACCACCAAAAAGGTAATCCCAACACCAGCCGCAGGGCAAATTCGTTGGGATCCGCCAGCGACCCCGCTACCACGGACACGCGCCCTTCTATCGACTGCCCGAAAACAAAGCTCAGCAATGCGGCTCCTAGCACGCCCAGGGCGTACGCTTTGGCCACGGTCCGCCAGTCCTTGCCGGTTCTGACGAGTTGGAACAATAGTAAGTACACGGCGAACGATTCAACTGAAGTCACAACGTGCGGCAAACTTCCACCACGCCAACGGCTGAACGGAAAGCAGACGCAGACCCAGACATTCAGCGCCAGAAAAGATTTTGTAATTTTCGAGCGGAGCGCGGATTTCAAGTCGCCTTTCGCCAGGACCGTGATCACCAAAAGTACGAGCAGAATCAGCGGTATGTGCAGAAGAGCGATGTTGGAAATGTCCAAAGCTCGACTGGTCAACAGAAAGACATATAGGCCCAGGAGGATGACGGAAAACGAGCTTTTCTCCGCGGCCAGGGGTTCGGGCTGGACGGCTTGTGGGGGCTGGTCGGCGATCCTCGCCGGGAGCCGTGGCGCGCGGTTCCGCGTGGCTATTGCATTCATTGTGGTTGCATCCGGCTAGCGGCCGCGAACGGCTAGTTCAAACATAACAGGCGGCCCGCCTCGTCAGGTTAGCGGCGTGCCACATTGTCTTTATCGGCTAGAGACCGCACCACCTTAATCCTTCAAGCTACGGTTTGCGCCCGGTTTAAACACCGATTTGCATTCCTAATGCACACGTGTGCATAATAAGAAAAAGCACAAACTACCATGTCATCCGCCACTACCGATCACGCCCCGCTCGCCGAACTCGATGAATGGGACGATTTTGTCGCCACGCGCTACCAGCAAGGAAAAGGCGAGGAAGAGTTTCGCAACTATCGCGCCGACGCCAACCCCACCGTCACCGAATTCTATCGGCTGAACCATGCCAATCAGACGCTCGATTTCGTGCTAAAAAAGAAGGCCGAATTCGCATTCCTCACGCGTGGCAAAAAAAGCATGTGGGAGATGGCGGATTACCTGAACACTTTGGTCGATGACAGCGATCCGGACACCGACGTCACGCAGATCGAGCATCTGCTGCAAACCTCGGAAGCCATCCGCAAAGACGGCCAGCCGCGCTGGTTCGTGCTTACCGGCTTCATGCACGATCTTGGCAAGGTGCTCTGTCTCTATGGCGAGCCGCAATGGGCAGTTGTCGGCGACACGTTTCCGACCGGGTGCGCCTATTCCGATCAGATTGTCTTCCCGGAGTTCTTCGCCGCGAATCCCGACAGCAAGGTGCCTGAATACCAAACCAAATACGGCATCTACTCCCCGAACTGCGGGCTCGATAACGTCCAGCTATCGTGGGGCCACGACGAGTACATCTATACCGTGACCCGTAATTATCTGCCCGAGCCAGCGCAATACATGCTGCGCTATCACTCGTTTTACCCGGCGCACCGGCATGGCGCGTACCGGCATCTGATGAACGATCAGGACGAGAAAATGTTCGAATGGGTGCGCAAGTTCAATCCCTACGATCTCTATTCGAAAGGTCTCGAGCGGCCGAATGTGAAGGAGATCATGCCGTACTACCAGGACCTCGTCGCGGAATTTTTTCCGGCCGAGATAAGTTGGTAGACGGGGTGCCGGTCGATCCGCGCACGACGAGTTCGCCTTGTATCAGGGCGGTTCGCTCAGCTTCTTCGCCCCGCAATAACGCCAGCAGCAATGCCATCGCGCGCCGCCCGAGTTCCCGCTTGGGCTGCCGGATCGTGGTCAGTCCGGGCTGTAGGAGCGCCGCGAAAAATAGATCGTCGAAGCCCACCACCGAGAGATCCCGTCCCGGTTCGAAGCCTCGCTGTGCCGCTTCTTCCAGCACGCCCAACGCCGTCATATCGTTGTAGCAAAAAATCGCCGTCGGCGGCTTCTTCCGTCCCAGCAATTCCGCCGCCCGCGCGCGCCCTTCTCCCGGACGCCCGTCTCCACGCACCACGTAATCTCTCTTGACCGGCAGCTTCGCTTCCGCCATGGCCCTTTTGAATCCCGCAAACCGTTCCGTGTCCGATTGCAAGCCGAATTGATCGCCCAGGTAGGCGATCCGGCGATGCCCCAGATCGATTAGGTGGCGTACCGCCTGATACCCGCCATCGCAATTATCGATCGCCACCGAATAAACGAATTCGCTGGGATGCTGATTGTTCAAGAGTACCACCGGCGCCTCCAGTTCTTTCAGCAGCGGCAAATAATGCGCTCCGACTCGCGACGACGCCACTACGATGCCGTCCACGCGCCGTTCGCGAAACGATCGCACCACGGTCATCTCCCGCTCCGGATCGGCCTGTGAGTTCGCCAGGATCACCGAATAGCCGTGCCGGTTCGCCTCTTCTTCGATCCCCTGCACGACTTCTCCGTTGAACGGATCGGCGATCGATGTCACCACTACGCCGATCGCCTCTGTCCTGCGCATCACCAGGCTCCGCGCCACCGCGCTCGCCGTGTATCCCGCTTCTTGGGCAATGCGCTGAATGCGGCGTGTTGTCGCCGGCGGTATCAGCGGGCTGTGCCGCAACGCGCGTGATACTGTCGAGTGCGACACGCCCGCCAACCGCGCAATGTCTTTGATGGAAACGGCCATGCGGATAAAATGAACTGTCTCTATGGTGCCAAACGCGCGCGTCCTGCTGTTTTTCGCGGCCGTCTGCCTTTCCGCGCAGACTAATTTTTTTACCGGGCTTCCCGTTGCGGACGCCCACAATTGCTATCCCTATAAGGGCCAATGGTCCAATCGCCTTGATCGCGCCTTAAGCTTCGGGTTCCCCGTTGCGATTGAGCAGGACCTCGCCTGGTACGTCGATCACATCGTGGTCAGCCACACGCCTCAACCTACGGGAGCGGAGCCCACTCTGCGCCAGCACTTTTTTGAGCGCGTGCGGCCCATGGTCGAGAAAGCGCTCCGGGAAAACAAGCGCGACACCTGGCCGATGATCGTTCTCCACTTCGATTTCAAAGACACCCAGCCGGCTCTGCTGCATGCTGTCTGGGAGCTTCTCGGAGAATACGAATCCTGGATCACGACCGCGCCCAAAGGCAGTGACCCGCGCGTGCTCGCCGCGTTCGATCCCAAGCCGCTGCTCGTTCTCACCGAGGATTCCGACGCCCAGGAAGCAGTCTTCTTTAACGAAGTGCCCACCGGCGCGCGCCTGCGGCTGTTCGGGTCCGCGCACACCACCCCCGTCAAAGACAACCATCTGCTCGCCACATTGCCACCCGAGCGCCTGCTCACCACGCCGCCGACGAACTATCGCCGTTGGTGGAACAATTCCTGGTATGTCGTCGAAGAAGGCGGAGCGTCGCGCGCGGGCGACTGGACGGCAACAGATCAGGATCGCCTGCGATCTCTTGTCGATTATGCCCACAAACTAGGCTATTGGATTCGCTTTTACACGCTCGACGGCTTCACGCCCGCCGAGAATCAAGGCTGGGATGCGGGCTATAACTTTGGGTCCGCCGCTGCTGTTCGACTGCGCTGGCAGGCTGCCCGCGATGCTGGGGTGAACTTGATCGCTACCGATCAATATGAACAGCTCGGCGCTCTTACGAAATAGGCGCCTGCGAGGCTTTTCGCGCAATCGCGGCCGCCGCTTTCGATTGCGTTTCGCGGCCTAACACCTGCGAGATTGTCCGCCCAGCAGCCGCCAATCTTTCGAGGTCGATTCCAGTCTCGATTTCCATTCCGTTCAGCATGTACACAACGTCTTCGGTCGCTACATTGCCGGTTGCGCCCGGCGCATACGGGCATCCGCCCAACCCGGCCACCGCCGCGTCCACCACGGCAACCCCGAGTTGCAGCGCCGCCAGAATATTCGCCAGCGCCTGGCCATACGTGTCGTGAAAGTGAACTGCCAAGCGGTCGATCGGCACGTATTTGGCGATGTTCGTGATCATGGCTTGCGCCGCGCGCGGCGTGCCGATGCCGATCGTGTCCCCCAGAGATACTTCGTAGCAGCCCATCTCCATCAGTTCCGCGGCTACGCGCGTAACGGAATCGAGCTGCACCGCGCCCTCGTATGGACAACCAAGTACGCAGGATACGTAGCCGCGCACTCGCATCCCGCGAGCAATCGCCCCGTCCGCCACTTTGCGCAAGCGCGAGAGACTCTCGGCGATCGAGCATTGGATGTTGTGTTGCGAAAAGTTTTCCGAGGCCGCGGCAAAAATCGCGATCTCGCCGGCATGGGCGTTAATGGCCGCTTCCAAGCCTTGTACATTTGGGACCAAGGCTGAGTAGACGACGCCCGGCACCCGCCGGATCGCGGCAAACACTTCCGCCGTGTTCGCCATCTGCGGCACGCGCTTCGGGGATACGAAGCTTCCGCATTCGATCACACCAAGTCCCGCCGCCGCCAGAGCCTCGATCAGGGCGGCCTTCGTCGTCACCTCTACCGTCACGGTTTCATTCTGGAGTCCGTCACGAGGCGACACTTCCACCACGCGCACCCGCGCCGGATATTTATTTTTGATCAGGTTTTCTTGCACCGTCCGGATTCTATTTTCGCGCTCCCGGCACGCGCTACTATGAAGAAAGTCCACGCGACCGCGGGAGTAACTCAATGGTAGAGTCACAGCCTTCCAAGCTGTTGGTTGCGAGTTCGATTCTCGTCTCCCGCTCCATGTTTTCAACAACTTAGAAGCCTCCCGATTTTGCGTTTGTACGCCGTTTACGCCGTTTTCTTTTTCGGGCCTTCCAAACTACCAAATTTGTGATGCTCCAAGTCGTCAAAATCAACGCTGTTTGAAGGCGTCAACACTTCGGCTTCGAGCTTCGTTACGGCCTCGAACTTCTGTTCAAGGTCGCTAATGGAATACACACCCAAGCTCACCCCGAGACCGTGGCCTCGTTGATCAGCCGACACCTTATCATCGACCTTTGCCTTGCGAGACAGGCTGGCATTCGTTCGACGAAGAACTTGAAAGTTTACCCAGCCCAGTCCGACAGCTTCAAGGCGTTCCTGAAACTCTCGCCGCCAAAGATTATTTGGTCTGAGCGGCGATGTTTGGTTTTCGGATGGAAACAGATAAGCATCTGGTTCCCGATTCTGGAGAAAATTTCTCCATAACTCAATTTCCGAAGCGGTGGCGGATGTCAAGGCCACGATGCGCGTCGTATTCTTCCCTTTTTTTCCTTTCGGATTGTCGAGCTTTCCATTGTAGATTCGTTGATCAATGGTGATCGAATTTTCCCCGATCCTCCCTAGCCGGACTGCAAAAAGTTCGCCTGGCCGCAAACCACTAAATACTGCCAGCCGGAAAATGAGCCGCGGCCGGAGATCAAGTACGCTGAGAGCCGTCCTCACCTGTTGGAGCGACAAGACTCTCTTTGCCGCAGACGGCTTACATTCCGGCATGTAAAGTGCCCCGGCCGGATTCGTCAGTACAATGCCATCGCTTTGAGCCATTCTGTAAATGGCATTTAGGTGCCACCTCAGATGTCCGACGACACTGGACGACAACTTCGTAGCCTTCGCCTCAAGAAACGATTGCATTTGCTCTCGTGTGATTACCTCCAATCGTTGCTTCTCGAACGCCGGAACAAGATGCCGCATGATATCCGGCTCAGACGTGGTTCGGGTCGATTCCTTCCACATGCGCCGACATACCGGAAGGAACTTGTCTTCCACGTATTGTCTGAACGTAAATGCGGGAGTGTCTACCTTGCCTGCCTTCGCGTTGAGTGGTTGAACGATTTGGGCTAACATAACTTCGGCTTCACCCTTAGAAAGATCGGAATGCTTTCCGAGAATCTTTGTGCGCCTGACACCGTTCTCCCACCATTGGGCTAACCAAACCCTGTGACGCCCGTGTCTACGGGCGAAAATGCTGCCTTTCAAAAATCGCTTTCGACGCATTGGTGCTCCTTTTTGCGTTTCCAGCGCTGAATCCGGCCATCTTTGCGATTCTAGCGGTTCTTGTTTGCTTCCAGCCATTGATTGAGCCACTCCCTGCGGACAAGCTTTCGGCGACCCAGGTTTACATGGGTGAGCCGAGGGATTCCTGCTACCTTTCCAAGAAGTACATTGGCAGCGTGCGCCTTAGAACAGCGCAGCACGTGCGCGAGATCCTTGATAGTCAAGATTTCCTGGTCCGTCTCCATTGATCGTTCCTACTCTGTAAGCCTTCGCAACGCCCTGTTGTGACGGCACAAGTCGCGGTAGACACTGGTTTATTTCGTGGATCGACTTCTGCGGTCACCTAGCGTCGGCATTCTAGGGCGGTCCCGGCCTGCGGTCGGGGCAAATGATCCAAGTAGCCGGCATTCTAGGGGCGGGGAAGAATTTCAACTGCGTGATGTCGAAAAGAGTAAATTTCCTCGGCAACCAAGGGGCGCTTTTCGTAGGCTTTCTCGGCATTCTAGGGGCGGACCATCGGCAAAATGGGGGCTATTGTCCTGAATGATCCTGACCTAATCCTGTAGTCAGCAGCGCGCGTTGTGGATTTCGTGTGGAGCGCGTAAGCCGCGCGCCCTTGGCGAAAAAGCGTGAGCCAACGTTGCTCTCACGTAGTGCCTCAAATTCCACTTCATTAAGATTCTAATCTTAGGCAAGACTTACTGAAGAACGCGTTTCAATTTGCCGCATTACGCGCACCCCGTTACTTTGCGCTTCCGGCCCAGCGGAGCGCTGGCACAGAGAAGGATCGCCGACAAACCGGACAAGTGGACGGCTAGATTCGACCCCTAACTCCTGTCCGAAACTCGTACCGCCGGTCGAAATTGCGGTTTGCATGACTCGAAGAACTGGATCAGCGGCCGCGCCTTAATAGCTTTGCAACGCTCAGCTTCAAACGAACAGCTCCGTATTGCGCCTTTTGCAGTTCGTAGTTGGCCTGGATAGTTTCTTTGGCAATCCGTCTTAAATGGTCGTAAGTGATTTCCTTGCCATCCAGCGTGGACGCATTGAGGTAAGCAATCTTGGCTGCATTCAGGCGAGATTGACGCTGCTCGAATTTCGCCCTCAAGTTCTCAACAATCGGCTGTTGATTCGCGTCGTCTTGCATAATCTCAGCGTAACGCCGCTATTGCCTTTTTAAACATATTTGGTCTAAACTGTTTGACAATTGTGGTCATTTCCATCCGGGCCGCCTTACCGGTTGACGCAAAAGAAATACGGCGAATTCATCAGGAGCTTCGTCGTCCTCGCCGCGCCGTGCGTGTCTCCGAGTACTTGGTTGCCGTTGGTCCGCAGGGCGTTGTCGGATGCGCGGCGGTGCGCATATTTTCGGGTGGCGGATACCTCTATGGGCTCGCGGTGCAACGCAAATCACAGAAGAGCGGTGTGGGCTCCGCGCTCACACGCGCACGCGTAGATGTGATCCGTGAAAGAAATCAGAAGCTCGTCGTTGTCCTGGCAATGTTTTGGAACGTGGCATTTTTCCGCAAATTGGGATTTCAGAGCGTGGGTCGGGATCAATTACCCGCGGCGGTCCGGCGGTTGGCTGACTTCCAAAATTCCAAGTACAAGCATTCGGCAACCTTATGGCAATCGCTCGAAATCGACCACTAGGAACGCGCGCTTGCCGAGTTGATCCGCTAACGATACGCGGAGCCGAATGGGCGCGGTTCCCGCGAGCCCACCGTGAGGAAATGGTTCGTGCCGCTTGGCGTTATTGGCGGCAATCCGGATTCCCTCACTATCAGCTTTCGGGCGACGACATCGCGCTTGAGTTCAACCGACTGCTCGCTCAGGACACGAAGGCAGCCTTTGGTCGCGCCGGTGCGCTCGGGTCCGTAGTGGGTCTTCGGCTCGCGAATTTTTTTCAACCGGGTATGTGGTCTGTGCGCGTCGGCCGTTATCGCTCTCCAATGGACGTATTTCGGGACGACGAACTACTGGGCGCCGCGATTGAGCGGGCTTGGACTATCTGGCCCGATCGCTATGGCGCAAACTCCAGCACCCTGCGGCGCATGCTGAAGACCTTTCCTAGCACCGCGTCCGTCTCAAATTTTCGGCCTACGCTGGCGAGGGCGGTCATGGAGCGTTATAGCCCCGCGGGTTCAACCGTGCTCGATTTTTCAGCCGGTTTCGGAGGTCGCCTCACCGGATGCCTCACGCTCGAGCGTAACTACATTGGAATTGAGCCGAACGCCGACCAAGTAATAGGATCGCGATCAACGGTGAGTGCACTGATTCCGCTGAGGCACCGACGCGCAACAGCTGAAATTGTTGAGGGCTGCGCCGAAGACTTGCTTCCGCAGTTACCGGCGCGCTTTGCCACCCTGGTGTTTTCTAGTCCGCCCTATTTCAACTGGGAGCGATACTCGGATTCGCCCAACCAGGAAGTTTCATTCGCTGAACGGATCTTACGGCGCTTGGCTCGAGGGATTTCTTCAACCGTGCATACGAGAGAGCCGACGCATCCTCCGGCGAGGCGGATTGCTTCAGGCTCAGGCCGGCGTTTATGTAGGTGGCTGGTACAGCGAGAGTCAGGCGCAGACTCCTTTACCTGCGGCACAACGGGCCGGAGCAGATCCTTGCGTTCGCTCCGACGCGGTCTGGAAAAGGCGTCGGCTTGGTCATTCCCACATTGCTCGCCTGGGAGAGAGCGCCCTCATCTACGACATCAAGGGAGAGAACTGGGCAAAGACCGCGGGATTTCGCGCCAAGATGGCCATGTCTGCTTTAAGTTTTCGCCCGTGGAAGATGGCTCTTCCTCGCGCTTCAATCCGCTAGCCGAAGTTCGCCTCTTTACCCCTCGTGACGTTTCAGACGCACAAAATATCGCCGACATGATCATACGTAGCGGCGAAGACAGCCCCATGGAGCGCCACTGGGAAGAACGGCTGCCTCGCTAACGACTGGCATGATCTTGCATGTTTGCTACAACGCCGCGAGCGAAGGCCGCGTTGCGTGCCTGGCCGATCTGGCTGCTCATTTCACACACCCCGGTATGATTTCCGGGAAACGCTCAGCGAAATGCTTAGTTTTCCGCACGACCCTCATTCAAGCGTGGCTGGAGCACGTCCCTCGGGGGAGACGGCGACACATCCGGTCGTGTCAGAAAAAGCTCAGGAAATGCTAGACAAAGAAAGTAAAGAACTGTCCGGCGTCCTCTCGACCGCGAAAACCGCGTTGGCGCTCTATAGCGATCCACTCGTCGCCCGCAACACGAGCGCGAGTGATTTCACGATAGATGAGTTGGTGAACTATGAGAAGCCATTTCCCTCTATCTGGTTGTTCCGCCCTCCGACAAAATCCGAATGCGCCGGCTTATCCGGCTGATGTTCACCATGGTGGTCAACCGGTTGACGGAGCGCATGGCATTCGACGGCGCAGAGCAAAAACGCAACAAGCACCGGTCTGTTGTTCCTGATTGACGAATTCCCTAGCTTAAACCGAATGGAGATCTTTGCGGATGCGCTGTCCTACATGGCTGGTTATGGCCTCAAGGCGTACCTCATTACGCAAGACATCCGGCAAATCGTGGATGCTTACGGCCAGAACGAAAGCATCGTCTCCAACTGTCACATGCGGATTGCATACGCCCCCAACCAGTTTGAGACGGCCGAGTTGCTATCGAAGATGACGGAACCAGAACCGTCCAGAAGGCGAGTTTCAATTTTTCCGGTTCGCGGTTTTCGCCGGTGATGTCACATGTCAATGGCACTGTGGACCACGTCGAACGCCCGTTGATGACACCGGATGAAGTGATGCGGTTGCGGCCGCCCCAAAAGGCCGGTAACGGCAGTTCCGAGGAGATCGTCGCGCCCGGCGACATGCTGATTTTCGTTTCCGGCCATTTCCCGATTCTTGGCATGCAAATGCTGTATTTCTTTGACCAGGAACTACAACGGCGGGCCTCCATTCCGCCGCCTGTTCGCTTGCAAACTTTGGACGGGCTCTCAATCATCAACCAGAGACCGATCGATCGCACGAGCAATGTGATCAGCAGGCCGGAACTTGGCGATAACGAGGAAATTACGAGTCACTTGGAGAGGGGATTCCTAGAGGAACTGCAAGGCGGCGCCAGCCCGCGGCAAGGTTGAACGAGCATGCAAAAGAACAGGATAGAGTTGGCCGGATATTTGGCGACCAAACCGGAAGCGCGTTTCCTCCCATCGGGGACCAACGTTGCCAACGTGCGATTGAAGGAAAGCTACCGCTTTACAGGGAGCGACGGAAAACAACAGACGCATTCCAACTGGCACAGCCTGGTCTTCTACGGCGAGGTTGCCGATATCGCTCTCTCGTACGAAAAGGACGACAACATTTACGTAGAAGGATCGCTTCAACAGCGAAAGTTCACGCCCGCCGACGGCGTCACACGTACGGTTTATGAAGTTCACGCGCGAAGCTGCCATAAGATAGCGGTCGCCCGCCGCGAGCGCGACGAGCAGGCTTGCGACAATGCGGAGATTTCCGGGACAGGAGACAATCACGATGATCCCTCGTGGCCCGTTGGCCCGGCTTAGAGAAGTCTTGCCAGCAGTAATCGTAATCGCCGGTGTTTGCCTAGGTTTTCAAATTGGCGGCATACGGGTAAACGCATCGACATCTCTGCCGCTTGGACTCTACAAAATAACCAAAGATCCTTCAGCACGACTGGTTGAGTTCTGTCCGGCAGAACCGTTTGCTTCCCTTTCTGCAATCCGCCGCTACCGGGGAAAGGGGAATTGTCTCGACGGCGCCGAACCGTTGATGAAGCCAGTCGTAGCGGTCGAAGGCGATACGGTCAAGATTTCTAATCGGGGCGTCACAGTCAACGGCAAGCTCCTGCCCAACAGCGCCGCCCGTGCGTTCGATAGACAGAACCAGCCGCTGGTGCACTGGCCATTTGGTACCTACCGAGTTGCCCTAGGAACCGTGTGGGTCATTTCTTCCTTCAATTCGCGTAGCTTTGATTCACGATATTTTGGTCCTATTCTTGCTTCGTCCATACGCTCCCGCCTGCAGGCATTTATAACGGAATGAGTCCCTTGATCATCGGGCCGCAGAGGTCAGGCTTGCAGACACTAATGTTAAGCCTTATTTTTACGGAGCCTCCCACCACATGCTCCGCTCTTCCAGTACGCTCCAATCAGGTGATCTGACGACGAGGCCAGAGTAAAACCGCATACTTGGGCGTGCGGCTGATACTGGAACCTACGTCGTTGGCGATAGTCTTCAAGCCGCAACGGACAATTGCAAAAAGTTGTCCTGGATCAAAAAGTGAATCTGGCCTGTAGTTCCAATCTGCGATTGTCGGCAGCCTCAGAGAATCCCGTTCCGCCGAGACTACCGGTCCCATACCGTTCCCACCCAGGTGCCACCTTCCTCTGCGGTCTCACCTTGCTGTTAGTCTTCGTTTACCTTTTTCCCAAGAAGGTGAGCGCTTCGCGAGGTCAACAATACCTGACGCGGGCAGGCGACCGTGCTTTACGTAATGCCGCCGAAATTTCTTCGGCGTCATCTGGCGCGCTGTTTGGAATCGCCGGTCGAAGTTCGACACGTTGGAAAATCCCTGTCCGTCGCAATCATACTGATCGGCCGATCTATTTCACGAGGCAGATGCAAGCTCGTCCGATCCGGAGCCTGCCCAAGTAATCGGTCACATTTTCACTTATATGGCGCACGAATAACCGATGAAGCGTTCGCTCCGAATGGGACTGCCTCCGCTCGCGACAGAATCCAAACGAACGTCCAGAGAAGAATTGGCTGGAGCTAAGGTGTGAGCATTTAGGCGAGCATTGGACTAGCCGCGCTAGCGGCTGGACGGCAACCACATCGCCTTCGCTCAGGCGGTCGATCCGGCCCTCGCGCTCTGAAGGGTGTCACTAGGCTCATCGGACCTGCGTACTTTGTCCGGGCCACAATTAATGAAGCGCCGGGAGTTATGGGAAGAGCGGTCCAGCGCATTTGGATATTGGACCTTATCGCTCACTTCGCTCAGCGGCGTGCGTTGTCAGTCTCAGGCTCAGCGGCGCCTGTTGCTCTAGCAGCTTCTCGATTGATGGCGCTCCACTGCTTGTGGGATAAGAGTAGCAGCTCACGAAGCTCGGTCTGCGTATCTCCGGTGAGGGCAATGGTTTTCGTCAGCTTTCTCCCATCTGGATCGGCAACTAAAACGATCACTTCGTGTGCTTCAAGGCCAAGGATCGTCAGTCCCCAACTCAGAAAGCTGGCCTCTTGCAAGAAACGGTCGTAGACGACTTCACACTCGTGGCTAAGGAGTGGCGAGACGTTCTGACTGCAGAAATCACAATCCATAACCGGACCGTTTTTGCCTTTCGCGTTCGGTCACCTGCGTCAGGGAATTTCCATCGAGCGTCCTTCGATCCTCGACAGTATATACGAAGACGCAGACTCGAGACGTTTGCGTCGGCGAACCATACCAAACCGGTTCTTCGGCTGGGCGGGAACCTGCCGTGCGCTGTACTTCGAGGAGAATGGAGTTATGCGGAAGAGGATCGTGGGATTGCACCATGGCCAGCAGGCTGGCGAATCGGGCCAAGGCTGGCTCGATTTGGAAGAAATCGCGACCGTGGAGGTGACGTCAAAGACCCTCGCTTGATCGGCGTTCGGTTCGGAAGAAGGGCCAGGCTGGCGGGCGGCTGAAAAAGGTGAACAGCAGATCCGAATCATCTTCGATGACTGGTATCGCTGCAGCGCATTCAACTCCGTTTCCGTGAGCCTGACTCTGAACGATTACAAGAGTTTGTCATTCGATGGTCCCCTGCCGCGGGCGGCGCGGCGCGTGAAATCGTCCGTCAACAATGGAATTTCAGCCCTACAGGGTCAACGGCGGAAATTGAAGACTATATGGTTGAACTGGTGGCCGTCTCGGCACTGGAGCTCACGATTCAGCCCGATCTGAGCAGACACGAAGCCGTTGCGACGCTTGCCTCATGCCGTCTAGCCGGCCGCCAGCCATCGTCGTAACGGTAACTGAGAACCGCTACCGGGGACGCGAACGGGCGAGGAAAAGCGCGCAAGCGCGATGGAGCCGGTGAGCCGAGACGGAGCCATGAGCCGTCTTCTTACAGGACCAGCTTTCGATAACGCCATTTTCTCAGCGAGTGGACTCAAACATTGATCTGCCCTGTGCAGCAATTTATTCGAGCCCACGCCTCACATCTACGCTATGCGCGTTTTTTCCGTCAACTTGGAGCGGATCAATCCAATTTTCTACTTTCCAACGACTTTGAGAAGTCAAACTCATTGTTGGGGGGTCGCGCATGACTTTCCGACAACTGAGGTTGGGTCATTCTGACTTGATGCCGAAATTTGGTCCAAATTGCGGCTTTGTCGGGTGTCAATTCGTCCTGCTCCGAGTTGATATAGGGCTGCCTGACACAGAAAAAGCAGTCACCTGATTTCGATCTGCACCAGGTCTTCGTCGCCTTTCCTTTTTGTGGAGAAGACGAGACGGGTTCGGTCCGGGTTAACTGTCAATCCCATATCAAGGTTAGTCGGGGCGGCGCAATGTCTTCTGATTTGCCGGTAGCAAAGGAATAAAAGCGAAAGGCGCGAGGACGTCCATCAAACGTATAACCGACGTAATAGATACCGTCTTCGAAGGGATCGAAACCGCCCCAGGGGGCATAGAAATCCGAAACGAATAATCGCTCCGGATTTCTTTGTGGATCGCTGACAAGTGAACGACCATAGATCCCGGATTCGTCTTCTTTGTCGTAAATCAGCAGCTCGTGGCCGGGAACTTCGATTGCATCAGCGCCTTTCCACAGCAGCGTTGGCGCACCTCCGTCGGCAGACACTCGATAAATGTTCGTTTCGCCATTGACGGGTGCATTGGCGTACAGGGTTTTACCGTCAAGCGACCAGGACGGTGTTAGAAGTCCAGGTCTACCCGAACTGATCTGTTTGACCACTCCGTCCGCTGTTCTCACCACGTAGAGTTGCGCGTCGCCCGAGAATCTCGCGTGAAATGCAAGAAATCGTCCGTCCGGAGACCAGTGCGGAAATCCTGCAGCATAGGCGGATGTATGGGTTATTTGACGTGGGTTTGTGCCGTCCGAATCAGCAACCCAAATTTCCGACGCGCCACTCCGATTACTTTGAAAGACCAACTGACGGCCGTCCGGTGAGAACCGAGGATGTCCTTCTCCAGCCGTGGACGGCACGATACGCTGCGCTACCGAGGATGCAGCCAATCCGTTGCCCCGGAGGGAGATGCTCCAGATCTCTCTGGCACTGTTCTTAAGAGAGGCAACAATTCGAGGCCTCGCCGCGGCGCCTGCGAGGGTAAGTTCGGCAAAATGAGCAATCGAAGCGTAGAACTGGCGCGCCGGACCTCCGACCTGAGCCTGCATGATTCGACCTCCTTTGAGAAACAACACTCTTTTCCCGTCCGGAGTCCACACCGGGGCACTGGGGTTGACGCCAGCCTCCGGGATCGGAAGTGGTGCACCCTCCGGCCTCAGATCGGAAGAGAGCCGCTGAAGAAGCAACTGGCTATGGTTCGGCGAGAGGAAGCGGCAGAAAGCCAGCCAGCGACCATCCGGTGAGAATGCTGGCGAGGAATCACCTTCGCCGCTATCGTGCTCAGGCAGAAGTTGCCGCAATGCTCCCGACGCGGGCGACAGCAAGAACAACGCGTGATTGGCAGAGGTGCCCACCTCGCTGGTCAAGCAAAGCCACTTTCCATCAGCGCTCCACGCCAGCATCCTCCCCGTTATCCACGCACCAGACCGAATTTCTCGCACAACGCGTTCCGGACTGCCTAGGGGCGATATAAGTACGATCTCTGCTCGGGTACCGGCCAAGCGTCGAACGAATGCGATGCATTTTCCGTCTGGCGACCAAGCGGGGTAACCTTCTTCAGACGGGTTGGTTGTCAGGCGCAATGGATGCTGCTCGCCGAGGAGTGTTACGTAGATATCCCGATTGTTACCTTCTGCGCCTCCCCATGAGAATGCGACCTGCCGCCCGTTGGGAGAAAGTGATGGTTGGCTCTCATCGCCGGGATAAGTGGTTACTCGGGAGATTCGCGTGACTTCGCCGTCGAACGTGTTGGGCTTGACGAACCATGCCCAACTCGCTGCAATCAATCCTACACAAGCGAAGCTTGCCGTGGCGGCGACCAACCGGGTTTTATGCCTAACCCGTGCGCCCGCAAATACGCGCGCGGTGGGAGGATTATCCAAGGGAAACTCGAGTGGTGTTGCATCGGCAACGGGCGATATCTGTTGAATTGCGATCGGGGCTATAAACCGATATCCAGACCGGGGAATTGTCTCGATAAACAGCGGGTTAATTGCAGAATCGTGAAGCGCTTCGCGCAATCGCTTAATGGCATTGTTCAACCCATGATCGAAATCCACCAGAGTATCGGCGGCCCATAGGCGCTCGTGTAGTTTTTCACGCCGCACTACTGCGCCCGGTGTATCGATCAACTCAAGCAAAACGGCCAGCGGTTGGTCTTGAAGAGGGATTCTTCGGCCGCCTTTCCGAAGTTCCCGAATGTCCGGATATAACTCGAAGGGGCCGAAGCGCATGACATGCCTTGCTGGAATGAGCTGGGACAACGCACCTCCGAGTGGCTACAGTCTATCAAGATCGGTAAGTATCAAGAGAGATAGCAGAACTTACGCGGCTCTAGTCGAGAGAGTTGAATATATCTGCCGAATTTTCAATGATTTGCCCGGTGAGTCGAATTTCTTGTTGAGAGCGATCCCGGTGATTGATTCCGAGTCGCAACTTCGCCTAGAGTTCGATGAGCGGCCCATTAAAGCGGATCAGTCACGAGCCGTTACGTGCCGCGGAGAAAGATGAAACAGGAGTTCAAAATGAAATTTGATGGTAATAGCTTCATGAAAACCACTGTGCTGATTATCGCAGCACTGGGCATGCTCACACCCGACGTGAAGGCGTGTGGAAAAAATCCGGGAGAAGCAGGACCCTTTTCCTTGAAATTGCTTGCGCCTCTGCTTCAGTCTCAGTCAAGGCCCCCTGCATCAATACTCGGTAGCTCGTCATCTGAGAACGAAAACGAGAAACACGATGCCAAGATAGTAGGGCTGTGGACGGTCAATTTCTATGTCGGCACTACAACGGAGCTGTGGGACTATGGCCTTGAGGTTTTCTACGCCGACGGTAATGAGATGACTAATGATGATTTT
>CAVQHR010000006.1:0-1508673 GCA_963712395.1 Bryobacterales bacterium
TCAAGCTGGCAACCAAGTTCGAGACGTCTCCGGTCCGGGGGCGGATGGCGTTCGGGCCGGTGAGGGGACTGCTCCTGAGACCGTGGCGCCTCGCCGCCGGGGTGTGCTTCGGGTTGGCCTGCGGCACCAAGTGGAGCGGCATGTTCGTCATGGCCGGGATGGCGGTGCTGATGTGGGCGTGGGACAGGCGGTATGCGGCGCGCGAGATCGGCGTCCGGTGGGCCTGGCTCAAGTCGCTTGTGGTCGACCAGCTGCCGTCCCTCTTCACGTTCTTCGCGGTTGCCCTCGTGGTCTACATCGTCAGCTGGATGGGATTCCTGACCCACGCGCAGAAGTTCGAGGACCAGTTCGGCCAACCTACGGCGGCTCGCCGGGGTGGTCCTCGCTGGACGACTTCCACCACGACCCGCAGGGGCCGATCGAAGGCGCGATCCACGACCTCGACATCCTCTGGAACTTCAACAAGATGGTCTACGACTTCCACACGGGCGACTACATCAAAGAGGCCACCCACCCCTTCCAGTCGAACCCGGGCGGCTGGCTGTTGATCAACCGGCCGCTGGGCATCGACGCTATGAGCGGCGGCTCGGACCAGGTGGCCGGCTGCCGCCCGGCCAACAGTGCGTCCGATCGGAAGGATTGAACGCACCGAAGAAAAAGGCAGAGAGCAGAGCAAATCGAGCGCTCGCAAAGAGCTCGATCCATTCCAGCCAGGAACCATCTGTAATTTCAATATGCGTGATACGGCCCGGGCTAACTCTGTCTTTCTCCCGGACCAGCCTGGTTAATTCCGCGCGGACCGCTGCGCGATTGTAGTCGGAAGCGATTCGTCCGGCGAGTTCGAGCCAGAAATGCTGATCCTCTTTGAACAGGTTTAATGTCGGGTCTAGATAGGGCTGTGCCGTGTAAGGGAGCCACACGCTTACCGCAGGCCCTACGATCCAGCCGGACGTGGTCGCGGCAACAACTCCGACAACCGGCAAGGAACGGTTGTTGATCCGGATGGTGCGGCCGATGATCCCTGGATCGGAGGCGAAGCGGCTGTGCCAGGCGGCCTCACTCAGGATGGCTACAGGAGGCTGGCCTGCCGCGCGGCAGTCGTCGTCGACGAAAAGCCGGCCAAACTTGGGACCAGCAACGCCTTCTACCCGGAAGAAGTTGCAGGAAACGCCCAGGCCCCGAACTTCCTCTTCGCCGAAAACTTCCTGTTCGCCGAAAACGGCGGGGAACATGTAGAAGGCGGCGATCTGGCGCAGCGAGTGGGCGCCGTTTCGAAACGCTTGATATTCGGCGTAAGAGGCTGGGCGTGGATCTTTAGTCGACCCTACGACAGGTGTGATTCGGATGAAGCTCGCGGCGTCGTTCGTGATGTGTGGTCGAAGGATGTAGCCGTTCACCACGGTGAAGATGCTGGCGTTAATACTAATGGCAGCGGTGAGGGTTGCGATGATGACTAGCGAAAGAATAGGGTCTCGGCGGATCAGGCGGAGAGCGTACCGGAGGTCGTCCAGCACGCTATTCAAGAAAGTTCGATTGTGGACGGATTCGACGATTTCGCTGGTCAGGGATTCCGGGATGCTAGAGCCCGAAGTGGTGAGATGGAAGCCGAATTCTGGCTCAGAGCGGGAGGGCCCCGGTGCTACCGCCGGCCCATGCGGCTCGAAATGGTCGAGTTCGAGCGGATTCACTTCCTGCTCTTCGAGGTCGTGGTACTGAATGCGACAGGTAGACCATGCGGCGCGGCGTTTTCGCCGCATCCGCCAGACGCTCCAGAGCAGGAGTGTGAAGACCGATAACAGAGCGGCGGGTTCCACAGAGCAATAGAGAAACAGCGTCGCAACGGCGGCAAGCAGCCCGCTAGCGATACCGTAGCGGGCAAGCGTAATAGCGAACGGGCGGCGCGGAGGCAAATAACCGCACGTGAAGGGCAGCTTTTGCCACTTGCGGAAAAGCACTTCGAACCAAACGGTAGCCGTAAGAAATAGCAGGGTCGTAACGATGAGCGCGCGCTGCCATCCAAGCACCGCGATAGAGGCGGGAAGTCCGGCCAGGCAGATCGGCACGACGCCACAGCAGAGCACGAAGCGTGCGACGGCCGATAGCCAGGCGGAAGCGCCATCGTGCTCCTCCATCTCGAAAATCCATTTCGCATCGTGCGTAACGGGAAGCGAGAAGAGATGGCGCAGGGCGATTACGGTGAGAAGCGCGAGCGCAAGCGGCGAAGCTGTAACGAGCATGCCGTACACGCCTTCGTTTTTCAGCGAGGGCGTCGGCATATCCAGGATGCCGTGGGCAACCCAGCCGGCCGCGAGTCCGGCCCAGGCCAGAAGGAGAAGCCGATGGCCGCGGCTCCGTACGAGCGTTTTCCAAATGAAGGCGAATGCGGCTTGTTCCCGTGGACGGCGAATCCAGGCTTCGAGCAGACGCGAGCCCAGCTTGGCAAATGTGTCGGATTTGCTGGTAGCGCGTCGTTGCGTCGATGTCTCGAGCAGGATACGCTGGTGGCGATGGTACCCGGCAAGATAAGCGCCTATCGCGACCGCTGCAGGGATTGCAATGCTCAGGAGCGCTGTTCGTGCGCGTTTGGGATCGCCGAGGACGATCGAATCCCAGAGATGGAGAAACCACATCCCCGGCCACCATTCGGCGTGAGGTTGGCGGCCGGCGAGCGGGAGCGTGCCGAGCGTCGAGATGAAGAGAAGACCCTGGACCCAGAGGGCGACACGGTCGAAGATGCGGGCGGGCAGGAGATTCAGGAGAAGTCCCTGGACCGCCAGGAGAATCGAAAAGGCGAAGCAACAGGCGGCCGCCGTGGTAACGAAGGTGGCCGCGATGAGCACCAGCGTACTCGGGTTCTCTTGCCAGCCGCCTGACATGGCGATGGTGAAAAGGATGGCCCAGGGAAGATTTATCGAGAGGACATACCCGGTGAACAGCAGCATGAGCGCGCCGGATTTCGCCACGAAAATGTCCCGGGCGCTGATGTGGCAGGCCGGCAAACGCGAGGCAATCGCGGCGGCTGGGAAAGAGCGATTGCCATTGAAGCAGCGTAAGCACGGCGGTCACCGCGAAGGCGAGGCCGATGAATACGAGGAGGTCGAGCGCAGTTCGGATCGATAGAGCGCAACCGTAGAGTGGATGGGCGAATTGAGGGCCGCGTATCGTGTCGAATAGGTCTGGAACACGACGATACCGACTGAAAGGAAAGCAGCAAGAATGCCGATCGCGGTCTTCTTCCATTCGCCGGAGACGGCAAGGGCCTCGCTGTCGAAGAAAGTTTCGAGGAAGTGGCGCAGGAGTTCGCGGCGCGGACTCATGCAGCGACCACTTCAAGCATGCGCCTGGCGATCAAATCCGCATCTTCGGTTTGCGTCAGCTCGGCAAAAACGTCTTCGAGCGACGATTTATCGTTAAGTTCGCGGAGACGGGCGACGGAATCGTGCGCGACGACCCGGCCTTTGCTGAGGATAAGAACTTTGTCGCAGACCTTCTCGACTACTTCGAGGACATGCGAGCTGTAGAGGACCATCTTGCCGCGCTCGGCGAAGGCGCGAAGAAGACTGCGGAGAATCATGGCAGCGTTCACGTCAAGGCCCGAGAACGGTTCATCCAGGATGAGGATCTCGGGGTCGTGGAACAGCGCAGCCATGAGGAGAATTTTCTGGCGCATCCCTTTGGAGTAGCCGGCCAGGGAGGAGTGGCGGTCTTCCCAGAGACCGACGAGCCGGAGAAGCTCGTCCATTTTGGGTTCGAGGATGCGGCGGGATAGTCCGCGGAGACGCCCGACAAGTTGGAGATGTTCGCGTCCGCTCAGGTGCGGATAGAGGTGCGGCTCTTCGGGCACATAGCCGATGCGGCGCTGAAAGGCTTTGCGGGCTTCGGGATCTTTGTGGATATTGTGGCCATCCAGCATGATTTCGCCGGATGTGGGTTCAAGCAGGCCAATGATCATCTTGACCGTGGTGCTCTTGCCGGCGCCGTTGGGACCGAGATAGCCGAGCGTTTCGCCGCGATGAATCACGAAGCTGACATGGTCGACGACAGGGATGCCGGCGTAGCGTTTGGTCA
The DNA here is from genome assembly GCA_963712395.1 of Bryobacterales bacterium. GTDB lineage: Bacteria > Acidobacteriota > Terriglobia > Bryobacterales > Bryobacteraceae > Bog-105. The sequence goes on from CAVQHR010000006.1 coordinate 4,069, forward strand.
GGTCACGAACTTCGAGCATGAGATTAGCCACCAGCTCTTGTGGGGCAGTATACTACATAGCCACTCGTGGAGGATTGCGCTGGATGATGACGCCGCAAATTTTCTGTTGCAGGCTGACGGCCATTGAGGCCGCCCTGAACGTAGCGAAGAGACCGGCGCGACGAGGTAGTCAGCAAAGGGAGGACCCCGGACATCCTCCGCCCCATTCACAAATTGTGATGTTTTTATTTCTTGTTAGCTCAATCACTTCCATACCGAAACAGTCTCTGGCTGCGCACCCAATAATCCAAACTCGCGCACATATGGCCAAATTGCATCCGCAAACCGGACCTGTCACGGCCGCCGGCAAAGAAACCTCGAGCCGCAACGCCACCACGCACGGCGGCACATCCGAAAAACTCATCGTCGCCGGCGAGCGCCGTGAAGATTTCGACAAATTACTCAACGATCTGCTCGAAGAACACTCCCCCGAAACTCCCGAGGCGCGCAACCTGGTCGAAGACGCCGCTCTCGGCCGCTGGTTTCTCTGGCGCAGGCAGCGCGCCTATAACGCGGTCGAAACCGCGCTCTATGCCGCGCAACCTTCGCCCGAGAAGTGGTCGCCCGATGACTTTCACAAATTAGCGCTCCTCGATCGCTATAAAACTGCCGCCGAGCGATCCCTGAAACACGTTCTTCAAAATCTCGCCTCTCTCCATCGCGCCAAAAAACAAAGGCTCAATCCAAGCTCGCCGTCGCCCGCGCTACCGTCGCTCTCGACCAGCTAGAGCGCGAACAATGGAAAGCCGCCTGCCATCGATTCGACCGCCCTACCGTCGTCCAGGGAATTGTCGTCAGTTCGAAAAACGGCGCCGCCGTCACGCGGATGTCGCCTTCAAACGCCGCCATACTGCACGAAACCGGGCGCGCCGTCCACCCGCCCGAGCAAGTCTGCCGCTTCTTCGATTTCACCGACGGCGTGCCGCCCGAGTATCACGCCTTCACTGGCCCCGAACACCACGACGGCGAAAAACGCCACATCGTCGAGCGCCTCATCCCCGTCTCCGCCTGGCGCGCCACCGTCGCCCAGGAGCGAAAACTCGCCACGCCCCATGCGCTCCCCACGCCTGGACCATTTCGTTTCGTAAAAATGCCGCATCCTGTTGAGTTGGCCTATTTCCTCTCAAGCCATAATGAGGGAGGCATGGCCTTTGAACACGAAATAGAAGTCGCGAAGGAACTGGCGCAAGAGGCCGGTGCGCTCGCGCTCGATTATCAGCGACGCGGCGTGACGGCGGAGACGAAAGCGGATGAGTCTCCCGTCACCGCCGCCGATCGGGCTTGCGAAAAGCTGATTGTGGAACGGCTCGCTCGCGAGTTTCCGGAAGATGGCGTACTCGGCGAAGAAGGCGCCAACCGGCGAAAGCCGCAACGGGCGCAAGTGGATCATCGATCCGATCGACGGCACGCGCGATTTCGTCCGCGGTATTCCGTTGTGGGCGGTGCTGATCGGCTTGGAGCAGGACGGTGAAGTCGTCGCCGGAGCGGCGCATTGTCCTCGCCAAGGGTTGCTGGGCTGGGCCGCTAAAGGCGGAGGAGCCTTCGTCAATGGCGCGCGGGTACACGTGTCCACCATCACGATCCAAGCCAGGCCGTGCTCTCATTCAACGGCTTCAATAAAGCTGGCGTGAGCGCGTTGGCGGACCGGCTGCTGCCTTGGGTCGGCAAATTTTGGGCAGTGCGCGGCCTGGGCGGCGCGGTGGACGCCATGCTCGTGGCCCAAGGGCAAGCCGATGTTTGGATCGAGCCGAGTGCGCAGCCCTGGGATTTTGCCGCGCTCAAAATTCTGATCGAAGAAGCGGGCGGACGTTTTGCGAGTTTCGCGGGAAAGAACACGATCTATGGCGGCAATGCGTACGCGTGTACTCCGGGCCTCGAGCCCTACGTACGGCAATTGCTGGCTCCTATACTCGAAGCGTGACCGATCTCGTCCTTCACATTCTTTTCCGCTACCTGCACATTATCTCGGTAATCTTGTTTTTGGGCGGCGTGGTTTACGCCCGGCAGGTTCTGTCGCCGGTTCTGAATGTCCTGCCGGAAGATCTGCGTATGCAGGCCGCGGCGGGCGCGCAGTTACGCTATCGCGCTACGCTCTATACACTTCTGGTAGTGATCGTGGTGTCGGGCCTTTACAACTTTCTTCGTTTGAGGACCGAAACACGGACAGACTTATCAGATCTGGTTTGGCATCAAGATGCTGTTCGTGGCGCATATACTCGCCTCCGCGATTCTTTGGGCGACCTCGCCTTATGGCGACGTGACGGTCGCCGGCAAAAGCAAAAGACGGCTGGTCGGCATCGCCATTTCGGGATTGATCGTAGTGCTGATCTCGGCGTATCTTCGTTCCTTAACGCTGCGTGGGTTATAAGTGGGTCATGAACGGCTACGAAGGACTTCGGCAAGCGTCCGCCTGGATCGACCTATCCGCGCGCGGCAAGATCCGCGTCACCGGCGAAGATCGCGCCCGGCTTCTGCACGCCATGAGCACGAACCACGTGCAAGAATTGGCCGCGGGAGAAGGTTTGTATACGTTCTTCTTGAACGATAAGGGCCGCATACTGGCGGATGCCTATATCTACAACTTAGGCGAAAGCCTGCTGCTCGATACCGAACCCGAGACGGCGGCGAGCCTCGCGGCGCATCTCGACAAGTACATCATCGCCGACGATGTGACGCTCGAAGACGAAACCGGCCGATGGATGGCAGTCGGCCTAGAAGGACCGGCCAGCGCGGAAGCGGCAGCCGGGCTCGGTATCCGCGCGCCGGCTAAACGGTGTGCGCTGCTGGAATGGGACGGCGGGTTCGTGGTGCAAGTGGCCGAGACCGGGATGCCCGGCGTCCGGATTTTCGTTCCGATGGAAGAGCGGCACACGCTCGCGGCTCGGCTCACGCCGCACGGAATTCCGAATGCCACGGCTGAAGAGGCGCGCATAGTGCGGCTGGAGAACGGCAAGCCGCGCTATGGCGAAGACATCAGCGATCGCTACCTGGCGCAGGAAACGCAGCAATCGCATGCCGTGCATTTCAATAAAGGATGCTACCTCGGGCAGGAGATCGTGGAGCGCGTGCGGTCGCGCGGGCAGGTACATCGTCACTTGACGCCGATCGAAATCGAGAGCGCAACTACCGCCCGCTCCCGGAAGCAAACTGGTGGCGGACGGTAACGTGGTCGCGGAAATCACGTCGGCTGTCTATTCGCCGGCGCTCGGAAAGACGGTGGGATTGGCTTACGTGCGAACCGAGGCCATCGAAAAGCGGCCGCCGATGACGGTCGAAGGAAGCGATCCGCCCATCCCGGCGAAGCTAACGATCGCCCAGAATTCTTCCGTAGCCGTGTAGCGGCTCGACGTTATCGCACACCGCTTTGATGCCGGCGGTAATGGGCACCGCGAGGATCAGCCCGATTCCTCCCCAAAGCAGTCCCCAAAACATCAGTGCGACCGTGACAACGAACGGATTCAAGTGCACCCGGCGGCCGATGATTTTCGGGTAGAGGAAGTTCATGGCGAGGATGTGCAGCGCGGCCGTGATCAGCACGATGGCCATGACGATCTTGAACTTGTTCGGAATGGCGAGCGCGGCCAGCATAGGCGGCAAAACCGAGAGCGGCAGACCGACATACGGAACCAGGCTGAACAACGCGCTGAGCGGGGCGACAATCAGCCAATAAGGCACGCCAAGAAAGAAAAAAACGATCCCGCTGAAGACGCTCACAGAAACCCACAAAAAGAAATTGCCCAGCACATAGGCGCGCGTGGAATCGCCGATGCTATCCCAGCTTTTGCCGGCCATGTAGCGGCCTTCGTCGTGGAACAGCCGCAGCACGGCTTGGCCGATGTAATCGCGCCAGCTCAGCATGAAGTACACCAGAAACGGCACGAACGACGCCATGACGAGGACGTGAAAATAGCCCGCGACATAGCCGTAGACCGTGGCGATCAGCGGCTTGGGATCGGTGTGGACATGCACTTCCTGCACTTCGGGCGGAGCGGGCGGCGGTGCGGGCGCGGGCCGAAGACCGGCGCGGCGCGCGCGTGCTTTCTGCGCCTCTTGCGGCTTCTTCTGAATCTGTTGCTCCTGCTGCTGCAGGGCCTTAGGAACCACCGAGGCCATGGTCTTATTTTCAAGATCGGTAAGTTTGTCGTTGACCTTGGTCGTGACCTCGAGGATGCGCGAGCTATAAGTGGGGAGATCTTCGCGAATGGTGGAGATTTGCATCCAGGCCATCAGCGAGAGCAGGTACACCGCCACGATCGCCAGGCCGATAACGATGCCGGTGGCGGCCGGCCGCGGCATGCGCAGCTTCATCACGAGCATGACCACCGGATCGAGAATGCAGGCGAATACCGCCGAGACAATCAGGGTGACGAAAAAATCCCTGCCGTAGTAGAGCAGCGCCACCATAGCCGCAAGCGCGATCAGCGACGTTGCGATACTCGTGGTCTTTTGCGAAGGGTGCGAGGAAACGAGGAGTGCCAAAGCGGCTCTAGCATGATTATAATCCGAAGTACGTGAGTGGGAGAATACTGGCGCTGGATGTGGGCAAAAAAAGAATCGGCCTGGCCGTCAGCGACGAGCTGGGATGGACGGCGCAGGGCCTCGAAACGCTCCAGCGCACGCGAATTCGCGAGGATCTGGCAGGCTCAAAGAGCTGGCCGATCACTGGAGCGTTCATACCTTGCTGGTCGGCCGGCCGCTGCATATGAGCGGCGAGCCGAGCCGCCAGAGCGAGTACACGCGCGAATTCGCCGATCGCCTGAAGGAGCATTTGAGCTTGCCGGTGGTGTTTTGGGATGAGCGTTTGACCTCCGTCGAAGCGGAACGCGTGCTGCGCGAAAGCGGCGCATCGCTCGAGAAACGAAAAAAGGCGGTCGATCGACTGGCGGCCGTGCTGCTGCTCGAGAGCTATTTGGAATATCGCGGAGCCGGGCTTGGTTAAGCGGCTCAGCTCTGCTGATCGTACTTCTGCTTGCGGCGGCGGCATGGTTGGCTATCGATATTTCGGCGCCTATCGCGGGTTCCGGGAGCCGGTGTTCGTCGATATCGGGCACGGCATGTCGTCGCGCGATATCGCGGCTGAGCTGGCGCGCCAGGGAGTGGTGCGCGCGGACTGGATCTTCTTGGCTGTTCGTGCGCTGCATCCGCGCGCGAAGTTACAGGCCGGCGAGTATCGATTTGCCGAGCCGCAAACTCCCTGGCAGGTGTTCGAGAAGATCCGCCGCGGCGAAATTTTCTATCAGGATTTCACCGTCCCGGAGGGCAGCAATATTTTCGATATCGCCTCGCTGGCCGATAGCCTGGGCGGCGTGAAGGCCGACGATTTTTTGCGGGCGGCGGCCGATCCGGCGGCCATTCGCGATCTCGATCCCGGCCGCGCCGAGTCTCGAAGGATATCTGTTTCCTTCGACCTATCGGGTGACGCGCCACACCACCGCCGCGCAGCTCTGCCACATGATGACGGCCGAGTTTCGCAAGCGATGGCGCATGCGCTGGCCGGTGCGGATGTTCATCGGACTACGACGCTCGCCTCGCTCGTCGAGAAGGAGACCGGATCGGCGGCGAGAGCGGGCACTGGTCGCGAGCGTCTTCGAAAATCGGCTGGCGCGCAACATGCCGCTGCAATGCGATCCCAGCACGGTTTACGCGGCGCTGCTCGAAAATCGCTATCGCGGCACTATTTACAAATCGGATCTGGCCAGCCGGAATCCGTACAACACTTATACGCACGCCGGATTGCCGCCTGGACCGATTGCGAATCCGGGAGTCGCGTCGCTCACCGCCGCGCTTCATCCGGCGGCGACAGATTATCTGTATTTCGTGGCGCGGCCGAGCGCGCCCGGAAGCCACCATTTTTCCGCCACCCTGGCGGAGCACGAAAAAGCAGTGGCAACCTTCCGGTGCGCGCGCGCTAAGCGGTCACGCGTCGATCTAGTAAACTTTTCCTAGCTTCATTTCGGGGATGCAACACACATGCTGCGTTTTCGTCGTTTGCTGCTGTTTATGGGCGTCGCCTGGCCTGGCCTTCGCTCAAGAATCGCGCCAGACGGCCGCCGCAGAGGCCGACTCCGGATACGAGGAGGCGGCGCCGGATGAACCGCTCGCGCCGGCGGCGGTGCAACTCGACGTCTCGCGCACTTCGCCGCTCATTAAGGCTCTATATCAGGCGACGCGTGAAACGAAAGAGCGGTCCGACACTCGAGCGGCTGGCCGAGGCGAAGAAGCTGATTGCCGACAAAGCGGAATCAAGGCCGTGGACGCACAGGGGCGCACGGCGCTGCATTGGGCGGTATTCGGCTCGAGCTACGCGAGAAAGCCGGCGATTCTGGTCGCCTACGAAGAAGTCGCCGATGCGCTGATCGAGCGAGGCGTAGAAATCAACCGGCAAGACGCATACAACGACACCGCTCTCGATTACATGCTCTACTCGCCGAATTTCGAGATGCAGACGCTGCTGCTCGAGCACGGCGCGACGAGCGGCTGTTTTGCCTACGGTCTTCCAGTCTCCGGAACCAATCGGCCGGCACGGTCTCGCGCCAGGGCAGACCATCGACGTGCGGCTCGACGTTCCTCTTTATAGCGACCGCTCGCGCACGGGCGACCCGATTACGGGCACCGTAACTTATCCGTTGTGTAAGAACGGCGAGTTAGTCGCGTGTAAGGAAGGCGAGCTGCTGCTGGCGCCGGGAACAAAGGTCAACGGAACGGTTCTATTCGCGCAGAAAGCGCCGGACAAATACTGGCGGCCGCGGCTGGTGCTGGATTTTTCGAACATCGTGTATCGAGACGGCTCGCATTCGCCGCTGTATGCCCGGGTTCTGAGCGTCGACAACGCGCGCGAAACGGTGCGGAACAACGAAATCCTGGGCATCGTACAGCCGCACGCCGCCGGCAAAGACCGCGCTTCTGATGTCGGCGGTGAGCGCGGTGCACCCGGTTGCCGGCTACACCATCAAAGGCGTGCAAGCGGTCTACGGGTTATCGATTCGACGCGAAGTGCTCTTCCCGGCCGGGACGGACTTGCAGTTGCAGGTAGTCGGCCCCTCCACGTTGAAGCAGAAAGAGGCCTGGCCCGGCTGGCGCACGCTGACCGTTGACTCCAAGCTACAGGCAGCTCGTAGCCGCGGCGCCGCTGCGCACTCACGCGAAGGACAAGACGCCTTCCGATATCACGAACCTGATGTTCCTCGGATCGCGGCAACAGCTTGTCGCGGCTTTCGGTGAGGCGGGCTGGTTTGAGGCGGACGACTTAAATATACGCTCAGCGGCGAAGACGGTCGGGGCGACCATCCGGCAGACCGGCTATACGAGTGCGCCGGTTTCGACACTCATGATCAATGGCCAGCCGCCGGATCTGGCTTTCCAAAAATCGCTCAATACGTTTGCGAAGAGGCATCACCTCCGTATTTGGAAGCAGCCCGGAACTTATAACGGGCGAGAAGTGTGGGTAGGCGCCGCGACTCACGATATTGCGATCTCGAAGGCACGGGGCGGAACCAAATGGTCTCACCGGATCGATCCGCACATCGATCGGGAGCGCGATTGGGTCGAGACAGACCTGCTCTATATCGGAACGGCGACGGCCTATGCGGACGTGGATCGTCCGGCGGCTCCCAAGAAGGCGGCGAACGCGACGGGAGACCAGATACTGACCGACGGCAAGATGTCGGTTTTGGAACTGGCCGGCCCGAAGACTGCCAGCACCGGGACCCCTTAGATCAGGTCTTTTTGGCTGCGCTGAAGATCTCGACCAGGCGGTCCGCGATAATCTTGTCCTCGCCATCTTTGAGTTGCCAGACAGCAAAGCCGAAGCTGTTCGGGTCGCTGGGATGGCCATGATGGCCGCCGTGATGTGTCGGCCGGCGCGGCGCATCCGGATTGCGTCCGCGCATGCCGCTCGCGCCCGCGCCCATGCTGCCGATTCCGATCGGCCGGGTGTCGGCCAGCTTCTGCATGACCTCCGGTCCGGTGATGTTGAGTTTGACGGATCGATCTGCCAGCTGTAATGCGGCGTGACGTTGCCGAGAGCCTGAGGGTTGAACTGCCGAGGGAGCGCGGTCACTCCGAACTTCTCGATTGCGTCGGTGATGACCTGTGCGCGCTGCGTCGTACATCTTGCAGCGTGGCGTCGTAGTCCTGATTGACGAAGATCTCGAGCGCTTTGAGCAGGCCGAAAATGGTCTCCTTGCCAACCTTGCAGCAACGGCCGATGCGATCTTCCTGCGGGCTCATGTTCAGCAGCGCGTAGTGGATCAGTTCTTCCTTGCCGATCAGGACGCCGGATGCCTGCGGTCCGCAGATATCTTTGCCGCCGCTGAAGGTGACCATGTCGAAACCGATGGCCGGATATTCCCAGAGCCGCTCTTTCGGCGGCACGTCGGCGGAGGCATCGTTGAAGGTGTAGATGTTGTGTGCCTTGGCGATGTCGACAGTCTCCGGGCCGCTGACCTTGCCCTTGTCGGACAGGATATTGGTGAAGTGGATCGCCACGCGTCTTCGGATTGATGGCCGCGATCATCTCTTCGCGCGTCTCCACTTCGACCAGCTTCGCGCCGGTCTGGCGGATCTGGTGATCAAAGGGATAGCGATGGCTCTTCTGGATGATGACTTCGTTCCGGGGAAAATTGCTCACGTCGGGAATGTCGCGCATGCGGGGCTCAAGGTCTTCGGTCATCATGCCGGCGTAGCCGACGACCATGGCCGCCGCCGCGCCGCCCGTCACCAGACCGGTGTAGCCGGCGGGGGACTTGCACAGCTTGGCGATGAACTTACCGGCTGCGACTCCAGTTCGTCGATCAGGACGAAGTGCTCGTTGCCCTGCGGATCAGCTCCATGACCTCCGGCTTCATCACCGACCCGCCGATGACGGTTACGGTGCCATTGATGTTGATGAGAGGCGTTACGCCAAGCTCGGCGTAGATGTCGCCGGTCGAACCGAGGCCGGTGGTGATCGGCACGATGGGGTTGCCGTCGATCGGCAGCTGGACGGCTTTGGGCTTCTTGCCGAAGATGCCCGCAGCGTTCAACTCGGCGGGAGCGAACAGGCCGCCGGTCACGGCCCCGAGCGCGGCGAGAAAGGAACGGCGATTCCAACCAAACTTCAAATTCATGCGTAGTGTCCTTTCGACGCCGTTCGCGGCGTTATTTGCAGCGGGTCGGAGTTGACGACCAGTGCGCTGCCGACGATTTCAATCAGCGAATCGCCCGGGAATCCATTCGAGAGCCATGCAGGCGCGGGACGGAGCTTTGCCGGGGCTGAAGTAGGTTCCGTAGATCTTGTTCAATGCGTCGTACTGCGCTTTATGCGCATCGAACCGCGCCTTGCCGGTGGGCATGGTGATGCCGTCGGCGAGAGGCAGGCAGAGAAAAACCTGGAGATGGAGGATGCTGTCCATGGTGCAGCCCGCACGCTCGACCGATTTCTTGAGCGCATCCATCGTACGGGTGACGTGCTTTTCGAAGGGGTCGGTTACGAGAACGTGATCTTCCTTGGGATAGCCGTCATTGGAACCCGTTCCGGAGAAGTAGTAGATGCCGTTGTGTATGTGGTTAGTCCCGCGGGCGCGAGGAGGGGCATCGTCCGTGGGCGCGGGCGAAGCCTGGCGAGCGAAAAGTTTCGACGCTCCAACTGCGCCGGCCATCATCGCCGCGATCTTGTCAAAATACCTGCGTCGAGTATCGATCTGCATGAGATTAGCTCCTTAAGCAGTATGGCATTCATTCCGTAGGTACGCCAAGAGCAGCGAGACTAAGAAGGATGGCTTCAATTCTTATCTCCCCAATCGGATATGTACATTCCACTCTCAAGCAACGCTCCGACGCTCCACGTCAGGGATGGGAGGGCGCGCCCGATGCGAGACTGGAAATCGATCTGGCGTTTATCGAGTGCCTCGACGGTATCGAGCCGGGTCAGGACATTTGGATTTTCACGTGGCTCCATGAAGCGCAACGCTCGGTTCTGAAGGTACACCCGCGAGGCGATGCGCTAAACCCTTTGACTGGCGTGTTCGCCACTCGTTCTCCGGACCGGCCCAATCCCATCGGCCTGCACAGTGCGAAGGTTCTGGGTCTAGACGGGGAACGCTGGCTTCATGTACAGGGTCTCGAGGCAATCGACAGCACTCCCATTATCGATATCAAGCCGGTTCTGAAACGCGACTGCGATTCTTGAGGCTCTTTACGTAGTCCTGCGCGGCGGCAGGGCACTGCGGCCTCTCTCGCCCTGGGCAGCGATAACCGCTCAAATTGGCGGTCCGATTTTGCCGATGACCTTTATGTCGGTCGATCGCAAATGAAACGCCCCGGGCGAAAATTCTCGTATCTCCTTTTGATTCTGCAGGCGGCTATTCCGCAGCCGTCTCTCTGAGACGATATTTTGAGCAAAGCGCGGACAGCGAACGAAAATCTTTATTCCAGCCTGCAGTCGTTTGTCTGCCATGAGCGCATCGATCGATTCCGGGGGCCGCTGAATGCCGCAACGCGCGCGAGCTGTTCGATACCGTCACGGCTAATCTTTCATTCGAGAACGGCGTGGAGCATTATTCCAATGTGCGGCAGAATGCGCGCGTGCGCGACAGCATCTCGAATCTGACGGGGGCGTGGTCGGAGGGCGAGTTCGGCACTCTGTTGCTGCAGACCGAGACGCTGCTGAAGACGCAACCTGTTTCGTTCCAGGGCTTCGCGACACTCGGCGATGTGGCTACCGCCATCTACCGTTTCGACGTGCCGGAAGAAATCAGCCCATGGGACCTGGATGTCGGCGGACGGCACTACCGTTTGCCGTTCCGGACCGATGTGTGGATCGCGACCGAAACGGGAGAGATTGTGAAGATCGCGCGGACGTCTCTGGGGATTGCGGCCGAGACGCGCATCTCGGCGCTTGAATGGAAGGTTACTCTCGAGCCGGTCGAACTGAACGGCAAGCAATGGCTGCTGCCGAAGACGGGCGAGTACTCGGTTCTATACGATCAATCGAACCGCCGGGAATGGAATCTGATGAATTTTTCAGACTACCGCCGGTATGGCTCGGAAGTGGCGCTTGCGCTTCGACGCACCTAGATACGTAGAATTCACTGCGCGCCGCGGCTGAGCAGCATCACCTTGATGGTGTGGAAAATGATGTAGAAATCGAGCGCCGGCGCAATGTGCTTGATGTAGTACAGATCGTACTCGAGCTTGATCATCGCATCTAAATCCGTATCGCCGTACTTATGATTGATCTGCGCCCAACCCGTGATGCCCGGCTTCACCGCCAGGCGCTGGCGGTAATAGGGAATCTGTTGCGCCAGGAAATCCACGAATTCGGGCCGTTCGGGACGCGGGCCGACCATTGCCATATCTCCGTTGACGACGTTCCAAAACTGCGGCATCTCGTCCAGCCGGAGCTTGCGTAGCCAGCGGCCGACAGGCGTGATCCGCGGATCGTCTTTCGAAGCCCAGACTGCGCCGGTATGCGCTTCAGCGTCCACGTACATCGAGCGGAATTTATAGACCGTGAAGATCCGGCCATTCAGCCCAACGCGCCGTTGGCGATAGAGCACCGGCCCGGCCGAGGTGAATTTGACGACAATGGCCGTCACCAACATGATGGGCGAAAAAATCGCCAGCCCCAGAAGGCCGATCACCAATGAGTAGAAATTCTGGAGCGTAATCGCGTGCCGGCGCGGCCCCATGTCGGAAGAGAAAATGAGTTGCGAAGGTTGGATCTTGCGGCTGCAGACCCGGCGCATGGCCACTTCGTAAGTATCGGCGACATCTTCGATGATGACCCCACCGAAGCGAATTTCGAGCAGCTCCTGAACCGGAAGACGATTGCGTCGCTCGGCCATTCCCACGACGATTCGGGTGGGCCGGTATTGCTCGCACACCGCGCGTACGTCGGAAATCATTCCCAGGCAGGGTACCGGGAAATCGCCAGGAAGATCTTCACTGAGATAACCCAGAAACGAGTAGCCGAATTCGGGCCGCCGGAGCAGATAGGAAATCACTTCGCCCAGAATGCTCGAGTTCCCGAGCAGTAGAACGCGTTCCGAGCGGAAGCCGGCAATCACGTATTTCCAAAAGAAAATGCGCCATAGAGGCAAGACGATGATGACGCCGAGGCTGCCGAGCATCATCAGCCAGCGGCCAAGCAAGAGTTCCGCCTCCACATAGCCGATGAAAGCCGCAATCAGAAGAGCGGACCCGACTGCCAGGCAGACCTGTTGGGTCAACAGGATTGTAGAGGAAATGCGGACGTTGGCATACAGATCCTGGAAGTACAGACCAAGGATAATAAGCGTCGTAAGAACAAAAACCTTCCAGTAGTTGTTCTCGTCAAAGAGATAGAAAGCAGGGTCGATGCCCAGGACAAATAAAGCGAGGATATAGCAGGCGAGAACGAGAAGAATCTCGGAAATGAGCAGCGCGACGACGCTCGCCGGTATGAAAACGCGAAAAAGACGAATCAAGCGTAAAGTCTACGGGAGCCGAGGGTGCGAGGTCCCCTCCTGAGACTAGCAGAGCCAGCGAAAAAAATACGGCGTCCGGCTGCTGTTCGACCCATCGGTCCAGGCAAGACAAGCTATTGACAGGCAAGAAGATAAAAGGCTGCCGGTGTCCCAACATTCGTGCTATAAATAAAGGGAAAGGGCGTACTAGTCCTGGCTCCCCCTGACGCGTAATACATGCTTCGGCTCACCAAGAAGGCGGATTACAGCTTGATTGCTCTCAAGCATTTTGCCTCTCGACAGCGCGGGTCGGAAGGGGACGGAACGCTGAGTGCAAAGGAGCTTTCCGACGTCTGCGGGATTCCGCTGCCGCTGCTGTCCAAGCTTTTGCAAAAATTAGGCAAGACCGGGTTTCTGGTGGCCGAATACGGCACCCACGGCGGGTACCGGCTGGCACGCGCGCCGAAGCAAATTTCCGCGCTCGAAGTGATCCGGGCCATTGACGGACCGATTGTGCTGGCGAACTGCTTCACGGCGGGAGCGTATTGCGGGCATTCCGATCGCTGCACGGTCAAAAAGCCGCTGAAGCGGATACACGACCGCATTCTGCGGCTTCTAGATAGCGTCAGCATCGAAGACATGTTGGAAGAATCGACAGACGAATTGCCTGAGGAACTTCCTCATTCGCTCATAGCGCTCCAGGCGGCGCCCAAATCCGCCGTCGGTAGCCCGAAGACATGAAGACGCCTATTTACATGGACAACCATGCGACCACTCGCATGGATCCGCGCGTATTCGAAGCGATGAAGCCTTACTTCATGGACGTGTTCGGAAACCCCGCCTCGCGCAATCACAGTTTTGGATGGGAAGCGGAAGAAGCGGTCGAAAAATCGCGCAGGCAGATCGCGGAATTGATTGGCGCGACCGCCAAGGAGATCGTCTTTACCAGCGGCGCGACGGAATCGAACAATCTGGCGCTGAAGGGCCTTGCGGGGATGTATTCCGAGCGCGGGAATCACATCATCACCCAACTGACCGAGCACAAGGCCGTGCTCGATCCGTGCAAGCGGCTCGAGAAAAACGGCATCCGAGTGACTTACTTGCCGGTGAAGCCGGATGGCTTGATCGATCTGGACCAACTGCGCGATGCCATCACTGATAAGACGATCTTGATTTCGATCATGTACGCCAACAATGAAATTGGCGTTGTGCAACCGATGCAAGAAATCGGCAAGATTGCTAAAGAGAAAGGCGTTCTGTTGCACAGCGATGCGGTGCAGGCGGTGGGCAAGATTCCGGTCAACGTCGCCGACGACGGCATCGATCTGCTCTCGCTCACCGGACATAAGCTCTATGGTCCGAAAGGCGTGGGCGCGCTGTATGTACGGCGCCGTAATCCGCGGGTGCAGCTTACCGCGCAGATGGACGGCGGCGGACATGAGCGCGGGATGCGCTCGGGAACTCTGAATGTTCCGGGAATCGTGGGATTGGGCGCGGCGTGCGAGATCGCGAATCGCGAGATGCGGGAAGAATCGAAGCGCATGAGCTTTCTACGCGACAAATTGAAGGACAAGCTGATGACCGAACTCGATGAGGTCGTCATCAATGGCTCGGTCGAGCACCGCCTGCCTCACAATCTCAACATCAGCTTCGCCTATGTGGAAGGCGAGAGCCTGCTGATGGGGATCAACGATATCGCGGTTTCGAGCGGTTCGGCATGCACGTCCGCCACGCTCGAGCCGAGTTATGTTCTGAAGGCGCTGGGCGCGGGCGACGATTTGGCGCACTCCTCTATCCGGTTCGGCATCGGCCGTTTCAATACCGAGGAAGAAATCGATTACGCCGGCAATAGAGTGGTCGATGTGGTGCGCAAATTGCGCGAGCTTTCGCCGCTTTATGAGATGGCGAAAGAGGGCGTAGATTTGAGCAAAGTGTCCTGGGCAGCGCATTAAGCGTGCCGCATCGCCTCTGATGCCTATTCATTCTAAGAACTTCTTTGCATTTTTTGGACTCGCGCCAAAGTTTCGCTTCGATCTGGAATCGTTGCAGAAGCGGTTTGATGCGTTCTATTGCGTGTGCCTGGCGCCCTGGCGCCGAAAACGATAAATTTTCTATTCAATCCACTACATTCCGCCGGCGCTAGGTTCCGTATCGAGAAAGTTTTCGTGTATCCCTTCGATTTGCGGCTGACGGAATAGAAACTGGAGAGAAAAGCAGCTCTTCCATGAGCTGCGTGTCCGGCCCCAGCCAGCGGGCCGCCCGCTCTTTGCGGCTCTTCAAGAACGCGAACCGCAAGGGAGAGTAGCGCTCGAGTGCTTGCAGATAGGTTTCGCTGTACAGCTCAGGATATTCGCCCGCCGCCGCGACGAGCAGCGAAATTGAATTTTTTCGGAGCAGCTCTTTCAGATGCTGCGGCCCATTCGGAAGGACATCCATCGAGTCCATCACATGACTCGCGAAATTCAGAGCGCGCGTGGTGAGTTCATCGAGCGGCGCTTTCCCGGCCGCTCTCGAAAAGACCGTGTGGAAGCCGCGTTCGCGATCGCTCTCGAGATCCTGCAGATCGTCGCCCAGTTGAAGCAGCACTCCCCAGCCGAATGCAAAGCGCCTCTCCGCTTCGGTCAACGTTCCGGTAGCAAGGAACGCGTCTGCTAAGACGGAGGCGCCACCTTTGGCAAAACTCAGGCGCAGGATATTCGTGTTCGAAATCCAGGCAGCGCGTTGCTGCTGAAGGCTTCTCTCCTGGGCGTGATGAATCGCGAGCAAACAATCGTGGACACCGGGATAACTCCGCCGCGGCCACTGATCTTCGATCAGCGAAACGAGCCTCCAGATAATACTTTCGCGGGCATTCGCGGCTCGCAGTTCGCCGCCCGCCAAGCGGTGCCGGAATCGCGAACTGAAGCGCAGCTTAGCCGCCGGTGAAATTTTCTTATCGTCCAGGTAATTGTCGCTGTACGGGTACAGCATGCTGTAGGCGAAGATCGCGGGTGTCAAATGCGGCGGCTCTCCGAGCAGGGCTTGCAGTCCGCATGCTGTCCAGGCATTGCGGCATGCTTGTAGAATGTCGTCCGTTGTTACTGCGGGATCGAACCGGCGCGCTTGGGTGGCCAGATCTCGTGCCACGCCTGAGAAGTCGTCGCGCAGCAGCGCTTCAGTCCGATCATCATTGATATCGAGCGCAGAGCAGGCGAGGCTGGCCACGGCGCCTACGAGTTCATCGCGCTCGGGCCCGGTTTCGAAAACGCGGGCTTCGATGCCATCGAGAGCCCGAGCGAACAGCGCCTCCCGCACGGCTTGTTCTTCCCGGCTGTAGCTTCGCCCCAAGTACGGCAAACCGCCTCCACTCTGCGGCCACACCGAAAGCCATTCCTCCAGCAAGTCTGAATCGTACACACTACGGGTACGAAAGCGGGACGGCTCCGGTTCCCGCAAGCGTTACCATGACTTGGGTTGACTCAAGGGAGATGATTGCATTCGCAGCCGGCTGGCAAGAAGTTTGGAAGGACGTCCAACACATCGCCATTGCATATCTGCTAACGGCCAGCATTGGCTGGGAGAGCGAGCGGGAGGAGCATAGTACTGGGGTGCGCACCTTTCCGGTCGTGGGAATCGCCAGTTGCGGATATCTTCTTTTGATGGGCTACCACCCCGACTCCAGCGATCAATCACGCCTGCTGCAAGGCCTAATTACTGGCATCGGATTCATCGGCGGCGGCGCAATTCTTAAGGAAGGCAGCACCGTTAGAGGAACCGCGACGGCGGCAAGCGTTTGGAACGCCGGCGTCATTGGCGCGGCGGTCGCTATGGATCACTATGCCATTGCCGTAACGCTTGCGCTACTCAACCTGTTTACCTTGCGTGCGCTGCTGCCGTTAAAGAAGTGGCTCAACCGCGACCGCGAGGCCCAATAGGCAGTCAGGAGTCAAGACCCGCTTTGGCCAGCAGGCGGCGCAGCGCTCCTTCCCCTCCCGCTCCACGCTGTACGCCCGCGACCCGTCCTTCCCGATTCACGAGAGTGTAAAGCGGATAGACTTTTGCGTCGCAAATAGCCGCAAGAGTTGTGTCTTCGGCGAGGATAACTTTGGAGGAACGAGGCGAGGCTTCGAGATATTTCTTCACTTTGCGGCGCGGCTCCCCCATATTGACGGCGGGAACAATTAGACCGTCTTTTTCGAATTCCTCGCGAAGCCGCTCGACCGCCGGTGCGTCGCTCTTGCAGGGCGGGCACCACGTAGCCCAAAAATCGATGAGCACCACCTTACCCTTAACGGATTCGCTGGTAATTCGCTCACCATCGAGTGTCTTGGCAGCAAATTGAGGTAAAACGTCATTGGTTTCTAGCGCGTAGGCTCGCGCGGCGGTGGCGCCCGATACAAGGGTGCACAGCAGTGTGCGGCGGGTAATAGCCGGCATGTACAAACAATGGTACTCAAAAAACGCCATTCTGCGCCGGGCGAGGTTACCAGCGTTCCCGAGCGCGCAGGCTGGTGATGTGAGCCAGGTGATGGCGGCAATGCCAGTCATAAAGACCGAGCGTCCAATCCAGATGAATCTTGCCCAACTCCGGATGTTGGAACGTGCGCTCAAACGCAGCGTCGCCCAGCGCTCGGAGAAGCGCCGTCCAACGCGCATGCAGACCTTCGAGCAGCGCTAAAGAAGAATCGATAGGCGCCGCTTTCGCGTCCGGCAATTCGGCCCATGCGGCTTCATCGTAGGGTTTGATAACCGGCGAATCCTCCGTCAAAGCGAGCCGGAAGCGGGTGTAACTATTCAGGTGGCTATCCGGCAGATGATGCACGACCTGGCGCACCGTCCAGCCCGCCGGCCGGTAAGGCGTATCCAGTTGCGCGTCGCTCCATCCGGATACGATTTCACGGAGGCTGGACGGCAGCATCTCGATTTGGCGGATCCAGAGCGAGCGCTGCGGGGCGCTAATGACTTCAGGAGCTTGGTAATGGCCGACTGGATAGCGAAGGTCCATTTTCTTTTTAGTATGACGAAAAATTTATCTTGCGACCGGAAAATCGCGACCGCTGCCGGTTTCCTAGACACCTAGCATGCGAGACGGCAGGCCACAGGGAAGCTTTTCCCAACCCCAAGTGCAACTCCCCATAAAGCTTTCTTGTGGCCCTCGCTGGTTTAAAGTGGAATAGCCCCTATGGAGCGAGCCGATTTACTTCCGCTGCCCGCGGGAACTTGGGATGGGCAGGATGTGAACGACGATTCGCGCCTCCAGTTAGTGCTCGAGCACTACGATCGAGAGCAGCTTCCTCTGCGCCGCTATGTAGGATTTTTAGGCGTGGACAGCGAGACTGCACGCGAAATAGTGCAAGAGACGTTTCTGCGTCTGCACGAACACTTGCTCGAGGGCGGCGATCAAACGCATTTACGCGGCTGGCTGTACCGGGTGGCCCACAATTTGACGCGGAATGCGCAGTCTGCCTTTCATGCGAAAAAAACCGATCGGCTCGCGGATGCGACGCCGGCCGGCGATTTCGCCGATAGGGGCGCATCGGCGGAAGACGATCTGCTGGCGCGCGAGCGAATCGACAGATTTCGCCGGACGATGCACGAACTGAGCCCGGCGCAAAGAGGTTGTTTGGTTCTCCGGGCGCAAGGCCTGAAATACCGCGAAATTGCGGAGGCTTTGAACCTTTCGGTTTCTACGGTGGCCGAGAACGTGCAGCGGGGCCTGGAGCGGCTGAAGGAGCGACTATGACGAAGCGCGACCATTTAACAAGCGCGTTGCTGGTGAAGGCGATGGACGCTGAGCTCACAAGCGGCGAAGTGGCGTCCGTCATGGAACATCTGGCCCGGTGCGAGGAATGCCGGGAAAAATACGAAAGCTTTCGCGGCGTCTCGTTGGCGATTGAGTCTGGCGTTGCCGGAGTGGCGGTGGGCGATCCGTCGAGCGAGCCGGAAAGTCTTCGGCAGAAACTGCAAGCGCGGCAGGCAGCCCAGCGGCATGGGCAGACTCCGGAACGCGTGCTGTGGCGGTTCGGCTGGGGAATGGCCATTGCCGCGAGCATTGCGCTCGGTATCGTCATGGCGCCCAGAAATAAGAATACGGCCGATACGCAGCACAGCGTGCAAGCGGCTACTGTCGCGAGCGCAATCGAAGTCGGGGGAGAAAGTTTCGTTCCGCTGCCATACTCGAATCCCGATCTTCCGGTAAATGAGTCGCGGATTGTCGAAATGCAAGTCCCGGTTTCGGCTCTGAACGATATCGGTATTGTTTTGGAATCTGTCTCGAATCGGGAGTCGGCGCCGGACCGTTCGGTGCTGGCTGACGTCTTGATGGGAACCGATGGGCAACCGCTAGGCGTTCATGTACTCGAGTAGACCAAACGATTTTTTGGGTGGGGATTGCTTACAAAGGAGCAATCAAAAATGAAGACGAGAAGTTCAGCAATTCTTATTTTTCTGATAGCAGGCGCGGCTGTCTACGCGCAAATGGGGCCGCCGCCTGGCATGTCCCCGGGCGGTCCGCGACGCGGGGAATTTGGACCGGGCGGTTTCGGTCCGCACCCCGGAAAGGTGGTCACCGGCGCGCCGTATTCGGCCGATGTCACCAACTCCCTTGTTCGAAACTTGCCGGATGGGAACAGTATTCAGCGGACTACCACAGGCCATGTGGCGAGAGACAACGACGGGCGTACCTATTCGCAGGAGACCATCACGGGCGGATTCCTCGGACAGAACGGCCCTAGGGATCTGATCTTCATTTCAGACCCCGTGGCCGGCTATTCCTACGTGTTGAACGCTTCGACGAAAGTGGCGAAGCGGCGCGCGCTGCGGCCCTCCCAGGAAAACGGACCGCGCGGATCTCGTGACCATAACCGCCCCGCCAATCCCAACGTCGTCACTACGGATCTCGGATCGCAGATGGTCAACGGGGTAAACGCGCAAGGGAAAAGCACGACGCATACCATTCCAGCCGGCGCAATGGGCAATGCTCAACCGCTGGTTTCGACTTCGGAAACCTGGTATTCGCCTGACTTGCAGGTGGCTGTGTCCTCGAAGCACAACGATCCGATGAGCGGTCAATCCAATTACGCGCTGACTAACATCCAACGCACCGCTCCCAATCCTTCTTTATTCCAGGTGCCGTCAGACTACACTGTGCAAGATGAACCGGCGGGCCGCGGGTTTGGTCCGGGAAGACGTCCGGGCCCGCATGGCCCCGGCCAAAACTAACGGGTTAGTTCTTCGGACTCTTTTCCTTACCGCGCGCGGGTGCGGAGGCATGGACCATTTCGGGCGTCGTCTCCGCTCCCAGTTTCTCTTCCTGATCGACGGAGATAATACTCTTGCGCGGACCAGCCTCGATTTTTTCAAAACGGCCTGAATGGATACTTCGGAGTGCGGCCTCCATCACGCGAACATCCGCCATCCCTTCATAACCGTCGGGTTCCGGATCTTTTCCATTCAGGATGCAATCGGAAAAATACTTCATTTCACCGCCAAAGTGATCCGTATTCTTGAAACTTTCATGCCGCTTCTCTTCGCCGATTCGCACTGTATATTCAAGTGATTTTCCATAGGTGAAGCCGGGATTCGCTTCTAAAATTCCCTTAGAGCCTACGACGGTGTAGCTGTCGATCGCACCGCCGAAATACGATACGGTGAACTGGGCGCTGCGATCTTGCGGAAAACGCAGAATCACGCTCACGGTATCGTCGAAATCGCCAAAGCCCGATGTCGAGTGCCGCGTCGCGGTGGCGAACGCCTCCACGGGCTCATCCTGAAACAGATTGCGTACGCCGTTAATGGGATAAGGACCCATATCGAAAAGCGGACCCGCAAGGACGCCGTTTTTCACGCGATGATTCTTGGGATCTACGAGCTGACAGAACGTCGAGGAAAAGAAATGTACCTGGCCGAGTCTGCCCGATCGCACTTCTTCGATGGCGGCAATTGTAGCGGACTCGAAATGAAGACGATAGGCAACCATGAGCTTGGCCCCGGAACGTTGTTGAGCATCGATAATGCGCTGGCAGGCCTGCGAGCTGACCTCCATGGGCTTTTCGAGAAGAACCGACAGACCCGCCTCGAGCGCGGGCACGGCGAACTCGGCATGTCTCCAATTGGGTGTAGCGATGTAAAGCGCGTCGACCGAACCAGAGGCGGTCAGTTCGCCGAACTGATTGTAGGAATATACGTCAGGAACGCCGTACCTCCTCGACAGCTCTTCGGCTTTTACGGAATCGTCCGTGACCAGCGCCGTGATCTCGGAATTACCGGTGTGATGAACGCCCGGCATCATGCCTTCTTGAGAAATATTGCCAAGCGCAACGATGCCGTAGCGGATTTTTCGCCCGGATCTAAGTCCGGTGAACTCAGGAACCTTCATATCTCTTCGCCAAAAGGTCAGATCATTTACGATCCGGGCGCGTCTCACTGCGAAAGTTACTGGAGTTCGGAAAAAGCGCACGCTCTAGGAAACGCCACCGCGTAATCGCAAGTCACATCACTGGATTGAGTAGCAGCACGAATGGCTCGCTGAAGATCACTAGCAGTCGAGTTCGCCTGTTCAAAGTGCCGACGGACGCGCCGGAAGCGGATGGCACATACGAGTGGAGCAGCACGACGATGGTGCTCGTTCACATAGAAGGCGGCGGGCAGCAGGGCATGGGCTATACCTACGCCGACGCGGCCACCGGAAAGGTAGCACAAGCGGTGCTTGCCGAAGTTGTTCACGGCCAGGATGTTTTTTCGCATGCTCAGGTCTGGCTTGCGATGGTGCGGCACGTCAGAAATCTGGGTGAGACCGGTATCAGTCAAATGGCAATCTCGGCCATCGATAACGCGCTGTGGGATTTGCACGCAAAGCTGCTTCAGGTTCCCTTAGTGAGGCTCCTCGGTATGGCGCGGCCCGGTATTGCGGTTTATGGCAGCGGCGGCTTTACCTGTTACAACGACACACAGCTTACCGGGCAGCTGGACGGCTGGGCGCGAGATGGATTTCAGATGGTCAAGATGAAGATCGGCGCTCATCCGAACGATGACCCGCGGCGCGTTCAAGTGGCCAGAAAAGCGATTGGTCCGGCGGTTCAGTTGTTTGTGGACGCCAACGGCGCCTATACGGTGGCTCAGGCGCTGCAGTTGGCCGAGATCTTTATAAGCGAAGGCGTGACGTGGTTTGAAGAGCCGGTCAGTTCCGATAATTTGACGGGGCTGCGTCAGATTCGCGAGCGGGCGCCCGCCGGCATGGATATCGCGGCCGGCGAATATGGCTATAGCGCTTGGTATTTCCGGCGCATGCTGGATGAATCCGCTATCACCGTGCTGCAGGCGGACGCCACGCGCTGCGGCGGCATCACAGGATTTTTAAACGCGAGCGCTTTGTGCTGGGCGGCCGACGTGCCGCTCTCATCACACTGCGGACCCAGCATGCACTTGCACGCCTGCTGCGCGGCGCCTCGCGCCATTCACATGGAATTTTTTCATGATCATGCGCGAATCGAACGCATGTTTTTTGATGGTTTTCGTGAACCCCAACGAGGTGTCATGTCGCCCGACCTATCCAGGCCGGGAATGGGTTTAGAGCTGAAGGAACAGGATGCCGCGAAGTACTTAGTAAGTTGACACATTTGTTTAAGAGAAAGCGAGATTGAAATGGCAAAGAAAGTATCGGACCTGATTGTCGAGCGGCTGCTCGATTGGGGCGTGGACACGATTTTCGGTTTTCCGGGCGACGGCGTGGATGGCTTCTTTGAAGCCCTGCGAACTCATAAGGATAAACTCAGGTTCATTCAGGTTCGCCATGAAGAAGCCGCCGCATTCGCCGCTGTCGGCTACGCGAAATACACCGGAAAGCTCGGCGTCTGCTGCGCTACTTCCGGTCCCGGAGGCGTGCATTTGCTCAATGGACTGTACGATGCCAAGTGCGACCTGCAGCCGGTGCTGGCCATCACCGGCCACACGTTCCACGATCTAATCGGCATGGATTATCAGCAGGATGTGGACCTGGACAAGCTGTATATGGACGTCGCGGTTTTCAATGAACGCTTGATGGGCCCCGGACACGCGGTCAACCTGGTCGACATGGCCATCCGTACGGCCTACGCGCGCCGCGGCGTTTCGCACATCTGCATCCCAAAAGACATGCAGGAGTGGCCCCTCGATGAGAAAATGCGCAGCAAAGCGAACGTTCCAAAGCATAGCGGCGATTGGAGCGAGCAGCCCAGTTCGAAACCTTCCCAGGCCGTCATCAAGCAGGCGGCGGACATTATTAACGAGGGCTCGAGAGTCGCCATTTTCGTCGGACGCGGCGCCTTGCATTGCCGGGAAGAAGTTACTGTACTCGCCGAAACCGTTGGCGGCCCCGTGATCAAAGCGCTGCTGGGCAAAGCGGTGCTGCCAGATCGCAGTCCGGTAACAACGGGCGGCTTGGGCCTGCTCGGCACGGCGCCTTCGGTGGACGCGATGGAAGAGTGCGACACGCTGATCATGATCGGGACCAGCTTCCCGTACATGGAGTTTCTACCCAAGCCGGGACAGGCTAAGTGCGTGCAAATTGAAATCGACGCGACGCGTGTCGGTTTGCGGCATCAGGTAGACGTGGGACTGGTAGGCGATGCGAAAACGATTCTGGCCGCGCTTCTCCCCCTGCTCAAACGTAAGCCGGATAAATTCCTGAAAAAGTCGCAAGACCGGATGAAGAGCTGGAACAAGCTGATGGAAGAACGCGGCACGCGCCAGGACATGCCGATGAAGCCGCAGGTAGTGACGCATACGCTCAACAAGTTACTGCGTGACGATGCGATTGTCTCGGCCGACAGCGGCACCATCGCTACCTGGACAGCGCGGCATGTGGAGATACGCGGCGATATGCAGTTTTCTTTGTCCGGATCGCTGGCCACAATGGCGAACGGCTTGCCTTACAGCATTGGAGCGGCGGTCGCCTATCCCGGCCGCCAGGTTGTCTGTGTCGTGGGCGATGGCGGACTCACGATGTTGATGGGCGAGATCGCGACGCTGGTCAAATACAAACTCCAGGTCACGGTGGTCGTGATCAAGAACAACGTTTTAGGCCAGATCAAATGGGAACAAATGATTCTCGAAGGCAACCCCGAATATGGGGTGGAACTCGAGCCTATCGATTTTGCGAAAGTGGCGGAAGCGTGCGGGGCGCGCGGCTTCTCGTTCGATCGGCCGGAGGATGCCGAGCGCATTCTGCGCGCTGCGCTGGACACGGCGGGACCTTCGGTCGTCGAAGCCATAGTCGATCCGAACGAACCGCCGATGCCGGGTAAAGTCACCACCGAACAAGCGCTTCATTTCGCGAAGTCGCTGGTCCGCGGCCAGAAGGACGCAATCAAAATAGTCAAGACTATCGCGGAAGACCAGGTTCGCGAGGTGGTCTAACCAATGGCCGCTTCCCGCGAACTGGCCGTTGTTGCTAACCACATTCGCGAGGGGAAATTTCAGCGCAGCCTGTCTCTGCTGACAGCCGCGACCAGCGTGGTGAGCGGCCTCGAGGTCGCGTACGAACATTACCGGGGCAGTTACAGCCGCCGCGTCATGTACACGCCGGTCATTCTGAGCGGAGTGCTGGGCATTGCGGGAATCTCGGCTGTTTTCAGCCGCCGCGCCGCTCGCACCGTGCTTCGCGCCACGTCCGCAATTACTCTTGCCGATGTGCTCGTTGGTTTTTATTTCCACGTGCGTGGCATCCAGCGCAAGCCTGGCGGCTGGCGGCTTCCGATGACGAACATCATCATGGGTCCGCCGATTTTTGCGCCTCTGTTATTCGGAACAAGCGCCTATCTCGGCCTGATCTCATCGTACTTGCAACGGGAAGAACGGGATCGGCACAGCGCAACGGATGGCGGCGCTGATACTTGGCTCGCACGCCTGCTGCCGCCCTCCGCCGGGCGTGAATTGCTCTCCGCCGAACAGGATATACGGGAAGGAAAGTTTCAGGCCCAGCTTGCAGTAGCGGCCGGCATCAGCGCTCTGCTGAGCGGTTTTGAAGCCTACTATTCGCACTATAAAAACAATTTTCGCTACGCAGTTCAGTGGACGCCCATTTGCATCGCGCCCCTGTTGGCGGGCGCTGCCTTCGCTTCGGTAAAAAGCCGGCGAGTAGCGACTACACTGTTGCCGGCCGTCGCCGCACTCGCTTCGGCCGACGCTGCGGTTGGTTTCTTTTACCACGCGCGCGGCGTGCTCCGGCGTCCCGGCGGCCGCAAACATCTTCTCTACAACATCATGTATGGTCCGCCCATTTTTGCGCCCTTGCTATTCGCCGCCGCGGGTACGTTGGGATTCCTGTCTAGCCTTTTGCGCAGGAGGCGTGGATGAGCAGTTATAAAGAAGCCGATCCAACTCTGCGCCCGGTTGATAAGGAATCGGGCGAACCCCTTCCCGCCACAAAGCAGCCGGGATATTATCCGGGGTTCAGTACACTCTCACAGAGCCCATTCTGGGACGAGGCGACGCGTAAAGTCGTCGCTCAGCGCGTGCAGGAACCGCCGGAGCGCCGCTTCTTCACGGCTGACGAGTGGAAATTTTGGGAAGCGGTTTTTGACCACCTGATTCCGCAAACCGATCGCACGCCCGACCGCCGCATTCCATTGATTCCGCCTCTCGACGCACGTCTTCATGCGAATCACACAGCAGGCTATCGCTACGAATCCATGCCGCACGATCGCGAAGCTTACAAGCTTGGTATCGAGGCGATTAACGCGGAAGCGCAGGCCCGCTTCGGAGGGGACTTTCTTTTTTTAGGAAACTGGCAGCAGGAAAAAGTGCTACAAAGCCTGCATGACGGGCGTCCGCAAGCCGCGCGTGAAATCTGGAAACGGATGTCTGTTCACCGCTTTTGGCGAATGATCATGGGCGATGCGATGGAGGCCTATTACGGGCACCCCTGGGGTTGGGATGAAGTCGGGTTCGGCGGCCCAGCGTATCCACGCGCTTATACGCGGCTCGAGCGCGGCGAGCCGGAGCCGTGGGAAGTGCCCGAAAGACGATATGAATGGCTACCGCCGGCCGCCAGCCTATCGGGCGAGTTGGAATCTCTTCATGATTTGCATACCGAAGCCGAGCAACTCGCGCATCTTTCGCCACCGAGGAAACTTTGAAGCAACCGATATTAGGTCCTTTTGGCGCGTCTAAGAGCGACAAGCACATGCTTGGAGCTATGCAGCACATCGATGTGCCGATGAAGAGCTTCCGTAAGGACGATCCGGTGGATTATCTCATCGTGGGCATCGGGTCGGCCGGGGGTGTCCTGCTACAACGTCTGGCGCGCGCGGGCTTTAATGTGGTCGGTCTCGAAGCGGGCCCCTTCTGGGACACAGAGAAGGATTGGTTCAGCGACGAAACCGCGGCCCACACCTTGTACTGGGAAGATCCGCGCGTCAGTGGCGGCACGGACCCGCTCGCCTTCGGCGCGAATAATTGCGGCAAGGGCGTTGGCGGCGGCTCGGTCCACTGGGCCGCATTTACGCCGCGCTTTCATCCTTCCGACTTCGAAGTGTATACACGCGATGGACTGGGCGCTGACTGGCCTATTTCCTATTGGGACCTGCTTCCTTACTACGAGCAATTGGAGCGCGAGATGCCGGTGGCTGGCCCGGCCTATTATCCATGGGGCCATCCGCATGGATACACGTATGGGCCGCATCCGATGGGCGGTGCGGGCAACACGCTTATCAAAGGTTGCACGGCGCTCGGTATCCCGGTTTCGATTGGGGGACCCGTGGCGATCCTCTCCGGTTCTTTTGCTGACCGGCCGCACTGCATCTACCGCGGATTCTGCATACAGGGCTGTAAGGTGGGAGCCAAAGCGAGCACGCTCATCACGCACGTTCCGGACGCGCTGGCTTCGGGCGCGGAGGTCCGCGACTACTCGATGGCTTCGCGCGTCGAGCTCGGCCGCAACGGGCGCGTCAGTGGCGTGCATTATTTCGATCGCGACGGCGAATCTCATTTCCAGCGTGCGAAGGCCGTAATCGTTGCGGGATACGCCATTGAGACTCCGCGGCTGCTGCTGAATTCGGCCTGCCGCGGCTTCGACGACGGTCTTGCGAACTCCAGCGGCACGCTGGGCCGTTACCTTATGGCGCAAGCGGGCAACGTGGTGCTCGGCAGGTTTGACGAACCCGTTCGCGTCTACAAAGCGCCGCCCGCGCACGCGCTCACGGAGGAGTTCTATGAAACCGATCCGCGCAATAATTTTGCGCGCGGCTTCGCGATTCAAACTGTGGGGCCATTGCCGGTGGCGTTTGCGAAACAGATATTGGCGGCTAAAAAGGCCTGGGGCTGGGGCCTGCGCCGCGAAATGATGGACTACAACCACTGGGCGACCCTAGGTCTGCTGGGCGAAATTCTTCCGTGGCCCGACAACCGGGTGACCCTGGCCGATGACACGGACCAATTCGGCCTGCGAGTGGCTCACATTTCCTTTAGCCTTCATGACAACGACAAGAAGTTGATTAAAGCCGCGAAGGAAAAGACGATGGACGTGATGCGCGCCGCCGGAGCGACTGAAGTGGTCCAAGAAGCCCGCTACGCCCATCTCGTGGGAGCGGCGCGCATGGGCGACGACCCGGCCAGTTCGGTAGTCGACCGCTTCGGCCGCACCCACGATGTCGCCAATTTGTTTATCTGCGATGGCAGCATTCTGCCGACCCAGGGCTCGGCGAATCCGGGCTTGACCATCCAGGCGCTGGCCGCTCGCACAGCCGATTATCTCGTCTCCCAAGGCGACCGCATTTTTTCATCCGATGAGCGCGAGATGACGGAGCCCGCTATTCGCCGGGAACTTGCACCGCCGGCCACATGGGGCAAGGGCGTTCCGCGTTTTGCGAATTAGGCCAGGAGGGCCCATTCCGGGGATCTGTATAGGCTAAGGACTCGGGTCGCTCCATTCTTTGCGCGAGCGCAGAATACAGGGACACAGACGAAAACGTGATACATTTCTGAAGCCATCATGTTTTCAGTCTGCAACCTTTTCGGCCTGTCACCGCTTCAGGCCGCTAGGAAGCACTCCCTCTCAGCCGGTGATTCCCGGGCCGGTTCAGTTTTGGCTGCTGTCGCTGCAACCATGCTGGTCGGTGCCTTCCCTCTATCCGTGGTTGCACAGCCTAAGGCGCTTAAAGTTTTCATCGCGGTAGACATGGAAGGCGTTGCTGGCGTCGTAACGGCGAATCAGTTGACCCCGAAAGGATTTGAGTACGAGCGCTTTCGGCACTTTATGACTGCAGAAGCACTCGCGGCGGTGAATGCCGTCCGTAAATCCGGCGCTGCCGAAATTGTGGTCCGCGATTCCCATTTTGAAGGGCAGAATTTGTTGATAGAAGAATTTCCAGAAGATGTGACCATCGTGCGTTCGTCTCCCGCTCCACTCGATTGGTTGCAGGGGCTTGACGGGAGCTTCGACGGCGTCATCCTGATCGGCTTCCACGCTAGCACCACGAGTCTTGAAGGTGTCCGAGCCCACACCATCTCCAGTGGTCGATTCACTGATGTGAAAATAAACGGAAGTTCGATGTCCGAGACAACTATTGCTGCGGCAGTTGCGGGCCATTTTGGTATTCCAGTGATTCTCCTCTCGGGCGACGACGCGGCTGTTGCAGAGGCGCAGCGGGTACTACCTGGAATGGAAGTTGCAGTAACCAAGTGGTCCTATGGATTCCACTCCGCCCGCACGCTCACTCCAGCTGCGGCGCAAAAGATAATCGCTGACAAAGCTATGAAGGCGATCGGGCGGCTCCGCGCGGGGGATTTTAAGCCATATTCCACACAGAAGCCCGTAAGTGTGGAACTACGATTCAAACACTATCGCCCGGCCGAAGTCCTCGCGTATTTGCCGTTTATCGAGCGGCCGGATTCGCACAGTATTCGCTACCTAGCGGCGGACATGCTGCAAGCAATGAAGTTCATCTCGTTCGTAGAAGAATTTAACATTGAACTGGAGCCATGAGCGTGCCACGCTTCTAGCATTGGCGCTCGACGTTCAAGGTCATGGCTATGCGCGGGTTTCCACCTCCGACCGGAATCCAGACTTGCAGGAAGACGCTCTTAAAAGGCCGGCTGCGAAAAGACCTTTCGCGATATCGCCAGCAGTGCCGTCGATTCCCGTGGTCTAGACACTGGACCGCCTCGGTGTTCGCTCAAGTATCTGATCGAAAGCGTCAATACACTTGCCGTGCGGAAGGTTGGGTTTCAGAGCCTTCGAGAAAGCATACACACCACAACCTAGCGGCGGGATTTGATTTTTCAAGTGTTCGGCACTCCGTCAGAATTCGAGCGAGAACTCATCCGCGAGCGACCCAGCCCGGTTTGCGAGCCGTGAATTAGCGCCTTCTGAGGCGAGCGGTCCACGACAAGTACGCCCAGAGGGAGGCCCGCTCTGCCCACAGGAAGCGGAAGAAGGATTTGCGATCGAGCGAATCCGCCGGGATGCCCGAGTAGGTTTCGATGCGCCAGCGGAGATAGGGTGAATCCCAAGGCCGCAGACGATAGCCTCGCGACGCGATCCAGAGAAAGCGCAGCATTAACGCGGCATGGCGGTCAGTGACGCGTGGGCGGAGGGGCTCGCGCTCGCGGTCTTGTTTACCGCGTCGGGTGTGGCGTAGTAGCCCGAGCGGGTCCGACCATCGGCTTCCCGGGCCATCCACCGTACTTTGATCTGGCGATAACTGCCGTCCAAAGCTTGGATCGCCGGCGTGTAGTCAATCGTGTACTGTCTTCGAATATCGCGAGCAACCTCTACGGCGAGGGCCTGCACTTCGTTCACATCTTTCGGATAGAAGGCCAGCCCGCCAGTAGCGCTCGTCAGTTCGTTCAGCGCGCGCCGCGCTTTGGTCGCTTCATGCTTTTCTTCTTCGGTGAAAAGGCCGATGGCGTAGACCAGCGTGTCCGCTTGGTTAGCGCGCCGCACCACGCTCTCAAGCGAAACGCTGCTCGCGTTATCGTTGCCGTCGGTGATCACCAGAAGGACCTTTTTGTCTTTCTTCGCCTTTTCCCTGATGTAGTCGAGCGACATGTTCATCGCATCGCGCATGGCCGTGCCGCCGCGTGAATCGATGCGCGCCAAGCCCTTGCTCCATTTTGTGAATGTCGTTGGTGAAGGGCACATCGAGAAAGGCATCGTCATTGAAATTGACGATGAATACTTCGTCCTGCGGATTGGATTCGCGCACCATCGCCAGGGCCGCGGCTTCTACGCGTGTGCGCTTGGTGCTCATGCTGCCGCTGTCGTCGATCACGATTCCAAGCGAAACCGGAACATCTTCCCGCTTGAAAATTTTGATCTGCTGCGGCTGGCCGTTCTCGAAAATTTTGAAATCGCCCTGGTTGAGGTTAGTTAGTAACTTGCCTTTGCGGTCGGTCACGCTCGCGTGCAAGCACAACCAGCCGCGTATCGGAGCGGAACTGGGCGATAGCAGCGCAAGCGCTGCCGAAAGACAGCCAACATGCGCGAGCCGTAAGCTGCGTCTATTGAGTAGGCGCATAGTACCCCAGTCGGAAATAGGCCTTGAGCGGCGGTAGTCCACGTGGTTGATTGAGCTTCACTTGCACCTGCCGGTATTTGCCATCCCGTTCGCGATTTTTAGGCGTATAGCCCAGAATATATTCATTTCGCAGCTCTATCCCGATTTTAGCCGCGATATCCGGCAGTTCGGCGACGTTCTCTATGGCATATTCGCGGCCGCCGGTCTGCTCCGCTAATTCGTTCAGCAGTCCCGGACCGGCAGCTTCTTCCGGCGTGCGCCCGCGGCCGCTCATAGATTCAAAAATACCGATCGAGAAAATCTGCACGTCCGCCTCGCGCACCGCGTTCTTGATTTCCGTCTCGGTGTAGCGGCTGCTGTTGTCGCCGCCATCGGAGATAATCAGCAGGGCTTTGCGCGGATTGTGCGCGTTCTTCATCTCGTTCATCGCCAGATAAACACTGTCGAGCAGCGCGGTTCTACCTTTCGACTGCGTAAAAGTCAGCGCACTTTGAATCTTGTCCGTATCCGTCGTGAAAGGAACCACAAGCTCAGGCCGGTCGTTGAACTGAACCAGAAAGAACTCGTCGGCCGGATTCGCGGTCTTGAAGAATTCCGCCGCGGCCTGCCGCGATTTTTGTAGCTTTGCGCCCATGCTTCCGCTGGTGTCGAAAACCAGACCGATCGAGATGGGGGCGTCTTCACTCGAGAATTGCGTGATTTCCTGCTCGACCTTCTCTTCGTAGAGCCGGAAGTGCTCTTTCTCGAGACCGGTGACGAACCGGTTCAGAGGATCGGTCACCGTAACGTTTATCAGGACGAGGGTTTTATCGACGCGAATATCGACCGGACGTCTCTCCCGTATGGGACCAGTCGCGGCTGCCCGCCGGGTTGCTTCCGACGGCGTCGATTCGCCCGCCTGCGGCTCTGGCGGGGAGGCGGCAAACACGAGGACGCAGCCAAGAACTCCGATGTACAGAGCGCGCCTATAGTACCGGACGCTAGATAACATAATGCGAGACCAGATGCGCGTCCGCATAAAAATTGGTGCTTCTGACTCGATCATAGCATCGGAATCAGCAATGACCGCTAATTCTCGCTAGCGCTGGATACGCGCCGAACCGCCCTCCGCGAAAGCGCGCACTTGCTCGACCGTCGCCATGGTCGTATCGCCGGGGAAAGTAGTGATCAAAGCGCCGTGCGCCCAGCCCAATTTTACGGCCGTCTCATTCGGTTCGCCCGTTAGAAGACCGTAGAAAAACCCGGCCGCGAAACCGTCGCCGCCGCCCACGCGATCATAGACGTCCAGCTCCGCGGTGGGAGCCACGTGCGTCGAGCCGTTGATCCAGGCGACCGCGCTCCAGCTATGCCGGTTAGTGGAATGCACTTCGCGCAAGGTGGTCGCGACGATCTTCACTTGCGGATGTTTGGCTCGCACCTGGTCGATCATGCCGAAAAACGCGCTCGGATCGAGCTTGGATTTAGCCGCCACTTCCGGACCCTGAATGCCGATGCCTTTTTGCAGATCCTCCTCGTTACCGACCAGCACGTCGACATATTTAACGATCCGGCTAATGACCTCGACCGCCTTGGTATGGCCGCCGATCGCGTTCCAGAGCTTCTCGCGATAGTTGAGATCGTAGGAGACAATCGCGCCGGCGGCTTTCGCGGCTTGCATCGCTTCGATGGTCACTTCTGAGGTAGATTCGGAGAGCGCGGAAAAAATTCCCCCGCTATGAAACCAGCGGACGCCGCCCGCGAAAATACTTTTCCAGTCGAAGTCGCCCGGTTTGAGGCGCGCCGCCGCCTCGTTCGAGCGATTGTAGAACACGACGGGCGCACGCACGCCCTGCCCGCGATCGCTATACACGGTCGCCATATTCGGTCCGGTTACGCCGTCGTGCTTGAAGTGTTTGTAGAACGGCTGCACGCCCATGGCCCGCACGCGCTCGGCGATCAGGTCGCCAATGGGGTAATCGACCATGGCGCACGCAATGCCGGTACGCAGGCGGAAGCAATCGGACAAGTTCGCGGCAACATTAAATTCGCCGCCGCTCACATGAATCTTGCATTCGCTGGCTTTGCGGAACGGGATAATTCCAGGGTCGAGGCGGTGAATCAGCGCCCCCAAAGAGACAAAATCCAGCGCGCCTTCCTTGCGCAAATTCAATCCGTTATTCATAGTGTTTCTTTCTTCGATCGAGCGTGCTCAGGCGTTATAGGAACCGGACGACACGCGTCCGCCGCGGCCTGTCCAGTTAGTATGGAAGAATTCTCCACGCGGCTTATCGACGCGCTCGTAAGTATGCGCGCCGAAGAAATCGCGCTGCGCCTGCAGCAGATTCGCGGGCAGCCGCGCCGTCCTATATCCATCGTAGAATGCCAAGGCAGTGGAGAAGGCCGGCGTCGGCACGCCGAATCCGATGGCGCGCATGATCGCGTTTCTCCACGCTTCCTGATACTTATTCAACACGCCGCTGAAGAAATCGTCCATCAGCAGATTTGTCAGCTTGGGATTTTTATCGTAGGCCTTCTTGATCTCGGCGAGAAAGCGGCTCCGGATGATGCAGCCGCCGCGCCACATGAGCGCGATCCCGCCCATATTAAGGTTCCAGCCTTCCTCCTTGGCGGCTTCGCGCAGCAGCATGTAACCTTGCGCGTAGGAGATCATCTTCGAACAGTACAGCGCGCGCCGCACGTCTTCGATAAATGCCTTGCGATCCACCGAATCCGCGCTGTGCTTCGGGCCGGCCAACACCTTCGAGGCCGCGACCCGCTCATCCTTAATAGCCGAGAGACAGCGGGCGAAAACTGCTTCCCCGATAAGCGTAACCGGCATGCCCAGATCGAGCGCGCTGATGCCGGTCCATTTTCCAGTGCCCTTCTGTCCGGCAGTGTCGAGAATCTTGCCGATCAGCGGCTTACCGTCTTCATCGTTCTTCGTGAAAATTTCGGCTGTAATTTCAATCAGGAAACTGTCGAGCTCGCCCTTATTCCATTCGGCGAAAATTTCGTGCAGCTCCGCGGCGCTAAGATGCAGGCCTTCCTCCAGTAGGTGATACGCCTCGCAAATGAGCTGCATATCGCCATATTCGATGCCGTTGTGAACCATCTTCACGTAATGGCCCGCGCCGGCTTCTCCTACCCAATCGCAGCACGGCGTTCCATCTTCGACCTTGGCCGCGATTGACTGAAAAATGTCCTTCACGTGCGGCCAGGCTTCCGGATTGCCGCCCGGCATGATGGAAGGACCGTATCTCGCGCCTTCTTCGCCACCCGACACGCCCGTGCCGATATAGAGAATGCCTTTCTCGTTTAAGCTCTTGGTGCGGCGGTTGGTATCGGGGTAGTGCGAATTGCCGCCATCGATGATAATGTCGCCCTTTTCTAGATGCGGCGCGATTTGATCGATCATTTGATCGACCGTATCGCCGGCCTTGACCATTAGCATCACGCGCCGCGGCTTCTTGAGCGACTGGATCAGCTCTTCAATAGAGTGCGCGCCGACAACCTGCGTGCCCTTGGCCTCATGCTGGATAAACTCGTCTACTTTCGAGACAGTCCGATTAAAAACGGCCACCCGGTAGCCGTGGTCGTTCATGTTCAGAACCAGATTCTGGCCCATCACCGCAAGGCCAATCAATCCGATATCGCAATTTGCGTTTGGCATAGTCGCTCGGGACGATCTCGTCCGAAAAACTGATGATAGCGCTACGGCGGTATTTTCCAGCTTCAGCCTTTCGAGCCAACTCAGGCCGGACCACGGAGTCGGTCACGCAACCTCAGCCACGTTCCATCGCTTCTTTCAGCCTCAGATAGCCCGCCCTGCTAACCGGCACTTGCGCGCCACTAGCCAGAATCGCCAGGCGGCTGTCTTTTGTATAGGGCTCAATTTTAGAAACACGCTCCAGGTTGATAAGAAACGAGCGATGCACGCGCACAAATTTCAAAGGATCAAGCGACTCTTCGAGGCTTGAGATCGTCTGCTGCTTCAGATAGCTTTTTCCGCCGCTGTGCAGCGCCACATAATCGTCCTGGGCTTCCGCATATTCGAGTTGCGCGATCGGAATAATGTGTACGCGCGCGCCGTCTTTCACCACGATTCTCTCGGGCCACTGCCCGGGAGGGCGCGCCGCCTGTTTCAATTCCGCCGGGCGCAATCCGGGCATCCTCTCTCCGAGCCGGCGTCTCGCCTTTTCAAGTGCGGTCCGCAGCCGGTTTGCGTCGAACGGCTTGAGCAGATAGTCCACGGCCGCTGCGTCGAACGCCTTCATCGCATATTGATCGTAGGCGGTAACGAAGACTACCGCCAAATTGCTATCGACTAACTCGAGCACTTCGAAGCCATCGAGTTTTGGCATCTGCACGTCAAGAAACACCAGGTCCGGTTTCCATTCCGCGATGGCTTTCACGGCATCGAAACCGTTGTTGCATTCGGCAATAATTTCGACATCTTCTTCCTGGCTCAAGTACTCGCGCAGGATCTGGCGCGCCAGGTCTTCGTCGTCCACCAGGATGGCGCGAATGCTCATACTTTCACCGTATCGCCGCACGGCAGGGACAGAATCACGCGGTATACATTGGGCTCGACTTGCACCTCCAGCCGGGCCGCGCTGCCGTAGCGGGCGGCCAGCCGGTTTCGCACGTTCACCAGCCCGAACCCGCTCTTCTTCATCGGCGGCGCGTCGGGGTCGAATGGATTCTCGACCATAAGACGCAGTTGGCCGCGGTCGATATGCGCGGTCATAGCGATCTCTCCCCCTTCGGTCAGCGCGGCGATACCGTGCTTAATAGCGTTTTCCACGAGCGGCTGCAGCAGCAGCGGCGGCACCTCGCAATGCGCGCAGGCCGCGGCAAAATCCTGCTTCACCCGCAGACGCCGCCCGAACCGTACCTGCTCCACATCCAGATAGGTGCTGGTCAAATCCATCTCTTCACTAAAAGGGATACTGGTCTTCTCTCCCAGCCGCAGCGAATTTCTCAAGAAGTCGGAGAGCCGGATGCACATCTCGCGCGCTTTGGCCGCATCAACGCTGGTCAGCGCGCTGATCGAGTTGAGGCTGTTAAAGAGAAAATGCGGATTCACCTGCGCTTTCAGCGCCTTGAACTCCGCTTCTCGCGAGAGTAGCTCGGCGCGTTTTGAACTTTCGAGCGCCAGCAACAGATAATGCATGGCGATCGAGAGCAGGTAGAAGAAGAACATCATGCCCGCGAGTATCGGAAGAGCCGGACGCACACGCTCGCTGAGCCCCGGATGGAGCCTGTCCGCAACAAACAGGAGAATGTGTACGGCGGGCATCATGGCCGCGCTCGCGCACATCGCGCCAATCAAGTTTGTACCGAGCACTTTGCCGCGTGAAGACGTGCTTAGCGGCAACGACCTCGCCAGATACCAGGGCGACAGGCATACCATCGCGAGCAGCAAAGTGAGCGGGGCCGTCAGGCTCGCTGTTTCGACCCATCCTAGGCGCGCCGAAACTTTAATCACGAAAGCGACCATGAATCCCAACGGAACCCACGCCGCCAGATAAGCGAACACGCTATTTTTGTCTTGGAAGATCGGATGCATCGGCTGGGCGGCGAACGCTTTTAATTTTCAATCTCGACGCTGCCAAACATTGATAGGCCGGTGATGATCAGCAGCGGCGCGCCGGTAGTCTGGTTGGGGGGAATCGTCTTATCTTCATAGGCTCCCAAAACTCCCATGCCGTTGACGTTTACGCGCCAGGCATCCGGAACCTTGATTTTGACTGCGCCGAAGATGGCCGTCGCGTCCACGATCACAGGTTCCGCCGGAGCAGCGATGCCCGTGCGCCGCAGGTCGACCTTGACCTCGCCGAAGAGCGTCCGGACTTCCCCGCCCCGGAAATCGAGCGTGTCCAATTTCCGTTTTATCGCGCCGAACACCGCCACTTCATCGAGTGAATTCACCCGGTCTCCAGTACCCGTGCGGCCCCATCGCGAGAACGGATGATTCTCCTGGCCGGATTCCAGCACCTTGATTAGAAGCCCAATGCCGAACACGATGAACAGGATCGATAACGGCCAACTTCCGTCTCTCGCGCGTATGTGCAGAATCCCCAGATTCACCAGCAAGAAGAGGCATCCGAAGACGATCAGCAGTACGCCAAACACGCGGGCGCCCGTGCGGCCGCTCTGCACCAGCCGAACCAAACCAAGCACAATCATCCCGACCGGAACCAGATCCCAGAAGCTGTGAATGGGCAGCACGCCGAGATTCCCTAGGAAGAGCAGCGTTCCCGCAACAATCAGGAATGCGGCAAAAAATATTCGCGGGGTCCGGGGGCCGCCCGGCGCGCACCGAATCCCCCTGAACTCTTTACGAGAATCTAAATCCGGCATGGAATTTCCGGCCGATCAGCGAATCTGGTCGAGAGGCGCGGGCATCAAGTCGGCAAGACCGACCAGGATGACCGCCACCGGCCACAGATTCTGTATTCGATCCAGCGAGAGGAGACCAAAGCCGTCCCCAGCAAGCAAGATTGCGCCCGTGATCATCAATACGAAGGGAAGCGCCAGACTTTGCCAATCTTTGTGAATGTTACTCATGTCCTACCTTGCTTCCGATGGTAGGCGCATCCGGCGGGAGGTTCACTACGCAATCGGCGAGTGGCGGCGCCTTACCGGCCAACGCCGCGCTGCGGCAAGTAAGCCGCAGAACGCGAGAGCGCCGCTTACGAACACCGCCGATGCCGGCTCGGGCACGCCGGCCGTAACCTGAACGATCATGTCGTTAAAATCCAGGTCGCCGGGCGTGCCGTCTTCCATACCCAGAACGAAATGATCGGCAGCGGAGGAAAAAACCGCGAAATGCTGGTGATCGGCCGGATCGACAGCTGTTCCTTCCGTATGGTCGAAGGCGCTGTTCATGAACCAAAAATAGTCGGCTTCGAAAGGATCGCCCAACCCTTTCACATTTTCGATGAAGAAGCCGTAGTCACCGCCGGGGCTGAAAATCGCGGACGTGTTTACCGGGGCCGCGGCGCTCAGCAGACGCGTCATCGTGCCGAGCGTTCCATCCGCTTGAATCGTGTACCAGCCGAAATAGTTGATTCCATCAGAGGCGCCGCCGGTCTGGCTGGTGAAGTTGCCCAGCAGCGAGACTTGGACCGAACCCATCGAATAACCGAAGAACATATTGGACGGGGCGCTCGTTCCATTGCCGAAATACGAAATCGCGCCCGGAGGATTGGCAATCGCACATGCCGGACTTCCAATCAGGCACCAGCCAATGTTGGCGGTGGCTCCTTCTCCGGATTGGTTATTCCAATAAGGAGCGCCATAAGTGGGGCTGCCGGAGGGGCCCAGAATACTCGCGCTCCAAGATTGGAGCGAGCCCGCTCCCAGGATCGTGTCGGCGGCGGCGGATATACCGAAGCTAGCCATGACTAACGCCGATGCCAGGCAGACAGAACGAAAGCGCATAGAGTTCGAGCTAATTATACTGGCAATCTATACTTCTCGGCGATCTCGAAAGTACCGCCAGAATACGGCCGCTACGGCCAGCACTGGTACCGCAAGCACGAAACCGATCGGCCCGAAAAAGAAGCTTCCGGCCAGCAACACCAAAAAAACCGGCAGCGGCCGCAGGCCGAGCGGCTTGCTTAGCAAGCGCGGCGTAAGAAAAAATTCATCGACTACCAAAATGGCGAACCACACGCCAAACGCGTACGCCCAGTACACGAGGTCCGCGCCTCCGATCAAGTCCGCAATCGCCACCAACACCAGCGGGACCAAAACGCCGACGCGCGGAATCAAGCTCGCCAGACCCCCCGCTATGGCAATCAATGGCCAGAGGGGAACACGCGCAAACGCAAATCCTACCGCATACAGGACCGTCAGAATCCCGGCAATCAGAATTCTGGCGCGCACGTACACTCCAAGCACGCGCACCGATTCCGTGATCGGCTCATGCCAACTCATTGGCGAGCGTCCATCCAGCCTTGCGTTTCCAGAATCTTTCGGAATCCTGGTGTTTCGAGTGAAACCGGCGGGAAGTAGGGACGCGTCACGGTTCTTGTCCACCAGTTGCCGGTGCGCCGATGTTCTTCCGGCGTAGTGAAGTGATATTCGTACAGGATCGCGCGCACGTAGCGCGGCGGATGGTTTTGAAGCGGATTCTCGCGCAGCAAACTCAATACAGCCGGGTCGCCTTCGAGCAGCTTTGCCACGAAGTTCACGAACCACGGGTAGTCCCGATAATCCGACATCGCGGCAAACCACATCAGCCAATCCAGCCGCAAATGATAGGGCGCGATTTGCGGCGGACGATAATCGAGCGCACCCGGTTTCCCTTTGAATTGATACTCGCGCCAATGCGCAGAGGGGAGCAAGCCGTTGTCCTCCGTGCCTTCGACGATTACTTCATAACGCGGCCGCGTGATACTGCCAAACGCGCCATAGGTGCCAACCAGGTGAAGCGAATTGAAGCTCGTATTCATGATCTGGCGCGCCGAAACCATGTTCGTGACCACCGGAATACTCATGAGCACAACCAGTCCCGCGATAGCGTATTGAAACGATCCGAGCATCGGATGGACAGGCGTGAGCGCGGGGGCGCGCAACGAGACCAGCCCGCTGAGAAACTTGGCATCGAGCGTTGAAAAGGCGAGGATCAGGGTCAGCCAGTTCAACCATGATAAGTTTCCGCTCACGATGATGGTCAACTGGAAAGCGATAGTAATGACTCCCGCGATACCGGCGAACGGTTGCGGCAGGAAGTAAGCGAACGGAACCAGCAGTTCCGCAAAGTGGTTCCACAGCACGCCGCCTTTGTTAAGCCAATGTGGCGCCCAGTGAAAGTACCAGCTCAGCGGATTTGGCATGGGCTGGGTCTCGTAGTAATAGTTCAGGCAAGTGAGATCGCGCCAGCACGGATCGCCGCGCAGTTTGATCAAACCCGCGCCGAACATAATACGGAACAGGAGCCACCGGAAGAGCCAGATCGGCACGGCGTGCGGCACGGTCTTCGCGCCCCCCAGAAAGATAGCGAAGAAACAGGCTTCGAGCAAGAGCGATTCCCAACCAAAGGCATAGAACGTTTGGCCCACGTTGACAAATGACAAATAGAGCAGATAAATCGCGAGCCATGTACCGGCCGATAACCAGGTGTGGCGAGACGCCAGGCCGGAGATCACGAGGCAGGAGAGCGCTACGCCAAGCCAGGCGGCCACTACGAATGCGCCATCGCGTGGAAATAGATAGAAGAGGCTCGGCGCTTCGCGGAATGGCGCTTGCTTGATAAAGAGCCGGACCGGCAATAGACCGCGCGCGCCCAGCAGCGGTTTGAACTGGTTGACAGCTACGAGAAAGGCGACCAGGCAAATAACGCCGATGCCGCGCTCGAGCAGCAGCCGCGCCAGCCAATAGCCTCTGCCATCGACATCGGCCATACACTCAAGATACTGCGCCTATTCGCCAATAATCTTGACCAGC
This sequence comes from Bryobacterales bacterium, assembly GCA_963712395.1. Lineage (GTDB taxonomy): Bacteria > Acidobacteriota > Terriglobia > Bryobacterales > Bryobacteraceae > Bog-105. The sequence continues at coordinate 43,442 of CAVQHR010000006.1, forward strand.
ACGCGCTTGCGCCGGTGGCCGTCAAATTCCCCGTAGAAAATCTGCTCCCATGGTCCGAAGTCCAAAGCGCCTTTCGTGACTGCGACCATTACCTCGCGGCCCATTACCTGGCGCTTCAGATGGGCGTCGCCATTGTCCTCGCCGCTGCGATTGTGGCGGTACTGTGAAACTGGCGCGTGCGGCGCGAGTCGCTCCAGCCAGTCGTCATAATCCTGGTGCAGTCCGGGCTCATCGTCATTGATAAAAACCGAGGCGGTAATGTGCATCGCATTTACCAGCGCCAGTCCTTCGGAAATCTTGCTCTCGCGCAAGCATTCACGCACTTGGCCGGTGATGTTTAGAAACGCTCGCCGTGACGGCACATCGAACCAAAGTTCTTGCCGGTAGCTCTTCACGAGACGCGTTCCGATGCCGCGCGTGCGCCGATCGGCATACGCAGCCGCAGCACACGTTCACGCGAACGTTCTTCCTGTAGGTTGCGAGTGCGCGCCTGCAGCAGATCGTCTAAGGAAACCATCCCTACCAAGCGCTCGTTCTCGTCCACCACCGGCAACCGGGTGAAGCCGGTCTCAGCCATCCTATACACCACCACACGCAAGGATTCGTCGGAGTGTGCGACTGTTGTATTTCGCGGAACGATCTCACCCAGCGTCTTCTCGCGCTCCAGGCTGCTCGCTTCTTCATGGAGCCGCAGCGCATGATTGCGGCTGATTACACCGAGTAATTGCCCTTCGCCCGCGATTACAGGAAAGAGGCGCTGGCCATGCGACTTCCTCGGACGGATTAGCTCGCGCGTTCGCTCGAGAGTCTCCCCCGCAGGTAGAGCCACCACGGAAGTGCGCATCACTTCGCGCACAAAAAGAATTTCCAATGGATCCGTCGCATATTCGCGCGTCAAGTGGAACCCGCGCCGCGAAATCTTTTCCGTCAGAATGGAACGCTTCAACACCAGCACCGTGAACCCATGCGCCAGAAAATTGGCCACCATCAGCGGCAGCAGCATGTTGAAATCGTGCGTTAGCTCCAGTGCAAAAACGATGCCCGTGAAGGGCGAGCGCATGGTACCACCAAGAATTGCGCCCATCCCCACCAGCGGCCAGAAACCCAAACCAAAATGAGGAAGAAACATTCCAGCGACCCCGCCGAGCGCGGCGCCCATCATCAGCAAAGGCGCCAGAACTCCCCCGGAGGTCCCGGAGCCGAGCGAAATCATCCAAATCGAAGATTTCACCAGCAGCACGCCCAATAAGAACGTCAGCGCCACATTCCCGCGCAGCAGCAGGTGAATGTTGTCGTAACCCACGCCGAGCGCCGGCGGGAAGATGAGCCCGCCAATGCCCACGCACACGCCACCGATCGCCGGCCACCACATCCAATGAATCGGCAGCTTTTGGAATGCGTCTTCCGCCGCATAGACGCCCACCGTCAATAACGCGGAAAGAGCGCCGGCCGCGAGCCCAACCAAAACGCAGCCCAACAATCCTTCCGGACCGATAAAGACCGGATGCCCCGCCACCGGAAACAGCGGCCCTACTCCCAAGATGTAACGCCGCGCGGCGCCGGCCGTAACGCTAGCGAGCGCAACCGGAATGGCGCTGCGAGGTTTCCACTCAAAAAGAAGCAACTCTACCGCGAGCAGCACGGCCGAAAGCGGCGCGGCAAACGTGGCCGACATGCCCGCCGCGGCGCCCGCCACCAGCAGCGTCTTGCGCTCGGCGCTCGTCAGGTGAAAAAATTGCGCGATCAGCGAGCCAAAAGCGCCGCCCGTCATGATGATGGGCCCTTCCGCCCCGAACGGTCCGCCGGACCCGATTGAGATCGCCGCCGAAATGGGTTTCAGAATCGCCAGCCGCGGATGCACCCGGCTGCCATTCATCAGAATTGCTTCAATGGCCTCCGGAATGCCGTGTCCACGAATGCGCTCGCTTCCATAGCGCGCCATGATGCCTACGATCAGCGAACCCAAAATCGGCACGAACACCGCCGTCCAGCCAAGATGCGAGTTGGCCGGGGAGCTGAGCGCCGTATCGATCCGGTGAAAATAGAGCAGATTGGTAAACAGGCCAATCAGCTTAAGCAGCACCCACGCAACGCCTGAAGCGATTAAACCGATTCCTATGGCAAGGACCGAAATCGGTATAACGCGCGCGGTGGTCGTGAAATCGCCGAGCTCTTCTCGCTTTTTCATGCGGAGTGTCCAGACACATGCGGGCTGTTTTCAAAAATCGCTTCCAACGTGCGCGCCAGTTCCGGCCCCGAAATCTGCACTTCACGCCAGTGCTCGGACGATAGTTTTTCGAGAATCTCCTCGCCGACCGGCGTCAGTTCCACCAGCACTTCGCGCCGGTCTTCCTCGCTGGTCCGGCGCACGGCCGCACCGCGTTCCACCAGCCGGTTAATCAGTTCAACCGTGCTGTGATGCCGAAGGCATAGCCGCGACGATAACGCGCTCACCGTGGGCCGGACTCCAGCCGGCAATCCTTTCAACGCGAGCAGCAATTGGTGCTGCTGCGGTTCAATACCGTGCTGGCGGGCCGCCTCTTCGCTGAAATGCAGAAAGCGCCGGATCTGGCGGCGGAATTCAGCAAGCTGGCGATAAGCGCGGCCGGACAATGTGCGCATAGGTATATCGTATCACGATATGATTCTCATTCAAACGTAACGATTTTTATAGAGATTGTCTGGCGCAATGACGAGTCCAGTCTTCATGCGTTACTTCGCATTAGCCTCCGATTACGATGGCACTCTAGCCCACGACGGAAAGGTGAACGAGGCTACTGTCCAGGCTCTGGAACGGCTGGTGCGTTCTGGCCGCAAGCTGATACTTGTTACAGGGCGCGAGTTGCCCGACCTGAAGGCCGTATTCCCCCGCTTGGATGTTTGTGAACGGGTAGTAGCGGAAAATGGCGCGCTGCTCTACAATCCGGCAACACAGGAGCAGCATGCACTTGCGCAACCGCCGCCTGACGATTTCATCCAGGCGCTGCGTGCTCGTGGTGTTTCGGATTTTAGCGTGGGCGAGGTGATTATTGCCACCTGGCGCCCACACGAAGCGCAAGTGCTCGAAGCCATCCAGGAACTCGGGTTAGAACTCCAAATCATATTCAATAAAGACGCCGTAATGGTGCTCCCTGCTGGAGTGAATAAGAAGAGTGGTTTGTGCGCAGCGCTAGATGAGCTCGGGCTATCGCCGCACAACGTGGCCGCAATCGGGGACGCCGAGAATGACCATGCGTTTCTCGAAAGCTGCGAATGTCCCATCGCGGTTGCGAACGCGATCCCAGCCCTGAAAGCACAGGCGGCGCTCGTTACCGCCGGGGCGCGCGGCGAAGGCGTGTGCGAGGTCATTGCCCGGTTGCTCGAAAACGATTTGGCGGACGTAGAGGCAATGCGTGCGCGCAATCGGATTGCTATTGGCTCGGCGGGCGCCGAGGAGGTCAGCTTACCCGCGTATGGGCGCGCTGTTCTGGTGTGCGGCCAGTCCGGGAGTGGAAAATCATCGCTAGTGATCGGATTGCTCGAGCGCATCATCGAGCGGAAGTACCAAATTTGCCTCGTGGATCCGGAAGGCGATTACGAGAATCTCCCTGGCTTCCGAACGTTGGGCAGCGAGAAGCACGCGCCATCTCTAGAAGAAATCGCACAAGCGCTGGATGAATCGGAAGTGAATGTAATTATAAATCTCGTCGGCGTGGCGGCGGCAGATCGGGCACACCGTTTTTCTTCGCTGATCACAAGTATTCAGGGGATTCGTCTGCGGACCGGACGTCCGCACTGGATCATTATCGATGAAGCTCACCACGTTTGGCCTTCTGAATGGGCACTCGCGCCGGCGGAATCAACTGGTAAGTTCACAAACATCCTGCTGATAACCGTTCATCCCGAGCACGTTTCCCCGCAAGTTTTGGCAAACATAAACATCGTAGTGACGGTAGGCGCCAGCCTGGAACATCGCTGCACGAATTTGCCCGAGCAATCGGAAAAGCCGCTCCGGTTTTTTCGGCCGCCGATTTGGAACGCGGGCAGGCGCTTGTGTGGTTCATCGATGAAGGTCGCGTCTACGCTCCGGTCGAAGTGAAGCCCTCGCGCACGCAGCACGAGAGGCACAAGCGGAAATATGCCGAGGGCCGGTTAGAGGAGGAACGGATATTCCATTTCCGCGGGCCGGAGGACAAGATGGACCTGCGAGCGCACAATTTGAGCATCTTTATCCAGTTAGCCGACGGAGTGGACAACGACACATGGGAGTTCCATCTTCGGCGCGGGGACTACTCGCGCTGGACGCGGCGTGCGTTGAAGGATTCGCAGTTGGCTGGCGAGATTGAAAACGTGGAGAAGGACCAATCGCTGCAAGACCGGGAAACCCGCGCCCGCATCATCGCGGCGATTCAGCGGAAATACACGGCCCCTGCATAGAAAGCGCTCGAGAGCCGGCCGCGTGACGCCGCGGTTTCCGCATACACTAATAGCTGGAACGTTTGCGCTGGAGCGGACGTAGTCCTTTAGATAAGGGGAACACGTGGCTCGTCAAAACCTTCGCCGTAGCGCATCCTTCTGGGAAGCCGGACGGATCGCGGTCGATTCTTTGCGCAAAAGCAAGCTGCGCAGCTTTCTCACGCTGCTCGGCATTATTCTGGCCACGAGCACGCTCATTGCCGTGACGTCGTTCGTCAACGGCATGAACGTATATATCTCGACCAAACTCTCTAACATGGGCTCGGACGGTTTCCGCGTGGTGCGCATCGCCTTCATCGGAAACTGGGACCCCAAAAAGTACATCGAGGCGCAGCGCCGGAATCCGCAGATCAAGCCGGAGGAGTATGAATTCATCAAGGAGCATGCCACGCTGCTGCGGGACATCGGGATGCAGACCTGGAAGAATGTGACGGCATCGCATGCCGGTGACACCATGACCTCGGTGGATCTTGAAGGCATAACCGCCAATATCCCGGCGATGAGCAATATCGAAGTGGGAGCCGGCCGTGGTCTGACCGAAGAGGAAGTGCGCCGGCACGCTCGAACGGCCTTCATCGGCAGCGATATCGCGGACCGTTTCTTCAGTGGCGTGGATCCGGTGGGCAAGACGCTGGGCGTCAACGGAGTTCCCTATGAAGTGATCGGCGTAGCCAAACCCCAAGGCAGCGTTTTCGGACAATCGCAGGACAAATTCGTGATGGTGCCGATCTACTCGTATTTCAAAACATATGGCCTGCATAACGAGCTGAACTTCCTTGCGAAAGCGGCGGATCCCAATCATATGGCAGAGGCTCAGGACGAAGTCCGCATGCTGCTGCGCGCCTACCGTCACACCCGGCCCGGCCAGGACGATACGTTCACGATGTTCGGATCCGACACCTTCGCGACCGCCTGGAAAAACCTTACTGGAGCCATCGCAGCCATGGCCTTCGGGGTAGTTTCCGTGTTTCTGGTCGTCGGCGGAATCGTCATCATGAACATCATGTTGGCGGTGGTCACCGAGCGCACGCATGAGATCGGTATCCGGAAATCGCTGGGCGCGCGCCGCAGCGATATCTTGAATCAATTCCTGGTCGAATCGTCCGTTCTCGCGGCCATCGGCGGCCTGCTTGGCGTGATCATCGCGTACCTGCTGGCCGTGGTCGTCCGCAACACGACACCGCTGCCTATGGTGATGCCTCTTTTCTCCGTGGCATTAGGCGTCGGTCTCTCCGTCGCAGTGGGCTTGTTCTTTGGAATCTATCCGGCGCGGCAGGCTTCCAAGTTAGACCCGATCGTCGCGCTCCACCAGGAATAATAGATGACCGTATTTTCGTCGTTCCGCAATAATACGATGCTCGCGCTCGATACCATCCGCGCGCACAAACTGCGCAGCCTCCTGACCATGCTCGGCGTGATCATCGGCACCGGCACCATCATCGGCGTAGGATCCATTCTGACCGGTTTCGACGGAGCCGTCACCAATGTCCTCAAGAGTTTCGGGCCGAATACCATCATCATTACTCGCACCCCCACTGGTTTTCAAACCACCGACTATACTCCCGAGCAGCGCGCCCGCAAGCAATTCACCTACGAAACCGTTAGCCGGCTCCGCGAAAACTGCAACTCCTGCGCCTTGGTTTCGGCCATGATGTTCCCCAATCATGGACCGATTGTGACTAAGTACAAGGGGAATGCGATTTATCAAAGCCAGCTCCGGGGCGTCGAAGAATCGTATTCCCGGACGGGCCAGATTGACATGGATCAGGGCCGTTTTTTTTCTGAATTTGAAGACCGCCATCGCGCGCCGGTAGCAGTCATTGGCGCGGATGTCGTGAAAGGACTATTTGGCGAAGAGAACCCGATCGGGAAGCTGATCAACTCAGACGGCCTGCAATTGGAAGTCGTCGGTACGATGCATCGCCCCAGCGCGAGCTTCTTCGATCAGTCCGACAATCGCGTGATTCTGCCGTTCTCGTCGATGATGAAGAAATATCCGAATGCCAGAGACATGGCGATCATTGTAACGGCCACCGACGGCATGCTCCCGCGGGCGCTGGATGAAGTCCACTCCATCGTTCGCATTCAGCGGCACGTTCCAGCGAATAAGCCGGATAACTTCAACATCTCTACCGCCGAACAGATGGTCGAGCAATTCCGGCAAATCACTGCCATGACCTTCCTCGTGATGATCGTCCTCAGTTCCATCGGCTTGCTCGTCGGTGGCATCGGAGTGATGAACATCATGCTGGTGTCTGTCACCGAGCGCACACGCGAGATCGGAGTCCGTAAGGCTATTGGCGCCAAGCGTATAGATATTATTTTTCAATTTTTACTTGAAGCCGCCGTCCTCACCGGTTTAGGCGGCCTGGCGGGGCTCGTGCTCGGCTGGGGCATCGCCATGGTGAGTAAGCTCGTGTTCACTTCCCTGCCCACAACCGTGCCGGCCTGGGCGGCGATCCTGGGTATCGTTGTGTCAGTCGGCGTGGGACTGTTTTTCGGCATCTGGCCAGCCAACAAAGCGGCCAAGTTAGATCCTGTCACGGCTTTGCGCTATGAATGAGCCGCGGCTGTTTTCCGCGGTTCTCGTTGTCCTGCTAAGCGGCGCTTGCTTCGCACAACCTCCGCCGCCCACGCGCGCGAGCGAGCTGGAAACAAAACTTCAAGTGAATCCGGAGGATCTGGACTCGCGAACCGAGCTTCTGAAGTTCTACAGCCTGAGCCAATCGTCGGAAAACTACGCGCGGCACGTGCTGTGGCTTATCGAGAATCATCCGGATTTTCGGGCAATCGACGAGTATGGCCGGCTCGTGCCGCAGGGCGGCCGCCTCAACACTCCCGGCGAGTATGAGCAGGCAAAAGCAGCCTGGGAGGCGCAGCTCGCCGGACCTCACACTTCCGGGGGGCTACTCCTGCATGCGGCCAACTTCTTGGAGTCGAGCGACCCGCAGCGCGCGTTGGACCTTCTTGAAGAGGCGCGCAATTTGGATACGGAAAAACGTTTGTACTTGGCTGGGGAAGCCGAGATTTACAAAAGCGTTGCCGTCCGATACATCAATGGCGATCAAGGCGCGGATCCGCTCAGGTCGCGGCTGATAAATTCCAGCGATGCCGAACTGCTCGGCGTCACCGGCGCAGCACTGGCAGGAGTTTATTCGCCGGTGGGCATAAAAGATCTCGGTCTCGAGCTCCTGGAACGAGCGATTTCACTCGATCCATCCAATCCCAAATGGAAAGCGGCTCTGGAATCCGCGAAGAACCCAAACAGCATCCCGCGCGGAATCTTCCGAATCGGCGGCAAAGTCGCGGAGGCGAACATAATCGAGAAGGTCGCGCCCGAGTACCCGGAACAAGCCAGGCAGGCTCATATTCAAGGCGTCGTCGAATTTACGGCGGTTATCGGAGAGGACGGGTTAGTGAAACATCTTGAACTCGTCCGCGGCCATCCTCTCCTCGTCGATGCGGCAAAAGACGCAGTGCTCCGCCGGAAGTACCGGCCCACCCGGCTGAACGGAAATCCCGTGAGCATCATGACGGATGTCGTTATAAGCTTCACTTTGCAGGGAACGCCCGCAAATTAGCTCGCCACAGGTTCCAATTGAGGCTCTTCGCTTTGGTTTTCCGCGGCGCTTCCCTGCTCGTTCGGCATAGCGCGCTCCTGCACCTCGCGGAAAACAGCGGTCGAGTATTCGATCATGTCGTAAGACTCGCCCCTCTTCAGCGCGGCCGCTTCCATTCCGCTCGAGCCATCGCGCGTATCGAACAAAAGCTCCCAGGCGCAGCCCTCGCCCGACGGAGGCATATAGAACTGAATATGGTCGTGGTGCGGATTGAGGCAGATCAGATATGTGTCGTCGCGCAAGCGTTCCCCGACGCGATCGACATCGTCCAGCGTCTTCCCGCTCAGGCATAGCCCGAGGCAGCGTACCCACCCGGCGTGCCACTCCTCTTCGGTCATCTCTTCGCCATCGGGACGATACCAGCAGATATCGTGTATCTCGAACCCGTCGACTTTCTGTCTGGCTGAGGTGGACGGACTGATCTTGCGATCTTGAAAAAACTTCCGGCGGCGAAGATTCGGATGCGCCTTGCGGAGCGCGATGAGTTTTGTCGTGAAGTCGAGCAGCGCTTGCTTGCGCTCATCTAAATTCCAATCCACCCAGCTAATTGGCGAATCCTGGCAATACGCGTTGTTGTTGCCTTGTTGGGTACGGCTGATTTCATCACCCGCGGAAATCATGGGAACGCCCTGCGATAGCAGCAGCGTAGTCAGCAGGTTGCGTTTATCGCGCTCGCGCACCTCAATAATATTGGGATCGTCCGTCGGACCTTCTACGCCGCGGTTCCAGGAGTGATTGTTGTTCTCTCCGTCGCTATTCCCTTCCCCATTGGCCTCGTTGTGCTTTTCGTTGTAGCTCACGAGGTCGTTCAACGTGAAGCCATCGTGAGCAGTGATGAAATTGATGCTCGCCGAAGGACGCCGCCCGTCGCGCTGATAAAGATCGCTGCTGCCCGTCAAACGATAGCCGAGTTCGGCCAACTGGCCATCATCGCCCTTCCAGTAGCGGCGGACCACGTCGCGATACTTGCCGTTCCACTCCGCCCACAGTGCGGGAAAACGGCCAACCTGATATCCGCCTTCGCCCACGTCCCATGGTTCGGCAATGAGTTTCACCCGCGACAGGACCGGATCCTGGTTAATCACGTCGAAAAATGCCGATAATCGGTCCACGTCATGGAGCTCCCGCGCCAACGCCGATGCCAGGTCGAAGCGAAAGCCATCCACATGAAAATCGAGCACCCAGTGCCGCAGGCTGTCCATCACCAGTTTCAGCACCTGCGGATGCCGCACGTTCAGCGTGTTACCGGTTCCGGTGTAATCCATGTAATAGCGCGGCTGGTCCGCCACCAGCCGATAGTAAGTCGTATTGTCGATACCGCGAAAACTTACGGTCGGCCCGAGCTGATTGCCCTCCGACGTGTGGTTGTAAACCACGTCGAGGATGACCTCGATATTGGCCCGGTGCAACTCACGCACCATGGTCTTGAATTCGCCGATTTGCTGCCCTCTATCGCCCGAACTCGAATAGCGTGCCGCTGGCGAGAAAAAATTTGTAGTGTTGTACCCCCAATAATTCCGCAATCCCCGGTCAAGCAGAAGTTTATCGTCCAGAAAATCGTGGACCGGCATCAGCTCCACGGCCGTGACGCCGAGCTTTTTCAAGTACTCGATCACCGGCGGACAGACCAAGCCTAAGTAGGTTCCCCGTAGTTTTTCGGGTACTTCGGGATGCCGAGCGGTAAACCCCTTTATATGCAACTCATAGATCACCGATTCGTGCAGCGGCGTCTCGGGCATCCGGTCGTTCTGCCAATCGAAATGCGAGCTGGTGACAACTCCCTTCGGTATTCCCGCGGCATCATCCTGCTCACACTTGCTCAGGTCCTTGTTCGGATCTCCCGGTTTGTAGCTGAATACTGGATATTTCCAGTCGACTTCACCGGCTATGGCTTTCGCGTACGGGTCGATGAGAAGCTTGGAAGAATTGAACCGCAGCCCCTTTTCGGGTTCATAGGGTCCATGAATTCGATACCCGTAGAGTTGGCCGATGGTCAAACCGGACACATAACAATGCCAGACGAAACCAGTTGATTCTTTAAACGGAATGACTTGCGGCTCCGTGGAATTCACGTCGTCGAAAAGACAGAGATCCACGCCGGTCGCATTCTCTGTGTAAATGGCGAAGTTTACGCCAGTGCCATCCCACGTCGCTCCCTGAGGGTAGGGCGATCCTGGGAAGGTTTGCAGTGACATCTTAGAGGGTCCTTTTCCGGGAAGTATGGCGAATCGAGTACAAACGCAAGATGTCGGTTTAGGACAGTTTGTTTCTACTCCTCGCTAATTTTCGGGTTACGCGATGCTGGAGATTTTTGTTAAATTCAATTAACTTTTCTTGTAGCGCTCTTGTCTGAAATTCGTCTAACGAAACGGTAAACGGCTTGGTGACATTGAACATTCGCGACAATGGCGGAGAATTCCGCATAGAGATCGCCGGCCAGTTGGCTGGCAGCGTAGTGGAAGACGTGCTGTTTGCGTGGTCTGCAGCGATGCGCGAAAACGCATCCCGGCGTATCGTAGTGGATATTACTCAACTTCTTGGCTACGACTTTCAAGGACGGAGCCTGCTGCAGGATATGCATCGTCATGGGACCCAGATAGCCGCCGCGAGCCCGCAGTCTTTGATTTTCTTAAACGAGATCTCGGGTCCCGCGAAACCCGGTCCGGCGCTGGTTCGCAAAGCGACGCAAAAAGAGATTCACAAAGAACCATCTGTCACCCCCTTTCGCTTGGCCATGGTTTCCGGGGCTGACTAGCCTGGCAGCCAAACGGCGCTTACAGATCACTAGAATTCCGGAACCGAATTTATACCGGGCACATCCCAACGGGAAGTGGACCGAGCAAACATTACCCGGCGCACAGTTCTTTTCGCGGCCTCCGCTTTAGTATCGCGCGCTGGGCAAAACAGTCCGTCGTCCACTTTCTCCGCTGACGTGAACGTGGTAAACGTCCTCGTGACCGTACGCGACAAGGACGGAAAGATTATTTCCGATCTGACCCGCAACAACTTCACGCTTCTCGAGGACGGACGTCCGCAGGCGATCCGCTATTTCACGCGGCAAAGCGATCTGCCGATGATCGTCGGCCTGCTGGTAGATACCAGCGGGAGCGAGCGCCGCATGCTTGGCGCCGAGCGCGAGGCCACGCGCGCCTTCCTCGAACAAGTCCTCCGTCCGGATAAAGACAAAGCGTTTCTGATTCACTTCGATCACGACGTGGAGCTGCTCGAAGACGTCACATCCTCGCGCGAGCGTTTGGAGAAGGCGCTCGACCTGCTGGAAAGTTCCTCTCCACGCCTACAGCGTCACGACAATTTTTCCGCTGGAGGCGGCCGACAAGGTTGGCCCGGCGCGGGTGGCGGAGGCTGGCCCGGCGGTCAGGGCCGTGGTCGAGGCCGCGGCGGCAGACCGGGCGGTCAGGACCGCTCCGGACGTATGGGTACTGCGTTCTACGATGCCGTCTATCTCGCCTCCGATGAGATCATGAAAAAGCAGACTGGCCGCAAGGCCCTGATCCTCCTGACCGACGGCGAGGACCGCGGCAGCAAGATCTCGCTCGCCGAGGCCATTTCTTCCTGCGAGCGCGCCGAGACGCTGGCCTATTCTGTCCGCATCGCCGACGACGAGAGCGCTTCGATGCGCGGCTTTGGCGGCCATGGCCGTGGCATCGAGCGAACCGACGGCAAGAAGATTCTGCAGCAAATCTCTCACTCGACCGGCGGCGCTTACTTTGAAGTGTCCAAGAAAAAATCCGTCGACCAGATCTACAGCCAAATCGAAGAAGAGCTGCGGAACCAGTACAGTTTGGGCTATTCTTCAGACCGGCCGGCGAGCGATGCCGGTTTCCGAAAGATTGCCGTAACGGTGGACCGCAAGGGCTTGGTAGTGCAATCGCGCGATGGCTACTATCCCGGCGCTAAGACCGGCACATCGTAGCCTGAAGAAGTGTCTGGCGCCCGCGCCCATCTGGCTTCGCTCCTTAATGATTTCGAACGGCACGGCAGCGATATTGCCATCGTCGCGCGGCGCGGCCTGCGCGAGCGGCGCACCACTTACAATCAGCTTGCTCGAACGGCCCGGCGATTTGCCGCCAGCCTCGCAGATCGAGGAATACAAAAAGGGGATCGTGTTCTCCTGTGGGGCGAAAACGGCGAGGAGTGGGTGGCCGCCTTCTTCGGTTGCGTGCTGCGCGGCGTGCTGCCTGTACCTATTGACTTCGCGAGCGATGCCGGTTTTGCCCGGCGCGTGGAACAGGAGGTCTCGCCTAAACTGATTGCCGGGGACGCGGCGAAACTCGAAATGCTGGACTCGAGCGTTCCGCGCCTGCCATTCGAGCGTTTTGAAAACGAGCTTTCGCCCCAAACCGGGAACGCGATCGACGATTTGCAGCCCGACGATCTATTGCAGATCGTGTTCACGTCGGGAACAACCGGCGAGCCGAAGGGCGTAGTCCATACCCACAAGAACGTGCTCGCCAGCCTTGAGCCGATCGAGCGCGAGATGCAGAAATATCTCAAGTACGAGCGCTGGGTTCATCCCATCCGCATTCTGCATACGCTGCCTTTGAGCCATGTGTTTGGGCAGTTCATGGGCCTATGGATTCCGCCGCTTCTCGGCGCCGAGATGCATTACGAGTCGAGGCTCGTCGCCTCTGAACTTGTGGCCCGCATCCACCGCGAACGGATTTCCGTTCTCGCTGCCGTTCCGCGCGTCCTGGACCTGCTGCGGGATCACGTGCTTACCCGTTCTCCCGGCCTGAGCGAGCGCATCGAGCGGGCGGCGAACCGCAAAGTGTGGGAGCGCTGGTGGCAGTTTCGCGATGTCCACCGTTTGTTCGGATTCAAATTTTGGGCGTTCGTCTGTGGCGGCGCTTCGCTCTCCGCGGCCGGTGAAGAATTCTGGAGCCGCCTCGGCTTCGCCGTCGTGCAAGGCTACGGCATGACCGAGACCACGGCACTGGTCAGCTTGAATCATCCGTTCCGCCCCGCGCGCGGGACTATTGGCCAGGTTTTGCCCGGGCGCGAGGTGCGGCTCGGCGAAGACGGAGAGGTGCAGGTGCGCGGCGCAACGATCTCCACCGCCACATGGCAAAAAGGCAAGCTCGAGCAGCGCGAATCCGAATGGCTGGGGACTGGTGATCTGGCCGAATTCGATGAGCACGGTAATTTGCGGTTTCGCGGACGCAAGAAAGATGTCATCGTCACAGCGGCCGGTTTGAATATCTACCCTGAAGATCTGGAAGCCGCCTTGTCCCGGCAGCCGGGAGTCAAAGCCAGCGCCGTAATTGAAAATGCCGGCGAGCCGCTTGCCGTCCTGGTCCTCGCACCCGGCGCCGAACCTCAAGTAATACTTGAGAACGCTAATCGCGAACTGGCCGAATTCCAGAAGATCCATCGTTGGATGCGTCTGGCCGGAAGCCAGATTTTCCGCGAACCTCGACGGGCAAGATTCTCAAGCGGGAAATAGTGCTGAAAGCGGCATCCAATCCACCGCCCGCCACAGGACGTAAACCTCGACAGCTTGGGCCGAGTTCAGCTTCAAGCACAACTCGAACAGCAGTACGGTATCTCGCTGGAAGATAGCCAAATACAGGAACATCAAAAGCACTGCCGACATCCAACGGATCGTCAGTCAGGGTCCTACGACTCATGCTCCGGCAGAACACATTTATCCCACCTGGCCGTGGAATCCGTTCGTGCAAGTAAGCCGTGCATTATTTCTCGAAGCTGTGGCTCTCCCGCTCGCGCGCTTTCTTGCTAAACCAAATTTAAAGGTTCACACGAGGACTTGGCCGGCCGGGCCCGTGCTGATCGTGGCGAATCACATTACCTCGTACGATGCGCCGCTGATCCTGCTTGCGCTTCCCGGCCGCATTCGCCGGCGGGTCGCGATTGCGATGTCGGCGGAGATGCTGCTCGATTTCCGCCGGGGCCGCAACCAGGGCAGCTGGTTTCTGAATCTGCTCGCGCCGATCGCCTATTTGTTAATGACCGGCCTGTTCAACGTGTTTCCGCTCCCGCGTGCGACCGGTTTCCGGCGCAGTTTCGAGCACGCGGGTGGAGCCGTCGATCGCGGCTATAGCGTGCTCGTATTCCCCGAAGGACACCGCTCCGAAGATGGCACTCCCCAGCCCTTCAAAGGCGGCGCCGGTTTGTTGTGGAGAGAATTAGGCATCGCCGCGCTTCCGGTGCGTCTAAGCGGCTTGGGCGAAATCAAAGCGCGCAAGAGCAAGTGGTTTCGTACCGGCACAATTGTTGTCTCGGTCGGCGAGCCTCTTGCCGGCAATCCGGCGCAATCTCCGGCCGAGTTGACGGAACGCCTGCGGCACGCCGTTTTCGAACAATAGGGTCCACGCTCTCAGCCGATACTCTCGACCAGTCCCTCGACATTCTGCGGCTTCGCTTCCGCGGCAACCTCTAAGCCGTGCGCGCGCACGGCCGCTGAAGTCACCGGCCCAATGCTCGCGATCTTCACTCTGGCTAGTTTGTGGGCGCCCGCCAGCCGCGCCAGATTCTCCACGGCTGACGAACTCGCAAACGTAACCCAATCGGGGAAGGGCTCCCGAAACACTTCCCAAGCGCCCGCCGCGGCGCCGTCCGGGATCACGTTGCGATAGGCCTCCACTACATCCACAATCGCCCCGCGCGCCCGTAATCCCGGGCGCCACAACATCCCGCGTGACAGCTGCACTCGGAATCAAGATTCGTTGCCCGGTCAGCTTTTCCTCTCCAAAGCTTTCGACCAGCACTTCGGCGATGTACTTCTCGGGCGTGAGGCTCACGGTAAGCCCGGCGCTCTCGGCGGCGGCCCGCGTGCCCGAGCCCACCGTTGCCACGCGCGCATGCAGCTCGCCCGGCGCGCCCCCAAGTGCCGAGACGAACGCCCGTATCGCATTCGCGCTGGTAAAAACGATCCAATCGAATTGATCCGCGTGCGCAGCGGCCTGTTCGAGCGCGTGCGGGTCTGCGGGCGGCGCGATAGCGATCGCCGGAAGCAACAGCACCTCCGCCCCGCGCTCCCGCAATGGTCGGGCCAGCTCTTCAGCCTGGTGCGCGGCGCGTGTGACCACGATGCGCAGACCATCGAGTTTTCGCATGTTACGCGCTCTGGGCTAGAAGTCCCGCCGCGCCCCTGGCCAGGAGATCGGCGGCCACCGACCGGCCAAGTTCCTCCGGATGGTCGCCTGCCGCTTCCACTTGCAGGCAGCGAGCTCCATCGGGCGAAACGACCACAGCCTGAACGCGCAGGGCGCTATCAATAAATTCAGCAAATGCGCCGACGGGCAATTGACAACCGCCGCCCAGTCCCCCGAGCACAGCTCGCTCGCAGCGCACCGCCTCGCTCGAAGCGGCATGGTTCAAACAACTGCAAATTTCTTCGACATCCCCGCCGGCACGCGTTTCGATCGCGAGCGCCCCTTGGCCCGGCGCGGGGCAAATCTCCGCTGGAGAAAAGATCTGCGCAATCTCGTTTTCGAGTCCCAGCCGCTTCAGGCCGGCGACTGCGAGCAGAATCGCATCGAATTGCCCTTCCTTCAACTTGCGCAGCCGCGTGTCAACGTTTCCTCGAATCGGCTCGATCGCAAGATCTCCGCGCAATCGCTGCAACTGCGCCGCGCGCCTGCCGGAACTCGTTCCCACGCGCGCGCCGGCCGGCAATTCCGCAAGCTTCTTTCCGAGCAGCGCGTCAAACGGGCTCTCGCGCTCGGGTATCGCCGCAATCGCAAGCCCTTCCGGCAGCTCGGTAGGCAGATCTTTCAAGCTGTGTACCGCCAGGTCGATTGCCCCGCTCAGCAAAGCTTCTTCCAGCTCCTTGGTGAACAATCCCTTTCCGCCGGCCTGCGTAAGTGACGCGGTTTGCAGATGGTCGCCCGTGGTCTTGATGATTTCTACGCGCGCAGCGAAGCCGGCCCGATCGAGTAGAGACGCTACGAAGCGCGCCTGCCAAAGCGCCAAAGCCGAGCCTCGCGAACCGATGATCAAAGTTTTTGCCGCAGCCGCCGCCATTAACGCTCCCGCAAGCGGAACATGCGCCGCACCACGTTCGCCAATTCCGCCTCGCGCGGCGCTTCCCCGCCGGCGGGTTCGGCCGCTTCACGCCGCATCTCGGAAATCGGCCCATGCGCGATCTTATTCACAATGGCCCGCGTCAGCGCCTCCACTGCCTTCTCTTGCTCCTCTGTAAGATTGCCCAGTCGCGTCCGATGCTTCCCCAAAGCGTCCTGCCGGATGGTCTCCAATTGCTCCTGAAGGCTCACAATGACCGGACCCACCTCGCGTTCGCGGAGCCGCGCCTCGAGCCTCTCGACCTCTTCGGTAACGATACTCTCGGCCTCGAGTGCGACCCCTTTCCGCGCCTCGAGGTTCCGATCCGCCAAGCGCTTCAGATCGTCAATGTCGTAAAGAAACGCGTGCTCGAGACCTTCTACAGTCGGGTCAATATTCCGCGGCACGGCAATATCAATCAGAAAGATCGGCTGATTCTTACGCGCCTCGAGTGCACGCCGCACCGTCTCGCGCGTGAGCACGTGCTCGGGCGCCGCCGATGAAGTGATGACAATGTCCAGCTCCGATAGCCGCTGCGGGAAAACTTCATACCGCATCGCTTCGCCGTGGAAGAGCTTCGCCATTTCCAGCGCTCGTTCCGGCGTGCGATTTGTCACGAAGATCTCGGCGCCGGCGTTCAGCAGATGCCGCGCCGCGCCCTCTGACATCTTTCCCGCGCCCACGATCAGCACGCGCTTCTTGTGTAAAGATCCGAAGATCTCGCGCGCCAGCTCTACCGCTGCATAGCTCACCGAAACCGCATTCCGCCCGATCTCCGTCTCCGATCGGATGCGTTTGGCGACGCTGAATGCCCGCGTGAGAACGGCATCGAGCACCGTGCCGACCGAGCCATGCTCCCGCGCGAGCGCGTAAGCCTGCTTCAATTGCCCCAGAATCTGCGGCTCTCCCACGATCATCGAATCGAGGCTCGCCGCCACTCGAAACAGATGCCGGATCGCCGCGCTGTCTTCGAGCCGGTACAAGTGCGGCCGCAAGTCTTCGAGGACTACGCCCGTCCGGCTCGCCACCAGCGATTCGAGCAGCATCTCATCTGAAAAATCTTCCCCCGCCGCAGCGGTAAGCTCAACCCGGTTACAGGTAGAAAGAAGGATCGCTTCCTTCGCGCCGCGCGCCTGTACTTCAATCAGCGCCGCCGGTATCTCCTCGGCGCGATAGGCGAGCTTCTCACGCAACTCGACGGGCGCTGTGCGATGATTCACGCCGGCTACGACGAGTCTCATCTCTGCCAGAAACTCCCCAATGTTGCGTGTGTCGCCCAGGTGATCAGAGAACAGCCGAGCACGGTCACCGCGAGCCACGCAATGCGCCGGCCTCTCCAGCCCGCCGATACGCGCAGGAAAATCATCGCCAGGTAGACCGCCCACGTAAACAGGAAAAAGGCAATCTTCGGATTGCCGATCCATCCCGTTCCGCTTTCAATAAATGCCCATACGATGCCCGTGATCGTGCCAATCGTGATGAAAACGAATCCTGCGTTCATCGTTTGCGTGATGATTGTGTCCAGCGTGCCGAGCGGAGGCAGCCGGTTAGCCGAAGGAGTAACCTTCTTCCGCTTGAGCTGCCGCTCCTGCAGCAGGTAGTAAACCGACGCCATCGCCGCGAAAATAAGCGCGGCGTATCCGATCAGCACTGTTGATATGTGAATAACCAGCCAGGTGTTTCGGACCACCGGACTCCACTTCGCAACCGGAAATTCGGTGGCTCCGATCATGGTCATGAAAAAAACCAGTGGAAAAATGCAGACACCAAACACCGAAATCTGATATCGGGTGTAAGCTATCAGAAACAGCAAAGCGATAAGAAACGCGCAGACTGAACTCGTCTCGTAGAAGTTGTTCAGGGGTAAGTGGCCTGTCTCGGCCCACAGTTCGGCGATTGAAACCAAGTGAAAAATGGTGCCAGCGCCAAAAGCTATCAGCGCCGGATGGAATAGCTTCGTGCTTTTCCGGAACAGATAGATCAACGCATAAAGCAATCCGCAGCCATACAGAGCGGCGGCGGTGCGCAGCCAGAGGACACTCATGGGGAGTTCTATTTCAAGTATAGAAGCCGTCTGGAGCGCGTGGTTCTGGCGCGCGGTTTAGATCATCGTAGAAGAGGGCGGTGGCTGCAATCGGCCAATCGTCGTCACATCGATGAAAGGATATTAAGCGTAATTTCATGAGTGAATCTTTACGCGGTAAGAGAGCGCTGGTGACTGGCGCCTCGAAAGGCATCGGATTTGCCGTGGCCGGGGCGCTTCTGGCCGAGGGCGCGAACCTAGCAATCTGCGCCCGCACCGACAAACCGTTGCAGGACGCGCTCGCCAATTTACGCAAGGTGGCAACCAGCGCCGGCAGCAAGATCGTGGGCCACGCCACCGACGTAAGCCGTTCGGGAGAGGTGGCGCGCTTCTTTGAGTTTGCCGGTACGGAATTGGGTGGCCTCGACATTCTCGTGAACAATGCCGGTTTGGGCATCTTTCGTCCCGCCGCCGAGCTCACCGTAGAAGAGTGGGATCGCCAGATCGGCGTCAATCTTTCGGGCGCCTTCTACTGCAGCCGCGAGGCCCTCAGCCGCTTCGATCGCGCGCGCGGCGGGTGGATTGTGAACATCAGCAGCCTGGCCGGAAAAAATCCATTTTCTGGTGGCGCGGGCTATAACGCTTCCAAATTCGGGTTGAACGGCTTCAGCGAGGCCATGATGCTCGATCACCGCAACGACAACGTTCGCGTCAGCTACATCATGCCCGGCAGCGTGGATACCCACTTCTCCGGCCGCGGGCCGGAGCATGCATCCTGGAAGATCGCCCCCGAAGATATCGCTCAAATCGTCCTGAATGTACTTCAGATGCCTGCCAGAACACTTATCAGTCGCATTGAGGTGAGACCTTCCAGGCCACAAAAGAACTAATAAGAAAACCCTGAGTTCAAAAAAAGGCTCGTATACCCCTTCATGAATTCGGTGCCTTTGACGATGAAAGCTATTAGGAAGCAGCGTGGTAACCGGTATGGTACCTGGGTTGCTCAGTGTTGAGTGAAAACAACACCTGGACATTGAGAACCGCCGCTGAAGGCACGTGAGTGAAGGAAGGACCAACCCTATGAGCCGGCTGCGTAAAGTGCTCGATCCTACAAGGACGGGCAAAGACGCCGAATTACTAGAGAAGACATTGCTCAAGCTTGTCGTCGGACAAGATGAGGCCATTGAGCAGATCGTCAATATCTACCAGATGAATATCACTGGTCTGTCGGCCCCTGGACGTCCTGTCGGAAACTTCCTCTTTCTAGGCCCAACGGGCTCAGGTAAGACTCGCACCGTCGAAGCTACCGCGGAGGCGTTGGTCAACAATCCACGCGCGGTCATCAAGATCGACTGCGCCGAGTTTCAACACAGCCATGAAATCGCTAAGCTCATCGGCTCGCCTCCCGGATACCTGGGCCATCGCGAGACGCATCCGCTGCTGAGCCAGGAAGTCATCAACCAGCACCACACCGACACCGTAAAACTGAGCTTCATCCTGTTCGATGAGATCGAAAAGGCGAGCGATGCTCTCTGGAACCTGCTCCTCGGCATCCTGGACAAAGCAACGCTGACGCTCGGCGACAATCGCAAGGTCGATTTCTCCCGCGCCATGATCTTCATGACCAGCAATCTGGGCGCGTCAGAGATGAGCAACCTGATGAATCCCCGGCTTGGCTTCCGCCGCAACGTGGCCGAGGAAGAACCCCTCAAGACCGACGAGAAACTCAATAAGAAGGTCGCCAAGAGCGGAGTGGAAGCGGCCCGCCGCAAGTTCACTCCGGAATTCATGAACCGCATCGACAAGGTCGTTGTGTTCAAGCCGCTCGGTGAGCCGGAATTGCGCCGCATCCTTGATCTGGAGCTAGGCCAGGTGCAGCAGACGAATTCTCTATTCGCCCGCGGAAAAGTGCTTCGTCTTTACGGTTTCCGACAGCGGCAAAGACTTCTTGTTGACCGAAGGAACCGATCTAAAATACGGCGCTCGCCATCTGAAACGCGCCATCGAACGCTTGCTGGTACATCCGCTTTCGAATCTCATGGCGACCAGCCAAGTCACGGCCGGCGATTGGATTCAGGCCGACTTCGACGCGGAGCGCCGTTGCCTGCTGTTTACCAAGGAAGCCGAAGGCCTCGAAGTACACGCCATGGCCAATCTGATTGGCGACAATCTCAGAATGCCTCCGGCCGTAATGGCCGCCAGCGCCCAGGCCGATCTCGCCAAGACCGTTACCGCTGGCAAATCATCCAAGAAGTAAGTCTGCCGCGCGGCATAGCCGGTGTTATCGAGATATGGCTACGGTTCGCATTACAGAGACCGAACTCGCCCGCGACCTTCACGCCATGTTGGCCAAAGTGCGATAAGGTGTCGAGGTCATTATTGAGCAAAATTACCGTGCTATTGCGGTCATCAAGAGCACCGGTAGGTTCAGGCCATCCCCGTTTCCAGACCTGCCGATTGGCGTAGACCGCTCTGTCACGTTGGCTACGCCGTAGGCACTCACGGAATCTCCGCCACTTTCGGATGATTCCCAGTTTGGAAGTGGTCCAGCTTTGGGCTAGGGCTTTCCCAGCCTAAACCGGTAATTGGCTAGATCCCATCAAAAATCGATCTATATGGTGCGCGGCCTTGCGGCCTTCCGCAATCGCCCAAACGACCAGCGATTGCCCGCGCCGCGCATCGCCCGCTGAAAAAACACCGGGCGTCGAAGTCATGAATTTCCCATCGGTCTGCACGTTCCCGCGGGTATCCAGTTCGAGCGGCAATTGCTCCAACAGCCCCTTTCGCACCGGCCCCGAAAAGCCAATCGCGATCAGAACCAGGTCGGCATCCAGATAGAACTCGCTGTCCGGCATGCGTTCGAGCGCCGGCTTCGGACCCACGCGCACGCAGTGCAGCTTTTTCACGTTGCCGTCCTCATCGCCGCTGAAGTGGGTGGTCAGCACGCTCCATTCGCGGTACGCCGCCCTCTTCGTGCGCCGCTTCCACGCGCAGCTGCAGCGGCCAAAGCGGCCAGGGCGTCGTAGTGATGCCGATCTCCGGGCGGCATGGGATGAATCTGCAATTGATGCACGGATGCCGCCTTCTGCCGGTGCGCCGTTCCGAGGCAATCCGCCCCCGTATCGCCGCCGCCGATAATGATCACGCGCTTGCCGGCCGCGATGATCTCCTCGGCGCTCGCGAAACGATCGCCCGCCCCGCGCTTGTTCTGTTGCGTGAGATAGTCCATCGCGTAGTGGATGCCCTTCAGTTCGCGCCCCGGAATCGCCAAATCGCGTGGCTGCTCCGCGCCGACTGCAAGCAGGACGGCATCGAAACGTACGTTGCAGTTCGTCGCCTGGCATGTGCGTACCGATTTCAAAGTTCAGTCCGGAACTCAATGCCTTCCGCCTGAAGCTGCTCCAGCCGCCGATCGATGGTGTACTTCTCCATCTTGAAATCGGGAATGCCGTAGCGCAGCAGCCCGCCGAGCCGGTCGTGCTTTTCAAAAACCGTCACCAGGTGGCCGGCGCGGTTTAACTGCTGCGCGGCCGCCAGGCCGGCGGGACCGGACCCGACAATCGCCACTTTCTTGCCGGTGCGGCGACGCGGCGGCTCGGGAATCACCCAGCCTTCCTCAAACGCGCGATCGATGATGTTCTGCTCGACTACCTTGATGGTGACCGGACTGTCGTTGATGCCAAGCACGCACGCCGCTTCGCAAGGCGCGGGACAAATGCGTCCCGTGAATTCCGGGAAATTGTTGGTCGCATGCAGCATCCGAGCGGCCTCGCGCCAGCGGCCTTTCCAAACCAGATCGTTCCAATCTGGAATCAGATTGTTTACCGGGCATCCGGTATGGCAAAACGGCACGCCGCAATCCATGCAGCGGCTCGCCTGATGCTGCAGGTGTTCGGTCGGGAAATCCTGGTAGACCTCGAACCAGTCGTTTACACGCTCGAAGATCGGGCGGCGTTCGGGTGTTTCCCGCGCATATTCCAAAAATCCGGTGACTTTGCCCATGCTGCTTACCGGGCGCGCTCGCCCACGGCCACCGCTTGCGGCAGCACGTCCGGCAGGACGATGTCTCTCTTCTCCACCGCCGAACGCGCTTTCAGGATGCGCTTGTACTCGTGCGGAAAGACTTTCACGAAGTTCTTCAGCATTGTCAGACCAATGTGCAAGCAGCCGTTTGCCGAGCGCGCTGCCCGTATAGTCGACATGCTTGCGGATCAAACCCTCGAGCCGCAGGATGTCTTCCCGTTCGAAAAGGGGCTCCAGATCGACGCCCGCCTGATTGCAGCGCACCCGCGCAAATTCGCCCTGCTCATCGAACACGTAGGCCAAGCCGCCGCTCATGCCCGCGGCGAAGTTGCGGCCGGTGCGGCCGAGCACCACCACAGTGCCGTTCGTCATGTACTCGCAGGCATGATCGCCAACGCCTTCGACCACCGCCGTGGCTCCCGAATTCCGCACCGCAAAGCGCTCGCCCGCCACGCCGTTGAAATATGCTTCGCCGCTGGTGGCGCCGTACAGCACCGTGTTGCCGATCAAGATATTCTCTTCCGGAGAGAAGGTAGAGTTCCTTGGCGGGAACACCACGATCTTGCCGCCGGAAAGACCCTTGCCGACGTAGTCGTTGGCATCGCCTTCAAGAACAGCGAAACGCCTTTGGCCAGAAACGCGCCGAAACTCTGCCCGGCCGATCCGCTGAACCGATACGCGAATCGTATCGTCGGGCAAACCCTTCGAGCCATGACGCCGCGCAATATCGCCGCTGAGCATCGCGCCCACGGTCCGATGCACATTGCGAATCGGCATCTCGATTTCCGTTCGGCTCCCCTGTCTCGATGGAAGCTCTGGCCTGAGTTCGATGAGCGTGTTATCGAGCGCTTCCTGCAAACCGTGATCTTGCGCGATCATGCAGCGCCGGCCCACGCGGCCCGGCACTTGCGGGTTGTAGAGGATGGCCGAAAAATCGAGCCCGCGCGCTTTCCAATGGTCGATCACGCCGCTGCATCTCGAGCATGTCCACGCGCCCGATCATTTCGTCCATCGTGCGGAAGCCCAGCTTCGCCATCCAGCTCGCGCACTTCCTCCGCGATAAAGAAGAAGAAATTGATGACGTGTTCCGGCGTGCCTTCAAACTTCTTGCGCAGCTCCGGATTTTGCGTGGCGATGCCCACCGGACACGTATTCAGATGGCACTTGCGCATCATGATGCAGCCCATCGCCACCAAGCGGCGCGGTCGAAAATCCAAACTCTTCGGCTCCCAGCAGCGCGGCGATCACCACATCGCGGCCGGTTTGCAGTTTGCCGTCCACCTGCACGCGGATGCGGCTGCGCAGATCGTTCATCACCAGCACCTGCTGCGTCTCCGCCAGTCCGAGTTCCCACGGAATGCCGGCGTGCTTGATCGAAGTAAGCGGCGAAGCGCCCGTACCGCCGTCGTAGCCGCTGATCAGCACCACATCGGCGTGCGCTTTCGAAACGCCGGCGGCCACCGTGCCGACGCCGACTTCCGCGACCAGCTTCACCGATACGCGGCCCTTCGGATTCACGTTCTTCAGATCGTAAATCAGCTGCGCCAGATCTTCGATCGAGTAAATATCGTGATGCGGCGGCGGCGAAATCAGGCCGACGCCCGGAATGGAGTGCCGCACCCGCGCGATCTCCGCATCTACTTTGTGCCCCGGCAACTGACCGCCTTCGCCGGGCTTGGCGCCTTGCGCAATTTTGATCTGCAGGTCGTCCGCGTTCACCAGGTAATGCGTCGTCACGCCGAACCGGCCGGAAGCCACTTGTTTGACGGCGCTGCGTTTGGAATCGCCGTTCGGGAGCGGGATGAAGCGCGCTTCATTCTTCGCCGCCCTCGCCCGTGTTGGAACGCGCCGCCGATGCGGTTCATCGCAATCGCCAGCGTCTCGTGCGCTTCGGCGCTGATCGAGCCAAACGACATCGCGCCCGTAGGCAAAGCGCTTCACAATTTCGCTCGCCGGCTCCACTTCCTCGATCGGAATGGGCCGCGGAATCGTCTTCAGGTGCATCAGCCCGCGCAAAGTGCATAGCTGCTTCGTTCTGCTCGTCGACCAGCTTTGTGTACTCCTGAAAGGTCGCGAAACTCGAGCCGCCGCACCGCATGCTGCAGCTTGCTTACCGTCGCCGGATTCAGCAGATGGCATTCGCCGTGAATGCGGTATTGATAGTTGCCGCCCACCGCCAGCTCCGGTTCCGCCTCGCTGGACCGGGCGGAACGCAAAGGCGTGCTTCTCAATGGCTTCCCGCGCCAGCACATCAAGACCGACGCCTTCGATGCGCGACGACGTCCCAGTGAAATATTGCTTCACCAGTTCTTTGTTCAGCCCGATGGCTTCGAATACCTGCGCGCCGCGATAGCTCTGCAGCGTCGAGATGCCCATTTTGGAGAAAACTTTCAGCAGGCCCTTGTTCACTGCTTTGATGTAATTCTTAACCGCCTCTTCGGGCGCGATGGCGCTGCGGGAACTCGCCGTTCGCAGCCAGTTCTTCGATGGTTTCGATCGCCAGATAAGGATTGATCGCACTCGCGCCATAGCCGATCAGCAGGCAGTAGTGCATCACTTCGCGCGGCTCGCCCGATTCGACGATCAGCGCCACGCCGGTACGGGTTCCTTCGCGCACCAAGTGATTGTGGACAGCGGTCAAAGCAAGCAGCGAAGGAATCGGAGCGAACTCTTCGTCGACTCCGCGGTCGGACAGAATCAGCAGCCGTATATCCCGATTTGATCGCCAGCGAGGCCCGGCGGCACAGACCATCCAGCGCGCGCTTCAATCCGACTTCGCCATCCGGCGCGCTGAACGTCGTAGAGCAGCGTGGAGGCGAGCAGATCGCCGCGCGAGACCCGCCGCAGTTTTTCGAGATCGCGATTCGTCAGCACCGGATGCGGCATCTTCAGCGTGTGGCAGTTCTCCGGAACGTCGCTGAGAATGTTGCGCTCCGTGCCGATATAGCTGGTCAGCGACATGACCATCTCTTCGCGAATCGGATCGATCGGCGGGTTGGTCACCTGCGCGAACAGCTGTTTGAAATAGTTGAACAGCAACTGCGGCTTGTCCGAGAGGCACGCCAGCGGCGTATCGACTCCCATCGAGCCGACAGCTTCTTCGCCGTTCGCGGCCATGGGTAGAACCAGCATGCGCAAGTCTTCGTCCGTGTAGCCGAAGCAGCGCTGGCGCACCAACACGGTTTCGTGATCGGAGCCCTGCACGCGCGTCGGCTCCGGCAGCGAATCGAGCGTGATCTGGTTCTCTTCGAGCCACTCGCCATACGGTTGCCGCGAGGCAAGCTGATGCTTGATCTCTTCGTCCGGCACGATGCCGGCCCTGCTCGAGATCGACCAGCAGCATCTTGCCGGGCTGCAGACGGCCCTTGTACTCGATATCTTCCGGCCGAAATGGCAGCACGCCGGTTTCCGACGCCATCACCAGCAGACCGTCTTTCGTGACCAGATAGCGCGCCGGGCGAAGACCGTTGCGATCGAGCGTCGCCCCGATCATCCGGCCATCCGTAAACGCCACTGCGGCGGGCCCATCCCAGGGCTCCATCAGCGAAGCGTGGTACTCGTAAAACGCGCGCTTCTCGGCCGGCATGGTCGGTGTCGCGCATCCCAGGCCTCCGGAATCAGCATCGCCATCACATGCGGCAGCGAGCGGCCCGCCATGGTCAACAGCTCGACCGCATTATCGAGCGCGGCCGAATCGCTGCCGCCCGGCTGGATAATGGGGAGCAGCTTCTTGATGTCGTCGAACAGCGGCGACGTCATCACCGACTGGCGCGCGTTCATCCAATTCACATTCCCGCGCACCGTATTGATCTCGCCGTTGTGGCAGATATAGCGGAACGGATGCGCCAGCTGCCAGGTCGGAAAAGTGTTGGTCGAAAAGCGCTGGTGTACCAGACACATCGCGCTCTTCCGTGTCCGGATCGAGCAGTTCGTTATAGAACTCGCCGATTTGATTCGCGAGCAGCAGTCCCTTATAGATGATCGTGCGCGACGAGAACGAAGGAATATAGAAGAACGCTCTTGTCGCGCATGTCGGATTCGGCGACATGCGCTTCCACGCGCTTGCGGACAACGTAGAGCTTGCGTTCGAACTCGTCGCCGCTCATGTCCGGCAGGCGCGCGCCACGAAGAACTGCTCGATATAGGGCTGCGAGGCGCGCGCCACGCGTCCGATTGCGTCTACCTTCGACCGGCGTGTCGCGCCAGCCAAGCACCGTCAGACCTTCTTCGCGCGAGATACGTCTCGAGCAGTCCTTCGCAGACCAGCCGCTGCTGCCGCTCGACCGGCAGAAAACACATGGCGATGCCGTACTCGCCGGGCGCCGGAAGCGTGAATCCCGAATTCGCCGTCTCACGCGCAAAGAACTCATGCGGAATCTGGATAAGAATGCCCGCGCCATCGCCGGTTTCCGAATCGCATCCGCAAGCGCCGCGATGCGCCAGATTGACCAGAATCTCGCAGACCTTTCAGAACGATGTCGTGCGAGGCTTGCCCTTTGATATTTACGACAAAACCGATGCCGCAGGCATCATGTTCATTCGCGGGATCATACAGGCCTTGCGGTTTCGGAAGCTGGTTAGCGGTATCGACTGGGTACACGGCACACTCTCCTCTTGGACTCGGAGGAAGTAGAACTCAGTATAGCGGCCGCTGAAGTATTCGTCAAATTGAATTTGCGTACTTGCAATATCGGATTTACTTATGCTACGCTGAATGTACTTCCGTGTCCACAGGGAATCTCCGTCTGATTCGCGACGTTGCCCACCACCGCAGCGTCAGCAAGGCCGCGCGCTTGAATGATCTCAGCCAGTCGGCCGCGAGCCAAGCCATCGCGGAACTGGAGCGCGAACTCGAAGTGACCTTGTTCGATCGCGGACGCCGCCCGCTCGAAATCACGTCGGCCGGCAAGCTCTATGTCGAATATTGCCGGGATGTCCTGCGGCGGGAAGACGAATTGCGGGCATCCCTGGACCTCCTGCGCAAGCAAGTGAACGGCACGGCGCGCGTGGCGGCCATCTATTCTGTCGGACTGTCGGAAATGTCGCAGATTGAAGCGCGTTTTGCCGAGCGTTTTCCGGACGCCGAGCTGCAAGTCCAATACCTGCGGCCGGAGCGGGTGTGGGAAGCGGTGGCAATGGATGAAGCCGATCTGGGATTGATGAGCTATGCGGAATCCTCGCGCGAATTGGTCGCGTTGCCCTGGCGCGATGAAGAGATGGTCGTCGCGGTCGCGCCCGGCCACGCTTTGGCAGGGCGTGAATCCATTCCGGCTACTGCGATTCAGGACGAAGAATTTATCGGCTTCGACGACGATCTGCCCATTCAGGAACAGATCGATCGTTATCTGCGCGAACAGAAAGTCACCGTGCAAGTCAGCCTGCGCTTCGACAATATTCAGATGATCAAAGAGGCCGTGGCGCACGGAGCGGGCATCAGCATCATGCCGGCGCGCGTCATGCGGGAAGATATCCGCCAGGGCCGCCTCCTGGCGCTGCGTCTCAAACCCGCGGAGCTGTACCGGCCGGTCCGCATCGTCCATCGCCGCCGCAAGATCTTCAACGAAGTGACCGCCGGCCTGCTCGATCTATTGCGCCAGGAAGATAAGACCCACGCAGCTTAATGTGTCGGGGCGTGAGCTATCCATGAGCGTTACCTACGCTCCACTATGGAGTTGCCCGGAGTAGTTTTGTTTCACCAGGATTCGCCATCCCGCTTCATGGGTTGACCACAAACAGTTCAAGAATAAAAAACGATGCGGCCGCTACCGCAGCGGCGGCAGGAATGGTCAATATCCATGCCAACACGATGTGCGTCGCCATGGTCCATCGCACGGCGCGAACGCGTTGAATGGATCCCACACCTGCAATCGATCCGGCAACAACATGAGTGGTTGACACTGGAAGTCCCAGATGGGTAGCCAACAGAATAGAAAATGCTGCGCCTGTCTCTGCTGCAAAACCGCTTCGAGGTTTTAGGCGGGTAAGTCGCGTTCCCATGGTCTTCACGACCCGCCAACCGCCGCTTAAGGTTCCCAAACCCATAGCCGAAGCTGACAGCGCAACCACCCAGTAAGGTACGTGAAACCCTTTTTGAACATGCCCAGACACCAGGACGGCGGTAATGATTCCCATTGTTTTCTGGGCATCGTTCGTTCCATGAGCGCCACTGAGCAGCGCCGCCGAAAGTAGTTGGGCGTTGCGGAAATAACGATCCATCCGAGCGGGTGTCCAGCGATGAAACACTCTATAAACAAGAATCATCAGCCCGAACCCAAAAATCATTCCCAAAAGCGGGGCGAGAACTATGAAAACGAGAGTGCTAGGCCACTTCCCCACTATGAGCCCGTGAATACCGGCTTTAGCAAAGGCTGCACCGGCGAACCCGCCGATCAAAGCGTGCGAGGAACTTATCGGTAATCCAAAAGACCAGGTAAGAATGTTCCAGACAATGGCCCCCACCAGTCCTGCCAAAAGCACGTACGGCGTGACGATCTCAACGTTTACAAATCCTCTGCCCACCGTTGTGGCCACGCTTGTGCCAAATATGCTGGCAGCGAGAAAGTTGCAGACGGCAGCCATAGAAACCGCCCGGCCCGGACTAAGCACACCGGTTGCAACCACCGTTGCAACTGAATTGGCAGCATCGTGAAAGCCATTCACGAAATCGAAGAGCACTGCAATGGTGATAATGACAACTACCAGACCTAAGCCGGACATGCTTAAAGATTTTTGATGGCTACGTTTTGAACTACGTCGGCTACGTCCTCGCAGCGGTCCGTAGTGCTTTCTAGCAACTCATAAATCTCTTTCTGCTTAATTAGCAATAAAGGGTCCATTTCGCATCTGAACAAATTCGCAAGCTGGGTCCGCTCAATCGCATCCGCCTGATTTTCAATTCTGTTCACCTCAACACAATGATCCAGACATGGCTTTCGTTCCTTCAATCCTTCGATCGCTCGGGCTAGGGATTCACAAGCTTCATCAATAAGCTTTCCTAATCTCACGGCAGGCTCCGGTATCGGATCGAGACGATACGCGACGATCCGAAATGTAGCATCTTCTATCGCGTCGAGAACGTCATCAATTGCGGTTGCCAGTGTCTGGATATCTTCAGGATCGAATGGCGTCAGGAATGTCGAGCGTAATCTATGAAAGATTTCGTGGATTACCTCATCCCCGTTCCGCTCGATAGTTTCCATTTCTTTTTCAATGGCGCACATGCCCTGGTAGCCAGCTCTCAAGCCGCTAAGTAAGAGCGCAGAGGCTTGGCAGAGCATCCGAACATGCTGTTGGAATAGTTCGAAAAACTTTTCATCCCGGGGCAAAAGGTTCATTAGCACCGATCTTAAACCAACTGAATACATTTGGACAGAGATCTGGTGAAGCGCTTGCCTGCTTGCCGAAACACATCGCTAATGGTCTCAGCAATCAGTTATCGAGTGCTTGGCGATATACTCGCTGTTTGCGACTCGCCCTACTCTCGCTTCCATGTGTTGGCGCCACGTTCTCGCGGCAGACCCGCAACCAGCTCTGGTTCCGCGAGATCAAGATCCGCGGGTTTCAGCTCACATGAAAAAAAGACCCCGCGGGCTATTCTTTCTCGTTATTCTCGCGCTGATCGTGCTCATCAGTTCACGCTTCATCGCGGGAACATTGATCGATTATGCCTGGTGGACGGAACTGCATCAGCTCGATACCTGGATTAACCTGTTGCTCTATGGCACGGTTCCGATCCTGCTGGCGGTTCTTTTTTTCTTCGCGCTCTTCTGGACGGCCTTCCGGCTCGGCATCGGCCACACGCCCGCGACTCCCCTCTTCGGGTTTTTAAAACGCAGCTTTGTCATTCGCATCGCTGCCATAGTGCTCGCGCTATTCTCGATCGGGGTAGCCAACGCCACTGTCGATAGCTGGACGGTGGTGCGGTATTTCGGCGGCTTGCGCCGGCTGGCCGGGGCCGGCGAGTTTGTCGACCCGATCTTCAAAAAGCCGCTGCACTTCTACCTGTTCGACCTGCCGTTCTTCAATCTGTTGCTGACCGTGGCGCTCGTGGGCGCGGTGCTAGCGCTCTTAATCTACTGGTTGGCTGCGCACGCCGACCGGTTCGGCACCGTTTTGCAGAACCGGTTGCCGGGTGGAGCGCCGTTCGAATTCGATACTTTTCAGTTCCGGGGCTTGTTCGATTCCACGTTCGTCCGCGTGACCGCAGTCGTCGTGCTCTTAGGCATCGCGCTGAAAATCTTTTTCGATCGTTACGCGCTGCTGCTCGAAGACCACGGGCAGTACCTGGTCGGCGTGGATTGGGTAGCCGACCACGTGGTAATTCCGCTGCAATGGCTGCTGATTCTGGGCGCGCTCGCAGCGGCAGCGTTGTTTGTGGCGAGAAAGCCGCGCTGGGCGGCGCTGCTGCTCTTCTCGGTCCCGGTCCGCTATATCCTGCCCTCGATCGTAGCCGGCCTTTATGTGCGTCCGAACGAACTGGCGCTTGAAAAACCTTACATCCGGCACCATATCGAGGCCACCCGCTCGGCCTACAGTCTGGACCGCCGCGTCAAGGAAACGCCACTCGAAGCCGAACCCGAGGTTCCGATCGACTACCCCAAACACAAACCGCTGCTCGACAATGTCCGGCTCTGGGCCTGGCAGCCCTTTCACGATACGATCTCGCAAATTCAACCTTTGCGGCCGTACGTCTACATGGATACCGATGTAGACCGCTACACCATCGACGGCCAGATACGGCAGGTAATGATTTCGCCGCGCGAGCTCGACATTCGGCAGCTCGGTGAAGCGGGCGGCCGCTGGATCAATCCACATCTGATCTACACGCACGGCTACGGAGTGGTAATGGCGGAGGCGAATCGCATCACCTCAGACGGACTGCCGCTCCTTTTCATCAAAGATGCGCCGCCCGTGGTCACGTCCAAAAGCCTGCACTTCACGCGGCCGGAAATCTACTACAGCGAAGTGGCGCACGAGCCTGTCTTTGTCGATACGGCGCAGCAAGAGTTCAACTATCCGTCCGGATCGGAGACTATCAAGACAACTTACGGCGGAACGGGCGGCTTCCCCGTCTCTTCCTTCCTTATGCGGCTCGCCGCGGCATTGCACTATGGTGATGCCAACATCCTCCTGACCGAATATCTCACCGGGAACAGCCGCATGATGATTCACCGGCCTATTCTCGACCGGCTGCGGAAGCTCGCCGGCTTTTTGACCTGGGATTCGGATCCTTATCTGGTGTTAACGGATTCCGGACGCTTGGTGTGGATCGCCGATGGCTATATGTCCTCGGATGCGCATCCATACTCGCGCGAAATAGATCTCGGAAACCAGTCGGTCAATTACTTGCGCAATTCCGTCAAGGCAACCATCGATGCTTATACGGGCGAAACCAATTTGTACATCTTCGACGAAGAAGACGTCCTGATTAAGGCGTACGCCCGATTGTTCCCCACGCTGTTCAAACCCGCATCGGCCATGCCATCCGATTTGCGGGCCCACACGCGTTATCCGGAAACGCTGTTCAGCGTACAGGCCGAGATGTACCGCACGTTTCACATGCGGGAACCGGAGGCGTTCTACAACCGCGCGGATTTGTGGGACCTCGCAAAGACCACCCGTCAAGGCGAGGGCACTGGCTCCGTTTCGCCGACATACGTAGTAGCCACGTTGCCCGGAAGCAACACGTCCGAGTTTCTGCTGATGACCACCTTCACGCCGGCCAACAAGAACAACTTGATCGCGGTCATGTATGCGCGCTGCGACGGCGCGCATTTAGGCGAGATTGAATTTGAGCAGCTTTCGAAGCAGAACATCATCTACGGGCCGATTCAGATCGATGCGCGGATCAATCAGGACCAGAACATCTCGAAGGATCTGTCTTTGTGGAATCAGCAGGGCTCGCAGGTCATCCGGGGGCAGACGCTGGTGCTGCCGATCGATAACAGCTTTCTCTATGTCGAGCCGATTTATATCCAAGCGGCGCAGGCGAGCATGCCGCAACTGAGAAAAGTCGCCTTGGCCATGGGCAATAAATTGGCCTATGCCGACACATATGAACAGGCGCTCGCGCAATTGACCGATGCCTTGAAAGGCGCCGCCCCTCCGACTCCTGCGGCCCGCGCCGAACAGACCGCCGCGCAGCCCCGACCAGCGCCGGCGCCAGTCGAAACCGACACACTTCGCCAAATTCGCGATCACATGCAGCGCTATCGGGACTTAAGCTCGCAGGGTAAGTGGGCGGAAGCAGGCAAGGAGCTTGAGGAGATTCAGCGGTTAGCGCTGAAGTAGCTGGAGCGGCTCGCTATCGGCGTGCGTTTTCGCGTAGCGGCGCGCCACGTAGTTATCGAGAATCCCCCGAAACTCAGCCACAATGCCGTCACCGCGCAGCGTCGTCGAGAGTTTCCCGTCCACATAGACCGGAGCGACCGGTTTCTCGAAAGTGCCGGGCAGCGAGATGCCGATATCGGCATGCTTCGATTCACCAGGCCCATTGACCACGCATCCCATCACCGCGACCTTCATCTCTTCGACGCCCACGTACTTTTCGCGCCACACCGGCATCTGCTCACGCAGATAGGTTTGGATTTGGTCGGCCATGTCCTGGAAAAACGTACTCGTCGTCCGCCCGCAGCCGGGACAAGCAGCCACCTGCGGAGTGAAGCTGCGCAAATTCAGCGCTTGCAGAATCTGCTGGCTGACGATCACTTCTTCGGTGCGATCGCCGTTCGGCATAGGCGTCAAAGAGGCGCGGATCGTGTCGCCGATGCCCTGCTGCGAGAAGCACGGAAAGCGCGGCGGTCGTCGCGACGATGCCTTTCGAGCCGAGTCCGGCTTCGGTAAGGCCAAGATGCAGCGCATAATCGCAGCGCTGCGCCAGCATTTCATACACGTCCACCAGATCCTGCACGTTGCTGACTTTCGCGCTGAGGATGATCTTGTCGTGGGCGAGACCATAGCGCTCGGCATTTTCGGCGCTGCGCAGCGCACTTTCGACGATGGCGCGGCGGGTAACTTCCATGGCATCCAGCGGCTCGGGCAATTTCGAGTTATCGTCCATCATTTGCGTGAGCAGCACGGAATCGAGAGAACCCCAGTTCACGCCGATGCGTACGGGCCGGTCGTACTCGATCGCGGCTTCGATCATGATGCGGAAATTGTCGTCCTGCTTGCGGCCGATATTCACGTTGCCGGGATTGATGCGGTACTTCGAAAGCGCGCGCGCGCAGGCCGGATATTTCTTGAGCAGCAGATGGCCGTTGTAGTGGAAGTCGCCGATAATCGGAACGTCGACGCCGAAATCGCGCAGCGTGTCGACGATGGTCGGCACCGCCTGCGCGGCTTCGTCGGTATTGACCGTGACACGCACCAGCTCTGAACCCGCGCGGGCGAGCTGCATGATCTGGTTGATCGTGCTGGCCGAATCGGCCGTGTCCGTGTTGGTCATGGACTGCACGACAATGGGATTGGACCCACCGACTTGCACACTACCGATCTGGACAACCGCCGATTTACGGCGCGAGCGAGCAGGCATGAACCTTCAGTTTAGCAGCGGCTAAGGCATCGTTACCCGGAAGCGGAATCTCCCTTCAGGAATTGCATAGAGCGGAAATCGTCCGCTGGTACGTGGCGTCTGCTGCATCCCTTCAATTAAGCCCGCACGAAAACGCCTGGGCTTTGCGCGGTTGCCGGTTGCGGTATGGAGCATTCGTTCATATAAAGCCGCAGGTTGTTGAATGTGGCGCAAACTTCTTCCGGCAGGCTTTCGACGAATTTCCGCAAGCGGAACCGAGTGGCGCCTTTCGCGATTCGCCCAAAACCCTTGATAGAGCCGAGAACGCTTTAATTCCCCTTTCCCGTTTCCCCCAAGGGAAAGCCGCAGCGGGCGGGTGGCTCCCACGCTGGCGGAATCGTGCCAGTTCCCTCCACAAGAGGGGATTCACACCCCTGCCGCTGAATCCCCTTGTGCATCCCCTGCAAAACCAAGAATCCTACGATACCGTCGCCAGCAACCCGTGTAATCCTTAGACTTGAGCCATTATGGAAGTTCATTTCACTCCAGCAACCGAAGCACAGCTTAAACAGTTTGCCGCCAGCAAAGGCAAGGACGTCGCACAGGTTGTCGAAGAGACTGTCAGTGGCATGCTGGAACGCCAGGCACGCTTTCTCGAAGGCGTGGAGCACGGCATCGCCGCCGCCGAGCGGGGCGACTTCGTAGAGCACGCAGACGTGGTGAAACGCATTGACCAGCTTTTCCACTCGTGAGCCGCATTCGCTGGACGACCCCCGCCGTTGACCAGCTCGTGGGCATTGTTAACCATATCCGGCAGGACAATCCCGACGCCGCACGCAAGCTAGCCCAGGGCATCCTCGATACTATTGAAAAGCTAGAGACATTCCCTAGCATCGGCAGGCCCGGAGAGTGGGAAGGCACGCGCGAACTGGTTTCTTACGCCTATGTCATCGTTTACAAGCTCAAGGACGATGTTGCCGAAATCTTGTCCATCTGGCACGGTGCACAGGACTGGCGGTAAGAAGAGCCACATCCACGCAGCCGGCATTTCGACGGTTCCGTGCCGCTCGTCTCGAAAGCACGTCGCGCTATCCTAAGCCGCCGAGCGCACCGCCCGGGAGCTTGCCCTGTCCGGACGTATCTTGAGACTGTTGCGCTTGGCGCAGTTTGCTCGAAAGCTTCCATTCGGGTTGCATCCCTGCATTGCCACATCCTACGGCTGGCCAGATGCGATTTTAAACCGAATCAGCCCCGGCGCAGAATCAAAAGCTACGGAAGCGAAACAGCCGCTGAAAGAACGACCTACCTCCAGCACTGGGCGCCACAGATAGTCCCCATTGGAAATGCTTCATCCTCTCAGTGGCTTACGAGGAATCGGTTCGCTTTCTAGACGCGTGCCGCTGCATGCTTGGCACAGGATCACGAGACAATGCTTGCGAATTGGCTTCGAATCGCAAAAACAGCCCGGCGCCGACAATCCGGCATTTCGTTTCGCAAAATGCGCCGTTTCTTCGCCTTTCAGGTAACAACCCGGCGATAAAAGGTCCGGTTTCCCGCCAGAAACATCACGATCACGGATACGCCCAAGGCCAGCAATATCCAAGGCAGCGGAAGCGTAGGAAAGGGACGGCCGCCGATGGGTGGGACCATGGCATAGCGCAGTCCTTCGGATGCATAGGTCAGCGGATTCAACAGCGTAACGATCTGGAACCAGCGAATTTTCGCGAGCGCGCCCCAGGGATAGTAGGTGCAACCGGTGAATAACAGCGGCGTGAAGATCAGCGTGAACATCAGGCTGATCTGTTCGGGTTTGATAATCGTGCCCATCAGTAGTCCGATGGCAGAGCCGACCAGAGCGGTCAGCAGGACCATGCCGATAAGTGCCGGGATGCGGTCGGCGCGGACAACGAAACCGCTACCCAGAATCCAGCGGCCCAGTGGAAAGATGACGGAGCTTGCGATCGCGCCGCGCAGGGCGCCGAACAGAACTTTTTCCAGAACCACGCACCAGACCGGCAGCGGCGCGAGCAGCCGGTCGTCGATTTCGCGCGCGAAGCCGAGATCTAAAACCAGCGGTAGCGTGACGCCTTGCATGGCGGCGATCATACCGGTGAGGGCGACGATCCCAGGCAACATAAGCGTGGCGAAATCGCCGGCGGCGAGTCCGATGCCGGGCAGCACCTTGCCGAAGATGAACAGGAAAAACATAGGCTGCATGAGCGCCTGTAGCAGGAATGGAACAAACTCGCGCCCGGTGACGACAGCATCGCGGCGCAGAATGGCGAGGAACGCTTTGGCTGCGAGCATCTAGCGGAGATGCCTCCCGGTGAGAGAAATAAAAACTTCTTCGAGGCTGGGCTGCTTCACACTGAGATCGCGCACTTCCGCGCCGCTCGAAAGAACCGCTTGGGCGACCGGTCCGATCAGGGTATCGGCGGAATCAGCCTGAATACGATACGTCAGGAAATCGGCGTCGCCGTCGAAAGTATCCACTTTCACGACACCCGCAACGGCCCTTAGGACAATGGCAATCTGTTCACGCTTTTCGGCAGGCGCCTGCGCGCGCACCTCCAAGGCGGTTCCATCCGGAATCATTTTCTTCAAGCCCGCTGATGTGTCGTTCACCAGAATTTTGCCGTGGTCCATGATGGCGATCCGGTGACAGAGCTTGTCGGCTTCGTCCATGTCATGGGTGGTGAGAAGAATCGTCAGGCCCTGCGAGTTGAGTTGCTGGATGCGTTCCCATAGAAAGAGGCGCGATTGGGGATCCAGATTGTTGGTCGGCTCGTCGAGAAACAGAACGTCGGGCGCGTGCATGAGTGCGCGCGCGATCATCAGGCGCTGCGCCATGCCGCCCGAATAGCGATTCACTTTTTCGTTTTGCCGATCGCCCAATCCAAGGTCGCGCAGGAGCTGGCTGGCGAGAGCTTCGCGCTCTTTGCGCGGGATGCCATGGTAGGCGGCGTGAAAGGTGAGAATCTCGCGGACTTTCAGGCTGCGGTCGAGATTGCTCTGCTGCGGCACGACTGCAATTCTCCGTTTCGCTGCGATTGGATCGCGAGCGATATCCACCCCCATGAGAGAAGCGGAGCCGGCAGTGGGCAGGATGGAGGTGGTGAGAACGCCGATTGTCGTGGTTTTACCGGCGCCGTTCGGCCCGAGCAGGCCGAAAATCTCTCCGCGCGAGACTTCAAAGGAAACACCATCGACGGCGTTGCTCTTT
This sequence comes from Bryobacterales bacterium, assembly GCA_963712395.1. Classification (GTDB taxonomy): domain Bacteria; phylum Acidobacteriota; class Terriglobia; order Bryobacterales; family Bryobacteraceae; genus Bog-105. Next base: position 80,341 of record CAVQHR010000006.1, read on the forward strand.
GAATTCTTGTAGCGTTTGACGAGCTGCGAGACACGAATCGCGGGGGTAGTTCCCATCTGTTCTGTATCAGACGGCGAAGAGCGAGGCAACAGGAACGGTGAATCCAGGGAGCAGATTGCCGCCTTCGAGCGTCTGATCCTGGTCGAGAATGAAGGTAGCCACGCCTCGCGAAAAGATGTGAACAGTCTGCGTTCTCGGATAGAGGATCCAAACCTGGTGAGCGCCGCTTTGGAGATACTGTTTTGTTTTGATGTCTAGATCCTCGGCCGAATCCCACGGCGAAACAACTTCGACGGCAAGCTCCGGAGCGCCTTCGAAATAACTGTCCGGATCGGTGGCACGAATGCGTTCACGGCTGATGACGGAGACGTCTAGCTGACGGATGGTCAGCGGATCGCGGGAGAGAATATAGCCCGCTTCCGGGAGCGCTTGACTCGCTCCGACCGGATCGAGATGGGCTTGGATTTTGAAAACGACAGCAGCGACGATGCGGCTATGCAGCGATTTTGGTGGGGGCAAAGTAATAAGCTCTCCAGCGTTCAGTTCGTGACAGGCGCCGTCTTTGGGCAAACGGGCGAATTCCTCGAGCGTCACGGGCGCTGAGATCAGGGTTGCCATTACCCTTATTGTATGGCTGATCGCAAGCGAGTTGTCATCTTGGGCGGTGGATTCGGCGGGCTGTATGCCGCGAAGGCGTTGAAGCGGGCCCCGGTGGACGTAACGGTGATCGATCGCCGCAATTACCATCTGTTTCAGCCGCTCTTGTACCAAGTGGCTACCGGTTCGCTCTCACCGGGCGAAATCGCCGCGCCCATACGAAGTGTCCTGAGCAAACAGAAGAATGCCAGCGTGCTGCTCGGCGAAGTCGTGGATATCGATCCCGCGGGACGAACGGTAAAGCTGAAAGACGGCGCGGCGATTCCGTACGACTGGCTCATCGTAGCGACCGGGTCGCAAGGCAGCTACTTCGGACACGACGAGTGGCATACCTGGGCCCCCGGATTGAAGAGCATCGAGGACGCTACCATGATCCGGCACAAAATTTTGCTCGCCTTCGAAGCGGCCGAGCGGACGACCGATCCGGACGAACGATGTGCATGGCTCACGTTTGTCATCGTCGGTGCGGGAGCAACGGGCGTGGAACTGGCCGGCGCGTTGGGCGAGATCGCCAACCATACGCTGAAGGACGAGTTTCGCTCGATCAGTCCCAAAGACGCCAGGATATTGGTGGTCGACGCCGGAAAACGCGTGCTGGCCGCGTTTCCGGAAGACCTTTCGAAGAGGGCCGAGCAGGCGCTGATCAAGTTAGGCGCGCGCGTGCGGACGGGCGCCATCGTGACGTCGGTTGACGAAAACGGCGTCACCTTGAAAACCGAAGCGGGATCGACTCACATTCCCTCACACACCGTCATCTGGGCGGCGGGCGTGGCGGTCACGGATTTCGGACGGATGCTCGCCAAGCGTACGGAAGCGGAGACCGAGAAAAGCTGGACATATAAAGGTCGCGCCAGATCTCACCGTCCCGAAGTATCCGGAGATATTCGTGGTGGGCGATTTGGCATTCATGACGGATAAAAAAGGAAAACCGCTGCCGGGTGTGGCGCAAGTCGCGATACAAGGCGGCGCGTACGCTGCCAAGACAATTGCCAGGCGAGCGCGCGGCAACATGGGAGCGGCCGCGCCGTTCCATTATTTCAATAAAGGCGATCTGGCGGTCATTGGGCGCGCCGCGGCGGTGGCCAACATTTTTGGCGTGCATCTTTCGGGGCTGATTGCATGGTTGGTATGGCTCTTCGTTCACCTGCTCTATATCGTGGAATTTCAAAGCAGGCTGCTCGTGGCGGTAGAGTGGGGATTTCTATATTTAACGTTTAATCGCGGGGCGCGGCTGATTACCGGCAATGCGGCGAACAAACCCGTAGGGAAACCGGAGCCGCTTGAAGAGTTAGGGGACTAGTCTCAGCATGGAATTGCTCATCTCCGGGCCCGAGGGCGTGCCCACAAAAGTGGAGTTGCAAAAGACGCCGCTCTCGTTGGGACGCTCGGCGGATAACGATCTGGCGTATCCGCAAGACCCGTGGCTTTCGCGCTATCACCTGAGCTTCGAGCGGCGTGAAGCGAACTGGTGGCTGAAGGATTGCGCGAGCCGGAACGGCACGGTCCTGAATTCGAGCAGTTTGAAGGAGCCGCAGCGGCTGAAGCCGGGCGATCGGATTTATGCCGGTCATTTGACGATCGAAGTGCGGGATGTGAGCACCGCGACGCACAAGCCTGTGATTTCCTTCGTACCCCAGGAGGAAGAGAAGAACCAGCGCGAGGCGACCATCGTTACGAGCCTGGATAAAGTGCTGGGGAAGGCGAGCGGCGAACCCCGGCCCGCGCGCGAACCGTCGTTGAACACGTCGCGTGTCGTGAATGCGTTGATTCGCGCCGGACGCGAACTGGTCACGCATCATCCGCTGGAGGGTTTGTTCAGCGTGATTCTCGAACTGGCCCTGTCCGCGGTGGAGGCTCGGCGCGGAGTGATTCTGACGCTCGAAGAAGGCGAGCTAATGGTCCGGGCGAGCAAAGGGGACGGCTTCTCCATCAGCACCGCGGTTCGCGACCGCGTCATCCGGGAGAAGTGCTCGCTCGTGATCAGCGATGCGCAATTGGACGATGCGCTGCGGCAGCAGAAAAGCATTGTGATGCATCGAGTGCGCAGCATGATGGCCGCGCCATTGCAGACCGCCGATCGAGTCATTGGCCTGATCTATGTCGACAATGGGGCCGTCATCCGCCCGTTTTCACAAGAAGACCTGGATCTGCTGACCGTGATGGCGAATGTGGCGGCGATACGCATCGAGCATGCCCGGCTTGCCGAGATAGAGCAGTCCGAAAAGATGATGGAGCTGGAACTGGCGCAGGCGAGCGAGATTCAGCGAACGCTGCTGCCCCCGGAAGCGCCTATCTATCCCGGCTACGATCTTTCGGGCTTGAATCTCCCGTGCCACACGGTAGGCGGCGATTACTATGACTTTGTACCGTACGAAGATGGCCGCCTGGCGCTTGTAGTGGGCGACGTTTCGGGCAAAGGACTACCGGCCGCATTGATGATGTCGAGCCTGCAGGCCCGCGTGCAAATGCTGCGGGAGACGCAACCCGGTCCGGGAACCGCGGTGCGAACGTTAAATCGCAGCCTGACCGAGCGCTGCCCGCTCGGGAAATTCATCACTTTTTTTTATGCCCTGCTGGATCCGGCCACGGGCGTGCTCGAGTACAGCAATGCGGGGCACAATTATCCGCTCGTGCTGCGCACCTCTGGCGTAGTGGAGCAACTCAAAGGCAACGGATTGGTGATGGGCTTATTTGCGGGCGTAGAGTACGAGGTGAGGCAAACCGTGCTTGCGCCCGGCGAATTGCTGGCCTTGTATAGCGATGGGGTAACCGAGGCTTCGACCGGCGACGGAAAGGAATTCGGGGAAGACGGGTTGGCGAAATTTTTGGCGGCGCGCACGACGCTACCCTGCGAAGAAATTGTCAACCAGCTAGTGGATCACATGCGCAAGTGGCGAGGAAACACCAGCTTTGCGGACGATTTTACGATTATGCTCGTACGGCGGTTATGAAGCAATGAATTCACGACGCAGATTTCTGGGGCAATTTGCAGGCAGTATCGGAGGATTGGCGGTGCTGGGCGCCAATCACCGTATCCGTTTTGGAATTATCGGCTATGGCGCGCGTGGCGAGGATATCGTGCGCGACGCGCTCAACTGCCCGAACACCGAATTTGCGGCGGTCTGTGATATTTACACCGAGCAGCGCGAGAAAGCCAAGCTGCTGGCGCCCGCAATCAAGACTTTCATCGATCATCGTCTAATGCTCGAAGAAAAAGATTTGGACGCGGTGTTGATTGCCACTCCGCAGCACCTGCACTGCCAGCATTTCGTGGACGCGATAGAAGCCGGCAAGCACGTCTACCAGGAGAAGACCATGGCGTTTACGGTCGAGCACGCCAAACGCATGCAGGCGGCCTATGAGCCGGTGAAAGCGAAGCAGGTGGTGGAGATAGGGCACCAGGCCTGCTCGTCCGGAAACGTAGGGGACGCGAAGAATTTTCTCGAGGGCGGTAAGCTCGGCAAAATTACAGCGGTGGATGCGACCATGTATCGCAACACTCCGCATGGAAAACCCCAGTGGTCGCGAGCGGTGCGGCCGGGCATGAACCCGGAGAACATTGTGTGGAACAAGTTCCTGGGCGAAGCGCCCAAAGTCACTTTCGACGCGAACCGGTATCTGAACTGGCGCTTCTTCTGGGACTATTCGGGCGGCAATGTCTACGAGAATATGTGCCATCAGGTGGCGTTCTGGTATAAGGTGCTGGAGTTGAAAATTCCGCAAGCGGTGACGATGACCGGCGGCCTCTATCTGTGGAAAGACGGGCGCGAAGTGCCGGACACGATGAATGTCTCGATGACACAACCGGAGGAGATGCTGTTCAGTTGGGTATCTGGATTCGGCAACGCGAGCCTCGGAATTACCGAACAGGTGCTCGGGACCGATGGAACGATACTACGTGGACCGCGGCTTCGCTATTTGCCGGAAAAGGTGAACTTGCCCAATGGCGCGGCGCTGACCGGCGAGACGCCGACTCCAGCCTCGGCGCACATGAAGAATTTCATGGAAGCCATCCGCGAGGGCAAAGAAGTGAATTGTCCATTTGACCTTGGCTTTCGCGTGTCCATCGCGTGCCGCATGGCGGTGGAAAGTTATCGCCAGGGACGGACGATGCGCTGGGATGCAGCGCGGGAAGAGATTGTCTAAATCGTGCTCGGGTGGCTGCGTGCGTACTGCCTTTCCTTTCCTCACGCGACCGAAAGTATCCAATGGGGCGAGCACCTGGTTTTTAAAGTCGCGGGCAAAGTGTTCGCCATTGCGGCTTTTGAACCGTCGCAGAATATTCTAACGATCAAATGCGCCCCGGAAAAATTTAATGACTGCGTGGAGCGTCCTGGAATTGTACCGGCGGCTTACTTAGCGCGGGCGAAGTGGATCTCGATTGAGAGCGAGGATGCAGTGCCACGGGCGGAGCTGAAGAATATGATTCGGGAATCCTATGAGCTCGTGTGGGCGAAGCTGCCGAAGAAGGCGCGGCAGGCGTTAGAGTAGCGCTTCGATCACCTGAGCGGTTGAACTTGTGCCGCCAAGGTCGGGCGTGCGGATTTTTTCGCCCGCGAGCAGGTTTTCGATGGCCGCATCGATTTTCCTGGCAGCTTGGCTGACGCCCAAATGGTCGAGCATCATGGATGCCGAAACAACCGCCGCAAGGGGATTGGCTATTCCCTTCCCCGCGATATCCGGCGCCGAGCCGTGAACCGGTTCGAACATGGACGGAAAGCGCCGAGTCGGGTCGATATTGGCGCTGGCGGCGAGGCCAATGCTGCCCGTTACGATTGCGGAGATATCGCTCAGGATGTCACCAAAGAGGTTGGAAGCGACAACGACGTCGAACGTTTGCGGGCGGCGCACAAAATTCATGGCGGCGGCGTCGACCAGCAAGGACTCGGTTTCGATGTCAGGGTACTCGGCCGCTACTCTTTGGAAAACACGGTCCCAGAGCACCATGCTGAACCCTTGCGCGTTGGATTTCGTGATAGAGGCGACCTTGCGCTTCTTATTGCGCGCGCGTGCGAGATCGAAGGCGTAGCGAATGATACGCTCGACGCCGTGGCGAGTGAAGACCGCGGTTTGGACGGCGACTTCCGCCTCGTGATCCTGGTGAACGAATCCACCGACCTGCGCATACTCGCCTTCGGTGTTTTCACGGACGACGACCATGTCCACATCGCCGGCCGCAAGCCCCTTGAGCGGCGAAGGCACGCCGCGATACAGCACGGCCGGCCGCACGTTCGCAAATTGATCGAACCGCCGGCGAATGGGAAGCAAAAGGCCGTTGAGCGTGATGTGATCGGGAATTTTGCTATGCCCCACCGCGCCAAGCAGAATCGCGTGGTGCTTCCGCAGCGTCTCGATCGCATCGGGCGGCATCATGCGCCCATTCTTGAAATAATAATCGCTTCCCCACTCGTAGGTGGTCGCGGAGAGTTCGGCGCCAAAATTGGCCGCGGTCTTTTGAGCGATGGCAAAGGCTGGGAGAGTGACCTCGCAGCCGATGCCATCGCCGGGGATGAGCGCGATTGAAAACGTAGTAGTGGGCAAAAAACAGCTTAGCGCTGCGGCGGAACGGGAACCGTCACTTCGGTCGGCGCCGAGGTCTGACTGGGAGGGACACCCAGCTTGACGCCGATCACTTCGCCCGAAACCACGAGCTCAACGCGGCGATTCTGTTTCCGGCCCGCGGCGGTGTCGTTGGGCGCCACCGGATAGTTCATCCCATAGCCGACGGCGGTCAGGCTGTTCGTATTGAGACCCTGGTTCAGGAGGTAATCGCGCACGGCATTGGCGCGCTGCTCAGAAAGCTTCTGATTGAGCTCGGCGGTGCCGGTGCTGTCCGTGTAACCTTCGATCTGCAGATTCAGGCCGGGATGCGAGAGCACAATACCGGAGATCTTGGCGAGGGCTTCGCGAGCGGCCGGTTTGAGGTCATATTTGCCGGTGTCGAACAGAACATCTTGCATGTTGACGACGAGGCCGCGTGGGGTCTCGCGAGTGGGCAGCACTGCGTTGAACTGTTGCAGCAACTGCTGGCGCAACTGGTTCTTTTCGTTTTCCGCCTGCTGACGAAGACGTTCCGCTTCGGCGCTCGCCTGCTGTGCCTTCTGAGCCTCCGCATCCGCCTGCGCGCGCGCCGCATCGGCCTGCGCACGAGCCGCATCGGCCAAAGCGCGCTGCTCCGCCTCACGGCGGGCGTTCGCTTCCGCTTCGGCGCGCTGCTCCGCCGATTGAGCCGCCCTCGCCCGCGCATCGGCCGCCTTCTGTTTTTCCGCTGCCTCGCGAGCCGCCGCGGCCGCGCGTTCCTGCTGCAGAGCTTCGTCACGCTGCCGGCGAAGTGAAATAGTGCGGGCGTCTTCAGCCTTTTGCACCGCTTCCTTCGCGGTCATGATCGATGGCCCCCATTGCTTGCGATCGCGATAATCCTGCGCCTGCTTGAGCAGCTTCTCTGCGTCTTTATAGATATCCGCCGCATACTGATCGGATTTCGCGTATTGCGCGATCTGCACGGCATTCACCGCTTCGTAGACCGCGAGCGGGCTCTTCTTGTCGGAATTCAGATCGACAGGCTTGATCTGGTTTTCGGGAATGTGATATTCGTATTGCCCGCGCGGAAGCAACTCGTACTTGGCGTCAACCACGCCAATTTTGCCGAGAGTGTCGCCGCGAACGATATTTTCCATCACCACGACGTCGCTCGGCTGGCGCACGCCGAAATATGGCTCGGCGGTGACGATAAGCCCAAAAGCCTGGAAATCGGTGGTGACAGTGGCTTTGAAATCGCCACTGGAGTTCACGACCACTTCGCCGAGGTTGGCGGGACGGCCGTCGGGCGTAATCGCCCATAAAACGTAAGTCAGAAAGAGAGGACCAAATTGGCGCGCCGCCGGAAGGTCTTTGATTTCGACTTTGACTTCTGTGTGGCCCAGACGGCTGGTAACTTCAGCCTTGCCTTTGGCCTTGGGGGCAAGCGACGTGCCCTGGAAATCAATTTTGGTCGAACCGCTGCGATTGCGATAACTGATAGCAGCAATGGAGCGTGAGACGACCTCGACTTTAAAGATTGGATTCTGCTGGTTGGATGTGCCGTCCGCCTGGTGAATGGTCTGCGTAGGGTTGGGTTCCTGACCAAACACCGCGACCGAAGACAACGCCAGCAGCGAGACAAACGTTAGCGACTTCATAGATATGCACCTCCGCGCGTACTTTTTGCAGTATATCGGACAGATGACCCGGTCCACGGAAATAGGGCAGCCCGCCCGCTAAGATCTTAGTGTGACTCTGCCACAGCCTAACGCTGTCGACTCGCAGCCCAAACGGGGTTGGGCATCGCCATTGCTCCCGATTTTTTTGATCGTGACGGTGGATGTTCTGGGATTTACGATCATTCTTCCCCTGCTGCCGTTCTATTCCGAGCGGCTCGGCGCTTCCCCTACGGTGGTCGGGGAAATCGTGGCGATTTTCGCGGTATTCCAACTGATTTCTGGGCCGATTCTGGGGCAGCTTTCGGACCGATTCGGGCGCCGGCCGGTGCTGTTGATCAGCCAGGCGGGGACCCTCGCCGGCTTCTTCATGCTGGCCTATTCGACGCAAGTCTGGATGCTGTTTGTGGCGCGGGCGATCGACGGGGCGACGGCTGGAAATTTAACCACGGCGCAGGCTTATATCAGCGACGTGACCCGCCCGGAAAACCGCGCAAAATCGTTCGCAATTATCGGCGTGGCGTTCGGATTCGGGTTCCTCGTAGGGCCGGCGATTTCTGGATTTCTTGCCCACTATGGATACCAGGCCCCGATTTTCGCGGCCTGCGGACTGTCGTTCGTGAGTATCCTGTGCACGTTTTTCCTGTTGCCGCGCCGCGAACCGGTTCACGAGCACGCCTCGGAAGACGGTCCGGCCGGGCGCCGCCTTTCTCTGTTTTCCTGGGGCGAATATGCGCAATATTTTCGCCGTCCCGGCTTGACCCGCCTGCTCCTGCAATGGCTGCTGTTTTCGCTTTCCTTTTCCACCTTCATCGCGGGTTTCGCGCTATTTGCCGAACGCCGCTATTTGTGGGACGGACACCCGGTCGGCGTCCGCGAAGTGGGATATATTTTCGCCTTCAACGGATTCTTAGGTATCATCATGCAGGGCGGCGTGGTGGGCCGCATGGTGCGCTGGCTGGGCGAGCGAAAAGTCGTTCAGATCGGATTTTTGACCTCGTTCATCGGATACGTAGCAGTTGGATTCACGAATACCGTCGGTCAATTGCTGTGGGTCTTCGGTTTCACATCCATTGGAGGCGCGGGGTTGCGGCCGGCATTGACCAGCATGATCACGCAAAAGGCGGGTAAGCGTGAACAGGGCGTGATCATGGGGCTCACGCAATCGTTGACGTCGGCGGCGCAAATTACCGCGCCGGTGCTCGCGGGAATTCTGATAGATCATAAGTTCTTGACTGTTTGGGCGGTTTGGGCCGGCGTGTTGTGCCTGTTGGCGCTTCTCTTCACGCCTGCCGCAAAACCGGTGGACCCGAAGCTCTAGACAATGCGCGGAATTCGGTTCCGGATGCCGGAGTGGATTCTGCTGGCGTTTTTCACCTACGTCGCGCTGCTCAGTTTCGTTTTTCGCGATCGTCCACACCTGCGCGGGCAGCCCTGGATCGTAATGGTCGCGGTTCTGGTCCTGTTTTGCGCGCTGAGCCTGTTGCAACGCGGAAGCGCCAGGAAGACCGTCGAGATCGTGCGCGATTGGCTGCCGGTGGCACTCACGTTCCTGGCTTTTCGCGAGATGGAGTTTTTTCTGCCGCGCGATTACGACTCTGCCTATGAGCTCGCCTGGATTCGCTGGGATCGGATACTCTTGCACGATTGGGGACTGCGCGCCACCATCGAGAGTTTCGGTAAAGCGCTGCCGTTCTATTTCGAGTTTTGCTATCTCCTCGTGTATGGAGTGGCTGTATATGGCGTCGGGTTGCTCTCCGGAGGATACCGTAAATCGATTGACCGGTTCTGGGTCGTCTACCTGCTTGGAACACTAGGGGCTTATGCGCTCTTTCCTTACTTCCCCACGCGGCCGCCGCGTTATGTATTTCCGGATATGGAGCCGCCGCATGTTTCCACCTGGGTGCGGCACTTCAACTTATTTCTGTTAAGCAGGGCAACCATTCACGTAGGTGTCTTTCCAAGCGCGCACGTATCTGCCGCGTTCTCGTCGGCCTGGGGAATGTTTCTAACCAAGCCGGCGCGGCGGATGTGGGGTTGGGTATTGCTAGTCTATTCGGTCAGCGTGGCGATCGCTACTATTTACGGGCGCTATCACTATGCAGCGGACGCGCTGGCTGGTTTCGTGGTAAGCGTTGCCGCGGCTGTATGCGTGTATGCCTGGGATCGCGCGCACGCCTTGCACGATTGGGATAAGATCGAACGGGAGCGCAAACAATGAGGGCATGTTCTGTACTCGCTGCATTCTGTCTGCTGGGGATGGGGGCTTTTGCCCAAAGTCCGGCAAATCCGCTGACGTCGGGCTCGAAGACGATTTACGGCATGACAAAGAACGATGTGTTGAAATCGGCCGAAGAAATGCCGGAAGAAAACTATTCGTTCAAGCCGGTGTCGACCGTTCGCACGTTCGGTGAACTAGTAGGACACGTTGCCGACGGTCAATATGAATTCTGCGGCCCGGTCGCAGGTGACAACGCGAAGAGTCCGGAAGTAGAAAAGAACAAAACCAGCAAGGCCGACCTCATTGCCGCGTTGAAAGTTGCGTTCGCGTACTGCGATAAAACATATGCTGGCATGACGGACGCGCATGCAGCCGACATGGTCCAGTTCTTTGGCAATAATTCGGCGAAGCTGTCGATTCTAAGTTTCAACAACGCCCACAACATGGAGCATTACGGCAACATGGTGACCTATCTTCGGATCAAGGGGTTGGTCCCGCCTTCCAGTAAGCAGTGACTGTTTCCCTACGGTGTCTGCGGAACACGAACTTCCATCACAGTAATGTCGTCCGCTTGTTCGCCGGCTGAAGTGGCCGTGGCAGCCAGCCGGCCGGCAAATCGTTCGCAGCGCGTCCGGGCGAGAAGGCGAATAGTATCGAGAGCCCAATCGTCGTCATCCGAGCCTGCGGTCATACCAGCCTCGGCAAAGCCATCGGAAAACACAAGCAATCGGTCGCCAGCCAGAAACGGCGTAGCTCCTTCTTCGACGATCGTATTTTCGAACGCTCCGAGCACCATCGCGGTGGGCTCCAGCATTTCCGGGCCGCCGTTCGTGCGCAGCAGCACCGGCGAGGGATGGCCGCAATTCACGTAGCGCAACACGTTGGTTCCTGGTTCATAGAACCCGAAGAACAGGGTGGCAAAATGCTCGGGCCGCGTGGAATGAAAAAACAGACGATTGATGCGCTCGAGCAGCCTTGCCGGATGGGCCGCCAACTCGCGCTGGCCGCGGATTGTAGCCTGCAGGTTCGCAACCAGCAGAGCCGCCCCGAGCCCCTTACCGCACACATCGCCCAATAGAAATCCGACCCCGCCGGATTCAATTTCGAAAAAGTCGTACAGATCGCCGCCGACTTCACCGGCCGGCACAAAGGCGCAATCGATTTCCAGATCGCGCGTGGCGAAACAGGCCGGCGGCAACAGTCGGGTCTGGACGCGGCGAGCAATCGCCAGTTCATTGTTAAAAGACGAAGCCATTGTGCGCTTGCGCCCTTCAGCGCTCAGATGCTTCTCGAACACTTCTAACAAGTGGCGCGTATCCCAGGGTTTGGTGATGAAGTCGCAAGCCCCGTGCTGCATGGCTTCTACAGCCAGCTCAATCGTGCTCCAACCGGTCATTGCGATCACTGGCACGCCTGGCTTTAGCGATCGCAAGTGATCGAGCAAAGCGATACCTTCGCGGCCGGAGGTAGTGTCATACGCGTAGTTCATGTCGATGACGATTAATTGTTGATCGCCGTCCATGGCCGCGGCGATGGCCGTATCCGGGCAATCTGCCATCTGAATGGAATACCCGGCGCCCTTCAAGAGTAGACGCAGCGCCTCGCGAACGTCGGCCTGGTCGTCGACGACTAACACTTTGCGGATATCCGTTCTTGGTACCTGCTCGGTAGACGGCATAGTGCGCTAGGAGTACTGCAACCAGTGTGCCATCTCGCATTCTCTGGAACGGCGCTTCTTTTGAAAGGCTTAAGGAACGAGATCGCCGGCCGTGGTGTCCGTTTATGAACGCCTATTGTGCCGTTTTCAAGATTTCGATGGAACCGTTATTGTCGGTGAGCCTCATTTCGCACCCGCCCGAGCCGAGGGTTCCGCTCACTTCGCCTTCCGAAAGCATGCCCGCTACAGTAAGCGGAAAATCGCTTCGCACATGGGCAAACGACGTTTTGGCGAAGACTTGGTAATTCGCCTCAGCCGGCAGGTGCACGCGCAGCCGCGCGAATGACGTATGCAGGGTAATCGGTTTGCACGCACCGCGCGCTGCACTATAGGCGTCGATCTCGCCGTTCTGATTATGGATCTCGATCGGCCCGGATACGCCATCCACCACCACCGCGCCGAAAGAATTCCTGATGCTGACAGGACCCCCAATTTTTGAGCCCTCGACCCTGGCATTATGCGAAATGACTGAAAGCCGCCCCTTGATATCGGCAAAACGCACGCCGCCGAAGCCATTCCTGATATCGGCTGAACCTGACACGTTGAGTGCGTCGATTTGGCCGTTGGTATTGGCGATCGTGAGGTCGCCGTGAAAATCGCGAACGGCCACTGAGCCGAAGGAATTTTTCACGTTACCCACGCCGCCGCTATCGCTGACCGAAACGGAGCCGTTGTTGTTCGTGATCGAGACGCCGTTGGACACGCCAGCGACAGTGACGCTGGCAAACCGATTGCGGATGGTTGCGCTGCCGGTAATAGCGGAAGCATCGACGGATCCGTTGGTCGCCTCGATTGTCACGTCGCCGGAGTTGCCCGCGACGTTGACGCTGGCGAATGAGTTCTCCAGACGTTGCGCGCCCCGGCCGTCCCGAAAACGGATCTCGCCATGGGAGTTGTGGATCTCCGAAGAAGCTTTGATCCCGTTGACTGAGATCCCTCCAAACGAATTGCGTACGGCCAGCGGCGAGGTTTCTGGCACAGTAACGTCGTAACGAACAGAAAACGAAACATCTCGCAGGCCGAAAGATCGTTGCGTGTCCGGATATTTGGTGCGAATGCTCAGCTCGCCGCCGGATTGCACAACGATTTCGACTTGGTTGGCGTATTGCTTGGCTAAGTCCGAATCGGACGCGGAGACGCGGATATCGGCGTGTACGACGACTTCTTGTTGAGGATGCGCGCGGATTACGATGTCGCCGAATTTGTGTTCGAGCCAGATTTTTTCGCCGCTTTGGACGGGGAACGACTTGTCGAACGTGCGTGTATATTCGTCCCGCGCGGACGCGCACAGCGGGATCACCAAACTCAGCAGGACAAGACTAGTTTTTAGCGTCATGGTTCAAGAGCTCATGCAGAGTTTCCTGTTTTTGCCGGTAGAGGTCGGCGAGCGCGGTCTGCAAGCGAATATTGAAGCGGTTCGACGCCACATTGGCGCGCGTCTCGGCAATCGCGGAATCGAGCAGCGACAAGCGTTCTTTTTCATTGACGACTGCCGGCGAAGAGGCCGCCGCCAATTTCGGCGCGGCGAGCTTAGAGAGCTTTTCGATCGACTGGCGATAAGCGGCTTCAGTCGTTTCCACTTCCCGGAGCGCCTGCTCGGTGAGGAAATCCGGCGTGGCAGAGGACGACGCGGCTGGTGCTGTCACGACAGAATGTCTCCAGAGCCCAAGCGGAACGGCTATCGCGATCGCAAGCGCAGCGGCGATGGCCCAGGTCTTCCACTGTTTCCACCACAAGACCTCCGGTTTGCGCTCGGCCTGGATCGCCTCGCGGATGGCGGGCCACAACGCCGGCGTGTCCCACTCTTCGTGCAGCTCGCGAGCGGTGGTGGAAATTTCGTTCCAAAGACGGTACTCGCGCCGGCAGGCGGCGCAGGTCTTGAAATGCTCGCGGGCTTCCGGAAGCAGATCGGCATTGGCCATCGCCCGGTCCAGATCGCCGCATTCGAATTTCATTTGGGCGCCTCCGTGAGCATACGTTTCAATTGGGATTTGGCTTCAAACAGCCAGCTTCTCGAGGTACCTTCGGGCACCTCCAGAATTGCCGCGATCTCGGAATGCCGCAGACCTTCCACTTCGAATAACAGGAACACCATGCGCGGGCGCTCGTTCAACGCGCTCAGGGCGCGCTGCAGCGCAATTTTGAGCGGCACGTTCGTCTCGGCGCGAAAGTCGGACGGAGCGGGCGTTTCGGCCAGACGCTGGCGTTTTCGAATGGCGTCGTAGCAGCAGTTAATGAGAATTCGGTAGATCCACGTGGAGAGCGAAGAATGGCCTTCGAAGCCGTGCGCCGCGCGGCAAACTTTGAGGAACGCTTCCTGCACCGTGTCTTCGGCGTCGGCGCGGCTTCCCAGGAGATGAAATGCGAGGCTCTTCATGCGCGCGGAATGGAGTTGGTACAGGCGTTCGAATGCGCGCACGTTTCCGCGCCGGCAGGCCTCGGCAAGCTCAGCCTCGGTCGGGTGGTCCGGCACGCTAGCAGCAAATGGAAGCGGCAATCCGATCTCCCACACCATAGTCCTTCTTTTCGGGCGTTTAGACGCTGGCAATCGGCCAAACGTTGGCCAAGTTGTGATTTATGCCGAATCTAAATTGGAATTATCGTAATTAGAATCTTTTCAGGCGGCCATTGACCTCGCCCTGTCATTTCACTTTCGTGTGATCCTGCACTGCCTCCACCACCTGCCGAATCTCGCTAATCACCAAGTCGGCAGCGGAATCGGCATCTGCAGAACTCCTTTGTTTCCTTAAATCGACCGCAACGCGACCATCGGATCGATCCGCGACGCTTTCCAGGCGGGAATATATCCAGCGAGCGCTGCCACCGCGATCAGCAGCATTCCCATTCCGATGAATGTGACCGGGTCGCCGGATCGTTACCCCGAACAACAGGCTTCCCAGCGCGCTCGACAGAACTCGCGACGCCGCCATTCCCAACGCGAGACCTAAGGCGGCCAATCCCAAGCGTCCGGAGCACGATGCGGCGTCTGCAGGTCCGTAGCGGACGCTCCCAGCGCCATCCGAATTCCAATTTCCTGCACTCGTTGACTTACCGAATACGAAATCACGGCGTAGATCCCCAGGGAAGCGAGTACCAAGGCGAAAGCCGCGAATCCGGCCAGCAACAGCACCAGGAACCGCCGCGGGGAAACCGCTTTGTCGACCAGATCCTGGAACGTCACGAAACTCGCGGACCGGCAGATTCGGGTCGATCGGCCGGAGAGCCGTTCGAATCCCTGCCGCCAGAGCTGTCCGGTGGAAGCGCGGTTCGCACCACCAGTTGCATGGCCGCGTAGTCCCCGGTTTGCCGCATCGGCAGATACATTTCCGACCCGCCCGCCTTTTCCAGAGCCTCATGCCGGACATCGGCAACTACGCCCACGACCCGGCGTCCGCCATCCGTCGTGATCGTCTGCCCCAGTGGGTTCTGGCCCGGCCAGAGCGTTCGCGCCAGCGTCTCATTGACCACCACGACGCGTTCGCTGGATGCGCGATCCCTCTCCGTGAACGCTCTCCCCGCCCGCAACGGAATTCCCGCCGCCTCGAAATACCCGTCGCTCACAACGCGAACGAATGCCTCGGGCATGGTGGCCCTCTGGGTAAACCTGTCCTTTGCCGGCGACACCCCACGACCGGTCGTCGCGCAGCGGCAGGACGTCGGTAATGCCCGCCGCCACAATGCCGGGGACCGAGCGGGCGCGGTGCAGCACATCGTCGATAAAGAGTTCTGCTGCGCGAAACTCGAGATCCGAAAACTCGGGTCGATCCTCAGCGCGGCCGCCCGCTCCGGTTGAAATCCCAGATTCACGTCGAGGACGCGCAGAAAACTCCGAATCAGCAGCCCCGCGCCGACCAGCAGTATGCAGGCGAAGGCGAGTTCGGAAACCACCAGTCCGTCGCGCACCCAGGCATGCCGCTTGCCGCCGCTCGACCCGCGGCCGGCATCTTGCAGGCCTTCACGAAGCGAGAATGCCGAAACCTGCAATGCCGGCAGCAGTCCAAAGAGCACGCCCGTGAGCGACCGCCGCCAGCAACGTGAAAAGCGAGCGCGCTCCCATCGATCCGAACGCTTTCGAGCAGAGGAAGATTGAATGCGTGGAGATGCGCCAGTTCGCGCGTGCCGGCCACCGCGAGGATCAGTCCCAGCACGGCGCCGCAACACGAGAGCGCCACGCTCTCGGTAAGCATCTGCCGCAGCAGCCGTGAACGTCCCGCTCCTAACGCCGCCCGCATCGCCATTTCCTTTTGCCGCGCGCCTAACCTCGCCAATTGCAGATTCGAAAGATTCGCGCACACAATCAACATCACTACGCCAACCGCGCAGGCCAGCACGAACAGCGCCGGCCTCACTCGTCCGCTCACGTGTTGCTCCAGCGGCGTCCAGCTTCGGAACGATCTGGTTCCGTTCCGGATGCTGGCTCTCAAGTTGTTTTCCCAACGCGGTGAACTCAGCCTGCGCGCCCCTGCACGGTCGCGCCGGGCTTCAGCCTTCCGATGACCTTCATCGTGTTTCCCTGAGGTTTTGTTTTGTCCATCAGCGGCCACGGAATAAAGATATCGATCGGAGTGCCTGGGGCAAAGACGCTCGCGAAATCGAAGGATCGCGGGCAGCACGCCCACCACGTCACCGGCTGGTTGTTCAACGTCAGCTTCCGGCCCACCACGCTGGGGTCTGAAGCAAACCGCCTCCGCCAAAAGCTGTGGCTCAACAGGAGGGCCGGCGGAGCGGAATACTTCCCCTGGCACTCCTCGGCTGGTGAACGATCTTCCGATTGCGGGCTGCACACCCAGCAATGCGAAGAAGTTCCCCGTCACTGCGAACGCTCGTGAGCCGCTCGGGCTCGCCGGTTCCGGTCAGTTCTTGGTCGCCCGCGCGGTAGTACGCGTACCAGCCCGCCAGGTCGGAGAACGATCGGTTCAACTCCCGAAGGTCCGACATAGTGTTCGGTCTGGGTGGCGTCCATCGTCGCCGTTGGTGATCCATACCAGCCGTCCCGGATCGCGAAACGGGAGCGGACGCAGTAGCAGCGCATTCACCACGCTGAAGACCGTGGAACTGGCGCCGATGCCGAGGCCGGCGATGAGAATCGTAAACGCCGTAAATCCCGCATCGCGCCGCATGCCGCGAAACGAGTGGCGCAGATCCTGCGCGAGATCGCTCATCCAGCGGGCGATCCAGGTGGAGCGAGCTTCTTCTGATTTTTGTGTCATATTGCCAAATCTTCTGTGCGCCGCGGCGCGTGCTTCCAGAGACCCAGTCGCGTTCGATCCAGCCCTTCTTCGACGCGCAGCAGGTCGTCCGACAAGGCGAACCGGCCATAGGACGATAGAGTTCTCGCTCGGTTGGCTGACATTTTAGCCGCCAAGGGTTTAGTGAACGCGGAAAGTCGTTTTCAGCGTTTGCCGCCGGGGTGTACTTCGTCCCCGGAGCTTTTCACGACCCAGGTCTTGTTGTCCGAAGACTCAGCCTGCTCGAAATGAATCCGGTTACGGCCATCGTAGACGTTGGTCGTGCGGTAAAAAGTCGTCTTGCCGCCTTCGTTCCAATTGCTTAGATAGGTCCAGGTGTTGTGCTCGATCTGGAGTTCGCCGCGGCCGCCGGCACGCCCGTCCGACTTCACGCTTTGCGTGAAGAAATGACCCGGCTGATTCCCCGGAACGAAGATGAGCAGAGCGACCGAAGCGCCGTTGACGGACTGTTCGCACGCGAAAAATTTACCGAAGCTCGAGCACCGGTTCACAAGCGTTTGCGCAGGCTGGTCTTTCCGGGTCACCTGCCAGGTGCCGTTGTAAAGCCATAGCGTCCAGAAGGGGTCTTTGGGTCCCGCAGCCAAAACTGTCGATATAGAAACGAAAAAGAATAGCGCGAGCGCCCGCAAATTTCCTCCACCTCGAAAGCTAGTCACGGGAGCGGCGGCGCGGCCCGTGCTATCGTTCAATTTCGCACACCTCGTGCCGTAAAAGCGCCCCAGCGGAACGCGGTAGGTGCGTCCGGCCTGCATGAGCACTTCGGTCCAGACTGAATCAACGGTTGAATCGCAGCTTGCCAACTTTCCGTCCTTGCGGCTGGACTGCGGAATCACGCTCATGAATGTGGACGTGGCCTACGAGACGTACGGGACGCTCGACAAGGAACGCAAGAACGCCATTCTAGTGCTGCATGCGTTTTCGGGCGACGCGCACGCGGCCGGCATCAGCAAGGAAACGGGACTGCCGGGCTGGTGGTCATCCATGATCGGGCCGGGTCTCGCGCTGGATACCCAAAAATACTTCGTCATTTCTTCGAATGTGTTGGGCGGTTGCCGCGGAACCACCGGACCAAGTTCCATCGATCCCGCCACCGGCGCGCCGTATGCGATGGGCTTCCCGGTGATTACGATCAGCGACATGGTGCGGCTGCAAAAGCTGCTGGTGGAACATCTGGGCATCGAACGATTGCTCGCGGTAGTAGGCGGTTCGATGGGTGGGATGCAAGCGCTCGAATGGGCGTTCGCGTTTCCTGAAGCCGTCGCGGCGGCGATTCCGATTGCCGCGACCTCGCGGCACAGCGCCCAGCAGATCGCGTTCAACGAAGTCGGCCGGCAAGCGGTGATGGCCGACCCCGATTGGAATGAAGGCAATTACTACGACCGCAAGCCGCCCGCGCGGGGCTTGGCGGTGGCCCGCATGGTGGGCCACATCACCTACATGAGCGACGCTTCGATGCGCCAGAAATTCGGGCGACGCCTGCGTGATAAAGATGCTTTCGGATTCGATTTTTCCGCCGATTTCGAAGTCGAAAGCTATTTGCGCTATCGAGGCAGCCAGTTCGTAACTCGTTTTGATGCAAATTCTTATCTGTACATTACGAAGGCGATGGATTACTTCGATCTTTCGGCTGGGCACGCCTCCCTCGCCGCCGCTTTCGAGCGTACCGGCGCACGCTTCCTGGTATTGAGCTTTACATCCGATTGGTTATACCCGACCTACCAATCTCTCGAAACCGTGAGCGCTTTGCGCAGCCGGAACATCGACACAGCGTTTTGCGAACTGCCATCGAATTATGGCCACGATGCGTTTTTGGTAGAGAGCAAAGAGCAAAGCGAAATGATGGTGGGTTTTCTTGAGCGAGTGTACCGGGAAGAGTGCGAAGCCGCGCACGCGAGTACGACGCCAAGAAAGCCGGCTGCGCCCGCGCTAGAGGCGCGGCAGGACTACGCAATGATCGCGGAAATCGTGGAGCCGGGGTCGCGCGTCCTGGATCTGGGTTGCGGTGAAGGCGAACTGCTGGCTTGGTTGCATGAATACAAGGACGTGCGGGGCCGCGGCGTGGAGATCGATGCGACCAAAGTACGGCGAGCGATCGCGCGCGGCGTCTCGGCTTTCCAAGGCGATATCGATCACGGCCTGGCGGATTATCCTGACGGGACGTTCGATTACGTGATTCTGAGCCAAACGCTGCAAGAGATGCGCTATCCATTACGCGTACTTCGTGAAATGCTGCGCGTCGGGCGTCATGGCATCGTGGCGTTTCCGAATTTTGGCCACTGGACGACGCGCCTGTCGCACCTCATAAGCGGGCGTTCGCCGCGAACGACGCTATTTCCATACGACTGGTACGAATCGCCGAATCTGCATTTCCTCACGATCGACGATTTTGTGCTGCTGTGCCGGGCGCAGAATTGGGCGATCGAAAAGCAGATTTTTCTACGTCGCGAACGCAGGATCACGCGCAGTCCGAATTTGTTGGCGGAAGTAGCTGTTTTTCTGATCCGACCGGCGGGCTAATCGCGGGCTTCCGATGTGCCATCCAGCCGGTACGAGAGTTTTACCGAACACCAGCAAGAAAAACACGCATCTCTCGCAACACGTCCGCCTCGTTCGACAGAAATATGTAATGATTCGCCCCCGGCAGCGTGACCACATGCGCGGTGGGCACACCGTCTTCAACTGCCTTCTCTTGTCTTTCGGTTAAGGCTACTAGCGCGGTTGAATAAGCCTTGGCTGCACTCTGCACCGAACGATCGGTATTGCCGTCAACCCACGGTCCTTGACTGTGCGGATTCGCAAAGATAACAAGCGTTGGTACCGGAATATCGGTGTACTTCTTTGTGCCCATCATCAGCGACATCGACAGAGCACTACCAGAGAAGTCACGTTGTTTTCCAACCTCTCCGTCGAGAGTCGATTCCCGTTGCTGCCGAAGTTCCGCTTCGGGGAATCGGAATCCGTTCATACGCTCATCGTATTTTCGTAGCGCATTGAAGCTAGCCAAGTCCGCAACGCCAGGGGGCGGAGGTTGAGGTCCACGGAGTTCCTGGAATTTCTTAATACTCGCTCCCTTGCCGTTGTTGAAGGCGTAAGAATAGGCGGCATCGAGGTAGACCAGGGCCGTAAGTCGGTCTGGATGGCTGTTTGCGACAGAACTCAATTCCGCCCCTGCGATGGAGTGTCCCACCAGGATTGGTCTGTTCAGTTTGAGCGAGCCGATTACCGCCAGCACGTCATCGCCGAGGCGATCGGCCGGGTCGTCTGCGGCTGAATAACCGGAGGCTCCGAATCCGCGCCGTGTAATAGCATAGACGTGGTAGTGGGCCGTGAACTTCGGAGCGAAATCATCAAATACGTGAGCCGTATTACCGCCCCCCGCCAGAAATACGATCGACCTGCCAGAACCACCCCAATCGAGCACTTCCAGCTGAACGTTCTTATCGACAGTTACAAATCGCGCCGTGTGAGGCGATGGGTCCTTCCAGACAGCGGACTTTTGTGAATAAGCAGGAGCTCCGATTGAAACGAGCAGGACAAACGCTATTAGCCGACCGCGTCGAGGTGCAGGGTACTCCACTCTGCTATATACGCTTGCATCCTCTTCAATGTTCCTCTGCTAAGTTCGCGCAGATTCTGAAAGACGCCAATGCCGACTACGAAATTTGAAATAAGGCGGCTACCCTTTTCTATAAGCCCAAGTTCAGCCAGGGACTCTACAACTCAGCAGATGATAAACGTTCTCCATCGAAGTGCGATCGGTTCTATTCGCGTCACCCCGGGATGGCAACGTCGTTAACCTGCCTTTCGAAATGTCAGATTGATGCGCTGCCCTCCCAGCAAAGGGTGATCGCTCTCTTTCAATGGCATCACACCGTGGTAGCGAAGCCGCGCCGGACCGCCCCACACCACCACATCACCATGTGTCACCGGTATGCGCATCGTTTTGTCCGCCCGCTTCAATCCGCCAAACAGAAATACGGCCGGTATTCCGAGCGATACCGAAACGATTGGCTGATCGAAGTCCTGCTCGTCCTTGTCCTGATGCAGCGATAGCTTCGCGCCCGGCTCGTAGCGATTGATCAGACAGGCATCCGGCGCAAATCCAGCGAACCCCGCCTCGCTCGCGGCGGCCGTCGCGAGCCGCACAAAAGACTCCGGCATCGGCGGCCATTGCAATCCGGACACCGGATCGATAGCATCGTAACGATAGCCGGTTTTATCCGTCACCCAGCCCAGCGGACCGCAATTGCTCATCGCAACCGACATCCGGTATCCGCCCGGCGTAATCATATGCCGGAACGGCGCGCTAGCGGTTACCTCATGCAACGCCGCAAGCAGCGCGGTCTCGAAGGGCACAGCGAATTGGCGCAACAGCGACGCGCCGGCCCCGAGCGGCTCCTTCGATAAGCCGAACTCGATTTCACTCTGCATCGTGAAAAATAATTCCTAGGGTATGCCGCCGCCCCGAGCGGACCCGGCTGACGCCATGTCTTAGATTGACTCGATACACGCCGCGCGTACCTGTGACGGGACGATGATGCACCGCGAACGCGACCCCGTCACCCTGCCGAAGCGGCACGACCTCCGCCCGGGATTGCATACGCGGCCTCTGCTCTGTCATCACAAATTCCCCGCCCTCAAAGTCACTGCCCGGTGCGGACAGTAGAATCGCCACCTGTAAAGGAAAGACGTGCTCGCCATACAGATCCTGATGAAGACAATTGTAGTCGCCAGTTTCATATTGGAGCAGCAGCGGTGTCGGTTTAAGCTGGCCGGCGGCATGACAGCGCTCGAGAAAAGTTTCGTGTTTCTCCGGGTACTGGATGTCAATGCCCATAGCACTGTTCCAGCGATTCGCGATCGGGACCAAATGCGGATAAATAGCCGCTCGCAGTTCCGCCAGCCGATCCGGCAGTGGATAGCTGAAATATTTGTATTCGCCACGGCCGAACCCGTGCCGTGCCATCACGACCCGGCTACGGAAAAGATCATCGTGCGGATACAGCGCCGAGATGGCGCGGCACTCTTCAGTGGAAAGCAGATGCTCGAGAACCGCGCTCCCTACTGCATCCAGATCCCTGGCAACGTTCTTCCATTCGGTCGTGTCCATCGCACAATTTAACCGCGTATCCGTAGCCCTCACACTCCGGTTATTGCTTTCTAATTTCATCTTCCCGCTGCTCTATACTGACAGTCGAAATGACATCGCCTGTCGACGAGTTCGTAACGAGGAATGAAGCTCGCTTTCTCGAAGAGCTGCTCGAATTCTTACGTATTCCGAGTATCAGCACGCTGCCTGAGCACCGGCAGGACGTCGCGCGCGCGGCTCAATTTACGGCCGACGGATTGAAGCATGCGGGTCTCCAGAATGTCGAGGTCATCCAAACCGAAAAACATCCATTGGTGTACGCCGATTGGCTGGGCGCGCCGGGGAAACCCACCGTTCTTTGCTACGGCCATTACGACGTGCAGCCGCCCGACCCGCTGGAATTATGGGAAACGCCGCCCTTCGAGCCGAGTATTCGCGACGGCAATATCTATGCGCGAGGCGCTTGCGACGACAAAGGCCAGATGTACATGCACGTGAAAGCCGTGCAAGCGCTGCTGCGGGTGCATGACGGCAAGCTGCCGGTGAACGTCAAATTTCTGATCGAAGGCGAAGAAGAGGTCGGCGGCGAATCGATTTCGCGTTACGTTCCCGCGAACAAGCAAAAACTGAAGGCCGAAGTCGCATTGGTGTCCGATACGGAGCTGTTTGCGGACGGCGTGCCTACATTGTGCGTTGGACTGCGCGGGCTGATCTATCTGGAGATCGAGGCGCGCGGACCGGCGCGCGATCTGCATTCCGGAGTGTATGGCGGCGCGGCGCCGAATGCAGTGTACGGATTAATCGAGCTGCTGGCGAAAGCCAAAGACGCGGACGGACACATACGGATCCCCGGCGTCTACGATGGCGTCGTCCCGCCCGACGCAAAGGAGCTCGAAAGCTGGCGGCAGCTTCCCTTCTCCGAAAAAGAATTTCTGAGCGAGCAGGTGGGATCTTCCGCGTTAACGGGCGAGCCGGAACAATCGGTTTTGGAGCGTGTCTGGGCCCGGCCTACGTTTGAGGTCCACGGCATCGCTGGCGGCTTCGCGAGCGCCGGCGCGAAAACGGTCATTCCGGCGAAAGCCGTGGCAAAGGTGAGTCTGCGCGTCGTCCCAAAACAAGATCCGGAGAAGGTTGTGGCGGCTGTTAAAAGCTGGGTGGCGGCGAATACGCCGAAAGGCATTCAGACCGAGGTGCGGGTGTTAAGCGCATCGCCGGCGGTTTCCGTCAACCCGGATCATCCGGCCATCGCGGTGGCCGCGCGGGTGTTTAGCGAAGTGCTTGGGAAGCCGACTGTGTTTACGCGAGGCGGCGGATCGATCCCGATTGTCGGCGAATTTGCGGCGCACTTGGGAATTCCGACCGTGCTCATGGGCTTCAGTCTTCCCGACGATGGATTGCATTCACCGAACGAGAAATACCGGATCGCAAATTACTATGCCGGGATCCGGACCATCGCGCATTTCCTTGAAGAATACGGCCGGCAAGCGCTTAAGACCGCATGTTAAAATTTGGATTACATGCTGCAGGAGCTTGCTCTGGCGCTGCGTCTTCAGGCGCTTGACCGCAAGATCGCGAACCTCGAAACGGAAATCGCGACCCTTCCCAAACATATTTCGGAAATTGAAAGACGGCTCGAATCGCACGGGCGGCGTCTGGAGGCCGATAGGTCCGCCCTGGCAGCCAATCAGCGCGATCGAAAAAAACTCGAAGGCGACATTCAGCTTCACCAGCAGAAGATCTCGAAGCTCAGAGATCAGATGAGCGCGGTGAAGACCAATGAGCAATATCAGGCTTTTCAGCACGAAATTGCCTACATAGAAGCCGAAATCCGCAAGTCGGAAGACAAAATTCTCGACTTCATGGAGCAATCGGAGCCGCTCGAAAAAAACGTGAAGGCCGCCGAGGTCCGTCTGAAAGCCGAGCAGAAGGAAGTAGAGGCGGAAAAGACGCGGGCACGCGAGCGCACGAAAGTAGACGAGCAGGAGCTTGCGCAGTTGCGCGGCGAACGCAAGACCGTCGCCGACCAGATGGAGCCTAAGTTCTATACCGAATACGAGCGCGTGCGTAAGAAATCGAAGAACACGCCTATTGCCGATGCGACCGACGGGCGCTGCAGCGCCTGCCATATTGCGCTGCGCCCTCAATTCTTTCAGGATTTGCGGCGCCAGCGACCAGGTGATGTTCTGTGAAAGCTGCGGCCGGATTCTCACTTACAACCCGATCGTCGATGTAGCGAGCGATGTGGCGGCATCACAGCAGATCGCTTAGCGGCACTTAAGTCAAATCGCAACATCCCAAAACGTCCGGCGCTTCAGAGCGAATTTGATATCCTCTGGGCGTTATGAAGGTCTTCGACAGTTCCGACATTCGGAACGTGGCTTTGATCGGTCATGGGCATAGCGGAAAAACATCGCTCGCCTCCGCGATGCTGTTTACGGCAGGAGCCACCGACCGGCACCTCAAGGTGGACGAGGGCAACACGATCACGGATTTCGACGAAGAGGAAGTCGTCCGGAAACTGAGTATTACTTCTTCGCTGGCCTCGATGGCGTGGCAGAAAACCAAGATCAACCTCATCGATACGCCCGGCTATAACATTTTTCTCAACGATACGCGCTCGGCGATGATTGCCGCGGATGCGGCCATTGTCCTGCTCGATGGAGTCGCGGGCGTTGAAGTCTCGACCGAGAAAGTCTGGACAGTTTGCGGAAGAATTCAAGCTTCCGTGCGTGCTCGTGGTCAACAAGCTCGACCGGGAACGCTCTTCTTTCGAGCGTGTTTTGGAGAGTGTTCACGAGCGCTTCGGCAGGGCGGCCGTGCCGGTGCATTTGCCGCTCGGCGCGGAGAAGACCTTCAGCGGAATCATCGATTTGATCCGCATGCGAATCATATTGCTACAAGGGCGGCGGCGACGGCAAAGGAAAGCGGGCGAGATCCCGACACCCGATCAAGAAGCCGCAAACGCCGCGCACGAAGCTTTGGTCGAGATGATCGCCGAGGGAAACGATGAGTTGATGGAAGAGTTCTTCGCGACTGGCACGCTGCCTGTGGAACACATCGTCAGCGGGCTTCAGCAAGCGGTGCGCGAGCGGCGCATTTTCCCGGTTCTGTGTGCAGCGGCCTGTCAGAATATCGGCGCTGATCTCATCGCAAATTTCATCGCCGAAGATATTGCCGTCGCCTCTGGACGGCCCGAAGATGACGGCCGTTAAGGATGGCGTCGAGAGCGAGCAAGCGCTTGCCCCGAGCGGAGCGCCGGCCATCTTCGTATTCAAGACCGCTGCCGATCCGTTTGCCGGCCGCGTTTCCTATTTCAAAGTCATGTCCGGAACATTGAAGGACGACGCGCATTTGATGAACATGCGGTCGAGCGTAAACGAGCGGCTGGCGCACATCGCCACGCCGTTCGGCAAGAGTCATGCAGCCGGTCACCGAACTGCGCGCTGGCGATCATCGGGGCGGTTGCGAAACTGAAGGAAACGCTCACCGGCGACACGCTGTGCGAGAAAACGAATTGCGTGGTGTTCAAGGCGGTTGAGCTGCCCGAGCCGTCGATTGCCTACGCCATTTCGGCGAAGAGCCGCAGCGATGAAGATCGCTTGAGCACGGCGCTAGGCAAGATTCTCGAGGAAGACCGATCGCTGCGGTTTTACCGCGATCCGTCGACTAAGGAATTTTTGCTGGCCGGCAACGGTCAGCAGCATGTGGAAGTCGTGGTCAGCCGCTTGAAGCGCCGCTACGGCGTGGAAGTGGAGTTGCACGCGCCGAAGATTCCGTATCGGGAGACGATCCGCGGGACGGCGAGCGTGCAAGGCCGGCACAAGAAGCAGACCGGTGGCCACGGGCAGTTTGGCGACTGCTGGATCCGTATCGAACCGCTGCCGCGCGGCGAGAAATTTCAATTCGTCAACGATATCTTCGGCGGCTCGATTCCGCGGCAATTTATTCCGGCGGTGGAAAAGGGCGTAGTGGAAGCGGCCGAGCAGGGATTTGTAGCGGGCTTTCCGGTGACCGATTTCAAAGTCACCGTTTACGACGGCTCATATCACGATGTGGACTCGTCGGAAATGGCGTTCAAGCTCGCGGGCCGCAAGGCATTCCGAGCGGCCATGCAACAGGCCAAGCCCGCGCTGCTCGAGCCGGTCATGCGAGTGGACGTGGAAACGCCGACTGAGTTCGCCGGCGATTTGATGAGCGACTTCAATGGCCGGCGCGGCCGCATCGCCGGCATGGACGTAAAGGGCGCCACGCAATCGATTCGCGCGCAAGTGCCGATGTCGGAGATGCTCAATTATCAAAACGACTTGATTTCGAAGACGCAGGGGCGCGCCTCGTTCCACATGGAGTTCGATCACTACGACTACGTGCCGGCCCCGCAGGCCGAGAAGATTATCGCGGCAGCGAAGGCGCACATGCACGTGGAAGAAGAAGAGTAAGAGCGCCGCTAGCCAAAAATACGGTCAAAGATCTTTCGCGTGCGTGTCTGGAGCGCCAGCAAATCGCTGTCGAGGTTTGCAGGATCGATATGGCGGCCGGTCCAGCGTTCCAGTCAAGACAGCGATCATCTCGCGTTCGGCCGGCGATGCCGGAATCTTCTCTTCCGCGCGGCCGGTGACCACGCGCAGCGCATGGTTCAGCGCGCGGAAATGAGTCGTGGCGCGCAACAGAGATTCGGCATCGGCCCGATCCAGGTGGCCCATCTTTTCCACAATGTCGATGCGCTCCGGCGTGTTCAGGCTCTTGAAGAACATGCCGGCGCCCTTCAGCCGCAAATACATCAAGATGAAATCGGCGTCGTAGTAGCCGCCCTCGGCGGCTTTCAGCGGCGTGACGTTGCCCTGCTCGCGCTGCAGCCGCACCCGCATTTGGCGCAAATCGTGCTTCGAGCGGCCGCTTTGTCCGTAGCGGCGCCAGTCGACTTGCTGCAGCTCGTTCAAGAACGCCGTAGCACGGTCGGTATCGCCGGCAACCGCCCGCGCCTTCATATACGCGATACCTTCCCATGCCTCCGCTTTCGATGCGAAGTAATCCACATAAGCGGATTCAGTCTGCACCAGCATGCCTTCGCGGCCGTTGGGCCGCAGACGCGTATCGATCGAAAGAATGGCGCCATCCCCCACGTATGTCGTCAGAATCTCGATCAGATGCTCGGCGACCCGTGTCCAAAAGCGTTGGCGCTCGATCTCCGCGTCCGGAATAATGAACAGCAGATCGGCATCGGAGCCCAGATCGAATTCGCGCATGCCGAGACGGCCGAGCGCGACCACCATCATTTCCGATTGCGTTTCGACGAACGGTTTTTCCGGGCCAGCGTGCAGCGCGCGCATGGTCGAGACTTCGCTCGAGCGCAATACGATAGGCGCGGGCAATCACAAATTCCGCCAGCGCAGACGTGTTGTCAAGCGTCGAAAAGACCGGCTCCGGAAGGCACATGCCGCCTGTTTGAATGCGAAACATTTCGCGCCGGAAGAAACTCCGCAATCCGTCGATATCGTTGAGCGGCGCGGATAATCCTTCGAAAGCCCAGCGCCGGGTAGGATGATCGGCGGCGCGTCGAATCTCTTCAATCAGTTCCGGGTAGCGCGACACTTGCGCGGCGAGAAACGGACTCAACTCGAAAAGCTGGATTGTCCAATCCGCCACCACCGGATTATTGTCGAGCAACTGCAGATACTGCGGCCGCTCTAGCAGCGACTGTAGAAAGCCGGTTAGCGACCGTTCCGAGCGATGCACGCCGCGGGCGCGCAGGCGTTCTACCAAACGCGGCGCGGGCTGCTCGAGTGCATGCAGAATTTCACCGGACAAGTCCACCCCGCCGCGCGCTTCGAGTCTTGCCGGAACTTCGTCTGCGGAAGCCGCGGACGGACCGGAAGTATAGTGTAGCGGCCGCTGCGCGTGTACGATGCGCTCGTACACTGCCTGCACGTTTTCCAGATGCTGGTTCAGCTCTCCGAGAAGGCCGGCCGCGGCGCCAGGAGAATGCGGGCGAAAGCCGCGCGGCCGCATCAGGTGCGCGATTCGCTCCAGCTCAAATGGCATTCGACGGCAGAGCATGCGTTTGGCGATCGTCTTCCATCTGGAGCAGATGCTCCAGACGGCGGAAGTGTTCATACGCGTTGCGAAGGCGCAGATATTCGGTGGAGGAGAGAAGATCCCGATCATGCAAGCGTTCGAGAGCAAGCAGCGTGCCGCCATGCCGCACCCAGACTTCTCGCGCGCCATGCAGCCGCTGTAAACACTGCACCAGAAACTCGACATCGCGAATGCCGCCGCGCGCGAGCTTGACATCCAGTTCGCTCCGGTTGAGCCGCTTGCTCGCGAGCTTCTCGTTGAAACGCTCGCGCGCGACCGACATGCTCTCGATGGTTGAGAAATCGAGAGTGGTCGAATAGATGGACGGCTCGACAAAATCAAGCAGCGCTTGGCCAAGCGTTTCATCACCGGCAGCAACGCGCGCCTTGATGAGCATCTGCAGCTCCCAATCGCGGGCCCGTTTCGAATAGTAGTCCTTCGCGGCACTGAGTGAAAGGCAGACTTCCCCAAGCGTGCCTTCGGGACGCAGGCGCAAATCAATGCGATAGCAGAGCCCGGCGGCGGTATACGTGGAAAGCAGGTTCGTGAGGCGGTTGGCCACCTTTTTGAAAAATTCTCCGTTGGTAATTTTTTGCGGACCGGCGGTTTCTCCGTTGCCTCTATAGAGAAACATGAGATCGACGTCGGAGCTGTAATTCAGCTCGCGGCCGCCGAGCTTGCCCAAAGCCACTACCGCAAAAACGGCCGCATGCCCGACGCCATCTTCGGCAATCGGGAGGCCGTGCCGGACTGACACCTCGGCTGCCACGCATTCCAGGGCGCGCGCTAGGATAGCGTCGGCAAGGTTAGACAGTTCCTCCGTAATCGCGGCGAGCGTACCGATTTGCAAAACATCGCGCAGGACGATGCGGAGTAATTCATGACGGCGGAATAGTGCCAGATCCAATGCCGACGGAGAAAAAACCTGGCGCTCTTCGAGGAATACGCCCAAGCGCTGCTTGTAATCCGCAACGGACAACTCAGAATCGAGCGGCCCGGCAGTCGAGATCCAAGCGGGGTGACGCAGCAGCTCGTCCGATAGAAAGCGGCTGGAAGCGAAAATCACCTGCAGCCATCGAAGCCGCTCCGGCGGAAGCGCTTCGAGCGTAGCGGGATGCCTCTTCCCGAACTCTTCCAGGTAATGCGCAAGCCGCCTCGGATCCGGAGACGTGTCGATCAATTCACTACCGCTCTCCGGAGGCAACTCGACGGCGTGCGGTTCGGTAATCAATTCAGCGGCAGAGGACATATTCCCGCAGCCACACAGCGGCGCGGAAATAAGGCCGCCAAGACGACAGGGTCAATCAGTTCGATTATATCGCCAGATCTACGGAAACGGGACGCCGCTCGCGGCAGGATTCATACACCGCAAGGACCAGCGCCAGCGCGCGATATCCCTCCTCGCCATTCACAAGCGGCTCGCGGCCGGTTTTAAGCGCCTCGGCGAAATCCAGGAATTGTCTTTCGAATGTGGTGACGGAGATAGCCATCGGGTCGGATGAACCCGATGCAGTCGTAGTGACATGCACCGGCGCGGGATCGGCCGCATTCGCCTGTTCGTCATCGAGCACGTCCCACGACGTCAACTGGTCTCCCGAAATGATGGCTGTCCCCTTGGTCCCGTGAATCTCGATGCGCTCGGTGTAACCGGGCCAGAACGCCGTTGCCGCTTGAATAACGCCGGTGGCTCCGGACTGGTACGAGAGCAGAGCGTTCACCACGTCTTCGGATTCGATCTTATGGCGCGCGCCCAATTGCCAGACGCCGCTCACGTGCGTAACGGGACCCATGAGATGAAGCAGAATGTCGATCTGATGGATGGCTTGGTTGATGAGAGCGCCGCCGCCCTCGGTATGCCAGCTTCCCTTGATGGGCCGCGAATAGTATTCGTCGCTGCGAAACCACTTCACATACGCGTCGGCCTGAAGAAGCTTGCCGAGGCGCCCGGCGGGAAGAGCGCGTTTCAGAAACAGCGTGGCGTCGTCGAAGCGATGCTGGCTCATCACGCAGACCTTGATACCCGCTTTCCGCGCGACATCGATCATGCGGCGGGCCGCCTCGAGATTCGTCGCAATCGGCTTTTGCAGTTGCACCGGGCGGCCGATGGATGCGCAAATTTCGACCGGCTGCAGATGCGAGTCCGGAAACGTACACACGTCGATGAAATCAAGACCTGGATAACGGCAAAGCTCGCCGGAATCGGGAATGAATTCCGCTCCCCAGCGCTGGGCAAATTCGCGGCCGCGGGCGGCAGTCTGGTTCGAGCACGCAACCAGTTCGAAGCCGATGTTCCGGTAGGCGAGCGCGTGTTTGTTCGCGATCGCGCCGGTTCCGAGAAGTCCAACTTTCATGCGCTTAGATCCCCGTTTCCGTTCCACAGACGCTCACTTCAAGACCGGCCTCGCGGAAGAATGCCGCTTTCGCTGCAAGCGCTTTTTGGGCGCCGGCCGCATCCGGCGCGTACGCCACCTGGATGTGGTTGGCTTTATGCCGGCCCATCATCTGATCGCGACTGATGCCATAGAGGACGGCGTGCATGATCGGCCATTGCGGCGTGGTCGTGCGCCAGCGGCGCTCGGTTTCTTCGCGCGGCAGCGAGACGGCGCGCGCGCGCCCCAGATCCGCCTTGAGCTTTCCGTCTTCGATGAAGACACGGCTCCAGACGATCTCGCCCGGCTTGCTGACGCCCTTCAGCGACCCGCCGCCAAGCCGGAAATACATAGGTGGCTGCCGCTCGCTCACCGTGCCGCGATATCCGTCCACGTTGTGGGCCGGGGGTACAGCGCCGGAAATCTCAAATACCCAGACGAACTCGCCGTTGTAGTCTTCGCCGAATCGCAGATCGTGGAGCGTGGTTTCAGGCGGAAAAGCGAGCGCATTCCAGACACGATTCGTGACCAGCGCGTCCAGACCCGCGCATTCGTCGACTTCATTGAAATGCGGCAGCGGCTGGCCTGCATAAAGGACACGCCCGGCCGCATCGGCCACCGGCGGCCGGTCCGAATTGTTGAGCAGCCCTTCGACCAGATCGGACGCGGGCGCCAGATCTTTTAAGCCCTGCTGATATTGGATGCCGATGGCATCGCAGCCGAATTCGGCGGCGATGCGCAGCGCCGCGATGTACATGCGGCATTGATCCAGAATCTGCGCATCGGTCAGGTCGGTTTCCGGATTAGAACCGGTCTTGAAGACCAGGCCTTTGCGGTCGAGCCAGCCGCGCACCGCTTGCGCGTCTTCGGCGGAAATGTCCCGCATGGCGGCATAGAGCGAAGATTGGCTCAAGCGCTCTTTGTAAACGCCGGTAGGGTTCAGCAGATGGTCCGGGACGATGGCGTTGAACATGCCCATGCATCCTTCGTCGAAGATGCCCATGATGGCCTTATCGCGCTTGAGTTGGCGAGCGAGGGAGCTGCCAAGATTCTCCGGCATCGTCGGGTATTCTGCAGCTCGCGAGCGGCCGCACGTGGCTCGCATCATGCACCACCGGCCGGCCGTTCAGCCAAGCCCGCAGCCGCTCCAAAAAATATTCGTCTTTGAAATCTTCCGACCACAGCGTGGAATACTCGATGCCGGCTTTGGTGAGCGAGCCATTCAGATTCAACATGCCGACCAGACCCGGCCACTGGCCGCTCCAATTCGCGACCGTGAGGATAGGGCCGCGATGCGTAGCGAGACCGTGCAAAACGTGATGGCTGTATTGCCAGACCGCTTCCACAACGATCAGCGGGGCTTCAGGCGCGATCTGGCGAAACACATCCATTCCGTATTTTTGCGAATCGATAAAGCCATGCTGCTTGACTGCATCGACGGGGTGACCGCGTTTGATCTCAAAACCGAAAGATTCGACAGCCTTGGTGATAGCCTCTTCGACTTGTTGTTGGGCAGGCCAGCAGACACGGTTAGCAGAGAGGCGCAGATCGCCGCTGGCGATCATTACGACACTTTTCGACATTGCTTTTTATTCTGGCAGAGCCAGGAACATGTTCTTAGTAAACCCAGCCGACACTGACTTGATAACTCCTGCGGCGTGACCCAGTGTGTGCCGCTGAAGGTAGATAGAAAATTGTAGAGAGCGGCTTCGTTGGTGAAGTTCACTGCCGTGAATTTCAGAGTCGTCTTGAATTTCTCCTTATGGAAGAGATTGTCCGTTCCAACTCCGGCGTCGAACAGGTTGCGCGCGGCGATACGCGGCGGATTGTGGTCGGGATCGAAGGTTCCGGCCGCCGGTATCGAGAGCCGCGTTGCGCCATAGTTGCTCGCGCAGGAAGTAATGGGCTGGCCTACGGCCGCGAACTGATTTCCGCAAAAGAAACCGATAGCGGATTGCTGCGCCGCCGTCAAAGCCAGTGCATCGCCCAAATCCGTGACCGAGCCGGCGACTTCCCCGCTGTCGAAGCGCCAGGTGAACATGAGCCAGAAGCCGTCCTTCCCGTGCTGGTAGCGCAAATAGCTGGTCTGCTGAAGCGCCTGGTCGTGATCGATACGGAACACGCCTGCATCGAGTGGCGAGTTGAAGATCAGCCCGCCGATTTCGGGTCCGAAGAAGCGCGCGCGCGTGTGACCTATCGTGGAGTAAGCCTGAAAACCGTGAAAGCTGGAAGTGGACACGCGCACCGAAACGCCATCGATCTTCGATTGGCGCCACGCGATCGGGAAAGCGATCGACGTGTTGAAGAGCGTATCGAAGTCAAAAGCGTTTTGTGTGTATTTCCAGAAATAGCTGGCATCGATTTGCACGTATTTCTTGATTCCCTGCTCCAAGCCAACGCTGTACTGATTGCGATGGCCCGGACGCAGCGCTCGATCTCCAACCGCCCCGAATACATTCGAAGCCAGCCCGCCTAAACCGGTAGAGCTCGAGAGCACCAGGTTCTCGTTATACGGCGTTTCCATGGCGCGCGTGTAGGAAGCGCGCAAAACGGTTGCCGTGGGTTTCACCAGGTAAGATACGCCGATGCGCGGCTCAATGAGCTTGTCCGTACTGATTCCGCCATAGTGGTCGAAGCGCAAGCCGGCATTGATAGTGAAGTGTCCGAGACTAATCGAATCCTGCGCAAACACGGCCTGTTCGTTGATATTGGCCGCGCCGTGAAACCGGAACAGATTTCCGCCTTGCGTGAGGTTGTAAGGGCTTAGGCCGGGGTTCTGGGTAGTATCGAACGCCGGATCGGTAATCCCAAATCCGAAGTTTTCTATCAGGCGCGTTTGCGTGATCTCGGTCCCGATTTTCAGATTCTGAATTTTGTTGGAGTACGAGACGTCGGCGCGCGTGCCCCAGTTCGTGAGGTGGCGGTCCTGGTCGATGGTGGCCGGAAAATCCTCCAGCCGGTTGCCACTCGGATAATAGTTCACTCGATCCTGCCTCACAAACGGATCCACCGACAGTAACGTGCTCGGGCTAAACGTGTGTTGGTAGCCGAGCGCGAAGCTCAGGGTTTTGGCCTGCTGGCGCTGGTCCTGTGTCAATTGGTCATAGGTGTTCGGAATCTGGAACCAGTTGCGCGCCGCAAAAATATTCAAGTGGAGCGAATCGCGAGCTCCCGGCTGGAAATCGATGCGATCGAAAATCGTGGAGGTATTGCCGATGTCGTGAAACGGCGTAAACTCAGGCGAATCGAGAAAGCGGCCGGTGCGGCTCGAATCGAGCACCAGGAAATTTCCCCACCTCGATCCGCCAATTCCGAACGTGGCATCTTCGCCAACCGTGCCGAAGGACCCATAGTGGGGCTCGAAACTGAAGCTCGGCCGTTGGCCCAATCCGGAGCGTGTGACGGTGTTGACGATCAGACTGGTCTTGCCGCCGAATTCGGCGTCGGGGGCGCTGCTGACGAGTTCGAGCGATTGAAACGCGTTCGCGGGAAGCTGCGTGGAGAACGTTTTGTTCTGCTGATCGCCAATGACTTGCTGATCGACTACATACGTCGTTTCGCCGTGGTCGCCCTGCGGATGAAAGAAGCCGTTCGAGTCTGCGACCACGCCACCCGAGGTGAGGGTGATCGCATCACTCAATCCCTGCCCTACCGAAGAGACCGGCAGATTGGCCAGAAGATTCTGGCTCACGTCGACATGCGACGTAGGAACGTTTTCGAGCGTATCGGGCGAGGCTTCTACCGTAATGCTCTCGCTCGCGGCTGCAAGCGTCAGAGTGGCGTTGAGCACGATCGGCACCTGCGTCCGCACCGCAACGCCTTGTTGGAATTTATGAAAGCCGGGTGACGATACGTCCAGCACATACTGATTGGGCGGAACGTTGACCAGGCGAAAGGAACCGTCGGTCCCCGTCTTGACTGTTTGCGCGTAGTTGGTAACGCCGTTTGTAAGAGAAACGGCCGCGTTCGCGATAACCGCGCCAGTGGGGTCGCTGACCGTCCCTTGGATAGTGCCGCCCTTTCCACTTGCTTGCGAAGCGCCGGCCGGCATTGAGCATAACGCAAGACCTAAGCCGCAGAAAATCAGAAAACGAATAGCCGCGCCGTCGCGGCAAAAGCGAGAATGCACCTGTTCAAAGTATAGGGTGTGCCCGCTACGAGTTTTGCCAACAAAAGGTGGAAAGATTGTTTGTGACGTTTTAGAATAGCTTTATGCAGTTGAACAAATCTTCGAAAAAGCCACGAAAGATAGCGGATTCCACCGCTTCTGCCGCGCTCGAGAGCGCCGGCGGAGCGGAGCTCAAACCGAAACCGCGTACTTCCAAATCTTCTGCGCCGAAGACTACCGAGGTAGTGAAAGCGGAAACACCCACCCACCATCACAAGCTCAGCGCAGCGCCCGTCGCAGAAGCGCTGGCTGCGGTGAGTGAAAGCAGCAGCACGAGCCTGAAATCATCTCCGGCAGAGTCCCCACGGGTCACCCATCAGCAGATTGCGGAGTTGGCACATTCCTTTTGGAGCAGCCGCGGCCATTCGCACGGATCCCCTGAAGAGGATTGGTTTCGCGCCGAGCGTCAATTGACTGGCGGCGCGCACAGCTAAGCCAGAGCCGCGCCAACCAAATCATTCCGTCGTTCGTCCAACCTATTGGCGAGCGGAGGACCAGCACGCTCACTTTCATCTATGTAGATTAGAGTGAGCAGCCGAATATGGAAGAACCGGTTCCCGAACAAGGCGAAATGTCTGCCCTTGTCGAGGCGCGTGACGACCGACGTGCCGACCATCGCACCCGCGAGAACTCGCGGTCCGCGCTCATAACTACGCTCGCGTGGTTTCGGGATCTGATGCTTTCCGTGCTGATCGCCGTATTGGTAATTCTGTTCCTCTATCGCCCCGTGAAGGTGGAAGGCACTAGCATGATGCCAAGCCTCTATGATCAGGAGCGCTTGTTCATCAACCAGTTCAGCTACAAATTTGGGCTCGGCGCGATCCGGCGCGGAGACACGGTCGTGTTTTGGTTCCCGGAAGACACCACGAAATCGTATATCAAGCGCGTGATCGGATTGCCCGGAGATTCGATTGTGGTCAAGGATGGCTGGGTCTGGGTGAACGGCCGCAAGCTGGAAGAAAGCTACGTTCCGCGGGAATACCGGGACGACCGGTCTTATCCGGCCCACGTGGTGCCGCCGAACCAATATTTCGTGCTCGGCGATCATCGAAGCTCGTCGAATGACAGCCGCGCCTGGGGATTCGTCCCGCGCAGCTACATCTACGGCAAAGCGGTTTTCGTCTTTTGGCCGCTCGAGCACGCGGGTTCAATTCGCTAGGTTCAATTCACTAACGCCGGAAGATCCACAAGAGCAGCGTGGCAAGAAGACTCAGCAGCAAACAGGTAACCCACGGAAAATAGAACGTGGTGTTCTTCCCGCGCCACGCGATATCTCCTGGCAGCCGCCCGAGCGGCAGGTGGAAGCGCTCAGCAAGCAGCGCCAAAACTCCCAAGCCGACGAGAAGCACGCCGGCAACGATCAACACCCGCGCCACGCCAGCAGCATACCATTGTTACACTGGCCTAGCTGACTCATGAGCGATTTGAAAGTCTATTCACCAAGTAGCGAATTTGTGACGCGCGCCCACGTGCAAGGCATCGAGGCGTATCGCGAGATCCAGGAGCGCGCCGCGAGCGATCCCGCGAAATTTTGGGCGGAATTGGCCAGCCAGGAGCTGACCTGGTTCCAACCGTTTCAACAAACGATCGAATGGGAGCCGCCTTTCGCCAAGTGGTTTTTGGGCGGCACAATCAATGCCTGCTATAACTGCGTGGACCGCCATCTGCTGGCCGGGCGGAAGGACAAGCCCGCCATCGTTTGGGAAGGCGAGCCCGGCGACGAGCGCATCATCACGTATGAAGAGCTGCACCGCCTGGTAAGCCGATTCGCCAGCGTGCTCAAAGGCCTGGGCCACAAGAACGGAGATCGCGCGGTCATTTACATGCCCATGATCCCGGAGCTTCCCATCGCCATGCTCGCCTGCGCGCGCCTCGGCATCATCCATAGCGTCGTGTTCGGAGGCTTTTCGGCGGAAGCGTTGCGGGCGCGCATTCAAGATCTGGATGCGGCCATTATCATCACTGCCGATGGCGGCTGGCGGCGCGGCAAAGAAGTGCGTCTGAAAACTGCCGTGGACGAAGCCGTCGGCGACCTCCTGCGCGTGAAGCACGTGATCGTCTACCGGCGCACCGGTTCGCCGACCGAGATGAAAGAAGGGCGCGATCTCTGGTGGGACGAATTGGAGCGCCACCTGGACGACCACAGCTCTGTTCACTACTCGGCCGAGCATTGCGAAGCGCAGGACCTCGATTCCGAACACCCTCTCTTCGTCCTCTATACATCGGGAACAACGGGAAAGCCCAAAGGCATCCTGCACACCACCGCCGGTTATCTCTTGCAAACGCTCATGAGCATGAAATGGGTGTTCGATTTGCGCGAGGACGATGTCTTCTGGTGTACCGCCGATATCGGCTGGGTCACGGGCCACAGCTATGTCGTCTATGGCCCTTTGGCAGCAGGCGCTACGGTCGTGATGTATGAGGGCGCGCCCGACTATCCCGACTTTGGCCGCCTCTGGCAAATTGTCGAGAAGAGAAAAGTGTCGATTTTCTATACCTCGCCGACCGCAATCCGCGCGCTGGTCCGGCAAGGCAATCAATGGCCGGACGCTCACGACCTTTCAAGCCTCCGGCTGCTCGGTTCAGTGGGCGAGCCGATCAATCCGGCCGCGTGGGAGTGGTATCACAAAGTGATCGGAAAAGAGCGTTGCCCGATCGTCGATACTTGGTGGCAAACCGAAACCGGTGGCATCATGATCGCGCCCAGCGCCTGGGGCCGTGCCGCTCAAGCCGGGCTCGGCGACCCTGCCGCTGCCTGGAATCATCGCCGATATAGTCGATGCAAAAGGCAGCCGGTTGAGAACAATCGCGAGGGATATCTCATCATCCGGCAGCCATGGCCCGCCATGGTTCGCAACATCTGGGGCGATCCGAAGCGTTTCACGGAGCAGTACTGGTCGCGCGTGCCGGGAAGCTATTTCACAGGCGATGCAGCGCGGCGCGATGACGATGGCTACTTCTGGGTGCTCGGGCGCGTCGACGACGTCATGAACGTCAGCGGCCATCGTCTAAGCACCATGGAGATCGAATCGGCGCTCGTTCATCATCCGGCCGTGGCGGAAGCGGCCGTGGTGGGCAAGCCGCACGAGATCACCGGGCAGGCGGTCTGCGCCTTCGTGACATTGAAGAAGGGCGATTGGAATCACGAGACGCTCGGCCAGGAGCTGCGCCAATGGGTGGGCCACGAGATTGGAGCCTTCGCGCGTCCGGAAGAGATCCGGTTTACCGATGGACTGCCCAAGACGCGCAGCGGAAAGATCATGCGGCGTTTGCTGCGTGAGATTGTCACGACCCATGCAGTCACGGGAGACGTCACGACCTTAGAAGATCTTTCCGTCCGTAACAAAGCTCTCCGGGCAGCAGGACGAAGAGTAGGATTTCTCAATCCTTCCCGCCACCGAAAATACGCCTCCAAAACCCGCGTTTCTTTGGTTTCTCCTCGGGCGTTGGAGGCGGCGCGGGCTGCTCGTTCGGATTGGTCACCTGCTGAGGCGTATTAGGCACAGCCGGCTGCCCGGGATTCGGGTTCGGCTGCGTGACGGGAGGAATCACCAATTCCCGGTGCGCCCCGATTCCGAACATCTTTTGGAAAAAGTTTCGCGGCGGTCCATCGGGGTGATCGCACGTGGCCACCGGTACCGTGCCGTCGATGAAATAAGCCTGGTACTGGTCCGGACAGCTTTGGTCCGCCGGCAGATTGCTGGCTTTATCGATTGCGACAGGCACCACGCCGGCCGGCGGCGTAAATGGCTTCATATCGCTATAGCGGCTTAGCTTGCGGGCGCGCAGCATAAACTCGGTCCAAATCGGCGCCGCCGCGCGCGCGCCGTCGATTTTTATATCCGTGTAATCGTCATTGCCCACCCACACGATGCAGAGCAGATTCGAAGTATAGCCGGCAAACCAGGCGTCGTGTGAACTGCCGGTCTTGCCCGCTGCGGGTGAGTTGAAACGCGCTCCTGAAGAAGCGGCGGTTCCCTCTCTGAGCACAGTCTGCAGCATGTCGGTGATGACATAAGTCACGCGCGGGTCGAGCACGTTCGTCTTTTGCGGCGTGACGCTCTCCAGCGTGTCGCCGCCGGACGCCTCGATCGAACGGATGAAGGTGGGGACCAGGCGCACTCCCTCGTTCGCAAACACCGTGTATGCTTCCGCCATGTCGAGCGTCGTGGCGTCATAAGCGCCGATCGCCATCGCCGGCGTAGGTTTGAGGTCGTTGATTCCAGCCGCCTGCGCGAGCGCCACGACTTTGTCATAGCCGACCATATCCGCCAGCCGAATCGTGGCGGTGTTGATCGAATGAGCAAGCGCCTCGCGCGCAGTCACCTCTCCCACGCTGTCCTTTGGATCGAAATTGTGAGGTGAGTACGGTTTGCCGTTGAAATCGAAGGTTCCCTCCGTGGCATCCAGCATCGTGATTTGCGTGTAGGCCTTGTCCGGTTCCCCGGTGAGCGCGGTATTAATGGCGGCCGCATAGACGAACGGCTTGAAGATGGAACCGGTAGGGCGTTTGGCCAATACGCGATTGAGTTGGCTGGCTGCATAGTTGCGGCCGCCCACCAGAGCAAGAACTTCACCGGTATGGGGATCGAGCGCCACAAGCGCAACCTGGGGCATGGGTCCCGGCGTGACTTCCGTGCGGACCGTGGCGCTCTTGCCTTTTCCCTCGCGAATTCTGTGCGTCCGCCTGCGCAGGATAGCAGCGTCGACCTGCTTCATGCCAACCTGGACAGCCTCGTTGGCCGCTCGTTCGAGGCCGCGATCGAGCGTCGTATAGACACGCATGCCGCCGGAGGTCAAATCGCTTTCTTGGTATCGGGAGAGGAGCCGGTCGCGCACGAGGTCTACATAGTAGGGGGCATCGTCCGCTTCCACGTTCGGCTGTGCCAGCTTGAGAGGCGTGGCTTTGGCGGCCCTCATCTGAGCTTCCGTGATGACATGGTTGTCGAACATCGCCTGCAGAACCAGGTTCCGGCGCCGGGTCGCGGCGCCCGGATGACGGAACGGCGAAAACACGCTCGGACCATTCACCACGCCCGCCAGCAGAGCGGCTTCGGGCAGCGTAACGTTTTTAATATCTTTGTCGAAGAAGACCTGCGCCGCTTCGCCAAAGCCGTCGATATTGAACGATCCGTGCTGGCCGAAACTGACTTGGTTCACGTAAATAGCCAGGATTTGCTCTTTGGTGAAACGATGCTCGAGCACAACCGCAATGGTCATCTCGGCGAGTTTGCGTCGCAAGCTGCGCTCATCCGTCAAAAAGAACGCGCGCGCCATTTGCATCGTCAGTGTAGAGCCGCCTTGCATCCGGTGGTGCCGGAGGATGGGCGTAAGCACTCCTTCCACCAAACGCCCATAATTGATACCGTTGTGTTGGAAAAAGCGGCGATCCTCGATAGAGATAATCGCGTTCACGACCAGCGGAGGAATTTCCGGGTAGGTCAGCAGCCGGCGCTTTGAGCGCTCTTTCGCATCGAAAAGACCCGTGACGAGTTGCGGTTCGAGATCGTAAGAGGTGAGCGATTCGCCGTGCGGCCCGGTGATGGCATCCACCTGCCCATCGGTGAAATGAAACTTGGCATTCTGGCCGCGGCGGTAGCTGCGGGGGCCCGGATTGATCTGCAGAGTGGCGCCACGCTCGGAAAATGTGCCAAGGTCTGACTGAGCACGACCTCCGCTCGGCACATAGCCTGCGCCGCGCAGTTCGCGAAGTATGGCGCTTGCGCTCCATTTGTCGCCGACGTTGACCTGATCGGCGCGCGCGTAAATCTGGGCGGGTTCGTTGAAGATCGGGCGTCGAATGCGCTCATCCACGATCCGGCTGTATTTCAGGTAGAAAGAAATAAAGAACCCGGCAAAAACAAGCAGACAGACAACTATGGCGGCAAGGCCGATACGGACGGCCCGCCGCCGCCACAGGGAACGAAGCAGCACAAGGGAGCGCCGCCAAAAACGTGTGAATCCGGGCTTAATTTGTTCTTCGGAGCTGAGGTTCGCTGGCACTTTTTTGGATGTATAACCTGAAGAATAACGCTTCTGGTTTGTAGACGACTGCGTCGGCCCAGTAGTGTTCAAAAGAATCGTCGTCTAATGGGAACAGAGGAAGATTCTTGCCATCCCGGCGTGCTTTCGCGATCGCACCGTTTGCCCTGGGCGGATGGTGGCTGCTATTACGCCGCCCGCCGCGCACCCTGCCGGACCCGTCCGCGGAAGGAAATGGGCCGCTCGTCAGCCTCTTACTCTGTTCGAACGATGGCATAAAACACGAGCTGCGACCGTTGCGTAAGATCGTAAAGACCGGCGCGGAGTGGCGTGCGGAGCTGTTCCCCGAAGTCTACGCCGTCACGCGTCAAGCCGGCACCGAATTTGCCTTCGAAAACAAATTCTGGCATGAGCATCGCCCCGGGCTCTACCGATGCGTCTGTTGCGCTACGGCACTGTTTCGCTCGCAAGAAAAGTTTGATTCCGGCACCGGTTGGCCCAGCTTTACTGCGCCCGTCGCTCCCCAAAACATCGCTACCCGCGAAGACCATGCACTCGCCGAATTAAGGACGGAAGTGTTGTGCGCGAGATGCGATGCACACCTCGGACACGTCTTCAACGACGGGCCAATGCCCTCCGGTGCGCGATACTGCCTCAACTCGGCCGCTCTCGCCTTCGTGGAATACGGAACGAAATCTTAAGATTGCCGCCGAGTGAGAAGATAAAACGCATGAAATCACGGATGAGCCGCCGCGATATGCTCGCTTCCGGTGTAGCCGTAGCAATACCTCTGGCAATGGACACGCATTCGGCCGCCGCGGTATCCGCCCCGCCGCCGTACACGCTCTCCATCAATATCGAAATCATGTTCCCGCGCACTATGCCGCGAGCCGAACGAATGGAGATCGTGGCGGCTAACGGCTTCAAGGCGTATAGCTTTTGGCACGCGAGCGAACCAGAGCGCGATGCCATGCTCAAAGTACAGCAGCGGACCGGCTTGAAATGCGCTAGCATCTCGGGCACGGCAAACGTGGGAAATTCCACCGGGCTCACCAAGCCTGGCCTGGAGCAAGCCTATCTCGACGAGATCGTCACCTACGCCAAGATCGCGGCGGCGTTTGGCGGCGCACAACCCATCATCTTTGTGGGCCAGACGCAACCGGATGTCCCTTGGGAAACGCAGCGATCGCAGATCGTCGGCGGACTCAGGAAAGCGGGCGACATCGCGAAGGAAGAAGGCGTGGTGCTGGTAATGGAACCGCTCAGCTCAATAGCCGGGCGTCCGCGTATGGCGCTCGACACTGCGGCGGTGGCGTTCCCTGTCATCGACGA
This sequence comes from Bryobacterales bacterium, assembly GCA_963712395.1. Lineage (GTDB taxonomy): Bacteria > Acidobacteriota > Terriglobia > Bryobacterales > Bryobacteraceae > Bog-105. The sequence goes on from CAVQHR010000006.1 coordinate 122,393, forward strand.
AGTGGCGCATCCGAATGTCAAAGTCTGCTTCGATATGTATCATCTGCAATTGATGGAGGGAAACATCGCCAGCCATCTTCGGCAGGGTCTGTCGAAAGGCTGGATCGGCCTCGTGCAGATCGGCGAAGTTCCAGGGCGCAAGGAACCGGGAACTGGCGAGATCGACTATGCCTACATACTCCGGGTCTTGCGTGAGTCGGGCTACAAGGGCTATGTCGATACCGAAATGGGCACAAGTACCACGCCCGCGGCAGCCATGGAACTGACCAGAAAACTATCATTGGAAAATTAGCGGTTTCGCCCAGCGTGATGAATCTCGAACTCAGCGAACTGAAGCAGGCCATCGACACCAACGACTTCGATTGCGTGAAAGCGCTCATGACCGGAAACCCCGCGCTCCACAAAGCGCCGATGGGATACGGAAACAACGGGCCCCTGACTTGGGTCGCCGAATGCCGCATTCCATGGGAGCGGCCCGGACCCGTGAGGCTTGCCATGGCGCAGTGGATGATCGACAACGGATCCGATGTGCACCAGGGCGGCGACGGTCCGCTGATGCGAGCTGCACTTGCCGGACATCGTACTCCGATGATGGAGTTGCTGATCGCGAACGGCGCTGACGTGAACGCAGAATGGAACGGAGATTTTCCGATCGTCTTCAGCCCGTGCGAAACGGTAGATCCGGTCGCGCTGCAATGGTTGCTCGATCACGGCGCGAATCCAAATTGCTCCCGGCCGGGACGTAAATATCCAGGAACAGCGCTCGACTATGTCATTCAATCCTATTCGCGAACCCCGCGGCTTGCCGCCTGTATTGAAATTCTGCTTAGGGCTGGAGGGACGACCAGATATAACCTTCCCCCCATGCTCGACCTTTTGCGAGGGCGTCTGGATATTCTCGCGGAGCATATAGATGCTGATCCCTCGCTTGTACACAGGCGTTTTGCGGAGCTCGATTTCGGCGCGACGGCAATGCGCGGCCTGAGTCTTGCGGGCGGCACGCTGCTGCACGTTGCCGCCGAGTACTGCAATGCCGAAGCGGCCCGCCTGTTGCTCGATCGCGGCGCTGAAGTGAACGCTCGCGCGATGGTGGACAGTACCGGCGTGGGTGGCCAGACTCCCATTTTCCATTCGGCTTCGCAGTTCGAAGACAAGGGACTGGAGGTCACGCGGCTGCTTCTCGATCGCGGAGCGGATCTAACAATGCACGCGAGACTCCCAGGCTCATATGATGATGCGGGCAGCTTCGTCGAAGGCGGCGCTCGTGGCTTACGCGTCCCGGTTTCCGGGCGACGATGAACACCATGGCGGCCACCTTGCAAACCGGAAAACGATCGCAATGCTGCAGGAGAAGGGGAGCTAACGCCGAGTCGGCGATATCCGTTTATGCCAGATGCGCGGCTTTCCCGGGTTCACGTTAGCGCCAGGTATTCGTGTGCGAGTCGTACCACCATCGACCCCTCGCCAACCGCCGACGCTACCCGGTTCATTGCGCTGGCGCGGAGATCTCCGGCGGCGAACACGCCGGGTACGCTCGTCTCGAGCGGCAGCGGTTCGCGCTGCTGTTTCCACGTGCGCGGATAAGCTTCCGCGGCCATCAGGTCCCGGCCGGTGAGGACGAATCCTTTCGCATCGCGCAACACGTTCGAAGGGAGCCAGTCGCTTCGCGGGCGCGCGCCGATAAACACAAACAGCGCAAAGGCTTCCTCCATCCTGGACAAACCATCCTCGATCGAAGTGAGCGCAACCCGTTCTACGTGACCGTCACCCTCAACGCGTTCCACTTCCGTCCGCGTTCGCACCCGGATGTTCGGCGTTTTCCCAATCTGATCGATCAGGTACTGCGACATGGTTTCGCGCAAGCTATCCCGGCGCACCACGATCTGCACCTCTTTCGCATAGCGCGCAAGATATATGGCGCACTGGCCCGCCGAGTTCCCGCCGCCAACCACCAGCGCGGTCCGGCCGCTGCACGCCGGCGCTTCTGTCGTCGCGGTCCCGTAATACACGCCGGCCCCCGTGTGCTCCGCGACGCCCGGTGCCGGATGCTCGCGATAAAACATGCCTGTGGAAGCCAGCATGGCTCGCGTGACGATCTCGCGTCCGTCGGCAAGTGCGAGGCGCTTGTATCCCGCATCGATCGAAACCCCAGTCACTTCGAGCGGAACGATAAACTCGGCGCCAAGCCGCTGCGCCTGCATCAGAGCGCGGCGTGTCAACTCGCTGCCGCTGACGCCGGCCGGAAACCCAAGATAATTCTCGATCCGGGAACTGCTGCCCGCCTGCCCGCCGGGCGCATGCCGGTCGAGCAGCAGGGTCCGCAACCCCTCCGATGCGCCGTACACGGCCGCCGCGAGGCCAGCCGGACCGGCTCCCACGATCACTAGGTCGTAGACGTCCAAAGCCGCTGAGAGCGATCGGCCGAGACGCTCGGATACCTGGCGCGGCTCCGGGTTACACAGCGCGGGAGAGCCGTCGTCGAAGAACAATGCCGGCAACTCGTCCGCGCCCACCCCGGCCGCATCGAGCAGCACGCACGCATCCGGGTCCCGCGTAACATCGAGCCAGCGATAAGGAATGAGATTGCTGGCAAGAAAATTTTTAATCGCGTGGGAGCGTGGCGACCACTGATGTCCCACCAGCCTCAGTCCCTTCGTCTCCGGCAGATACTCGGCCTGCCAGGCGTCGAGAAGGTCATCGATCACCGGGAAAAGATGTTCCTCGGGCGGAAACCACGGCTTCGAAAGATAGTGATCGAGGTGCGCCTCGTTGATGGCCCGGACGGCTGCCTCAATGTCCGAGTAAGCGGTGAGCAGGACGCGTCGCGCCAGCGGATACACATCCCGCGATCGGGCGAGTACTTCGCCCCCTAACATGCCCGGCATCCGCTGATCGCTGATGATCATGGCGAGGGAGTCCCCGCGGCTCTTCAGTTCGCGGACGGTCTTGAGCGCCTCTTCTCCCGATGCCGCGCTCATCACTGTATAGTGCTCCCGGTATCGGGAACGCAGGTCGCGGCGCACCGCGGCGAGCACCTGAGGATCATCGTCCACAATCAGCAGGACGGGATTGTTCAAGCCGTTCCTCCGCCGCGCTCGATCTCCGCGAGCGGCAAGCTGACCCGAAACTCCGTCCGGCCTGGCTGCGAATCCACCGCTATTTCGCCGTCGTTATGGCGGACCAGGCGCCGGACAATATCGAGACCAAGTCCGGTACCCTGTCCTACGCCCTTTGTGGTGAAGAACGGGTCAAAGATCTGCTCGCGAACCTTCGCCGGGATGCCCGGCCCGTTGTCGACGACACGCACCACGACACGCTGCTGCTCGCGACTTGCGAGCACCTCGACGCGGCCGGATGCAGAGACGGCATCGAGGGCGTTATCGATCAGATTCGCCCAGATCTGGTTGAGTTCGCCGCCGAAGCCGCGAACGCGCGGCAGACCAGGCTCGACCTGAATGATCACAGTGGCCGATTTCATGCGCGCCTTCGATTTCAGGACAGCGACCGTGTTGTCCAGACTCCGTATCAGATCCACTGGTTCGGCGACCTTCGCCTGATCCATGTGCGTGAAGCCCTTAATCGCGGCGACTAGCCCCGAGATCCGCGTGGCGGCGTCCTGAATCTCCGATGCGACGCTGCGGACCAAACATCCGGCTGCGCCCCATCGCAGGACGACATTCAATGCCGGTCCATCTAACGCGCTCGCCAGGCGGTCGAGCGCCTCGAAAGTCACGGCGGTATCCGCAAGCGTTTCGGCGCTCGCAACATCCAGGCTGTGGCTGGCGAGCCAGCCCGCAATCGCGTCTTCGCGTTCGGCCTGCTCGATGGGCGACCGCACGCCGGACACGCGCGTGCTCAAGCAGGATTCGCGAACGGTATCGGCGGCGGCCAATTGAGCGCCCGTCAGCTTGGATGCGCCCAGTGCGCGCGCGGCTTGGTCGAAATCCGCCAACTTTGCGTCGAGCAGCGCGGCCCCGCGTTCGATCGCCGACGCGGGATTGTTCAACTCGTGCGCGAGCCCCGCGGACAATTTGCCGAGCGAAACCATTTTCTCGTCATGCAGATCGCTCGAGGTGAAACCACGGACGCGATCGATCATCATGTGGACCAGAATCGATGTAACCCCATAACACTCGCGCGTCATCGCAGGCAGATGGTCGCGATGCACGGCCAGGATCGCTGTAGGTTCCTGGGCGGCGGAATCGCCCGGTGGGCTAACCAGGCGCGAGTACGGGAGCAGGCCAGTGACGTCGCCTTGCCGCCATTCCATAATTTTGTGCAGTCCAGCGCCGCGGTCCACGAACATGGCGAGCCGGCCCGACAGCACGATGAACAGGCCTTCCACCAGCGCACCCTTCGCGGTCAGCACATCGCCGGTTTGCAATAGTCGAAGGGATCCATGCCGGGCCAGCCATGCCAATTCCTCGCGAGGCGCCGCGCCCAGGCCCTTGTGTTCCGCGAGCTGATCGACCAGATCCGTTTCTTTCATCGCCGCACGGCCATTTGGATTGGCGGGAATTGCAGGCGATTACTTTCCGTATTGCTCCACGGCTTTGGCAATCGACGGACCCGCTTTGGCAAGATCTTGCGGGCTCATGACCGGACGGAACGAGACTTTTGCGTTGAAGGCGAGAAACCATGGCTCAGCGAGTGCCGGAATCTCCGACGAGTCCTTCATGTCGAATACGATTGAGCCCGTTCGCTGCCCGTTGTCGTCCGCGAAGAAATAGGCTGCTTCCGGTTTGAGATCGGCAAGAATTTTTTCGACCGTCGAACCCAGAGTTCCGGCTTTGGCGGCGGCATTTCCACCCTCCACGGGAATCGACACTCTCATTAGCATTCGCATTGTGGTTTCCTCCTCAGGAAAGGCGCCGACCGATTATATACGACCGATGGCGAGCGCTCTTCTAAAGTGACGCGCCCACCCGTCCCATTACGCTTCGGTACTCTCGCGTGTTCCGGATAGCATCCAGCCGGCTATTCTGCTCCAAACTCCCGACCGCCCAATCGCGTGTGAGGCACGCTTCCTCAATGTAGTCCAAGGCTCGTTGTTTGTTGCCCAGGGCAGTATGAATTTCAGCAATGAGAACGCACGAAACGTGCTGCCCGCGTGGCCGCTGTTGTAGGCGCGAGAGGAAAGCAACAGCTTTATCTCGGTTCGCGGCAATAGCATCAAGATACGCAATTTCACCGAGCATACCGATTTCTGGTCGATCGCTAAGCACGATGGCGCGGCGAAAATATCGTCTGGCCTGAACGTATTCGCCAAGGCTCGTCAGGGCCCTGCCGCACGCTCTATACAAGAGGCAGCAGCCCGGATGTAGCTGTAGTGCCTTCCCGCTGAGGGCTACGCATCCCGCGAAGTCGCGCGCCAGAAAATGAGCGTCGGCTAACATCCTCCAAACGTAACTGGATAACGGCGAGTTTTCGCTGGAGCGCCGCAGTTCTTCAAGACCTTTCTGGGTCTCTCCGCGTCCCACAAGGCCGAATCCCTGCCACGCCTTGACGACAGATCGGATTTCGTCATTGTTCGCGGTCTCCAGCGCCCACTGCAGTTCTTCCTCCGCCCTCTTCCACTGCCAATCGGAAAGGCACAGTACTCTCGATTGGCTCAAATGCACGTCGGCGCATCGAGGATCAATTTCGTTTGCTTCCTGTAACAGCGCCTGTGCACGGGGTATAGCTTCATCTCTATTCAACTCGCCGAGCACAAATCGGAACAGAAACGTATTCGCCAGGCCGGCCCTCGCCTTTACGTTTCCGGGCTCGTTGGCGATACATTCCTGATACGCCGCCCCGGCCGCGCGGCAGCCCTGGGCAGTCTGCTGCTGAAGGTAGTGTTCGGCTATCCTCCAAGGCTCACGCGCCTGGTCCCTCGAGATTTGGGCCGCAAAACGGTAACCACGTTTAGGAATGGTCTCTATATACGCAGCGGTCGAGGCACGTTCTCCAAGAACTTGCCTGAGGGTAAAAATGTGAACCGCGAGATTGCTCTCTTCGACAGAAGTATCTGGCCATACGATCTCGAGCAGATCGTTCTTCGAAACGACTCGCCCGGCGTTTTTTACCAGAACCGCAAGAACTTCCAAAGCTTTCGGCGAAATTTCTAGACGCCGGGAGCCCTGCGTGAGCAGATGCGATTGTAGATCGAACCGGAAATCGCCGAACTGCACGATTGACTGAACTTGGATGGCCATCCTTTCCCCGGATTTTTGCATTCTCGCCCTTCTACAGCATCGCGCAGAATTCTCGGCTTAAGAATTCCTTAAAGACTTCCTCCAACACTTCGTCGTACACTCGCCCCATTGGAGCTTGAATAGAACCGTGACCGATTCTATGAAACGCACACTGATCATAGGCGCCACCGGCACTGTCGGACGTCAGGTTGTCTTTCAAATGGCCGCGAGCGGTGCGCAGCAAGTCCGCGCCCTGGCGCGGAACCCAACCATGGCTCGTTTTCCGCCCCAGGTCGACGTAGTGCAAGGAGATCTCACTATACCCGATACGCTGGATCGGTGCCTCGATGGCATCCATACGGTGTTCCTGGTATGGACCGCGCCCCACGCCGCCCTGGGCGCCGCTTGGGAACGAATTGCCAAGAGCGCCCGTCGGGTTGTCTTCCTTTCGGCTCCGCTCAAAACGCCACACCCGTTCTTCCAACAACCCAATCCGAGCCGCGATCTGGCCTTACAAGTCGAGCAACGGATCGAAACGTCGAGTCTCGAATGGACTTTCTTGCGGCCCGGCATGTTCGCCGCAAACTCCCGGAATTTCTGGGGACCGCAGATTCGGGCTGGCAATGTCGTGCGCTGGCCCTATCTCAGCGCTCCGACAGCCCCGATTGACGAACGAGACATTGCTGCAGTTGCAGTTCGCGTGCTCTCTGAGGAGGGCCACGGCGGAAAGGAATATGTTCTGACCGGGCCGCAATCTCTAACCCAATACGAGCAAGTGTCCACCATTGGGAAGGTGATCGGCCGCCCGCTGAGCATCCGCGAAATCCCGCCGGAAGAAGCGCGGAACGATTTATTCCGCGATTGGCCCGCCTCCGTTGCCGATAAACTGCTCGATGCCTGGGCTGCCGCCATCGGGCAACCTGCGTTCGTTACATCCACGGTCGAGGAGATCACGGAGACACCCGGACGGACGTTCCTCAATTGGGTCACCTGCAACGCCGCGGAGTTTCGGGAGTAATCCGAGTGTGGAAGTGTGTTGCGTGTAGAGCCAACGTAAAAACCAGTCTGCGATTACGGCTGGTCAAATTCGCATCAGCTTCACCAGCTCGGGAGTACTCGCGCAGCGGTCAAGAAAACGGAACTCGCCTGCGTTCTTCACCTCGGATGCAGCCTCAAGAAACCCGGTCATTGCCGCCCGATAAAGCGACGTGGCAAGACTGATCCGCTTCACTCCCGCGCCGGCGAGTTCAGCGACCGAAAACGATTTCTTCTGGATGCCCACCATAAAATTCACAGGTTTCGATAGCGCCGTACAGACCGTGCGCACGGCGTTCAGATCGGAAAGACCCGGTGCGAACAGCACGTCGGCTCCCGCCCGTTCAAAGGCCTGAAGGCGTTGGATCGTGTCATCTAGGCTCGGGTTGGCGTACATGAGATTGTGCGCCCGCGCAGTCAGAATAAAAGGAAAGCCGAATGCGCGTGCTGCTTCCACCGCGGCGGCAATTCGCTCCACGGCGAGGCTGAAATCGTAAAGAGGCCTATCCTGATTTCCGGTCGAATCTTCGATTGTGCATCCCACTAAGCCGGCGCCGCCCGCGAGCCGGATGGTCTCGGCGACCGCGTCCGGCGCATCGCCGAAGCCTCTCTCTAAATCAGCGGAAACGGGCAAATCCGTGGCATTCACAATCATGCGTGCGTGCGCAAGCGCCTCGTCTCGCGTCAGCCCGCCATCTCTTCGACCCGCCGCACAGGCGGACGCGGCGCTCGAAGTCGCTAGCGCTTCAAAGCCAAGCCCGTCGAGAATCCGGGCGGAAGCCACATCCCAAGGGTTCGGGATTACGAATGCGCCCGGGCCGTCATGAAGTCCGCGAAAGCGAGCTGCCTTTTCCTTCTGGGTGACACTCATTTGGACAGGGTCTTATGCGGACTCCCTGAATTACACTCTAGCTTTCGAGCCTGCGAGGCGCCTGCGATCTCACTGGCCCTCCGCCTACCAAACAGGAGAGCAATCACGGCACCGGCCGTGAGCAGGGTCAAGACAGATGGCTCGGGAACAGTCTGAAAGACAATTGGAATGACCGAGTTGTTAGTCGCCGTAATGTTCTGTACGTTTTGCAGCGCATTGCCCTGAGGATCGGTAAGGGTCAGATCGAGGACATCGAGACCGAAGCCAATGGACGCTGTTGCATTCTGCGAACCTTCCAGACTGATAGTTGTCCGAAGCTCCATCTGGACCCTATGTGGGATACCGGATTCGAACGGGAATTGGAAGGCGCCCTCATAAGCGCCGCCGCTGGTTGTTTCAAAGCCGGGTGCCGGCGAGAGAACCCCAAGATCCTGCGGCGATGTGCCTGTAAGAAGCAGATATGCGAAATCGGATGCGTTCGGCGCCGTGGTCGCGGAATAGAATTGGCCTTGCGTGGCGATCGTTCCCGTCAGCCTCCAATGAATGGTCGCAATGCCGGACGCGCCGGTTACGGTGAGCGCATCCGTGAGCTCCGATATCAGCTCCGTGCTCAGGCCATTGCCTTGGGGAGGCCCAAAGCCCAATACGTCCAGGTTTGAGGCGGCCATGTCCATACTGTTTTGCAAGTGAGTGCCGGAAGCAGAGGCAGCGGCATTGCTGGAGAAGGCCCCGGTCCGTCCATCTGAAGATGTTGCACTGATACCGAAGCCACCTGGAGGAGTGCTAAGAGAGGCGGCAGTTCCCGAAACGGAATCGAGGGACGGGAAATAGCCCGGATACGCAAACGTGAGGTGGGTTTCGTACGTCAGAAGATCGGGTGCAGGGGGCGGTGGTGGGTTAGGAAGGGCTCGCGTAATAGGTGAGGCAGCGGCGAGGGCGAAGCAAACCAAGCAGCGGAACATCCCACTTCGCAACAGACGGCTTAGCATGGCGCGGCAATCTCCTTGGGGGATGTAATTCGCTCAAGGATGCCGCTCGCGAAGCCCGTGCGTGGCTGGCCAACAAGTACGAAAACTCCTGTGGCACGACCGGTCTCGGCCCACGGTACATGCATCGCTCTCCCGTCAATAACTATTCCAATCACTTTCGGGTGATTCCAGCCGAGAGGGTTCCACCCGTTCCCATCCCGAACACGGTAGTTAAGCCTTTCAGCCCCGATGGTACTGCACGCGCGAGTGTGTTGGGAGAGTAGGACGTCGCCCGTACCCCCTCAGCGATCGCGGCGTCGCTTTACCGTGGGCTTCTTCAGCGCCAAGCGCCTGTGAGCGGGCCAGTTCTACTGGAGGCGTTCAGCGACAAGGATGTCCACTCCACTGGAACTTATTTAGCTTTCGAGCTTCGCGTCCAAAGTAATTTCAGTATCGAAAAGCTTGGAGACCGGGCAGCCTTCCTTAGCCGAATTAGTGGCGCGCGTAAAAGCTTCCTGCGACGCGCCCGGAATCTTAGCCTGCAATTCCAGCCGGCTGCGCTTGATGGCAAACCCGTCCCCTTCTTTATCGAGCGTGATCGTACAGGTCGTCTCCAGGCTCTCGGCTTTCAAACCTTCGTTCTGCAGCGTCATCGAGAGCGCCATCGTGAAGCAGCCGGCATGCGCGGCCGCGAGCAGTTCTTCCGGGTTAGTGCCCGTTCCCTGCTCGAACCGGTCCCGGAACGAATAAGGAGTGCTCGAGAGCACCCCGCTCGCCGTAGACAAGATACCGGCCCCCGATTTCAGATCGCCTTTCCATTGTGCTTTTGCTTTGCGGTCCATTGTTTTCCTTTGGGTCTTTCCTCTTTTGAGTGTAAGACTCAACTCACGCGAGCCGGCAAATAGCGCTGAGCATACGCCCGGCATTCGCCGGTTCACGGCGAAACGAGAAGAAATATTCCGGCAAACAGAATGTGCAGAGACCCGAATCGGAGATGTGCCCGGGCCGTACTCCCGCGGCTCGAAGCTGGCGGCGATTCGCCTCAACCAGATTGAGATGGCGTTTACCAGTTACCGGCGGCCATTCCGGAAATAATCCGGTAAACTCGCGCGCGACTTCCATACCCACTTCGTAGCAACATTCGCGAATACAGGGACCGATCGCGGCGTATACGTGGGTTGGATCCGTCTCGAACCAATCGGTCATGCTCCTGATCGCACGCTGTACAATGCCGGCGGCTGTTCCGCGCCAGCCCGCGTGAACTGCCGCCATTGCGCGGCGCTTGGTATCGAGAAGCAGTATCGGAACGCAGTCCGCCGTGCGAACACCGATTGTGAGCGACACCTCGGCGGTGGCGAGCCCATCACCCTGACAAGCGCGATCCGCAAGTCCGCGTGCATTGCAAACAGCGGCGGAATGGATTTGGCGCAGGGTCACGTCCGCGCGTGGATTACCGAGGCGTGTGCCGAACCCGTGGCTCTGCCAGATATATTCCTGAAAGGCGTCGCAGCGGTAGATACCGTCTTCGCCCAGCCGGAACGAATCGGTCACGCGCGCTTAGTGTCAACCGGTTCGGTCGCGAGCGTCGCGCCGCGTTGCGCGCGATACCAGTCGAGAGTCAGACGCAAACCCTGCTCGAACGAAAACCGGGGTGAGTGGCCCAGTTCGCGTACCGCAGCCGTTGTGTCGGCCTGTGAATCGCGCACATCGCCCGCGCGCGGCGGCCCATAGCGAGCGGGAAGATGCACGCCTTCGATTTTCTGCAGCAGCCGCCAGGTCTCGTTCAGCGTAAACCGGCCGCCGTTGCCCGCATTGAACGTCCTGCCCGAAACTCCCTTTGCTTCGGCTGCTTTCAGGAGAAGCCCCACAACGTCGTCCACGTACGTGAAATCACGAGACTGTTCGCCGTTGCCGAAAATCGTGGGACTGCGGCGCTCGAGAAGACAAGCCATGAAAATCGAGAGCACGCCCGAATAGGGACTCGACGGATCCTGCCGCGGACCGAAGACATTGAAGAAGCGCAGTGCGACCGTTTCGAGGCCAAAGCAATCCGAAAATACGCTCGCGTAGTATTCGCCCAAAAGCTTCTGCACGGCGTAGGGAGACTTCGGCCGCGGCGTCATCGATTCCGTTTTCGGCAGCACATCCGTATCGCCGTAAGCGGAAGACGAGGCGGCATAAATGACACGCCCGGCTTTACCTTCGGCCGCGGCACGGAACACGTTAAACGTGCCGTCGATATTGCTCGTGTGGCTCGGCGCCGGATTCTCAATGGATTTGGGAACCGACGGAATCGCCGCGATGTGGAAGACGCGGTGCGCCCCCGCAATCACCGGAGCCAGGCGCTCATAATCGCGGATATCCAGAGTATGGAGAGTAATCCTGCCGGCCACCTCGTCGAGATTACGCCCATTGCCGGTCGAAAGATTGTCGACCACATGGACTGAATGGCCCTCGGCAAGCAGAGCCCTGACCAGCGCGGAGCCGATGAAGCCGGCGCCCCCGGTAACGATGTAACGATTCATAATGTGTGAGCGGCTACCCTAGCGGGTATGGCTGCTTTCAGATGGCTTATCGCCCGGGATGCGACGTCGTAAGAGTCGCGGCTGAAATCAAATGCCTCTACGGAGACCCACCCCGGATACTCGAGTTCGGCTAAGGTGGCTAGCAGCACATCAAAACGATAGTCGCCCATCCCCGGCTCACGGCCGTCCATTTCGTTTACGTGAACGTGCCGGATGTGTGACTGAAACTTGCGTACGAGCTCCGTATGCGGCTCTGTTTCGTCGATTGCGTTGTGAACGTCGAACATCGTCTGAACAGCCGGACTTTGAATCTGCTCGACCACCGCCACAGCCTCGGCCAAGCTCGTGACGACATCGGTCTGGCTCGGCGACAACGCTTCGAGCAACAATGTCACGCCGCCCGATTCGGCGCGTGGCGCGGCGCGCGCCAGCTCGTCTCTGAAAATATCCACACACTCTTGTGGACTGAGGCCGCCGTTCGAGGAGCGCTGCTTGGGAGATCCGAAAACAATGACAGAATTTTCCGAATGCGAGGCCTGGGCCAACTCCGCGCACAGGTCGATAAGACGACCCACATAGTCCCAAGTGTGTCGCCGCTGGCCCTCCTCTCGCGCCGTAACATGCAAGCCCGGAGGCGCCGAAAGCAGCCAGTGAAGCCCCACAAAGCGGAGCCCGGCATCGGCTATCTGGGCCGCTGTTTCAGCGCGCTGCGCCGGCGCTAGCGCCGCTGGATCCTCTCCTAAAGTGAACGGAGCGAGTTCGATTCCCTGGTAGCCGAGGGTATGCAGCTTGCGGCAAACCTCCGCAAACGGCCGTTTCTCGAACAATTCATTGCAAATCGCAAAGCGGAACGGAACCGGCATCTCTCCAGTGTACCGGTGGAAGCCGATCCCGTCCCTATCAGCGGTTACTCGCGGCCCGCTTCAGCGGCGCGCGCATCGTCATCCCATTTATGGGATGCTTTGGTGGCCCAGTCATCGGCCTCTAACGTCGCCTGCTCGCGCGTGTAACCGTAACGTTCCTGCAGCTTACCGATGAGCTCGTCTTTCTTACCACTGAGCGAGGTGAGATCGTCGTCGGTCAGTTTGCCCCAGCGCTGTTTCACCAGACCCTTCGCTTGTTTCCATTTTCCTTGAACTGTGTCGGTATTCATCAGGTGAACTCCTTCGCAAGTGGAACGAGCACGTCACAAACCAGATCGGAAATGCACGGAATGACTGGGGCAAGCCGATCTTGCTTGAAAAAAATTCCCGCCCTGACGGAAATTATCTGCTTATTCACGTAAAAATAGCGGGCTTTGGGATACTCATTGTTGTATGTGTCAGGATGAGGTCCTGTTGCAGTCCAAACTGTCGCTCCCGTTGGCCGGCCGGGGCAAAGTGCGTGACATCTACGACTTGGGCGACAGCCTCCTGTTCGTCGCGTCCGACCGGATTTCTGCGTTCGATTGTGTGCTCGGCAGCGGCATTCCCTGCAAAGGCCGCGTGCTCACGCAGCTATCCCTATTTTGGTTCGATTTTCTGAAGGATGTAGTACCGTCCCACCTGATCACGGCGGATATGGACAAGTATCCGCGTCGAGGCTCGCGGCATCCGTCGGTACGCGATCGATCGATGCTCGTCAAGAAAGCAGAGATGCTTCCAGTGGAATGCGTCGCCAGGGGCTATCTGGCCGGATCGGCCTTCAAGGAGTACCGCGCGAACGGCAAAGTCTGCGGCATTCCCCTTCCTTCCGGACTGCGCGATGGCGACCGGCTGCCGGAGCCCATTTTCACGCCTGCCACCAAGGCCGCGACCGGGCACGACGTGAACGTTCCCTTTCGTTACGTCGCCAACTCCTTGGGTGTGGACCTTGCCGGGCAACTCCGCGACCTTACGCTCGATATCTACTCGCGCGCGGCCCGCTATGCGCTCGAAAAAGGGATAATATTGGCGGATACCAAGTTCGAATTTGGATTCGTAGAAGGCAAGTTAGTGCTGGCGGATGAAGTGCTGACGCCCGATTCCTCCCGGTTCTGGCCGGCGGATACCTACGCGCCCGGAGGACCTCAGTTTTCCTTCGACAAGCAGTATGTCCGCGACCACCTCGAGCGCAGCGGTTGGAACAAGCGCCCGCCCGCGCCCGCGCTGCCGGAGGAAGTGGTGCGTAAGACCAGCGAAAAATATATGGATGCCTACGCCCGGCTCACTGGGCGGGAGCTATCCCCCACGGTCGCGACTGGCAAGGAGAATCGCGCTTCGTGACTTCGCTGTTCAACTGGTTCGACGTCGTGCTGGCCATCGTGATCCTGGCATCGGCGGCCGCCGGTTTGCGAACCGGATTTGCGCGCGTGGTGGTTGGGTTCGCGGCGACTGTAGCCGGCTTCCTTGCGGGATTTTGGTGCTATCGCCTGGTCGCGGTCAAGCTGCAGCCCTGGATTGCCTCGCCATCGGTCGCGAACGTGGCCGGGTTTCTAATTATTTTTGTGGGGATCTCGATCGTAGGAGCGCTGCTCGCCGCGCTCCTGTCGCGCTTATTGAAATGGGTGGGTCTCTCGTGGTTCAATCACTTACTCGGTGGAGCCGCCGGCTTCGTGCGTGGCGTGCTGATTGTAGCCGTTCTCGCGAGCGTACTCGTGGCGTTCGCGCCCTCCCCGACCCCGCAGTATTTGCAGACATCGAAAGTCCTGCCCTATGCCAGCCACATCGCCGCGGTCCTCGCGGAGTTCGCGCCGCGGCAATGGAAGGATTCGTTTTCCCAGCAAATGCAAAATCTGAAACAGTCTCACGGCGCTCATGGGACTGTCCACGAAATTTGACTCAACCTTTGTTACTGATTTTCGATCTGGACGGCACGCTCATCGACTCCGCTAAGGATTTGGCGATTTCGATGAATGCCACGCGCGCGCATTTCGGTATGCCGCCGCTCGATCCGAAGCTCATTTATTCCTACGTGGGCAATGGCGCCGCTGTGTTGGTCCGGAAGGCGCTCGGGCCGGAAGCGAGCGATGAACTCGCCGAAACCGCACTGCGCTTCTTTCTGAATTACTATCGCGCCCACGCCCTTGAGCACACCCAGCCGTACCAGGGAGTGCGAGAAATGATCGAACAGTTATCCGGCGATGGACACCGGCTCGCGGTGCTCACCAACAAACCGGTTCGCATCAGCCGGGACATTATCGCCGCGCTCGGTCTCCGCTCACATTTCAACTGGGTCTACGGTGGCGATAGCTTTGCGCAAAAGAAACCGGATCCTGTCGGCATATTGACTCTGATCGGCGATGCCGCAGCGCAGCCGGCCCAGACATGGATGATCGGCGATAGCGGCGTCGATATCCAAACCGCTCGCAATGCCGGCGTGCGAAGTTGCGGCGTAACCTGGGGCTTCCAGCCCGAAGCGTTTTCAGAAAATCCGCCGGACATGCTGATCAATGAGCCAGGCGATCTGGCTCGACAACTTGCCACCTAGAGCGTCGCCAGGCAGCGAAGGGCTTAGCCCGTTCAGGTGTCCACCTGCTTGACCAGCCAGCGCATGTCCACCGACTGCTTCGACGCGGTATTCGCGGGCAGGCCGGGGCTGACGAGCAGCGCTTGGTTGTGACCCTCGAACCAGACGAGGAACGACGATTGTTTCGCTCCGGGCAAGCGTTGCTGATCGAGCCACATGTAGAACGCGCCCATATCCGCATCGATGAGAGACCCCATCGGATCAAGTTGCGGCGTTGTGGGCTCTCCCGCGAGCAATTCGTTCATGGGGCGCTCGCGCTGGCGAGATGTGAAGCGAGCCAGTATGGTGAGGGGCTGGGCACGGCGCCAGAGTTCGCGGACCGTCCACTGCACAAAAGTCGTGCTGAATATCTGGGTACCCGATCCGGTAATGAGCAAACTCGCGGCAAAGTGACTGAGTACGGAGTGGTCGGCTCCGCCCGGCAATCCAAGCTCTTCGGGCCGCAGCTTATGCAGTACGCTCAAAAGCGGCTCCGGCCCGGCTATTCCAGCACGGATTTCCTGATTCATTTTTGCGAGCAGCGCCTGGCGCGCCGGTTTGAGCCAGTCATAAGAGATGACTAGAAGAGACGGAACTGCGGCAGCGCGCTCGTCGGGTAAGCCCCCCTCCACGTACCAATGCGCGAAAGCGTCCTGATGCGCCAAGCTGCGTGCGGCTACCGCCTCCAACAAAATCCGCAGGCCGTTCGCCGGCTCGACATTGGTGAAGTAGGTACCGTGGCGGTACAGCTTACGGAAAAGACGATAGCTGCTCTGCTCGACTCCCTGCCCGATGACCGCTATGCCGAGCCGACGCGCAGCCAATTCCCGGTCACTCGCTGTGCTGTGATAGCTGGCCATATATGCAGAGGATGCCTCACGGAATGCGTCCATCTGATGGGTTGCCCAAAGATAACTGGAAAGCTGCTCGGCGTATTCGCCTGGGGCGCTCGCCACCTGACGTCCGGTCCAATGCGCGGGAAGGCGGAGCCGTGCAAACCCTGCCAGCGCCACGCGACGCTGCTCCGGTGTCAAGGCTTCGAGATAGGCAAGCTGTCCGGTGATTTCGCGCCGCTCTGCTGGAAAGCGCCAGTCGTATTGTTCGATCTGTTGCAAAAGCAGCGGGGTAAAAGCGGACGGCAGCGTGCGGAGCAAAGGTAAATGGGCAACTGCCAATCCCCGGGCTTCGGGCGGATATCTTTCAAATTGTGGTGCATCGATAGTCGGCGCCGGAAACACGCCGGCTACCAGTAGAGTTTGAGCCCGAACTGAATTTGCCTCGGATCGTTCGGCGCGTCACGCGTTGCGGTAATGCGGCCGAAATTTACGCTCTTGAAATCAAGCGCACCCGGTGCGCTGACTACCGCGGATCCGCCGGTGGGCCCTTGGGGCGTGGAGAAGTTGGGATGATTTGTGAAATTGAAGAACTCGGCGCGAAATTCGACTCTGACTCGCTCGGTTGCTTGAAACTCCTTAAACAGCGAGAAGTCGAGGCGATGAAAGCCGGGACCGTAGACTTGACCGCGCTCTCCGCCCAAAGGCGTCAGGTCGGTCTGCCCATTCACGGCGACGACCGGGGGATTCGCGAAGGCCGCCGGATTCATCCATTGATCCACATTGTGTTTACCCCCTAGCGGGTCCTGGCCTGGGGCAAACAGTGCGACGCAGCTCATACCGGCGGCCGTCGTGATATCGCAGGGAACGGTAAACGGCACGCCATCCTGCAGCGTCAGAATGCCGTTCGCGCGCCAGCCGCCGGCAATCTGGTTCACCAAGCCCCGGCTGGAAGAAAGAAACGCCTTTCCTCTCCCAAAGGGGAGCTCATAGGTACTACTGAGATGAAATACGCGCCGAATATCGGAATCGCAGGGACCATAGTCGATTTTAGGTCCGAGCCCGGGAGCGCGGTAAGAAATGGCTGTGGAGTTTAATTGATCAACAGCGTCGGTGCGGCAACGCGACCAGGTGAAATTCGCGAGAAAGCTGAGCCCATGGCTATATTGATGCTCTAGAGTTGTTTGCAGAGCATGGTAGTACATGCTACCCCAATCCTGCTGAATGGTACCGCCCGGTGCAAGGTCCGGATATTCACGAAACGGCGCCTGGTTGGCCGATGGCACGAGCAACTGGTGCACGACGTTGGCGACGCCGGCATTCGCCTCCATGTGCCTCCCCAGTGTGCCCACGTAGGCCACCTGGAACGATGTGCTGGACGTCACTTGATACTGCACCGTCATATTCATGCTCTGCACGTAGGCCGTTTTCAGGTGCGGGACGATTCCATGCAGCGAGACGCCCGAGCCATCCACGGTGGCCGGATTCAGCACGATGTTTGCGTAGGCGTTTTCAAGCGTTGCATGTTGACCGTTGGAAAACAGTATGGGCGACTGGTTGCTATTGTTCGAGAAGCCGCTGGTAAAGGCGAAGGGATAGGTGGCTCCCAGGGCTGGTCCATAGCCGACCCCTTCGAGCCCGTTGTACGAAATGCCATACCCGCCGCGTAGAACAAGCCGGTTCGTGAGCTTGTAGGCGAAGCCGAAGCGCGGCGCGAAGTTGCCCCATTGCGCATCGCGAAGCCCGCGATTGCCGGTGTATTGCAGCTTTACACCATCTTTTTGGAGGAGTGACAGAAATGAGGGAGACAGAGCGTTATTCGGATCGCTTTGATTCGAGCGCGATTGTGGGATAAGGTAGGCCGCAGAGTCAAAAGGCGCGCCTTGGATGAAGTTACTCTGAGCGTCGTGCGAATCGTAAATGGCCGGAAAGTATTCCCACCGCACGCCCAGGTTGAGAGTGAGACGCGGCGCGACTTTCCAATCGTCCTGAAAATAGAGCGCGTAGTATTTGCGCCGCGCATCCGTTACCGAAAGCCGCGAAATGGAGACCGAATTCGGACCGCCATTGTAATCGATGCCTCCCGGAACCGTCGCTGGCGTGGGTGTCAGCACAAATTGGACCACGCCGCTGTTGTTCACGTTCATGGCGGGAATCGAGGTATACACACCGCTGAAAGAATCGGAGCCCCGTGGATTGGCGGGCTGGTAGGTAGCAAAACGAAGATAAATGCCTTCGAAGCCCATCTTCATGGTGTGCGCGTTGTGAATCTTGGTGATGCTATCGGCGAGCTCCCAGGTGTCATCCCACTCGTTGATGGGCGTGAATGTGCTTTGGCCGAACGGTGAGAGCCCCGTCAAGGAAAACTGGGGCAGGCCGCCGTTCAATTCCGTCTGCGCAATTCCCTGGATGCCGTACTGCTCCGGAATTCCAAGCTGACTGGCCGTTCCGGGCGCAAACAGTGTGTGCACTCTTCCGTAGCTGAAGCGCAAGGAGTTGACTAAGGTAGAGCTGAACGAGTGAGTCTCGCTGATAGCCGCGTTGCGTGTTCCGATGGTTTGGTCGCCGGCGTTGAAGCTGCCGCCGTCAGCGATGCCTGGGAAAGGACCGGGGATGAAGCGGCCGGTGTTGGTGAAACTCATACGACCGAACATCTGGTCGCGCTCGCTGAAGTTCTGATCGATGCGGATATCGAAACTATTTGCATTCAGGCTCTGGACCGGCGTTGAAACGTAGTTATTGAAAAGTCCCGGCAAATTCGACAGAGGATACAAGTTGAGAAGCTTGACCGCGTTTGAATCGATTCGGCCGCAAGCGGTTCCCGGGCAGAGCGAATTTCCGGCAAAGGGGTCGCGGACATAGCCGGAATTGGCGGCAACCATCCCCGTAACTGGGTCAACTTTCCCTGCTGTGACCGCGCGTGTAGTCGCCGGATCGAAAATTTGCCCGACCCTGAAAGTGCGTCCCAGGGAGTCCGTGACCATTGAAGTCGACTGGCTGTAGAGCTGTGAGAAATCTGTATAGCCGCTGTTGCGCATCTGCGCCGTAGGCACGGTAGCTCGGTAGTTCAAAGCCTGTCGCAAACGGGTGCCCTGATAATCGCCGAAAAAGAAGGTCTTGTTTTTTTTAACTGGACCCCCGGCGGTGAAGCCGAATTGATTTTGACGGAATTCCCCTTTGCCCACGCCGGCGGCATTGTTGAAGAAGTCGTTGGCATCCAATTTGTCGTTGCGTAAAAATTCCCAAAGGTTACCGTGGAATTCGTTGGTTCCGCTCTTGAGCGTCGCGTTGACAGCCGCGCCGCCCGCGCGCCCCAGCTCCGCGCTATAGTTCGCTGTCTCCACTTTGAATTCCGCGATCGCATCAACCGGCGGTAACGCCACGTAGAACGTCCCATTCAAAAAGTCCTGGGAATCGTTGTTGTTGTCGATGCCGTCGAGCAGGTAATTGTTGGATTCGGAACGCACGCCATTGGCGGAAAAGCCGCCGCTGGCGCCAAAGCCGCGCGAATCCTGCTGCATGGACGTGACGCCTGCGGATAGTTGAGCCAAAAACGTAAAATTTCGCCCGTTTAGAGGCAGATCGTTAATCTGCTTGCCATTGATCACCTGGCCCACGGATGCGTTCTCGGCCTGCAGCAGCGGGACGCCCGCAGTCACTTCGATTGTCTGCTTCGCCTGGCCTGGATTCAGTGAGAAATCGACCACGACCTGTTGTTGCACACTCACTTGAATTTGTTGGCGGCTGATCGTGGCGAATCCCGGAAACTCGGCAGCCACGGAATAGCGTCCGATCTTGATGGGAGTGAAGACATAGGTGCCTCGCTCCGAAGTTGACGTCGAAAGCGCTAACCCGGTATCCTCGTTGGTCAGTGTGACTTTTGCACCACGAATGATGGCGTTCGACTGGTCCGTTACGGTGCCCAGAATCGTTCCACTTTCGAGTTGGGCGTAGAGCCTGCTTCCGAAGAAGCACGCCACGAAAGCGAAGACGGTTAATGCCTTGCGCGGCAGAAGAGGGTCGGTTTGCGACATGAAATCCTTTCCGTTAAGGAAAGGTATTATATATCCTTTCGGTTGAGCGCCGCCTCCGGAAAAAAATAACCGCCCTCTTAATTCAATTACTTACCGGGAAACTGGTTACCTTGTCGCCTCGCCCGGTCCTAAATTGGGTTCGAATCGTAATCGAGGCGCGCCAACCGGCGAGCTGGTTTCGTTTCGTAAAATGCGCTGTTTGTTCGCCTTTCTCAGAAGTTCAGCCGTAGCGCAAATTGCACCAGTCGCGGAAGATTTGCCTGGCTGGTGATTTGTCCAAACGCCGAGTTCCCTTGCGATCTGGTTTGGAAAACCGAACTGTACGCGATTGAAGATATTAAAAAATTCAGCGCGGAACTGAATAACGGCGCGCGCCTCGGGCGCAATCGGAAAGTTTTTGACGGCGGCGAAGTTCCACTCCGCGATTCCCGGGGCACGAAGGTTGGGGTCGTTGCGCCCTTCGTTACCGTAGGTGAATGCCGGCGGGGCTGTGAAGCAGGAAGTATTGAAGTACTGGCCGAGGCGCGACTGCACGGGCCCGTCGATGGATTTATTGCAGCCCGCCACAACGTTAGGGCGCGATCCGCCGCCCTGTGAATTGGTTTGGTTCGAATTCGTTCCGAAATGGAGTGGGAATCCTGTCTGCAGAGTCGTTGTACCTTGCAGTCCCCACCCGCCAATGGCCGCTTGGACCAGTGCATTGCTATTGGCAAGATATCTGCGGCCCTTCCCGATCGGAACATCGAGCACATAGCTGACAATCAGCCTGTCGGGCGTATCGAAAGAAGCCACCGACTTTTCGTTTCGAAGATTATTGTTGTCCTGTATTCCGGCGCTGCCGCCGCTCTCGAGCCAGGTAGTGATCGTCTCTGTATTTGAAATTAGCTTGGCATGCGTATAGGCCACCGCCAGCGAGCTGCCGTTATGAAAGCGCTTGTTGGCGGTCACCTGGAGAGATTCATAAGTTGAATTTCCGACTCCTGCTCCGGCAAAGGCAATGCCGGTGAACTGGGGATAGGGCCGAAGCAATTGGCCGCGCGATACGGTCGGCTGCAGCAGGGTCGATCCCACTGCTGTAACCGTGCCGTAGAACGGGTTGGGAACATTCTGGGTAAGTTGCGTGCCCAGCGACAAATATTGATCGGGCAAAGTGTCTCTTTGCCAGGTCAACGGCAAATGCGTGCCTTTGGCGCCGCCATAGGCAACCTCGAGCAGGAAGCCTTCGCCGAACTGCCGCTGGATATCAGCATTCCACTGCTGGGCATAACCGTATGGATTTGCAAGCTGCGATAAAGTCAGACCCCGGCCGAGCAGGATCTGCTGATAATTCGGGCTCCGGCCGGGAGGCTGCGCGACTCCATTCGGGAATGGATTGCTGATGTTCGCCACGGGAATGCCCGTGAAGACTGTGGGAATGATGGGCGTGGACAAGGTATTAAGCGGATCGTTGTTGGGGCTGTAGTCCCAAGCCACGTCGTTGGGCAGCCAGAAAACTCCATATCCACCGCGCAAGACCGTTTTCGGAGTGATCTGATAGGCGAACCCGGTCCGCGGAGCGAGTTGGCCCCAGTTGGGATAGATATTACTGCGATAGCTGTCGTCTGGAGAATTTACCAGTCCGATATTGCCCAACACATTCATGCCTTTCGCGGCAAGGACCGCGTTCGGCCGCGTCGGGTCGAAGAACGAGAGCCGGTCGAAGCGCTCCGTCCAGGGGCCGGCGTGCTCCCAGCGCAGACCGATATTCAAGGTCAGTTTCGGCGTAATGTGCCAGTCGTCGTTGATGAAGACAGCTGGGTAGAGCTGCTGCCCGGCCACCAGGGCTGGAGTGCTGATGTTGCCGCTCGAAGGATAACCCAGCAGGAATGTCGCCAGACCGGCGCCGCTTCCCGATGTCGAAATAGCATTCGCGGCGGTTAAGTCCGGATTGAACGTGAAAGTGCCAGTCGGAACATTGGTTTGCGTATAGTTGTGCAGTATGCGCAGAAACTCGGCGCCAAACTTCACAGAATGTTTGCCGGTTAAATGCGTCAGCGTGCCCGCCGCGCGGTAGTTGTCGTTCCGGGAGAGAATCACGCTTCCCGCTCCCTGGCTGTTGAAAGTGTTAGCGGTATCGAATCCGTTGACTACCATCACAGGCAGATCGCGAAACAGTACCTGGCTGTTCAGCGGAGCCCAGGCCGCCCCGAGTTGTCCCAAATCGTAGCCCAGTGTCGAAGGCGTCCGATCGTAGACGAAGCGCTGATAGCTCAGCCGGACTTCCATGATGGTCGACGGAGAAAAGGAGTACGTATCACCCAGTACGAAGTTGTTGGTGTTGAAAACTTCTGTGCAGCGGTCCTGGCAGACGCCGTTCTGAAATGGATCGTTCGGCAGGTTTAAATCGCCCCAGTAGCTATAACGGGCCGTGATGTGCTGCTTGTCGGAAACGTTCTGGTCGATATGAACGACTGTTTCGTTGTTGTTGCCTCCGCCTGATCCGTTGCCGACCCAGTTGCCGATTCCCTTAGCATCGCCGGGCGCATTGGGCAGTGGGTAGTAGCTATTTAAATACTTCAGCGCGGTTGGATTGAGCCGGTTCGAAGGAATCCTGTTGCCCGCAAACGGCTGCCGCGTACCGATCGCTGCGCCCGGGGCGCAGGGCTTGGAAGGATCCGTGCCGCAGGTCGTAAGCGGGTCGTAGATGCTGGTGCCCACGGCGGCCGCATAGGCGCTCAGATCGCCAGTTCCGCTCGGCCAGCGTCGGAACCGTTTGCGTCGAGGATTGGCCCTGCCGCAGACGGAAACCTTCGTAGTCGAAGAAGAAGAATGTTTTGTCGCGGCCGTTGTAAAGTTTCGGAATCATAACCGGGCCGCCCAAATTCACGCCGAACTGGTTTTGCGTAAACGCCGGGCGCGGCACGCCGCCTCGGTTATTGAAGAAACGTGTTAGCGTTCAGTTCTTTGTTGCGCAGAAATTCCCAGGCGCTGCCATGGACTGTGTTGCGTACCCGATTTCGTAGTGAAGTTCACCACGCCGCCCGCGAACCGGCCGTACTCGGGCGAAAGATTGCTGGTGGCGACCTTGAATTCCTGCAGCGAATCCTGCGTCGGAATCAGGGCCGTGATATTGATGTAACCGCCGTTGACCGGTGAGCCGTCGAGCCATGTCATGCTTTGATTCGCCATGCCGCCGCCGATCTGGTAGTTGCCCCAGGCGAACGGGTTCTGTCCGTTAGGAGAGGACATGGACCCGCCTTGCGGCACTACCGACGGCACCAACGCCACCAGGTTGAGCGGATTGCGTCCGTTCAGCGGCAGCTCAGTGGTCTTGCGCTCATCGACGACCTGCCCGAGCGACGAACTTTCAGGCTGCAGAAGCGGCGTTTGCGCCGTGACTTCGACGGTCTGGGTGACATCGCCAACTTGCAGCGGTATGTCGATCTTCGAAGTGCTTTGTGTTTCGACCGTGATGGGCGAGCGCACAATGCGTTTGAAACCGGGCTTCTGCACTTCCACGCTGTACTGGCCAGGCGTGACGTTCACGAACTGATATAGCCCGTCGGCATTGGTGGGTTGCGTCCGCTTTTCATTGGTACCCAGGTTTGTTAGGGCCACCGAAGTGCCCGGAATCGGCGAGCCGGACGCATCCGTCACAGTGCCGACTACTGTGCCGAATGTCGATTGTGCCTGAGTAGTTGTACTGGTAACCACCAGAACAATTGCAAAAAGAATCGCCCAGAGATACTGGCGTGGTATGTTTCCGTTCATAGACTCACCCCTGAGGTGAATATTTATCAACCTACTGGATCGAAGTCAATCAGATGAAATACGCGGTATGGATTTGTGCCTTCGCGCAAACGCTCCTGGCACACGACATCATCACCACTAACCTGACCTACACGCGCGACATTTCGCGCATCATGGCGCGCCATTGTTCGGGCTGTCACGGTGCCCAATCGGCGATTCCGCTCACGAGCTATGAGGAAGTCCGGCCATGGGCCGTGGGGATCAAAGAACAGGTGCTCTCACGCGCCATGCCGCCTTGGGGCGCGGTGAAGGGGTTCGGCAACTTCAAGCCCGACGAGAGTCTCGGGCAGGAAGATATTATGACCATCGCTGCCTGGGTGATTGGAGGCGCCCCTAAGGGCGACGTTGCATTGCTTCCCAAGGCATCGAAATCGCCAGCGTACACTCCCCCGGCTGGGCATTCCATCTCTGGAGAGACGCGTCTGCAATTAGAAGCTTCCGTGCGTGCGCTGGCAATTCGGCCGGCGCCCGCGCAACCAATCGAGTCCGCGCGTATTGTTGCAACCCTGCCGGATGGGCGTGTCGAGCCGTTGCTGTGGTTGTATCGCTTCGATCCGAAATGGCAGCGCACGTTTGTCTTCCGCGAGCCGCTCGATCTGCCGAAAGGAACCGTCGTCGCGTCGTCGGCGCCCTTACGTTTTATGCTCGAGACGCGGTGAAGCGCCAATCGATTTCAGTAGGCGGTCGCTGGCATCGCTGATTTCCAAAACCGCCCGCTCGAATGCTTCCTGATTTACCTTGGAGGGTTTGTTAAATCCGCTGATTTTTCTTACGAACTGCAATGCCGCGCCGCTCAGCTCCTCAGGTGTTGCCGCCTCTCCAGGCCTTCGTAGAACTTTAATGCTTCTGCACATTGTTATCTCTCATTATGAATCTCCTGGAATTGTTTGACGTGTCGCTGCGGGGCCGTCCGGACACAATCGGCCTGGAGTATGAAGGCCATACATATACATTCGGCGAATTGGAATCGCGCAGCAATCGTTTAGCGCAATATCTCATCGCCGAAGGTTTCAAACCCGGCGATCGATTGTGCGTATACCTGGCCAATTGCGTGGAAATGATCGACCTTTATCTCGCCTGTGTTAAATCCGGCATCATTTTCGTGCCGATCAATATTCTCTACCGCGAGCGCGAGATCTCGCATATCCTGCGGGACTCAGAACCACGAGCGCTCGTGTGTGAGCAGACACTCGGCGATCTACGCGCGGGAATGGAAAAGAGTCCGGATGCGCGTCCGGCGGTGCAGCTTGATGGAGAAACTCCCGTCGGAATCATCTACACCTCCGGCACCACCGGAACGTCGAAGGGCGCACTGCTGAGCCATAACAATTTTGCGGCCAATGCCCTAAATTTGCTTGACGCCTGGCAAATTAGTTCGGCAAGATCGGCTGCTGTTGCCTTTGCCGCTATTTCACGTACACGGGCTGGGCAACGGCGTTCACTGCTGGCTCGCGAGCGGATGCCGCATGCGGCTGCTCGAACGCTTCGCGCACCAGACCATACGCGAAGTGTTTTTCGATTTCCGGCCGACGCTCTTTTTTGGCGTGCCAACCATGTATGTGCGGCTGCTCGATTTCGACGCGGATAGTGCGCGCGCGAGATCGGGGAGTTCATGCGCCTGTTCGTCTCCGGATCGGCGCCGCTGCCGGCCGCCGTGCTCGAAGAATTCCGGCGACTGTTCGGGCACACCATTCTCGAACGCTATGGCATGAGCGAAACGCTGATGAATATGAGCAATCCCTACGCAGGCGAGCGGCGGCCCGGCACGGTCGGCTTGCCGCTTCCCGGCGTATCGGTGCGGCTGGTCGAAGGCGAGATCTACCTGCAGGGACCGAACGTCTTTCGCGGCTATTGGAGAAATGAAGAGGCTACTCAGGCCGCATTTGTGGATGGATTTTTCCGCACTGGCGATCTCGCCACTCGCTCCAATGATGGCTATTACACGCTATGCGGCCGCAAGAGCGACCTGATCATTTCCGCCGGATTCAATATCTATCCGCGCGAAATCGAGGAGTTCCTGCAAACTCAGCCGGAGATTGCCGAAGCGGCCGTGATCGGCATTCCGGATCCGCTGCGAGGCGAGGTGCCGGTGGCCTACGTTGTACCGCGCCAGAGCCTCGATGAAGAAGCGGTGATCGCCCGCTGCCGCGACGCTATGGCATCCTTCAAGGTCCCTCGGAAATTGGTGGTGGTCGAAAAGTTACCCCGGAATGCTCTGGGCAAAATCCAGAAGCATTTGCTCTAGCTCAAACCTTACGCAATCTGCTGACGCGGCCCACTTCGACCCATTCGACGACATAAATGTTGCCGGCATGATCGAAGCAGGCGCCGTGCGGGCAGACGAATTTGCCCGGCGTGAAGTGGTCGCGCGTGAGTTTACGCGTCTTCATGTATTCGCTGCCGGAATCGTCGCCGAGTTCGGTGATGATCTTGTTGTTCTTGTCCATCAAGGTGACACGCGCAAAAAGATCGGGCACCACCACGTCGCCGTTCTTGTAAATATCGAAATAGCAAGGCGCGTTGGTCCCATACAGGAAATCGATGTGCTTGCCCTCGAGCGTAAAGCGCTGGATGCGCTTATTGGTGCGGTCGGCAACCAGCAGCACCGGCTCGGGACCGCGCATGTCGGTAACGATTCCGTGTGGGCAGAGCAGTTGGCCCGCTTCCTTGCCGGGGCCGCCAAAGGTGCGAATATATTTGCCTTGGCTGTCGTATTGGTTGATGTAGCTTGAGCCGTAGCCGTCGCCAATATAGATATCGCCGTTCGGGCCGATGGCAAGATTCGTCGGGCTGTACTTGATCTGTCTTGGAATATGGCTCGGCTTCTTTGGGATAACCCAGCGTGAACACTTCTTCGCCGTTGAGAGTGGTCTTTACCATCAGGCCGCGCTTGGTATCGCAAAGGTAAAGGAATTCCTGCTTGCCCTCTTTGCGAATGTGCAGCCCGTGCGCGCCGCCTTTGAATTCCTTGCCCCAGCTTTTAACGAATTTGCCTTTGTGATCGAAGACCACCATGCTGTCGGGCTTTTCGCTCGTCGAGTAGACGGTGTGATGAATGTAGATATGCCCGTGCGAATCTTCGCAGACGCCGTGCGTGTTGCCGTACTGGATGTCGGCCGGAAGCTCGCCCCAATCATGGGTGACTTCGTAGGTGTGCTCGCCCTCTCCTACAATCGGCTTCTTGCTGCCGGATTTATTGGTTGCCCCCAGGATGAGCGGAGCGGCGAGGCCAGTCAGAAACATGCGGCGTGGTGTGTTCGAGTCCATAAGATTATGCCAGAATCTTTTCCGTTACGTTCCCTGCGATATCGGTCAGACCGGAAATGGCGGCCTTGAAATTTGTAGGTCAGCCGCTTGTGGTCGATCCCGAGGCAATGCAGAACGGTCGCTTGCACGTCGTGGATAGGCGTCGGATCGGAAACTGCGTTGTAGGAAAAGTCGTCCGTTTCGCCGAGTGTGAAACCCGCGCTTGATGCCGCCGCCGGCAAACCACATCGTGAAGCAGCGCGGATGATGATCGCGGCCGTAGTTGTCGTGCGTCAGATGGCCCTGGCAGTAAACGGTGCGCCCGAATTCCCCGCCCCAGACCACCAGCGTGTCGTCGAGCAGCCCGCGCTGTTTGAGATCGGTAACCAGAGCGGCCGAGGCCTGATCGGTGCCTTTGCACTGCAGCGCCAGATCGCGCGGCAAGATCGTTGTGCTGATCCCAGCCGCGATGATAAAGCTGGATGAAGCGCACGCCGCGCTCGGCCAGCCGCCGCGCCATCAGGCAATTGGCCGCATAGGTACCGGGCTTGCGCGAATCCGGCGCCATACAGCTCGAACGTGCTCTCCGGCTCTTTCGAAAGATCGGTCAGATCGGGCACGGACGTTTGCATGCGATAGGCCATCTCATATTGCGAGATGCGCGCCGTGATCTCCGGATCGCCATAGGATTGCTCGGTGATGTGGTTCAGCTCGCCGAGCGCGTCGAGCATCGGCGCGGCGGCGCTCCGGCATCGATGCCCGTCCGGATTCGCGAGGAACAGAACCGGATCGCCGGAAGCGCGGAACCGCACGCCTTGATATTTCGACGGCAGAAACCCGCTCGACCAGAGCCGCGTAAACAGCGGCTGATCGCGATTCAGCGCATTCGCCTGCGAAATCAGCACGACGAACGCGGGAAGATTCTGATTTTCGCTGCCGAGCCCATAGCTGACCCACGAGCCCATGCTCGGGCGGCCCGGCTGCATAAAGCCGGTTTGGATGAAAGTAATCGCCGGATCGTGATTGATCGCGTCGGTATTGATGGTCTTGACGATGCGTGATGTCGTCGACGATTTTGGCGGTGTGCGGCAGCAGTTCGCTGATCCAGGTTCCGTTCTCGCCGGCGCGCTCGAACTTGAAAATCGAAGGCGCGACCGGCAGCGAATTCTGGCCCGACGTCATGCCGGTAATGCGCTGCCCCTGCCGAACCGAGTCGGGCAGTTCGGTGCCGGCGACTGCGGCCAGTTTCGGTTTGTAGTCGAACAGATCGATCTGCGAAGGCGCGCCGGACTGATGGAGATAAATGACACGCTTCGCCTTGGGCGCGAAATGCGGAAGATCGGGCGAGGCCGCCACTTCGGCGGAACGTATCGGCGAAGAGTTTTGGGTTGAGCAGCGAAGCGAGCGCCACCACGCCGATACCCTTCGCTGGTTTTCCCGAAAAGCTGCCGGCGGGTCAAGATTAATTCACGTTCGCGAATCGGATCGTTGGACTGACTCAATTGTACTCCTCAATTTTTCGTTATGGTTTCGTCCATATTCAGAATCGTGCTGGAAACCAGCGTCCAGGCGGCGAGCTCCGCCGGTTCCAGTTTCGGATCGGGTTTCGATTCGCCGACGGTCATTAGCTTCTCGGCGGCGCTTTTGTTCGATCAGATAGTGGTCGCGCTCTTTTTGATAGAGTTTGCTTAGAATCTCGAATTCCTGCGCAGACGGCTCGCGGTCGTCTACCAGGCGGAAAACATAGCGCAGACGATCCGCATCGGTCGCTCCGGCCTCATGCAGATCGCGCTGCGCAAGAACGCGTGCTGCTTCGAGGTACGTCGGATCGTTCATCAGCACCAACGCCTGCAACGGCGTGTTGGTGATCGTGCGGCGCGCGGTGCATTTTTCGCGATCCGGCGCATCGAAGGTGTTCAGGCCTGGATAAGGAACGGTGCGCTTGACAAAAGTGTACATGACTGCGGCGGTACAGATCGGAGCCATGGCTTTGCACGTATGTCTGCGCCGAGAAATCACCGCCGAACGCCATCTCTTCCCACAGTCCCTTCGGCTGATACGGCGATACACTCGGGCCTCCGATCTTCTCGGTTCAGCAGGCCGCTCAGGAAGAGCGCATTGTCGCGAATCATTTCCGCGGGCAGCCGGAAGCGCGGTCCGCGCGCGAGCAGGCGGTTTTCCGGATCTTTCTCGAGCAGCTCCGGCGTTACTTTCGAGGCCTGCCGGTAAACCGCCGACGTCACAATCAACCGCTGCATCGCTTTCACATCCCACTTCGTGCGAACGAACTCGGTGGCCAGCCAATCGAGCAGTTCCTGATTGCTGGGAGGATCGCCCTGCGAGCCGAAATCTTCGCTGGTCTTCACGATGCCCACGCCGAAGTACATCTGCCAGAAATGGTTCACGGCAACGCGCGCGGTCAGCGGATTCGCCGGATCTACCAGCCACTTCGCGAGAGTCAAGCGATTGCGCGGCGCATCCGCCGGCAGCGGCGGAAGAACGGCCGGCGTGTTTGGCGAGACTTTTTCGGCCTGATTGCGGTAATCGCCGCGCTTCAGAATAAACGTGTCGCGCGGCTTGTCCATCTCGGCCATGACCATGGTCGAAGGAATCTCGCGATTCAATTGATCCAGCCCGCGGTTGAGAGTGCGATAGTCGCGGTCAAGCGCCCGTTCGCCGGGATTCGCAACCTGCGTTAGAAAGTAACTGCGCAGCCAACTCTTTTGATCGTCGGAGCGATGATCGGTCGCAACCTCCAGCACCGTATGCAGAGGCTTGAGAAGACCGATTTCCAGCGCTTCATTGGCATAAAGACGACGCTGATAAAAGCGCAGATCGCCAACCTGTCCTTTGAACGGCGTGCCCCACTCCTTATTTCCGATCTGCAATTCTCCGCGATCGAAGGAAGCCGTCACCGGATTGTTGCGCAGAATATCGATCGGCGCGCCCTGACCGTTCACATAAATCTGAATGCCCTTGGCGCGTCCGGAGCCGTCATACGTGACCGTAATGTGACTCCAGGTTTCTAGCTGCGGCGCCGCGCAGGCTTTTCACTTCGAAACCGGATTCCGGACCGTTGTCGCGCAGCCGGACAAGGATGTCGCAATTCTTTTTATTGCAATAATCGATGCGCGATTTCATAGCCGGGGCCCGATTTCGGCGAAGTCGCGTATCTCTGTAAAACCGCCATCCCGGAAGGACCGTCGGGCTTTACCCAGAACGCGACGGAAAACGGCTTAGTGGCAGCAAATGATCCGGTGCTGCCGAAGGACAGATTGGGCTCCTCATCCAGATCGGCGGCGCGGCCGATACGCCCATCCGCGAACGTCAGCTTGCCGCTCACAACTTTTGCCGCGGCGCCGGAACGGGAGCGATCTTCGAGCGAATCGGCAAGCGGATATTCCGCGACGAGACCGCTCGTCACATCCGAGACAGGCATTTCGCGCTGCTCCTGCTCCCAGGCGGTTTGCGCGGTGGCGATCTCCGAATCTTGCCGCTTGAGCGCCTCAATCAGAGCCGTCTTGGCTTCTTTTTCGCGTTCGTCAGGCAGTTGCAGAAAAGGAGCGGCATTGCCCTTTTGACCATCCAGGCCCTTCTCGGGAATGCCGTTGAAAAAAGCGCCAAAGCTGTAAAAATCTTTCTGCGTGAGCGGATCGTACTTATGATCGTGACAACGCGCGCAGCCTAGCGTGGTACCGAGCCAGGCGGTGGAGGTCGCTTCGATGCGATCGACGATGTACTCGTTTTGATACTCTTCCGGAATCGCGCCGCCTTCGAAATTGATCATGTGATTCCGGTTGAATCCCGTCGCAATGATCTGGGATTGCGTCGGATGCGGCAACATGTCGCCGGCGATCTGTTCGACCGTGAAGCGATCGTAAGGCATGTTGTTGTTGAAGGCTTGGATGACCCAATTTCGCCAAGGCCACATTTCGCGGCCGCTATCGATGTGATAGCCATGCGTGTCGGAATAGCGGGCCAAATCGAGCCACGGCACGGCCATGCGCTCTCCATAACGCGGGGAGGCGAGCAGCCGGTCGACTACTTTCTCATATGCATTGGGTGAGCGATCCGCAAGAAACGCCTGCAACTCGGACGGCGAAGGCGGCAACCCCGTAAGGTCGAACGTGACGCGGCGGAGTAAAGTCGCCTTGTCTGCTTCCGGCGCGGGACTTAGATTTTCGCTCTCCAGCTTCGCAAGGACAAATCGATCGATCGGCGTGCGCGCCCACCCTTCCTGCGTGACTTTTGGAAGCTCCGGGCGGACGGGCGCCACGTAGGCCCAGTGCGTCTCCCATTTAGCGCCGGAATCGATCCAGTTTTTGATGATGCCAATCTGCGCGGGAGTCAGTTTGCGGCCGCTCACAACCGGAGGCATGCGCATCGCTTCGTTGGGATTGCTGACGCGCAGATACATTTTGCTATGGGCGGAGTCGCCGGGCACGATAACCCCTGGCTTGCCAAACGCGCCTTCTTTGGTGTCGAAATGAATGCCCAGCATGCGGTGCTTCTCATCGGGCCCGTGACACGTAAAGCAATTGTCGGAAAGAATGGGCCGAACCTGGCGATCGAAATCTACTGCAGGCGCGGCTTGCGAGAGGAATCCAGCACTCGATGCGAGCGCGACGGAGACGAGGGCGCGTAAAACCATTAAAAAAGCTGACTTTCCATGAGTATATCGAAAAAGCGTACTGTTCAGTACAGAGCGATAAGATTGTTGGCGATGCTCCTACCAGCTAGGCATTACACCACTCCGAGGCGGTTCCTTCGAATCGTGGGCCGCGAAATCAATCCGGACGTGGCGAAAACGCACTTAGCTCCCGGAGAGAGTTGGTGGGCATAGCATGGCGGATGCTACGCGGCCCTCGTCTTACGCGGTGGATGGAGAGGCGGAGGCGATCATCATCGAGCCTGGATTCCTCGCGCGAAACTGGTGGTTTTTGCGGCAGGCAGTGGTAGCCGCCTACGAAGACAACTGCTTCAGCATTGCAAAGGGGGCGGCCTACTCTTTTCTTCTATCGCTATTCCCTGTATTGACCACGTTGACGGCACTCCTGATCCGCGCAAATGCGCAATCGGTTGTGCGAGTGATCTACACATTCGTGCAGCAGATTTTACCGCCAGGAACTGAAAATGTGGTTCTCTCGCGCTTGCAGGAAAGAGCGGGCAAAGGAATCTCACTGCCCGTCGCCTCTATTCTTCTTTCACTATGGGCGGGTTCCGGAGCCATGATCAGCTTGATGGAAGGGTTTCAAGCCGCCTACAGAATCCCTTCGGGACGGCCGTTTGTGAAGCAGCGCGCGATGTCGATCTTTCTGGTTTTAATCGCGGCGGTACCGGCGGTAGCGTCGTCGTCGCTAATCATCTTCGGCGATCGCATTGAAACCACATTCGTTCATTGGCTCGGGGTTTCCGAAATGAGCGCTCCGGTAGAGATCTTGTGGCGAATCGGCCGCTATGCCGTGGCTTTCGCGACAACTACTTTTGTGACGGGGCTGCTTTATTACTTTGGTCCCAATCATCGACCAGAACCGCAATACATGCAGCGCGCGATGGCCTCGCGGTTCATGAGAGTCTGGCCGGGAGCGCTCGTCGCCACGGCGCTTTGGCTTGTTTCGACGGCGGTGTTTGCCGCGTATGTCAACCATTTTGCGAACTACAACATTTTTTATGGCACGATCCGCACTGTGGTGGTGCTTTTGATCTGGTTGTATCTGATCGCCTGCATTTCACTGCTCGGCTGCGAGTTCAACGCGGAGCGCGAACGAGTGGCGGCGGTAGCGATTCCCGATTAGACTCCAACCTCTATACTGAGTGGGTGCCGTTCAAGCTGGGAATAGACTACGAACCCCGCGGCGACCAGGTCAATGCGATTGAACAGCTCACGCGGGGACTTTTTGACGGAGAGAACCACCAGACACTTCTAGGGGTGACGGGATCCGGCAAGACCTTCACCATGGCCAAGCTGATAGAGGCTTGCGGCCGCCCCGCTTTGGTTCTGGCGCATAATAAGACGCTCGCGGCTCAGCTCTACCACGAATTCAAGACGTTTTTTCCGCAAGCCGCCGTGGAGTATTTCGTCAGCTACTACGATTACTATCAGCCCGAAGCCTATATACCTTCGGGAGACATTTACATCGAGAAAGAAGCCACGATTAATGACGAGTTGGACAAGCTGCGGCTCTCCGCAACCCGCTCTTTGTTTGAGCGGCGCGATTGCGTGATCGTCGCGAGCGTGAGCTGCATCTACGGTCTGGGCTCTCCGGAAGCTTATTACGGGATGCTGCTCATGCTCGAAAAAGGGCAGCATATCGGCCGCAAGGAATTAACGCAGCGGCTGGTGGAGATTCTCTACGAGCGAAATGACCATGACTTCCGGCGCGGCACGTTTCGCGTCCGCGGCGACGTCATCGAGCTGTTTCCCACTTATGATGACAACGCATACCGCATAGAGCTGTTTGGTGATGAGATCGAGTCGCTAAGTCAGATCGATCCCATACTAGGGCAAGTCAAACAGACTTACCTGCGGCTGCCCATCTATCCTAAGACCCACTACGTGATGGACGCGCCTACGCGCGAGCAGGCCATGCGCAGCATACAAAACGAGCTGCAATGGTGGCACAAAGAACTGGAAGGCCGCGGCAAACTGATTGAAGCGCAGCGGGTATACCAGCGCACCATGTTCGATTTGGAGATGATCAAACAGATCGGCTTTTGTCACGGAATTGAAAATTATTCCAGGCATTTTTCCAGACGGCTGCCGGGTGAAGCGCCGCCGACGCTGCTGGATTACTTGCCCGCCGACGCTCTTCTATTCATCGACGAAAGCCACCAGACCATACCGCAACTGCAAGGGATGTATCACGGCGACCGTTCGCGAAAAGATGTTCTGGTGGAATATGGTTTTCGGATGCCGAGCGCCCGCGACAACCGGCCACTGACGTTCGAAGAATTTGAAAATCGCGTGAATCAGGTCGTCTACGTTTCGGCGACGCCCGGGCCTTATGAGTTGACCAAATCGGCGGGTGTGGTGGTCGAACAAATCATTCGCCCTACCGGCCTGATCGATCCGGAGATCGAAGTGCGGCCTATCAAGGGACAGGTCGACAATCTGTTGCATGAGATTCGATCCCGCGCCGAGATCAATGAACGCGTGCTGGTGACGACACTTACTAAGCGCATGGCCGAAGACTTGGCGGAATATTACGCGGAGGTAGGCGTGAAGTGCGCGTACTTACATTCCGAAGTGAGCACGCTCGACCGAATAAAGATTCTCCGCGACCTGCGGCGGGGCGTTCATGACGTTCTTATCGGAGTCAACTTGTTGCGGGAGGGTTTGGATTTACCCGAAGTTTCTCTGGTGGCCGTGCTCGATGCGGACAAAGAAGGTTTCTTGCGCTCGGCGGGCTCGTTAATTCAAACCATTGGCCGGGCCGCGCGCAACGTGAACGGGCGGGCCGTTCTGTACGCCGATGTCATCACGCGCAGCATGCAGAATGCGATTGGTGAAACGGAGCGCCGGCGCGCGATTCAACAGGCTTACAACGAAGCCAACGATATTATTCCGCAAACCATCATAAAGCCAATTGACATGAGCCTGGTGGCGGTTGCGGAAGGTGACTATATCACGATTCCGCTGGATTCCGAAGAAGAGCCGGGCGTGGATCTGACCCCGGACCAGCGCGATCGCCTAATTGCAGAGCTCGAGGGGAAGATGCGGCAAGCCGCCAAGACTTTCGAATTCGAGAAGGCGGCGCAATTCAGGGACCGTGTGAAAGCATTGAAAGCCGGCGCCATTTATGAAGAAGCAACTGCAGCTCGGTCTGATAGTCGAGGGTAGCGCGATCGCTTCGGCGGTGTTACGGTTGCCAGGGCTTGCGGCGAATCTTGGTCCGATCAAATCGACCGGTCTGCAAGGCGCGCGGCGTGTCTCCAATTTTCTACACGCGGGTTACGCGGTTACCGAGTACCAGGAATTGCAAAAGGTCAAGCTGGTTCTGCTGCGGGTTCCCGACACCGTTCTTCCCCGAGTGATAGAGGAGCTCTGCGCGTCGGAGCTGGTCTTCCCGGAGCTCAGTTTTGTGCTGTGTGAGAGCTGGGTTTTGACCGAGGCATTGAAGCCGCTGAAGGCGCGTGGCGCATCGGTGGCCAGCCTGGTAGCGGCACGCGGCGGAAAGAGAAAATGTTTCATCGTGGAGGGCGAGCTCGCGACCGTGCGCCAGGTCCGGCGCGTGTTGGGGCGGGCCGGAGCGCGCACGGTGGAACTGCGTGCGGACACCAAATCACTCTATTTTGCCGCGGATTTGTTCGCTTCCGCGCTGCCCATTCCGCTGCTATTGATCGCTCAACAGGCGCTAAGGGAAAGTGGCGTGACGGGTAACCATCTTTGGAGACTTATGGATGAGATGGGACAAGAAATGCTGGATTCGTTTTTGAGGGGAGCCCGCGCAACCTGGGGCGGTCCTCTCGCGCAGTGCTCGCCCGAGACCGCGCAGGCCCACTTGAAAAGCCTGGCGGCGGATCATCCGGAGTTGGCCGGGCTTTTGGATGAGCAGCTCACCTGGGCGCGCCGCCGCCTTTTGAAACGGGCGCGCGGGCATTCGGCTTAACCCATCTGCCACACTCGTAATCTGGGAATGCATCGACGCTATCATTGGCGCCTCAAGAAGCGCGAACTTTTATTGGGCGAACGTACGCTGATTCTGGGCGTGCTGAATGTAACACCGGATTCTTTTTCCGACGGCGGCGAATACGCGGACCCCGATCGGGCTTTTGCGCGAGCGGTCGAGCTTGAAGATCAGGGAGCCGACATTCTCGACATCGGCGCCGAATCGACGCGGCCCGGCTCACAGCGTATTTCCGAAGCTGAAGAATTACGCCGCCTCGTGCCGGTTCTGAAACGATTACACGACAAGTTGACGATCCCGATCTCGGTAGACACGTACAAATCGGGAGTGGCGGAAAAAGCTTTGGAATACGGCGCGGAGATTATCAACGATCCGAGCGGGATTCTCCTCGATGCGCAGCTTCCCAAAATTATTACTAAGTACGATGCCGGGCTGATTATCAATCACATGCGCGGGACTCCCGAGACATGGGCCAAGCTTCCCCCGTTGAAAGACGTCATGCGTTCGATCGCGACCGATCTGGAAGCCGCAGTACATCGCGCGCGTCAGGCGGGCGTCGAAAAGTTTCGGATGGTGGTAGACCCAGGTTTGGGATTTGGAAAAAGGGGAGACCAGAATTGCGAGATCGCCGGCAACCTGGAGTATCTGCATGCGCTTGATCTGCCGATCGCGGTGGGGCCGTCGCGTAAGTCGTTTCTGCGGAAGGAACGCGAGGAAGAGACGGAGTTCGCAACCGCCGCCGCAGTGACGGCGTGCATACTGAACGGCGCGCACTTAGTCCGGGTCCACAATGTGAAAGCGATGCGAGCGGTGGTTGACGTGGCCGACGCAATCCGGCAAGCTACGGCCGAGCGGCAAACGGAGCAGCCTGCGACTCAAGTCCGTTGGCAGCGCGGACAATAGTGCGTTCCGCGCTGGCCCAGCACGATACGCTTGATGGCATGACCGCAGCGGGCGCATGGCTTCCCCGCCCTGCCGTACACGTTATGCTGCTGTTGGAAGCTGCCCGCTTCACCGGCCGCGTCCACGTAATCCGAGATGGACGATCCGCGATGCTGAATTGCTAGCTGCAGCACGGCGACGATGGTCCGGTGCAATTCTTCGGCGCGTTTTTTGGAGATACGGCTGGCGCGGGCGCGCGGGTGTACTCCGGCGGCGAAGAGCGATTCGTCAGCGTAGATGTTACCTACGCCGGCGATAAATGCCTGGTTGAGGAGCAGCGGCTTGATATGACCTTTATGGCGCTTCAACCGCTCGAAAAATTCGCTAAATTCGACGGAGAGCGCGTCGGGTCCGGAGCGCTCGAAAAGATCCGGGAGCTTTGGAAAAAACTCGAACCGCCCAAACTGACGGACATCGTCATAAATCAGCGTGCCCGAGTCGAACTCGAGAATGGCGCGCGCGTACTTGCCGGACGGCGCGTTCCACAGCAATTTGCCGGTCATTCCGAGATGCACGTACAGCACGCCACGATCCAATTCGAAATAAATCTGTTTGCCGCGCCGGTGGATGCGGCGAATGGTGGCGCCGGTGAGCGCGTTGGCGGTCCGGAGAAAGTCTCCACGCGTGACGCGATGCGAGGTGACGGACGCGTGCCGAATGGTCTGGCCCAGCACGTAGGGAGTAATCGAACGGACTACGGTTTCGACTTCGGGTAATTCGGGCAAGTTTCTGTAGTCATCTTAGCGATCAGTTGCGCGCGACCGTTGACGACTCTTTCTTGTAATATGGAGAAAGCCTTTCGGCTTTGCGCCTGCGTTGGCAAATCAGGCTGCGCATGCCACCCTAGCTCAGTTGGTAGAGCGGCTGATTCGTAATCAGCAGGTCGCCGGTTCGATCCCGGCGGGTGGCTCCATGTTTTCAACCAATTACAGAGCGGAATTTTCTCAATTGTCTCATCTATCCCGCATTTTTGTCAGCAAACAGGCGAATTTCGTGAGATCTTCAAAATCAGCAGGTCGATACTGGCTTGCAGAATCAATTGCTTACACGTGCCTCCAAGGCCAGAAGATCAGAACGTCTCGGCAGTTCTGAGCTTGCATTCCGCAACGAGATGCTTTGTGATGAGTGTTCGAACTCGGTCGTGTGGAAAGTTGCAAGTTCGCGGAGCAGTGCGAAATAGGCGGACGCTGAAGCCGACATGTGCATCACCTTGCCACAGAGATGCGTCAACCAGAGGACAGTTGAACAGCGCCCGGAGCGTGCTCGGCCATATCCGCGACACGACGGCATGGAGTAAAAGAATGAAAGTTGAACTCGTTCCCCCGACTCCGACACAGCACCGCGTCACTGGGTACGGCATGATCAGGCGTTCGCAGTGATGTTAGGACCCGGCCCAATTGAGTGGGGCTCGAAACGTTCCGCCCTGGAAAAGTTCGCTTACACGGCGGGCGATTTAGCACTATGCGTCCGTCATCAGGGAGAATGGGTTGGACTCATGAAAGTGCCCCATCTGCAATTCGGTATTTCCGATGCGGCACTGATCGCTGCCTCCGACGAACCGAATGGTGAGGTCGAACTGCGCCTTCACCGCAAGTTTGCAGACTCCCGTCTGGGAACACTGGCTACTGTAGTTCACGGGGAGATGATAGCTGGGTTTCCGAGCGGCCGGCTGTTTCTGGATTCTATCGAACAGGCAATGGCGGTAGCCCTGGTCAGCAGTCAGGCAGAAGGAATCGTCGCGCGCGGTTATCCCGCGGCGGTGGCCGTGGCCTGCGGCTTCAAGACCCAGCAGCACTTTGCGCAGGTCTTTCGTGATGTCTGTGGATTTAGTCCGACGAGGTATCGCCAGGATTTTCTGGGCTATGAGGCGACTGGCGCGTCGGAAACGTGCTCCGAAGGCACTTCACATCTGGTGAATCGTGGTTCGCAGTCAGACTTTCCAACGGGCTGACGCTCACTGCCCGGAATTTTGTAACTCAGCCCTCCCCGCAGCCTCCTCAGCGGTCGTGCACCAAGAATTCTGACTCGTTCACGCCACGGCCTCCATTCGGATTCTCGTGGTCTGGCCCTTAAAGGCGAACTCCAGACTCGGATGCAAGACGAGCCATAAATTCCAGCAAGATTCGGACCGTCCAGCAGAAATCCGCATAAGTGCGTTTCCGATGCGCAGTTTAATCAGGTTGTGAGCCGGGCAGCGCGAGGAAGATAACCAGTCGGCCGCTCGGCGAGCCGGCCCGTCTACCCAATTCAAAGCGCCCGCTGGTAGAGCGCCTTCGGCACACGGATTGAATTATCGGAATGGAGGAAATTCGAAATGCCATACATTACGGTCGGAAAAGAAAACTCTGGCGACATCGAGCTTTACTACGAAGACCATGGCTCAGGCATACCTATTGTCCTGATCCACGGATACCCATTGAGCGGTGCTTCGTGGGAGAAACAAGTACCGGTGCTGCTGGATGCGGGTTATAGGGTGCTCGTTCGCAAGGGTTCGCTTCGCCGCGCGGAACGCGCGCCCTTGCGCCCTGCGCCCTGCGCGCCCTTCTGGCAAGATGGAATCGCGACGGGCGGCTCCGGCGGGATGAGCTTAGAGGCGATCTCTTCAACCGATCAAACCCCAAGCAAATCACACCGCGAAGCGTTTACACAAAATCGCGGACACTCCCAACGGCATCTTTCTATTGCGTCTGCAAACGATGGTGCAAATGAGTATCAGCAATCCTCTGGACAGCTGCAATGAACCCTTCAATCAAGGGCGAGGCACGTTTGCGAGATCGGGCAATGCCTATCGTCCAAGAAGCCTGCTTCTGCCCAGTCGAGAGAAAGCGTAGCCCCGGAACTCGCAACTGCTTCGACGAGGCCGGAACCAAGCTAATGCCCAACCCCGAACGGACTAGCTGAAGGAGCGTAAACAGCTCTTCTAGTTCTTGAACGATGCGCGGTGTAAATCCGGCACTTCGACACAATTGGTGTGCATGGTCATGGATATTCAGCGAAGCGGAACGCGAAATCAGAAGGAAGTCCTGATCACGCAGCGCAGGCAAACCCTGGTGCACCTTCAAGTCCGATCCCACAGGCGCGGCGATTACTAACTCGTCTCGCCGGATGGGAATGCTCGCAATCTCTGATTCGTTTCGGGGTAATCGAACAAAGCCCACGTCGATCGATTCCGCGAGCAACGCCTGAACTTGGCTCGACGTGGACATATCCCGCATTTCGATGTGCACCTTGGGGTATTGCTTTCGGAAGGAAATCACGGCTCGTGGAATCAGTTCGGCAATAGTGGCGAGTCCAAAGCCGATCCGAAGCGTTCCGATGTAGCCCTGAGCCGCTTTCTCTGCAAAAGAGAAGACCGATTGCGCCTCCAAAAGCAATGAGCGAGCGCGTTCGATAATGGCGGATCCGGCGAGCGTTGTCGTGACGCCGCCCGTGGACCGCTTGAATAACAAACCACCCAGCTTGGCTTCAATGCGCTTAATCTGTTTGGTAAGAGCCGGCTGCGAGACATGTAACTTAGCGGCAGCTCGTCCGAAGTGCAGTTCATCGCCGAGCACGACCAGCGCGCGAAACTCATCAAGTTCAAGGTTCATTCCTTCAAGTTATCAATGATCACCCCTTATTTCATTGGACGACTGATGGGTTTTGACGTTCAATGAGGGACATGGTGTCACGTAGCAAAGAGACTGTGCTCCAATATCGCGTTCGAGTATCGGCCATTTTCTTTCTTCACGGGTTGATCTTGTCCACCTGGATCTCGCGTATCCCTTCTGCCCAAGCAAATTTTCATTTGTCGACGGGGACATTGGGTGTCGTATTGCTGTGCAGTGCAGCCGGATCCATGATCTCGATGCCGATAGCCGGTATGCTGGTTGCCCGGATCGGCAGTCGCCGCATAGTCCGGGTAGCGAGTATTTGCTTCGGTGTCGCGCTGGTGGGCCCTGTGCTGTCGGCCAATGCGTGGCAGTTGGCGGCATCTCTGTTTTTCTTCGGGGCTATGGGGGGCTGCATGAATGTAGCCATGAACGAACAGGCGATTCTCGTGGAGTCCGCAGCAGAGAAACCTCTGTTTGCGTCGTTTCATGCCTCCTTCAGCCTTGGTGGAATGCTGGGAGCATTCGCAAGCGGTCTGGCGGTCGATCATGGAATTAGTTTTGACAAACACTTGCTGACGGGTGCGGTAATACTGTGCCTGGGAGTATGGATTTCCTCGCAACGGCTTCTTGACAACGCCGTTCAATCGGCCATCGACTGCAGCAGATTGGTGCTCCGCCTGGCTCCTTCGATTCTGACCTGGGGCCTACTCGCATTATGTGCAGGTATTGGTGAGGGGGCGATGGCAGATTGGACAG
Source organism: Bryobacterales bacterium (assembly GCA_963712395.1). Classification (GTDB taxonomy): domain Bacteria; phylum Acidobacteriota; class Terriglobia; order Bryobacterales; family Bryobacteraceae; genus Bog-105. The sequence continues at coordinate 163,253 of CAVQHR010000006.1, forward strand.
GCATCTACCTGCACACCCAACTCGGAGCGAGTTTGGGGCGCGCCGCATCCGGTTATGCCGTCTTTTCTATAGCGATGCTGGCCGGGCGGTTCCTTGGAGACTGGCTGACCCAGGCGTTCGGTAGTCAGCGGTGTATCGAAATGGGATTTAAATTAGCGGCAGGGGGCATCTGTCTGTCGTTGCTCACATCTTCCCTTTCGATAACGCTAGCCGGATTCACGCTTGCTGGGCTAGGGCTTTCGGTCGTGATTCCCAATGTGTTTCGGATGGCCGCGCACGTTCAGGGCCTGGCGCCAGGTTACGGCTTGGCGGCGACCACCACAATGGGGTATCTGGGATTGCTGAGTGGCCCTCCTGTAATCGGGGGACTAGCTCAACTTTTCTCTCTACGACTGGCGCTTTTATTCGTGGTAATCGCGATGATGATGGGGGCCGCATTGATGAGGAGGGCTCCGGCAGGCGCTCGCCTAACGTGGACGTCGGAGATGGCGAGCGGTGGGTAATGAATAAACTCCTCTCTCGATCAAATGCAAAGCCATATTGTTTTCGGACAATACGAGATCACATCATTCCGCTGAACGACATCATCTGCGGCGGCTTGGGACGACTACCTTGGCTATTATCGCGATGACCGAACTCACATTAGCGTGAACAAGGGCACGCCGGCGAATCGAGCGATAGAACAACGCTCGACCGAAGCACTCACATTCGTCTGCGCCTCGAATCGGTCTTCATCACCGGTACAGCTGGTCGAAAGCAGCCTGATTGTGCCTCATATCCACGGCACACACTCGTTTGCCACATTCAGCAGTCTCAAATCGTGGTCCATAGGAATCCGCCGGAGTGCGCTGGGCAAATCCCCGCGCCTACTTGATTGCGCTGTCGGATCAACCGCACAGATTCAATTCTGATGACCGACACCCACCGGCCGTCCCCGCCCACCTGTAGGTGTGCGTGATGCGGTAAGAACAAGATGATTCCGCGGAGCAGTGACGTTACCGTCGCTAGTGTTAGGACAAGCGTTGCGGCCCATAGTGTCTCTCCGGCTGAGTATATCGGAGTCGTTCGTTCGAGCCAGGCGCCACATAGGCCGCCGCGATCTCTCGAGCCGCTAGAAGACCACTCGGGCTTGCATCATAATCTGGCGGGGATCGAAAGTAGCGTTCGTAAATGCGCCGTATCCGCCGCCGTTTCCATAGCCCGGCAACAGCCCGGCAGCCGGATTGTTCGTTAGATTTGTGCCGCCCAGGGTACCGATGTTGGTGCCTCCGGTGAATTGCGTGTGGTTCAGAACGTTCGTGGCATTCGCGGCAATCTCGAGCTTGATGCGCTCACGAATCGAAAACTGCCTTCTCAAACTTAGATCCATATTGAAGCGTCCCGGCTGGCGCAGGTCACCCGATGTCTGGCTGCTGTTCCCAAACCAGAACTGATTGGGGACAATGCTGCCGTTCGCAGTCGTTATAACCTGACCCTGAAATGCGCACGCATTGTATTTGAGATACGTATTGGCCGCCGGCGTTATCTTTATTCCGCATGGCAAAGTGACGCTTGTTTTGCCGTCGTACCAATGCTGCAGGTTTGCAGGAACCGTCGGGGAAACACCGGAGATCCGATTGACCGCGCCGCTGAGAGCGCCAGTATTCGCTCCTGAAATGACAAACGGCATCCCGCTTTGCGCCGCGATTACGGAACTGATACTCCAGCCGCCCAAAATATGCTGCGCAATTCCATTATTCAGTTGCAGAGGTCTGCCTTTGCCGAACGGTGAATCGTAGACCAGCACGGCCACGAATCGATTCGGCTGGTCGGAGAGGCCGTAGCGCCGGTTATTGTTTATGTTGGTCAAGTCCGGACTTCCGATGCTTCCACCGGCGTTCACGCCCTGACCGTCTTCGATAGCCGTGCTTGTATAGTCGAGTTCTTTCGACCAGGTGTAGTCAGCCTGCAAGGTGAGCCCGGACGAAAACGCGTGACGAACCCTGAGCTGCAACGAATTATAGGAAGCGAATCCGTTCGATTCATTCACGCCCGCGCCCGAACCGTAGAGCAGCGGGTACGGAAGCATCGTGACGAATTGGGGAACTGTTCGGCTAGCAAGCGTGCCGGTAAAAGGCAAAAGCGGACCGGTGGCGGGCTGCCAGGGATTCTGCACCTGTATGTTGGCCGGGTTTGTCGACCCGTTGCTCGCGATGTATTGATTCAGCCAAGTGGATAAAGTGCTGCTCGGAATGCTTTGCATGTTTTGGAACGGATAGTTCCGGTTCGCCAGGTTGTTTGAAAACGAGCCGCTGTATCCGGCGGCAACCAGCCATTGTCCGCTCGCTCCGAAGGATTTTTCGACAAAGAAATTGGCTTGCTTGGCGATTCCGTTCTTGAACTGCCGGGAGAAGATGGCATTGGAGCCTCCATAGATCTGCGGCGCCGCTACGTTCGAGCCGGTTGGCTGAACGACCGGCGCTGAATCGGTGAAAGTGGTTACGGGAACGCCGTTCGGATTCGAGCCATAAGGAATCATTTGAGTACCGGCGCTAAACGATGCCGCGCCGTAGTCGTTGGGGCTCGAGAAATAGCCGGTGTTGCTGGGCAAATAGCTAATGCCAAACCCGCCCCGCACGACCAGTCCCCGCGCAACCTGATACGCCGCGCCTACCCGAGGGCCAAAATCATGGTATTCAGTAGGCCACAAGTTTCGGCCATAGCCGCCACTCCCGGGAAACACGATAGAGCCCAGAGTGCCGAATGGATTCATCTTCGTGAAGTCGTAGTTGCTCATCTGGTTGTAGCGCTCGGTGGGTCCGGGTTGCAGATCCCAGCGCAGCCCGAGGTTCACAGTCAGTCGCGCATTGACGCGCCAGTCATTCTGTGAATAGAGTGCGAAATATTTTTGCGCGAAAGCGGGCCGGACATTTGCGCCCGGACGTATCCACCATACGTTTTCACCGACCAGAAGAGCGGCGCCATTGATGCCCGCCTGTTGCGGAGAGCTGTTATTCGGCGCCGACGCTCCGTTCGCCGTCACATACTGGAACGTGTAGTTGCCTCCGACGTTCGCGCAGCAGGATGCAATCTCGGCGGACGCTTCTTCCATATCCGAATAGTTCGAAAGAAGAATGCGGCCCTCAAAACCAAATTTGTGCGTCCAGTTGCCACGCACTTTCGTCAAACTGGTATTTAATGCGTGGCTGAGCTGGCGTTCTTGCTTGTTCACGAACTGACCGGAGGACAGGCCGGTCCAATTACTCCCGCCGCCGGAACCCCCGCTGAAATTGTTTGGCAATACGACGGGCGCGGCGCCGGGTAGCGCCATGAGCGGAATGGTGCTGGCCGGAATGCCAAAAGAGGCATAATCCGTGAAGCCGGTTCGATTTCCAGCGAGGTTGTTCGTATTAATGCGCGTCACGCCGTAGCGCACGTCAACAAACAGCGTGGGGCTCAGTACCACAGTGTCACCAATCTGGCCGTAAGGATTGCGATCGCTGGTTATGGCGGGTGCGTCGTTGAAGCCCTTGGTCCCAAAGGGGCGTGGCTGGGTAATATCGCCAAAGCCGAAGCCGCCGCTTGCGTAGATCGAATGCATACCCTGCTTGAAATCGACGCGATTGTTCAGCGTATTTGTCCGGACTGTGTTGACGGGAGTGGATGCGTAGTTACTGGTGTTGAATGCGTCAATCGGCGCACGATTGGGCAGCGGATAAAACCCGTACATGTGGACCGCATACGGATTCAGAACATTAGCCGGAATCTTCGCGCCGGGAAAAGCTGCTCGCTGATACAAGTCGTTGGCGAGTTTCGTGACGACAAACGGATTGTAAACCTGGGCGGGTACTGGAGCGCCGGTGGCGCTCTTGATGAACGTCTGGCTGAAATCGCCGACACGTTCGAGCGCGGTCGGAACCGTGCTTAACGTGGGTACGCCTTGGTTAAACATCAGGTGATGGTAACTGCTGAAGAAGAACAGCTTGTTCTTAATGGCCGGGCCGGAAATCGCCCCGCCGAATTGATTCACCTTGAACGCTCCTCGTGCGAGCCCCTGCTGGTTATTCGAAAATGTATTAGCGTTTAACGCTTCGTTTCTGAGCAGATAGTTGGCTTCGCCGTGAAACTGATTTGTTCCGGATTTCGTGCTCATGGAGATGACGCTCTGGCCGTGCCCGTAATCCGCCGTAAAATTGTTGCTGATAACCCGGACTTCCTGCAGCCCTTCCGTGTTGGGCACGATGGCAGTCTCGTTGAAACCGCCGCCCATAATCGGGAGACCGTCTAATTGAATATCATTCGTGTAGGCTCGGCCGCCGTTCACACCGATGGAGGAAAATTGCGCGCGCCCTGCCACACCGATACCGAATGAATTCATGTTCGTGCTGTTCGAGGTATTGTTGCGGGGCTGCACACCGGCCTGTAGCGTTGCGTAGTAGACCGGGTTTTGTGTGATGTTGGGGATCGATTGGATGACCTGTGCGCCGGTAGCGCCCGCAACATTGCTTGAGTCGGTTTGAAGCTGCTCAGCGGCGGCAACCACATCGACTCGAGCCTCCGTAGAGCCAATTTGCAGGTTGGCGTCCACGCGGACTGTTTGTGAGGACTGCATTCGCACGCCCGTAGCACGAAAGCTTTGGAAACCAGTTTTCGTAACCGCCACGGCGTACGTCCCTGCCTCGAGGTAGGGAATTGTATATTGCCCCGCGTCGGTGCTGGTTGTGGTGTAGGTAGCGTTGGTATCTGTATTGGTGACGACCACGTCGGCGCCCGCAACGCTGGCGCCACTTGGGTCTTGCACAGCTCCGGTTATAGTGCCGGAGCGGATTTGCCCGTAGGCCGCGGGCAGCACGAGCAGACAACAGACAATAAGTGATAACGAGAGCCGTTTAAGCATAGAGACCTCCTGGTCGAAACTGGCTACTTCGCACAAGCGCGAGACATCACGGCAAGCTATCATTGCGTATTATGCACGCAGAGTTGCACGGTCTGATCGAGAATTTATCATTTGTTGTGTACGCGTGTCAATAGTAAGCTCGACAGAGGGGCGTGGGAATGCAGGTTACTTGTGTAGGATGCCCTACGGGATTGCGGGGAAGATCAGACTACGTCGTAAAGCAAGACAGTGTATTTCTTGGACACGAGGGTTTGCTCGATTTTCGGCCATAGCTCGCGGTGGATCGGCGTAGCGATCCAGGCTTGACGCTGCTGTTCGCTTTGAAAGCGCAACACGAATCGATAATTAGCGTTGGGAGGCGCGGAACCCTGGAGCGCCGAGCGCAGCTTCAACATTTTGACGTCGATGAAACCAGGTTGCTTCGCCGCCGCAGCGTGAAACCGGCCGTGGAAGATTTCGAGCATTTGTTTTTCCTTTTCAGGATCAACCTGTAAATCGACGTGTAGCTCGATCGCGCTGTGGCCGTCCTGGGCTGTGAGCTCGATCCCGGCCAGTGTTCCGCCCAGCATAGAGGTCAAATAAGTTCGCCGGTTCATGTGCGCTCCAGAAAAGTTAGTCGTGATAGAGGGCTTTCTCGCCCTCAACTGCTAAGCGTACGCGATAGAGTCCCGTTTCCGCGGTAATGAATAGCGTTTTACGATCGGCCCCGCCCCAATTGCAATTCGCAGGCGTTTCCCCAGGCTTGATGGTTCCCAGATGCTTGCCTTCGGGCGAGAAAATCCAGAGACCACCCGGGCCGGCGCAGTACAGGTTACCGCGCGCGTCTATCTTCATGCCATCCGGCAGGCCGCCGCCCTTTTCATCGGTCGCGTCAAAGAAAACTTTGCCATTCGCGACCGTGCCATCGGGCTGCACCTCATAGCGCATCCACACTTTGCGTTTTTCGTCGGAATTGCTGATGTAAAGATACTTTTCGTCGGGAGAAAACGCAATACCGTTGGGACGCGTGAGATCGCGGATAACAGGAGTGATTTTGCCGTCGGTGTAGCGGAAGACGCCGTTGAATTTGATTTCTTTGGCCGGGTCGTCGTCCTGTTTCACGAGACCGTAGGGTGGATCGGTAATGTAGAGCGCTCCATCGCTTTTAAAGACGAGATCGTTCGGGCTGTTAAAGCGCTTGCCATTCCAACGATCGAGAAAAACGGATACTTGGCGATTCTTATCGATCTGTACGATGCGCCGGTTGCCGTGCTGGCAAAGAAGAACAACACCGCCTTTGGCAAAGACCATGGCGTTGGGTCCGATGAATGATCCGGGAGGCGCATAGCTCGGATCGTCGGCGCCCCCCGGACGGAGAATTTCTGTGACACTACCATCCGGAGCCCACTGGCGTACGACATTGCCTACGACGTCGCTGAACCAGACGTTGCCGTTAGAAAACCAGATCGGTCCCTCGGTGAATTTAAAGCTGCCCGCGAGTTTTTCAATCTTTGTATCTGGAGGAACGAGGGCGTCCAGTGCGGGGTCCAGGCGCAGAATTGAGCCGGCGGCCGGAAAGTTGTCGTGTTTCGGCGCAGTGACGCCGCTTTCGGACTGGTCGGGAGTGCAGGCGGCCAAAAGCAGCATGGCCGCGAGCAGCAGAGGAAGTCGGGAAAGGCAAAAAATTGTGAGCATTTAGAAATAGAACTTGGCCGCGAGCTGCATGATGCGTGGATCGCGCGCCGAAAGAATGCGCCCGAAGTTCGTGCTCGAAAAAGACGCGGTCGGGTTCAGAAAGTTAGGATGGTTGAACGTATTGAAGACCTCCCAACGCAGTTCGAACCGGCGACTTTCGTCGATGCGAAACTGCTTGAACAAGCCGGCATCGAAGTTCGCGAAACTTGGACCGGTGAGAATGTTGCGGCCGGAAGTCCCGAACGTGCCGAGCGCAGGAAGCGCGAACACGGAGGTGTCGAAGAAGCGAGAAATTTCGGCTCCGTGTGATGAGCCACCGTAGGTAGCAACATTGCCGGAAACATCGGCACGATCCAAGCCCACGCCTGCAAGACTGCGGTCGACACCGGCGGTGACGGAGAAGGGATTGCCTGTTTGCAAGGTAAGAATTCCGTTCAACTGCCAGCCGCCTAGTAACATATGAGCCACATTATGCGAGGCGCGGAAGAACGGTAAGTCCCAAATAAAAGAGCTAACGAAGCGATGTTCCACATTGAAATCGGCGGGACCTTTATCTCTGCTCCAATTGAACGGATTCGAGGCCTGATTACCTAGGCCGCTATTGCCATCCGTGGAAGCCAGGTCGATAGCTTTGGACCAGACATAGGAGCCGAGGAAAGTAAACCCGCCCTCGAAGCGCCGATTCCAACTTACCTGCAGCGAGTGATAAGTCGAATTGGCGGTAGATTGAATGCTCTCGATGGTCTGGAATCCCGGATAAATGCGGCGCGAATCGACATTGCCCGTGGTCGATTGTCCCGGTATGTAAATGGCCGGATTGACCTGCTCGTTCACGTGCAGGCGAGTGCCCTTGTTGCCGAGATAGCCGGCGGTGAGCACGATCTTACCCGGCAGCTCGCGTTGCACATTGAAGTTCCACTGCTGAATATAGCCGCTCGTGAAATCCGGATTCATCGAGATGACTTGCAGAGGAAGGTAAAAGGGCCAGGTTGCGCGCTGCGAAGCGCTGGTGGGGCGCTGATAGGACTGGAGCAGCTGGAGCTGCGCCGGGTTATTCACGTAAGGATTGGAAAACGGGACGTTGAAAGTGGTTAAACCGTAGGAAAAGGGCTGGTCCGTCGGATTGGAGTTTAAAGCGACGAGCTGGAGCGTGTCCGAGAAAATTCCATAGGCGGCGCGAATGCTGGTTTTGCCATCGCCGAAAGGATCATAGGCAAAGCCCACCCGCGGCGAGAACCGGCGATAGCGGCTGGGCGCGACACCGCTGCTAATGCCCGCATCGCCCGGGAACACATAACCGAGCGGCGCTAGAGGGTACACGGTGGATTTCTGGCCCGCGCGAAAGGCCGCATTCTGACCGAACGAATCCTCGATTGCAATATAGGGTTCCCAGCGCATTCCCAAGTTGACGGTTAGCTTGTGGGAAACGCGCCAATCATCCTGGACGTAAAGAAACGGAGTCCACTTATATTGAAAAGACGAAATTGGCGAATTCTGGTAGACGCTTACAGCAGAACCTAGGTAGAAATCAGCATAGCCGTAGCCATAGTTACCGGACCGCAATCCGTTGAAGGCAAATTGGGTGTCCTTCTGGAAATATTCGCGGCCGTTTCGGCGCACTTTCGCAATGTCGCCCCCAAACTGAAGCAGATGATTTCCCAACGTCCAAGAAACAGTATCAACGAACTGGTAGTTCATCATATAGCTGAAGTAGTTTGTGGGCACGCGCAGCCCGATTCCCCCGGCGACGCTGACTGCCCAGTCGGTGGGGACGCTTGGAGGTGAGAGAGGGATGCAGGACTGACAGCCTAGCGCGGCAAAGTTGGCAGGGTTGGTGACAAGCGGACTCCGTATGAAGGTATTGCGCGCCACCGTCGCGGTGGCAACATTGACCAGGTGCGGAGTAAAAATGTGCGTGTCGTTGACGGTCCCGTTGTGGGTAACCCAATTATTTTGTGAGTTGAAAGCGGGTACAACCGTGTTCTGGATGTTAAATGTATCGTCCCAAAAATAACGGATGCTGAATTTGTTCGCGTTCGAGAAAGAATGATCGATTTTTGTGACGACTTGATTGTCGTTTGTGGGCACGGAAAGATTGTACGAGTAAATGTTTCCGGAAGCGTTCGGAAGCGGCAGGAACGCCTTGGTGAAATTCACAGCAACCGGGTCGAGCAAATTCGCCGGAATCTTGTTCCCGGGAAATGGAGAGCCGATAGGATTTGAGGCTGTCACGGAAGAAGGCGGAGCGACCGTTATGGACCGGCCACCGGCGCGGCTTTGGGAAAAGTCACCTAGCCGCTCGAGTGCAGTGGGAACTACAGTGGACGAATTGGTAGTGCCGAGGCGTTGGCGAGTGGCTTCAAAGGCAAAAAAGTAGAACGTGCGATCGCGCCCGTTGTAGTGCGGCAACAACACGGGACCTCCCACAGTGCCGCCAAATTGGTTGCGATGCAGGGGTGAGACCGCGCTGGAGAAGAAATTGCGAGAGTCCATGTTGCTGTTGCGAAAGAAATCATACAAGTCGCCATGCAGACGGTTGGTGCCCGACTTGGTGATCATGTTGACCATGGCGCCGGCGTTGCGGCCGTTCACGGCGCTATAGCTGTTCTGTAGCATGGAAAATTCCTGCAGCGTGTCAGGATTCGGGAAGGCCGCCGGAACGTTGTTGTACATGTCCATGTTGAGCCCGCCATCCAGAACGTAGGCGGATTGATCGGGGCGCGAGCCATTCACGCTAAAAACCAGATTGGTGTTGAGTGCAATGCCGCTGGCGGCAGATCCGGAGCCCATTTGGATGGCTCCTGGAAGCAGCGCCTGCAGCGAAAGAGCGTTGCGGCCGTTCACGGGCAAATCGTCCATACGGTGTGTATCGACAACTTCTTTAACGGCGGAGCTGAGCGTGTCGACGGTTGTTACGGTGCTCTGGACTTCGGTGACTTGCTTAACCTCGCCAATTTTCATGTGGAGATCCACGCGCTCGCGGCGGTCAACTTCAAGAACAATGCCGCCCTGTTCGAGCGTTTGGAAGCCCGGCGCCTGGCACGTGAGTTTATAGCTTCCCGGCTGCACGTTCGGAAATATGTAGTCGCCGGCTTCGTTGGATTGGACCTTGGTCACATCTCCAGTAGCTTGGTTTGTGGCTGTAATATCGGCGTGAATGAGTGCGGCGCCCGACGGATCGCTTACGGTGCCGAAAATGACACCGCTATTTTGTGCGGTCAACCCCAGTGCGAATAGCGCGAGCAGGCAGGTGAATCGTGTAGTCATCTCAGACCACTCTTTCCCGATCGATTCAATCGATGTAACCCGAGCGTAATGAGATCCTGCAGCCGGGTCAATCCAACGTTCAAAATATTAGAAGAAATATGATCGTTCACTAGGGCGCGGGGTTGAAGAGCAGGCAGACCGGCGAGGGGACATCCGTGGTTTGGCCCGCAAAGGCCAGTTTCCCGGTTTGCGCATCCCGGTTGAAGAGCGCGATCCGGTTGGAATCCTGGCCGGCGACAAGCACATGCCGTCCGATTGGGTCGATGGCGAAGTTTCGAGGCGTGCGGCCTTGGGTGGACTCGATCTGGATGCGTTCGAGTTTGCCTGTCTCGCGATCAATGGAAAAAACAGCGATGCTGTCATGCCCGCGGTTCGATGCATAAAGGAATCGGCCGCCGGAATCCACCACGATTTCCGCGGAATTGTTTTCGCCCGTAAAACCATCGGGCAGCGTAGAAGCGGATTGAATCTCGGTAAGGCCCCCGGTTGAGGAATCATAGCGGAACGCGACAACTAGAGAACCCATCTCGCCAAGCAGGTACGCGAAACGGCCGTCAGGCGAGAAGGTGAAATGACGCGGTCCGGCGCCGGCCTTTACGGCAACTTCAGCCGGAGTGTTGCGAGCGAGACTGCCGTTCGAGGAATCGAAGCGAAGAATTTGAACATGATCCGTTCCGAGATCGGGAACAAACAGGAATCGATTGTCTGGCGATAGGACAACCGCGTGGGCGTGCGGGCCGCGCTGGCGTCCCGCGTTCGGCCCGGAACCTTCGAATTGAATCTTGGATATGCGGTCGCCGATAGAGCCGTCGGGCTTTAACGGGAAAGAAGCGGCGCTGCCGGAGCCGTAATTGGCGACGAGCAGAAATTTCCCCGATTTATCGACCACCAAGTGACAGGCTCCGCCGCCGCCGGAAGGCTGCCGATTTAGAAAGGCCAGCTTACCGGTGGCCGGCTCGATCGCGAAGGCGTAGACATAACCTTCGGATTTGCCGTCATTGCCGAGCTCGCTCACCGCATAAAGAAAATGGCGATCGGGAGAAACCGCGAGAAAGGAGGGGCGCGGCATTTCACCTACCACGCCGAGCGGCTCCAGTGCTAACTGGGATGCATCGTAACGAAAGGCGTAAATGCCCTTGCTGTTGGGTCCTGTATAGGTGCCCACATAAACGTAATAATGGCTACTCGCTGGCACGTCGCTCGAGACTCCTGTGCCCGAAAATACCGTAGCCGCCAGCAAGCCCAAGAGCGCCCGTTTCATATTTCCTTAAGCAGCCAACGAACCGCGCGTTTCTGAAGCTCGAGGTGCTGTGGGACCCATAGCGCATGAATCGTATGGCCGACGGCTGTAAATACGACGCGGCCTTTCCCATAATCGTAAGCCCAGGCGGCAATCGATTTGGTCCCATGCCCCTCATAGTCGAGGCCGTCGACATTATCGGATTCGGCAAGGATATTCTTGGGATCTTTGTCGTAGGCAACGTAATGCTGCTCATCGTTGACGACGAAATCCTCGATGCCCGTGGTGATCGGATGACTGTGGTTAGTGATCCGCACTTTAAATGGGCGCAGCGTGGGATGTCCGATGTAAGCGCCGCCCATGACTTCGCGGTAGGTCTTTGAAGAAACGGAGATGTGGCTGCTGTTGTGCAGCGCGTAAAAGCCCTTGCCGGCGCTGACAAACTCTTTGATAGCGTTTGCCTGCTCATCGGTAATCCAAGCCTCTGATTTGGCCGCGGGAAAGTCGTTCTTGTTCTCGAGACCTTGCTGGTACGGGTAGGCGTCCGGGCCGAGATATCCTTGCGGCCAAATCATTCCGTCGCGCAGGATGAGGAATAAATCGTAAGGCTTTAACAGGCTGGACGAAATGGAATCATAGCCGATGGTGTAATCCGTTTTGACGCCAAGCGGAGTAAAGACCTTATCGAGCGCGACGCGAATGTAGTCGGGGTTGTGATAGCGATCTCCGACCAGCGCGAGGGCGCGAGCCTTGCTCTGGGCTCGAGTCTGACCGCCCAGCAACGCGGCAGATACACCGGAGGCGAGCGCCCGCCGCCTGGAGACAACATTCAATGATTGGTTCATAACTGATCTCCGCTAACCCGCATGTCGATACTGTTCGGCGCTGCTGGGGTCGTAGCCGAGCATTCCCGAGAGTTCCTCCGCGGCCGCATTTACAACGCTTGCCAGGCGATTCTGATCCATCGCGCGAAAGCGGCTGGCTTTCATCGATGCGCTAATCGCTCCGATGACCATGCCTGTACAGTTGCGTAGGGGACTGCCGATGCAGCATGCTCCTTCGGCAGACTCTTCGTAGTCGGTAGCATAGCCGCGCTGGCGGATAAGCTCGAGCTCTTTTTCTAGTGCCGGTATTTCGGTAATAGTCTTTCCCGTGCTCTTCGGTAGCCCGCAACGTTCGAGAGCGCGCTGAAATGTTTCGGCATCCAGCCCAGCCATAATCGTTTTGCCTAACGCCGTGGAATGCATCGCGGCCGTCGAGCCGAGGTGGGACTTAAAGACGTCGAGCGCCACGTTGTCGACTTGATACGCCACGAAGACTTCACATCGGCCTGTATCGAGCAGTCCCAGGTGCGTAGCGGCATCCAGCCGCGCCGAGAGCCGGATCAGCACGGCGCGGCCCTTTTCCTGAAAGATATTTCGCTGTAGGCTAGTGAGACTCAACCTTAGTAGGCCGGCGCCCAGATGATAGCGCTTGGTTTCCGGGTTCTGCTGGACGTAACCATAGAGCTGTAACGAGCTCACAATACGATGGACATCGCTCGGAAGCATCTGCAGGCTGCGTGCCAGGTCCGTTATTCCCAACGACGGACGATTTTTGAATTGGTCGAGGATGCGACAGACCTTCGTAACGGTGGTGGCGGGTTTCATAGTTCGACCTCCCCAGGCGGCGGGGCGTGGACATCCATCTCGCAAAACTGGAACAGTCCGGGCGCTCCCAGCCGCGATCTCACGCCGAATGTTATCAGGAGTCTAAGCAAAGCGGGGACGGGCGTCAACGCGGAATTCAAACTGTTTGAACGAAAGCAGTGCCCGCTCCCTCCTATACGCGTGGAAATGAGCTAGAACTGCGCGTTAGGTTTTATGTGGGCCGTACACCCGTTGAGCGTTCCGATACATCACCTTGTCCCGGCCGTCGGACTTGTTCGCTAGAAAGCTTTCGACAATACTAATCTCGAGATCGATGCTGTCCACATAAATTCCACCGGCGTCGCTTACAGGCCAATTCGTGCCAAAGATGAGCCGATCCTCCCCGAACGTCCTGTAAAGAAATTCGAGCGTGGGTTCGTAGGGTTCCGGATCGGCCACCGGCTGAAACTGAATCAGGCCCGCCGGAGCGCCGGTTACGGACTGGGCGCTGAGTTTATGGGTGTCGGACACTTTGATGTGCACACCTGGGGCGGTTGCAGCCTGGTACATATCTGCTTTCCAGGAATCCTCCACATCAAAACTGGTGGCCTTGCCAGCGAGATGGTCCATTACGATCGTAAGTCCCGGCACTACGTCGGCTATCGAACGCAGGACCGAACCGGTGATCCCCAATGTATCGATCATTAATCGCCGCTTCGCAAGTAGCGCCAGGTTCGTCAACACATTTGGCTGGATGTTGGCAAAAATATGGTCTGCGTTCGGTTGGAAAATTCCGCCGATGCGGATTCCTACCCAATTCTTGTCCGTAGACAACTGGTTCACCTGTGCGGCAAAGGTGCTCGGCGATTGTGTGACATCCAAGTTGCCTACGACGCTCAGGATTTTGTTATCTGTCGCGGCGGTCTGCAACATCCAGAGATTGGATTGGATGATCTTGTCCGGTGGGACGCCGACACTCGATTCAATCAATACAACTTTGTCGACCTTTGGGCCGCCGACTCTTGCATCATAGTCGGGCATCAGGCGATCCACTTCGAGCCAGGGGATACTGCCGCAGCAACCGGTTGGATACGTGGCGTTGTCATTTATGGGCGGCTGGTTGCGTGGAAGCTTCCAAAGATGAATGTGCCCATCGATGACGGGGTTACCTTTGCGTTCAGCTTTGCGACGAAAAACGCCCGCCTGAGCTCGTTCCGCGTGTCCGGCGAGACCGGCGGTTCCAGCAACCAACAATCCGGATCCTATACCGGATGCGCCCAATATCTGACGGCGCGTCCAGCGGCCAGACGCCCCTTGCTGCTCGTTCGAATCCTGCTGACTAGACATTTCGGTCGAAATTCCTTTCTATGTGCAATGAACTATCAACGATGATATGCTATGCTAGATGATATAGGATAGACTGTCAACAGGCAAATGGGCAGAATTGCGCTTGGAGCATGAAATCACTCCGAATACCTGTTGCTCTGTTAGCCACCGCTCTCCTGAGTGGTCAAAGCAGACTAAATACGCTCACCGCAACGGAGGCGGCACAAGGCTAGAGATTGCTGTTTGACGGAAAGAGCCTCACCGGAGGGGAGCCACGCACTACCGCCGCGGCTCCGGGTACAGGCGATTCCGTGTCGAGGATGAGACGATCTCCTGCCCTGGTACAAGCGCCGGTTGGCTGCGACTGACGAGGTTTTTCTCCGTTTGGAGAAAGCGGGCCAACCGCACCAAACAGGTTATGAATTGCAGATCTGGGACTATCAGCCGCAAGGCTACAGCACCGGCAGTCTGGTTGGATATTGTGTTTTCTACATGCGCATACCTTACAGCGTGGGCCAAGAAGAGACCGTGCAGCAGTGCTTTACGATAGTTAATCTATCATTGATCTCTCCGAGCCATTTGTGATACGTTCTACTCTGTGAATCGCCGCCAAGCCATACGTTCGTTTCTGCAATTCGTAGCCAGTTCCCCGCTTCTTGCCGATCGCAAATTCAGTGAGCTTACCAATCCGCTGCTCAAGCAAGTAAATGTATTCGATTTCGCTAAGTTGGCCAAGGTCAAACTAGACCCCGTCGCTTGGGACTACCTGGACGAAGGCTCCGATGACGAAGTTTCTCTTCACGCGAATCGGGAAGACTTCGACAATATCGTTATTCGACCTCACTTTCTTCGCAATGATGTGAGCAAGATCGATACCTCCGTAACACTGTTCGGAAAGCAGCTTAGGCAACCGATCTATCTTACGGTGACCGGCGGCAAGAACTGCTTCGTGCCCAATGGCGAGCGGGAGACTGCGTTAGCCGCTCGAACGGCAAACTCCATGATGATTACGTCGGGCGGCATCGGCGACGTTGTCTCATCCGGCAAAGGGCCGCAGGTGTGGTGGCAATATACAACGGCGGCCGAATTCCGGAGCAAGAGCCAGATGGCGGCATTTGCAGAAAAGCTCGAGGACCAAGGTTGCTCGGCTATCTCGGTAACAGTCGATATATACGTGGTTTCGCATCGCGAGCGGAGTATGCACAACGGATTGGTGCGGAATTGGTGCCAAGGGAATGGAGTTCCCCGAGACGCGAAGGGCGAGTTGGTCTACAAGCCGGGCGATGTGCTCTGGACTGCGGGTGAGGCCCCAAAGCCTCGGCCGTTTCCGACTCCCACTTGGGACACGCTGAGGCAACTGCGGGAAGCGAGTAAACTTCCAGTAGTTGTGAAGGGCGTGCTTACTGCTGAAGATACTGAGCTTGCAGTGAAGCACGGATTGTCCGGGATTATCGTATCCAATCATGGAGCCCGGCAGTTAGATCAGACCGGGTCAACTATTAGAGCATTGCCGGAGTGTATTCAGGCGGCTGGTGGCAAGATTCCGGTGCTGGTGGATGGTGGCTTCCGGCGCGGCACCGATGTTTTTAAAGCGCTCGCCTTGGGCGCTACCGCCATCGGCGTCGGAAGGCCCTATTTGTGGGGATTAGCAGCATTCGGACAGCCCGGCGTCGTGCAGGTGATGGATATACTCCAAAGCGAGTTGGCCACTGATATGGGGATGGCGGGAACCGGCAAGATTTCGGAGATTGATCGGTCCTATGTGCGTATCCTGAGGTAATTCACGCCGTCAGTCATGACAGATCTTGCAAGCAGTTTCTTTCGGATAGAGAAGGTGCGCCTTCACCGTTGATCCGTGGGCGTTATGGCACATTCCACACTGCTCCAGCACGGAAGGGTCATGAGTATGAACTTTGGCAAACTCATCACGTTTGTGGCACTCGAAGCAGCCGCCTTTAAACACAAAGCGGCCGTGCTGATTTAGAGCGTGGCATTGTGTGCACTCGATGCCCGGAATGGGCGGATGTTGGCGAAATGGTTGAAAGCCGGCTGGAGGATTAGGCCCTACAAAGAAGTGCACTTCCTTTCTGCCGCCCGCCCAAGTCAGCACTACCGAGTGCGGTCCAGGTGAAACCTTTAAAGCAGCCTGAAAGACATTCGGAAACGGCTGAGACGCTTGAATGGGCGTACCATCAAGCTGAAGGTCGCCACCCGCTGCGGTCGCGATCAAATCAACTTCACCGCCTGTAAACGACGAGTTGTCAGTCGGACGAAGAATCTTACCGTCGTCAGGATCCGCCGCCAATCTCAATCCAACCAGAAGGACAAGAAATGACTTGGCAATAAAACTCAAAACGTCAACCTGAGGCTGAACTGAATGTCCCGAGGCGAGCCAACGGTTGACGATATCACGCCCGCCCCGGCGCTACCGATTGTCGCGTTGGGAAGATCGAATTGAGGGTGATTGAAAATATTGAAAAACTCGCCGCGGAATTGTAATTGGAAGCGTTCGGTGACAGGTATCATCTTGAAAGTCGAGAAATCCAAATTGGTGCGGCCAGGCCCGCGGAGAATATTACGGCCTCCATTGCCGTAAGTAAACTGACGTGGCGTGGCCCAAGCCGATCCGGCCGTATTAAAAGATGTATCGAACCAATGCGTGATCGTCGGATTCGAGATGCCGGCGGAGGTCAATCGGTCAGGTCGGCTACCGCCAGCGTTTGATACCGAGGTAGCGAGCGTGGGGGTAAACGGCAATCCGCTCTGCACTGTCAGAATTCCATTGGCTTGCCAGCCGCCGAAGATCGCGTTCGCAAAGGAATTGGAGATACCGAAATGCCGTCCCTTCCCGAATGGCAAATCGTATATAACACTTTGCGACGTACGATGTTTGATATCAAATCCGCTCGTTCCGCGATCCAGGAAGCGATAACGGATGTCTTGGGGTATCGGTCCATCTGCTCCTCCGCCCTGCTGTAGCGGAACGTTGTCGATCGAATGGGAATACGTGTAAGAGCCCAACCATGCAAGCCCTTTGCTGAAACGCCGTTCTGCCGATACCTGCAGCGAGTGATAATTGGAAATTCCCGTGGTATCGCCGTACGTAGCGTTGACGACGTTCGGCAAAATATTCCGCAGCGGCCGGCGCGACGCCGGACTGCCGGGACCGGGATCGGGGGTATTGATGTTGAAGTTGGAATCCACTTGCCGGCCTAGATTCGTCAGATAGGCGGCCTTCACAACCAACTCCCATTTCGGAATTTCCTGTTCGATTCCGAAGTTGCCCTGCTGCGCATAACCTGTTTTGTAGTTCGGCGGAACTACATTGAAGTTTCCGGACGGGTTGTTAATCAGAGTCTGCGTATCGACTTTCGGAATAGGAGGCAAGCCATTTTGTACGCGCGCGGGAGTAGCGGAGAACTGATCCACGGTCGCGGAGTAGCTTGGTCCGAACGGCAGTTGCCGGTGGAGGCGGAACAATGCCGAGCCGTTTCCTTGCGTGTTATAAAAGATTCCAAACCCTCCACGAATCACCGTATGCGGCCGCACTTGATACGCGAAACCGAAGCGGGGAGCCCAATTGTTTCCATCATTCTCGACACCCACCTGGCGGTCTGCATTTACTCCGGCCAGAAGCAGTTTGCCAGTGACGAGATTCACATTTGCCCATTGATTGTTCACCTCGACCGGCGGCGGAGTGTACTCGTATCGAAGGCCGAGATTCAGAGTCAGGTGTGCGTTTACCTTCCAGTCGTCCTGTACAAACGACCCTATTTCCATGGTCCGAATTCCAGGCCAGACAAGCAGAAAGTCCTGACTGATCCCGGACGCCGTACCCAGTAGAAAGCTGGCCATCGAATCGCCGGTCGCTCCCGCATTGTTTGGATTTGACGTGAAAGTCGGGTCGAAATTGAATAGCCCGTCACCTTGATTGGTTTGGAAATCGATGATTTGCCGCCTTACGATACTGGTGCCGAATTTTAACGTGTGCGCGCCGTTGACTTTCGTTAACGTGACGTTTGGATTGAATGTATTCTCCAGCCGTAGCGTAGGAAGAGCGGCCGGTCCTCCGACCCCCGTGTAATTGGATGGCGCGAAGATCGGGAATCCATAGGAAAACGGGCCTTGGTTCGAATTTTTTACGCCCAGCTTCTCTCCTAAATTTGCGCCCGGCGAAGCGCCATCCTTCAATGCATTCAAATGAAAGCGGCCATATCCGAATCGGGCATCGAGGATAAGCGTCGGACTAAAGACGTGGGTTCCTGCGATCACGGCATGATGGGCGACAAGGTCATTGGTGCCGGCATAGGTGGTAGAGTTTCCGAGCCCGACTGGCACATCTAAGCCCGGGACCGTTCTCAATCCGAATGTTGAAGGAGGCAGTGTCAACGTGTTTTGCTGCGAGAAGCGTCCGAAGATTGTAGTATTCGCGCCGAAGTTGTAGTCGACGCGGATGTCACCTTGATCCCAGGTCTGACCGAGCACTGGATTTGTTACCTGGTTGTTCGCTAGGGCAGGCGTATCGGGCAATGGGTACGCCTGAATCACGCGGCTAGTCACGGAATCGAACATCGATGAGGGAATCTTGTTCCCTGCAAACGGATCGCGCGCATATCCACTTGCTGTTCCGGTTACAGGGTGTACCGAAAACGGATTGTAGATGGGGCGAACTGCGGAAAAGTCTCCACTGCGCATTGCCAGCGTCGGAACGGTATTCACGGAAGCGAATGTGCCTTGGCGCTTGCGGTATCCTTCATAATCAGCAAAGAAAAAAAGCTTGTCGCGCCGGATAGGACCGCCTAGGCTCGCTCCAAACTGGTTCTGTTGGTACTGCGCTTTGGGCGCTCCGGGTTTGGCGAAAAAGTTCTTGGAGTCGAGCTGCGTATTGCGGAAGAATTCGTAGACGCTGCCGTGAAACGCGTTAGATCCCGACTTCGTAATCACGTTGACCGTCGCGCCCGGGTTGCGGCCTTGCTCGGCCTGAAACAGATTGGTCTGAATTTTAAATTCACGCACGTCCTCAACTGACGGCCGTAACGTGATCAGGCCGTTGCGGCGGAAATTATTGTCGACGCCATCCAGCATGAAGTTGTTCGACTGCTCTCTGTTGCCATTTGAAAACAGTTCCGTCCCAGGTCGCATATCATCCGGCCTGGTCCCGCTGCCGATTGTTCCGGACGCCGCATAACCCACGCCCGTCACGCCGGGACCTAGAATCGCGAGCTGCGCAAAATTTCTGCCATTCAAAGGAAGATCGCTCACCGCCTTCGTTTCGATCACTTGTCCCACCGACGAAGTACTCGGCTCGAGCAGCGGCGCTAACGCCTGCACCTCGACCGTTTCACTCACGGCGCCCGTCTCCATATTGAAATCGATCTCCGCGACCTGATTTAGCTCGAGTCGTACATCGCGCGTCAACTGCTTGAATCCCTGCTTTCGCGCAGCGATTGTGTAAGGACCGGGCGGTAAAAGTGGAATCTGGTACGCCCCACTTTCGTTGCTCACGGTCTCGCGCCTTGCGCCCGTCTCGAGGTTCGTCACGACGACATTAGCCCCGGGAATTAACGCGCCGCTGGAATCTAAGACCGATCCATTGATGCCCGCCGATGTTTGCGCAAAAAGCCGCAGGCCGGACAGAATAATTCCAGTGGCAAACGCTGCGCGCGCCCGATTCATCATCATCTTGTGAACCCCTTCGCCTCACGGACTCGGTGAAGCTAGTAACGATGATAGATTATATGTCGAGACACCGGGACGGTCAAGAAAATTGAAGGGCTCTGGCCTGTTGCGTAAGTTAACTTACGTGGCCTTTGTAGGATTTTGCGTTCAGTTGCACGAGAAATCCATCCGGATCTCGGAACTTTAGCGACTCTTTCCCAGTACCGATCGGCGTCAGGTTCCGTCCTTTCAATTTCGCGATTACGTCATCGGCATCGAAACCTTCTATGCCGAAGTCGAAGTGATCTACTTTAGGCGGTTGGTCGCCCTGCTCAATTCCAAAAAACCCGTCTCCGACGGCGAGAATGTGTATCGTCGGCGAACTCTGCACCAACGGCATCCCAAAGAATTCCTGATAGAACTGTGACGTGCGGTGAAGGTCGGGAACTCGGACCGTGACGTGGTTAATGCTGTTAGCCCGAAGCTCGGCCGTCTTCGGCGCTCCTTCCACGGTGCCGGCGACGGCGCCAAGAGCGAATACGAGTTGGCGGCGCGATACTTTCCCTTCCTCGAAATCCGTGAGCAGTTTTTCAATAATGGCTTTCATTTTTCATCCTTTTTGGAACGTTCTGGCAAGGCGAACACTATGTAGCTTGGCGGCCCGTTTGGAGCCGGCGCGGCGCCGTCTCCTTTGTGGCCACCACCGGCGTTGATTCGCGACGACGATGTAACCACCAGGTACTGCCGTCCGTTCACTTCGTACATGGCTGGAATACCTTCTGAGCCTGCGGGCAGCGGTGCAGTCCAGAGAATGTTGCCGGTATCCGCTTCATAAGCGCGGAGCTTGCCGTCGGATCCAGCAACAAAAAGCAGACCTGTCGCGGTAACGATGATTCCATGGCGCTCAGCCATAAAGGCGCCGGTTTCCCGAGCGCCCTGCTCGGTTGCTCTTTCGTCCTGTCCTAAAGGCACTTTCCACTTGATGGTTCCGCTATTCAAGTCATAAGCCACGAGCGAAGACCACGGAGGACCAATCACGAAAGGTTGATCTGGATAGAGACCCCAGGCAGTGTAGTAGCGATTCAGATGTAGATCAAGTTCGGCCGGATAAGGAGGTCCGCCGAGCGGGCTGTACCGGACTTTGCCCTCGCCGTAAATCTCCAGTCCTCCGGGCGCGCCACCCGATGCTACTACCGGGCCTTTTGGTAATGGAATCGGCTCCCCCGTTACGCCCTTGCTCTTGTTCAGAAATTCTAGTAAGGCGCTTATCGCGGAACTGTCCAGATCCGCGAACCCCGGCATTTCACCACGCCCGGCGACGACCACCTGTCTGAAAGCATTTGCTCCGAGCCGTGCGCCAATATCGGTAAGAGCCGGGGGACCGGATGCAGAGCCGGCCCCTCCCGCTCCATGGCATCCTTGACATCTTCTTTCGTAGATGGCCCGGCCTTGTTGATTTCCTGCGTCTCCTCTGGAGCTTGGTTCACTGAAAGGATCTTTGGGGCTTAGTTTGTAGATCGTGGGCCAGTCTTGCGTCGTGAGGTACATCAGCCCCTTGGCGGGGTTCGAAGCCACCGTTCCCCAATTGGATCCTCCACGAGCTCCCGGTAGTGACAACGTCTCGGTCAAAGCCGGTGGCGTGAAAATGCCTTCGTTCCGGATGTGCCCCAGCCTTTCCTTCCAGCCTGCGCGTTCTTCCGATGTGAGGATGTAAGGATCTATATCCTCGGACGTCATCTTTAGACGTGCGAAAGGTGGCGGGGCAGTAGGAAAGGGCTGCGTGGGCGATGCTTGCTCTCCGGGCATGTCGCTCTTTGGAACCGGACGTTCCTCGATCGGCCACAATGGCTTGCCCGATACTCGATCGAATACGAACAGAAAACCCTGCTTAGTGGACTGCGCCACTGCGTCGATCATTTTCCCTTCGTGACGAACACCTACGAGTTGCGGGGCCGCCGTCGCACGTAATCCCAAAGATCGTGGTGGACCATTTGGAAATACCACAAAAGCTTTCCTGTACGGGCATTGAGTGCGAGCAGACAATCGGAGAAAAGGTTATTTCCCGTCCGATCGGCACCGTAATAGTCGTATGTGGGCGATCCGGTCGGAAAGTAAGCGATGCCCCGCTTTTCGTCCAGCGTGATTTCGCCCCAGGTGTTCGTCCCGCCAGAGTACTTCCAGGCGTTTTTCGGCCACGTGTCGTACCCGAGTTCGCCGGGATGTGGAATGGTATGAAAAATCCAGACCATTCTGCCGGTGATAACGTCATAGGCGCGAATGTCTCCGGGTGGCGATAGATAGCCCTCCCCAGTCGCCGACCCGATCAGAAGCAGGTTTTCGAAAACGCGGCCGGGTGTGTTGGATTGAATGCGAGAGATCGTCTTAGGATCACGGCCCAGCCCCTCCTTCAGGTCGACCAACCCTTGTTTCCCGAAGGCAAGAATGGACTTGCCGGTTTCGGCATTGATCTCTTCAAGATAATTATTGATGGCAAAGATCAGCCGCCGATCTCTTCGATCACTACGTCGATCGCGGCTTTCCCAATACGCTATACCGCGAGTTGTCAGACCGGGCAGATTTTCATGGATCCAGATCTCGCGTCCGGTCGTCGCATCAAGAGCCACCAACGAACTTTTCCTGGCGAGGACGTACATAATGTTATCCACAATGATTGGATTGAATATGTACGATCCTTTGTCACTGGTCGGATACGTCCAGACGACCTGCAACTGATGCACATTGAACTTGTTAATTTGGTCGAGCGCGACGAAATGCGATGAATCCGGCCCTCCGCCGTAGTCTCGCCAGGCCCGATGATCCTGCTGCGAATAGAGTTGTATCCCTAGTGAGAGACACAAGAAGAAGGCTTTGGCCCTGGGGTGACAGGCGTGTAAAAATTGAAAAATCTTTGCCTCGATTTGGCGAGTCTTGGATTTGAGCAGCTGCATGGGCGCTGTGATAAATTATAGATTGTTGTTCGCTACTCGCGTGACATATCATTCAGTATGAGGATCAATCCTAAAAAATGTGTTGCGTGCGGCAACTGCACCTATGTCTGTCCAATGGAGGCGATATACATAGATCCGGCGACGAATCGCGCAAAGATCAATGCGGAAGAGTGCGTCGAGTGTTATGCCTGCTACAACGGTCTCAGCCAGGAGCATCTGAATCCGACGCTCGTGCGGACTCTTCGCCAGGTGTTGAAGTTGGCGCGGGTTCGTTTCGATCCGGAACCCGACGTTTGTCCGACCGCCGCGTTTGAACCGGATGAACTATCGTGGCCGCGTGTCGTTCGACGAGCGTTTTCCGACCCTCGCGTACCCCATGAATCCACGGGAGTGGAAGGGCGCGGCACGGAGGAGGTGAAAACAAATGATGTCAGCGGACGTGTACAGGCCGGTGAAGTAGGGTTCACTATTGAGTTCGGCAGGCCGGGCGTTGGGGTGCGATTCTCCGAGGTGCAAGAGATGTGTTGGGCATTGGCCCGCGCGGGCGTAACGTTTGAAAAAAGAAACCCGATTACGTCTCTGATGAGTGACGTTCCGACTGGCACGATCAGGGAGGACATTCTGAACGAAAAACTGATGTCGGCCATCGTCGAGATCAAAGTGCCAATTTCGCGGACCGAAGAAATCATCAGGCTGGTTTGGGAAGTGGAGAAGAAGCTCAACACCGTGGTGGCGCTCGGCGTGGGCGTCCGCTGCGATTCTGATGGCGAGGATGAACTCGTTGAGCCAATTCTGGAGCGTCTCGGATACAAGCTCGAGCGAGCAAAAACAAATATCGGTCTCGGCCGTTTAAACGCCTCTCAAATCACCCAAATTTCCCCTCAACAGGTAAATGCATGACGAACACACTGCATCGATTCGGCAGTTCGGATAGCTTCAGGGATGATTACATTGTATTTGCAATTGCGAGCAAGGGAAAGAATGATCAGGATGCGCTGCCGAAATTGCGGCGTTTTCTAGAAATCGCCTTGGAATACAAACCAGTAAACCTGGGTGATGCTCGCCACGGGGGCGCATTGCGGCCCTCGCGGAACATCAATCCTTTGTCGCATTGGAAGCGCGATACGAAGGGAGATTTTCAAGCCGTCATCCGAGGGCTGGATACTCCCACAACGTGCGCGGCGGTTTTCGACAACCGGCCGGCGGCGGAAGATTTCGTCAAGCGAATCAAAGAAGAGGATTTTGGTCTTAGCATCAACATTTCTACCTCGATCGATGGCGCCGAACAGTGCTGTCATCATGCCGGCATACCACGGCACAGCATCGGTTATTCACTTGGATTTGAGGGCAAGACTGAGAAACTGCCGAATTCCCAGGTCTTGATGCTGTCCACAATGTGCGGCCATGGCATGATCAGCCACCAACTGGCGCGAAAGATGATTGATTGGGTTAAAGAAGGCCGGCGCACTCCTGAAGAGGCGGTAACCTATCTTTCCCGTTTCTGTTCCTGCGGTATTTTCAATATCTCACGTGGAAAACGGATTCTCATGGACGCCATCAATCAAAAACCCGCGGATCTCCCCATCGCGCCCGAACATGAAAAGTAAGTTCACGCTTCTGCTGATATGCGTAGCCGCTGGACTGCACGCGGAAGTCAAGGTTCTCAAAAATTTCACTCTCATTGATGGCACGGGCCGAGCGGCGGTCAATGACAGCGCAATGATCGTGGATACCGGCCGTATCGTGTGGATTGGGCCCGCAACGCAGTTGGCCACGCCGTCCGGCGCCGAAGTTGTGGATCTTCGCGCCAAATACGTGATGCCTGGAATGATCAGTCTTCATGTGCATCTCGGGATAACCGAGGGACTCGCGCAGGATGCAAAGTTTTTCACCCCGGAAAACGTCGAAAAGAACCTCAAAACCTACGCCTCGTACGGAGTCACGTCTGTGCTGAGCATGGGAACCGATAAGGACTCGATTTTTGTAATACGAGACCGGCAGCGAGCGACGGGCCGGCCCCGCGAAACGCGTGTTTATACGGCCGGGCAAGGATTTGTCTTCAAAGGCGGATACGGCGGTGTGCCCGGTGTCAATCAGGGAATATCCAGCATTGGGGAAGTGGAGCCCGCGGTCGCCGCGCAGGCTGCAAAACACGTCGACATTATTAAACTCTGGATGGACGATCATCTTGGCGCCCAAAAAAAGATGCCATATGAAATGTCGAAGGCGATCATCGAGAGCGCGCACAAGCATCATCTGCGAGTGGCCGCACATATTTTCTATCTCGAAGATGCCAGGCATCTCGTGAATTATGGCGTGGATGGTTTAGCGCATAGTGTTCGGGATAAACCCATAGATCAAGATCTCATCGATAATATGAAACGCCGCGGCACGTGGCAGATGGCGGCTACGTTAAGCCGCGAAGCTTCGATGTTTGCCTATGCGCAGACCCCCACATTTTTGAGGGATCCGTTTTTCGCGTGCTGCGTTGCGCCCGAAGTAACTCATACCCTATCGAGCCCCGAATATCACGAGAGGATTGCTTCTGATCCGCATTTCAAACACTATCCCGAATATCTGAAGACGGCGCAGGAAAATCTTAAAAAATTGGTCGACGCCGGAGTTCACTACGGTTTCGGAACAGACGCTGGTCCGCCGGCTCGTTTTCCGGGCTATTTCGAGCACTGGGAATTGGAACTCATGGTCGAGGCCGGGCTTTCGCCGGCGCAGGCAATTGTCGGCGCCACTCGAAACGCGGCTCAGTTTTTGGGGGCGAAAGAATTAGGAACCCTGGAAAAGTCCAAGTGGGCGGATATGATCGTGCTCGATCGAAATCCCCTGGAGGACATCAAAAATACCCGTGCGATCCATAGCGTGTACGTTGCAGGAAATCGAGTCAGATGATTAACGACCCAGACATGCAAGGCGACTCGGCCTCTGTTGGCCCCGTGTTCGGCCATATCGAGCCCGTCCCACTCACCGAACGCGTTACAGCGGCATTGAAAAATGCCTTTTTTTCTGGTCAGCTCAAGCCCGGTGATTCGATAGTGGAACGGCAAGTCGCACGCGAAATGAACGTGGGAACGCCGGTCGTTCGCGAAGCTCTCATCGATCTAAAGCATCAAGGTTTTGTGCGCCGTGTGAATAACAAGGGCAGCTCGGTTACTAAGTTCGAGACCGAGGAAGTGCGCCAACTCTACACGCTTCGGATCGAACTGGAGACCTTGTCGCTCCAATGGGCTCGGTCTCGCGTGACTGAAGCTGAACTGAACGAGTTGAAAAAACTGGTGGACAATCTGGTCGAGGCCGGAGAACGCGGGGGCCGCCGAGAATTTTTAGAATGCGATTTCGCGTTTCATCGCTTTTGCTGGCGCCTATCCGGAAATACTTTCTTGGCCGAGACACTGGAGCGATTGATGGCTCCGCTTTTCGCGTTCGTAGTTCTCGCCAGCGGCCGTCCGCTGACCGCCGCAATGGGCAAGGAACACTACACCATCGTCGAGGCGCTGAGATCGGTTCCGGAGCCGGAATTTTCGGCTCTCGTGCGCAAGACAATTACCGGATTTGCGCTTCGTTGGACATCCGGCGGGCGGACTTAGAGCGCCCCAGCCTGTCACGTATCAGATCGAGGGCCAGGTCGATAATCATGTCCTCCTGCCCGCCTATGCCAGCCGTCAGAAGCTGGATTGTTGTCCTGAGATCCGTGCCGATATTGCGTCCCACATAATTGCTGCATTCGCGTGATAGATAAACTATCATAGATCGAAGGATCGCCTCTGACCCCGCTCGGCACTAAAGTAGACCTCACACCCGTCCTCCGCTCGGGTCCCAGCCGAGTTCGTCTCCACGTCTTAGGTTTGACCTTTGTCATGGCTTTCATGATGTACATGGAGCGCGGGGCGATCGGCGCGGCTGCTCCCAAGATCATGCGAGAATTTCACCTCGACAAGATTACGATGGGGTGGAGCATCTCGGCATTCAACTGGTCATACGCCCTGTTTCAAGTACCTGGCGGGTGGATGGCAGATCGGTTTGGTTCCCGCATCGTCCTCGGCGTCTCTATGGCTTGGTGGGCGGTATTTACCGCTGCCACAGGCCTTTCCTACAGTGCAACGTCGCTCGGCCTCACCCGATTTTTGTTCGGAATGGGAGAAGCGAGCGCTTTTCCGGCAGGCTCCCGAGCTCTCGTGCGTTGGTTACCCACACGTCAGCGGGCATTTGGGCAAGGCTTTCAGCATTCAGGCTCCCGGCTTGGCGCAGCTACTGCACCACTCTTTGTCGTTCTTCTGATTTCGGTGTGGGGCTGGAGGTCAGTGTTTTTTATTTTCGGCATTGCGGGGCTTCTCTGGGCAATTGGATGGTGCGGCTACTACCGCAATTTACCCGTCAAACATTCGAGAGTGAACACCGAAGAACTCAAACTATTACAAGCGGAAATCGCCGGCACGCCTCAAACCAGCCGTGCCGTACCCTGGTCCCGCATCCTTCGAAGCTCTGATCTCTGGGTCCTGAGCACATGCTATTTCTGCTACGGGTGGGTCCTCTGGCTATACCTGGCATGGTTCCCCACTTACCTGCGGGAGGCGCATCATTTCACTGAACTCAAATCCGGGCTAGCCAGCATTCCACTGCTGGCGGCGACGTTGACCAACGTGGCCGGCGGTCTTTTGTCGGACAGATTGGTCTCTCGCTGGAAGGACCTCCGCCGCGGCCGTGTAGTCGTTTCGCGTGCCGGGTTTTTTATTGCGGGCTTGGCGCTGCTTCCTGGAGTGCTGGTGACCAGTCCTGCGCTCGCGATCGTATGCTTGACGATTGCTCTCGCGGGCCTGGAACTAACGGTCGCCGTCTCCTGGGCGATGTGCATCGACATCGGAGGAGATTACAGCGGCTCTGTCTCTTCCGTAATGAATACGTTGGGCAATTTGGGTGGAGCATTTGGCGCCGTAGTTGTTGGTTACCTGGCGACTGGTTTCGGATGGACCTCGCCATTTATCGTCGCCTGCGTTCTCTGCCTGCTATCGAGCGTGCTAGTCAGCACGGTCGACCCTCGCCGCTCAATTTCACCCGTGGCACGTGCTTTTGAACTATGACGAACACAAATCGACGCTCGTTCCTGTTATCGTTGCTCGCCGGCCCCTTGATGGCGTCCGGAAAACCACCCACGCATCGCGGAAAGATCACTCGCCTTTTCCGCTCGCCAGAGGGCAATCCGAATGCTCTGGCGGCCACTCCAGAGGGCCTATGGGTCGCCGAACAGATCAGCGATCGAGCCTATCTTTTAGATTGGAAAACCGGCGCCGTGTTGAAGAAACTCGATACCGAATCGTCAAACACCAGCGGAATGGGTTTCGGAGGGGGCTACTTATGGATGGGCGCAAATGGCGGCCCAATCGGCCGTCTGCCGCGGCCGGACGAGCCTAAGTACGGCCGCATCGTACAGGTTGATCCCGATACTGGTCGCACGGTTGGGATTTTCCCTGTACCCGACGGCGGTGGAGTACATGGCGTCCTTTATGCCGACGGCTCTCTTTGGATTACGTGCTTCAAGTGGAATGCCGTTGTTCGCATAGATCCCCTTACTTTCAAAGCCGGCGAGCGATTTCCATTGCATCTAACGCGGCCACACGGTTTGGCCTGGGATCCTCCCGGTATGTGGGTGGGCTACTCAAATGACTACGTTTTTCTGAAACAGGATATTAGCGATGGACACATACTCGAAGTCGTGACGCTCGAAAAGGGAAAAGATCCAGATCCCCACGGCATGGACATGTATCAAGGAAAAATGTACTACTGCGATGCTGGAATTGCTCCTCCCGGCGTTCTCAGCAACAGTCCGGGCGCCGGCTACATATACAGGATCGACTGGTAAGCGCCAATTAGTCGACAGGCTTGAATGAAAAAACGTAAGTGGAGATCTCCGGCGCTATTCCTGGTCAGTTTACTTGCCGGCGTTGATGTGACGGCGGCTCAAGGACAGAACAAAGTACAGCCCGGAGAGTTCGTCATTGACAATCCCACCCTGATCAACCTGGGCTTTGAATGGTTCATTCAGGGAGATGATAATCGCAACGCGAGAGTAGAGGTTTCCTATCGGAAGCAGGGCGAGACCACATGGAAGCAGGCTCTCCCGCTACTTCGCCTTCAAGGGGAAAGGATCTATCAGAATCAAGGCGTTTTCGATGTCATATCGCCCAACATGTTCGCCGGCAGTATCCTCGATCTCGAGCCCGACACTCCCTATGAAGCGCGTTTTGTGCTTTCCGATCCGGACGGAATTCGGGATCAAAGCAAAGGAACGTTTATGAAGACGGTGACGGTACGAACGCGCGCCGAACCAAAGCCGGCTGCCGGTGGCCGCGTCTTTCACGTCTATCCCAAGGGCTACCAGGGAACGAAGATAGAGCCCGCATTCGACGCTCTGATGTGTGCCTACAACTATTATTGCGGCGGTGGTGATACCGTGACAGCCGGTAGACCTCGCGTCAAGCCGGGCGATATCATACTCGTCCATGGCGGAGTTTATAAGTACCATCCTGAATATTACACGGGCGACATCGCAATCAATGCCACCACACCTGTTGAGGGGACCTATTACCTAACCGCTAGCGGAACGCCGGAGAAGCCGATTGTCATTAAAGGCGCGGGCGATGGCGAAGTAATCTTCGACGGCAATGGTAACTTCAACTTATTTAACGTCAAAGCGGCCAATTACAACTATTTTGAAGGCGTGACGATCCGCAACACCGACATTGGAATTTGGGCTGGAACGCAGTTCATTGCGGGTTCGAAAGGTCTGACCGTCAAGCAATGCCGATTCGAGAACATAAATATTGGAATTTTCACGAATTACTCCGGCTCGAGTAATTTCTATATCGCCGACAACTATTTCATCGGACGGGATGATCCGAAACACGTATTTGGATGGATCGGGAATTTCTGGGCGCAATTCAACGGAGTAGATGGCCAGCAGTTTCCCCCCAAGCTGGATTCCTATACAGCGGTTCGCGTCTATGGCCCCGGCCATGTGGTCGCTTACAACTATGTTGCCAATTTTCATGACGGAATCGATGTCGAAACGTACGGTAACCCGGACGGTTCGCACGCCATTGATGGGCCTCACTATCCACCGAAAGAGTTCTGGGGCAGGCGGCCTGTTGCCATTGATTTCTACAACAACTACATGACAAACTTTCATGACAACGCATTTGAGATCGACGGCAGCATGCACAACGTTCGAGTGATGCGCAACATGATGGTGAACTCGGCTTCTCATCCGTTTTGCAATCAGCCGGCGATCGGTGGTCCGATTTATTGGATCCGTAACATCGCTTATCACGCGCCGGGCGGATCGACGCGAATGACTAACGGAGCCGCGGGAGTACTGTTTTACAACAATTCGATCCTGACGGAAACCGCCGCCGGCTCCTCCGCTAACGCGCACTGGCGTAACAATCTAATGCTCGGAGAAAACTCCGCTCCCGCCATTTTCAGCGTCAACACAAATACAAACTACAGTTCCTCAGACTATAACGGCTTTCGAGTCAATCCTGGAGCAGCATTCTCTTTCCAGTGGAACTCCCCTCCCGCGAACATACTCGCCGACTATAGCGGCTTGTTAGCGGCTCGCCGCCGGAGTGAACCAGGGGCCAACGCAGCACCGAATTCCGGCAGCCGCGGTGGTTCCGGCGCCAATCCTGCCTTAGAGACTCGCCGCTTCAAGACGCTCGCCGACTATAGCCGAGCGACGGGCCAGGATCGGCACAGCCTCGAATTGGACTACGACATCTTCGTGAACGTCAAAAAGCTCGACGCGCAAGATCTCCAAAAGGTTCAAACGGTCTATAAAGCCGAAGATTTCGACTTTCGCCTGAAACCTGGTTCGGCGCCGATTGACCGCGGTGTCGTCCTTCCAAACATCACTGACGACTTTACAGGTAGTGCGCCCGATCTCGGTGCATTGGAATTGGGACAACCTTTACCCCACTACGGCCCGCGGCGGTAGATGATTCTTCCCCAACGAAGAGGGGAACCAAACTATATGAGTTCTTTTAAGATTTTTTGATTTTCGGGCTCGCGGCGGCGGCTCGCTCTTCATGCGCAGGATCCGACGCCTCCGGCTTGCGGCTAGATTCCATCGTTCAGCCCCTCGGAAAGTGTAAGGCAGATACGAATTACCCGTACTTCTCCCCTACTTTGTATTAATACGCGAGAAATATGGACCTATATCTGTGAAAACCGGCTCTGAGGAACCCGAACCGACTCCATACGCGCCCCGAGCAGTCTCTGAACCGCTACCTTCAGTTCGATCTGCTGGGCGCACGAGAGCGCCGAAACAAAAGGCGGAATCGAACCCGTTTCTGCAATTTGTGCCAACTCGACAGCCTGATGCAGTACCCGTGCCGGGCCCCAGGCGTCCCGGATATCTTCGAGGGCCAGAAACTGAGTACGTATCTCTTCGGCTTCCGCGAAATGTCCGGCCTGACAAGCGGCGAGCAGATTTGAACTGAGTCGTGGCATCAGGCATCCCGATCCCGTCGTGAACCCTGTCAGCTTCCAGTCGCGGAGATGAATCACGGCGGGGCGCTCCCCCATGCCGCTAATCACCTTGCTTCGATCGACTCGCTCGAGTAACCCGGAAAGATAAGCGTCGGTTCTCGGTTCCTGGCGAACCACGGCATACTTGATCGCCATGCAGATACCGTCATCCACCAGTCGGCGCACCACATCGAGGCCGGCTTCGCGATCCGAGCCCATGTTGCTTTCATCTTTCAGATAGAGCATCAGCTTCACCTCGGCTGCTTCGGCGAACTCCCGAATTCCTTGTTCGATCCCTGCCGCATCTCGAGGATCGCCGCACGGCAACACCATTACGCAAAGCGGTGCGAACTGCCGTAACAGAGGCGCCTGATCCATCAATCGTCCGTAAGATGGTCCCGCGCTCGGAATGAACCACAACTCCTCCGACTGCATCTCCGAAAGCCACCGGAGAAGCTGTTCATACTCGGCAAGGGTCACGTGATAGAGGAACGCGTTTCCGCCATATATAAACCGCGAGATCCCTCCCTGAACCATGTGGCGTACCAGGCGCGCATTCTCTTCGAAGTTGATCTCCCGCTTTTTGCCTTGTTGGCGTGTCAGCGGCGGGACTGCGAACACTCCATTGAGTGAAGCGGTGTGTTGTATGAATTCACCCATATTTGGAACCGACTAAATAAAGCTGGGCGCGCCGTCTGGATCGAAAGAAAACTCCCGATGCCACGGCTTTCCAGGCATGTGCGGGAATGCTTCTTCATTCATCTCGTAGCCCCATCCCGGTTTGTTCGGAATTTCGAGATAGCCGTCCTTAGCTATGATTGTCTCGCCTTTCACTAGATCCTTCCGAGGCGATTCATCATCCGGATGATATTCGAGAATCACGAAGTTTGGTGTGCACGCGGCGAAATGAATGTTAACTAGCGTGGCAAGAGGACCCAGAGGGTTATGCGGTGCTACCTGGACATAACGCGACTCGGCGATCGCGGCAATCTTTTTCTGCTCGAGGAATCCGCCCGCAAGGCAGATGTCCGGTTGCACAATGTCGGCCCCTCCCAGGGTCAGCAGTTGTTGGAATTGAAACTTTGTATACAGTTCCTCGCCAGTCGCAATCGGAATCTGAACCTTCTTGCGCAGTTCTGCCATGTCCGCGAGGTTCTCAGGACGAATCGCCTCCTCTAGAAACAGCGGCTTCACCGGTTTCAGGGCTTCCGCCAATTCATAAGCAACGTAGGGCGCAAATACTCTGGCATGAGCATCGAAACACAAATCGACATCGGGTCCCACGGCCTCCCGCATTGCAGCGGCACGATCGCCGAATGATCGGACCGTCTTGTTCATCGGAACGGTATTGGTGAAACCCAGCGTCGCCTTCAGGGCGGTGTATCCGTATTTGGCAATCAGCCGCTTCGCCTGTTCGCCATTGTTAGCTGCCTGGTAACAGCGGATCTTATTACGGCACTTCCCGCCCGCCAGCATATAGACCGGCAGCCCTGCGGCCTTCCCGGCGATGTCCCACAGCGCATGCTCAATACCGCTAATCGCAGCGTTGCCCACCATGCCGCCCGGGAAGCGCGTAAAGTTGTACATTGTTGCCCACAGGTATTCAATATTGCGCGGATCTTTTCCGACGAGCCAGGATTTGAAATCGCGGACCGTTGCCACTGTTGCTTCATCCGGCCCCGCCGAATATGCTTCTCCCCAGCCGTGAATGCCCGCATCCGTGGATACTTTGACGTATACGTAATTGCGTCCGGCATTGACAATCGTGGCTTGAATGTCGGTGATCTTCAGTTCCGGCTTCCCGCTATACCGGGGTGCCGTTTCCTCTGCTGTTGCCACCTGAAAGGCCACGCCCGATCCAGCCAGTGAACTCATAAATTCCCGTCGCTTGATATCGCTCATTTTTGCTCTCGACTCACATACACCATTACCACTTCCGGCCGCCCTTGCGAATTAAAACAAATCTGCCCGAGCGTCAACGCGCGATGCTGTGGGCCATGCTCGTCGTAATGTGCTTGTTGGTGTTCTTGGCACTACAATCCATCAGGAGCGACACAAGCAAACGCGCGCGCCGGTTCACAGTGCGTACGTTGAGGTTCGCTGCTCAGGACCGGAATTTGACGCCTTGCTTTTGGAGATAGGCTTTGGCGATCTTGGCATTGTCCAGCGCCGGTACCGGCTGTGGAGGAGGCGAGTCCAGTTCTACCATGACGAGACCCGCGGTTTTACGGCCTTCCATCATCGATAGGATCGCGGGAAGGTCCACCTTGCCTTGGCCCAGCGGGCAGTAACCGAGATATTCGGCGCCGCCCGAATAGTCCTTCAAGTGCATATGCTGGACGAGCGGCAGAAAATCTCTTACGACCTTTACCGGATCGGATCCGCCTTTCTGCAATTGCCCTATATCTGGGCCAAATTTCATCACGCGAGTGTCCATGGCCTCGAGCACCGCGTAGGTTTCTTCCCGCGTTTCGACGCAGGTCCCGGTGTGCTGATGGAGCACGGGCGTAAGCCCCACATCCGTTACGGCCTTGCCTAGTTCGTTGAGCGTGGCCACAATATCATCCTTATGGGCTTTGAAATCGTAGCTGTCGCGCTTCACGCCGTTCGGGCCAACAACGATCACTTTGCCGTCGTACTTTTTCACCAACTTCGCCCATTCCAGCGTCTTCGCGATAGACTCCTTGCGCCGCTCCGGCGCTGACAGGTTGGTGTTGCAGTATGCCGAGATCAATGGCAATTTGTGTTTTTCGAGAAGAGCGCTCACTCCGCCTTTCGCTTCCATTGCCTCAATCTGATTCCCGAACAGTTCGATCCCATAGAAGCCAAGCGCCGCGATATCTCGGATGGCCGCTTCCACGTATTGTGGATCTTCCATGGGATTGATGCTGGGACGCGGACCAGCCGACGATCCCAATGGGATCCATGTCAGTCCCGTGTGGCCAATGTGCAATTTAAGTGTGCCCGCGGCAAATCCGCTTGAGGCCAGCAGGGCTGCGGAAAATATTTGCGTGAACGTTCGGCGGTTCATCGTTTCCATAAGTTATTCCGCCGTATGGCGCTTGCTGCGCGAAGACTTCATCTGATTCCAGAAAATGAATGTCCCCTTTACATCGGAGATCACAATATCTGGGGCGCCATCGCCGTTTAGATCGCTTATCTGAAATTGCGAGCCCACGCCCGAGCGGTTGTTGATCAGCTCCGGCACGAATTCCGCTCCACCCTCGGCTTTGGAGTTGCGCACGGTCCGATACCAATACAGCACGGCCGGCCCGAAGGGATCTGGGTCGAGATGACTTTCCAGGTGCGAGTAGAGGCGCTTACCGACTATCATGTCCGGAACGCCGTCACCATCGAGGTCTGCGAAAGCCGCAGCGTGCGGCTCCGAAAACGTGATGCCGCCTGCGTTCTTGGTGCTGAAATCTCCCATGATGTTGTGGCGCACGAATTCGATATCGCCATTGGCGCTGCGCTTTTGTTCGAACCATGCGAGCCCCCACCCGTGTGCGGCAATGGCAGTGACTACGTCATTGCGTCCGTCCCCGTTCACGTCGTAGACGCCCATTTCAGCGCCCCCGGTGCCGAATTCTGCAGGATGAAATTTCCAGAGGCTGTCGGCTGCGCCTGTGGTCGGTTGTTCCCACCAACCGCGGCTGTTGACGATGTCCATGCGGCCGTCGCCATTGATATCGCCCACTCCCATGCCGTGTGGAGCGGCAAGACCGGGCTCGGAAATGGTGTGGATCTTCCACGGCGCAGTCGGGTTTGCAGGATCGGGCTTTGCGTACGCCATGGTTGCACCGGTATTCGTGAACAGAATTTCCGGTTTGCCGTCGCCATCGATATCGCGGAAAACTTCGATCTCTGATATAGCGCTGGGCACGATGTTGTAGCGCTCCCAGCGCCGGGACTGACCCTTCGGATTCATGTACAGATAGATGGGCCGGGAATACACGCAGATAATGTCAGTCCATCCGTCGCCATTGGCGTCATATGGGAAATAGGTCATTCCCTCGGGGAATGTGGCCGGTCCGTAGCTGCGCGCCGCCGTGAACTCGTGGTGCTCCGTGTACTTTGGACCAAGGAAATAGAAAGGTCCGGCGATTACATCGGGAATGCCGTCGTGATTTATATCCGCCGCCGCCGCACCCCACGAATACAGGAAATCGTTCAAATGCTGCATGCGGAAATGTGCGGACGTTTTTTCGTCCGGCTCGGTTTTCGGGTTCAGGTCTTTTGCTGCCACATCTTTGAAGCGGACCTCGCCGGCGCCTCCCGCGTGCAGGAGGATCGGCCCGTAGCCCATCATTCGATCGTTGGTCGCAGAATTTCCACCGCGCCGGCCGTTCAACGCTACCCACACCATGTCCATATCGACAATCACGTCCAGGGTGTTCCAATCGTTCGAATGAATTTCCGGTTGTGGAGGACCGCGACGGCCCACCCCAGACGGCGGACCAGCAGGCGCAGTAGGCTTGGAGACTTCCGCTTTTTGTTCCTCCAGTGTAGGAGTCGGCTCCGCGAAACCCGGCACCTTCGACGAGTTACTAATGGACGGGCCGACTGATATGCGCGTAAATTGGGCCGTCGAACGATCGAGCTTCTTGCGGCTTACTTCCTTGCCGTCGGGTCCAATCATCAAGTCATAGGAGCCCATGTCGCCTTCGCTTAGCGAGACGTACACTCCTTTCCATCCGCCATCATTTGTTTTCTCCGCACGCAGAAGCACACCGGCGTTGCAGCTTGCCGAGCAGCGGAAACTCGCGTTGAATTCGACATCCTGATAGCTGTGATCGAATACAAGCCAGCCGCCTGCGGAATCGCGCGACGTTGCCGTAATCTCCCCTTGAGCCGCTTGCCAGGATGCCTGGCCTATCGTGTGTAGATTGTTGACCGATGAGCCCTCAAAGACGTAATCCGGAACGAAATTGTGCGGAGCCGTCAGCAGCATGAATCCATAAACGGACGTGGCGGAGATCGCCCAAATGAAAATCTTGAACACAGATACCTCTTATATTGCGTAATGCGCAATCTTATTTGCGCCGTTCGATTTTGCATCAAAGACTATCACATCCCTCCGATACCTTCGCTTTGCGACCCAGCCCCAATTGCGATTGAGACATCAAATCGGAGCAGCGTCACCCAGGACCAATTCGTCGAGAGTAGGCTATTTGTCTCCCGATTACCATCGATTTACAAGCAATCCCGAGACTGAATTTTTTCGCTGCGTAGGCCGCGAGTAACGGCGTAGAGTCGATTGAAGCTGCGCGCTGACGGTGAGGCGACAGGGCTGGATGTATCCGAAACACCAATGCTTTATCACAATGCGGAGCAAACGCCCAGGACCGATATGTCCATCGTCGTGAAGACGACGTCTAGCAAATCGGTGCCAGAAATCGTGCAATCGATTCGTCTCAGCGATTGACCGTGACCAACCCGTCTACGACGTCGCCGCGCTTCAGCAGCGGATCGACAAGTCACTCGAAACTCGTTCGCTCGCCGCTTTTCTGCTCGCGTCATTTTCGGCCCCGGGCATCATTATCACTGCCGTGGGCCTCGACGCATTCGCTCAGCCGTAGTGCAACAGCCAACGATCTTGGTCTGTTCGTGATGTACGCCATGCATCTCGTACTAATTGGCGCGGCGATCGGCAGCGCCACGTGCTGTGGTCGCTTCCCGATAGGTGTCCTCTGAGCTTTCTGGATTCACGTCATTGATCCACTAACATCGGTTTGCGTCGGCAGGAGCGCTTACGGTGATCGCTGTTCCCAAAGTGCTTGAGTACAGCGATATGCGGTGGGAACTCGAACCCTTTAGTGCCGGCACGCGCCTCACGCTCTGGCATAACATTGATCGCCGCTTCATCTCGTGGGTGCCACGGGCTGGCACATCTGCTTCGACGTCCTTGAGCGGCTCCTCGCGGGCGAGCCGATTCGACGCATCGTCGGCGCCGAGGCCATGAAGTTCAGCGGCTGGCGGCGATTGAATGCCGAGTACGCAAAGCAATCCGGCGTGCGAAGGCCCAACTTGCCGCCCAACGCCCCGGAGCATTCAAGCGTGCGGGAAGAACCCCATGGGACCGACGCAACCGGCGGCAAACCCTTAACCTTCTAAACAAATTTCGCAAGGAGACAAAGCCAAATGCGTGTAACAGATTAAGAAACCCAAAGAAGGCGATAGGATCGCCGTACGCTTCGCCTACGAATGGCACGACGACTCGGATCACTGGTATCGCTCCTACGGCAATGAGAACTGGGAATTAAATAATAGCGGGCTTATGGCGTCGCGATTTGCATCCATCAACGACCTTCCCATTTTGGCTTCAAATCGCAAGTACTACTGGCGCAGAGGTGCCGTCCTGACGAACACCCATTTTTAATGATCTCGGCCTCAAGCTTAGCTAGAAGGTCTTCTAAACGCTACGATTTCGAAGATTAGGCGGGTGCTCCGCCGGTAACTAGGAAATGCGGCCCACTTACGAAGGCCGCCAGACTATTCGCGGATTCGCATCAACGCGTCACTTGGGCGTCACTGCAAAATCTGGGGCGGCGCCGTCCTGGAGCATCGAAAAGCTCGCGTTCCTCGCTTCTCCTCAGAACTAGAGGCCGAGAATGGGCGTATCCAGCGCCTTGGCAGCACGAACAGGATCGAAGTACTCCCTCAGGAACGCGATCTTGCCGTCCACAGCACGCAGGAACACCACGTAGTCCTGGCGATACATACGGCCCGTAGACTTAATGAGCCCTTCTCCCTTGGCCTCGGCGACTGCGCCTTGCGGATCGGCCAAGACATACACATCGAGCTTGAAAAAACGGAAGTTCTCCACGGCACCCACAAACCAAGTTGCGTGTCGGACCGCTTCTTCCCGTCCGGACAGCTTTGCTGGATGGCCGAGGGACGGGGCATAGGCGAGTTCCCACAAAATGTCATCCGCGATCAGCGTCTGCCATTGCCCATTGTCGTCGACGAGCGTCTGGATGTGCTGTTGTAAGAGATCGGAAGCGATCGTCATGCAGATCTCCTCGTTGGCCAACGTGTCAGCTCTTTATGATACTCGCTGACTGCGCCGCCGGAGCACATGCAAATGGTTCAACCCGAGGATCGTGACAATTTGGATGCCCAGTGTATTGATCCCAAAGCTCCGCCGTT
Organism: Bryobacterales bacterium; assembly: GCA_963712395.1. Classification (GTDB taxonomy): domain Bacteria; phylum Acidobacteriota; class Terriglobia; order Bryobacterales; family Bryobacteraceae; genus Bog-105. The sequence goes on from CAVQHR010000006.1 coordinate 201,554, forward strand.
GATAGATCGCGTACAGCTCCTGGAGTTGACATCTCCGTGTCGACCGAATAGATCTCCCCTGGACTGCGTACAGTTTACTGATCCGCAAGTGGTTTGCCGGCGCGATTCAGATGATCGCGAGGCGTCGCTTCCTCGCGACGTTGAGCGAAGAACAAGCTGCCCAAGATCACAAATTCGCAGCAAAGGCGGACGCCCAGGGTTCGACGCCGTCTCCTTTTGTTTCCACTCTGGACAGAAGACCGTGAGTAAGCTCTCGTAAGCCGTCCGAATGTTCATTGTGGTTTGCTGCCAGCTATCGCATGTCTCACAAGACCTGCAAGGCGCTGAAAACATGATGCAAAAAGCTATAAAAATCTACACATGAGACTTGACACGTATGGTTTCGTAATCAGCAGGTCGCCGGTTCGATCCCGGCGGGTGGCTCCAATCTCTGGTCGGCCAGTGTTTACCCTATACGAGTCGCGGTGATCTGCTCGCCCATGGCCTGTTTGCGTTTGAGTCATATCAGTGAACAGTTTGAAGCATCGGAGCGGAAACTATCGAATCTACTCTCGATTCACCTGACCCGGAGCGCAGCTTTCTGCCCGAACCATATAGAATGGCCCCCGGACGCCTTCCCGTATGCTGGCCGCCGTCAATCACTGCCTGGCCATTCACCAAAACATACTGCACACCCACGGCATACTGCTGCGGCTGCTCATAGGTTGCGCGATCCGCGATTCGGGCTGGATCGAAAACCGTCACATCCGCCCACATTCCTTGCCGTAAGAGTCCTCGATCAAAGATGTGGATCTTTTCCGCATTGGCCGAGGTCATTTTCCGGATAGCATCTTCGAGCGTGAGCACCTTCTCGTCTCGCACATACCGGCCAAGAACGCGCGGAAAAGTACCGAAGTAGCGCGGATGCGGGTGTCCCTCTGCTGTGGGGCCATCGATTGCCACAGCCGTTCCGTCCGAACCAATCGAGATAAATGGCTGTCGCAACGCGTATTGCATGTCTTTCTCATCGTGATGGAAATAGACGGTAGGCACGGAGCCGTTGTTGTCTTCCAGAACCTTGAAGAGCGCGTCGACCGGAGCGCCTCCGATTTTCGCGATTAGCTCGTTCATACGGCGCCCTTCGTATTGTTTGTATGCGGGGTTGGAGAACGAAACCAGCAGCATGCCTTCCCAACTGCCGGTGGCCGTGTAATGGTTGTACCAGTTAGATCCGGGGATGCCGTGCTCGATTTGATCGACGAGTCGTGCATGTAGTGACGGATCTTTCAGACGCTGCAGCATAGCCTGGGTACCACCTTCGTGTGCCCATGGCGGAATGATTGTGGCAAGATTATTCTGCCCGGCTCGGTACGGATAGACATTCGCCGTCACATCCTGTCCATTCGCACGTGCGTTCTGAATTTCGGCCACTAATTCCGGCATCTTTCCCCAGAGTTCGTGATCGGCAAGCTTCAGGTGAATGATGTCCACTGGCACGCCGGCCCGTTTGCCGATTTCAATCGCCTCGGCTACCGATTCGAATACCCCTTTTCCCTCGGTGCGCATGTGGGTGGAGTAAATGCCTCCGTATTCGCGGGCGATTTTACACATCGCAACTAACGTGTCGGTATCGATCCATGAACCCGGCGGACCGCTCAACGAACTCGCAACACCTAGCGCCCCTTGCTGCATGGCTTGCCGCACCAGCCTCTGCATCGCGGCGAGTTCGTCCGCGGTCGGCGGGCCGGCGCGCTCCCCGCGCACATACGTCCAGACCTGGCTCGAACCTACATAGCTGCCGATGTTAGTCGAAATGCCCTGTTTCAGCAGCCGCGAAAAATAACCGTCGAAGTCAGTCCAGCCGGCTACACCTTCGGACTCCTGCTTCCCTCCCAATGGAGCAGCCGAACCACCTTCCCCCAAGATCATGGATGTAACGCCCTGTCGGATCATGCTCTGCGCATTTCCATCCGTGATGATTGTGTAATCCGAGTGGTTATGGATGTCGATGAAACCAGGGCTAACTACCAAACCTTTGGCATCTATCACGCGTTTGGCCCTCACCTCGCCTAGGTTGCCGATCCGCGCTATTTTTCCATCTTGAATTGCTACATCGGCGAGGAACGACGCGTTGCCGGTTCCATCTACGAGTCGCCCGCCCTGGATCACAACGTCGTAATCCTGCGCCCCCAGCACAAACGAGACAGCAGCAAACAAAAGGAGGAGCTTCATATCAGTCGATAGTAACGGCTGTAGGCGCGAATTATTCTAGCTACTGAGCTTCTGGCGCAAGTTGAAGCAGGCCGAAGGCGGCTGGCACGTGAAACGACCGCGCATGTGTAGGACGCCAATTCAGCAGTAGACGATTTGGCCCACTTCCCTGCGTCCTAAAGAAGTTGATTCGGAGTTGCAGCCCAGGGATGGCGGGGTCCCGAGAAATCGATTGGAAGGGGATGCACATTTCCGCATACCAGACCTTTTTAGCCTTATCGATTCGGGCTTTCACCTTAAAACCTGAATTCCATCGCCACCCGTCCGGCGAACCGCCGGATTTATTCCGGTCGATATCCAAATCGACCCATTCGCCCTGGGGGGACACTTCGAATTCCTTATAGCGATTAATGTCCTTGAAATCATCGCCAATGAAAGCTTCCGCAACATCCCAATTCCAAAGACGATTCGTTTCCTGAGCGGGATTAGGATCCGGCTTTAGATAGAGAACATCAAAGGCGCAAATGAATAAGAGGTAGAGGTTGTCCTTGGTCCAGCGCGAGCGAATTTCCATAACTTCTTTCGTGACCGGATTTCCCATCGTGTCTTGATGAGCGAACACGCCGTGCACCGGTTTCCAGAATGAGCTGTCCGGGTCGGCGGTGAGGGTACTTTGCGTGGGAGCATGAATGCTGAAGATAGTTGCCGTGTCGCTTGCACCGAGAAGTGTTCGCGTGAGTGCCAAGCCCAAAACACAAAGCAGTATCGAATTGGGTTTCAGAAGTATGAGTGCACCCCTATTAGGCGCTTGTCGTTGGAGGCCGAAAATGACGCAATACCTCCTCTGGCCGCTTGGGAAATCCAGTAACTCCCCGCGAGCGGTCGAATTGGTAAATGCGTTGCTGCGGGCGTGCTTCGAAGGAAAGGCCGCGCAAGCCGTTACCGTCAAGAATGGCGCGCAGCTCGGGCCGGTTGCAAGCAGCCGCCGCGGCATCCTTCAATTTTGTAGCGACATCGCGCTGCGATTCGGCTAGATTGGAATGTTCAAGCGGATCCTTTACCAAATCGAACAACTGCTCCCGGTCGCCGTTTGCGAGCCAAATGTATTTCCAGTGATCTCGCCGTGCCATGATCTTGAACCGGCGTGTAGCGGGCTCGCCGTAATAACCGAACAAAGTCTCCCGAGGTCGAGCCGTGCCATTCAGCATCCCGAGAACGTCGGCGCCTTGGCGGCACTCCCCTTTTCCCGCGGCTTTGGTGGCAATCCCGAAAAGATCCGTTAAACAAACCAGCTCGTTAGACACTTTACCTGCCGCCAGCTTATCCGGCCAACTGATCAGGAAGGGCACGTGGCAGGACACGTCGAAAAAGCTTTCCTTCTGCCAGGCATGATGATCGCCTAAGTGATCGCCGTGATCGCTGTAAAAGCAAATCAATGTGTTCGCCGCATCGCCGCGCCTTTCCACGGCGTCGAGAATTTGGCCGATGCAATGGTCGATATAGGTGATCTCGCCGTAGTAGCGTGCTTTGAGCACGCGAGCGTGAGAATCGTTTATGTCCTCGGCCCAGATCGTATAGTTCATGAACGGCAGTTGTTCATCCATGTGATCGACCGCGATATCACCCTGAACCGGATTCGGCATACGATCGGGATCATACATGCGGTTGAAAGGGATGGGCGGCGCGAATGGCGGATGCGGACCGATGAAAGAAATGAAACCGAAGTACGGGCGCTCGTCGTGAACCGCGATCTGCTCCACGGCGCGTTGCGCGGCCCAACCCTCCACGTCGGCGTGAGCCGGAGTGGGACTCATCTGCGGCATATAGTACATCTCAGTGCGTTCGCCCATGAGTCCTTCGATGAAATCGTAGGCAGGTTGTTGCTTAGCGATCCAGGATGCGTAGGCATCGCCACGGCGCTGCTGCGGTGTTGCGTAAAGCTCCTCGCTATGGAGATGCACGTCGTAGCCGAGCTGCTCGTCCCATGGCTGGGTATGAAATTTTCCGATACCAAACGTACGATAGCCCAGCGACCGCATCGTCTCGGCAAGATAGGGGCCGCAGCGTCCATTCATGCCAGACGGCTGCCCTTCCAGCAGGTCGGGCTTGGCATTTGAAAAAATGCGCGTCGTGGGCGGTTCGCAGCCGGTTCGAATGATGTACCGGGCGGGCACGCAAACCGGGCAGGTCGAGTAAGCGTTTTTACACGTCACCCCGCGCGCGACCAACCGGTCGAGGTTCGGCGTATAGATCTCGCTATTGCCGAGCGCGGCGATGGTATCGAATCGCTGTTGATCGGTCATGATAAACAGCACGTTCGGCTTTCGTGAACCGGTACTCACGGCCGGCGCCTTGGGTGCCTGCGGGAGAGGAAGAGCTGCCGCCGCCGGCCACATATTCAATAGTGTTCGTCGATCAATTTTTGTCATGAGAGTTACCAAACGAGCCGGCCAGCCACCTGCACGAGGCGCGGAGGGTTGGCCGCAGAGATTACTCCAAAGTTTATGTCAGCTGCGTTGGCGTCGGGATTGCTAAATTGCGCATGGTTAAAAGCGTTGAAGAACTCGCCCCGGAGTTCGAAGCGCGCCGCTTCGCTGAACCGAAAGTTCTTCTGGACGCCGATATCAAAGTTGTTTGTTCCCGGACCGAATAAGATGCCGCGGCCGGAGTTTCCGAAATAGCCGGCCGGAGGAGCGGCAAAGCAGGAGGTGTCAAACCATCTGAAGCCATTTGAGCGCACGCTGTCGCGCAGGTTCGCATCTGCGCCATCACAGGATCGATTCGCCCGCACGGAGGTGAAGTTGCTGCCGGTTCGATTCGGCGCCGCAATTGAAAACGCGTTTCCCGTCGCCAGCGTCATGATGGCATTCACCTGCCATCCGCCCACCAGGGCGTCTGCCATACCGTTCCAGTTTGAGGCAAAGGCGCGGCCGTGTCCGAAAGGCAACTGATACACAGCGGAGAGCACGAAGTGGTGCGGAACATCGTAAGAGGTCAAGCCGCGATCACATTTTCTGCAGGTTGCAATCTGACTTTGCGTGCTGCCGCCGCCTTCCCAACCATCGGTAATGGTTTTTGAGAAGGTATAGTTCGCCATGATCGTGAGGCCACGAGAGAATTGGTGCTGGTACCGGGCGATCAGGGCTTCATAGCTGAGATTGCCGTTCGTATTCGAATACAGGATGTAGTTGTAACGCGGGTACGGGCGGGTGTTTGGATCACAAAATCCAGTCGCTGAGACGAGACATTGATCTACGTCATACCGGTTCTGCTGCCGGTGGCCGCTGGTCCCCGTATAATCCAGCTCGATCAGATCGCTCGCACGAAGAGTGTGTTGGATAGAGAAATTCCACTGCGTTATGTAAGGAATTTTGGAGTCCTCCGACACAGCAAATGGCGTGAAGCCCTGGGGAAGCGAAGCCGCAAAGCTGCTTGTCAGGGGCGCCAGAGCAATTACAGGAAACACATTCTGTCCCAGCGTATAAGTAGGCAGCGGCTGGAACTGATTATTGGTGATTGAGAGCGAAGGTTGAAACGGTGGCGCGACCATGTCGAATTGAGCTTCGATCAGAGCGCCGGTCTCGTAATACGTGCCTACTCCGGCGCGCAGCACGGTGTTCTTTACAAAGGATGGCTGCCAGGCGATTCCGAGCCGCGGTGTCCAATCCTTGTAATCCGGTTTAATTACCTGCGGGCTCACTTGACCGAGTGCGGCATATGTCAAAAGACCGGTCGAAAAATCGAACGAATGCGGGATCTTCGCATCGGCGCCCTGCGGGTTTGGGACGGTTGCGTGATACCAGGACAAGCCCCAGTTGAGAGTCAGGTTATGCGTAATTTTCCACGAATCCTGCACATACGGGAAGAACTCTGTGTAGCGGTAATGGAACGGCTGCAAACCAGCTACTTGGCCGGTGGTAGGGATGCCCAAAAGAAAATCGGCGAAAGAATTTCCCGAGTTCGTCGCCGGGGCAAGTTGGCCGGAGGCGCCGCGGGCGAGTTGCGCGGTGAATACGGTTTGAAAGCTGAGGCTTCCCAAAGCGTTCGCATTTGCATTTTGCTGCAGCGTTCGATGATAACGAAGCCCGGCGCCGAATTGAAAAGAGTGGTTTCCGTGAGTCCAATTCACGCTGTCGTCAATCTGATAGTTGTTATCGACGTCGCCCAGAGGACCGGACGACCGGCCGAATCCCGAGTAGCCCTGGATGCTAATCCCGGGTATTCCATGAGTGTCGAGAGTACCTGGAATACCAATTCCTGTGAGCAGATCGCCCCCGCCCTCGCCCTCGCCACTACTGAATTCGGTGGACCGGCTGAACCCGATGCGAGCGATGTTTACCAGATTTGGGGAGATGCTGAGAGTATCCTGAATGGTCCCGAGCCAAGCCTGCAAAGGGTAGGAAGCGCCCGCCAGAGGAAACAGGCTGCCTTGCACCACCGGATTGTTTTCGTGGAGCGTATTCACGAGCAGGGTCTGTTTGCCGGAAACAGCGTAGTCCCCACGAATGCTGAACTGATCGTCATCGAAAGTGTTTCGCGGCTGGCCAAAGTAGTTAGAGGGCCTTTGATTTATATTTGAGCCGGGAACATAGTATCCGAGCAGCGCCTTTGAGACGGGATTGATCAGAGCAGTGGGAATTTGATTACCCGCAAACGGCGCGCGCGTACCGGTGGCCGGGTCATAGCTGTAGGGGTTGTAAATCTGCTGTGGCAACGCTCTGAAATCTCCGGCGAACATTGCTGCAGTAGGAGTGTAGGCATTGCTCGTAAATTTCTGGATCTGGCGCGTGCCCTCATAATGCGCATGGAACCAGAGCCGGTTGCGGCCATCGAATATTTTCGGGATGACCACCGGTCCTCCGACAGCGAATCCAAATTGATTGCGCTGCAACTGCTCAGGCTTCGGCGAGAAAAAGTTTCGAGCATCCATCGCGCCGTTACGAACAAATTCAAACGCCTCTCCGTGAAGCTGGTTGTTGCCGGATTTGGTGACGATGTTGACAATGCCTGGATTCGGGCCCTGATCGGGCATGAAGAAATTCATCTGCAACTTGAACTGATCGATGTCCGCAACTGAAACGTTCAGCGACGATTCACCCAGCCGCGAACCTCGGGTGGCGATTCCGTCCACCAGATACGTGGTGACACTTTCGAGATTTCCGCCGATGTTGATAGTGCGGCCCGATCTGCCGATTTGCGAAGATGCCCGATCGGACGCCGCCCCGGAAGGCGGCGCCTCGACTCCGCCCGACAGAATCGCGAGTTGGAGGAAATTGCGGCCATTCAGCGGCAGTTGCTCTACACGCCGGTTGTCGATTACAGCACCCAATGCCGCCGAGTCAGTCTCGAGGAGAGGGACCTCGCCTTTTACGTCCACGCTCACCGTTTGCTTCAGGTCACCGACCTTCAGCTTTGCGTCTACAGTTGCGCGCTGGTTCACCGCAATTCCAAAATCGTTATAGCTGTAGGTATCGAAACCTGGCTTGGTCACCTCAAGTTGATACTGACCCGCCGGCAATCCATTGATGATGTAATTCCCGGAATCGTTCGAAAACGCGTTGCGCTTGACGCCGTGTTGCACGTCGGTCAATACGATTTGAGCTCCGGGTACAGACGCGCCGGAACTATCGGTTATCGTTCCGCCAAGTGACGACGTCCCGAGCGAAGTTTGAGCACTCATGGACGCGGCAATTAGCAAACCGATGACGGCGATTTTCACGGAGTAATTATGACAAACTCGATAAGGTAATGAAACTTGTTGATGGGAGCCGACGCGAATTTCTCGCCTCGATGACCGCAGCTCCGCTGCTGCAGCCTTCCAAGAGGCCTCCTAACGTACTTTTTTTTATGACTGACCAGGAGTCGGCGCTGCTGCCTGGCTCCGTGGCGCGCCCCGCGCATGATTATTTAAAAAATCATGGCGTCGAGTTCCGCAACGCATTTTGCAATACGCCGCAATGCTCTCCCGCTCGTTCTTCACTGCTGACCGGCCTTGCACCGCACCGATCCGGAGTACTCACGAACGTAGACGAGTCTTCGCTCGGCAAGCCGCTCGCAACACAAATTGCGACCGTGGGAAACGTGTTTAGAGATGCCGGGTACGCAACGGGATATTTCGGAAAGTGGCATTTAGGCAACGAAGAGAATGGCCCTAAATCATTCGGGTTTGCCGATCGCCACGCTGGAGGAGATAGCTCGTCGGTCCTGGCCGCAGCGGATTGGATTCAGCAGCAGTCCAGGCCATGGCTCGCCTGGGTGTCGATTCTAAATCCTCACGACATCTATCAGATTGTCGACAAAACCCGTTCCGTTTCTCCTCGAAGGGATGTGCGGCCTCCTGCGACGACCCGGACCGATCTGGCAAGGAAGCCATCGCCTCAATCCAGGTACTTGAAGCAAGATCAGGGCCGTCCGACACTCAAATACACGGTGGATGATTGGATTCGGTATCGCAGCTTTTATTGCGACTTAGTAGAAAAGGCGGATCGATGCTTTGCAGCGACGCTCGCGGCAGTTCGCGATTTCAGCAACACGATCGTGATTTACACGAGCGATCATGGCGATGCTCTGGGCGAGCATGGGTTGCCATTTAAAGGTCCTTTCCTGTATGAGCCTCTCATCCGTGTACCGCTGGTAATCGCCGCGCCGGGCTTCAGCCCGGGTTCAGTGCGCGACGACTTTGTGGTCTCGGCCGATCTAGCGCCCACTCTAACGAGCTTGGCCGGGCTGAGATGGCCGTCCCCGGTTGACGGCAAAGATCTCTCCAGAGGTAACAGCGGGCGAGATGCGGTTTTTCTCGAATATTACGCGAAGCAGCACTGGGTCGAACCTATCCGAACCATCCGAACGCGAGAGTGGAAGCTGAATCGCTACAGCAGCGGCGAAAGTGAGCTTTACGATCTCAAGAACGATCCCGCGGAAACAAAAAACTTGTCCATGGCGCCAACGACGGCTGGCATCAAGAGCACCCTGGACAAACGGCTTTCGAATTGGTGGACCGGCATGCCCCGGCCCAGTTAGGCACGTTGGTGCGACTCGTTCTCTTGTTCCTGGCGATCGGTCCCGTTCTGCTACCTGCGCAGACGATCTCGATAGCGGCGGCGTACGATCAGCCGTACCGGCCGCAGTACCACTTCTCACCGCGCGAAAACTGGACGAATGATCCGAATGGGCTGGTGTACTTCGAGGGCGAGTATCACCTGTTCTTCCAATACAATCCGGTGGGCGACCAGTGGGGACATATGACATGGAGTCATGCCGTGAGCCGTGACCTGGTGCACTGGGAACAACTGCCGCCCGCGATTCCCGAAGAGAACGGGACCATGATCTTCACCGGCAGCACTGTTGTAGACGAAAACAATACAAGCGGCTTTTGCACGAACCATAAGCCATGTCTGGTTGCAATTTACACAGGCCACACTCCGGAACACAGTGGGCGTGCACCATTGCAGACGCAGAACCTGGCGTTCAGCAATGATCGCGGGCGGACCTGGACAAAATATTCCGGCAATCCGGTGCTCGATTTGCACATGTCGGATTTTCGCGATCCGAAGGTATTCTGGTCGCGGCAGACCTCGCGATGGGTGATGGTGGTATCGCTGCCGAACGATCACAAAGTTCGGATCTATGGCTCAGCGGATTTAAAGCACTGGTCGGCGCTGAGTGATTTCGGACCCGCCGGTGCTACGGGTGGACAGTGGGAATGCCCGGAGCTGTTCGAATTGCCGCTTGAGGGCAGGCGTGATGAGACGCGGTGGGTGTTGAAGATAGGATTGAACCCGGGCGCGTTGCAAGGAGGGTCTGGTGAGCAGTACTTCCTTGGCCGCTTCGACGGCACGCGTTTTATCAACGACAACCCGGTTTCGCAGACGATGTGGACGGACTACGGCAAGGATTGCTACTGCTCGCTCACATTCAACCATCTACCGCGTGGACACCCCACCGTGATGATCGGATGGATGAACAACTGGCAGTATGCGAAAGATTTGCCGACGAGTCCATGGCGCGGACAAATGACGTTTCCGCGCAGCCTTGGGCTGAGGCAAACGCCGGCAGGATTGCGGCTGGTACAAATGCCAATTGATCAGCTTGGCCGGCTGGAAGAGAAAGCAGCTGGCACGACCGGAACCGTCGAGATGGTGAATCGCTGGTTGGCTACGTCAGAGCTGACCAAGGGGCGTACCTTTCAACTTAAGGCAGAAATTCCGTTGGGAAGCGCGCGCGAGGTTGGCTGGCGAATTCTCGAGAGCGATGGAAATCAGACGGTCATAAGCTACGACCCAAAAGCGCAGAAGTTGTTCTTTGACCGGACTCATTCAGGGCTGGCGAATGTCAGCAAAGACTTTCCGCATCGGACCGAATCGCCCCTCGTATTGCAGGAGTCTCTTTTGCGGCTGAATGTGCTGGTAGATCGCAATTCCGTGGAGATCTTTGCAGACGGCGGGCAGTTCGCGAGTACGAACCTCGTTTTTCCGCCGCCAGGCGCAAGCGGGATTGAGGTCTACGCGAAAGGCGGCCAGCCCGGCAAGATTTCCGTACACGTTAGGCCGATTCGATCCATCTGGGCCGTAGCAAAGTGACCCCGTTCAAATCACTGTGCGAGCGGTCTGTCGATTTACAAATCTGAGGCTTGCAGGCGGACAGCAACATAAGGCTTGCCGGGAAGGTCCAGCCGGAATTTGCCGCGGAACGAACCCGCGAGTGGGGTGATGGTCATATTCCACGGGTCGATCAGGTCGGCTCGATACGAGGCGGCGCCCGGCAGGTCGAACTGGTAGCTGTTCGGCTGGTGGTAATCGAAGTAGTAGAGGTAATAGCGGCCGGGCTGGCCGGCCGAAGCATAGTATTCACTAGTTGGATTGAGACCGCCGGGCGGAGCCTGATCGAGAATGCGGCGTAGGAATGCGATTCGTTGCGGGCTCTCGCCATGCAGCACACCGCCTTTCGACCACCAAAGGATATCGCGCGGATGTAAATACGTTTCGCCGTGACCGACGTACGCTCCCTGAGTAATGCCGAGCCAGAAGCGGCGCACTAGTTCGCGGGCGGAAATGTTACCCCAGCGCTGCCGGATGTTGCCCTCGTATTTGCATTCATCGTAGATGAGCGGCTTGCGGAACATGTCGCGCCAGGCGATGGTCTTGCTGAAATCGTCGTCCTGCATGGTGACGTGCGTGACGCCGGGACGGGAGAAATCATACATTGTCTTGCTGTAGTGGATCGAACGCAGGTGACTGTACGGGTCGCTCTCCTGGATGATGCGGAAGAAGCGGTCCCAATCGGACATCTGCTTGCTCTTCATCAGGTCGAATTCGTTAGCGAGCGACCACCACACGTTGCGATAAGCGGCAAAACGAGCGACGACGTAGCGAAGATAGCGGTCGTCCATTTCGCGCGACATGCTCGAATAACCCCAGCGATCGTACGGATGGAACAGGATGAGATCGGCTTCGATTCCCAGTTCGCCTAGTTGCCGGATGCGCTGATCGAGGTGCTGAAAGAACGGCGCATTGAATTCGCTTCCGCTAAACGGATAGAACTCTGGTTCGTTGTCGTTGTACGCGTAGTGCTTGGGGAAAATGCACATCCGCATTTTGTTGAAAGGCGCGGAGCGGAGGGTCGCAAGCGTTTGGGCTTCGAGGGCCTCGCCTTGATGCGTCCAGGCGTAGCAAGTGGTGCCGATGGGAAGGTACGGCGTGCCGTCAGCGTAGGCGAAGTGGAAAGTGTTCGAGAGACGAACTGGACCGTGATTGCCGGCGGACGGCGCAGTCACTTCGAAACGGCCGGACTCGCCTGTGGAGGACGTGTAAGTCCATTCCCCGAGCGCATCGGGCATGAAGCGAACTTTGTGCGTGCCTATGCCGTCTTCGAATCCGTCGATGGCAACGGTGCGATGTTGATGGCGAAATTCAGCGCTGGGGGCGGCTAATTCGAAAACGCCCCATTGTTCGACTTCGGAGATAGAGGACAAGCCCTCAGAATATAAATTTCAGGGCGAGTTGACCGATGCGCGGGTCCTGTGCCGCGGTAATCGTGCCGAATCCACCGCTGGAGAAGCTGACGGTCGGAGAATTCGGGTTGGTAGTGGAGCCGCCCGGATTGGCGAAGTTAGTGCGGTTCAGGACGTTGAAAAATTCAGCGCGGAACTGCAAATGAACGCTTTCGCGGCTAATCGGAAAATCTTTGAAGAGGCCGGTGTCCCAGGTAAACAGGCCGGGGCCGCGCAGGCTGCCCTTGCCGACATTGCCGAAGCCCGCCGATGGGGGCGATAGTGAATGCCGCCGGATTCAGATAGTTCACGCAAGGAACGGAATTGCCGCAGGCGTTGCCGCCGTAGGGATCGCCGCCGGTGAAACTGGCGCGATCGGTTCCAAGGCCCGTTTGGGATTGGTCTTTGCCGGCCTGCACGGTGAAGGTATTGCCGGTTTGCGCGGTGACGATACCGGACCACTGCCAGCCGCCAACCGCATATCGCATGAACGCGTTGTGGCCGGCGAAGGTGGGCAGATCCCAGACGTAGGAGACCACCAGCCGATGCGTGTGATCGAATTCCGAAGGGCCGTAGTCCATCTGATGGCGTCCGGGGAAATTCCAGGGTATCGGTGAATTTCCGCCCTGCGAGGGGCCGCTGATGCCAGCGCCCGCCGGCGAAGTATCCAGAGACTTCGACCAGGTGTAATTCGCAAGAAGAGTGACGCCGTGCGAAATTCGCTTTTGGAGAGTGAACTGAGCCGAGTGGAAGGTGGAATTGATATCCATAGCGGCTTGCGAAATGCTGCCGAAAGGCTGGAAGGCGCGGCGAGCGTCCACGCCGGCCGTATTGCCCGCGCGATAGACTGCGGGATTCATCTCCAGCGCTTCCTGGAAATGCGTGGCGCGGGCGCCGACATAGGCGACGCGGGCCAGCCAGTTCGCGGCGAGTTGGCGCTCAAAGGAAAGATTCCAGTTGTAGTTGATCGGCGTAAATTGTTTTCCCCCATTGGCCGGATCGTATGTGATGGCGAGAACCGGACGGGTAAACACGGCGTCTTTGGGCGGAGGAAACTGCGCCGGGAAAGGATTTCTCTGGCCGACATACGGATTAGTAAACGTGCCCGGCGGAGTGGTCAGGCTGAATTGCGGGCTGAAAGGATCCACATCCACGAAGCGGTTGTTGAAGACGCCGCTTTGCAAAGCATCGTGAAACATGCCAAAGCCGCCGCGCAGACTGGTTTTGCCATTCCCGGTTGGATCGAAGGCAAATCCCACACGCGGGGCGATGTTGTTGTAGCTGCCTTGAATGCCCCAGCGAGGAACGCCTGGATCGCCGGGGAAAAGCAACCCGGCCGGTGCATTGGTGTAGACCTGCGAATGGATATTGGCGGCGTATGCATCGGGACTGAATTGCTCAATGCGGTTCTTGCGTTCCTGCCAAGGAAATTGCGGATCGTAGCGCAGTCCGAAATTCAACGTGAGGCGGCGTGAGACGTGATAATCATCCTGGACATAGAGGTTAAAGGTGTTCAGCATGTTGTCTTTGAATTCGCCATAGCCTTGAGTGAAGGTGCGGATGTAGCCCTGCATAAAGCTGGCAAATGCGTCGCCGGTGACATCGGCAGTGAAGGTATAGGAGCCGGACGTGCGGAACTGATTACGAAGCAGCACCTGCGCGCGGATGGCGGAGCCGCCGAACGATAGGTTATGCTTGCCGCGCACGATACTGAAGTCGTCGCTCAAGTTGTATTGGTTGCGAATAAAGGCGGCCGGGTCCGTCTGCCCGGGATTGAAATAGCCGCTGACGTTAATCCCTTCGATGGTCTTTGCGGTGGGCGGCTGCCAGATGTTGACGCCCAAATCGGTAAGGCCGATGCTTCCTGCGGCGGGACCCCGATTGGAGGTTTCGCGCGAGAAGCTGGCGCGGAATTCATTGACCGCGGCTGGACCGAAGACGTGCGTTTCGCCGATTAAGGCGTTTTGCGAAATGATCGTTGAAAAATTCTGGAAACTCAAGTAGTTTTGGGGATCGAGAAAGCCCGCATTGCTGAAGCGGTCGTAAAAATAGCGGAGAGAAATATGATCATGATCCGATAAGGCGTGATCGCCGCGGGCGACATACTCGTCGAAGTCCTGGACTACAGGCTGCGAGTAGAATAACTGCCCATTGGCAGCCGGCGAGACGGGCAAGAATTTCAGGAAGGCCACGGCAGCGGGATCGAGCTGGCCGGGCTGCAGGATATTGCCCGGAATGCGGTTACCATTGCGATCGAAAATAGGAATACTTTTGTGGAACTGATTGGCCGGGCTCGCCGCATTGAGGAGCGCGGAAAAATTGCCGGCGCGTTCGGCGGCGGTAGGCAGGAAAGCGCTGCTGGTGTTGCCGACGTTCCGGAATTTGGTGCCCTGATAGCCAAAGAAGAAAAACGTACGATCTTTGCCGTTGTATAGCTTCGGGATTAGGACGGGGCCGCCGACTGTGCCGCCGTACTGGTTGCGTTTAATCTGATCCACGCTGGATGCGAAGAAGTTGCGCGCGTTGAAAACGGCATTGCGCACGAACTCGAAGGCATCGCCGTGCAAAGCGTTGGTTCCGGATTTGGTCACGATGTTTACTACGCCACCCGCATTACCCCCGTATTGGGCGCTGTAATTGCTGGTTTGGACGCTGAATTCCTGGAGTGCGTCAGGGAACGGGAAAGGCTGGTTGACATTGGTGTAGAGGTCGTTATTGTTAGCGCCATCGAGGCGGAAGCTGACTTGGTTCTGGCGCGCGCCGTTGGTCGAGACCGTAACTACGGTGGGGAATGTTTTGGTATTGCCTTGATCGACGTCGTTGGCAGGCGATGGAATAGCGCCGGCGACGACAAGAAGCAACGAAGCGGCGTTACGGCCATTCAGCGGCAGGTCGACAACCTTGCGCTGCTCCACCACCTGGCTGAGTGCCGCGGACGTGGTGTTGATCTGCGGGACTTCGCCGGTTACTGAAATCGTTTCGGCGGCTTTGCCTATGGTCAGAGTCGTATTCACAGTGGCGCTTTGGTCGGCCAGAAGCGTGACGCCCTTCTGGGTGGATTGGCTGAAGCCCGGAGCGGAAAAGGTGACGTCGTACGTCGCGGGCTTGAGCGAGGCCGCGGTGAAGTAGCCTTGGGCATTGGTGGATTCTTCGCGAACCTGGCCGGTAGCCGGGTTGGTGACAGTTACTTTGGCGCCGGCGATTACGGCGCCGGAGGGATCGGTGACAGTACCTACGAGAGACCCGAAACCCTGAGCAAAAGAGAGACTGGCTGTAAAGAGTAGCAGGACCAGCGAGCGCATATAATCGTTACCCCAAACGAATGACTCTGGCAGTGCCAGTGGGATCAGCCTATCACAGAATATGAATGTGAAAACTTCGCGCAGGAGTGTACTGGCGGGCCTCGGATCCGCCGCATTGGCGGCCGGCGAGCAGAGGACTGTGGAGCGCTGGAGAATCTTTGAAGTCGGTTTTCCAGGATCGCGAGACGGGAATTTGTCGGCGGTATTTCGAAAAGGAGATCGCGCGATACGAGTGCAAGGATTTTATGACGGCGGCGGGACGGAACGCATTCGCTTCATGCCCGATTCCGTCGGCGAGTGGACGTTTGTCACGAATCGGGGTGAACATGGCAGCTTCCGTTGCAGCCCCGCCTCGAAGGGTAATCACGGACCGGTAATCGTCCAAGACTCACGGCATTTGTGCCATGCGGACGGCGCGCCGCATGTTTCGTTCGGCACGACCTGCTACGGATGGATACATCAAAACGAACAGCTCGAATCGCGCACCCTAGTGAGCTTGCGCGGTTCGCCGTTTAATAAGGTACGGATGTGTGTTTTACCGACCGGGAGCGATCCCGTTAGGCGACCATTCTTACCGGATTTTAGCTTTGACGTGAAGTTTTTCCAGCATCTGGATCGACGGGTACAGGATCTTTGCGATTTAGGAATTCAGGCCGATCTGATTCTGTTTCATCCCTACGATCGAATTGGCTACGGGAATTTGCCGGCGGACCTCAATCGCAGCTACCTCCGCTATATGGTCGCCCGCTATGCGGCATACCAGAATGTCTGGTGGTCCCTTGCGAACGAATACGATCTGGTAAAGACCAGGAAGCAGCCGGAATGGGATGATTTCTTCCGGATAATCGCAGAGAGCGATCCGCACGGGCACTTGCGCTCGATTCACTACAGCAAAACCTTTTACGATTACGCGAAACCATGGGTAACGCATATGAGCTTGCAGAGCGATCAGTTCGAGAAGACGGCGCAATGGCAAGCTGACTATGCGAAGCCGATTGTGTTCGATGAATGTAAATATGAGGGCCATATCGAACGACGCTGGGGGAATCTCCCGGCCGCTGAGATGATGCGGCGGTTCTGGATCGGTATGGTCTCGGGCGCTTACGTAGGACATGGAGAGACGTATCAGGGACGAGATGGGGCTGCCTGGATTTCGAAAGGTGGTGAGCTGTTGGGCGAGAGTCCGCGGCGAATTGCGTTTTTGAAAAAGGTATTCGAGGAAGCGCCGGCGGCGGAACTCGAAGCTGTCCCAGGTTCTTACTATCCCTGCATCGCAAAGACGAGGGATTACTATCTCTATTTTTTCGATTTGCATCAACCGGCCGAATATGAGTTTCAATTACCAGCCGACGCAGGCGCCTTCCACGGCGACTTACTCGATCCATGGAAGATGACCAGCACGCGGCTGGAAGGAAGTTACCAAGGTAAATTTCTGTTGAAGCTACCAGGCGAGCCATATCTGGCAATTCGATTTCACAAAAGGTCTTAAGAACAATACGCTTTAGAACCGGCGGAAAAGATTTAAGTAGTCCTATCGCGTCACTGCTTCGGCGAGCGATTTCACCAACTCGGCGCCGAAGTTTAGACGATCGGCGACTTCGGGAAGCCGTCCGAGTTTTGCATTATAAGAAATTCGCTGCTCCATCAGGAACCCGGCAATTCCGAAATCCCGGTAGAGTCCCTGGATCACCGTCATACGGCCAGTCTTGCCCGGCGTAGTCGTTTCCTCGGCATAGCGAAGCGGCTGAGCTGGCGCAAACGTAGTGTTCTTACTCAAGGTTTCAAACACACGCTCGGAAAGCGGCCTGAATTTACCGCTTCCACCATTGTCCGGCGGCCCCTCGAGATATTCGCCGGTTTCCGTGTTATGCAGCGAGAGCAGCAGGTCTATGGGATGTCCACCACCGAGCCACTGCTTCACGGCGTTTCTCTGCGCCGTAATTTCCGGCATCTTGATCGGGTCGACAACGTCCCAATTGCGATTCAAATCGAAGCCGTTCGCGTTGAACCGGACTCCGCCCCGTGCTACGCCGTCCGGATCGCACAACGGCAAAATCTTCCAGACTATTTGCTCGCGCAGTTTTATCGAGCCACTCGCCAGAAGCGTGCGAATCGCGCCTTCCCCGACCCAGGAGCTGCCCGATTCCCAGCTATGTTGCCGGAACATCAGCCAGATAGTCTTCTTTGTCTTTACTCTCGCCGTGCGTAATGGTCCAGAGCACGAGGTCGCGGCCGCCCACTGTCTTACCAATCGTCTGTTCATGAAAATCCGGATGGCCGCGAATTTCATCCCGCAATTTGGCGAGTGTCTCATTCGTGTAAGGCGCGCAATGAGCGATCCAGAACGTCGCCTTGGCGGGCTGGATGTGCAAACTTAGCTTGGGCTCTGCCGGATCGTAATCGAACGTCTTTACGTGCTCCCAGCGAACGCCGTCGTAGCTGATAAACGGTGGCGTGTCCTTCGTAATGGCGCCTCGATTCGGTTTGTAGTTATACTCTCCCGGAAGGTTCACGATATCGAGCGTGACCGGTTGCGATGAAGCTCCATCCACCCGGAAGTAGTACCAATTTGCTTGGCGATTACGACCGTCCTGGTCGGACTCGCCTTTCACCGCCAGCCGGAAATGCGTTTCCGAAACTTTTTGGATTTGGCCGAGAGAACCACCTTCAAAGTTTGTTTGAATCAACAGTGTTGCTAGGAAGAAGATCATTTTTCACTTAGAATTTGGGCAAACACTTCGCGATCGACATTGCCGCCGCTCAAGATCACGGCCACGCGGCGCCCGCGCATCCGATCCCGCTCCTGGAGAAGAGCGGCGAGCCCGGCTGCTCCCGAGCCCTCGGCGGCATTGTGCGTGTCGGAAAACAGATGCCGCATCGAAGCTTTGATTTCGTCTTCCTGCACCGTAACAATGCGCGCTGCGCCTTTAAGTATGATCTCGAGCGCCGCCGCATCCGGCGTCCGCACTGCCATGCCATCGGCGATTGTTGGAATCACGCTCGAAGCTATGGGCTCGCCGGCGGCGTGAGACATTGCGTAGGCAGGTGCATGCGACGCGACCACGCCGACGATTTCAGTCCTTAGCGCGAGTGCATTGCGCACCGCGATCGTGCCGCAGATGCCCGAGCCCAGGCCGATCGGAACATAGACGGTATCGAGCTCGGCGACCGCTTGAAACAGCTCGAGCGCGTAGCTTGCCACGCCGCGTAGGAGAGCCGCATCGAACGAGCGAACCATGTGCAGGCGTTTCATCCCGGCCAGTAGCGTGGCGTGCTCGTAAGCCTCCTGAAAATCGTTGCCGTGTTCCACCAGTTCCGCGCCCAGCGCACGCATGGCGGCATTTTTTTCGCGGCTGTTGCCATGCGGCACAACCAGCGTGCTTCGCAGGCCGGCGCGCGTTGCGGCGTAGGCCACGCTCTGGCCATGATTACCGCGGGTGGCCCCGACTACACCGGTGATATGCGGGTCCTGCCGCTTCAGTTCTTCCATGTAGACCAGGCCGCCGCGTATTTTAAACGCGCCGATCGGCGTATGGTTCTCGTGCTTTACCCAGACATCTGTGCCCGCGCGTTCCGAGAGCAGCGGCCACCGGATCTGCGGCGTAGGCGCCATCGCGGCATGCACCAGATCGGCGGCGGCCCGCAACGACTCGAGCGTAGGCAAAGTCATCACTAGCCCAAAATTCTCGCATTTTGAAAACAAGACGCAAAAAGCCGTAGGAATCTCGTGTCGTTGATGTCCGAAAACCGCTAGTTTCATGGCTCGCACCGCTGAGAGAATGTGCGTATGGAACTGCCTGACCGAGAGACTTGTTATCGTGCTTTGCAGAGCCGCGATCCGCGTTTCGACGGTTTGTTGTTCGTCGGCGTTACGTCGACCGGCATCTACTGCCGGCCGGTGTGCCCCGCCCGCACCGCGAAGCTCGAGAACTGCCGATTCTTCGGTTCAGCGGCGGCGGCACAGGAAGCAGGTTTTCGTCCGTGCTTGCGTTGCCGTCCGGAAACGGCGCCCGATCTGGCTTCCTGGCGCGGAACTTCGAATACCGTTTCTCGCGCGCTTGCTCTGATTGCGGATGGTGCGCTCGACGGAGACGACGCAAGCGTCGAAGCGCTCGCGGAACGCCTCGGCATCGGCGAACGCCACCTTCGGCGATTGTTCGTTCAGCATCTGGGCGCCTCGCCGATCGCGGTGGCGCAGACCCGGCGTGTCCTCTTCGCCAAGCAACTGATCCACGAAACAAAAATGCCGATGACCGAAGTTGCGTTGGCGGCCGGATTCGGCAGCATTCGGCGATTTAACGAGATATTTCTCAAGCTCTTTCACCGGCCTCCCAGCGCGTTGCGGCGAAAAACTTCGTCGAATTCCGTGAGCCCCTGAATCTGGCGTGACGCTGCGGCTGCGCTATCGTCCGCCTTATGACTGGGATTCCATGCTCAGCTTCCTGCGGGCGCGCGCGATACCCGGCGTGGAAATCGTCGAGAACGGAAGTTATCTACGCACCATCGGGATGGATGGATTTACCGGAAGCGTCCAGGTCACGCATCTGCCGGAGCGGCAGAGCCTGTGCGTCACCATTCGTTTTCCGCGCGTTCAATCGCTGCCGGCAATCATCAGCCGCGTGCGTCGCCTGTTTGATCTGGGCGCGGACATCGAAACGATCGACGCTCACCTGTCTCTCGACCCGCTCCTGGCGCCGTTCGTGGCGCAACGTCCCGGCTTACGCGCTCCTGGCGGATGGGATGGTTTTGAGTTGGCGGTGCGGGCGATTCTGGGCCAGCAGGTGAGTGTTGCGGCGGCCCGCCGGCTTGCGGAACAACTCGTCGCGAGTCATGGCGAACCGTGTGTCGAGTGAGTTCGTGAGCGATCCGCGATTAACGCACGTGTTTCCTGAAGCCGAACGTCTGGCTCGCGGCGAAATCCATAGAGGTCGGCATGCCTGCCGCGCGGCGATCTGCGTTGAAAGAACTCGCGGAAGCCGCGGCGGCAGATCCGAATCTCTTTCGCCCATTCGGAACGATCGAAGAGGCGATCGCCAGATTGCGCAAAATCCGCGGAGTCGGCGAGTGGACGGCGCAGTACATCGCACTCCGCGCTTTACGTGAGACGGATGCGTTCCCTGCCGCTGACATCGGGTTGCTTCGTGGTGCAGAGGTGATGGACGGAGCAAGGCCCACCGTGCCCGATCTCTTGCTGCGGTCCGAGTCATGGCGGCCGTGGCGCGCTTACGCAGCACAGCACCTCTGGGCCGCCGGCGCAGCCACTAACTCAGAATCCAGGAGCACTTATGCCTAATGTTCTACATTTACTTGATCGATCGGATAGATACGCCCATCGGCGAATTGCTGCTTGTGGCAGACGATGCGCGGAAAGCTACGCGCCATCGATTGGGCCGATTACGAAGAACGCATGCTGCGCCTGCTGCGGCTGCATTATGGAAAGGACGGATTCAAGCTCGAACCGGCTCACAATCCTCACGGCCTGAGAGACACGATCGAACAGTTATTTCGCGGGTGACATCGGAGCGATAGACGACATACCCGTGCAAACGGCCGGCACAGCCTTTCAGCGTAGCGTCTGGAATGAACTGCGGAACATCCCCAGCGGCTCCGCCATTTCTTACGGAAAGCTTGCCGGCCAAATCGCTCGTCCCAAAGCTGTGAGGGCCGTTGGTCTCGCGAATGGCTCCAATCCGATTGGGATCGTCGTGCCGTGTCATCGCGTCATCGGATCGAACGGATCACTCACCGGGTATGGCGGAGGTCTGGAACGCAAGCGGTGGTTGCTGGAGCATGAGCGAAAGCACGTCAGAGGCGCCGGATAATCGGCACGAGAGCTTTGATAAAGGCCTCGCGATGCCGCGACCACCTTCCGGGATAGGGGAGTTGCAGAATCCGGCCATGCCAAGCCGCCAACGCCACCGCGTCCTCGACATGATTTGCGATGGAGAGGAGCACCGGGGCGATCATCGCCGGTCGAAAACGCTTGAGTTGACGAGCAAGATAGTTTTCGCCGGCCTTACGCAGAGCCCGGCGCCGAACCGGCGCGAGATGGTCGATGGGTTCGAGCCATAAGTCGGTCAAATAGCAGCCGCACTGCTGAAACGCCGCCAGAAAATTCCCGCCGTCAATCTTCGGGTCAGCAATCTGAAAGGCCATCCTCATGGCCCGATACAGCCCGGAATTGGCCGAATAGAAAAAACGTCCGGAAGCGGGAGGCGACTCGCCGACAAACAGCAGTTGAATACATCGCGGCCGAAAAGATTCGCGCAATCGTTCGCGTTCGCGTCTCGTCCTCACTGTCATCGGGCGATGTCTGAGAGGCGGCATTCTATGTGCCGCTCCGTTTCAAATATCGCGAAGCGAAATTCAAAAACGTCGGCCAATTCGGCGCCGGCGTATGGCCCCCGCTATGCTGCCGGAAAGAAACGTCGCCGTCGATTAAGGCTGTCTCCATCGGCGGGAACTCCGTCGTTCCCATGTCTTTCTTTCCTAAGAGTCTGTACACCGACCCTGCCCCGGCCGCCGCGAGAAACATTCCTTTCGCGTCCACCCATCCGTCGCCCTGCTTCGCGGAACCGGCGCTGAGGAACACCGGCCGCGGCGCGCACAGCGCCACCAGTTCATGTGAATCCACCGGCAGATCGTTCCACGTGAGCGGCCCGGCGTATTTCAGAAAATTTCCCGCCATCCAGTGGTACTCGCCTACGCCCGCCACATTCTCCACCAGCTCGCCCCAATTCCGCCGATGCAGCTTCGCGCCGCCTTCGCCCGACGAACTCACATATGCGATTGCAAAGCGCTGGTCATAGGCCATCGTCACCAGCGCCGCTTTACCATAGCGCGAGTGTCCCTCGATGCCTACTTGCTTCGCGTCTACCGCCTTGTCCGTTTCGAAATAATCGAGCGCGCGGCTAGCGCCCCACGCCCAGGCACGCAAAGCGCCCCAATCGTCGAGTTTGCGAGGCTCGCCGTGGTTCGCAAGTCCGATAATCCCCTGCGTCAGTCCCGCTCCGTTATCCGGCTGGATGCTGGTCGCGAGGAGCACCGCATAACCCCAGCCCTTTGCCAAAACCTGTTCCTGCCAACTCGGGCCCGCGGGTGTCGCCGCGGCGCTTGGGCCGTCTAACTCCCGGCGGCCACACAAACCCGAACTCCATAATCACCGGTACCGGCCCGGTTGCGTTCGCCGGCGTCGTCAGAGTTAGCTGCATATCCACGCTCACCGCTGGATAGGAGGAATTGTCGACGTGGCCAACGAGATGTTTGGTGGTCACTGGCACGCCGCCCTTCATCTCTTGCTCCGTGCCGGTCGTTTCCCAATTCACCTTGGGCACATGGCTCGGAACCCGGCCATAAATCTCACGATCGAAATCCTCCACGATTTCCGGCCGCCGTTGCCGCCGCCACGCCTTCGCCGTCGTCACCTTCTTCCCGTTCTTCAATACCAGCGGATCGGGCAGCTTCGGATAGGGGTTGGCCTTCGATTCGTCGTAATTAGCGGCATTCGGAGCCTGTGGATTGCGGCCATCCGCTCCCTGCCGCAGGGACGTGATGTGCAGCAGATCCATCAGCCGTTGATGATCCTGCTCGGCGGTGAGTTGAGCTGCGTCCGCCGTTATGCCGCAGAGCGCGTAGAGGGCAAGCGAGGTTCGAATCCATCTGGCAGTGAGCACGATTACTCCTCACTGCATTATGTTCGATTTGAAAACTAAATGCTGCCCGAGACCTTAGAAGCTAAACCGCGCCTGCAACTGCACAATTCGTCCCGATAGCGCCGACTGCGATTGCCCGAACAGCGGGTTGCTCGTCTTTCCATTCGTGCTGATGATATTTCCGTCAAAGGGATTGCCGCCGTTATTCAAATCCACCAGATTCGTCTTATTGAATATGTTGAACAAATCGGCGCGAAATTCGAACCGCGCATTCTCTCCGAATATCGGAAGCTTCGGAAGCCCGAACGATTTCTGCATGGCCATATCGACATCGAAGTAACCTGGTCCGGTAAATACGTTCCGCCCTACCGACGGCGCCGGCGGAATGCCGGCGGTCGGGAATGTCGGCACGGTCAAGTAGGCCAGCGCGCCATTCGGGAAATTGCCGTTCGCTTTCTCAAACGTGCTGTTGCTGTAGTCCGTCCCTGCCCCGCCTAGATAACCCGCTGGACGCAGGTTGCAATATCCGCTGTTCGGATATACCAGGTTACAGCTTGTGTTCGTATAAAAAGGCGTCCATGGGTACCCGGTGTGAGCATTTAGAATTCCGCTCAACTCCCACCCGCCTAGGATTTTCTCCGCCCAGCCGCCATTCGTGAATATCCGTGGGCTCCACAATCCATACAGCTTGAAGTTGTGCCGCACGTCAAAGTCCGCCGAACCTTTGTTGTACTGGTTCCCAAACGGATACGGGCCCAGAAAGTAGTCGTTCGAGCCGTCGTCGATCGTGTGGCTCCAGCGGTATTGAAAATCCACTTGGAAGTTATGCGAAAAGCGCTTCTCCACCTCCGCCAGCAGTGCGTTGTAACTCGCGTTCGCTTCATTACTGAAGTAGTAAAGATTCGTCACCTGCGGATTCAATGGAGCGTATTGCAGATTCAAATTATGCTGAATGGTCAAATGCCGGCTCAAACTGCCTTGATATCCCACTTTCGAAACCCAGTTTCCGCCCAGATCGTATTGCGACTCGAGCGAATAACGATACGTCACCGGCGTCGGCAGATCAGTCGGAAATCCCGTCAAGTCAACCTTTGTGCCGTTAGCGGGCAGGCCCGTGGTCGGACTGAAATTTATGACAGCCGCCGGATTCACGGGATAGCCGTTGTACGAGGTCACGTTTCCGGGCACTTGATACAAAATATTCGCGCCCGTCAAAGTCAATCCCGCGACTAGCGGCGGATTGCTGCGCCCGTTCAACGTAATCGCTTCCTGCATGCGGTTGTAGCCGATACCGGCGCCCCCGCGCAATACCCAGCGTTGGCTCGCCTCGTTTGGCCGCCACGCGAATCCCAATTGCGGTCCCCAGTTATTCTTGCTCGCGTTATACAGATCGCCCCCGACCTTCAGCCGCAATCCGGTCAGCGGATTCGGCAGCGAACCCAATATAGGATTGCTGATATTTCCATATTTCTCACTCACCGGCGTAAAGTATTCCCAGCGCAGTCCCAGGTTCAACGTCAAATTGGGCCGGATCTTCCAGTCGTCTTGAAAGAAGAAGCCATAAATGGCCGAACGGATGTATTTCGTCGCGCGCGACGGGTCCCCGGTGAGCGGGTTGAAATTTCCCACTTCCTGATACGGCGCATCGTTGGCAAGATTCCAGATATTCCGGAAACTGTACGTAGGGCGTCCCGATGGAGCGGAGTTATCGTTGTCCTGTTCTTTGTAAATATCGGCCCCAAACTTGATCGAATGAGCGCCCCTCACCGAACTGACTGTGTCTCGCACGTTGTAGGTCGTCTGGTTTAGAATGCTCGGCCCCGGCGCCCCCAAAAACTGCAGGTTCGCGGACCCCATGTTATCGATGCTCGCCTGCGGCAGACCAAACGGCGCTTGTGGATTGCTCCCAATCTCATCCCAAAGCCATCGCGTCACTCCTACCCGCGCTTCATTCAGCCAGGAAGGCGAGATCGTGTGCGGTCCAAAGCGCGGTGGCCGCTTCATTCGTGCGGTCGTTGTGCCATAAGTTCGCGGCCCGTGCCGGTCCGTTGTAGGAAGTCTTACTTACGGGCACAACATACGTGCTGAACACCAGCAAATCTCTGCTCGTCGCTTGATAATCCATACGCCCGTTGAACTGCTGCGGATTTGTCGCCGTAGGATTCGTCGTCTGCACGTTCATGATGTCCGGAATTCCATCCAACCCTGCGCCTATGCCCGGGTTTCCGTTGTTCACGAAGCTCGGATCCGGCGTCCCCAACGGCAGATGCAGCGGCGATCCGATATCCAGGCCCAGCGGTTTCCCGGATGCGTCGCTAATCGCACGGCATCCACTCGAAAAGCCTGCTGCCGCGCAGCTAAACGGAACCACCGCGTTGTACGAAACGCCCTCTCCGGGATAGCCCGCGTATTTCGCGGCAATGCTGTTCGGCACGGCGCTCTTGATCGCGCTCAGAAACTGCGGCGTCTCATACCATCCGAAATTCAGTGCGGTCGTATCGCTGCGCAGCGTCTCGTAAGAGAAAAAGAAAAAAAGCCGGTTCTTCACTATCGGTCCGCCGATACTTCCCGCCCATTGATTGAACCGATCATTGTC
This sequence comes from Bryobacterales bacterium, assembly GCA_963712395.1. Taxonomy (GTDB): domain Bacteria; phylum Acidobacteriota; class Terriglobia; order Bryobacterales; family Bryobacteraceae; genus Bog-105. The sequence goes on from CAVQHR010000006.1 coordinate 227,282, forward strand.
TCTTTGCACAAGTTTGTTCGGCCCGTTGTAGCGCTGGTACGCGTTCAACCCCGGCCGCGTCCCCTTGAGTAAGGCACTGCCGTGAAACTCATTGGTACCGTTCTTCGAGACCACCAGCACCTGTGCCCCGCTGTTGCGCCCATTCTCCGCGCTGTACGGGTTCGACTGCACGGTTACTTCCTTCACCGATTCCTCGTTCGGCGTAATCACCGCCGCGCCGCCCCACGCCAGGCTGTTCACTTCCACGCCATCGATTTGAAAACTGTTCGAGGCGTTGCGGGTTCCATTGGCGCTGATTTGCACCTGATTTTCGGTTTGAAAAATGCTGCTCGTCGATCCCGATCCGCCCGGCCCGGCGCTGCCCGGCAGATTCTGCGCCCCTGATCCGTTCCCGGATCGTGAATTGTCTCCGAACGTGCCCGATGCCAATTGCGCCACCATGAACGGATCGCGCCCGAACGTCGGTAAAGCTTGCACTTGGCGGCTCGACAGCGTGGTCGCAAGCGTTGCGTTTGCTGTATCGAGCACAGGGCTTTCCGACGCGCTTACCGTCACAGTTTGCGCCGTTGGCGCACCCACCTGCAACTGCACGTCCCGCGCCTGCGTCTGCTCCGAGACAATCGCAACACCGCTAATCTCCTGCTTGACAAAACCCGCTTTTTCGACCGTCAGCGTGTAAGTCCCCGGCGCCAGGCTCGAAATCGTGTATACACCGGTATCTGAACTCGTCGCCGTCTTACTAATGTTGGTTTCCGTGCTGGTCAGCGTGATCTTCGCGCCCGGCACGACTGAGCCCGTTGCATCCGTTATGGTTCCCTGTAAGCTCGCGCGATACTGCGCAAACATCACTCCCGCGCTCAATGCCAAAATCCCTAGCGTCTTTTTGAATAACATGTTCGCAACGCTCCCTGTCCATACATAGACCGCGCTATGAAAGCCTTGTGCCGCCCGCAAATTTACCTGATTGCCGTCGCTCTTCACGCGCAAACCGCATATTTTCAGCGCGTTATCTTCGATAACAGCCTCACTCCCGACACTTACTTCTACAGCGCCGGCAAAGCCTCGGCACCGAGCGCCGTCGAACTCTCCGGTGGCAAGCTCCCGGTCGACAAGCATTTTTTTCACACGCCTCCCAACGCTCTTCGCCTCTCCTGGAAATCGCTGCCGCAAGGCGGTTGGGATGCTGAGATTCAGCTCTACGCCTGGCGCAATCGTCCTCTCTTCTTTCCTGGCGATACGCTTTCCTTCTGGTGTTACACCAGCGAGCCGATTGCGCAACTTCCGCGCCTGGTGCTGAAGGACGCGCAAAAGCAATTCACCGGTCCGCTAACGATTCATCGAGGTCTTCCCGCCCGCCAGTGGACTCAAATCAAAATTCCCTTCCGCCAATTCGCCACCGCTTCGATTCACTCTTTCGATCCGCACCGGACGACCAGCGTGTTTTTTATTCAGGGCTCGGCCGATTCCACGGTGCACACACTCTTCATTGATGACGTCGAGATTGTGCCCGAGCGAATCCCGCCTGTTCCTCTCTCGGCCCCTCGCAACCTAACCGCCAAAGGCTATGAGCGTCATGTCGATCTGACTTGGAATAGCGCGCCCGGCCAAACCGTAACGATCTACCGCTCTCTCGAGAACGGTCCATTCCAGGCGATCGGCATACAAGCCCCCGGCGTAAACCGCTTCACCGATTTCATCGGAAAAATCAACGCGCACGCACGTTACCGACTTTCTGCTGAATCTCCACCCGTCTCCGCGGCAACGCATGCCATGACGGACGACGAATTACTCACCATGGTTCAGGAAGCGTCGTTCCACTATTACTGGGACGGCGCGCACCCGGTCTCCGGAATGGCTCGCGAAAATCTTCCCGGAGACGACCGCATCATCGCCACCGGCGCCAGCGGTTTCGGCATCATGGCCCTGATCGTGGGTGTCGATCGTCACTTCATCACCCGCCAACAGGGCCTCGATCGCCTTCTCACCATCACTCATTTCCTCGCTCGAGCCGACCGCTTCCATGGCGCATGGCCGCATTTCATGGATGGCGCAACCGGCCGCCGCCTTCCCGTCTTCGATATGTACGATAACGGGGCGGATCTTGTCGAGACCGCGTTTCTAATGCAAGGTTTGCTGGCCGCCCGCCAATATTTCCAGGACAAGGAACTCTCAAACGCAATTACCGCGCTTTGGCAAACCGTCGAATGGGACTGGTTCCGGCGCACCCCCGATGGCCCAGCCCTCTATTGGCATTGGTCGCCCGAATACTCCTGGCACATCAATCACCCGCTGAGCGGCTGGAACGAAGTGCTGATCGCTTACCTGCTCGCCATCGCCTCGCCTACTCACTCTGTACCGGCGTCTCTTTACGACTCCGGCTGGGGCGGTTTTCCAAAAGAGTTCACCGGTCCGCTCTTCTTCACGCATTACTCCTACCTGGGCTTCGATCCGCACAACGCCTATTTCAAAAATCTCCGCCAAATGGCTCTCACCAATCACGCCTACTGCGTCCAAAAAGGCTACCCCGCGGGCGTCTGGGGCATCACCGCCGTCGACGGCCCCAAGGGCTATGTCCCTTATGAACCCAATCCGTCGCTCGACGATGGCACGATTGCGCCCACCGGCGCTATTTCTTCGTTTCCGTACACGCCTGAACTCTCGCTCGAAGCTCTCCGTCACTTCTATCGCGACCTCGGGCCTGGCCTGTGGGGCATCTACGGCTTTCGCGACGCCTTCAACCTGAAAGAAAATTGGGTTTCCGGCATTTACATGGGCCTCAACCAGGCGCCCATGGCCGTGATGATCGAAAACTACCGCACTGGTCTTGTTTGGAAGAGCTTCATGGCCAATCCCGAAGTCGCGCGCATGCTCCGGACCGTTCACCTGACACCTTGACCTTCTACCGTTAATCGTGTATAGGTAGAAGAACAAGGTATGCCTCCCAAATCCGACATCCCGCAAGGCACGCTCGATCTCCTCATTCTGCAAGTGGCCGCTCTCGGCCCCATCCATGGCTATGCCATCGCGCAGCGTTTGCAGCAGGTGTCCCGCGATGTTTTACAAGTGCAGCAAGGCTCGCTCTATCCCGCCCTCCATCGTCTCGAAAATAGGGGCTATCTCAAGGCCGAATGGAAAGATTCGGAAACCGGCCGGGAAGCGAAATTTTATCGGCTCACCACCAAAGGCCGCGCCCAACTCAAGCACGAAACGGAGAATTGGTCGCGTTTGGCCGAGGCCGTCAGATTGGTGATTCAGAGCGCAACATGAAAAAGCCAAAGCGCGAACGGCGGCTCGATGCCGAGTTGCAATTTCATTTCGATCGCCAGGTTGCCGATAATTTGCGCGCTGGGATGCCGCTCGAGGAAGCGCGCCGCAACGCCCGCTTACAATTCGGCGGGTTGGAGCAAGTGAAAGACGACTGCCGCGACATCCGCCGAACTCGCTGGCTCGAAATCGTCTTTCAGGATGTCCGCTTCGCTCTGCGCTTGTTACGTCGCAGTCCGGGCTTTTCCGTCGTGGCCATCGCGTGCCTGGCGCTCGGTATCGGAGCCAATGCCGCCATCTTCAGCGTCATGGATGCCCTCATGCTGCGCCGGCTGCCAGTCGCGCATCCCGAACAGCTCATGCTGTTTGGCGAAGGACATGCTATAGGAGTAAACGACGATTTTCCGCACAGCTCCCCCGACCTGTTTTCGCTGCCCTTCTATCGTCACATCAGCACCAAGAGCGATGTCTTTTCCGGCGTGGCAGCGGTCGAAAGCATGGCCTCCGAGGTACACGCGCGATTCCATGCGGCCTCTTCGGCCGAACCGCTCAAAGTGCGTCTCGTCTCCGCCAACTATTTCGCCCTGCTCGGCGTCCCCACCGCGGCTGGGCGTCTCTTCTCTCCGCAAGACACAGCCGTAGCGGTGATGCGGTATGGCTACTGGAAGCGCCGGTTCGCCAACAGTCCGTCCGCCATCGGCAGCGCCGTCTCCTTCAACGGGACCGTCTTCGCGATCATTGGCGTAGCCGATCCGGAATTCTTCGGAACGGAAGTCGGCGATCCTCCCGATGTTTGGATACCGCTCGCTATGCAGCGGCAGGTTCAGCCCTGGCTCGATAATCCATTGCGTGCCGAAACTCAATCCTTCTGGCTGATTGGCCGCGCGAAGCCTGGCGTAACCATCGCCGACGCACAGGCCAACACTAACGTGCGATTTCAACAGTGGCTTCACGCGCTCGCCGGACCTTCGCCCTCGCCCGAGCGCATTGCGGGCATGCGCAAAGTCACGTTGAAGCTGACCGAAGCGGCGCGCGGCATCTCGAAACTGCGCCGTCAATTCTCTCGCCCGCTCCAAATCCTGATGGTCTTGGTCGGTCTCGTACTGCTCATCGCCTGTGCCAACATCGCAAATCTGCTGCTCGCGCGCGCCGCCGCACGCAGGCGCGAAATGGCCGTCCGCCTCGCCCTCGGTGCGCAGCGGTTCAGATTGATCGGCCAATTGCTGTCCGAGAGTCTCTTGCTCGCGTTGCTCGGCGGCGGCCTCGGGTTGCTCGCGGCCATTGGCGGCGCCCGCCTGCTGCTCAAAATGGTTTCCGCAGGCACCACGCCTGTTCCGCTCGAAGTAGGATTGGATGGCCGCGTGCTCCTGTTTGCATTTACGCTCTCGCTCGTTACCGGCTTACTCTTCGGCGCCGTGCCCGCTCTCCGGATGACCCGCATCGACGCCGGACCTTCGCTCAAAGAGGGCAAGGGCGTAGCTCGTTCCCAGTCCCACAGCCGTGTGGGCCAGGCGCTCGTAGCCGGGCAAGTGGCCGTGGCATTTTTCTTGATCGCCGGCGCGGCGCTCTTCGTCAGAACTCTCCAAAATCTCGAGCACGCCGATACCGGCTTCGATAAGGAGCGAGGGCTGCGGGTCCGGCTCGATGGCGATTCCAGCATTCTGAAAGGTCCTTCGCTCCTCAACATGTATCGTCGTCTCGAAACCCGCATTCAGGCTCTGCCCGGTGTCGAAGCCGCCAGCTTTTCTGAGATCACCTTCAATGAAGGCCACTGGATGGCAAAGCTTTGGCTCAAAGGAGCGCCCCATAGTGAGGCCAACGCCCGGCAATTTAGCGGCAATCACGTCGGCGCGGAATATTTCAAGGCGCTTGGCCTTCCCATCGTGATGGGCCGCGGTTTTTCTCCGCAAGATACCCGCACATCGCGGCCGGCCGCGGTAATCAACGAAACGCTCGCCCACACTCTCTTCCCGCACGCTTCGCCGCTCGGCCGCCAGTTCTCGCTTTCGGAAAACGATGCCGACGATTTCGAAATCATCGGCGTCGTCAAGGACGCCAAATATGAAAGCATTAGTGAAAATGCTCGCGGCGCCTTTTTCGTCTTCAACGGTCAAACTCGGGACCTGGATGGTTTCAGCGACCTGATCGTCCGCGCTCAGCGCCGGCCCGATGCGCTCATCGGCGAAATCCGCTCCGCCATACGCAGCGAGGATCCCAATCTCGCCATTTCGGACGTGCTCACCTTGAGCGAAGTAGTGGATCGTTCGCTCGCAGAGCAGAAGCTCCTCGCGAAGCTGGCCGGTTTCTTTGGAGTCCTGGCGCTGTTGCTCGCCTCGCTTGGCCTGTACGGCGTGATCGCCTATTCCGTCGCCCGCCGCGCCAGTGAAATCGGAATCCGCATGACCCTCGGCGCGCGTCCTTCGAGCATCGTGAACGCAGTGCTCCGCGAATCGCTCTTGCTCGTCGCATTAGGACTGGCAATCGGCGTCCCCGCCGCGCTGGGTTGTGCGCGCCTGGTTTCAAGCCAGCTCTTTGAAGTGACCCCCAGCGACCCGTGGTCACTCGGTGGCGCAGCGTTGATACTCGTCGCGACCGCCCTCGCCGCGAGCTTCGTACCCGCGCGCCGCGCCGCTCTCCTGGATCCTCTGATAGCTTTACGGGAGGAGTGAACGCATCTACTCATGTCGCGCTGCTGCGCGGCGTCAACGTCGGCGGCAAGAATTGCGTGCCGATGAAAGAGCTTGCCGAAATTTTCGTCGACGCCGGTTGCACCGACGTCCGAACCTACATCCAAAGCGGCAACGTTGTGTTCCGCGCCGCGCGCGCCCTCGCCGAATCGCTTCCTTCCCGCATTACGGAACAAATTGCCACGCGTTTTGGCTGCCGGATTCCGCTCGTGTTGCGCACTGCGGAACAGCTCGCCGCCGCGGTCCGCGATAATCCTTTTCAGAAAGTCCCCCAGGAAATGCTCCACGTCTATTTTCTAGCTGGCCTTCCGGATGCATCGCGCGTAGCCCAGCTAGATCCTAACCGCTCGAAACCCGACGCGTTCGTTGTGCATGGCCGCGAAATCTATCTGCACCTGCCGAACGGTATCGGCCGCAGCAAACTGACCAACGCCTATTTCGATTCCAAGCTCGCCACCACCAGCACGGCGCGCAATTGGCGCACCACTCTCAAACTTCTCGAATTCATGTCATGAAGAAAATATTTCTTGTCTTTGCCACGCTTGGTCTAGCGACTTTCCTATTCGCTATCAGCCGCCCTCCTGATATCCCGTTCCATAAACGCCAAATCGATATCGGCGCGAGTGAAACCGCGGCCCTCGCCGATATCAATGGCGACGGCAAGCTCGATATCATCTCCGGTGAAAACTGGTACGAGGCGCCCACCTGGAAACCCCATCGCTTCCGCCAGATCGCCTATCGCAACGGCTATGTCGATAATTTCAGCGACTTGCCTCTCGACGTGGATGGCGACGGCCATCCCGACATCGTAAGCTGCTCCTGGTTCGGCCGCTCCTTGAGGTGGTGGAAGAACCCAGGCGCCCCCGGCGGGCAATCCGAATGGACCGCCCAGTCGATCCAAGAGGGCTTTCCCATCGAGTTCGCTTTTCTGGTCGACCTCGATAACGATGGCAAAGCTCGCGAAATTCTTCCCGAATTCGGCGACACGCACGCCCCGCTTAGCTGGTACGAAGCGCAAAACGGAAAATTCGTCCGCCACATCGTCAGCGATTCCAGCTACGGCCACGGCATCGGCGCGGGCGACGTCAATCGCGATGGCCGTACCGACATACTCACTCCCAAGGGCTGGTTCGAAGCGCCGTCCGATCCACGCTCAGGCAAATGGGCCTGGCATCCTGAATACGATCTTGGAATCAGCACCGGCTTCATTTACGCTTACGACATTAATGGCGACGGCCGCAACGACCTCATCACGACCGCCGCGCATGACTACGGTTTGTTCTGGCTGGAGCAAGGGCCCAATCATCAATGGACAAAACACCTGATCGATGAAACGTGGTCGCAAGGCCATGCCATGACCATGATCGATCTCGATGGCGACGGCCGTCCCGATTTCCTCACCGGCAAGCGCTATATGGCGCACGATACCGATCCCGGCGCCCGCGACCCGCTTGGGATCTACTGGTATCAATTCTTGAAAGGCGACGACGGCAAAGTTGTCTGGGTGAAACACATCATCGACTACAGCAGCCAGACCGGCGCCGGCATGCAGATCCCGGTCGCCGCCCACTTAGGTTTCGTCACGGGCGGTAAAAGCGGTTTGTTTCTTTTTGAAAATGCAACGCTTCGTCAAGGTACTATAATTCCCTGACTCTCATGCCGCGCCCGGCTTCTCGTGCAAACGGCGCACTCACACCCGCCGCGCGATTTGGGCCTTGGCAAAAGCTGGTCGCACGGGCCCACGTGTCCGGCACCCGACTCTTTCTCGCGCGCGATAACCTCGACCCACGCCTCGACCGTCATCCGTTGAATACCGTGCCCGCCATTCTGCCGCCGCGCTGCATCGGCTGTCGCCCAGTGATACTCGGCCGGCACGCCGTTCACGAAATTCAGCCGCCGGTAGACCATATCGGGCGGCGGGTCCATTTCTTTCCCGCGCTTCACCATCTCTTCATTCGATGGGTACAGCGTCGTCACGGTTTGCCCTTCGTGGACCGTGATCTGCACCCACTGTTCGAGCGTGACAATCTTGCGTTCCGTCTTCTTCGCGGCCATCGATCCTCCGACTGAGTTTTGCAGCTCAGCCCTGCGGATCAACTTCAATTAAGAACCGGAACTAACTGAAACGAATACAAATAAAGATTCGCAAGAAACCGTGACTCTAGGTGCCCTTCAGTTTTTTCAACAATGCGATAGCCTTCCGGATATCGCCCGCCTGCCGCTCTTCATCCACCCCTTCGCGCTCGATCGTCAATACGCCGCGATACCCGATCTCTTTCAGCTTCGCTATAAACGCGCGGCATATCCACGCTCCCCTCGCCCAGCGGCCGCTCTTTACCTAGCGCCAGCGGCTCATCGCGCGGCGGCCAGTCCCCGTCCTTGCAATGCACCGAAAGCACGCGCTTCGCCAGCACGTCCAGCGCCTCGATCGGATCGCCCGTGCCGTATAAAATCATGTTCGCCGGATCGAAATTGATTTTCAGATTGGGCCTGTCTACATCTTCAATGAACCGCAGCAGCACTCGTGCCGGCTCCTGTCCGGTCTCGAGCGTGAACGATTGCCCATTTTTTCCGCAATGGTCGCAGAGATCGCGCGCTACATCGCGTATCTCCGCATAGAGCGCCTCTTCGGGATCTTCTGGAACAAATCCGATATGACAGGCCACGCTCTCGATCGCCAGGCCGCGTGCCACATCCGAGACCGCCTTCGTTCTCGCCACACGCTCTGCTCGCGTTCCTTTCGGCACCAGCCCGACGGTCGTCTGCACAGTCGGAACGTCCGCGTAATCTTCCCCCGTGTAGCTGCACACCGCCGCCACCGCCGTGAAATGCTCAGCTGTCAACGCTTCATCCCAGCGTTCCGCGGCGCCCTCGAGCGGCAGATCGCCAGGAAATCCGAGTTGCCCGGCACGCAGGCCGAAACTCTTCACGCGCCGCAGCGTTTCGCGCGCGTCCGGCTTTGCCCAAAACATCAATCCGATTTCCAGATCCTCTAATCCGAGCACTTGACTTGTTCTCCCGTCTCTCTTGCCTGTTTTAGCAGCAGCGCCACTTGCACAGCCTGCGCCGAGGCGCGCGGCGGACACAGCTCAGGCTGCCGCCCTGTCTCGCAGCACTCCACGAAATAACTCACTTCCGCGTCATATCCGTCGCCTTCGGTCTCGATCTTAGTGCGCTCCCCGGTCGCCTCGTTGCGTACTAATCCCGCGGCCGTTAACTCCAATTCCGCGCGTTCCGTTCTCGCCTGGAACGACATCGAAAATGGCGTCTCCGCGGCGAACCAGCCGCCTTGCACGCGCACTTCCGGGCCACCGGGATAAATCAGCGTAGCCGCTACGCCGTCCCCTTCGCCCAGCCTTTTCGCCGCCACCCGCTCCGGCATGCCGCAAAGCAGCAACGCCTGGTCGATGTCGTGTACCAGCAGGTCAAGCAACGCCCCGCCGCTCCGCGCCTCTATCGGCAGCCATTTGCTCCAATTCGGTATGCCGCACCGCCGCACGAATGTTGCCGCGCGCAGTGCTCCGTATTCACCGCCTTTTCCGAACTCCTGGAGATAACGGTACGCCGGCCAGAATCGCAGCACCTGCCCTATCATCAGCACACGCTGCTGCTTTTCGGCTCTATCGATCATGCGCGCGCAGTCGTCTACCGTCAGCGCCATCGGCTTTTCGCACAATACGTGCTTGCCGGCCGCGAGCGCCGCCATCGTCACCCGCTCATGCAAGTCCGTTGGCAGGCAAATGTCGACAGCATCGAGCGCCGCGTCATTCACCAGGTCTTCCCAGCGCCGGTACTTTGTAACCGCCGAAAAGTCGTATACCCCGCCCTGCCGCCCCAGATTGCCGCCCGTCTTACTCAAATCGCCTGTGAGCGCCGCCGCGTTCTCGGTGCACACCGCGGCCACTTTTACGCCGTCCATTTTCCAGAAGGCGCCCAGGTGCGTCGCCCCCATGAATCCTAATCCGATGATTCCAATTTTCACGAGGCCATTGTATGCGTTGCGATACTCAGTCGATATGCGCAGGAGATCTGTTCACCACAGGAAGAGCGGAATATTCAGGCACCACGCCCTCAGCATTACTTCGATTTCCATCCTCTTGTTGTGGGTTGTGCTTTACGTGTACTCCGACCCGAAAACGCACCTCGGTTCCTTTTTCGGCAACGCTATCGCGGACTGGACAGGCGTGGTCGTCACGGTGATCGCCACAAAATACCTCTACGAGATCGGATCCGCGGAAAGCAGGCAGCCACGCCGGCTCTGGGGGAACTTGCTGCCCGAAAGGCTCCAGCATCACTCTCTAAGCATCTTCTTAGGAATCACTGGAATAGGCTGGACGCTCCTCTACCTGAAAATGAATTCCGAAGGAAAGTGGGGGCAAGTGATCGGAAACATCGTGTCGGAATGGACGCAGCTTCTAGGCCTTGTGCTATTGACGAAGCGGTTCATCGAGGACAAATCGAAAGAAAGCCGGAGATAGTTTCACGCACTGTATTGACAGCCGATATCGGATGCCCTGCACCGGCTGGAGCCGACCCCACCACGTCCGGTGCCGCCTTTCTTTCTGTTACCAGCACGAACAATTCCATGCGGCAGATGCAGTTCGCCTTGAAATACGTCTTCTGAAGCATTCGTCCGGCATACAATTCGAGTAGCCTGTTTTCGTGAAGAAGGAAGAAGCTGTCGAAGTACTCTCGATCGAAGGACGCGAGGTCCGCGTCACGCACCCCGGCAAATTATATTTTTCAAAGCAGACCAAGCTTTCGAAACTGGACTTGGTGCGTTACTACCTCTCGGTAGCGCCCGGCGCGCTCGCCGGAATTAGGGATCGTCCCGTCGTTCTCAAACGTTTCGTCAACGGCGCGGAGGGCGAGGCGTTTTATCAGAAGCGCGCGCCCACCGAGCGTCCCTCATGGCTGCGAACCGTAACACTCTCGTTTCCATCCGGTCGCACCGCCGAAGAGATCGTCGTGGACGATGCGGCCGGGCTTGCCTGGATCGTGAACCTGGGCTGCATCGAGCTGCATCCGCACGCCGTATGCTCCGGCCATCTCGAGCAGCCGGACGAGTTGCGCGTCGATCTCGATCCTGGTCCCGGCGTCGGGTGGGCCGACGTGCGCCGCGTCGCGCTCGAAGTAAAAGCGCTGCTCGAAGAGATCGGACTGCGCGGCTGGCCCAAAACCAGCGGCTCGCGCGGAATGCACGTGAATGTGCGCATCGAACCGCGCTGGTCTTTCACCGAAGTGCGTCGCGCTGCAATCGCGCTCTCTCGGGCGGTCGAGCGGCGTGCGCCCTCCCTGGCCAGTTCGAAATGGTGGAAAGAGGAACGCCACGGCGTGTTTCTCGATTACAACCAAAACGCCAAGGATCGGACCACCTGCTCCGCGTATTCCGTGCGCCCGCTTCCCGACGCGCGCGTGTCCACCCCGCTGCATTGGCATGAAGTGCCCGACTGCGATCCCGCCGATTTCACCGTACTGACGATTCCGAAGCGCTTTGCGGAACTAGGCGATCCGCACGCGGGCATCGATGCCGCAGCAGGTTCGCTCGACAAACTGCTCGAACTCGCGGACAAAGACGAGCAGGCTGGTCTGGGCGACGCACCTTGGCCGCCGCACTTTCGCAAGACGGAAGGAGAAGGGCCGCGCGTTGCGCCATCACGCGCCAGGTCCGCCGTCAAAAATTCGCGCACGAAAATGCCGCTGGTGGTAGTCGCGAACTCTCCCGATAAAGAGGCCGCGCTGGCCGGTCTGGAGAAGTGGAAAAGTAAACACCCAACGGTCGCGAAACTTCTGGCCGTGGATGATGTGCTGGTCGATTCCATGCGCGGCAGATCCTCCACCTGGACCCGCATCCGAGTGAACCTGCGCCACGTACCCGAAGAGCACCGGCCGCCTCAAGAGACACCCGATCCTGATGACGACCCGACGCGTGAGTGGCGAACGCGAAAACGTAAGCTCACGCGGGGCACCGCATTGACCTGATCTACATGTTCCCGCCGTACGGCAAGACCCCGCCGAGGAGATCCGTTAGGGCTCGCGCTGAACCACATCCTGAGGGGCACGCCCGTAAATGATGCGGCCTAGGAAATACACCATCGAAGTAGCGGTAGAGCATATAAGGTGCCTATCGCTACACAGATTGGTGCTAGTCTCAAGGTGTCCCTTCCATCGAGAGCCTTTCTCCCTGCGAGGCACGGGAGAAAGGTCTGCCTAACTGTTCACGTTGCGATTCCCTCGTTAAACTGCTTGCAGATTATGCAAGCAAAGGACATAACATCACGATGACAAGCGATACCATCATCGCGGCTGACGGGAATATTAGTGCGCCGCGCCGACGGCTGATGCTGGCCAACCTCCGCGAGGAGTTCCGATTGAACCAAGAGAAATGGCGCGGAATCAAAGCCGAGCTTGATGCTCATAGACACGATCATAAAGAGAGAGAGAAAAGAGAGAGAGAGAGAGAGAGAGAGAGAGAGAGAGAGAGACCCGAATCGACGCATCCCATCAACGGCTGAGATTCCGGCCGTTACTGAACGGGCCCTTCACCCACGTTCACCATTTCCGCGCGGCCGGAGCACTGAAACACTTCAACGTCCACGAACCCGCCGGGCACGGTCGTTACCGTTCCGCATCGCGGACATGGAGCGTGATCCCCACGCCACCGCGGGGCTAGCGGCCGCCGGCGAAAATCGTCATCAACTCCTGCGGCGGGATCACTTCGAGTTGTGCATAGGTGCAGTCCGTTGGCTTCTTATCTGTGCGCCAACGTTTGAAATGCGACATGTGACGAAAGCGTGCGCCCTGCATGTGCTCGTAGGTGACCTCTACCACCAACTCGGGTCGCAGCGGCTCCCACGATAGATCCTTGCCCTGGCTCCAGCGGCTCTGTCCGCCCGGCATGCGATGCTCGCCTCCATCCGCCGCAGCTTCGTGTTCCGCCCAGCGCTTCCAAGGATGATTGGCGAGCGCATCCTTGCGATACGGCGCTAGAAATTCCACCAGTTCCCTTCGCTTCTCTAAGGTAAAGCTCGCGCACACGCCAACGTGTTGCAGCACGCCCGAATCGTCGAACAGCCCAAGCAGCAGCGAGCCGATAAGAGTGCGCTCGCCTTTCTTGTGCCATCTGAAACCGGCAACTACGCAATCGCAATCGCGCTCGTGCTTCACCTTAAGCATCACGCGTTTATCGGACTCGTACGTCCCATGCACCGGCTTCGCCACCACGCCATCGAGACCTGCGCCTTCAAAGCGCCGGAACCAATCCGATGCGACGCTCGATTGGGAAGTCGCCGGCGTAAGGTGTATCGGCGGCGCGGAAGAGGAAAGCAAGGATTCGAGCGCCTTGCGCCGGCTTTCGAAGGGTTCGGTCCGCAGATCGCGGTCGTCTTCACACAGCAAGTCGAAGAACACGACCGATGCCGGGGTTTCCTGCGACAGAAGTTTTACCCTCGACGCCGCTGGATGAATCCGAAGTTGCAGCGCGTCGAAGTCAAGGCCATCATTCTTTGCGATGACTATTTCGCCGTCGAGCACGCAGCGCCGGGGCAATGCCAAGCGCAGCGGATCGAGCAGCTCGGGAAAATAGCGATTCAGCGATTTCTCGTCACGGCTCTGGATCAGGACTTCGTTTCCGTCGCGAAAAATCAACGCGCGAAAGCCATCCCACTTCGGCTCGAAAATCCATTCTCCGTCGGCCGGCAATTCGCTCACCCGTTTGGCGAGCATCGGCAGGACGGGAGGGTTTACAGGGAGGTTCAAGCCTCATGTTATACCGTGCCGGGGTCGTTCAAATTCTTGTATTGTCTAGAGAGGCGGTATAACGATGGCAATTTCCTTTCAAGTGAATGGGCAGAGTCAGTCGGTGGATGTAGACCCAAAGACGCCTCTGCTCTGGGTGCTGCGCGACACGCTGAACATGACAGGCACCAAGTACGGCTGTGGAATCGCCGCCTGCGGGGCCTGTACGGTACATATTGATGGCGAGCCGGCGCGCGCATGCGTGTATCCGGTGTCATCGGTAGCCGGGAAAAAAGTAACGACTATCGAAGGACTATCAACCAATCGGAGCCATCCGGTGCAGCAAGCCTGGATCGCCGAACAGGTTCCGCAATGCGGCTACTGCCAATCGGGCCAGATCATGACCGCGGTGGCGTTTCTCAAGAAGAACCCCTCGCCCAGCGCGGCGCAGGTGGACGAGGCCATGTCCAACAACATTTGCCGCTGCGGGACCCAGCAGCGCATGCGCGCGGCGATATTGCGCGCGGCAGGAGGCGCCCGATGAGCGCGGCCACTGGGGACATGACACGCCGCACGCTTCTGAAAACAGCGGCGCTGGTAATTAGTTTTGAAATTCCGGCATCGTCGAAAGCCGCGCCGGAGAAGCCGCGCGTGAACCCGCTCCAGGCGTGGATCAAGATCGATGCAAACGGGGCGGTGACGCTGGCCTACACGAAATCGGAGATGGGTCAAGGCGTCTCCACTTCACTGCCGATGATCCTCGCCGAAGAGCTCGACATCGATTGGAAAGACGTGCGAGTGGAGCACGCGCCGCTCGATCCCGCGCATGCGGGGCAGTCGACCGGCGGCAGCGGCAGCGTTGCAGGTGTATTCACGCCGCTGCGGCAGGCCGGGGCGGCGGCGCGCCAGATGCTGGTTGCAGCCGCGGCTGAACGTTGGAAGGTAGCCCCGGAGACGTGTACCACGAAAAACGGCGCCGTCTGGCATGGCAGCGACAAGCTCTCTTACGCGGAGCTGCTCGAGCGTGCCTCGCAACTGCCCGTGCCGGACCTCGCAGCGGTTGCGCTGAAAAAGCCGGGAGATTTCAAGATCATTGGCAAATCTCTGCCACGGACCGATATTGCGCAGAAGACCGACGGCAGCGCTGTCTTTGGATTAGATGTACGCGTGCCCGGCATGGTCTATGCGGTGGTCGCGCGCTGCCCGGTCTTCGGCGGCAAAGTGAACACTTTCGACGCCACGAAAGCGAAAGCCATGAAAGGCGTCCTGGACGTATTCGAAATCGAGCCCGTGCAGCAGGCGCACTCCTGCGGCGGCGTGGCGGTCGTGGCGGAGACTACCTATATCGCCATGGAGGCCCGAAAGGGCTTGCAGATCGAGTGGGACTTCGGTCCCGCTGTGACCGAGAGCAGCGAAACTCTGCGCAAGCAGTTCCGGCGCATCGTCGATTCGCCGATGAAAGTCATCATCAACCAGAACAATGCCGAAGATGTCATTTCAAAAGCTCCCACGGAGAAGAAAATCGAGTGCGACTACGAATTGCCCTTCCAGGCGCACGCCACCATGGAGCCGATGAACTGCACGGTGCACGTGACCGGCGACCGCGCAGAGGCTTGGGCTCCCACGCAGAGTCCGGAGCAAGTACACGGCGTCATCCAACGGATCACTGGATTGCCGCCCGAAAAGGTTCAGGTCCACACGACCTACATGGGTGGCGGGTTCGGGCGGCGCTATCAAGCTGACTTCCCGACCGAAGCCACGCAGATAGCCAAGCGCGTGGGGAAACCGCTGCAGCTTGTCTGGTCGCGCGAAGACGACATGACGCACGATTTCTACCGGCCCGCTTCGTACCACCGCATGAGCGGCGCGATCGATCCGGACGGCTCCATTGCGGCCTGGCGACACAAGTATTCATCGACTCCGATATCGGAATGGTTCAACCCGAAAGCCGCGCCCGAATCTTCCGAGCTCGGCTGTACCACGCAGCCCCCTTATCTGGCGAAAAGCTACAAGCTCGAGTATTTGCCGGCGGCATCGGCCGTGCCGCGCGCTTGGTGGCGATCGGTCGAAGCCTCGGTGGTGGGCTTCGTCATGGAAAGTTTCGTGGACGAGCTGGCGCACGCGGCCGGCACCGATCCGTATGAATTCCGAATACGCCAATTGGGCGACGCACGCTTGGTGAAGGACGCCGTGGAAGAGCGCGGCCGCCCGCTCGATACAGCGCGATTCAAAGCGGTGCTCGAGCTCGTCGCGCAAAAAGGCTCGTGGGGCAAGCCGTTGCCCGCCGGTCAGGGGCGCGGAATCGCGTGCCACTACTCGTTTCACAGCTACGTCGCAAATTTGATTGAGGTCACGGTAAACAAAGGAGCGGTACGGGTGAATCGGGTCGTTTCGGCGGTGGATATTGGAACGCCTGTGAATCCGGACGGCATTCGCGCCCAGGTCGAAAGCGCCATCGTGTACGGCTTGACGGCCGCGCTGAAAAGCCAGATCACGATTGAAAATGGGCGCGCGGTCCAAAGCAATTTTAATAAGTTCACCACGCTGTCCATGAAAGAGATGCCCGTGATCGAGGTGCACATCATCCCAAGCACGGTCGCCCCCACCGGAATTGGAGAACCCGGACTGCCGCCCACGGCTCCGGCCTTGACGAATGCGATCTTTGCCGCGACGGGAAAACGTCTGCGCAGATTGCCGATCCAGCCCGGCGATTTAGCTTAAGCTTCGGCCGATGCCGAAGGAACTTCGGGACCCAGCGCGCGGAGTTTAATAGCGCACCACGCGGTCACGCCCATGCCATAGGTCAAAAGCAGCAGCGTCAGGATTTCCGCAACGGTCGGGCTGAACATTCCGGCGATCTGGAGAAGGAAGCAATTCGCAAGCTCGCCCAGCAGAATTAGCTCGAAGAAGACCAGCCACACGAAAGTATTGCGAGGCGGCGATAACTTCTGCGCGCGCATTTCCTTGTGCATGACCCAGAGAAACGACAGGCTAGCGGCGGCCGATCCGGTCCAGACAAACACGCCCAGAATCTTGATAAAGGTCGAATCGTCGGCATCGTTGCCGCTTGCCAGAAAGGCCGAAAGCGCTAATCCGAAAAGCGTGATGAGCACCATGCTCGTGATGGTCCTCGAGATCCCGATGCGGCGAAGTTTCGCGAGATGCGGCGACAGTTCTTCAAAAACGTCCCAGACCGCGACGGGGTACACAAAGGCGTACAGAAATCGCGAATACAGAAAAACACGGAAATTTTCTTGTGAGTCCGGGCCCAGCCAGAGCGCGATCCCGTCGAAGAAAACCGAAAGCAGACACGCAAGCGCGATGAAAAAATAGGTTCGATGCAGCTTAAGTGTCAGAACCCGCAGCAACAGAACAAGGTCGATGCCGGTGGCGGCGAAATCCAACCCATGGTTTACCTGGCTCAGTATTTCCAAATATCCATTTGAACCTACCGGCCAGGTAATTTTCATCCCCCAAATGTGGACGGAGGCAGAATAATCCTAGCCATCCCTATTGAATTGCAAGGATCGGAGCAATCGTCGTCAGGTCGATGGCATGGCCCGAAGCTGCCGTCTGCGCGGCCACGGCTTGCGTCGTTGCGCGGATCACCAACTCCGCCAAAAGCGCGTACGGAGCAGCGGGAGCGATAGTGCCCGCAACCGCGGCCGCAATTTCGAGTTCCGTGAGAATGTCGGAGATAGACACGTGCGCGGTGGCCCGCATCCTCCTGGCTCTGCTCTGAAAATGCGCAACGGTCGCGGGCGAAGCGTTCATATCCGATTGAAAGCCGCTTTCGAGGGCGGCAACACTCATCGTCAAATTGGCGACTGCCAACGAGAGTTGGCTCTGATCGCTTTGATCGGTGCGATACAGCGAATAAGCCTGAAACGCCACCGCGTAAGCAGACGCGGCTTGGTTGAACTGAGCAACGTACTTGGGATACCCCGCCGAAATTTGCGCGCGCAGCGAACCCAGTGCGCCATGAGCCACCGTGAGCGTATCGTACGTCGCTCCATCAAACGCGTTGAGTTGATTCGGATGGCTCGACTGCGTACCGCAGCCTGTAGTCAGGAGGAATACTAGAGAGAATACGGGCAGCGCAAGGCCGCTCCATTTAAGTTTGTTGGTCATAGGACTTCCCGCGCACAGCGTAGAATTCGGGCGTACAGCAGAGCGCCTCCTATGCCATCTAACGCATTGGAACTATTGGCTTCAGAAAAATTCGTTGCGGTTGTGATCGCGTGCCCGGACAGCAGCAAGATGCAAGAATCGAGTTGCCCCGAGCCGGCGTCTAACGAATTGGGTGGAATTAGATGCTCAAACGAACTGGACTGATGGTGCTGGCGCTGGCGGCCTTTCTGCTTGCCTCGCCACGAACGTCACAGGCGGGCACATTCGGTTTTGGGGTTGGAGTCTATCCGGCATACCCGTACCCGGCTTATCCGTACGCGTACGCTGATCCTTACGTCTGCAATCCCTACATAAACGCCTATTGCTACAGTTATGCGCCGTATGCATATGCATATCCGAGCTTCGGCTACTATGGCGGCTTCTACGGTTATCCGTACCGCGGCTATCGCGGTTATTATCGCGGCGGCTACCGTTACCGCGCGCCCTACGCATTTCGCGGCGGCTATGCGGGCGGTTACCGCGGCGGCTATGCTGGCGGTTACCGTGGCGGATTCGCGGGGCGTAGCGGCTTTGCAGGCGGCCACGGTGGATTTTCCGGCGGTCACAGCGGCGGATTTGGCGGACACGGCGGTGGCGGACACGGCGGCGGTCATCGGTGATACAATTTCGGGCACTTGCCCGAAATGACAGCAGCGGGAACGAACGAAGCCTTGTCCATCGCTGGCGCGAACGCGGCGACAGTTCCGCAGGCTTCAGCGCGCAACGTAGCGATCGACGCCTATCGCGGAATGGTCATGCTGCTCATGATGGCCGAAATCTTGCAATTCGGCCACATCGCCCGCGCTTTTCCCGGTAATTGGTTTTGGGGAATTCTAGGGTATAACCAGACGCATGTCGAGTGGGCGGGATTTTCTCTCCACGACTTGATTCAACCCTCTTTCTCATTCCTCGTAGGAGTCGCGCTGCCCTACTCAATTGCGAGTAGATTGCGCAAGGGAGCAAATTTCCAGAGTCTCTTCGGGCATGCCCTATGGCGCGCGTTTTTACTCGTCGCGCTCGGTATCCTTTTGCGCTCGCTGCATCATCGCCAGGTCTATTTCACGTTTGAAGACACCCTGACGCAGATCGGTTTGGGATATCCGATTCTGTTTCTGTTGGGTTTCCGGTCGCGGCGCTGGCAGTGGGGAGTCTTGGCCGTCATCCTGACGGGCTATTGGCTAGCCTGGGCTTTGTATCCCGTCGGCGCGCCGATCGACTGGAGCCACAATTTCAGCGGCTTCGCGGCGCATTGGAACAAGCAAAGCAATCTCGGAAACGCCTTCGATCAGTGGTTCTTGAATCTCTTCCCGCGCACCACGCCTTTTGTCGCAAACGAGGGCGGTTACCTGACGTTAAGCTTCATCCCCACTTTGGGAACCATGATTCTCGGCCTCGCGGCAGGTCGCTGGTTGCGAGATGGGGTGCGTGAGGAATCACGGCGCGTCCCGCTGCGCCGGCTCCTGATCGCGGGCGCCGCCTGCATTGCCGCTGGACTGCTTCTGCACTTCACCGGAATCTGCCCGATCGTCAAGCGCATCTGGACACCGGCCTGGACTCTGTTCAGCGGGGGAATCTGTTTTTGGTTCCTGGCCGCGTTTAGCTGGGTGATCGATGTAAAGGGCGCGCGCCGCTGGGCCTTTCCGCTGGTTGTAATCGGTATGAATTCAATTGCCGCATACCTGATTGCCCAGGCCGGCGAGGATTCATCGGTAAGCCGGCTGTTCCGCAGCGTAGGCAACGCTCTGCACCTGTCAGGATCGCCATTTCAGCCATTGCTGCTCGGATCCGGTCTGCTTCTGCTCTACTGGCTCCTGCTCTGGTGGATGTACGAGAAACGGCTGTTTCTCAGGATTTAGCTAAAAAGAGCTGGTGAGTACGGCGGCGAAAAAACCGTCCCCTTCGTCCCGTCCCGGAATACGCCAAATCTCGCGTTCGCGGCGCAGACTTGGCTCTTCCTCGAGCAGAACCCGAACGATGTCTTCGTTTTCTTCTTGCTCGAGCGAACAGGTCGCATACACCAGATTCCCGCCGGGCGCGAGCAGCCGGACGGCTTGGCGCACAATCTGCAGTTGCTTTTCTGCAAAGCGGGGCAGATCGCGTTCTCTGAGCCGCCATTTGATCTCTGGATTGCGGCTGAGCGTTCCCGTTCCCGAACAGGGCGCATCAATAAAAATGCGGTCGAACAAAATGCCGAAAGGTAGCGGCTCGGAGGCGTCCAGCACGACCCTGGGGCACACCGGCGGCACATCCCGAATTCGCGCCGGGCTGATGTCGCACGCTACCGCCAGCGAGAGCGGGGTCTCGAGCGCCTGGAGCGTTTTGTTTCCCGGCGCCGCGCACAAATCCAGATAGCGCGATCCAGGTTCGAGCTCGAGTAGGGGAACAATCGATTGTGAACTGATGTCATGCAGCCGCATGCCCGGTGCCGCTGGCGATAGCAAACGGTACGCTCCCGGCACGCCGGTGGCTTCCAACTCCGAATTGGCAGGCAAATCCTTCCCGGCCGGCACGCGAATGTACGGGACGGGTTCTGCGAGAGCGGCACGGGCGATTTCGTGGGCAAGTTCCGGGTAAAAATGCTTGCTCCAGCGCGCCAGCAACCAATCGGGACATGACAGTTCGGTCGCGGAGTCGGGCCAGGTTACCGGCGAGCGGTTTACTTTGCGCAGCACGGCGTTGGTCAAACCCGCGGCGGCCCGCTTGCGATGCTTCACGAACTCCACCGAATCGTGGACGGCGGCATGCGCGGGAATCCGCTCGAGGTAGCGCATTTGAAAGATTCCGGCGCGTAACGCAATGGCGACAATGCCGTCGAGCCGCTCCGGCGCGCGGCCTGAGTACGTGGCGATCAAATGATCGAGCTGGGCCTGAAGGCGCAAGCAGCCGAAAATAATCTGGCGCGCCAACCCGGCATCCCGCGGGCTGAGCGTGGCCGTCGCTAGGCGAGCGGCATCGGAGGCGTAACCCCCGCTCGCGACTGTTTCCAGCACGTGGAAAGCGGCTTTGCGGGAGGGTGAAATAGAATGCGTCAAAACCTCGGTCACAGGCATCGAAAAAAAAGGATAGTCTTTGTTTAGCAACAAATTAAGCGGCGTTTTGCTGTTTACCTGTTTCGCACCCTATGCTACTATGCCAATAGCCTCCGCGAGGCCTGGTCCCCAGCGAGGTCCGCTTTGTACTTCCCTCACGGAGCATAAAAAACTTACTACATGAGCTTTACCGTTTTTCTCGGAAATCTCCCTGTCTGGGTGACGGCCGACGATATCAAGTCGTGGCTATCCTCGGAAAACCTGGTCGCAGACGCGGTCAAGGTCATTCGCAACCCCGAGACCCAAGAGTCGAAGGGCTTCGCCTTCATTGAATCACCGAACCAAGAAGAGATGAATTCCATCATCCGCCGGTTCGATCGCGCGCCGCTCGAAGATCGTCTTCTGCGCGCCAACCCCGCTCAGCCTCCGAAATCGGGCAAGGGTCCGGCAGTCAGGCCGTCTGCACCGTCAGACCGCATGCGTCGTCCGTCCCCGTCCGGATCGAACGGCGCAAACCCAGCGGCCCGGAAAAATTTCGGCGCTCGCCGCTCCCAGAATTCCCCGTCGCGCCAAAGCGCGTTCGCCGAGGAGCTAGCGAAGGTTCTCTAGCCCGGCCTTCACAAGCCCCGCCGCCTTTCCGGCAGTCCACCTGCTATCCCTCCTTTTGTAATTGTTTTCCAAATTGCATTGGTGCTATACTCCGCAGCATTGTCGCAATTGTGCGTATGATGCGCGCACGGACGGAGGAATCCTGTGCACGTCGTGCCCTTCCGGTAATATCTCGTGAGTCGTCCCGGTGTTGATACATATATTTTGGGTCTGGTCTTTGTCGCGCTGATTGCGGGCGCGAGCGCCGTCGTGCAGCCATTCGCGTGGGACCGGACAACCTCCGCCATCGCGGGCATTGCCGCGGCGCTGCTCGCGACGGCGATCGCATGGCGGCTTCGGCGTGCCAACCCCGCTGCTTTGTTGGCCGGCGTGCTGGGAAGCGTGGTGGGTGCCGCTCTAGGCTTACTCGTGGTATTTGTTCTTCGACAAGCGGCGCTTGCCGAAGGCCCCCACGGCGGATTTCTACGGCTCATCGTACCGCTCGTCGCCGCCTATATCGGATTGCTGGTCGGAGTCTGGAAAGCCGAGCACCTGCCGCTCGGTTTTATTCCCACTAAGCCGGCCGATCCGGGCCCGTCTGTCGCCAAGATTCTCGATACCAGCGTGCTGATCGATGGTCGCATCGCCGATATTGGCGAATCCGGTTTCATCGAAGGCCGGCTCCTCGTCCCGCGATTTGTTCTGCACGAATTGCAACTGGTCGCCGATTCGAGCGACTCGGCCAAGCGCAACCGCGGCAGACGCGGGCTCGATGTCGTACAGCGCCTTCAAAAGCTCACTCGTATTCAATTGGAAATTTCCTCGCAAGATTTTCCCGCGGTGCGAGAAGTCGATCTGAAGTTGATCGAATTGGCCAAGGCGCTGGGCGCCAAAATTGTCACCAACGATTTCAATCTGAATAAACTCGCCCAGGTGCAGGGCCTCGAAGTCCTCAACATCAACGAGCTCGCGAATGCGCTGCGGCCGGTGGTTTTACCGGGAGAGACAATGCGCGTGTTCATCCTGAAAGAAGGCAAAGAGCACAACCAGGGCGTGGCCTACTTGGACGACGGCACGATGGTGGTCGTGGATAACGCGCGCCGCATGATTTCGAAAACCATCGACGTAGTGGTGACGAGCGTTCTGCAGACCACCGCCGGCAAAATGATATTCGGCCGCTTCGACGATCGCGCCCAGGGTGGGCCCGACTCGCGCAGCAGCGCCGCTTCGGCTGGCACCACCGGCCATTAATCACGTGGTTCCACAGCTAGACGTATTCAATGATAGGGTAATCTAACTTATTGGTGTATAAGGGCACGTACCAAATCGTGCGGATGGACCCGCTACATTGATGATGCCAGCGTTCTTCCTCGCCATTCTCCGGTAAGCCGGTTTCAGAAGCACTCGATCCTCACCGCTCACGAGGCTGAACGTCGACTCCAAAATGCGAACGGGATCAAGTCTTGTAGCGGCGTCCAGCTCCTGCGTGCAGCTCTCTTGTCCTACGTGGAAAGTCTTCGCCTGCACTCCTGTGCTATTGCACCAAATCTGTGACTGAGAATTCAGGGTAGCGAGATTCGATATAGATTGCGATGCACGGTGGTGTTGACGTAAACGTAATGAGATGGGCCGAGGCCTGGAACGAGATTGGCGCGGGGGACCGATTGCGCGCCTGGGATGATGCTCGGATCGGCTTCCCGCGGAATGCCTCCTGGAGGAAATGGCGGCAGGGCCTCGCCGGCACCGAGGGGAATCGCCAAACTTCGGCCTGGGCTGGTTCGTGTGGGCGCTTCGACCGGAATAAAAAGCCAGTTTCCGCGCGGCGACCATGTTGAAATGCAGTAGCTCGCAGAGATGATGCGCGGGGGTCCACCGCCGAGCGGGATCGCCATAATCACCACGCGATCAGCATCCGGCAAGGCGACCGCCACCACCCAGCGCCGGCCGGGCGAGACGTCTTGAAATTCGCCGATCGGATATGGGACGACCTTCGAGGTTCCGGAGCCGTCCGGATTCATCCGCTCCAGGTAGTTGGAGTTCCCTTCTGCACGTAAAAACAGAACCTGGCCCTGTGGACCAAAGTGCGGAAACATTTCACCGGAATGGCCGATTCGTTTTGCATCACGGCTTCTATCGATCGGGGCTAGCCACAATTCGGACTTTCCGCCCGGAGCCGAAGCGGAATAGACCACCTGTTTGCCATCCGGCGATAGATCATAGCCCTGCATGGAAGTGCCCGGAAACACCGCTTCACTTTTGCCGGAATCCACGTTCATGCGCCAGAGCTCCGGGCCTGAATCATTCTGCGATTGACGCTGCAGAAGATAATAGAGCGTCCTACCGTCGGGGCCAAAGGATGGCGGGGAGAACGGACGGTCATTCATGATCTCTCCCTCCGATGACAAAGGCCGATCGCCGCCGGCGTCGTGAATCCAGATGGCGCTTTCATGCGCTCCCATGGAGGTGATGACGGAACGGCCGTCCTGCTCAACAGCCACGCCTTCTTCTTCGGTGGGACCGAAGGTAATTTGCTCGGGTTGACTATTTGGAAAGCGCTGACGCCAAAGATGACTCCGGCCGTTGACATAAGCGGTGAAGTACATCCATGAACCATCGGGAGACCAGGCTGCAGAGGTGCACGCGCCGTTCGGTCCTACTGTTCGGCTTTGAGAGCGGCTGTCCAGGAAAATGAGCCGGCATGGCCCCCAGTCTCCCGATCCCTTCATCTCAGCGACCAAGGATGATTTGCGATTGGGAGAGGCGAAGGAGTAATGCGCCATGCCGCGCTCGTGCGCTGGGAAATATAGCTCGCGGAAATTCTGTCGCCTCGCCGTCCCGGTTACGACTCCCATGTGCAGACCTGCGCGGATTGCCGAGAACAGAAGTTGATTCTGGTCGAGCCAGGTGAGTCCAGCCGCGTTGTTTAAGAAGAGATGGGAGTCGCCTCCCAATATGGAGACCGTGTAGGTTGCCCAATTCGAATGCTCCAAGACCGTGTAAGCGATCTGAGATCCATCCGGCGAGAAGGCCAGACTGTACTTAACGCGCGGGTCGTCGGTCAGGCGCTTGGCTTCACCATCGGGGAGCACCTTGACGTAGATCTGGTCGGCCGATAAGAAACTGCTACTTCCGCGAAAGAACGCGACCATGCGGCCGTCGGGCGACAGAGCGGGAGCTGTGGCCGAATCGGTGAAATCGGTGAGCTGGGTGTACTTGGGCGTAGAGAGAGGCGTAGGACGAGAGAGATACACCGTCACGGCTGCTATCGCCAGGAGAGCGCAGAGGGCCATTGCGATTAGCCAGGCAGATGGCTTGCGCGCAGTGCGGGTTGACGGCGACGGCTGCGAGATCAGTGATTGGCCCGGCAACGGCTTCCGCTTTTTCAGCGTTGACTGGCTGAACTACGTCTGCGATAAACCGATAACCTTGCTTGGGCAGGGTCTCGACGTAAGTGGGATTCAGTGCGGTGTCGCTCAGCGCCTGCCGAATATGCCGAATGCAGTAGTTCAGTCCCTGATCGAACTCGACAAAGGTCGCGCCGTTCCAAATGTGGCTGCGCAGGTCTTCGCGGGAAACCGTCTGGCCCGGCCGTTCAACGAGAAGCTGTAGAACGCGCAATGGCTGAGGCTGGATTTTTACGGGCTGACCGGCGCGTAAGAGCTTTCCGGCTTGCGAATCGAATTCGAAGTCGCCGAACCGTATCCGCCCGTTGGCGTTCGCGTTCATAAAGATCCTGGCTTGTTATGCAGTTTAGAGCATTCAGATCGGGGGCGCTATCAGGCTGGTGCCAATAGAGATTTGCCTCCTCATCTGAGATGAGGAAAAAACTCAGACGCTACTCACGTGACTAAGCGGACGTTGGGTGGCAATTTGAATACCGGCCGACATACCGGCGAAGAATTGAAAAGGAGAATGATATGCAAAAACAAAGTGTACGGCTCGTCGCCACGGCGTTGCTGGGATTTTTATTATCCACAGCAACACCAAAGCTCATGGCTGCGAACCGGTGCAAAACGAAACAAGTTCAGGCTGTAGTGCCGGCGAACGGATCTTCCGTATCGGGCGGCGCCCTGCTGGTCGTGAACAAAGAGGGAGCGCGCGTTCTGATGCAGGCCGAGAACCTGACTCCGGGGAATGCCTACACGGTGTGGTTCGTCTATTTCGACGACGCCAGTAAGTGCGTGACTCCAAACCATTGCGCGCCTGTGGACCTCACCATGCCGGCTGGCGCTCCGGAAGGGGTGTTCGGGAGAATGGCCGGCGCGATTGCGGGGCCCGACGGGGAATTAACATTTCAAGCCAGCCTGCCCGACTTCGAAGTCTCTGCGGGATCGGCCGTGCACCTCGCCTTGTTTTCGCATGGGCCTGCCAATACGACCGATTTGCAGGAACGCGCTCGCCAGTTGCTCACACCGGAAGCTCCCGCATTAGGGGAGCCCGGTCTTGGATTGGGCACACAGAAAGGCTTTTTGGTGGGGGTCGTGATCTTCGACGTCAGCTCGTGTAAGTAGTGCTTTCCGTCCTCTGGCGCGGCGGGACGAGCTCCGTCCCCCGCGCTAGCGGGCCTTCAAGCCCTCGGTAATAACAACTCAGGTACAGTTCAGGAGAATCCAGTGAGGAACAATCTATTCCTGCGCGTCGGAATGTGTGCATTGACCTTCTGCGGCGCGCTGAATGCCTTCGACGATTCGCAAATCGGCAGGGAAGTCGCTATTCCTGAGCATTTGCAGGATGGGGACGAATATCGGCTGCCAATGCGGGACCTGATTGACTTCGGACGAAAGCTATTCACCGCGCGCTGGACTTCGCAGGAAGGGGCCGGCCGGCCGCTGCGGAAAGGTACCGGCGATCCTCTTACCGATCCGCTGGAACCTCTCGTATTCCCGCGCAACTTCAACCGCATCTCCGCGCCCGATACGAATTCATGCGCGGGCTGTCACAATCTACCCGATATAGGTGGCGGCGGAGATATCGTCGGGAACGTCTTCGTCCTGGCCCAGCGCTTTGATTTCGCGACGTTCAACCTGAACGATACGCTTCCCGCGAAGAGCGCTTTTGATGAGCGAGGCATTCCGGTGTCCTTGCAAACTATCGGTAACTCGCGCAAGACCGTCGGCATGTTCGGTTCGGGTTTCATTGAGATGCTGGCGCGTCAGATCACAGCCGGTCTGCAAGCGATTCGCGATACGACACCGCCGGGAGCATCGCGCGCACTTATCTCGAAGGGCATATCGTTCGGTGAGATCATTCACAAATCCGACGGGACATGGGACTCTTCTCAAGTCCAAGGCATTCCTGCGCCCAGCCTCGTCACTTCAGGGCAAACGCCGCCGACTCTGATTATTCGCCCGCTTCATCAAGCCGCCAACGTTATTTCGCTGCGGCAGTTCACGAATAACGCTTTCAACCATCATCATGGGATTCAGTCGGAAGAGCGGTTCGGCGTAGCTCTTGATGCCGACGGCGACGGTTTCGCGAACGAGCTGACGCGCGCGGACGTTACCGCAGTTACTTTATTCCAGGCTACTCTGCCGGTCCCGATGCAGGTGATTGCATCCGATCCCGATGTAGCCAGTGCTATCAGGAACGGCCGGAAGATTTTCACACAGATTGGCTGCGGCCGCTGTCACATACCGGAGTTGCCTCTCGATAAGCGAGGTTGGATCTATACCGAGCCAAATCCGTACAATCCGGCCGGTAATCTGCAGGTCGGGGATGCGCCGCCTGTTTCCGTCGATCTCACGAGCGATCACCTTCCGGGGCCACGACTCAAGCCAAGTGGCAATGTGGTCTGGGTTCCGGCATTCACGGATTTCAAACTGCACGATATTACGGCCGGTCCTCAGGATCCCAATCGCGAGCCATGCGACATGAATCAGCCGGCCGGCTCGCCGGCATTCTTTGTTGGCAATGGCAAGTTCATCACGCGCCGGCTGTGGGGAATCGCGAACCAGCACCCGTTCGGCCATCATGGGATGTACACGACCATGCGAGAGGCTGTGCTGGCGCACCATGGAGAGGCGGAAGATACTTACATAGGCTTTCAAAATCTGACTAACTACGATCGGGACTGCCTGATTGAATTCCTCAAATCTTTGCAGATCGTACCTGATAAACGGACGGCCGGTCGCTCGGCGGAACAATAGGCACGACCTCGCCGCCATGTCTTTGGGAAACAGACCCACTGAAAACCCGGCAACTCGGGGCACGTTCACGCTTTTCGGGGTTATATCGTGGGCCGCGACATCGAGCTCATACCGAATGAGCGCATCATTGAAGCCTGGCGTGTCGTCGATGGGAATCCTCGAATGTATTCGATCGCGAGTTCGATTTTGTACCCCGTTTCCATCCCCTCGTTGTCCGATCCGCCAGAAGCCGGTGGGTCATTCACGCTCGTAGAAACTCTTCTATCTCCAGCCCATTCATTGCCTTACTGTCTTCGATCTCCTTCTCCCCGCACAGCCATAATCCAAACTCGCGTACGAAGGAGCATTCCCCCAACGTGTCAACCGAATCCCAAATCGAAGCCAACCGCGAGAACGCAAAACTCTCTACCGGTCCGAAAAGCGAAGCCGGAAAGGCTACTGCTTCCCTCAACAACACCCGCCACGGTCTCGCTGGAGCCCTCCGCGTCCTGCCCACCGAATCGCAATCCGATTTCGATAAAGTCCTCGCCATCCTCCGCGACGAACACCAACCAGCCACCTTCACCGAAGCCACGCTCGTCGAAGCCATGGCTCAGCATCACTGGCTGCGCCAGCGCGCTCTCCACCTCGAAGCTTCCTGCTACGACCCGGCTACCGGCCAAATCGTGGATCAAAAACAACTCGCTCTCCTGCTGCGCTACCAAACCACCCACGAGCGCGCCTTCCACAAAGCGATCAACGACCTGCTAAAGCTAAGAGCCGCCAGGCAAAAAGAACAAATTGGCTTCGAATCGCAGCAACGCAAACAAGAGCGCCACAGACGGGACATCCTCCTCGCCGAACCCAAGGTCGATGGCCAGCAGCTCCACGATCTGAACCGCAACATCAAAGACTCCGAGCGCCTGCGGCTATGGACAAAGGCCCAGAATATCCTGTCGGGCAAGCCGGACGCCGAACAAAGCCCCCTTGCCTAGCCGTTCGGGCGATGCGAGCCGCGCTCGCATCGAGCAAAGTAGAGCTATGGAACAGTCTCCCGATCTCGATTTGCAAACGTACTCGACGGCGGTAACGCGATTAGTAGAGAATGCCGGCGCATTTGTAGTCGCTGTGAAATCCGCGGCATACCGCGTCTCGAGCGGCGTGATTTTTCGCGACGATCTGATCGCGGTCGCGAATCACACCTTGCGGCGCGAAGGCTCCGTGCCGGTACACCTGCCCGATGGCAGCGAAACTTCGGCGGCCATCCTCGGGCGCGATGCGCCGGTGGATGTAGCGATACTCAAAGTAAGCGGCGCGAAGCGTCCATCTGCTCCGCCGGCAAATCATCCCGCTGCCGGAGCGCTCGTGGCGGTCGTGGGCCGCACGCTCGATTGCGGGTTGTCCGCGAGCGTAGGAATTCTCGGCGCCGTGGGCGGTCCTCGCCGGACCTGGCGCGGTGAACAAGTGGAGCGGTTTTTGCGGCTGGACGTCAACTCATATCCTTCGCAGGCCGGCGCGGCGGTTGTCCTCGCGAACGGTGCGCTTCTCGGTATGGCAACCGCCGCGATGCTGCGGCATTCGACTGTCGCCGTTCCTCCCGAAACCCTCGACCGAATCGCGGACGAATTGCTCAGCCAGGGGAAAATTCGTCAAGGCTACCTCGGCGTGAGTTTGCAATTGGTGGCGGTGCCGGAAAAGCTGCGGGTCGAAACCGGCCGCGCTGCCAAATCGGGGTTGATGGTCCTCAGTATCGAGCCGGGAACCAGCGCCGAGCAAGGCGGCCTCGAATTGGGAGACATTCTCGTCGCCTCTGGAGAGACGCTGCTGGAAGATCCGGAGACGTTGCAGGCCGTCCTGCGGGGCGACGCCGTGGGGAAACCGATGACCTTTACTGTCCTGCGTGCGGGCCGGGCCGTCGAAATCGAATTGCAAATTGCCGCGCGCCGCGCGTGATCCGCGTTCTCATCGTCGCGAAGTCGGAGAGCGAGGCAGCCGAGTTGGCCGAGTTGATGGCGGAAGACGACAGGATTGAGGTTGTTTCCGCCAATCCCGACGTCGTGCTGGTCTCGGGCGTCTCAGCGAGATCTTTTGATGCTCCAACCGTCCTCCTCACGGGCGCGACAGCGGGTGCGGAGAGCTACGGTAACTCAGTACGGGCGCATCTGCCGGACGCGACGGCCTCCGAACTCCTGGCCGCCGTAACGGCAGTCGGACAGGGTTTGGTCGTCCTCACGCAAACACAAGCGGAACGTCTGCTTCCGGCGTCTTCCCGGCGGCAGGAGCTGCCGCGTTTGGTCGAAGCACTGACCGCGCGCGAGATCGAGGTTCTCCGGCTGATGGGAGACGGTCTGGTCAACAAGGAAATTGCCGACCGGCTCGGCATCAGCGAACATACTGCTAAGTTTCACGTCGCTTCGATATTGGGAAAATTGCAAGCCTCTTCCCGCACCGATGCCGTAGCGCAGGGGATGCGCCGAGGTTTAATACCCATCTAACAATCGCGGCGTTCCTCTATGATGTAGATTCGGATGAAAGTTTCCGTCATAATTCCCGCCGCCGGCCTGGGCACTCGCATGGGCCGAAGCGCTCCCGAAAAAGAAGGCACCAGCCGCAAGCAGTTCATGCTGCTCAATGGCTCGCCAATCCTGATTCACACCATCCGCAAATTCGTCAGCAGCCCTTCGGTAAACGAAATCATAGTGGCTTTGCGGGCCGACGATTTGGATTGGGCGGCGGAGCTTTTTGCGAGCCACGGACTGGCGCAGTCCGTACGAACGGTCGAAGGCGGCGAGTCGCGCCAGCATTCTGTCGAGAATGCGCTGGCGTCGATCAGCAACGATACGGAACTGGTGGCGGTACACGACGCGGTGCGGCCGTTTGTCAGCCGCGACGTGATCGAGACGGTAATTCGCGAGGCCAATGAAACCGGAGCCGCGATTGTCGGCATTGTTCCCGTCGATACCGTGAAGCAGGTGCATCGCAACAAGGTTCGCGCTACCCTGCCGCGCGAACGGTTGATCCTCACGCAGACGCCTCAGGTTTTCCGGCTCGATCTGCTCCGGCAGGCGTTCGAAAAGGCGCGTAAAGATCTTTTCGTGGGCACCGACGAGGCGTCTTTGGTCGAGAGGCTCGAGCAGGTGGAAGTTTCGGTGGTAGTCGGCACCGATCGCAATATCAAGATCACCAAGCCCAGCGATATGGATCTGGCTCGCCTCTACTTGGCGCTCGAAAGCTCGGCGCTCGAAGTTTCCTGAGCATGCTGGCTTACCGGATCGGCCAGGGTTGGGACACCCATCGCACGCAGCCGGGCCGCGAGTTGATTATCGGCGGCGTACGCATACCGGCCGAATTCGGATTGAGCGGTCATTCCGACGCCGATGTTCTCTTCCACGCTGCGACGGACGCGGTCTTGGGCGCGCTGGGTCTCGGCGATATCGGCATGCACTTTCCCGATACCGCTGCGGAGTGGAAGGGCGCGGCTAGCGGCCAGTTCCTGAAACATGCAATCCAACTGGCGGCGGATAGCGGCTACAGTCTCGTGAACGTGGATTCAACCATCATTCTCGAGCGCCCCAAGCTCAAAGATTTTCGCGCCGCGGTGCGCGAGAATCTGGCCAATGCCGTCGGCCTCCCGGCGGATGCGGTAAGCGTGAAATTCAAGACCGCGGAAGGAGTCGGCCCCGTAGGTGAAGGGCGCTCGTGCGAGGCTCAGGTGGTGGTTTTACTCCAAGCCATTTCCTGAATGAACAGGCCGTCGATGGGACTGTTCATTTTCCGGTATTTGATGATCATGGCCGCCATCGCAGCGGCATTCTATTCGCTGATCCTGGCTCGCGCGGCGCACCTCTTCGCTCTGGGCACTGCAGCTTCGGCGCCCGCCGCCGTGGCGCTTGTCCCCTATAATGCCGCCTACACGGCGCGTTTGGCGGCCTGGCAGCCGCTCGAACGAGACCGGCTGCTGCATCGCGCCGTGGAATTAAATCCGTGGGACTACCAATCGTGGATTCAGCTTGGCTTCGCGGCCGAAATGCAGCAAGGCAATGCCGAAGCAGCCGAGCGCGACTACCTGCGCGCCGCCGAGGTGAACCACATGTTTCTGCCCCGCTGGACGCTGAGCAATTTCTATTTTCGCCAGCGCCGGCCGAGCGATTTTTTCCATTGGGCCAACGCGGCGCTGCAGATTACTCCCTACTCCTCCGATCCGATCTTTTCGCAAATGTGGCTGGTCAGTCAGGACTCAGGCAGGATCGCGGCCGCGGTTCCCGGCCGCGCTCGCGTGCTGTTGCAATACGCCTGGTTCCTTTCGAACGCCCGGCAGTTCACAGCCATTCCACCCGTCATGCGAAGGCTGATTGCGCGTGTGGGCCGCGCCGATCCTGGTTTGTGGGGCCGCGACGACTTGGTGGCGTCTATCGAAGACCAAATTCTCAGCGATGGCGATCGGCGCGACGGTCTGGCAATATGGACGAGCCTCCAAGACGCCGGTTGGATTCATCAGGGCATTCCCGATAGCGAGCATCCGCTGACTAACGGCGACTTTCGTCTTCCGTTTTTTCGGCATGGCTTCGACTGGGCGCCGATGGATTCTACCGGCGCGCGCGTGGAGCAATTTCGCGACACGCACGTTGTGCGCATCTCGCTATCCGGCGAGCAGCGGGATCATTGTGTTCTGCTGCGGCAATATGTGCCGCTCGCGCCCGGAAGCGTCTACAATCTCGCATGGCGCATTGCCACGCCCGACGCGAGCGGCGGACTCGCCTGGCATTTGCGGGCCGTTCCAGCCAAGGCCGGTACCGATTTAGTTTCGGGCGATCTATTGGCATCCTCGCCCGCCCTGTGGCAATTCCGCGCGCCTTCTGCGGATCTGGCGATGCTTTCGCTCGAATACAGTCGCCCGCTCGGCAGTGTCCGCGCCGCTGGGACCGTCACGCTTGAATCCGTGTCTCTCGAAAAACAGTAGCTGCTACTTCACGGCGCCGGCTGAAAATTCTTCATACGTTCCCGCGAAGTTTTCAATGCTGCCCGCATCGAAGTGCCAGACCCGTGTCGCCACTTCTTCGACTAGATCCTCGTCGTGCGTGACGAGCAGCACCGTGCCGTCAAATTTCTGCAGGGCGATATTGAGCGCATTGATTGATTCGAGGTCGAGATGGTTGGTCGGCTCGTCGAAAACTAGCACGTTCGGTTTTTGCAGCATGAGCTTGCAAAAAATAAGGCGCGCCGCTTCCCCGCCCGACAGCGCATCCGTGGGCTTCAGGCCTTCTTCGCCGCTGAACAGCATCTGGCCCAATAGACCTCGGATCTCCTCTTTGGACGCTTGCGGGTCCCAATCGTGCAACCAATCGCTGACCGTGGTTCCGTTGCGAATCGAGCCGCGATGATCCTGAGCGAAGTAACCGACCTGAACTTCATGACCCCAGGTAACGACGCCTGAATCAAGGCCCACATCCGGATCGTCCACGCCGGGCGCGTTCGCCAGCAGCGCCTTGAGCAAGCTGGTTTTGCCCGCGCCGTTACGGCCCATGAGCGCCACTTTTTCGCCCCGCTGTACCGCGGCCGAGAAATTCCGAACCACCCGCAAATCGCCGTATGCTTTATTGACGTCTTTGAACTCCAGCGCATGACGCCCGGACGGCCGTTTCATATCAAAACGAATGAAGGGCCGTTGGATGTTTGAGCGTGCAAGCTCGGCGGTCTGCAGCCGCTCCACTTCTTTCTTGCGCGACGTGACTTGGCTCGCGCGTGTCCCGGCCGAAAACCGGGCGATAAATTCGTTCAACTGCGCGATCTTCTTTTCGCGCTGCGCGTTCTCCGCTTCGATCCGCGACCGGACATTTGTCTTGTGCAGCACCATATCGTCGTAACCGCCGGGGTACGTGATGATGGTTTGGTAATCGATATCGGCGATATGCGTACAAACGCTATTCAGAAAGTGCCGATCGTGCGAAATCACGATGAGGATGCCATCGTAACGCGTTAGGAAATTTTGCAGCCAGTGAATCGATTCCAGATCGAGATAGTTCGTCGGCTCATCGAGCAGCAAAGCCTCGGGATGGCCATATAGAGCCTGCGCCAGCAGCACCCGCACTTTTTGGCCGCCTTGCAGTTCACCCATCATGCGGTTGTGCAGCGGCTCCGGAATGTCCAACCCGTCCAACAGCACGGCCGCGTCGCTCTCGGCCGTGTAACCGTCTTCTTCGGCGACCACGCCTTCCAGCTCGCCCAGCCGCATGCCGTCTTCATCGCTGAGTTCCGCTTTCGCGTACAGCGTTTCGCGTTCCTCGAGCGCCCGCCAAAGCGGCAGGTTGCCCATGATGACGGTATCGATCACGCGATATTGATCGAAGGCGAACTGGTCCTGGCGAAGGATGCCGATTTTCTTCGGCCGCACGACCACGCCCTTTTGCGGCTCCGATTCGCCGGAGAGCAAATTCATGAAAGTAGATTTACCGGCGCCGTTCGGCCCGGTCAAACCGTAGCGCCGTCCGGGCAAAAATGCCGTCGTTACTTCATCGAACAGAATTTTTGCGCCGAAGCGCATACTGATATTGCTGACTGAAATCATCGAGATAGAACTGGGTGGGGAACTTTTATTGTAACGCACGGGACCCATGTTTGTCCGCGTAGACGCGCGTCAATATCGCTCCAAAAAAGAAGATCTGGGCCGAGTAGTACACCCAAACCACGAACGCTACCAGGGAACCGGCCGCGCCATACGCCGAGCCAACCCCAGCTGTCCGGAGATAAAAGGACAGTGCCCCGCGGCCAATGGTGAACAGGATCGAGGTCACAACCGCGCCAACGACAACATCCCGCCAGTCAATCGGAACGTCCGGGACAAATTTGAAAATGAGGGCAAAAAGCACAGCGGCGGCTAGCGGCGACACGACAAGATTCACCACTTCTCCCCCGACAGCGGTGCCAGCCGGTATCAGATTGCCAAAGAACCGCCCGATCACCCCCAGCGCCGCGCTCAAAACGAGCGAGACCAGCAGTAGAAAGCCCAGGGCGAGCACCGCCGCGAACGAAGTAAGCCGCTGGGTGATTAGGGCGCGCCACCCACGCCATGTACTGGCGCGAGCGTCCCAGATCAAGTTGAGTGAATCACGTAGTTCTACGAACACTCCCGACGCACCGAAAAAAAGAGTGACGATGGCCGCCACGCCCGCAATAACACCCGACCCGCGGTGATGCGTTGCATCAAAGACCGATTGCAGTGTTGTTGCCGCCGAATGCCCGACGATAGCCTCCAGTTGCCGGAGCAGATTGGATTCAGCCGCGCTCCTTGTGAAGGCCAGGCGGCATATGGCTACGAGCAGAATCGAAAGAGGAGCTAATGAGAGCAGCGTGTAATAAGCGAGCGAGGCGCCCAGCCGGGGAGCATTGTGCGCATCCCATTTGGAAGCCGCCGCCCGCAGCATGGAAACCGCCTCATCCCTCGTTATCATGTAATCTCCGATGGACCATAGACGGTGGAGTCCGGGCGAATGAGACATATGTAACAGAGCACATAAAAGGTACGTCCACCGAGTGCCACACCTACAATGACGATCGTGCCCCTGGGTCGCTGTCCCGGCGTTTACTGTTGCCTGCTAGCTGTCTTCGCATGCCTCACCATGCGAGCTGATGATTTTCAGGGCAAGATCGTCACGGCCATTCGTTACGATCCCGCAGTCCAGCCCATCGATGGACGAGACCTCGAGCGCATGCAGCTCGTACAGCCGGGACAACCGCTGGATCGGAAGCAAGTTGCCGGAACAATCGACCGGCTTTTTTCGAGTGGCCTTTACGAGGATATTCAGGTCGACGCAACACCGGCCGGCAACGGTGTGACGCTCCGTTTCATCACGCGCCCGCGGATATTCATAGGGCACGTTGGCGCGCACGGCGACATTAAAGATCCGCCTAGCCGTGCCGTCATTATCAGCGAGGCACAACTCACCCTCGGAACGCCCTACGACAACGAGAGCCTGGAAAACGCCAGGAGAGCTATCGAGCAGGAACTGCGGGAAAACGGATTGTTTCAGGCGCACGTAGGAGTAGCTACCATCGAGGACCCGGAGACCCACCAGATGACGATCCGCTTCCTGGTCGAGGCGGGCAAGCGCGCGAAGTACGAGACGCCGGTGATCACCGGCGAAACCAAATTGTCCGACGACACCATCGTGGCGGCGACCGGCTGGCGCATTCGCTTCATTCACATCTGGCGCCACGTGACGCAAGGGCTTACCCAGAAAGGCATTGACGGCATCCAGGATAAATACGCGAAGAAGGACCGCCTCACCGCTTCGGTCGATTTGACGGAGATGGATTATGATCTGGCCAGGAATCGAGCGCGCCCGCACCTCCTGATCGATGCCGGTCCGAAAATCACGATCAAAGCCCTCGAGGCAAAGGTCTCGAAAGGGAAGCTTCGCAAATACGTGCCGGTCTACGAGGAAGGTTCGGTGGACAACGACCTGCTGACAGAGGGCGCCGTCAACTTACGAGATTACTTTCAATCGAGAGGTTATCCGGATGTCGACGTAACATTCAAACGCGAGCCCGCGCAGAAGGACCAGGAGACGATCGACTACTACATCGCTACAGGTCCGCGGCGCAGACTTGTCAATGTAAGTATCAGCGGTAACACGTACTTCGACGAAGACACTCTCCGCGAACGGATGTTTCTGCGGCCTAACTCGCTGGTTCTTCGGTACGGACGATACAGCGAGACCTTTCGTAAACGAGATGAAGAGGCCATTGAGAATCTATACCAGGCAAACGGCTTTCGCGACGTAAAAGTCACTTCATCGGTCCAGGATGACTATAAAGGTAAAAGCCGTGATATGGCCGCGGCGTTTCAAATCCATGAAGGACGCCAATGGCTCGTGGCCAAGCTTGACATCCAGGGCCCCAACCAGCTTGATATTTCTTCGCTCAAGAATCAATTCGCCTCCATACCGGGTCAACCCTTCGCCGACGTCAATGTAGCGACCGACCGCAATCGAATTCTCGAGTATTACAATGCGAACGGCTTTCAGTCCACTTTGTTTTCCTACCGGATCGCGCCCGGGAAAGATCCCGAGACGCTCGATCTCTTCTATCAAATACGGGAAGGCCCGCGACAGTTCGTAAGAAAAGTGATTCTGTCCGGTTTGTATCGCACGCGGCCCAAGTTAGTCGAGCGCGCCATCGACATCCACGACGGCGAGCCGATCTCGATGCTTAAAGTGAACGATATCTCCCGCCAGTTGACCAACTTAGGTATCTTCGCCAACGTCAATACTGGAATTCAGGACCCTCAGGGAACAAACCGATACAAATACGTCCTGTACGATTTTGACGAAGCCGCGCGCTACGCGTTCAACGTGGGATTCGGGCTGGAAGTCGGGCAGTTTGGAGGGACGACCAGTAATCTATCGCAAGCCGGAGGCGCCAAGGGACTCTCTCCCCTCGTGTCGTTCGACGTAAGTCGTCTGAACTTCTTGGGCTACGGACAAACTGTCTCGCTGCAGACACGCTACTCGAGCTTGGAACAAAGAGAATCGCTGAACTACGTGGTACCTCGATTCCTGGGCTCCCCGACCCGCACGGTTACGTTCTCCGCGCTCTACGACACGACGCAGGATGTGCAGACATTCTCTTCCAGACGGGCGGAGGTCTCAGCGCAAACTTCGCAGCGATTCAATCGTGCCTCGACTCTGTTGATGCGATTTGCCTACCGGCGAGTCAGCACTGGAGACGTGAATATCCCGGCGCTATTGATTCCGCAACTGCTGCAACCGGTCCGTATCGGCATTTTGTCGGCGAGCTATATTCAAGACCATCGCGATAATTCGACCGATGCGCATCACGGCTTCTGGAATACAGTGGATGCCGGTGTTGCGGGAAAGTTCTTCGGCTCCCAGCGAAGCTTTGTTCGGGTTATAGCGCGCAATGCGACGTATACGCCGATAGGAAGAAACCTGGTATTTGCGCGACAGACACAAATTGGCGCAATTATTCCTTTCCGCGTTCCCGCAAACACGTCGCATTTCGAGTCCATTCCGCTGCCGGAGCGTTTCTTTGGTGGTGGCAGCGTCTCGATGCGCGGCTTTGGAGATAACCAGGCCGGTCCGCGAGATATCGGGACCGTGGACGAGTTGCCCGGGACAGAGACCGCTGTGCCGACGGGATTTCCTATCGGCGGCAATGCGCTCTTATTCAATACTTTTGAATTGCGCTTCCCGCTTCTGGGGCCGAACATCACCGGTGTTTTGTTTCACGACATGGGAAACATCTACACTACCTTCAGCCAGATCTCATTTGCCTACCGCCAACCGAGCTTTCAAAATTTTAACTATGCCGTGCAGTCGCCGGGCTTCGGAATTCGCTACAAAACACCGCTGGGCCCGGTGCGCGTCGACCTTGCGTATGCGCTCAACGCTTCGTCCTACAAGGGCTTCAACAAGAACGAAACCATACAAGATCTGATTAACTGCAAACCACAGCAAATCGGCGACCCGAATTTCCCGAATTGCACGAGCAGTCCCCAGAGGCTCAACCGTTTTCAATTCTTCTTTTCCATCGGGCAGGCGTTTTAATGCGCTCCACCGCTCTGCTTCTGCTGTGGTTGATGCCCTGCCCCGCGT
The DNA here is from genome assembly GCA_963712395.1 of Bryobacterales bacterium. GTDB lineage: Bacteria > Acidobacteriota > Terriglobia > Bryobacterales > Bryobacteraceae > Bog-105. Next base: position 265,495 of record CAVQHR010000006.1, read on the forward strand.
TCTCCACAATCATCGACCGTATCGCAGTGATAGTCGGCGCGTCGATCGTGAAAGACAGCGATATCGAACGAGACCTGCGCGTCACGGCTTTTCTCAATGGGGGACCACTGGACCTCAGCAAAGAGTCTCGAAAGAAAGCAGCAAAGCGCTTGATCGACCAGGTATTCATTCGCCGCGAGATCCGTATCGGCGATTATCCGGCGGCAACGCCCCAAGAGGCAACCCAGCAGCTCGACGCGCTCAAGAAGCAACGCTTCAAAACCAATGCCGCTTTCCTCGACGCACTGCGGCGATATGGCTTGACGGAAGCGGATTTACGGACGGAATTTCAATGGCAGCTCAGCGTGCTGCGCTTCATAGACACGCGCTTCAAGCCCGCCGTCGTCATAAGCGACGAAGAGGTCGCACAATATTACCGGGCGCATCAAGCCGCTCTCGCCCGCGAGCATCCAGGCAAGAGTTCTCTCGACGAATTACAGGACAGCATTCGGGAGACCCTGGTAGGGGAAAAAGTGAACCAGCTATTTTTTTCCTGGCTCGATGAGCAACGGCAGAACGTCAAGATTCAGTTTCGCGAAGAGAGCCTAAGTTGAAAACGCGAAAGAAACTTCTAATTGGCGTGGCCGCGCTTATCGGCGTTTTGCTGATCTCTTCCATTCTCATCGTGAGAAGCGCCTGGTTCTCGAATTTTGTGCGAGAAAAGATCATAGCAGCCGTGGAAGAATCCACCGGCGGCCGAGTGGAAATCGGATCTTTCACCTTCGATTGGACAAACTTGACGGTTCGCGTTCGCGATTTCATATTGCATGGCCGCGAGCCGCGCGATGCGCATCCGCTCGTTCGCGTCCCACTACTCGAGCTGCGGTTGAAACTATTGACGGGATTGAAAAAGGCAGTAGATCTGCGCTACCTGGGCATCCATCAACCGCAGGTCAATTTTATTGTATTTCCCGATGGCACTACGAATGTCCCGCAGCCGAAAGTACACAAGCCGCCAAGCGAGAAATCCGGGCTTGAGACGGTGGTCGATCTGGCCGTCCAGCGCTTTGAAATAGACAAAGGTCTGCTCGAATATGCGCAGCAAACAAGTTCGTTTACCGCGCGCGGCGAAAATCTCCGGGTGTTTTTGGACTACAGCTCGCAGAACCCAAGCTATCGCGGAACTTTGTCAATCGATCCGGTGCTGGTCACGGCCGCTGACCGGCCGCCTATCCAAGTTCGCGTAAACATACCCGTAACCATTGAGAAAGACGCGGTGACAGTCGCCGGCGGCAAACTCTCCACTAGGCAGTCCCAGATTTTAATAGATGCCTCGCTCCACAATTTGAAGGCGCCCGTCATCACTGTGCGCGCGAACGCCGCTGTTTCATTGCCCGAACTGCAACCGGGAATTCCCCCCGATGCCCCGAAAACATTGACCGCGAAATTGGTGGGGAGCATCGAGTTGAACAGCAACGCTATCGACCTGCAGGCCGCGGATCTGAGCCTGGGAAAGACGACATTTCACGCTGCGTCAAAGAACAGCTCGGTAGTGTTTCAAAGCAAGTTGGCTCTCGAAGAGCTTAGCCGGACGTTCAAGCTCGGATCAACCAAACCAACCGGCGACCTCGAATTGGATGGCAACGCGAAACTCGACGCTCGCAATAACTACTCGGTCGATGGCGTCCTGCGTTCGCACGGACTCTCTCTGCGAAGCGAAACCGTACAAATCCGAAATATCGATGTGTCCTCGCCATTTCACGCCGATCCCGCCTTGATCAGTCTGGATGGTTTAGAAATCGATGCGCTCGGCGGAAGGTTGGGCGCCAAGATCTTTCTCCAAAACCTGCGCCGGCTCAGCGTAGAAGGCAACCTGCGAAATTTCTCTTTACCCGTTCTGGTTTCGGCTTTCAGTGGCAAACGGCTCGACTATGACGGAGCGCTCAACGGCTCGCTTACAGCCAAAGGCGATCTCGAGGCGAAGGGTACAACCGGCTACCAGGCAGAGGCGCGTTTACGAATCAGTCCCGGTACCCGCGGTGTGCCCCTAACGGGCCAACTCAACGCAGAGTATCTGGGCGCCACAAACGCAATCCGTATGCGAGATTCCTATCTCGCGATGCCGCATACCCGCATCGACTTATCCGGTTCTCTCAATAAGCAAATCGATATCAAAACGATCTCGCACGATCTCAACGATTTTTTGCCAGTTGCCAATTTTGGCGCGGCCCAGCCGCTACACTCGCTTCCGGTTGCGCTGCAGGGCGGCGTCGCAACTCTCGAGGCGCGCGTAGCAGGCGATATGAAGTCCCCACAGATCAATGGCCATCTGGATGTGAACAAGTTCGCTGTCGAGCATCGATCGTTCGACCGTCTTGCGCTGGATCTCTCGGCCTCGCCATCCAGTGCCGCTATCCAGAACGGCTTTCTCACGCGCGCGGGCCTGCGAAGCGATTTCGACGCTTCGCTCGGACTTCGAAAATGGTCGCCGCTGCCGCAGTCGCCTGTGACGGCCAATGCGACCGTCCGTAACGGAGACCTGAACGACCTGCTGGGAATGGCCAGCGAAGGCGGGATTCCCGCCTCCGGGACGGTGAACGCGGATATGCACGTCCACGGGACTTATGGCAATCCCCTTGGCGCCGCCACGTTTGAGTTGGTCAATGGCGTGGCATATGAGCAGCCGTTCAACCGGCTATACGCGAAGTTGAATTTTGCCGATCAACTCATCGCACTCTCACCCTTGGAACTCGATGCCGCGGGCGGCAGCGTGAACATAAATGGCACGTTTCAACACCCGCGCGATAACGTGCGTACCGGTCACGCTGAGTTTCATGTCGCGACCAATAACATACAACTCGCCAATATCAAGCCATTGCAGCAGCAGAATGCAGGCGTGGCCGGTTCGATCGAGCTCGCGGCCGATGCTGCCGCCGACCTACGCACCGAAAACGGCGCGACGAAGACCACTATTTCGAATATTCACCTCGATTTATCCGGACGTCAGCTTCGAGTGCGCGACCAGGACGCCGGCAGCTTGACCGCAACCGCGCGTACTGCGAACGGAACTGTGAGCTACGATCTGAGATCGAACTTCGCCGGCTCGGACATCCAGATCAATGGCCATACTGCGCTGGCAAGTTATACAACCAGCGCCACCGCGTCCGTGCGGGCCCTTTCGGTCGAGAAGGCGCTTCAGATGACCGGGGAGGCCGCGATTCCGGTGCGCGGCGATTTGTCCGCCACGGCGCATCTCACGGGAACCCCGCAGATTCCTGTTGCGGATTTGAGTTTCACATTCGCGCGCGGCAATGTGTATGAAGAGCCCATCGACCGGCTGCAAGGAACGGTTCGGTATTCCAACAAATCGCTGGATATACCGGCGCTTCAAATCAATGCACCGGCAGGCCAAGTGACTCTGCATGGCTCATGGGATGCCGGCATGGTAAAGGCGCAGGTAGACGGAACGGACATTCAGGTCGCAAAGATCGAACACGTGCGGCGAGCCGCGCCCGGATTGGCCGGCACTCTCCACTTAGCTGCCGACGTTTCGGCCAGCCTGCGGGAACGGCAGGGAAAGCGCGACGTTACGATCAAGAGTCTCAACGCCGATGTACGGACACGCGAACTGCGTGTCGACAGGCGGCCCCTCGGCGAGGCGAGCCTGGTTGCCAAGACCTCCGGAACGGCGCTAACTTTGGGCCTGCATTCCGAAATCGCGCAGAGTCAAATTCAGGGTGAAGCGCGGACCGAACTTACCGGGAGGTATTCCACGCGCGCCAGTTTAAAGTTCAATAACATCCGCTATGCAAACATCGCTCCATTTGTTTCCATGGGCGCTGCAACGAAACCGGCTTTCGACGCATTGGTGGAGGGACAAGCGTCGCTCAATGGACCGCTTGCGGATCCGGACAACCTCAATGCGCGGCTGCAGCTGGATCATTTAGATTTTCGGACCAATCCGGAGGGCTCGCCCACCGGTGGATCGCCCGCCAGAACGGTCGAGTTCCAAAATGACGGACCGCTGATACTGGCTCTGACGCATTCAACAGCTCAAATTCAACAATTCCGCATCCAAGGACCGCATGCCTCCGTCCAGGCATCCGGCGCGGTGAACTTCAAAAACACCGATTCCGCCTTGGCGCTGAAGGTAAGCGCGAATGCGGATTTGGGCGTGCTTCAGGACGTTAGCCGCAATTTCTATTCTTCGGGTGGCGTGGCATTGGATGCCGCGATTCGCGGCACATTTGGAAACCCGCAGGTAGTCGGCAAAGTGGAACTGAAAAATGCCAATGTGAACTATGCCAATGCGCCCAACGGACTGGCGAATGCCAACGGCGTTATTCTGCTCAACGGGACAAACGCTTCCATCCAGAATCTAACCGCCGAAAGCGGAGGCGGAAAGATTACTTTGGCCGGATTTGTGGGCTTTAGCGCGCAGTCCCTGAATTACAATCTGCGTGCGACCGCCGAGAAAGTGCGAACACGACGCTCGGGCATCAGTCTGACCTACAACGCCGCACTGAGCTTGATCGGCAGTAGCAGGCGATCCTTACTCGGCGGCACAGTTACTATTCAACGGATTGCTTACTCCTCCTCGAGTGACGCCGGCGCTATTCTCTCGAGCGCGTCTACCCCTCCGTCGACACCCACCGCACCTTCACCTTTGCTCGCCGGGATGAGGTTGAACATCAAAGTAACTACGGACCCCGACTTACGTGTGGTTACGACTTACGCCGAAAGGCTCGAGATCTTTTCCAATCTGACCGTCCGGGGCACCGCGGCGACGCCTGGAATACTGGGCTCGGTACGCGTCACAAACGGGCAGCTCGTGTTCTTTGGAAATACGTATAACGTCAAGACGGGTACGGTGAATTTCTCAAATCCGAACGCGATCGAACCGGTGTTGAATGTTTCCCTCGAAACAACCGCGCAAGGTGTGGACGTTCTGCTGGGCGTGTCCGGCCCCATGAACAACCTCAGTCTCAGCTACCACTCCGATCCGCCGCTCACCTTCCAGCAAATTGTGCAACTGCTCGCCACGAACACCACGCCGTCCGATCCGACCATCGCGGCGCATCAGCCCACACCGGCGCAGCAATCCTTAAGCCAGATGGGTGAATCCGCAATTCTTGGGCAGGCAGTGGCGAATCCGTTGGCGAGCCGCGTCCAAAGAGTCTTCGGGCTCACGCAGTTCAAGATCGATCCGTCCGTATCGGGCAGCAATGGAACGCCGAGCGCGCGCGTCACGCTGCAGCAAAAGATTGCCAGCAACATCACATTCACTTATATAACGGACGTCACGCAGACCAACTCCGAAATCGTGCGCGTGCAGTGGGATCTTACGCCCAAATTTTCCGCCGTCGCCCTGCACGACTACAACGGAAACGTGAGTGTGCAGTTCCTTTACAAGTTCAAGATTCGGTAGCGCCTTCGCTACAATGACCAAGGAGACAACTGGGCTTTTTGAATGATTGAGTTGTGCCGTGAAATCTATCGTTATCGGGAGTTGATCTGGGCGCTCGCCCTGAAAGAGTTGAAAATCCGCTACAAACGATCCGTATTAGGATTTCTTTGGGCGCTTTTGAACCCGTTGCTGTTTATGTTGGTTCTGACGTTGGTGTTCACCATCATCATGCCGATCGATAAACCTCATTACGCGGTATTTGTTTTGAGCGCTTTGATTCCCTGGACTTTCTTCTCGCAATCGCTGAGTTATGCGACGGAGTCCATCGTGGGGAACGCCGACCTCATCAAGAAAGTTCGGGTCGCCAAACTTGTATTTCCCGTGGCGGCTCTCGTTTCGAACATGATCAATTTGCTCCTATCTCTCATTCCGCTGGCGTTGATCATCCTTTTTTCCGGCATGCCATTATATTGGACCTGGATTTTTATGCCGGTCCCTCTCTTAGCCCTGATTCTGATCACGCTGGGAATGACCTTTTTCTTCGCTACCGCGAATATCTACTATCGCGACGTATCCCATATCTTGCAGATTGTATTGCAGCTCTGGTTTTACCTATGCCCGATCTTCTATGCACCGGATTTTGTTCCCGCCAAGTATCAAGCGGTATTCAAATTGAATCCCATGATTTACGTACTCAACGGATTCCGCCTGAGCACATATAACGGAATGCTACCCACGTGGAAAAACATCCTGGCGTCGTTCACAGTCGGGTTTGTAGCGCTGTTCGTGGGATTCCACATCTTCCGCAAGTATCAGGACGAGTTTGTGTTTTACGTATAGTGCTCCATGAGGGATAGCTCATTTGTAATTCGCGTGGAGAACGTTACCCAGCGGTTTCGCGTCATACATGAACGGCCGGACAGCGTCCGCGAGCTGTTTTCAAAGTTCTTCCGGAAGAAAGTCAAGTATCACGATTTTGAAGCGGTGAAAAACGCTTCGCTGTCAGTCCAGCGTGGCGAAGTGGTCGGCATTATCGGCCGCAATGGCTCCGGCAAGAGTACCCTGTTAAAGGTGATCGCCGGCGTGTATCGTCCCTCGATGGGCCACGTGACGGTAACTGGAAGCATCGCACCGCTAATCGAGTTGGGCGCGGGCATGCATCCGGAGCTCACCGGCCGGGAAAACATACTGCTGAACGGGCTACTGATGGGCTTCTCCAAGCAGGAGATGAAGCAGCGTGAGCAGCGCATTATTGACTTCGCCGATTTAGGAGACTTCATTGAAGCTCCGATACGACAGTATTCCTCCGGAATGTACATGCGGCTTGCATTTGCGGTCGCCACGGAAGTAGATCCCGACATCCTGGTGATGGATGAGGTGCTGGCCGTGGGGGACCTCGAATTTCAGGCAAAGTGCTTCGACAGGTTGCGCCGTTTTCGTGAATCGGGTAAGACTATCTTGATCGTCACGCATAGTATGAGCCAGATAGAGGAGATTTGCAGCCGTGTCGTTTATCTGGACCATGGCCGAATTGTCATCGACGGCGACCCCGGCGAAGTCATCGAGGAGTATCGGAGGAGCGCTCTAGGCGGCGTCGACGAGCCGATTCTGGTGGAAGCGCCATCGGCGCATAGTTAATCCCTCGGATCTTCTTTCGCGTTCTGGGCTCCGTAAGCCGCTTTTCCAAGCTGCCATAGAAACGGATTTCGCGCGCCTTCACACAGGATTTCCTGCAGAAAAGTCGTATACGAATAGTGCCACGCCGCGCGATCGGTTTCGCTCACCGTATTGCTGGAACCGCGGAAAGATACTCCGGCGATGGTCGCGTCCAACAGCCGCACCTCTGCTTGCGGCGCACTAAGGGCGGCGAGCAACAGGAAATAGTCTTCGTTGTAATCTCCCAAGGCCCTACGAGCGGCTAACTGCGCGGCCATGAAACGAACAGGCCACAGCACGCTGCAGATCGGAATGTGATTCGCACCGGTAAGTACGCGGAACAAATTGTGGCGGCTGAACGCGCCCGTCACGCGGCTATCAGTGAGCGCGGGGCGCGCTTCGCCGTTGGGAACTTCCCAGGTCTCCTCCACCTTGAACGAATCGCCCACGACGATAGCATCATCGCTTGGCATGAGTGTCCGCGCCAGGGCCTGCGCGGCGCCGGGCATTACGTAATCATCGTCGTCGACAAACCATATCGAATCGGTTTGCGCCCGCTCGATCGCTGCAAGAATAAGATCGGCGCGCGAGTGCCGCGGCTTCCTTACGGTATGATGCCAGCACTCCAATTGGAGCGCCGGGAATTCGCGCCGGAAGGATTCCAGGTGTGGAGCCGCTAGAGCAGGATCGCAATCCGTGATTAGCCGAACTTCTAAATCCAGATAGCCACGGGCTTCGATCTTCGCGAAACCAAACGACGCCAACGCCCGCCAGAGCAGTTCCGGCCGGCTAAACTGCGTACGGCAGCAGAGCGTCAACGAGGCGCGGCGGGGCTGCGCTTCCTTCAAGGAACACTCAAACAGATCCAAAAGATCGCGCTGCGCGGGCCGATCGGCCGGCCGGGCCGCATAGTTGTAGTCAACACAAGCTTCCGTGTTTACACGTCCGTCGGGCCACGGCATAGCATGATTGACGAAGTGCTCACGGTAATAACGGCGAAACTGGGCCGAGGCTGCGAACGCCTCTATCTCCGCGGCGGTGTGTTGGAGCGTCCTCACCGTAAGCAGCCGAGGATCTACAAACAATGGCAGGTGGTGGCGCAGACACTCGAGCGAAAAAGGAACGCCGAAGATAGTCGACTCGATGGCGCCAAGATCGACTAACTCGCACTGTCGAAGGGCGCGGCAATTGAGTAACAGCAGATTGTCATCCACCGTCAGGACGGGCCGCGGCCGGAATGCCGCTCCGATCCCAGCGCCTTGGTTTCGCGTATAGGAGGTGTAGTCATAAAGAACTTTGCCTTCCCACACGCAGCCTCGATTCCCACACGCGCCCCAACGAGGGAAATCGCGATCCAGATCTTCCGTCAATCGGGCCACCGCCGATGCGAATTCGCCTCCGAACCAGACATGTTCCTGGCAAACAACAATGCTGCCATCGTGTTGCGCCACTAAGTCTCTTATTAATTGCCATGCCCGCGGCGCCGAAACTATCGGCGTGATCTCCACGCCGGGATAATGGATGCCGCGATTTTGCCAGTTCTGCGCCATCTCATCCGACGAGCAGAGCACGACGACAGCTAACTTATTGCCGCAGCTCATGAAAGACGTTCAGGCCTAGAATTTTTACTTTGAGGGCATTTCCGCCAACCGGCGGCTGTACAGCGATAGACGGCTTCAATCGGCGATAGTCGTCCAGTACTTTCTTATACAACTCCTCTGGAAGCGCCGCGGCGCGTAGATACTCCATCGCGATGCGCTCTCCCAGTTCGGCAAAAAACTTGTAAGAAATAATCAGGAAATTCCGCAGCGAAAAGAAATGCTCGTAGTAGAAGCGTGTCGATCCGTAGGAATGCAGGCCCGTAGCATGGGCGCAGAGGGCCAGCGGCTGGTGAATTACACGAAGGCCGCGCAACCAGGCGCGCCAACTGAGGTCGACATCTTCGGTGTACAGGAAGTACACCGGATCGAAGCCGTCGAGCGCCCGAAATGCCGCGCTCGAGATCAAAGCGAAGGCACCACTCGCCCATGGAGTTTCCAGTGTCTCCGGATCGAATTCTTTGGGATGAGCGCTCGGCCACTGACGGGCTTCGACTATCGCGGCATCGCGAGCCACATACGTTTCCGCCAGCCGCGCTAAACATCCCTGCATGGGAAATGAGTCCGGATTACACAAAATGAAGCAGCGCTCCGGACGCACCGCTCCAAACAAATAATTCACGCTTTCCCCAAATCCCCAATGCCCGGAGGGACGCTGGCTCGACCAGTCCTTGACGTTCGCGATACCCGTCAAAAGCGGCTCCTGCGCTTTGTAGTTGACGAAATGCAACTCTACGGGCACGCTCATGGACTCGTTCTGAAAAGCCGGAATGACTGCGTCTCGAATGAATTCCACATTCGACGGCCCGTAAACACAAAACACCGGAATGGGCAGCTCCGGGCGCAACACGCAGATCTCCGAAACCTCAGCCGGCGTGTGATGCGAATCAAGCCGCTCGGTGAAATAAAGCGGGCGGGAAAAAGTGCGATTGTCCAACCGGCCATACTCCAGGAAGTGACTCAGCGGCTCTGCTCCGGCCGCGACAAGATCCGGATAGCGGGCCAAATAGTCCTTCATGCCAAACAGAGGAGATGGGTCCAGGGCCTTCGCCGCGCCTAGCCTTACAAAATGCACGAGTGGATTTATTCCCGAAGCTTCTACTTCCGGATTTCGCCAAAGGTAAAAATCTACATCGAAGTAAGGATTGGGATTGTAGCGACGGTTGGCTCCTTCAGTCAGAAAGTGAAGAAGTGGATCCGCATTCGCCGTGAGTACTTCGGGATGCTGCGCCACATAGAATTTGGCATCAAACAGAGCATGCGGATTTCGCAGTTCCCTGGCCCCGATCTGGCGAAAGTGTACGAGAGGAGGGAGACCTGATGCGGCCACGTCAGGATTGTTCCGAACGTAGTAAGCTTCATCAAACAGCGGATGGGAGATGTTGCCTTCCGCCCCGTTAGTCTGTAAATGAAGTAACCCAATCCTTTCCTCGTCTATTGCCCGCTCCAGGGCTGACTTATACTCCGAACCGCGGCGGCGCCGTCTTCGGTGTATCTCAGAAGCCGCGAACGCCAGGAGTGTGCCCCAACTGATTGCCAGAAAAACAAATTGTCCGCCTGGCTTATAGTCAAGAACCACTTGATTATCGCCGGCGTCGACCTGCACGGCACGAAAAATGAAGTCTGCCCCTAAGACTTCCCGCGGCCTACCATTGACGGTGGCTTGCCAACCTAGCGCCCAACGGTCTGTAATCATCAGCCATCCGGCGCTCGGGGCAATGTAGTGAAAAGTAAGCGAGTCAGGATGGTAGGAAAGCTCCGAGATCCTTGCCTGCAAGCATTGCTCCGGCGGCATCGGACCGCGCACGGAGATTGGTTCATAAGCATCCTGCACGGAAAGCCGAGGCATATCGGTCGGCCGCGTGCAGCAGCAGAGGCGGCGCGCCGAGTTCATGCATCCGGTCCCGGAATATCTGAAAAGCAGCGCCGGTCGGGGCAGTCCAGGACGGATTCGGTGAAAACCAAAAGCGGTCCGCGCCGAGCGCCAGCTTCTCGAGCAAAGGATCACTCGCAATCAGGCGATGAAATCTGTTTGCAAAGACGATAAAGTTATTGAAAGTAGAAATCTTGAGGGGTAAGTTTCTGTTGTTTTCAGAACCGCCCAAAAGGGCTGGTGGAATCGCCACGCGGTTTACGCTCGTAGAGGTCAAATCCAGCGTTCGCACGTGCTGAGAGTTCATAACCGCCCACCATGGCTCAGTGGCACGGGTCGAAATGGTGGAACGGTCGATCGAGAGCGTACCCCACGCGTCGGCAAGAGCAAGAAGCCCGAGTAATCGAAACACTAGGGCGCGGCGGCCCGGCCGTTTCCATAACAAGTAGGCCAGGATCGCGAGACCAAACCAAACGATGAATAGATGGGCTACCGCAAAGTGAAACTCGAGCGGCATCACGCTCTTCCTTCGCGAGACTACAAAAAAAGCCGCAATACAGACCGCCGCCAACGCGATTGAAACCGGAAAGAACCGCTTGCTTGTCCGCTCGATTTCATCGCGAGAGCCCAGGTCGCGCGCCGCGTAAGCGGCCAGCACAGCTAGGACCAGAATCAAATACTCCCTGAAATACGCGGCATTCCGGAAATAGCGCGTCGGCGGTACGTAATCATAAAGCCACCCGCGAAGCGGCAACTGGCCGCCGAGGGCGCAGCACCCAAAAAATAGCGCGATGAAAAGAAGCCAGAATCGCCATGCCTGCTTGCGGCGCAAAGCCAGAATGGCAAACGCAAACGCAGCCGCGCCCATGTACACGTTGCTCATGGATATATCGGAAACAGGCCATATCGGATTCGGCGCCTGGTTGAGCAGATACAAAAAGGGGCTGGCGAAAGTCGTAAGTGCGCCGGCGGGAAGTATATTGGAGCCGATCGATTGATTTCTGTCGCGAGGTCCGACTCTGTCGCTATAACCACGTGTATCTTTCAGAAACCCGGCATACGGAGGACAGCAGACCAACGAACCGACAATTACAATAAGGCCGAGCAGCAGCAGCATCCGGCCAAACCGCAGCAACCGTTCCCTCGGGCCGCTGCCAAACAGCGCCCGGCCGGTTCCCCAGAGCAACAGAAACCCTGGAGTCAAGATAGTAAATTCCGGGTAACCACCAAGCGCGGACAAGCCATACAGAACGCCGGCCTGAACACTCGGCCAGTAAGCGCCTGCTTGAATCGCTTTATCAAATCTCCAGAGAATCCAGGGCAGAAAAGCGATGGAGCAGATGGAGGAAGTATGTTCCGCATTTGCGGTATAAAACCCGGAAGTAACATAGCCGAGCGCCACAATCAGTCCGCCCCAAGCCGGGCTGCCCAGATAGCGCGTGAACCATAACATTCCCATCCCGCCAATTGCCCAAAGAACCAGCCAATAAGCGATAAAGCCCGCTTGCGGGTTCGGCGAGAGCAGGCCGATCAGCAGAACAAGAGGCGACGTTGTTCCCAGTTCCGGTTCAGCGAAATCAGGAGTGCCGCCCGCTATCCAGGGATCCCAGCGAAGCAAGTGGCCATGCTTCACGAAGTCGGCCGTGAGCGAAAACTGCGGTCCGAAGAAATCGGAGGCGTCCCACTGCGGGGTTTCCGTACCCAGGATCAGTCTTATGTTTCCGAAAAGCAGGACGAGCAGGATGGCGGCCGCGGCGAGGCGCCAGGCTCTAGCGGATCCGGCCGAGTTCACACCGCGCCGTGGGCCTTCACCGGATCGTCCGCAGGGACGTAACGGCGATGCAAACTCTCAAATTGCCGGCTCTTGTGCAATCCGCTTTTATGCAACACATACTTTGCCAGGAGCCACAAGATTCGCAACCCGTACCCCGTGCTCTGAAAGAAGCTGGCCGAGGAGGCTTCCCGGAAATAACGAACGGGCACGGCGATTTCTCCGATGCGCGCGCCGCAGGCCACCGCTTGCGCGATGATCTCCTGATCGAACACGAACCCGTCGGAATTCATGCTGAAATTTACCGCTTCGAGCACGGAACGATGGAAGGCGCGATAACCCGTATGGTATTCGGTGTGATGCAGGCCGAAACATACATTCTCGAGCCAGGTGAGAAAGCGGTTTGAAAAATACTTCCACCACGGCATGCCTTGCTCGAGGGCCGACCCGGCACGCAGGCGCGAACCTAACACCAGGTCCGCTTCTCCATCGACGATGGGCTGAATAATCTCAGGCAGAAGCGTAGGGTCGTATTGATAATCGGGATGGACCATCACGACAATCTCCGCTCCGGCTTTGAGCGCTTCGGCATAACAGGTTTTCTGATTGGCGCCGTAGCCGTAGTTGCGCGCGTGCACAAACACTTCCAAATTCAACTGGCGCGCAATCTCGATTGTTTCGTCGGTGGAGCCGTCGTCGACCAGAATGACGGACTGCACGTACTCCTTCGGCAGCTTCTCATAGGTCATTCTGAGAGTGCGGGCGGCATTGTAGGCCGGCATCACGACGATCACCTTGGGCTTCATTACCACTTCCAAGGGTATCAACCGTAAGAAACCGGGAAAGACGATCAGCCGCGTGCGCTTGGCCGAAAGAGAGCGATCACGGCGCGCAAGGGCTTAGTGAGCTGCCAAGAGAACGAATTTTCCATTACCGCGCGGAGCGTCCTCTCCTGCTCCCAAAGGGCAGTACTCCGCGCGTTGGCTTTGCGCGCCTCGAGCAATTCGGCGTGCGATTCCGCCTGAACCGTGGTGAGCCGTTCGATCTCCGCCGTCAGCTCCTCCACGTTGCCCTTCGCGATGGCGAGTTGCTGCGTCAATGCCGCTCGCGTGCGCTCCTGTTCCTTGGCTTGACTCAAACGCTGCTCGAGCGCTTGTCTGGTTTCGGTGGCCGTGCCGCCAGCCGCGTGTTCGAGTTCAATGCGCTCGGCGCAAAGAGCATAGTAGCGCCGAATCCGTTCCTGGTGCTCAGCCGAACTCGAGAATAGCTCGTCGAGATACGCGTTTTCCGCCGAAGCGCCTTGTTTCCGCAGCACTCCCAAACCATGGCCGCCGCGAAACGCAAACGCCGGAAACTCGCGCGCCAGGTCTTCCCACAATCGCCAGACTCCATGGTCGCCGGAACGAACCGCGATGCCATGCAAAAGAATCACGCCGCCAGCCCGCACTTTCGGCAGCCACTTATCGAATCCGCGCCGAGCGTCTTCGTATGTTCGGAACGCATTCATATGAAGCAAGCCAATGCTTTCGTTCGAGAACTGGTCCAACGCTTCCTCGAATCCAATGCGCAACAGGTGCGAAAAGGAACGGTAGGAACGATCGTTGTGGCGGCTGACGGCTTGGAAAACAGCGGCTTGCTCAAAAGTATCCACGCCGTAACAAGTACACGCGGCGCCAGCCTCGGCCACAGCCTGGCAAAAACCAAAATAGGAATCGCCGTACGAAACACCGAGTTCCACAAGCGCTTGGGGTCGAAGAGCCGCAATCAAATCCGCGGCAAATGGCAAATGGCTGGCCCACGGCCCCGGCGCCCCGGAAAGAAACGCCGCCGGCCGAAAGCCAACGGACGGTTGCTCCAAGATGTTCATATGCGAGCTGACTTCACGCCGGGGGCCTTTTCGCCAATAGAAAAGCTAGCACGAAGCCTTTCGTTTGGAAGAGCTGTTAAGATGCCGCCAATGCCCGACGCGGTTCAGAGGCGCCCACCAATTCGAACTCGGGCGGCATCTTCTGCGCGTTTTGACCCAATCCGAGAACCCTTCGTAATTCCGCTTCCACTGTTTGACAAAATTCCGGGCGGTCGATCATCGCCTGCCGCGCCGTGTCGCGGCCCTGACCGATGCGCTCGCCTTTGTAGCTGTACCACGAACCGCTTTTTTCGACGAGCCCATGTTGAACCCCGAGATCGAGCACATCGCCTTCGCGTGAGATGCCCTTGCCGTACAGGATGTCTACTTCGGCCTCCCGGAACGGCGCGGCAATCTTGTTTTTGACAATCTTGACTTTGGTCCGGTTACCGATGACGATCTCGCCTTCCTTAATGGCAGTGGCCCGGCGTACATCCACCCGCACCGACGAAAAGAATTTCAGCGCACGCCCGCCGGTGGTTGTCTCCGGGTTGCCAAACATCACGCCTATTTTCTCGCGCAACTGATTGATGAAGACCAAGCAGGTATTGGCACGCGATACCGAGGCAGTCAACTTCCGCAGCGCTTGCGACATCATGCGAGCTTGCAGGCCCATGTGGCTATCGCCCATTTCGCCTTCGATTTCCGCCTTTGGCGTAAGCGCGGCCACCGAGTCGATCACGATCACATCCACCGCTTGCGAATTCACCAGCGCCTGCGCAATCTCGAGGGCCTGTTCGCCAAAGTCGGGCTGCGATACGATCAGATCCTCTATCTGGACTCCCAGGTTGGCCGCATACGTCGCGTCCAGCGCATGTTCTGCGTCGATGAAGGCCGCGGCGCCGCCCGCGCGCTGCGCCTGCGCGATCACATGCAACGCCAAGGTAGTCTTGCCCGACGACTCGGGACCAAATACTTCTACTACGCGGCCGCGCGGAAAACCGCCAGCGCCTAGAGCGTTATCGATCGCTACCGACCCGGTGGATATCACTTCCACCGGTAGAGCGGCCCGCGAACCCAGCATCAGCACCGAGCCTTTGCCGAACTGCTTGTCCATCTGTGCCAGGGTGGCCAGGATCTGCTTGCGGCGGTCGTCCATTTCTAGATCTCCTTTACCAACAAGAAGTCCGGTCAACCGTCAGTGCTTCTCCAGGTTCTACTCCAGAAAAATCCTTAGCGTTTTGCGGGAAGTCAGACTCCGTTACTTTTTTTACGTGTTAGTACTAGCTAAAATACCCGGAATTGTCTATGCTGACCTCTTAAATGAGATGGAGAATCAGGCGTCAGGCGCTTTGGTGCTGCTTCGCCTTTTCATCCCTTTTACCGGCGGTCGTGAGTGCGGGCGGCATCCCGAAACAGGACCGCTCCTGGAAACGGTATTACAATCCGAGCTTCGGCTATTGCGTCAGCTACCCCTCCCGCTGGCTCCGAGGCGAAGCTTTTGACGGCGCCGGGCTGTTTGTGAAGACAGGCGCGAGCAGGTTCTCCCGCCCGATGGGAGCGATGGATTTTGCCGTCCTGGACTCGCCACCGGCCGACGCGCGGCTGGCTCCCATTAGCCTGGTCGAGGATCTACGCGTTCATCTCGCCGGTCTAAAAAAATTCGAGCGCGCGGAACGTATGGAGATCCTTGAACAACGCGAGTTAAAGTTCCTGGGTCACTCCGCACTCTTCACAAAGAGCCGCTACTACGATCCCCAGGAACGCGCCAATTGGGCCGAGGAGATTCTCTTCATAAACCGTAACGGCACGCTGTATCGCCTGGAGCTCGAATGCCGGCTCGATCAGCTTGGCCGGTTCGAGCCCGTGTTCTCGCAGTTGATGAACACGTTCCAGTTCGACTGTGCCGCCGGGCGCTGAATCGGGCAACTCGCCTGAGAAAAGCCGCCGAATGAGCCCACACTGTTGTCTCACCCCAACATTTGGCTCATGGACCGCGACGACTTCTTCAAACGCTTAGCCCGGCAAGATCCCGAAGAGGAACAGCGCGTGGCGGCGGCAGCCGAATATTATCGTGAAATGCGCGCGGCTCTGGATGAGACGGACTTTCGCTGGCTCCAGCTTGGCGAGACGCCCTCGGCCGCGAACCGGCTGCGGCGCGAGCGCATGGCGGTCTATGGACGCTACCGCAAATTGTTCGAGTTGGAAATAGCCCGGCCCGAGGCCAGCCTAGGGGAAAAAGCCGCGCTCTTGCCATATCGGGCGATGCTGGCTTTCGCGAGTCTGCTCTTCCGCTTCGCAATTCCCGGAGCGCTGGATATGTGCGACGCCGCCGTTTTCAGAATGATCCGGATTGCTTATTTGCAGACGGCACGCTAGCGGACGCGGCGGGGGCAAGGGCCATGGCCGCCCAAGCCGTGGCGGTGCTCGAGATCCACTGATCGTGATTGAAGGCGAATCCGCTTTGGAAATAGGGCTGGAACTTCGGGGCGCGGCTTGGCACGTACCAGGACCCGTCCGGGAATTGCGTGCGCAGCAGGAATTGAACGCCTTTTCGATAGGCCGGCGCATCGGGTGTCACCAGGCCTGACGCATAGAGCGTGTGCAGCACTACTCCGGTGGCATACGCATCGGAATCGAGAAAGCGGAGTTTGCGCGAATCCTCCATCGGCGCGCTGCTTGCTCCATAGAGCATCGGTATCGGCACGCAAATTCGGCAGGTCGACTCCCGCCGCGCGCAATCCCATGATGCGATCCGCCTCTTCGTAGGTTGTGATGGGTTTCGCGTTTTGGAGCCAACCGCGAGCTCGCTGGATACGCTCGTCGAATTCCGGCTGGCGCGCTTGCCAGCCATAAATCCGCAGAGCGCGAATCGCCATGGCAGTGCGCGAGATGGTGCTATCTTCTATCGGCGGCCGTGCAATACCAAGAAGTATCCATGCTCCGGAAGGATCCTGACGCGCCGCGAGGTAGTGGAGGGCCGCATCCGTGAAATCGTTCGCCGGCTCAGAGAGATCGGCTAGCGCCATCAGCGCAAGAAGAACTCTGTCGACGTCTCCCGGAAGCGCCTGTAAGAAAGGAAGACCCGTGAGATAAGCGGGACGCTCGGCAAGCAAGGCATCCCGAAAAGGATGGCGTATGCTTTCGTCCGCCGGCACATGCGCGGCCGAGGCCGCGGCAAAAGCGCGCGCCTCCATCGGCTGATGGTGGCAGCCGGAGCAGCCGCCGCCTTCTTTGAAAAATACCGGGCCCGTTTTGGCGAGCAAAGGTAAGGTCCTGGAGAGAGCCTCCGCGGCGCTGCCCGCCTGCGAGTTGGCCGGAGGCCGGGGCGCGGGCGTTACCTCGCGCCCTGGCGCGCCCGCGCTTTCGAGAATCGAGAGTATCTCCGGATTGCGGAATTTTCGGGCCCAATCCAGCGCCGATTCGCCATTTTGATCCCTTGCATTGACATCCGCTCCTGCAGCGATAAGCTGCCCAACGGTTGCGGGCTTTGCCTGGTCCGTCGCTATCGCAAGCATGAGCGGAGTCATCTTTCGGATATCCGCGTCATTCACCCGCGCGCCGGCGTTTAGCAGCGTACTGACGGTCTCCGCGTCGCCATACGGAGCCGCCAACATCAGGGGAGTCAAATGGACAAGACCGATCGGCCCATTCTTGACTTGTCCGGCGAACGTATTGAAGGTGTTCACATCGGCTCCCGCTTTGAGCAGTAAGTTTACACGCTCGCAATCAGCGAACGTCGGCGCCATTTGCAGAGCAGTAAAGCCGGCCCGGTCGGCATTGCGCGCACTTGCGCCTTTGGCCAGAAGCAGCGTGACAGCTTGTGGATCGCTCATCCAACCCGCGCGAATGAGCGCGTCGCCGCCCAACGCATCGAGCGCCTTGGCGTCGGCTCCGTGGGCCAGCAGATACTCGGTGCTCCTACTATTGCCGAGAGCCGAAGCAGCGATCATAAGAGGCGTGACGCCGTTTTTGGCGGCAACATTCACCTGGGCTCCTTTATCGACCAGGAGCTGCGTTTTTGGAAAGTTCCAAGCGGCGTAAATCAACGGCGTTGCTTCCTGCTGATTACGCGCGTTCGGGTCGGCGCCGGCCTCGAGCAAAATCCGTATCGCATCGGCGCTGCCGTAGATAGCGGCATAATGCAGTGGCCGCGAGTGAAGATTGTTTTCCAGGTTTGCTGCCGCTGGAGTACTGGCGAGTTTGCGAAGCGCTGATAGATCGTTGGCTCGGATCGCTCGCGCGAAATCTTCCGGAGTTGCGGCTCGTGTTACAGCCGTGACACAAAATACTGCCGCGATCAAGGCACAGATCGTCTTCATGACATCCCCTCGCTTGTGGTGAGGACTATAGCAGTTTTCGTACCATTGCGCTACCTGGTACCGATAACGGTTCTCATGGAGAGGCTCTGCCGTTGCAAACGGGTTTGCGCCCAGGCGTCGTAACACTCTTCGGCCGCGAGCAAATCACGATCCTGCAAGAATCCGGCTGCTACCACCGTCGCGCCAACCGTTTGAATCACATGGCTCCAAATGGCGGCGGCGGCGAGGAACTCCGGATTGCCGCGCAGAACGGTTTCATCATCGAGAAATGTCTGCACGCTTTTCAGGCCGGCCGACCGAAAGAGGTCCGGAAGATGGTCGGCCATCCGGTTGTCCCAATTGTTGGCTGCGCGCCAATCGAGGAATGCCTGGTAGAAACGGCGGAATTCGATCGGAGGCTCAGGCACCCAGGAATTATTCACATGATTGTAGTCGAGCACGATCACGCACCCTCCTGGTTTTGCCGCTGCTTTCATCCGTTCAACGGCCGCGTCCGGTTGACTGATCCATTGCACGGTACGGGCAGCCGTGACAATGTCGAAGCGGCTTTCGAAAGGCAAAAACAAGGCGTCTCGATTTTCAAATATCAGGTTGCGAACACTTTGGTGTTCTTGTCTGGCAGCGGCCAAAAGAGTTTCGTCACGGTCGACGCCGAGCGCCTGCCCGTCGGGAGCAACCTTACGCGCGATGCCTGCGGTGATGGCGCCCGTTCCACAGCCCACATCGAGCACGGACATACCGGGCCGAAGCAGATCGGCCAAACGTCGATGGTCGCGCTCGAGCGTACGGCGATTGAGAATCCGCGGATCGGACCGGTGCGACTGCTCATTCATTGACTCGCGCCTAGTAAGAGACGAATTAGTATAGAACATGCACGATCTATCCCGGCGTCGTTTATTTCGCGGCTTGGCTGGCGCTTCCCTTCTCGAACTTGCCCACTATCGTGCGGCGTGGGCGCGCGCGATGGCGCCGCAGAGTGATGGGCGGCGGCTCTTTGATATCGAGAAGGTTGCCGATGGGGCTTACTTTGCAAAAGCACGGCCCGGGGCTGTCACTAACTGCAATGCCGCAATATTCGAGAATTCCGCCGACGTGCTGGTGGTGGATGCGCACTCGAAGCCGTCGGCGGCGGCCGCATTGATCGCGCAGATCAAAAAAGAGATTACGGCGAAGCCGGTGCGGTATGTCGTGAATACGCATTTTCATTGGGATCATACGCAGGGCAATCACGCCTATCGGGCGGCTGAAAGCCGGATTGATTTTATTGCGAGCGAACCGACGAAGAAACTGATGTCGGACTTGGCGGAGAAACGGCTGCAATTGTCGCTGGCGGCCGTGCCGCAGCAGGTGGATGCGCTGCAGGCCCGGGCGAGCAAATCCCAATCGGCGGCCGAGAAGGCATGGTGCGCGGAGCGTATACGGCAATTGCGGGCGTATCAGGCCGAGCTGCAGAATTACCATCTGGAACTGCCGACCATCACCTTCGGGAAAACGTATGCTATCCACGACAAGGCACACGACCTGCACCTCGAGTATCACGGGCACGCGCATACCGGCGGCGACGTGGTGGTGTTTTGTCCGCAAGCGCGCGCGGTGGCGACCGGCGACATGATTCTGGGCACACTGCCATTCATCGCCGATGGATTTCCGCGTGCATGGCCGAAGACGATCGATTCAGTGGGAAAACTGGGCTTCGATCATGTGATGCCCGGACACGGACCGGCCCAGCACGATCGGCGACCGATGACGAACGAGCGCAACTATATTGAAGAACTGGCCGAGCGAGTGGCAGCGGGGAAAAAGGCCGGCAAAACGGCGGCCGAACTCCAGGCAGAAATCACTGTCGAATCGCTGAAGTCAATTCAGTCCAACCGCTACTCTGAGTACCTGATGGAAAACCAGGATCACACCGAGCCTAATCTTAATGCCGTCGAGCGCGTGCGATCGGGCGTGAAAACGAATGTCGCGGACGTCTTCAAGAACATCGACCGGGTCTGAGCCGCATAGCCTCACTCGGCAGTAAGGCGGGCATAGACCGGGTAGTGATCCGATCCTTTGATGTCGCGCCGCACAGCGCCGCTATCCAGCTTAACGGGACCGCGGGCGAATAACCAATCTAGAGCCATGGCGATCGTGTGTGTTCGCTCGATTCGCTCCCCCGTCGCGCTGTGAAAACCGAGGCGCTCGAGCTTGTGCAGATAGATCGACGGGAAATACTTGGTGTTGAGATCGCCGCCTAGGATTGTGGCGGTTCCGGCGGGATAGTGCTCGAGATCCGCCAGCATTTCGTCAAGCTGGGCAGTTTGAATCGGACCGGTGCTGCGGCTCTCAAGATGCGCGTTGTAGACAACCAGGGGATGGCCGGCAAACTCCAATTCTGTTATCAGCGCAACCCGGCCCCCGATGCGTCTTTGCATGAGCGGCAGGGAGGATGGAAGCCAGGCGTGGGGCTTCCAGAAATTCGACTGTTTTTGAAAATGCAGAACTCTCGATCTGAGAATGGGCAGACTGGTGAGCGTGGCTTGTCCAATAAACGCTTTGCTGCCGCGTTCCTGGCTCAGTTCCTCAAACTCGACAGCGTAGGCGACATGCATGCCGAGCCGTTTGCCGAGTTCGGCGGCAACGTCTTTCTGACCGGAGCGCGCTGCATTGCGGTCGACCTCCTGAAAAAGATAGAGATCGGCCGGATTGTTTTTGAGCGCGGATGAGATGGTGTCGATCCCGCTGCCATGATCGATATTCCAGCTCGCGACGCGAACGGATTCCGGCACCGTTCCAGCGGAGGCCAGCATTGCGACCAACGCGAAATACCAGGCGCACACGCCGAGACGCGCAAACGGGTAGTCGACCAGCGCGTGCAGGCAGATGGCAATCACGCCGATACCCCAACCCGAGCGGTAGGCCGGGCGGATGCTCCACACGAACACGATTAACATCATACCCGCGAAAAAGATTCCGCCTTCGGCAGCCCATTGCAACCAATCGTTGTGTGCGCGGTTTACGTACGTGCCATCGTCGTAGCGAGCGAACATACGATAGACCGGCACGTAGGTATTCAGACCCCAGCCTGTTAGCGGCCGCTCGCGAATCATGGCGAGCGAAGAATAGTTGATGTCGCGGCGAACGGCGAGCTGGTCGTTCTGCTGTAATTTCGCGACCACGCGGTCCGCGCCCGCGGCGTAGATGAAGATCAGGCTTAGAGCGACGGCCGCGGCCGCGCCGAATACGAAGGACTTATTGCGGTAGCGAAAGTAAGCGAGCGTTAGGACAGCCAGCAGCTCGATGCATACCAAAGCAGTTCCAGCGCGCGAGCCGGAAGCCACGACCGCGCCGATTTGCAACGCCGCCATCAACACGTAGGGAATCGAAGGCTTGGAACGCGCCAAGCCTTGCCACAAAGTGATGGGCAGGACGAGCTCGACAAACTCCGCGAAGTTGTTCCAGTAAGAGAACGGGCCGAATATGGCATGGTAGCGGCTCGGGATGAGCCAGAAATACTTGCTTGTGTGGGAGGCTTGCTCGAGCAGATCCAACAGGCAGACCGCGGTTGCGAACGCAATGAAAGCGAGCCGGAACCGCGCGGCAATGCGCCGATCCCGAAAGAGTTGCGTGGCAAGCAAGACAATGATCGCGGCAGTGAACCAGAAGAGCACGCCGGTCCATCCGTTGTACACGATCTTTTGCGGGAACCAGAACGTCTGCACGACGCCATAGCATGTCATGAGCAGCAAGCAGACCGCCGGTAAGCTGAGTGTCAGGCGCTGGCCAAAAGGAAAACTGAAATAAGCGGCGGCCCCCAGCAACAGCATGGCGGATACGACGAGCGGGGCGATCTCGCCGCCATCGAGAGTAAACAGCGTGAATGCCGAGAGCAGAACAAACAAGCCTGCCGAGGCGAGGGTGTTGGGATCTCTCACTTACCGGTGTAACTTACGCGCCAGATCGATTTGGAACCATCGTCGACGACCATGAGCGATCCATCGGGTGCAGTGGTGACGCCAACCGGACGGCCCCAGACCTGGCCATCGGCAGTGACAAAGCCGGTGAGGAAATCCTGGTACTCACCGTTGGCCTTGCCATTGTCGAGGGGGATGCGAATCACTTCGTAGCCGGCGCGCGCGGATTTGTTCCATGATCCGTGCTCGGCCGCAAAGATGTCGCCGTGATACTGCTTCGGAAACTGCGTGCCGGAGTAAAAGGTCAACTGGAGCGATGCATTGTGAGGCTGCAACAGCACATCGGGCACAATCACCTTCGAGGCGAGTTCGGGGTGCTTACCCGCGAGGCGCGGGTCCTGGTGGTTGCCTATGTAATACCAGGGCCAGCCATAGAACCCGTCTTCTTTCACGGAGGTGATGTAGTCGGGAACGAGATTATCGCCGAGCATGTCACGCTCGTTGACGGAGCACCAGAGCTGGCCGGTAGTGGGATTGACGGCGATCCCAACAGGGTTCCGGATGCCGGCGGCGTAGATCTTCACAAATTTGCCTTCAGGCGTGAACTCGAGGATGTCGGCGCGATGAAATTCGCGGGGATGGGTGTCGGCATCGTCCACGTTTGAGGCGGACCCGACCGAGACAAACATCTTGCTGCCATCGGGCGAGAAAGCGATATCGCGGGTGGAGTGGCCGCCGCCGGCGGGGAGCGCGGGAACGATTGTCTCGGCCGGGCCGGACGCCTTCAAATCGCCGTTCTTATAAGGAAAGCGAACGACTGAATTGGTGTTGCCCACATAAACCCATTTTGGATTCGCGCCGAGCGGATAAAAAGCAATTCCGAAATTGTTCCTCAGCCCGGTCGCGAAAATCGATTTTTCGACCGGCTTGCCATCCTTTGAGATGCCGCGAAATACCAAAACTTCCCCAGCGTGATTCTCCGCAACGAACATATCGCCGTTGGGGGCGGTCTTGATCTCACGTGGATAGTCGAGGCTTTCGGCGTATCGCTCTACTTTGAAACCGGCAGGGGCTTTCGGCCAGGCGTCGGCGGGTTTGGCAACTACGGTCGGCGAATTGGAGACACCCTTGGTGGCGTAGGGGGCGGGCAGGTCCGCCACAGTGATCTTGCGAGTGGTTCCCGGCGATTCGTCTTTATAACTGACAAAAGCTTTCTGGCCCGTAATGACGTTCTTTATGCCAGAGGAATCCGGGTACGCCGCCAGCGCCACGAGAAGAGATAAGCCAAGCCACTTCATGTGCCAAAATACCTCAATTTGATTTGATCAGATTCAACTTGCGTAACTCGTCGAGATCCAGCCGGCCGGTATAGATTGCCATGCCGATGGCGCAATGGATATCGAGAGCAGTAAGGGCCGCGACATCGGCTAGAGTAGTGATTCCGCCGGCGGCGGTTAGTTCATGCCGGGTCGCACGGCGCAGATTGCGGAACCAGTCGAGATCGGTGCCTTGCAGCATGCCTTCTTTGTCCACATAAGTACACAAAAACCCCGAGCAGTAGGGCTCAAATTTTGCGATGACCTCAGTTGCCGTGAGATCGGTGGCTTCGCGCCAGCCTTTCACGACGATGCGGCCATCTTTACTATCGAGCGCGATGATAACGCGCTCGGCGCCGATGGCGGCTGCGAGCTCTTCGAGAAAACCCGGGATGGAAAAGGCGGCCGTTCCCACAATTACGCGGTATGCGCCTTGCGCAATGAGCTCGCGCGCGCGTGCAACCGAGCGAACGCCGCCGCCAGCGCGCACGACGGCATGGGCAGCGAGATATTTCACCAGGTCGCTATTCGAGCCACGATCCATGGCGGCATCGAGATCGATGACCTGGATTTGGGGAAAGCCTTCAAAGAGCCGCAGCATTTCGTCAATCGATTTACCTTCGAGAGCCTTTTCGCGGCCTTGGACGAGCTGGACGACTTTGCCGTCCATGAGATCGATACACGGGACGATCATGCAGCGGGCCTCACGGGCACGTTGGCTTCTTTGAGGGCATGTTTGAGATCGGCGACGGAATACTTGCCGTAGTGAAATACGGAAGCGGCAAGCGCGGCGTCGGCATGACCCTCGGTAAGAACGGCGACGAAATCTTGCGGGCTACCGGCGCCTCCTGAGGCGATGACGGGAACCGTCGTGGCAGCGGCGACGGCGCTTGTCAACGGGCAATCGAAGCCGGTTTGCACGCCATCGGTGTCCATTGACGTAAGTAAGATTTCACCAGCTCCCAGCGATTCGCCGCGCGCGGCCCATTCGACAGCGTCGATGCCTTCATCGTGCCGGCCGCCCTTGGTGTATACATTCCACTTCCCCGCCCCGGAACGTCGCGCATCGATGGCCAGAACGACAGCCTGCGCGCCGAATTCCTCGCTCAGCTCGCGAATCAATTCCGGGCGGCGAACAGCGGCGGTGTTGACGCTCACCTTGTCGGCGCCGGCAAGGATGATCTTGCGGGCATCGGCGAACACTGCGAAGTCCTCCGCCGACCGTGAGCGGGATGAAAACTTTTCGGGCGGTTCGGGCGACCAGATCGACCATGATGTCGCGCGCATCGCTCGAGGCGGTGATGTCAAGAAAGACCAGTTCGTCCGCACCCTGCGCGTTGTAGCGTTCGGCCAATTCGACAGGGTCGCCGGCATCGCGCAGGCCGATGAAGTTGACGCCTTTCACGACGCGGCCGCCGGTCACGTCGAGACAGGGAATAATGCGCTTGGCGAGCATCGTTAAATATCCAGGAAATTCTTCACGACATGCAGACCCACCGGACCGGACTTTTCGGGATGGAACTGGACGGCGTATACGTTGTCCTTTTCGAGAACCGCCGAGTAGGGATGGAGGTAGGTACAGGTTGCGGCGGTCGCCTCGTTTACCGGCGCATAGTAGCTGTGGGCGAAGTAAGTAAAGGTTCCATCTTCGAGCCGCGCGAGGAGCTTGGATGGCCTGGTTTTTTCGAGCGAGTTCCAGCCCATGTGAGGAATGCGCGCGTCGCCCGAGAAGCGCCGCACACACCCGGAGAAAAGACCCAGGCCGCGGCTTGCGGGCGATTCTTCGCTGCCTTCGAACAGGCACTGCAGGCCGATGCAGATCCCGAGAAACGGCACGCCCGCCGAAATTCTTTCGAGCAGAACGTCGCGCAGGCGCAGCCGATCGATGGCCTGCATCATTTGACCGAAATGGCCGACGCCGGGGAGGATAATTTTTTTCGCAGCGGCGACTTCGGCCGGGTCGTTGGTGAGGGTGAACTCCGCGCCGAGCTCGTCGAGCGTATTTTGAACCGATCGGATATTGCCGGCTCCGTAATCGACGATGGTGGTCATAGTAAACCCTTCGTCGAGGGAAGCTGGTCTTTTAAGCGCTCGTCAGTGGAGCATGCGTAGCGCAGAGCGCGGGCGAAACATTTGAAAATAGCTTCGATTTTGTGATGGTTCGAGCGGCCGTAGAGCACTTTCACGTGCACGTTCGCGCCGGCGTGATTGGCAAAGCCGCCGAAGAAATCTTCGAGCAGCTCGGTTTGCAGATCGCCCACCAGCACTACATTGACCTGCTGATCGTAAACGAGCGCGGGGCGTCCGCCGAGATCGATGGCAACGACGGCGAGCGATTCATCCATAGTCTGGACGAAATAGCCGGCGCGGTTGATACCGCGGCGGTCCCCTAACGCCTTCGAGAAGAGATCGCCCAAGACGATTCCCACGTCTTCAACTGTGTGGTGCTGATCGACATCCAGATCGCCTTTGGCGGAGAGCTTCAGATCGAAGGCTCCGTGCTTCGAGAAGAGCTCAAGCATGTGATCTAGAAAGCGGATGCCGGTAGAGATTTCGTAAGACCCCGCGCCTTCGATGCGTAGTTCACCCTGGATCTGGGTTTCTTTGGTGTTGCGGGTTATGGATGCTTCTCTCATGCGGGTACCAGAGATTCAAGCTCGTTGATATCGGCGATGACTTCGAAGGCGCCGTACTGTCGGAGGATTTGAGTAATTTCGGCGTGGCGGGGATTGTGGGGCGTGGATACGCCGATGAATGGCACCTCCGCTGCCTGGGCGCTGCGCGCGTCGTCGACGGTATCGCCGAGATACCAGATGCGCTTGTCCGGGTAGTGCTGCTTGATGAGCAGCAGGCCGTCGGGCGCGGGCTTCGGATTGGCGACACTATCATCGGTGACGAGCGGATCGAAGGTGATATTCGAGGCGTAGCGCGCGAGCGTGGTGTCGGCTTCATATCGGGCGCGGCCGGTGAAAATGGCGAGCGAAGCACGCCGGCTCAGATTTTCGAGCAGACCATTGCGCGGCATCCATTGCTCGCGCAGGATCAATCCATCGCCGTTCTCGCCCAGAAAGATGCGATTGAAATAGTCGACCACGGAGGGGTATTCGACCTGGACCCCAAGATCCTGGATCAGACGGTGTGACAGCAGCCAGTCGTTATTCCATCCACCGGCGTTTTTGAAGTCCTGAATGACGTCGTGCGAGACGGTCTTGCCGGTAAAGTGACGGACCGTTTCGCGAATCGCCTCGCGATAGGACTGCATGACTTCGACGAGGACGCCGTCCATGTCGAATACGATTACTTCGGGGGAATTCACCAAATCTGCTCCAATTCATCGACGAAGCGGCGAATCTGATCGCGCGTTCCCACGGTGACGCGCAGGCAACCGGGCAGTTCGTAGCTGCGGTCGCGGACCAGGACGCCGCGCTGGCGGAGTGCGTCGCGCAATTCAACGGCGCGGTCACCCACCTGGAAGAGCACGAAGTTCGCCTGACTCTTGATGTAAGGAATGTTCAGGCGTTCGAGGGCCACGTAGAGAAACTCGCGCGCGGTGAGGACCTCAAGTACGTAGTCTTCAACGAACTTTTGATCCTGCACTGCGATTCGCACAGCCATGGCGGCGAGCGCGTTCACGCTGTACGGCGATTGCGCCTTGCGGATATAAGCCATGTTGGCGCTTTGCGAGAAGAGACAACCGCACCGCATGGCGGCCATTCCGTAGGTTTTCGAGAAGGTACGGCTTACGAAGAGATTCGGATACTCGCCGAGTAGCGGAAGAACGGTTACGCCACTGAATTCGTAATAGGCTTCGTCGATCAACACGGCGGCGTTGTCCGCTTTTTCCAGAATTTTCCTGAGAGCGGCAACCGGCGCGCCGGTGCCGGTGGGGTTGTTGGGATTGCTGATCAGCACAGCACGCGTAGTGGGAGTTATGCGCTCGAGCAGTTCTTCGAGCGGGAAGGCCAGAGTGCCGGGCCGATAGTCGAGCTCTTCGACACGCGCGCCGGCGAGCTGACTGTAGAACTTGTACATCGCATAGGAGGGGCGCAGCATGAGGACTTCGGCGCCTGCTTCGACAAACGTATTGACCAGGAGCTGGATGGCTTCATCGGTGCCGTTGGTGAGCGTGAACTCGTCAATGGACGAGCCGAAGTGGCGCGAGAGATCTTCGAGGGCGTGCTGGTACTCGGGATAGATGCTGAGATCGGCGGCGGTCAGATAGCGTTTGATGAAATCGAGGACGTGCGGCGGCGCGCCGACGGTGTTTTCGTTGAAATCGAGGCGCAGCTTGCTGCGGCGGCTACCGGTGGGAGGATGATACGGCTGCATGGCGAGTACCGCGGGCCGTGGCGTTGGATTAGCCGGCACAACGAACCTCCACGGCGCGCGCGTGCGCTTCCAGACCTTCCGCGCGAGCGAGCGCTGTGATCGCGGGGGCCATTTCAGATAAGGCCGCGGGCGTCAGGGATTGGATGGCGATTACTTTCACGAAATCGGCGGTCGAGAGGCCCCCGCGTAAACGGGCCGCGCCCCCGGTGGGCAGAACGTGACTGGGTCCGGAAGCGTAATCGCCCGCCGACTCAGGCGAATTCGGACCGAGAAACACCGTACCGGCATTGCGGATTTTAGGCAGCAGCGAAGGATCGTGCAGACTGAGATGTTCAGGAGCGATTTGATTGCAATAATCGACTGCGGCATCCATATCCGGGACCACTATGATGGCGCTCGCCGCGTCGATCGATTGGCGGGCGATGTTTGCTGTGGGTAGAGTTTCCAGCTGGCGTTCGATTTCAGCGGCGACCGATTCGGCGAGCGCGATGGACGTTGTAATCAGAGTCGCGGACGCGGATGGATCGTGCTCGGCCTGAGCGAGCATGTCGGCAGCGATTGTTTTGGCGTCTCCTGTGGCGGCAAGGATCAGAATCTCGGTCGGGCCGGCGAGAAAGTCGATCCCGACTTCGCCCGCGAGAAGTTTTTTAGCAGCGGCTACGTAGGCATTGCCGGGACCTACGATGCGGTCGACGCGCGGAATGGTGGCGGTGCCGAATGCCATGGCGGCGATGGCTTGCGCCCCGCCCACGCGATAAAACTCAGTGATTCCGAGCAGGTGCGCGCAGCCCAGAATTTCGACGGATGGCTTTGGAGACGCAACGCAAATTCGCGGCACCCCGGCGGTTTGCGCGAATATTGCCGTCATGAGCAGCGTGGACGGCAGAGGATAACGGCCGGAAGGGACGTAACAGCCGACGGCCGCGAGCGGCCGCACGATCCAGCCGAGCTTGCGTCCGGGTGAAAATTCTTCGAAGCGCTCGCGGGGTAGCTGGGCTTGGGCGAATTGCCGGATGTTGCGGATCGCGACCTCGGCGGCGTTCCGGACATTCGCGGGTAGGATGGACGCGGCTTCGGCTAGTTCCTTTGCGGTTAGGCGGATGGGAAGATCGGCAAGGCCGTCCAGTTTCCGCGCGTAATCGCGCAACGCTGAGTCCCCGTTGCGGCGTACGGCTTCGATAATGGGGCGGACCACCTCTTCGGTACCCGCTCCCTGGCGGTCGCGGCTCGGTTGCGGTCGTCGATTCTTGAGATATCTGGATCACATTACTATCTTGTTCAGGGGATATTCGACGATGCCCTGCGCTCCGGCCTCTTTCAGGCGCGGGATGATGGTGCGCACGGTGGACTCTTCTAGAATCGTGTTCACGGCCACCCATTCTTCGTCGCTCAACTGCGAGATCGTAGGATTCTTCAGCGACGGGAGTACATTGAGAACGCGGGTCAGGTCGTGACGCTGGACGTTCAGCATGAGGCCGACTTTGCCGAGCGCGTTCATAGCTCCTTCGAGCAGCAGCTTGATGTCTTCTAGCTTGCGGCGTTTCCAGGGATCGACCCAAGCATCGATATTCGCGATCAATTGCGTGTTCGATTCGAGGACGGTTTCGATGACGCGGAGATTATTGGCCCGCAGGGAAGAGCCCGTTTCGGTGACTTCGACGATGGCGTCGGCGAGATCGGGCGGCTTCACTTCGGTGGCGCCCCAGCTAAATTCGACGCGCGCTTTTACGCCCTTGTTGGCGAGATAGCGCTCGGTGGTGCAGACCAACTCGGTGGCGATGATTTTTCCTTCCAGATCCTGCGCTGTTTTGAAGGGAGAGTGTTCAGGGACGGCGAGCACCCAGCGCACCTTGCCAAAACTCTGCTTGGCGTAGACCAAGTCGACGACCGTTACGACGTTGGCTTCGTTTTCTTCCACCCAGTCGCGGCCGGTGAGGCCGGCGTCGAGAACACCGTCTTCGACGTAGCGCGCCATTTCCTGGGCGCGGATCAGCATGCACTCCAGGTCGGGGTCGTCGATGGCGGGGTAATAGCTGCGGCTGCTGGTAGCGATGTTGAAGCCGGCGCGGCGGAACAGGTCAATAGTGGCGCTTTCGAGACTGCCCTTGGGGATACCGAGTTTCAGCGTCACTGCTTCGCCCCGTAGACGGTTTCGGGGTCGTACGCCCGGGCTTCCGATTCGATCCAGCTTCCGTTTTCAAAACTGCGGTAAAAGCAGCTTTCATATCCGTCGTGACAGACGCCGGGGCCGAGAGGTTCGGCCTGCACGAGCAAGGCGTCGCCATCGCAGTCGGTTGAAATCGATTGGAGGAGCAGGAAGTGGCCGGAGCTCTCGCCCTTGGTCCACAATTTTTGGCGCGAGCGGCTGAAGAACGTGACGTGGCGGGTGGCCAGAGTTTTGTCGAAGGCCTCACGGTTCATGTAGCCGATCATGAGCACGCGTTTTGTCGCGGCGTCCTGCACGATGGCCGCTATCAGCCCGTTTTGCTTGTCGAAATTGAGCGGGTCTGCAGAATCCGCGCAAAACGGAGCGCCACTGGCGCCGCCGGAATCTAGCGTTCCGGACTTTATTGGCGGCGCAGTTTGCGCCTTTTGCGCTTGGGTCATATATCCCTCTGAAATAAAAAAGCCCACCTAACGGCGGGCGGTTGCAACTTAACTGGAAGATTGAAACTCGGCTCGCCTTCTACACCATCGCGGGATGGTGATGAGAATGGCGGTGAGCGTTCAAGAACATCAAAACGCAGTATAGCAGCAGGGGAGATAGGGAGTTGGAGCGCGGAAGGCGGTAAGCCGCCGCTGCTAGCTGAGAGAGCGCAGCCTTATCGTGGCTCTTTGTTTCAGGCCTTCAGAAGGTCTTTGACGTAAGCAGGCTTTAAGGGGAGGCGGCGGGCGATCTTGCCGGTCGCGTCGAAGAAGGCAGCGGCGATGGCGGGGGCGGCCAAAGCGTTGGCGGCTTCGGAACCTTGAGCATAAGAGCCGACTTCAGGGTGATGGTGAAGGACCACCTTGATCTCGGGGAGCTCGGCCATGGTAGCGATGGGATAGCTCATCCAATCGGATGATGTGATAGTGGAGTCATTGAAACGGAGTTCTTCATGGAGAGTCATGCTGATACCCATCACGGCGCCGCCTTCGACTTGACGCTTCAACTGGAGCGGGTTGATGACAATGCCAGGATCGACCACCATCGTGAGCTTATCGACCTTGATGACACCTGTATTCGTATCGACAGTGACTTGCGCTACGCAGGCCCAATAAGCACCGCCGCGCATCATCAGTGATACGCCCTGTCCCTGCTTGGTGGGGCTGCTTCCATTTGCAAATCCTGACCGCGTCTGCCAACCGGAGCTTTCCCGCGCCGATTCGAGAACAGCGATGGCGCGCTTTTCCGTTGCGTGATTTATGCGGAATTGCAGCGGGTCGACACCCGCGAGATAGGCGGCCTCAGTAATGGCAAGTTCACGCGGGAAATTCTGTTGATACTGAACTGGCGTGCGGAGGCTGTGGTCGCGCAGGCCAACGTTGATTGGGGAAGAGGCTTGGCCGACTTGTGGGCCGCCATGAGCGCGTTCCAGAACGGCGGGGGTTGTGCCGTAGAGCCAGGGGTCACTCGGTTGATTTCTCATACCGAAAAGCGAGCCCTTCTCGTTAGGCGCGGCCATGGTGGGCAGGCCGGCGAGAATGGCGCCGATAGGGCGATCATCTTGCATGGCGGGCATGAAGTGATCGATCTGATAGCCGGTTAATTTGCCGTCAGGGCCGACTGCGAGTTCGACTTCGGAAAACGCGCAGGACGATTGGGTGGACCACTGGAGATCGTCGTTGCGCATCCATTGAACGCGGACGGGCTTGCCCACCGCTTGAGACAGAATAACGGCTTCGTCTTCGGCGCCAGCGTTGCCGCCGTTCGAGCGGCCATAGTGACCGGCTCCGGCATACGTGTGAACGGTGACCTTTTCGGGCGAGACGCCGAGCATCAGCGCAATTTCGGTGCGGAGTGCTTGTGCGTTTTGGGTGTGTGCGTGAACGTGGATACTGCCATCCGAGCGGACATCACCGACGGCCATGGTTGGTCCAATGGGCGCGTGTTTGAGATAGGGGCGCTCGTAGGTGGCTTTGAGTTTCCTGGGCGAACTGGCGAGAGCGGCAGCAACGTCGCCTTTCGATTCTTTGCTCGTGGCAGCGGGTACGGATTTCCAGTCGGCATCTTCTTTGAGGAAGTTGAATAGGTGAGCATCGGTCGGAAGTCCTCGCCAATCAGACCACTTTGTATCAGACGCAACTTGTTTAGAGGCTTTTATGGCTTCCCATTCCGTAGGAGCAACGACGCCGACGAGATTGCCTTTCACAATGAGTTGTGCGTTCGGGTAGCGCGACTTGTCGAGAGTGCCAGCGGAGACGAGCTTCGAGCCGAGCGTTTTGGGATGGATAACCCGGCCGTGAAGCATTCCGGGAAGACGGACATCGGTGACCCAAGTTTCCTTAGCCGAGACCTTCGAAACCACCGCAGTGTTCGGGAAGGACTTGCCGACCACCGTGTACTCGCTGACCGGTTTGAGCGGGGGATTTCCGGCAACCACCAGGCCGAACATGGTATGGATATCGCCCCGGACGGGGATCGTGAGATTGAGTTGCTGGCCTTTGACGAGGTCACCGTACGAGATAGATTTGCCGCCGCCGGAAACAAGGCCATCCTTGACGGACAGTTGATCCTTCGGCACGTTGAGTTGCTTGGAGGCGACATCCAGGAGGGCCTGGTAGACGTAAGCGCCGGCCTTACGGACGTTGGGCATACCATGGCCGAGGAGGTCGAAGGTGCCACCGCCATCCGGTGTGCGATCCGTGTCGCCGGATATCACCGTGGTGATGGCTTCGAACGGGACGTAGAGTTCATCAGCCACGATTTGGCGGTAGGCCGTAAAGACCGTGCTTTGGCCGAAGTCGGATTTTCCGGTACGGATGAGGATGGTATTGTCGGCGTGAATTTCTATGAATCCATCGGAGGACACGTCCCTGGTGGGAACGCCGCGCATGCCGGGCGTTTCTTCTTGCGCCCTGCTGGGGCGCACCAGGACGAAGCTGGCTAGCAGCGCGCCGCCGGAAACGAATCCGCGACGGGACAGCGAGGCGCCGAAGACGTCAACCTTTTCTGCTGGTCTTTCCTCAACTCTCTCCTTGGTGAATGCTTCGAGATAGCCGGTCATAGGGTGCTCCTTGCAATAATGCCAGCGGCGCGTTGAACGGATTCAATAATGGCCGTGTAGGTACCGCAGCGGCAGAGATGCGGCGAAGGACCTGATTTAGTAAAGGCTTCTTTGATTTGGTCGATTGTTGGCGTGGGATTGCTTTCGAGCAGTTCGGTGGCCTTGATCATCATGCCGTTCTGGCAAAATCCACAAAGCGGAGTCTGCTCGGTAATCCAGGCTTCCTGCACCGGGTGAAGAACATGAGCAGCTTCGGGTCCGGTTAGCTTCTTTTGCTTCGCCCAACGAGCGGGCAGCCCTTCGAGAGTAGTCACCTCTTTACCGACAGCCGCCGACAACGGCGTGACGCAGGAGCGGACTTCTTTACCGTTCAGTAATACCGAGCAGGATCCGCATTGCGCAAGACCGCACCCAAACTGCGGGCCGGTAAGTTCGAGGTTATTGCGCAGAACGTAGAGTAGGGGCGTGTCGGAGGGTGCTTCAATCTCGCGCGTTACGCCATTCACGAGAACGGTTGGCATGTATATATTCCTTTCAGAGCCTTACTTCATTGTCGGCCAAGAATGTGTCGCCAGATATACGGTGTACCTATTTTATTAACATCACTGTCTTCTGCCCCGCAAACCGTGTTGATTTGGCTGCAAACCGCGCCAGATTTTGGCGCGAGCCCCAACCCTCTGCAGGGCCATCTTCTTTTTCTTTTTTAAGTAGGCTTGCCGCTTACGAACCGATTAGCACTCTGACATCTTTAGAACTTCCTCAGGAAGCCGAGCACCTTGGATCGAAATCTTCGAGGCGGCATCTTCGATTTCCTGTAGATCATCCGGCGTCAGTTCTACCTCGGCTGCGCCCAGATTCTCCTCGAGCCGATGAAGCTTTGTTGTGCCGGGAATGGGCACGATCCAGAGTTTCTGCGCGAGGAGCCATGCGAGGGCAATTTGGGCCGGCGTGGCGTGCTTTGTTTCGGCGATGCGCTTCAGCAAATCGACAAGCGCTCTATTTGCCGCCCGCGCCTCCGGCGCAAAGCGCGGAGATCGATTCCGGAAATCGGTGCTGTCAAATTCTGTGGTAGTGTCAATTTTCCCGGTTAGAAATCCGGCGCCGAGAGGACTGAATGGCACAAAGCCAATTTCCAACTCCTCGCACGCGGCAAGTACGCCGTTCTGTTCGGGATCACGGGTCCACAAAGAATACTCGCTCTGCACGGCTGTGACGGGCTGAACGGAGTGTGCACGCCGGATCGTTTGGGCGCCCGCCTCTGACAGACCGAAGTGCTTCACTTTGCCCTGCTCGATGAGTTGCTTGACTGTTCCCGCCACATCCTCAATCGGTACCTTAGGATCGACGCGATGCTGATAGAGAAGATCGATCGCTTCGACCTTCAGTCGGCTTAACGCTGCGTCCGTGACATGCCGGATGTGGTCGGGCCGGCTGTCGAGACCATAGCGAGTGCCGTCCGGGTTGATGCCAAATCCAAACTTGGTGGCGATCACTACTCGATCCTGGAAAGGCGCAAGCGCTTCTCCCACCAGTTCTTCGTTCGTGAAAGGACCATAAGCCTCGGCAGTGTCAAACAGCGTGACGCCGTGCTCCACTGCTGCACGAATGATCTTGATACCCGCGTGTCGCTCCGTAGGCGGGCCGTAGTTGGCGCTCAGCCCCATGCAGCCGAAACCCAGGGCTGACACGTCCAAACGTCGATTCCCAAGTGTGCGCTTTTGCATGGCTTCTCGTGCCCGCTGTTTTCAGGCTAAGCAAAACGCCTCGGGGCTGGTATCCTCATCCTGCCACAATCGTGGTTCTGCAGTATTCCGGGTGCAATCATAGCGATCCGCATCCGACGCGAGGGCCCAGTTTTCTTCGGACCGAGTGACGTACGCGCTGCGCACTGCGGGTGATCCGCTGAGGTTTGTTCAGAGTGTGCATGAGATCGTGCGGGAGGCAGATTCACGCATACCCGTCACCAACGTGATCACACAGGCTGCAGAAATCGATCGGACGATCAGCCGGGAACTCACGTTCGCGAAACTATGCACGGGTTTCGCGGTTCTTGCGCTGCTGATCGCGTGCGTGGGGCTCTACGGAACGATGTCCTACAACGTCGCGCAGCAAATCGGCGAGATTGGAACCCGTATGGCGCTGGGCGCGCAACGCGGCGCCGTGGTTTGGATGGTTCTGCGCCGCGTTCTGACACTGGCCGCCGTGGGGCTTGCGATCAGCGTGCCTGCCGCGTTGATCGCATCCCGGCTTGTCAAATCCTTTCTGTTCGAGACCCAGCCGAATGATCCGGGAACCCTGGCGCTGGCCGGTGTCGTCCTCCTAAGCGCCGCGATTCTCGCTGGCTATGCGCCGGCAACGCGAGCGTCCCGAATTGATCCGCTGGCGGCTCTGCGCCACGAATAGGACATAGTCCTTCCTGCCGCCAAGCGCGTGCGGCTTTGCGACAGATCTCTATCACTGATAATGACTACGGAGAATCACTACGATGTTTACGCCAAAGGGAAAGTTCGGCTGGTATGAACTCATGACCAGCGACACGAAAGCGGCCGGCAAGTTCTACTCTGATATTGTCGGTTGGTCTACCAGGGAGGTTTCGAGTGCTGATGGTACCCAGTACACAACCTTTAATCTTGGCGACGTAGGCATTGCCGGGATGTTGAACATTCCGGTCATACGGCCTGGATCGGCTATATAGCTGTTGACGACGTCGATGCTCATATCGAAAAGATCGTAGAAGCCGGCGGCAAGCTATGGAAACCCGCGACCGACGTTCCCGGCATGCTTCGCTTCGCCGTCATGTCCGACCCTCAGGGCGCTGCCATCGTCGTGTTTACGCCGAACCCGGCTATGCCTTCGCCTGAGCGCCCCGCATCACCCGCCGCCGGTACCATCGGGTGGCACGAACTCTACACAACGGATCTCGAAGCCGGCTTTAACTTCTACAACAAGCTTTTTGGTTGGAGCAAGGTGAACGATATGGATATGGGGCCGATGGGCGTTTATCGCATCTTCGATGAAGGCGACCGGAAACCAATGGGCGATGGCGGCATGATGACCAAGCCTCCCCATATTCCGGTGTCTAATTGGACCTTCTACTTCAACGTTGATTCCATCAAGGCAGCAATCGAACGAGTCAAAAGCGGCGGCGGGAAGATCATCAACGGCCCAATGCAGGTACCCGGGGGTAGTTGGATTATCCAGGGCCAGGATCCTCAGGGCGCGATGTTCTCTCTTGTCAGCGCGACTGAATAGACCTTGGATGAGGGACACGTCGCCGTCACGCCGCGACAACGGAGAGCGGTGCAATCGATGAGAGCGTGAGGACGAAGAACTATGAAACGATTTGCGGTTGCAGGCCTTCTGCTGTGTTTGACCACGGCGTTCGGGATTCTCTCTGCCGGCGATATTCCGGTTCCCGAGTTCCGCAATCTGCTTAATGGCAAGGACCTCACTGGCTGGGTGAACGTCAATACGGCCGAAGATACCTGGCGAATGAACAACGGCGTACTGATCTGCACCGGTCATCCTATTGGCGTGATGCGCAGCACAAAGCAGTACGAGAACTTCGTTCTCCACATAGAGTGGATGCACATTGAGCCCGGAGGAAACTCCGGGGTATTTGCGTGGAGCAGCGCCCGCCCGGATGCCAGCAGTCGATTGCCGGACGGCGTTGAAATTCAAATGCTCGAGCTGGAATGGCCCAATCTGCACAAGCAGAACGGGGTGACTCCACCTATCGCGTACGTACATGGCGAGTTATTTGGCGTCGGCGGAGTGAAGACGGCGCCGGATAATCCGAGAGGAGATAGAAGTAAATCCATCGAAAACCGCTGTAAAGGTCGAGGACAATGGAACACGTATGACGTTGTCGCGGTTGATGGAGTTATCAAGCTCGCTGTGAACGGCAAATTCGTTAACGGGATCAGCCACTCGACGCAGCGCAAAGGTTATCTTTGCCTCGAATCCGAAGGAGCGGAGATCCACTTTCGCAACATTAAGATCATGGAACTCCCACCCGGAAATTCCTGATCATCTGAAGTCACAGGTGCGGAATTCTGGATGCAGGCCGACTTCTCGGTCTGATCCTGCGAAACCGCGAGGCTTTGATAGTCGCAGGAGTTAGATACCAATGCTCCTTGCCTTTAACTGTCGACGAGCAATAGAGTCGGTGAGGGGGTTGTGGCAATGAAGGGCAAAAGGATGCGAATGACTCCGATTGTTACGGCAGTTCTCGCCCTCGTGGGCGGCCTGACTATTTCCGCGCAGGATAAGTACACAGTGAAGGTGCCGGGCGGGCTCGCGTTCTCTGAGTTCAGGGGATACGAAGCATGGCCGGCCATTTCTATCAGTCGGAACGAAAAAGCGGTCGCTGTGATCGTCGGGAATCCCGTGATGATGGGCGCCTACCGGGCCGGTATTCCCGGCAACGGTGAGGCTGTCCCGGATGGGGCCAAGATGGCCAAGATCCATTGGGCGCCGAAACAGAACGAGTTCTTCCCGGATGCGACGGTCCCGGGCAGGCTGGTGAACGTGGACTTCATGGTGAAGGACAGCAAGAGGTTCGCCGACAGCGGCGGATGGGGGTATGCAGTGTTTGATTACGACGCCGCATCGGATACGTTCAAGCCCGGCACCTTAGCTGGCAAGCCGCCGCAAGGGAAGGACGCGAGGTGCGGGTTCGCGTGCCACACGATAGCGAAGAAGAGAGATTACGTTTTCACTGATTACGGGCACAGGTGAATCCATGGTCTGCTGCAAGCTCGATCGTTGACCTCATTAGCCCACGCCGGATTGTTGATGGCCTACACTAATTCGAGACGGTTTTCTAGGATTGGAGTCCCGACCACGATGAAGAAACTCAGCCTTGCCGCGTGCAGTGGTGTTGTGTTGTTGTGCGGTTGTCTGCGCGCGCAGCAGACGCAACCGGCGAAGCCCTGTCCGCCGGAAGGGTTTAGCGGGGGGTTTACTCATGGCTGTCCACAAAAACAGTTTGCAAACCCGTACGATATTTCGGGAATGATGGCGGCATTGCCGGATAAGGCACCGGCAACACCCCAAAGTCTTCGTCATGTACTCGTATTGGGCAGGGCCGATGGCTGGGTACATACTTCTATTCCCCTGGCGGCGAAGATGGTTGAGTATCTGGGCGACAAGACGGGCGCGTGGATGACGACCATCACGTATGACCCCGCCACGATCAATGCCGAAAACCTCAAGCACTATGATGCAATTTTTCTGGACAGCACGACCGGCCAGTTTCTAGACGACCCCAACGATAAAGCGGCAACCCAGGCCCGCAGGCAAGCGCTGCTCGACTTCGTCAAAGGTGGAAAGGGCCTAGCGGGTATTCACGCTGCAACCGATTCGTACCACACGAGTGCCCGCCCGGGTTCACCCGGTGCAGAAGCATCGGCTCCGACGGGCACCTGGCCGGAATTCAATCAGATGATCGGCGGGTTTTTCAAATTCCACTGGAGCTACCCGACTCTGATTCCGGTCAAGATTGACGATCCAGACAGCCCGCTGACTTCCATGTTCCCGGGCCGCGGCTACGAGATAGTAGACGAGACGTACACCTTCGCGCAAGACTCGTTCAGCCGTAAGCGCGTTCACGTGTTGACCAGCATCAACTACCCCAAAATGAGCGCGGAAGATAAGGCCAAGGAACCGGCCGGTACGCGGCGCACCGACGGCGATTACGCATTGAGTTACATTCAGCGGGTCGGCAATGGCCGCGTGTTTTACGAAGCGCACGGCCACGATGAGAAGGTCTATTATTCTCGACCGTTTGTGGCGCATATGCTTGCGGGAATACAGTATGCGCTCGGCGATCTCAAGGCGGACGACAGCCCGAGCGAAAAGTAGAAGTGAAGTCGAACCAGGGTCAGAGCCGCGTCGCCATTGTGACGGGCGGAGGCCGTGGGCTTGGCCGGGCCATGGTGCTCGGACTTGCGCAAGCCGGAATTCAAGTAATCGCGACAGCCGCGCGCGAGCGCGGCGAGGTCGACGCCGTGGCGGAAGAAGTTCGTCAGGCCTGCGGCGAGTCTCGAGCGCTTGCGATTGTCGCCGATGTCACTCAGGAGAGTGACTGCGCCCGGGTTGTCGACACAGCAGTCCAGCGTTTCGGACGGCTCGATATTTTGGTCAACAATGCAGGCCGCGGCATGAAGTATGTCAGCAATGAATTCCTGACTGAACCGACGCGCTTCTGGGAAGTCGCGCCCGAGACGTGGCGCATGGTGATCGATACCAACGTGAACGGCCCCTTCCTGATGGCAAGACACGCAGTTCCCGTGATGCGGAAGGCGGGCTGGGGACGGATCGTCAACGTTTCGGTGAGCCAGGGGACCATGCGCCGGCGCGGCTTCTCCCCCTACGGTCCTTCGAAAGCCGCACTCGAATCGGAAACGATCATCTGGGCACAGGACCTTGCGGGCACGGGAATCACCGTGAACGCGCTGCTGCCCGGAGGGGCCACCCTTACCGGCATGGTCCCGGAGAGCGTGCCGGAGAAAGTGAAGTCAACGCTGCTTGACCCTTCGGTTATGGTCGCGCCATTGCTATGGCTCGTGTCTCCGGACGCCGATGGCATAACCGGCCGTAGATTGGTGGCGTCGAAATGGCAGGCTAGTTCCGAGGGTAGGCGGGCCGCGGAAGCTGCGACCGATCAAGCGGGTTGGTAAGCTCTTATTTCGCCGCCATTCTCATCCATGAGCAACTTGCGAACTATGGCAGGCGGCAGCGCCAGCCGCGAGGCTCTTCCACGCGGCGAAAATCAGCGCGCGCTCTGCCGGTGGTGCAATCTTGAAGTGCCGCCGCGCCGCTTCACCTTCTGCTCCGATTGGTGCGTTCACGAATGGCGTCTGCGTACAGATCCCGGCTACCTGCGGGACCAGGTTTACCGGCGAGACCGTGGAATCTGCGCCATCTGCCACATCGACGCGGATGCCGCTTACCGGGATTTGCTGCGTTCGCGCGGCCGTGGACGCCGCGTGCTGCTGGAACGGTGGGGGCTGAAACGAATGTCGCGCCGCAGCGTGTGGGACGCGGATCACATTTTGCCGGTAGCGGAAGGCGGCGGCGAATGCGATCTCGATAACCTTCGCACGTTATGCCTGGTGTGCCATCGGCAGCAAACTTTAGAGTTACAGCAACGCCTGAAGTCCAGCGGCGTACGTGGCCGACAGCTATAGTCTTATATTTCTCGCACCAAAATCCCGTTATTCATTACGCAACGCTGTGATGGGTTGGATGCGCGTGGCGCGATAGCTGGGAATGGCGCAGGCTGCTAACGCGACGAACGTAAGCAGCAGCGCAACGGTAAGAAAAGTGAGCGGGTCAGCCGGGCTGACGCCATAAATAAGCTTTGATAGCACTCCCCCGAGCGCAAAAGCTCCACAAGCGCCGATGAGGACGCCCGCGGCGGTGGGCCGCATACCTTCGGCAATGACAAGGCCGAGGACGTCGGCGGACGTGGCGCCGAGCGCGATGCGGACTCCTATCTCGCGGACGCGGCTGCGAACGCTGTACGCGAGGACGCTATAAATACCGATGGCAGCCAACAGAAACGCGAGTCCGGCCAGCGCAGCGAACAACCACATGCTGAACCGCTGCTCGGAAAGTGTGGCTGCGATTACCTCGTCCATGGTTTTGACGTCGCGAATCGGGAGCGCAGGGTCAAGCTTCGCGAGAACGCCGGCCACCGCGGGAGCGAAACGGGTGACCGCGCCGTTGCCGCGGATTACGAGTGAGACTGCGTTCGTGCTGTCCTGAAGAATAGGAATATACAGCATGGTGACGGGCTCCAAAGTGGTAAGCCCGCGCTCCTTTATGTCGCCGGCCACGCCCACTACCGTGCGGACGGTTTCCGGCGTAAAGGAAATGCGGAACCGTTTGCCGATGGCGTTTTCACCAGGCCAGAACAGATTCGCCATCGCCTGACTGATGA
The DNA here is from genome assembly GCA_963712395.1 of Bryobacterales bacterium. Lineage (GTDB taxonomy): Bacteria > Acidobacteriota > Terriglobia > Bryobacterales > Bryobacteraceae > Bog-105. The sequence continues at coordinate 306,643 of CAVQHR010000006.1, forward strand.
CGGCCACAGGCTGCTGGCCGGAAGTATCCGCGAGCTGGAGATCGCGGCCAGCGCGAATCGGAATGCCCATGGTGTGGAAGTAGTTTGGGGTTACTTGCCGCACCGAAACGTTGCGCTGCAGCGCGAAGACTTCGACCGGACGGCCTTCGACGGCGATGGGCTGCTCGGAGCCGCCTAGCATCGGCAGGTCATCGATGGCGGCGACGGATTGGACGCCGCGCAGCGCCGCCACCTGCGGGAGAAACTCATCGTAGAAGCGGCTGCGCCGGGCTGTTTCGGAAGATTTGGGAATGGGCACGGTCATGGTCAGAACGTCCTTCGGCTGAAAGCCAGGATCAGTTCCACGCAACGCCCAGAGACTCCGAATCATCAGACCGGCACCGACCAGGAGCATGAGCGAGAGCGCCACCTCGGAGGCTACGAGGGCGCTGCGCGTGCCGCGGCCGCCCGAATAGCTGTCGGTTTTGCCGGCGCCTTGCTTGAGAGAATCGTTCAGGCCGCCGCGCAGGAGGCGGGTTCCAGCGAGAAGACCCGCGGAGAGTCCGGTGAGAACGGAAATAACCAGAGTAAACAGGAGAACGCGCGCATCCATCCGGACCTCGGTTGCGCGCGGCAGTTGATTGGCTAGGGCGTGCATCACGAGCGATTGCCCGGCGCGGGCTACCAGAAGGCCGAGCGCGCCGCCGGCGATCGCGAGCAAGATAGTTTCTGTCAATACGGGCCGAAGAACGTCACGCGAGCTTGCGCCGAGCGCTGCCCGGATGGCCAGCTCCTTACGCCGGGCGATGGTGCGCGCGAGCACGAGATTTCCGGTATTGGCGCAGGCGATCAACAGAACGAAGCCAACCGCGCCGAGTAATGTGAGGAGCGCAGGCCGGACGTCGCCTACCAGGTTCTCCCGTAAGGGTGTGACTTTGGCGCCCCAGCCTTTGTCCTCTTCCGGGTAATCATGCGCGAGGCGATCGGAGATAATGTCCATCTCCGATTGGGCCTTCGCCAGAGTCACGCCTTCGCGCAGCCGGGCGACAACGAGAAAGTTGTGATTGCCGCGCGTGGCGCGATCCTTCTCCGTCCAGGCTGTCGGGATCCAACCCTCGGTCGATGCCGGAAACCAGGACTTCACATAGAAATCGGAAGGCATGACGCCGATCACTTGAACACTGCGGTTGTTCAGCTGGAGCCGACTTTCCTAGGGCATTGGCCGACGATCCAAAATGACTCTGCGCGAAGGAGTGGCTGACGACGATCACCGCATCGTGGCCGGGTTGGCACTCTTGTTGGGTGAAGACCCGGCCAACGGCGGGCTTGCCGCGGAGAACTTTGAAAAAATCCGCATCCGAGATGGTGGCAAGCAGCGACTGCGGGCGGCTGCCGCCGCTGACACGAAGGTTTCGTCTGCCAAAGACGGATATGGATTCGAACACATCGTTCTGCTTTCGCCAATCAAGATAGTTGGCTGGGGAAACGGCGAACGTCTTCATGCCAGGGAAGGCCGCCGCGGGCGGCACATGGAAGACGGTAACGATCGATTGCGAATCGGGGAATGGGAGGGGCCGCAAGAGTACCGTGTTCACGACACTGAAGATTGCCGTGTTCGCACCAATGCCGAGCGTAAGGACAGCGAGCGCCGACACGGTGAAGCCGGGATTTTTCCGGAGGACGCGCAGCGCGTATAGGAGTGATGAAAACAAGCCGCTCATGAAAAGATGCCTCGGGCATTTGAGTGGTGCATGCCGTCTGCCAGGGAGAAACGCTTGTCCCTACAAGAGCTTTCCCGGACGGTGGTACTCGGAAAGTGTCCGGGATTGGGAAGGCGAGTTCGCGGTAGGACAGTTATTGGCAGCCGGTTGGGCGTTCCGTCAAACCGCGTCTGAATTTCATTCGGCTCGCCGCCGCGAGCGCTATCAACCCGGTTCCGACCAACAAGAGTTCGCGAGGCTCGGGCGTGGCGGCGGCCGGTCTGGGCAGCGGCGCGATGCCGGGTTCGGGGCCCGCGTCACATCCGCTCCCGAACACGAGATCGGCACCGGTTCCGCGGGAGAAACAGTTGCCCGGCATGCTGTTCAGCACGTCGTCCCCAGGGCCACCGAATAATTTGACGTTGCCGGGCGTGCCGATCAGCACATCATCGCCGGGGCCGCCCAGTGCCGTGATTGGAAATGTGAGTGGGGAGATGCCGGTCAGTACGATCACGTCGTCGCCATCGCCTCCGAGGATCACAAGTTCCTGAAAGCCCGCGAGCGGACAGCTGACGGACCCCACACCGGTACAACCTGGCGTGACTATGTCAAAGTTCAGATTGGGCAGCACAAGGTCTAGACCCGCAATGGTTGGGGCAAACACTTGATTGCCGTCGCCGGCCTCAGTGCCGACTATCAACGTTCCGCCGCTAATGCCGATCGTGCCGGCGCGGGCGGGAACCGCCAGAGCGATCATCAGGGCCGGCAGGAGGGCAAGTGCCGGGCGCGTGCCTCGGGATGAATGCGCGAGGTTCCACATAACTTTCGTCTTGTTTTGCAAGTTTCGTCTCCTAAAATGGGGGTGCTGCTTTTCGGCAAGCCGAACGCTGACTAAACCCCTTTACCGATACCTGCGAGAATCTGGTTCGAAAGTTTTCTATAGCTCAGGACGAGCACATCATCGTGCATGTGCTGTTTGGCGCTGGCAGGCGGGCTGGGAGCCCAGAATTCGGAATAGCGGATCGAGAGAGGCCGAGGTAATGTTTCCCATGGTGGCAATCTGTCCCCAACCTCGAGATTGCAGATACAGTGATTCATGCGCTATCCGGTAGCCGGCATTGAGGCATTCCTCGGGAAATGACGAAGCCGGCAGGGAGAACGTCGTTATGTTGGGTGCAGCAACTGAATCAGGAGCCAGAGGTTCGAGGCCGACGCATTTCATCTGGTATCGCGTCTGCTCTCCAAGCGAGAAGTATTCCTGAAAACGGCGAGCTGTGGCTTCTGGCGATCCGTAGTTGTCTTCAAGAGCGCGAGCAAGAGCGAAGAGCGATGACGAGAGCATGGTCGACAGCGGGCCGCGAGTCTGGTGCATGCGGAGAAGGTCAAAAGACGGGCAAACAATCTTGCCGGAAAGCATGTGCCTGCACTCGTCGCTGAGGTAAACGAAACTCAAGCCAGCATAGGCCCCCAGCGACTTGCCGGAGACACCGCTGGCCATCAGGAGCGGTCCCGCGCCGCTCGCAATGGGGGTGGCCCCGACACTACTTACGCAATCTAACGCAACAGCGCACTTGTTCGAGCGGGCAAGCCTGAGAAGAGTTTCCGTGTCATTCAAAACGCCGGTACTTGTCTCAAGCTGGACGGCCCAGATCCATTCAGGTTTGTGATCGAGTGCGTGTTGAATCGCGGCGAAAGACCACCCGGCACCCCAAGGAAACTGAAGTTGATGGAATTTTAGACCGGCCCTAATTGCCTGGCTGGCGATCCGTTCGCCGAATTCACCGTTGCTGATGACAATTCCTTTGGCATCACCGAATATGGCTTTCAAACTAGCTGCGACGGTATCGTTCGCAAGCGTCCCAGTACCGGTAAAAAGAGCGACCTCAGCACCGCCAAGCAGTCCATTCAAAAGGGACCTAACCCTCTCGTAGCGATCTATGAAAGCAGGAGAACGGTGTGAGACGGGAGGGGAGGCAAACGCTTCGGCTACTCGTGGATGGATGCAAACCGGACCTGGCATCAAGCTGATCGGGTCCGAAGCTGTAGAAGCGCGATTCCAGTGCCGCTCATGCAGACGAATCCGCCTTCGATTTGTCTTTAGTTGCTCACGGATCTCCATTACCATGGGTATGAAACTGGCGGACCCTTCCGGCACAGCAGGCCCAAGCGGATGAAAGCCGAGCTTACGATACATCGATTCTCTTTCGGTGATGGCTGAGATGAGTAGATGGGAGAAGCCGTTTGAAATCGCAAAGTCGTAGACCTGCCAAAGGAGTCCGGCAAGTACAGTCCGGCTTCGCTCCCGAGGATCGATAGCGAGCAAGCGTACTTCGACCGGACGAGGGAAAACTCGAAGGAGGGCGGCATCGGACAGTCTCTTTACGATCGAAAATTCCGGCCCGGCGTGTGCGGAGATCATTCCAATCACTACGCCGTCGCGAACAGCGATAAAGTAACGATTTTGAGCGTGAAAGCGATCGATGAGCAGGCCGGAAGGTTGTGCGTCGTGCTGCGCGATCTCCTCGGCGAAAACGCGATGATTTAGGGCGTGAATCTGTTCTAATTCATTTGAGCTTTTGGCTTCTTTGAAAAGCAGTCTCAACATGAACACAATGATCGAAGGGCCTTAACGAATCTTACAGCTAAGTCTTTCACCGAGTGCTGCCAGAACAGGAATGTAAGACGAGGTTATCAGACGTTAGCATGCGATGATCGAAGCTAGATTGCAGGCGTCGAGGGCGACGCGCTGATCGATCAGGGAGGCAATATCAATGAAAAAATGGTTTCTCGGTCTTACCCTTTGCTTGTCATTTGGCGTACCTGCTTTAGCTGCACTCAAAGCTGGCGACACAGCACCCGATTTTTCCGCCCCCGCTTCATTGGCTGGAAAAGAGTTTAGCTTCTCACTCGAAGACGCCCTGAAAAAAGGTCCGGTCGTCGTCTATTTTTATCCGTCCGCCTATACCAAGGGTTGCGACCTCGAGGCTCATGCCTTTGCGCAAGCGAAAGACAAATTTGATGCCGCGGGCGCGAAGGTGATTGGAGTATCGGCCGATAGCATCGCGCGACTGAATGCGTTCTCGGCGGACCCCGATTATTGCGCGGGAAGCTTTCCGGTAGCCTCCGATTCGGACGGTAAGATCGCCAGCTCGTACAACCTCACAGTCAGCAGCGCGAAACCTGGCATGAAGGATGTGCGTGGCGCGGAAATCGGCCATGGCTTTATCGAACGGGTGACTTTCGTCGTCGGGAAAGATCACAAGATCGTAGCCACATTTTCGTCAAAGGACGACAAAATTTCACCCGATCAGCACGCAGAAAAGGCGTTAGCAACTGTCCAGCAGCTCGCCTCTAAATAGTTCTACTTAGCTTCTGGATGCGGTAGAAAACTGTGCAGAATAGTGTCGAGCGGGCTCTCGGCGCCCGAGAACCCCTCGAGCATCCAAATGTCGCCGCGGGGTTTGCTGACCGCGAGGGCGATGCGCTGTGTTTGGCGCGATAGACTGATCCGGCCGATCTCGGCGAGCGAAGGCAAATTGAGCGCCCCAAGCTCGCGAACGCTGCCAGTCGTAAGATCCAGCGACGCGAGGAACCGAGTACCGTCGGGGTGACGAAGAATCCCAACCAGTCCCGATCCATCCTTCAGCCAATCGAACGTGACCCATTGCGCATTGCTGATGGTTTTGATTTGCTGGCCATCGGGCGAGATCAGGAACAGCGCGTCCCGCGTGTTACAGGCGATCAGGTTACCCGCGGGCGACCAACGTACATCGTGAATGGAAGGAAGTTGCCGAATGAGCGATGGTGTTGTGTTTCCGCTGGAGGAGGCAGTGGCCAGCCACCAATGGCCATTTCTATTCAACGCAAACGCGAGAGAAATGCCGTCGGGCGACCAGCTCGGCGAACGCTCCTCTTCGATCTGGCTCAATAATTGGATTAACGGACCGCCCGCAAAGTTGAACAGATAAATCAAGTGAGTGCCCGCGCGGCTGGCGGTGAACGCGAGACGCTGACCATCGGCTGAAAACGAAAGCTCTCCGAAGGAAGAGACCCAGGAACGGCCGAGATCTTTGGCGGAAACGACCGGACGCTCCCAACCATCGTCGATGCTCTTAACCCAAATTTGCGGAGTGCCTGTACGGTCCGTCACAAACGCCAACTGTGAGTTGACTGGAGACCAGGCCGGGCTCAACTCGTTGAGTGAAGATGCCAGCAGGGGCTTGAGCGTAGGATCCGCCAGGGTTGCCTGGAGCAAGTCGAAATCGTGTTCGGAAACCGTAAACGCGATGTGCTTTGCGTCGGGCGAAATCGCCGGCTGCAGAGCATCCTGCGTTGTTTTGTAATCGGCACAATTTCTCCGGTGGCGAGATCGGCGATGTGCAAATCGGCTCCAATCGTTCCCGGGAGAACTCCACCAAAGAGGATCCGGCGGCTATCGGGCATCCAGTGAAACGGGTACACTGCGTCCTCGGATATGAGCGCACGACGGGGCTCTCCAGCGGCGGGCCAGGGAATCGTCCACAGCTCGGAAGAGCCGCGCCCAGATGCGAGCCAGAGGCCGATCGACTTACCGTCGGGGGAAAAGGAAACATAGCCATCGCTGAACGAACTATAGGGCCAGCGGTCGTTTTTATACCGCGCGCCTTGGGAGGACTGGGCATCGGGCGCAATCCACAGGGAAAGTCCGTCGCCGGACTCGGTGGCTAAATACGCCAGTGCGCCATTCGGTCCTATGGCCGCCCCCCTGACATTTTTTCTTAGCTGCTGGGGGGCTCCGCCGCTCGCGCCCACGGACCAGAGGTCCGATTCGCCAGCGTTGTCGCTGCCTATGTAAAATATGCGAGTACCGTCCGGCGACCAGAATGGCTGCCCGCAATCTCGTGCGGAATGGGTTATCTGCGCGGCTGCATAAGCCGACACGTTGCGCACAAAAACCTGGCGCACGTCACCCACATCTTCGGTGAACGCTATGTTCTTGCCATCCGGAGACCAGGCGGGCTCACCTTCGTACACCCCTGTTGTCGCCAATGGAGAAAGGCGGTATTTTTGAAGATCTGTGCTGTGCCGTCCCGCCATAAAGAGGCGGACGCTGAACCCTGCAACGGCAAGACACATGAGCACACAGCACAGCAGCACTGCTTTGCCGGGTCGCGATTTCCTGCGCGTGGGAGCAGGAACGGCGAGATCGCGTACTCTCCGCTCCACGAGGCTTAGATCGCGTCTGAGGTCTGACGTTGCATCGTAGCGATTTTCGCGGTCCTTTTCCAGGCATCGTTCCACGATCCAAAGCAGAGGTTTGGGAACGTCCGGATTCAGAGCGTCGAGAGCAGGGTGTTGCTCATCCAGGATGGCGGCCATGGTGCGTATGGCGCTGCCGCGGTCGAAGGCCGGCGTCCCGGCAAGCATCTCGTAAAGGATCAGCCCAAACGAGAACTGGTCTGCCCGGAGATCCACCGGCTCGCCGCGCGCCTGTTCCGGGCTCAGGTATGTGGCCGTCCCAATAATCAGGCCCGGTTCGGTAAGCTCTTTGAGCGGATCGCCGCGTCCGGCATTGACCTGCTTTGCGAGGCCGAAATCAAGCAGCTTGATCCGTCCCGTGGTCGTAACCATAATGTTCGCGGGTTTCAGATCGCGATGTACGATCCCGGCGTGGTGAGCGACAGAAAGGCCGTCGAGGATCTGAAGCGCGTAATCGACCACTTTCGGAAGCGGAATCCGCCCTCTGTTGAGCATGCTTCGAAGGGACTCCCCTTCGATCAGCTCTGTCACGAGATAAGGAACGCCATCGTCAAGCCCGACATCGTGGACGGTGAGAATGTTCGGATGGTTCAGCCCACCGGCGGCGCGCGCTTCTTGCACAAAACGTCTTTGCCACTCCTGGTCGGCAGTCGACGCTTTTACAAACTTAATGGCTACATCGCGCTCGAGACGGTAGTCCCGCGCGCGAAAGACCTCGCCCATGCCGCCCTCGCCCAGGCTCGAGACGATCTCATAAGGCCCAATGCGATTTCCGGCAGCGACGGTCATGGCTCAATACCTTATCGGCCAAATCGCGAAGTTCGTTGAGTTTACAACGATTCTTTACGCCGGTGACAGTGACCTGCAATTTGGAAGATATGGGCGCGATGCCGGTTTCGGGGTATCGAACTGACGTATGCTGGATCGCTAGGTATGCCGTGTTCCATAGGCGAGAAACTTGGTCCTTACGAGATCATTGCGCGTATCGGAGCGGGTGGTATGGGTGAGGTGTGGAGAGCTCGTGACGCGAGGCTGGATCGTATCGTCGCCATCAAAACATCCAAAGCTGAGTTTAGCGATCGCTTCGCCCGCGAGGCACGGGCGGTCGCAGCATTGAACCATCCCCACATTTGCCAGCTCTATGACGTTGGTCCCGACTACCTTGTGATGGAGTATGTTGAGGGCTCGCCGCTGAAAATGCCGCTGCCGGCGGAGAAAGCGGTTGAGTTTGCGGACCAGATACTGAGCGCTCTCGACGCCGCTCATGGAAAAGGAGTCATTCACCGCGATCTAAAGCCCGCGAACATTCTGGTTACGAAACACGGAATTAAGTTGCTGGATTTCGGATTGGCGCGCATTGCATCGCTGTCCGCTGATTCGACACTGACCCAGCCGGGCGAACAGATGGGCACACCCGCCTACATGGCTCCCGAGCAATGGGAGGGCAAATCCGGCGATGCTCGGACGGATATCTATTGCTTCGGATGCGTGTTGTACGAAATGCTAACGGGCAAACGCGCGGCGCAGGGAGAACGCGTTCCGGTGCAATCGCCAGTGCTTGACAGCATTATCCGAACATGCCTCGAGCAAGCACCGGAGGATCGGTGGCAGGCTGCCAGTGACATCCGGCGCACAATGGCCCTTCCTGGAATATCCACGCCGAAGGCGAGCCAAGTTTGGAAGTGGGTTGCAGCGGCGGCGCTCCTGACGCTTGGGGGTGGCTGGTTACTCAGCTTGCGGCTCGGCCGGGCTCCGGCTGCGAGTGAGGTCGTGAGCTTTGCAGTCTACCCGCCTGAGAAGACCGCGTTCTTCACCCCTAACGGCATTACTCTCAACGTTCCGCAGTTTGCATTGGCACCGGATGGCCGCACGCTCGTATTCACCGCCGGAGCAGCCAACGAACGCGCTGTGTTATGGCGTCGGCCGCTCGATGAAACCAGCGCTCAGCCTCTGCCTGGAACCGAAGACGCGCAGGACCCCTTCTGGTCGCCCGACAGCCGCTCGATTGGATTCTTTGCCGAGGGCAAGCTGAAGAGGATTTCAGCCGCTGGAGGAGCGGTCCAGGTCATCGCTCCCTCCATCTGGGATGCGCGCGGCGGCACATGGAGCCGGGAGAATACGATTCTTTTCGCAAATGGCGTCGAGCCTATTCAGCGCGTCAACGCCAGTGGAGGCAGACCCAGTCCCATAAAGGCCCTCGCGGAGGGCGAGGCGGCCCCGCGCTACCCTGTGTTTTTACCCGGCGACCATGGTTTCCTCTATCTAAGCCTTGCCTTCGATCGTCGGACGAGTCTGTATGCCGTGTCCCTGAAGAATATGCACTCGGACGCGGTTGTCGCTATCGACAATAGCGCTGTCTATAGTAAGCCAGGATATCTGTTGTTCGCGCAGTCCAACACTCTGTTCGCCCAGCCTTTCGACCTGGCACGTCTCAAAGTAACCGATCAGCCGATCGTGATCGCGGAGCATGCCGGCCATACAAGCACTTTTAAAAGTGCAATATCCGTATCAGATACGGGAACCCTGGCTTGGGCAGGTGCATTGTCGCCCCAAGGTAGGCTGACTTGGTTCGATCGCAGCGGGCGTTCCCTGAATTCGCTTGGGCCGGAAGCATACTACAGCGACTTTCGCCTGTCCCCTGATGAGAAGGTGCTGGCGGTCTCGATGATGGACGCAAAGACCGGGACCATTGACGTCTGGATCGACGATCTTGCACGTGGAACCAGTAACCGTGTTGCCGGTGTTGATGCACTTCTGAAGGCTACTCCGATATGGTCGCCGGACGGAAGTCAATTGGTCTTCCGGGTCAGTCGCGGCGCGGTCGAATTCTATCGGCGGAGCGCTGCCGGGGGTGGGGCGGAGCAAGTCATACTGCCGTCTTCTGTTGTGCGCTCATCCGGAATCCAGTCGAACTTGATCATAAACACAGACTGGTCCCCCGATGGAAAGAACATTCTCTTCTCTGTCCCGGGTCCGGAGACGGGGACGGATCTCTGGATCCTGCCGCTCCTAGGCGATAGAAAGCCAGTTAAGTTTCTCGGATCGCCGGCGTCCGAAATGCATGGCAATTTCTCGCCGGATGGCCACCTCGTCGCCTATACCTCGAATGAATCGGAATCCGGAAAGTTTCAGGTCTACGTGCAAACTATTCCGTTATCCGATAAAAAGTGGCAGGTTTCGACGAGCAGCGGTTACGAGCCGCGCTGGCGCGCTGACGGACACGAGATCTACTATCTATCGGAGGATCGCAAGCTGATGGCCGTTGATGTCCGGCCCGGGCCTTCCTTTGGTATTCCGCGAATTCTCTTCCAAACACAAGTGCAGACAGGCGTCGCTTCGAACCGAATGCACTATGTACCTTCCCGCGACGGCCGTCGATTCCTGATCAACAGTCAGAGCGCTGCGTCGATCACTCCCATTACGGTGGTTATGAACTGGGCCAACGCATTAAAGAAATAGGATCGTCAACTCACATCATGCTAATACGCATTGCTGCTTGCCGGCCGCGAAATAGAATGAGCTCTACGTCATGCGTATACCTTACTTCTTGGCCGGGACGCTACTGATCGCGTCCGCGGGGCACGGTCAGTCCACGAAAAATCCGTTCCCTGCCCCCATTCCTGCAACCGACGGAGCAATTTCGGTGAAGTTCGTTGACTTTGCCACGATCCCTTACGCCGGCGAGGAGGCGCCGCGGATGATGCTGCTTCTGGATGAGCCGGGCACACATCGTCTGTTCGTCAATACGATGAGGGGACCGATTTATTCGATCAGCTACGACGGCAAAACCGTCACACAGTATCTCGATGTGAACGCGGCGACTTGGAGCGTGAACGTCCAGTTCTCGAGTCACGACCGCGGGTTCCAGAGCTTCGCTTTCCATCCGCAGTTCAATCAACGCGGCACGCCTGGATATGGCAAGTTCTACACCTACACCGATACCGCCAACATTACCAAGAAAGCCGATTTTCTCCCGAACGGTCCGGGCCATACCCACGATACGGTTCTGCTCGAATGGACAGCGAAAAATCCGGAGGCCACGACCTACGACGGCGGAGCGCCGCGTGAAATCTTTCGAACCGCGAAGCCGTTTCAGATTCACAACGGCGGACAGATTGCTTTCAACCCGCTCGCGAAACCGGGCAGCGCCGACTATGGCTTGCTTTACGTGGGAGTGGCCGATGGCGGCAACGGGGGCGACCCTTACAAACATGCGCAGAACCTTTCTTTTGCGTTCGGAAAAATTCTTCGAATCGATCCGCTCGGTTCGAACAGCGCGAACGGTCAGTACGGCATTCCTTCGACGAATCCGTTCGTGAAAAACGCCAAGGCAGGAGCGCTCGGCGAAATTTACGCATACGGCTGCCGGAATCCCCAGCGGTTCTCGTGGGACCCGAAGAACGGCAATATGTTCCTGGCTGACATCGGCCAGGAGGTCGTCGAGAAAGTTACGCTGGTGACACCCGGCGCGAACCTCGGGTGGAACATCTGGGAAGGCAGCTTCACGTATGGCCCTGGCCAGGTGGGCACGGAAAATCCGCGCGGCGACCCGAAAGTTACGTATCCGGTGGTAGAGTTCGACCACACGGACCCGCTTTTCCAACGCAGCGTGGCGGTGACCGGCGTCTTTGCTTATCGGGACACCGCCATCAAGCAGCTTACGAACAAGCTGCTATTTGGCGATAACCCGAGCGGCGAGATTTTCTATGTCGACGCCGATAACCTGCCAAAGGGCGGACAAGATTCGATTCGCCGGGTCCTGTTCGATGACAAGGGCACGACGAAGACTCTGCTTCAGCTCATCCAGGAAAAGAATTCAACACAAGGACGGGTTCCGGCAAAGCGCGCGGACATGCGGTTCAATCTCGGACCACAAGGGAAGATCTTCGTGCTCAACAAGGCAGATGGCACCATTCGGCTCCTTGTTCCGTGACGGCCCGGGCGTCGGCCACAGGTTTACGTAAACCTTTTGGCTAATACGTTCACGGGTCCCTTCTGTTAATGAAACGAAAACGACCGTTTTTGCACATAACAACGGCGCGTTTCAGATTGGCGGTTGGAATGCTTGCGATTTGAATCTGGCTATATAATGACCGGACAATCCATGGGGGGTTCCAAATGACGGCCGGGCTGCAGAATTTAAAGCACATCGTGGTGCTGATGATGGAGAACCGTTCGTTCGACCACATGTTGGGGTCGCTGCGCGCGCAGAATCCGCGTATCAACGGACTTACTGGGACGGAGAGCAACCTGGACACGACGAATGAACCGGCTCCGGTGAAACCGCTGGCCGAGTTCCAGTCGCAGCTCGATCCCGATCCAAACCACCACTTCCCGGCGGTTCATCAGCAGATTTTCGATGGCGGACCTATCAATAAACCCACCATGGGCGGGTTTGTGAAGAGCTATTACGGCGAGCGGAAGGATGTGGAGCACTCACGCAAGATCATGTACTACTTTCCGAAGAATAAGCTCCCTGTTCTGACGGGACTTGCCACAAACTTCGCGATCTTCAACGGCTGGTTCTCTTCCATCCCCGGCCCCACTTTATGCAATCGCGCGTTCGCTCACTACGGGACATCTTTCGGACAGGTGAGCATGGATGTGTTTTATTACCACAAAGAACCGTTGAGCATCTACGAGCGGCTGGTGAACGCGGGACATTCCGCCAAGCTCTACTACTTCGACGAAGCAAGCTCCACGATGGAAGTGGTAAACCTGCTGCAGAATCAGCCGAAGTTATTCGGGACATACGATCAATTCCTGGAAGACTGTAAGTTGAACAAGCTGCCGCAATACAGCTTCATTGAGCCAAACTACACCGACCATGAAGAGGACGGCGGCGAGAGGATTGCCTCCGACCAGCACCCGGATCATGACGTGCAGCAAGGGGAAGTTTTCATTGCGACCATCTATAATGCAATCCGCCAGAATCCGGATCTGTGGAAGAGTACGGCGCTGCTGATCGCCTACGACGAACACGGCGGCATTTACGATCATGTGGCTCCGCCGCGCGTGTCCTAAGGACGGGTTTACGGCTCCGCCAGACCAAACGGGCGTGCCAGGGCTCACTTTCGAATTCGACCGGCTGGGCGTGCGCGTGCCCGCGATCCTGATTTCGCCGTGGGTACCCAAGGGCATGGTGGTGCCGGGTCCGGGCGAGGCGAACGGGAGAGTGTTCGAGCACGCTTCGATTCCGGGCACGGTAACAAAGTTCTTTCTGGGAGACTATCCGCAACGCACGCCGAGGGAACAGCAGGCATCCACATTTCTGGATTTGCTCTCCGACACGATGCGGCCGGATTCCGATTGTCCTCTATTCGATTTCTAAAAGGCGGCATCTCATGTCAAAGGCAGTCAGATCTCGTAAAGCCAAAGTTGCTAAGGTCATCAAGGTTCCCAAACCGGCGCGGACGGCATACAACCCGGACCGGCCTTTGGAAAAGAATTTGCTAATTCATGCGCAGGTCAGGCATTTCAATGAGGCGGAAATGCAACTCCCGGATCACCTGCGAACCGGCGTGGACCCCGCGACGATCAGGACCGAGGGGCAGGCGAGCCACTACATTCGCAAGGTAACGAAAGCGCTCCACGAGAGCGGCGGCAGGCGTACCGCAGAAGGTCGAGAAAGCAACGTGAGACGGCTTAGCCTGCTGGCTTGTTTTGTATTGGCCGTTCCGGTTTGGGCGCAGGAGAGCAATCTGGGCGCCGACTTTCGTAAAGAGGGCGAACGCTTCCACGAGAGTTGCCTGAGCTTCAAGCTTGCGGGTTGCGGTCAACTGCTGTTTACCGACCATCCGCTGCACGTGGCCGTAGGCAGCCTTGCTCCGCAGAACGGCTTTGGGGCGGGCCTCGCGTTCACGACGCATTACACGCCGAATGAAGACTGGCGGCTGTTTTGGAATGCGGATGCGGTGGGGACGCCGAATGGGTCGTGGCGGGCCGGCGGGTACATGAGCGCGGTTCTGATTCGCCATCCGAAGATCACGACACGCATGGGGACGGGCCAAACGTCGAGCCTGGTCTTACAGGACATGCCCGTGTTTCATGGTTATGTACAGGGTATTTCGCTGAATAACCTTCAGTACTACGGATTGGGCCAGGGCACGGGCACGAGTCACTCCTTTTTTGGAATGACAGAGACCATCGCGGGCGGGAACGTCGTTTGGCCTTTGTTCAAGCGGTTGAATGTATCGCTTTTCGCCGAAGCCAACGGCCGCTTTATCTCTCTTCGGGGAAGGCATGGCAACAATATCGTTTCGATCGAGCAGGTCAACAACGAGATCTCCGCGCCGGGATTATCGAACCCAACCGGGCTTCGCACAGTTTGGCGAAGGCATTCGAGCGCGTCCGAGCTTTGCGAACGGCTATGTTCGCCTGAATTACAAGGCGACTTTTCAGGAATGGGTGGCGAGTAACTCGACTTACTCGTTCCGGCGATTCACGGCGGATTTGTCGCATCAGTTTCCGCTGTATCGCAGCACGCGATCGCTGATACCGCGCGAGTTCAACGGGCCGGATACTTGCGCGCAAGATCCGAATTCACTGAAGTGCCCCACGGTAAGCCGCAATTTGGAGGGCAGTTTTGGGTTTCAGTTCCTTTACACGTCTTCCTATACCTCGGGAGGAAGCGTCGTGCCGTTTTATTTGGATCCGACGATCGGCGGATCGGATCTGAACGGGACTGCCCTGCTGCCGAGTTTGCCCGATTACCGGTTTCGCGGACCGAACCTGATGGTTCTGAGGGGAACGTTTGAGCACTCGATTTACAAATGGCCGATTGGCGCGAAATTCATGGTGGACGAAGGCAGAGTGGCGCTAAGACCGGGCGATCTCGGGTTCTCGCACCTGGCGCACAGCTATGCGGCCGGTTTGACCGTGCATGCGGGCGGTCTGCCCGTAGTGGATCTGTTATTTGCCTGGGGCGGACATGAGGGCACGCATACGATTGCGAATGTGAGCACGTCGCTGCTTGGCGGGACGGCGCGACCGTCGCTGTTTTAGGGAAACGAAGGCCAAAGGGCCTATTCCACTATGTAATTAAACGATCCAGCGTGACAGGCACGCTGCGGAATCGGTTGCCGGTGGCATGATAGATGGCGTTTACGACTGCTGCTGAAGCGCCCGTGATGCCGATTTCACCGATGCCCTTAGCTCCGATCGGATTTATATGGTGGTCCACTTCATCCACCCAGAATGCATCGACCTCACGGATGTCGAGGTTCGTCGGTACATGGTATTCCGACAGGTTGTTGTTGACCCAGCGGCCTAATCTCTTGTCGAGCTTGGCCTCTTCGTAGAGCGCCATGCTGACTCCCCACACCATTCCGCCGATGAACTGGCTCCGGGCGGTTTTGGCGTTGAGTATGCGACCGGCGGCGAAGCAACCTAACAATCGAGCAACTGTTATTTCACCGAGTTCTTCATCGACGTGAACTTCGGCGAACTGGGCGCCGAAAGCATACATTGAATACTCTTGCTTTTCGGAGCCGGGCTTTGCTTCCGCGCTAGCCTGCACTTCCGTTTGTCCCGCGCGCTTCATGAGGCTAAGAAGAGACTCTTGCTTGCCGCTCTTGGAAATAACCTGGCCATTCGATAAAGACAGGTCCTGGGCACTTACTCCTGATAGGGCGCTCTGTGGGTCGCTTACTGCCATTTGAATGAGCTTTTCTTTTAAAGCTTGCGTCGCGAGATACACGGCGGAACCTGTGCTGGCCGCTGTTTGCGAACCACCCGATACAGGCGTTTTCGGCAGCTTGGTATCGCCGAGCTTGAACACGACCCGGCCGGCATCCACGCCGAAGGAATCGGCCGCAATCTGAGTCATGATCGTGTAGGTTCCGGTGCCGATATCCTGGGAGCCGGCAGCGACATATAGCGAGCCATCGGACCGCAGCGCCGCCGTTGCTTTCGCATCGGAGCGCTTCGTCGGGTACACAGCCGTTGCCATTCCATAACCGACGAGCTTGTCACCGGCCCGCATACTGCCGGGCTTGGGATTCCGTTTGCTCCATCCGAAACGCTGCGCGCCCTGCTTGTAGCATTCACGAAGGGATTTGCTGGACCACGGCTTGTGTTCCTCGGGATCTGTTTCCGCGTAGTTTTTGAGGCGGAACTCGATTGGATCCATGCCGGCTTGGTAAGCCATTTCGTCGATGGCAATCTCGAGAGCCAGCACGCCAGTCGCTTCGCCGGGGGCGCGCATATACGAGGTCTGCCCGATGTTGGAACGCAGAAGCCGGTGGGAGGTCTTGCTATTGGGCGATGCGTAAAGCATGCGCGACGGTAAAGCGGCAGCCTCCACAAACTCGCCGAAGGTAGAGGTATGTGAAACACAATCATTAGAAAGCGCGTGAATGCTGCCGTCCGTACCGGCGCCGATGGCAATTTGCTGGCGAGTTTCCGAACGCAGTCCAACCATGTTGAACATTTGGGGGCGACTCACTTCCAATCGCACCGGACGGCCGGCCTGTTTTGCGGCGAGCGCGGCGATGATTACATGCGACCAGGTTGGTCCTTTGCTACCGAACCCGCCACCCAGATAGGGGGACACGACCCGGACATTCTCTGGCTTCAGTGCGAACGCCTTGGCGATCTTTTCGGCATCGCCAAAGACGCCTTGCGTGGCGTCGTACACTGTCAAAGCGTCCGGCGCGGTCCATTGGGCAATGGTGGCGTGCGGTTCCATGGGGTTGTGAAATTGGAACGGCGTCCGATATACCTCGTCCAGCTTGTGCCCGGCACTTTGAAGCGCGGCACTGGTATCGCCACGATTGCTCGCCGCGGGATCTCCGCCGCCA
The DNA here is from genome assembly GCA_963712395.1 of Bryobacterales bacterium. Lineage (GTDB taxonomy): Bacteria > Acidobacteriota > Terriglobia > Bryobacterales > Bryobacteraceae > Bog-105. Next base: position 323,360 of record CAVQHR010000006.1, read on the forward strand.
CCCGCCTTCTTGGGCGAGTACGCTTCCGCGAGCCGGCCGTCCAGATCGTTCTCTGGCGTTCCGGCTGCATAGCGAACTTCCACGAGCTTCGCAGCCGAACGCGCCTGCGTGGAAGTTCGCGCAACTACGACGGCGACCGGTTGGTTCCCATAGTAGACGCGATCGTCCTGCAAGGCTTGCCAAGCTTCACCGGGTCCCGGCGGCTGGCCGTCTTTCTTTTCCTGCTTAGCGAGCTTTGGGGCATTCTCGTGCGTCATCACGAGAAGAACGCCGTCTTGCTTGCCAGCCTTGCTGGTATCGATGGAAGTAATGCGTCCCTTCGCAATGGAACTCACGACCAAGGCAGCGAAGGCGGCATCCGGGACCTGATGTTCGTAGGCATAGGCGGCGCGACCGGTGACCTTCAACGGTCCATCCACGCGATCGAGCGGGTCGCCTATGTGAGAGGGATTGTTCGCCATTGCTATACCTGGGCCTCCATCGCCAGCCGCACGGCACGTTTTATGCAGCGCCGCGCCAACTCTACTTTGAAGGCATTGTCTTTGTATCCATGCGCGCCGGCCAACTCGGCGTTTGCCGCGGCGAGCACCGTCTCCGGATCTGCTTTCCTCCCGCGCAGCGCTGCTTCTGCTTTACGCGCGCGCCAGGGTTTCATCGCCACACCACCGAGGGCCAGGCGCGCTTCGGAGATAGTGCCGCCGGCTCCGCTATCAATGACAGCAGCGACCGATACCAGGGCAAAAGCATACGAATGGCGGTCGCGAGCCTTCACGTAGCGAGAACGCTTTGCAAACGGAAGCGCAGGAAGGTCAATGGAAACGATCAGTTCGCCCGGCTGCAGAACCGTATCGAGATGAGGTGTATCGCCGGGCAATTTGTGGAAGTCCGTGAACGGAATTGCGCGCGATCCTTTTTGTCCGCGTACCTGGATAACCGCATCGAGCGCGGCAAAGGCAACGCACATGTCGCTGGGATGCACGGCGATGCAGGATTCCGATTGGCCGAGTATGGCGTGGATGCGATTCTCGCCTTTGAGTGCGCCACAGCCGCTGCCCGGAACGCGCTTGTTGCATTCAGCAAAGGCCGGATCGTAGAAGTAATAGCAGCGCGTGCGCTGAAGGAGATTACCTCCCACGCTTGCCATATTGCGCAGTTGCTGGGATGCACCGGCAAGGGTTGCCTGACTTAAGACCGGGTACTTCGAGCGAATCAAGGGATGGTTTGCAAGCTCCGTATTGCTGACAAGCGCGCCGATGCGGATGCCGCCGTTATGTTCGGAGATTCCGGTAAGGGGCAAGGCAGTGATGTCGATCAGCCTGTCCGCGGAAACAGATCCCATCTTCATGCAATCGACGAGGTTGGTTCCGCCTGCGATGTAGGCTGCATTTGGATTTGCGGCGAACTCCCGGATAGCGTCATCGACTGTCGAGGGGCGAACGTAGGTAAACGCGTTCATGCTTGCTTCGCTCCATGGGCTTCCTGAATGGCGGCTACGATTCCGGGGTACGCGCCGCAGCGGCAGATATTGCCGCTCATCCGTTCTCGAATCTCGTCGCCGGTCAACTGAATTGCGGCGTTTGCATCGCTGATGTTTTCCGTCACGAAGCTGGGGGCGCCGGAACGTACTTCCTGCAACATGGCGACAGCCGAGCAGATCTGCCCGGGAGTGCAGTAGCCACATTGAAATCCGTCGTGTTTGATGAAGGCCTGCTGTACAGGGTGAAGTTCATCGCCCTGCGCGATCCCTTCAATGGTAGTGATCTCTTTTCCGTGTTGCATGACCGCGAGCATCAGGCATGAGTTTCGGCGCTCACCGTTGACGAGCACGGTGCAGGCGCCGCACTGCCCGTGATCGCAACCTTTCTTCGTGCCGGTCAGCGCGAGTTGATCGCGCAGAAGATCCAGCACCGTTGTACGCGGATCGAGTTCGAGCCTGTGCTCACGGCCGTTAATCTTCAAAGCCACTGCGTATCCATTCGGACTGGTCGGACTGGCCGTATCTGCTTTGCACGGAACGGCAGCGGCCACAGTCGCACCCATGGCGGCGGCCACAAAATCCCTTCTGGTCGCGCCAAAAGGGCCATCGTTATTTGGCGGATTCATTCTGCCTCGGCGGTTAGACAGAGCCGGCCGCGATTGCGTAACGCTGAGTTTGAGAATGCGTTGAAGGACAAAGTATTTACAGTAGTTTGACGAGGTTCGTCTCACAGAATTTCGGTTGATCGCGGGCGGGATGGTGGTGGGAATATGGTTTAGGGGGCAGATCCCGATTGATGAGAGTTCCCCGCCCGTTTGCGGGCACGTTAAAAAGCCAGGAGTTCGTAGTAGCCGTGAAGAAGGCCGGTGTTGTGTTTTGCTTTTGCCTCATGGCACGCGCCGTGATGAGCGCGCGGGCGGTTGAACCAGCGAAAGAGGTCACATTCAGCAAAGATGTGGCTCCCATTCTCTATGGCAACTGTGTCACCTGCCATCATGCGGACGATATTGCTCCTATGCCGCTAATCAGTTACAAAGAGGCGCGCCCATGGGCGGCTGCCATTCGTGAAGCGGTGGTGCGGCGAATCATGCCGCCCTGGCATGCTAATCCGCACGTAGGCGATTTCATGAACGATCCGCGCCTATCCGATGCCGAGATCGCAACCATTGTGGCGTGGGTGAACGGCGGAGCCAAAGAAGGCGATCCAAAAGACCTGCCCAAGGCTCCCGTTTTCCAGGCTGGCTGGCATATCCAACCGGACGTTGTCTTTACCATTCCGGAAACCACGGTTGCCGCCGGCAACCAGGACGATTATGAATACATTTACGTGCCGACCAACTTCACCGAGGACAAATGGATCCACGCAGGCGAGGTTGTACCTGGGGATCGCCGCGTTGTCCATCATGCGACGGTGAGCATTGTCAGCGCGGATAAAGTTCCGCGACTGCGGGAACGCCACGCGGATCAGACGGAGCAAGCGGATAGTCCCTTTCATTTCAGGACCGGCCAGGTGGAGCACTTAAAGCCGGACGTGCCGATCGTGGATGACGGCTGCTCACTGCCAAACGGCGGTGGATTGCCCGGCCAGCCTTCGGGCGGCGTGAATCACGTACCCGCGATTTACTTGCCGGGGCATTTGGCGGAAGTACGGCCTCCTGGCTATGCGCTGAGGGTTCCGGCTGGATCGTATCTGCAATTCCAGGTGCATTACAGTAACCGATTAGGGGAGACCGTGAAAGACCGGACGAGCATCGGTCTCGTGTTTGCGAAGGCGCCTGTCAAGTACGAAGTGGCTCAGTATGAAATTTGGAACAATCTGTTTCTGATTCCACCGGGAGACGGCAGTCATCGCGTGACGTCCTGCTTTGTGTTGCCCAAGGATGTGACCGCGGTGGCGTATACCGCACACATGCACTTCCGTGGCAAGAGCATGCAGACGGAAGCGATCTATCCTGACGGGCGCCGCGAATTGCTGTTTGATGTACCGAAATACGACTTTCGATGGCAGGAGACTTACTTTCTAAAGCATCAGTTTCTGCTGCCCAAGGGGACGAAATTAGTAACGACAGCCTACTTCGACAATTCGATAAACAACCCGCTGAATCCCGATCCTACGAAAGCCATCCGGTGGGGGGAGCCGAGCACCGAAGAGATGATGGGCTTCTGGTTAGCGTATGCGGATGTAACTCCGTTGGATGGACATAACGTTGTGGCGCAAACAAGCGCTGAAAGGTGAGGACCACAACGACTTTGCACAGACGCGTTCTCATCCATTAAAAGACGTCCGAGTGTCTGGAACATACTTTGTGGACCTGGCGTCGATTCGCCATTGGCCGCAGGATGCGAATGAAACGACTGCGGTATTCCAAGCCCCGGCAGTGCGCGGCGCAGCGTTTTGGCGGCGCTCACGACAGAGCGAGAAAGAGTAGATCATGATTGAGACGTATGGTTTGACGCACATCGCCCTCGCCGTCCAGGACCTGGACCGGTCACTGGCTTTTTATCACACTGTTTTCGGCATGGTCGAAGTGTATCGAGGCGAGGATTTTGTGCAGGCGCAAACGCCGGGGAGCCGTGATGTACTCGTATTCAAGAAAGACACCGCGAATGCCGGTCAAAGCGGAGGAGTGATCCACTTTGGATTCCGGCTGATCGACCCTGGGGCGATTGGCCAGGCGGCGGAGGAAGTGGAACGGGCGGGAGGCCAAATCCGGAGCCGCGGCGAGTTTTGTCCGGGCGAGCCGTTTCTTTTCGTGTCCGACCCGGATGGATATGAAGTGGAGATCTGGCATGAATTGCCCACAAAAGTAGATCCGTGATCGGTGGTTTTGCGTTAAAACAATACTTGAGCGAAAATGTTTTAGGAAAAGGTTGTGGAAATAGCGTGCAGAACTTCGACTAGAGGCGATTCGCGGCTGCTTCGAATGTTTCCCACCCTTTTCTCAAATCTTCCCTTGTCCTCATTGAGACCGGGTTAGTTAACTAGAGCAATCCACTTCTATGGCCGTACGCGACATCAGCTTTGACCGACCTCTTCCCGACAATCTAGACGCTGAGCGGTTCGTGCTGGGCGCGATCATGAGCAACGAGTCCGCTTTCCTGCAGGCCGGGGGGACGCTCATCGCCGACGATTTCAGCATCGAGAAGCATAAGCGAATCTTCCTGCGCATGAGCGAGATTCATGAGCGCGGCGAGAAGATCGATCGCATCACGCTCGCGAACGAACTGATGAAGCATGGGCAGCTTCAATCGGTGGACGGTCTCAGCTATCTGGTTTCGCTCGATGACGGTCTGCCGGCGATTCACAATCTGGAGAGCTATGTAGGAATAGTCAAAGAGAAGGCGCTGCTGCGGCGCATCGTTTCGGTATCGCAGGACACTATCAATCGCTGTCTGGGGCTCGAAGAAGACCCGAAGCAGATTCTGGGAGCCGCCGAAGACGCTTTCATGAAGCTGGGCGATCTGGGCTCGAAGAACCCGCTGGCGAGCCCCGCCCAGATCATCGAGGAATATGAAGGCGGGATCAACGCGTTCCTGGATGTCAACAAGCGCATCAAGGGGATCAGCACAGGCTTTGCGCGCTTCGATGAAATGACGGGCGGATTGCGGGAAGGCGAGTTGTTTATTCTGGCGGCGCGGCCGGCGATGGGGAAAACGGCGCTGGCGCTGAATATCGCGCATCATGTGGCGACGAACAAGACCAATCCGAAAGCGGTGGCGGTCTTTTCGCTCGAAATGTCGAAGGAATCGTTGTTGACGCGCTTGATCTGCGCCGCGGGGCGAGTGGACCAGCAGAAATTTCGCGCAGGCTATTTGAACTCGGACGAGAAGCGCACGCTCCAGGAGGCGCTGTATCATCTGGTGGAATCGCCACTGTTCATCGACGACAGCGCCGGCACGAATCTAATGGAAGTGCATTCGAAGCTGCGCAAGCTGCAGGCGGAGCATGACCTCGGGCTGGTGGTGATCGACTATTTGCAATTGATGCAGGGGCGCGGGCGGTTCGAGAACCGGGTGCAAGAGATCAGCTCGCTGTCACGCGGCATGAAGCTGATGTCGAAAGATTTGCGCGTGCCATTCCTGGTGTTATCCCAGCTCAGCCGCGCACCGGAGACGCGCACGGGCGATCATCGGCCGATGCTGAGCGATTTACGCGAATCGGGAAGCATCGAGCAGGATGCGGACCTGGTGGCGTTTATCTTTCGCGAAGAGGTCTATCGGCCCGATAAAGAAAGCTTGAAAGGCACGGCGGAGCTGATTCTATCGAAGCAGCGGAACGGGCCAACCGGCACGGTGAAGCTGGCGTTCCTGAACCGCTACACGTTGTTTGCGAACGCGGAGCTGAATCGGCCGGACGACGATGTTCCGTTCGAGTGACGAATCATGAGCGAGGACAAGTGGAAAGCCGTAGACGGCTACCTGAGCGACCAGCTTGTCGGATCCGACGAGGCGCTCGATGCGGCCTTAGAGGCGAGCACGGTGGCCGGATTGCCGGCGATCAGCGTATCGCCCACGCACGGAAAGCTGCTTCATTTATTCGCGCGGCTGGTGGGGGCGCGCCGGATTCTGGAAATCGGCACGCTGGGGGGTTACAGCACGATTTGGCTGGCACGGGCGCTGCCGCCGGAAGGACGACTCATTACGCTCGAAGCGGACGCCAGGCACGCCGACGTGGCGCGCGCGAATATTCAACGCGCCGGCCTGGAGGGATTGATTGATTTGCGGCTGGGCGCGGCGCTCGAGACGCTGCCCGGAATAGCCGCCGAAGAAGGCGGCGCGTTCGATTTGATCTTCATCGACGCGGATAAGCAGAATATTCCGTACTACTTTGACTGGGCGCTTCGGCTCGCGCGGCCGGGCAGCCTGATCGTGGTCGATAACGTGGTGCGCGGGGGGAAGGTGGTGGATGCAGCGAACAGCGATCCCAGCGTGCAGGGGGTACGGCGTTTCCTCGAGATGCTCGCCGTGGAACCGCGGGTGAGCGCCACGGCGATTCAGACGGTCGGCCTGAAGGGGTACGACGGCTTCGCGGTGGCGCTTGTGTTGGCCGATCCGAGCGGGAAATAGGTACCTACTACGTCCTACGATGTGCTTTGATAGCACCCTAGTCCCCCGAAAAATACCGCGCTAAATAGTACCCGGCGAACGAATGGCTAGTACGTATCGGGCCGCTTTCATCCGATAGACTTATTGAGGGATGATCCGCAGCTTCTTTTATGCTCCGGCTAGCGCTTTTTCGAGTGCCGCGGAATCCATTATGATGATCAAACAGAAGAGTTGAGATGAACTATTACGAGGAACTCGGAATCAAGCCCGATGCGGATGAGGAGGAGATCCGCAAAGCGCATCGGCGGCTTGTCCGGTTAATGCATCCCGACCAGCATCGCGACCCTGCCATGAAGCAATTGGCCGAGACGCAGATGCGACGGCTCAATTCGATCGTATCGACACTGCTCGATGCGGAACGGCGGGAGGAATACGACCAGCAGCTACGCGCCAGCCTGACGGCGCGACCGGTGGTGCAGACCGCATGGCGCAAGGTGCCGTGGTGGATAGGGAGCACGGTAGGGGCGGTGGTGCTGACGGTGGGCGCGGTGTGGTTCTGGGCAGATCATCTGGGAAGTTCTTTCAACTCGCGGCCGCCGGTCTATATCACGCCGGAAAATGCAGCAGCGGCCAAGCCCGCGGATTCCCCACGATCAACGGCTGTGCAGCCGGAACGAGCGGCCGTAGTGCCACCGGTGGACCAGGGCGCTGCTGAACGTGCAGCGAAGTCGAAGCAGGATCCGCGGCCTACGATCAGCGCGACCGTAGTTCCTTCCGCACCCGTTACCGATCGATGGCGCGGTGTTTCGGAGGACCCGAAGGCGAGCGCGCCCCGGATCGTGCAAGCTGCGCCGGCAACCCCGAAATCGAAAACATTCACTCTGCCTGTGGGGACGCGCACGATTTTATCCAAATCGCGAGAGCAAAACGCGCCCCTTCCTTCGCCACCCGGAGTGGGCGCAGGTACGGCGACGCGCGAAGAACTGGCGTCGGCTGGTTTAGCGCCGCTGCCGGTGGCGACCGCGCCTAAACCGGATGCGGTGTACACGAGCGCCAGCATTCCATCGGAAGCGCTGCACTCGGGGACGGGCGATCCGGCGGAAGGCGAATGGGTTTATTCACCGAAAGAGCCCGAGAGACATAAGCCGGGATTCTATCCGCCCGCATTTATCAGCTTGAAATTGAGCAAGAACGACCGCGGTTTAGCCGGCTTGTATAAAGCGCGTTATGAAGTCACCGACAACAAGCCAATCTCGCCGGACGTCAGTTTTCAATTGACCGCCGTGGACAAAGCATCGCGCAAGTTCGTTTGGCAAGCGAGCAATGGCAGCCGCGGCACGCTGGCCATCCGTTCGATCGACGGGCGCACGATGCGGCTCGAGTGGCGTACTACAGTGTTCACAGGCGGCCCGGCGCTTACGTCGGGAATCGCGACGCTCGAGCGGCGGGAGCCCTGACGGGCGATTGCTCCGATACAAATTCCTGGTAAAACCCACGTAACCTAGAGTGGGTACACACGTCATTTGGAGCACGTGCTTTTGACCGTGGTCCGTATAGGGCTAGTTTTCTGCCTGGTGGCGGCGTTGCCGGCGGGCGCGCAGGATCGGTCCCGATCCCGCATCACACAAGCGATCAGCGGGAGCCGCATGATCACGCTCGGGGGCAATACGCATCCCATGGCGCGGGCGGAATTCGATCGCGGCGATGCGCCGGCCGATTTGCCGATGGAGCAGATGCAGTTGGTGCTGACGCGGAGCGCTGGACAGCAAGCGGATTTGGACGCGCTGCTCGCGGCTCAGCAGGATTCTTCCTCGCCTCAATACCATCAGTGGCTGACACCCGAGCAATTTGGGCAGCGGTTCGGCGCATCCGATGAAGACGTGCGGAAGATTACCGGCTGGCTCGAAGGGAACGGGTTTCATATCGATCGGGTGGCGAATGGCCGGAACCTGATCGAGTTCACGGGCGCGGCCAGTCAAGTGGAGAACACGTTTCATACGCAAATCCACAAGTACATGGTGAACGGCCAGAGCCATTGGGCGAATGCGAGCAATCCGGAGATACCGGCTGCGCTGGCGGGCGTTGTGGCTGGCGTGGCGACGCTGCACGATTTTCGGAAGAAGCCGCAGGCGATTCGCGCCAACGCGCAATTTCAAGCGACGATTTCGGCCGATTCCAGCACGCCGCAATTTACCTCGGGCAGCCAACATTCGCTCGCACCGGCCGACTACGCTACTATCTACGACATCAATCCGCTCTACACGAGCGGAATAAATGGCGCGGGCGTCACGATTGCAGTGGTCGGGCGCAGCAATATCAATGTCCAAGATGTGGTCAGCTTTCGCAGCACTTTCAAACTGATCGCGAATCCGCCGCAGATCGTCGTGAACGGCACCAATCCGGGTGTCCTTCAAGACGGAGAAGTGGACGAGGCCACGCTGGATGTGACTTGGGCTGGGGCAGTGGCGCCAAATGCGACGGTGAAACTCGTGGTCACGGCTTCGACACACGCAAGCGATGGAGTGGATCTCTCGGAAGAATACATCATCGACAATAATCTTGCCGATATCATGACCGAGAGTTTCGGTTCTTGCGAGGCCGGTTACACGCAGGCGCAGCAGATATCCATCTCGAATCTGGCGGCACAAGCGGCGGCGCAAGGGATTACTTATGTAGTTGCGTCGGGCGATTCCGGCGCGGCGGGTTGCGACGATCCTTCGAAGGTTCCCGCCACACAGGGAGTCTCGGTCAATATTTTGTCATCCACAGCCTATAACGTAGCAGTGGGTGGAACGCAATTCAACGAAGGCAGCGGATTTTACTGGAACAGCGGCAATTCGGCGGCGCTTGGCTCTGCGGTTTCCTATATCCCGGAGAACGTCTGGAACGAAAGCTGTACGACCGGCACATGCACAAGCGGAAATTCGGCGGGGCTGTGGGCCGGCGGCGGCGGCGCGAGTACTCTCGTGACTAAACCTTCCTGGCAAGCCGGAGTGACCGGAATACCATCGGACAATCATCGCTACGTGCCGGATATTTCCCTGACTGCGGCGGGCCACGATCCCTATCTGCTTTGCTTATCGAGCTCCTGCACGCCTACTCCCAGCGGAAAATTCAGTCTGGACGGATATGCCGGGACTTCGGCGGCTACTCCTTCTTTCGCCGGCATCATGGCACTGGTGGTGCAAAAGACCGGTTCGCGGCAGGGGCAGGCGAACGTCGTTCTTTATCAGCTCGCGGCGGGGGAGCAGTATTCGCAGTGTGCGTCCATTTCCAGGGCTTCGAATTGCATCTTCAACGACATCACGACGGGCAACAATGCCGTGCCGGGCGAGAGTGGCGGACTGTATCAGGCGACCGCAGGGTATGACCCGGCAACCGGCCTTGGATCGATCGACGTCGCGAACCTGGTTAATCAATGGAACCCGCAGATACGATTTTCGATCGATTCGCCTTTGTCGGCGCCAGCCGCGGAGATCACGAAGATGAGTGGGTGGGCTTTGGCGGACATCGACACCATCGCCAGCGTGGCTATCGCGGTGGATGGCGTCTCGTATGGCGACGCCACCTATGGAGCGCCACGGGGGGATGTCTGCGCGGTCTATCCTGGCCGGCCCGGCTGTCCAAATCTTGGCTGGTCTTTTCTGTTTGACACGACGCTACTCTCAGACGGCGGCCATGCACTGGATGTCATCATGACCACCGCGTCCGGACAGCGATACACGGCCAGCAGCAATTTTACTGTCGCGAACGCGGCTTCCGTAAATCCGATGCACATTTATATCGACACGCCTGCTGCGTCGAGCTCGGTGATCGCCGGCCCGTTGAATGTTTCCGGCTGGGCGATCGATAATCTCGCGGCCATATCACAGGTTTCGGTAGCGATCGATGGAAATCCAGCCACTGCGACCTACGGCCTGCCTCGTGCGGATGTCTGCGCCGCCTATCCGGGCCGGATTGGCTGCCCGAATGTCGGTTGGAGCATTTTTACCAATACGTCTTTCTTGGCGGCCGGCTCGCACACGCTGGCAGTCACTGCCAAGACAACCAACGGACGTTCTTCGACCGTGAGCTCCTCGTTCCAGACCACCAATTCTTCTGGAGCGCAGGGCACGGTCGTTATCGATCTACCCAACGCGCAGACGGGCGCTTTGAGCGGTCCTGCGCGTTTGTACGGGTGGGCACTCCCCGGCAGCGGTTCTCCCATATCGCTTGTGAGAGTCGCAGTAGACGGAACGTTTGTCGGCAGCGCGACCTATGGAGATCAGCGTCTGGATGTTTGCGCGGTCTATCCGGGCCGGGTAGGATGTCCGTCTGTCGGCTGGCACTTACTGTTTGATACAACGCTGTTTCCGGACGGCCCGCATACCCTGCAAGTGACCGAGTTTGACGGCAGCAATCGCTCCACCGTGACTAATACCTTCACAATCGCGAACGGCGGTAATGCGGTGATTCCAACAAAGCTTTATATCGACCAACCCACTCCGCAAGCTACCCTGCTAGGAACAACCACGATTTCCGGCTGGGCCCTCAATACGACTGCGGCGATTACCGGCGTCTCGATTTTCGTCGACGGAGTTGCGATGGGACATGCATCCTATGGCGCGAATCGCGGGGATGTATGCACCGTTTATAGCGGCCCAGGTTGCCCGAATGTCGGATGGACTTTTTCGCTCGATACTACGCTGCTCGCGAATGGACCGCATGTTCTGTGGGCAACGGCAGTCGTGCTTGCGGGCAGCCAGATGCAGTATGGCTCCGCGAGCACAGCCTTCACCACTGCTAATTGGACAACGAATCCAACGCACATCATGGTCGATCGTCCCAGCGGGCAGGGCGGATCTCTGAGCGGCGTAGTAAATGCTTATGGCTGGGCGATCGACGATTACGAGGCGGTGACCGGAGTCGCGATTTCAATTGATGGCGTTCCGTATGGAAGCGCTTCGTACGGGGCGAGCCGGGGAGACGTTTGCGCTGCATTTCCGGGACGCGCCGGCTGCCCAAATGTCGGCTGGAATTTTATGCTTGACACCACGCTGCTCAGCGATGGCGCGCACGTGCTGGGCGTGACGACTACGAGCGCGAGCGGCCGCCATTCGATCGTGACCAGCCCATTCAGCGCCTCGAATTCTGCCGGCAATCCGGTCCAGGTCACGATCGATGCGCCCGCAAGGAATGTTACCGAGGCGGGGGCGATGCACACCTACGGTTGGGCGCTTGAGGGCGCGATCGGTATTAGCAGCGTGCAGATTCTGGTGGATGGGGCGCTGTATGGAGCCGCCAATTACGGCGATTCCCGTGTGGACGTCTGTGCTGCTTACCCCGGCAGTGATTGCAATGCCGGTTGGGACTTGTCGGTCGATACCACTGGCCTCGCAAATGGCGCGCATACTTTCACAGTGCGGGCGGTGGGCGCGGATGGCGTGAAGCGGACAGTCAGCAACAGCTTCCAGGTGTCGAACGATCCGTCGTTAATCAAATAACTACAAACGGTTGATGAGGCTGGCGACATAGCCCGCGCCGAAGCCGTTATCGATATTGACGACCGTTACGTTGCTGGCGCAGCTATTCAGCATACCGAGCAGCGCGGCGAGTCCATGAAAACTTGCGCCGTAGCCGATGCTGGTGGGAACGGCGATCACCGGGCAGCCAACCAGGCCGCCGACCACGCTCGGCAGCGCGCCTTCCATGCCGGCGCAGACGATGGCCACGCGGGCTTGCATGAGGCGGTCACGCTGATGCAGCAGGCGATGAATGCCGGCGACGCCGACATCCGAAATGACGTCCACTTCGTTGCCCATGACTTCGGCGGTGCGCTGCGCTTCTTCAAGAACCGGAAGATCGCTGGTGCCGGCGCAGATAATGGCGATGGTGCCTTTGCCGTAGAGAGCGCGGTCGCGCCAGACACGCACGACGCCGCAGGCGGGGAAATATTCGGTTTCGGGAGCGAGGGCCAGGACGCGCTCGGCCATTTCGGCAGTCGCTCTGGTCAACAGCAGGTTGCGGCATTTCGCGAGAAGGGCGGAGGCGATGGCGGCGACCTGGTCCGGATGCTTGCCCTGGCCGAGGATCACTTCCGGCATGCCGTGGCGCACGGCGCGATGATGATCGACTTTGGCGAAGCCGAGATCTTCAAACGGCAGGTGGCGCAGACTGTCCAGAGCAGCGGGCACGCTGGTTTCACGGTCGCGGACTTGTTCCAGGAGTTGCTGAATTTGCGAGACGTTCATATTGTGCGCGGCATCCCCTAAAATAGTAACGTCCGCGCATTTATGCGTATTTTCTGGAAACGGCTGCGGCTGACGCTCGACATGATCCGGTTCGAACATTCGGTGTTCGCGCTGCCGTTCGCCTTGACTGGGGCGCTGCTCGCGTGGCGGGATAGCGGATTCCATATTCCCGGTTTGGCGTGGCGCTTCCTTTGGATTCTGGTTGCGATGGTTTCGGCGCGCTCGGCGGCCATGGCTTTCAACAGGATTTTGGATGCGGATATGGACGGCCGCAACCGGCGAACCGCGGCGCGGCATTTGCCGGCCGGTCTGCTGTCGGTACGGTTTGCGTGGGGATTTACGGCTATTTCCTCGCTGCTATTTTTGATAGCCGCCCGGCAACTCGGATTCTGGTGCCTGGCGCTCGCGCCCTTTGTGCTGGCAACGTTATTCTTTTATTCTTTCTCTAAACGCTTCACGCTGTTTTCCCACCTGATTTTGGGATTCTGTCTGGGGATGGCGCCGGCGGCCGCTTGGATTGCCATGCGCGGGACGCTCGACGTCCGCATCCTTTGGCTTACGGCGGCGGTGATGTTCTGGACCGCGGGCTTCGATGTGATCTACGCCTGCCAGGATTTTGAGTTCGACCGTTCGGAAGGACTGCATAGCATTCCCAGGCGATTCGGCGTTGGCGGCGCTTTGACGATTGCGCGGCTTCTGCATGTGGCGATGATCGTGAGTCTGATTGCGCTGGCGGTTTCGTTCCGGCTGGGACCGCTCAGCGTGGCGGGCATCGTGGCCGTGGTTCTTTTGTTGATTTACGAACATGGCTTGGTGAAGGCCAACGACCTATCGCGGGTGAACGCCGCGTTTTTCACGGTCAATGGCTATGTGAGCTTGTTGTTCTTTGCTTTTTGGGCGGCGGACATTCTGCTGCAGCATGACTACTTTTTGCAATGATGATTGAAATTGAAGATTCCCGGCTCCGGCCTATCCGGGACAAAGTGGCCGCAGGCATTCGCTTGTCGTACGAGGACGGGGTGGCCATGTTCCGGAGCCCGGACATACTGGCGCTAGGGTCGATGGCGAACATGGTGCGCGAGCGGCTGCACGGCGACACGACTTACTTTAACGTCAACCGGCACATTAACCCGACCGATGTCTGCGTGGCGAGCTGCCGGCTCTGCGCATTCGGCAAAAAAGCGAAAGATCCGCACTCCTATACCATGTCGCTCGAGCAGGTTTGGGAGGTGGCGGGCAAGGGCTATGCAGAGGCGGTGACCGAATTCCACATCGTCGGAGGGCTGCACCCGGAACTGTCGCTCGATTGGTTTTGCCAGATGATCGCCGGGTTGAAGGAGCGCTATGCGGGGGTGCATCTGAAGGCGTTCACGATGGTGGAGGTAGCTTATCTAGCCAAGCGCGCCAAGATTTCGATCCGGGAGACGCTCGAGAAACTGAAGGCGGCGGGTGTCGATTCCCTGCCCGGCGGCGGCGCGGAGGTTTTTTCCGAGCGCGTGCGGCGGATCATCTGCGATCACAAGATCGACGGAAACGAGTGGCTAGAAACGGCGCGGACGGCGCATCAAATCGGTTTGAAGAGCAATTGCACCATGCTGTACGGGCATCTTGAAACGGCGGAGGATTCGGTCGATCACCTGGTGAAGTTGCGCGCGGTGCAGGATGAGACCAACGGGTTTGTTACGTTTATCCCGCTGGCGTTTCATCCGGCCAACACGGCGCTGAGCCATTTGTCATCGACCAGCGGGTTTGACGATTTGAAGCAAATTGCCATTTCACGGCTGATGCTCGATAACATTCCGCATATCAAGGCGTATTGGATCATGATGACGCCGGGGGTGGCGCAGATCGCGCAGCGGTTTGGGGCAAACGATATTGACGGAACGGTAGTGGAAGAGAAGATTTATCACGATGCCGGGGCGCAAACGGTCCAGCATTTGCGGCGGCAGGATCTGTTGAGGTTGATTCGAGAAGCGGGACGAGAGCCGGTGGAGCGCGATACGAGTTACCGGCCGGTGACGCGGACGGAATCGGCTTTTACTGTGCTTGTATAGTATCCACCGCTCCCTCTGGCCGCGGCTCGGTTGACTTCCTGAAATTTAGAGCGCGGAGAAACCAGCCGGGCTTTGCGCAGCCGGTTCTTTGTAAACAGGAGTCCAGCTTTCCGGCCATGGCGTCCATGAGGAACGATTCGGGCAGGCAGGCGGCGCCATCCTCAATCATCCCAGCCAGCCATTTTTTGCCGGCATCGTCGATGGAAATGACTTCACGCAGGTCCAGAACCAGGCGGCGGCCACCGAGGGTGGTTTTAGCGGTTTGCCAGCAACTCGTCAGCTCGGCTACTTCGGATTCGCCGACTTGCCCCAGAAGCTGGAGCCGGCACGCGACAGTGCCGTCATGAATGTAATATTTGAAATTCGACGAATAAATCACCGAGTCTATCTTTGCTATCAGATTGGATTCACCTGAGCGTTCTTGAGTTCCAGCTTTCCAACAAAAACGACTTTTTCCACAAAGGGTTTACAAAGCGGCAGCGCTCGATGAATTTTCTCTGTTTCTACGGTCCTCAAGTTTAGTCAAGAACGTGGTGTCAAACTCTCCGGCTACGAAGTCCTCATCGGACAGAATTTCTTCGTGCAGAGAAATACTCGTCTCGATGCCTTCGATGACGAACATGCTTAAGGCGCGCTTCATACGCTGAATGGCTTCCTGGCGGTCTTCGCCGTGGGTGATCAGCTTAGCCACTAGCGAGTCGTAGTAAGGAGGAATGACGCCGTCCGTGTAAGCCGCGGTATCGACGCGCACGCCGATGCCGCCGGGCAAATTGAGCGCCGTGATGCGGCCTGGGGACGGTGCGAAGGTTTGGGGATGCTCGGCGTTGATGCGGCACTCGATGGCATGACCGCGCACCGAAACGGGCGACGTAAGAATATTTCCGAGGGGTTCGCCGGCGGCAATGCGGATTTGCGCTTTGACCAGATCGAGGCCGGTGACGAGTTCGGTAACCGGATGCTCGACCTGGATGCGGGCGTTCACCTCGATGAAATAGATTTCGCCACTTTCGTTCATCAGAAATTCGACCGTGCCGGCGTTGGTATAGCCGATGGCAGCCATTGCTTTGCGGAGGCCATTGGAGACGCTGCAGCGGAGCGCGGGTGAAAGCGAAGGGGCCGGCGATTCTTCGAGCAGCTTCTGGTGCCGGCGCTGAATCGAGCACTCCCGTTCCCCGAGAATTTCGACATGGCCGTGCTCGTCGGCAAGGATTTGAAATTCGATATGCCGGGGACGTTCCACGAGCTTTTCCATATAAATGTCGCCGGAATCGAAAGCGGCCGCGGCTTCCGCTTGGGCTTGCGCGAAGAGAGCGGGCAACTCGCTTTCGGAGCGCACGATGCGCATGCCGCGTCCACCGCCACCCGCCGCCGCTTTCAGCATGATCGGATAGCCGATCGAAGAGGCCAGAGTCGAGGCTTCTTCAGCGCTTGCGAGCACGCCGAGCGAGCCCGGCAAAATCGGCACACCGCCCTGCTGCATGATGGCGCGCGCGCGCTGCTTTAACCCCATTTCGCGAATGACGGCGGGCGTGGGTCCGATGAATTTGATGCCTGACAGATCGCACACTTCCGCGAAATCCGCGTTTTCGCTCAGGAAGCCGTAGCCGGGATGGATGGCGTCGACATTAGTAATCTCGGCGGCGCTGATCACCTTTGGAATATCGAGATAGCTGAGTGAGCTTTTGGCGGGCCCAATGCAGACCGCTTCATCGGCAAAGCGCACGTGCAGACTGTGGCGGTCCGCTTCCGAATATACGGCGACGGTCTTGATGCCGAGATCCTTACACGCACAGATAACGCGGAGGGCGATTTCACCCCGGTTCGCAATCAGAACTTTACGGAACATGTTTCGTGGCGCGGCTCAATCCGGCCGGATGGTGAATAAAGATTCGCCATATTCGACGGGGCGGCCGTTCTCGACGTGGTTTTGCACGACCACGCCGGCTACTTCGGCTTCAATTTCGTTCATTAGCTTCATGGATTCAATGATGCAAAGCACCTGTTTCGGTTCCACGCGGTCGCCCGGTTTGACGAAAGCGGACGAGCCGGGGGAGGGGGCATCGTAATAGGTACCGACGATCGGAGACTTCACGACTATGTCGCGCTCGTCTTCCTGTTTCGCGGCGCTCGCGGCTGGGGCAGCGGTGTTTGGAAGATGCATCGGCACGGTTGCCGGAACGACAACTTCCTGCGCTTGCGAGACAGCACTGCGAACCCGAACGCTGTTTTCGCCGCGCCGCACTTCCAATTCGGCGATGCCGGTGTCCTTTACGATTTGGATCAATTCTCTGATTTCGTCAATCGTCATTCTTGTTCTAGCCGCAGCGGGGGAGCGCCCGCTACAGAAGCGCCAGCTCTTTGCTGGTAGGAGTCAGGATCTCACACCCGTGTGTGGTGACCACTACCGTGTCCTCGATGCGGATACCGCCAATCCCCTCCTGATATACGCCCGGCTCGATCGTGATCGCCATGCCAGGCTCAAGCTTTGCCGCTTCCTTCCGGCCCACACGCGGGCGTTCGTGGATTTCCAAGCCAAGCCCATGGCCCGTTGAGTGCACAAACAACTTTTCCAAACCATGGCCGCGCAGCACGCCACGCGCCGCCCGGTCCACCTGAGCGCAGGAGGCACCCGGTTTTACAGCGTCGATGGCGGCAAGCTGGCTCTCGAGAACCGCGCGGTACATTCGCCGTAGCTTCGCGTCGAGCTTGCCCAGCCCGAACGTCCGGGTCATGTCGCTGGCATAGCCGGCGACGTTTGCGCCCATATCAATCAATAATAGTTGATCGCCTTGCATACGCCGGGCCATGGGATGGGCGTGAGGTAGGGCGGTCCGCTCGCCGGAGGCGACGATCGTGTCGAAAGCGGTGCCGTCGGCGCCCAAGCGCCGCATCCGATATTCGATCTCGGCAGCGAGGTCGACTTCGGTCATGGAAGGCTTGAAATGGCGGAGCGCCTGGTCGAGCGCCAGGGAATTCAACCGAACAGAATTCCGGATAGCGGTAATTTCGTCCGCCGACTTTACCATGCGTAGCGCTTCGACGGCTCCCATAACGGGCTTCAGGCGAACACCTTCGAGAGCTGCGGTGAGCACCTGATATTCCTCAAAACCGATTCGATTGCGCTCGAACGCGACGGATTTGAGACCCAGCCGCCGGACGGCTATAGCGATCTCCTGTGAGAGCGGGCCTTTTGCGATCCTGATCTCGCAATCGGACTCGCGAGAGGCCTGGGTGCGATAGCGAGGATCGGTAAACAGCAGCGCGCGCTCGTCCGTGAGCAGGAGCACGCCGTTGCTGCCGGTGAAACCGGTTAAGTAACGCACGTTAGGGAGCGCGGTCGCGAGGAACGCGTTGGTTCGCGCCGGCTTGAGAGCAGGCAATAATTTCTCGCGCCGAAGCGCAAAGGCTGCTGTGTTTTCCAAAGATGCGCTCTTAGGGCTTCAGAATCAACTTTCCACTGGTCTTGCGCGCTTCGAGGTCGCGGTGGGCTTGGGCGGCGTCGGCTAACTTGTAAGTATTGTGAATACGCACGTGTAAGCGGCCATCCGCAAGCCAGGTGAAAAGATCGCTCGAGCGTTGCTTCAGCTCGGCGGGGTCGCTGACGTAGTTCGCGAGCGACGGCCGGGTCAGGAACAACGACCCTTTCTGGCTGAGGATGAGCGGATCGATTTGCCCGACTACGCCGCTCGATTGACCAAAGCTCACGAGCATTCCACGCGGACGGAGGCAATCGAGACTCTTCTGAAAGGTCGTGCTGCCGACCGAGTCATACACGACATCGACACCGCGATTTTCGGTGAGCCGTTTTACTTCCGCCACAAAATCCTGTTCGGTGTAAAGGATCAGGTGGTCGGCTCCACGCTCGCGGGCCAGTTGTGCTTTTTCCTGAGTAGAAACGGTTCCGATGACGGTGGCGCCGGCGATTTTCGCAAGCTGGACGATGAGCAGGCCCGCACCGCCGGCGGCCGCGTGAACCAAACACGTTTGGCCCGGCTTCAAAGCAAAGGTGGAATGGGTGAGGTAATGCGCCGTCATACCCTGGAGCATGACTGCCGCAGCATCTTCGAAGGTGACGCTTTGCGGCAGCTCGACCACAACCTGCTTTGGGACCACCGCATATTCGGCGTACGATCCGCGCGCCATCGCGTAGGCGATGCGCTGTCCGATGGGAAGACTGACGCCCTCACCGACCGCGGCGATGACACCAGCGCCCTCGCTGCCGAGCTTCACTGGACTTTCCGGAGCCTTATATGTGCCGTTGCGAAAGTAGACGTCGATAAAATTTACGCCGATGGCTTCGAGCTTGACCAAGACCTCACCAGGGCCGGGTTGCGGCGTGGGTTGGTCAATGTACCGGAGGGCTTCGGGCCCTCCTAATGGGTCGGCGACTACGGCTTTCATGTAGCCGATTCTACGACGGCCAGCTCTGACGGGGCGTATGTATCGAGCAGGCGCATCAACTCGAGGCGTAGCGCGTCCACCAGGGCGCGCCAGCTCGCGTCGATGACGTTGTCGGAAATGCCGGCGGTCGCCCAGCTTCGCTGATGGTCGGTCCATTCCACAAGAACGCGCACCTTCGATTCGGTGCCGCCCTTGGCGCCGAGGACGCGAACTTTGTAGTCGGTGAGGCGCACGTCGGTGATGGCCGGGTAAAGCGGCGCCAGGCACTGCCGCAGGCAGACATCGAGCGCGTGTACGGGACCGTTGCCAGTGGCAGTCGCAGTATGTATGGTTTCGCCCACGCGCAACGTTACACTTGCCGAAGTTACCGTTTCCCCGCCCGCTTCGAGCTTGGTCGATACTTCGTAGCCCACGACGTCGAACGGATGGAAATTCGGCTCGGCGGCCTCGCGGACGAGCAACTCAAAGGTGCCTTCGGAGGCTTCGAAATCGTAGCCTTGATGCTCCATTTGTTTGATGCGCTCGAGAATTTCGCGGCGAGCGGTATCCGATCAGATGGTCTTTAAGACCAAGCTGTTTGAGTTTGTAAGTGATATTTCCGCGGCCGGATAAATCGCTGAGCAACACGCGCTGGCGGTTGCCTACGCTTTCCGGCTGGATGTGCTCGTAGGTAGCCGCATCTTTCATTACGGCGCTAACGTGAATGCCGCCCTTATGCGCAAAGGCGCTCGGACCGACGAACGCCTGGTCGCTGCGCAGCGGAAGGTTGGCGAGTTCGGCCACGAAACGCGCGACACTGGTCAAGTTCTTCAGGTTGTCGGGGCCGACCGTGGTGTGGCCCAGCTTCAATTCCAGGTTCGCCAGGATGGAGCACAAGTTGGCGTTGCCGCAGCGTTCGCCATATCCGTTCATGCAGCCTTGTACGTGGGTAGCTCCGGCTTCAACCGCAACCAAGGTGTTGGCGACGGCCAGCTCAGAATCGTTATGCGCATGCATGCCGAGGACGCCATCGAAGCGGCTGCGCACCGCGGCCACGATTTCGGAGACCTGCATCGGCATGGCGCCGCCATTCGTGTCGCACATGCACAGCACGTCGGCGCCGGCTTTGTGCGCGGCTTCGAGCGTTTTCAGGGCGTAGCTGGGATTCGCGAGATAGCCGTCGAAAAAATGCTCGGCATCGTAGACTACTTCGCGGCCATGCGCTTTGAGAAATCGCACCGTATCGGTGATGAGCTCCAGATTTTCTTCCTCAGTGATACCGAGGGCGCGGCGGACGTGGAAGTCCCAGGTTTTGCCGAAGACCGAAACCACCGGAGTTTGCGCGGCAATCAACTCTCGAACATTCGAATCTTCTTCGACGGCATTCTTCGCCAGGCGAGTGGAGCCGAACGCGGTGAGCTTGGCGTGAGCGAGCCGCAGATCGCGGGCGCGCTCGAAGAACGCTTTGTCTTTGGGATTCGAACCGGGCCAGCCGCCTTCAATGTAATCGATTCCGAGCTCATCGAGCTTTTGGGCAATCAGCAGCTTGTCGTCAGCGGAAAAGGAGACGGACTCGCCCTGGGTGCCGTCGCGAAGCGTGGTATCGAACGTGGCTATCTTCATACAGTTTTCTTTAATGCGCAAAAGAAAAGGCCATCGGCTGGTTTGCCCCGCCGATGGCCTCTCAACTTAAAACTTGGCACGGGGACTTCAGGCGGGGCCACTAATGGCCACGCTAATGAGAATGCCGCCTTGCAGAAGGATGAGCATCTAACCCGTAAACACGATTATACAAGGTTTCGATAGCGCTGGACTACTCGGTTTTCCAGCAGACGAATTTCATTTCGGTCATTTCTTCGATGGCGTAGCGCGGGCCTTCGCGGCCCAGGCCGCTGTGCTTGGCGCCGCCGTAGGGCATGTGATCCATGCGGAACGTGGGGATATCGTTGATGAGCACTCCGCCGAACTGCAGCTTTTTGGCTGCGGCAAAGGCGCGCGGCAGGTTCATGGTGAAAATGCCGGCCTGCAGGCCGAAAGGCGTGTCGTTGGCGCGCGCGATGGCGTCTTCGAGCGATGAGTAACGGTAGACGGCGACCACGGGGCCGAACACTTCTTCGCACGACAGGCGGGCTGACGGTGGAACGTCGATCAGCACCGCCGGCTCGATACTAGCCTTCACTCGTTTGCCGCCGCAGAGGATCCGCGCGCCGCTTTCGACCGCTTGTTCAATCCAGCTCTCGACCCGCACGGCGGCTTTTTCATCGACGAGCGACGAGACATCGGTCGACTCTTCGTACGGATGCCCCAGGCGCAGCTTCCTGGTTGCGGCGACAAGGCCGTCCACATATTTATCGGCGACGGCTTCGTGGACGAAAACGCGTTGGAGCGAGATACAGACCTGCCCGCTATGAGCGAACGCTCCTTGCACGGAGCGCTTGACGGCGGTATCGAGATCGGCATCGGGTTCGATGATGGCGGCTGAGTTATTACCAAGCTCGAGGGTGATGCGCTTGAGCCCGGCCTGAGCTCGGAGCGCGGTGCCGACCTCGACACTGCCGGTGAAGGTGATCATCGCAATGCCGGGATTGCGGAGCATGGCTTGCGCAAGGACTGGGCCATGTCCCGTAATGACGTTGTATGCGCCTTTGGGCGCACCGGCGCGATTGACAAGCTCGGCCAGGCGCAACGCGCTCAGCGGGGTGCGCTCCGCCGGTTTATGAACGACGGCATTTCCGCCAGCGAGCGCCGGCGCGAGTTTGTGCAGCGTAAGATTGAGCGGAAAATTGAACGGTGTGATGGCGCCGATCACGCCCAACGGTTCGCGCATGGTCATCGCCAGCCGGCCTTCGGCGCCAGCGGCGAAATCCATTGGCACCACTTCGCCGTGCAACTGCCTGGCTTCATGCGCGGCCGCGATCAATGTGTTCACGCTGCGGCTGGCTTCGATGCGCGCTTCCTTCACCGGCTTGCCCGTTTCGGCGCAAATGCGTTGCGTGAGATCCGCTTCGTCTTTCTTCAATTCGTCGGCGAGGCGCAGCAGCAGATCCGCGCGCTGATGATTGGCAAGCGACCTCATGGCGAGCGCTCCCTGCTCGGCGGCGCGTACCGCCATCTCTACGTGACGCTCCTCGGCATGGGCAACGAGCCCGACGGCGGAATTGTCGTAGGGAAGCTTGACCTCGTCCTGGCGGGCGGTTTCGACCCACTCGCCTCCTATATAGAGGCCGTGCGTTCGGGCGGCCAGGGAATCAACAACGGGAGATGCGCTGGACATACCTACCAGTTTATGTGGAGTACGAACGGACGAAACTCTGATTCAATCGCCGTATGACGAAAAATTAGAACTTTCTGGCGGCCGTGATCCGTACTAGTCTTAAGGAGATCGAGTCATGAAATTGTCCGGCGGGCAACTTAGACAGGTTCTGCGGCGGTTGTTTCGCGCGCCGATGTTCACCTTGGTGGCCATTCTGACGCTCGCTCTCGGAATTGGCGCAAACACGGCCATCTTCAGCGTGATCGAAGGCGTACTGCTGAAGCCGCTGCCCTATCCTCACCCGGAACAATTGATCAGCCTTACGCTGACCGCGCCAGGCATTAACATTCCAGAGCTGACCGATTCCCCTTCCGTCTACTTCACCTTTCGCGATCAGAACCGGAGTTTCGAGGACGTGGGTGTCTTCACAGGCAATACGGTAAGCGTGACCGGCATTGCGGAACCTGAGCAGGTGCGGTCTCTCCTGGTTACAGAGGGCGTGATTCCGATCCTGGGCATTTCTCCTGCGTTGGGACGTTCCTTTACGCGCAAAGATGATTCGCCCGGCAGCCCGGAGAGCGTCATTCTGACGCAGGGTTATTGGCGGCGCAGATTCAGCGGGGATCGTTCGATCATCGGCCGGCGAATTCTGATCGACGGCAAAGCGCGACAGGTGATCGGGGTAATGCCGCAAAACTTCCGGTTCCTGGATATGGATGTCGCGCTGATTCAACCTTTTCGATTCGATCGGAGCAAGACGTTTCTAGGTAATTTCAGCTTTGAGGGCGTGGCGAGACTCAAGCCAGGGGTGACTTTGGCGCAGGCCAACGCGGATGGAACACGCATGCTGCCGATCGTCGGCAGGAGTTTTCAAGCTCCTCCCGGCTTCAGCGCGAAAATGTTTGAACAGGCGCGTATTGCTCCCGCATTCCGCCCGTTCAAACAAACCATGATTGGCGATGTGGGCGCCGCTCTGTGGGTCTTGATGGGGACAATCGGCGTTGTCCTGCTCATCGCCTGCGCGAACGTTGCGAATCTTCTGCTGGTGAGAGCGGAGTCGCGGCATCTCGAACTGGCCATTCGGGCTGCGCTCGGAGCAAGCCGGGGGCGTATCGCCGGCGAACTTTTGCTCGAGAGCATGATTTTGGCCGCGCTAGGCGGCGTGTGCGGTCTGCTGGTTGCGGTTGGCGCGCTACGGCTGCTTGTGGCCATGGCTCCCGCCGGACTTCCACGCCTGGCCGACACCGGCATCGACGCACCGGTCCTCGCGTTCAGTCTGGCGGTGTCCTTGCTAGCTGGTCTGTTGTTCGGTTCGATACCCGTCTTCAAACACGCAGGTGCGCGCTTGGGAACTGGTATGCGGGAAGGCGGACGCGGCCTTAGCCAAACGAGAGAACGCCATCGGGCGCGGAATGTTCTGGTGGTGGCGCAGGTCGCTCTCGCACTGGTTCTACTCATCAGCTCAGGCCTGATGATCCGCACCTTCCGGACGATGATGCGGATTCAGCCCGGTTTCGCGAATCCGGCTCATGTGCAGACGTTCACTGTCTCGATTCCGGAAGCGCAGGTAGAAGATCCTGAAAAAGTTCTGCGCATGCAGAACGACATGCTCGACCAGATCCGGCGCGTGCCGGGCGTCTCCTCAGCCGGCATGACATCGGCGCTTCCCATGGACGGGCACACCACCTCCGACATCCTGTTTGCACATGATCGCATTTACAAGGAAGGAGAGCTTCCGCCGATCCGCCGCTTTGTGTTCATCTCACCGGGGCTGCACGCAACACTGGGCGCGCCGCTTGTGGCCGGCCGTGATCTTACCCGGACGGAAATTTACGGCCATGCGCCCGGCGTAGTCATTTCTGAAAATTTTGCACGTGAATATTGGCGCACACCCGCCCGCGCGCTGCACCAGCAGATTCGGGAGGGCATGAACGATCCATGGCGCGAGATCGTCGGTGTGGTGGCGGACGTCTATGCGGACGGAGTAAATAAGAAACCACCAACGACCGTTTATTGGCCTTCTTTGCTCAATAATTTCTGGGGCGACAAACAATCCATTCAACGCGGTATGTCCTTCGTCGTGCGCAGCCCACGCGCTGGTTCTGAAAGTTTTCTCAAAGAGATCCGGCAGGCGGTGTGGTCGGTGAACCCCAATGTTCCCGTGGCGGCGGCGCGTACGCTCGATCAGATCTATCGAAAGTCGATGGCGCGTACGTCCTTCACGCTAGTGATGATGGCGATCGCGGCCGGCATGGCACTCTTACTCGGGGTCGTGGGGATTTATGGTGTGATTGCCTATTCGGTTTCGCAGCGGACCCGGGAGATTGGTATCCGCATGGCGCTCGGGGCGCGGCGGCATGAATTGACGGCAATGTTTGTCCGCCATGGAATACTCCTGACTAGCGCCGGGGCAGCCATTGGGCTGATTGTCGCGTTCGCGGTGATGCGGCTGATGTCCTCGCTGTTGTTTCACGTGAGTCCGGCTGATCCGCTCACTTATTTAGTGGTTTCTTTGGGGCTCGTAGTAATTGCGGCGCTCGCGAGCTATTTGCCTTCGCGCCGCGCCGCGGCGGTGGATCCGTCGGAAGCTCTTCGGGCCGAGTAGCATACGGGCGGGTCAGGATAGCCAGGCAGTCGCGGCCGATTCTGGAGTGACTCAGCGGCCCTTCCTAAGTATTGGCCGGAACCCGTTCGATGCCGGTTACCTCTGTAACTTTCGGATACTGCACCGAACGCGTTACAAACAGACACGAGGTCTCGAAGCTTAACAGTCCACAACCCAAGAATAGCCCCGAGGCGCCATCGATCGCTGGGATCGTACATCCTACTACCATAAAACTCACAATTCCGAGCAGCGGCACAAGTTCGCCGGTGATCCTTGCGTATTTGATGGAACGCACCACGATAGCGAGCAAGAACCAGGCCAGTAATCCGATTCCGATCAGCCCGCACTCGATCGCCACGTGTAGATACAGGGCGTGCCAAATCAGACTATGGCCGCTATACACGATCGAAACCGCTTTGCCGGACCCGGGGCCGAAGCCCCAGACGGGCGAGTCCGCGAAGGCTCGGGGGAAAGACTCCCACTGGGCTACGCGGGCGTTTGTCTCGGCCGACCAATATGCCGAAGAATGGAAGGTTTTGAAAATGTATTTGTCGAGAGTCGCCGAGTCGGCGAAATTAAACCAGACGGTGAGGACCAAGCCCACCAACGAGATGTATTTGATAAGTCTTCCGCGGCCGCGTTGGCCGACCAGCAACACAACTAAGCTGGAAGTGACGGCCAACCAACTGCCGCGCGATGTGGATAACAGCAGCAGAACCCCGGCTGCGGTATTAATGAGGAAGCGCAGCGGCGTCTTATCTTGTACCATCAGCCAGCGCCCACGCTCGGCCAATGACAATAGAAATAATAAAGCCACGGGAATGCCGAACGAGATAGGATTACCGACTCTTTCGCCATCGACCTCTGCCATCCCCAGCCGGTCTCCGTAGTGGGCAAGCGCCAGTCCCATCGAAAAGGCCGAGATAGCCAGGCCGATGAAAGCAGTCCCCAGATAGGCTCGGTATCTGCCCAATAGCCGGATAGCGAGGGCGGTCAGCAGCAGCTCGAACGAGCGCAGATTCGACGAATAATCCCCGGTTCTCACAAACGACACCAACCAGTACAAAAGAACGAAGACGGAGAACAGCGCCAGCAGGCGGTCGTGAAACGCCCGTTTCAAGTCGGCTGGCTCATACGCAAACCACGCGAGGACGGCCAACCCGAGGATGATCTCCACCGAGCTGTACGACAATGCATTTCTGAGCAGCATCAGCAGCGGCATGCAACCGATGATGGTTGTCATCATGCCCTTTGGATCCCTGGTTACCATCCGGTAAGAAAGTAACGACAGAAACACCAAGAAAAAGCAGAGTCCCGCCGCGGTCAACAGACCAAGCATCAGCAACGTCATGGACGGAACGCTAGCGACCGCTATCTGCACCAGAATAGACCGGTGCGGGCTCATCCGCCGCGCGAACGCTAATCTACTCTGAGCAGTTTCAAACATTTCAGATAGTCGAAGGCGGTCCACATTGTTAGTGGCCTTCGTATATAAGGTGTATACGCCTTTATACCGATTACAGCACCGCCATGTCAATTAATCCTATTTCCGGCGATCCTAGGGTGACAATACATTGGAATGTCTCGCCTCATTCCCGGAATTGTCCGGCTTATTGTGAATTGCGAATGCCTTTTGCGCCTAACTGGGTACTAGAACGGCGGACCAGGAGTTCGGCTGACGGCCTAAGGTTAGTTGGTGAACGACAATGATGGCAAGCTGCCCAATAAGATCCGGATTCGCAGTGGCTCTCGACTGACATACAGAAATATCTCGTTACTTATCCTGCTTTCGGCTGGGTCAATCACCCTGAATATCTGAGGCGTAAGGTGTAGCCGACCTAGTACCTGTAGGTGACGGTTTGGTCGAAAACGATGCTAAGCTTCGGTCATTCCCAGCACGCCTTCAGGGTCTTCGGGAGTTTCGGAGTGAGCTTTGAGATCGCATTTTAAATACGCCTTTTTATTTGCTGTACTTACTTTCCTTTCCGCGGGTCTGGGCTTTAGCCAGACCGCGGTTTCCTTACCGCTTGATTCCTCTGCTGCAGGGAGCTGGGTTGGGACCTATGGGCAGGACGGCTTTTTGATTGCTAACGATGCATTGTCGTCGTTACCAGGTTATGTCAGCGGCGTCAGTGCTACAGCCCCGACATATACATGGGCTGCTTCAACGACCGATACGCGCGGTTTGTACACGACTGTCAGTAAGAGCGATCGGATCGAATCCACTTACTATTCCACTTCCACCTTCTTATTTGACGTCAATACCACGGGCGGATCGCACCAAATCGCTGTTTATTGTCTCGATTTAGAGACTTCGCAGCGGGCCCAAACGATTTCGATTACCGATACGGATGGAAACGTCCTGAACAACAGCACCCAAACGCTGAGCAACTTTCACAATGGCGTATATGCCCGTTGGAATATTTCCGGGCACGTACTCGTGAAGATCACATACACAGGTGGCCTCAATGCCGTGGTCAGTGGCCTGTTCTTCTCGCCGGCTGTATCTTTAGGCCCACCGCCGACCGTAACTTTCACCAACCCCACGGCAGCGAGCGGCACACTCAGCGGAACCATTCCGGTTACGGCTGCGGCTTCATCCGCGCCGGGCATTTCCAGTGTTCAATTCGCGGTGGATGGCAAGAACATCGGTTCCCCAGTGCCCCCACCCGCTTCGGGCAGCACGTATTCCACTTCCTGGGCGACGAGCTCGGTCGCAAGCGGCACGCATTCATTGACCGCCACCGCCGCCGACGTGCTTGGACAGACTACCACTGCGACACTCAGCGTAAATACATTCAATGCCGGGCCGCCGCCGGCCGGGGCTACGTTCTTCAAAACGGACACCGCGACGAAGGGCAACTGGGTTGGCACTTACGGCCAAAACGGGGCGCTGATCGCCAACGATCCTTCAGCCATATTGCCGGCATACGCCATCGTCAACACCCCCGCTCCTCAATACACATGGTCCGCTTCCAGTACGGACGTACGCGCGCTCTACACGAGCGGCGCGGGTAATAGCCGTATTGCGTCTACTTACTACTCCGATTCCAGCTCGGGGGCCAGCTTCACTTTTGACGTGAATCTGAGCGATGGGAACGCCCACCAGGTGGCGCTGTACGCCTACGATTTTGAGAATTTCGGGCGAGCGGAAACAATCAAGATTCTCGATGCGACCAGCAGCGCCGTGCTCGATACTCGTTCGATTGCGAGCTTCGGCAACGGTATCTACGAGGTGTGGAATCTTACCGGGCATGTATTGATCCAGGTCATCAATTCGGGAAACAGCAGCGCGGTCATCAGTGGGCTCTTCTTCGGGCTCCCGCCATCTCCACCGCCCACCGCCACCATCACGGTTCCGGCAGGTGGAACGACCGTCAGCGGAAATGCGGTTACTGTTACAGCCACTGCCGCCGCGAGTTCACCCGCGACGGTTTCCTCGGTCCAATTCCAACTCGATGGCGTGAATATAGGAACCGCTGTCAGTGCCGCTCCTTATTCGATTTTGTGGGACAGCACAACCGCTGGGAATGGCTCGCATACACTCACGGCCATCGCTACCGATTCTGTTGGCCAGCACGGCACATCCGCCGGCGTCATCATCACGACGTCTAACGCAGGACCGCCCGCGCCCACAGTCTCGATCACTGCTCCGAGCGCCGGCGCTACGGTCGCCGGCGCAACGACGGTAACAGCTACTGTTGGTTCCTCCGCGATGCCGGTTTCCGTGCAGTTCCAACTTGACGGAGTAAATCTCGGATCCGCTGTCAATGCCGCGCCTTATTCGATTTCGTGGGACACGAGCGCGGCCACCAATACGGGGCATTCCTTGACTGCGATCGCCACCGATAACTTGCACCAGAGCACAACCTCTGCGGCCGTACCGGTGACTGTCTTCAACGTGGGTCCGCCACCGCCTGCGGCTACGTTCGTCAAAACGGATATAACAACAAAAGGCAATTGGGTCGGCACTTACGGCCAAAACGGCGCCTTGATCGCGAACGATGGTTCGGTCGCGCTGCCGCCCTACGCAAGCGTCACCACGGCCGCTCCACAATACACCTGGCTTGCTTCAACTACTGATGTGCGCGCGCTTTACACGAGCAGCGCAGCCAGCAGCCGCATGGCATCCACTTACTACTCCGCCGGCAATTCTGGCGCCAGCTTCACTTTGGACGTGAATCTGACCGATGGGAATGCTCATCAGGTGGCGCTGTATTCGCTCGATCTTGAAAATGCCGGCCGCAGCCAGACGATTTCGATTTTAAAAGCTTCAGACGGCAGCGTGTTGGATACTCGTTCGCTTTCCGGCTTTGGCGGAGGCGCCTATTTGGTCTGGAATCTCACCGGCCACGTCATTATTAGCGTCAGCAACGGCGGAGGATTGAATGCGGTTGTCAGCGGACTCTTCTTCGGACTGCCGCCTTCTCCGCCTCCCACCGCTGTTATCACGGCTCCGATAGGCGGAACGACGGTAACGGGAAACGCAGTGACTCTTACCGCGACTGCTGGGGCGACTTTGCCTGCAACGGTGTCGTCGGTGCAATTCCAACTCGATGGCGTAAATCTTGGCGCTCCTGTCAATTCGTCCCCTTATACGATTTCGTGGGACACGACCACGGCTGGGAATGGCTCGCATATACTCACGGCCGTCGTAACCGATTCAGCCGGGCAGCGCGGCACATCCGCCGGCGTGGCCGTCACGACTTCTAACGCCGGACCGGCCGCGCCTACAGTCTCGATCACCAGCCCGGCCGGTGGCGCTACGGTTACGGGTACAACGACCGTAACAGCCACCGCTGGCTCCTCCGCTATGCCGGTTTCGGTACAGTTTCAGCTCGATGGCGCGAACCTGGGTGCCCCTGTCAATGCGGTGCCCTATTCGATTTCTTGGAACACCGCCGCCGCGGGTAATACGGGACATTCGCTGACGGCTATTGCGACCGACAACTTACACCAGAGCACGACATCTGCAGCCGTTTCCGTAACCGTATTCAACGCCGGACCACCGCCGGCCGCTGCCACGTTCGTCAAAACCGATACGGCGACCAAGGGCAATTGGGCCGGCGCATACGGTCAAAACGGCGCTCTGATCGCCAATGATTCTTCGGTCGCGCTGCCTGGCTATGCCACGGTCAATACCGCTGCTGCGCGATACACCTGGGTGGGGTCCACCACGGATGCGCGTGCGCTTTACACGAGCACTACCGCAAATGATCGTATCGCTTCTACTTACTATTCAGGTAACGATGCCGGCTCCAGCTTTACATTCGACGTGAATCTGATCGATGGCAACAGCCATCAAGTGGCTTTGTATGCTCTCGATTTTGAGACTTTCGGGCGAGCGGAAACCATCAAGATTCTCGATGCGGTCAGCAACGCGGTACTCGATACCCGTTCGATTGCGGGCTTCGGTAATGGTGTTTACCAGGTTTGGAACATTACCGGCCACGTGTTGATCAAGGTCATCAATTCCGGAAGCAGCAGCGGGGTGATCAGCGGTCTCTTCTTTGGGCCGCCCCCGTCTCCGCCCCCCACTGCTGCTATAACAGCTCCCTCTGGAGGGACGACGGTAACTGGAAACGCTGTGACGGTCACCGCGACGGCTGCGGCCGCTTCACCCGCGACGGTGTCGTCCGTTCAATTCCAACTGGACGGCGCCAACATCGGCAGCGCAGTCAGTTCGTCCCCTTATTCGATTTCATGGGACAGCACGACGGTTGGCAATGGTTCGCACGTGCTTACCGCAATCGCTACCGATTCGGCCGGCCAACGCGGTACGTCGCCTGGTGTGACCGTTACGACGTCTAATGCAGGACCGCCCGCGCCTACCGTATCGATCACCGCCCCGAGCGCCGGAGCTAGCGTTGCGGGAGCTACGACGGTAACAGCCACGGTCGGCTCTTCCGCGATGCCTGTTTCGGTACAATTCCAACTCGATGGCGCGAATCTTGGAGCTGCTGTTACTGCCGCGCCTTACTCGATTTCGTGGGATACGACCACGACTGGCAACACGGGACATTCCCTGACGGCGATTGCCACCGACAACTTGCACCAGAGCACGACTTCGTCGGCCGTCTCGGTAACGGTCTTCAATGTTGGTCCGCCACCGCCCTCGGCCACTTTCGTCAAGAGCGACACGCTGACGAAAGGTAATTGGGTTGGGACGTACGGCCAAAATGGCGCGGTGATCGCGAACGATCCTTCGGTGACGCTGCCCTCATACGCCACTGTTACGACCGCAGCCCCGCCCTATACGTGGGTTGCTTCGACTACTGACGCGCGTGCGCTCTATACGAGCACCGCCGCCAGCAGCCGTATGGCATCTACATACTACTCGGCGGCGAACATAGGGGCAAGCTTTACCTTTGATGTAAATCTAACCGACGGCAGTAGCCATCAAGTAGCGGTGTATTCGCTTGATTTTGAGGGTTTCGGGCGGGCGCAAAGCATCAAGATTCTCAATGCAAACAACAACGCGGTGCTCGATACGCGTTCCGTTGCAAATTTCAGCAATGGTGTTTACGAGGTTTGGAATCTCACCGGACACGTGCTGATTCAGGTCGTGAATTCAGGAAACAGCAGCGCGGTCGTCAGCGGGCTTTTATTCGGGCCTGGCAGCGCTTCCGGACCGCCACCCACGATCACGATTACCAGCCCAACCGCCGGTGCTTCGCTTACCGGCGCGGCGAACCTGACCGCCACGACGGTTTCGACACCCGGGGTTGCGAACGTGCAGTTCTTAGTGGACGGTATCGCTATCGGCTCCGCCGTAACTAGCGCGAACTCGACCTTCGCGACAACTTGGACCACTAACTCCGTGTCGAATGGCACTCACACGCTAACGGCCGTCGCGACGGATAATCTGAACCAGAGCACTACTTCGGCAGGCGTTTCGGTCAGCATCAGCAACAGCGGCCCACCGCCAGCCTCTGCCACGTTCGTAAAGGCCGATACAACTACGATTGGAAACTGGAAAGGCGCGTACGGCGGGGATGGTTATGTTATTCCGAACGATTCTACAATCCTGCCGCCATACGGCACGGTTACAGCTCCGGCATCGCCTTACACCTGGTTGCCGACGACTAACGATCCGCGTGCGCTCGTCAAAGGCGTCTCGCTGACGGATCGCATCGCCTCCACTTACGTCACCGCTTCCAGCATGACGTTCGATATAAATCTGACCGACGGTCTCAACCACCAATTCGCACTCTATCTTCTCGATCTCGACACGAGCGAGCGAGCGGAAACGATCCTTATCAAGGACTTCAGTTCCGGTACAACGCTGAGCACGCGAAACGTCTCCAATTTCCACGGCGGCGTGTACGAAGTCTGGAACATTAACGGCCATATCACCATCACAGTGCAATATACAGGCGGCTTAAACGCTGTCGTGGCCGGAGTTTTCTTCGGCACGGGCGCTGTCCCGCCAGCCGTAAGCATTACCGCTCCGGCGGCCGGTCCGGTGTCCGGAACTGTTACTCTAACAGCCAACGCTACTTCTTCGGTTGGCATCGCTTCCGTCCAATTCCAGTCCGATGGAGCCAATGTTGGCGCCGCGGTAACGGGCACTGGTCCCAATTTCTCCACTTCTTGGGATACGATCGTCAATTCTTCCATCGGGTCTCACGCGATTACGGCGATTGCCACGGATAAGCTCGGCCAGACCACCACATCCGCGGCGGTAAGCGTCAGTGTTTCCAATTCCGGTGCGCACCCGGTTATTTCGATTACCGCGCCCACCGCCGGCACGATTACGGGCACTATTAGCGTTACGGCCAATGCCACGGGCGCGCTCGGCGTCAAGACGGTTCAGTTCCAGGTGGACGGCGCTAATCTAGGCGCCGCTGTCACGGGAGCCGGACCGCTATTCTCGGCGCAATGGAACACCTCCACCGCGAACAATGGTTCGCATACGCTTGCCGCTATCGCCACCGATTACATCGGCCAAACCACTTCCACCAGCATCTCGGTAAATGTGGCCAACGGACCGGCTCCTATCGTGACTCTTTCCACGCCGGCCAACGGCGCGAGCGTTCAGGGAGCGGTGCCGCTCAGCGCGACTGCAACTTCCACCTTAGGCGCAGTATCAGTGCAGTTCAAGATTGACGGTGTCAATCTTGGCGCGCCAGTTACCGGCGCAGGTCCTTTCACCTCTACTTGGGACAGCACCAAGGGCCCGAATGGAGCGCATACGGTATCGGCAGTGGCGATTGACGTCCTTAACCAGACTTCTACTTCGACCAACACCGTTACGGCCGCGAATCCGGCGCCGGTGATCAACATCAGCAGTCCGTCGGCAGGGTTGGTTTTCGGTACACAAGCGGTGACCGCAAATGTTACTTCGTCGGTCGGCATCGCTTCGGTTCAGTTCAAGTTAGATGGCGCGGATCTGGGCAGCGCCGTCACAGCCGCTCCTTTCACTATGTCTTGGGATACGACCGCCGCAGCCAACGGCTCGCACACTCTGTCCGCGATTGCTACCGATATCTTGGGGCAAACAACTACGGCTGCGCCTGTCGCGGTGACTGTGGCCAGGGCCGCGGCGAGTTTCGTCAGCTTCGACACCACTACGCGTGGTGGCTGGATAGATGTATATGGGCAGGAGGGCGCAGTGATTCCCAACGATCTGACCACTCCCCCCGCATACGTGACCCTGGGATTCAATAACGGCACGTCGTTCACTTACTCGCCCAGTACCACGGATGCGCGTGCGCTCCTGAAGTCGACAACATCGAGCGACCGCATCGCTTCCGATTTCATCCCCGCGGCAGGCTCGACTTTCGATATCGATCTCGCGTTTTCGGATCAGGCGATGCACCGTCTGGTGCTGTACTTCCTAGATTTCGCCGGGACGGCGCCGAATCAGACTGTTTCGATTCTCGATGCCAACGGCAACAGCGTGCTCGACACTCAGGACATCGCTAATGCGGCTTTCCAAAGCGGCGAATACGGTCTTTGGAATGTCTCTGGTCATGTACTGGTGCGTGTAACTAGCACTAACGGGCTCAGTCCGCTTGTCAGCGGCATCTTCTTCCAGACCGCGCCCGCCGTTTCGATTACCGCTCCGGCCGCCGGGCCGGTATCCGGCAACGTGACCATCACGGCCAGCGCCACTTCACTGGTGGGTGTCTCGTCGGTTCAGTTCAAGGTAGACGGCGTGAATCTCGGTGCAGCAATCGGCGGCGCCGGCCCGCTCTATTCCACTTCTTGGGATTCCGTTCCGGTCTCGAGCGGGTCGCACGTTTTAACCGCGATCGCAACCGATGCCAATGGGCTGATCGGCACGTCCGCTCCGGTGGTCGTGACGGTCGCCAACTCGGGATCCTTGCTGCCGGGCGCTACGTTCGTCAAGCTCGACACCACAACTTCGGGCAATTGGATTGGTGTTTATGGCCAAGAAGGCGAGTACGTCGTCGGCGAAACCAACAACGCTCCGCCGTCCTATGTAAAGACGCAAAACCTCAACATGATCGGCGGAACGCCTTATACGTGGATCGATACGCAACCCGCCGATTCGCACGATCCTCGCGGTTTGCAGGCCATACCTCCGGGCACTGGCTCCTTTGGCGCAGGACGAAATCCATCAGCGTGGTACAGCGCGACTAACATGAGCATCCGCGTATCCATAACGGACGGCTTGGCGCATCAACTCGGGCTTTACTGTGTTGATTTCGATAGCTTCCTACGCACCGAAGATATCGAGATCCTCGACGCGAATACAAACGCCGTTCTAGACAAGCGTTCACTGGCAAATTTCCACAACGGTGTTTACCTGGTCTGGAACATCACGGGCGACATTATCATTCGAGCCACGTATACGGGGCCAAGCGGACAGGCATATTCGAACGCTGTCGTCAGCGGTCTGTTCTTCCGTACTTTCGCAGGGTCGCCCGCTCCGCAGGTCGCACTCACCAGTCCGGCCACCGGTTCGGTGCTTGGCAGCATCAATCTTGCGGCGACGGCTACTTCAGCAGTAGGTCTCGCTTCGGTGCGTTTCCAGTTAGATGGATCGGACCTGCTCGCGACGGTACCTGTCCCGGGCCCGTACACCGAGCCCTGGGTCACGACCACGACGCCGAACGGCGCGCACACTTTGACAGCTATCGCCACTGACACACTCGGCCAGACAACTGTTTCGTCCCCGGTCGCGATTACCATAGCGAATGGCGCGGCACCCGCCCCGGCGGCTACCTTTGCCGGCACCGATACGACGACATCCGGCAGTTGGACTACGACTTACGGCACGGATGGCTTCCTCATTCCGAACGATGCGGCTAGTATCCCGGCGTATTACGCCACTGTCAATCTGAACGGGGCGAATCTCTTTACCTACGCGGACCCGACGAATTTTCCGGAAGGCTTGCTGAAGAGCCGGACTTCCACGACTACGGATCGGATTGTTTCCGCCTACTACCAGCCCACGGACGGTGTTAACAACAATGGGGTTGTCTTAATCGATGTCAACCTGATTGATTTCCAACAACATCAGGTCGCATTATATTTCGTGGATTGGCAGGCGAGCACGCGCAATGTGAAAATCCTGATCCTGAACTCTACAACCCAGGCTGTTCTCGATACTCAGACGGTTGCTAACTATCCGAGCGGCAAATATCTGATCTGGAATCTCACGGGTCATGTGACGATCAAGATCACCGAGATCATTAACGATCCGGCAAGCGCGCCTAACAGCGTTACAGTCAACGGCATTTTCTTTGATCCGTTGCACTGATACCAATGAGCACTATTTCAGGCAGAGCACTCATGCGTTCTTATTCTTATTTGAAATCCGGCTTGGCGTTGTTTGTCCTTACAACGGCTGTGGCTACCGCGGCCCGTGCCCAGTCCGCGTCCTTCACTGGCTTCGACACGAGCCATAAGGGCAATTGGGTCGGCGTCTACGGGGCCGATGGCTCCATCATCGCGAATGGCGCCGATACCCATCCCGGTTACGCGACCGTCGGCTTCAGCGGATCAAACAATTGGACGTGGGAATCTCCCAGTTCCGATGCCCGCGCGCTGTACACCAGTTCGTCTTCGGGCAGCCGGATCGCCTCCACTTTCTACAACACTTCGAGTTTCAGTATCGATATAAATATCGCTGGCTCATCGCAGATCGCTCTGTATTGCCTCGATCTTGATACCACGACGCGCAGTCAGACGATTTCTATTTTGAACGCTTCTAACAACGCAGTGCTCGACAGTCAAACGGTTAGCAATTTCACGGGCGGAGTTTGGGCTGCCTGGAACGTCAGCGGCCATGTGGTCGTGCGTGTCACAAACAATCCGGGCAGTCTCAACGCGGTTGTGAGCGGTGTCTTCTTTAAAAACCTGACCGCTGTGGCGAAGCCGAGCGTCACAATGAACACGCCGGCGCAAAATCCCATTACCGGCCCCATTACTCTCTCGGCCAATGCCACGTCCGACGCCGCCATCGCTTCTGTTCAATTCCAGTCGGATGGCGTCAACATCGGCTCGCCAATCACTTCAGGATCGGGTTCACTTTACTCAGTCGAATGGACGAATCCAACCAACGGCGGCCATTCGCTCACTGCGGTTGCTACGGATTCACAGAGCCAAAGCACGACATCCGCGCCTGTGCCGGTTACGGTCGCTCTAAGCGCGCCCACCGGGCCTACGGCGACATTTGTGAAATTTGATACAAGCACTCTCGGACGATGGACCGGAACGTATGGAGCGGATGGCTATGTTATCCCGAACGACAACACGGTTCTTCCGTCTTATGCCACTGAAACGATGACGGGGGCGCAAAGTTACACTTGGTTCTCACCCAGCAGCGATCCACGTGCACTACAGGTTAGCCCAGGCAGCACCGCGCGTATTGCCTCCACGTTTTTTAATACGTCCACCTTCAGTTTCGATATCAACATGACCGACGGAGGAATTCACCAGATAGCGCTGTATTGTCTCGATTACGAAACCAATCAGCGTAGTCAGACGATTACGATTGTGGATCCGGCGACGCAAACAGTTTTGAGCACGCAGCCAATGTCGGGAATGTACGGCGGCGTTTACGCTGTTTGGAACATCAGTGGCCACGTGGTCATCAATGTGGTCTACACCGGTGGCTTGAACTCCGTCGTGGGCGGCATATTCTTCGGCGGCGTGGGTTCGACAACCGCTCCTCCGCCTACTGTCAGCATCGCTACTCCGGTGGCGGGAGCCGTCTCGAACACGGTTAGCGTGAGTGCCAATGCGGCCTCTTCGATCGGTATCGCTACCGTTCAGTATTTCCTGGATGGATCGGCTTTGGGTAGCTCTACGTCTGGCCCCTCTTACGCCTATTCCTGGGATACGACGGGCGTTTCGAACGGAACGCATACTTTGACCGCGGTCGCGACAGATACTCTCAACCAGCAGAGCGCAGCTTCGACCGGAGTGGCGGTGAATGTTTCCAATGTGGTTGTGGGACCGCCGATTATATCCATCACTAATCCGACCGCTGGAACTGTAAGTAACACGGTCACGGTGCAGGCGGTGGCCAACGCGGTGTCACCAACGACTATGCAGAGTGTTCAATTCAAGATTGATGGCAGTCCACTTGCAACCGTCACCGGCGCCGGTCCGTATTCGGGGACATGGAACACCAACACGGCATCGAACGGCAACCATGTGATTACGGCCATAGCGACCGACTCTTTGAATCACACCGCTACCGCGACGGTCACCGTGACGGTTGCGAATAGCGGTTCTTCCAGCACCGCCACGCTTGTGAAGACCGACTTCACTACAGCCGGAAGCTGGGTCGGCAAATATGGCGCCAATGGTTACATCATTGCCAATGGAAACAACGCCGCTCCTGCTTACGCACTGGTGATTCCATCTGCCTCCGCGCTTGCTTATACGTGGAATAACCCAAGCAGCGACTCGCGTGCGCTGTATACAAATCCGAGCGCCACTTCGCGTATCGCATCCACCTACTACGCAACATCGAACTTCAGCTTCGACGTGAATTTGACTGATGGTCAAACTCATCAAGTCTCTCTCTATTCTCTCGACATCGAAAACAGCGGGCGCGCCCAGACGATGACCATTCAGGACTATTCCACCAATGCGGTACTCGCCACGCTGCCTCTCACAAATTTCCAAAGCGGAGTTTGGTCGGTTTGGAATATCAGCGGTCACGTGGTTATTAAAGTCGCCTATAACGGCGGTTTGAATGCCGTCGTCAGCGGCTTGTTCTTCGACGGCAGCGGATCTTCCACGGCGCCGCCGCCAACGGTTATTTTGAACAGCCCCTCGGCCGGCGCTGTTTCGAGTACCGTAAATATAAGTTCGACCGCTTCGTCGTCCGTTGGGATTGCGTCTGTTCAGTACTATCTCGACGGAGACGTTCTCGGCAGCCCGGTGACCGCCGGCCCATCCTACAATTTCATCTGGGATACAACCACGGTCACCAACAACCAGCACACTCTAACTGCTATTGCTACGGATACGCAAGGCCAGAAAGGTGCGGCCTCGTCCGGCGTGACTGTGACCGTCTCGAATCCGGTCATCCTTCTTCCTACCGTCAGCATCACCCATCCAACTGGTGGGACCGTATCGGCAATTGTCAATGTCCAGGCGACGGCCAGTGCTCCTTCACCCGCCAGTATCACTTCGGTTCAGTTCCTGGTTGACGGTCAATCGCTCGCCACCATCAATGGCTCCGGCCCCGCTTTCTCGACAAATTGGGACACCACGAACATTTCCAATGGCAGCCATACCATAAGCGCGACCGCCATCGATTCTAATGGCCACAGCAAGTCCACCAGCGCCACCGTCAGTGTGCTGAATGTAGTTTCATCTCCGAATAGCGCAGAATTTGTCAAGGCCGATACGACAACGAAAGGCAACTGGATTGGCGTATATGGCGCTGACGGATTTATCATTCCAAACGATGTCAATAACCCGCCGAACTACGTGAGCGTTGGCGTGACCGGCGCGAATCCTTATACATGGTTCTCATCTACCACCGATATCCGTGCGCCATTTACTAACACTTCCGGCTCCAATCGGATTGCCGCCACCTACTACTCGCAATCCAGCGAGACATTCGACCTGAACTTTACCGACGGCCAGCTTCATCAGATTGCTCTGTATTGTCTAGATTTCGATACGAGTACGCGTACGCAAGCGATCCAGATTATCGATGCTACGACTCTGAACGTGCTCGACACGCAAACCGTAGCTAACTTTAACGGCGGCATCTATGAAGTTTGGAACGTCACTGGGCATGTCAAGGTGCAGGTTATCAACACCAATTCGCTCAATGCAGCGGTCAGCGGCCTCTTCTTCCGCAGCTTTGCCGGAATGACCCCGCCCGCAGTAACGTTTGTCAGCCCCGTACTTAATGCAACGGTCGCGGGCCCCGTTACGATGAGCGTGAATGCTCAATCCTCGCAAGGCGTCGCTACGGTCCAATTCCAAGTCGATGGCGCAAACGTTGGCACACCAGTAATGGGAACCGGCCCGATCTTTACTTCGCATTGGGCCAGCCCGCTCGTATCGAACGGGATTCATACTATATCGGCCATCACCAAGGACAACCTTGGCCTGAAAACTACGACTAGCATTGCGGTATCGGTTTCCAATGGAGCCGCTCCAACACCTTCGGCCACCCTCGCCTCCATCGATTCCTACACTTCGGGTAGCTGGAAGGGCGTTTACGGACAAGATGGCGAAATCATCGCAAACGATTCCACCAATCCGCCCTTTTACGCGGCGATCAATTTCATCAATACCGTGACTCCGCCTTTCACCTGGCACGCCGGTGATCCGACTACCGATATCCCGGGCCTTCAGAAGGCGAATTCTAATCAACGTATTGGCGCCGCGTTTTATAAGAACGTGCCGAACGCCACGTTCGACATCGATGTGAATTTTGTCGATTATCAGCAGCACGAGTTATCGATTTATTTCGTCGACTGGCACCACAATGTTCGGGCACAGACGGTCACGATCCGGGACGCGAACACCAACGCTCCACTCTATTCGCAGTACTTCACGGACTTCTCGCTCGGTGTGTACTACACCTGGAACATCACCGGACATGTCATCGTTAATCTCACGCTCGATCCGACTCCCTGGAATCCCGACAGCGTGGTGGCGAGCGGGCTGTTCTTCCAACCCCCGTCAGTAGTTGCGCGGCCGACGGTCTCAATCACTTCGCCAACACCAGGCCAGACGCTGAACAACACCGTGACGCTCGGGGCTGCCGCGTCCTCCTCTATCGGAGTCTCCGCCATTCAATACGAGTTGGATGGTTATGCGCTCGGCGCGCCAGTCGCCGCCGGATCGCCTTTCAACTTCCAGTGGGATACAAAGACCACGACCAACGGCAACCATATTTTGAATGCGATCGCCATCGATTCATCGAATCACGCTATTACTTCGGCGCCGATCACGGTTACGGTGTCAAACTAAGCACAATAGGTTTACTGGCGGAGAGGGGGGGATTCGAACCCCCGGTAGAGTTTTTGACCCTACGACGGTTTAGCAAACCGCTGCTTTCGACCACTCAGCCACCTCTCCGGGTCGCGGCGGTTTCCTTCGAATCGTAGCATAAGAAAAAGGGAGTCTCGCCGGATGCCGACCTCGACTGAGTTGCTGCTGGGACGTTGCTCCATTGCCGGAGTCTGGCTTTTTCAAGGTTTCTGGTGCAAAGTGCTCGGCCGCGCGCCGCGGCATGCCCGAGTTATCGAGGCGAGCCCGGTTCTCGGCCCGCGCGGGGCTCCTGTCGTTCTTGTCGCTCTAGGGTGGTTCGAGACGCTGCTTGCCGTGTTGGTTTTGAGTGGAGCCTATTCGAAGCCGACGGCTATTGTTCAGATCGCGCTGCTCCTCGCGATGAACACAGGCGGTCTTGTTTGGGCCCGAAAAATTATCCCAGACCCGGCCGGGATGCTGTTTCACAACTTCGCCTTCGCTGTATTGATTTGGATATGCGCATGAAAGGGGAGACGCTTTGGAACTTCGGGTCACGTCTGCTGTTCGGCCAAATGTATGAAGATGCGGAGATCGAGCGGAGAGCTTTTCCGGCCAAGAGCCGCACATTCTGTATCGCTTCCGCCGGTTGTACCGCGTTCGCCCTGGCCCGCGATCATGAAGTGACGGCGGTGGATTTGAATCCGGCGCAGGTGAATTATGCCAGAAGACGCGCGGCCGGAGCCGCGGTCAAAGCAGGCGCTATCGACTGGATTCTGCGAACGCAGATTCGCGCACTGATCGTAGCGGGGTGGACACCGGCGCGCCTGGACCAATTCCTGCAATTTTCCGATTGCGCTGAACAGCTCGCCTTCTGGCAGGCGCACCTGAATACGCCACTGTTTCGCGCGATGTGTACCGCAAAACTGGCCTGTGATTCGCTCGCAATTCGCCTTCTCACACGGGATGCCGGCTTTCCAGTGTGGAATCTAGGCGAGTTGATGCGGCGCCGCTTGGAGCGCGGGCTTGCGCGTCACGCCAACAGTGAAAATCCATACGCACATCGAATGTTCCTAGGTAAACCGGTTCCCTCCGGCACGGCACGCGCAGACTCCATTCGTTTCGAAACGGCGGATGCGGTGGCGTTTCTGGAATCGGCGCCGGCCGGATCGTTCGATGCTTTCGCGCTGTCGAACATCGCCGACGGGGCCACTGTGACCTTTCGAGAGCGATTGCTGAAAGCGGTGTGTCATGCCGCCTCACAGCACGCGATTGCGGTCTTGCGAAGCTTTCGCGAACCGGAAGATGAGGCTGCCGCGGAATTCGCGGCGCAAGATCGAGCGATGCTCTGGGGATCCATTCAAGTGACTCACGCGCGCGCCCTTCGCTAGAAATGCTCCATATTCTGCGGCGGCATCCGTTTCCCGTGAAGGCCGAATTTCGCTACTCGCTGGTGCTGACCTACTCGTTCCCAGCGGCGTTATTGGAGCCTCTCCTGGCTCCCGGATTGGTCCTCGACACGTATAAAGATTGCGGTTTCGTGGCCATTGCCTTGGTCGCGACCAAGCGCCTGCGGCCGAGTTTTCTTCCGAGGACACTGGGGCTGAATTTTTTCCTGAGCGGCTACCGCATATTCACGCGGCTGGGCAGTTCGTCGAGTGCGCTGCGCGGGCTCTACATTCTTCGCAGCGATACCGACAGGCGACTCATGTATCGCGTTGGAAATGTTTTCACGCATTACAAGTACAGCGTGTGCCAAGCAGTCTGTAACAATGACGGACTGGAACTGCGCATCGCGATCAAGACAGCACAAGGAGAGGCGGATGTGAGCGTCCGAGCTCAACTGAATTCTCGGCCCGCGCCTCTGCCTGAAGGGTCGCCTTTCACCGACCTGCATGCCGCCCGCCGCTTTGCCGGGCCTTTACCCTACACTTTCGATTACGAGCCACAAACACGCTCGATTATCGCCGTGCGCGGCATGCGGGAACATTGGGAGCCAGAACCTGTTGAAGTCCGGGTGGAGAAAGCACCCACGTTTTTCGGCGGCTCGCCTTTCAACAAAGTTCAGCCTGTCCTGGCAAATGCTTTCTATCTCGAGAACGTGCCGTATCGATGGGAACGCGGCCAGAGGATTCGAAATCGATGACGGGCGGCAGTAAGTATCGCGGCGTAGCGCAAATCGTGAGGTACAATCGCTGGTTTTATGCAGCCAGCGCGCTCGCGATTTGCGCATCGGCGATTGCAATATTCTGGACGCCTCCCATGGCTCGAGTCGCAGTCGCCGTGTTCCTGGCGGCGGCCTTCTATTGGACGGTTGCTTCCCTGCTGGCTTCCCATTGGGTCTACGATCGATCCTCGCTATACTCACTCGATTGGCTGATGATTCGACCCGTGTATTGGCTGAGTGTTCACGCGGGGTTGGATGAGATGAGCAGCCGGATTCGAAGCAAATTTCCCGAATGCGAATGTCGAGTCCTGGACGTGTTCGATCCGGAAGAGATGACCGAGCCTTCGATTGCCAGAGCGCGGGAGATTTCCGGCCCGGACGGCTTGCAAGCAGGTTCGTGGCGGCGCTTGGCGGCTGATGATGGTGTCTTCGATACAATCTTTCTCCTCTTTGTGGCCCATGAGTTCCGGCATGCTGAAGCGCGGCTAGTTTTCTTCGGGGAAATAGCCAGGGTTCTTGCGCCGCGCGGACGCGTAGTGATCTTAGAGCACCTG
Source organism: Bryobacterales bacterium (assembly GCA_963712395.1). Lineage (GTDB taxonomy): Bacteria > Acidobacteriota > Terriglobia > Bryobacterales > Bryobacteraceae > Bog-105. The sequence continues at coordinate 366,549 of CAVQHR010000006.1, forward strand.
CGCGACTTGCCGAACTTTCTGGCGTTCGGTCCGGGATTTTTTCATTTCCAATCGCGGCAAACCTGGCGCTCCACTTTGCAGACGACAGGTTTGGAAATCATTCGCGAATCGAAGATCACACCTTTCGTTCGAGTTTTCGAGGCCACGCGGTGACTCTGCTGTTTCATCTGCGCCTTTCAGGCGCGCTGCTCATTTTGCTTGGCCTGGCCCACGGCGGTTTCGACCGCTACTTGGATTGGCGCCGCGATATACAGAAACTCAGGCCAATTAACCGCCAAATCTTCATCGTCCATTGGTTCTATGTCGCGCTCGCCTTGTTCCTGATGGGGGTGTATTTTTGCGTTTTCGGCCGAGAGTTACTCGTGCCCGAACGACTCACTCGCGGAATCTTTCTAACCACAACTTTGGTATGGGCGATTCGTCTCTTTTTCCAGTGGTTCTTGTTTCGCGGGGATTCATGGCGGAACGACGGTTTCCACCGCAAGATTCACTGCCTGCTCACCGCCATTTGGATTTACCTGCTCACGGTGAATTCATTCGCTCTTGCCAGAGTCTTTCGCTAGAACCCACGCTCCATTGGCATGGCGAGCGGCGGCTCTACCAGAAAATCGGCGTCGCGAATCTCGACCAGGGCGTCGCGAATGGCCTGCTCTTTTGCCGGTTCGGTCGTGATGACGAAAGGCAGGTCGCGCCAGTCTTCGCGCGGCAGCTGCAGCACCGCGTCGATTCCGATCTTGTGCTTGGCGAGAATTGTCGCGAGCGTCGCGATGATGCCCGCCTTGTCTTCCACTCGAAAGCGCAGGAAGTACGGCAGCGCCTGCGTAGCGATCGGCAGCGGCTTATATTCGCCCAGACGCTCATGCGCGAATGGGCTCACACGCTCGGGGCTGCCATGACGGATCTCGCGCGCCACTCGCATCAGATCGCTGACCACTGCTACACCGGTCGGCTTGGCGCCGGCGCCGCGGCCGTAGTAGAACGTATCTTCTCCATAGACTCCGCGGATCCAGACTGCATTGTATGCGCCTTGTACCTGCGCGAGAATCGCCGATTGCGGAATCAGACTTGGCCTGACGGAGAGCAGCAAGCCGTCCTCGTTTTGTCGCGCCAGGCATAGCAGCCGGATGGTGTGTTTCAATTGATGCGCGTATTCAAAATCCACGGGCAGAATACGACGGATGCCCTCGGTGTAAATATCGGCCGGGGTGAGTTTCTCGCCGAAGGCAAGCGCGGCGAGGATCGCAAGCTTCGAGCGCGCATCGAGGCCATCTACATCGGCGGATGGATCCGCCTCGGCATAACCGAGCTGCTGCGCTTCCGCCAGCACCGATTCGAATTTCGCATTGCTCTTCTCGATTTCCGTGAGGATGAAATTACTGGTGCCGTTCAGGACTCCATACAGCTCACTGACGCGGTCGCCGGCGATGCCTTCGCGCAAAATCGTGTGAATCGGAATTCCGCCGGCAACACTCGCCTCCATTGCCAGGTTCACGCCGTTTTCGCTCGCGAGTCCCCATAGCTCGGCCCCGCGCACAGCCATCAATTCCTTGTTCGCCGTGACAACCGACTTGCGTTGCCGAAGCGATTCTTCGATGATGTGTCCGGCCGTTGCGGTGCCGCCAACCAACTCGACGACGATATCGATCTCCGGATCGCGCACAATTTCTTTCCAATCCGTCGTGCGCGCCACAGCGGCTGGAAATGATGGCAGCTTTTTTTGTCCCGCGTTGCGGCTGCAAACCGCCTTCACGCGTAGCGGGAACCCGAGCTTCTCACGGATCCTGGCGCCGTTTTCCGCCAATATCTCAAGCGTGCCGGAACCCACGTTACCCAGCCCAACGACCCCGATGGTCACGTCCATAAGTGGCTTATGATAGCAACCAGATGGACCACACGCGCCGCGCTGCGTTGCTCTCGCTGCTGGCTTCTCGCATGACAGCGAATGCGCAAGCGCCATACGAGCGGCAGTTGCCGGTTCCTCGAGATCCGGCTGAGGATGGCCGCCTCCCGAACGGCAAATCGCAGAAAGACGCTATCGCCAAACAGAATCATGAGGAGGCGTTGAAAGATGCGGGCGAGCTTGTCGCGGCCGCTCAGGAATTGCAAGAACAATTGAAGAAGGCCGGCAGCTACGTGGTTCCTGTCGAGTCCGTCAAGAAGACGGAAGAGATCGAGAAGCTGGCGCGCCGTATTCGTGGACGGTTGAAGGGGTGAACCGGCATGATACTCTGGCGTGACAGTCCATGGTTCGCGACATAAGACAGCTCATGAGCGCATCCGAAATGGACCGCACGCTCGTGCGGCTGGCGCATGAAATTCTTGAAAAAAGCGCTGACTTGAGCAAGCTTGCTTTCGTTGGTATTGTGCGGCGGGGCGTGCCGCTGGCGCGGCGCCTGGCGGATAAGATCGGGAGCCTCGAGAACATGAATGTTCCGGTCGGCGTCCTGGATATCAATCTGTATCGCGACGATCTGTCAACGATTGGAGAGCGGCCGGTTTTGAACGCCAAGCAGATCGATTTTCCGGTAGGCGGGAAAGACATCGTTCTGGTGGACGATGTTCTCTATACGGGCCGGACCATTCGTGCGGCTCTGGACGCATTGTTCGATCACGGCCGCCCGGCGCGGGTGCAATTGCTCGTGCTGATCGATCGCGGTTTCCGCGAGCTGCCGATTGAGGCGCGCTATATCGGACGGGTCATTCAAACCAGCGCCAGCGAGATTATCGAAGTAAAATTTCAGGAAATCGACAATCAGGAAAAGGTGATGCTGGTCGAGAGGGTAGAGGACGAATCCCGCGTGAGCGCATAGGTGACGGGACTACTTGACATAGAGTCGCTGGCGCGGCCGGAAATCGAAGCGATACTCACGCGATCGAAGCATTTTCAGCCCGCTCCCAAGCAATCGTTCCAGCGATTCACAACACTGCAAAACCGCACTGTGGTGAATTTATTTTTCGAATCGTCGACGCGCACGCGCACGAGCTTCGAAATCGCGGCCAAACGGCTGGGCGCGGACGTGCTTTCGATTGCAGTGGCGGCGTCAAGTATTTCCAAAGGCGAGTCGCTGGTGGACACGCTGAACACTTTGGGAGCCATGCGGCCGGATGCCATCGTCATGCGGCATGCCGCTTCGGGCGCGCCGCACTTTCTTTCGCGCTATCTGCCGATTCCTATCGTGAACGCGGGCGATGGCACGCATGAGCATCCCACGCAAGCGCTGCTCGACGCGCTCACCATTCTGGATCGCAGGGGCACGCTCGAAAACCTGCGCGTCGCGATCATCGGCGACATCGCGCATAGCCGGGTGGCTCGTTCCAATATTTTTCTTCTTTCGAAATTCGGCGTCCAGGTTGTGCTGTGCGGACCTGCGTCACTGCTTCCGCGCGAGATGACCGCGATCGCGCCAGGCGTCGAGCTAACTACCAATATGGAAACCGCCATTCGCGATGTGGACGTGATCATGATGCTGCGGGTCCAGCTCGAGCGGCAGCACGAAGCGGCCTTTCCCGCGAACGAATATTTTCGTTTTTACGGATTACGGCCGGAGCATGTGGAGCTTGCGAAACCGGACGTAATTGTAATGCATCCCGGGCCGATCAACCGCGGACAGGAAATTTCTTCCGAGGTGGCGGATTCGCAGAGGTCGGCCATCCTTAATCAGGTAGAGAACGGTGTAGCGGTCCGCATGGCGGTGCTCGAAAGGGTGCTGGCCGAGTGAACAAATTAGTCATTAAAAATGGCCGCGTGGTCGATCCCGCGCAGGAATTGGATCAAGTCTGCGATGTCGCAATAGAAGCCGGTACAATTCGGCAGGTTGGGCCTTCTATCGACGCTAGCGGCGCCGAGGAGTTCGACGCCACGGGATTGATTGTGGCGCCGGGGTTCATCGACATGCACGTCCACCTGCGCGAGCCCGGTTTCGAGCATGCCGAGACTATCGAGACAGGCGCGCGCGCCGCCGCTGCCGGAGGTTTTACTTCGGTCTGCTGCATGCCGAACACGCAGCCGGTGAACGATAGCGCCCACGTCACGAGCTATATCGTGGATCGGGCGCGGCGATTTGCCGCCGTGAATGTTTTTCCGATCGGCGCGATCACCAAAAACAGCGCAGGCGAAGCGCTGGCCGCCTTTGCATCCATGAAGGAAGCGGGCATCGTCGCGATCTCCGATGATGGAAAGCCCGTGATGAATGCGCGCGTCGCCCGGCGTGCCATGGAGTTCGCCCAAGCGCTGGATCTTCCTTACATCGAACATTGCGAAGACCTGCACTTGAGCGCGGGCGGCGATATGCACGAAGGCATGGAATCGACGCGCCTGGGATTGCGCGGGATTCCACGCAGCTCGGAAGACGTCATGGTCGCGCGCGATCTCATCCTGGCCGAACTCACGGGGGTGCGCTACCACGTCGCCCACATCTCTTCCCATCATTCGGTGGAGATGGTGGGGTTTGCAAGAAAGCGAGGGCTACGCGTGACCTGCGAGGCCACGCCGCATCACTTTGTGCTGGCCGACCGGGACATGGCGCCGTACGACAGCAACTATAAGATGAAGCCGCCGCTTCGTGAACGGCCGGACGTGGGAGCCGTGAAACGAGGGCTCATGGAAGGCGTAGTCGACGCGATCGCTACGGACCACGCGCCGCACGCGGGGGCTGAGAAGATGCAGGAGTTCGAACGCTGTCCTTTCGGCATTATCGGGCTCGAGACCGCGCTCGGGCTAGCGCTCGAGCAGCTCTACCATCCGGGTCACGTCGATCTGGCGCACCTGATCCGATTATTCACGCAGAATCCCGCGCGCATTCTTTCGTTGGATCGCGGCGCCTTGCGCACGGGAGGAGCGGCGGATGTGACGGTGTTCAGCTTGGATCGTGAATGGACGTACGATGTGAGCCGCTCCGCTTCAAAGAGCAGTAACACGCCCTTTCACGGGCGTAAATTCAGGGGTGGGCCGGTTGCGAGTGTTGTCGCTGGACAGGTTGTGTGGCGGCTCTGAGCGCTTCCGCCAGCGCATCTACTTCGTGTTCCGCTACCGTGCGCATGTCGAGCACGATTTTGCCTTTTTCGATTCGGGAGACCACAGGGCACGCCCCGGTGCGCAGCCGTTTTTCGAATTCAACCGCAGCGGGCACATCGAGTTCAACTACCCACGTAGGAACCGTTTTATCGGGCAAAGCGCCGCCGCCGGCGAGGGATTCATCGGGACGGACGGACGGTTGCATGTCCTCCAAGTTTGATGCGAGGCGGTCGGCACGGCCGCGAATCTCATCGAGCGCGGCAAAGATCATGCGCAAAGCAGGAATGGCCTGCCAATCCTTGCGAATAACGTGGCCAAGCGTTGTTTCGAGCGCCTGAATGATGAGCTTGTCGACACGTAAGGCGCGATAGACGGGATTCCGGCGCATGCGCGCGATCAGTTGCGCATCGCCTGCGATCACGCCGGCTTGCGGACCACCCATCAACTTGTCGCAACTAAAGGAAATGATCTTCACGCCTGCCGCGAGGCTATCGGTCACCAAAGGCTCGTCGATTCCATTGGCCAGGCATCCGCTGCCGAGATCTTCAAAGACAGGAATAGCGCGCTCATTCCCCAGCGCCGTCAGATCTCGCAAATCGGGGCGCGCCGTAAAACCACTGATGCGAAAGTTGGACGGATGCACGCGTAGAATGAGGCGGGTCCGGTCATTGATGGCATCGCGATAATCCGCAAGGTGTGTTCGGTTGGTGGTTCCTACTTCACGAATGATTGCACCTGAGCTTGCCATGATCTCGGGAATACGAAACCCATCGCCAATCTCAATCAGCTCGCCGCGCGAGACGATCACCTCGTGGCCAAACGCCAATTCCTTGAGAACCAGATACACTGCCGCGGCGTTGTTGTTGACAACGATGGCAGGCCAGCCGAGAAGCCGCTCCAGCAAACGGGCAGTATGTGAATCGCGGCGGCCACGCTTGCCCGAGATCAGATCGTATTCGAGATTGGAGTACCCGTCGATCGGCTCGAATCGCGCGAGCGGCGCGCGGCCTAAATTGGTGTGCAGGACCACGCCCGTCGCGTTGATTACTCGGCGCAGAGAAGGCTCGCCAAGCGCGCGCAAGCGGTCCCTGACCAGTTGCTCGATCGGGCCAAACTCGGCGTCCGTTTCGCGGATTTCGGCGAGCACGGAGCGAATTTCGGAGACAACGAGATCGTGGGGAAACCCTTCCAGGCTTCCGAGTTCGCGGAGCACTTGGTCGACCGACGGCAGCGCCCGCGGGCTCTTCATTATGCAATCGCCCGATCCGCAAGCGCCTGTTTGAGGTATTTGCCGGTGTAGGATTCGGGAACTGCGGCGATCGCCTCCGGCGTGCCTTGCGCTACAATGCGGCCGCCGGCTTCTCCGCCCTCCGGCCCCAAGTCGATGATCCAATCGGCGGCTTGGATCAGGTCGAGATTGTGCTCAATAACGAGCACACTGCCGCCATTGGCGATCAGCCGCTCGAAAGAGGCGAGCAGTTTCGCGATATCGTCGAAATGCAGTCCGGTAGTCGGCTCGTCGAATAGGAATAATGTTCCTTCGCAGGTGGATTGCGCCAAATGCGCGGCCAGCTTCACGCGCTGCGCTTCGCCGCCACTTAACGTGGTTGCCGATTGCCCTAGCCGCAAGTATCCGAGGCCGACATCGTTCAGAACTTTCAAGCGCGCGGCAAGCTTCGAAGCGCCCGCAAAAAAAGACATGGCTTCGCGGACAGTCAGTTGCAACACTTCATAAATATTCAAGCCGTGATAGCGCACGTCGAGTACGCTCTGCTTGTAGCGCGTGCCTTTACACTCTTCGCAGATGAGCTCCACGTCAGCGAGGAACTGCATCTCGACCGTCACTGTGCCATCGCCCTGGCAGGTTTCACAGCGGCCGCCGGGAATATTGAACGAAAAATGACCGGGGGTGTAGCCGCGCCGCTCCGCTTCGGGTGTACATGCAAAAAGATCGCGGATGATGTCGAAAGCCTTTATGTAAGTGACGGGGTTCGAGCGGGGCGTTCTTCCAATAGGGGATTGATCCACCATCACCACGCTGGTCAGAAGGTCCGCACGATCCACGCGCTTGAGCGGAAGCTTGCGAGCGCTGCCTTCCTCTTCGGTTGCCCCATCCGCCGCCTGCCGTTCTTTATTCACGCGCAAATCGAGAGCGCGATAGATCACTTCGTGCACCAGGCTTGACTTGCCCGAACCGGACACGCCGGTGACCACGACCATGACGCCCAAAGGAATTTCGACGTCGACGTTCTTCAGGTTATTGGCGCGCGCGCCTGTAAAGGTTATCTTGCGCCTGGAATTGATTTTCCGGCGATCCAGCTTGCGCGAAACGGGCAGCTCCCCGCGCAAATAGCGGCCAGTCAGCGAAACAGTGTCGCGCTCTTTTCCTGCCGCTGGCGAGAGCAGTTGCGGATAGGTTCCCGCGAACATGACGCGGCCGCCAGTTTCTCCCGCCCCTGGCCCGAGGTCCAGTATGTAATCCGCCTCGGCCATGATTTCAGGATCGTGCTCCACGACTATGATCGTGTTCCCGAGCTCGCGCAGATCTTTAAGAATGTGAACCAGACGCGCGGTATCGCGGCTATGTAGCCCGATAGACGGCTCGTCCAAGACATAGATCGCGCCCACCAGGCGCGACCCCAGGCATGTAGCAAGCTGTATGCGCTGGGCCTCGCCGCCGGAAAGCGTTGCCGATAAGCGATCGAGCGTAAGATATTCCAGGCCCACGTCGTTCAGGAATTTTGCTCGCTGGCGTATCTCGTCGAGAACGCGGTCGGCAATTTCACGCTCTTCCGGGCTCAATACCAATGCGTCGAAAAACTCCCGTGCGCGCGCGATATTCATGTGGGCCACCTGCGCGATATTCAAATCGCCGAGCTTCACCCAGAGCGCTTCGGGCCGCAGCCGCGCTCCCCGGCAAGCCGGGACATTCGGTATAGGCCCGATAACGGCTCATGAAGACCCGCACGTGGACTTTGTACTTCTTGCGCTCGACTTCCTTAAAGAAGCGGCGCACATGACCGCGGACGAATTCCTTTTCCTCCGCTTTCAAATCCGCGTACGCAATGTTGAGCCGCGCCTTGCCACGCGCTTTGGGTTTGAAGTCTTCGTCGTAATACCAGGTGTATTGCGGCTTGGTCCACGGATCGACCGCACCCTCTTCGAGAGAAAGAGACGGATCCGGGACGATAAGATCGAGATCGTAATCTACCGTGTTTCCGAAGCCCTGGCAAACCGGACATGCGCCCATCGGATTGTTGAAACTAAACATGGACGGCTCGGGCGCGGCTGCGGTCAAACCGCAGACCTTACACGCGAACTTTTCACTGAAGTGCAGCCGGGCGGGATCGGCCACGCCCGCCTGCTCAAAGAACACTTCTCCCGATTCCCGATAGCAGATTTCGACCGTATCCACGAGGCGCTGATGCAAGTCGGCTCGAATCACGATCCGGTCCGCCAGCACATAAAGCGGTTTCGCAAAGTCGATTTCGAGCAGTGACTCGGGTGTGGAGAACTCGAAAATTTTCCCCTCTTGGAACAGGCGGCCAAAACCTTTTTTCCGGAGGTCGAATAAACGATCGCGCAGCGCGGCGGCTTCCGCCGCGCCGGGCGGCTTTACCGGAAACAAGGCGTACCAGCGAGAGGCTTCGGGCTGCTCGAGCATGGCGTCGGCCACTTGATCGACAGTGTCGTTCTGAATGCGCGTTCCGTCGTTCGGGCAATAAGTGCGGCCGGCGCGCGCCCACAACAGGCGCATGAAATCGTACAGTTCCGTGGCGGTCGCGACCGTAGAGCGCGGATTCCTGGTCTGGTTTTTCTGCCGGATGGCGATCGGTGGCGCGATGCCGAGAATTTCGTCCACATCCGGCTTTTCCATGCGCTCGAGGAACTGCCGCGCATAAGCCGAGAGCGATTCCACGTAGCGCCGCTGGCCTTCGGCGTAAATCGTGTCGAAGGCGAGCGAAGATTTGCCGGAGCCGGAGACGCCGGTGACGACGGTCAGCTGGTTATGCGGAATATCGACGCTTATGTCCTTGAGGTTGTGAACGCGGGCGCCGTGAATGGCCAGCACGGGCCTAGACGGTAAGCTGGAATGTTCCGGCATGGCTGAAAAAAGACGAGGAAAAGCGGGTGGAAAGGAGTTCCTTCACCAGTATAAGACGCCGGACTGCGCGCTCTCCGGGCAGGAGATACAACAATTTCGCCGTGATCTGCTTGGCTGGTTCGCGGTACACCAGCGCACGCTGCCGTGGCGTGAAACGAGAGATCCGTATCGTATCTGGGTCTCCGAAATCATGCTGCAGCAGACGCGCGTGGCGGCTGTCATACCGTATTATCAGCGATTTCTCGGGCGCTTTCCGGACTTTCGCGCGCTCGCTTCCGCATCCGAGCCGGAGCTGTTGGGGCACTGGGCCGGGCTCGGCTATTATTACCGTGCGCGCAATATGCAGCAAGCTGCGCGGCTGATGCAGGACCGGGGCAGTTTCCCGGCGACCTACCAAGATATCCGCGATCTGCCGGGCGTAGGCGACTACACGGCTGCGGCGATTTCAAGTATCGCTTTCGATCTGCCGCATGCGGCGCTCGATGGAAATGTATTGCGGGTGTTGAGCCGGGTACTGGAGGAGCGAACGAATATTGCATCCGGCCCAGGCCGCCGGCGCTTCGCTGCATTGGCGCAGCGGATGTTGGATAGCGAGCGTCCGGGTGCGTTCAATCAGGCAATGATGGAACTGGGCGCGACTGTCTGCCTTCCGAAAAATCCGCAATGCCTGCTGTGCCCCGTAGCGAAATTCTGCCGCGCACGCGCGAGCGGCATGCAGAACGAATTGCCGGTGAAAGCCGTTCGCACGGCGATGGTTCAAGAGCGGCGCGCCGTCTTCTGGATTGAAAGAGGGGGCAAACGTGCTGCTCTGGCAGAGACCGCCGACGGCGCGGCTGATGCCCGGGTTTTGGGAGTTGCCGGAGGCCATCCATTTGCCCGGCGCAACCCCGGGCGCGAAACTCGCGTCCTTCCGGCATGGCATTACGTGTCATAACTATTCGTTTGAAGTGCGGGAGGCTACGGCACCAATGGACATCGGCGAGTGCCAATGGGTGGCACTGTGCCAGCTTGGCGCAGCTTCCGGCGAGCACGATTGTGAAGAAAGCGCGGCGAAGTCTGTTGCACGTTAATTCCGCTAGACTAGAAAGAACGGAGTGATCGCATGAAGAAAGGTCTTGTGTTTTTGTGCGGGTTAACCGCCGCGGCTGTGTCTAGCCGCGCAAACACGGGTTGAGCCCGTGACGCCCGTTGCACCTGGCACCACACCGGACAGTTTGAAGACACGCGATCAGAACCGTGCTCCGGGCCAATATCAAGTCGACGCGGGAACGCACATCCTGCTCAACGTAGTGAAAAGCGTGAGTACTAAACACTCCCTCGCCGGAGATCGCATTTACCTGGAAACGGCGTTCCCGGTGGTCGCGGGGAATCGGATCGTGATCCCGCAAGGGAGCTGGGTGACTGGCACGCTCCTCAACGTAAAGAAGCCGGGCCGGGCGCATGGCCGGGGCGAATTGCAGGTGCGCTTCGATTCGATTGTTCTGCTCAATGGAGTTACCCGCAACTTCCGTGCCGATCTGGGCGGACTCGATGCCAGTAACGAAGGCACGTTGAAGCGGGAAGAGAGCACCGTTAAAGGTCCGGGAGACAAGAAAGACGATATCGGGACAGTAGTGGGATCGACTGCGGCGGGCGCCGGGATCGGCACGGGCATCGGAGCGGCGGCGGGACACATCGGCGGCGGAAGTCTGATCGGACTTGGAGGCGGCGCCGCGGCCGGGTTGATCGGCGTACTCCTCACGCGCGGCCCGGATGCCACGTTGTTGCGCGGTTCCACTGTGGAGATGGTGCTCGATCGCGCGCTGACGTTCAGCGCGGCTGATCTGGATTTCAGCAATGCGCCCGCCGGGCAGATCGCTCGCAGAGGGCACCGCGGCACAACCGCAGAAGAATAATAACCTGAGCCCGCGCTATCCGTTCTAACCGTGTTGCGCGCTAGGAGTTCGCGGCGATAGTATCGGCTTCCAGGTCTTTATCGGGTTCTTCTTTGTTTTCGGCGTCGGTTCCGTAGGTGTAGTAATCGTGATAGTAGCTGTATTTGCTATAGAGCTCGCCCCGGCGCGCTCCATTTACCACGATTCCCAGTACGTTGTTCTCGCACAGCGACTGCAGCGCCCGGCTCACTGAATCGAAAGTGGTTGTGCCGATTCTCACAACCAGAATTGTGCCGTCGCACATGGTGGCGAGCAAATTTCCGTCTGCCGCAAAGAGAAGCGGCGGGCTATCGAGGATGACCCAATCGAAGTGGCTTCTCACTTCGGCAAGCAGACTCCCGCACTCTTTGAGGTTGAGGAGCTCAAGCGGATTGGTGACCGGGTCGCCGGCCGTGATGATGTAGAGATTAGAATCGGCCACGCGCTTTATCACGTCGCTGAAAGACGCCGTACCTTGCAGATAGTTGGTCATTCCGGGGGCGATCGGAATTTGAAAAACCTTATCGACGGTAGGCCGGCGGAAGTCGAAATCGATCAACAACACGCGATGCTCGGCAAGTTGCGCCTGCGTGAGAGCGAGATTCGCCGCGGTGAACGACTTACCCTCGGCCGGAGAAGCACTTGTGACGACTAATGTATGCAACGGTTGAACCGTTTGCATGTGATTGAGACGGGTCCTTAGACTCCGAAATTCTTCCGCCGGAGCCTCGCGCGGTTTGCTCGGATTCACCAGCAAAGCATCGCTCAGGGGATTGAACGGGATCTTCCGCGCACGCTTGAATGCACGCTTCGAGATTTTCTAGACCACCATGTGCGTCGCTCACCAGGGCTGCTGGCGCGATGCTCACCCGAGTCGCTACTGGTTCTTCAGGCTGAACGCCGGGTTCCCGCACCGGCGGCGGGGCCACTGGAGCCTGCGGCGGGCGCGGAATATTGCCCTTCGCGGCTGCGGAATTCTCCTGCCCTGCTTTTCGTAAAGCATCGTGGACCCGGCTCATGTGTGTTTATGTCCTACTCCAGTAGTAATGTGCGACTGACCCGGCCATAATCGCCAAACCGAGAATTGTGCCTGTTGCCCAACCGACCCATAGCACTTGTTTCCGGCGTTGTACCACGACGTCATTTTCAAGCAACGGAATACTGCCAAGGATAGAGAGCTGCGTGTACAGGCGCGCATCTTTGAGGTTCTTGAGAGACGTATCTTTGACCTCCCGCAGCGCGACAAGAATGGCTCCCAGCACCAAACCAGCGACGAGTCCAATCGGTATAATCATGGCTCTTTGCGGCTTGGCAGGCGCTATTGGGCTGGAAGGCGCATCGAGAAGTTCCAGGGTCTCGCCCTGTTTTCGCCGCTCCAGTTCCATCGACACATTAGTTTTGTGGAGCTTTCCCTCGAATTCATCGTATTTTTGCCGGGCATGCTCCCGGTCCCGGACGAGCTCGGCATATTCCATCTCGCCGGCCGGAATGCCCTCGATCCGCCCCTGGTACCTTTTCAGAGCTTCGTTCACCTGGGCCATGCCGCGCTGAACATCCCGTTCCTCCAGCGCGAGAGCTTTGAGCTGCGTTTGGACCACTTCTACCGATTGCTCGGCCTCCATTCGATCCCGCGCGGCCGCCGGGCTCTCGCCAGCAAGGGCAACAGCGGTGGTGGGCTCATTTTTGCCGGCATTTTTCAAAGCGTCGTCCCGTTGTTTTTTCAGAACCGCCAGCCGGTCGCGGGCCGCTTGCAGGTCGGGATAGTCATCGGTGTAGCGATCTTTCATGGCCGAGATGGCCGATTCGTATTCGCCAATCTGGTGATCGAGGTCCGAAATCTTATCGCCGCCCGCCGATTGATAATTATTTCTCTTCAGCGCCGCCAAACGATCTTTTCTCGCTCGCAGCTCCGACTCAAGCATCATCCGCCGCTCCGCATTTCGCGTAGCCGCTTCCGATAGAGAACTTGACCTCTGGTCGAGCGCGTTCATTTGCGAAATATTTGACTGCAGCTCGTCGGGCAGTTGTCCGGCGTGCTTCGCCTTGTAGTCGGTAAGCTTTTGCTCTACCGCGTCCAACTCGCGCTTGGCGCGATCAAACTCATCCTTCAGGAACTGATTCGCGGCAAGCTGCGAGTCCATTACGTCCTGCGAACTCGCGTTCATGAAGCGCGATACCAGCTCGCCGCATACTTTGGTGGCAAGCACGGGATCGCGATAGGCGAACTGGATGGTCATCGCAGGGAGACTCCGGGTGCCAGCCATGCTCGTCACACCACCCGCCGCGCCGATATTGATGGCGCTGTGCATGGTTGTAACCACGTCCTGCATGGGCGCATGCTTCAATTCTTCCTTGTAAAGGCCGTAGGTCTCGATCAGGTTGGTCAGAGTGCCACGGCTCAAGATCTGCTGCGCCATGCCGTTGATTCGATCCGACACATCCTGCGAGCTGGTGTTCTTGATGAGGTCTTCCGAGATTTGCTGCGGCACGATGCGGATGACAGCCGACGAGACAAAAGTATCCTGCATCATGTAGGCCACGACTGTTGAGATGATCAATCCGGCGAAGGCCGGACCGATGATCCAGCGAAAATTCCGCCGGATAATGTCGATGTAGTCTTCAAAGTCGAGTGCCCGCCGGGGAATCGATAGTCTGTCTAGCATGATAAAAGGCCCTGTATTGCGCTCTTAAGGAACAACAATGTGATCTCCCGGTTCTACCCGGATGTTCTGCTCCATGTGCTTGCCGCGTAGCACGTCTTTGTAGTTGAAGGGGAGCCGCTTATCGCCGCGGAGGATGTATATCTTTTTGGTGTTGGCAAATTCCTGCAGCCCGCCCGCGCGGCTGATCGCCTCTAAAATCGTGGTGGGTATCGCCAGCGGGAATTCACCCGGATGATTTACTTGACCATCCAGATAATACTTTTTGCTTCCGACTTCCTGAACGGTCACCGTTACCAGGGGCTTCACTACATATTTAGTCAGGGCCTTGGCTACCGTGTCCTGAACTTCGATCGGGGTTAAACCGCCGGCATCGATGTCCCCCACCAAAGGAAGGGTAATCTTGCCATCCTGGTGGACTGCCACCGGACCGGAGAATTTCTCCTCATTCCAAACGCGAATCAACAAAATATCGGACGGACCGATTTTGTAGCTATTGGAGTCGACGGCGGCGCCCGGTCCCGTCGCATGGTCCGGGTTGGCCTTATCCTTATCACTCCCCTTATCGCCGCCCGCGGCAGGCGGCGGTGTAGTCCTCGGTTGTTGTTCCGGCATTGGGGGCGGAGCGATGGGCGCCTGCTGCGCGTTGCTCTCGAAAGAGAGGCAAAACGCTAAAACCAAGGCGGTTATCGCCGATTTCTGTAGTAGGAAGGGGCTACTCATGGACCTGGATGATCTCCGCGTGTCTATTTAATCTTGCCACACCTTTGTGCCGTATCCGCGCGCTCCATTACTGAGCCGCTGGGCGTTTTTCGCCGGCAAGCGCGCTGGAGAACGCCAGAGAATCTCTAGTGACCGGGACCCAGACCGCCATCGGACTCGGGTCTCTGTTGCCAATTGCATAGTAGGGAATGAAGGTCAATGTAACCAACCGCTTGGCCCGATTCTGCATAGCCGCCAAGGGCTGATAGAGAGGTTCCTCACTGATGGACCTTTCGGCAGCTTGCCCGGAAATCTTTAAGACGCTTATGCCACCTAATAGATCTCTGCGCGATTCCGTCGTAATCGGTCCGGCCGGTCTGATAAACAAGTCGCCCAAGGCAAGACCCGGCTGATCGATCTGTTCCAGGGCATAGACGAGCGGACCACGCTGCAGGGCTACGCGCCCGTAGGTATCGGTGACCCGCGGATTGGCGGCCATCGCGACCGGTTGCATTGGCAGGCTCAGGCTGATGGAATCGCCGGGATTCCAGGTCCGCGAAAGCGCGATGTAGCTGCCCCGTTTTGCCGTTCCCAAGGCGGCCGGCTGACCGTTCACAAGCACGTCCGCCGATGGCGCCCAGGCAGGCCATCGTAGATAGATCGTAAAAGATGCGCTGCGGGCGGGATCGATCGCAAATTTCACATCTCCGCTCCAGGGGTAATTCGTGGTCTGTGCGATCTTGATCCCGGTGCCGTCCTCGAGATGCCAATCGAGGTCCGAATTATGGTAGAGGTTCACGTACACCCCATCGCGGCTGAGGGCATAGAAGTAGCCGGGCAGGGATTCGAACAGCCGTTCGATGTTCGGCGGACAGCAGGTCGTGTCATACCAAGGACTGCGCAATTTTTCGCCGCTCGAGGCAAGCGGGTTCCGATAGCAGTACAGGTTGCCCGAGAGCGACATGCCCGAATTCACGCCGTTGTACAGAGCGCGTTCTAATACATCGGCATAACGCGCATCGCCGGTCAGCGTAAGCATGCGGAAATTCCACATCACGTTGGCGATTGCGGCGCAGGTCTCGGCATAGGCCTGTTCACTCGGCAACTCGTAGGGATCGCCGAAACTTTCTCCGCCAGAGCGCGAGCCCACGCCGCCCGTGATGTACATCTTGCGCATGGTGAGGTCGGTCCAAAGCAGGTCAAGCGTCCTTTTGAATGCCGGGTCGCCCGCTTCTGTGAAGTAGTCAGTCGCCCCGGAAGCGGCATACAAGGCGCGCACGGCATGTCCTTCGAACTCGGTATGCGAAACGAAAGGTTTGCCGCTGAACATGTAGCGCATATCCGCGTCTTTCAGCTTCAGCCGGTCTTTCTCAACTCCGCTAAACAGGTAGCGAGCGAAATCCAGATACTTGTTCTGACCAGTGGTCCGGTAGAGCTCGACGAGCGCCATTTCGAGCTCAGGATGGCCGGTCACAAAGGGCCGCTTGGCAGGGCCGAATTGGTCCACAACATAATCGGCGAAACGGATACCGGCATCGAGCAGACGGCGGCTTCCGGTGGCGCGGTAATAGGCGATGCCCGCCTGCAGGAGATGTCCCAGGCAATAGTCTTCGTGCGAGCGAGTCAGTTCGGTAAAGCGAAGGCGCGCCTTATCGCCCACATAGTAGGTGTTGAGATATCCGCTCGGCTCCTGCGCCGCCAGAATATGCGTGGTGAGCGATTCGATATCGCCGCGCAGTTTCTGCTTGTCGGCATCGGAAGTCTCGTTCGAAGCGAGCGCCCAGGCCGCGGCCTCGATCCACTTGTACAGATCCGAATCTGTGTAGACCGGGCCCTTTCGCGCCAAATCCGGACGGCCGGCCAAGCGGCGGAAATTGTCCACCACGCCGTGCTCTTCCAAAAGATCGAGCAAGGTCGGCAGACTGCGCTCGGTGGTGACTTTACGGCGTGCGCTCCAGAACCCGTCCCCCAGCCGCACGGCTTGCACGGGCACGGTGTGCTGCCGTGCGTTCAGCGCATGATCCAGATAAAGGATGCCTTCTTGTTTCCACTCGGCTGCATTGTCCTGCGCGCCCCAAGAGGCAAGCGAGACAAGACATAGCCCGGCAGCTAACCGCCGTGCGCCGGCAAATCGCGCAGATGCCGATACACCAGGGATACCGGCAGTCCCACTACGTTTTGATAGCACCCTTGTATCGAGCGGACAAATTTCGAGCCCAGTCCTTGAATCGCGTACGCGCCCGCTTTGTCCCGCGGCTCCCCGCTTCGAGTGTACTCCTCAATCTCATTCTCTCCCATTCGCTCGAAGGAAACCCGAGTACTAGCGACATCCCGAATCGTTTTTCCATCTGCCAGAATGCAAATGCCGGTGTAGACCCAGTGGTCCCGGCCGGAAAGCAAACGCAGCATGCGGCGCGCGTCGTCGTCATCGGCCGGTTTGCCTAATACGAAGTCGTCGAGACAGACGATCGTGTCGGCCCCGAGCACGATGTCCTCCGCCGAACAGGGGATCGCGCGCGCTTTTTCCTCCGCCAGCCGTTCGACAAGGCGGGCGGGCGGCTCATCGGGACGGCGCTCTTCTATAATTTCGGCCGCGCGAACCACATGATCGATGCCAGCCGCGAGCAACAATTCGTGGCGGCGCGGGGAGGCCGAAGCGAGAATCAGCATCGATTCATGGTAGTGCGGCAATTTGTCGAGCCGGTTAAAATCGGGACGCGCGAATCCAGCTATCGGATCGGGCCCAACTCGCCTCGAAATCTTTCTCCACTTCGGTGGAGGGCTTACTCTGCCCTTCCAACGCCGCTTTCAGTCCAAATAGCGACCAGCCGTTGTGCGGATGATTCTTTAGCTCTTCGCGATACACTCGCTCGGCGTTCGCATAATCTTTGGCTTCGAGCAGCGTGGCTCCCAGCCAATGGCGAGCCGCGAACGGCAAAGGCTCGGGCTCGTCGTAGGTCATGGCGTCCTCCTGGGCAACGGCACGGTGGAACGCTGTGATCGCTTTCGCCAGATCGCCGTCGGCGCGGTAGATCTCGCCTTCGAGAATGCCGCCCAGCGTTCCCAGCGCATTGCGCGCGGAATTGAATC
Source organism: Bryobacterales bacterium (assembly GCA_963712395.1). Classification (GTDB taxonomy): domain Bacteria; phylum Acidobacteriota; class Terriglobia; order Bryobacterales; family Bryobacteraceae; genus Bog-105. The sequence goes on from CAVQHR010000006.1 coordinate 384,033, forward strand.
GAATCATCTCGGTCGACGTGGCAGCGTCCTCGAGCAAACGATGCAGATGAGCGCGCGCGACGTCTTTGTCACCTTTACGGAGACGGGCGTAACCCTGGCCGAATTCCCAGACGCCGGCGGCAGTGCGCTCCTTCGTAGGCTCGGTAATATCGAGGACCTCGTCGAAGCGGCCGAACCGGATCAAAGTCAGAATCGGGTAGATATGATCGCCCGCCATTTTGTCGTAATCTTTTGCGGCTTGCACGGCGATTGCGCCTTGGCCGTCCATACTTGCCGCATACAGCAGCATGTGCAGGTTATGCGATGGATAGATCGCGAAGCCCTCTCCTATGGCGGCTTTCTGATCGGAATGCCAAGCCTGAATATTGCGCGGACAGAATCCCCCCAGCGGCCCAGCCGGTTCCAAGTGTGGGAGGGCATGTGGTTAATGTGGCTCGCGCCGGGTATCGCATTTCCAATGCTGTCCGCGCAAGCCTCGGCTTTTGCCGGTTCGGTAGTCGCTTCCGTCAGGTGGATATAGAGATGGCACGCTCCGAGATGCCGGCTATCGATCGCGAGGACGGTTTCGAGAACACCCACGATTCGCTGCACATTCGGAGAATGAATATCGCGCCAGCCCCGCCGCGGCTCTAACAGGAACAGCGCCTCTCCGTAAAGCGTGCCGGCATCCACGTCGTTCGGAAACCGTCCATGGACTTTTCGCATGGCATCCGCGTAGGCCGTGCCTCGCTCACGTCCGTCTTCGCCGTAACGCACGGACATGGCCTCAATGAACGCGCGCTCTTCGGCATTGGCATGATCGGCGACGAGCTGGCGCGCCTTTTGGATCGCCGCAAACGCAAAGGGCCCTTCGTTGTCCTGCATATGTCCGTTCAGGAACGACCCCCAGGACCAGGCCTCGCCCCAATAGCAGATCGCGCAATCCGGATCGCGCTTCTCGGCTTCACGAAACGACCGGATCGCGTCCACCTTGTCGAACGCGTACATGAGCTGGAAGCCCTGATTGAAATATACTTGCGCCTCACGATTCGAGGAAGAGATCGGGTGTGTGAACTTGCCCAGCGCTTTCGGAAACAGCGGCATCGGAGTCTTAATGTAGTTCGGAAGAGACGATGTGGAATCGTGGTCATGCTGCGGGTAAGCGATTTGACCGGCTGTAACCAGTGCGAGGACCACAATCACGTGCTTTACTGGCAGCATCGAGCATTACGATTCTATCGAGGGTGCGTGTGAAGGAGGAGACCGGCAAATGTGGAGCGGCCGGCTTTATGAAACCCAGTTTTTGCGAAACAATGCTACGAGATATCCGGTATGTGGTCCGGCAATTACGGAATGCGCCGGCATTCGCGATCGCGGTAATCGTAAACCTCGCGTTAGCTATTGGCGCGAACACCGCAACCTTTTCTGTCGTCCGCGCCGTGGGTGATCGCGTACTCAGTGGCCCAGCGGCGAAAAAGAACCGGCATTCGAATGACGTTAGGAGCCGATGGTTACCGGATCAAAGCATTGGTGTTCGCCAGACGTTCCGGCTGCTTGTGATTGGGTTGATCCTCGGTTTACCTGTTGCAGTGATGTTGAGCCCCCTTTTACGAGTTTGCTGTTCGAAGTGAAAGGGCGATCCAACCACTTTCGCGTGTGGATTGAATTTTATTCTCGGTAGCGCTCGCGGCCAGTTATTTACCGGCTATTCGCGCCGCAAATGTAGATCCGGTTGTAGTTCTTCGAATCGACTAAGCGCCTCAGGTAAGATATTCTGACACCGTTGACATCCTGAAGATGAAATCTTCAATATTTCTAGTTATCGTTTTGCTGGCCAGCTTGGCGAGCGCCGCGGAACCGCTCAGGTTATTCGTAGTGACTGGCGGACACGACTATCATGCAAGCTTCTACCGGTTATTCGACGACGCCAACCTTAAAGTCAATTTGCGTCCCCATCCGGGTCCTTTTGATGGAGATCTTCGCAAGCGGGTGGACGTGCTGGTGCTCTACGACATGGTGCCCGTGAAGGAGATCGGGGAGAAAGGCCAGAAGAACCTCCGCGATTTCCTGGAATCGGGCAAAGGCCTGGTAATACTGCATCACGCAATATTCGACTATCTCGATTGGGACTGGTACACGAAAGAGGTCTCGGGCGTGACGCAGGATGCCAATCGGGATCGCTCACGGCCCGACTACAAACATGATGTGAGGCTAACGATCGAGCCGGTCTCGCATCATCCGGTGCTCTCGGGGATTGGGCTGTTTCAGATCACGGATGAGACGTATAGAGGGCTCATCATCGCGCCGACGAATACAATTCTTTTGCGAACCAAAGACCCCACCAGCGACGGCCCGGTGGCCTGGATCAGCGCTTATAAGAAATCGCGCGTGGTGGTGATTCAGTTGGGGCACGACGAGCAGGCGCATCTCGACCCTAACTACCAGAAGCTGGTACACAACGCGATTCTGTGGGCTGGCGGGCGATTGCAATAGCATCTGTGACAGCGCGAACCTGTTTGATCCTCTCCTCGCTCATCCTCTTCTCATTCGCTGGGCCAGGCGGCTCCCTGCGGCACGAGCAATTGCAGCAAAAGCTCGATGCGCTGACGCATATCGATGGCCGTGTGGGCGTGTGCGTTCAGGACGCTCGCGGCACATCCTGTCTACGCGGCGATGAACGCTTCTCCTTGCAAAGCGTGATGAAACTGATTGTGGCGGTAGCTGCGCTGGACGCGGTCGACCGGGGCAGTTGGCGGCTCGACGATCCGGTGCTGGTGCACCGGCAGGACCTTAGCCTGTTTGTGCAGCCGCTGGCCAAGCTTGTGACGGATCAGGGGTATCGGACCACGATAGGCGATCTCGTCCGGCGTGCAGTTGTCGATAGCGACAGCGCCGCGGCGGATATTCTGATCGGCCGCCTAGGTGGTCCGCAAGCGGTCGAAGCCTGTCTCGACCGGATCGGCGTGCAGGGCGTGCGCATCGATCGAGACGAACGGCACCTGCAAACCGAGATTGCCGGACTCGAGTGGCGGCCAGAATATCTAGACCCGAAAGTTCTCGACCTCGCAATCGAGCGGGTTCCCAAAGCACGGCGCGATCAGGCACACCGCGCCTATCAGGTGGATGTTCGCGATACGGCGACACCGCGCGGTATGGCGGCGCTGCTCGAAAGACTGGCGGCGGGAAAATTATTATCCGCCCAATCTACCCGGCATCTGTTGGCCGTGATGCAACAGACCGTGACGTTTCCCGACCGGCTCAAGGCGGGAGCAACTCCGGGATGGACGATCGGGCACAAGACTGGGACCGGCGGCACCTGGAATGGAGTGACTACGGCAACCAACGATGTTGGTGTACTCGGCGCTCCTGATGGAGGAGCAGTTGCCGTAGCTGTCTTTATCGGAGATAGCAGGGCATCATCGAGCGACAAGGCGGCTTTGATGGCAAAGATCGCCGCCACGGCCATCGTCTGCTATCGCTAAATTAATCCGTGTTCGCGAAGCACGGCGTCCACGGCGGCGTCGCCTGTAGGTAAGTCCGCGCTCGGAATGGTCGCGCCGGCGGCAATCAACGAGCGTGCAACCTGAGGGTAGTCGCCAGCGCCCTCATTACAGTTATGCAGACCGTGTGCGAACCAGCCTGGCGGCGTTCCGTGGAATTGTTCGTCTTCGATGGTCAGCGATGCGCCGTGATCAAGCAGAAGTTCCACAAGGCCGGCATAGCCCTTCCAACAGGCCCAATGCAGCGCCGTAGCTCCCATCTCTCCGCGCTCATCGACAGGTATGCCTGCGGCCAAGCGGGCTCGAATGGCAGTAGTGGAGCGGCTCGTGACGAGATCGGCGAGCGAAGCTTTGCTAGGTACCGATAGCGGAATCGCTCCGCGAGCCTCGAGCAGTGCGACGATGTCTTGCCGGCTCCGCTCCGCGGCCATGGAATATGCGGTGTGGCCGTCGTACCGTTTTGCTTCTAAATCCGCTCCGCTGTCAAGCAGAGCGGCTATGCTTTCAACGCTTCGTCCGCGCCAGACGGCCCAGTGCAGCGCAGTTTCGCCCCGAGGATTGGCCTCGTTTGGATTTGCGCCAGCCTCTAACAGAAGCCGCAAGCCGGCGATGTCCTCGCGGTCGAGCATATGCTTCAGAGCGTTCGTGCCATGCGGAGTGGCGCCGTGCCGGAGGAGAAGCTTGATGCAGACCAGATCGCGGTGCTCGGTCGAATGATAGAGCGATTCAGAGTCATTCGGATTCGCGCCCGCCTCGAGAAGCACCTGAGCCAGCGCTGGATTGTTATTGACACCTACCGCCGCATACAGGCAAGAAAGAGGATTATCCGGCATATTGTCCGGCATGTAGACCGCGTTCGGGTCGGCGCCATGATGCAGCAGAATTCGAGCCGTTTCCACCAAACCAGCCGAGCGGTTCGAGTTTGCGTGGGCGTAGCGAGAGAAACAGACATAGAGGAGCGGCTCCCAATTCCGTGGACCTCCGCGACCCTCTATTAGCGTGCGCTTGACTTCCTTTTCGTTGCCGAGCACGAGGGCTACGTAGAATCCCGCTTCGGCGATGTCCGGGTAGCGAGTAAGTATCTCTTCCGCCCGGCGCAAGTCTGAAACCGCCGCATCGATGAACGCAGTTATTAGATTGGGGCGAGCCATCTCAGGTTGGGTTGACATACGACTTGCTTTCATTTTGCCGCGCGGCGTTCGGAGGCGTGGAGCAGCGCGAGCGTCTCTTCGAGCGTGTGTGCATCGAGCGATGCGGCCGTATCCGCTACAAGACTCCGGGCCGCGGCTTGATTGATCGCTGCCTGCGAATTTCGTTTTACTTTGCCGGCCGGCTGCAGGGAATCGGCCCACTGCTTCAGATCGGCAGCGACAGAAGCTTTGGGCGCGTTGGCCGATTCTGCTTTTTCCAGGCGGTCGATTAATGTCTTCAGAGTTTCTAAAGAGAAGCGGCGGCGTTCGATAAGCTGAGCGATTTTTTCCGGGATGCCGCTCGACGCGCCATCGGCATAAAGGGCCGCTTGTATCTTGACGTATTCGGGGACAGCGCCCACGGTCATATTGGTGACTTGAATACGCTGCTCGCCGGCGGCGGGAAGCGGTTCGTGTGTCACGTCATCCTGCCAGAAAGAGTAGGAGCTGCCGGGATAGTTGACCAGCTCAATGAGAAAGCCAGTCAAAGGCTGGGACGCGACATTGCGCACATAGAAGACGGAGCCGCCGCCGATGGGCTCGGTGCGCAGTTCTGGTAACGGAGTTTGAGCGGAAACCGCCCACAGGGGTATCAGAAGAGCGATTGCGATTCTTTGAGAGAGCACTCACGTATTATCTGTGAATGAAGCGTATGCGATCCTCTCTCCTTCTTTGCCTGACAGCGGCGGCAACTCTCTCGGCGCAGGTCCGGTTCGCGCCGGACGAGATTGTGGTGAAAGTCGATGGCAAGCCGTTTACCACGTTTCACTATGGTTCGGAGGCCAACAAGCCGTTTCTGGCTCCTCTGCGCTCGGCATCGGGCAAGATTGTGACGCGCCATTTTCCGCAGGAAATTGTGGCGGGAGAGAGCCACGATCATTTGCATCACCGTGGACTCTGGTTTTCTTATGACGACGTGAACGGCGTGAAATTCTGGGAAAACGACCCGTCGTATACCAAGGGCGCCATCGGACGCATCGTCGTGCGCAACGCTACCTGGAAGGATGGCGATCGGGCGGGCACGCTGACGGCGACGATGGAGTGGAACGATCCGGGCGGGAAAACGCTTTTGACCGAGGATCGCGACATGATCTTCTATTCGGATCCGAAGCTGCGCACGATCGATTTCAAAATCACGCTCACGGCGGTGGAGGATGTGACGTTTGGCGATACCAAGGAAGGCGCATTTGCGATCCGGCTAGCCGATAACTTCACGGCGAAGAAGGGCGGCAAGATGGTTGACGCGGACGGCCGGTCCACGATGGCAAACATTTGGGGGAAGCGTTCGAACTGGGTCGATTATTCGGCGGAGGTGGATGGCGAGAGCCTGGGCGTCGCGATTTTCGACAGTCCCCAAAACCCGCGTCATCCGACGTATTGGCACGCGCGGGACTATGGATTGTTCGCTCTCAATCCGTTCGGCCAAAAAGCCTTCGATGAAGATAAAGAAGAGAGCCACTGGAAATTGCCCAAAGGCCAAAAGCTGACGTTCCGCTGGCGGGTTGTGATTCATCCTGGCGATGCGGAAACCGCGCGCGTGGCGGATCTATATAACCAGTACGCCGCCAAGCATTGATGAATGTCCAGATTTTCGGTTTGAAGAATTCGCACGCCACGCGCGCCGCGGAACGGTTCTTCAAAGAGCGCCGGGTGCCGTTTCAACTCGTCGATTTGAAGCAGAAGCCCATGTCTCCGGGCGAGATCAAGAGATTTGTAGAGCGGTTCGGGTTGGCGGGTTTGCTGGATCGCGAAGGCAAGGCATACATCGACGCCGGACTTAAGTACCTTAAGCTGTCCGATTCCGAAATGCTGGGACGAATTGAGCGGGATGCTAAATTACTCCGGCTGCCGTTGGTTCGCGCGGCGAATCGGCTAAGCATTGGGGAGGATGAGGAAGCCTGGAAGGCGATGCTTGTTGAGACTCCGCGCTGATCGTTGCTACCCATTGTTAACGTCAGTCGAGTAGCAGATGTTTTTCGAAACACTATCCGGCCGACTTGTGGCCAACTATTCGGGGCTCGTAAAGAGATTCAATCTGAGTTCATTTGCTATATGATCAGCCTGGGCAAAAAGCTCAAGTACCTGTCGTCGCAACTCCTGTAATTGCTGATATTCTGGCATGTGTTCGGGTATCGAATCCAGGCACGGGTATTCAGCAAGATAGTCCTCAATCTGTCGCCACCGCCGAGCCAACTCGTCTGGATCCAAACCCAGCCCATTCAGGTAGTCAGACCAACTCCTATTCCCTTTTCTAGAGTTGCATGGCTTGCAACAAGGAAGAAGGTTTCCTAACCGGTGGCCGAATCCGCTGAATTTTTTATTGAGGACGGTGGCACGTACGTGGTCCCACGTCTCAGCCTTCAGTCCACAATATACACACGTCAGATCACGCTCGGGATCTTGCCCTAGGAGGCGCATGGCGTCACATGTTTTCTGTGCATCGTAGGGATCACACGGAGCAATTGCCGCAGCGAAAGCGTGATTGACCGTGGTCGTACGGTTGGTTAGAATCGAGTACGGTTTTAAGTGACGGCGGATATCGCTGCATCTCATAGATCGTGTGATACTTCGTCAGAATTTCTACGCCAGGGTTCCCGCTTTCTGCAAGCAGTCTTTCATGCCGGCAAAGCTGATCCGCGTAGATTCTTCCGGTGTCCCTCCACCGCGCCAATGGGTTTCGAGACTCACAGCGTAACGATATCCATCACTTTTTAAAGCTCGGAATTGGCCTACCCAATCGACTATTCCCTGCCCCACCGGCGTCCACTTGTATTTTCCAGTGGAGTCCCGGACGGCGCTCTTCACGTGGCAGTGCCCAATCCGATTCTTCGGCAGCAGAGCGTAACCGTCAGGATAGGGCGCCGCTTCTCCAGCGGCAACAGCATTGCCGGGATCCCAATTCAGCAGGAAAGAAGGAGTTTGGATTGCGGCCAGCACTTTTGCAGCTTCCGGACCCGTTGCGGTATTACAGGCCATCTCATTCTCTAAGACCAGCAGGAGATTCTGCTTGGCGACCTTTTCGGCAGCCTGACGAAGGATCGAGTTCATCTCAGCCCGATAGGGCGCCTGATCGTCGAGACGCCAGAAATCGAAGCAGCGGATACGGTCAGTATCGAATGCCTTGGCAAGACGAATGGAGCGCTCCAAAACCTCGTCCTGCTGGTCAAATCCAAAACGGGCTTTCGATTCGTCCTCCTTAGGCGCGGACTTCGATCGCGGCGCACCCTTCCAACTGACTTTGAAAAGGGGGCTCGCAATGTCGGTGACGCGCAGTTTGTATTTGTCGAGCGTGCGCTTTGCTTCGGCAAGTTCGTTGTCATCCAGCAGCAGAATGTTTTTAGTCCCAAAGCTGCGCAGCTCGATCCATTCCATACCGAACTCGTTGGCCGCGACATGACAGGCATGGTCCAGATCCTTCGAAATCTCGTCGTTGATTACCGCAATACGAAACGGGGATTTCCCTAATTCGGCTGCGAAGGATGAGCCGGCCATGAGAAACGGCAGGGCGCTTCCGGTTGCCGCCAGGAAGCCGCGGCGTGTCGATTTGCTGGTCATACCCTGTAGTTCTGCGCTCTTCTGCATCTATTAGCTCCTATCCATCTATTAAGGTCAATCTAACTACAATACGAGAGTTCCGGGGCAGCCACGATAGTATCGTGAGTTATGAAAATCCAGGTACACGCCGCGGCCCTTATTTGCTGCGCCACGCTCGGGGCCATCACGATCGAACCATCTGGTCCCATTTTTGAAAATGATCAGGTCAAGGTGGTGCGCGCGCTCGAAAAGGCTCACGTGAAAGGAAAGTTTCACGAACACAAGATGAACCGGGTGATGGTTTATCTGCAATCGGGGAAGCAGCGGTTTGAGTACCAGGACGGCCGGAAACCGCGAGTGTTCGATTGGAAGGAAGGCCAAGTCGAGTGGAGTCCGGCGGGCGGCATGCATTCGCCGGAAGTTCTCACCGACGCCCCGTTCAACATTATTGAAGTGGAATTGAAAACACCAGGCGCTGGAAAGACGATCACAAGCAAGCTCGATCCGGTGAAGGTAGATCCGAAGCATTATAAGGTGGAATTCGAAAACAACCAGGTTCGCGTGCTGCGGGTGAAGATCGAAGGGCACGGAGTCGCGCCGATGCACGAACATTCACTCAACCGGGTGACCGTTTTTTTGACCGATCAGAATTTCAGCGCCAAGGATTCACAAGGTAAAATCACGACTTCGAAACACAAAGCCGGCGAGGCAATCTGGGGAACGCCGATCATGCACACGGAAACCAATCTCAGTGACCAGCCGTTCGAGGTTGTGGTTGTGGAACTGAAGAGTTAACGCGTTCACTCCTGGCGCAGCGCGGTCATCGGATCGAGTTTTGACGCTCTGCGCGCGGGCAAATAGGCCGCGCTGAGCGCAACCGTTAACAGTAGCCCGATAGCCAGCGCCAGTGTGAGTGGGTCCTGGGGAGCGACGCCATAGAGCCGGCTGCCGATCAGCCGTGAAGCGGCATAGGCGAGGTACGCGCCCAGGGAAAGCCCGGCAACCACGAGTCCAATGGTTTCGCCGAGGATCATTGTGATGACACGGCCGTGTTGAGCGCCCATGGCGATCCGGATGGCGATTTCGCCCGTGCGGCGAGCGATGCCATAGGAGAGCACACCGTACAGGCCGACGGCGGCGAGCGCGAGCGCAACGCAGCCAAACACTATCGCGAGTTGCGCAGTCGTTTGATCTTGTGCGGTCAAGCCAGCCATCTGTTCTTCGATCGACCGGGCGGACCCAATCGGCAGCGCCGGATTCACGCGATGAAAGGCTTCTCGTACAGCCGCCAGCACCGGCGCGGATTTGGCCGATGTACGAATTAGAAAATGAGCTCGCCTGACGTTATCGGCAAGAGGCTGCGTCACAGGAACATAAAAAAATGGCTCGGTGTCATGCCGCAGGTTTTGGGTGCGTGCGTTCTTGGCGAGACCCACTACCTTGTATGTCGTCCGCCGCGTGTCTTCAACGGATGTAATGTGCATACCGATCGGGTTGCGATTTGCGAAGAACTGCTTTGCGAAAGCTTCGTTGATCACGCAGACCTTGGGTGTGCCGGCGCGATCGCTTTCAAGTATTTCGCGCCCCAGAATGACGGGAATACCGAGCGTTGAGAAATAGCCGGGGCCCACCAAATCCGATGCGGCGTCCCGAGGTACGTTTTGCTTCGGAATAGAACCTTCCGCCTCGACCGACTCCGACGAACCCGATCCGGAAAAAATCCCGTTCTCCGAAAAACTAGCCGCTTTCACGCCGGGTATGCGCTGGATTTGTCCGAGCAATTCGCGAAACAAACCGGCGCTGCGCGTTGAATCGTATCCCGCCATGCGCGAATTGATTTCCACTAGCAGGAGATGTTCGACGGGATAGCCGAGGTCTATGCTTTGCAGATTGTAGAGCGTCCGTACCAACAATCCGGCGCCAGCCAATAGCGGCAGAGAAAGCGCGAGTTGCAGGCTTACGAGGAACCGGCCCCAGCGCATCTGTCCAACTCCGCTCGTAACGCTGCGGTTTTGTTCCTTGAGAGCGGTCCCGGCCCAAGCCGGCAGAACGCCGAAGAGCATCGCTGCTGTAACCGTGACCGCCAGGGCGAAAACCAGCAACGATGGGTCCAGCGCGAAATTCATTCGGAAGTTTTCGTCCGAGCGGAGGACCATCCGCACCAAAGCGCCATGAAGAAAATACGCGACGGCGAGACCGGCCAGGCCTCCGATGGCGGCGAGAACGAGGCTTTCGGTGATCAACTGCCGGATGAGCCTGCCGCGGCTTGCGCCCAGCGAGAGCCGTATCGTCATCTCCGTTTTTCGGGCGGCGCCACGCGCGAGCAGCAGGTTGGCCAGATTCGCGCATGCGATCAAGAGCAGCAAGCCAACAGCCGCCAGCAGGCCGGTGAGCGAAGTGGAGAAATCGGCGCGCGTATGGGAAGCTCCCCGCGCGCCCGGTCGAATCTTGAGATGCTGATCCAGTAACTCGCGCCGGCGTTGCGCCGACGCGATGGCTCCATAGAACGATTCCAAACCGGTCTTGAAAATTGCGTTGGCTTCGGCTTCCGCCCGCGCCAGAGTCACTCCCGGTTTCAGCCGGCCGAATACGTGGAGCCACATCATTTTTTCGGGAGGCGTTTCGTGCAGCCAATCGTCGCCGGGCAGCACGCCGGGCTGCATGCGCAGTGGGATCCATAGATCCGGCTGCTGTCCGGCGGTTTCGCCGATGAAGCCGCGCGGCGCCACTCCGATAATCGTCAATACGGCATTGCGCAGCGTGAACGTCGTGCCGAGCACGTCCGGACGGCCACCAAAACGGCGCTGCCAATAGTTGTAGCTGATAACGGCATGGGGTGAATCGGCGTAATCGGCGGCCGCCGTGAATACGCGGCCCAGCGCCGCACCGACGCCCAAAACCTGAAAGTATCCGCCCGAAACCAGACGGCCGCGCGCTTGTTCCCACTCGCCGCCCGGAAAGCGAACCTGCCAGTCGCCGAGTCCGCTTTGGGTTGCCATCACTCCGGAAAGACTCTGCATACGGTCGCGCAATTGTTCGAATTCGGTGTAGCTGAGCCAATCCCGGTCGCCGGTCGTATTCCCGTGCCATCCGCCCGCCGTGCCGGGATTGGTCAGCATCACCAGTTGCTCGGGTTTGTGAACCACCGGGAGAGAGGAATGCAGTACGCGATTCCAAAGGCCGAAGATCGCGGTGTTGGCTCCGATGCCGAGGGCGAGCGAGAGGACGGCGACTACGGTGAAGCTGGGCCGCGCCGCCATCGCGCGCAATGCGTAGCGTATATCCTGCAGGATCACGTGGCCATGCTCCTTTGGGGCGATGGTCAATGCGTCGAGCGTAGCTTCGAGCCACAGGCCCGCTCGCGCAATGGAGGTTCCGTCCCGGAGTTGCTCCGCGAATGCGAGGAGCATCTGATTGCCGTACTCATCGCGGAAGGCCGCCGGATAGCAAAGAAGTAACGCCCTGTAAAAGGTCTTGGCTTGCATTAAGCACCCGGTACCAGCCCTGTGGCGCGCGCCTGTTTCAGCAAGGCATTCAGCCGCTCAACCTCAGCCGCGGCAGCGCGCTTTCCGAAACGCGTGAGCCGGTAGTAGCGCCTGCGCTCGTCCGTACTCGCCGGGTCCGGACTTTCCGCCAGCTCTTCAATCAGGCCTTGCTCGAGCATGCGGCGTACGGAACTGTAGAGCGTTCCGGCGCTCAGCTTCACCTTACCGTTAGTTCTGGCCGCAACATCCTGCATGATCGAATAACCGTGGCGGTCGCGGTCGGCGAGCGCGATCAGAATATGAAAAACCGCTGGCGGCAGCGGCAACAACGATTCTGGTTTTGAAATCTGCATCGCAAACTCTATTGGAGATGACTATAGCGTTATCGAGTATAGTTGTCAAGGATATAATCAAGTCTATGGGATTTGCGCTTCTATTCGTCTCGACCGGGCTGACGTTCGCGCAAGCCCAGCCCACCACGCTCGACTCGCCGCGCGATTTTCAGGTATTCCAGCGGCAGACGCGGTCGCAGGGCGCGGTTATCGTAGCCGGTCATACAAGTCTCGATTGTGATCGAGCAGAAGGGCGCCTGGAATCACCGGCCCCTTGGCAGGCGCTGGCTCTCGATCCTAAGACGGGATCTTTGCACGGCGATTTGCGCGCTCCTGCCGGCGGCTGGTACCGTTTCGAGCTGCGGCTGAGCAAAGCCGGACACACGGTGCAAACGATGGAAGTGCAACATGTGGGTGTGGGCGAAGTCTTCGTGGTTGCCGGGCAGTCGAACGCCACGAATTACGGCGAGGTCCGGCAGCAGACGCGCTCCGGCATGGTGGCTGCGTTTTCGGGTCAGGAATGGGGCATTGCCAACGATCCGCAGCCAGGCGTCCAGGACAACAGTAAGAAAGGCAGCTTCATTCCGAGCTTCGGCGACGCTCTATATGAGAAATACCGCGTACCCATCGGAGTTGCCGATGTCGGACACGGGTCCACCAGCGTGCGGCAGTGGCTGCCGAAGGGCGATCGTTTCAGCACGCCTCCCACGATGCCGAAGTTCGTGCATACTGGGGAGCCCGGGATATGGGAGTCGGACGGCGTGTTGTTCGATGGCATGATGAAGATGATTTCCGCGCTGGGACACGGGGGATTTCGCGCGCTGCTCTGGCATCAGGGGGAATCGGATGCACACCAGACTGGCGAACATGCGATTACTGCCGAAGAATACCGGCGCTTACTCGCGCGCGTGATCGAAGCTTCACGCCGCGAGGCCGGCTGGGATTTTCCGTGGTTCGTGGCCCAGGCGAGCTATCATAACCCGCGCGATCCGTTTGCGCGCGAAATTCGCGACGCCCAGAAATCGCTCTGGCTAGCCGGGCTGGCGCTCGCTGGACCGGATACCGATCAACTTACCGGCGACAATCGCCAGAACGGCGGCTTGGGCGTACACTTCAGCGACAAGGGCCTGCAGGCCCACGGCCGCCTTTGGGCCAAGAAAGTGGAAGCCTGGCTGGATACGGTCCTTGAATAGCGCAAATGATCGGGTCGCACGCGGCGTCAGAAGAAGCAGATATTCGTAAGCGCTATACATTTCTCGACAGTCTCAGTCCATACAAGTGAGCGCGTGTTAGAGCATGCCACGAGTGCCGAGCACAGCCGACAGAAACATGAAATCCTTGAACATGGCGTAGAGAGTAATCAGGACTGTGCCGATAGCGACCGCCTTCCAGAACACCTCCCGGGAGGAATTCGGCAAGCCGGGTCTGCCAGCGATCATACCGACGATGAAGCCGCCGATCAAACCGCCGATGTGGGCGCTCATGCTGATGCCGCCGCCAAAGCTCATCACCAGACCGAAGACCAGCCATTGCCCATAATGGGACCGAACCGCCTGGCTGAGCGGATCGGCGCGATTCCGCACTCCCATCGCCAGCATGATTCCCATCAGACCAAAAGCGGCAGCCGAGGCGCCAATGGCGGGAGCACGAGGTGAAAAAATAGCGGCGCATAGGAAGCCGGAGAAGGTCGAGAGCACGTAAGCCACAATCAGACGGCTGGTGCCATAGAACTGCTCGACTTCAGTCACCAGGATGAACAGCGACCAGGAGTTCAAGGCGATGTGGAGAAAGCCACCGTGCAGAAAGCCGGCAGTGATCAGACGCCACCACTGTCCTTGCTGCACGAAGGGGCCGTATTCGGCGCCCGACATGACGAGCACGCGAGTGTCCAGGTCGAAACTGTGTACTAAGTGGTAGTTCAGCGCGAGTTGGGCCAGGAAGAAAGCGACATTGATGACGAGGACGATGATGCTGGTGAGATTGGCGCGTGGAAGAAAGGACGCGGCGAGCGCGCTGGCGCGCATATCGACCGCGCGCGGCCCTACTTGCGCATCGCAATAGGGGCACACGCGATCGGTGATGGTGATGAACGCCCGGCAGTTCGGGCACATACGCCTTTTTTCCACGGTCTTAATTGTAGCCGCCGTGCGACGCGTTCCCTTGCTAAAATCGGATTCGCATGAGCAAGACTGAGCAAGAACACCGCGAGGACCTCGTGCGCGTTTGCCGGATGGTGCACGAGAAGGGCTGGGTGGCCATGAACGATGGCAACATCAGCATCAAGCTGGACGACGATCGCGTCCTTTGCACCCCGACGGCCATTAGCAAAGGAATGGTCGAGCTCGATGATGTCATCCTGTGCGACCTGGCCGGAAACAAGGTGGCAGGCAAGCGACAGTGCACCAGCGAAATCGCCATGCATATGACGATTTACTCTCTGCGGCCGGACGTGCGCGCCGTGGTGCATGCGCATCCACCCGTCGCCACTGGATTTGCGGCGGCTGGACGCGCGCTCGACAAAGCGCTTCTTCCGGAAGTAGTCATTCAGCTCGGCGCCGTGCCGCTCGCCGCTTATGGTTTGCCCGGTACACCGGCGCTCAGCGACGGAATGCTGCCGTTCATTCCTAATTACGACGCTCTGCTGCTCGAAAATCACGGCTGCACTTCGTTTGGAAGCGATGTTTGGCAGGCATTCTTCCGAATGGAGATGGTGGAGCATTTCGCCAGAATCACATTGGTGGCTGAAATGCTGGGCGGCGCACGAGCCTTGCCGCGGGAGGAAGTGGAAAAACTCTTTGCCGCACGAGCGCGCTACAACGTGAATTCCCGAGCCGTGATGGAGCCGGGTATGCCATTGGTAGCAGAGGACTTACTGGAGACAGAAGGCACCAATCGATAACGGGTTCGTATTCGTTATTTTTATATTTGTATTCTGTTGCATAAAAATTCCTTCTAGGCTACGCTGGTCTGGTACAAGGTCGCGGGCCAAAGTCTCACCGGATGGAGGCAGCTTCCCTACCGTGAATATGAATCAGCTTTTCCTGGTCGTAGCGCTCGTCGGACTGGTTGTTACCAGCTCCGCCTAGGCGCCTCACGAGTACAAAATCGAGGGCCACTTGGCGGATGACCGAATCCGCCAAGTGGCCCTTTTCATTTAGCAGGCAAAGAAGCTTATGTCGAATTTATTATCTGGCGCAAAAATCCTTTTGAATTGTCTGGCGGCGGAAAACGTCGATTGCATTTTTGGATATCCGGGCGGCGTCACGCTTCCGCTCTACGACGCGATGTACGACGATCCGATCAAGCACGTCCTGGTACGGCATGAGCAGAACGCGGCGTTTGCCGCGCAAGGATATGCTCGCGCGACGGGTAAGGTGGGCGTGTGCTGCGCGACCTCAGGACCGGGGGCGACGAACCTGGTCACCGGCTTGGTCGACGCGATGATGGACTCGATTCCGATCGTGGCGTTAACGGGACAGGTTTCGAGCAAGCTCATGGGAAGCGATGCGTTCCAGGAAGCCGACACGTTCGGGATCACGCGTTCGGCGACGAAGCACAATTTCCTGGTGAAGAACATTGCCGAGCTGCCGCAGGTGATTCATGAAGCGTTCTACATAGCCGCTTCAGGCCGGCCGGGGCCGGTGCTGGTGGACGTGACGAAAGACGCGTTTCAGGCGCAGTCGCACTACACGCCGGTAAAGGAAATCCATTTGCCCGGCTACCAAGTGTTTACCGAAGGGCATGGCGGACAGATCCGGCGCGCCGCGCAAATGATGTGGGAGGCCGAGCGGCCATTTATTTATGCGGGCGGAGGAATTATCGCGGCAAACGCCAGCGACGAGCTGCGGGCGCTCGCGGAAATGTTGGATGCGCCGGCGGTTTGCACGCTGATGGGCTTGGGTGGACTGCCCGCGGAGCATCGAAATTTCATCAGCATGCCGGGAATGCACGGCAGCTATGCGGCGAACATGGGAATGTCGCACGCGGATCTGCTGATTGCGCTGGGAGTGCGCTTCGATGATCGCGTGACCGGACGGCTCGCTGCGTTTGCGCCGCACGCCAAGGTGATCCACGTGGATATCGATCCGGCGGAAGTGGGCAAGAATCGGCAGGCGGATTTGCCGATCGTGGGCGACGTGAAGCAAGTGCTGCCGAAGCTGCTCACCGAATTGGAGGGCCTGGCGCCGGCAATGAAAGCGAAGAACGCCGGAGCGCGTGCAGGCATGGTGGAAGCAGATTCGGGAGTGGAAGGAAGAGCATCCGCTGGTGCCGGAAACTTCGACGACCGAGATCAAGCCACAGCATTTGATGGCGGAGATCGACCGCTTATCGGGCGGCCGGGCGATCGTGGCAAGCGACGTGGGCCAGCATCAGATGTGGGCGGCGCAATTGATTCGCTTTAATGAGCCGCGTCTGTGGATCAATTCGGGCGGCCTGGGTTCGATGGGTTTTGGATTGCCCGCCGCGATTGGCGCGCAATTTGCACGGCCCGACAAGCTGGTGTTCGCGATCGTCGGCGATGGCGGATTCCAGATGTCGATTCCCGAGCTCGCGACCATCGTGAATCATTCTCTGCCAATCAAGATCGTGATCATGAACAACGGCTACCTGGGAATGGTTCGCCAGTGGCAGGAATTGTTCTACAACAACCGGCTGAGCCAAGTGGAGCTGAGTTCGTTCCCGGATGTGGAGAAGCTGGCGGGAGCCTACGGCTTCAAGGGGCGCACAGTGGATTCCGTAAAGGAAATGCCCAACGCGCTGCGCGAGGCTGTAGCCGAGCCCGGGCCGTATTTGCTGAACGTGAAAGTGAGCCCGTTTGAGAATGTCTTTCCGATGGTTCCGGCCGGCGGCGCGATCAACGAGATGGTGCTGCGGGCCGCCGCAGCCGGTGGAAGTGTAAAGGAGCAATGCGGTGCAGCAAATCATTTCTCTACTGATGGAAAATAAGCCCGGCGCGCTGATGCGTGTGACGGGATTGTTCAGCCAGCGCGGGTACAACATAGAGAGCTTGACCGTCGCGCGCACGATCGATCCAACGCTATCGCGCATGACGATCACGGTGGACGTGGAACCGAACATGCGCGCGCAGGTGATCAAGCAGATGAACAAGTTGATCAACGTTCTGCAGGCGGCGGATGTAACGGACGGTCCGGCGGTCAATCGCGAACTGGTGCTGGTGCGGATTCGGATGAATCAGCAGGCACGCACGGCAGTATTGAAAGAAGCCGAGATTTTTGGGGCCCGGGTAGTGGATTCGACAACCGAAGGGTTTTGTCTGGAAGCCACCGGCGACCCGGAAAAGCTCGACGAGTTCATTGACGTGATGCGAAGCTACGGAGAGATTGAAGCCACGCGCTCGGGAATCGTTTCCGTGTCGCTCGACAATAAAAAGCTTCGTTTGTCGCCGCCGGTGCCGCGCGGGGCGGCCCCGGAAGAAGTTCTGGAATTGCAAGGCGCGGAATAACTAACAAGGACAGCTAATGCCAAGACGATTTTATGAGAAGGACGGAAGCCTCGGTGCGCTTCAAGGAAAGACGATCGCCATCATTGGATATGGCAGCCAGGGACATGCGCATGCTCTGAATCTGCGCGATTCCGGCTTGAATGTCGTGGTCGGACTGCACGCCGGAAGCAAGAGCGCGGAGAAAGTGAAAGCCGCCGGACTGAAGGTCATGAGCGTTTCGGAAGCCTCCAAAACGGCGGACGTGATCATGATTCTGGTGCCGGATCACGTGCAGGGCGATACCTATCGCACGGATATCGCGCCGCACATGACGAAGGGCAAGACGCTCATGTTCGCGCACGGCTTCAACATTCATTTCAATGAAATCAAGCCGCCTGCCGATATTGACGTATCGATGATTGCGCCCAAGGCGCCAGGGCATCGCGTACGCGAACTGTTCGTCGAGGGCGTTGGCGTTCCGGCATTGGTCGCGATCGCGCAGGACGCGTCCGGCAAAGCGCTCGAGAATGCGCTCGCCTACGCCTATGCACTCGGGTGTCTGAAGGCCGGCGTGATCGAGACGACTTTCAAGGAAGAAACAGAGAGCGATCTGTTCGGAGAGCAAGCAGTTCTTTGCGGCGGAGTGAGCGAGCTGATCCGCGCTGGTTTCGAGACGCTCACGGCGGCCGGATATGCGCCGGAGATTGCCTATTTCGAGTGCTTGCACGAGGTGAAGCTGATCGTCGATTTGATTTACGAAGGCGGCTTGGGTTACATGCGCTATTCGGTATCGGATACCGCTGAATATGGAGACTACACGCGCGGGCCTCGCATCGTGACGGAGCAGACGCGCGCCGAGATGAAGAAGATCCTGAGCGAAATCCAATCCGGTGAGTTCGCGCGGACTTGGCTTAAGGAAAATCGCGACGGACGCAAGAAGTTCCTGGCGATGCGGGAAGCGGCTAAGGATCAGCCGATTGAGAAAGTCGGCGCGGAACTGCGCGCGATGATGCCGTTTCTTAAAAAGCGGAAGGAAGCCGGAGTGCCGGAAGAAGCGATGGTTAGCGCTTAAAGTTCTACTTTTTCGTAGATGTCGGCGAGCTGCAACTCGACTCCGATCGATTGCAGCTTGACCGGCCCGGAGGCCCGTACATCTCGTAGCAGCCAAGTGTCATCCGGTTGGCGGGTGTGGATTTGCACGTGCATCTTGTCTTGAGATACAGTTAGATACTCCATCAGGGACGGTATAGCGCGATAAAGTTCGAAGTTACGTCCGCGATCATAGCCCTCTGTGGATGGCGAGACCACTTCAACAAGGACGATGGGGTTGGTCACAGTATCTCGGTGTTCGTCGATAAGCGCCGGCTTGTCAGGGAGAACCATTAAATCGGGGTATGTATAGAAGCTATTTGTGCAAACTGCGAGGCGCAGATTCGAAGCGCATGCGATGTATGGCCGTCGCCTCAGCTTGACGCCTAGCTCGCAAAGTAAGTTCGTCAAAATGACCACATGCCGGAAATTTGATCGAGCCATGGCGAACATTTCGCCGTCATAGAATTCGCTCTTGGTCTCGGCTAAGCGTTCGCGTTCAAGATATTCCTGTGCGGTCATCCGTTCAAAATCGAAGACGCCATATCGGGCGAATGCAGGTGAATAATTCCCCGCCGGAGTGCGAGCGTCACCGCGTGGGTGCGGTCCTTCGCATCGAGCTTGCTGAGGATGCTCTGCATATGCGCTTTCACGGTACCCGGCGCGGTGCCGAGCTTATGTCCCACTTCGCGATTGCCGAGACCGCGCGCCACGAGACTCAGCACCTCGATCTCGCGAGGCGTCAGCGCGACCTCTGGAAAGAAGCCGTGCAACTGCTGCGTGACTTCGAGCGGAATGAATCGCTTGCCGGAATGGACGGTACGGATGGCGCGAATGACCTCGGTATGAACCATTTCCTTCAGCAGATAACCGCGCACGCCGGCTTCTAGGGCGCGATAGATGTCCTGGTCGCCGTCGTAAGACGTCAGCGCGATGATTTTGGCGTCCAGGAGATTCCTCCTGGATCAGCCGAGTGGCCTCGATTCCACTCTTATCGGGAAGGCGCAAATCCATCAAAGTCACGTCTGGCCGATGCTCACGATGGAGGCGAATAGCTTCTTCCGCGGTATTGGCCTCGGCCACCAGATCGAGATCGGACTCAGTGGACAGAATGGCCGCGATGCCTTTACGCACTAGGTCGTGATCGTCGACCGAAAGAATACGGATGTGGGCTGCGGGCTCCAATACAGTTACTCTACCCCGTTTGACGCTCTAACACTTTTTCCTGTTGCGGCAAAGCGAACAAGACGCAGACGGCGCTTCCCCGCCCCGGCGCGCTTTCGATCGTCAGGCGCGCGCCAATTTCGCCGGCGCGCTCGCGCATGCCAGCGACACCGAAATGACCGAATTGCTGGCGATCGACCTCAAAGCCTTCGCCATCATCCGTGATCCGCAACTCGCCGCGCTTCCCACTGGCAGACAGGCGGATGTTAATCTTAGCGGCGCGCGCGTGCCGCAGGCTGTTCGAAATGGCTTCCTGCGCAATTCGCAGGAGCTGATACTCGGCTTCCGGACGGCTTTCGAGCGACACGGAATCGAGTTCCAAAGACAGCTCGACTGAACTTTGGGCGGTGGTGTCGCGAGCCAGATTGGCAAGTTTGCCCGAGAAATCAGGTGAGGCTGACGCCGTATTTCTCAGACCCCACAAGGATTGGCGCGCCTCGGTCGAGCACTGCGCCGCATCCTTTATCACGTCGGCAAGGAACGACTTTTCCTTCGAAACCGGCAGCCGTGTCCATAGCGCCTGTAACTGCATGGTGATTCCAGCGAAGCCTTGCAGCAAGGTATCGTGCAACTCGCGGGCGATGCGGCTTCTTTCCGCAAGCACCAGGTCGAAGCCATGCTGCAAGCGGCGTATGCGCATGCGGTATCCGGCGGCGATCAGGGCCGCCGCGAAAAGAACCAGTAGCGGAAAAAACCAGCGGCGCTGAAACAGCCGCGGCTCGACACCGAAGCCGAGCGATGCGGTTTCGGCACTCCACACGCCATCGGCATTTCGTCCCATGACACGGAATTCGAAGTTGCCGGGCGGCAAATTGGTGAACGTCGCCTCGCGGCGGCTGCCGGCGTCCGTCCAGGTTTTGTCGTAACCATCCAGCATGTAGCGGAACGTCATCTTCTCCGGAGAAATGAAACTCAATCCGGAATAACGGACTTCCAAATTGCGCTCCTGAGGACTGAGACGAAGTCCGGTACGCGGCCGCACTCGGTTGCCATTCACCACCACGGACGTGATCTGCACGGGGGGTGCAATTGCGTTGTTTACCAGATGATTCGGATCGACAACCACCAACCCGTTAGTGGTCGAAAACCAGAGGCGGCCATCGCGGGTGCGCCAGGCGGCCGGCTGCACTCCCGAACGGCATTCGAAATGAAGCTGACCGGTCGTAAACGGGAGGCTGGTCAAATAGCGCGCCTTGCCATCGGCAAAATCCTGAAGCTCCTTTTCACTGACCCGAAAGATGCCTTTGCTCGATGCCATCCAGAAATTGGCGCGATCGTCGCGAAGAATGCTGTAGATTCTGTTGTCATAAAGCCCGTCGCGCACCCGGATATGAGTGACGGCGCCATTTTTCCAAAGCAGAAGGCCGGAACCGAGCGTCCCCATCCATGCTTGATGCAATTCCGGCTCGACGTAGTAACAATCGACCCCGTGCGTCACATCTAGCGAATAGGTCTTCGCCTGATTGTCCTTGACGTAAGTGAATCCGGAATCGCTGCCGCTGATGAACAAACGCACCGCGCGGCCGCCAGTCAGGGCGACGATCGGCGACGCTGGGTGAAAATTGGACTTTACGAAGCGGTCGCCCGCGAAGCGGTTCAGGCCACGGCTCGTGCCGGCCCACAACACGCCTTCTGCATCGACGGCCAGAGCGCGCACGGAAGGCGAGGAGAGCCCTTCCCGCTCGGTGTACGCGGCGATTACTCTGCCGTTTCTCAAACGATTCAACCCACCATTCGATCCGACCCACAGATCGCCGGCGCTATCCAGCTCCAGCGCCAGAATAGTGTCGTCGAGCAGGCCGTCCTTTTTGGTCAATGCTCGAAAACGGCGGCCGTCAAAAGAATTCAGGCCGTGGCCGAGGGTGCCGATCCATAACCGCCCCTGTGTGTCTTCGAGCACCGGACCGGCATCGTTGCTCAACATTCCTTCGTTAGTGGTATACGGAGTTACTTTGCCGTCAGTGAACTGATCGAGACCGTCCTTGGTGCCGGCCCAGAGACTTCCTTCGCGATCCATGAACAGAGACAGGACCAGACTGTGCGAAAGGCCGTCGCGCGTACGGTAGACGCTGATCTCGCCGTTGCGATAGCGGCTGATACCGTCGTTTCCGCCGATCCACAAGCTGCCATCGTCGCCGCTCCGGAGGGACGATATTTCGTTGTCAGGCAGCCCGTCGCCGACGGTCCATCGGCGCGACGATGTGGATGTAATCTGCACCAGACCTGCGGACGTTCCCGCCCAAACGTCCCCGTCTTTCGCGCATGCAAGCGCGGTAACGATGTCATGGGCGCCGAGATGAGAATCCGAATATTGCTCGAAGCGATTCCCATTCCACGAACTCAACCCGAAGTCGAGCCCCGCCACCCATCTGACGCCTCCAGGGGTTTCGCAGGAGTCGCGCGCCGTATTGCTCGGCAGCCCATCGGCAGTGGTGAAGACACGCATTTTGTTTGCCGCATCGAGACGCACCAGACCGCGACTGGTGCAGATCCAGATCTCGCCTGGCGCTCCTGAGGAAAAGCAAAACGCGTCGTCGCTGGGCAATCCGTTGCGCGAAGTGAAGCGGCGGAACGAGCCATCCGGCTGGATGCGCACAACACCCGAGCCCACGCTTGCCGCCCAGAGATTTCCGCCGCGATCCTCGAACAGCGCGCGAACGAGGCTGCGCGCCAGGCCGGCGGCGGCAGCATTATCGAACTCGCGAAAATGGATACCGTCGAAGCGGACTAGGCTATCCTGCGTGCCCAGCCACAAGAATCCATCGCGTGTTTGCAAGATGGAATAGATGGTGGGCTGAAGAAGACCCTCTTCTTCGCCCCAGATGCGGTGCGCGTATTGCGTAAGCGTTTTGTTCGAATCGAGCGCGCGCGCAGGACGTACCGGCAGACAAAGAAGCACGCCTAACCATGCGAGCGCGCTAATCCATGTCCCCATCGCTAAAGGGTCCTCACACTTAAGAAGCTACCGCAATTGCGCGGGTTTTTGCGTGTAACGTCCGCATACTATGCCGAATGGCAGGTCACAAGCAAGCCATTCGGCAGTCGCAGGGGGGCGGTTAACAGAAGCATAGTCAAGAGGAATGTCCTCTGTCGATCCGCAGCCCAAGAACCCGCGCAAGAGGCGATGGGCGATCTGGACCGTCGCGCTTCTGATTGTCCTGGGCGGCAGCTATCTCCTCTCGCAGCGCGCCACGAAACCTGGCCCGGCGAAAGGCGCTAACCCGCGAGGAAGGAACGCAAGGGGAGGCGGCGGCGCAATACCAGTCTCGGTTGAGAAAGTCCGGCAGGGAGATATGGGCGTGTACATCAGCGCGCTTGGAACGGTAACACCGGTTTACACAGCGACGATTACCAGCCGTGTGGCGGGCCAGCTGCTGGAGGTGCATTATCGCGAAGGACAGATCGTACACAAAGGCGATCTGCTTGCGGTCATCGATCCACGCCCCTATCAGGCCGCGTACACGCAAGCGCAAGGGCAGCTTCAGCGCGACCAGGCGCTATTAAGCAACGCCAGGATCGATCTCGAGCGCTACCGCTCGGCTTACTCCCAGCACGCGATTCCGGAGCAGACCATGGCGACTCAACAGGCCGCGGTGAACCAATACGAGGGCACCACCAAGTTCGACGAAGGAAATGCGGAGGCGGCGAAAGTCAATCTCGATTACAGCCGCATTACGGCTCCCATAGATGGACGCGTGGGCTTGCGCGCGCTCGACCCGGGCAATATCGTCCAAGCCAACGGCACCGCGCCGCTACTCACAATCACCCAACTCCAGCCCATTACCGTGATCTTCACCATGGCCGAAGATTACATCCACGACGTCGCGACCCAAATGCGCGCCGGACATAGGTTACGCGTAGACGCTTACGATCGCGACAACCAGACGCATCTTGCGCAAGGAACGCTGCTGACTCTGGATAACCAGATCGATACGGCCACCGGAACGGTGCGTGTGCGCGCTTCTTTCTCCAATAGCGATTCGAGGCTGTTTCCGAACGAATTCGTGAACGCACGGCTGCTGGTGAAAACGCTGTTGGCAGCGAACATTATCCCGACGGCGGCTATCCAGCGGAACAACGATGTCTCTTTTGTATATGTGGTGGACCCGGCCAAGAGCACCGTGCTCGCAAGGAACGTAAACATCGCGACCACCGATGGACTGGCGGCGGCGGTCACAGGCGTCGCGCCGGGCGAAGCGGTGGTGACGGACGGCTTCGACAAGCTGCAGGACAACGTGAAAATCGTGGCGCGGAAAGAAAAGGCGGCCACCGCAACTCCCGCTGGAACTCAATGAATCCGTCCCGCCCGTTCATCCTGCGGCCGATAGCGACTTCTCTGTTGATGGCCGCCATTCTGCTGGTCGGTATTGTCGCCTATAAACAATTGCCTGTATCGGCGCTGCCGGAAGTGGATTATCCGACCATGCAGGTGGTCACGTTCTATCCGGGCGCGAGCCCTACGGTAACCGCCTCCGCCATTACGGCTCCACTCGAGCGCCAGCTTGGCGAAGTGCCCGGATTGAATCAGATGTTGTCGACAAGCTCGCAAGGCGCATCGGTCATCACATTGCAATTCGTGCTGAGCTTGAACATCGACGTGGCGGAACAGGAAGTGCAGGCCGCCATAAATGCCGCGCAGACATTCCTGCCGGCGGATCTGCCTCTGCCTCCTATCTACAGCAAGACTAATCCCGCCGACGCACCGATTCTGACTCTGGCATTGACGTCGAAGACCATGCCGCTGCAGCAGGTGGAAGACTACGCCGACACCCGCCTGGCCCAGAAAATCTCGCAGTTGTCCGGCGTGGGCGCGGTGACGATTAGCGGCGGCCGGAAGCCCGCCGTCCGCATCCAGGCGAACCCCACCCAGCTTGCCTCGTACGGACTGAGCCTGGAAGACGTGCATACTGCTCTGTCCGCCAC
This sequence comes from Bryobacterales bacterium, assembly GCA_963712395.1. Lineage (GTDB taxonomy): Bacteria > Acidobacteriota > Terriglobia > Bryobacterales > Bryobacteraceae > Bog-105. Next base: position 408,732 of record CAVQHR010000006.1, read on the forward strand.
GAGTCTCGATGCCGCCAAGGGAAGTTTCGACGGGCCACACCAGGGTTATCAAATCAACGCCAACGATCAATTGCTGTCGGCGAAAGAGTATAGCCAGGTCGTCGTTGCTTACAAGAATGGCGCTCCGGTAATGCTGAACCAAGTCGCCAATATCGTAGACGGCGTCGAGAACAGCAATCTTTCCGCCTGGATGAACACAACGCCGGCGGTGATCGTGAATATTCAGCGGCAGCCGGGGGCGAACATCATTCAGGTGGTCGACCGCGTAAAAGCACTGCTGCCCAGATTGCGCGCCACAATTCCTACCTCGATCGGCATTGCTACGCTGACAGACCGCACGATCACGGTGCGCGCGTCGGTCGCGGATGTCGAATTCGAGTTGATGGTCTGCATCGCGCTCGTCGTCATGGTCATTTTCGTCTTCCTGCGAAATGTGGCCGCCACGTTCATTCCGAGCGTCGCCGTTCCGCTCTCGCTGGTAGGTACGTTCGCCGTCATGTATCTGCTCGGCTACAGCCTAAATAATTTGACTTTGATGGCGCTGACAATCTCCACCGGCTTCGTCGTGGACGATGCCATCGTGATGATCGAAAACATCATGCGTTACGTGGAGCAGGGCGAGCGGCCCTTAGATGCGGCACTGAAGGGGGCCGAGCAAATTGGCTTCACGATCGTCTCGCTAACGGTTTCGCTCATCGCGGTTTTGATTCCGCTTTTGTTCATGGGCGATATCACCGGCCGCCTGTTTCGCGAATTCGCCGTGACGCTGGCCGTCACGATTCTGATCTCCGCTGTCGTGTCGCTGACGCTGACGCCGATGCTATGCGCGAAACTTCTGCGCCATAAAAAGGACGCGCACGAAGGCCGCTTCTACAAAGCTTCCGAGCGAGTTTTTGAAAGCACCATAGCCTTTTACGGCAGAACGCTTACGTGGGTGCTCCGGCACCGTACGGCTACACTTTTGGTTGCCGCCGGAACATTGGGATTGACGGTATTTCTTTACATCGCGATTCCCAAAGGCTTTTTCCCGGTTCAGGACACCGGCCAGATTCAGGGAGTTTCGGAAGCCGACCAGAGCGTTTCCTTTAGCGAGATGTCCCAGCTTCAACAGCGCATAGCAGCGGTCATATTGAAAGACCCGGCGGTCGAAAGTCTCTCGTCGTTTATTGGAGTGGATGGCTCCAATACCACCCTGAACGCCGGCCGTGTGCAAATCAATCTCAAGCCCCTCGAGCAGCGCGATGGTAGCGCTTCGGACATCATCCGGAGGCTTCAGCCGGAGTTGGCGAAGGTCGATGGGATCACGCTTTACATGCAGCCGATCCAGGATCTGACGGTAGAAGACATAGTCAGCCGGACGCAATACCAATACAGTTTGGAAGACCCTGATGCCGCCGAACTGGCCCAGTATGCCAATCGATTCGTGGCTCGCTTGAAAGATCTACCCGAACTGGCCGATGTCGCGAGCGATCTGCAAACTCACGGGTTGGAGGCCGCTCTTTCGATCGACCGGCAGACCGCAAGCCGTGTCGGGCTCACGGTACAAAACATAGACACCGCGCTTTACAATGCGTTCGGGCAGCGCCAGGTTTCCACGCTCTTCACGCAGCTCAATCAGTATCACGTCATTTTGGAAGTGCAACCGCAGTTTCAGGTCCACCCGAAAAATCTAGCGGACATCTATCTCAAATCGGCGAACGGTACGCCAGTTCCGTTGAGCGCATTCACCAGTTTCAAGAATTCTTCGACGCCCATTCTGATCAGCCACATCGGCCAGTTTCCAGCAACCACGGTTTCCTTCAACCTGGCGCCTGGAAAGGCGCTCGGCGCGGCTGTGGACGCGATCAAGGGTGTCGAGAAGGAACTGCCCACTCCGCCCGCGATGCAAACGTCCTTTCAAGGAACGGCGGAGGCCTTTGTGGCCTCGCTCACGAACGAACCGCTGCTGATTCTTGCGGCTTTGGTTACGGTCTACATCGTTTTGGGCGTGCTGTACGAAAGCTACATTCACCCGATCACGATTTTATCCACGCTGCCGTCGGCTGGGGTAGGCGCGTTGCTCGCCTTGATGGTCTGTGGCTCGGAGCTGACGGTTGTCGCGATTATCGGGATCGTGCTGTTGATTGGCATTGTGAAGAAGAACGCCATCATGATGATCGATTTTGCGCTGGAGGCAGAGCGCGAAGAAGGCAAAAACCCCTACGACGCAATCCACCAGGCATCGTTGCTGCGCTTTCGTCCGATCATGATGACTACCATGGCAGCGCTGCTGGGCGCGGTGCCGCTGGCATTTGGGCAAGGCACCGGATCGGAGCTTCGGCGCCCGCTTGGGATCACCATCATTGGCGGACTGCTGCTGAGCCAGCTTCTGACGCTCTACACCACGCCGGTCATCTATCTTTTCTTCGACGATCTGGCGACGAGATTCACAAAGCGCGAGAAACGGACCGCGGCCGGCCTGGAACACGCGCCCGCAGCGGGAGATTGAGCGATGAGCCTTTCGTCGCCTTTTATCAACCGTCCGGTTGCCACGGCGCTTCTCACACTGGCGGTGGGTCTTGCGGGCGCCGTAGCGTTCCGTCTGCTGCCGGTGTCGCCGCTGCCGCAGGTCGATTTTCCGACGATTTCGGTACAGGCTTCTCTGCCCGGCGCGAGTCCGGAGATCATGGCGTCTTCGGTGGCCACGCCACTCGAACGGCAGTTCGGCCGCATTGCGGCGGTCACCGAGATGACTTCATCGAGCTCTCTGGGACAGACCAATGTAACCTTGCAGTTCGATTTAAATCGAAACGTCGATGCTGCCGCCCGGGATGTACAGGCGGCGATCAACGCCGCGCGCGGCTATCTTCCAGTGGATCTGCCGGGCAATCCCACTTACCGGAAAGTAAATCCCGCGGACGCGCCGATCATGATTTTGGCGCTCACCTCGGATAAGCTGCCGCCGCCTGCTCTCTACGATGCCGCTTCCACGGTACTGCTGCAGCGCATTTCGCAAATTCGCGGCGTCGGCCAGGTGATGGCAGGAGGCAGTTCCGCTCCAGCGGTCCGCATCGATGTGAATCCGACGCAGATCAACCATTTTGGTCTGAGTCTCGAAAACGTGCGATCTGCAATAGCCTCACAAACCGCGAATACCGCCAAGGGCAGCTTTTCGGACCTGAAGCGAACGTGGATGATCGGGGCGAACGACCAGCTATTTCGAGCGGCGGAGTATGAACCGTTGTTGATCCGATATGGCAACGGAGCCGCGGTAAAGCTGCGTGACGTTGCTAAGGTGAGCGATTCGGTGCAAACGCTCCGGTCGTTGGGGCTGGCTAATGGCAAACGAGCGGCGCTGCTGATTATTTTCCGGCAGCCTGGCGCGAACATAATCGACACAGTGGACGGCATCAAGGCAGCGCTGCCGCAGTTGCACGCCTCGATTGATCCATCGATCGATTTAGTAATTACGTTAGATCAAACCGTGACCATCCGGGCTTCGGTGAAGACCGTTGAGCGAACACTGCTGATCTCCGTGATGCTGGTCATTCTGGTGGTGTTTGTTTTCCTGCGCGACTGGCGGGCTACTTTGATACCGAGCGTGGCGGTTCCCGTCTCGATCGTCGGCACATGCGGAGCGATGTATCTATTCGGCTTCAGCATCGACAACCTGTCGTTAATGGCGCTGACGATTTCCACCGGCTTCGTTGTCGACGACGCGATTGTTGTGCTCGAAAACATCACTCGCTATCGGGAATCCGGCATGAACCCCATGAAAGCCGCGTTCACGGGAGCGGCTGAAATCGGGCCTACAGTGGTTTCTATCAGCATCTCGCTGGTATCGGTTTTCATTCCCATTCTGATGATGGGCGGCATCGTGGGCCGGCTGTTCCGGGAATTCGCCGTAACCCTTTCCGTGACCATCCTGGTCTCCATGCTGGTTTCGCTCACGACCACGCCTACTATGTGCGCGCGTCTGCTGGTAAACAAAAGCAAGCATGGAAGAGTTTACCTGGCAAGCGAGAAGATTTTTTGATTTCATTCTGAGAACGTACGAGCGAAGCCTGCGCTGGGTAATGGGCCATTCCGCGATCGTCCTGGTCATCGCCATTGCCACGCTATGCCTCAATATTTATCTGTTTGTGATCGTGCCGAAAGGATTTTTTCCGCAGCAGGATGCGGGCCGCTTGAACGGCAACTTCATGGGCGACCAGAGTACATCGTTCCAGGCTATGCAGCAAAAGATTCAGCGGCTGGCAAAAGTTGTGGAGGCGGATCCCGCGGTAGAGGCCGTGCAGGCATTCAGTGGAGGTGGGGGTGGCACGAACACGACCACAGGGCGCTGTTTCATCACTCTAAAACCGCTCGGCCAGCGGCGTGCATCTGCCGATCAGATTATCGCCCGCCTGCGTCCGAAGCTTACTTCCGTTCCGGGCATAACCCTTTACCTGCAAGCTTCGCAAGACCTGCGTGTCGGCGGCAGGCAGAGCGCCGCGCAATATCAGTACACGATCCAGAGCGACAACTTGGACGAACTGAAGCATTGGGCGCCCATCCTTCTGAATCTGATGCGGAAAATGCCGGAATTGACGGACGTAAATAGCGACCAGCAAAACAACGGGTTGGAGGCGAATTTGGTGATCGATCGCCCCACTGCGGCGCGCATGGGCGTGACGCCGCAGATACTCGACAACGTTTTGTACGACGCCTTCGGCGAGCGTGAGATCGCGCGCACCTTCAAGCCAATGAATCAATACTTTGTGGTTATGGAGGTCGATCCGACGTTTTGGCAGAGCCCGGACGGGTTGAAGCAGGTGTACGTAACGTCCGCGACCGGAACTACGATTCCGCTCGCCGCTTTCACGCGCTTCGAGCCATCCACGGCGGCCTTGACCGTGAATCACTCAGGGGTGTTCCCGTCCGTTACTCTGTCCTTCAATCTGGCTCCGGATATTTCACTCGGGCAGGCGGTGCAGGCGATCAATCAAACCCGGACCAACGCGGGCGTACCGACCACAATTAATTCCAATTTCACCGGCACGGCGCAAGCATTTCAATCTTCGTTGGCGAATGAGCCGCTGCTGATCGCGACCGCGCTGGCCGCTGTCTATATTGTGTTAGGCGTTTTGTATGAAAGCCTGATTCACCCCATCACGATTCTCTCTACACTGCCGTCCGCCGGCGTAGGCGCCATTCTCGCGCTGCTCATCACCAAGACCGAGCTAAGTGTGATCGCACTCATCGGGATCATTTTGCTGATCGGCATTGTAAAGAAGAACGCGATCATGATGATCGATTTTGCGCTCGCGGTGGAGCGGCGCGAGCATAAACCTCCCAAAGAGGCGGTATTCCAGGCGTGCCTGCTGCGGTTTCGGCCGATCATGATGACTACCATGGCCGCGCTGCTGGGCGGCCTTCCCCTCGCGCTGGGGCACGGCATGGGCTTCGAGCTCCGGCGGCCGCTCGGCATCACCATCGTCGGCGGCCTGATCGTTAGCCAGGCACTGACGCTCTACACAACGCCGGTGATTTACCTGTACATGGATCGCTTGTCAAAGTGGCTTCAGCCGCTGCGGCACGGCCGCATGCCGGAGGCTCCCGCCGAAGCCTTAGGGCCAGCCACGTAGAGGCATCGCATGCAGACGCACTATACGATCATCGCGGAGCCGCATCCGACTGAACGCTCGGTCACGCTTCTGCTGAATGGCAAATTCGATGAAGAGGCCATCCGCGATTTGGAGAGCAGCATCGTCGAAGCGCGCGGCGCGCACCAGCACGTCTATATCGATTTAAGCGAGGTAACTCTGGTCGACCGTAAAGCTGTCCGATATCTCTCCGAGCAAGCGAGCCGGAATATACAACTCGTGAACTGCCCGATTTATCTCCGCAGCTGGATTACGCAGGTGAGCGAATGAAACGGAAAATCGAAAGGCTCGTCCGCCGCAGGGTTGATCTTGCTTTTGTGCGCATGCAATCCGGCTCCAAAATACGCCAGACCGCCCGCGCCTACGCCAGCCGCCTTCAAAGAAACGCTTCCGCCCGGATACAAGGAAGGCGCGGGTTGGAAGCTGGCCGAGCCCGGCGACGACAAAATCCGGGCGAAATGGTGGGAGCTATACAATGACCCGCAGCTCAATGCGCTAGAAGAACAGGTGGCGATCTCGAACCAGACCATCGCCGCAGCGGAGGCTAATTTTCGCGGGGCCCGGGCGCTGGTCGTTTCCGCGCGATCGGCTCTCTTTCCGACTATCGGGGCTTCTCCGAGCTACGCGAATTCCCGCACTTCAGCGACTGCGCGCTCATCCCGAGCGCCGGTCACAACCACGCTCAATACGTTTTCCATGCCGCTCGATTTCTCTTACACAGTCGATTTTTGGCACAGAATCAGAAACACCTTGGCCGCTAATACTTATTCAGCGCAAGCGAGCGCCGCGGACGTGGCGACTGCGCTGCTCAGCACCCAAGCGGAGCTCGCCACGCTCTATCTTGAACTGCGAGCAGTGGACACGCAGCGTAAAATCCTGACCGATACGCTCGTGAACTACCGCCAGGCGCTCGACCTCACGACCACTCTTTATAAGACCGGCATCAACTCCGAGCAGGAAGTCGTGCAGGCGCAAACCCAGCTCAATATCGCTACCGCCCAAGTTACCGATCTAGGGGTTTCGAGAACGCAGTTCGAACATGCCATCGCCACGCTCATAGGTAAGCCGGCTTCGAACTTCACTCTCGACGCGGCGCCCTTCGCCATCAACCCGCCATCGGTGCCGGTTGCGCTCCCGTCGGTATTGCTCGAGCGGCGTCCCGACATTGCGGCACTCGAACGCCAGGTGGCCGCAGCGAACGCTTTGATCGGCGTGGCGCGGGCTGCCTATTATCCGAATCTCACACTGAGCGCGACCGCAGGGTTTCAGACCTCGCAATTCACTCAATGGTTCAATTGGCCGAGCCGATTTTGGTCGCTTGGGCCTACGCTGTCGCAGACTCTCTTGGACAACGGCGCGCGCCGCGCATTGAATGAGCAGGCGCAGGCTCAATACGACGCCGCCGTGGCCGATTACCGCCAAACCGTGCTGACTTCGTTCCAAGCGGTGGAAGACCAGCTCGCCGCACTGCGCATACTTTCGCAGGAAGCAACTGAACAGCGCGCCGCCGTCAATTCTTCCACCCGCTATGTGGATTTGGCTCTCATCCGCTTCAGGACCGGCGTCGACAGCTATTTGAACGTGATTACCGCCCAGACAACGCTGTTAAACAATCGTGAAACGGAAGTACAGGTTCAACTTCGTCAAATGACGGCAAGCGTATCCCTCATACTGGCGCTCGGTGGAGGTTGGGACAATTCTCAGCTTCCGCAGATGAAAGACTTGACTGCCCGCTCCGCCACGCCATAGTAGTGGTATGAGCAGCAAACAAATAGACACTCTCCGCGAGCAGCTTGGCAGTGCGTTAAAAGGCGATCAGTCGCACTTGGATTTCGCGTCGGCACTGAAAGATTTTCCCGCCGATATGCGCGGTCATAAGCCGGCCGGCGCGCCACATTCGGCCTGGCAGTTGCTCGAGCATCTGCGTATCGCACAGCACGATATTCTCGAGTTTTCGCGAAACCCGAAATACAAATCGCCCACATGGCCCGAGGGCTATTGGCCGGCCGAGGAAATACCCGTCGACGCACAAGCCTGGGACGCAAGTATCGACGCATTCAAAAAAGATGCCCGCGCCTTCGCAAGACTCATTCAAAGCGAAGACCAGGATCTCTTCAAGCCTTTCGCGCATGGCGATGGACAGAATCTATTAAGAGAAGCGCTCGTCCTCGCGGCGCATAACTCGTATCATCTCGGTCAGCTAGTCTTTTTGAAAAAGATCTTGCTCGAAAAATCCGCAGGGCCAGTTAGTGCCCAGAGAAACTAGCGGCTTCGTTTCAGCTCTCCTGTGCCGGCCACATCACGCTAGCGATTGCGGCGGCGAGTTGCTTCCAATTCGATTCCTCCGCGGCGAGCTGCTTTCTCCCAGCGGGCGTGAGCCGGTAATACTTGAACTCACGCTTCAGATCTTTGCCCGCTGGCTCCCATTTTGCGGACAGCCAGCCCTTCCGCTCAAGGCGGTGCAGAGCAGGATAAAGCGAACCATGCTCGACTTGCAGCACGTCCTCGGTGGTGCGTTGAATGTGTTTGGCGATTTGATGGCCGTGCGCGGGACCAAATAATAAGGTGCGCAGGATGAGCATGTCGAGCGTGCCCTGCAGAAGCTCGATGCGGCCGGCAGGTTTTTTGGGTGGCATGATCGATCGGTAGACATTCTACCATTCCCCACCTCAAACGCCGGGGCGGTATCATGCTCAATTGAAAGTTCAGGACAACGCTGTTCGTTTGTCCGCGACAGATCTTGCCAATCACCTGTCGTGCCAACACCTGACAACGCTCGATCTTTGCCTCGCAAAAGGCGAAATCGAGGAGCCCGCCTGGGAGAACCCTCACCTGCGAGTTCTTCAGCAAAGGGGTTTGGAACACGAAAGCGCCTACATCGAGAGCCTTCGCTCGAAAGGGCATGCCATTGTCGATTTTTCCGGAGACGTAAATGAAGATGCGCGCGAACAAACGCTTGCGGCAATGAAGAGCGGCGCGGCCGTCATCGTGCAAGGGAGCTTTTCTCAAGGCGCATGGCGAGGCCGAAGCGACGTGCTCCTTCGTGTGGAGCAACCGGAAAAGAGAAGCGCGTTTGGCGATTGGTCGTACGAAGTCGCCGATTGCAAACTTGCGCGGAACACCAAAGCGGAAACCATTCTGCAACTCTGCCTCTACTCGGAGCTTCTCGCCGGCATCCAGGGCTTCGCTCCGGAATTCTTTTACGTGATCCGGCCGGGCGTTTTTTTCGAACCGGAATCCTACAGGCTCGCTTCGTTTGGCGCGTATTATCGCGTAATCAAACAGGCTCTGCAGGAGGCCGTGGGGGCCGGCCTGCAAGGGACATATCCGGAACCGGTGAATCATTGCGATATTTGCCGCTGGTGGAAGGAGTGCGACAAGCGCCGGCGGAGAGACGATCATCTCTCGTTCGTGGCCGGCGCCTCCAAAATGCAGCGCAACGAACTGACGGCTCAAGGTGTTCCGACTCTAGAGGCCCTGTCGCAGCTTTCCACCCCAATACCATTTAGTCCGTCTCGCGGGACTCGGGAAAGCTATACCCGAATTCGCGAGCAGGCACGCATTCAGTTCGAGGCGCGGACGGCAGGCACGCCGAAATTCGAAATGCTTTCGAGCGAGCCGGGCAAGGGACTCTTCCGCCTCCCCGCCCCGTCCGATGGGGACATCTTCCTCGATCTCGAAGGTGATCCATTCGTGGGCGACGGAGGGCTCGAATATCTTTTTGGCATAGCGACGGCGGAAAATGGGAGCCTCGCCTATCAGAGCCGCTGGGCGCTGAACCGAGCAGAGGAGCTCGCCGCGTTCGATTGGTTTATTCAGTATACGTTCGAGCGCCTTGCCCGATTTCCGGGTCTCCACGTGTATCATTTCGCGGCGTATGAGCCGGCAGCGTTGAAACGGCTGATGCTGCGATATGCGAAGCGGGAAGACGAAGTCGACCGTCTACTGCGGGGAGAGATATTTGTCGACCTGCACGTCATCGCGAAGCAGAGTGTACGCGCCAGCGTGGAGCAGTATTCATTGAAGGCGCTCGAGACCTTCTGTTTATATCGCCGCCAGGTGCCGCTTCCCGAAGCAAGCCAGGCGCGTCACTTCGTCGAGCATCAGCTTGAGCTGACTTCCTCTCCCTCTCTCACGGAGAAAGCGTGTCGAATCGTCGAAGGCTATAACGAGGACGACTGCTTAGCCGCGGAGCGGCTGCGTGGCTGGCTCGAGGAGCTTCGTGCGGGTGTTGTGGCCGGAGGTACGGAGATGACGCGGCCTGCACCGAAGCCGATGGATTCCTCTCAGAGCGCCACCGCCCGGCAAGAACGCGTCGCTGCACTCTTTAGTCGTCTGACTGCAGATCTTCCATCGGAGCCAGAGGACCGCACTCCGGAGCAGGCCGCGCGGTGGCTGCTGGCGCATGCACTAGACTGGCATGCCCGCGAGGAAAGGGTGAAATGGTCGGAGTTCTTTCGGATGAAGGATCTTTCCGAAGAGGATCTGTACGACGAGAAAACCGCGCTGGCTGGGCTTACGCTTCGAAAACGAATGCCCAAGGCAAGTACAAAGGAGCGAGCGCCCACTGATCGATATTCTTATCCTTCTCAGGAGTGTTCGGTCCGAGTGGGTGACAAGCTTTACACGCTGGATACAGAGAGATTCGGCGAGGTCGTTTCTATGGATTCCGCCGCCCGCACGATTGACGTGAAGAAGGCCATGAAACTCGATGGGCTTCATCCGCGTGCCGTATTCGCGCATAAGCATTACGATACGGGCGAGCAGTCGAATTCGATTCTTCGGATTGCGGACTGGATCGTCGCAAATCGAATGGAAGGCCCCGGTGAATACCGCGCCGCTCGAGATCTGCTGTTGAGGAATTCTCCCCGATTCGGGAGCAGCCAGCGTATGGCCCCGTGCGAAGGCGAAAGCGTTCTTCAAGCAGCTTGCCGTCTCGGAGTGGCGCTCGATTATTCCGTGCTTCCTATTCAAGGACCCCCTGGCTCGGGAAAGACCTATACCGGGGCGCACATGATTTGCGAACTCGTCCGGCAAGGAAAGAAGGTCGGGATCACGGCGGTCGGCCATAAGGTGATCCGTCATCTTCTGGACGATGTGCTCGACGCGGCCGCGAAAGCAAATCTTCACGCCCTGTCGTGTGGTCACAAAATAGAAGACGCCGATCCGAATAGCGCGCCCGTTCGTGAATTTGACAAGAATCACGAGGCGCTTGACAGCCTGCGGTGCGGCGGTGTCAATGTCCTCGGCGGGACTTCCTGGCTCTGGTCGAGAGAAGAGTTCCGCGATTCGGTTGACGTTCTATTTGTCGATGAGGCCGGCCAGATGTCTCTGGCGAACGTTCTGGCGTGCGCTCCCGCGGGGCGAAATCTCGTTCTGCTCGGCGATCCGCAACAACTGGAACAGCCGCAAAAAGGGAGCCATCCCGAAGGGTCCGACATCTCGGCTCTGGCGCACCTTTTGGATGGACGCCGCACGATCAGTGAAAAGCAGGGTCTTTTCCTCGCGGAGACGAGGCGGCTTCATCCGGCAATCTGCCGCTTCACCTCGGAAATGTTTTATGAACGAAGACTGACTTCTTTTCGCGGGCTTGAGCGCCAACGGATCGAAGCGCCTGAGCCGTTCTCCGGCGCGGGCTTGTGGTTTGTGCCGGTGGTTCACGAAGGAAATCAGACCTATTCGCTCGAAGAGCTTTCTCGAGTGACCGCGCTCGTGGATTTCCTCACGCGGGAGGGAGTCGAATGGACGGACTGCGAAGGAAAGAACAAGCCGCTGTCCCTCGATGAAGTGCTCATTGTCGCTCCGTACAACGATCAGGTAAATCGGCTCGCGGACAGCCTTCCCGCCGGCGCTCGCGTTGGAACGGTCGATAAATTTCAGGGGCAGCAAGCGGCGGTCGTCATCTATTCTCTTACTACTTCAGCGCCGGAGGATGCGCCGCGAGGGATGGAATTTCTCTATGATCTGAACCGCTTCAACGTGGCAACTTCCCGCGCCCGCTGCACTTGCATTCTCGTGGGGAGCCCAAAACTATTCTCTCCGGAATGCAGAACGCCGCGACAGATGGAGCTCGCGAACGTGCTGTGCCGTTACGCCGAGATGAGTATGACTGCACCGTTCCATGGAACCGTCGCGGCCCCTTTCAGCCGCTAGCGGCGAACAGAGATGTTTGCCGCCGAAACCTGATAGCCTTCGTCCGCCGCAGTTTTCGCTGCCGCCGCTTGCAGAGTCTTGTCATCCGCGCCCTTCGGTTCCTTACAATGCCGCCGAATTACCTCCGCACCCACTTCGATGCGAATCAGCCACGAGTTCTTTTCGGCATCCCATGAGACTTCCACGCGTTCAGCATTCATATTGTTAGATTCTCAAGTTTCGCCGCCATTCTATCGCAACGATAGAGCTATTTCGCGGCTACTTCCAAAAGAGTTTCGTAGATCATTTCGGTCCCCTGGTCGAGCGATTGGATGGACATGCGCTCGTCGTTGCCATGCATGCGGCTCAAGTCTTCGTCGGAGATGGGATACGGGTAGATTCCATACACCGGAACGCCGCGACTGCGCCAGGCGAGCGCGTCGGTACCGGCTTGAAACAGGTAAGGAGTTACGGGAACGCCGGGCCAAACTTTGTGAGCGCCGCCGATCAAGGCTTTATAGAGGTCCGTGTCGGTCGAAGAAGCCTTCGATTTTGCCGCCAAACCGGCATAGCGAGCATTGGTGGCCCCCGCCTCGGAATTCGCCGGCGGCAGACTCACATCGATATCGGGGTCGTTGAACACTTTCTTCATTTCAGCGATCAGTTGGTCGGGCGACGTGCCGGGAACGGCGCGGAAGTTAATGGTGGCGGTTGCCGAACCCGGAATGACGTTGCCGCGAAATCCCGCTTGGAGAAATACCGGGGCGATAGTATTCCTCATGATCGCGTGAAGCAGAGGATCCTCGCCGATCCTCTTGGCCGCTTGTTCGACCACAGCCGGATCGGCGCTATTTACGAGGTTTTCAAAGTAGGTCGACTCCGGCGGCTCGCTCGTTTTAGCGAGTGTCATGAAAAACTCGCGGGTGCTCGGGATAAGGCGAGGCTTAGTGTCATACTCGGAAAGTTTTGCCATGGCGCGCGCTAGCCGAAAGATCGCATTGTCGGGCCGGGGTAGCGAAGAATGCGTGGATGTGCCGTGCGCCGTGACCAGTAAGGTGATGGCGGTCTTGTCCGCAGTCGAGACGCTGACGTAGCGCACCGAGCCATCCGGCCTTTTCATAATCCAGCCACCCTCATTCAGCGCGAACTCGCAGTCTATTTTGTCCCAGTGCGCCTTCGACAGCCACACCGTGTTGTACTTGCCGCTCTCTTCATCTGCTTCGGAGAGGAAGATAATGTCACGCTTGAGCGGAATTTTCTTTTCAGCAAGGCGCATCACCGCTTCGGCGAAGACCGCCATGCCGCCCTTAAAATCGAGCGCGCCGCGGCCGTAGACGAATCCATCTTTGATGGTTCCGGCGAATGGATCGAGAGTCCATTTGTCGCGTTCCACTCCCACAACATCGGCGTGCGCCGCGAGCAGGATCGGCTTGGCCGAGCCATCGCCTTTCAAGCGCGCAATAAAGTGCGCCTTAGCGGGATCCGGCGTGGGAATAATTTCGACTTCGAATCCCAGCGGCTTAAATTTACCGGCCAGCAGCTCGTCAAGCGCTTTCTCGTTGCCAGGCGGATTGCTGGTGTTCACGCGGATAAGTTCCGAGAGCAAAGCGGCGGTCTTGGAATCGCCCGCACTGGCACGGCCGGAATTGAGAAAGAAAATCGCAAAAACTGCAAGTAGCAGAAGTATGTTCTGCAAAAGAACTCCTTTAATGACATGCTATTCTCACGGCAGCGCAGCTTTACATCAGTGTGCCGCTAAGCGGATATCTCGTTGAAGATACATCCGGATGAGACAGATAATTTTAGTAATTTTACTAAATTTCATCGCTCTGGCCGCCCAGGGCGCGCAGGCCCAGGCCACAGGCTTTCGTATTGTCGTCGTCGAAGGTCAGGGCGGTCTGAACAACATCGAGAGTCGCGCAGCTAGCGATCTAGCGGTAAGAATATTGGATCGAGATGGCAGACCGGTGGCGGGAGCGACAGTCCAATTCGATGCGCCAAGTACCGGCGCTGGGGAATTGTTCGCGAACGGCGCTCCACACTTCTTCACAACCACCGATGCCAACGGGATTGCAACAGCGTCCGGCACGCGCAACAACGGAGTGGCGGGCTCCTTCAATACGGCAGTTCACGTTTCTTATCAGGGCCGCAGCGTTGGGGAAGCGTCGATTCGCCAAACAAATGTTTCGCCGCAAGTAGCCGGGGTCGCCAACAGGCTTCAGAGTGACTCGAAGACACAGACCGGCGGTTTGGCGCTCTCCGGAAGCGTGGTGGGGATCGCCTCGGGAGACCAGTTCCTGGTGAATGGCGCGCAGACTCCAGGAAACGCCAACCTATTAGACAGTACGCGCATACAAACGCTCGCGAGCCCAACCACTTTATTTCTCCACGATAATTGCGAGTTCCTGGAAGGGCCGCATTCCTCCGTTCTGGTTGCGCCGCACGCGGTCGCATTGGAGAGCGGCGTGGTCCGAGCGACTCGTTTCGGCAACTGCAGGATCGGCTACGGCGGTCTATGGGTGACACCCATGGGAACCCAGGCCAACGCCGACGGCGTCGTATCCGTCACCAGCGATGCCATGGAGGTCGCCGCCGTAAGCGGCGAGCTGCAGGTGATCAATGGCATAGGCGACCTGGTGCGCACTGTACCGCCGGGCACCGCTACGAGCTTCGGTTTGACATCGCTCGCGAGTGGCGCAACCGCAGGGGGCCCTCCGGCGACCGGGACGTCGACGAGAAACAAAGTGCTGCTCGGCGTCGGTGCGGGAGCAGGTTTGGCAGCTCTGGGCTTGGCGATCGCTGCGACCGCTACGTCGAGTCCGACTAGCCCTTGAGCCGAGAAAGCCTATCGGCTGCCAGCGCCAGCGTCTCCTCTTTTTTAGCGAAACAAAAACGGATGAAATTCCGGCCAACGGCGGGATCGCTAAAGAAACTGGAGCCGGGCACGCTGGCCACGCCGATCTGGTCGACAAGATGGGCGCAAAACGCCACATCGTCCCGAAAATCGAAAGCGTCGATCGCACACATGATGTAGTACGCGCCTTTCGGCACAAAACAGCGGAAGCCTACTTTCTCCAGAATCCCGAGCATCCGGTTGCGCTTGGCTTCGTAGCGGCTCGCGAGTTCGACGAAATAGCGGTCCGGCATGCGCAAAGCCGCCACGCCGGCCTGTTGCAACGGAGTGGGCGCGCCAACGGTAAGAAAATCGTGAACCTTGCGAATGGAAGCGGTCAGCTCAGGGGGCGCAATCACCCAACCTACGCGCCAGCCTGTAACCGAAAAGGTCTTGCTCAGGCTGTTCACAACCACGCAGCGCTCGCGCGCGTCGGCGCCTAAAGTGATCGGCGGGAGGTGCTTCTCGCCATCGAAAACGATGTGCTCGTAGATCTCATCCGTGATCAGCAACGCATCGAATTCCTCGCAGAGTTCAACCAAAGCTTTCACTTGATCAAGAGAGAAAACGCGGCCCGTAGGATTGTTCGGGGTGTTGAGAATGACCGCGCGGGTGCGCGGGCCGAAGGCCGCACGCAGCTCAACGGCATCAAATGTCCAGTCGGGCGGCCGCAGCGGGACGTAGCGGCAGATGGCGCCCGTAAGCTGCGAATCGGGCCAGTAATTTTCGTAAAAAGGCTCGAACACCACTACTTCGTCCCCGGGATTGAGCACGGCAAGCAACGTGGCGATCATGCCTTCGGTGGCGCCGCAGCAGACGGTGACTTCGCGCTCGGGATCCAGTTCAAGATTGTAGAACCGGCGATAGGATTCGCAGATGGCGTCGCGCAGCGGCTTTGCTCCCCAGGTGATGGGATATTGATTCCAATCGTCCGCAATCGCTTGTTGCGCGGCCGCTTTGATTTCGGCGGGAGCGGCAAAATCAGGAAAACCTTGCGCCAGATTCACCGCGCCGCGCAAGAGCGCCAGCCGGGTCATTTCACGAATGACGGATTCGCGGAACTCGCCGATCCGGTCGCTCTGAAAACGGCGCTGCGCGATTGTGGGCATGCAGCGATTTTAGCGAAGCGTCTCGCGGCGCGTTGGTATTTGCATCCCTCCGAATGCGACCGCCCGGGTCAGTGGCCGGGCAAGAAAATCATGCGGAAACCCAAGCTCCACGGCGCTCGCGGTTTCGAGCCGCGCTCGTTGCTCGTTAGTGAACCTCACTTCGAGGGCGCCGAGATTATCTTCCAATTGGGCAACCGTGCGTGCGCCTAGGATGGGAGCCGTAACCGCCGGATTCAGCATGGTCCAGGCCAAGGCAACCTGCGAAGGCGTCGCGCCGATTTCTTCGGCTACTTCACCCACAATTCCGGCGATGGCAAGGCCGCGCTCGGTGAGAGAGCCGTTCGCGACAGCGACATTCTTGCGCGTGCCCACCGCGCCCGCTGAACTGCCGGCCGATTCCAGGTCCGCTCGAGTATATTTGCCGGCCAGTACACCGCTTGCCAGAGGCGACCACGGTATTACGCCTAAACCCATTTCGCTCGCCATGGGAATGAGTTCGCGTTCTACCGTTCGTTCGATGAGGCTGTACTCGATCTGTAGCGCGATCAGTGGCGACCACCCGCGCACTTCGGCGATGGCCTGCATGCGCGAAACCTGCCACGCGGGCGTATCGGAAATGCCGACGTAGACCACTTTGCCGGAGCGAACAAGATCATCCATCGCCCGCAGGATTTCTTCGACCGGTGTGGTGTCGTCCCAGATATGCAAATAGAGCAAATCGAGGTAATCGGTCTTCAGGCGTTCGAGGCTTGACTCAACCGAGCGCACCATGCTCTTGCGATGATTGCCTCCCGAGTTCGGGTCGCCATCCCGCATGGCCAGTGTGTACTTGGTTGCCAGGACCAGCCGATCGCGTTTGCCCGCCGCAAATTCACCGGTCAGCCGTTCGGCGGTCCCGCCGGTGTACTGGTTGGCGGTATCTATAAAGTTACCGCCCCGATCGAGGTACGTATCAAAGATACGGCGCGCTTCGTCGCTGTTCGCGCCCCATCCCCAGTCGCTCCCAAAGGTCATCGTGCCGAGCGCAAGTTCGGACACACGCAACCCACTTCTGCCGAGTAGTTTGAATCTCACATCGGTTCGATGAGACCTCGCGCGCGGCAGCTACACTTTTTTAGCGGGATCATCTCTTTTTGCGAGTGGTCCGGCGCTTAGGCGCGGGCTTGGAATGATACGCAGGCACGTCCGGCGTTTTACCGGCATACAGTCGCCGGTAGACATCCGCGTTGCGCAAGACGATCTGAATGTAGCCGCGCGTTTGGTGGAAAGGAACGGTTTCAATAAACTCCGCCGGCTCACGGAACGGACCCCAAGTGCGCCAGGTATTGGCGCGGCTCGGGCCGGCGTTGTAGGCGGCGAGCGCGATCTCCGGCTCTCCGTCATACGAATTCAGCAGCTTCCGAAAATAGTATGTTCCCAATTGAATGTTGCGATCCGCGGTGAGCAATTGCGCGCTATTCAATCGACGGATACCGAAGTGGCGCGCCAGCTCGCGTCCGGTAGCGGGCACAAGCTGCATCAATCCATAGGCGTTGGCGTAGGAGATCACCTTGACATTGAATTCCGATTCCTGGCGGATCAGAGCGGCAACCAGGAACGGGTCCAACGATTGCGCACGGCTATGCTGCTCGACGGCCGCGCGAACCGGAAGTGGAAAAGCGAGTTCCCAGAAAGCTACCGGAGCCTGGTCGAGCGGCATGTACAGATAGCCGGGCGCATAGTGCTTGATGAAGCGCAGCGCCTGGTCGGGCGCACCGCGCGCGGAGACGAGTTTCGCCAGCTCAAGAGCATAAACGTTCGGCTGCTCGTTATCGTCGCTCGCGCCGAATTTCAGCTCGTTTTCCGCCATATCGTCCAAGCCGGCAAGTTTGAGCAGTTGCGAGCGATCGAGCCGCATTTTCACGGCCGCGCTGGCAATAAAACTGGGAAAGGCTTCGCGCGAGGGCCACGAAACAGCGCTCAAAAATGTCCGCATCGGCGCAGCGGGCGTCGCGGCTTTGACAGCAGAGTTCTTCAACCGGTCTTGCGCCACAGTCGCGTAATAGGTGTTGGGAAAACGCGTGGTGAGTTCGTCGTAACAGGCGCGGGCGGATGCGGCATCGTTCTTCCGCTCGAAGAGTCGGCCCAGAAAATACAGCGCGTCCGTTACATCGGTTGAGGCGGGGAACCGCTCGATATAGGTGCGTAATAAGTCGAATGAATCGACGGCATCCTTGCGATAACTCTCGAACGCCACGCGCCAGTGGCACCAGGCGGCCTTCGGATCCGCTGCAAAACTCGCGGCACAGGCGCGATACAAAGGCAGGAAAGTGGAAGCGTCATTGCGGGTGCGCGCCTCATCGGCAATGAACACGAGCGCATCCAGGCGCCAGCTCGAAGTCGGGTGCCGCTGCTCCAGTTGATCGAGAAATGGTTTCACATCGGCATCGCGATTCAGCTTGCGGGCGCAGCGAATCAGATAGGACAGACGCTCGGCGTCCGCTTCCGAATCGTCGACTTTAAGCGCCGTAAGGTACTCGAACGCCGGCTGCGCCTTTTCCGCGAAGTAATCCGCTTCTCCCAAACGCACGCGAGCAAGATCGCGCTGCGCACCGCCGAGTTGCGGGATAGCGGCGGCCAGTTCGGTCGCTGCATCCGCGGGCCGCTTGGCCTGAAACATTTTCTCGGCGCGTCCGAGCATAGCGCCGGGCATCACGGGCGGATAAGCATCGAGCAGACGAGCTTTCAAACTTACCAGCGCGTTGGCGGCATCGGCGGCTTCTCTCGCGACCGGATAGCCGTAGTACACACGCTGGAAGTACTCGGCCGCCTGCGCCAAATCGCCGTTGGCTTGAAACGCACGCGCGAGCAGCAGGGTCGCTTGCGGTTGCGGAATCCGGTCGAAATATTTCTTTACCAACTCAAAGGCATGTTTTGGATTATCGCTATCGAGATCCGCGTTCACCGCGAGAGCCGCCGCAGGGCCTAGCAACGGAGAGACCGGATCGTGCGTAAAAACATGCGTCACGGCTTTTGAAACTTCGGGATAATTTTTCAGCTTGTACTCGGCTTGCGCGCGAACGTACTGAGCGTAGTCGTTCAACAGCGGCGCTTTACGCCCTGCGGCAGTGGCGTAATCGGCGGCAGCATTGAAGTTGCCTTGCTCGAGTTGGTGCTGTGCCGCGGCGAGCACAGCCGCCGCTCCCACCGCCTTCGGACTCTGTGGCGGCCGTGGCTTCGGCGCCTGCTTCACCACTCTTTTCGGCTTGTGGGCGCTCGGGGGTGCCGAGACGGACGAGAGAGAAATGGATGCCGTCAGTGCGATCCCAAAGGCGATCGCACGTGCGCTCTTAACCCAACTGCCCGGGATAGTCGGCTCCTAGTTTAAGCTCGTCGCCTTCGGCCGCGGTGCGCACAAGCTCCAGGTGAAGGTAATCGGCCATCGAAGATATAGTTCGGAATTGCTTGCTATATATCTCGCGAGCTCTATCTATTTCGTTCTTGAGGAAAAGATAGAGATCGCTTTGCTCGCGGCCGGCACGGCAAGCTTCGGGTTTGGACAATTGCATCTCCGCTACCGTGACGCGCGCAAAGCGCCGGGCGCGTACATGAACCTGGCGCTGGGGTTCTTCCAAATCAGCCCATGCGGGAAGGCCGCCCGCACGCGCTATTGGGAGTGGAGCCGAAGCAATCTGAGAATGCGGTGCGGCATTGGCTTGCCGCTCAAGAGCGCACGAAGCAAGTCCGGCGACCAGTTCGAGGCCCTGCGCATCGGTCACGGTGTCCGCAGTGGCGAAAAGAACCGCGGCAACGCGCGAAGGATTCGAAATAGGAAATAAATAGGCGCGCGCCCCCGAATCGGAACTACCTAATATTTCAGTCACTTCCGCGTCTGTTCTTAAAGCAACAACTGCGTCCCGCGAAATGCGTACCGCTTCAAATGCCGCGCCCTGCGCGCAAGGGAAAGAAAGAGACTCCGGCAGATCGAAATCGATTTGCCCGCGCAGACGCAGACTGTCACCCTCGAGCGAGAAAAGAGCAAGCTTCCCGGCAAAGGCGCGGGCTCCTTCGAGGACCAGACCGACCCAATCCTTCTCGCCGTTGTAGTGGCGGAACCGCCGCACAAGTTGATTTAATTCGTTCACAACATCGGCCCGCGATTGGGCGCAGGCAGCTTCGAAGCGGCGCTCGATCTCGCGCCACGCCGCATCCAGAGGATGTACGGACACGCCGCTCATTGGGGGATGGCCTGACTGGCCAGCGGCGGAGAAGGAACGGGCGTTTGAGGCATAAGGTCGCTGACGACGTGCAGTGGACGCCCGTCATGCTCCAGGTCGAAGATCAGCTTTCCATCGCCTCTGCTGGCCGCTTCCCCGCTCCAATCCTCATCGTCCTGTGAAGCCTGTAGCTTCGACAACCGAAGGTCCGGCCAACCGGAACTGAAGGAAAGCGCGAACGCGCCGGACACCTTGCTGAAAGAACCGGCCACGGGCAGCGTCACATCACCGGCGGAAAACGACCCCGTTGCGCGGAGATTGGCAAGGCTCTCGCTACCTATACCGGACGTGCGAATTTGCCCGGTGGCCCGGAGTAAGCCCCCACCCCACGGCAATCCGCTCGCGTGTGCGACGAAAGTAGAGCGAGGCGAGTAGGAAGAAAGATTGACCGACCCGGACGCTTTGAGCATTCCTTCCGGCAAGTTCAATTCGACAGAAGTGAATTGCAGATTGGCTCCTTGCCAGAGAAAGCGTGCCATGAGAGGACCGACCTCGGCACGGTCGACCGAAAGGCGATCAATGACGATATCGCCTTCCAAATTACGGGCCGCGATGAATGCAGGTGTGGAACGGCGCGTAAATGGCAAACGCGCGAGCAGACCGCGGTCTTCGAGAACCGGACCGAGCGCCGTTTCGAGCTGCGCCATGTTCACAGACGGAATTTCCAGATGCAGCCGCTCGGGCCGCTTCGCCGAAAGATTGTAGCGATAACTGCCAAACACCGGTTCCTCCCCGAGCGTCGCTGAGAAATGAACAAGGTCGAAGGTGGAGGCGCCAAACTGCGCGCGCCCTTCAGCCTGCTTCAAGGGAACGGCGATTCCGGGCGGCGCGAGCGTCGCATTCGAAAACTGAAATTGTCCGGACCAGGCGGCCGGCCTCGAATCGTGGTCTGCTCGCTCTTGGGAGCTGTACGAAAATTGACCGGTAATGTAACCGTCCGTAAGGCTTGCCAGTGCGGCGGGAGCGCCGAACCAGGTCTGGGCAGTAGTCTTAAGAGCCTGGACCGGAAATTCGTCAACGCTCAAAGACGCGGAAAGATGTTGCGAGGAGAGATTGAAGTCGCCGCCGGCTCGCAAGGTGCCACCCACACCGGCTTCGAGAATGGCGGGGTCGATGTGAATGTTACCCCTTGAAACGCGCACGGTGGCGACGGCCGAGCGCAAAGCTGGGATGCCCGGCAGAACGGCCACAGCGTTCGTGATCGCGATACCGCCTTCCACTCCGGACGAGTTGGAATAACCCACCACCCCATTAAGCGCGCCATTCATTTCCAATCCCGCCGGTAAGGCCAGCCCCATGCGCTTGCCTAGTGGAAGCAGCGGTTGAATCGGAGCCTTGTGCAGAGTCGCAAGGATCGACCACGTAGGCCGGGTGAGAAATTCGTTGATTCGCACTTCGAGAGCCAGCGGAACCACCTCGCCGGTCGATGGAGGAAGTGTTCGGACAGCGAAATGATGCGTCACGAGATCCGCTTTTCCTTGATACGCGACCTTCCAAAAATCACCACTCGAAGGAAGCAGGTCCCAGCGATGCACGTCTTCAAGACGCAAATCGCCGCCAATGCTGAGCGCCGCAAGCGGGCCTTCCAGATGAGCGTTCGCACTTACGGTTCCGTGTATGCCGATATCGTGTCCCTCGATGAGCGCCGTAATTTCGCTCAGATTGCTCGGGTCGAGATTCACATCGGCATCGAGCTGGTCGCCGTTGGCAGCCGGGTTGAGCCGCCAGTTCAACGTGCCTCGTAGATGGCCGAATCCGTTGCCCGCGCGATCCGTGCGCGCCGGCGAGCCCGAAAATCGCACGATGACTCTGCCGGACCGCTCCGGATAAACCGAAAGATCCGAGCCCGCGATGTAGAGTGTCGTTTTGCGCGTGCCCAATTTAAAGTCGATGCGGCCATTTGAAACCTCAATCGCCGGAAACAAGCTCAGTGGCATGCGGCGCGGAGCGCTCAGGCGCTGCACCAAATCGACCACGTTCCAGGTTCCATCGCCGCGCTTAACCAAATTCAAGGACGGCTCCACAAGCCGCAATGTGGACAGACGCATTTGGCCCAGCAGCAGTTTGTCGGCCCTCAGGCGAACTTCGAGGCCGCTAGCATGCGCGAATGGCTCGAGACCATAACGCGGATCTTCGTGGATGGTGACGCTTTCGAGCGAAAACCCGGGAACCGGAAAAAGCGAAAAGTAAATCTTCTCGAAATCTACCTTGCGGCCGAGCGACGTTTCGAGCGCGCGCCGCACCGCGGGCCCGAAGGCGGCCGCATTGACAAACGGCGCAATCGACATGAGCAGGCCCATTCCGAGCAGGCCCCCCAACGTGAGCCGAAGCCGCCAGCGCGGTTCCGGTCTTGCCTGGTTTGTAACTTGTTCAGGAATAGAGAATATCCTTGACGCGGCCTTATTTCGTGTTTGCCCTGATTATAGCGTTTAGAGCGCGTATGCTGATCCGTCGTGGCTGAATGCCGGGTCGGCATTCATCTGACCATAGGAATATCAGGAGTGCCCCATGATCTATGCCAAACAAGCAGTTCAGATCGCAAAAGAGAAAGCCGTTGAAATGTTAGACAAAGCATGTTCTGGCGGAAGTAAGCAACTTGACTGACCTTCCCGGAATTGAAAGACACCTTGTTCGGGAGATTTTAAAACAAACAATTTCCCTTCTCACCGAAGCCAAATAGCGAGCGCTCGAGCGCGGATGAGGCGGTCTATCCACGTCTCGCCTCGTCGACGCAGCCATCGTGGCGGCAGCGCGCGAGCACAAATGCACCGTATTGACGGACGATCTAGATCTTTATTTGGCCCTTCAGCGCGACCAAATCCAAGTCATCAACTTCACGCATTTGCGAGCGCGCGTTTGGGGAATTTGACCATTCGCCTTGCTACAATCCCGGTTGATGTTCACTGGCATCGAGCACTTCGCAATTGCCTCGCCGAATCCGAAGCGACTGGCCGATTGGTACGTCGCCAATCTGGAATTTGAGATCACGTTCGAGTACGCGGGCAACTATTTCATCGAGGCGGCAAACGGCGGCCTCATCGAGATTATTCCCGCGGAGGGCGATGCCGGACACAGCGGAATGCGCATACCCGGCTTGCGCCACATCGCCATTTCGGTGGCCGATTTCGATGCCGCGCACCAACAATTGAAAACGCAAGGCGTGACATTCGCCGGCGAACCATACGAAACCCAAGGGAATCGTTTGCTTTTCTTTCGGGACGCCGACGGCAACCTGATCCACCTGATCCAGCGCAGCAACCCTCTCCCCAGCAAGCGGGCGTGACCTGGCGCTCAGGCATGCTACAAAGTAACAGCCGCACAAGGAAGGCTGGCGGCGACTGTTTTGCCGGATTGAGGTGACCGCCCGCCTCTGTGCGGCTACAAAGAGCATTGCTTGCTGACTAGGGTTTTCAAGGCATTTCAATATCCGGACTTCCGGCTGATGTGGTTCGGAGCCTGCACGTCCAGCATCGGAACGTGGATGCAGATTCTGGCCCAAAGTTGGCTTGTTTATAGCCTTTCGAAATCGTCTGTCTACCTCGGGCTGGATGCGTTTTTTGGCCAGATACCGATTTTCCTCTTCTCGCTTTTCGGGGGCGTTTTCGCCGACAGGAAGAACCGGCGCAATATTCTATTGATCTCGCAAGTTGTGCAGCTCGCCTGCGCATTCCTGCTCGCGACGCTGGTAGGTACGCACGTGGTCCAGATATGGCACATCTGGTGCCTCTCCTTCACCGTGGGTTTGGCGCAGTCGTTCGGCGGACCGGCTTACTCGGCGCTGATTCCCACGCTGGTCGAAAAAAAGGATCTGCAGAACGCAATCGCACTGAATTCCATTCAGTTCAACCTCGCGCGCGTGGTGGGTCCCGCGTTAGGCGGCCTCGCGCTGGTGAAACTGGGCGCGTTCTGGTGCTTCACGCTGAACGGCATTTCCTACCTCGCGGTGATCGCCACGCTTCTCGCGATCCGGCCTCATTTTGTCCCACCAGCAACGCAGATGCCGGTCATCCAGAGCATGCGCGAAGGCATTGACTTTCTCCGTAAGCGCGAAGGCATGGCGAGCCTGGTAGTCCTGGCTTTCGGAATTACCCTGCTCTCGTATCCCTTGATCACCTTTCTGCCGGTAATGGCGCGCGACGTTTTTCACGGCGGCGCAAACACGTTCACTCTGTTTTTGTGCTTGTCGGGTGCCGGATCGGTAACCGGCGCGCTGCTGGTAGCGGGCAGCGCATCGCAGAGCGGGCAAGCGCGAAAATCTTTGATGGTGATGGCGGTCCTCGGCATTGTCATCACGGGCTTCGGATTGTCGCGCGTACTCGCGGCCAGCGCGGTGCTGGTCTTCGTGTCCGGATCGCTGTTGATGATCGTCTTCGCGTTGAATACGTCTATGGTGCAGCTTTACGTCAGCGACGCGATGCGCGGACGCGTCATGAGCGTGTATAACGTGGCATTTCGCGGGGGCATGCCGCTCGGCAGCCTGGTTTCCGGCTTACTGATTAAGCAGACGTCGGCGCCCGCGATCATGGCCGGCAACGGATTACTGGTGGTGGCGCTGGCGTTGTATTTTTTGCTGGCGGGCAAGAAACTCTCGAAACTCTGACCGCGAAAAGTCGTACTTCCTAGAATGAAGGTAGGGATGACTAAGATTTTCTTACTGGTGTGCGCATCTAGCTGTCTGGCCGCCGCGAGTGATTTGAGCGCCGCGCGAGACCACCAGGATTTGCCCGCGCTCGATGGTTTCATCGCGCGGTACAAGCAAGCGGCCCAAGCGCCCGAGGGACAATACAGGCTGGCGCTGGCAAATTCCTATGCGGCCGAAGTGGCGCTGGAACTGCGCGACAAAAAGAAAGCCGAAGCGTACGCGCAAGCCGGCATCGATCCCGCCCAGAAGGCCGTCGCGGCCAATAGCGGCAATGCCGAATACCACCGGCTGCTCGGCGAAATTTGCGGACAGGTGATACCGGCCAATCCAATCTTCGGAGCCTTAAAATACGGCCAATGCGCCCGCGACGAGATCGCCAAGGCTTTGCAGATGGATACCAAGCTTGCTCTGGCTTACGTGAGCCGCGGAGTAGGCAATTACTATCTGCCGGCTTCTATGGGAGGCGGATTGGACGAAGCCCTGAAAGATTTTGACAAGGCCATCGCCCTCGACCCAAAGTTGTCGGACGCCTATCTCTGGAAGGGAGTTGCCCTGCGCAAGGCCAATCGTAATCAGGAAGCCAGGCAGGCATTGCAACAGGCGGCACAGTTGAATCCGGCGCGCCTTTGGACCAAGCAGCAGCTAGAAAAGACACCGGCACGGTAAATGCGCCGCCTGCTGTGGTTGTGCCTGGCGTTGGCAGCCATCGGCTGGCTTGAATTTCAGATTTTTCCCGGCCATACTTACTTACACTCGGCGACGCAGATCTACGTTCCGATGCTCGAGCGTATCGACTCGCCCGGTTATCTGTCGCGCGACCTGGTAGCCACGAATCCAAACCTCTCCTATACCATTTACGACGAAGTAACTCTTTTTCTGCATCGAGAAGCTCGACTAGATTTTCAAAGAGCGCTCGAGGATCAACAATTCGTTTTCCGGTTGGCCGGCCTGATTGGCGTGTTTCTTCTGGCACGCGCAACAGGTTTAGGTGACGCTTACAGTCTGCTGATCGCGGCGTTGGTGAACTGGGGCGCCACGCTTCCCGGGCCCGCGGTGTCGATTGTGGACACCGAACCAGTGCCGATGGCCTTTGCGTACGGCGCCACGCTGCTGGCGGCCGGTCTGCTTACGACTGCCAAACCGTTACTCAGCGCTTTAGCCGGAGCGATCGCTCTGCTCTACGATCCAATAATCGCCGCGCCATTCTGGGCAATCGTCGTGCTCGCATTTCTGTTTGACCGCCAGTGCCGAAAAACGCTGCGGCCCATACTCCCGATCCTGCTGGTTTCCGTCCTTCTGCTCGCTAACCTGGCTCAATTGCAGCCGCAGATGATGGCCGACCAGACTTTCTTCGCGCGCCTGTCGACAAGAGCAGCGGAATTACAGCAGTTCCGCACGCCTTATGCATGGTTTTCTCCGTGGCGGCATGATCTTTGGCAGTATTTGGCGCTGGCAGTCTTCGGAACCTGGGCGGCGGCCCGCATATGGCCGCTTCTCAATCGCCAGACACGCTGGCTGATGGCCGGAATGGGGTCAGCCGGAATCGTCTCAGTGCTCTGCATCTACGTGTTGGCAGATCGTGCCCGGCTGGCTATCGCAGTCGCACTGCAGCCCTCGCGCATGCTGGTGTTCACGGTCTTGTTTACATCGTTCGCCTGCGCGTTGGCGGCAGTGGAAGCAGTGAAGCGGCAGCGCTACTGGGAAACATTGGGGTGGTTTGCACTAGTCACGGCTTTGCCGCTGAATGCGCGGATCTTCGATTTCCTGCGCATCTTCGAAACGGGGCGCGCAGCGCCGTTCGCTGTCTGCCTCTCGATCGCCGCTCTGTTGACGTGGACGGCGCGCTCGAAGCGGCTTCTTCCTATAGCGTTCCTTGCCACGATCCCGGCTCTAGCGGTGACGATCCACCCCGGCCGGCTGTTTCCCCCTGACGAATCGCGAAAATCAATAAACGAACTCGCCGCTTGGGCGGAGCAGAACACCTGGGGCGGCTCATTATTTCTATTCCCGGATGCAGGCCGCGAACTGTACCCCGGCGTCTTTCGCGCGCGATCGCGGCGCGCCCTGTGGGTCGACTGGAAAAGCGGAATGCTGGCGGCATCGTTCCAGCCCGTCGCTCTCGAATGGTTCGATCGCTGGCAGGGATCCATGGAAGGCGGATTTTCGCGAGAACGCCTGGAAGGTTTGTTGCCGCTGCCCATCGATTACTACGTCGTGAAAAGCGCTCATCGGTTGCCCGGCATGCCAACCGCATTTCGAAATCAAGAGTTTTACGTGTATGATGCGCAGGATCTAAAGTACCCGCGGCGGCATTAATTATTTAAATTGATGCCGAATTTTTTCAGCTCTTCGGCATAATACCGCTTGTGGAGCAGATCGTATTCTTCTCCGCCTTCCGCGATGTCACGTTTTTGCGAGCGGATTTTCTGGCGCGCGGCGCGATCGATACGATCTTCCAGTTGCAGCAAGCCCGTCATTTCGCGGACAATCGCCAGACGCAGATCGTTCGGATCTTTGCGGATTCGGAACTCGCGCGATTTCCGCAGTATGCTGACGATCTTGTGAGCCAGATCGTTGACTTTATCGCGCGAAAGCTTCATGGAATCGCCGCCTTCGCGTCCCGCCGCGCGAATGACCTTCCGCTGCGCGAGCAATTGGTTCTTGATTTTCCGGAACATCTCCTGATAAGAAACGTTCTCGCGCCGCATGTAGTCGCTGTATTGATCGAGGAGATCGCGCACGTCGTCGTTCAGCCGATCTTCGACTGAGAGATCTTCCTCGATGACCTGAGCGATGGTCGCGGCCCCCACTTGCGGGTCCGAGGTTTCAAAAGCAGTGGGACTCAGGCGATCCACGAGTTGGCGAGATAAATACCCTACAAATTCCCGGGCTAACAGCATCCGTGGCTTAGTGTAACAATTCTGTCCCAGCGAGGCATCGAGTATAACAGCGGAGTGAGGATCGGTATTCATTGCTCGACGGCCGGATCGCTCGAACGCGCCGCGATCAAGGCGCATGAGCTCGGGGCGAACACTTTTCAGATTTTTTCGGCCAGTCCGCGGATGTGGCGCACCAAGCCGCCCGATCGCGAGCAAGTCCGGCTTTTCAAGCGAAGGCGCGAGGAGCACGACCTGGCGCCGTTGGCGATTCACGATAGTTATCTGATCAATCTGGCTGCCCCGCCCTCAGTGGTCCGCGAGAAGTCAATCGACGGATTTTCCGGGGAGCTGGAGCGGGCGCTGGTCATCGGCGCCGAATACGTCGTAGCCCATCCCGGCAACTACCGGGGGCTGACGCGTGAACAAGGCATCCTCAACGTTGCCGAAGCGCTCGTACTGGCCTGGCGGCAGGTGGCGCCGGAATTGAAGAGTCACTCGAACCTTACGATCCTACTGGAGAACACCGCGGGGGCGGGCGCGCAGCTCGGCGGCGATTTGGAGGACCTCTCGACCATTCGCCAATTAGTGACCCCATACCTCGACCTGCCGATCGGCTATTGCCTGGACACGTGCCACTGTTACGTAAGCGGCTTTGATGTGGCAAAGGAAGAAGGACTCCAAACGCTTCTCAAACGGGCGAGAGAGACGCTCGGTATTGAAAACGTTTTCGTGATGCACGCCAACGACGCCAAGGCGCCGCTCGATTCGCATGTGGACCGGCACGCCAATATCGGCGCTGGGTATATTGGTTTAGAAGGTTTTCGCCGCATTCTCAATCACCCGGATCTACGCGACAAAGCGTTCATCCTCGAGACCCCTGTGGACGAACCGGGTGACGATCTTCGCAATGTGCTGGCGTTGAAGGAGTTGGTATCTCCGAAAAAGCGTTTGACTTTGAAGCATTCGAGTCCAAGTGGCACGCGCGCTGGCGCGAAGATCCCTCGCTGTACGTAGCGAACGCGCCCGATAGGCCCAAATACTACGTCCTCGAGATGCTGCCGTATCCGAGCGGCAAGCTGCACATGGGCCATGTGCGCAACTATTCAATTGGCGACGCGCTCGCGCGCCATATGTGGATGCGCGGCTATAACGTGCTCCATCCCATGGGTTGGGATTCTTTCGGTTTGCCCGCGGAGAACGCCGCCATCAAAGAAGGACGCCATCCGCGTGATTGGACGCTAAGCAACATCGCGCATATGAAGATGCAGATGCAGCGGCTGGGGTTTGCCTTCGATTGGAGCCGCGAGGTAACCAGTTGCGAGCCGGAGTTTTACCGCTGGAATCAATGGTTCTTCTTGAAAATGCACGAACGCGGCCTGGCGTATCGAAAAGAAGCGCTGTTGAATTGGTGCCCGGAATGCGGCACGGTGCTCGCCAATGAGCAAGTGGTGAACGGCTGCTGCTGGCGGCACGAGACGACGCCGGTCGAGCAGCGCGCCATGCGGCAATGGTTTTTGAAAACCACCGCCTACACGGCCGAATTGTTGGCCGATATGCGGCAGTTGGAAGATGGCTGGCCCGAGCGCGTCTTGACGATGCAGCGCAACTGGATTGGCCGCTCGGAGGGCGCGGAAGTCGATTTCAAAGTCGACGGTGGCGCGGACACAATTCGCGTCTTCACGACGCGTATCGATACGATTTATGGCGCGACGTGCCTGATTCTCGCGCCGCAACATCGGCTAGTGGATAGCCTCGTTTCTGACCAGGAGGAGCGGCTGAAGATCAAAGAAATGATCGATTCCGCGGCGCGCCAGGATCCCGGCACACTCGAGAAGGCGGGGCTCTTCACTGGCCGCTATGCGCAGCATCCGTTCCATGGAGGAAAGATTCCCATCTGGGTCGGCAACTTCGTACTGCTGGGTTACGGTACCGGCGCGATCATGGCGGTGCCGGCGCACGACCAGCGCGATTTCGAATTCTGCCGCGCCTACGGGATTCCCATCGTCCCAGTCATACGGCCCACCGACGGCGAATTAGCAGATGGTCCGACCATGGCCGCGCCGTTCGAAGACTACGGCGTCGTCGAAAATTCGGGCGACTGGTCGGGTCTGTCGAGCGAGGCGGCGCGCAGCAAGATGGCGGCGTTCGCCCACGAACACGGCTTCGGAAATGAATCGATCACCTATCGCCTCAAGGATTGGGGCATTTCGCGGCAGCGCTACTGGGGCACGCCGATTCCGATGATCCATTGCGCCGGGTGTGGAATCGTGCCCGTGCCGGAAAAGGATCTGCCGGTGCTGCTGCCCCTGGACGTGAAGATAACCGGCACAGGGAAATCGCCGCTCGAAAAGGTGGAGTCCTTCGTCAACGTGCCGTGTCCCAAATGCGGCGGTATGGGCCGCCGCGAGAGCGATACGATGGACACCTTCGTCGATTCGTCCTGGTATTTCTATCGCTACTGCGATCCGCATAACGACACCGCGCCATTCGCGTCCGAAGCGGCTGCGCAGTGGTTTCCTATCGACCAGTACATCGGCGGCGTCGAGCACGCCATCCTGCATCTGATTTATTCGCGCTTCTGGACCAAGATGATGCGCGATATCGGAATCGTCCGGAACTCGGAGCCGGTGCGCCGCTTGTTCACGCAAGGCATGGTGATCAAAGACGGCGCCAAGATGTCGAAAAGTCTCGGCAACGTAGTATCGCCCGACGACATGGTGGCGAAGTTCGGCGCCGATTCGGCGCGCATGTATTCGCTGTTCGCCGCGCCCCCGGATCGCGATTTGGATTGGCAGGAGGATGGCGTTTCAGGGGTCAACCGTTTTCTGGCGCGCGTGTACCGGTTTGTCACCCGCAATGCCGGGCGTGAAGGAACGGCCGATGGAGCCGGAGCCGACCGGCAAGCGCGCCGCAAATTGCATCAAACGATTCAGAAAATCAGCGCCGACTTCGACAGCCGTTGGCATTTCAATACATCGATCGCGTCGTTGATGGAGTTAGTCAACGAATTGCACAAGCTCGAAACCGGGCTATCGGCGGAATGTGTGCTTGAAGTTTGCGAATCCGTGACGCTACTGCTCGCGCCCTTCGCGCCCTATACCGCGCAGGAGCTGTGGATGGAACTGGGCCATGACAGTCCGGTTTTCCGCGAGTCATGGCCTAATTTCGACGCGAGCCTGGCGAAAGAAGATCTTATCGAAATACCGGTGCAGGTGAACGGTAAACTGCGCGGTCATCTTCAAGTGGCGCTAGGGAGCAGCAAAGAAGATCTCGAACGGCTTGCCCGGGAAAGCGAAAAAGTTAAACCGTTTCTTCAAGGTAAGCAAATCGCCAAAATAGTAGTGGTACCCGACCGGCTCGTGAACATCGTGGTTAAGTAAACAGTGGCTACGATTCACGCTTTCGAAAGCGCATGTGAACTCATTTTTTCCGCAGCGCGACGCGTGTTGAGCCAACCTGTAACTCCAGGTGAAGCCACCAAGCTCGACGCGAATCGGATAACTGCGTCCTGTAAAACAACTCGGACACCAAGTCGCTCTCCGGCCGAAGACTCCCTTGGCCTCTCCAGACCGCGACTCGGTTTCCTTTCCGTGTCCGGTTACTGAGCCGCCTGCCGCCACTTTCGTAATTGCCCGGACAAAGCCCTGCCCAACCCGAGGCATGCTTCGAACTCTCGAATACTCTCATGTCCGTGCCAAGTTCCGCCAGCAGTGTCCAGGCCGTGATCATATCCACGTCTGGAATGCTGCACAACCGCTCCACTTGGTGCACGTCCACCTGCGTGGCGATCTCTTTCTCAAGGCGCAGGATTTTGGCTTCGACCCTCTCCAGATCCTCCATCAACTCAGTTAGCGTTGACGTGCACCCCGTTTTCATCCGCTCGTTGCGGCGCCCCTCCCGACCGCCATGCTGGAGTCACAAATGTAGAAATATAAATATTTACCTCATTTTCAGCTACTTAGCAGCTATTTCCCAGGCTGCGAAGCATTTCCAGCCGATAGCGTGTGTGCGGAAAGGAAAAAAACACACATGCTACCTCCGATTATCTTCGATCCCTTTGCCATCACCGTTATCGGCTTCTAATTGTCAATCCGAAGGCTGAGGCGCCGTCCTTCACCGCTGAATTATTAGATCTATTAAAAAGGTGGTAGAGTATTCTCAAACCTAACATTCGGGAAGAAACTCTGCCACCCCCCAGGCGAACTGTTCGTAAGCTTGCTCAATGGTTGTTTACGGCATCTGGTTCGTTGAGTGTGCTCAGTCTTTTGCACTTTGGTTTGCTGGCTGCAAATCAACCTCAGCGGCAACTCAATCCTATAGACTCCGCCCTTGCCGAAGGCAAAGCCCAGCGCGATGCTGGCCGTTTGCCTGAAGCGATCCGGACATTCGAGAGCGCGGTCAGCGCAGCCCGGCATCAGCAAGACGCCAGCCGAGAAGCCCGTTCCCTAGTTCTTCTTGCCGGTGCTCAGGTTCTGGGCTTTGATTACCGCTCCGCCTTGACGCATGCGCAGGAGGCGCTCACTCTCGCGCGCCGGACGAACAACTACATCGTAGCCGGCGCTGCCAGCGGCAATATCACGACCATTTATATGCAGGTTGGCGATTTCGCATCGGCCGAAGCAGCAAGTGAGTCGCACCATCGATCTGCTCGAACACGCTCCTCAACAAGATGCTCGCACCCGGCAGTCTCTCGTCAAAGCTCTGGTGATCCGCGCATCCATCTGTCTCTTGCAGGACAAAAACTCAGCTGGAGAAAAATGGTCCCACGCCGCAATCACCCTGGCCTATCAGATAGCCGATCCCGAACTGGAAGCGCTCGCCTGGGAGATGCTCGGTGCCACGTTCCTGCGTCAGAATCGGGTTCCCGCCGCTCAGGATGCCTTTGCCCGAGAATATTCTTTGCGTAAGGCGGCTCACGATGAAGACGGTTTGGCAGTAACAAAGGAGCATCTTGCAGAGTTGGAATTGGCCAAATCATTTCCCGATTACCCTCTGGCCTTAAGGCTCATAGATGAGGCATTTGCCGCGCCCAGTCCGTCGTTCAGAACCAGTCCCCAATACTATCCCCTTCACGTCCGGGCAAAGATTCTCTTAAAATCCGGCAAAACAATGGAGGCCTTATCCGAATTTCGTCGTTCTGTAAATTCCGCCAGTCAATGGCGTCGCGGTGCGCTTCCAGGCGATACTACCAACACCCAGACCGTCTCAAGCCTGCACGAGACATATGCCGATTTCGCTGAATTAGCCGCTGAGGTTTCATT
The DNA here is from genome assembly GCA_963712395.1 of Bryobacterales bacterium. Lineage (GTDB taxonomy): Bacteria > Acidobacteriota > Terriglobia > Bryobacterales > Bryobacteraceae > Bog-105. Next base: position 441,528 of record CAVQHR010000006.1, read on the forward strand.
GCGAGAGCGTAACCCGGCGCTGCTCCGCGAAGGATTGGAAGTCCTGGCGGAGAATCGTGCGGCCAGTCTTCGCGAGCAGTTGACTTCCGCCCTGGGAAGGCAGTTTCAGCTCCCCGACAGTTATTTCGAAAAGCTTTCTGATCTCCAATTAGTCCAGGCTCGAGTCACATTAGGGCGAAATACAGACGAAGATCGGCAAAACCTGGCGAGAATTCACGCCGAACTCGGCGAGATCGAAAACCAAATTGGCTTAAAACCCGATAAGAATGTTTTGCAGGGCGAGAAAAATCTCCGTAGGAATTCACTTAGAGATATTCAGAATAGATTAAGCGGTACACAGGTGCTGCTCAGTTTTTGCCTGGGCAGGGAAAAATCTTTCCTGTGGGCGGTTACGGCAACGGATGTGAGTGTCTATCAACTCGGCTCGGAAAATGCGATAACGGCGATGGCTACCCGCTGGACCGCGGCGACCCGGACCCGCCGCCCCGCGCCGGATGCGGATCCCACTGCCGGCTCGAATCTTTCGCGAGCCCTTTTTGGACAGCTCGCCTCCCGTTTTTCCGAGAAAACGGAATGGTTGATTGTTGGTGATGGTTCCCTGCTGAACGGAGTCCCCTTCTCCAGCCTTCCAGATGCGTCTCGCCCAAACGCCAAGCTTGTCGCAAATCACACGCTTCGCTTTCTGCCGAGTGAACTGTTGCTGCTTGTGCCCGATCGTAGGTCCCCTGCTCTCTCTTTTCTTGGGATCGCAGATCCCATTTACAATTTGGCGGATTCGCGCCTGGCTCGGACGAAAGAGTCCGAATCCAGTGAAGATAGCGCTACCATCTCGTTGGCTCGTTTGGTTGGAAGCGAAAAGGAAATACGCACCGCAGCCATGCTGAGCCGGATGTCGGATGAGCAACTGCTCGTCGGAACGCGGGCAACCATCCGGAACCTTCGCGAAAGTCTGGATCGCTCTCCGGAAATCGTGCATTTCGCGGTGCATGTGGTCAGTCCCTCCGGGCAGGCCCAAGAAGCCGCCTTGGCGCTCAGCTTGAAAGACGGCATACCCGAACTGCTGACATCCGAAACCATCGCAACTTATCATCTAGCCCGGCAGCTTGGTAGTTATGAGCGGCTGTTTCTCCGAACAAGGTAAAACCCTTCCGAGCGCTGGCTTGGTCGGCTTAAGCCGCGCCTGGCTTTTAGCGGGCGCGGATGCGGTCCTGGTGAGTGCCTGGCCGACCCCGGACGATTCCGGACGCTTCTTTTCCGAATTTTATCGTCATTTACAGGCTAATATTGAATCTAAGCCAGCCGTCCCACTGGCAAACAGAGCAGCCATCGCCTTGCAGCAAGCTCAATTAGACATGCAGCGGAATAGTGATTACAGTAGTTCACCGTCCTTTTGGGCGGCTTACTCGATCATTTCCAAGGAGTAACTTCGAAACTCTTTTATGGTGGCAACGCAGCCCAAACTTTATCCGGCGCCCGCTAGTGACGGTAGTCAGCGGACTCAAGAGGTCAGTAGAACCTCCAGAACGGGATATTCCCCAATTGAATGGGGCGTTCTCGTCAATAAGATTAAAGCCGGCGAAGATGCCGGCATGGAACAGTTGTACAAGCTGTTCAGCCGCGGTATCCGGTACTATTTATGCCGCCAGCTCGGCCCGCAAGAGCTAGAAGACAAGGTGCACGATACGTTTCTGATTGTCGTCAATGCAATCAAGCGCGGCGATCTGCGCGAGCCGGAACGTCTGATGGGTTTCGTGCGTACGGTAGTGCGCCGGCAAGTGGCAGCTTACATTGAAACCGCAGTGCACACGCGGCGGGAGCAGGCGGACTTGGAAAGCGGCATTACAGTCGCCGACCGGAAGCAAAATCCCGAACAGGAAGCCATGCTTCGCCAGAAGGCCGAGTTGATGCAAAGCGCCCTGGCCGCGCTCTCGCAGCGCGATCGCGATATTCTGGTCCGCTTCTATTTGAAAGAACAGCCTCAGGAGCAGATCTGTCGCGAGATGGCCCTAACGGAAACGCAATTTCGATTGCTGAAGTCGCGCGCCAAAGCGAAATTCGGCGATATCGGCAGGAAAAAGCTTACGTCCGGTGGAATTTTCTCCGTTCTCGTGAGAGCACAGGCAAGTTGATTCGCACTGTCTAGACATGGAAATAGCGGAGGTTTTCCGCACGCACATGAACGACTCTTACCGCGACCATCCGGGTGAAGAGGCGCTAGAACGCTTCCTTCTCCATCAATGCTCGGAGAACGAGCTGGAACTCGTCGAAACGCACGTACTTGCCTGCGAGTCGTGCGTGGAGCAGCTCGAATCGCTCGAACTTGATATCGCAGCGACCAAAATAGCTCTCCAGAATCTGGAGGCCGCGCCACCGCGAAAGCAGATGGCGAAGGCCGCCGGCTCCTGGAAGAGCTGGTTTACTATTCCTCGATTGTCCCTGGCCAGCGGATTTGCCGCTTTGGCCTGCGGAGCAATCCTTCTTTCCGTGCCCCACGATATCGCCCTAACGGCCTATCGCGGAACGGAAACGGCTATCGTGTCCGAATGGCGCCCGCTGCATATGCATCTCAATGCGGCGGACCTGACTGAAGGCCCCGTGCAGGTCGAACTGGTCGACCGCATGGGCTTTCCGCTTTGGAAGGGCTCTTCCGCCGTTCGGCGCGACACTGTAGATGTTCAACTTCCCCGAATCAAGCAATCTGGAACCCACTTCTTGCGTTTGTATACGCCGCAAGGCGAGCTACTGCGCGAATACGCCTTTCAGGTGAAGTGGAAATTCTAAACTAAAAAACCCGGCGATGTAATCTGTCGATCGTGAATTTGGCGGTGTCGGCTACGGCCATCACCGCCATTACGCCGGCTTGCACCGGATCCGTAACCACCAAATCGCTGGCATCCGGCACGCTTCCCGCCATATTCAAACTGATCACCAGCAATCCTTCGGCGCGCACTTCGCGCACCGCCAGTTCGATTTCTCCGCCCATGATTGAGCCCGCCAGAACCAGCGCGCGCACGCGCGCCAGCCGCCGGCACGCTCGTACGGCCGCCGCAAGCGTTTGCTCGCCTACCAGTGGAATCGTATCCACGGAAATATGTTCGCCGCGAATGTTGTGCCGGTCAGCTTCGGAAATGGCGCCAAGCGCGACTTGCCCGACTTGCGCGCCGCCGCCCATAATAATGATGCGTTTGCCGTAAATCTTTTGCAGGGACTGGACGCGTGTGACTTCGCGCACCACTTCGAGTCCCTCCAAATCATGTGCCAAAAGATCGACCGGGCCCGGAACGTCCAGCTCGAAATAGATTCTCGTGCCTGTCGGCTGGTCTTCGATGATCGAGACCGAGCGAATGTCTCCGCCGTGCCGGACGATGATGCCGGTGAGCTGATGCAACACTCCGGGCGCGCTGACGGTCGTCAGCACTAACCCGACTTTCCCGGAGGTTGCGTCGGTCAGGCCGATACCTCGTACTTTTTCAGCAAGCCATCCCACACGCCACGCGCTTTGAGAAGCAGCTCCACAACTTCTCGAATCGCTCCCGCTCCGCCTGGCGCGTCCGTTACCGCTGATGCCGATCGTTTCACTTCACAACGGGCGTTTGCCGTCGCGAAAGACAAGCCCACGCGCTTCATAATGACTACATCGGTAAGATCGTCTCCGACATAGGCGATCTCAGACGGTTTCGCCTGGGATTCCGAAACGATGCGATCGAACAGCGGAATTTTTTCGATGTGTCCTTGAAAAACCCAGCTCATTCCGACTTGGCTGGCGCGCTCGGCGGTGGCCGGAGATTCGCGTCCGCTGATAACGCCGGTCTTGATATCGAACCAGCTTAGCCAGCGCAGCGCGATTCCATCTTGCGAATCGAAGCCTTTCGTCTCGACCAATTTTCCGTCGCTGTTCGGAACTAAATAGAGGCGGCCGTCGGTGAGCACGCCGTCTACATCCATTAACAGAATCTTGATACCGGCCGCAGTGCGATGCAGCTCTTCTTCAGTGAGCGGAGAATTCAGTTGCATTAGCCACTTACAATGTCGGTATTGGCTGGCACATTACCAGAGCGGGTCGCCGAAATCATCCCTCGTTATAGCATGTTGCCGCAAAGCGGCCCGGTAGGCGTAGCAGTATCGGGCGGAGCGGATTCCGTCGCGCTATTGCACATCCTTCACCGGTTCTGGAAGGAACTGGTGGTCCTGCATGTGAACCATCATCTGCGCGGCGACGAGTCCGATGGTGACGAAGCTTTCGTGCGCGAGCTGGCGCAATCGCTCGGTCTTGAAATCATCGTGGAGCACGCGATTCCCGGCGCCGGCAATCTGGAACAGGAAGCGAGACGAGCGCGGCGCGAGTTTTTTCTGCGTTGTGGGCTGAAACGGATCGCATTGGGACACACCCGCAGCGATCAAGCCGAGACGGTGCTGTTCCGATTGCTGCGCGGCTCTGGCCTGACCGGTCTGGCCGGGATGCGTTATGTCACGGAAGAGGGCTTCATCCGACCTTTGTTAACGACCAGCCGCGAAGAGGTGCGCCGCTGGGCGCGGGAACAAGGGCTCACCTGGCGGGAAGATTCTTCGAACGCCGACCTGACCTTTAGCCGCAACCGGCTGCGTCACGAAACGCTGCCGGAGCTTGCGCACGCCTACAATCCAAACCTCGAAGGCGTGCTGGCGGGCACGGCGGACCTGGCACAGACGGAAGAGGCCTATTGGAATGAGGAAGTTGAAAGGCTTTATCCGCAAATTACGAGACGAAGCCAATTGGGTTCGTTTTTTCAAATCGACCAATTGAGCGCTTTGCATCTGGCCCTGCAGCGCCGGCTGATCCGGCGGGCCTTTCAAGCCGTGAGAGGTGATCTGACCGGCATCGACTTACCTCATGTGGAGGCTGTCCTTAACTTGTGCGGTAGCCGGCAAGGGCACGACCGTGTGTTGCTCCCTGGAGTGGATGCATTGCGTTCGTTCGACCAGCTTTTGCTCAGCCGGCCGGGTACGCTCGGCGGGCAAGCGCGCAATTATCGCGTAGAACTCGAATTCGGGGGGAAATACGAGTTGCCTTTTGAGGCGGGGTTCCTTACGCTAGACAATTTTTGTGCTAATTTCAAGAAAGAGCAGGATTTGGCGGGGGAAGTCTCGGATCTGGACGCGGATGTCCTAACCGGTGAAACACTTTCGGTACGAAATTGGCGGCCTGGCGACGAATTGCACCGAACAGGGCATAAGGCGGCGGAAAAGATTAAGTCGCTTTTTCAGATCTACCGGGTACCGCTTTGGGAACGCAGGCACTGGCCTGTGGTGGTTGCCGGAGAAGAGATCGTTTGGACGCGCCAGTTCGGCAGCGCGGCTAGATTCGGTGTTTCGGTCGAAAATCGGGGAATCGTCCGGTTGATGTACCATGCCGTGAACCGAAAGGTATAGGTTCGGCGTCTTTAAATAAGTGAGGGCTGGAGCAGTTCATGAGTTCAAATGTAAAAACGGCAGTCTTTTGGGTGGTCATCATCTGCGCGGTCGTATTGGTCTACATGGCCGTGAAGACTGGCCGAGGTCCCACTCCAGCCAATCTGAAAGTCTCGGATTTCGTCGCGTACGTTCAGGACGGCAAGATCAAAGAGGCCGACATCACCGGCAGCGATGTACAGGGCACGATGACCGAAGGCGGCGTTGCGAAGCAATTCCACACCGTCATCCCTCCGAATTACCCCGAGATTTACAAGATGCTGCAGGACAAGGGCGTCAAGTACACCTGGAAGGAATCGACCGGCAGCGGCTGGATCGGGATTCTGTTCAATGCCGTGCCGGTGCTGATTCTGCTTGGGCTGTGGATCTTCATGATGCGGCAGATGCAGAGCGGCGGCAACAAAGCGCTGAGCTTCGGCAAGAGCCGCGCGCGGCTGCACTCCTCGCAGCAGAAGAAGGTCACATTCAAAGATGTCGCCGGCGTGGATGAAGCCAAGGAAGAACTGCAGGAGATCATCGAGTTTCTGCGCGAGCCGCAGAAGTTCCAGAAACTAGGCGGCCGCATTCCGAAAGGCGTGCTTGTTGATCGGGCCTCCCGGCACCGGTAAGACGCTGCTGGCGCGGGCGATTGCGGGCGAAGCGAATGTGCCGTTCTTTTCGATCTCCGGTTCGGACTTCGTGGAAATGTTCGTGGGCGTGGGCGCGAGCCGCGTGCGCGACCTGTTCGAGCAGGGCAAAAAGAACGCGCCCTGCATCATCTTCATCGATGAAATCGACGCGGTCGGACGCCATCGCGGCGCCGGTCTCGGCGGCGGGCATGACGAGCGCGAGCAGACGCTGAATCAACTGCTGGTGGAAATGGATGGGTTCGAATCGAACGAAGGCGTGATCCTGGTGGCCGCGACAAACCGTCCGGACGTACTCGATCCGGCACTTCTCCGTCCTGGCCGTTTTGACCGGCGCGTGGTAGTGGATCGGCCCGATGTACGCGGACGCGAGAGCATCTTGAAAGTCCACACCAAAAAGGTTCCGTTATCGGACGATGTGGATCTGTCGGTGATCGCGCGCGGAACGCCGGGTTTTGCGGGAGCCGACCTGGCGAACCTGGTGAATGAAGCGGCGCTGGTCGCGGCGCGGCAGAACCGGAAAGTTGTCACGCAGTTCGATTTCGAATTGGCGAAAGACAAGGTGCTGATGGGCGTGGAACGCAAGAGCATGATCATCAGCGATAAAGAAAAACGCATGACCGCGTATCACGAGGGCGGACACGCATTGGTGGCGGCGCTGATCGAGGACGCCGATCCGCTGCACAAAGTGACGATTATCCCGCGCGGCATGGCGCTGGGCTTGACGATGCAGTTGCCGCTCGACGATAAGCTTTCGCACGACAAAAAGTATCTGGAATCGCGGCTTGCGATTCTGATGGCGGGCCGTATCGCCGAGGAAATTTTCCTCGATCAGATGACCACTGGCGCGGGCAACGACATCGAGCGCGCAACCGAAATGGCGCACAAGATGGTCTGCGAGTGGGGCATGAGCGAACTGGGTCCGCTCAGCTTCGGCAAGAAAGACGAGCAGATTTTCCTGGGGCGCGAAATCGCGCAACACCGGGACTACAGCGAAGAGACGGCTATTAAGATCGATCAGCAGGTTCGCAAGCTGGTGGAAGACGCCTACACGCGGGCACGTGCGATTATCGTGGGTCGCTCGGACGCCCTGGTGAAGATCGCCGAGGCGTTGCTCGAGCGCGAAGTGCTGGACGGCGCGGAAGTCTTGGATCTGATCGCGGGCAAGCAATTGCCTAAACCACCCAGCAGTCCCAAGCCAACGCCTACGACGCCGGACGGTGGAATTACCATCGCACCGCATCCATCGGGAGTTCCGGGATTGATGGGCGGCGAGAGCCCGCAACCAGCTTAAAAAGGCTGCGTCGACTTACCATCGTTGCATTCGGGGAAGGCTCCCACGTACTTATTGCCCTGGTATTGTAAGTCCTGATGAATTCCGATCGCCGAGCGATAGTACCCGTCTATGGTGGCTCGTTTAAGCTCCGTAAAGAACTTTTCTTCGAGCTGCTGGGGCGATTCCTCGTGCTGACTGATGAGGCGCATGAGCGCCGTTTGCTCGGCCGCTGAACAGGCCGTGAATCGCCGGCTATATTGCGCGCCAGCCATTCCTTCGATCCTCGCAAGGCCCTGCCGCCATAGTTGTTTTGTTTTCTCGGGCGATTGAGAAATCAGCTCATCTATGAATTGCGCTACCTGCGCCGCGTGGGCGCCGGGCGAATGGTCGTCGGCCGGGATGATGATCTCCGAGAGCACGTCCAACATTTCGAATTCATCGCGATGGAAGAATTCCAGATGCTGCTGCCCCGCTAATGACCCTGGAAAATTGAACGTGCCTACCACCGTTCCAGCAAGGACCTCGAGCGCTCCGCGGCGGTTTATGTTACATGTATTGGACATCAGACCTATAGATCTCCTTTGCGAATTGCATCAGCCATGTAACGAGCGGTCCTGACCGCCAAAGCCATGATCGTCAGTGTCGGGTTCTTTTCCGGGCTGGTAGTAAAGCAGCTTCCATCTACTACGAAAAGATTTTTAAGTTCGTGCGCTTGACAGAAAGAGTTGAGGACCGAGATCTTCGGATCGCTCCCCATTCGCACTGTACCCACGTCATGGCTAGCGAATCCGGCAGGACGTGAATTACCCTGGACCATCAGCCGGACTTTGGCCGCGTCCAGAATTTCAGCGGACGTTTTCGTCATGTCCCGCCACAAGGTGAGATCGTTATCCGAAAAGCGGAAGTGCACGACTGGGATGGGAATTCCGAAATCATCCTTGCGGGAGGAATCCACGGTGATGCGATTCTGGTGTTTCGCGAGGACCTTGCCGAAACATCCGAGAAAACAATATCCAGGCTGCAATTCGCGGACCTGTTTCTTAAACGACTCACCAAAGCCCTTCACGGCGTGTGCGTGATAAGGAAGCATGAACCAAGTGTGCTGGACTTGAATCTGAAACCCGCCCGCATAGTCGGGCTTGCGATCCCCAAGCTTAAAACGTGGAATGTAAGAATGGTCCTCCGCCCCGTCATTATTTATAGGAGCTGTTCCAACCAGATCTTCTAAATATCCGCGGACGCCGTGCGTGATATGGCCGGTGAGATAGCGGCCGACAATATCATTGGAATTCGCAACGCCGTTCGGAAAACGGTGCGACTTGGAATTCAGCAGCAATCGTGCCGTTTCGGCGTTGCCGCAGCTCACAGCGAATATCCGGGCGCGTATTTCTTCTTCGCGGCGAGTCACGGTATCGACCACGGAAACGGCGCGGACGCGGCCTTCCGTGTCGACTAAAATCTCCCGCGCCAGCTTGTTTTCCAGCAACGTAAAATTTCCCGTCTTTTCGGCTTTGGGGAGCATGGAAACCGGGACGGAAAAGATCGCGCCGACATCGCATCCAGTGTCACAGCGGCCGCAATAGTGGCAAGCGGGCCGATTGTCATGCGGAACCGTAAGAAGCGCCTTGCGCGCGGGAATCATCGGGATGTTCATTTTCCCGCATGCGCGTTTAAGAATCTTCTCGGAGCATCGAAACTTCAGGGGCGGCAAATACTCGCCATCGGGCACGATGGGTAAGTTTTCGCGCGAGCCAGTGACACCAATCATCTTTTCTACATAGGAGTAATAGGGCGCCAGTTCATTGTAAGTGATCGGCCAGTCGTCCTCCACGCCTTGAGCGCTTCTCTCGCGAAAATCATCTTCCGCAAAACGGAGGCAGACGCCTGTCCAATGAATACTGCGTCCACCAACCGCGCGTACTCTGCCAAGTCCGACTTGATCGGAGTTTTCGTAGCGGACGGCATTGATCAGGTCCGGAGGGAAAGCGGCCGCGGGCTGGTTTGCTTCTTCGTTGACGCCCCGGAGCGGCATCTCATAGGGCCAGGTGTGATAGAGGAAATCTTTGGCGGTCATCTTTCGTCCGGCTTCCACCAGGACGACCTTGGCACCCGCCTCGGCAAGCTCTTTGCTCAATACACCACCGGCGGGTCCCGAACCGATAACGCACACGTCAAAAATCGGCTGCTTGGGAATAGTCATGACTCTTGTAGAAGATAAGCTTCAACGCAAACTGCAGCAAATGAGGATAGCTTCACCTTCGTTTTACAAATCGCAGTTCGGAATGATCATTCCTATCATGCGGCATGATCGGTGTGGTGTCTACGGATTTCGGAGAGGCTTTAATGAATCCGGAAAGCCACGGGCATGATATCGCCGGATGAGTTCGACAGCCTGCGGTAGGCCAGCACTACTTCAAAGAAAGGAACGTGCCCGTTCGCCGCGATCTTTTTATAAAAGGGAGCCCACAAGCTTTCAGTCGTCAAGAAGCGGATTGCCGCTTCGGTTCCGGGCACATCGACGGCGGAAATGATCATGACCTTGCCAGAATGGGCAGGATTCGGAAACAAATCCACGGCGGCAAAGCCTTGCGTGGGATCCGCCTTCTGCGCATCTCCTAACAGGTACCGGTCCGGTTCGCCGCGATTCGGATGCAGGTTCGTGATCGACTTTGTATTGGTGGCGGTATCCAGATCAAGGACAAAATTGATCGTTTGTTGAAATACTTCGACCCACGGATTTGACAAACCATACCCCACGAGTATGCTATTCGAGCTGTTCAGATCGCGAATGCGGAAATCGCGCGCCACCACGACATTCAAAGCCCCCGGATCGCTTAGACCCAGTTCCGTAATGCTGCGCACCAGCTCGAGATCAGAAAGCGTGGTGAGTTGAGCGGACGTTATGCCTCGCAGGAGCGACTTGTATTCGGTGCTGGCATTCATAGAATCCAGCGGGCTTTGGAACGGGCGATTGCCCAAATCCGGAAATCGAATGCGCCGGCCGGCAGCTAGCGACAGCATGACAATACCCGGATCGGAAAGCACCACCTGAGCAGTCTTACCCGGCGCAAGAATTTCAGACCAGAGGCTGGCGACAGCGGGCGATTGGCGAATGACTTTGTTTTGCCGGATGGCCATAATCGCGATGGTCAGGAGCAGAATCGCACAAAGCGCAACCAGCGCTACAACCAGAGCCGATGGACGAACGCGCTTTCCCGGCGCTGAATTCGCACCCGCTGCCGTGACCCGCGGCCGCCAGAGTGCTAAGTATCTGCCCCGCGGAATGGTCAGGATCTGTTCGTCCCGAGCGCCTTCGGTTTCGTAGTAACGCTCCAGCTTCTTTCTAAGCTGGGCAATTTGTACTCGAACAATGGTGTCATGCGTGGTGTCGTAATCGAGTCTTCGACCGTAGACCTCGGCGCCGATATTCTGTTCGCTCACAGGGGTGTTCGGGGAAACGATCCCGCGCTTCAGGAGGTAGGCCAGGAGCTCTTTCAGCTTGCCGGAGCGGCGTAATCCCTCGCTGTCGAGAATGCGCCGGGCTGCGGGGCTCATCTCGTCTGGTGAGTCCTGCAGTAGAGGTTCCCGGATCAAACCTGTCCCGCGACCCGTCATTGCGGCCTTTATTGTACACTGCTAGCGCGATGCCCGGCACAGCCGGTTCGACATGGTGTAACGCACCGCCGCAACCAGAATTTAACGTTAACGGAAATGAGAAATATCGAGAATCTTCTTGCTTTTAACGACTGTCGGCGGGACTCTACGGGAAAGTCTCAGAATCGGCAAAGCGAACCAGGAGTCTGACCAATGAATCGAACCGCCTCGAAGTGTTTCGCGCTTCTGCTCACCACATTCACGGGCATCCTGTACGCCCAAGGGGTCACGGGGACGATTGCCGGCACGCTCACCGACCCCTCAGGGGGGCGGCTTGCGCAGGCGACAGTTCGGGTCGTTAACGAACTGACCGGCGAGCAAAGGAGCGACACCACCAACGCTTCCGGCGACTACATTTTTCCGAATCTAACAACGGGACAATATAGCGTTCAGGCGGAAGCAGCGGGATTCCGGAAATTCACGCGACAGGGTATCGGGCTCAACGTGAATCAAAACGCGCGCGTGGATATTCGGATGGAAGTGGGATCGCTCAGCCAGGAGGTAAAGGTGACAGGCGAAGCTCCGCTAGTGGACACGCGGGATGTGCAAATCGGTGGCGTGATCGAGAGCCGCCGAGTCAACGACCTGCCGCTAAACGGCCGGAACGTATACCAGTTGGTGACAACGCTTCCGGGGGTAGCGAATGCGCGCCTGGCCAGCGGACCGGACGACACGGGAAACTATCTCAATGTGAACGGAAGCCGCAGCCGCCAAAGCACGTTTTTTCTGGATGGCAACATGAACAACAGCCATTTCCGGAACAGCGGCAACGAGGCGCCGAATCCGGATGCCGTCGAGGAGTTCCGGCTCATCACGAGCAACTTCAATGCGGAGTTTGGCAGATCGTCGGGGGCGGTTGTCAATGTGGTCGTCCGCTCGGGCACCAACCAGTTTCATGGTTCCGCGTTTGAGTTTCTGCGCAACAACCATCTCAACGCGCGCAATTTTTTTGTGCCCACTGTGCAGCCGCTTCATCAAAATCAGTTTGGCGGCAGCTTCGGAGGACCGATCAAACACGATAAACTGTTCTTCTTCTCTTCCTATCAAGGTTTGCGCTCTAGCACCAGCGCATTCCAGAATGCCGCGCTTACGGCGACCGCGGCGGAACGGACGGGGAATTTCTCCAGCGCTCCACTGAGTCAGAGGCCCAAGGATCCGGCGACGGGACAACTGTTCGCCGGCGGAATGATTCCGGCAAATCGGCTCGATCCGGTAGCCTCCGCGATTCTGGCGCAGATGGTTCCGCTGCCGAACACAGCCGACGGCCGGTTGGAATCCTTCCAGCCGAGTTGGAACAACGGCAATCAGGGGCTTGTGAAGCTGGATTATCAGGCCAGTTCTTCACACCACCTCAGCGGAAGCTGGTTCATGGATCGCATGACTTCGCTTCAACCATTTGCCGGCGTGTCTCAAATTCCGAACTATAGCCCCATCAACGAGAATGTGTATCAGCAAAATTATGTGGCGAACGACGCCTGGATACTGAATCCATCCATGGTGAACGAAGCCCGTTTCGGCTATACGATACGAGATCGAATCAACTCAGGACCGGTTCGCACAAGCTGGGCCGATTTCGGCAGCAGAGTTACGTATGGTGCGCTGCCCCCCAGGCCGCCGCAGATCTTCATCAACGGACGCTGGACGATGGGCACCTTCGATGAAACGGACCGTCCGGAACAGAGTTTTTCCTGGTCCGATACATTCTCATGGACCCGCGGCAATCATGCCATCAAGTTAGGCTCCTGGCTCGCTTACAACCGGTATGAGGAGTACTCCAATTGGCTCGGTTCCGGACAGATCCGCTTCACTGGAGCGTTCACCGGAAACACACTTGCCGATTTCGAATTGGGCCAAGCTGCGTCATTCCGCCAGAATAACGGCAATAACCGCGACTTCCGAAGTAAAAACTGGGATAGCTTTGTGCAGGACGACTGGAAGGTCAGCTCTCGGATCGTCCTCAATCTTGGCCTCCGCTACGAACTGAACACGCCGTGGGTCAGCACCACCGATGCTTTCCAGACATTCGCCTATGGAGCGCAATCCACGCGGTTTCCCAAGGCTCCGGTTGGCATGCTTTTCGCGAACGACCCTGGCATTCCGCGCGGCGTTTGGAAGACCGACAAAAACAATTTCGCGCCAAGATTCGGCGTCGCAATCGATCCCTTTGGGAACGGCAAAACCGCTATTCGCGCCGGTTATGGCGTGTTTTACGCCATCGGCTTTACAAACATGGCGATGGATATGCAAGGTCAGCCATTCCTGGTCGACGTGACCGTCTTCGGAACGCCGAATTTAGTCAATCCGTATGCCAATGTTCCCGGTGGAAGTCCCTTCCCTTACACGCTTGATCCGAAAAATCCGCTTTTCGCGCTGCCGATAACGGCCAGTTATCAGGACCCGAATATCGCCACTCCGTATGTGCAGCAGTACAGCTTTACCGTTGAGCAGCAGTTTCTGAAAAACATCGGACTGACGGTGGCATATGTCGGCAACACCTCACGCAAATTGATGGTGCAGAACGACGCGAACGCACCGGTCTTCATTGCGGGACAATCATCGGCTGCAAACATAAACGCGCGCCGCCCTTACCTGCCCGGTACGTATGCGCAGATCTCGCACGCCGAGACGGCTTCGAATGCACATTACGACTCGCTTCAGACGACGGTGAACCGGCGTTTCGCGCATGGCTTCACGGTGCTGGCCAATTACACGTTCAGCAAAAACATCGATGAGATATCGGAGGACAAACTCAACACTGGTATCACGATGGTGGACTCACATAACCGGGGACTGGAGCATGGTCCGTCGGCGTTGGACGTCCGGCACATTTTTAACGCGTCTTATGTATGGGATCTGCCGGAGGTCAAGGCGTTCGGCTGGGCGGGGAAACAAATTCTGAGCGGATGGCAACTGAATGGGCTATTGCGCATTCAAAGCGGCACTCCGTTCGATGTCTTGGCCGGCTCGGACGTGAATCTCGATGGCAATGCGAATGATCGCCCGAACCTGGTGGGCAATCCTTATCTGGATCCTTCGCGGCCGCGCGACCAAGTGATTGCTCAATACTTTAATCCGAAAGCCTTCCAGATTCAGGCGGCCGGTTTGGATGGCACCGCGGGGCGGGATTTGATCTACGGTCCGGGATCGTTTGGGTGGGACGCATCGATCTTTAAGAACTTTGCGATCACGGAGCGGAATAAGATCCAGTTCCGCGCTGAGTTCTTCAACTTCACGAACCACACGAATCTGGGGCAGCCGAACAGTACGATCACAAGTCCGAGCGCCGGCAGGATTCTCAGCGCCGGGCAATCGCGGATCGTGCAGTTTGGCGCGAAATATGTCTTTTGAGCTGTAATAACGTGATCCGACGGAGATCGTACCACGGCTCAACTCGTCGGACAAAGCCCTGCATTCCGAGATCACCGTTTCCCAAGCCCTGCTTGCGGTTTACCAACGATCCAGGAGTTGAGCAGATGCAAGGGCGTTTGTCGTTCCTAATCGCCAGCTAAGCGGTCTTACTAATAAATCTAGAGAACCATTTTTGGACATATCGACCGTCGTGTGCTGGTCTAAGATCGTACGGGAGTCTCCGAAAGCACTGTGTCCCTATCTGTCCGAAATAGGTGCGGTAAGTGGGCGCACGCCTGGCACGATTATCGTGTCGGCTTGTACCGCAAGATTTCCATTGGATGCGCGGCTGGTAGCGTCGTCGGCATCGTTCTCCATTTGGCCCTTCGAGATTCACATGTCGCTCCAACGCTTGGCCGAACATGGAGCGGTTTTTGGTCCACGTCCCTTTTCGACGCTCCGAGTAAGTACATATTCGATCTGGTAGTGCTGTTTGCGGCCGCTGCTCTTCTCTTCGTTCCTACCCTCGCGAAATGGCTGTGGAAGCTCTCCCGTTCGTGGTGGTCGGGTCTTGTGAGCTTAGTTTCCATTTCGGCCGCTATCAGCGTTGCATCAATCTCACTGTTTCCGAACTATCATACCCTCGCGCTATGGTCAGCCCTGCCCGTGGTCGTCATCGCATCCGAATTGTGGCGAAGGTCGGAGATGTTCCCGGTTATTGTCTCGGCGGCACGACCTGTCATAAGAGAAGTAAATCCATTTGATTTGGTGCTGATTGCGGCGATCAGGCGATTTGCGCCCTCATTATTTCTCACAATTCGAGATCTCGGGGAGCGGCTTACGTGCCGAGAATCAGCGAGCGGGCCATTATCGTCTGCTATCGACACGGCTGACTTGGCATTCCAGAAGCTTCATTCTGAGATCGAGGATTCTCCGATTAACGGTGAGTTTCAATGGGTGCTGGGCAGCCTTTTCCCTAAATTTGCAGCCTTCCGGCGAAAGAAAGAAAACGCGACTGTTTATTACATTCGAAAGCATGAGCATAGTAGCACGGGAAATGGGAGGTCAATCTGTGATCCCCGATACTTTCCGATCTACATTTTCGCAACAGTTCCCGAAGCGATGTTTAGCAATTCGCGTTTCCTGCAAGTGGGCTCTGATTTGAACCTCGCAAAATGCGACCAAGATATTGCCAGGATCTTAAAAGTCACGATCGAAGGAATGAATCCAGGAAAGACTATCGATTTCCTGCACAAGCTTCGAGATCAGGTAAGGCATCTCGATCCACAGGTTTTGGAATGGCTGGTATACGCCGTAGCTGAACAATCAAAACGATTCTTCAATGGCGCAACCCACGGGTCCATGGATGAAAGATTCGAAGCCCTGCAGGCCGAAGAATTCGTCATCGAAGTTGTGGACATGTTAGGGGACTCGGTCGGGAAGCGCGTGGTCGAAAAGGCTATCTTGTGCGCCTGCCATGACAGACTCGCCTTGAATCTGTTTGAGCGAACAAGGCAAAAGCGGGGTGCAACACTCTCCGGTGCTATAACAACCGACAGAGCGCTCTTCACAAGTGCGTTCGTTGGAAGGATGAGGGCCCGCTACAACATCGACTCCCCGGAAAGGGTTCACGATCTATCCGGCTCGGATTGGTCGGCCTTCGCCCGATGGCTGGAGGAGTGCGAAGATGATCGCGCGATTTCGGCAGCATTTTGGACTGCATTCATCGGTTCGAGCCCAAAGAAGCTTACCGAAGCGATCAGTTTTCTTTACCCAATTGGCTTTTGGGCCAGTGATCCCAGAACTCTCGTCGGTAAGATGTTTCCGATGGCCGAATTCGAAAGGCTGCTCGGCGAGCTTACTAACGAAGAGAGCTTTGACCACAAAGAACAAGATGCCATTAAACGTATGAAAGAACTGGTAGCCGGCAATTACCAAACGGGCCCAGGTGAATGGGTGACATAGGTGCCCAGAAGTCGGCTTGTGCCCGCTGATTCTACCCGGATCACGCGGCGTGCAAACCTACGGTTAGGCAGCTCCCGTTAGTTTTCTATGCCAGAAATTGCCTACTTCCAAGAACCCCTGCATCGCAGATCTGACAATCGCGAGTCGATCGCGAGTCGATCGCACACACCACGGTGCAAGATCAAGTCCCGCTTTTCACGTCTAAGCCGAGCACATAACCTCATCGTGACTGGACGCCGTTATTGAGCAGCCGGGCTTGCGTGACGTTGTACGGTGACCGTCAGCGGGGCCTGGAGGACGAACACGAGTTGCGTTTCCGAGGGGATCTTCACCTGCTGGCCGTGTGTGGCGAGTTGGAAACCAGCGCCAGCGCCGCCGCCCGCGAGCGATCCGATGGCCGCTCCTTTGCCGCCCCCCGCTAAGCCGCCGATAAGCGCGCCCGCCGCCGCTCCGATGCCGGTGCGGATGGCGCTCTGTTTGCCGCGCGCGCTACCCTGCTGCGAGTAGGCAGCCGTGTTGATGGGAACGCTTTCGCCATTTATGCCGATAGCGGTGGCCCGCAGTTCGAGCGAACTTTGCCCCTTGATTCTGCCGGCGCCTTTCGATTCGGCGAGGAGCACTGTGACCGGCGCGCCGGCAGGCACGACCACGCGGCCTCCGGAGGTGAGCGGTGCGTCGAGAGACGCGCGGAAGGTCTGACCTTCGGTATTCTTGCCTGTGTCGATGCTATCGATCATGCGAATCGAGACGCGTTGGCCCGAAGGGATTGTATATGTCCGGGTGGCCGGGCGCGGCGGAGCGGCGTCGCGCGTTGGCTCATTGGCCGGCGGCGGTGGAGGCTCGGCGGCCGCTTGCTTGGCCGGGGCCGAGGCTGGCTGCGAGGGTTGCGCGGGATTGGCGGCGTCGGTTGCAGGGACGGGCGGCGGCGCCATGGCCGTGTTCACCTTCATCTGATCGGTTACGCCGCTCACGCCGGCCGTGCTGTTGGCAATTTTCATGGCCTGCAACTCGACATCGGAGTTGGGAACGTCTCCACTCAGCGTGACCGCGCCATTGGAGACGGCAACCTTCACGTTTGCGGCGCGGGTTGCATCGTTGGCGTAAAGCTTGCCTTGAATATCGTTAGTGAGCGCCTGATCGTTGGGGCCTTTCGGCCCGCAAGCCAGCGTGAGGCACCCCACGGCCACCGCGGCAACGAGGGCAATCCGTCTGCGAAACATATGTCCTCCTACATTTATAGGGTAACGCCAATGACTGCTCAAAGATACAATAAGGGTTTCCATGGCAGAAGACACAGCGACCGTGCGAACGGGCAAGACGGAAGAAAAAGCGGAATCAAAGCGGGAGCAGGCCCGGAATAGCATTGCGGAATGGGCGGTGACCATTCTGCTGCTGCTCTTCGGCACTACGACACTGGTGCAGGCGTTCGTGATTCCGACCGGATCGATGGAAGACACGCTCCTCATCGGCGATCATTTGCTGGTGGATAAGCTAGCCTACTCGGCGTCCGGGCCGGTCAGTAAGTACCTGCTGCCCTACGAGGAGCCCAAGCACGGCGACATTATTGTGTTCCGCTATCCGGGCGATATCACGCAAACGTTCGTCAAACGCGTGATTGGCGTAGGCGGGGACCATTTGAAGATGGTGCATCGCACGATTTACCGGAACGGCGTCCAGTTGAATGAGCCGTACGTGTACCACAAGTTTCCCTACGACGAGAGCAGGGACAATTTTCCAGGGGCGCCATCGCCATTCGCCGAGGGTTTGCAGGCGCAGTTGCAGCGCGACATGCTCGAGCACAACGTGGTGAACGGGGAAGTGGTCGTTCCGCCGCACTCGTTTTTTGCGATGGGAGACAATCGCGATAATTCCCTGGACAGCCGCTACTGGGGTTTTGTCCCACGCGACAATATCATCGGCAAGCCGCTGCTGATTTACTGGTCGTATAAAGCTTCGACCGAGGATTTGGCGGGTTCATCGATCGGGTCTTTGGCGCACCACATGGTGGATCTCGGCGAGCACTTTTTCACTCGCACACGCTGGAGCCGCACCGCGCGTATTATTCGCGGCTTCCCGGATTCGCATTTGGCAGATCATCCACTGCCGATCAAGACGGGCGATCCTGAACCCTAAGTGGCAAATCACGCAAGTGGCAAATCATCGGTACGGCCTGATCATGGCGGGCGGCCGCGGCACGCGTTTTTGGCCGCGCAGCCGCAAACGCAACGCCAAACAAGTTTTACGCTTCTTCGGCGAGCGGACGCTGATCCAGCAGACGGTGGATCGCCTGGAGGCGGTAATACCGCCGGAACATATCTGGGTCATCACGAACGAGTTTCTGCAGCAGGAAATCCGCAAACAATTGCCGCGCGTACCGAAGCGGCAGATTTTGGCCGAGCCGGCGCAGCGGAACACCGCCCCATGCATTGCGCTCGCGGCGCAGATTCTTTCGACGCTCGATCCGGAAGCCGTAATGGGCGTGTTTCCGGCGGATCACCTGATCCTGAAAGAGAACCGGTTCCGCAAGTTCGTAAAGTCGGCATTCCAGGCGGCGGAAGAACATAGCGTGGTGGTGCTTGGAATCCAGCCGCGCTGGGCGGAAACCGGCTACGGTTACATCGAATTTCCGAAAGAGGTGCAAGCCGGAAAGATGGAGGCGATGGCGGTCGAAAGCTTTCGCGAAAAACCGGATGCACAAACGGCCGCGGCGTTTCTGGAGCGCGGGCATTTTTTCTGGAATGCGGGAATGTTTTTCTGGCGCGCCTCCAGCGTACTGGAATTAATGCGGCGCCATCAACCCAAAACGGCAACCCTACTCGCCGGATTGCCTTCCATCCAAAATAAGAACTTCGCGAGAGAGCTTGCCGCCGCGTATCCATTATGTGAAAACATATCGGTGGATTACGCGATTATCGAGAAGGCGCAGGGCGTGGCGGGTTTGGCGGTAGACGATATCGGTTGGAACGACGTGGGCAGTTGGGAAGCAGTCTACAATCTGGCCAAGAAAGATGCGCAGGCAAACTCGCGCGGCGCGGACCTTATTCTCGAAGACAGCCACGGGAACTATGTAGACGCGCAGAAAACGGTCGCGCTGGTGGGAGTGGAGAATCTGGTGATCGTGGATACGCCGGATGCACTGCTGGTGGCGCATCGGAACCGGGCGCAGGATGTGAGCAAGATCGTAAAGACGCTGGAGAAAAGTGGCCGCGGGGATCTGCTCTGAAAAGGATCTGCTCTGAAAAACTATGTCTCGCCTCCGATCCAGCTACCCACTCAGAGCAATTTCTCGCGCGCCGATATTCAGTTTACCGGCGTAGAGCAAGCCGGGCCGGCTTACGAGGGGCGCGTTTTCCTGAACAACCCTGAAGCGGATGCGGACACACCGCGAACGCGGGAGCATGGATATGCCGGCTCGTTTCACGTGTACGGTCTAGGTGTCCCGCTGCCGGAGAAGGCATCCATTAACAAGTCGGTGATCGCCACAGAGGCGGTGCGAGCAGCCGTGGCGCAGGGCGGGAATGTGACTGTTACGGTGGTCACGGTGCCCGCGCGGGAGCCGCTGACGTTTGACGATGTGCGTATCGTGCTTGAGTGAGTTGCCCTTGAGTAATTTCCGCGAACTTCGCTTGACTTACGCTTGATTTCTACATTAATGTTGGAAGTCGCAAAGGCGCGTATATATGGCAAACGGATTGACTCTGCGGCAAAACGTGGAGAGTCTCGAACTCACCTCCAGCGGTTTGACCGCGCTGCGGGATGCATACGGGAAAATGCAGGCGCTCAGCGCGGACGATAATCGTAGCTGGATGTACATGGCGGGATTGCACGGATTTCCGCAATTTCAGTGCTGGCATGGAGGAAGAGTCGGTTTAAGCCAGCAGGCTCTCACGTACGATTTGTTTCTGCCGTGGCATCGGGCCTATTTACTGACGCTGGAGCATACGGCACGCGACCAGAACGCCGCCGCCTCGCTTCCGTGGTGGGACTGGACCTCGGCCGGCTCTCATAAGGTTGGCATTCCGGCGGCTTTTTCGACACGCCGGATCGGCAAGAATGCGAATCCGCTGGCGAGCGGGCCGGTTCCCGAGGTGCGCTCCGGACGCGTGCCGGGTCTGCCGCCGAGCCCCGCGCGGAGTACCACGCGTTCTCCCGGAAATCCTTCCGAGTTACCCACAACCGACCAGGTGAACGCGGTACTCGCGCTGACCGATTTTGTGGATTTTTCGCAGCAGCTACAAGATATTCATGACCAGGTACACGGATGGACTGGCGGAAGAACCGGCGATATGGGCACAATCGTATTCGCCGGATTCGATCCGATTTTCTGGGCGCACCACTGCATGATCGATCGGATCTGGTATCTGTGGCAGTTGCGGCATGGAGTGCAGAATGTGCCGCCGGATTACATGAACAAGCCTTTAGCTCCGTTTCCACTTACCGTGGGAGACGTGCTCGACATTCATCGGCTCGGATATGAATATGCTCAGGCATCTTCGAGCCATGCATAAGTGAGGTAATTTACATGCCAAAAAAGGTCACCGCTAAAAGACACGTGACAACTCCCATCAGCACCGAATGTCTGGACGCGACATTTGTGCGGGCGGACCTGGTGTTCGATGGAGTGGACCATTCGGGCCCATCGTTTGAGGCGCGTATCTTCATCAACAATCCGAAGGCGGATGCGACTACGGAACTTACTCCCCAAAACCGCTACGCGGGACGGTTCCATATCTTCGGTCACGGCGGCTGCTTCGGCGATGTGGGCCACTGCGAGGTACGGGGTGTGCCCCGCCCCTACGATCCACGGCCGGCACACCCTTTAACGCCGATGCGAAAGGTGGTTATTGCTACCGAGGCGCTTCGGCGAGAGATCAAGCGGAGCAACAACGGCCTGACGCTGACGATTGTTCCGATTGTCCGCAGTGGGACGGACCGGTGCGATTACGAAAACGTTTTGAAATTCGAGCGGGTTTCGGTAGTTACTTATGCTTAGGTTCAAGGGCGGCCGGCCATTCCGGCAAGGCACGATCCGCGTAGACAGCATGGGGAATGGAGCCTAGCTCGTAATATCTGTTCTCCATCCCGTCTTGCGCCAGGCGCACGATGCGGAAGCCGGATTGATTCCGGCCCAAAGGCATTCCGACGGCGGAAGTGGTAATCATTTCGATTTCGCCGTCGCGTCCATACTCGTTGCGGTGATAGTGCCCCGCGAAAATATATTTCACGCCGTACTCATGAAACAACTGAAGGTAGCGGCTGCGTGTCGCCAGTGGGATATTGAAGTACTGATCCGGCTCCTGCGGATCTTTCAGGAAATAGGAGATGTGCTGGAATACCAACAGATCCTCAATATGTTCTCGGCGCGCCCGCATCAGCTCGTTGGTTAGCCATTTTTCCTGGGCCGCAGCCTCTTCCGGGGCGTTTTCCGGGGACTGAATCAAGCTGGAGTCCAAAACAATTCCGCGAACTGAACCGGAGTCGAACGTATAGTAGTCCTTCCCAAATGCTTTCCGGTAACCGGCCAGTTGCTGTTCGGTCGGATGATTTCCCACGTCATGATTGCCGGGTACATTGTAGACGGGAATGCTCGCATCGACATTCTGCACGATTTGCTTGTAAAAGCCGATCTGTTCCGAGTCGCCGGTTTTGTTCACCAGATCTCCGCACACCACCACAAATTTTGGCTTCAAACGGTTGATGCTGGCCACTACAAAAGTCAGGTTCGCCTGCTCCTGGATCGAGTTTTCGTTTTTAGCGAACATCCCGAGCTGCGGGTCCGACATCTGGATGAAGAGAGTTGGCTCGGCTGCTCGCAGACAAAGCGAGACAACGGCTAGGAGAAGATATCGCATGATTACCGTTAGAAGATCAGCTTCAGCGCCAACTGGACGATCCGGGGATCGCCGGCCGAGGTGATTTTGCCGAATGTGGACGGGCTGCTCACGTTCGATCCGGGTTGGCTGAAGTGCACATTGTTGAACACATTGAAAAAATCGCCGCGTAACTGCATTCTTGCGCGCTCGGTCAGCCGGAATGATTTTTGCAGGGAGTAGTCGAGATTGAAATACTGCGGGTTCCGCAGTAAATTGCGCGGTGCGGTTCCGAACGTTCCCGGAGCGTTCAGGGCGAAAGCGCTGGTGTTGAAATATTGGTTGATCAGCTGTCCGTTCGGCCTGTCTCCGCTGAGCGCCGGATTGCCTGTAAGATCGGCGCGGTCGAGCCCCACACCGCTCAGAGAGCGGTCCTGGCCTGATATCACGGTGAACGGAGTTCCACTGTGCCAAGTCCAGATACCGGTCATTTCCCATCCTCCGGCAACGGCACGAACGAGACGGGAAGAGTTGGTCAAGCGCGGCAGATCCCAGAGCATCCAGAACGAAAAATTGTGAGGCGTGTCGAAATCAGACAGGGCGTAGTTGAAATTCCGATCGAATGGGTTAGGATTCGAGAGCGAGAATTGATTGTCCACCGATTGATTGTCGAGTGACTTGGAAAATGTATAGTTGGCGACGAACGCGAGTTGCCGGCTGAACCTCTTTTCCAGGGTCGCTTGCAGCGAGTTGTAATTCGAGACTCCGCCGTTCGTCATTTCGATCAGCGACGCGTAATTGGGCGCAAGACCGCGGCGCGCGTTGGTGTTACTCACCGTTGCTCCAGCGCGATAGATGGCCGGGTTCTGCTCTTCGAAATATTGGAGATTGCGGCCCTGGGTGCCTACATAGCTGACGCGCGCCACCAGGTCGGTTGTGACTTGATGCTCGATGGTGAAGTTATACGAATTGATGTGACCCAGATGCCAGTTGGGATCGAAATATTGATACTGAACCGGCAGACTGAACGTGCTGCTTGCGTTGGCCTGAACCGGCGCAAAGGGCGGGAACGGATTGGTGACGCCCGCCGAGGTGTAAGGATCGCTGAAGCTGACGCCAAAGAGCGATACGGAGGGACTGAACGGCGCATTTTGGACGAAATTGTTATACAGTTTCGCGAACGGCATGATGTAGAACATTCCCCACGCTCCGCGTATCGTCGTTGAATGCTTTCCCTGAATTGCGGCCCAGGAGAAACCCGCCCGGGGCGAGAAATTGCCCCAATTCGAATTCAATCCGGCGGAAGGAAACCCCGGATCGCCCGCAAAGGCAAGGCCAACCGGCGCGTTCGGAAACCGCTGCGACTTGAAGCCCGGAATGTACCCACCAATCTGTTGCGCGACGGGATCGGAATACGGCAGGAATGGATCCCAGCGCAGCCCGAGATTCACCGATAACCTGGGTGTCAGGCGCCAGGTGTCCTGTACGAACGCGTTCACTTCGCGGCCGCGTGTGAATTTTGCTTTGCCTGCCGTCTGCGTAAACGTATTCACGTCGCCAAGAAGGAAATCGGCCAGAGCGTTGCCGGAAAAACTGCCGTTGAAATTAAAGATCGGCTCTTCCTGATAGCCGGTGCTCGAATCGAAGCGGGTCCACGGGGTAATTCCCGCGCCGACATGTATCGAGTGGCTTCCGTGTACCCAGGTCAATATTTCGGAAATCTCCACGTTGTCGCGAATCCATTCGCCCGGCGGCTGGGATCCGCCGGAACCCCAACCGGAATAGCCGCTCACCGAAATGCCGGTCTCTTGAAATTGCGGGACCGGCTTAGTTGCATTGATCGCGCCGAAATCGAAGATGGAGAAGGGCGCCGTGCGCGTCTGCGTGGAATCCAGACTCAGCCCATCTACCGTGAATGAGTTGAGTAAATGAGGAGTGATCGTGTAAGTGTCGCTGATTTTGTATTCGTGAGTGGTCTGCAGTTGGCCAATTTTGTAATTCAGCAGTGTCTGATCGCCATCCCAGCCCGGATCGGCATAGTGAACGTAGAAGATACTGCCTGAAATCTGGTGAGCCCCCGCGTTGTAGTCCACTTTGGCCAGCGCCTGATGGCTGCGGCTGGTCGAGGGTACCGAGTAAAGAAGCTTTCCAGCCGGGTCGGCCGATGTGGGAACTTTCTGGAGGATGGCGGTGGAAAGGGGCGACATCAAGTCCGCCGGAATCTGGTTGCCAAGGAACCGCTGGTGTGTTGCTGGATTGACAACCGATCCGGCAGAACCTGAGAAATTGCCCTGCCGTTGCGCCGCCGTGGGCACGAAGGCCGTATTTCCGTAGGTCACGTTGTTGGTGGCGGTTCCCTGATAGGAGCCGAAGTAGAACAACTTGTTACGCAGGATGGGGCCGCCCACAGATCCACCAAACTGGTTCCGCTTGAGCGCGTCCTGCTGCGCTGCAAAGAAATTCCGTGCGTTCAGATCGCCATTGCGAAGATAGTCGAAAAGCGTGCCGTGGATTGCGTTTGATCCGGATTTGGTGACGATGTTCACCACGGCGCCGCCTGCGCCGCCATAACGGGCGTCGAAATTATTGGTTTCGACACTGAACTCCGACAGCGCATCGGGGTTCGGAAAGATGGCATTCAGATTGGTGATATTGTCCTGGTGCGTGGCGCCATCCAGTTTGTAGCTGACCTGGTTGCCATACGTGCCGTTTACCGAAATGGCGATTGTGTCGCTCGTACTCGCGTAGCTGCCGGTGTCGGCGCCCTTTCCGGCAACCGTGCCGGGCGCCATGTACACCAGGGTCGCGGCGTTGCGCCCGTTCAACGGCAGCTCGCCGATATATTTTTCTGACACGACCTGCCGCAGCGTGCCGGTTTCGGTATCGACCATCTGGGCGTTTCCAACGACCGTCACCTGCTCATTGGCGCCTCCCACCGACAAGTTGATTCGGAGGTTTGCGGGGACGTTCACATCCAGGGCGATGCCGTGTTGTGTATAAGGACTGAACCCCGTGCGCCGTCACTGATAGATCGTAGGAGCCGGGCGGTACCAGATTAAAGGTGAATCGGCCCTGATCGTCGCTGTGCGCACTCTTACTAAACTGCGTACTCGTGTTCACCAGCGACACCGCCGCGTTTGGAATCACCGCGCCCGACGGATCGAAAACGACTCCCGACAATGTGGTCGCCGGCGTGACCTGCGCTGGAACCGGCGTTGAGAGAGTTCCTAATAGAAACGCAGCAAAGAAACTGAGAGCGACCCCTCTACTAAGGCGACGAGCGTACATGGCATTCCCTTTCCCACTAAGCTAAGGCCAGTCTGTCGCGGGAACGCTTGTCTCACCAGGGTTTTTACGGTAAACTGACCGGTAAATCCCCCGTTGCAAGATCGAATCAAGAGCGGTTTCGACCCGGTATTAGCTGGAGATGCACGGTGGCAACTCATTCAGCGGGTGGTTTCCAGCAAGACGTTTTCTACTTCCCGTCCCCTTCAGGATTTTCTATTGTATGTAGCGGAGCGGACTCTCCTGGGCCGCTTAGATGAAATCAAGGAGCAGACGATCGGAAGCAATGTTCTTCGCCCGTCTTCCAATTTCGATCCTGCCACGGACAATATTGTCCGGGTGCGCGCGCGTCAATTGCGTCTGAAGCTGGAGCAGTTTTTCCAGTCCGAGGGCGAATCTGAGCCGCTGCTCGTCATCATTCCTCGAGGCGGCTACGTGCCGGTGTTCCAGCCTCGGGTTTCGATTGCGCCGCAGATTTCGGAAGGTCCGGAGGTCTCCCAAGGCAGGAGGGTTTTACGGTCTTGGCTGCCGTGGTCGATCAGCGCCGTTCTGGCGGTCGTTTGCATTTTTTTGTGGGTCGCGCCAGACCGGTGGAGAGGAAATGCAAGTACGAAGCTGTCATCGGAATCCCGGCAATTTTGGAGCCAGATCCTCACGAGAAATGAAACGACGCAGGTCATTCTCAGTGATCCCAGTTTCGGCTTATGGCAACAACTTACTAACAAGGACCCGCATCTTCAGGGCTACCTGCGATTGCAAGGCCGCTATGGCGACCCGCCGGCCGACGCGTCGCTAATGACACTTTTGACCAGCAACCAAGTGAGTCTTTCGGCGGCGCACTTTCTGACGAGCGTTGTGCCCATCAGCGAGGTATTACACGCGCGCTTGAAGGTTCGTCCGGCATGGCAAGTGGATGTTACGGATTTCAAAGCGGGAAACGTCATTCTGATGGGCGGCCGCCGCTCCAACCCCTGGACAGAGCTTTTTGAAAAGCACTTACACAATGTTGAGGTCTTTCCGGTTGGCGGCCGATCGCATTATGAGCGCCGGCCCGATGACGCACCGCGAGTCAAGATGCCGGACAGCGCGGAGGCACAATCCTACGCGGTTATTGCGCTGCTTCCGAACATTGCTTCCACCGGAAAAGTATTACTGATCGAGGGTTTGACTATGGAAGGAACCGATGGGGCGATCGAGTTTCTGGCGAGGCCGCAATCGTGCGCCGTGCTGGTACACCGCGTAATTTCGGAATTCGGTTCGATGGACCGCCCGTTTGAAGCGCTCCTGCAACTTACGCCAGTTTCGGGTGGATCGGCGAACGTACGTTTGATTGGACTTTGGCCTCCTCTCCCTTAGAAGCCAGACGGCAAGACCAGTCAAACAGCTTTGAAGAGCTTGGCTAGGCCCTTTATCGATTTATCGACCTCGCGCTCCGTGAATATATAAGCCGGGAGAAAACGCAACACCGTTTCGTGCGTGCAGTTGAAGAGCAGGCCTGATTTGATGCCATCGAGGACGAGCTGTTTGCCGGGAATATCCAGCTCGACACCAATCATTAAGCCTTGGCCGCGTACTTCCTTGATAAATGAGAAGCGGCGCGCGAGTTCGTTGAGCTGCGCGCGGAAGTATGCGCCGACGGTGTTGATGGAAGGCAGCAACTCTTCCAAGATGTCGAAGAACTCGAGAGCCACGTGACAGGCAAGCGGACCGCCACCGTAAGTAGATCCGTGCATGCCGGGGCGGATGGCAGCCGCGGCCTTTTCGTTCGCGATGGTGACGCCTAGCGGAATGCCGCAGGCCATCGGCTTTGCCGCGATCACGATGTCGGGCAATAGAACCGGATCGAGAAGCTGATAGGCAAAATGCGCGCCGGGCCGGCCGACGCCGCATTGAATTTCATCGAACAGAAGGAGCGCGTTGTGCTTCGCGGCAAGCTCGTGCGCTTTGCGGACAAATTCGGCGGTGACGGGAAGAATGCCGCCCTCGCCCTGGATCAATTCGAGTACGATACCGGCGGTATTGGCGTTCACGGCCCCTTCGAGAGCGGCCATATCGTTGCGTGGAACGAACCGCGCGCCGGGCAACAGAGGCTCGAAATCTTTGCGGTACTTGGGCTGGCCTGTGATCGAAAGAGCGCCGAGGGTGCGGCCATGAAAGGAATTATCGAGCGCAATGATTTCTATTTTTTCGGAAGAGATGGCATTGCCGTGGGCGCGAATCATTTTTAAGGCGGTCTCCATGGCTTCGGCGCCGGAGTTGCAAAAGAAACTCCGCTGCAAGCCAGAGACTTGCGCCAAACGTTGCGCGAGGCGGCCCTGATATTCGTGATAGTACAGATTGGAAGTATGGAGGAGCAGGTCCGCCTGCCGCCGGATGATTTTCGTAATGCGCGGGTGCGCGTGGCCCAGCGAGTTAACTCCGATGCCGGTGATCAGATCGAGATAGCGGTTACCGTCAACATCATAGACGTAACAACCTTTTCCGCGCTGGAGCGCCAGCGGATAGCGGGCATAATTTTGCACCAGGTAATTGCGCTCGAGGCTGGCGATTTCTTCGAGCGCCGAAGACAGTACGGGCTCGGAAACAACGGTGGTTGCCATACTCACATAATACGGAGCAGGTCGAGGAGATTTTCGATTACGCGCGTGGAATCGAAGGACGGCAGCTTCACGAAATGCGCAAATCCGGATTCAACGGCTTGGCGCGGGAGCAGGCCGATTAACTCGCTGTCCGCCACTTCCACTCCGCGAGCCGCCGCAAGCAGCCTGACCATGTCGAACACAGTGTGGACGGATGTTTGCTCGAAATCGGTGAGGTTCATGGAGACTTGCACGAGGCCGCGCGAGGCAAGGGGGAGGCCTAGCGCTTTAACGCCCGGCAGGCCGCCGCTACTCGCGCGAATCAGGCGGGCGATGTCTTTCGCCACTTGAATATCCGTTGTGGCCAGGTTGATATTGAAAGCGATCAGAACTTTGCGCGCGCCGACAACAACGGCGCCGGCGGTGGGATGAAGCGCCGGCCCACCGAGATCGGGCGCGAGAGTTCCGCGGCGCGCATTTTCTAATTTGCGGCACTCCGGGCGTTTGGCGGCGGCCTCGTAGAAATAGACGGGGATACGCAATTCGCTCCAGATACGTTCGCCGGCTCGATGCGCCAATTCCGCGCAATCGGCTAGCGACGAGCCACGGAGCGGCACGAACGGAAGAACATCCAATGAGCCGAGCCGAGGATGAACACCCTTATGGTGGGTGAGATCGATCGATTCGGCGGCTTTCGCGGCGACGCGCACGGCCGCCTCAAGGACCGGCTCCGGATTTCCCGCGAAAGTGATGACGCTGCGATTATGGTCGGCATCGCTGGTGCGATCCAAAACGATCACGCCCGGGACGGAGGCGATGACGGATTCGAGCGCGGCGACGCATGCCGGGTCGCGGCCTTCGGAGAAATTGGGCACGCATTCAATAAGGGGCGGACTCAGACGGCTCTCGCTTTCGGACGATTCCGGTTGAGGACCAAATTCCCATCCCGGATCGCGAGGGCGACGTGATTGATGCCGAAACGGCGTGGGATTTCGCGATAATCGGGCAGATTGAGGACCAGCAGATCGGCACGCTTGCCCACTTCGAGGCTGCCGATCTCGTCGCTTCGGCCGAGGGCGTGCGCGGCGTTGATCGTGGTAGCGGAGATGGCTTGCTCGACGGTCAAGCGCAAGTGCAGCACGCCCAACGCTACCACCATCTGCATGCTGAAAATCGG
Source organism: Bryobacterales bacterium (assembly GCA_963712395.1). Lineage (GTDB taxonomy): Bacteria > Acidobacteriota > Terriglobia > Bryobacterales > Bryobacteraceae > Bog-105. The sequence continues at coordinate 470,696 of CAVQHR010000006.1, forward strand.
TGCATCCCTTGCATCGTAGCCGCTGGCGAGAGCGATTGCGCCGCCGTCGTCCACAAACCGCCGCACGGAAGAATTGTTACGCTCCTCAAGCAGTTCCTTGCAGGGCGAAAAGACAGCGACCGATGAGGAATCAGCTAACACGGCGCATTCTTCCGGACTTAGTCCGGCTGGGCAGAAAATCGAGCGCGGATGAAGGCAGGAAGAAAGATCGCGCAACCAGGCGGGATCGCCGCCCGGCCAGCAAACGTTCAGAGGCAAGCGGGAGTGGGACGCGACGGCGCACAGAGCGCGGCTCAGATCGTCTCGCGCAGCGGTAAGAGCCGTGAAGTTCAACTCGATCGATTGAGCGAGTTTGTGCTTCTCCATATAGGCGAGCCTGGTTTGAAACTTGGCCAAGGCTCGATCGTCGATAGGTGAATCGACGCGCCAGGCACGCACGGTGCCCACCGGACTGCCGCCAATGCGCGCGAGCTGGCGCAGCATGGATACGTCAGAAGCCGCGCCGCCACCGTTCGAAAACGCTTTGGCCTGGGCGTTGAGCGTGCCGTGCTGGAGACAGGAGCGCAGCAAGGCCAGGCTCTCGTCCTGAAAGTCGGACATCTTCTTGCGCTTAGGCCGCGCTTTAGGCGAAGCGGGAGCCGTGTATAGACTGACTTGAATACCTGCGTCGACAAAACCCGGCATGACCACCATGCCATGAACCGGGATTTGGACGGCGCTTTTGGCGTCCTTTAGATTTTCGATTCGACGGGTAGAACCGATGCAATCGATTATTCCGTCGCGAATCAAGACCGAACCGTCGTCGATCAATCCGAGGTCTTCGAGAGCCGCGCCTCGGCGCACACCTTTGGGCCCGCGCAAAGTCAACAGTTGCCTGGCCCCGCGGAGCAGGATTAGCTGTGGCAAACAGGTTTTGAATTAGTCTTAATCTTACATCGAACGCTATTGATAACCGAACATAGCAAAACTACCGCTGTGGCTGCGGCGCTCGCCAGCCGATGGCACCCTGGCGGTTGGGAGCGGGTCTGCGCGGAGCTTTCCTTTTCAGCAATGCCGCCTGGCGCGCCTCGGCACAGGTATTGGCGTGCAGACGCATCTCGTCTTCGGTAAAAGTCATTGCCGACGGCTGATCGCCGTCGCCGCGCCGCTCGAGCAGAGCCCGGCATAGAAGAGGAAGCTCTTGTATCGGAATGCCGTATCTGCGCGTCAGGGCAAGATCCGCCCTGACCGTGTACTCGGTTCGCGTTCGATCGGTAGCGGTCGATTCGAATGCGAACACGCGAAATCCCGTGTCTTGCTTGAACCCGGTAAGTATGAACTGCAACATGCCGCCCTTTCCGCGCGCCTAAGAGGACCGGAACCAGGTGAGCCGACTTAGTTCAAGTCACCTGCGAATGAGCGAGAGTGCCCAGCCAGTTACTAGTATAGGGTAACTGTATCGAGCGGATTAGAAGGGCCAGGCTTTGCAGTTGACCTGCGCGCCCGCGGATTTCAGAGTGCGGCAAATATCCGCGTCGATTCCTACCCAATCGTTCCAATTTTTCTGCGAAAAATCCACAACACCGTCCGCTTTAGGCCGCAATTCGAGCACGTGCGGCTGAGAGACGCCTTTTTCTATCAGCGCCGTGGCGATTGCGACGCGAGTGTTGGAATCGAACTCGGGCTCGAAGAGCGCGTCCACGCCATTGCCGTAGTACCAAACGTTGTCGTGATCTTCATCGACCAGTTTCAATTGGGCGCCGGTTCCCAGGCCAATGGCCTGGAGCGTTCTTTGACGCACAATGCGATTTCCATCGCCTCCACGATGCAGGTAGAGAATGCGCAACCGGCCGGGCATAGGCGACCCAGGCCCGACCGGCTCCCAACTCATCGCCGGACGGCCAATCGTAGGCTCGTCGGATACCTGCCACGGGCTCAGCGCCCAACGTCCGTTCGATGGATCCTGCAGGTACAGACGCAAGAGGCCCTGCGGCCCCGCCGGAAAGAGACCGAGCAATAGTTTTCGACCGGCATGATCGGCAACTTCAAGCAGTGTAGGGCAACTCAAAAATCCCGGGATCGAAATTGCGTTGCCCGCGGGATCACGCACTACTTCATCGCCATCCCAGCTATTCGGCGCCGCGCCGCGCACTTTCATCACCGCGTTTCCTTGCGCGTTCTTGAATCCCAGAATCGTGTGCGATTCGTTTCCGGTGAGCGAAAATTCATCCACGGCTGGTGAACTTACAGGAATAGCGGCCGGTGCACTCCACTTGAAATCCGCCGTCATTGTCGTTTCAAACAAACCCGCTGCAGTGCGATACACGATCAGGGTGCGTTTTTCATTACCCACCGCGATACGATGCGCAGCGATGGAAAGAATACCGCGGTTCCAGCTTTCGTTTACCTCTTTTCGCTTCAGAGGAGGCCCGCAGCGACCCTCGGTAGGACTCGGACAAGACAAATCGTCGGTCGTGTAATCCAGCCACAGACGGCGGTCGCGCTCGTCGCCATAGAAGATCATCGTCATATTGCCAAGCCGGCTCAGCGCAGGCACGCCATCGGTCAGCCCGCCGGTCTTCATGGCATTCGCCCGCGTAAACTCGCATCCGCTGCGGTTGTCGTTGGCATAGGCCTTGGTCAGGCCATCGCCGAAGACTCCGTCGCGATTCCAATCCACGCTGCCCGTTGCCATGTCGACATTGAAAGCGAAGACGTCGCGCAGATCCGTCAGATATTTTTTGCCCGGACCCGAAGCCGGAGACGGCACCGCAACCTTCTCGTTCAGGCTCACGTTATTTAACGGGGCTCGTCCGTAGCCGTCGGAAAATGTCTGGGCGGTGGTCTGGTTCAAATAGGCATAGCTCATCAGGCTGGGGAAATTCGGCTTGCAGTTGGCGTCCGCGCCGGGATGATCCGGCCCCTTGTGATCGAGGCCCAAGGAATGGCCGAACTCATGCGCGGCGGTATTCGCGTTACCCAACGGCAGATTGACTGCCACAGTGTGCAGCGGAGCCTGCCCGCCATCGCCGGGATATCCGAGTACATAGTGAAACAGGCCGGCCCGGTTGTGATGCATCATTTGCTGCCACACATCGCGAGCATCCGCTCCGTGGCAATTGTCGCCATCGCAAATAGCCGCCACAACGCTATGCCCGCCCCAGTCGCCATAGGTGGCGAACTCTTTCTCTGTCGCGTTGGCCGGAGGATTTTGACCCGTATCGAAATGCAGGCTCACGCCGGGCTGAAGGTCGGGATTATTTAGTGTCTGCGCATGAGCGAGCCGGAACAGAGGATCGGTTTCGATGTCCGCATAAATCTGGGCCATCATAATCGCTACGGCAGGCGTCATGATCGTGGGCGCTTCATTGCGGGCTTTCAACATCGAGTCGACCTCGATGAATATGTCCTTGTGCAGCGGATTCGCGCCCCAGCGCGGCAGTAACTGATAGGGTGCCCCCAGCACGGATCCGAGCAGTTCGACGCCGTCCTGCAAACCGTCGCCATCCGTATCGCGCGCGTCGACGGATCGCGAACAGTCCCAGTTCCCCACCACTTCGTGCAAGGAGGAACACGTGCCAATCTGTTTTTCGAGCTCCGTGCCGAGTCCGTCTCCATCGGGGTCGTGGCCTGAGAGCGCGCGGTCGTTCCTCACGAGACGCAGCGGCCTGCTCTGGTCGGGAAATACTCCTCCGACCATCACGATCTGTACGCTCGCATTCGGAAGAGGCCGGCCGGCGCTCTCATTCGGCCCGCTTTCGTAGCGTTCCAGTATCTTCCCGTTTTCGTCGAGCGTGTAGAGCAAATGCGCTCGCGGTCCATTTGGGAGGGGCAGTGTAGTCAGGGTCTCACCGGCTCGCAAGGTTTCGAGGCGCTTGAACGCGCCGCCCACGGGCAATTTCAGCCAGACAACTCGTCCATCGCAATACAGGTCGGCAATGCCCTGCCCCGAGCTCCAGTTGGCCCGCATCACCAGGCGGTACTTGCCGGTGGTTGGCGCACGAAACGTAAAACGCGCATTCAGGCTGCCGGCGGAATCGTCGTCCCGCGCCACTTCGTTGACTGCTCCACTGCCGGTCTTCGGCGCGAGCAGGTGCAGCACCGGGTCGGCACGAGGCGAAAGGTTGCGTGTCTCGCAAGTGCGCGTCTGGCCGGCGGTGAAATCCAGAGTCATCTCGAAAACGACGCTTGCATCGAGGCGGTAAGCGCCTCCGCCGCGGCTTGGATCCCGATGATCTCGAACCGTTACTGCCGGCATCAATGCGGCAATCATAAGCAACGTCCAGACGGCCTTGTAAATCGGACTCATGCCGATGTTGTGCAGTTCGACCCTAAAACGTTACTTGGTGCGATAGGAAGCGAACGATAATGGAGGTATGGAAGACGGTTTCAGCATCGCGGGACGCACGTTTCGTTCCAGGCTCTTCGTAGGCACCGGCAAGTATCGCAGCAAGCAGCTTATGGCGCGTTGTCACGCAGCCGCAGCTACCGAGATGGTCACGCTCGCGGTGCGGCGCGTGAATCTGACCGATCGTTCGAAAGAATCCGAGCTCGATTTCATCGACCGCTCGAAAATCCATATTCTTCCTAACACCGCGGCCTGCTATACGGCCGAAGACGCTATTCGCACGGCACGGCTCGCGCAAGAAGCGGGTCTCTCGAACTGGATCAAGCTGGAAGTGATCGGCGATCAGCGAACGCTTTTTCCGGATAACCAAGGCTTGCTCGAGGCCACGCGCACGTTGGTAAAGGAAGGTTTTGTGGTTCTCCCTTATACGACCGACGACCTGGTGAACGCGCGCAAGCTGATCGATGCGGGCGCGGCGGCGGTGATGCCTTTGGCCGCGCCCATCGGTTCGGGTCTCGGCATTCAGAATGTCATCAATCTCAAGATTCTGCGGGAAGCGATCACGGAAGTTCCGCTGATTGTCGATGCGGGCGTGGGCACGGCGTCGGATGCAGCTATCGCTCTCGAACTCGGCTATGATGGCGTGCTACTGAATACGGCCATTGCCGAGGCGCAGGATTCCGAATGCATGGCGCGCGCCATGAAGCTCGCGGTCGAAGCGGGCCGGGCCGCGTTTCTGGCCGGACGCATGCCGAAGCGTGAGTATGCGACCGCGAGCAGCCCTCTGGTCGGAACAATCGGTGCTTGATACTCTCTTTTCGTGAGTTATATCCTCGCCCTCGATCAGGGCACCACTAGTTCGCGCGCGGTCCTGTTGGGTCAGGACGGGCGGGTACACGGGCAGGCGCAGACGCCCTTCCGCCAAATTTTTCCTCAGCCGGGCTGGGTCGAGCACGATCCCATCGAGATCTGGTCCTCGCAATTCGGAGTAGCGATGGAAGCGCTGGCGCAGGCCGGTATTAAGGCCAGCGCGGTTGCGGCCATCGGTATCACGAATCAGCGCGAAACCGCCATCATTTGGGATCGTAAGACCGGTGAGCCGATCTACAACGCGATCGTATGGCAGGACCGGCGCACGGCCGGATTTTGCGATCGCCTCCGCGAACAAGGCAGCGAGCCGATGATCCAACAGAAAACCGGCTTGGTGATCGACGCTTATTTTTCAGCGAGCAAAATCTGCTGGCTGCTCGATAACGTTGCCGGGGCGCGAGAACGTGCCGGGCGCGGCGAACTCGCGTTCGGAACGGTGGATAGCTGGCTGATTTGGAAGCTGACCGGTGGAACGCGGCATGTTACGGATGTGACGAATGCGTCGCGCACCATGCTGTTCAACCTGCACACCGGGCAATGGGACGAGGAACTGCTCGCGTTACTGAATGTTCCGCGATCGCTGTTGCCCGAAGTAGTGGGTTCGAGCGAAGTGTGCGGAAAGACTTCCGGCGTCCTCGCGGATATTCCGATTGCCGGGATCGCGGGCGACCAGCAAGCTGCGCTGTTCGGCCAGATGTGCATGAGCCGGGAATGGTGAAGTGTACGTATGGCACCGGCAGTTTCATGCTGCTCAATACGGGCGAAAAACCGATGGCATCGCGCAATCGGCTGCTGACCACCATTGCCTGGAGAATCAATGGCCGGACCAGTTATGCGCTCGAAGGCAGCGTCTTCATCGCCGGGGCAGTCGTGCAATGGCTGCGCGATGAATTGCAAATCATTCGCGAGGCTGCGGAGATCGAAGAACTCGCGGCCAGCGTGCCCGATACGGCCGGCGTCTATTTTGTTCCGGCATTTTCGGGGCTAGGCGCGCCCCACTGGGACCAATACGCCCGCGGCACGATTGGCGGTTTGACGCGCGGAGCGAATCGCGCCCACATTGCGCGCGCCGCTCTCGAAGGTATCGCGTTTCAAGTGGCCGACATCATTGACGCGATGGAAACCGATTCCGGGGTTCCTCTGAAAGAGCTGCGCGTGGATGGCGGCGCGGCCCGCAATAACCTGCTCATGCAAATCCAGGCGGATTTGCTGGGCGTTCCGGTGACGCGGCCATCGAACCCGGAAACGACTGTGCTCGGGGCTACTTACCTCGCGGGACTGGCGGTCGGCTATTGGCCGGATCAGGAGACGATCGCGAAGCAATGGCAGGCGGACAGGCGATTCACTCCGGCGATCGATGAAAACGAGCGCAAGATGCGGCATGCCAGCTGGTCGCAGGCTCTCGCACGCGCCCGCAAATAATGCGCGGCCGTATTCTTCGCGAAATCGGAAGCACTCCCCAGTGGGACGTGGTCGTAGTCGGCGGAGGCGCTACTGGATTGGGAACGGCGCTTGAAGCAGCCACGCGCGGACATCGAACCCTGCTGCTCGAAGCGGAAGATTTCGCGAAAGGCACTTCCAGCCGCAGTACCAAACTAGTCCACGGCGGTGTGCGCTACTTGCAGCAAGGCAACATGAAGCTGGTGCTGGAGGCCTTACGCGAACGCGGCCGTATGCTGCGCAATGCGCCGCATTTGGCGCACAAACGGGCATTTGTCATTCCGGCGTACGCCTATTGGGAGCTTCCGTTTTACGGGATCGGGCTGACGCTTTATGACGTGCTCGCCGGAAAAGAGCGGCTCGGCCGTTCGCGTATTCTCTCGAAGACCGAGGTCGAAACGGCGCTCCCCACTATCAAGCAAGAAGGACTCAAGGGAGGCATCCTTTACTACGACGGCCAGTTTGACGACGCCCGTTTTGCCATTACTTTACTGCGCACGCTTTTGGATGAAGGCGGCGCGGCGCTCAACTACGCTCGCGTGGTTGGCCTGCTTAAGAACAATGGTGCAATTTCCGGGGTAGTCGCCGAGGATCGCGAAACAGGCGAGCGTTTCGATTGCCCGGCGAAAACAGTCATCAACGCCACGGGCATTTTCTCGGACGAGCTGCGCCAGATGGACTCGCCCCAAGCCGGTAAGATTCTAACGGTGAGCCAGGGAAGCCATTTAGTCTTGCCGCGAGAATTTCTACCGAGCGATTCCGGGTTGATGATTCCGCGCACGTCCGATGGCCGCGTTTTATTCGCCATTCCGTGGCACGATCGCGTCGTGGTCGGCACGACCGACGATCCGGTTCCCGAGGCTGCCTATGAGCCGAGGGCCATGCCCGATGAGCGCGCGTTTTTGCTCGAACATGTCGAGCGATATCTTGGACGGCGTCCGGCTCCCCATGAGATTTTGAGTATGTGGTCGGGCCAGAGACCGCTGGTACGGCGAGCTGAAGCCTCGAGCACGGCCGCCATTTCCCGCGATCACACGATCCTTATTTCGCCATCGAAATTGATTACAATCACCGGCGGCAAGTGGACAACCTATCGCAAGATGGCCCAAGACGCCGTCGATCGCATTGGCGGCTCCTCGTCGCGCACGGCCAACTTGCGGCTGCACGGCTGGACGGCCGAGAGCCGTGCGGATGGCGCCTGGCAGCAAGTGTACGGCTCGGACGCGCCATTATTGCGTGCGCTTCCGCAACAGCTTTTGCATCCTGCCCTGCCATTTGCGCAAGGCGAAGTGACTTGGGCGGCTCGTTATGAAATGGCGCGCTCGGTCGAGGACGTACTCGCCCGCCGCACACGCGCTCTCTTTCTCGACGCGCGCGCAAGTCTTGCCGCTGCGCCCCTGGTGGCGCGCTTGCTGGCGGAGGAATTAGGCCGCGACTCCGCTTGGGAACGGACGCAGATCGACAGTTTTCGATCTCTAGCCAGTGGTTATCTGTGGCCACAGTGATTAAATACTGACTTATGCATTTGGAACCAGCGGTACTCGGTGAGTTCGTCGGCACTGCGATTCTGATTCTTCTCGGCAACGGAGTAGTCGGCGGAGTATTGCTCGCCGGTACCAAGGCCGAAAACGCCGGTTGGATGGCGATCACGACAGGTTGGGCATTGGCGGTATTCGCAGGGGTCGCGGTGGCGATCTCCATCGGCGATTCCGATGCACATCTCAATCCGGCTTTTACCGTCGCATCCGTCGTGATGACCGGGCACGCCGAGCGGCTGTTCACATACATACCGGCGCAAATACTGGGCGCAATGGTAGGCGCCGTGCTGGTGTGGCTGTTATACCTGCCGCACTGGAGACCGACCGCCGACATCAGCAAGAAATTAGCCTGCTTCTGTACCGGGCCAGCAATCCGCCAGCCACCCAGCAACTTTCTGAGCGAACTCATCGGCACGTTCGTGCTCGTGCTGGTGGCGGCTTCGCTCTTCTCGCATAGATTAGCGCCGGGCGGGCTAGCACCGGGTCTCGGACCAGTCCTGGTAGGCGCACTGGTGTGGAGTATCGGCTTATCGCTCGGCGCCACCACCGGTTACGCCATCAATCCGGCGCGCGATTTCGGCCCGCGGCTGGTGCATTCTCTTCTGCCGATTCCCGGTAAGGGTGCATCGGATTGGGGCTACGCATGGGTGCCGGTACTTGGACCGGTCGCGGGCGGAATCGCGGCCGCTCTATTTATTCGCTGGACGGGGATTTAGACCCGCCCTTTGGTGGCGGCTCAGTACCGGACAAGCGTTATTCTGCGGTGCCGGCGCCAGCCTTCAGCTTCTCGCGCTGCTCTTTCAAGATCGCCTTACGGCTCAGCTTGATTTTGTTGCCTTCGAGCGCGAGCACCTTCACCAGAATCTGGTCGCCTTCGTTCAGCTCGTCGCGCACGTTCTTGATACGGCTCTCAGAAATTTCGCTGATGTGCAGCAGGCCGTCGGTGCCAGGGAAGATTTCCACAAACGCGCCGAAATCCGCAATGCGCACCACCTTGCCGAGATACGTCTTGCCGACTTCCGCCACGGCGGCGATGTCGCCGACCATCTGCAATGCCCGCTTCGCCGAAACGCCGTCGGAGGCGAAAATGTTCACCGTTCCGTCGTCGGTTACGTCGATCTTGACTCCCGTTGCTTCGATGATTCCCTTGATCACCTTGCCGCCGGGGCCAATCAATTCGCGAATCTTGTCGGTCGGAATGTGCGTGGTGTAAATGCGCGGAGCGTACTGAGATAATTCGCCACGCGGCTTGTCGATCGTGGCCATCATCGTTTCCAGAATCTCGAGCCTGCCCTTGCGTGCCTGCGCGAGCGCTTCCTGCATGATCTTCGTGGTAACGTTCGGGACTTTGATGTCCATCTGCAGGGCGGTAATTCCCTGCTTGGTGCCGGCTACTTTGAAGTCCATGTCGCCGTAGTGATCTTCGGCGCCGGCGATGTCGGTCAAGACCGCATAGCTATCGCCTTCGAGCACCAAGCCCATGGCGATGCCTGCCACCGGGGCGCTGATCGGCACGCCCGCATCCATCAGTGACAACGTCCCACCGCAAACGCTCGCCATGGAACTCGAGCCGTTCGATTCCAGGATGTCGCTGACAATGCGAATCGTGTAGGGGAACTCTTTTTCGTTCGGAATAGACCGTGAGACCGCTCGCTCCGCCAACGCGCCGTGGCCGATTTCACGGCGTCCCGCGCCACGCATAAACCCAACCTCACCAACGCTAAATGGCGGGAAGTTGTAGTGAAGCATGAAGCGCTTCGATGTTTCGGTAAGATCGAACATCTCAATGCGCTGCTCGTCGTCTTTGTTACCGAGCGTGGTTGTGACAAGCGCCTGCGTCTCGCCGCGCGTGAAGATTGCCGAACCGTGCGTGCGAGGAAGCACACCCACTTCGCAGGTGATCTTACGGATTTCGTCGAAGGCTCGGCCATCCGGACGGCGGCGATCCTTCAACATCTGGTCGCGGAAAATACGCTCTCGCAAGTGCTCGAACACCTTGGGGGCTTCGGCCTTCTCGGCGTCTTCCGTGAACAGGGCCAGCGCCTTCTCTTTTGCGTCGTGCACACGGCTGTAGCTCTCGGTCTTGCCGTACTTCTTGGTGTCGAGTGCGTCGCTCAGCTCGGCGCGCACGGCGGTCGAGATCTTGTTGAGGATATCCTGATTCACCGGCGCCGGCGTGAAGGTGCGCTTCGGCTTTCCAGCCAGCTTTACGAGCTCGCGAATGCCGGCCGCAATCTTCTTGCAGCAATCGTGCCCGAACTCGATGGCCTCGAGCACTTCTTCTTCAGAAGCGGAATCGGCGCCCGCCTCGACCATAACGATGCCTTGTTCGGTGCCGGCAACAACGATGCTGAGCTTGGTTTCTTTTGTTTCTTCGTAGCTTGGATTGGCGGTGTAGACGCCCTTGATGAGGCCGACACGGACTCCACCCAGAACGTGCTCGAACGGAATATCTGAAATAGCCAGCGCCGCGCCCGCTCCTACGATCGCGAGAACGCTGGGATCATGCTCCGGATCGGCGGAAAGCACCATGGCGATGATCTGAGTCTCGCAGCTAAACCCTTCCGGAAATAACGGACGGATGGGACGGTCGATCAATCGGCAGGTAAGGATTTCCTTCTCCGACATGCGGCCTTCGCGCTTGATAAATCCGCCCGGAAACTTTCCCGCGGCGTACGTGTACTCACGATAATCCACCGTGAGCGGAAAAAAGTTAGCTCCCGGTTTGGGCTCGGCATTCGAGCACGCGGTGACTAACACCACCGAGTCTCCGGAGCGCACGACGACAGACCCGTGAGCCTGTTTGGCAATCTTGCCGGTCTCGATCGAGACCTTTGACCCGTGCAGGTCGATTTCAACTATGTGTGACATTTTATTCCCAATCTAGGGATTAAGAGAGGGACTTAGAGCGGAGGGAACTGTCCGCCAGGACAGTTTGAGGCCGTTCCTAACGGCGGATGCCAAGGCTCTGGATTAGAGCTTTGTAACGTTCCGGACTGCGATCTTTCAAATAATTGAGCAGTCTCCTGCGCCGCGAAACCATGGTCAGCAAACCGCGCTCCGAATGGTGGTCTTTTTTATGCGACTTGAGATGCTCAGTCAATTGTAAGATTCGCCGGCTCAATAGGGCAACCTGTACCTCTGGCGAGCCTGAATCCGACTTGTGGATTTTGTACTGCGTGATAACTTGCGACTTCTGCTCTACCGCCAGGGCCATGCTAGGAAACGATACTCCTCGTCTTTACCTTAATCTCGATTTTTATACTCCTAGAGTGTAACACGAAGACCCATCATTGTTTATCAATGTAGGGAATTCCATGTTCCATCCAGCCGGGTTTCGGAGCGCCTTTTAAAAAATGATCGAAAAATTGCTGCAGACGAATGGTGTAGTCCTTTTGATCCGCGCGGCGGCGGAGAGCATGGAATTCCCCGCTGTAAGAGAACATATACGCTTCTTTATTCAACCGGCGCAGGGCGAGATAGAATTCGATTCCCTGCGTCCAGGGGACCGCGTCGTCGGTATCGTTGTGCAACAGTAGGAGCGGTGTGGTGATGCGATCGGTCATGAAGACCGGCGAATTTTCGATATAGCGCAAAGGATATTCCCATAAGCTGCCGCCAATCCGGCTTTGGGTGCGCTCGTACTGAAATTGGCGCGGCATGCCGGGTCCCCACCGAATGCCATCATAGGCGCTGATCATGTCGGCAACCGGCGCGCCGATGGCGGCGGCGCGAAAGCGGTTAGTACGCGTGACCATATACGCGGCCTGGTATCCGCCCCAGCTATGCGCTTGAATGCCGATCGCTCTTTCGTCGACACCTCCTTTGTTGATGACCGCCTGAATGGCCGGCAGCACGCAATTGAGCGCGCTTTGGCCCGGGTATCCCACCTTGTAAACAATGTCCGGCTCTAGCACCAGATAACCGTTGCTCGCGTAATAGCTGACGTTGATGCTGTGAAACGGGCGCGGCTCGATGAAATTGTTGATGCCTTGCGACAAGCGCTCGTAGATGTAAACCAACATCGGATATTTTTTCGCCGGATCGAAATTTTCAGGTTTGTAGAGAATGCCCTGTAGCGGCACGCCGTCGGCGCTTGAATAATGGATCATCTCCGCCGATCCCCAGGAGAGGCCCGCGAGTTGGGGGTTGGCATCACTGACCTTGCGAAATTCGCGAAACGTATGGTCCGTCACCAGTAGATCGGGATAATCGCGAAAGGTGGATGCAGTTGTGAGATAGACGTCGGCGTCGCGGGCTTTGGCGGGAGGCGTGAAATTCTTCGCTTCCATGACGAGCTTCTCCGGCGCACCGCGGCTCCAGGCGACGCGGAAGAAACCGCTATTATGCGTGTCGTCATTCTCGGCGCGCACGAGCAGCGGTTCGGATGGATCGATCCAGCGGGCGGCGGGATCGTCGCTCGCGATACGCGCCAGGCGAAACACAATGTGTTCTTTGCGCCCAGCGCCCCCCGTGAGATTTGCGCACGAACTTCCGTCGGGCCGGCAGCGCCAGATATCGTAACGGTCATAAAGCAGGACGAACTGCCCGTCCCGGGTCCATCCGGCAAGCCCATAAGCGGGAGGGCGGCCGGGGGCGTCGTAATCTTCGCGCCCGAATTTCACGCCTAACTTGGACGTCAGATTGACCGATTCGCCCTCTGGAGCCGAAATCGCGATCCAGTCTTTCCCATCGAAAAAGATCGTATGCCTCGAATCGGACGACCAGGTGAGATGCCCTGGATGCTTCGGCGCGACGAGCTTTCTTTCTCCGGTCGTGGTGTTTACCAGGTAGGAATCTTCATAACTGGTTTCGTATTCCTGCATGCGCCGGTAGGCGCGATCGTCAGTGCCAATTGCGTACGCGCCATCGTCGCTGGGAACGATTTCATTCATGGACGGATCGGCGAGCTGTAGAAATCGCTTTGCCGCCATATCGTACACCGCACGATAGGAACGCGTTCGCTCAACCTCGGCGCGCACCTTCTGCATCGGCTGGATGTGATCGTCTTTCCAGGACCACAGGTCGACCGAGACTTGTTCCTCTTTTGGGATCTCATGCGAAGGCTTTTCGGGAGGCTTGGGAGCAGTGCCGAAAAAAATCTGGCGACCGCCTTTCGAGAGCAACAGAATCGCTTTGTCGGAAACGATCGAGCCGGCCGGCAAGGGCAATTTGTGTACGGTCGCCTGCCGCGAGCCGCGATCCCAGCTACAGAGATCGTGATCCTTTAAGAATGCCAAGCGAGTCTGATCCTCGTCCCAGGTAATCTTGTCGTATTTACCCTTGCCCGATAGAAGCGCAATGGGAGCGGGATTCTCGTTCAGCCGGATGGCATAGATTCCGTTTGCGTCTTGCGAGTAGACGAGGAGTTTGCCATCTCGTGTGATCGTGTACTCGCTCACTTTGGGGAATTTGCGCTCCGCGCCGCCGGCGAGATTTCGCAGAATCAGATCGCCGCTATTTTGTAAGTAGGCGATGTAGCCGCTCGATTCCGTCCCAATCTGGAAGCTCTTTACTTGAGGTGCACGGAAAACAGCGCCCGAGACAAGATTCAGAATCACTATATCGCCGCCCTGCATGCCGTGCGGCGGGAAGGTCGTACACACCAGCGTATGGCTATCGGCCGAAAACTTCAGCGCAATCCCGACCGTGGGCGGTGGCTCGTCTTCCGGCTGTGGGTTGGTGAAATTCGGCGGCGGGGGAGGAGGAAGCTCGCCGATCGGTTGGCGCACTTCCTTGCCGCTAGCGAGATCGCGCACGACAAGGTCGCCATTTCCCTGCTGCGGAAAAAGCGCGTAAGCGAGATAGCGGCCATCGTTTGAAAGCTTTTGGTCCTGGATGTGACGCCAGGAATCGTAGTCGGCGTGCGTCAGGGGCCGCTTGCTGGCACCGCATAGAGCGCCAGCCAGGAGCACGACTGCGAAGCGTGCTCGCATTATCGCCAGGAGAGAGTTACGGACTTGCCATCGTCCTTCATTTCTCCGGCAATTGCGCGGAGCTTCAGTTCGAGGCCTTGTTTCGAAAATGCGCCTTCCATCCAGCCGACCGGATTTCCGTCGGCGAAGTTATAACCGACCGCCGGCAGGTTGATGAGGTGCATATCTTTGACTTTGTCGAGCGAGTAAACGTGCGTGTGACCGAAGATTAGCGCCTTGACAGCCGGGCGGGGAGTTAAGATTTCGAGCAAGCGGGCTGCGTCTACAAGCGCGCTGTCTTTATCGGGATCCGGATCATGGTGGACAAAAACAACAGTGGGCTTGGCGCTCGGCGCTTCCAGATATTCGCTGAGCCATGCGCGCTGCGATTGACCCAATTGGCCGGGTGTGACATTCGTGGCAAGCAGGGAGTCGAGCAGGACAAACCGCAGATCGCCCGCATCGATTGTGGAAACAAGCTTTTGCTGGACGGGTTCGGTTTCGCCGGCGCGTTTAGTGAGTGCGGCGCGGGCGTTCTTGCGCTCATCGTGATTACCGAGCGTGGCGACCAGCGGCATTTTGGCGGCCACGGGATCGATGAATGAATTGAATGCCTGGTAGTCTTCGGGCTTGCCGAGAAGACGCGCCATGTCGCCGTTTACGAGCAGCATCTCGAATTGGCCGGATGATACCTGGTCGACGGCCTTGCGAAGGTTGGCATGCGGAAAAAAACCGCGAAAAGTATCTTTTGGATCGGCGGCGATGTGGGTGTCCGACAGCAGCGCGACCCGAAACGCGGCATCTGCACGCAGCGGTTTCGCAAATGCCCATAAGGCCGCGGCGGTTGCAGTCTGTTTGAGAAATCCGCGCCGGTCAATGACGATCGGCATGCTGCTCTGGCTGGCTGGTGATTTTTTTTACTTCATCCAATTCTTTCTTGAGGCGAGCTCCGCGCCGGGCCAGGGCTATAACGTACAAAAGCACGATAACCCAGGCGGCCAGGAAGCCGTAAAACATGAAGGTGAAATTGCGTGCGTCCATGATTATTCCTTTCTAGGCGGCTATGTGGGCCAGCCGGCGCAGGGAATCGATCTCGCGGGCGGTAGCTTCCTGCCGGGTGCGGATCAACACCAGCGCGATAGCCATCAGCAGAATCGCGAGAAAATTCAAATAAAAGATGTTCTGCATTGCCGGATCCATGTGACCACCCCCGGTTCTGAAGTCGAGGACAGGCCCAGGATGCTGATTGCGAAACCACTCGATGGACTTATAGACGATAACAACGTCAACACAGCCGAAAATGCACAACGCCGACGACAAACGGGCGCGCTGGGTCGGTTCATCTATCGCCTTTCGCATGACTAAGTAGCCGAAGAAAATCAGAATACAAACGAGCGCCGAAGTGAGACGGTAGTCCCAGGTCCACCAGATGCCCCAGATGATGCGCGCCCAGATACTACCCGTAACAATGTTGACGAGCGAGAAAACGAGAGAGACTTCGACGACGGACGCAGCTAGGGAATCGTAGAGAAAGTTTTTGCCGGTCAGGTAAAGGACGCTGAACGTCAGTGCAACGAAATAGCCAATCATTCCAACCATCGCAGCGGGGGCATGAAAGAACAGAATTCGATAGATCGCGCCTTGTAACGCCTCGTCCGGCAGGACCATGAACATCTGATATAGGTTGTAGGCGAGCAGAACCGCAGCGGCCGCGGCCGTTCCAATCGCTATTTTTTCACGCATAACACTCTTTCAATACTATCTTTAGTTAATTCACCAGGATCGTTTCGGCTAGTACCATTGCCAAGGCGGTGAAGACTACGTCGAACACTATCAAAATCTTGGCCCACAGAAAATCGCTGGGACTGGGTGGCTCGTTCGCTAGCAGAAGCTTTGTCAATTCTATGGCCGCGATCAGTAATGGGATCAGCAGCGGGTAGATGATGATCGGCAGCATCAGTTCGCGCAAGCGCAGATTTACGGTCAGCGCGCCGAAGACCGCACCGAGAATCGAGATGCCCCAGGTACCGAAAGCGAACACCAAGCTGAGCTCGCCGACATGGCGCGTCCAATTCACGTTAAAGAAGATTCCAAAGACAAATAGGGACACCACATCGATCGCCAGCAGCATTACGAAATTGGCGAATGCTTTGCCAATCAACAGGCTCGCGGGCGAGAGCGGCGATGCCAGTAACGTGTCCAGGCAATCGTTGGGCAGCTCGCGGGCGAAGCTCCGGTTGAAGACCAGCGCTCCGGCAAAAACAAACACCAGCCAGAGGAGACCGCCTCCGATTTCGCGGACTTGTTCGGAGTCCGGGTCGAAGGCGAAGCTGAACAGCAGCAAAATCACAATGGCAAACGCGCCGGCAGCGTTGAGCGATTCTTTGGTGCGCAACTCGACCGCCAGGTCTTTGCGCGCAATCAGCAGCGCGTGCTTGACGGTTTTCATGAGTGAAGGCGGTACAGAAGACCCGGATCGTCGAGCATTTCCTGTGTTCGCGCGCCGGCGTGGCGCAAACGTCCATTCTCAATCAGCGCCACGTGCGAGGCGATGGCCATGGCTTCTCGAAGCTGATGCGTGGAGAGAACGATGGTCGCTCCACGATTTTGCGATTCCACCAGCAATTCGCTGAGCATGGCAATGGCGCGGTCGTCGAGCGAAGTAAAAGGCTCGTCGAGCAGCAGAATTTTGGGAGCGTGCAGGAACGTTCGCGCCAGCGCGAGACGCTGGCGCATGCCGCGCGAAAACTGGCGCACGAGCATTTCAGAGGCGGCAACGAGGCCCACGCGCTCGAGCCATTCTTTCGCAATGCGCTCGGGTTCGGCCACATCGGCAACACGCGCGAAGAAGCGCAGATTCTCGCGCGCCGACAGATCTTCGTAAACACCGATGCCGTGGCCGAGAAATCCCGCGTGCCCATGCCCCGGCGAGGCGCCAAAAACCTGGATACGGCCACGCTCAAAGGAGGATAGGCCCGCCAGAATACGCAGCAATGTCGTCTTCCCTGCCCCGTTACGGCCGAGCAGCGCGCAGCACGAACCTTCTTCCACATGCAAGCTGACGTCGCGCAATGCGGCGTAGTCGCCGTAGAACTTCCAGACACCGGCCAGCTCAATGGCGCAGGTCATTTACCGTGGTACGGAACAGCAGAACGAGGCCGGTCGCAAGAATCCCGAGCACGAGCCCCAGTAACCAGGGCATGCGTTGGTAAATGCGAGGTGGTCCTTCGACGACTTGTGGAGAGTCGCTCGTGTCGGTCGCGCTCGCGTCTTCGGCAGTGTGCAGCGAACCGGTTCCGGTAATGTCCATCGAAAATGCATCCGGCACGATCACGTTGTAAATTCCGGCCTGGGTTTTTGGCTCGGTGCCGATGTTCTGTATGTCCTTGCCGGCGAGCGTGACTCCGGAAGGAGCGATCAAACGAAACGGCCCGGCGGGCATGCCCTTGACGTTCACAACGCGCCCACGAAACGTGAAGGGCGTGCCGGCGGGAAGCACATAGGAGACTTCAAATTGCGTTTCGCCCGGCTTCACGGGATAGTTGACTTTGAATACGCCTTCTTCCTCTGTCTTCTCGGCAGCGCGCGGCAGCGGCATGCCCTGCGGTCCTTGCACGTTGACGCGCACCTGGCCATTGGCCGCGGGCGGAAGATAGAAACGCAGCCCGCCCAGCTTCTCGTTGTTGTAAGTGGTATTCGAATCGTTCTGCAGAATGGATGTTTCGCTGATCGCGATCTGGCTGCTGGTGGGCTCGACCAGCATCATCTGCTGCGCAATGCGAGCGGTCGATGGCGAATCCGTCGCTTCGAAGATATCGAGGTCGACATTCGAAGTTGGAATATTCGGCGTCATCAGCTTGTTGTAGTTGACGCCTTTGTAGACGGCCTGTAAAAGCTGCGGACCGCCGCCGGGCCGATCGTTCTGGAACACAAAATGGCCGGTGGAATCCGTGATTGTCGTCCCGAGCGTCTGCATGCCCTGCTGCCCCGGCTTGACCAGCGTCACGGAAACGCCGGATTGGGGTTTGCCGGTGGTGCGGTTGACGACCGTGCCATCGATGCTTGCCAACACCGCGCTGGCGGTAATAAGAAAAACCGAAAGAGCTCTCATGCCATGGCCTTTCCGCATTCGCCACAGTATTTCAAGTTTTGGGCGAAGGTAGCCCGGCAGTGCGGGCAGACGCTGCCCTGCGGTTTTCGCTTGGGCGCGGCAGCTCGTGCCAGGCCGAGGCGCTTTATTGTCTCTTCTGTTTCGGCGAGCACGATGGCTAGCTCCCGCTGCAGAGCTTGTTTCGTTTGCTGATAATCGTTGTCGGAAAGCTTGCCCAGGCGGTATTCGAATTGCAGGTCGCGGAGGTTATCGTAGATCGCGTACTTACGATCTTCCAAATGTTGAATGGGCGAGACGGGCAGCGGTTCGGGCACGTCGCGAGGACGCACAAACAGCGTGTAGAACATAGCGCCGAGCGCCAGCAGAAGTGCAACCGCGACCATCATTTTTTAGATTCGTCGAGCTCGCTGTCGATCTGGGGGCGGAAGCGATCGATGAGCGCTTCGTCGAGCGGCGTGAGCGGCGCGGCCGCTTTGCGATTGCGGCGCACGTAGGCGCTATAGAATAAGAAGCCGATCAGCAACGCGATACCCGGCATCATCCACACAAAGAGCTCGTGGTGCAGGGGCCCCGAGAGCGCGACCACGCCTTCTTCACGGACGATCGTGTTGACGATTTCGTCGTCGCCGATTCCACGCTGCTTCATTTCGAAAATACGGCGGCGCTTGGGATCGGCCGAGCCGCAGTGGAGCATCGGACAATCGCCGACCGTGTTCTTGCAGCCGCCGCAGCGGCAGGCGAGCCGCATGCCAACACGGGCCACATCCGGTGTCAAGTAATTCGTGATGTCTTGCGCCAGCAAGCTGGCGAGAGCGAGTGAGAACGCAGCGACCAGTTTAAGATTGGACCGTTGCAGGCGTGCTAGCAATGCCTACTACCTCCGTGCGCGCATATTGCAGGCGCACCTTACCAGGAATCAAACAGATGATGGTGCCCGAGAGCAGGACCCAATAGCTGACCCACATGCAACTGACCAGCGGAAATACATACAGCTGAAAGATTGCCTTGGTATTATCCGGCGAAATGCCCTGGAACGTAACGTACAGGTCTTCGTTCAAGCGGCGTCGAATGCCGACAAACGAAGACTGCTCCTGGCTCGATTTGTAAACGCGAATTTCCGGGGCAAGTTGATCGATGACTTTACCATTGGCGGAGACTTCGAGCACGGCGCGGCTGTACTGATAATTGGGATTTTCGTCGTTCGATACGCTCAGTAATTTCAGATCGTAGCGGCCGAAGCGCAGCGATTGGTTCAGTCCCAGCGTGCGGGTCTCATGTTTGTTGAACGCCGCGCCTGTAAGGCCAATGAACAGGATCACGATGCCCATATGCACCAGATAACCGCCGTAGCGCCGCGTATTGCGCCAGGTCAATTGGAAAACCGCTTTGGGAAAAGGTAGTTGTTCTTTAAGCTGAATGGCTCGGGAGCCTTTCCAGAATTCGCTGACGATGGTGGCGGCCACGAAGGCGCACAAGCCGAAGGAGATCAACGGCGCGGGGTTATAGATGCCGGCCGCGACGAGCGCCGCTATCACGGCCAACCCGACAATCGACGGAATCAGAAAGGCGCGTTTCAGACTGTTCAGCGAACTTTTTCGCCAGGCAATCAGCGGCCCGACACCGGTCAGGAATAAAAGAAATAGCGCGATGGGAATGTTGACACGGTTGTAGTACGGCGCATCGATCGATTCCTTTTCGCCCGTGACCGCCTCCATCAGCACTGGGAATAAAGTGCCCCATAGGACCGCAAAGCAACTCGCAAGCAGAATCAGGTTATTAAATAGAAAACTCGATTCACGGGAAACGACGCTTTCGAGCTTTACTTCGCTCTTCAGGTAGGGAAGATTTTTGATGATCGCAAACGCCGTTAGGGCGACCGCGGCGAGCAGGAAGGTAGTGAAGTAAGGCTTGACAGGAGACTGCGCAAACGCATGAACGGAAGAGACTAATCCGGTGCGGGTGAGCGTGGTGCCGAGAATGCTCAACAGGAACGTGGCTGAGACAAGGACCATGTTCCAGACTTTCATCATGCCCTTCTTTTCCTGCATCATGACCGAATGCAGAAAAGCAGTCGCTGTGATCCAGGGCATGAGCGAAGCGTTTTCAACCGGATCCCAACCCCAGTAGCCGCCCCAGCCCAATACCGTGTAGGCCCAACCCATGCCGAGCATGACCCCGGTGGATTGAAAGAGCCAGGTGAGAATGGCCCAGCGCCGCGTAGTATGAATCCAGGCTTCGCCGGGCTGCTTCGAAATCAAAGACGCCATCGCGAAAGCGAACGGCACCGTAAAGCCGACATAGCCGAGATAAAGGAACGGCGGATGGATGGCCATGGTCCACCACTGCAGCAGCGGACTCAAGCCGTTGCCATCGCCCACATCGATGATGCCGCGACCGGCCATCAGCACGCGGAACGGGCTCGCGACGAAAGTGATCATTCCAAGAAAGAACGAGAGCACGGTCATCATGATGGCGGTGACGAGCGGCATCATGTCGCGAAATTTGCGGCGGTTGGTGAAGACAGCAATGGCCGAGTAAGTGGACAGCAGCCAAGCCCAAAGCAGGAGCGAGCCTTCTTGCCCGCCCCACCAGGCTGTGAACTTGTAGATCGCCGACATCGCTTTATTGCTGTGGGCAGCGACGTAGGCGAGGCGGTAATCGCCGGTGATGAGCGAGTAAACGAGGAGCCCGGAGGCGGTGGTCACCAGGATCCAGACCGCGTAGACGGCGCGCTCGGCGCTCACTGTAAGAAGCGGGCGGCGGCCGTATTTGCCGACAACGGCGGCCGCGACCGCGAAGAGGGCCAGACAAAATGCGATCAGGAGCGACAGCGCGCCGATGTTTTCCATGGACTAAGTTGCTTTCTGGTGTACGACGCGTTGCGGAGGTTTGGCTTCGTACTTGGAGGCGCATTTCGCCTGAATTTTTTTGGCCTGGAATACTCCGTCGTCACCGAGCCGCCCTTCGGCAAGCGCCTGCGCGTTATCGCGGAAGGTGTCGGGGAGCGGATCGGAGCCGGTGTAGACGACCTTAAGAGTGGTCGCACCCTGATGAAGAACAAAGGAGACATCTCCGCCGCTCTTGACGATAGAGCCGGGTTGCACATCGCCGCCAACGCGCAGGCGGCCGGCTTGCGCGGTTTTATCGAGCTTCTCCAGTTCGGGAATTGTCTTATAGTACGTTTTGGTGTCTTTCACGCCGCCCACCGCGAGCCAGGCCAGCGAGCCAACGATCAGGGTCATCAAAATCCCGAACTTCCAATAGGTGTGCATAACAAAAAGGGAACTGTTTTCAGTATAGGACTTTGGCGAAGAAAGGGCATTCCATATGAACCGACGTAGATTTATCGGAAGCGCTGCGGCAGCCTTGGGAACACAGGCAAGAGCCGCGCGGATGAGGGCGGCTGGAGGCGTGTCTATCGTGACCGATGCCGCGGATGCCATCGCCCAGACGGGGCCCGCAGTTTGGGCGGCTCGGGAACTAGAGCAGGCGCTGACATCGCGGGGAGTGGCGGTATTCCGATGCGCGAGCCTGGCGGAAGCCAAACCGGGCGATTTGTGCATTGTGGCGGCCGGCAGCGATTCCGTCCCCGCGGTTCCGGAAGCCCTTGCCATTGGATCCAGCAGCATCGGCAATAAAAAGATCGTCTCCGCGCTAGGCCACGACAGCCGAGGTTTGACATATGCGTTGCTGGAGCTTTCGGATCGGGTGCGGAATGCGGACGATCCGGTTGCGGCTTTGGCTGCGGCGAAGACCACTAAGGAACAGCCAGCGAACGCGGTGCGCGGGATGGCGCGGCTTTTCACAAGCGACGTAGAGGACAAGCCCTGGTACAACGATCGCGAAATGTGGCCGGCGTATCTGACCATGCTCGCGACGCAGCGCTTCAATCGTTTTCATCTGGCATTCGGCATCGGTTACGATTTCATCCGGCAGGTGACGGATGCTTATTTCCTGTTCGCGTATCCGTTCCTGCTGGCCGTGCCGGGTTACCGCGTGCGCGTTCCGCAGTTGCCGGATGCCGAAAGGGACCGCAATCTCGCCCTGCTGCGTTTCATCAGCGACGAGACCGCCGCGCGCGGCATGCACTTTCAGCTCGGGCTTTGGATGCATGGCTACCAGTGGATCGATAGCCCGAATCCGAACTACACGATTGAAGGATTGGATAAAGCCACACACGCCGCCTATTGCCGCGACGCAGTGCGCATGCTGCTGCAAAAATGCCCGGCGATCGCGGGCATCACGTTTCGCGTACACGGCGAGAGCGGCGTCGAAGAAGGTAGCTTCGATTTCTGGAAGACGGTCTTCGATGGGGTGCGGACCTGCGGCCGCACGGTCGAGATCGATATGCATCCGAAGGGCATGAACCAGCAGATGCTGGACGTCGCGGCAGCGACCGGACTGCCGTTCCGGGTGTCTCCTAAATTCTGGGCCGAGCACATGGGCATGACCTATCATCAGGCCGATATTCGCGAGCTCGAGCGGCCCAAAGCGGGAAAGCAAGCGAGCGCGTTGATGAAATTCAGCGCCGGGTCGCGCAGTTTTTTGCGCTATGGGTACGGCGACCTGCTCAGAGACGACCGCAAGTGGAAGGTGACGCACCGGATTTGGCCGGGCACGCAGCGGCTGCTTTTGTGGGGCGATCCGCGCAGCGCGGCCGCTTATTCGCGGGCATTTGGATTCTGTGGGAGTGACGGCGCGGAAATTTGCGAACCGCTTTCATTTAAGGGCCGGCGGGGTTCCGGAATCGCGGGTGACCGCTGCGCCTATGCCGACGTTTCGCTGCGCACGCGCTGGGATTGGGAGAAGTATTTATATGGCACGCGCGTGTGGGGACGCCTGCTCTATAACCCAGAGTGCGATCCGGATGTCTGGCGGCGCTATTTGCGGCGCACCTTCGGCGAGAGCGCCGGGGCTACCGAAAACGCGCTCGCGAACGCGAGCCGCATTCTGCCGATCGTGACCACCGCGCACGGCGCTTCGGCCGCAAATAATTCCTATTGGCCTGAAATGTATTTCAATCAGTCCATCGTGGACCCGAATGCCCGCGGACCATACACCGATTCTCCGGCGCCGAAGGTGTTCGGCAATGTGAGTCCGTTCGATCCGCAATTATTTTCGCGGATGAACGATTTCGCGGATGCGCTGCTCGCGGGGGAGTGCGATGGCAAATATTCGCCCATCGAAGTGGCGCAATGGATCGAAGACTATGCCACGGAGGCAAGCAAGAGCCTGGCGCAGATGAAAGGAAAATCGGCGGAGCACCGGCGGCTGGCCATCGATGTAAAAATCCAGGCCGGGTTGGGGCGATTCTTTGGCGCGAAATTCCGCAGCGGCGTGCTGTATGGCATCTATCAAAAGACTAATGATCCGGCGGCCCTGCAAGAGGCGCTCACGCAATACCGGAAAGCGCGCGCCGCTTGGGCGGAACTGGCCGATGTGGCGAAGGGCGTGTACATGTCCGACGTCACCGTTGGCGAACATCCGCAACTCCGAGGGCACTGGATCGATCGGCTGCCGGCCATTGATCGGGACATTGCGCTGATGGCAAAAGCGAAAGCGGGCGAGCCTGACTCCAAAGCTGCGGCTGCGATCAAGGAAACGCTCCGACGGCCCGAACGGGCGGCGCTGCGCTGCGAGCACAATTCTCCCTCACATTTCAAGCCGGGCCTCCCGGTTGAAATTGCAATCACGGTTCCCGAGCAAGCTACCGCCGTGCGTGTGTTCTACCGGCACGTGGATCAGGCCGAACGATTTGAAGCGGTTGAAATGGAAGCTCGCGAAGGAGCCTACCACGGGACAATACCGGCTCACTACACGGAGTCCGATTATGCGCTCCAGTATTACTTTGAGGTGAGGCAAAGCGCAGCCAAGGCTTCGCTGTATCCGGGGTTCGGCGCGGATTTGACGAATCAACCATATTTCATTTTGCGACGAAATGGTTGATGTTCGTGACCCGGCTGGCACGGAGCCGTTGAATGGATAACGGACTCGCCTTATGGCTGTTTGCGGTGTCATTCGGCGCGAGCGCGCTGGGAGGCATGCTCGGCATGGCGAGCGGAATTTTTATCGTGCCGATCCTAACGATCTTTGGCCATATTGAGATCCACACTGCTATTGGTGCGAGCATCGTTTCGGTAATCGCTTGCTCGTGCGGAGCCGCTGCGCCTTTCCTAAAGGAACGTCTAACCAATGTCCGCCTCGCCATTGTGCTCGAAACGGCCACGACGTCGGGCGCATTGACCGGCGTGCTACTCGCCGGAGTTATTCCGGTGCCCTATTTATATTTTCTATTCGCCGTGATTTTGTTGCTGTCGGCCCAGCAAATGCTGGCCAAGCGGGGCGATCCGGCTGACCAATCCAACTTAGCCGACAACACGCAGTGGGCAACGCTACGCCTCGATTCCAGCTATCCCGATCGCTTGCTCGGGCGCGATGTCTTATATCGCGTGCAACGCCTGCCGCTCGGAATGTTGCTGATGTATGGCGCGGGCTTGATTTCGGCATTGTTGGGCATCGGTAGCGGTGTCCTCAAAATTCCGGCTATGGATACAGCGCTCCGGCTGCCAATCAAGGTTTCATCGGCTACGTCCAACTTCATGATCGGTGTGACGGCAGCAGCCAGCGCTGGAGCCTATTTCATGCGCGGCACTATTGTTACGGCTATCGCCGGACCGGTTGCGCTCGGCTCGGTGATCGGGGCGGTCGCAGGCGCGCGCATTTTGATGATGGTGTCGAATGACAAACTTCGTGTGTTTTTCGTAGTAATTCTTGTCGCGCTGGGTATTCAGATGCTGCTGGAGTCTTTCGGCGTCCACTTGCTCAAGGGCGCCCAATGAATGCGCGGCTAGCGGATCTACTCTATTACGGCAGTTGGCTCGCATCCATTGCCATCGGATTAGGATTAGCGCTTTCCTCTACACGCATCGCAACGATCGGGATCGCTCTGTTTATCGTGCTGCCAACTTTGCGCGTGTTGCTGATGCTCCTCGTCTTTCTCCGCGAGCGCGACTATCGTTTTACAGCCGTCGCGGCGCTCGTACTCGCGATTATCCTGCTGGGATTCGCTCTCGGCATGCACACGACAACGGAGCCGACGTGATAAATATAATGAGCATCTTAAGGAGCCGCCATGTTGCCAGGCTATATTTCGAACACCGCGCCGAACCCGGCCTCGAATCGCGCGCCTTGGTATAAGAACACCGCGCCGACCTATGCAGGCATTTTTCTCTGGATCGTTTTCTATAGAGAGATCGCCGCGGGAACTCTGGATTTGGCGGGCGTGGGCTTGTGCCTATTGGCTCTCGTCGTGGCGGGGCTGATCAGTTACGCCCTGTTCTACCGCATTCCGGCCATGCTCGGCATGCAGACCGGATATCCCCTTTACGTGATAGGAAGCTCGACCTTCGGCACGCAGGGCGGGTACATCATGCCTGGGCTGCTGATGGGTTTGCTGCAGGTGGGCTGGATGTCGGTGAACACGTTTGTGGCGACGACGTTCGTCCTCACCGCTTTCAATTCGAAGGCCGGGCCTGGCAGCCTGCCGTTTGCGGTGATTGCGGCGGCTTGGGCTTTAGGACTCGGGTATGTAGGCGCTAAGGGGATTCAATATGTCTCGCGATTCGCGTTGTATCTTAATTTTGTTCCGCTGCTCATGATCCTGGTGGTGTTCGTGAAGAACGCCGGGGGCGCAAGCCAGTATGTGCCCACGCATCCGAGTCCTTACATCGGATTCATGTTTCTAATTCAAATTGTGGTGGGATTCTTTGCCACGGCCGGCGCCGCGGGCGTGGATTTCGGGATGAACAGCAGAGACGCGCGCGACGTCCGCTGGGGCGGATGGGTAGGTATTCTGCTCGCAGTGCTGGTGGCGGGCGGACTTCCGCTGTTGTCTGTGGCCGGCGCCCACGTTCTCTACGGCGTCCGGGATTTTCAATTCGATTCGGCCATTGCGCAAACCGGAAGCTTCGCGCAGATTGCATTTTTCATGTTTGCGGTCGCCTCCGTAGCGCCGATGTGCTTTTCCTCGTTCATTGCGGGCAACAGTCTGGCAACGATGATTCCCGGCGTGCCTCGGATTACTTCGACCATGGCCGGCGCAGTGGTGGCGGCAGTGCTCGCGATCACGGGAGCAGCGGCGAGTCTGATCGGCTTATTCACGATCATCGGCGCATCCTTCGGACCGATCTGCGGCGCAATGGCGGCGGATTATTGGTTATCCGGAAAGAAGTGGGCGGGCCCGCGGCAAGGAATCAACTTTGCGGGATATGGAGCGTGGGCAGCGGGATTCGTGGTCGGAATTTTGCCCTTTTTGCCAATCTCAGCAGAGACCAAGCCTTACCTGCAGCCTGCGGCGGTGTATAGTTTCATCGTCGGGTTTGTGGTCTACGCGGTTCTGGCGAAAGCGGGACTACAGCCGAAACCAGTTTTGGTGCGCACGGCGGCTGAAGAGCGCGCAGCGTAACTTTTGCATGGAATGACGCGAATTTCAAACCGAGGGCCCATGCTCAAAATGAGATTCGCGCTTCTGGCCATTGCGGCTTGTTTCGTTGCTGCGGCGGGTCGCGCCGAGCCGGTTCCGGTGCTGCTTGAGTTGTTCACATCGGAGGGCTGTTCGAGCTGTCCGCCAGCCGACCAGCTTCTCGAGAAGCTCGATCGCGATCAGCCGGTGCCGGGAACGGATCTTATCGTGCTGAGCGAGCATGTCGATTACTGGAATCGCATCGGCTGGACCGATCCTTTTTCGTCGAGCGATTTCAGCCGCCGCCAGCAGGCATACGCCGCGCAATTTGGCACGGACGATATCTATACACCGCAGCTCGTCGTCGACGGCGAGAAGGCAGTGGTCGGCGGCAACTGGCCCATGGCGGCACGAGCCATCCAGCAATCGCTTCGCGAGTCCAAGATACCTGTGATCATCGGTGCAACTAAGACCGAAAACAGCGCGCGGGTCCACATCGATATACCTTCACTCCAAGGCAAGGGGGCGAAGGGTCTGGTTTACCTGGTTGTGGCCGCGAATCATGCCACCTCCAAAGTGACCCGCGGAGAGAACGGCGGGCGCGAGCTCACTCACGTGGCGGTAGTTTTATCGCTCCGCGAAGTGGCAAAGGTTTCCGGGAAGGAAAGCGTTTCGAAAAACGTGCAGGTTGCATTGAACTCAAACTTCAATGCGAACGATATGCGAGTGGTGGTATTCGTTCAAGACGCGCGCACACAGCGCGTGCTGGGCGCGGCGCGCGCCTCTTTTTCAGATTAGCGAAGTCTGAACGCGATGAGCGAGTCGCCGGGTGGGCTTCCAAAGAAGCCACCGCCACCCGCGGCGATGACAATATATTGCTTCCCGTCTTTGCCTAAGTAAGTAGCGGGCGTGGCGTGGCCGCTCGCATCTATTGTAGTCGACCAAAGCTCGTGACCGGTGCGCGCATCGAACGCCCGAAAGCGGCTGTCGTTCGTCGCTCCAATGAAAACGAGCCCACCGGCGGTTGCGATCGAGCCACCGATGTTGGGCCCACTCAGGGGTGCGCGCCAGATAATATCTCCGGTGTTCACATTGATGGCTGTAAGCAAACCCCACGGCGGTTTCTGGCATGGATGCAGATCCGCGTCCCAAAAGCGTGCATAATCGCCGGCGGGACTGGTGCGGCGATACTCGATCGGGGAGCCCGCGGGCTGCTTGGCCATTTGGCCAATGGCGCCGACTTCGTTCGTGTTGACGAACATATAACCGAGATCCGGATGAAAAGACAAACCGGACCAGGTGGCGCCGCCTAACGTTCCCGGAAACACGAGCGTGGGTTTCATGCCGTAGGGAGTGTAGCGCCCATGATTTTCAAGCTTTGAAAACAGTTCCATACAGGCTCCTCTGACATCTTGAGCGCCGATGGCAGCGCGGGATAAGGCAGGCGGCTTGACCGGAATCGGCTGTGTCGGCCAGGCGGCCTCGCCCGGCACATCGCTGGCGGGCACGGGCCGCTCTTCGACACCAAAAATCGACTTCCCGTTACGGCGATCGAGAATGAAAACGAGACCCATCTTGGTGACTTGGACGACGGCCGGAATAGCGGCTCCATTGCGATGAACGGTTACGAGCGCGGGCGCGGCGGGCGGATCATAGTCCCAAATATCGTGGTGGACGAACTGGAAATACCAGCTCACCTTGCCGGTTTTCGCGTGAAGGGCAACCAGGCAGTTGCCGTACAGATTCGCACCTTTGCGGTCCCCGCCGTAGAAATCGTAGGCCGGCGAGCCGATGGCGAGAAACACCAGGTCGCGCGAGCGATCGATAGTGATCATGGTCCAAACGTTTGCGCCGGTGCGATCCTTCCAGCCATCGCCTTCCCACGTTTCGTGGCCGGGCTCGCCGGGAAGCGGTACGGTATGGAACGTCCAGGCCAGCTTGCCGGTGCGAATGTCCCAAGCGCGCACATCGCCCCGCGGGCCATGGCCAGGGCTCTCGGGAACTTCCGCTCCGGTGATCACCAGATCGCCGGCGATCGCCGGAGGAGAAGTTTCGTCATACACCGCGTTCGGAAATTTGTCCGCAACATTCGCTCGCAAATCGACCTCGCCTTCCTTTCCGAAACCCGGCACCTTCCGGCCGGTGCTTGCATTCAACGCGATCAAGCGCCCATCGAGCGTGCCAAAAAGAATGCGCGGCGGCGTATGCGCGTCGCCCGGCCAATAGGCAACGCCGCGATGCGCGCGCGATTTGAGCGGGGCCGTAGATCCGGCTTGCAGGTCGAACTTCCACAGCTCGCGGCCGGATTCCGGTTCGAGCGCGATGATGCGATCGGCGGGTGTGGACAGATATAGCACGCCATTGACCACCAGCGGCGTGGTTTCGAAAGCGGTTTGGCGCTGGCCGCGCGCGCCGGAAATGACGGGCATTTCTCCGGTATGGTACGTCCAGGCACGCTCTAGGCGATTCACGTTTTCTGTATTGATCTGCCGGAGCGGAGAAAAGCGCATGCCGCCCGGATCGTGCCCGTACATCGGCCAATCGGTTTGCGCGGACACCGCAACAGCAAGCACGGTGGAAAAAGAAATGACGCGAAGCAAGGACACCATCTGAGAGTATAGAAACATTCGACAAAGGGGATATATGTCATCTGCGGTATCGGGTTTTGAACAGTTGAAACGAGGAATGCAAACGACGTGGATGGCCGGAGATTTCGGCCAGATCGCGAAGTATTCCGCAAAAGGCGCGGGAGAATTTGTAGCGCGGTTGAACATTCAGCCTGGGGTCAAGGTGCTGGACGTGGCTTGCGGCACCGGCAATCTCTCGATTCCGGCGGCCCGGCGCGGAGCGAAAGTAACCGGCATCGATATCGCTTCGAATCTGCTCGAGCAGGCGCGCCAGCGTGCAGCTTCGGAAGGGCTCGACGCAAAATTCGAAGAAGGCGACGCGGAGCAGCTCGCAGCCGGTACGGACGAGTTCGACATTGTCATGACCATGTTCGGGGCGATGTTCGCGCCGCGGCCGGAGCAAGTGGCGGCCGAATTGATTCGTGTGTGCCGGCCCGGCGGAACCATCGCGATGGCGAATTGGACGCGCGAGGGATTCGTCGGTAAGACGTTTGCAGTCGGCGCGCGTTTTGTTCCGCCTCCCGAAGGAATTCCTTCGCCCCTGCTCTGGGGAGACGAAGAGGTCGTAAAGCAGCGTTTGGGCGCTGGAACGTCGAACCTGCGGACCACGCGGCAATACATAGCCATGGAGTATCCATTCTCGTCCAAGGAAGTTGTGCAGTTTTTCAGGAACTACTTCGGGCCAACGCAGATGACCTTTGCCCGGCTCGACGAAAAGGGCCAGCAAGAGTATTCCGCGGCGATGGAAAAGCTCTGGGACGAGCACAACGAAGAGCGCCGGACCGGGAACGCGCGTGCGGCCGGAGTACTTGGAAGTCATCGCAACAAAGTAGTCGCGAAAAAGTGAGCCGATTGCGCACCGGACTACGCGTATTCAGATAGGAGAGAACCAGAGACAATCATGTCAACTTCGACAATGGAAGTACCAACCGTGCCCTCGAAGGAGGACCAAGGCGCGGCCATCGGCCGATTAATGCAAATGGCGACCGGCTATATGGTTTCGTCGGCGCTGTACGTAGCGGCCAACCTGGATATTGCCGATTTGTTGTGGGATGGGCCGCAGCCGATAGCAGAATTGGCGCGCCTGACCGGCACTCAAGAAGAGCCTTTGTATAGAGTGCTGCGCGCGCTCGCGAGCGTAGGCATCTTTAGCGAGACGGAGCCAAAACGCTTTGCGCTGACGCCGGCAGCGTATCCGCTTGGCCGCCGGGCCGAGCAGCCAGTGCGCGACCTGGTGCATTGGATAGCGGATCCATTTCACTACCCGATTTGGGCGGAGCTTCTTGCCACGGTACAAACGGGCAAGCCCGCGATCGAGATCGTTCACGGCAAAATGACTTTCGAAGCGATGTTTAGCAATCCCGCGGTCGGACGCTCGTTCAACAACGGAATGACGAATATCAGCGCACGGACAGCGCCCGCCGTTCTTGCGGCCTACGATTTTTCGGGAATTCGCAGGCTAGTGGATGTCGGCGGGGGGCACGGGCACTTGTTACGGTCGATTCTGAAGCGGCATCCGGGGATCGAGGGCACGCTGTACGATCTGGAAAGTGTCGTTCAAGATGCCGCGCAGGACGAACATTTGAATGTGGTTGCGGGCGATATGTTCGAATCGGTTCCGGCCGGGGCGGACGCGTACATGATGCAGCACATTATTCACGATTGGGACGATGCCGCGGCGCGCCAGATCCTGACGAATTGCCGCAAGGCATTGGAAGGTGTCCCGGGCGGAAAAGTGCTGCTGCTCGAAGGCGTGATCCGGGAAGGAAACGAGCCCGACCCGGCTAAGTTTCTCGATCTCGAGATGCTGACGATGTGTACCGGCAAAGAGCGGACCGAAGAGCAATATCGCGAGCTGCTTGCCAGCGCCGGATTGAAGTTGAATCGCGTGGTGGGAACGACGCAGATGGTAGATGTGATCGAAGCGGTACCGGCGTAGAAACACGTAAAATCGATTCCATGGGTTCCGGCAGACTCAGTCTTCTTGTAGTTTGTTGCACGACCCTCCTTTCTCAAACGGATCCCGCCGTACAAACGGTGCGTCGATACCGGCAGTCGCATGACCGAGAGATCATTCGCAGCTACATGGAATTGCTGGCTATTCCGAACATCGCGTCCGATCCGGTCGATCTGCGGCGCAATGCGGAAGCAATTGTCCAGGCGTTTCAGAAGCGCGGCGTTATATCGAGATTGCTGGAATACGAGGGGGCTCCCCCGGTAGTCTATGGGGAGCTCACAAAACCAGGCGCGACGCGGACGATCCTTTTCTATGCGCATTATGACGGCTCTCCTTTGAATCCGAGGGAATGGCTGACGCCGCCCTTTCAACCCGTTCTGCGCTCGGGACCGATAGAGCGCGACGGACAAGTGATTCCCTTACCGGAACAAGGTAAACCCTTTAACCCCGAATGGCGCATCTACGCACGCTCGGCGAGTGATGACAAGGCGCCTATAATTGCGCTCTTGACGGCTCTGGACGCTCTTCAGGCCAGCCGGCAAACGCCGGCCGTGAACGCGAAATTTGTATTTGAGGGAGAGGAGGAAGCGGGTTCTACGCATTTGGAGCAGATCATTTCGGGTCATAAAGATCTGCTGAAGAGCGACGTCTGGTTGATCTGTGATGGTCCGGTGCACCAGAGCCGCGCCGCACAAATCGTGTTTGGGGCTCGAGGAGTGGTAACAGCGACTCTCACGGTCTACGGCGCGCGGACCGAGTTGCACAGCGGCCATTATGGCAACTGGTCGCCTAATCCGGCAATGATGCTGGCCCAGTTGCTTGCTTCCATGAAGAATGAGAATGGCAAAGTTCTCATTGAGAATTTCTATGACGGCGTCACGCCGCTCGGCCCATCAGAAAAGCAAGCGTTGGCCGAGATGCCAGCCTTCGATGAACAACTCAAAAGCGAATTTTGGTTAGCGCGTACCGAAGGCGATGGACGCACGCTCGCGGAGCTTATAACGCTGCCGTCATTGAACATTCGCGGACTCTCGAGCGCTCGAACAGATCATGCGAGCAACATCATACCCGCTTCCGCTACGGCGGCGATCGATATGCGGTTGGTGAAGGGAATCACTCACGAACAGGCAATTGCGCGGCTGAGAGCTCATATCGAGAAGCAGGGCTATTTCATCGTCGATCACGCTCCGGATGCTGCAACCCGGCGCGAGCACCCTAAGGTCTTGCATTTCCAAACCGACGAATTCCGCTACGACGCCGTCCGCACATCAATGGATCTGCCAATTTCGCAATCGGTGCTGAAAGCCGCGGCTCGCGCTAAGACGCCTATCGTTAAGCTGCCAACAATGGGCGGCAGCTTACCGCTGATTATGATCGAACGGCAACTGGGCGTGCATACAATCGTTACTCCCATCGCGAATCATGATAATAATCAGCACAGCTATAACGAAAACATCCGATTGCAAAATTTGTGGGATGGAATTGAACTCATGGCTGCACTATTAACAATGCAATAAATAGTCAGATCACCCCTCCACACAGAGCTCCTGCACGCAAATTCCAACCGCCATCTCCTTGCGCAGCCAAGCCTGTGCCAAACGGAGCTCGCGGCGTATCGTGTGTACGGGCTTGGATAGCGCCATTGAAGATTCCTCCGCCGTCATGCCGGCGAAATAGCGCATCTCAATCAACTGTCCCTTTAATGGATCCGTTTTTTCGAGGCGCTGCAATGCATCGTCAATTGCAAGCAAAGATCGGTCCGGCCGCGGTCCTAAATCGGGCACATCCGCGAGCGGGACTTCTTGCGCCGCCGCGCGCTTGGCCGCGGCCCTGGCTCGGGCGGTATCTACCAGCACTTGCCGCATCAGCCTGGAAGCAATGCCGTAGAAATGCGCCCGATTCTCGTAGGAAGGGTGCCGTCCGCCAGCCAGCTTCAGAAACGCTTCATGCACCAGGGCCGTGGTCTCGAGCGGGCGGGCTCCTAATTCGCGCCGCAAATGCGACCTGGCCAACTTTTTCAGTTCGTCGTACACCAGTGGCATCACATCGTGCATCGCATCCTCTTCGCCGGCCTGGAGGCGTCGCAACAGCCTCGTAATCTGCATCGTCACACCTTCTATCCTTTATTTGCGTAATCACGGCGGAAATTTGGTCGAGATCCGCGGGCTAAATTTGCCATTTCGAGTTGACGCCGGACAAAAGCGTTGTTCGGGAGTTTGCTGTCCCAGTGCCGCCACAACTCCAGACGGCGGGTTTCCAGAGCCAATGCAAGGTCAATTCGCCCCGCCTGGCGATGCAGGGCGGCATATGCTGCATAGACCCGCGTCAAATCGACGGCTGCGTCCAGATTGCCGTTTGATTTCGGACTTGCCGTCACCATCTTGCGCAGGAGTTCTTCATATAGCTCCGTAGCGCGCGGCACGTTTCCAGTGGCGGCCTCGTGGTCCGCCATTGCGCACAGCACTTCGTAAGACTCCGCTCCGGTTTCATCAGCCGGATAGAGTTTGAGAGCCCGCAAGCGTGCCAGGGCCGCATCCAGACGGGCGCGGACTTCTGCGTTCCGGCCCAGACGGCGCAAAGCGTAGGTGGAGGCGGCCAGCACCCATATTTCCTTTCGCCGCGCGCGCACATTATTCGGAAGTTCCGCCAGGCGGCTTAGCGTGTGATCGTAGAGAGTCAAGGCGCGACGCGCGTGCTGTTGACGCAGAATACGCGCCAATGGCACGCTGGCGTTGAAGAGCCGGGCCCGGCTTTCGCCGTCATTTGGATCCTGCCGGGCCAAATCCTCGGTAATCGCGTAGGCACGCTCCAGCGGAGCCACTGCCTCTTCCGGCCGCCCGAGGCTGATCGTGTTCTCGTCGCCGAGAATTTCACCTTCGCGCACGAGAGCCGCCACCAACGCCAGGCTTTCGGCTGTGTTCGTCGTTCCCGCGGGAGACTCGAGTAGCCGAACCGCTTCACGGCTGGCTTGAAGCGCTTCTTCGAGATCTCCGCTACTGTGGAACGCCTTGGCAAGAATGAGTAGGGCGCTTCCAGCCCTGTGCGGCAGGCCGGCGGCCAGCGCTAAATCTTTCGCATGACGGGAAAGCCGAATCGCATCGTCCCATCGATTTTCAGTCGCATAACAATTGGCGATATTCGTATAGGCGCGGATCACCTCTTCGGCTTCCGGCCGATCCACTTTTCCGGTGCGCTCATAGTTCGAGAGCAATTGCTCCGACTTTCGCCCGAAAGTCAGAACATCCTCGTGACGGCTGCGAACTTCGGCGATAATCATCCGATCGCGAGCGATTTGCGCCGATCGGGAGAGCGCCGTCCGGTTCCCGGGCTGCGACAGGAGCACGGAATCCATAAGCCGTTCGGCGATCCTGAGACTCCGGTCGGCTTCATCGGTATGGCCTAAGTTAAGACCAATTGGGACGCCTTGCACGCGTGCGACCGACAAGTACGCATTGCCAAGCTCGAAGGCGAGGCCGGTGTCGTCCTTCGCGTCTTCGGCCAGGCGCTGCAGGTATTCGAGCGATGTACTGACAATCACTTCCCTGGCCTTGGTGGTTCCCGGGACCTGGCGAACCTCGGCGTCGATATCAAACAGCTTGTTCGATAAGTTGGCGCACCTGCATAAACCGCCGCTGCGCGATGGCCCGTTGGCGATTCGCCACGAGCACGCCTCCGGCAAGACCGGCAACGGCAAGCACCCCCGCTGCCACCGGCAGCCAATGCCGGCGCAGAAATTTTCGCGTTCGATACCAGGAGTCGCCTTTGCGCGCGCGAATCGGACGCGCTTCCAGATAGCTCTCCAGATCTTCGGAAAGCTGTTCGACGGTGGCGTATCGCTCCTGCGCTTCCGTGCGCAACGCCTTCATCAGGATCGTCTCGAGATCGCCTTTCAAATCCGGCGCCAGCTTTGGCCGGCGGCGTAATCTTCCCGGTTGAAATCGCCAGCGCAATGGCGCCCGCGGAATCGCTTTCAAACTGGTGCGGAGAGGCGCCCGTCAACAACTTGTAAAGCACCGCACCCAACGAGTAAACATCCGTCGCCGTGCTCATCGCGCCGCCTGTCACCTGTTCGGGGCTTGCGTAATCCGGCGTCAGCATGCGCATACTCGTCACGGTCGAGTCGGTCGTCAGGTCGAGCATCTTCGCGATACCGAAATCCAGCAGTTTCGCTTCGCCTTCGGCAGTGACAAGAATATTGGCGGGCTTCAGGTCGCGATGAATTACCAGGTTCCGGTGCAGGTAGCCGACGGCCGCGCACACTTTCAGAAAAAGCGCGATTTTGCGCCGCATGTCGAGCCCGGCAGCGTAAACGTCGATGGGTTTTCCTTCGACGTATTCCATCACCAGATACGGTTGCCCGTCTTCGACAATGGCCGGCATCCAGCAATCAGCGCAATGTTGGGATGCGACAGCGTCGCCAAAATCTGCCGCTCGGCCAGAAAGCGCTGGCGCAATTGGCGGGTATCGGCTCCCGGCCGCAAAAGTTTCACGGCGACCCGGTGCGCTAGTTCGCCGTCGACGCGCTCTGCCAAATAGACGGCGCCCATGCCGCCCCGGCCCAGGAGATCTGTCAGCCGGTAAGGGCCGCAGCGCATGTCTTGCGGCTCGAGCCGCTCCAGCGCTCGCTGCGCAACTTATCCAGGCCAATGTCTTTCTCGAGCGAATCGGTGGAACGCAGATCGAACGCCATCAGCGCTTCCACTTCCGATCGCGTCATCCCGTCGATGCCGTGCTTATCGAAGTAACCGGCGCGCGCTTCCACGGACAGATCCGCTAGTTGATGGAAAAGTTCCTCAACCGAAGCCCTCATTCCCGAAACCCGGGCACTTCCTCCAAACGGAAATAAACCGGCAGCCCACGTTCGCGCGCAATCCTCACGTCCTGATCCGCTCCCTTCGATTCACCTTCGATACGGAGCACGGCATGGCAGCGCTCCAGCAACCGGCTCGCGACCGGATAGAGGAATTCCTCGGAAATAGCGTCACCCAGTTGCACACCCCCCGCCTTTCTTATCAGCGGTAAGGCAATCCACTCGCCAATCATCGGAATGTGTCCTGCCCGATAGATCGACAGTGCGAAGGATTCCAGTTTGTCCAGGTTCCTGGCGATCAGGTGAGGATCGTCGTTCGTTCCCGAACGATACGGTCCCGCAATAAGGATAATGAGGGGCTGTGTAATGGTCACAAGTGTTCCATGACTACGCTAGCAAAAACGTGCAGCTTCGTGCAACTTCATGTAGTATCATGCAAATGACACTGTGCTGACGAGTCAACGAAAGCAACACATTCTGGATGTTCTCCGCCAAACCGGACAGATCATCGCAAAAGACCTGAGCCAGGAGCTAGGGCTTTCCGAAGACACGATCCGGCGAGACCTGCGCGAACTTGCGGCGGAAGGCCTCTTACAACGTGTTCACGGAGGCGCGCTTCCCGCTTCGCCTGCTTTGGGCAATTTCGCCGCTCGCCTGCAGGTTGCGACAGATGAGAAGAGCATTCTCGGGCGCGCGGCGGCGCGCATGATCCGGCCTGGACAAGTTGTGATTCTCGACGGGGGCACGACCGCGGTCCAGATTGCGCGTCAATTTCCGGCGGAGTTGCGCGCCACGGTCGTCACACATAGCCCCACAATCGCAGTCGAGCTGGTCGAGCACCGCTTCATCGAAGTCGTACTCATTGGCGGAAAGCTGTTCAAGCATTCCGTGGTTTCGGTAGGCGCGGCGGCGGTTGAGGCGATTAGCCGCATTCACGCTGACATCTATTTCATGGGCGTAACAGGTATTCATCCGAAAATAGGGCTCACGACTGGCGACCTGGAAGAAGCTCACATTAAAAGAGCGCTAAGCAAGAGCGCCGCCGAAACCATCGTACTGGCGTCGTCCGAGAAGTTGAACGCCGCCTCTCCGTACGTTGTCATGCCTTTGTCAGACCTGGCGGGAATGATCGTCTCGGCGGATACTAAGCGGGAGCTGCTCGCGCCTTATGTCAAATTAGGAATCACAATAACAAAAGCTTCTCCGTAGCGCTTACGAACTTTCCGTTCAATTTCGCAGGTACAAGTAGAACGGAGAAGTTACACATTGGAAATAGCTACGGGGATTCGTTTTTCGAAGATTGTATTTGGATTGGTTTTTTCTCTTACCGCGGTCACTGCCTGGGGGCAATCATTCGGCGGCAGAATCGTTGGTGTAGTAACAGATTCGAGCGCCGCCGCTGTACCCAGCGCTTCGGTGATCGTAGTGAGCGAAGGAACAGGAGCGCAGCGCCGGTTAGTCAGCGATGCAAATGGAATCTATGTGGTGCCGGAGCTGCCCGTTGGTTATTACACGGTCAAATATGAGGCCGCCGGCTTGGGTAAAGCGGAGCGGCGGCAAATCAAAGTCGACGTGGGCGGCGAAACCCGCGTCGACGTCACGCTTTCCGTGCAGGCTCTGGAGCAATCTATAGAGGTCAAGGCCGAGGCTCCGGTCCTGCAGCGGGATTCGAGCGCTCAATCCGAAGTGGTCGATACGCGCCAAGTGGAAGAGCTGCCGATAAATGGCCGCGATTTTCGGAAACTGGCGTTTCTCCTGCCAGGCGCCGCTCCTCGCTCCCAGCGCGGCTCGCTTGGCTCGTTCACCGTGAATGGCCAGCGCGAAAAGTCGAACATCTTCCTGATCGATGGCGTGGATAACAACGATTCATTCCGCAATCAGGCTTCTTTCAACCAGGGCGGCGTAAGCGGCGCGCAAGCCACTCTTTTCCCCGTCGATGCACTGGCTGAATTCAGCGTCCAGAGCCAGGGATCGGCGGAGTACGGCCGCAATTCGGGCGCTGTCGTCAACGCGGTTATCAAGTCCGGCACGAACGAGATCCATGGATCGTTATACGAGTTTCTTCGTAACGATAAGTTGAACGCGCGGAATTTTTTTGAAACGCTTCCGGGTGCAAAAAAGGGTCCGTTCAAAAACAGCAACTACGGCGGCAGTTTCGGCGGTCCGATCCAGCACGACCGCACATTTCTGTTTGCGGCCTTCGAAGGCGAGCGCGGCCGGCCCAGTTCCTCTCTTGCGGTTTCCGTTCCGAGCGCCGGCCGACATTGCATCCGCCCGCGCCTCAAATGCGGCCGCGGGACGGCCGGAGAACCCTCTCGGCGCGAAGATCCTCAGCCTGTTCCCACAAGAAAATATTTCCGGAGCCAAGGCAAACTACGCCTACAGTCTTCCAAACATTATCGACAGCGATAATTTCCTGGTAAAGATCGATCACCGCTTCAGCGATCGATTCAACCTGAGCGGCCGTTACGTGTTCGGAAACGGCAACCAGACTTTTCCTCTGAATTCCGGCCAGGGATCGCAGCTTCCCGCCTACCAGACGGTGGTTCCGACTCGCGTACAGTTAGCCGGTTTGAACTTTTCGCAGATGCTGACCAGCCGGCTGATTAATGAAACCCGGTTCAGCTTCATCCGCTTCGCGCAAGTCTTCTCGCCCTTGGATTCGGCTTTTGACCCGGCCAGTATCGGTCTGATCACGGGAGCTAAAGGTGGTCTGCCGAGCATCATCGTGGGCGGATTCGAGAGCTTGGGCGCGCCGACAAATGAGCCGCGCGGACGTGTGAGCCAGGCGTATCAGATCGTCGACGCTCTCGTCTGGGCGCGCGGCAGCCACACTTTTAAAGCCGGCGCGGATTTCCGCCGGCCGCTGGTCCGCTCCTTCAACGATCAGTTTGCACGCGGACGGCTTAGCTTTAATACTTTGGCCGACTTACTCGCTGGAGTTGCGGCGCCCACCAGCACAAGCATTGCTCGTGGCGCAACGCGCCGCGATACTTACACGAATAATCTCGGATTTTTTCTTCAAGACGATTGGAAAGTCAGTGCACGGCTCACCTTGAATCTCGGCTTGCGCTATGAATACGCCGGCCCGCTATCGGAGAAATCCAACAGCATCTCGAACTTCATTCCGGCCACGGGTCTGGTTCGTGTTGGACAAGGTCTCGACACGCTTTACGATCGCGACAGAAATAATTTTGCGCCGCGCGCCGGCTTCGCCTTCGATCCACGAGGCACCGGCAAAACAGTGCATTCGTGGCGCCTACGGTGTTTACTACGACGCGCCTTCGCAAGATTTCTTCCTGGGTCAGAGCTTCCCCAACGGAAACGTAGGCACTAACCCGGTGCCGGGGCTCGGAACCTTCACCGTCAATTTCACGAAACCGGTGCCGTTCGGTCCCGGCGTGGATATTTTCGGCGGCGCCAACACAGCCGTTCCGCCATTCACCGTCTTAGGCGTGGATCAACATATGCGAACGCCCTACGTGCAGAGTTACAACTTCAATATTCAGCAGACGCTCGTCGAAGGTACGGTTCTGCAAGTCGGCTATGTCGGGTCGAAAGGCACGAAGCTATACCGCGTGCGCGACATCAATCAAGCCACGGCCGGACCCCAGACAGGTGTGCAGCAGCGCCGGCCTTTCAATAGCCTCTATCCGCAGTTCGCCGGTATTTATCAATTGGAAGCTTCCGCCAATGCCAATTACAACGCCCTGCAGACGGTGCTGCGCAGGCGCTTCTCGAATGGCCTGACGCTGTTCGCCTCGCATGTCTGGTCGCATTCGATCGACGATGCTTCGAACGGAATCTGCTCCTGTACGGCTGGCGTCTCGCTGCCTCAGAACAGCTTCGATACGCGCGCTGAAAAGAGCAGTGTCCGGTTTCGATCAGCGGCAACGATTCACTATGAACTTCGTCTACGATCTGGATATCCTCCCGCGGGCGCTGCCGAGCTGGCCGAAGCGGTTGACCCAAGGTTGGCAGGTGAGCGGCATTTACACGCTGGCGAGCGGTTTGCCGATCACCCCATTCTGGAACGGCGCGGCGCCCAGCGGCAGCGGCGAATCGAGTAACGACCGCCCCAACGCGATCGGCAATCCGAACAATGGACCGAAGCGGTGGGACGCTTGGTTCAACCCGGCCGCATTCGTCGCCGCCCCGGCAGGCACTTTCGGCAACGCCGGGCGCAACACCGTGATAGGTCCGCGTACCAACATGGCCGATTTCTCGGTGCGTGAAGTCGACGCGGATCAACGAGCGCTTCCACTTGCAATTCCGCTCGGACTTCTTCAACCTCTTCAACCATCCGAATCTCGCGCTGCCGAACGTTACGGTGAATAGCTCCGCGTTCGGTACGATCGCGAGCACGGTTGATGTAGCAAACGGCAATCCGCTTGGCGATGGCGGCCCGCGGCTCGTCCAATTCGCGCTGAAGCTAGCCTTCTAGCGCGCCAAATCAACCGCCGTAGTGGTCACGTAATACTTTGCGAGCATGTTGGGCTTCTCCCAACTTGGGAGACTCTGGGGATCGCGCACGTATTTGAGAAATTGCTCCACAAGCTGGCTAAACGTGGAGCCGCCGCGCGCGCGATCCTCGGCCGGGATCACGACACGAATTTCACGCCCATTCGGCCGCAAGCTGAGATTCGGAAAAGAGAGATGCTTCAGCCGCCGCTCTAGCGCTGCTGTGAATACCGCGAGATTTTCACCCGCATTCGGAATCACATCGATTTCGGGAATGTAATTCTCGAGCTTCGACGTGCGCTCGCGAATTGTCGAATGCGTGCCGCGATACAGGACCAGGTAGCTGTCGCTCAAAGCGCCTGGCGATTCATACTCCCAACGATCGCTAATCGCGGTGTATATCCCCCGCATCGTGTATAAGGCCGTGTTATTGCAATCGTATTCCAGGCGGTCCTTATGAACTGACGGCTTCAGGAAAACCGGCCACTCGTTTGCGCCAGTCAGACGCTCGAATTCGGGCAGTGTCAGGAAAATCGGCGAACGAGTGGCCTTCAAAACCTGAATATCGCGTTTGTAGTCGAGCGCCTGATCGGGGGAATAGCTGCGCCATTTCGAGATCCACTAGATGCGTGCCCACGTCCGCAATCGCTTCCCCTTGCTGCCGCACATCCAGGAACCAAGGCGGCCGAAGGCTCACCTTCCGCTGGCTGAACTTTATCAGCGAGTGCAAATTTTCGAGTTTTACAGCAGGATCGGAAGGGGTGCCAGTAAGCGGACGCCCGAAAACTTCGGGATCGCGCATCAGCTCGCGTTGAATTTGGTAGACGCTATTAAACCGTTCGGTCATGCCGTCGTAGAAAGCCAGATGCTTTTGGCCAGCCGTGTTCATGGCACCTTCGAGCAGAGAGAACTGTTTGCTCTCGATGATCCACGGCTTGTCGGCGAGCACGTTTTGCCCGGCGCGCAGGCTGGACAAGATACGGTCGATCTTTACATCATTCCGCCCCGAGATCACCACAATATTTCCTGGCGGCTCTTTAAGCATGAGCTTTAGGAAATCGGGCGTAATGTGGGATTCGATCTGCCAGTCCGTTGGATTGTTGGGGCGATGATTGAACCGCGCAAGACTATCCAGGAAAGCCGTGACTCCTTGCCCGGCAGGAGCATAGACGTGGACTATATTCGAAACGTCAGGAATGGGCTGCGAGAAAACAGCGGCGGCGTGCGAGTGATCCGGATCGATGACAATCATGTGCCGCGAGGCTTCTGCGGCTGGAAGCATCCTTGCAAATAACAAGACAGATAAGATTGCGAATCGCTTGACGATCATAGTGTGGCAGGGCCACTATAACAGCGTCGCTCGGTTTCGCTGGCGAAAACGAAAGTGGGTGGCGAAAGTCAAAACAGAATCGACTTTCCCACCCGACCGTTTGCTTAACCGCGTCCGGTATGCGTTAGCGGCGACCGCCGTGGAAGCTGCCGTGGAACCCTCCACCGCCGCCCCGGAAATAGCCGCCCCCATAATAACCGCGTCCGTAATAATTGCCCCATCCGAATCTCGGTCCGACGAAGAAGGAGAACGACGGGCCCCAATAGTAGGGATAGCCGTAGCCATAATACGGGTACGGATACGCCGGGTACGCGCCAGCGCCATAATACGGCGCGGGAGGAGCCTGGGACGCATACGGGCCGGATGAGGGCTGCGCATCGTAGGGCCGATCGTACTCGTTCGGTTGAACGTACCGGAACGCCTGCGGGGAG
The DNA here is from genome assembly GCA_963712395.1 of Bryobacterales bacterium. Lineage (GTDB taxonomy): Bacteria > Acidobacteriota > Terriglobia > Bryobacterales > Bryobacteraceae > Bog-105. The sequence goes on from CAVQHR010000006.1 coordinate 512,974, forward strand.
CGCTCGGTTGATATCGTGAGCGGTGTTTCGATGCGGAAAGTGAGAAGCTGTTCGGGATAGATCACGCTGGGATGACCGCGCGTCACAAGCACGCCGATGATCCCGGCAGCGGCTCCCGCACCGGCTCCAATGGCCGCTCCCTTGCCCCAACCGGCGGCCGCTCCGATGGCGGCGCCCAACCCGGTGGTTCCAGCGATTGTGCCCGCGTCTTGACCGACAGAGGTCCCGCCTTGGCGGCTCACGAGAGTGGACTGAAGCGGAAGCTGCTGACCGTCAACCAGAGTTAATTCTGTCAATTGAACTCCGAGTCGCGCGGTGCCTTCGATGTGACCGGCTTTCACTGCTTCGGCCACGCGGCCACCGAGTGTCTGGCCGGGCTCGGCGACCACGACGCCATTGACGACAAGCGGCTGCGCGAGCGTCGCAGAGAACGCATCGCCGGCTTGATTTTTATCAGAGGATAAGAGTTGATTCACACGCACGGTTAGGAACGTGCCGCGCGGAATCGTCAGGCTCGGTGGAACCGGCTGAGACTGATAGGCCGGTTGCTGGTACTGCGGCTGCTGCTGGGAATATTGCGGCTGTTGTTGATACTGCGGCTGCTGCGGACCGTAATTCGGCGGAGCGCTCTGGTTTGGTGCGGGCGCTTGGCTTCCCTGGTATGCCGCGGCCGGATCGCCAACACGCTTCCAACCGTTGCTGGGCGCAGTTGGCGCGGCCGGCGCATCGGGCGGAGGCGGTGGCGCGTCTTGCGCGAAAGCCAAAGTAGAAGCAGCCAGAACACCGATGGAGATCCCTCGGAAAAAACTAGAATGAAGACCTTGCATAAGTTCCTCGTACATTCGGACGAGATCTGGTATGCACGCGTTTCGCCATGACGGGGAGCATTGCAGGAAAAGCACTTAGCGCGTACGTTCGCGGCTGCGGTGAGCCGCGGGTGGTGGATTTGAGCCAGTTTCGTGCTTTATTGCAGCCGCCGGCGTAAATAATCCACGTAGGATTTCACGGCCAGGCCCAACACGACGATCAGCGCGAACGCGAGCGCTTTTCCGTGCAATGTGGCGATCGATATAACCACCAAAGCGGCATACAGTACAACAGCGATGCGTCCGCTAATCATGTTTGATACCTTCGCTCGCGCTCATTGTGCGGCCGGCATGTTGTAGGCAAACGAGAATGCCAGCCGCACCTGCATTCCCTTAAAATCCGCGGGCAGTGGAGGCAGCGGATCGGACATGCTGAGACCGGCAATCGCAGCGCGATCGAGAGGCTCGAGACCGGAGGATTGCGCGGTCACCAGCTTGGGAATTTTGCCGTCGCGGTCGATGATGAACTCGAGCACCGTGCGTCCGCGCACCGTGCCGAGGCGCGCGCTTTCCGGGATCACATGCCGCCAGTTGGACCGCACGATGGCGAGAATGCGCGTGAGGTACGGTTTGAAATCGGCTCCCTCGGGATCGCTCTGCAGTTCGACCGCCGAATGCTGCGCGCCCAGTTGACCGGGCATCCGTGTTGCGCCTGGCGCCGGCTCCGTGGGCGAATCGTCCGTGATGACGACCTGATTCGAAGCGCCATGCTGCGCCAAATCGCCGACCGCGGATTGGACGGTGGCTTTGGGCGGCGCCAACTTCGGATGGGCAGGAGGAGGAGTATCGGCGCCAATATTTTGAAAGGGCCCAGGCGTGGTCAGGGGAGGGGCGGAGGCGGGCAGCCCGTTGACAGCGCCGGAGGGCGGAGGCCCAGGCGTCTGATTCAGAGCGATATTCGGCGCCTCCGCAAGTATTTGAGGCGCTCTGGCGGGCTTTGGCGCGGCGGCCTGCTTCGGCAGTTCAAAATGTTTTATCGAGGGCGCGGGAGAAGACCGCGACGCCCGCTGCGGCTGGTGTTCCGCGACCAGCGAGGCCAGATCGATTTGCTTCGACGGCTCGGTCCGGTTCGGCGCTTTTTGCGTGAGCAGACTGGGCGGCAGATAGAGCGGGATGTGATGGACGATCACGTGGGGCGGAGGCGCGGACTGCTCGACAAAGCTCGGCAATTGCACCACGGCGAAAAACACCAGCAAGTGTATGCCGAGCGACCCCGCGAGAATCTTTGCCCAACCGGCGCGCGAACGGCGCGCCGGCGTCCAATCGAGCAGCAGGTGCAAAGGATAGTCGGACGGCGGCAGGACGGCGGGGCCGGAGCGATCGACAGGAAGGAGAGCCATACCGCGAGAACGATGTAACGACGCTTTAGCGGTCCGGAAGGTTGCCCCGCGAGCGAATCGTTTCGGAGACTAAGTCAGCGTGTTCCTTGATCTTAGCAAGAATCGACTCGGCTACTTGGAGCGCTCGGGCCGCCTGGAACGCGTCGACGCGGGGCGGAGTCCGGTCGCGGACCGAGGCGAAGAAAGCGGCTAATTCGAGCTGCAGCGGCTCGGCCGGCGAGACCGGTAACGATTCGAAGCCAATTTTGGCTTCGTTTTTGCGAATGGCGAACCGGACGGCGTCCTGCCGCTGATAATCGAGCGAAATATATTCGCCGGGCTGGAAAAGCCGGAGCTTGCGGACCTGTTCGGTGGAGATGCGGCTGGCGGTGAGATTGGCGATGCAGCCGCTCGCGAAGGCAAGGCGAACATTGGCGATATCGACTTTGGACGAGAGGACGGAGATGCCAGCGGCGCGGATCTCATCGGGCATCGCGCCTACGAAGCTCAGAACGATGTCGAGGTCGTGAATCATGAGATCGAGGACGACATCGATATCCAGGCTGCGGGGAGTGAAGATGCTGAGGCGGTGGACTTCGAAGAAGAGCGGGACAGTGAGCGCCTTTTCGAGGGCCGTGACGGCCGGGTTGAAACGCTCCAGGTGGCCGACTTGCAGGATGCGGCCGTTTTCTTGGCGAGCCGGGCGAGGCGTTCGCCGGCTTGCGACGTATCGGCGATGGGTTTTTCGACGAGGACATCGATGCCGGCTTCGAGCAGGCGCGTGGCGATGGCTTCGTGCGTGACGGTGGGGGTGGCGACGATCGCGGCGTCAATACTGATCTCTCGATGGCGGTAGCATCGATCGATGTCTTTGCAGCGCTGCGCTTTCGACGTTCGGATCGACGATCGCCGTGAGTTCAACATCCGGCATTTGACTGACGACACGGACATGATGCCGTCCGAAAGATCCGGCGCCGACAACGGCGACGCGAGGAGTTCTGCTCATAACGGCGGGTAACCGATGATGGCGATTTCGGCTGCGATTGGCGCGCTCGATCATTTCGTCTTTATCGAGCAGCAATGTGCGCCCGGCATCGACGGCGAGGGCGGTGGTACGGGTTTCGAGCATGGTTTCGATGGTAGTCAGGCCGGCGACGGGGACATCGAACAGCAGGTGCGCGCGTCCACGCGAAGCCTTGACGAGGCGCAGCGGTTTGCCATTGCATGAGCGAGGCGGCGCGGCGCAGCATGGCATCGGTGCCTTCCATGGCTTCGGCGGCAACGCAGGCTTTTTCGCTGATGGCCACGCTTTGGCCGATATCGGCGGAGGCGAGGGCGGAAGCAAGACGGCGGCCGTAACGAATATCGGCTTCTTCTTCTTTATTTGGCTTGCGCCGTGTGAGGACGCCTTCGGGCGCAAGCAAGGGCTTGAGCAGCCGGGTGGAATCGACCAGCTCGATGCCTTCTTCGCGCAGCACTTGTTGAATGCCGCCGATCAGCGCGGCCGTGTTTTTTTCTTTCAGCGAAGCCAGCAGTTTGACCAGGCGCCAGTCCGGAGTGATGCCGGAGAACAGACTGACGTGCTTCACTTGGCCGGTCATCATGACTTCGGATATCTTTTCGCGCTGGAAGATGTCGATCAGCTTGCCGAGCTGGCCGATGTTGATCCAGTGCAGCGCGGAGGCGTATTGCGCCAATTCGGGCGACGCTTCGTTTTCGATCGCGACGACCACGACTTCATGGCCTTCACGGCGCGCGGTTTCCAGAGCGCAGCAAGGGAAAACGGCCGTTGCCAGCGATGAGTCCGTAACTGGCACCGAGCGACCTACTTGACGAATCCGCGATCGCGACGCGCGAATGAAAGCCAGCAATTCTTTCACTTCCGTCGGTTTGCGGAATTTCTTCTTCGATGCGAGCCAGAGCCTGCGTGGTGTTCAAGCCGGAGTTTGATAGCAGCCGGAACGCATTTTGCAAGGGCTCAATCGCATCGGCCGTAAAGCCCGAGCGCTCGAGACCGATGCGATTGGCGCCATACACTTCCGATTTGTGATCGGTAGCGGTGATCGAATAGGGCAGCACGTTCTGTTTGATCACGCTGCGGCTTCCGATGAGGGCGTGGCGGCCAATACGGCAGAACTGGTGGATGGCGCTCAAGCCGCCGATGTTGGCGTAGTCTTCGACCGTGACATGGCCGGCGAAGGTGACGCCGTTGGCGAGGATGGTGTGGTTGTGAATGATGACATCATGCGCGACGTGGACATAGGCCATGAGCAGATTGCCGTCGCCGATGCGAGGTAACCATGCCGCCGCCTTCCGTGCCGCGATGAATGGTGACGAATTCGCGGATGGTGTTGCCATGACCGATGCGGGTTTCCGAAGCCTCGCCGCGATATTTCTTGTCTTGCGGCGCGACGCCGCAGGAACAATACGGATAAAAAGTATTGTCCTCGCCGATGGTGAGCTTGCCTTCGAGGAAGACGTGCGCGATCAGGCGCGTGCGGGCGCCGATGGAAACCTCACTCGCCTACGATGCAATACGGTCCGATTTCAGCATCGGCGGCGATTTCGGCGTGTGGATCGAATGATGGCGGTGGGATGAATGGCCGTCAGCCAACGGCTACTGTGGGCGACGCCGCCCGGTCGACCGATCGAACTTGCACATCAGGGTGGCTTCGGCTACGACCTGCCCATCGACGGTGGCGAGACCCTGCATCTTGGCGACGGTGTGCTTCAGGCGGAGCAGTTTCATTTCGATGCGCAACTGGTCTCCCGGTACGACAGGTTTACGGAATTTCGCTTCGTCGACCGAGGCAAGAAACATGACCTTGCCGCGGGTGTGCGGCGCGAGCTTGCCGACCAGAATGCCAGCCACCTGCGCCATGGCTTCGATGATCAGGACGCCGGGCATGACCGGAAAACCGGGGAAATGGCCGGTGAAGTGCGGCTCGTTGACGGTGACGTTCTTGAGCCCGACGATCGAATCCGCGGAAATCTCGACGATGCGGTCGACCATCAGCATGGGGTAGCGATGCGGCAAGAGCTGCGAAATTTCTTGGACATCCAGCGATGTCATGGGAATGGGTATTATAACAACCGGTGACGGATTTTCTTCGCTATGCCACTCAAAAACAAGCAGAAATCGTCCGGCTGGTGCGGGCGTTGGTGGAGTGCGAATCGCCTAGCGACGCGCCCGAAGCGGTAAGCCGGTTTGCCAAGCTGCTGGCGGAACAGGCGAGCGGAGTCGCGACTGCCGAATTCTTACCCGGAGGCAGTCTGCGATTGGAATTCGCGCTACCCGGGGAGGCGAAAGAAGGCCAAATTCTTGTTTTGGGGCATTCGGATACGGTTTGGCCGGTTGGGACGTTGCGGACGATGCCGTTCCGCGAGGCGGACGGGCGGCTCTGGGGGCCGGGCGTACTGGACATGAAAGCCGGGTTGGCATTTTGTTTGTTTGCGGCGCGGGCAGTACGCGATTTAGATGTTGCGGTGCCTAGAAAAGTGGTTTTGCTCGTGGCGCCGGATGAAGAGACCGGCAGCCGCAGCTCCCGCGAGTTGACGGAAGCGGAAGCGCGGCGCAGCGATTGCGTGCTGGTACTCGAACCGGGGACGGGACTCGCGGGAAAACTGAAGACCGCGCGCAAGGGCGTCGGCCAGTACGCGATCGTGGTCGAAGGAAAAGCATCGCACGCCGGAGTGGATTTCGAGAATGGCGCGAGCGCGATTGTGGAAGCGGCGCGGCAGGTGGTGGCGATCGCGGGCTTTACGGATCTCGCGCGTGGCGTTACGGTGAATCCGGGAGTCATTCAGGGCGGAACCCGAACCAATGTAGTTGCGGCGGAGGCGCGCGTCGATGTAGACGTTCGCTTGGCGCGTCTTTGCGATGCCGAGGAACTCGATGGCAAATTCCGGGCGCTCCGGCCGGTGGACCCGCGCTGCCGGATACGTATCGAAGGCGGGTTGAATCGGCCGCCGATGGAGCGAACTCCGCAAATTGCGGCTTTGTTTCAAAAGGCGCAAGCGATTGCCGCGGAGATGGGAATCGCGCTCGAAGAATCGGCAACGGGCGGCGGCTCGGACGGAAATTTCACGGCTGCACTCGGTATACCGACGCTCGACGGCCTGGGCGCGGTGGGCGAGGGCGCGCACGCGATAAACGAGAGTGTTCTAGTGAGCCGGATCGCCGATCGCGTAGCGCTGCTAGCAAGTTTATTGGCGAAATTATAAGTTAAAGGAATGGCTATCGGCGAGAGAGTAAAAGCGCTCATATCCCTGGTAGAGCAGGGACAATTTGTCGAGGCGATTCAGGAGTTCTATGCGGAAGATGCAAGCATGCAGGAAAATAACGAGCCGGCGCGAGTTGGCTTGCCCGCCCTCCTCGATCGAGAGAAACAGTTTCTGAAGTCTATCCGTGGAATGCACGTGCACAAGGCGGATTCCTTTCTCGTAGAGGGGAACCGGGCGGCGATTAACTGGATCTTTGAAATCACGGACGGCGAAGGCAAGCGGCGCCGCTTGGATGAAGTGGCATACCAACTCTGGCAGCGGGATAAAGTCATCCGCGAGCGCTTCTACTACGATCCCGCTCAGAGGCAGATCGAGATCCGGTGAGGGAGCCACGCGGCGCACCATGCTATTCTGACGCCAGCCACTTCGACTATGAAGTTGCGCGGCCTTCTGTTCGCGATTCCCTGCCTGGCGCTCTTCAGCGCATTGTGCGCTACTGCGCCCTTTAGCGACGTAGCAACCATCGGCAAGCGCACCGCGCGCGCGGCGCAGCAGCCGGGCAAGTTTCGCGAATATCCAGCCTGGGAATACAATAACTTTCCGATACCTCCGGACGCCAACGTGCCGGGTGAGTGGGTGTTCGCGCGCTTCATGTACCGCTCGGTACCGATGTGGCGGCCGGGAAACTGGACTATCGATTATCCGCGATCCGACCGGCACCTTTCCGCCGCCGTGCGACGTCTCACCAGAATACAGGCGCGCTCGGTGGAGCAGCCGGTAGCGGCCGAGGACGCCGATGATATCTACAATTGGCCGTGGCTGTACGGCGTGGAGGTCGGACATTGGGATCTGACGGACGTGGAAGCGGCAAAATTGCGCGACTACCTTTTGCGCGGCGGTTTTTTCATGTGTGACGATTTCCACGGCACCTGGGAGTGGCAAACCTTCGTCGAGAGCATGAAAAAGGTGTTTCCCGACCGGCCGATCGTAGACCTGCCGAACAGCGATCCGATTTTTCATACCGTGTTCAATCTGGACGATCGGTACCAGGTACCGGGCGAACAGTATGTGTACACGCATCGTACGGCGGAAAAGGACGGCTACGAGGCGCGCTGGCGCGGCATTTACGACGATAAAGGGCGTGTGATCGTCGCGATTTGCCACAACATGGATCTGGGCGATTCGTGGGAGCACGCCGACGATCCCGACATATCCGGAGCAGTATTCGGCGCTGGGGTTCCGCATTGGCGTGAATTACCTGGTGTACTCCATGACCCATTAGGGCAGCATGTTTGAGTTCCTCTTTAAATATCCACTGAGCGTGTTTACGAAGGGGAACTTCGTGCTGCTCGGGGCATGGCCGCGTTGGGCGCTGTTCGCTGGGAATCGTGGCGGCGGCCGCAGTCCTGGGCTATTTTCTGCTGGCGAAACGAAAGCAGTTGCGGCCCTCGCTGGCAGGATGGCGCGCGGTGGTGCTGTGGGCGCTGCAATCGGCCCTGTTGGCTGTGCTGCTGGTGATGTTATGGCAGCCGGCGGTATCGGTAGCGGCGCTGCGAGAGCAGCAGAATATCGTGGCGGTTGTCGTCGATTCGAGCCGGAGCATGGCGCTTCAAGACGCGGGCGCCGCTCGCGAGGAAGTAGCTCGCAAGCTGCTCGATGGCGGACTCCTGAAGAATTTGCGCGGCCGGTTCCAGGTCCGGCTGTATGGCTTGGGCGCAGGCATAGCGCGAGTCGAGAACACCGCCGCATTGAAGGCGGCAGACGGGTCGACCCAAATTGGAAAAGGGCTGCGGCAATTAGCCGATGAAGCGGCCACGCTGCCCTTGGGAGCGGTGGTGCTGATCAGCGACGGCGCGGACAATTCAGGTGGAGTCGATCTCGAAACGCTGGCCGAATTGCGGCGCCGGCGGCTGCCGGTGTATACGGTGGGCGTGGGCAAGCGCGAGCTTTCGAACGATATCGAGCTGGATGGCCTGGATTTGCCGGCCAAGGCGCTGGAGGGTTCGCGATTGCAGGCAACCGTGACTATCCGGCAGAGCGGATTCAGCGGGCAGCGGACGCGCCTGAATCTGACCGGCGGAGGAGCGGTACTGGCGAGCCAGGAAGTGGCGCTGAAGAACACCCCGGAACAGGTCGAAACGGTCGAGTTCCTGCGCGGGCAAAGGCGGCGTGAAAGAAATTGAGGCGCGGCTGGATCCCCTGCCGGGGGAATCGAACACGCTAAACAACCGGCAGCATCGGGTACTCGAGGTGGAGCATGGAAAGCGGCGCATCCTATATGTAGAGGGCGAGCCGCGCTGGGAATTCAAGTTCATCCGGCGGGCGGTGGAAGACGATCCGGCGCTCGAGATCGTCTCCATGCTGCGCACCACCCAGAACAAGATTTACCGGCAGGGTATTTCGAATCCCAAGGAACTGGAGGACGGTTTCCCCACGAAACCGGAGGACTTGTTCGAATACGACGGCGTGCTGCTGGGCAGCGTGGAAGCCGCGTTCTTCAGCGGCACGCAGTCGCAGATGTTGAAGGATTTCGTGGATCGGCGCGGCGGCGGCCTGCTGTTTTCAGGTGGGCGCGCATCGCTGGCGGATGGCGGTTACAACGTGGCTCCCTTTTCGGAGCTGCTGCCGGTGGATTTGCCGCAGCGGAAGAACACGTTCCAGCGGAATTTTGTGGCGGCGGAGCTGACGGACGCGGGCAAGAAGAGCCTGGTGTGCCGGATTGAAGACGATCGCGACAAGAGCAACCGCCATTGGGAAATTTTGCCGTATCTGGCGAATTACCAGGATCCGGGAAAAGAGAAAGCCGGGTGCGGTGGTGCTGGCGCGCGTCGATGCGGGCGGCACGCGGCTGCCGCTGCTAATTACTGAAAACTACGGACGCGGGCGGACCGGCGTTTTCGCGACCGGCGGGAGCTGGCGCTGGCGCATGCAGCAGCCGGTGGGCGATGTGAGTCAAGAAACTTTCTGGCGTCAGTTGTTGCGTTGGGTTGTGGGCGCCACGCCGGGACGGGTGGTGGTTTCCTCTCCGCGCACCCAGCTTCAAGACGATGGCAAGATTCAATTCCGCGCGGAGGTGCGCAACTTACAATATTTGCCGGCCGGCGATGCGGACGTGGAAGCGCGCGTGATCTCGCCTGACGGTGGATCGGAGGCCGTCGCGCTGCGGCCGGAAGCGCTGGCTCCAGGAATTTTTTCGGCGGAGTGGAATGCGCCGCGGGATGGATCCTATATAGCGGAGATCACGGCGCGGCAAGGAAACAAAACCATCGGCAAGGACGTCTTGACGTTCCGGCGCGAGGACGGGGTGGCGGAGAATTTCCATCGCGAACAGAACCGCGAGCTGTTGCAGAAATTGTCGGAGGAGACCGGCGGCCGTTACTACACGCCGGAGGGAGCGAGCAAGCTGGAGCAGGAAATCGAGTATTCGGAAGCGGGCATTACTTCGCGCGAGATGAAAGATTTATGGGACATGCCGGCGGTGCTGTTGCTGCTGGTGGGATTGCGCGGCGCGGAGTGGATGTTGCGCAGGCGCTGGGGGGTCGTTTGAGAAGCCTGGCACTATTGCTCGCATGCACGTTGAGCGCGAGCGCGGCGAATTACTACGTGACCGTGGCCGGATTGGGCGGGCTGCCGGAATACGAAACGCAGTTTGCGAAGTGGGCGGCGGATCTGGAGAAGCAGTTGCAGGCCAACGGCGCGGATGCGCACGTCGCAGACGCTGAGCGGGAACGCGGCTACGCGGCAGCAAGTGGAACGGGTGCTTGCGCGCGCCGCAAGCGAGGTGGCGCCGGGCGACGCGTTCGCGTTATTCCTGATCGGGCACGGCACATTTGACGGAACGGATTATAAGATCAATCTGCCCGGGCCGGATATGACGGCGGCCGAGCTGGCCGGGCTGCTGAACAAAATACCGGCCGAGCGGCAGTTGGTGGTAAATATGACGAGCGCGAGCGGGGCTTCGGTCGCGGCGCTTGCGAAGAAGGACCGGATCGTGATCGTGGCGACCAAATCGGGGACTGAAAAGAATGCGCCGGTGTTCGCGCGCTATTGGATCGACGCGTTGCGTGATCCGGCGGCGGATGCGGATAAAAACGGCACGGTTTCGGCGCTCGAGGCATTCCGCTATGCGGAGCGGAAGACGGCGGGATATTTCGAATCTGAAAAACTGCTCGCGACGGAGCACGCGTTGCTGACCGATACGGCCAAAGCAAACGCGGTACACGATCCGAAGCCGGACAATGGGCAAGGAATTCTCGCCGGCGCGTTTCCGGTGCTGCGGCCGCATACCGAAGTTGCCCGGAACGTGACGCCGGAGAAACAGAAATTGCTAGCGAAGAAGCAGGACGTGGAAGCGAAGATCGACAGGTTGAAGTACCAGAAAGCGGCGCTTTCCGAAGAGGAATACAAACAGCAATTGACGGCGCTGCTGGTGGAGTTGTCTCGCACGCAGGCGGAGATCGATAAATGAGACTGTGGCTCGTGCTGTTGGTGGCATCGGCAGTCTCGGGAGCGCCGTGGGACGGCTGCCGGGAGTTGCGGCATCACGGGAAATTGGCGGAAGCGAAGGCGTGTTTCTCGAAGTTATTGAGCGAGCGCGACCCGTTGACGCGCGCGGAAGCCCTGTGGGGCTTGGGGCGGCATACGGACGCGAACCTGGAGTTTCGCGCGGCGGAGAAGAGCCAGGCGAACCCGGCAGTGGTGAAAACGGAATGGGGAAATCTATTTCTCGAGCGCTATCAGCCGGGCGATGCGGCGAAGCTGTACGAAGAAGCCCTCGAGGCGGATGCGAAATATGCGCCCGCTTATTTGGGGTTGGCCCGCGTGGCGGCGCTGGGATTCGATAAGAAAGCCATCGAATTTGCCAAGCAGGGCCTCGAGCGCGATCCGAAATTGTATGAGGCGCATGAGCTGTTGGCGTATCTCGCGCTAGAGGACAACGATCCCCGCGCGGCGAGCGAAGAAGCGCACAAGGCGCTCGATATTTCAAGCAATGCCTTGCAAGCGGCAGCCGTGCTTGCGTCGATCGATTGGTTGAACGGCAAGAACCGATACGCAATGGCAGGTGTATGGCGAAGGGTATGCGACCGGAGCGCATTTCTTCGAGATCAACCGGCGCTACGAAGAAGCGATCGCCTATTACCGGAAAGCCATTGCATTAGACGGCGAGCTCTGGGCGGCGCGCTCGCAGCTTGGCGTGAATCTGATGCGGCTCGGAAGGGCAGACGAGGCAAAGCAGGAGCTGGAAAGCTGCTACAACGCCGGATTCCGCGATGCGGAAACCGTGAATTCCCTCCGGCTGCTCGATACTTTGGGTAACTTTCAAACCGAAAAGACCGCGACGACCGAGGTGGTGCTCAATAAAAAAGAAGCCGCGCTGCTGCGGCCTTATGTGCAGACCGAATCCTCGAGCGGGCGATGGCAACATATGAGCGCAAATACCAGATGAAGCTGCCTGGCGCCGCGCGCGTCGAGGTATATCCGAATCACGAAGATTTTGCAGTACGAACAGTCGGTTTGCCTGGCGTGGGCGGGTTGCTGGGAGTCACGTTCGGAATGGTTGTGGCGATGGACAGCCCGTCCGCGCGGCCGCCGGGCGAGTTCAATTGGGCGAGCACTCTGTGGCACGAGATGAGCCACGTCTACGTGCTAACGGCGACGCATCACCTCGTTCCGCGCTGGTTTACGGAAGGTCTGGCGGTACATGAAGAGGGTGCGGCCGAGCCGGACTGGGGCGACCGAATGACGCCCGAAATTATCGCAGCGCTCGGAAAGAAACAACTCCTCCCGGTGCTGCAACTGGATCGTGGATTTGTGCGTCCAGAATATCCGACACAAGTGCTGGTTTCCTACTACCAAGCGGGGCAAATTTGCGATTTCATCGCGGGCAAGTGGGGCGATGCGGCGCTGGTCGGCATGATTCATTCCTATGCCGCGCGGAAAACCACGGCGGAGGCAATTCAGGATAACCTGCACGAAAGCGCGGACGCCTTCGATAAGGAATTCAACGCCTGGCTGGATGCCAAGACCGGGAACACCGTCAAGCATTTCGATGAATGGAAGCGAGGGATGAAGGCTGCGTACCAGGATTTCGAGAGCGGGAAGAAAGAGGAAGCCGGGAAACAGGCCCTGGCCGTGCACCAGTTCTATCCCGACTATGTGGGCCAGAACAGCGGCTATGAGCTGACGGCGGATCTTTATGTATCGCGTGGAGACAAGGCCGCGGCCGTGCGCGAGCTCGAGGCGTATCGCAACGCGGGCGGCAAGAATCCGGAGACGCTGAGAAAACTCGCCGGATTGGAGCGCGAGACGGCAAATGCGAACCAGGCGCAACGGACTCTCGAAGCCCTCAACGACGTTTACCCGGAAGACGCGGAGCTGCACCGGCAGTTGGGCGCCATTCTGCTCGCGGCGGGAGACGCGGAGGGCGCGGTGCGCGAGGGCAAAGCAGAGGTTGCTCTCAACGGCGACGCGGTGGAATCGCACTACGAGCTGGCAAAGGCGTTGCACGCGGCGCACCGGGTGAAGGAAGCGAAGGACGAAGTGGTATTGGCGCTCGAAGCGGCGCCGGATTATAGGCCAGCACAACAACTTCTGCTTCAATTGAGCCAATAACTATGTCAATACTCACGAGCGTGACGCCAAACGACACCGAGGAACTACGCGAGCGGGTGCGGCGATTTCAAGAAGCCGACGGGCGCATCCGGCAGGAGGTGCGCAAGGTGATCGTCGGCCAGGATGAGGTGGTCGAGAACGTTTTGATCGCGCTTGTTCGTGGGCGGGCATTGCCTGCTGACGGGCTTGCCGGGTACGGCGAAGACGCTGCTGGTACGGACGCTGGCGCGAACGCTGGGGCTGAAGTTCAACCGCATCCAATTCACGCCCGATCTGATGCCTTCCGATATTACGGGCACCGACATCATTGAAGAGGACATGACGACGGGGCACCGCTCGTGGACTTTTGTGCCCGGCCCGATTTTCTCGAACGTGCTGCTGGCGGACGAGATCAATCGTACGCCGCCGAAGACGCAATCGGCATTGCTCGAGGCGATGCAGGAGCTATCGTGTACGGTACGCGGCCATTCCTACACGATCGAGCCGCCTTTTTTTGTGCTTGCGACGCAGAACCCGATCGAGCTCGAAGGCACGTATCCGCTGCCCGAAGCGCAACTGGACCGCTTTCTGTTCAACGCGGTGCTCGATTATCTTCCGGCTGAAGACGAGCTGAAGGTCGTGGACCTGACGACTACGACACAGCGAGCCGAAGCCGACGTGGTGACGAACGGAAACGAGATCCGGGGCTTTCAGGAGTTAGTGCGAATGACGCCGGTGGCCGAATCGGTGGCGCGTTATGCGGTCGAACTGGTGCGCGCGACGCGGCCGAACGGAAACGGCGATGCACCGGATTTCGTGAAGAAGTACGTGAATTTCGGAGCCAGCGTGCGTGCGGCGCAATTTCTGGTTTTGGCGGGCAAGGCGCGCGCCTTGATGCATGGAAGATTTCATGTGGCGTATGAAGATGTGCGCACACTGGCTGCGCCGGTCCTGCGGCACCGCGTACTGCTGAATTTCCACGCCGAATCCGATCGAGTCACGACGGATGAGATCGTGCGGCGGTTATTGGAATGGAAGACGACGCCCCGCGAGTAAGTTGGCGAGCAAATGCCGGTCGCACTGACAAATCGGTTCTTAGACCCGCGAGTGCTGGCCGGAATTTCCGGGCTGGACCTGGTGGCGAAGACGGTGGTCGACGGATTTTTGGCCGGATTGCATAAATCACCGGATTTCGGCTTCAGCCAGGAGTTCGCGGAGTATCGCGCGTACACGCCGGGCGACGATTTGCGCCACGTGGACTGGAATGTGTTCGCGCGCACGGAACGCGCGTATTTGAAGCGTTATCGGGGCGAGACGAATACAGGCATCATGGTTCTGCTCGACGCCAGCGCAAGCATGGGCTTCGGCGCCGGAGTGAGCAAATTCGATTACGCGAAATTTCTGGCCTCGGCGATCGTGTACCTGGCGCATCTGCAGAGGGACAGCGCCGGGCTGATTGTGTTCGATGACGACGTGCGGAATTTTATCCGCCCGTCGGCGCGGCAGGGGCAGCTTCTGCGGCTGTTGCACGGAGTAGATACCGCGCAGCTAGGGAAGCGGACAAATTTCGCGCGGCCGTTTTTTGAGCTGCAGCAGTTTTTGAAACGCCGCGGAATCACAATTTTGATTTCCGACTTCTTCGAGGATCCGGAAAAGGTCGTGGACACGGTCGTACCGCTGCGCTTCCGTGGAAATGAGCTGGTGCTGTTCCAGGTGCTCGATCCGGGCGAGCTGGAGCCGAAGCTAGGACAAGCCGCGCTCCTGGTGGATATGGAAACCGACGACGCCATCGAAACATCCCCTGAGTATGCGCGCGGGGAGTACCGCGAGAAGATCCAGGCGCATCTGGAGAAAATGCGGACGAAGTCGCGCGAGTCGGGAATCGATTATTTTCTGCTACGCACGGACCGGCCGCTCGATGAAGGGCTGCGCGAATATCTGACCATTCGGCAAGGGAGGATGTGATTGGGCTTCCTGTCGCCTTGGTTTCTGGCGGGGCTCGCGGCGGTGGCGTTGCCGCTGTGGCTGCATCTGCTGCGGCAATACAAACGCACTCCGCAGGCGTTCAGCTCGCTGATGTTTTTCGAGCGCCGGGTGCAAAGCTCGGTGCGGCACAGGCGGCTGCGCTATCTGACGCTATTGTCACTGCGGTTGGCTCTGCTGATCCTGCTGGCGCTCGCCTTTGCCAATCCTTTTGTGAATCGCACAACCGGCACGACCGGCCGCCGCAAGCTGACGGTGATCGTGGTGGACCGCTCGTTCAGCATGCACGCGGGCAATCGGATGCCGGAGGCGAAGGCGGAGGCGCAGCGGGTGGCCGCTGCACTGGGCGGGCAGGACCTGGCGCAAGTGATGGCGCTCGATTCGCACCTGGAAGCATTGACGCAGTACGAGCGAAATAAGGGAACTCTGCGCGCTGCAATCGAGAACGTGGAGCCGAGCGACCTGGCGAGCTCGTACGGGGAATTCGCGCGGGCGCTGCGCGCCATGGAACAGAACAGCGGAATGCAGCTCGCGGTCCATCTGATCAGCGATATGCAGCAGAGCTCGCTTCCGAATTTTCGCGATTTGCAACTCGGACCGCATACTACTCTTGCGCTTCACCCGGTCGGAGCGGGAAAGACGGCGAACTGGGCGGTGGAGAGTGTCGCAACCGCGCCCCACGTCTACGATCCGAAACAAACGCGGCTTACGGCGACGATCGGAGGTTGGCAGACGGGAGCCGCTTCTAAGAAAGTTTCGCTCGCGATCAACAAGCACCTAATAGGTACGAAGGAAGTGAACGTACCGCCCAATGGGCGGGCGCAAGTGGAGTTTCTCGGTTTTGACGTTCCCTATGGCGCAAGCCGCGGCGAAGTAACGATCGAGCCGAAGGATAACTTGCCGGCTGATGATGTGTTTCGCTTTTCGGTAGAACGCGAGGATCCCCGGCGTGTTCTCTTTCTCTACACGGCGGGCCGGACGCGCGAGCCCTTCTACTACAAAGCGGCGATGGAATCCTCGGCGGCAACCGGATTGACCGTGGAAGCCGCGCCACTCGAGCAGATAGCCGGCCGCGATCTTTCTAAATATGCGTTTGTGGTGTTGAACAACGCGGGTGACATGGACAAGGAAATCGCGCAGGCGCTATGCGGTTATGTGCAGAAGGGCGGAGCCGCGCTGATCGCGCTTGGCGGCAACAGCGCGCGCGCCGGGAAGATCCCGCTTGCCGGGGAACGCTTCACGAGCCAGCATGTGACGCAAGGCGCGGGCTATGTAGATGAACAAACGCCGGCGCTGGCGGGAGTGGGCCGATTCCAGAACGTGCAGTTTCTGGATAGCGTGCAATTCGTGCCCAAAGCCGGCGCGCGCATTTCCGCAAAACTAGCGGATGGCTCGCCGCTCGTGGTGGAGGAGCGCATGGGCGAAGGGCGCATGCTGATTTTTACCTCTACGCTCGACAATTCGAGTAACGATTTTCCTCTGCACGCTTCGTTTCTTCCGTTCGTAGTGCAGTCGGGACATTATCTGGCGGGCGGAGAAGAGACGGGCTCGAGCGTGGTGGCGGGTACGGCGGTGACGCTGCGGCGCACTCGCGAGCAGGGCGCGGCGGCGGATGTAATCGGGCCGGACGGAAAACATGAGCTCGGGTTGGGCGAAGCCGCCAAGGCGCTGAGCTTCGGGCTAGCGAAAGAGGGCTTCTACGAAGTGCAGCGGGCGAACGGCCGCCGGTCGGTCGAGGCGGTACATGCGGACCGGCGCGAATCGGACCTGAGCCGGATTCCGCAGGAGACGCTCGATTTATGGCGCAATACTGGGAGTAACACGGCGGCGGCGACCGGCAGCGTGGAGCAGCAGACCGTGCCCTGGAGTTTGTGGCGATACGTGCTGGCGATAGCGCTGGCAGCGGCCATAGTGGAGTCGATCTTCGCAAGCCGCTATTTAAAGAACGAAAGGCAAACGGTATGACGGCGCTAGAACAATTGCAGACCTATCTACGGCGGCTGGAATTGCGGCTGCGCATATTGGCGGTCTCGCGCGGTGCGGTGGCGATCGCGGGCGCGGCGCTCGTCCTCACTGTGCTGCTGGTCGCGATCGGCAATCGGCTGCGCTTCGCGGAAGGCGTGGTGTGGCCGCTGCGTGTTCTCTTGTTCGCGGCACTGGCGACAACTGTGTCGTTCGCGCTGGCGATTCCGCTGTGGCGCTTGAACCGGCGCTGGGTGACGCGCCTGGCGGAGAAGCGCGTGCCGGGATTTGGCGAGCGGCTGCTCACGATCGTGGAGCGCCCCGACACAAGCAATCCATTTACGGAACTGGTGGCGGAGGACGCCATGCGAGTGGCGCGCGAGCATCAGCCCGAGGAATTCAGTCCAAACCGTTTGCTCGCGGGATTGCTGGGCGCGGCCATCGCGGCGGCGGCGATTCTGATCTGGCTGGTGACGGCCGGGCCGGGGTACTGGGGCTACGGCGCTTCCCTGCTCTGGACCGGCAGTGGAAATGCGAGCAAGCGTCCGCTTTATGAAGTGCTGGTGAAGCCCGGCGATAAGACGGTGCGGCGCAAATCGGACCAGCTCGTTACGGCGCAGTTGGAAGGATTCTCGGCGAGCGAGGTGATGCTGTACGCGAGATACGGCGGAGCACCGAAGTGGGAGACGGCGAGCATGCAGGCGCGGCCGGCCGGAAACGGATATCAGTTTCTATTTGCCGGATTATCCGATCCGGTGGAATACTACGTGGAAGCCCAAGGAACGCGGTCGAAGCATTACAAGCTGGCCGTGCGGGATCTGCCGGGAGTGAAGCGCGTGCGCGTGGCGCTGCACTATCCGAAAGGTCTTGGCTTGCGTGACGAAGTGAATGATCCGGGCGGAGACATACGCGCGGTCGAGGGCAGCGAAGCGGAGATATCGGTGCTGACCGACCGTCCGCTGCGAAGCGGCACGCTGCTGATGGAGAACGGGGCCAAGACGGAGTTGAAGACGGGCGACGGCAATTGGCTGACCGCACGCGTGCCCATTACCAAAGACGGCGCGTACCATGTGGCGGCGCTCGACCAAGGAGAGCTGATCCGCATCAGCCAGGATTATTTCATTGAAGCGAAGAAGGATGAGCCGCCATCGGTGAAGATCAGCCGGCCCGGAGGCGACCCGCGCGTGACGCCGATCGAGGAAGTACCGATCACGGTAGAGGCGGCGGACGACTTCGGCGTGGACGGCTTGGAGTTGCACTATGCCGTGAACGGCGGCGCGGAGCAAGTGATTCCACTGCTCAAAACCAAAGGCGCTCATGAAGCGGTCGGCAAGACAATGCTCTCGCTCGAAAATTTCAAGATGGTACCGGGCGATGTGATCGCGCTTTACGCGGCGGCAAAGGACGCGAAGACCACCACCCGCAGCGACATTCTTTTCGCGGAGGCGCAGCCGTTCGATTTCAAGTTCACGCAAAGCCAGCAGGCGGGCGGCGGTGGCGGCGGCGGCGCAATGGGGAACCAGGAAGGCCAGATTTCCGAGCGCCAGAAGCAGATTATCGCCGCGACCTGGAACGAGATCCGGAGCGGCAGCGGGAAAAAACCGCTAGCGCTCAAGGAAGACGCACGGTTTCTTTCGGATACGCAAGGAAAGCTAAGCGAACAGGCGAAGACGCTGGCCGAGCGCATGGACAGCCGCGAACTGGCCGGGGCGAGTAAGGAATTTGGAAATTTTTCGAAGCTGATGACGGATGCATCGGCCGAGATGAATAACGCGGTGGGCCAGTTGAAACCGGGCAAGTGGCACGACGCTTTGCCTCCCGAGCAAAAGGCCCTGCAATCTCTATTGCGGGCTGAAGCGCTGTTTCGGAACATTCAAGTAGCTTTCGGCCAGCAAGGCGGCGGTGGCGGAGGAGGCGGCGGGGCGCAGCGCGATTTGGCGCGTATGTTCGATCTGGAACTGGATACGACCAAGAACCAGTACGAGACCGGGCAGAAATCGGAAGCGGAACAGGCAAGCGAGCAGCAGAAGGCGATTGACGACGCGTTCGAGAAGCTGAAGGATCTGGCGCGGCGACAACAGGAACTGGCGCAGCAGGGCAATCAGCAACAAGCGTTCGAACAAAGATGGCAGCAGGAGCAGTTGCGGCGCGAGGCGGAGGAGATGCGGCGGCAGATGGAGCAACTGGCGCGCAACTCGCAGGGTCAACAACAACAGGGATCGCAGCAGCAGGGACAGCAAGGACAGCAAGGACAACAGGGGCAACAGCAAGGACAGCAGCAAAGCTCTTCGAGTTCAGGAGGCAGCGCGGGACAATCGCAATCGCGCGGCGGCCAGCAAAGCGCCCAGCAGAACCGCGAGATGAAACAGGCGCTCGATCGCTCAATGGAAGCATTGCGGCGCGCCGAAGACGAGATGCGCAAGGCGGTGAGCGGCCATGATGCGACAGCCGAACGCCGCGCGGCCGAGCAGCTCGCGGAGGCGCAGGATCTTTTGAACAAGGCGCTCGGGACGCAGGCGGGTAACTCGGCATCGGAGATGGCGCAGCGGGCCCAGGAGATTGCGAGCGCGCAACGTGATTTGGCGCGCCGAATGCGGCAGATGTACGGAGCCGAGGGGGAAAGCGAGAGCCGGCGGCCGGCGGATGGAAGTGGCGGCGAAGAGATGCCGCAGATGAACGATCCGAACGCCCGGCAATTTCGATACCGGCGTTACGGGCTCGGCATGCAGCCGCGGCGAGAACCAACGCAAGAAGAAAAGCAGATCGCCGGCGAAAAAGAGAAGCTGGCGCAGCAATTGGAGCAACTTCAGCAGCAAATGCAGAAACAGGCGGACAGCCTGGCGGGGACACAGCCGGATCTTGGAAGGAAGATGCGGAATGCCCTCTCGGACGCCGAACAAAAAGAACTCGCGCTGCGCATGCAGAAGAATGGAGAGTTGCTCCGGCAAGGCTATGGCGATCGGAATTTGGAGATGGAGGGCAGCGTCACCATGGCGCTCGACGATCTCGCTCGTGAGCTGCGAGATATACAGCAGGGGCTGAAAGCGGGAGGCCAGGGAGATCGTCCCGGGCAAGGAGATCGGGAAGCGGAGACGCTGGCGCGTTTGCGTTCGCTGCGCGAGTCACTCGAACGCTCGCAGCAGAATGGGCAGCAGGGCGGTCAGCAATCTGGGCAACAGCAGGGCGGTCAACAGTCCGGACAACAGCCGGGGCAACACAGGCGGGGCACAGCAAGGCGGCTCGCAACAAAACGGGTCACAGCAAGGCGGGGCTCAGCAAGGCGGCCGGTACAGCCCTAATGGCGGAGGCGGCGCGGGTCTGGATAGACGTGGTTTGCAGGATGCGATCAGCGGTTTGAATTCATTGCGCGGACGGCTCGATCCAAGCGATCGCGCGTTCCGCGGCTATGTGGACAACACGCTTGGTTCGCTGCGTACACTCAATGCAGACCCACGATTACTCGATTCGGCAATCAGTCAAGATGCGGTGACGCAGCTCGAAAGACTTGAAGTGGAGCTTGGGCGGCGGCTCGGGGAACAGGGCGCTGGAGGCGCGAGATCAGGAGCTCCGGAGCCTTCGCCGGAAAAATACCGCGATGCTGTTGCGGAGTACTTCAAAAAGTTGAGTCAGGGCCGATAGAATCGGAGTGAAAATGAATTGGCGCGGAACGCTGGGTCTCGCACTTGCTTTCAGTCTTGGCGCTCTTGCCGCGGATCAAGTGCGCACGGAATCCGGCGTGGTCGAAGGCCTTCCTGCTTCCGGTTCCACGATCCGGACGTTCCGGGGAATCCCGTTCGCCGCGCCTCCCGTCGGCGATCTTCGCTGGAAACCGCCACAGCCTGCTCCTTCCTGGAGCGGAGTGCGGAAGGCAGCCGAGTTTGGAGCGCGCTGTATGCAGGGACCGATCTACAAGGACATGGTGTTCCGCGATTCCGGTCCGAGCGAAGATTGCCTTTATCTGAACGTGTGGACTCCTGCAAATTCCGCCCAGGCGCATTTGCCGGTGATGGTTTGGATTTACGGCGGCGGTTTCAACGCGGGCAGCGCGTCGGAACCGCGGCAGGATGGCGAGAATCTGGCAAAGAAGGGCGTGGTGGTCGTCAGCTTCAATTACCGCCTGGGTATTTTCGGCTTTTTTTCGAATCCTGAGCTCACGAAAGAATCTCCGCACCAAGCTGCCGGAAATTACGGATTGCTGGATCAAGTGGCCGCTCTCGAATGGGTTCATAAGAACATTGCGGCGTTCGGCGGCGATCCGAGTAAAGTCACGATCTTTGGTGAATCCGCCGGGTCCATATCCGTCAGTCTGCTGATGGCTTCGCCGCTTTCCAAGGGACTGTTCCAGCGCGCCATCGGCGAGAGCGGCGGCGCATTCCTGATGCGCCCCATTCAGCCGGTGTCCTCACAGATCGAAGAATCGCGGGAAAGCCTTGACAAACTTTTTGGTACGGCCGATCTTTCAGCTCTACGCGGCAAATCGGCTGAGGCAGTTCTGGAGCTTGCTCTGAAGAGCGAAAGAATCGCCTGCTGCTGGCCGGACATCGATCGCTACTTCCTGCCTGAGAGCCCTTCCGCGATTTACGGCGCCGGCAAGCAGATGCACGTTCCGCTTCTTGCCGGATGGAATGCGGATGAACAAGGCTATGAAGGGCTGCTCCGTAAAACGCCGCCTTCCCCGGAAAATTACAGCGCTAAAATCCGCGAGCTCTATGGCGAGCATGCGGATGAAATTCTCAAGGCGTACCCCGGCGGAACGGTCCAACAAGTGAAAGAGTCGGCCCGCGATCTGGCCAGCGATCGCTTCATTGCGTATTCCACCTGGAAGTGGCTCGACATGCAACTCGAGACTGGCAAGTCGGCTGTCTACCGCTATCATTTCGAGCAAGCTCCTCCGATGCCGAAGGGAGAGCCAAGCCGCGGAGCCTACCATTCCGCCGATATCGAGTACGTTTTCGAAACGCTCGATTCAAAACATCTGCCTTGGACGGCCGCTGACAAAAAGATTTCCGAAACGATTTCGTCGTACTGGACGAACTTCGCGAAAACAGGAAATCCCAATGGTCCGGGGCTGCCTGCATGGCCCGAGTACAAAAAGACCGATGGGTACGAGCTTCTGCATCTGAAATCGGAAAATGTGCATGCGGCTCCAGGCACGCTTCGCTCCCGCTACGAACTTCTGGATCGCATCGCAAAAGAGAAGTGATCTAGTGTGTGGCGGCCAGGCAGGACATCTCCAACCCGAGCGCCCAACGTCGCTGAAATCCTTTCCAAAATAGATTACCCGCGGAATCCTTACCGCTGCTGAAGGCACCGGTATCACGCTGTCCCGGAGGTACAGGCCATTTTCCGTCATTCGAGTGGGCCGGCTCGACGTGCAGATAGGACGCTTTGTCTTGTTGGCCTTTTAGATAGAGATCCAGGAACGCCGTGATGAAATGCTGATTGACCGCAGTGATGCGATCTTTGTGCCAGCTCGGCTCCTCGAACGACTGCAAGATCGCGAAGCTGGAAGACGCCTCGGGCGGGGCCGGATTCGCGCCTGTGTTGTGGCGTGCGTTTTCATAGACCAGCAGACAGCGATCCGAATGAACGGCCTGCTCGAACGCGGGCTTGATTCCGTTTACATAGTCGGCTACATCGTCGTGATCGCCGGCGATGAACAGCGAAGGAATGTGGATGGCTCCCAGCCCTTGCGCGTCCCACGCCTGATAGGGCGGTTGTTCGCCCCACGGAGCAATCGCGACGACGGCTTTGATGCGGCTTCGATCGAGCGCCCTAAATTTAGGGCTATCGGCGGCCCAGTCCCGCAAGTACTCGCCTGGAACGAATTTCATCAGGGAACTCGATTCGCTGTATCCGGCTCCGGCGCTTGTGAGCGCTCCGTATCCGCCCATGGAATAGCCGACGATGGCAACGTTGCTGGTGTCCGCGAGCTTATCAAGGGCATCGATGGTAAACAACTGATCGTTCGATCGGTTCAGCAGCGTGCTCTCGAAACCTCTCACGCCGTCGAATACGGAGTCGGTATGGTCGATCGCGGCAACCACATAACCCTTCGATGCAAGATTCGCCGTCAGGTAAGTCATGAAATAGCGCGAGCCTGGATAACCGTGAGAAACAATCACCAGCGGGAATCGTGTATTTGTCACAGGGGGCGCATCGCGCAGAGCTTTGTCGGCAATCTGGAATACCGGTGAGCCGGCGAAACCGTGGCCGCCCGGCACCGGCATCTGGTAAACGGTTTGTTCTTGTTGACCGGACGGAATGATGGCTGGATACCAAACCTCGATTTTGAGCGGACGATCGTACAGCGGCGCTTTGCCCGTGGTCTTATCGTAGTGCAGGATATCGACCTGGTTGTGATGCACCAGATCAATCGTCCGCACTCCCACGGCATAGCTCCCGCGCGCGGCCAGTTCCGGTGCATCGGCAGCCGGAACGCTGGAAGGCTGTTGCGCGATCGCAACGCTAGAAGCCACAAAGAGTAGGAGAGATCGATAGCCGGGCATCGCTATCTCACCTCAGACGGCAAGCCGTGCTTCTCTAAAAACGCGCGTATGGCGGTATAGATGCGAGTACGCTCCTCGGGCGTGAACCTGCCATGTTTGCCGCCCGGAATCGTGATCAGTTCATTCGGTACGCCGGCCGCAGTGAGAGCATCGCGCAAACGCAGTGAATGCGTGTACGGAACGGTAGGATCGGCATCGCCCTGGATGCTGAGGATCGGCGGCAGCCCTGGACGAATATACGTGAGCGGCGACACGCGCCGCGCGATCTCTTCGCGATTGAGCGCGCTGCCCAGCCATGTGACTGCATACGTTTTCCGATTTGGACCGTCGAGAAGATCTACGACGTCCGTAATGCCATACCAATTCACAATGGCCGCCACCTTCGGGAGCGGCACATTACCTTGGCTCGACGGGCATTCGCGGTCGAGGCCCGCTTCCGCCGGCGTGATGCCGGTCATCAAAGCGAGATGGCCGCCCGCGGAATCGCCGGAGGTAACGATCTTCGATGGATCGACATGATATTGCGCGGCATGGGAGACGACCCATCGGAGCGCGCACAAGCAGTCCTCGACGGCAGCGGGGGCCGGTGATACGCGCGCCAGCCGATACTCGACATTCACGACGGTCCAGCCCATTTCGAGCCACGGCACGACGGACATGAACGCTGCTTCTTTGGTGCCGCCTGTCCAGCCTCCGCCATGGATGTAGAGGAGAGTGGGTTGCGGGGCGGTTGCATTCCGGCGCTGATAGATATCCAGCTTGTCTTCATAACCGTTTTCGACAAGATAGGTCACGTTTGGCGAGATCTGGTAATGGCTTTGCGCAGTCACCGCCCAGGAGCCGGCGGATGGTGCTTGCCGACTGCGAGCGGGAGCCGCCAATAAAAGGAATGCAAGTAAAATGCAGCCGAAATTCGGGATCTTGGACACCGAGTTATTCTATCCGCCCGGCCTATGTGCCCGGATAGAGCGCCTTGAACGCAAAGGCGAAAATCGGCCCGTAAATGCTCTCGAAAATACGCCAGCTCACGATGAGGCCGATGATGCTGTAGCGCCGGATGGATGCGCCCAGTTCGACAAACCGGCGCGCCGCGCTTTCCGTCATCAGAATGCAGATTGCGTTAAAGCCATCGAGCGGTGGAAACGGAATCAGATTGAATGCTCCGAGCAGAACGTTCAGCGAGAATAGCAGGCTGAGAAACTTAGCCAGACCTTCGGCCAGACCGGGCGACGCAGGGTCGACGATCTGGGTGAACCGCACGTATTCAGGCGCGGTGAACAAGCCGATAGCGATGCCGACGTGTACGGCAATGGCCGCAAGGATAGCCAGGAGAAAGTTGGCGGCCGGGCCAGCGAGCGCCATTTTCGCCGCGCGGCGCGGGTGGGTGTACGACCAAGACGGGTCATACGGGGCGCTGGCCCAACCCATCATCCAACCACCCATGGCATACGTGATCAGCGGGAACAGGACCATGCCAAACGGCTCGCGCCGGATGTGCGGAATAGGATTGAGTGTTACCTGCCCGCCGTGAAACGCCGTGAGATCGCCGCCCAGTTTCGCGACCAGTGAGTGCGCAGCCTCATGACAGACGGTTGACAACAGAAAGACGACGTACCAAAGCAGGCCGAGCGCGATGGTGTCAGTCATCTAGCGGATGCCCCGCGCGCGGAGCCAGGCTTCGGCCAGCGCGGGCCAGCCGCTCACGGCTTCGGGCGAGGGCCGCAAACCGTAACCATGCCCGCCGCTGCTGAACAGATGCATCTCAGCCGGCACTTTGGCCCCCATGAGAGCTCGATAGTAGACAAGGCTATTCTCGGCGTGAACCGGATCGTCTTCGGTCTGAACTAAGAAAGTGGGCGGAGTCTGGGAACTGAGCTTAAACTCTGGCGCAAGGCTGGTGCGGTCATCTTTCGTCAAGTACGCGGGATAAATGAGAATCACAAAATCCGGACGGCAGGAGGCGCGATCCGAATCATCGAAAAAAGAATAGGAGCGTGTTTGATAATCGTCGCTCAGCAGCGCGGCGAGATGGCCGCCGGCTGAAAACCCGAGAACGCCGATGCGCTTCGGATCGATATGCCATGCGGCGGCATGACTGCGAACCATTCCTACGGCGCGCTGCGCATCTTGCAACGGAGCGGCGTAGCGGGGAATGCCGGGCGGCTCCGGCACGCGGTATTTCAGAAGCGCAGCGTTGATGCCGATCGAGTTGAGCCAGGAACAAACTTCAGTGCCTTCGAGATCGAGCGCCAGGATGCGATAGCCACCGCCCGGAAATACGACGACCGTCGCGCCGCTGTTATCCTGCGCGGGAGCCGGATAAAAAGTAAGGCTCGGCTCCGTGACATTGCCCGTGCGAATGACCGCTTTCCCGGCAACGAGTCCGTCTTTGGCGGTGGTCATATCCTGTTCCGGACCTGGAGAAAACTTCTCCGCGCTGCCGGGTAAAGCAGGCAGACCCGCCGGCCACAAAGGAATCGGCACACCGGATTGCTCAGCGCCTGACATGGACCACGCAAGCATCGCCATCATCACGCAAAATCGCATAGCTTTCAGATTTGCGAATAAGGAGCGGGCTTGAGGATCAAGTTCGTGATATTCGAAACGATGGCTTCGTAACTGAATTTCGGCGACGCGCTGAGCTTCTTCCAATCGGGATCGGCGAAGAAAGCTTTCCATTTCGCATCGAGCTCCGACAGATCGGGAAAGCCCACCATATACGTGAGCTTCGGCAGGCGCGAGCCGATGAGCGCATCGCCGTAGAAGATCGACCAGAAACCGGCCTTTTCGAAAATTCCAAACTCACCGCTGTGGAACATCTCGACCTTGCGGCGGTGCGCGGCGGCGCTCGGGCTCTCGTACGTCCGCAGTTGGAACACGCGCGCGCCGTGCTGCGCGGTGACGGGAGGAACGGTAAGCTTCGGGTGGCCTTCAAACGCCATCAGGAGTGAGCTTTCGATGCGCAGAAACGCCGGTTCCTTGGCTGTGGCGCCGAGAAAAGCTTCGCCCGCTCTGCGATATTCGTCGTCCCGCGCGAGATGCTGCTCGGAAGTAACCAGCGTCTCGAGAGAGTTGGACGGAATCAGGACATAGATAGAAGGCGTTTCCGGACCAAGGTATAAATCGAAAGAGCCAACCGTCTTCATACCAAGCCGATTCAAGGCGGGAATCAGCGCTTCTTCCAGATACTTATGCGCGGCTTTGGTGCTTGGCCCCTGCTGCAAGTGATAGCAGCGCAGCTCGTAATATTCGCGAGCGGCATTTCCCTCCCGTTGCGTTTGGGCCTCCAAAGCGGCCGCCGTGGCCAGGGCGGAAGAAATAAATTGGCGTCTTTGCATTTGCTTTAGACTACAACGTGAGCTTGCCCTGGTACCGCATGTCTTTTACGTGGAATTTCGCGCGGACCGTAAAACCGCCAAAGCGAGTGAGAAAGACGACCTCTTTTGTGCCGGCCGTTTCAATCGGATGCGTGCGAGGAAAAAAGATGTGGATTGCTCCGCTGGCCGAATCGAGTTTCACGTTCCGCGGTGCGATAGGGGCGGCGCCGCGCGGCAGCAGGCGGGAAAAAGACATGAAGGCTTCCAGTATCTGCTCGGGATTGCGCGCGTCGGAAGAATTGTCGCTGTTGGAAGACGCTTCGGTGTGGCCGGCGGAACGATAACGGCCGCCGGGAATAAGTCCGGTGACCGTGAGGACGTAGTCGGCCGGCGAAACATCGGAATCCGGGGTTCCCGCCGAGCGCCTCAATGCTTCGCGAACCGGCAGCGCACTGTCCCAGCGCACAACCACAGGAAGCGACGGCAAACTGCCCATGCGGTTACGGCCCACCGCGCCATCCCAGCGTCCGCCATTGGAAGTGGGGTTTGTTTGCCCGGCCATTCCAGCCCTTTCGGGCCCGGGTAAAGGCGCGGAATAGTCTTCCATTTCGTCCCGCGGGTCTGCCATTACGGCGTTCACCGATTGCACCCAGGGTGACGCGGCGAGGACGAGTTGTGCATCGCGATCCGTCCATTGCATGGAATCCTTGCCCCACGGGGTGCTGGAACCGGCGGCCAAAAGGCCCAATCCTAGTAGAAATGGCAACACAGCGGCTCTTTTATCCGTCATTCTAATATTAGGCGAGTGCTCCATTGCCGATAATAAAGTCCCCCACCCTCCGCTTGCTGCTGGGACTGCTGGTTACGCTGGCGGCGGTGGCTGGGTTTTCCTCCTATACCCTCAAACAACTTGACGGCCTGGAGGCGCTGCAGACGGAAACCATCGATTTAAACCGCCACGATTCGCTGCTGCTGCTGAGGGTCGAGAGCGATCTGAACATGATCGGATTGCGCTTGCGCGATATGACGCGCCGGCCCCTGAAGGAAGACATTGGCGAATTTCGCGACGAGATCGATCGCTTGCACGCGGACTTGCAGGATGCCATCGAGGAGGAAGAAAAGCTCACGCCGGCGACCAGGCGGGCGGACCAGCACGCCGAATTGATTCGCGCGCTGAAAGACTTCTGGCAAAGTTCCGACGCGGTGTTCGCGGCAGCCAATGCCGGCCATAAGGCCGCGGCCCGCGTGCTGGCTTCGACCACGCTTTTCCGGCAGCAAGCGGCGCTGGCGGCGCGGGTATCCCATCTCCTGGAGCGCAACAACGAAGCCGAGCGCTGGGCCGATCAAAAAGTCGCGTCGATTTACGAGGGCGTGGAGCGCGATCTCTATGCGTTCCTGGCGGCGACAATCGTTGCCATCGTGCTCACCAGCCTTTACCTGATCTATTCCAATCGGCGCACCTTCGATCGCATGGAATCCTTATCGCGGCAGCGGCGGATTCTGGCCGCACGGCTCATCACCGTGCAGGAAGAAGTGCTGCGAAGCGTCTCGCGGGAATTGCACGACGAATTCGGACAGATTCTAACGGCGGTGGGAACGATGCTCGCGCGCGCGGAGAGAAAGGGCCTGCCGCCGGACTCGCTGTTTCGCACCGAGGTAAGCGAAGTCCGCGAGATCACACACAATGCGCTCGAAAAAGTAAGAAGCCTGTCCCAAATGCTGCATCCGTCGGTGATCGATGACTACGGGTTGGTAAAAGGCATCGAATGGTATACGGATATATTTCAGAAACAGACCGGTATTGAAGCGCACACATCCATCGTGGGCAGGCCGGTGCGAATCACCGGCCAGCCGGCCATCCATTGTTTCCGGATCGTCCAAGAGGCGCTGAACAACGCCGCCAAGCATTCCGGCACGAAAGCCGCTGAAGTGGAAATGATGTTTTCGGAGCGATCTTTAGCTGTGAATGTGAAAGATTTTGGCAGGGGACTGCCTCAAACCAAGAAGCCTGCGCGGCGCGGCTTGGGTTTTATTGCCATGCGAGAACGAGCGGAGCTGTTGGGCGGCAGTCTGGATATTTCATCCGTGCCGGACAAAGGAACCACTGTTTCTGTGAGGATGCCCCTGCGCCCGGAAGACTATGCCGTCGAGCCCGCCGCGGCCAAAAATTTAGAAGAGGCAGTCAGCCCGAGGACCTAAAACATCATGAGTGAAGAAATAACTGTATTGTTAGCGGATGACCACGGCTTGGTAAGACGTGGCTTTCGCCGCATTCTGGAAGACGACGAGGGCATGAAGGTAGTCGGCGAAGCGGCCAACGGTGTAGAGGCGATCCGAATGGCCAATGAATTGAAGCCCAAAGTTGTAGTGATGGACCTGTCGATGCCTGAATTGGACGGGGTTCAGGCCACTAAAGAAATAGTGAAGCACCTTCCGGGCACGGAAGTGCTGATCCTTAGCATGCACTCCGACGACAACTACGTCCGCAACGCGCTGGACGCCGGCGCCAAAGGATACCTGCTCAAATCGTCCATCGATGTGGACCTCGTAGGCGCGATCCGCTCGGTGGCGGAAGGAAAGCGGTTCATGGGGAACGGCTTGCGTTATGCCGCGCGCGGCCAGGACGATGAGCTTAGCAAGCTGACGGCGCGCGAAAAGCAGGTATTACAGCTGATTGCGCAAGGAAGATCGAACAAAGAGATCGCCAGCCTCCTGGAACTGAGCGTGAATACGGTCTCGGTCCATCGCGCCAATTTGATGGAGAAAATGAATATTCATCGCACCGCGGAGCTGGTGCTGTTTGCGATACGAAAAGGTTTGGTGGCGCCTCAATGAGGCGCGGTGACGATTATTGAAGAAGCTTTTTCTTGGCTGCCTTAGCGTCCAGGGCGGCCTGCTTTTGAGCTTGTAGCTCTTTTGCCTTGGCGAACTTCTTCTGAAACCGATCTACGCGACCTTCCGTGTCAATGAGCTTCTGGCGGCCGGTGAAGAAGGGATGGCAGCTCGAGCAGATTTCGACGCGCAGATCGCCTTTGTGCGTGGAGCGGGTCTCGAAAGTAGAGCCGCAGGCACAGATGACTTTCACTTCGTCGTAAGTGGGATGGATCCCGGCTTTCATGGTTCTTATGGGTCCTTTACTATTATTTTACCATCAGGCGGCAAAGCCCCAGACGGCTGCTCACAAGCGACCGGCTGGGGCTTCGTTATTACTACTCTAGCTACGTTACGCGCGACGGGCGGCCGGTCCACAGGAACTGCGGCCTCGTCACTGAACGAAACCTGAACGTACGAACGGCGACTCTAAGAGTCGGCCACCTCGCGCGTGGATTGTATGCTACAGTCACTACCAGAATTCATTCGACTGGACCACCTCCTTTTTCAGTGATGCTTTAATTTTATAGGTCGTCTGGGAACGTGTCAACGCCTCCTGCTCCACTAGTAGAAAAAAGTCGGCCCGGCGAACGGGCGCCTGCCTGGCTGAGCGGGTTTCTTCTTCTCGGAACACTACTGGGGCTGCTGGGATCGCTGCTGGTGGCATGGGAATACCACATCGACGTGGAGCCCCGGGTGATCGGATTTCATTTCTTAGCTCTGAGCGGCGGCTACGTGGCGGCGGCGACGATCGCGCAAAAATACGTGCAGCGCGTGCCGGTGCGATGGATTGCGGTGATTTCCTGTGCCGCGGCGTGCGCCAGCCTCGTAGCGCTATCCCTGTTAACGCCGCCGGCCGCAACCGGGTGGCGCATTGCCGGACTGGCGGCGCTGGGCCTGTCGGCGGGCGGGCTCACGGCCGCTTTATTCTACGCGATGGAACCGGCTTTTTCCGCAGCTCCCGCAGCCACGGCCAATGTGGCGGCACTGCTGTTCGGCTGCGGCTGTTTGTGCGCGACGGTGGTTACCGGTATTGCTTACGTCACAAGCTCCGTGCGTTGGGGAACGGCGGGTCTTGCGGGGCTGCCGCTTCTCTATCTATTCATTTACTTGCGCAGCAGCCATCCACCGGCAAGAAATCGCGTAGGGCCGCGTAAAGAAGACGCTCTGCGAGAGACGCTGAAGGATCTGCGCAGCATCGCGACCGTTCTCTTCACCCTGCTCGTATTTTTCCAGTTTGGAAATGAGTGGGCGCTCGCGGGTTGGCTTCCGCTCTTTTTGATTCACCGCCTCGGCATCAGTCCCTTGCTCGCGTTCGGGGGGCTGGCATTGTATTTTCTATCGCTGATGGTCGGGCGCACGATCGCGCAATCGCTGCTGGCACGGGGGAATCATCGGCGCATGCTGCTGGGAAGTGTTTTCTTCGCGATGACCGGTTATCTCTGGTTGAGTTTCGCGGAAAACCTGAGCGCGGCCATCGCGGCGACCGCCATCATCGGGCTCGCCTACGGACCCATATTCCCCTTGATTGCGGAACAATTGGATGATCGTTTTTCCTATCACCCCGGTTTTTACAACGGCACGATATCCATTGGCGTCAGCGGAGCCATGAGCGCGCCTTGGCTGCTCGGATATGTAGACGCTTACCTGGGTATGCAATACGTCATGCTGATTCCGGCGCTCGGTTCCGTCGCCGTCTTGATCCTGGCCTTGCTCTTGATGCTCGAAGCGCGTTTGATGGGTGGAAAGCGCGCGCAGTCCTCGGAACCGCTGATCGCCGGCGACTGAAACGTTATACTCGCTCTCGATGAGCCGAAGTTACCTGGCATTGGACCTGGGAGCGGAGAGCGGGCGCGCGATGATCGCGAATTTGACGGGCGGCAAGGTCGAATTGGCCGAGCTGCACCGCTTCGCGAACACTCCCGTGCGCTTGCCCACGGGCCTGTATTGGGATACGCTGCGCTTGTTTCACGAGATGTGCGAAGGCATTCGCGCCTCGGCGAAAAGCGTGGAGAGGCTGGATGGAATCGCGGTCGATACCTGGGGTGTGGATTTCGGGTTGTTGGGCGCGGACGGAAGTCTATTGGATAATCCCCGGCACTATCGCGATTCACGCAACGTCGGAGCGTTCAAAGAAGTATTAGCCAAGGTGCCGCGGCGCGAGATCTTTCGCCAGACGGGCATTCAATTCATGGAGATCAATTCCTTGTATCAGCTCCATGCCATCCAGCGCGATTCGCCGCAGATATTGGCGAATGCGTCCCAACTGCTGTTCATGCCGGATCTGTTCAATTATTTTCTGACTGGAGCGCGGACATCGGAACGCACCATTGCGAGCACTTCGCAATTCTACAATCCTGTAAAAAAGCAGTTTGCCACCGACATGCTGCGGACGCTCGGCATAGCCGGCGGCTTTCTCGGAACGCTCACCGATCCGGGAACGGAACTCGGTCCCGTGCTGCCGTATGTTGCGGAACGCTGCGATCTCAAGCAGGAAACGCTTGTGTATACAACCGGATCGCACGATACAGCATCGGCGGTGGCGGCCGTACCCGCGCCTGCGGGCGAGGACTGGTGCTACATCAGCTCGGGAACGTGGTCATTGATGGGACTGGAGCTGCAGGAACCTGTCATTACCGATGCGTCGCTCGAGGCGAACTTCACCAACGAAGCCGGCGTCGAGAACAAGATTCGTTTTCTGAAAAATATTCCCGGGCTGTGGGTACTACAGGAGTGTAAGCGGGCGTGGGCGCGCGCGGGCGAGGACTACTCCTACGCCGAACTCATGGACCGCGCGGCCGCCGCGAAGCCTTCGGCAACTGTTCTCGATCTCGACGAATTTGTCTCGCCCGGCAACCACCCCCGGCGCATCGTGGAGTATTGCCATAAGACCGAGCAAGAGCCGCCTCAAGACGCAGGCAGCGTGACACGTTTGATTTTGCACAGCCTGGCGGTGCGCTACAAGCAAGTATTGGAGGCGCTCGAACAGCTCACCGGAAGCCAGATCAAGGTGATTCACATCGTGGGCGGCGGTTCCCGGAACGCGTTGCTGAACCAGCTTGCGGCGGACGTTACCCAGCGGCGCGTAGTGGCCGGACCGGCAGAGGCAACAGCGGTCGGTAATGCTCTGACGCAGGCACTTGGTACCGGGCATATCGGATCGCTCGAGGAACTGCGGGCGATGGTCCGGCAGTCGTTCGAGGTCGAAGAATTTATTCCATCAAACTAAATGTGAAGTAAGTCGGGGCGTCAGGATAGGCGGATATTAGGTGTACTCGCAATCTCAGTTCTCCGAGGAGCGCGTTTCCTCGTCCAAGTGGCGCCAGGTTGACATCCTGGATTGCTAAAGGCTGCGCGACCAGGGAGGATGGATATGTTGGACGTGTTTGCGGATCTCAATTTCTCACGACAACGATAATTCGTATGGTTTGTGCAAGGCGATGTTTCGCCAACTGACAAGCAGCTGCGCTGTCGTAGATCGTGCGGCGCAATGCGGCCGAGTGCAGGCTGTGTGGGTCCGCTTTTATCGAAAATTGTCCACCATCATGATGTCGCTCTCCTCCCGCTCTACAGTCACATAGAGAATCCACCGACCGTCGTGCGAGACGGAGAATGAGGGCCCGTTTTCATTAATGCGGGTCTTCTTTGGCAGTCTGGAAACTGTCGTTACCTTGTTCGAGCCGAAATCTAAGCAATCGATGGTTGGACCAGCGGCCGTATCGGGATCGATCAGACACGTGCCTTCGTCAAAGAGGCCCCAATGTAAAGTTGTTCCGTTGTTGATAATGAGTGTGTCCGGGCCGCCTTCCACCGGCTTTCGCCAGATGCCGCGTTGCTCCCATTTTGTGTAGTACACAAATTTGCCATCACGAGATTCGAAGGCGTCGGCACCACCGTTCTTCGTCACCTGGACGGCCGTTCCTCCCCCAAACGGAACCTTCCATATCTGAAAAACCCCGGTGCGATCCGATTCGAAATAGACCCATTTGCCGTCGTGAGACCAACTCGGCATATCCTCATCTGAGGTTTCGGACGTAATACGACGAACCGGCCCACCTTGGGCGGAGACCACATAAATATCTGCTGACCCTGACTTGGTCGAGTCGAAGGCGAGATAGCGGCCGTCGGGGGACCAGCGAGGGGTACCTCCTCCGCCTTGAGGTCCTTTTGATCAGTGAGCTGAACGGGATTCGTGCCATCGCTGTCGCAAACCCAAATCTCCACTGCTCCGCTCCGGGATGAGGTGAACGCAATCCGACTCCCGTCCGGTGAGTATTGTGGATTCGTGTCCATCCGTGTAGAGGAAATCAACCTTGTTGGTGCGCTGGGCGCGCGGGCAGACTTGTTCTGCGTAAATGCCGGGCCGTTGACACGCCAGATGTCGGTATCTGAGCAGACGAATCTACGAATACCAATTGGTTACCTTTCGCTGAAATCGCCGGATAACTAGGGTTGTAACCGGGCAATGCCAGGGGTGCGGGAACCCTGCTGTCTAAGGCCACAGTCCACAAACTCCGGGCTGCAGGAAATACGAGCCGGCGGCCATCCGAAGTCCACGCCAACCCCGACAATGCGTCGAGGTCAGCTTCTTTCGGTGTGACCTGTTGAGGTTCACCCGCCAGGGCCTTTCGACCAGACAAGGGTAGGACGTAAAGGTGCGCAGGCCCTCGGTACTTCACTAAGGAACGCATAAAAGCCAGGCGACGTCCGTCCGGCGAAATCGAGGGGGAGCCGTCGCCCCAACTCCGATCGGGTGGTAAGGTTAACGGTTGCATTTCTCCGTCGTCCACCGACAATAAAAAAATCGTATTGGGTCCGCCGGGATATTTCCGCGCTACGACCGCAAGAAACTGTCCGTCAGGAAACCATGCCAGCTGCCTGTCAGGGTGTGAATTCTCAACAAACCAGGTCAATGGGCGTCGGGGATGCTCGGGATCTACTTGCTTCGGGAGATTGGCCAAGATACGTGCGGGGCCGCCAAGCGCCGGAATGAGGACGATTTCACTACCAGATTCTCCAACACGGCAAAATGCGATACGGCGGCCATCGGGAGACCACACTGGACTGAATTCGGAACGAGGATCGCTGGTAAGCCTCAAAGGCCTGTTCTCGCCAATTAGCTTGACGTAGATGTCTAAGTTGTTGCCCTTTTCCCCATCCCACGAGAACGCGATTTGGCTACCATCCGGGGAAAGCGTCGGGGTCGTTTCACGACCGGGGTAAGTCGTTGCAGGAACCACATGCAGCGCAGCACTCGCACCTTGTTTCCTAAACCAAAGCAGCCAACTCGTGATGCCAACCGCAATCACCAGTGCCGCAGCACCAACGATCAACCAAGCTCGCGAGCGGGTTGGAGGAAGCGTCGGCCCCACTTGGCGTGACTGGCCAACATCCGGCTGTGGCGAGTTCTTTGGCACGTCGGGTCGTTCCACGGCCGCCTTGAATCTGTATCCATACTTCGGCACCGCCTCAATCCATAGGTTGCCGTCCTCGCCCAAGGCCTTCCGAAGCGAGGACATCTGAAACGAGAGGTTGGCTTCCTCTACGAACGCGCCGTTCCACAGAGCCTCCATCAATTCGCGCTTGCTCAGCAGGCGTCCGCCACTCTCGGCCATTAGAATTAGCAGGTCGAATGTCTTTGGAGCAAGCGCGACCACTGTGCCGGAACGCGTCAGAACTCGCGATGCAGCATCTAGCCGGTATGAGCCAAACGTGTATAAACCACTCAATGCGTTGGACATAACACCCTAAAGAATTTGCTTCGCGGATACTAGGCGAATTCTCGCCGTTCTCAAAGGACACGGTGAGCACCCCGGTCTCAGGCTTGCGCCATGGAACTCTCATGGCGAAGTCTCCACAGTGTAATACGATATTGTCCCGTCCGGGCTGTCATCCTATCCGTGTTGCCGGTCGTTATACCTCTCCCCGGCGCGAACGGAGATTGCGTTTTCCGGGACGTGGAAACGGCGTGGAAACTCGATTTGGACGCGTGTCGCCCGGCTCCCGTCAGCATTGAGGAGAAAGCCCGAGTGTTGCACTTTCTGCCGGCTAAGGGCGCGGTCACTCAGTTCAGCGGGGGTGAGCAGCGGAAGCTCGAAGCCATAGAGCCCGTGTTACGGGCACACAAACGGATCGGTATTTATGAGGTGAGAGTGATCTCGGTCCCACAGGCGTGGACGGGCCTGCACGAGAGAGCGGTTCTGTTGATCTCTCTGCCCGCCTTGAGATTGGCGACCGCCGACGAGCTTGCGGCGCTCGTCGCGCACGAAATCGGACATGAGTACGTTTGGCAACAATTCGCGGATGCAAAGGCCCGCAGAGACACGGAAAGACTTCGCGACTTGGAGTTGATATGTGACGCCATCGCTATACGAACGCTGGTGCGTCTAGGTAGGCGGCCAACGCCGCTACAAACAGCCATCGAGAAAACGTCTTGGTATAACCGTGAGCGGCTTGGCGTGGCTTTGAATGAAGGCGACTATCCTTCCCTCAAGGAACGTAAGCGACTTCTCAAAGAGATGTCTTTGCTTGAGAAATGATGCATTCCGGAGCTGATAGCGAGGGTTGCTCGCGGTTCGTCTGCTGTTCCCGCCGCCTGCTTGTGCTGCCCTGCTTGTTAAATCGCATTTGTTATTACAACGAAAGAGCAGACCGGAGCTAATTCACTTCGAATTCACCGCTGGCTTTCAACCCACAACGTCGGCTTATTAGGTCCCCTCAACTTCGCTTGGTAACTAGAATGCGAATCTACCTGGTCCCTTTGATCTGACCGGCGAAGCCATTTGGACGTAGAACGCGCAACCTTGAGATTTGAAGAGATTTGAAGACTCTGCCTTGGATTACCCGTGAGTGACGGCGATGTGTAGATCTACCCTTGGCGACTACTCGCGTCTTGCCGCATAGGAACTCTGTCCGGACGGCCGCGATCCATCCGTCAAAACATCTCTGTTTTTCGCCCACCGCGAATTGCCCAGAAAAGATTAGCTTCGAATCTTCAAGCGCCGGCATGGTGCGATTCGCGAATCGGGTTCCCGACCGTTCAAACCGGCAGCGCCTCTAAAATCATAAGTTCATCCGAGACTGGAATTGCGCGCCTGAGACGGAAATCCGCACTTGCAAGCAGATCCCGATGCTGTTCGAGCGTTCTTTCTTTGCCTCCGGTCACGGCGAGCATAAATATATCGACGGTCTTGCCGAACGATGGCGTATTCTGCTCGCCCAATTGATATTCAACCAGCAGCAGGACACCATCCTTGGGGACTGCTCGACGGCAATTGATTAGGATCTGACTGGCGCGCTTGTCGTCCCAGTCGTGAATGACCATTTTCAAGAGGTAAGCGCGGCATCCCGCAGGGATCTCTCGGAAGAAATCGCACGACTCGAATTGGACGCGGCCGGCCAGTTCACCTGAGAAAAAACCGCGCTGGCGTGCTCGCTCCAAGACGTCAGGTTGTTCCGCCAGAACTCCGCGCAATCCCCGATGCACTTTTAAGATCTCGGCAAGCAGCAAACCATTACCGCCACCGACGTCCATGAGGCTGCCCCAGGGTGCAAATTCGTAAGCAGCCGCAAGCCGCGGCGCCCAGAGCGCAGTCAGCGCCGTCATGGCATCGTCAAACATCAACGCCTGGTCCCGACTGCGGCGGAGGTGCGGGAACATTTCCGAGCCACAGCGTTTCTCAAAGCTCGGCTTTCCGGTGGTAACGCTGAAGAGTAGCTCGCTGAGAGCCGCTAGAGTATCAGGCCCGCCGCGCAGGATGAGCAATGAACGAACGGCTCCTGCCATATCCGTTCGTAAGCATTCAGAGAGCGGGCTGTTGGCGAACGTTCGGCAGGCGATTTCTTCGAACACACCGTGCCCACTCAGAAGGCGCAATACGCGATGAAGTGCCTCTTCATCGACGTGGAGAGTACCGGCCAACTCAGCGGCGGTCGCGACGCCGTCCTTGAGCAGATCGGCAATACCCAGCGTGGCGACGACATACAAACACTGATGCAGAATCAAACCGCCGGTCATTCGCAGCAGGGTTATCGCTGGTTGTTCCGATAGAGAATCAGCGGCAATAGCAGGTGTCATGGCCGAGGCTCCGTCCCGGGGGCGGACTGTTGCTGTGAGAGGCGGCTCGGGCCATACCGGAACGGCCCAAGGCGATAGATGACGAAAGCCGCCACGAGTGTCGCGACGAAAAATGCGGCAAGGGGCGCACGATACGATCCGGTGTAGTCGAAGCCCATCCCCATAAGTGTTGGACCTATACCCGCGGCCAATACGAAAAGCCCGAATCCGAATCCAAATGCGATGCCGAAGGAGCGCAACCCAAAATAGCGAGACATTAGATAGGCCATTATGTCTACCTCGCATCCGAATCCGAGGCCGAGCAGCATTGCTCCTGCCATACCGACCGCGGGACTGCCTATCCACAAAAGACCGATGCCGCATGCGGCAAGTACACCGACAACCGCCGCCACGTGAGGCCCAAAATGGCGGTCGAGAAAGTAGCCACAGCCAACCCGTCCGACAAGGACTCCGAGGCCGGCAACGGAGCCCGCGAGAGCCGCTCTCTTCGGATCGACTCCCCAGTCGCTGAACATCGCCGGCACGTGAGGCATACATCCCGCGACACTTACTGCGAATAGCGCGCAGGTCCCGACCAAAACCCAGAAGGTTTCTGTACGACAAATCTCACTCCAAGTGCGGCCTTCATTTATCGGCGCCTCTCCAGTGTGAACCTGAAGCGAACCGTCAGGAAGTAAGCCAAGGTCTTGGGGTGATTGCTTTAGAAAGAGTTTCACAACAGGAATCGGGAAAAGCAGCACGACCGCACCCGCAGCAACGTAAGCGGACCGCCACCCAACCCGGCCGATCAGATACTGAAAGAGAGGCGGCATCACGACAGCTCCGAGACCTAAGCCGAGCATCATAAGTCCCAGGGCAAGTCCCCTTCGCCGGTTGAACCAGCGCGAGACTACCATGCTGTAAGGAACCGTCGTAGTCGCAGGGGTGATTGCTCCTACGACGGCATAAAAAACGTACAGTTCCCAAAGTCTTGCACCAATGATTCGGGCAGAAAGCAAGCAGAGCGCCAGCAGCAGCATTCCCGATACCGCAACTCTACGTGCGCCGATGCGATCACACAGGAACCCCACCAGAGTTGAAACGATTGCAGTGCTGAAGTTCAGGATTGTAATGGCCAGCGATACCGCGGCGCGGCCTGCATGGAATTCCTCAGTGAGCGGCTTTAGAAACACGCCGAATGAAAACACCACAATCGGCGCGGCGCCGAGAAGCATACCCACTCCGGCCGCCACAACTACGAACCAGCCATAGAAAAGTCGATGGCGCGAGCGACGGCAGGCCTCCGGCTCTAAGAGTGGGCTCTTTTCGTTTGCTTTGATCCTCTTGTCCGTCGCAGTGCTGATGATGGTCTCGGGCACGATTATCCCTCCAGTTTGATCCGTACTCTACTTACCTGTGGGGCTTTGCTCAGCACCAGGCCAATAACATGGCAGACTTGCGGCGCGACCGCTCGCTGGGCTACCGCCTTTGAGGGGCAGCCCAGCTCATCATCCAGGCCAGGCGAACTGTGGATAGCAATATCCGTTCACAGCCCAGTTAATGTGCCTCTTTTGAAGGGCCTTTTTGCGGGTTATTCGGGGCGAGTCGCTGTTTCGGTCTCACACGCCGTGGAGATCAACGTGTTGTCGGCATCGAAATCTTCGACGGTGCCGCTGCTTGTGAATTCTCCGCCATTGTCCTTAAGCTCGATGGTGCGGGTAACCTTTGCCCTTGAGGCAAAGGTGCCATCGGGCTTATAGCGAAAGAACGTGAATATTGAGGCATAGGTTTGTCCTTCGAGATGCTTCCAAATGCCCACACTCGGCGTACGTAAGACGTTCACCGCAGTTTCAGTCAAGGAGCCATCGTGGATGAACAGGTTCAGAGCACGAAGGCTCCGGATCGCGTCTCCCGTCTGACAATCGCGGATAGTGACGTTCACGGTCCAAACGCCTTCGATATCAGGCGCCTTCCTCCGAGAATTTTCGGCGCCACCTGGCTCCTGAGCGGAAACAACCATTTGCGTTCCGGCCATAACCAAGGCAATCATCGCGGAAATTCGTAATACACGCTTTCTCATGCAATCTCCTTCTGTTTTCTGGTCCGGTTTTCTCTGCGTGGTAGCAATCGCCGAAACAGATCAACGAGGCAAGTATGCTTGGAATCCCGAAAAGAAATCCTTAGGAACGTCTGAAAGTTTCTGAGAAGATATGAAAACTATGGCTGGGGAACCGATTCGAATTTACGAATTCGGCAATTTTCGTCTTAACCCAGCTAAGCGTGTTTTGTTGGACCGGGATGGCACGCCCATATCGCTGACCCCGAAGGTCTACGATACGCTCGCCTATCTTGTCCAGCACGCCGGAGCACTGCTCGATAAGGAAGAACTGCTTCATGCCGTTTGGCCCGACACGGTGATTGAAGAGAACAACTTGACTCAGAACATTTCGCAACTCCGCCGCGTTTTGAGCGAAGGGCGCGGCGAGCATCGCTATATCGTTACTGTGCCAGGCCGCGGTTACGAGTTCGTCGCGAATGTGAGGTCGGCTGCAGACGAGGCTGGCGCGGTCCCGCTCACGGCAAAGCCAGCGATCGTAGTGCTACCGTTTGTAAACGTTAGCGCTGATCCTGAGTTGGAGTATTTCTGCGACGGGCTTGCGGAAGAGCTGATGAACCGGCTATCGAAGCTCAGGCAATTGCGAGTCGTGGCACGGACCTCTGCTTTTTACTTCAAGGGCAAGCAGGTAGATATCGCCGAGATTGCACAAAAGCTGAACGTTGGCACGGTGCTTGAAGGTAGCGTGCGAAAATTCCGGAACCGGGTAAGGATCGCTGCGCAATTAGTGAATGCCGCCGATGGATGTCAGCTGTGGTCAGAACGTTACGATCGCGAGATCGACTTGCAGGACATCTTCGAAGTGCAGGAAGAAATCACTTTGGCCGTGATGCACGCTCTGAGTATCAGTTTTGCAGGTGGAGAACAGTCAGGAGTATTCCAGCATCACACTTTTGATCTGAAAGCGCAGGAACTCTACTTGAAAGGACGCTTTCATCTCTTCAGGATGACGCCCTCGGGAATAGAGCTCGGTCTGTCCTATTTTCAACAAGCCATCGAAAGAGATCCCTCCGACGCCGTTGCGCAAGTTGGGTTGGCCCATGGCTATCGCATGTTCGCGCTCACGCTCGAGCATGCACCGAGCGAAGTTCTCCCAAAAGCGAAACACGCTGCGGAAGAAGCCGTGAGACTTGATGGCGATCTTGCGGAAGCGCATGCGGTGCTCGCGTTCAACACGTTCTGGCATGACTGGTTGTGGGACATGGCGGAGAAGCACTTTCGGCGGGCGCTGGAGCTAAACCCTGCCAGCGCCGATACCCACTGGATGTATGCACATTTGTTATCGAATACGGGACGCCACGAGGAAGCTCTCGCCCAAATTGAGCGTGCCCGCGAACTCGACCCGCTCTCGGGACTCATCAATGCCATGGAGGGTTGGTTCCTCCTGCACGCTGGTCGACTCGAGCAGTCCGTTGCTCGATTACGGGAGGCGCTTCAATTGGACTCGAATTCACGCGTGGCTCATCTGTTTGCCGCAAGCGCATGTATAGAAAAGAATCTTTTCCTTGAGGCGATCGCAGAAACGCGTGCCGCACGTTCCCTCTGCCCATCTGACACGCATGCGTTGGCGTTGGAGGGTTTAGCGCACGTCAAACTCGGAGGGACGCCTGAAGCCCAAGCAATTCTTGGCCAGCTGCTCCAGCTTGCCGGTGAACGACACGTCCCCCCTTATCACATCGCGATCGTGTACAACTCTCTCGGTGATCCTGTTGAAGCGCTAAATTGGCTCGAGCGCGGGTTCGCGCAGCGCGATCCAAAGATGGTCTTTCTTAAAGTCGATCCCACGTGGAAGAACTTGCGTAGTAGGCCGCGGTACCAGTCGCTACTGACACGGATGCACTTTCTGCCGTGATTTGCAGTCGAGTTCTCTGGCGAGTGCCTCCTCAGGAGGCCTGCGCGCGTGGTGTGTTCGCCTTATGGCTAAGCTGCTAAACCGTGTCAGAGCGTGGGCGCCCGGATGCGAAGTACTTCTTGAAATAACCCGCCTTGGTCGCGTACCCTAGCCGCTCGTAGAAGCCGGCTGAACCTGCTGTCGCGAGCGAAACCAGCACGCACCGGTGCACGTTTGCCCACTGCTCAAAAGCTTCGATCAGGAGCGTCCCAATACCGCGCCTCTGGCGCTCCGCAACAACTAAGATTTCATCTACCCACGCTACTCGGCCTCCAGCGTAGAAAGCCGGGTGGAAATCTCCAGAAACATAGCCGACAGCAGAATCACCATCCCAGGCGAGCGCGACGTAGCTGGAAGCATCGGAGAGCTTCGATTTCAGGCAACGGACGAAAGCTTCCTTGCTTGCGGGCGTGGGAGTAGGAAATAGTCTGACAAGCTGAAACAGGCTTTCGCCGTCACTGATATCTGCCTGCCGCACCGCGACCACTGATTCAGCTTGCCACAAGCGCCGTAGTAATGGCGCAGCGTAGATCCATACATCGCTGACGATTTCAGCCCATGTGCGAACCTCGTATTTGCGGCCATCATGACGGCAGCTTTTTGGCCTTTTGAGTCCAGCCGACATTGTCAGCACGACAGCCGCTCGGCAGTATTCTCGCCCACTCGGGAGCGGAGCTGTAGAAGTGGGAACGGTCCGCGGCTTCGACGTGGCACTGCCTATCCATTTTCACTACGAGGATCAGATAACGTTCGTCCTGTCAGGAAGCCGCCGGTTCATCATCGGCGATGAACTCGTTAAAATCGGTCCCGATGAAGGCGCGCAGGTTCCCGCAGGCGTACCTCATCGCTCGCTGGTAGAGGACTCTGAGATGTTCTGTATCAACATCAACACATCGCCTGGGGACTGCTGTACCCAAGATCTGATAGCAAGTCTCGCCAGCATGCCGCCACAATCGTTCCAGTTGATTGAGAAGCTGAATGACGCGCGGCGATTACTCCGCAAGGGCGATTCCATCGCAGACGTAGCGGTACAGACCGGTTTTGCCGACCAAAGCCGCGGTACCGGATGATCGCTGAAGCCACAAGGCGGTTCACGTCTTCTGTGTTGAGTGATGCACAGAAGGCTTACCTTCGCGATGTGCCTCTGCACGCCGAAGCTGTGCGTTGTGGCAAGCGATTTCATCTCACCCACGCGATGCCGTCCAACCCGTTGTACGGTCGTTGTCAGCCGAATGGAGAACAGTGGATCGGCGAGATTGAGGCAGTGTCAGCGGATATCCTTCTCGTCGGACATACCCATGTGCCGTTCATTCGGACGATAGGCGACAAAATCCTGTTGAACCCTGGGAGCATCGGCCAACCTCGCACTAGTGGGTCGCTTGCCAGTTATGCCGTGTGGTGGAATGGCGAGTTCGAATTGAAGACATTCCGATATCCGGTCCAAAACACGATCGCAAAGCTCCGGGCGCTGTCGCTACCGCAACCAGTCGAATCCGAGCTTGTCGGCATTTTGCAGACGACGTATCCAGATTAGTCGCCGTTGAGTTTGTGTCGCTCACCATCTGCCGTACACCACAAACACGCACACAGCGAGCAGCGCTATGTTTACCGCCACGGCACGCGGCTCTCTTAATCTCGCATGAATGCGGGCCGCGCCGATCATGATAACGGCGAGCCCCATAGCCGCAACCGGCGTCAGAAAACGGCCGATTCCGAGTACAGACGGTAAAACAAGACCGGCTGCACCCAGAATTTCGCAGCACGCAATAAACCGTACCAGGCCAATAGGCTGGCTCGCGGCCCCGGTCTGACCTGTGGCGAGCATCTTTTCGCGGGACATGGCCGACTTGGCGATGCCCGAGCCCAAAAACATCAATGCCAGAATGCCCTGTGCGATCCAAAGATAATTATTCATGATCTTATCCTTTCCTTATTTGATAACCTACTGATCAGTAGGTTGCATGAAACGGCCGGCCAAGATAACATCGCGGAAACGCGTTTCCGGAAGCGAGCGGAAACGGATCATCCTCGAAAAGGCGCTGGAGCTATTTGCGGATCGGGGTTTTCATGGTGTTTCCCTCGACGAGATCGCATCCGCTTCCAGAATCACA
Organism: Bryobacterales bacterium; assembly: GCA_963712395.1. Classification (GTDB taxonomy): domain Bacteria; phylum Acidobacteriota; class Terriglobia; order Bryobacterales; family Bryobacteraceae; genus Bog-105. The sequence goes on from CAVQHR010000006.1 coordinate 556,790, forward strand.
AAACCGGTCCTTTACGATCACTTTTCTTCGAAGCAGGATCTTTATCTCCAGGTCAGTCGAGAGATTCGCGAGCGCCTGCTGGCCACGGGTAGGAATGCGATCCAGCCTCCGCCGAGCCTCGCTGAGCGGATTCGGGCAGGCGTGGAAGCGTTCTTTATTTTTGCCGAGGAAAATCCCGCCGCGATTAGAATGCTGCTCTCGCCGCCCAAAGACGAGAAAAAACTCTATCGGGCTATTCAAGCCATCCAGGATGAAGCAACGGGCGCCATCATGAAAATGCTACTCGCAGCCGGACTGCCTATCCCCAATACCGAGGCCGGAGCCGAACAACTCAGGGTTCAGGCGGAGTTTGTCAAGCAGGGTCTTCACTCACTGGCCGAGTGGCGCGTGTACCATACTGCCATCGCACGCGATCTGGTAGTGGATGCGATCACACAACTGATTCGTACGGGCCTGCTGGCGAAGCCTTCAACTTATGGATAAAAAAGCCGGGCAGGGATGATTTCGGGAACTGGATCTCCTGAATAAGCAATCAACTCTTTCAATCGATCGCGCATTGTTGAACATGACGTACTCGGCGTAACTCTCGGCGAAGGGCGTTTCTGAACCACCCTTCGGATTCGCAATGCTATTGGCCGGTCTGCAGTTCGAATCGCACGTCCGATACCGGCGCCATTCCCAATTACATCGTAGGATTTGCCGTTTCAGCGATGTCTTCCCGTATCTTCCGGGCGCGATAGTTCGCAGCCCTTGCGGTGACGACGATACGGCGTGAGTGGCATGTATGTGCCTAAGCACGCTACACGCCATTACACGCGGAACAGGTTTTTTTGCGTTAATTTGTTGATTTACCTATGGTGCTGGAGGTGGGGGTCGAACCCACATGACCAGTGAAGGTCGCGGGATTTTGAGTCCCGTGCGTCTGCCAGTTCCGCCACTCCAGCCGGATGCAGGAACTTCACGAGTATAGCAACGCGCCGGACGGCCGCGTGTCTGTTACCGCGAAGGGCTACCATGTTGGGGAGATGGAAAGATCGTGGCGAAGCTATGCCGGCAGCATTGTAGCGCACGTATGCGCTGCTGGGCTTCTGCTGGCGCTGAGCGTGCCTGTTACCGAACACGCGCGCAGGCCGGCCGCGGCCGTTCCTTTGATCGCACCTGCCTTGCGTCCACCGGTTTCTATCCAGCCGGCGCGCCGGCGATTGGAAACCAGACTGGCTGCTCCTCGAGCGATTGCAAATCCCGTCGTTCTTCCGAAACTCACCGCGGAAAATCCACCTCCTCTGGCAGCGCTGAAACCCGCGCCGAGAGCCATTGACCCGATTCCGGAAGCGCCCAAGGCTGTGAATCTGGAAACACCGTCACAGGCGCCACCGCCGCCAGTGGCCGCGTTGCCAGTTGCACCGAAAATTCCAGTACGCGTGGGTGCATTCGAACAGACCGCCGCGTCCACCGGGACGAGCGCCTCGCAAACGGTTACTGTCGGCGCTTTCGGCGATGGGCAGAGCGCGCGAGCCGGCGGCGGCGCTCACGCCGCTGTTCATCTCGGGGGCTTCGGAGATCAAACCGCCCGGCCTGCCGAGTCTCGGCCGCCAAGCCAACCCGAGACGAGCGCATATAAAGCGGTCGAGATACTTTTCAAACCCAAACCGGTCTATACGAGGGATGCCCGGGATTCCAGGGTGGAAGGCGAAGTATCGTTAGAAGTTGTATTTCTGGCGACCGGGGAGATCCGCGTGGGCCGCGTGCTCCACGGCCTCGGGCACGGGCTGGACGAAGCCGCGCAACAGGCCGCCGCGCTAGTACGCTTCAAGCCGGCCACGCGCGCCGGGGTACCGGTGGACACGCCGGCCACCATTCGCATCACTTTCGAGCTGACATAGAACTATCAAGAGATGTTGCTTTATCGTATATTCACGGCCTTAGCATGCGCCTTAATGGCGACGGGCCTCTGCGTTGCGCAGACCGCCGCGCCCCCAAAACATTTCGAGGAAGCGATCGACCGGGCCATCGCTAACGAGCGCGCGCTCATCGGTAAATTGCGCGACAAAGAACCCGTCATCGAAACCTACATTCAGGAATTGAAGGCGGATCCGGAGCTGGAATTCGTTCCCCGCAAAGACCATTATTTCCTGGGCCGCCTGAACCTCGCCGAGGGAATCGTCGACAAGTCTTATTTGCCGAATTCCGGATTCGCGGGCATCCCGCACATCTTCACGGCGATGTTCACAAAGGACTATTATGCGCGCGGATTTGCCGATCAAATGTTCTTGGACATCGCCGATTTCGATCGCGCGCACTACACATTTGAGCTGGAAGGGCGTGAATTTCTAGGGGAAGTACGATGCCTCGCGATCGACGTGCAACCTAAAAAAGAGGCCGGCAAGCGGCGATTCGCCGGCCGCTTGTGGGTGGAGGATCGCGACTACCATATCGTGCGAATCAATGGCTCCTATATTCCGGCGCCCTCGCGCGATTTGTCGCACTTCGATTCCTGGCGCCTGAACACGGGCGGATTGTGGCTTCCTTCGTTTATCTACGCGCAGGATGAGAGCGAGCGTAACGGCCTAACGCATTCTCCACCCATTCGGGCACAGACTCGCTTGTGGGATTACCAGAGATCGCGGCAGACCGAAGACCAGATATTTATGAACATGTCCATCGACGTTCCGCAAGGAGTGAACGATTCGAGCGAGACTTCATTGGAAAATTCGCCCCTGCAGTCGTTCCGCATGTGGGAACAGCAGGCCGCGGTAAACGTAACAAACAGGCTGCAGCGGGCGGGATTGTTGGCTCCGACGGGCGAAGTGGATCAAGTATTGGATACCGTACTGAACAATCTGGAGGTCACCAATAATATTTATCTCGATCCGCCGATTCGCGCGCGCGTGCTCTTGACGACTCCGCTCGAGTCGATTGCGGTGAATCATACGATCCTGATCAGCCGCGGATTGATCGACGTCCTGCCGGATGAAGCCTCGCTCGCGGCCGTCCTGGCGCACGAACTGGCGCACATCGCATTGGGCCATTCGATGAAGACGAAGTACGCGTTTGCCGACAGGCTACTGTTCGACGATCCAGCGACCTTGAAGAGCATCGCCGTGGCGAGGACCAAACAAGAAGAGCAGGCGGCGGACACCAAGGCTGTCGAAATTCTGAACAACTCCCCGTACAAAGACGCGCTGCCGAGAGTGGGCCTGTTTCTTCGCATGCTGGCGGCAAGAAGCAACGACGTTCCGCACCTTGTCAGCCCCCTACTTGGCAATCGCATGGCGGATAGCCACAAGGAACTGCGGCTTCCCGGCTTGATGAATCGGGCTCCGGAGTTGAGGGTCAGAGATACGCAGCAAATCTCTGCTTTGCCGCTAGGGTCGCGCATTCGCATCGATCCGTGGTCGAATCAATTGCATTTGCTGAAGGCGCCAGCCATGGTTCCGCTACAGGCGAAAGAGAAGCTGCCTTTTCAAATCACGCCCTTCATGCTGCACCTGACGCGCGAGGACAAAACGACGGGCGCTCCCGAGGACGCGAAGACACTCACCCGAACCACGAAACCCTAGGCGTGAAATTCCTGCCCGATGGATTGCAACGCAACCCGTTCCGGAGCGGAGCCCGCGGCCCTAAGAATACGTTCGATAGGTTCCAGGCTCGGCTCACGGCTGAGGTGGAAGGTTTGATGATGCACGGGCAGCACGAACTCGGCGCCCGCGTCATTGGCCATTTGCCAGGCTTGCTCCGGATTGCAGTGTACGCGTATCCAGGGGTCGTAAGCGCCGACGGGCATGATGGCGAGGTCCACTCGCCGCACCGTGCGCAGCCGCTTGAAGCTGTCCGTAAGAGCGGTATCGCCGCCAAACACAACACGCGTTTTGCCAACCTCGATAAGGTAGCCGTTGTAGCCGCGATAGATATCGCCGCGCATGCGAGCGCCCCAGTGCGCCACCTCAAACGCGGTGATTCTGGCCGGGCCCAGTTCGACAGACTCGTTCCAGCGCAGCTCGTGTACGCGGGCATAGCGCCGCACGCGCAGCAAATCGGAGGTTTGCGAAGCTGTCACGATTTGCGTCTGCGGATTCTCCAGGCGGCGCAAACTCGGCAGATCGAAATGGTCCATGTGCGCGTGCGAGAGAAGAACCAGATCCACCGGCGGAAGAGCCTGTGGGGGCAGCGCGATCTCGACCAGCCGTTTTATGCCCAGTGTGAGCGGCCCCAGGCTCAGGCCGATGCGCGTGCTGAAGACCGGGTCGGTCAAAATCGTGAAGCCATCGATTTTCAGCAGCACCGTGCTGTGCCCCAGCCAGGCGGCATGTAAACCAACATTGGGCCAAAGCTCTGGATTCGGCCGCAGCGCCGGGGGAACCACCTGCCGCGCATAGTCGTTTGAAACTTCACGAAAAAATGCCGGCGCCGCGCTACGGATAAACCGCGCAGTTTCCGGCACGCGCTGGATTCGCTCCGGAAGAGTCCGTTTTTTCGTCGGGCGGGGGCGCCGTTTACAACCAGGCCGCTCCCTCATTGTTTCGCCTTTATCGCTATAGTAGTGGTTAGGGCTAGCGATCCCAAACCATACGGACAGGTGCCACAATGAACCGACGATATTTCCTGATGGGGGCGACCGGCGCTTTGGCTTCCACCCAAGTGAAAAGCCACATGCTCGCGAGCGCGAACGATACTGTACGAATCGCCTGCGTAGGCGTGCGAGCCCAGGGTAGAGCGCATCTAAAACAATATTCGCAGATGAAGAACGTCGAGATTGCGGCCATCTGCGACATCGACGAAAGCATTCTCAATAGCCGCCTGGACATGGTAGAGAAAAGTAGCGGCAAGAAGCCGGACAGCTACTGGGAAATCCGCAAGCTCCTCGAAGACAAGTCCATTGACGCGATCTCGATTGCTACTCCGGATCATAGCCACACCCTGCAGACCATCTGGGGGCTGCAGGCCGGCAAGCACGTGTATTGCGAGAAACCGTGCTCGCACACTGTTTTCGAGTCGAAGCAGATTGTCGCGGCTACCAAGAAGTACGGCAAAATCGTGCAGCACGGGACAAATAGCCGCTCAGGCGTGGCCATACGTGACGCCATTCAGAAAATGAATGACGGATTAATCGGCGACGTGTACCACGCGCGGGGTCTTTGCTATAAGTGGCGCGACACGATTGGGCGGGCGCCGGCGGAACCGGTACCGGCCGGCGTCCACTACGATCAATGGCTCGGCCCCGCGCCTAAGCACGACTTCACCAAGAATCGCTTTCACTACAACTGGCACTGGTTTTGGGACTACGGCAGCGGCGATTTGGGAAATCAAGGCATCCACGAGCTGGATATCGCGCGCTGGGGTTTAGGCGTCAGCTATCCCTACAAAGTGAGCGCCATCGGCGGCCACTACATGTTCGACGATGACCAGGAGACGCCAAATACGTTGTCGGTTTCCTATGAATTCCGGGAAGGCGGCAAGAACAAACTGATGACCTTTGAAGTGCGGCACTGGGCGACGAATTACGAAGACGAGATTGGCGTGAATCACAAAGGTGATTCAGGGAGCATCGGTAACATTTTTTACGGAAGCAAGGGGTATTTGTGCATCGAGTGGTACACGAAGTATTGGACGTATCTCTTTGATACTAAAACCAAGGAACGACACCCGGGCCCAGCAGAAGATGAGGGCGGCAACAATTGGGCCAACTTCATCGACGCGGTGCGCGCGAACGACCCGGCCAAGCGCAACGCACCCATTGAAGAAGGCGCCAAGTCGGCCACGCTCATGCATCTCGCGAACATTTCATACCGGCTCGGCCGAACTCTGACGTTTGATGCCGAGAAGATGGAGTGCGAGGGAGACCACGAGGCAAACGCGATGTTCAAACGAAAATACCGCGCGCCGTATGTGGTGCCCGACGCTATCTAACCTCCATTCGCCAGCTTTGCAAATATAGGAGGAGTGCTCAAACTCTCGCTACGGGCAAAACTTCTAAACTGGACAGGCTTCCGCAATCCCGAGGATCAACTTTCAGTTGTCTTGAGCATTGTCATCGGCGTCATTGTCGGATTGACGGTTGTTGCGTTTATCCTTCTGACGGGCCGCCTCGCGACGCGCATGTATCCTCCCGGGGGCGCGGCGTGGCGCCGGTTACTGGTTCCCGTCGTGGGCACGCTAGTAAGTGGATATTTGCTGTTCCGGTATTTTCCCAATGCGCGCGGCAGCGGGATTCCCCAAACAAAGTTCGCGCTATTTATTCAGGACGGGTACATTTCGCTTCGCACTGTTCTTGGAAAGTTTGTCGCTTGCTCTATTTCGTTGGCGAGCGGAATCGCGCTTGGTCGCGAAGGACCGTCCGTGCAAATCGGCGCCGGAATCGCTTCGGTGCTGGGCCGGCGCTTCGGGCTGAGTAAATCGAACGTCAAGGCGCTGCTGCCGGTCGGCTCCGCGGCAGCGCTGGCTGCCGCGTTTAACACGCCGATTGCCGCGGTCCTGTTTTCGCTAGAAGAAATTCTGGGTGACCTGCACGCTCCGGTGCTGGCTTCGGTCGTCTTGAGTTCGGCTACCTCCTGGATGGTTTTGCATCTCATCCTCGGCGATCAGCCTTTGTTTCACGTGCCCGCCTATCGATTGGTGCACCCTCTCGAATTCGGAATTTACGCGATTCTCGGCGTGATTGGCGGACTCGCGTCTGTCTGCTTTGTGAAGCTGCTTTTAAGATTGAGAATTTGGTTCAGGCAGTTTCCAGCGTCGACCGTCTGGCTGCAACCGACTGCCGGAGGTCTGCTGATGGGAGTCTTCGGGTTATTCATGCCGGAAGTGCTCGGAGTCGGCTACGACTACGTGGACCGCGTGCTCACCGGTGATTTTCCAATCAAGATTGTCGCCCTGCTCGCGATCATGAAGCTCATTGCGACGCCAGCCTGCTATTCGTCCGGGAACGCCGGCGGTATCTTCGGCCCAAGCCTCTTCATCGGCGCGATGATCGGCGGCACCATCGGCAGCATCGCTCACACGTTGTTGCCGGGACTGACCGCGAATCCCGGAGCGTACGCGTTAGTCGGCATGGGAACGGCCTTCGCCGGGATTGTCCGGACTCCGCTCACCTCGGTAATTATGATTTTCGAGATGACGCGCGATTACTCCATCATTGTGCCGCTGATGATTTCCAATCTCATCAGCTTTTTCATTTCCCAACAGCTGCAGCGGGAGCCGATCTATGAAGCGCTCGCCCTACAAGAGGGTGTGTACCTCCCGACCGGCGAATCGCGCGAGGAACTTGCGGGCATCCCCGTCGGCAATGTGATGCAGACAGGAATAGAGTTGCTTTCGCCCAGCGCCGATGTCGCCGGCGCCAAGCAGCGGTTCGAAAAGCAAAACGTTCACTCCTGGCCGGTGGGCGATCATAACTACCTTCAGGGTGTCGTCAGCCGTCACGAAATCGAAACAGCGAAGCCGCCGCCGACGGCGATGGGGGACCTCATCAAAGCCAACGGCAACTACCCGTACGTTCATTCCGATCATCCGCTCAGCTATGCATTGGAGCGGATGGGTGCAACGGGTGTTGACGTGGTGCCGGTGGTGAGCCGCGCCAATATTCACCAGATGTACGGGGTTGTGACGCTCTCCGATATTCTCGCGACCTATGGAGTGCCGGCGACATCGCCGAGTTCACCATGACGAGCCCAACTCCAACCGGTGGTAAGCGGCCACCTACGAATACGATTCTCGGATTGATAGCGGCGATCGTCTTCGTGATCGCCGCTCTAACTTTTATCGACTCTTTTCTCGAGAAGACGGAACGACGGGACGTGGAAGTCCAGGCGCAGCAGGCTCATCTCGAAGGCGCCCGTCTCATTAAACAAGGTAAGCTCAGCCAGGGTATCGAGTTCCTCCGGAAGGCGCATGCGTTGGAGCGCGCCAATACTCTCTATGAACTCGACCTGATCGATGCGCTCATCACGGCCGCGAAAACAGACGAAGCCGAGCCGCTCATGAACGAGATCATGCTACGCGAGCCCGACGACGGGCGCGCCAATCTGAGCGCCGCCCGATTGATGCTCGAAAAGGGCAAAACCGTCGATGCGATCTCTTACTATCACCGCGCCATTTATGGCGAATGGCCGCAGAACGCCCCGGCCCATCGCGTCGCGGCACGCCTGGAATTGGTTCACTTATTGGTCACTACCGGCAAAAATAAGGAGTTACTTGCGGAGTTACTTCCTTTGCAGGAAGAAGTCAAGCCCAAAGAAGGCGGCAACGGCGCGGCAATCCAAAAAGAATTGGGACACCTGTTCCTAGTAGCCGGCTCGCCGTCACGGGCCGCCGCATCCTATCAGGCGCTGATCGATCACAATCCGAAGGATGCCGAGGCCTATGCTGGCCTTGGCGAAAGTCAGTTGGAACAGGGCCAGTATCGCGAGGCGCATGCTGCTTTTCTTGTGGCACTGCGCTACAAGCCAGAAGATCCATCGTTTCGGCGGCGATTGGATTTGTCGAGCGCTCTTACGGAGCTGGATCCTACTCCGCGCCGCCTGGCCTCCATCGAAAAATATCGCCGCAGCCTGCACATCCTGCAACTGGCCTATGACGATCTCAACGCGTGTGTCGCGAAACATCCGGGAGAAGCGTCCCCCGGCGAAACGGCGCAACTGCTTTCCGCCGCTCACGACGTGCTTTCGCGCAAACTTCCTCCTAACGCCACCAATGAACTTTCCGAGGGAGTCCTCGGAATCGCCGAAAAGACCTGGCAAACTCGAGTGAAGGCATGCGGGGCCGGCGTTTCGCCAGACGAGGAGCCGCTGCGCCTCATTATTGAGAAACTCGCAGAATATAACGGCTAGCAGGTTGTTGAAACTTTAACTACTTACTGAGGGTATAGTTCACGACAACATCCGTAACTACTTCGACCGGCTGACCGTTCAACAGCGTCGGGCTATAGCGCCACTGCCGGACCGCATCCAAGGCCGACTGTGTTAAGTCATCGTTCGGCGAAGAAGCGACCTGGATATCTAACGGGGTTCCGTCTTTCGATATCACCATATCGAGCGACACACTCCCTTGAATCCCTGCCGCCCTCGCGGCTGCTGGATAAATCGGGTTGGCCTTACTAATCAGTTTCGATTCCTGCACAGCGCCGCCAATCCGAAGCTGTTGCGGATTCGAAGGCGCCTGCGCCGCCGCTGGCGTGCCCTTCGACTGCACGTCGACCGATTCGTGAATCGAGCCAATCTTCAGAACCAAACCACGCTCCACTTTCGAATCGGCGTCTACTTTGAACTCCCGAAACAGCGCCGCAAATCCGGGCTTCTCGACGGGCAATACATACTGGCCGGGCGCCAGATTATCGAAAGCGAACTTCCCATCGGATGCCGTTAGGGTCTCCTGCTTAGCCGCCGTATCGGGGTTGTAAAGCAAAGCCTTTGCATCGGGAATGGCCGCGCCGCTCGGATCGAAAAGGGACCCGCCTATCGTCGCCGCCGTCAATCCGGCCGAAGAAAGCAAACCGGACAACAATGTACGTTTCATATCTGAACCTCCTGTTTGAAAAGTAATAGCCGAAACGCTTGCCGTTAATGAGGCAAGCGCAAGCATCGATCCCAACCAATAGCGCCTCGCTTTCCGGCTGGGTTGGGAATCGAGAATCGCATACAAACGTTCCTCCAATTCGCCGCGCCGCGCCATCGATATCGCAGCCGCCGGCCAGCGCGGAGCTTTGCTGAAAGTTTGAGCGATATCGAGCAACTCCGCCGCATATTCGGAAGGCCGCACGCCTTGCGTCAGGACCATCTCATCGCAGGCCCGTTCACTCTCGCGCCGCAGACTCAATCGGTTCATCCAGCAAAACGGCTGAAACCACCAAAGCGCCGTTGCCAGGCCTGCAAACATCTGTGTAATCGTGTCCCGCCTTTCGACATGCGCCAGTTCATGCGTCAGTACGGCCCGCCGTCGCAAAGCCGTCCAGGTCATCGAGCTGGCCGGAATCAGGATCTTAGGGTTCAGCAATCCGAAGGTCAGCGGCATAACCGGCCCCGGAAAAATCAGCAACGCTGGTGGCCGCCTGATTCCCATTTCGTTGCACAGCGTCTCGAGCAGTCCATCGTCGTCCGCCAATGTCGCTCGGCGCGCCATTCGCCACACTCGGAAATGTCCAACAACTAGCGGCGCCACCGCCAGCAACACACCTATAGCCCACAGCAAGACGATCCAATTCACACCATGCGAGGCGGCCACACGTCCGTTAGGAGAGAAAATCGTTTGCTGGATCGTAATCGTTCCACCGCTCAAAGAATGAGGCCAGACATGGATAGAAATCACAGGCAGCACCGCCGAAAGAAGTGGCCACAGCATCAACAAAATGAACCCGGCAAACAAAACGCTGTGGCGGTATTTAGCGCTAAGTCCGGGCAGAAAGCGGCGCAGCATCCATGCCGCGGCTAGAATCACCGCCGAACGAACCAGAGCGCTCGCCCAAACCCCCGCCATCAGCGCCTTCCTGCCTGGCTTTCTCGATGAGCGCTGCCAATCGGTCGAGCTCTTCCGTTGTGAGATCGCGGCCCGAAACATCGAGTAGCGTCGCGACCGCCTGCTCCGGCGAGCCATCGAAAAACGTATCGAGCACATGCCGCACCGCGGATCGCCGCGCCTTCTCCCGCGGCACCACCGGTATGAACACATAACGAAGGTCTTTCTCTTCGTGCCGGATATGTTTCTTCTCTTCGAGGACGCGCAGCATGGCGCGCACCGCCGAATATCCAGGCGGATCGGGAAGCGCCTGATGCACTTCCGCCGCCGTCGCGCGGCCCAGCCGATAGAGCACATCCAGGATCTGCCGCTCGCGGCGGCTGAGCTTGTGCTGGAATTTTAGCATTCTGCTAGGAATCTAGCACCAGCGGACACACCTGTCAAGGGACTTTGTCAGCGGCAGCCCGACATTTTCGCCTCCATGGCGGCGGGGAAGACTAGAGATGCCGGAACGGACTTTCTATCTCTTCGCTAGATCTGGAGGCTTCACGCTGGAGCGAACGGCTGATAATATCCTTAGATCCGAGACCGACCGCCAGCGAAAGAGCCAGCACGATTCCTCCGAACAGGATTGTGAACGCCAGATAAACGATACGTCCTCCAATGGCCAGGTGATCCAAGGCCATCGCGAGCGTAACCACTAACACCATCCACTTGACTCCCGCACTCAGCAGCCTTGCGTATTGTAAGTTCATGTTGACCGCGCCGATAAGTACGCTTCGCGAAAGAAATCGAGCGACGATGTTTCCGACAAATAACAGAAGTAACGCGGCAAAGACGTGTGGCAGGTAAGTGAACAACCTTTCCACAAACTGGGACGTCAGGGTCACATCAAATGCCGAGATACCGATCAGAAAGCCAATCAGCAAAATCACCCAGGTAACGCTGCGCGTAATGAGCAGCGTTGGGGTATTCGAAGGCGACCATTCGGCGAGGTTGTTGAATCCCCAGGTAGTCATCCGTTCGTCGAAATGAATTCTACGCAGCGATCGCCGGAGCAGGAAAACGACGATCCAGGCGAGTATTCCCGCAACCAGCAAGGCTACGATCAGCGCCGCGACGCCGGGTAGTAGATTGGCGATCTCGGTAATGACCCGGTTGGTCGATTTGTTCAACGCTTGATGGATTTGAAGCCACATGTCTTAAATTCCTTTCCTTACACCGCTACGGGTTGAAACGGTCCGGCCAGCGCCATCGCGAGAGGAGATACGGTTTCCCGTTCTCATAAGCCGCGCAGAGGCGTTCCAAACGTTTTTGCACGGCGGCCGCCTCCCAGGTCTCCACTTCGAGAGCATAGGAGGCGACCCAGCCGAGATAGAGGGGGGTCATGGCGCGAAGCAAATGATCGCGGCCGATCGTCCGGAGGCGATAGGCGAGAGCAAAGTCGTATATGATCCGGACCCACAGTTCATCGGGAATCCGGAACTGTTCCGGCGGAAGACGGTGCGCCTTATTCAGTTCGAGCAGCGCCCCGGGCGGCAGCACAAGCGCCCAAATCTCCCGCAAATTGCGAAAGCCTAATTCAAAGGGCTCGAGCAAGCGGCGTAGATCAAGCGCGACGTTCTCTTCTTCTTCCGCCAACGGAAGAGGATCGCCATAGATCGGCACCTGCTCCGAGTTTCGAATATGCTGCCAGAATGGCGCATCCCGTTCGAGATCCAGAAACAGCGGACCAAGAACATTCGCTATCACGGAGTCCAAATTTTTCCAGTCGACTGGCGGGTGCGCCCGCTCGCCGAGATACACCTGGCACACTTTGAATCCTCTGACGACAGCAACCGGGCCCACCGGTAAAAACTGATTGGCCGCGCCGATCTTGGCCTTGGCGGCATCCAGTTGCAGCAGGCTCCGAACCAGGCGCGCGCCAAACCCGAAATCGGGCCCGAGCGGATTTTGGATTCGTTTCCCATACACTGCGCGGGTCAAAGGATAGAGGATTGCGCTATTGAGTAGACCTTCGAACTTGTGCGGGACGTAACACGGCGCTGCCAAATCGAATTCCCGTTCGAGGATCGGTTGAACCAAAGAGTGAGTCCATGCCGGCGTGACGTTTTCGACCGCGGATGTCAAGATCACACAGGCGCGAGCGCCGATTGTGTCGCTGATTCCCCAGATGGCACGATATGCGTTTGCAATACCCTGCGCGACCGTCATCGATGGATCGAGGGCGGGCAGCGAGTAAGCCAAGAACCGTAGAGATTCGTCTTCCGAACCTTCCGGCAGACGCGCCGCACTCGGGCTGGCAGCCCCTTCGTTGTAGACCAGCACGGCGCGAACCGGTGTCGAGAGGCCGGCCAACGCCCTCCGAATACCGTCTACCGTCGCCGCAACATTGCCGCCGGCTTTCTGATCTATCAGGCCAATGACTACGTCAGCGGTTCCGATTGTCTCTAACCGCTGTTTTGTTTGTTCCGGAATAGTGCTGAGTTCCGCCATTTAATGCACCTACACGGGCAACGACAGAATCCCTTCTAGCGGTATGCGAACCCATGCCGGACGATCATTTAATTCGTAGAGCAATTCAGACAATGCTTTATCCAGAACATACGCCCGCAGCACCTGCCGAAAATCGCCGGGCAGATACTCTGCGTTACCTGCCGTATCCCGATATGCCCGGAGAAATGCACCAGCCGTCGACCTTTCCCAGAGCCGGGCCCACGGCATTAATCTAGCAAGATCCTCCGGCCGTCTCGCAGTGTAATTCATGAGCGTGACATACGTTCCATAGCTGAAGGAGCGAAGCATTCCGGCAACGTCTTTGAGCGGAGACTGCTTGGCACGTCTTTCAGAAAGCGAGCGCACCGGCTCGCCGTCGAAATCGACAATGATGTAGTCGCTCTTGACGCGCAAGACCTGGCCTAAAGCGTAGTTGCCGTGTATACGGGTTCGCAGCGCCCGGATCTGGCGATGGTCGAGCCGCCCGAAACTTTCAACAATCTGCCGGCGCCGCGCCAGCACGAGTCCGGCAATTTCGACGAGGTCGTCGGGTAGCTGCGATACGTTCCCCTTCAAGACGTCGAACACCCGCGCGGCGTGCTTCCGCATATCTGTGATAAGGGACTGCAGATCGTCCATGGTCGTCCGCTCCGGCGAGAATGCCGGATCGTCTGTCGGAGATGCGAGAGCGAGATGCATCTGGGCCGTACGCCGGCCAAGCGCCGCCGCCGAATCGAGATAAATGCCGACGTGATCTCGTGCAAAAGAAGAGGTCGGTTGTTCGGATAGTTCAAAGAAATCGGCCGCTTCCTCGGAAGCGTGTCCCGGAGGAAATGCCAGCGGCGCGCAATTCTCGAAATAGCGCTCCAGTTCTTCGACGGTCAGCGTCCAACCGTCGCCTTCGTTCGGCACACGCACTTGCAGCATCCCCACCACGATTGGCTGCCCGTCCTGATTGGCATATTCGACGGTTCCCGCAAACGGCGCGATTCCGTCAAAGTGCATGCCTTCGGTCAAGTATTTTGTGATTTCGACATCCGGATTCACTCCCGTATCCCAGCGCCGAAATACTTTCAGAACGAATTCTTCTCCCTCCGAACGGATGGCGCCCGGCACTCCACGAATTGCCCCGCGCGAAGTGGCGATCTCCCGGCCATCGCGCACAAAAGCGACCAGCGCGGCATATACATCCGGATCGCACAGGCCGTCATAGATCACTCCGTCACCCTCTGACGTCCGAATGGTCGACATTAAGGCATTTGGAGAGCTGGTCCTGATATCTTCCGCCTTCTTCCCAATAGCGATCGCGATGAAAATGGAATACGTCTCGATAGTTGTGTTGGTGTACTGGACAGCGACAGCGCAGAGCGCGGCATTGACGGTCTGGCCGGCTACCCAGTCGAGCACGCGAATGGACTCGATAGGCTGCGATTGTCCTGTAAACCATCGCTGTTTCCCCAAGTAGTCGGGCAGTATTACACTTTCCAACTGGCTCCGCGCCGAACCTTCAAACAAAGGGGCCCACCCATTACGCAGGTCCAATCTGGATTCCGTCAAATCCTCGCGTGGAATTTCGGAAATGGGTTCCGTGGCCTTGTGCAATTCCAGCCAAAAAAAGCCATAGGGTGCAAGTGTCAAGCGGTATGGCTGCCGGGTAATTGGCGGAAACTCCACGTAGCCGAGCATCTCGACCGGGACCATTCCTTCCAGAGTGTGCAGGTCGAGATCCACCGGCTGCGCAAAACGGGACAAATTCGCAATGCACAAAATCTGATCGCCTTCATACTTGCGAAGGTAAGCGAGAATCTTTCGATTCGATGGATTCAAAAACTCGAGCGTGCCGCGGCCAAATACCCGGAACAGTTTACGCAGCGCGATCATGTTGCGCATCCAGGTCAGCAACGACGCTTGGTCGCTTTGCTGCGCTTCCACATTAATCGCCTCGTAGCCGAACACTGGGTCCATGATCACCGGGCTGTATAGTTTCGCCGGCGTGGCGCGCGAAAAACCTGCGTTGCGATCGCCGCTCCATTGCATGGGAGTACGCACACCGTTTCGATCGCCCAGGTAGATGTTGTCGCCCATCCCGATTTCATCGCCGTAATAAATAATAGGCGTCCCGGGAAAGGAAAAGAGCAGGCTGTTCAGCAGCTCAATGCGGCGGCGGTTGTTATCGAGGAGCGGCGCCAGGCGGCGGCGAATGCCGAGATTGATCCGCATCCGAGGATCCGCGCTGTACGCCAGATACATGTAGTCCCGCTCGTCGCTGGTGACCATTTCCAGCGTCAATTCGTCGTGATTGCGCAGGAACAGACCCCATTGGCAGCTCTCGGGTATATCCGGAGTCTGGGCCATGATGTCGGTGATCGGCAGGCGATCCTCTTGCCGCAGCGCCATATAAATGCGCGGCATCAACGGGAAATGGAACGTCATGTGACATTCATCTCCATCGCCGAAATACGGCCGGACATCGCTCGGCCACTGATTCGCCTCGGCTAGAATCATCCGGTTCTCGTAGCCCGCGTCGATCTCGGCGCGCATTCGCTTGATAATCGCGTGCGTGTCCGGAAGATTCTCGCAATTCGTGCCATCGCGTTCGACGAGATAGGGAATGGCGTCGAGACGCACCGCGTCTACACCCATATCCAGCCAATAACGAAAGACTTTGAGGACTTCCTCGAGCACGCGCGGATTATCGAAATTCAAATCCGGCTGGTGCGAGAAGAAACGATGCCAATAATAAGCCTGTGCGACCGGATCCCAGGTCCAGTTGGATTTTTCCGTGTCGGTAAAAATAATGCGCGCGTCTTTGTATTTTTCCGGCGTGTCGCTCCACACATAGAACTCGCGTTCAGGAGAACCTGGCGGCGCTAATCGGGCAGCTTGAAACCAGGGGTGCTGATCGGAGGTGTGATTGACCACCAGTTCTATGAGCACCTGCAGATCGCGCTCGTGGGCGGCCCTGAGGAAGGCCTGGAAATCCTCCATCGTGCCGTAGCTCTCATGGACGTTCAAATAATCCGAGATGTCGTAACCGTCATCCTTTTGCGGAGACGGAAAGAACGGCAGCAGCCATATACAGGTGACACCCAGGTCCTGGAGATAATCGAGCTTTTGGAGAAGCCCGCCAAAATCGCCTATGCCGTCGTTATTGCTATCCGCAAATGCTTTGACGTGAAGTTCATAGATAATTGCGTCCTTGTACCAAAGCGGATCGGACGCGCTGCCGGCTGCTTTCATTCGAGACCCGAGAGTGCCACAACACCACTCTAACTTTGCCGGTCCGCCGATTTTGGGTTATTCTTCGCGCAGAGCGATCACGGGATCTACGCCGGCGGCGCGGCGGGCCGGCAGATAGGTGGCGGCGAGAGCGACCGCGGTGAGCATGATCGCGACCACGGCGAAGCTCGCTGGATCCGTAGGTTTGACACCGTAGAGAAGACTCCCGAGCAGACGCGTCGCCCCGAAGGCAATCGCAAGTCCGGCGGCAACGCCCAGCAGCGCCGGCGTCATGCCCTGTTTTAGGATCAGCCTTACCAGTGCGGGCGAATCCGCGCCCAGGGCCATGCGAATGCCAAACTCCTGCGTCTGCTGTTCTACCGCATACGACATCAACCCGTAAATTCCGATTGCCGCGAGCAGCAAAGCGATGCCCGCAAAAATACTGAGCAGCAACATGTTGAAATTCTGCCGCGACGTGCTTTCAGACAGAATCTGTTCCATGCTGCGCACTCTCGCGATCGGCATCTGTCCATCGATGGCTTGAATTTCGCGCAGCACAAGGGAGCTGAGCGAATTCCGGTCCAGCCGCGAGCGCACCGACCAGGACAGCGGCAGCACCGAATTCGCCAGTTGCGTGATGCCCCCCGGCTGCTGGCTCTGCGGCAGATACATCACGCCGACGTTCGTGTCGCCGAGGCCGGTCTCGCGCACGTCGCCAACGATACCGACGATCTGCCGGGGCGGATCATCGAATTGCGGACCGAGGCCCTTGCCGATGGTGATCGTCTGCCCGATCGGGTTTTCGTTCGGCCAATATTTCTTTGCCATCCCTTGATTGATCACGACGATTTTCGCCGCCGCCGCGGTGTCGGTTTCCTGAACGAAGCGGCCCCGCAGTAGCGGAATCTTGAAGACAGCAAGATAGTGCGGGGTCACAGACCGCCACTGCTCGTCCCCGTTATACATATCTCCGCTCTTGGGTGGTTTGCCGGCGATGTTGATGGGCAGATCGATTTCGCTATCGGTCGGCAGCACGATGGAGGTGGCCGCCGCCTCGACACCCGGAATAGTTTCGATACGGCGCAGCGCGCGCACTGTAAAGTCGTTTTCTTTGGCGGTGCTGGCATAACGTCCGCCGGCGAGCGAAGTCTGCATGGTGAGAACGTGATGTGGATCGATTCCAGGTTCGACCGTGCTCAGCCCGACAAACGTGCGGATAAGCAAAGCGGCGGATACGAGCAGCACCAGCGCGAGCGCCATTTCGGCCCCGACCAGCAGCTTGCGCACGCGATTCTGTTTGCGGCCGGTAGCCGACCGACCGCTCGCTTCCTTGAGCGTGGAGGCCACGTCGGGATTCGAAATCTGCAGCGCGGGAAATAGGCCGAACAAAATGCCAGTCAGGAAAGATACCGCCAGGGTGAAGCCCACCATACGCCAATCGAGCAGCGAGAAAAGGCCCTGCACCTTAGTGGGATCGTCGAGCCGCGGAATGTTGCCGGGTACCAATAGCAGCAAGGCGCGCACGCCCCACACCCCAAGTACAAAGCCGAGCAGGCCACCACAGCCGGACAGAATGACGCTTTCCGTGAGAAGCTGACGGATCACGCGCCCGCGGCTTGCCCCCACGGCGGCCCGAATGGCGAGTTCGCGCTGCCGCGAAGCCGCGCGCGCCAGCAAAAGATTCGCCACATTAGCGCAGGCAATCAACAGGACAAAAGCGACTGCGCCTAGTAGAATCAGCAACGCCGGCTTGACATTTTTGACAACCGAATCGCGCATCGGAATCACCGCTACACTTTCCGTCTTGTCCATCCACTTCGGATTGGCACGGCGGAAGGCATCGCCCGCCACTCGCATCTCGGCGCGCGCCCACTCTATCGTGATGCCCGGCTTGAGCCGCGCCGCCGCGGATAGATAATTTCCTTGATTGGTGCTGTTCGGATCGGCCTGCAGCGGTATCCATACCTCAGCGGCAGGGTTCGCGGCGAAGCTGTCGGGAATCACTCCAACAATCGGATACGATTCGCCGTTCAGCGTGATAGTCCGATTGAGAATGGCCGAGTCACTCGCGAAATGAGAGCGCCAGAGTTTTTCTCCGATAATCGCCGCTTTAGGTCCCTTCGGAGCGTCCTCCGAAGCCGTGAAAGTTCGGCCTAACATCGGACCCGCGCCGAAGACCTTGAAGTAATCGGCCGAGATGTGAACACCCTTGATCTGTTGCGGATGCCCCGCCCCGCCCAGGTTCAGGCCCGGACCGGATTGATCGTAGAGCGCCATAGCGGAGAACACATCGTTCTGCCGCCAGGCCATGTACTTCGGAATGGAAACAGAACCACCGCCGTTGCTGCTGAGGAACTTGCGGCTCAGGCTCACTATGCGGTCGGGTTCAGTATAAGGAAGGGGCGAAAGGAGCACCTTGTCGACAACGCTGAAGATAGCGGTATTGGCGGCGATCCCGAGCGCTAGGGCGGCCACCGCGACCCCCGTGAAGGCCGGGCTCTTGCGCATCAGGCGAAGGGACTGGCGGATGTCTGCCAGCAGCGATTCCATGAACCGAATACGGAGCCGTTGGGTCTAATGTTTCACGATTGTAGGAATTACCAACGCCAAAGAACCGAAAACACGGGCCCTTTTAGCCGCACGTTCACGCCGCTAGCGCCTCCGCCGGTTTGGTGCAAATCGGCGAACAACTCACGGTAACCGGCCAGAATGCCCATGGGCCCCAGGCGCACGCCGCCACTGGCGCTGCCTTCCACTAAATGTCCGTAGGAACCGAACGCCATGCCGCGCAAACCGCCCTCGACTTCAAAGATCCGGTGGCGGCGAATGGGAAACAGACGGAATTCTGCGCCCGCAAGCGGCAGGCCGAGCGATTGCGTTTTACTCGCGTTGGTTCCGCTTTGGAGCGCGCTAATGATACCGGTCGCACCGATATAAGCGCCGCCGGCGGAGAGGCCAAAATGGCCCGCAGGACCGCTCGCCAAGTCGTACTGATAGCCCGCGAAAAAATAGTTCAGATCGGCGGACGAGCGAACGGTTTCGCTCACATTGAAGATTTGACCGCGATACGCAATGCTGCGCTGGACCGTGTTCAATCCATTAATACTGATGGGCGATCCTTCGATCACGATGCGCTGCTTCCGGCCAGGCTTGAGGACCAGCCGGCCGTAAAAAGTAGCCTTCCCTTGCTCGGCTCCGAGATCGGAAACCAGGTCCACCGGCGCGCCATTAGCTTGAATCGTACCCGCCGAATGGACCAGCCAAGCCGTGCCGGTAACTTCGACGTGAAAATTTTCCTGGCTTTCCGGAGGGCTCCAGATCGAGCCGGCATGCAGCGTCGCAATTGAAAAGAAAACGCCAGCCAAAGACTTTTTAGAAAAACCCATAGGTATAATCCTCCGATCGGGCGAAATGCGGCCGGACGTTAGCGCGCCGGTGGCTCCGAACCGAAAGTGACCGTCGATTCGGCCTCAAATTTCCGATAGCCGCGAAATTCCATACGGTTCCAAATGTGTTTCGAGCCCGTATCCAGCAAAACGGACGCTTCCACCGGAAGGAGATAGTCCCGGCCGGCGATTGAAACCGGATCGTAGTCGATAGTAGTCGCGATGCTCCTGGTCTCGACAGCGGCTGGAATATCGTAGGCGCCAGAGGTGATCCGAAGCACCGCGCCGGTACTTGGATCGGCAAAGACCGACCCGCGATAGGGCACCGTGGCGCGCGCCAGATCGCTCAGACTTAGCCGCAGCGTGGAGTGTTCCTTGGCAACATTAAAATTGAAGACCGCCACCCGCCGGCCGCGCAGCATCTGCCAGCCGCTCCAGGAAAAAACAGCCTCCGTCTTCTCGTTGAGGACGTTGGCGAGCAAGACGCCGAATTCGCCTTCTGTAACAAGCGGCCGACGCACGAAATGAGAGGTCTGCGCCGCAGGCTTGTCGTTTACCGATTCGAGACTCCGCTGTTCGCGGCCCTCGCTGAAGACAAGCTTGGAGACGATCGTGTCGCCTTTATGCCACTTGGTAGGCTTTTTGCCTGCCTCAAGCTGCTGCGTGGTCTGCTGGCAAATGAAATTGGGCAGGTTGGAAATGTAATCGCCGGCGTAGACGCGCATGCTGTCGAGTATTTTTTGCTGCTCCCCCAGTGTGGGAGCGGAGGAGTTCTCCTGCGCGAATAGCGTGCTGCCCAGCCAGACGGCACACGCCGCGATCCGGAGCATTTTCAGGCGCGACTGAGCGACCTTCACTTTCGTTTCCTTGACCTCTTTCTATGTTAGGAAATGCCAGCGCCCGCAACGCGGGCTTTTGATTCATTCCCAGAGCTTAGACCCGATGCGGTATATAATCCGTGACGAAACAACTGGAGGAAATCAATGCTTTTTCCCGCGCGCTTCGCCGTTGCCCTTTTGGCATTCGCGAGCCCGCTTTGTTTGATTGCCGATGGAGTTGTCACCAGCAACTCGTGTACTCTGACGGATCGATCTCTATCTGTCCCACCGACAGGCCCACCCACAATCCATTCGCAGACCGACGTCAATAACTGCTTCGTGACGTCTACCGACCCGACGCCCGGCGGAGGGTCCGGACGTGCAATGGCCTCCACCAGTGTTACGCTGCACCTGCCCGTATCCGGACAGGCGGCGACACCGGTTGGCGCTTCTTTTTCGGCAAATGCCTCGGCGAATCCATTTTTCAGTGCTGGTCTGATCCAGGAGGTCGGGAGCGCGCAAGCCTCCGTCACGGTCGATTACCTGTTCACCACCACTGGCACCGTGCGGCCCGGATTCATTCAACTGAATCAATCGAGCGACGCGAGTGTTTCTCTTATCCGGGGAGGCGACAGGGCGGATGTGGAAACGGCGAATATTTCAGTCGGGCCCCTGTCTCAAACTTGTCCCGGATCCAATTCGAATCCTGTCGCGACCTGCAGCGGAAGCCTCGTCAATCCAATCTCGGTTTTCTTGCCAACCACCACGCTACCGTTTACTCTAGGCCAGAATTTCCTGTTCCACGAAGACGGTACGCTCGACATTTCCAGTGGCGGGGACAACGTTGAGAACGGCGGAATCCGTACCAATTTCACTTTCACGCTATTCGAAGGCGACGGAGTAACGCCGGTTCAAATCGCACTGGCCACGCCCGAGCCCGATTCGCTCCTGCTGTTCGGTTGCGGCTCCTTAGCGTTGCTATGGATACGCCGCCGCCGGGGAATAGTTCCTACCCCCTGAACCTGGGCTAGCGTCAGAGGGCGTACTGGTCACAAAATAGAACCCGAGCCCCCTTAGCGCCCTTGAGTCTCAGGTGTCTCGGGCGGCACACTGAAGGCATGACAGATAGCAACGTCCAAACGCTTCAGGAAAATTGGCAGCAGGCCGTGCGCGATCACGAGCAGGTCGCGCGGGAAGCGCGCCGAAGTGGGCTCAGTGCGCAGGAATTTCAGAAAATCGGCAGAGCCTATATAATGCGGGTCGATGCGGCCTATTCTCGCCTCAAAATGGCCGAAGCCATTACTGGCCGCTGCTAGGCGGCTGCTGCGCCAGGCTGCCTACGTTCGCCTTGTTAACGATGAACGTGCCAGTATCCACAAAGCTCGGAATCGGCGAGAATACTCTTTTGTCCCAGCCTGTGAGCGGATTGAGCGGATGGTGATGGATATCGTCCAATAGCTTTGTTCCGTAGTAGGCCATGGTATATGGCTTCTGCGCGATGGTCGCCGATATCACGCCCTTGTTGATCCAATCCACTGTGCCCGGATCCGTGTCCATCGCAATAATCGTGACTTTTCCCGCCATGCCGCTCCGGTTGACTACATCGGCGACTGCGGAGCAGGACAGAGCTTCGAGGCAGATGAAAGCATCCACCTTGGCCTTACTCTCGAGGAGCTTCTTAGCGGAATCGAAGGCGAGATCGGAATTGCCGTTCATGTCGACTACCTGCATGGTTTTAATGTCAGTGTGGTCCGCAAACGCGGCTTGATAGCCCTGCAAGCGGTCCTTCAGATTAATTTGTCCGTTGATCGTGTAGAAAACGACGTTACCCTTGCCGTTGAGAAGCTTCGCGGTCATTTTGCCTCCCAATAGACCTGTGTTGTAGTTATCGGTCCCCACAAAGAAAAGCCGTTTGCTATCCGGAGCGTCGGAATCGATAGTGATGACCGGGATGTTTTGATCGATGGCCGAGTCGATTTCGGGCGACAGAAGAGTGGCGTCGGTGGCCGAAACCAAAATGCCGGTGGGCTTCTCCGCCAAAGCGCGATGGAATGCGTCCCGCTCGGCCTTGGGATCGTGATTGTCAGAACCCTGCAACTCCGATTTTATTTTCATCTCAGCAGCCGCCCGATGCAGGCCTTGCACGGCGGTTTGCCAATAGGGAATTTTGCTGTTGTCGACGACCAGTATGTATTTTTCGGACGGCTCGTGCGGAGAACCAGCGCAGCCAGTTAAAAGAAGAAAGCTGGCCGGAATGGCCGCCAAGAGTAGCGAAGACCACGGATCTGTTCGCATGAAGTGTCCCTAGAGCGGGATGATAGCACGTTGTTTCATACAACCAGGCTGAGAATTCCGCGCAACGGGATGCGCACCCAGTCCGGACGATTATTCAATTCGTAACTGACTTCGTAGACGGCCTTTTGCAGCAGGAAAGCATCGAGCGCCAAACGCCGCGCGGCGGGTTGCGGTGAAAGGTACGCGAATGGACGGGCTTCTTCGAGGTAAGCCCGCAAAAATGCGGCGCCGATCCAGACGTTCCAGAATGCGGCCCAACGCTCGACGCGGTCGCTCTCCACCGATTCAGGCGAAATTCCGGGCACCTGCCCGAACAGCGCGGCATACGCCGCATATTGAAACGAACGCAGCATCCCCGCGACATCGCGCATCGCCAGGGCTTTCGCGCGCCGCTCCGTCAAGAGGACGCGCCGGCTCGCCTTCGAAATCCACAATCATGAAATCGCGCCCTGTGTAAAGGACCTGCCCCAGATGATAGTCGCCGTGATGGCGGATACGAAGCGCGCCGGTGGAGGATGCATTTTGCAAAGCGGCTAATCGCTCGAAAATTTGCGGCTCCAGCTGTAGCACCGCGCGCGCGTCCGCCGCCACGGCCTCATTCATCGCGGGCAGCATGAGCCGGAGCAGATCGAATGCGCCGCTCGTTTGCGTCCTCGTCTCTTCATACAAATTCTTGGCATCGGCAGCAGTAAACGATTCGGGCGCGAAATCGGGTCCCCCGTTCGGATCCGCAAGCGCCGCGTGCATCTCGGCCGTGCGTTTTCCCAACAACTGAGCGGCATTGTAATAGTCGCCTAGCAAGGCGCGCACGGCGGCGGGCGCTTCGCGATCCGCCAGTTCGAGCGGATGCTGCGTCCGCAGTTCCGGCAGCGCGCCGCTCTCGCTCGCGAAAGCGCGCGGGAAATATTCGCTGAGCGAATCGAGCGTGTATTTCCAAGCATCGCCCCGATTCGCAACGAACTGCTGCAAAATGCCGGCCGCGTGCGGCGTTGGGTCTCCGGATTTCCGGTACTCCAGGCTGCCGTACACGGCTGGGGTGTTCCGGAACCCGCGCTCCGTCAGGAAACGGCCAATTTCAATATCCGGATTGACGCCCGCTTCCAGCTTGCGAAACAACTTGAGAATGAATCGGTCGCGATAGACGATGGACGTATTGCTCTGCTCGGCCCTGGAGACAAAGCTCTCCGGCGACGCTTCGGCAAGCGGAAGTAACTGCGCGAATGCCGAGGTTTGCGCGGCGCGAAGCATGCCCATCCGGCCAGCGAGCGTTTCTTCGGTTGCGACGGCACGAAGCAGCGCATTGCGAACCGGCTCATCGACCAGCGCATTGTAGGCTACGCCTTCCCTGCCCCCGTTGCCTTCGCTGACCGTTCCAATCGCTTCTTCATGCTCCTTCGCATGCCAGCAGATCGCCACCGGCAACAGATATTCATCGCTGCCGGCATCCTGATAGTGAACACCGGCGATCAGAATAAAGAACCCGTTCCCGGGCGCTTCGACGATATCTTTCACCTCGACCTGCCGTATCGTGCGCGACTTGGCGCGAAACCAGCGACGCGAAGAGATATAGCCGGGAAGCGAACGCTCCAAATCCGCAATGAGCTGGTTCACGGCTTTAAGAAATAATCGAGGTTGCTCTCGGCGCGCAAGCGCGGCTGAAGCTGCAGAATGTGGGCCACGGCCCGGAATGGATTGAGCTCCACATAGTTCCGCCTGCCTGCCCATGTATAGCTCGCTCCGGTGAGGAGATCGCGGACTACAAACGGGCGGTATTCTTCGACCTCAAATCGGTCAAGCGGCAGGTCCACGAAGCCGGCTTGGGTTGAGTTCGGATCCAGATTGATTACGGTCACGATGAGATTCGAGCCGTCCGGCGAGCGCTTGCTGAAACACAGTAACTGATCGTTGCTGACGGGATGAAAAGCCAACGACCAGTCGTTCTGCAGAGCCGGATTGTCATGCCGGATCTGGTTCACCGTGGTGATCAGCGGCCGAAGGCTATTTGGCTGCTCGAGATTCCAATGGCGAATCTGATATTTCTCGGAGTCGAGATACTCCTCGCTTCCCGGCCGCACCGGACGGCTCTCGAGCAGCTCGAACGCCGGGCCATAGACACCGTAGTTCGCGCCCAGCGTGGCGGCCAGCAGATAACGGATCATAAAAGCCGCGCGGCTTCCCGTTTGCAGAAATGCGGTGAGAATATCGGGCGTGTTCGGCCATTGGCTGGCGCGAAAGAACTCACGCACCGGCGGCTGTGTCAGCTCGGTGAGATAACTGGTCAGCTCGTATTTGTTATTGCGCCACGGAAAGTATGTATACGATTGGCTGAAACCGAGCTTTGCCAGCCGGTACATGACCTTCGGCCGCGTGAACGCCTCCGATAGAAACAGAACGCCGGGACAATCGCGCTTCAATTCCGCGATGCACCATTCCCAGAACCCGAACGCTTTGGTGTGCGGATTGTCTACCCGGAAAATCCGCACGCCCTTCTCGATCCAGAAAACAAAAACGCTCTTCAATTCCTGCCAAAGCTCTAGCCACTTCGGCGTCTCGAAATCGAACGGATAGATGTCCTGATATTTTTTTGGTGGATTTTCGGCGTATTGAATCGAGCCGTCGGGGCGCTTGCGAAACCACTCCTCGTGCTCTTTCACGTAAGGATGATCGGGAGAAACCTGGAACGCAATATCGAGCGCAACGTCCAATCCCAGTTCGGAGGCGCGCGCCATGAAGCGGCGAAAGTCCTCGAACGTCCCTAAGGCGGGGTCAATCGCCTTATGCCCGCCCTCCGCCGCGCCAATGGCCCAAGGGCTGCCGGTATCGTCCGGCGCTGCGTTCACGGAGTTATTTTTGCCTTTGCGAAACGCCTTGCCAATCGGATGAATGGGCGGCAGATAGACGACGTCGAATCCCATCGCGGCGACATATGGAAGGCGAGCTTCGCAATCCTTCAGCGTTCCGGGGCGGCCCGGTTGCGGAGAAGTCGAGCGGGGAAACATTTCATACCACGCGCCGAAACGAGCGCGCACCGGATCGACCACAACTACTAACTCACGATCCGCTTCGTTTGCAAAACGGCGGTCCGGATAACGTCCAATAATGTCGTCGAGAGATGGATCGGTCGCCACGCGGCGGCGGGATTCCACCGTCTGTTCGACGCGTAGCGCATGCGCCTGTTTTCGCAGCCAATCGGCATCCTGCCCGGCAGCGCGCGCAGCCGCTTCTTCAATCAGATTCGCGCCAATCAGATAATCGACGGGAGTTTCGTTATTGGCTTCGATGCGCTTCAGCAGATCGTGCCGCCAAGTCTCCCAGTGGTCGACCCAGGCATGTATCGTAAAGCGGTAGCGGCCAAGTTGCTGGACCGTGAACTCGCCCGCCCAGCGGTCGTTCACGAGCGCCGTCATGGGACTCTCGAGCCAGCCATGCATGTCCTCGTGACGGTAAAGCACCGCCGCGGAAATCGAATCGTGCCCATCGGTAAAAATATCCGCCTCGACCCGCACGATATCGCCGGCGGTGCGCTTGGCTGGAAATCGGCCGCCATCTACCTCCGGCGCGATGCCTTCAATGACCACGCGCCTGCGCCCCTCAGCCGGGACTTGTTGCGAGCTGGCTGGACGAGTATTCGTCTGATCCGCGGTTTGTTTCAGCGCCATTTCCGTTACACCAGACTTTCGTACAGTCTGATCGTTTCGCCGGCAATTGTGGTCCAACTAAATGTCTTTTCCACGCGGTTACGGCCCGCTTCGCCGAAGCGTTTGCATTTGGGTTCGTCTTCTAGCAGCTCGCGCAGCTTGGCGCCCAGATCCTTGGCGAACTTGTCCGCATCGACCGGAAAGCCCGTAACCGGGTCCTGATCGAACGGCACCAGAAAACCAGTTTCATTATCGACTACCACTTCCGGGATGCCCCCGATTTTGCTGGCGACTACCGGAGCCCCGCAGGCCATCGCTTCCAGATTGATAATTCCGAAAGGCTCATACACGGACGGGCAGCAGAACACTCGCGCGTGACTGTAGAGTTGAATGACGTCGGCTCGTGGCACCTTTCTTTCGATCCATATAACGCGCGGATTGTTTCTCCGGGCTTCGTCGACTTTTTCCCGCATCTCGCGGGCGATCTCGGGTGTGTCCGGCGCTCCCGCGCACAAAACAACCTGTGTATGGGCGGGCAAATGGGCAATGGCGTCCACCAGGTGAGTCACGCCCTTCTGGCGCGTGATACGGCCGACGAACAGTATGTAGGGCGCTCCGGGATCGACGCCGTATGTTTTGAGCGCCGTGGCTTGGCTGGTATACCGGTACTCCGCCGGATCGATGCCGTTATAAATTACGTGTACGCGTTCGGGCGCCACAGGATAGGCACGCAGAATATCGGCCTTGGTGCCGTTCGATACCGCGATCACCGCATCCGCGTCAAGAATGGCGGTTCGCTCAATCCAGGAGCTCATCGCATAGCCGGTGCCAAGCTGCTCGGCCTTCCAGGCGCGCAGCGGCTCAAGGCTATGCGTGGTCAGGACAAATGGCGTGTTGTACAGCTTTTTGGCCAGAAAGCCCGCCAGCGACGCATACCAAGTATGCGTATGCGCGACATCGACGCCTTGCAATGCCTTCACCTGAGTCAAGTTGAGGCTAACAGTTTCTAACGCGGTTTTGAACTTGCCTTCCGCGCCGGTCGCGATTTCCTCCCAGGGCTGGGCGCCGCGCACGTGCAGGTTGCCATCGTCGGAACACTGCTCGCCCCAGCAATGCACTTCCACTTCTATTTTTTTGGCCAGCTCGCGGCT
This sequence comes from Bryobacterales bacterium, assembly GCA_963712395.1. Taxonomy (GTDB): domain Bacteria; phylum Acidobacteriota; class Terriglobia; order Bryobacterales; family Bryobacteraceae; genus Bog-105. The sequence goes on from CAVQHR010000006.1 coordinate 584,239, forward strand.
GAGATATTCCACGTGAACGCCCGCGCCGCCGTACACATGCGGCGGGTATTCGCGCGTGAACAGCGCCGCGCGCATCAGACGCTGCCTTGGCGCATCTCTTCCCCAAGATGTTCCGAGGCGCGCATCGACAAAGCGAGAATCGTCATGGTGGGATTTTGCCAGCCGCATGTCACAAAGCTCGCGCCGTCCACGACCACAAGATTTTTCATATCGTGGCTTTGACACCACTTGTTCAACACGCTGGTTTTCGGATTGTCGCCCATGCGGCAAGTGCCGACTTCATGGATGCTGTATCCCGGTGGATTTACCTGATCCGTCTTGCAAATGATTTCCCAGCCGGCTTCATGGAATAGTTCCTCCGCCGTATTGGCTGCGTCGCGCCGCAGGTTGCTTTCGTTCTGGCTGTCCCGCGCTTCAATGTGCAGAACCGGAATGCCCCAGGCGTCTTTCACGTCTTTATCGATGCGAACATGGTTCTCGTAGCGCGCCACCCGTTCTCCGAAAATACCGGCCGATACGCACGATCCGGCGTAGCTATCGAGCTTCTGCTGCAGTTCCTCGCCATACAGCGGAAAAAAGTTGGGGCTGGCATCGCCGCCGCTGCTGAAATGTTCAGGCAGTAGCCCTTGATGAAATCGCGCTTGTCTTTCTTGTTGAGATTCCGGAAGCGTGGAATGAAGGCGCTTCCGCCCATCAGGTTCTGCTGGCGCTTTGCCGCCGCGCGCTTCCGGCACCGAGGCCACCACCGAGACGCCGTACATCTGGTCGACCAAATAATGCCCCATCACGCCGCTCGAATTGCAAATGTTCGAATTCAGCAGCAGCCGCGTGGTCTCGAGGCATCCGGCCGCCAGCACCACCACGCGCGCCTTCACGTGCATCTCGCGGCCCGAGTGGCGATCCAGAAAATGCGCGCCATTCGCCAGTCCGGTCTTCTTGTCTACAGAAATTTCGCGGACAATCGCATTCTCGACGATATCGAGCTTGCCGGTCTCCAGCGCATCGGGCAGCAGCAGGTTGATCGAGCTTGCCAAACCGTCGCGCCCCTGCGCAAAACGCCACTTGGACACGCCGATACCGCGCTTATTCGCGATTTCGGTGACGCGTTTAATGGTTTCGGTATCGGGAGGGAAGCTCGAATCGGTGAAGTTACCGTCGGGAAACTGCGGCCAGCCTTCCTTACGCCCCGACACGCGGAAAATTTCTTCCACGCGCGAGTAGAAGGGCGCCAGATCGGCATGGCTGATCGGCCAGTTGTCTCCCGTGCCATCGATATCGGCGGCTTTGAATTCGTAATCGCTGAGCCGGAACGACTGGCGCGCCCAAAACAACGATCGGCCGCCCAGCAAACGCACGCGAACCCAGTTATACGGCGCTTCGGGAGGATGCGTATAGGGGATTTCTTTTTCATCCACCCATTGATTGGCGTTGTATTCGTTCGCCTGGAACACATGCGGCAAACGGCCCGGCTGGCTGAAGCCGCGATAAGGAAGTTCGTAAGCCGATTTCATCGTGCGGTCGCGCTGCAAATCCGCTTCGGGTCCGGCGTTGAGCATCAAACAGGAGATACCTTTTTGAGTAAGTATCTTGGCGGCCATGCCGCCGGAGTGGCCGGAGCCCACAATCAGCACGTCGTGTTGTTTGACTGGCATCGGGGTTAACCTCTCACCACCGGATCTATTGGACGCCAATACAGGCCGCGGCCTCTTCTGAATCGGCGAGCACGGCCTTCCGTTGGCGCCTGAGGACCTTCGCCGGCCCATTCCCGCGAGTTGACGGTGGCGGTCCGCAAATCGTCATGCACTTGCGCCATGAAATTCTTCTCCGGATCGTCCGGCATATCCTGCGGCCAGTATCGGGCCACCAGCAGCGGCCGAACGATGGCGTCCACCTGGGCGGCTTCTAATGCGTGAAACGCTGTGTGGAACTGCTGCTCGGCCCTGCGGTTCAGCGACTCCAGTCCATTGCGATAAAGGCTCTGGCGATCTTCGGGAGAAACGCTGATCAAAAAATCGAGAAACTCCGGAGCATGCGCGTCCAGCGCGCCGGGCTTGCCCTTCAGCGGCGGCACGAGCACCGCAGCGAGCTTTTGCAGTGCGGCAAACTGATCGGCGGTAAAGAAATGCGGGCCTGTTTCAGCGATCAGGTCGGGCTGCGTAACGGCAAGCTGCGCGATTTCGTGCGGCTGTTGCGGCGTCTGACGAGCGGGCGTATTGGGTTGCGTGGTGGGCCGCTGCGTTTGCCCCGGGGCCACCTGCCCGGCAACCAGGGGACCGGCCGCGGGCGCGGCCAACAAACTTTGGACGAATCTCCGGCGTTTCATAAATGATTCTTCACCTGAGTTATATCGCACCGGCGGCGAGCCTCGCGTCGGCTACCCTGTCGGAGTGACTCCGAAAACGTCGCAGGCAGAACAGGCCATCCGTCGAGCGATTGCAATGATTCCACGCGGCAAGGTCGCGACTTACGGCCAGGTAGCCGCCACGGCCGGTTATCCGCGCGGCCATCGCCAGGTAGCAGCGGTGCTGCGCAAAGGCGGCGCGCCTCTACCCTGGTACCGCGTGCTAGGCGCCGGCGGACAGATAAAGACCAGCCGGGACAGCGCCCTCGAGCAGCGCATGCGCCTCGAAATGGAAGGCGTTGCCTTTCGCGGCGCGCGTGTCGACATGGAGAAACATCAAAGTCCGTTACATAAGAATCCCCGCCGCTGATCACATCCGAACGGCCGCAGCGCAGTCATTTTGTGGCTTTTTCACCGCGGTGGTGTTCGGGGCCGGTAAAGGCGTAGTACTCGGGCGGCACGCCATCGACGAAATCGAAGTAGCGGCAGACCTGCTCGGGTGGGTAGACGGCGCGCTCCGTTTCATACAGCAAGGCGGCGTTGGAGGGAGATGTCTGGGTGACGGCGGCTCCGTTTTCGACTGGACGAGAATCTTCTGGACGACGGTGGGGCGGTCGAAGCGATGACAGGGGGCTTTCCATTGTTCGCGCTCAAGCTCATCGAGAGCGACAGTAGCGCACGCTACGGCGAGTTTGGATTGGGCCTCTTGCTTTTTTGCGAGATGGAGAGAGGCGAGATTTTGAAGAACGCGTTGGAGACATCGCTCGGCGGCGGTTTTATAGCGGTCGAGAAGAGCTAGCTTTGATAGGCATCTGGCGACCACTGCTCCGGCGCGGGTTGCGCGGCGTAGAGCATGGTTTCGACCGAGTTATAGGCGCGCTGCCTGCGCCAGAGAAACCAGCGGCCGAGCGCCGCATCTTCGACTAAGTTTCGCGCCTCAGGGGTTTCGGGGGAGTGTTCTTCTAGCAGATCGTTGAGTAATTTGTCGAAATCTTCACGGCGCTCGCCTGCGACGAAGAGTTTTTCGGAGGTGCCGCCGTGCGTGGTCGCGTTGCGGCTTGAGGTTTCTTTGCCGGCGGCCGTGACAGGTCCGGTTTGCGGATGGAGTTTGGCCATATGTGCGCGAGTGTGGCTTATGGAGCGTGCGGGCACGGGCGGTTTTGTCAAGTAAGTGGCTCAAAGATTGGCTGGAAAGAAATTTTGAATTTGGAACGTGCCTCACTAAGCACCTGACATTCCGCCGAGGACCTGGATTGCGCGCATTCGCCGGATGCCTGCACTTCGTGCTATCATGTAGGCATGAAGAGAGAGGCACGTCAGATTCAGTACACGATTCGAGGTGTTCCACGCGAGATCGACGCGATACTCCGCCGGAAAGCCGCGCAACGGGCGCAAAGCCTAAATCAGATAATCCTGGATGAACTCGCCGTCGCGACAGGTGGCCGCAAGCCAAAAGCGGACTTCTCCGACTTAGTGGGCCGTTGGGTGCCGGATCCGGCTTTTGACGAGATCGTCGCTTCGCAACGCCAGATCGACTTGGAAAAGTGGAAATAAGAGTCGCCCTGGACACTAATCGGCTCATTGACTTTTTCCGAGGCGATGAGGCGCTCACACGGCGGTTGGAAGCCTGTGACGAAATCTGGATTCCGCTTGTGGTTCTGGGCGAAATCAAAGCGGGATTCTACGGTGGTACCGAACAGCGCCGCAATGAGACCTTACTCAATAAATTACTCATCAAGCCCACAGTCGGGGTTTTGCTGCCGGCGCGCGAAACAGCCGAGCAGTACGCACGCTTGTTTGTTCAATTGAAACGGGCAGGCACGCCGGTACCCGATAACGATCTTTGGATCGCCGCGCTCGCATTACAACATCAACTCACGCTCATTACACGGGATAAACATTTTGAGCGTATCCCTCAACTATTGCGCGCATAGCCTGACACGCAGGCTGATGGTCGAGAGTGAACTGCGCTGAGCGAGAAATCGCGCAGCATCATCCAGCTAAGGATGCCTTTAACGGCAAGGTGTTGTGATCGACCTTTTCCGTGCAGGAGTACCGACTGGCGCGGCAACTGGGCTGAAGCCATAACACAGACGGACCGTGCGCAAATGCTTGCGCATTCCTTACTTTGTAACAGACCCCGCGCGAGTAATAAGGGGAGGTTTGTAAAATCTTTCTACGTCAGATCCTACGATCGTGTCTGGAGTGGCTACGATGCGCGGTTTTTGATCCGTTCTGTGGTTCTCGAGAGTTGTTAAGGCATAGGTCTGCAAAAAAGCTTTATTCGGCGGACCATATCGACTGCTGTACAAATATAACGACCGTTTGGATACGCGTGATGCCCGACGTGCAGAAGTCAAGATTTACTCACAGGTGCCCGACGAGCCCACTTTCCGGGGTACCTGACGATTCGCTACCGATTCGGGAGAATCACCACAGACGATAGGGCCCTGCTATCAAATGGGACCTCGCGACATCCCAGCTTGCAGCGCCGGCCGGTCCGCAAAACGGTTTGCCACGTCCGGTGCTACGATTCCGTTCATGCCAAATCAAAGGTACGTTGACGTTCTGTCGAAGGGTGTCGAGGTATGGAACGAGTGGCGAAGAGAATACGATGCCGTAGGGCCCGCATTACCTGAAGGCATAACGGACGACATGATTTTAAATGACCTGCCTCGCACTACCAGGGGCAAATTATCTGCGACATGATCGTCTTCGCCGCGCATCGACCCAGGTTGGATCTGGGAGGCGCGCGTTTGAGTGGGAAAGACCTGAGCGGAGCAAACCTCTCCGAGACCAACCTCAGCGGTGCGGATCTCACGAAAACGGACCTGAGCAATGCAAATCTCAGGGATGCGGACCTCAGCTATGCAACTTTGGACGGGGCGGTTTTGACACGAGCGAACCTGGCAGACGCTTTATTGCTCAAAACCAAACTAGCCAATGCCATGTTGATTGAGCGCGGCCAAGAACCTGACTACCGTCAGAGCCGTTGGGCCGTGCAGCATCGGTCTCGATACGATATACCGCAGCGGCGGCAAAATCCCCGAATCATTCCTTCGCCGTGCGGGTGTTCCCGAGAACTTCGTCATTTCGATGAAATCGCTCACCGGAGCCGCCGCCTTACAGTTTCACAGCGTCTTCATTTCGTACAGCACAAAAGATCAGGACTTCGCCGACCGGTTGTATGACGGTCTGCAAGAAAGGGGCGTCCGCTGCTGGTTCGCCCCGCACGATATTCAAGGCGGCCGAAAGGTTCACGAGCAGATCGACGAAGCCATCCGCGTCTATGACAAGCTCCTGCTGATCCTTTCCGAGGCGAGCATGAACAGCCCGTGGGTAAAGAATGAGATTGCGAACGCCCGCGCCCGTGAGACCGAGCAGAAAAGTCAAATGCTCTTCCCAATCACGCCGGTGCCCTTCGACCGGATCAAGAAATGGAAGTCATTCGATGCGGACCGTGGGATTGACAGCGCGAGAGAGATCCGCGAGTACTTCATCCCGGACTTTAGCAACTGGAAGATGACGACTCGTACCGGAACGGGTTCGAGCGCCTGCTCCTCGATTTAACGGCCGGGACTCAGGAAGAAGCCAATGTATAGTATGCACTGAAGCAAGCCCATGTGACGCCACGTCGATGATTATTGCGTTCGGCTGCCTTGGATAGCGGGCTTAACCGCAAACCGGCTGTGCACAAATCACGAATTATGCACAAAAATGAAAGGGCGGTTCATTGGGGTTCACCTGCACAACATACGCACGCATAATCCCTGAAGAGAACAACGACGGGCGGGTTCGGGGTGAACATCCTTATGCTCATGGGTGCACCAGAATGCCGCAGACCGTGAAACTCTGAGCGGGTAATAATGCGCCTTTGGCGGACAGGAAACCAAACCACGCGCTCACCACGGTCGCTGCGTCCGCCGAGAACACCCACATCTGGCCGCTTTTGTCCCGAACAAGCACCTCGACTCCGCTGTATTTACCTACGCCGTATGCATCAATGCCAAACCCGCGCCCGACAGCCAGCACATCCTCGAAGGAATTGAGTACGTGCCTCTTTTTCGTAAGTGTCGAGTGCTTGTAGGCATCCGCCACCCCATATACCCTTTCGAAGGCTTCGTGTCTCAACGTCGTACTTCCCGGCCACGTGCAGCGGGTGGACACATTCCCCCCTGATTTTTTCCAGCGGCATGCCCAGCTCTTTATTTGCGCGGTCAGTCAAGCCATCGATGGCGACCGCGAGCTCCGCAGCCTTGCGCCTTCCAACGGTGGCTTCCGCCTTCCAGTTACCGGATGCATGCGCAGCCGTAGATTCGCTTCCGCCGTCTCATACTCCGTAACTGCCGCGAGCACGTGACTCAGCAGGTGGTCGAGCGTATCTGCAAGGCTCAGGCTCAAATCCACCTTATTGTATTCGTCCCGGGAAGCGACATCCGCGCGCCGATCGTAGAGTTGCGTGGTGCGGTGGGGGCGTGGTTCGCTATCCTGCACGTTCGTTTGCAGAACCGCGCCGACACGCGCGACGGTGTAAATGATCGTGGCAATCAATGCCCAGTCGTGCAGGCCGACCAGCGTACGCGTATCAATGGAAGCGACGAGCGCGCGGGCCTCCTCGCCGTGTCTGGTGCGCTTTTTTGGATGATGCCTAGACCGGAGGGTGCGCGATTATTCTCCTGCAGTCCGTGATGCGAGCCGCCCTTAGGGCGAGTCCTCGCTCTATGCTTATGAATCGGCCGACGATTTATTCTTCCGCTGAAAAGCTTTGATGCCTTCCACAACTAACTCGGCCGCACGCTTAGGGCCGTGGCGTCCGGTGACCGTAAACCGCTTCCCACGGCTCTTGTTATAAGAAATGAAGAATTCATCGACTTGATCGAGAATGGACTTGTTCACGTCCTTTAGCGACGATATATTTTCGTGCGAGTAGGAGTGGACCGCGACTCCGATCAGGCGATTGTTGACCGTCTTTTTCCCGTCTTCCACCTGATTTGCTTCGATCACGCCAATCAGGCGAACGTCCAGTAAACATCCGACGTGCGCCGGTTCGTCCATAAGAACCATCACATCGAGCGGATCTCCATCATCAGCAAGGGTCGATGGGATAAAGCCGAAGTCGAATGGAAACGCTAAACCCTCCGGAAGCAGCCCTCCTAGCTCGAAGAGCTGAAACTCCGGGTCGTAGCGGAATTTGTTCCTTCTTCCCTTAGGCGTTTCGATAATCACCTTGCACAGGCATTTCTTCGCTTTCCACTGATTCGGGCATTGTTCAAGATTCCTTGTCAATTCTGATCCTCCTTTTCTTTCGCCGGATTCCCCAAATGCCACTCGGATGCGGCCAACCACGCGACGGTAGCGCCAGTTAAGACCAAGCCCAGGCGCATGTCCCGGAAGGAGCATCCAGGCCAGGGCCGCAAACAGGATCAAGCCAAGGCTGCCTATGGCCGTCCCGACCGCTTCCAGCGCTGCCGCATCCCGGCCACGCTGGTTCCCGTTCCAGTCCTTTTTGCGCCTTCTTTTCCCGTTCGTGTTTCTCAATCAGCGTGGCCGTCGCCGGAAAAATTGCTGGAAACGCTAGGAACAGTCCACCGACCGCCGGACCGAACTCGCGGGCGATCCACCCCGCCGCTGCCGTGATCACGCCGCCGAAAACAAAGCGCAGAGCATATTCATACCAGCGGGTCTCACGAAGGGCCGAACTGTCTAATCTGACCACCATGCCGGCCTATCTCAAAAAGACGAACCAGAGTCCGAAGGCCGCGCAAAACCATCCGGCGATCGACGACAGTGTTGCGGTAAGCGCCGGTACTCGATATCGAATGAGCAGGAACGCGACACAGATACTGTACGAAACAAAGTGCAACCGCTCCGGCTACCATGGACCGGGATTCCGTGCCCGCGTAGGAACGTCCGTTCTTGGCGACCGTTAGTATCAATGTCGCAATTGCGACGGACGGCGCCGCTCCAAAGAGTCCGGCGAAGGTTTTCGGCTTGAACAGATTACCGAATACGGCAAAGGCGGAAACTATAATCCCACCGATCAAGAAACGAACGATTGTTTCCTGGAACATCGACGTCACCGCGCGCCACCAAATTGTAACAACGCCCCATCCGCTATCGTTGGGCAGCGCGGAAAATCGCCTGTAAGCTCAGGTCCACATCGCGATCCGCTGGAGTTCCCCGCACGTGGGCCGGCTCGATATGGCGGTCGTGTAAGGACCGGCTTACTGGGTCGCCCGCCGCTTGACCTCGATCGCCAGCCGCTTAATTTTCTGATTGAGCGTCGAAAGCGGGATGCGCATCGCTTCAGCCGCTTCGGTCTGGCTGTAGTTGACCCGCTCCAGCGCCTCGATGATCGTGCGGCGCTCGAAATCGGCCACCAACTCGAACAAGGAGGCATCCGCGGCCAGCACGTCGTTGTTATCCCGCGCGGTGCGTATGCCAATGGCTTGCTGAAGTGAATCGGGCAGCACATGCGCCGGTACCGAAGGCGTCGTCGTCAGAACGACCGCGCGCTCCACCACGTTTTCGAGTTCGCGCACATTGCCCGGCCAACTATGCTCCATCAGAATCTGCATCGCCTCCGGCTCGAAGCTTAGAGTCGAGCGGCCCTCGCTATTCAAAAACTTTTCGTTCTCGTGACAATAGCGGATGAAAAAATACTCGACTAAAAACGGAATATCTTCTTTGCGATCGCGCAGCGGCGGGAGACTCAGGTTGATCACGTTCAGGCGGTAATACAGATCCTCGCGAAATTTCCCTTCGTCGACCAGCTTTTTTAGATCGGCATTCGTCGCCGCGATGATACGCACGTCCACGCGAACGCTCTCGTTTGAGCCAAGCGGCATGAACTCGCGGTCCTGCAAGACCCGCAGCAGTTTTACCTGGATCTCAGGCCCGATCGTGCCGACTTCGTCAAAAAATATCGTGCCGCGATGGGCCGTCTCAAACAGTCCTTTGCGGCTCGTGATCGCGCCCGTAAAGGAGCCCTTTACATGGCCGAACAAAATCGATTCCAGCAGTTCCGAAGGAAGCGATCCGCTGTTCACCGGCACGAACATATGATCCGAGCGCGCCGAGTGCGCATGAATCGCCTTGGCGATCAGTTCCTTGCCGGTGCCGGTTTCCCCGGTAATGAGAATAGTGGCCCGGCTGGGCGCCACCTGCGCCACCTGGTCGAGCAAGCGCAGCATGCGCTCACTTTTGCCGACAATATTCGGGAACGCATAGCGCTGCTTTAGGGCGCGTTTGAGCTGGGTGTTCTCCCGCTCGAGGCGGCCCTTCGAGATCATGCGGTCGATCTCGATCAGCAGCTTGTCGTTGTCCCAGGGCTTCGCGAAGTAGTCGTTCGCACCGGACTTCAACGCCCGCACGGCGACTTCCTCGGACCCGTAGGCAGTCAGCATGAAGACCGGCGTCTCCGGATCGCGCTGCCGGATATCGGTCAACACCTCCATGCCCGAGCGGTCCGGCATCATCAAATCGAGCAGGATCAGGTCATGCAGCCCCGATTCAAACTTCTGCAGTCCGGCAGCGGCGTTCTCGGCCAAGTCTACAGCATAATTCTCGCTCGTCAGCAGCAGTTCGAGACTCTCTCGGATATCCGCCTCATCATCAATCACCAGGATCCGCCGCCGCTCCGGCGGACCGACGCGATCGGCGGGTAAAGCTTGATTCGGAAAAGCCACTACTGTGGTTGTATCAGACCTTCGTCCGATTACACTGTATGTGCATGCCAGATCCTATCGCGATTGCGTCTATGGGAGAAAGCGATGGCATCTGACGTCCGGCACGCCCATCAATTGCTCGATCAACTCGCCCCCAACCAGCCTGCGGCCGTGGTTCATCTACTCGAAACGATCGTCTCGCATGAGGAGGACAGGGACTCACTCAGAAATTCCGAGCGCAAAGCCATCGGTGAGGCCGATGAGTGGCTAACGCAGAACCGGCCGATCTCGCATGAGAATGTCTTAGCCGAGTTGGGAGTGACCTCCGCCGATTGGGACAAGATGGCCGAGGAGCCTTTGCCGCAAGAAGCACCGCGCCATCGTGGCTAAGGGTATTGTCTGGACCGAACCGGCCCGAAGCCAGAGATGCGCCGCCGTTCGCTAAGCCGTCAAAGCTTCGCGCCGCGCGCCAACCGCATGCGGCGAGCGCACCGAAATTCCAGGAAACTCCAAACGAAAACGCGTGCCCTGGTCCAGCGTGCTATCCACTTCAATGTTGCCGTTGTGCTCCTGCACAATTCCATAAGTAATCGACAAGCCGAGCCCGGTGCCTTTCTTCGGCCCCTTGGTCGTAAAAAACGGATCGTAGATCCGCGCCAGATTCTCCGTCGGAATACCCTGCCCGGTGTCGGAAATTTCGACGTGCGCAAATCCGCCTTCGGCCCACGACCGCACCGTCAGATCGCCGCCGGCCGGCATGGCGTCGCGGGCATTGATGAAGAGGTTCAGAAAAACTTGCTGCAGCTTTCCTGAGTTGCCGCGCACAGGCGGAAGCTCGTCCGTGAGATGCACCGTGGTTCCTACACCCGTCTTTTGGAACTGATGCTCAACCAATGACACGGTCTCCCGAATAACGCGGTTCAGGTCGAGTTCCACGAATTCCGTCGGCGAGGTGCGTGAGAAGTTGAGCAGCGAATTGACAATTTCGCTCGCGCGAAAAGTCTGCTTGGCGATTTTTTCGAGCAGCTTCGATTTCTGATCGTCGCCCGATACCTGCTTCGCGAGCATCTGCGCGTAAGTAGAAATAACAGCCAGGGGTGTATTCACTTCGTGCGCTACGCCCGCCGCGAGCAAGCCGATCGAGCTGAGCTTGTCGGCCTGCACTAGCCGCCGCTCGAGCTCGTTGCGATCGGTCACATCGTCAAAAATAATCAGCCGCCCGATCTGCTTTGCCTCGCGTGAAACCAGGGGAGCGATCGCTAAATTGACGATCGATTCGCGCGGCTGTGCGGTCGCCAGGGCCAGTTCGAGCCCCCCGTGTCCGTTCCGCGACGCGCGCTCTTCTTCCGGCGCGCCCGAAAGCCGTTGCCGCAGGACCATTCGGTAGACATTATGAACACTCTCGTCATCGCGCAATTCATCGAACTTCTGGCACAGTTCCTCCGGGAAAAGTTCGGTAAGTAGCCGGCCAATAGCTCCTTCGCGGCTGATGCCGGTTAGGCGCTCGATCTGGGTGTTCCAGCTCTCCACCCGCCCGTCCAGACCCGCCGCCAGAATGCCGACATTGATCGATTCGACAATGTTTTCGCTGAATTCCTTCAGACGCTCGTATTCGTCGGCTTTGCGCTGTAGCGAGCTGTAGAGCCGCGAATTCTCGATCGCGATCGCCACGTAATTCGACAGCGTGACGAGCAACTCGATATCGTCGCTCGATAGGAAATCGCCCTCGGTGGTCCGGCTCACGCCAAAGTACGCAATCGCGCGGCCCCGCGATTTACACGCCACGTAGTAAGTAAAGTCGAGATCGGCAATCGTCTCGCGCACCGAATCCGGCCATTCTTCGGAAACGATATCGCGCAGACGCTTGGGCCGTTCGAAGAACAGATACGGCTTAACCGCCGATTCCTCGAGAAACTGGAGGTCGAGCTGCGCCGAGACGCTCTTCGGATTGCGCCCCGATTTCTGACCCAGCGAGTGGAGCCGGAACTGCCCGGCGCCTTCCTCTAAAAGGAAGAAGCCCACCTGCTGAATGGAAAGCGTTCGCAGCAGCCGGTCCGATACTTTGGCTAGCATCGCATTCTGGTCGGTTTCGGAACTGAGCTCGCGCGCAAACTCTGTCAAGCTGCGGCGCGCGTCATAGCGGTCCCGGTAAAAAATCCAGCGGTCCAACTGCTCCTGAATCCAGCGGCGAATCGGCTGGAAAACGAAGGTCGCAAACGAGATCAACACGACAAAGGCGGGCGGGGTAATGGTCTGTGTATTGAAAATCAGGAAAATCAAACCATAGAACGTACCGATGACCGCGAGCGTGGCGAGCGTGTAGACATATCCCTGCTGAAAGATGATGTCGACATCCATCAGCCTGTAGCGTGTAATCGCATAGGCCCAGGTCAACGGGATCAGCCCCATCGAGAGAACGCTCAGGTTCATCAAATGCGTGGGCACGGCCCCAAACAAATACGGCAGCACGTAAAAGATCGTGAATGGCCCTAACCCGAGGAATGCGCCGTTGCGGAGATACTTTAGCTGCCGCCGGACAACGGGATCTTCCGCATGCGCGAAATCGAAACCGAGCGCCGCCGCGCCGGTGAAATAAAGCAGCGCGCCAAAACCAAGCGTCAAGCGGTCGAGAAACCAGCGCACTTCGAGCAGCGGCGTTCCGAAGCGCAGCACACCCTCCGCCGACGCCGCCACCAGGGCGATCAGACTCACCGATGGCACATACAGCAGCAGCCAGGATCCGCGCCGCTCGAGCCAGCGCGGCCGGCCATAGAACGTCAGGCAAAAATGCAGGAACACGGCCGGCGCGATCAAGCCGGCACTCAGGTTCCCCCAATACATGATTTCATCGAAGGTGTTGAGCTTGCCGGAATAATGGAAGCACGAGCCGATAAAAGAAATCAGGCACAGCAGAAAGAAATGCAGCGATTTCGCCGCGCTCGTGCGGCGGAAGTACACAAACAGGCCAATCGCCAGGTAAAAAAATCCGACGCAGTACTGGTAGTACAGAGCGCTGTCGCGGGGCGCCGCCTGGATAAAAATGTGGTCTTTTTGAAATTCGATCCCATCGCGGCGCAGCGTGTATTGCGCCTGTCCCAGCAGTGGAATTTGCCAGAGCGCTTCCGGAACGTCCAGCGAGTGGTGAATGGGCGTGGATTGTATCCGCGCCAGTTGATCGCCCAGCCGAATGCCGGCCTTTTCGCCGGGGCTGGCTGGCGAGATAAAGGCCGCCACCACTTGAACCTGGCCATCCGCCGATGTCCGGTCCACCCAGGTCACACCGTCATACGGCAGCGGGTACGAGCGCAGATGCTGCAGGCTGAGGATCGAGCCGATGATGGCCACTACTGTCATCACCAGCAGCAGCGTAGCCGCGAATTGATTTCTGGACTCGCTCATTCCAACACCCGGGGCCGGTGGCACGCGGGGTGCGCCACTTCCCCTAGTCTCACAAAACTATTAGCTGCTGCACGTCGGCTACCACTCCCTTTCGGCCCGTGGAAAGCCCGCTAAACCCCTCATAAATCGCATTTCGGGAGCTCGCACTCAGCCAGAACTCTTCATTTTAGGAGCCTCGCTCCCGAATATCGTATTCTGCAACGCCCAGCGCACACCATCGCCAAGTGTACATGCCGCGCCCCCAAACTTCCGAAACGAAACCGTTGGACGGCGCGTCAGGGCGTTGACGTTACCTGTAAAGAATCTTAGACTTAAGATTGAGAGTTCCCACAGCCGCATTGAGGTTCCGCTTATGAAGTCCGGTTCCGCCCTCTGTTTCCCCGCCCTGGCGACGGTCGTTGCCCTCGCGCTTGTTCCCTGTTCCTTGCAGGCGCAGGATAAAAACGCCAGTTCCAGCAGCACCGCGCCAGAAACTATTTCGAAGCCGCTTTCGAAAAAACAAATCGCCAAGAAACAGAAGGCTCTCGAGCGCGAGCTCGCCGGTCCCTGGAAAAAGTGGATGAACGAGGACGTCACCTACATCATCACCGATGAGGAAAGACAAGCGTTCAAGCGGTTGAAGACCGACGAGGAGCGGCAGCAATTCGTGGAACAGTTCTGGCTGCGCCGCGACCCCACGCCGGATACCGAAGAGAACGAATACAAGGAAGAGCATTACCGCCGTATCGAATACGCCAACGACCACTACGCTTCCGGCATTCCCGGCTGGAAGACCGATCGCGGCATGATCTACATCAAGTACGGTCCGGCCGACGAAGTCGAATCCCATCCTTCAGGCGGCAGCTATCAGCGCCCCTATGAGGAGGGCGGCGGCGAAACGTCCACCTATCCGTTTGAAGATTGGCGCTACCGCTATATCGAGGGAGTCGGCACCAACGTAATCATCGAATTCGTCGACACGACCATGACCGGCGAATACAAAATCAGTTTGGATCCGGAAGAAAAAGATGCGCTGCTGTACGTTCCCGGCGCCGGCTTGACCTTATCGGAGCAGATGGGAATGGCCGACAAGACGCAGCGTTTCAGCCGCACCGACGGTACCCATCTCGGCACCGGCAACCAGCCCCTTCCGGAAAGCATGAATGAATTTACGCGCCTGGAACAATACGCCAACCTGATGAAGGCGCCGGCCATTAAGTTCAAGGACCTGGACGCGATCGTCAGCTCGAACATCCGGTACAACACGCTGCCCATGCAGGTGCGCACCGACTACATTCGCGTGACCGACGCCACCGTGTACACGAACATCACGGTCCAGTTCAAAAATAACGACTTGAATTACGCTACAAAAGACAAGATCTCCAAGGCCACCGTCAATCTCTACGGCCGGATTACCACTCTCACGCGCCGCTCGGTCAATTGGTTCGAGGATACTGTCTCGACCGAAATCCCGTCCGAAATGCTCCAGCAGGCTATGAACGGTTCGCAGATCTATTCGAAGCGTATCCCGCTCGCTCCGGGTACCTACCGGCTGAACATCGTCGCCAAGGACACCGTGGGAAATACTGCTAACACGTACGAAACGGCATTAGTGGTGCCGCACTACGAAGAGGATCAGCTCGCGGCCTCCAGCGTGATTCTCGCCGATCAGCTCGAGCGCGTTCCCACCAACAGCATCGGCGCCGGTCAGTTTGTTATCCGCAGCTCGAAGGTGCGCCCCCGTATTGGCGACATCTTCAAGCAGAACGAGACCATGGGTATTTACACAGAGTTCTACAACCTCGGGATGGACCAGAAGACTAAGAAGCCCGAGGGCACCATTGAATACGAGGTCGTGAATAACGCCGACAATAAGACGGTGATGACCCAGACCGAGGATCTCAAGGCATTCCAGAATGCCTCTGGTTTTCTTCTTACAGTGGAAAAGAAGCTCCCGCTGAAGTCATTGCCTCCAGGCAAATACACATTGAAATTGAAGATCGACGACAAGCTCAAGAACCAGAGCCTCACGCCTTCGGCGCAGTTCACCGTCACATCGTAAATGCCAAGGATCGAGGCCTTACACGGCTGGTTCAGTTTACGGTAACATCGTAGATGTTCCGGCTCTTTTAGCCGGACGAACGAAAGGTCATTGTGCGGACAGGTTTCGCGGATAGGACAAGCTTTGTAGGCAGATCCGCTGCCACAGTCCTAGCGGCAGGGCTCCTGACCCTGGCAGTGCCCGGGTGCGCGGCGGAACTCGCTCTACCGCTGACCGGTAATCTTCTCGGACGCGTGGCCGACGCAAGCGGCAATCCGCAGATGGGCGCGACCGTCGAACTATTCAACCGTTACGAGCGCACGGTGGCCCAGACCGTCAGTTCGCCCGATGGCCGCTTCGCCTTTGCCGGGCTCGCGATCGATACCTACTCCATTCGTGTTTCTCTCGCCAGTTTTTTGCCGGCCTTCCGCGATCGGATTGCGGTCAAAGCCGGTTTGGATAGTGTCCTGCAAATCCACTTGGCCACGCTGTTCAGCGGCATAGAGCTGACTTATGTTGTGCCGTCCGCCGCGATGTCGAACGATTGGAAGTGGGCGCTGCGCGCCGCGCCGGCCACCCGGCCGATCACGCGCTTTTTGCCGGTGCCAGTTCCGCCCGCGACGGCCGAACTCCGTCCGCGCATATTCTCCGGCACGCACGCCATGTTGTCGCTCTCCGGGGGCGATACCGGCTTGGTCGATTCCGGCCCGGCGCAAAGCGGCCTTGGCACTGGCTTCGCGCTTTCCACCACGCTGCCCGGCAAGAACCAACTGCAAGTCGCTGGCAGCTACGGACAGAATAGCGGTTTCAGCCCGTCCGCCATGGGATTGTGCGCCATTTATAGCCGCAGTCCCGACGGCGGTTTTGGAAACCCGCCCGAAGTCACGTTGACCGTTTCGCAGCTAAACCGCTTTGGCGGAACGCTCTTCGGAGGCTCCAGCATTGCAGGCGCCGCGCCTGTCCTGCGCACTATGTCGCTCAGCGTCTATGAGGCCGCCGATTTCCTCGACAATTTACACCTTGAATACGGAATCACCGGCGAGTCCGTCGACTACCTGCAGCATTCCGATCGAATCAGTCCATTTGGCCGCCTCACCGCCAACCTTGGAGCGGGAGGCAGTCTGATCGCGGCTTACAGTGATGGCGGCCGCCCGGACGAATTGACCGCGCACCAGCGCCTGCAAGCCTCGGAAGGCGATGCCCCTGCGGACTTGAGCGGCCCGTTGGATGCCCTTACTCGGCTGCCGCAAATTTCAAGGAGCGGCGGCCAACTGGAACTGCAGCGAACGCAAAATTACGAGCTTGGCTACGACAAAACCTCAGGCGCGCTGACCTATGCGGTGAGCGCCTTTTATGAGAAGGTTTCGAACGGGAGAATTAATCTGGCCGGCGATGTCACATCTCTTGACGCCGGCGATCTGCTGTTTGACGGTCTCTCCAAGACATCCACCTACAATGTCGGCCGCTACGCGCGCTCCGGGTATCTGGCTTCGGTCGACCAGCGTTTGAACGACTCGCTGGATGTCGCTTTGGCATACGGGCGCATGGGCGGATTCACCGCCGGCGGCGCGGAGGGACAACTGCTCGATTTAGGTAACCACAGTGTCGCAAGCGTCAATGTGAATACAAAATCCAGGATTACCGGCACCCGCGTCACGGTCGCCTATGGCTGGATGGATAGCAATGCGGTGATTCCGCGGCACGTTTTCACGACGCAGTCGGCCTATGTCTTGCCGGGGATCAATCTCAGTGTCCGGCAGCCGCTTCCCTCGCCGTTCGGAATGCCGGGACGTTTTGAGGTTACGGCCGACGTCCGCAACCTTCTCGCCCAGGGCTATCTCCCGCTGGGGGGCAGCGATGGTCGAAAGCTCCTGGTCGTGCAAGCGCCCCGCATCATCCGCGGCGGTTTGAATTTTACTTTCTGACCGGTATCGACCCTATAGTTCACCCCGCTCGCCCCACAATCAGCGTCATATCGTCATACTGCGAAAAACATCTACGACATCGAAGCCAAAGCGGGCCAAGACGCTCTGAAAGGCGGCTGGGTCCCAATGCGTCAGAGGCCGGCGCCGCCCGGCGCTGATCCACGAAAACGTGGAGAAGCCCACCGAAAATTGACTGCGATACAAAGGTTCTGAGACCAATTGTGCCGGAAGAAGTCAGGGAAGACGGGAATGTTGCCGGCGTGGCCGCTCCGGAAGAAACCGCGACCACCTTCGATCCTGGGTTAACCCAGCAGTACACCAAAGTCCTGAAGCGCGTCATCAATAAGGATGGGCAGTTCAACGTCCGGCGCGTCGGCAGAACCTGGCGGGACTGGCATCCGTATTTATCCCTGATCAACGCTCCGTGGCCGGTATTCTTCGGCTTCGTGGCCGTGGCATTTGCAATCGTCAACACGCTGTTCGCCTGTTTGTACTGGGCCGTCGGCCTGGAGCATTTGAAGAATGCCGACGCGCCCACCGCCGTTTTGCGGTTCTTGAACGCGTTCTTCTTCAGCGCCCACACGCTCACCACCGTCGGCTATGGCAACATGTGGCCGCTGGGTCCCGCCGCCAACGCGGTCGCGGTAGCCGAGTCGCTCTGCGGCGTGCTCGGATTCGCGATCGCCACCGGCCTGCTCTTCGGACGATTCTCGCGGCCCTCCGCGCGCTTCGGTTTCAGCGACACGATGATCATCGCGCCGTATAGGGGCGCAACCAGCCTGCAGTTTCGAGTCGTGAACCGCAGAACCAACAACATTATCGATCTCGAAGCGCGCATGCTGCTGATGCTCGTAGAAGAGAGCCACTCGACGGCGCGCCGCAAATATGTGCCGCTTACGCTCGAAAGGCCGTCCGTTCTCTTCCTGCCGCTGACCTGGACCCTGGTGCATCCGATTACGCGCGACAGCCCGTTCTTCGGCAAAACCGCCGCCGATCTCGAGCGCATGCAAGCCGAGGTCTTGATCGTCATGAAAGGCTTCGACGAAACCTTCGGGCAAACCGTACACGCGCGCTACTCCTACCGCTACGATGAAATCGTCTGGGGCGCCAAATTTGCATTGGCATTCGAAGTTGCCGATACCGGAGACTTGCGGATCGAAG
The DNA here is from genome assembly GCA_963712395.1 of Bryobacterales bacterium. Lineage (GTDB taxonomy): Bacteria > Acidobacteriota > Terriglobia > Bryobacterales > Bryobacteraceae > Bog-105. The sequence goes on from CAVQHR010000006.1 coordinate 602,752, forward strand.
TGGACAAGGTGAGCGTCACCGAGCCGGCCGAGCTTCCGCAGACCGCTGTACGGTAGAAGCCAGATGAAAGAACCGGATTGCGTTTTTTGCAGGATCGTCGACGGAAATATTCCCGCGCAGATCGTCTATCAGGACAACCAGGCGATCGGCTTCCTCGACACACACCCTTTGTTTCCAGGACACGTCCTGCTCTGTCCCCGGGACCATCACAAAACGCTGCTGGACCTGCCGCTAGAATTGACCGGGCCGCTCATGGCGAAAACACAACTGCTGGCAAGAGCCGTCGAAGCAGCCTTGGCTGCCGAGGGCACATTCATCGCCATCAATAACCGCGTCAGCCAAACCGTTCCGCACCTGCACATCCACATCGTGCCGCGGCGGCGGCGCGACGGCCTGCGGGGCTTCTTCTGGCCGCGCCAGCCCTACCGCGATGACGCGGCGCGCGAAGCCGTGCGCGACGCGATCGAGCGCGAAGTCCGGAAGCTGTCCGGCTAGCGGATTCGTGGCGCTCGGCTTTAGCCGACGCTTTCGAGGTCTCTGCCGAGTTGTACGTTAGTTGTTTTCATGATGGATGACCAACCCGTTGAGTAGGGTTTGGTGTCGACGACGAGTGATTTCGGCGTCCGAGCGCCCTTCTCGGAATAGGGGGCCTCCATCAGTTGCCAGTTTATTCTTGTTCGCGGCCGTTTTTGAAGGGTTTCCGCTCGTGGTGCTTACCGTTGCACCAGGTTAAATTATTTGGCCGGCCTGCCGTGCTCCACGCAGAGGTCCACCAGATCCGAGATATTGGCCTCGCCAACGCACATAACCGTATCCGCCCCGCCCCAATAAATCTTCACGGTTCCGTCAGACTCTGGAACTGCGCCGCATGTGAACACAACGTTGTGGACATACCCGGTTATTTCCCAGGGATCCTCCGGCTGTAAGATCCACGAGTCTCCTACGCCGATGATCTTTGCCGGATTCCGCAGGTCGTGAAGAGCAACCCCCAAGCGATAGACCGATCCATCCATCGTTTGGAAAACTCCGTGGTAAATAGAAAGCCATCCCCGATCCGTTTTGATCGGCGGCGCGCCGGGACCGATCTTCATTTCGTCCCAGTGATAGGGTTCAGGCTTCATGATGAGCTGCGATTCGCCCCAAAAACGCAGATCCGGAGAATAAGAAATCCAGATTGACCAAGGGCTGATCTCCGAATGGGGACGGTCAAGCCGCGCATACAGTCCATCGAACTTCTCCGGAAAGATCACCACGTTTCGATAGTCCGCTTCCGTGATGAGCGAGACTCTTTCCACCTGCCTGAAGTCTTTCGTCTTGGCTAGAGCGATCCGCACTCCATTTCGTGAATAGGCGCTGTAGGTGATGAAGTACTCGCCTTCGAGATGAGTCACGCGTGGATCCTCTACGCCAAACTCTTCGTAAGGGGCGAACGGGCTATCCCGCGCGGGAACCATGAAAGGGTTCCGGATCGGCGGTGAAGTGGAATCCGTCCGGGCTGCGCGCCAAGCCAATGATGGACCGGCCGGTACGGAGATGCGAACGGAAAAGCATGATGTATTGGTCATCATGCTTTACTACCGCCGCGTTGTGGACCGTTTCCACTGGGTAGGGGATTTCCGCCTTGGTGAGGATGGGGTTGTGGCTATATCGCCTGACAATATCCGGCTTCATGACTGTTTCTTCTCTTCCAAATGCAAAAATCGTCGAGTAGACTCGCTCGTACGCCTCGACCATAGTCTCGATTGAAAAGCATTGCTGGACCCGTTGCCGGCACGCGTTGCGATCGATTTCGGGAAGGCGCTCCAGGGCCTCGACGGCCTCACTCACGCTCGTGACCAGAAATCCAGTTTTGCCATCTTGGATCACCTCGCGGCACGAGCCCAGGTCCATGGCAATCACGGGCACGCCCGCTGCATTCGCTTCCACCAGGACCAGTCCGAACCGTTCCGGGATAGTGTTCAGATGGATCAGCAGCGCACGCCCGCGCGAACAGTCCATTTTTTTCCGCTACGCCCACCGGCCCGATATAGCAGATGTTGCGATCATCGATGTACGGTTTGACTTGGTGCTCAAAATAGGACTCATCCTGGACAATGCCGGCGATAATCAAGCGCCGGCCGCTCAGGCGAGCAACTTCGATAGCCAGATGAACGCCCTTATCCGGGTGAATACGGCCAAGAAAGACTAGGTCATCACCGCCAGATTCCTGGAGAGGATACAACGAGAGATCGATTCCGTTATAGACTGTCGCGACGTAATTTAGCCCTGGCGCGCGATCGGAGTCGCTGATGGAAACAAAGTATCCGTCACGATACTTCCTATAGACGGGCATGATTTTGGGAGACGAAAATCCATGGATCGTCGTAAGAACCGGGGTTTTGACTAATCTCGAGTAAGTCAACGCCATGAAGTCATAGTGGCTGTGGATCAGGTCAAACTCGGCAGCATGCTCGAATGCTTCAGAGATGTGAAGATATTCGGCTACTTTGGGATCGGCGGCGCGATCTTCTTCATAACCCTGGTCTACGACTGAATGCAGACGAGCGCTGGTCACGGAATCTCCGCTCGCGAATAAGGTCACATCCCAGCCACGGGCGACAAGTCCTTCGGCGATGTTGCTCGCTACCGTCTCCCACGCGCCGTATTGCCTGGGAGGAGTTCGCCAGGCTACCGGCGACAGGACAGCCACCCTTTTATTGGCGTTCATGCTGCGAGATCCCTAGTTCATGGCGGCCAGCACGTCGTTGAGCGGGACGGTCGCAAAGCCGGTGGCGTGATCGGCTAGGCCATACGGAATGATCAGTTCGCCGTCGTGGACCAAAGCGCCGCACGTATAAACGACATTCGGCACATAGCCTTCCCGTTCGTTCTCATTAGGTTTGAGCAAAGGCTCGCGGAGACGGCCGATTACTTTGCGTTGGATCGTCGCGATCGAGCAGGAACGCGCCGATACAGTACTTGCGCATGGGGCCGACGCCATGGCTCAGAACCAGCCATCCGGCATCGGTTTCAATGGGAGATCCGCAGTTCCCAAGCTGGACCAATTCCCAGGGAAAGATAGGTTTCAGCAGCACCTTGCGTTCGTGCCAGAAGTAAACACTTTTGGAGAACATGAGATAGATGTTCTCGTTGTCCTGGCGGGAAAGCATCGCATAGAGACCGTTGATCTTGCGAGGAAAGAGCGCCATCCCTTTGTTTTCGGCAGCGGGACCATTCAGGGTAATGAATCGAAAGAAGAGGAAGTCCGATGTCTCGACCAACTGCGGCATGATCACCTTGCCATCGAACGCGGTGAATGTGGCGTAATAGACGCGTGTGCCGTCATCGTTTACGAAGCAGACGAACCGCGCGTCTTCAACACCATTTCGTTGCGAGGGCGTGGCTGGAAAAAGTATGCGTTCGGATAGCGATTGTTTGGGTTGAAACTGAACTTCGTAGTTGGATCGGGCAAGCATCCAGATGCCCTTCGCGGCGTCTTGATCGTCGCATCCTGTTCCATCCGGAAGCCCTGATTGTTCCCTTTCGCTCTGGAGGCTGGACCGGAGTTCTTCGAGTGAAAATAACTCGCCGAGTTTGCCGATGACCCGGCCGGTGAATTCGTTTGTCACTCCCAACTCAGAGAGCTTTTTCGTGAACTGCGGTTTCTCATACAACGGATTTGGCACTTGCCGAGGCTCCGTGAGGAAGCCGGCGGCGGTGAGTACTTCGATCCGATGATCGGCATGGATGATACCCGTCCGAAAAGTGATGGAAGAAATGTGTCCTTCCCCAGTGGCGCGCAAGCTGAGAATGAATCGCAGAGCGCCGGGTGGCAGCCCAGTTTGATCGGGGTGCGGAACGATGGAAGGATTGAACAGCGCAGCAGATTCCAAGGAGTATTCGGCCAGGAAATAGGAGCCGATCAACAACTGCCTTTGCTCGGAGATTTCTCCATCCATCAGCAGTAGTGTTCGGATTTGTTCAAAGCGTTCCAGAAAGAGTTTGCGAATTTCATCGTGTCGCTGCGAAAATTCAGCGGAGACCTCGCCCAGCAAGGGCTCGACCTGGTCTTCCGGAACCGACATGATCCTCCCGATGATCCTGCCGATGCGCTGCGGATCTCCTGGGTTGAATGGGCGCAGAAGAACGCGCGACTGGTTGGGCGTGAGTATCGTGGTGGTACGTCTGACGTCGATTGACATGATAGGTACTTACTCTTCGACCGCGATCGGTTGCTTAAAACTCGTAAGCATGTTCTGCGCAAGCCGCATTTCCGCCAACGACAGTAAGAAGGCCAAAGTGGATTCTGCCCCCTGGTTCCCATTGACCCGATCGACGTGCAACCCGTCGCGGCAGCCGCCTGTTTCAGCAGAGTAGAGTTCCAAACCAAGATCGTTCCAGCCGATAAACCAATCGAAGGCGCGTTGCGCTTGTTCATACCACCAGACATCCGATGTGGAGCGGTAGGCTTCGAGACACGCGGATACCGTCGCCTGCGCCTCTATGGGCTGCTGGTCGAAATTGGCACGCGTGCCACCACGGCGGTAAAATCCGTTACTGCCGATTGGCCGAAAGTGGCCCTTCTCGGACATTTGCAATTCAGTCAGCCAGCGTAATGCCTCGAGTCCCCGCTCGTATACAGCCTGTTGTCCGGTTGCCCGTCCGCTCAGAATCAGGGCATGCGCGAGTTTGGCGTTATCGTATGACAGCTCTTTTTCAAACCAGCGCCAGTCCGGCCCGGCATTCCTGTCGAAGAGATCTACGAGCCTGGATGTGAGGCTCTCGCGAGTTTGGTTGACCAAGCTGTCGCCGCTCAACCGGCGCAAGTATTCGTGAATACCGATGAGGCCAAACGCCCATGCGCGCGGAGAACTGAACTGGGTCACGGCCGGTAGCGCCAACGCGAAGAGTTGTCCCGCCATCATCTGAAAACTTCGGAAAGGAGAACGTCCCACGCCCATACCCAACGCCCAGAGAGCGCGCCCGTGACAATCCTCCGAGCCTTGTTCGTCGAGCCAGCGGCGATCAAAGCTCATGAAATTGTGGAACCGATTTTTCTTTCTATCGAACGCGTGATGAAGAAAAGCTCCGCAAGTGGTGGCCACAGCCCGACCGCGTTCCTGGTCCTCTCCCAATTCATCGAGCAGCACAGTCAAGATAAACGCGCGGGCATTGTCGTCGGTGCAATATCCCTCGGAGAAATTCGGGACGCTGAAAACGGCATGTTGGAGGACCCCGGTTGAATCGGTCATCTGCGAAAGATGATCCAGCTTCAATTCCGGCAGCTCTCGCGGCCTTTGGTCGAGCGTCTTTGTGAGAAGAGATTTCCGCGAGAGCGCCGCTCCTTCCAGCCGCGATAATTCGAACGAACGCATATAGAGCTGGGCGACGTTGCTCCAGACCATTTCACGTCCGATCCGGTAAGCGTTCTTGCGCATAGCATGCCGGCGCGTGTCGTCGCGGAGCAAGCCAATCACCTCGTGTGCGATGGCCGGGGCATCGGCAAACGGCACTAATACGCCGCGGTCATCCGCTAACAATTCCGCCGCGTGCCAATATGGCGTGGAAATTACCGCTTTACCCGAGCCAAACGTATAGGCCAGCGTTCCCGACGTGATCTGCGCTTCGTTGAGGTAGGGCGTTATATAGAGATCCGCGGCGCCGATGAACTCCTTCAGGTTCTCGAGATCTACGAACCGGTTGTAAAACACGACATTCTTCTCTATCTTGTTCTTCTTGGCAAGCATTTCGAGGCCAAGCCGGTACGCTTCCCCATGTTCGCGCAGTTCGTTGGGATGCGTGCCACCGAGGACAATGTAAACAACCTCCGGAAACTCCGCCAGGATCTCCGGCAGGGCGTTGAGCACATATTCAATCCCCTTGTTGGGCGAGAGTAGACCAAACGTGAGGAGTACCACTCGACCTTCTACACCGAACTGGTCCTTGAAATAAGTCGGATCCACGAACCCGACGTCTGGAATGCCATGCGGGATCAGATCGATTTTCGCCAGGGGAGCGTTGTAAACCTCTTTGAGCATCTGCCGCCCACGCTCCGCCATCACCACAAGCCGTGTCGAAAGCGAGATCAACTCCTGCATCACGCGTCGCTGGTCGACCCTCGGCTCGCGCAAAACGGTGTGAAGCGTGGTGACAACGGGCATCCTCAACTCACGCAGGAATGCCAGAATGTGACCGCCTGCGGGGCCGCCGAAAATACCAAATTCGTGCTGCAAGCAAACAATGTCCACATTGCTGATGTTGAGGAAGTCTGCGGCACGCAGATAGGAAGAAAGGTCCTGCTCCTCAATCTCGAAGCGCACTTCTTCCGGGTACTCGTATCCTTCCTGAAGATCATTAACCGATACGGAGAGACACTGGCTTTTGGGATGGGCTGCTGCCACGGCCGCCAGCAGGTCGGACGTGAATGTGGCAATGCCGCACTTTCGTGGCAGGTAGTCGCCGACAAAAGCAATTTTGCGGAGCTTAGGACTTTCCTTCATGATGTGGCCGGACTCTCTCGATCGATCCGGAAATGTAACGGGTCTCTAAGATTCTGGAGCTCCCGGTAATAATAGATCGGAGTGGGCCGTTTCGCCTTGAAACGCAGCCTTCGCAGAAACTCTATCTCCTCTTCGGTGGCATCGCCGCCCAGGGACATATCCCTCAAAAATTCTTCCAGCCCAGGCTCTATGCCAAAGTGTTGTTCGGGCTCTCGTTCAACGAATTCGAATCGCTTCGGACGGCCAACGGCCAGCCTGCGGTTCAAGACAATTTCCATGCCGAAGGTCTGCAAGTCAATATCCCAGGACTCGATGAGCGGGTCCAGAAATGAAACGCAGTTTTCAACCGAGACATGGAAGACATCCGTATCGAGAAACTCGAGTATGGCTACCCGCGTCTGCTCATAACTCCGGTCGCTGAGCTGAGCGATCAGGCGGAGCCACTCTTCACGTTCCAACTCCTCTTTGGCGATTCTCTTCGCCACATCCAAGAGCTTCTGCGTGATCAGGCGCTCTAGTTCCCCGAATGGTTCCTTCTCGAAAATCCTGCGTATTTCCTCTCGCCTCTCTGAGCTGCATTTACGGAGAATCAGCTCTCTGAATTCTTCAAACAGAGGCTTAGGCGGCTCCGCTATCTTCTTCCTTAAGTCTTCCTGCCGCTGCAGCTCGGCCAGTTTCGAAAGCTCCTCGTTCGGAAGCTTCAAGAACCTGCCCATCTTCTCGTAGATATCGGTACGACCGGGCGCTGGAGGAGCTTTCTTCCGCGCCAGCAATTGCGAGATGTAGGACTCTGTGACTTGGGCGGCCGCAGCCAAGTCCTTTTGGTCGAGACCCAGCTCCTTCAGGCGGTGCTTGATGACTAGCGGGACATCCACTGCAACCCTCGTAGGCGTGGAATTAACTGATGTAGGTGAATCAACTTGATCCACTATCGCATTCCGGGCTTGACAAGTAAAGCAGCTTAACCTATAGTAGTTAATGGGCAGGCACTTTTGCTAGCCCGCAGGTCGCTTGGACTAAGTCACACGATCTGATCCCCTCCTCTTAGCTCCGCATTAGAACACCGAAGAAGGCTCACGACATCATGAATATCCGACCCCTGTACGACCGCATCGTGGTGAAGCGGATCGAGGAACAAGAAACCACGCGCAACGGCATCATCATCCCCGACTCCGCCAAGGAGAAACCGCAGGAAGGCGAAGTAATTGCCGTCGGCCATGGCAAGAGGCTCGAAGACGGCGAACTGGTCGCCCTCGACGTCAAAGCCGGCGACCGCATCCTCTTTGGAAAGTACTCCGGCAGCGAGACCAAGCTGGATGGCACTGAGTACATCATCATGCGCGAGGACGACGTCCTCGGCGTTCTGAGCTCGGCCGCTCAGGCCGCCAAGAAAGCCGGCTAATTCGAATTCGACTCACAAGGAAACCATCAATGGCAAAACAGATTATTTATAGCGACCAGTCCCGCCAGGCGATTCTGCGCGGCGTCAACCAACTCGCCGACGCAGTGAAGGTGACACTCGGCCCCAAAGGCCGCAATGTCGTTCTCGAGAAGAAATTCGGCGGACCGACCATCACCAAAGACGGCGTGACGGTCGCGAAAGAGATCGAGCTGAAGGACCCGCTCGAGAACATGGGCGCCCAGATGGTGCGCGAGGTTGCGTCGAAGACCTCCGACGTTGCCGGCGACGGCACCACCACGGCCACGATTCTGGCCCAGGCGATTTTCCGCGAAGGCGTCAAAGCGGTTACGGCGGGCGCGAACCCGATGGCCATCAAGCGCGGCATCGATAAGGCCGTCGAAGTGGCCGTCGAGGAAATCAAGAAGCTCTCGAAGCCCGTCTCCGGCGACATGATCGCGCAGGTCGGCAGCATTTCCGCCAATAGCGATTCCACCATCGGCGACGTCATTGCCGAAGCGATGAAGAAGGTCGGCAAGGACGGCGTGATCACGGTCGAGGAATCCAAGACCATGACCACCGAGCTCGAGACCGTGGATGGCATGCAATTCGATCGCGGCTATCTCTCGCCGTACTTCGTGAGCGACCCCGAGCGCATGGAATGCGTTCTCGAAGATCCCTACATCCTGATCCACGAAAAGAAGATCAGCCAGCATGAAGGACGTGCTTCCGATTCTCGAGCAGATCGCCCGCGCGGGCAAGCCGCTGCTGGTGATCTCCGAGGACGTGGAAGGCGAAGCTCTGGCCACGCTGGTAGTCAACAAGCTGCGCGGAACGCTCAATGTCTGCGCGGTAAAGGCGCCGGGCTTCGGCGACCGCCGCAAAGCCATGCTGGAAGATATCTCGATCCTGACCGGCGGCAAAGCCATCATGGAAGAGACCGGCATCAAGCTGGAAGGCGTTCAACTGGAAGATCTGGGCCGCGCCAAGCGCGTCACGGTGGATAAGGACAACACCACCATCATCGACGGCGCTGGAACGCAAAAGAACATCGAAGGCCGGATCAAGCAACTCCGCACCCAGGTCGAGGAGACCACCTCGGACTACGATCGCGAGAAGCTGCAGGAGCGGCTGGCGAAACTGGCCGGCGGCGTGGCGATCATCAAAGTCGGCGCCGCGACCGAAACCGAGATGAAGGAGAAAAAGGCCCGCGTGGAGGATGCTCTGCATGCCACGCGCGCGGCGGTTGAGGAAGGCATCGTGCCGGGCGGCGGCGTTGCGCTGCTGCGCGCCGTCGATCGCGCTCGAGAAGCTGAAGCTCGAAGGCGACGAACAGTTCGGCGTCACCATCGTGCGCCGCGCCTGCGAGGAGCCCGTCCGCCAGATCGTGCTGAATTGCGGGACCGAAGGCGCCGTCGTCGTCGAGAAGATCAAGACTGACAACGATCCGAACTTCGGGTTCAACGCTTCTACCGACGAATACGAAGACCTGGTGAAGGCCGGCGTAATCGATCCCACGAAGGTGACTCGCACGGCTCTGCAGAATGCCGCTTCCATCGCTTCTCTCATGCTGACAACCGAAGCCATGATCTGCTCCGTTGTGGAAGATTCAGGTAACTGATCGGATGACACTCATCACCTTGAAACTTACGCTTGAAGAACTGGAGTTAATGACCACTCTGGTATCGGATCAGCTATTTCGCAGAGAGTTCATCGACCCTAAAATGCCGGGCCATAAATCCAACTCCGAAGAGATGAAGCTCGGAAAGGCGCTGGTGGCGCGCATGAAGCTGCTGGTCGATCCGGCCGCTGCCAAGAAGATTCCACTTCCGACAATAACCATGTAACGATCCGCAAGGAGCATAATGTGCAGTTCAGTCTCATAGGATTCCGTCAAGACACGGGATTTCGCGTGTTTACATTTGAAGGCACTGCAGCGGATCGAACCCGGACTGCATATACGGTCCGGGCCGATCTTGCTCTTACAAGGAAACACGGCATCCGCGTGCAGGAACTCCCCTTATTGTGTCGAGGGCTCCTCGAGCGCGCGGGCGAAGGCGAGCAGAAGTCCCCGGCGATCTTTACCGAGGAAGAAATGCGTCTGCACGCGCACAATTGTACAGAGGCGCGTGATGCTGCGATCCAGAGAAGGAAATTGCTGCGCAGGCCTCTTGCCGCTCAGGCCGAAAGCGAGATATAGCCGCTATGTTCTCTGCGCGCTGCCCGCATTGCCGGTCCGTTGAGTTCAGAAGTGTCGGCAGCCGAAATGCTGTCGAAAGAGCTTTCCGGTGGATCATTCTGCCCTACCGTTGCGATCTCTGCGGCCGCCACTTTTTCCTGTTTCGATGGCAAACCCCCGTTCTCCGGATTGCTTAAGGGCTATCGAAGGCGAGTTGAAGTCCGAGAATCCACGTGGCCTAATTCCCGCCCAAATCCATCACCGACGCCCCCTTCGACAGCGCCTCTACGATACGTTCCCGGTCGCGCATGCCGCGCTCCACGGCCGATTCGAGCGCAATCCTGTAAAAGATCACGCCAATCCCAAGCTCCACTAGCAGCACCGCAAAAAACGGCCAGTCTCTTTCAAACGCCCAGCGCGCCAAAAACGGAAAGGCAACCAGCGCCAGCATTCCCAGGCTCGCGAATAGCAGCCACAATTGCATTCTGGCGCCGGCTTGTTTCCTGAAAGTCGACGAAGGATCGATCGGCCGCGGCATCGACACCGAAGTAAAATTTCCAGCCGACACAAGAAAGACCGAGACGACCACCGAAATCGCTATCCCGCCCGCCACGCTGAACACGCTCAGATGAATACGCAGCAACAGCACGAAAATCAGAACCCCCAGTGTTTCGAGCGCAACAAAGCAAAGAGCGGCGGCGTTTTTTGCCCGCAGCACCGTTTCAAGCCGCACTGGAGCGACGAAAAACAATTGCGATGCCTGCCGGTCGAGTCCGAACACATTCAGCAAAAGCGCATCGCTCAGGAGCAGAAGACCATACAGGTTGACGATGGGCAGGAAGTTTTCACTCATGAAGCCGTGACCTTCCCGCCCACCGCCGCGAAGCGCCGCCGGAATGAAAACGAGCACTCCGAAAATGCAGGCCATCCCGAAAACCACCCGGAAGCGCGGCATGCGCGCGAGCGATTGCAATTCGCGTTGGACCAGGGCCGCCATCGGATCGCGGAAGAAGCGGGTAAGCAAGCCGGGCAATGCGCCCGAGCGCGGGCCTCGCCTGGTCGAAACGCCGCCGCTACGGAATCGATCTTCTCGCAAGAGCCCGCGCCGGAATTGCGTGCGCGCCAAAACGAAAGCCGCCAAAGTCCAAACAGCCAGCAGCACTATGGAAAGCGGAGCAAAATTTCCCAGGCTAAGCGCGGCCACTTCCCGCCACGGAGCCGCCCCGCCGTGCGACAAGAACAATAACTGCGGCTTGAGCTTGTAAGCAACACCAGTACGCAGAAGCAATTGCGGCACCACGCCCACAGCGATTGCCAGCACGCTGAAAAGCTCGCGAAAGCGGCTGCGATCGAACGCATAGCCCACGAAATCCCGCACCGCGAGCTGGAGCAGCAAATTGAAAGGGATGAAGAGCAGCAGGCAGAACGGCGCCCAGGCGGGAATGCCTGCGTGACGCGCAAGACCGATAAGCGCGCCTGTCATCACCAATATGACTTCCGGCGAGCTCGACAGCCGCAGCAGAACCTCAATTCCAAACAGTGCGTCATGACTGACCGGATAAATCTGCAATTTGCCGAGCTGCAGCGACCATCCGGCGCTCAGCGTGAGCAGTGGAATGGTTTGCCAGTAAAGAAACGCAAGCAGCAGACCGGCCGGCAGCCATTGCTCTAAAAATGCCAACGAGAGGCTCGGGATACTCATCGCCAGAAACACGCCGAAGCTGGCAAATAGACCCTGCCATAACAGAGACACAAAGGCCATCAGCACGCTGCCGAATCCAGTGCGCGGAAAGCGATTGCGCAGGATGCGGAATTGCGCCCAGACGATAGCCCGCCACATGGATTACAGCCAATCGAGCGTTTCCGAGTAACGCTGCGCCCCGACAATATTCACGAAAATATCTTCAAGCGTGCTGCCGCCGCCCTCCGATTGCTGCCGCAGCTCGGCCATCGTTCCTTCGATTACGATCTTGCCGCGATTGATAATGGCGACGCGGTCACAGAGCCGCTCCACCACTTCCAGCACGTGGGAAGTCAGGAAGACGGTAGCTCCATGGCGAACCTGCTCGAGAAGAATATCCTTCATCAGGCGCGCGCCCACTGCGTCCACGCCTTCGAACGGCTCGTCCATCAGAAAAAGACTCGGCCGGTGAATCAGCGCCGCCGCCATCGCCACGCGCTTGCGCATGCCCTTCGAATATTCGCCAATAAGTTTCCGCTTGTTCTCATCGAGTTCAAACAGCGCCAGCAATTCACCGCCGCGCTCTTTGGCCTGTGGCCGGGGAATCCCGTAAAGCCGTCCGATGAACTCCAGGTATTCCAGCCCGGTCAGATAATCGAACAGCAGCGAATCGTCCGGAACCAGGCCGATTTCGCGGCGCACCTCGAGCGATTTCTCCGGCAGCGGCAAACCCAAAACCTGGATCGAGCCCGCATCCGGCTGAGCCAGCCCCATCAGCATCTTGATTGTGGTCGTCTTCCCCGCCCCATTGGGCCCCAGAAAGCCGAAAAAACATCGCTGCGGAACCGTAATCGAAAGCCCATCGACCGCATGAAATCCGTTGTAGGTCTTTTGGAGATCGCGGATTTCGATAGCGGAAATTTCCGGCATGCGGCCTAGGGCGTCCCTTGTCCGCGTACCGTCGCGAGCAGTGTTCCAGTCTGCCGCAAAATCGCAAATTTCGTCCGCGCCACCTGCGCCTCCGCGTCGTAGAAGTCGATCCAGCGGTCCCCTTCTTCGAGTCGCGCCTGTTCTACTTGCCTCATTGGAATCCGCCCTTCGCCATTCTGCACCAGCAGCACATTGACTTGTTCACGCGCCAAGTCGAGCTGCATGCGCGTAAGGTCACGCATCTTCTCGGCCTTTTTCCACTGCTCGTAGCTGCGCCGCGTATCGGCCAGAATGCGGTTGTGAACCTGGTCCATCTGAATCCGGATCTTCTGCATATCGGTATAGGACTGCAGCGCCAAACCGTTCGAAGCCGAGCCGATCAGCAGCGGAAACGCGATCGAAGCGCCAATCTGAAAATTGTTGCGCTGGAACTTCTGAAAATAATTCACATAGTTGTACTTTGCGAACAGCGCATACTGCGCCACCAGGTCAACTTGCGGCAGCCGCGCCGATTTGAAGGAGCGCACATCCAGTTCCTTCGCGAGAACATTCGATTGCATCTGCCGCAGCTCGCGATTATTCCGCAAAGCCATGTCGGCGGCTTCGTCCTCCGACGGCGGAGCCGGAATCAGCGAGAGGTCCGAATCGACCGGTTTCACCCGATCGGTCGCCGGATAGCCAAGCGCCACCGCCAGCATCATTTGGTAATAATCCCGATCGAGCCGCAGTGAGCTGAGGCGCGTTTCCGAAATCGCCATGTTGACGTGCGCGCGTTTCAGCTCGAGCGGCAGCTCGCTGCCTTCGCTCACCGCTGCGCTCATCGCATCCAGCACTTTCTGTAAGCCCGGGAGTTGCCCCGATATGGTTTCGTCCTGATGCTGCGCCTGAATCGCAGCGAGAAACAAATCCGCCGCCTGATACGCTACATCGTCGGCCTTTGCCTGCGCTGCGAACTGGGATCCGCGCGCCGTTTCCCGCGCGGCGGCTACCTGATAGCTCTTCGGCCGGTTGTAAAGCGCCATGTCGGTCTTGACCTGTACTAGGCTCGGCGCATTCCCCTCGATGCTGTTCGGATAGCCATAGGTATAGGCAAGACCGCTCCCGGCATACACCTTCGGCCGGAACGGATCGGTTGCGATCTTGACGCCCTGCTCCGCGCGCTGCGCATCCAGCCGTGCCAGGGCGACTTCCGGATTTTGCCGGGCGGCTATTTCAAGCGCCTGCGCCAACGTCAAAGAATGCACCTCGGCGCCCGCGAGCGTTGCAAAAATTAAGAATGCCGTCCCAATCCTAAGCATGAACACACATCCATGCTAGCTTGGGCAACTGTCTGACTCCGGAAGTGGCGCGGACTTTGAGTCCGCCGCGTCCCGACTCTTCGGGGATGCATACTTTAATTGATACTCGTGAGAAATCCGGGCGGACCGAGCCGTGACGCGCGCTGAATTTCTAGCGTCTGTCGCAACAAGCCCCGCTAACTCTCCCGGTGAGCGAAGACGCTCTCCAAAAACGTTACCGGACCGTTCCCGGGGCTTTCGTGCCGCCCGCCGGAGCGGGACTCGAACTCGTTCGCGGAGCCGGAGTGCCTGGCGCGGGCGCAGCCGTCCCGGTAGGCGCCGGCGCGCCGCCCGTCGACGTCTTGTCGTACAACGAAACGATATCTTGCGTAATATCGATACCGCTCGAAGCGTACAGCACTGGCGTGTTCGGATTGCTGACATCCAGGATGATCGAGTAGCCATTGTCTTTGGCGTACTTTTCAATCACCGCCATCATGCGCTGGCCAAGCCCTTGCAGCACCTTCTGCTGCTCAGCTTTCAGGTCTTCCTCGGCGTCCTGCATGTCGCGTTCGAGCCGCTTCTTCTTTTCGTCGATATCCCGGGCAAGCTGATTGCGCTTGTCCTCGGCCATCACCGTGCCGCCCTTGTTGTATTGGTCCTGGAGCTGCGCGACTTCGCTTTGCCGCGAATCGAACTCCTTCTTCTTCGGAACGAACTTGGTATCGAGTTCCTGCGAGGCCTTCTGCCCGTCCTTCGTGCCGACAATCGCGCCTTGTATGCTGATTACGCCAACTTTGGCTGGCGGTTGCTGCGCGCGTGCGCCCACCGTGAGGCACAACAAGCCCAACGCGGATATCAAACTACTTCTCTTAACCATCTACTTCCTTTCGGTAATTCCTTTTATCGTCACACAATCGGAGCGCGCCGGAACGGCCGCGGACTAAAACGTTCGTCCAATCGAAAAGCGAAAAATAGACGACCGCTCGTCGTATGGGAACGATTGGCCAAAGGACGATTTGACAAAACTTTGGTACGTGGCATTGTTCGGGAAAAAAGAACGGTCTGCTGCAACCGGCGGCTGCAAGTTTGTGTTGACTTTACTCAGATTATACGCCCAGTACAGGCGGAATGGCGCATTCACAACCGGCATGAGCACCTGCAGCTCGATGCCCGTCGATATGCGCGGAACCTGCGTGTGCGGTGCAATATAGGCCCGCCGTCCAAAATCCGCTTGCGGGAACAGACCATTCAACTGCGCAACGCGATCCGTATTGAGGCCGAGCTGGCCGGGCAGCGTCAGCTTATCGATGCCGGCGTCCAGAAACGGAGCGAGCGTAACGGGCCCTACTATCGGAATTCGATATTCATAATTGAAAACCCCGGCCGTATCGCCGCCCGGCAGGATCAGTTGGTACGCCGGCACGTTCTGCGTCACCGCACTAATACCGATTGATCCGTCGGGGTTTCTGAACTTCTGAACACGCTGGCTTCCGTCATTGTTCAGCACGCTGATTTGCGTGCTGGTCGGAAGAAAAGCAATCGGACTGATCGTCAAAATATCGAATCCGCGAATGTCGTCCTCACCGCCCATATAGTAACGGCTGTAAGGCGGAGCTACTTTGCCGCTGTACCCCGAAATAAATCGTGCATTCAAGTGGAAGCCCATCACGTTCGACCGGAAAAGGCCTTTCCGGAAGTACGCAATGTCCAACGAGGGCTGCAGCGTGTTGACATTTCCGCCGATGACATCCCCGGTAAAGCCAAAGCTGGCGTTCACGCGCAGACCGCGCGTCGGAATAATGGGATGATTCACCGTGTTGTACGCGTATGTCGGCGTGATCGTGCTGGTCTTGATTCCGCTTAAACTATTCGGACCGCCGATGCCTTGAAAGTCTAGATAGTTGAAATAGTCGATAGCGCCTGTCGTGATTGGCTTCAATGTCTGCACGCTGTAGGAATAGCTCATCCCCACGCGCGCAAAACTCCGCCGCAATTGATAGCTCGCAAACGTGGTGAATCCGTAACCGTTCGAGGTGTAATTCAACAGGCTCGACGAGGGCAGCGAATTGAAGTAGGATATGAGATTTTGTCCCAACAGGATCGATTCCTGCCGCCCCTGGTCATAGCTGAAGCGCGTATAGAAAACCGTAAAGCCGGTCTGAATGGGCTTATCAAACAGATATGGCTCGGTGAACCCGAATGTAATGTTGTTTTGCAACGTGCCGATCTGCGCGCCCAGGCTCAGCGTCTCGCCCAGTCCCAAAAAATTGTTGGTCGAGTACGAAAAACCGATGAAGCTACCCGAGATGCCCGATACGCCGCCGTTCAACTGAATCGAGTTTCTGCCGCGCTCTTTCACCTTCAGCAGAAGATCGACCGTATTGGTTCGGGTGTCTCGCGTGATGGTCGCTGCATCCTCGGCCTTCAACGGATCGAAATAGCCGAGCTGGTTCAGCCGCAGAACGCTCGTTTCCCAGAGCTGCTGGCTGTACAGATCGCCTTCATCGATCAGCATCTCGCGCCGGATGACTTTATCGCGGGTCGTGGTGTTGCCCTGAAAATCAATGCGCCGCACAAAAAACTGATGTCCCTCGTCCACGTCCATGGTGAGGTCGATCTGGTCCTTGCCATTCGGCACGACCTCCGGATCGGGCGAGCCTACGAAATCGATGTAGCCGAAATTGCCGTAAAGCTTGCGCAGCTCATCCATGCCCTTCTGCAGCTTTTCCGTCGAAAACGCGTCCCCGGGAGCCATGCGGAACACCTGGCGCGCGATCAGGTCCGGCGTGCGGAACAACTTCATCCCCACGAAATTGAAGTTGCGCAAATAGTACTTGTCTCCCTCGGCAAGCACCATCGTCACGTCTACGTGCTTGCCCGGCTTGTTCGGATGGATGAGCGGTATCTTGATTCCCCGGCCATACACGTCATACACTTTTTCCGAGTGATTGATCACGCGCGCCGTGAAATATCCCTGCGATTGGTAATACTGCCGGATGCGCTCCGAATCTTCCTCTAATTTGGTCGAATCGTAGGTGCGCGGGAACAGGCCCTCAAAAAGCAGCGAGTGCGGAATGCCGATCGGCTTCAGGTTCTTCATCGCGCGAATCACCACCCGCCGCGAGAACGCGTTATTTCCCTGAATAATGATGTTGCCCACTTTCACCTTGGGGCCTTCATCGATCGCGAACGTAACATCCACCCCTCCCGGCGGCACTTGCCGGAGTTGCGGCGTCACTGTCGCGTACTGGTGGCCGCGCTCGGCCTCGTAATCCTGCAACACGTTTTTCGCATGCTGCACTTTGCCTGGATCGAACTGCGATTCCGGACTCAGGTTCACGTGCCGGTCCTTGAACCGATCCAAAATTTCCGATTTGCTGATCGATTTGTTGCCCGTGTAGTCGATGGTGTGAACGGTGCGCCGCTCCGTCACCACGAACGTAAGCACCACCCCGCCTTGCGGGCCGGTCTCTTTCTCCACCACTAAATCATCGAAGCGTCCCGTATTCCAGAGCGACATGAAATCGCGCGATACGTCCTCGGGATTGTAGACGTCCCCCTTCTTCGTGAAGATCAGGGCCCGCAGAGTGTCCTGAGGCACTTTGCGCTGTCCGCGGAAATTCACCTGCTCCACGATGTTCGCCCCCACCGGAGCCGGCTTAGCTTCCTGAATGCCTGGCGTAGCCGCCGGGGGCGGCGTGGGAGCCGGCGTAGTGGGTTTTTGCGGAGCCTCCGGAACGTTCTCAAACGGATTGTTTTGCTTGGGCGGCGGATTTTGCGCTGGCGGAGGCGGATTTTGCGCTGGCGGCGGATTTTGCTGCTGCTGCGGCGCGGGCTCTCCACGCATCGCCGATGCGGCAAAAGGAATCAAACAACAGAGATACGCGAATGCGGCTACTGGTACGGTCAACAACGGCATGCGCAGGCGTCTAAGCCTGTGGTAAATCATCTCTGAGAGCAAATCCTTTCCATGCCGGCAATAGTAACGATCCTTTCTAATTCCACCTGGTTGGGCCACCGGGACGAACACACCCCTGACGTTAAACAGCCCACGCGGGTTTCAGCGCAGCGATAAAGCTAAGGTTAGCGGCCCGAATGCCCAAACCCAAATTCCCCAGTGTAACGAATCAACAAATCATCCCTTATGCCGCCGGCGCCGTGCGTGGATTTCTGCATCGGCCGGTCAACGGCGGCAGCGACGGTCTCATCTTGGCGCATAGCGCCGGCAGCGATGCCCGCGCTCCGCTCCTCGAAGCTGCGGCTATGGCGTTCGCCGAACTCGGTATCTGGGTACTACGCTGCGATCTCCCGTTTCGCCAGCGTAAACCCTATGGTCCCCCATCGCCTGCTGACGCAGCCGCCGATCGCGCTAACCTGCGTGAGGCGGCCCACGAATTGCGTGCCTTCGCCCATAACCGGATCTTTCTCGGCGGACACTCCTATGGCGGCCGCCAGGCCACTATGCTCGCGGCCGAAGATCCGCAGCTTGCCGGCGCTCTTCTGCTGTTCTCGTATCCGCTCCATCCGCCCAACCAACCGGATAAGTGGAGAACTGCCCATTTTCCCCGGCTCCGCACTCCGGCGATGTTCGTGCATGGCTCGAAAGACACCTTCGGCTCGCCCGAAGAAATGGCCGCCGCGCTGCGCTTGCTCCCCGCGCCCACTTCGCTCGTAATCCTCGATCGCGCCGGTCACGACCTGCGGCGCGGCAATTTCGACTTCGCATCCACCGTCCTGGCGCCCTTCCTCGAATTCATCAAATGATGGTGAACGATAACCTCATCGTGATCACCGGAGGTCCCGGATCCGGCAAAACGACTCTTTTAAAGACCCTCGAAGAGCAAGGGTTTCGATGCTCCCACGAGGTCGCGCGGCAGATCATTCAAAAGCAAGTCGCCACCGGCGGCGACGCACTCCCCTGGGCAGACACTCTGCGCTACACGGAATTGATGCTCGCAAGATCCATAGCGGCCTTTCGCGAAAACACTCCATCCGCCGAGATCGTTTTCATGGATCGCGGCATACCCGATGTTGCCTGCTACGCCCGGCTCATCGGCTTATTGCCTTTCTTCGACGATCTGAAGACGGCATGCCAGACATACCGCTACAACGAGATTGTCTTCCTCGCGCCCCCATGGAAAGAAATCTACGCGACCGACAAAGAACGCAAACAAACCTACGCCGAAGCGGTCGCTACGTACGAAATGATGGCCGAGGTCTATCGAGAGTACGGCTATCGGCCTATCGAGCTGCCTAAAACATCTTCGCTACAAAGAGCCGGGTTCGTACAGGCCGCGATCCAAAAGAGCGATCGCGACTAAATCTCGTCACCCGTTACTGGAGGTCTCCCGCGGCCAGCGCGCTTGAGAATGCGCTTCGCCTTAGCGATATTCGCGCGGCCTGCCCGCTCGCGAAAATACTCCTCGGTGCGCAGCGCCGATACCTTTTCCGCCACCGCAACGTTGATCAACTGATTCAGCGCTACGCCCTCCGATTCAGAGACTCGCTTCGCCTCCTCTAGCAGTGAAGTCTGCAACCGAAGCGCAACGTTACTTCTTCTCATATTCACTCCTCGTAAGCTCACGTAAGATCTCGCCGGGGCGCCCCGCACGAATTCCAAATTCTGCGGCAGCTTGGCCGAGATGCCGCAAGTTGAACGTAACTAGCCGGTCGGCGTGACCGTTCACGGCTGTGTCCAACACCATTTCGTCAGCCGGATCCTTTAGCCGCGGCCGCCAAAGAAATCGCAGATCCACAGGATCGTCCATTACAGCGGCCAACGCATCCAGGATTGCACTGGTCTCGCGCGCATTCAAACCGGTTTTCTCCAATTGGTCAGTCCGGGTCAGCACGGCTTCATATTCGAGCATTAGAGGAACCGAACCCAGCAGAACAAATCGCGCTTAATGCGCCGCAGGATTCACTTCAAACTCCCCCAGCCGCAGACCATCCAACTCAAACTCCCGCTGCACATCACCCAACGGCTCCAGGCTATCGATCACCACGTCCGACAACTCGCCGGGAGCCGTTACATACGTGAAGTATTGGCTTACCGGGCTGATGTCCAAATCAGCCGGAAGCGGAGCATACAAAGGCGGGTTCCGCGGTATATAGGGCGACACTTCCCGATACGCCTTCCCCCGCTCTACAAAGTGAACGGAAACCAGATCCGGCGCCGACCGAAATGCGGAAGAGCAAAGTAGAAAATACATCTGCCCACGCGTCGCCCGGCTCGCCGAACACAAGCCCAGGCCGGCGACGCCAACTTGCCGCGCTTTGAATGGAACACGATCCGTCCGCCGGTTACCGTACAGCGTGAAATAAAGCGTCCCGCGAATCTTCACCGGTTTATCTTTCACTCTCCGGTATTCCCCGCCATCGACACCGGCCTGCAGCGACAAAAGCTCATGTTCCGAGCTAACCTGCATCCATGGCCGCCCCGGCGCTTGCCATACCCTCCCATCCGGCGATTCGATTGCCATCATCAGCCCGATCGGTTTCGGCTCCATACCCGCGGGAATTCCGGTGATGCGCAGAGGAAGTTCGAGTTGAACACGGCCGTCATCGCCATCGATACGAGCGCGCGCCAGCCACTTTCTATCAGAATCGAAAACAACCCGCATCGAACCGCTATCGACTCGCTCTTTCGATAGCCGCGACTGAATCGCAAACGCGGAACTCCACGGAATCAAGGCTCCGCCCGCCAGCGCGAGGATCGCGGCTACAACTGCCACCGTCCGATTCGCCCACGTGTTTCTCTTCGCATATTGCCAAAGCAGAATCGTGAACGCGGCCAGAGCGGCCACCAAAAATACGTAGTAGAGCGTGACCCAATCGAGTAAGCCCCCGCTAGCCCCGGGCGGCATGAACCCTGGTATAACGACGTTCCATACCAGCACGCCCACCAGGAGAACAAACGCCACCGACAGCAATTGAAAAAATCCGCTGGTAATCGCGCATAGCGCCGCCACCGGCAGCAGGAAGACCAGCGTACACAAGATCTGCTTCCACGCCAAGCCCTGGATTTCCGCTCCGGGCGCGAATCCATACGCCTGAATGATGATCACATCGGCGGCGAGCAAGGGAAGATTTACGAACACGCCGATGAAAAGCAGTTTCGCGCCCAGCAAGCTTGTCCATCGGTATGGTCTGGTGATCCAGAACTGCCGGTCCCCCGGAAGAATTTCCCCGTACATCACGCGCGCGATCAGGATCCACCAGGCCAGGGGCAGCATCAACTGCACCATCGACCACGCCACGCTGCGGTTCGCGCCCGGATCGTCGAGCCAGGACCCGCGGCGCGCGCCGATAAACGCAAAAGCCGCGGTTACGATCAGCACGATGGCAATCTCGAACCAAAGCTGTCGAACGTCTTTCTTGAAAATATGAAGCGCTTGCCGCATGGATCATGCCGCCTTTCTGCTGGTCTTCGCCAGCGTCACAAAAATTTCCCGCAACGGCATTGGCCTTACGCTCACCTGCCTTCCCTCGCCGAAGAAACGCTGAATATCGGCCATGGTCCGGTCCTTCTCAAACTGCGCATCGACAAAACGCACCAGCGCTTCGGATTGCTCCACGCGCAGCCAGCTCGCCGGCCACTCGGCTATTCGCGGCACGGCGCTTCCCAGCGTGACCTCAATTTCGCGAAAGCGCTGGCTCAGCGACGACATCTCTTCTGAAAACTGCAGCCGTCCGCGGTCCAGGTATCCGATATGGCTCGCGAAGCTTTCTATCTCCGCCAAATCGTGCGACGAGATGAGCATGGTCGCCCCATCCGCGTTCTCGAGCAACCCCTCGATGAGTTCGTCCCGTACCAGCGGATCGAGCCCCGTGAACGGCTCGTCCAGCACGATCAGTTGCGGCCGGTAAGCAAGCGACGATGCGAGCGCCGCCTTCATGCGCATGCCGTGTGACAAATTCCGCAGCTTGCGATCTCTGGGAAGGTCGAATTGCCGCAGCAGCTCCTCGGCCCGCTCCTCGTCCCAAGTCGGATAGAACGGCTTCAGGTAGCCCATGAAATATTCCACCGTCATCCACTCCGGCATCTCCTGGTTCTCCGACACATATCCGATGCGCGTCAGGTCGCGGCGCGGAGAGATCCGGCGCGAGTCGCGGCCGAAGACCTCCGCGCGTCCGCCGCTCGGCTTCTGAATGTTCATCAGGATTTTGATGGTCGTGCTTTTGCCGACTCCGTTCGGCCCCACCAATCCATAGATGGCGCCCTCGGGAACCGCCATGTTCAGGCCGTCCAGAACCACGGTCCCGCCAAATCGCTTCTTCAGGTCGATCGTCCGCAAGATCGTGTTCAAGCTGTCGCTCATCCTTTCCTCCCATCCAGCCGCCGCCAGTGCTGCTCCATGGCCGCCGTCACCGCGTCCAATTGAAGGCCCAGTTTCTTGGCCTCCACCACCACCTGCTCCAGTTCCCTATTGAGTAACTTTGCGGTATCGGTAGCGCTCCCGATTGCCTGGCCCGCCACCACGGTGCCGATCCCTGGATGCACTTCGAGCAAACCTTCCGCCACCATCTGCGTAACCACCTTGTGCGCCGTGTTGGGATTGATCTTTAGAACCTTGCTCAGCTCCCTCACCGAAGGGAACGATTCGCCCGGACGCATACGGCCGGAGACAATGGCCTTTTTCGCCGCGTATACAACCTGTTCATAGAGCGAAATCCCCGGTTCGAAGGAGAGGCGGAACGGAATCACGCCTGTATGATAACACCTAGTACACTGCGGGCAGCTCGTAACAGCCTGGCAACAATTTGGATCTAACATGGGCATATGACTAAGCGATTCGTCGTTATCGCCGTTCTCGTCCTTGTCGTGGTGGTGCTTATTGCCGGTTTCGTTGTGGCGGGCAACGTCGATCACTACCGTCCGCGCGTGCAAGCCGAATTGCAGCAGAAGCTGAACCGCCCGGTCACGCTGGGCCACCTCGGGCTGAAACTCTTCCCGCTTTCGATTCGCGTGGACGGATTACAGATTGGCGAATCGCCGGAGTTTCCGACTGGCCGTCCGTTTGCGGTTGCGAACCAGGTTTTCGTCGGCGTGAGTCTCTTCTCGCTGATCCGCGGCAATCCGGAAGCGGGCGAACTGGTGCTCGACAAACCAAAGATCGAGCTCGTGCGCAACAACGCTGGCGTCTGGAATTATTCGACCCTGGGCTCTTCGAGCGGTTCAAGCGGCGGTCAGACCAACTTGCCGCTCTCTAATTTGCAGATCAACGATGGCCAGGTAGGCTACACGGACCAAATGAACAACCAGACGCGCGCTGTCTACGATCACATCGATCTGAAGCTCAGCGGCTTTGCGCCTGCCAAGCAGTTCGGTATCGAGCTGGCGGTACACTTCCCTGGCACCGGGAACCAGACCCTGGCATTCAACGGAAAGGCCGGTCCGTTGGAGCAAGGAAAGGACGCCGGATTGCCGCCCATCAGCGGCCGCGTCAAACTTGACCAGGTATCGCTTTCGGCCGTCAACCGCTTCTCGGCCGGCGCCCTCCCGCCGCAGACCGACACCGTGGCTTCCGGCCAGGCCGATATTAACTCGAATGGCAACACGCTCGCTTGCAAGGGTGATTTGAAGCTTGAGAACACGGTCGTTCACGGCGCGAAGATCGATTATCCGATCGAAGCCGATTACAACCTGAGCGAAGATCGCAAGCAGGAAAAAATCCAAATCCAATCCGCTGTTTTAAAGCTCGGCCCCACCACGTTGAATGTGTCGGGAGATGTAGACGCGGGCGCGAAGCCCATGAACCTGAATTTGAAACTCGTTACTAAGGATTCGTCCATTACCGAGCTCGCGAAGCTTGCGGGCGCGCTGGGTGTCGCCTTCAACCCCGCCTATCAGGTAAAGGGAACCGTGAGCATGGATGTGACGGCCAAGGGACCCGCGAGTGCGCCGCAATTAAACGGTTCGATTGTCGGCAAACAACTCCAAGCCAGCGGCGGCGAAATCAAGCAGCCCGTATCCGTTCCTGAGATCGATTTGACGCTTTCGCCCAATACGGTCACGTCGAACACCTTCACGGCCAGGAGCGGTTCAACGGCGCTTTCCGCGGCCTTTTCGTTATCGCAATACGCGACCAAGAATAGGAACGTAGATGCCACCGTCAAAACCGATGGCGCGAACCTGGCGGAGTTGCTGGATATCGCGAACGCCTACGGAGTCGACGCCGCAAAAGGCGTTTCGGGAACCGGCAAGCTATCGCTTGACGTACATGCAAAAGGCCCCCTATCGGATACGTCCAAGCTTCTCTACTCGGGCACTGCCAGCCTTGCGAACGCTTCGCTCACGACTGCCGCGCTGAAGTCGCAGAACGTCGTGCTGACCAACATCAACACGAAATGCCAATTGAATGGAGGCGTCGCCACGCTCTCGCCTCTCAGCGCCAATGTTTTCGGCGGTACCGCGAACGGCACGCTTACCGCCGACCTGCGGCCCGCCACGCCTCAATGCGCGGTCAAGATGAAATTCGCCGGAGTAGACACGAACGCCCTGCTTTCCTCCGTCAGCTCCATGAAGAATACACTCTACGGAAGTCTGGCGGCCGACTCCGACCTGCGCTTCGCTCTGGCTTCCGGCGATGCCCTGACAAGAACGCTGAATGGAATGCTGAACTTCAACGTGACCAACGGCCAGCTAAAGAACGTCAATATACTGAATGAAATTTCGAAAGTGGGCAAGTTCCTGAACAGCGCGCCCGCGCAATCGAGCGGCTCCGGTACGGCGCTGCGCAAACTTTCCGGCACGCTGAACATAGTCAATGGCGTCGCCAATACGAACAATCTGACTGCGGCTCTCGACGCCGGATCGCTCTCGGCAAACGGCGCATTGAATCTGGTAAATCAGGGCATCAATATGCATATGACAGCGGTATTGGCAAGCGGCGTAAGCCAGTCGGTAGGCGGATCAAAAGTCGGCGGCTACTTAAATACCGCCCTCTCGAACAAGCAAGGCGAATTGGTGCTGCCCGTGCTGGTCACCGGCAGCATGGCACATCCGCTCTTTGCTCCCGATGTGCAAGCGATCACCAAGATGAAGTTGAGTAATCTGCTGCCCACCTCAGGCGACCCGTCGAAAGCACAGCGGTCTCTGGCGTCTCGGAAACAAGGCGGCACGATTGGCGGAATACTCGGCGGCGTGCTCGGCGGCCAACAGCAACAGAAGCAAGGCCAGCAACAGCAACAGCAGCAAAGTCCACTCAATTCGCTGTTCGACCAACTAAAGAAAAAGAAAAAGTGAGCGTCGGGACTCGTCGGTCCATGGCTCTCCTCTTTATTTTGAGTGCTGTCCTGGCTGCTCAGGGTGCTGCGTCACCGCCCGCCCCAGGAAAACTGATCGACGTGGGAGGCTACCGTGTCCATCTGTACTGTACGGGAGAAGGTAGCCTTACGGTTCTGATTGTGGGTGGGTTTTCTTTTGACTGGGCGCTCGTTCAGCCGAGTATCGCGAAGTTTGCGAGAGTGTGTACCTACGATGTTGCTGGAACCGCATGGAGCGATCCTGGCCCCTCGTTGAAGTGCCTGGATAGGGTGAATGAGGTACACAAGCTGGTGGAGAACGCCCCGATAAAGCGTCCCTTCGTGTTTGTCGGCTTTTCGATTGGCGCTCTGGTTGGCCGCGGATACGCTTCTCTCTATCCGAGAGAGATTGCAGGCATGGTGATCGTCGATCACGCTTTTCTTCCCGCGGGTGACGATAGTCTTCCTGCCAAATCGGCAGCGATCGCGCCGCCTGGCGCGGATAGTCCTCCTGTTCTCATAGAGAAAACGCCGATTATCTTGAGCACGGAGGAAACGTCCGATTTCCGTAAACTTCCAGACCGGGTTCAAGAACTGCAGCACTGGGCGGAATCGCGCAAACCCGCTCCCGCAACGGCGGAAACGGCCAAGGATTGTCTATCGGAACTGGAGAGCACGAAAGAAACAATACAGCCGCTGGGTCATATACCTCTTGTCGTCATCAGCACGGGCAATACTTCCGCCGGCTACGGAGAGCTGCAACATAGTCTCCTTCTGCTTTCGGCAAACAGCAGCCAACTCATGGCGGAGCGAAGCTTCCACTCTGTCGAAATCGACCAACCGGAAGTCGTGATTCGCGCAATCACACAAGTGGTGCAAGCGGTCAGGAAATCAGAGCCTTGATACTGCGTGGCGCGGCCACTTTTGGCCGCCGCGCCTCGACTCATCGAAGCGCTTGGCGCGTCACCACTACATTATCGATCAGCCGCACGGAACCAAGCCAAATCGCGGCCGCAATGCACATGCGCCCCTCCGCGCGAGCTAGCGGTTGCATGCTTCCGGCATCCACAATCTCGAAATACTCGACGCGAATGCGAGGCTCTTTGGCAAGCACGTCGAATCCCGCTGCTCGAATCCGCGCTATATCCGTAGCGCCATTCTCGACCGCTCTCCGGGCTGTCTCTAATGCCCGAAACAAGATCGGTGCCGACATCCGCTCTTCGCGCGTCAACCGCTCATTCCGCGAGCTCAACGCCAGCCCATCCGGCTCCCGCACCGTCGCGACACCCACGATCGAAATCGGCATGTTCAATCCGGCCGCCATTCTCCGGATCACCGCAAGCTGTTGCGCATCTTTCTCCCCGAAGTAAGCCGCCGCGGGCTGCACAATATTAAAAAGCTTGGTCACGACCGTCGCTACGCCGCGAAAATGCCCGGGACGAAACGCGCCGCATAAGCCCTCGGAAACATCCGGAACCTCGACGAAGGCCTGTTTCCCGGCCGGATACATCTCCTCCACGCTAGGAGCGAACACTACGTCGATACCGCGCGCGCGACCGAACGCAACATCGGCCTCGATGTTTCGCCCATACCGCTCGTAGTCTTTTTTGTTATCGAACTGAATCGGGTTTACGAATATACTCACCACCACGCAATCGCAATCGCGCCGGGCGGCATCCATCAGGGCGCCATGGCCCGCATGCAGCGCTCCCATAGTCGGAACGAAGCCGATCACGCCTCTGCGTTGCCGCACCGCCGCGAGCCGGTTGCGCAGCTCGTCAATGCGCGAAAAGATCTCCGGCCTCACCGGCTGCTGTGCTCCGGTCCCGGAAATCGCCCGCCTTGCACATCGGCGATATACTCCTTGGCCGCCTGCGTAACCGTATCGCCAAGCTTTGCGTATTGCTTCACAAAGCGCGGGACAAACGTATCGAACAGTCCAAGAATGTCGTAGCTCACCAAAACCTGGCCGTCGCAATCCGGACCCGCGCCGATTCCAATAGTCGGAATTTTCAGTTCCGCCGTTACGGCGCCCGCCAACGCGCTTGGTACCGATTCGAGCACCACCGCGAACGCGCCCGCCTGCTCCAGACATCTCGCATCCTCAGCGACCTTCTCCGCCTCCTCCGGCCGTTTCCCAAAAGAGCGGAACCCTCCCAGTTGATGGACCGATTGTGGCGTAAGGCCGACATGCCCCATCACCGGAATCCCCGCGGCCACCAAACGCTCTACCGTTTTCGCAATCGCCGCGCCGCCCTCCAGCTTAACCGCCATTGCCCCGCCCTCTTGCAGCAGTCGCCCGGCATTTCGCAGCGCCTCCGCCGCACTCACCTGGTAGGTCAGAAACGGCATATCGGCAACTACCAACGCGCGCCCCGCTCCGTTTCGCACCGCCCGCGTGTGATGCAGGACCGCTTCGAGCGTAACCGGCAGCGTGGTATCGCATCCCAGAATCACCGTGCCTAGCGAATCGCCCACCAGCAGCACGTCGATACCGGCTCGGTCGAGCAGCCGCGCCATCGTGGCATCGTACGCCGCCAGCATCGTGATCTTCTCTCCAGTTCCCTTGCGAGCCGAGAGCTGGGGTATTGTTATTTGTTTTGTCACCCTTCGCTAAGGGTACTCAAGCGTGGCCGGAAAAGGCGCGCCATGCGCTGCCAGATCCAGCGCACCAGCAGCACGGATAGCACGACCGCGACCGCCACGATAGCGAAGAGTACGTACGGATGCTTGGCCGCGAGCACGGATCCGCCGAACACTATACCGTCGCCAACCAAGCTCAGAGCGAAGTTTGAAAATGGTTCCGGCGAGGTATTGGCCGCGAGCCGTGTGGCCGCCTTGGCGCTATGCGAGCTTAACGCCACGCCGCCGCCCACCAGCAGTGCAATCAATCGAATCGATGGGTCGAAGTGCGCGAATGCGGTCGCCGCAAGAATCGCTCCGGCCGGAACGCGAATGAACGTGTGAATCATGTCCCACGCGGAATCGACCGCCGGCACTTTATCGGCAATAAACTCGATCGCGTATAGCGCGCCCGCCGTGATGAGCACCCAGGTGTGGCTCAGGTATGAAAGATCGCCGGGCAGGTGCGCGACATGAAAACGCTGCAACAGACCGAGTGCCAGCACCGTGGCATACAGATTGATCCCCGATAGCCACGCCGAGCCCATCGCCAGACTGAGCGTCCCGAGGTCCACACCTCAGTTATACGCCAACCAAATCCTTGGACGGGCTGCTCCTGTGGATCTGCGGCAGGTCCCGGATTGTCTGGATCCACCGGTTCTTCTATCTAGGTGCCAAAAAGTTAGCTCAGCCTGCGCTAAGGGCAACTGTGTTCCCCAGGGTTCTGAAATTGCTCAGAGGTCCGCCGGGGGGGGGGGGAAGCTACAAACCGCCCGCAAGCGTATTTCAATTCGCTAATCCAGTCGTTAAAGAATGAAGGTTTAGCAATATAATGTCGCGCGCCCAAACGGAAGGCGCGATTTATATCGCTCGAACGAGAAGCGGTGCTGAGGACCACGACAGGTATCGAGCGGAGGCTTTGATCCGTTTGCATTTCGGCCAGAACCTCCCAACCATCCATCTTGGGCATATTCAGGTCCAAAAACACAACATCGGGGCGTTCGGGAGCGGGCGAGAATGCCGCCGTTCGGAGATATTCCAGCGCCTCTTCTCCATTGGAAACACGACACACCGTAATCGCAAGGCCCGCCGCGTGCAGCGCCGCACGGAATATCTCCGCCACAGCGTCTTCATCTTCCACGTGCAGCAGAACGCCCATTGTTATTACATAGAGGCTGATAGTCCATTGCCATCTCTCCGCAATCTTACTTGTCAGTCCCCCCCGTAGTTATCCCCGGCCCGTTTAGCTGCCTCTTTGGGAGGCGCTGGATCGATGGCGTGTCATTCTTGTTCATCGAGGAGCTGCAACCGCGGCGCCCAAGAGCTTTGCATGAATTCAAAAGAGAGAAGAGACCAAACGCGCCCGCAGTTGGACATCCTGTTGGTCGAGAACGACGCCGCAATGGCTGAGTTGACCAACATCGCGTTTAAAGAGGCTGGCCTGCTCGAGGGCGTGACTAGCGTCTCAGACGGCGAAGAAGCTTTAGCATTCCTCCGCAGAGAGGAGGCCTACCAAATGCACTCGCACCCTGACATGATCTTTCTTGATTTGCACCTGCCAAGACTTACAGGACTGGAGGTTTTGGAAGAAATCAAGACCAATCCGAATTGGTCGGCCACTCCTGTGGTTGTTGTGTCGGGCTACTCTGATCTGGGAGAAATCCGGCGAGCCTACGAACTACACGCGAGTTGTTATGTCCGCAAGCCCGCTGATCTCGATGAATTCCTGCGGTTCGCTAAGGTCTGTTACGACTTTTGGGGCAGCGTGGTAACGCTTCCTCAGATCGAAAATCGGCAGGGTCCAGGCCCGGCGGCCTAAACGGCACGTCGGCAGCTATCCGATTACTTATACAGTACGAAACCGAGCGTTACCGTATTCTGCGACTGACGCGAAGCCGGCTCGTTCCCATGATCGAAGAACGGCACGCTCGATCCGTCATGCCGGTATTCCGCGCGGCTCAGCAGCCAATCCGCAAATTTGTACTCACCCGTCAGCGTCACCTCATGCAGCCGCTGCGTCGTGCCAGTGGCATATCCGCTCGGATCGTTAAAATACTCGACACGCGGACTGAACGCCACGCGCTTGGTAATCTGCAAGCGGAGTGCAGCCGCGATTCCGCCCCATTTGTCCGTGCCCGGCGCAATGCGCTGCTGCTGGCCGTAGTCGAAATTCACGTAGGCGCTTACGCGATCGTTCGGCGTCAATAAGAGCGTCGTGTCGTACAGATTCTTATGACCCCGATTGAGTCCGTTCACATTCGGCCCAGTGTAGAAATTGTTGTACCAGGTGAATTTCTTCTTGGCATACGCGCCGGTAATACCTACCGTCTGCATGTTCTTGCCGGTATCGTCGATGATGTTATTCCAGCCGTTCACCACCTGGACTCCCACTGTCAGTCCGCTGTTGCCGACCGGCATGGAGGTACGGATTCCAAAATGGTAGTAAGGAATCGCCCAGGAAAAAAGCAGCGACCGCGAGTAATTCCAATTGTCTTTCGTCTCGATCACTTCCGCGCCGGCCGAAGTGACAAATTGGCCGAAGTCGGCTTCGAATCCTTTCGCTTCTTTCGGCTTGAAGCTTACGTAAGCTTGCTCCGCGTAGCGGAAAATGCCCGGATCCGGATGGCCGTATGGGTGAACGTTGTCGAACACGCGGCCCAGCCCGATGTCGAGCCGAAAGCCAATCGGAGCTGGATCTACGCCGAGCGTCAGCTTCGCCATGTTGAGGTCGACTTGGTTCGTCTTGTCGTTGAAGTTATATAGCTGATTGAACCCGGCGAGCGGATGGTTGTTATTGAAGCTATAGTAAAAGTCGACCAAGCCGTCGACGTTGAGCTTGCCGATGGTGTAGAGCGGCTTTGGCGCAGGCGGAGTTGCATCCGCTGGCGAAGCGGGAGCGGCGGCCGGCGGTGGATTTTGGTCTCCGCTCGCAGTCGGCGTCACCTGTGCCCAGGCGGATCCTGCCATCAAGGCCGCAAACAAAGGTAGTGCGATTCCAACAGTTCGTGCCTTCAAGTTTCCTCCTAGGAAATGAACTCGACACGAGACGTGGTGTCAAAATTTACAGCCGCGATGTTAAGGCTGATTGTAATCAGCGCCGGGCCTGGAACCAAATCGAAAATTTTGATTGCCTTGATGTTACACGCTGATTACGCAATGTGTCAGGGTAAGTCATTTGCATTCAATGCGCACCATTCGAAAAGCAGACGCCACTCCGACTGCTGAATAGCGAGCGCCGCACGCTCCGCGGCGCCTCCCGGATGGGCGCGGGCCTCGTCGCACCATGCGATGAACAGCAGCGGGTCCCAAGCCGCTTTCAGGCGCCAGCCGCCCGGCTTCTCCACGCTCAGGATCGCGCGTGCCCGCTCTTGTAGCTCCGCAAAAATGGGATGAACGCCCACCCGGCGAAACCAATAACCCGCGTTAGAGGAATCCGGCTCGATGCGGTGTGCGATGGCGTGCCAGTAGCTGCCCTCGCGCGACGGATTATCTTGGGAAAGCTCGTGGCTCCGCTCCCACTCGCCCAGTAAAAGCATCACGCCGCTCAGCGCCGCTTGCGGATCCCGCGCGCCCGGAAAGAGAGCGTCCGCGCCTTCGTCTTCCATCGTTCGCGCTTCTGTGTCTCTCGCAAAGGCGGCGCGCGTCAGCGGAAGCGGCCTTTCGAGCAACGCCGCGATACGAGCGCTGAAAGCCATACTCCAAGCATAGTGCTGGCTACACTGATAGGTGATGAGTAAACAGTATGATGCGCCTCCGCCCATGTCGATCGACACGGCAAAAAAGTATTCCGCGACCCTTGAAACATCGAGCGGCACGATCGTGGTCGACTTGTTTCCCAAAGAAGCGCCCAAAACAGTCAACAATTTCGTTTTCCTCGCGCGCGACGGATTCTATGACGGCACCGTGTTTCACCGCGTGATTCCGGATTTCATGATTCAGGGCGGCGACCCGACCGGCTCCGGCCGCGGCGGTCCCGGCTACCGCTTCGAGGATGAAACCAAGGGCAGTCCCTACAAACACAAGGTTGGCTCTCTTTCGATGGCGAATGCCGGCCCGAACACAAACGGCAGCCAATTCTTCATTACTCACGTGGAGACCGGCTGGCTGGACGGCAAGCACACCATCTTCGGCCAAGTGCGCTCGGGTCAGGACGTCGTCGACAAAGTCAAACAGGGCGACACGCTAAAGTCGGTCAAAATCGAAGAAGCGTGACCCGAGACCAGGCCTGGAGCATCGTCCGCGAATTTGTGCAAAGCGAGAGTCTGCGGCGTCACATGCTGGCCGTAGAGGTTTGCATGGACGCCTACGCTCACAAATTCGCGGAAGACCCGGAGCGCTGGCGAGTCACAGCGCTCTTGCACGACTTCGATTGGGAGATCCATCCCAACGCGCCCGATCATCCCATGAAGGGCGAGCCAATACTCAAGGAGCGCGGCGTAGACGAGGAAATCCGCCGCGCGATCCTTTCGCACGCGAATTACAGCGGTGTTCCCCGCACGTCGCTTCTAGAGCGCTGCTTGTTTGCCTGCGACGAGCTGGCCGGCTTCCTGACCGCCTGCTCTTACGTCAAACCCGGCAAAAGCATCGCCGAAGTAGACGTGTCCTCCGTGCGGAGAAAGCTAAAGGACAAAGCCTTCGCCCGCAACGTAAATCGCGACGATATCATCAACGGCGCGAGCGAACTACGAATCCCGCTCGACGAGCACATCGGCTTCTGCGTGGCCGCCATGCAGGCCCACGCCGCCGAACTGGGATTAGCCGGCGCCGCCTCCGTCCAAGTAAACTGAGTCATGCCGGACGATTCGCCGCCCCTTCCGGACTTACAGCAGTGACGGCGTGGATCTGAGTTTGATTCGCTGGATACTGTCTCTTACTCCCGCAGAGCGTTTACGCTTTTGTCGATGAGCGCATCGATGAAATCCTGGCAATCCGCCAATGGAATGCACGAGGGTAAGCTGCTCGCGGCGTTGCGAGCCTGCGCGAGATGACCGCAACGTGGAGATCCGGCGCATCAGGGTTGCCGTTACGGTAATTCTGGGGTCCAAAAAGAGAAAATGGGGGCAGGTCATCACCAGGGATGAGTCCACTGGAACTTCAGGCGCACTGGCTGCGACGGCACAGGCGCGAGTCTGCTGATCCGATTCATCATCAGTTTCTTAGACTGCTCGGAAACGAACCCTGCATCACGCACGTCACAACCACAGCCAACTTTTCCTGCGTTTCACTTCTTCGTGGCCCTTGAGGATTTTACGATGGAGTAAAAATCTTCTACCTCCGAAGTTGCACCCTCGAACGAGGCCACAATTCCTGAATCAGTACCGAAACAAGAGGCAGCTACAATTCCACGCGCGTTTTCCGACGTGGTTTCGAGACAGTCCATCTTTCCCGCTTGAGAAATGACCGTTCGTGTCAAGGGACCAGTGGATTGCCGCCTACTCAGGACAAGCTTGGCACGGCTCATCCAGGCATCTTTTTGTCCAATTAAGCCTTCCTCGACCTGGATCTTGATTGATGAGCGAGGAGATGAACAGAAAATCGTGGGACAGAGCGTCCACGCCTCGATTACAGAACCATCCTTAGCAGCGACCCAGAGATGTGGGATGACAGCCTCTATTCCATCAGCTTGAAATGGTTTGAATCGCAGCGCAGCAGAAATGGCCCACTGAATAGTGGGCAAAAAAATAACAGAAAGCAAGAGTAGGGTCACCAACCCGAGCGCCTTAATTTGGTCTGGCGTCGCCCGAAGGAATCGATTCGACTTTTTGGTCACTGAGCACCTGCGGGTCGTCTTACTGGATGCAGTTTCCGTCTCCATCCTGAAGGCAAGTCTTGTGTGGCTTTACTGGATAACCAGGTTTGGGTTCCCCGTTTTGTGCCTTTGGGTCCTTTTGCTGCGCCTTGTCTTCAACCTTCTCCACGGGCGCGGTGAGTACCTCCTGTATCGTGCTTACGGCTAGGTCGTCCCTGCTCGTCGGCAGTGGGCCGGCAACGAAGGTCCCGGGTAGAGCTATCGCCGCTTTGGCAGTTTTTGCCCCTTTCCTGAGCGTCGCAAGTCGCGCTCGTTCGGCGGCGGCGAGCGCGGTTTGGCACTCAGAACTACCGCTAGAACAGACTGTAATAGCACGTTCTAATAGGGAATTATAGTATTCCGCGTAGGTTTTCGTTTCGTCCAAATCATCTTTCCACTTCATAAAATCCGTGACGATTTTTGCAACGGCTATGCCAGCGGCTACACAGATCAGAGTATCTACCGTACCTGACACGCAGTGGCCGTCAGGATCCGTGTATCTCAGAGGATTGTTCAAAACGTATGCGTATTTATTGAGTGACTGGGATCATTGATATCAGCGTAAGGAAGAGGATTGAGCTGCCTCACGGGTTCGCCAGTAAATACATCGGTCGTCCTATCCAGCCGTACTCATCCGGACTGGTAAACCGTCCCAGCGCACTACCGTAATATCTAGCCCCGAATTAATCCAGCCCTGTTTCGGAATCCCGTTCTTTGCCGGTGAACTTCTGCGAAACGTTGTCGCTTGCACCGAAGTGCAAATTCGAAGTGCGCCCCGCATAATTCGCCGCGATCTCCTCACCAAAAGGTAAATAATCGTGCCGCGCCACGACGTTCGCATTCTGGTCGGTCACCATCCGCACGTCGCCCAAATGGTCGCTACTCAAGTAGCAGGTCTGGCACGAGAGCGTAACCGCGGCCGTCGAATATTCTGCGGCCAAGTGCCCAAAGCCATCGTAAGCGTAGATTGTCGATCCGCCAGGCCCACTCTTTAGCACGCGTGGCCCACCGCCATCGTACGCGCAGGTTTCCGTCGCACCGCCTAGCGCGGGAGGATCCGTTGCCGCCACCTGCCGGTTCTCCGCATCGTAGGCCAGAGTGTCTCCGTTCACTGCGAGTTGATTTCCGCCGGCGTCATAGCTCGCTCCGGAGATCCGATTGTTAGCATTGTATACATTGGACGTGGGCGTGTTCCCCGCCCGGGGTACTCCGTTGTTCGCCGTCACCCAGCCGCTTCCATACTGGTCGTAGGCGAAGTTTCGTGACCAGCCGCCATCGTCACTTGCGGTCTGCAATCGATTCACTCCGTCATAGGTGAACGTCTGATTGTAAACTGTCAATCCGGACGACGGCCCCGGCCCACCCACATATTCTGTGAGTCCGAGCAGGTCTCCATTGTTGCGCGCTGCTCCCCAATCCGTATAGAAAACAGAAAGCAATTGGCTTGCATTATTGTTCACCGCATCCCAGATTCCCGACAATTGCAAGCGGCTATCCAATGTCTGCCGCCACAGCGCATCATAGCCGGACGACATTTAGTTCGGGAATGCGGCTAAAATCTCGGACGTTACTGGTGCCGATAGCATACTCAAGCTCCAGTGCGCAGGCTCCGATAATGAGGTCACCAAGGGGCAGATTGACCCCTTTAGCCGCTTGCTCGCCCCCGATCCGCGCAACGATCTCAGCCGTGGCTTCCGTCACCGGATAGATCGGAACCGTCGCTTTCAGTTCGTCAAGGAACTTTCTGCGGCGGTTACGAGCTTCCGGCGTATCAGCACGATAGATCCCGTGGCCGATTTCGGCGACTGTCAGAGAACAAAGAACGATGGGGACCTCGCCAACCGTCTTCTGTACGGTTTCGATGGCCTGGTCGGGCGTCATCTTCCGGCGTTCTGCCGCGATCAGGATACTGGAGTCGAGGACTATTCCCAGGAGGGCGGATTCCATGGCTGCCGGTGCGCCTTGATGCCTTCCTCGATGTCGTGGGCGAAGTCGTCATCCATAACGGCGTCCGATCCGCGCGCCTTCAGATCTGCGATCACTTCCGAGATCATACGGCCCGCGGGCTGTAGCTGCTTCATAACGGCCACAGGCCGGTGATCTTCACGTTCGATGATGACGTCGCTGCCCCGCTCGACTTTTTCGAGCACGGCACGAACATCGCGAGCGAGTTCGGCTTCTGTGATACGGACCGTCGCCATACCTTCGATCATAGCGGCTCCTGGTCGCCTTCGTCCTCGGCGGCTAAAGCGGAGAGCAGTTCGGCCTTGGCGGCATCGTCGGCTGGGGAGATTGTTTGCGATTTCGGGAAGTCGGCCGGGTGTGCGTGGCCGAGTGGATCTGCTTCAGTTGCCGGATGGAAACCTGGGTATAGATTTGGGTCGTCTTCAGGTCGTCGTGTCCGAGCATCTGTTGGATTAAGCGGAAGCGGATCGGTTCCGCAGAAACGTGCATCGACGTGTCGCCTACGTTTCCCGCTTGATCCGTAACCGTTGTAATCTGAGCGTTGTAAGCAGTAGTGACCGCCGAGACCGTTCGCGTTATTTCCCAAGGCGCGGGCAAACCGCTCCATCGGCGCTTTGTGATGCGGGAACCAGACGTCCCTAGCGGTCCTCGCGCGCCATTCTCAGATCCGACAAATCGCGCCGCAGCATATCTCGGCTGGAGCCCTGTAACGTATTGTGCTCGAGAATGTCTTTCACTCCGTTAATGGAATGGTCAAGCGCTCCCTTGTCGAATTTCCCTTTCGAGAGGTTGCGGTCGAACTTGGAAAGATTATCCTGCGCATTGTGATACCGGTCGCGCTGCTTGTTGCCGTGTTCCAAATCGGAGGCAGCGCGCAGATCGCTCTGGATGCGGTCGATGAGCCCGCGCAGGTCCCCATAGTCGCGGTCGCGGCCGTGATCGCCTGCCAACGCGAGCCCCGCGCCGATGGAAAGAACGGCTATCAATTTCCTAAGTGCCTGCATGGCCTTATAGACGCGGGCGGTGCGTTGGCAATTACATCCGAGCCAGCGCGGCAGCGCCCCACAGTACGCTATCGTCGCCCAGGGCCGCCGGTACTACGTCGCGCCGGGCGCGGGACCAGGCCGTCATCTGGCGGTCCAATTCCGCACGCAGCGGGACAAACAGCGCGTCTCCGGCGTTGCTGATACCGCCGCCGATCACAATGCGGGCCGGGTTGAGCAGCATAAGCAGGGCCTTCAGCCCGCGCGCGAGATAAACCACATACTTTTCTACAAAACGGGGGTCGCTCAGTAATTCTATTGCCGGTCTGCCGTAGTCGCGCTCGAGCCACAAACCGCAGCACATCCGTTCATAACAGCCGCGCGACCCGCAAAGGCAATCCGGCCCGTCTGGCTCCACGTTCAGATGCCCAATCTCGCCCGCATAGGAATCGGCGCCCCGGTAGATGCGCCCGTTCATGACAATTCCCCCGCCAATGCCGGTAGAGAGAGTCATGTAGAACAGAGGATCGGCTCCGATGCCCGCGCCGTAGAGCGCCTCGCCGAGCGCTCCCACATTGGCATCGTTATCCATCACGGTTGGCGCTCCGGTCAGCCGCTCGATCCGTTCGAGCAGCGGGAATCCCGCCCAACCATTCACGTGGGTGGAAAGCGTCACCGTCTGCGTTGGAAAATCGACCGGGCCGCCAAATCCGATGCCGCAACGGTCCGGCTTGAACCGCCAGGAGGTGAACACGCGTTCAATTTGGGAGTACATCCACTCGGGGCCTGCGCTTCGGTCGGTAGCAGCCGAGTGGCGCAAAGCAAGACGATCCCCGTCAAAACCCGCCACGCTGAATTTCGTGCCACCTATATCGATGGCGAAAGTGCGCATTCTCTAATCATGCACACCCCTGCTTTCATGCGTGCTGCTGGCGATGCTTGCCTTCGGCAAATTCCTCGATGATCTTCTTGTTGAATGCCGGTATGTCGTCCGGCTTGCGGCTCGTAACCAGGCCCTGATCGGTCACGACTTCCTGATCCGTCCACTGGCCGCCCGCGTTGGTGATGTCGGTTTTCAACGACGGCCAGGACGTCACTTTTCTGCCTTTCAATACTCCGGCTTCCACCAGCAGCCACGGACCGTGGCAGATCGCGGCTACCGGCTTGCCCGTTTCGAAAAATGCTTTCGCAAACCGGACGGCCGCCGGATCCATCCGTAAACGATCGGGATTCATAACCCCGCCCGGCAGCAGCAGCGCGTCGTAATCGCCCGCTTGCGCCGATTTTAGATTTACGTCTACACTTACCGGCTCGCCCCAATCCGTGTGATTCCAACCTTTAATCTGGCCGTCCTTCGGCGACACGACCTGTGTCTCGGCACCCGCGTCCTCAAGCGCCTTTTTAGGCTCGGTCAACTCAACCTGCTCAAAACCGTCCGTGGCAAGAATTGCCACGCGCTTGCCTTTTAATGCCTCGCTCATTTACTAGACTGCCCCCCTTCGACCGACGAGCAGCATCACGACGAGGATGATGAGCAGCAGACCTAGGCCGCCGCTTGGATAGTATCCCCAGCCGGAGCTATACGGCCACGTAGGCAGCGCTCCCAAAAGGAGCAGGAACAGCACGATGATCAACACGATCTGCAGCACAGGATTACCCTCCCATTTTCGATTGAATTGCTTTGATCTTCTCTAAATGGCCTTGAATAACAGGCAGCGTTTCCGAGGCAAAGCCTTTGATCTGCTCATCTTTGCCCTTGTCGGCTTCTTTCTTAAACTCCTTCACGTCTTCAGTGTGATCCTTCACCATGGCGCTGACATAGGCTTTGTCGAAATCGGCGCCAGTTTTGGTTTTAAGCATGTCGTACATCGCCTGCTGTTTAGCGTTCATGCTTGTGGGGAGCGTGAGATTCTCCTTTTCGGCGACGCTCTTCAATTGCTCGTTGGCCTTGCCGTGATCGTCGACCATCTGTTGGCCGAAGGCTTTCACGTCCGGGTTGGTCGCGTTCTCCGCAGCCAATTTTCCGGTTTCCACCTCAGCCATGCCGCCCTGCGCGGCCTTCATGGCAAAGGCTGTATCGGGCGACCGCATCATTTTCTTCGCGCCTTGGTCTACTTTGGGAGTGCTGGTATCTTGCGCCATAACAGCAAGCGGGAGAACGGCCAGTATGGCGCCGGCGCATTGAATTTTCATACTGCACGTTTGAATCCGCCCGGTAGAACTAGTTACCTGACAGAAGCACTAGTACGAAAAGAGGGTGGTGGTCAGTTCTTCGAGCTGAACGTAGTTAGGGACGATAAAGTCCGCCCCTACGCTGATGAGGCGCTCGCGTTTCCATTCGTCGATTTCGAGACACTTCGGCTCGGCGGTGGCGACTCCGACTGCGATGCCGCCGGCCTTCTTGACTTCTTCGATCTCCACGTAGCCATCGCCGAAAACGAGCAATTCGTTGGCCTGAAAACCGGCGCGCGAAACAATTTGCCGCACCAGAATTGCTTTGGAAAAGCTGCTTAAATCGTCCTGCGCGCCGAAAATCCGGTCTTCAAAGAAACCCGCCACGCCAAGCAGCGCGGCTTCTTCTTTGACGTTGACATCGTCGGTGCCGCTCGCCAGGTAGAGGCGCAGACCGCGTGCGGCGAGATTTTCGAGCAGTCCCCGGGCGCCCGGCACGAGAAACCCTTCCGGGCGGACCCGGCCCGCGCGCAGATTCTCGATGCGATCGCGAATTTTGAGCCACAGCCGGTCGAGATACATCTTTTTGTACGCCGCCGGCTCGAGCGGCTGGCCGCCACGGACGCGGATCGCGTCAGCGAGCGCCATCATCTGGTATATGGTCTCTTTGCCGGTCAGACGCCAGACAAATTCTTCGACCACCGCGCGCAACTGCGCTTCCGTTTTTTCCCCCGGCCCGATAGCGTCCAGTTGCTCGATGCACAGCGGCACCATCACATCCATCCAGCCGGAGCGGATGATGGACAACGTGCCGTCGAAATCGAAGATGACTACTTTAGCCTGCTGCGCCGTAACGCCAGGACGAACAGTTTCGATCACGCCTCAGAATTTGTAAGACGGCGGCGTGACGCCCTTCAGGCGCAGGTAGACTTCCGCCTGCCCGCGATGATGGGCGGAGTGAGTAAATCCACCCCAGAAGAGCTCGAATTTTGTAACGTCCGCGCCGCCTCTTTTTACGGTCTTTTGCAGGTCGGCATCGGTCATTTCTTTCAGACCGTCAATGCAGTAGTCGTAGGCGGTGGTCAGGTTCTTGGTTGCGGTGGCTTTCGTTTCGTCCGCCGGCTTGCCTATCGGGCTCTTGCTGCCGATAGCTGCGGAGCAGTAGCTGCCGTTGCCGGCCGCAATGTGATTCATCTGGCCGCCAAAGCTCATCTCGGCCTCGGTGGCTTTGAAGCTATAAGAATCGTCGGGCATGGCCGCCGCTACGGCCAGCGAAAGGCTTTTCGATGTCTCCCAGTGACCGATCAGCTCGTTCACGAGCGTCTTGCCGCCTTCCTGCGCGAAAGCAACCTGGCAGACCACGGCGCATAGCGCGCACAAAGCGAGTCTCTTCATGTATTCCCCTCGGGTTATCATACGACATTGCGAGTGCAAGAAATTCCCTCGATTGCCTACTAACTAACTATGCGTGTTGCGATTATCGGAACCGGCTATGTCGGCCTTACTACTGGGGTTTGCCTGGGTTTTATGGGACATTCGGTGTCCTGCCTGGACAGCGATGAAGCGAAGATCCAAGCGCTCAAAGACGGCCAGATTCCCATTTACGAGCCGTACCTGGAAGAATTGATCGAAGAAGCCCGACCTAACCTCACTTTTACGAGCAGCTATGCCGATGCCATTCCGGGCGCCGAGGTGGTGTTCATCGCGGTGGGGACGCCGCCGACTCCTTCGGGCGCTCCCAATCTGGAATATCTTTCGCAGGCGGCAAGGAGCGTCGGGCAGCACATCGACAGCGCGTTCACCGTCGTGGTCAACAAGTCGACGGTGCCGATCGGCAGCGGCAACTGGGTCGGCTCGCTGCTGCGCGATGCGGTGGAACAGCGGCAGGACAAATCCAAGCACGATTTTGCGGTGGCATCCAATCCGGAGTTTCTGCGCGAAGGCTCGGCGCTGCACGACAGCCTGTATCCGGACCGCATCGTGATCGGCGCGGACGAGCAGCGCGCGCTCGAAGTTCTGTACTCGTTGTACCGGCCGATTCTCGACCAGACCTTCGCCGCGCCGACCTATCTGCCGCGGCCGGAGGATGTTGTCGCCGTGCCGCTGCTTTCGACCGATCTCGCCTCCGCCGAGCTGATCAAATACGCAGCCAACGCGTTTCTGGCGCTGAAAATCAGCTTCATCAACGAGATGGGTCTCGTGTCGGAGCGCGTGGGCGCCAACATTTCCGAAGTGGGGCGCGGCATCGGGCTCGACTCGCGCATCGGACCCCGTTTTCTGAGCGCGGGCATCGGCTGGGGCGGATCGTGCTTCGGCAAAGATACGGCGGCGCTGATCGCTACCGCTGGCGAATACGGTTTGCATATGCCGATTGTCGAGGCCGCGAAGAAGATCAACTCGCGGCAGCGCGACCGGGTGGTCGAAAAGCTGCTGAACGAACTGAAGATCCTCAAGGGCCGCACGATCGGGTTGCTGGGCCTGGCTTTCAAGCCGAATACGGACGACCTGCGCGAGGCGCCGGCGATCGAGATCGCGCAGAAGCTGATCGACCGGGGGGTGCGCGTGAAAGCGCACGATCCGATCGCCCAGGAGCGTTTTGAGCGCGAACACGGCCACATGGGCGTCAGCCTGTGCAAGAACGCCTGCGAAGTGGCCGACGGCTGCGACGCGCTGGTGCTGGTGACGGAATGGAGCGAGTACCGGGATTTGGATTGGGAAGCGCTGGCGAAAAAAATGCGCTATCCGTTCCTGCTCGACGGGCGGCACGCGCTGGATCGGGAAAAGATCACGCGCGCCGGGCTGCGCTACGTCGGAATCAGTTAGGTACCGCTGTCTTCACTGCCGTTTTCACTACCGGCAGCGGCGGTTTTGTGTTTCAACGTCTCAGCGATCCAGCGGGGCGGCCTGCCCCGCCGGCGTAATTTTCCAGCGGAAAGCCGTTCGAGGGCCTGAATGGCCTCGTCCAGCCGCGTCTTTTCCGCCTGCAACTCGGTAATCATCTTGTGGAGATCCATAGTCTTGCCCGTCTAACCCAGTACTAAAGTACCAGCTATTTGGTAAGACACAAAACCCCAGTACCGGGTAACACCCCGGACTGGGGTTTCTGTGGAAATAATCGGGCGACGTCCTACTCTCCCACACACTCGCGCATGCAGTACCATCGGGGCTGAGAGGCTTAACTTCCGTGTTCGGGATGGGAACGGGTGGAACCCTCTCGCTGGAATCACCCGAAAGTGATTCGAATAGTTATTGACCGGGCAAAAAGCAACGCAAAATGCAGAGTAAATTTTATGGTCAAGCCGAACGAGCTATTAGTAACGGTCAGCTCAACGCATTACTGCGCTTACACATCCGTCCTATCAACGTGATCGTCTTTCACGGCTCTTCAGGGAGATCTCATCTTGGGGAAGGTTTCGTACTTATATGCATTCAGCACTTATCCTGACCGAACTTCGCTACTCAGCTGTGCCACGGGTGTGACAACTGAATCACAAGAGGTTCGTTCACCCCGGTCCTCTCGTACTAAGGGCAAGCCCCCTCAAATCTCCTACGCCCACCACAGATAGGGACCGAACTGTCTCGCGACGTTCTGAACCCAGTTCACGTACCGCTTTAATAGGCGAACAGCCTAACCCTTGGGAGCTTCTACACCCCCAGGATGCGATGAACCGACATCGAGGTGCCAAACCGGAGCGTCGATATGAACTCTTGACTCCGATCAGCCTGTTATCCCCGGCGTACCTTTTATCCGTTGAGCGATGGCCCTTCCATACAGAACCACCGGATCACTAAGTCCTGGTTTCCCACCTGCTTGACTTGTAGGTCTCGCAGTCAACCTGGTTTATGCCTTTGCACTCGACCGCTGATTTCCAAACAGCGTGAACCAAGCTTCGAGCGCCTCCGTTACAATTTAGGAGGCGACCGCCCCAGTCAAACTACCCGCCTTGCAATGTCCCTCTCCCGGATAACGGGAGTAGGTTAGAACCACAGAACGATCAGGGTGGTATCTCACCGTTGGCTCCCTCAAGCCCAAGAGCCTGAGTTCAAAGCCTCCCACCTATGCTGCGCAGACCGCACCATAGTTCATTGCAAAGGTATAGTAAAGGTGCACGGGGTCTTTCCGTCTAGTGGCGGGCATCCGGCGTCTTCACCGGAACCACAAGTTCGCCGGGCGGAGCGCGCCGACAGTCGTCAGATCGTTACGCCATTCGTGCAGGTCGGAACTTACCCGACAAGGAATTTCGCTACCTTAGGACCGTTATAGTTACGGCCGCCGTTCACCGGGGCTTCAATTCAAAGCTTCGCCTTGCGGCTAACCTCTCCTTTTAACCTTCCGGCACCGGGCAGGCGTCAGCCCCTATACGTCGTTTTCGACTTTGCAGAGACCTGTGTTTTTGTTAAACAGTCGCCTGACGCGTTTCACTGCGGCCCACCGAAGTGGGCACCCCTTCTCCCGAAGTTACGGGGTTAATTTGCCTAGTTCCTTCGCAACTCCATCACCCGAGCGCCTTAGAATACTCATCTCGTCCACCTGTGTCGGTTTGTGGTACGGGTACGTTGATTCTCCTTAGAGGATTTTCCTGGCACACGACCCGGCGGATTTGCCAATCCGGATCTCACTCAATCCATCTTTGACCCTTCTCGCAGATGGACCTCTGTGGTGCGTCCCCCCATCGGTCTTTATCGAATCAACGTAGTCACGGAATATTAACCGTGTGTCCATCAGTTACGCCTTTCGGCCTCACCTTAGGCCCCGACTAACCCTGAGCGGATTAACCTTTCTCAGGAATCCTTAGACTTACGGCGGCCAGGGTTCTCACCTGGCTTATCGCTACTTATGCTGGCAGAGTCACTTCCTAGCAATCCAGCACTCCTCTCGGTATACCTTCATTTCGCTAGGAACGCTCTCCTACCACCCCAATGAGTCCATAACTTCGGTGACATGCTTGAGCCCCGTTGGATTGTCGGCACCGAATCCCTCGACCAGTGAGCTATTACGCTTTCTTTAAAGGATGGCTGCTTCTAAGCCAACCTCCTGGCTGTCTGAGGAACTCGACTTCCTTTCCCACTTAGCATGTACTTGGGGACCTTAGTTGATGGTCTGGGCTCTTTCCCTTTCGACGATCAAGCTTAGCCCTGACCGTCTGACTCCCGTATTACTCGTTCTTGGCATTCGCAGTTTGGCTGAATTCGGTAACCTGGAAAGGCCCCTAGTTCAATCAGTTCTCTACCACCAAGACGGACCATACGAGGCTAGCCCTAAAGCTATTTCGGAGAGAACGAGCTATCACGGAATTTGATTAGCCTTTCACCCCTACCCTCAGCTCATCCGAGCTGTTTTCAACCAACACCGGTTCGGACCTCCATTCGCTGTTACACGGATTTCATCCTGGCCAAGGGTAGATCATCCCGCTTCGCGTCTAATCCCAGCGACTGAACGCCCTATTCAGACTCGCTTTCGCTACGGCTCGCTTTCGCTTAACCTTGCCACTGAGACTAACTAGCCAGCTCATTATTCAATAGGCACGAGGTCAGACATTGCCCTTGCGGAGCCATAGTCCTCCCACTGCTTGTAAGCATGCGGTTTCAGGTACTATTTCACTCCCCTCACAGGGGTTCTTTTCACCTTTCCCTCACGGTACTAGTTCACTATCGGTCGCAAGTGAGTATTTAGCCTTGCCGGATGGTCCCGGCAGATTCCCACAGGGTTTCTCGTGTCCCGCGGTACTTAGGAGCCACTTGAAGCTAAGATTGCATTTTAAGATACAGGGCTATCACCTTCTTTGGCCGGCCTTTCCAAACCGTTTTCGTAACGCTTTCTTATAACCTCTTTAGAATAAGGCCCGCCTGGAATGTTAGTCCCAGCCGATCCTTATTCTTTGTGGTCCTGCAACCCCGCGCTCTCCTTTCGAATCGCACGGTTTAGGCTGTTCCGAGTTCGCTCGCCACTACTATCGGAATCACTGTTGTTTTCTCTTCCTAGGGGTACTGAGATGGTTCACTTCCCCCCGTTCGCTCCAGCCGGCTATGTATTCACCGGAAGGTAAGCCAGTTACCTGACTTGGGTTTCCCCATTCGGACATCCCCGGATCAAAGATTGCTTGCATCTCCCCGAGGCTTATCGCAGCTAGCCACGTCCTTCATCGCCTACTTGCGCCAAGGCATCCACACGCATGCTCTTAGTAGCTTGACCATAAAATTAACTCTACATTTTGAGTTTCTCTGAATGAACCTTTGCTTTCTGAAACCGCTCCCTTG
Source organism: Bryobacterales bacterium (assembly GCA_963712395.1). Lineage (GTDB taxonomy): Bacteria > Acidobacteriota > Terriglobia > Bryobacterales > Bryobacteraceae > Bog-105. The sequence continues at coordinate 647,735 of CAVQHR010000006.1, forward strand.
CGGTCGCGGCTCAGTTAGCGCGGGTCCATTGCGCTGCTGCCACATAATTGTGATTTCTCGTAGCAGCACGTTTTGCAACTTGTAGTTGCCCGTCAATAACTATTCAATTTTCAAAGAACCTTACTGCAAACTTGTTGGTGGGCCTGGGTAGATTCGAACTACCGACCTCACCCTTATCAGGGGTGCGCTCTAACCAACTGAGCTACAGGCCCAGGTTAATGTGGCTGGTGGAGCTGGTCGGGATCGAACCGGCGACCTCCTGAATGCAAATCAGGCGCTCTCCCAGCTGAGCTACAGCCCCCGAATTAAAAATAACATCGAGGCCGATTGGACGCAGCCGCCGACGACCAGCATCGGCGGCCATGAAGCGATCAAACTTTTCAAGTGGAGATCCGGAGACGGATTATGGACTGGAACGGCTGCCACTTACTTAATTTCAGTGACTCCAGCCACGTTCTCTCTTAGAAAGGAGGTGATCCAGCCGCAGGTTCTCCTACGGCTACCTTGTTACGACTTCACCCCAATCATGAATCATACCTTGGACCGCTGCCTCCCTTGCGGGTTAGCGAGCAGGCTTCTAGTACAATCCACTTTCGTGATGTGACGGGCGGTGTGTACAAGGCCCGGGAACGTATTCACGGCATCGTTCTGATATGCCATTACTAGCGATTCCAGCTTCATGCAGGCGAGTTGCAGCCTGCAATCCGAACTGAGAACGGTTTTTTGCGATTAGCTCCCCCTCGCGGGTTTGCAGCGCTTTGTACCGTCCATTGTAGCACGTGTGTAGCCCTGGACATAAAGGCCATGATGACTTGACGTCATCCCCACCTTCCTCCAACTTATCGCTGGCGGTCTCCTGAGAGTGCACCTTTTAAGGGGTTAGCAACACAGGACAAGGGTTGCGCTCGTTGCGGGACTTAACCCAACATCTCACGACACGAGCTGACGACAGCCATGCAGCACCTCGACTACAGTCCCTTGCGGGAAAAGCGATGTTTCTACCACCGGTCTGCAGCCGTTCGAGCCCAGGTAAGGTTCTTCGCGTTGCGTCGAATTAAACCACATGCTCCACCGCTTGTGCGGGCCCCCGTCAATTCCTTTGAGTTTCAGCCTTGCGACCGTACTCCCCAGGCGGCATACTTAACGCGTTAGCTCCGGCACCGACCAACTGAATGGCCGACACCAAGTATGCATCGTTTAGGGCGTGGACTACCAGGGTATCTAATCCTGTTTGCTACCCACGCTTTCGTGTCTCAGCGTCAGCAATGGTCCAGAAAGCCGTCTACACCGCAGGTGTTCCTCCTGATATCTACGCATTTCACCGCTACACCAGGAATTCCGCTTTCCTCTCCCACGCTCGAGCATTCCAGTTTTCGGCGCACCCTCCCAGTTAAGCCGGGAGATTTCACACCGAACTTAGAGCACCGCCTACACACTCTTTACGCCCAGTAATTCCGAACAACGCTCGCTGCCTACGTATTACCGCGGCTGCTGGCACGTAGTTAGCCGCAGCTTCTTCTTCAGGTACCGTCATTATCGTCCCTGCCGAAAGAGCTTTACACCCCGAAGGGCTTCATCGCTCACGCGGCGTCGCTGCATCAGAGTTGCCTCCATTGTGCAAGATTCCCCACTGCTGCCTCCCGTAGGAGTCTGGCCCGTGTTTCAGTGCCAGTGTGGCCGTGTGCCCTCTCAGGCCGGCTACCGATCATCGCCTTGGTGAGCCGTTACCTCACCAACTAGCTAATCGGCCGCGGGCTCCTCTTTCAGCGCATTGCTGCTTTCCCTTCACAGGATTATGCGGTATTAGCCCCGGTTTCCCAGGGTTATTCCCCACTAAAAGGTAGATTACCCACGTGTTACTCACCCGTACGCCGCTGTACTCAGGGATTGCTCCCCTTTCTCGCTCGACTTGCATGTGTTAAGCGCGCCGCCAGCGTTGATTCTGAGCCGGGATCAAACTCTCGTTTGATCTTGTTTTGTACTGCGGCCCCGATCGCGACTTGCATCGCTTTCAAGACCTTTATTACATCGCTCCGGTTATTACTCAAAAAAGTCTGACGAATTTACTTCATTGCGTCCAACCAGATTGTCAAACAACTGCGCACCACCAAACGATAACGGATCACTCCGCAAAATCTGGATGACTGCCGGCCTCGAAAGCCGTTTCGAGATCGCATCGCTTACGCGACGGATACTCAAAAATCGAAAAACCCTTGATTTCGGTAGTTGGGAATACTTCAGGACTGCTTGATAACTACTATGGAGTCCGAACCGTGCGGAATCACTTACTAAACTCAGCGATTCTTCGGTTCCCTACCTAAACAACTTCGTCGCGGACCGTACTGGCTCATGGCGACTTGTCCAGAATATCAGGGAGTAGACAGTCTTGCAAGTCCCCTCTTCATTTCTTCCTGTGGAAATTGCAGAAAGGCGAAAAAACGGCGCATTCTGCGAAATGGGCCCCCTGCGGGGCGGCAACAAAACCGAATGCATACGCACGCACAAAGCTATCGTAACACAACCGACTCTTTTATTATGTCCTCTATTATCAAATACCTGGACAGAATTACCGGGGCCGGGCGGAGGGCCGATACCGGGATACTCGAGCAAGACGCTCGAGATGTCCAGGAAAACACAGATGGAAAGACATGGCTGTACTTCAGAACGGCTGCTATTGCCGGGGGAGGAGCCGGCGAAGTGGGAGGCCCTGCTGGCGGACCTAATAGAAGAGTACGGGCCGGAGACGGCGGCCGATTGCCAGTTGGTACACGAGGCGGCGCGCTCGGTGTGGGTTTTGAACCGGAATAACCTGCGCTACGACGAAATTGAGCAGACGCTCTATAAAGAGGAGAGCAATTCGACGCTCTGGACGGAGGAGCAGTGGCGGCGGCTGGAGTTGCGGACGCGGTATCGTACAACGGCGCAGCGGTCGTGGATGCGGGCGATGCGCGGGCTAGAGCATGTGCGGAGAAATCGCGTAACCGAGGGTGTGGCGCGAGCACGGCGGGCGAAGCTCGAAGCTGAGACGAAGGCGATCAAGGGACACGCTCCGGCAGCGGAGCCGAAGGAAGCCCGGGCTACGTCTCCGTTCGATTTGCCTGCGAAGAGGTCGACACATCCGCTATACCAGCGAGTTGTCGTGAAAGTAACGGAAGGCAAGACAGCGGTGCTGGAATATCCGACCAATGAGGGGATCGCAGCAATGGCGGGGGTGGCGGATGAGCAGGCGCCGGTGGTCCGCACGTTCGAGTTTCCGAATGGCGTACCGGCTGAGTATGAGTGGACCGGCGGAAAAATGATCTGGAGGATGAGTCTGCCGACGTGGCGGAGGCTGGCGGAGTTAGAAAAGATGCGCGACGTCAAAGTCTTTCTGGATCCTAGAATTGTGGCCGAGTAAACGCGCAAGATGTAATAGCTTGAACTTGCCCTGACGGACATCGTACTCACGGCTCGACTTGTCGCACACGACCCTGCATTCCGAGACCGCCTTTTTCCAAGCCCTACTTCATTTACCAACGATCCCGGAGTCGGGCGGACGCAACGGCGTTTCCAGTACTCATCCGCCGCAGCTTCTCGAACCCAACGGTTCAGACGTTCAAAACATCGAATCCGGAATGTTTCCTGTGGTTCAGCCATATAAGGCTTGTGGTAATATGTGGCCTAAACACAGGTGATCGATGGGCCAATCTAAACTCGACCTTTTGCAAGGGACGCTCGATGTGATGGTCCTGCAGACGCTCGAGGTCTTGGGTCCGATGCACGGGTATGGCATCGCGCGCCGCATTGAACAGGTAAGTGGGAATGAAGTGTTACTGAACCAGGGAACGATTTACGCATCGCTGGTGAGATTGCAGCAGCGCGGCTGGATCGCGGCCAAGTGGGGCACTTCCGATACCAACCGCAAAGCGAAGTTCTACTCCATCACAAAGTCCGGCAAAAAGCAGTTGGCCCAGAACACTGCGTACTGGAAACGGCTCTCCGGAGTCATGGGGCGGGTTCTCGCGATGCACGGCGAAGGAGGTAAACAGTGAGGCATTCCGTTCGCGAAGCGTTCAACCGAATTCGCTCTTTCTGCCGCAAAGATCGACTGGATCAGGAACTTAACCAAGAGATGGCTTCCCATCTGGAAATGGCCCTCGAAGAAAACATCAGGCGGGGTATGTCCGCGGAAGAAGCCCGGCGACAGGCGCTTGTCCGATTTGGGGGAATGCAGCAATCCCTCGAGCGGCACCGCGAATCACGCGGATTACCTTGGCTCGACGTCTTGACGCAGGACTTACGTTTCACGTTCCGCACACTCAAGCACGATTATGGCTTCACAACGATCGCCGTGCTGATTCTCGCACTCGGCATAGCCGCCAATATAGCGGTGTTTAGCGTGGTAAATACGATTTTGCTGCGGCCGCTGCCATTTCCCGATTCGCAAGAGCTTGTGCGAATCGTGGAAAAGAATGTCGAGTACGGCGAATCCGGCCGAACGTATACGGCCGATGCGACTCAAGACTTCCAACAACAGAACCACTCTTTTCAGTCCGTCAGCGGCTATTTCGCCTTCAGCGCACCCGAAAACTTCAAGCTCATGGGAAATAGCCAGCCGATTCCCGTTACGGGCATGCTTGTGGCCGAAGGTTTTTTTCAAACGCTAGGTGTGGAGCCGTCGCTTGGACGCCTCTTCAAGTCTCAGGAGTTTGTGAAACACGCCCAACCAGTGGCGTTACTAACGTATTCGTTTTGGAAACGCCAGTTTGGGGGCGATCGCAGCATTGTCGGACGGGCGATCGACCTGAGCAACACTTCGGTGACGGTTATCGGAGTGTTACCGAGTACATTCGATTTTGGCTCAGTCTTCTCGCCCGGAGCCAAGGTCGATCTGTTCGCGCCCTACATCATGGATGATTTCCGCGATGACGGAAATGACCTGGCGTTGGTTGGCCGCTTGAAAAAGGGAGTGACTTTAGCCCAAGCGCAGAGCGAGGCCGATCAACTGTTTCCGCAACTCCTTTTCGAGCATAAGCACCCGGAATTTAAACCGGGCTACACTGGCCAGCTGACCCGATTAAAAGACTATGTCAGCGGCAAGCTGCGGCGATCGCTGATCGTGTTGTGGTGTGCGGTTGGGCTGATTCTGCTGATTGTCTGCGTGAATCTGTCAAATTTGCTGCTGGCCAGGTTGGCGGCGCGAAGCAAGGAATTCGGAATGCGCAGCGCCTTGGGGGCAAGGCGGGGGCGGATTGTGGGTCAACTGCTCACCGAAAGCATGGTACTCGCCGCTGCGGGAGCTGCGTTCGGGTTGGGACTCGCGTATTTTACAATCCGGTATCTCGCTCATCAAGGATCGATTGCCCTGCCGCTGCTCAGCATGGTGCGCGTGGACGGAACAGTACTGGGATGGACACTGTTGCTCACAGTAGGCGCAGCAGTTCTCTTCGGACCAGCGCCGGGACTGCGCATGTCGGGCGGTAATCTGCAGGAGCTGCTGAAAGATAGTGGAGGGCATGGAGCCAGTGAGGGCAGAAAACATGGCCGCCTGCGCTCGATGCTGGTCGTAACGGAAATTGCGCTGGCTTGCGTTTTACTGGTCGGCGCGGGGTTGCTACTGCGTAGCTTTCTCCGCGTTCTGGATGTCGACTTGGGCTTTGAGCCAAGCCGTGCAGCCGCTATCAGCCTTGATTTTAATGATGGTGAAAAGCCGGCTGTGCGCGCTGCGAAATGGCAGGAGATTGTGGAGCGCACTTCGCTAATCCCGGGTATCGAAGCCGCTGGCATAGCCGACAACCTTCCCATGAGCCGCAACCGGGGCTGGGGGATTGCGGCGAAAGGCAAGCAGAAGAACACCGCGCGGGATTTCATTCCCGTATTTGTCTACGTTGTGTCGCCAGGTTACCTGAAGGCAATGGGAATGCGCCTGTTCCAAGGTCGCGACATCAATTGGCAGGACCTCGTCGAAAACAGGAACGTAGTCATCATTAATGAGACCGTAGCGCGAAGACTCTGGCCGGGGCGGAGCCCGATCGGCCGTACAGCCATTGCGGGCGGAGCCGATACGCAGGTGATTGGCGTCATCGCCGATGTTCGCGAAAGCAGCGCGGAAGCCAACGGAGGTGCGCAAATGTACCTTCCCGCGACGAAACAATTTGGGCCGGAGGGTGCGTTCCTGGTAGTGCGTTCAAAGCTGCCTCCCACCGCGCTGGCAAGGAGTGTGATGACCACGCTACGGCGGATCAATCCTGGACAACCGGCGACAGAATTCAAATCTATTCAGCGGTTGGTGGATCACGCCACGTCTCCAAGACGCTTTTTTGTTCTGCTGGTCGGAACCTTTGCTGGCCTCGGACTCCTTTTGGCTTCGCTGGGCATTTATGGTGTTATCTCATACTCCGTGACGCGCCAGAGACCGGAGATCGGTGTACGCATGGCTCTTGGCGCCACGGAAACCCGTGTGCAGCTCGATGTGATCCGGAGGACGATGCGACTCACGTTGGTTGGCACTTCTATCGGGGTTGTCGCATCGTTGGCGGTCTCGCGCCTGATCGCTTCTCTTTTGTTTCGGACCGCTCCCAGTGATCCGTTTACCTTTGTTGGCATGGTCGTTCTGCTTGGAGTTGTTGCGCTGCTGGCAGGATATTTCCCTGCACGAAGAGCTTCAAAGATCGATCCGATGATTGCGCTGCGGTCAAACTGAAAAACCGAGTGGCACGTTCCAGAAACCTGTCGGGTTTTGGTTTGCAAAGGCGTTGATTTTTGAAATAACGAAAGAATTCGAAGAGGCTCCATACATTAGTCCATTTGGGAAGTCGGCTTGTGTCCACCGATTCTGCCTGGATCACGCGGCGTGCAAACCGTAAGATTGGGAGCGTCCCGTTCGTTCTATACCAGAAATTGCCCGCTTCCAAGAACACCAGCATCGCACTGACAATCGCGAGTCGATCCGACACACCAACGTGCAGGATCAAATCCAGCTTTTCACAGCTAAGAAAGTAACGTTAGTAGGATTGGACTATAGCGCACCGGGTGAGCTGCGACCGGACCGGTAGCTGCGGGGTTCCGTCGGCGTCGTCTTGCTTTCAAGAAATGCAGATGACCATTGTCGGGTGAATGGGTTCAGGTTGGCATCAGGCAGCACGTACCAGGTCCGGCCCATGGCCGCCACACGGCAAGTTCTGACAGACCGCCATGGTCGAAGCGAGATTTACACCGCGATATGAGGGCCGGCCGGGTGTGTTGCCGGGAGAATCGGCTGCCGATAAGCCATTAAGCGCGGTAAGCTAAGAGTAAAAGGCGGGAGATTGGACGTTGAGAGCGCAATCCGAGCGAAATCGCTTTCGAAGACATACCGCTCCGGCGCGACGGAGCTAGTCGTATTCCAGGATCTTTCCTTATGTGTATCGCGGGGCGAGCGCCTGGCGATCATGGGCCAGTCCGGTGCGGGCAAGTCTACGTTGCTGCATTTGCTGGGTGGATTAGACCGGCCGTCGGGCGGCGAGGTGATTTTCGGTGGCCGGGACATCGTGTCGCTGGGGGAGCAGGAATTGGCTTCGTTCAGGAATAATGAAATCGGATTCGTTTGGCAGAATCCATCGCTGCTGGCGGAGTTTACGGCGTTGGAAAACGTGATGATGCCGCTGCTGATCCGCGGGGAAGAACGCGGAACGGCGGCGCAAGTGGCAGGAGACCGGCTCGCCGAAGTTGGTCTGGCGGCGCGGGCGGCGCATCGCGCCGGAGAATTGTCGGGAGGAGAGCAGCAGCGAGTGAGCCTGGCGCGGGCGCTCGTCACCGGGCCGCATGTGCTGCTGGCGGACGAGCCTACCGGGAACCTCGATTTCCGGACCGGCGAGACGATCATCGCACTGCTGAACGAGTTGCACGCGGCGCATGGATTGACCTCGGTTGTAGTGACGCACAATCTTTCCTTTGCATCGCGCTGCGATCGAGTTTTAGAGTTAAAGAAGGGCGGACTGTATCCAATTTCAAAACTGGATTTACAGGAAGCCGGAGTCGTACAGGACGCAACCCGTCTAGACGGTGGCACTTATGTTTGAAAGATATACCGAAAAGGCGCGCCGCGTAATCTTCTTCGCGAGATACGAGGCGAGCCAATTCGGAAGCCCTTACATCGAGACCGAGCATCTTTTGCTGGGCTTGCTGCGGGAGGACAAGGTGCTTGCCAATCGTTTTCTGCGGTCGCACGCCGCAATCGAATCGATTCGCAAGCAAATAGAAGCGCATACGACGGTGCGCGAGAAGGTTTCGACTTCGGTCGATTTACCTTTGAGCCACGAGTGTAAGCGCGTGCTCGCCTATGGAGCGGAAGAGGCCGAGCGGTTGAGCCATAAGCATATCGGCACGGAGCATCTGCTGCTAGGTTTGCTGAGGGAAGAGAAAAGTTTTGCAGCCGAGATTCTGCACGAGCGCGGGCTGCGGCTATCCGCAGTCCGCGAGGAAATTTCACGTTCGGCATCGGAGAAGAGTTCGGCCAGCCGGCCCAAGGAAAGCTCGCTGCTCGCCGAATTCAGCCGCGATCTGACGCAGGCGGCGATCGACGGCATGCTCGACCCGCTGATCGGCCGCGACGGGGAATTGGATCGCGTGATCCAGATCCTGTGCCGCCGCACTAAGAACAACCCGGTGCTGATTGGCGAGCCGGGTGTGGGAAAGACCGCGATTGTGGAAGGGCTGGCGCAAAAGATCGCCGACGGCGACGTGCCCTCGTTTCTATCCGACAAACGCATCCTGGCGCTTGACCTCTCGCTGATCGTCGCGGGCACCAAGTACCGCGGACAATTCGAGGAGCGTTTGAAGACCATCATGAAGGAATTGATGGAGAACCAGAACGCGATCATCTTCATCGATGAGCTGCATACGCTGGTGGGGGCCGGATCGGCGGAAGGATCGCTGGATGCGGCCAACATTCTGAAGCCGGCGCTGTCGCGCGGGGAAATTCAGTGCATCGGCGCTACTACGCCGGCGGAATACCGCAAGTCCATTGAAAAGGATCGTTCGCTCGAGCGGCGTTTTCAAGCGGTGAAGGTGCCGCCTCCGACCGAAACAGACGCTATCCGGATTCTGTTCGGTATCAAGGAACGCTACGAGAAATTTCATGCGGTGGCGTATACCGACGAAGCCATCGAATCGGCGGTTTACACTTCGACACGGTTCATTCCGGATCGCTTCCTGCCGGATAAGGCCATCGATTTGATCGACGAAGCCGGCGCGCGGGTGAAGCTGCGCCAAACGACTTTGCCGAGCGATGTGGCCGACATCCAGAAGCGCATCAAGTTCATCGTGCATCGCATGGAGAACGCGATTGCGAACCATGAGTTCGAGAAGGCGCGCTTTTATTCCGATGAGGAACGCAAGGAACGCGAGAGCCTGCGCCAGCTTCGCGAGAAATACAACCTGGACGACACGTCGACCGGAATTGTCACTAAAGACGATATAGAAGATGTGGTGGCGCGCTGGACCGGCGTGCCCATGACCTCGATCAAGGAAGAAGAGATCAACAAGCTGCTGCGGATCGAGGAAGAGCTGCACCGGCGGGTGATCAGCCAGGAGAAGGCGATCGGCGCGCTGTCGCGAGCTATCCGGCGTTCCCGGGCAGGCTTGAAATCTCCCAAACGGCCGGCAGGCTCTTTCCTATTCCTTGGACCTACGGGAGTCGGCAAAACCGAAGTGGCGCGCGCGCTGGCCCACTTCCTGTTCGGCAGCGAGAAATCATTGATCCGCTTCGATATGTCGGAGTTCATGGAGAAGCATTCGATTTCGAAGCTGATCGGCTCGCCTCCCGGCTATGTGGGTTATGAAGAGGGCGGCCAGCTAACCGAGCGCGTGAAGCGCGCGCCGTACTCGATCATTTTGCTTGATGAGATCGAGAAAGCGCATCCGGATATCTACAATATCCTGCTACAGGTGTTCGAAGACGGCCAGTTGACGGACGGATTGGGCAACACGGTCGATTTCAAGAACACGATTATCATCATGACCTCGAATCTGGGCGCGCGTTTTCTCGATAAACGCGGGCAGATCGGCTTCTCGGGATTCGCGGAAACCGGCATTCCGCAGAAGATCGAAGAGCAGGTCATGAGCGAGGTAAAGCGGGCGTTCAACCCCGAGTTTCTGAACCGGCTGGACGAAGTAATTCTATTCACTTCGCTGGTCGATGAAGACCTGCTGAAGATCATCGATCTGATGGTGGAGCAGATCAACGGGAATTTGGTGGCGAAGCAGATCAAGATCCGGCTGGAGCCGGATGCGGCGAAATATATCCTTGATAAGACCTGCGGCGATCGCAGCTATGGGGCCAGGCCCCTACGGCGCGCGCTGCAGAAATATATCGAGGACCCTTTATCGGAAGCGCTCATTCAAGGTTCACTTCCCCGCCCCGCGGATCTCGAAGTCTATCTCGGCGAGAACGGCATCTACTGCCGGCAGGTGGGCGATCTGGAAGGGCAGCCGGTAGCGGCGGGCGATGTGGAATCGACGCCGGCCCCGGCGACGCCACTATACATGTTTTCTTAAGACGCCGGCTCTAAATCGATCCGGGAGGTACAGTCTCATTCGTGCACGTTGAATTGCAGCGACCGCGAGGTGAACTGGTCGTTGCGGCGGACTTCCACGTCGACGTTCCAATCGCCGGCTTCTGAAAATACTGGCTTCGCCAGGTACACTCCCGGAGTGGTCGCGGGCGCAGGGAACGGCTTTCTGTTGCGTCCGTCGGCGGTTTCAATATATAACTTCACCTGCGCCTGAATCACTGGCTTGCGATGGGGATCGGTGACGCTGATCTCGAACGGAACGGGAACGCCGGTCTGCAGGATCGCCTTGGGCTCGAAGCGGATGGTAAAGTCTCCTTCGCGTTCGGCGGAGCCGAGGAGACCAGCGGCGAGCAGCAGACAAGCGGCAACTTTCACGTCCTCATTTTAGTCCTATACCCTTAAAGATGAAGAAACTTCTGGCATTGAACCGCGGCGAGATCGCCACGCGTATTTTCCGCGCGGCCACTGAACTCGGTTTTCGAACTGTCGCCGTGTATTCCCAAGAAGACCGGTTGAGCCTGCACCGGTTCAAAGCGGATGAAGCTTACCTGATCGGCCAAGGCAAAGGACCGGTGGAAGCGTATCTGGACGTGGATGCGATTGTCGGGTTGGCGGTTGAGAAGGGTGTTGATGTTCTTCATCCGGGGTATGGTTTTCTTTCCGAGAATCCGGCGCTGCCGCGTGCTTGCGAAAAAGCCGGGATCATTTTCGTGGGGCCGAGCGCCGGACTGCTCGAATCGCTCGGCGACAAAACGGCCGCGCGCAAATTGGCGCAGCGAGCCGGCATTCCGGTAGTGCCGGGGACAGAGGAGCCGGTGGATCCGGAAGCGGCGGATGTGGAAGCGATCGCCGAACGCGTTGGCTTCCCCTTGATCGTCAAGGCGGCGCACGGCGGCGGCGGGCGCGGGATGCGCGTGGTGGAATCGCCGGCCGATTTGAGAGCGAAACTCGGCGAAGCGAGCCGGGAAGCAGGCGCCGCATTCGGTAACGCCGCGGTGTTTCTGGAGCGCTACATACGGCGCGCGAAGCACGTCGAGATTCAAATCCTGGGGGACACGCACGGCAACATTCTGCACCTTTATGAACGCGATTGCTCGGTGCAGCGGCGGCATCAGAAAGTGGTCGAGATTGCCCCGGCGATCGGACTGCCCTTGCGCGTGCGGGCGGAACTGGCGGACGCGGCCGTGCGGTTGGCACGAGAGGCCCGCTACTACAACGCCGGGACTGTCGAGTTCCTGGTGGATGTTGCGACGCATGAGTGGTTTTTCATTGAAGTGAACCCGCGCGTGCAGGTGGAGCATACCGTCACCGAAATGGTGACGGGCATAGACATTGTCCGCAGCCAAATCCAAGTCGCCCAGGGCCTCGAACTGCATGGCGAGGAAATGAGCCTGCCGCGGCAGCCGGACATCCCGCTGCACGGAACGGCGCTGCAGTGCCGGGTGACGACGGAGGATCCGAACAATAATTTCTTTCCGGATTACGGAAAAATTCACACCTACCGGTCGCCGGCGGGCTTTGGGATTCGACTGGATGCAGCGTCGGCTTACGGCGGCGCGGTGATTTCGCCGTACTACGATTCGCTGCTGGTAAAGGTCACGTCGTGGGGCAGCAATTTCAAACAGGCGTGCCAGCGCATGGACCGCGCGCTGCGCGAATTCCGCATTCGCGGCGTGAAGACCAACATTCCGTTTTTAGAAAACGTGGTGAATCATCCGGCGTTTCAGTTGGGCGAGCCGACCACGTCTTTTCTGGACGAGACGTCCGGAGCTGTTTCGATTTGCGCGCCGCAAGGATCGCGCGACCAAGCTGCTTACGTATCTTGCGGAAGTGATCGTGAACGGGAATCCGGAAGTAGCGAAGCGGGCGCGGCCGCCGGTGATGCGCGACGCGCCGACGCCGCATTCGACGGCGAGCGAGCGGCCGCCCGGCACCCGTCAACTGCTCGATACTTTGGGCCCGGAGAAGTTCGCGGAATGGACGCGCTCGCAAAAGCGACTTCTGCTGACCGACACTACGTTTCGGGATGCGCATCAATCGCTGCTGGCGACGCGCGTTCGCACGTACGATTTGCTTCAAACCGCCGATTATGTTTCGAAGGAGCTGGCGCAGTTGTACAGCCTGGAAATGTGGGGCGGCGCTACGTTCGACGTAGCCATGCGGTTTCTGCTCGAAGACCCGTGGAAGCGGCTTGAGGCGCTGCGGCAGCGAATACCGAACATCTGTTTTCAAATGTTGCTGCGGGCTTCGAACGCGGTGGGATACACGGCGTATCCGGACAATGTGGTGGAAGAGTTCATTCGGGAAGCGGCGGCGCGCGGCATCGATATTTTCCGCATCTTCGATTCGCTGAACTGGCTGCCGAACATGCGGGTGGCGGTGGAGGCGGCGTGCAAAACGGGCCGCTTATGCGAGGCGGCAATTTGTTATACCGGCGATATTTTGGATCCGGCGCGCGAGAAGTATTCGCTTAACTACTATGTACGGCTTGCGAAAGAGCTGGAGCGCATGGGCACGCATATTCTAGGCATTAAGGACATGGCCGGCTTGCTGCGCCCGTATGCGGCTTACAAGCTGGTGAAGACGCTGCGGGAAGAGGTCGGCGTGCCGATCCATTTACACACGCACGATACGAGCGGCATCAATGCCGCGACGATTTTGAAAGCGGCGGAAGCGGGCGTTCATGTGGCGGACGGCGCCATATCGGCCATGAGCGGTACGACGAGCCAGCCGAACCTGAATTCGATTGTCGCCGCGCTGGCGCATACGGAGCGCGATACCGGCCTGAGTTTTGAGGCGCTCAACCGATGTTCGGATTATTGGGAAACGGTCCGCGCGCATTATGCGCCATTTGATGAAGCGCCGAAATCCGGAAGCGCGGACGTGTACATTCACGAAATGCCGGGCGGGCAGTACACGAATTTAAAAGCGCAGGCGGAGGCGATAGGATTGGGCGGACGCTGGCCCGAAGTAGCGCGCATGTATGCGGACGTGAACATGGCTTTCGGCGACATCGTGAAGGTGACGCCTTCGAGCAAAGTTGTAGGCGACCTGGCGCTGTATCTGCTGAGCCACGATCTGAAACTGGAGGATCTGGAAAAGCATCCGCCAACCTTCCCCCATTCGGTGGTCGATATGTTCATGGGATCTCTGGGGCAACCGGAAGGAGGTTGGCCGCCAAAATTGCAGCAGCTCGTTTTGCAGGGAAAAAAACCGATCGAGGGCAGGCCGGGCGAACATCTTCCGCCGGCCGATTTCGAATCGTTGTCCAAGAAGATCGAGCCGGACAGATCTGCTGAGCCATCTCATGTATCCGGACGTATTCACTCAGTTTGCGGCTGCGCGCGCGCAGTATGGGGAACTCGAAGTCCTGCCGACGCGGGCGTTCTTCTATGGATTAGAAGAGCGCGAAGAAGTCACGGTCGAATTGGAGCCGGGCAAGACGCTAATCATCCGGCTTCTGACGGTGGGCGAGGCGCGCGCGGATGGGATGCGGACGGTGTTCTTCGAATTGAACGGGCAGCCGCGCGAAGTGGAAGTGCGCGATAAATCGCTCAAGCAGGAAACGCAGGGCCGCCGCAAAGCGGATGCAAGCAAACCGGGCGAGGTTGGCGCGCCGATTCCGGGCGCGGTCACGCTGTTGCATGTGGAAGCGGGAGAGCAGGTACGGAAGGGCGATCGCCTGCTGGTGCTCGAAGCGATGAAAATGCAGACGACGATTCACGCGCCGATAGACGGAACGGTGAAGGAGATTGCGGTGAAGGTTCGTCAAGCGGTGGAAGCGCACGATCTGCTGGTTAGGATAGAGTGAGATCCACGCGGGGGCGTAGCTCAGGTGGATAGAGCACCTGCCTTCTAAGCAGGTGGTCGCTGGTTCGAGTCCAGCCGCCCCTACCAAACTAAACATGACAACTTCAAACACTCCTCCGGTGACACCGGAACGCATCATGCAGTTTGCCTGGGGATATGTGCCGCCGCTCGTATTGGAAGCAGCGATCAAGAATCGCGTCTTCGATACGCTGGACGCGGGTCCGAAAACGATTGGAGAAATTCAGGCGGCGACCGCCGCCTCGGAACGCGGGCTCGCCGCTATCCTGAATGCTCTCGTCGGCCTTAATTTTCTTGCCAAAGACGACCAGGGGCGTTATTCTCTGGCGCCGGAAAGCGCCGCCTTTCTCGTGAGCACCAAGCCCGCCTATCAGGGCGGGCTGATCAGTCACTGCAGTCAACACTTGATTCCGAAATGGCTCGATCTGAATGACATCGTAAAGACTGGCAAACCAGTGGAGGCGGTGAATCAGGAGACGACCGGAGCCGAGTTCTTTCAGAAGTTCGTGACCGACCTCTTCCCCATGAACTATGCCTCGGCACAAACGCTTGCGAAACATCTTGCGGTGAGCAGCCCGGCTCAGGTGTTGGATCTGGCGGCGGGCTCGGGAGTTTGGGGCATTGCTCTCGCGCAAAGCTCGGAGAACGTCCGCGTGACCGCCGTCGACTGGCCGGATGTGATTCCCATCACCCGCAAAACGGCCGCGCGCTTTGGCCTGGCTGACCGCTTTTCCTTTATTGAGGGTGATTTAGAAACGGTCGACTTTGGAAGTAACTACTCGATCGCCACCCTCGGCCACATTCTTCACAGCGAAGGCGAGAATCGTAGCCGTGCGCTTCTTCGAAAGACATTTCAGGCGCTCAAGGCTGGCGGAACTATTGCGATTGCCGAATTTCTGGTCAACCCGGATCGCAGGGGCCCGGTGAACGGTCTGTTCTTCGCCGTCAACATGCTGGTGAACACGGAAAATGGAAATACGTATTCGTTCGAGGAAATCAGCCAATGGTTGACAGCGACCGGGTTCGTCAACGCAAGAACATTAGACTCTCCGGGACCGTCGCCTCTGATCCTGGCCACCAAGCCGTAGCCTTCGGACCGTTGCGATAGAATCGACTACCTATGTCCAACAAGCTCTCCTGCTTGCGCGGGTTAACCGCGCTATCTCTTCTCGCGCCCGCAATCGCTCTCCAAGGCGCTACCCTGTGCGTCAATTCCGGCGGCACATCCGGCTGCTTTGCCCATATCAACGACGCCATATCGAGTGCATCGGCAGCTTCCACGATTAAGATTGCCCCGGGCACTTACAAGGAGGCAGTCGTCATCACTAAGTCTCTGTCGCTAGTCGGTGAGAATGGAACGATCATAGACGCGACCGGCCTGCCGGTCGGAATCTTCGTCAATGGATTGGCCGCTACCGGTCTGAGCGACGTCTTTATTACGGGCCTTACGATCGAGAACGCCAATTTCGAAGGCATTCTCATTGCGAACGCTTCGGCCGTTACGGCTTCGTCCAACCAGGTCCTCAACAACAACAAGGCGCGGAGCGGCGGCGCGTGTCCCGGGTTGCCATCGTTCGAGACGAATGAACAAGACGACTGCGGTGAAGGCATCCACTTGCTCGGCGCGGACCACGCGATCATTGCCAACAACGTAGTAGAAGGAAATGCGGGAGGCATTCTGCTGTCGGACGACACCGGCGCAACCCACGACAACCTGATCAGCGGTAACACGGTGCGCGACAATCCCTATGACTGCGGCATCACTCTCGCTTCCCACATCCCGGCACCTCTGACTGGTTCCCCATCGGCGCTCGGTGTTTACCACAACACTGTACTTAGCAACCGGTCCGCGCGGAACGGTCTGGCAAGTGGCGGCGGCGCAGGCATAGGCATGTTCGCTTCCGTTCCGGGCGCGAAAACCTATGGAAACGTAGTGGTCAACAACCTGGTGAATGAAAACGGATTACCGGGCATCGCCATGCACGCCCACGTTCCAGGCCAGGATCTGAGTAACAACGTCATTGCCGGAAACACCGTCGTGAACAATGGACCGGACTTCGAAGATGCCGCCACACCGGGCCCCACCGGCATCAACGTCTACGGCGCCGGTGACGTGACAGGAACTATTATCTCCGGTAACTCCATTCAAAGCGAGAGCGTCGGCATTGCGATTCATACTCCGGCGCGCGTCCAGGCGCATCTGAATAGCCTGCTTGGCCTTGAGACCGGTCTGGCGAATCTCGGCTCGGGCACCGTCGGCGCCAGCGCCAACTGGTGGGGCTGCGATGCCGGTCCGGGAGCGCAAGGCTGCTCGAACGTGCAAGGCCCAGGAGTAGATTTTGCGCCTTGGCTCACGACGCCGATACCCGCGCAGAGCAGTTACTAACTTCGATTCATGCGCGGATTCGTTCTCATACTTATTGCGGGCGCGGTGGCTCTGGCGGCCGCGCCCGTCGACCGGAAGGATGTGGAATACGCGCGTCCCGGCGGGAGCCCGGTCCTGCTCGATCTGCACGTGCCCGATGGACCGGGGCCGTTTCCGGCGGCCATTCTTATTCACGGCGGAGGCTTCGACCAGGGAAGCAAGAGTACCAATGTGCGGCCTTTGTTCGATCCGCTTGAGCAGGCGGGATTTGCGTGGTTCAGTATCGACTACCGGTTGGCTCCCGACGCGCAGTTTCCGCAAACGATCGCGGATGTGTATAGCGCGATTCAATGGGTAAGGGCGAATGCGGCGACTTACCACGTGGATGCCTCGAAGATCGCGCTCATCGGCGAATCTGCCGGCGGGCTGCTGGTCAACTATGCCGGGACGCATGAGAGGCGCGGCACGAAAGTCGCGGCGGTGGTCGATTTCTATGGGCCGGTGGATTACGGCAAGCTGGTGCAGGAGCGCCGCGATCACCCGGAGCGCTTCAACATGGCAAGCATCAATCGGCACGCCTCGCATGGCGGCGGCATTCACTTTTTCGGCGTGGAGCAACTAGACGCGGCGGGCCTGGCGAAGCTACGCTCGCTCGCGCCGATCGCCGCGGTCCACAAAGGAATGCCACCCTTCCTTTGCATACATGGCACGAAGGACGATCAGGTTTCGTATGAGCAATCGACGGAGATGTGCGAAGCGATGCATCGGGTGGGCGCGAGCTGCGAATTGATCACGATTGAAGGCGGCGGGCACGGGATGAGCAATTGGCGCGCGCCGGAGATGCAGCACTATAAGGCCGAGATGATCGTTTGGCTGAAGAAGACGTTAATTTGATTCGGCGCCGGCCCGCCACTGCGAAAGAAGCGTCTGCAACTCGTCGACGACTTCCGGATGCTGGCGTCTGAGATTTTGCGATTCGCCTGGGTCCCGGTCGAGATCGGATAAGAAGACGGCGTCTTCTCCTTCCAGCGGCTTCTGACCGGCGGGCGTACGATCGTGAGTTACGCCATTCAGAACCAGCTTCCACTTTCCTTTTCGAATGGCCAATTGCGGGCCTTGGGCCCAGGCAACATGCTGGTGAGGCGAAGGGGCGTCCGCAGTGAGCACGGGCCAAATGTCGCGGCCATCGAACGTGCGGTCATCCGGCAGCTTGACTCCCGCCAATTGAGCGACCGTGGGCAGGATGTCGGCGGTCATCACGATTGGGTCGATGCGCCTGCCGCCGGGTATATGCCCTGGCCAGTTCACGAGCGCGGGCACGTGCATTCCTCCATCGAAAGCACTGAACTTGTATCCGCGGAATGGAGTGTTGCGGCCCGCGGTCGCAAATTCCTGATTCAAGCCGGCACGGCGCTCGGTGGTGGCGCCGTTGTCGCCCAGCAGGAAAATCAATGTGCGCTCGCGCTGGCCGGTGCGCTCTAACGCGGCCACCATGGCGCCCACCATGTCGTCCGCCGCGGCCAGCATGGCGGCATACATTCGGCGCTCGGGCGGCAGATCGAGAAAGCGCTCCAGATATTTTTGCGGAGCGTGCATGGGATAGTGGACCGCGTTGAATGCCGTGTAGAGAAAGAAGGGCTGTTCACGCTGGCGCGCGATGAAAGCGGCCGCCTCTTGGCCGATGCGCTCGGTGAGATATTGCCCGTCCTCGAAGATTTCCTGACGATTTCTCCACAAATCGTGGAAATTCGCGCGCTTCGGCTCACCCCAGTAGAAGCGGTGCGAATAGTAATCTACACAGCCTTCATGAAAGCCGTAAAAGTAATCGAATCCGTGGGCGTTCGGAACGGTATCGGGCGAGCTGCCGAGATGCCATTTTCCGGTCAGTGCCGTGGCGTATCCACTCTCCTTCAATAGGGAGGCGATGGTTTTTTCCGACGGGCGGAGGGGGTGGCCGTTATCGGGAACCCCCGCGCGCAGGGGAATTCGTCCGGTCATCAACGCGGACCGAGCAGGCGCGCAGACGGGAGCGTTCGAATACCAATTCCGGCACACTACGCCGGATGAGGCCAGCCGATCGATATTCGGCGTGCGCAGGTCATTTGCTCCCAGGAACCCAAGGTCATGGACGCCCAGGTCGTCGAACAGAATGACGACAACGTTGGGCTTTTGCCCACTGGCGGGCTGTCTGGCCGGCAGCTGCGTCGCGGCAACAGCTCCCTGCAGAAGAGTTCTACGGCTAAGAGTCAAAAGCTCACCCTCATTCCAAACTGTAACTGGCGGTTGTCGGTGGAGGTAGATGTAATCACTCCGTAGGTTGCGCTGCCCACGGTGCCGCCTGGAGCCGAGAACTGCGGATGATTCAGAGAATTGAACGATTCCAAGCGGAAATTGAGAATCGTTTCGTGTTCGATGGGAATGCGAAAGTCGCGCTGAACGCCGACATCCAAATTGGCGATGCCGGGCCCGCGCAGCACATTGCGGCCGGAATTGCCGAAGGTATAGGACGCTCCGGCGGCGAAGCACGAAGTATCGAAATAACGCTGCAGGGTGCGGCTCGAAAGATTGCCATCGCACGTGCGATTCGGGCGAGTCACGGTGCCCGCGTTGGCCGCATCGAAAGATAACGAGGGCGTGAACGGTAGGCCGGTTTGCGCCTGGAAGATGGGAACGAGCCGCCATCCACCGGCGAGCGCGGAGCCCCATTTCGAATTGGCAAGGAGCGGTTTTCCTTTTCCAAACGGCAGCTCGAAAGAGCCTGCCAGCACGTATCGAAGACGGACATCGTTGTCCGAAGACGAGTGATTCAGGAAGCGGTGGTAGTTGTCTTGAATCGTATCTCCGTTTCCGCAGCCATCGCACAAATCGAGCGCGGGATTCGATAAATCGAGCGCATGACCATACGTGAATGTACTGAGGAACGAAATGCCGCTCTGAAAACGCTTCTCGACTTTTGAGGACAACCCTTCGTAATAGCTCATATTCCAATTGCCAACGGCTTTGACGGACGCAGCGGTGTAACGAAGTAGCGGGCGGCGCGAATTGACGGTGGTTGGGCCCAGCAGCAAGGGCTGATTGCCTTCACCGATGCCAAGGATTTGCACGCCATGATTGCCGACATAGTTCACCTCCGCGAGAAGATCCCAGGGGAGCGACTTTTGGACGCTGAAACTCCATTGTTCGACATAAGGAGTCTGGATGCCGCTCGGCCAACTCACGAGAGTGGCGGTGGAAGCGGGGGTCAGCGTGAAGGCTGCGGGATCGATGGGCCCGGGACGTGGAATGGAGGCGCTCGGACTGAGGATGAAACCGCTGGATGGGAAAAGCTGATCGCTCGAGATAGTCTGGGCGCCGTAGCCAAAAAACGGCGGGTTACTGGTCATCCGGTTGGTGACGCCGGTGCCCTGATCCTGAGCGTAGAATATGCCGAAAGAGGAGCGGACGACGAGATCGCCGGCATGCGGCACTCGCCAGGCAAACCCGACGCGGGGAGCCCAGTTATTCCTGTCGCCGCGCACGAGGGAGCGGGGAAAATTCGAGTTACCGGCGCGAATCAGCTGGCCATAGTAGGCACTGCCCGGATCCAGAATGAAATTCGCCATCCGATTCTGCGTTTCAATGTATGGCGCGGCGTATTCGTAGCGCAAGCCGAAGCTCAAAGTAAGCTGCCGGTTTACGGTCCATTGATCCTGCACGTAACCGGAGCCGAACCAGCCGCGTTCCACCGAATCGGCGATGGTGCCGGTGGTGAGGGAGTTGGCATCACCGAGCAGCAAGTCAGCCAGACCGCTTCCGGTGCTCGAGCGCGCGAGCGGGTTTTGGGTAAAGACGCCGGTGAATCCGAACGAGCTGCGGCCGCTGCTGGTGGCGAATGTTGCAGGGCGAATGAGCATGAACTCGCCTCCGAACTTCAAGACATGCGCACCGAAGGATTTGGAGAGATTGTCGGACCAATCCCAAACGCCGGAAGATTTTCGGAGCGGGCTATTCGCGCAACAACTCGCCTGGCTGCCGAGAGCGGCGTAATTCGACACATTGAAAATGGGGCTGCCGCTATCGACCTGAGAATCGAGACTGCCGGGAACGATCTCCTCGCGCGCGGTGGTCGCATCCTGGTTCAGGGCGATGGAAGTCCAAGTAAAGCGAAATTCGTTTATCAGGGAGGGGTTGAGGGTTCGCGTGTAGCCAACTCCGGCGCTGCTCGAATCGGTTTGCCTATCGATGGGCGACTGGGCTGGCGCCGGCAGCGCGGCCGCCGTGTCCAGCAAGCCGCTGGTCCGCGAGTAGCGCGCAAACAGCGAATCGCGATCGGTGAGCTGCACATCCCCTCGGACTACGCCGTTCTTGGTGTCCTGCTTTTGCGTGACATTGGCGATGTAGAGCGTGTTCGATCCGCCGACATTCGCGAGCGGATAGCGGCTGAGCAAGGACGCGCCGATGGGATTCAGTTTGGTTGCCGGAATCGCGTTGCCAGCGAACCGGTCACGGACATACCCGGGACCACTCGAATTCAGGCGCGTAGTATCCGGATCGTAGATCGCGGTCGCGCCAAAATTTCCGCCACGCTGGGCCAGGGTCGGCACAGTCGAGGTGCTGGTGGACTCGCTTCGATTGTGGTAACCCTCATAAGCGCCAAACAGCCATGCTTTGTCCTTCTTAACCGGACCACCGAGGGATCCTCCATATTGGTTGCGAACCAGCAGCGGCTTGGTTTGGGCAAAGAAATTAATGGCGTCCAGATGATCGTTGCGTAAGAATTCGTAAGCGGACCCGTGAATCTGATTGGTGCCGCTTTTGGTGATGGCGTTCACCACTCCACCGGCGGCGGCTCCAAATTCCGCCGAGAAATTGCTTGTCTGGACGGTAAATTCGCTTAACGCATCTAAAGGAGGCCGGACCATATCGCGAGTCCGGTTGTCGAGACCTCGAAGATAATTTTCGTTGCGGGCTCCGTCCAACAGGAAGGCGTTCTGCAGACCCGTGTTGCCGTAGGCCGAAAACGTCTGATCGCGGCTACCTGTCGAGGGAATGGCGCCGGCCGTGAGATTGGCAACCGCCAGATAGTTGCGGCCATTCAGCGGCAGATCGATCAACTGCTTCTGGCTGACAACCTGGGCGAGCGTGGCGGACTTGTCCTCGACCAGGGGAGCTTGCGCGGTTACCGTGACGGACTGCGTTGAGCTGCCGGTTTCGAGCGTTACCGTCAGACCGACTACGTCTCCCACCGACACTGTGACGGCACGGCGTATAGAGGTCTTGAATCCTTGCGCCGAAATCGTGACGTCGTAATTGCCGGGAGGCAGAAGCGGGACAGGCGCCAATCCGTGATCGTTCGCACGCAAGGTTCGGAGCGTGTTGCCGGTATCGGAGCCGGTTACGACAACGGCGGCATTGGGAACCACGGCTCCAC
This sequence comes from Bryobacterales bacterium, assembly GCA_963712395.1. Classification (GTDB taxonomy): domain Bacteria; phylum Acidobacteriota; class Terriglobia; order Bryobacterales; family Bryobacteraceae; genus Bog-105. The sequence continues at coordinate 669,870 of CAVQHR010000006.1, forward strand.
TAGCGTCGAGAACCGTGACCGACATTTCGCCGGTCGAGGTTTGAGCGAGCATCGGCTCGCCAGCGCAGAATAGGCAAAGCGCAAAAACAACAATGAGGCATCGTGTCATGTGTAAGGCCGCTTTTGCAGGATAACGCCGATTGTACTCCGATCAAGATTTCGCCGGAGAAGACAAATCGCTCTCAACTGTAAAAGCTTCGTCTAGACTCCTAAGCCCCATCGAACCTAGACTGAAGTTGAGCTACTGGAAAGGAAAACAACAATGCAGAAGCGCATATTAGGCAAAAGCGGTCTCGAAGTTTCAGCTCTCGGGTTCGGCTGCATGGGTTTGAGCTTCGGGTACGGGCCTGCAACAGAAAAACAGCAGGCAATTACGCTGATCCGGGCTGCCTTCGAGCGCGGTGTCACATTCTTTGACACCGCTGAAGCCTACGGTCCCTTCACGAATGAGGAGGTGGCCGGAGAGGCACTCGAGCCGTTTCGTAACCAGGTGGTGATTGCAACCAAGTTCGGGTTCCAGAATGCAAACCCTCAGCAGGGCCTGAATAGCCGTCCCGAGCGAATCCGGCAGGTGGCTAGTGAGTCACTGAAGCGGTTGCGAACGGATGTAATCGACCTCTTTTATCAACACCGGGTGGATCCGAATGTCCCAATGGAAGATGTTGCTGGAACAGTAAAGGATTTGATCCAGCAGGGCAAGGTGAAGCATTTCGGTTTGTCAGAGGCGGGCGCTCAAAGTATCCGCCGCGCTCACGCAGTTCAGCCTGTCGCAGCCCTGCAGAGCGAGTATTCACTCTGGTGGCGCGAGCCGGAGAAGGAGATCTTGCCCACCCTGGAGGAATTAGGCATTGGCTTTGTACCGTTCAGCCCGCTCGGCAAAGGTTTCCTGACGGGCGCAATCAACGAGAACACAAAGTTCGAGAGTAACGATTTCCGCAACACCGTTCCTCGTTTCACGCCGGAAGCACGGAAAGCCAATCAGGCGATAGTGAATTTGCTGGGACAGATTGCCGAGCGCAAGAAAGCCACGCCCGCACAAGCCGCACTTGCTTGGTTGCTCGCTCAGAAGCCCTGGATTGTGCCGATTCCGGGCACGACGAAGCTGCATAGGCTCGAGGAGAACATCGGAGCCGCCGAACTGGATTTAAGCGCGGAAGACCTCCGCAGCATCGACGAGGCTGCTTCGAATATCACAATCGCGGGAGCACGGTACCCTGCGCACTTACAGCAAATGGTAGGCCGTTGAGGCAAGGCAGCAAGAGTGCCGCAATATCCAGTTTGATCATCTTGGAATTACGCATCCGAATTATCGGATTTGGCGGTCGATCGTAGCATTGGAGGCGACGACACTTCGCCTCAAGCCGTGAGCTGAAGCGCGAGCTTGCCGAGATAATGTTCGTCGAGGCTGCGCTGAGCGTCGGCGGCCCGCTCAAGCGTAAAGGTCCGCGCAATATGGACTTCAAAGGGGCCGGCATCGATCAAACGATTGAGCTTTTCAAAGACCTGACGATTGGGTTGCCCGTTGTAGCTTTGTGCTTTTATATTCCTCGGGGGTTTTGGCGCGGGCTGGACACCGTTCGGAAACGCTACGCGGCCGCCCTCACGTAAGGCGGCCAGCGCCTGGTCGACCTCGGGACCGCCCGTGGTCACAAGCGCCGCGTCCACTCCTTGGGGAGCAAACGCGCGAGCTGCCGCGAGGACACCGCCCTTATGTCCGTCGACGGCGGCGTCGGCGCCCAACTTTTTCGTCAACTGCACGCCGTCTTCGCCGGAGGCTACCGCCAGGACTTTTGCGCCCATTCGTTTCGCCAACTGAATCGCCATATGACCGATGCCACCGCTCGCGCCAAAGATCATGACCGTCTCGCCCGATTTCAGGCGAAGCGTATCATCCAACCCTTGGAGCGCCGTGACAGCGTCAACCGCCATCGCGCCCGCCTGCTGAATCGAAAGCTTCTCAGGTACGGCGGCGGCGTGCTCTGCTTTAACGGTCGCATACTCGGCATAAAAGCCGCCCTTGGGATCCATCAAATTAATCCCGTAGACGCGATCTCCTTTTTTCAATCCGTGTACGTCCTTCCCCACCGCTTCCACGGTGCCCGCGCCGTCGGAACCCAATACATGAGGAAACTGTGGTTTGATACCGAACTCCCTGGCGAATCCGCCTTCACGCTCAAACGGATCCCACTCGCCCACGCCCGCCGTTTCCACGCGAACCAAAATCTCGTCGGTATCCACCTGGGGAATGGGCAAGTCCCGCACCTTCATCTTTTCGATCCCCCCGAACTCGTCGATGGCTACCGCTTTCATCGTTTTTGATTGTTGATTCATGAACATTTTCTCCTTTTACGCGAATTACTAGAACACTGTATGTCCTATTTGAAACCGCGCCGGGCCAAGACGTTACGTCGCATTTTGCAGGGCTCTGGCGCTGGAATGGAATCAGTGCGAATTCCCGCTACTTCAGCGCATCACTTCCAGTTCAGAGCGGACTGCATCCTTAAATGTCAATCACCGGGCGGCGCGTTGTACAAATACAGGAAGCATCGAGCAGAATTTGTGAACCGCAGCCGGATCGTCACATTCCACCAACATGTGCGCACCCCATTTCACCCGCGCGTATGACAAACGCTTCTATTTTGAAATTGGCCGGGCTGTCCATTGACCGAATGTTCCGGCCCGCGCGGAACCTGCCGGCCAGTACATGGCCCTGCCGCATTAAGGACGGTAAAGCCTGGGTAAACAAGAATTGCTGTTTGAAACGTCTGGCTTTTTCATCCATGTATTTCCAAAAACGAACATGAGGAGCACAAAGGTTCAGCCCGCACATACTCTCAACATGAACTTCTGAACTCAAGATTTCGTTTCCCCTTGAGCAGGCATAAGCGCTGGCGCGCACGTGGCCGGCAGTCTTGCCGGCTCTGTGCGCGTTTTCGATGAAAAGGAGAAAACTTGACCGAAGAAGCGAACACTCAACTAATCCAACACGCCTACCAAAGCATCAAGACGGGCGATATTCCATCCTTCTTGAACACTCTTTCCGAAAATGTTCTCTGGACCGTTCCCAGCATGCCGAATGTACCTTTGCCGGAATTTGGCAAGGGCGTGAACAGGTCGCACAATTCTTTCGTCAAACGGTTGAAGTGCAGGACATCATTATTGAGTTCGAGCCGGAGGATTTTATTGCACAGCGCTAGAAGGTGGTTGTGTTGGGACATTTCGCTATGCGGGTGAAAGCCACAGGCAACCTTTCCCGCTCCCAGTGGGCACATGTGTGGAAAGTAGAAGGGGACAAAATCAACTACATGCGCGAATACGTGGACACTCTGGCGATAGTCCGGGCACACAGCCCGACCGGCCCCATCTCGAGGCCCCAGCTAGCCGCGTATAGGAGCATCCGGGCTGCGTCGTACGCATCCCAAGCCAAGTTCTAAAGTATGAAGCTGAAAACCTCACGATTTTCAATCAACCTGTTGTCCGCGCCGATCATGGGGCATCTTCTGGAGAAACAGCAAATGAGCCGGCTACTCGTAGTTGCAATGTGCGCGGGAGCGCTCGGTGCACAGGATGGCGCGAATACATTTAAAACCAAATGCGCGCAATGCCATGATCACCCGGTGGGCCGCATTCCCGCGGTGAGCGCTTTGCGGGCAATGACAAAGAGCGCGATCCTCAATGCGCTCGACAATGGCTCGATGAAGGCTCAGGCAGCGGGGTTGAGCGAAGCTCAACGGCAGGCGATTGCCGAGTATTTGGCGAGTTCGGGGAACGAGGCGACCACAAACGCCTGCGCGGGCGGGAGTGCAACCGCGGCGAAGGACGCTCTCTGGGCAGGCTGGGGAGCCGATCCGGAGAACACGCGTTTTCAGAATGCCGCGCGAGGCGGATTGCAGGCGGTCGATGTGCCGGCGCTTCACCTGAAATGGGCCTTCAACCTTGGCAAGGGAACGACGCCGCGATCGCAGCCTGCCGTCGCATTCGGAATGGTGTTCGCCGGCGCGGAGCGCAACGTATATGCACTCGATGCGCAGACCGGATGCACACGCTGGGTGTTTCAAGCGGATGCACCGGTGAGGACCGGCATTAGCATCAATGCGGATCGAAGGCTGATTTTCTTCGGCGCGCATTCCACGGTTTATGCGTTGAATGCCGAGACGGGCAAAGTGGTATGGAAGCGGCAAGCGGATGAGCATCCCGCAGCGGTACTTACGGGCACGCCGGCCTCTCATGGCGACATCCTGTACGTTCCTGTTTCCTCGTTTGAAGAAGCGGCGGCTGCTTCTCCGCAGTATCCATGCTGCACGTTTCGCGGCAGCGTGGTTGCGCTGAAGACGGACACCGGTGAAACGCTCTGGCAGACTTACATGATCGAGAAGCGTCCAGCGGCGGGAGAGCACGGCCCGTCGGGAGCGGCAATCTGGTCGACACCGACATTCGATGTGAGGCGGGGCGTCTTGTATGTTTCGACGGGCGATAACTACTCGCAGCCGGCGACAGCAACGAGCGATGCCGTTGCCGCTCTCGATGCGAAGACGGGAAAGCTGCTCTGGACGCGACAAATTACGGCGAACGATATTTATAACATCGCGTGCGACACGGGTGTAAAGAGCAATTGTCCGTCAGGACGAGGGCGCGATTTCGATTTTGGCCAGCCGCCCATCCTGGTTTCGCTCGGCGGCCGGAAACGGGTTCTGGTAATCGGCCAGAAGTCGGGTATCGTGTCGGGGCTCGACCCCGATGCCGCAGGCCGCCTTATCTGGACTAAGCGGATTGGGAACGGCGGTCCGCTCGGCGGTATTCAATGGGGCTCGGCAGCGGAAAACGGGCGAGTATATGTGGCGCTTTCCGATGTGCAACTGAAGGCTGTTCCGGATAAGAGCGCGGCACAAGGTGTGCGGCTGGTCTTAAATCCGGAACAGGGAGGCGGACTGTTCGCGCTAGACGCAGCTACGGGCGCGATCGTGTGGTCGGCGAAGGCGTCGTCATGCGATGGAAAGAAGTTGTGCAGCCCAGCCCAATCGGCTCCGGTGACGGCGATTCCTGGAGCCGTTTTCTCGGGTTCACTCGACGGACATTTGCGGGCGTACTCAACGGTAAATGGGCAGGTTATTTGGGATGAGGATACGGCGCGCGAATATGATGCGGTAAATGGCGGGAAGGCGCAAGGCGGATCCTTGGATGTGACGGGGCCGGTGATTGCCGGTGGAATGATGTACGTGATGTCGGGTTACGGGACATGGGGCGGCATGCCGGGAAATGCCCTGCTGGCTTATGAATCGCGCGTGAGCGGAGGAAAGCGCTCCGCGAATCGATGAACAGGCGGCGGGGCACGGCGGGAGAATTGTGCGGCGGCCCACGACAAGCTTACGGGCGCGGCGTTGTTTCTGATTCAAGAATAACAATCTGTCGTGCTATAAGTCCAACTCATTGATAGCAGGCCAGATAGAGTCCATATTTAGCGGATCGGAGCACTCGCTTTACCAACCCCGCTTCGGTTAGCCTGAGGCAATGAGCACAGTGAAAAGCGACGCAGTGAACGGGTCGATCGAGGCGACACTTGACCTACACGGGATGGCGAGGATGCAGCACTCAGTGATGCGGGCAAGTGTCTCAGAGTCCTTGACGAAGCGCGAATTGTCGAAGGAGCTAAGCGTATGAATTCGTCTGTGCTTAGTTTTCAGGACATCGACAAGACAAAAATCATGGTGGTCGGTGGTAAGGGCGCGAACCTGGGGGAACTTTCCAAGATTGCAGGAATACGCGTTCCAGAGGGCTTTTGCATTTCCACCGAAGCCTTTGAGCGAATCATCGGGGAAGCGCCCTCGATTAACGAACTGCTTGACCGGTTGTCGCTTCTGAAGGTAGGAGACCGGAATAAAATCCGTGAGCTCAGCAGCGAGATTCGCAGGCTCATCGAAGGGATAGCCATCCCTGCAGACATTCAAGAAGAGCTCGCCCGCCATCTCTCCTGGCTGGGAGAAGAAAACGCCTATGCCGTACGATCCAGCGCAACTGCTGAGGATTTGCCGGCCGCCTCCTTCGCGGGCCAGCAGGATACGTATTTGAACATCGTTGGGAAGGAGGCAATCCTGAAGCACGTCAGCAAGTGCTGGGCATCGTTGTATACCGAGCGGGCGGTCACCTACCGTATTCAAAACGGCTTCGATCATCGCAAAGTACACGTGGCTGTGGTGGTGCAGAAGATGATCTTCCCGCAGGCGGCAGGAATTTTGTTTACTGCCGATCCCGTCACTTCCAACCGGAAGGTTTCATCCATTGACGCCAGCTTCGGCCTTGGCGAGGCCTTGGTCTCCGGCCTGGTGAATGCTGATGTCTATAAAGTGCGGAACGGCGAGGTCATCGCGAAGAAGATATCCACCAAGAAGCTGGCTGTATTTGCCTTGCAGAGCTGGCGGTACAAAAGAGCAGGAGATTGAGCCGGAGCGGCAGAATCGGCAAGCGCTCACGGATGAGCAGATTTTGCAGCTCGAGCACATGGGCCGAAAGATCGAAGAACATTTCGGCCACCCCCAGGACATCGAATGGTGCTTGGCGGAGGGCACGTTCTATATTGTCCAGAGCCGGCCGATTACCACGTTATTCCCAATCCCGGAAGCAAACGATCGAGAAAATCACGTTTATGTATCCGTCGGCCATCAGCAGATGATGACCGACCCCTTGAAACCACTGGGCTTGTCGTTCTTCCAGTTAACAGCCGCTCGACCCATGGCTAAAGCGGGTGGAAGGTTGTTCGTTGACATTACGCAAGAGTTGGCTTCGCCCGCTAAAAGAGACATCATCGTCAATGTCTTGGGAAAATCCGATCCGCTCATCAAAGACGCATTAATGACCGTTCTGGAGCGAGGAGACTTTATAAAGCCGCTACCGAATGACAGCAAAGAACCGAGTTCCAGCAAAAGCAATCGAGCCGCATCGCCTTCTGGATTTCAAACGCTAAACGACTACGATCCCCAAATCGTTTCCGATTTGATCAAGAGCAGTCAAACGTCGATAGACGAGTTAAGACGGGAGATCCAAACAAAATCAGGATCGGTTCTTTTCGACTTCATCCTGGAAGACATCCAGAGATGGAGGAAGAGCATATCTGATTCGCAAAGTCTTGGCGTGATTATGACTGCCATGAATGCTTCATCGTGGATCAATGAAAAAATGCTGGATTGGTTAGGTGAAAAAAATGCAGCAGACACGCTTTCTCAATCTGTGCCTAACAACATCACTTCGGAAATGGGTCTGGAGCTATTGGATGTCGCCGATGTGATTCGTCCTCATCCGGAAGTAATTGATTACTTGCAGCAGGTAAGAGAGGACAGCTGTTTGGATGAATTGGTTCAGTTTGATGGTGGACAGGAATCCCGAGACGCCATCTATGCTTATCTCGAAAAATACGGAATGCGATGTGCCGGAGAAATCGATATCACCAGACCTCGTTGGAGCGAAAAGCCGACGACGCTTGTCCCGATGATTCTGGGCAATATCAAGAACTGTGAGCCTGGCGCCAGCCATCTAAAATTCGAGCAAGGGCGGCAGGAGGCTTTGAACAAAGAGCAAGAGTTATTGGAACGATTGAAGCAATTGCCGGATGGGGAACAAAAAGCCAAAGAAACAAAACGGATGATCGACCTGGTCCGGAATCTCAGCGGTTATCGTGAATATCCAAAATACGGCATCGTCAGCCGCTACTTCATTTACAAGCAGGCTTTGCGGAAAGAAGCCGAACGGCTTGTACAAGCCGGCGTGATTCACGAAAAGGAAGATATATACTACCTCGCCTTTGAGGAGCTTCACGAAGCCGTGCGCACCCAGGAACTGGATTACCGGATCATCAGCAAGCCGAAAAGACGAGTACAAAGCATATGAAAAACTAACTCCGCCGCGTGTCATCACCTCCGATGGGGAAATCGTCGCCGGTGAGTACAAACGAGAAAATCTCCCGCCCGACGCCATCGTTGGTCTTCCCGTTTCGTCCGGAGTGATAGAGGGACGCGCCCGTGTCATCTTGAACCTGGAAGATGCTGTCCTGGAAGAGGGCGATATCTTGGTCACCTCCTTTACGGACCCGAGCTGGACACCGTTATTTGTATCCATCGAAGGCCTGGTGACCGAAGTTGGTGGACTGATGACCCATGGAGCAGTGATCGCACGTGAATACGGCTTACCGGCAGTTGTCGGAGTAGAAAATGCCACCAAGCTGATTCAGGATGGGCAACGAATTCGCGTGCATGGAACCGAAGGGTATGTAGAGATGTTATAAGCTAAGCTACTCGTCCCGGCAGGCCGGGATCGAGGTTCAGGGCTGAGCAGGGAGGTATCGAAGCCTAAGCACCGAATTGCCGCAGGTGATGATCGAGATGCTTATGCATGAGTTTTGACCACTCCTGTGGCGTGAGCACACCGAAGAAGGCGTGAGGATGTTTGGTGCAGCCCGCGGGTCCGAGAGCGGCGAAGCGGTCGATCAAGTCACAGATCTTCTCCTGCTCTACGTAGAAATCGCATTCCTCAAAAACGATGAGCGCTTTTGCGGTGGGTGAGTTGCGGCGGAGGGGCTCCCGATCCTTCAATGCCAAGGGCTTAACAAGGGAGCCGATGATGCGGCCGATTAAGGAGCGAGGAGGACGAATCTCACCCATGGCCATCTGCAATCCGGCGGAACAATGAGCGAGGGCCTGGGAAACACCCATCGCGCCCCACTGCTTGGGACTTTGCGGCGTCAGGCGCAGGATTCGCTGCTTTACAAGCTCGACTTCCTGTGGCTCGAATAGTGATTCCGTACTGCCTCTGCTAAGTCTGGTGTGCAGGCACACAAGTCTCGTTAAGCAGTATACTTCCATGCTGCGAGCGGAACGCTTAGGGGCGGGCGCGCTGCCAGGCTTCGAGGAAGTCTTTGCCATGAAATTGGATCGTGCGGGCGTTCACGATCTCCGCGCCCGGCTTTAGAGAGGCGTCCGGAGTAAGAGCGTGCCGGCTGGTGTACTCGATTTCAATTGTGACCGGACCGTTCACACGATAGGGCTGAATCCTGCCGATCTTCGCCATTGCGGCTGTGGCGCGTTGATGAATCAAGCCCTGGGCTGCTGCTGCTGAAAGCGATATGCAGGAGTAGTTATCGATCCCTTCCTTCACCACCGCCGTTTCGGCATCCGGATCAATCTTCTTCAATTGCTCGGCGGCAGCATGGTCGCCGCTTAGGAAGATGACCGGCGTGTCAAACCACCCCGCCAGAGCGGTCCTGGTTTCAATCTCTCCAACCGGCTCGCCATTCATAAGGAGGTTCTGAATGCCTAGTGAACTGTAGCTGTGGGCCATCACACCGGTCTGAGTGTTAGCCCGCGCGTGCTGACCGACAAATGCGACGGCGGAATAGCGCCTCTCCATAAGCATGGTCGCCGGCAGCGCTCCCATCACGAGATGCGCCCGCGAGTCGATCGTCAGGGCAGAAAGAGTAGCGCTGCCATCGTGACCATCCCATACGAATACGTCGGTCGCCCCACCATCGAAAAAACCCGCGACCGCGCTATTAATCTCCCCTGTGAGCAGTTGCCGCATCTCGCCGTTTTTCGGATCGGTCTGGTCCTGCCGGCAGATGCCCGCCACACCTTCGGCATCGGTGATCATAAACACAGTCTTCGGTTGCGCATTAGCCAACCAAACTAAGGCCAACACCAGCAGTGCATTCTTCATCCGTGTGCAAGTTTATCTTAGGTTCACAGACTCGCGGTGAAATACAATCCGCGCCTGAAAAGAAGTGTGATATGGAACCACAGGATTGCCGCAAACAGGAACTTGGACAAATTCCGATCCGTTGCGGTCCCCAATGTACGAGTAGCAGACGGCTAAGAAACTAGGCCGCCAACTCATTGAGGCCAGCTATCAGATAACGGTCTATATTCGCCAGCCCAGCGCATATTCCATTCTTCAGTATTGGCATATGGCCAGATAGAGGCCAGCGCCGTAGGATGAAGGGGTGAATTGCCTATGGCACGCCGCTTCAAAGCTCGGAAACAGGTAACCGTATGCGACTGACCAGTGGGATGAAAAGAGCAAGCGTATTGCTGATGGCAAATCTGGCTGTAGCCCTTGCGGCTCAACGCCTGCGCGGCAGAATTACGTGATCTCCACAGTTGTTCACGATACCTTCGCAACACCATTTGGTCAACCAGGGCGGCTCGGGGCCTCATTAGCAGGGAAGCTCGTGTTGAAGAAATAGACCGAACTCGCCGCGAAGGCTAAGAACTAGGCAACGCTATACCGCACACGTGCGGACGCTATCCGGCAGGCTGGAGATAAAGGCTACTTTATGGGCACATACTGCCGATGCTGGGCGCATCAACTCGCATTCTGTTACGATACGTTGCAAACGGGTTCGACGGCGGGACTCTTTCCGAACAGCTGCGGCCATTACGGGCAATGCTCATGTTGACGTTAGCCAATTCCCGCATAGTTGCCGATCAATCCTACCCAGAGGTTACCAGCTTGGCGTAAGAGAATCGCGTGTGATATCCACTCACCTCCATTCTCTGAAACCGCAACTTTTCGGCCGTCACCATCAGGAGCCATATAACGTGTCTGCAACTTTTGCAAGATCATTACAGGTCGTGTTGCGTTGGGTGGGATCAGCAGCCCAAACGAACCAGGCGCTCGGATCTCCACAGCTACCCAATTCGCCGCGCTCGTAGTCATAGAGAATGCCGAGGTCTCCCGGAGAGGCGCCACCCGAATCGTGATACACAAATCGTAGGGTGATCAAAACGGCGTTGTGCTTTGCAAACCAGCGCTCGTTGGCGACGCGAACAAGCTCCACATAAGGGACGTCGAACCTCATATGCAGCGAAGGACCTGCCCAAACGCGAATGCGAACTCCGTTCTTCGTCCATCGGGGCCGCCCAATGGCGTACCCAATTTATTATTCACTCCATATGGATAATTGCGCTCGGCTGCCGCAATAACTCTGGGCAGCCACCACCCAAGATCACTCCGTAGAAAGAACATCAGAGTTAGCGCCAGAAGCGCGATCAGAAGTACAGTTACTCGCTTCACGCAATCTAATCTTTGTCAGTTAATTGTCTGTAGTGTGTTTGGTTTTGGGGCACGATTCGGCATGCGGCGTCCACTCCTTACCGTAGCGCGCTTGCTGCCATCTAAACCATAGCCTGATCCGAAGAACGGGATATACGAGCTGCGTTCGACGGCAATGATCATGTCCGAGGGTTACGGGCAAACCGGACACCGGCAGCATCCCGGTCGCCTCTGCTTCAATGTACAGTTGCCCGACTGCCTGGCAGGAGCCCATTGAGAGCTTCGGATGCGCTCCTCAGATTTAGAAGGACAGTCCGAAAAGTAGTTCCAACTGATTGCGTCCAGTGCGAATGGGGCTGGGCAGAGTTCCACCAGACAATCTGCTGGGGGGCGGCGATCCCACAATGACGACCGCGGGTACAACATTGGAAATCTCATCGTTGCCCCAGTGGGTGAAGCGAAGTTCTGGCCCGGCAAGAAGCTTCCACACCTTCAGGTCCGCGCCGGCGGCCGCGGAGATTCCTTTGTGGGAGAACACTGAGTGATCCGTCACCCGGAAGCTGGGGCCCGCTCCGACGTACGGCCTCACAATCGGGAATGGAAGGTGATATTTTGCGAGCAGAGCGACCTCCCACGAGAAGGGGGTCGTGCTCACGATCCTGACGACTTGGGTCTTCTCCTGGATATTTTCAGTCAGTTGAACAGGTCTGTAGAGGCCGTCGGCCTCGACTGAAAACCCGTGAGGCAGATACACCTCTAATATGGGGCCCACTACAAATTCTTTGGATGCTGAGAACGCTCTGGTTTGCGAACTGGACGCGATTCCCAGAAGCAAGTCGGCCAAGGACGCCCCACCACCAGTCACGGTCGTGTCTTTGAAGGAATCCGTTAAAGGGATGCCGCCCTTGACGCCAACCGACACAGACGCCTTGAGGAAGCCTTGGGGCCAAGTACAACCGGCAAGAATGACGCCAACGACTATAGTTCTGAGCACTCGCATTCCAACGGACTGTAGCAAGCATGCGCCGCTTTAGTCTATAGACCCCGAGGAAACAGGGGTAACGACACAATCTGGAAGCGTTCCAGTGCAGATCTTCAAATCATTTCAGAACAGCGCGCGAGTGGTATCCAACTGCGAGCTGTGACCTACCCACGATTTTTTCGCGGCCTCACCCGCTAGGCAGGTCGTCGGCTACCGTTTAGTGATCACCAGAAGCGTTGTTTCGGAAAGCGCCTGGATACGGGCCGTCCGGAAGTTAGCGGCGTCGAGTCCTTGCGATACGCGCCCCTACCTGGCGGGATCGGTTCGCCGCCGGATCGTGAAGAGGACAAACATGCCGATGCCCAGATAGCCTAACGAAACTGGCTCCGGAACGGAAATAGCGAAGACGGCCAAGTTACTTCCCTCGGCGCGCCCGTTGGGATTATCGGACGACACGTTGACGAACCGGCCCAGTCCCGTTGCCGGATCCTGCATCGCCATGGAAGTCGAGCCGCCGCCGTCCAGGTTGAGGGCGTTATAGACGCCGTAGTCCTGAATGAGGAGATCTGCGACTTCACCGACGGTCATGCCTCTGCTTCCGCCGGCATTATCGACGGTGAACAGGACAAGGGTCTTGTTGTCCTGTGACAGACCAATCGCTGTGCGCGCGTTGGTGAGTTCGTACCAGGAGTTGTCGTTGGAATAGTTTGCCGGTCCGCCGGGGGTGAGCAGGCCGTCGGGGTGCGCTGCGTCGGCATATACCGGAATGGTTTTGACCCCGTTGGTAACGATTTGCGCCGAGCCAGCCAGAGCGTTCCCCAGCGTCACGTTTTCCAGGACGTGTTTTCCGTCTGCGAAGGCGGGATCGTTATGCACGATGCCCGCATGATTGGACGGATCGATATTCAAGGCCGGAGAATCGGTGACGATCGCGTAGGACTGGACCGGCGCCTCGAATGAGGAATATGCGTTTCCGTTGGATGCGGCAAAACCAACCAGCATGGAGTTGGGATCGGCCGACGGGAATGGGAGAAAGAACATACCGTTGATGGCCAGTTGCGCGTGCTGCTGATTGAGGTAATCCAGAGTCGTTTGTCTTACTGTCTCGAGCGAGCCACCTGGGGGAGTGAATTGGAAGCCGATACCGGGCGCCGTTAGATCGATCTCCGCTATGTGCATAGTCTCGGGTCGAGGCGTGATTTCTGTTCGCGTGATCAGCGTGACTCCGAGGTAAGGGTTTTGGACGATCTGGTCGGCCCGCAATCCGGCGATGGAGCCAGATATAAGAGTAAAGACGAGGATGCGAAAGCTTATTGAACGCATGGAGATGTCACCCATCGGTATAGATCATGTACATAGTTCAGTTATTTCCAATATTCGAGGTGGGACCGCCGTTTCTTCAAGAGTCCGTTGGGATTCCGAGAGCATCACTCGCCGTTTCACAATTTGAACAACACGGTGGTTTACTGCTCGCTTTACAGTGTGTCTCATGGGCACTTAGGGGCATCAGGCGTTGTAAGTTTTGGACTCCTCCTGTTTCACGGGCCATCCGGAAAATGAGCAATCGCAAACCGACCTGTCGGGTTCCACAACTAGCTGACTGTACGCCAGGCGGTTCCCGCAGCGTTAGATGTTTTTAGACCGATTCTTCGCGCGGCGAGCGTATTCGGCACGTACGATATGTAAATTCATGGACGGGAGAAATGGCTCCCGGATCGAATGCGCAGTTCCGGACGCATCGCCCCACATCCGAGAACGGAGACTTCGTGACCATATTTACCCGATTGGAGCAATGGAAGGACCGCGACATTATATCGTCGGAACAGCATACGTCCTGGCAGGCACCGGCGATGCAAGCGACAGGCACTTTCCTGCTGATCGTCGCTGCCTTCTCCTATGCGGCCGCCGAACTCGCCGTTTCCCATGCCCGACTCTATCGGTACGGGATCGAGGAAGCCCTCGCCGCCTGCTCGGTTGGCTTTCTGTGCGCGGGAATTCAGGCCGCTCTGTTTAGCGGTCACCGGTATTCGCTGAAGCCGACGCTGGCTCGCCGATGGGCCGGGCGAAATTCGCCACGGCTTTACCGCCCAGCGCCTCTCGGGGAAGGACAAATCGTGGATGAGCGCCGGGGCCGCCGCATTGCGGCTCGTATCGCCGAACGTAATAACGATAAGCCCAAGCCCGCAAACCGGGAGTCCCGATTTCCACTTCGGTGGGGGCGACGCGGGTGGATCGGGTTATTGCCTGAGTCCCCGCGCTTGCTTGCGCCGTTGTCCAAATAGGTCTTATCTCCGTCAGCGGAATGCCGATAACAAACACATAGACGTGCAGCCGCGGGATGGGAGACAAACTCGCATCAGGGGACAATGATAAGGCAAGGCATGTGTGTTAGCCCTCTATTCCGAGTTTTGTTCTATTTCCTATCCGCAATACCCGCATCAAGCCAAATTGTTCCTCTCGTATTGCCCGCAGGCACGCCGCTGCAAGTAAAGATAGAGAAGCGAATACGGATTAAGGGCGCAGGCCAGCAGATAACGGGCCGCGTAGCACAGTCCGTTTATGTGTTTAATAAAGAGGTTATACCTGCCGGAAGCGAGGTGATCGGTCATATAGAACGACTCAACCCGGTCAACAGGCAGAGGCGATTCAAGGCAGTCTTGAATGGTGACTTTACTCCGCTGCGGAATCCGGAGATCGAGTTCGATGTGCTGAAACTTCCGGATGGCGAAACGATGCCCATCAAAACAGGCATCGCATCGCAGTGGGGCGCGATCGCGCCTGCCGGAAAAAAAAGACGAGCGCTCAACAAGAAGAACTCGTTCATCGGCACAACCTTTGAGCGAGTGCGAATCGAATTATTCAATGCCCGCCAGGAGATCGCGGCCGAGATCAATGCACAGCCCAAATGGGATCGTTTGCAGGAAGAGGCCTACTCGCGTTTGCCATATCACCCGCAGTTTCTGCCTGCGAACACGCGGCTATCCGCGCAGCTCAAAGAGCCGCTCGCATCCGGCATAGCGATCATCGCCGCAAAAGGCATGGAGCAAATCGGGGTGCCGCGCGCCGGATACAGTCGTCACCGCTCGTCTACTTTCTACCGTCAGCTCCAACTCGGCTATAGGGTCCAAAGTGTCCGCCCTTGTGTCGGAGCCGTCCTATTCGGCGGACCGTCATCTGATTCTGCCGGAGGGCACTCGACTGACCGGTACAGTCGTGCAGGCACAACCAGCAGGCTGGTTCCGGCGTTCAGGGAAATTGCGGTTGAGATTCCAGGAAATGAAATTGCCGGACCTCGTCCCCATTCAGAATCGCCAGTTGAGTATGGAGGCCACGGTCGCGCGCGTGGATCCCATTCGAAAAGTGAGAGTCAACGTTGACGACGAGGGTGGAATGAAATCGAATGCGCCCAAAACCCGTTTTATCGCACCGGCGGTCCAGATGTTCCTGGGCGTGGGCATGCTCGACGAGACGAATAAGAATGCCCAATCACAAAATCCAAACCGGATCCTTCGAACGGTTGCCGGAGCGTCGGGACTCGGCGTTGTGGGCAGTATTGCAGCACAATTTTCTTCGGAGGCCGCGACCGGAATCGGATTCTACGGTGCAGCCTGGTCAGTATTCAACCACGTTGTGGCACGAGGACATACTATTCTCCTGGCGCCGGAGACGCCGTTGCAAATACGGTTCGGAGCAGCGCACGAGTAGTTCTCATACGTATGCCGTAAAGTCAGTTTGTCGGTAGAACGCGCTAGTCGCAGATCCGGAATAGCATGACCTTCTTGTTTCTCACTTAGACCGCGTTCCAGATCTTGGTTGCGTAACAGCGTGGTGCGTGGTCGGCGATCGGCTTTACACCTTGTTTCTCGAAATACTGCAAGAGACGCTGCGCTCTTTCTGGCTGCCGAGAAATATCGAGAGCCTCGCCGATGCCGGAAAAACGGCGTTCGAACTGCTCACACAAATCCATGCTCAAAGGACGTCCGTCAGGTCCGAATGCGGAGCCGACATGGCCGTACCAAGATGGCATCGGAACATGTGTCACGACATCTTCATCGTTCACAATCCGGTAATCATTCGGAGGATAGGTCGAGCAGAAAATCAGTGCGTCTCCGATGCGCGGGCTACCAAATGTGTAGATGGCCCGCTGTCGTCCCATCGGATCACGGTAAGCTCGAAAAACGATTGTGGCGAGAGCGGCGCCGAGACTGCGGTTGAAGGCCTTTCGACCACGGTGATACCATGAAGCCCGTTTGATTGCGTCCGGATTCATTTTTGACCGGACGCGATCGCTTGCATTCGAGAGAACTCAAAGGGGGGAAAATGAAACGATCCTTTTTACCGGTTGTCGTCTGCCTGGCGGCATCGCTCATTCCGGCGGCCGCCCAGAACAAGCACGATATTATCGGTACGCCGAAAAGCTCGGAATACGAGCAGCAGCAACCAGACCACGAATTGAAACAACTGTTACAAGAAATCGATCAGAATCAGCTTCAGGCTACGGTACAAAAGCTCGTCAGCTTCGGTACGAGGCACACCGCCTCGAGCCAGACCGACCCGGTCCGCGGCATTGGCGCCGCGACCGCCTGGGTTTTTAGCCAGCTCCAGTCGTATGCCGCCGCGTCGGGCGGCCGCATGACGGTTCAGCAGCAGACGTTTACACAACCAGCGTCCTCGAAGATTCCGGTGCCGACAACGATCACCAACGTCATTGCCACGCTCATGGGATCGGTTTCGCCCAGCCGAACCTACGTGATCCTGGCTCACCTCGATTCGCGTGTCAAGGATGTCCTGGACTTCACCTCCGATGCACCGGGCGCAGACGACGACGCGTCGGGCGTAGCGGTGGTCCTGGAACTCGCGCGGGTCATGGCGACGCGAGTGCCGAACGCGACGATCCTGTTCGCGACCGTCGCGGGCGAGGAACAGGGCCTTTATGGTTCTGCGTTCATGGCCCGTCAACTGGCCGCCAACGGCGTTGACGTCGAGGGCGTGTTCAATATCGATACCGTCGGCAGCCGCACTGCGCAGGATGGCAGTCAGGACCCGACAGAGATCAGGCTCTTCACGGAAGGCGTGCCAACGGCGGCAACACCCGCCGTGATAAGCGTGCTTCAGTCCCTGGGTGGCGAGGATGACAGCGCATCGCGCGAGCTTGGCCGCTTCGCCAAATCGGTCGGCGAAAACGGGCAGACGAATATAGACAACGTCTGGGTGATCAAGCGGCGTGACCGGTACCTTCAAGGAGGCGATCAAATCTCGTTTCAACAACTGGGATACCCTGCCGCCAGATATACGGAGCCGAATGAGAACTTCGACCACCAACACCAGAACGTTCAAGTCGTAAACGGTGTCCAATTCGGCGACCTGGTGGCGTTTTTGGATTTTCAATATCTCGCGCGCGCGGCCCGCGTCAGCGCTGCGAGCATTTGGTCGCTCACCGAGGCGCCTGGCACACCGAAAAACCTAAAGTTATCGACAGGCAATACGCCCCAAAACTCTACGAATCTGAGCTGGGATCAGGGGACGGATCTGGGCCTTGCGGGCTACGAGGTGGTATGGCGCGAAATGGACGATCCCGATTGGACTCACATTGTCCCCGTCGGCAACGTGACGAGCGCCTCGTTCCCCTTCTTTGCGAAGGACAACTTCATTATCGGTGTGCGCGCGGTAGACGGAAACGGCCACCACAGCCCCGTGGCCTTCCCGACAACGTTTAATTAATTCGGTCGTCCGTTAATTGCTCGAGCGAATACCCGGACTTCGGCGATGGGGGACGGGTGCTCGCGATCATTCGGAATTACTGGGGCGGCCCGCCTTCGGTGCTCACGCACATACCGCGGACGCGGCGTCGCCCGAACAGGGTCACTTGTCTTTGAGGCTATCGCGCCAGGCCATTGCTTCTAGTTCGACTCGAATTGCGTCGGCGACAGGAACAACGGGCCGCGCCTGGAATTCAAAAGCCGGCAGCATCGAACAGAATTTGTGAACTTCCAGCGGATCGTCGCAATCGATCAACATATACCCGCCCCAATCGCCGACGCGGATGACGAACGATTCAATCTTGAAATTGGCCGGCGCCTTCCACGGATTGAACACTTCCAGAATTCGCTTTTGGGCATTCTCGTACTCCATAGGCGAACCTTGCGGTCGTTCGTTCCAACTGATCATGTACTTCATTTTGGTGCTACCTCCCGAGTTGTGGTAGTTCCACCGGCGCCGTTCCGCAGGCTGCCAATGTACCGTCCAATCGTACAATCAGCGTTTAAGCATAAGTCACTCTTGTCTGGAAAACGCGCGAGCCGCCCGAGTCCAAGCGAGGCTATCGACACGCAATCGATGAGTTCGTGCAATGGTACTGTTCCGAACCCCGACTCTCCTTTAACAAGACTGTTGCAGCCGCTTCGCAAAGCTCTGGGTCTCTTTGGTTTGAGTTTCTTTTAATCCGGGCCTTAGTGTCACAGTTCGTCTGGTTCGAAAACCCGAGATCAACCGCGGGGAAATGGACCATTGATGTGATCTGCCGCTCGATTTCTGAATTATCATCTGCGCCACCCATTCTTTGATGCGTTGCAGTTCGGGATCGAGAGGCTTGTAGTCGATTTCGATGTCCGGTCTTGCGGCATGGTAATGGATCTCTCGATCGGCTTCCGCAGCACTGTTAAATTGACCGATTGCGAGCTGGCGGCGAACTAGCAACGCGTTCTGATTCTGGCAAGAAATTTTCGGCAGATGTCTCCTCGGGCACCACATTTTGCGCTCCAAGCATTTCCCCCTCCGTCTGTGACAGCAATGAGATGACATGCTCTGAACATTCTGGTCCGAGGCGCTCACGCAAATTCGACCCCTCTAGCCTAGCGCCCCAGAGCCCCAGAACAGTTTTTGTTTTAGGACTATGCTTTTTCGCCCGCCGACAAAGCAATCTCATACGACTCACAGCAATCGGAGGTAAGGCAGAAATGAACAGCACCGCCGGTTTCTCCCGGCCCAAAATCCCGGGCATTTCTTTGAGAGATCCGGGATTTACTGTATTTACTTCGTAACCCTGACCCCGGAGCACTTGCGCCACCATCAACGCGATTAGTGCATCCGCTTCATCCCGCGCCGGTATGCACAAAATTCGTTCTGAGGAAGCCTTTTCCGTCGCTTGCTTCGATAAGGATGGCAGCGCTTGTGCCTCCTCCCATAAATCTTCAACTAAGTCTTTTGTGGCCGCCAATATGAATTGAAGCTGCTTTTCATCCAACCCGTTCTGCTCTAGATCATGCTGAGCCATCCCAACCGCCGGAACCAAAATTTCATCGTACAGTTCAATTAGATTCTTTTCCTTCAGCGATCTATCTATTAGCTCGCGTGCCTCGTCCTCCTCGCCGGCTAGCAAACGCTGGTAATACATGGCTTCTGGGGCCAGAACCGGTTCATCGCCCAGTAGAATGTGCATGAATTCGAGTTGCGGGAGGTGACGGCCAAGTACCGCTAAGCAGACCGTGAGTGGAGTCGCCAGTACCAAGCCGATGGGCCCCCAGAGTGTCGTCCAGAAAATTGCAGAAACCAAGATCGCCAAAGATGACGTACCTGTCCGTTTCGCGTAAATCCACGGCTCCAGAAAACCTGCTGTCAACCCTTCGATTGCGATGAACAGTCCCAGTGTCATGAACGGCTTGGTCCATCCGGGAAACACAGCGAGCGACAACAGGAATGGACATAGACCGGCGATCAAAGTCCCCGCATAGGGAATGAAGCGGAGTAGGCACGCCAGCACACCCCAGAAAACTGGATACGGCACACCCAAAAAATAAAGCCCTAAACCCAACGAAAGCCCATAAATACAGTTCACTCCCGACTGCGTCACCAGGTATCGACTGACTCGCGTTGCGGCATCGTCCATCGCAGTTGTCATAACACTGATGCGTCTCCGTCCAAATAGACGAAGAAAGCGGTCGCGCAAATCGCTTCGCCGCATAAGCATGAAGGTGCTCAGGATTACCACCGCCCCCGCCGACGCGAGGAAATGCACAATCGAAGTACTTGCCAGCCCGACGGATTGCAAAACTCCGGGTTGCTCCTTCACGATCTTGACCGGCATAGGAGAAGGCTCTCCTCGTCCTCCCCTTGGGCGGCTCGCTACTGGACTGCTCTCGTGGGCAACAGCGTTATCTGACGATAGCTCAGATATAAGTGCATTCAAGCTGCTGAAAGCCCGCGCCATCGCTGGCCCTGCGGGGTGGCTTAACTTCTCAAACCGTGACTGGATATTTTTTTGATAATCGGGTAATTCCAAGAGCATTCCAGAAACTTGCTCCACGCCCACCCAAATCAAAGCTCCGGCCGCCGAGAAGATGATTGCGAGCACGATCAGTACCGCCACGGGACGGACTACCTTCGCCTTCTCTAGCCAAGTGACTGAGGGCGCGAGCAAAAAGCTCAACAACGCGGCAAGTGTGAACGGAATTGCAACTTCTCTGCCGAAGTAGAGTGCCGCGATAACGCTTATTCCTGAAACAAGCGTTAATATCGAAACCGATTCAGATGTTCGCTTACGAACCATAGGCTAAATTCCAAACACATAGATAACTATTGTTTGCACTTGTGAACAGACTGTGTTCGTTAAGTAGTACGGTTACGTACCAAATCCCTAAACACCGGCTAGATGAAGGCTCATGTTCTCGTCAGTCTCGTTTGCGTCTTTTCTGCGACGGTCATTGAGACGAGGCGGTCGTTTCCAAACAGTATTCGCACGAACGGCTAATCAACGGACTTACGCTAAATTTGAGCACAATTCCGTTGCTCGTGCTGCCCTTCCGAGTGATGGATGTGATCACCGCGGAAGGAGACCGCGCCACATGACAAACTTTGCAATCAGTAAGGACAACTACAGCACGGTACTCGACTCGGTGAAGGACACAAAGAACAATCCTGAAACCGAGCATTTCAGCAGCTTGAAAGACTTGACCGGGTTGGCCGCGCAATGGCCCGCATCCCGTCTGATCGAGATCTGGAATAATCTGCCCGACACGACGCCGGTCAAGAAGTTCACCGATCGGAAGACGGCAGTCACCCGGATCTGGAAGCAGATTCCTGGCCAATCGGTAGCCGCCAGTCCCGGCAAGGCTGTTCAGCGCGTTTCTACGGTGCGAAGGGGCGGAGAACGCACACGAGCGCAGCGTGGCGGAGCCGGCGGCTGACGTTACGCCGGCGAACGGCAAGTCTCGTGACGAGACCACTCAGACGAAACGGCCGCGGTGGCGCGCCGAAAGCCCACGGTCCGCGGGAAGGCAGCAAGACGGCTACCGCATTGGCTCTTCTGAAACGCGCTGCTGGTGTATCCGCTCAAGACCTGATGGATCGCGTGCTCTTCAGGTCTTTCTTGCCCGTTGGCCGCTGACGTTCCGTGCTCAGTTCAGCATCTTGTCTGGTTAGAACTTCAGACAGATCTTGCCGAAGTGCTGTTTGCTTTCCATATAGAGCAAAGCGGCGTTCAGATCGGCGAAGGGAAACGTGCGATCGATCACGGGCTCGAGGCGGTGCAGCTCGATGGCCCGCAGCAGGCGCTCGAACATGGCGCGCGAGCCGACGTAGATGCCCTGCATACGAATGCTGTTCATGAGCACCGAGCCTGGGCTAATGCCGCCTTCCCGGCCGCTTAGCACGCCGATGACGCTGATGGTTCCTTGTGTACGGACGGCCCGCAGGGAGTGGGCCATGGTCTCGCTGCCGCCCACTTCGACGACGTGATCGACGCCCTCGCCTCCAGTGAGTTTGCGCGCTTCTTCGCCCCACTCCGGCGTTGCTTTATAATTGATGGTCGCGTGCGCGCCGAGTTCTTTGGCATGCGCCAGCTTCGCGTCGCTGCTGGAGGTGATGATCACGCGCAGACCGGCCAGCAGGGCAAGCTGCAGCGCGAAGATAGATACGCCACCGGTACCGAGAAGAAGAACGGTTTCGCCGGGAAGCACGGGCCGTTCTTCGAACAAAGCATGCCAGGCAGTGACGGCCGCACAGGGAAGACTGGCCGCCTGTTCATCGGTCAGAAAAGCCGGGACCCCTACCAGGCCGTCTTCAGAAAACACCGCGTATTGGCGCGCGACGCCATCGATGGCGCCGCCGAGCGCGGATCTGCCTTTTTCCTTGGTATTCGGGCCGTCGATCCATTGCTGGAAAAAGCATCCCGCCACGCGGTCGCCGGACCGGAAGCGGGTTACGCCGGGTCCGGTCTTCTCGACAACGCCGACGCCATCGGAGAGCGGGACCAAAGGCCGCTTGAGTTTCGGATTGTATGTACCCTGGACCAGCGAGAGATCGCGGTAGTTGAGGGATGCGGCTTTCAAGCGCACGAGCACTTCGCGGGCGCCCGGCTCGGGCTCGGGGCGATCGGCAAGCGCGAGATTCCGGATGCCGAATTCCTGAATTTCAAACGATTTCATGCTGCACCTGGGCGGTGAATTCGGTGAGCTGCTCCAGTTTTCGGCGAGCGGCGCCGCTATCGATGGATTCGGCGGCGAGCGCTACCGCGGCTTTCAGATCGGGAGCGCGCTCGGCGACGAGCAATGCGGCAGCGGCATTCGCGACGACGATATCGCGGCGCGGCCCCTGCTCACCGGCAAGCATGGCGCGGATGATGGCGGCGTTGGTTTCGCGGTCGTCGCCTTTTAGCTCGTCGATGGAGGATTGCGGCAGGCCGAAATCGGAGGGCAGCCAGCGGCCCTTCTGCACGCGGCCGTCTTCCACCTGGAATACGGTGGTGAGGCCGGCGGTTGTGATTTCGTCCAGACCGTCGGCGCCATGCACGACGAATGCGCGCTCGATGCCGAGGCGGGCGGAGGCCTGCGCGAGCATTTCAGCGGCGCGAACGGAGAATGCCCCGATGAGTTGCACGCGCGCCCGGACAGGATTGGTCAAAGGCCCAAGCAGGTTGAAGGCGGTACGGCCCTGCAGGAGCAGGCGCGCTTCCTGGGCGTGCTTGACGGCCGGATTCACCAACGGGGCATAGAGAAATCCGATGCCGGTTTGGCGAATGCATTCGGATACCTGGTGGGCGGCCAGATCCACTTTTACGCCCAGCGCTTCGAGAACGTCGGCGCTACCGCATTGGCTCGAAATTCGCCGGTTGCCATGCTTGGCGACCCGCAGGCCGGCGCCGGCCGCGACGAAGGCGGTGGCGGTGGAGACGTTGAAGGTGTTGCAGCCATCGCCGCCCGTTCCGCAGGTATCGAGCAGCGGATCCTGCGATTGATCGATATCGAGAGGGAGGCTCATCTCACGCATCGCGGATGCGAAACCTACCAGCTCGTCGATGGTCTCGCCCTTACGCCGCAGGAAATGAAGGACACCGGCAATTTCTTGCGTATCCATTTTCCCCGAGAGCAGGCTGTGCATGAGGTCAAAGGCTTCGGCCTGACTCAGATGAATGTAATTCCGGAAGGGGAGATGCTGCATATTTGCGCGAACTCTCTATTTTGAACTACTCGGTTTTCACAAACCGTTAATCTAGAGAGACAGTGCTTATTTTGATGAAGGCGCAGGCCGGGGCAGGCGACATTGCGCGGGTGCGGGAGAAAATCGAGGCGCTCGGGTTTCAGGCCCATGTCATACCGGGCGAGCAGCGCACGGCCATTGGGATTACCGGTAATAGCGGCCCGGTGGATCCGGCCGAATTCGAAGATTTGCCCGGCGTGGCGGAAGCAATCCGGGTTTCGAAAGCGTACAAGCTGGTGAGCCGCGAGACCAAGCCGGAAAACACAGTTGTGACGGTGAACGGGGTGCCGGTAGGCTCCGGGGTGACGGTTTTTTGCGGCGGCCCGTGCGCGGTGGAGAGCCGGGAGCAGATTTTAGAATCGGCGCGCGCGGTGAAGGCGGCGGGCGGCCAGCTTCTGCGCGGCGGAGCATACAAGCCGCGCACTTCGCCATACAGTTTCCAGGGGTTGGGCGAAGCCGGATTGCGCTACCTGGCGGACGCGCGGGCGGAGACCGGCTTGGGGATTGTTACCGAAGCGGTGGATGTAGAGACCTTCGACCTAGTGGAGAAATACGCCGATTGCGTGCAGATCGGCGCGCGCAATATGCAGAATTTTTCGCTGTTGCGGCGAGCGGGCCGCTCGCGCAAGCCGGTTTTGCTGAAGCGCGGAATGTCCTCCACGCTCGAGGAATTCCTGATGGCCGCGGAATATATTCTGGCGGAAGGCAATTACAACGTGATTCTGTGCGAGCGAGGGGTGCGCACGTTCGCCGATCACACGCGCAATACGCTCGATCTGAGCGTAGTTCCGGCGGTCGCAGACGCTGAGCCATTTGCCGATCATCGTAGATCCGAGCCATGGTACGGGCAAGCGCGACAAAGTTTTGCCGCTGTCGCTCGCGGCGATCGCGGTGGGCGCGGCGGGTTTGATCGTAGAGGTGCATCCCGCGCCCGAGCACGCGCTCTCGGACGGCTATCAATCGCTCGATCCGGCGCAGTTCGCGGAACTGACTAGCGCTTGTAGAGCTATCGCGGAGCTGCTGGCCGCGAGGCGTTTTTCGGCATCCGAGCTACACTAGCGGTTGGCCTCGGGGGCAGCAGGTTGCCGAGCGCCGCGATCCAGCTATGAAAATTCACGAGTACCAGGGGAAGGCGATCCTGGCGAAATACGGCGTGCCTGTGCCGCGCGGGGAAGTCGCGTATACGGTGGAGGAAGCCGAAGCCGCCGCGAAAAAGATTGGCGGCAGCGTGGTAGTGAAAGCGCAGATACACGCCGGCGGAAGAGGCAAGGGCGGCGGCGTGAAGATCGCCAAAAGCGCCGAAGAAGCGGCCGAAATTGCCAAGAAGATGCTGGGTATGACGCTCGTGACCCATCAAACGGGGCCCGAAGGGCGACTGGTGCAGCGTTTGCTGATTGAAGAGACGCTGCCGATCGAGAAGGAGTTATACCTGGGGATCGTGCTCGACCGATCGATCGGTGAATCGGTTTTCATGGGCTCGCGCGAGGGCGGAGTGGAGATCGAAGAAGTAGCGGAGAAGACTCCGGAACTGATCTTGAAAGAAGCGCTGGTACCGGGCCTTCCGCTACAGCCGTTTCAAGCGCGCAAACTGGCGTTTGGGATGGGCATTCCGGCTGCGAGCGCGGGAGCGGCGGCGACAGCCATGATGGCGCTCTCGAAAGCCTACGATGCGATCGATGGATCGCTGGCCGAGATCAATCCTTTCATTTTGACGAAGGACGGCAAAGTGTACGCGCTCGACGCGAAGATCAATCTGGACGATAACGCGCTCTATCGTCACAAGGATTTGATGGAGCTGCGCGATTTCAACGAAGAGGATCCGCTCGAAGTGGAGGCTTCGCGCTTCGGATTGAATTACATCAAACTCGAAGGCAACATCGCGTGCATGGTGAACGGCGCGGGTCTCGCGATGGCCACCATGGACATTATCAAATATGCGGGTGGATCGCCGGCCAATTTTCTGGATGTGGGCGGCGGGGCGAGCGCCGAGCAGATCAAGAACGCGTTTCGCATTCTGCTTTCGGACCCGAGCGTGCGCGCGGTGCTGATTAATATTTTCGGGGGTATTTTACGCTGCGATACTTTGGCAAGCGGCGTGATTTCCGCGGCGCGCGAACTCGAGATCAAGATTCCGATCGTGGTTCGCATGGAAGGCACGAATGTGGAGCTAGGCCGAAAGATGCTGGCCGAATCGGGACTTAATTTTACGGTGGCGGATGGGATGAAGGACGCCGCAGAAAAAGTGGTGAGGCTGGCGATATGAGCGTCCTGCTGGATGAAAAAACGAAAGTTCTGTTTCAGGGATTTACCGGCCGGGAGGGCACATTCCATGCCGACCAGGCCATTAAATATGGAACAACGGTGGTGGGCGGAACGACTCCGGGCAAGGGCGGCCAGACGCATCTGGACCGGCCGGTGTTCAACACCGTCGAAGAAGCGGTAAAAGCGACGGGCGCGAATGCCAGCGTGATTTTTGTTCCTCCTCCTTACGCGGCGGACGCGATTCTGGAAGCTGTGGACGCCGGACTGCCGCTGGTGGTTTGTATCACCGAAGGCATTCCGATCAACGATATGGTGCGTGTGCGCGCGTATCTGCAGCAACGGCCGCAGACGCGGCTGATCGGGCCCAATTGTCCGGGAGTGATTACGCCCGGCAAATCGAAGATCGGGATTATGCCCGGACATATTCACAAGGCCGGAAACGTGGGCATTGTCTCGCGCTCCGGTACGCTCACCTACGAAGCGGTGTGGCAGTTGACCAAGCTCGGTATCGGCCAATCGACTTGCATCGGTATCGGCGGCGATCCGATCATCGGCACGAGTTTTACGGACGCGATTCGATTGTTCAATGAGGATCCCGACACGCACGCGATCATCATGATCGGCGAGATTGGCGGCGATGCGGAAGAAACGGCGGCCGCTTACGTGAAGGCAAACGTGAAGAAACCGGTGGTCGGATTTATCGCGGGACAGACAGCGCCGCCGGGCCGCCGTATGGGTCACGCGGGCGCGATTATTTCAGGCGGATCGGGAAAAGCGGAAGACAAGGTGGCGGCGTTGACACGTGCCGGGATCGTGGTCTGCCCTTCCCCGGCGGTGCTGGGCGAGAAGATGCAGCAGGCTCTTGGGAATGCGGCGAAAAAGTAAATGGCTTTAGAACGAACTTTTGCAATTATCAAACCGGATGCCGTGGGCAAGAGCCAAAGCGGCGAGATTTTGAGCATGATTGAGGACGCGGGATTTCGCGTAGTCGCGATGAAGATGCGGCGACTGACGAAGCAAGATGCCGAGGCATTTTACGCAGTCCATCGCGCGCGGCCGTTCTTTCCGGGGCTCGTGACGTTTATGACGGAAGGACCCGTCGTGACTTTAGTACTTGAACGGGAAGATGCGATTGCCAAGTGGCGCGATTTGATGGGCGCGACTAATCCGGCGAATGCAGCCGAAGGGACGATCCGAAAACGCTTTGCCGAAAATATAGAACGGAATTGCGTTCATGGCTCGGATGCGTCTGAAACGGCTGCGGTGGAAATACCGTTTTTCTTCGCCGGAAGCGAATTGCTATAACCGCGGGCGAAAACGCCTACTCCAAGCGCAAGACTTACGATTGCTGCAGAGTAGGCGTTGGCCTTTCTAGGCTACCTTTGCTTCGAGAGGATGCACATCGATTGCGTTGGCGAGCGCCTTTTTGGTTTTTTCCGCCAGGCTGCGCAAACGGGCGTGTTTCGGACGGCTGAGGCGGCGTTCCACGCTGCGCCGGGCGCGCAATAGGCGGATGCGTACCGCCGTTTCGGACCATCCGTGCTTGCGGGCGATTTCCTGTACTTTGTACCCCTCGATGTAGTGGCCTTCGAGCACGACGCGATCATTGGGCTTGCAGTCGTGCAAGATGCGCTTGACGTCAATGGCGGCCACGTTCATGCGCGGGGGCGCCTGCAATTCCGGTAAGGTCTGGGTTTGGGGTTCGCGCCGCAAATAGGTGCGATGAATGTTCAGAGCTATGCTGTTGGTCCACGTCAGCACCAGGTTGGGGTCGCGTAATTGTTCGCGGCGCTCCCAGCCCTTGGCCCAAGCCGCTTGGGCTGTATCCAAGGCCGAGTCATAGGATAAACCGCGCGAGACTAAAAATCGCACGGTGAGGTTGAATCCCCGCTGGTACGCTTTGCCGTAATCTTCCGTTGTCATTTAGCTTCCGCCACTCCTCAAAAAAATTTGTTTGAGCCAGTTTCGGGTGTTGACCCTTGAAAATGGCCGATCGATGATCTGATGCGATCAACTGTTTGGGATACTATCCCTACTAGTGATAGTGAGGCAGTTTGGTGGCCACGGCTCTGTGGATATCTGGTGTGGCTGGAAGTTCTTGAAAAGAGGAGAGCTATTATTTCAGATCGGTAAATCGGCAGCTTTGGAGCGTAGCAATTCTTTCCGGCTGGCGCAAAATTTTCCCTGACTCCAAAAACTACTTAATGGTTTCAGAAGAATTCGTGGCGGGCGTTTCGATCTTGTCCGGTTCTTCGGTCGCGGCTTTCATGCTGTCGCGAAAAGATCGGATGCCTTTACCGAGCCCCTGGCCGAGCTCAGGCAGCTTCTTCGGCCCGAAGATGAACAACGCCACGACTAAAACAATCAATAGGTGGCTGGGCTGCAAAAGTCCTTCGATCATGGGGATATCTCTGGGACTATCCTATCACTATTCGTAAGTTCGTGAAAAAAAGGATTCCGGCGCAAGGGCGGCATCCGGTTGACATCGCCCGCGAGTGTCCGCTATAGTTCCTAAAGCGTTTACCTATCAACGAGTTGACGCCCCACCGCGGGTCTTTTGGGAAAACGATTCGAGGCGCAACGGACAAAGCCATGGCCGGTCCATCTGACAAGTTTGTTGACGCGCCCGACGCCATCGACAGCGCCGAGTACCAAGCGTTTCTCGATGACTTCAGCAATCAACTGACGTCTCGCGAAGGGGAGATCCTACATGGTCACGTCCTTAGTGTTTCCGATAAAGAAGTAATTGTCGATATCGGCCGCAAAATCGAAGGGCTCGTGCCGGCCTCCCAGTTTCCGTTAGTGGAGGGCAAGCCCAACGTCCGGACCGGCGATGAAGTGGAAGTGATGATCGACCGGCGGGGCGAACCGGTGGAAGGATATATTCTTCTTTCTTACGAGCGGCCGCATCGATTGCACGTTTGGGAGCACCTGGAAAAAGCGGCGGCCAATCAAACGCCGGTGACGGGCCGCGTGATGAACAAAGTGAAAGGCGGACTGGCGGTGGATATCGGCGCGATCGCTTTCCTGCCGAGCTCGCAGGTGGAGATCCGGCCGATACACAACCTGGACAGTTATCTCGGACGCGAGATCGAAGTGCTGGTTCTGAAGTTGAATCGGCGGCGCGGGAACGCAATCGTTTCGCGGCGGGAGTTGCTGGAACGTGAGATGAGCGCGCGAAAGGCCGAAGCGCTCTCGACGTTGTACGAAGGGGCGGTCGTGTCGGGTGTAGTAAAAAATCTGACCGACTACGGAGCGTTCGTCGATCTGGGCGGAATCGATGGACTGCTGCACGTGAGCGATTTGAGTTATGGAAACGTGGCACACCCTGCCGCCGTGGTGCAGGTAGGCGATCAGGTGACCGCGAAAGTTCTCAAGTTCGATAAGGAGAAGGAGCGGATCTCACTCGGCATCAAGCAGCTTCATCCCGATCCGTGGACTAACATTGAGGCGCGCTATCCGCGGGGAAACCGCGTACTAGGACGCGTGGTGAGCGTGACGGATTACGGCGCATTCGTGGAACTCGAGACCGGAGTGGAGGGGCTGATTCACATCTCTGAAATGACCTGGAGCCGGCGCATGAAGCATCCGGCGAAGGTGGTGAAAGCGGGCGACTCAGTGGAGGCGGTCGTGCTCGAGGTCAAGTGCAAGGAGCGGCGCATTTCGCTGGGCATTAAACAACTCGAAGCAGACCCGTGGACTACGGTCGCCGATCGTTACAGCGTGGGTTCGGTGGTGGAAGGGCGAGTGCGGAAGCTGGCGGATTTCGGCGCCTTCATCGAAATTGAAGAAGGCATCGACGGATTGGTGCACATTTCCGATCTCTCCTGGACCGCGCACGTGAAGCATCCCTCGGAACTGGTGAAGAAAGGGCAGATTGTGCAGGCCGTGATTCTGAGCATCGACGCTCCGAACCGGCGTCTGTCGCTGGGGGTAAAGCAATTGCAGCCGGATGCCTGGGAGACGTTCTTCCGTACACATCAGAGCGGCGAGCTGGTGAAAGGGAAGGTGTGCCGGGCCGCGCCCTTCGGGGTATTTGTGGAATTACTGCCGGGAGTGGAAGGGCTGTGCCATCGCAGCGAGATGGGACCGGAATCGGCGAAACGGCAGGCGGCGCAGGACGAGCCGGCTCTTCCGATCGGGCAAGAAATGGACTTCAAGATAATCAAGATGAACGAAGCGCAGAAGAGAATTGGGTTGAGCTTGCGCGCGATCACGGAAGAAGACGAGCAGAACCGCTTGCAGGACTACAAACGGCAAGCGGCGGCAGCTACCTCCACGGTCGGCGACGCAATCAAGCAGCATAAATTAGAAGACAACCGCTAAGGAAAGCAAAGGCAAATTGTTATATGACCAAGGCTGAGCTGATCGAGGAAGTGTCTAAGGTGGTGGAGATGACCCGCAAGGATTCGGAAACGATTGTGGAGACCATCTTCGACAGCATCGTGAACAGCCTCCATAAAGGAGATAAGATCGAGATCCGGGGATTCGGCAGCTTTCGGACGCGACAGAGACAACCGCGCGTGGGGAGAAATCCGAAAACCGGATCGCGTGTCGAAGTGCCGTCGAAGCGGATTCCGTTTTTCAAACCGAGCAAGGAGTTGCGCGATTTAGTCAATCACTCGGCGAAAGCGAGCCAAGCCGGCGCGGAAGCGGCCGCCACGCCTGCACCGGCGAATGGGATTTCCGGCTCGCACCGTTAGACTTTCCGGCCATGGATCATTTGTGGGCGCCGTGGCGTGCCACGTATGTGAGCGAAAAGAGCACCCCAAACGGCTGTATTTTTTGTGAAGCTGCCGCGTCTGGCGATGACGAAGCAAATCTGGTGGTGTACCGGGCACGCTTGAGCTTCGTAATGCTGAATCGGTTTCCGTATACGAGCGGGCACGTGATGATTGCGCCGTATTCGCACGTTTCCAGACTGCAGCAGGCCAACGAAGAAACGACCACGGAAATCATGCAGCTCAGCCGCTCCGGGGAGCGCGTGATCGAGCAAATTTACACGCCGGATGGATTGAACCTGGGGATGAATCTCGGGGAGGCGGCCGGCGCGGGCATTCAGCAGCACATTCATATGCATCTGCTGCCGCGGTGGAAAGGCGACGCTAATTTCATGACCAGCGTCGCCAGTACACGGGTTGTTTCCGAGGCTCTGGAAGAGAGCTACGTGAAACTGAAGCGAGGTTTCGTTTCCCTCAGCGGATATTGATTTTCAACACGGAATCGGAATGGTTATGGCGCCATTTCCAATAGTCGTTCCGCTGCCGCTCGTTGGCCCTCTCCCAGTCGGGAGTGCCGTGATGCTCGCGCGCGTACATGCGGTAGGCCTGGGCTTCGTGGTCGTTCCACTCGTGGTAATCTTTGTGCTTTTTGTCGTAGTATCGATGTTCGTCCGGATGGTCGCGGCGATCGTCGTCCCGGTGCTGCGCCAACAGGCAATTCGGGAAAAGAAGAGCCGCGGCAACGAATAAACCCGTAAGTGTTTGTTTCATTTTGTGTTGTGATCCTCCAACCTCCTGCCATTAGAGAGGAAATGGGCTTGCTGCGTTTCCCGCAGAGAGCTTCCAGCGCGTTCTGGCACTATGGGTACTACCGTTCATGTTTGACTGGTCGCTCGATCCAAGGGCCCAACTCGGCCTTCTGTGCCTGTTTACCGCATTTGCGTTCTGGAACAACGATTTGCTATTTTTCGTGTTCTTCATTATGGGTATTTGTACGTGCATTAGCCGCGAGCGTTAGGCGATTCACCTAAAAACGTTTGCGACGGCGTACCGTTTGTATCCGAAATTACGTCACACTCGCGGATGCCAACGGAAGAAGTGGAGTCGGCCAAAGCCGCAGGCCTTCGCTATTCAATCCCCAACGCCCGGAGCATCGTACGACGGCGGGCGGGCTCGGGATTCGTATACTTCGATGCGGACCATAAACGGATAACAGACCAATCGACGCTGCAGCGCATTCGCTCGCTCGTGATACCGCCGGCATGGAGCTCGGTGCGCATTAGTCCACATGCGAACGCGCATATACAGGCCGTAGGTTGGGATGCGCGAGGACGTAAACAGTATCGGTATCACAGCGATTACCGGCGAGTACGCGACCAGATGAAATTCGACCGGATGAGCAAGTTCGGCAATGCGCTGGGGCGTGTGCGCGCTACTTTGGGGCGCGATTTGGGCCGCAAGGGGATGCCCAAGAGGAAAGTGCTGGCGGCGGTGGTGAAGCTTCTCGAATCCACTTATATCCGTGTGGGCAACCAGGAATATGCGGAGGAGAACGGCTCTTTCGGGCTCACAACGCTTCGCAACCAACACGTCCAAGTATTGGGTGAGATGCTGAAATTCCGTTTTCGCGGCAAGAGCGGCCAACGCCACGAAATCACGCTGGAAGACCGGCGGCTCGCCCGCATTCTTCGCAAGTGTAAAGATATTCCCGGCAGCGCTTTGTTCCAATACATCGACGAAGAAGGGCAGCCGCAATCGATTGAATCGGGGGACGTCAACGACTACATACGGGCGATCGCCGGTGGAGACTTCACGGCGAAGGATTTTCGCACCTGGGGCGGAACTTGCCTGGCGGCCAGCTTTCTTTTGACAAAGTGTTCCGATGTGAAGAACAAGCAAACCAAGGCCGCGTTAGTTGATGTGGTGAAGGATGTGGCCGCTAAATTAGGGAACAAGCCGGCTACTTGCAAGAAGTATTACATTCATCCGGCTGTACTCGACTGCTATGCGTCGGGCCGTCTTCTCAAGGCTGCGAAAACATTCCGTCATAATCATCACGGCTACGATTACGAGAAACTGGTGCTTTCGCTGCTCCCACGTCTGGCAAAGCAGCGGGCGGCTTGAGGGCTGCTATTCGACTCACAAGACTTCAGGCGCCGGCGGTTTGCACTTTCGTGAACTGGAGCTCGAATTCCAGCTTCACTTCGTCACCTACTACGACTCCGCCGGTTTCGAGGGGCGAGTTCCAGGTAATTCCAAATTGCTGCCGGTTGATTTTGGTCTTGGCTGAGGCGCCGATGCGCGTGCCGCCCCAGGGATCTTTGGATTCCGAGGAAACATCTTCGACTGTTAGTATGACCTCGCGAGTTGTGCCGTGAATCGTGAGATCGCCCGTGACCTTAAACTCGCCATCGCCGGTTTTTTCCGTTCGCTTGCTTTTGAAAGTAATAGCCGGGTATTTTTCGACGTCGAGGAAGTCCGCGCTCTTCAGATGCCCGTCGCGGTTGGGGTCGCCTGTCGAGATTGTGGCCGCGTCGATGGTGGCATCCACCTGAGTCGCGGAAGGATCGGCCGAATCGTAGATTACCGTTCCTTTCACGCCGCTGAAAGTGCCGCGCACGTTACTGAGCATGAGATGGCGGACGGAGAAATGCACGCCCGAATGAGCCGGATCGATTTGATAGGTAGTTTTCATAGATACGCCTTTTACTAAGACTGGATGCCGCTCGCATTCGTTACGTCGCGGGGAAATGAACAGTGGTATTGATAGAGGACATGTCCATCACCCGCCGCACGCTCGCGCGCAATCTGCTCGCCGGGGCCGCTCTTTCTCCATTTGCTCCGTGGATTGCTCGAGGCCAGGAGGGGACGAAGAAGGCTCGGTTCTGTATCGTGGGGCTGGGGCGGATCTCGCTCGGGCACTTCATGCCGGCGTGCAAAACGTCGCAAAAGGCGGAAGTTGTGGCGCTCGTGAGCGGGCATCGGGAGAAGGCGGAGAAATACGCCGCCGAGTACAACGTGCCGGCGAAGAACATCTACAGCTACAACAACTACGACGAGATCGCCGCGAATAAAGATATCGACGCCGTATATATCGCGCTGCCGAACAGTATGCACGCCGAATACACGATTCGCGCGGCCAACGCGGATAAACACGTGCTTTGCGAAAAGCCCATGGCGACTACAGTGCGGGATAGCCAGTCGATGATCAATGCGTGCCGGGCGGCGAATAAGAAGCTGATGATTGCGTACCGGTGCCAGTATGAATCGACCAATCTGCATGCGATCCAGCTCATTCGGGAGGGGAAGCTCGGCACGATCCAGGCCATCGAAAGCGCGAACGGCTTCGTTGAGAAAGCCGGAGAATGGAGGCTCAACCGCAAGCTGGCGGGCGGCGGTCCTTTGATGGACATGGGCGTCTATTCGCTGAATGCCTGCCGGTTCCTGACCGCCGAAGAACCCGCGCACCTGGAGGCCTTCTGCTCGGTGATCGACAAAGACGGGCGCTTTGCCGAAGTGGAAGAGAACGTCGGTTGGACCATGCGTTTTCCCTCGGGTATCGTGGCGAGCTGCAATACGAGTTATGGGGCAAATATGCCCGGTTTTGTGCGCGTACACGGCTCCAAGGGAGTGCTCAATCTGGAGCCGGCATTCTCGTATCAAGGCATCAGCCTGAAGGCCGACATTCACGGCGAACCGCCTATCGAGGAAACGAATCCGGCCAAAGATCCCGCGCAATTCGTGAGCGAAGCCGATCACTTTGCCGACTGCATTTTCGAAAATAAAGAGCCGAAGAGCAACGGGGAAGAAGGGCTGCGCGATATGCGGTATATGGCGGCTATTTATAAGGCCTGCGGGCGGTCTTAAGAGCGCTTTCCTTGATCGCCGCCCCGTGAATCGGTCGGATTTGCAACTTTAGCTTGATATCAAGCATCTTTACATCAAGATGGTGAGCGGCGTTCATCTGTGGCTTGTGCTCTGGAAGGTTACCCGGACGCTCGAGGCGCACGCGGAAGCCAGCATCGCCTCGCTAGGCATGTGCCGCAGCGATTTCGGAGTGCTCGAAGCCCTGCTGCACAAGGGGCCGCTGGCGGTCCACGAGCTGGGCGCGAAGGTTCTTCTGACGAGCGGGTCGATTACGACGGCAATCGATCGGCTCGAGCGAAGGGGCCTGGTGGCGCGCGGGAGCGATCCGGGAGACCGGCGCGCCCGCATTATCCGGCTCACTCCGGCGGGCCGCAAAACGATAGGCGGGGCGTTCGCGGAGCATGAACGGGCGATGGAGCAGGCCGTTTCCCATCTGGGAAGTAAAGACCGGGCGGCGCTTCTTACATTGCTGCGTCACCTGGGCAAAGGAGAAAAAATATGACGGAATTAAAGAAGGTGTTGGGCATCCACGGAGCTGGCTCGAGACATTGGGTAGGAGACGGGTTTCATGTTCGAAACTTGTTCCCTTCGAATGGAATATCGGAGCAGATCGATCCGTTTCTCATGTTGGATTATGCGGGGCCGACCGAAGTGGCTCCATCGCCGCGCCCAGGCGGGGTGGACGAGCATCCCCACCGCGGATTTGAAACCGTGACGATCGCCTATCAAGGAGCGGTGGAGCATAGGGATTCAGGCGGGAACTCAGGCGTGATTCGTCCGGGTGACGTGCAATGGATGACGGCGGCATCCGGCGTCGTGCATGAAGAGAAACATGAACGGGAGTTTGCGAAGAATGGCGGCACGTTCGAGATGGTGCAGCTCTGGGTCAATCTT
The DNA here is from genome assembly GCA_963712395.1 of Bryobacterales bacterium. GTDB lineage: Bacteria > Acidobacteriota > Terriglobia > Bryobacterales > Bryobacteraceae > Bog-105. The sequence continues at coordinate 705,102 of CAVQHR010000006.1, forward strand.
CCGAAAGCTTACAAGATGTCGGCGCCGCGTTATCAAGCTTTGCAGAAAGAGCGGATTCCGGTAGTGAGCTTGGGCGCGGCCGGAGAGGCAAGGATTATCGCCGGCGAGTGGAACGGGACACGCGGCGCGGCACGGACATTCACGCCGGTAAACGTATTCGATGTGCGATTGGAGGGCGGCGCGAGCGTTGAAATCAATTTGCCCGAGGGTCACAATACCGCCGTGGTCTTGCTGAAGGGGGAAGTGGCGATTAACGGAGGCAGTAGGTTGAAGGGCGAAGCGCAGGTAGCGCTGCTGAGCGCGGAGGGCGAGCGGGTTTCGCTTGATGCCGGGCGAGACAGCGTGCTTTTGATCCTAAGCGGCGCGCCCATCCACGAGCCAGTGGCCAGCTACGGGCCATTTGTGATGAACACGCGCGCGGAGCTGACGCAGGCGATCGAGGATTACAATGCCGGCAAGATGGGGAGGTTGGGAGCTTGAACCGCGCACAACAGGCAAGAAGCCCTGTGGGCGCGACTGAAAGAAATTTAACGCGCGCGCGATAAACCATTAAGCGGGCCATCCGTCTTCAGAAGCAGGGGAAAGGAAACCCACATGAAAAAGCAATTTGGACTATTCGCGCTCTGCGTAATTTTTGGCGCCGGTTTGGCGCAGGCAGCGCCAGTGCCGCAGGAAGCTCCGGCGGCGGCTCCGGCCAGTCATCGCACCGAGCCTAGCCAGCAGCTTCGGCGGTTGGCTAAGAGGCTGAATCTCACTTCCGAGCAACAGGATCAGCTTCTGCCGATTCTCACGGACCGGCAACAAAAGATGACCGCACTCATGAACGATAGTTCGCTCTCGGCTCAGGACCGGCACGCGAAGATGCGGGCGCTGCGCGGAGACAGCGATTCGAAAATCAAAGCGGTTTTGAACGATAATCAGAAACAGCAGTACGAGCAGATGCGTGAACACCGTAGGCAGCACGGGAAAAACAGCTAAGGACGGACTCATGAAATTACTTGCAACAGCATTTTTAGGAATTGGCTTGATGGCCGGCGCCGCGAATGCGCAAGTCTATGTGCGCATCGGTCCTCCGGCGCGGCGCGTGGAGCGGCGGCCACCTCCTCCCAGTCCACGGCATGTTTGGGTGGAGGGTTTCTATCGCTGGGACGGAAGAAATTACGTCTGGACGCCAGGGTATTGGGCGATGCCTCCTCGGCCGCGAGCTCGATGGGTACCGGGGCGCTGGGCGCATCGGCACAGAGGCTATTACTGGGTGGAAGGCCACTGGCGCTAAGAGGCGGGCGGCGCACACCGCCTGCTTCGGCCTGGATTGCTATACTTACACTTTGTGCGTCGGCCGGGATTCGGCTCAGGGAGCATTGGGTGAGTGTGTTTATAAGCCTCCAGGAACTCGAGCTGAAGGATGTTCGCTTCGACGTGAAAATCCCGGCTGGCGAGATCGATTTCGAGGGCGAGATAAGACATTCATCACCGCTTGAAGCGCGGGGTGAAGCGCACTTGCTGAATCGTTCGCTGGGTGAGATACGCGTCCAGGGAGACCTGAGCGTGGTGATGGACGCCGCTTGCGACCGCTGTCTGGAAGCGATACGGTTCCCGATCGAGAACCATTTCGATCTTGTTTACATGCCGGCGGATGAGGCGGCCGGGGATGAGCAAGAGACCGGGCAAGCGGGAATCGAAGTTGGTTATTACGAAGGCGGCAGGCTGGACGTTGAGGAGATGTTGCGCGAGGTGGCGCTGCTCGCTCTCCCCATGCGTCTGGTTTGCAGTGAGGCGTGCAAGGGAATCTGCCCGATGTGCGGGCAGAACCGGAATCAGAGCGATTGCGCTTGTGCCCGGCAGGCGCCTGACGAGCGCTGGAGTCAGTTGAGAAGTTTTCGGGCCGAAGTTGGGCCTCACAGTTAAGAGAATAGGAAGTCATGCCAAATCCCAAACGGCGCCATTCGAAGCGCCGCACCTCTACGCGCCGCGCGCACGATGCGTTGAAAGTTCCGCAACTGGCCGAGTGCCCGAATTGCCACGAAAAGATCCGCGCCCATCGCGCCTGCCCGCATTGCGGCAAGTACAAGGGCCGCGAAGTGATTGAAGTCGTCGAAACCTAACCCGCCAGCCAACTCTTGACCAACATGGTGACGATAGCCCTCGACGCGATGGGCGGCGACCATTTTCCGAAGCCGGAAGTGGAAGGCGCTTTGCAGGCCGCCAAGGACTTTGGACGTCAGAGTGATTTTGGTTGGGCGCGAAGAAGTGATCCGGAAAGAGCTGGACCGGCACCGCGGATTGGCGCAAGCTGCCGATTGAAATCCGGCACGCGAGCGAACAGATCACCATGGAGGACAGCGCCGGAAAAGCGGTGCGCGCGAAGAAGGACAGCTCGATTCGCGTGGCGTCGCGGCTGGTGCGATGAGGGCGCGGCGCAGGGCGTGGTCTCGGCGGGAAATACCGGCGCGGTCATGGCCACCGCCAAAATGGTGCAAGGCATGCTGCCGGGCGTGGACCGGCCGGCGCTGGCCTCCGCCTTCCCCACCCTGAGCGGCAGTTCGGCGGTCATGCTGGACGTGGGCGCGAATGTGGATTGCTCGCCGGAGATGCTGGCGCAGTTCGCGGTGATGGGCACCGCCTATTCGCGGGTGATTTTCCGGATTGCGAATCCGCGCGTCGGGCTGCTGTCGATCGGTGAAGAAGAGCACAAAGGCAACTCGCTGACGCACGAGGCGCTGCCGCTTCTCAAGAATCTTTCGCACATCAATTTCATCGGCAACGTGGAAGGCCGCGATGTGTATACCGGCGCGGCGGACGTGATCGTTTGCGACGGATTTGTCGGCAACGTTGCGTTGAAGGTGAGCGAGGGATTGGTGGAAGTGATGCGCCAGATGTTAAAGCAATCTTTGAAGGCCACGGTGACGCGAAAAGTAGGCGCTTATCTGGCGCAAGGCGCTTTCAACGATTTCAAGAAGCGCGTGGATTACTCCGAATACGGCGGCGCTCCGCTTGCTGGGCCTCAATGGAATCTGCGTCATTTGCCACGGCCGCTCCAACGCGAAGGCGATCCGGAACGCGATTCGAGTGGCCAAAGAGTTCGCCGAAGGTAAAATCAATCGAACGGATTGCAACCGAGCTTGACGATGGCATCGGTGCAAGCAGATTGATGTTTGGCTCGTATCGCTTTCTTCGCTGTTGCTGCTTGGGTTTCTGCCGGCGCTCTCGGCGGCTAAGGAAGACCCGGTGCAATGGACGCTCGAGGCCAGCGCCGGCGGGCAGCGGGAAGATCGCTCCGGGCGCAAAGGCGTATCTGGAACTGAAGGCGACCATCCAGCCGGGCTGGCATCTCTATTCGCCGACGACGCCGCCGGGCGGACCGATCATCACGAAGATTGAACTGGCTGAGAGCCCGGCCATCGCGAGTTATACAGTTTACCGGCCAGAGCCGGTACGCAAGCTCGATCCGAATTTCCAGATCGAGACTGAGACCTATACGGGCAGCGGTCAATTTTTTGCTCGAGCTTGCGACATCGAAATCGGCTTCGGGAAATGCAAACGTCGGTGGCAACGGTGCGCTACCAGGTTTGCTCCGACGTGACAATGCCTGCCGCCGGTGAAGAAGAGCGAATCGGCGGCGCTCACGTTCGCGAGCGGCGCTGCCGTCTACGGCGTTCCAAATTCCGGCGGGTTACGCGCCCGTCGCGGCAGCCAGTGTTACGGCGGCGGCCCCGGCACAAGCGCCATCGCAAACCACGTCGACGGCGGCCGTGCCCGCGGCTGCCGCGCAAGATCTCCTGCCCTTTCTTCTGACCGCATTCGGCTTTGGTTTAGCCGCGCTGTTCACGCCCTGCGTGTTCCCGATGATTCCGATCACGGTATCATTCTTCCTCAATCAAAGCGGCGGGAGCGAGCCGAAACGCGGAGGCTGGAAGCAGGCGCTGGTGTTCTGCCTGGGCATTATGGTCCTGTTTACCGGCATGGGCTTTTTGGTGACGGCTATTGCGGGGCCGTTCGGGGTGGTGCAGCTCGGGTCGAGTCCATGGGTCAACGGCTTTATCGCACTGGTATTTTTCGTATTCGGGCTCAGTTTGCTGGGCGCGTTCGAACTGCGTCTGCCTTCCGGACTGCTTACGAAACTGAACTCGCGCTTCGCAGGGCAGCGGGCTATGCGGGCACGCTGCTGATGGGGCTGACTTTTTCTCTGACGTCTTTCGCCTGCATCGGCCCGATCGTGGGACCTCTCTTGATTGCTTCGGTGCAATCGAAAGGCGCGCAGCCGGTTCTGGGCATGCTGGCGTTTGCGACTGGATTGGCCGCGCCGTTCTTTTTGCTGGCGCTGTTTCCGTCTTACCTGCAGAAGTTGCCGCGCAGCGGGGGCTGGATGGCGCGCGTGAAGATCGTGCTCGGTTTCATCGTGCTGGCGGTGATGCTCAAGTATCTGAGCAATGTGGACCAGGTATTGCAGACGCATTGGCTCACGCGCGAGCGTTTTTTGGCCGCGTGGATCGTTTTGTTTGCGCTGCCGGGCTCTTATCTGCTCGGATTGATCCCGCATGGAAGGAGTTAAGCGAGACGAGCCGCTGCGCGTGCCGCGCACGTTGATTGCGGCTTTGTTCCTGATATTTTCGATCAGCCTGGTGCCTGGACTTTTCGGGGCGCGTTTAGGCGACCTGGATGCGTTTGTGCCGGAAGGATCGAACGCGCGCCGTCGCGCAGGGTTCGGCCACGTCGAAGACGTATCAAGAATCAACTGGATGCCGCGCTTGGCGCCGCCCGCGCAGGAAAACAAGCTGGTGCTCGTGAACTTCACTGGCTATGCCTGCACCAATTGTCATTGGATGAAAGCCAACATGTTTACGCGGCCGGAGATTCAGTCGGCATTGAAGGATTTGGTCATGGTCGATCTGTATACCGATGGCACCGACGCCGAATCGGAGAAGAACCAGAAACTCGAAGATCAGAAGTTTTCGACGGTTTCGATTCCTTTTTACGCGATTCTCGATACGAATCAAAATACGATTGCGACGTTCCCGCAGCTCACGCGGAATCCGCAGGAGTTTTTGAGTTTTCTCAAGACGCGAGCGGCGAGTTCGGTACGCGCGGGCGGTTGATTGAAATGTTACGCTGAAACAGTTTCTGGCCGCGAGCGGATGTGGCGGAATTGGCAGACGCACTGGATTTAGGTTCCAGCGCTCGCAAGGGCGTGGGAGTTCAAGTCTCCCCATCCGCACCAAATAAATCACCTACTTGCGGGCATCGATTGTTTAGGACCCTTGGTACTTGCAGTGGTCTTGCCGAACTTCCTGCTCATGATGTCGCACGAGTTCGATTCAACAACTCATCGGAGCTGGAGGACTTGCGGGCGCGGAGGCGGTGAGAATCAAGCAGTCGGAAACCGCACTACCGACATCGACCAAGATCAATAGGGGTAATTCCTCATCTCATCTAAGATCGAACAGACCGGTATAACCGAATTCCTTATACCATTCTCTGATCCTGCGCATTGTCCGGTCCGTTACCCCGGCTATCTCAGCTGCTTCCATCCAGTTGATCTGCTTTGCCATCGCCTTCAGAATTACGTCTTGTAATTTCATCGTCCGCTCCATTGCCGCGGCGCTGATCGGTCCTGGATTTATCAATCTCCAGCATCCCCGCCGCTTTCATCTGAGCGGACAGATCACGTGTGAACTCGACCGGACATTTCACATACTAACGACACATTTGTTGATTTGATTTCGTGGTGAGCAATAGACATACTGTTTAACCCCTAATAGTTTTCGGCAATAGTCCGAGCTATAGCAAGGAGTTAAAGTGGGACCCCTCTTCCAGTTTGAAAGCTCTCACGGGACAAAAGTCACTGTCATAGTTCTGATTCTGCTATTTACTGGACACTTGGGCGACCTCCCCAAACTTCTGCTTTTTTTTCACATTGATATCGCCCGCTACGTCTTCTTTGTCAACTCAGGTTTGGCCTGAGGGCGCAAAGGGCGATTATTTTTATCTCACTCCAGGCGATTAACTGAATTTCGGGGGCATACTTTGTAAGAAGCTTAAATATTTTTTAGGAAAGTGAGAACTTCCTGGCCTTGCTCCCACTAATAGGATGGAACTCCCAGTTATTGTCGGACGGAGGCCAGACTATGGTGACGCATGTCTGAATGGCGGAGATCAATTCGTAGATTGGGTGATGTTGTCGATGACCTTACGGGTTTAGCCGGAAAACTGACGCTTCTCGTCGCCGCCCTCTACGGCTTTTGGCACTTCCTTCACGCCTAGTGTGTAACGAGTAACCTTACTTTCGTTTTTCGCGTCTGGCCCAGTAGTATGGCGGATTTGTCTCCATACATCTCGCTTTTGACCGCCCTGGTTTCCCTCATTGTTACCTTGCTTAAGGCTCGCTCGGACCAACCCTCCCTTTTAAAAAAATCAGCTAAACGCTAGCAGTACTAGAACTCACTGGATTAACTTCCTTCTTTACAGCCCCGGGACAAATGATGCTAGCCAAGTACCAGACAAATAAAAGGCGAAGATGCCGCGGTCCAGAACCGGACATCCCATACACTCGTGAGGAACTGGAAGCCGCCCAGGGCGAAGTCGATTCAGGAATCAGTGGCTATTTGGAAGTACATGAGGAAGGGAGGAGAAGGTGATACGATGGCGAACGCTTTATGCAAGTTCAGCCAGATTATCAGTTCAACTTCGACAGATTGCCGCTGCCCTGACCCATCCCACGACACCGGCCTGGCTTATTGCAGTGCTTTCGGCCATTCTCGGTATGATTGGTCTAATTTTTGCTCAGACAATTTTGCTGAGGCTTAATGACCGCTACGTATCATCTAGTTGCTTCGACCTTAGTTTTTGCAGAACAGTAACTTTCTGCAATTGTCTCAATAGCGCATGAAACCCGGCGGTTAAGGGCCGGTATCACTGATGGGATTCGGGCTGGTCGGAGCGCTTTTAAGCCGGCGCGTTTTCAGGACCAAGGTTACGACGAATTAGTGCGGGCAATCCACCGGGGCCATGAAGATGTGAAGACCGAATCAGAGCCACTTGATTCTTGTTGAAGTGCGTAAGCAGTGGGCGCTTTTGGTCGAGGTAGCGGAAGAGAAGCCACAGGACTAGCAGCAATACTGCTCCGATGATTCGCTTGGTCACTGCCAGTAGTTTAGCTTTATATCTCGACGGAGAGCGCAGCGGCGAGAACTAATTTTAGACGAACATTAATTCTCCGCTTCGATGATACTGATACCGCCATTGCGTTCGAGGATGGCGTAATCGAAGTCCCGCAGGGTTTTTGCGCCTTTCGTGCGGGCCGCGGCCATGACATCGGTGTCTTGAATTCGCATTTTGTCCATGACCTCCTTCTGCCATTGGCCGTCTTTTATCAGGACCAGCGGGGTGCCATCCACAAGAAGCCCGAAACGCGGGAACCGCTGCTTCAATTTGGCTATGAGACGGTGCAATAAACCAACCGTCATGACGGCGCAAACCGAATTGACTTCGGAGCGATCGTCACCCACTGTAGCCAGAATGACCACGCCACCAATCAAAAAGATCAGGACGAATTCAAATGGCGTCATTTGCGCGCCGGGGCGCCGGCTCAGCACGCGGACTGTGAGCAGCAGGAAAAAGTAGCCTACGATCGCATGCAAAATTGTGTTCATAATTCGCTCAAGGCATAACGAGAATCTTCATGGTCATTTGTTCCGACCCAGGAACACGCAAGGACAGAGTGTGGATGCCAGGCGTTAGCGGCTGGAGCGCGAACTGGACGGATGCGGGGGCCGTTCCCGCTGAGAAAGTGTACGAAATTCCACCATCGCCGACGGCGGACGCGGACGGCTGCGGAATCACGCGCTGAGCGCCAAGCCCTTTGACCATAGTTTCGCTGACCCAAAGCCGCACCTTGCCTTCGCGGATGGCGGAAGGTCCGAACTGAACGATCAGAATAGACGGTGTAGCGAAACGCTCGATGCGTTCGTATTGCACATCCATGGTTCCATCGCCGGTGCGACGGTGGGTCTTCGCAAAAGGCCCTCGTCCGAAAAAGCCAAGCAAATCCGCCAAAATAAGCAAGCCAAATAGAGCCCAGATCACGCGCTCGAAGCGCCACCAGCGGTGTTGAAACTCGAGATCGGAGCCGACCGCAATCTCATCGTTGACTTTCTCGATGGAGTCCTCGACGGGGGTGGTGGTTGGAGATGGCATTTGATTAATCCTTTACGATTGCTCGGATTTCCGAATAATGCTGATCTCGCCGTTGCGCTCGAGCACCGCGTAGTCCAACTGGTCGAGACGCTTCAGCCCGTTGTCGCGCGCCATAGCCATGACGTCTTCGTCTTGTATCGCCATTTTGTTCATGGTTTCGGAGTGCCGTTTCTCTTTTTCTATGAGGACTAGAGGCGTTCCATCGACGATGCGGCCAAACAAAGGCCAGCGATGCTTCGCCCAGGCGACAAATGTATGCGTCAGCGCGATAGTTGCAATGATGCACAGCGCGTTAGTCAAGGAATGATCGTCACCCACCATCGGAGTGAGCGTCACTCCACCGATGAAGAAGATGAGGACAAATTCGAAAGGCGTCATCTGCTTCCCTGGACGCCTTCCCACGATGCGGACCATCAGGATGAGAAAACAATATCCGGCAATCGCTCGGAAAACAGCCACCATACTGTCATTCTGAATCGAATAGCCTGGCGATGTATCCAGGCATTTCTGCGTGTTTGCAATAGTGATTCAGCGAAGAAACGTTGGCCGCCCGATCCTGACAAAAACACCGGGAGAGAAGTGAACGAGCGGGTCACCCACAGCGGGCGGAAGATCGCAGTGTTCGATTATGTTCTGCTCGAGATCCAGCAGGGTTGCCGATTCCAGCGGCCAAGGATCGTGCTCCACCTGGGCAAACGCCAAGCGGCCGGCGAGCATTGTATAGAGGCGAAAACGCGCGGTAAAGAAGCGCGCCTGCTCATTCGCCTGAATTGGCGATTCCCTGCGGATTGCGATGTGGGCCTGGCCCGGACCGAAATGACGGCGGCTGGTATATTCGACCTGTCCGGAATCCCAATGCAGGCTCATTTTCGCCCAGCGATACGGCAGTCCATAAGACAGCCGCGCGCCGGCAACCGCAGCGAGACGGGCGGCCTCGAGCGAAAAGAACCAGATGCCGCGCTCTCCGCCGGGGGCGCGAACGTATGTGCGGACGTTCATTTCCGGGAATTGCGATATCCAGGGGACAGCCGGCAGGCCAGGGGCGCGCAACCCAGCCAGCAAGAACGGGGTTAGCCCAATCCAGGCTGAGCCATCGAAGATATCGAGCTCGAGATCGGGAGGTATGAGAGGGCCAATGATCTCGGGCCGATACCGCCAATGCAGAAAGGTGAGGCGGTTCCAGCTTTGAAACATGACCGGCCACTTGACCGGGCGCGGGGGATGCTCGCTAATCTCGTGGCGCAAGCTATTGGGCGAAGACGAGAACCTGAAAGCTGCCGGGCAGGATTGCCGGCCGCGGATGTTGGTTGGTTCCGCTGGGCGCGGGGGCCGGCCCGTAGTGAGCGGCCGGCAAATAGAGCTTATGTGTTTTCTCGTCGAGCGTCATGGTTCGCGCGCCTTTGGCTGTTTCGACAGTCTCGGCGACCGAGTACTGATCTTTGCCCGCGCTCCGAATTACCGTCAGGGTTCCGCTCTCGCCGTTCGATGAAAAAGCGAGATGCGTTTCCGGATCATATGCGGCGGCATCGGGACCTTCTCCGATAGCCGGTGTTGCGACGACCTTGCCTGAATCGGCGTCGGTGACAGCCATCACTTTGTTATCGCAAACCGAAAATAAGCGGCGGTTCGCTTTGTCGATTGCCAATCCCGAGGGAGATTCACAGGGCGCGAGCGGCCAGGTGGCCTCGACCGCCAGAGTCTTGGAATTGATTTTGACTATCTCGCTTTTATCCTCGATGTTTACAAAAACGCTGCCTGCGCCGTCACTGACCGGAAACTCGGGTTTACCGTCCAATTTCACAGTACCCGCAAGCGCTCCGTCCGCGGCATCGATCACGGTTGCATCCTTACTTCGTCCATTGAACGCAAATACATGCTTCGAGACGCTGTCGTAAACAATTCCGTCCGGGTTTGTGCCCGCCTTGATCGTCTTTTGGACGGCCAGATTCGCGAGGCTGAACTCGACAACCTGGTTGGCGCGGCCATCGCTAATGAATCCGACACCCAGATCGTTTGCAAGAGCAATTCCATGAATGCCCATCAGGCCGGTAATCTTGCCGGCGGGCTTGCCGGAATCGAGATCGACTACTTCGACCTGAGTTGCATGGGACACATACAATCTATGGTTGGCCGCATCCGCAGTGAGATAATCCCAGCCGCCGCTGCCACCGATCGGAATCGATCCGGCAGGCTTGTAGCCCGGCGCTTGAGCCGCCGAGAGAGCGCCAATCAGCAAAAAGAGGAGACCCGATTTCATAACACAGCCAGTCTAGGAGCGCAATCTGAAGATTTGCTGAAACGATTCAGACAATACGGCCAAGGCCGAACCACTTGGCCACAACGCTTGTCGCCTATGACTTATCTGCTTTGACAACCTGGAGATCGTTATCGACGCTGAACACGCCGGGCGTCATATTGGCCTGCATGCCGGCCATCGCGAGATCGCTCGAGTTGTCGACTGTGCCTTTCAGAGTGACGTTCCCATTCTTGACGATGATGTGAATGGCGTGCCATCCGACTGGGGGATCGTTCGTGATGCCCGACGTTCGACGGACCGAGCTGTTGAACCACGGTCCACGATTGGAGGTGTAACGCTGCAAGGTAGGAGAGCGGTAGATCCTGGCATAGACGGCAGCGCGGATACGGTCGTCGTTAGGCGATAGCGGCAAGACTTCGATCTCGTTCTGAACGGTGGAAACACCTTCTATTTTCTTGACGACGTTTTCGGCGGCGGATTTGAGGGTCGGCCGCGAAGCCTCGCCTTTGAGGATCACGGTTGACCCTTTGATGGCGAAGTGAATATCGTCGAACACGCCGTATTCGGGTAAGGTGACGATCTGTTTGCGGACTTCTTTCGCGATTCGAAGAACCTGGTCCTGCGGCAGACTGTTTTGCGCACTTAGCCCGGCACAATATGTCACGCATAGCAGGCCCGGAATCAGGAATGGTGTTCGGTAGGTCAGCATAGATTTCTCCCCTAAGACTATATAACTGTTGACAGAGTCAATTGCCGACGGGTGGAACAAAGTGTTATCGCCCCGCGTCAAAACCTGCTTCGTGCGATATTTCTGGCCAATCACGGCAGCGGGAATTTTTCTTCTCAGCTTGGTCTGTATATTCACCGTTACACGCGCTCCCAAACCGGATCGGACGATTGCGTGTGTAGCCGTCAGCCGGACCGGGCGCTGGATCGCCGCGGGAACCCACGCGGGCGCGATCACGATTTGCGATCAAAGTAGATTGGACTCCTGTAGAACTGTGCGGGCCGGGGACGGCGTGCTGAACGATCTGCAGTTCTCTCCGGATGAGCGGCTGCTGGCGATTGCCGACGAGAACCTTCGGCTTTTAGCCGTGGATCTCCCCCGGAGTTTCTTTTGTTATACGAGGAGACCGGCAGAACTACGGCACGGTCCGGTTCAGCAAAGCTGGAACGGAACTCCTCACGATTACCGGGCGCACCGAGATCCATGTCATCGATCTCAAATCCCGAGCGAGCATAGTCACGATCTGCTGTTCGAGCATTTATGGCGAGGTTGCATTCGGCCCGAACGACAATTCGATCTTCAATGCCGGACACTGGCCGCGCGCGTGGGACCAGCATGGACGTCTGCTGCGCCGTCTCACGGCAGATCGGCAAGAGCCCACGTTTGGTCCGATTGCTATCGATGAAGAAATGCAAACAGCGTTCATGGGCTCGCAGGACGGACGCGTATACGCCTGGAGCCTCCGGAATTACGTCCTATTGGAACGATCAGATCCCGGAGATGAGTATGTGAACACGATCGCGATACTGAAAAGCATTCGGAAAGTTGCGTACTGCGGTTTTGGAAAGACTTTAAAGCTGTGGGATGTCGAAAATGGCAAAGTGTCGAAACTCGCGGAGCTTAGACCAAGCAGCAATCTAAGTGCACTCGCCGATGGACGTTCGGTATTGTTCGGAACGGGAAATGGAACGATCGAGACCTGGGAGCTCAGCGACACACCGCGGCGTCTCAGGAAAGAGCGGGTGTATTCCGACGAACAATAAGATCAACACGTACGCGTTTATTGGCTCAGATCTTTGTAAGAAACTAACGAGCTCGGGGATTCCCAAGTCAAGCAGAGTGCCAGTTTCGAGAAAACTTTCTCCGCGCCGTTCACCGCTCCTAGTGTTTCTAGGCGTCGCGTTTGGTGGATCCATTCTATTGTCACTGGCGATCGGGCTCTCGGGTGGATACAAGAGCTCACTTGTGGGATTGGCTCCGCTCACTATGTTTGTGCCGGCGCTCGGGGTGCTTGCAGCTTGTGTCTTCTCCGGAGCTTCGCTCGACATCGAATGGAAACGTTTGCCGTGGCGCTGGGCGCCCGCGGCGCTCTTGCTGTTGCCGCTGGCGATTCACGTGGTAGCGCTGCCGGGCATTTTCATCTTGGAACGAAAGCTGCCGTGGGCGCCGGGGCTCGCGATTGGCCCGGGCAATCTCGTCATTAAGGCGCTGGCAGGCTTGATCATCGTGTCCTTCCTTGCCTTTTTCGAAGAAATAGGATGGCGCGCCTTTATGCTTCCTCGGCTGGCGGAGCGCCTGGGAATGCGTCGCGCGGCTGTCGCGAGCGCCATAATCTGGGCGTTGTGGCACGTGCCGTATGCGCTTTCCGGTATTAGTCATGCCGAGAACGTGACGCCCTTCGCGCTCGCCATTGTCGAGCCAATTGGAACTTTCGGCGCTGGCTTATTTCTGGCGTTCCTTTGGTTCAAAACGGAGAGCATCCTGCTTGTCTCGCTGGCGCATGGCGCGCTTAACAACTGGGGTCAATACGCGTTCAAGTTCATGAAGACTAGCGGGGAGCGGGATCTTGTTCTGCTCGCAATGGTGACTATGGCGATGCTGGCTGTTGGGCCGGCGCATTGGCGCGAACGCGGCACAACGCCGGCTAAAGCGGTGCGCCATGACCGGACTCTAGAGCATCAATTGGCCGCCATTGACTTCGAGGGTCTCGCCGGTGATGTAGCTAGCGGCATTAGAGGCCAGAAAGGCAATAGCAGTCGCGGTTTCTAGCGAGGTGCCGGTGCGGCCCAGGGGAATGCTCTTGACGAAGTTGGCGATCATTTCGGGCGTCGAGAACACTTCATGGAAGGGCGTATCGATAACGCCGGGCGACACGGCGTTCACGCGCACGTTGTGCGGGGCGAGCTCCTTTGCCCAGGCTTTTGTCAAAGTGATCAGGGCGCCTTTGGCGGTCGAATACGCGCCTGCGCCCGGGCCCCCACCGTTCCTTCCGGCGATGGAAACGATATTGACGATGCTGCCTGCCTTGCGCTCGATCATGGAGGGCGCAACTGCTTGCGAGCACAGCAGGACGCTCTTCAAATTGAGATTGACGACCTCTTCCCAGCGTTCTTCGGTGATGCTCACAAGGGGCAGGCGCTGAACGAGCGAACCGGCATTGTTAATCAAGATATCGATGGGGCCGAGCTGGGCGTTGGTCTCTTTGACGAGTTTTTGGATTCCGGCGGTCTGGCGCACGTCGGCCTGGATCGAAATCGCTTTGCGGCCGGCTTTTTCCACCGCCAGCTTGGTGCGCGATGCGCCGTCCGCGTTATTGAAAAATCCGATTGCGACGTTCGCGCCGAGCTCGGCCAGAACCTGCGCGGTAGCCGCGCCGATTCCGGAAGACGCGCCGGTCACCAGCGCGAGCTTACCGGAAAGGTCGAAGTATGGAGTCATTTCGTCAGTAGAGCATAGATGTCGAAACGAGCGAAGGTGATTTGCTCGTAAGGGCTCCGATCGCCGCGTTCGTAGAGCAGGCCGATGGTTCCGTCCGGCAGCTTGGTGAGCGATGAATAGGCGGAAGGTCCTTCGTAGAGCAGCCGCGAAGCGCTCCATGATGCGCCATCATTCTTGCTCAAGCGCACGGTGAGATGGCTGCGCGTGGTGGCCGCCGGATTCGCAAATACCAGCCGTCCATGACCGATGGAAATGAGACTGGCCTCGCACACGGGTTCGATCAGGGCGTCGTCGAATTCGAGCGGGACCCAAGTCATGCCGCCGTCGCGGCTGCGCTGGATAGCGCGGCGATGCTTTCCGTGATAGCTGCGCATATTGAGAAGCAGACTGCCGTCTTTCAATTCGGCGACAGCCGATTCGTTGGTTTTTTCTTCGGCGCTGCCGCCGATCTTCCAAGTTTCGCCGCGATCATCGCTATAAATGACATGGGAATGGTTGTTGTGATCGCAGGGGATAACCAGGCGGCCGCTGCGCAGTTGAATTCCGTTGCCTGGTCCGGTGGCGTACCAGGTCCAATCGGGGCGTTTCACTTGCGCGGTGATGTCGACGGGCGGCGACCAGGATGTGCCGTCGTCGGAGCTGCGCGTGATCCAGACGGTGCGGACCGCGCCGGGCGCGGCTTCGGTGATCTGGCGTTCTGTGGCGGTGCCTGGATTGCTTGTGAGAAGAAGGATAATTGTGCCGGTTTTACGCTCAACGACGGCGGTAGGATTGCCGATGGTGTCCGCGCCCCTATCGGCAATCTTCTCGACTGGCGACCACGTTGCGCCCCGGTCGAAGCTGCGCCGCAGTAGAACGTCTATATCGCCGGCATCGCTTCCTGAACTTTTACGGCCTTCACAAAACGCGAGCAGCGTGCCTTTGGGGGTCGCGATCAGGGCCGGAATGCGGTAGCTGTGATAGCCGCCCTCGCCGGCATGGAATAACTCTAGCTGAGTGAGCGATGCCGGCCGCGCGGCGGAGACGAACAGCAACGCGGCCAGCAGGCTGAGGTAACGCGTCAAAAAATCAGCTTAGCGCCAAACTCGAACTGCCGCGCGCCGGAGCCGTAGCCTCCGGGCAGGGTTTGACCGGAGCGTCCGTTGCCGACGCCGGTAATGAGGCCGAAGTTCGCGCTGGTGATGTTACCCGACGGTTGTCCCCATTGCGGCGTATTCATAATGCTCGTCGCATTGGCTCGGATTTGCAGCTTCCAACGCTCGCTCAGATCGAAGCTTCGATACAGGGACGCATCGACGTTCCAGTAGCCCGGACCGCTCAGGAAGTTCGGACCGAGATTTCCGAAGGCAGGTACTCCGCCATTCTCGGCCCCGACCTGCGCGAAACACTGGGTGTTTACCAGCGCGCCCTTGGCCGGGTTGAAATTGCAAATCGTGTTCTTGAACCACGGACTGTCCGGGCCAGTGCCGTGCAAAATGGGAATCGGGCCGGGTCCGAACCAGTTGAATGTGTTGTTGTTCCCTGGGGCGTTCAGAATGCCGGCGGTGGCGGAACCGTTGACAAAGTCGATCGGAGCTCCGGTCGCAATCTGCAGGACGCCATTGACTTGCCAGCCGCCCAGCAGCCACGCGGCCGGACCCGATTGGAGATACTTCTTGTTCTTGCCGAACGGTACTTCGTAGATGTAGCTCTGCGTGAAGAAGTGGGTTCGATCAAAATCCAGGCGACGCCAGTTGCGCCGGCCGTTGATGTAGAAATCGATGCCGCTGTCTTCCGATTGATAACCCATGGCCTTGCTGTACGTGTACGCGGTGGTGAGTCCGAATCCTCCCGAGAAGCGTTTATCCAGCTTCACCTGCAGGCCGTTGTACATGGAGCTATGGCCGACAAAGTACTCGGTTACGGCGGCTTTCTTTCCGAACTTCTGGTTCAGCGGCTGGCTCGCAACGCCGCCATTCGAGCGTGGTGGATGCGTTCAGGTTGGGCTGCGAAGGCTGATCCACGCCATGATTGCCAACATAAGCCACATCTAGCGCGAAATTCAAGGGCAGCGCGCGCTGGATGGCGAAATTCCAGGATTCGACATAAGGCTCCTTAAAATTGGGATTGATAACGAAGTAACTTTGATTAATGTCGGCGTTCGTGATGATGCCATTGGAGGGAATGACAGCTTGCTGAAATGGCCGGAAAGCCAGCCTGGAAGGTTGCCGGCTGCCCGTTTGGCAGAACGGCTACACAGAGCGTGCAGTTGCCGGTGAAGAAATTGTTCTGCTTTACCGGATAGTTGTAGGCATAGGTATTGTCCGGGAATGGCGAATAGCTGATGCCAAAACCGGTGCGGATCACGGTCTTGTCATTCCATCGGTAGGCGATGCCCAAGCGCGGCGCGAAATCGTGGTAATTGGTATTAACGCCCACGTTCGAGGGAACATTCCCGACGCCTCCGATAAGCAGTGAATTGGTCGGCGGGATCGTATTGCGAGAAGCCGGCGCTATGCGCCGGCGTAGCCGGCCGGATAGAACTCCCAGCGCAATCCGATATCGACAGTTAGCTTCGGAGTGACCACCCACTTGTCCTGCACGAACGTGAAGAACTGCCAAGCGCGATAGGCGGGAAAAATGACCGGATAATCGCGGCCTTCATCGAATGGGGCGTCCAGAAGGAAGCTGGCGAGGGAATTGTTGAAGCTGGTGTTGGCTCCCGGAATGGATGGTTTGATTGACGCCGAATTCGATCTTCCCTCTAGGATTATAGGTTTGCGTCTGAAGCAAGTCGTCGCGGACCCGGCGCAAGTCGCCTCCGAATTTTATCGTATGATTGCCTTTGGTCTTGGTCCAGATATTGGTGAACAGAACGTTGGTTTCAGCACGAATCCACGGCAGGCTGGCGGAGAAGCCGATAAACGGATCCCCAAAGTTGTTGAGATTGATTTCGGGAGGCCCGCTGGTCCATGGAATCCCGTTGATACCGGGAATCCCGAGCGTATCGGCGGTGTTATCGCCGTAACCGAACTGCTGCGCGTCGTTCCGGTAGCGGTTCACACCGAAGCGGGCTTCGGTAATGAAAGTCGGCGAGAAGATGTGAACGTAGTTGATGGCGCCGCTGTATGTGCCTTGAACGCCGGTGCCTTCGAAGCCAGCGCCGCCGACGCCCCGCGGTCCGCCGTAGATGCCATAGACGAGAAGCATCGGTGGTCACGGGGCGGGAGTAGCTCAGGCGCACCGTAAGGTGATCGTTGTCGGTCTGATTGTGATCCACTTTAACGTCAAATTGATCCGTTTTCTTCGAAAACGGACTGTTCACGAAATAAGTTATTGGTGAGGCCCGGACTGGTTCGGCAGAGCGGATAATGCTCAAGAATTTTGGCGGAGACGGGATTGATGCGGGTAGCGCCGAATCTTGTTGCCGGCAAATGGCGTGCGACCGACCGCCGGTATTCAGGGTCACCGCTGTACGGATCGTAAATCGCTGTGGTAGATGACGCTCAGATCGCCGGTCCGCTCAGCGGCCGTAGGAACGGTCAATCGGTCGTTGTTCGCCGAAATGATCGTCAATGCGCAGATAGTCGCCGAAAAAGAATGTACGGTTGCGACGGATAGGGCCGCCGATCGTGCCGCCGAAGTAGTTGTAGGTGAAATGGCCGCGGGTAGCATCGAAGTAGCTCCGGGCCGACAGCGCGCTCACGCGATTGAACTCGTATGCTTCGCCATGGAAATCGTTACCACCCGATTTGAGAATCAGATTCACCGCGCCGCCGGTCGCGCGGCCGAGCTCGGCGTCATAGTCGCTGGTGGAGATGTCGACCGTCTGAATCGCCTCCTGAGGTGGGATCAGAACCTGCAACAGACCGGTTCGTTCGTTGTCGTCCACGCCTTCGAGCTCCAGATTGTTCGCCAGCCGCGATTGACCGTTGAATCGCGTGGCGTAGCTAACCTGGGCATTGAAAAACGTGGAATGCTGGGATTCCGGTTTGGTCGCGCCAGGCACCAGGATACTGAGGCTCTGGAAATTGTGATTGCCGGGAAGGGGAAGATCCGATACGGTTTTGGCCTCGATTTGGCGGCCGGTATCGGCGCGCTCGGTTTTCAGTAGAGCAGCCTCGGCGGTGACGTTGATGGTCTCGCTTACCTCACCCGGCTGGAGCGCAAGGTCGATGCGGACAGTGGTATCGACCACTACATCAACTCCGGCGCGGGACGCTTTCTTGAAGCCGGACCGCTCCGCCACGACAGTATAAACGCCGGGACGGAGATTGGAGAAGGTGTAATTTCCACTCTCGTTTGTCTGCCCGGCGCGACTGACACCCGTGTTGGTTTCGGTGATTGTGACCTTCGAATCGGGCACGGCGGCGCCGGATGTATCTGTAATAGTGCCGACTAAGCTCGCGCTTACCGCCTGCGCATAGATCGCGGCACAAAAGGCCAAAGAGAGCGCCCAAAGGGCGAGCATCGAACGGAGATGTTTCATTGAACCGACTACCCCCAGAGATTGACCTGCTGTTGAACAAATTATAAAGCGAAAAGAGTGGAATGCAAGCGAAATTGATTCTAGTACTTACGACTTGACAGCGTTGCTAGACTGAGGACTTAAGGGGTTATAAAGTTCCGCCTCCGGCGGTACGATACAGAGTTAGCAGTCGTTATGATCGGCCGAAACGACATCGATCCGCTGGCCCCGCAACGGGAGGCAGCGATTTTTTATGGCCTATTCCTGCGCGGTCATTCGGCGGACGATTTGCGGCGCGACATCGACGTTCCGCGGCCGCTGCTGCACAAGTGGCTGCAGCCGCGACGGTATGACCAAGGCTTTCGCGAATCGCTGCGGGAGATGTACACGTATCGCAAGCGCGTGCTGGCGATTTTCGACGAGCTGATCCTTAAAGAGAAGCATCGGATTCGGGTAAATTAGCAAGAAGCCGGAAGCAAGGCAGAATCCGATGGAAACACCCATTTATCAGGTTGACGCGTTCAGCAGTGCCGCATTCGGTGGCAACCCGGCGGCGGTATGCCCGCTGGAAGAGTGGCTGCCGGACGAGACGCTGCAGGCGATCGCGGCGGAGAACAATCTGTCGGAAACCGCGTATTTTGTGCGCACGGGGGAACGCTTTGCGCTGCGTTGGTTTACGCCGGGCTGCGAAGTGGATTTGTGCGGCCATGCCACGCTGGCCTCGGCTTACGTGCTGTTTCATGAACTGGGCGCGGCGTGGGGTGTTACAGGAGATACGCTGCGCTTCGATACGAAATCGGGCGAACTGGTAGTACGGCGCGAGGGGCAGCGGCTGGCCATGGACTTCCCTTCCCGGCCACCAGGACCGGTGGAGGTCGATCCCGGTTTGAGACAAGCGATGGGCGGCGAGCCAGTTGAGATTTTGGCAGCGCGGGACTATCTGGTGGTGTACCGGTCGGCGCGCGAGGTGCGCGCGCTCGCGCCCAATATGGAAGCGCTTACGCGCATCGATCGCTTCGCGTTTATAGCCACGGCTGCGGGGGAAGACTGCGATTTCGTGTCGCGGTTTTTCGCGCCGGCGAAGGGCGTTCCAGAAGATCCTGTGACCGGCTCGGCGCACTGCACGCTGATTCCTTATTGGGCGGCGAAGCTCGGGAAGACATCGCTCCAGGCGCGGCAGATCTCGAAACGCGGAGGCGAGCTGTTTTGCCGGCTAAACGGCGATAGGGTGGAGATGGCGGGAAGCGCGGCGCTGTTTCTGCGCGGCCGCATCCTTGTATAGATGATCCTGAAATCGGTCTGCGCCCTCGATTGCCCGGATGCATGCGCGCTGGACGTGCATGTGGACGAGAGCGGCCGGGCCACGAAGCTGCGGGGCGACGCGCATCATCCGATCACGCGCGGCTTCCTGTGCGGCAAGGTCACGAAATATTTAGAACGCGAATATCACCCGGACCGGCTGCTCTACCCGATGCGCCGGATGGGCGCGAAGGGCGAGGGGCGGCTTGGGCGGATCGGGTGGGACGAGGCGCTGGACGAAATCGCGGAACGGCTCGCGGCTATCGCGCGCGATGCGGGACCGGAGGCGATCCTTCCTTACAGCTACGCCGGCACGATGGGGTTGCTGAACGGCGCGGGCATGGACCGGCGCTTCTTCCATCGGCTGGGAGCGTCGCGCCTTGATCGAACCATTTGCTCGTCGGCGGGCGGCGCGGCGCTCAGCCTTTCGCAAGGCGCCAAGCTCGGCACCGAACCGGAGCAGTTTGCGAACGCGAAGTTGATTCTGGCGTGGGGCGCGAACATTCTCGGGACCAATGTCCATCTGTGGCCGTGGATCGTGGAAGCGCGGCGCAAAGGCGCCAAGTTCTACGTCATCGATCCGATCCGGAATCGGACGGGTAAAGCAGCCGACAAGCATTTTGCGATCTATCCGGGGTCGGACCTGGCGCTGGCGCTGGGGCTGCTGCACGTGATTTTGCGTGAATCCCTCGAGGACCGGGATTACATCGCGGCGTATGCGAACGGGTTCGACGATCTTGCCGCGTTGGCGAAAGAGTATCCGCCCGAACGGGTGGCCACGCTGACCGGAATTGCCGCTCCCGAAATTGAAACGCTGGCGCGCGAATATGCGACCGTGCGGCCGGCGGCGATCCGGGTGAATTATGGAGTGCAGCGCAGCGACCGGGGAGGCAGCGCGGTACGTGCGATTGCGGCATTGCCGGTTGTGACGGGATCGTGGCGAGAGATCGGCGGCGGTCTGCAACTCACGACTTCGGGCGCATTCGAATTCAACAGAACGGCGCTCGAACGTCCGGATCTGCAACCCCGGCCGGCCCGAGTGGTGAATATGGCGCGACTGGGGCACGCGCTGGTGGAATTGAGCCAGCCGAGGGTAGAGGCGTTGATCGTTTACAACTCTAATCCGGCGGCTATCGCTCCACACCAAAGCAAAGTGGTTGCCGGCTTGCGGCGGGAAGACCTCTTTACCGTCGTACTCGAGCAGTTCCAGACCGACACCGCGGATTATGCGGATATCGTTTTGCCGGTGACGACGTTTCTCGAACACACCGATCTTTATCTGGCGTACGGACATTACTATCTGCAGTTGGCGCGCCCGGCGTTGCGCGCGCCTGGGGAAGCGAAGAGTAATGTCGAGATTTTTCGATTGTTGGCTAAGCGGCTCGGATTTGCGGATACGTGCTTTGACGATACGGAAGACGACATGATTCGCGCGCTGCTCGAGAGCCCTTCGCCCTACTTGCGCGGGATTACGCTCGAGCGCCTGGATGCCGAGCGATCGATTCGGCTTGCTATTTCGCCATCGGGAGAGCCGTTTCTGCCGTTCGCCGCAGGTGAATTCAAGACGAGCTCCGGCAAATTCGAGTTTGGCGCGCCTTCGCTTGCCTACACGCCACCGGTGGAATCGCGATGGGGCGATGCAGCGCTCGCGCGAGAGTATCCGCTGGAGCTGATTTCCGCGAAGAACGACGACAGCATGAATTCGACGTTCGGCCACCGCACGGACGTGGACCAACAGACGTCGGTTCTCTCTATACATCCATTGGACGCGGCGCCGCGTGGAATCGTGGAGGGCATGCCGGTGGAAGTTTTCAACCGCCGCGGCGCTTGTTTCTTTCGCACCGCATTCGATGAGCAACTTCCTCGGCGCGTGTTGCGGGCGCGCAGCGTGCGGTGGAGCAAGCAGTCACCCGCGCGGCATGGGAGTGAATCATCTCACATCGGAGCGGCTGACAGATTTGGGTGACGCGCCCACGTTTTATAGCTGCCTGGTAGAGGTGCGCCCTCACCTAGGCGGTACTTTTGGTACTGCGAAATAAAGCGGGCTGGCTGTAACGAGCCAGCGCCGCCAGACACTCCAGACTTTACCGGGTGCGCCGGTAGTTTCTTTCCAAACGCTTGAGAAGATCCGGACGGACGCGGAACCTTACATCAACAGAGAAACAAACCGAAGCTTCCTATTCTTCGTATTGATACCAGGATGAGCGGCTGAAGGGATGCCAATCGGGCTTGGAAAGGCCAGTGGCGGAGGAGAGCCGACGCTGCAAATTGGCACTGGGATGTCATTCAGATATAAAGCGATGGGCAAATCGGACCGATGGATGGTTCATGGGGTCGACAGGATGCCCGCGGCTTGGAACGCGGGCGGGTGAAAACGCCTCAATCATTTGAAGGTTGAACAGCTAAATAGAGTGGCGCTTAAATTGCTTGGCTGTGCTATCATGCGAAGATCCCAAAGGCGCTGGCTTTTCGGAACGGAAGCAACGGACACAGAGTTTTCAGAGCAGCGTTTGTCTGACCTGAAAGGTTGCGCCGAAGCTTCCACGCTTACCCGGAACTTTCTCGGCGGTAGTAGTTCTACATTGCATTTGCCGGTTGTGGAAACTGTGGTAACGTTGGTGAACCGTTTTTGTATAAAGTGCGTCTAAACGGGAAGACTTGGCTGCTTCGAACTGTTTTATGAGTAGGCAAAGCTAGTCGTTAAGTGGAAGGAGAAAACAAAAAATGACGAAGACTGAATTGAACAAATATAAAAAAATACTGGAGACCAAGCAAGAAGAGTTGGAGCGGATCGTGCGCAATCGCGATGCGATCACCATTGAGAAGAGCGCGGACGCTCTGGACGAAGTGCAGCACGCGGCGGAACGCGAGCTGGCAATTCGTAATCTCGATCGGGAGTCCAACCTGCTTAGGAACGTCCGGTCAGCGCTTCGCCGCATTGAAGACGGTTCTTTCGGCACCTGTCTGCATTGCGAAGAGGAAATCAGTCCGAAGCGAATTGCGGCTGTGCCGTGGGCGGCATACTGCATTCAATGCCAGGAACAAGCCGATCGCAATATCGCTGACGGTAACGAGATGTTAGACGACATGCTCGTGAACGCAGCTTAATCTTTCCACTCTACACACATATATATCGGCGCCTCGGCATGATGAGAGGCGCCCATTCCTTCCGTGCACTTTGTAAACCCTTCTTTACATTGCTCCTTCGCTTCAACACGTAACTTACCGGAGCGTCTCTGCGCCAATTCCTCTTCATGCTGAAGCACGGCGGCATTTGCCTGTTTGTACTTATCAATCTTGTTCTCTGTTTGAATGCGCAGGATAGCGCCACTTCCAAGCAAGCACTAGAACATGTTCTCGGCACAGTGACCGCAGTCGACTCGAACGCTCACACAGTGACCGTAAAAGAAGACAAGACAGGGACCAGCTATACCCTTTTGCTCGCCGAGACCAAGACGCTGCTCAAAGTAGAGCCGGGCGCAAAGGACCTTAAGAACGCAGTCCGTATTACGGCTGACGATTTGCAGGCGGGAGATCGCGTGGATGCACGCGGAGTCAAGCCGGACGCTAGCTCGAATACGTTAGCGGCGCGAAGTGTGGTGCTCATGTCGGGGCGCGCTCTTCAGCAAGCGCATCAAGCGCAAGCAGCAGAGTGGCAGCACAGTACGGCGGGCGTGGTGAGTTCGGTGGATGCCGCGGCCGGGAAGCTCAACGCGACGATCAAGACGCCCGAAGGCGCGAAGCCGGTCACGATCACGACGACGGGTCAGACGGAGTTCACCCGATACGCTCCGGACAATCCGAAGACACCCGCGCCATCTCAGTTGACCCAAATTCAAGCCGGCGATCAGGTGCGTGTAATCGGCGATAGGAGCGCCGACGGCGCGACGATTACGGCACAGAAAGTCTATTCCGGCGCCTTCCGCACGATTTCAGGCACGGTGGCATCGGTCGGGCCCGACGGGAAATCTGTGACGGTGAAGGATCTGGCAACGAAGAAGCCCGTCGAGATTGTTTTGGGAGAGGATGCAGCCGTACACAAGCTTCCGCCGATGATGGCGATGATGTTGGCGCGGCGATTCAATCCGAGTTTCAAGCCGGCGGAGGGAGCGCCGAACGGCGGCACGGCTCCCGCGGGCGCTGGACAAGGGCAGCGGATGGGAGGCGGAGGCGGACCGCGCGGCAATGGGGACATCTCACAGATGCTCGAACGCACTCCGAAGATCGCGCTCTCCGATCTCAAGCAAGGCGATGCGGTGGTCGTCTCGGGCGCAGCGACGGGCGCGGACAACACACACTTGCTTGCGAACAATGTGATCGCCGGAGTGGAGCCGATTTTACAGTCGGCGCCGCAACGCCAGGGTGGTCAGAGCCTGGGAGGCGATTGGGGCCTCGGAGAAATAGCAGCCCCGCAGTAATGGCGCAGGCGCCGCGCCATTTCGTGAATCTCTTTTTGACGGGTTGGGTTTAAAGGATCGATGAACTACAGAATTATCTATTCAGTCTTGCTAGCCGCCGTGCTTGCGATTGGGGCCTGGGCGCAGAGCCCACGCGGCGGAAGCGTGCAAGGGACGGTGAAAGACGATACGGGCGGCATTATTCCGGGCGCGACGATTACGCTCGCGAACGAGAACGGGACAGTGCAGACGACAAAGGCTGGCAGCGATGGGACGTACGTATTACGCGGTGTTCCCGCAGGCACGTATTCGGTGACGGCGAGCTACAAGGGTCTTCAACAGGCAACCGTATTGGTCGTGAACATCACGGCCGGTCAGGCGGCGAGCGGCAACATTCTGATGAGACCGCAGACGCAGAAAGAAGAAGTGACGGTATCGGCCGCGAACGAGGACAATACGGTCAGCACGGAGCCAGCCAACAATGCCAGCGCGCTGGTTTTGAAGAAAGAAGACCTGGACGCGCTGCCGGACGATCCGGACGATCTGCAAGCAGACCTGCAGGCGCTCGCCGGACCGGCGGCCGGACCGGGTGGCAATCAGATTTATATTGACGGTTTCACGGGCGGGCGCCTGCCGCCGAAAGAATCGATTCGTGAGATCCGCATCAATTCGAACCCGTTTTCGGCGGAGTTCGACAAGTTGGGATACGGGCGGATCCAGATCTTTACTAAACCGGGCTCCGATAAGTTTCATGGCCAGGGCTACTACACGATCAGCGACGGCGTTTGGAACTCGCGCAACCCGTTCCTTTCCGTAAATCCGCCCTTTCGGACGCAGCTCTTCGGGGGCAACGTCAGCGGGCCGTTGAGCAAGCATGGCAGTTTCTTCCTCGACACCGAGCGCAGAAACATAGACGACAACGGAACGATCACGGCGACCATTCCGACCTCGGGATTTACAAGCTCCCGCTCCAATCAGACGTTCTTCCCCACTCCGCAGCGCCGCACCACGGTGAGCCCGCGCGCCGATTTTCAACTCGGGAAGAACAACACGCTCAGCGTGCGGTATGAGTATTTGAAAAACGACCATCCGGTGACGGGAATTTCCGCTTTCAATTTGCCGGGCATGACGATAGACAACATCAATTTTCCGAGCGCCGGTTACAGCTCGGCGGCCACCGAGCACACCGCGCACGTTGTGGAAACGGCGGTCCTGAGTCCCAAGGCGGTAAATGAAACGCATTTCCGATTCGAGCGCGACAATTCATTGCTCGAGAGCCAGAGCACAGCTCCTGGATTGTTTGTGTCTCAGTCATTCGTATCGGGCGGCTCGGGCTACAGCGCGCCCGGTTTTGCATCGAGCTACAATCTCGAGAATAGTTACGAGCTGCAGAATTACACGTCGGTGACGTGGGGCACACACACCACGAAGTTCGGGGCGCGTATTCGGGCGAGCGTTCTGGACGATTCGAGTCCGAAGGGCTTTAACGGCACCTACCAGTTTCTGGGCGGGAGTTTTCCCGAGCTGGACGCGAACCTGCAGCCGGTGCCGGGATCGATGGTAAGGCTGCGCTCTATAGACCAATACCTACTGACGGTTCGATTGCTCCAGACCAAGACCAGCGCGCAGGTCACCGGGATGGGATACGGGCCGTCCAAATACACGGTGAGCGCGGGCAATCCGTCTATCGGTTTGCACCAGATGGATTTTGGGCCATTCGTGCAGGACGACTGGCGCGTGCGGCCGAACTTGACGGTCAGCTTAGGAGCGCGTTTCGAATCCCAGACCAACATCCCGGATCATCTTGACGTGGCTCCGCGTTTCGGTTTCGCCTGGTCGCCGGACGCGAAGGCCAATGGCGGGCGATCGAAGACGGTTGTGCGCGGCGGATGGGGAATTTTCTATGATCGCTTTGACGCCACGAATGTGGAAACTGCGCTGCGGTACAACACGAACAGTCAAGTCACTTACACGTTGAATAATCCAACAATCTATAACGCGGCATTTGATACACCCATACCGCTGACGGCCCTCGCTTCGGCGAGCACGAGCGCGGCGCAACGCTATCAAATTGACTCGCGGCTCCAAGCTCCTCGCCTGATGCAGACGGCGATCGGAGTCGAGAGGCAATTGTTCGGACAGACGAGGCTATCGGTAAATTTGATGAACTCGCGAGGCGTACACCTGCTGCGGACACGCGACATCAACGCCCCTTTGGCGATACCGGGCGAACTGCCGCCGGGGGCTCCGGGCGGTGCGGGTCTGGCTTTGGACAGACCGTTCGGCAACATCGGAGACATTTATAACTACGAGTCCGACGGCGGACTCAAGCAGACGATGGTGCTGGTGAACGTAAACAGTTCGGTCGGCAGATGGCTGAGCCTGTTTGGCCGCTACTCGCATAACAACGCCCATAGCGATACGGATGGTTTAGGCACAATGCCTTCGGATCCGTACAATTTGGCGGCAGATTGGGGTCGATCGCGGATCAGCATCGCCAACAACTTCTTTTTGGGCGGATCAATTATGGCCAAGTGGGGCTTACGGTTTTCTCCGTTTATCGTGGCGCATAGCGGCACACCTTTCAACATCACCACGGGGACGGATTTGTACTTGCAGGGACAAGGCGCCGCAACGGCGCGGCCGAGCACGACCGGCAATCTTGTCGCCTACCAAACCTCGAATGGAACGCTCTATTTCAATCCCGTGCCGGTGGTGGCCGCGCCCGGGACATCGAACACAATCGAGCGGAACAGCGGCATCGGAGCCGGATTCCTAGGCGTCAACTTACGCGTCAGCAGGACTTGGGGATTCGGAGCCACGAAATTTCAAGGACCCTCCGGCGGATCGCGAGGCGGCGGTGGTGGTGGCGGTCGCGGCGGACGGGGCGGCGGCTTCGGCGGCGGGGGAGGTGGACGGGGTTTCGGCGGCGGCGAATCTACCGAGCATCGCTATAACTTGACGGCTTCCGTCAACGCTCGCAACATCCTGAATCACGCGAACCTGAACACGTTCAACGGCTCGTTGACCTCGCCGTATTTTTACGAAGCGACGGGGATTACCGGCGGTTTTGGGGCCGAGGCGACCGCGAGTAATCAGCGGCGGATCGATTTACAGTTGCGGTTTTCGTTTTAGCGAAGACAGAAAGAAAGCGGCAGCGCCAGAGCTTGCGAGAGCGAGTCCGGCCGAAATCCACGCGATGACACGGTAACCGGCAACGAACGACGCCGCAATCGCGTTCTGGCCCTCGCGATTTTCAACGTCAATAGCCGCGAGCCGCGATTTCTGGGATTCGATCTGTTTTCGAGCTGTGATGGGCAACGCAAGCGCGTCCATTTTTTGTTCGAGAGCGCGGTCAAACGTATAAGTCACAACCAGACTGAAGACGGCGATCGCGAGGAGACCGGCCACCCGGGAGACGGCATTGTTCACGCCGGAGGCCACGCCGGCCCGATCTTGCGGTACGGCGGTCATGACCACGGTTGTAAGAGGCGCAACGCTAATGGACATTCCCAAACCCAGGACAAGCACTCCGGGGAAGAACGTCGTCCAATAGCTTCCCGCGACCGACGGCCTGGCCAGTAGGGCGTAGCCCGCGGCGGCAACCATCGGACCCAGAATCAGAGGCTGCTTGGCGCCATAACGCGCCACGAGCCCGCCGGACCACCGGGAAAGTAAAACCATCAGAAGAATAAACGGGAGCAATGCCCCACCCGCTTCGGTCGGAGAGTACTTCTGCACCTGAATGAGATTCAGAGGCAAAAAGAACAGCATGCCGCCCAGAGCGCTGTACAGAAAAAAGGTCAGAAGATTTGCTCCGGCGAAATCTGGCGATCGGAAGAGAGACAACGGCAGCATCGGCGCGGTGGAACGAACTTCGGTATACAGGAAGGCGAGCAGGCAGCAAAGACCGGCGGCCGCGGCGAGCGGGATGAATCGACTACCGCTGGGGGCCTCGATCAACGCAAAAACAATTCCGGCGAGGGCGATGAAGGCGAGCAGCGCGCCCCGCCAGTCAAGCACGCGCTTTCCGAGGTCGTTTCGGCTTTCGGGCACTCGCCAGAAGGCGAGAGCGAGCACGGCGGCCGCGGCTGGCAAGTTGATGAAGAAAACCCAGCGCCATGAAAGATGTTGCACTAGCCAACCGCCTAGAACGGGACCGATTGCCGTGGTCATAGCGGTGAAACCGGACCAAGCACCGATGGCGCGGCCCCGCTCTGCCGCGGGAAAGGAGGCACTGATCAACGCCAGACTTCCCGGAATCAGAAGCGCTGCGCCCACACCTTGGACCGCTCTTGCAACAATCAAGTGCCTAACGTTCGGAGCGAGACCGCACCAGGCTGATGCAATGGCAAAAATGGCCACGCCGGATGCGAACGCAAGCCGGCGCCCATAGAGATCTCCCAGGGAGCCACCCACCAGGACGAGAGCGGAGAGAAGAAGGGCGTACGATTCCACGATCCACTGAACATCCGCCGCGGAGGCGTGCAGGGAAGATTGCAGCGCGGGAAGGGCAACCGTGACAACGGTGCCGTCGATGAAAGCCATGCTGGAACCGAGAATCGCGACAGTAAGAATCCAGATGCCGGATCTGTCCGCGCCGTTCGGGCAAGGCGCCGTACGAAGTACCGCCTCGTCACAGGGAGGCTTTATGGGACCTATCATCGAAGCTCGGCGTCAGGTTTACTTCCAGCGGATGCCGTGCCGGGCAAAATTGTGGCCGTCTATTTCCGGAGTATGAACCTCGGTTTGAGTTTGACCGCGGATGTCAAATGGCAAGACGTCAGTGGCCTGCCAATCTTCGATTGATACGGAATATTGTTCTTGGGCGGCGCGCTTCGCTTCGTCCAGGCTGTCAAAGGCGCCCACAGTGACAATTCCGCCGACATTGTAAGCATCGTTTACGACGTCGCGCGGAACCCAGCTCAGGGTTGCCGGCGAGCTATGAATGATTAACAAGCCTGCGTCCGTGGCGGCCGTGAGATATTGATTCTCGCTCATAGGACGGCGTGTCGCTCTAGGGCGGCACGATCCCAGCCCGCCAGATTGGCCGCGGCTTCGTAGGAGCTTTGGAGAAATTCGAGCACGGCGTCGTCCGGCGAATTCGTTTGACGCACGTCGTCGTATTTCAGTATGAATTCTTTCAGCTCATCGCTATAGAAGGCTTGCGCCGGGCGAACTTTTTGCTTCTCGAGTCCAGCGGGTGGCGGCGCGGCGTAACAATAGAACGCCGGCGCTCCGAAACCGCCGTTGCCCGGCCAGAACCCGGCGCTGATCACCTCGTGCGAATAGGCTTCCCGAGTAATCGCGTCCGCTCCCGCCCGAGGAGGGGCCAGTTTGCCGGAGAATCGTGTGACAGCCAGATCGAAGCTGCCCCAAAAGAAATGCACCGGACTGGACTTTCCGAGAAACCCAGCGCGAAAACGCTGGAAGAGCGTGTCGGAGCGTTGCAGAATGCGCCAGAAGCGATAGACAGAATCCTTATCGTAGGATGCGTGCTGGTGGTCTTCCGCAAATGGAATCGGATCGGCGATCTCAACCGGCTTCGGATTGATTTTTATATCGATCGCGAGCGATCGAAGAAGATCCAGGTACTCGCCGTAGAACGACGCCACCGATTGTGGCCGAAGAGCAATGGACTTGCTCTCGCCAGAAGTCATTCGAATGTGCAGGCGGTGCTCGATAAAATCGAACTCAATGTCGACCAGATCGTCGCGGTAGGGGATAGACGAAGTAGACAAACCGCGCGCGGTGACGTACAGCGGCACATTCCACCAATGATTCACGAGCGGCGTAAGCGCCAGGCGTGTTTTGCCCACTATCTGCATCCACATGTGAAGCGTGGCGGCAGTTTGTTTCCACTCTTCCCAAGGCAGAGCCGGCCAAACGCCTGGCGGATGTGCTTTCATCTATCCACTTTTATCATCGACACCGGTTTCTAGCCACAAAGGCGAATCCCAAGAGCAAGGCGAGCATGCAGAAGGATCGAGGTTCCGGCACCGCAGCGGTCGTTGGCGTGTAGGTGTAGGTTGTCACCGACGAGCCGCTTATGATAATGCCGGGAAGGACCGCTGCCGGGCCCTCCTTAATGGTGAGTGAAGGGAAGGGCAGGCTGAAGAGCTGGTTCCACGTTCCCGTACCGACGACCACTGCCGCGGGGTCGGACCGGTCCACCGGACCAAAGGGAAACGTTGCGGTGGGCGGTGATAAAGGCAGGTTGATCTGCAGGAATCGTGCCGGTTAATTCCTCGATGAAGAGACCGGGAACGCCGCCCACCGTGAGCGTGTCGCTCAGAAGGATATCGTAGGGGCCGCCCGCTCCGGTGTTGAAGAACTCCAACCCAATGCCGGTCGTTCCCGTGATGGTGGTAGCTCCGCTTTCAAATGTTCCGAGCGCGGGATTGAACTGCGGAGTGGAAACATTCACGGTCTGAGGAGCTAAATTCGACGCGGCCGGCGACTGAATCGTGAAGGCTGTTGTTTCGGTAATCGTAGCGGGCCGAGCAGCTCCCGCCGTGAATGCGAACCACGCAACAGCCGCGAGTTTTTGGAGTCGTGACATTGTTTGCTACCTCCGCCACCTGGGCATCCGAAGAAGCACGAGACCGATGCCGGCGATCCCAAGCATCGCCCAGCTTGCCGGTTCCGGCGTAGGAGTCGCGACGAAGCCGACGACGTTGTCGTCGATCGTGGCGAAACCGACGAGCTGGCCTTGGCTGTTGACTCCGTTGATGGTGGTGCTCGCGGAACCGGCCGGATCGAAGCTGGAAAAAACTCCACCGATGTCCGTGTAGCCATGCTGAACACCGTCGGCATCTACATAGAAGCCGACAATCTCGCCCGTGTTACTGATCCCGAGCGCCTGCGTGAACGTGGAGCCAAACGGGTCGATTGTGCTGATCGTGCCGGCCATGTCGAGGAACCCGATTGAGGTATCGGCGGTGGGAAGATAGAATCCTACCGCATTGTTCGCGTCGTTGATGCCCGTCGCCTGGCTGTTCTGGTTGGCGGGCAGCAGACCGTTGATGTCATTGAAGGTGTTGCCGAAGATTCCAGACGAGCCAATGTAGGCCCGCTGCAAGGTAGCGCCGGTGGGATCGGTCGAGGAATAGCCGGCGATGCGCGCGCCGACGTTGCTGATGCCGAGCACCTGGTTGAAGGCGGTGCCGGGCTGGTCCACCGTAATGAACGGGGGAGAGAACCCGGGTATGTTGATGAAGCCGTGCGTCGTGCCGGCCGTGTCCACGTAGAAGCCGACTTTGTCCGTGTTGCCGGCGGCCCCGCCGATACCAACGACCTGCGTCTGCGCGGAACCAGGGAAGTTGGTATCGGTGAAGTTGCTGGGCAGCGTCAGCGTGAAGCCCTTGTTCACCGTGGCGCCGTGATAGCCGACGATGACGCTCTGGTCGTTGATCCCAAGGAGCTGGGTGAAGTTATCGCCGGGAAACGATACGGTTTGGACGTTATAGGATGCGGCTGTAGCGAATGCCGGCAAAGCGGTGCAGCCGAGCGCCGCAAATAGCGACGCAAGTGTGACTTTTGACATTTTGTTCCTCCATGAACTTGTGGGTGAGTGAAAATAAAAACGCCACCTATGAAGAACACTTGCCGCATGGGAGCGCCCGATGAGGGTGCCCTTCGTGATGACCTTCGCAGCGTATCCGGGCGAGGCGATTAAAATCCTGGAGAGCCGCTTGTAAATTTCTTAAGATTTTCTTAACGCGGTGGCAACGAAGGTAACTCATTGAGTGAACAGCGCTTCCAAATCGGCGAATTTTTTCTGGACCCGGCGAATCGGGTGTTGCGGTATGGAGAAGCGGCCGTTTCGTTAAGCCCAAAGGCGTTCGATGCGCTGGTGTATCTGGTCCGGAATCCGGGCCGTCTGCTCACACGAGACGAGTTGATGCAGGCGCTCTGGCCGGACAGTTATGTGGAAGAAGGCAATCTATCGGTACATATCTTCCAGGTGAGGAGGGCGCTGGGCACAGCGGCGGATGGAAGAGCCTACATCCAGACCGTGCCTAAGAAAGGATATCGATTTAACGGCGAAGTGAAAGTTGTGGATCGCGCCGGATTGCGAAGTATCGCCGCCGTTAGACGGACTGCGAGTCTCTGGAATCGCCGGCGGAAGATAAACCCGGTTCTCGCCGCTCGCGTTCCTGGAAGCTGTTTGCCGCGGGCGCCGCCTGCCTGGTTGTGCTGACTTTTGTCATGCTGCGCGTGATTCCTAACCGGCAGCGAGCGAGAAAAGCGAGCAGTCCAACGCGGCTCACCAGTTTTTCGCCTGAACTATCGGTTTCCGCGGCGGCCATTTCGCCGGACGGTAAGACTTTGGCCTATGCCAATCCCGCCGGAATTTTTCTGGAAGAGACCTCGACAAAAGAAACACGCCGGTTACCATCTCCTGCTTCCCGGCTGCGAGTCTCAGGCCTGAGCTGGTTTCCAGACGGCAGCAGGCTCTTAGCAGCGGGCACGGAGCCGCAAGCGGCGGCGGCAAGTGTTTGGATACTCCCGGCAAAAGACGTGGCCGGGTCCGAACGAGTGGGCGCGTATCGGAGCGGAGTGGTTTCACCGGACGGGTCACAAATTGCTTTGGTGCAGGAAAGCAACCGAGTGAAACAGTTGTTGCTGCTTCCGGTCGGAGGAGGGCAGCTGCGCCGGATTGCGACGATTCCGCCGGGAGAAGGTCTCGGCAGCATCTTCTGGCCCATCGAGGGGCAGCAGTTGGATTTCGTGACGACGCAATGGAACGCGCAATTGCGGGGGAACCAGGGTTCTATCCGATCGGTCAATCTGTCCACCGGGAAGATCGAGGAAATTCTGTCCGGACCGAATCTCAGCGGGGACGCCGTCAGTTTGCCCGATGGACGCCTGCTCTACGGTCAACTCCTGGGCGCAAATCCCGCCGGATCTTACGGAGGAGAGCTACGGGAAGTGCGTGTGGATTCCCGCATGGACAAGGCCGCCAACGATTCGGTTTCGTTCGGCAGGTGGACCGAACCGATCATGGGACTCAGCGTCAGCGCAGACGGCAGGCGGCTTGTTTTTAGAACAGTACTCAGCCAGCACAATGTGTACGAGGGCGATCTACAGGAAGACGGGAAGTCTCTGTCGCGGGTGCGCCGCCTGACCTTCGGCAAAGGGCGCGACGATTTTCCACGCGCATGGACACCGGACGGCAAAGCAATTTTCTTCGATTCCAACCGCAACGGGAAATGGGAAATTTTTAAACAAGGTTCGGATCAGGTTTCCGACGAGCCCTATTTGCAGGGTGCAAACGATGAGTTCAGCCCCAGAATGAGTCCGGATGGACGCTCTTTGTTGTATCTCGATCGCCCTCGCGACTGGCGCGAACCGCAGCCAGTCCGGCTCATGCGAGTCTCCAGCGTGGAAGGATTTCCTCAATTCGTCCTGCAGACTTCAGGCTATTCGGAGTGGGGATTGCGATTCGAATGCGCCCGGCGCGCAGGAGGCGCCTGTGTTCTGGCGCAGCGAGAGGGCGATGAGATTGTGTTCCGGCGATTTGATTCCGAACATGGTTTTGACGCAGACAGGAGTGAAGTTCTGCGGGTCCCGCTCCCTGCGAATCTGCCGATTTCCTGGGCTCTGTCGCCCGACGGTTCGCATTTGGCGTGGATTGTTTCCGACGCGCCGGACGCTACGATTCATGTCGTTTCGCTCGCGCACTCCGGTTTAGGCCGCGAGAGCGAGGTTGCGCTGAAAGACGTATCCCATTTGCACGCGCTGAATTGGTCGCCAGAGGGAGAGGGCTGGTTTGTCACCACGCGCTTACCGGCAAGCTGGGAGATCCTTTATGCAACCGAGGCTCGCACAGAGGTTCTCTGGCGAGGGCAGGGCGAGTATTCGCCCGAGCCTTGGCCTTCACCCGATGGCCGCCATCTTGCGTTCGCGCAGGAGGAGCAAGACAGCAACGTGTGGATGATGGAAGATTTCTGAGGGCAAGCCCGGCGGCAAGGACTCGACGCAACGCCGCTACCAACCCGGATGGTTTCCATCGGCGCTCGCAACGTTCATTGCTAATGAGGGTTCTGGCATGACACGATGCTGGGATGACCGTTAACA
The DNA here is from genome assembly GCA_963712395.1 of Bryobacterales bacterium. GTDB lineage: Bacteria > Acidobacteriota > Terriglobia > Bryobacterales > Bryobacteraceae > Bog-105. The sequence goes on from CAVQHR010000006.1 coordinate 739,223, forward strand.
CGCGTGCTTCGCAGCTCAGCGAGATTGCGGCTTTGCGGGAGCAGTATCGCAAGGAGATGAACTGCCAGATTATCCATGATTCGATTCATGGACGGCCTGGATGGACGCGGGAATACGTGCTGGAGCTAGACGGTACGCCCGTTGGATATGGATCGATCGCCGTGGACGGACCTTGGCGCGAGAAACCGGCGTTGTACGAGTTTTACGTACAACACGAACAGCGGAGGCGAGTGTTCGACCTATTCGCGAGTTTGTTGGCCGTGTGTAGCGCTAAGACCATCGAGACGCAGAGCAACGATCGAACTCTAACAGTGATGCTGCACACTTTCGGGCGGAATTTGCGAGCCGAATCGATCCTGTTCGAGGACACATTCCAGACTTCGTATGGTCCAGAGGGCGCGGACTTTCGCGCCACGACAGCCGATGATACCGAAGCCCTGCAGCAATACGACCTTGATGATGGAGCAGGGTGGATGGCGACGATGAATGGCGAGGTCGCCGGAGCGGGTGATGTGCTTTATCACTATAACCGGCCATACGGTGATGTGTACATGAAGATCGCCGAGCCGTTCCGGCGGCGCGGGCTCGGGACATATCTTGTTCAGGAGTTAAAGGCGGTATGCCGAGCGGGCGGCAGAGTACCCGCAGCGCGGTGCAATGTGCAGAATCTACCCAGCCGAAAAACACTGCAGAAGTCTGGCTTCGTTCCGTGTGGAAACATTGTGGCGGGCGACCTCTAGCGATGTGCCAGACCGCCATCGACGGCAAGAATCTGGCCGGTGATGAATTCGGGCGCGGTGAGGAAGAAATGGACGGCGGCGGCGATTTCTTCGGGCTTCCCTGCCCGCTGCATGGGGGTCGCGTCGATCATAACTTGCGTGCGCGCGTCCACATCGTTGAAGGCGATTACGCCGGGGGCTACCGAATTTACGCTGATCTGCGGAGCCCAGGCTTTGGCCAAGGCTTTGGTGAGCATGATGACGCCGGCTTTTGAGGCGCAGTAATGCGCGTGCTCGGCCCAGGGCCGGATGCCGCCGAGGGAGCTGATATTCACGATGCGGCCCGCGCCTTTCTTTTTCATTTGCCGCGCGCCTTCCTGGCAGCAAAAGAACGTTCGCCTTCAAATTGACGTCATGAATGAAATCCCAATCGGCCTCGGCGATCTCTAGCGGGTCCAGGCGGGTGAATCGAGCGGCGTTGTTCACCAGGCAATCGAGCGGTCCCATGCGGCTCTCGACTTCGGCGAAGAGCCGGCGGATTTCGTCGACACGCGAGAGATCCGCTTGAAAAAGAGGCGCGCCGCCGCAGGCACGGGAAACTTCCTCGGCCTCCGTGCGCGAATCGTGGTAGTGAATACCTACGCTAAAACCATGGCGGAAGAGCTCGAGCGCGATGACACGGCCGATGCGCCTGGCGGCTCCGGTGACCAGGACGTTCATGCGGAGAGGCGGAAATCCGCAATCGCTTGCCGCGTGTAGGCGATGTCTTCCGGGGTGTGCGCGGAGGAAACGAAGAAAGCTTCAAACTGCGAGGGTGGGAAATAAATGCCGCGCTCAAGAAGATGATGGAAGAAGCGAGAGAAGACCGGCGTACCTGATCGCTTAGCGTCTTCATAATTCCGGACCGGGCCATCCTGAAAAAAGAAAGTGGCCATCGAGCCCACTCGATTCACGCATGCGCCCTCTGGCGGCTTGCTTGTAATAGCGGCCGTACTTTTTTCGAGCGTATCGTAGATCTCCGGATGTTCCTCAATGTGGCGCAGCATGGCGATGCCGGCGGTGACGGCGAGCGGATTGCCCGAAAGCGTTCCCGCCTGATAGACGGGTCCGACAGGAGCTACCTTGCTCATGACCTCGGCGCGGCCGCCGTATGCGGCAATGGGCAAGCCAGCGCCTATGATTTTGCCCAAAGTTGTAAGGTCGGGCTGTATGTTGAAAAGCTGCTGCGCGCCGCCACGCGCGAGCCGGAAACCGGTCATCACCTCATCGAAGATCAATAGCGCGCCGTATTTCGCGGTAATGCTTCGCAAGCCTTCGAGAAAACCAGGCGCAGGCGGCACACAGCCCATATTTCCGGCCACAGGCTCGACGATTACGGAAGCAATGCGATCGCCAGTTTCGCGGAACGCAGTTTCGAGGCGGTCCAGATCGTTGAACGGGAGCGCAATGGTCGTATCGGAAAAAGCTTTTGGGACACCGGCCGTATCGGGAAGACTCAGAGTCGCGACGCCGGAGCCGGCTTTGACCAGGAGCGAATCCACATGACCGTGATAGCAGCCTTCAAACTTTACAGTCAGGTCTCTTCCAGTAAATCCGCGCGCGAGGCGAATGGCGCTCATGCAGGCTTCGGTTCCGGAATTGACCAGACGCACCATTTCTATCGATGGCACAGCATCGACGATTAATTCGGCCAGCTCCACTTCGCGGCCGGTGGGCGCGCCGAAACTGGTTCCCAGCTCGAGGACCGCGGCGATGCTCTCCATGACGGGCTCGGGACGATGCCCGGTGAGCAGCGGGCCCCAGGAACCGATGTAATCGATGTACTCGTTGCCATCGACGTCGAAAATGTGGGAGCCTTGGCCACGGGCAATGAAACGGGGCGTGCCGCCGACGCCACGGAAAGCGCGGACGGGCGAATTCACTCCGCCCGGGATATATTTTTGGGCGCGGGCGAAGAGCGCCTCCGACTGCGCCAGGTTCATACTCGGGTTTCGCCCAGGATCAACTTGCGGAATACGAAGCTCATCAGAATCTCATGCAGCGTGGTGTTGACGTTGCGGAGCAGCCGGTTCTTCATATCGAGATAGGGCAGAGTGCCGGCGAAAAGATCCTGCATAATTTCGCAGAATTTGGGGCTGCGCTTCATGAAATCGATCATGCGCGTGGGAACCGCGCCGAAGAAAATGGCTCCGCAAAACAAACGCTTGGCGAGATTGGCGCCATAGGTGAGATCGAGGCCGAAATCGCGCGTGATGAGCTGGCGGTAAGCTTCGGCGTTCGAAGCAGGCTGCTCGTCCTGAAGCAGAACCTGGCTCGCGAGATCGCCGGAACGGATGGCGTAATAGAGACCTTCGCCGGTGATGGGATCGACCAGGCCGCCGGCATCGCCGACCGCGATCCAGCCATCGCCCGCGAGACGATTGTTGCGCCAGCCGCGCGATTCGAGCGAGGGCAGCATGTGGCCGTAAAATTTGGCGTCCTTGCGCGAGTATCCCTTCTCATCCATATAGCGCTCGAGCCGGGAGCGCAGACACTGGGCCGATTCGCTCTTGCCGCAGATGCCGATCGATAAATGCCCGGCGCGCGGGAATACCCAGATGTAGCCTTCGAGGTTCGGCAGAAATTGAATGTCGATATGCTCCTGGTCGCTGGGAACAAAATAGCCGAGCGCGTACATGGTGTCCTGGGCGGTGTATTGGGTGCCGACGTCGCGCAGCGGATTACGCGCGCCGGTCGCGATGACGCAGTAATCGGCGGCGATATTGCCGCAACGCGTGCGAATGCGCCAACCGGCGGACGAGCGCTCGAGACCCAGCACGCGCTCCTTCTCAATTTGCGCGCCAGCGGCTTCGGCCCGGCGCAGGAGCATGCCATTCAAATCGATGCGGGAATAGATCACCAGCGGCCGGCTCAGCTTCATTTTGAAGCCGCCCGATTTGGGCGCCGCGAGCATGGTATCGGTCACGAGTTTCTTGGGCGTGTCGTTTTCGATCAAGTACGGATATTGGGAATAGGCTTTATAGGTCATTCCGCCGCCGCAGGGTTTTTCCCACGCCAATTTTTCGTCCAGGATAATCGTGCTCAAGCCGGCACGAGCCAGACGCTCCGCCGCCGATGCACCGGCCGGTCCGCCTCCGAGAACAGCGACTGTCTTCATTATTAGTTAGCTCACTTACTCCCTGAATTTCTCATCGGACCTGCGCGGGAGTCGAAGATGGATTTGCAGATGGACTGTGAGAATCGAGTGCCGGATGTCCGGGCGGCAATTCCGTGGAGCCGGCAGGCGGGGCGCCCGGCATACCATGCCCCTGGGAATCGGCGACGCTCGCTACTACCCACTTGCCATCGCGCTCGGTCAGGGTGTATTTCATGGTCATGCCACCGTCGAGCTTGGAATCGTTCTTAGGGTGAAAAAAGACGGTCGCGTTGGCAGTGTTCTTATCGAAGGTCAGCGCCGTTATATTGACATCCAGATTTTTCAAATCCAGCCCGGAGTGATCCTGAAGGCGGCTTAGAATGGCCTGGCGTACGTTGTCGCGGCTTTTCAAATCGTTCCGGCAGCCCGTCAACAACAGCGCCACGGCCAAACTCAAGTAGAACACCCGAAACACCATTCGATTATAACTAGAGAGGCTGCAATGCTTTCCGCTCGTGTTCTGAAGTTCCCGATGATAGCGCTCGCGTGCTCCCTGGGGGCATTCCGGGGAGCCACGCTGCCGGTTGGGACCGAGATCGACCTCCGCCTTACGACCGAGGCGAGCAGTGATAAGCCATCGGGCGCGACGGTATCGGCAGTAGTCATCGCGCCGGTCTTGCTGAACGGCGTTCCGGCGCTGAACGCCGGGGCACAACTCACCGGCCAAACAGCGGACGCGGCGGCGGCTAAAATCGCGACGGACGCGGGCGGCGAAAAACCCGCGACGCTGCGCATTCAGTTTACGAAAATTGCCGATGCGAGCGGGCACTCACAGCCGATTAGCTGCACGGTAACGTCGGTTGACAACGCGCGAGAGAAAGTGGACGATTCGGGTTTGATCACCGGCATAATTGCGTCGCAGACTTACGAGGGATTGCTAAACGCGGGGCTCGGAAAGCTGAACGGGCAGTTTGGCGCGCTGCTGAACTCGGCAAAGGGCGCGTTTTTGAAAGATGTCGATCCTTCGATCGATTACAAGCCTGGCGTGGAGCTTACGATCAAGCTGACGAAAGAACTGAATTGGACGACGGGCGCGCCGGCCAGCTCTGTTGCGGCGATCGCTCCGGCGGAAACGCTGGCCGCCCTGGTGACGGCCGAGCCATTTCGTACCGTGGCGCAGAATCCGCCCAAGCCATCGGACTTGATCAACCTGATGTTTATCGGGACCGAGGAGCAAGTGCAGAACGCGTTCAAAGAAGCGGGCTGGTTTACGGCGGCGGAATTGAGTGCAATGTCGAGAGCCGAGACGGCGCGCGCCATCATCGAAAACCGGGGCTACAGCGAAGCGCCCATGTCCATTCTCTACCTGGAAGGCAAGCCGCCCGATTTGACATTTCAGAAGCAGAATAATACCTTTGACAAACGCCACCACATTCGCATCTGGCTGCGGCCCGAGAAGTTTAGCGGCCAGCCTGTATGGATGGCGGCGGCTACGCACGACACGGGTATCACGTTATCGCCGGTGAGCCATAACTTCACGCATGGAATCGATCCGAACATCGACGCGGAACGGTCTAAGGTGACGAACGACCTGCTTTTTACGGGACATGTGAAGGCCATCGCGCTCGTGGATCGTCCGCAAGTGCCGGCGGAGCTATCGAACGCGACCGGAGACAAGCTGCTCAGCGATCACAAGCTGGCAGTATTGGAATTCTAGAAGCGTGAGTTTTCTAGAGAGCGAACGGCGGTACAAGTACCTCGATGCGTTCATTACTTTGTTCGTGGTCGTGCTGCTGATCTCGAACATTATTGCGGGGAAATTTTTCGCGCTGGGACCGCTGCGGGTGAGCGCCGCGCAGATGCTCTTTCCCATCACCTATATTTTTGGCGATATCTTCACGGAAGTGTATGGGTATTCCGCATCGCGGCGCGCCATCTGGTTTGGCTTTTTCGCGACCTTTCTGCTGGCCGGCCTGGCGTATTTGGCCGTGGTCATACCAGCCGCGCCGGAATACCAGGACCAAGCCGCATTCGCGACTATTTTCAAGCAGACCGGCAGGATCGTGATGGCCAGCCTGCTGGCTTATTGGTGCGGCGAATTCGCCAATTCGTTTACGCTGGCAAAACTGAAGGTCGCGACCGGAGGCAGGCATCTGTGGACGCGGACTATCGGGTCAACGGTGGTGGGGCAGGCGGTGGATACGACGGTGGTGATGTTCGCGGCGTTCTACGGTACGCGGCCCGTGGGCGTGATTCTGAATCTGATTGTCTCGGGCTACGTGATCAAGGTCGTTTACGAGACTCTGATGACGCCGGTAACATATGCGGTCGTGAATTTTCTGAAACGTACGGAAGGCGTGGATTATTTCGATCGAACGACGAATTTCAATCCGTTCGCGACAGAGGCGGCTAATTCAGATCGGCCGGAGGTCGAAGGAGTTTGACGGGTACGACGACGGTAGAGCGATTGCGGATGATGGTGAGCCGAATCACGTCGCCCACGCGTTTTTGAGCGATGGCGCGCACCAGCGCATCCTCGCGCTCGACGGGCTGGCCGTCAATCGCGACAATCAAGTCACCGCCAATGCCCAACTCGACATTGCCAATGGCAACGATTTGCGTGGCGCCGCGCACGCCGGCTGCCTCTTCGGAAGAACCGCTCGCGGTTTGCTGGACCAGCAGTCCACCCCGGCGCGGCAAGCCCAGCGCTTCGGCAAGATCGCCGGCTACGTATTCGGTACGCACGCCTACCTTGGGGCGTTCGGTCACGCGGCCCGCCTGATAATCGGCGAGCAGAACCTTGGCGCGATTGATGGGAAGCGCAAAACCGATGCCCATGTTGGTCTGTCCGAGGATGGCGGTGTTGATGCCGATGACAGAGCCGCTCGAATCGAGTAACGGGCCGCCGCTGTTGCCGCCATTGATTGCGGCGTCGGTTTGAATCATGCCTTCGAGGCGCTGTTCGTTTTCACTATCGATGACGCGGCCGATGGAGCTGACGACACCCACAGTGAGCGTGCCTTCAAGTCCAAACGGATCGCCGATAGCGAGCACCTTTTGCCCGACTTGCAAACGATCGGAATCGCCTAATTTCAAGATTTCAATTTTTTGCTTTGGGTCGATTTTGATGAGCGCCAGGTCGTCGGAGCGATCGGTATCGAGCGCGCGGCCGAAATATTGAGTCTGATCGGAAAGCGTGACCTGGATCCGGCTGCTTCCCGAGACGACGTGAAAGTTCGTGAGGATGAGACCTTGCGGGTTGATCAGAAATCCGGAGCCGAGACTGCGGGAAGCGACAGGTTGATAGAAGAAGTCGCGGCGAACGGTCGTGCTGGTGATGTACACGGTGGCCAAGCGAGCGGATTTATAAATATCGATGTTGTTCTGCTCGTCGGCGGAAAGGCCGGCGCCGTGAACCGGCGCAGGCTCGGACCAGCGCGCCTGAGACCGTAGCAGAGGAGCCGCCAAATCACGAATCTTCCAGTTGACACGGGAGGCGAGCAGGACGAAGCCGAGCGAGAGCAAAAACGCCCATAACAAGACGCGCGGTCTCATGCCGGTTGCGCCTCGGGCAGATGTTTGAGCTCGCGAAAGACCCTTTCCACTTGCAGGAGGGTCGCTTGCTTGGGTCCGTCGGTATCGATCACGTAATGGGCGAAGGGCCTTTTTTGTTCAAGCGGCATCTGCTTTTCGAGCCTGGCGATCACCTGTTCCCGGGTCAAAAGGTCGCGCTTCATACCGCGTGCGATCTGGGTTTCGACGGAGCACGCGGTTAAGATCAACTTGTCGAAAAACGTGTGGCGATCCGCTTCCACCAGGATAGCGGCTTCAATCACCGCAATGCCGCGGGGATATCGGGCGGCGAAATCGGCGAGCATTTTCTCTTCGAGGCGCAAAGACGGCGGGGTGAACCAGGGCGGTGAGCTTTTCGAGAAGGTGTGGAGAAGCAAAAACAATAGCCGCCAGCTTTTTGCGATCGATGGTGGCGTCCGGGCTGACTATTTCCGGTCCGAACAGATCGACGGCGGGCAGGTAAGCGGCTCCCTCGGGAGCGAGCACGGCGTGCCCCAGCTTGTCGGCATAGATGACATGGCAGCCCAGCCGCTCGAGTTCGGCGGCGACCAGGGATTTTCCGCTGGCGTATCCGCCCGTGAGGCCAACCTTCAGCATCCAAGGCGCGTTTCGGCTATTTGCACGGTGTTGGCCATCAGCATGGCGATGGTTAATGGGCCGACCCCACCCGGAACAGGCGTGTAGGCGGAAGATAATTCCTGCATGGCGCGCGGTTCCACATCGCCCACTAACGCGGAGCCATTTTTTTCGAAGGCGGCGAGGCGCGCGGGATCGTGCGCGAACAGAGCATGTACAGTTTGTCGATCGGCAATACGATTCATCCCGACATCAACCACGACCGCGCCCGGCTTGATGTAGTCCGCGGTGATGGCCGCGGCTTTGCCGATGGCGGCGATCAGAATATCGGCCCGGCGGCATTCTTCAGCAAGATCGGACGTTTTCGAATGGCAGATCGTGACCGTGGCGTTCTCATGCAGCAGTAGAAGCGCCATCGGCTTGCCGACGATATTGCTGCGGCCGACGACGACCGCGTGCCGGCCTGCAATTGGAATCCGATAACGTTTGAGGAGCTCCAGAATTCCGGCGGGTGTGCAGGCACGCGGCCCCGGCTCATTCAGCACGAGACGCCCGAGGCTTTCGACTCCGAAGCCATCCACATCGCGCGGTGGGATCGACAACACGAGAGGTGACGAGAGCGGAATCGATTTGCGCGGGCAGGGGCATTTGAATCAGAATTCCATCGACCGACGGATCGGCCGATAGCGGTTGGAGCGTTTCGATCAGATCCGCGGTCGAGATGTTTCCGGGCGGCGTGATTTCGATGCTCCGGATGCCCAGGTCGCGGCACGCTTTGATCTTGTTACGAACATAAATTTCGGATGCCGGATTATCGCCGACGCGAACCACTGCCAGCGCGGGCGGGCGGACCTTCGCGGCCAGCGCGGCGATACGCGGCCGCAGCTCCTCCTGAATTTCCCGGCTGATTCGCTTCCCATCGAGGACTGTGCCGCGCATGCACCCGTGAGGATAACAAAGGCAGCAAGAGCGGAACGTCAGGCGATAATGGAAGTGCGCGAAGCCGCTTACGGACTAGGCGGGGGTTGACTCGGCGCGCCACCTGCAAAAAACGGGACCACCTAGGCCGATTCGGGATATTCCCGAAAGGCCAATTTGATTGTTAGAGTAGACTCTGTTGGATCGACCCGCCTTCCGCGGGGGAGTGTATGAGTAAGCCTGCAGCGGTATTCAGAAGTCAGAACGCAGTCTCGACCCAAAGCTTCAGAGACCGGGTCTTGGAGTTAGAGTGCGCCGTAAAAGATCTGGAAAATCACCTACTTGCTTATGAGGAAGTGTTTTTCGGAAATCCGGTGCCCGCGCTCGTGTACGCCGCCGAGTCGCTCGACATTCTGGAGGCGAACAACAGTGCGCTGGAGTTGTATGGCTATGAGCAAGAACACATTCGTTCGCTGAACCTTCTGGACCTGTTTGCGAACAACGATCAGAAGGGCCCGGAGCTAGAGGCCGAGCTGCGCAAGCCTTCGAATACGATTGGTCCGGTTTTGCATCGCGGGGCGGCGGACCGGGAATTAATCGTCAGCATGGTGTTCTGCACGTTCCAGGCGCGGGACCGCGATGCGCGCATGCTGATGATTCAGGACGAGACGGCGCGCCACATAGCGGAAGAGGCTTTGCGGACGAGCGAGGAGCGCTACCGCGAGTTGTTTGAGAATGCCAACGATGTTATTTTCCTGCACGACCTGAAGGGAAAGATTCTGGCCGTCAATCGCGCCGCCGAATCCATGACCGGCTACTCGCGCGCGGAAGTGCTAGGCAAGAGTTTCGATGAACTCGTGGCGCCGGAGGCGCGGCACCTGACGCAGGACAGCATCCGGGCACAACTGGGAGGCAGCGCGGCGCAGCATTTGGAGCTGCCGGTATTTTCGAAGCTTGGTACGACGCGTTATCTCGAAGTGAGCACTCGGATTATCTACCGGCGTGGGCATGCGGTGGCGGTGCAAGGTATCGGCCGCGACATCACCGAGCGCAAGCTGGCGGAGCAGAAGCTGCTCGAATCCGCCAACGAACTGCAAACCAAGAACGAAGAATTGAGCAAGGCGCTACGGCTGGCGCGCGAGGCTACCCAGCTCAAGGAACAGTTCCTGGCGAATACTTCGCACGAACTGCGCACGCCCATGAACGGAATCATGGGAATGATCAACCTGCTCAAGAGCACCGACCTCGTTGCGGACCAGCGCGAATACGTAGATGCGGTCAGCCAGTGCGCGAACGACCTGCTGACGATTATCAACGACCTGCTCGATCTTTCGCAAATCGACGCCGGCCGGCTAGCGCTGACCAGAGAACCGTTCGATGTGCGCGAGAGCGTGCAGGCGGTGGTCAAGATGCTGCGCCTGCGCGCCGACGCGAAGGACTTGACGCTTTCCTACGAAATCGATGCGCAGCTTCCGCGGCGTTTGTACAGCGACAGCGTGCGGTTTCGGCAAATTCTGACCAACCTGATCGCGAACGCGGTCAAATTCACGCCGACGGGCGGAGTACACGTTCGCTTGTCGAGACGATCGGACAAATCTTTGTTGCGATGCGAAGTGATCGATACCGGGATTGGCGTGGACGAGTCGGTGCGCGAGAGGATTTTCGAAGCGTTTTTTCAAGCCGACGGCACCACCCGGCGACGCTTCGGAGGCACTGGCCTGGGTCTTACGATCAGCAAACAGTTGGTGGAAGCAATGGAAGGCCACATCGGAACGTTCAATAACGAATTGGCTCCGGGTTCCACTTTCTGGTTTGAACTCCCGCTCAACGCGCCGGAGGCGGAGGGCGATCCGGATCGACTTGCACCCACGCTGCCGGGCCGCCGCTGAAATGGGCCTCGGGCCGAACGTTGCTTTTTTTCTAACCGTGCTCGGCCTTTTGGCGATTTATTGGGAACTCATCCGGCCGGGAGGAATCTATCCGGGAACCCTTGGCGCGGCAGCCGTGCTGGTGGGTGTTTATTTTCTGTGGCGTCTCGGCCCCACGGCTTACGGTTTGAAATTGCTTGCGGCGGGCGGGATTTTCTTTGTCGTGGAAGGCTGCTGGAATACAGGTTTCCTCGCCGGCATAGCGGCCACGGCGGCGCTGACGCTAGGCTCCTGGAAGCTTTTCGCAGGTCCGCGGCATATAACGGCTTATGTTGCATTTCCGCTTAGCGTGGCATTCGGAGCGGCTACAATTTGGTTGAGCGCCGGGGCGAAACGCGCCCGTCGAAATAAACGCGTGGATCTCTAACGTGGATCTCTAATCCGGAACTTTACTCCTGGGGCGCGCGTAGTCTATTGGCGAGGGCTTTATGTACCGTTTGCTTTCTCTCTTTGTTCTGGCGTGCCTGGGATGTCTATGCTCGTGGGCCGGCATAGACAGAGGCTTACTCGCGCTCGTGCCGTCAGGCGCGAACGTAGTGGGGAGTATCGACGTAAGCAAATCGCGCGGCTCGGATTTCGGCCAATATCTGCTGAGCAAGCAGCAAGTGGGCGATCACGGCTTCGAGGAAATGATCGCGCAAACAGGCTTCGATCCACGCCGGGACCTGCAGCACGTGCTGATCGCAAACGTGCTGCCGGCCGGCAATGCGGGCCATTCGTCCTTTGCGATTTTCGCTCGCGGCACCTTCGATGAGGACCGAATCAAGGCAACCGCGACCGCCAAGAACGCGAAGGTAGAGAACTATCAAGGGGTTTCGATGCTTGTGAACCGGAAAGATACCAACCCGACGGCTTTCGCATTCCTGGACACCGGCGTGGCGGTGATGGCGGACTTGCCCACTCTGCAGCAGATTATTGCGAACCGAACGGCCCCGCTGGCCCTGAATCCGGATCTAGAGAGCCGGATTGAAGAGGTCGGCGCCGATAATGACGCTTGGTTCGTTGCGCTCGGTCAGAACGGAGCCTTGGCGCAACACATGCTCAACGAAGCAGGTCCACAGGCACAGGCGTTTAAGTCTGTGACGCAGTCGAGCGGCGGAATCCGCTTCGGCCAAATCATTCAGGCATCGTTCCAGGCCACCACCCGCTCGCCGCAGGACGCGAACGCGCTGGCGGATGTGGTGCGCTTTCTCGCGAGCATGGTACAGATGCAGTCGCAACAAGATCCGCGCGCCGCGATTCTCGCGCCCGCGCTAAACAGCATGACGCTCGAAACGACAGGAAACACGCTGCATTGTTCGGTTTCGATTCCGGAAAAGAGCCTCGAACAGCTCGCCGAGCTTCGACCGAAGCGGACTGGGACATTTACGCGAACGCGGTAGCCGCCGCGGCCAAGCCGGTTATGGCGGAAGCGATGCCGGCAATGTACCAGGACTTTCGTTTCGTCAAAATAGCGAGCGACGACAGCACGATCGCGACTTCCAGAAAAACTTCGCCTACGTGAAAACGGTCGGCGCGGCGGCTATCTATATCGCGCTCCTTTTCGAATTCTTTGGCTTTTTCCTGGATGTCTTGCATGTCTTTGTCGTACCTGGCAATGTCTTTCGCGTACTTGCCGATGAGATCAGGCCCGGCCTTCGCCTGTAGCAGAAGGTCGCGCGCGACTTGCGCCGAATAACGGCGAATGTTCTTCGCCTGGTAGAAGGCCCATTGGTCGGAATTTTTCTGCTGATTCAGCAGCTGTTCGCTGATGAAGTGCAGGCCGAGAACCGAGACGATGGCGAGCAGCGCGGCGATAATCGCCATGGTGCCCGCTACGAACTTATCGAATGGCTGCTGCGCGTGGTGTACGTGTTCCTCTGCTTCTTCCGAGGCGGACATGACGTTTACGCTAACACGTTTGAAGTCTCCGCTTTGGCCATAGTGGAAATTTCGCGGACCAGCCGGCGATAGTTCAGATCGGCGAGGGCGCGGAAGGAAAACCAGTGGCCATCGCGCCAGGAGGAATAATACCAGCGCGAAAAGATGGCGAGGTGTTCCGCTCGCACGCCCTCAGTACTAGCGGCCGCGAGGGAGGACTCCAGCAACTCACGGACGAGATGATCGAGCGGCTTGGTTTCGAAGCTCGCGGACACGTCGAGAGTAATCGGGTCCTGCCAGTAGCCGTGCGCCATGGGCCATAAGCGGAAGTGGAGTCTATTCACGCTTTTGGTCAATGCCACGCCGCTGAGCCGATCCACGGAGGAGATCACGTCGTCGCGGCAACTGGCCGCGGCAGTCACCTTCTCCAGCCGTTTATGGATCTGAGCGGCCTGCTCAAAATCGAGATCGGCGGAGGCTTTTTCACGCGCGGCTCCGAGCGCGCTTGCCGGACTCTTGCCGTTTGTCGAGAGAAAATCCGCGACGCGATCGACTTCGCTCGCGTATTCATCGGCCGTGACAGCGCATTGGCAGGGCCGCAGGCACTGGCTCATCTCGCCATAGATACAACCTGGATGATCGGCGCGCGGCGCAAGAGTGTCGCTACACCTGCGAATCTGAAAAAGCGCCAGCACTTCCTGTTCGTAGCGCTGGGCGAGTTCGCGGTTGGCAAAGGGGCCAAATACCTGCGAACTTTTGCGGGGGATGCGGTTCATGACTTCGAGCCGCGGGAAAGGATCATAGTCCAGGAGAGTCACGAACCAGGGCAGGCGCAAGCGAAGGCGCTTCCGGTAATCGGTGGGATAGTAGGCCCTGGTCAGCTCGTAGAGCAGGAGCGAAATTTCCAGCCGGGATCCCGCGGGCCAATACTCGATGGCATCAATCCGCCCGCGATATTGGCCCGCGAGCAGGCGGGCGAGCCTGCGCTTCAGGTTGATGGACCAGCTCAGGTGCGGGGCTGCTCCAGCGGCAAAGATCGCGTAGATTCCGGAGATAGCAGGAAGAGCGGCGGTGGCCTCGAGGAGGTCCTGTTCGCGCGGCGCGAGACGATGGGGCGGGGGTACTTTCACAAAATCGTTGGATGCACATCCACATACTACCGGCTGGACCGCGATTAAACACTTGACACAAAACTCGCTCGGTCTAGAATAGGTGTTACTTCGCTATGCAGGGTTGTCAGCACGAGCGAACCGAGTTTCTCCACCGGCGGGACGGCATCGACTATGTGCGCTGCCTGGACTGCGGTCAGGTATTCGAAGCCGAAGACCTGGACTCGGTTCCGGTTTACGAAGAAGAAGACGAAAAGCCCAAAAAACGTCGTTGAAAAGCGCAAAGGGCACGGTCCGCGTGCCGCCAGTCGTTGCAGGAACTCGTTTGCCCAGGGGCGGTGCGCTTGATACGGTGCACGTTTTGCGTGTTACTTGGGGGCCGGCGCATCCTTGTGAGATCCTGGAGCGTTTGAGGAGTCATGCCTAGCTTGACTCGGGTCTCGCCCGCGCAACGGATTTTGATGAAGGCTCCACTGCGGATCGTGTCGATCGGCGGCGGGACGGGCTTGTCAACGCTCCTTTCGGGCTTGAAGAAGCACGCCCGCGGCGCGCAGGACAGCGCTGAGGCGGGGCTCCCGGCGGTCGATATCGCGGCAGTCGTGACGGTCTCCGACGATGGCGGCAGCTCGGGACGGCTGCGGCGCGACTTCGATATCCTGCCGCCCGGCGACATACGAAATTGCATGACCGCGCTTTCCGAGGATGAGCATTTGCTCTCGCGCCTGTTCCAATATCGCTTTGATGGAGGGCGAGGGCTGAAGGGGCATAGCTTCGGCAACCTGTTTCTGACGGCGCTTCACCAGATCACAGGCGACTTCGCACAGGCGGTGAAACTATCGTCCGAAATCCTGGCGATTCGCGGACGGATTTTTCCCGCTACCTCGGCCAACGTGACACTCGAGGCGGTGCTGCGCGACGGCTCGGTCGTGAGTGGCGAAAGCAAAATCAGTAGGAGCCGGACGCCTATCGAGACCATCCGGTTGCGGCCCGACGATTGCGACCCGCTGGCGGAAACGCTGGAGGCGATTCGAAAAGCCGATCTGATCACCTTGGGGCCCGGATCGCTTTACACAAGCGTGATCCCCAATATTCTCGTGAAACGAATACCGGAAGAGATCGCGAATTCAGCCGCTATGAAGATCTATTTCGTGAACCTGATGTGGCAGCCCGGGGAGACGATTAACTTCAGCGCGTCGGCGCACGTTAAGGCGATTCACGCGCACGCCGGCAGAAAACTGATCGATTGCGCGGTTCTGAATTCCGCGCCCATTCCCGCGGTGCTGGCGCGCAAATACGCCCGCGTGCAGGTGAAGCCGGTCGAGAACGATATGGAGTCTCTGACCGGGCTTGGGCTCAAAGTCGTGACCGCGGACCTGGTTTCCGATTCGGCGGTGGCGCAGAAAAAAATTCGCCATGATCCGGCGGCGCTCGCGCGGGTTGTGATCGACCTCGCCAGCCGCTCGCGCGTTCACCAGGTCCGGAGAGAAGCCCTCGCGGCACAGAGATTGGGAAGTTAGATGAATGCAGTTTTATGAATCAAGAGCTTAACGTCGTAATCCTGGCCGCCGGCCTGGGAACGCGCATGCAGTCGAAGATCGCCAAGGTATTGCATCACGCGGGCGGAGACACGCTTCTTAACCAGATCATTCGCGCCGCATTGCAGGTAGCGCCAGCCGAGCGCATTACCGCCGTCGTAGGACATCAGGCCGAGCAGGTGCGCCAGAGCGTCCACGTGCCGGGCATCCGTTTTGCAGAACAGGCCGAGCAGAAGGGCTCGGGACATGCCGTCCTTTGCGCGCGGAAAGTCATAGGCGGAACGGACGGGCGGCTTTTGATATTGAACGGCGATGGACCGCTGCTACGGCCCCAGACGCTGCGCGCGCTTCTCGATCACCGTCACGATTCGGCGGCGGGCGGAACGATTGTTACGACGAAACTGAGCGAGCCCACCGGCTATGGACGCATCGTACGGAACGAGCGTGGATTGGTAGAAGCCATCGTCGAACAAAAAGCCGCCAGCCCTGAGCAACTCGCGATTCAAGAAATCAATCCGGGGTTGTATTGTTTCGACGCAAAGCTGTTCTGGCAATATGCCGGCGAAATCACTCCGGATAATCCCGCGAAGGAATACTACCTGACCGATATGGTCGGAATCCTGGCGCGCCATGGCCATGCGGTCGCGCCGCTGCTCGTGGCCGATGAGACCGAGTTGCTCGGGATCAACACGCGCGTCGAACTCGCACTCGCCGATAAGATCCTGCGTGCACGGAAAGCGCAGGCGCTGATGTTGACCGGAGTGACCATCGAGAATCCAGAGAGCGTGACGATCGATGTGGATGTGGAAATCGGGGCGGATACCGTAGTGGAAGCAAATACGCAATTACGTGGACGCACGCGCATCGGATCCGAATGCCGCATTGGAACCGGCTCGTTTCTGCGTGACTGCACAGTCGGAGACAACGTACAGGTCCTGCCTTATGTGATTGCCGAAAATTCTTCGATCGGTGCGGGATGTTTTGTGGGACCGTTCGCGCGGCTGCGTTTGCAGGCCGAAACCGCCGATGGCGCCCACGTCGGAAATTTTGTCGAGTTGAAAAAGACCAGGCTCGGCAAAGGTTCAAAAGCAAATCATCTCGCGTATCTCGGCGATGCGAATATCGGCGCGGGCGCCAACATTGGCGCCGGGACGATTACCTGCAATTACGACGGGCAGAAAAAGCATCCCACGAACATTGGCGACCAGGTGTTCGTAGGAAGCAATTCCACGCTGGTCGCGCCGCTTTCCATTGCAGATGGGGCTTACGTCGCGGCAGGTTCGGTGATCACGAAGAACGTCGAGCCAGATGCGCTGGCGGTCGGGCGCGCTTACCAAGTGGACAAGCCGGGCTGGGCGAAGAAGCGCCGAACTCTTACGCAAGAGAAAAAATAACTACGGAGTCTTGGGGCGAGCCGCAGGGCGCGCTTGCACTTCCAACGCGAGGTCGCCCTCGGGCCTGCGCCGGTAACGCACCGTAACTCGGCTCTTGACCTTAATGACGGCGTTCATCCTGGTTTTTGAATCGATCAGGAACGTGCGGCTTTCCAGCGGGCGGCCCACCAGCTTGCGCGATACCACAATGTGGCTTTCATCCAATTCCGTGACGCTGCCGGCAAAAAATTGGGGCTTCGCGGCGGGAGCGGCCGGCGGAGGTGTGTCAGGATTCTGTGCAAGCACCTCGACGGGGCCATGCAAGAGGATGACTGCAGCAAGACACGCGACTATACGCCACATTGTTTCTGATTTAACTTCTCCTTGTTAACATAGCCGAGCGACTTACACCTTCCAGTTGACTCACAAAACCGTACCGGGGTGGTACAAATTAGGGATTTTTAACTCTCCTACGGCGATCAGGTCGCCGGAATGAGACAACGCTTTGACCCGCGGAGCGCCGGGTGGAACCACGAACGGCGAAGTCCGGAAGTCGTTGCCGGAGCGAATGCGCGCCTCTTCGGCTAAATCGAAGTAGGCGGCGGGCATATCTCCCAGCAGCGCGGCAGGCGAGATTACTACCTCCGACAAACGGTTCGATGCCGCCAGTTCGCGAAGTTCTTCCATGGTACTCGCCTGATCCAGGCTGAACTCACCGACCTGAACGCGCCGCAAGGCGCTCAGTAATGCGCCGCATCCGAGCCGTTGGCCGAGATCGTGCGCGATACTCCGGATGTAGGTTCCACTCGAGCACTGGATCAGCGCCGAGATTTTGCCTTGCGATATACTGCGCAGCTCCAGGCGCTTCACTTCCACCTCGACCGGTTTTAATTCGACGGGTATCTGCCGACGAGCCAATTTATAAGCGGGAACGCCGCCGATCTTTTTCGCCGAAACCGGTGGCGGCATCTGCCAGAAGCGGCCTGTGAACTGGTTTAGAGCTTCCGCTATGACCGCATCGGCGGGGAGGTCATTCGTGACGGCGACGACCTGACCTTCTGCATCGTAGGTATCCGAGAGGATGCCCAGGGTGATCTCGGCGAGATAGCCTTTCTCCGCCTTCACGTAATATTGCGCCAGCCGGGTCGCTCTTCCAGTGACCAGTACCAATAAGCCGGTGGCCATCGGATCAAGCGTGCCCAAGTGTCCGGCGCGTTTGGCGCCCGCGAGCTTGCGCCAGCGGTTCACGACGTCGTGGCTTGTCCAGGCGGGCGGTTTGTCGATCAGCACGACACCGTTCATCTCATGTGCCTGCGGGGCCGCGCCTGAACGTGCCGCGAGAGCGGGCGAGCAATGGCGCCTGGGTTAGTCTGTTGATAAGCGGGCACAAACAATTTGGAAGAAGAAGTACTCGGCAAAGCCTACGATTCGCGCCTCATGAAGCGGCTTCTTACCTATATGAAGCCGTATCGCAACGTGGTACTTGCGTCGCTACTGCTGCTGCTTGTCGATTCCGCCCTTCAAATCGCCGGACCGCTGCTTACGAAATTGGCGATCGACCGCTACCTGGTGCCCACGCGGCACGCCCACATTCTCCCATTGTTAGACAACTGGCTCTCCCGCGATGCCTGGACGGGAATTACGCAACTGAGCCTGCTCTATCTCGGCGTGGTCGTTTTGGGATTCTTTTTCGACTTCGGTCAGACGTACCTGATGCAATGGACTGGCCAGCGCGCGATGTTCGATCTGCGGCGCCAGCTCGTCGCGCACCTGCAAACGCTGGACCTGGCGTACTTCGACAAAAATCCGGTGGGCAGGCTGGTCACGCGCGTGACCACGGATGTCGACGTGCTGAACGATCTGTTCGCTTCCGGGCTGGTCACTATCGTGGGCGATCTCCTGATGCTTACGTTCGTTATCGCGGCCATGCTGCGGCTCAGTCCGGGAATGACCGGGCTGATGCTCGCGGTGATGCCTTTGGTTCTATTGGTGACCATACAATTCCGGCGCACCGCTTCGCAGAGTTACCGGCGCATCCGGGTAGCCATTGCCCGCATCAACGCCTATCTGCAGGAGCATATCGCCGGAATTGCGGTGTTGCAGCTCTTCAACCGCGAACAAAAAAGCAAAGAAGAGTTCGAAGTGATCAATCGCGACCACATGCTGGCGTTCAAAGATTCGATTACCGCATATGGATGGTTTTACCCGGTGGTAGAGTTTCTTGGCATGCTGGCGCTCGGCATGCTGCTCGCGTATGGCGGCGTGCGCATCCGGCAAGGCGCGCTTACGCTCGGAGTGCTGGTGGCATTCTTCCAATATGGGCTGCGCTTTTTCCGGCCGATCCAGGATCTGAGCGAAAAGTACAACATCCTACAAGGCGCAATGGCCGCATCGGAACGCATTTTCAAGCTTCTCGATACACAGCCGGCGATCGTCTCGCCGGCGGCGCCGAGGGCCTTCCCGGAAGCGGGGGTAGATGTGGAATTCGATCACGTCTGGTTCGCTTACAACAGTGAAGATTGGGTGTTGAAGGATGTTTCTTTTCATGTGGCCGCGGGCGAGAACATCGCCATCGTGGGACACACCGGCGCGGGCAAGACCACGCTCGCCAATTTACTGCTGCGTTTTTACGACGTGCAGCGCGGCGCTATCCGGATCGGCGGTATCGATGTCCGGCAATTCGACTTGCGGGATCTGCGGAGGCATTTTGGGGTCGTGCTGCAAGACGCCTATCTGTTCACGGGAACGCTCGAAAGCAATATTCGTCTTGGGACGCCGGGCATAACCCGCGACGACGTGCGCCGCGCGGCGGATCAGGTAAACCTCAGCGGCCTCATCGAAGAGCTTCCGGAGCGTTTTGATACTCCAGTGCGCGAGCGTGGAAACGGTTTTTCGACCGGGCAGAAACAACTGATCAGTTTCGCCCGCGCACTGGCACACAATCCGCGGATACTCATCCTGGACGAAGCCACCTCGAGCGTAGACACCGAAACCGAACTGCGGGTGCGGGACGCGCTGATCAGGCTGGTGTCCAATCGCACGTCGCTCGTGATCGCCCATCGGCTTTCCACGATTCAGACCGCGGATCGTATTCTGGTGATGCACCGCGCGCAACTGCGCGAAGCCGGCACCCATCAGGAGCTTTTGGCGCGCCGCGGCATTTACTGGAAGCTCTATCAATTGCAATACAAGGAACAAGAAATTGAACCTGGCCGGGAGCTCGCGCAACAGTCATAAGCCTCCAAAGCCACCCAACTACGCTTTCCGTAAGTTTGGCGGGCTAAAGGTACGGCACAAGCTCGCGCTGCTGCATAACGTCTTTTTTTTTGTTTTGGCGGTATCGGTCTACCTCTCAGTGATTCCGCTATTTTCGAGCCACATTGATTTCGTCGAGGGCCCCGCGGACCAAGTGGGATTGCCCGCCGAGGGACAGCAATATCTGCGGAAGCAACCGGATGCCATCTGGCCCCAAACAACCGGCACGTTGATTCGCAATGGCGCGGCGCCCGGCGTTTACCGGCGGATCAGCCTGCCTCATGAATTCGACCATGCCGCGCCTGGGCAAGCCAAGGCGGGCCTCTTTCTGGTGCTCGGCACAATATATCTGCTCTCTATCGTGGTGCTCGAATTCATCATCATGCCGCAGTATGTGTATCAACCCTTGACGCTGATGCTGAAGGCCGACGAAGCCACTCAGCACGACGATCGCGAGCATGAGATGATCGGCGCCGAATTTATTCTCGACGACGAAATTGGACAGATCATGCGATCGCGCAACGCAACCGTAGCGCAGTTGCGGCGCCAGGAAGACGACCTGGCAAACGCCTTACAGAAACTCGAAGAGCAGGACCGGCTGGTGAGCCTAGGCCTTCTCAGCACGAGCGTCGCCCACGAACTCAACACACCGCTTGCGGTGCTGCAGGGCTCGATCGAAAAACTTCTGGAAACGAAGCAGGATAGCCATACACTCGAACGTCTGAGCCGCATGCTGCGGGTTACGCAGAGGCTGCGTAAGATCAGCGAAGGGTTGGTCGATTTCGCTCGCGTTCGCAGGCAACAAACCGAACCGCTTGCACTGCGCTCGTTAATAGACGAAAGCTGGAGCCTGGTGGCGATCGATGAAAAGGCTTCGGCGGTAACGTTTAAAAATGAAGTGGGCGCCAGCGACATGGTGGCTGGCAACGGAGACCGACTGGTGCAGGTTTTCGTGAACCTGTTACGTAATGCGCTGTTGGCCGTTTCGGGCGGCGGCACGATTCGGGTCGAATCCAAACCACTGCAGCGCGGCGGTCAAAACTGGATCTGCTGCATGGTGCTCGACGATGGCCCTGGGATTCCGGGCGACCTGCTGCCGAATCTTTTCGAGGCATTCGTCACCACGCGCCTGGATGCGCAAGGCACCGGGCTTGGACTCACCGTCGCCGAAGGCATCGTAACTCAGCATGGCGGAACCATATCGGCCTCGAATCGCCCGCACGGCGGCGCGTGCCTCGAAGTCGTTTTACCGGCGGCGGTCTGATCGATGAGCGAAGAAATCTTAGCCGGATTAGTCGATGTCGCCGTTCTCGACGACGATGTCGATTTTCGCAACTACATCGAGGACTTACTGCGCGACGAAGGCAGCTATGCCGTGCGCTCCTTCGCGGAGCCCGCCGAGCTTTTTGCTGCCGCCGAAAACAGTATTCCGGACATCGTGCTGCTTGATATGAAAATGGGCGCGTCCTCCGGCGAGCAGGTGCTCGAGCAGTTGCTGGCGCGCTGGCCCGAGCTGTGCATAATCGTAATCACCGGCTATCCGTCGCTAGAGAGCATGCGAGCTACGTTCAAGCTGCGCGTGTTCGACTATCTCGCCAAACCGTTTTCCATCGCGCAACTGCGGCAGGCGCTGCAAAACGCGATCGAGCGCTTTGGGCTGGGGCGTATACCGCAGGACTTGCTGCGCGAGCGCCTCGGGCACAGAGTGAAGCTACTGCGCGTGGAGCGCGACTGGTCGCTCAAAGATCTGGCCGCGGCCACCCGGCTGAGCGTTTCGCAAATCAGCTCCATCGAGCGAGGAGCGAATTTGCCGAGCATCGAAAGCCTGCTGGCCATCTGCCGGGCCTTCGATCGCAAGCCTTCTGAGGTGCTTCTAAGTATCGGCTTCTAGTAGTCTAAAAAGCGGTGGCATATGTCTGGCTGTCTATTTTGCTCGTCGCTTCCTCCGGCAGTGGATGGGCGCAGACAGGGCACAGCGATCCTGCGAAATTTCCTTACCCGGAAAAAGCTACGTACCGGATCGAATGGCGTTTGATGACCGCCGGCTCCGCTATTCTTCAGCTTTCGCATGGCGACAAGCAGAATTGGCAGCTCGAGCTCGACCTGACGAGCGCCGGAGTTGTAGACCGGCTCTATCAGATTTCCGACACCTACAAGCTCACCACGAACGAGCGGTTTTGTGGGATCAACTCCGTGCTCGATGGGCGCGAGGGCAAACGCCGCTTCTCGACCCGCATGGATTTCGACGCTGTGCGTCACAAAGTCTTCCTGGCTGAAAGCGATCTGGTCAAGAACACAACCGTGAAGGCTGAAGCGGATATTGCCCCCTGCACATATGACGTCATGGGCGCGCTCAGCGCGTTGCGCGCGTTAAAACCGGAACCCGGAAATACGCTTTCTCTTTTATTGACAAACGGCAGGAAGACGGTGGGGACCAAGGTTGAGGCGCAACCCAGGGAAACTCTCCATCTCAACGGCAAGAGTTACTCGACTATCAAATACGAGGCGCTCGTCTTCAACAACGTGGTGTACCGACGTAAGGGGCGCTTGTTCATGTGGATCACCGACGATGCCGATCGCATACCGATTCAATTCCGGCTACAAATGGGATTTCCGGTCGGCACCGTGACTCTGGAGCTTGAAAAGCACGAGCGGCTTTAGCGCGGTTTCGTAATCGCGTTATTGCCGAATGGCTTCAGCGACCGCCCAGTAACCTGGCCGGGCTTGAACATGAAGCTGAGGTCTGCCATGGATCTCAACGGAAATTTTATGAAAACCTGCCGCTGATGGCTCTAGAGGGGCGAATGACACCATATATCGGCTATGAATCTCGCTACCCAAACGGATCAGATCGTTTTCCAGCTTCGATTTGGTTTCGAATTTAAACTGCCGCCCGCCAGTTGCCCCAATCAAAACCTTGCAGGTATCTTGTTTCGTGGCGTGTACTGCTTCTGCAATGCTATCGAAGATCCAACCACGGCCACCTTCGGGCGGGGAATACTCGCTGGCCTTGGTCGTAAACGGCGTCAGGTAGGCCGAGTAGGCGAGGTTATAGATCGTTACGCCCGAGCTCTGAATTTTCGGAAGTAAATGCTGGATTTTGATGGCGCTGCCTCGATCCTTGCTCTCGCCAATAATCACGAGCACACGCCGTCTTCCATTTGTTCTGTTCGCGAGCAAATCGAGTCCTTTGGCGACTGCGTCGAGCAATTTTCCATCGCGCGAATCGACCGAGTTCAGGTTGCGAAATGTGGCGGCAAAATCCTCGTCTTTACTCGTGAAATCCTGCACAATCTTCACCTGATCGGCAAAGGTCACAACAGCTCCCGCTCCATTCGCCCCGACAACTGCATCCTGAATCATCGTTCCGACCTTCTTGATTTTCATCAAAGCCGAGCCGGATATGTCGCTGGTTTGAATGAGCGCCACAAGATCAAGCGGAGCGACTGTCGAATCCGGATCGTCTATTCGTACTGGCCGGAATTCGTCGTTATCACGGACCACGAAATCGGAGGAATGGAGGCCATACACAAAGCGCCCTCCTTCGTCCGTCACACTTACGGGAACGACTACCAAAGGAACGTTCGTTCGGATGGTTGTGTCCTGGGCGAACAAGCTCGCGACGAGCAGCGCTGAGAACCTTACATCCAGCCTGGCCATTCAAATCAGCGATGCCCCGGATTTCGTGCCGGTTTCATTAATTCCGGATGGAAGCGAAGAGGTCTACTCCGCACGCAACGCTTCCGATGGATCGATCCGCGATGCCCGGTGTGCTGGCAGGTAGCACGCCACAAGAGCCGCCACTGCAAAACCTGCGACGACGGCGAGCAGCGCCGAAGGATCACTTGTTTTTACTTCGTAGAGCATGGCTTGCAACGCGCGAGTCGCAATCAACGAACCAACCAGGCCGAGCGCCACGCCTGCCAGAACCAGCACGCCGCCCTGGCCCAGCACCAATCGCGCAATGCTTCCACTGTTTGCGCCGAGCGCCATCCGCACACCCATTTCGCTGGTTCGCCGCGTCACGCCATAGGACAGCAACCCATATACGCCTATGACGGCCAGCAGCAGCGCACAAGCGGCGAACAGGGTCAGCAGCGCCGTCTGGAAACGCTCGCGCGCGATAGTGCCTGAGAT
This sequence comes from Bryobacterales bacterium, assembly GCA_963712395.1. Classification (GTDB taxonomy): domain Bacteria; phylum Acidobacteriota; class Terriglobia; order Bryobacterales; family Bryobacteraceae; genus Bog-105. The sequence goes on from CAVQHR010000006.1 coordinate 763,342, forward strand.
CAAGCCGTCCATGCTTTCGAAATTCACAGCGGTGCTGCGATTCAAGGCAGTGACAATCCGTTCTATTTGTGGCTGCAGGCTTGCCGGCCCGCGCACGACGAGCGCAACATTCATGGCAGCGTCGGCATGTTGGAAGTAATCGGCATAGACTTCGGACCTGGCGGGCTGGTTTAGACCCGAACGAGCGCACATCGGGCACAATTCCAACAATCGTCATGAACTGCGGTTTGCGGTCGAAGCCCAGAAAGCGGATGCGCTTGCCCAAGGTCTCGCCAGCCGGGAAGAATTCTTTTGCGAAGGACTGATTCACAATCGCCACTTGCTGTGCGCTGCGCCGATCTTCGCCCGTGAAACCACGGCCTCTGAGAATGGGCACTGCCAAAGGCTTTGAAGTAATCAGGCGTGATCATTCGGTACTCGGCGTCAGGATACAGGTGCGGATCGGCGGGCAACGGCCGGCCTTCGATTTCGAAGCCTCCGTCAGGGGCGCCTTGGAAAGGCAATCCGTGAATCAACCCGACCGCCCGCACTCCCGGCAGCTGCGCAATCTGTTCGAGCATTTGTGTCCCCGCTTGACGCACGAACGCGCCATCTACGGAATTGCCGTCCGCGGAGGCGGGCCAGGTGATATCGGTGACGTATACACCGCCGGATGCAAGCCCTGTTTCGACATGCGCCAGCTTCCAATAGCTCTTGATCAGCAATGCGGCGCCACTCAGCAGCACGATAGCCAGCGCGATTTGGCCGACCACGAGCGTCTGTCCCCAGCGTTTTGGCGTACTCCTTCTCCTTTGCCCGCGCCCTGCTTCAAGGCGTCATTTACGTCGGTCTTTGAACTATCGAGCGAGGGCAGCACGCCAAACAGAAGTCCTGCTGAGTAGCGATAATGCCGCCGTGAAGCACAGCACGCCGGTGATCGATGCCGAGATTTTGGATGCGCGGGATGTTTGCCGGCGCGGCGATACGAAGTATTCTCACCGCCAATTCCGCCAGCGCCAGACCTAGCAACCCGCCGGCACCGGCAAGCAAGACGCTTTCGGTCAGCAATTGGCGAATCAAGCGTCCGCGCGCCGCTCCCAATGCGCGACCGCATGCCCATCTCTTTGCGGCGAGCCGCCGCGCGCGCCAGTTGCAGATTCGAGATATTCACGCAGGCGATCAGCAGCACCAGCGTTACGGCGCCAAAAAGTGTCAAAAGCGCGGGCCGCACGCCGCCTGTCAAAAATTCGAAAAGAGATGTTACGCGAATGCCTTCGTCTCTGTCATCGGCATATTCCTTCGCCAACCGCGCGGCGACTACATCCATATCCGCCTGGGCTTGGCTCACAGTTACTCCGGGCTTTAGCCGGCCGATAACGCGATAATTGTGCGCCGATCTTCCGGTCTCATCCGGAAACAGATCATTGGGCAACCAGAGTTGCGCGTTATCGGGAAAGTTGAATTTTGGCGGCATCACGCCGATCACTGTAAACGCCATGCCGTTCAGGCGCACGGTCTTTTGAATGGCGTTGGCCGGAGCGCCGAATACAGCCTCCGCTAATTCGTATCCGAAAACAAGCGTGGGCGTTCCGCCCGGTTTCTGCTCGCCGGCACTGAACGTTCGGCCGATAGCCGCATGGGTTGCCACCACATCGAAGAATCCGCTACCCACTGCCGCCATGCGTGCACGCCGGGCGGGGAAACTCCCAGACAACGTGACGGCATCAATGCCGTACGCCGCCATGTATTCGATGGTTCGGCTTTGTGCGCGCCAGTCGCGGAAATCAAGCCCCGAGACGTTCATCATGTGTCCGTCTTTGGCGGTCTGCCGGAGTTCTACCATCCGCTCCGGTTCCGGATACGGCAGAGCGCTCAGCAAAACTGCCTTTACCGCACTGAACATCGCCGTGTTCATTCCGATGCCCAGCGCGAGTACGATCACAGCGGTGGCGGTGAACGCCGGTGTTTTCGTCAGAACACGCCAGCCAAAGCGCGTGTCCTGCCAGAATTGCTCGACTGTGTTCCACCCCCACGCCGCGCGGCTGTCTTCCTGCTGCAAGGTCGTATTGCCGAATTGCCGGCGGGCCAGCGCGCGCGCTTCCTCCTCGCTATGGCCTTCATCGCGAAGCTGATCGATTTTTTCGGCAAGGTGTTCCGCTATTTCAGCCGCCATTTCACGCTCGACCCGCCGTTTTTGCAGCCATCTCGATACGGGATTCATGATTCCACCGGCCTCATGACCCGGCCAATGCCCGCCAATAAACGTTCGAACCCAGCAATTTCGCGATCGAGCTGTTTGCGTCCGGCCGGAGTGAGCTTGTAAGTGCGCACTTTACGATTGCGCGCTGAAATACCCCAATCCGCCACTACCCAGCCCTCGCGCAACAGGCGCTGCAATGCCGGATAAAGCGAGCCTTCTTCCACCTGCAGCACTTCTTGGGAGGTTTGTTGGATGTGCTGCGCGATTGCATAGCCGTGCAACGCGCCGCGCCGCAGCGTTTGCAATATCAACATTTCCAATGTTCCGGGCAGCAGGTCTTTCTGTTCTTTGCGGCCTTTCATTGGCTTCTCAGAGATCTTCTATACATAGATAATCTATGATCAACAGAAAGTCAAGAATGCGGATACACAAAGTGCGGAGGCGCAACTCTCCGGCCCGGTAGTACGTCATGATAGTGACTATGAGGTGTATCGGCCTACTGCTGTGTCTGGCTCTGCTGCTACAGGCGCAGCTCCAGATGAATCTTCAGCAATTAGCTGATTTCATTCGATCGGAGCTGGCCTTACGCCAACACACGGACAAGCAAATAGCGGCTTCCGTCAAGAAATTGAAATTGACCGAGAAGTTGACGGACAAAACCATTCTCGATCTACAGGCGCAGGGCGCGGGTCCGAAAACGGTTGAGGCATTGCAGGCGCTGCGCGATGAAACCGCCAGCATGAAGCCTCCCACGCACGATGTAACCTCCTCGCCGGCAACCGCGCCGGATCAAGGCATCCCAACGGGGCCGCCAACCGCGACGCTCAGTGTGAAGGCGCCTCCGATTCCGCCGCCCGATTCGGTGCGGCAGCAGCAAATCCTCGATGCCATGAAGGAATACGCGCTGAACTATACGGCGAATTTGCCGAACTTTGTATGCGTGCAGGTGACGCGCCAATACGTAGACCCCTACGCCGGCAATAACTATCGATCCATCGGCACAATTCTTGCTCGAGTCAGCTACAACGAAGGCCAGGAAAAATACAACGTTTACTCGCAGAACGGGCATCTCGTCAACACGAATATGGAAGGCGTGAGGGGCGGCGGCGCCACATCGACGGGCGAATTCGGCAGCCTCATGCGCGGAATTTTCGAGCCCAGGAGCGCGGCTGAATTTGGCTGGGATCACTGGGCCACGCTGCGCGGCAGGCGCATGGCTGTCTTCAACTATTTCATCGATAGCGGCCACTCGGACTGGTCCATCACCTATGGCGACGGTCCATCCGACTCACAGCGCATCGTCACCGCCTACAAAGGTTTGGTGTATGCCGACGCGCAGACCGGGGAGATTTCGCGCATCAAGTTCGTAGCCGTCGACATCCCAAAGGGATTCCCGATCCAGGAGACCACCGAAATCCTGGACTACGATTTGACCGAGATAAGCGGTCAAAAATACGTTTGTCCTCTGGCGGCGCAATTGTGGATGCGCGCGAGCCGGGAAAGCACGCATAATGAGATAGAATTTCGCAATTACCGGAAGTTTGGGACGGAGAGCAGTATTACTTACGACATGGAGGAGGCATCCAAGCCCCTGCCGCCGAGCAAGACGCAGGAGCAGCCGGCAGCCGCAAGTCCCAACACTCCGGCGAATGCACCCAAACCGGCGCCTCAAAAACCGGCTAGCCCTTGGACGCTCCCCACAGCGCCTCCCCCACCTCCTCAATAGTCCGGAGAGTGCGCTCGATCGCGGTGTCGCGATTCGTCTCGTTCACCGATACTACGTGCGAGTTAGCCGTGTTTGGGCTCCAGCGTGAGAACATTCGCTCGCTCACATGCCCACAGAAGACCGAGACGAGCGGAACATTGCCGGCGGCGGCCACATGCTGTCCGGCGGAATCGTAGCCAACATAGAGATCGCTCTGCAGAATGTGGCTGGCAAATGAGGCGTAGCTGCCGTCGTGAATGGCAAGCAAGTCCGGAACATCCAATCGGCGCGCCAGGGCGTCGGCGCGATCGGCTTCATCGCCGCCCGCGCCGCGATCGAGCAGAACGGGGCGTCCCCAACTCAGAAGCTTGGCCAACACGTCGAACTCCAATTCATCGCAAACGCGCTTATCGTCGTTCTCGCCAACACCCCAACTTACCGTGATGCCCGCGATCTTTTCCTCGGGGAGGGGCGCAACATAGGGCCGTGGCGGCTCCATGTCGAACACCTGCGCAAGCCATGCGGAGGTTAACGCAGACAGACTGGCGTCGAGCTCGCCGCCGGCCGCGCGGCTTTCGAAGAAGAAATAACGCGCATCGTCGCAAACCGGGATTAGGCCGAGTTGGGTCAGCCGCGAATCCGGATCGACAACGATTGCGCCTGGCCCATCCACCGTTGCTTGCAACTCGGCTGCGGCGAGTAATCGCTCTCTCAGTAGACTGGAACGCCCGTAGGGAACAGTAATGGGCGTGATTCTCCGATCGGCGGCAAACATCGCCGCGTTTTTTTCCGGGCCGACCAGGCATATTTCCGCGCCGGGAAACCGCTCTTTCGCCGCCGCGAGCGCAACGCTCGTCACCGCCACGTCCGCCCCGAGCGTAACGCGGGACAGAACGAATACCCTTTGCACCTCGCCGCCCTGAAACCGCCGCACCTGTCGAATCCGCCGGTAACGAATGAGCAAATCGGCGGCGCTGTATTCCGGAAGCGCGCGCGCAATCACGTGCGAGAAAAGCTTCGCATACACATCGCACAGCGCTGGCTCAAACAGATCGCCCAGGCGCTCAATCACAATCCCGAACAGTGCGCGGTTTGCAGCGCTGGCGGTGAATTGATCCTCTTCGTCCAGCGCGCGCTCGATCAGATCGTCGAGCATACGCGCCGGCCAAGTGCCGTCTCTCAGGCAAGCGTCCAGAATCTCTCTGGCCAGTTCGTTAGCCGGTATACTTGCCAATGAGCAGCCCTAGCCTGTCTTTCGCTTCGCGTGTGATTGCTTTCGGATCGGTAAGGATTGCATGCTTCAGCGCCGAGCCGCACTTACAATCTCTTGCGTGCGGAAGTTCCCGCACCACCTGCCGCACGAGCTTGCAAGCATTGTCGGCATTCTTTGTCAGATTTCCGATAATCTGGTCGACGGTGACGGCGTCGTGCGCTTCATGCCAGCAATCGTAATCGGTCACCATGGCGATCGTCACGTAGCAGATCTCGGCCTCGCGCGCCAGTTTCGCTTCTTGCAGGTTCGTCATGCCTATGACATCCATGCCCCAACTGCGGTAGACGTTCGATTCGGCTCGGGTTGAAAACGCCGGACCTTCCATGCACAAGTAAGTTCCGCCGCGCTTGCTATTGATCCCCAGTTCTCCGGCCGCGCGATGGGATGCGGCGGAAAGGCGCGGGCAGACGGGATCGGCAAAACTGATGTGAGCCACCACACCTCCACCAAAGAATGTGGATATGCGCCCGCGCGTGCGATCGAAGAACTGATCGGGAATTACGAAATCGAGCGGAACATGTTCTTCTTTCATCGATCCAACCGCGCTCAGCGAGAGTATACGTTCCACGCCCAGCATTTTCATGCCGAAAATATTTGCGCGATAGTTCAATTCCGATGGCGTTAGCCGATGGCCGCGGCCGTGGCGGGCAAGAAACGCGACTTCCCTGCCCTCCAGCCGGCCCACCATGTATGGGTCCGATGGATCTCCGAACGGCGTTGTGAGCCGAACTTCTTTTTGCACCTCGAACCCCGGCATGGCGTAGAGGCCGCTGCCGCCGATAATCCCGATTTCTGCTTTCGCGCTCAATCCCTCACTAGCTCCTTCTGAATCAATTCCAATAGCACGCCACCCGTTGAAGCTGGGTGAAGAAATACATATAAGTGACCGCCTGCGCCACGCCGCGGCTCGTCCAACACGCGCGCGCCCTGGTTCTTCAGCCGTTCGATTGTCAATGGCAGATTATCCACGCGCAGTGCAATGTGGTGCAATCCAGGCCCGCGCTTCTCGATGAATCGGGCAATCGGCGATGCTTCACTGGTTGCTTGGAGTAACTCAATGCGCGGCGCGTTGATGTCCGCGCCCGCAGGCAGCATCGCAACCGCCACTTGCTCGGCGGCAATCGTTTCCGTGCCGCTGACCTCCAGGCCAAGCGTCCTTTCGTACAAATGCAATCCTTCGGCCAGACTGCGCACCGCGATCCCTAGATGATCGATTTCGATTGCCATTGCTTCCGGCTCTGAAATACGCCGCGAATCGCCGCCAGCAGATCCTCGATCCCCGTGCCGTCGTTCGCTACAACTCTGCGAATCGGAGCGGCGCTCGAGCGGTCGGCTTCGCCGCCGAGGCTCTGCATCATCCGAATCTCCTGCTCGAGACGATCGGCGCCGGGCATATCGGATTTGTTAATGGCGAATACATCCGCGATTTCCATGATACCGGCCTTCATCGCTTGCACGTCATCGCCCAGCCCGGGCACCAGCACGAGAACCGTTATGTCGGCGGCGCGTGTAACCTCCACTTCCTCTTGCCCCACGCCCACCGTTTCGATGATGACCACGTCACGGCCGGCAGCAGCGAGCAGGAGAGCGATTTCGCGAACGCCCGCGGCAAGACCGCCGGACTTGCCGCGGCTGGCCAGCGAGCGGATGAAAACACCTGGATCGCTGTGGTGGCGCTGCATGCGGATGCGATCGCCGAGAATCGCGCCTTGCGAAACGGGACTGCTTGGATCTACGGCGATGATGCCCACTGTTTTCCTTTCACTGCGGAGAATTTTTGTTAGTTGATCGACCAGCGTGCTTTTTCCGACCCCGGGCGCGCCGGTGATACCGATGGTCATGGCGTGTCCGATGTGCGCGGATAGCGATTCTCTCAGCGCTTGGGCGGCGGCCGGTTGATTCACCACGAGTGTGGCCGCGCGTGCCAAAGCCCGCGGCTCTCCGGCCAGGATCCGCTGCGATAATGCACCGATTTCGGCTGACGTGGCCATCACTCTTTTAACAACTGGCGCGCAATCACCAGGCGCTGGATCTCACTGGTTCCTTCACCTATGGTGCACAGCTTCACGTCGCGATAGAACTTCTCGACGCCGTACTCCTTTATGAATCCGTAGCCGCCGTGTATCTGCAGTGCCTGGTCCGCTGCTTTTACGGCCATCTCGGACGCGAAAAGCTTTGCCATCGCCGATTCGCGCGTGATGCGCCGGCCCGCATCTTTGCGTGCGCCCGCGCAGTACACCAGCCAGCGGGCCGCTTCGATATCCGTCGCTATATTGGCCAGCTTGTCCTGAATCGCCTGGAACTCGGAAATGAAGCGGCCAAATTGCTTACGCTGCTTCGAGTACTTCAGCGCTGCATCGAAGGCGCCCTGAGCAATTCCGACCGCGAGCGCGGCGATCGAAATCCTTCCGCCGTCGAGAATGCGCAGGCTGTCTACGAATCCCTCGCCTTGCTTGCCGAGAAGCTGCGTGCGCGGCAGGCGGCAATCCGTGAAGAGCACCTCGCCGGTTGCGCTCGCTCGCATGCCGAGCTTGTTTTCTTTTTTTCCCACTTTGAAGCCGGTGGTTCCCTTTTCCAAAATGAAGGCCGAAATGCCGTGTTGCGAAGCGCCCCGGTCGGTGACCGCCATCGCCACGCAGACGTCGGCGTAATGCGCGTTAGTGGTAAATGTTTTTCCGCCGTTCAGTACCCATTCGCCGTCTTTCAGAACGGCTGTGGAGCGTGTGCCCGCGGCGTCCGAACCGGCCTCCGGCTCGGTCAGAGACCAACAGCCAATCCATTCACCCGTGGCAAGCTTCGGAATGTATTTTCTTTTCTGCGCGTCATCTCCCGCGAGGAAAATGTGATTCGTACAAAGCGAATTGTGCGCAGCGACAATCAGCGCCACGCTCGGATCCACCCGCGCCAGCTCTTCGATGACAATTGAGTAGTCGATGTAACCGAGCCCGGCGCCGCCTAGATCCTCTGGGAAAATGGCGCCCATGATTCCCAATTGACCGGCTTTCTTGATCACTTCAAGCGGAAAAAACTGAGCTTCGTCCCATTCGAGAACCTTTGGCGCGATCTCGGCTTCAGCGAACTCCCGGATAGACTTCCTGAGTTCGACCTGCTCGGCGGAATACTCAAAATTCATGGCGCATGGTTAGGCGTTTAGCCCCTGTCTTAGAGTAAAGGTTAGCTCAGAAAACAATAAATTCATGCATCGAGTCACGCCATCCTCGGCGGAAGACCTGGCTTTCGCTTTGCAGGAAGCTGCGTCGAAACGGAGAACGATTGAAACGACCGGCAATAATTCCAAGCGGCTTATGGGCGGGCCAGTGCGCCCGGCAGAAGTGCTGGTTTGCGCTCGCGGGTTACGCCGCGTCCTGCAATATGAGCCGAACGATCTGACCATCAGCGTGGAAGCAGGAATGGCTTTCGCCGACCTGCAGAAACTGCTGGCGGCGAACGGTCAGATGATCGCGCTCGATCCACCGTTTCCAACGCAGGCTACTGTCGGCGGTATCGTATCGGCCAATTCCAGCGGACCTATGCGGCGACTCTTCGGAACCGCCCGCGATCTCATCATCGGCATGCAGTTCGCGACGCTCGACGGACGCTTGGTCCGCACCGGCGGCATGGTGGTAAAAAATGTTGCCGGACTGGACATGGGAAAGCTCATGATCGGGAGTTTCGGCACGCTCGCCGTGATCACGAGCGTCAACTTCCGGCTGCATCCTTTGCCGGAGCAAACCAGCACGTTCCTGCTGACTTTCCCCGAGCTCGATTCGGCAATCGAGAAACGAGATGCAATTGCGCATAGCATCCTGCGGCCGATAGCTCTCGAAATCGTCTCGCCACCCGCCGCGGCTCGGTTGGGCGCTTCCGGCTATGTTGTCGCGGTACGCGTGAGCTGGGAGCGCCAACGTACTCGGGCGCTACGCCAAAGAACTAGAGAGCGGCGAACGCTTGACCGGCATCGCGGAAGCCAATTGGTGGAAAGGCATCTCCGAATTCTCCGCTGATTTTGTTCGCCGCCAGCCGAATGGAGTCGTGCTTCGCCTTTCGACCAAACTCACCGATACGCAAGCGGTCCTCCGGCTTGTATCGGGCCCTTGTATTTCTCATGCGGGTTCTGGCGTGACCTATGCTTACCTGACATCCTGGCAGGCGCTCCCGGCCCTTTGGCAGGCGGCCATTCAAAACGGATGGAGCGCAGTCGTGGAGTTCGCTCCGGAAGAGAGGCGAACGAGCCAAGAGCTTTGGCTCATAGGCGCATCGCCGGCGCGCGCCAACGCGTTTGCCATCATGAAGAAGGTTAAACAGATGTTCGACCCCAATAATCTTCTGAACCGGTCGCGTTTGTATGGCAGAATCTAGCGGACCCGCGCAGGCGGATCTTGACAAGTGCGTACACTGCGGCCTATGCCTGAATGCGTGTCCGACGTATCGCGAATTAGGAATCGAAATGGATTCGCCGCGCGGCCGCATCTATCAAATGAATCAGGTGGCGAGCGGCGCGCCTATTACTGAATCCTATATTCAGCACCTGGACCTTTGCCTGGCTTGCCGTGGATGTGAGACGGCCTGCCCCTCGGGCGTTCCCTACGGCCGGCTGATTGAAGACGCGCGCGAGCAGATCCGGGCGCAAGAAGCGCCTTCCCGGCTTACGCGCCTGGTGCGCTCGGTGGTTTTCCAGAAACTACTGCCATCTCGCACGAATCTTCAGATCGCCGGCGCTTTGCTGTATATTTACCAGGTTTCCGGGCTGCAGCGACTGGTGCGCTTGACGGGCGTCCTGAAACTCTTCGGCAATCTGTCGAATTTGGAAGCTCTTACCCCCAACGCCGAAGCGCCATTCTTTTATTCGAAGATCGGCAAGACTTTCCCGGCCCTGGGCGAGCGCCGCTATCGGGTTGGCTTCTTAGCAGGATGCATTGCCAATGTTGCGTTTGCACGCCTTAACGAAGCGACTGTGCGCGTCCTGCAAAGGAATGGCTGCGAGGTTGTGATTCCCGCCGCTCAAAACTGCTGCGGCGCGCTGCACCTTCATTCCGGCCTCGCGGAACAGGCGCGAACGCTGGCGCGAACCAACATAGACGTTTTTCTCGCCGAAGATTTCGACGCGCTCATCACGAACGCCGCCGGCTGTGGTTCCACCTTGAAAGAATACGATCACCTGTTGCATTCGGACCCGGACTACCGCGATCGGGCTCTGCAATTCAAAGAAAAGATGAAGGACATCACCGAGTTTTTAGCAGGCATTGAACTGAATCCCGCGATGGCTCCGGTCGACGCCGTCGCCACATATCAGGATTCCTGCCACTTGGCGCACGGCCAGAAGATCCGGGCGGCGCCTCGAAAACTGCTTAAGGCCATTCCCGGACTTCGTTTCCGCGAGATGCCGATGGCGGATTTGTGCTGCGGAAGCGCCGGCATCTACAACGTCGTCCAGAACGAGATGGCGGATCAGATCCTACAGCGCAAAATGGAATTCGTTGCGACCACCAAAGCGTCACTCATTGTGACCGCGAATCCCGGCTGCATGTTGCAGCTCGCCGCCGGCGCGCGCCTGCATGGCAATGGGCAGCGCGTGGCGCATGTAGTGGAAGTGCTCGACGAGGCTTACAAGGCGTACGATGCGGGCTTGCCGCGCGAGCTGCAAAAAGCTCTCGCTTCGTGACGGCCGATCCAGTCGAGTGCAATGCCGTCCAGCCAAAACCTCGGTTTGTGGCGTGATAAGAAGCCTAAGTGTCCACCGTGCTCGGGCGCGATTAGCGTCAGCGCCGGATTGTTTTCAAATGCGGAATGGCGATAGATCTCAAATGGCACTAACGGATCGTCTTTTGCTGCAATCACCAATGTTGGAATTCGAATGGCGTCGAGATAGTTCGTCGCCGATTGCGTCGCGTAGTAATTAGCCGCAGTACCGAAGCCGAAGAGCGGCGCGGTGAAACGGTCGTCGAACTCCCAGATCGTTTTCACTTCATCGAGCCCTTCGGTGCTGTAGGCCTGCGGGGACAGAGCGTTCATCCGCCTTACCCGCTCGCGCAGTCGCTTCAGAAAACGCCTGGCGTACAAAATATTCGAAGGTCTGTCGATCGCACGCACGCATGCCGCGAGATCAATGGGGGTGGATATCGCGCATACTCCCGCGAGTAGTCCGCTCTCGCCCAGCTCGCCCGCCAGTTTCAACGCAACGTTACCGCCCAGCGAGAATCCACCAACAAACACGGGCTGCTTGAGTTGCTCGATAACGAACTTCGTATCGCCTGTGAGACCCGAATGATACATGGTTTCGCACAGATCCTCGGTACCGCCGCAGGTGCGCATGTTAAGGCGGTGGACGCCGTAGCCTCGCAGCAGAGCCTCTTGCGTGAAGCTCGCGAAATATCCCGCGCTCGCCGAACCCTCTAAGCCGTGCAACAGGACAATCTGACCGCGAGCCGGCCCGAGCGGCTGATGCTCGAGAGCGACTACCGTATTTCCCGGAGCCACGGAATAGTGCTTTCGGATCGCGGGAAAACGTTGCTCGTCAATTTCTCGGGGCCAGAAGTTTCCTGCAATGGTAAGCAGGTGCGGATTACTAAAAATTGGCCGGAACTCGCGCAAATTTTAGATTACTGCACGCGCTCGCTTTTCTTGCTCAGGTCTTCCGAGAGAATAATCGCTTCGGCGAGTTCGCGCATGGGGCGGCGCAATCGCCGGCTTTCGTTTCGCAAACGGAGATACGCTTCTTCTTCCGTCAGACTGTGGCGCGTCTGCAGAATGCCTTTCGCTCGTTCGACGAGCTTGCGCGTCTCGAGCTGCCGGCGCATCTCGGCCGTTTCTTCGATCAGCCGGGCATTTTCTTCGGCAAGAAAGCTCTTCATGATCGCCCCACCCATTTGCTCGCCGACGAAAGTCAACAGCGCAACTTCGTCCGTGGTGTGTTTGTGAGGTTCACGATGGTGGACGTTGATCACGCCGATGACCTCGCCTCCGCTAAGCAGCGGAACCGAGAGAAATGCCTCGTAGGTATCTTCGACGAGAGCTTGGAAACGCTTGAAACGGCTATCGGCGGCCGCATTCGAAGCGAGCGCAACCACGGAACGATGCTCCACCACCCATCCCGTTACACCTTCACCGATTTTCAACCGAATATTGCCGAGATCGCTCTGGTGTGGAACCTGCGACGCCCGAAGCACAATCTCGTTCGCCTCGCGCTCTATCAGGTAAACCAGGCACGCATCGCAGTTAGTGACCTGCACTGTGAGGCCAACGATCTCGCCCAGCATTTCATCGAGCGAAAGCTCGGAACTCACGATGCCACTGACCCGATGGAGGAGCCCAACAAGCGTAGCCGGAGGTTCTATGTGACTCATTGTCGCCATACCGAACTGTATTACGGCAGGGGGCACCAGAGCCAATCAAATTTATTGATGCGGGTTATGCTCGCGCAACGTGCGCTGATTCATGCAGATAGAGAAGCACCGCTGCGACGTGGTTGTTACGCTTTGATTAACACAAGTTGTTCTTGCTCTTCACCCGTGACTTTCGCGAAACCGTCGCCCACATACATATTGACCTCCGAACGAATGCCAAATTCCGGAAGATAGACGCCGGGCTCGATGGAAAAGCAAGTGCCGGACAAAAGCTGGCGCTCGTCATGCGATTCGAGATTGTCCATATTAGCGCCAGCGCCGTGAATTTCCGTCGCAATGCTGTGTCCGGTGCGGTGAAAAAAATACTGGCCAAGGCCTTGATTTTCTATATGACCGCGCGCCACATCATCCACTTCGAAGCCCGCTAGGGCCTCGCCGGCTCCGATCTTTCGAATTACGAATTCAGTCGCTTTTTTCCGTGCGTCCCGAACGATGTCAAAGACCTGCTGGACACGATCCGGTATTGTGTTTCCGCAAACGCCCGTCCAGGTAATGTCGTAGAAGATGCTACCAGGATGCGAAAGTTTGGCAAACATGTCGATGAGAACGACGTCGCCGGATTGAATATGCGCGGCTCGTTCCCCGGACGGCTCGTAATGCGGGTCCGATGCGTGCGCATTGACGGCGACAATGGGCCCATGGTCGCTCTCGAGTCCCGACTGCTCGAAACGATGCCGGATGAATTCATGGACCTGAAATTCCGTTATCGGATTTACCGCTCGGATACGATCCGCTATCAACTGAAACGCTTCGCCGCGGATTTGGTCGATTCGCTTGCCCGCTTCCATGTGCGATTGAAATTGGGTTTCAGTGAGGCGCGCTTCAAACTCCTGCACCAGGTCGGCCGAACTGACGACCTCGACACCAGCCGCCCGAACCAACTCGATCGTTCCGCCATCCACCAGCGAAATGTATGGAATAGCGCAGTTCGGCGAATACTGCATGGCGATGCGGGCGCCGCTTTTGAGAATGGCGTGCAGCTTCCGCTGTTGTTCCATCCAGCTCGAATAGACATGCATATTGCCCGGCAGGCTGTTGAGCTTGCCGCTCTCGATCCGATGCACCAGCTTTTGCGGCTCGCCCTCCGCGGGAATGAAGTAATACCAGCGGCGCGAGACGAGCAGGCCTGCCGGAATTTCGAGAATTCGATACGCGAGCGGATCGCGATAGTGATGATCGAAAAATAACCAGCCGTCCAGGTTACGGGCGCGCAGGCTCTCTTGTATCCGGGCGGTGAGCATCTTTAGTGATTGTATGTGGTGTTAACAGGCTCACCACAATGAGACTGGCTACGGATACGAAAAGAGCCGGATAGACAGCATCGATACCGCCGATGCTCGATTGAATTCCTTGCGGCCCATAGTTCTGGAGAAGTTGCCAGGCTATGGTGACGATTGTGCCGAGGACGATCGAACTGACGGCACCCGCTGCCGTGCTGCGCCGCCAGAAAAAGACGGCCATCACCGCTGGAGTGACTGCCGCGCCATACACCGTATAGGCATAAAGGGCGGCTTTCAGAACGGATTCGAACTGCGTGGCCTGCAGCACGGCGAATGCGCCCAGCAGGATCACGATCAGTCGCGAAACAATCAAAGTCTTCCGCTCGGAGGAATTGCGATCGATGAACCTTCCATAAATGTCATGGATCAGATTGGTCGCGGGAGAGAAGAGATAGTTATTGGCAGTAGAAATGACTTTTGCGAAAATGCCGCCGAGCAAAATTGCTCCCAGCCACGGAGGCAAACCTTCTTTGGCGGTGAGGGCAAGAATCTCGCGCGGGTGCGCCGTGTGCAGTCTCGAGCTCGCGATGACGGCTACGGCCATAAGCAGCGTCTCGAGAACCACGGTCCCTACAATCCACCCGACGACCGACTTTCGCGCGTCGCTCTCCGATTTCGCGGAAAAGAATTTTTGATACATGCCCTGATTGCCGACCAGTAACAGCATGGTCGGAAGAGCCAATCCGATGGCCCTTGAGAGCGTATAATCTCCGAGCACCTGAAAATGGGTCGCGGGAAGCGCGCTTTCGACGGCCTGCCAACCGCCCATTCGACCGAGCAGGATTGGAACGGCGACAATGACCGTCAGCGTCACAAGCGAGCCGATCACGAGATCGAGATACGCGATCGAGGCCATACCGGCGGCCGCTGTGAAAAAGATCACAAAGGCCGCCATGATATACAGGCCGGTGTTTCTGCCAACCTGAGGAAATATGAGGTGAAGGATGTCGCCGCCACCAATCAACTGGTAACTAGTGATGATGATGTTCGAGATGACGATAGCGACGGCCGCCAGCACGCGCGCTGTGGCGTTGTATCGGACTTCCAAAAGATCGGGCACGGTGAATTGCGCGAATTGGCGGGCTCGACCCGCAATTAGCGCGACAATCAATAGGCCCAGCCATCCGCCTAACGGCTGCCAAAGCGCGACGAACCCATGCTGGTAAGCGTTCTCCGCACCTCCAAGCAGACTGCCCGCGCCGATCCAGGATGAGAGGAGAGTAAATACAAGCACGGGCCAGCTCAGGCTTCGGCCGGCCACCAGGAAATCGGTTCTATTTTTTACCTTGCGCGATTTGTAGACCGTGATGCCGCACAACAACGCAATAACCAGCGAGATGGCGACCACATAGATCATGAATCCACATTATGCGCCTTATCCCTGGCGTTGACTTCGAACCAGCTTGACGAAAGGAGGGGGAGGATATCCAATCAAGCAGTATTGGTCCAGAGCGAAGAGCACCACGGATTCCAATCCCTGCGATTGGGCCAGGTCCACTTCTTTCGTCCATGCCGTCCAAGCATCGCTAATTCCGACCAGGTGACTGCGTTGCGTGTTCAAGAATCCTTTTGCCGCACCTAACGACATAGATTCTGTGCTGCTATCCAGATCGCGCCCGCCGGTAAAACCG
Source organism: Bryobacterales bacterium (assembly GCA_963712395.1). Classification (GTDB taxonomy): domain Bacteria; phylum Acidobacteriota; class Terriglobia; order Bryobacterales; family Bryobacteraceae; genus Bog-105. The sequence goes on from CAVQHR010000006.1 coordinate 778,813, forward strand.
AAGCTTTCCGTTTTCAAACAGGTCAGCTTGCCGGGCGTCCAGTCGCTGGATGGGTAATTAATTAACCGATTGAGAGAGGTTGCGTTCACATCGTTGGGGTACAAGACCTCATATCGGCAGTTGGAGTATTGCGCTTGCAAACCGCCACGAATGAACGCGGTATAGTTTCCAATCAGCGTAGGCAGAAATGCGATTTCGTTGGCGTACGGGTCCAGGTTACTGGGATCGTTGGTCAGGATCGTCTGCATGGCAACGCCGTACTGTGCAGCGAATTGTTGCTGCGTGAATTCGTCGTAGAACGTCATGCCAACGCCGTCCTTTGGAAAATACCACCACTGCACTTCGCCAGATTGCAAATAGGGTGTTAATCCGGCCGCTTGTTGCAAGCCCGCCATGTCCAAATAGAGTTGTGTCCAGTATTGAAGAGCGGTAGGCGAAAAATTGGTCTGGATTGCCGGGGTGTTGAGCACCACAGCGGAACCATCCGGATATCGCTGCGCCATTCCCGTCGCGGATGACGGATCGACATTCATGAGCTCCGTACTGAACGCGGCGACTGCATCTAATCCGTAGGTTTTGAGAGCCCGGAAATAAGCCGTATGCCAGTCCCTGGCCGCTCGATTCAAACGCGGCATGGCCGTCAAGTCAGTGCGCCAGAATTGAGCTGCCGCCATCAACGTATCGTTCACGCCATGGTCGGTCGCTAGGTCGTATGGGGCGCCGTCGATGCCGCCGGCTAGTGTGTTTGACGGTGCGGTGACTACCAGTCCTTGGCTGGCCGAGTCGAGCTCGACAACGATTCCATTACCCGCCGCTCCCATTGCCCGAGCGACGATAGTCAATTCATTGCCGTGCGCCATCGCCCAGACCAAATTTGTGCCGGCATTCAATAGACCGGCATATGCGGCGGCGACGGTTTCGGACCGGTCATCGGTCAGGATCAGGTGTTGGACGTGCGTCGGATTGTCGCCTGGAGGCGGAGCGATGTTCAGTATCGCTATTTTGCTGTCGTAGACCTCGGCCAAGTTTAGAAGTAACGTCAACGATGCATATTGTGTTCCAGTGCGAACGATTTCGTAGAACCAGAGCGCGCCGACGTAGTGGTTTACTCGCCCGTGAAAGCCGAGTTTGTAAATCAGCCAGGCGGTGCGTTCCGCCGGCAGCGATTGGGAATGATAGGTATCCCAATCGGTCGCGAGAGATAGCGTTGGATGTGCATCGAACTCGGGAAGATCCGCGGAGGGGTAAGCGATTTCGAGAAAATCGAAGAAAAAACGCGCGTCCGCGAGATTCTGAACAGTGACAGTATGAGTTCCCGCCCCGACGGCGCCTAACGGAATCCTCACCATGACATCTTCAGTTGGAACGGCCAATGGAACAATGTTGGCGGGCAGTCCATCGATGGAAATGCCAATCGTCGCCCCGTCCGAAACGAATCGCGTTCCAAGATAGAGCCGGTGGCCCGCCGTCTCGCTGTACGTAATGGCGCAACTATCGCCCGTAGTGCTGGTCAAATGAATTTTACTATTCGAGTAGTTTCCGGATTGCACGGCGGTTGCGGACGCTTGCGACCAGTCGCCTGAATACTGGACGTTGAGGTCTGTGTCTTCTATGCGCCGGCTTCCTGGGCCGGCAATGAAATACTGCCGGTTTGAGCCGGCAACCGTCCACTGCGATATATTAACTTGAAATTCCGTTTGCTGAAATTGATTTGGTTGTAAGTCAGCGGACCAGGTCCATCTAAGTTTCCGTACTTGAGTAGTTGGGATTGTAACCGTCTGCCGATTGCTTGCGGCGTCGAAGTAATAGCCAGTCAGCGAGCCGAAATTTAGATTGACTTGATATCTGGCTGGAAATTGGCCGCCACTGAACACAGTCGCAGGTTCCGCCCACACGTCCTGTCCAATTTCCGAAAACCCATATACTGTTATACGATTTCCATTCGCGCCATGGAATTGGGGGAAGGTCCCACCGGCTTTCCAGGTGAGCGTAAAGCTGTTATCGCCGTTCCATTGTGCGGAGAAGTCGGGACTAACGACTGCGCTGGCGACACCGTGGGCGATGGCGGCAAGGTCGTCTCCTGCCAAGGGCTCGTAATAATAGTGAGTCTCGAGCAAAGCGACCCCGATGCGTTTCCCGTCACCCGGTGATGCCACTACGGTCATCTTCGCTGAGGCTGCGACGGCGCTGCCGATGGGGGTAATCAGCCCGGCAAAATCCGCGTGATACACAATCTCGGTAGTTCCATCCAGCACATTGGCGCCCGGCACTGGAGGAGCCCAAACTCGCAAGTTATGCCAATCCACCACGGGAAACAAGTTCGATTCGAAGGGAATGCAGCCGGTTCGCTCTTCGATGTAGCTGAGCCTGAGTCCACTCAGATCGCCATCGGGCAAATTGCGTAAAGCGGGATGCTCAAAAACGTTGTCGCGGTTCCACTCCACCACCGCCCAATCGAATTGCTGCCGCCACTTACCCGATAGCGTAAACCCGTTGCCACTCGCGTTGCTCATTGCCGCAATGGCGGAAGGCATCAGAAAATAACACTGTAAGTCCCGATCGGGACTCAGTTTGTACAGTTGCTCGGCCATAACCTTAGAGGCGAATCGTCACTGTCAGGTCTCTGCCGGGACTGAGCAATCCCACTGTGCTGCCGGACGATACGCTGAGCGTGATGTTCATGGTGAGGACCGACTCTTTCGCGAGCGGCGCCAAATTGAGGACGTTCGTATTGATGCCGGACACAGTGTGTCCGTCGAAAATGACCAGGTTGGCGTAAGATACTCCGTCCTGCAGAATATTTATGCTAATGTCGTAGCCCGTGGCGGCCTGGCTGACGGTCGCGCGCATGTCGCGAACGGCATGCGACGCTTCGATAAGCAGAGGCGGCGCGGCGTTTTGCTGAGTAGCTAAATAGCCGGTTACCTGGAGCGAAAATTGTCCACCGGAAAGCGTTCTCAGTCCGTCGGAATAGAAAATCTGGCTCGCCTGACTATTTCCAAACGCGTTTGTGACGTAGAATTCGGCCGCGCAGATACGCACATCGGGCAAATTGACCGTATGCAAGTAGTTCGCAGAAGCCAAATTCTCGAAAAACCCTTGCGCGAACGGGGCGACGATCGTCGAGTTGTCCAGATGAAGTATGTACGCCTGTTCGGCGTGCGCGACGGCAGTCGACCCCAAGACCCCTCTGATTACGGTATATGTCCCAGAGGCCAGATTGACGGCCTGGACCGTCATCAATTCCTGATCGATCTCAATGAGCTGACCGACAAACAAGACAATCGGCGCGCCCGGCGTTGGTCAATTGCAGTGTGGTTGTCGCTGAGTCCATCGCTGCGGCGAGGGTCGTCGGACTGGGCGAGTTGAGTTCATTCCAGTGAAAGATCTGGAGCGTCCCGCTCGTTACAGAAAAGACATTCGTGCTATCCGTGAAGCCGACTTGGTACAGCGTCAAATCTCCACCGCCAGGCGCGGAAAGCAGAAATGACGGCGTACCGGGCAGCCCGAGATCAGTGCTGCTTCCGCCAAGTGTCCAGGTGGTCAGAGGGCACAATTCCGGATCGCTCTCCTGATCATTCACGTTGGCGCCGCGACCTGAAATTTGAAGCGCCGCGCCAGTCCTGAAAGGAATCTCAAATTGCGCGGGGCTCGTAGACGATACGGCAGCGAATTTCCAGGAAGGCTCGGTGATAGCGAAAATGCTGGTTACATCCGGTTCCACGGACCAGGCCGGGCTTACGGTCAACGTGGTCGAGCTATTTGTGGAGATGGCACGCTCTTGACTTCTGCCCTTTCCTTCCATGATCCGGACGGCTTTGCCAGAATAGACAAGGCTTGTCGCGCCCAGGCTGTCCCACCCAATGGTATTCGCAGAATGAATGGTCGTGGGGTACGGTCCGGCGTACTGGTAGCGATAGTAGAAGTTCGCGTGATCGAAACTCGCATCGGGAGGACCGATGGGCTGCGGCGTCAAACCGCTGTCTATGAACACGGGGCCGATCGTTTGCGCGGATGCGATCCGGTAGAGCGTCTGGGGCGTTATGCCCCGGTAGACATTGAAGGCCGAGGCCGAGGCCGGGAAGCTCAGCTTTTGGATCACGACACAGTTCGTGGTCGTGCCGCCCGGAATGAGAGCCGGTACCGTAAAGGAAAGCTCCCCTTCGCTACCATTCGAGTCCACCGCACTGACCGCATAGTAGTAGCTGCTGCCCGCTACCAAACTACCCCCGGTGTCCAAATAACCAGGTGACAGACTCAACAAAGGCAGATTCGGAGAATTTGCACTCGGCTTTGCCGGCACCGCGAAAGAGACGCTCAATGTATCGATCGCGGAGCCGTCCGATAGAGTCTGCACACTCTCCTGTACGGCGAAATCAAAAAACTCGAACTTGCCGAGCGGATCGTTGTGCTGTACCGATCCGATGAGCGGCCGCGGGGTCTGTATTTGCGTTCCGGGTTGTCTTCCAGCGCCGCCTAGGGTCGCCGGACTATCGCTGTACCAGTCATCGTCGTGTATCTGAGCGGTAATCGTCACCAGTTCGTAGTTTGTAGAGGGCGATAGCTTAGTAACACGAAACGGAACGCGAAACAGTCCTTCCTTAAAGTAGGTAAGGGCGATGATATCGCCCGGCCGCACTTTTAGCGCTCGAAAGCTGGTCTGAAACTGGACATAGCGGTTGCCCTTTGTAGACTTGTCGAGCTGACGCAATAGAATTCGCGTCGCCTGACTAAAATTGGCGACCCCGAGGGCGGTCGATTGGCTGCTTATCTCGTATCCGATTAGTCCAACGTCGTCGGAGTCTACCAGCGATAAACTATCCTGCTGGTACTCATTCGACTCGTCCTGAAATTCAACGCTTAGCCGGTTCGATGTTTCCGCCACGCTGCGGGAGCTGAGCCGGAGCGAAGAGTTTCCTTTGACCGTGCGCACGATTCCGGAGAAAGGTCCTGCGCCATCGCTGAACTCATACGCCGGCCAACCGCCATTCAGCGGCTCTATGCTGTTGCCGCCATCCGGAAGAGAGGGCTGCTGACGAGCTATCGCCGCTTCGGGCAGCAGTTCGAGCAGACCGGTCGGTCCGTAGCGAAGCATGAGACTAGCCGCCACGCGGATGCCGCGCACTACCGCGGCTGCGCTCTGCCGCCTGGTCAACACAAGGTTGCATTGATATCTGGGTACTTGAATAGCCGCACCGTTCAGATCGGTTGTACTAATCAGCTCCTGGCAGATAGCCGCCGAGGCAGCGAACTTACTCAAATCCAGCTCGGAAAGAGACCAGCCGGCGCGTCGCAGAATATCCAAAATGACCCAGGCTGGATTGTTACTGTATGTGGTCGCTTGGAAGCTGCCGTCGGAGTTGAATACATCAATATCAATTCCTTGCAACAAAACTTCGACGTCAGCGAGCGACTTCCCGCTGCTGATCCGGTTGGGTACAACGACCGACATCGTGATCGAGGTCCCGTGCGGATCCCCCAGAGGATTTCCCGCCGAATCCGCAAAATCGGCATTGAAATTGCCCTGCCGCTGACCCGTGCTGATGACGCCATACCACCCTGTAGTCGTCAGATCCTGGCCAGAAGCTGCCAGGGGAATCTCGATATCGTTGACCACGACCTTCAAGATATTCTGGCCACTCGGGATTGCGCCCATCCCCACCAACACTTCCATGTGCGTCAAGTTGCCATCATTTCGGGCAAAAATCACCGGCGCCTTAATCCACCCGGAGCCATAAACAATGGGCACCGGGTCGTTGTATTTCGCGGCGTTGTCTACGAGTGGTGAAACATGAGACGTTTTGTCACCGGAAGTCCGCACCAGAATTGCGGATGGCACGAACTCAAAACCTCCGAAGCGACGCGTATCATTTGCGGCGCTATCGATGTTGAACATGCCTCTCTGCTCGCATTGCGCTCGCGACTTGTCGCATGAGGTGAACGGCAGCGCGCCATTCAGATTACCCACTCCGCCCGCCTGATCGGCCGAATAGCCGCAACGGAAGAAGCGCGAAAATCTGCCCAGAGCGCCGCCATCCCGCGCTTCGAGGCGCTGCTCCGCTGTCGCCGGGAAATTCCAGGGACAAGACCGTTGGATCCTGACATCCGGCACCGGCACCCGTTGCAGGCTGAGCTTATTTGTGAAACTCAGGTTCAGGAAGTCCTCGCCGATCTCATCCGGGTCGCCAGCAACTCCCCGGAAAAGGACCGTGCTCTCGCTAGTAATCGTCAAGCTCGGTAGATCCGCAAAAGCAAAGTAGACGGTAAGCTGCGATCCTTTCAAACCGATTGCAGCGTCCAATTGCGAGATGGTGGAATCAGCGTTCGCCAAGGTAAGCGAGAGCTGTGATATGCCGTCCATGGCATCGTCGGCCGAGAGCTGCAGGTCGAATAAGTTATGCTTCAAAACCTTTGCGGCATAACTTTGCCCGTTGAACTGAATGGAATGAGTGCTCCAATATACGGTGTCGCCCGACGGCAGAGTGCATTGAAAGAATAAGAGCGGGGTATCGGTTTCGGCGAGCTGTTTGATCTGGTTAATTGTCCCCATTCACGAGTTCCTATAAAATTGCTTCGATACTGAAGGCGGTAGAAAAAAGATTGGGCGCGGTCGCGGTGATGACTAAGTTGTCCACCGCCCAATGCGATTTCGGGTAGACTCCACCGTTTGCGCTGGTAGCGCGATAACGGGAAGGGGCGAGCTGGGGCTCTAATTGGGGCGCGTATAGCGTGACTTGCTGGCCGGCCGAAAGGCGAATGGCCACGGAAAACTCAGTGGCGGCGGCGCCGAGTTCTCCCGCCGATGTCAGACGGGTCCAATCAGACCCGATATCGTAGACTGCCGCCGCCTCGGTGGATGCTCCACGGCGCACGAGTGTAATCGACGATTGCGCCGCGCTCCGCGCATAAATCGAAAAGCAGTAGTGATAATTGGCCGGTACCAGCAGCGTTTGCGTAATGTCTTCCGCGATCGTGGCGTTGTTGGTAACTGTAAAAGCAGAAGAAGTTCCAACCGGGTCCGCCGCGCCGCCCACGCACCCAACCAAGCCTGACTTGCTCCAGGCGGCGGCGTTCAAATCGGAGCTCCAGGCCAGCATGTTGCCGGCCGGATCGATGAACGTAAATGCGCGCACGGGCCCGGCGCACGCTTCGAAATGCGCTTGGAGGGCATTCGCCTCCACCCACGACAGTTCCGCGAACGCAAGCTGCCAATAGAGGCGCGAGCTGCCGGGATCCGCGAATACGATCATGCTGCCATCGGCCAGCGAATTTTTTATCGTGCGAGCCGCTCGTGTCTTTTGGAGCGGATACTGAGCGTAGGCGCCGCTCGCGAGCTGTGGAAAGTAAAGATTAGCCATTTGTCTCTATAACCCAAAACGATGAGGCGCCCACATCGGTCGCCTGGTAAGCCGTCGCTAGCGTGGGAGCGCTGAAACGGCAGTTGGGAACCGTCGCTCCGCTGAAGGGATCCGGGAAGTCGAAGAGCGAATACTCCCCGTCCTGCGTTTCGAAGAAAGCTTCTAGCTGACCGATCTCCTGTTCATTCAGCAGAGTCAGCTTGATCTGCCAACTGCGCAGCGTCTTGCCGAGCGCGATGAAGCGCTGATCGGAACCGTCAATGAATCGGACAATTCTTCCGGCCCTGACACGAACCAGCGGCGCCGGGTATTGCATGACGGCATTCGAATTCAAGAGAGGAAAGGTTGCCATCAGATCTCCGCGATCACGTCGTTAAGCGAGCTCGAGTTCAAAAGCGCCTGTTTTACGGCTTGCGCAATCTGCGCGCTTTGATACTGCAGCGACTGCACATTCGGTTCCTCGCCGCTCGCATAAATACCGGTGGATGAATTGGCGTGCGCCGATGTTCCGCTATCTACCCATTTCGCTGGAGCGGTTGTCGTACCAAGAAAAGCAGTCTGATTTTGGGATGCCGGCGCCTCAAAATGCACCAGCGGAGGAGGCGCGCTCTTGCCACCGCCAAAGAGGCCGATAAATCCCGACACGATGGACGCAATTCCGCCAATATCTTTCAAGCCGCCACCAAGCGCGCTCGAAATGCCGCCTCTTGCGGTTTGCTTCAATAAATTGGTCCATTCGCTGCCGGTTGCCGCTGTTGTCGTGCCGGAATTCGAGGAGCCCGCGAAGCGAAGGCCGGTTGCATTAATCTTGCCGGTCAGAGAGGAAAGCGTAGTATCGCGCGAGCGTCCCGGCCGGAAGGTCGCGGCCGCCGGCGTGCTCTCAAGTGAAGCGAGCGAGCCGATCCCGGGCACTTTGGTTTTCGTGCTCGCGAGTTGTTTCAGACCCGGTAGTTGATTTTTAGAGTTTGCCATTTTGCATCTCCATTCGCCATTCGCGTTCTAACAGTACGAGCGCCTCAGCATTCTTTGCTTCTATCGACCAGACGCTTCCGCCCAATTCCTTCCACCATCGAAACTGCTCCAAAAATAAGAGGCTCTGAGCCGTAATAATCGACTTTGGGCAGCGCGCGGAAACGACGTCGCCGCGCGCCCACACCACAGCGGGTCCTTTGGACGCCGCACTCCAGGCGCAATTCCGAATCTCCATCAGACCGCTCGATCTACAGGTGTCGCAGTTCCACGCGGCCGGCGAGGAAAACTGAAAATGAAACGCGACTAGAAGTTTTTTCGTTCTTCTTCGGAAAGCCCGGTCTCTTCTTGAATAACGGATACAATTTCGTCAACTAATTCCTCCGGGCCCTTCTCGATCAGCAGCTCGAGGGTAGCGGTTTCCCCGTCGATCGAGAGTCCTTCGAGCCCGGCGAGGCCCCACTCGAGATACAGTTTTCGGACTAACAGATCCGCCCACGCCGCTTCGAGCTGATCCGGGGCCGGGCCGGCTTTCAGAAATTCATGACGAAGCGTCAACTCCCGCACTCGCTTGTTCAGATCGAGCCGCTGTGCGAGCGAGACACGCTTGATCGCGAAACGGACGCCTTCTATTGCTTTGCTGTTATGCCACAACAGGCTTGTATAGCTCACTTCGCTAGGCAAAGGCGATGTAAGCTTCATCGTTCGAGGTTCCCTGCGCCACATTATTTTTGAATTCCCATAAGAGTCTGGTTTCCGAGTCGTTGTAGTTCGGTATTTCGGGGGTCACGGCAGGCAAAAAAATTCCCATCATCTGCCCTTGCTTCTGGCCCAGTTGCAGCATGGCGGGAAATGTGTCACGCAGTTTCGCCGCGGCGTATAAGCCGTTCGTCTGGGCGTCGTCCTGCGTGAAGAGCGTGAATTCGGATAGCACCTGACGCGGACCATGCGCGACCGCACGCGGATAAGAAGATCCGAACTCCTGGTTTCGAACCGCGATGTTGTTCTTGATCTCGACACTCGCTTCGAGCAACGTGAAGAACTGGCCAGCGGGATTTCCGAGCCACACTTGTCCCAGGTGCCCTGGAACGATGGAGTAATCGAAATCCGTCAAATCGGGTTCCACGGGAAAACTACTCAAGCCGGACGTGCCGGGCACAAAGCTGTAGGAGTCCAGAAGATCGGCCGCCGGGCCGCTGAATATGAGTTCATGAAAATCGCCATTCACCAGCACACCCAGAACGTCCACGGCGGACCCAGTGATCATTCTGCTGACTGCGCTGGCCGGATCCCAGTAATCGTAGAGCGTAAGACTTGGGGGATTGGTCGAGAGCTTGTACGTGATCGCGGGAACAAGCATCGCGCCCGCCGCCAAGGCCGTCGAGAACGGCGCGTTCATTAGCAAAGTGGCCGGGCCGGGAATCGAGGTTACGAACCGGATTTCGTTCCCGCTCGATACGGCAGACCCGAGCGAGAGGCCATGCGGCGCCGTAGTCTCGAGTTGCGATCCACTGGGCGTCGAGGCGAGCGTCAGTCCCTGAGCGATTTCGGGCGTGGCCCCCATCGCCGACTGGACGAGAGGACCATAGCAGGGCTGTCCGATTCCGTTCCATGACGTGAGGTAAGTTCTCACTTCAAAGGCGGACTGCCGCCGCGATGTTTTCGCAGCGCCGAAATACGTTCGCGTACCTGTTTTGTCCAACCGCCTTCCGGCCTGAAGCGCTTGATGAGCCTTCAGCCGGACAGCGGGAAATCGATTCGCCGCCACAACGCTGGCAGGGGCGCCGTAGCCGATTTCGACAGCGGCGTAAAAGCGGTTTGCATTCGAGGAAATATAGGTTCCCATGATCGTTCTATATGAGGCTCACATTCAAGCCGCATGTTACCCGGGCCAGTTCTACATAACCGAAGCCGCCCACCTTCGGCGGCTGCATTTGCACATCGTAAATGCCGGAGAAGAGAAATCCGTCTCCCCAATCGCCCAGATTCGCCCGCAATATGGCTGTGAGCGCTTCGACGTAATAGTGAATCCACTGATCGGAGTCGTCGACCAGGTTTCCGCTGGACCATATATCCGCCACAACTACGATGCCTCCGGAAAATGAGCGGAACTTCTCCTGCTGCGTGTTCTTCATATGACTGCTGTACACGCACACACGCGGATAATTGAGCTCAATCTCTCTGTCGCCGATTTCGCGTGCCGCCGAACTCAGCGCAACCTGGCCGGAGGTGATGAGCGGGACTGCCACACCGGCGGTCTGCGCCAGGGCGGCGATGGTCTGAGCAAGAAGGTCGTTCGTTGTAAGCAAGCCGGTAAGCTTACGCGCGGCTAACAATGTCAAGGGAAACATACTAACCTCTCCGGATCCGATTGGGGACCGGCACATAGTAATCGGGCGTTTGGCCGGCGCTGGGCGGGGGACCGCTAATCACGCCGATCGAAGGCAGGCTCCAGTTGGCGCCTACAGCTAACGGCGTGCTGTTCTGGAGAGCAGGAACAGTTTCGGAGGAACTCAAATACACGTTCCACCCGGCCGCCGTCGGCGGGACTTGCATGCCGGTCTCGGACATCGCGACAGTAACTCCCGCGCTGTCGTTCAGAAGCAATCCGTTGACCGGGCTAATTCCGCTCTCGCTGCCGTTCGCGTCTACCCATGAGGTTTGCACGAACAACGATTGGGCCGCCAGGGTTCCGGCACCTAGAGTTACTGACGGCATGGCCGGTTCCGGCAGAGCGTGATACACAATGCCAATACCGTCGCGAGCGACTAAGTCCCGGGCCGTATTCGACTCCTGCTGATATTCGGCCCACTTACCTTGAAATCTAGAATTGAGCTGGATGTTATACGCTTCGGCGAAGAATCGCGACAGCGACTCAAAAGATAACCAGCGGCGCATTGACGGTGTGACTACCACCGTGGAGAGCCCGATTTTACGCCGCGTCGCAAATTGCGGATCGGCCACCCCGGCATCCAGTAGCCAGAGCAAAAGTTTATCTCCAATCGCGCTGCTCGCCAGATTGATCTTGGTGTCTACATTGATCCCGTGAGGCGACGCGATCTGCACCAATGTGACCTCGTACGGCAGGAGGTCGTCCAGAGTAATTACGTTCGTATCAGTGAACAGCGCCATGGAAACCTACTTTCTGGATGCCGGCGAGGGACTCATCGGAAGGTCCTCATCAACCATCTGGAAATCCGGCTGGCCGACGATCGTTACCTGCACCCGCCGCGCCATCTCCGCGCGGTCAGCCGCTTTCTTGTCGCTGGCCTGCTTCTCGCAATAGGCCTTCTTTTCGGCGTCGCTTGCCAATCTCGCGCAATTCTCGACGATCAGCTTTGCCGCCTGCTCGCGGGTAACTTCCGTGATGGTTCCGGCCTTTCCGCCGTCGCTGGTCTCGAGGCTCACCACCAGTGGGAACGCATCGCTCAATCCGCTTTCCGTATCCCGAATCTTTTTGAAATATTGCCTTAAATCCACAGCTCTTCTCCAAAATTGAAAAGGAGCCGCCAAGATGACGGCCCCCATCGAACGGTCTGAATTGAAATTCGACTAGCTGTTGACCTGCACGGCAAAGTTGTTCCGAAGAACGCCGCAGCCGTACAGCACATCCACCGTGAATTGCTGGGCCAGCGTGTTCGGCTGGTAGCTCATCACGATGCGAATCCCGAAATTACCCATTTCGGCGTACTCGGCAACCGCACCCGTACCGGGCAGCGGCTGCGGCAGACGCCGGACAACCAAGCCAATCGCATCGCGCGTAAACGCGAGGTTATGGTTATTGATTGGGCTGGTGCCAGTCTGAGGCACGAACTGCGAACGGAAGATAAAGAAGTCTTTGATCTTTCCGACGTTGCCTTCCACCAGCGCTTTAAGGCCAGCTTCGCCGGCGCTGTAGTACTCGCTGAAGCGAGGAATCTGGCGGATCTGCGAGTAGGTGCTCGAGTCGACAACCAAATATTTGGATGCGCTCGCCGGCACCATCGCGGCGAACAGGGCCGACTCGGCCGTATCGATCGTCGCTTCGGTTACCGGTGTTCCCGCCGCGCCCAGCGGCGTGATGGCGGTGAATTGGCTGTACAGGTTCAGCAGGTCGCTCTCGACCTTCGAAGCGATGGCCACAACCGCCGGCTGCATGTATGCCTTCAACAGCTCCGGATAAGCCAACGCTTTAGTAACGTCCGGAATCTGAAAGGTCGCTTCCGAGTGAGTGTTGAGGACGATCTGCGCGTTCCCCAAACTCGGGTTCTGCGGAGTGACAGTACCACCTTCCGCAATGTTATTCGCCACGAGCACCGGAGGAATCGGCACATTGACCGTGTCGCCGGCATGCGCCAGCACCGGCTCGTAGTCGCGGTTCACCAAATTTCCCATGACGAGATTTCCCATCAGGGCCGGCAATGCGTCGGCAGCTACAAGCTTCACGATCGCATTCGCCAGATTGGCAGATGTAATTGTTGACATAAGTCTCCTAAATGATTGTCTTGGCGCGTTACGCGCGCCTTCTCCCCTCGAGTGGGCAGGTTACAGGCAGTGCGAGTAATTTATACGCCGCGAATGGCTTGCGAAGCCAGCCTGGAAATTTCCTGCCGCACCCGATCGAGATCTTCCTTACTCATTCCCGGCTTGATCTTTTCGATCTCTATGCCGGCCGATCCGCCATGGGCGGCGTTTCTCGCGGGCGATTGGGCTCCGCTTCCGCCGGCGATTCTCGCGGGCAGCAGCTCCGGATTCTCTTGCACGAATCCGGACAGATAGTCCTGCATGGACTTGCCGTCCGTTCCCCTGGCCAGCAGGCGCCCGTCCTCGGCGCGCACGATTTCATCTTTTACGGCGCGAAACGCCAGGTCGATCTTGGCGATACCCAGCCGCTGCAGCTCACTGCGAATCTGCGTGCTCCGGTCGGCTTCTTCAGCAATAGCTCGCGCCTTGCGATTCTCTTCGACGAGTTGATTCAGCCGGCCCTCCAGGCCCTCGCGCCGCTTGCGCTCCTCTTGCAATTCCGCTTTGTAGGCGGGCTCCGTCTTACGGTGTTCGGCCTGCACATACTCCTGAATCGCATGCTTCACGATGTCGCGGATATCCGGAGTGGCCGGCGCGTCGTTTTCCATCGGCTTTTGCTCTGACATTTTATTTTTTCCTCTAGCTCACTACTTGCGCTTCAATCTCGCGCGTGATCTGGTCCTTGGTTTCCTGCCGGGCGTCGCTTAGATACTTCAACGCGAGCCGCTGGTACACTTGCCGCTTCAACGTCGGCGAAGTAATCCCGAGCGCCAGTAAATTCGCGGCCTGCTGTAACTCAGTTCCGAAATCGGTAATGTCCACTTCGTCCATTCCGGTCACCGAAACACGCACGCCGTCTTCGCGGGCATCGCTGATAGCGGTAAGAATTCCGCTTATCGAATCTTTGACGGCCGTTCCATAAGCCCGCAGCACCTCCTGCGTGATGGTGAAATCGATCTGCTTGCTCACCGCCGACTGCGCGTGCCCACCCGTCATTTCGCCGGAGGCTTGCGAGAGATAGCAGACCCGATAGATCTCCTCTTTCAACGTCTCGAGATTCGCCGCCGCAATTTGATAGACCTTGCCGTCCGGCTCGGTCCAGCCGAACTTGTCGTTCGGGCCGAGTTGAATAAAGTAGCTTTCACCGACGATCTGGTTCCATTCGCGGTCGGAATAAATGACGGGCATGGCGAACAAACCCATGGTGATCGCCCAGCCCAGCGCGTTCGATTTATTAAAATGCTCCAACTGCAACTGGGCGGCTTTGTTCATCAGCCATAAGCCGTCGGTCAATTGCAGGGTGAACAAAGGCACGCGAGATTGTCGTGCAAGCCCGTGCGGACCTTCCGCCACCAGTTGAACGCCGGCCGAGGCGCCCGTTCCATCGACGCGCCGGTAGGTCTTAAACTCAGCCTTATCAAAGTAGTACCAATAGGTCTCGTTTACGACCTCGGGAGAATCCACTTTGGGCTGCCGCTGCACCTTGTGCCGGAGCACGACCCATTCGTATTCGCCGCGCTCGTCGCGGCTCCAATTGATGAGTTCTTCCGCCTCATAGCGCACCAGGAACGCCCGCGACAATCCGGCGTCGTCTTCCTCGGCCCGGTTCAGAGGAGCCTTCGCGGCCCGCGGAAAATCGACCAGAATATGGCTGCGGCCTACCACCAGCGCCTCGATCAGGCAACGGCGGAAGAAGCTCGCGAGCCTGGTCCCTTTCAGATCGCAATCGTCCGACAGCACGCGCAGGAACGACTGACCCGAATCGAGCCCTCCGTCGAAGCTCATGCTTGGTTCGCGGCGGAACAGCGTAGATGCATACCAATCGACGATGGAGCCGATGTAGTTTTCGTAGAACACACGCTGCAAGCGCTCGCCGTACACGTCGAGCGGCTCCTTCTGACGAGGCAGCAGATACTGCGAGGCGTGCAGCTTGAACTGATGACCGCCCGCGTACAAATCTCTGTACACACGCCATATCAACGCCTGCCGCTTATAGTCGAGATGCTCTTGATCGATTTGAATCATCTTTCTTTCCTGGGCGCTAAAAGAGCCGCTTATTGATTTCACCCATCTTTGGCTTATCTCCGAAAAGCTGCCAAACCGCATATCCGAGCGCGTCGGACGCGTGTGTCCGGCGCGGATCGCGGACTTTGTCGATCACGCCCGAATCTTTCTTGAACATGACTTCCTCCAGGTCCTTGATCAGCTCGCCGCACCTGGGATCGACCTCCAGCCGCACTTCGCCGAGCGCATTCGTCAGAAGCGCATTTACTTTCTGCGCCCGGCTCAACACCGGCGGATTAGCCGGCGGAACGTTCACCTTGATGTCGCGAAAACCAGACTTGTAAAGAAAGCCTTGCAGCAGCGTGTAATCGTTGCTTCCCGTGGTGTGCATGCTTCGTCCACTCGCGTCGCCATAGATTTCCAGGCCGCCGGGGTGCTTTTTGTACCTGTTCTCGAATTCCATACAAGCTTCCTCAGTGGTCGCCCGGTCCAACACAATTTCATCGATAACAGCCAGCCTGTCTGCATCGCGCTGCAACAGCACGGAACTCATCGGCGCAACGTTGAAATCCAGCGCCCACATCAAAGGCTTGCGCGGATCGTAAGACTGGCGAACGACGTGAACCGCCTGATTGAAGCAGTGATATACGCGATCCGCCCGGCTGTTTACGTATTCTCCTAGCGCCTCTTGCCGAAAGAACTTCGGATCATAGCTGCTTTCCAACCGCTCGTAGTAGTCCGGCGTCCCCTCGAGCAGGAACCGGTTTTCGAACGGTTTTGCGCGCACGCATCCGTACCCTGCCACCGGGGTGTGAATGAATCGTCTATAGATCCAGTCGTGCCCCTGCGGCGTCCAGACCGCGAACCCACACAGCCGGGCAGCTTTCGGATCGCGCAAACGCGCTTCGAGGCGAACCCACGCCTCTTCACTTGCATACGAAAGCTCGTCGATCCCGAACCAAGCCAGGTTCGTGCCTCGCAGCCTTTCCGGCTCGTCCAGAGAGCGCAGCAGAATGACGCTTCCGGGCGCCTTGATGACCAGCTCGCCATCGGATTTCTTCAGCTCGAACTCCACATCTTGTTCGTCGAGCAGTTCCGCCAGCGATCGCTGCGACGCATCGCGCAGCATGGCGAATGTGGGCGCCGAAAGCATTCCGTGCCTGCCCTGGTTGATATAGGCATTCGACAGCGCCTCAAAACACAATGCGGCGCTCTTTCCCGAGCCGACCGGCCCCGAGAAACCTTTGAATCTTTCCGGTAATGCTTGAAAGCTCGTCTGGGAAGGAAGCGGATCGCGCGTCCAGCAGATGCGGTTGAAATCGGCCTGTTCGCCTTCCTCCGTCTCAGTCGAGTTCATCCGCACACGAACATAACAACCGAAACGTGCGCCGCGCCGGAAAATTCTGCGCTAAGTTGTTCAATCGGTGGAAGAACTTTTTTCGAAGACTTTTGTCACCAGCGGAGGATGTTCGGAATTTAATTGAACAGCGATTCGACGAACATGCGTTCTGTACATGTTTCTAGACGGCGCCTGTTTTCAAAACAGTCAGTGGTCATTTGACCATTTGCAGACCCTGGAGCAGTGCCTTATGGAAACGCTTCGGAGCCTGGATCTGCGGCGAGTGTCCAAGATCGGAGAATTCCACCAGCTTCGCGTGTGGAATCCGGGCGGCGGTTTTCTTGCCGAGTTCGGGATAATTCCCGAGCGTGGCGCGTACCGCCGGGGACGCCAAATCTTTGCCGATCGCGGTGGTGTCCTTATCGCCGATTATCAAGAGCACGGGCATATTCAAGTTGCCCAGCTCATAGACCACCGGCTGCGTATAGATCATGTCGTAGAGCAGAGCTGAATCCCAGGCGACGCGGGCGCGCCCCGGACCGCGATACATGCCGGCCAGCATTTGCACCCAGCGCTCGTAAGCCGGCTCCCATGTCCCTGCGTAATACGTGGCGCGCTCGTAGGAGCGGATGCGTTCCGCCGTTGTCTTCAGCTCGCGCTCATATAAAGTATCTATACTTTGCCAAGGGACGCCGCGCGCTTTCCAATCCTCGAGCCCGATGGGATCTACCAGCGCCAGTTGCTCGACCTCCGACGGATACATCAGCGCATAACGTATGCCGAGCATCCCGCCTGTAGAGTGGCCAATCACCGTCGCGCGGCGCACGCCAAGTGATTCGAGCAGCGCGTGTGTATTGCCGGCGAGCTGCTGGAAGCTGAACTGATACTTCTCCGGTTTGCTCGATTTGCAAAAGCCGATCTGGTCGGGCGCGATGACCCGGTAGCCCGCGTCCGTGAGCGCGGTGATGGTGGCTTCCCACGTGGCGGCGCAGAAATTCTTGCCGTGCAGGAGCACTGCGGTTCGCCCGTTGGGCTGCGCTGGCTTCACGTCCATATAGGCCATCTCGAGCATTTGGCCTTGCGACTGGAAGTGGTACAGCGCGATTGGCCGCGGGTAATCGAAGCCCTCCAACTGCATCCCATAGGCGGGGCCTTCTTGAGCGGCGGCCATGCGGATAGCCATATAAATAACGACAAGCGCGAGAAATGGCGGCAGTTTCATCGCTCATTAGCCTAGCGCGTCCGATAGACTGCAGGTATGCGCAAGCTACAGACCTATGTCCTGGCCGTTGGATTGCTATTAGGGTCCGTTTTACCGGCAGTAGCCCAACGTGACCAGAGACAAAATTACTATGGCGGCATGAAACAGAGCGTTCAGCGTGGAAATTACGACCGGTATTCCCGCGACGACGAGCGCCGCCACAACCACAATAACGGCGGAGGAATAGGGCCGGGTAAAGCCGCTTTGATCGGAGGCGCGGGTGGCGCTATTTTAGGAGCGGTCTTCGGCGGCGGTCTGAAGGGCACGCTTATTGGCGGCGCGGCGGGCGCGGGGATCGGCGCCATTGGCGGCAAGCTGGCCGAAGGAAACGACGATCACAATCGCGACCGCAATCATCGTAGGTAAGGAAAAAGAAATGAAAAAATCAAATAAGCTCGCGGCCTGTGTTTTTGCCGGCCTTCTGATTTTCTCGGGCAGCGCCGCTGCGCAAACACCTGCCCCACACTCCTGGACGATGGAACAGATCGTCACCAGTTCCGTCCGCGAGGCTTGGGCGTTAGGCGGCAAAACGGAACAAGGTTTTTTCGATATCGTCCAGGCGTTAACCGAGCTGTCCGCCCAGAAACGTGGAATTACGTTGCCGGATACGACAGAAGCGGGCACCAAGGCCGGCAACTGGATCAAGAAAGAAGCCAAAAAAGATCCCGATCAGCTTCTGTACGTCATTGTCGACCGCGCCGTTCAACATACGGGCACTCATCAAAGCGCGAGCGCTCATTAGCCGACTTCTTTTTTCGCCCGCTCCACGATTTCTTCGATCTCGGACCGGTATTCGTTCAATAATTTTTCGCTGGTCGCTTCGAATCGCATGACCAATACCGGCTGCGTATTGGAGGCTCGTACCAGACCCCAGCCTTGCGCGAACGGCACGCGCACGCCATCGACATCCACGACCTGATGGCGCTTGCGGACGATTTCCGCTACTTTATCTACTACCAAGAATTTCTTATCATCCGGGCAATCGACTCGCAACTCGGGCGTCGATACCGTCTTCGGCACGCCTTCCAGTTGCGCCGAAAGCGGCTTGCCCGATTTCGCCACAATCTCGAGCAGCCGGCATGCCGCGTAAAGCGCATCGTCGAAGCCGTAGTAGCGATCGGCGAAGAACATGTGCCCGGACATTTCGCCCGCTAGCTCCGCTTGCGCTTGTTTCATTTTCGCTTTGATCAGCGAATGGCCGGTCTTGTACATGACCGGATTGCCGCCCAGTTCCGTCAGCTTGTCGTACATCGCCTGCGAACATTTCACTTCGCCGATGAAGGTAGCGCCCGGTTTGCGCGACAGAATCTCACGGCCGAAGATCAGCAGCAGCATGTCGCCGTAGACCACGTTGCCCTTTTCGTCCAGCGCGCCGATGCGGTCGGCGTCTCCATCGAAAGCAATGCCAAGCTCCGCCTTTTCCTTGCGCACGGCCTTCGCCAAATCGCGCAGGTTCTCCGGAACGGTCGGATCGGGATGATGATTCGGAAAGCGGCCGTCCATCTCGAAAAACAATTCGATCGGCTCCACATTCAATTTCTCGAGGATGCGGTGAAACACCGGCCCGGCCGTTCCATTGCCGGCATCGAGCACTACCTTCACGCGGCGGGTAAATTGGAACTGCGAGGCGATTTCCTCGACATACGGCGTCGCGGCATCGACCTCTTTCACCGTACCGGCGCCGCTTTCGAAATCGTTCCCTTGTATCAGCTTTAATATCTGCTGGATCTGTTCGCCGTGCAATGTTCCCGGCCCGCAGACCGTTTTGATGCCGTTGTATTCGGGCGGATTGTGGCTGCCGGTGATCATGACGCCTCCAGCCGCCTCAAAATGCACCGCGGAGTAATAGAGCAAAGGCGTGGGCACGGTCCCGATATCGAGCACGTTTGCGCCGCTCGCGAGCAATCCCTTCAGAAGCGCGGCATGAATACGGCCGCCGCTCAAGCGGCAATCGCGGCCCAGGCAAATCGTACGTCCGCTGTGCCGGATCAAATACGTCCCGAGCGCCCGCCCCAGCAGTTCCACATCGGCGTCCAGCAGCTCTTCATCGGCAATCCCGCGAATGTCATACTCGCGAAAAATACTCGGTTTAAACATAATAGATTTAAAACAGCTCCTCGCGCCTCACCACCAGGCTCTCCAGATACTCGTGGTCCAGATCGTAGCCGAAACCCACCTCATCGCGTAATTCGATCGTGCCTTTCGCTGTCACTTCCACGGGCGGAATCACGATATCGCGCTGCCAATATCGTTTGCTCGCCGAAACGTCTCCCGGCAGCACGAAATTCGGCAACGTCGATAGCGCCACATTGTGCGCGCGCCCGATGCCCGATTCGAGCATTCCGCCGCACCACACCGGCATCCCGTGCGCGAGACAAACGTCGTGTACTTTCTTCGCTTCGGCGAAACCGCCTACCCGCCCGAGCTTTATATTAATGATGCGGCAAGCCTCGAGCCTTATCGCCTGCTCGGCATGATGCGCCGAGCGGATGCATTCATCCAAACAAATCGGCGTATCGAGCGCGGCTTGCAGTTCGGCGTGATCGATGATGTCGTCATGGGCCAGCGGCTGCTCGATCATCATGAGATGAAATTCATCCAGCTTCTTGAGATGCGCGGTGTCGCGTAGGGTGTAGGCCGAATTCGCATCGGCCATCAGCCGGACGGCGGGAAATCGCTCGCGCACCTGGCGGATCACATCTACGTCCCATCCGGGTTTGATCTTCAGCTTGATGCGTTGATAACCGGCCGCCAACTCGGTCTCGATCTTAACCAAAAGATCGGCTACCGTGTCTTGAATACCGATAGAAACGCCGCACGAGATTTCGCGGCGCGCCCCTCCGCCAATTGTTTTCCAGAGCGGCTCTTCGCGCAAACGCGCTTCCAGGTCCCAGACCGCCGCCTCCATTCCGCCGCGGGCCATCTTGTGGCCCGCGGATGTGCGCGGTGCGCGCGCCCACTTCTTCGGCGCTCGAAAATTCGTGACCCACGACGCGCGGCGCCACGTAATCGACGAGCAGAGGCCAGATCGATCCGGTCCACTCTTCGTTATAAAAAGGATTCTCTCCGGCAGTGACTTCACCCCACCCCGAGACGCCATCGGCCGTGGCCTCGACCAATATGATGTGGCGCTCATAGGTGCGCCCGAAGCTGGTCTCGAAGAAATGAACCAGCGGCAGGCGGATGTGCCGCAGAACAATCCGCTCTACTTTTATTCCCATGGACCCAACAAGTAGACGCTCGACTCGGGATTTTTTTCAATACCGACTGCGGCGAGGCCAGCCCGGAAGTGAACACCGAACTGCTCGCCGATGGATGCCTGCATCCGGCGCGCGCGGTCGCCATCCTCGTCCGTGATGGAAGAAATTCCCGCTGCCACTTCAATGCGCGCTTTTACATCGAGCCGCGGTGCCGGATGCCCGCCGTTCACAATCGCCTCCACGCGCGGCGACCGGATCCACCACTCGGCTATCAACCTGTCGGTAGGCAGACCGCCGTGCAAGCGGCTCGAAGTCCTTCCATACTGGTTATGTACATAGCGGCGCGCAATCGCGCCCAACCTTTCAATATTGAAGAAGGCGTTTTTCAATTCGAGCGGATCGAAGGTCCATTCAATCAGATCGACGCCGCGCGCGAGCGCGTATTCACGCTGTTCGAGCTTCAGCCGTCTCCCCAAGCCGGTATTTCGATAAGCCGGCAGAACGCCCAGCATGTGGCTATGGAAGTATTGTTTTCCACCGGGCTTCAATCCCGGAATACAGAGGCAAAACGCCACCATTTTGCCCGCGTCGAACGCGCCGAGCACCTGCCCGCCGATTTTATCGGCTACCACAAACAAACGCAGCGGCAATAGCTCGACGTCTTCGAAACCCCAGATCTCGCGCTGCAGACGGACTACGCCGGCAAATTCATCCAAGGCCGCGAGCTGCCGTATCTCGATCTCATCCGTCCCCATCCCGGCTATTGAAGGCAATGCCCCCGGGCCCGCACGAGGATATCTTCCGCCTGTCCGGGAAGATATTCTCGCAATCCAAGAACAATGTTCTCGGCATTCGGCATCAACGCCCAGGAATGATGGCGGCGGGTTCCGACGTGCGCTTTCAGCTCTTCTGCCCTGGCGCCTAGAATCTCGTCCATCGCCCGGTAGAGCGCCGCCTCCAGATTGCGGTCCGGCTGAGCCGGAATCACATGCGTGTGCGCGCGGAGGATCGCGTTCACCGAGAGTGGGTAAAAATCTTTTCCGAAAATATCAATCGGGTAGGCGCAATACAGGCTGAAAGACGATTGCGCCAAATACCTGTTCCACAACTGTTCCAGGCGATTGGCGGCGGCAAACTGCCCGGCCTTCCAGAGGAGGCCGACCATTTCTCCATAGACACGCACGCGGGCGCCGGCTTTCTTTGGACAGAGGCCGCCCTAGCGCCGCGCCAATGACACTCTCAAAAGATCCCCAATCGGGCTGCGGCCCTGCCAAACACCGCGAAAGCGTTTCCCAGGCGTCCAGAAATTTCAGTTGTCCGCTCGTTATGGCGGATTGCGGATCGGCGCCCAACCTCGCGAGTTGCTCACAAAAGAGCTCACGATGTATGGGCGTGGCCACCACGAGCGCGCCCTCGCCTCGCTTCAATCCTTCCCAAACGTAACGGCTTACATTCGCGCCAAGCGATAGTTCATCGGCTGGTTCATAGAGCTGGACCACGTGGCCGCGCGAATGCGGGCGCTCCAATAGCTTCTCCCAAGGCGACATGCAGTCAGCCTCAGTGTACCGCGTTGCGAGCTAACTCTTTCTCCGCTCATGCCGTCCGCGCCGGAACGGAAAAGCAGAAAATCGATCCTTCCGCGGGAACCGATTTCTCCAGCCATATCCTGCCGCCGTACCGTTCCACGATGCGCTGGCAGATGGCTAGTCCGATTCCGCTGCCCGGATATTGGTCCCGCGTATGTAAGCGCTTGAAAAGTCCGAAGATCGAATCCGCAAACTTAGGATCGATTCCGATCCCGTTGTCGGCCACCGACAGCACGCACCAGCCGTCCCGCTGGCTGGCTGAGATATGCACCCGGGGAGCTTCCGAGCCCCGATATTTCAGCGCGTTTCCGATGAGGTTCTGAAACACTTGCGCGAGCCGGCTTTCATGCATCGCGACTACCGGCAGCGCCGTCTGCGTGACGACCGCGCCGCCTTGCTCCAGCGGGGCTTTTAAATTCTCCAGAACGGCCGCGAGCACCTCACGCGAATCCGCTCCAGGCGGCGATCCATCCTCATATTTCGTCGCGGTCGTATACGCTAGCAGATCCTGAATCAGGCTTTCCATCCGGCGGGCTCCCTGCAGAATAAAGCCGAGGAACTTCGCCTCCTCGCCTTCCAAGCGGTCCACGCAAGTCCGTTCGAGCAACTGAGCCGACATGGCGATGGTTCGCAGCGGCTCGTTCAGATCGTGGCTTGCCGAATAGGCGAATGTCTCCAGGTCCTGATTGGCGCGGCGAAGCTCCTCGTTCGATCGCTTCAGCTCGTTTTGCACCCACTGTGCTTGCTCGAATAGCCTGGCATTCTCCATCGCGATCGCGGCTTGGGCGGCCACGCCGCGAACCAGCGCCTCGTGCTTCTCGGTAAACTTTCCGGGCGTCGAATGCCCGAAAAAAAGGCCACCGAGCACCTCTCCGCGCGAGACCACGCCGGCCGCCAGATAGCTGCGCACCGGCAAGTGTCCCTTGGGCATTCCGTAATGTGGCGCATTTTTGCCATAGCGGGGATCCTGAGTAATATCGTCCGAACGGACCACGCCCTCGCCTCGAAACGTCGGCGCGAACACGTCTGTATTTCGAGGCATTGGGAATCCCGCGAACGCTTCGCGCGGGACGCCCGAAAGCGTGTACAACGTATACGACTCGCCCTTTTCATTCACGAGATTGTGAAAGAACGAGCCGAACTCCGCTCCCACCATCTCCCTCGCTACATCGGTGACGGCCTGCACCAGCTTTTCAAGATCGAGCTCGGCATTCAGCATGGGGCCGACTCCGTTCAGAAGCTCGGCAATCTTGCGCGCCTCGCGCTCGCGCGCCAGCAACCGCGCGCGTTCTTCTTCCGCCTGCTTCCGCCCGCTAATGTCGCGCGCAATTTCCGATGCGCCGGCGATTTCGCCCGACGCGTTCCGGACGGGTGAAACCGCGACAGAAACCTGAATCGCCTGGCCATCTTTTCGCCGCCGCACCGTGTCATAAGGCTCCACCCGCTTGCCCTCATGGATTCGATCGAGGATCCTTCGCATCTCCTGCATGCGCTCGGGCGGCGCAAGCATGGAAACCGGTTGGCCCAGCGCCTCGGCGGCAGTATAACCAAAAACGCGCGTTGCGCCTTCGTTCCAGCTTGTGATGATTCCGTCCAAGTCTTTGCTGAGAATCGCGTCGTCTGAATTCTCCACGATAGCCGCCAGATACCGGCTGGCCGCCTCCAGCCGCTTGTGTTCGGTGGCGAGTGCCACGTGGCTGGCAATGGCCTGCGCGGTCGCGAGCTCCTGCTCGTCAAACTCATGCGGCTGCGCATAGTAGAGCATGAATTTACCGAAAACGCCGGCGTCCAGTTCGAGCGGAATGAACGCCAAGGCCCGGATACGCTCTCGTGCGAACGCCTCCGCATGTTCCGCAAGACCGCCGTCCACGAGCACGTCCGGTACGGCGATCGGCTGCGCATCCCGCGTACCGCGAAGCCACGGCGTATGTCCGGTTACGGCCTGCCGGTACTCGGCGGACAAATCCCGCCAAGCCTTAAAACGGATAACCCCGTCATCGTCAAATCGCAGGATGGCCGCGCGGTCGGCGCTGGTCGCGGATAGTAGAGCGCTGATGGCGGCCTCGTTGACCTCCTCCGATCCCTTCGCCTTCAACAGGGCAAGGAGCAGCCGAACCTCCGCATCCCCGCGCAGGTCTGACGAGACGAGAGCAGACATTGCGCCAATTGTAGCGGATTTAGCAGCTTGTTAATCCGCGGGATGGCGGTCCAAATACTCGCTCAAAGCTTCGCGGAATAAGGCCGATAGCATCTGATTCGGCGCTCCGGCGATTTTGCGCCGCGCCGACTCCTGAATCAGCCGCTCATAGATATCCTGCGGAACGGTGACGGTCACTTTCCGGAGAGTGCCCGGCTCCATTAAAGAGCCATTCGGCCCCACTTCAGTTTCTTTCATACAGCATCACCCCATGCGGAGAACTTCTTCTCCCTGTTGCTCGGCCACGCGATTCCAAAGGCTCCGGTAAGCGATCTTGATGCAGTGGCGGGGCGACGATGGTCGTCGCGACGGACATGAAGACCACCACGCTGTAGGAGCTGCGGCTAAGAATGCCGAAGCCCAGCCCGATTTGCGCCACGATCATGCCGACCTCGCCACGCGGAATCATGCCGACTCCGACCCGCAATGCATTCGACCTTGCCCAATCCAAGAGCCCCAAGTCCGCAGCCCGACGAATTTCGAAACGATGGCGGCCGCCAGCAGCACCACGCGCGAGAATGGCCGTGGCTGGCGTTGCGAAAACGGAAAGGTCCACGTGCAAACCAATGCCCGCCAGGAAGAACGGCACCAGAAATTCGGACACGCCCTGGGCGAGATCGCGCTCGCGGGCTTCGGTACTTTCGGCGAGCGCGAGGCCAGCCAGAAACGCGCCCACAATCGCCGCCACGCCTACCGACACCGCCAGCACGGCCAGCAAGAACAAAAGACTCAGCGCCAGCACGAAGCGCGCTTCGGCGGCTCGCAATGTGCGATCGAACATGCGGCGTTACGCGCCGCATGGCGTGCGTTCCCCAACGTGCGCCACCACCACCGTAAATCCGGCCGCCAGCAGGGCGGTCAGTGAAAGCTGCAGGACGTCGAATTTGCCGTGCGTCAGGCTGCTGACGACGGCCAGAACCAGCAGCCCGAGAACATCGTCGATGACCGCCGCCGCGAGGATGACCTTGCTCGAAATCTCGTCGAGCAGCCCTTTCGCCGAGAGCACCTGGGCGGTGATCCCGACGCTGGTCGCCACCAGCGAGGCGCCGACGAAGATCGCCTCGTTCGGCTTGGCGCCCCAGGCGAGCAGGATCGCCGGCTCCCATGATGAAAGGAACGATGACGCCCGAGCACGCCACCAGCGGGCCGTTCCTCCGACGCGCATCAGCTCGGACGATTTGACTTCGAGCCCGACGCGGAAGAGCAGAAACATCGCGCCAAGGTCCGACATGGCCGAAAGAAACTCGCTGGGCGCAAGCCAGCCAAGACACGCTGGGACCGATCAGAACCCCTGCGATGATTTCGCCCACGATGCCCGGCTGATTCAGCCGTTCGGCAACCTCCGCCATCAGCTTTGCCGACACGAACAGTATCAGCATCGAGAGAGGAATGTTGTGGTCCACTGCCGAGCACGAACAGTAAGGATGAAGCTGTGCATGGCATGACAGCGGCGTGCGGCCGCCAGCACATAAAAGCGCCGCTCCGGCGGCTCCGGCGGCCACGGCAGCCAGGCGGCGCTCCGTGGCTGATCAACACATAACCGGCGAGTACCACCGCGCCGAGGAAATAACTCCATTGCCATATCATTTCCAGTACACCGCCAGAGAAAGAAATAATCGTCATTGCGAGCAGGCAGAGCGCCGGAGCTCTTCAGCGGATTTTGTCCACTCCGGTTTCTGTGTGCCATCGCGCATAAGCCGGCGGATTTCCTGCAATTGCGCACGCGCGATCGAGAACTCCCAAGCATTAGTAGCAAGGTCCAGAGCCTTCGATGTTTCCCGCTCGGCCTTTACCAGCGCCCGCAGCCGGTAATGCAGCTCCGCGTATTTCATTTGCGCAAAGAAGTGATCGGGCTCGAGTTCGACGGCCGCTTCGAGCGCATCCATCGACTTGTAGACCTCGAAGTTCATGGCGTAGGCCATGCCAAGGCAAGTGCGAATCCCGCCGAGCGTGGATCTTCGAGGCAAGCCTGCTCGAGAGTCTGAATGTATCCGGCCAGGCTCTCCGGCGAGACCGTGTGAGGGTCTCGCCAGGGAACCGCCGGAATACTTTGCGGACCGGTTTGTACCAGTTCGGCTGGCATGGTCAGGCGCCTACCGTCGGGCTTTCAGTTCGAACTCGGGATAGCCGAGCTGGCCCATTTCCGGAAGATCGAGCCCTTCGAGTTCGGCCTTGGCTCGCGACGCGCTGGCCGACTGACGGCGTCGATCACCAGGTTTGCCACAAACTGAGCGTGAAGACGAAGCCCCACCAGCGTCGCGACCCCGATGAGCTGCGCCACCAATTGACTCGCATCGCCGTAGAACAGGCCGGTGACCGAGCCGTTCACGCCATTCCATGAGCCGCCATAGTTGCTCTTGCCGTCGGCGAACAGCCCCACGGAAATCACACCCCAGAAACCGTTGGCGCCGTGCACCGAGATGGCGCCCACCGGATCGTCGACTTTCAGCACCCGATCGACGAATTCGACCGAAAGGCAGACCAGAACGCCGGCGATCAAGGCCGATGATGCAGGCGCCGACCGTATTCACAAAACCGCTGGGAGCGGTGATGGCGACCAGGCCGGCGAGCAGGCCGTTGCCCGACATGGATGCGTCGGGCTTGCCATAGCGCATCCACATGTAGAACATGGCGCCGAAGCCGCCCGTCATGCCGGCGAGCATGGTGTTCACCGCAATCGAACCGATGCGGAGATTGCCGTTGCCGGACGCTCCGAGAGTGGAGCCGGGATTGAATCCAAACCAGCCGAACGCCAGGATAAAGCAGCCGGTGAGCACGATGACGATATCGTGTCCGACGAGTCGCGTTCGGTTTCCCTTGGCGCGTGTACTTGCCGATGCGCGGTCCGACGACGAGCGCAAGAGCCAAGGCGCTAAGGCCTCCGACCGCATGCACCACACCGGAGCCAGCGAAGTCGCAGTAGCCCTTACCCAAACCAAAATTTGTGCCGAGGTTAGCAAGCCAACCGCCGCCCCATGCCCAGTTGCCGAAGAGCGGATAGATGAAAGCCGCCCAGGACAAAAGACGAAACGAGGAACGCCGCGTACTTCCAGCGCTCCGCCGCCGAACCGGTCACGATGGTGAGCGCAGTATCCATGAACACCATCTGGAACAGGAAGATGACCATCACGCCGACATCGTAGGTGCCGCCCTGCGTCAGAAAAATTCCGTGCTGTCCGAAAAGGCCGAACGGTTTCCCGAAAAGCGTGATGGCCCATTCGGTATTCAGCGACGGCATGCCTCCCAGGTTCGCGATGCCGCCCACGCCGCCCATCTGGATCGAGAAACCGATCAGCCAGTAGGCGAACATGCCGACGCCATACACCATGAAATTCATCATCATGGTATGGTTGGCATTTTTGGCGCGGCATAGTCCGGTTTCGACGATCGCGAAACCGGCCTGCATGAACATGACGAGAAAGCCAGTAATCAGCGTCCAGGCGAAGTTGATAGCGACTTTGTTCTGGCCGATCTGATTGATTGCGTCGGCGACGGTGAGACCTTTTTTCGAGTCGCCCACGGCCACGTCGGCGACTGTACCCGTAAGGCTTCCGTCCGGGTCTCCCTTCAGCCGGTCGGCGGCGCTGGGCGTATCGACGTTCTTGACGTCGTTCGTCGTCACCGGCGACGGCGGCGCGGGCGGCGGAGCGGCGGGCGCTTGGCCGAATCCCGGCAGCGACACCAGCGCAAGCAACGCTGATCAGCAGAATGGATCTGTTCACGATTGTTTTCTCCAGATGGCGTTCTTTAGATAGGCGTTGATTGATCATCCCGATGATTCCGAAAAGGCTCACCGCAATTCCGAGCAGCACGATCAGCAGGCGGGCATTGACGCTCGACGTCATTCCCAGGCTCAGCCACGGCGATCGCAAAGCCCAGCAGCGTCACCAAAATTCCGGCATAGATCATTTGTGTTCGCTCTCCTTTATCCTTCTTTGTGTTCCCACGGCTTGCACTTCAGAAAAAGTGCGCTCGACGCGGCCAGCAGGCCAGCCCGAGAATCATCAGCAACCAGTTCAAATTGGCCGCGAAGCTGCCTGCAATGCAGATGAATGCGACGAAGAACAGCACCAGTGCTTGCGCCTGTGTTGGATTAGCTCCCATATTGTCTCCTCATTTCTGTAAATTCGTTCTGAAGCGGATCCGTTAGAGCGCCGCTTCGCCGCGGTCGCCATTTCTGAATGCGAATCGTTTCTGCGACGTCGTACACGAAGATCTTGCCGTCGCCGATCTTGCCGGTGCGGGCAGCCGTCATCAACGCCGAAACCACTTCTTCAAAACGCGCCGCCGGAATCACGACCTCCACTTTCACCTTCGGCAGCAGATCGACGTTGTATTCCTGGCCGCGATACACCTCGGTATGGCCCTTCTGCCGCCCGTGGCCGCGGACTTCCATAATCGTGAGGCCCTCGACGCCCAGGCCCTGCAGAGCCTCCTTGACTTCGTCCAGTTTGAACGGTTGTATGATCGCTTCGATTTTTTTCATGGGTCCTTTTTCACGCGTCCTTTCGCGACTGTCACTACAACCCGCGCGCGCTTGACTATCCCGCTAATGGGGACGCGCGTGGGCACAATCTGCCACGACTGGGTGTGTGATGTCAGCGCGACAGCAGTTGGTCGCGCCAAGGAGCAGTTACCGAATTCTCCAACAATGCCGGTAAGTTGTAAAGCAACTAATTTCTATGCACGAAATACGAGATTCTTATATACGGCTGGGTACCGGCCCCTACGGGCGGTTGCCGCCTCGATAAGTTGGAGTTATCGTGAAAAGTGGATTATGGCTATCAAGCTGACCATCAACGGGCGCTCGACCAGCGTCGACGCGCCGCCCGACACTCCCCTTCTCTGGGTACTGCGAGACGTACTAAGTCTGCACGGTACTAAATACGGTTGCGGCATCGGACAGTGTGGTGCATGCACGGTGCACGTTGGCGGCCAGCCGCAGCGCTCGTGCGTGACCCCGGTATCCGCCGTGGCCAACGCGCGCATCACCACGATCGAAGGACTCTCGCCCGACGGCTCGCATCCGCTGCAGCAAGCCTGGCGCGAAGTCGATGTGCCGCAATGCGGTTACTGCCAGGCCGGGCAGATTATGTCCGCCGCGGCGTTACTTACAAAGCATCCGCAGCCGACCGATCAGCAAATCGATGAAGCGATGGACGGCAATCTCTGCCGCTGCGGCACCTATGTGCGGGTGCGGCAAGCGATTCACAAAGCGGCCGCGATGCCCGCCCACTCCAGCACCCAGCAAGGAGGCCTGTAATCATGCTGCTCACGCGCCGCTCCTTTTTCCACGTCACCGCACTATCGGGCGGAGGTCTGCTCCTCGGGACCTACATCGAGCCCACTTTGTCCGCGCAGCAGCGGCCACCCGCCACGCCGCTCGAGCCCAACGCTTTCATCCGCATAGCCGCCGACGGCACGGTTACGCTTGTTTCGAGAAATCCTGAAGTCGGCCAGGGCATCAAGACCATGCTGCCCATGCTGATTGCCGAAGAGCTCGAGGTGGATTGGAAAACCGTCAAAGTCGAACAAGCCGATCTCGACGAAAAATACGGCGGGCAAACCACGGGCGGAAGCCGGGCCATCTCCAACAATTGGATTCCGATGCGCAAGGTGGGGGCCGCCGGCCGGCAAATGCTGATCGCCGCCGCCGCCCAAACCTGGAAGGTTCCCGAATCGGAATGCTACGCCTCGAACGGGCGCGTGTATCATCGCTCGACCGATCGCTCGCTCGGCTATGGCGAGTTGGCCGCGAAGGCCGCTGCCCTGCCCGCTCCCGATCCCGATTCGCTGAAACTTAAGGATTCGGAGAGCTTACAAAATCGTCGGTCAGTGGACGCCAGGCGTTGACGTTGCCGAAATCGCCACCGGCAAGCCCATTTTCGGTATTGATTTCAGCATGCCGGGCATGCTCTTCGCCACCTTTTACCGCTGCCC
This sequence comes from Bryobacterales bacterium, assembly GCA_963712395.1. Taxonomy (GTDB): domain Bacteria; phylum Acidobacteriota; class Terriglobia; order Bryobacterales; family Bryobacteraceae; genus Bog-105. The sequence goes on from CAVQHR010000006.1 coordinate 809,170, forward strand.
CGTATTCGGCGGCAAGGTAGCCAGCGCGAATCTCGATGCTATCAAGCAGATGCCTGGCGTGAAGCACGCCTTTGTCATCGATGGCGTAGCCAAAGCGACGCCCATTATTGACGGCGATCCAGGATTGGAATCAGGTGTCGCGATCGTCGCCGATACCTGGTGGGCGGCGCAGACGGCCCGCAAAAAGCTCCAGGTGAAATGGGACGAGGGTCCGGGCGCGCAACAGAGCAGCGCCGGCTGGGCTAAACGCGCCGTAGAGCTATCCAAAAAACCGCCCGAACGCACGCTCAAGAACGACGGCAATGTCGACCAGGCGTTCGCCAACTCGGCCAAAGTCCTCGAAGGCGCTTATTCTTATCCCTTCATTTCTCATGCGCCGCTGGAACCCCGAAACTGCGCCGCTCACTACAAGGACGGCAAACTCGAAATGTGGAGCACCAGCCAGCAACCCGCCCGCGGACGCGCTCTGGTCTCCAAAATTCTCGGCATTCCGGAAAGCGATATCACGGTTCACCTGCTGCGCGCCGGAGGCTCATTCGGCCGCGGTCTTTATGGCGATTTCATGGTGGAGGCAGGCTATATCGCGAAGCAAATCGATGCCCCGGTGAAGCTCGTGTGGTCGCGCGAAGACGATATGACGCACGACTACTACCGGCCGGGCGGCTTCCATTTTCTGAAAGCCAGCCTCGATTCTTCCGGCAAAATCGATGCCTGGCGGAATCACTTCGTCAGCTACGGCGAGGGCGATAAATTTTCCGCTAGCGCCGCCATCCAGCCTGGCGAGTTTCCAGCCGGCTTCATTCCTAACTTCGCAATGTATTCCTCGGTCATGCCGCTCAGTTTGAAGACCGGCGCGCTACGCGCTCCCGGAGCCAACTCGCAGTGCTTCGTCATGCAATCCTTTATCGACGAATTGGCGCACGCCGCCGGCAAAGATCCGCTGGATTTCCGGCTGGAGCTTCTCGGCCGAACCTGGCCACCCGCTCGTGAAGGAAGCCGCCAAGCCGAAAGTGGAGAACGAACCCGCCCAGCGCCCAACCGATCGGGACCGGCCATCGTATAACGCGGCGCGGATGCGCGGCGCGCTTGAGCTTGTGGCGGAAAAATCCGGCTGGCGCGAGCGTTCAAAGCTTCCAAAAGGCACCGCTATGGGCATCGCGTTTCACTATAGCTTTCAGGGCTATTTCGCTCATGTGGCTCAAGTTACCGTCACAGCCGGCAACAAGCTCCGCGTGAACAAGGTCTGGGTAGTGCGGCGATGTCGGCAGCCAGATCGTGAATCCGAGCGGAGCCGAAGCCCAGGTTCAGGGCGGCGTCATCGATGGCCTCAGCGAGGTGATGGATCAGCAGATCACGCTCGAGGCCGGACGCGTCGTTCAGCAGAACTATAATCAGCACGCCTTGTTGCGCTTCCGGCATGCGCCGCAAATCGAGGTCCATTTCCTGAAAACGGATAATCCGCCTACGGGTCTGGGCGAGCCCGCTCTGCCGCCGGTGCTGCCGGCGGTGTGTAACGCGATTTTCGCGGCTTGCGGGCAGCGCATTCGCGCGCTACCACTTTCGACAACCGGCTTCACCTGGGCGTAAACCGGCGGCGCTATTTCGCGGCGCGCGCAAGCGGCTGCAGATATTTCTTCTTCAGTCTCAAGACGACGCCGGCATTGCGATCCGCAGCTTCGCTCACCCGGTATTCGGCGGCCGCTCCAATGACCTGGGCGACCTCGGAAGGCGCGAGCTTGTAATCCTCCGCAAGCCAGGTTGCCATGTCGCTGGTCGCCTCCTTGAAGGCGTCGTCGAGCGAGCCGTCGAGCCCCATGCTGATGATCGCGTCGGCGGTTTCCACACGAGGATCGCCAATACGCTTATTGGGGATGATGTCGACCGTGAGTTCAACGTCCATGGAGGTTTCAAGCGCATTGCCGTTGAGTTCGCCATCACCCTGCGCGGCATGCCCATCGCCGAAATAGAGCAGAGCGCCCGGGTTCGAGACGCGAAGATAGACGGTTGCGCCTTCGCCCACTTCGTTGAAATCCATGTTGCCGCCGAAGAAGCCTGAGTCGCCCGTACCAGGTGCGGCTTGCGAGATGCTAGGCGCGGCGGCAATGCAGCCGAGCATCGGCTTAAGCGGAATCCTGAACTGTGCCAAGCGCTCGCTAGGCTTTTCGGGCGACGCCGTGCCGTTTGCGAGATCGAGACGCCATCGAACTTCCTTGCCAACGTCCTTCATCTTGACTGCCAGATCGGAGTTCAGGCTGCGGCCGACGAGGAAATCGTCGCTGCTGGCCCAATTGCGATTGAGGCGAAGTTTGACGATGTGCACGACCAGCAGGTCACCAGGCACCGCGCCTTCGATGTAGAAGGGGCCAGTCTGTGGATTGCCGCCGGCAACGCGGCGGATGTTATGTTCATCGGTGCCGCCGGCATCCACGGTGGTGGTGTGTATGGTGTCGCCGGGCGCCACCGTGAGAACCGGCTTGTTGAGCGCTGAGAACTGCCGGTAGAAGACGGTCGGCGTGAAATCGTGGCGCCTCGGCGCGCGGTGTTCGAACGGCGGCGCGGGTTTTGCGGTGAGCTTGAACATGTAGGGATGGTCGCGATTCGCAGCATCGATAGCGACCATCGTCGCAGTCAGGATTCCTTGATTGAAGGTGCCCTGGATCTCGAAAGTGTCTTTCTGTTCGTTCCGCGCCACGAAATGAATGGCGCTGCCGCTGACGGAGCCTTCGAGTTTATCGCCGTTCAGTTCACCCGTGAGCTTTGAGCCGTTCTGCTCGAGTTGCAGGCGCATGTAGCGAGGGGTGCCGAAGAAGTCTTCCGTGACGATCCAACGGCCGCTGAGCGAGCGCGTCTGCGCTAGGGCAGCGAGACAAACGGAAATAAGCAAACAGGCTGGGATAACTATACGGTTCACGCGTATTCTCCTGGGAATTGCCAGAGCCTATGCTCCCTGGGTGTGTACGCGAATTCTTGCCGCAAGGTTCCGTTCGCGCCGAAACTGCTCCGCGACGACGGCTCACGCTTCCATGACCGTCAATACAACTTTCCCTTGCGCGTGCCGCTCCGCAAGACAATGGAGGGTTCCGCGGCCGTTGGCACTCGCCCGGCAACATCACATCCGATAACTTCGTGTTTTGGCGTGCCGAGCGCACGTCGGCTGATCCGTATTGTGTGCGTACAATAGCTTTCCTAAAGCGCCCTCGTCTGCCGCGGACGAGCGAGCCGCCACGCCAGCGCCGGCGCTTACTGATGCGCGGCCACGTCGGGCGGTACCGGGGCATTGCGGTTCTTCATCCACTCTACGCTCACGTTCTGCTCTGCGGCGTTGTGCGGAATTTCATCCAGGTCGGGCATGAAGATTTGTAGACCCGCCTGGGGCGTCATGCGCGTATAGCCGTTCACGAGCTGCTGCTGGTAATGCGCTAGATCGAGATCGAACCAGGCGTCGTCCGACGTATCGATCATGATGAGGTCGACAGGGTGCATGGTGAGCTTGCCGAAGTCGAGCGCGCCGTCACGCAGACGCAGGAAATTGCGCCACTGCTCCACGCGCGCGATATCGTTTTCCGCGTTTCCAAACACCTCTTCGATATCGGGACTGACGATCCGCACCTTGCTCAGCTCTCCGCGGATGTGCGGCGGCGGCAGCAGAGTTTGCATATCGAGCAGGATGTCGTTGCCGGATACCTGGACCCCGGGGATTCCGCGCGGATCGAAGAGGTCCGCGATCTCTATATGAAAAGCGCCCAACAAACCCTTGAACGGAATCTTCAGCACGCTGAGCTTGGTCACATGTATTCGAATGCGGCTACCGGAAGCCGGCGCGACCGTGCCTTTCATTTCGATGGGCAGCGGCACGATTTTGTGCAACGTTCCATTGAGCTGGATCTGATCTCCATCCGCCGACAGCCTCACGTTCTTGAGTGGCGACCGCGAGATGCCGCCGGCATTCATAAAATTGCCGGCGTCGCCGATATTGGCGCGGATCACGCCGCTCTTCACGTTGAGAAAAAAAGATTCGGGATCGTCGAACGAAGGAACTACACCCGCGCGCGTGCGGCCCATTTCCCCGCGCAGCCAGCGCACGTAGATGCGGAAGTTGGGGCCTTTCCGCAGCATCAGGTTATGCGCATAGACACGCGTCGGAGCGGAATCCTTAGCCGTGTTTGCCCCTGGCGCGACCGCTTGCGGGAGCCCAGCCGGCTCGCCCCCACGCTTGCCCGATTTCGAACGGTACACCAACAGGACTACGATTCCCGTCACGAGAACAGCGGAAACGACAGCGGCTGCGGCAACGCGCATCCTACCAGCATATTAGGCGCTCCTCTCAGGGCCGCCTTCGCCAAAGCGCCGGGAAATCCGCCGAGAATCCAACCTGGCCGCCAATGCGCGGACTCGCCGCGTACTTGCCCCCCAGCAAACCAAAATCAAACGTCAGCCCGTCGCGGATAGCATACTGGCCGCCGCCCAGGAACTGAAGCTGGCTCTTCCCCAGGTCCAGGTTGTTCGTAAACCCGCCGTAGACTTCAGCGCCTAGCGTCCACTTCGCATTGAACTCGCGCAGAAGTGAGAGTCCGCCGGTGTACACCCGCCCGCGTTTGGTCTGGATTCCAAGCGCGCCGGTGCTGGTGTTGCCGGCGAACAGGATTCCCGCGTTTCCGGTCAGCCGGATCTTCTCCGTAAGGTGCTTTTGGGCGATACCATTGAGCCAGTAATCGACCAGTCCGGAGCCCAGTTCCCCGTTGGTGTCGCCGGTCGGAAACTCGAAGTACAGGCTGACGCTCAGGGCCGGAGCTCGCGAAGCCGCCGACTCCTGGTGGAAGTTCCATTTCACACCGAGGTTTGTATCGCCAATGCCCGCCGAAGTGCGAGGCGAGCTGCCCAAATCGCGAAAAATGGCCAGGTACGGCGAATCGGCGTCGAGTTCAAGATGGTACGGCAAGCCGGCGTTCAATTTGTAATTCACGGTGTTCTGCCGCAGGTTCGGGTATTGCGGAGCCTGCAGCGCGTCGAATTCGTTGAAAAATTCAAAATGCCATTTGCCGGGCTCCGTGACGGCCGGATCGTCGGTATAGAAAGGCTGTTGTGCCACGAGCGGCGCTGCCAATGGAGCCCAAAGCAGAAGCGGTAGGCAGACCCATCGTCGCAGCACTCCTTATCATGCTAGCCAGATTGGATGCAGCAATCGCAACTACAATAAACGAACCGGATCGGAGCAATTTCGCCCTGGCCCGAGGAACGTGTATTCGCATGCGGCTACCGCAAGCCGGCGCGACCGTTCCTTTCTTTTGGATCGGCAGCGGCACGATTTTGTGCAAGGTTCCATTGAGCTGGATCTGATCTCCGCCGCCGACAGCTTCAAGTTCTTGAGTGGCCACCGCGAGATGCCGCCGGCATTCATTAAAAAATTACCGGCGTCGCCGATGTTGGCCGGATCACGCCGGTCTTCACGTTGAAGAAAAAAATTCGGGATCGTCGAACGAAGAACTACGCCCGCGCGCGTGCGCGCCACCGCCCCGCGCAGACAGCGCACGTGGATGCGGACATTCGGACCGTTCCGCAGCATCAGGTTGTGCGCATAGATGCGTCTGGGAGCGCAGACCCCGGCGCGGCGGCGCTCGCCCCTGCCATGGCCGCCTGCAATGAGGAAACCGGCGGCTCGGCCGCGCTTGGCCGATTTCGAGCGCCACACCAGCAGGACGATTATCCCCAACACGAGAACACCGATACGAGAGCGGCGGCAGCGGCGCACTTGTGACACAACCATGCCAGGGGAGCCCCGCCTCGCCCAATAGCTGGGAAATCCGCCGAGAACGACGATATGTTCAAATGAGTAAATTGGCAGTTATTACCTTAATGCGAGCCCGAGCTGGTCGGGGCCCGTGTGTCGGTCCCCCAAAAAGGTGTTGCTCTGGTGGGTGAAGTTGCACTTCCCAATCGGCTGACAGGGGGGGAACCGGTAGGCCTCGCTGAGGACCAGATGAAGGACCTGGTGCGGGACTTGCACCGCGCAAATCCCATCATTTATTGGATCGATCTCCTCTTAAGCGTAACGCTCGGATGGGCATCATTTACTGTGGCCGCGGTTCTGCGTCCGTTCTCGTGGCCGACAGTGATCGCGGCAACAATCGCAGGCTTATCCCTCTATCGCGCCCTTTGCTTCATGCACGAGTTGAGCCACCAGCATCGTGGCACCCTTCCAAAGTTCGAAAGCATTTGGAATTTGTTGCTTGGTTATCCGCTTCTGATGCCATCTTTTGTTTACATCGGAGTTCATAACGATCACCACAAGACCAGTACCTATGGCACATCGGAAGACCCGGAGTATCTTCCATTTGCCCGATCCAGCAGGATGACGATCGTTTTTGCTCTCGAGAGCGTCCTGATTCCGGCAATTTTATTGATCCGTTTTCTGATATTGGCCCCTATCGGATTCATCTCGCGGCGTTTTGAGAAATGGCTCGTGGTTCATGCCTCCTCGCTCACCATGAATATCCAATACCGGCGGGTGGTGTCGGCCAACTTGCTGAATAGAGTGCGGTTTCACAGCGCAGGCATTTTACTCATGTGGACCATTGTCATGGGACTTATTCTGGGCGGGCTTCTCCCGTGGAGAGTGCTGGCAATATGGTTTGCTGTCTGCGCCGCCGCGAGTTTTGTGAATACGTTGCGAACTCTAGGTGCGCACGCTTATGAGAGTTCTGGAGAGCCTCTCGATCGCACCGGCCAATTGCATGATTCAATTGATACCCCGGGGCACTTCTGGACCGAACTCTGGGCGCCCGTCGGCCTGCGCTACCATGCCTTGCACCACTACTTTCCTGGCATTCCTTACCACCATTTGCCGGAGGCTTACCGGCGGTTCGTTAGCACGCTGGCCATTTCGGACACGTATAGAAGGATGAGCAGCCCCAGTTTGCCGCACTCGTTGCGTAGCTTATATCGGAAGGGCCTCCGGCCCTCGAAACAGTAGCTTAATCGGCGGATACGATTCGAGCATACTTCCATGGCAAACATCGCTGTGATCTGTCCGCCCTTACCGGGCCACCTGAATCCAATGGCTAACCTGGGCCGGAGCCTAAAACAGCGAGGACATTCGGTTAAGGTTTTCAACATCCCGGCTTTAGAGCAAACTGTCAGGAGCGAAGAACTCGATTTTCATCCCCTTGGCACGGCCGGCCCCGACTTCCTTGCTAGACGTGTTGCCCTAATGGCACAGAAGCGGGGATTCGATTCGCTCCGGTTTGCCGTCGAGTGTTCGCGGCAAGTTTCCGAGCTTCTCTGTCAGCAATTACCGGCGGCATTGACGCATGCCGGTATCGACCTCGTGCTGGTAGACCAAAATGAGCCTGCCGGAGCAAGTGTTGCCCAACATCTCGGCTTGCCCTTTGTCAATGTTTGCCCAAGCCTGCCGCTCAACAGAGAGAAGGATATTCCACCGCCGTTTTGTTCATGGCAGGTTGCGGCAAGCCGGGCATCCAGACTCCGCAATCGAATTGCATACGAAGTGACGGACTGGTTGATTTCGCCGATTAACCGGACCATCAATTCCTATAGAGCCACCTGGGGACTTGGCCCGCTTCGCAGCCCCGACGATTCGTTTTCCGATCTCGCGCAGCTTTGCCAAATGACCGCTGATGTGGACTTTCCGCGCAGACAATTGCCCTCCTGCTTTCACTACTTGGGTCCGTTCCGCGACACGTCTCAAAGGACGATTCCCTTCCCCTTCGAACGGCTTAACGGAAAGCCATTGATTTATGCCTCTTTAGGGACTCTGCAAGAGCGAAACAGCCGCTACTTTCCGATGATTGCGGAAGCTTGCGTGGGGATCGAAGCTCAACTCGTTCTCACTCTCGGCGGCCAGGACGCGAACTTGGCAACGGAGTTCGTCGGCTCGCCGATAGTTGTGAAGTATGCGCCGCAACTCGACATCCTCGCGCGGGCAAGCGTCACTATCACTCACGCGGGTCTGAACACGGTGATGCAATCTCTGATGTTTGGAGTTCCCATGGTTGCCATCCCCATCACTCATGATCAGCCGGGCATCGCGGCTCGAGTCGAACGATCCGGGGCCGGCGAACGCATACCGATCCGAGATCTCACCGTGCCGCGACTTCGGGCGGCGCTGAAGCGTGTGGTCGACGATCCAACTTACCGGAAGCGCGCCAAAGAGATATCCCGGTCCATCCAAGCCGCAGGTGGCGTGGAGCGTGCGGCAATCATTGTGGAAGAAGTCTTGGCGCGGAGTGAGTGCCGGAAGAATGCACTTTGGCATCATTAGCCCGCCCGTGTTGGGCCACATTCATCCATTCGGAGCGCTCGGGCGCGAACTCATCCTACGGGGCCACCGGGTCAGTCTGTTGCACATGCCCGATTTGGCTCCGATGGCCGAAGCTCAAGGGTTGGAATTTATATCAGTTGGGCAGCGCGATCATCCTGCAGGGTCATTGCCTGAGTCTCTCGCGCGACTAGGACAATTGGATGGTCTAGCCGCCTTGCGCTTTACCATTCAGGCAATCCGCCGGACAACAGAGATGATCTGCCGCGATGCTCCGGCTGCCATTCGAGAGCACGGCATCGCCGCGCTGCTGGTGGATCAAACGGAGCCCGCCGGTGGCACCGTGGCAGAGCACCTGGCAATTCCATTCGTCACGGTTTGTAACGCACTTGCCTTGAATCGGGAGAGCGAGGTGCCTCCCCCATTCACCGGCTGGCTTTACCGGCGCAACCCATGGGCTCGCACACGAAACCGGCTCGGTTATGCAATCTCCGACAGGATCATGCGGCCTGTCACACAGGTCCTGAGCAGGTACAGAGAGAAATGGGACCTTCCTCCGCTTCAAACTCCCGAAAATTCGTTTTCTACTCTCGCGCAAATTAGTCAGACGCCAGCGGCCTTCGATTTCCCGCGCCGCGAACTGCCTCAACATTTCCACTATGTCGGCCCCTTGCGCTACCCCACTTCCAGACTTATCTCTTTCCCCTGGGAAAAGCTCGACGGCCGCCCTTTGATCTATGCCTCGTTAGGAACGCTGCAGAACGCAAAAGATCGGATTTTCCGGTGCTTCGCGGAGGCGTGTCTGGAGTTGGATTTTCAGCTTGTGATCACGCACGGGGGAGGACTAGGAGAAGATGTTGCGTCTTCCTTTCCTGGGAACCCGCTCGTTGTTAGCTATGCTCCCCAGTTGGAAGTTTTGAGGCGGGCATGTCTGACCCTGACCCATGCCGGCCTAAACACCGTTCTCGATTCGCTTTCCTGCGGCGTTCCGTTGGTTGCCGTACCCATTACGTATGAGCAGCCCGCAATTGCGAGTCGTATCCGCTGGACCGGCGTGGGCGAGGTTCTCCCCCTCACCAGGCTGAATGCTCAGCGACTGCGCGAGGCCATCCAGCGGGTCGCCAATAATCCTTCTTATGTGTCAAAGGCCCAGGCAATCAAAACCTCCATCGAACAGTCCGGCGGTGTTCGAGGCGCGGCGGACCTGATTGAAAAGGTTCTCTAGCAAATTTACGGTACTGCCGGCCAGTTTAAGCAAAAATACGCACTACCGAATCCGCTTTTATGATTGTGGTTCCGTTGCGGTTCAACTTGACTAGTAGCATTACTTGCCACTTCGCTGTAATAATACGGCAATTCGGGCACTAATGTAAGTTACCTCGCAGCGCGAGGGCCGTAACGTTAACCTCTTCTAACTTCTGCGAAATGAAACAACTATTCGCATGCTCAGTCCATATGATCGAGCAGGGAGATGCCCCCCCAGGGGTGGTTTGTTTACCTTGACTCTTATCCCGGAGGAGGTACAATTAGCAAAGATGCGACAAGGACTTTCTTTTTTAACATTTTCGGTGGTTACCGCTCTAATTTCGATAACCCCGGCTTCAGCCACTCCCCTCACTAATGGGAGCACGGCTAGTATCCAGAACGTATCTGGAGGCGGCGTAACAGTAAACAATTCCGGTCTTTTTTTTAATACTACCGGCACCAACGTTTCGAATCCTTTTGCTGTAGGAGGAACGAACACCGGTTCATTTTCCGGCCTGACAGGCGGCACGATTTTGAATCTCGCACCCCCCGTCGTCGGTCCAACCAACGTTCCCGGGTTTGCGACCTTTAATACTGCGGCAGGCGTTGTTACCTTCAACCTCACCGCCATCATGCCTGGCGTCGGAAGCGCAGGGGCATGCACCAGTAACGCCGTCGGCAATGTATGTACTCCCAACCTTGGGCCTATCATGTCGCCATTCACCCTGACTCAGATTGCTCCTAATGCGGTTTCCATCGCCCTGACATTGGATGGAGTGGCGTATCTGGGATCGGCAGCCACTGGGACCTCGCCAACTGTGGGTACGTTCACAACTCAAGACACCATGCTTGGGACAATCACTTCCATCCTTACGGCCTCCGGTACGCCGGCTGGCGTCACTGAAAGCTATTCTGGTTCCTTCACGGCTTCAAACACCGTGGTTCCGGAACCCTTATCGCCGATGCTAATGGGCTTTGGCCTTTTGGGTTTGGGCATCATTGCGCGGCGAAAGGTTCGGAACTAAACACACCCAATAAGCACTGGTTTATCCAAGGCCCTCGCGCGATGCCGTCGCGCGAGGGCTTAGTTTTGTGTATGCAGAGACAACACCGTCGTGCGAGGTCTCTCACCTACTGCACCGCCCGGCGTGTTGCAATCGCAAATGAACGTCACTCAATAATTCGATGAAGCTTTGCCCGTTTTTTCTTCTATCTATTTTCAATCTAAGTGTTTGGGGCGGGCAGACAACCGCCCTCTATCAGCCCGCTTTGCTCAAAGTGGGTCCCTTCCCGAGTAACGTCACGACAGTGGCAGACTCGGCTCAGAGTACGGGCTTGCGGGTGAATCTGCCGTCCTCAAGCGACGTCTGCGATCCTTTGAGTCCGAGCGTCTGTAGCAACTCGGCTTTGCTCAACCAGCTCGACGGATTCAGTGTCAATCCACGGCTAATGGTTTGCTTTTCCGCCGCCATTGATCCGGCCACTCTGCATGACGGAATTAAGGTCGTCTCACTTGCCGGTGGTCCCGCCATAAGCATCAATCAGATTATTTTTGACTCGTCCAACAATTGTGCCTTCGCCAAGCCCAATCAGGTTCTTGATCAGCAGAGCCGATACCTCCTTACTGTCACCGATTCGGTTCACGATGCCGATGGGAAAAAGGTGAAGGAGGATGATCAGTTCAAAGACTGCCTGAAGAGCAGCGATTCATATTGCCAAGCACTCAACGACGCTCTGGATAATGTCGCGCAACACCCCGCTTCTACGAATAAGATCATCGCTGCTTCTTTGTTTACAACGATGAGTGCCACGACTTGGCTGGAAAAGGCGCGCCGCTTCGTGGATTTGACCGAGCCGCCCATTGTGTTTCCCGCCGGAATCCCATTTAGCTTCAAGCTGTCGGACCTCCGATCCATCACTTGGGTTCCAACGCAGAGCGCATTGCCGCCACAGGACATCCCGCTTAGTGCCTTGTCGGGTGTCGATAAGATCGCCTTCGGCCTCTACTTGTCTCCGAACTTCATAAATCCGTCCGACGGCACTATCCCCGTAAATCCGACGAATGCTCCGATTACGGGCGCGTTACCAATTCCGGGTATTCCGTCGGGTCTGGTACCGGTCTCGTTCCACATCTTTCTTCCTGCCGGCCCGACGCCAGCGGGCGGATTTCCGGTAGTTATCTACGGCCACGGCCTCGGGGATAACCAGTTCGGAGCGCCCACATTCATCGCTTCTACTCTGGCCCAAAAAGGATTTGCAACACTCGCCATTGAAATCACTGGACACGGATACGGTGCCGGCAGCTTCGTGAGAATGAAGGATTCCCACGGGGTTACTCACACCGTAATCACGCCGGGCCGCGGCATTCTCATTCCAGGTAAAACCCAAATCGATCCGACCGATGGTTGTATAGCGCTGCGACCAGCGATCGCGGTTCGAGACTGTGGACGTCAAACGGCCATCGACTTAATCGCCCTGGTAGCAGCCATTCGGAAGACGGCCGGTCTGGGCATGCGAGTCAACCCCAATCGGCTCTATTACGTGGGCCAGTCGTTTGGCGGTACTTACGGCACTCTCTTTCAGGCGCTCGAGCCGGACGTCAAAGCGGCAGTCTTGAATGGCGCCGGCGGCACTTCCGTCGATGTCGCCCGCCTTGCCATCACCGGCCGCCCCCTTGGTATTGGATATTTGGCATCTGTTCATCCGCCCCTTTTAAATGTTCCGCCAGCGCCTCCGGAGCCCTATTTCCACGACGCCTTTAATGACAATTACGTCTTTCGCGATGCTGCACCCGTCACAAATAACGTGTTTGGCGCAATGGCCATTCAAGCGGCCTTCGAGGCTGCCGACTGGCTCGGCATGCTGGGGGACCCGCTCAGCTATGCACCTCACCTGAAGCAAGCGCCCTTGGCCGGAGTGCCGCCAAAATCTACTCTCTTTCAGTTCGGACTCGGGGATCTGGAGGTGCCGAACCCGACGGAATCCGCCGTAGTCCGGGCCGCCGGTGCGCAATCTTCCGCCTGGTTCTTGCGATTCGATAACGCTGCTCGCATCGCGCCGGATTTAGTGCCAGTGGGAGTGAAAGAAGTGGGGTTCCCGATCTTGCCCCATCGAGTACTCAGCAATCCCACTATCTTCAACTACCCGAATGAAACTCCGCTCGCTCTCGCTGAACAGCAGCAAGTGGCCGCCTACTTCGCATCCGACGGCACAACAAACCCGGACCCCAATCCATTTCTGACGGGACCGTTCGCGGGACAATCGGTCTTCGAAATACCAGCGGTCTTGCCGGAGAAGCTGAACTATTTCCAACTACAGCCCTGAAGAGGTTGTGCTAGCTCCGGCCGGTTGGGTCTGTTCGCTTTCGTCATACCTCCCGGGTGCCAGAACCCCGTTAGGATCGAGGGTTCTTTTGAGCTTTCGGATCAAGTCGCTATACGCATCCTGCTGCATCGAGCGGGCCATGGATTGAATGCCAAGCCGGTACGGGTAATATCCAAGCCGGTTGCAGCGGCTCACGAATTCCTCGTAACACGCCATCGCTTGCTCGTCCTGACCCGTGATTTCCCGGTCGTACGTGATCGAAACAACGCACGAAACTGTTCGCGGTGTCAGCATGGTAATCGAAATCATCGGCTCGAACCCGAAGCCGAGCAGTGTTTCGCTGGCCATTTGCGCCAGTCTGGCGACCTGTGCTCCCTCAGCGGGCGCAATCGGGGCGTACCACAGCAATCCGCATCGGTCGCGGTCGGGGTCGGGATCCTCTGGGACTGGCATGCGTTTGCGCCAGTAGGTCGAAGCCAGCGAATGTTTGGTCGGCACCCCACGCATCAGGCCTAACACCGGTTCCACCAGCTCCACGGTGCGGCGGATGTCCCAGCCTGTAAAAAGCCGGAATGGCTTCGCAAAACGTTTCGCCATCCGCAGGGTCCGGGGGCTCAGGAATTTTAATTTCCCGGACTGGCCGGCTAGTGCTTTCTTCAGAAGTCGTTTCGCCTCGGAAACCTGCCCCCCGGTTCCATACAGACCACCCGAAGCATTCCAAGATCCAAAACTAAGATCTTTGCGGAAAGCCGCCATGCGCTCTGGGCTCAAAGGAACCTGTCCCTCCGCCGCTGTCCAAGGATACTGCTGCAATCCGCCCAGCACCTTGTAGTCGTTTCCAATATGGATGGAGCTGCGAAGCACCTCGTGAATTCGAAGTTTGCGCAGCGCATCGATGAGTGCCGGCAAACCCTCGTTCAATTCACAACGGAAAAAGAAGGCCTCGAACGCCTCCGGTTCCGGCATGAGCCAGATGCTCATCCGGGTCACCAAGCCGAGATTCGATTGCGAGAACAAACCGTCCAGACTGGGACCAACTCCCCAACGCGATACCGCTGCGGTGAGAGAATCGGGGAAACGCGCTGAGCCGGTTTCGATGACCTCTCCGGTTGGCAGCACTACTTCGAGTCCGCACACATGCGCAAAATGGTCTCCATACGGCGTGTGCCCAAAGCCGCGCTCCATGGCGTTACCGATCAAGCTGCAATTGGGACTGGAACCGGTCGCGTCCATCCATAGCCGGGACCCTCGATCCTGCAAAAACTGATGTAAACGCGCTTGCGTAACCCCCGGTTCGACAGTCACATATCCCAGTGTTTCATTGAAGTCGAGAATGTGGTCTAGACGGCTGAGATCGAGGATCGCGCACCCATCGGCTGGAGGCACACGCGAGCCATAGCCCCAATTCTTCCCGCTGCTTATCGGATAGAGCGGTGTGCCAAATTGATTGGCGATACGCAGACACTCCTGTACCTCTTCTCTGTTGGCGGGTCGCAGAATAGCAGAAATCCGCTGGCTTGTGGGGAACGTCGCCGTCGCTGCGCTCCGGAGAGCCGACGGGTCGATCTGCACAAATTCGGCGCCGAGAAGCCGCTCCCAATGTTTGAGTGAAAGTGTGAGCTTGTCTGAAACCACCGGCCCTTACAGCTCTGCTAATAAACTGATGCCGTTCGCGGCAGGCGCAATACACTCAGCACTATCCCAGAACCGGTTCCTGGAGCGGTGGATCGTGCCCGCATTGGCCACACTCGCCTTTAACTGATTGATTAATGGGACAAACCTTTTGGCTGGCGAATTCGAGTCGAACCGCAGCAACTCCATCCTGCATCCGTAACGCGGATCATCATACGGTGGGATTGTTTCACCACCGAAAGTGAAGCTGGATCCGCCGATCCTGTGCAGAATGGACGACGAATTGTGTCGTACTGTCGCCGTGCAGGAGCCAAGACAACCGCCCCATAAGTGTGCCAAGGCGTACGACGCGACCAGAATCTCAAGTGCCGCCTTGGTACCACGCCACTCTTCGCAAAGGGCCCATCCGCCAACTTCTACGTACGACAGGTCTTCTTGCCGGGCGCGCCGCAAATCGGCCTCCACACCTCTTCGTACCTTTTCGCCCCAATACTCGTGCCGCATGATCGGCGACTGATACATCTTAAGCATCTCAAAAGGCACGTTATTCGGATGTACCAGATACCTGGCACAACCGATAGTCTTTTCGTCTTCATCGATGAGCAGGAAATGCCAGCTCTGTTCATCTCCTCCCATTGGAAAACGACCGTCTTCCTTCAGTTCCCATGACTGGATCGCACCATCCTTCAGGTACACGCGACCTCGAAGGCTCTGCATGGAAGAAAGATATTGGTAATAAAGTTGCTCGTTAACTTTCGCGCGGCCGAAACTGGCAGTGAAACGTGTCTGAGGAGGAGCCAGTAGTTGAAATCGGTAGTTCTGTCGCATGAGTAAAGCTGCGTCTCTTTCCTGGGGTGTGTTAGATCACAAAAACTGCCATGAACAGATGGCCTGCCCTATCCTTGCGCTCTCATGCGAGTGCGAGCAAGGCCTCCGCTCCGACGCATGTGTTCAGACGCGCGTGGAATTCCTCCTAGTATTACTGAAGTATCGTCCAAACTGCAACATAAATTTATTCCATTTATAATCATTTAATCTTTCAGCCAAATGCGTCACAATAAATTTCCGTCGTAAACCTCGAGAGGCTTATATAGCTCTGAATGTCTGTAAGCGCTACTACTGCCGTCCCAGAGTGCTCAGGCCAAGTGCTGCTGCTCTGGTCTGACGAGGCGAATTCTGCCTCTCTGAAACAACCGGTGGACCTACTGGAGATCCGCAACGAGGAGGTCGTCCTACGAAGCACGCGTAAGATACGTGAAAGTACTCAAGTATATCTCATGGGAAAACAATATATGGGAAATGGAATTGTTCATTCCTGCCGAAAGGACGATAACCACTTCGTTCTAACCATCCAGATCGATGAAGACTCCCCATATCGACGCAACTCTGAATTAGATCCGGGCATCTTTGCCGTCGAAGACTTCCTCACCGAGCAGCAAGAAGCCGAGATCCTAAAGGGACTTGAAGGATGATACGCCATATCGGGACTCGGAAAAATGATATACCATAAACCGGTCCCGGGGGCAGGGCTCGACTCTCAATCGTGATGATTATTTCTATCGGCTGCTTCCGGTCTTCGCTTTAGGAGTCAGGCAGCCTTACGGGAATGATCTTTTGTTTGGCGCCCAGCAGTTCGCAAACCCTTACTTAGGCCAGCACCCTATCTATACCATCGTCGACCGGCCTCTCCTAGGCCTATGCCGATTGCGGGAAGAATACTCCGCCGCCGGACCAGAACGTGTCGTCGTGCTTCAATTCGACCGTCTCGTCTTCACAAAAGGCGTGAATCGTCGCTGGTTGGATTGCGCGCGGGGCCGAGGCTCAGAGTGGCGGGGGCCGCGCAGAATTCGCGGCGGCGCAGGGACATAGATACAGTTGAACAATGAATCGGCGGCGATTTCTTTATGGTCTGGCGGGAACCGGGCTCGCCCACGGAAAATTTGCAGCGGACGAACAGGTCGAACAAGTTCTGGTGATGTTCAAGTGCCACCTGGATGTAGGATTCGTGGATACACAGGCGGCGGTGATCCGGAAATACTTTACCCGGTTTTATCCGCAAGCGATCGCGATTGCCGAGAGCACGCGCGCGGATGGACAGCCGCGGTTCGTCTGGACGACCGGTTCGTGGCTGCTGTATCGCTACCTGGAGCAAGCGAACGCGCAAGATCGCAAGCGCATGGAGAATGCGATCGCGCGGGGCGATATCGCGTGGCATGCGCTTCCTTTCACATGGCAGACGGAGCTGCTCGATCGCTCGGCCATTGCGGGCTGCCTGGGATTTTCGAAAGCGCTAGACCGGCGATTTGGGCGCATCACTTCGGGCGCGAAGATGACCGATGTCCCCGGGCATTCACGCGGCTTGATCGCACCGCTACAGGAAGGCGGCGTCCAATTTCTCGATATTGGCGTGAATGCCGCGAGCACGCCGCCGGATGTGCCCGCCGTATTTGTGTGGAGGGACCCGCGCCGCGCATCGCTGATTGTGATGTACCATCGCACCGAATATGGGGGAGTCGTTCGCGTTCCGGGATCGAAACTTGTGGTTGCGGTCGAGGTCCGGGATGACAATAGCGGCCCGCATACACCGGACGAGATTCGCGGCATACATGCTAAATTGCACGCGCAATTTCCGAACGCGGCGATCCGCGCGACGGATTTGACAACCATCGCCAATGCCGTGAAGCCACACGAGCATGCCCTGCCCGCGCTGACGCAGGAGATTGGAGACACCTGGATTTATGGCGTTCCAAGCGATCCGCTGAAAGTGGCGCGCTTCCGGGAATTGTTACGGCTGCGCCGGCGATGGATTGGATCGGGAAAATTTGCGCTGGGCGATGCGACGGATCTTGCGCTGCTTGAGCACGCGGCGCTGGCAGCCGAACACACCTGGGGTACCGACACGAAGACATGGCTGGATTTTGAGCACTACACGCCGGCGGCGCTGCGGCAGATGCTCACTCGGCCGAACTATCGCACCGTGGCGAATAGCTGGGCGGAGAAACGCGCGGACATTGCGGCGGGCCTGGCGACGCTACCTGCGCCATTGCGATCCGAAGCCGAGGAGCAGTTTGCGCAACTGAAACCAGTGCGCCCGGACACCAGCCGATCGACGCCGCACGCGCCCGCCGCGCTGCTCGAGGGAGAGCATTTTACAATCGGCCTGGACGCGGAGACGGGTGCGATCGTAAAGCTACGGGACAAGCAAACGAAACGGGAATGGGCGTCGCCACAGAATCCGCTCGCGCTGTTCACGTATCAGACTCTCTCGCAAGCCGATTATGATAAGTTTCTTGCGAGTTACATCACCCTGCACACGGATTGGGCGCCCAAGGATTTCGGAAAGCCGAATATTCAGAAGTTCGGCGCTGAAAGCCGGAGTTGGGGTACGAAGCTGATTGCTTGCTACCGGGCGGAAGATGAGGACGCGCACAGGCTGATTGCGCGGATGCGAGTAGATGCGCCTTCCGGTGGAGAAACGAGCGCGTTTCCGCGAGAACTTTGGATGACGCTGCGCGCCAGCAAAACGGAGCCCGTGGTCAGAATCACGTTCGCCTGGTTCGGCAAGGAGGCCAATCGAATGCCGGAAGCGTTGTGGCTCGGCTTCCGGCCGATTGCTCCGTTGAAAGATGGCTGGATGCTTACGAAGGTGGAGCAGTTGGTTTCGCCGTTCGATGTCGTGCCCGGAGGCAATCGCCATATGCATGCCGTCTCTCGAGACGTCCACTATAGGGACGCGGCCGGCGGTTTGACGATTGAAACCTTGGATGCGCCCGTGGTTACTTTGGGTGAGCGCTCGCCTATCGCGTTTTCAAAAGCGCAGCCGGATTTGTCACAGGGCCTTCACTTCAGCCTGTTCAATAATGCCTGGGGTACGAATTACGTGCAATGGTTCGGCGAAGATATGCAATTTCGTTTTCTGGTTCGCGCTTCGTGATGACAAGATTTGCGCTTTGGTTCGTCTTGATAGTTTGTGTCGTACACGGGGCGACTTCGTCTGTCAAGAGGTTATACGTATTCGGGGACAGTTATCCAGATACCGGCGCCGGATATGTCGACGGCAACGGTCCCACCGCAGTCGCATATCTGGCCGACCGGCTGGGATTCGCGCTGCTTCCTTCGAATGCAAAGAACACCGCCGGAAAGAGCTTGAACTTTGCCGTAAGCGGAGCTGGCACGGGCAGTGGTTCCGGCCATAAGGTAAAAGAAGCGCTACTCGGTTTGGGAATGCGCGACCAAGTAGAGGACTTTGCAAGCCGAGTGCAATCGGGCGCAATCCAATTCCAGCCTGGCTCGACCCTCTTCTTTGTTGCCGGCGGACTCAACGATAAACGCTTGGCGACGGAGACGACCGTGGCGAATCTCAAGAGCGAGATTCGCACGTTGTACGGACGAGGCGCGCGGCGGTTCATGATCGCGTTGCTGCCAACGGCGATTCCTTCGTTTAGCCAAGTGGGCATGCGCCTCGATCCGGCGCTGGCTCGCATTCCGGCCGAGATGAGTGCGGAACTGCCGGAAGGTTCCTTCACGCTCAGTCAATGGGGACCCTTTTTTCGACGAGGTTATGCGCAATCCCGCCAGGTTTGGCATCGAGAATACGAAGGACGCCTGCGCCGGACGTGCGATCTTCAATGAGAATACGACTCCATGCCCCAGGCCGGAATCCTATTTCTACTATCATGCGGGGCATCCATCGACGGCAGTGCATAAGATCGTCGGCGCAAAGCTTTACGAAGAAGTAATAATGAGGCTTCAGTAAAAAATCATGAAATACGGTCTTTTGATTGTGTTCGCGTTGGCGGCGATGGCGCAGACGCCCGACACCAACATCTATTACAAGCTCGCGCCCGATGCCGTTCCGCAGGACGGCGTTCCGAAGGGTGAGATTCGGGGGCCGTTCACGCTGCCGAGCGAAGCCTACCCGGGTACTCAGCATACCTATTGGATCTATGTGCCGGCGCAGTATGACGCAAGCGTGCCGGCCAGCCTGATGATCTACAACGACGGGCAGGCGTTTATGAATCCGGAAGGAGATGTGCGTGCGCAGTTTGTGATGGACAACCTGATCTACCGGCGCGAGATTCCCGTGATGATCGCGGTGTTTATCAATCCGGGGCGGCGGCCCGATCAGCCGGAACCGACGCTGAGTAACTGGGGCGATCGCGATACCAACCGGCCTACCGAGTACAACACGCTCGACGATAAGTACGCGCGGGTGATCGTGAATGAGTTACTGCCCGTCCTGTACAAGGACTACAACATTTCGAAAGATCCCGAGCGTCATGGCATAGGCGGGTCGAGCTCGGGCGCGATCGTCGCTTTCACCGTCGCGTGGCAGCGTCCGGATTATTTCCGTAAGGTGCTGAGTAACGTCGGGAGTTTTACGAACATTCGCGGCGGCAATGCTTACCCTGACATCATTCGCAAAAGCGAGAAGAAGCCGCTGCGCGTTTTCCTGGTCGATGGCCGGAACGACAATCGAGGATTGAAAGCGGACGGAACTTACGACCAGGCGCGCGATTGGTTTTATCAGAACGTGAGGATGCAGCAGGCGCTCACGGAAAAAGGCTACGACGTGAATTACTCATGGGGCATTCAGAAGCATGGCCAAAAAATGCTGCAGACGGTTTTCCCGGAGATGATGCGTTGGCTGTGGCGCGATCATGGCGTCTCTACAGACGTGCATGACATGGTCGAGCGATCGTTCGCGGCGCCCAAGAAGCCTTAATTTTTTCGGCGCACGATGAAGCCGACTTGCGCGGGGGAGCCCGTGTAGGCCCCGGTGGCGATTTTGTCGCGCACGCTGACGATGGTCAGTTCGCCGGTCTTCTCGGTGATTCGATCGAGGACTTCATGCGTGGTTGGATCCTTTACCTCGCGCACGGAGCGAAGGACTTCGAAGACATCACCGGCATTGACACCGTCGTTGGTGCCGGCAGTAATGACGATGCTGCTGCCGGAGACATCGGCTACAGTCGCTTCGACGGCGCGCACTTCTTTTTTCATGCCGGCGACCTGCGTATCCAGAATATCGGCGAGCTTGTTCACGCAATCCTGAGTCGCTTCGCCGATGATGGTTTGGGCGAAGTTACTGCTGGTCATGTCGAATTCGGCGCCGGCCAGGCCTTTACCGAAGGCGCCGCCAAGAGCGCCCAGAGCGCTGCTTTTGCGGACGGATTCGCCCCGGGCCTCGCCGGTGGCGACCACTTCCGAGGTCTCCGCGTCGACCACGCGATAAGCGATGGCGACCACGGCTTTATCTGATGAGCGGGAGGCGGCGATTGCGCCGACACCGGCTCCGAAAAGCCCGCCGCCACTCACGTGCTTGTGCTTATCGTCGCGGCCGAAGATGGTGATATCGCCCGCGAGCAGTGCATCGGCGCCGCTAATACGGCCGATTTTGGCGCCGGAGCCTTGTTTGACGCGGTTGCTCGCATTCCGGTCCTGCTCCGCCATGAGGGAATTGATCTTGGCCCGCTCGACGATAACAACCTTTTGTTGTTGACCGAGGCGATTGGTGAGCATGGCACGGATTCCTTTTCCGATGTTCTGGTTCGTGCCGAACACCGCGGCCACATTCGTCATCACCGCGGAGTAATCGAACTCGTCGACGATGACGCGCTTCTTCATGGCGTTGGCGACAGCCGCCGTCATAGGCACTGGGGCAGGCGGAGCATAGGCGGCAGGCGCGGCAACAGGAGGCGGAGTCTCGGGAGTAGGAGCCGGAGCGGGGGCTGGCGCAGCGGCCGCAGGGGCGCTGGAGGGATCCATCATGATTCCGATCACGTTCTCCGAAACACCCGCGTTCTTTAGCTTGACTAAGTCGGCGGGAGACAGATCCATGGGTTTGTTCTGCCGTTGGAGAGTCTTGATGATCAGGTTCTCGGACATGCCAGACTTGACGAGCTGAATGACCGAATCCACGGGTGACGCGGCTTTCGGCGCGGCGGCGTGGGTGGCGGCAGGCTTGGCGGCCTGCCCGTACGCGCCCTGAACACTTACAAGTGCGACCGAGAGCAGACTCAGGCAGAGCGGCTTCAGCTTTAACTTACTTACTAGTGAGCTATCCATTTGGTTTGTTCCTTAAGAGCGAATTACTACCTGCCGAACAGGGCAGAGATCTTTTTCGTTTCGTGTTCGGCGCGATCCATGTTAGTTCCGGCGGTTTGCACATCACCGGCCTGCAGAGCGCGATCCGCTTCGAGCATGTAAGAGTCCATGTTGCCTTCCGCTTCGACGGCATCGGAGTTGACACTTAGTCCTTGGGATGCGAGGCGCTGGCGCAGCTCGCCCAGACTGCTCTTCAGAGACAGGGCTTTCGAGCGCAGCCGGATAAATCGCTGGCGGCCTTCATCGAGCTCCACTGGGGAAGCAGCCGGCTTTGCCGGCGCTGGAGTTTGGACATTTTGCTGAGGGGCGGCGGCCACATCGGGCGGCGGAGCGGGCGGGTTCGCAGTGTCGTGACGCGCGGGCGTTTCCCGCGGCTTGGCAGGCTGCGGAGCCGGACGAACGGCAGATGCCGCGGCGACGGCCGCATTCCGCGCCGCGAGTTTGGAATCGGCCGGGGCGGACGAATCGGCATCGCTTGCATCGGAGGCGATCGGTTTCAACTTATCTGTAGATGCGGCAGGTTCGCCGGCCTCTCCCGAAGGGCGCGGCGTATTGCCGGACGAGACCACGCCGGGATGCGATGAGGGCGAAGGAGCTTTGCCGCGCGAATAGAGATAAGCTCCACCGCCGGCCAGCCCCAGGATAATGACTGCTGCGGCGATCGCTTTACGCGGCATGGGAGTAGCCGGCGCAAGCGCGGAGGGCGCGAGCGCAGCCGGAGGGACAGCTGAAGCGGCTGGTGGGGCGTTCGGTGGCGTGGCCGGGGGCGGACTCACATTCATTCTCCCGCCAGCGAGCACGGTCGCGTGCAGGGGGGTATTGGTACTCGGGAGGTGCGCCTCCCAAGCTTCGGGACGTTCGAGCGCAGCGCCGAATTCTTCGGCGGTTTGAAAACGCTCGTCAGGATTCTTCGCGAGCGATTTCAGAATGATGTTTTCGAGACCCTTGGGTAGATACGGATAAAATTTCGAGGGTGGCGGAGGCGGCGTATTGACGTGATCGTTCAGCACCTGAAATTCGCTGCTTGCCGAGAACGGCACGTTCGCGGTAAGTAGCTCGTAGAGGGTGATGCCGAGGGAGTAGATATCGGAGCGGATATCGACGCGCTCGCCTTTCACCTGCTCGGGCGACATGTAGAAGACCGTGCCCATCTGCGCGCCGGTGCGGGTAAGATTGTTCACGGACGAGGCCACCTTGGCGATCCCGAAATCCATGACCTTAACGATGCCCGCGCGGTTGAGCATCAGATTGCTGGGCTTGATATCGCGATGGACGATGCCCATGCGATGCGCGGCGGAGATGCCGAGGAGAGCCTGACGAAAAAGCGGAACAGCTTCCTCGGAGGGGAGGGGGCCGCGGCGATTAACGAGCTGCTGAAACGTGTCGCCTTCCACGTACTCCATGACCATGACGGGGTTGCCTTGGAAGACGAGAAACGCGTAGAGCGTCGCAATGTTGGTGTGGTTCAGGTTGGCCTGGGCGCGGGCTTCGGAGCGGAAGCGCTCCACGATGGAAGGATCGCGTGCGAGGTCGGTATTCAGGACTTTGATCGCGACCGTGCGATCAAGGTTGGTTTCGAGAGCGCGGTAGACGGTGCCCATGCCGCCCTCGCCGAGTTGTGCCTGGATTAGATAATTTTCAATTTGCGTTCCGATCATTTTGGATACTCCGTTCGGCTATTTTTAGCCAGCTTGCAGGCGCAGGATCTGGACGGTGATGTTGTCTAAGCCGCCGCGCTCTTTAGCCATTGCCACGAGCGTTCGACAGGCATCGTAAGGAGATTGGGTTTGGGCAGCGTGGCCGATTTCTTCGGTCGACACAACGCCGTGCAAGCCATCTGTGGCGAGCACCAGAACATCGCCCGGCGACAGCGGAATCGGCTGGTTCGAAAAATCCGCCGCGACCTCGGATGAGGGCATGCCGAGCGCGCGGGTAAGGACGTTCTTCTGCTGGTGGCCAGCAGCCTCCTCGGGAGTGAGGGCGCCGCTTTCGACGAGCTGGTTCACAAGCGAATGATCTTCGGTGATAGGGCCGAAGTTGCCGGCGCGAAGAAGATAGAGGCGGCTATCGCCAATGTGGCCGTAAAACAAATTTCCGCGGTGGAGAATGGCGGCCGTGCAGGTGGTGCCCATGCCGTCGAGCTCGGGGTGAGACGCGACGTGATTCAAAATCGATTGCTGCGCGCTCGCGAAGCCGGAAATCAGCGTGGCACTTGGATCAGAACCGGCGTCAGCCGAGCCATTTTCAAAAATGGCGCGGAGCGAATCGAGCGCGAGGGTGCTTGCAACCTTACCGCCCGCGTGGCCGCCCATCCCGTCCGCAATGGCTATAAGGCGTCCTTTGCGGTCGAATTCTTCGTCACCCGCGGGCTCGAGATAACAATAGTAATCCTCATTTTCCGGGCGTACGTTGCCGGTATCGGTTAGGTTCGCGAGATCGACGTCGGGTCGTATTTTCATCTGCTCAGAGAGCCTTGAATTTGAGGGTGACGGCGCCCACGCGAAGCATGTCGCTATCGTTCAGCTCGACGCGCGCGACGCACTCTTCGAGGCCGTTGACGAAGGTGCCGTTGCTCGAATCGAGATCCGAAAGAAAGAACTTGCCGTCTTTGTAGCGGACGCTCGCATGTTTGGCGGAGATGGTTTGATCGTGCAGCACGATATCGGAATCGGGCGCGGAGCCGAGCGTGTTCTGGCCGTCGCGGAGCCGGAAGTCTTCGCCTTTCTGATCGCCATCCATGACCACCAGCCAACCGACGAGGGCCGTTTTCCGGGCAACGTCGGAGAGCAGAACGGTCTTACGGGGAACGGCTGGCATGCGGCGCGGAAGATTTAGCCTGCAAGATCGGTTCCACTTCCAGGCGAGTCTTCCCGCCGGAGTCTGCGCCGCGCGGGCTCTGGTAGCCGGTGCGCTGGCAATAAGGACAGAGCTCCCAGGAATCTTCCATCTGATGTCCGCTGTTACAAAACTTGGGCATGTGTGGATCTCAGCCGAAATAAGTAAATACGGCAGCGCCTTTCTTGCCGATGAAAATGCGGTCGCCGCTTTTGAGCGCGACTTTGTTCACACCAGGCGTGTCAACGGAGTTAATGAAAGTGCCATTCGAAGAGCCGCGGTCGATAAGGACGATCTCGTTGTCGAGCGGGACGATCCAGGCGTGCTCTTTCGAGACAGTATCATCCGGCACGACCACGTCGTTTTTAGCGGAGTCGCGGCCGATTTTGATGCCGGCCTTGGGAATCGGGAAGCGGCTGCCCGTGAGAGCGCCGGAGGTGACGTGAATCGATCCGAAGTTACTGGGGACGGCCTTGGCAGGAATGAGAGGCGGAGCGGGGATTGGATCGATGGAGACCGGGCGCAGCGAAGCCTGTGCCGGAGGAAATGCGGCAGGAACCGGAACAGGAGCGCGATTTTTGCCCGAGCGCATCACCAGAAGAATGGCGAGCCCCACGACCAAAACCCCGAATACGCCGGCAGCGGGCCACAGCATGGAACCGAAATTCTCGCCCAGGCGGTCCACCGCGCTTTCGGAACGCACGTTTTGCGCGGCGGCGGTTTGCAGCCGAAGCGCCTCAGGCAGATTGGGCATGAAGTTCAGCGCGTCGGCGATGTACCCTTTGGCGGTATCCCATTTGCCGGCCTGATACGCGTCGAGAGCATTGGACCAGGCGGAATCGAAGGCGCCGGATTCCGGAGCCGCGCCAGCCTGCCGGACGAACTCCATGGCGGTGTTGATAGGAACGAAAAAGTTAAAGCCGGCGACTTCGCGCTCGGTACCGTACGTGGCGATTCCGATGACCTCGCCCGCGGCATTGAAGGCGGGACCGCCGCTGTTGCCGTGGGTGATGGCGGCGTCGGATTGAATCACGGGAGTGCCTTTGTAATCGGCTTTAACAGCGGAAACGTGACCGTTCGTGACGCTTGGCACCAACGCAGATTCCCGGCTGATCATTTCAAAGCCTCCCAGAGCGGAGACGGCGCCGGGATAGCCGATGACGAGAATCGGATCGCCGGCGCGGACGGCATTCGAATCGCCGAGTTTCACAGTCGGTAAGTTGTTGGCGTCGATCTTAACAATGGCGACATCTTTGCCTCCGTTGACGCCAGTGGGATCGCTGTAGGCTTTGATTTCTCCGCGGAAAAAGCGATCGTTGGCCAGGTACACGCGAAGATTCGGGTCGGAGGCTTCGATTAAAGGCAGAATCGCCTGCCTTTCGGCTCTGGAGAAGGTATGGCGCAGCTCCGCTTGCAATTTATCGATGATGTATTTGAAGATGCGGTTGGCGCGATCCTCAATGGCCTGCTTATCTTTTACATTCGCGTCTTCTACAACGTGGCTATTCGTAATAAGGTAGCCGTCCGGGCGATAAATGAATCCGGTGCCAAGGAACGTGAGTTGCTGCGCGAATACGGCGGCCTGTCCGTCGGGCCGAGGTATTTTGAGTTGGACTTTGTAGGATACGGTGACGAGAACGACGCCGGGGCTATATTTGAGCACCGCCTTTTCGTCAGCGGTGAGTTTGTCATTGGCCGGCTGGCAAAAGGCCGGCAGACACACGAGTAGACACGACAGCAGGAACGCGGCTCTCCTCAGCATCAAGACCTCAGGAACCTATTGAATTAATCAGAGAGTTTAGTATACCCGAAAACTGTTAGGCTTTGCAGCGGGGAGCAGAAGGCTTGTTTGATTCAACGTGGATGTGCAAACGCGTGCGCTTCGCTCCGTTAGCGCTGATGTATGATGCGGTGATCATTCGTGAGGAGGGCGGAAGTGCCATTAGACAACATTATCTTCCCCGACGCATTCAAGCTGGCTAACCGAAATCCGGAAGGACTGTCACGCGAGGAGCACGAAAAAACTATCATAAATTTTCAACTCGCCGTATTCGAGAGTGGCAAACGAGCTTTCAACAAACTTCAACCCCGTATCATCCAGGCTGGGGCGGTCTTGATGCGCAACGTCAAAGCTGAATTCGGCAAAACTGGGTATGAGCCTCGGACTATACCGCCTAATGCCAGTAAGAAAACGGACGTGCGTTGGAGTGGGTTGATCAAAGACACAAACATCGCGCGTGGAGCGCTTTATACGTCTCTCGATTCCAAAGGACTCTTAAATGAAGCCATGCGCTATAAGCGCGACGTAACAAGGAGGGAAGTGCCATGGAAGGGCAGTGCAAGCGGAAAGGCGGCCTACACCGTGTTTGGGCCTTCCACGAGGGATTATCAACAGCTACTCGTCGGCAGAGTTTACTATTCCTTCAAGCTAACGCAAGACATCAAGGTGGTCGATCTCACGCCTTCCGTTTCCAGCAGGTTCTATGATGCTGTCGAGAACGATCCTGCTTATCAAAAAATGAAGCGGGATTTGAGGGTGCAGCCTGATCTCTGGCGAATCGCGTTTGATCCCGTCGACTATACCGGCTCTCGCCCGCTCGGACTTTCAATTCTCGTCGGTCATTCGCTTGATGCTATCCAGGTGCAAACCGCTCAAACAGAGGTACCGGAAATTCCCGGACTAGGCCTGAATGTAGTAATTGGCGGAGACGATGGGAAGCAGCTTAATTTTTTGCAGCCGATTGGCAAACTCATTGTCGGCACTTCCGCAGGCCGCCCAGCTCTTTTGGAAGTGGGCCTCGATGCTGCCCAAAGCGAGCAAACAGTCGTGGTTCCTGGGTCCGTCCTGCCTACTGCCGATAAATAGAACCGAGCGAAACATAACGGCAGTGTCGGTGACGATTCCCCAAAAGCTCGCAGCTGCCTGTCAGGACAACGCGGAACGTCTGCGCTGGCTCAATCGGCTGCCGGAAGTTCTCGATGGCCTTCGAAGGCGATGGTCGCTCAATCTCGCGGATCCGTTCGATGGCGATGAAGTGAGCTGTGCGTGGGTGGCTACGGCTACTCTCAAAGACCACACAACGGCGGTCTTAAAGCTCGGCATGCCGCACATGGAAGCGGAGCACGAAATCGAGGGATTACGCTTCTGGGCAGGGAATCCCACAGTACACCTGCTTGCAGCGGATGACGAGCTTGGCGCAATGCTTCTGGAGCGCTGTGAACCGGGAACGGCCCTGCGCGAGCTGCCGGAGACTGAGCAGGATGTCGTAATCGCGTCTCTTCTTCGCCGTTTATGGCGCTTGCCTCGAGCGCCTCACCCATTCCGCCCGTTAGCCATCATGACCGAAGCTTGGAGCAACGAGGCATTAGCCCAAGCGAAACATTGGCGTGATCCGGGTGTGGTGTCCGAAGGTTTGTATCTTTTCAGGCAACTGCCGGAAACGACGCCGGCGCCAGCGCTTTTGGCGACCGATCTGCACGCTGGCAACGTGCTTCGCGCGCACCGCGAGGAGTGGCTCGTAATAGATCCGAAGCCATTCGTGGGCGATCCTGCCTACGATGCGACACAACACTTACTGAATTGCTACGCTAGGCTGCTCTCCAACCCTGTCGAGACGATCCGCCGCTTTGCGGATTTGGTCGAGCTGGATTACGAACGCATTCGCCTGTGGACGTTTGCTCGCGCTGCGGTACAGGCTGGTCATCACTGGCGAAACAACCGGTGGATTGAACTAGCGCGAGCAATAGCGGGAAGTTAGGAACCCACACTATGCGACGTTGTAGATAGCAGAACATCGGCTTTCTATGTGCAGATCTGAACTATTGACATTTTTTCGAGACTGGGTGTCCGATCCGCGTCGAGTGGGAGCCTTCGCTCCATCGAGTCACTCACTGGCAAACATCATCACTCGAGAGATCACCGGATTTCACGCTCCCGTGATTGAGCTCGGACCCGGCACTGGTGTTTTCACTCGAAGGCTGCTACAGCGCGGTATTCCGCAAGAAGAACTAGCCTTGGTGGAGGGCGGACCGGAGTTTGCGAAGTTTCTCAGCCATCGATTTCCTGTCGCACAGGTATTTTGCATGGATGCCTGCACTCTCGGGCGCATTCAGCTCTTCGAGGGCCGATTGGCAGGCGCGGTCGTGAGCGGATTGCCGTTGCTTTCCATGCCCGCTCGACAGATCATCGCTATCCTTCGTTCCTCTTTCGGGCATCTTCGACGGGACAGTTCGTTTTATCAGTTCACGTACGGCCCCAGATGCCCGGTGCCACGGACTATACTCGACCGCTGTGGCCTGCGGGCAAAACTGATCGGTGGCACGTTCGTGAATTTCCCGCCGGCTACCGTCTACAAGATCTCGCGCCGTTAGTCGAGCAGATTCCCGGCGCCTGGCGCTGCGAATGCGCGGGGTTCACCTCACGGCGTGCTACCGGCCGGCTTGCTCCAGGCCGCTGCCTTCGTGGTCGGATCGTAGTACAAACAGATCCAGTCCGGTCGCCCCGCCATTTTGGCGAGCGCTGCTCTTTCGGAAGGACCCGGATCGTTTAGAAAGAGAGGCTCGATACCCGGCGTGTTGAAATTAAGCCTCTCGGGCGGGATCCAGTCATAACCTTCGACAAAGACGATGCCTCGGCGGATCGGAGGATGGTCGGCAGCTTTTACAAGCTGCCTCGAGGGCCAGCGCAAACCGGCCTCCCAATAGGCGCACATAACAGTCATCGCGCAAGCTACGGTACATACGGCGGCAACGATATTGCGCCTTATTGGCGCCGTTACCCGCACATCCTTTATCAACTGGAGCCATCCCACCGCGGCCAGCAGCGTAACCCCAAAGAAGCCTTCAAAGTAGTATCGCTCCCCGATGGGCGAATCCGAATCCACCGTTTGAACCATGTGGCCCACA
This sequence comes from Bryobacterales bacterium, assembly GCA_963712395.1. GTDB lineage: Bacteria > Acidobacteriota > Terriglobia > Bryobacterales > Bryobacteraceae > Bog-105. Next base: position 838,493 of record CAVQHR010000006.1, read on the forward strand.
ACCAAAGAAACGAAGACAAGCGCCAGGGCCCAGGCGCCGCGCTCACGGCGCCGGCGCCACAGACCGTACAGAGCCAACGGATATATGTAAGGGAAGGCGGTAGATCCGGTGTCCACAAGGCGGCGGGGGGTGATGCGGGTCAAACTTTCCATGAGATCCGCCGGACGCAGTGAGATCTCGCGCAGGCGCCCGCCGGTCGCGTTGTATGGGCTTCGCGTATACTGGCCCGTTACCATTCGGTTTTGAATCCCAATGGAAGTGATCACAACCACCGCCCATACGGTCATCCAACACAGAAACCGCACGATGCTTGACCACTTCCACCGGAGCGTCCACACCGCTATGAGCGCGCCTCCGGCGCACATTGCGGTGAAGGGACGCACCATCGTACTTCCCGTCAAGCAAGCAAACGCAGCCGCGATCCACAGCCAGCTGTGCGGCCGGGTTTTGTTTTTTGAGAACTCGACATAGCAGAGAACAGCCGTTGCAATCAACAATCCACAGAGCACATGCGACATGAAGCCCAGACAGTTCATGGAAAAGAATGCTGATAGGGCAAAAATGTACGCGCTGCACAGGCCAGTTTCCGATCCGAACAGCACCGTACCGATTTTGAAGCTGATCATCAGCAGCGCAGCGCCGAGGAGCGGATTGAGAAACCATGCCGTGTTGGTCGCGGTACCAAGAGATAACACCAAAGGCCATCCGGCAGGATATTTCCCAAACCATTTCCCGTTCAGAATCACGTGATGATCATATGTAATTGCCTTGAGCGGTACGTGCGGCGGCGGAGTGGTATATATCGCCCCGGCATTCAAACAGCGAGCTTCAAATTGATACGCATTTTCGTCACCCTGATACGTACCGCGATCCAACGCGTATGCAAGCGGAAAGAGTATCACCACAAACAACAAGAGAGGAAGTAATTTCGCGCGCCTGGAAAAAGGCGCCGGCTTCAAACCATGCGGTTCGAACCCGCGGTAGTATGCTCCCACCAACATAAGAATTAAAATCGGGAGGAGAACGAAATGTTGCGCAGCCAACCAAAATAGTTTGGTTTTTAGGAGCGTCCAGTTCTGATACCCCGCGACTACACAGATCGCCACGACCAAAGCCGGGCCAATCCAAACCAGGAAGGAAAGAGCCCGGGCGTTTCGGCATATCGGATCAAGGATTGTAAGGATTCGAGAAGATTTGCTGGATATCATCCGTAAGATTACTGGACCCGCGAGGAATCGCTCACCGTTAGACGCTCAATATGAATAAGAACGACAGAAATAAAATTTTTGGGATGCGAACATCGCGTGCGGTAATACTCTCCACTCTCGCGGCAGCGGCGTTGCTTGCGAGCGCGGCGGAAAGCCAGGAAGCGTTACCGGCGTTCGCTCGCGAGATGTTGGCCGCCCACAACGAGGTGCGGCGCAAGGCCGGTACGCCGCCGCTGAAATGGTCGAACAAATTGGCTGCTCGAGCCGAGGAGTGGGCTAAAACGCTGGCCGCAGCGGGCGCTTCGAAAATGCAAGGCATTGCCGGACAGAACATCGGATACACGGCGCCCCCGGGCCGCGCAAAGGGCGCCGATGTCGTAGCGGCGTGGGCGGCGGAGGCGGCAAACTATGATCACGAAAAGAATACCTGCGTAGATCCGAAACTCCGCTGCCATCACTACACGCAGGTTGTGTGGCGCGCGAGCAGTTATCTCGGCTGCGCGGTCGCGCGGGATGCACAGCGCGACATATGGGTTTGCGATTACGATCCGCCCGGAAACAATATGGCCGAGAAACCGTATGAGTAAGAGCTGAAACCGAGCAGGAAGCGCAATCGCCCTCATCGTTGAATGGGACGTCACACGCTGGGAACGCTATATCGATTACACTTCCCGGCTGGCGCCACCCTAAGCGGCCAAATTCGAGTGTTGGGAGTACGCTACTGTTCCGTGCGCGCGCCGCAGCCACGCAAGCGCCAGGGCGAGCGTCATTAACATAGCGGTAAGCCGGGCCAAAGGCGGCGCGTGGAGAATCACGATGTTTACCGCTGTCGCGCATGCCATCACAGACGCAATCTGAAGCGCGGCCCAAAAGCGGTATTTCGCGACGAAGAGCCCGATCGCGCCGCTGACTTCGAGAATGCCCGTCAAGTAGCGGAACCATTGCCCGATTCCGATTTGCGTGAACTCCTGCACCATGGGGCGCGCCCCGATCAGTTTGATACCGCCGGCATACGTAAAAACGATTGCCAGAAAAATCGTCAGAATCCAAGCCAGGATATTGCCGAAGATCCTCATGCTGAGCACCGCCTTTACCTATGTAGCATTCTACTGGCGCTGCCGTCAAGTAAATTCTCGCGCGGCGCCGGCGGCGCTAAGCGGCGGCAAACTTGCGCTTGCGGAACTCGTCGAAACCAACGGCCGCGATGATAATGGCTCCGATCGTCACTTGCTGCCAATAGGGATTGATACCCAGCAAATCGCTCCCGTTTGAAAGCAGGCCGATAATGAACGCGCCGATCAGTGTGCCGATCACGCTGCCTTCCCCTCCCTGCAAGCTGCCGCCGCCGATAACAACCGCTGCAATGGCCTGCAGCTCGTAGCTTTGGCCGGCGGTGGGCTGACCGGTCATCAGGCGCGAGGCTTCCACCATTCCGGCGAGTCCGGCCAGCATGCCGGCGATGGCGTATACCGCCGTGAGATGGAAATTGATAGGAACGCCGGCATAGTAGGCGGCGCTTTGATTGCTCCCGATGGCGAAGGAGTAGCGGCCGAGCTTCGTATTTTCGAGCAGAAAATGCATCGCCACGGCACAGGCGGCCAGCAGCCAGAGAGAGAACGGGATGCCCAGCAGATTGCCGTCGCCCAGGTAGGAAAAAGCTTCCGGAATCTCGTGCACGGGAAGACCTTTGGAGACCACGAGCGCCAGTCCGCGATAGGCCTCGAGCGTTCCCAGCGTCACAATGAACGGATTGATGCGCAATTGCGTGATCATGAGTCCGTTCAGCAAACCGCAGACGAGGCCGGTTCCGATACCGATGACAATGGCGAGCGGAATAGGCTGGCCGGCCTTAATAGCCATGGTTCCGAAGAGGCCCGCGACGGCGAGAGTGGAACCGACAGAAAGATCGATGCCGGCGGTTATGATGACGAGCGTCATGCCCAGCGCCATGATGTTGATGACGACGGTCTGGCGCGCCACGCTCGCCAGGTTCACCGCGGTAAGAAAGTGCGGCGTGGCGATCGTGAGAGCGATGAAAAGAACAGCCAGAGTCACGAATGGAAGCAAGCGCTGCAGACGCTGGGCGAGAGACTTTTGCATTTATTGGATAGACTCCACGGCGGTGTGTAGGGGCGCGGCCAGGCGCATGATTTCTTCCTGCGTAGCCGGGCGGCTGAGCTCGCCCGTAAGGCGGCCCTCGCGCATGACCAGGACGCGGTCGGCGACTTGAAGCAACTCGGGAAGCTCGGAGCTGACCATGAGGATGGCGGCGCCGGCGCGCGCTAGACGATCCATTTCTTCGAAGACTTCCTGTTTGGCGGCTACATCGATGCCGCGCGTGGGCTCATCGAATAAGAAAACGCGAGCGCCGCGCGCCACCCATTTGGCGATGACGATTTTCTGCTGGTTTCCACCGCTAAGGCGGCCGGCGAGCTGACGCGGACTGCTGCAGCGAATGCGAAGGCGCTCGCGGTAATCGCTCGCGACAGCCATTTCCGCGCTTTTATTCAAGATGCCGATGCGGCTGACGCGCCCCAGGTCGGGCAGAGTGATGTTTTGGGATATGGGAAGCTTGAGAGCAAGGCCATTATTCTGGCGATCCTCCGGAATGAGAGCGACGCCGGAGGTCACCGCCTGGCGAGGATGTTTGGGATTGACGCGGCGTCCGGCCACTTCCACAGTCCCGGCTTCAGCCGGGTCGAGCCCGAACAAGACGCGGCACAGCTCCGTGCGGCCAGCGCCCATCAAGCCACCCAGACCGACGATTTCTCCAGCGCGCAGGGAAAAAGAAATATCGCGCACGAAACCGCGCGAGAGCCCTTCCACGCGCAGCAGCGTTTCGCCAGGCGGCAACGATTCGCGATGGTAAATGGCGTTCACCGAGCGGCCCACCATGAACTGGATAAGCTGGTCGCGATCGAGATCCTGAAGCGAGCCGGTGTGAACGGTGGCGCCATCCCGGAGCACCGTGACACGATCGCCAATCGAGCGGAGCTCTTCGAGACGATGGGTGATATAAATGACCCCGATTCCGCGCCGGCAAAGCTCTTTCACGATGCGGAAGACTTCCTTGGTTTCCGATTCGGAAAGCGAAGACGTCGGCTCATCGAAGATCAGCAGGCTCGAACCCAGGGCGACGGCGCGGCAGATTTCGACGAGTTGTCTGCCAGCCGGACTGAGCCTGGCGACCAGCGTTTCGGGATCCAAATGGAAACCGAGTTCGGAAATGACGCGGCGCGCTTTTTCGGCAATGGCGCGGCGCCGCACCCACCCGATTTTGGAACTCGTTTCGCGGCCCAAAAAAATATTTTCGGCGATGCTCAGGTGCGGAGCGAGCAACGATTCCTGATGCACCATGGCCACGCCATTGGCGGCCGCTTCTGCGGGTCGAGTGAATGAAACGGGCTGTCCGCGCCACAGCATTTCACCCCCATCGCGCCGGTACATCCCGGCAACAATCTTCATGAGCGTGGACTTCCCTGCTCCGTTTTCGCCCATGAGCAAGTGGACTTCGCCTTCGGAAACCTCCAGGTTGCCGTCGCTCAGAGCTTGCACGCCGCCGAAGCTTTTGCGGATACCTTTGAGTGAAAGCAGCACCTCACAGAGTGTAGTACAGAAGGGCGTCAGAGCCGTCGCGCCGGAAGTCCTCCCGCCACCTGGAGTTGGACATTTCGAGCGCCGATTGGCGACCAGAACGAATCCCAGCTATCTTCTGCTGTGGCGGCGGGCCGGAAATAATTGACCAGAAAAACGGGTGTTACCATACGTTACGCTGGCTAGGCGGATCGGAGTGTGTTTGTACCGTGTTGCTTCGTTCATAAGTGCTTTGGTTGGTGCGGGGTCGGCCTTATGGGCGCAGCAGGCCAGTTTGTCGGGCCGCATACTCGATAGCAGCCATCTCGCCGTATTCGGTGCGACTGTTTCCGCCACAGGTCAGGAAAGTCACTTAAAGAGATCCACCAAATCGAACGACTCCGGCTTGTACAGTCTCTCTGGTCTGCCTCCCGCTAAGTACGACATCACCGTTGAGGCCACTGGCTTCGGTATGCAAGAGAGAACCGGAGTTGTGCTTGAGGTTGCGCAACAGGCTCAAATCGATTTCACGCTTGACCCAGGCAGGATGGCTCAGACTCTCACCGTGAGTGGCGGCGCGGAGGCGATCCAGACAATGGGTGGGTCCGTCAGCACGGTGGTGGATCGGCAGCTTACAGCGAACATTCCGCTGAACGGCCGGAGCTTCCAGAATCTGATCACGCTCGCTCCCGGCGTGAACCTTTCGAACGCGGAAAGCAGTAATGGCCAGTTCGTGGTCAATGGTCTGCGTGCCTCCGCCAATAGCTTCAGTGTCGATGGGGTAAACGCGGTGAGCACGGTTACGGGTTATCAGTCGGCCGGCGGGAATAACGCCAGCTTCAACCTGGCGGGCGGCACGAACAGCATGGTCTCGGTTGATGCCCTCCAGGAATTTCGCATTCTCACCAGTTCCTACGCGGCTGAGTATGGCCGTACACCAGGGGCGCATGTCCTTCTCGTCACCCGTTCCGGCACGAACGCCTTTCACGGCGCAGCTTTCAATTACTTTCGCAACGACAAGCTGGATGCCGCGGACTGGTTTGTGGACCAGACCGGCCAGCGCAAACCGCCGTTGCGATTAAACGACTTCGGCGGAGTATTTGGCGGTCCGGTGGTACGCAACAAAACCTTCTTTTTTGCTTCCTTCGAGGGTCAACGTCTGGTGCAGCCGCAATTCGCCGTAACCGCGGTCCCTTCGTTTGCAGTTCGCCAGGCAGCGCCCGGCCCGGCACAACCTTTCCTCAACGCCTTTCCTCTCCCGAATGGTCCGGATCTGGGAAACAATCAGGCACAGTTTTCTTCGGGGTACTCTAATCCGCTGAGCACGAATTCCACTCTTGTCAAAGTGGACCAGATGTTCACATCCAGACTTTTCGCATTCAGCACATTCACCTTTGCGCCGTCGGGCAAAACGAATCGATCGAACAGCGGCACGGCCAGTCTCGCCGACAGTATTGCGAGCGAGCTGACGGACAAATCCTTAACAGCGGGATTGACTTATATCTTCAATGCCGTTTCGATGACCGACTTACGGATGAATTTCAGTTCTAACAGGAATGCCTCGCATTTCACGATTGATACTTTTGGCGGCGCCATTGTCCCGTTCAACGCTTTCCTTGTGCCGGGGACGTCGTGCGGCCGACAATCGCGCTTTTGTCACGCTGGGCTACCCGGGCGGGGATCTGTTCGGCGGGAACATAGGGATTTCCGAACAGCGGCAGATCAATGTTGTCGACAGCACCAGCTATGTATCTGGCGCTCATCAGCTAAAGGTCGGCGTGGATTATCGGGAGTTACTTCCGCTCATTACAGCGGCCGGAGACCAGTTCTTCCAGTTCGGCGGCGTCACTGGATTGGCGAATAACCAGCTCGATGCGTTTCACAGCACCGCTCCTTCACGGGCCCGGACCGAGATGATGAATCTATCGTTGTATGCGCAGGACACCTGGCGGGCTTCTCCGCGATTGAACGTGACTTATGGTCTGCGCTGGGATTTCAATTCCGTGCCACACAGTCTTGACTCGAACAACGGCAACCTGGTGCCGTTGCTCGGAAATTACGCGACCGGAAACGTGACTGTGGGCAATCCGGGGACCGATCTGTGGAAACCACAGTATAGAAACTTCGCTCCCCGCCTGGGCGCCGCGTGGCAATTGCGGGGTCAGCCCGGCCGCGAAACGGTACTGCGACTGGGAGGTGGTCTTTTCTACGATACGGGCATCGCGGACGCATCCTCGCAGCCGTGGGTCAGTGGCTACCCCGCTGGCCAGGCCACCGTCCTGGTGAATAGCCATTTGCCGGTGAACCCTGAGCAGGTCCGGCTGCCCGCCCTGAACCTGGCTCAGCCCCCTCCCGGGAACCAATTTTTTATGTTTCCGCCCGATTTTCAAGCACCGCGGGTCTGGGAGTGGAACGTTGCGATCCAGCAGGCGCTAAGTAACAATGAGGCACTGACCGTTGCCTACCTGGGCGCCGCGGGGCGAAAGCTATTGTATGTCGTAAGCTACCCGATAGTTACTGCAAACATTTACCCCGTGACCTACAGCGATAACTCAGGCGTTTCAGACTATAACGCCCTCCAGGTTCAGTATGAACGTCACCTGAGTCATCGCCTGGCCGCCAACCTGAGTTACACGTGGAGTCATTCGATCGATACGAACTCCTCGGATACGCTGCCATCCGTACCCGCCGTATTTGAGCCGTCTTCTTCGAATCGTGGTGATTCGGATTTCGATATCCGGCAATCGTTTCATGGCGGCTTCTCCTTCAACATCCCTGGAACCCGCGGCGTAGCCTGGGTCAGAGCGCTCACCGGCGGCTGGGGTCTGGACGGTATTGCCACAGCACAAAGCGGGCTGCCGATCAACGTTACGTTTAGACGCAACATCGGTTTCGGAACCTATGCTTTCCGGTCTGACCTGATTGCGGGAGTCCCGGTGTGGATTGACAATCCGAACGTTGCCGGGGGGAGGCAGCTCAATCCGGCGGCCCTGGTTGTTCCCGCCAGCGACGTACAGGGGAATGTCGGACGGAACGCTCTTCGTGGTTTCGATATCGTGCAAACGGATCTTTCCGCGCGTCGTTCCTTCCGCATTACAGAGAGAGTCGATCTGCTGTTTCGCGCGGATTTGTTCAATGCACTCAACCATCCGAACTTCGCGAATCCTGTGTCTACGATCGGGTCAGGACTTTTCGGCATATCAACAGCGACTCGCGCTAACAGCGACATCGGAGGAGGCGCGTTCGGCTTGAACTCCATCTTCAATGCAGGCGGTCCGCGAGCCGTGCAACTCTCTTTAAAGCTACAGTTCTGAGATCCGCGCGCCGGATCATTGACCTCTGCAGGATGGGCGATTCAATTAAGCGGTACTCAGTTTGCTGCGGGACGGGGCGACAACCTTCGTTCGCAGCAGTATTCGAAACGCCAAGCCACGCGTTATGAAAAGAAGAGGCACGTAGGCAAACAGGATGAAGTAACCAGCCCCTATAACAAGCCTTCCTTATCCGGGAGTGATGTCACGGCGCCCTGGTAAAAACCAAAGAGCAGGTCCGCCGTTCCGAAGATATTGAAAGCCCAGGTCACCACTGTCCCGGCGCGGGTTCCCAGGGTAGCCAGAGCGAGCAAAGCCAGAATGGCGCTTATGAGATCACCGTAAGCCACTGGTTGAGCAAATACGGCAGGTAACTCCGGAGACACAACGCCCGGCACTACAAGTGCCAATCCGAGGAACCTGAACCCATGCAGCAGTAGGATGGGCTTCAGGTTCTCAGGGCTGGGGCGTTCTCTTAGCGTTGGCCAAATATACTGCCACGCCACTGCTCCCCAAACAGCCAAGCCGAACGCTACACTGATTCCGAACAAAAATGGAAATGGCATGATCGATCGTTGTTCAGCCCGGATTTTCCGTTATTCCTGGGCCGGCCCACCGCCCATTAATGCCCTCAGCGGCATCAAGGGTCCGACTGGAATGTACTGGTGATCCATCAACTGTTCCTTCGCGAGCGGTAGTGTTTCCATAAAGGCTCGTGCCTCGTCTTCGGTCTTCGCATCGACCAGGAAGACTACGCCTCTGCCATCGCCGCGCGAATACCACTGGCGGATTTTCCCGTCGAAGTAGAGCTTCACTGTTGCCCGAATCTCTGACGGCATGAGGTCCACGATTTGTTGAATTTGTTGAGAGGTTATGCCCTGCTTGGCAGTCTGAATTACCAGCACTTCGGTGGTTTTAGGTATAGCCACACTGGGCACGCCTGGGGCACCCCCGGATTGTGATTGCGCGACGGACGCCGCGGGAAGCACTGCCATAAGAAGAGGGATCATAAATTTGATCAGGTTCCTTTCGATTCAGTCCGGGTTAGTTGCGGGCGGGCGTTTGCTCGCCTGTCTGATATTTGCCTGCAGCGCGCGCAATGTGACACGATTACGAATAATCGATTTTCTGGCGCGAAACCGGTCACAAACGCGCCTCACGCGGCAAAGAGTTTAATATTGAGCGAAGGAGATCAGGAACTTCGCGCCCTGATGATCCGTTATCAGGGCGGATCACTGGAAGCATTTCAGGAGATCTACGCGCAGCTCGCACCGGGGGTGCGCCGGTATCCATCGCATTTGGCGGGCGGCTCCGAAATCGTCGATGATCTGCTTCAGGAAACGTTTCTTCAAATGCACCGGTCGCGAGCCGCTTACAATCCGGCGTATGCGGTTAAGCCCTGGGTGTTCGGTTTGGCGCGAAACGTTTTTCTGATGAATTGGCGTGCGGCCCGGCAATGGGCAAAGGTTCATGAGTCGTGCGACGATTTGCCTGAATTCCCCGTGCTTCCGGAAGCTGACAGGCTCGGCTCCCAGGACGAGATCCGCAGATGTATTGCGTATTTACCCCCGGATCAAGCCGAAACGCTGCTGCTGCACCATGAATGGGGGTTCAGTTTCGAGGAGATCGCCGGCATGCTCGGCATTAGTGCCGCGGCGGCCCGCGCGCGTGCCGGCCGGGGAATGGAAGACCTGCGGATGGCGCTGAACCGTCTTCAAAGGGCTCGTGCATGATGGGATCGTTCACCAAAGCCACCGGAAGCCCCACCGGAAGCATTGATGCGGGCGATCGCCCAGGATCTCAGACCCGTCCGGCCATCGCCGCGACCACTCCACCTGGCGTTGCGAATGGTTCCTCTCGCTCTCCTGGTTTCGTCGGTGATTCTACTGGCCATCGGACCTCGTCACGACTCAGAAATATTAGGGCCGCTCTTAACGTGGGGCGCCTCCGCCGCGCAGTTCGTGTTCGCGACCGCGCTCATCTGGATCGCCGCGCACGAAAGTACACCGGCTGGCCGGCTGCCGAGGCAGATGGTTTATTCCGCGGCGGTCTCGGCATTTTTGGTTGTTGTATTTGTCACCCTCCTAACCTTCTCGACAAGTCCTGCGAGCGAACCTCTCCTGCGTGTCCCGCCATGGATAAACGAAAAACTCCGTGTCTCGCCGTGGATCATGGGCTTCGCCTGCGGCATCGGCAGCACGCTAGCCGGGGGAATCCTAGTCCTGTCGTTCAGTCGGGTGTTTCGAAACTCGCTCGCGACCCGGCCAACGGTAGCGGGTGCGCTGTATGGAGCGGGCGCGGGTCTCGCGATCAATGCCGGTTGGCCCATTGCATGCCCGGTTTCGACCCCGTGGCATGCGCTGGGAGCGCACGGAGCGGCGATCATCGCCACGATGATTTTAGGAGCCGTCATCGGGCGTTTTTTAGGAAATCGCAGAAGACCTTCCTGAGCGCCAGTGCATCGCTCAACCTCGATGCAGAAACACTCACGACCGAGTTTGTGCACGCCGGAATTGACCGGCAGCAGCAGAAATCCCGCTCAACGCGGATAGGGATGGCCGCGCAGCGTGGTGAACGCCCGATAGATCTGTTCGGCGAGCATGACGCGCGCGAGCTCGTGCGGAAAAGTCATCGGCGAGAGCGAGAGCAGCAGGTCGGCGCGCGGCTTCCACTCGGTGGGTAAGCCGTCGTGGCCGCCCACGAGAAAAACCAAATCCTGAGCGGTGTTTTCGGCCTGCTCGACGAGCTGAATGAACGCTGCGGAATCCAGGCGCCGACCGGCCGGATCGAGGAAGACTTTGCGGCTCGCCGGATGGCGGGCGAAGAGATCGAAGCGGCGAGGATCTATTTCGCGCATTTCATATTTGGTGTAGTGGCTGGATCGCTTCACGAACTCTTCGGCGAGCGCGTTCGCGTGCGGGTCTCGCGGCTTGCCGATAAAGTAAAGGTACGTCTTCATGCGGCTAAGTACTGGGTTGCAAACGACATACTGACAGGATATTGTTTAGATGCGGGGACATTGAATGGCGGCAACCGTTTGGAAGGGCTATATCAGCTTCGGGCTCATCACGATCCCGGTACGTTTGTTTGCGGCGGCGCGCACCGAGCGCGTGAGCTTTAACCAGATTCATCAGCCATGCGGGGGACGCATCAAGCAGCAAATCTTTTGTCCCCAGTGCGATCGCATAGCCGAACGAAACGAACTGGTGAAGGGCTACGAAGTTGAGAAAGACCGCTATGTGATCGTCAAAGACGAAGAGATCAAGGAAATCGCGCCGCCTTCGAGCGACACCATGGAAATCGTGGAGTTCGTGAAGGCCGAAGGCATCGATCCGATCTATTTCGACGCGTCGTATTTTATGGCGCCGGAAGACGCCGGGAAAAAAGCGTATCACTTGCTGTTTGAGACGATGCGCAAATCCGGCTACAGCGCGATCGCGAAAATCGCGATGCATCAACGCGAGTTCACTGTCGTAATCCGACCGCATGCGCAAGGGCTCCTGCTGCATACCATGTTCTACCCGGAGGAAGTGCGCGAGGTTCCCGAGTTTCGCCAGGACCGCAGTGTTACCGTGAAGCCGCAGGAAATCGAGCTCGCCGAGAAACTGGTGGAAGGATTGGCCGCGGAGTTTGACCCCTCGAAGTATCACGACGATTTCCAGAAGCGAGTGTTAGAGATGATTGAGGCCAAGCGCGAAGGCTTGTCGGTGGGGGCGGAACCGCCACGCAAACGCGCGCCGGTGATCGACCTGATGCAGGCGCTACAAAAAAGCCTCGGGGAACTGCCACGCAAGCCGGCCGCCAAGGCTGCTGGGAACGAGGCCGCCGAGACACAGGAAGAGAAGCGGCCTGGACCGAAGCGCGTACCACGCACGGCGCACGGGTAAACTCAGCTCTTCGTAAGCCAATCGTACTGCGATTCGGTGAGCGGGACCACCGATAAGCGGCCCTGTTTGACGAGCGGTGAATCCGCGAAGAGCTTGTGCTCTTTGATTTCAGCGAGCGTCCGCGCGCTGGCGAGACGCTTACCGGCTTTGATGCGTACGAGCGGTGTCTTCGCGTCTTTGGTGCCGACGCTGACCACGCTCGCGCCGCCGACCGCCTGGCGCTGATCGCCGGTGTGGTACACGATCAGCTTGTCGCCGGGCTTCATATTGAGCAGGTTCCTTACCGCGACCGGATTATTCACGCCATCCCAGACGGTTTCGCCATCGCGCTCCAGGTCGTCGAAGGAATAGGCTTCCGGCTCGGTTTTCAACAGATACGGCATTCCCTATAGGTTAGCGGCCGTGCGTGCCACCAGCGCCGCCGGGAGCTGAGCGCGCACCGCCACCGCTATTGCCACCGCCTCCGCCACCGCCGTGATAGCCGCCGCCTCCGCCGCCACCGTGATAACCACCCCCGCCACTCCCGGCAGCCGCACCGCCGCCATGCCAGCCACCGCCTCCGGCAGGAGAGCCAGCCGGACGCGAGCCAGACGGATGTGAACCAGACCAGCCCGGGTGATTGCCACCACCGCCTTGCGCGGCACTAAAACCCGGAGATGGAGCTCCGGAGGAAGTCCGAAAACCACCCGCCGCCCAAGCCTGTCGTGCAGCTTCCCTGCGCGCGGCATGATCCGCCCACGGCGAGGAAGTGGCGCCCATAGCGGGAGGACGGTTGGGGTTGACGGGAACCAACGCTCGTCCGCCTGCAGGGCCGCCTGGATAATTGTGGTGGCGATCGCCCCCATGCGCGCGGTCCCCGTTATGATCGTGCGAACCGCGTCCCTGCCAACGGCCTCCGGGGCCGACCGGAACAGCTATTACGGGCGCATACCCAACTGCGCCCGGGGAGAAGAATCCCCAGCCGAACGGACTGAAAAACGCTCCATCGCCCGGTAGCCAAGCCCATGAACTCAATCCGGCATTCCAAAGCCAGCCACCACCGCCATAGCCGTAACCGAGACCGGAAGGATAAGCGCTGAATCCATTGGCGGGCGCCGATCTCGCGGCCTGATAGCTTACGCTTGCGTTATATTCCGAGCGAATATTGCTCCAGGCGTAGAGATCGTCTTCTTTCTTGCGATCGAACTTTTCCGGCTTGAGCATCTCGCTCAGGACGACTTCACGGCCCTTGCCAAGATCCAGCTTCTTGTCTCCCAGATAGACTTGCGCCTTGCCGTCTATGACGGCGAGACGCGGGGCATCATCCGCATTCAAACGATAGAGCCCTTCTTTTTCGATCAGGATGGAGGCTCCGTGGTTGAGAACCGAGACGCGGCAATCTTTGACGATTTGATCGACCTCGATCATCGCTTCGCCGCGCAGCAATTCTAACTGCGTGTCGACGAGGGAGGGCGAAATCATGCGCACCTGCGTATTGTTTCCCAGGCGCAGGAACACTCCGGGCGTGAGCAAAACCTCCGCTTTACCGGTATTCACCGACAATACATCGCCGGCATTCAGAGCGACCGATCGAAGCTCGCCTGGCGAGACTGGCTGCCCATTGAGCGAAATGTTGCCTTCAATATAGTTAACGACTCCAGGCTTAGCGGAAATAGTGTAGGCCTGTGGCAGTGCGGGCGTGGCGGCAAGGCAAAGCCCGGTTAGGATGCCGGCCGTCCAAAACCAAGTGCGGTTCATGATACTCTCCCGGCCCTATTGTACGCCTAAAAACGGTTTTCGTACCACGTTAAGCGTTTAACCAGTGCGATACAATCGCGGACGATACGGGAGTTCTCCTTGAACCTGAGAGCGATCGACTACGTTAGTCTGGCCATCTACTTCGCGTTTGTGCTGGGGATCGGATGGCTAGCCAAGCGGAAGGTTACGACCAGCGAAGATTTCCTGACCTCGCGCCATTCGGTACCGGTCTGGATCACCAGCCTGGCGTTCATCGCGGCCAATTTGGGAGCCCAGGAAATGATCGGCATGTGCGCGTCCGGCGCCAAGTACGGGATCATGACCGCGCATTTCTATTGGCTGGGTGCGGTTCCTGCCATGGTGTTTGTCGGCGTATTCATGATGCCGTTCTATTACGGGAGCCGCGCGCGGAGCGTTCCCGAATATTTGAAGCTGCGGTTCGATGAAAAGACGCGCGGCCTGAACGCCATTACTTTCGCGATCATGACGATTTTTTCGTCGGGCATCAGCATGTATGCGCTCGGGCGGCTGTTTCAGTTGGTGCTGGGGTGGAGCTTTACGAGCTCGGTGCTGCTCTCGGCGGCGATCGTGCTGATCTACACGTTGATGGGCGGTTTGACCAGCGCGATTTACAACGAAGTCGTGCAGTTCTTTCTGATCGTGCTGGGCTTTGCGCCGCTGTCGTTATTGGCGGTAGAAAAGGCGGGCGGCTGGCAGGGAATCTCCGGGAGGCTGCAGCCGGTGATGACGCATTCCTGGCGTTATGCCGCGCACTCGAGCCAAAACCCGATGGGAGTGGAGATATTCGGGTTGGTGGCGGGGCTGGGTTTTGTGCTGTCGTTCGGCTATTGGTGCACGAATTTTCTAGTAGTGCAGCGGGCGATGGCGGCCGAGAGCATGCACGGCGCGCGGCAGACTCCGCTGTTCGCCGCCTTTCCGAAGATCTTCATGCCGTTCATCGTGATTCTGCCGGGGATTGCGGCGGTTGCGCTGATGCAGATGTCGAGCGGCTATCAATTGCCGCTGAAAGCGGGCGGCGCGGGCTACGACTATGACCAGGTGCTCACTACACTCATGGCGCAGTTCTATCCTTCCGGAATGTTGGGAATCGGTTTGACGGCATTGATGGCGTCGTTCATGTCGGGCATGGCCGGTAACGTGACGGCTTTCAACACGGTATTTACTTACGACATCTATCAAGGCTATATCCGGCAAGCAAGCTCCGGACAGCCATTATCTTTGGGTGGGCAGAGTGACCACCGTTGTGGGCATCGTGTTGTCGATCGGGACGGCGTATCTGGCGACGACGTTCAACAACATGATGGACTTTCTGCAATTGATATTCGCGTTTGTGAATGCGCCGCTGTTTGCGACATTCCTGCTCGGCATGTTCTGGAAGCGCACCACGGGTCATGCGGCGTTCACCGGATTGTTAACCGGCACAGGCGCGGCGGCATTGGTGCATGGGCTCACGGTCGCGGAAGGCAAGGGCGGATGGATCGCGAACACGCACGGGTTTATCTCCACGATGGCGCAGAATTACTGGATCGCGATTATCTCCTGGTCGGTTTGCGCGGTAATTACGGTCGTGGTCAGCCTGATGACGAAGCCGAAGCCGGAAAGCGAACTCCATAACCTCGTGTACGGCTTCACGGACATTCCACACGAAGGGAGCGCGCCTTGGTACAAGCGGCCGGGGCCGCTCGCGATTATTGTGCTGGGCGTGCTTGTCATCGTCAACTTGATTTACTGGTAAACCGCTCATGAACGATCTGCGTCGACCGACTGGATTTCTTTTCGCCCTACTGGGATTGATTCTGCTGGGCTATGGGCTGATCAGTCCGGAGGTGCAGGCGCCGCTCGAACCCGGCGTGAACGTGAACTTGTGGTGCGGCTTGATGCTGCTGATATTCGGAGCGTGCCTGCTTTGGCTCTCGTACCGGGCGAAATCATAGAGGAATTCGCGAAGCGTTTTGGTTCCGGCGCCAGAGCGGCGGTGTACCGCGCCCCGGGACGTGTAAACCTGATCGGCGAGCATACCGACTATAACCTCGGCTATGTGCTTCCGATCGCGCTTGAAATGGCTTGCTATGTGGCCATCGCGCCTGCGAGCCATGGCTGTCTGCGCATCTACTCGCGCAATCTAGATCGAGAATTTTGCATTGCGGTCGGGGATCTCGCAAACGCCAAACCGACGGGCGAATGGAGCGATTACGTAGTGGGTGTGGCGCGCGAACTTTTGCCCATAGAGCCTTGCGATCTTTATATAGCGAGCGACGTTCCCCCAGGCTCCGGACTCAGCTCTTCGGCAGCGCTCGAAATTTCGGCGGCAGTGGCGCTGCTCGGCGACCGGATCATGGAGAAGGTCGAAATCGCGAAACTCGGGCAGCGCGCCGAATCGCAATTTGTGGGTATGCCGTGCGGCATCATGGACCAGTACGCGGCGGTGTTCGGACATTCCGGCGCTGCACTGAAGATTGATTGCCGCAGCCTCGAGCACGAATACGTGAAGATTCCAAGCAACGTACGCATCGTGGCGGTGAACTCGCTGGTGAAGCATGAGCTGGGCACGTCGGCCTACCGCGAACGCGTCGCGGAGTGCCAAGCGGCAGCTGCGGCAATTGGAGTGGGGAGCCTGCGCGATGTGACGCTCGAGCGTTTCGAGGCGATTCAAGATACGATTCCACCGGTACCGCGGCGGCGTGCGCGGCATGTCATCTCCGAAACGCAGCGAGTAGTCGATTTTTCAGCGGCGGCGCGGAAGGGTGATTTGCGCGAGATGGGCAGATTGTTTGTGGCGTCGCACCGCAGCATGCAGCACGATTATGAAATTAGCTGCGAAGAGATCGATTTTCTGGTGGACACCGCGATCGAGCTGCCCGGTGTATATGGCGCGCGGATGACGGGCGGCGGGTTTGGCGGATGCACGGTAAACCTGGTCGCGCCGGAAGAGCTCGAAACATTTCAACAGCAACTGGCCGCAAGCTACTCCGAGCGCTGGGCAAAGACGCCGGTTTTCTATGACTGCAAGCCGGCTGGTGGCGCCGGGCTAGCCGCCGATTGAATACATGGGGCGCTCGGGTGCGACGAATGCGGCGCGATTGATTTCGTGGCCGGCCCATTTTTTCCAGACGGTGGACCGGATGGCGTCCTGGAGCGCGGGCTCGTCGTCAAGCAGGTGGGCGATGCTGGTCTCTTCCCTGGCGAATAAGCAATAGCGAAGCTTGCCGTCAGAAGTGAGCCGCAGGCGGTTGCAGTTGAGACAGAACGGCCGGCTGACAGAAGCGATGAAGCCTACGCGATAGCCATCGGCAAATTGATATTCGGTGGCTGGAGCGCGCGGGTCAGCATCGGGAACGGGCGAGAGCGGTCCAAACTCTTCGGTGAGGGTTCGGAGCATGTCGTCGGCGGTGAGGACGCGATCGAGCGACCAAAGCCGCTGCCCATCGAGCGGCATGAATTCGATGAAGCGCACCTCGATGCCGCGCTCGCGGCCGAAGCGCACGAGGGAAACCACATCGGGCTCGGTGAGTCCTTTGATGGCAACCGCGTTCAGCTTGATTACGGGATAGCCGGCCTCGATGGCAGCATCGATGCCGGCGAGGACGCGGGGGAGCTCGTCGCGCCGGGTGATTTGAGCGAAGCGCTCGCGGTCCAAGGTATCGAGGTGAATGTTGAGGCGGCGCAGGCCGGCATCGAATAAGGGCTTGGCATGAGCGGCGAGCAATACTGCATTGGTTGTGAGCGCCAGGTCGCGAATGCCTTTCAGTTTGGCCAATTCTTCGATGAGCGCGGGCAGTTTGGGACGGAGCAGCGGCTCGCCGCCGGTGAGGCGGATCTTGGTGATGCCGAGCGGCAGGGCGACCGACACGAAGCGCACAATCTGTTCGAAGCTCAGTTGCGAGCGGAGCGGCGCGTATTCGACGCCAGTCTCGGGCATGCAGTAGAAGCAGCGGATATTGCAATGGTCGGTGAGGCTGATGCGCAGATCGGAATGCACGCGACCGAAGGTGTCGGTCAGCATATTACTTGACCGCTAACATGCGCTCGATGGGAACGCGGGCCCGCTCGATGATATCGGCCGGGAGCTCGATGCGGGGCTCGAGGGATTCGAGACAGGCGTGCAGTTTTTCGAGCGTGTTGAGCTTCATGTAGGGGCACTCGCTGCAATTGCAATTTTCGTTGGCGACAAAGTAGAAGCGTTTTCCGGGAGAATGCTTTTCGAGCGAGTAGCGGACGCCGCTTTCGGTCATCACGATAAATTCCTCGGCCCTCTGCTTGCCGCACCAATCGATAATGGCGGAGGTCGAGCCGATGAAATCGGCCATGCGGAGGACGTCGCCGGGGCACTCGGGATGAGCGGCGACCAGCGCGTCGGGATGCTCGGCACGGGCGGCACTCAGGCGACGGGCGGGAAATGTGGCGTGCACGATGCAGGCACCCTGCCAGATTTGCATGTTCTGGCGGCCGGTCTGTTTTTTGACGAAGTTGCCAAGATTGATATCGGGCAGGAAGAGGATCGGCTTTTCGGGCGGGATCGAATTGACAATCGCGGCGGCATTGCGCGATGTGCAAAGGATGTCGCTTTCGGCCTTGACCTCGACCGATGTGTTTATGTAGCTGACGATCACGTGTTCCGGGTGAGTGCGGCGAAAGGCCCGGATGGCTTCGGCCGGACAACTATCGACCAGGCTACAGCCGGCGTTGAGATCCGGTAGTATTACGATGCGATTCGGATTCAGGACCTTGGCCGTTTCGGCCATGAAACGCACCCCGCAGAAAGCGATGACCTCCCCGTCAAATTTCTGGGCAATGCGAGCCAGCTCCAGGCTATCGCCGATCGAGTCAGCAATTTCCTGAATTTCGGGCTCCTGGTAGTGGTGAGCGAGTATGACTGCGCGCCGCTCGGATTTGAGCTGCAGAATCTCGTCCGCGAGGGCGGTAGCGACTGCCATAGTTACCTTGATTTTAGCGCGGCCAAAAAAATTTGGTCGTTGAGGTGCAGTATTCCCGTAACAATACGATTACGATTTGCTTCAATAGAGACATAGCGCAGATAACCTCCGAGTCTGCGCGCAAAGAGGGGGAGCCACCAACCCAATTGGCTGGCTCCCCTAATGTTTCGGGTTTTTTCCTACCTACCAGATAAATTTGCCGACAACTTGAATCACCCGTGCGTTACTAGTAAAGAACGCTTCCGGATTATTAAAGTTGACACTGTTCGCATTTACATAGCCCGCCAAACCAGTGCTGGTAATGTTTCCTACATCGTTTATCGATCCTGGGATGAACTGCGGATGGTTAAACAGATTGAACGCCTGGCCCTGGAGTTCGAAACGAAACCGCTCTTTCACCGAGAAGCGCTTGATGAGCGTCATGTCAACATCGTTGATCGGGCGGGTGGCTTCGGTATTGCGCCCGGCTGTCGCGAGAGCGCCTAGACCCGCCTGGATGTATTCGGCGTTGGGATTCGTAGCGACGTAGGCAACGGCCGTATTGGCAACGGCCGCGCTCGCGTTGGCCGGGATTCGCGCTCCGCTAGCATCCACGGCAAAAACTCCTGAACCGGTATGTGGCGCGCCGTTCACATTCAGGATGGTCCGGTCGGCCGCCGGATCACCATTGCCGTTGCTGTCGATGCCGCTCTGCACTGTGAAATACTCGGGGCTCTCGTATGTGTAGATTGGGGCGACCTCCCAGTTGCCGACCAAGTTCTTCATAAACCAGTTGCTGCTGTGTTGAAAAAACGGCACGTCATACAGGATGGAGAGGCTGATGCGATGGCGGCGGTCCAATGCGGACGAGGCGCGCTCCGCTGTCAGGTTGAAAAAGTCTTGCGGGCGCCGCGGCGTGAGCATGGTGCTATTGAATTCGGCGGTCGAGTTGTCGATGTTGTGGCTCCAGGTATAGGCCCCGAGGAACTGCAGCCCGTTCGAGAAGCGGCGGTTCAGTTGTACCGCCAAGCCATTGTAGGTGGAATGTCCCTGCGGCGTGTAGGCGCTGATGATATTGGTGAGACCGGCGGCCCCATACCCGGGCGCAAGATTGGACCGCGCCTGCACATCTCCCAACCGCAACGGAAGGCTGGCGAGGGTAGCGGTATCCGGCATCGTCAAATAGGTTGGAAGATAGAACGAAGAACTGATCGCGGGGACCTTATTGATCTGCATCTGCGTCGGGAGGTGAACGCCTTGCGTGCCGAGATAGCGCACCTGGAGCGTGTAGTCTTTCGCAAAAACGTGTTGAATTTCCAGGTTGTAATTGATCGAGTAGGGAAGGACTTGATCGGTGATGTAGGTACTGGTCAGACGGCGGGCGTCAGCAACTGATAGCGTACCGGTTGGCGCGTTCGGCAAAATTCCTCCGGTGGCCAAGAACCCGCCCGGGGGCGTGGGGGTTCGGATCCGGTCGAGTGTCGTGCCGAACTGAGGCGGCAAGGACGTTATTCCGATATTGTCGAACAGGACATCGTACGCCATACCGAATCCGGCCCGAATCACGGTGTTTTGATCGGAGCCGGGGGTGTAAGCCAAGCCCACTCGCGGCGCTATGGCGGTCTTCTGGGTTTGCGGCGTGTGGAAATCGATCAACCCGGGCACGCTCGCCAGAGCATTTACGTCCTGGCGACGCTCCGACTGCGGGATGGTGGTGTACTCGTAGCGCGCGCCTAGATTGATGGTCAGGTTGGGGCGCACGCGCCAAGCGTCCTGGATGTAGGAAAAGCTGGCGATCTGGTCGCCGTAATAGACGACGTTGCCAAGCCCGCGCTGGGCCACGACGTTCGGGGTCTGATCGGTCAAATAATTGGCAACCGTGCTGTATTCGTAATCTCCGCGGGCGCGTTGCGTGAAAGCCGACGGAGCAATGTAGCGGCGCAGCTCGGTACCGAATTTTAAGCTGTGCAATCCACGCGTCCAACTCAAATTGTCGACGCCCTGATACATATTGCTGACGTTCGATTGCGGATAGTTAACGTTGGGTCCAATCTGCAATTGCAAATCGCTGAAGACGAGATTAGGAAATCGATCTAGGCCAGGAAAACTGTAATCGCCGATCGGGAAGCTTTGATTCTGCCGGTTGAAGCCGAGCCGTAATTCGTTGGTGAGCGACGGCGTGAAGGTGTGATACCAGGCGAGCGTGGCTAAATAGTTGGTTGTGGCCACCGGAGTATAGAAAAAAGGCAGAGTCACGCCGCTTGTGTTGATAGACTGGCCGCGGTTGTAGATATAGCGTCCGCGAATCTGGTCCTTCTCGGAAACGGTGTAGTCGGAACTCAGAACGCCATCGTAATTGTTGGTAAAATTTGGCCCGACGGTCGGAAGCGCGCCCAGCGGGATGGCGGTGTTATCCACCTTCAGACTCGGAACTTTCGGGCCGGTACTCAGGGCGGGGGCGGTTGCGTACTGCTTCATGACGTTCAAATTGGTTTGATTGACGTCCGGAAAACCGGCCAGCATGTTATAGCCTTGCGCGGTGGGCGCGTAGGCGGTGCTGCCGCTTGTGCTTGCTTGTCCGAGAGGATTGTATTCGAAATTCGCAAAGTAAAACCATTTATCTTTGCGAATGGGGCCGCCCACCTGGGCGCCGAGGCGATTCTGATCGTAGCGCGGAACGCTCTTGAGACCTTGATTTTGAAACGCCTGATCGATGGCTCTCAGATTTCGATTGCGCATGTAGTCGTAGAGCATGCCATGCACTTCATTGGTTCCGCTTCTGACGACGATGTTGAATTGACCGCCCGAGCTGTGACCGTATTCGGCTTGGAATTGATTCAGGAGCAGCGTGAATTCCTGTACAGCGTCGTTTGGAACGTTGACTTCCGGACCTGTAACCGATTTGCTGTTGTTATCGACACCTTCGACAGTGAAGTTATTGTTGCGCGGGCGCTGGCCTCCGATACTGGGGCCGCGGCCCATGCCAACGCCACCCGTCGTAGCGACACCGGCTTGCAAAAGCGAAAGGTTCAACACACCCGATCCGGTAGAAGTAACCGGGAGATCCTGCACTTGCCTGGTGGTGTAGGTGTTTTGGATCTGCGCTGTCGTGGTATCGATCTGCGCGGCCGCGGTCGACACCTCGATGGTTGTCGAAGTGGCGCTGAGTTGAAGCATCAGGTTGGCGGTCGAGGTGGTGTTGAGGCTTACCGTGACACCCTTGAGCGTGGCTGCGCCAAAGCCGGTGCCGGAAGCGGTCAAGGTGTATTTTCCGGCAGGAAGATTGGAAAAACGATATTCGCCGTCGTTGTTGGCGGTCACTGAACTTTTGATATTGGTGCCATCGTTGACGATGGCGACTGCGGCGTTGGGCACGCCGGCCCCGGAAGGATCTTGAATTGTTCCGACTAGGTCGCCACTGATGGCTTGGCTAAAAAGGAGAGTGCTGCAGCCCAGGAACAACGCGAGGGCGAGCGGAGTGTGCGATCGATGAACGGATTTCATGAACAAGGAACACGGGTAGTATATCCCTGACTATTCCAGGACATAACCCTGTGCAAGTGGACATCCAACGGGCCAAATTATTGGAAACACGGGGTCTTTGGCGGATAATTTGTCCTAATTATGGAAGTAACCGGATAGCGCTATCCTGTTTCACGGATCGATCCAATAATGTTCAGGCGGCTTCGGCCCGTTGGCGTTCGTATTCGGCGAATAGATTGGGAACGAGATGCATGGCGCGAACCTCGATTTCCTCAAGTGAAAATTCGAACCCAAATTCCGTTAGGTCGAATTCCTCATGCCGCTGTTCGTCGACCGCCAGAATGTACTGGCGGGCTATTTTGTCCAGGCGCATGCTCGCTTGACGCAGGCGCTCCTGCTGTAATTCGCGGAGTGCGACAGTATCTTTTTCGCGCTGACGGCGCAGGCGGTTTTCCTGGATGCTGAGATTGTTGAGCTGGCGCTGGTAGGCGAGAAAGACTTTGGCTTCGATAAGGTGCTTGCGCGCGGACTCGTCCTCGTTTGCGAACAGTTCGGCGAACTCTAGACGGCCAACTGCGTAGACCCCCATTTCGAGCGCGGGGATGCGGAGCAGACGCCATTCTGTGTCGGCGAGGGATTGGACAAGATTGCGTTCGTCGTCGCCTACCGGTGCGTGAGACTTCATGAACTGAGATACGTGGGCTTCGTAGAAGACGGCGTCTTCGTTGGGAAGCAAGACGGTGCGGCCGGTGAGCCCGGTTTTGACGGCGTTAACGGATGATTTGGCTTTGCCGGTCTCAGATGTGGGACCCGTGCTGAGCTGTGCGTTCTTTTGGTTCGCGGCGACTTGGGCGGACGTAGACATTCGGAAATGCTCCTGAAATGGAAATGGCCCGCCGAATGGTTCGGCGAGCCTGGCTGACAGTAGCACACGGAAAGCAAGAAACGGATCGGCAGATATGGTCAGGATGGGGTTAAATCCTGAACCGAGAAGCGGATAGAAATATTTTCATCATGCGTGACCGGGTTGCGGAGCTATTTACGCGAATTCCGGTTTGCCGTTTTTCAGCCACCTTGAAAATCTAAGTGCGACAGATCTACCCTTCGCGACAAGGCAGGAGGAATCGCGAGCACCGTCGCGACTATTCGACTAGGCCGACTTTTTCCCCAGCCTCAAGACTGAAAGACTCACGATGAGTGTTAAGCTTCGCGCGAGCGGGGATTGTCCAACGGAATTCTACCCTCGCTTGAAGCGGCTAAAAAGGATTTCTAAGCGTCTATCCAAGTTCGACACTAACGTTCCGTCGAGAGTTCCCTCGTTCTAGACCTACAATGGTCGCTCTTGGAAAAGGTGCTTGCCGGATCCGGTAACCAGTAACGGGCTCGGATATACGCTAGAACGGTGCCATTCAACGATCCTAGACTGCTCTCCGACAATAACTGCTCACATAAGACTCAGTTCCCCGCCGAGTTGTAAACTCGAAACACCACCGGGCAAATGGCGTCAATCCTCCAGAGGATCGGGGGCGCCAGTTGCGCGGGCACAAGCAAACCAAGTGAACATTTCTGATTGGCTTTTAGCCGACCTCCGAATTCCCAAAGGAATCGGTGGCGAACCAGAGCGACGTCATCCTTGGTGGCGAGTCATGTGCTTGACGGGGGTAGATTACTTCTCGACTCTCGGATACCAGCCTGGAATCGCGTTCCTCGCTGCCGGATGGCTCTCGCCTATCGCCACATTGATTCTCGTTATTGTTACTCTGCTTGGCGCATTGCCCGTATACAAGCGGGTTGCAGCGGCCAGTCCCAATGGCCAGGGCAGCATCGCCATGCTCGAGAGGTTATTTCCCGAATGGGGCGGTAAAGTCTTTGTTCTCGTCTTGCTCGGATTCGCCACAACGGATTTCATCATCACCATGACTCTGTCCGCAGCGGACGCTTCGGCGCACTTCAATCAGAATCCCTTCGTTCCCGCTTCGCTAAAGAGCCAGATGGGCGTAACTCTCATTCTTCTCTCCTGCCTGGGCATAATTTTCCTCAAAGGTTTCAAGGAAGCCATCGGAATCGCAACTTTCCTGGTCGCGCTCTACCTCGGTCTAAACGCCGTCATTACGTCTGTTGCAATCTGGCAGGTCTTCCGTCATCCCCACCTGATTCATCTCTGGCGAGAGACTCTGGTGGTGAACCATCAAGGCAGTCCATGGGTAATGGTCGGGGTGTCGCTCGTCTTATTTCCCAAGTTGGCTCTCGGTCTCTCCGGCTTTGAAACGGGCGTCGCTGTTATGCCTTTGATTTCCGCAGTCGACCAGAACGAGCGAATCCGCAACGCTAGAAAGCTCCTCGTCACGGCGGCCGCTATCATGAGCATTTTCCTGTTAGCGACAAGTTTTGCAACCACCCTCCTAATTGAGCCCTCGAAATTCAAAGAAGGTGGCGAAGCGAATAGCCGTGCTCTCGCGTATTTAAGTCACAAATACTTGGGTAACGGCTTCGGCACTCTCTACGACTTCAGCACGATCCTGATTCTCGCTTTCGCCGGCGCCTCCGCCATGGCCGGCCTTCTAAACCTCGTCCCTCGTTACTTGCCTCGCTTCGGAATGGCGCCGGAGTGGGCCCGCGGGTCGCGGCCGCTGGTGCTTGTCTTTGCCGGAATTTCGTTTACGGTGACTCTGCTGTTTCATGCAAACGTCGACGCGCAGGGTGGCGCGTATGCCACTGGCGTTCTGGTCTTGATCACTTCGGCGTCCATCGCAGTGACGCTATCGGTTTGGCGCAACTACCTGCGTTGGCCTTTCCTCCTCATAGCGCTCGCCTTCGGGTACACAACCGTCTTGAATATCTATGAGCGCCCCGAAGGCTTGAAGATTTCTTGCATTTTCATTCTGACAATCATCATTACGTCCCTTATTTCTCGAGCTGTCCGATCCACTGAATTGCGCATCACCTCGGTCGAACTAGAACCCTCGGCCGAAGCTTTAATCGCGGAGGATGAAGATCAGATCATTCGTCTCGTCGCCCGCAAGCCACACTGCGACACGGAGGAGGACCTCGCTGAAGCAGATCGCAGACTTCGCAATAGTCATGGCCTCGATCCAAACGAGCGTGTTTACTTTTTTGAGTTAGAACGCGGAGATGCTTCTGAATTTTCAGATTGCCTGTGCGTGAGCGGCGAACGAATAGGCGCGTATTCTGTTCTGCGCGCGCGAAGTCCCGTCGTCGCAAACGCGGTCGCCGCCATGCTCATTTTTCTCGAAAAGAAAACCGGTCGGGTGCCCCATGTTTACTTCGGATGGACGGAAGGAAATCCGATCGGAAATCTTTTTCGGTTCCTATTTCTCGGGCAAGGCGACACTGCGCCTCTAACCCACGAAGTCCTACGCCGAGCCGTCCCCGACGCCAAACATCGCCCCTGCGTCCACGTCAGCTGAGGAACTTGCCGTCTTGAGTGCGTTGCTTCAACTTCCCATACCATGACTCGCAGCGAGTAGTGTCGCTGCATCCGAAACCACTCGAGCACGACGAGAAGCATTTCTCGATGATCTGTTGAGCAGGCGCTAGCCTTGAAAGGTTTGCAAGTAGCGTCCAAAGGACTTTATCCCCTTTCAAGACTGATCTTCATCGCTATATCAATCGCCGGTAACGGCTATGTGTTTACTAGACATTTCTCCTCTTGCCAACCTAGGAGAGCAATGATATCCTCCTAGAAAGGCTAGGAGAATATCAAATCGATGGCCAAGGCAGCGGAAATTCTACCGGGCACTCTGGATATGTTGATCTTGAAAGCGGTATCCCTGAATCCGCTGCACGGGTATGGGGTGCTGCTGCGGATACGGCAGATTTCCCAAGCTGCGATCGAGATTCCGCAAGGATCGTTATATCCGGCACTCTACCGACTGGAACATCAGGGGTTAATTACCGCGGAGTGGGGCCAAAGCGAGAACAATCGGAAAGCGAAATACTACACGTTAACGGCGGCGGGACGGCGCCGCTTACGAGATGAGACCGCGGGATGGAAGCGATTGACTTCAGCTATTGATGCAGCGCTGAATGCCACCTCAGTTGAGGAGACCTAAAAGCGATGTTTGCACAAGTGCGTTCCTGGTGGCGGGCGGCAACGGGGCGGCGGGAATTCGAGAGCAGCATGTCCGCGGAGTTGCGGTTTCATGTCGAGCGATACACAGAAGACCTGATGCGAGCAGGCGCGAGCCAGGAAGAGGCGTACCGGCGCGCACGGTTGGAACTCGGCGGGTTGAATAGCTTAAAAGAAAATTGCCGGGAGGCACGCGGGCTTCTGTTGATGGATGAAATAGGGCGCGATGCGCGGTTTGCTACGCGGCTGCTGCGGAAATCGCCAGCATTCACGATCGCCGCCTTACTGACACTGGCGCTTTGCTTGGGCGCAAATTTAACAATCTTTGCGGTGATTGACGCAATACTGGTGAGGCCGCTGCCATTTCCCGACGCCAGGCGCCTGGTTACGATTTTCAACACCTATCCGAAGGCAGGCGTAGAACGAGACGGCTCGTCGATCGCCAACTATTACGAGCGGCAAGGCAAGATTGCGGCGTTCAGCTCGCTATCCATGTATGGATTCGGGACTGCCGCTGTAGGCGAACCCGGATCGATTGCGACAGAGGAGATAACACGAATAGCTCCGAAATTCTTTTTGACGCTCGGCAAGGCTCCCGCGCTTGGACGCGAGTTCACCGAAACGGAGATGAATGATCACAGCGATCAAGTCGCGATCTTGAGCGATGAATATTGGCGCAACCATTTTGCGCGTGACGTCGGCGTGATTGGGCGTAAGGTGTGGGTGGACGGATCTCCGCGAACCGTTGTTGGTGTCCTGCCGCGCGGGTTTCACTTTCTTTCGTCGAAGTCTTCAGTGTATCTGCCGCTTTCTTCAAGCTTCGAACACAGGAGGCCGCAAGAGCGGCATTCGGGCGGAAATGTAACCCAGATGATTGCGCGCTTAAAGACTGGCGCCACGATCGAGAAAGCGCAGGCGGAGATCGATGCGCAGAATACGGCACTCGAGCGAGACGATCCGCAAGCGAAAATGATCGCGGACGCGGGATTTCGATCGGTCGTGGTTTCTCTGCATGCAGATCAGGTAGCGTCTGTGCGGCCTATTTTGTTGTTGCTGCAGGCTGGCGTGTTGGCGTTGCTGCTGATTGGGGTAGTCAATCTCGTGAATTTATTGTTGATTCGAGCGAACGGGCGATTGAAGGAGATCGCGGTGCGACAGGCGCTGGGCGCCACTGGGCGGCGGATCGTGATGGAGATCCTGGCGGAGACATTCGTGTTGACGCTCACGGGGGGACTGCTGGCAATCGCGGTTGGAGCGGCGGGCGTGCGTTTGGTGAATGCGTTGGGTGCAGAACGATTGCCGTTGGGCGCTTTTATCGTTTTTGACGCGCGGGTGGCGCTGGCGGGCTTAATGGCCGCGCTGGGATTAGGCGTGGCGCTCGCCGCGCCCGTGGCGTGGTTCAACTTTTGGTCTTTTCCCGGACGTGGGTTGCAGGCTGAATCGAGGGGAGTAACAAGCGGTCGCGCGGCACAAGCGCTGCGGCACGCATTCGTCGTGGCGCAGATTGCGCTTGGGTTCGTGCTGCTGACGGGATCGGGATTGCTCGGATTAAGTCTGAAGCGCGCGATGGCAGTGTCTCCGGGATTTCGGGCGGATCATACGGTTGCGGGGCAGATTTCAGTGGCGGGAAATCGATATCCGTCAGCCGAGGCAGCATTGGTATTTACCGAGAGATTGGTGGACGAGTTGGAACGGCATCCGGGCGTATTGTCGGCTGGAATTTCAAACAACATTCCGTTTAGTGGCCGCAACGGAAAAAGTGCGGCGACAGTGGAAGGCGAAGTACTGCGGCCGCGTGAATCGATACGTGCGTCTTACTCGTATGCGGTGACCGGCGACTATTTTCGGGCGATGGGATTGCCTCTGCGAGCAGGTCGATTTCTAACTGCGGCGGACTCGCGACGAAAAAACCGGACCTGCGTGGTAGATGAGGATTTCGCACGATATCACTGGCCCCGGGGAAACGCGCTGGGGCAGAAATTGTTCCAAGGATCGCAGGTAGGCGCTGATGCGGAGGCGTTTACGGTAGTCGGGGTGGTCGGGAGCGTCAAACAGGCGGGACTCACAGACGATACGGCGCAAGGCGCAGTTTATTACCCTTACTTCTATCAAGAGGCCAACCACATTTTCGTGGTCGTGCGTGGGAGCGTGGGCGTGCAGCGGCTGAAGATGGATTTGCAGAGCGCAGTGGGTAAGGTTGATCCGACGATGGCGCTGAATGGAGCAGAATCCATGGATGATCGGATTACTGACAGTTTGCTGGTCAGGCGGTCACCAGCGTTGTTAGCCGGAATGTTCTCGGGGATTGCCATCCTGCTGATTGCGATTGGGATTTTCGGCGTGTTGAGTTATGCAGTGGCGCAGAGACAGCGGGAGATCGGCATAAGGATAGCGGTCGGCGCGCGCCCGGCAGAGATAAGGTGGCAATTTCTATCACTCGGTTTGCGGCTGCTGGCGGCTGGAATCGTAATCGGAATGGGCGGAGCATGGATGACGGGGCGAGCGATGGAGACAATTCTGTTTCATGTTTCGGGCCATAGCACGATTGTGCTTACGGAGGCGGCCGGTTTGATTGCCGTGGCCGCGCTGGTGGCGTGTTTATTACCCGCACAGAGGGCGGCAGCGGTTTCGCCGACCCGCGCGCTCGCGGAGGAATGAAGTTATTTTGCACTTGGGTCGCCAAGGCTAGATCTATCGCACTGAGATTTCAAAGGTGGCTGAAAAGCGGCAACAGGCCACAGCGGATCTATTCGCCCCGAGGGGTTGCCGAGCCGCAAAATACGTCATTCACTCGATTGGCCGAGGAAGCTAGCCTTTTTAGAATTCTCATCAGCGGCCCAAAGCGGTCGCGCAGAAAAGGAGCTTCAATGAATCGTTCGAACATAGCTGCCAGCGCCGGAGCCATGGTGGTGCGATCCGGCGAGGGACAAACATTTCGCTGGGGGCCGAAGGGCACCGTCCGCATCATCGCGGGGGCCAGCACGACTGACCGGTCGTTCAGCATCGTCGAGTCAACCGAACCGCCCGGTAGCGGCGCGCCGTTGCACGTGCATCACGGCGAAGCTGAAGCATTCTACATTCTGGAGGGCACCGTTCAGTTGACGTGCGGGGACGAAACGGTCACGGCCCATGCTGGAGACTTCGTCTACACGCCGAAGGACGTCCCGCACAAGTTCGTAGTTGCAGGCGACACGCCGGCGCGTATGCTGATGCTGTTTTCGTCGCCCGGGGTTCGAAAGGTTCTTCGCCGAGGGAGGCTCTCCGCTCGATCAGCCGCCGGCAGGTCCGCCGAATCCAGATGCTTTCCGGCAACTGGTTGAAAAGTACGACATGGAACTGCTTGAGATGCCGGCACACTGAAATCGGCCGCGCTGAGCCGAGCCGCCGAACGCCACTGACTATCGCGACTTCGGGCCGTTCGCATGCACGAATGGCCCGTACTCCTGTTTCCTGTCGCCTCGAAGGGCCGCTTCGATGATGCGGTCCGCCGCGCGAACGATCGCGGCCAACTCGGCGCGGGAGTGGACGTTCAGCTTCTCGTAGATGTTCACGAGATGGGTGGACACGGTCCGTTCGCTGATGCAGAGCCGGTCTGCGATCTCACGGTTCGGAAAGCCGTGGACGACGTAACTGACGATCTCGCGCTCGCGATGGCACAGTTTCTCATCAAGGACCGTTTTCACTTGTCCGTCCGGAATGAGGTGGGCAATCCGGGCCCAATACGTCTCATTCTCGCGCCGAACCAGCGCGCGGAACTCATCAGGCTCATACTGCTCGAGGAGATTTATGTCGTGAAACTTCCGCGCATGCTCGACGGCCATCGCGACGAGCGTGTCTTCGTTCTCGGCGGTGAAGACTTCGCCACAGGGGGGACAGGTAAGTCTCAGCGTATTTCTCTGAAGCTGCTGCGGCATGCAGGAATTGTCTTGCCGGCTTTTCTTGTTGTCACCATTCACGCCAACTTCTCCGATGCATACGATGCGCCCGCTGGTGACGGGGTGAATGTGCATCATGACAGCACAATTGTTTCTGGCCGAAGCCCCCGCCCCAGCCTTGAACCGAAGTATACCCAAACGCGATCTTGGCGCCGTATGGCAGGCATCGGCCTGCAAGAAACGACACGCAAGCAGGCCATATCGGCACGGTTCTTCTGATCATGCGGATGAGAGCTTGCCGGCGCCAGATCTACCCTTTGCGACTAGGCATGAGTTAATTCCCTCCACCGCTTTGGCATTGGCGACAACCGGTTAATGTGGATACCGACAGGCAGCGAAATCCTGCGTCTGTACGCACACCTCCGTCCTACTCCCGGAACGATTCCCGAGATGCGACTCGACTTATTCGGTCTGCGGCTACACCGTTGCAATCAGCTAGAGATCGTGAAGCGCGGGTCCCATTTTCGGACGCCTGAACCCCGAAAATCGACCACCGACTGACCTTACCGTTCAATAGAATCAAGCGCCTACTTAGGAAGTCAACCTGCATTCAAAGAACAGGAAACCACATGCGAGGCGTCCTTGAAGATCTCCGGTATGCGACGCGTGTCCTCCGCCGGACCCCGACCCTGACAGCGGTCGCAGTTCTTACTCTGGCGCTGGGTATTGCCGCTACCACGACCGTCTTTGGCTGGATCGATGGGATGGTCCTGCACCCGTTCCGCGGCGCCAGGGACGACGGACAACTCGCCGTGCTTGAGTCCGTCAGTGCCAGCGGCCTACAGAATCAGGTTTCGTACGCCGACTCCCGGGACTTCCAGGACAGCCTCCGCAGTGTTTCCGGATTGTTGCTGAACCAAAAGGGCCCCGCCTCAATCGGCGAGGGGGAAAAGGCCTATTCCGTGTGGTACGAAGGGGTCTCCGGAAACTACTTCGACGTCCTGGGCGTAAAGCCGGTCCTGGGTCGCGCCTTCACTCGCGACGAATACGGCGACCGGGCCAAAGCGTTCACGGCCGTCATCAGCTATCGGCTGTGGAAGAACTATTTTCATGCCGACAAGTCCGTCCTCGGCCGCAGCGTGCGGATCAACCGGTACCCGGTCACCATCGTCGGGGTAGCGCCTCCGGAATTTGGCGGCGATTTCCCGGGAGTGGCGCTCGACGCCTGGGTTCCAGTGCAACTGGCCGCGCAACGCGAGCGCGATGTGCGGAACTTCAACGCCAGAGTCAGGCTCAAACCTGGCGTCAGCGTTGCGGAGGCAAACGCCGAGGCGGCGACGGTTGCTGCGCGCCTTGCCCGTGCCTTTCCGAAGACCAACCAGGGGATCGGCGCCCGGATCGTACCGATCTGGAAGGCGCAGGAGGGGGCGTCGAGCATTGTCGCGTGGCCGATGGCCATCCTCGGTGCGGCGTGTGGACTCGTGCTGCTGATTGCATGCGCCAACGTCGCCAATCTTCTGCTGGCTCGTTCCGCAGCCCGGCAGACGGAGTTCGCCACCCGCGCTGCCCTGGGCGCCAGTCCCGGTCGTTTGAGCCGCCAGTTGATTTTTGAAAGCCTGCTTTTGGCGGCCCTGGCAACGCTTGCCGGGTTGCCGCTGGCTCTGTGGGTTGAGAATGTGCTGATCTATTTCGTACCGCCCACAGGAGTGCCGGTGAGTTTCAACGTGCAGCCGAGCGCCCGGGTGTTCCTGTTTGCCGCTCTGGTCTGCTTGGCTTCCGCGCTGATTTCCGGGATTCCGCCCGCCTTTCAGTTGGTGCAGCGCAGCCTGGTGGATGCACTGAAGCAAGGTGGAAGAGGCGGTACACGGAGCGGGCACGCGAAGCGCATCTCCGGGGTACTGGTGATAGCCGAAACGGGGCTGGCGCTCGCGGCTCTGGTGACGCTCGGACTATTTGTTCGCAGCCTTTACGGGTTAGAGAACACTCCGGCCGGTTTCAATCACCGCAACGTGACGGTGTGCCGTCTTTTTCTGTCGACGAACAACTACACGGCCCGCGAGGAGCAGGAGTTCTCGCGGCGGCTGCGCGACCACCTGCTTGCCGCACCAGGGGTGACAGGCGCCGCCTATTCCGACTCCATCCCGCTCGGCTTCGGACTGGGAAAGTGGAACAGCATCGTGGTGGAAGGGTATGCGTCGCGGCCCGGCGAGAACCTGGATGTGCATCACGCCTCGGTGTCGCCCGGCTATTTCGACGTGCTGCACATCCCGCTTCTCGCCGGCCGCGATTTCCGGGCCGAGGATAACGAAACGTCAGCGCGCGTCATGATCGTCAACGAGTCTTTCGCGCGGCGCTTTTTCGGCGGGCGCGACCCCGTGGGGCACCGGGTGCAGATTCACGGCAAACCGTTCAAGATCGTAGGAATGGTCAAGGACAGCAAGTACTTCAATCTGGCGGAAGCGCCGCAGCCCTACTTCTATTACTCGTTCGACCAGGTGCACTACGGCAGTGGCGAAAACGGAGTGGCCCTCTACGCCCGGACCGACCGTGACGCGCGCGATTTAGTCCCCGTACTCCGCCGCGAAATGTCGGCCATAGACCCAAATTCAGCCGGCCTCACGGAGGCCATGCCCTTGTCGGATTACATCTCGGCTGCCTGGTTTGGGTCGCGGATCGCCTCGTCGTTCCTCGCAGTGCTCGGCGCCATTTCCATGCTGCTCGCCGGGGTAGGTCTTTATGGAGTTATGGCTCACTCGGTAAGCCAACGGACTCGGGAAATCGGTATCCGCATGGCGCTGGGGGCCGACCCTGGGGGCGTGCTTCGGATTGTCATGAGAGAAGGCTTGTTGCTGGCTTTATTGGGGATCGCCGCCGGCCTCGCTATCGCCCTGGCAGCGACTCCGCAGATCGCGCCTGTGCTTTACCGAGTCAGTCCAGCCGACCCTGTGAGCATAGCGGGGGCAGCGCTGTTCCTTATTGTGGTCGCGGTACTCGCGAGCCTGATCCCAGCGCTGCGAGCCACGAGGGTTGACCCGATTCGCGCGCTCCGCCAGGAGTGACCGGCTGCGCGCTGGTGGCAGCGCCAGCCGGCATTGAGCCGGTTGATCAAGATAGCGCCTGCTGTGTGCACCCTGTTGCGTAACGCCCGATGAGGAGAAGTGGCCGACGCCGGATTGGCGCAGCGTTTACTATCAAGTTGGAGGATTTAGGGGCGATTGTCTACGGACCGGACCCGCTCGATAAGCCTGCCGAAGGCAACCTCCTCGTCTGCTGCTCACAACCGATCGGCGACGTCATCATCGATTTGTGAACACCTGATCGATTCTATTTCGGAGGCGGACTCAATTTTGCTTCAAGCTCGACGTCGATTATGCGTTAAAGGCGTGAATGCAACGAGCGCCGGGCTCATCGGGTACCCACCAGATACGGGCTCCAGATCGCACCGATATCCGAGAACCGCACCGCCAGCAGCCCAAGCCTGGCCTCACCGCATAACCGGTACTTTGGTTGCCTCTTATTAAAAGTAGAACTTGGCCGCGAGTTGGATCAGGCGCGGAAAGTTTTGCTGTGTGAGAGGCAGCTGCCCGAAATTGGCGTCGCTGAAAGTTGTGTCGGGTCCCGGCCGTATCACTGTGTTGGCCACGTTGAAGGTTTCGCCGCGGAGAGTGAACCGGTAGCGCTCACTGATCCGAATCGATTTCTCGAGGGCCAAATTTACCTGCGGCTCGGCTGGGTTGCGGATATTCGGGAAGCGATCCGGATTGGTGTGGAAGGTGTAAGGAGCGCGGGTGGAGTAGCACGCTTTGTTGTTGTTGAACCACTGCGTGGAATTCTGGTTTGCCACCGACCACGAACCGCATCCCGGAACGTTCGTGTTCAGTACCAGGTCTGGCCAAGTCACGGGGTATCCGGAGCCGTACGTGAAAATCCAGTCGAACGTCCAGTTGCTGATCAGGCCATTCACGATCCGGTTGTGCACGGCGGAAGCATAAGTGCGGCCGTTGCCGAAGGGCAGATCCCAGACGCCGCTGAAAGCTATGGTCTGCGGCTTGTCTTGATAGTCCAGTTCGTGGAGAACCGGCGAGTTGATATTCCAGTTGTCCTGCCGGTGGTTGGCTTCGAAGGCTTTCGAGAATGTGTAAGAGAGCACCCAGGTGAAGTTGCCTTTGCTCTGGGAGCTCAAACGCTTCTCAAGCTGTAGCGAGAAGGCATCGTAGCGGTAGTAACCTGCCTGTACCAGGTTGTTGGTTACGCCGCCGTTGAACTCCGGATATGCATTGAGCAGCTTATTGGCTGCGATTTGCTGGCTCGCCCCGAGCGAACTATTGTTCGGCAGGATGCCATAGAACGGGTTTGGCACAGTGCGGTTGAGAAACGTGGGATTCGCTTGACCCTGCAAGAAGGTGTTGTACGGCAGGTAACCCTCGTTATACGTGATCGGTTCGAAGAGCGAATAGTTACCGGTATACGCCAGGTCGGCGATCATACCCCAGGGGAGACCCTGCTGGATGCCGAACGAGTATTCCCAGGTGCGCGGGATGCGGTAGTTGTAATCGTCGAAGCTAACCGTATTGCCGACATTGGTGGCCAGACCAAGACTAGACCCGGGCACCGGGACGATGCCGTTTGGAAACGGCTGGTTCAGAGAATAAGGACCTGTGGTGTTGAACCCGGCGGAGGGATGGAGCCCGTCGAGAGTCGCGACGTAAGGAGTCGGCTGCTGGAATCCAAGCGTGGTGTTTTCTTGCGCGGGCTGCTGATAGTAAAGACCTCCGCCCCAACGCAATACCGTCCTCGAACCGATCTGCCAGGCGAAGCCGAGGCGAGGTTGAACGTTGGTCCAATCGGTTGCGTAGGCGCGTTCCGGCCGGTTGTTTTTTCCGGCAAATTGGACTCCGCCCAGAATCTGGGCCGGAGGAGCCGGATAGCCACCGTTGGGATCATTCGGGTGAGCGGTATTGTACTGGGCGGCCAAAGCCTTCCAGTTGGCGATGATCTGGCCGCTGTAGGGATTGACGCTGTTGAAATCGAAGCCGGAGTTGAGCTGATTGTAGCGTTCCTTCCACGGGACCTGCACGTCATACCGGAGCCCAGCGTTGACGGTAAGTTTGTCCGTAGCCTTCCAGATGTCCTGCACGTAGCCTGCATAGTAGGGCCGCGTCCGGTAGAAGGATGCGTTTGTGTCGACGCGCGTATTGGAACTGCTTGGATACCCTAGCAAAAGATCGGCCACAGAACTGCCATCGAACTGCCCTTGGTTCTTGTCCGAGAGCTGTTGCGTCCAGGACTGGTCGAAGTTTAACTGCCCGGAATTAGCGCCGGCGGCATTCTGCCCGAGCATCGTGTAGATGAACTCGAAACCGGTATGAATCGTGTGTTTGCCACGTATCAAGGTAAGACTGGGCGATAAATCGTATTGGTTGTAGGTGCTGAAGTTGATCGAATCCGAGTTGTAGAGGCCGAACAGTTGGGTGTAGGACGAGAGGTTCACGACGGGCGCGAGATTTCCACCAGCGGTGGGAGCGCTGATGTTTTGAGAAATCCCCAACTGGCTCGCGGTGAAGTTGAAATCGGTATGGCGCGGGAAGAGCTGCGTGTAACGGTCGAAGGACCCGCGTATATCGAGCACTGTTGTGGGCGAAACCACGTGGGTCCAATCGGCGACGTAAACCTGGGTTGTGCGCGCGGAGTTGATATCGCCAGAGCCCGCGGGTGCGGGGAAGCCGGTCGAGTTGCGGTATTCAGTGCCATGGAAGAAACCGACCAGAGCGTAGAACTTGTCGTTATCGCTGAACACGTGATCCCAGCGGCCCATGGGCTGGTTATATTGATAACGCCCTTCATTGCCGGCAGCCACGTAGTTCTGAGTCAAGGCATTGGGATCGAGGCTGTTGGGCGATGGATAGTAAGACAGGATCTTCTGGCCGATGGCGCTGAGCCGATTTGCAGGAATGACATTGCCGGGGAATGGATCGCGAATGTAAGCAGATCCCTGGCAGCCCGTTGTACACGCGTGGGTGGTCATCGGGTCATAGATTTTGTACTGGCCAAAGTCCTGGCCGCTGCGGAGGAATAAAGGAACCGTATTCGATACCGTGGGGAACGGAACCACTTCGCGCCAGCCCTCGAAACTGCCGAAGATGAAGTCCTTGTTTTTGCGAATTGGTCCGCCGGCGACGCCGCCGAACTGGTGCTGGTTATGGCGGCCTCGACCCCGGCCAATGGCATTGTTCTGAATAGTGTTCGCGTCGAACACGGAGTTACGGAAATAATCGAAGACATCACCGTGCCAATCGTTGCTGCCGGATTTGATGGTGGTGTTGACGACGCCTCCGGCCATGCGCCCGTACTGCGCATCATAGACATTGGTCATCACCTTAAATTCCTGGACGGACTCGATATTCGGGGAGATTTCCCAGGTACCGCCGTAATCGTTGATAGGCGCGCCATTCAGCAGGAAGATGCTCGTGCCCGGCCGCCCGCCGTTGATTTTGTAGCTGTTGTTGGCGTCCCAAGCCCGGGTGCCGGAGAACCCGCTGGCCCCGAACTGCTCCTGCGTGAAGATGACGCCCGGCGTCAAAGAGAGCAGCATGTACTCTTGCCGCCCGTTCAGCGGGTATTGCTGGGTCTTGACGGGATCGAAGACCAGGCCGCGGTCCGCATTGGCGGTTTCGACCGTGTTTTGCTCGGTCGTCACCGTCACTTCCTGAGACATCTGACCAACAGACAGGCGGATCGGCAGGTCCAGCGTCTGCGCGACCCGGAGCACCACATTCGTACGTTTTACAGTTTCGAAGCCGTTAGCGGTGATTTGAACCGTATATTCACCCGGGTTGAGATAGGGAGCAGCATAGTTGCCGCTGCTATTGGTCTGAACTTCTTTGACTTCGTTGGTCGCGTTGTTAGTAATGCGAACAACGGCGTTCGGAATGACGGAACCCGACGGATCACTAACTTGACCTCGCAGCGTGGCGCGAAAGTCTTGAGAAACGGCCGCAACGGAAGTCGCAAGAAGACATACGAGTAAGCACAGTGCCTGGTTATGCAAACGGAACTTACAAAACATTACTAACCCCGGGCAGCAGTATACAGCGGGGAATACGACCTTTAAACTGATATTTCTTTCAGTTTCAAGCTAATGTAGAAGATTTCCGAGCATGCCGCCACGCGCGTCTCACGAACGGTCATTGTGCGTAAACGCGCTAGCCGCTGAATGTTCACAAAACGGTTCAGAAGACTATGCGGGCGACTAGCTGGAGTTGCCGGGCGTTGTTGCTATAGAACTTGTCGAAGTTGCCGAACTGCGGATCGCCGGGGATCAGCTCGTTGCGCGCAGTCGTGACGGAATTCAAGGAAACGTCGCTCAAGTAGCCGCCGGTGACTTGGGGATGGTTGAAGACGTTGAAGAACTGCGAACCGAATTCGAAGCGGACGTTTTCGGTGAAATTGAAGCGCTTAAGGAGCGAAAAGTCGACGTTGTTGATAGGGTGCAGCGGCAAGGTATTGCGGCCGCCGTTGGGGAGGGCGCCAGCGCCCGCCACGACGTAACGAGCAGTCGGATCGTTGGCGACATAGGCGACGATAGATGCGGCGTCGCTCTTGGTCGTCACGGCGTGGCCGGCGGCATTGTAACCGGTGACGCCGCTGCCCGTCTGGCCCACACCGTTCGGATTGATCACGGCGCGATCGCCGGCCGTATCACCGTTCAGGTTAGAATCGACGCCGCTTTGCACAGTGGCTTGCTCGGGGGATTCATACGTGTAGGTCCCCGACATATTCCAGTTGCTGACGACGTTCTTGAGGAACCAGTTGCTGTTGCGGAACATTCTGAAGTCGTAGACCGGCGTAAAGGTAAAGCGATGGCGGTGGTCCAGCGCCGAACTAGCCCACTCGGAGCGGAGATCGCGGAAGTCCTGGGCGCGGCGCGGTGTCAGATAGGTTGAGAAATTCGTCGCGGTGGCGTCGTCTTCCATGTGGCTCCAGGTGTAGGCGGCGATGAAGGACACATTGTGAGAGAAGCGCTTCGTCAATTGAGTGGCCAAGCCGTTGTAGGAAGAATAGGACTGCGGTGCGTAGGCTGTGAGGTTGTTGGTGATGCCAAATTGCTTAAATGCATTGTTCGATATCTTCTGGAGATCTCCGAGAGTTGTGGTCAAGCCAGCGAACGCGGCAGCCGAAGGCATGGTCATGTAGGTGGGCAAGTTGAGGCTTGCAGTCACCGGCGCTATTTTGTTGAGCTGCGTCTGATTCCAGAGGTGCACGCCTTTGGTACCGGTGTAGCGCACTTCGGCGGTGTAGCTATTACCGAACGCCCGCTGTACACCGAGCGTCCAGGTCAGGCCATACGGACGTTTGTCGCCGAAGACGTAAGAAGATTGCGCGGCGCGAATACCGGCGATATCCGTAGGCAGGCCTCCGGAGCCGCCGCTCAGTGCGCCACCCGCCAGGAAGTTAGGCGTGTTGACGGTCAGGCTCGGAACATCCTGGGTCGTCTGGAAAAAAGCGGGCGCGGCATTGGCGGTCAGGTTGGCGTAGGTCAGATCGTAAGAGCGTGAAAATCCTCCGCGAATAGACCACACTCCATTACCGCCGGGCGAATAGGCAAATCCGATGCGAGGAGACCATTCATTGGGGCTTGGCTTAGGTTCGGCAAAGGTGATCCCGCCGGGACCCGGAATACTGGCGGCCGCGCTATAGGCCTGAGTGCGGGACGCAACCGGGATGGTGACATATTCATAGCGCAGACCAAGATTCAACGTAAAGTTCTTCGCGATGCGGAAATCGTCATTGACGAAAGCCGCATGCATGAGAAACCCGCAGGGGTCGCTCGAGCCCGCGCTCCGTTCGCCGAGGACATCCGGCGACAGATCCTGCAAATATAAGCCCAGCGTTTTGTACTCGTAGTCGCCGCGGACGCGCTGAATGAAGTAATTGGTGAGAATCACGTCCGTAAAAGCGTATCCGACTTTGATGGTGTGCCGGCCTGCCGTCTTGATCAGGTTGTCCTGCCCCTGCAGCAGGTTCTGAATGGAACCGGTGGGGGTGTTCGGGTCGGGACCAATTTGGATGGAATTCAGGTCGTCGATGGTGACATTCGGAAAGACATTCAAGCCAGGAAACTTGAAATCGCCCGCTCCGATGGTGGCGAAGTTGCGGCTGAAGGCGGCGCGGAACTCGTTCTGCATGGTCGGAGAGAAGTTGTGAAATTCGGAAAACGACACCATGTTATTGCGGGTCGGCTGGGGTTCGTAAAATGCCGGCAAATTCGCATTGACGTCGATGCCGGTAATTTTGTTGTAGATGTAGCGTCCGCGAATCTGGTCGGAGTCGCTCAAGTTGTAGTCGATGGAGACGATGGCGTTGTAGGAATTGTCGAAGGATGGTCCGGAGGTGGTGAGAGAGCCGATCGGAATACTAGCGCCATTCACCGCGATCGGCTTCTGATCGGGGGCTGGGGCTGCCGGAACGTATTGTTTCAGCACCGACAGGTTGTTCTTGCTCAGGCCGGGCAGGCTGTTCAGGATGGAGTATCCAGCCGCGGTCGGCGCGTAAATGGCCTGCTTGGGTACGGAAGCCTGGCCAAGCGGATTGTATTCAATATCTCCGAAATAAAACAGCTTATTCTTGATAATTGGCCCGCCAATGCTCGCTCCGAGGCGGTTGTTATCGTAGCGGGGATTGGAGCGCAGGCCCGCATTGACGCTGAGGGAATCCACGGCGTTCAAGTTGCGGTTCTGGAAATATTCGTAAAGCGAGCCGTGGACCTGATTGGTTCCACTCTTGACGACGGCGTTGAATACGCCGCCCGAAGCACCACCAAATTCAGCGCTGAACTGATTTTGCAGTAGCGAGAGCTCCATCACGGCATCGTTGGAAATATAGACCAGCGGACCGGTGACGTTGTAGTCGTTATTGCTGACGCCATCGATATAGAACGTGTTGTTCTCGGGGCGCTGGCCGGCAATAGCGGGCCCGGCGCCTTGGCCGACGCCGCCCGAAGAGGCCACGCCGGCACCGAGTAGGCTCAAATTCCAAATGCCCGCTCCGTTCACCACTTTGGAGAGACCGCCGCCCGGTAGATTCTGGATTTGGTTGGTTTCAAAGGTTGTTTGAAGCTGGGCCGTGGTGGTATCGAGGGTGGCCGCCGCGTCGGTTACCTCGACCGTCGTGGCCGTGTTGCCGACCGTCAAAGTCAAATTTTGTGTCAGGGTGTTGTTCAGTTCGACTTTGAGATTCTTGGCGCTGGCTACGGCGAATCCGGTGGCCGTTGCGCTTAGGGTGTAAGTACCGACCGGCAGGTTCGTTAAATGATATACGCCGTTATTGTTCGCCGGCACTTGGGTCTTGGCACCGGTGCTTTCGTTCTGCGCGGTTACGGTGGCATTCGGAACGCCCGCGCCGGTAGCGTCCAGAACCGCGCCGGTCAGGTCTCCGCTGATGGCCTGGGCGAAAAGAGAACCGGGAGCGAATACAAGTAGCGCCAGAAAGGCGGTTTGAAAAAATTTAGTGCTGGGTGACATGCTGTCCCTCGTTCGGACGAGGAAGGGCAATTCAGCAACCAATTCGTTAGATGTATAGCCTGCTGGCTAACTTAAATGGAGTCAAGAGGATACGGCGTTATGGTGATTTTACGAGAGGAGCGCAGGAAATATCACTTCCTGTAGAAAGCACTTGCTAGATTTACGCTACATAAACGCCAGACGGCAAAAACGACCGTCTGTCCCAAGCGGGGTTAGCGGGCGGCTAAGAGGGCCCGGAGGTGGCGAGCGCGCTCGGGAGAACGGAGCTGGCGCAGGGCCTTGGCTTCGATTTGGCGGATGCGCTCGCGGGTGACGTCGAATTCCTGGCCGATTTCCTCGAGGGTGTGCTCGCGCTCGCAGCCGATGCCGAAGCGGAGCCGGATGACCTTCTCTTCCTTAGGGGAGAGAGTTTTGAGGATATTGGCGGTTTCGTCGCGGACATTCGAATCGATGACGGCATCGACGGGCGAGCCGACCCAGCGGTCCTCGATGAGATCGCCGAGCGCGGATTCGCCGTCGCGGCCGACAGGCGTTTCGAGCGAGACCGGGTCGCGCGAGATGGTCTTGAGCTTCTGGACCTTTTCGACCGGGATATCCATGCGCCGGCTGATTTCTTCGTTGGTCGGCACGCGGCCAAGCTCTTTTTCGAGCTCGCGAGTGGCGCGCAGAAACTTGTTCATACTCTCGTTCATGTGAACGGGAATGCGAATGGTGCGGGATTGATCGGCGATCGCGCGGGTGATCGCCTGGCGGATCCACCACGTGGCGTAGGTGGAGAACTTGTAGCCGCGGCGATATTCGAATTTATCGGCGGCGCGCATCAGGCCGATATTGCCTTCCTGGATGAGATCGAGCAGGTGGAGGCCGCGGTTTACATACTTCTTGGCCACCGAGACGACGAGGCGCAGATTGGCTTCGACCAGGTCTTTTTTGGCGCGCTCGGCTTCAATTTCGCCGTGGCGGATGACCGAGAGGCTGTGGCGCAGGTCGGGCAGCGCGGCATCGGCTTCGGATTCCTTTTTCTTGAGATCGCGCTTCAGTTCCTTGACGCGCAATTGAGCGGAAGCCGAAGAGCGCAGCTCGAGCTTTTTGATCTCGGCATCGAGCAGCGACATCTCTTCCGCGGTGCGCTCGATGGCGCGGACAAATTCCTTCCAGCGGGCGAGATTGAACGGAATGCCGCGCAGGGCTAGAGAAAGCTCTACTTTGGCGCGCAGCACTTTGCCAGCCCACTTTTTGCGAAGTTTCTTGTTGGCCGGCGGGACAGCGGCGTGTTTATCGATGGTCTGCTGCAGTTTCTTGAGAGCTGCCGCATAGCCGAGAAACAGCTCGGCAATTTCGTTGCGGCGCTTCAGATCGGCGGCGCTGCCTTCTTCAATATCGGAAGGCCCGAAATCCACATAGCTATCGACATCTTCGACGCCGCGCCGGACCAACTCGGCAAAATCGGCGACCAGACTCTGAATTAGCGGAGAACGGCTGATGGCCTTCTGCATACGGAGCTTTCCGCGCTCCATTTTGCGGGCCAGATTGACTTCGCCTTCGCGAGTGAGCAAGCGGAACCGAGCCCATTTCGCGCAGATACACGCGTACCGGGTCGTCGGTATAAATCGACTCCTCTACCTGTTGGGCTCCATGGAACTCGTCGTCCTGCACTTCCTCCGGATGGAAAAAATTAGCTTCCTCGTCGAAGGGAATGGCCCCGATCGTCGGTTCGGGGCTGTCGCCTAAAAATTGATCCTCGAATTGATCCACCTACGTAATCACCTCAACCTACAAACAAATCTTTGACCGGCGCTCCGAACCGGCAGATCCACCGATTTCCCTAGGGCGGTACTGACTGGCTGATACTGAGAGGGAGCCCGTTATTCCGGGGGATAGCGCTCGAGCTACGCCACGCCGCAGCAGGACGCAGTTGTTAAAACTGTAATATTTTGCGCGCACCTATTATAACCGGGTTTTGCCCGGAAGTTAATACCTAATAAGGGAGATGTTACGCAAAGTGGTTGGTTTCACAAAAGATATGCGCTCCCTTGCGGTCGCGGCTCGGTCCACACTCGTTAGACTTTGCGTTGAATGATAACGTTTTTGAGTTCGCTCAGGAATTCTTCGACGTCCTGGAAGTCACGGTACACTGAAGCAAACCGCACATAGGCGATTTTATCTGGGCCCGGAGCCGTTCCATCAGCGTTTCCCCTATTAATGTAGTAGCCAGTTCGCCGATCGGGGCTCTCTAGCAGCGTGGATTCGATCTCATTTACCAGTTCGGCCAGCTTTCCCATGCT
Source organism: Bryobacterales bacterium (assembly GCA_963712395.1). GTDB lineage: Bacteria > Acidobacteriota > Terriglobia > Bryobacterales > Bryobacteraceae > Bog-105. Next base: position 881,396 of record CAVQHR010000006.1, read on the forward strand.
GACCGGGCGCTTTTCGCAAGCACGGAGAAGGCCATTTAGCACCTTTTGGCGGTCGAACTTCTCCCGTCTCCCGTCTTTTTTGATGACCATGTAGGGCACTTCGTCGCAACGTTCGTAAGTAGTAAAACGGCGTTCGCAGGAAAGGCAGGCGCGGCGGCGGCGGATGGCATCCCCCTCCTTGCTCTCCCGGGAGTCGATTACCTTGTCTTCGCGAAAGCCGCAAAATGGGCATCTCATGGCTATGTGGGCAATTGAACTTCCAACATACATTGCGCGTTTAACAAACTGAAGGGAAATGCAGTGTCAGCCGCTTTAGCCGCCGCCATTTCGATACACTCGAAGGTTCCGTTAGTCTCGGACGCGACGGGTGCACCTTGGACGTGGCAAGGGGCCGCCAGATTAGGGAAAACGCCGCCGTTGGACGCTGAAACGAGTTTAATCGAACGCTGCCTGAGCGGGGAGCAGGGTGCGTGGGAAGAGATGGTGAAGGTGTATACCAAACGGGTATACGGCCTTTGCTATCGCTTTACCAGCCGCGACAACGAAGCCCAGGATTTGACGCAGGAAGTTTTTTTGCGGGTATTCAAGAGCTTAGGTAGTTTTCGGGCGGGAGAAGGCTCTTTCGTGGTGTGGTTAACCCGGCTGACGCGTAACCTGCTGGTGGATCATTATCGCCGGACCAAGCAGGAGCGAGTGACGGACGCGATCGAGGACAAGCTGCCGGTGCTCGAGGAGCGGACGGCGCAATTTTCACGCACGGACGGATTGCTGGCGGGGCGGGAAGCGGGCGAACTGCTGCAGGCGGCGCTTGAAAAATTATCCCCCGAACTGCGGGAAGCGGTGATTTTGCGCGATTTACAGGATATGGAATACCGGGAGATTGCGCGCGTGCTCAGCGTTCCGGAGGGAACGGTGAAATCGCGGCTGAACCGGGGGCGGGCGGAGTTGGCGCGGGTTTTGAAGCGGAACAAAGTGAGTATTTAAAGTGAACTGCGCGGAATTTGAAAGCACGCTGGCCGATTACGTCGATGGGACACTCGACGCGAGCGGGCGCGCGAGCTTGGAGCGGCATGCGTCTTTGTGCGCGGGCTGCCGCGAGTTCTTGGAAGAAGTGACGAGCGCGGCGGCTTTTCTCGGCCGAGCCGCGGAGATTGAGCCGCCGGCTACGCTGATCACCCGGATTGCCTACCAAGCGCCGTTAGGCCGCACGCGCGAGCCCTACGAAAGGCAGGGATTGCTCAGCCGCCTGACGAGCAAATGGCTACAGCCGGTGCTGCAGCCGCGGCTGGTGATGGGCATGGCGATGACGGTGTTATCGTTCGCCATGCTGGAGCGCTGCACGGGCGTGAAGGTGCAGAATATTCAGGCGGCCGACCTGAGTCCGGTGCGGGTGTGGGGCGGCGTGGAAGACCGGGCGGTGCGGCTGAAGGACCGCGTGGTGAAGTCGTACGAGAACCTGCGCGTGGTTTACGAGATTGAGACGCGGCTGAAAGATCTGGAGCAGCAGCAGGAGACGTTCGACGACCAGCCGCGGCGGCGCCAGGACAACAGCCAAAAGGGAAAGAAATGAACTGCTATTTACATCCGGATACCGCCGCGACCGCCTATTGCCGGGCATGCGGGCGGCCGCTGTGCAGCGCTTGCGTGCGGGCGGCAGAAGGAACCGTCTTTTGCCAGGAGCATGTGCCTGTGAGTTATCAAAGCGCGGCTTATGAAACGCCGGGCGCCGGCGCTTCGCCCGCCAATCCTTACTTGCAGACCGCACCGCCGGCCGCGCCGGTGAACAATTCACCCGGCTTCGCGTTTGTGCTCGGCCTGATACCGGGCGTGGGCGCTATTTATAACGGGCAGTATTTGAAGGGGCTGGTGCATGCCATTATTTTCGGATTATTGATCAGCCTGGCGAATAGCGCGGAGCATACGGCGGGGCAACCACTGCTCGGGATGATGTGTTTTGCTTTTTATTGCTATATGCCGTTTGAGGCGTATCATACGGCGAAGAAGCGGCAGGCGGGCATGCTGGTGGAGGAATGGTCGAGTTTGCTCGCGCAGCATAGATATACGTCGCGAGCTCCGCTGGGGCCGATTCTGCTGATCATGCTGGGGGTGCTTTTTCTGCTGGATACGCTGCGGGTGATCGAGTTTCGCGAACTGGCGCGATTCTGGCCGATCCTGCTGATACTTGTGGGCGCTTTCATGCTCTACAATCGCGTGGCGGCGCCTACGCAAAGCATTCCCGTTCCGCCCACGGCGCGAGGGCAGGAGTCGCAGCATGAACAATAGAGCCGCATTATACGCACAGGCGATACGCGGGCCGGTAGTGCTGATTGTGGTCGGGATTCTGTGCGCGGTGCATCAAGCGGGCGTGCTGCCGTTTTCGCGCACGTGGCCGCTGCTGATTATTGCGCTAGGGGTGATGAAATTGATTGAGCGCTGGAACGCGCCGCGGCCGCCATTTCCTCCGCCTCCATCTCCTCGGCCGCCGTTTCCCGGGCAGCAGGGAGGGCCGCGACCATGAGACCGCGCGCATCGCTTACCGGCCCACTGGTGCTGATCGTGGTGGGCGCGATCTTTCTCATTCATGCGATTTCTCCGGAGTTTGCGGTCGGGGATCTTTTTTTACGCTACTGGCCCTACCTGCTGATCCTTTGGGGCGTGATCGCTTTTCTCGAAGTGAGCATCCGGTTTGCGCGGAGCGGACAGATTCCGGCCAACGGAATATCGGGCGGGGGCTGGGTGCTGGTGGTTTTCATTTGCCTCGCGGGCATGGCGGCGTACGAAATGCACCGGGTGAACCCGTGGTGGCGGCAGATGGGTTGGGAGCGCGGCGTGGAGGCGTTTGGAGCGGAACATGAGTACTCGATCAATCCGCAGCGAAAAGGCGTGGGGGCGACGCCGCGGATCGTGCTCGAAAGCCTGCGCGGCGACGTGAAGATTACCGGCACGGACGCGGCGGAAGTATCGCTCGGCGGGCATAAACTGGTGCGCGCTTTCGAGGAGCGCCTGGCGGACGTGGCGAATCGCGACACGCCAATCGATATCGTCGTCGAAGGAAGCACGGTGATCGTGCGCGCTCATCAGGACCGCGCCGATTCGCGTTCGCGAGTTACGGCGAATCTGGAGCTTTCGGTGCCGAAGGGAGCGAGCGTAGAGGCAACCGGAACGGGCGGCGACTTCGATGTTTCGGGCCTGGCGGGCGATGTGGATTTCAGCAGCAGCAACGCGGGCGTGCGGCTGCAGGATATCGGCGGCAACGTGAAGATCGATACGCGCAGAAGCGATCTGATCCGCTGCATCAACGTGAAGGGCACGCTGGATTTGCGCGGGCACGGCTCGGACGTCGAATTACAAAAGATCGCGGGACAGGTGAACGTCAATGGGGACTACACCGGAAGCGTTTCGCTGCGGGAGATGGGCAAGCCGGTGCGGCTCGCGAGCATGCGCACCCAACTGGATGTGCAACAGGTGCCGGGCGAGATTCATCTGGAGCGGGGCAGCTTGAACGCACGGAACGTGGTGGGACCGATAAAGGTGACGGCGCATTCGACGGACATTACGCTGAATGGCTTTACCGAGGGACTCGATTTGACGGTGGACCGCGGCGATATCGAACTGCGACCGCAGAACGTGCCGATTGGGCCGATCGCGGTGCATGCGCGGTCGGGCAACATCGAGATGGCGCTGCCGGTGGCCGCCAAATTCGCGCTGAATGCGGCGACCGGTAATGGAGAGATTGAGAATCAGTTTGGAGATGGACTCCGGGCACGCTCGGAGGGCCGTGGGGCCAAGCTGGATGGATCGGTAGGCGATGGACCCGATGTGAGTCTTATTACCCAGCACGGCAACATTACGGTGCGGAAATCGAGCGGCGATTCGAATCCTCCGAAGGAATCGGGAGGCGAGCCGGCCGGTTTGAAGCGGCAGAACAACGTGGCCGGGCTTGCTGTTGCTGCTGACCGCTAGGGGAAACGGCTACTGATGTTGATACGCGGCCTTCGTTACCTGCCGGGCCAGCCTCGGGCGTTCTGGAGATCGCTGAAGGCTTTTTCGAGTTTTTTGGCGAGCTTCGGGTCGAAGGTATGGCGCGCATTCTGTTCTGCGGTAAATTGCGCCCACAATAACGCGAATTTGTTTGCTTTGCGCACCATGTCCGATTGACGCCATTCGGCTTGGCTGCGCCGTTCCTCGTCCGCCGGGCTGCTCGAATCCCTGCTCCGCATATACTGCTCTAGCTGAAGGGTCTCCGCTTGTTTCTGACCGATAGGCGTTTGCGCGAAGAGCGGCGCCGCGGTGAACAAGATCAAGATCGCGAGGATTGCGTTCTTATTCATTGGGCGCGCTGGTAGAAAAATCTTTTCATAGACGGAATATCTTGTAAAGCTCGTGGAGTTTGGACGTACTCCCATGACTCTCTATTCCCGCCTGGAGCGGGGTGGACGCTAGGCTAAGGAGTTGGATCTATCGACTCCGCTGCAATTTGTAAAGGGAATTGGACCGGCACGCGCGCAGATGCTGGGCGCGAAAGGCTTAGAAACAGTCGCGGATCTTCTGTACTACGCGCCCTTTCGTTACGAGGACCGCAGCAATGTGAAAACGATCGGCGAACTCGCGCCGGGGGAGAAGGCGGCGACGGTGGCGCGGGTGGCTACTGCGAAGATGTCAGGGTTCCGGCGGGGCGCGCTGGGGCTGTTCGAGGCTACTTTTGAGGATGCGAGCAAGGACACTTTGCTCGCACGTTTTTTTCATGGGGAACGGTATGCCGACCGTTTGGTTCCGGGCGCCAGGGCGGCTCTGTTTGGAAAAATCGAGTTGGACCGCGCGAGCGGGAGACGGTTGATTGTGCAACCGGAAGTCGAGATTCTTTCGGGCGACGAAGAAGAAGACAGCACTCTGCACCTGGGCCGCATTGTGGCGGTTTATGAAGCGGCCGGCAAGATATCGACGCGGGTTTTTCGCGGACTGCTCGACCGCCTGCTGCGAGAATCGGCGATGCCGGAGGACGCGCTGCCGGCGAGCGTGAAACAGCGCGTGGGCCTGCCGGAATTGGCTACGGCGATACGCGAAGTGCATCAACCTTCGGCCGGTACGGATCTGCGTTTGTTGAACGATTTTCGGACGCCAGCGCAAACGCGCCTGATCTTCGATGAGTTTTTTTGGCTCGAGTGCGGGCTTGCGTTGAAGAAAACGAAAGCGCGCGCGGCGGTGGGGATTTCTTTCGCGGTTACCGAGAGCGCGCGGGCGCAGTTGAAAAAAATGCTGCCATTCCGGCCTACGGGAGCGCAGCGGCGCGCCATGCAGGAGATTGCCGACGATATGAAACGGCCGCACCCCATGAATCGCTTACTGCAAGGCGACGTGGGCAGCGGTAAGACCATCGTGGCAGCGCAGGCGGCGGTGATCGCAATCGAGAATGGGTTTCAGGTCGCGGTGCTCGCGCCCACGGAAATTCTGGCGATGCAGCACCGCGTTTATTTCGAGCGGCTGTTCGCGAAGCTGGGCTACCGGGTAGCGGCGCTTACCGGATCCGCCAGCAGCCGCGAGAAGCAGCAGGTGAAGCAAAGCGTGGCGGACGGATCGGTACACGCGGCGGTGGGCACGCATGCGCTGCTGCAAGAGGACGTCGCATTTCAAAAACTTGGACTCGCGATTATTGACGAACAGCATCGTTTCGGGGTGCGGCAGCGATTGGAGCTTTTCAAGAAGGGCGCACAGCCGGACGTGATCGTGATGACGGCGACTCCGATTCCACGGACGTTAGCACTTACGGTCTACGGCGATCTGGATATTTCGACCATCGATGAACTGCCCCCCGGGCGCAAGCCGATTATTACGCGGCATGTTGAGGAGACGCTGGTCGAGGGCGTGTATAGTTTTGTGGCGCAGGAGATCCAAGCGGGCAGACAGGCGTACGTAGTCTATCCGGTGGTGGAAGAGACGGAACTCGCGGCCGTAAAGGCGGCCGAGAAAATGCACAAGCACCTTTCGACGAAAGTGTTTCCGGGTGTTCGCGTGGGTCTGCTGCACGGGAAGCTGAGCGCGGAGGACCGGGCGGCCGCTATGCGCAGCTTTATCGCGGGTGAGACCAAGATACTGGTGGCCACAACGGTGATCGAAGTGGGCGTGGATGTATCGAATGCTTCCGTGATGGTGATCGAACAGGCGGAGCGTTTTGGGCTGGCGCAAATTCATCAATTGCGGGGACGCGTAGGACGGAGCTCGCAGCAGAGCTATTGCATTCTGGTGACGGGCAAGCTTAACGAGATCGCGCAAGAGCGGATTCGTACCCTGGTGAGCTCGAATGACGGTTTCTATATTGCCGAGATGGACATGAGGCTGCGGGGTCCGGGTGAATTTTTCGGCACGCGGCAATCGGGGATACCGGGGCTGCGGCTGGCGGATCTGCTGCGCGATGCGGATGTGCTCGAATTGGCGCGCGCGGAAGCGAAGCAGCTTCTCGAAAGCGGGAACCAGCCGGAGTTGCGCGATGCGGTCCGGTACATCCAGGAACATTGGCAACGCAAGTACGGCTTGGTGCAGGTGGGCTGAGGATGCGGGTGATCGCGGGTGAATTGCGGAGTCGACGGATTAAGAGCGTTCCGGGGCTTGAGGTACGGCCGACACCCGACCGTTTGCGCGAGGCGTTGTTTAATGTGCTTGCGCCACGCATTGCGGGAGCGGTCTTTTTGGATTGCTATGCGGGCAGTGGAAGCGTGGGAATCGAGGCGATCAGCCGTGGCGCGAAGCGTGTGACTTTTATCGAAAAGAACGGACGCGCGTTAGAGGCGCTTCGAGATAATTTGAAGTCGCTTGGGATTGAAGAGAGAGCGACGGTCGCGCGCGTGCTGCGCAAAGAGGACGCCGCGGACATCGCTTTCATTGATCCGCCATATCATCTGGAAGACGAATATCGATCCGCGCTGGAGACTCTTTCGGCGGCGGGCTGCGGGTTCGTCGTCGCGCAACACGCGACGCGTTTTGCGTTGGAAGAACGCTATGGATGTCTGACAAAGACCCGCGTTTTGCGGCAGGGGGACAACTGTCTGAGTTTCTTCGAGGCGTCAGCCGGCGAGTAAGACCTCGATGTCCATGACGTTTGTGCCGGTGGGCCCCGTCTTGACGAGATCGCCTAATTTAGAAAAGAACGTGTAGGAATCGTTGTTGGCGAGATATTTGGCGGGATCGAGGCCGAGCCGGGCGGCGCGCGCGACAGATTTTCCGGTTGCGATAGCGCCCGCGGCATCGGTGGGACCGTCTGTACCATCCGTGCCGGCGCACAGGGCGAGGACGCCGGGCGACCGGTCCAATTCGATCGCGGCGGCGAGAGCGAATTCCTGATTGCGTCCGCCTTTTCCTTTTCCTTTGACGGTGACGGTGGTTTCGCCTCCGGCAAGAATGCACGCCGGAGGCGCTAGTTGACGTAAAATCGCTGCGTGCGCGCGTGCAACTTCACGCGCCTCTCCGGAGACGACGCTCGATAGAATCCGGGGCCGATAGCCGAGAGCACTGGCCTGACGGGCGGCGGCTTTGAGCGCGAGTGCGTTGCTGCCAGCGACGATGTTGTATACGTTTCCAAAGAGCGGGTCGCCCGGTTTCGGAGTCTCGGGGATTTCGCCACGCGCTCCTCTTTGCAGCAGATCGAGCACGGCTTTCGGAGTGCGCCCGACTATTTTGAATTTTTCGAGCACATGGATGGCATCGGCGAAGGTGGTCGGGTCGGGAGCCGCCGGTCCGGAGCCGATCACGTCCAAAGGATCGCCGATCACATCGGAGAGCAGAAGGCTCACCACGGTTGCCGGGTAAGCGAGCGCCGCGAGGCGGCCGCCTTTGAGAAACGAGAGATGCTTGCGGACCGCGTTTAATTGAAAAATATCGGCGCCCGCGCGCAGGAGAAGATCCGTCGTCTTTTGTTTAGCGGCGAGTGTGATTGGCTCGGTTGGCGCACTCAGTAATGCCGATGCTCCGCCGGAGACGGTTACGATGAGCAGGTCGCGCGCATTCAATTCGCGGAGCAAGTCACGGACTTGATGCGCGGCGTTGATTCCGGCAGCATCGGGGATCGGATGTCCGGCCTCGAGGATCGAAATTTTGCGAAGGCGGCTCTTCGCGTGGCCGTGTTTGGTAATCGCGAGGCCCGCGGTCAGGCGGGTGCCTACGATGCTCTCGACGGCGGCGGCCATTTCAACAGCCGCTTTGCCGATAGCAATTAGAAATACACGATCGAACTCCCGAAGGGAGAAGTGGTGGTTGCCGGCTTTGAGGACGCCACGACGAACCGAGAGATGCGCGCGCGCGGCGTTGCCGGCGTGGGCGGCGTCGAGCGCGGCTCGGAAGATAGTTTTCGCATCGCGGCGGAGGTTAGTCTGCGGCACGCTGGAAAATCGGCAGAGCCAGGATGCGTCTTATGATTTCGGATACATCGTCTGTGTCTACGTCTATGCGATGGTTGGCGCGCGCATAGAGCGGGCGGCGGTCGGCAAAGAGTTTTTCGAGACCATTGCGATTTGCGGCGAGGGGGCGCGCGGAATCGTCTCCCAAGCGTTTGCGAATGATTTCGAGCGGGCAATCGAGCCACACCGTGATGCCGCTGTTTTCGATCAGCTCGCGATTTTCGGGCTGGACGAATGCGCCGCCGCCAAGGGCCACGACGGCTGAGGAGCCGATGGCGAATTGGCGGATGACCTCGGTTTCCACCTTTCGAAAGCGGCTTTCGCCGCGTTCCGCGAAAATTTGCGCAATCGCGCAACCTTCACGGGCTTCAATTTCGGTATCGATATCTATGAAGGGCCAACCCAGCTCCTGGGCCAGCGCGCGGCCGATGGTGGTCTTTCCGCTGGCCATGAAACCCACGAGATAGAGGCCCGAAATGGGCTTCATCGGACACCAGTATATCGGGCCGCCGATAATGGAGATATGGCAACGGAGTTACTGCCGCTCTTCCCGCTTTCGCTCGTATTGGTGCCGGCTATGCCGCTGCCGCTGCACATTTTCGAAGACCGCTACAAGGAAATGATGGCCGAACTGATTTCCGGTCATTCCGAATTTGGAGTTGTGCTCGCGAAGGAAGATGGCATCGCGAACATCGGCTGCACGGCGATTGTGGACGAAGTGACGCGCCGCTATGACGACGGCAGACTGGACCTGTTGGCTACGGGACAGCGCCGCTTCCGGATTACCGCGCTCGATCAGGAGAAGACTTATCTGCGCGCCGAGGTTCAATATTTCAACGACGAAGACGCTTCTGAAGTGCCCCCGGACCTCCGCCAGAAGGCCAGCTTCGCTTATCAGCGTCTGGCGACTCTGCACGATGCGGCGGTCGCCGAGCCGAAATTCGAACGTTCTCGGATCAGTTTTCAGCTTGCGCAGCTTATCGAGGATTTGGACAAGCGGCAGACGGTGCTGGCGCTGCGCTCGGAAATAGAGCGGCTGGAATATCTGGTGCGCATTGTGCCCGACTATATTGTGCAGCGCGAACGTATCGCACTTGCGAAGCGCGTGGCGCCATTGAACGGGCATCCCAAGGTAGAGATATAGCGGCCGGATGCAGCGGCAATTTCTGATTCTCGACGCGGATGACACGCTTTGGGAAAACAACATTTACTTCGAGGCGGCGTTCGATCAGTTTTGCGATTACCTGGCGCATTCTTCGCTATCGGCGGCAGAGATTCGCGGGGTCCTCGATGAGATCGAGGCGGCCAACGCTAAGATTCACGGCTATGGCTGCCGGAATTTCGCAAGGAATTTGGGTGAATGCCTGCGGCGTTTGGCCGAGCGCGATATTCGGGACGCTGATCTCAAAGTGGTTCAGGAGTTCGCGCACGCGATTCTCGACAAGCCAATCGAGTTGATGGACGGAGTAGAGGAGACGGTGGCGGAGCTTTCCGAGCGCCACGATCTTACGGTGTTTACGAAGGGCGATTCGGAGGAGCAGCGGCTGAAGATCGAGCGGTCGGGCTTGGCGCATTATTTTCAGCACACAGCCATTGTGAAGGAGAAGGACCAAGCGGCTTATTATCAACTGGCGGCGGCACGCGCGTTTCTTCCGGAGCGAACATGGATGATCGGAAATTCACCAAAATCGGATATCAATCCGGCGCTGGCGGCGGGTTTGAAGGCTGTGTATATTCCGCATCCGCGGACTTGGAGTTTGGAACGCGAACAGTTGCCGGAGGCGCACCCGAGGCTATTGGTGGTTAAGCAGATTCGTGAGTTGACAGAATATTTCTGAGGCTAGCGAAAGACCGCCGCGGAAAAGGAAATCACGGAGAGCAGCTTCGACGGGAAGATGCCGAGAAAGAGTATGCCCAGGGCGCTGGCCCAAATGGCGATGCGAAGGGTGGCGGGGGCGGGCGCAAGATCGGCGGTGGCGGCGCTGGGCTCGTGCATGTAGACCGCGACAATAATTTTCAGATAATAGTAAGCCGCAATCGCGCTATTGAGCAGACCGAGTACGGTGAGCCAGACCAGGTGTGAACCGAGCGCGGCTTGGAATACGTAGAATTTTCCGAAGAAGCCGCCCGTCAGCGGAACGCCTATAAGCGAAAAGACAAAGAGCGCCAGCAGGCCCGCGAGTAGGGGATCGCGGCGGCCCAGACCGGCCAGATCTTCGATGCGGACGTGCTTCTCGTTGCGCGCGGCGACGTGACTGATGATGGCGAACGCTCCGATATTCATGAGTGCGTAAGACACCAGGTAAAACATAGCGGCGGCGACGCCGATGCTCGAGGCGGAGGCGAGCGCCACCAGCACGTAACCGGCATGGGCGATGGAGCTGTAGCCCAGTAATCGCTTGACGTTCGTTTGCACGAGCGCGGCCAGATTGCCCACCAGCATGGTGGCCAATGCGCAGCCCCAGACAAGGTAGCTCCAGCGATCGTTCATGGGCCGGAAGGAGGTCATGAAGATGCGGAAAAATACCGCAAAGGCGGCCGCTTTGGGGGCGGCGGAAAGGAACGCGCTGACCGGAGCCGCGGCGCCCTGGTATACATCGGGAGCCCACATTTGAAACGGCGCGATCGAGACTTTGAAGCCGAGGCCAACAAATATCAGCGCGGCGGCGAGCGCGGCAATTACACTTGGCCGGGGCTGCTGTTCGAGAATTTGCTGAATTTGCGCGAGATTCGTTACTCCGGTGAGACCGTAGATCCACGCAATGCCGTAGAGCAGAAATGCAGTGGCAAACGACCCAAGCAAAAAGTATTTCAGGGCGGCCTCGCTGTTGCGCCGGTCGTCGCGGAGAAAGCCGGCGAGAATGTAGGTCGCGATCGAGGAAATTTCCAAACCGATGAAGACCATGATCAAATCGCCGGCGGTGGCCAGAATGCATTGCCCGACAAGCGAGAAGAGGATGAGCGCGTAATATTCGCCGGTTTGCGCGTCTTCACGCTCGAGATAACTGAGCGATGCAAGAATGCAAAGAAAGCCGGCAAGCATGACAAGGCCGCGGAAAAATACGCCGTAGCCATCCACGATCAACATGTTCTGGAAAGCCGCGCCTTGGTTTGCATACGAGTAAAAATTCGCGATGAAAGCGCAGACGATGCCGACAAGCGAGAGCACGCCAAGATAGGTTCGCTTGCCGCGGGCGACGGATTCGAGCATCATGGCGGCGATGCCGAAAATCGTCAGTAGAATTTCGGGCAAGAAGCGCAAATAGTCGGTCGTGACTGGAAGCATTTTAGAAGGGCAGACGCAGCGAGACACGATATTGGTCGTTCACGGCGCTTTGTTCGAGCAGATGCGATGTGGCGGCGGAGATGGGCTGCAGAAAAGGCTGCGTATAGCATCCCAACCAGACCATGAGCGCGAGCAGCGGGAGCAGCGGAAGCCAGTCGCGGCCGGACAAGTCGAGAAAACCGGCATTTCGTTCGTTCGGTTTTCCGAAAAACGTTCGTTGATACATCCAGAGCATGTAGGCGGCGGAAAGGATTACGCCCAGAGCGGCCCATGCGGCCCAGGAGAACTTTGACAACGCAGCTCCCTGCAACACGAGAAACTCGCCGACAAAATTGCAGAGCGTGGGCAGACCAATGCTCGCGAACAAGGTGATGGAAAAGACGGTGGCCAGCCGCGGCGCGCGGCTCGCCAATCCGCCGAAATCAGAAATTTCGAGCGAGTGGCCGCGCTGCTCCAAAAATCCGGCTAGCAAGAACAGCGCTCCGGTGGAGATGCCATGCGCAATCATCTGATAGGCTGCGCCGTCGGCGCCCTGCTGTTTGAACGTAAATATTCCGAGGACGATGAAACCGAGGTGGCTGAGCGAAGAGTAGGCGATCAGGCGCTTGATGTTCGGCTGGATCAGCGCCAGTAGCGCACCGTAGAGAATGCCGATAATGGCGAGCACCGCAATCCACGGAGCGCAGCGCTGCGCGCCCCCGGGGGCGAGGCTTAGAGAGTAGCGAAGTAGTCCATACGCGCCCATTTTCGACATGACGGCGGCTAACAGGAAGGTGGCCGGCATCGGGGCCTCGGCATAGGTGTCCGGCAGCCAGGTATGCAGCGGGAAAATCGGAACCTTTACGGCAAAGGCGGCGAAGAAGCCTAGAAACAATAACAATTGCTGCGGTGCGCTCAATGCGACGCGGCCTGAAGAGAAGGCGTTGAGAATATTGACGTAATCGAAGGAGCCGGTGCGGCTGTGCAGGTAGAGGATGGAACCGAGCATCAGCACGGAGCCGAGCATCGTATACACGAAAAATTTCACCGCTACCGGCCCGCGGCGCGCGCCACCCCACAATCCGACCATGAGATACATGGGGACCAGGGCCACTTCCCAGAAGATGTAGAAGACGAATAAATCGAGCGCGGAAAATACACCGATCAAGCCGAATTCAAACAGCAGCAGGAGGGCGTAAAAACCTTTACGGCGCTCGGCGACCATACTGCCGGTCATCCAAACCGCGATGGGCACGAGTAACGTGGTCAGCAGAATCAGCCAAAGATTGATGCCATCGACGCCGAGGTGAAAGCGGATTTGGAAACCAGAGCCGTCGATCCAGGGCAGATCGATGATGGAGGTAAAGCTCGCACCTTTTGAGATAGCCGGCGCGATGAGGGCCAAGGAAGCCAGAAATGCGCCGAGACTCGCGACGAAAGCGCTATACAAGGGCACTTTCGAATCGCGGGGCGCGAGGATGGCGATGAAGAAGCCGGCAAGCGGCAGAAATAAGACTACTGGGAGGATCATCGCGCGCCTCCGAACAGGCCCAGCACAAAGATCACCAGCAGAGAGCCGGCCAATATCCACGTGGCGTAATTGCGAATGCTGCCGGACTGCCATTGCCGGAAGAGAGAGCCCCAGCCTCGGACGACACGCGCGAGTCCGGTCACGAGGCCGACGTCGATCAATCCTTGATCCACACCCCGCCACAACAGAGAGCGGGAGGCGCCGAGGACCGGTTTGACGATAGTCTCTGAATAAATTTCATCCACATAATACTTGTTCTCGAGCACCGTGTAGAGGGGGCCGGCGCTGGTTTTCATGCTTTCCGCGAGAGCCGGGCGAGCGAGATACAGCCAGGCGGCGACGGCAATTCCGAGAATGCCGCACGTGGCGGAGACGAGCATGGGAAACATACGCTCCTCCGCGACGGGATAGGTGGGCGAGAGCCAAGTAGGCACGCTGAGAAATCCACCCACCAGCGAGAGGAGCGCCAACACACTGAGCGGCACGGTCATGACGAGCGGCGATTCGTGCGGATGCTGGTGGCCACGATACTTTCCGAAGAAAGTCATGAAAAAAGCGCGGAACACATAGAACGCGGTGAGGCCAGCAGTAATCGCGCCGACCCAGAACATCCAAGGCGAGCGAGCGTAGGCAGCGGAAAGAATAGCGTCCTTACTGAAGAAACCGGAGAAGCCGGGGAAGCCTGAAATGGCGAGGCTAGCAATGCCAAGGGTAATAAATGTGATGGGCATGGCCTTGCGCAGCCCGCCCATGTGGCGCAGGTCTTGTTCACCGCTGAGGCCGTGGATGACGCTGCCCGCGCCCAAGAAGAGCAGGGCCTTGAAGAAGGCGTGCGTCATTAAGTGGAAAATGCCGGCGGAGTATGCGCCCACGCCCAAACCCAGAAACATGTAGCCGAGCTGCGAAACGGTGGAGTACGCGAATACCTTCTTGATATCGTTCTGGACCAGGCCGATGGTGGCGGCGAATACCGCGGTGAAAAGCCCGACCAGCGCGACTACGTGCATCGCAAGGGGCGCGTGATCGTAGAGGAACGATACGCGGGCAACCATATATACGCCGGCAGTCACCATAGTGGCCGCGTGAATCAAAGCCGAGACGGGAGTGGGGCCAGCCATGGCGTCCGGCAGCCAGACATAGAGCGGAAACTGCGCGGATTTGCCGGCAGCGCCAAGGAACAGCAGCAGAGTGATAGCAGTGAGCAGGTGCGCCGAAGTTTCAACCGGCATGCCGGAGACCGCTCCGGCGATGCGGCCGAAATCGAGCGTTCCAAACACAACCACCGTGAGAAAGATGGCGAGCGAGAAGCCAAAATCGCCAATGCGGTTCACGATGAACGCTTTGTTCGCCGCGTCGGCCGCGAATTTTTCCTTGAAGTAAAAGCCGACCAGAAGATAGCTACACAAGCCGACGCCTTCCCAACCGACAAACATCACCAGCAGGTTGGCGGCGAGCACCAGAACCAGCATGAAAAACATGAAGAGATTGAAGAAGCTGAAAAAGCGCGAGTAGCCTTCCTCATGACCCATATAGCCGATCGAGTAAATGTGAATCAGGAGTCCTACGCCGGTGACAACCAGCAGCATGACGGCGGTGAGCCGGTCGACAACCAAGTCGCAGCCGATGTTGAGCGAGCCGCTTTGGATCCAGGTGAAGTAGTGGTCCGAGTAGGGCACGGTCAGCGGATAGACCTTGCCGAGGAGCGCGAGTACGAAGGCGAACGAGGCTGCCACGGAGCCCACCGCGATCAGACTGACAATCGGCTTCGACAGCCGTTTGCCTAGCAAACCGTTCAGCAGGAAACCGACGAGCGGAAAAAATGGAATGAGCCAAAGATTCATGATCGATTGGTCAGAGTTTCATGGAATCGACTTCGTCGATCTGTAGAGTGCCGCGATTTTTGAAGATGGTCAAAATGATGGCCAGGCCAACGGCGGCTTCGGCAGCCGCAACGACCATGACAAAGAATGAGTAAATGTGGCCGTCGATGCGGTGGAGCTGGTAAGAAAAGGCCACAAAAGTGAGATTCACGGCGTTCAACATCAGCTCGATGGACATGAATACGGTGATGACGCTTTTGCGGTAGACGAATCCCGCGATGCCGCAGCCGAACAGCACGGCGCTGAGGATCAGATACCAGGACAAGGGGACGTGGCCCATTCAGTCGATCTCCTTTCGCGCCAGAACTACGGCACCCACGATCGCGATCAGGATCAGAACGGAGGTGACCTCGAAGGGCAGCAGATACTTGGTGAACAGCAGCATGCCAATGGCTTCGGCGGTTCCACCTACCCAACTGCCGAACTCGACCGGCCGCAGCGGAGGCAGCACCACGCGGATCAAAAAAGCAAGCAGCGCGACGAAGGCCGACAGCAAGGGAAATCCGGCAATCTGGGCAAACCACGATTTGCCGCTGGTCTTCTCCGTGCCGGCATTGAGGAGCATGATCACGAAAATAAAGAGCACCATGACGGCACCCCCGTAGACGATCATCTGCGCCATGGCGATGAATTCAGCGCCTAGCAACAAATAGAGCACCGCGAGCGAGGCCATGACACCGATGAGCGAAAGAGCGCTCGAGATGGGATGCCTCTGCAGAACCAGATTGAACGCGCATCCGACGGAGACAATCGCGCAGATGATAAATAAGATGGTGTCCATGCTAAAAGACCGCCACGCAGAATGCGGTCGCGAGCAGATTCAGAAGCGCGCAAGGAAATAAGAATGTCCATGCGAAGTGCATGAGCTGATCGTAACGGAAACGCGGCAATGTACCGCGAACCCAGATGTAGGTGAAGAGCAGAAATCCGGCCTTGCTCGCGAACCAGAAGATTGGCGCCAAGTAGGTCTGTAAGAACGGAATTGCGAATAACAGGGCGGCAAGCAAGGCAACTACCGCAAACACTGGAAATGTCAGGCGATCGCGTTTGCGCGCCGGATTCAGCGCCTGCAAAACGAACGCGAGGGCGGCCGCCAGCGCAATCACCGTCGGAACCCAGTTCGAATAAGGAGCCGGGAATAGCGGCTGCCAGCCTCCCAAGAACAGAAGCGTGGCAACGCAGGTGATGGTCACCATGTTGGCGTACTCGGCCATAAAGAAGCACGCGAATTTCATGCTGCTGTATTCGGTATGAAAACCGGCCACCAACTCGTTTTCGGCTTCCGGAAGATCGAAGGGCAGGCGATTGGTTTCGGCGAAGCCGGCGATCATGAATATCAGGAAGCCGAAAATCTGCGGGAACGGCATCTGGAAAATATTCCAGCGGGGAATGAAGCCAAAATAGTAGCCGGCCTGGCTCACGGCAATCTCGCGAAAGCTTAAATGGTTTGCCAGCAGCAGCGGGGCGACGATGGCCAGCGTAAGAGGCAGCTCGTAACTGATCATCTGGGCGCTGCTGCGCAATCCGCCGATCAGTGAATACTTATTGTTGGAGGACCAGCCCGCCAAAGCTATCCCGTAGACACTCACCGCACTGAGCGCGAGGACGAACAAGATGCCGACACGCAGGTCGGCGATTTGCATGAAGGTGCGCGTGCCGAAAAAGTTTACTTCCGGCCCGAACGGAATAATTGAAATGGAAATCAGCGCAAGCGAAACCGCGAGAAAAGGCGCCAGCAGATAGAAGAGCTTGTTCACATACGGCGGCAGCAGATCTTCTTTCGTCAGCAGCTTGAAGACGTCGGCGAGGGGCTGCAATAATCCGTGCGGCCCAACGCGCAGAGGGCCTGTGCGGGACTGAATGTGCGCGAGAACTTTCCGCTCCACCCACTGCAGGTAGGCGAGGGTGGTCATGAAAACCGCGAAAACGATTACGATTTTTATAAGGCTGACGACGAAGAAATTCATTTTTCTTCGCTCGCCGTCTCCAGTTGTACGCTTCCTTCCCGCAGGCCCGTATCGCGATAGGGATCTTGGTACAGCGCGCCGGGAGATTCGATAACCGAATGCAGCGTTTGCGAAAATCGCCCGAGCGTCCCGGACGTGAACAGAGTGTTTTGCGCGCCGCGCGTCAGTTCCGGCCGGGCTTGAAATTGCAGTTCTCCGGTTGCGGGGCTGCTGGCAGCGGCTCCGCCGGTCTCGATTATGGCCAGCGGGAAATCGTAACCGCGCACGACTCTGCGAATTTCGCGGAAAACGGCGTCTGCCTTGGGGACGCCCCAATCGGAGCGCATTTCTTTGGCCAGCAGACCGATGATCTCGAGATCCGATTTCGCGCCCATGGTCTTCGCGCCACCGTTCAACTTTTGAACGTCTCCGCAAACGTTGGTAACGGTGCCCGACTTTTCATAGGCGGAGGAAGCCGGCAGCACAACGTTCGCGCGCCGCGCCGTTTCAGTCAGGAACATATCCTGCACGACCAGGAAGGCGCCCTTTGCAGCCAATTCGTGCCGCGCCAATGGATTGGCTCCCACGACCCACAAGATACCTAAATCCGGCGCAGCCAGTATTTCGTCATAGCTCAAACCCGGCGCTATTCCACCGTCGACCACGCTCTGGTAGCCGGGCAGGAGATCGGGAATCAGACCCATATCCCATGCGCCGCGCGAATTGGAGTAATCGACCAGACAAACGTATTTGACGGGAATGCCAAGCGAATCGCCAAAAGCGACGAGCTTACGAATGGCTTCACCTTTGATCGCGGGGCCGAACAGCACGACAAGCTCAGGCTCGGCTTGGAGCTTGTCTCGAAACGTTTCAAGAGCATCGAACTCACCACCCAGCGGGGCGCGTTGGGTGGTGGCATAACTGTCCTCGCGGACGGGCCCGGGTGTGACTGCATATACATGCGCCTTGTTCAAGCGCCAATTCGTGCGCAATTGATAGGCGAGCAGTGGTTGTTCTTGCGCCAGATCGCTATCGATAATCAGCGCGGCCTTCATGGTGGAGAGATCGGCGGTGGTGGCTAGAGAATTTGCACGGCCATGCAAAGCAGCGAGCAAGCTCACAACATCGCCGGTGCGGTGGTGATCGATATTCGATGTGCGGAGAATTTGGCGAGCAAACTTCTGCAGCAGGTAATTTTCTTCGTTTGTGGTGTGGTTCGAGCCGATGATGCCGAACTTGCCGCGCTTGACCAGAACCTCGCCGAATTTCTTAGCAACGGTCGCCAGCGCAATGGCCCATGAAACAGGCTTCAGCTCTCCGGTTGCGGTCCTCAAGAGCGGCGAGGTTAACCGATCGGGATGCTGATTGAAATCGAACGCGTAGCGGCCTTTCACGCACAGGAATTCGCCATTGATTCCGGATCGATCGCGGTTGTTGGCGCGAATGATTTGGTCATTACGAACGCCCAGAGTTGTTTTGCAGCCGTTCGAGCAATGCGTGCAAATCGTGCCCACATGCTCCATCTCCCAGGGGCGAGTTTTGTAGCGGTAAGGTCCCGAAGTCAGGGCTCCGACGGGGCAGATATCGATGCAAGCGCCGCATTCATCGCATTCCAGATGGTCGCCGCCATTGGGGACAATCTCGGAGGCCACGCCGCGATTTCCCACGCCGAGCGCGCTCACGCCGAGCCCTTCCCCGCAAATTCTTACGCAGCGATAGCAAAGGATGCAGCGCGGCGCGTCATAATACACGACCGGCGACCATTGTTTTTCGTCGACATGCACCTTTTCCTCGCGGAAACGGCTCTCCCCCGCCCCGTAGCGGAAGACCATGTCCTGCAGCTCGCATTCGCCGCCCTTGTCGCAGACCGGACAATCGAGCGGATGATTCGTCAAGAGAAACTCGAGAGTTCCTTTGCGCGCCTGGCGAACCTGCGCCGAATCGGTGTGGACCACCATGCCTGCCGCTACGGGCAGAGTACAGGCCACCTGCAGCTTCGGCGTTTTTTCCACTTCGACGAGACACATGCGGCAAGCGGCTTGTAACGACAAGCCATCGTAGTAGCAGAACGCCGGAATCGGGATGCCGGCTTGTTTAGCGGCGTTGATCAGCAACGTTCCCGCTGGCGCTTCGATCTCGCGGCCATCGATCGTGAACTTGATCGAATCAGCCATGCACCAGCTCCAGAGTCTTGTTCGCTACGCGGGTCTGCTTCAGCCGCGCCTCGAATTCGTCACGAAATTTTGCGACGAACGCGCCCGTGGGCATCGCCGCCGCATCTCCTAGCGGGCAAAATGTCCGGCCTAGCATGTTGGCGGCGAGCTCGCCGATCAAATCGATGTCACTCGGCAAACCGCCGCCGTCGTGAAAGCGCGTGAGCACTTTTTTCAGCCAGGTTGTGCCTTCCCGGCAAGGAATGCACCAGCCACAGCTTTCATGCGCATAAAACTTGATCGTGCGCAGCGCTACGGCAACGATGTCGGTATCTTCATCGAGCACGACTAAGCCGCCGGAGCCGGCCATGGTCTTGGCTTTGGCCAGGGAATCGAAATCAAGCGCGACGTCACACTCATCCGCTTTGAGCACGGGAGAGGATGAGCCACCAGGAATCACGGCTTTGAGCTTTTTTCCATTGCGCACGCCGCCGCAGACTTCATCGATCAGCCGCAGCAGCGGAAAACCCATGGGCATTTCATACACACCCGGTTTGTTGACATGCCCGGAGACGCACATCATCCGCGTGCCGCCGTTTTTGGGCGAGCCGAGCGAGGCGTACCACTCCGCGCCGCCGCGAAAAATTGCCGGGATCGCGGAAAATGTTTCGGTATTGTTCAAGATCGTAGGCGATTGAAACGCGCCAACCACTGCCGGGAAGGGCGGTTTCAAGCGCGGAACGCCGCGTTTGCCTTCAAGCGATTCAAGCAGCGCTGACTCCTCACCGCACTCATAGGCGCCGGCGCCGGTATGCGTGTAGAGATCGAAATCCCAGCCGGAGCCCAAAATATTCTTGCCCAGATAGCCGCGCGCGTAGGCTTCTTCGAGAGCGCGATCCACGATCTCGATCAGGTACCGGTACTCGCCGCGAATGAAAATGTAGCCTTTGTTCGAGCGGATGGTCCAGCCGGCGATGATCATTCCTTCGATGAGCTGATGCGGGTCGTTTTGCATGAGCAGCCGGTCTTTACAGGTGCCCGGCTCGCTCTCATCCGAGTTGCAAACGACGTAGGTGGGTTTGCCGGTGGTGCGCGGGACAAAACTCCATTTCATGCCGGTAGGGAAACCGGCGCCGCCGCGACCGCGGAGCCCCGACGCTTTCAATAAGTCGATGATCGCTTCGGGCGTCATCTCGAGAGCCTTCTTGACGGCCACGTAGCCGTCGTTCGCGAGATAGGTATCGATGGACGTGGAGTTTTCTAAATCAAAACGTGCGGAGACGACTTTAACTTCGAGCGGGCTGGGTTCGTTAAAGCGCATCTGCCGGCCTCGCTTCCTTCTTTTTTCAGGTCTTGCATTAAGCGATCGAAGCGCTCCGGCGTGACGAAGTGATGAAAGTCATAGTTGATTTGAATAGCGGGGGCCCAGGCGCACGCGCCGATACATTCCACCTCTTCCAGCGAAATCTGCCCGTCGGGGCTGACCTGTTTGTGGCCCAGTTTGAGCGAGCGGCTGGCGTGCTCGAATAACTCTTCGCCTCCGACCGCCTGGCAGGCGATATTGGTACAGACCTGCACGTGGAATTTCCCCAGCGGCTTGCGATGGAGCATGGAATAATAGCCGATGACTTCGTCGACCTGTAGAGCGGTGACGCCGCAACGGCGCGCGACTTCCTCGATCAGTTCGCGTGGAACCGAGCCGATTTCGTCTTGTGCGTAGAGCAGCATGGGCACTACGGCCGAGCGCTCGCGCCCCGGCGGATAACTCTTCAACAGCTTTTCGAATCGCGCTTCCAGCGCCGGCGAAAAGGTCATGGCTCTAGCGATCCACGTCTCCCAGCACGAAATCCATACTTCCCATTACCGCGATGGAGTCGGCAATCGGCACACCTTCCAGCATCGCTCCGAGCGATTGCAGATTTCCGAAACTAGGCGTGCGCATGAATACCCGGTACGGATTGGCGGTGCCGTCGCTGACGACGTAGTAAGCCAATTCCCCACGCGGCGATTCCACCACTTGATAGACCGAGCCTTCGGGAACGCGGAAGCCTTCGGTAACGATTTTGAAGTGGTAGATCAGCGATTCCATTTGCGTCTTCATGCGCTCGCGATCCGGTAGCAGTATGTGCGGGGCATCGGCCTGCCATGGTCCGGAGGGCATGCCCGCGAGCGCCTGCCGCACGATGCGCACACTTTGGCGCATTTCTTCCATACGCACTTCAAAGCGGGCGTACACGTCGTTCGCGGTTCGAACGGGAACATCGAAATCGAATTTCTCGTAACTCGTGTGCGGGCAATCCTTGCGCGAATCCATATTCACGCCAGCAGCCCGGATCATCGGACCGGTTACGCCCAGCTCGAGCATGAGATCGACGGGCAGCATTCCCACGCCCTTCGTCCGGTTCACCCAAATCGGGTTAGAGGAGAGCAGATTGTGATACTCTTCGATGCCCCGCGCCAGCCGCTCGATCACCTTCGAAACGGCGGGATGCCAGCCGCGCGGCGGCTCCAGCGCTAATCCGCCGATGCGGATGTAACTCGTCATCATGCGCTGGCCGGAGAACATCTCGAAAATTTTCAGGATCTCTTCGCGTTCGCGGAAGCAATAGAAATAGACCGTCATCGCGCCGATGTCGAGCGCGTGCGTGCCCAGCCAGATCAAGTGGCTCGCGATGCGGGTCAATTCGCAAAGCATCACCCGCATCCACTGCGCTTTCGGCGGAATTTCCAACTGCAGAAGTCTTTCCACCGCGAGTGAATAGCAGAGATTGTTGTTTAGATTGGCGAGGTAATCCACGCGGTCGGTCAGCGGAATTCCCTGCTGGTACTTCTTAACCTCGAACTGTTTTTCGATGCCGGTATGCAGATAGCCGATTTCCGGGCGCGCGCTCAAAATGGTTTCGCCATCAAGCTCGAGCACCACGCGCAAGACACCGTGCGTGGACGGGTGCTGCGGCCCCATGTTGAGCGTCATGCGCCGAACGGCGCCTTCGGGCGAGACGGGGATGGCGAGGCCGGAGACGTCCGCTACCTGCAGCTCATGCCGCGGATCCAGCGATTCGACGTGCGTTTTCCCTTCGATCATTTTGTTCTAAACTTCCTGGCGGTACTACTCTTCCTGGTACGAATACTTGTGGCCGTGAATCGGATAATCCTTGCGCAGAGGATGCCCTTCCCAATCCGACGGCATGAGAATGCGCTCTAAATTCGGGTGGTTCCTGAACTCGATTCCGAACAGGTCGAACACCTCGCGCTCGTACCAATTGGCGCCCCGCCATAGTTGGCAAACCGACTCCAATGCCTCTCCCTCACGCACGCGAACGCTGAGCCGAAGCCGCGCGTTGCGCGCGAGAGAATGGAGAAAGTAAAGCACTTCGAAACGCGGCTCGCGCGGCCACCAATCGACGGCAGTCACCGCACTCAGGCGCGCAAAACCTTCGTTCTGTTTCAAGTAGCGGCAGACGCCCTCAATGTATTTGGGAGCAATCCGCAAAATCAGGCCGTCCACCGCAACAGTCGCATCAACGATCGCCGCGGGCATTTGTTCGGCGAGGGCGACAACCGCCGGGTTTTGGGCCGCTGCGTCAGGCAGCACGTTTCGTCTCCGTGACGGTGGGGCGCCGCGAGTCATCGGCGGCCCAATTCAAAACGCCCTTCTTCCAAATATAGAAAAAGCCGCAGAGCACGAGCGCGATGAAGAGCAGCATTTCAAAGAACGCAAAAAGCTTTAGTTGGCGGAAAACGACGGCCCATGGGTAGAGAAAGATGGCTTCAATATCGAAAAGAATAAAAACCATTCCGACCAGATAAAATTTTACGGAAAACCGCTCGCGCGCCGAGCCGACCGGCTGCATGCCGGATTCGTAGGGACTTGATTTAACAGGGTCTTTGACGCGGCGGCCCAGCACCGCAGATAACCCGATCATCGCGCCGGCCACGGCGATCGCGATCAGAATTTGAATCAGCACGGGGAACCAAGTTTGGGGGTAAGTGCCGGGCATGTCGATCAGGCAGTGTAAGTATTAGAGTAGCAACCGCAGAGTTCATGGACATCGATCTGATCAACGTGCAGGTGAACGGAGAGCCGCGGCGGGCGCCCTCGGGGCAGTCGGTAGCCGCCTTACTCGCCTGGCTCGAAATTCCTTCCGAGCGCGTGGCCGTCGAACTCAACAAAGCGATCGTCCGCAAACGGGATTGGACCACCACACAGGTTGAGGGCGAAGCCTGCATCGAAATCGTCGAGTTTGTCGGCGGCGGATAGTACCCTATCTGGCCCTATTGACACTGGGTGCGGGTCTAGTACAATTTTGGGAGCCGCACAAATCCCTGAAAACGCGACCTTAGGATCATGTTCAAAACGCGCAAAGTCCGTTCTGATTTAAGCCACGACGCAGCACTCGGGCGCGCCGAGAAGGGGGCCACGCAGCGAACGTTCACGAGCACCGATGTCGCGAAGGTTGCTCAAGTGAGTCTTCGGCAGCTTCAATGGTGGGACGAGCGCAAAGTGGTTTCGCCGCGCCACGAAGGACACAAACGGATTTATCTGGCGGAAGAGGTAATTGAAATCTCGTTGATCGCCGAGCTGCGGCGCAAGGGATTCTCGTTACAAAAGATACGCCGGGTACTGCGGTTTCTGCAGCGCGAAATGGGGCGCCGATTGGCGGACGTGCTCTCTTCCGATTCGCGGCTTCATCTGTTGACCGACGGCAAGTCCATTTATCTCGAGGATCAGCAGGACCGGATTATCGACCTTCTGAAGAACGCGCGGCAACCGATGTTCCTGGTTTGCGTGAGCGACCAGGTGAAGCGCTTGGACGAGACTCCGCGTAAGGGCGCACGCAGCGAATCGGCGCTGGCGCGGCGGGTCCGCGCGGCCGGCTGATAACGTCTATACTGAAGACAGCGAACCCTGGAGGTTCTATTTGTCTTCCCAGCGGCGATATTTCCTTTTCATCCCTCTCTTCCTGGCGGCCTGCGCACTCATAGGCGGGCTGTTTGGCCCAGGCGCCAGCACCGTTTCGGCGGCTCCTCAAGCGGCGCAGCGGAATGCGAGCGCGACTTCGGACGAAGATCTGAAGGCGAGTATCGAATCGTTCACTAAGATTTACGATCTCGTCGATCAGAACTATTCGGATAAGCTGTCGTCCGATAAAGCGATTTACAAGGGCGCGATTCCGGGCATGCTGCGAACGCTCGACCCGCACTCCAATTTTTTCGATCCGAAAGAATTTGCCGGATTACGGGAAGAGCAGCACGGCATGTACTACGGCATCGGCATGCTGATTGGGGCGCAGCCGCGGACCGGCAAGCCAATGGTGATCCATCCGTTCGGCGGGACGCCGGCTTATAAGGCCGGCATCCGTCCGGGCGATCTATTGATGGAAGTGAACGATAAGCGGGTTGACGATCTGAATACGACCGAAGTCGCCGAGATGCTGAAAGGACCGAAGGGAACGAAGGTCCAGGTCACGGTGCGGCGCGAGGGTACAGAGAAACCGATTGCGTTCAATCTAGTGCGCGACGAGATTCCGCGGAATAGCGTAGACACGGCGTTCTGGGTGAAGCCGGGCATCGCCTACATGCGCATTCAGTCGTTCACGGAGACTACCAGCCACGAGGTGGACGATAATCTCAAGGCGCTCGGCGAGCAGAATATCAAGGGCCTGATTCTCGATCTGCGCGAGAATCCGGGCGGGCTGTTGCAGGAAGGCGTGGCTACGGCGGGCCATTGGCTCGATCGCGGACAGGTAGTGGTCTCGCATAAAGGCCGCGCCTATTCAGAGAAGCCGTATGTCGCGCGCGGCAGCCAGTATGGCGAGAGTTATCCGATCGTGGTACTCGTGAATCGATATTCCGCTTCGGCGGCTGAGATTGTAGCCGGCGCATTGCAAGATCACGATCGCGCCT
Organism: Bryobacterales bacterium; assembly: GCA_963712395.1. Classification (GTDB taxonomy): domain Bacteria; phylum Acidobacteriota; class Terriglobia; order Bryobacterales; family Bryobacteraceae; genus Bog-105. Next base: position 906,465 of record CAVQHR010000006.1, read on the forward strand.
GGATTTTAGGCGATGTCACATTCGGCAAGGGACTGGTTCAGACCGTCTATCCCCTGAACGACAATACCGGCTTGGCGCTGACGACGCAGCATTACTACACTCCGAGCGGCCGCCTGATCCAACGCAATTACAGCAACATTTCGTTTCTCGACTACTATTACGGCAAGCGGGGGGAGACGAAGGATCCGACCGATATCAAGCAGACGGATCTGGGCCGGACGGTTTACGGCGGCGGTGGAATTACGCCCGATGAGAAATTCGAGCCGCCCAAGCTGGACGCCTTCGAGCTGAGTGTGGCGCGGAAAAACGGCTTCTTCGGATTTTCGGCGAAATATTTCTCCGATCACGATACGAAGCTGCAAAAAGGCTGGATACCGGACGAGGCGGTGCTTGAGAGCTTCCACGATTACCTGCTCAAGCAGGGTGTTAAATTTAGCGAGGCCGACTGGGCTAAGGACCATGCCTGGGTACGCGACCAGCTTCGTGCCGAGATGTACGTGACGGCTTTCAGCTACGAAGATTCGCAGCGGGTCGGCGTGGAGCAGGACCCAGAAGTTCAGAAAGCTATCGACGCCATGCCGAAGGCCGCATCGCTTCTTGCCCAATCTAAAACACGTTTTGAAAAGCAACGAGCTAGCCTTCGCTAGCTCGATAAACAGCCCGCAAATTACGGTACTCGACACAGGCGGGCAATACACGCATTTGATTGCGCGCAGGGTCCGCGAGCTTGGGGTGTATGCCGACGTGCGACCGAGCGACACGCCGCGCGCTGAGTTGGATTCCCGTAAAGGGATTATTATTTCCGGAGGTCCGGCGAGCGTGTATGAGCCCGGCTGCCCGGATATCGATCCCGCAATTCTTTCCGCTCAAATTCCCGTGCTGGGCATCTGCTACGGGCACCAGCTGCTTGCGCATCATCTCGGCGGCAAAGTACAGAAAGGCCAACGCGGCGAATACGGCCCGGCGCAGTTAACCGTGAGTTGCCGCGATCCGCTTTGGAAAGGTGTGGACCAGTCGCAAATCTGGATGAGTCATTTCGATAGCGTGGCGGCGGTTCCAGCGGGCTTTCGCGTGATTGCGGCGACCGACATTTCCGGCATCGCTGCCATGTCGGACCCCGAACGCAAACTGTTTGGGATTCAGTTCCATCCCGAGGTCGTACATACGCATGCCGGGCGCCAGATTCTGGAGAATTTCGTATTCGATATTTGCGGGGCGGAACGCGACTGGGATATCTCCCAGCGTGTTCCCTTGGTCCAGGAGCAGATTCGCGCGGCGGCGGGCGACTGCAACATCTTTTTTTTCGTCAGCGGGGGCGTCGATTCGACCGTAGCGTATTCCTTGTGTTTGCGTGCGCTTGGTCCGGAGCGGGTTTGCGGCATTTATGTCGATACTGGTTTGATGCGCCAGGACGAGACGGATTTCGTGACTGGAATTTTCGCGGAGCTAGGCGCGAAGAATTTTCTGGCGGAGCGCGCTGAAGGCGAATTTTTGGCGGCGCTCGATGGCATTGTCGATCCGGAGCGAAAACGAATTGTGATTGGCGAGCAGTTTGTGAAAGTACAGGAGCGCATCCTGGCGACCGAGCATTTTCTGGACGGCAGGTGGATCCTCGGTCAAGGCACCATCTACCCCGATACGATCGAATCGGGCGGGACGGCCAAAGCGGATCTGATCAAGACGCACCATAATCGGGTCGCCGGCATACAAGCTTTGATCGATACGGGCCGGATTATCGAGCCGTTGACGTCTTTCTACAAGGACGAAGTGCGCGAGATCGGCCGGGAGATCGGTATTCCGGCGAAGTTTCTTTCGCGGCATCCTTTTCCCGGGCCGGGCCTCGCGATTCGCTGCCTATGCGCGGAAAAGGAGGCTGACCTGACAGAAACGGACGGCGGGTTTCTGCTGCCTTTGCGGTCGGTGGGAGTGCAAGGGGATGCGCGCAGCTATCGGGCCGTGTTCGCGCTTCCGCACGGGCCGACACTCGCGGACATCGAGACAACCGCGCCCGCGCTGACGAACGGCAGATCCGATATCAATCGCGTGGTTGCGCTGTGCGGGGCCCGAGCGCCGCTTGGTTCTTTGCAGGTGTTCAAGGCTTCGATCACCAAGCAACGGCTTGATCTGCTGCGGGAAGCGGACGGAATCGTGCGGCGGTTTTGTGAAGTAAGCGGATTCGAAGATCGAGTGTGGCAGTTTCCGGTGGTTCTGCTGCCGGTTGGCGCTGGGCATGCGCGCGAATCGATCGTGCTTCGGCCAATCAACTCGGTCGACGGCATGACCGCGGATGTCGTGTTGATGGAATCGGCGCAGCTTGAGCGATTAACCGGGGAGTTGTTGGGGATAGATGGAATCGCCGCAGTATTTTACGATCTGACGCACAAGCCGCCGGGAACGATCGAGTGGGAATAGCGCTTTCCGATTCAGATGCGGTGAAAACTTTTCAAAATGTCTTTCATTCCGTAACGTAGCGCGATCGGGCGTCCGTGCGGGCAGGTCATGGGATATTCGCAGGCGCTTAGCGCGCGCAGGAGCCATTCGATTTTCTTCGGCTCGAGCCTGGTGTTCACTTTGATGGCGGCGCGGCAGGCGATCGTCGCGCAGACATTGCGGCGAATCTCGTCGAGCGAGGCGGAGCGCAGTTCTTTCTCGGCGATTTCGAGAATTTCAAATACAATTTTTTCGATATCGCCCGGTCCGACTCCGGACGGAGCGGCTTTGATCGCTATGGTGCGCTGTCCAAACGGCTCGGTGTCGAATCCGTAGGCATTCAGCTCGTCGGCGATGCGCGCATATTCGAATTGCTGGCCGGGCGTAAGCTGCAGCACGAGGGGCATGAGCAATTGCTGGATCTCGACAGTGCCGGCGGCGCGCTGGCGCAATACCTGCTCGAACAGAATCCGCTCGTGCGCCACGTGCTGATCGACGATCCATAAGCCGTCGCGCCCGGCAGCCACGATGAAGCTGTCATGAAGCTGGCCTAACGGGCGGAGATCGGGCAACGCCCCGAGAGAATCGATACGGTCCCAGTCTCGCGGAAGCTCTCAAGGGCGCCATGCGTGTCCGGGATACGGCGCAAGGGCGTCACGGGAGGTAGAGCAGCGGCGGCCGTTTCCGGAAAAACAGACGGCCGGGGTAACGGGGCAATCGTGACCTCGGGCAGTATCTGCATGCCATTTTTCACAGGCTCGGGCGCGGCGGATTCCGGCTCAAGGAAGACGGTTTCTGTCATGGCCGTGAATTCGGAAAACGGTAGGTCTGCCGCACGCTGTACAGGCGCGCGCCCGGACGGAACGGGCGAGACGGGCAAAATCGGAATGCTCGAGGCCGGACGGCTTTCGATGAGCGACTCGCGAATGGCGTCGCGCACGAAGTCGTGGATCGCGGAGCCATGGCGGAAACGCACTTCGGTTTTCGAAGGATGCACATTGACGTCGACTTCGCTTGCATCGCAATGGAGAAACAGTAGAGCGAATGGATAGCAGCCCGAAGGCATCAGATTGTGAGTAGGCCGCCGAAATCGCGTGCGAGCAATACTCTGTCGCGGATCAGGCGGCCGTTGACGAACAGGAAAATCGAGTTGCGATTTAGCTTTTGGACGTGCGGGCCGGAGATCAGGCCTTCCAGTGCGAACTGCGCGGGCTCGCCTTCCGACGGCGATCTCAAAGGTCTTTAGATGCAGGTCGATGAGATCGTCGATTATGGCGGACCCGAAGACCTGAAACGCGCGGTCGCGCAGGCTAGCGACGGGCGACGCATTCAGCAACTCGCGGCCTTCATGGTACAGCTCGAAACGTTTATCGGCGTGGCCCAGACTGTAGTGCGTCATGAGCGAGCCGGTATGCGCGAGCTCGGTCGCATCGGAGCGCAGAAATTTTTTCCGGGCCGGAACGTTGTAGAACAGATCCCGCGACGGAAATGGTGGTACCGGGCGGACGCGCGATTTCGTCGCAGCGCACGAGCTTGCCGCCGGCCATTTCGACAGCCGTTCCGGTTTGCTCTTCCGCCGAGCGCGTTTCGAGCAGCAGACGGCTGACCGAAGCGATGGAGGGTAGGGCCTCGCCGCGGAATCCGAGAGTGGCAATGGCGAGGAGATCTTTGACATCGCTCAGTTTGCTGGTCGCGTGCCGCTCGAACGCGAGCAGCGCATCATCGCGCAGCATTCCGACGCCATCGTCCTGGATGCGAATCAGCCGGCGGCCAGCGTTCTCGAGATCGATACGGATCTCAGTCGCGCCAGCGTCGAGCGAATTTTCGAGCAGCTCTTTTACTACCGAAGCGGGCCGCTCCACCACTTCTCCCGCCGCAATTTTGTTCGCGACGTTATCGGAGAGTATCCGGATTCGGCCCATGCGGAGTTGTTAGCCGGATTTGTCAGCCGCTCATGGCGGCGAGGAATTCGGCGTTGGAGCGCGTCTTGCCGAGCTTATCGAGAAGCAGCTCCATCGATTCCACCGGCGAAAGCGGATTCAGCACCTTGCGCAATACCCAAACGCGGTTGAGTTCTTCCCGAGGCATCAACAGCTCTTCCTTGCGCGTGCCGCTGCGGTTGATATCGATGGCCGGGAACACACGCTTGTCGACCAGCTTGCGGTCGAGATGGATTTCCATGTTGCCGGTGCCTTTGAATTCTTCAAAGATCACGTCGTCCATGCGGCTGCCGGTATCGATCAGGGCCGTAGCGACGATGGTGAGCGAGCCGCCTTCTTCAATATTGCGGGCCGCACCGAAGAAGCGCTTGGGGCGCTGCAAGGCGTTCGAATCCACGCCGCCGGAAAGCACTTTGCCGGAGGGCGGAACCACCGTGTTGTAAGCGCGCGCGAGACGAGTGATGGAATCGAGCAGAATGACCACGTCGCGCTTGTGTTCGACCAGCCGCTTTGCTTTTTCGATTACCATTTCGGCGACCTGCACGTGGCGCGACGCGGGTTCGTCGAAGGTGGAGCTGATGACTTCGCCCCGCACGGAGCGCTGCATGTCGGTGACTTCTTCCGGACGCTCGTCGATCAGCAGAACGATCAGGTTGATCTCGGGATGATTCGTGGTGATCGAATTCGCGATGCTCTGCAGCAGCATCGTTTTGCCGGTGCGCGGCGGCGCGACGATCAAGCCGCGCTGCCCTTTGCCGACCGGCGTGAGCAGATCCATGACACGGCCCGAGAAATTATCCTTGGCGGTTTCGAGTTTGAGCCGCTCGTCCGGATACAGCGGCGTCAGATTGTCGAAGAAAATCTTGTTGCGCGCTTCTTCGGGCGGCTCGAAGTTGATGGCGTCGACTTTAATCAGCGCGAAATAGCGCTCGCCTTCCTTCGGCGGCCTGATCTGACCGGAGACTGTGTCGCCCGTGCGCAGATCGAAGCGGCGAATTTGCGAAGGCGAAACGTAGACATCGTCCGGCCCTGGCAAATAGTTGTACTCGGGCGCGCGCAGGAAGCCGAAGCCATCGGGCAGGCATTCGAGCACGCCTTCGGAAAAGATCAGGCCGCTCTTTTCGGCTTGCGTCTGAAGGATTTTGAAGATGAGCTCCTGTTTGCGCAGGCCGGCCGCGCCGGGCACGCCCAGATCCTTGGCGGTCTGGTTCAGCGCCTGGATGCTCATGTCCTTCAGCTCGACAAGATCGAGCGTGGTGGCGCCATTTCTCTGGCCTTGCGCGCCCGTGTTGCCAATCGAGTGACGCCCGCGCCGCGGCGGAATTCCCTGATTTGCTTGAGCCGGTGGCGCTGATACCGGCGTGGCAGGCACAGCGGTCGAAACAGCACCCGGAGCGGGCTCGCGGTCTCCGCTAGCGGCGGCGCTTCCGTCACCGGCTTCGGCTCGGCGGCTTTCGCTTCCATCACCGGCTTCGGCTCGGCGGCTTTCGCTTCCGTCACCGGCTTCGGCTCGGCGGCTTTCGGTTCCGGCGGCGCGGATTTGCGCAACGCTTCACCCGCCGGTGCCCGTCCATTGATTCTCGGTTCCGCCGCTCTCGTACGCGCCGCGGATCTCTCCGGACGCGGTTCAGCTCACTTTCGAGTCGCTTGCTTCGGCAGCGGATTTGCCTTCCCCGTTTGTCTCTTGTGGCTTCTCGTTGGGCTTGCCTTCGGTGACAGCCGCGGGGTTTACTTCTGGTTCTTGATCTTCGAGATGGTTTGCCAAATTTCCCTCACTCCCCGGCCATCGAGGGCCGAGAACGGCAGTGGCTGCTGATCCGAGAGTTGTTTTTGGATCGCTTCCAAGCCGGCTTTCCGTTGATTGTTGCTTTTCAATTTGTCGATCTTGGTGACAATCACCTGATATCGACGGTTATGGAACTCAAGCCAAGCTTTCAGTTCCAGGTCCATGTCCATCCAGCCACGCCTGGCGTCGAGGAGAAGAAACGAAAGCCCCAGAGCCCGTCTTGCGACCAGGTAGCTTTCGATCAACCCCTTCCAACGCGCACGCTCGTCCAGCGGAACCCGCGCGTAACCGTAGCCGGGAAGATCGACGAAATGCAAATCGTCGTCGATCCGGTAGAAATTAATCAGTTGCGTGCATCCGGGACGGGCGCTCGTGAACGCCAAGCCCGGCTGCTTTACCAGACAATTCAATAAACTCGATTTGCCGACGTTGCTTCGCCCCAAAAAGGCGACCTCACACGCGCCGCCGTCTTCGGGAAACTGGCCGCGGTCCGCGGCGCTGACGATCAGGCTTGCCGCTGCTGCTTCGGTTTCCACCACGGCTTATTTCACTTTTTCGAGCATGCCTTTACGCGCGCTATCAACGTACGCCTCAATGCATGAGGTTATCTTCGCTTGACCTTTGCCCTAATTCCGCCGTGGTAGGCGGAGCCAAAGGCAGAGCAACGAGTTCCCGCTCCAATGCAATCTTCAAGACTTCGTCCATCGAAAACACGAAGTGGAGCTTCATTTCCTTTCGAACGTTTTCGGGAATGTCCACCAAATCCCTTTCGTTATCTCTCGGCAAGACGACTTCAAGAATCCCTTGCCGATGCGCGGCGAGCAGTTTTTCTTTCAATCCTCCGATGGGCAGAACCCGTCCGCGGACCGTAATCTCACCCGTCATCGCAATATCGCAGCGCACCGGAATCGTCGTGAGGGCGCTGCAAATACTGGTCGCGATGGTGATACCAGCGGACGGACCGTCTTTCGGAATCGCGCCTTCCGGCACGTGTACGTGAATATCGAGATGCCGATAGAAATCCTTGGGCAACCCAAGATACTGCGCCCGCGAGCGCACGTAACTCATGGCCGCCTGCGCGGACTCCTGCATCACGTCGCCCAGCTTTCCCGTGGTGGTGAGTTTCCCGCGGCCTTCCATGACCGTGGCTTCAGTCGTCAGGATCGACCCGCCGACTTCGGTCCACGCCAAGCCGGTGGTAGCTCCAATCTCGTTCTGCTTGTCGAGATCGATGTCGCGAAACTTGGCCGGACCCAACATGCTCTCCACCGTTTCGCGCGTCATGACTACTTTTTCGATCGGAATCAGCGCCGGTTCTTCTTTTTTGACTTTCTTTTTGCTCTTCTTGCCGGCTGTTACTTCTTCGACCGGCGCCGCCTCTTCTTCGATGACTTCGATGGCGTCCCCGATTCTCGGCCAGCTCTTCGTTCACAGGCGATTGCGCCTCGACTACTTTGCGGGCCACCTTGCGGCAGAGATTACCGATCTCGCGCTCCAGGTTTCGCACACCCGCTTCGCGCGTGTAGGACTGGATGAGAGTCTGCAAACCAACGTCGGGAAATTCGACTTGCGCCTCGGTAACACCGGTGTCCTTGCGTTGCTTTGAAACCAGAAACCGTCTGCCGATTTCGAGCTTTTCGAGCTCCGTGTAGCCGGACAGCCGGATCACTTCCATGCGATCCTGCAACGCCGAAGGAATGGTATGCAGAACATTGGCCGTCGCGATGAAAAACACTTCGCGCAAATCGTACTCGACGTCCAGATAATGATCCATGAACATGTAGTTCTGCTCCGGATCGAGAACTTCGAGCAGCGCGGCGGATGGATCGCCTCGAAAATCCATCGACATCTTGTCGATTTCATCCAGCATGACGACAGGATTCCGAGTGCCGGCCTTTTTCATCATCTGAATGACTTGGCCGGGAAGCGCGCCAATATAGGTCCGACGGTGACCGCGGATTTCCGCCTCATCGCGCACTCCGCCGAGCGAAAGACGGACGAACTTACGCCCGGTCGCTTTGGCGATCGACATTCCGAGCGATGTCTTGCCCACGCCGGGAGGGCCGACGAAACAGAGGATCGAGCCCTTCGGATTCTGCACCAGCCGGCGTACCGACAGGAATTCGAGAATGCGTTCCTTGATTTTTTCGAGCCCGTAATGGTCGCCTTCGAGAACCTGGCGCGCGTGCCGGAGATCGCGGATTTCCTTAGTACGCTTCTTCCATGGCACCGCCAGCAACCAATCGAGGTAGTTGCGCGAGACGGTGGATTCGGCCGACATGGGCGGCATGCTTTCGAGACGCTTCAATTCGGCAAGCGCCTTCTCGTGCGCGTCCTTGGTCATGCCGGCGGTATCGATTTTTTTCTTTAGCTCGTCGAATTCGCTTTTCTCGCCGCGGCCAAGCTCTTTCTGGATCGCCTTGATCTTCTCGTTGAGGTAGTACTCTTTTTGGGCACGCTCCATTTGCCGCTTGACACGGCCCTGAATGGTGCGGTCCACGTTCAATTTCTCGATTTCGATATCGAGCAGATCGGCGACACGCGTCAGCCGGTCGATGGGATCGAAAATTTCGAGCAGCTCCTGTTTTTCTTCGATGGTCAACTGCAGATTGGCTCCGACCGTATCGGCCAGCTTGCCGGGATCGTCCACGCGAATCGCGGCGATCATGGTTTCGTAGTTCAGGTTCTGGCTGAGCTTGACGTACTGCTCAAACAGAGTGGTGACGCGTCCGGTCAGAGCTTCGAGCTGGGTTCCCGGCTCCACTTTGTAGGCGACTGTTTTGACGACGGCGCGAAAATAGCCTTCTTCTTCGCTGACGGAGATAACTTTTCCGCGTTCGACGCCCTCGACCAGTACTTTGATATTTCCGTCCGGCTGCTTCAGGCTTTGGACGATGTTCGCGACCGTACCGACCGAGTAGATCTCCTCCGGGCGGGGCTCATCAACCGAAGCGTCGTGCTGGGTAGCAAGAAAAATTTTCTTATCGCCGAGCAGCGCTTCTTCAAGGGCACGGACACTCGACTCCCGTCCCACCACAAACGGGGTCATCATGTACGGAAAGATGATGACGTCCCGGATGGGCATCATGGGCAATCGTTTGGTATCCGTTTTGTCTTTGGTTGTCACCATCTCTCAATTTTCCAGGCGGTTTACGTCCCGAAGCCCTGGGACTAGAGAACAACTACAGCTTCAAAGGGCCGAAAAGCGCGGCCAGACCGGCGAAGCGTACTTCGCGCCGAAAGCGGCTAGCCGGCCTTTTCGAGCACGGCCATATTTATCTTTTGCGAGAGCACCATTTCCTTGGTGACTAAGAACTCGCGCACCTTCTTGAACGTTGGAAGATAATACATCAAGTCGAGCATAAGATCTTCCAAGATCATGCGCAGACCGCGAGCCCCCACTTTGCGCTCCATGGCCAGTTGCGCCACCGCTTCTAAGGCATCCTCGCTAAATTTGAGCTTAACATTCTCGAACTCAAATAGCTTCTGATACTGGCGCACGATGGCGTTCTTCGGTTTCGTCAGAATCTGGATCAAAGCTTCCTTTGAGAGATCCTCGAGAACCGCGCTGACCGGCATGCGGCCGATGAATTCCGGGATAAATCCGTACTTGATCAGATCGATCGGCTGGCATTGCTGCAGAAGATCCACATCGCGGCGCGCGGGATGGGGACGGCGCAGCGAATCTTTTTCTTCCGGCGGGATAAAGCCGATGTTTTTGGTTCCGACGCGCCGGGCGATCACTTTTTCGAGCCCAATGAAGGCCCCGCCGCAGATAAATAGAATATTGGTGGTATCGACGGGCGTAAATTCCTGGTGCGGGTGCTTGCGGCCTCCCTGTGGCGGCACATTCGCGACGGTGCCTTCCAGAATTTTGAGCAGCGCCTGCTGGACACCCTCACCGGAAACGTCCCGAGTGATGGACGGGTTCTCGTCCTTGCGTCCGATCTTATCGATTTCGTCTATATAAATGATACCGGTCTGCGCGCGCTGCACGTCCCAATCGGCGTTCTGCAAGAGCCGCAGGATAATATTTTCCACATCTTCGCCGACGTACCCCGCTTCCGTAAGAGTAGTGGCATCGACGATAGCGAACGGCACATCCAGGATACGGGCGAGCGTTTGCGCGAGTAAAGTCTTGCCCGTGCCGGTGGGTCCGATCAGCAGGATGTTCGATTTGGAGAGCTCCACCTCGCCACCGCGCTGCTTGTTCATCTGGATGCGCTTGTAGTGGTTGTACACTGCTACAGCCAGCTTTTTCTTGGTGGCTTCCTGACCAATCACGTATTGATCCAGGTATTCTTTCAACTCCAACGGACGCGGCAGCTTGCCCGGCGAGCCGTAACTCTTTTCGTGCCGGTCGTCCTCAATGATCGAGTTGCAAACCGCTATACATTCATCGCAAATGTAGGCGCGCGGATAGTCGCTGGGGGAGGAGATGAGCTTGCCAACAACGTCTTGGCTCTTATGGCAGAAAGAACAGCGGAGGGAATCGTCGGATCCGGCGCGCTTCAAACTGGTTCTCCTACAAAAAGAAAAATCAAGAGACCCCTTGCCCCGATCGGAAGGCTTTTCGTTTCCAGTCGTTTCCAGTATATCAACATTAGGCGGTCATTCCCCGTACCATCAGGCATGTTTTTGAGCCTGGTCGAAAACAAACTGCAGGGTCTTTTCGGTTTGGATGTGGCTGGCGATACGACCCAGCGTGCCGTCCTTTTCGAGCCGGGCGCGTGTGACCGCCACGGCCTCGCGCTCCTGCCGGGCCAAACGCTGGACCTCCCGGTCGACTTCGTCCTTGGTGGCCCGGATCGCCTCGCGGTCGGAGATTTTTTCGAGAAGGAGGGACGCTTTCACGTTGCGAACGGCTTTGTCGTGCTGGGTTTCCTTGATCTTCGCCCAATCGAGCTTCAGCGTGCTAGGGTCTACACCCGGACCAGCCAGGTCGCGAATCTGCATGCGGACTTGATTTTCGATCTGGCGATCCACATACGCCTCGGGAATGGGGAAATCGTTCGCTTCTACCAACCGGTCGATCAACGCTTCTTTTGCTTCCTGCTGGGCAGCATGCTGCTTCTCGTGAAAAATGGTCTTCTTCACGGTTTCCTTCAGCTCATCCAGCGTCTGGTAATCACCCAAGTCGCGGGCAAACTCATCGTCGAGCGCCGGTAGTTCTTTGCGGCGGATGATCTTGGGCGTGAGACGAAAACGCACGGTACGGCCAGCCAAGCGTTCCTGTCCGTAATCCTCCGGATAGGTCACGTCCACTTCCTTCGCCTCGCCAGGCGACGACCCCAGCAAGGCCTCATTAAAGGGAGCAAGTGTTTCCGCCGCGCCCACTTCTATTTGCACGTCCTGCGCGATCGGCTCCGCCAAACCTGCCAGAGACGTAAGTTCCACTACCACGAAATCTTTATCTTCGATGGGACGCGGATCGAGATTCACGTACTCGGCTTTGTTCTCTCGCATGGAATCGAGCCGCTTCGCGATCTCGTCGTCACTCACGGTGGGCTCTTCATACCGAACGGGCAGACCGTGGTACTCGGCAATCTCGAATTCGGGAGCAACTTCGAAATCGGCTTTGAAGCGAATGGGCTTGCCGGGCTCGAAGTGAAGCTCCGAAATATCCGGCGTGCCGACAACTTTTAGATCCTCTTTCTCGACGCGGGTGCGAAAGGCCTGCGGAAGAAGAATCTCCAACACTTCATTGCGAATATCGCCCTCAAAGCGCGATTGAATCATGCTCACCGGGGCTTTGCCGGGACGAAAGCCAGGAAGGCGCACCCGCTGGCGCATGGAGCTGGTAACACGCTCTTTGGCCCGCTCGACCTCTTCGAGCGGGATTTCGACTTCTACCGAACGCTTGCAATCTGCAACTGTAGACACGGCTTTTCCGATTCTTGAATTGTTGGCGCGAACGCGCGATCGAGGCTGCTAAACGGCGGCAGCGGTCAATTGAGCGGCTTCGCGAAGAGCTTCCACTTTATCGGTGGCTTCCCAGGTAAAGGAGTCTTCGGTCCGCCCGAAGTGGCCGAAAGCAGCCGTTTTCTGATAGATCGGGCGCCGCAAATTCAGGGACTTGATCATGCCGGCAGGGGTGAGCGAGAAATTTTCGCGCACCAACTCAGCAAGCCGCGCATCCGAGATTTTCCCGGTACCGAAGCTATTCGCATGATCGAGACAGGCTCGGCGACGCCGATCGCATAAGCGAGCTGCACTTCGAGGCGCGCGGCGAGACCGGCCGCCACCAAATTCTTTGCGACGTAGCGCGCCATGTAGCAGGCCGAGCGATCAACTTTCGTCGGGTCCTTACCCGAAAAAGCGCCGCCACCATGCCGGCCCATGCCGCCGTACGTATCAACAATAATTTTTCGGCCGGTGAGCCCAGTGTCGCCATGCGGTCCACCGATGACGAAACGGCCGGTCGGGTTGATATGAAAATTGGTCTGCGAATCCACCATCCGCGAAGGGATGACCGGATCGATGATGTATTTGCGAACATCGGCGCGAAGTTGGGCAGTCGTGACGTCATCGCCATGTTGTGTAGATACGACCACCGCATCGATACGCGCGGGTTGGCCGTCCACATATTCGACACTCACTTGGCTTTTACCATCCGGCCGCAGATAAGATAATTCCCCCGCGCGACGCGAATCGCTGAGCCGGCGCACCAACTTGTGAGCCAACAATATGGGCAGCGGCATCAACTCGGCGGTCTCATTGCAGGCATAACCGAACATAAGGCCCTGATCGCCCGCTCCGCCGGTATCGACGCCCATGGCGATGTCGGGGGATTGCGCCTGGATCATATTCACGACGGCGCAAGTTTTGCAGTCGAAACCATAGGCGGCGTCGTTGTAGCCTATGCCGTCGATGACGTTTCGAACCAGCTTGGGAACATCGATGTAGGTTTTGGTGGTGATTTCGCCAGCCACCACGCAAATGCCTGTCGTCACGAGCGTTTCGCACGCTACCCGGCTCATCGGATCGTCGGCGAGCACCGCATCCAGAACGGCGTCCGAGACTTGGTCGGCTATTTTGTCCGGATGACCTTCGGTAACGGACTCAGAGGTAAAGATATATTTCATGGGAAACGGCCGTAACTCCTTAACTGCGCGGGCGCAAGCTCAGCGTTCGCTCAGCTTTTTTAGTTTAACAGGGTGCGAGACGGTTCGAGATCCTTAGCTTGTACGGGTACAGGCCGAACTGGCGGAGTCCTGGGGGAATACGGGCGGGTACGGCACAAGCCGGGGCTTTTACTAACCGGGAAAATCGAGAACGCCGGAGTACAGCTCTGCCAGGCGAACAAGGCAGTCGAGGGAGGAGATGGGTACGGCGCCGCCAATCCCGCGGTACTCGCGGAAAATCCAGCTTGCATCCTCTTGCCGGGCAAAATGCTCGACCCAGGGAGAATCGGCGTGAACCAGGATGTAGTCCCGAAGTAATGCAATCTCGCGATAGCGTTCGAACTTTCTGCCGCGATCGTAGCCGGCTGTCGAGGGCGAGAGCACCTCGATGACGACCTGAGGATTTACCAGAATATCGTTGGAATTTTCGTGAGTCTGGGGGCCGCGACAAACAACGGAAACATCCGGGTACAGATACGAAGCCTGTCTTGGATGTGCGGACTCGGGCGTCAGACGTGAAAACGTGGCAGCCTCTACCCTTAAGCTGAATGTTCAGCCATGTTGTCCAATTCGCGGCAAGAAGGGAATGCCGTAGCGATCCGCCCGACATGGCAAAAATTTCGCCGTCGAGAAACTCGCTCTTGTATTCCGCAGCACGTTCGAGACGAAGGTACTCGTCTTCGCTCACGCGCGGGATCGACTGGGCACCCACCTATTTTTTATTATTGCGCGCTTATTTAGCCATGCGGGCTGCTAACGGCCCGACAATGGCGGTGAAGAGCACATAGGCGGCGGAGAGCGGGCCCAGACGCGGTTCCAGCGTGACGCCCAGGCCGGCAATCACGATGGAGAATTCGCCGCGCGCGATGAGGGCCGTGCCCGCGCGCAGACGTGCGCGCCGATCGGTTGCAGTTTTACCGGCGGCCCAGTAGCCGGTCAGCGCCTTCGTGAATGCCGTCACAATTCCTAAACCGATGGCGAAGGGTAACGTTTGCGGAAGGGTCGCCGGATCTATTTGGAGACCAAAGAAGAAAAAGAAAGTGGCGGCAAACAGATCGCGTAGCGGCGCGAACAGCCGATGCGATTGCTCGGCGATGGGTCCGGAGACGGCGATGCCGACGAGAAACGCTCCAATGGCGGCCGAGACCTGGAAGCGCTGCGCAAGGCCGGAGACCAGCAACACCACGCCCAGAACGGTGAGCAAAATGATTTCATCAGATTGACCGGCGGTAAAGCTGCTGATCTTGCCACCGTAGCGGACCGCGACAAAAAGGACGGTTAGGACAACCACGATCGCAATAGTGACCGAGCGCGCCATGAAAACCGGTCCACCGCCTACCAGTAGTGCAGCGATGACCGGGAGGTAAATCGCCATTGCCAGATCTTCCAGAACCAGTACCGTCAACACCGAAGAAGTTTCCGCGTTCGTGAGGCGCCCTAGCTCCGCCAGCACTTTGGCGATCACGCCAGACGAAGATATATACGTCACGCCGCCGAGGAGGACCGATGGCAGAGGCTTCCAGCCGAGCAGTAAGCCGGCAACAACGCCGGGCGGAAAATTGAGCGCGAAATCGACCAGCCCCGAGGGCAGCCCGGCGCGAAGATTGCGTTTGAGCTCATCGCCGGTGTACTCGAGCCCGAGCATGAACAACAGCAGGAGAACGCCAATTTCCGCGCCGATGTGGATAAAATTCGTGCTCAGGTTCAGCGGCGCCAAGCCGCCATTACCGAACGCGAGGCCGGCAATCAAGTAAAGAGGAATGGCCGAGAAGCCCCAGCGATTCGCGAAACGCGCGAGAAGCGCGAGACCAACAATCGCGCTGCCGAGTTCAATGAAAAGCAGGGATGCATCGGACGGTGTCGAATGCATTTATTGGAAACTGAGCCCGGCCTCGCCGCCAATGCGGCGAATGTAAGTGGCGGCTTCCTGGTATTCTTCAGCGGTCTTGAGATGCTCCATCATCAGCGGAACATCGTTCAGCTTACTTAGCTCGGTGAGATAGCGGCGATAGTCGATCTGGCCACGGCCGGGAACAACCTCGAGAAAATGCACGTTGAGTTCGGTGATCCATTTTAGATCCTTGGCATGACATGACACGATCCAACGGCCGAGCTTTGAAAAGCATTCGCCAATGAACGCGCCGTTTTCATAGAAGAGCCGGGGACTATTGACGCCGTTGCAGACATCCATGTGAACGCCGAACGCGGGGCGGTCGACCGCGCGGATCAGGCGCAGGTAGGAATCGGGGCCATCGGGGATGCTCCAGCCCATCATCTCGATGGTGAATTTCGCGCGGCGCGGTTTTACGGAGTCGAGAATCGAGCGGCAGTTTTCGACGGTTGCATCGAAAAATTCCTTGGAAAGATTCTTCGGATTGGGACCATACCAGACGTTTGGATCGTAGCTGCCGGCGATATCGACGCAGCAGCGTGCACCCACCACATCCGCGAGCGCGCAGCGTTCGGTTACATACGCGAGATTCTCGCGGCGCTTTTCGGCATCCGGGTCGAGCATGTTTTTCCAGGCGCCCACTTCCGAGATAACGACGCGTGCGTTGCGAAAGGCGCTTTCAATCGCACGTATACGTTCTCTTTCCGACAGCTTTACAGGCGGGCAATAGGCCGCACTGTAACCAAGCCGGCGATGCTCGGCGGCAAGTTCGGCGGGGTCGTCCGATTTGAGAAAAATCGGACCGCCCAGACGAATGGGATTTCCTTTGCCAATTGCCAGCGGCGCGAGAGCGCAGGCGGCTAGCAATGACCGGCGGCTGAATCTCGAAATCATATTGGCAGTCTATCGGGTACGAGATGTCCGTCTCTTCCACAACCGCTTGCTCTGGTCGCGGCTCTGTCAGGATTGCTAACCGACTGCCTGCGAAGGCCGTGGTGTAGGCTCACTGGAGGCGTATTTGACGCCTGCGAGGTGCGTGTTGAAAATCGGTTTGCTGTTGGGATTGGCATTGGTAAGCGCGCTGGCGCAGGAGACAGTTCCCGAAATCCCTTACGAATCTGTTCCGAATTTTTTGAAGCTGCCGCCGGATATGTACTTGGGCGAGACGGCCGGCGTGGCAGTCAATTCGAAGAAGCACATTTTTGTATTCACTCGCGGGAATACGACCGGCCCGGCCTACGGAGCAAGCGCGGCGCAACTTCTCGAATTCGCTCCCGACGGGCGCTATCTGCGCGAGATTGGCAAAAACTTATATGCTTGGTCGTTCGCGCACGCGGTTCGCATAGATAAGAACGACAACATCTGGGTCGTGGATAAAGGCTCGGATATGATCATCGAATTCAATCCACAAGGCCGCATCCTGATGGTGTTCGGGCGCAAGAAAGAAGCGTCCGATGCCGGCGAGGGCGCCTGGACGCATGTGAAACCACCGCGGCCGGCGGTCAACGGGCAGTTCCGGCAACCTACGGACGTTACGTGGGACCACGACGGCTCTATTTTCATCAGCGATGGTTACGTCAATTCGCGCGTGGCCAAGTTCGACAAGGACGGCAACTGGGTGAAGCAATGGGGCACACCAGGAAAGGGCGCGGGCGAATTCGATACTCCGCACAGCATTGCTTCTGACGCGCACGGGAATATCTACGTAGCCGATCGCGGCAACCGGCGCATTCAGGTGTTCGATACGGATGGAAATTTTCTGCGAGAAATGAAGATCGATGTGCCAGCGCCGCCGGACGCACAAGTCTGGATGGGCAATCGCCCCGGCCCCGAGACGGCGCCCACCATGCAGCCCGGATCGCCGTGGGCGATTTGCATCACTCCCGGCCCGACGCAATATTTATATAGTTCCGATGCGTATCCGGGCCGGATTTACAAGCTGTCGCTCGACGGCAAGGTGTTGGGAATGCTCGGCTCGACGGGGCATCAAATGAAGCAGTTCGGCTGGATACATGAATTGGCGTGCCCGTCTGAAAATGAGATCTATGCCGCCGAATTGTTGAACTGGCGCGTGCAGAAATTGGTTCTGCATCCGGCTCGTTAGACTAACTCAACCGCGCGTAAACTGCGGTAAAGGTCGTGTCTTCATATTCTCCTCTCCGCCCGCACTATTCAGTTGCGGAGTGATCTGAAACGCAACGGGATCGGTGTATGACCGTAACTCTTCGCGAAACTTTCGCGAACCCTCTTATAGGTTGTGCCATTGGGTGAACGGCCGGCGGGCGAAGTGGAAGCGCTCATGAGCCGTTACCAGCAGGCGGACGGCGAAGCTACGACCGCGTTGATCGCCCGTTTAAGTCCGCAAGTTTTCCAATTTTTTTTGGCACAAGTGCGAGACCGGTTTCAAGCCGAAGATCTGCTGCAGGATTTCTGGTTGCGAGTGCATAAGGCGAGGCATACATTCCGGGCCGGCGAGCCGCTGCTGCCATGGGTGTTTGCGATTGCGCGACGGACGAAAATCGATCAGTACCGCCGCACGAAAGGCACGAAGTCTCACGAATTTCAATTGGAAGAGCTGCCGGATGTGGCCTCGCGGGAATCGGAGAAAGAGAGCTCACCCGAACTGGCAGATTTGTTGCAGACGCTGCCCGCGGCCCAGAGGGAAACCATCTGGTTGCTGAAAGTCTCTGGGCTTAGCCTGGAAGAAGTGGCGCGCGCCACCGGCAGCAGCGTTGGAGCGGTGAAACAGCGCGCGCATCGGGCGTACGAAAAATTGCGCAAGGTTTTTGGTGATCGGGCATGAGCAACGAAGAAATTCGAAAGCTACTGGCGGAGGGAATTATGCCCCTCCAGCAGGAAGATCGTCCCGATGAAAAGCGGCTTGAAGAAATTCGCGGTCTGCTTACTTCCCGGCTTAGCCCCGTTCGCCCCCTGCCCTCCAATCCAGTTCTGATCGCGCTCGGCTTAGCTTCGTTTGCTTTGATCCCGTTGCTTGCGACGATGTATAGCGGCTACCAAGCCTTGCATGTGCTGACGCTGTTTCAGATCGTCGTGTATTTTGGGTCCTTCCTTTTACTGGCCAGCTTATTCGCAATGGCTGTGTTAGAGCAAGTTATACCTGGCTCCAAGCGACGGGTGAAGCCGGGCGTGCTGATGGCCGGGGCCGCGCTATTTCTGATTGCACTCGCGCCGGTTCTATTCGAAAATTTCGCACTGGATGGTTTTGTGAAAAACGGCGTTCCGTGTTTGGAATTCGGCACGATTTGCGCCGCGGTTGGCGGAGCTTTAGGATTTTTTCTGATTCGCAAAGGCTTCATCACATCTCCGCTCGAGGCGGGCGTCCTCATGGGTTGTTTTGCCGGGTTATCCGGTGTCACCGCTCTCGGCTTTGTGTGTCCTTTCCTGAATGCGCCGCATATACTGGTCTGGCACTTCGGAACGATGGCGATTGGTACTACGGCAGGCGCCATGATCGGAGTTGCGCTGCAATGGCGAGCGTCACGAAACGAAAATTGACAGTCCGCGAGTTTTTGCCGGCTGCGCTGGGCTTGCTCGGCGTTCCATCCTCTTTGTTGTGTCAGGAATCGGATGTTATCCCGCTCCAAATCGGCGGCGCCAAAATTGAAGTGACGTTTGGCTCGGAAGAGTTCGATTTGCCGCGGGAGCGCTTGTTGAGCTGGATTCAAAATGCCGCCAAGGCGGTCTCACGCTATTACGATGGGTTTCCGGTAGCCCGCATGCGCATCCGCGTAAATTCGTCCGAGAAACGGAGCGGCGTATTCGGCGGTACGACCTGGGGCCGCACGCCGCCTTTCACTCGCATTTTCGTAGGCCGGCACACCACGGACCAGCAGCTCTCTGAAGATTGGATGATGACCCACGAATTGGTGCACACCGCCTTTCCGGATGTGGATGAGGAGCAGCACTGGATTGAGGAGGGCATCGCAACATATGTAGAGCCGATCGCCCGTGTACAAACCGGCGAATTGACTCCTCAAAAAATTTGGGCTGATATGGCCAGAGACATGCCTCAGGGTGAACCGAAGGCGCTCGATCAAGGATTGGACCATACGCACACCTGGGGCCGGACGTATTGGGGAGGAGCGCTGTTCTGTCTAGTCGCTGAAGTGCGTATTCGACAAGCGACAGGCAACCGCAAAGGGCTGCAAGATGCTTTGCGGGCTATTCAAAAAGCCGGCGGCACTATAGACAATTCCTGGCCGGTGGGCCGCGCCTTCGAGCTGGGCGATCGAGCGACGAGTACGACGGTCCTGACGCAGTTGTACGCGGAAACGAAGGATAAACCAGCGCCGGTCGACCTGGA
This sequence comes from Bryobacterales bacterium, assembly GCA_963712395.1. GTDB lineage: Bacteria > Acidobacteriota > Terriglobia > Bryobacterales > Bryobacteraceae > Bog-105. The sequence continues at coordinate 925,960 of CAVQHR010000006.1, forward strand.
TGCTCTTTGGAAGCAGCTAGGTGTCCGGAAGAACGGCGAGGGAGTCTTGCTTGATAACGCAGCGCCGCTAGCCGGGATACGCCGGGCGATTACCGCTTCCTAACAAAATATGGCCGGGCCAATCCAAAAGTGAGATGATTGCCGTAACTTTATTGAACACGATCCGAACCACATAGCAGAGCCTACCGGGCAAGCTTATTCGGCGGCTCGTGATTCCGTCTTGCGAAAGGATTTAACTATGAAGAATTCAGTAAGAAACATGATGATCACCGCTGCGGTGTCCGGCCTGTTGGGCGGAACCACGGCAAGATTGCAGGCTGCCCCGACGCCGGCGTCCCACTCCGGGATTACGACCCAGGCCAGCACCATGAATGTGGCCGCCGGAAAAGTGTCGATCGCGAAAGCGGCGATGCTCGATGGCGACAAGCATTCCTGCAAAGGCAAAAACGACTGCAAAGGCCAGGGCGGATGCAAATCGAGCGCCAATGGCTGCAAAGGCAAGAACGATTGCAAGGGCAAGGGCGGTTGCGCAACCGACGGTTCGAAGAACCACTTCAACGCATAGTTAGTAAATCCCTCCGACTGGTCCGGCGCACCCTGCTGGACCAGTCTTTTTTTTGAAAGTTGCTTTTTCATGCCTGCAAATCGATTCAACGGCTTCACGGATTACGGGATCGGCATTGGCTTGCGGATTCCACACTACCGCCACATCCTCGAGCGCAATCCTGTGGTGGACTGGTTCGAGATCATTTCCGAGAATTACATGGTGGATGGCGGAAAGCCCCTAAAAGTGCTGGATCGGATTCTCGAGCAATATCGCGTAGTCCAGCACGGGGTCTCGATGTATTTCGGCTCCGCCGATCCGTTGGATCGCGAGCATTTGAAGCGTTTGAAAAGTCTGGCGCGGCGCACCCGTACACCCTGGCTTTCGGATCATCTTTGCTGGGGCAGCGTGGACGGAACTTACACACACGATCTGCTGCCGATGCCTTATACATTTGAGGCCGCCCGCATTACGGCGCAGAAAATCCGCCAGGTGCAAGATACCGTGGAGGTGCCGGTGGTAGTGGAAAACGTGAGCAGTTACGCGGAATACCACGTCTCCGAAATGACCGAGTGGGAATTTCTGAATGAAGTGGTGGAGCGCGCCGATTGCGGTATTTTGCTCGACGTAAACAATATCTACGTCTCTTCGAAGAATCACAGTTTCGATCCGTTCACCTACGTCAACTCCGTTCCTGCCGGGCGCGTTGCGCAGATTCATATAGCCGGTCATTCGAAATTCGAGAAATACATTCTGGACACGCACGATCATGCGGTGATCGATCCGGTGTGGGCGCTGTATGCGCGGGCCCTTGAGCGCTGCGGCCCTACGGCGACACTGCTCGAATGGGACGATAAAATCCCGAGCTTCGAAGAAGTGCATGCCGAAGCGCTGAAAGCCAACCGTTATCTTGCGAAGCAGGAGCCGTTCCTGGCAAATTTGGGAATGCCTGGAGAGCAGGCGCGGGTCTCGCGATGAGCGGGCTGGCTCTTAAAGACCTGCAGCGCCGCGTGGCAGCGGTAGTGATGCAGCCTCTGACACAGGGTGAGACGATGAGGCGGTCCGCGGCGGCGGAAGCGGAAACACTGATCAAACCGAACGCTGTGTTGAGCTCTTTTGAGCGGCTCGAGATCTACAATCGCCAATACTGGTTTCGCGTGCTCTCGTGTTTCGCGGAGGATTTTCCGGGACTGCGCGCAATCGTCGGAATCCGCGTCTTTGAAAAATTGATGCGCGCCTATCTGCACGATTGTCCCTCGAGATCTTTCACGCTGCGCAATCTTGGTTCCAGACTCGAAGAATGGCTGGCGGCGAACCCCCAATGGACCGCCGCGAACTCGCGCCTCGCATCGGATATGGTGCGGCTCGAATGGGCCCACATTGAGGCATTCGACGGGGGCTTCGAGCCGGTTCTCACGCCTGCCGAAATAGAATCGGCCGGCCTCGAGTTGCGCATGAGTCTGCAGCCGTATGTGCGATTGCTCGAATTGGCTTATCCGGTGGACGATTTGTTGATCGAGATACACGACTACGAAGGGGAAACGGATATCTCGAGCAATGCGGCGCGGCTAAGCCAATTGCGGAAGCGTGTCCGCCATTACAGCCGTCCGGAGCCGGAACCTGTGTATCTGGCAGTGCATCGCGCCGACGATTCGGTCTTTTACAAGCGCCTTGAAGTTGAAGCCTATCGAATGCTAAGGGCTCTTAGCAACCAGGAGCCGCTGTCGGACGCCATCGAAAAGGCCTTCGAGAATAGTTCGATGCCAGAAGACAATCGTATGCCCTCTCTCCAGGAGTGGTTCGCGAACTGGGCCGAGCTGGGATGGTTTTGCAGGCCGCCGAAATCATGAGCTTCATCAATCGCGTAGTCCCTGGCTACGAAGCATTCGTGAACGTGGCTTCGTCTTTCCAGTCTCTGTTTTTATTGGCGGTTCGTTTGTACTGGGGATGGCAGTTCGCTCAAACGGGATGGGGCAAGTTACAGCATTTATCGAAAGTAACTGCATACTTTAGTAGTCTCGGCATCCCCTCGCCCGCGTTCTCCGCATTTTCAGTATCGTGGCTCGAGTTGTTGGGCGGTATTTTTCTGGCGGTGGGGTTTGGCTCCCGTGTATTCGGGCTGCTACTCGCAGGCGACATGCTCGTTGCTTATTTGACCGCAAGCCGTCCCGCACTCTTCTCTATTTTTTCCGATCCCGGAAAATTTTATGCAGATGACGCATACACGTTTCTGTTTGCATCTCTGCTGATTTTGATTTTTGGTCCGGGAAAGCTCGCCTTTGACGAACTACTCCTCAGGCGGGCTCGCAAAACTTCCGGCGCCTGATCCATTCTCCTCTCCAACTCCACCTTAAAAGGCCGCTGCCAAACGAATCGGACCTGGCTTTACGCCGCCGGGATCGGGCGTAATCACGGCGCCAAACGAGCGGTGCGACGAGCAGGCCAATAGAATGCCCTTCATTTCATCTCCGCATGAAGTTTGCGCAAGGCATGGTATCCCTCTTTGTCCGAGAAAGGGAAATGACGCTGCGCTACTATGAGCGCAGAGTGCTCAAAGCGATTTTCAAGCCATTTTTGGCCTACTTGCTTTGCGTCTTGATCGTGATTGCGGCGGTCGACCGAGTGCCCGACCCTCCGTTTCTCAAACCGCACCACGACAAGGCGGCCAAGCTTTGCTTTGGCGGCCATTTCCAACCCGATTCCAATAGAGATCCAGCTTTCGAGCAGACTCTTGTCGATGCGGCGCCCCAGGCGCCAGTTTTTGGCTGGAGAGTTCCTTGCGGAAGCACACCACAGCCTCGGTTCGCGGTCTGTCTCCGCCAAGCCTGCGACTCATCCCCGCCCGTCTAGACGGTTTAACCGCTCACAACTTTTTCCTTGGTGTTGTCCAGCCGATCGACCCGATCGGCATAGAAAGGATTTACGGATGCGTACTTCGGAAATCGTCCGCGCCTGGGGGAAGATCCTCCGAGGCGAGGCGCCTTCCCTTTCGATAGAACTCACGCGCGAATGCCCGCTGCGATGCCCGGGCTGCTATGCATACGACGAGGCCCACCTCGGCGGAGGCGTGACTCTACGAGAACTGAACGATCGAAAAGGGCAAGAACTGGTCGATGGAGTTCTCGAAGTGGTCGACCGGCTCAAGCCATTGCACTTGTCGCTCGTCGGCGGGGATCCATTGGTGCGCTATCGCGAACTGGAGCAGTTGGTTCCGTTACTGCTCGAGCGCGGCATACACGTGCAAATCGTGACCAGCGCCTTTAGAACTTTTCCCGAACAATGGAGCCGCGAGCCGCACGTAAACGTCGTGGTTTCGATCGATGGATTGCAGCCGGAGCACGATATCCGGCGAACACCCGCAACTTACGAGCGAATTCTGTCGACGGTAGCCGGCCGGCGAATCACTATTCATTGCACGATCACCGGGCAGATGATGAAGCGCCCCGGATACCTGAATGAATTCCTGGCATTCTGGACACCGAAGCAGGAGATCAGAAAAGTCTGGTTCAGCCTTTTCACTCCGCAGATCGGCGACGATCTTCCCGAAATGCTTTCGCCTCACGAGCGCTCGCAGGCCATCTCCGATTTAACGGAATTGCGCAAGCGCTATCCGAAATTGGACATGCCGGAAGGCCTCATCCGCCAGTTTGCATCGCCGCCCGACAGCCCGAAGAGTTGCGTATTCGCGCTCACGACGAAGACGATTTCCGCGGACCTCAAAACCGCCATTACGCCGTGCCAGTTTGGCGGAAACCCGGATTGCAAGACATGCGGCTGCATCGCCTCAATGGGTCTGGCGGCGGTTGCCGATCATAAACTGGGGGGTTTTATCTCAGTAGGCGCGATCTTCAACACGTCGATAAAAATCGGCCGGCTCAGATCGAAAGCTTCAGTGGACGAGGAGCAGCAGAAGAGTCCATTCCAAGTGCTGCAGTGAGAAGAACGGTTCATATGAAAGGTACTGCCACCGCCATAGACTCCCTGTTAGACTTATCCGTCCGGATCGGCCGCAATCCGTTGCTGGTACAGGCGAGCAGCGGGAATACGTCCTTGAAGCTGGACGGAACGCTGTGGATCAAGGCTTCCGGCAAGTGGCTCGCCTATGCGGATCGCGAAGAAATTCTGGTTCCGGTGGACCTGTCCGAGTGCCTGGAATGCTTGCGAGATAGCCGGGCTCTTCCCGCGAGGACACACCTGCGTCCTTCGATCGAGACGTTCATGCACGCAATCTTGCCGCAAAAGGTCGTGGTGCATGTTCATTCGATCAACACGATCGCCTGGGCGGTGCGGTCGGACGCGTCTTCGCGGTTATCCGAACGATTGTGCGGATTGCGCTGGCAGTGGGTGCCCTATACGATCTCCGGCATGCCGTTGGCGCACGCGATTCAAGCCGCTTCGGCCAGCCATCCCGATACGGATATCTTTGTCCTGGGCAACCACGGATTAGTGGTTTGCGGCGAAGACTGCGATGCCGCGGAATCTCTGCTCTTCGAGGTCGAGCGGCGGCTTGCGATTCGCCCTCGAGCTGCCACGCAGGCCAAGCCCGCCGTCCTCGAGCAAGTGGCGCGCTCCTCACATTGGCGGCTTCCGGATGTGGACGTGCTTCATACCCTCGGCGCCGATGTCGTTTCTCAGCGGATCGTCGATAGAGGCGTGCTGTACCCCTGCCAGGCGATCTTCCTGGGCGCAGCTCTGCCACACTTCGCCTCTTCCAAAGGACTGTCAGAGATTGACGACGCATCTCCTGTTGTCGTCGTCGAAGGCAGCGGCGTGTTGACCAACGAAAAGATCACCGAGGCCGAGTGGGCCATGCTCAATGGTTTCGCGGAAGTTGTGCGCCGCATCGAAATTTCGGCGCCCATTCGCTATCTGACCGATCACGAAGTAAACAGCGTTCTAGGCGCGGACGGACATCACTATCGGATGTCCGCCGAAAACCAGGTAAGACGAGCCTGAAATTCCGAACGATCCTATTGTTTCTCGAAAATGTAAACGTTGTCTTCCCGTTGACCCTGAGCGTTCGTGCCAGTCATGGTGTACTTCATGGTTTTGCCATTTTTGGAAACCACGCCATGGCCAGTTTCGTTTCCATTACCCATCTTCCAGGTGTGATCCACCGTATTACCCGACGTCTTCTCCATAACCGTGCAGTTTTCCATGCCTTCAATAGGAACAGCCGTATTTTCTGCCGGCATATAGGACCAGTTGATTGTCTTGTCGTCCGCGCCTACCGTTTCGACACTGACCTTTCGATCCGGTTCAATCCTCACGGTCTCGCTTTTTGGGGCAGGCCCAGGGCTGATCTTCGATTTCGAAACATTGAGTTTCCACGTTCCAATGAACGGGTTATTCTGGTCGGCTTGCGCAGCCAGTAATACCGCGGAACCGAGCAGCGCCGCTGCTAGCGACATTCTATAAACATACCTTCGCATCCAAATTCTCCTTTTCGAACGTGATTTAGAACTCCACCCGCGTCGCCATCTGCCATTGGCGCGGAACATAGTTGCCAATGGCGGCGAAGATGCGGCCCGCCACTCCAGGACAATCGACGCACGTATTCGGCTGGCCTAGATTCGTGTGGTTCGTGAAATTGAACGACTCCGCCCGGAACTGTACTCGAACCCTTTCCGTCACAGCGAAAGTCTTGAAGAACGACATATCAAGCTGACCAAAATGAGGACCCCAGAGCGCGTTGCGGCCTACGTTGCCCTGCACTCCTTTTTGCGGACGCTGCCATGCCCCGTCGATAGCGCCGTTAATGCTTAGCGGGGCGCTTGTGGTATTAAACCAGCCGAACTGGCTCGGATTACTGGCCTGCCAGTTGCCCGCAACATTCGGACGGCACCAGCCCGCATCACGGTCCGAATTACAAGACTGATACGTGGGCGTGAATGGAAGGCCAGTAGCCCAATTCCAAACGCCATTCGTCTGCCAACCGCCAATCAGCATATCGAGCGGCTTCGAGATATTACTGCCGAATTTCTTGCCACGGCCGTAAGGAACTTCCCAGAGCGTCGACACCATAACCACATGCGCGCGATTGTTGTCGGCCGGCCCGTACGCGTAGCGCGCGTCGATATTGTAGTACGTATTGTTGCCGCTGAAGTCCATATTGCGGGACCAAGTGTAGTGCGACAAGAGCTGAATTCCATGAGAAAAGCGCTTATCGAGTTTCACCTGCAGCGAGTTGTAGTTGTTGCTTGCGTCGCTCGCAAAATAGCGTAAGCTCTGCGACCAGCCGAACTTCTGGAAATAGGGCTTGCGCTGATTCGACGAGAGCGTGCCGTAGCCAACTAAGGTGGGTTGGTTCGGATCGTAATCTCCACCAGTCCCGGCAAACACGTGCGTGCCTTTGTTTCCTACGTAGGCAGCCTCGAGCGAAAACGAGCCGGTCAACTGCCGCTGGATCGTAAAGTTCCAGGCATCCACCGTTGGCAGCCGCATATCTTTCGAAATGATAAATGGAGTAACACCATCCGGGAGGATGGGGAAGCCGTTGGGACCTTTCGGACGCCCGGCGAGCAGGCTGGCCGGATCGAATGTCGTAGGACCCTGCGCCGAGCGTAAACACCGTATCGAAATTGTTGGCCGGCGACAAAGTCTGAATGCCGAGTACCGGCAGGTTCTGCGTTACGTTATGGCCGAAGACCGAACCAAAAATGCCAAGGTCGTAACCACGCCCGTAGCCTAGCCGAATCACGGTCTTTGGAGTCGCCTGATAGGCGATACCGACACGCGGAGCAATATCCGTCAGCCGGCCTTGGACATTCAAATTCAAGCCGACACCCGGAGCGCCGGCCGTCAGGACTTCGCCCGTGCCGAGATCGACATAGCCGCCGTTTCCCGGGCCATTTACGGTTTGAGGCCGATACAGCTCCCAACGCAGACCGTAATTGATCGTAAGTTTCTGGGTGACGCGCCAAGTGTCCTGGCCATAAAAGAACCAGCGATTCTGCTTTTCACTCGCATCGGTTTTCGAACTGACGTAGCGCTGGAACAGTTGCACATCACCGAGCAGGAATGTAGCGAGACCCGAGCCCCCGCCGCTCACTCCTTGTGTACCGGCGGCATTGAAGGAAAGCTGGCCGGCGCGGTGCTGGTCGCTGGGGACGCGCAGATTGTAAGCCTGGCGAATGTCGGCGCCGAATTTAAACGTGTGGTTGCCCTGGATTTTAGTCCAATTGTTGACGAACTGGATCTGCTTTTCGTTCTCGATCAAAGGACAGTTGCAGCCGTTCACGCCAAGAGCGTAACCGAACTTGAAGAGATTGTTGCCGTAGTCGTTGATGAAGAATGCCGGCATCCCGCCGGTAAAGGTCTTGTCGAGGTTCAGGCCGGGAATGCCGGCGTCGCTAGCCGGGCGCGGTATCGATGCCGTTCGGTACCACATGTACTTGATAGCGGAAGAAGCCAAAACGAAAATCGGTGAGCAGGTTCGGCTGCAGCGTGTAATCGAAACCGGCCGCAACGCTGTGGTTCAGCGAAGTCGATTGACCAGCGAACGCGCTAACGGAACCGCTCGGGATCGTAACCCGGGCCGCCCGCTGCGCCGTAGATTCCCGGCGAATTGATGGTGAAGTTCGCCAGGCTATAGCGGCCAAACCAGTGCAGCTTGTCCGTCTGATAATAGTCGACTCGAGTATTGAACGCATCATCGTTGAATTTGACTGCGCCGGAACCGGAATAATTTGGCTGGTCCTTCGAGGCTGGAACGTTTGGCGCCGGAATCAGATTCAATAGCGCGGCCGTTTGGGGGGCAATGCGGCTGGTCGGAATACGCGCTCCCTGAAAGAGCGTCCGTGTCTTGTCGTTGGTTCCCGTTGCGGGATCGTATATGTTGAGGCCGAGCCCGCTAAGATCCCCGGTGCGCTCGGCGAGAGAAGGGACCCGCAGAAGAACACTGCCGCCCGTGTTGCGCCGCGTCCCCTGGTAATCGCCGAAATAGAAGAGCTTATTCTTCCTAATCGCGCCACCAATCGATCCGCCAAACTGATTCCACTGCGTCACGGGAATCTCACGTCCGCCGGTACCGAAAATGGGCAGTGACTGTGTAAAAGGGTTGCGGGCCTGCATGTGATCGTTACGGATGAATTCGAACGCGCTGCCATGCAAGGAGTTGGTGCCCGACCTGGTTTGCGAGCTTACTACCGCTGCCGCGGAAGTCCCGAATTCGGCATCGAAATCGGCCGTTGTCACTTTGGCCTCCGTTACCGATTCCAAAGTCGGGTTGATCACGATCCAACCGAGGACCGCGTCGTGATTATCCGTCCCGTCCAGCAAGTGAGAAACGCCCGCGAAGCTTTGCCCATTGACCAGCAGGCGATAGGAACCTTGTGGGTTTTCCGGCTGGGCGGCGGTCATGCTTACCGGCCACAGCGACACTCCCGGAGTCATCAACTGCAACGTCGTGAAACGCCGGTTTAGCACGGGAAGTTCCGCAACTTGCTTTTGGCTGTAGGTCGTGGCCACATCGCTCCGCTCGGTTTTGAGCATCGCCGCTTCCGACGTCACTTCGACAGTCTGGCTCAACTCGCCAAGTTGCAGCTTGATATCGACCTTAGCTTCGGAGTCCACAGATACCGGGACGCTGTTCTCGACGGCGGATTGAAATCCCGGCGCTTCCACCCGCACTTGGTACTTGCCCACAATCAGGTAGCGCTGTGCATAATTTCCGGATTCATTGGTGGTCGTTTCATTCGTCGTATCGCGGTCGGCGTTCCGGATCGTGACTTTCGCATTCGCGACGGGCGCTCCCGAAGAATCGAGCACCGTGCCTACGATGCTCCCGTATACCGCTTGGCTGTACAGGCGGACAGACGAGTACAGAGCGGCACAAAGCGTAAACAAAAAAACGAAGCGTAAACGAATCATGGAACTTCCCCCATTCCCGGACAGCCCAGCTATCATATAGCAACTTCGCCGTGCGCGCTACATCAAAAACACTACGCCGCATAGTTTTTTGGGGACTCCCACTCCCCCTGAGCTTCTTCGCCGCGGAAGGTGGTTACGTGGGGCGCGACGTCTGCAAAACTTGTCATCCGTCGATCGCCGCCAGCCAAGCGAGAACGAGGATGGCGCGCACCTGGCAGGGAACCGCTACACAACTTCTTCCGCCAAATTATTCCGCGAAGCAAGCGGAGGGAGCCGATCCGCCATTGCATTACAGCATCACGCGAAGCGCAAGAAATTTCAGCTTCGAAGTTCAAATGCCAGGCGAGAATTCCTTGCAATTTCCTGTGGAAACTACAGTTGGCGGCGATCGCCACGGTTTGAGTTTTCTGTTCCGGGTTCCCGCTATCGCCGGAGTCCGGCTGCCGCGCGCGCCGCTAATCGAAGGCCGCTACTTACATTCGGTAACCCGGCACGGTCTCGCGCTCTCGCCCGGCTTTCCCAAAGACAAACCCGTCACGCTCGAGACGGCCCTCGGCCGGGCGCTCCCTTCGCAGTTTGAAAAGAAATGCCTGGCGTGCCATGGCGAACCCACTGCGGACGGTTCGCACCACAACGCCGGCGTCACTTGTGAGGACTGTCATGGGCCGGGCAAGCCCCATCTGGCGGCACTGGCCCGCCGGTCGGGTGATATGGGCATCGTAAACCCGAAGAAGCTGCCGATCACGGAACAGATGCGGCCCTGCTCTGCGTGCCACGCGGGCTTCAGCAATATCGAAGACCCGCTCCCCGATGATTTGCTGATCTCCGATCAAGTGACGGCACTGAGGCAGACCGAGTGCTGGCGCCAGTCGGCCGGCCGCATTACCTGCGCGAGTTGCCACACTGCGCACATGGACTCTACCCGCGCCGCGCTCGTCCAACGATCCGAAAGGACATGCCTCCAGTGCCACAGCGGCGCGGTTTCAAATCATGCGGGCTTATGTCCGGTAAATCGCGCCAGCGGCTGCGCTGGCTGCCACATGCCGGATGAAAACGATCGGCCTCCGTTTCTGATCGCCGACCATTGGATCCGGGTCCATGGAGAAGCGCCAGCAACGAAACGCCCAGATGCCTGGCGCAGCCAGGTAATACCCAAACACCTGTATCTGCGAATGATCGCGTTGCCCGATCGCGCCAAGGCCGACGACGTCAAGCGGCAACTTACATCGGGTGGCAGTTTTTTTGAACTGGCGCGGGCTAATTCGACCGATCAGGATACGGCTGCTGGTGGCGGCTTCCTAGGAGACCTCGAGGCAGCGCGTCTCAATCCGATCTGGTCAGCGGCGGCCCTCAAACTGGAACCGGGTGAAGTGTCGGAAGTTATCGAAGGACCGGAGAAATATTTCATTCTCCAGCGTCTGCCGCGCAGGTTTCGGGACGATGCCGCCGCGCATTTCCAGAAAGCGATGGAACTGCGCCAGACCGGGGATCGCCCACATTCAGCCGCCGAACTTCTGGAAGCGCTCAAAATTTATCCGTACTTTCTAAGGGCCCTGACTTATCTGGGGATCACTTACGGCGAGGCGGGCAATCCAAGCGCCGGGGCGGGAGTTTTGAACCTGGCCATCACCCTTTACCCGCGCGACGCTGGGGCGCACTTTAATCTGGGAATTGCCTATGGCGCTCAGGGGAATGAGAACGAGATTTCGGAGTACCGGCGGGCCCTCGAACTCGACCCGGACTTGGCGCCCGCCTACCTCAACTGGGGAGCGGCTCTCTACGCGAAAGGGCGCCGTGATGAAGCGATTACGGTGTACCGCCAGGGAATCGGCGTGAATCCGCTCATAGCCGGACTTCACTACAGTCTCGGCATCGCCCTCGATCAAGAAGGCAAAAAGCAGGAAGCCGAAGCGGAAATGATGCTGGCCCGGAAGATCGACCCGCACTTATAATTACGGTTGATTGAAGGTTGTTCGCATCTGTGCATCGGTATTACTCCTTTGCGCGAGCCTAACGGCCGCGAGGCCAACCGAGTGGGCCGCGAAAGCGGAACAGTTGTTTGCGGTCCTCGGACGCCAATCGGATGCTGTCGCCCACTTTGGAAAGTCGCCAGTCGGCCGGAACTATGCGCCGGCACGCTATGATCTCGGGCGTGGCGCGGTGGCTCGCAAAGGATAAGAACGCGAAATGAACGCAGCCATCGTCATCCGCGCCGATTACGCCGAAGCTCACTATATGCTGGGGATTGTCTTGAAGCAGACGGGCGATTTGGATGGCGCTCTGCCCGAATTGCACGACTCCATTCGCCTCGATCCGAGCACTCCAGGGCCGTTCAACACGCGGGGCCAGATTTTGCGCATCAAAGGCGACCAACAAGGAAACGCGGAGGCGTTCGCCAAGGGCGCGTGGCTTAAACGGGAAAAAGAGGGCCAGTTAGCCAACACCTTGGAACAAGGGATGCGAGGCGGGACCGTTCCGAAACCGCTGCCCGCTCCTCCCCGCTAGCATGCTCTCGCGACGTTCCTTTGTCCGCTCCCTCTGCGCCACGCTCCCGGTGTTCTCACTCGACCAACTGCTGGCCGGCGCGCCGCTCGGTGTAGAGTTCGTCAACGTCGCCAAGCAAGCGGGGTTGACTGCGAAAACGATTTTCGGAGCCGAACAGCATAATAAGTATCTGCTCGAGACCACCGGCTGCGGCGTGGCGTTCATCGATTATGACGACGATGGCTGGCTCGATATTTTCTTCGTCAACGGGACACGTTTCGAAGGCGCTCCCGAAGGGGCCACGAGCCGGCTGTATAAAAACAATCGCGACGGCACGTTTACCGACGTCACGCGGAAAGCCGGCTTAGCGCGCACGGGCTGGGGACAAGGAGTCTGCGCGGGCGATTACAACAACGATGGTCACGTGGATCTGTTCGTGAGTTATTGGGGCGATTGCGCGCTGTACCGCAACAATGGTGACGGCACTTTTACCGATGTGGCGGAAAAAGCCGGCGTAAGCACGCGAACAGTTACTGGCCTGAAGCGTTGGAATACAGGCTGCGCATTCGTCGATTATGATCGCGACGGACATCTCGACCTGTACGTTGCCAACTACATCGATTTCGATCCGAAGACCGCGCCCTTGCCCGAAAGTGGACCGTGTCTCTATGAAGGTCTGGTGGTCGCTTGCGGACCTCCGGGTTTGCAGGGCGGCAAAGATATTCTGTTCCATAACAACGGCGACGGGACTTTTAGTGACGTTTCCGAAAGGGCCGGCATTCTAAAAAAGCAAGGCACGTATGGTTTGGGCGTGCTGGTAGGCGATTTCGATAACGATGGCTGGCCCGACATCTATGTGGCCGACGATTCGGCGCCTTCGGCGCTGTTCAAGAACAACCACGACGGCACGTTCACCGATATAGCGCTCGAATCGGGCGTGGCCTTTGGCGCGGACGGCAAGACGCAGGCGGGTATGGGCGTCGCGGCTGCGGACGTTTTCGGAAACGGCAAATTTGAAATTCTCAAGACCAACTTCGCCGGCGATGCCTCCAGCCTGTATCGTAATTTGGGCGGCGGCAATTTCGAGGACATGACATTCCAGGCAGGACTCGGGCGCAACACGCGTTTTCTGGGGTGGGGCGCCTGTTTTCTGGATTTCGACAACGACGGCTGGCCCGACATCCTTACATGCAATGGTCACGTCTACCCGGAAGTGCGCGAGAAGGCCAGCGAATCGGGATATCGCGAACGCAAGGTGCTGTACCGGAATCTAGGCGGCGGCAAATTCGAAGATGTGTCGCTCGACGCCGGCCCAGGCATTCTCGAGACGGTGGCCGGACGCGGCTGCGCGTTGGGCGATTTCGATAACGATGGCGATCTGGACGTGGTGGTCAATTGCGTGAACGATGTGCCGCAACTGCTGCGCTGCGACAGTACGCTGAAGAATAACTGGATCAAAGTCAAGACGGTCGGAGTTAAGTCGAACCGTTCGGGGATTGGCGCGCGCATTTATTGCAAGCCCGAAGGCGGCCATCCGCAGATGGACGAAGTGCGCAGCGGCGGCAGCTATATCTCGCAAAGCGATCTGCGCGTGCATTTCGGTTTGGGCAAGGCCGCTAAAGCCGATCTGGAAATTCATTGGCCTAGCTGGCCAAATAGATAAGATCGCGCGCGTGGACGCGAATCGCGTGGTTACTGTTATCGAAGGCAAAGGTCTCGCGAATTAAAAATCGAGTCGAGCGGCAAACTGCAGCCGGCGCATTTGATACTGGCTCGCGAGCGCCGTAATGACACCCGCGCCGCTGCCGTTTACGTTGTTGTTCGGTATCCCGAGATTGGCGTGATTGAACAAATTGTATGCCTCGCCGCGCAACTGCCACTTCAAGCGTTCCGTGATCGCGAAACTCTTCGCGAGCGAAAGATCCTGGTTGATGAAAATCGGCCCCCTCAAAGTATTGAAGCCGTAATTGCCGTATGTGTTGGCGCTGGGAATTGCAAACCCGCTGCTGAGAGCGTTTCCGGCGCCGACGTTCAGCCAGTGCGCGCGGCTTTGGTCGGAAGCATACGGGCTGCCGGTGCCTTTGTCCGGACGATTGTTCGGCCCAGTATAGGGCCGGCCCGAAGCGCCCGTAAGGTTAGGCGTGAATGGCAAGCCGCTATAAAAAATGGTCGTCGCGCTGATGTTCCAGCCGCCCAGCACAGCATCCATGGCCCGATTTATGTGGCCGCCAAATTTACGGCTCCTGCCAAAGGGAATGTCCCAGTTTTGCGCGATGGTCAGTTGCTGATCGGGAATAGCATTCTCCCGGCCCCAACCAAGAGGACGATTGTAAAGAATCGTGTAAGCGTCCGAATTATCCGACTTGGCGTCTTGGAAAGTATAGCTGGCGTTTAAACCGTAGCCTCCGGAAAAGGCCCGCTTCACTTGCACCTGAAGAGAGTTATAGACGTTGTTCTCGCACATGCAGTAAAAGTCGATATTCTGTGTCCAGCCGTACTTCGAGTAATACGGCTTAGCCAGATTCTGATTCGCCAAGCCGGGTATAAAGGCAGCCTGGTTCACGTTGAACGAATAGCCATCGCCAGAGCCGGGACCGACATGGCGGCCGGTATTGCCGACATAGCCAATCGAAACGGAGGTCTTCGGAGCGATCTGCTGCTCGATTGTGAAGTTATACGCCATTACCCGTGGTAAGCGCACATCGAGCGGACGCGCTTTTGCATTAATACCGTCGGGCAGCAAAAATTGCCCAGTGCTTGGGGGAACGGTGAACAGATTATTCGGTGATGGCGGCTGCTGACCCAGCACGAACACGCTCTGAAACGCGGCTCCGGTCGGCTGTGAAGTCGGCGACTGATTGAACAGCACGGGCGGATTTTGAGTCACATTGTGCCCGAAGGTAGCGCCGAATGTGCCAAGCGAATACGCCCAACCATAACCGGTTCGGATAACGGTCTTAGGAGTGAGCTGATAGGCGATACCCAATCGAGGCGCAAAATTGGTCCAGTTCATACTCTGCACGCCCGTAATTCCCACGTTTCCGACACCAAAGACATTTATCAAACCGGTGCGCAGGTCGAGCTGTGCGCCATTACCGGCGGCATTTACCTGTTCGGGGAAGACGAGCTCCCATCGCAACCCATAGTTGACCGTCAGCTTGGGAGTAATGCGCCAGGAATCCTGGCCATAGAAGTACCAGCGGCGTTGATGTTCAGCCGCATCCGTGGTCGTGCTCACGTATCGTGAGAAACCCGTCACGTTGCCCAATAAGAAAGTGGCGAACGAAAGACCGTCCTGCGCGCTCTGACCGACGTTCACCACCGACCCGGTATTTTGGGTGTTAAACGTGAGCTCACCGGCGCGGTGCGAGTCGCTAGGCACGCGCAGATTCTTCGCGTACCGAATATCCGCGCCGAATTTAAACGTATGGTTGCCGGCAGTTTTCGAAAGATTGTCGGTAAATTGATACTGACTTTCACTCTCCGTGAGCGGACAATTACACTGGTTTGCGCCAAGCGAATAGCCGAGGCTGGTGACCTGGCCCGTGGACGAATTATCGTCAGTCTGTTTGCGAAAGTTGAAGTAGGGCAACCCCGATGTATAGTAGGGGTCGAGATTGAGGCCGGGAATTCCCGCCTGTGTCGCCAGCGCCTGCCCCACGCCATTGGGCGTTGTCTGAACGTTGTATTTCATGTAGCCGAACCGAAACTCGTTTACCAGCGTCGGACTAACTACATGCGTCACGCCGCTTGCGATGCTTTGATTGCGAACGAACGAATTGCCGGCAAAGCTAACGCCGTTGAATGCCGGACCGCCCGCCAGCGAGCCAAATGCACCTACCGCGGATCTTTCAAACTGATGATTGCTGTACCGTCCGAAAATTGTGGTCTTCTCGTTCATGTAGTAGTCTTCGCGCGTATCCCATTTATTGGCGTCGAAGGAAGCGCCGCCCGAAGCCGTATAGTTCGGCAAAAGTGGATCGCTCGTAGCCAGGTTGGGCAGCGGAAAGTAGTTCATGATGTTCAAAGCGCCCGCGTTCAAACGCGCCGTCGGAATTTTGTTGCCGGCGAATGGCGTTCTACCAACGCCCGTAATGGGATCTCCGGTCGCGGGATCGAAGATCTGATTCGTGGCATTCGCGGCGAGGTATTCGCTGAAATTGCCTGTCCGCGCGAGGGCTGTGGGCACTGTTGTCTGAACGGCGCCGCTAAAGCGCTGCCTTACCAGTTCCGCGTCGCCGAAGAAGAACAGTTTATCCTTAATGATGCGGCCTCCGATGGACCCCCCGAATTGATTCCACTTGAGCGGTGGGGCGCCATTCGGCTCCGAGAATGGGTCTCTTCCGAAATCCGTGAAATTTTTGGAATTGTTTCGAAAGTACTCGAACGCCGAGAAGTGAAACTGATTGCTGCCTGATTTGGTGGAGGCGTTCAGAATTCCCGCGCCCACATAGCCGAACTCGGCGTCGTAGTCTTGAGCGGCAATCTTCTGTTCCGCCAGCGAATCAATGTTTGAATTGATCACGACTATACCGAGGATGGGATCCTGATTCTCGGTTCCGTCCAGTTGATAACCGGTGCTGCTGAAGTGTTGCCCGTTCACCTGAATTTGCGCACTGCCCTGTGGATCTTCGCTCGATGCGTGAGCAAACCCGATCCTGGAGGTGCCCGGGGAGAGGAGTTCCAGCGCCTGGGCGTTGCGTCCCAAGCTCGGCAAATCCACCAACTGTTGCGCGGTAAACGTCGTTTGTACGTCCGCGCGATCCGCCTGTAGAGTGGGCGCCGCGGCCGTCACTTCAACCGTCTGGGATACATTGCCGGGCTGTAACGACGCATCCACGCGGGCGGCGTTATCCACTTGCACGGCAATATCTTTGAACTGCTGTTTGGCAAACCCGGGGGCTTCAACCGTCACGCTATAGGAACCTGGGATCAGGTGACCCTTCTCATAATTCCCGGACTCGTTGCTGGTTACGTCGAATTGGGCGCCTTTGGACTGATCGGTGATCGTGACCTTGGCATTTTGAATCGCTCCGCCCGTTGCGTCGGTTACCGTACCAAAAATTCTACCGAAGACCTGTTGGGCGTCTGCGCTGGAGGCGCAAACTAAACAATAAGAGCAACTAAGGAACAGGACATACATAACTCTACGAAGAGCAAGCATAACTTCTCCATGAGTGGCCGAATTCGGAATACGACCACACTAACCGCAAGTAGTGTAAATCGATTTATGCGTAAACGTATCCCACTAACATCCCAATTCTGTAGAAGTACATATACTGGGTTGTGTGTTCCTCCCAATCGCTATCCTTTGGGTGCTCAGTGGGTCCCATAGCCGTGGAATCGAACTCTACCATCAGAAAAAATACCTGGAGGCGATCGCCGCATTCGAAGAAGCGGCGAAATCCGAGGGCGAAAAGACCGCCGAATACAATGAATCCGTGTTGTTCATTGGCAAAAGCTATTTCATGCTTGCGCAAGCTCCCAAGTCGATTCCGTGGCTCGAGAAGCTTCCCGCTTCGACCGAAGCGAATTACATGCTTGGGTATGCGTTTCTCCAGACGAAGCAACGAGATCTTTCCGAGAAGGCGTTTGCCAGGCTATTCGGCATGAAATCGGATTCGGCGGCGGCGCACCTGCTGGCCGGACAGATGATGCTCAAAAAGGAATATGCGGAGGAAGCGGCTTCGGAAGTTACCACGGCCCTGGGGTTAGATCCCAAATTACCGGAGGCTCATTTCATTTTGGGCGAGATAGCGATGTTTCGGGGCCGCGTGGAGGAAGGACTGGAGGAGATGAGGACCGAGCTGGCTCTCAATCCGAACTTTTTCATGGCATGGTACCGGCTCGGCGACGCCTATGCGCGGAAGGAAAAGTGGGTCCTTGCGATCCCCAACCTGCAGCGAGCCATCTGGCTGAATCAGGAATTCAGCGGGCCTTATATCTTACTCGGCAAATGCTATTTCAAGACCGGCAACTATCCCGATGCGGAAGGCATTTTGAAGCGCGCGCTCGACATCGATCCTAACAATCATGCCGCTCGATATCTGCTGGGTCAAACCCTGATGGCCGAAGGCAAGAAAGAGGAAGGCCGGGCTGTTCTCGAGAAGTTGAAGCCCTGAATGACCCCCAATAACATCTGACCAAGCGTAATAATAAAAAGAGGTGACACTATGAATCGGCGCGACGTATTGGGAGCGCTCGCAAGCGCTCCTCTGGCCATGGCCGCACCAAGTGCTAATTCTGATGGCATGATCTACCGGACTTTTGGACAAACCGGCATCAAAGTGTCGGCTATCGGTCTCGGTGGCTCGCATATCGGCAATCCGGAGGAGAAGGAAGGCATCCGGATCGTGCGCAGCGCCATCGACCGCGGCATCACATTCATGGACAACTGCTGGGATTATCACGACGGCAAGAGTGAAGTCGTGATGGGCAAGGCGCTGCGGGACGGCTATCGTCAAAAAGTTTTCCTGATGACCAAGTTCGACGGGCGCACGAAAGCCGCGACGGCGAAGCAGATCGACGAATCGTTAAAGCGGCTGCAGACGGATCATATCGATCTGATGCAATTTCACGAAAATATCCGCCTCGAAGACCCCGACCGGTTCTTCGCGGCGAATGGCCCGCACGAAGCGCTGCTCGAAGCGAAAAAGGCCGGCAAAATCCGGTTCATCGGATTTACCGGCCACAAAGATCCGAGCGTGCATTTGCGCATGCTGGAATTGGCGGCGCAAAACCACTTCCATTTTGATTCGGCCCAGATGCCCTTAAATCTGCTGGACGCGCATTTCCGCAGCTTTGAGAAGAACGTCGTACCGAAGCTTGTGGAACAGAAAATCGCGGTGCTTGGCATGAAGCCGCTGGCCGAGGGGGAAATCCCTCGCAGCGGAGTCGCCAGCGCGATTGAATGTCTGCATTACGCGCTCAGCCTTCCGACAACCGTCGTGATCAACGGCTGCGACACGATGGAGCGCCTGGATCAGGCATTCGAAGCCGCGCGCACGTTCAAGCCTCTGAGCGGCGCCCAAATGGCAGCGCTGCGCGATAAGACAAAGCAGGTTGCGATGACCGGGAAGCTAGAGAAATTCAAAACATCCAATATCTTCGATGGGACCGCTCGCAACCCGCAGTGGATGGGTTAAGCCGTTGCCGCTGCTTCCCGGCGGCGGCGTCCACTCATCAGATAAACGGCGGCGCGCGCTTCGAGCAGCGGATCGCCGGAGGAATCGATTCCGTCCACTCGCGGAATGGGATCGAAAATAATTCTGCGGTGTTCGTCGTCATCGGGGGCAACTGCCGTGAGAGTGATCGTGCCGAAATCGGCCTCAGGACGATCTTCGGGCCAGTGCGCGGTGGCATCGTCGACAGTATCTCCGCTCTCGGCTAACTGCACCACGATGTCGAGTTTCACTGGACCTTTCGAAACTCTTTCCGCGATCTCGTCCATCAAAAAGTTCGCCGATTTCGCCGCCGCGGCGGACGCATCCAGATAATCGTTGCCGCCTTCGGGCCGCACACGGAAACGGCCGAAGCGCGTGCTACCGTCCGCGGCTGTGAATTCAAATGCAGTCACGGTGAAATAGGACTCGCGCGCGAAGCTGCTAGGAATGGGTTTCGGCGCCTGCACGAATGCGAGCGCTGCCGGATGAGCGGCAAGAAACGCCTGGATCGGAGCGCCAGCATGGGCGGCTCGAAGAAATTCCAGGAACTCTTCGGCGGTGCGGACGGGAAATCCGTCGACCGAGTGCCCGATGATGTCAGTGTGAATGTGTTCGCCGAGATGAAACCGGATGGCCACTCCGCGCGGGCCTGCGTTATTCGGATCGTTATCGGCGACATTCGGGAAACCAGCGCCATCCGAGAACCGTACCGTCACCGGCGTAGACGCGTTTTGTATGTGAGGCGCACGCGTGAGTGACGGAGCCGAAGGGGATGGCGTAAAGGTTCCGGTGAGAAATACGCCTTTGGAATGCGCGGGACGGAAACCGGGATGGATTCCGTTCAGATCGGTGAGTGCGCCGATCAGATCCTGGCTGAGAGAAGCGTTTGGCATAGCTGAGTGTACCTTTAGAACTTATGGACTGCGCACTGATTGCCGACGACCTCACGGGCGCCTGCGATGCCGCCATTCAGTTCAAAATGCGAGGCGTGCGGACGGTGGTTCATTTTGATCCGGAAGCGGCCGGAGACGCGGATGTCCAGGCATTCACGACCGAGACGCGCGATCTGGATTCAAGCGAAATTGAATCAAAGATCCGGGAGCTTGCCGCGCGAGTAAGCGGCGGGCAGCCGCGGTTGATTTTCAAAAAAATTGATTCTCTGCTGCGGGGTAGCTGCGGCCTCGAAATCCGGACCGCGCTGGAAGCATTCGGGTGCGACGCCGCGGTCGTCACGCCGGCTTATCCGCAGCTTGGGCGCACTGTCTGGGACGGATATTTGCACGTGGATGGCGATACGGCTTGGAAACCGATTGACATAGCTTCGCTGGTTGGCAGCGAACATACAAAGCCCGAAGGCGTCGCGGACGCCTTGCGCAATGGCGCACGCTACCTTTCGGTGGATTCCACATCGAATGACGATCTTGCGCTTGTAGTGGAGGAAGGGCTGCGCAGCGGGCGGCGGGTGTTGTGGGCCGGTTCCGGCGGATTGGCATCCGCGCTGGCGGAAACTTTATTTGGCGCAGCCGTAAGGCAGGCCCCAAGAGAACCCCAAGCGCTGCCCATCTTATTCTGCATCGGCTCGGATCATCCGGTAACGGCGCTTCAATTGACGAATCTCGAAGAACGGCACGCCGTGTGCGTTTCGGAACCGGAGGGTGTAGCTCATAGTCTCAGGCGAGGCGCGCACACCCTTCTACGGATTCCGCGTGCGCCTGGAATTTACGAATCGCTGCGGCTTTCCTTGCGCGGCATTCGTGGTTTGGCGGGAGCTATGTTGCTTTCGGGTGGTGATTCCGCGTCGACGGTCTGCCGCGCTCTCGAAGTAGAACGGATTGAGCTGGAAGACCAGGTAGTCGCGGGAGTGCCATGGGGATTTTTGAAGGGCGGTTTGCTTGACGGGATGGTGGTGGCGACGAAATCGGGAGCGTTCGGCGGCGAAGATACTCTCGTGGAAGTAGCGGATTTCTTCGTATGATTCCCGTTGTCGCGATTACGATGGGCGATCCATCGGGTGTCGGGCCCGAAATTGTCGTTAAGGCCCTTTCGGATCCTGAAATCGCGCCCCTTGCCAAATGGATCGTGGTGGGCGACTCCCGCATTCTAAAAATGGCCGGGCCAATCACGAGCGCCACGCTGCGAGATGTCAAAAGCCTGGAATCGCTCGACGATTTTTCGTTCGGGAAACTCGACGCGCGTTATGGCCAGGCGGCGGTCGATTATGTGCGTGTGGCCACGGAAATGTGTCTGGCGCACGAGGCGCATGCAATGGTGACCGCCCCTTTGAACAAGGAAGCCGTCACGCTCTCGGGCCGCTCGTTCTCCGGACACACCGAGTATATTGCCGGACTTTGCGGCGCGACCGATTCGCGCATGTTACTCGCGAGCCGAATGCTTTCGACCGTCCACGTTTCTACTCACATCCCGCTGCGGCGAGCGTGCGAGCTCGACACGACGCGGATTCTGCGCACGATCGAGTTGGGCGATGCCGCCATGAAACTGCTCGGGTTTGAACGGCCGCGCGTTGCCGTGTGCGGTTTGAATCCGCACGCCGGAGAGCACGGACTTTTCGGGAACGAGGACGACCGCTTCATCGTACCGGCCATTGAACAGGCGCGGCGGAAGGGGATCGAGTGCAGCGGCCCGTACGCCGGCGACACGATCTTTCTGCAGGCTGCGAGGGGAGCTTACGATCTTGTAGTTGCCATGTATCATGATCAGGGTCATATCGCGATGAAGCTTCTCGATTTTGCGGGGACAGTGAACATTTCGCTCGGCATTCCGATCATTCGCACTTCGGTTGATCACGGCACGGCATTCGACATCGCGGGTAAGAATAAAGCGGACGCGCACAGCATGAAGCAGGCGATGCGGATGGCGGCGCGGATGGCAAGCGCATGAAGCGAAGGCAATTCGCTGGCTTGCTGGCAAGCGCGGCGAGTCCGGGCGCACATCGCGCTCCCGGAGGAACCCGGATTTGGCATTGAACTGGATGCGGCCAAGATCGAATCGCAAACCGCGCTTCAATGGGGCGATTGATCGTGCGGACGCACTGTAACGACCAACTTGCCGCGGCCTTTCTTCTCGATGTTGCGCGTAAAGGCAGCCCGAGCCTCTGAAAACGGCAGTACTGTATCTACCACCGGCCGAAGATCCCCCGCCTCTAGCCGCTTTCCGATTTCGAGAAGCTGCGGACGATTCGGTTCGACAATAAAAAACGCCTGCTTGGTGCGTTCGTCGGCCGGCGTTTCGGAATCGGCTGCGATGGTCACCAATCTGCCGTTCTCTTTCAGGACGCCCCACGAACGCCGCAGCGTATCGCCGCCCACCGAATCGAACACCACGTCTATGTCGCGCGCTTTGTCTTCAAAACGTGCTGTCTTGTAATCGATCGCCTCATTCGCGCCGAGTCCCATCACGAACTCGGAGTTCCGTGCCGATATCGTCGTGATGACATAGGCGCCGCGCGAATGCGCCAACTGGATCGCGAAAATTCCGACAGCGCCCGCTCCGCCATGGACGAGTACTCGCTCGCCGGCCTGGAGTTTCGCGCGATCGAACAATCCTTGCCACGCGGTCAAAGCGCCGATGGGCACGGAAGCGGCCTCGGCACAACTGAGGCGCCGCGGCTTCGGAGCAATCCAATCCGGCTGCGTGACGCAGTACTCCGCCAATGCTCCGTCAGCAAACCAGTCGTTCATTCCGTAAATCTCTTCACCGGTTTCCGCGATCTCACCTGAAAACTCGTGTGAGGGGACGGCTCCCGTGCGCTTCTCACCGTTCTTCGTGTGGGATGTGGGATACCACACGACTTCTGTGGGCGTCACGCCGGCCGCGTACACCCGGACGAGCACCTCCCCTGGCCCAGGCTTCGGTTGAGGAACGTCCATTTCGATGAGTTGCGGGTTCTGTGCCGAATCAGTAAAACGCCAACTCTTCATACGCCCTGAGTTCTAGTATGAGCCCGCCGCTAGGAATACTCGCTAAGAATGTCATCATCAGTGTGTAATGTGGTGTCGGATCAAACCGGGCGCGGCCGCACTTCTCTTTTGCGCTTTCCTCACAGCGCAAAATAGACTGCCAGAGCGCACCGTTCAAAGAAATGTAATCACTTCCCAGCGCAATCCCGCAGTGCGGATCAACTTGCCGAACTCTGTGACGTACGTGGGCGCGGACCGATGGGTGCTCTATGGCATCGCGGATTGTGAGCTGCATGCATTCGTTGAAGCCGATGGAGACAAGAACGTGCAGCGGCTCTATTGGGTGCAGTTCGAAGGCTACGTCCCCACAAGGCCGGAATTAAAGCACACATACGATTCAACGCGAATCGCCAAGCTCGGCGGCATGAACTTCTATGTGGATACCTGGGTCCGACCGAAGAATGCGGCAACCCAACCGGGTTCAGATCTCGAACACATCAACGGATTAATTCGCGCCAAAGGATACAAGTTCCCGGCGGGAATGATGTCCGTGCGTCTGGTACATCTTTTGGATGAACAAAAGCGGAAGGAGCTGATGATTATTTACAGTGAAGACGTGGCGCCCACCGGATTCACCGCGGCCGAACTCCTTCCGGGCGGCAAAGCATACGACCGATGGCCGGCAATTCAAAAAAATCTGATCGAGAGAGCCGAAAAGACCCTCGCCTTTGAAAAGGCAGGAACCGGTTCGCGGCGCCAAATGCAACAAATATTGACCCGGTAATCGGGCTTTGATACGATCACACGCGGGCATATGCAATTTGCATTGCGGATCATGCAACAAGAGCGGAGTGTTTGATGTTGAACAAAAGTTTGTGGCTGGCGGCCTTCACCATGGCTTTGCCTTTTCTCACCAATCTTCGCGCCGAGGGCCCCAGCTTTATTCCCGATTCGACGTTCAAAGAATCGAGCCTCGACCAGTGGCACACTCTTGGGCAGGCAAATTGGAAGGCCGCCAATGGGGAAGTGACTGGGAAATCGACCGGCCAGGAAAACTCCGGCTGGCTGATCTCCAATCATTCGCTGCAAGATACCGGCCTCTACTTCGAATTCCGCTGCACGGGCGCCTGCAATACGGGCGTTTTGTTGCGCACGCACAAAGTGGACGACGGCCTGGAGGGCGTGTTCCTTTCGATCGGCGACGGCGGGCTCGAAGCGTACAAGCTGCGCCTCGACAGCTCTGGAAAAGAATTGGAACGAACGAAGCTGCGGCCCGCAGGGGGACAGATCCGGTTTGCGCCGCCCGCCGTGGACGCTTCCGCTACCCGGCGTCCGGGCGCTTTTCCTGCGCTTCCCAAGATGCCCGGCGGCATCGCAAATCCGATTCAACGGCCCATTCAGGGCGTGCAACACGGGCAATGGAATAGTCTTGAGATCCTGCTCGACGCCGATATTGTGCGGGGATTTCTGAACGATGGTGGGGGACAAGTGAGCGCCGCGACCGAAGATATGGATTCATTCGGACCGGCGGCGTTGTACGTCGGACCGGGAGGCGAAGTGTGCTTCAAAGATCTCGCCTACAAAGATCTGGCGATGAAAAAAGATCCGCTCGAGAAGGTCTCGCCGCGATTCCGTATGCAGCGCCTCAGTCCGTTTTACTACGGCTGGTCCGCGGATGCTGCCGACTTCAATCGTGACGGCAAGCTGGATATCGTCTCCGGCCCTTTCATTTACTTCGGCCCTGATTACACAACTTCGCGAGAGATCTATCCGGCGCAAGCCTATAATGTCTCGACTCAGTATTCGATGAAAGATTGGGTGGAGCATGCTTACGACTTCACCGGGGACGGGTGGCCGGATGTTCTCACGACGAGCCATGCGGCCGGCGGCAAATCCGGCGCAGTCCTGTATGTGAATCCCAAAGGCGAGGCGCGCCGCTGGAGCGAGCATCAGGTTGTGGGCGTGGTGCAGAGCGAAGCGACACTGCTGCGAGATGTAGACGGCGATGGCAAGCCGGAGCTGGTCTACGAAGCCGAAGGATTTATGCGGTACGCGAAGCCTGACCCCGCCAATCCGACCGGTGAATGGGTAGTACACACCGTTTCGGAAAAGGGTCCGTGGACCGCTCACGGCATCGGAGCTGGCGATGTGAACGGGGACGGTCGCGTGGATATTTTGGGCGCATCGGGGTGGTGGGAACAGCCGGCATCCGGAGGCGACGGGAAGCCGTGGCGCTATCATCCTGAAGCTTTTGGACGCTGGACGCGCGAATCCGCCGGCGGCGCGGAAATCGGCGTATTCGATGTAAATGGCGACGGGCTCAACGACGTCGTGACAAGCTTGCAGGCGCACGGCTGGGGACTCGCCTGGTTTGAGCAGAAGCGTTCGGCGAGCGGAGAAATCTCTTTTGTCGAGCATATGGTGATGGATGATCACAGCGGCGATAAGCCCAATGCTGTTGCGTTTTCCGAGCTGCACGGTTCGGCGATCGCCGATGTGGATGGCGATGGTATTCCGGACTTCGTTGTCGGAAAGCGCTTTTGGTCGCACCTGGACGATTACTACGACCCGGACCCCTACGGCCCCGCCGTTCTTTACTGGTATAAGACAGTCCGCAACAAGAAAGCGCCGGGCGGCGCCGAGCTGGTTCCGGAGATGATTCATAATTGGTCGGGCGCGGGATCGGATGTACTCGCGAAAGACTTGAACGGCGACGGAGCGATCGACATCGTTACCGCCACACGCAGCGGAACATACATCTTTTGGGGCAAGCCTGGAGTTAGGACGAATGCTCGATAGTCGTTTGTACGCTGCTCTTGCGTTTCTATTCGCTCAGCAGACTTATACGAATTGGCAGGAATACTTAGGCGGGCCTGATAGTTCGCACTATTCGCCGCTCGAGCAAATCAATCGCGGGAATGTCGATAAGCTCGAGATCGCCTGGACATACGAAACAGGCGATGACCTGAGCTACACATTCAGCCCCTTAGTGATAGACAACGTCGCTTATTTTTCCGCTAAGCAAGGATCGCTTGTTGCAGTGGATGCGTCAACGGGCAAAGAACTCTGGGTACACCCATTTGCCCAGGCGCCGGGCACACCTGCCGCATTTGCGCGATTCGCCGGAATCACGGGCCAGCGTGGCGGAAATTATTGGGAGAGCAAGGACAGGAGCGATCGACGGCTGTTCGTTTCGGCCTCGGGCTTTCTGTACGGGATCGATGCCCGCACCGGGAAGCTGGTGGATTCTTTTGCCGATCACGGAAAGCTGGATTTGAAGACAGGTCTCGATCGCGCCCCTAGAGGCTTGTCATCGAGGAGCGCTGGCCGAATCTTTGAGAATATTTTGATAGTCGGAAGCGCAACCGGCGAAGGCTATCTGGCGCCGCCGGGAGATATCCGCGCTTTCGACGTAGTAACTGGAAAGCTGCTCTGGGTCTTTCATACAATTCCCCGCCCCGGTGAGTTCGGCTACGATACGTGGCCCAAAGACGCTTACAAATACATGGGCGGAGTCGATACCTGGGGAGAAATCACGGTTGACGAGAAACGAGGGATTGTCTATCTTCCGGTTGCTTCCCCTAAGTACGAGCTATATGGAGGAGACCGCAAAGGAAATAACTTATTCGCCGATTGCCTGATCGCGCTCGATGCCCGTACCGGTAAGTATCTCTGGCATTTTCAGACCATTCATCACGACGTATGGGATTACGATCCCACAGCCGCGCCGCAACTGGTGACGGTAAAACATGACGGCAAGAACGTGGACGCGGTGGCGCTCGCGAGTAAAAACGGTTTTCTATACGTCTTCGACCGCGTGACGGGCAAGCCGCTGTGGCCGATTGAAGAGCGGCCTGTACCGAAATCGGATGTGCCAGGTGAAGTTACGTCGCCCACGCAGCCGTTTCCCACTGTCGTGCCCGCGTTCGCGCGGCAGGGCATGACTGAGAAGGATATGTACGACGTGTTCATGACGCCGGAAGAGAGAGCGCATTGGAAGGACCGGCTCGCGAGTGCGCGAAAAGGTTTCTATACGCCCCCTGGCCTGGTAGACACGATCCTATTACCAAGCGTAAACGGCGGAGCGCTTTTCTTCAGCAGCGGAGCGGATCCGGCCACGGGCACAGTCTACGTGGAATCGAAGGATATGCCGTCGATCATCAAACTGGTTCCAGCCGGAGAATCTACCGCTGCAAATACTGGCGGAACAATTCCAGCACGCGCTAGACGAGCGGGAATGCCGGGTGGCGCGCCCACCCCAGCCGAAGAAGGACGCGCTTTCTTCGAACAAAATTGTCAGGTTTGTCATGGCGCCGCGTTAGAGGGAGACAGAGGCCCGGCGATCGATACGGCAGTGAAGCGCCTCGGCGCGGATGCCACTCAAAACGTCATTGTGAAAGGAAGAGGCGGCATGCCGGCATTTCCTTCCGTGCCGCCACAAGTGATGAGCGCATTGCTTGCTTTCCTGACCGATCCCGACTCCGCGCCGCCCGGCTCCGCCGCTTCGAGCCGCATGCTCGCCGCGTTCGCGCGCGTGGAGCCGGCTTATCCTGCGGATGTTACGCCACCTCCTTCGCGCTATAAGACCGGATACGGCAACGAAGGATACGTGATCACTCCGCCCTGGAGCACGATCACCGCGTACGATCTCAATACGGGCCAAATCAAATGGCAATCGCCCTATGGAGACCTGCCGCAAGCGGGCCCGAGCGCTACCCCGCGCGGGAACGTGTATCCGAAGAGCGGATTTGTAATTACCGCCGGCGGCCTGGTGTTGTTCGCCGGCAACGATGCCAAGTTATACGCTCTCGATAAAGATACGGGCAAGCTGATCTGCACCAAAAACCTTCCCAATGGCTCGCTTGGCGTTCCGGCGGTCTATGAAGCCGGCGGACGTGAATATATTTTGTTTGCGGCTTCGGGCGGGAATCCATTTCCGGAAGGTGTGAAGCTGCCGGTTGGCGGGGTCCTGCCGCCGGCCAGTTCACGAAGCTACGTTGCCTTTGCGCTGCCACAGGTGGGTGAAAGCCACTGAGGCGTCAAGCTCGGCACAACTTTCGCAATCTGTTGCAAGAAGAGAGCGGCCACACGATGCATCTCGAACTCTTCGATGCGGCGCGCTCCCGCGGAGCCAAGAGAACTTCGCAGATCCGGTTCGCGACAGAGCGTGAGTAGCGCCTCGGCGAGCGCTTCCGGATTTTCTGGCTCGACTAACATCCCATCGCGCACTACTTCGGGAACGGCAGAGGCACGCGCGGCGACAATGGGTTTCCCGGCCGCCATCGCCTCCAGAAACACAATGCCGAAGCCTTCCTGTACGCTCGGCAAGCAAAACACATCGCAGCGCCCATACTCGGCAGCCAGCGTTTCCATATTCACGTCTCCGAGCCAGCGGACGGTCGATTCGAGATGCAGGTCGAAAGCAATTTGGCGCAATCGCGCGTTCTCCGGTCCGTTTCCAACGATGCGCAGTTGCAATTGGGGAATCCGGTCCCGCAGCAGCGCGGCGCTTCGAAGCAGCACTTCCACGCGCTTGCGCGGATAGAACCGGCACACGCATAGAACGCTGAAAGCGCGCGGGTCCGGTATGGCAGGATTTGTGCGGAACAAATGCCGCCAGGAATTCAGATCGATCAATTCCGGCACGACGACCGCATTCTTTACGCCATACAACTCCTCGAGCCGCACGGCGCAATATTGGCTGATCGTGACCACCAGATCGGCGCGCCGGGCATGCTTGGCTTCCAGGCGGGATTGCAATGCCATGCTCAGCCTCGTGCCGCCCTGCTCAAACCGCGTTGCATCGGCAAGAACGCCTTTGATGCAGGCGATATGCGGAAGCGAATTCTTTTTTCCCGCGATGCGGTAACCGTCGGCATCGATCCCAATAGTCGCTTCGCCGCGAAAATCGCGCCAGCGAAGAGTCTCATTAAAAAGAATGCGCGTGGCCGTATAAATCGGCGTATGAATGCGCGGCGTGACCATGTCGACACCGATCCCGGCGTGACGAAGCGCTTCGGCTAAATTGCGAGTTCCGACGTAGCAACCGCTGCCTCCCCGCACATTCCACGGAATGGCGGTTATGAAATGAAGGAGGCTCACGTCGGACGCTTGGAGCCTGCGGCGGATGATACGGCCATATGCGTGCTGGTTCCCCGGGCTGTTCCTGCTGAACGATTTTACCGTTCCCGGAGGCGCCATAAAGCAAGGGAGACGGCAAGAACCCTGCTACACACCGTATCATCCACGCGCCGCGCTATCAAACACCTTCGCGTGCCTGCCTGCCGTCCTCCTTCGGCTCGCGATTCAGGAAACGTGAACAGCAAACCCGTTTCCCAGGTTCACGGATAACGACTACGCAACGGCGCGGATTGTTTCATGTATGAGATCCAAGAGGGGCAGGTGTATTCTCAGGACGTGAACATGTACAACACGATCGTCCTGGGCGGCGGAATGGTAGCCGGATATGCTGCAAAAGAAGCCGTGGAAGGCGGTCTTAAACCGGGGCAGCTCGCAATCGTTTCGGCGGACCAGGCGCTTCCGTATGAGCGCCCGCCTCTTTCGAAAAGCCTTCTGGCCGGCAAGGATAACGAGCAGAGCGTTCTCATCAATAACGAGAGCTTCTATCGTGAGCATGGCATCGATATCCATCTGAATTTGCAGATCCAAAGCATCGATCTTTCAGGAAAACGGTTGCTTGGAAAATCGGGCCAGGAATTTGGTTTCAAGAAATTGGTTCTAGCCACAGGCGCCCGTGTGCGCACGCTGGATGTGCCGGGAGCGGATCGCGGCAACGTGCTGTATCTCCGCTCCCTGAGCGATTCGGTGCGATTGCGCGACGCATTAAAGAGCGCGAAGAAAGTGGCGGTTGTAGGCGCAAGCTTCATAGGAATGGAAGTGGCCTCTCAAAGCGCGCAGCAGGGGCGAGAGACAGCTCTCATATTTCCGCAGGATCGCGTTTGGAAAAGTTTTTTTACGCCCGAGATGTCACGGTTTTTTTCCAGGTATTATCAGGATCGTGGCGTTCGTCTGGTCCCCGAAGCACAGGTCGCGGGAGTCGGCGACAGCTCTATTTCGCTGTCGAGCGGGGCGAAATTAGAGGCGGATCTGGTGGTGGCCGGTATCGGCGTTACACCCGTAACGGATATCGCCGAGGCCGCCGGCCTGCGAACCGACAATGGCGTTTTGGTAAATGAATTTTTGGAGACGAGCGCTCCCGACGTGTACGCTGCAGGCGATATGGCGCGGTATCACGACGTACTGAGTGGGAAACAACGCCGTTTCGAGCACTGGGATAACGCCGTTAAACAGGGACAATATTTAGCCCGGCGCCTGCGCGGCGAGATGGCGCCATTCAAGAATATTCCTTACTTCTTTTCGGATGTCTTTGATTTGTCCTATGAATTCTGGGGAAGTACCGAAGGCGCGGAACGGACCGAGTATAAAGGCGATTTAAATTCGTCTAGCTTCAGCGCCTGGTGGTTCAAGGGCGATCGCATTGTAGCGGCCTTTGCCATGAACCGGCCGGACGCCGAGCGAGAGGCTGCTAGTCACCTTTCTTCCCCTTCTTAGACTTGCTCGCGCCCGCTGCCTTTTTGCCTGGGGCTCGCAGGTGTTGCGCAGCCGATTTGCTCGTATCGGGATGCTCCTTCGACCACTCAGCGAGTTGTCGCTTCCGCTTTCCACGAAATGCCTTTTCGAGAGAAGATAATTTTGATTCAGCTTTGGGGCGGCAACTGCCTTGACTGGATGGTTTCTTTCCCTTCACCGGCTCGTAACCCGGCCAGCATCTGTCGTTTGCAGTGTTCATTGCTCTTCTTAATCGTCAGACTGCAACGCACGGCTATTTTATTTGAGAATTTTCTTCGGGTGGCGCGCGGGATATGCTGTCCTGTGATGACCAGGAGAAAAGTTTTACTCGGTTTGGCGGCTGCATTGGGGCAACTGGCAGCGAAACTGCCGGCCAATCGGAACGTTCGCTGGGCCCTCGGTTCGAATTTGTGGAATTCCTTCCCAGGCAGCCGCTTCACGGATATCCTCGATGTCATGCGCGACACCGGCTTCATAGGGCTTCGCTTGACGCAGTATCCGCAGATCCTCGCGAAATACGACGTCACCGAACAGCAGATAGAGCAGGAGGTCTCGCGCCGCAGGCTGCACGTCATAACCATTTCTTTCAATGGCGCGGCGGAGGACCCGGCGCAGCACGCCGACATTCTCGCTCGCGCGCGGACCTCGATGGATTTCCTAAAGCGTTTCGACGCGAACATGCTGGTCGTTTTTTCGCCTCGGCGCGGGCCGTCGGGCGATGCGTTTACCACCATGTGCCGGTTCTACGACCGGCTAGGAGAAACTGCACGCGAAATGGGATTCCGGGCGGGCTTGCACAGCCACCTCGGCCAAATGGTCCAGACCGCCGACGAGGTCGACCGCTGCATGACGCTTACCGATCCCAAATTGTTCTACTTCGCTCCCGACACCGCGCACGTGTATCTTGCCGGCGGCGATCCGGCGGCATTGATGGAGAAACACGCGCACCGTCTTATGATGGCGGATTACAAAGACGCCAAGCGCGCCGGATTGACCCCTAAATACGTCGGCAACACATACGACCTGGGCGATGGGGAGATCGATTTCCCGGCTTGCCATCGCGTTCTGAAAAGCATTGCGTTCGACGGCTGGCTTTGTTCGGATCTCGATATCGCGCGAAAGGGCCCGCGTACGAGTTACGAACGCTGCGGAGATTACATCGTCAGAAAGCTTGAACCTATTTATGCGTAGGGTTACCCGAAGGGACGTATTGCAAATGGCGGCGGCCGCGGCTACAGTACCGAGTTACTCGATTCTCGATCCACATGTACACGTCTGGAAGCATGATGCAGCGTTTTCGTTTGCGGCCGGAGCGAAAGTGCCCGCGTATGACGCGACTCCCGAGGCGCTGCTCGGGCTCATGAAGCAAAACGGCATCGCCAAAACAGTAATCATCCAGGTGATTCACTATCGCTACGACAACAGCTATCTGGCGGCGGTACTCCGGCAATATCCGCAGTATTTTCGGGGGGTGTGCCGCGTAGACCCGCTGGATCCCGCCGCGCCGGACCATCTTGCGCACTGGTCCGAACAGAAAGGCTTTCACGGCGTGCGCCTGAGTCCGGCCGCTGATGCCAGCGGCGATTGGATTCGCGGGCCGCTAATGGAACCTTTATGGAAGCGCTGCGAAAGCCTTAAAGTTCCGATGACGCTGCTCGCGCCGATCGGCCGCATTCCGGATATTCAAAAGCTGATAGACAAGTTTCCGAATTTAACAATTGTCATCGACCACATGGCGGATTGCCCGGTCGATCACCCGGAGGAACTCGAGAAGCTGACCGCGCTCGTGCGGTATCCCAAGGTGTTTGTGAAGATCTCGCACACCTGGTCGCTTTCCAAGGAAAGTTATCCGTGGCTGGATGCGCAAGCGCTGGTTAAGCATTTATACGGCACGTTCGGGCCACAGCGGCTGATGTGGGCCACCGATTGGCCGATTGCGAAAGAGATCGCCACTTATCCGCAAAGGCTGACGGTCGTGCGTGACAACATGAAATTTCTGAATGCCGAAGATAAAAGCTGGATGCTCAGCAAGACGATCGAACGGGTCTGGCCATTTTCGTAAGTCTTTACCTCTCTACCAAAGCCCCACCAGTTTCCACCAGAACATACCGGCTCCCAGCCAGATGATCAAATTCGCTATAGAAATAAGGAAACCAATCTTCCACCAGGAGGACTGACTAACGTAGCCGAGCCCGAGATAAACGGGAGCGGAGCCGGTTCCATAGTGCGTGATGCCGGCGTCCAGATTGGAAAAATAGGCGAGTGCAAGAGCGGCGATCATGGGAGGCGCGCCGGCGGCCAATGCCGCGGCCAGAAAACCAGGGTACAGCGCCGTAATGTGCGCGGTCATGCTGGCGAAGCCGTAATGCACGTAGACATAAGCGATCACGAGCAGCGCAAGCGCCGCCGCCCAGGGCAGAGCCTTCGTGTAGCCGAATAAAAACTGCGAGAGTGTTCGAATCACGCCGCGCTTATTCAGTTCGTCGGCCATCGTGATAAGCGGCGCAAACCAGATAAGCGCATCCCATGCTCCGCGCTCCGAAAGAAGATCGTTCCACGAGCTCACGCCGGAAATCAGAATCGCGC
The DNA here is from genome assembly GCA_963712395.1 of Bryobacterales bacterium. Taxonomy (GTDB): domain Bacteria; phylum Acidobacteriota; class Terriglobia; order Bryobacterales; family Bryobacteraceae; genus Bog-105. The sequence continues at coordinate 959,115 of CAVQHR010000006.1, forward strand.
ATATGCCGGCGAGCGCGACAAAGGCATTCGGGATGTGATGCCACGGGGAAGAAATCCAGCCGGCCATGACAGCCAGCATAATCACCACCAGGCGGCGTTCCCGCGGGCTCATGCGGCCCATCGTTTTCAATTCAGCTCGTGCATGGACCCCGGCGCCTTCCGTACCGGTCACTCCAGGCGGATAGAGGCGGTAGATGAGGTAGGGCACGAGGAGCAGCGACAGAGTGCCGGGGACGATTGAGCCGGCGAGCCAACGCAGCCATGTGAGTTCGACATGGCCTATCTTGAAAGCGAAATCGGCAATCAAAGGATTGGACGCCATTCCAGTAAGAAACATCGCCGAGGCGACATAAGTCGTATGAAATGCGACCAGGACCAGGAACCCGCCCAATTTGCCCGACGGCGTACCAGGTTCGGATCCGAGCGCCCGGCTAACCGAGCGCACGATCGGCGAGATAATGCCGCCGCCTCGCGCCGTGTCCGAAGGAACGAACGGCGCAAGCACCAGGTCTGAACAAGCGAGCGAATACCCGAGCGTGAGAGAACTCTTTCCGAACTTACCGACGAAACTGTACGCAACCCGCATGCCGAGTCCGGTCTGGGTTACCGAGCGCGAGAAGAAGAATGCCGTGAAGATGAGCCAAACCGTCGGATCGCTGAAGCCGGCGAGAACATTAGCCGCCGGGAGTGTTCGAGTAAGAACAAGCGCCGTCATGGCAACCAGGACCGACACTCCCATGGGAACCGGTTGCGTCACGAGAGCTACGATGGTGGCGGCGAAAAACGCGAGCAGATGCCGCTGACCCGCATCGAGCCCGGGCACCGGAAGCAGATACAGCAGCGCGCCCGGAATCAGGACGACGACCCATCGCCAAATCGGAACAGATGCGGTCGTAAGCGCGGTCTGCGAACGTTCAGTGTCTACGGGCACGTATCCGTTATTCTCTTATGTGCCACGTAAAGCAAAACGCAAGCGAGGGAAAACGGTCCGGAAATCGTCGGGCTGGAAACGCGTTCTGCGTTGGGCCCTCCTTGCCGTTCTCGCGTATTACGGTTTGTTGATAGCTGCGCTCATCCTTTTGCGCTGGATCGACCCGCCAACCACGGCAGTACAGATCGAGCGCCATGCCGATCGGAAGCGCTACTCTTTCGTGCCGCTCCGCGAGATCTCACCGCATCTGCAACATGCGGTAGTCGCGGCGGAAGACGCGCGGTTTTTTCATCATCACGGGTTCGATTGGAAGGAGATAGGCAACGCGGTAGAGCAGGATCTCGGGGATGGGCGCAAGCGCGGCGCTTCGACGATCACACAGCAACTGGTTAGAAATCTGTTTCTCTCGACCGGGCGCTCAGTGATTCGCAAAGGCGTGGAATTCTCCATCGTTCCCCTGGCGGAAGGAATTCTGTCGAAGCAACGCATCCTAGAGCTCTATTTGAATGTGATTGAGTGGGGCCCAGGCATTTACGGGGCCGAGGCGGCATCAAAATATTACTTCCGGATTCCCGCGAGCCGGATCGGACGCGAGCAGGCTGCGGAGCTGGCCGAAATACTGCCCGCGCCGTTGCACCGAAAGCCCGGCCATCTGACGCAGTACGGCGCGCGGATTCTGGAACGCATGCGCCAGATGGGGTTTTGACTGGCAGTCGAGCTATGTCTTGGGCACAGAAACGGTAATGTTGCGGAACATGAGCCCACCCGTGTGGTCGCCTTGAATATAGAACGGCCCCGGTTCCCCTTCATCGGCGTCCAGCGCTCCGCCGGTAATACCGTCGATATGCTTCGCATCGATTATCTTGACGCCATTGCGAACGATCGTAACAGTGCGGCCGACCAGCGTGATGTCGAACGATTCCCATTTACCCGGCGTGCGCGGCAATTGCGAACTGGGCCCAATGCGTCCGTAAATGGCGCCCATGGAGCGCTCCGGCGGCTCGCTGCCCGCGGGCACATATTCAAGCTGCGTCTCGTAACGCCCGCGCAGATAAAAGCCACTATTAGCATCGTCCGGGCAATTCACTTCGAAATGCACCTTAAAATCGTCAAATTTGCGGACTGACTTGAGATTCGCGCCGTGCGCCTCGTTCACGAGTTGCCCATTCTTCACGACCCAATGGCTTTTCGCTGGATCTCCGATCGGCTCCCAGCCATCTAGGTTCTTCCCATTAAAGAGCGCCTCCGGTTTCGACCACGCCTTCGGGGCGCTGCGGTTTAATTCGGGCGCCCGCACGCCTGTTAACTGCGTCGATTGGGTGCCGCGTTTCTGAACGCCGGTCAACTTGTCGCCCGCAGCCTGCAATTCCCAGGTAGTGACCGGGTGGTTCGCGGAGGCCGGAGCCGCCGTGAAAATCAGAGTCGAGCCGTCCACATGAGCGTCTTTCACCTGAATAACGTGGCCGCCGGTGGGCTGGAACCAAACGTCCAATTTTCCGCCGTTTTCTGTTACGCCGAGCCAATTAGCGCCGACGCCGGCCGCAGGATGGACGTCGAAGTCCCAACGCCCGACGAAGGCGCTGCCTCCGTTCTGGGAAAAGGCTGGCGTCAGGAGCGCGCATGCAAGAATCAAACTTGCCGAAAGATGTCGCATGCTGGCAGTTTAGTATGAAGCATTCGAAAGAGCTCGGAGAAATGACATGATCAAGGCAATTCTGTGCGTCGCGGGCTGCCTGGCCTTAATCGCCGCTGAACAACGGAAAGACGACGGGCCGCAATTCACGGCCGAAGGGCAGATGCGGTTTCCGAAGGACTATCGCGAATGGGTATTTTTAAGTTCGGGACTGGGTATGACCTATGGGCCCGCGGCGGCCGAAACACGCGACGAGCCACGGTTCGACAACGTCTTCGTGAACCGGTCGGCCTACAAATCATTTCTCGCATCAGGCCGCTGGCCGGACAAAACTGTATTCATCCTGGAAATCCGGAAGTCGCAATCCGAGGGATCGATTAACAAGGGCGGACATTTCCAAACCAGCGCCGCTGCAATCGAAGTGCATGTGAAAGACGAAAAACGTTTCGCCGGCAACTGGGCTTTTTTTGGGTTCGGTGAAGGCAAGGAATCGGCGAAGCAGATTCCAATGTCCGCCTCGTGCTATTCGTGTCATCGCGATCATGGCGCCGTCGATACCACGTTTGTCCAGTTCTACCCGACGCTGCTGGACGCCGCGAAAGCGAACCACACACTGCGGTGAGCGAACAGAACTCAGGCTCTTCAAGGCTCGTGGCTCTCGATGCGTTTCGCGGCGCGACGATGGCGCTCATGGTTCTCGTGAACAACGCCGGTGACGGACACAACGTTTACGGGCCGCTGCGCCACTCCGAGTGGAACGGTTGGACGATTACCGACGTCGTTTTTCCGGCGTTTCTCTGGATCGTCGGCGTCGCGATTACTCTATCGGTGGGAAGCCGCCTCGACCGCGGCATTCCGCGATCGGCGCTGATGCGGCAGGTGCTGCGGCGCACTCTCATCCTTTACGCCCTTGGATTGCTGGTCTATCTTTATCCAGGTTTCCATTTCTCGTCCATGCGTGTTCTCGGCGTGCTCCAGAGAATCGCGATCTGCTACTTAATCGCATCGGCGATCTATCTCACGACCACAACCCTCCGAGCGCGGATTATCTGGATAGTTTCCCTTCTGGCAGGATATTGGTTGCTGATGAAGCTGGTCCCCGTGCCGGGCTTCGGATCAGGCCGCTTGGATGTGGAAGGCAATCTGGCGCACTATGTCGATCGGATTGTTCTCGGGCGGCACAACTATCAGTCAACAAAAACCTGGGACCCGGAAGGCATAGTCAGCACCCTGCCCGCTATCGCAACCACTCTATTCGGAATATTGGCCGGGCAACTGCTCCGATTGAAGAAGAGCCTGATGGAACGGACCACGGTCCTGTTTCTCGTCGGAAATACGTTGCTCGCCATCGGCCTGATCTGCGATGTCTGGCTGCCCATCAACAAGAAGTTGTGGACAAGCTCGTTCGCGCTGTTCATGGCTGGCTTGTCTTCCATCCTTCTCGCGATGTTCCTCTATTTGGTGGACCACCTCGGATACCGGCGGCTGTTCAAGCCCTTCGTGATTATGGGAATGAACGCGATCGTGATCTACATGCTCTCGGAACTGCTGGCGATTACCCTGAACGTCTTGCGGCTGCAAGACTGGATTTATCGCCACTGCTTCCTGGTCCTCGCCTCGCCACGGAACGCTTCTTTGCTTTGGGCGATTTCCTTTACGCTGTTGATGTACCTGGCAGCGTACATTATGTATCGGAAGCGATGGTTTCCGCGGGTCTAAATGATCACCACGATTCAACACCATATCCTGAGAGAGCAGCAGCGCATTACCGGAGCTCGCGGCACCTTCTCCTGGCTGCTTTCTGGCATTACTTTAGCCACGAAAATGACCGAGGCGAGAATTCGCCGGGCCGGTCTGATGGATGTGCTCGGCGCGGCCGGAGACATTAACGTCCAAGGCGAAGCGCAACAGAAGCTGGACGTGTACGCGAACGAGGCGCTGATGCATTGTCTCGGACTTCGCGACAGCGTGGCTGTCCTGGTTTCGGAAGAAAACGAGGAGCCCGTCACGTTCGATCGAGCCTCGGAAACGGGCGAGTATGCCATCGTTTTCGATCCTCTCGACGGCTCATCGAACATCGATGTCAACGTAAACGTGGGGACGATTTTCTCGATTTTCCGCTGCCCTCCCACTCTGGACGGCGATCGTCGCGCGGCCGTTTTACAGCCGGGTCGAAAGCAGGTCGCGGCCGGATACGTCATCTATGGGCCCTCGACAATGCTCGTTTACACGACCGGTCATGGCGTTTTTGGCTTTACGCTCGATCCGGCCATCGGCGCTTATATTCTAAGTCACGAAAACATTTGCATGCCCGAGGGAGGAACGATCTATTCAGTCAACGAAGCGAATGTCGACGACTTCCCGGAAGCTTATCGCAGCTATCTGAAGCAACTCCGCCGGCAGCGGCTCGGCCGAAGATACACATCCCGTTATATCGGCTCCCTGGTCGCTGATTTTCATCGCACTCTGTTAAAAGGTGGCGTCTTCCTTTACCCGCCCACAGCGGGTTATCCGCACGGCAAACTCCGTCTGCTGTACGAAGCGAACCCTCTCGCATTCATTGCGGAACAGGCAGGCGGCATGGCGACCAATGGCGAGAGATGCGTGCTTGATGTGGAACCGCACGATATCCATCAGCGAGTTCCGTTCGTCGTCGGAAGCCGGGAAGAAATAGAGCTATTCATGATTCTTGCGGCGGATGATAACCTACCTAGCAGTTTCCCTATTGAAACGTGATACGCTGGGCTTGAAATTGCCCGTAAACAACACAAAAAAGATTCAGCCAGGCAGCAAGTACATGGTGCCGGTGGTTCAGGGAACATTTAAAGTTCTCGAGGAACTGGCGAAAAACGGACCTCTCGCACTGAACGAAGTGACGCGCCGGACGAAGATGTCGAAATCGACCGTCTTCCGCATCCTGGCGACGCTTGAAAATCTTGGATACGTCCTGCGTGACGCCGCCCGCACATACTGTGTGACCACGGCGTTGAGCGATCTGGTGACGAGCGAAGCAACTACGGAAATCCTCCGGCGCGCCGCTATGCCGCACATGCTCGAGCTTCGCGATACCTTTGGCGAGACCGTGAATCTAGGGCAAATCGTCTCCGACAAAGTCGTATACGTCGAAGTCGTTCCGAGTGAATATGCACTGAGGCTGCATGAACGCGCCGGGGCTTCGGTTTATGTCCATGCCAGCGCGCTCGGAAAGGCCATTCTCGGGTTTTCGGACGCGGAATTCGTACAAAGCGTGTTGAGCGGCCGCGACCTGCCGGCCATGACTGACAATACGATCACTCAGTTGGACAAACTCCTCGCCGAACTGAAGCGAGTTCGCGAACGCGGCCATGCGATTGACCGCGAGGAAACCTCTCCGCTCGCCACATGCGTTGCGGCGCCGATTTTGGGAGCGGACGGACACGCTATCGCCGCCATCAGTATTTCGGGACCAAGTTCCCGCTTCAATCCCCGTAAAGGCGCGCCTGTGATCGAAAGTTTGATGCGCGCGGGCATGGAGGTTTCAAAACAGGTCAGCAAACGCGGCCGCGAGAGCCGCATTTGACTGCGGCAAGAATGGCTGGTCGACTCCAGGGAAAAATCGCCCTCATCACTGGCGCCGGCGGCGGAATCGGCTCGGAAACCGCCCGGCTGTTCGCGCGCGAAGGTGCGACTGTCATTGTCAACGATTTAGACCGAAACGCCACACGCTCAGTTGCAGACGGTATCCGGAAAGAAGGCGGCACCGCGATGGCAGCGGTGGCCGATATCGGCGATTCCGCGGCGGTGCGCGCCCTTTTCGAAAAGGCGGCCCGAAAGTTCGGCGGCATCGATGTTCTGGTAAATAATGCCTTCGCCAATTTCCGCGACGTCACGCTGGTCGATCTGGCTGAGGACGATTGGGATCGAACCCTGAACGTTTGTCTCAAAGGTCCGTTCCTTTGCTGCCAACAGGCTTTGCCGCTCATGCGCAAGCGTGGCGGAGGCAGCATTGTTTGGGTCTCTAGCGTGAATGCTCTCTTCGGCTTCGGCGAAACGGCATACACCGCGGCCAAAGGAGGCATGATCTCACTCGCGCGATTAGTGGCCGCCGAATATGGCGCGTGGAACGTTCGCTCCAACGTAATCTGTCCGGGCACCATCGCAACTGAAACCTGTATGCGCTATTGGCAGCAGTTTCCGGCCGGTTTCGCAAAGCTGAAAGAAATGTACCCCATGGGCCGCATTGGTGCGCCCGCCGACGTGGCCCATAGCGCTCTCTATCTCGCTTCGGACGAGTCGGCCTTTGTGACGGGATCGGTTCATGTGGTCGATGGCGGCCTGCTGGCGGGACGCCACCTGGAACATTCTTGACCTAGTGGCGCTGGGCGGCAAATAATTTGTCGAGTTGGCTAAGCGCCGACCGGACAAGCGCTTCTCCACAGCCTGGCTCGAGCCAGGACGCGGCTACTTCATAAGCGCCCTGCGGATACGCTTGCTGGTTTGGAATATAGCTCAGAGCACCATTCGCGAGTTCCGTCGCGATCGTAATGGGGAACGGAGAATCCTGCTTCAGAGTGAGGCCGAGCTCTACGAACATCTCGCCGGGGAAGCCAACAATAGCTAACTGATCGCCGATCGCTACCACCTGAACCTCGGCCTCGAACGGCGCTCCGTGCCTGGATTCGATTTGTATGTCGCGTCCGGCCCGAACCAGTTCCAGGAAGGGAGCCGGTTTTGCGCTGCCGGCGGTCTCTTGCGTCCGGTGCGCCCACTCGATTTGCTCGCGAGTCAGCTCCGGTAACTTCAAACGCAGAATCTCCCGGCTGGTCCGTATACGCGCATCGGATACAACGGAGGCTCGCTGTATCGTCTTCAGAACATCGCCCGCGAGAACGGCGCCGATGCGCGCCGCTTCTCCGTAGCCGGTTTGTTGCTCCTTGCGCATCACATCGACGTGATTCACATTGCCCGCGCATCCAATTGTGAACAGCGTAATCAAGTCCGGACCCTTCGCTGCCGCCAACACTTTGCTCAGGGTGTAGGAATAGTCGGCTGAAAATTCAAGTCCGCCCGTGGTGTCCTGGTGGACGGCGAAGTTGACATATGCCGCTATCGGCTTTTCATCCGGCGTCTCAATGTAAATAACGGGCACCCCTGGGTCGATAGGGCCCGCCGGCCGAGCGATTTTAGGATTCAGCTTGCCGGGGTTCCAGCCGACCGTGCCGTCCTTCATGAAATACCGCCGGTTGAAGCCGAGCGAGTCTTCGCGGCCAATCGCCGATCGTATCCGCGCGGGTTGCAGCCTGGCTGCAGCCGAAATAGCCGATTCAGCAATCCGGGCCGGCAATTGCGCCGTATATTCTTCCGCGATGCGCTTCATTTCGCCAGTCAGGTTATAGCGCGAGGGATAGGTCAGAATCACCGGGCCGGTGTGGGAATGATTCGCGCTGATCATCACGTGATCTTCCGGAATTCCCGTTTTCGTTGCAATGATCTTACGAGCCTGCTCGGAAATCTCGCGCGGCAGCGAAACTACATCGCATACGATGAATGCAACTTCCACGCCCTCGTTTTCGAGCACCAGCGCCTTCGCATGTAAATCGTCGTGTACCGCGGTGGCCGCCCGATTGGTGTAGTAGCCGGCCATGGGAGCGCCGATGGGAGGCGTAATGATGCTCTCCGCCGCACCGGCGCGCAGACCCGCGCCGTTGGCAGGTGCCGTGAGCGCGAGTATGTAAGCAATCGGAAGAAGGTAATTCATACGCGCTTTACTGATTCGAGCGTAGCGTCCACGTCCGCGTCCGTGTGCGCGGTAGACAGATACCAGCGCCCATCGGGCAATGCCAGAATTCCCTCATCGAGCAGCGCGAGCGCGAAATCACTATACAGCCGCCGGTCCGCGGCAAGGGTGTCGCGATACGTCCGGGGAGGCCGGCCGCAAAATGAAACTTGAAAGACCGCACCGCGCCCGTTAGTAACGGCCGGCAGATCGCGTTCACGTAAAATGCGCTCCAGCCCCAGGCGAAGTCTTTCACCAACAGCTTCGAGTCGTGAATAAATGCCCGGTGATCCGGCCTGCAATTCTTTAAGCGCGGCATTGGCGGCGGCTAGACATAGTGGATTGCCGTTGAGCGTACCCGCGTGCACGACCCGTCCCGTGGCAATGAGATCCATGAACTCGCGTTTCCCGGCGAGCACGCTCAACGGCGCGCCCGCGCCGACTGCCTTCGCGTATGTGGCTAGATCCGGCGTGACGCCGAATAATTCCTGCGCTCCTCCGAGTCTCACACGAAATCCCGTGATCACCTCATCGAAAATCAGCAATGCGCCGTATCGGGCCGTGATCTCGCGCAAAAATCGGAGAAATCCTTCCTCGGGATAGATGCAGCCGCTGTTGCACAGGATCGGCTCGCAAATCAGCGCCGAGATTTCGCCGTCGTTTTTTTCAAAAGCCCGTTCCACGCTCGATCGGTTGTTCCACTCGGCAATGACCGCGGAATTGGATGCGAGCTGTCCCACGCCCACGGGCATTGCCATCATCCCTTCGGACTCACTGTCCTGAGATACCGCCGGATGATAGCTCACTAAAACACTGTCCGCCCAACCGTGATAGTGACCCTCAAACTTGATGAACTTGGCCCGGCTCGTGACCGCGCGTGCCAGCCGCAGGGCCACCTGAACAATTTCTGTGCCGCTGTTGGCGAACGAGACCAGCTCCGCACAGGGAATAATACTGGTAAGGCGCTCGGCTACTTCAATCTCGAGATCGTGCTGGGCGCCAAAGGTAAAGCCATGCCCCGCCTGCTCGGCAACGGCCTTAGCTATGCATGCGGGCGCATGACCAAGGATCAGTGGTCCCCACGCCAGCGTAAAGTCGCGGTATAGGTTCCCGTCCACGTCCTCGATTTGAGCGCCACCGCCTGATTTGAAATACAGAGGATATGGTCTTGCGTCCCGGCGCAAGCCGCTCGACACTCCTCCCGCGAGCGATCGCTGTGCCCGCTCATAGCGAGCCAGAGACCCTGGCGTCTTTTGCCGGACAGAAGCCTCGTGCTCGGCGGCACTGAAAATATTGTGGCTATGTAAGAGACTGGTCATCATGATCGAAAGAATTTCTATTGCCGGGGCTCCGCGGCCGCAAGGCCCCTATTCGCCCGCGGTGCGGGCCGGCGATTTTCTGTTCGTGTCCGGACAAGGCCCTATCGATCCGGAGAAGAACGAATTCCGCTTTGGCGATATTCAGCAGCAGACCACGCTCACTTTAGAAAACATCAGGCGCATCCTGGAAGGCTGCGGCGCGCGCGTGTCGGACGTCGTGAAATGCTCCGTTTTCCTCGCTGACGCCGCCGATTTCCAGGCTATGAACCAGGTATACGCCCAGTTCTTCGGCAGCGACAAACCGGCTCGAACCACGGTAGAGGCTGTTTTGCTTGAGCCTGAGATGAAGATCGAAATCGATTGCGTTGCCTATGCTCCCGTCGGACAATAATCCGGCTTTAAAATTCCAACCGCAAGCGGAACGCAATCTGGCGTGGCCCGCTATACTCTTTCCCTCCCAGGCCACCACTCGCCGCATCGCGCAATTGGTAGACATGTCCCGCCGTGGATGGAACCGAAATGTTTGCAAACGGAAAGTCCCAATGCGGCGTATTGAAAAGATTCGTTGCATTGGCCTGGAAAATCATATGCACCCGCTCGGTAATCGCGAAGCTCTTCAACAGGCTGAGATGGTTTAAGCGCAGACCCGGCCCTTCCAGAATATTGACGCCGCTGTTGCCGTACGTTCCCGCCTTCGGTATCGCGAACGCAGTCGGATCGAACCAATGGTCCGGAGAGCGGTTATCGCGCGCCAGATTGCCATCGGCTATGCGGTCCGGAGCACCTCCGATCGTGTTCGTGTTCGATGGGTCCGAGCCTGAAAAAGTGGGTGAGAAATATTGCCCGCTCTGCAGATACGTAACCCAGTTAAGCTGCCAGCCACCCAGCGCGGCGTCCACGGCTCGCGGAGCGCTTGCCAGATACTTCTTGCCTTTGCCTACCGGTAGCTCGTAAGTCGCGTTAAAAACAAACCGATGCCGTGAGTTGAACGCGTCGCGATTCCAAAGATGGTGGTTGTAAGGATTTTCGAGATCGCCGAAATCGGACATGCTGCTCGAAAGCGTGTAGTGCGCGTCCAGAGTAAGGCCGCCGGAGCGCTTCTGTATCTCGATCTGGCCCGCGTTGTATTTGGCATTGCCGTCGTTTTGCCAATATTGCGTGGAAACGAATTGCGGGAACGGGCGCCGGGCCGCGGTAAACGCCGTCGTGCTGGCGCGCGGTTTATTCAGTTCGAGCTGATAGTTGAGGCCGTGACTCCGCGAGCCTATGTAAGATACGCGAGCACCGAAGCCGTGGCCCAGATCGCGTTCCAAAGTGGCGTTGAATTGATGAATAATGCCCTGGTCGGTCTGCGTGGGATATCCGACTACGCTCTGCGACGGCACGGTCGCGAGATTCGTGGAACCCGGAAACGGGTTCGGGAACGAGAGCAATGCCTGCCCACCCGAGATCGTGTTGAAATATGTCTCGGAGACTTGGAACGGGCCCCCGCCCTGCAATCGGTAGAGATTTCCGAGGGCTTCGGTGTATTGGCCGTAGCCGCCGCGCAGCACCATCCTGTCGCCGAGTCGATAAGCCAAACCGAGTCGCGGACGGAAGTTGGTTCGTTCCGCGCTGGGATAGGGATCGCCGGCAACAACCTTTATCGAGGACGGATACAATGCGCTCACGCGAGCCAGCGCACTGGAATCCACAACGACATTGCCAGTCGTCGAATCCCAGCGGTACTGCAAGCCATCCTGGTAGCGCGCGCTGGGAAAGTATTCCCACCGCAAGCCCAGATCCAGTGTAAGATTCTGCGTAACCTTGTAAGTGTCTCCGAAAAAGAAACCCAATTCATACGCGGTTGAGACGCGATTCGTGATCGGATTCGCACGCGTGGCGGAAACCGGCAGACCCAACAGAAAGTCCGAGTACGAATTTCCGCTCAACGAGCCGGTGAAATTGAAATTTCCAAAAGTATCGGCTGTAATCCCTTGGGGATGATCGTGGAAGTATCGCAGGATGCCGCCGAATTTGAAGACATGGCGCGAGACCGCCCAGCTCGTAGTGTTTGAAAACTGCTGGTCGTTACGGTTGCCGTTGACCCCGCCTACGCTTTGGCTAAGGGTTTGGAGTCCGGCGAGCTGAATGGTCGGAAAACCCATTACTTTGAGGCCCTGCGGATTCACTCCTTGGAGGCCGATCGCCGCAATGGCCACGTCGGCTCTCGTCGGCGTCACCCCGTCCACGGTATCGCCGTCGATAATGTAGTCGCGCGACCAACCCCATTGAAACGAGTTCACAAGAGTAGGCGAGAACGTGTAGGTGTCGTTAAAAACTAGCGAACTGCTGTTGCGCACGCGCGTCCATTCTCCTAGCTGCTCAAACGAGCCGGCCAGGACGTAGGGCGTGATCCGGTTAATGAAGCGTCCGAACATCTGGTTCTTGTCGCTCGCCCGGTAATCGATCCTTGTGGTCACGCCATCCCACTTCAGCAAGTCTGTCGGATAAGGTTGCGTAAACCCATAGTTATTCAGAATCGACGTTCCACTCTGCCGGTTGGCGCGCGGGATAAACATATCCTGGATCTTCTGCGACACCGAATTGATCCGGCTGCCCGGAATCATATTACCCGGAAACGCCACATTAGTGAGCGGATCTTTGATCACAACGGCCGGAGACTGCCTTAGGTAGTCGGAGAAGTCGCCGCCGCGCATCCTGTCCGTTGGCACATTGCGCGTGTAATAGCTGGACGCCGGAACTCGATCGAAATTATAGGCAGCATAGAAGAACAGTTTGTCTTTGATGATTGGCCCGCTGACGTTCGCGAGTCCGCGATGCTCCTTGAAGGGTGTCTTCGTAGGCGTGAAAAAGCTGCGCGCGTTGAAATAAGAGTTCGCTAGATCGTATTCGGCCCGCCCGTGGAATTGATTCCCGCCGCCCCGGCTGACCATCGTGAATTGGCCTACCCGCGAATACTCCGCGCTATTGTTCACCGGGATCACCTGCAAATCTTCGAAATCGTTCATGTTCTGCACCAGGTTGTTGGCGCCATCGTTGATAATGCCGTCCATTGCCTCGGCGATCTGCCCTGGTCCCTGCCCAGCAAAGCGCAAGTTCACGTTCCCGTTTTGTGTCTGAACACTCGGCAGCGTGGTCATATACGATTGGGGGAAAAAGGTCTGCTGGCTTAAGGCGCTATTGACGAATTGGGTGTTGTTGAAACCGGCCGAAACCTGGCTGCCCTCTGTCGAGATGACCGCCGCTCCTACGCTGACATCTACCTTCGAGCTCGCCGATCCGATCGCGAGTTGCGCGTCGAGCCGCCGTAATTCGCGCGCGCGAATCAGGACGTCTTGCGCCACAAACGTCTGAAAACCGCCGGCTGTAACGGTAAGCCGGTAAGTTCCCTGCACCAGGTACGGAATTTCGTATTCGCCCTGCTCGTTACTCGTTACTTCGCGAGCCGCCGCCGTCGCCGTATTGGTCGCGTTCACCAAAGCGCCTGCAACCGTAGCTCCCGATTGATCCGTAATCACGCCCCGCAGCGTGGCCAGGTCGTTCTGCGCAAACATGAGAGTGGCGGCGAGCGAAACGCAAAGCGAAACGAGAAAGGCGCGGCAGACCATAGAGGAGACTCCTTAGAGATTGGTTATAGCGGGTTTGTTATGCTCGTGTCAATAGCAGTACGATCGTTTCTCATATGAAACACATTCGCCTTCTTCTGCCGCTCATCTGCCTGCTGTCCGCGCGGGCGCAAAACCTGCTTCCCGCCGTCCGTGAAATGCATTTGGGGAGCGGCCGCTTCATGCTCGAACATGCGAAAATTTGCGGCGGAGATCCGTTGCTTCTAACAGAACTGCGGCTGCCGGCCGGACCCTGTCAGGGCCACGTCGTCGTGCTGCATCAGAGCGCAGCGGGCGGCGCGCTACCCGTTCCTGGAGAAACGCCGGGGCCGGACTCCCGCGAAGCGTACTCAATTCACGTCACCTCGGACCGCGTGAACGTCGAGTCCAAATCTTCAGCCGGAATTTACTACGCCGTCCAGACCCTCAAGCAGCTCGTCAGAGCGGAACCGCGGCCCTATTTGCCGGAGGTGACGATCCACGATTGGCCATTACTTGCCTATCGGGGCTTCATGATGGATATGAGCCACGCCCAGCTCCCGACGCTCCCCGAACTCCGCCATCAGATCGATCTGTTAGCCGCGTGGAAGATCAACCAATACTATTTCTATTCGGAAGCGACGCTCTCGCTCGATGGCTTTCCGCTGCTTCCGCCGGAAGGGCGCTACACAAAGGAAGAAGTTGCCGGCATTATCCGTTATGCAGCCGCCCGGCACATCGATGTAATCCCGAACTTTGAACTCTACGGGCACTTGCATGATCTGTTCCGCATGGAACGTTACAGTGATCTCGCGGTGATTCCGCATGGCGGCGAATTCAAGCGCGGCGATCCCCGCGTTCAGCCGATCATAGCGGCCTGGGTGGCGCAAATCGCGGCGCTCTTTCCCAGCCCGTTCTTTCATGTCGGCTTCGACGAGACCTGGCTGCTCGAGCGCGAAGCGGACCGGCTTCATCGGCGGCCGGAAGATCTCTTTCTGGAGCAATTGCAGGATGTCTCCAATCTCCTGCAAGCCCGCGGAAAAACGCCCATGGCCTGGGCGGACATGATGGAGAAATATCCGCAAATGATTCCGCGCTTACCAAAAGGCCTGATCGCTTTTCCGTGGCATTATTCGGCCCTGTCCCCGGCCGAATACGATCGATTTCTCGCTCCTTTCGGTGAGGCGCATGTGCCCATCGTCGTGCAAGGCGCGGTGTCCACCTGGCGCTGGTTGGTTCCGGACTTCGCCACCACTTTCGAGAACGATGATCGCCTGGTTGCGGCCGGCGTCCAGCATCATGCCCTTGGATTCCTCAGTTCCGGGTGGTCAGACAACACGCAAGTCTTAATGCGCATGGCCGAGCCAGCGCTGGCGCATGCCGCCGCCGTGGCCTGGCAAGGCTCCGCACCCACGGCGGAGACTTTCTTCGAGCAGTACGCGAATGTTCAGTATGGCGCGCCGGGCGCGCCTTTCGCGGAAGCGCTCGCGCATCTCACGCGCGCGGAAACGGCGCTTCAAAACGCCCAGGGTCCCTCGACCATCGAAGCATTCTGGGACAATCCATTTTCGAAGAAGCGTCTCGAGCGGTCCACGGTTCATACGCAGGAGCTGCGCGAGTGCCGCCTGGAAGCGCAGCGTGCCATCGAGTTGCTCGAGAATATGCCCGCGCCCGTCGATGCCGTAACAGTAAAGGCTCTGCTCGTGGGCGCCCGCATGCTGGATTATACGGCGCTGAAATACATCTATGCGGTCGAAATCTCGCATTTTTGGCAGGAGCTCGGCGAGCGGCCAAGCAAGCATGACGTGATTACTCTCATCGGCCTTGAGAGCGGTGCGATCTACCACAGCCGCACGGAAGATATGCTCGATGGCATCAGCCAATTGCGCGATCAGTTCCGCGAGGCTTGGCTGGAAGAGTACAAGCCCTTTCGCCTGACGCTTGCTCTCTCTAAGTACGATTCCGAATTTCAATTTTGGTGGCTGCTCCAGCGCCGGCTGCAGCACTTGAATGCCGGATTCAAAGACGGCGATCGCCTGCCGCCGCTCGATTCACTCCTCCAAGGTCTCCCTTGAAGCTGAAGACAGCGGACCTGATCATCTATGGTCTGGTGCTGATCCAGCCCATCGCACCTGTTGGCATCTTCGGGCTCGCGAACGTACTTTCCCACGGTCACGTCACGGCCAGTATTCTGCTCGCCATGGTTGCCATGATGCTCACCGCCCTGAGCTATGGCCGCCTCGCTGCGCTGTATCCTTCTTCGGGCTCCGCCTATTCATATGTCTCCGGCGCTTTCAATCCTATTGCCGGCTACGTAGTTGGTTGGGCCATGTTCCTCGACTATCTGATCATTCCCATTGTCAGTTCCATTTACGCCGCGTTGACTTTGCACCGCTTGTTCGAAGGCGTTCCGTTCTGGCTGTGGGTCTCGCTCGTGATTGGCTTGGCCGTGCTGCTGAATCTGGGCGGAATTTCATCGCTTGCGCGCGCCAACAAAGCGCTGCTTGCCGTCATGACAGTGATCATCGCGGCGTTTCTTTATCTGGCGGCGCATTTTCTCTACTCCGCTCACGGTTGGCATGGACTTCTCTCCGTCAAACCGCTCTACGATCCAGCGACTTTCGATCTGCATGCCATCATGACCGCCACATCGCTCGCCGCGCTCACCTATATCGGATTCGACGGCGTCACTACTCTCGCCGAAGAAGCCGATAATCCACGACGCTCGGTTCCTCTCGCTACTGTCTCCGTCTGCCTGTTAACCGGCCTGCTAAGCGCGCTCGAAGTATACCTGGCGCAGCTCGCCTGGCCGGATTATCGCAGTTACCCGAACAACGAGACCGCATTTCTCGACGTCACTCGTCTCGTCGGCGGACCCGCACTGTTTACCGCAATGGGAGTAATTCTCGTAGTTGCCTGCTTCGGAACCACGTTAACCAGTTTGGCCGGCGCAGCCCGCCTGCTAGGGGGAATGGCTCGCGACAACGTACTTCCCGCCCGTTGGTTTGCCGGCCATACCGCGCGAAACATCGTTTTGCTGGGCGTAGCCGCGCTCATCGGCGCGCTCTGTCTCAGCTACGAACAGACGGCCGAGCTCATCAATTACGGCGCATTTCTCGCGTTTATGGGCGTGAATCTCGCGTGCATGCGCGTGTTCGTGCCGCGTTCGCGCAACTGGGCGCAAAAAGTTCTTCTCGACACCTGCATCCCGCTTTCCGGTTTTCTCTTTTGCCTTCTGATCTGGTGGGCGCTACCCCGGCCCGCGAAAATCGCGGGCACTATCTGGCTGGCCGCCGGAGGGCTCCAACTCATCTTCCGCGGAGGAATCACTCGTAGCGCAGAGCTTCCAATGGATCGACCTTCGCGGCCCGGCGCGTAGGCGCCCAACACGCCAGCAGTGCAACACTCGCGAACAACAATCCCACGCCAATCAAGGTGACTGGATCGGTAGGTTCTACTTCGAAAAGAAACGATTTGAGAACGCGCGACAGGACAATCGCCGCGGCGATACCGGAAAGGATGCCTCCCGCAATCAGCCGAAACCCCTCGCCAAAGACCAGGCTCCGAATATGCCGCCACTCCGCGCCAACTGCCGCTCGAATCGCGATTTCACGCCGTCTGCCAGCCACTGAAAGCGAAAGCACGCCATAAATTCCAACCAGGGTCAGCACGCTACCCACGAGTGAAAACCCAACCAAAAGCTGCATCGCAAAGGTGCGCGACGCCAGCGAATCGTTGCGTATCTGTTCCAACGTTTTCACATTTTCGACCGCTACGGTCGGGTTAACCGAGCGCAGCGTGCTTCGGACAGAGGCCATGAGCGAACGCGGATCTGCTGACGTTCGGATTACCAGGTGCTTCGAAAACGCGGATGCCTGCCAGAGCGAAAGATAAATCTCGGGTTCCGCTGCCTGCGTCAAATCTTCGGTACGGCCATTGGTCACCACTCCGACGATCACGCTGGGCGGTCGCTCTCGCCCGCTAAGCCAGAGTTTCTTCCCGAGTGGACTGGTATGCGGAAGATAGCGATCCACGAACGACCGATTGACGATGGCAACGCTGGGCGCTTTCTGCTTGTCCGTGGAACGGAAATCTCTTCCATCCGAAATGGCGAGGCCGAGAAGATTGAAATAGCCAGGCGTGACGGACCGCAGCGGCAGCATCAGCCGCTCGCTCTCATTCCTGGCTGGAGGCTGTCCTTCGATTTCGACCGGGTCAGGCCAATCGTTGCCCGTCAGCGGCACGCCCCAGGCGAATGCAGCGTGCTCGACCCCGGGAAGCGCGGCTACCCGCTCCAGCGCTCTCACGTGAAAATCCGACCAGTCTCCTTCGACCGACGTGACGCTCATTGTCAAAATATGTCCGGTCCGGTAACCCGATGACACTTTCGAAATATTCATCATGGTCCGGATCAAGAGCCCGGCTCCCACCAGCAGCGCAAGCGTCAGCGCGGTCTGCACCATCGTGACTCCTCGCAAAAGCCGGCGTTCGCCGCGTCCCGCGCTGCTATTCGGACCGGCGCTCTTGAGCGCTCCGATCGGATCGAGCCGGGAGGCGCGTAATGCCGGAAAGAGCCCCGCCAGAACTGCCGCCAACACTGCCGCCCCAAGTCCACCGGCGAGCATCGGCAAACCTGTCGTCACCGCATCAAGCCGCGGAATGGCGTGTCCGCCAATCAGTTTGAACAGCTTCACAATCCCAAATGCCAGGCCGACGCCAAGCGCCCCGCCACCCAGAGCGAGCAACAAGCTTTCTACTGATACTTGCCGAAAAAGCGCGAGCCGGCCCACGCCTAGGGCGCTGCGCACCGCGTATTCCTGCTGCCGTTGCAAGCCGCGCACAAGCAGCAGAGCGGCGGCATTCCCGCAGGCGATTAATAGCACGAGAATCGCAGCGCCCAGCAGCGGCAGCAGGATACCCCGGCCCTCGCGATTCAATTCGACGGTCAGCGGTTGCAGCTTCGGAGCCGTCCCCTCGAAATCATGCTCCGCCCGCGCCTGGCCGGCGGCAGTGAGAGTGAGTTCCGCTTGCGCTTGCTGGAGCGTAACGCCGCTCTTCAACCGTCCCACCACATCCCAGTCTGGCCGCTTCATCCTGGCCGGACTGGGCGCGGCCGGAATCCAAAAATCCACGAGCGCGTTCACGTTGTAGTTTGGCTCTTGCGCATTTGTCGGCGACGGAAGAAAACGTACCGCGGGCGGCATCACCCCGATCACCGTAGGAGGTGTGTTCCGGCGACTCATGCGAATCTTCTTGCCGAGGATGTGCGGATCGCCGTTGAACTTCCGCTGCCAAAGTTCATAACCGAGGACGATGACCGGCGCAGGCGTGGCCCCCGCTTCCGATTCCTGGAATGTCCGGCCCAGCATCGGCGTGAGTCCGACCGTGCGGAAATAATCTCGTGTGACCGCCATTCCCTGGAGCGATTCGCTGCCGTCGGACAGAATCAAAAAGTTGAATGACCAGGCATAGGCCCCGATCGCCTCAAACGACTTCGCCTGCGTTTGCCATTCCGTCCATTGCGCGGCCGCCCAACCCCGCGGGTGTGCCGTCTGCTGGCCATCGGCGCGAACGGCCGGGATCAACACGAGTTGCCGCGGTTGCCGGTAGGGCGGCGGCGTCAGCAGCACACCTTGAATCAGACTGAAAACCGCCGCGGTCGCGCCAACGCCCAGCGCCAGCGTGAGCACCGTAACGATAGTGAATCCAGGCTGCGTGAGCAGCATCCGCATGCCAAAACGCAAGTCTCGCAGCATAGAGTTTCGCGTTTAGACGGTTCGGGCACGCCGCCCGTTAGCTCGTTTTTTCGTTTTTGCGTTTTTCTCGATGCGCAATTTCCACGCGGCGCGCAGTGCGCCGGTCAACACATCCTCGTTCGCCATGGCAAGCCGGATATGAGTCGCCCCCATCCTTCCCCAGCCGCCCGTGACCGGCAGGAAGACGTCGGGCAGCTCCGCAACGAACTCCGCCTGCTGCTCCGGGGAGAGCATCAGATTTCCGTAACCCTGTTTTTCGGAGGCGAGGGTCGCGAAGATCCGCCCTCCCACGCGGAAGTCGGCGGCTCCCATATGCGAGCCCTCTTCCCCGCCCTCGAGGCTCAGCGCAATCCTGCGAAAATCTGCTGCATTCATCGCCCGCGGCTCCGATCAGAAGCGGCTATCCCATATATAATCTGTCATGAAAGGCCACACCATGCGTCTCTTCCACAACCTCGCCCTTGCGGCTACTATCGTCACATTCATCCCCTCGGCGATCCATGCCCAGGCTCCTACAGAAACTTCCCGTTCCGTCGAAGGCGGCGGCATCTCCGTCCCAGGCTGGATGGGAAAGATCGACGCCAATGCAGAGGCCCAGGGACAAACCATCAATAACGCCAAGCTCTCTAAAGAAGGAGACGCCCTCCATGTCACGACCGGTCCCGCGGTAACGTACTGGAATCCTGCGAATAAAGCAACCGGCGATTACACCGTGAAGGCGACCTTCAATGAGCCCAAATACATGAACCTGAACAATCACCCTCACCCGTATGGCATTTTCATCGCCGGCAACGATCTAGGAACCGCCCAACAAAGCTATCTCTATTGCGCTGCATACGGCAACGGGAATTTCATCGTTCGTGGATTCGGCCCGGAGCCGTTTCAGATGAACGGTCGGCGCGGCGAAGCAAACGCAGCCGTGCATAAAGCGGCTGGTCCGGGCGAACCCGTGAGCCAGGAGATCGCCCTTTCGGTAAAAGGTGGCCATGTTGCGTGCTCGATCAATGGGACCGAGGTCGCAAGCTATGACAAGGATGCCGTGGTCACTGCTGGAAAGCTCAAGTCGACGGACGGCATCTACGGGATACGCTTCGCGCATAATACGGACGCCACTGTCACCGGCTTGAGCATGACGAAAAACTAGCGCGCTTTACCGCAGCTTCGCCGGTGCAAGCCGGTAGTCGCCTGTCTTGGTTCGATCGTCTCGGGTTTCTTCCACATGCCCGTATTTCCAGGTCTGGAGTCGCCCTGTGCGCTTCAGCGAAGCGTGGCCTTGTGAACCAAGCTTTACTCTTTTCATGCTCATACTTCACAGTAGATGCCCCTGAGGTAGAATCACTCAGACTTTCGCGCGACAATGAAAACGATTCTGGGCATTCACCACATCACGGCAATAGCCGGTGACCCGCAACACAACATCGATTTCTATACCGATCTGTTGGGCCTGCGTTTAGTAAAGGTCACGGTCAACTTCGACGATCCTGGCAGTTATCACTTTTATTACGGAGATGGCCAGGGCACCCCCGGGACAATCCTCACTTTCTTCGCGTGGCCTGGGGCCCGGCAAGGCCGCCAGGGAAACAGCCAGGTCACTGTCACATCATTTGCAACACCGCCGGGCTCGCTGGCCTTCTGGCGCGAGCGGCTTTCCGCCAAGGGCGTTAAGTTCGATGGTCCGCTCGAACGATTCGGGCAGCAGGTTCTTTCCTTCACGGACGAAGACGGCCTGCGGCTCGAGCTGATTGAAACCGCGGCTACAGACCCCGCACGCGCCTGGACCGGGAGCAGCGTCCGGCCGGAATTCGCAATCCGCGGCTTTCACAGCGCGACGCTTTCCGAAACCGGATACCAGCGCACCGCCACATTACTCACCGACCAGATGGGGTTCCGCCTGATCGGACAGGAGCAAAACCGCTTCCGCTATGAAGTGGATACTGGCGGAGCCGGCAAAACCGTCGACGTTGTCTGCGCACCGGACGGTCCCGAAGGACGCATCGCCGCCGGTACGGTTCATCACATAGCGTGGAGGACTGCCGATGATGCGCAACAGCGCGAATGGCTCGCCGAAGTAGGCCGCCTCGGATACAATGTCTCGCCGGTTATGGACCGCGTCTATTTTCATTCGATTTACTTCCGCGAACCCGGAGGCATTCTCTTTGAAATCGCGACCGATTCGCCAGGCTTTATGGTCGACGAGTCCCTGGACAAGCTCGGATCGACTCTCGCATTGCCGCCATGGCTCGCGCCGCAACGCTCCCGCATTGAATCAGCTTTACAACCGATCAGGCGCCGTTCGTCATGACAAACGCCGATCAGTTGGCTTTTCTCCATCGTTTCGTTCCCGCTTCGCCTTCGAATCCCGGCGTCACTTTGCTTCTGCTGCACGGTACCGGCGGAAATGAGCAGGACCTCCTCACGTTGGGCCAGGAACTGCTGCCCGGTGCCGCGCTGCTCAGTCCGCGCGGAAGAATCCTCGAGAACGGGATGCCTCGGTTTTTCCGCCGCCTCGCGGAAGGCGTCTTCGATCTGGAAGATCTGAAATTGCAAACGGACGAGCTCGCACGTTTCGTGGGCGCCGCCTCGAGCAAGTACGGCTTCGACGCAGGCAAGATCGTTGCGGTCGGTTATTCAAACGGTGCGAACATCGCTGCGAGCGTGATGCTGTCCCATCCCGATGTCCTCGCCGGCGCCATCTTGTTTCGTCCCATGGTTCCGTTTACGCCGGCAGTTTCCCCGAACCTTCGAGATGTGCCCGTCCTGCTCGCCGCCGGCCGCAGAGATCCGATTGTCGTTCCGGAACAAACGTTGGCGCTCGGTGAGATTCTGAAGACGGCCGGAGCCCGCGTCTCTCTGCACTGGCACGAGGGCGGACATGAGCTCGGCCGTGACGATATCGCCGCGGCCAAGGATTGGATACATATCGAAGGCAGAGAATCACTCGGTCAACTATGAGGCTACAGCTCCAATTTCCTCAGACGCAAAGCATTCGTAATTACTGATACGGAGCTGAATGTCATGGCTGCGCTCGCGATCATCGGACTCAGCAGCAATCCAAAGAACGGATACAGTATCCCGGCCGCAATCGGCACGCCAAGCACGTTATAGACGAACGCGAAAAAGAGATTCTGCCGGATATTGCGCATCGTAGCGCGACTGAGGCGAACCGCGCGGGCTACACCTCGCAGATCGCCATTCACGAGCGTAATGCCCGAGCTTTCCATCGCCACATCCGTTCCGGTTCCCATCGCGATGCCGATTTGCGCTTGCGCCAGCGCCGGTGCATCATTCACGCCATCCCCGGCCATCCCGACCACCTTCCCGCCGGCTTGCATTTTCCGGATTGCATCGGCTTTTTGGTCCGGCAGAACCTCGGCTTCTACATCGTCAATTCCTAGCTTGCGAGCCACCGCCAGCGCCGTTGTGCGGCTGTCGCCCGTAAGCATGGCGATACGCACTCGCTCGCGATGCAGAAGTTCCACGGCTTCTCGTGTAGATGCTTTGATAGGGTCGGCTACGCCGATCAGACCCACCGCTTGCCCATCAACGGCAACGAACATCACGGACTGCCCCTCGCCCCGAAGCTGCTCGCGCGCGCGCCGCCAGTTCGTTCGCGCGAAGGCCCAAATCTTCGAGCAGCCGGCGATTTCCCAGAAGAATAGTTCTGCCTGCGACTACACCCGTCACGCCCTTACCCGTGATCGATTGAAAGTTCGTTGCGCGCTCGAGCGCAACACCGCGCTCTTTCGCGCCGGCCAGAATCGCTCCCGCGAGTGGATGCTCGCTCGCTTGCTCGACGCTCCCCACTAGCCCCAACAATTCGTTCTCGGCGAAATCGCTCCTGACAGAGAACACGGTTGCGAGCTTTGGCTTACCTTCCGTCAGAGTTCCTGTCTTATCCACCACCAGGGTGTCCATCTTTTCGAGCAGTTCCAGTGCTTCGGCGTTGCGCACCAGAACGCCGGCCGTTGCGCCGCGCCCTGTGCCCACCATGATGGACATCGGCGTGGCAAGCCCCAGAGCGCACGGACACGCAATGATCAGCACAGCCACCGCATTCACAAATGCATGCGCGAGCCGCGGCTCCGGTCCCCAAATGGCCCAGGCCGCAAACGTAAGAACCGCTGCCAACACAACCGCCGGAACGAAATAGGACGCCACGACATCCGCAAGCCGCTGGATGGGCGCGCGTGTCCTTTGGGCTTCGCTCACCAGGCGAACAATCTGGCTCAAGAGCGTATCGCGCCCGACTCGTTCGGCGCGCATCACAAAACTGCCCGTGCCGTTCACCGTTGCTCCGGTAATGCGGGCGCCGGCCGTTTTCTCGACTGGAATCGATTCGCCCGTAATCATCGATTCATCGACGGAGCTAGCGCCTTCCACAACAATTCCATCAGCCGGCGCTTTCTCCCCCGGACGAACCCGCAGCAAGTCTCCGATCTGGATACGCTCGATCGGGACGTCTTCTTCGCGGCCCTTTTCGTCGATCATCCGCGCCGTCTTCGGCGCCAGCCCAAGCAACGATTTCAAAGCGCTGCTCGTCTGTCGGCGCGCTCGCAATTCGAGCACCTGCCCCAACAAAACAAGCGCTGTAATGACGGCCGCCGGCTCGAAATAAAGCGGCCCTTTGAGAAACAAAATAGAAACAACACTGAACACGTAAGACGCTCCCGTACCGAGCGCAATCAGTGTAAACATGTTCAAGTTTCGATTCACGAGCGACGCCCAGCCCCGCTCGAAGAAAGGCCGACCTGCCCAGAGCACTACCGGCGTCGCGAGCGCGAACTCGATCCAGCCCTTCGCCCGAAAATCGACGAACATCAGGATCAACAGCGGTGTCGTCAGCGCGACGCTCACCCAGAAGCGTCGCGTCATATCGTCCAGCTCCGGATGCGCCTCTTCCTGTCCAGTAACTTCGCGGGGTTCCAATGCCATGCCGCAAATCGGGCACGCGCCGGGCTGGTCCCGCACGACCTCCGGATGCATCGGGCAGGTGTACTGGGCGCTTATGGGAGCGGGATCGATCGGATCGGCATCGAACTTCTTCTTGCAACCAGCCGAGCAGAAGTAATACGTTTTTCCATCGCGCTCGGTCTGTCCGGCCGCCTTCGCCGGATCTACGGTCATTCCACAGATAGGATCTTTTTGCACTGTAATAACGCCTAACGAAGATGCTTATAAATCAGGTCGAGAAGCTCTTCGTACATGGCCGATGCTTGCTCCTTGTCACCGTGCCGAATCGCTCCGGACGCGCAGTGGTGCAAGTGGTTGCGCAGCAGTGCCTTTCCTACCCCCCGCAGCGCTTCCTGAACAGAGGAGATCTGAATCACGATATCCGCGCAGTACCGCTCCTCCTCGACCATTTTCTGGAGCCCGCGAATCTGGCCTTCAATTCTCCGCAGCCGCTTCAGATTTGAGGTCTTGATTTCCTGATCGACGCCTGACGCCTTGCGAACCACAATTTAATCATATACCCCCCACCCCTATAGACTAATTTGGCGCGCCGAGGCCCGAGGAAAGAGTGTAGTTCTGCAACGCGATCGCGTTCGTCCAGACATTTTCGAGAGCCCGGATATATCCAACCTGCAACTGAAACAAAGTACGCTGCGAAACCAGAACCTGGGGATACGCCGCGCCCATCTGGCGGTATTTCGTGAGGTAGAGCTCATAGGCGCGCGTGGCGCGCGGAATCATTTCGTTCTGATACCGTGCGGCTTGCTCATGATTGACCAAATAGTCTTGCAATAAAGGTTGTACGTCCTGTCGCAACGATAGCTGGACTCGGCTGACCTCCGCCTCTGCGCGTTCCAGATTCGCTTTGGCGGCTGCAACGTTACCCTGATTGCGATTGAAGATCGGTAGGTCCACACCAACCGAGGCGAACCCCTGGACACCGGTACGAACACCGGGCATTTCGTTGAGTTGCTCGAAATTCTGCTGCACGCCGCCGCGAATTTGAAGATCGGGCACGCTTTCGCGCTTTGCGCTCTTGATTTCTGCCTGCGCGCGCACAACTTCCTGCCGCGCCCGTTTCACCGAAGGGCTGTCCGCGACAATTTGATTCGCTACTTGATCGGCGGCGATTTCGGGAGGATGCTCGAAGTCTCCCTGAACCGGACTCAACTTCGAGATCGGGTTTGCCAACTAATGCAGCGAGACTGCGAAACGTTTGCGCATAAACCCGTTGAGCCGTCATGTACTCGACTTGCGACTGCTCGGCTTCGACTTCCGCCTGCAGCACGTCAGGCGCATCGGCCTGGCCTACATTCGCCAGTTGATGAGCCGTCGTAACCGCGTCCTTTGCCAGTGCCATCAATTTCTCGCGCACGCGAACCATTTCTTGCGCCGCCAGGGCGGAGTAGAAGCTTTGTCCGACTGCTCCGAGCACTCGATATCGCTGCTCGGAAACTCCAATTTCATCCGAACGCCGCTGCTGTTCGTAAACGTCGCGCCTCAGCCCCAGCTTTCCACCGAGCACAAACGTCTGCTGCACGTAAGCGCCCTGCTCGCCTCCCCCGAAGGAGCCGCCGCGTATCTGATCTCCCTGATAACCGACCGACGGATTCGGATAGAGCCCTGCCTGACGCGCCAGCGCGCTCGAATGATGAACCATCGCCTCCGCCTGCCGCAAGGTAGGATTTGCCGCCAATGCGATCTGTTGAAATTCCTCAAGCCGCATGGGCGGGCGGGCGGATTGCGAGAATGCGTACGAAAACGACGCGAACAGGAGAGTAACAATTTTTGTCTTCATTGGATTCTCCCGCCGTCTACATCGGATGCTGCATTCCATGCATGTGCATGGGCTCGCGCGGCTTGCCCTGTCGAATCTGCTCCATCACCTTGTCGTACTCGTCCGGAGGCAGAACGCGCACGAAGCTCATCATCCCCTGCATGAAGCCGCTCCAGCCCGGCCGTAGCCCATAGTTCTCGGGCCGCTCGACCATCTTGTCCATCGCCATCATGGGACCTTCCATATAAGCGTCTTGCGGAAACCCGGGAACAGTGTTCGCGTTCGGAGCGATGTCCATTTTCATATCCCCATGGTTCATACCTTGGTGCTGCATCGGATTGTTCGCAACGGGTTGATCGCTCGTCGAGCCGACGCCTAATCCTCGGCCAAGACTCGGGCCGTAATCGTCCCCCATCGGCGCGCCCGGCGTTCCGTTGAGCATGCCCATACCCTGGTTCATGCTCACGCCCGCGGGCATCCCGGCGCCCATACGCGACATCGGCCCCACGTTCGAAGACATCTGGTTCATCATGTGGTGCGGCAAATGGCAGTGCAGCATCCAGTCGCCCGGGTTGTTCGCCACGAACTCCACATCTCTCGATTGCGCCACACCCACCAGCACTGTATTGCCCGGAATCCATGCAGCCTCCGGAATCCGTCCGCCTTCTGTCCCGGTCGTGTGGAACGTGTGGCCATGCAGATGAATCGGATGATGATCCATTCCCAGATTGATCATGCGAATGCGCACGCGATCTCCCAGGCGCACGATCAGCGGCGTCGTCGCTGGACCGGTCTTGCCGTTGAATACCAGCCAGTTGAATTCCATGTTCATGGTGTTCGGCACCGTGTTGTTGGGCAGCACCGCATATTCCTGCAGAAGGATCACGAAGTCTTTATCGACCCGCGGCGTGTAGGCGGCCTTCGGGTGCATGATGAATGCGCCCAGCATGCCCATCATTTCCTGCATCGCCATATGCGAGTGATAGAAATACGTTCCTGCCTGATGCAGCGTGAACTCATACACGAAACGTCCGCCCGGCGGAATCGACATCCTGGCTGATTCCAGGACCGCCATCCATGTTGTGCGGAATTTCGAAGCCGTGCCAATGCATCGAAGTGGGCTCGGGCAGATGATTGTCGACGATGATGCGCACCCGGTCTCCCTGCGTGATCTGAATCGTCGGCCCCGGCGCGCTTCCGTTGAAGCCCCACGCGTCGATCGTCTTATTGGGCGCGATCTGTTGTTTTACTGGCTCGGCGATCAGGTGGAAAACCTTTGTGCCGTTGTCCACCGTGAACGGCAGGTCCGCGACATCGGGCGTCTCGGCCCGCGCGGGATTCTGCTCCGCCGGCGCAACCCTTGACCCCGACAAAATTCCCGCGCCCAACCCGAACGCGTTGCGGAAAAAACTACGTCGATTCTTCATTTCTGTATTCCTTCATCGAACAACCTCAAAAATCGGCACACGTGTGCCCGCGGTTTTTTTGTGCGACGAAGGAATCAGATACGAAGTACGAACGTGTTACCGGGAGGCGATCCCCGTTCGAGCGGCCGCGGATTTTCCTGGCCAAACCCCACCAGAAGAGCGCATGCCGGCAAGTCCACTGAAATGGCGGGCAAAGAAACAACGGGTATTCTGGCAAGATCCGGGGCCGCTTCCACGCCAGCCGAATTCGACTGCCGATAATGGCAGCCCGCCTTTCCCGAATGATGGCAGCCGTCCGCGCGCGTTGCAGCCGTCGTTTGGCAAACCGAAGCAAGACACAGCGCGTAGCACTGCGCGTTTGCGATCAGAACCGCCATGGCCAATCCCGCAACAAGGTGCATCGAGCGCATCATGTCTTTCTTCTTACAAGTAACACGGGGTTGACACCTCTGCCGATTCTGTTATCTGATTGTGGAGACGAATCGGCCTGGGAGGAACCTCATGAACCGAATCAATCGCCGCTCGCTGCTGAAATCCGGCGCGGCGGTCGCAGGAAGCGGCCTGCTGCTCCACAACCATGCGCACGCCGAGCCCGCGCCCGTCCTGGCAAGCTCGCTCATCCTCGAAACCGCCAACCGTTTTCTCGCCTCTCTCGATAACGAACAGCGCGCCAAGGCAACCTTTTCTTTCGATAGCGACGAGCGCCTGAACTGGCACTTTATCCCCAAAGTGCGCAAGGGTCTGCCGCTTCGTGAAATGACCTCTTACCAGAAACATCTGGCGAGCGCGCTGCTGAGCGCCGGCCTGAGCCAGATCGGCTACATCAAGGCCGTCACGATCATGAGCCTCGAAGACGTGCTGAAAACGATCGAGAACGCGAGCGACGAGTACCGGAATCCTGAAAAATACTTCTTTTCGATTTTCGGCGTACCGTCGCACAACCGATCCCTGGGGCTACCGCGTCGAAGGACACCATCTCAGCCAGAACTATACGGTCGTCGCGGGGAAGGTGACCGATGGTCCCAGCTTCTTTGGCGCAAATCCGGCCGAAGTGCGGCAAGGCCCGCGCAAAGGTCTCCGAACGCTCGCTGCCGAAGATGACTTGGGGTTCGCGCTCATCGAATCGCTGGATGCGCCGCAGCGAAAAATCGCGGTCGTCGATCCAACCGCCTACAAAGACATCCTCACCGCCGCCAGCCGCAAGGCCG
The DNA here is from genome assembly GCA_963712395.1 of Bryobacterales bacterium. Taxonomy (GTDB): domain Bacteria; phylum Acidobacteriota; class Terriglobia; order Bryobacterales; family Bryobacteraceae; genus Bog-105. Next base: position 987,458 of record CAVQHR010000006.1, read on the forward strand.
CGCTCACTGGCCAGCCCTCCGGCTTTTCAGCGTCGAGCATGAGCGCGAAACAATTCGATGCGCTCCAGGCGCTCCTCGACGAATACGCGCGCAACGTGCCGGGAAGCTTGTCGGAACGCCGCACCGCGCAGATCGCCCAAGCCGGCAAGCAAATCTCGTTCGCCTGGTCGGGCGGAATCGATCGCGGCAGCCCGCATTATTACCGCGTGCAAGCGCCGTCGTTCCTCATCGAACTGGACGATACCCAGGATCACGCCAACCACATCCATTCCGTGTGGCGTGATTTCAACGGCGACTTCGGCGCTGACCTGCTAAAGCTCCACTACGACGCGCACCACTAGCGATCTACGGCGACGCGGTCTTTTTGTGCGCCAGCCGGTCGCACGCGTCGCCCGCTCCCATAATCTTCATCGCGTCGCCGCCGCCTTCGATAAAGTCAATCTTGCCGTCTTTATCAATCACGAATGTCACTCGATTGGCAATCGCCGCCTTCGGTATGTAGACACCATATTCCTGGCTCACCTTGCGATCCACAAAATCGCTCAGCAGCGGAAACGACAAGACTAAGACTCGCGGCAAACGCTTTCTGCGAAGGAACATTGTCCGTGCTGATCGCAAACACCTTCGCGCCCGACGCTTGAAACTTTTGCATACCAGCCTGGTACGCTTTCATTTCGGCCGTTCAACCACCCGTGAACGCCGCGGGAAAGAACGCCACCACAACCGTGCTCTTGCCGATATAGTCAGCCAGATGTACGCTGCCGCCCTCCGTGGAGGGAAGCGTGAAATCCGGCGCCCGATCTCCAACCTTCAAAGTACTGGAGGTCGGCGGTTGCGCGAATGCCACGATACTCAGTGCGCCCGCCAAAGCAAATAAGCTGGAACGATGCATGGTGTTTCCTCGGCTGAATAAACCTTAGCACGAACTATTCAAATTGGATTCTGTATTCGGTCCCGGCCCCGCTCTGAAAATTCACACAGCCGTCCGCCTCCCGCGTGAAGTCTACGGGTCTGCCCTTGTATGTGATCGCGGAGATGCGCTGATTCTTCGGAGGCCGCAAGCGCTGGAGTTCATCTTGGCTCGCGCGCAAAACCGCGCCCGTCGCCTTGCCTTGGTCCCAGCTCAAATCGACTTGCCATCCGCCCGCGCGCGCAATCCGCTAAAGCTGCCTTGCGGCCAAGCGTGTGGAAGCGCCGGCAAGAAATACAATTCGTGATTCTGACTCTGCAGCAGCATCTCCGCCATGCCCGCCGGGCCGCCGAAGTTTCCATCGATCTGGAATACCGGCGTGGGCTTGGCCGGGTGCGAATCCATCAAATTCGGCAAGGTGGACTGGCGCAGCAGCACCTGCAAACTCTCGTACGCCTGATCTCCTTCTCCGAAACGAGCCCAGTAATTTACCACCCAGGCCCGGCTCCAGCCTGTCTGCCCTCCCCCGTTTGCAAGCCGCCGTTCCAGAGTCACGCGCGCAGCCTTCGCTAAATCCGGAGTTCGAAAAACGTCGATCTGGTTGCCCGGAAACAGCGCCCACAAGTGCGAAATGTGCCGGTGTCCCGGCGCGGCTTCCTCATAATCCTGCTGCCATTCCTGCAGTTGCCCGAGCTTCCCAACCTTGAATGGCGGCAGGCGCTTCAGTGCCGCCCGCAGCTTGCCCCGAAACTCCGCATCGCGCCCAAGTATAGTGCTCGCCTCGACCACTTTCTCGAAAACCGCCCGCGTGATCTCGATGTCCATTGTCGGCCCCATGCACAAAGAATGTATCGAGCCATCCGGGAGTTTGTACTTGTTCTCCGGCGAAAGCGAGGGTCCGGTCACCAAATGCCGGTCCGCGTCCTGGGTTAGGTCGGGTGTCAAGTAATCAAGCAGAAACTGACCCGCCGCCCGCAGAATCGGATAAGCGCGTGACGCCAGATACTGCGTATCGCCGGTGAAAGCGAAATGCTCCCAAAGCTGAAGCGAAAGCCATGCCGCGCCCATCGGCCAAATGCCGGATCCGATGCCGTCCACCGGCACCGCATCGCCCCACACGTCTGTGTTGTGGTGCAAAACAAATCCACGTGCTCCGTAGTACGCTTTCGCTACATCCTCGCCGCGCGGCTGCGCCAGTTCCAGCAGCTTATACAACGGCTCATCCATTTCCGGCAGCGCGCCCACCTGCGCTAGCCAGTAATTCATTTCCGTGTTCACGTTGATCGTGAACTTACTGCCCCACGGGGGCTGCATGCTCTCGTTCCAGATGCCCTGCAAGTTCGCCGGCAGCGGCGCATCCGGCCGGCTGCTGGCAATCAAAAGATAGCGCCCATATTGGAAATAGAGCATCAGCAGATGCTCATCGTCGCTCCCGGCCGCGGCGCGCCGCAAACGTTCATCGGTCGGCACGTTCGCGAGCGGATCCACCGCGCTCCCCAACTGCAGCCACGCACGGTCGAAGTACTTCGCATGATCCGCAACCGCTCGCTGCCGCAGTTCGGCATACGGTTTTGCGCCGGCCTCGCAAATCGGCATGAATGTTCGGGCGATCGATGCTTGTCCCCGCCGCCAGAATCAACGTCACCGCATCCGCTTTTTCCACGTCGAGCGTATCTTTTGTCGTGGTGACATGGCCGCCCTCGGCAATCGCCTTAAGTTCGGCGCGAAACCGGATCGATCCCTGCCGCGCGGGCGTGCTCTGTAGCGCGAGCGTATCTTTGTCGATCGCTTCGGTAGCCGCATCCTGTTGCCGGGTCATCGTCGCGGCGAATGAAATGCTGCCTGGCTTGTCCGCCGAAAGCCGCACCACGATCACTTGATCCGGATCCGAAGCAAACACCTCGCGCGTGTACTCGATTCCGTTCGCCGCATAATGCACGCGCGCTACCCCGGTCGCCAGATCGAGTTCCCGCCGGTAATCCGTCGCCGCGGCAGCGTTCGGAAATGTCAAAAGTAAATCGCCCAGCGGCTCGTAAACAGGCAGACGCCGTGGCACTGCCAGCATGTCTTGCTCCGCCAGCTTTTCCGCTTCGCTAACCCGGCCCGCAAACAGCAGCCGCCGGATCTCCGGCACCGCTTTCCCGGCCCCCGGATTCTTACGGTCTTTCGGTTCACCCGCCCAGACGGTGCTCTCGTTCAACTGAATTCGTTCTCTATCCGTGCCGCCGAACACCATCGCGCCCAGCCGGCCATTCCCCACCGGCAACGCCTCGGTCCAGTGGTCGAGCGGAGCGGCTTGCTGGTACCACAGCAGCATGGGCGTCTGCGGCCCTGCCCCGCCCGCCAGCGCGCACCCTGGAAATAAAGCGAGGAGAACGACAAAAGGAAAAGGCGCTTTCACAGCGCAAGTGTATCTAAATTCGCAAAAACGGGATTCCGCCGCCGAGGGTCTTGACAGCCGTCGCTCGAATCGCTTATTCTCAACTCGCTGAAGGAATTGAAACGTATCAATTCCTACTCAGGGGGGATCCATGTTTCGCTTCCGTAGCCTGCCGCTCGTCGGCCTGTGTCTGCTCGCTCTCGCGCCTTGGCTCTATGCTCAGGTCAATACTTCTTCCATCGCCGGTTTATTAACTGATGAAACCGGCGCCGTCGTGCCACACGCTACCATCACCGTCACCCAAGAAGGAACGGGCCTCGTCCGCACGGTCAACAATTCCGAAAGCGGTGAATATGTCGTCCCGCAGCTTTCACCTGGAAGATACAGCGTCAAAGTCGAGGCGCCCGGCTTTCAATCTTCCGTCGCCAACAACATCAGTCTCGACATCGCCCAGCGCGCGCGCCTCGATTTCAGCCTGCATGTCGGCGCCGTATCTCAGCAAATTGAAGTCACCGGCCGCGCCGAGGTCATGGACACCGATACCGCCTCCCTCGGCCAGACCATCGAACGCCGCACCGTGCAGGATCTGCCGCTGAATGGCCGCAACTATCTCACTCTCGGCTCGCTCTCTCCCGGAGTCGTTCCGCAGATCCCGTCCTCGCAGGGTCCGGCAAGTTTCGTCGGGTCCACTACGGGACGTTCCGATCGCAGCATTCTGGTCGGTGGCCAGCGCGAAAGCTCCACCAGCTATCTGCTCGACGGCGTCGAGCTGCGCAACCCGCGCGTCGGCGATACTTCCATCAATCCCTCCGTCGACGCCATTCAAGAATTCAAGATCCAGCGCAATTTCTTCGAGCCCGAATTCGGCAATTCGCCCGGCATCATCAACGTCGCCACCAAATCCGGCACCAACCAATGGCACGGCAGCGTCTACGAACTGCTCCGCAACGATAAATTCGATGCGCGCAATTTCTTCTCGAAGACAACCGAGCCGTTCAAGCGCAACCAATTCGGCTTCAGCCTCGGCGCGCCCATTATCAAGGACAAGCTGTTCGTCTTCGGCAACTATGAAGGCATGCGGCAGCGCCTCGGCGTAATCCAGCGCGGCCTCTATCCCACCCAGAAGCAGCTCAGCGGCGATTTCACGGGCGAAAACACCATCTATGATCCGCTCACGCTCAATCCCGCCGGCACAGCGCGGCAACCCTTCCCCGGCAATATCGTACCCGCAAACCGCATCAATTCCGTTTCCAAAAATTTCTTTCCCTACATCCCGGTAGTCAACGGCCCCACCGTTCAGGGCAACAATTTGACGGGCACTCCGGTCCAGACGATTAACGACAATCAGGACACGGTGCGTGTCGATTGGATCATCTCGCCCAAAAACTCGCTGTTCGGCCGGCAAACCTGGCAAAATGCTCCGCTGACGCCCGCCTCGCTTGTGCCATTTGGAGGCACGCTAGTCACCTCCGGCGGTACCAATGAGGTTGCGCAGTTGACCACCATGGTTACTTCTACCACCGTCAACGTCTTTCGCGCATATCACAGCTACGCCCAGCTTTTTGGCGAGCAGACCCCGGTCAGTTCGAACATCGCGGCGAGCTTAGGTATCACCGGCGTGTCCTCCGATCCAGCGAATTGGGGAGTTCCCAACGTTGGCTGGACCGGCTTCTCCGGAATCGGAAGTAACGGCCTCACGCAAGGCAATCGCATCAATAATTACGAGCTCGCCGACAGTTTTTCATGGGTGCGCGGCGGCCACGCATTGAAATTCGGAGCCGAGGTGCGCCAATCGCGCGTGTTCCTCGATTCCGACAATGGCCCCCGAGGATCGTTTACGTTCGGCCCAAACTGGACCGCCGCTGTGGATCCCGCCACCGGCAAGCCAGTCACTAAATCCGGCCACTCAGTGGCGGATTTCCTGCTCGGCTTTCCTACGAACATGAACGGGGCGGTCGGCACTTCGCAGACCCATTTCCGCTACTACACGAACAACTTCTACGCACAGGACGATTGGAAGGTCACCCGCTCTCTCACCATCAACTATGGCTTGCGGTATGAGTACGTCAGCCCGCCCGTGGCCGAGGAGTTGAATCACGTATTCGGGTTCAACCCAGTCACTGGCCAGCAGCTCTTTCCTATCCTGGGCCAGATCCGCAATTCCATCATTCAGCCCGACAGGACTGACTTTGCGCCGCGCCTCGGCCTCGCCTACAATCCCGCTTGGGCGCCGTCCTGGACCGTGCGCGCCGGCGCTGGAATCTATTTCGACCAGACGCAGATGAACGAGACGCAGTTCACTACGAATTCGCCGCCTACGTTTTTCCAGCAGAACTATAACCTCACTGGCGTCGGCCTGCCCGTGTATCAATTGGGCGTGAATGCGCTGCCCGTCACGCCCGTTCCTCCCATCACCGCCGCCTATCAAACGCCCAAAGGCACCAATCTTTTCGCCATCGAAACTAACGGCAAGAAGCCGCGCGAGTATATGTGGAACTTCTCGCTGCAGAAATCCTTTGGCGCCAACTGGCTCACCGAAGCGGCGTACGTCGGTTCGCAATCCCGGCGTCTATCCAAGCGTTACAACCTCGATGCCCCGGTCACCGCGAGCAATCTCTACCAGGTCTTTCCGTCCATCGATCCGTATCCCAACCTGAACGGCATCCTCTACTCGTCGCAAGCTGGCAAAGGCACATTCAATGCCTTGAACCTCAAGCTGGAGCGCCGCTTCGCCTCCGGTTTCTCGTTCCTCGTATCCTATAGCTGGTCGCATTCGATCGACACCGATTCCGGCGGCTCCTTCGGCAGCCCCAATCTGAATCCTGCCAACTTCCAGCTCGACAAAGGATCTTCGGATTTCGATATCCGCCATCGCTTCGTCGGCAGCATCCTCTACGAGTTGCCCTTCGGCAAAGGAAAGGCGCTACTTGCTTCGGCCTCGCCTCTGGTAAATCAGTTGGTCGGCGGATGGCAGTTGAATCTCATCCCCAGCTTTCAATCCGGCGTGAACCGCAACGTCACCTCTCCGAACCTGTCCACGATCGCGTTTGTTACCCAGCGGGCAGACGCTACCGGTATCGATTCCGGCTCCGCGTTCAATGTCAACGGTGTGTCCATTACGCCGGGCCAGGATTTTGGTGGCAATAACACCTCGCTCTATTGGTTCAACCCGAACGCGTTTTCCCAAACCCCCGCGCTGCGCCTCGGCACCTCCGGCCGCGACATCATAGCTTCCCCCGGTTTCGCCAATTGGGACATGTCGCTGTTTAAGAACTTCTACTGGCGTGAGCGCGCCAGTCTCCAGTTCCGGGCTGAGTTCTTCAATACCCTGAACCACCCGCGCTTCGATCCTCCGAATTTGGATGCCTCCAGCCCCTTCTTCGGCCAGATTCAGACCGCCGAGCCGCCGCGCATTATTCAGCTCGGTCTTCGCATACAATTTTAGTAGCGGTGCAGATGCGGCTTTTTCTCGCGATTTGTCTGGCGGTTCCGGTTGCAGCCGCCGATGTAACGTTCACCCACGACGTCGCTCCCATCCTGTATCAGCACTGCGTCGCGTGCCATCATCCCAACGACATCGCGCCCATGTCGCTGCTCACTTACAAAGACGCACGGCCCTGGGCGGCGGCGATCAAGCAGGCCGTGGTCACCGGTAAAATGCCGCCCTGGAAGGCTGACCCGGCGCACGGCAAGTGGTCCAATGACGCGCGCCTCAGCGATACCGAAAAGAACACCCTGCTTGCCTGGATCAATGGCGCAAAACTCGAAGGCGATCCCAAAGATATGCCGCCCCCGCCCGTGTTTCCGGACGGCTGGAAGATCGGCAAACCCGACGCGGTCGTCGCTATTCCGGAGCATAAACTCGACGCTACCGGTCCGGACGAATACTCCTACATCACAGTCCCCACGAATTTCACCGAAGATAAATGGGTGACGGCGGCGGAGCTGCGGCCCGGCAATCGCAGGATCGTCCATCACGCGCATGTGTTCGTCGTCGATCCCGATGCGCAAACCAAAAAAACCGCGACTCCCGATCCGGCCCAGGAATATACCAAGTGGCTGCAGATTCACCAAGGCAGCTTGACGTTCATCCGGCCCGATGCGCCCGTCATCAACGATGGCTGTCTGCAGGATGACAACGGCGCGTTTCCCGGCAGCCATCAGAGCGATCTGGGAAACCTGATCGCTTCGTTTCTGCCAGGCCGCGAGCCCGACGTCTATCCGGAAGGAACGGCGCGTCTGGTAAAGGCCGGCTCCAAGATCAATTTTCAAATTCACTACTCCCGCGCGACCGGCAAGCCCGAGACCGATATTACAAGCGTGGGCCTCACCTTCGCTAAGGAGCCGCCCAAGCAGGTGGCGCGCCGCATCGATCTGTCGAACCACATGTTCCGGATTCCCGCTGGCGCACCCGATCAGGAAGTCACCGAATGCCACACCTTCAACAAGGACATGTACATCACCAGCCTGACGCCGCACATGCACCTGCGCGGCAAGTCCATGCGCATGGATGTCACCTATCCCGACGGCCGCACGGAGACGCTACTGAACGTACCGGAATATGATTTTAATTGGCAAATCACCTACCGCGCCGCCGAGCCGATCTTCATTCCGAAGGGGACACGACTGAAAATCGACGCCCGGTTCGACAACTCGGCCAACCATAAAGGCAATCCGGACGCTTCCAAAACCATCCGATGGGGATCGGCCAGTGAAGTGGAAATGATGGACGGCTGGGTCGAATACGTGGACGCCCTCCCGAATCAGCCAACCCAAACTACCCGCCTAAATGCGGACGGAGGCAGTTAAATCCTACCTCGTGCCTTAGTCCGGTTCCTTCAGCGCCACTGCCCCGTGACGCCCGCCCGGCCCTTTGCGAACCCGCACACGCACGCGCGCATAAGGATCGCGTAAGTCGGGATCACGCCGCAACCACCTGCGCACCGTCTCAATCAGATTTTTTCTGTTCACGCTCACGGCGCTCCTCTTCCGCATAATAGCGAGCTTTTTCGAACTGGTGATGCGCGATGGCATACTCCATCCGCCTGATAAAAAACCCGATTCTATCCGCCCCGGGCGGCACTAAATCAAGGTACCGATCCGGCCGGCCCCACTTCGCAATCCATTCCAAGCCGCCGCCCCACACCAATCCCGCAAGTTCACGAATGCAAAACCAAAAGAACGCCGCCCGACCGCGCTGCTCGGCTATGGCTTCTTCAAAAAGCGCCAGCATCTCACCCTCGAACAAAGCCCGGTATTCCGCCGGATAGAAGCCTAACAAGATCAGGTAAGCTCGCTTCATATCGTCCCCGCCACTACCCGCGTCAAATGCTTCATTCGCGCGACTTCCGATTTAAGTTGCCCACGCCCCGCCGCCGTCAACCGGTACGCCTGCTTGTCCCGCGACGTGTCTTTCTGCGCGAACCTCTCGATCCAGCCATCCTCGAGTAGCCTCCGAATCGCCCCATAGAGCGTCCCTGTACTCAAGCGCACCCGCCCCTCGCTAAGCTCTTCAATATCTTTCATCAGGGCATATCCATGGCGGGGCTCTTCCGCCAGGCTCGCCAGAATCAAAAATACGGGCTCACTCAAGGGCCGTGTCACGACATGTCGCATCACGCCATATTAACACATCAATTGACTTTCATCACGATAAACGTCAAATCATCGTACTGGGCAGCGCTGCCAATCCAGTCACGCAGTTCCAGCGACATTTGCGCCGACATTTCATCGGCCGGCAAATGGGCCACGCGCCGCAGTAGATCTTTCAACCGCTCCTCACCGAATTCTTCCTCGCCCGGATTAAGCGCTTCGGTTACGCCGTCGGTAAAGATCACCAGCACGTCTCCCGGGCGCAATCCGGTTCGCGCTTCTTCGTAGCTCGCCTGCGGGAACATGCCGATGACCGTTCCGCCAGCCGGTAATTCTTCAATCTCCGCGGCCGCGCGCAGCAGATACGGCGGATTGTGCCCGGCATTCACGTAGCGCAGCTCGCGGGTATCTTCATCGATCTGGGCGTAGAAGAAGGTCGCGTAGCTGTTCGAGCCGGTCGAACGATACAGGAACCGGTTCATCCGCGCCGCCAGTTCCGGCAGCGGAACGTTTTCTTCGGAGGCGATGATGCGCAGCGATGCCTGCACCACCGACATCACGAGCGCCGCCGCCACGCCTTTGCCGGCAATGTCGGCGAGCGCAATGCCAATGCGACGATCTCCGGCGTCGATAAAATCGTAGTAATCGCCGCCGACGGTTCGGGCAGGCAGGCTGATCGCGGCGAGTCCGGCCACACTTGTCTCGGGCGATTTCTCCGGCAGCAGGCGCCGCTGCACTTCCGCCGCCAGCGCCACGTCGCGCCGCAGCTTCTCCTGCTCCACAACTCGCTCGGTCAAACGCGCATTTTCGAGCAAAAGCGCAAACTGCGCCGCGCAGCTTCGAAGTACGCGTTTCTCTTGCGCTCCATATTCTTCGCGTCCCACGGGCCGGCCCAGTAACAGCACGCCGGAGATTTCATTTTTGCTCCGCACAGCCACGGCCAGCCGCGCCCCGGTTTGCTCCAGCTCTTCGATCTCAGCCAACTGGCCCGGCTTATGCGCCGCCGCCCATTCGCGCCACGCCTTGAAATCTTCCTCGGTAAACGTCACCGCCGACGTGTAAAACTTCAGCCGGCTCAGCAAAAAGCGATTTGCCGTGTTCTGGAGCAATTCAGCCGACCGGGCGTCAAGCGTTTCGCGCAATGTCGCGAGCGCAATACGGATCGCCTCGGGAAAAGACTCCGCGCGTCGCGCCGCTTCCGTGAACTCAGCCATTACCATCCCCTCATCAAGAGGCCGTCCTTCGCTCACGGGCCTTTGCCGCACCGCGTTTTGCCACATCGATCCCGGTTCGTTCCGGATCGCCACCATGGGCGACAGCAGCGTCGCGCGCCACGCCGGAATGAAGGAAGCAAGCGCCACCAGGCCGGCCACCAACACGGTCGAGTAGACAAACGAGAGCGGGTCCACACTCTGCACTCGATAGGAATGCACGAGCAGCCACGTCGCGCGCCGCCGCCGCCAGCGCCGCCGAGGACCACTCCATAGACCGCCATCTTCAAACCGCCGCCGACCACTAGCCCGAGCACATCGCCGCGCACCGCCGCCCAACGCCATGCGTGTACCGATCTCAACGGTTCTGTGACGAACCGAATAGGCGACCACGCCATACACGCCAAGCGTCGCCATGAGCAGCGCCGCCAGCGCGAAGAAACCCGTCAGCAGTGAGCTCACACGCTCGATCGATAAAGATCCGTTGACTAAATCGGCCATCGAGCGAATATCGTGAATCGGCTGCGAGGCGTCCACGCTTTCGACCGCCCTGCGAAGCTCCGGTGCAAGCGAGCTCTCAGGCCGCGCCGAGCGCACCATGAAGTGCATCCGCTGGACTGCGAAGAGCGCGTTCGAAATATACATCTCCGGTTTTGGAGGTTTCGAGAGTCCCTGGTTGCGCGTGTCCGCCACAACGCCCACGACCTGCAGGCGATCTCCATTCGCGCCACCCATGCGTGCGTAAGCCCCCACAGCGGAGCCGTGTGGCCAGTAATATTGGGCTGCGGCGCGGCTGATCACCACCATCACGGGATTCTCGTGCGTATCGTGCTCGTTGAGTAACCGGCCTTCGAGCAGCGGAATCCGCATGGTGCGCCAATAGCCGGGATCCGTAGTCAGGAAACTGATGCTTTGGACGGCCTTGGGATCGATGGTGCGACCCTCGGGATAAATCGTCGTAGTGAAGCAGCAACTCGCCACCGGCACATGGCTGACCAACGCGGCGTTCTCGATGCCCGGAATTGCTTCCAGTGCGCGAATCAGTCTTCTTTCGTAGGGCAGAAGTTTCGCCGCCGTCCCATACTGCGTCTCCGGCACGTCCAATTGGAATGTAAGCAGATGATTTGTGTCGAAACCCGGCCGGACCCGGCGCAAGCTATCGAGCTGGAAAATCAAAACCGCGCTGGCTGCGAGCAAGGTAAACGCCACCGCGATTTCCCCGATCACGAGCGTTTGCGACAATCTTCGCCCGCGCAGGCCTTCGGACGAGCGCGTTCCTCCTGTAAGCACTTCGTTCGGCTGCGTCCGCATGGCTTGCCACAGCGGCGCCAGACTGAAGAGCACGCTCGCGAGACACGCCGCGCCGAGCGCGAATAGCAAGACTGCGCCATCCACCCGAATTTCATCGGCCCGCGGGATAAATTGGGCGGCAAGCGAGACAACCACCTGCACCAGAGCAAGGCTCAAAAAGATGCCCGCCGCCGCGCCTGCTACCGAAAGAAGCAGCCCTTCGGCGAAATACTCGCGCGCCAATTGCAGCGGCGTGGCGCCGAGCGCTACCTGCACGGCCGTATCCCGCGAGCGCGCCACCGAGCGCGCCACCAGCAGCCCGGCCACGTTCGCGCAAGTGATCAGAAGCAGCAAGCCGGCCGCGCCGAACAGCAGCAGCAGCGTGGGCCGGATTTCGCGCGTGACGACTTCGCGCAAATCATCCAGCTCCGCCGTGTACGCCGGATGACCGGCCGGATTTTGTCTGGCAATTTGTGCAGCCGCGGCTTTCGCGTCTGCCTGCGCGGCGGCAAATGTCACGCCCGGCTTGCGCCGTGCGTAGATGATGTAAATGCCCGACAGAGGATCCTGGGCCGCGGCATGCGGATCGAGCGGCAGCCAGATATCGTTGCCGGTCAGAACGCCGGGGCCGCCGACGGGTAGCCGGAACCAGGGCGGCATCACCCCCAACACAGTGTAGGCGCGCCGATCGAGCGTGAGCGCTTGGCCCAAAATTTTGCTCCGGCCACCTAAACGCTCGGCCAGCGCGCTCGAAATCACGGCCACCGCATAACCGTCCCCATCCCGAAACCAACGCCCCGCTGCTGGATTGACACCAAGGCTATTCGCGAGACCGGCAGTGACCTGAATTCCGCCGATATGCTCCGGCCGGCCCGGAGACGTTAGGTTGAATTGGTTATTCCGAAACCAGCCGAATACATCGAAGCTATGCGTTCGCCGCGAGTATTCGACCACATCCGGATAATTCAGCGAAGCTACCCCAGGTTCCGCGAATGACGCCGCATACAATGCTACGAACCGTTCGCCGTCGCGATACGGCAACGGTTTCAGCAGCACCGTGTGGACAACCGTGTAGATGGCGGTGGTGGATCCGATCCCCACCGCCAGCGCTATGACGGCCAATAGTGCAACGCCTTTGGCGCTCCTCCACGACCGCCACGCTCGGCCCACTACGCTGCCTTGCGAACTACTCCGTGCGGATCGAGCACGTACTTCTTCGCCGCGCCCTTATCGAAATCCTGGTACCCCTGCGGGGCTTCCTCAAGGCTCACCACCGTCGCGTTCACTATTTTCGCGATCGGCAGCCGGTCGTACAGAATCGCCTGCATGAGCTGCCGGTTGTACCGCAGCACCGGCGTTTGCCCCGTAAAGAAGCGGTGCGATTTCGCCCATCCCAGGCCCAGGCGCATCCGCAAATTGCCCTGCTGCGCGGCTTCATCTTTGGAGCCAGGGTCTTCGGTGACATATAAGCCTGGAATCCCGATGGCCCCACCCGCGCGCGTGATGGTCATCAACGAATTCAAAACCGTGGCCGGCGCCTCATTCACATGCTGCGCGCCGTGCCCGCGCGCTTCGAATCCTACGGCATCGATAGACGCGTCCACTTCCGGCGTTTTTATCACTTGCTCGATCAATTCGCCCAGCTTATCGCTCTTCCTGAGATCAATTGGCTCAAATCCGACAGCCTTCGCGTGCTTCAATCGCTCATCATTCATATCGCCGATCATCACCACCGCCGCGCCCAGGATCTGCGCCGATGCCGCGGCCGCCAATCCCACCGGGCCGGCCCCGGCGATGTACACGGTTGATCCTACGCCTACGCCCGCGTTCACCGCGCCATGAAACCCGGTCGGCAAAATATCGGAAAGCATCGTCAGATCGCGAATCTTCGCAAGCGCCTGCGCTTTATCCGGAAACTTCAGCAGATTGAAATCGGCATAAGGCACCAGCACGTAGTCCGCCTGGCCGCCCACCCAGCCGCCCATATCCACATACCCATACGCGCCGCCCGCTCTCGAAGGATTCACGTTCAGACAGACGCCCGACTGCTGCTCCCGGCAAGTCCGGCAGCGCCCGCATGCCACGTTGAACGGCACGCTCACCAGATCGCCGACATTGAGAAACTCGACGTCTTTGCCCTTCTCGATGATCTCCCCGGTAATCTCGTGCCCGAGCACCAATCCTGAAGGAGCGGTCGTCCGCCCCCGCACCATGTGCTGGTCCGAGCCGCAAATATTGGTTGAAACGATCTTCAAAATCGCTCCGTGCTCAATCGCCTGCCCTTTCGGATTCTGCATCTTCGGATAGTCGATGCTCTGCACTTCGACTTTTCCGGGTCCTAAATACACAACTCCGCGGTTGCTTGCCATGTTCTTCTCCTTATGTCAATTGCCTAGCATCGGAAACAACTGCCGTATGCGCGCCTCGTCCGGCCGTGCTCCGTATTCGCAAATCTCAAATGCTTCGTAGTATTGCGCCGAGCCGCCCTTTTCCGGCCCGTACCACTTCACGAGCGCCGCGCGCACCTCGGGTTTGATGGCGCGGGTTCTGCTATGTTTCAGCCACATCTTGCGCTCTGCGTGATCTTTGGGAACCTCATCGAACTTCCCGTCCACCCAGGGCAGCCATTCATAAAACTGCGACACATGCGAATCCAGCGCATCGATTTTCTTATCGATGACCTCGTCCAACCGCACCGCAATATCCGGCCGGAACGGATTCGGCCGCTGAAATCCATCTTCGTAATACAGAAAAACCGGATTCTTGCGCAGCGCCGGTACATCTGGAAGCAAGTGCGGCACAACCACCATATACGCCGCATCCTGCACCAGCACGCCCGTATAGCGATGATCCGGATGATAATCGTTCGGACGCGGCGCGAGCACCACATCCGCTCTCCATCCGCGAATCTCGCGAATCACTTGATCGCGTACGTCCAATGTCGGCAGCAATCGCCCGTCATCATTGTTCAAAACGTCATACTCGATTCCCTGCCGCCGCGCCGATTCCTTGGCTTCTCCAAGCCGCCGCTTCGCCAATTCATCCTTCTGCATCGTCTGGTGCCCGACGTTGCCGTTCGTGATCGAAACGAACTTCACTGCCGCGCCCATCTTCGTCCACAGCGCCACGCTGCCCGCTGCCCGGATATCGCAATCGTCCGGATGCGCCCCGAACGCGATCACGCGAATTTGTCCTTGCATGCTCACAGCCCCTAGCATAAGCGCGAGCGAAAACGCTTTGATCACGTCCGTGATTCTCCAATCTTCCAGCCCTTGCGCACAAACGGCTTCAGCAAGTCATTCGCTTCCCGGTTGTTCGTGATCCGCATCTTCTCTGCATCCCACTCGAGCTTCGCGTTTAACCGAATCGCAATCGAGCCGAGCGCGATCCATTCCGTAAACGGCGCCGACACATTGAAATTCGAACAAGCCGGTACCCCGCCTTTGCAAGCCCGAATCCAGTCCCGGTAATGCCCCGGTGACCGCGGCAGAAACTCCGGCGGAAATTCATAGTCGCGCATCTGCTCCACCGGAATCAGCCGCGTCCACTCGCCGTAGGTGCCGGTCGTGATCATGCCCTTGTCGCCCTTGAACAGGCTGCCGTTAGTCCCCTTATTGATCAACTTCATCCATTCGGCTTCCTTCCGCGCCTTGGCATCCATTGGCTCTGTCTGCGGTCTGGGCCGCGGCGGAGGAAGCTCCTTCGGAGTGAAGAATTCCTCGGTGAACACGCCGCCTTGAATCTGGTGCTCGGCGGGTTTGAGAGTCGATATGTTGCGGTTCGCTCGGTTGCGCGGAAGGTCGCCCAGAATCTCGTTCTGTGGCGCTCCCTCGAACGTGGGCTGATCCTCCCGCATCGCGTCGTACCAGAAAATCTTCACCGCCGGCATGCCCGGCCGCTCCGGAAAATCGAAACGAACCGTGGACTTGCTGGGGAAATAAATATTCCCGCTATCTTCCTGGTGTATGCATTCCACGCTCGTGGGCGAACCGAGCCGCAGCGCCATGTTCGGCGCGCCCAAAATGTGGCACGCCATATCTCCCAGCGATCCCGAGCCAAAATCGAAGAACCCGCGCCAGCTAAACGGCAGATAATCGTCGCTATACGGCCGTTCCTTTGCCACACCCAGCCACAGATCCCAATCCACCGTGCTCGGGACCGGCGACGGCGTGGGCGCATCTTTAATGCCTTGCGGCCACGCCGGACGATTCGTCCATGCATGCACTTCGGTCACGTTGCCAATGGCCCCCGACCAGATCATCTCCGCGCATTGCCGCGTGCCTTCGTTCGAATAGCCCTGGTTCCCCATCTGCGTGGCGACTTTGTATTTCTCAGCCGCCTTCATCAATTCGCGGCATTCCCAAACCGTGTGCGCCAGTGGCTTCTGCAGATACACATGCTTGCCCAGCTCCATCGCGGCCAAAGCCGCCGCCGCGTGCATATGGTCGGGAATCGTCACAATCACGGCATCGATGTTTCCGCTCTCTTTATCGAGCATCTTGCGAAAATCTTTGTACTTCGGCGCGCTCGCATGCGCCGCGTACATCTTTTCCGCGCGCTTCTCATCCACATCGCAAAGCGCCACAATGTTTTCCGTCTCCGCGCACGCCGTGATATCGCTCGTTGCTTTCCCGCCCGCGCCGATCGAGGCAATGTTCAGCTTCTCGTTCGGCGACTTGTAACCGAGCGCCTTGAGCGATGGGGAACTGCCGAACCCGGCCATCGGTACCGCCGCCGCAAGGCTCCCGAAGAAGAAATAACGTCTCGAAACTGAATCCTTTCTCATACTGCCTCCACTTGGGATCATATAATTTCCCATCCGAAGACGCCGCCTGATCCAAAATGATCTACTAGTCCTCAATGGAGCCGACGCCGGAACAGCAACGGCTGGACATCATCAGCGAAGCCATCGGCCGTCTGCTGAAAAAGCAAGAGGAGATCGAGCAGCGCCTCGCTCGATTGGAGGCGGCCATCTCGCCGCCTCTCTTCGCCGCGCCCCCGGCAGAGGTCCCTCCGCCGCCTCCGCCGCCCACAGCCAAGCTGTTCGAAGAACCTCCGGCTCCGCAACCCAACAAACCGGCTCTCGAAACCAAGGTCGGCCTCACTGTCGTCAACCGCATCGGCGTCATCACGCTTGTCCTCGGTGTGGCCTTCTTCTTCAAGTGGGCGGTGGACAACGACTGGATCGGCCCCGCCGGGCGCGTCATCCTCGGCATCTGCGCCGGATTCGCGGCGCTCGCAATCGCCGATTTCCTGTGGCGCAAAGGACAACAGATCTTCGCGCAGGGCGTTACCGGAACCGGCATCGCCATCCTCTTTCTCTCGATCTACGCCGCCTTCGCTTTCTATCACCTGGTCCCGCAGGGCTTCGCTTTCGTGTGCATGTTCGCGGCGACGGCCATGGCGGTTAGCCCTGGCGCTGCGCTACGGCTCGCAAGCTATCGCCGCGCTCGGGCTCTTCGGCGGCTATCTGACTCCTCTCCTGCTGAGCACCGGCGAAGACCGCCCCTGGTTCCTGTTCGGCTATATCCTGCTGCTGAACGGCGGAGCTCTCGCGCTGGTGAAGAAGCGGGGCTGGCGCGCGCTAGAAGTACTTAGCTTCATCGCCACGGTCATTCTCTACGGCGGTTGGCTGGCGGATAAATTCACCAGCCCGCACGACAGACTCGTAGCCACTCTGGCGCTGGTCGCATTTTACGCGCTGGGTTGGCCCAGCTCTCTGCGCCTGCTATTGCCAGCGCAGTTTCTCGCGTCTATCGCCCTCGCCGAGATTTGGAACGCTTCGCCGTGGGCATTTTTCGCGCTCGCGCTCCTGCTTGCCGCCTCGGGCCTGATTCATGCGCGTTTGCGCAACGATCCTCTCGCGCTGACCGTCACCTTCGCGTCCTTCTGGCTCTCCTACGGCATCTGGACGCGCCACGCGCCATCGGAATTCATCGGGGTCTCGCTCGCGTTCCTGCTCTTTTTCGGATACAGCGCCTGGTGGCCGTCTCTCAGCGTTCAGAGCTTGTCTCTTCTCGCGCTGAGCGGAGCCGTCTACTACCCGGTCTCCTACGGTCTCCTCAAAACTCACTACCATAGCTGGCTAGGGCTGCTGGCCGTCATCGTCGCGGCCGCCTATCTCGCCCTCGGAACCTATCTGCATTCCCGCCGCTCCCGGGAACGGTCGGACGCGCGGCTCGTGCTCCTCTCGCTCGGAGCCTCGCTTTGTTTCCTTACCCTCGCCATTCCCATCCAGTTCGCCGGCTTCGCCATCACCATCGCTTGGTCTCTACAGGCCGCGGCCGTTACCTGGATCGCGTTGCGCTTTGAAAGCCTTCGCGCGCTCCTCGCCGCTCTGGTTCTGTTCGCGCTTGTCTGCGTCCGCCTGGCCGTCAACGATACCTGGATGTATTCGAACGGCGCATCCTACGCCAACGCCCAGCTCTATCTGCTGCTCTGGAACACGCGATTCTTGACATTCCTTATCTCCGCCGTCACTCTCTTCCTCGCCGCCCGCTGGGCCGCGCGCATGTCCCGCCCCATCGCGCTGGTGGAATATTTCGCCGGCCACGCCGTCCTCCTCTGGGGCCTCGGCATGGAAGTGATCGGCTGGGCCGAAAGATCCACGCCCGCTCAAAATCTGCTCAGCGTCGAAACCGTCGCGATTTCAATTCTCTTCGCCCTCTATGCTGTCATTCTCGTCAGCCTGGGTGTCGCCGCTCGCTCTGTCGTGAATCGCATCGCCGGACTCGCCCTCATCGCTCTCGTCATCCTCAAGCTCTATCTATTCGACATCTGGCAACTGGAGCGCATCTATCGCATCTCGGCTTTCGTCGCCCTCGGCATTCTGCTGATCGCCACATCGTTCCTCTATTCGCGCTTCCGAGGCCTCGTCGAAGGCTGGTGGAAAGACGATGAAGCTGGCTCTTAGCCTTTTCGCGGCCGCCTCTCTGCTGCGCGCCGATTTCGATCCGCAACATTGGCAAACTCGAACGCCCATCGTCGTCAAGCAGCCCGCGCCTGTATCCGCCATCGTTATCGATCCCGCCGTGTACAACGCCTCGCGCGCCAGGCTGCGCGATCTCCGCATCGTCCGCGCCGGCGTCGAAGTGCCCTATCGCGTGGAAGTCCTATCCGCCCGCCGCGAACAAATTGAGTTCCAGCCGGCAATACTCAACAAGACCGCCGTTCCAAGCACCGGCGTCCAGGCCGTCCTCGATCTGAACGGCCACCCCGCGCACAATCGTTTGCGCATCGCTACCACCCAGCACAATTTCAAGGAAGCCGTCCGCATCGAAACCAGTGACGACGGCCGTACCTGGGCCATCGCCCGCGACGACGCGCTGATCTTCGACATAACGACAGCCGGCCGCAAAACATCGGCTCTCACCGTCGACTATCCCGTTTCCACTCGCCGCTACGTGCGCGTCACCATTCCAGGTTGGCGCGATCCGGCAGACCTGGCATCCGCCTGGTTGACTTACTACAAAGAAGCGTCCGCCGTTCGCGACACCGTATCCACCCTGACTCCGTCCGCGGCAGAAGATCCCAAGGCCCAGACCACATCACTAGTGGCCGACATCGGCTTTCAGGGGCTCGCCTATGATCGCCTGAACCTCATAGTCGAGCCGGGAGCGTTTTCCCGAAGTGTCGAAGTCTCCACCAGCAGCGACTTAAAAGAATGGTCGTTCGCAGGCCAAGGCGTAGTCTCACAAGAACAACTATGGATCGAATTCCCGGAACAATGGAATCGCTACGTAAAGGTCACCATCTTCAATCGCGACAATGCGCCATTGAAGGTCACTCGCGTGAGCCTCAGCGCTCTCCGGCGGTTGCTGCGCTTCCCGTCCATGGCAACTGGTCCCTATTGGCTCTATTCCGGCAATCCCGATGCCAAGCAGCCGTCCTACGATTTCGCGGGCCTCGCACCGGCTCCGACCCTCTCCCTCGGCGCGCCTGAACCCAACCCGCAATACCGCCCGCCCACCCAGCCGTGGTCGGATCGCAATCCGCGTCTGCTGAACTTCATCCTGATCGCCGCCGTCGCCATCATGGGCTTCATCACCATCCGCTTCCTCCGAAAAATCAAAACCGGATAAGTCGGGCAGACGGCCTCCGCCCTATGTTTACCAAAGCGCTCAATTTTCTGTCATAATTGGCGACGCCTCCCGGAGCAATGCATAACGCCGCTTTCTTCCTGGAGGAAGGAGGCGCGGGGTTATGAACGTCACAAAATTATTGTTGGGAATTCTGTGCTCGATCGCGACGGCATGGGCGGGAGATATTACTCCCGCCAGGATCCGCGGAGCTGCTGCGAAAGCAGTCGTTGTTCTCCAGAAAAGCCAAAAGACCTGGTATACGAAAGAGAGCTGCGTTTCCTGCCATCAGCAGGTGTTTCCTGCGATGGCCTTCCGGGCCGCGCGCGAACATGGTATTCCCGTTGACGAACCGGCCGCCCTGGCGGACGCCCAAGCGGGATTCCGTTTTTATTCCGATTTAGACCGGGCTGTTGAATACACCTACGTCATAGACCCGCCTCTGGGCGACGGTTATTCGCTGCTCGGAGCGGATGCCGCGGGAGTACGGCCAAACTTGGTGACGGCGGTCTATGCGCGTTTGCTGGCAGCACGGCAGGAACAGGATGGACGCTGGGAGACAGGTGATCTGCGGCCGCCGCAATCTTACAGTGTGTTTGCCGCCACCGCGATTTCGCTGCGGGCCATTCAGCTTTACGGCCACGCGAGCCAACGAGCTGCGATCGAGGCGCGCACGGCGCGCGCGAAAAATTGGCTGCTCTCACACCAGCCGCGCGCCACCGAAGAACGCGCATTCCAATTGATGGGCGCGAAATGGGCCGGCGCCGATGAAGCCACGCTCGCGAAGATAGCGGCGGAACTGAAGGCGACGCAGCAGGACGATGGCGGCTGGAACTCGCTCGGTGGCCGCTCGAGCGATGCGTACTCGACGAGCCGGGCCATGCTTGCGCTGCACGATGCAGGCGGAGTTGCTACCAGTGATCCCGTCTGGAAGCGCGGCATGGAATACCTGCTTACGACACAGGCCGCGGATGGCACATGGCACGTAGAGTCGCGCCTACATCCGCCGGCGCCGGTGAGCCCGCCGTATTTTGAGACCGGCCATCCTTACGGACACGATCAGTTCGTTTCCGCTATGGGCGAGAGCCTGGCGGTGATCGCGCTCTCTACCGCGCTCGGGCCTGGAAAGCCGGCTTCACGTCTCCTCAAAGCGGCCGAGCCCGCCAGTATAGAACCGTGGGCAGAGACGCTCTTGTTCGGAAGCGCCGCGGATTTGAACAAACTGCTGGCTGCCGGCTTCGACCCAAATTCGGCAACGAAATCGGGAGGCGTGACAGCGCTCATGCTGGCGGCGCCGGATACCGGGAAGATAAAGATATTGCTTGCCCATGGGGCGAACGCCGACGCGCGAGCGAAAAATAGATATTCCGCGCTGCTGGTGGCCGCGCAATACACCGATTCGAGCCCAGCGATGAATCTGCTGCTCGATCACGGAGCAAAAGTGCGTCTGCCGAAAGGACAGGGAGCGCCTCTTTTCAACGCCTTCCCGGTGATGCTCGCGGCCATGTCCGGCAATTCTGAAATTATCGGACGTCTTGTCAAGGAAGGCGACCGCGTGGACGACAAAATGAACGTCGTCGGCTTTTTTCCGGTTACACCGATGCTCGTTTTGGCGACCTCGCACCGTACCAACTGCGTGAGCGCGCTGCTCGATGCCGGAGCGAAGGTGGACGAAGTCGATGGGGATGGGATTACAAGCCTTTCCTGGGCCGCCATTTCGAACCGCTTGAATATTGCGCATTTGTTGATCTCGCGCGGTGCGAATGTGAATCATGTGGACAAGAAAGGAATGACTCCCTTGCTGTATGCGGCCTCCATCGATTTCGGCGATTCGGAGATGATCGATCTACTGCTCAAATCGGGCGCTCGCGCGGATGCGCGAGACACGAATGGTTTAACGGCGCTCGATCTGGCGCGCAAGTATAAACATACTCACCTGTTGGCTAGTTTGGAAGGACTGCGAGCGTCCAGGTGATCAGTTCGACCACACGCCGGAGTTCCGTCGCGGCCAAGTCTCACGCGGCCCCGGCCGTTTCCCGCCCGCCCCGCTTCTACAAGTGGCCTCCGGGGTTAGCGGACCAAAGGTATCGTCTTCACTCTGCCCGCAGCGCTTCGATCGGATCCACGCGCGTGACTCGGCGCGCGGGCAAGTAACTGGCCGCCGCTGCCGCTGCGAGTATGCCAACACCAACGACCGTATAGGTGAGCGGATCCACCGGGCTGATTTGGAACAGCAGCGTGGACATCAGCCGTGAGAGCCCGGCTGCGGCCGTGAGTCCCGCCGCCGCGCCGATTCCGCTCCAGAGAAGACCTCTGCCAACGAACATCCTTTTCAGTTCGCCCTGTTGTGCGCCGAGCGCCATCCGGATGCCGATTTCCCTGGTTCTCTGGACGACAGCGTATGAGATTACGGCATAGATCCCGACCACTGCTAGCAGCAACGCCATGCCGCCGCTGATCACTAACAGGGTCAGGGTGAAACCCGTACGCGCCATCGACTTGTCATAGATCTGCTTCATCGTCCGGACCTCGGTAATGGGGAGGCTGCCGTTCACTTCCCAGACGGTCTTACGAATTTCGGTCAGGAAACTATCCGTTCCCGCGCGAGAACTGCGAATCAAGAACGGCATCGAATTCTGCGATCGCAGCGGCCAATAGACGCATGTGGGAGCTTTCTTATCCGCGCCGTCATGCCTCAGGTCACTGGCGACTCCGATGATTTCGCTCCAGGGATCGTTCGCGTTCGAGCGGATCTGCTTCCCTATCGCGGCCTGCGCGGACCCCCAATATTCGCGTGCAAAATTGTCCGATACGATTACGACTCGCCGGCTTTGGTGAATCTCGGTCCAACTGAACTCGCGCCCAGCACGCATCGGGGTTCCAAGAGCGTGGAACGCGCCAGGCGCCGCGGTGTTGAAACGCCGCAGCGGAGGAATCTGGTTGGCTGCATAGGTATGATCGCGGGCGAAAATGGGGTCCTGCGACATAAACCCCGTCATCGGCAGATCTCCCAGAATGCTGACCTCCGACACGCCGCGGATGCTCGCCAGCCGATCCACCAGGTTGTGCTGCATCTGCACAAGCTCCGCGTCCTTTGCAGCGGCAGTTCGGGGAATGGAAATTCGCAGGGTCTGCAGTGCTTCCGGCTTACTGAAGCCTGGATGCACACGCCGGATGGACTGAAACGTACGAATCATCAGGCCGGAACCGATCAGCAGAACCAGCGCCAAGCCTACTTGGACCACGGTCAGCGTATTGCGGGCGAAGTTCCGTTCGCGGCCGGCGCTTGCATTGCGTCCTCCGGCCCGCAGGGATTCGGCAAGACGTACTCCGCCATGCTTCAGAACCGGAATCGCTCCCAACGCGAATCCTGCCAGAAGTGATATTCCGAGCGTGAACAGCAGAGCAGTCGAATCGACCGAAATCTGTTCGGACCTCGGTAGCTTAGCCGGGCTAAGCTTCAGCACCAGCTTTACGACCGCGAACGCAAATCCGGCGCCAAGACATCCGCCCGTCACCGCAAGCGTAAGACTCTCGGCAAACATCTCGCGCGCAATGCGCCCGCGCCCGGCGCCGAGAGCAGCGCGTACGGCGAATTCCTGCGCTCGGCCCTCCGTACGAACAAGCAGCAGATTTGCCACGTTGGCGCAAGCAATCAACAAGACGATCCCGATCGTCGCCATTACCACCCAAAGGCTTCTGCTAATATCGCCGAGCAGATCATCGAGCAGCAGTCGGACATTCGGGCCCAGGCGTGCCTCCTCCATCATCTGTTTGCTCATCCCATTGGGTGGAGGAAACTTATTTAGTTCGATGCCGATCATCCGCGCAACATCGGCGTTTGCTTGCTGCATCGTTACGCCGGGACGTAGTCGAGCGATCGCTTGGGAGTTATAACCCCCAAGGCGCACGGTCGAACGGTCGAACCGCAAAGGCATTAGGAGATCGTGGCCCATGTCCATGAACCAGAAATTTCTCGGAAGCACGCCGATGATCTCACGCGCGGCGCCATCGGCCATGATGCGCCGTCCGATTACTTTTGGATCGCCTCCGAATCGGCGCTGCCAGTATCCATAACTGAGCATGATCACTTCGGGACCTTTGTCCTGATTGTCTTTCTCCGTAAATTCACGGCCAAGCACTGGATGTACACCGAGCATAGGAAGCAGCCGGAAGGTCAGGCTGATTCCATCGACACGCTCAGGATCGGCGAACTCCGTAACAGTGACGGACCGGCCATCCCAGATGGCCACATCCGCGAATGTCTTGGAGTCCTCGCGATACGTCACGTAGTCAGCAAGGGACGCGTTCAGGTCCTTGATATTGACGCCGGGGGCCGTTTGCCAAACCCCGATCAGACGGTCCGGTTCGTGGAACGGCAGAGGCTTTAGCAATACGCTGTTGATGATGCTGAAGATCGCGGCATTCGCGCCGATTCCGAGCGCCAGCGTCACCACCGTCGCAAGAGTGAATCCCGGAGTGAGGGCGAGACGGCGAAGTGCGTATCTCAAGTCACGGATCAAGTCGTACAAACGCGATTCCTCTAAGGCTATATTACGTGCAAGCATCGTTTTAGTTCGCAATAAACTGCTCGCGCATTCGGTCCTGTGCACCGCCTAAAATGTCTCAATGACTCCGTGGTTTCCGCTGGAAACGGAACGTTTGCTCCTTCGCGACTTTCGTCTCGAAGATGAGGCTGGCATTTACGAATACGCAAGCGATCCGGAGGTCGTACGCTTCGCGGATTGGGGGCCCAGCGACATTTCGACGATCCGGGCCAACTTGCAGCGCCGCCTCGCCGATCAAAAGAGTTGGCCGCGGGACTCTATCGAGGTAGCGGTTGAACTTCGCAGCGATACCTGTTTGATAGGCATCATGCGGATCACTCTTTCAGACCGCACCAACAGAACTGCGGATTTCGGATACACGTTCAACCGGCGCTTTTGGAATAACGGCTATGCAACGGAAGCTACCCGGGCGCTTCTGCATTTGGCTTTCTCAAAGCTATATCTGCATCGGGTATGGGCAAGCTGTGATGTCCGCAACCATGCCTCCTATCGCGTAATGGAAAAGCTGGGTATGCGGCGCGAGGCGCTCTTCAAGAAAGATGTCCTCCAGAAGGGCGAATGGCGGAACTCCTATCTATATGCCGTCTTAGCCGAAGAATGGCATTCGGCTTCACGCGCCTAAGATTTTCCAGCGCGGTCGCCATATTCCCATTCATAAGGCACGCCGGTATCGCCGAGGATGAATCGGACCAGACGGTCAAATCCCGCTTCCGATCGAACATCGTTCGACAAGATAACCACGCAACGCTGACTCGCTTCCAGGCACACCATAGTATTTGCAGTCTGGCCGTCGTGGCCGCCCTTATAAAAGCCATGCCCCTGCGGGCCATCGAATACGATCACGCCCAGGCCCGCGGACAGGTCCTTGCGCTGTTTGCTCACTGGTAAGTCGGGGCCGAACATGGGGAACTGATGGGCAGTAGTGATCGGAAGCTGCGGCTTCGTCATCTCTGCCCGCGAGACTGCACTCAGGCCCTCGCCCCGCACGAGCGCGGCAAAGAATTTCGACAGGTCGGAAATCGTAGTATCCATCGAGCCCGCCGCGCGCACCTTGCTCCGCTGATCATGTTCCTGCGGCTGGCCCTGATCATTCCAACCGTCGGCCAGATTGGCGGCGAAACGGTCACTCCACGCGAGACTCGTGCGCGTCATGCCCAGCCGGTCAAAATTGGTCCTGGTCAGATCGCCCACATCAAGTCCCAGCCCCTGCGCCTTTCGCCCGTGTTCGATCGCGAATTGCAGCAGGATGAAACCTTCCCCCGAATAGCTGTAGCGAGTGCCGGGTTCGAAATGGATGTGCAGCTTATGGTCCGGCTCGATGAACCAGAAATTGCTGAACCCCGTCGAATGCGTCAGGCACATACGCGGCGTAATCTTTTTCCAGCGCGAATCGCCGGCTAGATCTTTGTACGGTCCGTACTTGTCCGGAAACACCGGATCGGGACCATAATTCGGCAGCGGCTTGTCAAGATCTTCCTCGATGGGCGTGTCGAGTCTGAGTTTGCCCTGATCCACCAATTGCATTACAGTGTACGCAAACACGGTCTTCGTGAGAGAAGCGCCATACATAACCGTATCCGTGGTCAACGGATCTCGCTTGGCGTTACGGACGCCGTACGCCTTCACGTAGGTGACTTTGCCATGATCGATCACCGCAACCGCCATGCCGTTGGCGTGAGTGGCGGTCATAATCTTGTTCAATTCATCGTCAATGACGGCCCCCTCGGGCATAGTTTGCGCCACGGCAGCAAAGCAAATGCAGAAAGCAGAAACGCACAACCGAAAGCGGAAGAGCGTTTCCGCAGTTCTCATACCGTAAATCCGTCCAGAACTGGATAGATCCCTGAACGATGACATTCCCAATCCAAGTTACACTCTCAGGACGTGACTCGAGTAACCGGTGGCTCCTAAAGAGAGAAAGGTATGGTGCGGATCCGTGTGGCGCGTAATCCAAGCACAATCGTGTCCGCAGCGCCTATAGAAGGCGATTTATCGCGGCTTGATGCGTTCCGATTGTCAATCTACGCCTAGCCGACTAACCCAGACAAGTGACATTCCTTTGGTAAACACATGGCCGTCACACACGATTTTCCTTGTGAGCGTTCAAGTCGCAAATGCGCGCGCGTTAGAGTGCTAGTCAGAATTATGGTACACTTCCGTCGCCGCGGAATACCGCAATGAGATTACCATATGCGCTCTCGTTCGCAGTTCTTTTAAATATTTCTTCGTTAGGCCACGCCCAAACTACAGAAGCCGAAATTCGCCCCGCTGTCGCCAAGACTGTATCCGTGTTGGCTGCAACATCACAAAAATGGTTTGAGAAACAGAAGTGCGCCTCCTGTCACCACCAAGACTTGCCTCTGATGGTATTTGACCTTGCCCGCCGTCATGACGTGCCGCTCGACGACAGCGTACCCGCCGTCATCCTGGCGAAAAGTTTCGGCGCCTTCGGTGATATCAGCAATCTCGATCAAGCGCTCCAAGGCTACGAATTTCTTGATGTCATCACCGGCATGGGCGCACGATTAATCGCGGCATCCGCGCTCGGGCTGCCCCGAACTCTCTCCACAGGCGTGCTTGCCCGGATCGTCGCACGTCGCCAGCGTTCCGACGGGCATTGGGCTCCCGGAGATGACATGCGGCCGCCCCAGTCCTATAGCTCGTTTAAGCAAACAGCGCTCGGTGTGAAAATACTTCAACTGTTTCTCCCCGATTCAATGGCCGATGAACGCCTCATGCGCATCGGCCGCGCACGAGATTGGCTCGCTTCAACCAGACCGCTCGACACCGAGGATCGCGCCTATCAACTCTTTGGACTGTATTGGTGCGGAAGCAGCAAAAAAGTAATCGCCAGAGCGCGCGATCAACTGATCGCCAGCCAACTGCCTGACGGCGGTTGGGGCCAATTAAAAGGCGGTTCTAGCGACGCCTATGCAACCGGTGAAGTCCTGATGGCGCTAAGCGACGCTGGGGGAGTTTCAACGGCAGGTGTTGCCTATCAAAAAGCATTGCGATATCTTCTTCGAACGCAGAACCCTGACGGTACATGGCATGTTATTACCCGTTTGCATGCGCCTGCGCCATTGAGCCCGCCGTACTTCGAAACCGGTTTTCCCTATGGCCCGGATCAATTCATCTCCGCCGCTGGAACGAGTTGGGCCGCCGCCGCGCTGATCCGCGCGCTTCCGAACTCGCCGCATCTTCCGGCTCCGCTAGCGCTTTCTTCTTTGAGGACCGCCGCCGTCCCCTCCTGGGCAGAAATCTTGCTTTTCGGCACGCCTGACGATCTGTCCAGATTGATTACATCGGGTTGGGACGTAAATAGCGCCACTGCCAAGGGGACAAGCGCCCTCATGATGGCCGCTTCTGATCCGCAAAAGATATCCGTCCTTCTGGACCGTGGTGCCGATATCAATGCTAGATCGAGAACCGGTTACACGGCCCTCATGATCGCGGCCACCCATCATGCGACCGAGTCCGTTGGCCTCCTGCTAAATCGTGGCGCACAACCGCAGCCTTCCGCGCAACAGCCCGCCCAATATGGTGCGAATGCAGTCATGCTGGCTGCGATCAGCGGAGATGTGAATGCACTGGAATCCCTTCGCAACAAAGGAGCAGAGGTGAAGACCAAGATGCTGGCGGCAGGACTTTTCGTTATTACACCCCTCAGCGTAGCGGTCATACAAAGAAATCTACCAATGATTCAAGCTTTACTTCGCAGCAGAGTGGCAGTCGACGAAATCGTGCAGCCTCACGCTGAACTTACATCGCTCGACTTGGCGGTTTTTAACAATGACGTGAACACGGCATCGTTGCTGCTTGCACATGGTGCTGACGTCAATCACGTGGATGCGCTCGGCTACACACCCTTGTTGTGGGCGGCCAACGTAGACTTCGGCGACGACACGATGATAGCGCTTCTCGTACGGGCGGGAGCAAAAGCACAGGCGCAGAATAAAACTGGGCAAACGGCCATGCAACTCGCCACCAAATATCACTACTTGAGCCACCTCGCCGCCCTCGAAAACGCCGTGCAGTAGAGTGCACCACAGCTTGGCTACCTGGGGTGAATGACCGTGTTACCCACCAGTAGTCGGCAAGGGTAGATTTAAGATCGCGAAAAACGCCCCGGCAACAATCGTGGCTTGGCGATTTATCGCGAGATTGATCTCCCAGAACCGCTCGTGGCCGACTACCGTATTCCGAACTAACTCAATGGCACGGACCTGGCGAGGTATGCAAACCGCCTTTTCAAATCGCGGAAACCACAGCTCGCAGCCAAATTGCGGCGGCCGTTGCGCCGGGATCTTGGTGGCCGATCGCCCGATCACCCAAATAACTGGATCGCCCGCGCTTGGGAAGCATACTTGCCGTAGCTTCGGCTCCCTTTTCCGCTGCCCGTATTGCACGTTCAAGAGCATCCCCACTGGAGCGGTCTTGTTCCAGCGAGTCGGCAAACACGCTTGCGAATGGCAGCAGGGCATCCAGCATGGTGCGGTCGCCGGCCCTCGCGTCGCCAAGTTTGCTGATCGCATCGCAACCTTCCAGTGATGCTTTGGCCCACGCCTTGGGATCAGTCGCGTTCGCTGTCCGGAGCGAACTCGCCGCCCTCAATAGAAATGCGGCGTAGAAAGGTCCGGACGATCCGCCTACGACGCTCTGAAAAGTCATTCCAGCAGCTTTCAACGCTTCCGCCGGACTGTAGAGCTGATACAACGGCAAACTCTCTTCAATCGCCCTTGCTCCACGAGCTAGATTCACTCCAAGATCGCCGTCGCCAACTGCTCGATCCAACGCCGTCAAGCGAATTTCGGCATCCAGCAGAGCGCGGCACGCCGTCTGTATCGCGCGCTGCATCTTATTTGGCTCTTGATAAGGCCCATCACGATGCGGAACAGGAGTGAAATGCCGGGAAGGGATCAATCGGTCTTGCGGCCGCCCGATGCGCATTGCCGCGGCATTCGGCCATGCTGGAGCGGATGTCGGGGCATCCAAACGCCTCAGACGATCCTCATCCAGACGCAGTATCGAGAGCGAGACGCCGGCCGCTTCAAGCGATGTCATGAAAGTTCCAGCGTAGACACGCTCGATTGCCAGCCCGCTGGATTCGAGCAAATTCAGCGCCCCGCGTGCGAAGATCGCCAGTTCCATTGACGTCGTGGCGCCCAGATTGTTGATCAGCACCGCGATTGGGTCGTTGGCTTTCAACTGCAGCGCCGAAATGATAGGTTTCACAAGTTGGTCCGCCAGTTCGTCCGCGGAACGAAGCGGAACACGGCGTATACCGGGCTCCCCGTGGATGCCAAGCCCCAGTTCGACTTCTTCCTCGTCCAGCACGAAAGTGGGTTTACCCGCAGCGGGCACAGTGCCGGCGGACAATGCGACGCCCATCGTAGCAACCGCACTCGCAGCCTCCTGGGCGATCGCAGCCACTTCCCGCAAATTCTTCCCTTCCGCGGCAGCCGCGCCAGCCACTTTATGAACAAGCACAGTTCCCGCAATACCTCGTGCGCCGGCATACTGTTGCGTAGCGGCCAATGCCACGTCGTCTGCAACTACCACGATCTCGCTAGGAATGCCTTCGGCCCGCGCCATTTCGGCTGCTAAGCCAAAATTCAAACGATCGCCTGTATAGTTCTTTACGATCAGCAACACACCAGGCTCGCCGCCAACTGCCTGAATTCCTGCAAACACTGCGTCGGGGGTTGGAGATGTAAACACCTCACCGGCGACAGCCGCGCTCAGCATTCCCGCTCCTACGTAGCCGCCATGAGCCGGCTCATGACCGCTGCCTCCGCCGGAAATCAGTGCAACTTGCCGATTGCGCACGTGCTCCGCATCCGCGCGGAGCAACACGTGATGGTTGGCTAGCAATGCCAGGCCGCCGTGGGTCGCTACAAAACCTTGCATCATCTCGTGCACCACGTTCTCAGGCCGATTGATGAGCTTCTTCATGGGTTAGTGGGTTCCGTCACACGAGACTCTTAGGGAGCCTCCTATGTATCATCGTCGACCTGGTTCTCTGAAGCGCCAAAGGTCCGGTGGGAGAATGTGACAGAATCCTCAGGGAGTGGACGATATCTCGGAAATGGCGCATACCGCGGAGGAATTGCTCCGAGCAGATGAATTGCGGGAAGCTCTCATCTCCTCTTCGCCATTACCCATTGTTGTTCTTAAGGCATCGGGAGAGATTCTCCTTTGGAATCGAGCGGCCGAGCAGGTGTTCGGCTGGACTGCTTGCGAGGTACTTGGGGCCCCGTTGCCCTTCATCCCAGCCGAGCGGCAGCAAGAACATAAAGCGATGCGCGCCCAGGATTTGGCCGGACAGGGATTTACTGGGGTAGAGATCCAACGCAAGCGCAAAGACGGCACGCCAATTGAAGTCAGTGTTTCCACCGCTCCCCTGCACAACAGAAGGGGAGAGGTCATCGGCATCTTAAGCATCTATGTCGATATCACCGCGCAAAAGAAAATAGAGAACGACTTGGCGTGGCAGGCGCGAGAACTCGCCCGATCTAATGCCGACCTTCAGCGATTTGCTCATGTGGTAAGCCACGATCTGCAGGAACCGTTACGTACCATCACGTCCTTTACGCAGCTCTTGGCAAACCGCTATTCGAGCGCGATCGACCCGGCTGCTAACGATTTCCTGGCGCACATTGTAAAGGCGGCTCAAGGCATGCATCGTCTGATCCATGATCTTCTGGCCTATTCGCGCGCTCTCGAGTCGGACAATTCGGGTTTTGAAGACGTCGATATGAATACCGTGATGAGCGACGTGTTGGGAACTCTTCATTTTGCGATCGCAGAAGCAAACGCGATTGTGGAGTACGATCCCCTGCCTTCAGTATCCGGACACCGCGTGGCGCTCTCTCAGCTTCTCCTGAATTTACTAACTAATGCACTGAAATATCGAAACCCGATTACGCCCCCGCATATCAAGGTCACCGCTCGGCAGGAGGATAGAAATTTGGTCTTTGCTGTGAGCGACAATGGCATCGGTATTGACCCCGAACACCAGGAGAGGATCTTTGAAATGTTCCAGCGGCTGGATTCGACAGGAACTCAGGGATCCGGCATAGGTCTCGCGCTGTGTAAAACGATTGTAGAAAGACACGCGGGCCGCATTTGGGTACAATCCTGGCCAAACCGCGGCGCGACATTCTTCTTTACGCTCCCAATTAGGGCGAGTGGCGTGTCGCAGAGCGAGTGTTAGTACAATGCTTCGCTCGGGAGGAAAGGAAATTTGTGAAGATAGCCGTGAAGCAATTACCTAGCGTGCTCGCGTGCGCTTTGCTGGGAGGCGGCGTTGCGATCATGCTCGCCCAAACTCCGCAGCCGAAGCGGATCAATCAGGCGATTGAGCTTCTCGCGCAGGGCCAGCCGATCTACTATACGGGGTCGCACTCCGGAACCACGGGCACTTATGAGCAGGGAGTGAAAGATGCCAAGACCTATGCCGATTACATCAGCTACGACATGGAACACGCTCCCTACGACGTCAAGGGACTGCAGGAGTACATGCGAGGGCTGGTGGCGGGCGGACCATCCAAAAGCGGCCATCGCACGCCGGCCGTGATTGTCAATGTGCCGGTAAACGGTATGGATGAGGCCGCCGTGCACGCCAACGCCTGGATGTTCAATCAAGTGCTCGCCACCGGCGTACACGGGATTATGCTTACGCATGCAGACACGCCCGGCGCGGTGCGCGCCTTTGTCGAAGCGGTGCGGTTTCCGATCCATCATCAAGGCATCGATAAGCATGAATTGTCCGAGGGACGACGCGGAGTTCATGGCGTGCCGGCGGCGGCTCAGATTTGGGGAGTCTCGCAGGAGGAGTATCTGGAGAAGGCGGATCCCTGGCCGCTGAATCCCGCTGGCGAGCTACTGCTTGGCCTCAAAGAAGAGGACAAGTACGCCCTGGCAAACGTGGACGAGAATCTAAAGGTTCCGGGCATTGGCATGGCCGAATGGGGTCCCGGCGACATGGCTTTGTCCCTCGGCATCCGTGTAATAGGCCCGAAGGCTGTGCAAGATCCATTGATGGTTGCGGCACGGGCGAAGGTCCTGGCTGCCTGCAAGGCCAACCATATTGCATTTTTGAACTCACTGACCTCCAACGACGTGATCGACATGATTAAAGAAGGCGTAATGGTTGGGCCCGCTAGCGCGGAAACCGCGGAGATTGGACGCAAATTCACGAAGCGGCAACCGCCTTATTAGGGGCGAAATCGTTCAGTTCTGTTTTATCTTGATACTTCGGAATTGAATGCGATTGCCTTTCTGGCACTGGAACCCGATCACGCCCGACGCGTGTTTCGAATCGCGATCGTCCAGCAGCGTCTTGCCATTCAGAACGATCGTAAAATGGTCTCCCTTCGCGCGAATCTCATAGTTGTTCCACACATCGGAAATAAGTTTTACGGGAGATGCCTTCAACGATCCAACCAGGCTGCCGGTCTTGTAACCTTCGGGCTGATAATCCCAAATCTGCAGCTCGTAGCCCGTTTGGTGAGGTTGGCCCGTTTTCTCCGAGCGAAGGAAAACCCCGCTGTTTACTTTCTCCCCGCCGCGAAATTGCAGTTTCAAGATAAAGTCCGAAAAAGTATCGTTGCTGGCGAGCCAGCCGGCGCTAGTACCAGGACAGGAGATCGCCCCGTCCTCAATCCTCCAATCACCGGTCGCGGGCGCTGCAGAGGTCGCATGAGGCTCCCAGCCGTCGAGGCTCTTGCCATCGAACAGCAGCTTCCACCCTTCCGCGGCCTCTTTGGCAGTAAGTGTATTGGGACGCTCTTGCGCAGCGGCAAGCCCCGCGGCTACTAAGACAGCGCCGATTACCATGACTCTCATACGCTCCCCACTAGTCCACTCGATTACCGGCGATGTAGACGGCTTCGATCGCTTTCGTATTGCGAATGTCGTCGAGCGGGTTACGGCCGAGCACGATCAAATCCGCCCACTTCGTGGGCTGTAGAGTGCCAAGATCGTTAGCCCGAAGAAACTCGGCTGCGTTTCGGGTGGCGGCCGTGATGACTTGCGCGGGTGTCAGGCCCGCCTGGACCATGAGTTGTAATTCCCACTGTTCGAAGTACCCGGGAAAGCGTCCGGGCGGTCCGCTGTCGGTTCCAAAGCCATATTTAACGCCGTCGCCAACCAGGGTTTTGAGGTTCGCCTCAGCGGTCTCCAAAAATCCGCGGTAGCGGCTAAAGTGCGGATCGGCCCGCACCGTCCGCTGGTATTGAGGAGACTTGATGGTCGCAAGCACCTTGGGCGAAACGGCGCGCGTGAAGAATGGATCGTTCGCAAATGGCGGGGTTTCTCCATAAATGAACATGGAGGCTTCACGTGCCAGCGTCGCGGCCATCTGCCAGGTGCCATGCTTCTTCATGCTATCCACCAGCGCCTGATCCACCGGCCGGTCGCGAACGCTGTGCGCCAGGCCATCTACGCCATAGTCCACCAACTGCTTCGCATCCTGAAGATAGAAAATATGCGCCGCCACACGCAAATGGCGTTTATGCGCGCTGTCGATGATGGCTTTGGCGATCTCGTAGGGCATCTTTTTTTGTGTGCCGAGATGATCGTCCATCCAGAGTTTTATAAAGTCAACCTTCTTAGCGGCTTGAGCCGCCACCGCCGGATCCACTTCGGCAACACTGCTCACGCCGGCGTTCACTCCCGCAAGACCGCCGTAGCCTCCTTTGAAAATGAATCCTTGGCCGGCCGTATACACCCGAGTGAACGAGGGGCGGCCTGCGCGCTGCCGATCGCGAATCTTGAAGATAAGATCCTGATCCGTGCCCATGCTTAGTACGGTAGTGACCCCGTAAGAGGCGTATGTCCTGAGATTCTTTTCGATATTTTCGGAGGTGAAGAATTTGGCGTTTTGCTCGAGATCGATAGTGTTCCCGATATGGCCGTGCAGGTTGATGATACCGGGCATGACGTATTTACCCGGCAAATCTATGATTTCGGCGGAAGCGGGCGCTCTCAACTGAGCGGCTGGCCCCACCCACCGGATGCGGCCGTTTTCAATGATCATGGCAGCCTGGGCCAAAGGAGCATGGCCAGTGCCGTCGATCAACGTAAAGTTTTTCAGAACCTTTACTTCGCCGTGCAGAGACGCCGCGAAAACCAAATACAGGCAAGTGATAAGTTCCAGGAAGTGCCGAAACCTTGTGGCGTCGCCAGATCGACCTAAGACGTTCGTCATACGTTCACGCGCGCCACTTTTCCGGCGGCTGTTCGATGATATATCACCCAGGCTCCTGATCGTGACGGCCCTAAATCCGGCCATACCCGGCGGATTCTGCCGCTGCATCGAGGAGTTTTGGCAATATCTCTCCAGCCGGCCCGCTGAGTGCGCAATCGACGGTGCGCGAAATCGTCGTGGTCTCGACATTGATCTCGATGACCTTTGCACCCGACGACTGCGCCAGGTCAACCAGTCCTGCCGCGGGATAGACCAGAGCGGAAGTGCCTGCCACGAGAAACACATCGCAGCTAAGTGTGGCTCTCTCGGCGGACAGCCAGATGTCGCTAGGCAGACCCTCACCGAACCAGACCACGCCGGGACGGGCCAGTGCCCCGCATTCACACGAAGCCGGAAGGCGCAGCGGAACGCTCCGATCGAACCACGAGCGTTCGCAGCGTGTGCAACGAAGATTCCAGATGCTGCCGTGAACTTCCAGCACAGACTCGCTGCCCGCCTTTTGGTGCAGGCCGTCGACGTTCTGAGTGACCAGAGTGAAGCGCGGCACGCGCCGCTCCAGATCAACTAGAGCAATGTGGCCGGCGTTGGGCTCAGCCCGATCGATCAGGCCGCGGCGCCAGTCATACCATTCCCAGACCAATTTCGGATCTCGCGCAAACGCCTGTGGTGTGGCGAGATCCTCAGGGCGGAATTGCTTCCAGAGACCCGCCGTACCACGGAAGGTCGGAATACCGCTCTCGGCGGAAATGCCAGCCCCGGTCAGGACCGTAATTGAGCATGCATTTCTGATCCAAGCTCGCGCCTGTTCGAGACACACCTTCCATCATGCCTCTCCGAGCAAGAATAATCGAGATACACTGGCGGCATTGGTTTCACCCATGAAAACTG
Organism: Bryobacterales bacterium; assembly: GCA_963712395.1. Taxonomy (GTDB): domain Bacteria; phylum Acidobacteriota; class Terriglobia; order Bryobacterales; family Bryobacteraceae; genus Bog-105. Next base: position 1,022,588 of record CAVQHR010000006.1, read on the forward strand.
CGGCGTGTTTAGTTCTATTGTCGGCGCTGCCTTTGCTGGCGGGCTCCGTGCGCATTTATCAGACGAATAGCGCTGGTGACGACCTGGATGTGATCGATCCAGCCACGAACAAAATAGTAATGAAGATCAAAGATCTGGAAGCTGCGCACGGCGTGACGTTCTCGCCCAATGGCGCGCGCGCCTACATCACGTGTGAGGCCGATAGCTCCGTTTGGGTGGTGGAGACCAAGGATGGGCGCTTACTCGGTAAAATTCCGCTCAGCGGGCATCCCAACAATATCGCCGTTTCGAAGGATGGCCGCTATGTATTCGCGGCGATTGTAACGGCGCCAGGAGCCGTGGACGTCATTGACGCGGAGACTCTGAAAAATGTGAAAACAATTCCGGTGAAAGGCAACGCGCATAACGTCTATGTGACGCCGGACGGCAAATTCGTGGTGGTTGGATCTGTTGTCGGCAAGAGCATTACGGTAATTGATGAGCGCGCGCTAAAGCCGGCTTGGGATATAGAGTTCGATAAAGGCGTGCGGCCCATTGCGTTGGAGCGGGCGCCTGATGGATCGACTGCCCGGATGTTTGTCCAGCTTTCAAACCTCCACGGCTTCGCCGTCGTGGATTTCAAAACGCATAAAGAGACGCAACGGGTAATGTTGCCGGATGATCCGCGGAGGGGAAATGCCCACAGCGATGCGCCATCGCACGGAATCGGTATATCGCCGGACGGCAAGATGCTATGGGTGGATAGCTCCGTCGCGAGCGGTGTGTTTGCTTATTCGCTGCCCGATTTGAAATTGTTAGGCAATGTGGCAACAGGATCGACGCCTGATTGGCTGACGTTCACGCCGGACAGCAAGCTCGTTTACGTGGCGAATGCCGGTGAAAACTATGTCTCGGCCGTGGACACCCAAACCTTGAGAGAAGTAGCGCGAATTGCAGTGGGCGAAGTGCCGAAAAGGAACGGTACGGTGAGACTGCCTTAGTGCGCGGCTTTCACCCAGGCCGCCATCGCCTGCCAATCCGGATCGTCTTGCGAAGCAAACTGCCGGCCTCCCGAGTGAAACTCCGCTCCGCCGGCAGAATGGGCGAGCGGTTGAATCAGTAACAGACTCGAGAGCGGCTCGCCCGGCTTCACCAAGTGGGATACCGTTTCGAAATTCTTGCGCGATTGCGCCTCAGTCCACGTAGTGGCGCCCTTGTTCAGTGGCTCTAAACGAAATGCGTGGTTTGCGGAGGCATGACAAACCACGCAGCGTGCATGGGTTGGACGCTTCTTGAGAAAGATCGGCTCGACGGTGGTTTTGTAGGTTTGATAATCGAGCGACTGAGCGCCGGCCAACCCTGCCAGAACGAACAGCCACAGCGCCGCGGACAAGATTTTATGTATGATTTTCATGCCGCCACGTTCTTGGGGATGGTCTCTGGTTACGAGCATACTGGCTAAGAGCATACTGCAACCCGGCAATTCTGTAGGAATCTGATTCTCATTCCTGAGCTGTCGCCTTTTGCGTCACCCGCGCCACTCACAGGATCAGGAAGCATTGGGGCGAAGATCCTTTTGTAGCACTTCAATACGCCATTGACTATATCGGGAAATTATTAGATGCCGCGGTGGATCGTCAGCAGCTTCACGACAGTAACAATGGCAGAAGCGCAGACGAAAACCGCTGGATTTAGCGTTATCCCGCCGATTAGCGACAAGGGACGGACTAGCGTTTTTGTTCCCGAATAGCTTTCGGCTCCGCCGGTCACTCTGCAATTACGAATTCCAAGTGGTCTGGAAATCCGAAGAATGACATCGCCCGGCTCTGTCATATGCCTCATGTTGCGCAAACTTCTGGCCCTGCTGCTGATCGACCGGGCACTGGGCGTACCAGCCGCACCAGGACTGGCCCGGTTTTGGCATTGCCATACGAGTGAGGACCGGAAACAGTTCCCGGAGGCAACCGTCTATGGGGCGTCGAGGGTTGGCGTCCATGAATAACAATGAAAAAGAATTAAAGAATCGCGAGCCATTAGAAACGCTTAGGGACGATGAGATCGTTACCGAACAGAAGCTGCCGAGGCGGTCGTTCCTGACTGCGAGCGGTGCAGTGTTAGCCGGCGTAGCGGGCGTTGTCTCCACTGCGACAGGATCAGCACAAGACGATCCTGCCAGGCGCAAGCAAGACGATAAGCCCAAACCGGACGATAAGCCCAGGTCCGATGACAAGCCCAGGCCCGATGACAAGCCCAGACCTGAAGATCAGCGCAAACGGGACCGCCGGCCTACGCCAGACGACAAGCCTAAGCCAGATGACAAGCGTAGACCAGACGATCTGCCGAAGTACGAATTGTAAGACTGGCGACGGGAAGAGCCTTGTCGCGAGTCGAAGCGGCTATGCCAAGCTTGGCCTTAACTATGCCTGCGAATCGGCAGTTGGAGTCCAACACGCTCGTTCGGCCGTCGCTTGACTGGCTAATCAATCCTATAAGCAAAGATGAGTACGTCCGCGAGTATTGGGAGAAGCGGCCGCTCGTTGTTCGGCGTGCGGAACCAGATTACTTCAGCTCGCTGCTGTCGTTTGAGGACGTAGATCGCGTTATCACGACGCTCGATCGCCGTTATCCGGACATCAGTCTGAAGAACGCCAACGACCCTGAGATGAGCGCCGGCGACTACACGTTAGCCGGCGGCGCTTTAGACGTGGCGAAGCTCTACCAATTATTCGAGCAGGGCGCAACGGTGACATTGGCTTTTCTCGATACAGTGCTGCCGGCTCTGACTCTGTTCTGCCGCAGCCTCGAAAGCGAATTCAGCTGCCCGATGCAGACAAACGTCTATATGACGCCGCCGGGGGCGCAAGGCGCCAAGCCTCACTACGACACGCACGACGTTTTTGTGCTGCAAGTATCCGGTTCTAAGCGATGGACGATTTTCGGCACGCCGATGGAATTGCCGCTGCCGGGCCAAACATTTGACGAAGGTGTGCATGAACTAGGCGCTCCTACATCGGAATTCGAGCTGCATGCAGGCGATCTGGCCTATATCCCGCGTGGCGTGGCGCACGAGGCAAAGTCCACCGGCGCTGTTTCGCTGCACATCACAACCGGCATCCTGAGATATACCTGGGCGGACTTGCTTATCGAAAGCGTTGCAGCTGTCAGTGTCAAGAGCCCGGCGCTTCGTAAAGCCCTACCGCTTGGATATGCCCGCTCCGGTTTTGACAGGATACAGGCGCGGGAAATCATGCGAACTCTGTTGCGCCAGGCTGCGGACGCGGCCGATTTCGATGCGGTTCTGGACGGTTTCGTCGAGCGATTTTTAGCGCGGTGTCCACCGGTTCTGGATGGCCAGATGGAGCAGTTGCAAGCGCTCGGCTCTCTTGCGGTTAATAGCGAGGCGGGTGCGCGGCAGGGTGTTGTGTACCGGCTCGAGGCGGACAATTCGACCGAAACAATCGAGACCTATGGCCGCAGAATCAGCTTCCCTGCGCGAGCCGGACAGGCGGTGCGATTCGCGCTGAGCCACACGCGTTTTGTGGTGCGTGATCTGCCTGGAAATCTGGATGATGCGGGCAAGATAACGCTGGTCCGGCGACTCATCCGAGAGGGGTTGGTGCGGGCCTTTCCAGACTAGTGATTGTGCCGTGCTCGCTGCCAGGTTTTTCAGCACGGCGCTGTTTTGCAGCATTCGGTACGGCCTAACTGCCGACAGTACCCTCAGAACCACAGTCATTGATGGTGCAACTTCGAACGAGCTGTCTAACGGGTAGGAGTGAGGGTTGGTTATGAAGAGATTTTTAATTGTTCTTGTGACGATATGCGCCTTGATGACTCCGGCGCAAATATTTGGGCAAGATGGTTATCGGCGGCCTTATCGAGATCGGGAAAGCCGCTACTACGATCGGGAGCACAGAGACTATCACGAATGGAATGAGCGCGAAAGACGGGCGTGGCATCGGTATTGGGCGGAGCAGCAGCGGCGCCGGCGAGAGATCGCGTGGGAGCGCGCGAACGAGCGGCAAAGACGCGCCTACTGGCGGTGGCGGCACGAGCACATGGGTTACTAAGTTTCCGCCCGCCGGCCACCGAGGCTCAGACGGAGCAATGTTCTCAGACCGCGACTCGGCCGTTTTTTTCGTGCATATCTGCGATTATGAACATTCGAACAAGGTATGTCACGAGAACAGAAAATAGCGGCAGTCGAGGCCTATTTGGATTGCTTTGCAACAAAGAATGTGTCCCAAGTGCCCTTCGCCGAAGACGTCACGTTTGAGGGTCCTCGAATGCCAAAGTTGACGGGTCGGCAAACGATAATTGGATTCTTAACGAGTATCATGCCCGCGGTTAAAAGCATTCAGGTGAAGCAGCATATCGTCGAGGGAGATTATGTCGCGACTGTCTTCGATCTGGAAACGGTCGACGGTGTAGACCACGTTTTCGACAGGATTCACATTGTCGATGGCGAGATCAAGGGCGTACACGCGTTTTACTATCCTCAGGCGCATCCCTAACCGCAGCGCACCCATGAGGAAGGTTATTGATCCACAGTACGCCGACACCGGCGGTCAACGAACGCGCCGGTCTGGCTTTCTGATCTGATGCGGACCTCGGCAATTCAACTATGAAGAGGCAAGATCAAAATCAGGAGTGTCAGTAGCTGACTCTTGTCCGTTGTGATTTTCATTCCTTGTCAGCGACCTTTGGCAGTCGGATTATCGACGACGTACACTCGTTGCGATTGTTTCCGAGTTGTTGCTGTGATCGCCAACCCGTCCGAGCCAGGTTGATAACTTGGCTGAATGCGATCCGATCCTTAACGGCGTTCCGAATCCGCTACTTGCTGCCAACTACCCTTCGGGGCTGCACCATAGGTAGCCAAGCAGGAGTTGGGCCTTGGCTCTAGTCAGCCACTACCGGGCTATTTTCCGCCTCGTACTCTCGTGTTGAACAAGAACGGATCGTTGTACTCCGTCCTCTCTCCATCTTTCTTTCCTGCGACCGGCTGCAGCCGTGCGGAAAGTGGCTTGTTCCACTTCAAAGCCAACGAGGCTACATCAGAATACATCCTCTCCAGTGCTTGTGTGGACACATTACCCGGTAATGGAATGGTATCGAGTCCTGTTCCACAAACCGCCGAATAGGCCAGTAGCGAGTCTATGCTGTATGTTGCCTCGGCCCAGCGCTGAGCCAGTAGCTTATCTTCCATAACCGGCACCATAAGTCCCGCATACCCCACTTGCTTCACGGGAACTGCCTTTACGGCAGCGGTAATCACTCGCGCTGCCGTTAATGTGCCGCTCTCCCCGAATTTGTTCCCCGTAAACGCCTCGACAGCGGCTGCAATCGAGATCTCGCCCAGCGGTGCTGGGGTCGGGTCTAGACCCATATACTGCCAGCCGGTTTCTTTCGCTACTTCTGATCCCACCCGATCCGCGACACGGGCGTGACTGGTGAGTTCCTGCGTAAGATCGCGCGTAGCTTTCTCCACTTGCCAGGTGTCACGGATGAAGACCTCCGACACAACATTCGCGGCCTCAAAGCCAATAGAAAACTGCTTCCCTGAACCTGTGTGGTAAGCGCCTGGATAGAAGGGGCCGAATGGCTTTAATAGGGCCGTAGCCGTGAAGTTGAAGGTTCCTTGACTGTGTGCACTGTGCTCACTTACGTACTTCACCAGCTGCGCCGTGCGACGGATAGTCTTCCAGTGAATACCGTCGTCATCCGCGATGATCGCGCTAGCTTCTATTCTTGGCAACGTGGATAAAGCTCGTTCCAGTAATTGCATCCCATGGTCGCTATCGGAGTCCTTTAGCATCCCCGGCCCCACGTTGGGATCGAAATCCTCTCGCATTGAGAGCGCATCGATACGCCTCAGGATTCCCATCGCGTCCTGATCGTTCAGACCGGCCAGTAACTCTGCTACGGGCTGTGTCACGACACGAACGGATTCCGTCTCGTAGCCTTCGGCGGAGAACAATGCCTTGACTCGACGAACAACGCGCAGTGCCCCGCCGACTGTCTCCTCCAGGTGCCCTCGCTCTTCTGGGGCGATTCGGACGAATGCGGTGATGGCCCGCACCCTCGGTTTCGTTCTCACCTGCTCCAGCACACCGCTTTGAGATGGACCGTTCAGAACAATTAGACTTGCCGAAATAGCAGCTATGCAGCCAAATAAGCGGATGCGGTTCCGAGCCATACTATCCTCCGATTTACGTAGTCTCTGGGGCCGCCAGTGCAAGATGAGGCAACGGACGAGCGGATGGGCTAGCCAAGCATCTGTCGGGTTCATCGCATTGTCCATTCATACTATCCGACCGTTCCACAGAAGAGGCAACTTTGTCTCGGGCTCTGGGTGCAATTCGAACCGAACTCGCGTGATGCGAACGTGAGCAGTCGTCTGTTGTGGCTAGTGGTTCGTGCGGGATGCGTTTCCAATGGTCTCGTCGATGAAGCGGAACGTGGCCTCGAGCGCCATGAGATTGGCATCCCGAGTCTGTTCCGGGGTCTTGCCAATGAAACTGTGGTTGACTCCCGGCAGAACGATCAATTCGTGTTTCACATCCGCGGACTTCAGCTTCTCCGCCATTTCCATTGTTTGGTGGCAGGGCACCAACGTGTCCTCTGTCCCCACAATCAGCAGCATCGGTGAACTATTGCGGTCGACATAAGTGACGGGACTCGCCTAGGCAATCTGGCGGGGGCTGCATTTCTGGTTTCCAAAGCAACCGAGCAACTGCCACTCCGGTGTATCGGGAACATCCCGGGACATAGCTTTATCCTGTCTTGCCTGCTCCGCAATGGTTGCCATATCGAACACGCCGTACCAAGAGACTCCCGCTTGCACGCAATCGGAGACGTCGGAAGAAACGATCGGGTCCGGCTTTGTGTCTGGCGCAATCGATTTCGCTTGCGTCGGTGCAAGCGCCTGGGCGTGGCAGCTCACGGCTGACAGTCCGGACAAATATCCTCCCGCAGACACACCCCACGTCACGGCCCGAGTGGGATCGATTGCATATTTCGAAGCATTCATCCGTAGCCAGCGAATGGCGGCTTTCACGTCCTGTGCCTGAGCCGGAAACCTTGCCTCGCTACTCAAGCGATAGTCGATTGAGGCCACCACGCAGCCCCTCGCGGAGAGTGAAGCAAGTACGCCGGGAAAATCGACGAACGGTACGCTGCGATGCGAGTTGCCCCCCCTCCAACCACCACCGTGAATGTAAACGACCAGAGGAAATCCCTCCGAAGGTCGCGGCACCGAACTCGGAGGAAGATAGAGGTCGAGGGTGAGTCGACGATAGCCTACCGGCTCCCAATAGGTCAGCCCGGTCTGCCCTCCACGCCGTTCTGAAAGTTCACTTGCGCGGCTGGATAATGATCCGCCACCGCCTTGTCGGCAGCGATCTCTGGATCGGGTGTAGGCAGTTGGGCCGTCGCAATCGCTGAAAGGCCGAGGACCATCCATGCCCATATCCCTCGGATCATCGTTTCCTCATTCTGGCTGCGGTATCCGGCCGCGCCGATGAAGGAAGACTACCACGAAATCTCTTTGGTGATTGAAACGCTCGAAGTTCGGGTAGAAGGTGCGCGACTCCCGAAAGACTGTGATCTCCATACTTGCCAAATCGCCAATTCACTCACTGACATTGAAGGCAAACCACATGGCGAAGGCAAACCACATGGCCGAATAGTCGGCGTATGTCGAGATTGGCGTCCGGCCCGGCGTTACGGAGAAATAGATCCGCCCTGGTCGCCATGTGTAGATCTATACTTGGCCGTCACACATGATCTATCCTGAACGAGCTTCAAATCTACGGTTTGCGCGTTTCTCGTCCAAGTGAAATTCCGGCGTCAGAAGAAGGAGCCGTAACAAGCTGTTTTCTTCGAGAGTCTCGATGTTATGATCTCTCGTCATGACGGACCGCCATGAACAGGTCCCTGAAGCACGGCTGCTATGCTTTGCTCTCGTGCAACGCCAAGCCGGTCCGAGCAGTCGTGTTTGTGCACGGATGGGGCGGAAGTCCCATCAGCACATGGTCTCGCTTCGAGGAAGTTGTCGACAACGCTAATGATAAGGATGTATGGGCATGGTGGCACGAGGCTGACCTTTACTTCTATCGTTACGAATCCAGGAGGTTCAGCATCGCGGAACATGCGGAGTCATTCCTGAGGTTTGTTGATCAGGTCTTCCCCGTGCCTTCCGGCATTCCTCCTGCATGCGACGCACGGGCTGTACCGGTGAATTATCGTGAACTTTACCTCGTTGGCCACTCGCTCGGTGGCGTCGTACTTCGCGAGAGCATCTTGGATCGTGCAGCGAAGGCAGCAGCGCCGGGACGCCCAATCAAGACATCAACTGCTCTCCTTCATGGGAATCTCAGGTTGTTCGCCCCAGCGATGCACGGTGCAAGACCGAGCGGCTGGCTAGGATTGGCTTACCACCTACTGCGCGAAATCCGGGAATTCGAGCCTTGGATCGAGGCGGCAATGGAGAGTCAAACGATCATACGACAACTTCGGTCGGACTCGGACAAGATCAAGCGACTTCGAACCCGCACAGAGGATCTGGCCCGCAGTACCAGCCATCCGGCGCTGATCGCGAACGTCGTGTACGGAGAAGATGAGCACATCGTTGAAAGGGACAAATTCGAGCTGGACGACATCGAGCCGCCGGTTAGCGGACGCGACCATCGGTCTATATGCAAACCTGACGATCAATACCGCAATCCATTACGTTTTGTCATGACCGGAAAAATGAATAGCGGATACGCAGTTCGCGAGTTTGTCGACGGCGTACTTTGCCCGGCAAACGGGGAATGGAAGAGAGCGCAATCAGGCAAGGAAATCGACCAGCGATTCGCGAGCATCGCATTCCTCGAGGCATACGGCTGGCTGAGAATAGGCGTTCAAGTCGGGAGTTTCCCGCGTGAACTCGCAAACGAGTTGCTTGCGCCTAGTTTGGAATCGTTGCAGCAAGCAACGGAGATGGCAGACAAGCAGTCTCTTCTGGATTCAGGCGTGATTGCAGAGAGCGTTAGGCTGCTGAAAGGCAAAGACCACTTTCCGCAGTCTTTCAGCGCGGGGTTCCCAAGCGAGTTCCAGCACCTACCGGAAGCGCCCACACTGTTTTCCCTTTGGAGCACAGAGGCGCGAGCCTTTTCAGAGTCGCTTAGTGGGACGAAGTTCGTCAAGACACTCACCTTCGCAAACGACCAGAATTGGACAACAGCGGCCACCGAATTTAGGGACGAACCGTTCGTCTCCGACCCGAAGGAGGAGGCGCAAGATGCCAGCCTCTTCGAGGGCTACCTCCGAGCACTTCAGCACCTTCACCGGATCGCGGACTTGCTCACCGTGGAGGGCGTTAAAGCGGAGCAGTGGGCAGCCCGGGCAATCCTTCGTGTCGAGGTCGCCAGAATCCACTCGTGGCACCTCAGCTTCCGAGCCGGTCTGTTTGGCCCCAGATTTGACGCAGTAACCGGCGTTGTTGCAGGGCGCCTTTCGGCAGAGGCGGCTGCGGACGGAACAATCCTGAGTCGTGAGGACTTCATCGAAGCCGTCGCCCAGTTGAAGCAACGATACACAGCCGTTTTGGGATACCTCGTCAGAGGTGCAGAGCGTTGACGTTACTGTCGTGAAGAGTGACCATCGGAGTTAAATCTCTCCAAAAAGAATTACTTTGACGATTGTCGGCGTTGCTGAGCATTGAACGGCAGCGCGTTTGGGGGCGGGCGGACACGAAGTCGCAGGTCGTTAACGAAATTCTGCAACACGTGCAGGGAGCGCTAAATCCTTGGGTTTGCCGTTTTGCAAATCTCTGTTGCAAAATGAGGGACGGCTTACCGCCCGCTCAATCCGCCGCTGTTGCGAGACGAGCCCCGTTCATATGTCTGCTTCGGAAGTAAATGATTTTGGCTTCAAACGATTAAGCATGGAAAATTGGCTGCACATGGATCCAGCTTGGGTCGGGGTAGTCACGTCATACTCGCGGTCTGATCCATCCGAGGCTTGGGTAAATGATGTTTCTCAAGCCACCCTCCGCCCGGAGGTGCCCCTTTCGATTCGTAAGCTGTTCGAGGCCGCACGGGCACTCTGGCATACAGCCTCATGTTTTATCCCCTGCTCATCCTTGGAGTAGAACAGTTGTTTCGTGTTTTAGAGGCATCGGCTTCTCTTAAATGCAAGGAGATGGCAGCACCTCCGAAGAGCAAGACTTTTGAAGCTAAGATCGGCTGGTTAGCGGAAGGTGGCGTAATCGCAGCGGAGCAGAAGTTACATTGGCAGGCCATTCGACAATTGCGCAACGATAGCTCACATCCGAGTGAGCAGAACATTTATAGCCCTGGAATGGCTTTGCAGGTACTGGATGCGACGGTCGAACTGATTAACGCGCTGTTCGACGGCAAATGAAATTCATTACGCGCGAGTTTCGACCGGTCATCAGATGCCGTGCTGTGCGCCCAATGCCGAATACTCCTAAAAACCGACAGCGTAGGTTTCGTGTCTGTATGGTCGGCCACGCGGAACCGGCCATAATTCTAGCAACGGCCCGACCATCGCGGTCCAGGCCAACAATTGATGGCGCTATGAACTCCGGGTGCCCCGTCACGGCCGTTTTGTAATGAGGCGCATCGCTTCGTTTGTTTCGTGAACGCACCTTCCGAGCCGCTTGAGGAATGGAGCGGGTCCAAACGTAAAGTGGTGTTTTAGGTTTTTCGTGCGTGGTCAGTTACACGGAATGGCGCCGCGAAAGCGCCCGGCGATCGGGAACTGTGCGGTATTCCGGCCGGCTGGGCCCAACAGGCTAATTAAGCCTATATACCTCCAGTCATAATTACAACGTGTAAGGCTCGCCTCGACGCCCTCGCTTTACGTAAACGCCTTTTCTCCGCCGACCTGCGAATCCCAATACGTCGTAGGATCGGTGAAGAACTCACCCTGCCTGCAAAGGGGGCGCATCGCTTCTTCATTGACTTTGATGCCCAGGCCTGGCCCCGTCGGAACAGGGATGTAACCCTTAACCACGAGGTCCCCTTTGTCGGTTAAATCTTTGTGCCAGGCTGGCTGCGGCTGGTGCCATTCCATGGCGAGGAAGTTTTGGCAGGCGGCTATCGCGTGAGCGCCGGCTGCGTAGCCGATCGGGGTAGCGTTGCTGTGGACCATCATCCCCACCGAATATTTGGCCGCCATGTCGGCGGTCTTCTTCAATTCGAGACAGCCGCCGATCACAAGGTGATCCGGGTGAATATAATCGACTGCACGCGCCTGGCAAAGCGGCTCGAGCGATTCCATCAGATAGGCATCTTCGCCGGTCAAGGTGGGCACCTTTATCGAATCGGTGATGAGCTTCCACTCCTCTATCCGGAACCACGGGACCATGTCTTCCAAAGTCGAGGGAGTGACCCTCTCCAGCGCGTTAGCCAGCTTGATGCAACTTTTCGCGGTGAGGTGCCCGAAATGGTCGTGACCCATGGGAACGTCGGCGTCGTCACCCATGGCCTCCTTAATCGAAGCGACGTAGTCCGCTACGAGTTCACATCCCTTATCGCTGAGTTCCAATCCCTGATAGTAGTTCTCGAGGACTTCCCCCGGTTCCCCGTTATAGCCTTCCGGAGCAAACATCGTGCCCCGCTTGCCTCGGAGGATGGGAGCTACGGGCAGGTCCATTTTGAGCATCGTAAACCCCGAGGCGACTCTCTCCTTATAATCGGCGGCGATGTCTGCGATGGAGTTCGAGCGCGGGTCACCCTCGCTGTACATGCGGACCTTGTCGCGAAATTTCCCGCCAAGCATTTGATAGATCGGCACGCCATAAGCTTTGCCGGCCAGATCCCACAGCGCGTTCTCAATCGCGTTGACGCCGCTCCCCTGGCGGTTATACGCGCCGTGGAGCTTGATCTTCCGGAAGATCTTGTCAACATTGCAGGGATTCTCGCCGAGCAGGCGGGCCTTATGCATCAGCACGTAATTCGGCTGGGGACCGTCCCCAATCGTCTGGCCGTAACCCGAAATTCCCTGATTGGTATCGATTCGGACGATGATCACGCCGCCCGATGCCGCTCCCGCGCCGGGAGTCGCAGGAGGCAGCGGTGCCCGGGCGCCGCCACGTCGGCCCATCCGACCCTCACCCCCCTGACCTCCCGGCCCTCTCAGAACGGCAATGCGCATGTCCGTTATTTTCAAGTCCGACGGACTTGAATTCCGGTTGACATTCTGGGGATACGCTTCGAGGTCAGCCAAGAAGCCAAGCCCTACGGCTGCCGCGCCCGTCTTTAGAAGCGAACGCCGCCCAATTCCGTTTTCATTTCTAGACATTTACTCTCCTTTTCGCCCACCAAGACCTACTCGCGTTGGGAAACGGTCCATTGTATCCGAAGCAGATGCTCGCCCGCCCAGAGGTTCGTTCGTAAACACCTGTACAGCTTCGTCGGTTCGATTACGCTGGTGTTCGCAAGTGGCGTCGGCCTCTGTCTTCGACAGCCTCAATTGTGCGGTGAGCATATCTTAGTTCATCAGATTCGAAGTCCTGGATCGTACGGGAAAATGCTACTCGACATGGACGGCAGCGATTATGACGGCATCCGGGTTTCTCGCGACTAGAACTAGCTATGAGCCTAGCGGGGTTCTCGAGACTGTCGAGATCACGCTCGCGGAAGCTCAGTGGCAGGAAAACGTTGGATGACCCTTGATTTTGCCGACATTGTTCGTGTCAAAGGTGAAGACGCAGATGTCGAACCGTTTGGGGACGTCCCTGCTGAGCACGAGTTCCGTTCCGCGGTAGCGGCAGCGCACAAAAATATTCATGTCTCGGTACCCCGCTAAACGCCAGGTTTGAGTAATCTGGCCGCCCTGTTTCTTTTCGTCGTCCGGGGCCAGCTCGAACTCCTTTCCGCCGCTCCTGCCGTTATAAATCGAGAGGCGCTCGAATGTGTGCGTCGCGTTCGCAGGGCTGGCCTGCCAGCCCGTCAATGGAGTCACTGTTTCCCGCACGTCGATTGTAACGGGACAACTCAGACTCGTGATACCTTCCTCCTGCGCGCCAAGAGATCCTGCCGCCACCGCGCCCAGCGCGATAAACGCCATGAGATTGCACCAATCAATTGATGACATAAAAAGCATCGCCGTCATTTACCGGCTTGACACCCGGCGCACCGCCACGAAAGCGGATGACGCGCTGATGCACCGGCTGGCCCGACCACTGGTCCCATACGGTGATTCCCGTTCCGTCTTGTGAAACGTAAATGGCAGCGTGAGAGGTCCCGTCGAGGCTGTTCGCGTATTTCCCGTGCGAGTCGAACGTGGCGATGGCCGTTCCTTTTGGGAGCATCAGATCACCTTTCACTTTATTGCCTCGCTTCCATTGCGATGTTCGCGGTGCGCCGCTTGCCTGCTCGACGAAAGGCACACACTGGCCCGTGCTTGGCGTAGGAATTCGCAGGATGGTCGTAAAGGTTGGTTGCGGGTGTTTACCTGATACTGATGGCCACAGTGCAGGAAGCGCCATCGCTACAGGACCCAGGAGTAATCCACTTTTTGGACGAGAAGTCGGCTATGGTGAGATTGGCGTCCGGTCCGGCGTTACGGAGAAATAGATCCGCCCTGGTCGCGAAGTATAGATCTACACCTCGCCCTGAAGGCGGCGCGCGGCGGTTCTTTTTTCCGACGCTGCTTTCGGACGAGTTCGGCGTACGCCAATCGCGAATGACCATGCCCAAACTTACCTGGGCGGCTGCGCGTCATCTGACTGCGATCTACGGAGGCTCGCGCTCAGCGAAATCGGCTATGCGGCTCGCCTGGTGCCTTTCTCTGGTACTCTAGCCCAATGGCGGGTCTTAGCAGCGCGCCGAGTGTTCCCTCTCGCGTCAAGGCTGGTACGCCCCTGCACACCGCGGTGGTGCGCATCACTCACTGGATCACCACGCTCTGCTTTCTTACACTCCTTGTAAGCGGAATTGAGATTGTCCTCTCTCACCCGCGCTTCTATTGGGGAGAAGTCGGCAACGTAAACACTCCTTACCTATTCAGGCTGCCTGTTCCGGCCTCGAGAGGATCTCTGCCGACTGGCTACGGATTCGTGCTGCCCGACCAGAACGGCTGGAGCAGGTATCTCCATTTTCAATCCGCCTGGATAGTGGTTGTGACTGGCCTGTTCTATGCCATCTCAAGCTTGCGCACAGGGCATTTCCGGAAAAACTTGCTCCCTGCCGCCGCCGACCTCTCGTGGCCGGTACTTTCCGAAGTAATCACCGGCCATTTCCGGTTCCGGCGGTTGCGTGCGATCGAAGCCTCGGCCTACAACGTGCTACAGCGCCTCTCCTATATTGTCGTGATCTTCGTTGCGTTCCCGCTTATGATCTGGACGGGACTGGCCATGTCACCCGCCTTTGCTTCCGCCTTTCCTTCCGCGGTTACACTGCTTGGCGGCCAGCAATCCGCACGCACGATTCATTTCGGCGTCACGCTGTTTCTTGTACTCTTTCTACTGGTTCACATCGTGATGATCTGCGGGACAGGATTCAGGAACCGCATGAGAGCCATGATCACGGGCCGTTCCGGCAGCAACTAAGAAACGCCTATGGGCAGCCTTTCACGTCGCAAACTGATCACTACCGGGCTTGCCGCAACAGCGGGAGTTACCGGTGTGGCAATTGCTTCCCATCTGGCGGATCGATACGGTTTGATCCCGCCCGATCATAGCGGCTTCTACGGTCCCGGCGAGTCGCTGACCTACGCCGCCCAGCGGCTGCTAACGCGTCAGTCGTTGGCCCGCGAGTTCCCGCGCAGCCAGATTTCGAAAACTCCATTCGTCAACGGAGGGCTCTCCGAATCCGACATCGTCAAGAGCATTGAAACCGGGAGGGTCGCTGACTGGCGGCTCGCGGTCGATGGTTTAGTCGCCCGGCCCGCATCGTTTTCGCTTGCCGATCTTAAGAGTTATCCCTCCCGAAGCCAGATCACTCATCTAGCCTGTGAAGAGGGCTGGTCGTTCATTGCAGAGTGGATAGGATTGCCTCTGTCCCACATTTTGGATGTGGTGGGAATTCTACCGCAGGCCAGGCATGTGGTTTATTTCTCGATAGAGCCCGGCTGGTGGGACAGCGTCGACATGGCGGATGCTTTGCATCCTCAGACAATCGTTGCCTATGGGATGAATGGAACGGACCTTCCTGTCGGTCACGGCGGTCCTCTGCGTCTGCGTGTCCCGCGCCAGCTCGGTTACAAGAGCGTGAAATACATCGCCCGTCTGACGATCACCGACAGTTTGAAGAGGTTCGGAATGGGCTTGGGCTCCGGGGTGGGTGGTGCGGAAGGCGGTTATTCCTGGTACGCCGGCATTTGAAGCAACATGAATGATTTAGGCTCCTCGGCGGTACGCTTGCCAGCGGTGCCCATATGCAGCGGGTGAAATCACTTTGCTCCTGCAGGCTGGAGATCCCGTTCCGCCCATTCGAACAAGTCTTAGCGGAAGGCTCTTCCAGCCATACCTCGCTTCACGCGCTTTTAAGTTAACGCTTATGGGGATCATCCTGTACTAAACTAATGCCCGGAGATTCCAATGCGCCAATCCTGCGTAATTCTTGCGGCGGTACTCATCATGTTCGCGCCAACCGGTTGGGCTCAACAAGACGGCCCTTACAAGGTGCTCAAAACCGCGCGGGTCGGTGGCGAAGGCGGCTGGGATTACATCTTCGCTGACCCCGCTGGCCGCCGGCTCTATATTCCGCGCGGCGCCAACACGCGCGGCCGCAGCCACCGAACCGGCGCCGGCGGTCCCGGCGCGATTGACGATCTTCGACCTCGATACCCTCAAGCCTCTCGGTGAAATTGCCGGCGTCGGCGGCAATGGCGCCGCGGTCGACCCCGAACTCAGGCCACGGCTTCACCAGCGACCATCCTAAAGTGTCGATGTTCGATACCAAAACAATGGCCCTGATCAAGACGCATTGATGTGGGCGCTGCGCGGCCGGATGGTATTCTACTTCGATGCCTTCAACCAAAGCGTCTATGTCTTCAGTCACCCAACGAAGGACGCAACCGTGATCGACACCAAAGACGGCGCCGTGCTCGGCACGATCGATCTCGGCGGTGTGCCGGAGCAGGGCGTGGCCGACGGCAAGGGCATGCTCTACGTCGTCATGCAGGATCCCGTAGGCAGTGTCACGGCCGTTGATGTCAACACGATGAAGGCGACCGCGCACTACTCATTTATCGACAAGGGCGGATGTAATGGACTTGCGCTGGACGTGAAGAATAGCGTGCTCTTCGCGGCCTGCCGTCAATCGGGCAATCCGCCGGCGCAGCCCCCGCAGCCGATGATGGTCATTCTGAGCGCCACCGACGGCAAGATCCTCGCCACGCTGCCGCTCGCCGGTGGCTCCGATGGCGCGGTATTTAACCCTGCAACGATGGAGGCCTTCAGTACGCAGGGCAACGGCACGATGACCATCGTCAAGGAAAAGAGCCCCACGAGTTTCGAGGTAGAGCAGAACCTTGAAACCATGAATGGCGCCCGGACAGTGACATTCGATAGCAAAACGGGCCACCTTTTTACCATGTCGCAAGAACGTGGGCCGGCCCCGCCACCGCCCCCCGGCGGTGGCCGCGCACCACAGGGTACGCCCGTACCGGGCTCGTTTACAATTCTGATGATCGGTAAATGAAAAAACGAACCCAAGCCACAGTTCGTTCGGTAATTTTGCCTCGCCGCTTTTGGCCGCCCGCCAGTGACAAATCTCTAAAATCTTCCATTTCTCCCCAAATCAACAGCTTGCCGCTAATTTCTCCGCCCGCCGCGCTCGCCCTCATTCCAAACTCTCAAGCGAAGGAGGGCGCACATGGATTTGCTACCGGCGGAGCAACCCGCATCCCAGGACCCGCGCGGCGAAAACCCGCGCCCTCGCTCCACTGGCGGCCCAAGCTCTCCCGAAGGCAAAGCGCGCTCTTCCATGAACCGGCTCGTGCACGGCTGCCGCTCTCAGAAACTAGTTCTGCGCCACGAAGATCCCGCCGAATTCGAAGCCACCGTCCGCGGCTGGTTCGAACACTACGCGCCGCAGGATGAAGTGGCCGTCACGCTCGTCGAAGAGCTCGCCAAAGCGCATTGGTTTTTAAAGCGCGCGCAGAAACGCCTCGCCGAAGTGGAATGGGAGCTTCCCATGAACGCCTACCATTGGACCGAAACGCATCAAAAACTTTTGCAGAATTTCACTCGCTACAAAGTTTCGGCCGAGCGCACTTTTCAGCGCTATTGGAAGGATCTTGAAGCGCACAGGGCGCTTGCTGCCCGTTGTGCGCGTCTGGAAGAGACTCACCTTAGGCGTACTCCACCGAAACCAGAAACAACCCGCTCGGCGGAACGGTCGGACCCGCCGCAATCCCCGAACCCGGTCTGAGCCGCGCGAGAACGTCCGCCCGCGTCAAATTCCCCTTCCCCACTTCCACCAGAACGCCCACCATATTCCGCACCATGTGCTTCAGAAAACCCGAGCCCGTGACCCGATAAACCAGAAGCGCCTCCTTCCTCGCCAGGCGCGAACAAAACATTGTGCGCACTTTTGAAATGCTCGCCTCATCTCTATCGTCCGAAGCCGCAAACGCCCCAAAATCGTGCTCGCCTTCGAGTAGCAGCGCCGCATCGCCCATCGCGGATTCGTCCAGAGGATAAGGATAGTGATGCACAAAGCGCCGGTCGAAAGGCGGACACACCTCGTCGCGATACATACGGTACTCATACGTCTTCCGTCGCGCGTCGAAACGCGGATGAAAGTCGAGCGCCGCTTCCGCGGCGTGCTGGATGCGAATCGTCTGCGGCAAAAGGCGATTCACCGCGCGCCGGAAATTCTCGACCGGGATCGGATTTTCCATGCTGACCGCTGCTACCTGCGCCAAAGCGTGTACTCCCGCATCCGTCCGCCCCGACCCCGCTACCTTCACCGGACGGCCTTCGATCGCGCCGATTACTTCTTCGAGCACGCCCTGAATCGTCGCCAAACCGGGCTGCACTTGCCAGCCGTGAAAATCCGTGCCATCGTAGGCGACCTCAAATCGCAATCTCCGCATAAAAGGCTGAGCCGCGACCGGGGCGCCCTCTGGGCCGAGCGGTTGCCGCTTTCCTCAAACCCGCCGCGAACCCGGTTTCACCAGCGGCATTCCCTCCCGGCACAAAGGACACTCCTCCGGTTGATAAGCCACCGGCTCGAGCGTCTCGAGCGCCACGCGCGGCACGCCCACATCCGCCCGTCCCCCGCTGCGGTCGACAATCGACCCAGCCGCCAGAACCCGCGCGCCCGCCGCCGCTATCGCGTTCACCACTTCTTTAGTGCTGCCCCCGGTCGTGATCACATCTTCAATAACCACCGCCTGCTCGCCGGCGGTAATTTCAAACCCGCGCCGCAGCGCCATCGAATTGCTCGCCGCGTCGCGTTCAGTGAACAGCGAGCGCGCTCCCAGCGCGCGCGCCACCTCATGGCCAATAATGATCCCGCCCATCGCCGGCGCAACCACTACATCGATCGCCGCTCCCCCGGTGAGTGTCCGGATTTTCTCGCTCAACGCGCGGCCCAGCCGCTCGGCATACTTCGGATGCGCCAGGACCTTCGCACACTGCAGGTACTCCCCGCTATGCAGGCCGCTCGTCAACCGGAAATGACCGTGCAAGTAAGCGCCGGTCTCTTCAAACAGAACCATGCCGGACGTTGCCATGCCCCCGACAGGATAGCAATCCCTTTGCGAAAGCGGCCCCTCGCTTCCCAAAATCGAACACGCCCGTCAACCGTTCGGCCCGCATTGCTAAGTTACTATGAGGGTTCCCTCTAAGAGAAACACGGAACTTGACTTGCGACGAAAGCGTTGTTCTTCTAAACAATCTTTGATGAGACGATTCAAAACACCTCTCTCCTGGCTATGTAGCCTACTGCTGGTGGTAGTTTCCCAAAGCAGCCCCTTATTCGCGGAATCCGCCGTGCGTATCGAGCCGCCCAAGGGTGGCCTCGGCTGGCTGACTCGCCCGTATCAGCAGCGCTACGTGCCTCCCATCAACCTGACGAACTCCAGCCGTCTCGAGGCGCTCGTGCGCGCTGGTAACCTGTACCTCTCCGCACAGGATGTCATCGCTCTCGCGCTCGAGAACAATCTCGATATCGAGATCCAGCGCTACGGGCCGCTGCTTGCCAAAGAAGTCAGGCGCCGTACCGAAGGCGGACAATTGTTGCGCGATGTGAGCGTCCCAATCGCTGCCGGCCCCGCCAGTGTGAGCCTCACAGGCGTGAGTCTGAACGCGGGCGGCGGTGCAGCAACCACGGTCGGCGTCGCATCGAGCAGCGTTCTCACCTCGGTAGGTCCGGCGATTCCGAGCCTGGATCCTCAGGTCTCCTTATTCGCCAACTTTTCCCACACCACAAGCGTCACCACAAACACTTTTGTGACCGGCACCACCTCCTTGGTGCAGAGTTCGCGATCCTATCAGGCGCAGATTTCGAAAGCCAATCAATGGGGCACCTCGGCTCAGTTGACCTTTTCGAGCAATCACTTGAAATACAACAGTCTCGCCTTCGATCTCAATCCTTTTTCACAGGGCAACCTGGATTTTCAGATCTCTCAAAACCTGCTCAACGGCTTCGGCAGTTCCGTGCTGGGGCGCAATATCATTGTGGCCAAGAATCAGGAGAAAGTTTCCGACCTGCAGTTCAAACAGCAAGTGATTACGACCGTTTCGGCGGTTCTGAATCTGTACTGGGATCTCGTGAGCTTCAACGAAGATTTGAAGGCCAAGCGCGATGAGCTCGCCACAGCACAACAGTTGTTTGAAGACAACAAGAAGCAAGTTCAAATCGGGACCCTTGCGCCGATTGAAGTAACGCGCGCGGAATCCCAGGTCTACACAGCGCAGCAAGACCTGCTGGTGGCGCAAACTAACCTGCTGCAGCAGGAGACGGTCCTGAAAAATGCCTTGAGCCGGAACGGCGTGGCGAGTCCCACGATAGCCCTGGTGCATGTTATTCCGCTCGATAAAGTCTCGGTGCCGGAGAAAGAAGACATCCCCGCGATTGACCAACTGGTGCCGGAGGCGCTCCAGAAGCGCGTGGAGATTGCCGAGAACGATCTGAACATTGCGAGCAGCAAGGCGCAGTTGAAAGGCATTAAAAATGGCCTCAAGCCCACGTTGCAAGTGTTTGCCGAGTTGACTAACAACGGTCTAAGCGGCTCACCCAATTATCTGGGCGATGGCTCCGTGACGCTTCCTTACCTGACGGGTGGCTACGGCAATATGCTCGGCCAGATTTTTCGCCGGAACTATCCAAGCTATTCGGCCGGCTTGTCGCTCAATATCCCGCTGCGGAATCGCGCCGCGCAGTCGGATTACGTGACCCAGGCGCTCTCGCTGCGGCAGAGCGAACTGGGGTTGCAAAAAGCGGTGAATCAGATCCGCGTGGATGTGCAGAACGCCGTCATCGGATTGCGGCAAGCGAGAGTACGCTACGATTCGTCCGTCAAGGCGCGTATTCTGCAGCGGCAGACGCTCGAGGCGGACCAGAAAAAATACACCTTGGGTGCCTCTACGGTGTTTCAAGTTGTAACGGACCAGCAGGCGCTGGCGGCCGCCCAAAGCGCCGAGCAGCAGGCGCTTGCCAACTACAGTCACGCGCGCGTGGCTTTCGATCAGAACATGGGGCGAACCCTCGAAGTGAATGACATTTCGATCAGCGAAGCGCTGGCCGGAACAGTCGCCCGCCAATCCGTGCTTCCAGCGAATCTTCCAGCTCCCGCCGATCAGTCGGGACTCCCACAACCGAGGCAGCAATAGAAATGCGTCGGAAGCTGATAGCCATTGGACTTTGCGGAATGCTGGGCGGCCCTCTCGGATGGGCTCAGCAGCAGACTTCGATCGCTCCCGTAAAACCGTCTCGCGATGTCCTGATTCGGCCCTACTTGGCCCCCACCATCCCGCCGGTCCGTTCTGGAAACAGTACACGCCTGAGCGATCTGATTCGCGCTGGCAAGCTGTATTTGACGGCACAAGATGCCATCGCGCTCGCGCTCGAGAATAACGTCGATATTGAAACCGATCGCTACAATCCGCTGCTAGCGGCTTCCAGCTTGAAGCGCTCACAGGCCGGCGGTCCCCTGCCAGGCGTTCCCAGCGGCGCATCTCAGGTGAGTACCGTCACGAGCGGTCAGGGTGTGGCCGGAACGCAGGCGGCAGCAGGCGTCAACTTGGGTGGAGGCGCCAACTCAGGGAGAGGAGGCAATACCACCATCACGCAGGTTGGCCCGGTTACTCCCACCCTGGACCCCGTTTTTCAGAGCGCCGAGGTCTTTTCCCATCTTTCGCAGCCCCAGTCGAACTCAACCCAAAGCCAGGTAGAAAATTTAATTTCGAACAAGCGGCAATACAGTGAATCCATCCGCACGGGGTACGATCTCGGCGGAACAGTGAGCCTCGCGTTTAACAATTCTTATCTGAACGAGAACTCGCCCGTCAATTTTCTAAACCCGTCAAATAGCGTGTCGCTGCAGCTTTCCATTCAGCAGAATTTGCTGCAAGGGTTCGGACGCGCCGTGAACAACCGGAATATCACAGTTGCCAAAGCGAACCTGCACATCAGCGATCTAAGCTTCGAGACGCAGGTTATCGCCACGGTAGTGAACGTCCTGAATCTCTACTATGGCCTGGTTGCCGATTACCAGGATGTGAAAGCAAAGCAGAGCGCCTTGGATGTCGCACAAAGGTTCTACGAAGACAACAAGAAGCAGGTACAGATCGGGACTATGGCTCCCTTGGACGTCACCACGGCTGAAGCCCAGGTGGCCACATCGCAGCAGGACCTGGTCATCTCCCAGACCACGATCGAGCAGGGACAAGTGTCGCTCAAGAATGCCCTGAGCCGGAATGGCTTGGCCGATCCCATGCTGCGAGACGTCGAAATCGTTCCTTTAGATCGCATCGACGTGCCGGAAAAGGACGACATCCCGCCGATGAAGGATCTGATCGCAAAAGCTATTGCCAACCGGCCGGACCTTGAGGTGGACAGGCTGAACCTGATCAACGCGCGTACCTCGGCGCTCGGCACGGAGAACGGTGTTTTGCCGCAAGCCGGTGTGCTCGTCGGAGCAACCGACAACGGCACGTCTGGAACGCCGCAGATTGTGGTACTACGAGGTGCATCCGGCCTCGCTGCGCCCGGAGGGACCCTCCCAACCGGAATCTTTCCCTGTCCCCCGGGCATTGGGCAGCCGGGAAATTTCTGTTCCACTGCGCCGCAGCAGTTAGTCGGCGGAGTGACCAATGCGCTCGGGCAAATGATCCGCCGGAACTTTCCGACCGAACGCGTGGCGGGCTTTTTCGATCCAACTTTGCGAAACCGGGTCGCTCAAGCCGATTACGGCATCGAGCAGTTGGGACTGCGCCAAACCGAATTGGAAAACAAGCGAACCGTGAACCAGGTTGCAGTCGATGTGTCGAACCAGTCGATTGGATTACAGCAGGCGCGAGCGCGTTACCAAGCCGCCGTGCGAAGCCGCGTGCTTCAGCAGCAGTTGCTGGACGCGGAACAGAAGAAATTCGCGCTCGGAGCTTCTACGTCATTTCTGGTTGTACAGCAGCAGCGCGATCTCGCGACAGCGCAATCCGCCGAAGTCGCGGCCCTGGTCGCTTTCAGCAATGCACGTATCGCCCTCGACCAGACGCTCGGCACCGTTCTCAAAACGAACAACATATCAGTCAGTGAAGCTCAATCCGGACGCGTGAACCGCCAGTCCGCTTTGCCGCCCACGCTGCCGTGACATGGAGGAAATGACCGGGTCGGTAAAAAATTCGCATCGCTCCGATTCGAGCGCGTGTTAAGTTCTTGAAAATCAGTAAGCGGGGTTCGACAATTTGTTTGGCAATGAAGATGCCTATAGGGGAGCGACACAAAAAAAGAATTGGCTCAGGGAATGATGGTTGCTCCACAACCGAACCCCGCTTTTCAACACCCCGACTCCGAAACATCTTCAGAAATCCACCAACAACCCACCCGACCAAGTTCCCTGAGCCGGCTTATTTAACCGGGTTTTTCTTTTGCAATCGCCTCGGCGATCAGTTTTCCATGGAACCGGCCGTTCTCGATGAAGATTTCGTTGGTGTGCATTCCCGCCACGATCACGCCCGCTAGGTAAACGCCGCGCCGCTCGCTTTCTAGTGTGGCTGGATCGGTGATCGGCTTCGAAGTCGCGGTGTCGAGATGGATACCGTGTTCGGCCATGAACTCGAAATCCGGCCGGTAGCCGGTCATCGCGAACACAAAATCGTTCTTCACGATTACTTCGCCCTTTGGCGTCGCGAGCAGAACCTCATGGGGGCGAATTTCTTTGACGTGGCTGTGGAAATATGCCTGGATTTCACCGGCCTTGATCCGGTTCTCGATATTCGGTTTGATCCAGTACTTGACGTTGTGGGAAATACCAGCTCCGCGCACGACCATCGTCACGCGCGCTCCGGTCCAAAAGAGTTCCAGCGCCGAAATGGCCGCTGAATTCTTGGCGCCCACGATCAGCACATCCTGGTTGTAGTACGGATGCGCCTCGCGATAGTAGTGGATCACCTTCTCGAGGTCTTCGCCCGGAACGTTGAGCCGGTTAGGAATGTCGTAGTAGCCGCTCGCGAGGATGATTTTGCGAGCCCCATAGCAGCCGATATCGGTACGCACTGTGAAGTGGCCGTCCGTGTCGTCGAAGCCGAGAACGCGCTCGTACTGGTGAACATCCAGCCGATAATGGTCGGCCACGCGGCGATAGTACTTCAAAGCTTCCGTCCGGCCGGGCTTTTCATTAAGCGAAGTCATCGGAATATCGCCGATCTCGAGCAGCTCGGGCGTAGTGAAGAAAACGAGGTTAATAGGGTAGTGGTAAATCGAATTAACGACACAGCCTTTATCGAACAGCACGGGCTTCAGGCCGCGCTTCTGCAGCTCGATACCGCAAGCCAGGCCGGTGGGCCCCGCGCCAACAATAGCTACGTCGAAACTCTCCAACTAGAGCAGCGCTCCCACCTGTTCATAGACATTCTCGAGCGCCACCGGAAGAGCGGCCGGGTTCTTCCCCGCGCCTTCCGCCATGTCGGGACGGCCGCCGCCTTTGCCGCCCACGGCTTTCGCCACTTCCCCAACCAGTTTGCCGGCTTGCACTTTCCCGGTAAGATCTTTGCTCACCGCCGAAATAATGGAAACGTTCGAGTCATTCACCGAGGCGATCACAATTACGGCGCTTCCCCATTTGTTGCGCAGCGCATCGGCAACGGTACGAAGCTGCTTCGAATCCAATCCTTCGACCTTCTCGGCAATAACCCTGGCGCCGTTAATCTTACGGCCTTCGAGATGCTCGACCTGTCGATGCGCAAGCTGCGTTTTGAGCGCATCGAGCTGTCGTTCAGCAATCTTTTGCTGTTCGAGCATTTTCTCCATCTGCTCCAGCACTCCGGTTTCCGAAGTGTGCAGGAGTTGGCTTGCCCTCGCAAGCTGTGCGCTGGCGGATTGAAAGCGATCGAGCGCGCCCTCGCCCGTCACCGCCTCAATACGCCGCACGCCGGCCGAGATGCTGCCCTCGTAAACAATCTTCAAAAGACCGATGTCGCCCGTCCGGCTCACGTGTGTGCCGCCGCACAGCTCGCGGCTGAACCCGGGAATGCTGACAACGCGGACGCTCTCGCCATACTTCTCGCCAAACAGTGCCATTGCGCCGGTCGAGAGCGCCTGGTCCAGATCCATCACGTCCGTCGTCACTTCAGTATTCGCAAGAATCTGCTGATTGACCAGCCGCTCCACTTCGCTGATCTCGCTTTCAGTCATCGCCCTATAGTGCCTGAAATCGAAGCGCAAACGGCCGGGCTCCACAACGCTTCCCTCCTGCCGGACATGCGTGCCGAGTGTTTGCCGGAGCGCGGCGTGCAGCAGGTGGGTCGCCGTATGATTGCGCGTGGTCGCCGCCCGCAGCGGCCTGTCGACGACGGCAAGCAGCCTATCCCCGATTCTAATCGGTTTGCTGGCGCGAATCTTGTGCACAAGAGCCGATGCGATGGGCTTATAAGTCCCTTCCACCACGGCCACGCGCTCGCGCGTCTCGGGATCGAGCAGCAGGCCTGTGTCGCCCACCTGTCCGCCCGACTCCGCGTAAAACGGAGTCTTCGCGAACACAATTTCCGTGTCTCCAATCAACCGCACGACTTCCACCGGAGCTTCCAGCGTCTCGCGTCCGATGAATTCCGAAGGTGGAAGGTCTTTGTAGACATCCGCGATCTGCGCCTTGTCCCCGCCCTTCCAGCTCGCGCGAGCGCGGGCGCGCTGCTTTTCCATCTCAACGGAAAAATTCTCCCGGTCGATGGTCAGCCCGAACTCACGCGCCATTTCTTCCTGCTCGTCAAGCGCGAGACCGTATCTGTCATACAGCTTGAACGCGGCCGCGCCGGGCAGCACGCCGTTCACGGCCGACTTCGCTTCATCCTGAAAAAAGCGCTCGGCCACCTGAAACGTGGTCGCGTAGCGGTTCTCTTCTTCACGCACAATGCGCGCCACTCGCTCCATGCTTTCTTCGAGCTCCGGATAAGCCGGCTTCATCAGGTCCGCCACGAAACCTGTCAGCTTGTAAAAGTACGGCTCGCTCGCCCCCGCAAGTCGCCCATTGCGCAGAGCGCGGCGCATGATCTTGCGGAGCACATAGCCGCGGCCCTCGTTCGAAGGCACCACACCGTCATGAATCAGAAACGCGGTGGAACGCGCATGATCGGCGTTAACGCGAAGAGCAATATCCGACTCAGCGCCCAGTAGTTCGCCGGCGCGCTCGACGATGGGCTGGATCAGATCCGTATCGTAGTTCGACAGCTTGCCTTGCAAAACCGCGGCAACGCGTTCCAAGCCCATGCCGGTATCGATCGAAGGACGAGGCAGCGGAGTCAGCTTGCCGTCTTCCGAACGGTCGAACTGCATGAAGACCAAATTCCAGATCTCGACAAATCTGCCGCCCGCGTCGGAGGGAAACGCCTCCTGCTCGCGGCCTTTTTCGGCGGCTTCCGGTCCGAGATCGAAGTGGATCTCCGAACAAGGTCCGCACGGGCCGGTCTCGCCCATCTGCCAGAAATTGTCTTTTTCGTCCAGCCGGAAAATACGGTCTTTCGGAACCCCCGCCACTTTTCGCCAAAGCTCTTCCGCCTGATCGTCTTCGCGAAAAATGGTGACGTACAGCTTGTCCTTCGGCATGCCGTACCAGTTGGGACTGGTAATGAGTTCCCAAGCGAAGGCGATAGCGTCCTGCTTGAAATAGTCGCCGAAAGAAAAGTTCCCAAGCATCTCGAAGAACGTATGATGGCGGCGCGTGTAGCCGACGTTCTCGAGATCGTTATGCTTGCCCCCCGCGCGCACGCATTTCTGCGAGGTAGTGGCACGCGCATAGTCGCGCTTCTCCAGGCCAAGAAAAACGTCCTTGAACTGGTTCATGCCGGCGTTCGTGAACAACAGGGTCGGATCGTCGGCCGGCACCAGCGAGGAGCTGCGGACGACACGATGCCCCTGTCCCGCGAAGTAGCTCAAAAACTTCGCGCGAATCTCGTTTCCAGTCATGGTCAACTTCTAGTTTCGCAGGCTAGGGAACGATGGTGGCTTTCAGGATATAGTCGAGCTTCGGAAAATTCTTCTTCAGATAGGCGTTGCCGCCGTTCCCGGCCGCCTCCTGGTCGGGACCTTGACCCTCAGGGGCCGCATCGCCATAGTCCATATACACGTTCATGATGTTGTCCAGACCCTGGATCACTTCGCCGAACGGGACGAAGCCCCTCGAATCGAGGTTTTCGCTGTTGTCATGAATGTTGATGAAGAGGTGCGTGGTGCGCGCGTTCGGATCGCTCGGCGTGGCAAACACAACCGTGCCGGTCTTGTTCGGAACTTTGGGCGGGTCGTCCTTGATCTTGACATTGCTCCAGCGCGCATAGACCTTCGGATCGCCGTTGATCCCCCACTGCACGATGTAGTCCTTCAGAGCGCGGAAAAAGGCGTTGTTGTCGTAGTAGCCGCGCTTCACCAGGTTGTAGAAGTGGTCCGCCCCTATCGGAGCCCAATCGCGATGCACCAGGATGATGACATCGCCTTTGGTGGTCGCAAGTTTTACCTTGTACTCGGCGGGCGAGGGCGCTTCCTTCGGAGTGGCGCCGCAGGCCGCGAGCGCACAGGTGATCGAAATGAGTAGAGCGCAACGGCGTGTCATTTCGCGTCCCTCCAGTTGGGGCCGCTGCCGGTATCCACGGCCAGCGGAACGGAAAGTTGATACACGGATTCCATTTCTGTTTTTATTAATTCTTGCAGATCGTCTTTTTCTGCCGTGGGCGCTTCGAAAACCAGTTCATCGTGGACTTGCAGAAGCATGCGCGATTGCATTTTTCTTTCTTTGAGCAGCCGCGCGATGCGGATCATCGCCAGTTTGATGAGATCCGCCGCCGTGCCTTGCAGGGGTGTGTTGACGGCTATCCGCTCGGCGAATGAACGCGCCGACGGATTTCGGCTCTGCATGTCGGGAATGGGGCGGCGGCGGCCCAGCAGTGTCTTCGCAACGCCGGTCTGACGAACTTCCGCGATGACCTTGTCTTTGAACTCGCGGACGCCCGCATAGCGTTCGAAGTACCGAGTGATATAAAGCTCGGCTTCCTTGCGGCCAATGGACAATTGCTGCGCGAGACCAAAAGGCGTTTGCCCATACACGATGCCGAAATTGACTGTCTTGGCGGAGCGCCGCATGTCGGGTGTGACCATTATCGGATTCACGTTGAAGACCTCCGCCGCGGTGCGTATGTGAATATCTTCACCTTGGAGGAAAGCTTCGGTGAGCAGTGCATCGCCCGACATATGGGCCAGCAGACGAAGTTCGATTTGAGAATAGTCGGCGACGACTAAATGCCAGCCGTGCTCCGGCACGAAGGCAGCGCGGATCTCGCGGCCCTCCTCGGTACGGATTGGAATGTTTTGCAGGTTCGGGTTCGAAGACGAAAGCCTTCCGGTGGCCGCTCCGGCTTGATTGAAAGTGGTATGCAGGCGTCCGGTTTCCTGGCGTATGAGCAAGGGCAGCGCGTCAATATAGGTGCCCTTCAGCTTGGTGAGTTGGCGATAGTCGAGAACAAGCTGAGCGACGGGATAGGCCGCGGCAAGCCCCTCGAGCACATCGGCGGCGGTCGAGATGACCTTGCCTTTGCCGTATTTCACGGGAGACGGCAAGTTCATTTCTTCGAACAGCACCTTGCCCAGCTGCTGCGGCGAATTGACATTGAAAGGGTGGCCGGCGAGGTCGTAAATCTTTTGAGCGAACGTCTCGATACGCTCCGATAGCCGAGTAGACAACTCGGAGAGAACGCCGGTGTCGATGCGGATGCCGGTCGTTTCCATGTGCGCGAGAACCGGCGCGAGCGGCAGATCGATGTCGCGATAAACGCTTTCGAGTTCCTGGGGCGCAAGCTGCGGCCGCAGCAGTTCGGCAATCGCGAAAGTGGCTTCGGCTTGCTGCTCGGCGGCTGCATTGAGCTTGCGATCGAGAAAACGCTCGGCTAGTCCTTCAGGAGAGCAGCCGCCCGGATCGGCGCTCAGCAGGAACGCATAAAGCATTACGTCTTCCGCGACGTTCTTGGGCTGGATGCCAAGGCCGCGGGTGGCAAGCAGAAACGCTTTGTAATCGTGAACGATCTTCGCAACGGTCTCGGATTCGAGTGCGGGCCGCAAGGATTCGATCAGAGAGAGAGGCACGGCACGGCCTGTACCCGCCCGATACGAGAGGCCGGCAAACGAATTCGTCAGGTCTAGCGCCACGGCGAGAGGCGCATCCGCGGGACGCGCCTCTAACCACTCGCTAACGGCAGCGCCATCGGAGAGCGCGGCATAGTCTCGCGTTGCGCTATCGTCCTCCGCCGGAAGGTCTTTCAAGAGGCTGAAGAATTCAAGCTCCTTAAAGAGACCTTTAAGAGCAGAATTATTGAACGGCTGCGCGCGTAGCGATTCAAGTTCCCACTCGATAGGAACTTGCGTGTGGATGGTAGCGAGCTGTTTGCTGAGTTCGATCTGCTTGCGATTGTTCAGCAGACTTTCGCGATACATTTTGCGCTCGACTTCGGAAGCGCGATCGAGCAGCGCTTCGACCGACCCAAACCGCGCAATAAGTTCGCGCGCACCTTTGTCGCCGATGCCGGGAGCGCCCGGGATATTGTCGATCGAATCTCCTTTGAGTGCGAGCAGGTCGGCCACCTGCGAAGGCTTCACGCCCATAAAGGCTTCGGTCTTTGCTTCGTCGTACCACTCGTCGTCCTTCATCGGATTCAGCATGAAGACGCGCTCGTTGACAAGCTGCAGCATGTCCTTGTCGCTCGACACGATGACCACTTCGAGCGGCTTCTTGGGGGGCGGCAGGCGATAGCGCCTATCACGTCGTCGGCCTCGTAGGCGGGAAATTGCAGAATCGGCATTTGCATCGCTTCGAGCAAGCGGCGAATGTAAGGAATCTGCTGGGCTAAATCGTGCGGCATCTCCGTGCGATTTGCTTTGTAGTCGGCAAAGCTTTCGGAGCGGAACGTTGGCTCGCTGCTTTCGAAGACCGCCGCAATATAATCCGGCTTGAAGCTGGCCATCAGCTTCCGCAGCATGTTGTGAAAGATGAAGACAGCCTCAGTCGAGAGACCGCTGCTCGTGCGCATCGGTGGCGCGCCGCTGCGGGCGCGGGCATGGAAGGCGCGAAAAATAAAGCCAAAGGTATCGATGAGAAAAAGACGGGGAACTGGCAATATCTCCAGGATAAAAGGATGATGGTAAGAAATGAACTTCCGGTACCCGATATTTCTGGATTTGTCGGGCAAAAAGTGCCTGGTGGTTGGAGAAGGGCACGAGATTGCCGCGAAAGTCCAGGCGTTGGTCGATGCGGCTGCGAAGGTGAGCTACGTGAATCCGAGCGCTGAAGCGGTCATCGAAGCGCTCGCGGCAGCGGGGCTGATTTCATGGGAGCGCCGCGGCTTCGAACAGCACGATTTGGATGGCTGCTTTCTCGCAATCGCCGATCGCGACGATAACGCGGAAATCTTTCGTTTGGCCGAAGAGCGCCAGGTGCTCATGAATGCAGTGGACGATCCGGAACATTGCCGTTTTAGCTTTGGATCGATACACCGCCAAGGCGACTTGAGCATCGCGATCTCGACGAATGGCGTAGCGCCCGCTCTAGCGGTTCGCTTGCGCGAGCGGCTGGAACGGGAGATCGGGGCCGAGTACGCGGAGTTCTTGCGAATGTTGAAAGAGGTCCGCGCCGAAATCGGCTCGCGGATAGCGGATTTCGGCGAGCGACGCGCGCTCTGGTATCGAATTATCGATTCCGACATTTTGGACAAGTTGCGCGAAGGCCGGCGCGAGGAGGCCGAGCGCGCCTTGCGCGAGATAATCAACTTAGCCCCGAGAGCATCAACGCAAGAGAGGCCAAAGCCGCGCCCAGCATGACCCAGACCGTATCCCAGGTTGTAAAGATCAGTAGGATGAGACTGATCGCGGCAATGCCATACAACGGCAGGTTGGTCAGCGCGTCCGCGCTCAGCGGGAGAGTTGCCGAAAGACTTACTCCGGCGCTCGCGACCACAACCGCGCGGAGCGCCCGCTTGACTCGTGGATCCTCGATCCTTCGTCTTGCGGAAATCAGCAAGGGAATCACCAACACCGCGGGCGTGACGACTGCAAGCCAGGCGGCGATGGCTCCTGTTGCGCCGTCCGCGAAATACCCGACCGCAATCAAATAAAGTCCCTTGGGCCCAGGCGTACTTCGCCCGACGACCAATGCGGTATTGAGCTGATGATCGGTCAGCAGGTGCCGCTTGACCACAAAGTCATTGCGCACGATCGGCAGCGCGGCAAGTCCGCTGAAGGAGCTGAGCGTCGCTTTCAAGAGCAACAGGTAAAGGATCAGGAAATTCATTCCACTCGTTCTTTCCAGAAGAATCCAACGATTCCGGCCAGGAGAAGAACAACGATCGGCGACCAATGCGCGAAAAACGACAATACGATGGAGCCAAGAAGAATCAGAACTGTCTGGACTATGTGCTGCCGGTTCAGATATGGCCGGACAAGTAGCCAGAAGCTTGCCAGGAGAGCGCCGACGGAGGCGGCCAGAGCCCCCGCGATTGCACCTTGAAAGAAACGATTGCGGCTCCAGGAATCGAAACCGACTGCGACAAGACAAACCAGTACGCAGCTCGGTATGGAGACAACCAGCAGCACGGCAATGGCGCCCCACCAGCCCCGGAGCAGCCAGCCAGATGCCGTCGAGAAGGCGAACAAATTGGTGCCGGGCGTCACCCGGGCCAGCGCGTAGCAGAGCCCGAACTGCAGCGTGTCGTACCAACGCCGCCGCTCGACCATCTCGCGCTGCAGGGCCGCAGTTGTGGCCGCTCCTCCGCCGAACGTGAAGTTTCCGATCCGGAAGAAAACGCCGCTCAGTTCAGGAAGTGACGGTTTGTCCACTAACAGCACTTCGCGTTCTGGTACTTGGCGCGATAGCGGCGCTGAGTGAATACTTTCCATTCGGCGGCGGACGCGGTGCGCCCGGTGCGTTCCAAATGGCGCGCATATGCTCTTTCGTCCGACAATTCACGCGCCAGCGCGAACGCAAAAGCGATAAGGCGTTTGAGCCAGCTCATGCTCCCTCCGCTTCGAGATTTGAAGGCATAAAGGGCGCCTCCGAGCTGACGGCTGCGCGCGTGCCGCGCAACAAACCAAACCAGACGCGCGCCGAATCCAGAACGATGATGGCTACCAGCGCCAGGAATACACCGCAGACGACCGCGTCGAGACGCTCGTTGAAGATCACAGCGCGTGTTTCAGCAACTTTGCGAACCGCGTTTTCGAGAGCCGCGGCATGCGAGAGAAAACCAAGCCTCGGATCATCGGCGAAGATCTTTTCCAAACCCGCCGTAAAGGTCACCGATACCAGCCAGAGTAAAGGCACAAGAGTAATCCACATATACCGGGCGCGGTGCATTTTAATCAGAACGGTGGTTGCAACGCACAAAGCGATGATGCTGAGCAACTGATTGGAAATTCCGAACAGCGGCCACAGCGAATTGATTCCACCTAACGGATCGATGACGCCCTGATACAGAAAGTAGCCCCAGGACGCCACGACAACAGCGCTTGCAGCGATCGCGCCAGGCATCCAGCCGATTCTTCCCCACGGTTTATGAACATGGCCGAGAAGATCCTGCAGCATGAAGCGGCCGACGCGCGTGCCGGCATCGATGATCGTAAGAATGAAGAGCGCTTCGAACATGATGGCGAAGTGGTACCAGAAGCTCAGCAACCCATCGCCCAGACCGGTTTTGCTCAATACGCCGCCGAAAATCCGCGCCATGCCGAGGGCAAGCGATGGCGCGCCTCCGGTGCGGCCGAACAGGCTCTGTTCACCCACGCTGTGGGCCAACTGCGCCATGGTGGCGGCGGTGACGGGGAAGTGCCAGGAAGAAATCGTGGCGACGGCGGCTTGCGGCGTGGCGCCCACGACGCCTGCGGGTGAGTTCACGGCAAAAAATACGCCAGGGTCGAGCGATGCCGCGGCCACGAGCGCCATGACAGCGACAAAGCCTTCGAGCAGCATGGAGCCGTAGCCGATCGGCCAGGCATGCCACTCTTTCGCGATCAGTTTGGGAGTGGTGCCGGATGAAATCAGCGCGTGAAAGCCGGAAATTGCGCCGCAAGCAATCGTGATAAAGCAGAACGGAAAAATCTTGCCGGCAAAAATTGGTCCCGTGCCATCGGTGAATTGTGTGAGCGGAGGGAGCGCGAGGCGCGGATGCGTGAACAGAATGCCGAAAGCAAGCAGAAAGATCACGCCGAGCTTCACGAACGTGCTCAGATAATCGCGCGGGGCAAGCAAGAGCCAGACCGGCAAAGTGCTGGCGAGAAAGCCGTAGACGATGATCGCACCGGCAAGCGCCAAGCCACTCCAGGTGAACCAGGCCGCCCATACTGTAGAAGCCGCGACGAGTTTGCCGCCGTAAATGGTGGCGAGCACCAGGAGGAAACCGGCGATGGAACATTCCAGCACCTTGCCCGGGCGAATGAAGCGCAGATACAACCCCATCAGTAACGCGACGGGGATGGTCATGGCGATCGTGAATGTTCCCCAAGGGCTGCCCCGCAGCGCATTGACGACTACTAGAGCGACCACGGCGAGGAGCACAATCATGATGAGCAGCACGGTGACCAGCGACACCAGGCCGCCGACTTTGCCGATCTCTTCGCGCGCCATTTGGCCGAGCGTTTTGCCGTCGCGCCGCATGGAACAAAAAAGAATGACAAAATCCTGCACTGCCCCGGCGAGGACGGCTCCAAACAGAATCCACAACATGCCGGGCAGATAGCCGAATTGCGCCGCGAGCGTCGGGCCGACCAGCGGACCTGGCCCCGCAATGGCCGCAAAATGATGGCCGAACAGAATCCATTTATTAGTCGGTTCGAAATCGTGGCCATCGCGCAAGCGCTCGGCAGGGGTGGCGCGGCGGTCGTCGAGCGCCATGACTTTGGCGGCGATGAACTTGGCGTAAAAACGAAACCCGAGGACAAAAAAAGACGCCGCGGCGGCCACCAGCCAGAGACTATTTACGGGTTCACCGCGATGGCCGGCGATCACCGCAAGGCAGATGGCGGCAAGCACGGAAATGGCGGCGAAGAGCAATACCGAGACGTGACGGCGCATGAATCTACAGGCGAGCGGCGGCCCCAATCAAGCTCGCGAGCAGACAGGCCAGCAACGAGCCGATGGCGAGTCCGACGATGGCCTTACTCGCGGCCGACTTGCGACTGTCATCCAGGCGAATAGCGACGACCGGCGCGGGATGCGAAGATGCGGCACGCTTGAAGGACTGGTCCGAATCGCCGTGCGGCATTTCTATGACGCGCTTCACGCGCGGCTCGAGAGAACCGGAACGAAGATCGAGAGGTTTTCGCAAGCCGACCGTCAGCAGAGGAGCGCCGGCATCGGACACGGCGCCGATGTGTTGGCGCGGAACCCAGATCTCGCGGCCGGTCAGCGCATTGATCACTTGCACTTCGGAGCGCGAGCCGGTTCCTAGAATCCACTCGTTCGGATCGGCATTCTTGATGGCCGGGTAGAAGGCGAAGCGGCGAGGGCCGATATAGTCGAGCGGCGAAGGCACGAGCGGCGCTGACACAGTCCAAGTTTAACTGACAGGCGGCGTGGCCTCTTCGTAGCCTGCTAAGCCCTCGCTGGCTCGCGCTGGATCGAAGTTCGGGTTTGGTTTTGGCATGGCCGCGTTGACAGAACCACGCCACTCACGCAGCGCGCGGTGAAGCTGCGCAGCGGTTGCCGGGGACTTGAGAATCAAATTGCGGCGCTCGCCGGGATCGTCTTCGAGATCGAAGAGCTCCAGACGGCCGTCTTCATAGAACTCGATCAGCTTCCAGCGTCCCAGCCGAATGGCTCCGGATGGCTTGCCGCCCTGATCGCTGTAATGAGGATAATGCCAGAACAACGGCCGCTCAGCGAACGTCTTCCCCTCAAGCAAAGCTTTAAGAGAGACACCGTCCACCTGTGCCGGCGCCGATATTTGAAGCGCATCGCAAAACGTCGGAACGAACTCCACGCTGCTGACGGGCGTATCGATGAGACTGCCTGGCCGTGTGACGCCCGGCCAGCGAATCAGCAGAGGCTCGCGAATGCCACCTTCATAGAGGTGCCCCTTGCCGGCCCGAAACGGTGCGTTGTTGGTTACCGGCGCGCTGCGTTTCGCTTGGTACCGGACTCCGCCGTTGTCGGAGAAAAAAACCACAATCGTGTTGTCCGCACGGCCCGTTTCGTCAAGCGTTTTGAGCAGGCGGCCTACGGATTGATCGGCGCTTTCCACCATCGCGCAGTAAATCGGATCCACGTCGCCGGTGTCGCGGCCCCGATACTTCGCCACGACTTCCGGGCGCGCCTGGAGAGGCATGTGGACCGTATACTGCGCCTCATAAAGAAAAAACGATTTTGCCTTGGATTCCTGGACGAAGCGGGCGCCCTCGAAGGAGAGCCGCTCGGTGAGCGACTCGCCCGGTTCGAGCGTGAGATTTGGCATGGATACCGGGCCGAAGTACGTGGACGGATGACCCGCTTCGCCGCCGCCAATGTTGACGTCGAAGCCCTGATCGGTGGGTGCGTATCCGGCTCCTCCCAGGTGCCATTTGCCGATTGCCGCACTGCGGTATCCGAGCGGATGAAATAGCTTGGGCAACGTTTGCTCCGTCAAAGGCAATTGCTGCTCGAACTGCGGGGTGATCAGCTTCGCATAGGGCCACTGTTTGCGGCCTGGAATCCAGTCTGTGAGATGCAGCCGCGCCGGATATTTGCCTGTCATGATACTGGCGCGCGTTGGGGAACAAACCGGACAAGCCGCGTAGGCGTTGGTGAAGCGCGCGCTCTGCTTGGCGAAGCGATCCAGATTGGGAGTATCGATGAATCGGTTGCCATCCGGCCCGACATCGTGCCAACCCAAATCATCCATGAGCATGAATAGAATGTTCCAGCGTGGTGGTGGGGCGGGAACTGCCGCCGCAGC
This sequence comes from Bryobacterales bacterium, assembly GCA_963712395.1. GTDB lineage: Bacteria > Acidobacteriota > Terriglobia > Bryobacterales > Bryobacteraceae > Bog-105. Next base: position 1,058,148 of record CAVQHR010000006.1, read on the forward strand.
AGCGGTGGCAACGGACAGGTTTAGGAATTGACGACGGTTCATCACACTACCAATACAACTTGAGACCGAATTGGATTTCGCGCGGATCGTTTGGCGAGTCGCGCGTGGAAGTGATCTGCCCGAAGTTCGTCAAATTCGTAAAGTTCAGCGCGCTGGGGTTGGAGAAATTCGGCGTATTCGTCACATTGAAGACTTCGGCACGAAACTCCGAATAAATCCGCTCGGTGAAATTAAACCGCTTGAAGAGCGAAAGATCGAGGCGATGGAACGCCGGGCCCGTGACTTGCGTGGGCGCACCGCCGAGAGGAGCGTAATCGCTCTGCCCAATTGCGCCGACTGCGGGCGGATTGGAAAATGCAGCGGCATTGACGAAATGAGCAACGCTGCTGTTGGCATACGGATCGACACCCGGTAGCATAAACGCGTTGCAGCCGAAACCGGCGCTTGTGGCTCGGGGGCAGCCCACGGTGAACGGCTGTCCGTCCTGAACGGTGGCAATCCAGTTCAAGCTCCATCCGCCGATGAGCGCTTTCGTAATTCCATTTGCGGCCGAGGCAAATTTCCTACCCGGTCCGAGCGGCAACTCATACGTGCCACTCACATGAAAGAGCCGGCGCACGTCGAAGTCGGCGAGCGCGAAATCGTTTTTGATGCCGAAGCCCGGCAGAAAAGGCGCGCGGTAACCGCCGATATCCCCTTCCAGTGGATCGCGCGCGTCGGTACGGGCCTTTTGCCAGGCGAAATTGGCGAGTACGGCCAAGCCGTTTGAGAATCGCCTTTCGAGCGTCGTCTGCAGCGAATTATAGTTGCTGCTGCCCGCGGTAGCTGTGTAGTTGTTTCCCGAAAGCGCAGTGGCCGGGTAGGGAATGTACGGAGTCTGATTTGTGCCGGGAGGAAGCAACACAAGCGGCGCGTTGGGATTCAAGACCGTTTCCAGATGCCGCGTGCTAGATCCCACATAACCGAGGCTGAGAGTGGTGACAGCATTCATCTGATATTGGAATATCAGGTTTGCCGCCTGCGTGTAAGGTGTTTGCCAATTGTGCTGAAAGCCGATGAGCGCGAGCCCCACCGGGTTAACCGTCGATGGGCTTAGCGGCAAATTCTGGAAGGTCGTTTCCAGCAGTCCCAATGAGTTGTTGGCGGCGAGCGGCGTCGTCGGACTGCTGGCGGTGCGGTTCACTGTGTATTCGATAGGAAAGTTCTCGGTAATGAGCGGCGAGCCGCCGATCTCTTCGATACCGCCATAGAAGATGCCGTATCCGCCGCGAACCACCAATTGCTTGGTCGCTTGAAAGGCAAATCCGATTCTTGGCGCAAAGTTCAGCCGTTGGGCGTTTCCCAGCTGCTGACCGCCTTGCTGCACTGCGATCCCTTCCGCCGACAAGGCGCTGGTAAACGAAGCCGGCAGGAGAGGCTGAATTTGCGGCGTTACGAGATACGTTCCGCCGACCCGGTTCAATCCAGGCGCAAAATTAGCGAGCTGCCCCAGTCGATCATGTGGGAACGAATAGTAGTCATAGCGCACGCCCAGATTCAGCGTCAGTTTTCGCGTTACTTTCCAATCGTCCTGCACATAGGCTCCAAAGTAGTTTCGGATCAGGCTATGCTCCACGAAATTCGATAGCTGAACCTGGTTGGCTCCAGCGAGGGTGGAGGTGGGCGTCGGCAGTAGGAGCAACTGAGCGATGGCGGCGCTGGCATCGGTCTGCCCCACGACGGAGGTGTAGATGCCGGAGTAATTCAGCAATCCCCGCGATTGCGGCGGCTGAGCAAATGGATACAGAACGCGTTGCGCTTCGAAACCGCCTTTGAAAGTATTGCCGCCGCGCGTATACGTGAGGTCCTCGCTGATTTGCGGTGTCGTTCCATATTTGCTGCTGGGAAGAAAACCAAAGGAACCGAACGTGGAAAGACTGCCGACCGTGAACTCAGGCAGTCCGCCATTCTGGGGAGTTTGGGGAACACCCATAATGCCGAACTGCTCGGGTATGCCGGCCACATCGCCATTGGGCTGCAGCCAAAGTGCATGCTCGCGATTAACGCCAATGCGGATCTCGTTCACCAGGCGCGGGCTAAAGACATGCGTCTCGCCGACGATCGCATTCTGGGAATGGTCGTCGAGATTGCTGTTCACTAGCGAATTGCCGCCATCGGCATAGCCGCTGTATGGGCCCGGATGGCGCTGCCGGTGATAGTTGTAGCTGTAGCGTCCGAAAAGCTGGTCTTTCTCGCCGATCACCTGATCAATCCGGACGTCGTAGCTATTCATGTCATCGGCAAAAACAGGCGCCACGACGTAGTTGGCGGTAAGGGACGGCAGCGTGGGAGCGGGCAATAGGTTCAGCAGCTTGACCGCATTCGAGTCAATGCGGGAAGCCGGGATGCGATTGCCGGGGAAAGGAGACCGTATGAAGCTGTTTCCCGCCGCGAGGGTGGTGGAAGGATCGAAGATCGTACCTGCCGGATACTTGTTCCCGCGAGCGTCGGTATAACTGCCGGTCTGAAGGAACGGAAGATCCGAGAAATCGGTAAAGCCGCTATTGCGCTCGTACAGAGTAGGAACGGTCGTGATGAGAGTGTTACCTTGGCGAATTCGCGTGCCTTCGAAGGCGCCGAAGAAGAATGTTCGGTTGCGGCCGTTGTAGACCTTGGGAATTACTACTGGGCCGCCTTGCGTGAAGCCGAATTGGTTTCGCCGGAACTCCGGATCCGGCTTGCCGGCCGCGTTTAAGAAAAAGTCATTGGCATCCAGGTCGTTGTTTCGCAGGAATTCCCAGGCATTGCCGTGAAAGCCGTTCGTCCCGGACTTGATAGTAGCGTTCATGACTGCGCCGGCGGACCGCCCGAACTCGGCGCTGTAATTGTTCGTTTGGATCTTGAACTCCGAGAGCGCGTCAACCGGAGTCTGGACCACAAAGTCTTTTCCATTTTGACGGGAAATGATCGATGAGTTGTTGTCAATGCCGTCGAGAAGATAATTATTTTGGGTTGGGCGGGTGCCGTTCGCGCTAAAGCGGCCGTTGTTATTTTCGCCGCGGGAGTCCTTTTGACCAAAGGATACGCCGGCCGCCAGTTGCGCCAGGAAAAAATAATTCCGGCCGTTTAGAGGCAGGTTGTTGATCTGCTGTTTTTCGACCACCTGGCCGACGGACGCGTTTTCGGTTTGAAGGATGGGCAGCGAAGAGGTGACATCAATCGTCTGCTGAACCTGCCCGGGATGCAAGGTGAAGTCGATCGATAGACGCTGCTGGATATTTACGCTGACGTGCGAACGTACTTCGCGCGAAAAGCCTGGCTGCTCTACGCTGATCGAGTACGTGCCTATCTGGACGGGCGAAAAGGAATAGTTGCCGTGCTCGTCCGACTTTGTCTGGATGGAAACGCCTGTTCCCTCATTTTGCAGGGTGACCAGAGAACGGGCGACGGCGCCGCCGCTCGGATCTAAGATTTGGCCGACCAGCGCGCCGGTGTCCACCTGGGCGTTCGTACTCAGGCTGATTGCGAAGGCGAGAGCACATGTGGCGCATACGTTTTGGGCGGCTCCTTTGAGAAATGTCGGACGCTTAGTCATGGCGTTGTAGATACCCTCCTTTGTGTGAGTCTAGTGCAAGCATGGCGAACCGTGGAACGGCACCTGGAGTGCACTTCAGTCAATCACAGCGGAGCGCAGCTATCGGATCGAGCTTCGAGGCACGGAATGCGGGCAGGAAACTGGACGCGGCTCCGATCGCAACAAGCAGCACAATGGCCAGCGCCAGGGTAAATGGATCGTACGACTTCAATCCGAACAAAAGCGAGCTAACGCCGCTCCCGGCGGCCAGCGAAAGCGCCAGGCCAATTAGCAGGCCGGCGATCAGCAACACTCCGGCGTCCCGCATGACCATGCCGATCACCTGCCCTGAGTTTGCGCCCAAGGCGAGGCGAATTCCAATTTCGTTCCTGCGCCGCGTGACGACATACACAATGACTCCATAGAGGCCCACTGCGGCGAGCAAAGCGGCCAATAAACCAAAGAATCCCGACAGCATAGCCATTAGCCGCTCACGCACAAGGCCGTCTTGAATCCTCCTCTCGAACACTTGGTACCGCGAGAGAATCTCCGGATGCTTCTGGGCGATGCGATTCTTTACCGAGTCGATCACAATCCCCGACGGTAGATCAGAATGAATCAACATCGCCGTCCACGGGTGTTGACTCGGAAACTGCGAGTCGGGGCCGAAGGCCATGGGTGGCGTAGCGCTACGCAGGTCGTTGTATTTTGTGTCAAGAATCACGCCGACGATCTCGCAAAGGCTGGAAGGATAGTTGGGCATCGGGCTTGTGCGCAATGTTTGGCCAATGGGATTCACTCCATTCAAGTAACGGTGAACGAAGGTTTGATTGACGACCACCACACGCCGCGATGCGTCCGTGTCGTTCTCGTTAAAATTGCGGCCTGCCAGCAAGGGAATACCCATGGTTTCGAAATAACTCGAGCTGACCCACGTGAACATCGAAGACCCCTCCGTGCGGCCGACGGTGACGCCCTCGCTCCAAGCGCCGTCTAGTAGCGGGACATTGGTGGTGATCGCCGCATTGCGCACGCCGGGGATGGCACGTACGTCATCAAGCAATTCGCGCTTGAATTGCGCAATGTGTCCGGGTGGCACGCTGGATTTCTGAAATGCGATGCGGCCGAGAACAATGCCTTGGGCGCGCATGCCCAGATTCTCAGTCATCAGATTATGGAAGCTGCGGACAAATAAGAGAGCGCCTACCAGCAGCACAAGCGAAATTGAGATCTGTGTCACAACCATGGCTCGCTGTAAAGAAAAGCGTTCTCGACTTGCGGTCATACCGCGGCCGCCGCTCTTCATCGCGGTAACCGGGTCCGCGCCGGAAGCCCTTATGGCTGGGACCAGGCCGAAAACGATACAGGTAACAGCGGTGATGCTTGCGGCAAAGAGGAGCACGCGCCAATTTGTCGCCATCGGGAGAGCAACCGTGTTATCTTCGGTGGACAGCGATACGACTAAAACCCGGCTTAGCAACTCCGCGAGGCCAAGGCCCAGAGCGGCGCCGCTTGCCGCCAACAAGCAGCTTTCGACCAGCAATTGCCGGAGTAGCCGGTTGCGTGCCGCTCCCAGAGCCAGGCGCACGGCGAACTCACGTTCGCGTACGCCCGCGCGGGCCAGCATAAGATTCGCCAGATTCGCGCACGCGATTAGCAGGACCAAGCCTGTAATACTAAGCAGCAGCCACAGGGACGAGTCATAGGCCCTTCGGAGATCGCTGACACCAGCCGATGCCGAATAGGCGCCCAACCGGAATTTCGCATAGCTTTCCTCGGCACGCGCGGTGTAGCCCTCGATCTTCGTCGCGGCCATAATTCCGGGGCTCCACGCGGCCAGTTGAGCGGACGCGGCCGGTAAGGACCAGCCAGGCCGCAGACGCCCCATTACGCTCACGTCGAATAGATCGCGCCTTACTTCGCTTGATTTGCAAAACGGGAGGGCGATGTCGAAGCGTTCGCCGAGAGCCAGCCCGAAAAAGGATGGTGGCGTGACGCCCACAACCTCTTTCAGTTTGCCGTTGATCAGGAGTTTTGTATGGGCGCCGATATCGCGTCTGCCCATTTTGGTTTGCCAATACGGGTAGCTGACCATGGCGGCGGACTCCGGACAGGCGCGCTCGTCGCCGGAATGAAGGACTCGGCCGCGCCAGGCGTTGATTCCAAGCACATGGAAGAAATCATCACTCACCACGATTCCATTGGCCAGTTGGAAAGCGCTGCCTTCTCCAACCAGGACGAGCTGCGCGCTCCATGCAAAGACGCCCGAGAAAGCCGGGTGATCGCGGCGGATCTCTTGCCATATCGGACGGGTCAGCTCACCGTATTTGTCGTGGAGTCCCATCGCCCCATTGCCGCCCACAATCTTCAATTCCGCCAGTTGTCGCGGATTCGAAACCGGCAGGTTACGGAGGCGAACGGCGTTGATGATTTGAAAGATTGCCGTATTCGCGCCGATTCCAAGGGTCAACGACAGAATGACAACGAATGTGAACCCGGGAGCCTTACGCAACAGCCGAGACGCGTAGCGGACATCTTGGAACAGACGATCGATCCATGTCCAACCCCAGGCATCACGCGCCTCTTCACGAAGGCGGAGCGCATTGCCGAATGGATTGCCGCCATCGCGGGCAGCTAACTCGCGATGGACCTCCATTTCACTGGCTAATTCCTGGTCAAACCGGCGGCGGTTCAGCAGGTAACGAAGGCGCCGGAAAAATTCGCTCATTGCATATTTCCTTACGCGGTGCGCAAGACCGACTGAATCGCCTTGTGGATGAGTTCGTAACTAGATAGCTCTGCTTCGAGCTGTTTGCGGCCCTTGGGTGTGAGGCGATAGAAGCGGACACGACGATTCGTCTCGGAGACACCCCATTCGGAGCTCGCCCAGCCCTTAAGTAAAATCTTTTGAAGCGCTGGGTAAAGCGCTCCTTCTTCCACGCGCAAAACCTCTGAGGAAAGGGCGTGAATCCGCTGGGCGATCGCATACCCGTGTAGTGGACCAGAGCGAAGCACACGCAGGACGAGGAGCATCAGGGCGCCAGAAGGCATCTGGAGCTTAGGCATAAAATCTCTATGGGTATTATACAGCTGTGTATCAGGGGACCGCGACAGCGGCTACCGGCCTTCGCTGCTGCGCAAAGCCTACACCGCCCCATGACAGCACGATGATGTAATTCAGCGCCTGGAACATCAGGATGTAGGCAATGGCCGCGGTACGGCTCAGGCCAAACGGCGTCAAGATACTAACCGCGACGAACTGGTAGATGCCTACGTAGCCAGGCGTAGACGGCAACGCACTGCCTAGAGCGAGGCCGGCGGTGAGCAGAAACGCCATGGGAAGCGTGACCCGTACGTGGATGGATTGCGCGAGAACAATGGCCGTGACCGCATCCGTGCTCCAGATAATGGCCGTAAACAGGACGAAGCGGGCGAGCCGGCCATAATCATGGAAGCTTCGAATTCCCTGGAGCCCGTTGCGCAGAACGCCTTCTACTTTCGCCTGCAGTTTGGGTGGCAGAGGCAGCAATCCAACGAACTTGAACCAGAACACTTCGAAAGCGGGAATAAGAATGATACTCGCCACTCCGCAGAACCCCAGAATCGCGAACGGTTTCGCGGCGTCGGCCAGCCAGCCAGGGCGATCCTTCATGGTCAGCAGGACGACCGAGCTAATCGTAATCACCGCGATGGCATCTACCACGCGTTCCGAAAGAGCGGTCGTAAGGACAAATGCCTTGCTCATGCCGGTGCGACTGCTGATCATGAGGCTGCGAACGACCTCGCCGGCGCGCGCAGGCAGAACGTTGTTGCCGAGATAACCAGCCGAGGTTGCCCAGAAAGCGAGCGGAATACTGACCTTGCCCTCGGCCGAGAGGATGACGCGCCAGCGGTACGAGCGCAGAAATAAGGCCGCGGTCATGAGAGTGAAGCCCAGGAGAACCAACAGGACGCGGGCGGAACGGAGAGTGACCCAGACTTGCCGCCATTCAATGCCGCGCAACGAATAATACAGAAGAACGCCCGCCAGGGCGAGTGAGGCGATCCAATAGATTGCCTTTTTCGATCTCTGAGCGGCAGTTTCCGTCATGAAGTAGCAGTTTAGCGCGTCGCGGAGGGGGACCGGATATGCTCTACACTAGCCTTAAGACGTGTTCGCGAGTATGAAAACTTGATTTCTTCGACCGTAAGCGAAACCGTGCTAGATTCGCGAGCGGCGGCCAGACGCTCTTTCTTGCTGGTCTTTTCCTGCACACTGATTGGCGCGCTGGCCCAGATTCTTGTGAAGCAGGGCACCTCGCAGCTTGGCGGAAATCATCTGCATCTCAGCTTGGGCCAAGTAGCGCGCCAGCCGGAACTCATCGTCCAGTTCAGCCTGGACATGCTTACCAATGTGAAGCTGTTTATCGGTTATTGCCTGTATGGAATCAATACATTTCTGATGGCGCTGGCTTTAAAGGGGCGCGAGCTTTCGCGCCTGTACCCGATCATTGCTTTGACCTACGTCTGGGTAACTATCCTTTCGCTGTTTGTTCTTCCGGATGAGCATCTGAACTTCTTCCGCACCGCAGGAATCGTGTTCATCGTGGGCGGTGTGTCGGTTTTGGGGCTGAAGAAATAACGTATGAAGACCCCAATCAGCTCGATCGTTTTAGTTTTATTCGGATCGTTTGTCGGATCGTTCGGGGCCGTCTTCCTAAAGCTGGGGGCCGAGCACATGCAGGGCAGCCTGAAACGCATTTTCACCAATTATTGGCTGGGCGTGGGAATCGTCCTTTATCTTTTGTCGTCGGTGTTCTACATGATGGGCGTGGCGCAAGGACAATTGACGGTGCTGTATCCGATGGTCTCGATCGGCTACATCTTTGCGATCGTTTGGGCGCGGTTGTTTTTTAAGGAGCCTTTCACGCGGGCCAAAATCGGCGGGCTCGCGGCAATTATCGTGGGCGTGGCGCTGATTAATTTGGGAAATGCTTAGGTGGTGGGGCAATACTCGCGCAACATTACCGGGGTAATATAGGAATATGGCGATCGCGCATTCCAAAGTCACCGCGCAGGGGCAGATTTCCGTTCCACTAGATGTGCGCCGAAGGCTTGGCGTCGGCCCTGGTTCGATTTTGGAATGGGAGGAAGATGGGGACAAGATCGTTGTCCGCCGCGCCGGGCGCTTTAGCTCCCAGGATATCCATCAAGCATTGTTTGCGGCGGCCCCGGAACGGCGAAGCGTTGCTCAATTGAAAGAAGGCATCCGACGCTACGCCCGGAAGCGCCATGCACGCGGTTGACACAAACGTTCTGGTTCGTTTGATCACCCGGGACGATGCACGCCAAGCGGCCGCGGCGGATAGATTTGTCGAGAGAGGCGCTTGGGTATCGGTGCTGGCGCTTGCGGAGGCGACATGGGTGCTTTCCAGCGTGTATGATCTCACGCCCCAAGAACTTGGGCAGGCGATCGAGATGCTGCTCAGCCACCGGAGCTTGGCTTTGCAGCATCCAGATACCGTAGCCGCCGCATTAGATCTATTCCGCGCAACGCCAGCGGTAGGTTTTTCAGATTGTCTGATGCTGCAGTTGGCACGACGAGATGGATATCTTCCGCTCGGCACCTTCGATCGGAATCTTGGCAAAATTGATGGGGCGCAAAGACTATAGCCTGCGGTCTCATCAGTTCGTATCGCAAACGGGGACAGGCGCCGGATTCCTTAAAAGGCGCATAATGCACGGCAAGTCCGTTTTGCCCTCCCGTGATCCGGCTTTCGCACCGGGAAATTGGCATGTTTGACGGCCATTTCTGACACTTAGTTGGTTACGTGGGCGCGCCAGGTAGCCACAAAACTCGTCAACGCGTTCTGCCGGGGCCTGCGGAAAGCGAATACAAGAAGGCTGGCGGCGGTCCAGGCGAAGAATGCCGCGGTGATCCAAACGCGAACGCCCTCGCCAAAAAATGCGGGCAGCACAAACTGAATCGCAAACAGGAGGAACATCGCGAGCGCCTCCCACCAGACAAATTCCATGTTGATCAGGAAGATCATGGCAACCATGCTCTGGCCAATAGTGAGAAGGAGCTCGGACTCTTGCTCGGCATCGAAAACAATAGGCGTGGGCGCGCCATGGCTCATTGAAAAAACAATGGGCAGCATGGCAACGAGCAGAGTCCACTGATTGATGTTGCTCGAGGCAATGTTCATGAGCGCAACCCTGGCTTTGTTTTCCTGGCGCGCGAAATAGAAGGTAGACGCAAGCTCCGGAAATTCGGAGATGACCGGCGCCAGCCACTGGATGACGACGAAGCTGGGGAGACCCAGAGCACCGGCGACAGCCACGAGGCTCCCGAGAAAAGGCTCGGCGGTGAAGTAGATCAGCGTGCCGCCCGCCACGAAGCAGGCGGCGATGGCAAGATTGCGGGTGGTGCGCGGGGCGCGGACGATCGAGCGGGGGATGGCTTCCAGGTCTTCGACGCCCTCGTGGCTCTGCGGCGGCAGGCGTGTCAGCAGAGCCAGATACGCGCCATAAAAGACGATCAGAACGATGGCGTCATAGATGTGAAGATTCCCCTTCCACCAGATGAACACGGCGTAGAGAAGCGGGAGAATGAGCCCGACGACTTCAATGCTATGCTCCACGTCCAGATGAATCTTGCGCAACGGAGCGCGAGCCCGGCGGCGATGGACGACCGCGGCGGTGAGGTAAATCAAGGGCCACGCCAGACCGGTCAGCAGGCGCAATGCGCCGGTGAGATTCGCGAGCAACAGGTCCGTTTGCTGTTTCCATGCAAGGACGGCTTCGACCGCGAATTCGGGCAGCGTTTGCATCCACGCGAGAATGGCGAGGGCGAAACCTTGGGCGACGAAAAACTGCGCGGACTCCGCGCCCCAGGCGATCAGCAATGACGCGAGCAGGATGCAAGGAGCCGTCCACAGAGCGGCCCACGGGCTGCTTTCCGAGAGAGCCGCGGCAACCAAGAGCAGCGCAAAACCTGCAAAACACTTAGCTGAAGAGGACCGTGGCATTTGTGTCGGGACGCGCGGTGATGCGTGAGTGTTTCTCGAAGAATACGGATTTCGAGGGAAAGTCCGTACGATAGTGGCCGCCGCGGCTTTCTTCACGGGCAAGCGCGGCCAGTGCAATGAGCGAGGCGACCTGGTGCATGTTGCGGAGCTCAAATGCGGCCCGATCGGGCGACGGCAGCGATTCGAAACGGCGCGCTTCGAGGCGCTTTGGAGGCGGCGCCAAGTTCCGGCCCGCTGCGCAGCACGCCGCAGGAATTCCAGGCGATGGCGCGCAGATCTCGTTCGGTGATGGCGGGAAAAAGCGAGGCGGGCGGAGCAGCGGCTATCGCCGGCAATGCGCGGGACATAGTCATAGCGTGGCCTGCGCGAGCGCCAAACACAACGCCTTCAAGCAGCGAATTGCTAGCCAGCCGGTTGGCGCCGTGTACGCCGGTGCAGGCGGCTTCGCCCGCGGCGAACAGGCGTGGGAGAGTGGTGCGGCCATCGAGATCGGTCTCCACTCCGCCCATTGCATAGTGCGCTGCTGGACGCACGGGAGCGAGCGTTGCTTCGAGATCGACGCCGTACGTCAGGCATGTGTCATAGATGCGCGGAAAACGCTTGCGAATGAACCCGGCGGGCAGATGCGTCATGTCGAGAAAGGCGCTTGCGTCGCCGCTGGTGCGCAACTCCAGGACGATGGAACGCGATACCACGTCGCGCGGAGCGAGTTCTTTCAAGGGATGGTAGCGTTCCATGAAGCGCTCACCCGTGGCGTTGCGAAGATACGCCCCTTCGCCGCGCAGCGCTTCGCTCAAGAGAAAGCGCGGCGCGCCTTCGACAAATAGCGCGGTGGGATGGAACTGCACAAATTCGATATCCGATATTGTTGCGCCAGCGCGGAAGGCGCAGGCGACACCATCGCCGGTCGCGACATCCGGATTGGTGGTGTTTTCGAAAACACGACCGAGGCCTCCAGTAGCGAGCAGCACGGCGCGCGCTTGAATCCGTACTGTCGACTGGGTCGTGCTATCGAGCGCCAAGACACCCGCCGCTTCACCGTCGTGAAGCAACAGGTCCGTGACGGCGGAGAAGCTCTGAAAGGAAACATTTTCGAGCGAGGCGGCCTTGCGGCGCAGCGTGCGGGCGATCTCGCGGCCGGTGGAATCGCCATGGGCATGCAAGACACGATTCCGGCTGTGCGCGCCCTCGCGAGCGAACAGGAGACGCGCTCCGTCGCGATCGAAAGCGGTTCCCCAATCAATTAACTGCTCGATGGCGGCTGGCGCTTCTTCCACAAGCGTGCGCACCGCTTCCGGATCGCACAGGCCATCTCCGGCGACGATTGTGTCTTGTTCGTGCAGCTCCACTTCATCGTCATCATTAAGAGCAACGGCGATGCCGCCTTGGGCGTATTCGGAAGACGATTCGCGCAAACTGTCTTTGGCGATGACTAAAACACGCCCGGCCGGAGCAAGTTCGATTGCGGCGCGAAGGCCTGCGACGCCTGCGCCAACCACAATGAAATCGGTGTGAATGTGCGGACTCGTGGCGTCGATACCACAATGGTATAGCAAGCGCGTACCGATGCCTCAAAGCGCGTTTGCTTGCCGGCGTATTTGCAGGCGCAGATTCGGCCGGGCTATGCGACTCGCATTAACAACATCCTGCGTGCCGTGATGGAGCAGCAGCGGCGCGCTAGTGGCTGCCTGCCTTCATCTCTCCGCACCTCCGATCCGCGCAGTGGTACAACGGGATCACATGCCAAGCTTTGCGGTCGAAACTGCGCAACGCGTGTATCGGAACGTGGTGGAGCGAGGCATCATTCATCGCGCGCGCGACTTTGTGCGAGAAGGCGCAGGCAAGCGCTTCGTAGTGACTACGGAGGATGTCTGGCGACTGCACGGGCAAAAGCTCCAGGCACAGTTCGAGGACGGCATTGAGGTTCTCTTTTTCCCTGGCGGGGAAGCGAATAAGCGATTCGCTCCGGTCGAGAGACTGGCAGACGAGATGGTGGAGCGGGGCGCTGATCGCAGCAGTCTCGTGATCGGGTTTGGCGGCGGAATCGTTACCGATGTGAGCGGCTTTCTGGCAGCAATTTTCATGCGAGGCGTGCCAGTGCTGCAGATTCCCACGACTCTATTGGCGCAAGTGGATGCGGCTACTGGCGGCAAGACGGGCGTCAATCTGAGAAATGGAAAAAACCTGCTGGGAAGTTTTCATCAGCCGCTCGCGGTGCTGATCGATCCCGAAGTATTGGCAACTCTCCCGGCTCATGAATATCGCGCGGGATTGTTCGAGGTTGTCAAATGCGGCATCATTCGCGATCCCGCGCTATTCGAACTGCTCGATCGGGAACCGGGCAGAGTGCTGGCCATGGAGGCGGCTGTGGTGGACGATTTGATAGCCGCGGCGGTGAAAATCAAAGCTGAGGTCGTTACCGCGGATGAGCGTGAAGGCGATCTGCGCCGCATTTTGAATTTCGGCCACACCGTGGGCCATGCGATAGAAGCGGAGACGGAGTATGTCCGCCTGCTGCATGGCGAGGCGGTGGCTTGGGGAATGCTTGCGGCTACTCGGCTGGCGGAACTCTTAAGCATGCTCGGAAGCGGCGTGGCGGAGCGCATCCGGCGAACCATTTGCCATTACGGTCCGCTGCCGCCGCGTGAGCGATTTGGATCCGGATCGTTTGCTTAGCCGATTGGCGAGCGACAAGAAGACGCTCGCGGGCAAGGTTCACTTCGTGCTGCCGACCGCCATTGGTGAAGTAACAATTGTTTCGGGCGTGGAGCAAAGCGTGATCCGGAGAGCGATCGCCGAAACGCTACAGCGCGCGTTGTGAAAGCTGTAGGAACAAAGGCATCTGGCACAAGGCCGGCTGGAACATCGGGCGAGCAGGAAGCGGCGGGATGGATTCGGCGGATGTTCGCGGAGGTCGCACCGCGCTACGACTTACTGAATCATCTTTTATCGTTCCATATCGACCGCACCTGGCGTAATGCGTTGGCGAAGCGCGTGGCCACGGTTTTAGCGCGGCCGGACGCCCGCGTGCTCGACCTGTGCTGTGGAACTGGAGATGTTCTCTTTCATCTTGAGGATCGGGCCGCGGCGCAAGTGTTGGGCGCCGATTTCTGTCATCCGATGCTGGTATCGGCCAGGAGAAAGGCTGCCTCGCGCGGGCGCGAAGCGCGGCTCATGGAAGCGGATGCATTGGATCTGCCGCTCGCCGACAACAGCCTCGACGCTATTTCGATCGCGTTCGGTTTTCGCAATCTCGCCAATTACCGTGCCGGTCTGGCGGAGTTTCATAGAGTGCTGAAGCCCGGCGGCGTGCTCGCGATTCTCGAATTTTCGCATCCGCAAGGATGGCTCATGAAGTCGTCGTATGGCTTCTATTCGAGCGTTGTGGTGCCGGCTGTGGGCGCGCTTTTGTCCGGTTCGCGAGAAGCTTATCGTTATTTGCCGGAATCTATCCGGCTGTTTCCTGACGCCGCTGAATTGCAGGCGATCGATCGAAAGCGGCGGATTCGCAGATGCGGATTTCAAGCTATTGACCGGCGGAATTGCCGCGCTGCACACTGGCAGGAAATCCGCGGCCGCCTGCTGCGGCCAGCGACCGATTGATCTCTTCTCTTAGCTCCAGGTTACGGACCAGACGAAGAAGATAGTTAGGATGCAACCCCAAAAGCTTAGCGGCTTGCTTGTAATCGCCGTTGCCCTGCACATAGGCGTCGAGAATAGCATCGCGCTTGGCTTGGCCGACGGAATGATGGTACTTGGCCTCGGTGTCGCGGGGCGCAGCCTCGAGTAAAGTCTCCGGCAAATCTTCGGGCAGCACCATTTCCGAGACGCCTAATACGACCGCTCGTTCCATGGCGTTCTCGAGCTCGCGCACGTTGCCGGGCCACGAATACTGGGAGATCATATGCTGCACCTCCGGCGACAGGCCGTCGACATGGCGCTTGCAGCGTTCAGCCGAGCGCCGCAGGAAAAATTCCGCGAGCCGCGGGATATCTTCTTTGCGATCGCGCAGCGGCGGGGATTGGAGCGCCACCACGTTGAGGCGATGATACAGATCTTCGCGAAAGCGGCCCTCGGCGACGTCGGCGGCGAGATCCCGATTGGTCGCGGCAATGATCCGGATATCGAGAGGATACGCTTGCGTTCCACCGACGCGCTCGAATTCGCGCTGCTGCAATACGCGCAACAGCTTGGCCTGCAAGCCCGGAGCCAGCTCGCCTACTTCATCCAGGAAAATAGTGCCGCCCTGCGCCAGCTCGAAGCGTCCACGCTTGAGCGCGACGGCGCCCGTGAAAGCGCCTTTTTCGTGACCGAACAATTCGCTTTCGAACAACGTCTCGCTCAATGCGGCGCAATTCACCGCAACGAATGGACGGTCGCGCCTGCGGGCTCTTCTGATGTAGAGCGCGCGCCACGAGTTCCTTGCCGGTGCCGCTCTCGCCCGCGATCAAGACGGTAGTGTCGCGCGGTGCAACGCGCTCGATCAACTCGAGCAAGCGCCGAATCACGGGACTGTTTCCGACGATGCCCGTTTGGACGGCGATCTGTTCCTGCAGAAGTGCATTCTCGGCTTTGAGGGTTTCTACCTCTCGATTCGCTTCGAAGCCGATCGAGCTGAGCGACGCGGCGGCGGTCAATGTCTCCAAATGGCCCGGCAAACGAGCCGCTTCGTGATCCGCAATGCGTACAAGGAGCGCGCCGCCGAGTGCGCCCGCCAGATACAGAGGAACGCCGGCGATGCGCTCGCCGTTGTCGGCGAAAGCGCCTTCTTCGCAAACGCGGCCCACGGCCGGCGCAAAATTGACCGTATGTTTCGCTGCTCGCTCAGCCCAACGCATATTGAGCTCGGCCGCGCTCGCGCCGAGCAGCAGCACACCGTCTTCGATCGGAATCAAGTCTCCGACAAGGCGCAAAATCTGATTCTGCAGCAGCGTGTTTTGCTCGTCATCCATGCCGGCGGCCAAGGCGCGCGACAGAAACACCAGCGAGCAGGCCGCGAGCAGCATCGGCTTTGCATCGCTCGCGGGGGCGGCCACTGGCGTTTCCGTTTGCGCCTCGCCGGAGCGGAACATGAGAATGGTTTTGCCGATACCGAGCTGGTCGCGGTCCTCGAGCCAGCGCTCGGCCGAGCGCATTCCATTCACGTAGGTGCCGAGCGAGGAGCGCAGGTCCGTGACCATGTAGCGAGCGCCCTGGCGGCGGACCTGGCAATGACGCCAGCCTATTTCGGCTTCATTCAGCACGAGCTTTGAACCGGGCGCGCGCCCGATCAGGATCTCGCCCTGATCCAAGGGCAAATGCGTTCCAGCGAGCGGACCATTCACGACGATGAGTTCCGCGGTCATAGCGAGATTGACATAGTTTAGCGGAAAAGGCCTCAGGCAGGTTGCAGCGTAATTAACTCGTCCGCTGCCAAAGACGCGTCCTCGTTATTGCTCTCGAGATCCAGAAATCGCGTATCGAGAAGCCGGCCCGGCTCGATTTTGCCCATGGCCGAAAGCAGGGTTTCTTTCAGAAACGGATGATCTTTTTCAATTTCGGCGAGCATGTCGCGCAAGGTGCGGCGAACGGTGCCGGTTTTCTGAGAGCAGCCGCAGGGAATGACCGGCGCGCCCAGGCGCTCGGCGAAAGCGCTCGTCAGATTTTCGGTGACGTAGACCAGCGGGCGGATCAACCGGAACTCGCGTTTGCTCGACCAGGTAATCGGCGGAAGCGCGCTGATGCGGCCGGTAAACATTGCGTTCCGAAGGAACGATTCGCAAAAATCGTCGGCGGTGTGGCCCGAACGCAATGACATTCGCATTCAGCTTTCTCGCTACCTCGTAGACAGCGCGGCGGCGAAAGCGGCTGCAGATGTCGCAACCGTGGTCCGGGCTGGTCCGTCAGAAGGTTCAAGGATGGTTTGTCCTCGACATATGTCCAATCGAAACCCCGCTCGCGCAAGAAGCCCCCAACGGCTTCGATAGGCTGGAGAAACTTGCCTTGTTCGATGGTAAATGCACAAACCGTGAAATCGATTGGCGCGCGCTTTTGTAAACGGGAAAGGGCCTCGAGCAGGGTCAGCGAGTCCTTACCGCCGGAGACGCCCACTGCCACGCGGTCGCCTGCGCGAATCATGCGGAACCGGCCCACGGCTTCGCCGACTTTCCGCAGAACTGTTTTCTCGACGTCCACTTGTTTCCACGATACATGACCGGCATGCGTAACTGGCGCTCAATAGGCTCCTGGTGGAGGCAAAGATGGGGCGAAATACAACCTGGGCCGGAAGCGCGGCGCGGCGCAGTTTGCGCGACACTCGCGACTGTGATCTGGGCGATCGCGGTGGGTACTTTGAACTTGAAGCTCGGCTATGGGGGCTGGGCGAATTTTCTCTTTGCGTGTGCGGTTGCGGCGCTAGGGATTCCCGCGGTGGCGCTGGGACTTGCGCTGGTACTCACGATATTCCGGAAAGTGCCGCGCCTTACCGCCGGATTCATTGTGGGCGCGTTTCTCTTTCTTGCTTCACTGTTTTGGTTCGATTCACTGGGGTTCTGGGCGGCGGGAGCGCTGCTCGCGATCGAGTGTACGCTGGGCGCAGCCATTGCCACCGTCCTCGCGGCCGGGTGGCGCGGCGCCCCAGCGAGCAAGCGCGTCGTCACCATCGCGGCCGGCGTTCTTGCGCTTGCGGCCAACGTTTGGCTGGTTCGTTTTGTCAGGAGCGATGGCATTGATGAAAATCTATTGCGCATGGAGAAGACCGCCGGAGGGATGCCGCCACCGCTCGCCGCGCCCGATCCAGCCGCACAGGGATCTTTCGGAGTGAAAACACTTTTCTATGGAAGCGGCAATGACCTCCGACGGCCGGAATACGGGCACTCGGTTGCCATACGAACGCCGACACGCGATGCCTCGGCATTCTTCAAAGACTTCAGCGGTTGGAAACCAGCCTTGCGGCAGCATTATTGGGGCTTCGGCATGGACAAGCTACCGCTCAATGGCCGCGTCTGGTATCCAGATGCGGCCGGACCGTTTCCCCTAGTGCTGATCGTGCACGGAAATCATGAGATGACGGAATTCTCCGACCCGGGCTACCGTTATCTGGGCGAGTTGTTGGCTAGCCGCGGATTCATTGTGGCTTCTATCGATGAAAACTTTCTCAACCTCGGATACTTTCACGACATTCCCAAGCAGCAAGCGGCGAGAGGCTGGCTGCTGCTCGAGCATCTGCGTGTCTGGCGCGAGTGGAATTCGACCCCCGGCAATCCTTTCTACAGCAAGGTGGATGTGGAGAATGTGGCGCTGATCGGACACTCGCGAGGCGGCGAAGCGGCGGCAACGGCGGCCTTGTTCAACAAGCTCTCGTTTTATCCCGACGACGCCACGATCCGTTTTCATTACGGATTTCCGATCAAATCGGTGATCGCCATCGCCCCGGTGGATGGGCAATACAAACCGGCCGGTCAATCGCGTGTAATCGAGGACGTCAACTATTTCACGCTCCAAGGTGCGAACGATGCCGATATGTCTTCCTTCGAAGGCAGCCGGCAATGGGAGCACATCCGGTTTACGGGCGCGGGCAGCTATTTCAAATCTGAGTTATATGTTTATCGCGCCAACCACGGCCAATTCAATACGGTTTGGGGGCGGACCGACACCGCCGCACCTCGTAATTGGTTTCTGAATTTACGGCCTCTGCTCACAGGCGAACAGCAGCGACGGATCGCGAAGGTCTATGTTTCAGCATTCCTCGAAGCGACGCTACACAACCGACGCGAATACGTTCCACTCTTTGAAGATTACCGGCGTGCACGGCAATGGCTGCCGGGTACGCTTTACGTAAACCGCTATTTGGATAGCTCGAACCGAACTATCGCCAGTTTCAACGAGGACGCGGACGTGACGACAACCACCATTCCGGGCGGACGGCTGAGTGCGAAAAATCTGACTGTCTGGCGCGAGGGCCGCATACCTTTTCGCGACGGCGATCGGGGATCTAACGGTGTATTTCTGGGCTGGAATCGTCGTGATGAGAAAGCGAGCTATTCGATTAGCCTGCCGCCGGGGCTTGCGACTGCGCAATCGGGGCTTACTCTATCGATCGCCGCTAGCGACGAGATGGAGACGGACGAAAAATATGGCGTAACCGATTTCACCGTCGCGATGGAAGCCGAAAATGGAGCAATCGCCAAAGTACCGTTGAGCCGTTTCGGGACCCTGCTGCCGCCGATCGAGGTGCATTTTATGAAACTCGAACAGTTGGACCGAAAATTTTACAAAAATCCGTCCGAGCCGGTATTCCAGACTCTTCGGCTGCCGCTGAGCGCGTTCGCCGCGCAAAATACGCGCTTCGACCCCGCAAAGTTGAAGATTGTGCGATTCGAATTCGACCGCACACCATCGCGCGTGGTGATCGTGAGCGAAATCGGATTCAGCGATTCATTGCAATAGTTTTTCAAGCTTGGAGCCGGCGACGATCATGGTTTCGTTACGCTCCGGACCATTCGAGACCGAGCCGATTTCCACGCCCGTCTGCCCTTCGAGAAAATTCAAATAGTTTTGCGCGGCCGCCGGAAGCTTGTCGAGTTGGTCAATGCCCTGCGTCTTCGTTTTCCAGCCGGGCAGGCGCTCGAATATGGGCTTGATCGCCTCCATGCGGCGCGTGCTGGCGGGCATCTGCGTGACCACTTTGCCATCTACCTCATAGGCCACGCAGACCGGAATTTCTTCCAGCTCGTCCAGCACATCGAGCTTCGTGATGATGAGGCTGTCGAAGCCATTCACTTCCGCCGTGTAGCGCAGCAGCGGCACATCGAACCAGCCGCAGCGGCGCGGCCGGCCGGTGACGGAGCCGAATTCGTTTCCTGCGCGGCGGATCTTTTCGCCCACTTCGTCGTGATCTTCCGACGGGAAAGCGCCCGCGCCTACGCGCGTGATGTAGGCCTTCGAAACGCCGACAATGCCGTCGATTTTTGTGGGCGGCACGCCGGTGCCCGTACAGGCGCCGCCCGCCGCCGCGCTCGAACTGGTGACGAACGGATAGGTGCCGAAATCGATATCGAGCATGGTGCCTTGCGCGCCTTCGAACAGAACGCTCTTGCCCTCCCGGATCATGCCATTCAGCAAGATGCGCGGTGTCGCAAGCCAGCGGGCGGATCTCTTCGGCGAAGCGCTTGTATTGCTCCAGAATTTCTCTGAAATCGACCCGGCTCGGCGATATTGAAGGCGTTCGCGATCAGTTGCTTGTCTTCGGCAAGCAGGCAATAGAGCTGCGCGAAATCGTTATCGACCAGATCGGCAATGCGAATACCGCGGCGCGCGATCTTGTCTTCATAACAAGGGCCGATGCCGCGCGATGTGGTGCCGATCGCCATCCGGTTTTCACGCCCTTCCGAAATCTTTTCGATGGTCCGATGGAACGGAAAGATCACGTGCGCGCGGTTGCTGATTTTCAACTGCGATCTCACATCCACGCCCGCCGCTTCGAGCCCGTGAATCTCTTCGAGCAGCGCGGCCGGATCGATCACTACTCCGTTCCCGATGACCGCCTGCACGCCGGGGCGCAGGATGCCGCTCGGGATCAGCTTCAATACGAATTTCCGGCTCCCGATGAAGACAGTATGGCCGGCATTGTGGCCGCCCTGATAGCGCGCGACCGCGTCAAATTTTTCGGAGAGCAGGTCGACGATTTTGCCTTTGCCTTCATCGCCCCACTGCGCGCCGAGCACAATCAAATTACTCATGGCTATTGGCCGTTATGGCCCAAAACCCCTGATTGTACCGCGCTTCCGCTGTGCTACTCTTTTCACGAATGCAGATGTGTGGCGTCTTTCAGGCGCTCGGTCCGGATGTTTTTCATAGCCTCGTGCGGGGCATCTCCATCGGCAAGCTCAAGACCTATCAGGTTTACGAACGTTTCAAAGCTGCGGGCACGGCTGGTGAAATTGAACTCGGAAGCGCTGCGCAAAGCGGAGCCGAAATTTTGGGCGCGCATCGAAGCCGGCGAAGAGGATTTCGCGACCGATCTTTCGCAGGTTTTTCTGCTTTCGCATCTGGACATGATCGTCGACGTCCTGAATTTTCTCGGCATCCCAAACGAGCAAGGCTTTTTCGATAAAGACCTCAAGCCGGAGCAGTATTTGACGGAAGGCTGGCAGAAGCGGGTTTTCACGCAGTTTTCGGGGCAAGTATCCGCGCGAGATTCTGCTGTTCTATATCAATCATCTCGATTGGGAACTGAACAAGGCCGAGCAAATTTTTCTGCCGGCGGCTTGAGATGCCAGACGTGAAAGCATTCCAGGAACGCGTCAAGAAAGGCGATCTGGCGGCCGTGCGCGCGGCGCTTGCCGGCAATCCGGCATTGCTCGAAGCCACCAACGAAGCAGGTCAAAGCGCCTTCCTGCTCGCCAAATACTACCGTCAGGACGCTGTCGCCGAGTATCTGCTGAGTCTCCATCCGAAGCTCGATATTTTCGGTTTGTGCGGCTGCCGGGCGCACGGCGGAGCGTGATGGAGGAAATCGATCGCAATCCCGCGCTGCTCGCCTCGCACAGCGCGGATGGCTGGACACCTCTTCATCTGGCGGCCTTCTTTGGCCACGCGGAACTTGCGAATGCGCTGCTCGATCGAAACGCGCAAGTGGACATCCGTTCGACGAACGCCATGAAAAATACTCCGCTGCACGCGGCAGGCGCGGGCGGACAACTGGCGCTCGTGGAACTGCTGCTGAAACGCGGCGCGAATCCGAACGCAATGCAAGAGGGCGGATGGACGGCGCTGCACGGCGCCGCTCAGGCGGGTCAGCGGGAGATGGTCGAAACGCTGCTCGCAAACGGCGCGGATGTGAATCTGCGCGCGCGACAATCAGCAAACCGCGCTCGACATGGCATTGATCAAGGGTCATCAGGAAGTCGCCTCCATACTCGAAGCGTTGGCGAGCGAAGCTGCCAGATCAATGGCCGATTCGCGGCTCGAAGAACTTCGGCGCTCGACTCTTGCCGCTTTCGCTTCGGCCAGCTCGCTCGAAGAATTAGAGAAGGCCCGCGTCGAGGCGCTTGGACGCAAAGGCGCACTGGCACAAATCAGCAAGGAATTCGGCCGGATTGCAGCCGAGGAACGCGCCCGGCTTGGGAAGCTGCTGAATTCGGTGAAGCAGGATCTCGAGAGCGAGTATGAAAGCAAGAAGCAGCGCTTCGAACAGGCGGAATTAGCCGAGCGGCTCGCGGGCGAATGGATCGACGTCACACTGCCCGCGCCGGGCACCCGGCCGGGAAGCCTGCATCCGATCACGCAGCTTCAAAACGAGATTGAAGATCTGTTTACATCGCTCGGATTTGCGGTTCTCTACGGCCCTGAAGTAGAAACCGAAGCAACATAATTTCGACGCGCTCAACATCCCCGCTACTCACCCGGCGCGCGATATGCAGGATACGTTCTGGCTTTCGAACGGCCATCTGCTGCGCACCCACACTTCGCCCGTGCAGGTGCGCGGCATGCGCGCTTTCGGGCCGCCGCTGCGCATGATCGCGCCGGGCCGCGTTTTCCGGAACGAAGAAGTGGATGCCTCGCACGAACACACCTTTTACCAGCTGGAGGGCATGATGGTCGATCGCGACGTTTCGGTTGCGAATCTGATCTACTTCATGAAGACATTGCTCAGCGGGATTTTTGGGCGCGACGTAACGGTGCGTCTGCGGCCGGGCTACTTCCCTTTCGTCGAGCCTGGATTCGAGCTCGATATTCTTTGCCTGATCTGCGATGGCGCGGGTTGCCCGGTGTGCAAACACAGCGGCTGGGTGGAACTGCTGCCCTGTGGTCTGGTGCATCCGAAGGTGCTGCGGATGAGCGATATCGATCCCGAAGAATGGGGCGGGTTCGCGTTTGGGCTCGGGCTCACCCGCCTGGCTATGATGCGCTACGGCATAGACGATATTCGATTGCTGCAAGGCGGCGACTTGCGCTTCCTGACGCAGTTTTGACTTTGCCCATGCGAAGGATCCTGGTTTGAAGTTCTCCTACGATTGGCTGCGCGATCTGGCGCCGGGCCTGGCGGCGGCGCCCACGGAGCTCGAACGCCTGATCACCTTGAGGACAGCCGAGTGCGAGGGCATCGAGCCAGCCGGCGCGGATTGGATTATCGAGATCGACAACAAGAGCCTCACGCACCGGCCCGATCTTTGGGGCCACTATGGCATGGCGCGCGAAGTGGCCGCGATCACCGGGGTGAAACTGCTCGATCCGGTAAAGCCTGAACTGCTGCCCGCGGGAGAATCACCGGTGCGAGTCGAAATCGGGGACCCGGCGCGCTGCTTTCGATACAGCGCGCTGCTGTTTGAAAACGTCAAAGCGGGGCCGTCTCCCGAATGGCTGAGAACGCGGCTCGAGAGCATCGGCGTGAACTCCATCAACAGCGTGGTGGATGTGACGAACCACATCATGGCCGAACTGCCGCAGCCAACGCACGCCTTCGATGCGGATAAGCTGGCGGGCGATACCATCTTCGTGCGAACCGCGCGCACCGGGGAATCGCTGGCCGCTTTGAACGGCGAGACGTATGAGCTCGCGGAAACCGATCTGGTGATTGCCGATGCATCGGGGCCGATTGCGCTCGCGGGAGTGATCGGCGGCATGCCGACCGCGATCTCGGAAGAGACGACTCGTGTGGTGTTCGAAAGCGCGAATTTCGAGGCTACGAGCGTGCGCTTCACTTCCAGCCGGCACAAGCTGCGTACGGACGCTTCGGTACGATTTGAAAAATCGCTCGATCCGGAAAATACGGTGCGCGGTTTGGCGCGGTCGATTGAATTGCTGCGGCAGGTGTGTCCGGGCATTCGTGTAATCGGCGGCGTCGCCGATACCCGCGCGCCGCTCCGCGCGATCGCGCCGATTCGTTTGCCCATCCGCTTTGTGGTGCGCAAGCTCGGTAAAGACATCAGCCGGGAAGAGATTACGCGCATTTTGACTGCGCTGGGATTTGGCGTAAGCGAAGCAGGCGACGCTGAACTAATCGTCTCAGTGCCCACCTGGCGCGCGACTAAGGACATTTCTCTCAAGGACGATCTGGCGGAAGAGATCGGGAGAATGGTTGGCTATGATTCCATCGCGCCGGTGGCGCCGCGAGTGGCTTCCGTCGCGCCTCCCGCCAATCCGCTGCGGCCCTATGTGCGCCGGCTTCGCGCACAACTCACGGCGCAAGGCTTCACAGAGGTTTACAACTACTCATTCACTAACGAGACGGATGCGCGGCGCTTCGGCCTCGATCTGAGCGAGCACATTGCGGTTCGCAACCCGATCGCCTCGGAGTGGACACACCTGCGCCGCAGCCTCGTGCCGGGGCTCTTCCGGAATATCCTGACGAACGTACGCTACTTCCCGGAATTCCGGCTGTTCGAAGTGGGTAATGAGATTCATCCTGAGAGTGAAATCCTGCACATTGCAGGTGTGCTGTACAGCGCGCATGGCAACGAACGGGATTTCTTCGAAATGAAGCGTGTGGCTGAGTGCCTGTTTCCGGGCGCCCGGTTTCTGTCCGCGGAAGCTCGCACTTATGAGCACCCCACGCGCACCGCGGAAATTCATTGGCGGGATGCGGCCATTGGCCGGTTATTCGAGTTGCATCCGTCCATCTTACAGACCGAGGGCCTGGAAGGGCGCGCGATGATTTTCGACGTGGATACGATCGCCGCACAGCGTTTGGAAGCGGCTTCCACAACTCGATATAAACCGCTGCGCAAATTCCCCACCAGCGGCTTCGACCTTTCGGTCGTCTGCGAGTTGCGCACGCCTGTAGATAGTATTTGCGAGGCACTGCGAAAACTTGCCGGCGCGAGTCTGGCCGCGATCGAGTTCGTGCGCCAGTATGTCGGCCCGCCGCTCGGGCCTGACCAGAAGAGCGTTTCATATCATCTCGAAGTGGGCGCGCTCGATCATACTTTGACGGCGGAAGAAGTCACGGCAATCCGCAGCCGCGTGATCGAAGGCATGCAGGCGCTCGGCTTCGAGCTACGCGTGTAGAAACATCCGCCGGACGTCTTTCCAATTGCTGACTCTGCGAAAACGCGTCTCGCGAACGTTGTGCGGGGCGGTGTAAATAATTCCTTCGCCGCGAAACTTCGACAGATGACGCACGTTGTCATCGATCATGTAATCGGCAGCGATAATGCTTTTGTCGCCGCAAAATACGACATTGCTGGACGGAATAAACGGAAAGTAGCGCTGCAGCCAACGGAATTTGGCTTCAAATGAGCAGGGGACATCCATGGCCGCCGTCGTAATGAACACATCGTATTTCGCCATGAGCGCTTCCACCACTTCCGGACTGTCCGGCATCACGGGAATCTCCGCGAAAAAATCACCCTGCTGAAAATATTCGCGGGCCCGCGAGTGATGCGCCTGTTCGATCACTTCAAAGACATGTTTGCCGTGGAAATGCGCCGGCGTGAGAGCTTCGGCAAACTCTTCGTTATATCTCTCGAGAAAATGGGCGATGGTATCGGCCACCACTTCGTCCATGTCTATCGCGATTCGCTGCATTCTCTTTTAGCGTAGCGGGCGTAGTTTAAATTTGGACAGGCAATGCAAACGAATTGGGCCGGCAACTATCGATATCGGGCGGGCCGGCTGCACGTCCCCAAAACGGTCGCGGAGGTGCAGGAAGTTGTCAAGAGCTGCCGGCATCTGAGAGCGCTTGGCACGCGCCATTCTTTCAATGGAATTGCCGACAGCGCCAAGGATCAAATCTCGCTGGCGAATCTGGATGAAATGTTGTTAGACCGGAAGAGGCGCGCCGTCACGGTGGGCGCGGGCGTTACTTATGGCCAATTGTCGGCCTATCTCTATCGCAACGGCTTCGCCCTGCATAACCTGGCGTCGCTGCCGCATATCTCAATTGCCGGCGCTTGTGCCACTGCGACTCACGGCTCCGGAAGTCAGAATAGCAATCTGGCAACTGCTGTTTCCGCACTGGAAATCGTAATAGCGAATGGCGAGGCCGTCACGTTGTCACAAGAACAGCTTCCCGGCGCTGTCGTTGGCCTGGGCGGTCTGGGTGTCGTGACAAAACTAACGCTTGCTGTTCAGCCGGCGTTCGATATGCGGCAAGTTGTGTATGAGAATCTGTCTTTCGACGCACTGGAAGCGCATCTAGATGAGATCTTCGCAACCGGCTACAGCGTCAGTCTGTTTACGGATTGGCAAAATCATCGGGCGACGCAAGTCTGGATCAAGACTCGCACCGATTCTGAATTTCACTCCGAATTCTTTGGGGCGAAGCTTGCAACGAAAGAACTGCATCCGATTCCTGGCCTCTCACCTGAGAATTGCACGGAACAGAGGGGCATTCCCGGGCCCTGGCATGAACGATTACCGCATTTCCGCATGAACTTTACACCGAGCAGTGGAGAAGAGCTGCAATCGGAGTATTTCGTTCCGCGGGAAAAGGCGTACCAAGCCATTCTCGCGGTGGAGAAGCTCCGCGACCACGTCACTCCGCATTTGCAGATTTCCGAATTGCGCACGATTGACTCGGACGACCTTTGGATGAGCCCGTGTTACAAGCGCCCGTCGCTGACAATTCACTTCACGTGGAAACCGGAATGGGCCGCCGTGAAAAACGTTCTGCCAATGATCGAAGAACAACTAGCACCTTTCAATGCCCGGCCCCACTGGGCAAAGCTTTTTACAATAGCGCCTTCGCGGCTGCGGGAATTGTATCCAAGACTGGCCGAGTATCAGGCATTGCTGCACCAATACGATCCGGGTGGTAAATTCCGCAATGAATACCTGAGCACAAATTTTTATGACTAGGTCTCTACTGCTTTTCGTCGCGCTGGCGGCCAGCGCACAAAATCCTTCCGCTCCGCGGCCTATCTTGCAAGGTGGACTGGTGATTCCGCTTTATGCTCCCGGCTCGCATTTCCTGAACGCCGCGCGCGTACAAGAACCTGAAAAGTACAACATGAGCCCGTCGGTTCCGGGGCGGATCGCAAGCATTGTCAATATTCACAATCCATCGATCGAAGTACACACGGTGGATCGCGGGCTCAACACGGGCGCCGCTGTGATCTTAGTACCCGGCGGAGGACACAGAACTTTGAACGTCGGCAGCGAGGGTGCTGATTTCGTACCGTTTTTTTACAACTATGGAGTGAACACGATTATTCTGCGGAGCCGCTTACGCAGCGATGGTTACAACCCGCAGACGGACGAGGTGAACGATGCTCTGCAGTCCATCCGCTTAGTGCGCGCCCACGCCAAAGAATGGAACATCGATCCAAACAAGATCGGCATGATGGGTTTTTCAGCGGGCGCCGAATTGACCGCGGCGGCGGCCGTCTTATTTGACGACTTCGACAAAAAGAACAACGACCCAAACGATCCTCTCGCGGGGATTTCGTCGCGGCCTGACTTCGCGGGAATCATTTATCCCGGCCCTTCGCCTTTCGCACGCAATCGCACCGCTCCACCCATCCCCCGCAATGTTCCTCCGGCATTCATCGCATGCGGCGGTTCTGGCGACCGCGTTCACGCCGTGTGGGCGATGGAATATTTCTCCGCCATGCTGGCCATCAGCGTCCCGAATATCGAGATGCACATTTACGGCAACGGGCGCCATCCCGGCGATCCGCTTCCCGACGGCAGCCACATGAGCGGCGGCCTGACGGACCGCAACAATACGCCGTTTGGAACGTGGCAATTCCGATTCATCGATTGGTTTCGCGATCTCGGTTTTCTCGAAAAGCCTGGCGTCGAAACTAAAGCCGCCAAGGACGTTTCTACTTACGTAAATCAACGGTAGGCGTGGAGCTGGGGTCCGACAACGTTGGAGAAATTGTAATTTCCACGCCGGTCGGCATCGATCGTCCAGAACATCGCGCCAATCATCTTTGAGTAACCACCGGAGTTGCGCAGCTTGTATTTGATCCCAGCGGGAGCCTTACCGGTAATGATGTAATCCATGGCTTCGCTCACGATGGTGGGCGTCGTATCTCCGGTAAGGAAACCGACGGCGACCTTATCCGCGGGCATCGGCGGAAAAAAATGCTTGCGGTCGCCGCCAACGTTAAAGCCCTGGAGCAGCAACTCCGTCATCGCGGCGTGATAATCCACCGAGCCAGCCTGATAGATCTCGCCGTCGAGACCTTCGAGCGGAGGCGTGTTGTAATCCTGCACGTCGATGAAGGAGAGAATGTCGCGGATCGCGTATGTGATGGCCAGGTAGGAGCCAAACTGGCCGCCGTAACTCGGGTAGCCGGCTGGGATCTGCGTGCCCTCCGGTACCAGGCTGATCATGAAGCGGGGGCCAAAATGATCGTGCAACTGGCGCAGGGCTGAAATGAGATTCACGATCGACGGCGTAGTGGGATGTTTAAAATCCATATCTCCGGGATTGATCGAGAGAGAGGGGCTTTCGAAATCGATATCGATCCCGTCGAAACCGTACTCCGTGACGATGCGTGTCACAGAGGAAATGTAGTTCGGAACGCGCTTGGGGTCGGCGAGCGTGAAGTGCTGGCCGCCGCCGCCCAGGGAAATCATGACCTTTTTGCCTTGGCTCTTCAAGTAAGCAATGTCGCTCTTGAATTGCTCGGGATCGAGGCCGGCCGGCGTGTGAAACTGCATCGTTCCTTCCGGCGCATTCTTGTCCGGGGTAGAGAAAGCGACGATAATCACGTCCCATTGCGGCGAGATCTCGCGCAGCGGAAATGTGGAGCCCGCCGCGCCGTAGCCAGCCCAATAGCCGATGAGCCTATGAGCATTGGCAGAACCGCTCGTAGGAACCGCCGCTGTGGTGGGCTTAGCCGCGGCATATTGGCCGCGCGCTGGACACGGCTTCGCGGATTCGGTGAGCGCCTGTGCATCCGGAAAACTGTATGTACCACCGTGACCCGTATACCAGGAAAGCAGCGCCACGTTCTGCAAATGATAAACGGCTCCACCCGCGCGAGCGACGAAGGCCTTCGACGCAGGAATATTATTTTTCAGGTTGGTATCGGTGGGTTCGAGAAGGAAATAAGTAGACGCGACGCCTGTACCGCCGCAGCCGCCCTGCGGGCGCATCCAGGCCGCAAAGGCATTTCCCGGAATCTTGACCCCACGGCCATGGACTAGCGGATCGTGCAGCGGATCGTTGCTGAACTCCGCTAGCTGCTGCGTGAGCGGTTGTACATCGCTGTCCTCGACGACGCCAGGCGCGGCATGCAGATAGGAGCCAAGCACGAAAGAATTTCCGGTGGCGGAATCTACGCCGTGCGTCCCCCAGGAGCAACAGACCGTTGCATCGCCGTCGGCGTAGTACGTAGTGTTATGCGTCACGGCGATAACGAGCTTGTTCTCCTGTTTGGGGATTTGTTTGAAGAGTTCGCGTTGCAGGAACTCGACGTCAACGACGGCAACGGAGCCGCCGGTCTTCTTTGACGTGAGAACGTAGCCATAACCCACCGGAACCGTGATCTTCACCGGCTTCACCTCCGGCTTGCCGAGCAGCGTGTGCCAGCCATCCGCCTTCGGGAAAGTGGCGCGCAACATGGCATCGGCATATTGCGTGGCGCCACCCGGGGAGAAAGCGAACTTAGAGAAGACAGGTGACCCGAGAATACGCGACACGTCGGGAGCGGCATCCAGGACGGCGTTTTTCGCGTCGAAGGAGAGCGTGATCGGAACGAGCACGGTGGGGATGGTCGTCGTGCCGCCCTGTGCCGGATCGCCGCCCAGAAGCGCGTAGGAGCCCGGACCGGCAGTTACTTGAAAAGTAGGTACGGCATACAGCGGCAAGACAAGCGAAGCGAACAGATAGATAAACTTGATTCGCATATCCGAATTCGATGTCTATTTTGTCAAACACAACCGCTACTCCCATCAACACGCCGCGCCAGGTCCTTTTTGCAAGCCTGATCGGCACAACCATCGAGTTTTTCGACTTTTATATTTACGCGACCGCGGCGGTGCTCGTTTTTCCCAAGTTATTCTTTCCGGCATCCGATCCGGCCGCGGCGACACTCGCCTCGCTCGCGACATTCGGGATTGCATTCCTCGCGCGGCCAATCGGCTCAGCGCTCTTCGGTCATTTCGGCGATCGCGTGGGCCGGAAAACGACCTTGGTCGTCGCGCTCTCGACCATGGGCTTATCCACGGTGGCCATTGGAGCGTTGCCGACTTACCACGCGATTGGCTTCGCCGCGCCGCTGCTGCTGGCGCTTTGCCGGTTCGGCCAAGGGCTCGGCCTCGGCGGCGAGTGGGGCGGCGCAGTGCTGCTCGCGATCGAAAACGCGCCTCCTAACAAGCGCGCCTGGTACGGCATGTTCCCGCAGCTGGGCGCGCCGATTGGCTTTTTCTTCTCCGGCGGCGTGTTTCTGCTGCTCTCCCGCTGGCTCACGGACGAACAGTTCTTCGCGTTCGGCTGGCGCCTTCCGTTCCTCGCGAGCGCGGTGCTGGTGTTGGTGGGCCTCTATGTACGGCTGACGATCACGGAGACTCCGGTGTTCCGCGAGGCGCTAAAGCGAGGCGAACAAGTAAAACTACCTATGCTGACGGTTTTTCGCCACCACGCCCGGCCGCTTTTCGCGGGCGTCTTCGTCTCTCTCGCAACCTTCGTCATTTTTTACCTGATGACGGTCTTCGCGCTGTCGTGGGGCACTAGCGCGCTCGGCTACAGCCGCGGGAAATTCCTGCTGATGCAATTATTCGATATTTGTTTCTTCGCGCTGACCATTCCACTCGCCGCGCGGCTTGCGGAACGAGGCCGCCGCCGTACGATGCTCTGGGTAACCATCGCAATCGGCATTTTCGGCCTGATTATGGCGCCGTTGTTTACTGCCGGTACGACCGGGGCGGTGCTGATGATGGCGGTGGGCTTCTCGTTGGTCGGGCTCACTTACGGACCACTGGGCACGGTGATTTCCGAACTCTTTCCCACTGCCGTGCGTTACACAGGAAGCTCGCTTGCCTTTAACTTCGCTGGAATCCTGGGTGCGTCTCTCGCGCCTTACATCGCGATCTGGCTCGCGAAAAACCACGGCCTGCCGTATGTCGGCTATTATCTTTCCGCCTCGGCGGCCTTGACTGTTCTGGGTCTGCTTTCGATCCGCGAGACCAAAGACAACGCCTTGACTTGATCACCAGAACGTTACACGTTCTTTACACATAAGCACTCCTGAATCGCTTAAAATACGAGCCAAGGTCTGTTTCAGGGAGTTAAACCCATGTACACGACAATCAAGCGGGTCGCCGTCTTGTTTCTTTTCGCCGGGATTGCGCTTGCGCAAAGCACCGGGTCCATTCGCGGAACGATCACAGATGCCACGGGGGCTTTGCTTCCGAATGCAACCGTGACGGTCGCTAACCAGGCAACCGGCGAAACTCACGCGCTAAAGACGGACAGCGCCGGGTTGTACTCGCTCCCGAGTCTGCCACCGGGCACTTACAAAATTACGGTGGAGGCGCCGGGAATGCAGCCGGTGGGCGCGAATGATTTGAGAGTGGCGGTTGGGACCACAACCACACAAGATTTCAGCGTAAAAGTGGGCACAACCTCCACAACGATTGAAATTCAAGCAGCGAGTCCAGTCGTAGAAAGCAGTTCGGTATCGGTCGGAACCGTAATCAATCAACGCACGGTCCAGGAGATACCGCTCAACGGCCGGCACTTTGTAGATCTCGCACTCTTGATTCCCGGGTCCGTGACGCCGCCGGCCAATGGATTTCTCACCGCGCCTTTGCGAGGCCAAGGTTCTTTTGCGTTCAATTCGGCCGGCGCTCGTGAAGACGAAGTCAACTTCATGATTAACGGCATTCAGATGAGCGACATGGCGCAAAATCAGATTACCTTCCAGCCGACCATCGCTACCGTGGACGAGTTCAAAGTGGATAACTCGACATATGGCGCGGAGTACGGAAGAAACGCCGGGGCCATCGTGAATATCGCCACGCGCGCGGGGACGAACGAGATTCACGGAGAAGTCTACGAATTCCTCCGCAACTACGCCATGGACGCGCGCAATTTCGGCAATCCGGCCATCACTCAGCCGCAAGCGCCATTCCGGCGCAATCAGTTCGGCGCGGACGGCGGCGGACCGCTGAAGAAGGACAAGACTTTTCTTTTTCTGAGCTACGAAGGACTGGTACAGCGCCAGAGCGTCCCGTTGACGAGCACCGTTCCGACCGCGGTTCAGCGCGCTCAGGTTACCGATCCCATCGTGCAAAAGCTTCTTCCGTTGATTCCGCTGCCGAATTCGGGCAATCAGTTCGTCAGTTCGGCCGTCGCACCGGTAAACATTCATCAGGGAACGGCGAATTTCACCCAGCAATTCAGTCAAGCCAACCGCTTCAACGCCTACTACGCGATGCAGCACGATCAGCGCAACGAGCCGCCGACCACGCAGGGCAGCACGCTTCCGGGTTCCGGCGATTCGCGGGAGGGCTGGCGGCAGCTATTGGCTCTGAACGACACGCAAACGATCACACCGACGCTAGTGAATGAAGCCCGCGCCGGATTCAATCGGATTCACATCGTTTTCGCCGCGCAGAGCACTTTGAATGCGGCCGATTTCGGCATCAACACCGGAGTGAACGCCCCGATTGGACTGCCGCAGATCGCGATTCCGAATGCTACCGCCGCCGTACTTGCGTTCGGAGGAATCAATGGCTTCCCGCAAGGCCGCGGGGACGACACCATCACACTTTCGGATACCTTGAACTGGGTGCACGGAAACCATTCCATCAAGTTCGGCCCGGAATTTCATCACGTGATCGCGGACAGTTTTACGCAGACGCCGGGCGTTTTCAATTTTCCTACTATCACCGCCTTCCTGAACGATCAGGCGAATTCATTTACCGGAAACGCCTCGAATCGCCCGGCGCGCATTCAAATCAATTCGATTGGCGCTTTTGTCCAGGACAGTTGGAAATTGAAGCGGAACCTAACACTCGATCTAGGTCTCCGCTATGACTGGAACGGGACGCCGACGGAAGCCAAAAACAGATTTGTGATTTTCGATCCGGTGAGCGTTTCTTTGCAGCAGGTGGGCGTGAGCGGCGGCCCAAGCCGCGCCTATGACCAGAGCGCTTTGAACTTCGAACCGCGCGTTGGGTTCGCCTGGGATCCATCAGGCAACGGAAGAACGGTGGTTCGCAGCGCGTACGCGATCTTCGTAGACCAGCCGGTGGTGGGTTTAGTGAATGGATTATACGCCAATCCGCCCTTCGCCCAGCCGGTGAACTTTACGACTTCCGGCACAAATCTGAATTTCGGCAATGCGTTCAATTTGGCGTCGGGAAGCGTTGCGCCCACGTCCGTCGCACACAATTACAAAAACGCCTATGTTCAATCCTGGAACTTTAATGTTCAACAGCAGATCGGGAAGGACTTCGGCCTGATGATCGGCTACTTCGCGAATAAGGGTACGGACCTGAACGTCGGGCGTAACTACAATCAACCCACCAAAGGAGTTCGCCCGTATCCAGTGCTTTCGGCGAGTAGCCCGATCGCCCCAGGCAGGCCGTTGGGCAACATTCTGGTCTACGAGAGCGATTCCAATTCGTCCTATAACGCACTTTGGGTCACGGCGCAAAAGAGCCTGTCCCATGGGCTGCAGTTCAACGCTTCCTACACGTGGTCGAAATCGATCGACGCGGTATCGCGCAACGAACAAGCCACGGTGATCCAAGACAGCTACAACATTCGAGGCGATCGCGGTTTGTCGGACTTCGATGCGCGGCATCGATTTGTTCTCAGCACGGTGTACGACTTGCCGTTCCACGGAAACAGAATCGTCCGCGGATGGCAGATTTCGCTGATCGAGCAGATCCAAAGCGGCAATCCCATCAACTTCCACACCACGAACACGGCATTTACAGGCGCGGGCACATTACGGCCTAATGTGACGGACGCTGTGATGACAGGCTACACGCCCGCGCGCAACGGGAATGCGTCGTTCGTTACTTACATTCAGAATCCGGGTGTGTTTCAAGACCAGGGCGCCGCATTTGGAAATATGGGCAGGAACGTCATCATCGGCCCGGGATTTTCCAATCTGGATATCTCGCTTGTGAAGAACACCAGGAT
Source organism: Bryobacterales bacterium (assembly GCA_963712395.1). Classification (GTDB taxonomy): domain Bacteria; phylum Acidobacteriota; class Terriglobia; order Bryobacterales; family Bryobacteraceae; genus Bog-105. The sequence continues at coordinate 1,091,746 of CAVQHR010000006.1, forward strand.
CAGCGAGCATTTGACTTGGCAGATTCGCGCGGACGGCTTCGATGTCTTCAACCAGGCCAATTTCAATCAACCAAACGCGACCGTGGGCTCTGGCACTTTCGGGCTGATCAGCGCCACTCGTTTCGCGCCCGGTGATTCGGGATCTTCGCGCCAGCTTCAGGTGGCGATGAAACTGATTTTCTGAGAGATGTTACGCGTGGGCATTCGCCGGCGCCGGGGTTTGGATATGGGCCCGCGTTCTGTCGTTCCCGGGGCTCATCTCGACGAGTAGCGCGTTCTACGGCAACTTGAAAGCCGCCGAGTGACAGATGTTTCTTTCGCGACAAGACAAGATCTAATTCCTAATAGGCCGCTTGGAGCAACTGGAAATTTCCCGTCGGACGGCATAGACTGGTCAGCGATGCGCCTTCGTTCGATCGCGTTCGTGCTTTATCTCGCTGGCTTGGCATTTACTGGAACGAGGGACCAGCCCCCGGCGAAACGCGTATCGGGTTCTGTCTCTCATGATGGTCTTGTAGAGCGCAACGGATTTCGTTTGTTCTATCGAGTCATCGGAGACCGCGGGCCCGTCATTATCGTCCTCGCAGGAGGCCCGGGTGGAGACCCAGCGTATCTGACACCAGTGGTTGACGGCATGAAAGCTAATTACCAGTGCGTGCTCCTTGAACAGCGCGGCACCGGGCGGTCCACGCTTACTAGATATGACGCTCAAACCATTAACTTTGCAGAGTACCTTCAAGACTTGGAGGCCCTACGGAAGCAGCTAAATCAGTCAAAGCTCCTGCTTGTCGGGCACTCATGGGGTGGGATGTTGGCCTTGTCCTATGCCGGGACCTACCCCCGTCAAGTCCGCGGAGTGGTGGCGATCGATTCCGGTCCGATTGCGGAAGAGCACGCGATCGCTGAGGAATCGAACGTGCTGCGGCGGTTGGCAGCGCAAGAGCGGGATCAATTAGTTGAATGGCAGAAGCGCGCTTCACGAGAACCGGCTCGGGCCTTCGGCGAGATACAGCGATTGGAATTGCCTGCCTATTTTTATGATCCACGAAAGCTTGGCTCAACAAAGACCTGGCTCACTACCGGAGCGAACCTGGAGGTTATGCGCCTAGGCTACCAACCGCAGTTCGGGTCATTGGATGAATTTATCCGTTCGAGGTTGCACTCCATCAGCGCGCCGGTCCTCTTGATTCATGGCCGCCAAGATGCTGTCGCGGAGGGGGGCGTGAGCGAAGCGCACCGCCTTATCAAAGGATCAAAGCTGGTTTTGCTAAATGAGTGTGGGCACATGCCCTGGATTGAACAACCCGATCCGATGTGGCGTGCTGTCTACAGCTTTCTTGCGGCAATCTAATACGGTCTCTTGGTCGCGGCGCCATGAATCCGCGTGTGGTGAGCGTCGGGTGATTTCGTAACTCGAGATCCTCTGTGACGGCTAAATGAATGCGTGCCGCCCTGCCGCTGAAACGGAGCCACGCTCCGTTGACCACCCCGTTCCTTACTGATCCGCGTATCGTTTGGCCGCCGCGAGGTCTCGCCGCAACTCCTCAGCCGTGCGGCGCGGACCGTACCCGGGTGTGTCGCGCTGGATGCGCCACCCTTCTGTAAGAGGGCCTGCGTCCACGATGTCGAAGCCGAATTGATCGAGCAGATGGCTAACGGTAGTCTTCGCACCCTGGTCATTACCGGCAATCGCCAACGCGCGACGATTCTTCGTCCCCGCCGGTTGCCCGTGGGTGGTGAGTTCGGCGGCGTAGATGTGGTTGAAGGCCTTCACAACCTTCGAGGTAGGCAGATGCTTCTGGAGGAGCTCGGAAGTCGTTGTCGACTCATTGTCAAGCTCAGGAATGTGACCGTCACGTTCAGGGTAGTAGTTGTTCGTGTCAATCACGATCTTGCCCGCAAGCGGCTCAACGGGCACGGTGCGGTAGTGCTTTAACGGGATCGTGACCACGACGATGTCGCCGGATCTTGCCGCTTCGATAACGGTTGCCGCGCGGGCCCTGGACCCGAGCTCCGCGACCAGGCTCGAGAGACTCTCCGGCCCGCGAGAATTACTGATCACGACATTGTAGCCGTTTGCGACGGCAAGCCTTGCGATCTGGCTTCCGATATGCCCGGCACCGATGAGACCAATTGTTTCCATAAGAACTGCATGTTCTCACATCCACCTGGACCGGCGATGCATAGGACGGTCGCAACGCTATGCGTGTACGCAGCAACTTGAAAAAGTTTGTCTCGCGTGACCGTGACCAAAGTGCGTGCTAATTTCGCCCGCGAATCGCGCAAGTAGAATTAGGGCGCCTTAAAATCGACGCCCCAAAAATACTGAGGAAAAAAAGAAAATGCGTCACTTTACCTTTTGCTGCAGCGCTGTTGCGCTGCTAACACTGTGCTCGGCCGCTCATGCATCGACCTTCCGGTTCGACACTGATCCGTTTGCCGGCACGAATGTCTTGACTACGCCCGGACGACAAATTGTGGGCGGAGAGGATTTCATAGGCTTCTCGATCCCTACCGATACTTTTTCGCTGGAATCGACGGTATTTGGCGTGGGAAGCACCGTCAATTTTGTGAACGCTACGTCAGCGAACTTACCGGCGGGGGGCGCGAACGTCATCGTGCTACAGACCTTTGATGACGACGCCAACCCGCAAACGCCATTTGCGGCCGGGAATGCAGCCAATCTGATTGCAAGCCGAATCACAACTTCTGGGCCAGGATTCTTCATCTACTTCAACCAAGGTCTCGATCTGCCCCGCCTGGTGTATTCGACGGATCTGAGCGACAACACCGCGGATTTGAAGATCCTCGCCCGCATGTTAAATCTGAACGGTCAGGATGGCCGTAACGCCATTCCTACCTTTACAGCGGCGAACTTTGCCATCACCAGCGCAGTACCAGAGCCGTCCAGCTTTTTCATGGTCCTGCTCCTGGCGATAGCCGGGGCCTGCTGCTATATTGTGCGGCGTAAGCGAATTGGTGCGTAAACTTGTATCTCTCTAGCTCCTACAGACACGGCGCCTAATTGGCGTCGTGTCAAAGAGTTCTCAGATAAGCGATCAGATCGCGTTTCTCGTCGTCGCTAAGGCTGGTTTTGAAAAGGTCGTCATAGTGGTCCACTACGGCCTTAAGCGTTGCGAATCGACCATCGTGATAGAAGCCACCCTTCTCATGCGTGAAGAGACCTTTCAACGGCGCTGTCCGGTACATCCTGGTAGGCGACCGGCTCGCTTGGAAATCATCGATTCCGATCTCTTCCGGGGTGTGCATGTTATATCCAGGCTCTGTAAACAGAGGAGGAACATGGCATCTTCCGCACTGAGCACGGCCCTCGAAGAGCTCTTTGCCGCGGACGGCTGCGGCATTGTAGGAACGCGACTCCGGTGGCCGCGGCGCCGGGATCGCAAGCTGATAGAAATGAAGCGCCGCGAGTTTGGAAGTAATCAAGTCGGGATCGTTGCGAACGTCGTTTGAACCCGCTTTCACGGCAATCGGAAATTGCACGGGGTCGTTCAATCGTGGATCGTAAAAGGTTCCCTTGCCGTGCATCTCAAGGTTCGAAACAAGGGCGTTCCAATATGTCATGGAACCAAACCCGGTCCAGGTGCTAAGGTTTACGCCGGCGAGGCCAAATGCTGGCGGAATGAGCACGGCCGCCGGCTTGCCGTTCGGCTGAAACGGCTTTCCATCCAGAAATAATTCGGCGTCGAACTTTCCTGGGCCCCACGCGTTCAGGACAGCGCGCACAGTCGCTTGATCGGTTGCGAGCAGATGAGCGGGCGCGGAAAGATCGGGCGCCAGGGCAATGATCGCACCTACGTTTAGATCGCGGTTCGCCCATCCATCCAGACGGTGGCCAATGCCTTTAGCGAATGAGTTATCAACGGTCGAGTGGCACAATGCGCATTGAATGCCAATGGATTGAATGCTCCCGTTTTCATTGAAGAATCCAGTAACACCGACGACCGCATTCAACTTCAGCAACGCAAGCGTCGTCGCAGGATCGTCGAGATTGACTTTACCGGCTCCGAGATCGCTGCGAAGCGAACCGGGGAGCGCATCCGCGTCAACCTTCAAACCAACCGCTAAGGCTGTATTCGGACTTACTCCCGGCCCAACGCCGCCGTTTTTACCTCCCGCAATGGCCTGATGAAGCTTGAGCTGAGCGCCCCAGAACGCTTGATCTCCGAAGGTGTCGTAGCGGAATGTTTGCCGGCCTTGCTCAATCATTTGCCGTGCGTTGTCGCTCACCAGGCGTTCGGGTCCTCTATCGTGATCGTCCTCCGAAGTTGAGCCCGGAGAGAGCCCAAACGCAATCAGCGATATGGCGCACCCGGCCGCACCAGCAGCAAGAGCGCGCATTGACACTCTTGTTAGTCGCGTCATTTTACATTTTGAGCGATTTGACTTTGATCGTGTCGCCTTCGCGATCGCCTGTGACGGTAGCGCGCAGATGGTCGCTCGCCTGCGAAGCTTTCAAGGCCGCTATTGCGTCCTGGTTACCTTGCGCATCCAATTTCAGAAATTGACCATCCGCGGTCAAAATTCCGAACCCGCTTTTTGCGCATTGCAGCGCGCAGTTCTTTGTGTGCGCGTCAGGGTTATCCTTCACCTTGACCGAGCAATTCACGTCCACCAAGGACACGTCTTTCCAGGTCTCCGCAGCGCACAATAAAGGCGCGCCGGAGAGAAGGGCAAAGCTGATAATTCTTCTTACACTCATATTGTTTTCTCCTTGAGATTGGAAATTAGAGGAACTTGACTGCGGCTTACTGCTTGTTTGACCTCGGTCATTCTGGCCAGAACGTAAGCCGCGATGGCGATCTCGACATCTCGAACAGCGAGATCGAAGAAACCACCCGACGTGAGCAGGTTTACTGCGATCAACAGCAGCCACGCAGACGCGATGTAAGCGCCGATTCGCGTCCAGCGCGTGAGGATGGCGAGACCGACGATCATTTCAATGACCCCGACTAGGTGCATGAAGGTTGTTCCGCTCACCGGCAACAGATGTTGAGAGAATGGGCTTAAGTACATTGCCCAGTCAGTCAGAATGTTCAAGAACTTATCCAAGCCGGCCAGAAATGCAGCCAGGCCGACACCGATTCTAAGCGCCCACCACGAGGAATGGAGTCTGTTGTCTAATAGCATTGTCGTTTTCATCTCCGCAATCGAACTTGCTTTCCAAACCTACGGAGTGTCGAGTTCGCCGTTCGTTGCAAAAAGAGCAAAATAAATGGAACATCTAGAGCTGCGCGGACTCTGTAGCGATAGGGAGACGCTTACGGCGGTTGATCGCGCGAGGTGGGAGGACTGTGCGGACGAAGAGTTAGTTGACCGTGTCCGGACTGGGGATACCGCTCTCTATGAGATTCTAATGCGGCGCTACAACCAGCGGATCTACCGCATTGCACTCTCGATCGTGCGGGACCCATCGGAGGCCGAAGACGTAATGCAGGAGGCGTATGTCCGCGGCTTCCAACATATTGGCGAGTTCGCGGGTGAGGCGAAGTTTTCGACTTGGCTGACTAAGATCGCCGTGTACGAAGCGCTCGGTCGCGTGCGGCGAAGAACACGAACTGGCGCCCCCCAGTCGTCTTTCGATGAGAGGTTGGACCTTATGGACACAATCAAAGCGAACGAACCGGATCCGGAACGGCAAGCATACGATCGGGAGTTAAGACTGGTCCTGGAGCGGGCCATTGATGCTTTGCCCGACAGCTATCGATCAGTATTCGTGCTGCGAGTTGTCGAAGGTCTCGACGTGAATGAGACCGCCGCGGCGCTGGACATCGGCGTCGAGAACGTCAAAACACGGCTCCATCGTGGGCGTGCTCTCCTGCGGAAAGAGCTCGAGCGCCGCGCCGGCATCGTTGCGCCACAGATTTTTCCTTTTCACCTGTCCCGGTGCGACCGAATCGTCGAAAACGTACTTCGCAGAATCTCCGCGGAAGTTTAGCGCGTTGACCGATCTTTCCGGTTCGTGACAAAGCCTAGGTAGAATAGGTAGATACCCGCCAGATGTCCTCTCAAGTGAAAGAAACAACCGCGCAGCGTGCGGAACGGCTGAAAAAGGAGAAAAACCCCTGGGAGTGCCTGAATGAAATTCGGCAGTTCGCCCAATCCGGCTATGACTCCATCCCGCAAGAATGGCGGAGCAATTATCTGCGCTGGTGGGGTATATACCCGCAAGGCGACGGCGCGGGCGTGCTCGGCGGAAAAGGTGGAGAAGGAAAATCCACTCAATTTTTCATGCTGCGCATTCGAGTTCCGAATGGTCTCTTATTCTCACATCAACTGCGCACGATTGCTGAGATAGCGAATCAGTATGCGCGCGGCGTCGCCGATATCACGGTGCGGCACAATATCCAGTTGCATTGGATAGGCATTGAAGCTCTGCCCGATATCTTCGAGCGGCTATGGCGCTGCGGATTGACGACCATGTCCGCTTGTGGCGACGACACGCGGAACATCACGGGATGCCCTTTGGCGGGAATAGATGCTGATGAGATTTGCGATGCCTCCTCGCTAGCCCTGCGCGCTACTCACATGCTGGTGGGCAACTCGGATTTTTATAATTTGCCCCGCAAATATAAAATCTGCATCACCGGGTGCCGCTCCTGGTGTTGTTATCCGGAAATCAACGACATCGGATTGACCGCGATTAAACGGGTGCGGAAGGATGGGGAAGAGATTGGATTTTCACTGCGCGTCGGCGGGGGACTTTCGAGCGAACCATTCTTTGCAAGGCGACTGAATGCTTTCGTCCATTGGAATCAGGTGCCGGACGTCATCCTGGGTGTTACCCGCATCTTCCGGGATGCCAGCGTTTTGCGGCAGCATCGCGAACGCGCCCGGCTGAAATATTTGTTTAAGCACCATGGATGGACCGACGAGAGCTTTCAGGAAGAACTCGAGCGGCTTATTGGTTTTCACTTGGATCCGGCCGAGCCTGAAGATCCGCCGGCAGATGTCTTTCGCGATCACGTCGGAATCCGGCCCCAGAAGCAGCCGGGTTACTTTTACGTCGGCTCGTCCGTGTTGCGCGGGCGCATCACTCCCGCCCAGATGCTCGCAGCGGCGAATTTGGCCGATTCCTTCGCCAATGGCGAACTCCGGACGACTCCATCGCAAAGTCTGCTCATCATTAATGTGCCGGAGCGGAATGCCGAAGTGGTCGGAAAGGAACTGACGGCAGTCGGATTGCCAATAGAAGCCTCGTCGTTCCGGCGTGGATCTGTGACTTGCACCGGCACCGAGTTTTGCCGGCTAGCCATTACCGAAACAAAGAATTTCGCGCACTGGCTGGTAGACGAACTAGAAGAGCGTATACCCGGCTTCGAGCAACATCTCAAGTTGCATATAACTGGATGTCCGAATGGTTGTGGACAGCACTGGATTGCGGACATTGGCATCGAAGGTAAGAAGTTGAAGGTCGATGGACAATTCGTCGATGCATACTATTTCTGCTTAGGCGGAGCAGTGGGTGCGTTTCAATCCATTGCCCGCACAGTGGGCTATCGTTGTTTGGCGACGGAAGTTCCCGTGGCAATCGAGCGGCTCTTACGGGCTTATCTGGACACGCGAAATCCGGACGAAAACCTACGGTCGTTCTTCGCACGACACAGCGACGCCGAACTTCGCACCTGGCTGGCAGGCGCGGAAGCGATTCCGGTAACCCGCGATCCTGCTTCCCATCGTGTGCCAGACAAGGTTGCAGGCTAAGTTACAGCGGGGGTGACGTGCGCTTCAAATTGCCCAGTGGCGAATGGGAGCATCAGATTGGCGATGCGCACTGTGCAACTTGCGATGCCGGATGGCCTAAGCAGCACTCGGCCGTGGCCGATCATTGCTGCCCGGGGCTCATACATGCGGAAACAAATCTGACGGACGGCGGCGCTGCCGCAGGATCGAAAGTGATTTACTACTGCGATATGTGCTACGAGGACGATCCGCTTTAGAGCAGTCCTCCACGGCCGTGTCGCCAAAGCGCGGGGTTGCGCAACCAACGATGGTCATGTATGTTCACTTTGCACTGTCGCGGGTGCGGCCGCGCTTGCCCATCTGCGCTTTCAAATATTCAGCGAGCGCTACCGCGTTATTTTGTTCGACATCGTCGGCGCTGTACACCAGCGTAATGGAACCTTTCCGTGCAGCCTCGACGAGCGCAGCCCAAGCATCGGGCTTAGCGTCCAGTTCGGCGAAATACCGCTTCCGGAACTCGTTCCAGCGTACCGGGTCATGATTGAACCAGCGCCGCAGAGCGTCGCCGGGCGCAACGTCTTTTAGCCAGTCATCGATCTTCAGAGCCGCTTTGGTCTTGCCGCGTGGCCACAATCGATCGACAAGATAGCGGGCGCCGTCCGCCGTCTCGGGTTCGTCGTACGCCCGTTTCAAATGGATCATACGATCCTCCGAGGCGGTTCTGCGTCGCTCACCCCCCAGCGGCCAGCGCAAACCGGAAGATAGCCGATAAGGGTGTGCCATTCGGCATCTTTCCATTCGGCGCTACCAGCACCTCGCCCGCGTGCCGGATTACTTGAACAACTGCGTCATTCACCAAGTCCTCGTCATCCGCCGTGCCGCTCTCGCGTCCTTTCACCGTGTAAGTGGATTCATCGAACGAGCCGGGCGTCTCGAGCGAATCGGATACCAGCAGGGTCAGCACGCGGCCCTCATGAGCCGCCGGAAGGATTTCCTTCAACCGATTCGAGGCGCCTGCACCCACCTTATGGTCATACTCCGCAAGCGCCGCATCCACGCGCCGCTCGTAGCGCCGCAATATCGCGTCTAATGCGCGGGCATGCAGCTCGCCAGCCTTCAGACTATTAGGCGCGCCGTGTACCCCTTCTTGATCCAAATGCGGGTATGTGTTCACGGTTTTGTATAGCGCGAGTTGGTGCTCGACGGCAACGGGAATCACGGGATCCCCGCTGCCTCTCAGCACTTCGTTTACGCCGCGGTCGATCTGCCGGAAGAAATGGGCCAAATACTCGTCCTTGTCTTCGCGGTCCGAACTCGTACTGAACATGACGCCTTTAGACGTGCCGGCGCCCGGGCCGGCGGTAGCACGATTGTCGGTGACATGATCCGGCTTAGCGGTGTTCATATACGCGTCGTAACTGGTTACGACGCTCGCCGGAAACGCGACCTCCTCCGAGCTTCTGGCAGTCAAGCGAAGCAGGCGCACGTTCTTCTGGCTCAGAGCGAGTGCATAGAAGACGTTTTCCCGGGTAAGCTGCGGCAGCAGCGGCCGGATATAGAAATTTCGACCGGCAACGGCTCTCGAACGCACGGGTTCGTCGACCCAGCTCACATGCAAAATATCGGGCGAACGGAACACCGCCACCGATTTACCTTTTGGTTCGTTGTTGCCCGGCAGAGAGTCCCAATCCGAAATGCTTTCCAGAAGCTCGCGAGCTTCTCCTCCCAGCAGCTCGATTTTCGGCTTGAGCGTATTCACACAACTCCGCCACTGGACTGCATTCACTTTGGGCCCCTGCGTGACGCTCGGGGCGTCGAGTGGCATATACACGCTCAGGCACGGCGGAGCGGAAGCGAGCATTGGCTTCAATTCTCTGGCACTGCGGAATTCCGCAAATTCTGTCTTAACGGCGGCCATACCATCAAGACAACTTACGCGTAAATAGCGTTACAAGGCTTCTTGAGTTCTGAACCGACTTAGGGGCGCTCCGCCCGGAAGAACGCCCTAGTCCTTCGCGATTCCGAAGCAGGCCTTACTCGAAATCCGCTCAGTAGCCGATAAGGTTCCGAGGAAGCTTCGGGTTGACTATCGCCGATCTGCAGAGTTACGGCCAAATTGCGTTCACATCATTGGAGCGATTGGTTTCCGCCGCGCAGACGTGGGAGAGAGCTCGCGTGGGGTTCAAGGGACCGGCCTTAGTAGCTATTGGCGCAGCGGGAGTAGGCGTCCTATTGCTTTTCGTTTTCGTCACTCTACTTCTGATTCGAGCACGCCGCGAAACACGCAAATGTCAAAAAGAGCTTGATGGACTGCTTGCGCTGAGAAAAACGGCTGAGTCTGCCAGTAAGGCGAATGCGGAGTTCCTCGCGACCATGATCCCTCGGATTCGCACGCCCATGAACGCCATTGTGGGGTTTATCCATTTGGCATTGCAGACCGATCTCGATCCTGAATTGCGTGAGCAACTGGACACGGTACGGACGTCGGCCGATTGGTTAATGCACATCGCAAACGATGCCCTCGAGTTTTCCTCTATCGAGGTTGGCGGGCTGGCGGTGGATCACATGCCTTTCTCGATTTCCGAATGCATCCTCTCTGCGATGAAAATTGTGGAGCGAGAGGCCTCCGCGAAAAAGCTAGTCACGCGTTCCAAGATAGATCCGAAGTTGCCGGAGGTGGTATGTGGCGATCCTATCCGATTCCAGCACGCCATTTTTAATCTTCTGAACTATGCCGTCGGATTTGCCGAAACTGGAAGCATCGTCCTTTCAGCCTCGCTTGATTCGGATTCCGCGGATGGCGTACTCGTTCGCGTGGCGATAACTGATACCGCCTTTGAGATTCCTCCTGCCGCGCGGCCGTTGATCTTTGAACCAATCTCGCACGCGGATGTGGGCACAGCCCTCAGATCCGATCCGGCCGGCTTCGGCCTGGTGATTTCGCGTCGCCTTATTGATCGGATGGGCGGAACCATGGGATCTCCGACCCGATTGGATGCGCGTAGCGCCTTTGAGTTCACCGTGCCATTTCAGAAACAGAAGAGGGCAGCGGAAATCGATCTCCCCATCCGTGCTCCAGAGGGGCTTCCGTCAAAAAGCCTTTCGATTCTCGTGGCGGAAGACAGCGCGGTGAATCGCCGCCTCATCACGAGGGTGCTGGAATCGGACGGACACCGGGTTTGGACGGTCACAAATGGAAAAGAGGCCGTGCACAAGGTCCGAACGGAAGGGTTTGACCTCATCCTCATGGACTTGGAAATGCCCGGCATGGATGGCCTCGAAGCGACGCGGGCAATCCGAGCGGCCGAGGTGCCAAATTTGCGTGTTCCTATCTACGCGCTCACCGCGCATGCCTTGCCTGGCGATCGCGAGAACTGCTTCGCTGCCGGAATGGACGGTTTTGTCGCCAAGCCGATCGCTGTGGATGAGGTGTTGCAGCTCGTATCCCAAATAGCCCGGCAGCCAAGAAATGACATCGCTGGACCTGAGACGGATTGCGTAGACTCAGGCGCGAATGCCGGCGAGGGCTCGGCTGAGCCGTGCATTCCGGAAGCCGCTGCAACTCCCTCCACGGACTTTCTTTCCGCCGTAGGAGATGAGTACTTCGATTCGAGTCCTTACCTACTCGCGAAGGCGGGGGCCGGGATGGAAACCAACGGCTTCTCTGGCGCAACCAGAGAAGCCCTCAGCGTGGCGGCCGATATTGCTGCCACTGCAGCCGAAGATCTCCGCGGCCCAGACAACGACAATGTCCTCCAGCGGGTACCGCAAAGCCGCAGTCCACTGAGCGCCGCGGAGGGCCTTGCGTTGCTAGAGGCTGCTTGCGAATTGACCGAATACTCCCCGCCAGCGGTGACGCAAGCTGTCGCGAAGGGGGCGACCGGGACAGAAACCAACGGCTTCTCTGGCGCAACCAGGGACGCCCTCCACGTGGAGACAAATGAGGCGGCCGCCGATATTGCTATCCCTGTAGCCGAAGGTCTCTCTAGTGCAGATTCTGACGAGGCGGACTGTGATGACAATGTCCTCCAGAATATGCAGCAAAGCCACACTCCGCTAAGCGCTACGGAGGGCCTTGCATTGCTAGAGGCTGCTTGCGAATTGACGCAGTACTCCCCGCCAGCGGTGGAGAAAGCTGTCGCGAAGGTGGCGACCGGAACAGAAATGAACGGCTTCTCTGGCGCAACCATCGAAACCCTCAACGCGGAGGTGGATGCCGGGGCCGATATTGCCGTTGCTCTAGCCGAAGATCTCTCTGGCGCGGATTCTGACGAGGCGAGTTCTAATGACAATCGACTCCACGAGATACAGCAAAGCCCGACTCCGCTGAGCGCTAGCAAGGGCCTTGGGCTGCTAGACGCCGCTTACCAATTGAGCCAGCACTCACCGGCACCGATGAAGCAAGCTGACGATCCCCGGCCCGCCGCGGCCCGGGATCCTTTTGAGCAAGCCCGTAAATCGCTCTCCAAGTCCAGCTTCGGAATCAGAGTGGTTCACAACGATGGAGATCCGAGCGATCGCAACTTGATTTAACGAAAGGTGGATGAACAAATGTCAACAGAAAACGGGAACGGGACTGGTGTGAATGGCGCGGGCGGCGCGGTCGTCCATCTCGTCCTTCAAGGAAAGGGCGGCATCGGGAAAAGCGTCATTGCGAGCTGGCTCGCGGAATACCTTCTCAAGCGCGGCGAGAACGTGCGTTGCATCGATGGCGATCCGGTCAATCGCTCCTTGACTCAGTACAAATTCCTCAATGCCGAAAAGCTGGATTTGATCAATGAAGAAGGGCTTATCGTTCGGATGCGTTACGACGCCCTGCTGGAACGGTTCGCCAGTGAGCACGGAGCGTTCGTTGTGGACAGCGGCTCCACGGCGTTCCTGCCTCTCTGGAGCTACATCGTCGAGACCGAAGTAGTTCGGGTCCTCCGCGAAGCCGGCCGCAAACTGTATGTCCACTGCGTCGTGAGTGGTGGAGAAATGTTGAGCGACAGCCTCTTGGGTTTCGATACCTTGGCCAAGAGCACACCGGACCGCAACGTGATCGTGTGGGTGAACGAGTATTTCGGCCCGGTGGCGCGCGAGGGCAAAACGTTCGATCAGATGAACGTATTCCAGAAACACGCCGACAAGGTTCTCGGATCGATCGGGATTCCGCAGCGAAGCGCCGATACATTTGGAGCGACTGTTCTACTTATGCGCGAAAAGAAGCTGACGTTCGACGAGGCGATTGATTCAAACCAGTTCATGCTTGCACAAAAGTCGCGGCTCCACATCGTCCGGCGCGATCTCTACGAGCAGCTCGATAAATTGGAACTAGCCAAATAAAGAGATCCTACTGATAGTCTTCAACACGCCGTACCCTTAGCTGCTCAGCCTTACGGCCCCGGAGAGTATCGTGAAGTTCGTTTGCAGGCTGGATCACTGCTTTGTCAAATACGCGCACGAGCGCGTCGACCGAATCATACGACAGTGCATCCAGCACCCAATCGCGATATTTTTGCCATAGATCCCTGAACATAGCGAACGGTTCCTCCCCGCTCTGTAGGATGGGCACGAATGGAATCATGTAATTCGGCACCGTCGCGTGTAGCTCTAGCGGAACGGATCTCGGCTTAGTAATATCAGCGATAACAAAACGGCTCATGCCGGTTAGCGTCATCACTGTCTCACTGAAATCCCGGTCCGCTGGGCGCTCGAAATCGAAGACTATTGGCAGGTACCCCCTCCGTCGAAGCTCATCGCTGATTGCTTCGAGTACTTCTTTGCGCTCCGAGAATCGACCAAGAATAAGTACGGCCTTATTTCCAATCGTCTCGATGACATTGCGAATCTTTTCATGTTTGAGCATCAGGTACACGAACTGGGCCACCTCGAGATTGTCCACCCGGACCTCGGTTTCGTGAGCAGGCGAAATCACCAGACCCGCCTGTTCGGCTCCATCCAGACGCACGTCCCATGCCGACAGTCCATAAATTCGACAGCCCCTGAGGTCCGCGGACCGAAGGTCGGTTCCAACCAGGGACGCCGACGTCAGGTCCGCGCCTTTGAGCGAACTTCCCTCAAGCACTGCCTGACGAAAATTCGCGCGCGTCAGATTTGCACCGTCGAGCATAGCGGCGGAAAGGTCGGCCTCGGCGAATTCGGCGTCGCTGAAAATTGCGTTCCCGAGATTTGCCTTTTTGAGATTGCTCTTATAGAAAGTTGCGTCGCGGGCATTGACGGCAGGCAGGCTCGCCGACTGGAGTGTTGCGCCCATGAACTCGGCATAAAGAAGACTGGCGTTGTTCAGACTCGCAAACTCCAGCCGCGTTCCGTGGAGGCGAGCGCCGTAGAGATCCACGCCATCCAGGCGTGCCCCTTCAAAATGCGCATCGTGCAACTGCGCGTTGGCGAGATTCGCTCCGGCAAGGTCGGCGTTCGCAAAATCAGCCTCACGCAAATCTGGCATCAGAACGCCCGCGGAAGACCGCCATGTATTCCAATCGGCGACGCCGCGCGTCAGTATCGCGACATGTTCAGGGTTTGCCACAGCAGATCGCGGAAACGTCCACAATTCCCGTCACAACACCATCTCCGGCCTCTGCCGGATCTCCAGACAGCCTTTCCCCGTCGGCAGCACTTTTCCCGGATTCAGCCTGCACTCCGGATCGAACAGGGACTTGAATCGTTTGATCAGATCGAGCGTCTCCTCGGGAAACAGATGCGCCATCATGTCCATCTTCTCCATTCCCACACCGTGTTCGCCGGTTATCGAGCCGCCAACCGAAATGCAGTACTCCAAAATTTCATCGCCGGCCTTCTGCGCCCGCTCCAGGTCACCCGGCTTGCGCGGATCGAACGGCAGAATCGGATGCATGTTGCCGTCGCCCGCGTGGAAAACGTTGCTCACGGCGATCTGATATTTCTCGCCGATCCTGCCAATGGCTTCGAGGGTATCGGCCACGCGCGTGCGCGGCACCACGCCGTCCTGCACATAGTAGGTTGGGCTGACGCGCCCGATCGCCCCGAACGCGTTCTTACGGCCTTTCCACAAGAGTTGGCGTTCTTCTTCCGAATGGGCTACGCGCACTTCGCGCGCCCCGCTCACGCGGCATACTTCATCGATACGCGCGATCTGCTCTTCCACTTCCTCAATAAGTCCTTCGACTTCGATCAGCAGCACCGCCGCCGCATCTATTGGGTAGCCGGCATGCGTCGCCGCTTCCACCATGCGCAGCATCGGGCCATCCAGCATTTCGAGCGCAACCGGAACAATGCCGCGAGAAGTGAGGCTCGCCACTGTCTGGCCGGCCTCGCGCACAGAATTGTAAATCGCGAGCATGGTGCGGATCGCTTCGGGCTTACGCATCAGCCGTACGCCGACCTTGGTTACGAGCACCATGGTGCCTTCCGATCCGGTCAGCAATCCAGACACGTCGTATCCGGGTACATCCAGCTCTTGCGCGCCGAATTGCGCCACAGTGAGATCCGGCAGTACCACTTCCAAACTCACTACGTGATTCGTGGTCACGCCGTGCGCGAGCGTGTGAGGGCCGCCGGCGTTCTCCGCTACATTGCCGCCGATCGTGCAAGCCCGCTGGCTGGAGGGATCGGGAGCGTAGAAGTAACCATAAGGCTCGACTGCCAGCGATATGTCCAGATTCACAACTCCCGGCTCGACGATCGCGCGTTCGTTCTCAATATCGATTTCGAGAATGCGGTTCATACGCGCGAAAGAAATAATCATGCCGCCCGCCCGCGCAATCGCTCCGCCGCTCAGCCCCGTGCCCGCGCCCCGTCCGACAATTGCAAGGTTGTTGTCGCGCGCCACTCGCAGCGCCGCCACAACCTGTTCGGTGCTGCGTGGAAAAACCACCACTTCCGGCAGCGCCTTATCCACGCCGCCATCGTATTCGTAGAGCTTCAGATCAGCGGGCTGCCACAAAACTCCGGCTTTGCCCAACTCGGCTTCGAGTGTCGCCCTTACCGGAGCCGCAATCGCCATGGCTACAGCAATCCCTTGACGTACCGCGTCATGTCATCGCTCACCCAGTTCTCCGCGTTCCCGAACTTCCGCTGGATGCGCCCGTCTTTGATAATGTAGGTTTCTGGAAATATAAAGGTCCCGTAGCTTGTGCTCACATCCGCTTTCGGATCCCACGCCGTATCAAAATTGACGTGAACTTTATCGAGAAATTTCTTGTACTTCTGTTCATTCTTGTCCACGCTGACGGCCAGGACAACGACGCCGTCCTTGGCGAACCTTTTTTGAAAGGCATCGAGCGATGGGATCTCCTCTATGCACGTGGGACACCAGGTGGCCCAGAAATTTAATACCAGCACTTTGCCGCCGAATGAAACGGGAGTTAGCGTTTTGCCCTGGTCGGTTGCAACCGAAAACTGCGGCGCCTCGCCGCCCTCCTTCGCCGAGGTATCGCGCAAACTGAAAACGATGATTCCCGCAAAAGCCACGCCCAAAACTGCAAGCAGGGCGCGCAAACTGTTATTGATCGTCACTGGTGTCCTTATTCAATTAAATTACATACGCGCGCAGGATACTCAATTTCCGGCCCAAGGCAGCCAGATTCCCGGACCCGCGCAGGGCGCCGGGGCGCGCGATGCGTGGCTCGCGGACCTGACTCGCTGGCGGCACGAACACTTGATCCGCATCGGCTACAACGACGCCGAATATAAGCGTCCCGAGCTTGCCTGGGCGCAGCGCAACTTCATCGCGCCCCAAGTCATGGTGGAGGAGCGCTACTTATATGATCCACTAACCGGGAAATATACTGTGGACCGCTATTTGGACGATCTCGAAAAGCGCTACGGCGGGATCGACAGTGTTTTACTCTGGCCGGTCTATCCCAATATCGGAATCGATAATCGCAGCCAATGGGACTTGACGCGCGACATGCCCGGCGGCATTCCGGCGCTTCGTAAAGTTGTGGAGGATTTTCATCGCCGCAACGTGAAAGTATTTTTTCCGGCCATGCCATGGGACGTGGGGACGCGTGATCCGGGAGTTCCCTACCCCGTTGCTACCGCGCGGCTGCTAGCCGAAATCGGCGCGGACGGCATCAACGGCGACACGTTCGCCGGCCTTCCGCGAACCTATCGCACGGCGTCGGACGCAACCGGCCATCCATTGATCTTGCAGCCGGAGCTTGCGCCGCAAAGCGATGAAATGCTCGCCTGGAACAGCCAGAGCTGGGCGTATTGGAAATTCCCATTCGAGCCCATGATCAGCAAGCTCAAGTGGCTCGAGCCGCGCCATATGCTGAATGTCTGCGACCGCTGGGCGCGTGACAAGACCGACAACCTGCAGTTCGCGTTTTTCAATGGCGTGGGTTACGTAAGCTGGGAAAACATCTGGGGCATCTGGAACGGAATCACACCGCGCGATGCCGAAGCCCTGCGGCGCATAGCCGATATCGAGCGGACGTTTGCCGGTCTGCTCACCAGCGCCAAGTGGGAGCCGTTCTATCCGGCATCTCCCTACGGCGTGTTCAGCTCGAAGTTCCCAGGCGAGACGGCAACGCTCTGGACGATCGTGAATCGGAATGAATACGACGTGCCCGGCGCGCAATTGCCTGTCGAAGAGGTGAACGGCACGCGCTACTACGATCTATGGCATGGCAGTGAGCTGACGCCGCATAATCAAGCTCTCGGAGTCGATCTGGAAGGACACGGCTTTGGCGCGATTCTTTCTCTTCCGGCCGGCGCGCAATGGCCAGGATTGGACGCATTCCTGAAGCGAATGCACGAGCGCTCGGAAAGGCCGCTCGCAAGTTTTTCGCATGAATGGCATTTTCTTCCGCAGCAGATGGTGGACATCCCTGCCGCGCCTGCCGGTTCCCAGTCGCCCGAAGACATGGTCCGCATTCCAGCCGCCGAGTTCGAATTCCAGGTAACGGGAGTCGAGATCGAAGGCGATAACTGGAGCGGCCTGGACGTGCAATATCCGTGGGAAGATTCGCCCCGCCGAGCTCACCACAAATCTATAGCAATCAAGCCGTTCTACATCGACCGCTACCCGGTGACTAACGCCGCGTTCAAACGCTTTCTCGACGCCACCCACTATCGTCCCTCGGACGATCACAATTTTTTGAAGGATTGGACTAACGGAAGCTTTCGTCCTGGCTGGGAGAAGCGCCCGGTTACTTGGGTATCGCTCGAAGACGCACGTGCCTACGCGAAGTGGGCGGGCAAGCGCCTCCCGCATGAATGGGAGTGGCAGTACGCGGCGCAAGGACCGGAGACGCGCCTCTACCCATGGGGCGACAAATGGGACGATTCCGCCGTACCGAAGCCGTATCACGGGCGCGATCTTCCGGGACCCGCCGATGTAGACGCGCATCCGAACGGCGCCAGCCCATTTGGAGTAATGGATCTAACCGGTAATGTCTGGCAATGGACAGACGAATTCCTCGACGACCACACTCGGGCGGCCATTCTGCGCGGCGGCAGCTACTACCGGCCGGAAGGTTCGCGCTGGTACTTCCCGCAAGTCACCAAACTGAATGAACATGGCAAGTACCTGCTCATGGCGCCATCCAAAGATCGCGCCGGCACGCTGGGTTTTCGCTGCGTCGTGGATACCCCGCCCGGCATCTAATTGGGAGAAACAAAAGAGAAGATGGTCATTACCCGCAAGGCCGAGTTTTCCGCCTCGCACGTCTGCCGGATCGATTCGCTCAGCGATGCGGAAAATCGCGAGCTATTCGGCGAAGAGGCGAACCCGAATGGCCACGGTCATAACTACATCCTCGAAGTAAGCGTCGAAGGCCAAGTCGACCCCGTAACGGGTATGGTCATGAACCTCAAAGAATTGAAGGACATCCTGGAGGAAGAAATTGTGGAACCGATGGACCACCGGTTTCTGAACCGGGAGGTCCCGCCCTTTGACAAAGTAGTCCCGACGACGGCTAATTTGGCGAAAGAAATCTGGCGGCGGTTGGAACATCGTTTCGCCGGGAGTGGCAAGGCGCTCGTGCGCGTGCGGGTCCACGAGACGCCAGAACTTTTTGTGGATGTGACGCGATGACCAGTCTGACCCGGCGTTATGCTTTTTCCGCTTCGCATCGCCTCGATTCGTCCGAATTAAGCGCAGCCGAAAATGCGCGCCTCTTCGGCAAGTGCAATAACCCGTTCGGCCACGGCCACGATTATGTACTGGAAGTAACGGTCGCGGGCGAGCCGGATGCCGCTTCGGGTCTGATTGTGCCGGTTTCGTGGCTGGACAAACTGGTCATGGACAAGATCCTGCGCCTTTTTCGTAACCGCTACATCAATCTGGATGTAGCGGAGTTTGCGCATTTGGTCCCCACTACGGAGAATGTCACGCAGGTTGCGGCGGATTTGTTGGCGCGCGACTGGCGCGAAAATATAGGAGAGGGCGCGGCGCGGCTCGAAAAGGTGCGCATCGAAGAAACCGGCCGCAATAGTTGCGAAATATGGCTAAATTAAAATCCTCCGCGAAGAAGACCCCCGTTATCGAGATCAAGCGAAAGCCTCCGCAGGGCACGATCGCGCCGCATATGCGCGAAGTCCTGCGCCAGTTAGGGGAAGATCCTGAGCGCGAGGGCCTTGTGAATACTCCGCAGCGCGTCGAAAAAGCGCTGCATTACCTCACCAGCGGATATTCGGCCAATCTCGATCAAATCGTAAACGGCGCGCTGTTCGACGTGAAGTACGACGAAGTCGTGATTGTGCGCGATATCGAATTCTTCAGCATGTGCGAGCACCACATGCTGCCGTTCTTCGGCAAAATTCACGTCGCGTATTTGCCCGATAAAAAAGTGATCGGGCTCAGTAAGCTGCCGCGTATCGTCGACGTATTCGCACGCCGGCTGCAAATTCAGGAACGGCTGACCCAGGAAGTCGCTGAAACGCTGCAGAATCTGATCCAACCCCGAGGCGTGGCGGTGATCTGCGAAGCCCGCCATTTCTGCATGATGATGCGCGGTGTGGAAAAGCAGCATTCGGGAGCCATCACGAGCGCCATGCTCGGAGCGTTCCGCGACAATCGGGAAACCCGCAACGAATTACTGTCGCTCATCGGCGGCCGTTCGAAAACCCTCTAACGTCTCAAACAGCAGGCGTCCTTTTAGCAGACACTCTTCGTATTCTTCTTCGGGTACGGAATCGGCTACGATTCCGCCGCCGACCTGAACCAACGCGCGGCCATTCTGAACCAGCATGGTACGAATCGCGATATTTAAATCGCTTGCACCATTGAATCCTAAATAACCGATCGCCCCCGTGAAGATGCCGCGCCGGACCGGCTCGAGTTCCTCGATAATTTCCATCGCCCGGATCTTGGGCGCGCCGGTGATCGAGCCGCCCGGAAACGAAGCGCGGATCAGATCGACGACCGAGCGCCGCGGCTCCAACTCTCCCACCACTGTTGCGACCAGATGATGAACCGAAGCAAAGCTCTCGAGGCGTGGGAAATTTTCGACCCGTATACTTCCGGGGCGGCAAACGCGGCCCAGGTCGTTCCGCATCAGGTCCACGATCATGGCGAGTTCCGCGTGGTTCTTGGCGCTCGCAAGCAGCCAGCGCCGCTGCGCTTCATCGTCCTCTGCATTCGTGCCGCGCCGCACTGTTCCCTTAATCGGACGCGTTTCGACTCGCTGCCCCTGCACTCGCAGAAATCGCTCCGGCGACGCAGAAACGATCGACGTCTCCCCAAACTTCAGATAGCCCGCAAAGGGCGCCGGATTGATCGTCATCAGACGCTTGTACAAGTCCCAGGTCGAAGCGTCGCCAATGTTGGCATAAAAGCGTTGGGTCAGGTTCACCTGGTAAACATCGCCCGCCAGTATGTATTCCTGAACACGCCGAATGGCCGCGAGATACGCCTCTCGCTCGTAGCCGGCTCTTATAGCCGCAGTAAATCTCCGGGCCGTCTTTACCCGGAGTGACTTTGCGCAATTCCGCGAGCGCTTCTTCGCGCGTAATCGCACCCGGAACACTGGGATCGAACGAACTCAGATACACCCGTCCGTCTTCCGGGCCTAAGAATCAGCACCACATTGTAAAAGCAGAATTGACAATCGGGTAGCGCCAGTTCATCCACCGCGCGGGCCGGGATTTTCTCGATTCGGCGCCCGAAATCGTAAGAAAAATACCCAATCCCGCCGCCTAAGAATGGGGGCTCGCCCACGCGTGGTTCATTTCCAAAACGCCACGTCTGCAGCGCCTGTTGAACTACATCAAAACCGCCCGCTAGAAAGGGCCGGAACGCAAGAAAGCTGTATCCGGCGCCGCCGCGTGTTTCGAGCAGCGCCATTTGCGGATCGGATGCAAAATACTCGGCGATATCCAGGAACGAAACCGTGCCCGTGTCGATTTGTTCGACTCTCGCCTCGATCATTTCTCGAAATAGTTCCTTAGTATTTGTTCGCCGCGCACGGTCAGAAAGGATTCCGGATGGAACTGCACTCCCTCGATCGCAAGCTGGCGATGCCGCAGACCCATCACGATGCCATCCTCGGTCCAGGCGGACACTTCGAGTTCCGGCGGTATTCTGCGTGGATCGACGATCAACGAGTGGTAGCGCGCAACCTCCACCGTCCGCGGCAAGCCCATAAAGATAGTCTTCCCATCATGAAGAATTACGGATGTTTTGCCGTGGCACGGAACCGGCGCCCGAATTGTCGCCCCGCCGAACACTTCGTTGATACACTGGTGCCCCAGACAAACGCCGAGTATGCTCGAAGAGCCGCCCAGGCGGCGGATCGCTTCTTTCGAGATTCCGGCTTGCTCCGGGACGCCCGGTCCCGGGGAAATTACAACATGCGCCGGCGCGATGCGGACAATCTCGTCAACGCTGATTGCGTCGTTGCGGAAAACGGAGACATCGGGCGTGAGTTGCCGCAGAACCTGATACAGGTTGTAGGTAAACGAGTCGTAATTGTCAATAACGAGAACCATTGCTAAACGCGCACAACGAGCGCCAAACGCTCTGTGCGCTCTCGACCAAACAGCTCGCGCCCCATGCTAGCATCGGGTCATGAGCGACCAGAGCCGCTTGTTCGACGCGGGTCCCGACCCGTTTGGCCGCATGTGGAGAGTGCAGTTCCGCTGGCTGCAGACCGGCATTTCGATCCGCCATGCGGACACCGTCGACGTCAAATTTTTTGTCACTCCCGAAGGCGGAGAACCGGAAGAGAAGGTCATCGCTTTGCCGCACCCGGTTCTTCTGGAAATGACCAGGCAGAGTGGTCACAAGCTCTCCGACTCCTTTTGCCTGCGTTTGGCCGCGGCTCATTTGAAGCACATGATCGAAACGTCCGAAGACATGGACAAAACTCTCGTGACGGTGTCGCGCCGCGAGTTGATGGAGCACGATCAACAATTACATGGTGTAACGGTTTAGGGACATCGCTAATCCATCGAGAGTAAAGCCAGAGCGGAAAAGAGGCGAGATTAGACTGGCGGATCCCTATCGCTTAGCAGAGAGGTCTATTATTTTATGGTCAGTTGTCCGAAATGTGACGCTTCCATCGACGTGGAAGAAGAAGAATTGGATGAGGGAGACGTCCTCTCCTGCGATGAGTGCGGAGCCTCTCTGACAGTCGCAAGCGTCAATCCCGTGGAGCTTGCCTCCGAAGACGACAAGGATGAAGAGGACGAGGATTTCGATTTCGACGAGGATGAAGACGACGCAGACGAAGAAGAAGAAAAAGAAGACGAGGAAGAGTGGCACTAGCCTGAACCTTTTAGCGGCCGCTGTATTTGCTTCGGTACTGCCCGTCGCCCTGGCCTGGCAGATTGCACCGCAAATTCCGCCGCCGGATACCGCTCCCGATAGTTCCAGCCGGTCCATCGGACCCAGCAGCAGTTCTACTACCCGCGCTATCGAAGGAACGGTTCTCAGCGCGAGCGGCGCGCCCGTGCCCGGCGCTATCGTTCAGATCAAAGACTCGAAAACTCTGCAGGTTCGCTCCTACATCGCCCAGCAAGACGGCAAATATCAGTTCTGGGGCTTGAGCAACGACGTTAACTACCAACTTCGCGCCATGGCCGGAGGGCTGACGAGCAAAAACAAAACGGTCAGCGTCTTTAACAGCCGCCCCAAGATAACGCTCAATCTCAAGTTGACGAAAAAGTTCAAGCCGTGAAAGGACGTTCCTAGTGAAGCACGCCGAGATTCTCGCACGGATCAAAGAGCTGGCAGTCGTACCGATTATCCGCACTCCGGATAGCAAAAGCGCCGTGGCGGCGGTGGAGGCGGTCCTCGAGGGCGGCATCGATTGCGTCGAAATTACCATGACCGTAGCGGGCGCGCTAAAAGCGATCGAGACGGTCGCCGACCGTTACGGCGACAAAGTACTGCTGGGCGCTGGAACCGTCCTCGATCCCGAAACCGCGCGCGCTTGTCTGCTCGCCGGCGCCCAGTTCTTCGTCACGCCCAGCTTGAACGTGCGTACGATAGAAATCGCGCGCCGCTATAGCCGTCCGATTTTTCCAGGCGGGCTCACTCCCACCGAAATTTTGACAGCCTGGGAGGCCGGCGCCGACGGCGTGAAAGTTTTCCCTTGCAGTGCGCTGGGCGGCGCAAAATATATCAAATCGGTGAAGGCTCCCTTCCCGCACATCGATCTGATCCCCACCGGCGGTGTGAATCTGGAGACAGTTGCCGATTTCCTCACGGCCGGCTCTTCGGCCGTCGGAGTGGGTAGTGAACTGGTGGATGCCGCCTCGGTCTCCTCAGGCAACTATCAACCGGTGACGGAGAGAGCCCGGAAATTTCGTGAGATTGTGACTTCGGTGCGGACGAAAAAGTCTAATAGCGCGGGATAGCTGGATCCAGTTCGCGGCTCCAACGATCGATCCCGCCAGTCACGCTATAGCAGTTTTCTAAACCCTGCTCACGAAGCCACAAAACCACTTGCAGGCTCCGAACGCCGTGGTGGCAGAGCACCAATAAATCGCCTTCACAGGCGAGCGTCTCCAGGCGCTGCAAGGCCGCCGGTACCAGCGACATCGGGATGTATTCGGCTGTAGCCAACCGCGCCACGGCACACTCCTCCGGCTCCCGGACGTCAAGTAAGATCGTTTTGTTACTTCTACTTAGCCGTGTTTTCGCTTCAGCCGGGCTAATTTCCAGAACTGCTGGCATTTATCCCTACAGTTTAGCTATATCACCGGATTATGTACCGGAGTAGGTGCATAATTTTCCGGGTACTGGGACAGTCAAACCGGCGATTTCCTCGGAAATAATCGCTCTGCATGCCATACTGAAGGCCTCAGAATTCAAGGGCATGGCTCAGCTTGGGGAAGCAATCTCGCGCTATCACAAGCTCGTCGAACAGGAGGGCTTTGGCGACGGCTCCTGGGCTGACGAGCTTCAGGAACGGATGCGCCAGCTGCACCTTACCGAATCCGGGCGTGTGGTCGCGCCCATCCTGCGCCCTCATTTCATTTCCCGCCGGCAGCTCGACACGCTCACCCGCGTCACCAATCATCTGGCGGAAATTCTGGATCGTATCGAGGCGATTGCGCTCGCTTCTCCGCAACTGCTAAATCGCTTGCAAATGTTGCCAGCGGAAAAAATGCTGGCCGCGATTCCATCCGGCTACTCCCGTTTCAGCGTCACCTCTTCGATGGACGCCGCCGTGCGAAACGGAACGCTCAGCCTCCAGGGGCTGGACGCCTGTAAGCCAGTTGGCCTCGCGTATTCAGGCCTGTTGGCCGATCTATTCCTGGAATTACCGATCGTGAAGGAATTCAAGCGCGGCCGCTATAAGCTCTCGAAGATCGGCGGCTCCAAACATTTGTCCACCGCCATTCACGAGGCCTGGCGCGAATTCGAAAAGAAATCCAGGCCGAGCGGCAGCCGGAACGGGCACGGCCCGTCGAAGCCAGCTATCGCGGTTCTACAAATCGGGCAAGAGAATGGCTCCGGAACCAGCCAAGGCTTGTTGTTGGCCGAATCTCTCAATCAGCAGGGAGCCGTCGCGCGGCTCGTCTCTCCGGAACAACTGGAATATTCCGATGGCAAGCTGCGCTCGGGCGATTTCGTCATCGATGTGGTCTTCCGCCTGCTGCTGACGCGCGAATTGCTCGCCCGCTTCGATCTCTCGCACCCGCTCTTACGCGCTTATCGCGACCGCGCCGTATGCGTGGTCAACAGTTTCCGCTCGGAATTCGCGCAACGCCGTTCCCTGTTCGAGCTCTTGACTGACGATGCCGTCACCGCGCATTTATCGACCGCCGATCGCAAACTCATTCGCACTTTCGTGCCGTGGACGCGCGTCGTCAGCGCGCGCAAGACCCTCCATGAGGACAAGGACATCGACTTGCCCGCGTTCATTCTCGAACAGCGCGAGCATCTGGTTTTGCTGCCGAGCGACGATACCCCCGACCAGCGCATCTTCAGAGGAAGCGAGATGACGCAAGCCGCTTGGGATCGCGCGCTTCGTGTGGCGCTACGCTCTCCCTACGTCGTGCAGGAGCGCCGCTCAGTGAGCCACGAAACGTTCCCCGTGTATCAATACGGCGAATTCAAGATGAAGGAAACCGAGGTTACGGTCCATCCCTACATCTTCAACGGCCGTATGCACGGCGCCTCGGCTATTTTGAACACCAGTTCGAACGGGTCCACCACTCACCTGGCCATAGCCCCCGTGCTGTTGCTCGAAGATAATTGACGTTCATTTCCCGCGATCGGAAATGCTCTGAATGCCGGCTGGGGTTTTGAATGGCATTGCGTGTCGTGCCATATCAGAGCTATTCACCGATATCGATCGAGATGGAAGGAAAATGCTATTCCCACTCGTCATGGTGACTTTGCCTTTTATCGTCGCGGACCCCTCGCTAGCATTCAAAGGCACGCACCAACGCGCTGGTGGAACAGCAACGCTTACGAGACTCACGGCGGGCTTTAGGTCTTTCACTACTTGCGCTCCGGCGCCTTGAAATATCTGGGTCTTACCTGCAAACTGGACTTCCAAATAAAATTTCGCGCTTTGCAACAGATGATCACGACCATCTCCTGTTGCGGTAATGCCGAACTGAACACACTGGCCGGGTTCAAGAGCTTGCAGATTTGCCGGAGCATTCACCAGTTGCGGCATTTGGGGCCATTGATTGCTGATTACTTGTGACGCTATGGCGAGAAGATTCGTGCGAATTACCGCGGGCGTATGCTCTGGCATTGAGACACGAGTTGCATCTTGTCCGCAGCAAAGGGGCAGAACAGCCAAAACCAAATAGACGGCTCGCACAATTCCTTCTTCGTATATCTTGTCGGCTAAAACCGGCGTAACGACTAGTCGTTCTACACTCGACTGAAGGAGCTGTCCAACGGCATGGAGCATTTCTTCAGGGACTTACGCTATGCATTCCGTACCTTCCGTAAGACCCCGGGTTTCACGCTAACCGCTGTTGCGGCCCTGGCGCTCGGCATTGGAACCAACACCGCCATATTTTCGGTAATCAACACCGTCCTGTTGAAACCTGTAGCGGCGCCTGATCCCGGCCGCATCGTGGTTTTCGGCACCACGCGGCCGGATGGACCTCCGGTGGGCGCGTCGCCGACCCGATTCAATGTGTGGCGGCAGATGACCAACCTGTTTCAGGATGTATGCGCTTATCGCTACGCGACCATGAACCTGACAGGCGTGGATTCGCCGCAGCAGGTCCAAGTAGGTCAGGTCTCCGAAGCGTACTTCCGGTTATTCGGCATATCCGCGGCGCGCGGCCGCACGTTTACGGCGGCGGAAGACAGGCCCAACGCGGGCCACTTTGTGGTGCTGAGCAATGAATTTTGGAAGCGGGCGCTGGACGGCGACTCCCAAATACTCGGAAAAGCGATTTCGCTCAGTGGTAGTCCATATACCGTGCTCGGCATATTAAGCTCGGGCATCGAGACCGAGTCGCCGCTGCCGATCGATATCTGGGTGCCCTTTCAGATCGATCCGGAAACGGCGGACCAGAATCATTACTTTGTAGCCGCCGGGCGCATCCGCCCTGGAGTGACGCCAGGAATGATCCAGCCGCAACTGGACCGCGCGGCTGAGGAATTCCGCCGCAAATATCCGGGCGTGAGCACCATGCCGCCTGGCGCTACCTTCGTTGCAGAACCGATCGGGAACACTGTCGCGCGCAGTATTCGCTCATCGCTGTTGGTCCTTGCGGGAGCTGTGAGCTTTGTGCTGTTGATCGCCTGCGCCAATGTGGCGAATCTTCTGCTGGCGCGCGCCGTCGGAAGACAGCGCGAGATCTCGATTCGGGCCGCGGTGGGCGCGAGCCGGGGACGCATCATCCGCCAATTGTTAACGGAAAGCCTCGCGCTTTCGCTCGCGGGCGGGGCGTTGGGCCTGGTGTGTGGCATGGCCGGAATTCGCGCGCTGCTCGCGCTCAACCCCGGCAACATCCCTCGTATTAGCGCAAATGGCGCTACTGTTGCCGTCGACTGGCGCGTGGTCGCCTTCACCGCGCTGATCTCCGCAGCGACCGGTATTCTGTTCGGCCTGATTCCGGCTCTGCAAGCCTCACGCATCAATCGATTCCGACAGCAGCGGATACGCTCCTTGCTGGTCGCCGCCGAAATGGCGCTGGCGCTCGTATTGCTGGTCGGGTCGGGCCTGTTGATCCGAACCTTTCTTGCGATGCGCGCCGTGGATCTGGGTTTCGACGCCCACAACGTGTTGACGATGGAGATATCGCTTAGCGACGAAAAATATCAGAAGACCGCTGCCCTGGCCGAGCTCGCGCGCTCGAGCATTGAGCGCATCCGCCCCATACCCGGCGTGGAGTACGCGACCGCCGGATGTTGCATGCCGCTGGGGTCTGTCCCGATCACGCCGTTTGTCATCGCGGGACGCGCCGTGAACGGAACTTTTCACGGACGCGCTGGCGCGCCGACTGTGTCCCCGGACTATTTCAACGTTTTCAAAATTCCCATCCTGCGTGGCCGGATGTTTACAACGCGCGATGTGGCAGGCGCGCCCGCGGTCGCGATCGTCAGCCAGGCGCTGGCGAAACAGTTCTGGCCGAACGCCGATCCGATCGGGCAGAAGATCAGCCTCGGCCGCACGACCCTGCCTAACAGGATACTGATGGAGATCGTCGGTATCGCCCGCGATGTTCACGACCGCACTGAGCGCGCGAGCGATCCATTCTTTTCGACCATCTATATTCCGCTCGCGCAAAATAGCGACGACTATACGGCCTATATGGTTCGTATTCCTACGTTATGGATGGTTCGCACGCGGATGGAACCTCACTCGCTTGCTCCCGCGATCCGGAACGAGCTGCAGCGAGCCGCTCGCGGGCTCCCGGTGACCGGCATTCGCTCGATGGATGAAATCGTGGCCCGATCCACTGCCCGGCAGGACTTCAATATGGTGTTGATGCTGATCTTCGGCGGCGCGGCGCTTCTGCTGGCCGCGATCGGCATCTATGGATTGATGGCGTTTGCCGTCGAACAGCGCCGCCAGGAGATCGGAATTCGCGTGGCGCTGGGAGCCGCCGCGGCCGATGTGCGGCGCATGGTGGTGTGGCAGGGCATGCGCCTGGCGCTCGCCGGAATCATTATCGGCACCGCCGCTTCGCTCGGATTGACGCGTGTGATGGCAAGTCTGCTTTATGGCATTCCAGTGCGCGATCCGCTGGTGTTTGCCACTGTACCGCTGGCATTGATCATGGTTGCTCTCCTGGGCGTCTGGCTCCCGGCGCAGCGCGCCAGCCGTATCGATCCGGTCCAGATGCTGCGCGAATAGTTTCTCTCCTTGACATTCTACATATGCAAGCTCAATATGTAGAAAGACAAGGAGAGAACTACGCCGACTGGAAAATCCGACCTTCTCCAAGGCACATTGGACATGCTGATCCTGAAGATTGTCGCCCTCGGGCCGGTCCACGGCTACGGCATTTCCCTGCGCATCCGTCAGATCTCGAAAGACGTGTTGCAGGTGCAGCAAGGCTCGCTCTATCCGGCCTTGCATCGCCTGGAACGGCGGGGTTGGCTCGATGCCGAGTGGGGCGAATCCGATAACGGCAGGCAGGCCAAGTTTTACAAGCTCTCCGCCAAGGGCCGCAAGCAGCTAACCGAAGAGGAATCAAATTGGCAGCGGCTGGCCGGCGCCGTCACGCTGATCATGCGAACCGCCGAATAGGAGTTCTCGCAATGAAGTGGATCGACTTCTTCGCGCGTAAATCGAAAGTCGAAAAGGAGCTGGATTCGGAGATTCGTTTCCACCTGGAATCGACGATTCGGCAGAAAATAGCCGCCGGGGCCGCGCCTGAAGCAGCTCGCCGCGAAGCTCTGCTCGAGTTCGGCGGCTCCGAACAGGTCAAGGAAGAATGCCGCCAGGTACACCGTATCGCCAGCCTCGAAACCACGCTGTCGAATCTGAAGTCCGCCGCTCGCTTTGTTCGCAAATCGCCCGGATTCTCGCTGACCATCATCCTGACCCTCGCGCTCGGCATTGGCGCGAACAGCGCTGTGTTCTCGGCCATCGACGCCATCCTGCTGCGTCCCCTTCCCTTCCCGAACGCGGCCGAGCTCGTCATTCTGCATCAATACAACCACACACATAAAAACTCGAACGGCCTTCTTGCGCCCGTCCGGCTCGAGGAGTGGAACCGGCAGAACTCCACCTTTCAAACAATCGCCGGCTGGTACACAGAAAACGTTTCTGAGATCTCCGGCGCGTTTCCTGAGCGGCTTCTACGCGCAGATGTGACTCCGCGCTTTCTGCAGGTGCTTGGAGTCGCACCGGCGCTGGGCCGCGACTTCACGCAGGCCGAAGAGCATTTCGGCGGACCCTGCGGCCGTGCTGATCAGCGATCGGCTGTGGCGCCGCCGCTTTCACGCCGATCCACGGGCAGTCGGTAAAACGCTTCGTGTCGATACTTGGACCGTCCAGATTGCCGGTGTTATGCCGGCAAGCTTTCGATTTCCGAGCGCGGACGTCGATCTCTGGCTTCCCGTACCCATGGATGCGCCCTTTGCGCAAGACCGCAGCTCCACCTGGTTCACGGCCGTGGGGCGGCTCAAAGCAGGCGTGACCATAGCTCAGGCACGCGCCGATCTCAACACCGTACAGGCCCGTCTAGCCCGGGCATTCCCGAAGACCGATAAGGATCTCACGGCTGAAATTCAGCCTCTGAAAGAAAGCATCGTAAGCGGTTCCAGCCGGTCTCTCTGGATTCTGTTTGGTTCAGTAAGCCTGCTGCTCCTGATCGCCTGTACCAACATCGCCGCGCTGCTGCTCTCCCGCATCATCGAGCGCACCCGCGAGATCTCGATCCGCTACTCGCTCGGAGCATCCCGCGCCTCCATCGTCGCGCAACTCCTCACGGAAGCCCTGGTACTCGCCCTGATCGGCGCCGCACTCGGCTTGGTCCTCGCGGCGGCCGCCGTCCGGGTGTTCCATACGCTGGCCAAAGCGCTCCCCCGTACCCAGGAAATTACGCTCGATTGGCGTCTCGCGCTGTACACGCTCACTTGCGCCATCATCGCCACGCTGCTCTTTGGCGTCGTGCCCGCGCTCATAGCCTCGCGCCGCTCCATTTCCTCCGGGCTTTCTTCGAACAGCCGCACGCAAGTCTCCGCGCGCGCCCCATTGCAGTGGAGTCTCGTGGGCGCCGAAGTCGCCCTGGCTGTCACGCTGCTCGTGGGAGCTGGTCTGCTATTGCGCAGCTTCCAGGAGATAGGCCGGGTCTCGCCCGGCTTCGACGCCAGCCATGTTTTGACCCTGCGGGTCAGCGGCAACTACGGGGAAACCGCGCAACCGCAGAAAATGTACCAGCGCCTGAAGCGTACGCTCGACGAACTGGCGGCGGTCCCCGGTGTAGAATCCGCCGCTATTACCGTAAGCCTCCCGGGCGCTTCCGATGGCTGGCCGGTGGATGTCAATCCGATCGATGCAGCCGTTTCACCGGACCGCAAGATCTCAGCCGACGGCAAGGTTATATTCGGCAGATATTTCGAAACCATGCGCATCCCGCTGCTCGCCGGCGCCTCTTGCGGAGACCGGGCGCAATGGACTACCGTGGTCGTGAATCGCAGCTTCGTCGAAACCTATTTTCCCGGCCAGCAAGCCATTGGGCATCATCTAGCGATCACACCGAATCCGTTCCAGCAACCGCCCGCCGAAATCATCGGCATCGCCGCGGATGCCCGCGAAGATGGCTTGAACCGCGCGCCCATACCGACGATTTATACGTGCTCCACCAATGGCATGCCCGATCCTTATTTTCTGATTCGTACCCGCGGCGATCCGCTGCCTCTAGCGGCCGCACTTCGCCGAAAAGTGCATCAGATCGAGCCAAACCGGTCTGTATTCGATGTGATGCCGCTCGAGCAGCACCTCCTTGATAGCAGCGCCGAGAACCGCTTCCGTACGCTCCTGCTCTCGCTATTCGCCCTGACGGCAATATTGCTAGCCGCGATCGGCTTGTACGGAACGCTTTCCTACCTGGTCAGCTTGCGCAGCCGGGAGATCGGATTGCGCATGGCCCTCGGCGCAGTTCCCGCCCAAATCCGCGCGCGCTTTCTGGCGCAGGGCATGGGCGTTTCTCTACTGGGTTGCCTTTCCGGCCTGGCAATCGGCGCAGGCGCTTCGCGGCTGTTGACCGGAATGCTTTACGGAATATCGAGGGCAGACAGTATTACTTACCTCGCGGTCGGTATAGGCGTGCTCGGCATCGCGGCATTTGCCTGCGCGTTTCCGGCCCACCGCGCCGCCCGAGTCGATCCCATGCTGGCGTTGCGCCAGGATTGATTAGCGGCCGGGCATCTAAATCTAAAAGGTACCGGCTCATTCGAACACGACGGGAGGATGCCTTCGAAGCGACTGGTCAAGCCGCAGCTTCAAAAGAGTCGTCTTCCGCCGGCTCGCCCGCCGCGTGTTGCCGATCGATGGCTTCCTGGCAATTGATGCAGTACGCAGCCCAAGGCACAGCGTTCAGCCGCTTTTCGGGAATTTCTTCCTCGCAACGCAAGCAGATACCGAGAGTCCCGTCCGCAGCGCGATTGAGCGCCTTCTGTACTTCTTTCAGTAGCCTCGATTCGCGATCGAGATTGCGGATCGCGACCTCGCGGTTGAGTTGCTGCTGCAGCCGGTCGAACTCCTCCGCTGCATTCTCGATTAGGATTTCTTCCCGGTCCGAACTGCCCGCCTGAAGCTCCTTCCGCTTCGCCTCAAGCGCCCGCTGGACATTTTCTAATTTTGCCTTAGACATTGATTCTTCCTCCGTCGCTGCCGCCTGTTCGTTCGAGCGGCTTTCCGCGCTATACCCTAAGTTGACTAGGCTTACGCATCAAATCCGTGGATACAGATGCGCGCCAGTTCCTTAAAGTTGCAGACCGCAACAAGCCAGGCTGGTCTCTACAGTTTCTTCAGTAATCGCCCGATGAGAATTCCAGGGAAAAGCCCGACATAATGACCCGCGCGGCTTTTTGTGCAGTAGTTTTTACTATGTTGGACGTTTGCTGTTGGCCTGGCGTCGGCGCCGAGGTCGCCGGCCAAATCATCCTGCAGAAGAACGTCAGGCGGACAACCGTTACCGCCACAGCTTACAATCTTCGGGCCGGAGCGGCGGAAACCCCTGCGCCCGCGCCGCGCAGCACAAACCAATTCGAGCGAGTAGCGGTTTGGCTGGAGTCCGATCGGCCGGAAAGCGTGGCGCCGGTCGCTGCGACAATCGAACAACGAAACCATCGCTTTGAACCACAGCTAGTAATCGTACCGAAAGGCTCCACAGTAGAATTCCCGAACCTGGATCTGGTATTTCACAACATCTTCTCACTGTCCGCGGCGCGCCCGTTCGATCTTGGCTATTACCCCAAAGGGCAGAGCAGGCAGGTGACATTTCCGCGAGCAGGCGTCGTGCAAGTTTACTGCCACGTGCATTCGAACATGTATGCCGCAATCGTGGTGGTTTCGAGCCGCTGGGCAACTCAGCCGGCGAGCGACGGTTCCTTCGAATGGCCCGATATACCGCCGGGAAAGTACCGGCTTATGGCATGGCAGCGATTTGGCGGACTGTATCGCCGCGAGTTAACTGTCCGGAGTAGCCCGATACACGTCAGCATGATGATTCCAGAAGAGGAGCCGGACAAGCCGTGATTTCGGGCCGCCTATCGCTGACGGCCCGGGCCTTCCTCTTTTCCTTTCTACCGGTCTGTCTGGTGCTCGCGGCGTCCTTCCTCATCCTGCGCGCCGCCGTCGACCAGAAGATCCGGCGCGATCTGCGCGAGCAGCTCGAATCGTCCGACGCCTCCTTGAACCGCGCCAGCACGGAATATTCCCGGCGCACGGCCCAACTGGTCGCCGCACTGACGGAAAGCGCGGGCCTGAAAGCCGCCGTCGGCCTGCTGGCGGAAGCTGGTCGCGACCCTACCGTCCGCACTCAGGTTCGGACGACGATCGAAACTCAGCTACGCGAATTGCACGCATTGACGGCTTATGATCTTCTGGCCATCTCCGATTGGCACGGGGAGACAGTCGCATTAGTCGCATTTCCGGAGCTGACCCCGTTTTCTGAAGTGCGTATGGCGGAACCTTCGCTGCCGTCGTTCCCGCGCCATCCCACTCTGGTCTCGCTCGGGGGTGTTCTGTATCAATTGCAAACTGTCCCGATTGAATTGGGCGGCGATAGCGTCGGCGCGCTCACCGTGGGCACGAGGTTTGAGTTGGGCCAATATCCACTGGCGGGACAAGCGATCCTTCTAGAAGGAAATAGAGTGATTCGATCGACGTTTGCGACCGAATGGAACCGGTCGATTCAGAAACAAGTCCGGGAGCGGTGCAATCAGCCCAAGTCAGGATGCGAAATTTCCGTGAAGGGCGAAACTTACGTGGTCTCGCCATTACAGGCATCGCAAACCGGCGACAATTACCGATTACTCGGATTTCGCTCCCTCGATCGCCCGCTCCACGAATTCAGCGCCGGTTTTCTACACATACTCCTTGAAGTAGGCGCGGCCGGCATTGTGTTGGCTTTGGCCGCTACCCTGCTCACGTCGCGTTCGGTCTCGCAACCTTTGCGCAAATTGGTCGCGCAGTTGCGCGAGAGCGGGCGCACCGGGGAACTGCCGGCTCGTCTGAACGCCGGCAAAGGCGCATTCGAGGTGAATCTTCTTGCCGAATCTTTCAACCAGGTGGCCGATGCCGAACGGCGCTCGCGCGGAGAGCTCAAAGCCGCAAAGGAAGCGGCTGAATCCGCCAATCGCGCCAAAAGCGAATTCCTCACCAATATCAGCCATGAGCTGCGGACCCCAATGAACGGCGTCTTGGGGATGACCGATCTGCTCCTCGATACGGCGCTCAGCGAGGAGCAGCAGGATTACACCATCACGGCCCGCCAATCGGCGCAAGCGCTGCTCCTGATCATCAACGACATTCTGGATTTCACGCAAATTGAGGCCGGAACATTGACCGTCGAAGAAAAAAGTTTCGATCTCCGGGTGGCTATCGGCGAAGTAATGGATGCATTGCGGCCCGTTGCCGAAAAGAAGTCCATTCGCCTCGCGATGTCGTATCCGGCCGCCGCGCCCAGCCGCTTCCTCGGCGATCCGAGAAGAATTCGGCAGGTTTTGATCGCGCTCGGCGGGAACGCGCTCAAATTTACCGAACACGGCTATGTTCACGTGCGCATCGCCTGCCGGGAACAAATTACCGGCCATGCGGTCATGACACTGGCCGTCGAAGATAGCGGAGTTGGCATCTCCGAAGAGAAACTTCCTATCATCTTCGAGCGGTTTACTCAAGCCGACGGATCGACGACGCGGCGTCATGGCGGAATCGGGATCGGCCTCACGATTGCCAAGCGCCTGGCGGACCTAATGGGTGGCGCCCTGACCGTCGAAAGCCGCGTCGGCTTCGGTTCAACTTTTCAGTTGTCGCTGCCTCTTCCTCTGGTTGCTCCACCCCCGGTTCCGGATTATGTAGCGGCGACAAGAAGCACGGAAGCATGAACCGCACCCGCACTATTTCGATCGCGCTCGCCGCCTGCGTCGCTTGTTTATTCGCAAACGCTCAGGAAGCCAGTTCCGGATTTTCCCTCCCGCTCGAGCTCACGGGCGACCTGCTCTACGGCAATTTACCGGATAACAAGACGTTCTCTCCTGGTTTCTCTACTGGCTTTCGAGCCAGCGCGTACCCAACTCTGCAGCTCGGCTCTCACTGGTTTATTTACTCGGCTCTGGACGTGCAGTCGTCGTCTTTGTTTGGCTATGAAAGCGGGCCGGAAAATGACCGTCCCGTCCGATTCCACGTGCTCCAGGCATTCGCAGGCTATAACAAGGTAATTCGAAATGCCTCTATTCAAGTAAAGGCTGGACAACTCGGCTCGGCGTTCGGATCGTTCCCGCTGCAATATGACGATGCGAAGACACTGTTTCCGAATCCGCCGCCCAGTTATCTTGCAACTCTGCCCTTCCGGGCGGATCAGCTCCCATGCGGCGTGCGGGATCTGCGATCGGCGCAATACCAGTACGACGTCGACTTCGGTTGCGGAGGATCGGAAATCGACTCCTACGGTCTGATTCCAGTCACTCTATATGGTTTGCCGGGAGCCGAAATCGACGTCTCGCTCGCGCGCATAGACGCCCGCCTGCAAGTGACCAATAGCTCGCCCGTAAATCCGCACGGGCTCACGTCGTCCAGTCAGTTCGCGCAATGGAGCGCTGGCGGCGGGTACACCTTCCGCTCCGGGCTGCACGTGGGAGCGTCGGGTTTTCGAGGCCCCTATCTGGATCGCGTCGTCGAGCCCTTCCTGCCGTCCGGAAAGATCACCGATTTCCTCGCCACGGGCTCTGGCGTGGATGCCCAGTGGGCACGGGGCTGGTGGTCTCTCGCGGGTGAATGGCAGCGGTTCACATATGGAATGCCGGGGTTTCACAGCTCTCCATCGGAACAGGCGGCCTATGCCGAACTGAAACGCATCGTAACCCCGAGGATCTATCTGGCGGCGCGCATCACCGCGCTGCGTTTTCCGGCCGTCGAAGATAGTTCTGGGGCGAGCATCGATCACGCCGCTATCCCGCAGCGCGTATACGAGTTCGGATTCGGATTCCGGCCAAACAATCATCAATTGCTCAAGGCATCCTACAAGCGCGCGGCACTCTCTACTACCCATGAAGAACGCGATAACGTGGTGGCGGTACAGCTTGTTACCTCCCTTACCGCACTGACCCGCGCTTTTCATTAAAACCCCTAAACTCGGCCCGAAACTTTTTCAGCTGCACCGACTCGCGGGAACGTGCTAAGCTCTGTTTTCGATCATCACGTCTGCGGGGGCTGACATTTTGTCACGCATACTTTTACTCTGCATTGCCGCGTGCGCAACGCCGCTTGCCCCCGCTGGCTCTATCAGCAGTTCTCTAAAACAGCCCACGCTGGAAGTGCGGCTGACAACTCATCTCACCAGTTACTCTCCAGCCGGCTCGCCATTTCGTTGCGTGGTAATCCGGCATCTGGAGTCGAACGGAAAGATAATCATTCCGCGCGGGTCTCTCATTTCCGGTATTATCCGTCGCGCCGTGCCGGTCGGCCTGGGGCTTATCCGCGAGCGAGCCAGCATCGAATTGAGCTTCGCCGAATATCGCACCCCGGATGGCCAAACGTTTCCTCTTCATGCCAGGCTAGTCTCCATCGATAACTCTCGCGAACGCGTCACATCGACTGGAAAGATTCGAGGCGTCGTCTCCGCGAACGACCCGAATCGTTTCATCTTCGGCGTCTGGATGCGGCCATCTCTCAACCTGTTTTCCCGTTCCTTAATCGGCTTGACCGGCGCGAGTAACCAGATTTGCTCGAAATTCGAGATGGGTCCAATCGGGGCAGTCGCGCTCTTCGCCATACGCTATAAGATGTTTCCGTTCGCCGAGCCCGAGATCCATCTGCCGCCTGGTACGGATATGAAACTGCGCGTGAGCATGACCACGCCGACCGGCACGGAAGCCGCCGTTGCCCCCCCGCCCACCGTCTCGCCGGAGCTTGCGGATCAGATTCGAGAAGAGCCTTTCGCCACGGAAAGGGCAGATGGCCGGCCCGCGCCCGACATCATTAATCTCGCCTTCATTGGTTCCGAGAAGGATCTGCTGGATGCCTTTACGGCGGCTGGCTGGTATCGCGCCGATCCGGCCACCATCAAAAATTATTCGCGTATGTACGGCGCGTTCAATGCCATGCGCGAGTATGCCAGCGCCCCGGTCTCGACTTTGCTCTACCAGCAGGCTAACCCCGCTTTCGTTTTCGAGAAGTCGCTCAACAATGTCGCCAAGCGGCATCACGTGCGCATTTGGGAGGCGGGCTCGATCGGCGGCGAGCCGGTCTGGCTGGGCGCGGCGACCCACGATACCGGCATCGGGTTCAATCTTCGGGGGGCAAACTTCACCCATAAAATCGACACGCACATCGACGCGGAAAGAACCAAGGTTTCAACGGACCTGGTCTTTGGTGGCTGCTCCCAAGCGCCGGGGTTCATCGAAAGGGAACAAGCGGCTTCCGCAGACGATCGGAATGGACTGGTTACCGATGGCGCCGTCGCGGTTCTTGCATTGCAGCCGTGCGCGCCCGCCGCGGATCCTGACGAAATTTCCCCGGCGCCGCATCCGCCGGGCAACAAAATGAGCCGATTCACCCGGCGCTTTGTTTTGGAAACCAGAAACTATATCGTGCGGGAAAATCTCTATTACTGGACCTACCGGTTGGTGCAGCACCGGTGGGACCAACGCGCTTCCGCCAAAAGTGAGTAGTGGCACGTCTATGCGATAAGGCCTTGGCCTGCTGCCGGCAGATTGCCCAATGCAGCCAGACTCCCGGCGAAACTACGCGCACGTTCCTATGTCCGGCCATGCACGACTGCCATCAACTTCTGCGCGGCTGGATGCAAAGCCTTGGGATGGAAGTCAGCGTGGATGCGGCAGGCAACCTGCGCGGGGTATACCCTGGTTCCGATCCTGCGGCGGGACGTCTGCTCATCGGCTCCCATCTGGATACCGTCCCAAATGCCGGCGCTTATGACGGCGTATTAGGAGTCGTTCTCGGCGTGGCGCTGCTCGAATCGCTGGCGGGAAAGCGCCTGCCATTCGCGATTGAAATAGCCGGATTCTCTGAAGAAGAAGGCGTTCGTTTCGGTGTACCGTTTCTCGGCAGCCGCGCCCTGGTGGGCCGAATGGACGAACAATTACTCGCGCTCGAAGACAGCGCCGCCGTTTCCCTTGAGTCCGCCATTCGGCAGTTCGGTCTCGATCCGGCTCAACTGCCGGCGGCCGCTCTCGATCCAAGCACCTTTGCCTATCTCGAATTTCACATCGAGCAGGGCCCCGTTCTCGAAAGCATGGAGGAGCCGCTCGGGGTAGTGGAGTCAATCGCCGGGCAAAGCCGGCTTGCCGTCCAGTTCACCGGCAAAGCGGCGCACGCGGGCACAACGCCTATGGGCCTGCGGCGCGACGCGTTGGCAGCCGCCGCTCACTGGATTACCCAAGTGGAAAAGGAAGCCCGCTCCTCGCCCGGATTGGTGGCGACGGTCGGACGGCTCGAAGCAAAACCTGGTGCGAGCAATGTGGTTCCCGCCGAGGTGACCGCCTCGCTCGACGTGCGCCACGCCTCGGACCAGATCCGGACCCGCGCGGTCGAGAATCTGATTGCCGCCGCAAACGATCTTGCGCGGGAGCGCGGCCTCGGGGTTCACATTGTTCGCCAGCTCGATCAACAATCCGTCGAAATGCAGCCGGCCCTGGTCTCGGTCGCCGTGCGTGCCCTCCAAGAAGTAGGTTGCCGCGGCCACCGCATGACAAGCGGCGCCGGCCACGATGCCATGATTCTTGCGGAAAAGATTCCCTCCGTCATGATTTTCCTGCGCAGTCCCGGCGGCCTCAGCCATCATCCCGAGGAGAGCGTCTTCCCGGGTGACGTGCAACTGGCACTCGCCGCCGGATTGCATTTTTTGAACAGGTTCTAAGCTAAGGTACAAGTCTGTGCATCATTACGGCGTAACCCGAGCTTCCCGTCGCGAAGACCATTTGCTGCAGACCCCGGACACGTTTGTCCGCGCCCCGCTGCCCGGCATGCAGGCCGCTACCGCTATTGTCCATGCCGCGCCTGCGAACGGGGCGGGATTCACCGCCTACACCGCCGAAATGCAAAGCAGAGGTTCGCTCGCGCCTGCCTATGGCGAGCGCTTCGTGTACGTACTCGAAGGAAGCATTGCCGTCGCCGCGCAAAAACTCGTGGCGGCGGGCTACGCATATCTGCCCGCTGGAACAGCGCAATCGGTCTTAGCTTCTGAAGTGAGCCGTGTCCTGGTGATCGAAAAAGAATACCAATCGGTCAGCGGGTCCATCGCTCCGAGATCTCTCAGCGGTAATGAAGCCGCTGTCGCACCGCAGCCGCTTTTAGGCGATCCCGATATCGAAGTCCGCACGCTTCTTCCCGATTCGCCCGAATTCGATTTCGCGGTCAACAGCATGACCTTCCAGCCCGGCGCTTCTCTTGGCATGGTCGAAATGCACTTGATGG
This sequence comes from Bryobacterales bacterium, assembly GCA_963712395.1. Taxonomy (GTDB): domain Bacteria; phylum Acidobacteriota; class Terriglobia; order Bryobacterales; family Bryobacteraceae; genus Bog-105. The sequence goes on from CAVQHR010000006.1 coordinate 1,130,919, forward strand.
AGCACGGCTTATGGATGCTCGAGGGTGGCGGCATCTATAAGCTGAGCAATTCCTGGTATCCCGTCGAGGCGGGCGACTTCATTTGGATGGCTCCGTTTTGCCCGCAGTGGTTTGGCGCGATTGGCAAATCACCGGCGAAATACCTCATCTACAAAGACTGGAACCGGCACCCGCTACGCTCTCGATGAAGATTTTTTCCGAGCTCGAAACGCTGGCGGAGTTTTCCGGCGCGTCGAAGCCGGGCGTCACGCGCGTGGTCTTCAGTCCGTCCGATATGGAAGCCCGCACCTGGTTCAAGCTCTTATGTCTCGGAGCCGGCCTCGACGTGCGCGAAGATGCCGTTGGCAATACGTTCGCCACTTGGAAAGGTGCCGACCCGCAACTGCCGCGCGTCGGCACCGGCTCTCATATCGACGCCATTCCTCACTCCGGAAAATACGACGGTACCGTCGGGGTTCTCGGAGGCTTGGAGGCGATCCGCGCTCTCCAGGCCAGCGGCTTTCGCCCGCGCCGTTCGATCGAGCTTCTGCTTTTCACTTCCGAAGAGCCGACTCGCTTCGGCATTGGCTGTCTCGGTAGCCGTCTGTTGGCAGGAGCGCTCGATCCTAGCGCCGCCGACCGACTGGAGGACGCCGAAGGAAAGCCGCTCTCGAAGATCCGCGAGCAAGCCGGTTTTACCGGCACGCTCGACAGCGTAAAACTTCCGCCCGGCTATTATCACGGCTTCGTCGAGCTGCACATCGAGCAAGGTCCGCTACTCGAGCGCGACGGAATCCAGTTCGGCATCGTCAAGAGCATCGCCGCGCCATCCAGCTTTCGCCTCACGATAGAAGGAGAAGGCGGCCACGCCGGCGCAGTCCTGATGGCTCAACGTCGCGATGCTTTTCTAGCGGCGGCTGAAATCGCATCTGGCGGTTGAATCAGCCGCCCGCGCAAGTGGCGCCATCGATACGGTTGCGACCTGCGGTGTCTGCGAAGTTTTTCCTGGCGTGAGCAATGGCATCCCAAGCCGCGTAAAGCTCGAGTTCGACATCCGCGACACCGACCCGCGACGCCGCGACACAGTTGTTAAAGCGCTCGAAGCCGCCTGCGACCGCATGCGGCAGAAACGCGGCACGATCATTGAAATGCTCATCCTGAACTCCGACGCACCGGCAACCTGCGATCCCGCGCTCATCGATGTTCTCAAGCGTGCATCCGAAAGCGAAGGCTGCTCTTACTCGTTGATGGTCAGCCGCGCTTATCACGATTCGCTCTTCATGTCCCGCATTACCCCTGTGAGCATGCTCTTCATCCCGTGCAAGGCGGGCGTCAGTCATCGGCCCGACGAGTATGCCTCGCCGCAGGACATCTCGAATGGCGTGCGCGTCCTCGCCAACGCCCTGGCCCAGCTCAGTCAATAAGGAATTTTCTTGAGAGCCCGAGCCCACTCCTCGAATGGTTCCGCGCCGCGCTCCGGCAGCACACAATAGCCCGGGATCGACCGCATGCCGGGCGCCAGCGGCAATTCGTCGTAAATGTGCGCATCGTCAAAACCCGCGGCCGCCGCCGCCTGGCGCGACGTCGAAAAATAAAAAGCCTTGGGCCGCGCCCAGAAGATCGCCCCCAGGCACATGGGACAAGGTTCGCAGCTCGAATACAATTCGCATCCCTCAAGCTGAAAGGCGCCGAGTTTCTGGCAAGCCGCCCGAATCGCGATCACCTCGGCATGCGCCGTCGGATCGTTGGTCGCCGTGACGCGATTCACTCCGGTCGCGATGAGCCGGTTTTCCTTCACCACCAGCGCCCCGAACGGCCCGCCTGCCCCGAAGCGCACGTTGTCCACGGCCAATTCGATGGCCCGCCGCATCCAGTGCTCTTTTTCGGTGGTCATAGGGCTTGGTGTTGGACCTGCGTAGCATAGCAGGCGTTGCCAGGTTCTCCGCCCCTTTCCATGTAGAGTAAACAAATGGCGAGTGGAGTTGTCGGAACGGCCGTTCCGCGCAAGGAGGCGCGGATCAAAGTCACCGGTGCCGCGGAGTACGTCGACGATATCGAACTCCCTGGAATGCTGCACGGCGCAACCGTTCGCAGTAGTATCCCCCGCGGCCGCATCCAACAGATTCGCTTTTGTAATGGCGTGCCTTGGAGCGAGTTCACGATCGTTACCGCTCGCGATATTCCAGGGAAGAACATCGTCTCACTAATAGTGGAAGATCAGCCCTTCCTGGCCGACGGAATTGTAAACCACGCACAAGAGCCGATCCTGCTGCTCGCGCATCCGGACAAAGATCTCGTACGAAAAGCGCGCCAATTGGTCCATGTTGAATATGAACCCCTCCCGGCCATTCTCGACATGCAGGAATCGTTAGCCGCCGGCAACGTCTTCAAAACGTATCTGATCGAAAAAGGGGACGTCGATAAGGTGTGGCCCGAAGCCGCCTTCATCGTCGAGGGCGAGTACTCGACCGGCGCGCAGGAACAACTTTATATCGAGCCCAACGGCATGCTCGCCAGCATCGAGTCCGATGGTACTATCACCGTGCGCGGCTCCATGCAGTGCCCGTTCTATGTACACAAAGCACTGATGCCGTTATTTACCCTGCCCACCGAAAAAATCCGCGTCATACAGCAGGAGACCGGCGGCGCATTCGGAGGCAAGGAAGAATATCCTTCCATGCTCGCCGGCCACGCAGCGCTGCTCGCGTGGAAATCAGGCAGGCCAGTGAAGGTCGTGTACGACCGGGAAGAAGATATGGCGGCAACGACCAAGCGCCATCCATCCCGCACCCGGCATCGAATCGCCATCTCGCGCGACGGACGCCTGCTCGCTATGGACATCGAATTTATTATCGATGGCGGGGCCTACGCGACCCTTTCGAGCGTGGTCCTCTCGCGAGGCACCATTCACGCCTCCGGACCTTACCGCTGCGACAACGTGCGCGTGCGCAGCACCGCGGTCGCCACAAACACGCCTCCGCATGGCGCGTTTCGCGGATTCGGTGCGCCGCAGAGCCTGTTTGCGCTCGAGCGCCATATGAACAAAGCCGCCCGCGCCGCCGGCTTGGCGCCGGATGAATTCCGCCGCCGCAATCTCTTGCGCCAAGGCGATACGACCGCTACGGGTCAAACGATCCAAGACGCGATCGATCTCCCGGCCCTTCAGGACCGCGCCCTGTCGATTGCCGGCTACCGCGAAAAGATAAAACATTTCGAGATCCTGAATCGCACCAACGTTCGGAAAAAGGGAATTGGCTTCGCCACGTTTCTCCACGGAGCTGGCTTCACCGGTTCCGGTGAGCGCCATCTCGCCTCCGTGGTCGAGATGGAAGCAACCCCGGATGGCCGTGTGCGCATACTCAGCTCGATGACGGAAATGGGGCAAGGCACGAATACGATCCTGGCGCAGATCGCCGCCGAGACGCTCGGAATCAGCTACGAACAAGTGGACGTACCGCGGCCCGACACATCGCTCGTTCCGAATAGCGGCCCCACCGTCGCCTCGCGCACCGCCATGGTAATCGGCAAGCTGGTGGAGAAAGCGGCGCTTGGCCTCAAACGCGAATTGGAACAGAACGGTTCGAAGCGAATAAGAGTCCAATACGAAGAACCTCCGGGCATCTCCTGGGACGACGAGAAGTATCGTGGCGAAGCATACGGCGCATACTCCTTTGCGACTTACGTAGCGGAAGTCACCGTGGATACTCTTACGGGCGAGGTCCAGGTCGACGATTTCGTTGCATTGCAGGAAGTCGGCCGTGTTCTCCATCCGATACTGGCCGCTGGTCAGATCGAAGGCGGAGTCGTGCAAGGCATCGGCTACGCGCTCTATGAAAAAGTAATCTGGCGGGACGGCAGCATGGCTAATAATCAGCTCACAAACTACATCATCCCGACCTCGGTCGACGTGCCCCCCATACGCGTTTTCTTCGAAGAGATCCCGTACGCTCACGGCGCCATGGGCGCCAAAGGCATCGGAGAGCTGCCGATCGACGGTCCTGCGCCGGCCATTCTCAACGCCGTCGAAAATGCACTCGGAATCCCGTTCGATCGCCTGCCGCTCATGCCGGAAGATGTTTTGTCTCGAAGAGTGGCCTGAATGCAGAAGGGTCCGATCTCTTTCATAGTCAACGGTGAGCCTGCTTCAGTCGAAGCGTATCCGATGAAGCGTCTGCTCGATGTCTTGCGCGAGGATCTTGGCCTTCGCGGAACCAAAGAAGGCTGCGGCGAAGGAGAATGTGGCGCTTGTGCCGTAATTATCGATGGCGAGTTGGTGAATTCGTGCCTGGTTCCTGCCATTGCAGCAGAAGGCTCGTGCGTTTCGACAATCGAAGGAGTGGACGGGCACTCGATCCAGGATGCCTTTATCGAAAGCGGTGGCGCTCAATGCGGAATCTGCACGCCCGGAATGATCATGGCCGCTATTCATCTGCTTTCCCGCGAGCCGCACCCGACCACCGATCAGATTCGAGAAGGGCTCGCCGGCAATTTGTGCCGTTGCACCGGTTACACAAAGATCATCGCAGCCGTCGAGAGGGCGGCACAGATGGCATGAGAGCGTTCGTTCCCGATTACGATGCGGTGCGCGCGTCCGATGTTGCTAGGGCGCTCGACCTGCTGGCCTCGGGCGAAGGTTGGCGTCCGATCGCCGGAGGAACGGATCTCATGGTTCTATTCAACGCCGGCAAGCTGCCCTATTCCCGGCTCGTCAGTATCCGCGCGATTGCCGCCCTACGAACAATCGAAATTGTAAGCGGCGAGCTGGTCTTGGGCGCGGCCGTCACATATACACAAATCCGGCAGGACAGCACGCTGCGTGCGGAGTTTCCGCTGCTTCCGGCCGCCGCCAGTTGGACCGGCGGCATCGCCAACCAGAATCGAGGCACGCTCGGCGGGAACATCGTGAACGCCTCGCCAGCAGCGGATTCCGCGCCGGCCCTTCTCGTCTACGATGCCGAACTCACGCTCCTTTCGCGCCGTGGCGAGCGCCGCATCCCGTATCGCCATTTTCATACCGGCTACAAGCAAATGCAAATCCTGCCGGATGAGCTGCTCTATCAAATCCGCTTACCCCGCAATACTTCTAGGCACGCGCAGTACAGCCGCAAAGTGGGGACCCGCCGCGCGCAAGCGATCGCTAAAGTAAGCCTGGCCGCGGCCGCGCGCCTTCATCACGGGACCATCGAAGATATTCGCGTCGCCGCCGGCAGCGTCGCGCCGATCCCATTGCGTTGTTACCAAACCGAAGGTCTACTGGCTGGAAAGCGCGTTACACAGGACCTCATCGAGCAAGCTCAGCAAACCATAGGAGCCGAAATCGCACCCATGTCCGATATCCGGTCGACGGAAGCATACCGCAGCGCCGTCACGGCAAATCTACTGGCCGAGTACCTGGAAAGCCTTCGATGAAACTCAGCGAGTTCAATTCCGCCGATGCCAATACGGCCTTTCTCAAAATGCTCGAATGCTGCGGATCGCGCGCCTGGGCGAGCGGAATGGTGGCGCGCCGGCCGTTCACCGACCGCATTCATTTGCACGTATCGGCCGAAGAAGTCTGGCAGGCTCTTCCCGAAGCGGACTGGCTGGAGGCGTTTACGACACATCCAAAAATCGGCGAGTCCTCTAATTTGGTCTGGGCGGCGCTGGAACAAAGTGGCATGAACACCGCCGCGAAGGAGACCGCCGCCGCGATGCGGGAATTGAATCGCCAGTACGAGAGTCGATTCGGCTTTATCTTCATCACCTGCGCCAGCGGTAAATCTGCCGAAGAAATGCATCGGGAGCTGGTCGAGCGGCTCTCGAACGGCCGCTCCGAAGAGATCCGGATCGCAGCCCTCGAACAACGAGACATCACGGCGCTAAGGCTGCGAAAATTGTTTGGCTGATGAGCGCCATCTCTACTCACGTTCTCAACACGTCGTCCGGCAGACCGGCCGCCAACGTCGGAGTGCGGCTTTTGGAATCGAATCGAGAGATCGGCCGTGGCTGCACGGATGCAAACGGCCGCTGCGCTTCGCTCCTGCCGGCCGATGAAGTGCTTGCCGCCGGTCCCTACCGGCTGGTCTTCGATCTTCAATCCGTATTTCCCGACGGCTTCTATCCGGAAGTGAGCGTGGTTTTCATCGTTCGCGATCCCGCCACGCACTATCACATTCCGCTCTTGATCAGTCCATTCGGGTACACAACCTATCGCGGCGCTTAATATGGCGACTCTCATTTTCGATACTTATGGCAAAACGCGTGTTCGCCTGCTGCAGGTGACGCGGGACGGCCCACGGCACGAGATTGTCGAATGGAACACGCAAATTTTTTTCGAAGGCGATTTGGCCGAATCGTACATCGCGGGCGACAACAGTAAGGTGCTCCCCACCGATACGATGAAGAACACCGTCTACGCGCTCGCCCGCAAGACTCCGATCGTCTGTATGGAACAGTTCGCGCGCGATCTCGGCCACCACTTTCTCGGCCGCCTTCCGCACTTGCGCCAGGTAAAAGTAGAAATTGAAGGAACGCCATGGAGCCGGATTGGGGATTACGACGCCGCCTTTATACAAGCCGGCAAGGAACGGCGTGTCGCGGCCTGCACGGTTACGCGATCGCAGGAAACGTCCATTTCCGGCATTCGCAATCTCCAAATTCTGAAGACCGCCGGCTCGAGCTTCGCGGGCTATCCAAAAGACGAATACACAACTCTGCCGGAAACCAGCGACCGGCTGCTCGGTACGGTTTTGGATGCCGATTGGAGCGATTCGCCGGGCACACACGATTTCGATGGGCTGCACGCGAAAATCCGCGCCCGCCTGCTGGCTACGTTCGCGCTCCATCGCAGCCTTTCTGTCCAGCACACGCTCTACGCCATGGCGGAGTCAGTAATCGGAGAGTTCGCCGCGGTCAGCGAGATTCACCTGACTATGCCGAACAAGCACTACCTGCTCGCGGATCTTTCCAGGTTTGATTTGGATAATCCCAACCGGATTTTTGTGCCCACGGACGAGCCATCCGGCTACATCGAGGCGACTGTGCGCCGCTGAACGGTTGCATCCCCTATCTCGGTGCGCTACAACTATGTAGGTCCGGGGATCACCCGGAAAGGAGACATATGAAAGGCTTTAGACAGTTTATTCTCCGCGGGAACGTGGTGGACCTGGCGGTCGGCGTCGTGATGGGCGCCGCTTTTGGCACGGTCGTTACAGCGCTGGTGAAAGATTTTCTTACGCCGCTCATCGCCGCCATTGTGGGTCAGCCCGACTTCTCCGCCCTCGGCTTCAGTATCAATGGCACCAAATTTCCCATTGGTGATTTCATAAATGCTTTAGTCTCGTTTCTGCTGATCGCTGCGGCCGTTTATTTTTTCGTTGTCTTGCCGGTAAACACATTAATAGCGCGCGTTAAGCGCGGCGAAGCCCCGCCCGATCCCACGTCCAAAAAATGCCCGGAATGCCTGAGCGATATACCGATTGCAGCGCGTAAATGCGCTTTCTGCACGTCGGCTGTGGCCTGATCACTGATCACCGCAAGCTACAATGTCTCTTCATGTCACAGTTGCTCGCCGGTAAGACCGCGCTCGTTTTGGGCGTCGCGAACAAATGGAGCCTTGCTTACGCCATCTCGGCCGCTTTCGTCCGTGAAGGAGCGTCCCTTGTTCTCACCTATCAAGGCGAACGGCAGCGTCAGACGGTGGAAGAGCTTGGCACGGATCTTGGCGCGTCAAAAATCTTCCCGTGCGATGTAACCAAGCAGGATGAATTGGATCAACTTGTTTCTGAGTTGAAGCAGACGACGCCTTCCATTGAAGCGCTAGTGCACAGTATCGCTTTCGCCAACCCGGAGGACCTCAGGCGGCCTTTTCTCGAGACCAGCCGTGATGGATTCCTATTAGCTCAGGAAGTAAGTGCATATTCTCTCGTGACCGTATCTCGCGCGATAGCGCCACTTATGACAAACGGCGGGTCCGTAACTACATTGACTTATCTGGGCTCTACGCGTGTAGTTCAAAACTATAATGTGATGGGCGTCGCGAAGGCGTCGCTCGAAGCATCCGTCCGTTATCTCGCCGCCGATTTGGGCCCCGAAAACATTCGTGTCAATGCGATCTCGGCCGGTCCCGTAAAGACCGCTTCCGCCCGTGGAATCAAAGATTTCTCTAAGGTTCTAGCAGGGGTCGCCGCAGTGGCGCCACTGCGCAGAAACACCGATCCCGCCGAAGTCGCCGATACAGCCGTTTTCCTGGCAAGCGATCTTAGCCGTGGGGTTACTGGAAACATAGTATATGTCGATAGCGGTTTCCAGATAATTGGTATAGGGTTAGGTGCCTAACAACTCATCTAGTCGTTCGTCTCAATTGACAGGGATTTTCGGGCTTCACTATCCTAGTTATTTCGGTTCGCGGTGCTTGGAGACCAGCCCGCGAGGTTCCGATCGATTTCGTCTCCTTAGTCCAAACATATGATTCAGGTTCAAGGTCTTTCGAAGAGATACGCGCGCCACGTCGCCGTGAACAATATCTCGTTTTCGGTCGAGAAGGGCGACATCGTAGGTTTTCTCGGCCCCAACGGCGCGGGTAAAACCACGACCATGCGCATCTTGACGTGCTTCATGCCGCCTACCGAAGGCACGGCTACCGTTTCGGGCTTCGATGTTTTTGAAGATTCATTTGAAGTGAAGAAGCATATCGGGTATTTGCCGGAAGCGCCTCCACTCTACCCGGAGATGACTGTCTCCGATTATTTAAATTTCGTGGCGCGTTTGAAAAACGTTCCGGCGAGCGAAATCAAATCGCGCACGCAGCAGGTAATGGAGCGGTGCGCGGTGGCCGAAGAAAGTGGAAAGCTGATTTCGAAGCTGTCGAAAGGATATCGCCAGCGCGTCGGCCTCGCGCAGGCCATCATCCATAACCCTGACGTCCTCATTCTCGACGAACCCACCTCCGGTCTCGATCCGAAGCAGATCAACGAAACGCGCGAGCTGATCAAAAGTCTGGCCGGCGAACACACGATCATTCTCAGCACGCACATTTTGCCCGAGGTCGAAGCGGTCTGCGAGAAGGTCATCATCATTAATAAGGGCAAGCTCGTCGCAACCGATTCCGTGGAGAACCTGAAGAACAGGGCCGGAGTCGCCGGCGCCGTTCAGGTGCAAGTGGACACCGCGGGTGAAGCCGATGGTTGGGCAGTGCGCCAACGTCTCGAGCAAGTGCCCGGCGTCAGCAAAGTGGTCGACCGCCCTTCGCCAAGCGACCACTTCGTTTTTGAGGTGGAGAGCCTGCAAGGTAGAAACTCCCGTCCGGACGTAGCCCGAGCAATCGTGCACGCCGGATGGAACTTGCTGGAGCTTAAATCGACCAGCCTCACGCTTGAAGAAGTCTTCCTCGAATTGACTGGTGGTTCGCATCCTGAACCGGCGCAACCGGCCCTGGCGGCGGCAGCCGAGGAGAGCGCGCAATGAGAAACATCTGGACTATTTGCCGGCGTGAACTTTACTCCTATTTTGTTTCGCCGATCGCCTGGGTCTTGCTCGCCATTTTTGCTTTCCTGAGCGGCGTGTTCACCTATATCATCAGCGCGAGCTTCGCGCGGGCTTCGCTCGAAGGCCAAATGAGCGGACAATCGATGCCTATGAACCTGAACGAACAGGTCATCGCCCCGCTCTTCTCGAATATCGCCGTGGTGGGATTATTTCTCATTCCGCTGATCAGCATGCGGCTGTTCGCGGAAGAGAAGCGTCAGGGGACGATCGAACTGCTGATCACATCCCCGCTGCACGACCTCGAAATAGTCATCGGTAAATGGCTTTCCGCGGTGCTGATGTATGGCGCGCTGCTGGCCATTCTCCTGCTTGATTTCTCCTTTTTGTTCATCTATGGCAACCCCGATTGGAAACCGGTAGTCAGCGGGTTTGTAGGGATTCTGCTGCAAGGCGCTTGCCTGTTGGCTTTCGGCACATTCATATCTACGCTGACTCGCAACCAGATCGTGGCGGGCGCGATCGGGTTCGGACTGGCGCTTGTTCTCTGGATACTGAACTGGACGACTTCGTTCGGCAACACGGTTTTGATCCAGGTTCTGAACTATCTCTCGATCGTCAGCCACATGGATAGCTTTTCTCGCGGCGTTATAGACACGAAAGACCTGGTTTACTACCTCTCAATGATTTTCCTTGGTTTATTTTTGACGGCTCGTTCACTCGAGTCGCTGCGGTGGAGGGCATAATGGCCGACCAAGAAACGATTGCACGCAAGAGTACGATCGCAGCGCGCCAGGCTCGCTTCGGCGCGACAGCGTCGCTCTACACCATCGTCGTAATCGCGGTGCTGGTGCTGGTGAACTGGCTGGGCCAGCGTTACAACAAGACCATCGACACCACCAGCAATAAGCGCTTTACTCTTTCGCAAGAGACCGAGAAGATTGTCAGCGGCCTCAAAGAACCGGCGACAATCGCTTATCTCGATAAGGCCAGCGGCTTCGAGCAGGCGCGGGGTATTCTCGATCGCTACAAGAATCTCTCTTCGAAGATCAAGATTCAGTACATCGACTATCAAAAGCAGCCCACGGTGGCGAAAGCATACGGGCTGCGTTTTCCAGGCACGGCGTACGTCGAAATCGGTACCCGGCGCGAAGAAGCGAAATCGCTGAACGAAGAAGGAATCACCGGCGCTTTTCTGAAAGATCTGAAGGGCGTGCGCAAAGTGTGCGTCGTCAGCGGCAGCCAGGAGCATGCGCTCGACCAGACCGATGGCAACGGTCTTTCTAAATTTAAAACGCTTCTCGAACGCGATAACTATCAGGTTCAGCCGCTGACTTTGATCGACAAGACCGCCGTTCCGGGCGATTGCAATGTCCTCCTGGTAGCTGGGCCGCAGGCGGATTACACCGCCAATGAAGTAACCGCGATCAAAACCTACGTGGAGAACGGCGGCAGGGCCATGTTCCTGATCGACCCACCGCTCGATTTCGGCCGCGAGCATATTTCCGATAATCCCGGCCTTTCCTCGTTGCTCGCTGACTGGGGTGTTACGGGCGACAAAGATCTGGTGCTGGAAGAAAATCCGATGGGACAGCTCTTCGGTTTCGGTCCGGAAATTCCGCTGGTTTCGAGTTACGAATCGCACCCGATCGTCACCGATATGAAGAACACATTCACCGGGTTCCCGGTGGCCCGTTCTTTGGAGATCAAGAATACCGGCAAGAGCACAGTGACTAAGCTCTTTTCCACGTACCGACCGTGCGATCGCTACGACTAAGCTGAACACCAATGAAGTGAACCCGGCGGATCCAAGCAATAAGAAGGGTCCCTTCACGCTCGGCGCTGCCGGCACTTATAATACCGGCAAACCGAATGATCCGGGGCGTTTTGTGGTGATCGGAAGCTCCGGATTCCTGACGAATGGAATGATCGGATTCCAGGGCAATCGAGATCTTGCGGTGAACGCCGTCAACTGGCTCTCGTCGGATGAAGACCTGATCTCTATCCGACCGAAGGAAGCGGAAGACCGGCGGCTCAACGCCACGCAGCGGCAGATGAACGTCTTCGCCTATACCGATCTGCTCGCGATTCCTTTGATGGTCATCGTGGCGGGTGTTGCAATCTTCTTAAAACGTAGATAGCGATGCAAACTACCAAACTTGTAATAGCGGCCGTGCTTTTGGCCGCGTTGAGCGGAGCCGTGTGGTGGGCCAAAAAGCACCCGCAGAGCGAAACGTCGACATCCACTCCGGCGAGCCCGACGTTCGTTAGTATTCCAGACGCTTCGATTGAAAGCATCTCCATTCAGAAGAAGGACGCGAGTCCCACCACGATCGAGCGCAAGAACGGGAAATGGGCTCTTACGGCTCCGGCCGCCTTTCCCGCAGATCAGGAGGCCGCAAACGGCCTGGTGACGTCGCTGAGTCCCGTTACGGCGGATAGCATCGTCGAGGACAAGCCCACCGATCTGACCAAGTACGGCCTGACAGCTCCAAGCTTGACCGTTACGATACACGAGAAGAAGGGCAAGTCTGACGAAATACTCTTCGGCGACGATGTTCCGGCCGGTTCACTTGTATACGCCCAGCACAAGGGCGATCCGAAGGTCTACACGCTTGCGTCGTCGATCAAGACTTCGCTTGATAAGAGCGTCAACGATCTACGCGATAAACGGCTGCTTACTTTCGATACGAATCAATTGACGCGCATCGAACTTGGCCCGGATGAATTCGGCAAGAATAGCCAGAATGAATGGGCCATCATCAAACCGGAACCGTATCGCGCCGATAATTTTCAGGTAGAAGAGCTTTTACGCAAACTGGCGGACGCGAAGATGGATTTATCCGGCAGCGCCGACGACACGAAAAAAGCGGCGGCCGCCTATGCCACCGGGCAACCTGTACGAACCGTCAAGCTCACCGATTCTTCGGGCACGCAATCGCTCGACGTCCGCAAAGTGAAAGACGACTATTACGCGAAGAGCAGCGTCGTCGCGGGTGTTTTCAAAATCCCGGCCGATCTTGGCAAAGAGATTGAAAAACCGCTGGAAGACTTCCGCAATAAGAAGATCTTCGACTTCGGGTTCAGCGATCCGACCCGCCTTGAATTCGACGGCAAGACTGTCGTCCGGAGCGGAACCGATTGGAAGATGAATGGCAAAAATCAAGATACCGGATCGGTCCAGGCTTTTATCGACAAGCTACGCGATCTTTCCGCGGCCAAGTTCGTCACTACCGGTTTTACGACGCCCACAGCCACTGTTACCGTGGTTTCGAACGATGGCAAGCGTACCGAGAAGGTCGAATTTGCGAAGACCGCCGACGGCTACATAGCGCGGCGCGCGAACGAGCCTGGTCTTTACCAGCTAGACGCCAAGCCCGTCAACGATATGCTGGAAGCTAGTCGCGCTATCAAGCCGGCCGCTTCAGGCAAGAAGTAAGCGGATCGGGCAGGCGCGCCCTATGTCTGCCCTTAATACCGATCTCTATGAACTGACGATGGCGGCCGGCTACTTCGGCGCCCGGAAAACGGGCGACATGGCCACGTTCGAGTTGTCGGTCCGGCGTCTTCCGCAAGCACGTAATTTTCTACTTGCGGCCGGGCTCGAGCAGGCCGTCGAGTATCTTTTGAATCTCAAGTTCGAGCCGGAGGAGATTGACTACCTGCGGTCGCTCGCGCAATTTCAAAACGCGCCCACTGGATTTTTCGAATATCTTGCGAAGCTGCGTTTCACAGGCGACCTGTTCGCCGTGCCGGAGGGCACGCCCGTTTTCCCCAATGAGCCGATCGCGATTGTGCGCGCGCCGATTGTGGAAGCGCAGTTGGTCGAGACCTATCTCCTTTCGACTTTCGTTTTTCAGACCATGGTCGCGTCCAAAGCGGCGCGCTGCGTACTCGCCGGCGAGGGGCGTCCGATCGTCGAGTTCGGAAGCCGGCGCGCGCATTCGCCGGCGGCCGGCGTATTGGCGGGACGCGCGGCCTTCATCGGCGGCTGCGGCGGCACAAGCAACACCGAAGCCGGCATGCGCTTTGGCATTCCGGTGTTCGGCACGGCGGCGCACTCATGGACGATGGCGTTCCGCGACGAGGAACAATCTTTTCGAGCGCTGCAGGATCTGCTGGGGGAATCCAGCGTTTTTCTGATCGATACGTACGACACGATCGAAGGCGCGCGACTGGCAGCTCGGCTCGGAAAGCCCATCTGGGGCGTCAGGCTCGATAGCGGAGACCTGGTCACGCTCTCGAAACAGGTGCGGCGGATTCTGGATGATGCCGGACTCCAGGGCGCGAAAATTTTTGCGACCAGCGACCTGAACGAATATCGCCTGGCTGAACTTGTGCAGGCCGGAGCGCCCATCGATGCGTTTGGCGTCGGCACGCAGCTTGCTACTTCGGGCGATGCGCCTTCGCTTTCGGCCGTCTATAAACTGGTCGAACTGAAGGACGGCGGCGGCCTGCTGTACACCGCAAAATTCAGCGACGACAAGAGCACGCTGCCGGGCGCTAAGCAGATTTACCGCTACGCCGACCACGATGTGCTCGCGCTCTACAGCGAGTGCAATGACCAATTTCAGGGCGAGCCGCTGCTTCGGCCGATCGTCATTGGTGGCCAGCGGCTGGAGCCGGCGCGCGCGATTGAGAAAACGAAGGAGCACGCGGCCAAAGCAATCGCAGCGCTTCCGGAGCGCTTGCGTTCGCTGGACGAAGCCGAACCCTACCCCGTCGAAGTGAGCCCGCGACTCTTGGCGATCGCCGAAGATTTGCGGCGCGAATTCCAACCAACTCGATGAAGACAGTTTTTTTCGATGTAGATACACAGTTGGATTTTCTTTATCCCGCTGGAGCTTTGTATGTTCCCGGCGCGGAGAAAATTGTTCCCGCGCTGGCGCGGCTGACGCGCTTCGCCGTCGACAATCAAATTCCGATTATTTCCACCGCGGACGCGCATGCGGAAGACGATCCGGAATTTAAGCGCTGGAAACCGCATTGCGTAGTGGGAACTGTGGGACAGCAGAAAGCCGGTCCGGTGAGCGATGCCAGCCAAATCCTAATCGAGAAACAGGACGTCAATTGCTTTACCAACCCGACCCTGCGCCCGCTGCTCGAGCGCCTTGGCGCGGATCGCTATGTTGTTTACGGCGTGGTGGCAGAGGTCTGCGTGCGCCATGCGATTTTTGGACTGCTCGAAACAGGCGCGCGCGTCGAAGTGGTTACAGACGCGATTCAGAGTATCGATACGGAGTAAAGAACGCGCGATGCTTGACGACTTTCAGAAGCGCGGCGGTTACCTAACGATAGAACGTGACCAAGTGCTGGCCGGCCGGTAGCAGAATCGAGCTGTTGGCCTCCTCTTTTTTACTGAATGGCTCGCCGTCCAGCTCGATGGATGATACCGCTGAGCCAAGGACCGCGACGGCGCGGCTGCGGCTTGTGTAGGACAGGTCGGCGCGATCGGCGGCAGCGGCGGCGGTGCGTATTTCGCCGTTGAAATCGGAGATCGAGACGGCGGTGCGGGTGGCGCTTGCTTCGAGCGTGTGTTTGCCGGCTGGGGCCAGGACGCTTTTGTCGTTCGCAATCGGCCAGGGTTTGCCGTCGAGTGCGACCGGGCCTGTCCACGCTACGCGCGTGTCTTCCGTTGCTTCCACGCGGACGACGCCGTTGCGGTCTTGGGCGAGTTTCGCGGTCGTTGCGGCGGCTGGGATCAGGCGCAGGTCTTGCCGTTCGAGAGAATTTTCAAAATAGAGAGCGACTCGCGCGAAGGAGGATGCCGCTTCGTGGACCAATTCCAAAAGCTCGACGCCGGTTTGTTTTTTGGTCGGGTAGACGTCCTGGTAGCGCTCGACTACATTGATATCGACGGCGATCCGGCGGGTGTCAGGCGTCAGTTCGCGGTATTTCTCGGCCAGTTTCGAATAGCGCTCCGGGCCGAGGCTCCACAAGGTGGCCGGGATCTTCGACGAGCAGCGTGCTCTTGCGCGCCTGGATCGCGGGCAGACTGCGCGCGACATCGGCTCCCAACGCGTCGCGAATGCCGGGCTCAAAGCGGTCGTCGATGTGCGTCAGGACGATATCCAAATACGGCTTTGTGGCGCGGGTGCGATCGATCAGGTCGAGCCAATCGGCTTGCATCTTCGACGCGAGACCGGCGCGATAATCGAGGAACTTGCGCAGTGCGCGCCGGGTTCTTCGCTATGGAATACGATGAGCCGGATTCAAAGAGCAGCTTCGGATCGAAGCCGCCGGTGCGCTCGAAATCGCGCGCGCACATCTTCGTTCATCGGAGTGAAGCGGGCCGGATTGCTGGCGCCTTCGAGCGATTCGAAATACAGTTCGGCGATGTTTACGCCATCCCAATCGAAGCGGCTGAGCATGCCGCCGATTTCTTCCGCCGCGGCTTTTCGGCAGTCCGGATTTTGCAGATTCATCAGCTTGCGCCAGTCGAGCTGCGCGTCCTGCCCGGCGGCGGTCTTTTCGCGCCACTCGGGATGATCGGCCCAGAACTTTTCGCTGACATGCGGCAGTTCAATCCAGGCATAGACCAGAATGGCGTGGCGATGGCAAGCTTCGATGAGCTTTTTCAGATACTCGTCCTGGGCGGGATCGGGCTCCATGTTGTGCCAGGCGGCGACGTGCAACACGCTCGTGCCGGTTTGCCGCCAGCGGCGCGCGAGATAATCCACGTCGGCGCGAATGCGATAGGAGGAATCGAAGAAGGCCCACAGGTTGGTGGTTCCGACACGCAGCTCGAGGCCGAGATCGACCAGCGCCTGCAGCAGGTATGGGTAACGCTCGATACCGCTTGCACCGGGCGAGGTCGCGATCCAAAGGACCGCTCCGTGCGGCGGTGCGCTTGCCCGCGATCACGGGCGCATTCTTCCAACGCTCGGTGGCGAAAACTTGGAAGTCCGCTGGAATTTCCATCACCGCCACTTCGGACGGCTGCTCCCAAAAGATCTGCATATCCGGAGCGTGCGTGTCGCGGATTTGGCGAACGGCGACGGTTTCCGTTCTGGCTACAATTCCAAAGCTGTGCGCGGCCGGGCTGGCGCCTTCGAGTACGAGCAGATGATTTGCGGCGAGCGCGGCGACATCCGCTGGCGCCGCCGATCCGGCGATCACGATGGCGGCATCGTTCGTATCGGCGTGCGAAATTCCGACCGAACCCAATATCTTGAGCCAGGGACGGGCGTCGGCTCCGTTGACTTGAAATGTCGCACCTTGCGCAGCAAAGGCAAGGAAACCTGTCAGAAGAAATAGTCTGCGTCATTTTGTGATCGCGTACCACGCGCCGACGCGCACGTCGTAGTAATTGGGGCGGCGCGGATTGTAGTTATTGTTGGTGTAGACGCCGCGCAAGAAGGTCGGCAGACAGGTAGACATTTTTCGGCATCCAGGCGAGGTGCAGCTTGGCTCCGGGACCGAACTCGATGGTGTTCGCCCAATACTGATTTTGCGAATCGCGCACGTAGTTGAAATTCAAAAGTGTCTGCAGCGATGTTGCTTCGCCGCCCAAGCGGAAGGTTCGGCCGGCGCGGTGTTGCGAATAGAACAGCCAATCTTTACCGAAGCGGCTGATGTAGATCGGCGTCGCCGGTGGTTTCATAGAAGAGGCCGGGCGTGTGGCTACCGAGCAGGGATCCGAATCCTTTCGCGAAGTTGACGCCGCCGCGATAGTCGGGAATGGCGGCGCCCACGTCGTGCCGATCGGTCAGATACTTTACGGCTTCGCCGGCTTCGACCCAACCGGTGAAGTGGTGCCAAGTTTTCGTGGCGGCGCCCGCGCCAAATATGAATGAGCTTTCCGACAGATATTGCGGATCGAGCACGTGGCCGGGCAGGCTGCCTTTCACGTCGCCAATAAAGCGCGCCGAGACATAAAACGAAACGAGTTTGTTGACGCGGCCCAAGCCAGGCAGGGGAATCGTGCGCTTGATCTGGCCGTAACTGAAGACGTCTTTCCAGCGCGAAGAGTACATCGGGAGCGCCCAGATGGTGGTTTGCGGGAGGACGTCGCCATTCAAATTGTGATACGCCTTAGTGGCTTGCGCGGCGATGCGCGAGTCTTCGGCGTGGCGCGCGCGGTCGAACCAGCTAATCGCGTCGCTATCGTCTTTGGCCTGGTTGTAAGCCCAGCCGAGATCGAGCATCACGTCGGCATCGTCCGGATTCTGCTCGTGCGCCTGACGCAAATACTTGATGGCGTCGCGCGTGTAGCCGAGTTGGAGACTTTTCTTGCCCAGACTTTTCGGATCCGTTCCGTTCGAAACGGCTGGGGTGGCGGCGGGACTCGCGGCGGGGCGCACCTTCAGACCACGCAGCGCATTGAGCTGCTCGCGGGCGGCATCGTCTTTCGGATTGAGCTCGAGAATGCGCTCGAACTGCTCGATCGCTTCGGGCTGGCGATGCATGGCGAGATAGAGATAGCCGAGCTCACGGCGCAGCGCCACGTTTTCGGGATCGAGCTTGATAGCGGCAAGGAATTCGTAGGGATAGGGATAGCGCGGTCCGAGAGTTTCGAGAGCGAGCTCGGCGGTGCGCGAATCGGTCGAGCGCGAGGCAGCGAGGGTCGCCGCGCGTGATTCGTCGACACGATTGAGCTGCTGCCACACGCGCGCGAGAATCAAGAGCAACTCACTCAATTGCGGTTTCAATGCGCGGCAAATCTGATATTGCTCGGCGGCGAGCGGCAGGTCGTCACGCAACTCGGCCAACTGCGCGAGTTCCCAATGCGCGCTGAACATGGTGAGGTCGTTCGGCTTGTCGGAGCGAGCGAGCGCCTGTTTCCAACGCGCGATTCCATCGGCCAGCGGGCGGTCGATATTCTGAAAGGCCTGCTCGGCGGTCGAGCGCGTGGTGGAGTTGCCGGTCTTTCGCAGACGGTCGAACATGCGGCGCGCCTCGATGGGCTTTTTCGTTTCAAAAGCCAAGAAGGCGAACTCGAGACCCGCGGTTTCGTCGTGCGGGTTGAGGCGCAGGGCGCTTTCGAACTCGTCGCGGGCGGCGGCGTTTTCACCGGCGCGTAGTAGCGTATAGGCGAGATCCTTGTGCGCGGCGGCGTTGCCGGGTTCTTTTGCGAGACCTTTTCGGAAGAAGTCGATCGAGGAATCGTAATCTTTGTCCGCGAGCGCCTGATAGGCGCTGTTCAGATCCGCCTGGCCGGTCTGCGTATTGGGCGGGGGCTGTGCGGAGCTTGGCCGCACCGCAATGGCAAACGCCACATTGAACACGACAGGTATCAGTAGAAACGATCGGAAATGCATGACGACTGGCTCACTACTCGACGATGAACTAGTTGGCTCCGGCGCGTGAAGTTCTCTCGGCTGAACATGGCTCGGGCTTTAGTGATGGCTTATAGGAAAGGGCTGACCTTTGCTCTCGGATTTTTCTTATCGGATTTGGGTGGTCAGGCGGCTTTTTTCGCCATTTCCATGGATATGGAGTGCATGGTGTGGGTCATTTGCTCGTTTGAAGTTAGTGCTTGTTGATGGTCCACCTTGGCTTCGGCTAACAGGATGTCCCATTTGTGGTGTTCCTTCGCCATTTCGTGCTTCTCTTGTTTGCGGGTGTGTTCCTCGCTTATGCGCTTTTGCGATTCGAACCCAATTTCGGTTTTGTGCTTTTCGGCTCTTAGCTTTAGCAGCTCGGCGAGGCACTTGTGGAAGGCGCGTTCGTGGCTGGTGCGGTAGCGCATCAAGAGCGCCAGGCGTTTGTCGTCGAGCGTGCCGTCTTCTTTGAAGCAGCCGCTTTCGAAAGCTTCGGCGCGATTGCGCAGCCAGTGGTGCTGGGCCATGCGGTCGACCAGTATGCGCTCGGTTTCGGTGTCGGGGCGATGCTCGCGGTGAAGATTCGCGAGCAGGATGCTATAGGCTTCGACGCTTTCGCACGCGAGGATGAAGAAAATGCCGTTGGCGTAGCTTAGGCCGTGGCTGAAGTGATTGCGGGACGAGGCGGCTTTGCCCTCTTCCGTTTTGGGGCCGGTGGACTGCTCCGCATTGGCCCGGTTGGCTGCGATTTGGGCTTCAGTAGACATGTTTTGGAATGCTCCTTCGTACGCGAGTTTGGATCCGGGTGTTCGGGGAGCGGCGCTTGAGGTGAGCGAAGGTGTTGAGACGAATAGGGATGTGATTTTTTGAACGCGCGTGATCGTATGAGAGCGCTGCCGCAGATCCTGAGCCGACCGGGATGCGATCCGCGTTTCGCGCTTATGTATCGCAAAGGAGGTACGGCAGCATGAAGCAGTATATCGGGTGCGATGCGCCTGCGCGCTATTCGATTCTCGTGACGCTGGAGGAAAACGGCAAAGCCGGTCCGCCGGTTCGGGTGGAACACGATGAACTGGAGATGCGGCGCTATTGGCCAGTGGACAATGCCGGTGTGATTCAAGTGTTCGGCGCAAGGAATCAGCGCATGGCGCAGGACATCATGCGCTTGCCGAAGGATCAGCAGATACTTTTGATCGACGGAGAAACGACGCGGTGCAAACAGGTACGTTATTACAGCGACGAGTTATTTACGGGTTTGGTGAAATAAAGAACCATACCGTTAATGCTGTTGAGCGGCCCGCGAATCTATTTCAGCCAGAACAGCTTGATCGAAGGCTCTCTGTGCCGCAAAACATCTACGTTCTAAGTTGCCACAATGCGGGCAAGGCGATTGGGTACATCGAATCCACTCCGTGCCGCAGGCCACAGCTTCGTCACAAGCTTGCTTCATCGCAGCTAATGCATCGGCGGTCTTTTTCTTTGCGGCTTCGGGAGATAACGCGCTCGGCTGGATCGCAGGAGTAAAAGTAATCGCATCCTTGCGCACGCCGGGCTGCATATATTCTGGATGCTTTTCCAGGAAGGCTTTCAAAGCATCTGGCCGACCATCAAAGCATCGATCACCCATTCCGTCCGGCCCGGCATAGCAAAGCAAATCGATAGCATCCATTTCTTCCGGCGTGGTATTCGCAACTGCTCGCGGCATTCCTGCATCAAGCGGCGGTGGTTCGACAATCACTTGCTGGTCAGGTGGAATAGTAGGGTTGCGAAGGGGGTCATAAAATTGTTGCTCCCTTTTCAGCTTCACCAACTGCTTCACTTCCATGTTCAATTCCAAAGACATGACGGGTTAAAGCAATGTGCTGAAGTTCAACCTCTTGTCCTTGCGTCTTAAGATCAGCCAAGTCTTGTAATGTCGGGAATATGCGGTTATTCAACGCATCGCGGAGCGTCTTAACAATGTCCCATGCGCTTGGCTTTCCAGCACAAGCATCGGGATGCCTTCGTACACTCACTGGCCCCTTTAAGAATTGTCCAGCGCGGCTTCCGGCTTCTCGCCCGGCAGATCCTGCAGGAGCTTCCGTCGCCCAGCGGCCTCAAATTGCGCGCTCGCCAATTGGACGCGACCCGCCTCTTCCTTTACTTCCTTCGCCTTGGCTCGAATGATTTCTCGTTGTTGCTGAATCGAAACAGGAGGCGCAGCAAATGAATTTGTTCTGAATAACAGCAGGGCTAATAAAACCGCTCGTGTCAACACTGGCCACCTCCCCGAAAGCGGGAAGCAGCTGTATCACGTTCTTAGCAAAGGCGCGGACGGAGACGGAGTTTTTTCTGGTGTTATTCTCTCTTGCGGCATGAGCGTATTTATTAGCTGGTCGGGTAAGCGCAGCAGAGTGGCATTGTCTTCACGACTGGATTCCCAAAGTCCTGCAATCGGTTAGTCCTTGGATGTCTGATGTCGATATCGACGCAGGCGCGCGGGGCATCAATGAGGTGTTTCAGCAACTGGAAACCGCCACCGTCGGTGTTATCGTCGTCACTGAGGAGAACAAGAACAGCCCATGGCTCCTGTTTGAATCCGGCGCACTCTCGAAGCAGCTTTGCGACAAGGCCCGCGTCTGCCCCTATCTCGTTGGATCAATGAACGGACATCTCCAAACCGCTAGCGGAATTCCAGGCCGTAACAGCAGATGAGTCAGGAACGCGAAAACTTCTTAAAAGCATCAATAGCGCGTTCAAGGGAGCCGCGCTCAAGGACGACGTTCTAACCCAGACATTTGAGATGTGGTGGCCCAAGCTCGGCCCCGGCATTAAGACAGCGACGGATCACAGCACAAGACGCCGCAACTCTCCGACAGGGCAATGCTCACGGAAATTCTCGGATCGGTAAGAGAAATTGCGCGACGCATTGATGAGAACAAGCCCGACCTCACTTCCATTTTCGATCAGATAGATGACTATTCCACTCGAGATCCTCGATTAGCCGCAACATTGGACGCCATTCGAGGACTTAACGCCCCAACCGATTTGCAGAAAAAACTTTCCGAGGCCCTCGCCCCCTTCGAGGCTCGTGCGTCAACTGCAACCGGAATACTTGCTGGCGCCCCCCGCAGAAACTCGCAACGCAGGCCAAAATTTCTAACGAAGCCTTGAGCCTCTTTCTACTCCACGCAGAAACTCCGCAGCCGTCACAATGTCAATGCCCTTGATAGCTTCCTAGCTTTAGCAGATGATTATCGCCTGTGATGATCGCCTGTGCACCTGCCGCAACTGCGCACGCTACGATCTTGTCATCATCAGGATCATCCGGGAACCACCCGAACCGTTTCCGTCGGCGTCACCTGAACCGCGAAGGCGTTCATGGCGTTGCGGACGATCGCCAACGGATCCTTGGAGAATCCGAACTTCTCCCGCAACACCCGCTCGGTTTCCTCCATGATGGCCGGGGATGGCAATCTCGATTTCCTGGTTCATGCCCGTCTTCGGATACGGCTTTGGGCTTCCCGGCGTATTTAAACGCTGACATTAATAGGTTGGAGGAATCAAGGGACAACCCGGCGCACCTACCGGCCACGCCGCTGACGGCGGTCATCATGCACAGCCTGGATCTCAGTTTCAAGATTCGGTGCCTGCCGGCACCCGTTTAGCGACTCAAAATCGGCTTGACAGCGGCGGCGCTCTCATAGATGACTGGCTCTGCGGATCCGATGGGCGATACATTCGTTCCAAGGCGAATGGCCGACCGGCTTCATGCAATTTGTGGTTAGCGCGTCTGTGTTGACTTGCTTCGTGCCCGCGGATAGGGCTGGAACCCTATCCGCGAAACAGGGCGCAGCGTCTTGCCTGCTGTCTGCGCCTTATCGGCGATGGGCTCCGAAGCGGCTGCGCATCAACGATCTGAGATGTTCGGTGAGAACCGGCGGGCGGATGTCGCCATCGGCAGCACACCCATCTTCATCCGGCTTCGCATTGTGCGGAGTAGCAAGGAAAGCCGTGAACGTCTCCGTCCGGCGTTACGCCGAAGCCGGAAATTTCACCTTGTGCGTTGATCGTCGTCGGCCACAGCAGATACAGAGGAGAATTGGGAGCGAGATCGTTCAGGTTCTTCGGATCTCCGCCGTCCTGCCAAAGCACCGGGCTGGGAACGCCATCAGCATCGAACGACTGCCCTACGGCATCGCCGTGATCGTTGATTGCCACAGCACCGCCGCCTGTTCCCCCGGGCAGCAGGCCCAGCATGCGGACGCCAGCGTGTCTGCTCCAGAGGAATGGTAAGAACGAACCGCCCGGCTGATTCGCACCGCCAACTACTTGGCTCTTATTGTTGATTGACAGAGCGATGCCTCCAAACTCGTGGTCGGGGTCTAGGTCACCGATGTTCAGCGGCGATCCATTCTCATCCCAGAGCACCGCGTGCGCGCCATGTCCGAGCGGAAGGAGTCCGGTATCTGCGCAGCTACCCGAGGTGCCTACCGCTTCGCCCCGATCGTTGATCCAGATCGACATTGAAACGGTGTCTCCGGAAAGCGGACGGAGCCGCCGCATCTCAATGGGCTTCGTTCCCCACCCGCCGCTCGGTCTCGTTTTCCAAACCACGGCTTCGAAGTCAAGCTTCTGGGGCGCTGCACAGTCGGGATCGATTGTGCCGGTCTCTGCCCAACCGGAAATCTCGCCCCGATTGTTGATTCCGCCTATGGCGCCGTTATTGCCGCCCAAGAGTGGAAGCTGCATCAGAGTATTGTTCTGCCAGGCAAAGGGGAGACATTTTCGGTCAGTCCCGTAGCCGCAAAAATTCTCCGCATTTGGGTCCGTCTCCGAAATCTCGGATTGGACCTGGCCAGACCCTTCTCATTGATCCCATAGGTCGCGCTATTCACACCGGCGGGAGTGCCGATCAGGATTGGGTTACTCCAGCCCTTCACCCAGATGACGGCTCGCTGTGTGGCATCTGTGATGTTCGACTGGCCGCCTATCAGACCAATGTTGTTCACAGAGAACGCCTGGCTGAAGTTTCCACCGTCCAGCGGCTTGAGATCAGTGATCTTGTAGTGCTGTTGCGCGGTCGCCAGAGCCGCCAAACTGATCGCGGGTATGCAGGTTCGGAATATCGAGTTCATGTTTTCTCCTTTTGTCCTTTCGAAGGCCTTCGCGCTTCATTGCCCTCACGAAGGGAATCGAGAAACTCAGTCGAAAGATGTCATCACCGGAAAAGAAATCTTCGCGAATAGCTACGGAGAAGCCTATTCTGGCGCCTGACAACACTTCGTGATAAACTCACGAGACTCTGGCGCTTAGCTCGGGCCATTTGGTCTCATGGAGACGTTACCTACCCACGAAATAACCGAGTTGCTCGAAGCATGGAATCGCGGAGATGAGCAGGCACTCCAGAAGCTGACCCCTTTCATTTATGAAGAGCTGTATCGCTCCGCCAAACGCTTTATTTCCCGGGGCCGGCGCGACAACTCCATGCAAACCACCGCACTCATCAACGAGCTATACGTGCGGATGCTCGACGTGAAGCGGGTCTCATGGCAGAATCGTGCGCATTTCTTCGCGATTTGCGCCCGGCAAATGAGGAACATCCTGGTGGACTTCTTTCGAGCCCGGCAGTATCAAAAACGCGGAGGAGGCGCTGCCCGAATTACGTTCGATGAGTCGCTGGCAGTGTCGCGGGAAGCTGGCCGCGATCTGGTGGCGGTGGACGAAGCGTTGAACCGGTTGACATCAATGGACGCGCGAAAGGGCCAAGTGGTTGAACTTCGATTCTTTGGCGGCTTGAGTGTGAAAGAAACTGCTGAGGTGTTGAAGATCTCTCCCGAAACGGTGATGCGGGATTGGAAGTTCGCGAAGGTATGGTTGCTGGGCGAGTTGAACCCTTAGAGACTGGATGCAGGCAGAGCGCTGGCGGCAAATCGACGAGATCTTCCACTCGGCGCTAAAAGTGGAAGAGAGCCAGCGAGCCGCTTTCCTTCATCGAGACATGCTCAGGGGACGAGAACCTTCGATTGGAACTGGAACGCCTGCTCGCTTTGCACGCAAGGGCGGAGAATTTTCTTGAGTCCGCGGCCGTAGACGTCGCAGCTCGGGCGCTGTCTGAGTCGGGACACTTCTCCGATGATCGATTGAACGCGGAGCCTGCCGTGCTCGGGCAAACGATTTCGCATTATCGGATCGTGGCCAAACTCGGCAGGGGCGGCATGGGTTTCGTGTACGAGGCCGAAGACATGCGCCTGGGGCGGCGAGTTGCATTGAAGTTTCTGCCCGCGAATCTGTGCTCGCCATCCGAGAGCGTTGGAGCGCTTTGAACGTGAGGCGCGCGCCGCCTCTTCTCTAAACCACCCGAACATCTGCACCATTCATGAAGTGGAAGAGCATGACAATCAACCCGTCATAGTCATGGAACTGCTGGAAGGCCAAAGTCTTCAGCAGAGGATTCGCGACGGACCAGTGGGCCTCCCGAGCTGCTGGAGATTGGTGTGCAAATCTCGGATGCTCTCGAAGCTGCGCATGCCAAGGGAGTCGTTCACCGCGACATCAAACCGGGAAACATCTTCCTTGTTGGGTCCGGGCGTGCGCAGGTGAAGGTATTGGACTTCGGTTTGGCAAAGTGGATGCCCGAGCTGACAACCGAGAGCCGGCACGGGGACGAGTCACTCACGTTCGAGGGCGCGATCGCCGGGACAACTGCTTATATGTCTCCCGAGCAGGCCCGGGGTGAGGAGATTGATGGCCGCAGCGACCTGTTTTCGCTCGGCGTCGTTCTAAGCGAGCTTGCGACGGGCCGGCAACCGTTTGCGCGAAGCAACAAGCATATTGACGATCGATGCGATTCTAAACGCCGATCCGCCCGCTCCGAGTACCGCGAATCCGGAACTGCCGCGCCGAATTAGATCGCATCATCGGCCGGATGCTGGAGAAGCGTCGCGAACTCCGGTACTCGAGCGCAGAAGCTGTTCGCACGGATCTGAGAAAGCTCCAGACAGCGCTCTCGGACGGTCTGCGCTCATACCAAGCGCCGCGCGCGCATAAGTCGGGCTCGGGTCTTTACCGCTTTGGCTTGCCTGGTCGCAATTGGAATCGCCGCGGGTGTGTTTTTCTCTGTTCGGCGCAAGCACGTGCTGGGTGCGAAGGACACGATTGTCCTCGCTGAATTTGAAAACAAGACCGGCGACCCCGTTTTCGACGGTACGCTTCGCCAGGGCCTGGCGATAGAACTGGAGCAGTCTCCGTTCCTCAGCCTGGTTCCCGACGAGCGAATACAGGCGACTCTTGCTCTGATGAACCGGCCGGCGGACGCACAGCTGACTTTCGAGATCGCGAGGGAGATATGCGAGAGGACAGGAGCCGCGGCGACTCTCGAAGGGTCGATCACAAGCTTCGGTAGCCGTTATGTTTTGGGGCTGCGCGCGAAGAACTGCCGGAGCGGAGACATCATCGACGACGAACAGGTGCAGGCGGCGAGAAAAGAGGACGTCTTGAATGTCCTTAGCCAGATTGCCAGAAAGTTCAGGACGCAAGTGGGCGAATCGCTCGCCACCGTCAAAGAACTTGCGACTCCTCTCGCAGAGGCCACTACGCCTTCTCTTGAAGCCCTGAAGCAATACAGTGCCGCTCTCAAAATCGCACTCTCACCAGATCCCGCCGGCGCCGTACCGCTGCTTCAGCGTGCCATTGAAATCGACCCTCAGTTCGCGATGGCATATGCGTCGCTGGGTCGTTCGTACGGCGATACGTGGGAGTCTGCTCTGGCGGCGCAGAATATCACAAAGGCGTATCAGTTGCGAAACCGCGCCAGCGATCGGGAGCGGTTCTTCATCACTCTGGCCTACGATCTTCAGGTAACCGGGAACCTCGAGAAGGCTCGGCGGATGGGTGAGCTATGGGCACAGACGTATCCCCGCGATCGAGATGCGCACGCACTGTTGTCCGGCATTTACCAGGGTTTTGGCCAGTACGAAAAGGGAGCCCCGGAAGGCAAGCGTTGCTATCGAAGCAGATTCGAATTTTCCTCCGGGATACGCCAATCTGGCGTGGGCGTACGTGTTTCCTCGGACGTTTTAGCGAGGCCGGGAAAGTCATCCAACAAGCCAAGGAGCGCAAATTCGAATTTCCGGATCTGATTTTGCTGCCCTATTACATCGCCTTTTTGAATGGCGACAAGGGCGGAATGGAACGGCAAGTCACTCTGGCTCGGGACAGGCCCGGAGCAGAGGATTGGCTATCGAACGCACAGGCTTTCGTGTTGGCATCTGCTGGGCATCTGCAGGCGGCCAGGACGATGTCGCGCCGGGCCGCCGGCATCGCCCAGCAGGGCGGCCAGAAGGAACGAGTGGCTATGTTCGAAGCAGGAGCCGCGGTGCGCGAGGCATTTTTCGGAAACGCAAACGAGGCCGGGAGAAGCGCCACAGCGGCACTGGCGCTTTCGAGCGCTCGCGATGTCGAGTACGGCGCTGCATTTGCCGCGGCAATTTCGGGAGATCTGACACGATCACAGCCGCTCGCAAACGATCTTGAACGTCGCTTTCCCGAAGACACCTGCGTGAATTTCAGCTATATACCGGTTCTTCGAGCGCTCGCCTTTCTCCACAAAGGCAATTCCGCCAGTGCCATCGACTTGTTACAAGTTTCCACTCCTTATGAAATGGGGATACCCTGCAGTTGGTTCGGCTTTTTCGGTAACCTCTATCCTGCCTATGTTCGTGGAATGGCCTATTTATCGGCGCGCCAGGGAGTCGAGGCCGCTGCGGAATTCCAAAAGATCGTTCACGATCCTGCCCTTGTCTGGAGCGACCCGGTGGGCGTAGTGGCTCGTTTGCAGCTAGCGAGAGCATTAGCGTTGTCCGGCAATGCGGCCAAAGCTAAAGCTACTTACCAGAGTTTCCTCGCGCGCTGGAAAGATGCCGAACCCGACATTCCGATCCTGAAGCAGGCCAAGCGGAATATGCCCGATTGTTCTGAACCTTGCTTCCAACGCTCATGGCTAAATCCTCGTTAGTCGCTGAGGGTCGATCTATCCGCGCATGAGTTTTGAGTTGGCCGCATGACGCGTTAGCGTCGAATGTCAGCAATGCCGACTCTACGGAATCCGATTTGGCGCTCTTTGAGCGAGTCACGACTCTCATCCGCGAATCTCAATGAGCTGATCGAGCGCGCGGAACAACCCGAGACTATGATTCTTCAGATGGTTCTGGTTGCGGCTAAGCATACATCTCAATTTTGCGCTGACATCACGCAGAAATGTCTGGCAATTGAAACAACAGCGATGTAGAATTCTCACGGATCGCATAAATCCGGACGGTGCCTGGCCGTCTGGATGCCAAGTCCTGCGGGTGCTGTACGTGTGTCCGCAAGCCCGTCAACTGAATCCAGGTTCACTGTTCCTGCATAGGAGGAAACTAAATGGAATCAACAAACGACACGAAACTAGGCGGCTCGCAAAGTATGTTCTCGCGTCGCAACTTACTCAAAGGCGCGGCGGCGCTTGCTGCGGCCGCGAGTGTGCCAGAAGCTCTAGCGCAACAGGCAACGGGCGCGCCGCGCGGAACGGTTTGGCTTTACATCAGCACCTACACAGGTAAACCAGGCGGCGGCGGCGACGGGGAGGGGATTTACTTATGCGAGCTCAACCTTTCCACGGGAAAGTTAACTGTCTTGAGGCTCGTCGCCCCGGCTGTGCCCCCATCCACAGCGAATCCATCTACGATCGCTCTCAATCCGACGCGCACCTTCCTGTATGCCGGAAATGAAAACGGGCCGCCCGGAGCGGTGAGCGCTTATTCGATCAACCGGCTCACAGGCGATCTGACGCTCTTGAATATTCAACCTGCCATGGGCGCTCCGGCTCATGTCAGCGTAGACCATAGTGGCAGCTATCTTTTGTCGGCCGAATACTCAGGCAGCTGGTTCGAAGTGTTCCCAATTTTGGCAAATGGGTCGCTCGGGCCTGCGGTGTTTCACATGCAAACTCTCGATAACGTTGACACTTCGTTTACGATGAAGGCCGCCACCAGCGCGCCTCCGGGGAGTTTCGCGTTTAGCGCTCATGAGGGGCCGAATGGGCATCCGCACCAGATGGAGGCGGATCCCTCGAACCAATGGGTTCTCGGTTCCGATGCGGGGCAGGACCGCATCTACGTCTGGAAACTGGCGGTGGGAGGCACCCCGCCCCTGACTCCGGCTGCGGTGCCCTTTGTGAACACGCCCCCGGGCGATGGACCGCGGCACTTCGCTTTCCACCCTAACGGACGTTGGGTGTACTCGATCCAGGAGGAAGGCGATACGGTCATTTTCTGGCGTTTCAACCGGGCCACCGGAAGCCTGATCAACGTGCAGCAGGTCTCGAGCCTTCCGCCCGGATTTGTAGGCACCGCTTTCACGTCGGAAATCCGCGTTTCCGCCGACGGCCGATTCGTCTACGGCGTAAACCGCCTCAGCGACACTATCTGCGTTTTCAGGATCGATGAGGATGGCACGCTTACTCAGGTAAGCCACGCTTCAACGCTCGGGGATTATCCAAGAATAATCACCATCGATCCCTCGGGCAGGTTCCTGGTCTCTGGCAATCAGCGCGCCGACAACGTTACCACTTTCAGGATCTCCGGTCGACGTGGAAATGAACGCGACGAGGACGATGTGTTCTATGAAAATGACAACGTATCGGGTGACACTAAGGGATCCGGTGACTTTAAACGAAAAGATGGCTCGCTGACCTTCACGGGTAATTACACGGCGGTGGGGAGCCCGTCAGGTATGGTTTTCCTGATTTGATCCATTGTGCATACAAGAGCCGATGCGGGTGATCGCGCTTTCGGCTCCTGTACTGCTGCTCGAATTCATCACGGAGTCGCGCACCAGCATCATCCTCCGTCAAGTTGACGGGAAAATGCGCTAGCGTGCAATGCGAGCAATGCCGACAACCGTCAACGTGGATTCGTGAACACCAGGCCGTCGATCGTTAGAAATCAGCGGTTCAACGAGCTACCGTTGACTCCAGGAATACGCCGCGACGGCCCATTTACACATTGCCTTCCGGGTGCGCTTTCACTGCACCTCGGGTATTCAGCGCCGATCGATCACGATCGGTTGTCAAACGATGGCAATCACAGCCGTGACTAGTACGAGCAATGGCGCAAACGACAACAGACTGTAGAAGGTACGGAAGCGCCCATCTGGGAGCCCGACGGTCACTCCACTTGGTATAGGTCTTTTAAGAAGTAAAATCGCTGCTTTGCCGACATCTTAACCAGGTAGATATCGCATCCACAGAGCAGAACACCTCGCACATATACGGCATATACGGGACGCGTTCCGATCCATCATTTTAGTCTCCCCAAGGTGCCCTCTTTCGTGTAACTGATCATTGCGCCGTAGTGTCTAGAAGTCGAATTTGTCACGCGCCGCACAGAATCGCGCCCTGCTTAGCATACGGAGGAAATATTACGCATGCACGGTTTACCGGCCCGCGCCTTCACCATTCTCGTTGCAGCTGCCCTGCTTTGTGGGAAGCTGTCTGCAGACCCCGTCCCCGTCCGGCATCCCCAGGGCTCGTCCCACGGTTTTCTCGCGCTGAAAACTATCGAAGGCACCCGCATTGCCACTGGGGACGCGACCCAGATCGTGCATGGCGATCGCATCACGTCGCGCGTCATCTTCCGCTTCCGCGACGGGTCAATCGACGAGGACACCACTGTATTCTCCCAGCGTGGCGTCTTCCGTCTTATCAGCGACCACCACATTCAACACGGCCCGTCCTTCCCGAAATCCATGGACGTTCTCATCAATGCATCCACCGGGGAGATTACTTCTCATACGAAAGACGGAAAGGTGAGACTAGATCATCTGGACCTGCCCGCCGACGTTTCAAATGGCCTTCCGCCCAATCTGTTGATGAACGTCCTTCCGTCCACGCCTGAAACAAAGCTATCCTTTGTCGCTCCCAGCGAGAAGCCGCGGCTCATCCATGTCTCAATCAAGCCCGCTCGCGAGGTTCCCTTCCTGATCGGCGGAACCAAGCGAAAGGCCGTCGACTTCTTGCTCCATGTTGAACTCGGCGGCATGACCGGAGTAATTGCTCCTATAATTGGCAAGCAGCCCCCGGACTATCACATCTGGATTCTTCCGGGCATCGCACCGGCGTTCATTCGCGAAGAGGGTCCGCTCTATGAAGGCGGCCCGATCTGGCGCATCGAACAAATCAGCCCCGCATTCCCGCGTTAGCTGCGGCTTTCCTATTTCCTAAGTGGTCCATGATGTGGCCGCACTTGAATGGTTATTGCGCGCGAATCCGGATTACAGACGAGGGATTTGCTGGACTAAAGGTAACGGTGCAACTAACAAAGACCTCGAAAGCGGAGCAACGATGAGAACGGAATTACTGCGATTTAACGGCACTGTCGAGCGGGATCCCGCCATTGATGCGTGGATGAAAGAGCATGCAGGGGCATTGGGCGCCATCGCGCGTCAGTGGTTTGAGGTGATGCGGAAATGTGGCGACGAAGTTCGGGAGGTTTTGCATGATGGCTGCCCGGTTGCTTGTTTGGGAGATGTCCCCTTCGGCTACGTCAATGTATTCACTTCCCATGTAAATGTGGGGTTCTTTCAGGGCGCCGGACTGCCGGATCCGGCCCGCTTATTGCAAGGCAGCGGAAAGTTCATGCGCCATGTGAAGCTGAGACCGGGAACGGCTAGCAACCGCGCAGCGCTAACGAGGCTCATCGATGCGGCGTACTCGGATATAAAGACGCGCGTCGAAAACGGCTAGCTCAGAGAACCGAGAGGTAACGCCGGTCCGGCACAGGTCAGCCGTGGAGTCTTATTCCTGGAGTCCGCCCCATGACCAGTGTGGGATCGTGAGGCCGCCAGGCACGTCATCGGCCGAGTGATGATAGCGAGACATAGTTGTCGTAGTCGCCCAAGCGAAGTAGTCGTGCAGAATTTGCCGGAGCGCATTGTCGTCGGCTAGTCCGACGTCAACCAGAGCCTGATCGAAGCACGCGATTGCGCGGCGATCCATTTCGTCGTGCTCCCCGTGTCCGCTGTGCATCCTAACGACGCTGGTCTCGTCACCATAGGAGCCGGAATACGTGCCCGGTCCGCCGAGAGCCTCGGCCCAATACGCGGCTAGTCGCTCGACGTGGTGGGGATGGAAACCGTGGCTGAACGCATGGCTGACGACCTCGTCGGCCATCACCCGACGATGCCAAGCGTCGGCAAGACGGTGCAGGCCCTCATTGCCACCCGCCGCCTCGAAGACAGTATGCATGTCTTTCATAATGACAATGTTCCGCACCAATAGCAGTTGGTCGCCGCGGCGAGCACCAATGACGACCGGTTACTTTAACGCCTTAGTAAGATCACCGAGCGGTTTGATGCCGTTCGCCTTCATCGTTCGGTCACGCGTTTGAATACCGGGCAGCACTGGCAAGTCAAAGCGTTTGGTAATCAGCCGCAAGATGGAAGTCGTATCGTAGGCGGTGTGGTCCACGTGACCCTTTTTCGCAAACGGCGAAACGATGATTGCCGGAATACGGGTACCGGGCCCCCATCGATCTCCTTTGGGCGGCGCGACGTGATCCCAAAAGCCGCCGTTCTCATCGTAGGTCACAATAACCACCATGTGCTTCCATTGAGGACTCCTCTCGAGATGGGAAATAACGTCCGCAATATGCGCATCGCCCGCTTCGATATCGGCGTAGCCGGCATGTTCATTTAGATTTCCTTGGGGCTTGTAAAACACCACTTGCTCAAGCGTGCCCGCGTCAATCGCCTTGATAAACTCCGCGCCAGCCAGACCCCCGTCTTTCAAATGCTTCGCGCGCTCCTCCGTCCCCGGCGCCATACTCGCGAAGTAATTAAACGGCTGGTGATGATATTGAAAATTTGGAATCGGCCGCGCGTTCTTTCCCGAAAGCGCCGCCTGCCAAGCCCCGCCATACCAAGCCCAACTGATGCCTTTCGCGGACAGCAAATCGCCAATCGTCTTTTGCGTCTGGGGCGGAAGCGTCGTAGGATTGTTGGGGTCAGCTAACGCCTGATCGCCGCCGGGCGCAGGTTTATTCGCGCTCGGCTGGTAGGGTGGCTGCATTGTATTCACTGCATAGAAATCCGGCGTCAGATTGCCGTCGCTCACAAATTTTGGAAGTCCATCCAGCGCGGATTGCGGAGAGTTCGCCGCAATCTTCAACGTCACGCCGTCCGCTCCCACCACCGAGATCGTACGTTTGGCTGGGCTTTGGTCGGCGTGCGGATACTGCCCCACGCATGCGCAAATCAGCCAGATGTGATTCATATAGGAGCCGCCAAATGCGCCCATAAAAAAATTGTCTGCCAGCGTGAATTGCTTGGCGATGTCCCACATCTTCAACTTTGAGCCGTCATAGTGCCCCATCGTCAGCGAACCTGAATCCGCCCACGCGACAAATTTGTCGTTCTTGCCGCCGTCAATCTGCATCTGATTCTCATAGAAACGGTGCCATAGATCTCGCGTCACGACATTCATCTGCGTATGAAAACCGTTCGGGTCGTCAATGGCAAAGGGCCGATTGGGAAGGTGTGCCGTCTGAGCCTCCGTAACGGGCGGCGTCACACCGGACGCCGTGAGCCCATGCCAGATCGGTGGCAGTTCCTGGAACACATGTCCGTTCCGATCCACCTGCGGAT
This sequence comes from Bryobacterales bacterium, assembly GCA_963712395.1. GTDB lineage: Bacteria > Acidobacteriota > Terriglobia > Bryobacterales > Bryobacteraceae > Bog-105. The sequence goes on from CAVQHR010000006.1 coordinate 1,164,281, forward strand.
TTTTCATCGCACTTGCGTGATGGAGCCCATTCGCGCCGGGGAAAGAGCCATATAAAACATCAAAACTGCGATTCTCCGCGTAAATCACGACGATGTTGTCGATGCGCTTGAGCCCATGTTGGGCATGACCGACGGTCGTGCCTCCCACGAACAGGACTGTCAACAGCAGAGAGATTCGCATAGGAACTTCATACCACTTTGTCATGGGACTATGGCTGTGTGCTTCTGCTCTCCGTATTATTTGCTACGCTCTCGTTCGCGCAGCGAAGTACGAACGATCGATTGCACGCTTTTGAGCGGGCACAAGCGCTCGAATCGCTGGGCCGAAAAATGTTTTTCGACTCCTCTCTCTCAGGTTCCGGGAAAATATCCTGCGCCAGCTGTCATGATCCGGCCTTTGCCTATGGTCCGCCGAACGCACTATCCGTCCAGAGAGGCGGCACAAACGGACGCGAGTGGGGCATACGCGCCGTGCCGTCGCTCCGCTATTTGCAGGCGGCGCCGCAATTCACCGAGCATGGATATGAAGAAGAAACTAGCAGCGACGATAGTATCGACAACGGTCCTACGGGCGGCCTCACCTGGGATGGCCGAGTTGACCGCGGCCGCCAGCAGGCCCCCATCCCGCTCCTCTCTTCCCGTGAGATGGCAAACCGCAGTGAAGCCAGCGTGGTCGCCTCCGCGCTGAAAGCAGCTTACTCCGATGACCTCAAAAAACTCAGCGCCGGTACGGACACCAGGCACATCTTCCAAACCATCCTTGAAGGTTTCGAAACATGGGAAGAGAACTATCGAGAGTTCTACCCATACAGCAGTAAGTACGACGCATGGCTCATAGGCAAGGCCAAGCTTGATGACGCTGAACTGCGCGGCCTGAAGCTATTCACAGATCCCGCCAAAGGCAACTGCTCGCGGTGCCATGTCGCCGAAAGAGGAGTGAAAGGCACGCCGCCCCAGTTTACTGATTACAGTCTCGTCGCTCTCGGCGTGCCGCGCAACCGCGCTATTCCTGCCAATGCCGATCCCGCCTGGTACGACTTGGGAATGTGCGGCCCTGAGCGCACCGATCTATCTGGCAAAGACGAATATTGTGGCCGCTTCATGACGCCATCGCTGCGCAACGTTGCCACCCGCAAGGTCTTCTTTCACAATGGAATCGTTCACACTGTCAGAGAAGCCGTCGCGTTTTACAACGACCGCGATAAGGATCCGAATAAATTCGATGATCTACCGGTCCGATATCGAACCAACGTCGACATGGACCCGCCCTTTGGCCGGTCTCCAAAGAGCGCGCCCGTCCTGACCGAACAAGATATCGATGACATTGTCGCGTTTCTCGGAACGCTCACCGACGGTTTCCATGCCGCGCAATAGACGTCTATTCCGCGCTGATCCCGCGTCCAGCGAATTTTTCCCGGTATCCGTACTTTCCTCAACGCTAATCGGAGGAATACATCTCACCGGCGCAAGCCAGCGGACCGGCATGTCGAAGGCGTCGTCGACATGACGCTCGATGCGACGGGCAGAGCCGGACGATCCATGGAGGTCCGTTTCGTAAGAGTTGTCCGGTTCGGTGGAGCCGCGGTACAGTATCCGAGACAACCCTGCAGAGGTCCTGATGCCAAGAGTTCCCAATTCGCGCCCGGATGGTTTCAAATGTGACCCGCGGTCCCGCCATGGATCCTGATCAGCTCTTCACCTTCCATTTCCGAAGCGCGCCAAGTATTGGAATCCGATTCCGAAATTCGCTTTCCTGTTTTCAGCCTCAGGCGTCAGAACTGACTCCTCGCCGTCCTCTGATTCGCTAGCATAAGAGCCAAACTGCCGCCTAAGGCGGGCAGCCGCTGAAGTCGTGCGCCACAATTCCCGTATGGTCATTGCCAGTTGGAACATCAATTCGATTCGCGCTCGCCTGGAGCACGTAAAAACCTGGTTGGCTATGCACAATCCGGATATTCTGCTGCTGCAGGAACTGAAAGCGGCTGAGTTTCCGGCAGAGCTATTTCAGGAGCTTGGGTACGCAAGCGCCGCCGTTACGCAAAAGACCTACAACGGGGTAGCGATCCTATCCCGCCATCCTATCGACATCCTCTCGACAACTCTCATTGGGGATGAAGCGGACAGTCATGCGCGATTTCTCGAAGCCGTGATCGACGGCATTCGCATCGTCAACATCTATCTTCCCAATGGAAACCCGATCGGCAGCGAGAAGTTTTTTTATAAGCTGGCATGGATGGATCGCCTCCACCAGCAGATGCAGATCTGGTTGAAAAGCGAGACGCCAACGCTTGTGGGCGGCGACTTCAATGTCATTCCAGAAGATATCGACTGCCACAAACCTGCTTCCTGGATGCACGACGCGCTGTTTCAGCCCGAGCCGCGGGCCCGCTACCGCGCTTTACTCGCGCTTGGCTACATCGACGCATTTCGTGCTTTACATCCCGGGCAAGGCGGCTATTTTACATTCTGGGATTACTTCCGAAAGGCGTTTGAGTACAACCGCGGCATTCGAATTGACCACTTTTTGGTTTCGACGGAGCTCGCGCAACGATTGGAGAGTTGCGAGATCGACAAAGGACCGCGAGCGCTGGACAGACCCTCGGACCACACGCCCATCGTTGCGCAATTCCGTGGCGGCTTGGCAAATATTTCAGCAAACGATTAGCGTGTTAGCGTCGGACCACATCGGGGAGATGCGAGGACAATCGTTTAGCTGAAACTTTGGACTCACTTCCATCGTCGTATCAACCGAACGGACGCTGCCGGTCAAAGTCGTTCGTCGCTTGACTTCCGTGAGGAGATGATGCTCACCACATTAGTCCGAATGACCGTAACTACCTTGGCGATGTCCACGATCTTGGCCGCTGCCACCAGACCTCGAGTATTTATCACGGAAAGTCCATCTGCGCAGGTTTCGGGTGACGGGTCAGTTGGCGAGGTCAGGGGTTCGGTTGCGTTTACGAGCGGCACGAATCCCCAAAATATTGAAGTCATGAAAGCGTTCTCTCGAACTTGTCGCAACGCCATTGTGACTGCAAATCGAGATAAGGCAGATTACGTTGTCCGCTTGGATCACGAGGCAATAAATCCTACAACGCCCTTCGTGCACGGAAACAAAGTAGCCGTGTTTAATAAGGACGAAGATCTCATTTACAGTAATTCCAGTCGACTGTTGAGCAGCGCGGTCAGAGACGCCTGTACCGCCATTACGGACCGCTCGAAAGATAAACAGTAGTTCAGGAACTCAGAATCCATGTAAACGGTGGCGCGTGATTTGGGAGCTTTTCCTGGTAAGTGAGCATGGCTGAAGCGGATGTTATGAGCGCTTTGCTGGATGTACTTAACGAGTTGATCGACGGCTCCGCGCCCGAATCGACTTGGGTACTCAATCCGGAAGATCCGGGTCTTCTCGGCTCATTGGATGGCGTGTCGGCGGAGAAGGCATCTGCGGCGCCAGCTAACGGCGGCGCCACTATCGCGGCCCATGTGGATCATCTGCGTTATGGGCTTGAGTTGCTGAATCGCTGGAGCCGCGGCGAGGAGCCGTTCGCCAGCGCCGATTACAGCGCAAGCTGGCGCCGGAATACGGTTTCGCATGGTGAATGGGCAGCGCTGCGAGACGCCCTGCGGCGCGAAGCATACGCGTGGCGACGAGCAATACAGGACACAGGCGACATCAGTAAGACCGAGCTAAGCGGTGTCTTGGCTAGCGTCGCTCACGTCGCTTATCATTTGGGAGCTATCCGCCAAATCGATCGGTCCACTCGGGGTCCTTCAGCACGCGATTAGATGTGACACGTTAGCGCCCGACTACACGGGGGCGGGCAGGCGGATTTCTACTTCCAATCCTTGCGGAGAGCGATTGCGGCAGCGGACGATGCCGCCGCAGGCTTCAATGCAGCTCTTGACAATGGCAAGACCGAGGCCGGCGCCGCCGGTTTCACGCTGGCGGGCGAATTCGGGCCGGTAGAAGGGTTTGAAAATCTCCTCGATTTCCGCGTCAGGCACGCCTGGACCTTGATCGGAGACGCGGATAGAGACGTCTTGCCCCAGGCTCGAGGCGGATACGTGGATGGGTCCGGCGTGGCCGGCGTAGCGGACGGCGTTGCGCACCAGATTGGCGAGCGAGCGGAACAGGAAATCGGGCTGCGCCATGACTTCGAGATTGGAATCGAGTTGCGTCTCGATGACCACCTCAGGAGAGCTTTCGCGCTCGAGCACGCTCTGGACAGTATCGGCGACGTTCACGCGCGTGAGGTCCTTGGCGGAAGAGCCGATTTGCGATTTCGAGAACGAGAGCAGCTCGTTGATGAGCCCGGACATGTGTTCGGCTTCTTCCTGTACGTCGCGAACATAGGTTTTCTGGCCGTCGGCGGCGCGCTGTTCGAGGATTCCGAGAGCCATCTGCATGCGCGCGACGGGAGAGCATAGCTCGTGAGCGACGTCGCTCAAAAATCGTTTCTGGCCATTGACGTAACTGGAAAGGCGCTCGGCCATGCGATTGATGGCGCGGCTGAGATGGCCCAGCTCGTCTTTACGGCGGGTAGATAGAGCAATTTCGAAGTGGCCTTCGGCGATCTGGCCGGTGGCGCGCGTTATATCGGAGATGGAGCGCGTAAGGCCCCGGATGAGGGGGACCCAGCAGATGAGGGAGACGAGGATGACGGCGATAGAGCCGAGCAGCCAAGGACGGTAATCGAAGAAGAACGGCTCGGTCCAGAACGACGGAAACTGCCACACGAGATTAGCGCGGACAGGATGGTGGGAGGACTCTTTCCAGAGCGGAATGTGCGTGGCCACCCAATACATTTGCGGAGACTTGGCGCGCGTGAACAGAATGGACGAGCCGGGGCGCGGTTCCGGTCCAAAGTGGCCTCCTTTGCGAGGATCCTGAGTCATGAAATCGATGACGCGCTCGGGCGGGGAGACAGGGGCGCCAGCGAGCTGCTGGCCATCGCCGTCAAAAAGGAAAAATTTCGCGGGGTAATTGTGGGAGTACTGATCGAGGGCCTGGTCCCACATGGTTGACGGCCGGTTGGGCAGCTCGAGCGCGACCAGGCGCGAGACGGAAAGAATGCGGTCGCGCGTGGGCGTATACAGAAACGACCCCAACTCGACGCCGTATTCAATCCGGACGAAGACGGCGACGATGACGCCGAGCAAGAGCACGTTCAAGAACGCCAGCAAAATGATTTTGACGGAGATGGAGTTGCGAAATTTCATGCGAAGTCCGCTCCGGGTTTGCGCATCATATAGCCCACGTTTCGAACAGTGACGATGAAGCGCGGGTTCTTCGGATCGTCACCAAGCTTACGGCGGACAGAAGAGATGTGGACGTCGATGGAGCGATCGAACACGTCGAAGTTCCGGTCGGCCACTTCGAGAAGCAATTGCTCACGACTCTTTACACGGCCGGCGGCTTTGGCGAGAGAGAGGAGCAGATCGAATTCGACGGTGGTGAATTGCAAGGCCTGGCCCGAGAGCGAGGCGGCTCGAGCACCTTCACTCAATTCGAGATCGCCCACGACAATGGCTTGCGATAGCGGGGCGGCGGAGGCGGCAGTGAGGATGGAGCGGCGGATGACAGCGCGAAGACGCGCCAGCAATTCGCGGGTAGAAAATGTTTTGGGCAGATAGTCGTCGGCGCCCAGCTCGAGGCCGACGATGCGATCGGGCTCTTCGCCGCGACCGGTGAGCATTAGCACGGGGACGGTCGAATGGCTGCGGAGCTTTTTGAGCACTTCGAAGCCGTCCATTCCGGGCAGCATGACATCGAGCAGAACGGCGGCGAAGGAATTGCCGAGCGCGGTTTCCAAGCCGGCGGGACCGGTGTGCTCGATCGCGACTTCATAGCCAAGCGGCGCCAGGTAATCGTGAATCAGACGGCAGAGCTTGGTGTCATCGTCGACAACCAGGACGCGTGTGCGCGCGTCGAGCGAGGCGTTCGAGGGAAGGGCGGACATTCTGCGCTAAACCCCATTAGACAACGGTTTCGAGGCGAAAAACGGCGATTCGGCGGGACTTTACATTTCTTCGCATTGGCTTCATACCCGCTTTACGTACCGATGGTCCACTGAGATCAACCCAATACCGGGCGCTCTCTCCGCACTAACCCCTCAACCCAACTTGACCAGCGGAGAGAGCGGCCGGACCTTTCCGCAGGAGCTTATGGTGATTCGTGTCTTTTCAATTTTCGCGGCATTGGCCATCGGGCAGTGTCTCTTTGGACAGCAGGGCGGCAGCGTAGAAGGAAGCGTCAAGGACCAGACGGGCGGCGTGCTGAGCGGCGCGACGGTCGCACTCACCGACTCAAACGGGCAGAGCACGGCAAGTAAGACACGAGCAGACGGAGGGTACGCGTTTCGCGGCGTGAATCCGGGTACTTATAGCGTGTCGGCGAGCTATCCGGGGTTGGCGCAGGCAGGCGCAGTGCTGGTGTCGGTTACGAGCGGGCGAGCGGCGGCGGCGAACGTGGTGATGAATGTCGAGAGCCAGAAGCAGGAATTGAACGTAACCGAAAGCGCGGCAAATCAAGTGAGCACGGAGCCGGCCAACAACGCGTCGGCGCTGGTGCTGCGGCAAGAGGACCTGGATGCGCTGCCGGACGATCCGGACGATTTGCAGGCCGATTTGCAGGCGCTGGCAGGACCTTCGGCGGGTCCCGGGGGCAGCCAGATTTTCGTGGACGGATTCACCGGCGGACGTTTGCCGCCGAAAGAATCGATTCGCGAGATTCGCATCAACTCCAATCCGTTTTCGGCGGAATACGACAAGCTGGGGTACGGGCGCATCGAAATTTTTACCAAGCCGGGCTCCGACAAGTTTCACGGGCAGGGCTATTACGGCACGAGCGACGGGATTTGGAATTCGCGCAATCCGTTTCTGAGCGATAATCCGCCGTTTCGCACGCAGTTGTTCGGGGGCAACGTGAGCGGGCCATTGGGGAGCAAAGCCAGCTTCTTTATCGATGTGGACCGGCGCGCAATCGACGATAACGGGATCATCAACGCGCAGGTACTCAATCCGGCGACGCTCACTTCGGCACTCGAACAGAGTTACTATCCGACACCGCAGCGGCGTACGACGGTGAGCCCGCGCGTGGATTACCGGCTGGGCGCGAACCATACGCTGAGCCTGCGGTATTCGTATTTGGATAATGACCGACTCTCGGGGATCGGATCGTTCAACCTGCCGGGCAGCGGCTACACGCAAAACAGCACGGAGCAACTGGTGCAGCTTGCGGAGACTTCGGTCGTGAGCCCAAGCATTATCAACGAGACGCATTTTCAATACGCGCGCGATAAGGCGATGCAGACGAGCCAATCGACGGCGCCGCAGTTGAACGTGGCGAATTCATTTATCAGCGGCGGCTCGGGCTACAGCGCGACTGGATTTCAAGCGGCGTATGATACGCAGAATCAATATGAGCTGCAGAACTATACGTCGCTAACGCACGGGACGCATACCTTGAAGTTCGGCATACGCGTACGGGCGGATGCGGTGGGCGATTACTCGGCGAAAAATTTCAACGGCAGCTACACGTTTCAAGGCAGCACGAGCCTGAGCTCGCTCGCACAATACAGAATGGCGCTGCTGCTGCTCGGAGAAAATTATACGAGCGCGCAGGTGGCCGCTATGGGATATGGACCGTCGAAGTATACGGTGACGGTGGGGAATCCGTACATAGGACTGTCGCAGGTGGATTTCGGGCCCTTTGTGCAAGACGATTGGCGCGTGCGGCCGAATCTTACGGTGAGTTTCGGACTGCGTTGGGAAGGACAGACAAACATTTCGGATAAGAGCGATTTTGCGCCACGATTTGGGATCGCCTGGTCGCCGGGTGGCGCATCGGGCGGGGCCGGACGGAAGAAATTCGTGATACGCGCGGGCTGGGGATTGTTCTACGACCGATTCGCGGCCACCAACGTGTTGACGGCGGAGCGCTACAACGGGACGAACCAGGTTAATTATTCGCTCTACAACCCCACTATTTTCGACAGCAGTTTCTCGACGACTTTGCCGCTGAGCGCCTTGACGCTCACTAATTCGCAGCAGAAATATGAGATCGACAGCAACCTGCACGCGCCTGTGTTGATGCAGACCGTGGTGGGCGTCGAGCGGCAGTTGTTTTCGCGCACGACGCTTTCGGTGAACTTTGTGAACTCGCGCGGAACGCATCTGCTGAGGACGGTGGACATCAATGCACCGCTGCCGGGGACGTATCCTCTTGGGACGGTTGCGAGCGCGACTAACAATTTGGGCGTGCGGCCGTACGGCGATGTTGGAGATATTTACCTCTACCAATCGACCGGCATTTTCAAGCAGACGCAGGTGAACGTCAGCGTGAACAGCTCCATCGGCAAGTGGGGCACGTTGTTCAGCAGATATGCGTATGGGATGGCGCATAGCGACACGGATGGGCTGGCAACTCTGCCGGCGAATCAATATGATTTTTCGCAGGAGTATGGACGCTCGGCGCTGGATGTGCGCAACTCTCTTTTCCTGGGCGGCTCGTTTACAGCGCCTTGGAAGGTGCGGATATCACCGTTCTTTGTGGCGCATAGTGGAATTCCGTTCAACATTACGACGGGCACGGATTTGTATTTGACAGGTCAGGTGGCGGCGACCGCGCGTCCTGGTATCGCGAGCAGCACGGGGACGGATGTGGTGGCGACGCCGTACGGTTTATTGGATAAGATTCCGGCGGCGGGCCAATCGCTGATTGAGCGCAACGCCGGGAATGGGCCGGATTTCATTGAGTTAAATCTGCGCGTCAGCAGGACCTGGGGATTCGGCAGCACGAAATTTCAGGGTCCTTCGGGCGGCGCGACTTCGCGGCAGGGCGGCGGGCCTCCCGGCGGCGGGGGAGGCCGTGACGGAGGCGGTGGACGCGGTCCTGGCGGTCCGATGGGCGGCGGCGGATTTGGCGGCGGCGGCAGACCGCCGGGCCTTGATTCGTCGAGCGAGCATCGCTTCAATCTGACGCTTTCCGTGATGGCACGCAACGTTCTGAATCATGAGAATTTGAATACGCCGAACGGAGCTTTGACGTCGCTTTACTTTTTGCAATCGACCGGGATCACGGGCGGTTTCGGGCCGGAAGCTACGGCGAGCAATCAGCGGCGGATCGATTTGCAATTACGGTTTTCGTTTTGAGGGAGGTGGTACCCCGCGAGCCAGTCTGTCTTCTGTAGAATAAAGAAAGGCAGACGATGTTACAGAAAGAAAGATCCGCGACAAGCCTAAATGTCAAAGATCCAGAAGTCCACCGCTTAGCGGAAGCGATTGCTCAGGCCACCGGAGAAACCTTGACCAGCGTAGTAAAAAATGCGTTGCGCGAGCGCTACGAACGGCTCCAAGGCCGCAGGAGCAAAGCCTCCGTCGAAGAACTTCTGGCGATTGCCAAGCGCGCTTCCGCATACGTGAAGGGGTCCTACCTCGATCACGCTGCGTATCTCTATGACAAACGCGGCTTGCCGAAATGATTGTAGACACTTCCGTGATCGCCGCGATTCTATTTGGAGAATCCGAGGCTACCCGCTATGTAAAGATGATCCACGATTCCGATCGCTGCCTGATGAGCGTGGCGAACTTCGTCGAGCTTTGCATTGTTATTGAGGGTCAGTTAGGGGCGGGGGCCGGGCGCCAGTGCGACATGTTTTTTCGGAGAGCCGGGATTGCGATCGAAGGGGTAACGATCGAGCAGGGATATCTGGCACGGCAAGCCTTCCTTGATTTTGGCAAGGGCCGTCACCCGGCGGGTTTGAATTTCGGCGATTGCTTCGCCTATGCGCTCGCGAAGGTCATGGGGGAACCACTGTTGTTCAAGGGGAAGGACTTCAGCAAGACCGATGTACAAGTAGCCGCTTAAGGCATCTTACTTGAATAGCGACAAGTCGATCGCGTCGCCCATGGCTTTGTATCCGGCGTCGCCTGGGTGCAAGTGGTCGCCGCTATCGTAGGCGGCGAGCATGCGGTCGGGATTCCCGGGGTCGCGGACGGCCTTTTCGAAATCGATGAAGCCGTCGAAGGCTTTACCGGTGCGTATCCACTCGTTCACAGCTTTGCGCTGCACTTCTTTTTCAGGCGTGAAGTAGCCTTTGGAGACGGTTCCTTCAAACGGAGTCAGCGTGGCTCCGAAAATTTTGAGGCCGCGCTCGTGGGCGCGCTCGATCATTTGTTTCAGGCCGGCGATGATGTCTTCAGCGGTGACGTTTTCAGAAACCGGTGCGGAGGAGCCGGCGTGGCCGAGATCGTTGATGCCTTCGAGTACGATCACGTACTTGACGCCGGGTTGGGCGAGGACGTCGCGATCGAAGCGCGCGAGCGCGTTGACGCCGAAGCGGACGTTTGAAACACCGTCGTGCAGAATGCGATTGCCGCCAATACCCATGTCGACGACCGCGACGGGCTTACGATCATGGCGCGCGAGCAGACGGGCAGCTAGAATATCGGGCCAGCGGTGGTTGGCATCGACGGTGGAATGAGCGCCATCGGTGATCGAATCGCCGAAGGCAACGATGGTGGATGCCGGCGCGGGGGCGAGCACGTCCACGCCGGTCACAAACACCCACGACGTGATCGTGGCCGCGTCTTCCGGAAGGGCGGTTGCACCGGTGAGGTCGCCGGGGGCGAGGTACGACGTTTGCTGCGCGGAATAATGAATGCCGGCGGCGCTGGCCGCCTTCGCGACAAAGATGCTGATGGCGAGATCGCGCGCAGCTGCTGTATCGAGCTTGACAGGATCGCTCAGAACGAGGGCGTTGGCGGGGATGGTGACGGATGGGCGTCCACTGAAGGTAAGCGGGCGATCGGAGCCGGCCGCAATTCCGGATTTTTGGGCGCTTAGGGCGATGTGCGCCGCGGCAATCTCGACCGGCCGGCTGCCGTAGGCATTCGAGAGCCGGACACGCACGGCAGGGCCTCCGATACTTACGTGGACGATTTCGCGCAGCGTTTGATTTTCGAATTCGAGTCTAGCGGCGCGCATCTGTTCGGGTTCGGCTAATTGGGGTGCGGGACTGGCGGCCCAGGTCGAGACCCAATGGTTTGTTTCGGCGGCGAGAAGAGAAGAGGCAAGGACACAGGCCAGGAGGAAAGCGGTCTTCATTGTCATCTTAAGCAATGCGTTATCGTATCGCGTTCGAATTGGCCCGCTTACAATCTGAATAGTGGCTTCCGGGAATTCAAAAATCTACAAGGTCGCCGGTTTGAGCCTTCTTGGGTTCTGTGCCGTATCGATGGGCATGGACCGGGCAAATGTCGGGCCGCTTGCTTCCCAGATGGCTGGTTTTTGCGGTGCGTTCGCGGGCGCATTGGTGGCGCAGACGCGAGCACGTTCCGCCGCACGCCGGCATGAGGACGAGCCGGAGAAACCTGACACAAAATCCTGAGCAGCTACGACACAATATGCAATCGCGAAAGCTTTCGGTGGACTGGTGGTCTGTCATCACGGCCCTTGGCGCCGCCGTTCTAATTAAATTCGGCATCCTGCCGCACATTCCCTGGTAAAGACAAGAACTCGTGACTGGCATATTGCGGTTGATTCCGGGGCTCGTTTTGCTCGCAGCGATCGGACTCCTGGGCAAGTTGACTGAGCAGGGGATTGCGAGCTATGGCAAGGCGCATCATTTGCATTTGCCCAACATTGAATATGTCTTGTGGGCGATTCTTTACGGGCTCATCCTGGCGAACACGGTGGGCGTTCCGCGCGTGTTCCGCGCCGGCGTCGCGACCTACGAATTTTGGCTGAAGCTCGGAATTGTTTTCCTGGGCGTGCGATTCCTGCTGGGCGATGTTTTGAAGCTCGGCGGACTCAGCCTCGGGTTCGTTGCGGTGGAGCTAACACTCTCTATTTTGCTGATGAGCTTGTTGGGCAAATGGATGGGCTTGAATCCGAAGCTGACATCGCTGCTGGCGATCGGATCGTCGATTTGCGGCGTGTCGGCAATTATTGCCGCGAAGGGCGCGATTGATGCGGACGATGAAGATGCCTCGTATGCAATTGCGGCGATTCTCGCGCTTGGGGCGTTCAGCCTCTTCGCGTTTCCGGCGATCGGGCATGGGCTTGGCATGTCGGACCACGCCTTTGGACTATGGGCGGGGCTGGCGGTGGACAACACTGCGGAAGCGACTGCGGCCGGCGCGCTGTATTCAGACACGGCGGCCAAATTCGCCGTGCTCGCAAAGACGACGCGCAATGCAACGATCGGGTTCGTGGTGCTGGGTTATGCGCTGTACTGGGCGCGCAAAAGCCAGAAGGAATTTGCCGGAAGCCGAGTAGCGTTTCTGTGGAACAAGTTTCCGAAGTTCGTGCTGGGCTTTCTACTGATTTCGTTCGTCGCGACCTTAAGAGTTTTCACAAAGGCGCAGATGGCGGACATTGCCAACTTATCACGATGGGCGTTTCTGCTGACGTTTGCCGGAGTTGGGCTGCAGACGAACGTTCGGGAATTGCGGAAACAGGGGCTGAGGCCGCTCGCGATCGGTGCTATTGGCGAATTTGCAATTGCGGGTATAACGCTCGCGATGGTTGTCGGTGCATCGCGAGCGTTTGAGTTATAGTTATTCGCTTTCCGGCTAAACGGTACAGAGATCCACAGCTTGACGTAGAGAGGTCATGGGGTCTTTTGTCGGCACGAACTCGTGCGCGAAGTAGCCTTGGTAATTGAGATCGGCAATGGCCTTTGCGACGGTACGCCACTGTAGCTCCTGGGTGTCATCCAACTCGTGGCGGCCGGGGACGCCACCGGTATGGAAATGTCCGAGGTACTGGAAATTGTCGCGAATGGTGCGGATGATATCGCCTTCCATGATCTGCATGTGATAGATATCGTAGAGCAGTTTCACACGCGGCGAATCCACGCCTTTCATCACCTCGACTCCCCATGCAGTGTGATCGCATTGATAGTCTTTGTGATTCACTTTGCTGTTCAGCAATTCCATGCAAATGGTGACGCCGCTGTCTTCCGCCATTTTTTTTACGCGGCGTAAGCCGAGTATGCAGTTATCGCGGCCCTGGTCGTCGGGCATGCCGGCGCGATTGCCGGAGAACGTGATCAGATTCGGAAGCTTGGCTTCGGCGGCTCGCTGAAGGGCTTCGCGGGTATCTTTTTCGAGACGATCGTGGCTCTCTTTGCGATTCCAGCCATCTTTGATGGTCCCTGAGCCGTAGACCATGGAAGGTACGAGACCGTATTTCCGCACGGTGGGCCATTCTTCCGGCTTGACCAGATCGATGGCACTCAAACCCATTTCCGCGCCTTGCCGGCAGAGGTCGTCGAGTTCCATTTTTTGATAGCACCAGCGGCAAGCGGACTGTTTGATCCGGCCCTTCGGTTCCGCCTCGCCGGTATGGATTCCGGCTGCGATCAGGGAAGCCGCCGCGGTTTTGAGGGCGGATCGTCGTGTGGTCGGCAATGTTTGCTCCTTCGTCTAGACAGCTTATCGCGTTATGGGCGTAACTTTCGCGGTAAAGGATTGCGCGACGATTTTTCCACCGCGAATGACAAAGGTGTCGGTAGCGGTTTCGTATGTTTTGTCCGCCGATTGTGCATTCCAGAGAATATAGGCGTATTCGCCCTCGACGAATTGGCCTACCATCGAGGCGGAAAACCCGGGCTTGGAAAATTCCTCGAACAAATTTTGAAACAGCGCGCGGATCGCATCCCGACCCTTTACAGTTCCGAGCGGTGTAAACAGGATGGCATCCGGAGCGTAATCGGCGATGATGCCATCGAGATCCAGTCCGGTGAAGCACAGGAGGTGATGATCGAGGATTTCTTGCGTGGAACCCATTTATTCCGCCGATACTAGCACGGGCAGCGGAGGCTGCGGCTTTGTCTTCGGCCCGCGGCCGATGGGGAGGACAACCAGCGTGGCGGTGACACACATCAGGCCGGCGAGGAGAAACGCGCTGGTGTAATTGCCGAGATATGTGCGGATAGCGCCTGCGCCGAAAGCGGCGAGCGCGGCACCGACTTGATGGCCGGCGACGATCCAACCGAAGACGATGGACGATCGTTCTTTACCGAAAAGATTGGCCGTCAAGCGGACGGTCGGCGGTACGGTGGCGATCCAGTCCAGCCCATAAAAGACGGCAAACAACGAGAGGCCGTAGAAATTGATGTCGAAGCTGAACGGGAGATAGAGAAGCGACAGGCCGCGCAGGCCGTAGTACCAGGCGAGCAAATGGCGATTGTCAAAACGGTCGGACAGCCAGCCGGAGGACGTGGTTCCGACCAGATCGAAGATGCCCATCACAGCGAGCAAGCCGGCGGCTTTGACTTCCGGGATGCCGTGGTCCATGCAGGCGGGGATGAGATGCGTACCGATCAGGCCGTTAGTGCTGGCTCCGCAGATGAAGAAACTGGCGAAGAGCAGCCAGAAATCGCGCGAAGGCGCGACTGAGCGCAAGACGGCGAGGGCGGAATCTCGGGCGGGCGCGACGGGAGATGGGGAATTGGGAAGGGATTGTTCTCCATACGGCAGCAGACCGAGATCGGTGGGCCGTTCGCGTATGAAGAGCACGGCAAACGGAATGACGGCGGCGGCACAACCGGCAATGAGAAGTGCGGCGGAGCGCCAACCATGGCGTTCGACCAGAGCGGCAAGGATAGGCAGGAAGATGAGTTGGCCGGTGGCAGTGGACGCGGTTAAGACGCCCATGACGACGCCGCGCTGCGCTGTGAACCAGCGATTGACCACGGTGGCGCCGAGGACCAGCGCGGTCATGCCGGTGCCGCAGCCGACCAGGACTCCCCACAGCATCACCAATTGCCATGAGGCGGACATCCGGGTAGTGAGCGCGACGGCGGTCGATACCAGCAGCAGCGAGCCGGCGATGACGCGGCGGACGCCAAAGCGGTTCATGAGTTCGGCGGCGAACGGTCCGATCAAACCATAGAGCACGAGATTGACGGAAATGGCGAAGGAGATGGTTGCGCGCGACCAGTGGAAATCGCGTTCCAGCGGGACGATCAGGACGCTCGGGGTGGCGCGGACGCCAGCGCCGATGAGCAGCGTAAGAAAGGTAAGGGCCGCTACAATCCACGCATAATGAAAAGTGCGTTTAGCGGAAGAGGCATCCATTCCGCTATGATAGAGACAGGTCTGTATCATGTCAAGTGAGCCGAGAAAAACGGCGCGGGAGCGAATTCTCGACACCGCCGAGGAGTTGTTTTATCAGGAAGGTATCCGGGCGATTGGGATCGATACGGTGATTGAGCGGTCGGGTGTGGCGAAGATGAGCCTGTATCGCAACTTTGCTTCCAAGGAAGACCTGATTGCGGCGTTTCTCGAGCGACGGAACGAAAAGTATTGGCAGTGGTGGGACGGCATCATGGCGCGGCATCCGGAATCCGCCAAGCGGCAACTCGAGGATTTATTTGCGGCGCTGCCGGAACGCATTTGCCGGCCTGGATATCGGGGTTGCTCGTTCCTGAATGCGGCGACGGAGTTTCCGGATGCGGGGCATTTGGGGCGACGGGCGGCCCTTACGCACTATGAGGAGCTGCGCCGGCGGCTGCTTGCGTTGTGCCTACGGCTGAGAGCGAATCGGCCGAAGCAGTTGGCGGATCAGCTGTTGTTGTTGATCGAAGGCGCGTATACGACAGGGGGAATTTTGGGGTATCGCGACGCGGTCAAGTCGGTGGCGGAGGCGGCGGGGGAACTAATTCGATCACACAGCGCAGGCCGGTAAATGGATTGGGCAGACGAACTTGACCGAAGTGTTCGGCCCATCTGGCGGCGTGACCGTCTTTCTGAAATCCACCTTACCTTATTACCGGGTGGGGATATTCCATCGTTCCGAAAAGGGATACAGAAAAGACGCTTTCGTGCCAATTTGAACCATGTGCGAGACCAACATTGGCTATTTGCAAGGAGTTTTCGATTGGCATGTAGCGTGCTTATGGAACTTCGTCGAAGGACAGCACATGACACATACCGCCACGTATCAGCCGATGAGAGAGCCGTTCGAGCATTTCGTGATCTTGCAGTTGACTGAGATCCGGGAGCGCGAAAGCCGGCTGCGCCGGACGTTAGAAGAGCTTTCGGACGTCGACGCGACATGCCGGTCACAGGTTCTGGCTACCGAGCTTGCGCAACTGCGTCAATGCGCCGACAGGCTCGATCAAATGATTGACACCATGACGGCGCCTGAGCTCGTCGTCTAAGCGACGCTAGATTCCTGCAGCGCTTCGAGCGGATGTTTGTACTTGCACTCCGCGTTCGGGCACTGCGCCACCGGTCCTGCCTTGAGGAATTTCTCAATTAAGTAGCTGCTGCCGCATTCCGGACATTTTTCCTGAAGCGGTTTGCCCCAAGCCACGAAATCACACTCGGGATAGCGGTTGCAGCCATAAAACGTCCGGCCGCGTTTTGAGCGGCGCTCCACAATCTCCCCTTCCGAACAGTTCGGGCAACGCACGCCAATGGTTTTTTGCTTGACATACTTGCACGCCGGGTAATTGCTGCACGCGATGAACTCACCGTAGCGCCCAAACTTCTGCACGAGATGGTTGCCGCACTGCGGGCACTTCTCTTCGAGCGCGACGTCTTTACGCTGCTCGCCGCCGATTTGCTTGGTAGTTTTGCAGTCGGGATAACCGGAACAGGCGAAGAACTGCCCGAAGCGGCCTTTCTTAAGCACCATCGGACGGCCGCAATTTTCGCAATACTCCGTCTCATCCTGCTCGCCGAGATCGGCGGTCTTATCGACATCCGGGAGATCGACCGTCAACTCGCGCGTGTTGGTGCATTCCGGATAGCCGGTGCAGGCGATGAAGCTGCCATGCTTGCCCCACTTGATCACCATGGGCTTACCGCATTTTTCGCAGACCAGGTCGGTCGGCTTCTCCATGCGCTTGATATCGGTCATGTTGCGACCGGCGTGGTCCAAATCTTTCTGGAACCGCTCGTAGAAATCCGCCATGGCCACGCGCCACTCGAGTTTGCCTTCCTCGATCTCGTCCAGCTCTTCTTCCATGCGGGCCGTATAGCTCACTTCGAAGAGATCGTTGAAGCTCTCGAGAAGCAAGTCGGTCACTACCATGCCGAGCTCGGTCGGCACGAATCTCTTTGCGCTGTCTTTCTGTACGTACTCGCGATCCTGAATCGTGGAAATGATGGACGCATAGGTCGAGGGGCGGCCCACGCCGTCCGCTTCGAGCTTCTTGACGAGCGTCGCTTCGTTGTAGCGTGGCGGCGGCTCAGTGAAGTGCTGCTCAGTCAGAATTTCCTTGAAGCGCAGCGTCTCGCCTTCGACGACGGCAGGAAGCTTGTGCTTGAGATCCTCGTCGTCTTCGTCCTTCTGATCCTTCCCCTCTTCGTAAATCTTGAGAAAGCCTTCGAATTTGAGCACGCTGCCGGTGGCGCGGAAGATATACGGCACCTTGCTTTTTCCGACGGCGTTCACGTCGATGGTGGTCTGGTCGAACAGCGCCGGCATCATCTGCGAGGCGATGAAACGCATCCAGATCAGGCGATAGAGTTTCAGCTCGTCTTCCGCCAGAAGCTTTTCGAGCGATTCGGGAGTGCGCAGAACCGAAGTGGGGCGAATCGCTTCGTGGGCGTCCTGCGCGTCTTTCTTGGTTTTATAAACGTTCGGCGATTTCGGCAGGAACTCCGCGCCGTAACGATCAGTGACAAATCCACGCACTTCGGTTAGCGCGTCTTCCGAAACGCGCGTGGAGTCGGTACGCATGTAGGTGATAAGGCCGACGGCGCCTTCGGTGCCAAGTTCTTTTCCTTCGTATAAACCTTGCGCGAGCATCATTGTGCGCTTCACGCTGAAGCGCAGCTTGCGCGACGATTCCTGCTGCAAAGTAGAAGTGATGAAAGGAGGAACGGGATTGCGCTTTTTCTCGCGCGTTGAAACGGATTTGACTATATAGGATGCGCCGTCGAGATCGTCGACGATTTCTTTGGCCGTAGCTTCGTTGGCGATCGTTGGCGTCTCGTCGGCTTTCTTGTTTAGCCGGGCGGTGAGCACCGGCGCCTTCTTCGCGTTGAGGCCGACATCGATGGTCCAATATTCCTGCTTTTGGAACGCGCGAATCTCGCGCTCGCGCTCAACGATTACGCGGACGGCGACGGTTTGCACGCGTCCCGCCGACAGGCCTCGGCGCACCTTGTCCCATAACAGCGGAGAAATTTTATAGCCGACCAAGCGATCGAGCACGCGCCGCGCCTGTTGCGCTTCGACCAAGTGCACGTTTACCGCGAGGGGCCGCTCGAACGCTTTCTTCACGGCGGCGGCGGTAATTTCGTTGAACATCACGCGAAAGATGGCGGGCTTGCCGGCTTTTTTCGGCTCCAGCTCTTCTTTCAGATGCCAGCAAATGGCTTCACCTTCGCGGTCCGGGTCAGCGGCGAGATAGATGGAGTCCACGCCCTTAGCGGCTTGCTTCAGCTCGGCAATCAGCTTCTTTTTGCCTTCAATGACTTCGTACCTAGGGGTGAAATCGTGCTCCACGTCGACCGCCAAGTCCTTCTTCGGCAGATCCTTCACATGCCCGAGAGAGGCCTTGACGAGGTAGTCCTTGCCCAGATACTTCCCGATAGTTTTCGCCTTCGCCGGGGATTCGACGATGACGAGAGATTTAGCCATACCTGCTTCTTTTCTGACGGTAGTGAGTGTGAATTTCGGGCTTACCCGACGCGCCCCGCTTGGAAACGTACCCTTTTACCACACCTTAACAAAGTTCTTGCCGGGCAGCTGGCGGGCCAAGCCCGACATCTCCAAGTCGAACAGGGCGCTGATCAACTCAGATGACGAGACACCCTCAAAGGTTTCAAGCAACACGTCAAGTTGTGTAGATACATCGACTTGCAGGTGGTTCAAGAGCCTCCGCGCAAGCCTTTTGAGGGGCTCCTCCTGGTTGGATTCGGGCGCCTCGGATAAGGATTCGCCAGCGGCTAAAGCGGCCGCCTGCTGGGCCCTGGCGACTAAGTCGCGACGAACGGGGGCCGGCAGCTCGTCGGTGACATCGGTCCATT
Organism: Bryobacterales bacterium; assembly: GCA_963712395.1. Classification (GTDB taxonomy): domain Bacteria; phylum Acidobacteriota; class Terriglobia; order Bryobacterales; family Bryobacteraceae; genus Bog-105. The sequence goes on from CAVQHR010000006.1 coordinate 1,183,280, forward strand.
CCTGGACCAGCTTGGCTCCTCCGGATTTGATCAGCAAGTTCGGCCCCCAGCTCATAGCCGAGGTGATGTTGCCGGGCACGGCCCAGACTTCCCTGCCCTGGTCCATGGCCAAACGAGCGGTGATGCCGGAGCCGCTATGCTGGGCGCCCTCGACGATGACTACGCCGAGAGAGAGCCCGCTGACGATTCGATTGCGGATGGGAAAATTCTGGGGGAAGGCGGGCGCGCCCATGGGAAACTCGGAGACGAGCAGGCCACGGCGGGCGATGTCGTCGTACAGTTTGCGGTTACTCGAGGGATAGAGAACATCGACGCCACAGCCCAGAACCGCAACGGTTGCGCCATCATTCTTTAAAGCCGCCTGATGCGCAACGGTATCGATACCGCGCGCCATGCCGCTGACGATGGCGAGACCGGCGCGAGACAAATCCGCGCTCAGCCGCTCGGCGGCGGCCATGCCATATGGCGTAGGGCGGCGCGTGCCCACCACCGCGACCGCGTACGAGGTCATTAGATCCGTTTGGCCGATGGCGAAGAGAACTAATGGCGGATCGAAAATTTCACGCAATTGCGCCGGGTATCGCGGGTCCTGAATGGAAATGAGAGCGGCGCCGCTATCGAGCAGTTTTTGCTGCTGGTCGGCAGCGTCTTCGAATGAGCAACCGGAAGCGATATTGCGAGCCTGCGTGGGGCTGATGCCGGTAGCTTCCAGCTCGGAGGCGGAGGCTCGAAAAATGGCTTCCGGGGACTTGAGCTTATCGAGCAGCCGGAGCATGCCGACGGTTCCAACGCCCGGAGCCATGACGAGCGCGAGCCAATGCAGAACTTCTTCCTGGGTGACGACAGCGGTAGCCACGTTCAATAGTGGACTGGTACGCCGCGAGTTCTCAATCAAGACCGTACAGCGATACCATTAGGGCATGAGCCGGTGGGTTGGGCTGTTCGGTCTGATCTTGCCTACCCTATTAGCCGGCCAGCAGATTACGCTGACTACCGGCGGGAGAGCGGGTTTAGCCCGCAACCAAGAGGATTGTTCATTCCAAGGACCGGTACGGTCTATCCGAATAGAGCACAGCGAAATCCTGGAAGATGGCAGCGAAGGCAAGCGGGAATTAGACGCGAATTGCACTTTCGACCGGAAGGGCCAGGCGCTGGACGGCGTGGCATACCAGGATCACGGGCCGTACGGGACAACCGTGAACCGATGGCGATACGTTTACGATTCGCACGGACGCACGGTTGAAACCGACATCTTTGACGTGGCGGAAGGCACCAAACATCCGCGGCGGTATTTGGTGAAATACGATTCAAAAGGCCGTGAGTGGGAGACGCGCTCGCTCGATTCGGACGGTAGCATCGATCTACGCGTCGTCACGGAGTACGATAGCCGCGGCGATACCGAAAGAGAGACGACCTATGGGTTTGACGACAAGATAGCGAGCGTGAGTACCCGGCACTACGATGCCGCACACCACATCGTTCAGGAAGAAAGCCGCAATGTAAATCCGGAGTCGGAATCGAAGAAGATTTTTCGTTACAACAGCAATGGGCAGCAGATCGAGGAGATCTTCGATTCTGAGGACAAGCCGGCACGGTACGGAACCACATATGACGAGCGTGGGCGGCCGCGTTCCATTGAGACGATAACCGGACCAATTTCTACCACTGCGGGGAACGACTATGGGCTATGTAACGACTGTGGCGTGTTTCCGGGCAAAAGAACGTTCCGCTATAACGATGACGGGCTCTTGATAGAAGAGCGCGTGATTCAACCCGGAAACAATTTGATCCGGCTGAGCCAATATGCATATGACAGCCATGGGCACCATACGCAGGAATGGGTTTACAGCCTTGATCCATTGAGCAAATATGCACGCAACGTGAGAGTCCGCGTGGATGGCGAAGATTTGCTTTTCGATGGGACTAACGGACTCCCTTCGATTTCCTACACATACGATTCGCGCGGGAACTGGATCAAAGCCGTACAAACGGCTCTCTCCTCGAATCGCGATTTACATTCCGGGCGAATCATTTATTCCGTTACATACCGGGCAATTCAATACCACCTGAAAAGTTACTTACCCTAGGCAGCTAGGTTCCCGTGCACGCACGACGCCTGCGTACTTTTCCGAGTGGGCTAAAATTGTAATGGACATTCATGAGCAAAGGATATGCGCGTTTCGAATGCAGGATTTGCGGCGAGCTGGTGTATTCGTCCATTCCGCTAGAACAAGCCACCGGGATGGCGGCGGAGAAATCTGGCGATCGATTGGTGGAATTGACCTGTTCGAGCGGACACAGCGATCAATACAGCGATCGAGAGATCAAACGGGCGGAGGCGAAGCCGTTGGGTATCGTAAAGGGGAAGCTCGCGAACGCGGCTTTCGGCTGAGGCGTTTCAAATTTCGAATTTGACGCCTTGCGCGAGCGGCAACTCGCTACCGTAATTCAACGTGTTGGTTGCGCGCCGCATATAGAGCTTCCAAACATCCGAACCGGATTCGCGGCCACCGCCGGTTTCCTTTTCTCCTCCAAAGGCGCCGCCGATCTCGGCGCCTGAGGGCCCGATGTTGACGTTGGCAATGCCGCAATCGGAGCCGCGCGCGGACAGGAAAGACTCCGCCTCACGCAGGTCGGTGGTGAAGATCGAGGAAGCGAGACCTTGCGGCACATCGTTGTGGATGCGCAGCGCGTCTTCGAAATCGCGATAGCGCATTACGTAGAGAATCGGCGCAAACGTTTCGCGCCGGACGGTCTCGGTTTGCTGCGAAATTTCGACCAGCGCCGGACGGGCGTAATAGGCGTCCGGAAATTCGGGGACGCTCACGCGTTCGCCGCCCGCAATCCGTGCACCGGCGGCCCGAGCCTCCTGCAGACTGCTTTGCATAAGCTCGAAGGCACGCGCATCGATGAGCGGGCCAACCAAAGTCGCCGCTTCGCGCGGATCGCCGATTTCGACCGAAGCGTATACCTGCTTCAACCGATCGATGAGCGAGCCATAGACGCTTTCATGGACGAGCAAGCGGCGCAAAGTGGTGCAGCGTTGACCGGCGGTACCCATCGCTGAAAATGCTATCGAGCGCAGTGCCAGCTCGAGATCGGCGGAAGGACAAACGATGGCGCAGTTGTTTCCACCGAGCTCGAGAATCATACGGGCAAAACGCGAGGCGAGTTGCGGCGCTACTTCGCGACCCATCCGTGTTGAACCGGTGGCGGAGACAAGCGGGACGAGCGGATTGGTCACAAGCGCCTCGCCCAATTCTTTTGTACCGTTCAAGACGGACGAGAGCCCGGGCGGGGCTTCGCCAAACTTCACGAGCGCGCGCTCGAACAAAGCTTGCACGGCGAGCGCGCTCAACGGAGTTTTTTCAGAGGGCTTCCAAACAACCGAATTGCCGCACACCAGCGCTAAGGCGGCGTTCCACGCCCAGACAGCTACGGGAAAATTGAAAGCGGAGATGATTCCTACAACGCCCAGCGGATGCCAGGTTTCGAGCATCCGGTGGTTCGGGCGCTCGGTGGCAATGGTCAGGCCATAGAGCTGACGGGAGAGGCCAGCGGCGAAGGTGCAAATGTCGATCATCTCCTGCACTTCGCCCTGGCCTTCCGAAAGAATTTTTCCGGATTCGATGGTGACCAGGCGGCCGAGCGTTGCTTTGGCGGCGCGCAGTTCTTCGCCGAACAGGCGGACCAGTTCGCCGCGTTTAGGCGGCGGCACGAGCCGCCACTCGAGAAAAGCGTTCTGCGCGGCGCAGATGGCCGTTTGGGCGGCGCCACTGGTCGACGTCCGGACGCGCCCAATTGTTTGGCCTGTAATGGGTGAGCGTACGTCCAGGGTGCCGCCTCGATACAGGTCTGGGGCTACGCCCAGGTCGGACAGTATCTCAGTAATCACGATCTGGCAATCACGCTAAAACGCTACCATGGCTACAAAGGCGCATATGAACCTGACCCGGCTCCTTTGTTTTCTCTTCGCCTCGATGGTATTGTTTGCTAAAGATCGCTGGACGGAGTTGAATATCGGACCGTTTTACGTCGATACAGACGGGGACGTGGGCGCGGCGCGCGACACCTTGACCCAACTGGAGCAATTGCGCTGGGTATTGGGGGGGCTGCTCGAATCCAAAGATTTGCAATCCATTTGGCCGATGCGCGTGATGCTCAGCGATCTTGCAAAAACGAACCCAACCACTTCGGGGACCGAATTCGTGTTGCAAAACGGGCAGTACGTTTTGCTGACGGCGCCGGGCGCGCATCTTCCACTGGGCCAGGTGGCGATTATTTTGCTCGAAGCGAACACGCCCCGTATGCCCGTAGATGTGGAGTACGGGCTGCAGCAGCTTTTCGACACGCTCGAAGCGCACGGCAGCAGGGTGACCTGGGGCGGCAAGCCGGCGCACGCGGATTTGAATTGGGCGCGTATCCAGCTTTTCGCCACCAAATTCGAATATGGCACGAGCTTTCACATTTTTTTGAATGCTCTGAAAGGCGGGAGCACGGTGCGGGCGGCCGAGCACAACGCGTTCGCAAAAGATGCCGCAGAGTTGGAACAGGAAGCGGCGGCAAATTTGGCGAAGGGGGATTGGCAGGCGGTATCGGTTTCGGGGCGTCCGCTGGATCCGAAGCGCGATTTTGGCGAGCACTCGTTCGATTCAAAAGTAGCGGAGGTGTATGTGGCCGATACGCAGCTCAGCGCCGATCCGAAGATGGCGAGGAAGACGTATGAGGCCGCGGTCGACGCGGGAGGGGCAACGGCGGCGCTGGGCTATGCAGGCCTCGCGCAAGTGACGAAGCTGAATCGAGAAGACCCCACATCGTTTCTCGAAAGCGCGGTGAAAGCGGGCAGCCGAAGCGCGCCGGTTTACGTGGCACTCGCGGAGGAGGCGGACGCCGCGAAGGCGTTGCCGCTGCTCAAGAAAGCGACGCAACTGAATCCGTTGTGGGCCGAGCCGGTTTTCCGGCAGGCGCAGTTCGCCGCAGGCGAAGACAAAGGAGCGCTGCTCAAGCGGGCGACAGAACTCGACCCGCGGATTTCGCAATATTGGGTGGAACTGGCGCAATGGCAAACCACCAATGGACATGCGTCGCGCGCGCCGGGGAGTTGGCTACGCGCCGAAGATTCCGCGCGCAATGAAGCGGAGCGGATGCGTATCCATCAACTCCGCATGCAGTCCGAAGAGCAGCGGCTGGACGCGGCAGATGCCGAGCGGCGGCGCGAGCGCGAAGAATTGCATCAGGCGGACCAGCGCGCACAGAATGCAGAGGCGGATCGCATTCGCGCCGCCGAACAGAGAGCCAACCAGGCTGTGACGTCGACGGCCGGGTCGGAAACGCCCGGCGAGGTGGTTCCGTGGAGTTCGATCGTTCCCCACAAGAAGCTGCAGGGCTTACTGGTGAAGGTCGATTGCCTACATAGCGGGGCGCGGTTAGAGGTGAAGAACCGGGCCGGGCAAGTCACGCCGCTTTTTCTGGCTGATACCTCCGCCATAAAATTGGCATGCGGCGTGCAGAGGGCTCCGCGACCGGTTTCGATTTCCTACGCGGCACAACCGGACGAGGAGCGGCATACGGCCGGAGATGTTACTGAGATCGCGTGGCGATAGTGGCGGTCATTCGCGCGGCTATCGAAACGGATGTGCCGGCTTTGGACGAAATCGAGCGCGAGTCGTTTGCGGATCATTGGGCGGCGAAAAGCTTTCTCGAATATTCTTGCGTCGTGGCGGAAATTGGCCGAGAAATTGTAGGATTTCTTGTCTCACGCGAAATTTTCGCGGGGAGCCGCGATATACGACCGGAACGTGAGATTTTAAACCTGGCGGTGGGGACACGCTTTCGCCGGCAGGGTATTGCGGGAGTACTACTTGGGCACGAACTCAGCCGCGGGGCTACTTTTTATCTGGAGGTTCGGGAATCAAACACCGCCGCCAGAGCGCTTTACGGCAAGTTTGGCTTCAGGGAGGTCAACCGCCGTACCGGATATTACCGGGATCCCCCCGAAACAGCTATTGTCATGAAGATGAATTGATGCTAATTATTGGAGAGCGGATGGCCACTGGTGACCAATCCGCGAGTGAACTCATGCACTCACACCCACCGGGCCAGATTCTCACAAGCAATAATGCAAGAACCGATCCCGGCGAGGTCACTCGACCAAGGAGAAGACCGTTCATGGAGCAACACACGCAAGACGAAGACTTTAAGGCGCACCTGCTCGCTACCAGTGAGCAATTCCGGACGCTTGCCGAGCAGCATGCGCTGTTGAAACACCAGATTGAAGAGATTGAGTCCAAGCCTCACGTGACGGGGACGGACGAGCTTGAGGAGCAACGCCTCAAGAAAATGAAATTGCATCTCAAGGATCGAATGAACGAGATGCTATCGAATTACAGGCACGCAAGCGTCCATTAACGACGGCTAGTGAATCAGACCTAGAGCTTTGAGCTGCGACTCAGGCGCAGGCGGAGTAAACTGCGCCTGACCAAACGTCTGCTTGACATGACCGTCTTCGAGGGCGACTCCGAAAGGCGGGTCCACAAACGGAAACGCCTTTTTTAGCTTATCCAGTTCCAAACTTGTTGCGGCTTTGAGGTGCGTGTCATGCAGGAAGCTAGCGGCCCATTGCGGATTGATGGTGGGAATCGCGACTACGCGGGTGCCGGTCCAATCGAGCTTCGACATGAATTTGGCGGCCGCGTCGCAATGCATGCAGGACGGATCGTAGAAAAACAAGAAGACTTTGCCCTCGGCGAGATTTTGCGGCTGGCCGTCGACAACAATGGGCGTGGGTATTTGCGCGTGACTACGCGTGTTGGCGTGGATACCGAAGCTTGCCCCAGCGAACACGAGTAGGGTTGCGAACGCAATCGCGGGTACGCGCAGATTCTTCGGGCGCGGCGACCATGCAGCCGCTGTCAAGCCCAGCAACAAAAAGACGGCATCGCCGATAAAGAAACCCGGGCCTACCGTGCGCTTGATAAAGGGAAAGCAACTGCATTCCTGGCCGACTAGCTTGTGGTAGTAGAAGCCTACCCAGGCCATGAAGAAGATCATCAACGCGGAGCCGAGCCATCCGCCCCAGCGCCGCAGCTTTGGGTTGAACAAAAGGAAGGCGGCCAGCAATTCCAGGGTGCCTAGGATGGCAGCGCCTAATGGACCGAATCCAGCGGGTACTTGCGCCTGCTCAAGCAGTTCACCGGTCTTGAACGGGCTGAGGACTTTCCATCCGCCGGAGACCAGAAACACGATACCAAGCAGAATGGCGCAAACGGCCGGCAGAGAGCGCTTCATTTGACTTAATTGTATTCTGTGGAATTAACCATGCAAGATCTGAGACTGACGGCGCTGGCGCTGTTGCTGAGCGGCGCGCTGTTCGCCGCGGACAGCAAGAAGATCGATAAGCAGGTAAGGGCGATTACGAAATCCGCCATCCTGATAGACACGCACAACGATATTCCGAGCTTCACGGTGGATGGCGCGGACATTGGGGCATCGCCGAAGACCCAGACCGATATTAAGCGGCTCCACGAGGGCGGCGTGGGCGCGGTTTTCTTTTCGGTGTATGTGGCGGCCACTTATGTAGAAGGCAATCATTCGGCGAACCGCGCACTGCAGATGATCGACACGGTGCAGCATGACATTCTAGACCGCTATCCAGGCACGTTCAGCCCGGCCCTGACCGCCGCCGATATTGAAAGAGCGCATCGGCAACATAAGATCGCGGGACTGATGGGACTCGAGGGCGGGCATGCGATTGAAGACAGCCCGCGGCTGCTGCGCGACTACTATCGGCTCGGTATCCGCTATATGACTTTGACGCACTGGAATACGAACGGCCTGGCGGATTCCGCCACCGACGTGAACAATCCGCAGGTGCAGCATCATAACGGGCTGACGCCGCTTGGGAAAGAGATCGTACACGAGATGAATCGGCTCGGGATGATGGTGGATATCTCGCATACTTCGGACAAGACCTTCTACGACGCGCTCGAGACGAGCCAGGCTCCGATCATCGCGTCGCACTCGGCTTGCCGCGCTTTGACGAATGTGCCACGCAACATGACGGACGAAATGATTACAGCGCTAGCGAAAAAGGGCGGCGTTATTCAGATTAATGTGAATTGCGGGTTTATTTCACAAAGATCGGCGGACGCTCCGAAGAATGCGCCGGTGCGGGCCATGCTGGCGGATGTGGTGGCGCACATCGATCATGCACGGCAGGTAGGCGGTATCGACGCGGTAGGTATCGGTACGGATTTTGACGGGATCACCTGCACGCCAGAAGGTTTCGACGATGTTTCCAAGTTTCCAGCGCTGACGCGGGCGCTGCTCGAGAAAGGCTATTCGCCGGCGGATATTAAAAAGATTTACGGTGGAAACACGCTTCGGCTCATGCGCCAGGTGGAGAAGGTGGCGGCGGAAATGCAGCGCTCTCACGGCGCTTAGCGCGGTGCCAAAGCTCTTCCATTTTTTCGAGCGAAGCGCCTTCACCCATTTCGGTTTCCACATAGGCAAAGCGGCGCCGGAAGCGTGCGTTGGTCTTCCGCAATGCCTGCTCGGGATCGACTTTGAGGAAACGCGCCAGGTTGACGACGGTGAACAACAGATCGCCGAGTTCGTGTTCGATGTGTTCACGATCTCCAGATACCTGTGCGCGCGCCAATTCGGCGGCTTCTTCCTGGAGCTTGTCGAGAACGCCAGAAATGTCCGGCCATTCGAAACCGGTTGCGGCGGCTTTGTGGCCAATTTTTTCGGCTTCGACCAGAGCGGGAAGATTGCGCGGAACGGCGTCGAGGACGGAGGCATTTTCGACGGGCGCTTTTTCCTGCTTCTTGATCTCGTCCCAGCGTAATTTCACGTCTTCCGGAGTTTCCGCGCGCGCATCGCCGAATACGTGCGGATGCCGGCGGATGAGTTTTTCGTTGATGGCGTCGAGCGAATCGGCGATCGTAAACAAGCCTTGCTCCCGGGCCATCTCCGCGAAGAAAACGGGTTGCAGGAGCAAATCGCCCAACTCTTCTTCCAGACCGGGCCAGTCGCGGCGATCGATCGCGTCCATCACTTCGTAAGCTTCTTCGAGTAAGTAGGATTTGATCGTGTCGAAGGTTTGTTTGCGATCCCACGGACAGCCACCCGGAGCGCGCAGCTTTGCCATGACGTCGACTAATTGGGAGAATTTTTGGCCTGCTTCGGCGAATTGCTCTGGCACAGGACGATCCTCGCACATACTAGTGCGATAGTGAGTTCCATGGCGACAGGCGTGAACGGCGCGTGGAGCGCGTACCGGCAGTGTGCGGCGACATCCGCCTTTTATAAGTCGCAACTGGAGCTGTTCACAACGACGAGCTTATGGCTCGGCATTGCGGGCGCTGTCCTGGGTACAGTTGCGCAGTTGGTATCACCTAATCCGGGTTCCATCACGACCAAGGCGCTGGGCATAGCCGGATCGCTGGCGGTCGCGCTGGCGGGTCTGGCGGCTACGCAAGCTGTCTCCGGCGACAAAGAAAAACTTTGGATCCGGTGCCGCGCCGCCGGCGAAGCGTTGAAGAGCGCGGTTTACCTGTATAGCGCGTCGGTACCGCCGTTTGATGCGCCCGAGCGCGGCGTGGCACTGGCTCAATGCGTGGAGAAAGCGCTAAGAGATTTGGACGGTGTCGCGCTACGTCCGGGCAAATTGGACAAGCCGCCTCCCGGCGCTTTGAACGTAGCCGAGTACCTCGCGGCGCCGCGTGGACGATCAGATCGACTACTATACGCGTGGCGCGAACAAGTATCAGAGAAAAGCGGATTTCTGGCGATACTGCGCGTTGGCGGGAGCAGCTACGAGCGCCGGGCTGGCGGTTATCTCGGCCATGTTTTCGCTTTCTCCCTGGGTGGCGCTGTTGGCTACCGTGACCACTTCGATTACCGCGTACGTCAAGAATCATCGTTACGAACTTATGATCGGGTTGTATCAGGCGACGGCGATGCGGCTCCAGCTATTGAAGGATCAATGGCTGGACAGCGGCAAGACGGAGACCGACAAAGCGGATCGGGATTCGCTGATTCAACGCTGTGAAGAGACGCTGGCGCTTGAAAACGGAGCCTGGGTGGCGCGATGGTCCCAGCAGCTGACTCAAGCGAGCGACGCCGGACGGCAGTAGCGAATGGATGTACACCTGGTTGACGGAACATATGAATTGTTCCGGTACTTTTTCGCGATGCCGGCTACGGCGGATGTGAACGGGCAGGAGATCGGCGCCGTGCGTGGCGTGCTGAATTCCGTTTTGTCGATGATCGAGCGGGGCGCAACGCACATTGGAGTGGCAACCGATCATGTCGTGGAGTCGTTTCGGAACGACTTGTATCCCGGATACAAGACAAGCGAAGGCGTGCCTGCGCAATTGCTTTCGCAATTTCCGATTCTCGAGGAAGCGCTCGAAGCAATGGGAGTGGTGGTATGGCCGATGGTCTATTACGAGGCCGACGATGCGCTCGCTTCCGCCGCGAGCAAGGCAGCGCAGGACGATCGCGTGACCCGGGTACTCATTTGTACGCCCGATAAAGATCTTAGCCAGTGCGTTGTGGGCACGCGAGTGGTTCAACTGGACCGCAGGCGCGAGAACCTGCGCGACGAGGCGGGCGTTGTGGCGAGATTCGGAGTCAGGCCGGAATCGATCCCGGATTACCTGGCGGTGGTCGGCGACAGCGCAGACGGGTTCCCCGGATTGCCTGGCTGGGGACCGAAGAGTGCGGCTCTCACTCTGTCTCAGTACACCCATCTAGAAGAGATTCCGAAGAATTGGCGAGAATGGCATGCCTCTATCCGCAAGGCCGAAACGCTATCCGGTTCTTTATTCAATTCGTGGGACGATGCGCTGTTGTTTCGCACGCTCGCGACACTTCGACTGGATGTGCCTGTGTTCGATACGGTGGCGGATCTGCTTTGGACGGGACCGCGGCCAGATTTCGAGGCGCAATGCCAGCGGATGAAATCGCCCGATCTGCTCGGCCGGGCGACCCGAGCGCGCACGATTAATTCGTGAACGGCAGCGAATAATCGCCGGATGGAAAGTGATGTCCGCCGCCGGCTGGACACTTGCCCACGCCATTGCCGGAAAACGCCATTCCCTGGCACTTGTCACACCAATGCCAATTTCTCTGGCACATCGAGTGTGAGCCACCCGGTAGCATGCAATAGTCCCCGCTTCCAGCATGGTCGTGTACTCCTCCCGCGGGACACGTTCCCTGAGTAGCGTTCTTAGAGAAAGCCAACACCTGACATTTGTTGCACCACTTCCAGCCATTCTGTCCCGCTGCGTATGTGCCGTGAATCAGCGTGTAGTTACCGCTACCGCCATGATCGTGCGAGCCTCCGGCGGGACATTTTCCGAGCTGGCTTCCGCCGGCGAAGGAGAGTCCCTGACACTTGTTGCACCAGCGCCACTCCGCTTGCGGAAAGGACCCGGCGTCAATGGTAAAGCCCGGATGAGTAGCGAACGCGTTATTGAGGCACCAGTTAGCACGCTGCCGTGCGCGCTCACGCATCGCCGGAGTGGCTGTGACCGCGACTGCGGCATACCAGGAAAGGTAGGCAACTTCGTATCGGTACGCGCCATTATAGGCCCAGGAAGAATCCGCCTGCTGGCCTTGATTAGCATTCGCCAGAACCGACCACGGCGGGAAATTCGCGTCGTGGCCTACATCGTAGTGGCGGCTCTCGTGGACTAACACGGCGGCACGCTCGATGACGCTGGATGAATAGAAGAAGGACAAGTAGAGTTCGGTGCGGTCGTCAACAAATACCCCGGTAAAGGTGGTGGCGATGGCGTTCGGATTGGTACCGCAGTGGGCCTGCAAATCGTCCATTTTGTCGCGCACATAATGACGCGCCCAGTTCAGGATGATGTTGTTGCCGTATCCATCATTCTGGTAATCGAACGCGGAATAGGTGAGCGCCCAGCACGCATTAAAAGTGCGGGCGAGAGCCTTGTCGGTGTTGGCATCGTCGTCCCAACCCCAACCGTTGACCCAGTAATCCTTGTTGCCGCTGAATCCGTAGGTATCCCAAAAGTAGGTCCGTTGGGTGTCATTAAGGAACGGCGCGTAGAAATTATCGCCACTCGCGTTCTTGTCGGGGACATGGTAGGTACAGCTCGACATCTCTCTTCTCCTATTTCTATTTGTGAGTGGGCGCGTCCCCGTTAGGGGCCGGTGCAGTTCCCGTTCCTTGCGGCGAAGGGACGGGTGCTTCTCGTCCAGGTGAGTGGCCTTTGACGGCACCGGCGTCGGGCTGCGCCAACTCAGCAGGGCCAATCGCACGGATATCTAGAACGAAATGCTCGCTCGACGGCAGCACTTTCTCGAGAGTGGCGCGAGCGTTGGGCCCTCCATGAGCAAGATATGCCTGCACGCTTGCTTGTTTAATGGAGAAAACAGGATTCTGACAATTCTTGAGCAAAAGCGCGAGCGCCTCGGCTTGTCCGGCGCCCGCCTGACGACCGATCTCTTCAGCGGCAGTGGTTCGGATGATCGTCTCTTCAGCCAGAGTGAACGGCGCGCCTTCACCTTGCACATTTGGCAGCGGCGTATTGACGATTGTGTTCAAGCTGGTGAGGGCGGAGGGATGATGCAAGTCCACCAAGACCTTGACCAGCGACCAGCGCTCTGTGTAGTTCGACGCAGGCGCGGCACGATAGAGCTGTTCAATGGTGGGAACGGCTTGCGCAATATTCTGGCGCAGTATATTCAGAGTCGCGGCAGACCCCGCGTCTCCGACTGTATGCATTTGTGCGACGGCGTCGCGGACATGCTGCGCTACAACCGATATCTGTACCGGCGCGGAATTGACTTTAGGCGCGCTTTGCACAAAGTCGGGAGGTGGTGGCTGGACGGGTTGAGCCATAGTAGCCTACCTTTCTTGCTTGCCGGAATAAGGAGGGAATCACTCACAAATTCAAGCGTGCATTCAAGTATGCCTCAGAAAGCGCGGGAAATGAAAGGACATTTTTCGATAATGCAGGACATTCAGGCTGTAATTAGACGCTATAACAACGGTCTATGTTGCCCGATCGCAGGGTCACTGCACGACGCATGAAAAATTGGCTGCCTCATCCGTGCTCCCGACGCCTTTGTAGCGGCTTACTTGCGGATATGGGCAAAGCGGGCGCGTCCGGTCTACTTTGCCATCTGTCGAGTGAGAGGCAAGTATGGCGTCCGGCGATTTTTCGTGCTCTCTCCATTGTTCGAGCGCGCCCAGCATATTGAAGGTGTCGGGGCCGTCTCCGCCACGGCAGTGATTCATGCCTGGGATCATAAAGAGGCGGTAGGAATCGGCTGTGTTTGCGTTGCCGCTCAGCGCAGCGACGCTCTCGTAATACTGAATGCTGTTGCGCGGCATCACTTGCTGATCCGTCCAGCCGTGGTACTGAATCAGCTTGCCACCGTGCGCGAAAAACGGGCGCAAATCCGGATTGATCGCGCTGAGTATGCCGCCGTCGCGCTCGAGAGCCTTAGTTACGTCACTCGCGAAATTCAGCGTTTTGAAATCCCACTGCTGATTTTCGAAAACGACGTAGCGGAAGTAGTCGTCAGCTAACAGAATGGGTTTCGGACCGCCGGCGAGCGTTTTCCATACCAATTCGCTGCCTCGTTCCATTGCGGGAAAAATCTCTTCGCCGGTAGCAGGATTTCTGGCTGGCGTGTAGATTTTTTGCGCGGCTTGCACCTGAGCCTTCGTGAGGCATACCGGATTCGCATTGTCCTTACATTCGAGAGCGGCGGGATCGAAATGACATTGCGTTGGATTCTCCAACACGCCATCGTTTACGCCATCGAGGGAATCGCACGCGGCAAGAACAGCGCGGTGAAGGATTACATATTGCGAAGGATCTATGTAGGAGGCCGGATCGGATAGAGTGGCCTGCGCGACCCAGATGCGCCCGAACATCAGCTTCGTCCAGTTGTTCGTGGGGGCGCCGGCGACAATGCCATCGTAATCCTGCGGAAAACGCTGGGCTTCCATGAGCGCTTGCCGCCCGCCCGATGAGCAGCCCGCAAAGTAAGAGAGCTTCGGCCCGTGCCCATAGAACGCGGCGATTATTTGTTTGGCTGCGAGAGTCATCTGATGGATGGAACGATAACCGAAATCGATCAGCTTCTCCGGATGTCCCGTCGCAAAGCTGGCGCGGCCCCCGGTGTGCCCGGTGTCGGTTGAACTGGTTGCGTAACCGCGCCACAAAGCGGACGTCATGTCGCCATAGTTTAGTGAGCCGCCCCAGCCTCCGTTTCCGGCCGCTTCGTATTTCCCGTTCCAAACTCGGGGTTCGGGGAGCCAGACTTCTATTTTGATTTCGGAATCGCTGGTGGGGCGCAGTATCGCAGCAACGCGGCAAGAAGCTGACGGTCTCGGGAATTCGCGGGCTGAGGTCACCGTCATGCCGGGCACATGCAGTGAGGCAAGGCTTTCGCATGTCCGCGCGAGAAGCGGCACAGCCGCTGCAAGCACGACCGTCATCATGTTGATCCAAACTCTCATTGGACTTATCAGACCACTTTTCGGGTCAGATCACCTTTGGGGCAAGAGCTCAATCAGTAACATAGTTATGTAGTTATGGCTGAGAATACTGAAAACACGCCCGACTTCCCGCTTCCTCCGGCGAGCTTCGTTTTTTTGGTGGAATCGATTCTGATGCAGACGCAAATGCATTTGGGGTTGATGCATTTTGGAGAGAAGGATGAAGGATCCGAGCCGAACCTGGCGCTAGCCCGCCATTCAATCGATTTGCTGGGGGTACTGCAGGAAAAGACAAGAGGAAATCTGACCGCGGAAGAACAGCGGCTGATGGAGAACGGCTTGACGGAGCTGCGATTTCGTTTTGTGCAGGTTTCCGAAGATCTCGAGAAGCGGCACGCACCGGCGGCTGCGAGCGAGAAGAAAGACGATCGGCCGTTGATCATTACCGCCGATGGCGGCAAGGGAATAAAGACCGAATAGATGGCGGACGAGTTCGAGCAAGGGTCGATTCTCGTGCTCGGCTCGGGAACGAGCGTGGGCGTTCCCATGGTTGGCTGCCGCTGCAAGGTTTGCACGTCGAGCGATCCGCGCGACCGGCGCTTGCGGCCTTCGGTGCTGCTGCGGCTCGGGGATAAACGGATACTGATCGATACGTCGCCGGACTTCCGTTATCAGGCGCTGCATTTCGGCATAGATCGGCTGGACGCTATTCTCTACACGCATTCGCACGCCGACCACATTCTGGGGCTCGATGACGTGCGGCCTTTTAATTTTCTACAGCGGGAAGAAATTCCGATTTATTCTTCGGCCGAAACGCTGGAGGCGATACAGAAAACGTTCCAGTATGTGTTTGACGTGAAGCCATCGCAATCGAGCCGGCCAAAGCTACAACCGCACATATTCGAGAGCGAGCCTATTTGCGCGGCCGGCATCAGCTTTCAACCGATCCGGGTTGCGCACGGCCAGGGCACGGCGCACGGTTTCCGGTTTGGAGATTGCGCGTATCTGACGGACCACAGTGGGATTCCGCCGGAGAGCCTTGAGAAATTAACCGGGCTGGACGTATTGTTTCTGGATGCGCTGCGGCACAACCCACATCCGACGCATTCAACGGTGGAAGAATCGCTGCGAACCGTGGAGACGCTCAAACCGAAGAGAGCGTTCTTCACCCACATATCGCATGATCTTTTGCATGCGGCGTTAGCGGCGCGCTTGCCGGCGAACGTACAAATGGCATACGACGGGCTGGAGATAGCGGTTGGCAAGGCGGCGAAGGCGTGAATCCGAGAGTGTTCTTTTCGCTCGAAACGGCCCGCGGTCAGTTTGGGCCATGCGCGCTGTCGATCGGGAATTTTGACGGCGTACACGTGGGACACCAGGCGCTGCTTGCGTTCGCACAGCGTTATGCGTCGAACCTGCGCGCGAGCCCGGCGGTGCTCACGTTTCATCCGCATCCGGCGGTATTTGTGGCGCCGCATCGGGTGCCGGAGATGATCTGCGGGTTGGAAGAACGTTTACGGCGGCTGAGCGCGGCGGGTGCGGAGCGGATTCTGGTGCTGCCATTCAATCATGAAGTAGCGCGGCTAACGGCGGACGAATTCGTATCGAAGATCGTGGCGGGAGGATTGCAGGCCAAGGCGGTGTTCGTGGGAGAGAATTTCCGGTTCGGGTATCAGCGCACGGGGGGTCCGCAGACGCTCGAACGCCTTGGCGAGCACTACGGCTTCACGGCGCATTTTATAAAGCCGGTGAAGTTTCGCGGACGCTTAGTTTCGAGCTCGCTCATTCGCCAAAATCTGGCGGAGGGCAAGGTGTCGCTTGCGGGACGGATGCTCGGACGCTGCTTTTCGCTCGAGGGCGCGGTGGTCTCAGGTCAGGCTGTGGGAGCCAAGCAAACCGTGCCGACCGTGAATCTGCGCCCGACCCCGGGACAACTGACACCGCGCGGCGTGTACGTGACCGAAACGTTCGAGACCTCGACCGGGCGGCACTGGCCTTCGATTACGAATGTGGGTAGCCGGCCGACGTTCGGCGGGCGCGAACTGACAATTGAGACATTTTTCCTGACGCCGCTTGAAGGCAAAACGCCCGAATATATCCAGATTCATTTTCGTTTCTACCTGCGCGCGGAGCAGAAGTTTTCGGGCGCCGAGGACCTCAAAGCGCAGATCATGAAAGACGTCGCGAGAGCCAAGAGCTATTGGCGGCGTGTTCCTTCGTTATACTGAGAGGTTCGCGGCGCGAGTAAACGAATGCAGCTTTCCGACAGAAAAATCAAGTATCTGAATGCACTATCGAACGATAAAGGCGTGATTGCGGCGGCGGCCATGGACCAACGTGGCAGCCTGCGCAAATCAATCGCCGCGGCGAAGGGCGTTCCGCAAGAGCAGATCACGGCCGAGATGATGTCGGAATTCAAAGTGGCGGTCTCGAAGATTTTGACGCAGCATGCGAGCGCGATCCTGCTTGATCCAGAATTTGGCATTCCAGCGGCGAAAGCGCGCGCCCGCAATTCCGGCCTGTTGCTGGCCTACGAGGAGAGCGGCTACGATAACACGCAGCCGGGCCGTTTACCCGATTTACTGCCGCATCTTTCCGTGAAGCGCATCAAAGATCTCGGCGCGGATGCCGTGAAGATCCTGATTTACTACTCGCCTTTTGACAAGCCGGATGTGAACGACATCAAGCATGCTTTTGTCGAGCGGATTGGCGCCGAATGCGAGTTTCACCAGATTCCGTTTTTTCTCGAGTTTGTAGGTTACGATCCGGCAGGCGGGGATGAGAAAGGCTTTGATTATGCGAAGAAGAAGCCGGAAGTCGTCATCGGATCCATGGAAGAATTCGGCAAGCCGCAATACAACGTGGACATTTTGAAGGTAGAAGTGCCGGTGAACTCGGAATTTGTGGAAGGCAGCCGCGTGTATAAGGGGCAAGCCGCGCAGTCAAGGGAGGAAGCTCTCGACTTGTATCGCAAGGCGGCGAGTGTAGCGCAGAAGCCGTTTATTTATCTGAGCGCGGGCGTGGGGAACGCGCAATTCGTGGAGTCGCTGCAGTTGGCGGCGGAAGCGGGAACGGACTACTCGGGCGTGCTGTGCGGACGCGCGACGTGGAAAGAAGGCATACCAGTTTACGCGAAACAGGGCGTGAAGGCGCTGGAAGACTGGCTTTCCGATAAGGGCGTCAAGAACATCGCCGCGGTGAATGAGGCGATTCAACCGGCCAAGCCGTGGTATACAAAGGCCGGGCTGGCAGCAGCCGCGCTGACCCGATAGAAGACGCCGCGGCGGGCGGCAATGCTCGATGACGTTTGCTTCCATTCCCGAGGCGATTCAAGATTTCCGGCAAGGCAAGATTCTTGTCGTGGTGGACGACGAGGATCGGGAGAACGAGGGAGATCTCACAATCGCGGCCGATAAGATCACGCCGGAAGCGATCAATTTCATGGCGACGCACGGGCGCGGCTTGATTTGCCTCGCGCTTGATGCCGATATCTGTGAGCGGCTCGAATTGCAACCGATGTCGGCGGTGAATACGGCGCGTTTCGGCACAGCGTTTTGCGAAGCGATCGATGCGGCCGAGGACATCACGACCGGAATTTCGGCCTATGATCGCGCGCATACAATTCGGGTTGCCATGGATCCGGCGGCCCGGCCGCAGGATCTGGCTCGTCCGGGCCATGTATTTCCATTGCGCGCGCGCGCCGGCGGAGTGCTTGTGCGTTCCGGGCAAACCGAGGCGGCGGTGGATCTGGCGCGGCTGGCCGGGCTTTCGCCTGGCGGCGTGATCTGCGAAATCATGAATGAAGACGGCACGATGGCGCGAGTGCCGCAACTTGCGGAATTTTGCCAGCGTTATGGGATCAAGATGATCTCTGTCGCCGATCTCATTCGCTATCGCCTTCAGACCGAGACGTTGGTGGAGCAGGAAGCCGAGGGACGCATTCGCACGCCGCACGGAGAGTTTGAAGTGATTCGCTACGTAAGCCGGCTGAATGGCGAAGCACACCTGGTACTAGTGCATGGCGAGGTGAAGCGGAAGAGCAACGTCTTGGTGCGCGTGCATTCCCGATGCGTGTATGGCGATGTGTTCGGATCGCTCGATTGCGAATGCGAGCGATCGATCGGGGCGGCGCTTCAACAGATCGAGCAGGCCGGCGCCGGAGTCTTCATTTACTTGCATCAGACGGGACCGGGATTGCGGATTGCCTGGCGGGAGGGTCATCGAGAACTGCTGGCGCATGGCGGCAGCCAGCCTAGCCCGAGTCCTTCGGACCATCACCAACCTTTGCAGCACGAGATTGGTTTGGGGGCGCAGATTCTTGCCGATCTCGGATTGACGACGATTCGTTTGCTGACGAATCATCCTCGAAAGATTGTAGGAGTGGAGGCTTTTGGGATTCAGATCGTGGAGCAGGTTCCGTTTGCCGTGGAAGCGGCGGAAGATGCTGGTGTGGCGGGACACCTCCGGTAAGGTCTGCAAGTAACAACTCCCTGTTGGCCCCCGGAGCGTAGGATGTTGGTAACATAAATCCGAGATGGAGCCGGTAATTCGTATCAGCGTAGAAGAGCAGGCGCGCCGCGAAAGAGAAGACCCGTTCACTTTACCAAGCATCGCCGCTCACCGTGATTTCACGATCGTCGTTGCGGCGTGATGGGCCGACTCGCCGGTTTCCGCTATCGGGAAATATATCGATCCAGACGAATTCTCTCCTTCTAACCATGCTCCGACTGGTTGTTGCGGTTTTTTCCGTTGCCGCTCTTCTTAGCGCTGAGGACTGGCCACTAAACCGGCTGTTTTCGCGGCCGTATGTTTGGGGAACGTGGCCATCACAGCTCGCTTGGGCTAAGCATGCGCATGTACTCGGATTCCTATGGAATGCCGAAGGGGGCGCGTTCCGGGACCTTTATATCTATGATGCCGATCAAAAGAAGCTGACGCGTCTTACGGATCTTGAGCGATCGAAAGACATGAGCAACGAGACAGAGGCTGAACGCGATGTGCACCGCAAAGACTATGTCCCGCCGCGGAATGGGATCGCTTCGTTCGATGTCGCGGAGGATGGCAGTAAGGCGGTTTTCTCTTACCGTGGAGATTTGTATGCCGGGAGCACGCGTGCGGGCTCGCTGGTACGGCTTACAAAGACCAAAGCGCCGGAGCTAGATCCGCAATTTTCGCCCGATGGCACCAAGGTTGCGTTTCTCCAAAACGGAGAGATCTATGTACTCGGGCTGAACGGCGGCACGCTCGAGCAGCGGACCGATATCAAAGCACCGGCGAAGTTGGACACCTTTCGCTGGTCGCCCGACGGTAAGTATTTTTCTTATTCGATTGAACCGCAGCCCGGACGCACTCTTCCTTTGCCGATCTACTCGGGCCGCTTTGTGGCCGCGCCACCCTTTCCGAGAAGTGTCGCGGGAGATGTTTCCGCGGCGGAGCAGTGGTATGTAATCGGGGCGACCGGGAACGATCCGCCGAGACTCATGGATATGGGCCGCGGCTACGATTCGCGTCCAGCGCAATGGTCGCACGATTCCAAATACCTGGCGCTGGCGAGCCAGTCGGCGGATTTCAAGAGCCAGGAGATTCGTGTCGTCGATGTGACCACAGGCAAAGCAAAGACCGTATTCCACCAGGTTGACGACCGCTGGGCCGAAGTTTCCGATATTGGGTGGGATCCAGAATCGAAGAAACTGTGGCTTACAAGCGACGAATCGGGATTTAAGCATTTGTATACGGTCGGGATAGACGGCAAGGATCTCAAACAGATCACGCACGGAGACTGGGAGATTCACAACGACAGTTTTTCCCACAGTCCGCAATGGATTGGTGATTCCATTTATTATTCTTCGACTCAGGCTGGAACGGCCGAACGGCAGATTTATCGCGTGAAGGCGGCCGGGGGGTCGGCTCCCGAGCGCTTATCCAAAGAAGAAGGCCTGCACATCAGTTGGATTTCGGAAGACGGCCAGGCGCGGGCCGAGTTACGCGCCGACATGCGGAATCCTTTCGATTTGTATGTGGACGGCGCGCGGGTTACTAAGTCACCGCGCGCCGAATTCTATCAAGCACCCTGGGCCGCTACTCGTTTTGTGACCTATCCATCGCTCGAGGACCATAAGCCGGTGGCTGCGCGGCTGCTGATTCCTCCTGGTTATGACCCCGATCGGCCAGGAGCGACACCTCGGCCGGCTATTGTCTACATACATGGCGCAGGATACGCGACGAGCGTACTGAAACAGTGGGGAAGTTACCAAGAGCTGCGCTTTGTCTTTAATAACTTTTTGGCTCAGCGGGGCTACGTCGTACTCGAGATGGACTACCGCGGTAGCACGAACTATGGGCGCGATTGGCGCAGCGGCGTGTATCTCAACATGGGCGGTCCGGATCTGGAAGATGTGCTGGGAGGCGTCGAATATCTTCGCGGGTTGAAGAATATCGACATGGGCCGCGTCGGAATCTGGGGATGGAGCTATGGAGGTTTCATGACGGCCATGGCTATGTTCCGGAATCCGGCGACATTCGAAGCGGGCGCGGCATTTTCGGGAGTCTACGATTGGGCCAATTACAACGCCGATTACACAGGGGAGCGGCTCACGACACCGGCGGAAAATCCGGAGGCATACCGGCGCAGCTCACCGATCGATTTTTCGAGCCAGTTACGGAATCATCTTTTGCTGGTACACGGCATTGTGGACGATAACGTGTTGTTTCAGGACGTGGTGCAGCTTTCCGAGAAATTGATTCACGAAGGCAAGCCATTCGAAGAGGCGTTCTACCCGGAGGAGAATCACGCCTATGCTCGCGATGAGAGTTTCAAAGACGCTTTTAAGAGGGCGGCGGATTTCTTTGACCGCCACTTGAGAGAAGGCCGATGAGCAATACGGGAATGCCTACGCCGTTCCGGCTGCCGCGTTTTTATCCGATCCTCGATACGGGCGTGCTGGCCGCGCGCGAATGCTCCGTGGCGATGGCTGGAGAGGCATTAATCGATGCCGGCGTACGAATCCTGCAATACCGGCACAAGGAAGACTGGACGCAGGCGCATTTTGACGAAGCCAAGCGGCTCGCAAGGTTGTGTCATGAAGCGGGCGTGCTGTTTGTGCTGAACGATCGCGCCGACTTTGCGCATTTGTTGAAGAGCGCTCTGCATGTGGGCCAGGACGATTTGCCGCCGGTTGCGGCACGGCGCGTGATCAGCGACGAAGTGATGGGGTTCTCCACTCACAATCGCGATCAGCTTGCGCGCGGCGATGCGGAACCGGTGGAATATCTTTCGATTGGGCCAATCTTTTCGACCACGTCAAAGCTAAAACCCGATCCGGTAGTTGGGCTGGGACGCCTGCAAGAATTGCGCGCTGTGACGGAGAAGCCGCTGGCGGCTATTGGGGGTATCACGCTCGAGAACGCGCGACAGGTTTTGGATGCGAAAGCCGATTCAGTGGCGGTTATCTCCGGGATTGTGCCGCGCGTGTGTACTCGAAAGGCGTTGAAGAGCCATGCGGAGGAGTGGCTGCGCGTTTGCGTTTGAGCGTAGCTCAAACCAGAACACTGAAGTGATCGCCTGGCTTGATCAGAGTGCCTTCATCGAGCGTTACAGTAGCAGTGCGGCAGCGGATTGTTCTGAGCGGCAGGCTGCCTTCCGTGACAGTTATCCTCGTGCGGCTCCGTTTATTTTCGGGCGCAACCGAGAACAAACCCCATCCGGCGCCGGTGGACCAGAATGACGTGAATGCCGGGGTATTTGCTTTGGGCGATAGCGTGAGCGCCTTGTCGGCAGCGTGATAGTGGAAGCCGCTCCAGGCGACTACGCTTGACCATGCCGACATGGCCCGCGCGTAGTGGTGTCCGCACTCCGGTTCGTCCCATGGATTGCGGCGTTCGCCATCGAAACGCCAGCGCACGTCCTCAATTGTTTGCAATCCTTCGCGAAGCATCCCCGCGTGGATGAACTGCGCAGCCACGAGATATTCCATGCCTGTCCAGGCTTCGGCGTAGTAAGGGAACGGAATTTTGGGCCTGGCGCCCTTGCCGTAATCGCAGACAAGGATGGCGGATTCATCGTTCAGGGCATAGACGCGCTGCACCGAATCATGATCGAACAAATTGGCGCGGTAGTTGTATTTGTGAATAGATTCCAGGGTCTTGCGAATCTTAGCCGGATCGAGCAGCGGGCCCAGGCCGGCCAGATCGGCGAGATATTGCCCGATCAACTGATCGGCGAGGCAACCGTCACCCAATTGAAATTCCGGCGCTTCGGGGTGGTCCGCGCCCATGTCGCCTACTGTGGTGGGAGCGATTTGATTTTTTGGAATGCCGCGAATTTTCTGGATGTAATATTCGCCGTTGAATAGATTCGCGTCGATCCAGGCGCGGCCTTTCTCGAATATTCCGCGATAGTCCGCGGCGGCGGCAGTATCGCCAAGAGTGCGCGCCATTTCTTCCGCCGCGCGCAACGCGCCGAGATAATAGACTCCGCAGAGCGGATTGGGACCGTAGAATTCGACATCGTATGTATTGTGCTGGACGCCTTCCATGACGCCATCGCGGTTTGCGTCCCAACCTCCCGGAATCCAGGCGAACGAGAGCGCGCGCTGGATTTTGGGCCAGTGGCCGCGCAGCCATTCGGTATCGCCCGAGAGCTTCCAATCGAGATACGCCTTGATGATCTGGCCCATTTGCCCGTCGGCCGCGGCGTATCCGAATCGATCCATTCCATCAGGCAGCATTTGCCGAAATCGCATGCCGCCCTGTTCGTCTTCCGAGTATCCGAAGGCGGCTTTGCGCAAGGAATGCGCCAAAGACGGGAAGAGGAACTGGGTGGAGGTTTCATAATTCCACACGTGCGTGCAGTTTCCGAAGCAGCAGCCGCGATGATCGTTGCAGCCTTCAAAACCGTGGAACTCGCCATCCGCCGTGCGAAAGGAAGTCTGTGTGACGAGCGTAGATAGATTGGCGGTAGCGGCGTCGCGGAGCGAACCAGGCAAGGTGCTGGCGCGCATGGCCGCGACAAAACTCATGGTACGTTTTTCCAGCTCATGAAGTTTCGGGGCGAGCTGCTCGGCGGCAGCCCAGGCGTCGCTGAATCGCGTGCAGTAATAATTCCCGATGATCGCGTTCTCATGGCCTTTGGGCGCCGTCCAGCCGGACCAGGACGGCGTGCGGTTGGGAAAGTGCCAGCTCAGCAGAAACGTATATTCGGCTTCGGCACCGGAGGCGACCTCGCGCTGCAGGCAGATAGAGCCGGTGATTTTACGTTCGGACGCTTCGCGACCGAGTTCTCCGTCGGCGGTGAAATCGTCCCAGAAGAGCATGGGACTGGCCCACCATTTAGCAGCAGGCCATCCTCGCAGGTAGCTCACTCGCCCGGTCCCCGGTTGCAGTACGCAAAGAGCGATGGAGCCGCGCTCGGGATGCCCTTGCTCTGTCCGGGGATTGGTCATGTACAATCCCTGGAGCTCATCCGCCAGCGCTTTTCGGAACTCGTTGGACCGGCCATCGACGCTGCCATGAGAGATCGGTGGCCCGGTTGCATTTTCCAGGGAGAACGCGATCGAAACAGTGGCTTTCGTCTTGCCGGGATTGCGAACGCGATACCGCAGAATCGCAGCGGGAAAACCGGAGTTATCGGGATCGAGCGGAATGAAGGGACTGAAGGCTTCGAGCGAAACACGCACGGGCAGCCTCCGGTCCTCGAAGGCGATCCGCGCGAGTGGAAATTCACCTGTGAATGTGGCGCTCTCGAGGCGGCTCAGGCCAGGAGCACCCGCTGGACCCAGACCGCCGCCGCTTGCGTATGGCGGCATCAGACGGGCTTCGAGAACATGGGCAATCGGTTTGGCGTCGCCGGCCTTGACCCAAATCGAGGCGAACGCGTACTCGGGCGAGCGGCCTTTGTCGGGACGATTGTAGATTTCCCAATCGCGGAGTTGACCGCGACCGCCCAGACTGATGCTTCCGGTTCCGATTCCGCCTAACGGAAAGGCGATCATCTGAAGGTGGCGGCCGGAATACGTTCGGGGATAACGGATGCGCTCGCGGATGGTTGATTCCGGAAATCCGGCGGTGGATAGCGCCGCAGCCCCCGCGATGCTACCGATGAAGCCACGGCGCTTCATGACAGTTTGACAGTTGGTGTGCGTTCCGCAACGGCCGGCAGCGCAGGGAACTCCGTGTACGGCTCGGACTGATACCAATAGGCGACCGAATAGAAACAATCGGCGCGGTTGTTGGCGTGTCCGTGTTCCATTGTGTGCTTGAGAGATTTTCGAAACGTGATGGGATTATCCGCGTGCCAGCGGTATAGACAGTAGCGGCCGCCGATTCGTTCAGCCGAGGAAATCAAGTGCGCGCCATTATAGAGATGCGCGAACGGCACAGCGCCATCGCGGCCGCCAAAGTCCCAGGCGCCACAGAAATAGTCTTCCGATCCGGTGCCGGTGATGACGGGCTTTGAATCGTCATCGACGAAGACCATCTCGTCGCCTTCGCCCATCCAGCGCTCGTCATTCTGCAGAACGCCCAAGGTGACGCCCATTAAATGACCGCTGCCTTTGGATTCCATATACACATAGTTCGCTTTGCCATCGAGGTTCAGCTCCTTCTCGCCAGCGGCAAATTTGACGGCGCGATTGGGCGTCGCCTGGCGATATTGCGCATGGAAATACAGGCTGCGCTCGGGCAGCGACGGCACAAGCTGATAATCGATGTTCGAATAAAAAGAACCGACGTTCTGGGCGCCTTCATTTGTGACGGTGATGCGGGCCGACTTGCGGAAAGGCATCGCGAAGTAGCTATTCAGCGCCTTTACGGATGAGCAATTCAGAAACGCGGATTGGTAGACGTTGTATTGGCCCAGATTCAGACCGAAGAAATCGCCGACCGGAGTCTCCACGCTGGGCTTGGAGTTTCCATCCCAGTAAATCCGCAGGACGATTTCTTTCAGGTGATATGAGCTAGGGGCAGCGATGGTGAACCAGATATGCGAGATCACGCCGGGCCCGGAAGCGTTGAAAACTTCCTTGGTTTCTCCCGAGGCGATGGGCCAGCGATCGCTATTGCCGCCCGTACGATCGTAGCTGGACTGCTTCAACGACTGGTGATTTTGCGCGCAGGCGTACTCCGGTATGCGGCCTTCGCCGGGGGACGCGGTTTGCGTTTGCGCGCTCGCGGAGAGCCCGGAGGCCCACAAGCCTACCAGCCCGCCGAGGAATCTTCTTCGGACTTTCGATGTCTGTGCGACAGCTTCCGGCTCTGACAAGTGACTCATCTCCTCTATTGTGTGCAACTGCCCTTCGAGAGCAATTTAATCACAACACCGAAGCGAGGCCGGAACTCAGGCCGACATTCCAATACTCTTCTGCGCCGCGTTTTCGAAGCAGGTCTTCGATTCCATGCCGGCCTGCAATATATGGAAGAACGAAGACATGAGCGAGGGTGAATCCTTTTTGATCATGCGCGTCAGAGTCATGCGGCCTTTTCTGCCGAGAGACTTGCTGAATTGCCAGGCGGATTCGGCGGCGAACGAGTCGAAAATCTCCTGGAAAATTTCGCCTTCGAGAACCAGATAGGCGGATGCGAAATGTAGATCGAGGCAGGCCCCGCGAATGGCCGCCCAGCATTCCAAGGGAGTAGTGGCGCGGAGAAGAGAATCTTCGAAATTCCTCAGATAAATTTCCTGGCGGACCAGCCGCAGCACTCCGCCGGTGCGCAGGACTTTTCCAGCGGTGATGAACTCGATATAGCCGAGGCGTTTGATGGCGAAGAACGCGAGTCCACAGAACAACAGGATAATCAGGCGGCCGATGTGATTCGAGAGCGAACTCTGCAGCAGCGATAAGGTCGCGGCGACACCGCATGCGGCGTAGAGAATGATGGCCACCAAGCGCGGATGCAGGCCGAAGCCGAGCAGGCGATGATGAATGTGCCCGAGATCGGCCTGGAAAATCGGCTGGTTACGGAGAAATCGGCGGCCTATCGAAAGACACGCATCAAACAAAGGAAGCGAGAGAGCCATTGCGGGCGCAAGCATCCCCAGAAATGTGGCGGACTTTTGGCTCCAGATAATACCGAAGCATCCCAGAAGAAACCCGATGGTCAAGCTGCCGCTATCGCCTAGAAAGATGGACGCCGGGTTGAAATTGTAACGGAGAAAGCCGAAGAGACATCCGGCCAGCGGCACAGTGGCCATCGCCAAGCCCCAATTTCCTTGCAGGAGAGCGGCGAGCAGAGTAGTCAGCGTTGCAAAAATCCCGACACCGGATGCCAAGCCATCCAATCCATCAATGAGGTTGAACGCATTGGTACACGCGATGAGCCAACAGATGCTGAATGGAATGGCGAACAAAGCCGAATGAGGCTGGCCGTCGAGAAAAGTGATGCGTGCGCCGGCTAGAACCGCCCAAGTTGCTCCGATGAACTGGAAAAACAATTTCTGCCATGGTTTGAGTCCGACTAAATCATCGACCAGTCCCGTTAGAAAAACAATGCCGGTGGCGGGCAAGAGGGCGTACAGAAGTTTTTCATGCTGGACGACGATCCGGGCGTGGCTGGGCGCGAAAATCAGCATGATTCCAAGCGCTCCGATGTAAGCAAGCGCGATGGGTACGCCGCCAATCCTGGGAATTTCGCGTGTGTGGATGCGGCGCGCGTGATCCGGAACATCGACGAGCCGGAACTTCAAAGATAAATCGCGGCACAACGGTGTAAGGACGAGGGACAGGAATAACGACAGCGCGAAAAGTGCGATCAGAGCATACATAAACGTTTCTCCGAAGAAGCTTCAGGGCTCAATAGGTTCATGCGGCGGCTCCTCGCACCTGGGCATCGGACGCGCCCAAGAGGCGGCAAATGCGCGCGACGCCGAGGGGTCGATCATAGTGTTCCAGGAACGCCTGCCGGGCACGCCGTCCGGATTCTTCGACCTCCGCCGGATGAGCTGCCAAGCGAGCAAGCAGTTGAATCAAGCCAGCAGCGTCTCCGTTAGGAACATGCCAACCGCAACGAAAGCGCTTAATGACTTGGGCAGCGGTCGACTCGCCGGGACCAATGAATAGGATTGGACGCGCGGCGGCCATGAGGCCATATATTTTGCTGGGCACAACCGATCCGAGACAGGAGGCGCGCTGGGTGACCAATCCGACGTCGCCGGCGCCGAGGCTTTCGCCGAGTCCAGCCCGGCGGGCATAAGATTTGAAGTCCACTTGCCGCAGATCGTTCCGGCGGCAGCAATCTTCGAATGAGCGGCGCAGCGGTCCGCCGCCCGCGAACACGAAACGGAATCGTCTATCTTGCTTGAGCTCCCGCATAACCTCGGCAATGGTGTCCACGTCGTGGGCCAGACCTAGGTTTCCGGAGTACAGAACTACGAATTCCGATTGATCCGTAGTGCGAGGGACGGGGCGAATGAGTTTTCCATCGGCCCAATTTTCAGCCACTAAAATTTTTTCTTGCGGAATCCCTCGGGCCAAGAGCCTGCTCCGCATGCAGTCGCCAAGCGCAATGATTCCGTCGGATTTATGGCGGGCCAAGTCGGCAAGGATGCCGGTCGATCGATCGAGCAGGCCGCCTCGCCGTATGTAGTTCACGTCGACGGCCACATCGGGGTAGAGGTCCATCTCCCATAAAAAGTGTTTCGATCCGCGCAACCATTTAATGAGCGTTCCTATTAGCGGCAGGAGCGGCGGCGTAGTTAGCGTGACGACCACATCCGGCCGGGGCGCGGTGATCCCGCGAACCGCGCAATTGACGTAATAGGAGAGATAAGAAAGAACGCGTCCAATTCCACCGCGCCAGAAGGGGACGGATGCAGCGCGATAAATCACGGCGGAAGGAGGATCATCCGAGTCCTTCAGGGCGTACTCGCCGCCAGCGCAGACGGCGTAGACTTCATGGCCCCGTCCGGCCAAACCGCGAGCGACATCGGTGAGTAGCTGGCTGGTAGCGGCCGAATCGGGCCAGAAGAACTGATTGAGCAGAAGAATCTTCATTGGACGACTCCGGGCTTGACGTGTTGCGAGGGTTTCGCTATTTCGAAGAGGCCGGGGCTGCTCGGAGACTTTCCGGCAATGCGCCTTCGTCTGACGAAGACGGCCGGATTGCCGGCGAAAATTTCGAAATCGGGAATACTGCGCGCGACGACGCTTCCGGCGGCAGCCACGGCACCTTCGCCGAGAACGACGCCCGGCCCGATGAAGGCCCTAGAACCGACCCATGCGCTATCGCCGAGTTGGATGGGGTTCACCGAGAGGCCAAAACACACATCGCTCCAATCGTGATTGCCGGTACACAGATAGGCGCCCTGCGAGATGCAGACGTTGTCCCCCAAACAGACCGCGGTCAAATTGTCGATCCAACAATCCTCGCCGAGCCAGCAATCGTCGCCAATCTTGAGATGCCAGGGATATTTCACCCGCACTCCGGGCTTGATCACGGCGCCGGCGCCGACCCGCGCGCCGAATAGGCGAAGCAGTAACACTCGCAGGCGAGACGAAGGCAGCAGCGAGCAGCGCAACAGCGGCAGCCCGGTGAAGAACCAGGCAATTTGCCAGAAGCGCGAGCGTCCGGGGTGATACCAGGAATTATCAAAATCGTGAAGACGAACTGGACTCATGCGATTGCTCCGGATTCCATCTCGAATGAAGTGGGTAAGTCCCCGCCCCGCGCCCACGCGTACAGTGCGGTCATCTGTTCTCCAACGACGCGCCAGCTGTAGCGTTGGGCGACGAGACGCCGTCCATTCGATCCCAACCGGGCGCGCGTTTGTGAAGAAGCGCCGAGAACCGCGCCGAGCGCCGCCTCCAGCTCCTTGCCGTTAGGGGCATGAGGCTGGATCACCCAGCCGCAATCCTGCTCGGCGACTTCGGGCAAATTGCATTGGGCGCTGACAATCACGGGCAGGCCGATGCCCATCGCCTCGAGAACCGAGACGCTCAGACCTTCCGAGTAAGAAGGCAGAACAAAACATTCCGCAGCGCGCAGGGCGCTCCACTTCAGATCGCTAGCGAGCATCCCCGTGAAGGTCACGCGATCACGAATCCGGCGCTCTTCCAGAAGCTTTTCGATTGGCGTGCGCGTGTTCTCAAAGTCGGGACCCGCGAGCACGAGTTGCGCATCCGGCCAGCTACGGCTTACGCGAGCCCAGGCTTCGCAAAGCGCATCGAGGCCTTTTTTAAAATGAATGCGGCCGAGGAAAAGCACCAGGCGCTTGCTTCGCAACTCGGGGAAGCGACTGAGGAATAGATCCGCCGAGCACGCGCACGGCACATCGACCCCGTTCGGAATGATGGCAACCGGGTTGCGCAATCCGAAGTTGCGGTAGTCCCGCGCTTCGGCGCGCGTGAGCGCATGCAGACAAGTTGCCGCACGCAAGTTGGCGCGCTCGAAAAGCCAGGCGTACGCAGCCTTCTTGAGTCGTTTGTTAGCGACAGCCCAGCTTTCGAGCATGCCGTGCGCGGAAATGATGTATGGTGTCGATTCCGATTGCGCGGCGCGGGCAGCGGCGGAAGTACTCAATTGCCAAAGGCCGTGGATATGAACGCCAGCCGATTGCCGAACCAGATTACGGAAGGATTGCCGAGACACGCGATCGCGCCACCAGCCGCCGTAGCCGATCGGAAAGTGATGCACGTCCATTCCGGAGGCGACGGAAGGGAGATAGCGTTCTCCAGCGATGCAGAACCCGGCGAGCGCCACGGAGAATTGGCCGGTCGCGGAGACGGCAGAACCGAGCGCCGGAACCGCCGCGCTGAGACCGCCGTACTTGGGATCGAGGTGCGAAACAGCGTGAAGCCACACCGCCGTGCTTTGACTCACGGACCGGGTATGGCTTGGAATCTCCACGAGACTCGTCATAGCGGTTTCCCTTGTGCAATGCGGGCCACTTCGGCGGCCCAAGCCTCGGGCGAGAATTGCGCGATGAGGGCGGCCGAGCGCGTGCCCATCTCACATAGCTCCCTATCGGACAGCGCGCTCACTGCCGTTAACCGGCTTTCGAGCTCGCTCGCGGCAGCCGGATCGAATATGAAACCGTTCCCGCCGGGCGTCACCAGATCTTCGGCGCAGCCGCAGTGCCTGGAAACAATCACCGGCAGGCCGGATGCCATTGCCTCGTTCACCACAAGGCCCCAAGGCTCGCGACGGCTCGGCAATACGAAGCAACTCGCGAAGGCGTAGTATTGCGGAAGATCGCCGGATTTCTTCAGGCCTTCGAAATGAATTCCGGAGAAGCCGGAGGAGCGCGCCGCGATTTCGAGCCGTTCCCGTTCGGGACCGTCGCCGACCACGACCAGCGACCAAGGACCGCCGGCGCGGCGGTATGCCACATACGCATCCAAAAGACCGTCGACATTTTTTTCTGCGGCGAGACGGCCCACGAACAGGAAATAGCGTTCGGGGAGATCGAAGTCGGCGGCGCAGTAGTGCTTGCGCAGAGCCTCGGCGCGCTCACGGAAAAAGGCGTTGTCGACAACATCGTAGAAACGCGCGATGCGGCGCGAGCGAAATCCGAGCCGCGTGAGATAGCGGCGATGAGACGCGCCACCCGCAACCGCCCAATCGAAGAGAGCGCGCAGCAGCAATCGTTTGGGGGCTTCTTTCCACCAATGGCGGGGATGATCGTCCGCGGTGGATTCAGTCATCAGCACGGAGCGGCGGCGCTTGAGCTTGGCCCAGAGAGCGGCGGCAATCGCCGGAAGCGTGTAATAGCCGGGAATGAGAACGACCGATGGATTCAACCGGTTCAGGCGATTCCAGAGAGCGGTGGCGAGCGTGAGGCCGCTAATATCCTGCCAAGCGGCGCCGGGGAAGAGCGTCTCTACCGGCAGAGAAACGGACCGCAGCTCGCGAAATTCGTATCCGGCGTGCACGCCCACGCCACCGACGAGCTCGATGCCCGCGACTGGTCCGGCGAGTTCGCGGCTTTCGAGCAAGGCTTGGAAACGCGCCAGGTGATAGGCGTACCAATCGATCCAGACGACCACGAGAGAAACGGCGCTGCTTTCGTTTTCGACGTGCGCCGGCGGCATGGCGATTTCGGTTTTAAGCACGGCCAAAACCCTCCGAAGCGGACCAGTCTTCTTCGTCCGAGACAATCTCGACTGAAACGTCCGCCTCGCCCGGCGAAGCGCGCAGAGCCCATTTCCAAATAAGCCAGGAGGGAACGGACAGAAGCAGCGTGCGGAAGATAACCGCTTCCATGGTTTGCATGACCATATAAAGCGAGAGCGCCGCGAGGATGACGTATTGACTCGCCCAGGGAGGTCCGGCGATGACGGCTTTGCGCCAGATCCATCCGTAACACCAGCCGAGCAAAGCCATGAGGGCAACGGCGAACCAGGAAACCTCGACCCAAAGGTCCGCGACAATTCCAGGCGCCGATCCGACCGCGCCTACCCAGCCCAGGGCGTCTCCAAAACCTTCTCCGGTTCCGGCATTATGAGAGATCTCGGGGAGGCCTACATCTTCATACTTGTTGGGCCACACCGAACTCGGGATGGGGCGGACGAGCACTTGCGCTAAATAGCGGCGCATCCAGAAGTACTGGTTGCGGCGGCGCGCGGCGGTGACCGCGCCCGTGCCGTAGATGTATTCGTTGCCGGTATCGGGCTTCTCGATCATGGTCGTAACATTCGTGTTCACGTCGAAATCCGAGCCGAGATAGATGTTGCCGCGATTGGCCACAAGGAAAAGCACCAGCCAGCCGAGGAGAAAACCGCTGACAACCACAGCTATGGCGGGAGGGCGGCGGTTCCGGTTCAGATACCAACCCATGAGCACGACGACCGCAAAGGCGAAGGTGGGGCCACGACGCGCGGTGAGAAGCGCTTGAGAAAGCCATGGCAGACCGAAGAGCGCGGCCAGCGCGAGATTCATGAGCCGCGGGCCTTCGGTGGCAATGACAGAGATCAGCAACAGCACGCCAACCAGCAACAGCAGACTTCCGTCGCGGATGTACCCGCTATCGTCCCAACCGCCGCTGTAGGATCGGGAAAATGCGTTGACGAATCCGCCCACATTGACGATGGAGATCAGCCAGCACAGCAATCCAATACCGCCGACTGCCACGCCGCCCAGCTTCAGGCGCCAGCATCCTTCTATGGACAACGCGGGCGTTTCCGCTTCGCGCCGTTTCACCCTGCAGCCCGCCGCGAGACACGCGCCGACGAACGCGACAATTCCCGCGATGTTCAAAATTTGCACGAAAAGCAACTGGTCGTTATCGAAGAAACGGCTGAGCCCGTCCTCGGATAAAAGGCGCAGGGGCATCCAGCCGTAGATAAACGCGAGCATGGGCCCGATGAAGACCAGCGGATGAAACACGTCGCGACTGCCATCGAGCGCGCACAGGATGCCGATGAGCACGAGCACGAAGACAGACCACAAAAGCGCTTCAAACATGTTGGGCCAGGGCCTCCCGCGAATTGTCCTTTGCCTCGGCCGGGTAATTGAGAATGGCCTCGACAACGTTTTCCCCGAACCTGTTCCAATGGAATTGCTCGGCACGGGCGCGGGCGGCCAAGCGCATTTCGGCGAGGGCGGCTCGATGGCAGAGCGCCCATTCGATACGTTCCGCCAACAGATCGGCACGCCGCGGCTCGACGACAAATCCTTGGACGCCTTCGT
This sequence comes from Bryobacterales bacterium, assembly GCA_963712395.1. Lineage (GTDB taxonomy): Bacteria > Acidobacteriota > Terriglobia > Bryobacterales > Bryobacteraceae > Bog-105. The sequence continues at coordinate 1,216,389 of CAVQHR010000006.1, forward strand.
CGACCAGATCCGGCGCGGCGGTGTGGTGCGTACTCAGAATGGGCACGCCGCATGCGAGCGCTTCGAGAAGCACCTGGCCGAACCCTTCGGCCACCGACGGCAGCACGAACAGGTCCGCTTCCCGATACGCCGAGACCAGATCCGCCGCGCTCACGGAAGGGCGAAGATCGATTTGCGAAGCGATCGGCTTCAAGATCGAGAGATCGTCTACAACGCGTCCGCAGATAGTGAGGCGTATTTCGCGGCCCCGCAGAGACCTGAGCGCCGCGACCAGATACTTGATGCCTTTCCGCTGATTGATCGTGCCGGCGAACAGAAGCCGGAGCGGAGCCGCGGAGCTTCGACTTCGCGTGGCCGGTGTGAAGCGCCCCAGATCCACTCCGTAGGGGATCACGCTTATGGCGCTTGCCGGCGTGCCATTTTCGATCAGAGTGCGTTTGGTGAAAGACGACGCGACCAGAATTCGCCTGGCCATCCTTGGCTCAAGCACGATGCGCTCAAAATCTTCGGGCGGCAACGCGAGTTCCCACTCTTTGCGCAACGAGGCGGCGCAATCCGGATGATCGACCAGCTCTTGCGCCAGAATTTTGCGGACGCTTAGCGGATGCGGGTGTAACTGAAACAGTACGCGGGGACCGCTGAAGCCGGAGAATGCGTGATAGGCATAGTAACTATAACTGAGTAACAGAGACTCTGTCTCGGTGGCGATCCGCGCGGCTTCGCGGCCGAGCGAGGCATCCGTCCAGCGGGTGGCACAGCGGCGCCAGGAAAATGGCACGCGCGGAAGCTTATCTAAGGCGAACGAAGTAACCCCGCTCAGGAGCGACTGATACACGAGCGAAGACGGCAGTCCCGGATTGTTGCGCGCAGAGAGCATGGAAAGGCGGGAGAGACGTTTCGGCCAGCCCCGATCGGCCGGCCAATACAGATCCGTGACGAGCCGTTCGAGCAAGCCGGCGCCAGCCAAAGCGCGGCTTACTTGATAAGCGTCGCGAGCGCCCCGGTGAACGACGACAACACGGGCCGGGTTCACAGCAACTCCTCGAAATAAGTTTTCAATTGGGCGCTCGAGGATTCCCAAGTAAATTGAGCGGCGCGGCGCTTGCCGCGATTGAATAAATCCGCGCGCAACGACCCATCCTCGTGGAGCGCGTGGAGCGCATCGACATGTTCCTGGGGCGCGGCAGGCGAGGCGTAGAGAGCGGCATCGCCCGCGACTTCGGGCAGCGACGATGCGCGCGAAACGAGCACGGGCGCTCCGCAGGCCATGGCCTCCACGACCGGGAGGCCGAACCCTTCGTAGCGGGACGGAAACCAAACCGCTTGCGCCGCGGCATACAGACCGCGTAGGCCATGGTCGGGAACAAATCCGAGCTGGCGAACACTGTCGCCGAGGCGCGCGGCTCTCGTCGCGTATTCCGGATTCGAATGATTAATAACGGCGAGCGCGAGATCGGGATGAAGGCTGTGGAGCAGCGGCCAAGCTTCCAAAATCAGCTCCGCATTTTTTCTGAAATGGAGGCCGCCTGGAACGAGCACGAACGGACGCGTAGCAAGACCGGCACGGCAGACGTAGTCGGCGCCAGCGGCGGGGACTGGCGCGAAGAAATGCGGCGAGACGGCATTCGGCACTACACGCAGCCGGGAGCGAATGGCAGGGAAGAAATGGCCGAGCCGCTCGGCCGAAAAATGCGAGACGGTGTGAAACAGGTCGGCTTTACGCGCCAGTTTGCGGTACAGCAGACGCCATTTGAGGCGCTGCTTTCGAAAAGATCCGCTCCGGCAATGCGCATCGTCCTCAAAATAGGCCGCGTCGTGCAGGGTGACCGCGAGGCGCGCCCGTTTGGCCGGCACATAGGATTCGGCGGTGCAGAATACGATCTGCGCCTCGGGCCAATAGGTCTCGGCGCGCGGGCCGCCAAAGGCGAGCCACTTCGCCTGCTGACGGGATGTTTCCGAACAAAAGAAGCAGTAGTCGAAACGATCCCAGGGCGCGCCGACAAGCGGAACGATCTTGGCATGATCGGCCGGGTCCGCCAGAATTCGCAAATTGACGTCGTCGCGGAGGGCCAGATGTTCGGTCAATTGCCTTGCTACGCGGCCCGCTCCCGTGGAACCGTAAATGTTTCGGAGATGCACGTAGGCAAGCAGATTGATGGCAGCTCGCGGTTTCGTGGCGGGCTTCGTAGGCATAAGAGTGGCGAGGACGGCCGCGTCAGCCATGGAGCCGGCTCCGCACAAGCATTCGAACCGTCCGGTAGTCCGGCGCCCAACCACGGCGACGGCCGGTAAGGAAGAGCGCCCCAAGAGCAAGCGCGAGAAACAGAAACATTCCGCCGGTAATGATATAGCTCAGGGCGGGGTGTCCATAGCGGAAAAGCGCCAGCGCCGCGAGCGATACGCTCGATCCCATGCCGAGTACATACACGGCCTTCATGCCTTCGGGGACACAATTGCGCGCGGCGAGACTTACTAAGACGAGGACAGCAGATACAAGGTGAGCGACTAAGTAAATCAGCATGCCCTTTAAGGCATCGCCACGCCAGAAAAGGAAGAATGTCGCGGAAACAGCGACTAAGATCGCCCAGACGGTATTAATTACGCCAGTGGTCTTGATGGAGACAATTGTGAGCCGCGCGGATGCCGGCCCGCTGCCCATATGCACTACGGCAGTTGCCAGCGCCAGAGAAGCAGCGGCGGAAGCGGCGGTATACGCTTTACCGTAGAGCAGAGCGAGACCCCAGGGAGCAACCAGGATTCCTGCGCCAGCAAGCAGGAGCGATAGGAACATCGTGGCGAAAGTGGTGAGCGCCATAGTCTGATCCGGCGTGCGGTGGGCGTCCTTTTCCCCGCGGGCCATCACGGCGAGACTACTTTCGGTGAGCAGCGTGGGCGCGAGCGCCACCATATTGCGAACTTGATGAGACACCGCGAAGAAGCCCATCTGAATCATGGAAGTATCGGAGCGGGCGACGAGGGACGTGAGCCACCATCCGGCGGCGTTCATGCCGATCAGACCGGCGAGTTGAACCAGGCCAAAGGACCAGACCTCGCGCAGCATTGATTGCAAAGACGGCCCGGGGACGCTGCGGCGGGATACTGGAGCAAGGCGCAGGAGACGATACAGCAGCAGACAAACTGCAACCGCGCCGACAGTCACGGCGCCTTGGCTCACGATCATGGGAACGGGCCCAAGGCGCGAGGTAAACGGAAGCAGCGCAACCATTCCGGCGCCGACCATCAGCGAGAGCCAGAGCAGAGCGGCAAGACGGCGTTGGCCGACCAGAAAACCGCGGCAGCATTCGAGCAGAATCATGCCGGCGGCCGAGAGCGCAGCCCAGGACAATAATCCCGTCAGGCTTTGTTTACCGAGCAGCCGCGCAATGGGCGCCGCGCCCAACCATAAGGCAACCGCCGCGATGGAGGCGGAGGCCAGCGAAATAATCAGCAGCGCGCGGAAAAGAGTGGCATAGCCGGGGCTCTCGCGCGAATACTTACCGGAGAAGCGCACGGCGGTCGATCCAATTCCACCGGCCGCGTAAGTGGAAATGTTGTTGGCGGTGGTGATGGCGAGCGAATAGGCGCCAAACGTAGCCGCCCCACCGAGCCGCGCCGCGAGCAAGTTAGCCAGAAAACCCAGGGAGCGCTCGACAATCATGCCAGCGCCGAGCGCGGACGCGCCGCTCAGCAAACCGCTCGACACGCGTGGAGAGGCGGCGGCTTCGAGTATATTGCCGCTTGCGTCCCGCTCGACCGTGCCAGCGCCGGCCGCTATTGCTTCCGCGGTCATGTCCCCGCTGCGCTCGCGCGTTCACCAGCTACGCCAACGTATTGGTAGTAACTCGTGTAGTACTGGGACTGCCCTTCTTTCATGGGGTCGAAGTCGTTCAATATGGTGCCGATGACACGCACGTGATCTTCGACAAACAGATCGCGCGCCGCCATTGCCGCATCACGATCGGTTAAACGGGAGCGGAACACGAGGATGACGCCATTCGACATACCAGCGAGAATGCGCGCGTCCGCCAAATGCAGCATGGGGGGGCTGTCGATCAGGACGATATCGAATTCGCCGGCAAGGCGCTCGAGCAGATCGCCGAACAGAGGCGAGTGCAGCAGACCGCTTGGTTCTTCCGAGCCGCTACCACTAGTAATTACATACAAGCCGTTCACTTGCGTGGCCTGACAGTAAGTAGCCATGGGGACGACGTTGGAATCGACATCGCCCCGCAGCAGATCCCGCAGGCCAACAAAATTAGGCAAATCGAGCGCCTCGTGCAGCCGGGGTTTTCGCAAGTCGCCGTCGATGAGAAGAACGCGCCGTTTTGCCTGCGCCAAGGCCAGCCCCAGGTTGCAGGTAACGGTAGTCTTACCTTCGCCTACATTCGGGCTGGTGATGACAAATGTTTTCGCCCGGTCCATTTCTTTACCTGCCAGTAACACCGAATAAGTGGCATTGCGAAACGCTTCGGCGACTACGGAGGCATGGTCGCGCCAACCGGCTAAGTCGGGCAAAGAGCGGGCACGGCCGAGATCCGGCACGCCTTCCACCGCGGCCGGCGGCGCAGAGGCGGCAGTAAGGGAACGAATGGTCCGCTTGGTATAGCCGTGCGACAGATCGCGGCGGGCGGAAGGGATGACGCCCAGCTCCCGCAGATTGAGGTAGCGGGGAACTTCGCCAGGTCCGCGCAGAACCGTCTGGGTCCGATCCTTAAAGAACGCCAGGCTAATGCCGCCGAGCATTCCAAGTAAGAGGCCGACTCCGGTGGAGGCGCCACGGCGGGGCGCGATGGGCGATTCGGGCGCGCGCGCCGCATCGACCACACGAATGGTGGACACTTGCATTGCCGAAGCGAAGCCCGCTTCTTTCACGCGCTGCAGCAGCGTTTGATAAAGCTGTTGGCCGGCGTCCACCTCGCGGCGCAACATGCTGACTTGCGCGTCCCTCGCTTGCTCGCGGATCACGAGTCTTTCCTGTTGCGAATAAGCAAGCTTTAAGAGAGCTTCCCGCTGGCTTGCCGCAGCATACTCCTTTTTGACGCTATCGATAACATTGGCCTTCTCGCGCTTGAGACTCGCTTCGAGCTCGCGTGTTTGCGCGCGCAAGTGCTGAACTTTGGGATTGGCTTCGGTTAGCGGAGGAACCAGAGCGGCGATCTGCCGCCGCAAATCGTCGAGCTTGATCTGGGAATCGCGCAACTGGCCGCTATCGAGAATCATGGGCAGCGAGTCCGGTGAATCGGATTTGCTGATTTCGTATTGAGCCTGTTTGGCGACACGCTCCGATTGGGCCCGCGTCAACTCCGCCTGCAGCTCGCGAAGCTTTTCTTCGCTGACGCTCACGCCACCGGAAGCGGACTTGAATACCAGTGCGTCGTCGCCGGTCGCCTTTTCGAGTCTTTTTTGCGAGGCGGCCGAACTTTCTTTGACATCCGCCAATTGGCGAGTAAGCCACTCGCTGGTTTTCTGCGCCTCGGTCCAGCGCACCTCACGGTCCTGCTCGGCGAACTGGCGGACCAGGGAATTGCAGAAATCGGCGGAAAATTTCGGATCCCATGAATCGCAGGTTATTTCCACCAGGCGGGTAAGGCCGAGCGGCTTGACGGCTACTTTCCTGGCCGTATAAGACAGAAGATCTTCATTAGTGAGGCTGCTATCCCCGGGTAGATGCAGAAACCGGCGAATACTGGAGAGGAGATCATTCCGGAGGAAAGATGAAGGAGTCCCGCCGTTCTTCAAGCGCTCGACAGTGCGAGCCCGCAAGGTGTCGCTCTGCAGAAGCTTGATCTGCGTCTGCACATAGGCTTCGGTGGAGGGGTTCTCGCCGCCGCCGGTCGGCGCGACGGCGCGCATGTTCATAAAGTCCGCATTGAGATTTTGTATATCGAGAGACGTGCGCGCACGGTAGACGGGAAGAACGCCAAGAGTGGTGGCAAAGCCCAACACCGCGCCCAAAAAAGTCAAAAGCAATATCGTGGAACGCCGGCGTTTCAGTAAACGGACATACTCCATCAACAGACTCTGCGCCGCCTCGGGGCGCGCATCGGCTTGGCGTCCAATACGGCCCGCATTGATCGGCCCGCGCGGAATGACCGTTACGGCCCGCTCGTTCCTGTTGTTTGGTTCAGTCAGGTGCTCCATGAAATTTGTTTCCTTGTCGCGGATCTCAGCACTCACTCCTTATGGGGTGCGTCGTTTTAATGAAAGATGATGACGCCGGTCGTTATCTGCAGCGCGGCTTCCGCGGCGCGCCGCATGGCGGAAGCGGGAACGTTATTAGGAATGAACAACACGTCGTCGGCATGCAGCTGCGGATCGGCCGCCCTTCCGGCCAGCAGATCTTTCACGTCGACGGCCACTTCGGTGGTTTCGGCGCCCCCGGTAGCCGAACGCCGCAGAATGCGGGCTTTCTTCGGCTGGGCATCACGAGTCAATCCTTCGGCGAGCGACAGGGCGCGCAACACCGAAATACCATCCTGCGAATTCAAAGAAAAACCGCCCGCCTTCTTCACTTCGCCCACGACGTAGACGATGTCGGCACGGGAAACGGAAATTACGTCATTCGCGCGAACTTCGATGTTCGCGGCCGGATTGCGTCCACTAGTGAGATCGTCCAAGCGAACGCCCGCGATGCTGTAGCCGCCCGAGGCATCGGTTCGCGCGCCCGCGAGCGGAAGGCTTCCCCACTTCATCTGCCGCGTAATGGTAACTTGCGAGCCGGCATCCGGCCGGAGGCCGCCGGCTAACGAGATCACATCCAATAATCGTTTCGGACCTTGCAACTGGTGCAACCCCGGAGCGTTCACGGCTCCCAGCACCGACACGGGCTGACCCCGGTAATCGAGAACGCTGATGGTAATTTGCGGAGAGTCGATGTATTTGGCGAGCCGCACGGCCAGCGCGCCGCGAAGCTGTTCGACGGTTTGTCCCGCCGCATGTATGCGTCCTACTAACGGCAGTTCTATAAAGCCGTTGGGATCGATGCGGACCGGCTTATCGGAAACGTCTTCGAGATCCACCACATGAATGGAAATCTGATCTTCCGGACCGAGCGCGTAAGACATACCCGGAAGGGCGAGCGGCGATTTCTCCGGCGCGGCGCACAGCGGCAAACCAAGCAGAAGAAATAGCGGCAGAACAAAAGGACGGGCGTAAAAAGGCATTGTCAAGTTCCGACGGATTTCCAAGCAACTCAAATCAATTTCAAAAGGCACTACGGAGTGCGAGCGGGGTCACACTTCTAAAAGAAGACTAACCAGTACGAGGTAGGTATGAGCACTTTAGAGCCCTTCAAGTTGAACCAGTAACCAAGCTTCCTAATTTCCCTCGATGCCGAGGGGCACTAGCCACCTTAGCCCCTCCGATAGGGCCAATATGCACTTTAGCTATTTACCCAGAGAATGGTGTTAGGTGTCAAATACTCCGGCATGAACCAGTAATGGGTAGATAGTCCGGCTTAGTACTTACTGCTTGTAATCGAATAGATAATTAAGGCGGACTCAATTGAGTGATTTAGTTATCTATGATCCACAATTCATGGTGGAGGCGAATGTCGGGTGAGCGCTTTCGGAGTGTTCTAGGTCGTTTGCCCGTCTACGTTAGTACTGAAAGTTTTAGTACTTTATGCGTATTGCCATACTCTCGCTACCCGCGATAGCTGCGGCCCGTGTATTTAGCGCATGGGAAAATTAGGACTTCGTCGTTGAAGCTTCTCGAATGATTTGGCACGTGCTCGATGTTGGCAGTATTTGGACAAAGGAGTTTGCCAGCGCGCTAAGCAGTTTTATGCCGACGATGAGCTGGGTGCCCGAGATGCGCGGCTACGGATGTTTGGAGCGCTGGGAGCGCGAAGAGCAACTCGGGGATCCTCCCCTGGGCATCCGGCGCTTTCCTCTGCAGCGCGGTTACAGCCGGTTTCCTTTATCCGCGCTGACCCACTTAGGCAAGCGGCAAACAGAGCGCATGCTCCGGCACGGCGACGCTCCGGAGCAATCGCCGCTGATCTGCACGACTCCCTTTTATGCGAGCGTGGCGGAGCTTTGGAAAGGTCCGGTGGTTTACTATCAGACCGATTTGACCATCGCTTATGAAAACGCCGATACACGGACTATTCGCTCGTGCGACCGACGGCTGTGCCGGGTGGCCACGGTGGTCTGTCCCAATTCGCGGCGCATCGGGGAATACATGGTCCATGAAGCGGGATGCGACCCGGCGAAGATCGCGATCGTGCCGAATGCCACGCGCGCTACAAACGTCCTCGCGCACGCTCCGTCCGGTCCCGCTATGCTGCCGGCGGATTTACAGGGATTGGCAAGGCCGGTCGTGGGCGTGCTGGGAAATCTGGCGGCGAATCTGGATTGGCGGTTACTCGTCGAAGCGGTAGAGCGGACACCCAACTACTCTTGGGCGTTTGTGGGTCCGACGGACATGAACGTTCCAGCGGCCGCGCACAATGAAGCGCGCGAGCGGTTACTGAAGCACGGCTGCCGGGTGCGTTTCACCGGTCCTAAGCCGTATCAGGCGCTGCAGGAATACGCGCGGGCATTCGATGTCGCAGTTCTTCCTTACGTCCGAAAGGAGCCCACGTTTTCGGGGAGCTCGACGCGGTTCTATGAGCACCTGGCGGCGTGCCGGCCGATCGTTTCCACGCGCGGTTTTGAAGAATTACTTCGCAAAGAGCCATTGCTCGAACTGGTGGATTCGGCTTCGGAACTGGTCGAGAAACTCGGAACCCTGCAACGAGCCGATTTCGACGATGGGCGCAGCGAGCTTCGCTGGAAGGCGAGCCGAAGGGGTACATGGCACGTCCGCGCGGCGACTCTGGTGCGAGCGCTCGCCGCGCGCTGGAATCGCCAATTAGTATGGGCGGGCATGCCGGACGGCGGCGACTCTTCAGAAGATACTTTCGAGGCCGGGAATGGCGAAGTGTTTTCGTTTATTTCCTAGCCTTCAGCTGTCAACCGCTCCCTTTGGTCGCGGCTCAGTCAAGATCTAGCTCCAATCGCTAACGTTCTAGTGAGCGGCCTGGTAGATCTGCATGACGGTTGGATTGTTGTCCTGCCAGTAGCCGACATGGACCATCAAACTATCGCCGCGGCGCACTGCGTCCATTAATTCCGGTTTAGACTCGTTCAGCCGCCCGGGGTCGACGTCGTTCACCAGGTTGACGCTGAAAGCTTGCGGATAGTAGTTGTAAATGTCCGATGGCGTGCCCAGGTCGCCGTGAAAAAGGAAGCTTAGAAAAGGGGCTGTGTAGGCATAGTATTTGGGCGTGCTGTGTTCGGGCATCACGAGCGAATCCGGAAAGGCGGCGGCAACTTGCGCGAAGATACTTGCGTCTAAAGTGGCTCCGTTTTGATCGACGTTCGAATCGACATAGAAAAGCGTCGCTCCCCAGCGGTCGTGGGCATAGCGGATTTTGCGAATCATTTCGCCGGCAGTTTGCGAATTGGGCAGCACGACCTGCTCGGCCGTGCCATCCTCGTGGAGCGTATAGCGCTGGGGGCGAACGCATACACCGACGCGGAACCCGGCGTCACGCATGATTTTGAAGTAAGCGTCGTCCAGTTTCTGCCCGTAGTAAGGTGACGCGTTATCGGAAATTACACTTTCCATTTCGGGCGCCAGTTGCGCGATCGCATCGGGCGCGCAGGCGTAGCTGGTGGGCTGAGGATACTGCTCGCCTTCGATGTCCCACGTAATTGCACCTTGCGCATTGAGCTGCTGTAGATTTTGGACGTTGCTCGAAGCCTGTTGAAGAATTCTGGCTTGAAACGCGGCCAAGCCGGCAGGCGTGACGACGTCGAGACTCGGGTCGTTATAGTAGCGGCGCGGATTATTGGGGAAGCCTCCGGACCGGCTTGGATCGCCCTGCGGAGAGCTCGCCAGATAGACGGTGCCGAGTATGCGGCGGTCCGTCCAATTTAGAGTTGCAGATCCGGCCTGCGCCCAATTTTGGTACGCGTCAGAGGCGAGCATGGAAGCCGACACACCGGACGCGCTAAAACGCAGAGATACGGTGAAGCGATCGGTCTGGCCCGGCTGCAAAGGGCGATCGTAATGCGGTTGGAACGGCGCCAAGCTATCGAGCGAGGTGCTGCTGATGATGGGGTAATAATTATTTCCACCTCCCGCCGGCTCAAAACCGCTATACAGCGGCTCGGATGTATCGGTATAAACCGCCGCCACTTCCCCGGTACCGAAATCGGCCACGGTGATGCTCGGCGCATTGGTGTTGTAAGCCAACTGCGCGTAAGAGGAATCGCCGAAACCGTTCGGCAGTTGCGGGAAATGGAGGACAAACGGATAAATGGTTGCGCCATCGAAAACGATACCCGAATCGGCACGGTTGTCTTCGGTCACGTTCATGTTCAACGTGTCGCCGGATTGTATGAACTCGACCGAGATCGAGCCCCAGACGAATGAGTAAGTCCAGATATGGGTGTCGGCATTCCAACTGCGGCCGTTATTTGCCTCACCCCAGCCGTATTGACCGGCGCCGATGGTATTGCCTTGGAGATCGGTCGACTTCATGTGCCAGATATGAAACGCGTCGGACGGATTCTGCCCCAGATCCTCCAGGACTACGCCGTTGTATTTGAGTTGCTGGATTCCGTTGCTGTCGAATGAGACTTCGAGGCCCGCCGCATGGGCCGCGACACTGAGCGCCAGTAATAGGGAAAGACGTACCAGAACACTTCGGATCATTGGGGTTTCGCTCCAATCGTTTTATGAGTCTTTTATGTCGGGATTATCTCTCCATAAATTCTGCAGCGAGCCAATGCAAGCACGAATACAAAGCCTTGACTTTAACACGCGAGTCGTCCACAGTAACGTTTATTACGACCAATCGAAGCAATAGCGTAAGACGGAGTATTGCCCCTGTTGTATTCGCCCTCGCAGTGGTGAGTTTGTTCATTAAGCTGAAGGCGACCACTAAGACGAACTTAGAGATCGTCTATGGCAATCATGGTATCGAGCGGCTTACTTATGCCGGTACCGCTTTGGAGGATCTAAAAGCAAATCCGTCGGATGCCTTTCACATCTGGCATATGAAATCGACGGATTCCCAGGGTCATGCGATGAACGCGGGCGAATATGGATGGGGCGAAAGCAATCAAGGACGCGCTTGGGATTCGGCCACACATACCTGGACGTACCGGTTTGCGTGGGGCACGATCCGCCTTGAATTCGTGCAGTCCGGCAATACGCTTGATATGAACGTCACTGAAATAAACAACAGCGATTCCAATATTGTGTTTCATGGCGCAACGATTTATCCGTTCGTGCTGCGGTTCCCAGGCGCGGTCAAGAACTTTAGCGGGCCGGCAGCCGGCCAACTGGCGTTTAACACGAGCGCTCCGAGTGTCACCGTAGCCGATTTTGGCACTGGCGTTGTAGCCGCGGTTGTAACGGATCCGAGCCGTCCTTTATACAGCGGCTTCGAGCCCGCCGGCGCGGCGAACAGCTATTTTCCGGTCCTCAGCAGCACCGCCATGGACAGCCTGGCGGTGTTCTTGCCGCACAACGATCGCCCTGTGCGGCCGGGAGAGACAGATCGATTTACCGTCTCTCTGCGCTTCGCTCGCTCGGGCACAACGGCCGCTTCGCTCGCACCGGACGCTTATCGAAACTGGTCGGCGAGTAAGAGCATCGCCATGCATTGGCACGACCGGCGTATTCTCGGGACGGTCTACCTGGCCAGTTCGCCACAAGGCGATCCGAGCCAGCCGAGAGGCTATGCCAATAATCCTCGCCGCTACTTCAACGAAAGTAGCCCGGAGCACTTTGATATTCGCTCGTCCGCCGGGCTCGCGAAGTTTCAAGCCCGCGTGATACGGCAGGCCAAAGAGACCGCCGCGAATTTACAAAAGCTGAACGCCCAAGGAGCGATTACCTGGGACATCGAAGGCGAGCAGTATCCGCAGACGACCAGCTACGTCTGCGCGCCGGATGAAATCGCGCAGTTGGCGCCGGAGATGGAGAGCGTTGTTTCCGATAGCGGATCGCCGTACCACGGGCTAAAGTTAGATGACGCTTATTTCAAGATCATCAAGGCGGCTGGATTCCGAGTCGGAGTATGCGTTCGTCCGCAGCATTTGATGCTCTATGCCGATGGCAACGCGCAACAGCTCTATTTGCCCGAGTCGCAAACAGCGGCCGAGCTGCTCCGAAAGATGCGCTTCGCTCACGAGCGCTGGGGCGCCACGATCTTCTATGTGGATTCGGACGTGGGGCCCGCGGGCGAGCGGCTGGATGCGAAAATTTTTCAGCAGATAGCCGCGGCATTCCCGGATTCGCTGGTGATCCCGGAGCACAGCACGCCGCAGTACTACGCGTATACCGCGCCCTTCCAAAATTTTTTAATTCATCTGCAGACCGGCACGCCGCAAGATGTGTACAACTATTTTCCGAATGCATTCAGCGTCAATATGATCAATGATGTGAGCGCGGCTAAGCTGAAGCAGTATCGGCCCGAGTTAACGGAAGCCGTGCGAAAAGGCGACGTGCTGATGGTGCATGCGGGTTATTGGCAGGCGAATAATCCGGTGGTGGTTCAGATTTATAAGGATGCAGGCGCGGGAGAGGGAAAGTAGCAAAAGGCGGCCAAAGTTGGCCGCGCCACACGCTAGCCGACGGGATCACCGTGAATTTCGACCGCCTCATCGTCTTCGGTCAAGGCAGGTTCGGGCAGTTTGCCGGTCCAATTGGCCCAGCCCCAGAAGATCGCGGTGGAAGAGCTCAACAGGCCGGACGCCGCACCAATCGCGCGAATGCTGTAGTGCTGTGAAGCGATGCCGGCGCCGAGCATGGAGAGCATCATGGTCGACCAATTCATAGTTTCGATGGTCGAGAAGACGCGGCCGCGATAGCGATTGTCGACGTGCTTCAGCAGATTCGACCAGTTCAAAATGGAGCTGACTGCGACCGTCGCGCGCGATAAAGCCATGAAGAACAGAGCCCAGCCCCAAGTGGGCATCTGGCTGAAGACGACATAGGCGGCGCCGTGCAACAGGTAGCAGAAAAAGACTGTTTTCTTGTAGGTTTCGAAGTTGATACGTTTACCCAGGCGATTGCCGACGTAGCCGCCGATAAGGAGGCCTACGCCGGCAACACCCCAAAGCTGGCCCAGCCCCTGCGCGCCGCGCTTGAACACGAGTTCACTGAAAAGAGTGAATAACACTTGCGCCGCACCACCACCGCTTGCCCATCCCACGCTGATGAGCCCGATGCCCAGAATTAACGGCGCACCCACCATGTACTTGAGGCCTTCGCGGTATTCGTGCCAAGGACGCGCCACCGTGGTCTCATTCAGGCCGCGCTGGTGTCCGGCCCGGAAGTGTCCATCGGGGGAGCGCAGACGCGCGATGCAGAAGGCAGAGAAAAAAAATGACAGCGAGTTATATACGAATGCAAGTTCGTACCCGAACCGGGCCGCGGAGGTACCGCCAAAGTAAGCGCCCACGGCGAGCGTCATCCAACCGGTTGTCTGCGTCAGCGAATTTGCAGTGTGCAACTCGTCTTTGGTGGCGATCGATGGAAGAATCGCGGAGCGTCCGCTGGTAAAGAACGGCGAGGCCACCATCAGGAGCGAGCTGAGAACATAAAGCATCCAGACCTGGTGAAGGCCGATGGCCGGAATGAATCCGAGCGCGATAAACCCGCGCACGAGATCGCTCGCGATCATGATGCGCTTCCGATCGAAGCGGTCGAGCAAAACGCCCGCGACCGGGCCGACCAGCACGGCGGGAATTGCGCGCGAGAGCATGAGACCGGCGATAATCGCTCCGCTGTGTGTTTCTTCGACCGCCAGACTGAGGACCGCGATGTTGTTGAAATGATCGCCCACCTCGCTGACAATCTGCCCAGTCCAGGCGAAACGGTAATTGCGATTGCTTGCCAGGAGCTGCGCGAAGCCGGACATCAGCTCGTTTGTCTCGCGAGCTTGGAAAGAGTGATGGCTTGTCCCAGGTGGCGTTGCGTGTGCTCGGCCAGATGCACAAGCAAACCGATGACCGTCGTTGGCAAAGCGCGGCGGCCGACAGACCGCGCCGCATAGATCGAAGCCGGATCGATTTGGCGCAGGCGATCTTCGGAACGCGCGAGACTATCCGCCACGAGCGAGAGAAGAACCGGAAGATCTTCGGAGCCCGACGACTCCTGCCGCAAGAATTCCATTTGGGCGGCGGTGAGCGGCTGCTCCATCAAATAGCTGGTGATGCGATCCACGCTGCCAGCAATATGCTTCAATTGGAAGCCCAGCGAATTTGCGCCGGTCACGCGCCAGACTTGCTCACGCTCGAGACCGGCGGTGTGCTTGGCCAAGTCTTCCCGCACCTGGGCAAAGCTGAAAAATACCGGCATCACTAGAGAGTGGACCCCGGCGAGCGGTCCTCGCAGCCAAGGTTCCGGAAGTTGTGGTTCCTGTTCCACGCTTAGCGCATATTGCCAGTGTGACCGAGCGAGTAACGGCCCGGCTGCGGATAGACGCACATGCCGTGCGGTCCATCGCCAACCCGAATACGCGCGCGCAGACTTCCGTCGGAAGTATCGAAGGCATAGATCTCGCGGTTATAGCGGCCCGAGAGCCACAGGAGCTTGCCGTCGGCGGAGACGCCGCCCATATCCGGACTTCCACCGCCGGGAATCATCCACTTCTTCGCCACCTTGCGAGTGGCCAAATCGATCAAAGATATGGAACCTTCGCCGCGATTCGAAACATACAGATAGTTCACGTCGCGGCTGAAATAAAGCCCGTGGGCGCCTTTTCCGGTTTTGATGAATTCGATCTGCCGGAAGGCATTGCCGTCGATCAGGTGCACGCCGTTGGCGTCCATGTTCGCTACATAAAAGATTTTTCCATCCGGCGACAAGCGGCAATCCTGCGGCATTCCTTTAGGCTCGAGCTTCAGATGGGCGATCACTTTTTGCGACGCGACATCCACTTTGATAAGCTCGCTCGAAAATTCGCAGGTGGCGATCATGAAGCGGCCGTCGGGCGTGAAGTCGGCATGGTTCACGCCTTCGCAATTCACTGGCACGCGATTCACGACCTTCATGGTTTGCGCATCGCGGAAATCGATGCGCTTCTCGCGCTCGGCCATCACGATCGCGTATTTGCCATCGGGCGTGAAATACATGTTGTATGGATCGTCTACATGGATCGTCTCGCCTGGCTTGCCGGTCATTGGATCGATCATCGTCAATTGATCGCCCAGATCCTGCGCGACCCAAAGCTTTTTGAGATCCCAGGACGGCACCACGTGCTGGGGCTCGAGCAGATGCGCGGAATGCTTGGGCAACGCAAAATGACCTACGATCTTAAACGTGGCCTGGTCGATCACGTCGATTGTGTCGCTTTTAGAATTCGGCACGTAAACACGCGCTGGAAATCCTTTCACCGCGGCGGCAAACTTTCCGGGCGCAGCGGCGGCATAGACGTTGTTGGGGTCAAGCAACGGCGGCATACCCGGCAAAACGTCCAGAGCGGCAGCGGACGCGCCACTCAGAACACACAAAGCCCACAGTGCGCCTGCCCAGCCCGCGGGCATTCGCCGAAAATGGAATTTCATAGCTTCATTAAGTACTGTATCGCGGCGGCTCCGGCTCCGTGAACCTTTAATGTTAAGTACAATCCTAATAGGAAATGCGATCCAGTAGCGCGTCTGAAACAGAAATTCTGCTCGGGAACAAGCATTTATTGGGAATCTTTTTCGTAATAGCGATTCTTCTTGGAGTCGCATTTACAGGCGGTTATATGATCGGACGGAACTCCGCCGAAAAAAGACCTGCTACGGTCTCCGCCGGTAATCCCGATGCGGCTGCTACGCCCACATCCCCGAGCAGCCTCGAGACACATTCGGTACCGCCTTCGGCCGGAAGCACGGCGGAACCCTCCTCCGGCGCATCGCCGGAAAGCATAAGCTCATCACGCAAGATAAAATCGCACGTTGCGGAAGCCGCGCCGCAGCAGGACGCCCCGTTGGGATCCACGAAGCGGAAACCAGCCGCTGCACCGATGGCAGAAAGCAGTCCGGCAAGCGGTTATCTGCCGCAATCCGGTCAAACGTTTCTACAGGTCGCGGCGGTCGGACGCAACGAAGCCGATGGAATTGCCGATGTGCTGAACAAGAAAGGATTTCACGCACATTCAGTGGCTAAGCCCGGAAGCGCGACGATTTATCGCGTATTGATTGGACCGATCCGCGATACTGCGGATCTTTCTTCGACTCGCGAGGCGTTACGAAACACCGGATTTCGCGATGTAATCGTACAGCATTATTGAAAATTCACCAGGTTGCCGGTTCGCCTTGCTGGAGCGGCCAGACGCGAATTCCATCTTTTTGCAGTTTGGACGCCAGCTCTTCGGGGCGTCCGGTAAGCACCGGAAACGTGCCGAAGTGCATGGGGATCACGGTCTTCACTTTTAGCAGGCGGGCAGCGTGCGCGGCCTCGTGCGGTCCCATCGTGAAGTGGTCGCCAATCGGCAGAAAGGCCAACTCCGGCTGGTACATTTCAGCGATCAGCGACATATCCGAAAACACGTCCGTGTCGCCCGCGAAATACATCCGCCGATCGTCGCTGCCGGTGATCACATAACCGGCCGCCTCTCCGCCGTAGATTATCTGATCGCCATCTTTAATCGCCGCGCTATGGATTGCGTGGGTCATGGTGAGTTTCGCAAATCCCAGGTTGAAGGTACCGCCTTTGTTGATGCCGACGGTATTCTTCACGCCTTTCTTTTCGAAGTGCGACGCCACTTCAAAAATCGCCACCACCTTAGGCTCGAATTCAGCGGCTAAAGGAATGACATCGCCAGTGTGATCGAAATGGCCATGCGAGATGGCGATGGCATCCACGCGTTTAATCTTGTAATTTTTGGGATAAGCCGGATTTTCCCGGATCCAAGGATCGGTGACCAGCACCTCACCAGATGGGAATTGCAATTCGAATAGCGAATGTCCAAGCCAGGTAATTTTCATCGCTCAAATCAGTCCGCAGGATTAGATGCCGGGTTCGGTTTTACTGATACATTCAAGCCGTCGCCAATCTTTACCAAGCCCGGAATGGCCACCGGCATTTTTCCGCCGATGGGTATTTCGCCGAGGATCGCTTTCGCGGCGGCGGTTTCGGATGTGGTGGCGGTACTGAAGGTAGCGGCATACGAGCCGATGTCAGGAGCCGCTCGAAGAAGATAGGGATTGCCGAACGCGATGAGCGCGACCGGGACGGGATTGCGCACCAAGGTTTTGAGAAAGTTATTCAGGCCGCCTTCGAGATCCACGCTGCCCCGGCTGGCGGCGACGGTGATAAAGGCGGCAGCGTAAATTTGCTTGCACTGCGCCGTTTGATTGACGATGGCGTTCAGCAGCTCAGCAGGCATCGCCGGATTCGTTACAAATGTTTTCAGCGCGGGCATGCGGCGCGCGAGTTCTCTGGCCAATACTTCGCCGCGCGTAGAGAAGGGGCTTTCCGCCAGAACCACCAGGCATGAGCCATCGAGCGAAGGCGCGGGAAACAGATGCTTCTCGTCGCGGACCAGCGTGACGGCGCGCTCGGCAACGGAGCGAGCCAGCGCATCCAGCTTGTCGTCCTGAATTCCTTCGGAGATGGTATCGAGATTTACCAGCCGTGAACGGAACAGACCGGTGCGCTGCTTGGCGGCCAGGACTTTGGCGGCGCTCGTGTCTATACGCTGGCGCGAAATGCGGCCGCCTCGGACGGCGGCTTCAATAGCGCGGATGCAGGCGTCCCGGATCGGTCGGCATCAACACTACGTCAGCACCAGCTTCGATAGCACGAACAGCCGCTTCACCGGAAGGATACATTGCCGCGACGGCTTGCATCTCCATCGCGTCGGTGACAACAATGCCCTTAAACCCGAGTTCATTGCGCAATAGGCCCGTAAGAATGTTGTGCGAGACAGTGGCCGGCTCCTGCTCCGGCTCGAACGCCGGCACAGCCAGATGCGCGGTCATGATGGAATCCACGCCATGCTGGATAGCCGCGCGGAACGGCACTAATTCGAGCGATTCGATACGCTCTTTGGGCTGGTCGATCTTCGGCAATTTCAGGTGGCTGTCTTCGGCGGTATCGCCATGCCCCGGGAAATGTTTGGCGGTGACGAGAACATAATTACGCTTGTCAGCGTGCGCACCTTCGATAAATGCGGAAACGCCCGCCGCGACAGCTTGCGGATCGGCGCCGTAGGATCGCACATTGATGATTGGATTGTCGGGGTTGTTATTGACATCGGCATCGGGAGCGAAAACCCAGCTCACTCCAAGAGCGTGGGCCTCGCGCGCCGTGGCCGCTCCGAGCTCGCGCATAGCGTTCAAATCGCGCGCGGCTCCGAACGCCATTAGATACGGATAGCGGGCCGTGTCGGCCACACGCATGGAAGCGCCGCGCTCGAAATCGGAGCCGACCAACAGTGGAATCTTCGCCATCCGCTGCATATGGTTGAGGAATGCGGCCATTTCAAACGGCTGCGCGGGGATCACATTGCCATTGCGAATTCGTCCCGCAACGATGAATCCTCCGACGCGGTCGTCACGTATCCAATGGATGAAGCGTTTGTATTCGGCGTTCGTGGGGACCGGATAATCGCCGTAGCCGCGCACGATGATGAGCTGAGCGATGCGATCGTGCAGCGACATGCCGCGAAGCAAATTGGAAGTCGCACGGTTTGCCGTGGTGGCGGCAGCCGCAATGCCGACAGCGAGCATGCAGTACAGGCCGGCCCGAAGGAAACCCATGAAACCAACTATAGCTATCGGCTTTGGGCTCTCAGCTATGCGCGCCTAATAGCTGCGTGGGTCGCCTTACGATCATGCTGGGTGCCCGGCGGTTTTTTGGGATTCAGCAGACGTTTGGTGTGTCGAACAAGATTCGCCACTTCGTTCGCGCTCTTCATGATTACGACGTCAGCGCCCGTATTCTCCGGACGAAGCCCGAGGCTTTCCGCGAAACCGGTCAAAAGAATAATTGGATTCCGATAATCATTATTTCGGAGGCCGGCGATGAGCTCGAGCCCGTTAATTGGCGACATGCGATAGTCGGTAATCACCAGATCGAAATTAATTTCTTCGATGGATTTAAGGGCGTCAGAGCCACAACCGGCGGTGACCACCCGATAGCCCAGTTCTTCGAGGACCGAGCGGCGCGCCATCACGCCATCCCGGTTGTCGTCCACAAGAAGTATGAGCGCTGGAGTGCAGGCGCGAAGGGAAGAAGCGGATCGCATCTAAGACTCCACGAAGGTATCAAGCCCACGCGCGAAGTGTCAATGCGTCTCTATCGAACTCAAACAGAAAAAGATTGAGTGCTTGACAGATCGATACGATCTGATCTTCAGTCGACCGCGCGCGGCGCCTTATACCCGGCCTTGGCAATAATCTGATACTTGATCGCTTTGCCCTTCTCGTTGGTGATGCGTAACGGCTCGTTGGTAGCGGGATTCACAAGCTCGACTTTGATGCGGCGGAATTTCCCATCCTTCGCGACGTTTGTGGGGTGATAAGCGAGCATGTATTGATCTCGCAACGCCTGCTCGATCTGCCGAAAGACGCCAGGATATTCAGCAGTGAAGCGCGGGAAAAAACTAAGGCCGCCGGTTTCTTTCGAAAATGTCCGCATTTCATTGTCGGCCTGCAAAAAATCCATCTCGGCGGGGCCGCTCATGCCTCGCGATTCCGCCATCAAGCGTGCAATCTGCAAAATGCTGATCGTATATATCGGCACGCCGGCTTCCTGCAATAGTTTGCGCGTTTTGTCGAATGTCAGTTTACTGAAAGTATCAAGCCCGGTGCCAAGCAGCAAAATCGCTTTGCGGCCCTCGATAGCAGACATGCGGTCGGCCATATCGGTAAGCGCGTCGAAAACGTTCGATTCGCTGAACCCCGGAATACGCAGGCGCGACATCGCTTCTTCAGCGCGGCGCTTGTCGGGCGAAAAATCGGAAAGAATCGTGGGCCGCAAATCGTACGCCACGACGGCCACATTATCGTCTTCCTTCAACGTGGATAGAAATCCATAGGACGCTTGCAAGGTTTCTTCCCAGCCCCAACTCCAGAACGCTTGAAAGCGACCGCTGAATTCAATGAGCATGCAGATGGTCATAGGGGCTTCACTCTGACCGAAGCGCGTGATCTGCTGAGGCACCCCATCTTCCACAACACGGAATGCGCCTTGCGGAATCTTCGGGATGAAGTGATTGTGATCGTCCATCACGGCTACGTCGACCGATACTGTGGTAGCGTTGGCTTCAAAAGTGGGACTATCGGCCGGGGGAACGTTTTTGGGCCGCTTGAATTCGGAAGGAATGGCGGGTTGATCGGCCGGCGCCGTTTCGGCCGGCTTCTTCGGCTTGGCAACGGAATCGCCGCTCGAGGATTGGGGGCCTTCCTGCGCCAATATCGGGAAAGGGGTCAAGCTGGCGACTGCCAGGCCTAGACTCGCCATGCACGCCAGAAACCATCGCTGCTTCATGTTTACTAGTACCTGCTCAACGAAACGCTTTAATGAACCCAGCGGTTTCGGTCGGAATCCTGTTTCTTCAGGTATACCTCAAATTTCTTTTTGGCGCGGCGCAGTTTCCAATCTTTGTAACCGGAAACCAGCGGCTCCCGGACCTGCCAGTGCAATTTTCGGCCACGCAACCAAAGAAAACCAGCGACCATCCCGCCCAAGTGCGCCGTAACGGCGATGCCCGATCCTTGTTGTCCGCCCACAGTGGCCATATAGGCGTTCAGGAAGACGATAGCTCCGATGATCATTACGAAGTACTTCGACTTCATCGGAATCAGGAAGCCGAACAAGATGGTCTGATCGGGGAAAACGACAGCGTATGCCACCAGCAAACCGTAAACCGCGCCGGACGAACCCACCGTGCCTACATCGGCGCCACCAAAGATATAGGCCGCCAGGATGACCGTGAAGGCGGCCGCAATGCCGCAGCCGAAATAGAACCGCAGAAATTTCCGAGTTCCCCACGTTCGTTCGATCTCGACGCCGAATAACCACAGCGCCAGCATATTCCAAAGCACGTGGCTGATGGAGGCGTGGAGGAACAGATACGTCACGATCTGCCAAATGGCGAATGTCTGCACCACTTGCGCCGGCACAAGCGCGAAGTTTTCGAGGAATGTGTGCAGCGCTCCGCGCGCCGGCAACATGTAATAGATAAGGAATAGAGCGATGTTCGTGATCAGGAGCCACTTTACGCCGACAGGAAAACGATTGGAAGGCGTATAGCGATTCACGTATGAACGCGAACTAAAGGGCATCGACTACAGGGTTCCTCACTTGAGGATAACAGAAGAAAAACGCCGTTATTCCTCAATGCGGCGCCGCAGGATACTCGCGGCGACATGCACCAGGATAGCGAGAGCGAGCCAGATCAACCAATTGGATAGCGCGCCGGAGGTGAACATGAAACTATCCGTCCAACCAAAATTGGCCGCGAGGCTCCATATCGCAACGGCATAAGCGGACACCACGGCGGGGCCCATTAAAGCCGAAACCAGCGCTCCGAAGTGCTGCGCCGTCTCACCGGCCCATTCGGCAACGCGTTCCGTAACAACTGCAAAGGATTGCAGCGCCCCGGCCAACACTCCGGCAAAGCCGGCACGCGGATTCTCGGCCGGGATAGCGACTGCGGCTGATCCCACTGCTGCCGATCTCACTACTGTTGATCTGTGTTCAATAGTCATCTCTTGTGACCTTCTGGAATCTTTGATGCACGCCGAAGGCCGAAGGTTCATTTCGGACCAAGATTTGTCTTATCTGCGGGTTAGCTGACGGGGCCTGGGGCAATTCTTCCGAAGCTAGTAAAAATTCCGAATATTGCCATGAAAAGACGTAGATTTAGGAGCGCGCCGGCGACGAAGTCTATTCTTTTGAATAGGCGGGAATACACCTCGCATATACTCTTTTCCAGGACATGAAGAAGAAGATCAACACCGCAATCGTCGGAACCGGATTTATGGGCAAAGTTCACACGGA
Organism: Bryobacterales bacterium; assembly: GCA_963712395.1. Classification (GTDB taxonomy): domain Bacteria; phylum Acidobacteriota; class Terriglobia; order Bryobacterales; family Bryobacteraceae; genus Bog-105. The sequence continues at coordinate 1,238,394 of CAVQHR010000006.1, forward strand.
GAATGTGCGGCGCCTACCAAACGTCGAAGTCGCCGCCGTCGTGGGCAGCCGCCCGGAGAGAGCGCAAAAGTTTGCCGATGACTTCGGCATCCCGATAGCCACCGCGGACCTCCAGGACGTTCTAAGGCGCAAAGACATTGCGGCTGTACACATTTGTACGCCCAACGTGGATCATTTCCCCATGACGCTCGCGGCATTAAAGGCGGGCAAAGCGGTGGTCTGCGAAAAGCCGCTCGCCATGAATGTGAAAGAGGCCCGCAAGCTTGTGGAAGTGGCGAAATCCAAAGATGCCATACACTGCGTCGAACACAATCTGCGCTACTACCCGGCCGTTCAGCAGATACGGCAGATGATTGCGCACGGCGATTTGGGAGAGATTCTTATCGTGCAAGGAACGTATTCCCAGGATTGGCTCCTCTACGACACCGATTGGAATTGGCGCTTGGATGCAAAATCGAACGGAGCGCTGCGCGTGATGGGTGACATCGGTTCGCATTGGATGGACATGATCCAGCACTTGACGGGTTTATCGATCTCGGCAGTCTGCGCGGATCTATCGATTTTTCACAAAACCCGCAAGCGGCCCAAAGGCTCAGTGGAAACATTCTCCGCGAAGAAAGCAGCGCCAGCCAAATACGACACGTTTCCGATTGATACGGAGGACTTTGGCATGGTAATGCTGCGGCTGGGGAATAGAGCGCGCGGGGCATTCACGGTGAGCCAGATGTCGGCGGGCCGCAAAAATCGTTTCGCGTTCGAGATCTTCGGGACGAAGGCCGGAGTCGCCTGGAATCAGGAAGAGCCCGATACGCTGTGGATCGGACATCGCAACGAGCCGAACCAGACGATTGTGAAGGATGCATCGCTGTTTTATCCGGAGGCGGCGGCCTTCGCCGATTTGCCCGGCGGCCACAGCGAAGGCTACGACGATTCGCACAAACAGGTTTTCAAGCGCTTCTACGCGCGTGTGGCCGATCCCTCGGCGCCGGTTGAGTATCCGACTTTGGAGGATGGCCTCCGGGGAATGATCCTGCTCGAAAAAGTAGCGGAGAGCTCGCGGCGGCAAGCTTGGGTGAGAGTTTGAGCGCGCCCAGGAAGCACTGGGCGCGTTCCAAAGATTTTACCTCGCGCTAGCCGCTTTACGAGAAACCCGACCGGTCTCCTCTTCTTCTACGTCCGATCCGGATTCCTGGCTGGCCTCATCGAGTAACGGTGTACACAGTTGGGTAAGGAGTTTATCCGTCTTCTCCTCCTCGGCTAATGTATCGGCCAAGAGCTTCGCCACCTTCTGCTGGCCAAGTTTTTCCGCGAGCGTGCGGGTCGTGCCATAACCAGAAATTTCATAGTGCTCGACCTTCTGGGCGGCACCCGCCAATTCGAGATCGGCAATGAATTCCTCTTTTTGCTTGCCCTCGGTGATCTTTTCTTGTCCTTCCGAGACTAGACCCTGCATTCCCTTGCATACTTTTGGCTTGGGCTTCGCCCCAAGAAGTTCGAACGCCTTTTCCAGCCGCTCGACGTGGCCCTGAGTTTCCTCCAAGTGGTTCTGAAATGCCTGTTTGAGTTTTGGCTCGTGTGCAGCCTTCGCCATTCTAGGCAGCGCCTTTACAAGTTGACGTTCTGCATGAAGCAGATCTTGCAATTCCTCTACTAGCATTTCTTTCAGTTCCGGCATGGTTATTCTCCTCATCAAGTGGACGTATTCCGTTCTGTTTCTTGATCGGGCTTTTTCGCAGAATACTGACAAGAGCCACCATTTAGGCGCAACACAGATTTCGCCACGGAGTGTCTAATCAGCAGCATTCACTCTAAAACGATATGGCCAGTAGTTACGCTCTCAGACACTCGGCGCGAGACATGACATCGATCCCGAAAGCGAGCTTACTGGACACGCTGGCCGTTATGAGCGATGTACTGCTCCCAACTTTAGGCAAAGGCGTGATCGTCCGGCGGCCGATTGCGATGGCGATGGCCGAGCGCCTCGACCTAGACCGGCGGGCCATTCGACGCATGCAACGCATACGGAACAAATACGGACGCGGGCCGGTGGTTCTTCGATTTCCCGGACGTTCCCTGGCCCTGATCCTCGATCCGGAGCACGTACATCGGGTGCTTGCAGGGTCGCCGGAGCCTTTCGCGACCGCCAGTAGCGAAAAGCGGGCCGCGCTGGCGCACTTTGAACCGAAAAATGTGCTGATTTCCCATGGGCCGGAGCGGGCGGAACGACGGCGTTACAACGAGGATGTGCTCGACTCGAATCGGCCCGTCCATCGCCTCGCGAAGAGCTTTCTCGAGGTCGTCGATTCGGAAGCAATGTACCTGTGCGAAAGCGTGCATAGTCACGGCGAACTGAATTGGGAAGAGTTCTCATGTGCCTGGTTCCGCATCGTACGCCGGGTCCTATTTGGCGATGCTGCCCGCGAGGATCACCGATTGTCAAAGATCATGTTCCAGCTTCGCTCGGCTGCTAACTGGGCCTTTTTGCGACCACAGCGGAAGGATATGCGGCAGCGGTTACTCGATTGCATTCACAGTTACCTGTCGAGGGCTGATCCGGACAGCTTGGCCGGCATAATGGCCCACACCCACACTACAAGCCAAACCGCACCGGAACAGCAGGTGCCTCAATGGCTGTTCGCGTTCGATCCGGCAGGCATGACTACCTTCCGGACCCTTGCGCTGCTGGCGTCACATCCGGAATACGCCCGGCACGTAAGGGAAGAGATCGGCAGCGGCCATGGCGTCTCAAGGGAATACATGCCCTGTTCGAGGGCCGCCGTGCTGGAGTCGCTTCGGCTCTGGCCCACGACGCCACTTGTGTTACGCGAAAGCACAGCCGCAACGGCTTGGGAAACGGGAATCCTGCCTGCAAATACCGGAATCCTGATCTTCACCCCGTTTTTCCATCGAGACGATCAGCATCTGTCTTACGCCGACCAGTTCTCGCCGGAGTTGTGGGGGAATACCCAGCCGCAAGGCTGGCCACTGATCCCCTTCAGCGAGGGACCGGCAACGTGCCCCGGACGTAATCTGGTGCTGTTTCTTTCCACCGCGATGTTGGCGGCGATTCTCGATAGGGCGCGTGTACGGCTGAAGCGCCCTACGCGCCTCATGGCCGGCCAGCCGTTGCCAGCCACGCTAAACCATTTCGGCCTACGATTCGAGCTGAAGAGCCTATATTAAGGCCTGGTCCAGATCCCAGATCAGATCTTCAATATTTTCCAGGCCGATCGACAGCCGCACTAATTCAGGTGTAACGCCGGCGGCCACCTGCTCGGCCGCGGCAAGCTGTTGATGCGTGGTCGAGGCCGGATGGATCACAAGGCTGCGCACATCGCCGACATTTGCGAGATGCGAAAAGATCTTTAGCCTGTTGATGAATCGCTTCCCTGCTTCGTAGCCGCCCTTTACGCCGAAAGAAAAAACGGCGCCGGCGCCAACGGGCGTATACTTCTGGGCCAACGAATAGTACGGGCTCGAGGGAAGGGATGCATACTTGACCCACTCGACGCTTTTGTGGCTCTCCAGGTGTTTCGCCACGGCGAGCGTGTTTTGCAAATGGCGGTCCATGCGCAGACTCAGCGTCTCTATACCTTGCAGGAACAAAAATGAATTGAACGGGCTGACGCATGGACCGATGTCGCGCAAGCCTTCGACGCGCGCTTTGAGGATGAAGCTGATGTTTTGGAACGTCTCCCAGAATTTCATGCCGTGATAGGCGGGCGCGGGGTCGGGTGAAGGCCGGAAACTTGCCATTGTTCCAGGGAAATTTGCCGCCATCTACAATGATGCCTCCGATGGAGTTCCCGTGACCGCCCATAAACTTGGTCAGCGAATGGACAACCACATCGGCGCCATGATCGAGCGGCCGGGTGACATACGGCGTGGCAAACGTGTTATCGACGACCAGCGGAACGCCATGATCGTCCGCGATCTTCGCCACCGCCCCGATATCGAGTACATTACTGCGCGGATTGCCGATAGTTTCGCCGTACAGCAATCTAGTCTTCGGCGTAATTGCTTTGCGGAAATTTTCCGGATCGTCCGGCTCGACAAATACGAAGTCATACCCAAGCCGCCGCATGGTGACATCGAACTGCGTGAACGTGCCGCCATAGAGAGTGCTCGCCGACACGATCTGATCGCCCGGCGCAGCGATGGTCGTCAATGCCAGGAACTGCGCCGCTTGCCCGCTCGCCAGACCAGCGCCGCGACGCCGTTTTCGAGCGACGCGACACGCTCCTCGAGCACGGCGGTGGTGGGATTCATGATGCGGCTATAGATGTTACCGAATTCCTGCAGCCGAACAGGCGCGCGGCGTGCTCGGTATCTTCGAACGTGAAGGATGTCGTTTGATAGATCGGCACGGCGCGGGCATGCGTGGTGGGATCCGGGTCGTAGCCGGCGTGCAGAGAGCGCGTATTGAAACCGAGTGGGCGATCGATATCTTTGGTGGGCATTCTCAGACAAATAGTATACGTTTGAAAGCGAGTATTAAGCCCAGCGCGAGGCAGCCCCAGGCAAACCAATCGCCGTGGCGCGCATAGAACGTGCTTTCTTCACGGCGCATATCGGACGCGGGCGACGAATTGCTGATAGGCGGGGAGGCTCTGCACAATCCGGCCGGCCGGATCGATCACGGCCGAAAATCCATCGTTAGTCGCGCGTATCAGAAAGCGGCGATTTTCTACCGCGCGCATGCGAGCGATCAGCAAATGTTGCTGGCGCGCTTCGCTGTGGCCGAAATAGGCGTCGTTCGAAAGATTCACCAAAACGTTTGCGCCTTGCTTTGTGAATTGCCGCACCAGATCCGGAAATGCGGATTCGTAACAGATGAACACGCCAAGCCGCTGCCCGCGGCGGGCAAAACTTTGATGTCCTTGCCTGCCACAAAATCGCCGGTTTCCTGGGTCACGCGATTTACGAACCAAAACGCGCGCGGCACGAATTCCCCGAATGGCACCAGGTCGATTTTGTCGTAGCGGCCGGCTTCGCGGCCCTCGGGTCCGAGCAAGACGGCGGAATTCAGCGGCTGCTCTCGCCCCGTGAACGCAACCGTCCCAAACAGAAAATAGCCATGGCGACGGGCCACTCCGCGGCGGCTCATGAAACACCGGATCGTTATAGAAATAGAGCGGCGCAGGTAGATTCGGGCCAGATCACTAGCGGCGCGGGCAGCGCATTCGAGAGCATGGTGAGCTGACGTTCGGTCTGCTCGCGCAGTGCGCTGGTCCATTCGATATCCGGATCGATATTCGGCTGCACCACCAGCGCATCTTGCGAAGCGGGCATTCCTTGGGGGATTGCGGGAAGTAACCAGAGCAACGGCAGCAGCGAGCGAGCGGCAAAAGCCGTATCCGCGGACAGCGCAGCGCAACGCAGCGCTACCCACGGAGAGCATTGCGAATACGAACGAAATTCCGTACACGCCAATGAAAGGCGCAAGCCGTAGCGGCACCGACATATCGATTCCGGCGTTGCCTAAATCGAGCCAGGCAAAGCCGAACGTGCCATGCGTACGCTCGAGTCCGGTCCAAAGCGCGGCCACAGCGGGCACGGCGTAGGCGCGGCTCATGAGCGGACCGGCGAGCCAACCGAAGACGGCCAGGTGTAGACCTTTAGAACCGCAAAGAGAAGAAAGGAACCCCATCCTCCGAAGCTCCCCATTCCGCCGTGCACTTCGAGCACGAATTCAATCCAGTGCGCAGGAAGAACCAGAAGAAAATTCCGGCGCTCCATCCATAAAGGAAACGCAACCAGCCGATCGGCGTGCGCGCGAGCGCAATCAGCAGCGGCGCAAGCGCAAAGGGAGCGAGCCAGACGCGCATCGAAGCGCGGCAAAGCTAGTAGCAGCAGCGCCGCCGAGAGCAGCGCGAGAAGTGATGCAGGGCGACCCGGCGATAGTAGGGCAGCGAAGGACTCAGGCATGCGCCTGGCCGGCCTCTTCGTTGACGCGGTCGGCCATGTAGGAACTGCGCACCAGCGGTCCACTGAACACCATCTGGAAACCGATGGCGAGTCCGTAGTCGCGATAGGCGTCGAATTGCTGCGGGCGTGACATATTCGGCGACGCGCAGATTGCGCCGGGTCGGCTGCAGATACTGGCCGATGGTGGCGACGTCGACCTCCGCGCCGCGAATGTCCCGCAGCAGCTCGTGCACTTCCTCGACCGATTCGCCAAGCCCGGCCATCAGGCCCGATTTGGTCATCGTCGAGGGCGAATGTTGTTTGGCGAAGCGCAACACATGCAGCGATTGTCGATAGTCGGCCTGCGGGCGCACGCGCCGGTACAGCCGCCGCACCGTCTCCATGTTGTGATTGAAGACGTGCGGCCCGGCATCGAGCACGCGCGCCACGGCATCCAGATCGCCGCAAAAATCCGGCGTGAGTACTTCGACCCTGGCTTCCGGCAGCGCCCGCCGGACTTCGCGTACGGTCTCGGCGAAGTGATGCGAGCCGCCATCCGCCAGATCGTCGCGATTGACGCTCGTGATCACCACATAGCGCAGCTTCATTTGCGCCGCCATTCGCGCGACGTTGCCGCGGCTCGTCCGGGTCGAGCGAAAACTCGCTGCTTGGCCGCGGAGCCCTTGGGGACCGAGCAAAATCCGCAGCCGCGCGTGCAGAGGTTGCCGAGAATCATGAAGGTCGCCGCGCCGCGATGAAAGCATTCGTGAATATTCGGGCAGCGCGCCGATTCGCAAACCGTATGCAGCCGGCGCGCGCGCAGCTCCGTTTTCAGCGCCTGCACGGAGCGAAAATGCGTCGCTCCCTTGCGCAGCCAAACCGGCAGTCTGGGTTGCGCCAGAGATCGTGGCAGTTCGATTTGGACTAGCAAACCGCTATTGTCACACCCTATCACAGCCGCATGAACACAGTGGTTTCGGACCTGTCCGGCATTCAAGGCGCAAACGGCAAAGCGCATCAACTGGTATTCAGGCTTAGGACCATGTATTCGGATTCGGGCAGAGTCTTGGACAGGATCTCGCCAAAGGTGCCTATTGAATTTCGAGCGCCGCTTGCGGCCCTTCATGAGCAAGGTGCTGGCGAGCATTGCAGACCAGGCGACGAGTTCCACCGCAAATTTCGTGATGAACATTCTGCTGGCGCGCTGGCTGGCGCCGGCCGACTACGGCTCGTTTTCCGTCTCGTGGTCTTTCTGTCTGGTATTCGCCGCTTTTCACAATGCCATCATTCTCGAGCCCATGACCGTGGTCGGTCCGGCCGAGTACGGATCGGGGCTGCGCGGCTACCTGAGAAGCGTGCGCAAGCTGAACATGTTGGTGGTTCTTTCGTTGGGCCTATGCGCGGCGGCCGCGGGTCTCTTCTACAAAACTTCCGAGGTGCGGCAGGTGCTTTTCGTGCTGGCGTTGTGTCTGCCCGGCTATCTGGTGCTGCTGACCCGCAGACGTGAACAATATATTCTGGACCGGCCCGCTTCACGCGCTCCAGATTAGCGTGGTTTACGCGTTGGCGGTCCTCGGCGTCCTGAACATTCTTGCGCACCAGCTCCCACCTCTCAGCGATTACCGGCCTCGCCTGCATCTGGCATGGCGTTGCCCGTGGCACTTTGGGCAGGCGTCCGTCGTTCTTACCCGCCGGAATCTTTGGGGGCGGGTGTGCGCCCGATCGCACGAGCGCATTGGAAGTATGGCGCGCTGGCTGTTTGCCTCCACGCTCGTGGCCTTCGGCATTCCGGACCTGCAGACCATTCTGCTTTCGGTGATGGTGGATCTGAAATCCGCCGGCGCGCTGCGCGCTTTGATGAACTTCGTGCTTCCGCTCGCGCAGCTCCTCACCGTGTTAAGTATTTACTGCCTGCCGCGGCTGGCACGCCAGATGAAACTGCACGGCGCAGGCCGCGGGTTGCGCCAGACTATCGTGTTTCCGCTCGCCATGATCGTGACGGCGGTGGGCTATCTGGGTGTTCTTCTGGCATTCAGACCGCTGCTCGAGCGCGTGCTCTACGGCGGCCGCATGGCGCAGTATCTCGCCTATCTGCCATGGCTCGCCGCGGCGGCGTTGCTATCGGCCGTGGGAGCCGGGTTTTCCACGTTGTTGCGCGCGGCGCAGAATTCGCAGCATCAGCTTTTGGCGGGAGTCGCGGGAACGGTAACTGGAATCTTCGCGGCGCTGCTGCTGCTCAAGCGCCACGGCCTCGAGGGCGCAATCTGGAGCATGATTCTGGCCAATGCCGTAAGTACGCTCTCGATTCTGGCTACCTACTTATGGATGATCCGAAGGCAGCGCGCAAGCTGGTCGCATGCGTTCCATTACTTCCGTCTCGATTTTTGACCAGAACATCGTCCGCACCTCGCAAACAAGTCGACCATACAGCGAAAAGGAGTTTCGGCGTGCTGGGCGAGTTGCTCGAGAGCTTAGTCGTCGCTTGAGAAGAAGCTTCCGAGATTTCCGCTCGCCAGGGCGCCGAGCGGATTCCGTTCATCGCCGCTGTGCCGATGTTCGCCGGGGGCGAGTTCGTGCCGCAATCGCTCGAGCGTCATGCTTTGTAGAATCACCCGGCCCGGTCCGGTCAGCGTGGTGAGAAACAGCCCTTCGCCGCCGAAGATGGCGGTGCGGATGCTGCCGACCATCTGAATGTCGTAATTGACGCTCGGCTCGAACGCGACCAAGTGGCCGGTCTGCACCTGCAGCATCTCACCGGGGGCGAGTGTGAAATCGACATGGTCGCCGCCGGCATGCACAAACACCAGACCCGGCCCGGTTAGCTTTTGGAGGATAAAGCCTTCACCGCCGAGCAGCCCGGCGCCCAGGCGGCGAACCATCGCGATGTCCAGCGTGACACTGCTCTGCGCAAAAAGGAAGCCGTCGCGCTGCACCATGATGGTTTGACCAGGCGCCAGATCGAAGACCTGGATCTTGCCTGGATAATGTCCCGCGAAACCGACTTCGCCCGGTACCGACCGTAGCGTGAAAATGCGTGAAGAACAGCGACTCGCCCATCAGCTTGCGTTTGAGCGCTCCGATTAGCTTGTCGCCCAGGCTCGCGCCCGTCATCTTGGTAGCCCATTCGACACTCGCGGACTTGTAGATCATCTTGCCCGCTTCGGCATAGATTTCCTGGCCCGGTTGAAGATGCACACGGGCGATCTGCAAATTGTGTCCTTCGACATCGTATTTAAGCGGGGGAGCGGCAGCTACGGGAGAGACTGTGTCTAAACCTGCCGCCGGCGTTCCGCAATTTACACAAAATCTCGCTGCATCGGGCACTTGGGCGCCACAGTTCGTGCAAAAAGCCATTCATCTATGCTAGCCCGCCGCGTTTCGTCTGTCGCGCTACAGCATGAAATGCCGCCCGCACGGTATAGAATGAGTTCGCTATCAAAGAACTCATGACTACGTGGACACGCAGAGGTTTTCTAGGATCGCTGTCGGCCACGGCAGCAGCGGCATCGCTCGCCGCTCAGGAAAGACGTACCGGCCAACCAAAAGTCAAAATCACCGATCTGCGATGCGCCATCATCGGCCGCAACCCCGTCGTTCGAATCGTTACCGATCAGGGTATCTCCGGCTACGGCCAAGCCGAGTCGGCCAAGGCGTACCTCAAGCCGATGGTCCTCTTCTACAAGGATTATCTTCTGGGCGAAGATCCAACCGATGTCGAGAGAGTCATGCTGAAGATCCGCAGGCTTGGCGCCTTCAAGCCGTGGGGCTCGGCAGTAAGTGCGATCGAGATCGCTCTCTGGGATATCGCAGGTCAGGTCGCCGGAGTGCCCGTTTACAAGCTGCTGGGCGGTAAGATCCGCGACCGCGTCCGCATCTACAACGGAGGCTTTCGGCCGCCGATGACCGGGCAGATGCCGCAGGACTACGCCGAGAACGTGCAGAAGATGAAGGAAGCCAAAGAAGGCTTCACGCTCATCAAGATGGCGGTGGGCTTCCACAACCCCGCGATGATGGGCGCGATCCCCGACATGTGGTACGACGAGCCGCGCAAAGGAGCGTCGCACCCGAACCGCGGTCTCATGACCGAACGCGGCCTGAAGCACGTGATCTCCTGCGTCGAAGCGATGAAGAAGGTGCTGGGCGACGAGATCGGCCTCGCGCTTGACTGCGGGCCCGGCTGGATGATGAAAGACGCGATCACATTCGCGCGAGCATGCGAGCCGATGCACATCACGTGGATCGAAGACATCCTCACAGGCGACTACACTCCCTACCCGAATGCAGAACTCTTCCGGGACCTCAAACAGGCGACGTCAGTCCCGATCCACACCGGAGAACAGATCTATCTGCGGCAGAATTTCAAGGATCTGATCGAGAAGCAGGCAGTAGACGTAGTTGGCCCCGACCCCGAAGACGTTGGGGGCATCGCCGAACTCAAATGGATCGCGGAATACGCTGACATTCACGGCATCTTAGTCGCTCCGCACGGCATCTTCGACGGCCTGATCGGCCTCGCCGCCCACGTTCATATGGCCGCCGCACTGCCGCAAAACTACATCGCCTTCGAGTACCCATTCGGCCAACCCGAGTGGTGGTACGACATCGTCGAAGGCCTGCCAAATCCGATCGTCAAAAAAGGCTTCATCGATGTCTGGGACCGCCCTGGTCTTGGCGTGACCTTCAAGGTGGCCGCAGCTAAACCGCACCTCGCGGAAGAGGATCGCCAGTTCTTCGATTGAATTGGAACCTACGCCAGTATCTGCTTAGCCCTTAACGAAATCGAGGGATGCGGAATTCATGCAGTAACGGAGGCCGGTGGGCTTCGGGCCATCGTCGAACACATGACCGAGATGGGCCTCGCATTTGGTGCAGAGCACTTCAGTGCGCTCCATGCCGAGGGTGCTATCGATGCGCTGCCGGACATTCTCTTTGGCAATGGGCGCCCAAAAACTAGGCCAGCCAGTGCCCGATTCGAATTTGGTATCGGAAGAAAAGAGCGCGTTCTCGCAACAGACGCAGCGATAGATCCCGTGCTCGTGATTGTTCCAATATTTACCTGTAAATGCTCGCTCCGTACCGGCGTGCCGCGCCACCTCGTACTGCTCAGGCGTTAGCTGCTTTTTCCATTCGGCGTCGGATTTCTGTACCTTTTCCACTTGAATAACTCCCTTGCGTTGTCCGGAATCGCTGAAATCGACCAGCTTTAAGGGCTTGGCGAACGCCCGGCCGGCAACCAACAATAAACCACAATTTAAGAACGTTCTGCGCCTCATACTCTACCCTCTACTTCGTTTCGCAGCGCGATCAAGTTACGCTACCCTTACTATATGCCCATTTTCGAATACGCATGCGACGATTGCGGAACCAAATTCGAGCAGTTGGTAAGGCGCAGCGCGGAAGCGGATGCGGTCCGTTGTCCAGGCTGCGGCCAGGATCACTTGACGACTCAATATTCAACATTCGCGGCGCGGGCAGCCAGCGCTAAGAGCGCGGCGCCGGCCGAGTGCGGGAGTGGCATGTGCGGCGCGAACTATTGCCAGAGCGGCATGTGCGGCATGAACATGAACTGATTTGAAGATTGCCACATGCACTATCGCAAGCTAGGCGCCACGGAAGCTGAAATCAGCGAAATTGGCTACGGCGCGTGGGGTATCGGGGGTAAGCAGTGGCAGGGCGGCCAAGACAACGAATCGCTGCGCGCCCTCAAGCGATCGTTTGAGTTAGGTGTGAATCTCGTTGACACGGCGCTTGCGTATGGCGAAGGCCATAGCGAGCAACTGGTCGGCCAAGCGGTGAGAAACGGCTTTCGCCATGTTTATATAGCGACCAAGATCCCGCCCCAAAATCGCGTATGGCCAGCATCGCCCACGACTGATATCTCGGAGGTATTTCCGCGCGACTACATCCTTCGGTCGACGGAGGAGAGTCTGCGCAACCTGGGCATTGAACAAATCTATCTACAGCAATTTCATGTGTGGACGGATGCCTGGACCCAAACCGAAGAATGGCGTCGGGCAGTCGAGGACTTACGCGGAAGCGGTAAGGTCCGCTACTTCGGCGTCTCTATTTCGGAGCACGATCCGGATTCGGCGCTTGACGCCGTGAAAACGGGTTTGTTCAATGCCGTTCAGGTTATTTACAACATCTTCGATCAAACGCCGGAGAAGAACCTGTTTCCACTTTGCCAGCGCATGCGCGTGGGAGTCCTGGCGCGCGTTCCTTTGGATGAAGGCGGCCTGACCGGCACGATTACTGAAGACAGCCGCTTTGAACCGGGTGAGTTCCGCGAGGGATATTTTCGCGGCGATCGTAAGCGGCAAGTCGTGGAACACGTGGCGGCGCTCGAGCGGGATCTGGCCGGCGTTCCCGGTACGTTACCCGAAATCGCGCTACGCTTCTGCCTTTCGCATCCGGCGGTCACGTCCGTCATTCCCGGCATGCGGCGGGTAGCAACTGTCGAGAGCAGTTGCCGCGCGGCGGTCGCGGGCAAGCTCGATGAAGGAACGCTCGCGATTCTCAGGCGCCATGCCTGGAACAGAAACTTCTACGAATAGAGATGCGCATTGCGGTCCTTTCCGACATCCACGACAACCTGTGGAACCTTGCGGCCGCGATTTCCTCCGTCCAGGCCGCGGACGCGTTGATCTGCTGCGGCGATCTGTGCTCGCCGTTTGTAATCGACGAGCTTGCCAAGTTTCCTAAAGAGATCCATATCGTTTTCGGCAACAACGATGCCGATCTATATCGCATCACGGCGAAGGCCGCCCGGCTTCCGAACGTTCATGTGCATGGCGAGTTATGTCAAAACATCTTCGACCGGAAACGCTTTGCAGTCAATCACTTCGACTACTTAGCTAAACCAATGGCTAAATCAGGAGATTATGACGTGGTTTGCTTTGGACATAACCACGAATTTGAAATTTCGCGCGAGGCCGGCTGCTTGCGGATCAATCCAGGACCGATCATGGGGGCAAAATTTTCGAGCGGGAAATGGGAGGATACGAGACCGAGTTTTGTGGTCTACGATACCGCGACGGATGCGCCAGAGGCGTTTATCATCGATCCGGCGACGAAACTTGTTCTCCCAGCCAGCCGAGATATTTCTCGAGACCGGTAACAATCGGCAGGGCGATGATCTCCGGCGTGTCATAGCTGTGCAGCTCGAGAATCTTTTTCTGGAGCGCCGGGAAGCGTTCCGAAGTGGTCTTGATGAGTAACAGCGCTTCATCCGCGCTTTCTACCTTTTCCTGCCAACGATAGACGCTTTCGACTGCGGGTAGAATGCTCACGCAGGCCGCCAGACGCTGCTCGACCAATGCATTCGCAATCCTCCGCGCGGCTTGCGCGTCGCTGCAAGAGCAGAGAACAACAATCGCCTCCGTCATAAAATACTCATTTCCTCTGGACCTTTCGCGTAAACAAGTCTATAAAGGAATGTAAGGATGTTTCGATCTTTTCTTCGACCGATCGCTGCGTTGGCCACACTGGCGGGCTTGGCCGCCTACGCGACGATCATGCTGCGCGGGCCGCAAGGGTTGAGTGCGCTCGCGGAAAAGCGCAAGCAAATCCGCATGCTCGAGGAAGAGAACGCAAACCTTGCGCGCGATGTGGACGAGAAAAAGAAGCTCATCGAGCGACTGAAGCACGACCCCAGCACGCAAGAACTCGAATTGCAGAAACTAGGATTCCTGCACGAGCATGATACGCAGTTCAAGGTAACCGGGCAGCGCATCACGCCGGCTACGAAAGAACCGAAACCGGCAAAGCGCTGACCGCCGCGCGTACAATGCCGGCGATTTCCTGAATCGTCTCTTCCGGCGCGAGAAATGCGCGATGGCTCAGCCAGAACGAATCGTGGATTCTCGTCTCGGCAATTGGGCATGGCATCACGCGACAGTTCTCGCGGCGGTACACGGGATTCTCATAAAGCGTGTGCGGATAAAACGGCGTGACGGGAACACCCGCCGCCGCAAGCCTGCGGCAAAATTCATTGCGCGCTCCGCGATCCAGGCGGCCAGTCACCAGATAGTGCGGATTTTGTGTCTGGGCGAGCAGCTGGCTCTGCCAAACCAGTCCTTTACAATCAGCTGTCAAGTCTCTAAAAATGCGCAGGTTATCTTCCCGGCGCTGGATCTGCTCCGGAAGCCTTTCGAATTGTGCCAACAGGATGGCCGCGTGCATTGCAGAAAGGCGGAAATTGGTTCCCAGTTCATGATGCTCGTAGAAGCTGCGGCCGGGCGCGCGCCCGCAATTGGCGATGGAACGCGCGCGTTCAGCGAACGGGGCGTCTGAGGTAACCAGCATGCCGCCTTCGCCGGCGGTGAGCACCTTGCCGTTCTGAAAACTGAAGGAACCGGCAAGGCCGAAACTGCCGGCGCGCTTGCCATCGTATTCCGCGCCATGCGCGTGCGCCGCGTCCTCGAGCAACACCAAATCGCGCTCGCGGCAAATCTCAAGTAACGCCGGCATATCGCAGATCACGCCGCCAAAATGGACCGGGATTACGGCTTTTGTTTTCGATGTGACGGCTTCGCGCACCCGGCCCGGATCGATGTTGTAAGAATCGGCTTCGATATCGACGAACACCGGAGTGGCGCCGGCGCGGGAGACGGCCGTGGCGGTCGTGATGAACGAGATCGCGGGCACAATCACTTCATCGCCTGGTCCGATGCCGAGGACCTCTAGCGCGAGCTCGAGCGTGACACTGCCATTCATAGCGCCGATGCCGTATCGGGCGTGCTGGTAGGCGGCGAAGCTCTGCTCGAATTCGGCGACAAAAGGGTGAAAGCCGCCCCATTGCGGGCTCTCAAGAACCATGCGGAGCAGCTCAGCTTCCCGTTCGTCGGCGCGCGGCCAAGGAGGTATTTGCATGAGAGAGCGCTTTAAATTTTCTGCAGGAACGGGTTGCGCTGTTTCTCGCGGCCGATGGTCGTGCTCTCGCCGTGACCGGGAAAGACGACCACGTCGTCAGGCAGGCGCATGAGGCACGTTTTTATGGACGACAGGATCTTCGCGCTATCGCCGCCGGGAAGATCGGTGCGCCCGACGGAATCGCGAAACAGGGTATCGCCGGCGATCAGCTTCTTCTCATGCGGAATCCAAAGACACAGGCTGCCGCGCGTGTGGCCGGGAGTGAGTAGTACTTCGAAATCGACGCCTCCGAGCTGGAGAACCGCGCCATCGGTAGCGAGGACGTCGATTTCCGCCTTAGGTGGGGTCGCCACGCCGAGCCAGGCAGCCTGCACGTCGAGCATATCGAGCTGCTCGCGGTCGCGCTCGTTCATGTAGATCGGCGCGCCGGTTAGCGATCGCAGCTTGTGAGCGCCGGCGACGTGATCGATGTGGCCGTGCGTGATGACAATGGCTTTGACCTTGAGCTGGTGACGGTCGAGAATGGCGGTAATTTTCGAGATGTCGTCTCCGGGATCGACCACGATCGCGTCGAGCGTTTTCTCGTCGCCGAAGATCGAGCAATTGCATTGCAGCAGACCGACCGGAAGAACAACGTGCAGCATGGGGCTCTTTCTATCGTATCCGCTTGTTAGGATTTGAGACATGCGTGTGCGAGTGCTCTTCTTTGGGGCTCTGAAGGAGATTACCGGATGCGCGGAAGAGGGACTGGAAATTCCGGACGGTACCACGCTCGGGGGCGTTTTTGCCATCTATTCGCAACGGTTCGAAACCCTGGGGGAGAGGCGTTCGTCGACTCTATTTGCCAGGAACCAGGAATTCGCTAAGGCCGACACCGTGCTCGCAGAGAACGACGAGATTGCATTCTTGCCGCCGGTGAGCGGGGGATCGGGCGGCGGCCATGTGTTTCGGATCACGCGGGAGCGGATCGATGCGCGCGCGCTCGCGGAAACTTTGCAGCGGCCAGAGGACGGCGCGGTGGTGGTTTTTGAAGGCGTGGTCCGCAATAACAGTCAAGGCCGGCCCACTACTTATCTGGAATACGAATGCTACGAAGAAATGGCGCGCGCTCGGATGGAGCAGATCGGACGCGAGATTTCCGAGCAGTTCGCAATCGGCAGAATTGGCATGCTGCACCGTTTGGGGCGCCTCGAAATTGGAGAAGCGAGCGTGGCGGTAGTAGCGACTGCGCCGCACCGGAGAGCGGCATTTGACGCAGCCTTCGAAGGTATTAATCGATTGAAGCGCGAAGTGCCGATCTGGAAGAAAGAGTTTTTCGCCGATGGCGCTGTTTGGGTGGACGGGGAATGGGATGAACGGCTGCTTAAGCCGTAGCGGGCTGCTGCTGTTTTGCGGAGCAGCGTTGGCGTGGGGACAGTTCAAGCCCGCCAACCCCGCTACACAGGCTGGCGAGGGGCCCACGTTCGCTATCAAGGTGAATCTGGTCCGGCTGCTGGTTTCAGTGCGAGACGCGACAGGCGCGATTCTCACAAATCTCAACAAACAGGATTTCCGGGTAGCAGACAGCGGCGTGCCGCAGGAGATCGCGGTGTTCGAGCGCAATACATCACTGCCGCTTTCGGTGGCCATTCTGATCGATACCAGCGGGAGCACGAGAATCGATCTGCACTACGAAGTGGAATCGGTGGCACGCTTTCTTCCCACGCTGCTGGGGGCGGGCAATCCGGAGGATGCATTCGCCCTCTTCAGCTTCAATTGGCGGACCAGTCTGGAAGTCGATTTTACGCGCAACGCCAAGCGCGCGGAACGCGCGTTACACGCCCTGCACGGGGAAGGCGGAACGTCGCTCTACGACACCATCTATCTGGCCGGCGATAGTTTGAGCGAACGCGAGGGGCGGCACGTCATTATCGTGGTGACGGACGGCGGCGATACAACAAGCTACAAACACTACGAGGATGCGCTGGCGGCCGCGCAGCGGGCGGACGCGGTGCTGTATCCAATCGTTGTGGTGCCGATTCCCAATGACGCGGGCCGGAACACGGGCGGCGAGCACGCACTCGAGACATTGGCCGCTTCGACAGGTGGCCGAATTTTCTATCCCGAGAGTTTTAGTCAGCTCGATGCAGCGTTCGCCGATATTATTCAAGAACTCAGAACGCAATATTTGCTGGGATTCTATCCGAAGGCGGTCCGGGAAGAGCCTAAACGCTTCCATCCGGTGGCGGTTTCCACGCGCGATTCGAAACTGAAAATCAGCTCGCGAAGCGGTTACTACGAGCCTTAGGTTTTTTCGACATCTTCAACGTGTACGTGGGGATGCGACGCGGAGATCGGGGCGCGATGGACATGACGGTGGGGACGGATCAGCCGGGCGCGTTCGAGCAGCGGGATATCGTGCAAAATCTCGAGCGGCTTTCCGATGCCGGCGAGACGGCCGTTTTCGAGAACTACACAACGGTCCGCTATTTCTTCCAGGGCGTCCAAATCGTGAGTTGCCATGATCACGGTTTTCGAACCGTCGGACCAGGACGAAAGTAGTTCGGAGATTTTGTTCTGACTGACCGGATCGAGAGCGGCCAGCGGTTCGTCGAGGATAAGTATTTCCGGATCCAGCACGAGCACCGAAGCGATCGCCACGCGCTTTTTCTCGCCGCCGGAAAGCCGATGGGGAGGGCGATTCGCGAGCGCCGCAATGTCCAGATGGTCGAGAATTTGGCCGACGCGCTCGCGAATCCGATCGGGAGGCCACCGAAGTTGCAGCGGCCCGAAGGCTACTTCATCCAAAACACTCGGATTGAAGAGCTGAACGTCCGGATTCTGAAAAACCATGCCGACGCGGCGGCGGAAGCCAAAGAAAAACTCTTCCTCCGCCAAGCGCGGTTCGGTCAAAGGCTCGCCAAAGAACGAGACGCCACCCTCCCGCGGAAAGCTCAATCCGGCGAGCAAACGAAGCAGAGTGGATTTGCCCGAGCCGTTGGCGCCCAGCAGGGCCACTCGCTCGCCGGTGCGGATTTCGAGCGATATGTCGTGCAAGGCCTCAAGGCCGTTGTAGAAGTAGAAGGCGCCGGAGACTTGGAACGGAGAAGGCATTCCGCAGCTAACGTCCCAACCAGAGAGTCAAGATTGCGAGACCTAAAAGCGCGCAAAGTTGCAGCCAGCCGAAGCTTGTGAAGCGCGGTTCCTCGAGCAGGCGCACTTCGCCGCGAAAGCCGCGCGCGAGCATTGCGGTATGAACTTCACCGCCCAGTTGGAAGGTCCTATTGAGAAGCACTCCAACGCTCGAAACGGCGAGGCGGCGCTGTTGCGCGGGTTCGAGTGGGCCGACCAATCTGGTTTGACGCGCCTCGAGCATCGTGCGCGCGGTTTCGAGAAAGAGGAAGATGTAGCGGTATGTCATCGCGAGGATGCCCACGACCAGCGCAGGAACGCGAAAAAAATGGAGCGTGTAGAGGAGACGATTCCATAGCGTCGAGAGCAACAGCAGAAAGGCCAGAGAGGCGGCGGTCTCCGCGCGCAGGATCAAAAATGCAGCGCTTTTCGAGCCATGCGGCGTCAGCAGAAGCGCGGGTAGAGCGATGGCGCCGGTAAAGGCGAGAACCGGCAGCCAGACGCGGAGAGCCAGAAGGCGCAACGGAATGCGCGAAAGAATCGCCAGAGTCATGGCGAGCATAAAAAGGGCGACAAGAAGCGAGAGTCTGCGGGACGCAATTGCGCTGACCAGCAGCGCGGTGAACCCTGCTAATTTTACGCGCGGATCGAGACGTTGCAGCAAGCCGGCCTCCAGCGCCTTATCCTCGGCGAAAAATGCGTCCTGAATAGCTTGGAGCATGCGATGGATGGTCTGTTCGACAAAACTTCGCCGGCGGCGGCCCCGCCCCAAAATCCATTTCACGAGAAGCGTGACGAAGGCGATCAGCGTGACTCCAATGGCCGCCGAGACAAAATAGGCGAGCCGGGAATCATGAATGAAGCCGGGCGCGTAATCGGGTAACGGCGCCTTCCAAACAGAAGACCAGCGGGCGAGTCCGGCCGGAACCTGCCGCGGAAAATTCTCGACCTTCCATTCCCCCCAGGCGCCCCCGGCGGCAAGTATGCCGAGAGGCGTTAATGCCGCGAGCAGCGCGAGCCCTACCCAGAGACCTTTCGCCGGTTTTGCGTGGCCAATGACAGATTGCAGGATTTCCGGAGATGCGCGCTGAAGGTAGCCGACTACTCCGGCCGACACGATCAGCTCCGCAAGACCGGCGAAGGTCAAATGACCGAGCATCATGGCGGGAATCGAGATGCTCAATGGATAGGGCGCGTAGAGCGGAGCGCCGGATGGGTCACGGAACAACATGGGCTGAATTCCGAATTCGATCGCCGCGCACATTGCGGCAATGTTGATCGCGGCATACCCAGCCAATCCCGCGGCAACAACCCGGCGAACCGACCTGATTTCCGCTCGCCATGCGATAAGGCGATATACGCAGAAAGCCGTAAGTGAGCCGACGATCGCCATGTTGAAGCAGTTGGCTCCGAAGGCTGTGACCCCTCCGTCTCCGAAGAAAAGGGCCTGGACCAGAAGCGCGATGGAGATCGCCAGGATCGACATGGCCGGGCCGAGCACTATGGTCGAAATCGCCATTCCGACCGCGTGACCGGTGGTGCCCCCGGGCAGCGGCAAATTGAACATCATAATCAGGAACGAGAAGGCGGCAAATACCGCAAGCAGCGGAATTGCGCGGGTGGTCAAGGCCGCTTTGACGCGGCGTAGCGCTATATACCAAAAGGGCGCGGCGGCGGCATAGAAGCCGGCGCAGGTGGACGGACTGAGATACCCGTCGGGTATGTGCATGGAAAACGGGAGCTTTAACCTTACGAGTAACACGAGCGCGCGGATGCGACTAGTACTTTTTCGAAACATAGTGGCAATCCAGTAGCACCGTGCGCTCGTACAGTAGGTACACAGGAGGACTGGAATGAAGCGGTTACTGATTACCATTTCGGTGGTTATGGCCGCCACCGGGCTGAGTTCCGCAGCCCCGTGTAGCAACGGCAGTCTCGCCAGCTACATTGCATTGGGGGCGGGCGGATGCACCATCGGTAGCAACAGCCTGTTTGGGTTTCAGACAGTCAGCGGCACCGCAGGCGCAACGGCAATCACAACCTCAGCCCTGGCGATCACGCCTTTCGGCGGCAGTACGAGTTTCGGATTTACTGCGGGGACGACACAAACAGCCGAGGCTAACGTACTGCTCGAGTCGATATTTACCTACCAAGTTTCCGGTACTTCCTACACTGCCAGTTCCATCACGTTGGCCGGATCGTCGGAAACCATGGATGGCGCGGTGACGGATATCCAGAATTATTGTGCGGGCGGCGGCTTCGGACCGAACGGGGTAACGGGATGTGCGGCTCTAACGGGAGCCCTGGTGACACTTGATGGCATTCAACAGGCGGATTCGGCCTCGTTCGGGGCCGTAGGGCTTCTGAGCATCACGGA
Source organism: Bryobacterales bacterium (assembly GCA_963712395.1). GTDB lineage: Bacteria > Acidobacteriota > Terriglobia > Bryobacterales > Bryobacteraceae > Bog-105. Next base: position 1,258,660 of record CAVQHR010000006.1, read on the forward strand.
CGATTTCACGCTGGATGGCGGCTTAGGCGGCTCGGCGTCGGGCGGCAATTTTACGGATCAGTTGACAGCAGAGTCAGTTTCAGCAGTACCAGAACCGTTTGGGTTTTCGTTGATGAGTTTAGGGCTAGGGCTTGTTGTCGCGTTAGGAGCGTTGCGTAGGAAAGGGATCTATGGATAAGAAGAGCATTCTTTGTGTCGTACTGGCGGCAGGGCTCGCGACTCCTCCCCAGGGATTCGCCGCGAGCCATCGGGAAGCGCCGATCACGGCCTTGGATCACAAGGCCGACATCACGGATTTTTTTGCGTTTGTCAGCTATGACGATCCGTCGAAAGTGACGTTCCTGCTGAATGTGGACCCGCTGCTCGAGCCGGGCAACGGGCCGAACTATTTCCCGTTTGACGACACGATCCAGTACGCGATCCGGATCGACAACAATAATGACGCGCAGGAAGACGTCTATTTTCTGTTTCAGTTTCAAACCGAAGTTCGCGCGCCCAATGTGTTTACGGCATTTGTAGGTGCTGGAACCGGGATTAATGCACCGGCGAACTCGCCCGCTCCGGTGCTTCCCGGAACACCGATCGTTCCTCCGGCAATCACGGCGTTGGACGGGTCCGGATCGGAAGGCCTCAACCTGCGTCAACGATTCACGGTAACTATGGTCAAGAACGGCATCAGCACGCCGCTGACGAACCAGTCGGGCGCTCCGCTATTCGCGGTGCCCAGCAACGTGGGTCCGAGAACGATGCCGAATTATCCAGCGCTCGCGGCGCAGGGCGTCTACAGTTTGGGGAATGGGATGCGTGTCTTCGCGGGCACCGTGGACGATCCTTTCTATATTGATTTGGGCGCGGCTTTCGATTCGCTTAATTTCCGTATAGGAGCCGGCCAAGGCGTTCTCTCGCCCGCCCAGGATGCCGACGACCACACGAATACCGCGCCGGATTTCGTATCCGGGTACAACGTGAATACCATCGCGATCGAAGTGCCGATCGCGATGTTGACAAGTACCGGCACGCGCGTAGCCGCCACAGACCCAGCTGCGACAATCGGCGCCTGGGGTACAACAGCACGGCCACGCACTTTGGTCCGGCGCTCGCCTCTTCCCGCGGCGTCTTCCGGCTCCTTCGCGCAAGTTCAGCGCATGGGCAATCCGCTGATCAATGAACTGATCATCGGTACTGGCTACAAAGACTACTGGAGTATGACCCAGCCCAAAGACGATTCGCAATTCGCCGCTTTCGATCTCGATCCGCTGCTCGCGCGAGTTCTGAACGCCGTATACGGCATCAATGTGCCCGCGGCGCCGCGCACGGACCTGTTGCCGCTGGTAACCTATGCGCCTCCGATCGCTGCGCCTGGCACGCCGGCCGGCCCCGTGGCGGATTTGCTGCGGCTCAATACGGGCGTCGCGCCTACCCCGGCTGCAAGCCGCCGGAGACTGGGATTACTTGCCGGAGATGCGGCGGGATTCCCGAACGGCAGGCGCGTTTCTGACGACGTCACCGATATTGCAGCGCGCGCTGTCGCGGGCGTATTCAATCCGGCGTTCAACGTGGCGCCGAACAATCGCATCGGGGATGGAGTGAACACGAACGACTTGCCCTATCAGGAAACGTTTCCATACGTGGCATTCGCGCAAAGCGGGCGCGACCGGCGGCATGCCGACCCGGGCGAAGCGGGTTGCACTATGGGTGGCGGGGCGCCTTGCCCGATCAATTGAGTAGCCATGTTGGGGCGGCATCACATATTGCTAGTAGTAATTTCGTTGCGGTTGCTCGCCGGAGAAATATCTCCGGCCGAGCAACGCATCGAAGTGGCGCAGAAGCGAGTTCGAGCAGAGCCGAAATCCTGGCAGGCTTATAACGATTTGGCCTTCGCGTTTTGCCGGGAGGGGCGCGACACCGGCGATTTGAAATGGTTTGATCAAGCCGAGGCCGCACTTCGCAAATCGTTCGAGCTGTCGCCCGATAATTACGACGCACGCAAACTTCATGTGACTATCTTGTTGGGCCGGAGTGATTTCAAAGAGGCGCTTCGAGCGGCGGTGGAGCTGAACCACAAAACCCCGGACGACATAGCCGGTTGGGGTTTGCTGGTAGACGCCAATCTCGGTCTCCGAAACAACGCCGAAGCCGAGCGCGATGCGCAATGGATTCTGGATCTGCGGCCGGGAAGCACGTTAGGCTTCCTGAAAGCCGCGGCCGTGCGGGAGCGCTTTGGAGATCCAGAGGGCGCGATCGAGTTTCTCGACGAAGCCAGGCGGCGCACGTCTCCCAACGATCTCGATGAACAGGCTTGGCTGCTGAAGCAAAAAGCCAGACTGGCGGCGAAATGAAGCGAATCGCGCTAGCGCTGGCGATGACAGCGGGAGTTCTGCTCGCGCGCGAGCGGCTGGCATTGGCGACGACCGACGAACGGATCAAGACATACGAAGCGTTACTCAAAGCGTCGCCTGGCAATTTTCAGCTCGAGGCCGAGCTCGTGCCGGCGTATTTGCAGAAGCTGCGAGAATCGGCGGACTTCACTTATCTCGATCGCGCCTCGAGGCTCGTGAACGGGATTCTCGAAAAGGACGGCGGAAATTTCACCGCCATGCGATTTCAGAACGAGATCGATCTCGAACGGCACGATTTCAAAACGGTCGCGGAGCGCGCGGTAGACATGGCCAAGTACGCCCCCTCGGATCAGGGCAATTGGGGCAACCTGGGGGACGCCCTCATGGAACTTGGGGAGTATGAGCGCGCCGAACAGGCGTATGCGCGGATGTTTGCGCTACGCCCCAATTTAGCGAGCTATAACCGTGTCGCGTATTTTCGTTTTGTCACTGGCGACGCGCAAGGCGCCATCGCGTTAATGGCCGAGGCAGTAGCGGCGGGAGATGCGGTTCCGGCAAACACCGCGTGGTGCTCGGCAGAATTAGGCGACATATACTTCAAGACCGGAAAGCTACGTGAGGCGAGGGCGGCGTATCGGGAAGCTTTGCGTTTGTTCCCTGCCCTGCATCGCGCGTATGCGGGACTCGGAAGAGTAGAAGCCGCGGAGGGGCGGACCGACGCCGCGATTCACGACTACGAAAAAGCGCAATCGATCGTGCCAATGGTGGAATACGTCGGCGCGCTGGAGGATTTGTATGCGGCGGCCGGAAAACCGTCAAAATCGCAGGGACAGCGTGAGCTGATCGAAACCATTGAAAAATTAGGCAAGGTCACCAATGAAAAGACGAATCGCAATCTGGCCCTGGTACTGGCGGACCATTCGCGCGACTTGCCAGTTGCGCTTCAACTCATGCAAACCGAGCTTCCGATTCGCGGCGACGTGTACACCTGGGACGCGCTCAGTTGGGTGCTTTTCAAGAACGGCCGTTTAGACGAAGCGCGAGCGGCATCGGCCAAGGCAACGCGGCTCGGCACGCCCGAGCCGGTATTCTACCGTCACGCGAAGGAAATCGCGCAAGCAAAAGATGAATAAAATACTTATCGTTCTGGCAATCCTTGTTAGTGACGCGGCCTGGGCGCATCCGATGGGCAATTTCAGCGTCAGTCACTACACGAAATTGCAGACCTCCGTGCGCGGTATCGAGGTGGAGTATGCGCTCGATCTGGCGGAGATTCCGACTTTCGAATTGCTGCGCGCGTGGAAGCTCGAGCGTGACTCTCCGCGCGTCGAGTTGCAGAAGCGTGCGAGCGAGCAGGCGCGCGAATGGCTTCGGCATTTAACCTTCATCGTGAGCGGCAAAACCGTAGCCGCACGATTCGATTCTTCCCAATTGGTGATTGCGGACGGCGCGGGCAGTTTACCAATCTTGCGCATCACTACACGAGCGCACGTCTCGGCGAAGGGCGGCAAACTGCAATATGAGGACGGGAATTTTCCTTTTCGGGCCGGCTGGAAAGAGATCGTCATTGGCTCGGGCCGGGATATCACACATGGGCTGACGCGATATCCGAGCGATCCAACTGTTGCCCCGCCGCAGGATTTGCGCGCGGAACTCAAGTGGAAAGTTGCCGAACCTGTGATTGCTGCCGTGGCGGCGGCCGCGGTTTCACAAACCGCACCACCGATTGCCATACGCGCCGCACCAGCACAGATGGGCGCTGTAGTTCGCGGCGATTTTTTATCGAAGCTGTTGCATGAACAGAAGATCACACCTTGGATGATGCTCGTCGCCATCTTGAGCGCTTTCGTGCTGGGCGCGGCGCACGCGCTGACGCCGGGTCACGGAAAGACTATTGTCGCGGCTTATCTGGTTGGATCGCGCGGAACGTTGAAGCATGCGGCATTCCTAGGCGCCATGGTCACGTTCACCCACACTATCGCGGTGTTCGCGCTGGGCGTTGCGGTGCTGTTTCTGTTTCACTATGTGGTTCCCGAGCAAGTTACGGTCTGGCTAGGAGCGATTTCCGGTTTCTCGATCGTGGCGGTGGGCGCCTGGATGTTTTACAAACGGCTTCGACATGCCCGTGCCCATGCGCATCATCACCATCATCATCACGGCGCCAATCATCATCACGGCCACTCGCATTCACATGTCCCCGAAGAACTGTCGTGGGGCGGACTGGCGGCGCTGGGAGCGAGTGGCGGATTGGTGCCGTGCGAATCGGCGCTGGTGCTTTTGTTAGGCGCGATTGCGCTGGGCCGCACCGGTCTCGGCTTGCTCTTGCTTGTCTCGTTCAGCCTCGGGCTGGCGGTGGTCCTGATGGTGATTGGCGGCGTGGTGCTTTACGCAAAGAGTCTCCTGCCCGCGCAGAAGGCGGGCGGGTCAGCATTCTTCCGCTGGGTGGCCGTGGCGTCGCCGGCCGTAGTCACGATTATCGGACTAGTGATGACGGCCGTGTCCCTTGGCTGGATTCAGCCCAAGTGGGCAATCTGATGTTCGCGAGAAACTGCCGATAGAGGCGCTCCGAAGTGCTTTTGCAGGACCAGGACCATGGTGCCGCGAACGCGCGCCGTGGCGCCATCGCGCCCGGTAAGCAGTAGCGTTGGCGCGGAGGAAAGTGTTTGCGCCTGGATTTCGGCGTCGATGATTGGGCGAAAACGCTCCCAGGCGGCGGTAAATTCTCCGATGAAAATAATCGCCTCGGGAGCCAGGCCGCCGACGATCATGCGCGCCCCGCGGCCGAGTTGAGCGGCCATTCGATTCAGGGCGCGGCCGGCCAGAACGTCGCCCTGCTCGGCAAGCCGCAGGAGATCCTGAAACGTCAAACGGCCGGTATCGGCACGGCTGTTCTGGGCGCGCGATTCAAAATAATAGCGCAGCGCCGCGGCGTTCGAAGCGAGCACTTCCCAACAGCCTGTACTTCCGCAACTGCAACGCGGACCATCGGGATCGAGCGGCACATGGCCAAACTCGCCAGCCATGCCGCGCCTGCCGCTGACAAGTTGGCCCTGCGCTAGGATGCCGGTGCCAATTCCTTCCGAAACGGTGACGGCCACCAGATCGCGGATCTGCGTGGAATTGAACCACATTTCGGAGAGAGCGCAGGCATTGGCGGCATTTTCGAGTTCCACTTCAAGGCCGGTCGCGCGCTCCAACGGGGTTTTCAAATCTGTCAACGGCCAACCTAAGTTGGGCGCGAAGACCAGGTGATGACTCGAAAGGTCAACGCGGCCGGGCAGGCTGACGCCCACGCCCTCGAAGCCCTTCTGCGGTTGCGCCTTCACGATCGCCCGAATGCGGCGCGCCAATTCCTTCACCGCTACTGCCGGATCGGAAGGAGTGGCAAGCTCTTCCTGCGAAGTGAATCCGCCATTCACGTCCGCTACCCCGAGCGTAATGCGCGACGGACGAATGTCGACACAGATGACGGCACGTTGATCGTTCAGGTGGAGAAAGGTCGGCCGCCTTCCTCGTGGCAGGCGGCCCATCGGCCCTTCGATCACCCATTTATCGGTAATCAGCTCTTCGATGATCAGCGACACGGTGCTGCGCTGCAGACCGGACCGCCGTGCCAAATCCGCTCGCGAAATCGGCTGGCCGGTGCGGATCAGGTTTAAGACAATCCGCCGATTGATATCGCGCGCGGTCTCATTCGAAGCGGCGCGAAGCGGATTGAGGTTGACCTGGCGCACTGGTACGCCTATCATACCCAGGCTTCACGGACGATCAAAGACGTGGCGCAGCAGGAAATACTCGTTTATCGGGCGATCGTCCTGAATGGGCGGCACCGATGGATCCGCTTTGATGAAATCGTCTAAATGCTGTTCTCCATCGCCGACCACATCGTCGAACATGTCTTCCGGAGTGGAATCGGAATCCCATTCGACGAGATCCCTCGAGGCCGTAGCGGGCATGCGGTGCGCGAGTTCGGCGGGGGTTGCGGCGGCGATAGGCTGCATGCTGACGAGGAAATGAACACCCCATCCTTCAATCGATTCATAGGCGCGAATGTAAGGGAAAGCGGCGCGCAGAGCCTTCACGATGGCGGACATGGTCGCCGTATCGCCACCCGGACACCAAACCTGGACAATGCCGTTCCGCCGCAGGTGGCGCTTGATGACGGCATAGAATTCCTGCGAATAGAGAAGGCTGGAAGTTGGCGCGCCGATGGGCGGCGGAGGATCGGCGGCGATTACATCGAACTGTTCCGAAGAACGATCGAGGAAACGCCGGCCATCGTCGATCACGACGTGGGCCAGAGGCGAGCGCAGCAGCGCCGGGCCGTCCTCGTGAAAATAGCCGAAGAGTTTAGGGACACTTGGCACCAGTTCGACAACAGTCACCTCGATTCCCCAGGAGAGCATCGAACGGAAGCTGGTGCCCATGCCGAAGCAAATCACCAGCCCCTGCTTAGCCGGAGTTTGCCGAAAGCTCAAGGGTAGGTGAACCATCATTTTCGTTATGGGTGTGAGCTTCGTCATGCCTACGCCATTCACGAGCAGGCGCCTGCTCATGCCTTCTCCGGTGGCGATGACGGTGGCCGTATGATCGCGCATCTCGACGCGCCGAGGAAACTTGGAGCCGAAATCTTTGGTCAGAAAGACGAGCAATAGCGCGGCAAGAATCGTTCCTCCGAAAACGGCGCGATGCAATTTGGCGCTGAAAAAGCCAATGGCGAACAGTGGAAGGGCGAGCAGGCACAATCCCCAGCGCTCTCCGACCCAGGGAAGAATGCAGAAGCCCGCGAGCAACGGACCAAGGATGCAGCCGAGAACATTAATGGAGTAGGCTGCGCCGGCGCGCGCGGGGTCGCCAGCGGAGCGGCGGTCGACCAGCATCGGCGTTAGAAAACCGATCGCACCGCTGAAGAATCCAATCCCCAGTGCGGCTCGAACGGTGCCCCACGCGAGACCGAGTACCGCGTTTTCACCCGCTTCAGGCAGGGGCAGCCGCGGATCGGCGAATAATAGCGGCAGCAACGCCGTTAGTCCCAGCGGAATCCAAACGGCGCTAAATATAGTGGCGGCGGACGAGTGTATCCATTTGCGGTACGCGCTCGACCCCAGGAACGTAGCGGAAAGGTAAATCGCCAAAATGACCGCGAACGCATACACGACGTTGCCCAGGTAAACGGTGAACTGCCGGATCCAAATCACCTCCATTGCCATACTGCAAAGACCGGTAGCGAAAAGCATCCAGAGCGAGCCGGTGTGCGGCGCGCCGGAAGCTGTAGCAGCCACCGGAGTTTCTTCGCGATCGAGGGCCTGAGGAGTCGGCGACGCGATGCTGAACAGAAAGACAGCCAGAGCTAAAGCGCCATTCATCGCGATGGCGATGTGGAGCGTCCCGCGAAAACCGAAAAGCTCAATCCAAAAGAACGCCGGGACAAGCGTGCCGAGCACGGCTCCCATCACGTTCGCCAAATATAAATAGCTGAAGGAGTGTCCGGATTCGCCGCTGGAAAGCCTGCGAATCGCGGCCATGGCGAAAGGAAACGTAGCGCCCATGCACGTACACCAGGGCAGCAAGGCAAGCATGATCCATGCGCCTGTGACCAGATAGTAAGTGGAGGAGTTCCAGACTAAGTTTTTTCCGGCGCTCGCCAGCACGTGTGCGCCGGCGTTTATCGTGAGTGGCGCCACGATACCCGAGAGCCCGATCAGTAGTTCGATCAGCGCGTATAGCCGGAGCGGTAGAACGGCGGCTGATCGATCGAATCGCCGGATGAAAATTCCACCGGCCCAGGATCCGATACCCAGCCCCGCCATGAAGATCGATAGCACAATCGAGACCATGGGCGTGGTGATGCCGAATTTCGCCATCGCGAGCCGAAGCCATACAACCTCATAGACGAGGCTGCAAAACCCGGAGATGAAGAAGAACGCATAAAACCAACTTATTTTCAGACCGTTCGTTTTCACGGGGCAGTTACAATCCGGCTTCATGTTAACTTAGCCGTGGTGAAAACAGCGCCGGTGCTTGAAGCGAGCGGTATTGAAAAGTCGTTTGGAGGCGTGCGCGCGCTGCGCGGTGTTTCTCTCGCATTGGCGGCGGGCGAAGTACACGCGCTAGTGGGCGAAAATGGCGCGGGCAAATCCACGCTCATCAAAATATTCACGGGCGCGATCGCGCCGGATGCGGGAGAAATCCGCCTGCGCGGCGAATTGTTGGAACAAAATTCGCCTGCCAAGGCGCGCTCCCTCGGCATCGCCGCAATCTATCAGCAGCCTGCGCTATTTCCGGATCTGACCGTGGCCGAAAACATTGCGCTCGGCAAAGAGCGCGGCAGCTTGTGGAGCAAAGTAGATTGGCGTGCGCGGGCGAAGCACGCACGCGAATTACTCGAGCGAATCGGCGCGGATATTCTGCCCGCAACACTTGCCGGAGAGTTGAGCATGCCCCAGCAGCAGCTCGTCGAAATCGCCAAAGCGCTCGACGCGAACGCTGCGGTGCTCATCCTCGATGAACCGACCGCCTCGCTCGGCGACCGGGACGCCGAAAATCTTTTTCGAATCATTTTGGCGCTACGCGAGAAAGGTGTCGCGATTGCCTACATCTCACATCGCTTCGATGAACTGACCCGCATTGCTGATCGCGTCACTGTTCTGCGCGATGGAAAAAGCGTTGAAACTCTCGATATGGCCGGGACAACCAAGGAGAAACTGATCCGGCTGATGGTAGGGAGAGAATTGGAAGCGGTTTTCCCGCCGAGCGAGACGGCACCCGGCGAGGTAGCGCTCGAGGTGCGGGAACTGAGCTGCCGATCGCTGGGAGTACAGAGTGTCAGCTTAACCATCCGGCGCGGGGAGATCGTCGGGTTGGCCGGGCTAGTCGGTTCCGGGCGTACGCAATTCGCGGAAGCGTTATTTGGTTTGGCGCCGAGCGATGGAGGCGAGGTCTTCGTTAACGGGAAAGAAGTTCACATCCGTTCGGCGGCGGATGCTGTCGCGTTGGGAATCGCGTATGTTCCCGAAGATCGCCGCCGACATGGCGTGATCCTCGGGATGCCAATAACCGCCAATACGACATTGGCGAGCCTCGGAAGTATCTCGAAGAGCGGTTTCCTGCGTTTTACCGCGGAGCGCAAAGCGGCGCGCTCCTTCATCTCCCGCTTGGGCGTGAAAACGCCATCGCCCGAAACACTCGCTGGAAATTTGTCGGGCGGCAATCAGCAGAAGGTGGCGTTGGCGCGCTGGCTGATGACCCATCCGAAAATTTTGATTCTGGATGAGCCGACCCAGGGCATCGATGTAGGAGCCAAATCGGAGATTTATCGGCTCATCCGGCAACTGACCGCGAGCGGCATCGCGATCCTGATGATTTCCTCCGAGACGGAAGAAATTTTGGGAATGACCGATCGCGTGGCCGTGATGGCCAAGGGCCGGATCGCCGGCATTCTGGAAGGCGCGAGCGCCACGCCGTACAACATATTGGAACTGGCGCTCGGCCATCACGTGACGGTTCAATGAAATTTCGACCGGGCCGCGAGTGGCCAGGCTTGCTCGCGCTGGCTGTCCTCTACATTTTCTTGGCATTGATAGTTCCCCGCTTTTTTGAAGCCGGGAACTTGCGCGATCTCGCACTGTCCAATGTTTCGGTACTGCTCGTCGCGATGGGCATGACACTGGTCATCGTGCTCGCGCAGATCGATATCTCGGTCGGCTCGTTATTCGCGGTCGTAAGTGTCATATGTGGAATTTCGGCAAAGGCTGGAATGCCGATGCTGCCATCCACTGCCATTGCAGTTGTAGCAGGCGCTGCTTTGGGCGCCGTGAATGGCGGACTCGTCGCCTACCTGAAAGCTCCGTCGATCGTAGCGACGCTCGCGACGATGGTGGCCTGGCGGGAAGCGCTGCGCTGGAGTACTGGTGGTGCATGGGTAGAGGGATTGCCCAGCGGCTTTCAGTGGTTCGGCTTAAGCCAGCTCGGCGGAGAAATCGTGATCGTCGGATCGACGCTGATTCTATTTGTTGCTCTCTGGTGGGCCTCGCGCAATGTAGCGGCGCTACGCGCGGTCTTTGCCACCGGATCCGACAACGAGGCAGCGCGCCTAGCGGGCATTGCGGTCACCAAAGTCGTGTTCTGGGTATTTGTGTTGACCGGCGCGTTGACGGGACTAGCCGCACTACTGAATGCCGTTCGCTTCTCCGATGTGCCAGCCAACAGCGGCAATAATCTCGAATTGAAAGCTATTGCCGCGGTAGTGGTGGGAGGAACACCGATCACAGGAGGACGCGGCAGCCTGTCCGGCACACTGATCGGAGTCGCCCTGCTTGGCAGCATCGGGCCGGCGTTGACGTTTCTAGGCATCAATCCTTATTGGGAGAAAGCCATTCAAGGCACCATCATTCTGGTGACCGTTCTACTGGACGCGATGAGTGCACGGCGGACGAAGGCGCTTGCCTCACGATGACTAAAAGCAAACAAGAAATTATTCTTGCGCTTCTGATCGCCTGCGAGATCGCGCTCTTCAGCGTCACGGGACAAAACTTCTTCTCGCTGGGCAATTTCTTTGAATGTATCCGCCTCGGAGTGGAAATCGGGCTACTCGCGCTGGCGCTCACACCCGTGATCGTCACAGGCGGTATTGATCTTTCCGTGGGATCGATGATGGGCCTGTGCGCCGTCAGTTTTGGCTGGCTGTGGCGCGATGCGGGCGTGCCGGCCGGATGGGCCGTGCTGCTTACGCTCGCGATCAGCCTGCTCGGAGGAGCATTGAACGGGGCGCTCATCGCGCGGCTCAACGTATCGCCCTTGATCGTCACGCTGGGCACGTATTCCCTCTTTCGCGGCCTTGCCGAGGGCATCACGAGGGGCGCAAGAAATTACTCGGGCTTTCCCGGCGGATTTCTGTTTCTCGGCCAAGGCTATTTAGGCGGCGTGGTCCCGACGCAGATGATCTTTGTGGTCGTCGCAGCGGTGGGCTTTTGGCTGTTGCTACACCGCAGCGTGATCGGGCGAAGCTTGTACGCGATCGGCCACGGGGTCGACAGTGCGCGTTATGCCGCCATTCCGGTCAAGCGGCGCATCGGGTTGGCGTACTTACTCTCGGGCTTGGCTTCGGGCGTTGCGGCCATCGTGTACGTCGCCCATCTCGGACAAGCAAAATCGGACGCGGGCACCGGCTATGAGTTGATCGCCATTACCGCCGTGGTGCTAGGCGGAACATCCATATTTGGCGGCAGCGGAACCATCGGCGGCACGCTGCTAGGTTTGGTGGCGATTGTCGTTCTGCAGAATGGTTTGCGGCTCTCGGGATGGCCGGCCGAGCTGGCCGGAATTCTGACCGGCATTTTGCTGATCTTGACCATCGCGATCGAGCGCGCCGGCAGACGTACACGCTGGGTGGGCGCATCCGTGGCCGCGATTGCGCTGGTGGCTTTAGGCATCGGCCTGCAGTTACGGCACGCGGGCAGGGCCGGAACGCTGACCATCGGCGTGATGCCCAAAGCAATAGGCGATCCGTATTTCATCAGTTGCCGCGCCGGTGCCGAAGAAGCGGCCAAACAGCTTCACGTGAATTTGATCTGGGACGGTCCCACCGGGCTCGACGCGGCCAAGCAGAATGAGGTGATCGAAGGCTGGATCACGCGCCGTGTGGATGCAATCTCGGTTGCCGTCGAGAACGCCGCCGGCATCTCGACGGTGCTGCGCAAAGCGCGCTCCCAGGGGATCAAGGTCACGACCTGGGATGCGGACGCCGAAACGAATGCGCGAGATTATTTCGTCAATCAAGCCACCCCGGCGGCGATCGGATACACGCTGATCGACGAGGCCGCGCGCCTTATGCATGGAAGCGGAGAGTTCGCCATCATTACCGGCGCACTCAGCGCGGCAAATCAAAACATATGGATCTCTTTTATGCGGCAGCGCGTGAAAGAAAAGTATCCGAGCTTGAAACTCGTGACCATTCGCCCGAGTGATGACGACCGCGACAAAGCCTTCCAGGAGACGCAAACGCTCCTGAAGGTCTATCCGAATATTAAAGTAGTCGTGGGCATCTCGGCGCCCGCGGTGCCCGGCGCGGGCGAGGCGCTAAAACAGTCGGGGCGCCAGGATGTCCAGGTAATTGGGCTGTCGCTGCCGAACCTGTGCAAACCATATGTACACGATGGCTCGATTGAAGCTGTGGTTCTGTGGAACACTAAAGATCTGGGATATTTAGCGGTAGGGGCGCCGGCCGCGCTGGTGCGCGGCACACTGCGGCCTGGCGACACCACGTTGTCCGCCGGGCGGTTGGGTGTCGTAAAACTAGAGGGAGATCAGATCGTACTGGGTGCGCCAGTGATTTTCCGCAAGGACAACATCGACCGGTTCAATTTCTGAATGTCGACCATAAAAGAAGTAGCGGAGCTTGCCGGAGTTTCGATCGGGACGGTGTCCCACGTGATCGGCGGAGCGGTTCGAGTCAGCGAGCCACTACGCCGTAAAGTTCTGGCGGCCATTCGGACGCTCGATTATCACCCGAATCATATCGCGCGCAGCCTGAAAACGCGAAAGACCCTCACACTCGGTATCGTCGTGCCCGACATGACGATTCCGTTTTTTCCGCAAATGATTCGAAGCGCCGAGACGGCGGCGCACGCGCGCGGGTACTCGATCATCGCGGTGAATTCGGACGATAGCACGGCCCGTCAAAAAGAAGTTCTCTCGCTGCTTCGCTCGCAACGCGTGGAAGGAATTTTGCTGGTCATTGCGTCCGGCCATGGATCGCAGGCAGAGATTCCCAAGCTGATCGAGTCCGGAATTCCGGTAGTGTGTCTGGATAGGCTGCCGGAGGACATCGAAGTCGATTCGGTCTGCGTCGAGGATTCGGCGGCAGCCGTGATGGGTGTTTCGCATCTCATCGAGTTAGGACACCGGAAGATCGCGATCCTAACCGGTCCACTGACGCTCCGCAACGAGCGCGAACGTCTGCGCGGGTACAAGCTGGCATTGGAACGCGCCGGACTGCCCGCCACCGAGTCTCTGGTTTGGGAAGCGAAGCTCAACCAGGAAGATGTGAGTGCGATGTGCCGCGAGCACCTGACCCACTCGGCGAAACGTCCCAGCGCGCTGTTCTGCACCAATGGCGTGACCGGTCTCGGCGCATTGCGAGGCATGGCCGCTTGTGGATTGAGCACTCCCGAAGACATCGCGTTTGTCACGTTCGACGAGATTACTGCGGAGGATATTTTCCGCCCGGCGATTACTTCCGTAGTACAGCCCGCCTACGAAATCGGTTTTCACGCGGCGGAAATTTTGATTGAGCGAATTCAGGCGGGGCCGATAAACGGACCGCGGATCGAAGCGCGGCTGCCGGCCACTTTAAAGGTCCGCGAGTCTTCGACCGGCGCAGCCGCCGTGCAGGTGTTGCGCACGGGCCGGCGTTAGTGGTTACCCGTGTCAATCGTGACGCAAAGCCACAAGTGGCTGGACTCGGGTAGCGCGCAGGGCTGGAAAATAGCACGCCGCCAGCCCGAGAATTACGATGGCCGCTATGCCTGCCAGCAGAATAGCCGGATCAAAGGACGAAATCGTCCAGACTTGCTTTGCGACCAAACGATTCGTGAGTAGGCTGCACAAGGTACCGCTCGCGAGCCCGAGCCCGATCAGCCGGATCGCCACCCCAAATACTGCGCGGAATACCTGCGCTTGTTCAGCTCCCAATGCCATGCGAATACCGATTTCCCGCGTCTGCTGGGAAACAGCGTATGCCATGACGCCATAAACACCCGTGCCAACGAGCAACAGCCCGACGACTGCAAATGCGCTCATCAAAAACACACTGAATCGCGGCCGCGAATACGAATACTTCGCAATCAGATCATACAGGAGTGCGGGATCGGATTGCACGACATTTTTGTCGATAGCTCGCAATTCACGTCGAATCGCCGTGGTCAGGCTGCGGAGATCTGCCGAAGTTCGAAGGAGGATCGAGGGGAAACCGAAGCTCGGGATTGTCGAGGGGATAAATACTTCGGGCAGCGAAGGTTCCTCAAGTCCCCGGTTTCGAATATCCAGCACAACACCAACGATCTCAAATACGGAGTCTGCTATTTTTTCCGTTCCAGTCGCGAGAAGCCCAACACGAACGTGCTTCCCTATCGGGTTTTCGTGTCCGAAATACCTGCTGGCAAGCATCTGATTGACTACGGCGTATTTCCGGCTATTTGCCACATCGCTTTACGAGAAGGATCGCCCGCTGAGAAATCGAAAGCCGACTGCGCTGAAGTAGCGGTCATCGCACGCCTCAACAACTCCTCTCCATTGCTCCAAGTGAGTCTTGCCCGGAACGTCGAGTTCAGTCCTGTTCCCGCCATATGGAGGGAGGCCGGTGGTCGCGGCCGCGCGGGTCACTCCAGGCAAACTGCCGAGGCGTGATGTCGCCATCTCCACAAACTGGCGCCGCTGAGCTTGTGTAGCATTCGGAATGCGAGGCCGCGCGCTGACGATGTTGTGCGGGTTGAATCCAAGATCCAGATCCATGATCGACAGCAGACTCCGCATGAGAGCGCCCGCCCCAACCAGTAAAACTAAGGACAGCGCGACCTCTGCTACAACCAGCAGATTGCGAAGGCTCCCATGGCGCAAACCGCTGCCCTCGCCCTTGCTGGCTCCGGACAGACCCCGCGCCAAGTCTCTGCGAGTGGAGTGGAGCGCGGGCGCAACTCCGAACAGAAGAGCAGTCACCGCGGCGCTCGCGAGCGTAAAAAGCAACACGGGAATTCTGATTTTGATTTCCGTCTCTACCGGGATTGTGTTAGGCGGCATGAGGGAGGAAAGCGCCCTGGTTCCCCCGTAGGCCAGCGCCACACCAACCATTCCTCCACCGAGAGAGAGAATCGAGCTCTCCACGAGCAGCTGACGCAGTATCTGGAACCGGGTCGCTCCTAATGCGGCCCGGACCGAAATCTCTCGTTCGCGGGCAGTGGCGCGCGATAACAACATGTTCGCCACGTTGCAGCAGGCAATCAGCAGCAGGAGGCCCACGGCGCCGAACAACGTGTAGAGTACGGCACGGAATTTCCCCACCACCCAGTCGATAATTGTTAACACCTTGATCGTGAATTTCTTTGGATATCGCTTCGGATAAAGTGCCGCCAACCGCTTTGCAATCACGTTGAGTTGGGCCTGCGCCTGCTCCAGACTGATTCCTGGCTTCAGTCTCGCTTGCAGCCAGAAGGCGCGCTCCATCGGATTCGGATCGCTGGAATCGGCCCGGTCGGGAACCCAGATATCTGCTGTGTTCCAGGCGAAATTGAAGGCATGATGCCGACAATTGTCAGCGGCTTGTCGTCCACGAGGATGCTGCGTCCCAAAGTGGCCGGGTCCGCGCCGAAGCTGGTCATCCAGGCTCGATAACTCAAGACTGCTACGGGAGAAGCGCCAGGCCGGGCATCTGCCTGCGTGCTCACTCGGCCGAGCAGCGGTTTTACGCCAAGAAAGTGGAAAAGATTTGGAGTTACCGCCCCAACAACGATATCCTCCGTTCCATAGGAAGTGCGGCGCTGCTTGAGTCGCGTGTCCGTCCCTACCGCTTCTTCGAACACATCGCTCTCATCGACATAGGCTCGGAACTCAGGAATCGTGAGTGCGCCTCTGATTCCACCGGAACTCTGTTCCGTATCTTGTATGATCACGTCCACCATACGCCGAGTTCGGTATATGGAAACGGCTTCCGTGAGACGTTATAGATCACGCTATACATCGCCATAGATCACGCTATACATCGCCATAGATCACGCTATACATCGCCATAGATCACGCTATACATCGCCGTCACGGACCCTATGCCCAGCGCCAAAGTCAGTAGAGCGAGCGCGGTGAATCCTGGGCGGCGGAGGCTTTCGCACAGTCCATAACGCAGGTCGCGCACCAGCCAAGACATACAAAGAGATTACTGGAATAGGAAGAAGCGCTCGGGGGCTTAAAATTGGCAGTAGGTAGATTAGGCCGGAATCCGGCCATTTTAACGTTTCAGAGCAATCTGGATACACTGTCCTTTATGAAATGGTTGAGCTGTTTGACGGCCGTGTGCTGCCTGACAGCGGCAGCTCAAGTCACAACAGACAAAGCGTGCCCGCCGCCAAAGGACTGGGCCGGCTTGAACGTTTTTGGCAGCGACGATGCCGAGATTGCCGCCCCCGCGCCGAACGAGCAACGCGTGGTGTTGCTCGGCGATGATGTGATGGCAAACGCCACGTTTCAGAAGCGCGGCTACATCAATCGGGCGATCGCTGGGCAAACGACGCCGCAGATGCTGGTGCGATTCCGCCAGGATGTGATTGCACTGCACCCCAAGGTCGTCGTGATCGAAGGCGGCTTAAATGATATTGGCGGGGTTGCGGGACCGGGGACAGAAGGCACGATCACGGAAAATCTTGCGTCGATGATGGACCTCGCCAAAGCGCATGACATTCGCGTGGTCATCGCTTCGCTATCGCCCGTGTGCGATTGCGTCACCAACCAAACCGGCCGCAGATCTGTCGGGAGAATCGCCGCGATCAATCATGGACTCCAGGATTTCGCCCGCGATACGGGCTCGGTTTATCTCAACTATTACGCCGCATTAGTTGAACCGCGCACGCGCCAAATGAAAAAGGAATTCACTACTGATGGATTTCTGCCCAATGCCGCCGGATACGCGGTGATTACTCCGTTACTCGAAAAGGCCATCGCCGACGCGCTCGCGGCGAAAGCGCCGGAAGGAAAATCAAAATGATGGGTTCAAGAATTATTCTGCCGTTGGCGATGACACTCGTTTTTGCGGTTGCTGCGACGGCTGAGCTTCCGCCCGGCCCGGGGAAAGAAGAGACGATCCGCACCTGCAGCCGTTGTCACTCGCCTGAATTGGCCGCAGCCCAGCATCAGACACGAGAGCAATGGCAGGTGACCATTTCGAAAATGGCCAATCTCGGCGCCGAGGCTAACGACAACGAGTTTGAAGTAATTTTGGATTATCTGGCCAGCCATTTCGGGCCCGCCGCGGCCCAACCGGTGAATATCAACAAGGCCACTGCGGTCGAGATTGAGTGCGTTCTGGAGATCACCCGATCCGAATCGAAGGCAATCGTTCAATACAGGGAGCAGAACGGCGCTTTCAAGTCGATCGACGATCTCAGCCGGGTTCCGGGACTCGATTTTAAGAAAGTCGTTGCCAGAAAGTCGCTGGTTTTGTTTTGAGCCGGCAAAAGGAAAAGATGCGAAAGCTCCTGTTGATTGCAGTAACCGCGGCGCTGGCGTGCGTAGCGGTTTTGGGGTCCGATTGGCCCAGCCAGGGCGGGAATCCTCAGCGCGACGGATGGGCCAAATATGAGAAGGGTTTCACGAAAGAGAACGTGGGCGGCCTCCAGCTTTTATATACGTACCAGGCCGACAACCAAGCCAAAGGCTTGAACGCGTTGACTGCGCCGCTCGTCAACGGACTGCTGATCACGTATCGCGGCTTCAAGGAGATGCTGGTTTTCGGTGGCAGTTCCAACACCGTTTATTCCGTCGACGCCGATTTGAACCGGTTGATTTGGAAAGTACAACTGTCTTCGAAGGCCCAAACGCCCAAAGAAGACAAGCGGGCGGGCGCCTGTTCGGGCGGATTGACCGCCGCTTTGGCAATGCCGGGGAGTAGCACCGCTTCGGGCCGCGGCGGTGGCTTTCGGCGTACTACGGCGCCAGCTACTCCTGCAGTGCGGACAATGCCCCCGCCCAACCCTGGATTGCTCGCTACCGGATTTGGCCGGCCCGGCGCATTTCTGGCGGTCGGTAGCGATGGCGACTTACACGTTCTGAATACTTCCACCGGCGAGGATCGTGTTCCCCCGATTCCGTTCGCACCGGCTGGAGCCAACGTGAGCAGTTTGAATGTTAGCGACGAAACCGTCTACGCCGCCACGTCGGATAATTGCGGAGGCGCTCCGAACGCCGTGTATGCGGCGGATCTTTCTTCCACAACGCCGAAGATTGCATCCTTTGCGACGAATGGCGCCGGCACGACCGGCACCCTGGGCACCGCGATTGGAAAGGACGGAACCGTCTATGCGCAGATTCCTTCGGGCCACGGCGACTTGGCCGGTGAATATCACAATACTGTGGTGGCGCTAAGCTCCAAGACTCTGACCGCGAAGGATTACTTCACCCCGGCGCCTTACGCAAAAGTCATCCAGTGACGACGCTACTCCCATGGTCTTCGACTGGAAAGGGAAAGAACTGCTACTGGCGGCTGGCGGCGATGGAAGTCTCTATGTACTCGACGTGGCGTCGCTCGGCGGCGCGGATCATCATCAGCCCTTGTCAAAGACGAGTCCCGTTGGGAATGGATTCCGGGGAGGCTTCGCCTCTTGGGAGGATACTGCTACACGCACCACTTGGGTGTATGCCTCGCTCGGAGGATCTACGCCCCATGGCAAAATCGCGGCATTCACCGTCCAGGAACAGGATGGGCATCCGGCGCTTGTTCCGGCTTGGAGTTCGCGCGAGATGGTGGCGCCCGCGCCCGTGGTAACCGCGAATGGGCTTGTGTTCGCGCTGGCCACCGGCGACAGCAAGAAAACTTCGCACGCGGTCTTGTACGCGCTCGACGGAGCCACTGGCAAAGAATTGTACTCGAGCCAAAACATCGTGCGATCGTTTTCGCACAATGCGGGACTCGCGATCGCGAACCACCGGATTTACTTCACCACGCACGATAATGCCGTCTATTGCTTTGGCTTCTTCGCGGACCAGTTGCAATTAATCGGGAAATAAGGATAAACGATGAGGAACAAACTACGCTCGGTCTGGATCGGTCTCGCGTGTTGCGGCTTGATTTGCGGAGCCGATTGGCTAACCGACGGCGGCAACCAACAGCGGACCGCCTGGCAGCAAGACGAGCACATTCTTTCGAAGGACAACGTGAAAGACCTGAAGATTCTGTGGAAGATTCAGCTTGATAATCAGCCTCGCGACATGCACTCCCTGTTTGCGCCGCTTATTGCGGATAAGGTCCCGACCAGCAAAGGGCCCAAACAGATCGCTATCGAAGCCGGTGTCTCGGACAATCTGTATGCGATTGATGTGGAAACCGGAACGCTGCTCTGGAAAAAACATTTTCAGTATCCGCCCATCACAGTGGGACGCGGGTTGCGTCCCGGCGATCCGCTTTGCCCTGGCGGCCAAACGGCGACTCCCATCATCGGTCCCGCGGATGCTTCGGGAGCGCGGCGTGTGTATGCCTTGGCGGGCAATGGCGAAGTGCATACACTGAACGTGGCCGATGGCGAGGATGTGCAGCCGCCCTATGCTTTTGGATTTCCAAACGGCAAGTCCTACGCATTGAATATGTGGCATAACACTTTGTTTACGACTACGTCGCAAAGCTGCAATGGGAATCCCAATCAGATTTGGGCGGTGAACGTAGACGATCCCAGTCACAAAGTGATGACGTTCAACCCGAAGAGTGGCGGCCTTTGGGGCCGCACGGGCGCTGCGATCGATTCAAACGGCGTGGCCTGGGCGCCGACTGGCGATGGCCATTACGATAAGGCCGCGCAGACCTATGGCAATGGTTTAGTGGGCGCCAAGGTCATCGATGGCGAATTACATCTCGAGGACTATTACGAGCCGCTGAACTGGTCGTGGCTGCAGAAGCGCGACCTGGATTTTCAGGTGACTCCCGCGATTTTTCCGTTCAACGGCCACGAGTTGATGACCACGGCGAGCAAGGAATGTCGCGTGTATCTTTTGGATACGAAGGACACCGGCGGAGAGGATCACCAGACGCCGCTCTACCGCACTCCGTTACTCTGCAACGAAGAGGTGAACTTCGCGGGTACGGGCATTTGGGGTTCCATGGCGAGTTGGGTCGATGCGCAGAATAACCGCTGGGTGCTGACGCCTTTCTGGGGACCTCCTCATTCCAAATTCAAAGTTCCGATCTCCTACGGCCCGGTGGAGAACGGCGCCATTCTGGCTTTCAAAGTCGAAGAAAAGGGCGGAAAATACAGTTTAGATCCAGTCTGGATGTCGCGCGATATGAACCGGGCCGAGCCGCCGGTGGTCGCCAATGGCGTCGTATATGCATACGGCAGTGGCGAAAATACGGATCAGGCTTATCCCGACAAAGGGCTCGCCGATCTCAGTCCATTGCGAATTGCACACTCGACACATGCCACGCTCTATGCACTCGACGCGCTGACCGGTAAAGAGCTCTATTCAAGCGGAGACCAGATCAAATCGTTTAATCACTTCTCCGGGCTCTCGGTAGCGAACGGCCGGGTCTACATTGCTACTTACGACAGCATTCTATATTGTTTCGGCCTGAGCGGGACAGCTTCGGGGCAATAAATCCGGTTTCGGGGATGATGCCCAATGTGCAAAACGGACGCTGGCGAGGATTCCGTGTGGTTTAAGAGTGTGACGCGGAATCGGACGACTGTGCCGGTTTGCTATACGAACCCAAAAGGCAAGATAGGACGCCAGATCTCAGTGGATGATCCCTTTGCGTACGGCATAAAGAATAAGCTCCGGCACCGTATGCAAATTCAGCTTATGCAGAAAATGTGAGCGATGAGTATCCACGGTATACGAACTCAAATTCAGAAGGTTCGCAATTTCTTTATTGCTCTTACCTTCGGCGACAAGCTGTAGAATTTCACGTTCCCGATCGGTTAACAACTCAAAGCTGTCCTCCTTCTGTTTATCCGCCATTTCCCGGAAGAAATCTTCGCGCAAAAGGCGGCTGATCTTCGGGCTGAAGTAGGAATGCCCTTGCGCCACTGCCCGGACGGCGGCGATCAGATCTCCTTTGAGCGAATCTTTGAGCAGATACGCGCGCGCGCCGGCGTTCAACGCTCGCAGAACATAACTTTCATCATGGTGCATGCTGAGGATCACTACCGCCGTGCGTTCGCAATTAGCGAGAATGCGCCGCGTGACCTCGATGCCGTTCAGATCCGGCATCGCGATATCGACTATGGCTACGTCCGGACAGCATTGTTGCGCCAACGAAAGCGCCTGGCGTCCGTCTTCCGCTTCCGCGGCTACTTCGAAATCCGGTTGCCGCTCCAGCAGCAGTCGAAGGCCGTCGCGCAGCACGTTATGATCGTCGGCCAACAGGATCCGAATGGGCTTCATGTGATTCGTTGATTCCAAGGTTCACGATGGGGAGGTTGATCTTGAGCAGCGTACCGCGGCCGGGTTGAGAATCGATCGAGAAGCTCCCGCCAAGATGATGCACTCGCTCTTCCATTCCCAGCAATCCCAGCCCGCGCACGCGCTGCGCGTCGAAACCGGTGCCATCGTCTTGCACGTTCAGGCTGATCTCAAATGCTTTCCCCTGCAACGAAATTTGAACCGCGCTGGCCTGCGCATGGCGAGCCACGTTGTTCAAAGCCTCTTGAACGATGCGATATATGCAGGTCTTGTGTTCCTCGGGAAGGTCTTCCGGAAGCTCCGTGGCGGCCACCTGCACGCGCAAGCCGGTGCGCTTAGCGGTCTCTTTGGCCTGCCAATTCAGCGCTGGAATGAGGCCAAAATCGTCGAGCATGGACGGCCGCAACAAAAGCGCCATATCGCGGGCTTCGCTCAACCCTCTTTCCGCAAGGTTGCGAATGGATCCGGCATGCCGAAGCAGATCGCCGTGCTGGTGTGCGTCGAGCAGATTTTCGGCTTCCATCAAAATGGCGGAGAAGGATTGACCCGCCTGATCGTGCAATTCGCGGGATAACGCCCGGCGCTCTTCTTCCTGAACCCGCACCAGTTTGGCGGACAACTCACGGAGGCTGGCTCGCGCCTCCACGTTCTCTTCCAAGCTGTGGCGTACCTCATTTTGCAATCGGAGAGTGAAAAAACTTGTGTAGATCGCGAGCGCCGTCCCGCCCACCAGAGTGACCACAATCATTGCGATCAAGCCAAGCTGCAGGCGTCCAAAAAGTCCGGCCAACTGCTGGTCACCGCGCTGCAGACCCTGTTCATTCAACCGCCCCACACGATCCGCAATCTGCAGCATGGAGGTCCGGCGAGGGATGAGTTCGGTGTAAAAGAATTGGTAACGGTATTTCTCGCGCTCTCCCGCGGTCCAGGAGAACATGCTGTTGAGAACCTTCCAGTAAGCGCTAATTTCCGTCCGCAGTGAAGAAAAAGGGCCGGCTTCTTCCGGCTCGAGCGACTTTGCGTATTGCTCCAGAGCGGAATCTGTTTCGTGACGCAAATCGTTCAGATCCGCCAATTGCGCGTGCGCGCCCGGAGCCGGTGCGAGAAGAAAATCGCGCGCTACGGTTCCGGACAGGTAAATGGAGGAGCGGATCTGCTCGAGGATGCGGCTGCGCTGCAGAAATCGATGCTCGAGTTGCGCGTCGCTTGTCCGCAAGCTGCCGATGATCAGGAATGCCGCGATTTCCGCCGCCGCCATCAGCAGCAGCAGTCCCCCAAATCCACCTACCAATGCGAGCCAAGGCCGCCGCCGCATGCTGACTCCCTCGAATCAACCAACTACCAATATTACAGGGCGACGGCATCGGAACACATCCCGTGTGGACGGTATTTTCGACCCTCCGAAATACCGTATCAACGTGATTTTTTCTCCAACACTTATTGACTATCGTGAGAGCAGACAGGATGCTCGGGGTTTCGGGAAAGGAGACGAAGTTGCGGACAATATTTATTGCGCTCACGCTCGCGGGGGCCTTCTCTGCCGTCGTCATGGCGCAGACATCGACAGAGCCAGATGTTTCTGGCACATGGGTACAAAGTTCCAATGGCGCTATCAAATGGATTTTGACCCAGAAAGACGGCAAAATGCACGTTCAGGAAATGAACGGCGATAGGGTGGTTGGCGATTTTACGTGCGCGCTGAGCGGCCAGGAATGCGAGGTCAAGGAAGACGGGCGTTCTGAAAAGGTCATGCTGTACTACAACGGTCCCAAACTTGTCGCGATCCGAGTGCGCGGCGATGATGCCCTCAAGCAGAGACTCTCGGTGAGTCCCGATGGAAAGACGCTGCAGGTCGAAACCGTTCCCCTTTCCGCATCGCAGAAAGCCGAGACGCTGACGTTCCAGCGTCAAGCGGAAGCAAGTTCAAATAATAAATCTTAATCGGGTGGAGAGCATCAGATGTATACAAAACCAATTCTTTCAATCCTCGGTGGCGCGGCGGTCTGCGTCGCGCCGCTATGCGCTCAGACCGGAGCGGTCACCAAACGCGACGCCGAATTTTTGAAAATGGCGGCCGAGGCCGATATGACCACAACGCATATCGGCAAGATGGCGGAAGACCGGGCGGCTACGAGCGAAGTAAAAGATTTCGGCAAAAAACTGGCGCAGGATCACACCAGCGACTACAACAAGCTATGCGAATTTGCCGCCAAAACCGGCGAGAGCGTGCCCAGAGCCATCGACAAGCAGGATGACCGCCAAATCGCAGCCCTGGACAGATCTAAAGGCAAAGCCTTCGACCGCGCATTCCTCGCTCATGAAGCGGTGGCGCATGAAAAACTGATCAAGGCATTCAAGCAAGAAGCCGAGCACGGAGACAACCCGGAGATCAAGGCGTACGCAAACAAGGCGTTACCGGTGATCGAAGGACATTTGCATGATGTACAAGATCTGCGGAAGCCAACTACGCATAAGGGCTAATCATCGCTTACCTCGAGGTGCTGCATCAGGACGGTTCTGATTTCTGGCGCAGGCATTGCTGGCCCCACCCTCGCCTATTGGCTTCTCCGATATGGGTTTGAACCAGCTATAGTGGAACGCGCGCCCACTCCCCGCGTGGGCGGCTACATGATCGACTTTTGGGGCGTGGGATTCGATGTCGCCGAACGCATGGGTCTCATTCCATGTCTACGGCGGCGCGGATACCAGATTAAAGACATTCGATTCGTCGACCCGCAAGGCAAACGCGCCGCCGGCTTCGGTTGGAATGCCTTCCGGTCGGCATTGCAGGATCGATTCTTTAGTATTTTGAGAGGCGATCTCGCTCGCCGGATCTTCGAAGAGATTCAGGGTAAAGTTGAGGTCCTATTCGGAAATAGCATTCAGGGCATCTCCCAAGAGGACACGGGAGTCCAGGTCGCCTTTGAGTCCGGCCCATCCCGCCGCTTTGATCTCGTGATTGGGGCCGATGGGCTGCATTCAGTGGTCCGTAACATCGCTTTCGGCCCGGAAACGCAGTTCGAGAAATATCTTGGCTACTGCATCGCGTCGTTTACAGCGCCCGGTTATATGCATCGCGACGAAGGCACGTACGTGGGCTACAACGTCCCTTCACGAATGGTCGCCAGATATGCGCTCCGCGAAAATCGGACGGGGTTTCTATTTGTCTTTGCACAGAAATCAAAACCCTCGCCGGATTTTCATGACAAGGCAGCCCAGCAGAGGCTGTTACAGGACCTTTACGAACAGGCCGGATGGGAGTGCCCGGCGATTTTGGACGCTATGTATTCGTGCAGTGACTTCTATTTTGATGCCGTAAGCCAGATTCGTGTCGCGAAATGGTCGCGCGGACGTGTCGCGCTGGTTGGCGATGCCGGTTTCTGTCCTTCCCTGCTGGCCGGCGAGGGCGCCTCCTTCGCCATGGCCGGCGCCTATCTCCTGGCAACCCAATTGAGCAACGCACAAGGCGATTATCAATCGGCTTTCCGGAACTACCAATCGCAATTCGGACCATTCATTGCGCGGAAACAACAAGGGGCCCGCGGCCTTGCCAGATGGTTCGCTCCGAAGACCAGGACCGGCCTATTCCTGCGTAACCAGGCGACAAATCTGATGTCCGTTCCGTGGATTGCTAATTACACAATGCGTCGCATGGTCTCGGATCGTTTGACTTTGCCGCCAGCGGCGTAGCCGCTAACTATCCGTCTTCGCCGCACTGCCCGTACCGGTAGCAAAATTATTTCGGAAAGCCCCTGTGGCGCCCGCAATCTTGGGCTTGTTCCCAAGATTGGCGTTGGCACGGCTCGCTTCCCTGGCTGCTTCAATTTGTTCATGCGTCCTTACGTCAGGTTCCGATAGCCGGACCTTCTTTTTGGCGCGGGCAACCTGGCGCTTGTGCCGCTTCTCGATTCTTTTGTCCATACCTCACGCTACACCGTGCAGGCCCAGAAAAGCTCGCATGCGATCGAGCTCCGCGTCAAGCTCACGCTCGAAGGCGCGCTCGCGCGGCGGCGATTTGATATAGCCGAATTCCGGCTGGAGTTCACCATTTTTTACGGAGAGATTACACCAGCCGATCACGCGATCGCGCCAAAGCAGCGGTAGCGCGTAATAGCCGAGCTTGCGTTTAGCCGCCGGTGTATAGGCTTCGAAACGATACGCCCAACCCCATAACAATTCAAACCGGGCGCGGTCCCACACCACCGGATCGAATGGCGTCAGCAGACGCACCGCGTTCTGAGGCATAGCGCGCGCCGGGTCTTCGGCGGCGGGCCAGTACCAGTCGACGTCATTCAGACGGATATGTGAGAGCCGCTGTTTGGCCCGTTCAATGGCGCTCTTCACTTCGCCGTGCCACTGCGGCACAGCGAAGCGCAGGCGTCGCAAGAGAAACGTCAGGCTCTGGCCCGGCAACGGCGCGTAAATACGGACAGCCACGTCGGCCAACGCGTCCATCCGCATACGGCGCTCGGCTGAATTCGCCGGCCCCGGCCCATGCTCGTGCGCGGCATAGATGCGAATGCCGCCCTCGCGGCGCGCCACCCGCAGCAAGCCGCGGTACAGCATGGCGTCGAGCAGATGCGTGGTGGCGTTCGACGAGCCGCCCCAGTAATTCTTTACCGAGCCGTGCGCGAAATGATCGTCTACTTCGCGCGGGTGAACGCTACCGCGTTCGCGCACGAACTCAAGCAAGAGCTGTGCCTTCTTCTTGCGCGCCGCGGGCCAGGGCAGACCTCCTTCAGCAGGAACGCGGCTAAGCGAACGCGGATGCATCAGCGCCTGTATGCTACTCGTCACGAACCCATAATTGACGAAGAAGTCTTCGGCCATATCCAGCTTTGGGTAGCGCCGCTCGAGGTCGCCATCGCGGTAGTCTTTCACGCGATGGCGTAAGATCAGGTCCTGAGCCCGCGCCGGCGCGCGAATCGGGTCGGCCTGCACAAAGCCTAACTTATGGAGGGCGCGTTTCAGTGTGGTGGGCGCGAAGAGGCTGCGGGCAACCGCAAAGCGCCGCAGGTCGTCCAGGGTGACCAAGTCAAAACGTTTTGATGCGCAGGTTGCGTGTCTGGATCTTCATCGCCGCCTCAGGCAGCCGGTGTAACTGAATTCCAATCTCGCCCTGCATTTTGCGGCCAGCCGTGTCGTCATCCACCAGCGCGCTCATCACACGTCCATTGATCAATTGGAGCAGCGTATTGCCGCGCGCGATGATTTCAATGTCATTCCAATCGTCGATCTTGATGAGGTTTTTCAGCTCCGCACCGTCACCGAGCGACCCAAGCCCGCCCGCTTTCTTGCCATTCGAGATGTAGGAGATCTGTCCCCGCAAAGCCAGGAAGCCGCGCCCGCGCTCCTCATAGATTTGCCCGGTATAAACCTGCTTCAAATCGATGTCGGCTTGATAGCCCTGCATGACCCATTTGGCCACGTCAGGCCGTTCGATACTGCGGTACTGAAATCCGCTGTTGCCGTCGTTGACTCCGGTGATCTTGTACTGCGCTTTGAAATCGAAGTCACCCGGCTCGCCGCCCTTCCAGATGCAGAAAATATTCTGCGGCGGCTGGTGATCCAATTTCGATTCGCCGACGATTGCACCCCCTTCCACCCGCCAGAAATCGCTATCGCAATCCCAGCCGCTGAGAGTCTTTCCATCGAACATTGATTGGAAACCGGATTCCTCGAGCGGTGGAACGATCTTCGACAAATCGTGCTGCTGCGCGTACAGGCTGCAGGCCAGCAGCCAAACGCCTGATTTGAGTAGTCGTTCCATCTTCACTCCTGGACTGTAGCCCAACTGCGGTTTGCGGCCGATTGCAGCACCGCTTCAATCACGTAATCCGTTGCGAGCGCATCGCGAAAAGTGGGAGCCGCGCTCGTGCCTTCCCCGAGCGCCGTTAGAAAATCGGCGGCTTGGTGAATGAATGTATGCTCGTACCCGATTTGTAATCCGGGCACCCACCACTGCTTCATGTACGGGTGGTCGCCATCGGTTACGTGTATATTCCGCCAACCGCGCAAACGGCTCTCATCGCGATGATCGAAATATTCCAGGCGATGAAGATCGTGCAGGTCCCAAACAATGGACGCTTGCTCGCCGTTTATTTCAAAAGTGTAGAGCGCCTTGTGGCCGCGGGCGTAACGAGTGGCTTCAAACGTCGCCAGCGATCCATTGCGGAAACGCGCCAGGAACGCGCTGGCATCATCGATGCGAACCGGTTCCTCTTTGCCGGTGAGATTATGCTTGCGCGCCTTAATGAACGTCTCCGTCATCGCCGAAACTTCTTCGATCGGTCCATTCAGCCAAATGGCGGTATCGATATTATGCGCGAGCAGATCGCCCGTCACGCCGCTTCCGGCAACATCCGCATCCAGGCGCCACAGCCCTTCCCCGCCCTGCGGCAGCTCGGCCGAGATGGTCCAATCCTGCAAGAACACACTTCGATAGTGAAAAATTTTTCCGAGACGGCCGGCGTCGATCAATTGCTTCGCCAACATTACGGCCGGCACGCGGCGATAGTTGTACCAAACCATGTTCGGGACGCCGGCATCCTCCACCGCTTTCACCATGGCCTTCGATTCGCTTGTATTACGGCCGAGCGGCTTCTCGCATATCACTAGTTTCCCGGCTTGAGCGGCGGCAATGGCGATTTCGCGATGCGTGTCGTTCGGACTGGCAATATCGATCAAGTCGATCTCGGGCGATTCGATCAATTTGCGCCACTCGGTTTCAAACCCCTCATATCCCCAGTTCGCGGCGAATGCGTCGGCCCGGGCAGCGTTGCGCGCGCAGATCTTTTTGAGGACAGGCCTATAGGGAAGATCGAAAAATCTAGGTGCGTGCAAGAAAGCATTGGAATGGGTCCGGCCCATGAATCCGCAGCCGATCATTCCGATATTGAGCGTCTTCTTCATCAGTTCCAGCCATGGGTATCGCGAACCGCGATCATCACGCGCAGCACATCATTCCAGGTTTGCGGATCGAGCATGACAGAATTCGGGAACATGCAGCCATCCCAGCAAATATGTTGGAAGGCGCGGTTCACCTTACCGGCATCGTCGCGCATCCACGCGCCGGCATCGCGCACGATATCCAGCTTGCCGTTTGGATCGAGCGGCTGACAATGCCTGCCCGTCTTATCGTGGGAGCCGGAGCCGCGCACCGTGCCGTCGTTCTGCGCGACGTGAAAATCAATCGTCCAGGGCCGCAGAGCGCTCGCCATCCGGCGATAGGCTGCCGCGAATTCGTCACGATCGGCCCAGTCAAAATTTTCGGGCAGCAGGCGATCCTCCGGGGCGTTATATCCCATCGTGAAGAGCATCGTGTGAGCCATGTCTGCCTGGAAGCCGAGCGTCTCGGGGCGCGCAACGGCCTCGAGCAGTTCCACGTTACGGCGCCAGCTATGCATGCCCGCCCAGCAAATTTCGCCTTCCATCGCCAGCCGCTCGCCGAAATCCTCGGCGATGGAACAAGCTTCGCGAAAAGTCTGCGCGATGCGCTTCGTGTTCGTTCCCGGATCGTTCGCCCACTCGGCCGGACTCGTGGCCGAGTCGATACGGATGACGCCATAGGTCCGCACTCCGAGTTCGCGAAGCTTACGCCCGATACGGCAGGCTTTCTGGATCTGCATCAAAAATCGGCCGCGTTCGGCTTCGTCTCCCATCGCCGAGCCGCCTCCAGTGGCGCCCCAGACAGGCGCAACCAGCGAGCCCGCACGCAGACCCTTGCCAGAGATTTTTTCGGCGAGCCGCGCCAGATCGTCATCGGTTGAATCGATATCGGTGTGCGGCAGCGAGAGAAACAGATCTACGCCATCGAACCGAACCCCGTCCACCCGAGCGGCAGCGGTCAAGTTCAGCATGGTTTCCAGGTCAATCGGCGGCTCGGAGTCTGGGCCTTTGCCGACCAGTCCAGGCCACATGGCATTGTGAAGAGCGGGCGACGAATGCATAGTATTTACGGGCCTTGAAACGTCTCAAGGCCCGTTGCGTATCTTACAACAGCGCGCTTTATTCGCTGACCGGAACCAACTCGATTTCGCGCAACCGCACTCCCAGTTTACGTTCGCTTCCGATTTTTGTAGCCTCCACCGTCAGGTGTTGGGCTCCGGGCTGCAATGAAACCATCCCCAGTTGGCTCTTGATGTCGGGCGTCAACGGATTGCGGGGGTCGGCGATCATGCCATCGTTCGCGAGCGCATGCGCGACTTTCTGGTCCCCAATCGTTACCTGCAATTCATTGCCCTGTTCCCATGGCGATCCTGCTCCGCCGCGCTGCGGAGTAGTGCGCGCTAGCACCTGATACCTTCCCGGACGATAAAGCTGAAAGTCCCACTCCACCTTTCCGTTCGTATCGAGCCATCCTGAGGTGATGCCGCGATTGCTCACTTTGATTTTGGTTTCAGCAGGCAGTTTGCCGAGCGCGCAGTTCAGAGTCACGGTTCCATCCGGCTGCTGCACCAGTTCCGTATTCACGCTGGGCGCTCCGTCGAGATCCAACGCAATGACCGACACATCGGGGTTGGGCGCATGGGATGGAACCTCCAGATGAAGCGTATCGTGACCGTCCGCCTTGCTCTGCGTAAACTTAATATTCGAATTCTTCTCGCCCAGCACGCCCGCCTTCCGGATACGATTCGACAGCCCGTACAACTCAAAAGAACCCTTCGCCGGCCACTCGACAATATCCAAATACAGACGATTGTCCTTGGCCGTAACCGATCCCCAATTGAATTCGTAGGGATACGGACTGGGTTTCACTCCGTACACCGCGGCTCCATTGGTCTTGAGCCAAGCGCCCATCTGCTGCAGGCGTTCGAGGGCTGGTTCGGGAATATCGCCCTTCGACGTCGGGCCTACGTTCAACAGATAATTCCCGTTTTTACTTGCGACATCGACCAACTGGCGGATCAAAGTCTGCGCGGATTTCCAATTTGTGTCGTCCTTTTTGAATCCCCAAGTGTCGTTCGTCGTGACCGGCGTTTCCCAGTCGTAATCGAGAACCTTAGCGGGAATCTCGTTATCGCCAGTGCTGCGGTAATCACCCTTGTCGTTGCCGATGCGGCCGTCCACCAGGCACTTGGGTTGAAGCGTGTGAACGAGGTCGGCCAGTTCTTTGCTTTCCGCCTCGGTAATGATGCGCGGCGTATCAAACCAGATCAGCGCGACCGGGCCATAGTTCGAGAGCAGCTCGCGTACCTGCGGGATAGCTTTTTCGTGCAGATATTTGTCGAAATTCGCTTTGGACGGATCGAAATCCCAAGTATTGCCATTGCCATCTGGCTCGTGCCAATCCTGCGTTTGCGAGTAGTAAAAGCCGAGCGGCATGTGATTGCGCTTGCAAGCCTCGGCTAATTCCGCGATCGGATCGCGATGAAAGGGTGTCGCGTCGTAGACGTTGTATCTCGAAACCTTCGAATGAAACATGGCGAAGCCGTCGTGGTGCTTGGCGGTGATCACCATGTACTTCTGTCCAGCGGCCTTGGCAGTGCGCACCCAACGCTCGGCATCGAAATCGATGGGGTTGAATTGTTTGGCAAGCTGTTCATACTCTGCCACTGGAATTTTCCCGCGATTCATGATCCACTCGCCAAGCCCTGGAATCTGGCGGCCTTTCCATTCGCCCGCGGGTATTGCGTAGAGGCCCCAGTGAATGAACATGCCGAAGCGCGCATCGCGAAACCACGTCATTCGGTCTTGATTGGTTTCAGCGGTACTCGACACACAAATCGAAGCAATCAGGCAAATCGTTGTAATAAAAACGCGGCGCATGCGTAGTCCGGGATTATGATATCGAAAACGCATGAAAGCCTCTCAGTTAGCTTTGCTCCTCGTTTTGACCACCGCGAGTCAAGCCCAGCAATATGTCGATACCGCGGCCCGTACAAATTCCCCCAAAACAAACGATCCCAAAGCAGTTGAGACGTTTCGCGATCGTGGATTAGGGCTGTTTATCCACTGGGGTGTGGACGGCGTGCTCGGTGGCGTGATTTCGCATTCGCTGGTTGGCGCTTCGCCGGATTTTCAAAACCGTTTCTTCCAACTGCTGCCCGGCTATTTCGATCCCTACCGCTTCGAACCCGACCGCTGGGCGGCGCTCGCCAAGCTCGCCGGCTTTCAATACGTGATGTTCACCGTCAAGCATCACGCCGGCTTCTGCATGTGGGACACCGCCACGACATCGTTTGGCGTGATGCACACGCCCTACGGAAAAGACGTGCTGCGTGGGGTGGTGGAGGCGTTCCGGAAACGCGGTATCGCCATCGGTATTTACTTCTCACCAGACGATTTCCACTGGCTGCATGAGCACGGCATCACCATCGATCGGCACGTCAAGGGCGTGTACCCGCAAGACATTCCGGAATTCATGGAATACACCAAAAAGCAATTGAAGGAGCTGCTGACCAACTACGGCCCCATCGACTATTTCTTTTTCGACGGTCCGGCCGAGCAGTTGACCGATTATGCGTGGCAGCTCCAGCCAAAGCTAGTGATCACCCGAGGCGTAATGGAGACGCCCGAGCAGTATACGCCAGGGGTAGCGCTAAAAGGCGCTTGGGAAGGAAATCTTACGATGGGCACCGAGTGGCCTTGGAAAGCGACCAACGAAAAATACAAATCGGGTACCGAGCTCATCGACATACTGATCGAGACGCGAGCCAAAGGCGGCAATCTGTTGCTCAACATCGGCCCCAAGCCGGATGGAACGGTTCCCGAGGAACAGGACGCGCGGCTGCGTGAAATCGCGCTCTGGAATTTCGTCAATGGCGAGGCCATCAAAGATGTACGTCCTTGGGTAATCACGAATGAAGGAAATATCTGGTTCACGCGCAATCCGCGGACAAATACGGTCTACGCTTTTCTAACGAAAATGGAACCCTGGAAGCTGGGCGACGCAAAGACTATCACACTGCGCTCCCTGAAAAGCAATCCGAATACACGCATCTCGGTGCTAGGGCAGTCGGATCAAATTGTCGAGTACCGGCCCACAGTCAAGCCGAAGACCACTTGGTCACAGGACGAAGCCGGCCTGCACATCACGGCGTACCGCGCGCAGCGGCTCTACACCGATCGTGGCTGGCCGGATCCGATCGTTCTTAAAATCGTGAATGCCGAACAGGCATTGACGCCGCCCGAAGTAACAACCGCGAATGCAACTTGGGACCCTGCCAAACACGCCGAAATGCTCATGGGCTCGCTCGCAAATCTGGGAGGCGTACCCGAAGTGCAGGCCGGATTTCAATATCGGGTAAAGAAAGACGGCACGGATCTTTCCGAAAGGATCGAGCCCTGGATCGATCTTCCGCTCATCGCCCGCACAGCCACCGGTAATTTTTCGTACGAATTACAAAACCTCAGCGCCGATCGCGACTACGAATATCGCGCCGTGGTGCGGCATCCCTTGCTCACGACTTACGGCCAGGAGAAGACTTTTCGTACCGTCTCGAAATGAATTCGATCCGTTGGATTGATCTTGCGGTAATCGTCCTCTATATGGCGGCGATTGTCTCGATCGGCCTGCGCTTTTCGCGGCGGCAGACCTCGACTGAGCGCTACTTTACCGCGAAGCGAAGCATCCCCGGCTGGGCAACCGGTCTCTCGCTCCTCGCGACGCTCATCAGCAGCGTCACCTTTATCGCTTATCCGGGATCGGCCTATGCGGCTGATTGGAGCAACCTCGTCCCCGGCCTGATGGTCACTCTCGTCATCGTGCTCGTGGCACGGCTCATCATCCCGTTCTACCGGCACGTGGTCGGCGTGAGCGTCTATGAATATTTCGGAAAGCGTTTCGGCTACCCGGCCCGTGTTTACTCCTCCATCGCCTATGCCTGCGGGCATTTTTCGAAAATGGGTTTCGTCTTCTACTTGCTCGCCCTCACTGTCAGCAGCATGACCGGCTGGAGCACGGAGCGTGTCATCGTCCTGGTGGGAATCGTCACCATTCTCTACACGCTCATAGGCGGAATCGAGGCAGTGATCTGGGCCGACGCCATTCAGGGCTTCGTCATATGGGCGGGGATCGCGATTTGCCTGGGTTACCTGCTTTTTCTGCCGGCGGCCGGCCCGATCGCAACGCTCGAAGCTGCGTGGAACAGCCATAAAATCAGCCTCGGTAGCCTGGCGCCCGATTTCAGCAAGCCCACCATCATCGTGCTCGCTATTTACGGCTTCTTTTACTATCTGCAGCGCTACACCTCGGATCAGACGGTCGTGCAGCGCTATCTAGTAGCGAAGTCGGATCGCGAGGCGTTCAAGGGCATTCTGCTCGGCACGCTGCTGTGCATTCCGGTATGGAGTTTGTTCATGCTGATAGGAACGCTGTGCTGGGTGTTTTATCACAACGGCGGCGGGACGTTCCCCGGTTCCATCCAGAAAGCGGATCAGGTTTTTCCATTTTTCATCACGACGCACATCCCGCCGGGAATCGCGGGTTTGTTCCTAGCCGCGCTGTTCGGAGCCGCAATGGCGAATCTCTCGTCCGACTTCAACAGCTTGGCGGCGATTTTCGTTGAGGACTATTATCGTCCCTTCAAGCCCTTGTCCTCCGACCGTCAGCGTCTACGCGTGGCAAAGATCGTAGTCGCGTTCGCAGGCGTGTTGTGCATCGCGGTCGCAACGGCGCTCGCGCGTAGTAATGGGAGCGCGCTGTCGTTGTGGTACACCGTCTCGGCAATCGTCGCGGGCGGACTTGTTGGTTTATTCCTGCTCGCGTTTCTGGTGGCGCGCGCCGGCGCCACCGCCGCTAATATCGGGATCGTCGCAAGCCTAGTCTTTACCGCTTGGGCGACACTGACGCTAGGTGGCGGCAAGCTATGGAATTTAGGCCGCTTTAACTTCCCACTGCACGATTACATGATCGGAGTCATCGGACATATCGTCCTCTTTGCCGGCGGATACGCCGCAAGCTTCGTATTTCCGAATAAAAGCGCGCAGAGCCAGGATCTGACGATATGGAGCTGGCTGAGCTTACCTAAACAGCCCCATGTGCTGAAGTAAAAAGATATGCCTGATTTTTTAGATGCCGCGATCGAAATCGCGCGCGAGGCCGGCCAATTGTTGATGGCGCATCGCGGGGTGGGATTTGAGCTGAAGGGCACTTTCGACCTCGTGACCGCCGCCGACCGCGCCAGCGAACAGCTCGTTATCAAGCGGCTGCGCGAGCATTTTCCCGAGCACGGCATCGTGGCCGAAGAGGGCGGACGCGCGGAGTTGAAAGCGCCGCTGCGCTGGTATGTCGATCCGCTCGACGGCACCACCAACTTCGCGCACGGCTTTCCGATGTGGAACGTTACGCTCGCGCTGGCTCGCGAAAACGAAGTGATTGCCGGCGTCGTCTACGATCCGCTGAACCGCGAGCTGTTCGCCGCCGAGCGGGGCGCCGGCGCGCGATTGAACGGCGCGCCCATGCACGTGAGCAAAGCTCCCAAGCTCGAAGACGCCCTGCTCGCCACCGGCTTTCCCAGCCGGAAGCGACACCTGAACGTCAACATTCATTTCTACTATCAGCTCGCTATGCTGACGCATGGTATCCGGCGTGGTGGCTCCGCGGCCCTCGATCTCGCCTACACCGCTTGCGGACGGCTCGAGGGCTTTTGGGAATTCGGATTGAATCCCTGGGATATGGCGGCAGGCACGCTGCTGGTCGAAGAAGCGGGTGGAAAAGTCTCCGGCATGCAAGGCGAGCCGCTCGATTTGCACGGCCGATATCTGCTGGCCGACAACGGACTGATTCATGCCGAAACCCTGCGCCTGTTCGAAGAAATCTTTCGACGGCCGTTATCAGTACGAGATGCCCAGCTTACCGGCTGAGGAATGGGAGATGCAGCGTGGCTGAGCTTCCTCCCGTACCGCTCACGCTTGAAGGCTCTACGTCCTTCACCAGATGTTTCGCTTCCGCCGCACTGCCTGGCGCCAGGAAGAATCGTTCCATCGCGATCGCATCCTCCAGCAGACCATCGCTGTGCATTGAAGCGATCGGAGGGCGGTCCAATCAGCGGTCTATTCACACATCGGCCACAAGGGCGACCTGATGCTGATTCATTTCCGCGACTCGCTCGAAGACGTGCATCGCGCCGAACTCGCCATCAGCCAAACTGAACTCGCCGACTTCCTCGAGCCGGTCCATTCTTATCTCTCGGTCGTCGAGCTCGGGCTCTACGAATCCTCGGCCAAAACGTATGCCGAACTCGCGGCCAAAGGCTTCAATCCCTATTCCGCGGAATGGAAAGCCGGCGTGGCCGAAGTCATCGCGCGCCAATCCGCCGCCATGTCGTCGCGCCTCTACCCGCAAATCCCCGCGGCCCGATACCTCTGCTTCTATCCCATGGATCGCACGCGCGGCGAAACTCAAGAACTGGTATCAGGTACCCATGGCCGAGCGCCAGCGCATGATGCACGAGCACGGCATGATCGGCCGCCGTTACGCCGATTCCGTCAGGCAGATCATCACCGGGTCCATCGGCTTCGACGATTGGGAATGGGGGGTCGATCTCTTCGCCGACGATCCGCTGGTGTTCAAGAAGCTGATTTACGAAATGAGGTTCGACGAGGTAAGCGCTGTCTACGCTCAGTTTGGGTCGTTCTATCGTCGGCGTCCGCATCCGCGCCGCGGACTTACCACGCGTGCTGGCCGGCGAACTGCCGTAGCCTCGTTCAAATCATTGCACAAATTGAGAATGGTACGCTTAGTATTCGAAAATGCGTACTGTCGACCTAATTCACCGCAAGCGGGATGGGGAAGAGCTTGCCCCTGAAGAGATTCAATATCTTATAGATGGCTACACGCGCGGCGAAATTCCGGATTACCAGCTGTCGGCTTTCCTGATGGCCACTTACTTTTCCGGCATGTCGGACCGTGAAGTCAGCGCCATGACCGAGTCCATGGTGAACTCCGGCTCTATTGTCGATCTATCTTCCATTCCCGGCATCGAAAGTAGACAAACACTCCACCGGCGGCGTCGGCGACAAGACCAGTCTGATCGCATCTCCTATCGCCGCGTCCGCGGGCGTGGTCGTGCCCATGATTTCGGGCCGCGCGCTCGGCCACACCGGCGGCACCCTCGACAAACTCGAATCGATTCCCGGGTTTCGTACCGACCTCACCATCGATGAATTCCGTTCGTTACTGGCCGAACATCAATTGGCTTTTATCGGTCAGACGCCGGAGATCACTCCCGCCGACGGCAAGTTATACGCGCTGCGTGATGCCACGGCAACGGTAGAATCCATCCCGCTCATCGCTTCTTCGATCATGTCGAAGAAAGTGGCCGTCAGTCTGGATGCCCTGGTGCTGGACGTCAAGGTGGGCTCCGGCGCGTTCATGAAGAAGCAGGTGGAAGCGCGGCGCTTGGCCCAGATGATGGTCGGCATCGGACGCCGCCTCGACAAACGCGTGCAGGCCTTGATCACCGATATGAACCAGCCGCTCGGCTACGCGGTCGGCAATGCGCTCGAAGTGATGGAAGTTTCGCAAACCCTGCAGAACGCCGGGCCGGCGGATCTCACCCGCTTTCGCTCGAACTCGCGGCGCGCATGATCTTCCTCGGCAAAATCACCAAGACCCTGGACGAAGCCCGCGAAATGGCCCAGGCCAAGCTGCTCGACGGTTCCGGCTATCGCAAGTTCAAAGATGTCATCGCCGCGCAAGGCGGCAATCCGCAGGTTCTCGACCGCTTCGATCTGCTGCCCAACGCCACCGGCGCGCAGGAGATCACCACCAGCCGCGGCGGCTACGTGAGCGGCATCGATGCCGAGCTGATCGGCCAGGCATCGTCCATGATCGGCGCGGGCCGCAACACCAAAGAAGATTCGATCGATCCGGCGGTGGGCGTGATCCTCGAAGTCAAAGTCGGCCAGAAGATCGAAGCCGGCAGCATCTTGTGCCGCATCTATCACACCAGTGAAGAGCATCTGGACGAGGCGTCCGAACTGGTGGAGGACGCGTTCAAGATCTCGCAGCAGCCAGTCGAAGAACGCGAACTCATCCTAGAAGTCGTCAGTTAAGTTCTCCGGGGCCGATGGCAAAATATCACTGGCGTCGTCGGCCTGGTCGCCATCCTTCTGGCAGCATTCCTCTTTTCAACGAAACGCTCCGCAATTCAAAAGCGCGTTGTGATCTGGGGCATCGCGCTGCAGTTCGCCTTTGCGTTCCTGGTGCTCAAAACTCCGGTCGGCAAAGGGTTTTATGCCCTTAGCTTGTTCGTCAATGCGGTGCTGAACTATACCGCCGCCGGGTCGAGTTTCGTGTTCGGCGATAAGCTCGGCCTGAAGAACGATCAGTTCGGCGTGATCTTCGCCTTTCAGGTTCTGCCTATCGTCATCTTTATCTGCTCGCTCTTCGCGATTCTCTACTATCTCGGCGTCATGCAGGTATTCGTCAAAGGCATGGCGGTGTTCATGCAGCGCTTCATGGGAACCAGCGGCGCGGAATCCACCTGCGTCGCGGCCAGCATCGTGATGGGCCAGACGGAAGCGCCCGTCACAATCCGCCCATTCCTCGAGACCCTCACCGAATCCGAGTTGTTCACCGTGATGACCAGCGGCATGGCGCACGTATCCGGCGCCGTGATGGGTGCTTATGTCGCCATCGCGAACGTCTCGATCGCGCATTTATTGACGGCAGTGATCATGACCGCGCCCGCGACCATCATGCTCAGCAAGATGTTCGTTCCCGAAACCGGCGACCCGGTCACGCGCGGCACAGTGCGCGTGGAGGTAGAGAAGCCCGGCGTGAACGTGATCGACGCAGCCGCTCGCGGGGCGGGCGATGGCTTGCAGTTGGCCCTGAACATCGCCGGCATGCTCATCGCCTTTCTTGCCCTGATCGCCTTGATCAACGGTGGTTTCGGCTGGCTGCATGCGCATGTGAACTGGGTGCCGGCATCGTTGCAGCAAATTCTCGCAATCGTGTTTGCGCCGGTCGCCTGGGCGTTGGGTGTGAGTTGGAACGACTGCGCGACGATCGGCAACCTGCTTGGCACCCGCATGGTGTTGAATGAATTTGTGGCCTTTGTGGACCTCGGCAAGGTAAAAGCGCTTCTCGATCCGCGGTCGTTCGTAATCGCTACGTTCGCGCTGTGCGGTTTCGCCAACCTGAGTTCGATTGCCATACAGATCGGCGGCATCGGCGCGCTCGCGCCGTCGCGCAAGTCGGACTTGGCGCGGCTCGGGCTGAAGGCCATGTTCGTTGGCACGCTCGCGAACTTCATGTCCGCCTGCATTGCGGGCATGTTGCTGTAAGATCACTCCGTGCGCCGCGGTCTCGCCATTTTCGTCTGTGTCGCCACCGGGATGCTCCATCTGACGAGTGTGGCGCAAACCGATCCGGGCATCACCAGTAAGAATGTCATCGACCATCTGAACCAGACCATTACCTGGTACCGACGTGTAGCCGAAGTGGATCAGTCGTCTACGGCTCCCGAAAATCTCCTGTTGCAGAACAACGTCCACGGAACCGCCCGGCAAGTTCTGAAACTAGCCTTCGATTACGCCCGCGCGCAAGCCAATTTACTGGCGAAGGTAAGCGCCACCGGCCCCGCTGCGCCCACGCAGACCTTTCAGCAGGCCGCCGTCAACGCGCAAGCACGCGTGGAACGGGCGCAGTCACAACTCGACGATCTCGATGCGAAGATCGCGCACGCCAAAGAGCGCGGCCGCCCAACACTATTGGCGCAGCGTAAAGCCATGGCCGCCAATCTGGGCCTGGCAAAGGATTCGCAAGCGGCGGTTAACAACCTGGTGTCGTTCGCGAATGCGCCCCAAGGGGCCAACGCCAGCCGCGCTTTGACAGACCAGATCAACGCTCTTGAGAGTCTGAACTCAGCCGTCGACACGCCGGACGACACGTCAAAGGCCTCTTTGAAAAATAGCGCCGATGCGCCGAGTCAAGCGTTTCACCCGGAGAACGCCGGCGTCATTACACTGATTTCAAAAGCCACTACCCTTGCGAGCGATCGCTCCGAGCTCGATTCCCTAAAAAAAGAGACTGACCGGCTGCTCGCCGAAATTGGCCAACTCCGCGTGCCTTTGAGAACCGCCCTGCGCAATGCAGTGACCCAGAGCGATTCACTTGCGAGCGCCGCCGATGCAACTACGCCCGACGATTGGAACGCGCGGCGCAAGCAGATCGAGGCGCTGGCGGCGCGCTTTAAGCAACTCTCCGCCGCCCTCACGCCGCTCGGCCAGCAAGCCATCGTTTTGCAGCCCGTTCGCGCGGGACTCGACGAGTGGCGCAACGCGCTCGATCGCCAATACCACTACACGTTACGTTTCCTCTTCGTGCGCCTGGGTAGTCTGCTCGCCGCCATCCTGTTCCTGCTGCTTGCCTCCGCGTTATGGCAGCGCGCGATTTTCCGCTACGTGCACGATCCGCGCCGCCGCCGCCAATTCATGGTAGTCAAGCGCATCGTCGTCGGGTTCGGCATGGTTTTGATCCTCGCGCTCGGTTTCCTGTCGAGCTTCACTTCCGTAGTGACCGCGCTTGGTTTCATTACCGCCGGACTTGCGCTGGCGCTGCAGAATGTAATTTTGTCGGTGGTCGCCTATTTCTTTCTGGTCGGCCGCTACGGCCTGCGCGCCGGCGATCGCGTAACCGTATCCGGCGTCACCGGACAAGTGATCGAGGTTGGTCTGGTCCGCCTGTTCCTGATGGAATTGTCGGGAGCCGGAGGAGACCTGCACCCCACCGGACGCGTCGCTGCCTTTGCGAACTCTATTATTTTTCAGCCCTCGGCCTTGATGAAACAGGCGCCCGGCATGGACTATGTCTGGCATTCCGCTTCGGTTACCGTGGCCGAGCCTGCCGATCATGGCAAGGCGCGCGAGCGTCTCAGCGCCGCCGTCGAGCGCGTATATGGCGAATACCGCGCCGCCATCGAGCAGCAGCACGCCATTTTCGAACGCAGCACGAATATGCAAACTGGCGTGCCGCGGCTCGTCACGCGTGCGAATTTTACGAACGCCGGACTCGAGATTCTCATCCGCTTCCCGGTAGACGCCGAGCACGCCGCGACCATTGACGACCGCGTAGTTGCCAGTCTATGGGACGAAGCAGCGAAAGAACCCAAGCTGCAATTTGCGGCTGGCGGCGCGCCCAAGAGCGGACCGGTTTGATAGACAAGATGCGTGAAGCGGCACAACAAATCCTGAAACGAACGTCAATTCGCCCTCGCGTCGGCATCGTGCTTGGAAGCGGTCTGGGCGCGTTCGCCGACTCGCTCGCGCACGCCCTCCGCATTCCATATCGCGAGCTGCCGGGCTTCCCTGTCTCCACTGCCGTTGGACACGCTGGCGAGCTAGTGCTGGGGACCCTCGGAGCGAATGGTTCCGGAACAGTGGACGTTGCGGTGATGTCCGGCCGCGTTCATCTGTATGAAGGTTACACGGCACAGCAAGTGGTGAGCGGTGTCCGGTTGTTTCACGAATTGGGCGTCGAATGCCTCGTGCTTACCAACGCCGCCGGTGGCATCAATCCTGCATACCCGCGAGGTTCGCTCGTCCTCATCGCGGATCACATCAACCTGCAAGGCGTGAATCCGCTGGTTGGCTCGAACGATGAACTGCTCGGTCCAAGGTTTCCCGATATGACGGACGCCTATTCAGCAGAACTCCGGTTTATTGCGAGTGACACCGCCCGCGAGCTGGGAATCCAACTCTACGAAGGCGTGTATGCCGGACTGACCGGGCCGAGCTTCGAAACGCCAGCCGAGATTCGCTACTTGAGAACGATCGGGGCAGACCTCGCCGGAATGTCCACGGTTGCCGAAACGATCGCCGCAAATCATTTGGGAATGCGCGTCCTCGGCATCTCTTGCGTCACGAATCTGGCCGCCGGTCTGAGTGGAGAGAAACTGAACCACGAGGAAGTACTCGAAATCGGCCAGCGTGTTTCCGGAACTTTTCTGAAACTGCTAAATGCATTGCTTCCGAGGGTGCTACCAAAGTGAGTCTGGTTCTGTTCGACATAGATGGCACTCTTCTGCGCGGCGCAGGTCCTCACCACAAAAACGCGCTGATCGAAGGAGTGCGTCGGGTGACCGGCTTATCGACCACGTTCGAAGGAATTAACACCGCGGGTCAGCTCGATCGCGATCTGATCCTCGCGCTGCTGCGCGCGGGCGGTCTGAACGAACAAGAGATCCAACCCGTTCTCGCCGAAGTCTCAATTGAGTGCCGCCAGTGCTACGGCGCGAATTGCTCCCTCGACTTGAGCGGTTTTATCTGCAAAGGCGCGCGTGAGGCGCTCATCGAACTCCGTGCGCGCGGCGCCGTGCTGGCCCTGGTGACCGGTAACTTGAGCGACATCGGATGGCGCAAGATGGAACTCGCCGGTCTGCGCGATTTTTTCTCATTGGGAAGCTTTTCCGAAGATGGCGCAACTCGCGCGGAGCTGGCGCGCATGGCCGCTGCCCGCGCGCGCGAGCAAGGTCTTGTGTCCACCGATTGCCGTGTCTCGTTGATCGGCGATCATGCGAACGATATCCAGGCCGCCCGAGCTAATGGCTTTCAATCCATCGCCGTTGCCAGCGGAGTCATGAGCGCCCCGGAACTCGCCCGCTTCGCGCCCGACATTCTTCTCAACGATCTTTATGAGCTGGACTGCCGTGCCATCATGGACGGTTGAGCCATGCGGGTTTCGGTCGTGGATTCTCATACCGGCGGCGAGCCGACACGGCTTGTCCTAAACGGCGGTCCGGACCTCGGTTCGGGCAGCATGCCGGTTCGTCTGGCGCGCTTTCGGACGCGCTTCGATAACTTTCGCTCAGCGATTGTCAACGAGCCGCGCGGGTCGGACGCGATCGTCGGCGCATTGCTCTGCGAACCACCCGATTCCTCCTGCGACGCCGGCGTAATTTTCTTCAACAACGTGGGGTATATCGGCATGTGCGGGCACGGCACGATCGGCTTGGTCGCCACGCTTGCGCATCTCGGACGCATTCCGCCCGGTCCTCTGCGTATCGCCACTCCGGTCGGCATAGTCAGCGCGGAATCACACGGCGCGGGCGAAGTCACGGTGCGTAACGTGCCCAGTTACCGCGCCGCCAAAGACGTAGTGGTCGACGTGCAGGGCTACGGATCCATAACCGGCGATATTGCCTGGGGCGGAAATTGGTTCTTTCTCGCGAAGACCAGAAGCCCGGTTGAGCTGTCGTTGCACAACGTGGAAGAGTTGCGGCGCCTCGCCTGGAGCATCCGGCAGGCGCTCGTTCGCCAGGGAATTACCGGGGCCGAAGGAAGCGAAATCGATCACATCGAGATTTTTTCCACTCCCTCGAACGACCGCGCCCACAGTCGCAATTTCGTTCTTTGTCCTGGCAAAAGCTATGATCGCTCGCCCTGCGGCACCGGCACTAGCGCGAAAATGGCCTGCTTATTTGCCGACGGTCTCCTGAAGCCTGGCGAAGTCTGGAAGCAGGAAAGCATCACCGGGAGCCTCTTCGAAGCGCGCATCGAGATTGTCGGCGGCCAGGTCATTCCTTTCATCCGCGGCTCCGCTTTCATCACCGCTCAATCCGAGCTCGTGCTGGATGAGCGCGATCCGTTCTGCTGGGGCATTCCCGCATGAGCAGCCAAACTGACCACAGCTCCGCGGTCGATCGCGAAACCGGATTTGTCCGCGAGCTCGGGCTTTTCGATTCGGTCATGATCACCATGGGCGTGATGATCGGCTCGGGAATCTTCATCGTGCCGGCCGATATGGCGCGCAATATCGGCAGCGCCGGATGGTTGCTCGTGGCCTGGTTAATCGCCGCCGTACTGACCGTTGCCGCCGCCCTTTCGTATGGCGAGCTCGCCTCCATGCTCCCGCGCGCCGGCGGAATGTACGTTTATCTACGCGAGGCGTTTTCGCCCATGATCGGCTTTCTCTACGGATGGACTCTGTTTACCGTTATCCAAACCGGCACCATTGCCGCCGTTGCCGTGGCTTTTGCGCGCTTTACCGGCGTCTTGTGGCCCGCAATCGCCGAGGATCGCTATCTCATCCGCCCGATTCATCTGTCGAGCGGCTACGCGATTTCTCTTTCCACTGGACAGCTCACGGCCATTCTCGTGATCGCTCTCCTGACTTGGACCAACAGCCTCGGCGTGCGCTATGGCAAGATCGTACAGAATCTCTTCACAAGCGCCAAAGTCGCCGCACTCGCTGCCCTCATTGTGTGCGGGCTCATTTTTTTTCAGCACGACGCGATTGCCGCCAATTTCACGAATCTATGGACCGCGCATGACGTCACGCCGGTCACGGCATCGATCAGTGCGCTGACCTCCGCGGGTCTGTTCGTTGCAATTTGCGTCTCGCAGTCCGGCTCTCTCTTCGCAGCCGATTCCTGGCATGACATCACGTTTGCCTCGGGCGAAGTGCGCGACCCGCAGCGCACCATTCCACGCGCGCTCGCCCTCGGAACGACATGCGTCCTGGGTCTTTACCTGCTCGCGAACGTCGCCTATCTGCTGGTGCTGCCGTTGCACGCCATCCAGCATGCGCCGGCCGATCGGGT
Organism: Bryobacterales bacterium; assembly: GCA_963712395.1. Taxonomy (GTDB): domain Bacteria; phylum Acidobacteriota; class Terriglobia; order Bryobacterales; family Bryobacteraceae; genus Bog-105. Next base: position 1,302,638 of record CAVQHR010000006.1, read on the forward strand.
GGCAACCGCCATGCTGCAAGTCCTTTTTCCCGGTTGGGGCGCGGCCCTGATGGCCATCGCGATTATGGTGTCCACGTTCGGCTGCATCAACGGCCTCATCCTGGCTGGGCCCCGCGTATGCTATTCCATGGCGCACGATGGCCTCTTCCCGAAACGCGCCGGCGAACTCAATGCACGCCGCGTGCCCGGTTGGTCGCTCCTGATCCAGGGCATATGGTCGGCCGCGCTGGTGCTGCCGCGCATTTACAACACGGAAACCCACCGCTACGGAAGCCTCTACAGCAATCTGCTCGACTACATTATTTCGGCCGCGCTGCTTTTTTATGCCCTGACAATCGCAGGCGTTTTTCAGCTGCGGATCAAACGGCCGGATACCCCGCGGCCGTATCGCGCATGGGGTTATCCGGTCGTGCCGATCGTTTACATTGCGGGCTCCGCCGCCATTCTGGCGTGCTTGTTTCTGTACCGGCCCGCCACTACTTGGCCGGGATTGTTGATCGTCGCAATCGGTGTGCCGATTTACTTCATCATGCGGGCGCGCGCAGTGCGTTAGTTCTCTGCGAATGAATCGCTGGCATATCCGAACGGGAGGCGACGATATAACCGTGGCGTCTTGACGCGAAACTTCGGAATGAGCGATTAGCGCCATCTTCTTCATTCAGCACCACCTCCGAAGGAACTCCGCGGATAGTTGATGTTATGGGGCAATTGTCAGTCGACAAATAGGGAATGGCACGTCAGCGGGTCAGCACGACCACCGGTCTTTTCTTTCCTGCGCAGCGAAGCCATACAAGGGGAGGTCGCCTCTGGCTGTTCCGGCCCCGACGCCTCCGGCGCGCGGCACAGTCTGCCGCTTGTAAAAGCTTTCCATCGAGAACAACTTGGATGGTTTCGATGGCTGTGGACTACACTCCACCTCACAATCAAGACTACGCCGAAGCGGCACCCTTAAAAAAGGATTCGATCTCGGCGACTTCCTTCGCATCCAACCGGAACTCCAGCGCTCCCACAGTACCCTTCACCTGCTCCGGCTTACGTAATCCGACAATAGCCGCGGTCACGGCCGGATTGGACAATACCCAGGCAAGAGCTACCTCGCCCGGAGCCTGCCCGTGCCGTTCCCCGATTTTCCGAAGCAACTCCACCAATTCGAGATTCCGGCTCAAATTCGGCTCCTGAAAATCCTTGTCCCGGCTGCGCCAGTCGTCCGCCGGCAGCTTGAGCGCACGCTCCTTGGTCATTTTGCCGGTCAGCAGGCCGGCACGCATCGGTGAATAGGCCAGTACTCCGATACCATTCGCCTGTACATAAGGCAGAATCTCCGGTTCGATCTTGCGCACCAAAAGCGAGTACGGCGGCTGCAAAGATGTGATGGGAGCAATGCGCGCGGCGCGTTTCATCTGTTCTACGCTGAAGTTCGACACACCAATCCAGCGTACTTTTCCTGTCTGCTGCAGCCGCGCCATTTCCGTCCAGCCTTCTTCAATATCTCCGTCGGGCTCGGGCCAGTGGATCTGGTATAGGTCGATCACGTCGAGTTTCAATCGCCGCAAGCTGTTTTCGCATTCGCGGCGAATCGAATCCGCCTTTAAGGATGGATAGATCTTCCGATCGTCTCCCCAATTGCGCTCGCACTTGGTGAAAACCAGCGGTTTGTTGGGAAGACCTTCAATCGCTTGGCCAACGACCTCTTCGGAATGCCCCAAACCATATACCGCGGCCGTATCGATCCAGTTCAAACCCGCATCCAGCGCCGCGCGGATAGAGCCAATCGAATCCGTATCGTCCTGATTGCCCCAGGCAAACTGCCAATCGCCCCCACCCATGGCCCAAGCGCCGATTCCGAGCGGCGTGATCTTCAAATCGCTGTTTCCTAGTGTTCTCAGTTGACTCATATTCCGGATCTATCTCCTTACTATTCGTTCCGGCACTAAGGTAGCAAATTCGCGCTCCGCGAGGCTCCGCGTACCGTTCGTCCTGAATCGCCCTACGCCACCCGGGGCAATATGCCACGCAGGTTTTCACCCGTAAGCTTAGGTCAACTGCAGCGATGAGCCGTTAGCTGACCCGACCGGTTCGTTGCTGCTTGGGAAACCGCGCGGTTCTCAAAACGATGATTTCATCTTTGGAGAACACACATTTTGAAGAAACTCGCTTTCTCTTTTTTATTGGCCGCTGGCCTGCTTTGCGCCAGTCCAATTTCAACGACCGTAAAATTGGTCGATGCCGGTCATCCGCCTTTAGATGATGGCCACTACTATGTCGGCCCTTACGATTTGTTGATTAATGGCCAGACTGTCGCCGCGCTTTGTGTAGATTTTTCGGACCACACCAACACGGGAGAGAGCTGGACAGCTTATCTCAGCCAAGTGGGCGGCGATATTTCGAAAACCTATCATCCCAGCTTCGGCGTGCAGTATGAAGAAGAGGCTTATCTTTTCAGCCTGATCACGCAGCCCGGCGCCGATCGAATCGATATACAGCACGCTGCTTGGGCCATTACCGGCGGCTACACAGCCAACTCGGCCGCGCAACACTATGTCGACTTGGCCGCGGCGAACTACAGCACGTTGAACCTCGCGGGATACGAAATCGTGTCTGGAATCGACTGGCGCAACCACGAGCAGGAGTTTCTTATCCACACCGCTCCGTCGGCCCCGGAGCCGGCATCCTTGGGCCTGTTCGGTTTGGGCTTGGCGGGCGCATTTGCGGCGCGCCGCTGGAGGAAAAAGTAACTATTTCAAAACTTTCAACACTGGTTTCCCGCCTTCGGACCGCAACGCAAGCCTGAAGCTTGCGTTGCATTCCGGAAGCGCCTCACCACGATAGAAGTTCAATCCATACAGCCAAGTTCGTTCTACACCCCCATCGCAGATGGGGGTTTTCTCACGTTGCAGCTCGCGCCAGAGTCCGCGCGCCGAAACGTATTCGTCCAATGCCGGATACGCAACAGCTTTGAGATAGATACCTTCACCGGCTACACATAAGATCAACAACTGCGCAACCCACGATCGCCGGGCAAGCAGAAGCGTGGCGAGCGGAACCGCCACATAGAACCCAGTGGTAGCCGGAAGCGCCGGCCATGCAAAGGCCGTGATACGCCAAGCCCCGAGCATACCCGGCAGCGCCTGCGCCAGCAGCGGGATCAACGCAATCAGCACGGCACAGGGCGCAAGCCAGCCTCGGCCGAGCTCGCGGATTTCCCTGTGTTCAAAAACGGAGCCAAAGAGGGCGAACAGCGCGGGAGTTAACGGCAACAGATAACCGGGCAGCTTATTAGTGGAAAGGCTGAAGAGAACAATTCCGAACAGCGCGGTGGCCAGCAGGAATCGGCGCCGCGCATCCCATGACTCCCTACGCAGCAGCGGCAAAACCAGGAGCGGCGTCCAGGGAAACAAGCCACCCAACAGAACCGGCAGATAGTAATACCAGGGCTGGACGTGCTGCAACGACGCGGAATACAGCCGCGCGAAGTGTTGCTTTACGAAAAGCTCTTCAAGGAATGCCGCGCCGTGCCGCAGATACATAGCGATGTACCAAGGTCCCGCCACCGCAGCGCAGGAGAGTGCAGGCAGCCAGAATTTTTTGAAATAACCCCGCAGAAACCAGACTCCCGGCAACGCGAGCGCCAGGGGAACGAGCCCTTTGGCCAGCATCGCCAGTCCGAGGCAGACGCCAATCGCCACGAATCTCAGAGAAACACGAGCGGGCGCATTCACCAGCGGCAAAGCAAGAAATACCGCGAGCGAGAAACACACCGCCAGCGGAAGATCAGTGAGTCCGAACGAGCTATAGGTGATCCAACCGGCTGACGTTGCGAGAAGCGCAACCGAGACGGCCGCCGCCGTTGTTCCGAACTCGCGGCGCAGCAGCCTGAACATCACGCCGAGAAATGCCAGACTCAGCAGTGCCATCGGCAGCCTGCCCGAAAGCTCAGGATCCAAACCGATAGACGCGCCCGCGGCCGTTATCCAATACAGCAGCGGCGGCTTTTCAAACCATGGCGATCCCCACAGGCGAGGCGTAATCCAATCCCCCGTCTGCGCCATTGCCCGGCCAATCGCGAGATAGCGTGGCTCGTCCTTCCCGAGAACGCCCACTCCATCCAATTTGTACAGGTAAAATCCCGCTATCGCGAACACCAGCGTTAGGATTGGAAGATAGCGGCGGAACGGAGACAACCCTCAGTATAGTGAGCCTGATGTATGCGTAAGATCTGTCTGCTGGCGATGGCTGCGGTGGCGCTCGGGCCCGCAAGCGAGCCCGCTAAAGTTGATAAAGCGAAACTCGAGGCCTATCTGCGCTACGTCTTTCCCCCGAACACCAAGGTCGTGCTTGATGACCCCACCGCCAGCTCCGTTCCCGGCTTCCCACGCATCATGGCGCATCTCAGTCTCGGTGCGGAAAAACTCGACCGCGTCTTTTACCTCACGCCGGACGGCGAACATCTCGTCAACGGTTCTATCTGGGACTTGAACCGATCCCCTTTCGAAGACAACCTGGCCCAGCTACCGGCGGATGGTTATTCCTTTGGGCCGGCCAAGGCCAAAGTCACAATCGTCGTGTTCAGCGATTTCGAGTGCCCCTATTGCAAACAGTTGGCGACGACCCTCCGCCAGAACCTCGCTCAGAAATATCCGAACAACGTACGGGTCATCTTCAAAGATTTCCCGCTCACATCCATCCACCCTTGGTCTCACAGCGCTGCCGAAGCCGCTCGCTGCTTGGGTGAGCAGAAACCGGAAGCCTTCTGGGCTTTTCATGACTGGATCTTTGAACACCAAAGCGAAGTCAACGCGGCCAACCTGCGGGAGAAGACGCTGGCACTCGCGAAGGCTCAACAGCTTGACGAGCCCCGCGCCGCCGCGTGCATCGATACTCATGCGACCTCGGCCGCCGTGGACGAAAGCTTGAAAACCGGCCGGGAGCTCCAGGTCGAGCTGACGCCAACGCTTTTCATCAATGGCCGGATGCAGACTGGCGCATTGCCCTGGGACCGTCTGGACGCGTTGATACAGCGGGATCTGAATAGTCCGCTTGCCGCAAAGAACTAGGCGCTTCTCGCCCTAGTAATTCGACCTCCCTTGCCGATACGAAAATTGGGTGCAATGGATTGCTAGTTGCTGCGGATAACTCGATGATCGATTCCGGTGTCAAGGCCTTTCGGCTGCCGCCGCTGATTTTGCATCCGTTTTCGACTGCCGACGACGCGTCGCTCTTAATGGAGAGTTCGCGCGCCAGTCTCGCCCTGCAGGGATTCTTGCCGCGTGACGAAACTCCGGCCTACGATCTCGACCAACAGCTCTTGCGCGGACGCTACGCTGAAATCCGCATGCTGTATTACATCGGAAAGGACGTTTCCCGCTGGACGGAGCAGTGTGCGGAAACTGTGGCGGCCACAAACCGGTTTGGGGAACGCCGCATCCGGCCCGAAACCTTCTGTGTCCTTCTGGTGCAGCATGTACCGCCGCATGTCCGGATGAAGCTCGAAGGCTGGGGCGTGCTCGATTTTTGTGCTCTGTTCCGGCGCTCCATCGGGCTGCACGCCATATTTCACAACATCCCGACTCCCGAGGATCTAGCGCCCGATTTCCTGCGCCGTTATCACCGTTATCTCGATCAATGGTACGAACAGAGACTGAAAGATTGGGTATTCGACCGTCCTCAGCAGAATGAGTTCACCTTCGAGTTGTACGCCTCCGGAGAGTATGCCCTCATGCTCGAGCAAAGCTGGAGCGAAGAGCCCAACGTCACCTAGACACTGCCCGAGAAGTATGCTGGAAGAATGAACTTCCCCAGGTTCGTCCTTGCCGAACAATCCTTTCCGAACCGTGCCATTCCGAACATCGGCGAGCATATCCGCCGCGAGCTCGGGCAATCGGACTTCGTCGCGCGCGTGCCGAAAGGCGGTCGTGTCGCCATCGGGGTGGGTAGCCGCGGCATCTCGAATATCGCGACCATTGTGAAAGCCGTGGTGGATTTTTGGAAGGAGCAGGGATTCAAACCATTTCTCTTTCCCGCGATGGGAAGCCACGGAGCGGCCACCGCCGAAGGCCAGTCCGACGTGCTCGCGCATTACGGAATCCATGAAGCTACGATGGGCGCTCCGCTCCTAAGTTCACTCGATGTGGTTCCCGTAGGCACGACCCCCGAAGGTATTGAGACCTTCATGGACAAGAACGCATCTGAGGCCGACGGAATCTTTTTGGTGGGCCGCGTCAAGTGGCACACCGACTTTGCGGGTGCGCTCGAAAGTGGCTTGTTCAAAATGATGGCAATCGGCCTGGGGAAGTTTGCCGGAGCCCAGCGATATCACGTGTTCGGTTATCGCTACGGCCTGGAGAAAATGATCCGCAGCGTCGGTGCGAGCATTTTCGGCAGTGGCAAGCTGCTCGGTGGTCTCGCGATTCTGGAAGGCGCTCATCATGAAACCGCCGGATTGGTAGCCGTCAGCTCCGGCGCGGGACTGGCCGCGATGGTCGCTCAGGAAGAGAAGCTGTTGCGCCAGGTCAAATCCTGGATGGCTCACCTCCCCGCTCCCGAAATCGACATCCTGATCGTGGATGAGATCGGCAAAAACATCAGTGGCGCCGGAATGGACAGCAAAGTAATCAATCGGGGCGTAAACGGCGAGTACAATCCATGGCCAGATACCCCAACGGTGCGCCGGCTCTATGCAAGGGGATTGAGCGAGCTCAGCTACCATAGCGCCGTCGGAATCGGCATGGCCGACGTAATACATAATCGTCTCCTCAACGAGGTGGATTGGAAACCCACCTACATCAATTCACTCACTGCTTCCACCCCCGCATGCATCCGAACCCCGATTCACTATCCGAGCGATCTGGCCGCTCTGTCGGCGATCGCGCCAACGGTCGGCAAGACCGATCTCTCCCAAGTCACCTACTGCCGCATCCACAATACGCTTGAGCTCATCCGTTTCGAGTTGAGCGAAAATCTCGTAGCTTCGCTTTATCCCAACGCCAAAACCGTAGCGGCTCCGTATGCCCTCAAGTTCGACTCGAACGGCGATCTGCCGCCTCTGCCGGTCCACGAGGACGAGGGCGATTTTGAGGTCTCGGAAGACGGCAGCTCCCCCGTGGAAAGCGTTCGCGCTTAACGGCGAAGAAAAATAGAACAAACCCGCCCTTGAAGCTATCTAACAGATAGCGGAATGAATCTGCAGCAAAAGCTGATTGTGCTGGCGGATGCGGCGAAATACGACGCCTCTTGCGCCAGCAGCGGCTCGCGTCGTGCGCGCGTCGAAGGCGGCCTCGGTAATACCGACGGAGTTGGAATTTGCCACAGCTACACTCCGGATGGCCGCTGCGTCTCTCTGCTAAAGCTGCTCCTCACCAATTACTGCATATACGATTGCAGCTATTGTGTTAATCGCATATCGAGCGATACTCGGCGCGCGCGCTTTACGCCCGCGGAGGTGGTATTTCTCACTATCGAATTCTACAAACGCAATTACATAGAAGGCTTGTTCCTCAGTTCCGGGGTCATTCAAAGCGCGGACTACACCATGGAGCAATTGATCCAGGTTGCGCGGCTTCTTCGGACCGAGCACGCCTTCGGCGGATACGTTCATCTCAAAGCCGTCCCCGGAGCATCGCAAGAATTGATAGGCGAAGCAGGCCGCTGGGCGGACCGGTTGAGCGCCAATTTCGAGCTTGCGCGGGAAGCAGACCTCGCGCAACTGGCGCCGGCGAAAAGCCACCAGGACATCGAAACCTCCATGCGGCAGATCGCGGATGGCATCCTCGACGCGAAAGACAAGACGATGCGCAGCGGCAGAATGCCGCGGTTCGCCCCCGCCGGTCAGAGCACTCAATTTATCGTCGGAGCCACGACCGCGCCGGATGCCGACACCCTAACGAAATCCTCGGCATTGTACAAGGAGTACGGTCTGCGGCGCGTGTATTATTCGGCGTTCAGCCCCATTCCTCATGCCGATCCCAGTCTCCCGCTCAAAACCATTCCTCTGATTCGCGAACATCGGCTTTACCAGGCCGATTGGCTCATGCGGTTCTATGGATTCTCTGCTAATGAACTGACGACTGAAACGGAGGCTAATTTGCCGCTCGATAAAGATCCGAAGCTCGCGTGGGCGCTCCGTCATCGCGAATTTTTTCCGGTAGACGTGAATCATGCCGGCAAACCGGCCTTGCTGCGCGTTCCTGGTTTCGGGGTAAGGAACGTCCAGCGTATCCTGAAAATCCGCCGCTATCGTGCGCTCACGTTGGCAGACCTCGGCAAGCTGAAGATTGCAATGAACCGTGCGCGCTATTTCGTCGTGACGGCCGATCACAATCCGGCTACTCGAAAATTGGAGACTCAACGATTGCCCGAACAAATTGACAAGCGGCCCCGGCAGCTTGCCCTTTTCGAAGCGGCCGATAGTGCGCGATCGGGCGAGTTATGATCGCCGCCAGCGCAACCGATTTTACAACTTGGCGCGAGAGCGCTCGAAGGCTCCTGGCTGCGTCCGTTTCGCCTGACGAAGTTTCCTGGGATACGGACAGTGGTCTTCTATTCAGTGAGCCTGTGCCCGAGGGTCGCGCGACGCAAGCTGCGGTGCCGCGCGATTTCCTTAGAACCGCACGGACGGCCGCCCTGCACCGCGATTGCACACGCTGGGCGTTGCTCTACCGGGTTTTATATCGCATTACGCATGGTGAGCACGATCTTCTTAAAATCGAAGTCGATGACGACGTACGGCAACTTCATCTCCTTGAGAAAACGGTTCGCCGGGACATGCACAAGATGAAAGCGTTCGTGCGTTTCCGGCGGATAGCCGAGTCCGATCCGGAGCAGTTTGTCGCCTGGTACAAGCCGGACCATTCCATTGTAGAAGCCATAGCGCCATGGTTCGCGGAACGTTTCGCCAGCATGCGCTGGTCTATCTTCACTCCCAGCCGAAGCGCGCATTGGGATGGCGAAAAGATTACGTATTCGCCAGGTGTCCCGCGTTCGGAGGCGCCGGACGACGATGCCCTCGAAGACCTTTGGCGCGATTACTACCGCTCCATTTTTAACCCCGCGCGCGTCAAAATAAAAGCGATGAAGGCCGAAATGCCGGTACGGCACTGGGCCACGCTGCCCGAAGCGCAGATAATTCCTGAGCTTCTGGCGAAAGCGGATGCCCGGGTGATCGACATGACCAAAAATCAAAAAACTTCCGCCGCTCCTTGGATTCCTCCGGCTCATAAATTACCTCTACTTCAGGCCGCAGCGCCCGAGTGCCGCGGCTGCGAGTTATACCGGCACGCCACCCAAGTCGTGTTCGGCGAGGGACCTCCGGATGCCAGAGTCGTGATGGTCGGCGAGGTGCCCGGCGACGAGGAGGATCGCAAGGGACATCCGTTCGTGGGACCGGCGGGGCGGCTGCTGGATAAAGCAATGAAAGAATCCGGGCTCGATCGAGAAAAGATCTATGTCACTAATGCCGTCAAACACTTCAAATTTACCGAGCGCGGCAAGCGGCGCATCCATGCCAAGCCGAGTGGGCTTGAGATTTCGGCGTGCAGGCCGTGGCTCGAAGCGGAGTTGGACGCTATTAAACCGGAGTTGATCGTGTGTCTGGGAGCGACGGCAGCGCAATCGCTGATGGGCCGCGATTTTCGCATTACTGCTAGCCGTGCGCAGTTTTTTCCGCACCGCCGGGCCAAGGAACTTGTCGCGACAGTGCATCCTTCGGCCATATTGCGCATGCCCGATACATTCGAAGAAGAATACGCGAAATTCGTGCACGACTTGGAAATCGTTGCCGCGCGCGTAAAGCAACTCTAATTCAGACCGGCCTTCCAGCGCTCGATCAACAACAATTGCTTTTCCACTTGTTCGCGCTCCGGAGTGTCCGGCTCGAGCCGCAGATAGGTTTCGAGATCGGCCTTGGCGGCGCGGTGATTGAGTTGCCGCAGATGAACCAGACCGCGATGCCGGTATTCCTCCGGATATTCTGGCATTGCCTCGATCAGAAGATCGAGTACCTGGCGGGCTTTGTCAAATGCCTCCCCGCGCAAGTAAATCACTTTCAGGTTGCTCAACATCCGGACCAGAATCTGGCGTGTGGAAACTGGCGCCAGAACCGCCGGATTCGAGCGGACGTCGACGCCGGCGGTTTCTTTCGCCAGAGCGCAAATATCGGCAAAAGAAAGAATGCGGCCGGCGTGAAAGGGATCGACCCAGTAACGCGCACCGGAATCTTCATAGGCCACGATGAAATGTCCGGGTAGCCCTACGCCATAAACGCGCCGGGAGAGACGGCGCGCGATCTCCATGTAGACGACCGAGAGCGTAATCGGAATGCCCAAGCGGCGCATCAACACGGAATTGAGGCAGCTATTGCGGGGGTCGTAATAGTCTTCTTCATTGCCGCGAAACTGCAAGACATCGAAAAGCAGCTCGTTCGACGCACGAATAAAATCGAGGCCGTTCGCCTGAGCGGTCAATTGCGACCCAATTTGCTCGGCCAGGTTGTCGAGACGAAACGCGGAAGCTTCGAGATCCAGCCCGGGAAACTCGATGCTCGCCAGTTCGAGAGCGGCAACATCCAGCGGCACCTTGGAGCGATCGTCACGTAATGCATCGAGCAGGCGCTGCACGCGGATTAGCTTACCAAGTTATAATCAGAGCGGGAGTTCCCTCTTGAAATTTAAAGGCTTTGTCCGTCTTTTCACGCACATACAACTCCTTCCGGTGCTCGAAAACGGTGAAGAGACGACGCTGGTCGGTGGTCAGGCCGTCATGGAAGGCGTAATGATGCGATCGCCGCATAGCTATTGTGTAGCGGTGCGGAAAGCGAATGGCGAGATCGCCACGCAGGAGAGTCCGCTGGGACGGCTTTCGGACCGCTACCCCATTTTCAAACTGCCTGTGATCCGCGGCTTGGGCACGCTAGGCCATGCAATGTGGCTGGGCATGCGTGCGCTGAAGTTTTCGGCCGATTGCGCTATCGGCGAAATGACAGGAAAAAAAGAATCCGGAACGGTAGCCATGGTGATGCAGGTTCTGTTTTCGCTTATATTCATGATCGCGCTGTACAAGCTTCTTCCTTTATTTCTCGCCACTGAGTTAGGCCACCATTTTCACGCGGTGAGCGGCCGCTTCGCGATCAACATGGTGGATGGGATGCTGCGCATTGCAATCTTTCTCGGCTTCATGTATTTGCTTTCACGGCTGAAAGAGATGCACCGGGTTTTTGAATATCACGGCGCGGAGCACAAGGTAGTGTTCAATTTCGAATCCGGGCAGCCGGTGAACGTAAGAAACGCGCAGAGTTTTGTGACCTGGCATCCTCGCTGCGGGACGAGCTTTCTGGTGGTGGTGCTGATTATTGCCATGATTTGCTATGCGTTTTTACCCTTTGATAACTTCTGGGCCAAACTGGCTGGCCGCATCGCGCTGTTCCCGCTGATCGCCGGCGTAAGTTACGAAGTAATCCGATTTGCTGCGAAAAGGCGCAAGGGACTCATGGCAATGCTGACGCAACCGGGATTATGGCTGCAGCGCGTGACGACGCAAGCTCCTTCCGACGAGCAGACCGAGGTAGCGATTCACGCTCTCGAAAGGGCCATGGCGCTTGAAGAGGCGCAAGGCGGCGAGTTGGTCATCGCCTAAGCGGGCATGCAATATCAAAGTCGATTGGATGAAGCGGAGGCCCGCTATAACGAGCTGACCGCGAAAATGACGGATCCCACCTTGATCGGCGATTCGGACCAATACCGCAAAGTCGCCAAAGCGCAGAGTGAATTAGCTGAGCTTGTGGAGCGCTATCGCGAGTGGAAGAGAGTAGACCGGGAATTGCGCGAATCGCGCGCGATGCTGGCTGAGACGGATCCCGATTTGCGCCAGATGGCGGAATTGGAAGTAACTCGGCTTGTGCCGCAGCTTGCCGAGCTAGAGCGGGAACTCCAGATTCTGCTGCTGCCGAAAGATCCGAACGACGAAAAAAACGTGGTGCTCGAAATTCGCAAGGGCGCCGGTGGCGACGAGGCGTCGTTGTTTGCAGCCGAAGTATTCCGTATGTACACGCGCTATGCCGAAGAGCATGGCTGGCGTGTCGAAGTTACATCGCTGAGCGAGTCGTCCGTGGGCGGCCTTAGCGAAGTGATTGCGCTGGTCAGCGGAAAACGAGTATACAGCCGCTTGAAGTACGAAAGTGGAGTGCATCGCGTGCAGCGGGTGCCCGCCACCGAAACGCAGGGCCGTGTACACACTTCGACTATCACAGTCGTGGTCATGCCGGAGGCGGACGAAGTAGACATCCAGATCGATGCCAAAGATCTGCGCATAGATACGTTCTGTTCTTCGGGTCCGGGCGGACAGTCGGTCAACACGACGTATTCGGCTGTGCGCATTACGCATTTGCCGACGAATACGGTTGTTTCGTGTCAGGACGAGAAATCGCAGATCAAGAATCGCTCGAAGGCCATGCAGGTGCTGCGCTCGCGGCTTTATCAGCTTGAACTCGACAAACAACTCGCGCAGATCGGGGCGGAGCGCAAGAGCATGGTCGGGACCGGCGATCGAAGCGAGAAGATCCGCACCTATAACTTCCCGCAGAATCGGATTACCGATCATCGCATCGGACTGACGCTGCACCAGCTCGATCTGACAATGCAGGGCCGGCTGCAGCCGGTGATTGACGCATTGACGAGTTACTACCAGGGCATAGCGGCCTAAGCGCAGCGGTGACTCTTAAAACTGCCCTCGACCAGGGTGCCGCGATTCTCGGAAAAGCAAGTATCGGGGTTCCGCGGCTCACGGCAGAAGTATTGTTGGCTCATGCAATGCATTGCGACCGCGTGTACCTGCTTGCGCACGCTACCGACGAGTTGAGCGAGAATGCCTGGATACACTATGGGCGCTATCTGAACGAGCGGTTGAAAGGCAAGCCGACGCAATACATTACGCAGCGGCAGGAATTCTATAGCCGCGATTTTCATGTAAATTCCGATGTCCTGATTCCGCGCCCCGAGACCGAGCATCTTGCTGAGGCGGGTATCGCGTGGCTGCGGCAGCATCCAGGTGCGCGGGCGCTGGATGTGGGGACGGGATCGGGTGCGATCGCGGTTACACTCGCAGCGGAGCTCGATTGCGCCGTTCTGGCGTGCGACATTTCCGTCGCCGCGCTTGCGGTGGCGGAGCGCAATCGTGCCCGGCACCGGGCGCGCGTTGCGTTTTTCGCGTGCGATCTCGTAGACGCGGTGGCGGCGGGCAGCATCGATCTGCTTATCTCCAATCCTCCGTACGTGCCGGGCGCCGATGCGGCGAACATGCAGTCGGAAGTACGGAACTGGGAACCGCACGTAGCACTGTTTGCGGGTGATACCGGACTCGAGATCTACCAGCGGCTGATCGCGGGCGCCGCCATCGTACTAAGGCCGGGCGGAAGACTACTGATGGAGCTGGGTTATCAATCGCTCGAAGGGGTGCGGGCGCTGCTCCATGACGGCTGGAGCGATTTCGAAGTAATCTCAGATTTGGCGGGTTGGCCCCGAGTCATCGGATGCAGCGCGTAATTTGCCACGTCGATATGGATGCGTTCTTCGTGTCGGTGGAAGAACTGTTCAACCCGGAGCTAAGAGGCAAGCCGGTGGTAGTAGGCGGTAAGAGGGACCAGCGCGGCGTGGTAGCGGCGGCATCCTATGCGGCGCGCAAATTCGGAGTGCATTCCGCCATGCCGCTGCGTACGGCCTCGCGCTTGTGCCCGCAAGCGATTTTCGTCGACGGGCAGCCGTCGCGCTATCGTGAGTATTCTAAAAAAGTCTTTCATGTTCTGACGCAGTTTTCCCCGCAGATCGAGATGGCCTCGATCGATGAAGCCTATGTCGATCTGACGGGCACGGGGCGGCTGCACGGGCCACCGCTCGAGGCTGCGCACGCTCTGCACGAAGCGATCGGCGCGGAAACTAACTTGCGCTGCTCGCTGGGCTTAGCAGGCTCGCAATTGGTGGCGAAGGTGGCGTCGGATCAAGCCAAGCCGAATGGGGTGCTGTATATTCTTCCGGGACGCGAAGCGCGGTTCCTGGCTCCGCTTGAGATCCGCAGGATACCGGGCGTCGGCAAGAGGACGGAAGCCGAGCTGCACACCCTCGGGATACGCAGGGTCGAAGACCTGGCGGCGCTCGACGAACATTTTCTATCCGGCCGATTCGGGCGTTGGGGCCTGGCCCTCGCGGGCAAGACGCAAGGGCAGGACGCGGGCGGCTGGTTCGATTCGGAGATCGGCGCGAACGAAGATCCAAAATCGATCAGCCACGAAAACACTTTCAACGAAGACACGGCCGATCGCCAGCATCTCGAGACGACGCTGCTGAAGCTCTCGGAGATGGTTGCGAAACGGCTCCGCGAGCATCAGTTGTATGCGCGCACGATCCAACTCAAACTGCGCAACGAAGATTTCGCCACCATCACCCGCGCCGAATCGCTCGACCACGCTACGCAACTTGACGGCGAGGTTGCGGGAGCGGTCGTAAAACTTTTCCGGCAGGCTTGGGACGGCAAAAAACCGATCCGGCTGCTCGGCGTACATGCCGGATCGCTCGAACACTCCGAAGGCCAGATGAGTCTGCTCGAAGAGCCGCGTACTGCGCGGCTTAGAGAAGTGTTCCGGTCTGTGGATCACATCCGCAATAAGTTCGGCGATGCGAGCATCTCACTCGCGAAGACGCTCGATTCGGGAATTCGCGAGCGGGTGCATGAGAACCCGTTTGGGCTGCCGGGTAAAGACAAACGATCCTTGGACTAGAGCCCTCTAATCACAAATAGCGGGATTCGGATCTCGACCTTTTCAGCGTGCCAAACGCGCTGAAACGCACCAAAAGCTCGAGGTGGGATGCTGTAATTGCCGCGTTCATGACCATGTCCTACAGCGATAGCTATTCTCAAGAGGATAGGCTGGAAGCGCATGGGGCAAAGGGGCTGCTGCCGAGTACGGCCGGGGGTTTTCGTCGTTCTTGGTTTGTACGTTTGCAACAACCTCGGCGCGGGAGACCGGCGAGAGGATCTGATCCGCCGTATCGACGCAGCGGAGTTATCGCGCGAATCCAATCTCACCGCATATACGGTCACCGAGTACTACACCATCCGGAACTCTCATTTCAGCAGGCCGGCCGAGGTGACCGTAGAAGCGACATATACAAGAGGGCAAGGCAAGACTTACAAAGTGCTATCCCGAAGCGGTCCTTCCCTTCTGGCGAACGGCGTAATAGACCGCCTGCTACGCGAGGAAAGCGAAATGAGCCGCGGCAGGGTGCGGGAGCAGGCCATTGTCACTTCGGCGAACTATGAGATGAAGCTTGCCGGCCGTGAAACGGTTGGCGGAGTAGCGTGCGACGTCATCGAACTGACTCCGAAAAGAAAGAGCCCGCATCTGCTAAAGGGTCGGATGTGGGTGGATGCCGCCGACGCAACGGCCGTCAAGATTGAGGGCCGTCCGCCGGCGAGTGCATCCTTTTTCGAGGGGCGGCCGCAAGTCGTGCGCGAATACGAAAAAATCAATGGCTTTGCCTTTGCCGAACGGATTCACGCCGTATCGAGCAGCTTCCTATTTGGTAAGAGCACTGTCGATATCGAGTATCGCGACTACCGTGCGATAGCGGGACGGGCAACCACGACGGTCATGAATCGGCCCGGCTTGGATACTTTTTAGGCGAAGCGCTCGGCAACCGTAGAAAGGAGCCAAGTCCAGCCTTCTTTGTGCTGGCGTCCCATATCGTCATCTGGGACGCCGGTGTGGCGTAGAGTGACTTCGGTTTGTTCGCCATGCGATTCGAACGATACGGCCACTATGGACTCGACGCCTTTGGTGGCTTCGGACACCCACGTATACTCGACGCGGCGGGGGCGTTCGATTGCTAGAAAGCGGCCGTAGTGCGGCCATGTTCGTCCTTCATGGCTCACCGCTAAATAGAAAAGTCCATCCACGACCGGGTTCATAATCGTGCGCTCCGAACCGAACCATGGACCTCCAGGACTCTTCGGGTCCATCCAGACGTCGAACACCTGTTCGGCCGGCGCGGGAATTGGGCGGGCGACGGTGATATCCGTGAGTTTCATTCTGATTTCTCCTGTTTTGCGGCGAAGAACTCTTCGAGCCGATCGAGGTGGGTATTCCAGAACCGCTCATACTGAGAAACCCAACGCGCGACTTCGCGCAAGGGCTCGGCGCTCAGTTCGAGCGTGTTTTCACGGCCGTGATGCGTACGGCGCACCAGCCCGGCGCGCTCGAGCACTCGGACGTGCTTGCAAACGCCCGTGAGCGACATGGAGAACGGCGCCGCAACGTCGGAGATGCGGGCCGGTCCGCGCGCGAGCCGGCCGACAATGGCCCGGCGGGTGGGATCGGAAATCGCCACCATAACGGTATTCAGGTCATTCGCCATGAATAGTGAACCTACAGGTTCAGTATTACACGGCCCGGATTTTTTCAAAATTGTTTTTCCCTCGATGTCGAGAATGCAGCGTGTGCTCCGACCTACCCATGAAAACGCACGATGAGTGCCAAAATCAAAGGAGAAAAACACATGAAATACATTCTGATGATGAACTGCCCAAGGACGGGCTATGACACATTTGGCGCCTGGCCGAAGAAGGATATCCAGGCGCACATCGGGTTCATGAAGAGCTTGAACAATGCTCTCCGCGATGCCGGAGAGTTGGTTTCGGCCGAAGGCTTGGCCGATCCGAAGCAGGCCAAGGTAGTACGAGCCGGCAAGGACGGCGCGCCCATCACGGACGGGGTGTTCGCGGAGGCTAAAGAGTTTCTTGCCGGCTACTGGATCGTCGACGTGGAGAGTCCGGAGGCGGCGTATGCGATCGCGGCGCGCGCTTCGGCCGCGCCGGGACCCGGCGGGACGCCGTTGAACATGTCGATTGAAGTGCGGCAAGTGATGAGCGGCCCGCCCGACGAATTCGTTTAACGGCAATGCGGCTGGACGACGATTCCGAGCACTTGTTGCGTGAACTCGCGCCGCAGGTGCTCGGCGCGGTCATCCGCCGGTTCCGGGATTTCAGCGCCGCGGAAGATGCGGTTCAAGAAGCATTACTCGCGGCGGCCATCCAATGGCCGGAGGAAGGGCTGCCGGAAAATCCGCGCGGCTGGCTGATCCAGGTCGCCTCGCGGCGGATGACGGACGTTCAGCGCAGCGAATCGGCCCGGCGACGGCGCGAGACGCGCAGCGATGTATTTGGGTTACTTCGAGCCGGCCTTCGACCGAGAGATGGAAGCACAGCAGGACGACACGCTGATCCTGCTCTTTATGTGTTGCCACCCGGCGCTGTCTACGTCATCGGCAATCGCTTTGACGCTGCGGGCAGTGGGTGGCTTGACGACGGCTGAGATCGCCAACGCGTTCCTAGTACCGGAGGCGACGATGGCGCAGCGAATCAGCCGGGCCAAGCAGAGCGTCAAGAGTTCCGGCGTACCATTCTGTTTGCCGACCGAGCAGGAGCGGGCGCAGCGGCTCCGCGCCGTGCTGCACGTGCTTTACCTGATCTTCAACGAAGGCTATCTGAGCAGCGTGGGTCCGCAGTTGCAGCGAAGGGACCTTGCGAGCGAGGCGATCCGGTTGACGCGGGCGGTTCACTCGTTGCTACCCGACAATGGCGATGTGGCTGGATTGCTGGCCCTGCTGTTATTAACCGACGCACGCCGCGCGGCACGAACGGGACCGGACGGGGAATTGATCCCGCTGACGAAGCAGGATCGGACGCTATGGGACCAGGAGCAGATTCGGGAGGGCATTGCACTGATCAGCGCGACGCTATCGAGCGGATCAGTCGGCCCCTATCAGCTACAGGCCGCGATTGCGGCGGTGCATGACGAAGCGGCGCGCGCCGAAGATACCGACTGGCCGCAGATCCTGGCCTTATATGAGGAGTTGAAACGCATGTCCGACAATCCCATGGTGATGCTCAATTACACGATTGCCGCGGCAATGGTGCATGGGATGCCTAAAGGACTCGAACTACTGGATGAACTTGATCGCGACGCGCGGCTGGCAGGTCATCATCGCCTCGACGCGGTTCGCGCGCATCTTCTCGAGATGGCCGGAGATCATCGGGCCGCAATCGTTCATTACCAGACCGCGGCCGGACGGACGACGAGCGAACCGGAACGGAATTACCTGATGACGCAGGCTGCCCGATTGAGGGAAAGTTTGGGAAAACTATAGGCCTTGCCGAGCCGAACGAAGTTTGATACGTTCGATCTGAAAGTTTCAGTAACTAACGGCGGCGGATGGCGGCGCCGGATTGTGAGCAAAGATGGCCAATTTTTGCAGAAATTGTGGTGCGCCTTTAGGCGCCAACTTCGCTTTTTGTCCCCAGTGCCGCACGCCCGCCGCCGGCGTTCCGCCCGCAGCTGTGATACCGCCCGCGGCCAAAACTGGCTCCGGTATGAAGATCCTGCTCGCTATCTTGTGCCTGCTGGCCGTGGGCGGCGTCGCAGTACGTGGGAGGACTATTTTACGTGGCTCACCGCGTGAAACAGGCGGTGGTCGCCAAAGCCTCCGAATATGGCGTCGATCTCCCTTCGCGCCGAACCGGTTCTTCCGCTGCTTCGAGCGAGCTTTCGAGACATCCGTGCGATCTGCTGAATAAAGAAGAGGCGGCGACTCTGCTTGGCGAGCCAATTGACCGAACGGAGATTCGAAGCGGGAGCTGTCTGTATTACGGGCCGGTCGGGTTGAGCGCACGGCTTGGCAACGAGAGCATGTCGGCGGTGGTGAACAAGCCTAACAGGTCGCAAAGCGGGGCGGAAGTGGCGGATACCGTCGATCGTTTTATGCAGAGCGCGGCGGCGCAGGCGGTGCAAGCCGACGGCAATGGCGACTATCCGCTGGTCACGGTGACAATTCTCGACGACGGCCGCGCGCAAATGGCAGCGATCCGCGCGGGCAAGGCACTGTTCAGCGGTATAAAAGGCGCAGGCGAGGAAATACCCGGCCTGGGAGATCGCTCCATTCGGCTGGCAAACATGGGGCTGAATGTATTAAAGGGCGACACACTCGTTCGTATTCTGCCTGGGCCAGTCCCCGGCGCGAACCGAAAATGCGTTGCCCTGGCGCGCGTCATGCTTCCCAGGATGTAGAAGCTACACTCAACGAGTGCGGGATTTCACAAACAAAGTTGCCGTGGTTACGGGCGCGGCAAGCGGCATCGGCAAGGCGATGGCGCAGCGATTCGCGGCCCAAGGCATGCAACTGGCGCTGGCAGACATCGAACAAGAGCCTCTGTTTCAATTCGTGGATGAGCTACGCGGTACGGGCATGCACGTCATTTGCCAGCGGGTCGATGTGTCGAAGCCGGAGGATCTCGAGTCGCTGGCCGTAAGAGTGTACCAGGAGTTCGGCGCAGTGCATGTGTTGTGCAATAACGCCGGAATCCTGCCCCCTGGCGCGCCCGTATGGAAGGAGCCGCTCGCTAGCTGGCATTGGACGCTGAACGTGAATTTTTTCGGGGTGCTGCACGGTGTGCAGGCGTTCGTGCCGCGAATGCTCGAGGCCAACCAGGAAGCGCATATCGTCAACACGGCCTCACTCGCGGGCGTGACGACCCGGCCGCTTATGTCCGCTTACAACGTTTCGAAACACGCCGTCGTGGCTCTTTCGGAGTGCCTCTACGCCGAGTTGCAACTCACTTCCCCCAGGGTTCACGTCTCGGTTCTGTGTCCGGCATTTTCGAAGACGCGGTTAGCCGAAAGTGCCCGGAACCGGCCGGAGGGCGTTGCGGCGGACCCTGCCGCGTCGTTCGGCTTTTATGACGCACTGAAAAAGATTGTGGACGAGGGTACACCGCCGGAAGAGATCGCGGATGCGGTAATCGAAGCCGTTCGCGACAATCAATTTTGGATCTTTACGCATCCGCAGCTCGACTATGGTATTCGCGATCGTTTCGAATCGATGCTCGCGCGCAAAAATCCGCCGCTGCGCGATCTGCGGCCGCAACCCACGCCGCTTGGTTGATCCGTGATAAGATGCGGCCAAATGGAGAAAAAAATGGCGCATTACTCCAGACGTGATTTCCTGAAGACCGGGCTCGCTGCGGGCGCGCTGGTCGGGGCCGGAAGCCTGCCAATAAGAGCAGCGCAGCAGACAGCGACGGATTGGGTGACGCTCGGAAAATCCGGCGTGAAGGTGACGCGGCTCGCATTCGGCACGGGCACGATGAGCGGACGGACGCAGCGCGAATTGGGACAGGACCAGTTTACGAAGCTAGTGCGGCACGCCTACGATCGCGGAATTCGCTTTTTTGAAACTGCGGAATCGTACGGCGGAATGCATGAGATGCTGGGCGTGGCGCTCCAGGGCATTCCGCGCGACAGTTACCGGCTGATGTCGAAGGTGACCACGCATGAAGGCGTGGATCCGCAGGCAAAGATCGACGAATTGCGCAAGCTCGCGAAGACCGATTACTTTGACATCATGCTGCTGCACTGGCAGCACACGGCGACGTGGCCGACAGACACTGTCCGATGGCAGGATGGCATTCTGGAAGCGCAGGCCAAACATGCCGTGATGGGACACGGCGCATCGGTACACGGACTCCCGGCACTGCGCCGGTTTCCGGAGAACAAGTGGCTCGATATCGCGATGATCCGGATGAACCACAAGGGAACGAGGATGGACGCCGAAGACTACAACACAAACGGACCGGGGAACGTGAGCGAAGTGGTCTCGCATGTGAAGCAGGTCCGTGCGGACGGAATGGGCGTGATCAGCATGAAACTGGTGGGCGAGGGCTCGTTCACGGCTCGTGAGGACCGCCAGAAGGCGATGCGGTTCGCTTTTAAGAATGCTGGCGTCGATTGCGTAACTGTCGGCTATAAGAACACGGCCGAGGTCGATGAAGCTATCGAAAATTTGAACTTGGCTCTCGCATAACGGCCGCCGGCTTACATCTCTTTTAAATACTCGTGTACGAACTGGACGGCCATCGCGCCTTCGCCGACCGCCGACGCAACGCGCTTGACGGACCCGGAGCGCACATCCCCTGCGGCGAACACGCCACGACGGCTGGTCTCGAGTAAGAATGGTGCCCGCGTGGCGGCCCAGTGCGGCGATTGCGCCAGAGCGGCCCCAGTCCGGACAAATCCCTTCGCATCCCGTTCGACATCGATGGGCAGCCAGTCAGTTAGGGGCGTCGCGCCGATAAAACTGAATACGGCCGGAGTCTCGATCGTCTGGGAGTGACCGTTCGTGCTGTTTGCGATCTCGACCTTCTTAAGGTGGCTGTTTCCCTCCATCCGCCGGATCGTGGTGTTACAAAGCAGCTCGATATTAGCAGTTTGCTCGATCCGGTTGACTAGGTAGCTGGACATATTCTTATTCAGGTCGTTGCCGCGGATGAGCAGCAGCACGCGGCTCGCCTGACCCGCCAGAAAGACAGCCGCCTGCCCGGCGGAATTTCCGCCCCCGACGACGATGACCGGGCATCCGCGGCAAAGCAGCGCCTCGGCAGGCGTCGCCGCATAGTAGAGGCCTGTTCCTTCAAATCGCTCCACGCCCGGGACGTCGAGCTTTCGATATTGGGCGCCGGTCGCGATCAGGAGGCACTTGGCTGTGATGGGTTCGCCGCCGCCCGCGTCCAGAGTGGCATACCCGTTCTCGAACGATAAGCGAGTGGCCGCAGTCGGAATAGAAAGATGGGCGCCAAATTTATTGGCCTGAAGCGTTGCGCGGTCGGTAAGCTCGGCGCCGGTCAAGCCGGTCGGAAAGCCGAGATAATTTTCGATTCGCATGCTGGAGCCCGCTTGGCCCCCGGGAGCGGTTGCATCCAAGACGGCGGTCCTCAATCCTTCTGACGCGCCGTAGACCGCGGCAGCCAAGCCCGCCGGACCCGCGCCCACGACCAGCAGATCGAAAACGGTCTGTTCGAGCTGCCGATGGATGCCAACCTCATCCGCCAAAGTCTTATTGGATGGATTGCGCAAAAGCAGCATGTGCGCGCAGGCCACAACAGGGGTGTCGGCTTCCGTCACGCCGAAACTTTTGAGCAGCAGGTCCACCTGCGGCTCCGTCTCGAGATCCGTCCAGGTGAAGAGCACGCGGTTGCGCGACAGAAAATCGCGGACGCGGAACGTGTCGGGAGAGTAACGCGACCCGATCACTCGCAGGCCGATGAAATTGGGAGATTCACGCAGTAACTGCCGCCGGGCGATAAAAGCCTGAAGAATGATATCGCTCAGCCCCGGGCACTGGTTTAATACGTGGCGCAGAGCTTCGCCCGAGATTTCGAATACCTCGCAATTGCCCCGGGCGATGGCAGTAAATATGGCAGGAGTGCCGGTCAAATGCGAGATGTCGCCCGTGAACTCGCCTTTGTGGTGAATCGCAATCGTCTTCGGCGCGTCTCCGGAATAATCAAGGATCTCGATCTCGCCCGACTTGACAATGAAGAATTTAAAAATGCGATCGCCCACCGAGACAAGGGTCTCCCCGTCGCGGCACTGTCTTGGGGTTACCGCTGTGCAATTAGCAAGCTGGGCAATCTGCTCCGCGTTGAGTACGGGAAAGGCGATGGATTGCAGCGTGTGTTCGGCCATGGCGGATAACCACAGACCTTAATTATGCATGAGGGGCGCCACGGGCTGGCGCGAGTTTACCAACTCAAGCGTGCGTTGAGTTGGGCGACACGGCTGCCTCTGGTATTCGTAAAGCGACCGAACGACGAATTGGTGATGTCGGTCGACGCGAAGCTTGTCAAACTCGTATGATTCAGCGCGTTGAAGGCGTCGAGTCGGATCTGAAGTTGCACTTTCTCGGCGATTTTGAAATTCTTTCCCAACGACAGATCGCTGTTCCAGAAGCCAGGGCCGCGAATGGCGCCGCGCCCGAGATTGCCGGGACGAATGGGGAGGCTCGAAGCGGAACTAACCGGCACAGCTAAAAAAGCCGGCGTATTTAAATACTGCAGAGTCTGGGTGTAATTAGAGTTGATGGGATTTCCGGAAAGGAAATCGGGACGGCTGATGTTTTCTCCCGTCTGTTCGGAAATGATGATTGGCTGCCCGCTCGCCGCTGAGAAAATCCCGGAGAATTGCCAACCGCCCAAAGCTCCTCTCAGTAAGGCATTGTGAAGCGAGGCAAGAGCCGGAAGCTGGTATACCCAGTCCGCCGAGAAGTAGTTCGTCGTATCGCCGTCGGCCGGACCCCACTCTCGACGCAGATTGAAGAAGTCCTGCGCCCGGACGTTCGCATCGTTCTGGTAATACGCGCCGATGTCGCCGCTATCGGTGGCGAGTTGCTTGCCCCAGGTGTAACGGACCGCGAAGCTCAGGTTCTTCGAAAAGCGTTTTCGAAGCGACGTCTGCCAGGAGTGATACCAACTGGTGGCTGAATTGTCCAGATAGTAGCCTTGCGACAGTTGCGGATTGGGACGCACCCCGGTGACTCGATTAGGAAAGTTGTAAGTACGATTGATCGGAAACTTCACGCCCCGATTGCCCACATATGCCGATTCGAGCACCAAAGTGGACGTCAGCGAGTGCTGGACGCCGAAATACGACGAAAGAACATATGGCATCTGAAGGTTCGGATCGATCACAAGAGTCGGCTGGACGCGCTGGAGAGGCTCGATGATGGCGGCGATAGTGTCGTTGTAGACGGGAAAATGAAGATTGTTGCTGATTCCGTCCTGCCTGCTCAGAATCGTGCGGAACGGCAGATATTTTGCGCCGACCGCCCCGCTGAACACGCCTTCCGCCACAGGACTGAACATCACCCCATAGCCGCCACGGATTGTGGTCGTACTCTTGCCGGTGAGGTCGTAACTGAATCCGACACGCGGCGCAAGGTTCAGTTGAGCATCGGAATTGTAGGGGTCGTTGGGATCCCGCACTGGTCCAAAGTGGAATTGGCTATCGAGCAACCCGTCCAGGTTGTACAGGCCGAAATCCTGTCCGGGGACGCGCGGGTGCGCGATGTACTTGGAGTCGTAGTCGTAGCGAACCCCTAGGTTGAGAGTGAGTCTTTTCGTAATTCTCCAGTTGTCCTGGAGGAACGCTCCGACCACGTAATTGCCGCCGTTGTAGCTGCCATTTCCGAATGTAAGATTAATTGAACTCGGCGTATTTGAGAGAAGATCCGCTTTGTTGCTGAAATTGATCGTAGGGTTCTGCGGATTATTGCGGAACACGTTAAAGCGCATGAAACTGCCGCCGAACTTGATGCTGTGTTTTCCGACGAAGCGGGCGTATTTTTCCTCCAGGCTCCAGGTCCTGCCCTCCTCAAGCCACAATTCAGCGCCCGGCGTAGAAAATCCCGAGTAGGATAACTGCGGCGCCCGGCCTCCGAAAGGAAGAATATCCGGGATGCCTTGCTTCAAATACGCATCGGTCCGATCCATGTCATTTAGGTTGAAGCCGAAGCGCGTTTCGGAAGTCCAGGAGGCGCGTCCGAAGACATAACTGGCCGTTCCACGATCGGTGAATCCGTGGTAGGCCTGATCGTTGGAGCCATCTATGAAGATGCGAGGAGTCGTCAGGTCCGGACGGCCATGCGAATACGTCAGTGCAAAATTACTCGTGTCAGTGAGCCGAATGTCACCCTTTACATCGACGTGGTTGTCGGTGGCCGTTTGCGCACGGCCAGCGATGTAGAGAGCCGTGTCGGCGGTAGGGGCATAACTTTGGTTCGGTAGCGGAGTGACTTGCAAGGGCACTGCGTAGGCCGGAACAGCGGCGATAATCTGCTGCCGGAAATTCGGAGTGGGAACAGTCCCGCTTACAACCTGCGTGACCGATTGCCGGTAGCCCTCATAATCAGCAAAGAAGAAAATTCGATCGCGCTTGATCGGTCCGCCCAAGGAGCCGCCGAACTGATTGAACACGGAATTCGGCTTTGTGCCCAGGAACTGTAAACGGGCATTGAGATTATCCGATTGGAAGTTTTCGAAAGCGCCGCCGTGCCAGGAATTCGTGCCGGACTTAGTGATGAGGTTGACATTGCCGCCCAAAGCCTGACCGTACTCGGCGGGAAGAATTCCTTTGGTTGTTTCCACTTGATCGACAGCTTCCAAGCTTAGAAGGTTTATTTGCTCAAAATTGCCGCGCATGGATGTCGTGCGGCTTTCGGGATCTGCGGTGGCATTCGTACCATCGACGGTATACAGCGTTCCGGTTTTGCCGACTCCATTCAGCCTCACAAATCCAGCGCCGGGACTCACGCCTGTACCGAGGCCCAGGAGATTTGCGACATTGCGTTTCGCCAGTGGAAGCTCGGATGCTTCCGTGCGCGAAATACTTTGAGATTGCTCCGCGGAAACTGTATTGACCAGAGGAGTTGCGCCTTCGACCGACACAGTTTCGCTCACGGCGCCTAGTTCAAGCGTGAAGGCGCGCCGAATGCTCGAGCCGGCGAGCATGTCGAGGTCACCGGTTTGCAGACTCTTGAACCCGGGCGCTGCGATTTTGAGCCGGTAAGTTCCCGCCCGCAGGAAATCGAATTCGAAATTGCCATCCGGACCGCTGACCTTGGAGATGGCTGCCGCAGTCCCCTGATTGGTCAGCGTGAGGGTGGCGCCCACTATGACAGCGCCGGAGGGATCCGTTACGGTTCCAAGAAAAGTTGAAGTGGTGACCTGCGCGAGACAAGGAACGCCAAGCGCGGCGACAATCATCCATCTGAGCGAAAACCCCGCATACATAGCCGAGAGTCCTCCTATTTCATCCCTGACGAGTTACTCGTTCCCACATTGTGAAACTACATCCAGCAAACTGGATTGAGTCAAATACTATTCCTTGATTTCGATGAAGTCAAGCTATTGACTTTAGAAAATGCTTGCGATATTACTCACGCGTGACAGGTTATGTGCGACGTGCCACATTGTGAAACCACTCAGGAGTAAAGACGATGTCATCTGACTTAGAAGCTTCTATTCGGCGCCGGGAGTTTCTCAAGAAGGCGGGGCGGCTTCAGCGTTGGGCTTGGCCGATGTACGGCTGAATGCAGCTAACGGCCGGATCGTCATTGTCGCGGATAAGGCAGACCCGCACGTTGCAAGCCGTCCGGTGAAATGGGCACTCGAAGAACTACGCAAGGCAATCGAATCCCGCCAAACGCCAGCGGCCGTCGTCAATTCACCCACTGAGGCGAGCGATGCGAGCCTTTATATTGCCGTGGGCGGGAGTGTTGGGCTACCCAAAACCCCGGAAGCATTTGCCGTGCGAAACGGAAAAATACAAGGGAAACCGGCGCGTTCTTGTCCACGGAACGGATGCCAGAGGTCTCGTTTATGGCGTGCTCGAACTGGCCGACAGAGTGCAACTCGCTGGCGATCTTCCAGACTCGCTAGCGTCCGGCGGCATCGCGGAAGAGAAGCCAGCGAATCGCGTTCGCAGCATCGCCCGCGCGTTTGTCAGCGCCGTAGAAGATAAGGCTTGGTATTACGATAAGACGTTTTGGCGCAATTACCTGACAGATCTCGCGGTCAATCGCTTTAACCGGTTTAGTCTTACATTTGGTCTTGGCTATAATTTTCCGCGCGGCGTAACAGGCGATTATTTTCACTTCCCTTATCCGTATCTTTTCGAGGTGCCGGGTTACAAGGTGAGGGTCGTACCGCTTAGCGACGCGGAACGGGATAAGAACCTGGACATGTTGAAGTTCATTACTGAGGAGACCGCGAGCCGAGGACTTGATTGTCAACTCGGGATCTGGACGCATGCGTACCAATGGGTGGACAGCCCAAACTCCGATCATCATGTGGAAGGGCTGACAGCGGAAACCCATGCTCCTTATTGCCGCGACGCGCTGGCGCTGCTGCTGAAATCCTGTCCGGCGATTCAAGGGCTTACGCTTCGCGTTCACGGCGAGAGCGGTATTCCGGAGGGAAGTTATTCGTTCTGGCAAACGTTGTTCGAGGCCATCACGCGCAGCGGCCGCAAGATTGAGATTGATATGCACGCCAAAGGACTCGACAGCAAGATGATCGATATTGCGCTCCAGACAGGCATGCCGGTTAAAGTTTCACCGAAGTACTGGGCCGAACACATGGGGCTTGCCTATCACCAAGCGGCGATCCGCGAGGTGGAGATGCCCCGCGCCGATATAAAGACCGACGGGGTATTCAATCTCAGTAACGGATCACGCCGTTTCTTGCGGTATGGGTACGGCGATTTATTTCAGCGGAATCGCCGGTTTGACGTATTGTTTCGAATCTGGCCAGGAACCCAACGAACACTACTGTGGGGAGATCCGGCACTAGCTTCCGGCTACGGGCATAGCTCACATTTCTGCGGGGCATCCGGAGTAGAGATCTTCGAACCGCTGTTCTTTAAAGGCCGGGAGGGATCGGGGCTCGCCGGAGGACGCTGCGCATACGCGTGATGAATCTCTGAATCCAAGCGATGGCGATTGGTCAAAGTATCGATACACGTATCGTGTTTGGGGACGCAATCTGTACAATCCGAATGCGGACCCTGAAGAATGCCGCCGGTATCTCCGGGCGAAATTCGGCGGCGCCGCACTTTCGATGGAGCAGGCCCTTTCACAGGCCAGCCGCATACTGCCTCTGGTAACGACGGCCCACCTTCCTTCGGCCTCAAACAACAGTTACTGGCCCGAGATATACACGAACATGCCGATCGTCGAGGGAAGCGAAGCTCGAACCGTATTCCGATACGCCGGTACCGAAGCGGTTCGGCACGGTCAGCCCGCTCGATCCTGAGTTGTTCTCTACTATCGAACAACACGCCGCGACATTGCTGAACAATGAGGCCACTGGGAAGTATTCGCCGATCGAGGTTGCGCAGTGGCTCGAGAATTTATCGGAGACAGCTAACCAGTCGCTGGCGGCAGGCAGCGGAAATGCCGGCTCGCGGGCCACTCCGGAATTGCGCCGTTTTGAAGAGGACATTCGAATCCAGATCGGCCTGGGCCAGTTCTTTGCGGCGAAATTGCGCAGCGGTGTGCTCTATGACATCTACAAGCGGACAGGCGACGGGACAGCATTGCAAGCGGCCGTCACTTCCTATCGCAAAGCACGCTCGGCATGGTCGGCTATGGCGAATCGTGCGGGAACTGTGTATCGTCCCGACATTACCTTTGGCCGGCGGCCAATCGAGCGCGGACATTGGCTCGACAGATTGCCGGCCATCGACAAAGATCTGGCCGCGATGGAAGCTCTGGTTACAAATTCCGGTCCGACACCTGACGGTGGAGCGCCAGTGAAGCAGGCCATTCTCGCTGCAACGGGCCGGCCGCATCGCCCTTCCGTCCGCTGCAGCCATACGCCTCCGAAATCCTTCCAGCCCGGCGAGGAGGTTGCGATCACACTCAGACTTCGCCCATTCCGAAACCCGTGAGAGGCCTTCGGCGATCCGGCTCCGTTATCGTCAGGTGAACCAAGCCGAGCGATGGCAAGCGATCGATATGGAGCGAAATCGAGAAGGATATTCCGCGTCGATTCCCGGGACTTACTCTAAATCGCCATATGCTCTCCAGTATTATTTTGAGTTACGACGCGATCCCAATATTGCCTGGTTATATCCTGGCTTTGATACAAACCTTGCAAATCAACCCTATTTCGTGATCGGGATGGCATAACCCATGCGGCCTATCGTATTTATCCTTTTAGGACTCTCGGCTTCCGGTTTCGGGCAGCGAAAGACCGGGAATCCGCTCGATCATCTGCCCAACAATATTGAGATGCTCACGCATTTTGGCGAGCGCGCCGACATCTCGCCCGATAACCAGCGGATTGCGTTTATGGATAAGAGCTTTGGCGATGCATTTGTCATCGATTTAAAGACTCATGTGATCCGGTGCCTCACGTGCAGTGTGCCTGGCGCAGCATTTCTTCGGATTATGCATCTATCCTCCGGCGATTACATTTTGATCGGCCCGGCGCGGTTCTCCGATATTCATAGCAGCCGATCGGCGGACAATGAGCTCTGGTTCCTCAGCAAGCGGCCGGGCTCGAAACCCGAACGTTTCAATCAGAAGATGTCGGAAGGAGCGGCTCTCTCGAAGAAGAGCATGACTATTTCGTATTCCGTGACGCATGCTCAAGATCCGTCCCTTGCACCCGATCATTCCCAATTAGTGGTCGCCACGGTCGACTTATCCGGCGGTGCGGCGCGGCTTATAAATAAACGCGTGGTTTACGAAAGCAATTCAAAAGCGTGCACAATCGAGGCGCAGGATTTCTTCGATAACGATAAGAAAATGACATTCACCTGTTATGAGCCCCAGCATCTCGCCTCCGTAATGACGATTGACCTGGGCAACGGCAAAGTCGAGAACATGTCGAAGGCGCCCGGCACGTATAACGAATGCGAGGGCATCTATCCGGATGGCCAATACACGAATGTGGAAGGCGACCGCCAGGTTGCCCAACTCGGCGGAAGTCACGGCTCTCAAAATATCGACATATGGAAATTACGTCTGGATGGCACAGGGAAGGACTTCAAGCGACTTACTAATTTCAACGACTATGAAGGCTATAAGGCATCCAATCCAGTAGTATCCACCGACGGCCGGTTTATGGCGTTTCAGGTTGCGCACCCGGCGGATGAGGCCGGCGTCGGATACGGAATTTTACTTTATAGGTTTCATTAGCAGCTAAATGTCCTTGAGCAGCTCGTCCACTATCGTTTGCACCGCCGCGTAGGGATCCGGGCC
Source organism: Bryobacterales bacterium (assembly GCA_963712395.1). Classification (GTDB taxonomy): domain Bacteria; phylum Acidobacteriota; class Terriglobia; order Bryobacterales; family Bryobacteraceae; genus Bog-105. The sequence continues at coordinate 1,332,271 of CAVQHR010000006.1, forward strand.
GTTGGCCTTTACGGCCTCAATCGAATAGAGCCCTTTATATCCGACTTCTTTGGAAATTTTGATCGCGTTGGCTTCACTATATCGCTCCGGCGCGTAGTGGGCGTGGCTGCTGCCCGAGGAGAGCGGATACATGGCCCGCAATCCAGCAGCGCGCGCCGTCTCATCCGGGAAGTTGCCGGTATCGGGATTGGCGTAGATTCCGGCTGCTTTGATGACTTGGACAATTACCTCCCAGCCGGCGGTCTGCCCTGGCGCCGGAGGGACTCCCACAAAGGGGCGGGGGACGTGGCCGCGATTTTCCATGGTCACGAAGATCTTCCGGGATTTTCCGTATTCGCCTATCGTCTTCAATGTAGCTGTGGCAGTGTCAAGCACCTCCGGAGCGAGCGTCCCCTGATTCAGCATGACCCGCGGACAGCCTACGGCGCGTGCATGTTCAATCCATTGCTTGGTGAGATCGATTGTCTCTACCCGCAATACGGGATCCGGGGAGGAAATGTTCAGCGGTCCGAATTCGAGGCAGATTTGATTCATCTGCGATTTCGCTTTCTTCAATCGGTCGCTCACTTCCTTCAGGTAGGCAGGCTCGGTGGAAGCAAAGTGGGAGTGCTGAAACTCCACGTGATGGATGCCGTAGCGATCGGCGATCATCTGCGGAGCGTCCAGGATATCGAGCGTCCTGGCCGGGTCGTCCGGATGCGCCGCGCTCTTCAGAATGCTGCTGAAGCTTAGCGTCATGACCGCAATGCGGTCCAGTTTGGCGCGATCCGGTGCGTCGGCGCGCGCTTTGCTGGCATAGCCAGCCGCTGCTGTACCGGCGATTAGAAAATCACGGCGGTTCATACGTTTAATCCTCGCAAATAGGGAACACTGGCTCGCATGGCGTCCAGGTTCAATTCGACAAAATAGTTTTTCATCCCGTTCGCCTTGGCGGCCGCAAATATTTTGGTCCAATTTAGGTCGCCCTGTCCGATGGCCACTGTCTTTTGGGATGCCGCGGACCAGTCTTGCGCATGCAGCGAAATAAACCGGCCGGGATATTTGGTGAAATATTCGGCTGCGTCATAGCCGCGGCTGATTGTAGAGACTTGAAACTGGAAGGTGGTGAGCTTTGGATCTAGGAGATCCAGCAGCACGTCGTACGTGCGCTTGCCATCTACGGTCGTAAGCTCGAAATCTTCGTTGTGAAGCCCCAGCACAACATCGGCTTTGGATGCCTGCTCGCCCATTTTGTTGAATTCGGCCGCCACTCGTTTGACATCATCCATGGTTGGGTTGCTCGGGCCTGTCAGAGTCGGCACGAACATTTGGGTAATGCGTAATTCTTTCGCCCATGCGATTCTGCCGGGCAGGTCGTCGCGAAGTTCTTTCATGCTGAAGTGGGAACTCTCGCATGTGAGGCCGATATCGCCTAGAATTTTCCGGATATCGGCCGGTTTGTATTTGGCGAGTGTCGCGAAACCTTCGCCGGCGTAGCCAACCGGAGAGCACAGTTCCACTGTTTGGAAACCAGCGCCCGCGAGTTCTTTCAACGTGCCGGGGAAATCTTTTTCAATGAGCGCTCGGACTGGATATGTTTGACAGCCAATAGGCATCGAAATCATCAGCGGCATTATGGCATAAGGACTACATAGAACTGCGGTTTCGATCTAAATTGGCGCGCACGAGGATCGTTTTGGGGTGGTCGGCCCCTAGCGCTTTTTCACAAATCCCGAGCGATCGCTGCCAGAGAAGCTCGGCCTCGCGTCATCGTAAGTTCCCCAATGTTATTGAGGCTGATGGCCACCTCGCCGTGGTCCGGTCCCAGCGCCTGCACGGATCGCGAGCGAGACGTCGGTACAGCCGATCATAGTCTTCGGGGAGCCGGTACCTTGTAGCCCTTTCCACCGTGGTCGGCGCGAATAGGGCATCGTATTTAGAGAACGCGACAGGAATGAACTTCGTATTGCGACCTTGTGCATTACTAGAGCTCCTGGGTAATGATGTGCCCGTCCCACATCGCGCCAGGCCAACCTGCGGCACTTCCTCCCCTTTGAATCACTGCAGATAGCTTTCCGTGCATACGACCAGCACAAAGGCGGATTCCTCCACTTGCTGGTAGCAGCATCGCGCCAGCCCTCCTGTGGCGATTCTTCATATTGATCGATGCGGCAATCGACACCGTCCCCGCGCAAGCGGTCGGACAGCACCAGGACGCTATCCCGATGCGCCGGCGAATCGTGGCTATAGCTGATGAAAACGGATGGCATCTAGCTCTACTGTGTGGTCACCATTCGCACCTTATAGAACACCGATGGCAGATAGTTGCTGCCCGAGATACTCCAAAGACTATGCAGATCCTGGATGGTCAAATTTAGCATTTGCACGTTGAGTCTGTCGATCCCAGGCGCGGTGAAGACGGGCCGCTCCTGAAAGAACTCGAGCGCGGCCGAGAGGAACTGCAGACACTCGATATAGTTCGCGCCGAAGTTTGCTGCCACCCGGAGATAGATATTGAGATTCGGCGCCGTCTCGCGCTCGATATTCACGAGCGATAGAACGAGCTTGTTTTCGATCTGTGGTGGCGGTGTGCCGTCTTGTTCTACGAGGGCCGACAGAACCGCATGCGGTTCGCTACCTGCAAGGCGCGCACTCAAGAAAACGTTCAGTTCGTCCAAGATCAGGCTTAAGACTTTGTCGATCATTCCGAAAACATCAGCATACGAGAATGGGATCGTGGCCGGCATGAGAGTCGATAAATGGCTGTGGGCGGCGCGATTCTTCAAGACACGCTCGCTCGCGGCGCAAGCGTGCGGTCTCGGTAGGATCGAGTGCAACGGACAGCCGGCCAAGGCTTCGCGCGAGGTCCGTGTTGGCGATCGATTGCAAGTGAAGAACAAAGCCGGCGTGTTTCAGTTGGAGGTTGTGCTTCTGAGCGAGATGCGCGGCCCGGCGGCCGTGGCGCAGAGCCTGTATCTCGAGTCGGAAGCGAGCAAGGAACTACGGTTAAAGGCTGCCGAAGAGCGTAAAGCGATGCGGGATCTCGACGGATTCCAGGAAGGCCGGCCATCGAAGCGCGATCGCCGTACCCTGAACCGGCTGCGAGGCAGAACTTATACTTCGTAGCGATCGCCACGCTTCGGACAAAGGACTTCCAGTTTGTAGAGTTTCTCGATCTCGGCCTTCAATGTTTGTTGTGCGTCCGGCTCGCCATGCACTAGAAAAACTTTTTTCAGCGTTGGGAGAATGGGCGCCATCCATTGAAGAAGCTCCCGCTGGTCTGCGTGCCCGCTCAGCTCGCCTATTGAATCGACTTCAGCGCGCAGGCGCATGGGCTCGCCAAAGATCCTGATTTCCGGCTGCTTTTGCACGATCGCGCGCCCCAGCGTATTTTGCGCTTGGAATCCGGTAATCAACACCAGGTTCTTGGGATCTTCGATGCTGTTCCTCAGGTGATGCAGCACTCGTCCGGCCTCACACATGCCGGAAGCCGAGATCACGATGAAGGGCATCCGCAACCCATTGAGAGCTTTGCTCTCCTCTACCGACCGGATGTAACGAAGCCGCTGCCACCCGAACGGATCTTCCTGACGGCTCGCAAACTGGCGCGCCTCATCATCCCATTCCTCTTCATGCTTGCGAAACACATCCGTGACGTTTACCGCGAGCGGACTATCGACGAATATGGGCAGGTCGGGAATTGCTTTCTCATTGATGAGCTCATGCAACAACATGACCACCTGCTGCGTTCGTCCCACTGCGAAGGCCGGCATGACAATGTGGCCGCCGCGCTGAACGGTACGATTCACCAGATTCGCCAGCTTCTTTTTTACCGGACCGATGGGTTGGTGAAGACGGTTTCCATAGGTGCTCTCCATAATGAGATACTCCGCGAGCGGGGGATTTTCCGGATCGCGCACAATCGGCAATTGCTTGCGCCCCACATCTCCCGAGAACACCAGGCGTGTCGTTTGGTCTTTTTCGCGGGCTTCGAGCAGAATGCCTGTCGATCCCAGCATGTGGCCGGCATCGAATGATGTCGCAGTAAAGCCCGCCGCCGCGGTTGAGCCGGACAGCAATTGAGGTTGGTGCAGCCTCATTGGCACGAATTGCTGCATCGCTTGGACAGCGTCTTCCTGCGTATAGAGGGGCGCCACGCCGGTAGCTTCGACCGCGAGGCCAATCGATTTCCGGCGGTGCGCGCGCTTATTTACGAATTCGGCGTCGGACTCCTGAATATGTGCGCTGTCCTTCAGCATCTGCGCACAGAGATCGATCGTGGCAGGTGTCGTGTAGATCGGCCCGCGATACCCAAGCTTCGCGAGCAGCGGCAGATTCCCGCTATGGTCTATGTGTGCATGCGAGAGGACGACAGCGTTCAATTGCGAGGGAGGCAACGCCGGATGGGAATTGATCTCGCGCGCCTGCTGCCTGTGTCCTTGAAACAGGCCGCAGTCGAGCAGTATGTTTTGCCCGGCACACTCCACATGATGCGAAGAACCGGTGACAGTCTGCGCCGCACCCCAGAATTGCAATCGAATGGACATCGAGAGAAGTATACTCGGACTTACCCCGCCGTGACCTGCTCGAAATCCATCTTAGACAGAGTTTCCATACGTGCTTCTCGCCGATTATCGATCGGCTTTGTGTCCTCTGCTTTGTGTTTGGCGCAGGCCGCAGACTACGACCGCGGTTGACGTTTGCTCCTTTGACCCTTCCCGATCCGGTGAATGCGTATCGGTCGGGCAATGGAGCGCCAGGCGCTGGTTATTCGCAACTGTGGTTATTCAAGGGAAGCTATGTCTGGGAAGCTCCAGACGGGAAAAGATCGAGCGCGTCACGATCGATCCGAAGCATGTGCTCCCGGACGACCGCGGCAACAACGAAAAGAAGGTGGAGTAGCGCTACATTGAGATGTACCCGTAATGCCTCGCTTTCCTGGCGTCGACTACATCCAATTCGATTCGCTGCTATCGGAGCAGGAATTGCTGGTGCGCCAGACGGCGCGCCAGTTTGTGGACGAGCGCGTCGTCCCGATCATTCGCGAGGCGTATAACAATGCTACATTTCCAGCCAAGCTGATTCGCGAGATGGGCGAGCTTGGCTTTTTCGGGGCGAATCTGGAAGGCTATGGCTGCGCCGGGATGAACAGCGTGGAGTACGGGCTCATTATGCAAGAGCTCGAGCGCGGCGATTCGGGTCTGCGCAGCTTCGCTAGCGTGCAGGGTGCGCTGGCGATGTATCCGATGTACACCTACGGTTCGGACGAACAAAAGCAGCGCTGGCTTCCGAAATTGCAGTCAGGAGAAGCGATCGGCTGTTTCGGCCTCACAGAACCCGATTTTGGCTCGAATCCCTCGGCGATGCGCGCAACCGCTGAAAAGCGCGGCGATCAGTGGATCCTAAACGGCGAAAAGACCTGGATTACTAACGGCTCCGCGGCCGACGTGGCGATTGTGTGGGCGCGCGCTGAGGAGGGCGTGCGCGGATTCCTGGTCGAGAAAGGCACGCCAGGATTCGAGAGCAGCGATATCCATGGCAAGCTTTCGATGCGCGCTTCAGTCACCTCGAGCCTGCGTTTTTCCGGTTGCGCGATTCCTGAAACCAATCGATTGCCCGGCGCACAGGGCCTCGCGTCCGCTCTCGGCTGCCTGACGCAAGCGCGTTTCGGCATCGGATGGGGCGTGCTGGGCGCCGCCATGGATTGCTATGAGACGGCGCGGAGTTACACGCTTACACGGAAGCAATTTGGCGATAAGCCGTTGGCCGGCCATCAACTCGTTCAAGAAAAACTCGCGTGGATGATTACGGAAATTACCAAGGGGCAGTTACTCGCGCTGCAGGTGGCCAAGCTGAAGGACGCCGGCAGAATGGAAGCTGCGCATGTTTCCATGCTCAAGCGGAATAATGTTTCGATCGCGCTCGAATGCGCTCGCCTCAGCCGGGATCTGCTGGGCGCGAACGGCATTATGGATGAGTACCCGATCATGCGCCATATGTGCAATCTCGAGACGGTGAAAACGTATGAAGGGACGGATCATATTCATACGCTGGTAATTGGCGAGAAAGTGACCGGGTTGCCGGCTTATCGTTAGTAAGTTGCCAGGCTAAATGCCTACCCCGCCAACTTCCAGCTCGGCTAGGAACAGCCATTCCTGACAAGTGAACGTCCAGCGGACATAACGGGCGGAGGCCGATCCGGCTACCTCGCTCCACATCACGGCGAAATCGTCGGTGTCCGCCGGGAAAGAATTCGTAGATCCGAACGGACTCCAGTTCCAGCCGTCTGGCGACACATCGACCTCAATTTGAGAGGGATGATAGATTCCCGACGCGATCCAGGATTGGGTGAGCGCGCGAACCGAGTGTATGTTCATAACGCCGCCCAAATCGCCAACAATTTGCACGGGCGTGTATCCGAAGCCGTTGGCAAAGCCGACCCAGGAGCCTAGCGAAAATCCATCATATCCTCCGCCCGTTCTATCGATTAGTTTCGAAGGTGTATCTGTATCCGGATAGAGTGGGCTCGGCGGAGAGAGAAGCTGATAGCTCATGAGCGGAAGAAGATCATCGGCAAGCCGGTACTGCCGGTTTAATTCACTCGCTTCTACCGGGTAGTAAGTGGCTTGCGGAGACATATCGTCGCCAAAGATCCAACTCACATAGCCACTCACGTACGGACTTACTCTATTGATCTGATCCTGAATCCGGGCAATCGGCGCCGGCGGAAAGCGCTCGCTGGTCAGGCTGGGGTCCGCCGTGAATGTTTCGATCGCGCTCCAGAGCGAAGTGTTCGCTGCCTGAGCCGCCGTCCGCATAGCGGCGAAATACTCCGGCAGCTCCTCGAGCGAAGGCGCGCCGTTTCCCGCCCCGATGCCGTCCTGAGGCATCAGGATGTCGATCGGCGCCACTTCTAAAAGATTCGCTGTCGCAGTCTCGAGATCGGCGGGCGTCATACCAGGCATCTCTCCCGCTCCCATCTCCTTCACCACTACGCTCGCCATGGCCGCTTTCGCCGGGTCAATACTCTTCATATCCGCGGCCCAGTTCGCCAACAGTGACGTGCCGCTGTATGCGGCGCCATATTCCTTCACCCAGTTCATCCAGATTTCCTGGGTAAAGTACCAGCCGCGCAGCGATGGATGTTGACCGTAGCGCTGGACGATTTCAAGCGCTACGCGCTGGTTATAGGCCCGGAGGGCGGCGAATTCCGTACCGTCCGTCCAGTCGGTCGCGGTCTGCAAAGACCCCAGGTACACGGCCATTCCGTTCTGGTCGGCCAAAGACAAGATCGTTTCGAGAAGGTCTCGCGTGGGCCGCTCGCTCGCGTCCACCCAATCGCTCGGATACAGTAATCCGTCGGGCGCAAGACTGTAAGCTGATGAATCGCGAGAATCCGGGCGCAAGTGTCCCACCGATACAACCACTACCGTGTTGATATCGACCGCCCGCATGTATTGGAATTCGAGCGCCCATAATTTAGGCGTCAGATTGCGATAGAAGTTCAGGAACGTACCCTGAATCGGGTACGACGCGCGAAGACTACAGCCTGCCAGCAGACAGAGAATGGCGAGCTTTTTTAAGGGCAAAACTACTCATCGCAAAAAATGAACCGGAGCTACAAGGCGAAACCGGGCTGGATTTGCCCTATGCCGTCCTGGCAGTACTAACCATGATGCAAACCAGGTACAGACTTCGGGTTCCGCAAGAGGCGTGGAATGCACGGCAAGTCCCCGTTTCGTATCGCATCTATTAAGGTCAGGGCGCTTGCGGAATCGCACAACAGCACAACGATCACTGCGAGGGTTCTCATACATTTTCCTTTCACATGGATGACGAACGAGCGCGAGCGAAATCGACAGAGAGTTGAAAGCTACTTTTGTAACTGTTCTTCCATTTGGGTGTGCAGCAGCGAAACGCCAGGATCGCGTTGCACGGCTCCCGAGTAGCGCTTCCAGAATCCGTTGGCCTCACGCGACGGGGAAAGCAGGGCGCGAGTGTCTACGATCAGGCGCTCGATATCGCGCGCGGCGGCGGGCGGCTTCTTGGCGGCCAAGGTTTCGTCGATCTGGACAAGCAGCGTAGTGATAGGCCGCAGCCACTGAAACCAACTATCGTTGATCAGAAGCTGTAAGAACGCGGCCGCGGAGGGAATGGCGCCGTGCACCAATTCATAGGCCGTGCGTTCGGAATCGAGCAGCGCCTTGTGCAACGTGAGAAGAGTTTGCCGGAGCTCCGTTAACTTCTGCCGCGCCTGTTCGAGACCAGCGTCGGGTGTCTCCATCAAATTTCAGGTTACCGCGAGCTTCACGTAGAATCGGGCTGTGGACAAAAGCTGGATCGTGCCGATTGGGGGCTTCCTGGGAGCGGGCAAGACGACGCTGATCCTGGCCGCCGCCCAGCTGTTGCGGAAGCAAGGCTTGAAGCCGGCGGCAATCCTGAACGATCAGGGCGAGCAGCTCGTGGATACGGCTTATGCGCGCTCCCGCGACCTCGCCGTTTCCGAAGTCACCGGAGGTTGCTTTTGCTGCCGCTTCTCCGATTTTCTGGATGCCGCGCGTGAACTGAGCCGTTATGCGCCCGATGTGATCTTCACGGAGCCGGTGGGCAGTTGCACCGATCTTTCGGCCACGATTCTGCAACCGCTGAAGAGCGGATTTCTCGATCGCTATCGGCTTGCGCCGTTAACCGTGCTGGTGGATCCCGGGCGCGCCATGCAGACGATTCGCGATCCCCATATTGATTTTTTATTCGAACGGCAAATTGCCGAAGCGGATCTTGTGGCGTTCAGCAAGTGCGATCGGTACACTACGTTCCCGCCGCTCGCCGGAAAAGAGACGCGCTATTTGAGCGCCTTCGACGGCCGAGGGGTAGCGAACTGGCTCGACGAAATTCTCTCCGGCACGATTCCGGTCGGGCGCGAAATCCTTGACATCGATTACGAAGAGTACGCGCGCGCCGAGGCCGCTCTTGGGTGGTTGAACTGGAGCGCCTCGCTCGAGGTGGCGCCGGCCCTATCGCCCGCGCATCTGGTTGGTCCATTCCTGGATGAGCTGCAACAGGCATTCGCTGAGATTGTCCATCTCAAGATGATCGATCGAACGGCGAGCTCGTATATAAAGGCCGCGGTTACGGGCAGCCGCGATGAGCCTGCAATCGAAGGTGACTTGGCGGCTTCTTCCGAAAATAGGCACGAGCTTTGCGTCAATTTGCGAGCGGCTCTCCCGGCGGGCGACCTCGAAGCCCGATTCCGTGAGCAGATTATCAAGTTACCTGGGCGACGGCTTGAGGAACGGTTCGAATGCTTCAGTCCGGCGCCGCCGCGTCCGGAGCATCGATATGAGCACGTTGTCAGAGGTTGATTCTATTCGTCTCGCAGGGTTCAAGCGCAGCAATCGTGCGGCGTGCCGGAGATGCTGCCAGCTCTTCTACTACTCTCCGAATCAGGCGCGTTGAACCGTGCTTACTTTTTCTCGCTGGGCGTAAAGGCGTCTTTCACGCCCTTAGCGGCGCTCTTCGCTGCCTTCCCCGTACCCACGCCCATTTTGGCGGCGCCATGTCCGACACCCGTGCCGAAATCCTTGGCGGCGTCGGTCACCTGACCGCGTTTCAGATTCTGGCCGAGGTCCTTGCCGCCTTGGCCGATCTCCTTGCCACCTTTGCTGTAGGAGTTCTTGAGATGGCCACCGGCGGCTTCCATATGTTCTCCCGGAGCGTCGCGTTTGACACCCAGACTCTCATATGTCTCGCCGCCCAAACGGCCATTCGCCACAATCTTGTTTTCCTTCTGATAGCGGCGCACCGCCTCGCGGGTTTGGGGACCATACCGTCCATCCACCGGCCCGGGATCGAAGCCCTTATCTTTCAAGGCCTGCTGCGCCTGCCGGACCGGTTCCGATCCCTGCGCCGACAGGTTGGCTCCCGTGCATAGCATCGCCGCCGCTAGCACCGAACTAAACATTAGCTTTCGCATACGAACCTCCCCGAGCTTTCGATTATAGAACGGATGCCCGCCGCCAGAGGGATGGGCGATCCGAACGCCGCGCTCACACACGCCGCTGCGCGCGCGGAGATAGGCTAAACTGTTGGCTGGAGTTTCCTATATGGTTAAGACCTTTGCGCTGCTCTTAGGCGTATCGCTTCTCGCCTCCGCGGGCGAAACCCTTCGGAAGGCGCCCGAGCTCTCCTTTACAATCCCGGGCAAGGGTCCGCAGCTACTGAGCCAATATCGCGGAAAGGTGGTTGCACTTTCGTTTATCTTTACGACTTGCCCGCACTGCCAGGCGGAGTCGAAGGTGTTGACGAAATTCCAGCAGGAATTTGGGGCTCGCGGGCTGCAGGTTTTGGATGTAGCGGTCAATCCGAATGCGGATTTGTTGGTCGAGAATTTCAGCAAAGACTATCAGGTGGGTTTCCCGGTCGGTTGGGTTCCGCAGGATCAGATGGTCGCGTTCATGGGTTTCAGCTCGGCCCGCTTCGTCGTGCCCCAACTGGTGCTGATCGACCGCAAGGGAATGATCCACTATCAGACCCCCGCGCTTGAAGACGAGAATTGGGACAAGCTGATGAAGGAAGATGCGATTCACCAGCATATCGAGGAATTGCTTTCAGCCGGGAGCAATTCGACGGCGGTGCGCCGCAAGAGTTCGCGGGTGGCGATGGCAAATCGTGCCGCCCAATCTTCGAAGCAGTAGAAATGCGCCCGTAGCTCAGCCTGGATAGAGCGTTTGCCTCCGGAGCAAAAGGTCGTAGGTTCGAATCCTACCGGGCGTACCAAGTTGTTTCAAATCAGTAGATTACGGGCGGAGTCGGCGCCGAAGAGTGTTTGCCACATTGGGACGAGTAGGTTTGCAACGCACCTGCAAATTCAGTCACTTACAAAAGGGTAGAACGAACTTGCATACCAAGAGGGGACCAGAATATTCCGGTAATTCTAATCAGGCATCAGGAACCAAAGAGGTTCGATAGCAGGTAGCGCCTCTTATGGTTTTGAGAAGCCGGGCATCGACTCCGGATCGAATGCCGCCGGAATTGGTTAGTCGGCGGGTTCGTCGCCTGACTTCTGTATCGACAGCTTCGAGAGTGGGTGTTTCTCGGAAGCGGTCCAGCGCCAAAATTGAAGTGGCGTAGATCTCCGCCACGCGTACGCTGCGATCGGATCCGCAGGAGTAAATTCACGGTAGCGGAGTTCGCCTTCGATACGTAAGCCCCTTTCTGCAAAGCGCCGCCAAGCGCATAGCTTGTTCCAGCTGATCACGCGATGCCATTCGGTGCGCGTTTTGATCGCACTCCTTTGTCTTTCCAGCTCAGGCTCTTCGCGAGCGAGAAGCGAGTGTACACGGTACCGTTCGGTGTGCAACGAGTCTCAGCATGTTGGCCGAAAAAACCAATCAGAGTGATGCGATTCTTGCAAAGCATGTTTTTGTCTTCCTTTCCTGCCCCGATTCGTTGGGGCGACCCGGTGGGCGAGGGGGGCCGCTCTTAAAGCAAGCGAGACATTTTTTCGGAGGGTCCCGGGGAGATTGTTTGTGCCGTTCAAAAGGCGCAGCTGTCAATCTGCAGGGAAACCGAAACCCGCCAGGGTTGGAACTGGCGAGCGAAGCTGCCAGCGCGGGAATTACCCTGAACTAGCTGATCACTCCGGACGCAAGCGAGGTGAATAACAAGGGCAATACCATGCCGTCAACGCTTCACCAGGTGGATCGGACAAGCACCGGTCTGACGCTCGAAGATCTACAAAGAGAACCGACAATCTATGGGCCGGTATGCGACAGCCAGGATCGGGCGATTGAACATATGAGGCAGAACGTGAGAGACATCTTCGAAGAACACCTGGACGGATGTATCGCGCACCTGTGGTTTGGCCTAAGAAGCGAGATCTGCCGACCTTCCAGCGCTAGTTTGAGGTTTAGCTTTCACTCCATGATTGGCGGTCTTTGCGACGATCTTCTGGACCACGAAGAACTGTGAATACCGGCAAGTTCAGCTGCGTGTTCCGATCTCTTTTCATACCCGACTTGTTAGCAAGCCGGATTCCCTTACTCGTGCATACGGGATGGGTTCGAGTTGCGGGCGTTTCGCGGCTACGGAGTTCATTTTGAAATCAAGAAATATTTCTCACCGAATGACCCAATAAAATTAGCACATTAAGCCTAGCATTGGCGGAGAGCGTCGGAAACTCTTCTTGACATGCTGAAAGCTTCATGATGGACTAAATTAGACGTGGCATTTGCCTCTGAATTTTCACGGCACGTATCTCGCCGCGGGCTATTAACGTGTGTTCCCGTTGGCCTTTTCGCGCGACTGGGAGGAGCCGCTGGTTCCCAACAACCGTCCCTTGACTTTCCCACCGAAGCTCGTGCAAGGCTGGCGGTCACGTCCTACCCGTTCCGCGCGTTCATCAATAGCCCGACGAATCGTGGTAGAAATTCCGGTATTCCGGGAATGGATCTGAAAGAGTTCCCGGCTTTTGTAGCAAAAAAGTTCGGGGTAGCTAATATCAATCCGCTTCTTGACCATTTCAGCTCTACGGATCGTGCTTACATTGATGCTTTCCGCGCGACGCTCGAGACATCAGGGTCGCACATTGTCGATCTGGGTCTTGCGGGAAAACATTTCTATGCGGCGGACCCATCGGTCCGTCGAGGGGCTGTCTTATTTGGCAAGAAGTGCGTCGAGATCGCGGCCCAAGTCGGGTCGCCGAGCGTGCGGCAGCATGTCGCCGGACGCAAGGGCGAAAAACCTGATGTCTCGCTGGCTGCCGGCAGTCTGGGAGAATTGGCCGAACACGGCGCGAAAAGAAATATAGTAATTAATCTTGAGAATGACAGCCCAGGACCCGAAGATCCGTTTTTCCTGGTGGCTGTGATCGACAAAGTGAATAGCCCATACTTACGCGCGCTGCCGGATTTTGGAAATTCTCTGATCGGCCACGATGAAAATTACAACAGCAAGGCTGTAAAGGCCATGCTCGGGCATGCCTACAACATGTGTCACGTGAAAGACACCGTGCGAGGCGATGACGGCAAACGCTCTCAGGTAGATCTCAAATCCATGTTCGAACTAGCGAAGGTGGCCTCCTATCGAGGCTATTTCTCCATGGAATTCGACACCGACGGGGACGACGCTATCGCCGGGACTAAGAGGCTAGTGGAAGAGACGCTACAACATCTAACTTAGAAAGAAGTGTTCGGGAGCATCATATGTCCAACGATCTAAATAGGCGCGATTTTTTTAGTAAGGGAACCGCGGGGGTCGCGGTATTAGGCGCCCTCAGTCGTCCTGAGCGCGCATTGGGCGCCAACAATCGCGTTCGCGTCGCCATTTGCGGCATTCACGGCCGAGGAAACGATCACCTGCAGAACTATTCCAAGATCCAGAATGTGCAAATCGCGGCGCTCTGTGACATAGACGAGAGTGTGCTGGCGAAGCGCGTCGGCGCAGATGGACAAAATGGGGCTTCCGAAGCCGGTAACTTACACAGATGTCCGCAAGCTCCTCGAAGACAAGTCGATTGACGCTATATCCATTGCGACGCCGAATCACTGGCATTCGCTGATGGCGATTTGGGCATGCCAGGCAGGCAAGGATGTTTACGTAGAAAAGCCATGTTCCCACAATCTTTGGGAAGGCGGACAACTGGTGAAGGCGGCGCACCGCTACAACCGGATCGTCCAGCATGGCACCCAGATTCGCTCGGCCACAGCGGCGCGCGAAATGGTTCAGAAGATGAAAAACGGGTTGATCGGCGACACCTACATGGCGCGTGGGCTCTGCTACAAGTGGCGCGACACGATAGGCCGCGAAGCGGTTCAACCGGTTCCTGCGGGGGTCGATTACGACCTGTGGATGGGTCCTGCTCCCGTTCACCCTTTCACGAAGAATCGGTTTCACTATAACTGGCACTGGAACTGGACTTATGGGAACGGTGATCTGGGCAATCAGGGCGTTCACCAGGTGGACGTCGCACGATGGGGGATGGGATTGACATTTCCGAACAAGGTAAGCGCCATGGGCGGGCATTTCATGTTCGATGACGATCAGCAAACCCCGAACGACCTCAATTGCAGCTTCGAATTCGATCTGCCGGATGGTAAACGCCGCATGATCACTTTCGAAGTCCGGCACTGGATTACGAACCACGAAGCGCAGATAGGCACGCCGACACTGGGAACTCCGGAGCCCAAGAAATCCGCGAGCCAAGCGAAACTGGGACCTTCCGCGGGCAGCCACAACACCGTAGGGAATATCTTCTATGGGTCAAAAGGCTATTTGTCCACCGGCGATGAAGATGCGGTCACTTACGTGACATGGCTTGACCGTGATCAGGAGCAACAGCCTCCGGTCAAGGGAGGCTCTGAGAATGCCCACTTCAAGAATTTCATCGATTGCGTCGTGAGCCGCAACAAAGCCGACCTGAATGCGCCAATCGAAGAAGGTCACATCTCTTGCGCCCTGGTGCATCTGGCCAACGCATCTTACCGGCTCGGTCGAACCTTGAACTTCAATCCTGAAACGCAGCAGGTGATAGGAGACGAGGAGGCCAACAAGCTTTTGCGGGATGGCGATCGCGGCTATCGTAAGCCGTTTGTAGTTCCGCAAGAAGTCTAAATCAAACTTTGGTCAGGCGCTCTGCTGAACGTCCGGCTGCGCCTTCCTGCAACGGCCTGAGCGCTAATTGCTTGATTGACTTACGAAGCACGATCCTGGTCGGAATAGTTAGCATTTGCGGCTCGCGATCGGGCGTCTGAATACGGCGCAGTACGAATTCCGCAAGGTGCGTACCCAACTCTTCCGGAAACTCGCGGACGCTGGTCAGAGGCGGATCGAACAAGGAGCCTTCGCTATCGTTGAAGCCGGCAACACTGATGTCATCGGGAATGTTAAGCCCTAATTGCCGCAACGCTTCATAGACGCCGCTGGCGATTTGGTCTGAGCCGGCGAAAACAGCGGTGACGGGCTCTCCGCGCGAGACAATCGAGCGCATTGCCAGATAACCCAATTGGCGATCGTCCGAATGGATTTCGCTCAAGCGCGGCTCGAGGCCGGCTTGCGACATGCCCTTGCGATATCCTTCCGCGCAGCGGGCATACCAGGGCAGCTCCACGTCGCCAATGAACCAGATGTCGCGGTGGCCCTCGGCGATTAGGTGGGATGTGAGCTCAAACGCGCCCTGCACGTCGTCGGAGTAGACTGCGTCGAACGTGCTCGAATCCCATTCGCCAATCACGTTATTCCCCAGAACCGCGAACGGAATTTCGCGTTCACGTAGAGCGTTGAGCATGTTCGGTGAGTTAGTTCCACCCAGGATCATGGCGCGCACAATGCCACGTTCGGAAAGAATTTTTGGGAGATGCAATTCTTTGGAAGGTGTGGAAGGCGAGTAACGGAACGACATAAAGAGCAATTCTCTATCCTGCGAGACGCAATAGGTCTGAGAGCCGAACAGAATCCTCGCTTGAAAATTGTGCAAAAGATCCCGGTTCGCAAGCATGAATGCAATGATGTTGGCCTTTTCGTTACGCCGTTGCTCCAGATCGATTCCCAACGTATCGGCCGCTTTTCGCACGCGCGCCCGGATCGCAGGGTCCACGTTGACCTGCCCCTTAGCGATTCTTGAGACAGTCGCGGGACTGACGTTCGCAACCTTAGCAAGGTTCTTAAATGACTTCTTTTTCACTAGGTAACGTCCTTACAGGGGGCCAGAATGCGTACCTTCCCACGATATACATATCCAGTCATATTGGCCGCGCTCGACGGATCAAGACAACGACGCTGACGGTCGCGATCAAGGGCGCGGTTGCCGCCACGACGAATGCCGGGAAGTACGAGAAGTGATCGACGAGCGTCCCGACCAACAGAGTAAACAGCGTTCCCGCGAGCCCGGCCGCAAGTCCGCTCAGCCCGGTAACGGAGGCGACCACTTCAGGTGGGAACAAGTCCGAAGGAAACGTCAGGCCCATCGTGGACCAACTTGCATAGCCGAACAAGACGATGCAGATAAATCCCAGTGAGTAAAACGGAGTACCAGTCAGGACCGCGGGAATCCCGGCCAACATCGGAATGCAGCTCACAACGCAGATCCATTTCCGGGCGCGCAGCACCGGCATTCCACGTTTGATAAGGGCTCCCGAACCCAATCCGCCAGCGAAGTTGCCGAGATCGGCGGCGACGAATGGTATCCACGCGAAAGCCGCGATCTGCTTTAGGCTGAACCCGCGTGTGTCGCTGAGATATTGCGGCAGCCAGAAAACGTAGAACCACCAGATCGGATCGGTGAGCGAGCGTCCCAAGACGATGGCCCATGTCTCGGGCCGTCTTAGGATCCCGAGCCACGTGCCTTTGGAGGGCCGCTTGCGCCGCTCGCGCGATTCGGACTCGATCGCGGACGAGCGTCGTGGATACACGGCTAACCACATCCCGAGCCATAGGAAGCCAAGCATTCCGGAAAACGCAAACGCGTAGCGCCATCCGAGCTTCAATGCAATCCAGGGAATGGCTATGGCCGCAACAGCCCCACCCACGCTCGATCCACTGTCGAAAATTGCGACCGCCGTTCCGCGCTCTTGTTCAGGAAAGAATTCGGCTACCGCCTTACTCGCGCCCGGCCAGTTGAAGCCTTCACCAATTCCCAGCAGAAATCGTAATACACCAAATGAGAAAGGCGAATGAGCGAAGCTGGTGATGCAACTGACAATCGACCACCACACAACAGCGATCGTGAGGCCCAAACGTGTGCCGACGACATCTAGAAAAATGCCGCCCAGCAGCCAAGTTCCAGCGTAGGCGAATTGGAACGCACCGAAGATATTAGACAGTTCGCTGTGACTTAGATGGAATTCCTTCGAGATGACGGGGGCAAGAACCGAAAGTGTTTGCCGGTTGATGTAGTTAATAGCAGTGGAAAAGAACAGCGTCCAGACAATCCACCAGCGGCGGCGATCCTTCACTTCTCACCCGCGTACCTGCTGTACGCGGCGCCTATTTCAGCCGGTCCAAACTTGCCCTCGTGGATCAGAACACGATAGCGGAACGCTACCGACTTTCCCTCCGGGACGCTCCAGCTTCCGTCTTTACTTGGATCTCCAGTGAATTCACGAGCGCCAAATGGATTCGCAGCGAAAAGGCCGTAGGCGCGCGCATGCCAAGTTGTCGGATGGCGAAAACTCAAGGGAGAATCGAAGACCGCGATTCCTACCGGCTTGCCGGAAATCATTCCTTCGTAATCTACCCAGTCGGCCGGCTTGCCCCAAATGGCTTTCTCGCCTTGCGCGCCGTTTGAATTCAGCATGTGGCCAAGTGGCGCGCTCAACTCGGGTGCCAGCCGGATGCCGAACGTCCCCTCTTTTGTATCGCCAATATCTAGCGGGCCGGCGGTTGCGTACAGCACAAACTCGCAATCAATTACGCGCGTCTGAGCGTCCCCACGGAAGGTGAAAGTTTGTGTTTCCTCGGCAATCACGCGGTTGTTCGGATCATTCAATGTGAAGCGCGCTCGAACCGTAGCTGCGTCATCTTCGCTCGAAGCTTTTTCAACATTTTTCAAAACCATGTGGCCATATGCCTGATGGCCATGATCCGAGTAATAGTGATCGAAGGCTGGCCTCTTGCCAAAAGTCCAGTCCATCGACATCTCCGTGTCCGAAATACAAGGGGCGCTGATGTGGTTCAAACGCCGAGGCTTTGGGATCGCCTTTGGAAGCGTCGTTTTTCACTGGAAAATCCCGCGTGACTACTGCGCCGGAGGCGGTACGCAACGGCATTAGATAGGGCTTTGCTATTGCCGGATCGAAATAGTAAGTAGTGAAAGGCTTTCCATCGATCGTGATATCGATCTGGTGCGACGACCGGTCCAACTTTACGGCAGCGGCTGTTAAAAGCGTGGACCAAACGGCCGCCATTATTATGCTGCGGTAGATTATCGCCATCGGAGCTAATTTTTATCCGACAACTGGGATGCAGAATCACGGTCCAAAAAAACGAAGGCGTCCGAATGTCGTCGAACTAACGACGCGGGGCAGGCTTCGGAAACAGGGCCTTCCAAAGCATTTCGCACCGCCTCCGCCTTCCGCTGTTCAGGTACACAGCAGATCCAGGACTTCGCTCGAAACAAACCAGTACAGGTAATCGTGGCGGCCTCTCTCGGCACCGATGCCACATCACGAAAATGACCTTCTCCGGCTTGCTGCCGGCGGCAGGCGTCGTCTAGCGTGATGATCTTGACCATCGCCGGATCGTTGAAATCCGCCACGGGTGGATCATTGAATGCGATGTGGCCATTTTCGCCAAAACCAACGAAGGCGACGTCGATCGGAGCTGCCTTCAAGAGCTGGGAGTAACGATTCATCTCGGCGCTCAGATCGGAGGCGTCGCCCTCCAAATAGTGTGCTACGCCTGGATGCACTTTTTCTTCGAGCCGAGTCCTAATCCAGTATCTGAAACTGGATGGATGATCCGGCTTGATGCCGGCATATTCGTCCATATGGAAAAGCTCGACAGCTTTCCAGTCGATGTCCTGCTCGACCAGGGCATCGGCGACTGGAATCTGGGAATTCCCGGTGGCGGCGATGACTCGTGCTCGACCCTGCTCAGCGATGGCTCGTTGGATGATCTGGGCAGCCTGCGCGGCCGCCGCGCGGCCTGCCGTAGCGGCCGAGTCGTATACCCCAACTCGAGGCTTTTCATTTCGATACTGCTGTAAAACTTCAATTGAATCCGGCATGGTTGTTTAGAAGATTAGTTTCAGTGCGAATTGGAGCTGCCGATTGGCGGCAGCGGTGGTGCTAATCGTATTGAACGATCCAATTTGGTCAATGGTGGCCTGCCCCACAGGGTGACCGGCGAAATCGTAGTTCGGATAGGTGTCCTCATTGGGGTTGGGCATCGAGAAAATAGGATGATTCAGAACATTGAAGGCTTCAAAGCGGAATTGAAGTTTCAGCCTTTCCGTGATATTGGCGATTTTCTGCGCTGTGAAATCGAAGCTGACAAATTTCGGCCCACGCAGAACCCCGCGGCCGCCGTTTCCGAAAACAGCCGCGTCGGACGGGGTGGCGAAAGCCGAGAGATTCCAGAAATTCAGAAGGTCTTTCGGACCATCGTTAGGATTGCCGACGATGTCGCAATTATCGACTTCGAAGTTGACGTTGCTCACCGCCGCATCACTCGTGTTTAGGCACGATTGTGGAAACCCCGTGCGTACGACGCTGATTCCGCCGACTTGCCAACCGCCGAGCAGCTTGTCCACCGGGCCAGCCCAGTTCGCTCCCCAATGCTTGCCCTTGCCGAAGGGAAGTTCGTAAAGCGCACTATTGACCCAGTTTATTTTTGCGTCAAAAGCGGAGGGCCCGTAATCGAGTTTGTAGTCCCAAACGTGGGGGGTTGAAAAACCGTTGCCACCATCGCGGGTAGCAGAGGCGGTGTCGAACGATTTAGACCAAGTAAGTGAACTCAAGAATGTAAACCCTTGAGAGAAGCGTTTTTCAAGCTTGGTCTGAAGAGAATTGTAGTTGGCCGACGTCACGCTTTGAATCTCGTTGTAGTACGACGAAAGCGATTTATATTGGGGCGCTTGATAGACAACCGGCTGAGCCACCGCGAGACCATTGAATACGGGAAGGGCCTGATTCACGTCGGTCAAGTGCGGCAGATGTGTCGAGGCCGAGGCTACGTAGGAGGCTTCGAACAGCAGGTTCTGAACTAACTCCTGCTGAATTCCGAGACTCCATTGTTGAATCCGCGGTGTCTTCAGCTGAGGATCGACCGTGAACTGGGAGGGCGCAATGATGGTTTGCCCCGTATTGTCGAAGATCTGATTCACTACGGAATACGTGCCTTTGCGGATGAGCTTGGCTGAGATGGGCGCGCTTCTTGCAAAATCGAACCAGGGATTTGCGTTCATGGGCGAGTAGAATATTCCGGCTCCGCCTCGAATGACGGTGTGGTGATTGCCGATACCGGGCGACCAGGCAAATCCAATCCGCGGCGACCAATTACTGTGATCGGTTGCCACTAAGTTCGAGCCCAGGATGTTACTCGAAATGTAAGGAAGATAGGTTGGCGAATTCGGATTGGAATCGAATCGGGCCGGTGAGAATCCGGCGTAGGGATCGCCGCTACCGGGCCGGACGATGGTTGGAACGCCGTTGATGAAAGTCAGGTTCGTAATTCGGTTGCGATTGTCGTGC
Organism: Bryobacterales bacterium; assembly: GCA_963712395.1. GTDB lineage: Bacteria > Acidobacteriota > Terriglobia > Bryobacterales > Bryobacteraceae > Bog-105. Next base: position 1,352,436 of record CAVQHR010000006.1, read on the forward strand.
CAGTAGGGCGACAGTTCATAGCGAAGTCCGAAGTTCAATGTCAGGTTTCGCGAGACTTTGTAGTCATCCTGGATGTAATAGGCCTGAGTCCAACGGAACAGGTGATTGTGCGCGTCCCCTGTTGCTACCTCCGAATCGTTGCTGATGCCCAGTAGGAAGGAGGCCAAAGTAAGCCCGCCATTGCCGTTGAGTGCCGCAGTTGCTGCGGAGGGTGAGGTAAAGGAGCCCCGCGAAAGATTATGGGACAGGATATTCAGATATTCATGACGAAAACTGAGACCTGCCTTGATAACGTGATTGCCTTTGTTTAGGGACCAATCATCGCCGAATTCCATGGTGGTTTGAACCTCTTGTAATGGAATTCCGAATGCGTTCTCCCCGAGGTTTAGGAAGTTATCGCCAGATCCAGAGAACGAAGGCAATCCGAAGTCGATTGGCGTTCCCGAGACGCCCGGAATGCCTAGAGTGCTGCCGGCGATATTCGTGGTCCCGGCGAGCTCGTTGAATACTCCCGCATTCACTCGTACGAAACTGGCCTTGACCTGATTCACCATACGGCCGCCGACCGTCCAGGAATGATGAAGAGAGACAGTGTCCGTTTTCACCGAACTGGTCTGAGCGGTGCCAGGTAGTAAACCAGTGCTTGCTGCGTCTTCGCGGGAACGCGAATATCTTCCCCAGAGATTCATGTTGGGAGTCAGGATGTAGTCGAGGCGGCCGGCCCCCTGGTCCCAGTCGGTGGGCATTCCGGTCACGACGCTGTAGTTGTTCCGCCGCCCGGAGCGGTTTGGCGCCGGCACATATTGAGTACCGAACAATTTCGCAATCGACGAATTCCAACACTGCTGTGGAATTTTCATACCCGGCCATGGCACGTCCGTATTGGGATTCGGGTTAAAGCAGGTGCCAGGAAGGGTATTGCCACTAAAGAATTTCGTTGAGCCGTCGGAATTCGTAACATGCGGCATGTAGATGGGAGTTCCGTAAGCCGAAAAATCTCCATTCTTGACTCCGGCATCCGGGACGGTTGTCGTCTGTGTCCCGCTGGTCCGATCTCTCAATCCTTCATAGACGCCGAAGAAAAAGAGTTTGTCCTGTTTGATCTTTCCGCCGGCGCTAGCGCCGAACTGGTTGCGTTTGAATGGGGTTTTCGGAGCGCCCGAGAAGCTATTGATGTCGTTGAAGTAGTCTTTGGCATCCAATGCGTCGTTGCGAAGAAAATCGTACGCCGTACCGTGAAACTGGTTGGTGCCTCCCTTCGTCACTGCGTTCACTTGAGCGGCGCCGCGGCCGAATTCGGCCGTGTATGAATTGCTCTGAACCTTAAACTCCTGGATCTCGTCGATCGAAGGAATTGCCGCGATTGTGTTGGAATCGGGCGAGGTGTTTGATGCGCCATCCAGCAGGAAGTTCGTATCTTGCGCTCGCGATCCGCCCAGCGAATATTGTTCATTCGAGCGCCGTCCGATAGTGCGGGTGTCCTGAAAACGTGTGTTGCTGTCCTTGGTGTACGTAACTCCCGGTCCAAGGGTCGCCAAGTCAAGGAAGCTGCGGCCGTTCAGCGGCAGATCGATTACACGTTTGTTATCGATGACTTGACCAACAGTACTCGACTCAGCGTCGAGCAGCGGTGTGGTAGCGGTGGCCGTGACAGTTTCCGAAACTGTTCCAAGTTCCAACGTTACGTCGACTCGCGCCCGTTGATCGACCTGTAAATCGAATGGGGGCACCTTGGAGATTCGGAAGCTAGGATGCTTCGCCGAAACGGAATACCGGCCTGGCTCAAGGGCCGTGACCGTGTAATCGCCAGTGCTGGTGGAGTGGGTGACGTGCGGAGTATTGCGGTTCACATTCGTCACGGTGACCTCAGCACCGGGCACGGCGCCGCCCTGCGGGTCAATGATGAGTCCGGTGATGCTTCCGGTTCCAATCTGCGCTCCGCCATTTGGGGCGAAAATCGCAATCGCCAGAACAAAACCGGTATAGCGCGCGAAGCGGGTCATTATTTTTCGATGAGACACGTGTCACCTCGTGACCTTATTCTCCACAGATTGTGGCACGTGTCAAGAAAGATTTCCTGCAATCAGGAAATATTATCTGTGATATTCAATAAGCCCTGCAAGGACCGTTTAGTGGTTTCAAGGTGGTTGAGGCCTGGCGCTTTGAATTCGCATTCGAGCGACATCGTTTCCTGATATCCGTCGTGGATGAGCCGCTTAAACTGTCCGGCCAGATCGATCTGACCTCGGCCAGCCAGATCCTCCTTGCAGTTCTCGAGTTGCGCAGCGCACGAGATACCTTTCAAGTGCATGTGCCAGATACGTTTCTTGTTCAGGGCGTCATAGCCGTCCGGGAATGATATTTCGCCTTGCGAGTAGCCATTACCCACGTCCCAATTCACACCCAGATTTGGGGCGGGAGCCAACTTTAGGATCCCGGCCAGCTCGTGGCCAGTGGCGGCATTACACGACCCTTCGTTCTCGATCACCAGACGCATTCCGGAGCGCTTGGCGACTTCGGCCGCCTTTGTTAGCTCCTCTGCAATTCGCTGCGACAGGGTTCCCGGCTGCGTGACGCGCCAGAAAGTAAATCCACGGATCTTGTCCGCGCCGAGCGCGTGTGCGCGATCGCAGGCACGTTTCAAGAGGTCCATCTGCTCTTGATAGGGATAGTCGTCCTTTTCGTTCTTCGCTGGCGTCGTGTTCGGCAAGACGCATTTGTATAAGGCCGAGTCAATGACGGACACCCGGAATTGATACTTTTCTAGAGAATCCTTGAGCCGTTGAATCTGAGCGGGACTTGCTTCCGTGTTGTAGATGCCGAAGCAATGTCGAATTTCGACCCAACCGAGCCCATAACTCTTCATGATCTTGAGAGCTTCTTCGAAATCTTGTGAGAACCCGTCGCTAATGGCTCCCAATTTGAAGCGGCCAGGTGGTAGCGCGGCCGCGCCGAGGGCGGTGGTTAGAATTCCGATTCCTTCTAGAAATGCACGCCTGTTCATAAGGCTCCTATGTTAGATCCTCTTCAACACACCGATAAGTCCGTTTATGGACTCGACGCTCGAAGCATACTGGTCTTTCCGCGCGCTCTTATAGCGCGTCTCGAGAGATAAAGTTCCTGAATAGTTCATGGCTTTCAAAGCCTGAAATTGGCCGGCAAAATCGAGCTTTCCAGCCCCAATCGGTTTCCATTCTTTGCCTGCCGCATCCTTCAAATGAATGTGGCTGATTCGCGCGTGATCGAGCTGATTCCATGTCGTGGGGAACGGCTGCTCTCCTGTTTCGTAGGCATTGCAGGGATCCCAATTGTGCATCAACCGCCTGTCCGGAATCGCCTTGAAGAGTCTCACCGTCTCCGACGCCGTCGCGGTGTTGCAGTCGTACTCGTTCTCAACTAGCAGCGTTATGTCTTGTTGTCTTGCCACTTCGATCGCCTCGTGCAGCTCTTCTACAATGCGGTCGAATATCGCCGCCGGCTGGGCTACTCGCCGGAAGGTGAAGATACGGATTCGTTGCGTCCCCAGCGCGTGGGCCGCATCCGCGGCGCGCTTCAGATCGTTCATTTGCCGGGAGAATTCGAATTGTGCCGGATCGACATAGGCCGGGCTTTCTCCCAGCGGAACGGTCCCGGGCAGAGTAATCTTGAAAATGGCGGTATCGAGAACCGCGAGTCTTACGCCGGCATCGCTCAACTGCCGCTTCACGTGTTTCAGTTGCGCCGGGGTGGCGTCGGCGTAGACATAGCGCTTCCGGCCGTCGAGGTTCATGTACCGAATCTCAGCCCAGTGCAGTTGATATTTTCGATAGAAGCTACTTAGCACGCGGGTTAGATCCAAGTCGACTTGGTCGGTAATAATCCCGAGATTCCATGGATAGTCAAAGTTCCCGGCGATCGCAGCAAGGCTCATCCGGCGCAAGAAATCCCTTCGGTTCATTGGGCCGCGTTGCTCTTCAGATATCGCATGCGCGCAAAAGTATTCTTGGCCATTTCTTTTTGGCCAAGCTTCTCATAGAGCCGGCCTAGCTGATAGTAAGGGCCCGGGTCCATGGGCCCGAGTTCGATTGCGCGGCGCAGGGCGGCGACTGCCTCCTCACTATGGTTTGTCGCAAGGTAGGCTCTTCCTCGCAAATAAAAGATCTCTGCCTCGAGGGGCGATCTCTTTTCGGCCAGAGCCAGTTCATCCAAAGTCTTCGCGTAATCGACCGGATCCAGGTTGAGCGTCGCACGGGCAAGCAACAAATGGATTCCTGGATAATCTGGCTTTCGGGTCCCGAGCTCGTGCAGGATTTTGACCTCCTGAATAGAGGCGCCGGTTTTTCGGAAAGCGTCGGCCAGTTTGATATACGCCTCGTACTCGTTTGGCGTCTTGCGAAGTAACTCCTCTAAGACGTCAATTCCTGCCGCATATCTTTCGGAGAGGATCAGATCGGAGCCTAGGGGCAGCAAGAGGGGAGTCGATTGAGGAAGTTTTGCGCGGCCCTGCTCGAGTACTTCGACGGCCTCGGCGTATCTATGGGCCTTGTCCAGCAGGAAGGCCAGCGCCAGATAGGAGTTCTCCTGGGACGGATCAAGCTGAATCGCCGCGCGCAAATGCGAAGTTGCCGGCTCCAATTGGCCAGCGCTTTCGTAACTCAGGCCGGCGACACCTGCGGCGGAAGCGCGCACAGCCACCGGCAGAGTGGTCCGGCCTTCGATGGCCCTGGCATTTCGAATGGCATCGTCATACGCGCCTACGGTATTTTCAAGAACTGCGAGATCCATCGTGGACTGTGGGGTTGGGCCGCCCGCTTTTTGTGAGCGTAGGGCCTCGGCGAGCGCCAAATCAAACAGCTTGTTTTGCAGCAAGAACTGAGCCAGCGCCGCATGTAAGTCACTATTTGCGGCAAAGCGCACGGCCGCCTCCGAGAGAGTGGCCTTGAGGCTATCGACGTCCCCCATCGATACATTCACCCGAGCCAACATCACCAGGGGAAGGGGATTGCCCGGCTGAAGGCGGTCCGCCGTCGCCAGCGCTTTGCGGGCCGACATAAAGTCTCCGGCCGCGGCTTCGCTAGATCCCAGAGCGTAGAAGATCCTGGGATCGCGCGAGCTGAGGCACGCCGCCTCTTTGAAATCGCGGACCGCTTCTGCAAATCGCTGCTGCGCCATTTCCACTTGCGCGTTCTTCCCGAGTTCATCTAACCGGCGTTGTGCGGCCTGTGGATTGACCGCACTGGCGGGGCAATCGCCCGCGTGCATCGAAACGCTGACGGCGAGCGCGAAAAAGCTAGCGCACGCTGCAGGTGAGCGGCGCGCACCAATTAAGCTCATATCCATCCTTTCGCGCTGTGCTGCGCTGCAACGGTTGCTGATTGCCTTGCGAATCTGTCGCGCGACTCATTAAAGAATAATCTCCCGCTGACGCCGACCATTTGTAATTCCAACGAACCCAGCGGTAGGGTCCAGGCGAAGGTGTGAAGCTAGCGGGTTCCCATGTACGGCCGCCATCCAACGACACCGCCACTTCACGCATGGTTCCGGTGCCCGTCCAAGCGAATCCCCATATTTCATACAAGCCGGCCGCCAGCCGCATTTTGTCCGGCGGCCATGCGATCGCCGATTTGACTTGAATCGATGAAAGGCGCTTGGTCTCAATCCCATTGGCAGCCATAGTAACGCGATTGTAGACACGATCCATGCCGCTCTCAGTAAATGAGGAATGACGGTCGTCGCGTCCTAAAACTACGATGCGCCGCAGCCATTTCACGGAGTCCATTGCGTACCATCCCGGAAACAGGGCGCGCGCCGGAAAGCCGTTTCGACGGGGAAGAAACAGATCATTCATTTTGAAAGCCACGAGGCTTGCCGAGTCCAGACATTTTTCCAGCGGCACGATTTGCGTGTAAGGAAGAGTGGCAGGTCCCTGCACCAGGCGGCCGGTATCGGCGCCTTCGAACGCAACGAACGCCGCATCGCGACCTATTTCGGCGGGCTCGAGAAGAAACGAGATAGGTACGCCTTCCCATTGGGCGTTGCTCGCAGCAGAACCGTGTGGACTGTTACCGGAACACTCGAGTACTGCCTCCAGTTTTTTCGTTGGCAGTTCGAGCAGATCGCTGAAGCTCACTTGACGAGGATGAGCGACGCGCCCTTCGATGCGTAGTTGCCAGCTTTCGAGCGAAAGCGCGGGCTCACTGAAATGATCGCGCACGAAAAAGAGATCGGGCGGAGTAAGCGACCCTTGAATCTCCCGCAGCGGATACGAGAGATTCTGGAGTTCCGACGCTCCGGCGAGCGGGCTTAGAAAAGCCGCCGCGCCGGAGCGGAGTACGTCGCGCCGTGTCACCTAAAAGATCAGTTTAAGCGCCATTTGAGTAATGCGCGGATCTCGCGCCGTCGTGATTTGTCCAAAAGTACTGTCGGTCACGGTTGTGTCCGGGTTGTTCAATTGCGTATGGTTTAGGAAATTGAAGAATTCGGCCCGGTATTGCAACCGGAAGTGTTCGGAAAAAAGGAAGTCCTTGTGAACGGAAAAATCGATATTGACGGTTCCGGGTCCAATCAAGATGTTTCGTCCCGCATTGCCGAAGGTGTTCGACGCGGGCGTTGTGAAGGCGCTGGTCGTGAACCATTGTGCGATCCTGGCGTTGCGCGTTCCCGAAGTATACTGCGGCGTTGCAATCGCTTGAGCCTGATCGTTGGAAACTTCTGGAAGGCTGTAGGAGTAGTCGCCGCCTGAAGTAATGTTCAATGGGAAACCGCTCTGTAGACTCAAGATCGCCGACGTTTCCCATCCGCCGAGTAAGGCCTTCGCAACACCTTGTTTCGGCGAAGGGAGCTGCCATAGGTAATTCATGACAAAGCGCTGCGGGATGTTGAAGTCCGAGACGCCGCGGTACGCCTTCAAGTTATATGGATTGATGATGTTAATTCCACAGAGGTCGGTCTGGTAGGAGACTTCGTCAATAGTCTTGCCCCAGGTGTAATTCGCGCTCACGGTCACTCCCTTGGTGAATCTCTTTTCGACCGAGGCCTGCAATGCGTTGTAACTGGAATTTCCGCCCGCTGTATCTTGAGTGATCTGCCCAAACTGCTGAAAGGGGCGGCGGGCGTCTTCATTGTCGGCTGTTGCCGTTGGGCTTGGCAATGGGGCATTCACGTCCGTGTTGTAAGCAAGGTGTCGGCCGAGCGATGCGACGTATCCAACCTTTACCAAAATATCTTTGCTCAATTGGTGCTCGACGGTTAAATTCCAATTCATCACTTGAGAAGGCGTCCAGTTCTGCTCATAGGAAACCGCCAGGCTTAACGGAATATCGAAAGGTACCGTGGAAGCGGGAATTTTCGGCCCATACTGGCCCGGAAACGGATTGGTTGTCCCGGCGTACGGAATCATGAAAGGCACCTTGAACAGACTGTATTGCGGACTGAATGGGGCGCTATCCGACATGTTGTTGAAAGCTTCGACGAAAGGCGGTTGATAAAAGAGTCCCCATCCGCCGCGAATCGTCGTGCGTCCGTTGCCGCTAGGGTTGTATGCGAAGCCCACGCGCGGGCCTAACTGCATCCAACTGGATTTGAAGCCGCCGGCCGGGCAGCTCGAATCGCCGGCGTACAGATACCCGGTCGGCGCGTTCGGAAAACGCGTCGATTTTTGACCAGGGACGAAACATTCGTTGCGGCCTCCATCGTCGGTGTACGGGATGAACGGATCCCAGCGCAAGCCGAGGTTCAGGACCAGGCTACGGTTTACGCGGTAAGTGTCCTGAAGGAAAAGGCTACCTAGATTGCCGGTACGGACGAAGTATTCGCCGCCGCCCTGGATGAAGTGGTTGACGTCGCCAATCAGAAAATCCGCTAGTGGGTTGCCGCTGTTGCCGGTGCCATTGAATGTATAGCCGCCGTTCTGGCGATAGGTGTTGACCAAGGTCACTTGCATTCGCATGAAATCGCCGCCAATTGCGAGATCGTGCGGCCCATGCACCCAGTGCACGCTATCGGTGAAATGAAAGTTCTTCCGGTTAAATTCACCGGGATGGCCGGAGGCGATAGTGAAGAAGCCAGTTACCGCCAACTGCAATTCCGGCGGAGTTGTACTGGCGATGTCTACTCCCAGGCTGTTGAAAGCGAATGGCGCGCCGCTGAGAATAGTACCGTTGTTCCGGTTATAGGAGAAGATGGCGCTGTTAAGCAAAGTCGGGCTAAATGTATAAGTGTCGCTAAGGGACACACCCTGATCGAATAGACCGACGCCGCGTGTGGAAGTGATGATGTTTGTGCTGCCGACAACCGGGTCTTTGGTGTACTTGTTATAGAAGTAGCGGCCATAGATACGCTGTTTGTTCAGGTTGTAGTCCACCCGTGTCATGAACTGGTTCTCGTGCTCATTGACGGGAAGATCGTAATGCACAATTCCGCTGGGACTGGAGGTCTGGGGAAGTAAACTAAGGATCTTCACGCTAGCCGGCGTGAATTGGCTGGAAGGAATCTGATTGCCAGGATAGGGGGCGCCGGTGAAGGGATTTACGAGTTGTCGCGAGAGTGCGGAAAAATCGCCAGTGCGTTGGGCGGCAGTCGGGACCGTTGTAACATTCCCGCCAGAGACGTTACGGGATTGCGTGCCCTGGTAAGTGCCGAAAAAGAACAGCTTGTCCTTGATGACGGGGCCTCCAATGCTTCCTCCAAACTGATTGCGCTTCAACAGATCGTGATCGGCGGCAAAAAAGTTACGCGCGTTCAGATCTCCATTGCGTAGAAAATCGAAGGCCGAACCGTGGAACTGGTTAGTGCCAGATTTGGTAACAACATTGACGACCGCGCCGGCGCCCCGGCCAAACTCGGCGCTATAGCTGTTGGTTTGAACGCTGAATTCCTCGACGGCATCCGGATTGGGAAATGGATTGTTGACATTGGTGTAGTGGTCTTGGTTGCTGCCGCCATCCAGGTTATAGTTGACCGTGTCCGCGCGAGCGCCGTTCGTCGAGATCGACATGGCGTTGGGCGAGCTCACCGTTTGTACCGTGTCTCCCGCCGCGTTGCCTGCGTTTCCCGCTCTCAGGTCCTGGGTGCCGGGTGTTAGCAATATTAGCGCCGCTGCATTGCGCCCGTTGAGCGGTAGATCGATGATCTTTTGCTGGGTGATCACCTGGCTGAGCGCTCCCGAGCGCGTCTCGATCATCTGCGCGTTGGCTTCCACGGTTACGGATTGAGTCGAGCTTCCGATCTTCAGCGTGAACGAGATAGTGGCGTTTTGATCTGTCTTCACTTCTATACCGCGCTGCTCATAGCGTTCAAAGCCGGCGGCTTCCGCAGTGATGCTATAGCGCCCGGAGGGCAAAAGCGGAAACAAAAATGCACCGCTGTTCGCGCTTGTGGTTTCGCGCGTCAACCCGGTAGCGATCGCAGTAGCCGTGACGCGCGCATTTGCTACCGCGGCTCCGCTCGGATCCTGAATGGTTCCGGCAATTGTGCCGGTGGGGTCCGCTGCGCGCAGAAGAGCGCAGCAGAGAAGCAAAGAGGCGGGGTACTTTAGAAGCATTAGTCTCTCCACGTGCCAAAATTATGCTCAGTTTGCCCGTATCTTGAGAGATTGTCAAGTCTTCTTGAGAAAAGTTTCTGGTGTGTGTGAAGATATTCGTCACAATCCAAGGCCAGAAATAGGCGAATAACCGCGTGAGATACGAATGTTGTTGTCTGGAGCACGCTGTGAAACGTTTCTTGACAATTGGAAATGGCTATGGTTGACTGCTTACGGTACACGCCGGTTTCTGCACGCCGGTTTCTGAATGACACGCCGCGAAGCGCTGCTCCTGCCGATGCCCGCTTACGCTCAGTTGCGTTTCCCTGGCTTGGTTTACCGGGATTATCCGGGCTGCCTCCCCGGCTACTTAACAGCCTTGGCTTCGAGTGCCCGCGAAAAACGGCTACGTGAAATCTCCACGCTTATTCAACGACAGTGAAGGGGCGCTCATGGACCCGCCGCTCACCAGTGTGACCGAGTTTCCGCAGGAATTAGGCAAGCATCTCGCCGATTTCGTATTGAGGCGAGTTCAAGAGCCGAACCGCGCGTTCAAACAACTAACCATTCCGACGCGCCTGGTGCTACGAGCATCGACGAGACCCATCGCGGATGGTCCCGGCCTGGTCCGTGCGAGCGTTCCCGCGTACCCGCAACTATGCAAGAATGACCGATGATGAAATACCAGGAGAGGGCCCGTTCCTAATGCGCACGATGCACGCCGATGACCCCATAAATCGGCGCGCCGTTCTAAAGCTCAGCGGCGTTGCTGGTGCCGGAGTTGTCGCTAAGGCGCTTCCTGGACATTCAAGCAAAAGGGTGATCGTAATCGGCGCAGGGATGGCCGGCCTCTCCTGTGCGTACGAACTCACGCGGCGCGGACATCAGGTCATCGTACTTGAGGCTAGCGGCCGACCGGGCGGCCACGTGAGAACCCTCCGTGATCCGTTTGCAGACGGACTCTACGCTGACATGGGAGCCGAACACTTCTACTATCCTGGATACACGCAATATTGGCGTTATTTGCACGAATTCGGCCTTACTGCCATTCACTTTCCAAAGCGCGACAACCTAGTACGTTTTCTGCGGGGCGAAAGATTCAGCGAGACCGATCTTCAGAGTCGGGCCGTTCTCGGCAGATTAGGGTTCAATCAACGGGAGATTGCCTTTCTGGCAGATCGACCGTGGGCGGATTTTCCTCTGCTCTATATCCAACCCTATGTCGACCGGCTTCGCGACGAGACCAACCCGTTCGGGAACGGTTTGGGGCAACTGGACCATATAACGGTCAGGGACTTCCTAAAGCGCGAAAATGCCTCCGCCGCTGCTGTGGAGTTGTTCGGCAGCTCCGGTTCGGCTTTACAAATGATATGGGGGGCAGGAATTAAGAAACTGCGTGGCACGGATCTCGAAACGAAGAAGCTGTTTCGTTTGAAGGGCGGGAACCAATTGATGACCGATTCATTCGCCGCGCGGCTGGGCGAAAAAGTCCATCTCGGCTGTCCGGTCACCGGCATCCAGCACGGGCCTTCCGGCGCCACCGTACGCTACCGCGAATTTGGGCAGGAGAGAAAGATGAATGCAGACTACCTGGTCAGTTGTATCTCTCTCGTGATGCTCCGGCAGTTGCCTGTCACTCCTGCGTGGCCCGAAGCCAAGGCTTTCGTCATCCGCGAAATGCCCTACTATACCCGGACACGTATCGTTTTCCAATGCCGGACGCGTTTTTGGAAGACCGAGAACGTGAGTCCCAACTGCTTGCCGCCCGATCCCAGGTTGAACGAAATGTGGTCTCTGGCGGATGAAGTGAATACCCCGCGGGGTATTCTCATCGGAGGTGCGCAGGCAGGGGTCAGTGGTTCGCAGGCTCAAGAGGCCTTCCATCAGCTTTACCTCGGCAAGTTTGGTCAAATTGAACAGACTATCGCACACGATTGGTCGAAAGAGCCTTGGTCTTCCATGTGCGAGCGAATTCCATACAGGCTCGGTGAGCTCGCGCGTTTCTGGCCGGAAGTCATCCGCCCCTGTGGTCGAATTCACTTTGCTGGCGCCTATGCTGCCCAGATGAATTGGGGTCAGGAAGCTGCGCTCGAATCCGCCAATCGCGTAGCTGAAGCTATTGATCGAGCCTAATTAATTCCTGTCGTTTGTAACGAACCAAACTAGCATTGAAAACGGCCGTATACACATCGGTTGACGTTGGCGGTAGCCGAGACGTGCACAATAATTTTGCCGCCCAATCTTTTAAGTATCGGATTTTAGGGCGCAATGTGTTCGGACCGATCCGCGGCGCCTGGAAAGGCGGTGGGGAGACGATTTACTAATACCCGCCGAATGGCGGATCGTGGCTTCCCGACGGTTTCCGGCAACACAATGGTAGTCGGCTGCGCCTCGAAAAATTCTTCTTAGCTGGACGCGCGCGCGGCTCCGTCTCGGCGGCGACCGCGAGTTTGTAACAGCCGGCTGAAGCCATGTCTCAGAAAGCCCTTTCTGGACAGCATGATTTTCTATAGCTGGAACTTTCCGGCGATGCGAAGGTTGCTTCAGCGGCTATCTAAATCTGCCCCGCCGCAACGGCCGAGGTATGACGGCGAAGAGCCCTGATCCGGAAATATGCCGACAGCGGGCCAAGTGTCGGGGAACGTCACAGCCACGGCAGACAAACGTTTCGCACTCGGGACAGAAATCGACGGTTAGTAAACCGCAGTAGACGCAAGGACCTCGGTCGAACAGTCCGTCGATAAGATTGTGGCGTAAAGCGTGTACTGCTGCAAGTGGATGCCAATCACGCATGGTGATATTTCCTATAACTCGCGGTCGGGCCGAGCCGCCAGAGGCACGCCCTCCTCGACCGGGATGTAGCGATGAAAGCCATTACCCAATCGCGGAGTGGATACTGATGTGTGCGGCGCCGCATCGCCGACACGCGCTGACCGGATCAGGCGGCGAAGGTTGCCGCCCAGGACTAGGGCTTCCTGATCTCGCGGCAGTCCGAGAAATTTGATTTTCTGCAGTTCAAGACCTGGATGCAGCCAAGGACCGTCGGAGCCGAAGAGCACCTTCTTGGCGCCGGCACGCTTGACCGCTTCGACAATGTAGTCGAACCTACGGACTCCGGATGTGTCTGTATATATGTTGGGATAGCGAACAAGCTGGTCGACGATGCGCGCTTGTGCTCTCCAATCATCGGCGAAGCTGCCGAGATGGGGGATGATGAACGAGACGTCCGGATATTGTGGCGCCAGCATTTCAACGACCTCAGCGCGGCCCACGACGTCCACGAGTATGGGAATGGAGAATTTGCGCGCAGCTTCGCATACTTCGCGGCTGGGCAATGCGTCATAACCGTGTACCTTGATACCCCGGAACCGCCAGAGCTTCACGGCTCGCTCCACCATACTGAAGATGCGTCCAGCATCGCGAGCAGCGTGGACGAAGGCAAAACCGATCAGGCGCGCCGGGTGTTGTGCGATGATGCGCGCGACCTGCGCATTTGCCTCGGCGTAGTCGCTGTGAAAAGGTGCGAAGACGACGGTCTTGCTGATGCCTGCGGCGGATGCACGCCGAAGATAAGGCTCAATAGGCGCGTCGGTGTTCCAGGGCGCCGTCATGAAATCGCCCTTACCCGCGTGGCAGTGACAGTCAATTACCATAGGCCATGCTCCACGCCTGATGCGGTTCGCCTTCAGCGGACTCGCATCTAGACGCCAACGCTGTCAAGAACCAGATGCAGGTCTCAATACCTCTATAGAAATTCGGAAGATGAAAGTTCTCGTTTGGGCTGTGAAGGTGGTCGTCGGGCAAGGCGAAACCCATCAGCACAGTGTTTATCCCGAGAAGTTGCTTGAGCATGCTTACGACCGGAAATGTTCCACCACTTCGTAAGAACACAGGCGCCGAGCCGAAGCCTCGTTTGAACGCAGCGGCCGCAGCACGCATTCCAGGATCGTCGCGATCGAGGAGCGCCGGTTGGGCGCTCGATAGCATCCGTACCGTCGCTTTAACTGTTGCTGGGGCGTTGCGGGCAACGTGACCGCGAAAGAGTTGTTCAATCTGCTTGGGATCCTGGTCGGGTACGAGTCTGACACTCAGCTTTGCGAGAGCACGGGACGGGATCACCATCTTGACACCTGCACCTTGCGAACCGCCGGTTATGCCGTTCAGGGTTAATGCAGGACGGATTGCGGTTCGCTCGTATAGGGTGTATCCGCGCTCACCCCACCCGCGTTTTGCTCTGGCACTTCGCAAGAGTTCCTCATCAGAAGGCGCAGTCTGCGAAAGATTCCGGCGCTCCTCCCTGCTAAACGGACGCACGTCATCGTAGAACCCCGCGATTGCGACTCGCCCGTCTTCGTCATGCAGGGTCGAGAGAACGTCGCATACTACTTGCAACGGGTTGTGAATGGCTCCGCCGAATGTTCCCGAGTGAAGATCCTGGCTGGGCCCTTCGATCTCCAACTCGAGACGCAGATTCCCACGCACACCATAATTGATGACGGGGCGATCCGGCGCAAGCATCTGATTGTCAGACATGACGCCGATATCCGCGCCAAGGGAGCGCTTATTTGCTCCCAGGAATTGTGCAAAATTCGGGCTGTCGATTTCTTCTTCGCCTTCGAAGATGCACTTGACGTTTATCGGAAGACGCCCAAGGGACTGGAGGTATGCCTCGAGAGCTTTTACGTGCGCGAACATTTGCCCCTTGTCGTCACTGGCACCTCTGCCGTAAAGATTGTCGCCACGAACCGTCGCGTTATACGGAGATGATTTCCACTCGCGCAACGGATCGGCGGGCACAACGTCATAGTGTCCATATATAAGCAGAGTCCGTTCACGCGGCGCGTGCAGCCAGTCCGCGTAGACAACAGGATGGCCGCGCGTCACAATTGTGGTGGCATGCTCGAGCCCTATGCTGCGCAGTTTCCGAGCAAGCCAGGCAGCGCAGTTTTCGACGTCACGCGCGTGCGCCGGATTCAGACTGACGCTCGGAAACGCTACGAATTCTTTCAACTCCGTTACGAAGCGCTCCCTATGCCGGCGGGCGTAGCCGAGAGCGCGCTCCGTTTTCATGAGATACCCGTCTATCGCTCTAACGTACGCCGGTCAGCGAGGCCGATCGGTTTCAGCTTTCGTACGCAAATGCGATTTCGTGCTCAGCCGGATGCTTGCCCCTCATGGCCGGCGGCTTAGTATTGGTGCGCAGCGGCGTTGGTGACGATTGCTCCCACGGGAGTACCCGCTGAGATGCCGGACGGCCAGCGAGGCCCATGGCTTGCGCGCTGGTAAGCCACTCTTCCGATTGCTCCGCGATTTCGAGTAAGAGCGTTTCAAACTGCGCACGCGTGGTCTGTAGTATATGCGGTTGGGCCAGCCAGCGAAGAACCTCGCGGCCCGTCACACCCATGCGCTGCCGCGGCGATGTGACCAGCCGCTCATTGAAGTAGCGGATTAAGACTTCTTCTACCACGTCCCAGGCGTTGTCGGCGCCGAAGAGCCGCTTGACATCATTTGAGTTGAGGATTTTGAATGCTTCCTCAAGCAACTGCATCACTTCTACCCGCAATACATTCAAGTGACCGAAAGAGAGCCACTTCAGGTTATTGCGCAGATCGAGGCCGGCACGCCGTACGATGGCGATGGATCCGAAGCTCGGGTCATAGGCACGCTCGCGGATGACGTCGGAGACGCGCTTGTCGCGCCAGAAAAGAGTCACCTGGTGAACGAAGTGAGCGAACAGCTTGTGAAAATCCGTATTCGCCCGCGAGCCAGTCGGGACCGAGCCTTGGCCGTAGTTGAAGACTCGTTTGTAAGCGGCCAGTCGCTCGCGGAGGGTATAGCGAAGCACTTCGCGGCGATCGAACTGATACAGCGCGTAAGCGCCGGGACCTCCGGACAACCGAACGGTGCCAGCACGGAAAAGTTCCTGTAATTTCTGTACGACGCGAAAGACGCCAATCTTCTCATGCTGCCATAGATAGTACATGTCGCCCACCGCAATGATACGTTCCGAGGTGATGGTTTCGTCATATGCTTCAACGCCCGGCGGAATGCGCGTCATTCCGAGCTGGGTGGCTGCGTCCGGGCCGATGCCAGCTAATTGAGCCAAGCCCTTGTCAGGCGGCGGTGGAATTTTGCTGTCCGCGTCGACGACCGACTTAAGCATGTCATCGATCTGCTTCGTCAGCGCGTCGGCGAGCTGAGGGTTGGTTATGAGATCAGCCGAAAGCCGGCCGGCTACGGTTTCGCGCAGGGCTGCTATCCGATCAAAAAGAGACTGATAATCCTTCTCCGTCGCCATATGTGCCTCTCCTCAAACTCACAATTTCCATTCGCCAGCTGCTAGATGCCCTTACGATTAAGAATGACCGCGCGAATCTGCTTTAGCTCGTCCGCTGACAGTTCTACCGGCAGATCGGGCGAGTGCACGGCAACTGCTGAACTGTATGCCTCGTCGAGACCGTCGGCCAGCAATCGAAACGCTCTTTTGACCCGTGGAGTTCCGAAACCGGGAGGCAATCCTCTCGCGTGTTCCGAAATATGTACGGCCGCATGGACGAACTTGCGCAGGCGGTTGCTCGCCGAGCGGAAAGAATGGAGCCCGTCCTTGCCGGCGTCCTGCAGCAGACCTGGCAACTCCTGTGATGCGGAACTGTAAACCCAGTCGAGCAACTCCGAAACAAACAGGCCGGAGGTGTCCGGAGGAAATTGGTAGGGTTCAGGACCGCCGGTCTCGGGATCTGGAATCCACACCTCTACATCTGCAAAGTTGAGCTGAGTGGTTTGGCGCTCTGCGTCACCCATGAATACCGAATCCATGGCGAAGTAAGCGTCTTGAACGCCCTGCGCCACTACTTCGAGTGCACGAGATATGAGGACGAGCTGCGTGCCGAAGAACGGCTGCCGGATGGTCTCGCCATTACGCAGGCGCACAAAGAACCCTTTGTCGTATTGCCAACCCTGCTTCAACCCGATCACATAATCCGCCATGATCATGTAATTCGTCAGGTTCTGTTCGTCATCGACGGTATTGACGTTCCGGCGCTCAAGCCCGAAGCGCTGCCGTATGAGCCCCAAGCTTCCAGATTGTTTGATGTGCTCCGGGTTGGTGGGATTGTCGTGCCCGAGCAGCAGCTCGAAGAGTTCGTCAACACGCGGAACGCGCGGGCCGCCCACGATTCCGAATTCGTTCACCAGAGCCGTGAATTGGGTGCGAACCACCGCCTGCACGCTCGCCAGATCCTCTGCCTCGACGTTGGGAGTAAGCGGATACAGCCCGTCCAATAGGGGCAATGATTGGTCCAGTGCGACTTTCGCACGCGTGTAAATGCTTGCCTGCGCACCGGTCACCGCCCCCATATCCGTTTGCACGGTATAGCTGCGGGGCGTCCAGTTCCATTCCGTGTGCCCTTCCACTTCTTTGAGACCGAACGATTGGTTGAGCGCGCCCAAAAAGCCTTTTGCATCCTCCGTATTGGTGCGCCAACTGAGGACCTCGCGAATGGCCCGATCGGCGGTTGTGGCGAGCGCCGATGTTCCGCCGACTGCACCTGGCGTAAGGGACGGAGTACTAGTCGATATCATCCCGGCGGGCATTGCCTCCGTCAAGATCGGAAACGATTGAAGGTCCGCAATCGACTCGCGTACCGCGCCGTTAACGGGTTGATGCTTTGTGCCTGGGCCTGACGTTATTCGGGTGTAATAGACGCTGGCCTTGGGGTCGAGAACCTGCCGGTTCTGCACACTCCATCCGGAGATACCGACCTGAATCCACTCGCCTTCGGTCAAAGCTATGTTCGAAGCCATCGAAGCGTCAAGTTTCAACGTAATCACGATGGAAGCGTCCGCCGAATTGTACGCGTAAGCGCCGCCGCCACCGCTCGCCGGTTGATCAGCCGTCAAACCAGTTTGAGAGGAGAACTTATAAGTGAACGGTTCTGCGGCGAGAGTCGCGGGGTTAAGTGTGAGATCCAAAACAGTGCTCGGCACAAGCGCCTTGAGTACATTGGTATTCACCTGCTGGGATAAAAAGATCGTTACCGTACCGGTGTCTGTGACCGTGCAGCCGACGATTTTCAATCCTTTGCTCGAACCTCCGAACGGTCCCGCCTTGGACGTGGACGAAGCTGTTCCTGTCGTGCTCATGCGAGTTCCTCCCGAACCAACTCCCGATCACCGGGTTTGGAAATAATTTTTTGTCCGATGCTGGTGGTTTGCATGGAGATCGAGCTTGAGCCTACGCGCTCTGCGATTTCCTGCCAGCACGCGGCCATCGCTTTGTTTGCAGCATCGAGCGGTTCCCTGCATTCCTCAATTCCCTGCCTTACGCTGCCCGCCCACGGGATCCATTCACCCCGGCGCGTGCTTCCCAAGCCTGCGAGATCCTTCAGCTTGTCGTAAGACACCAAGTCTCTTGAGAACTGTTGTTCGATCTCATGAAAGCGCTGCTGACAAACGGTTAAGGCGCGACGCGCGCTATTTAGATCTGCCGCCGATTCTATCGCTTTTTGGGCGAGACGCGTGCTCTTCATGGATTCGTCCAAAAGGCCCATCAAATCGAGGATCGTATCTTCGAAGCGATCGACCAGTGCGGCTTGTCCGCTCAGCGGCTTATCTTCGACAACCGTGAGGCGCAATGCCAACAGCGTGTCGTTCAGTTTACGAAGCTGGCTGGACAGTTCACGAAAAGCTGCTTCCATGGCCACGTCGCTACCTCCTTACCAGCTCTTTGTAGAAGTTCTGCATGATTACACCAGGCCGGGCCAATTTACGATTCAAAGCCACACGGCTGGCGCTAATGAGGAAGCGCTCGGGTACTATGCCAGGATCCGTACCGGCGGCGAGGCGGCGAGCGGCTTCTTCGACCATGTCGCTATCTTTTTGCTGGAAGCGGACGACTTCTGCGAGGCACTTGTCGCCCAGGGTCTTGTATGGCCTGTAACACATGGCCTCCACCGCGCGAGAGCACGCCTCCGGGAACGTCTTGAGTATTGGTTCCGGGATGTTGCCGGTCCGCGAGTTCGGATAGATGCGCGTCCAGGCGCGGCGATATTGCTCAGCTTCGTCGGTGAAACCCATGCGGCGCAGCAGTTCCACGCTGATAAGCGTTCGCAAATAGGGAGTGGGGTGGACACCGCGCGGGTTGAAACCGAAGACCGCTTCCGGCTTCCGTCCCACTACATCCATAAGAGACCCGAGAACTTCCGGTCCACCGAGCAGGAGAGCGCACATGTCCGCGAACATCTCGCGGTTCCAGCGTGCCCATACGGATGCAACCGGGCGGCCCAAATTCGCCTTTAAGATACTGAGCGCAACTGCTCGTGGAATTACCTTGGACAGGCCCAGTTCGGTTTGCAGGTTGTGGCTGACTTCATGCAACACCGCGCCGAGCGTCCACGGATTTACCAGGCGATGATAGGGAAGCTGAACCAACGGAAATGGATTCAACTGCTTACCGAGTCTTCGCATGGGAATTCCGCGGCGGATAGTGGCCGGCGCGAATCCGGTTCGCATGAAGCAGAATGGCGGAGGCGCCGGTATGGACTTCGAAGTGCCGAGGCCCGTATAGGCGGCCTGATACGTGTCCATGGCTATGCGGTCGCAACTGAGAAGCCACTCCGCGTACGGCATCGATTGACGTTGGCCGAAGAGCTCAAAATAGAAGTCCCAGATCTTCTCGATGCCCTGAACCCACTTGTGGGCGTGATCTTTGCGGATCACAACTCGCTCGAGGCGCTCTGAAGTAGGTTCCTCCTTCGCGGCCTGCGCGGTTGCGGCGACGCCCTTTGACATGTCGAGCAAGCCCCGCCGAAGTGAAGAGATCAGGCCATTGACCACTTGCAGGTGACCTTCCGTAGGAGCGGCAGGGCCGGTCCCGAACTCTTCGCGGCGGAACGGTCGCAATGCAGCCGCATGCCGAATTACATTGATTGACTGCGCGCGCAACCACGCGGGCAGGACCGGGGTACCTGTTGCACTGCCCAGTTTCACGGGCCGGCGAGACAGGGTGCGTTTTGGCGCGCCTGTCGAAGGAAGCGTGCGAGCGAGGGTCGCCATGCATTTACCTCAAGATCTGTCCGCAGCAACGGCAGTAAGCGGGTGCGGTGCCGGAAGCGGCTGCCGTACCGGCTGGGGCGCAGGCGGGACAGACACACTGGCCGCCGACGATTCGTCCTGCATGAGGAGCTCCGCCTGTTTGTCCTGACGCAATTGCGCCGCCCGCGGAAGTGGCGTGAGGGGAAGTGGTTGCGCCGGCAGCGTAGATATTACGGCCGGACGTTGCCGCCTGCGCCTGAGCGATGGGCTGGCGCACACGGACTCTTTGGCCGTTAATCCAACGCCATACCCAGCGCCAGTGCGGGCGTACAACGCCGCGGCCGACTCCGCGATGGAACCGGCGCTCCATGTGCCGATGGTGGCGCAGGGCCTGGGCCCGGCGGTGCGGATGCGCAAGCACTCGCTGCGTCTGGCGGGCGAGCGTTTTGAGAGCGGTACGCGGTGTTATATTGCGCCCATGTGTGGCTTGTCGCGCAATACTGTGCACCGTGCGCCGGGCGATGGTTGGAACCGCACGAAGTAGCGGCCGGGCAGTTGGACTGCGATGAAGGGTACGGGCAATTTTCGCGACACCTCTTGTGAGCTGTGGCGTTGCGCGCGAGACCGCTTTCACCACTCTTGGCAGCATTTTCTTAGCGGCAGGAGCCAGTGCTTTCGCGGCTAAAGGAAGAAGCTTAGAAGCTGCCATGCCAACCAGGGGCAGAAAATGTTCTGCAGCTTCGTCTTCATTCTCGGCATGTACGGCAAGTTCGCCGAGGTGCTCCATCATCGCGTCAGGATAGATCTTGCGGATAGGACTGAGTTCATGAACGAATTCGCCTTCGAACTCGCCTTCATCCTCGAACTCCCCCTCGTCCTCGAGTTCGTCTTCACCTTCGGTCTCACCGAGCAAACTGCCAACCACGTTGCCCAGCCAGCCTTCGCCCTCCAGGCCGGTTTCGTCTTCGAACTCGCCTTCATCTTCGAATTCGTACTCGTGTTCGTAGTGCGGTGCTTCCGATTCGTGCATTTCCTGCTCGTGTCGGGATGCACATGCTTCACACATCTGCGCCATGATGGGAATTCCTCCTCTGATGCTGAATCTTCTCTCTGCGCGTTCTTATCCGCGGGACGAGCGGTGCCGATGCACGCGCCCTGGACGTTTGTACGCGCGGCTCACCTTGACATTTCGAGCCACGGCAGCAGTGCAAGCCCTCGGGCTGCCGAGTACTTTTTTCACTTGCCTTGCGGCGGCCTTGGCGGCTCTCTGCCGAGTAATTGGAACGCCCTTAGCAGCTTGCTTCTTCAGATCTTTCACC
The DNA here is from genome assembly GCA_963712395.1 of Bryobacterales bacterium. GTDB lineage: Bacteria > Acidobacteriota > Terriglobia > Bryobacterales > Bryobacteraceae > Bog-105. Next base: position 1,373,286 of record CAVQHR010000006.1, read on the forward strand.
GTACGGCGCACGATAGTGGGCACCGCCCGGACAAGCGGACGCGTGACACGTCGCCGGCGCAAGATGCGGGTCAAAATGGCTGTGGCCCGAACCATGTGCGGCAGGATGCGCCGGAGTGCACGGCGGTCTGCGGCCGAGATCACCGTAACGGCTGCGGCACCGGCCATTGCCTCTGCGGCAGCCTCGTGCTGTTCCTGACTCGCGGATTCTGCAAGCATTTCGGCGACCGCTTCGTTGTGCGTTAACTCATGAGCCGCGATCTCATGAGCCATCTCGGCTTCGCCTTCGCCTTCGCCCTCAAACTCATCCTCAAATTCGTCTTCGAACTCGCCTTCGAGCGACGATGTTGCCAACTTGCCGAGCATGCCGCCGGCCGGCCCGAGAAAGGCTGTGCCGATGGCGGGAGCCGCCACTTTTGCAACTTTCTTCAGAAGCGGCGCAGCTTTTTTGAGGAACTTGCCGATTTTTCCGAAGAACTGCTCCGTCTCAAGTTCGCCTTCCAACTCGTCTTCGAGTTCCTGTTCGCCGAGAAGGCTTCCGACGACATTGCCTATGGCGCCGAGCCAGCCTTCCCCTTCGTGGATCTCTCCCTCATGCATCTCGCCTTCGTCTTCGCCCAGGTGTTCGTGTGCGGATTCGTGGCCGAATTCGTGCGCGTATTCGTGCCCGATTTCGTCTTCGAATTCACTCTCACCCTCTTCTTCACCAAGGAGGTTTCCGACGACGTTACCTATCGCGCCGAGCCAGCCTTCGCCCTCGTGCGTCTCGCCTTCGTGCATTCCACCTTCATGAAATTCGCTCTCGAGCTCCAGTTCGAGTTCGCTGTTGTAATTCGACATCGGTCATTGCCTCCTTGCGAATGATGACGATAAGCGAGCATAAAGCCGAAATCGGGTGTTGGTAAGTCGCACGTTGGGGGTAGCTAAAGGAGGTTCACTCGAAGATGTTTCGCGCATTCACGCTGAAATCGACCGCCTAATGCCTAAATTCGCGGCTGTCACTCAAATCTGCTACTTGAAACACCTCTGCCTGAGTGTTATGTTTCGATCTCCGTAGATTTCTTTTGCCTTTGTTAGACGCGACTGGTCGTTTTTACGAAATGGAGTGCAAACCGTTGCATAGCGAGGCACAATTTGGGCTTGCTTTCGGATAGGATATTGCTACCCTTCAAGGGCAAGGAAACAGCAGCTGCCTGGACTTGCTTGTCTATGTAGCTGCAGGAGGCCGACCGATGGCACACGAAACGGCCAGCATGGAAGAACTTATCCGAACTGTGGTACGGCGGCGTTCGGAACAAGAAACGGGTACGGGTTTAGTCCATAAAGACAGCCAAGTCGAAGAGCTGCTACTCGATGTGGAAGTGGACGGATCGCGATATTTGCTTGTACGTCTTCCGAAGCCGAGCGGCTGCGAAGTGCAGTTAAGTCCTCGCGAGCAGGAGATTGTTCGATTGGTGGCGCTCGGGCAATCGAACAAGATGATTGCCGGAGTTTTGAACATCAGTTCCTGGACGGTGTGCACACATCTCCGGCGGATATTCAGCAAACTGGGAGTGGGTTCGAGAGCTGCTGTCGTAGCGCGCACGCAGGAAGTGGGAGCCCACCACCCGATTGCCTCGAATGCGAGTGCCCCTCGACGCCCTAATATACCGAGTCCCTGCGCCGAAACGCCGCCACTGATCATAGGTGAGGCCCGCGAGTTGCGTTCAAGGAGTGATGTCCGTACGCGACCTCAGCCTGCAATTGCGCGAACCGGTATTTGACAAGCCTTGGCGATTTGTTTTGGCAATTATGAAATTCGGCTTTTCGGGTCCGACAAATTTCACGTTTGATCACGTGATATCTGGTGAGGAACGAAAAATGAATAAGACAAACGAGACCAGTTGCCAAATACCTTTCACCTCGGGCTCGAGTCTCGACGCTGGCTTCCGAATTCGCGCAGCGCTCGGCGGGGGGCTGCCGCATGTTTTTCAGGTTGACACGGGATCGGTTGGCATTCTAGTGCCACGGCATGCGCTAGGTCCCGATTACCAGGGCGTTGATCCTTCCCGGGACGTCACGTTTGGGTACGTTAGCAGTAAAAACGTATACCACGGGCAATGGGTTAGGGTTCCGGTCGTTCTCGGCGTGCCAGCCTTATGGGACGGAACTGGCGATTTCCCAATCGCCGAGATTGAGGTCTTCGCCGTTGACCAGCCGGGCAACTTCAACGGCGGCGTTTTCGGCATCGGCTTTGCGATTGGGAAATTGGGCGACGGCGGACCAGCTAGCAATCCGCTACTTTCTCTGACGTATATGGATGTGTCTGTAGGGGCCGGCTATATCGTTACCACTAAAGGTATCGAGGTAGGCCTGAGTGAACTGAGCACGAACGGGTTTACGTTCATTGGGCTCGACCGCGATGCGGCTGGGAAGGATTGGATGCAACCTCTTGGAACTATTCAATTGACGGAAAATTTCAACTCCGGCGATTTCGGCACTGACTTGCCGTTTTTGATGGATACGGGTATCGCCGAGATGATCCTTTGGGTAAACGCCAATCACCCTCCGTTGAACCTGCCGAGCCATCACGCGTTTCACGCTGGCATCACGGCTCGCATTTCGGTGCCTACGGTTAAGCCGACGCTGCAATACTCGTTCGTCACGGGCGATACGAGTCAATCGATGGCGCCTTCGCACATAGAATGGCGCACTGGTCACGGAATCAATACGGGAAGGATGGTCTTGGCGGGCGCTGACTATCTTTACGATTCGACCGCGGGACGCATCGGGTTTCGAGCTATTGGGGCCTAGTGCTCGTGCAACTGGCGATTTCGCAATGCCTTGGGCCAGATTGGACTCCCAAACGACTACCAGGGGATTTGGATTCTTGAAATTCGGTGCCGGATAGCAGCACGGTATAAATCACGCTGAAAATCGTGGTGCACGCGGCAATTGAAATGGCCAGCGACAGAATGGCAAGCACAGCTGAGCCTGGTGTCGAGATCAGAACCTTGCACGCAAACCGAAGATCCTGTATTGGAATTGGAGTGCTCATCACGAAGAACACCTCGGAAGCACGAACAGGCACATTGTATGCCCTCCGATGCTCCCGGAAATGTCAAGTCTTCTCGCATTCCCGGAGATTCGCCCAAACCTGATTGTCCGATTTCGGGCATACTTGCTCGAATCCGGACAACAACAAGGCAAGGGTCGGATTGGCACACTCGCGCAGGGCGCATGCACCTGTGCCTTCCGGCGCAAAAATCAGAGCAGCGGAGCGATGGACATGTTCCGAAAGAAGATCTCCGCGCCTTCCGACTGAAACAAAATCTTTCCGCTCGACGGATTAGCGTGCGTGCCTTCATTGGCCAGCTTGCCATTCACGAATTGCCACACGTGGTCGCCCTGGACAGCCAATTCAACCACGTTCCATTCGCCGTGCGGTTTTTCCAGTTCGTTCTGCGGATCGCGGTAGCCGACAACATCTTTCCATGGACCCTTATCGAAACGATCAATGCGGCTGGCTCTACCCGGAGGCCCGACAACGGTCTTACCGTCTTTGGATTGCAGCGACGCGCCATCGGTCAGCCAGATGTCGCCCGTTGCGCCTTCTTGAATCTGCAGTTCGATAGACCTTGGCCAGACCTTCTGGTCCCCTACGACGTGATACAGGATTCCGCTATCGCGCCCCTTGCCGGCTCGCGGGGCGTACGTGCCTTCGCCCCATTTGAACTCCGCGCGCAGATAGTAATTTGAATACTCCTTTTTCGTAATGAAGTATCCAAATGTCTTGCCCGAGACATGCACCATGCCGTCTTCGACCGTGAACACATGGTCCGGGTCGTGGTTGATCTCTCCACCACGCAAAACGATATCGAAATTGCTCAAAGTGGATCCGTCAAACAGCGGAGTGAGCGTGCCGTGAGCAGGCGGGCCGCCGTCCGCACTCATCGCTACCGTTGCCACCGCTAGTGTCAACACAAGCAAGGAAGTATGCCGTTTCATCTTTGCTCCTGATTGTATAACTACTGCCGAACGGCCCAGGCAAGCCCGTCGGGTCCCGCACCGGCATCAATGCGGCCGGCGATCTCGAGAGTCTTCAAGTCGACAACGGCGACGTAGTTGTCGGGCGTGCACGACACAAATGCGCGCGCGCCATCCGGCTGTATTTGTATTCCAGCCGCACCCCGCCCGATCTTCAGCCGTTTTGTTACCTTGCGAGTTTTAACGTCGAGGATGACAACATTCGGGCCGCCCAACGTGGAAATCAACGCGAGCTTTCCATCCGGCGTGAACTTCAGGCGATTCGCTCCATGGACATCGGGCGACAACGTGTCGACGACCTTCCGGTTGGCCACGTCGATAACCGATACGGTGCCGTCGCCGGCGTTTGCGGTCCAAAGCTCCTGACCATTCGGAGTAATGTCGAATCCTTCTGAGCCCTTGCCCACCGGGACCACCGTTTCATTCCAATCCCGCGCCGCCGCGCCCTTTTCAATAAAGCTCACAGTCGCGGAACTGACGTTAGTTGTGATGACACGCCTCATGTCTTCCGAAACGAGCAGCATGTGCGTTCTGTTCTGACCCGTACCCATAATCCAATCCACGTTTTTCTTTTCCGGATCATAGCTGCCGATGGCCTTCGCGGCCTCGGCCGTGAACCAGACTTTGCCGCCCACGAAAGCGAGGCCGTGCGGGCCGCGTAACGGCCCCAGGTCGATCGAGGATAAAGCTCTGCGATCAACCAGATCGATTACCGCGAGCGTGTTATATCTTCCGCCGCCGTAATTGGAAACATAGGCGACCTTTCCGTCCGTCGATGCAATCACTTCGTGCGGATCCTCGCCGACGGGCGCTTTGGCGACGACCTTCAAATTGGAAGGATCGACAATGGCGAGCGTGTGATCCCCTTTGGAAAGCACGAGCAGCGCCTCCGACGACGCCGGAAAAAGACTCGGACCAAAGACAGTTCCGAGGAACACCAGGATTACGGCTTTCATAATTCAGTTGACGGCACAGGTGAAGTTCGAATCATCGTTTGTGTCGCCGGTTCCTTTGTATTTTGGGATTTCGGGATAGGCGCAGAGCGGCCGGGTCATTTGCGCCGGCTTGCTTGGGTTGTCGCCGGTGAATTTGGCGGCCACGATTCCGGACGGCGGATTGTCTTTCTCGACCCATTCTTCGAGCGCCGTGTAGACGCCGTGCTTCGAGCCTTTGGCGGTGGTGGTACCTAGCTGGCCAAAGTAAGTAGCGCCGGGTCCACCCAGGCAGTGCTGCATGCCCGGAATCATATAGAGACGCAGGAACGCTGCCGTTTTCTCCGCGCCCATCGATTTCGACACGCCGCGATAATAATCGATGGTGTTGAAAGGCGATATGGCTGGATCGTTCCAGCCATGATAGAGAATCAGCTTCCCGCCGCGAGCGGCGAAACGGCTGAGATCGGGATCGGTGGCGTTCAGCGCGTGCGCCGTTTTCTCATCGGCGGTTTGAACGGCGGTGTTGATATTAGCGGCGAACGGCGTCCAGCCGGGATCTTCGAACACCACATAGCGGAAATAATTTTCAACGAATGCGGGCATCGAGCTTTGGCCGGGGGCTTGCCCGACAATCCAGGGGCCCCACCCGCCTGGGCCTTCCTCCGCACCCGGAACAAGGCCTGGAAAAATCTGCCGCCCGCGCGCATCTTTCCCGCCCTGGTAAAGCATTTTCAAAACCGCAATTTGCGGGGCGGTGAGACACGCTCGCGTTTCACGGCCTTTGCAGAGCAGAACGGCGGGGTCGAAGTGGCAGTGCGGCGGATCGTTTATCACGCCGTCTTTCACGCCATCAGCGGCGTCGCAGGCGGCGAGAACAGCGGCATGGATAGCGGGCAATTTGATGTCGGAGAAATAGGCGTTCGGATTCGAGTACAGAGCTTTGGCGCCGGCAAGCCCGCCGGCCAGCAGATGTGTCCAGTAATTGGCCGGCGCGCCGGCGAGAATGCCATCAAAATCTTCCGGAAAGCGTTGGGCTTCCATGAGCGCTTCACGGCCTCCGTCAGAACAGCTATCGAAGTAGGAACGTTGGGCCGATTGACCATAAAAGGCTTCGACGAGAGCCTTAGCGTTCACCGTGGTCAAGTGGAGAGCGCGGTAGCCGAAATCGATCACCTTCTCGGGATGGCGGTAGGCCCATGTGGCATCGGTGCCCTCGCCGTCGTGGCCTGTATCGGTACCGGCGGTCGCGTAACCGCGCTTCAGATTGTTGGCAAGCGACGAATAGCCAATCGCGCCGGCAAAGCCGCCGTTGCCAACGCCCAGGAATTTACCGTTCCAACCTGAAGCGGGCAACCATACTTCGAAGTAAATATCCGAGTCGCGAGACGGCGCGATGCGGCCGGCTACACGGCAGAACGGCGGCAGATTCTCAAGCGCGGAGCCGTACGGCGGAGTGAGCGTTCCCGCCGGCGCGGCTTCGGCGAGCGTGATGGTTGTATCGGCCAGCTTTAGACCGGCGAGATTTTCGCAGGATGCGGCGCACGCGGCAATGGCGGAGGCAAGAAGCGAGAAGACCAGGAGGGGAACCGAACGCCAGAGCATATTAGTTGTTGGTTACCATAATCGAGGCTCGATTGGAAATGACACTAATCGGACTATCTGCTCCGAATACTTCTACTAGATCGAACCCGTACATACCGGCGCGATTGACGGTCATTCCGAATTCCTGCGTGGTGACATCCATGCGCAGCAGATTCTGACGAATTGCGTTGCCCGGAGGCCCCTGTCCGGCGCAGATGAGGCGGTCGGTTGACGTGGCCGACTTCACCATTCTTCCGTTTTGCCACATGCGCAGAGTGGCGGATTCACACTGCCGCTTGTGCAGGCCCGGACGTTGCAATCCCCGCCGAGCAAGATGGAATCCAAGTACGCCGAGGCGCTGCCAGTGTGTGAACGGCGTAAGCGACAATTGAACGCCTTGGCTCGACAAGCCCCAAACCGGCGGTGGAGGAGGTTGTCTGCGGTCATTCCAGCGCGGGTCGTTCCGGGTCGAGCCTGCAAGAAAGGCGGAGACGTCGATCTTCAAGCAATAATACAGTTCGTGCTCTCTGGCATAGAGCGGGTGCAATTCTCCGGGCAAATAAATTTGAATTGCGTTCGCCCGGCCGCAGAGCTTGGAATCATAGGCGGTGGAAGAGCCTACTAAGATGTGGGCGAGCTCCCCCGATTTCAGGACAACGGTCGTTACGGGACGCGCGGGGAAAAGATAATCCTCGCAGTTGGGACAGATCGCAGCGGGCAGACGCTTACCATTTGCATCGCTAAAGACTAGCCTGGGAACGCCTCGCAAAGAGCAGGCCTCCTCGGAAGTGTTCAGAAATTCGACTCCGTCCGCCCAATGGGACATTCCGATACCGGCGTTGGTTACGCTCACTTCTATTTGTTCCCCGCGGCAGGGAGGAATGCCTGGCGCCGATTGCGCGCTGGACGAAACCGCCAGGGCAAGCAGCGATAAAAAACGCCATTGAGAGCGCGTCAGCAAACAGCGACCTTCCAAGTGACAATCTACCTTGACGCTAGATTACACTTTGCCCGGCGACTTTGCTGTCGTAGCCACCGAGGCTCTCCAGATCGCGACGGAAACTGGCGCGGCTCAAGGTCTCCAACAATACCTGAACGCCTCGCAGGTCCAAATGCCTGCGGCGAATTACCAAATCGTAGCGCTCACTCACCAGCGGAACAAAATCCAGTCCAAAGACGCGGGCAGCCGCGCGAGGAGCGATGCAGCAATCGACTGCGCCGGATCGGACCTCGGCAGCGGCCGCAAGATGACCGGTCGCGGCCCGATCGTAGCCGCGAACGCTGCGGATTTTGATTCCCGCTGTGGCCAGAGAGGAGTCCAATAGAACGCGGCTGCCGGCGCCTTTTTCGCGATTCACGAGAGTTATGCTTGGCCGCGCCAGATCTTCGACTCTGCGGAGGCTTTTAGGATTCCCGCGCGCCACCACAATACCCTGCTCCCAGACGGCAAAGGAGATCACCGCCACCGAGTTGCCGCGAAACAACCGGTTGATTTGCGCGCTATTTGATTCGCCGCTTGCCGGGTCTCGGAGGTGGGTTCCAGCAACGTGAACGCAGCCTTGTTTCAGCAGCGCAAGTGCTTCGGAGCTGTTTCGGTGAGCGAGAACGGGCTCGATGCCGGCCAATTGCAGATATCGGGCGAGCACCGACATGGCCGGGTCGCATCCGGCGATGAGAATACGATTCTGGAACTCGCTCGCACGGTGGGATATGCGAGCTTTGTGCCTGTCCATTAGCACCCCATCACTTACTGGAACGCACCAGGGAACAGGAGAAGGCGCCGAGGCAACCATTTTCGTGTCCACCTGACAAAGCTGAACGTGCTGCCCGCCATGAACTGTTCCCGATCCGGGCAGAAGTGTAACGCGCTCCACCGGCATTTCGGCCGCCGCGTCTTCCTCCGGAAAAGGAAAAACATCCTCGACAGAAACGTCCAGCACCCTCGCCAGTTTCAGGGCCACCAGGGTGTTGGGCACGTAGGCTTCGGCTTCGATGGCGTGGATTGTTTGTCGGCTGACGCCCACACGTCCAGCCAAGTCGATTGCTGAAAAACCGCGCCTCAGCCGGATCGCCGCCAGATTGTTGGCGGTCTTGTTTACGCTACACTGGTCGTTTTTACGAGACATGCGCAATTTCCGCTATCTCTTCATTATCCTTTTCGTCTTGTGTATACCGTGCCTGGGCCAAGCCGGCAAGGCGGCGCTCTCAGGGACAATCGACGATCCAGCCGGATTACCGATTCCGCGTGCGGAAGTGCAGGCAGTGGACCAGACTACGCATGCGCTTTTCTCTACCATCTCCGATGCGCGCGGCGAATACCGCCTGCTGGGCCTGATTCCGGGCGAGTACGTGCTCACGGTGGCACAGCCGGGATTCAGGACGTACCGGCAATCCGGCATTACGCTGCGCATCGAGGATCATACGGTTCAAGATGTCAGGCTGGACGTGGGACAGCCCTCGCAGATTGTGGAAGTGACGGCCGCCGCCGCTCTACTACAAACAGCGACGGGCGAACTCAGCTTCAATGTAGACCGGAGCAAGCTCGCGACACTTCCCCTGGACGGCAGAAATTTTATTCCACTGCTGGCGCTGTCGCCGGGCGTGGCGTTGCCGGGTGGAGGCTCGCTGCTCGCGCGAATCAATGGCAGCCGGCCGCGCACCAATGAATACCTGTTCGACGGCATTAGCGCGCTGCAGCCGGAACCAGGTCAAGTAGTTTTCTATCCAATCATCGATGGCATAGAAGAGTTCCGGCTGAACATCAACTCATATTCCCCGGAGTATGGGCGCTCAAATGGCGGCGCAGTAATTGTGAACATGAAATCGGGCGGAAACGATTTTCATGGGGATGTCTTCGAATTTTTTCGAAACGAAGATTTGAACGCACGCAATTATTTTGCGCAGCCGGGACGCAGGCCGGAGTTTCGCCGGAATCAATATGGCTTCACGCTGGGTGGCCCGGTCCAAAAGGAAGAGACGTTCTTTTTTGTGGACTGGCAAGGCACGCGGCTGCGCACCGGCGTAACCCGCCTCAGTACCGTGCCCGTGTTATCGCAAAGAGAAGGCGTATTCACTACGGCAATTTACGATCCCGCCACTTCAGGCCGGACGCAATTCGCACACAACACAATTCCGGTGACGCGTTTTGATCCGATTGCCACGCAGGTCCTGGCGCGCTATCCGGCGCCCAACTTGCCGGGGGCAGCCAACAACTACACGCGGACCGAAGTAGAGCCGGATAGTCAGGATCAGTTCGATGCCAGGATCGACCACTATTTCGGGGCGAAGCATCGCGTGTTCGGCCGCTATTCCTACTTGCGCGATGACGATACTCCGGTCACTCCGCTGCCGGATGGAAGCGGAAGCATTACCTCGGGTGTGATTAGCCACACCCTTACGCGCGGGTATCAAGCGGTGGGCCACTACGAATGGACGCTTTCACCCACCATGCTCAACCAGGCGCGTTTTGGTTACACGCGAAGAAGTTCCAACGGAAATTCGATCGAGAACGGCGGCATCCAAATACCGGGGATTCCAAGCAATTCGTTTTCGTCCGTGCTGCCGACCTTCAATGTCACGGGCTTCCAGCAGATTGGCCCGACCTCGGGAGCGAATTCACGATTCGCTACCTCAGTGACGGAATATCTCGACACGTTTTCGATCATCCACGGACGCCATACGGTAAAGTTCGGAACCGATATCCGGCGCGAGTCGTTGAACGTGATTCAGCCCGCGAATCCGACCGGCGCATATACATTTAACACGACCGGGACAAATAGGACGGGCGTAACGGCAAGCGGCAACGCGATCGCATCGCTGCTGCTCGGGCAAGTAAATTCCTTCACATTGGATGTGCAGCCGCAAGCCTTGCAGGAGCGCGCGCATATTGCTGAATTTTTCATCGGCGACGAATGGAAAGTTTCCGACAGATTATCCGTAAATTTCGGGACGCGTTATACGCTGAACTTTCCCTCAACGGAAGTGCACAATCAGGGAGCCGTCTTCAATCTGAATACACAGGTGCTGGACTTTCCTCATACCGCGCGCGATCTCGAGTGCTGCGACTTTGGTCCCCGCCTGGGCCTGGCATACCGGATCGGCAAGACGGCGGTCGTGCGCGCCGGCTATGGAATGATCTGGTTCGAACAGACGGGCATCACCACGCCATTCACACTACCGCAATTTCCGTTTGTGCAAACGATTGGCTTGCAGTCGCAAGATAACATCAATGCGGCTTTTACGCTGGCGAACGGAACTCCTGTCCAAGTGACGCCGCCTAATCCGAATTCGGGGTTGGGGCAGGGGGTTTTTGGCACGCAGCGCGATAACGGATCGGGCTACTCGCAGCAATGGAATTTCACCATTCAGAAAACTTTCCGTGACGATTTTAATTTGGAGATCGGATATTTGGGATCGAAGAACACACGGCTGGGATTACCGGAGGCAAACCTGAACCAGTTGCCGGCAGCGGACCTGGCGATGGGCTCCGCGCTGCTCACCAGAGTTCCGAATCCTTACTTCGGACAGATTCCGGCATCTTCTTCGCTGGGCGGCGCCACCATCACCGAGCAGCAATTGCTACGCGGATTTCCGCGCTTCACCACTGTTGCCTTGTTTCGGGACAACGTTGGGAATTCGAGCTATCACGCCGCCCAGGCGAAACTGGAAAAACGCTTTTCGCATGGATTGACGTTTACGTTCGCCTATACATTTTCGAAACTAATCGACGACGCGTCGAGTTATTTTTCGCAGACCATTTTTACCGGCCCCGTGCTCAACAATACCGGCGCGGCGGACGCCTTTAACCGGCATCTCGAAAAGGACCTGTCGACCGGCGACATTCCGCGCGTTTTTTCGGCGGGTTGGGTATATGATATTCCGCGCTGGTGGAAGGTTTCCGGCTGGCGCATCGGCGGGTTGGTTCGAGTGCAAGCGGGCGATACCGTTGCCGTTACGCAGGCAACGAACCTGAATGCAAGCCTGGGATACGCGATACAGCGGCCGAATCGCGTGAGCGATCCAAACGTGTTGACCGTCCGGAGCGCCGGGAACTGGTTCAACACCGCGGCATTTACAGCGGCGCCCCAATTCGTGATCGGCAACAGTTCACGCAACCCGGTGCGCGGACCGGGGCTGCAGGAAGCCGACCTGATGCTCGGAAAGACATTTCGGATCAGCGAACGCATGAGCTTTGAATTTCGAGCCGAGGTCTTCAACGTCACAAACACGCCGCCTCTCAACGATCCCAACGGAAGCTTCGGCTCGGCGGCATTCGGGACGATCAGCAGCGCGGGAAATCCACGCGATTTCGAGTTTGCCGGGAAGATACAGTTCTAGATCGCATGGTCAATAGGGACGCTTTGGCCGCTCCAGATTTTCCGGGAAGTCCACGGTTCCGGTGGACTGCTCCAGAACGGATCCGCACCGGGCAAACCTAGCGGCAGCAAGGCAGCGGAGCAGAGATACAGGCTACCGGTCGAGATGTAGCCCTCGGCAACTGAGGGCTGATGGCCGCAGAAACCCACGGTCAGCCAACCATGCTCGTCGAATGTTCCGGGCGCTTCGGTCATGCGATGAATGACCGCAGTCAGCGCGGTACGTACTTGCGCCGGAGAAACATTGTCGGGCAGTTGCCGGCGGAGGGCCATCGTAGCCAGCAAATGGAACGCGCCGAAACGATACGCAAGCGATCGTCCGATCGCGGGAAAACTGGCATCGGGAGCGATTAACCGTTCCTGAATCGCGGCATAGCGTTTCGCGCGGGTGACGATTGCTGGATAGAGAGAATCCCAGGCTTTGGATTGTTTGGACACCGTTTCGATTACTGCGATCAGCATGGGTTGAATGACGAAGCTGTTGTAGTAGTCCCAGTGGAACTGCGGTCCGTCGCCATAAAGTCCGTCGCCTTTGTACCACTCCTCATGCTGGCGAATGGCGTAATCGACCCGCATCGGGTCCCACTGTTCCCCAAGCTGGCATAGCAAAGCTTCTATCGTCGCGCTGAAGAGTAGCCAGTTATTGAAGCCCGGCCGGATTACCCGGGTCGCGCGCAAGGCTTCCACCAATTTTGGCTTGGCGGCGCTATCGAGTTTTTCCCAGAGTTCCGTTGGCGCGCGCAGGATCGCGAGCGCGAGAAAGGCCGCATCCACCACCGGTTGCGTGCCTCTGTTGAAATTCATGTAGTCGGGAGAGGATGGATCGACGGCCGAAGCTATCGCCTGCCGCGCGAGATCGCCATAATGCTGTGTATTGTCGGCGGATTCGAGCCATGGGCTTATGCCCGTGAGCAGGCGCCCTAACGCTTCGAGATAAGTGTAGTGACTCCGATCGGCGGCATTGCCGTGCGGCGCTTCCACCGGCATGCTGGCCTTTAGTTTCCGACGCGATGCCGCCTCAAGTACCGGATCGGCAATGCGTTTGAGTACGGCGATCCAGTAATCGCGATCCGACTGCTCTGCTTTCTGCGCGAAAGCAGCGGCGGCGCTTGCGCCGGCCGACACTGCAACAAAACTTCTGCGGGAAAAACCTGTCATTTTCACGATTCCGGCCAGGGCGGCACAATGCCGTTCCCGTCCTCCGATTATCGCGCCGACCGCTTCCCCGACCGCTTACCATGGTTAGTCGATGACACGAGTGACCGCGGTACTTGGCGCGCTTCTACTGGTTGCGCTGCTTAAAGGTGAAGTAGTTGTAGAACACGGCGTGAAAGCCACCATGCGGGATGGCACCGTACTCCGCGCCGATGTGTATCGTCCAAGCGCTGACGGCCGTTATCCGGTACTGCTTCAGCGCACTCCTTATAACAAGAGCGGCGGCGCGGAATCGGGGTATCGCATGGCGGCGGCGGGATACGTCGCGATCATCCAGGACGTGCGCGGCCGCTTTACTTCCGAAGGCGAATGGTATCCGTTCCTTCACGAATCGCAGGACGGCTACGACACCGTGGAGTGGGCGGCTTCCCTTCCCTACTCGAATGGAAAGGTCGGTATGTTCGGCGGGTCGTATGTAGGTGCGACGCAGATGCTGACAGCGATCTTGCATCCGCCGCATTTGGCCGGCATTTGCCCCTTCGTAACAGCGAGCAACTATCACGAGAACTGGACGTATCAGGGCGGCGCGTTCGAGCAGTGGTTTAACGAGTCGTGGACGTCCGGCCTGGCACGGGACACGGCCGACCGGCGGATAGAGCAAGGCACCAACGCCACGCACGGCGTATGGAAGCTGCCATTGACGGAATATACGTTATTCAATTGGCCGGCGGGCTCTCTCGATATGCATGAGCTCGCGCCGTACTTCCTGGATTGGCTCGCACATCCCGACTACGACGAATACTGGAAGCGCTGGGCAATCGACGAGCACTACAAGGACATCACTGTGCCGGCGCTGACAATCGCCGCCTGGTACGACATTTTTCAAGGCGGCTCGCTGCGGAATTATGAAGGATTGAAGTCCAAGGGCGGCCAGCATCTCCTGGTTACCATCGGCGGCCATGCGGGAGGCGGAAGAAAAATCGGCGATGTCGATTTCGGCGCGCCGGCCACGGAGTTCGACGAGTTGAAGGTAACGATGGAGTGGTACGACTACTTGTTCAAGGGAGCGCGGAATCGGTTTGCCGGGAAACCGGTCAGGATCTTCGTCATGGGCGCGAATGAATGGCGCGATGAAGACGACTGGCCGCTGAAGAGAGCGCGGGAAACAAAGTATTTTCTGCATTCTTCGAGCGGCGCGAATTCTTTGCGGGGAGATGGGGTTCTTTCCACAGAAACTCCGGGCCAGGAAAATGCCGACCATTATGTCTATGATCCGAAGAATCCGGCCCCGACCACCGGCGGGCCGCTGTGCTGTGACGCAGTGCATCTGGCGCCCGGACCGAAAGATCAGCGCGCGGTAGAGGCGCGCGAGGATGTCCTTGTATACTCCACCAGCGCATTGAGCCAGGACACAGAAGTGACCGGACCGGTAAGCGTGGCGCTCTACGCGAAGTCTTCGGCGGTAGACACGGACTTCACGGCCAAGTTGGTGGACGTTTGGCCAAACGGCTTCGCGCAGAATTTGACGGAAGGGATTGTCCGCGCGCGCTATCGCAATTCGGGAGCGAAAACGGCGCTGATAAATCCTGGCGAAGTTTACAAATTCACAATCGATCTGTGGGCGACGAGTAATGTGTTCCGCAAAGGGCACAAGCTGCGCGTGGAAATCAGCAGCAGCAATTTCCCGCGATTCGATCGCAATCTAAACACCGGGCAGAGTGCGGCTTCGAGCAGCTTTTCTGTTTCGGCGACCAACACGATTTTGCACGATGCGGAGCATCCATCGGCGCTGAGTTTGCCCGTACTGCCCTAGGAGTACAGTAATGGTCATGAACAGCACACGGCGGACTTTTTTGCAGGCCTCCACGGTTTCAGCCTTAGCGGCGACGCGTGCCTGGGGCGCGAACGATCGCATTAATGTCGCAGTGGTCGGGGTCGGCGGGCGCGGGCGAAATCATATACAGGAATACGCGAAACAAGCGGATGCGCGCTTGTACGCACTCTGCGATGTCGACCAGGCGAACCTTGAGCGCGGCGTTGCGCTCGCCAAGCAATTGACTGGCGAGACGCCCAAGAGCTACGCGGATATGAAGGAAGTGTTCGCCGATCCGCAAGTAAACGCGGTATCCATGCCGCTGCCGAACCATTGGCATGCGCTGGCGACCATTTGGGCGTGTCAGGCCGGCAAGGACGTGTATATCGAAAAGCCGGCCTGCCACGATCCTTATGAAGGCCGCCAGATGGTGGCGGCGGCGCGCAAGTACGGGCGGATTGTGCAGGTAGGTTCACAGGGCCGCAGCATTGCCCACAAAATACGCGCCGTTCAGATGCTGCGAGAAGGCGCGATCGGAAATGTCTACATGGCGCGCGGCCTGTGCTTTAAGCGGCGCCGTTCGATCGGCCATACGCCTGTAGAACCCGTGCCTCTGGGTGTCGATTGGGATAAGTTTCGCGGACCGGCCCCGATGGTGCCCTTCACGAAAAATAAGTTTCTCTATAACTGGCACTGGTTCTGGGCGACCGGCAATGGCGACATCGGTAATCAAGGCGTGCACGAGATGGATATCGCGCGTTGGGGGCTGGGCGTTGACTTACCTCGTTCGGTGGTTGCCAGTGGTGCGAAGTACGCCTACACCGACGATCAGGAAACGCCCAATACCTTAATCGCGCGCTTCGATTACGGCGATAAAGAATTGGTGTTTGAGGTGCGTGGACTGCAAACGGGCATCGAAGCGGATCTTAGTGCCGAGAGTCCCAACTGCATTGGCGTGCTGTTTTACGGCGATAAGGGCTGGATGGCGGTCGATGCGAATGGGTATCGTATTTCCACGGGAGATCCCGCGAAGCTTTCCGCGCAAGCGAAGTACGAAGAGCCAAAGAAAACAGACACAGGACCGCACATGACCAATTTTCTGGCGGCAGTCCGGAGCCGGAAACACGAGGACTTGCATGCGGACGTGGAGATTGGGCGCCTGTCCGCCGATCTGTGCCACCTGGCGAATATTAGCCACCGCCTAGGCGGCCGGCTGCTCAGCTTCGATCCGGTGAAGGAACAATTCAGCGACGAAGAGGCAAATCGGCTGGCGCACCCGGAACATCGAGCGCCGTATGTTCTTCCGGATTTAGCGTAGACGGATTATCGAGCAGCATGCCCGATAATGTCCATCTGTTTTCTCCTTACGCGCTCGGGCCCATCACGCTGCCTAACCGCATCGCAGTATCGCCGATGTGCCAATACTCGAGCCCGGATGGCTTCGCGACCGACTGGCACCTCGTTCATCTGGGCAGCCGTGCTGTGGGTGGCGCCGGCCTGGTCATGGTGGAAGCGACCGCCGTTTCACCGGAAGGGCGCATCACGCCGAGTGATCTGGGTCTCTGGAAAGACGCGCATATCCCGAAGTTAAAGCAGATTGTGGATTTTGCCCATTCGCAAGGTGCGTACATTGGCATCCAGCTCGCTCATGCCGGCCGAAAGGCGAGCATGGCAGTGCCGTGGGAACAAGAACGGCTGCTCTCTCCTGAAGAGGGAGGTTGGACGAACGTTGTCGCGCCTGGCGCCGTGCCGTTTTCAGACAAATACGCCCAGCCCGCGGCTTTGGACGTTGCCGGGATTCGAAGGATTGTGGAAGCTTTTGGCGGGTCAGCCCGCCGCGCCGCCGAAGCCGGATTCGACGCCGTTGAAATCCATGCGGCGCACGGTTATCTTTTGCATTCTTTCCTTTCTCCTCTCAGCAATCGGCGCGAGGACGAGTATGGCGGCGTGTTCGACAATCGCATTCGCCTGCTGCTCGAAGTTACCGAGGCTGTCCGGCGAGAATTGCCGGATACATCGCCGCTGATGGTGCGCATTTCCGCAACGGACTGGGTGGAAGCCGGCTGGGATATCGATCAATCGATAGCGCTTGCGAAGATTCTGAAATCACATCGGGTCGATTTGATGGATATTTCCTCCGGCGGGCTCGTGCCTTACGCGAAGATTCCGGCAGGACCCGGGTTTCAAGCGCCATTCGCGGAACGGATTCGGCACGAAGCGCAGATGCCGACGGGCGCGGTCGGATTCATTACGGGAGCGGCGCAGGCGGATCATGTGATTCGCACCGGGCAGGCGGATATCGTCTTGATCGCGCGCGAATTTCTTCGCGATCCTTACTGGCCATTGCAAGCTGCCGCTGAGCTTCACCAGCAGATCGCCTGGCCAAAGCAATACCTGAGAGCGGCGGCCTCCGGCACGGCTCCCCGCAATGGGATTATCGACGACTAGGGCAGAAAATTACCGGAACTTCCGGTCTGCCGGATAAACGCCTCTGCGTACGGATGGCCGCTTTCAATCCCGCGGAAGCGTGTGACCTGCGATTGCAGCGAATAGAACTTGTCGGGCGCTTGCGATGCGTGCGCGTAGCAAGCCGCGCGTTTGCGGGCTTCGGTTTGGCTGATATCGACATAATCCGTCGGATGGAACAGGAGCGTATCTTCGCCGTCCGAGACTTCGTAGTAGTACAACGCGAAACGCCTGCCCATGCGAAGCCATGCATCGTAGACGAGCGTGGAGGTAGCGCGATGATCGCGATGATTATCAATCGGCCATTGCGTGAAAACGACGTCGGGCTTTTCGGATTCGAGCAGCCGGCGAAATGCATCGTAATGAGCCGCGTCAACAATGGCTTCGCCGTCGATTTCATCCGCGAACTGTGCGTGCGCCTTCAGAATTTCACACGCTTTTTGGGCTTCTCCGACGCGCGTTGCTCCGCACGCCTTCGCAGTTTCACCGGGACAGCCCTTCTCGCCGCGATTGAGGTAGACAAGCGTGACTTCATGGCCGAGATCGGTGTACTTGGCAACTGTTCCGCCGCAGCCGTATTCAGGATCGCCGGGATGCCCACCGGTTACGACGACCTTCAGTTTCTTGGCGGCAAGGAAAGGGACAAAAGCCGTCGAGCCCGCGAGAAAATTCCGGCGAGAGAGAACAAGCATCTGCCCATTCTCCGCTGTGGCGTTCTCCTTCCGGTAGAACGCTCAACTAGAGCCAAGGTGCGCGAACACTTTGGCGCTATCTTTCAATTTTTCTTTGATCCATTCTGCGGTTCTGGAGACTCGCTTGTATAAATCCAACCAGCATTTG
Source organism: Bryobacterales bacterium (assembly GCA_963712395.1). GTDB lineage: Bacteria > Acidobacteriota > Terriglobia > Bryobacterales > Bryobacteraceae > Bog-105. Next base: position 1,391,476 of record CAVQHR010000006.1, read on the forward strand.
GCCTTTGCATCAGCTCGGCCCGAGCCGATGCACTTTCCTGTCCTCTCTTGCACAAATCAAAATGTACGCACAGGTGCTTCCGCCTGAACAAATTTTTCAAAATACTCGCGCAGCTCATCCCGCACGCGCTGGAATTGCGCCAGCCGTTCTTGCTCGGAGCCGTCGAGCGCGGCCGGGTCTTCAAAGCTGTGATGCAGCCGCTTTGCCGTCCCGAAGAACACGGGGCAGGATTCGCGCGCGCTGTCGCACACCGTAATCACGTAATCGAAGTACTGGCCGTCAAATTCCGTGACGGATTTCGAACGATGCCCGGAAATATCAATTCCCAGCTCACGCATCGCCGCTATTGCTTCCGGCCGCACGCTGGACGGCTTAGTGCCAGCGCTTTCTACCTCGAAGCGCTCCCCGGCATCGTGGCGCAAGAGCCCTTCCGCCATCTGACTGCGCGCGGAATTGCCGGTACAGAGGATCAAGACACGTTGCTTTTTCACGGTCAGCTCGCTGCTCCGCAGGAAACCAATGCCGGGTACGATTGCAGGCGACCCAGACCGCGCGCAGGCTGGCAATCGCGCCCGGCAGCAGCTTGCCCAGGCCGATGCCCGCAACCATACAAAGCGCCACCCACAAGGACAGGTAACGCTCGAAGAAACCGAGCACGCTAGCGGTCGCGGCGGGCTTCGCGGCGATCGTCTGCGCCATGATAAAGCCCTACGCGCAGCAGCCGGGTGGGCAGCAGGCCACGGATTTTTCCGCGCGAATGAAGGCGCTGATAAATTTGCCTTTAACCTGTTTTGTCAGCGCATCCACGTTAAGCCCCTGCCCGGCCAGAAATGTCCGCGCATCTTCGATGCTGTAAACGCGCGTCGGCTCAATGTCGATCTTGTCGAAACCGGCTTTGGCGAGCTTCGCCACGTAATCGTAATCGCTTAACGCTCCGGCCACGCAACCCACCCACAGCTCCATATTTTTCCTGATTTCGGCAGGAACATCGCCGCGCACCACAACATCGGAAACGGCGAAGCGGCCACCCGGTTTGAGGACGCGGAACGCCTCTTTCAAGACGCGGTCCTTGTCACCGGACAAATTGATTACACAGTTGGAAATGATCACATCGACAGCATTGTCCGGCAGCGGAATATGTTCAATTTCGCCCTTCAAAAATTCCGCGTTAGCGAGGCCGCTTTTGCGCTTGTTTTCTTCCGCCAGGGCCAGCATTTCATCGGTCATATCAAGGCCGTAGGCTTTGCCGGTCGGGCCGACGCGCCGGGCCGATAGCAGCACATCAATTCCGCCGCCCGAACCGAGATCGAGGACCGTTTCACCTGCTTTTAATTCGGCCAGCGCCGTAGGATTGCCGCAGCCGAGCGAGGCTTTCATGGCGGTATCCGGCACTTCGCCTTCCTGCGTGGCGTCGTAAAGGTTTGAGGTAATCGGGTCGCAGCGATCTTCGAGCGCCGACGCGCCGCCGCAGCAGGAATTGCCCGCACCGGACTGGATGCGCAGCGCCGCCTGTCCATATTTTTCTTTGACAACTTCTTTGATTTCCATAGCGATACCTTCCTAAATTCCTACCGGCACAGGCTGACAATGGTCTGTGGTTCGATTGCCTTGTTACGGGTGCAGCATTCGGCGTAGAGAAATCCCAAGAGTTCCTGCAATGCATCCGCATTGGCCGAATACCGCAAAAACGTGCTTTCCCGCTGGACCTTCACCAAATCCTCGTTTTTGAGCTTTTCGAGATGGTGCGAGAGTGTGGAAGCGGTGATACCTAGTTCCGTGATGATGTCGCCCACAACCATGCCGTCAGGATGCGCCGAAAGCAGCAGGCGCATGATGCGCAAGCGCGGTTCTGTGCCGAGGGCCGAAAACATATCCGCGAAGCGCGGCACCTGTTCATCCTGTTTTTTGCTGGCCGCCATGCAAGTCTCCTTAACTAACTCGATACTTGCACAATAATAGAATTAAGAGCGTAATGCAAGGGTCGGTGCAAAAGATCACCTGCCTCTCGCTGCCGTAATCTCCTTTTTGTGACGTATGAGCCCGTCTGGCTGATTTGACTCAGCAGCCCCGGATTTACGGCACCTCCCTCATACGATCACAAGCCTAAAATCCAATGTTTCCGGGCCTTCGGTGGCCAAAACCCTTGACACGCCCCCTTATGCTGGAACCGATGGCATCGCTAAACCAGCTGGCGGCGAACCGCGCCAACGCCCAGCTCTCCACTGGCCCGACTTCGTCTGAAGGAAAAGCCAAAGTTTCCCACAACGCTCTGAAAACCGGTCTCACCGGCCGCACCGTCCTGCTGCCAAGCGAGGACGTCGCGGCCTATCAGGCGCATGTCGGACGAACGTTCCAACAGTTCGCTCCCGAAGCGGACGAAGAAAAGCGCCTCAGCCAGTCGCTCGCCGATACACTCTGGCGGCTCGATCGCATTCCCTCGCTCGAGGCCGGCATCTACGCTATTGGCCGCCGCGAGCTCGCCGCCCAATTTGCGGAGGAAGAGGACGAAGCCGTCCGCAAGGCCATGATCGAAGCGCAGATCTTTCTCTCCTACCGCCGCGACCTGAATAATCTTTCAGTCCAGGAAGCGCGCCTGCGCCGGCAATATGAAAAGGACGAAGCCGAGCTGCAGCGCCGCATCGCCGAGCGCGAGAAGGCTGCCAAGGACCGCCAGACCGCCGAGAACCGGCGCTGGCAAGATGCCATTCTTCACTACCGCACCGCCCGGGAATGTGGCTTGGCGTTCGATCCCGCCGAAATTGGCTTTGAATTTTCAACCGAAGAAATCGCCGCCCGCGAGCTGCAGATACAAGTAAAAGCCGCCATCCAAAACGGCCGCTACTACGAATACAAGAAAAAAGGTTACCTCAACCTCCCCGATAAAGCCGCCTGAATGGTGGCGCAGCGACTCTTCGCTGCCGCGCCTCGACTCAACGAGGGGGCCGTCTTCAGGCCGCCGGGCTGTTCGCACTTCTGCTAGGCGGCTTTGAGGATGAGTTGGAACGCTTGCTGACGGTAGAGTAGAACTTGCGGGTGCTGAAGGGAGGGGCATAGTGTTGTTGCTTCAGACGCTTGGTACGAGTCTTCCCGAGCATCGCGTCACGAATATTTTCAGGCCGCTGGCGACTCCGGCGCAGTCGGAGTATCATATCGCGCTGCTGGTGCTGGCGATCACCGCGGCGATTTTCGTTGTCGTGGCCGCCCTGATTGTCTATACGATCTGGCGATTCCGGCGCAAGCCTGGCGACAATGCCAAGCAGGAGCCGCCGCAGGTCTACGGCAGTAACCAGATCGAAGTCGCCTGGACGGTCATTCCGATTCTGATCGTGTTTGTGTTGATTGGAGTTTCGGCGCGCGTGATCGCCGGCGTTCAGAACGCGAGCCCGCCGCCCGCAATGTTAAAAGTGACTCTCATCGGCCACCAATGGTGGTGGGAGGTTCGATATCCGGATTACCGCATCGTGACCGCCAATGAGATTCACGTGCCAACGGCGAGCGCTACCTATCTCGAACTGCAAAGCGCCGATGTCATCCACAGCTTTTGGGTACCGCAACTGGCGGGCAAGATGGACCTGATTCCGAATCGCAACAACTATGCCTGGATCGATCCACGCGAGCCGGGAATCTATTTGGGGAATTGCGCGGAGTTTTGCGGGACGCAACATGCCAACATGCTGCTGCGTGTGGTGGCGCAGCAGCCCGGGGATTTCAAGCAGTGGGCGACGGAACAACAGAAAGCCGGCGCCGGCAATGCACTGTTTCAATCCCTTTCCTGCGTGAGCTGCCACGCGGTGAAAGGCACGGCCGCGGCGGGCAGGTTCGGGCCGGATCTCACGCATCTGATGAGCCGGCAGACACTGGCGGCGGGTGTGATCGCCAACACGCCGGAGAATCTGCGCGAATGGGTGAAAGATCCGCAAACGGCGAAACCGGGATGCCTGATGCCGAGTCTGCAGTTGACGGATGAGCAATTGGGGCAAGTCGTGAGTTACTTGCAAACATTGAAATAAAGAATGGCTTCGATCGACTATCCCCTGGACCGTCCGCGCGCGCGGCAAGCGGAATTTTCCTTTTCGGAAACGCTTTACCGATGGGTCGCCACCGTGGATCACAAGCGGCTCGGACTGATGTACATCGTGACAGCTCTGATGTTTTTGCTGATTGCCGGCGTAATGGCATCGGTGATGCGGCTGCAGCTTGCGTTTGCGAACAACCACGTGGTCGGGCCGGATACCTTCAATCGGCTATTCACCATGCACGGCACGACCATGGTGTTCCTGGTAGGAATGCCTTTTGTTGCCGGATTTTCGAATTATCTGGTCCCGCTGATGATCGGCGCGCGCGACATGGCGTTTCCGCGATTGAACGCGTTCGGCTATCTGGATTTTTTTTTTCGGCGGATTGCTGCTCTACTTCAGCTACATCGGCGGAGGTGGGTTATCGGGGCATGGATCGGCCCCCGATGTGGGGTGGTTTGCGTATGCGCCGCTGACGTTGAAGCCGTTTTCGCGTGGCGCCAGCACGGATTATTGGATTTTGGGCGTTCTGATGGCTGGAATCGGCAGCGTGGCGAGCGCCATCAACGTGATTGTCACTACGGTCTCGATGCGCTGTCCCGGTATGACGCTGACCCGGATGCCGATGTTTGTCTGGGTGATGCTGATCGATTCGTGGTTGATCGTGATCGCTATTCCGCCGCTGACTGCCGCGCAGATCATGCTGCTGATCGACCGTTTTCTGGGCGGCAATTTCTTCAACACGCAGGCGGGCGGATCGGCAGTTCTATGGCAGCATTTCTTCTGGATCTTCGGCCACCCGGAAGTTTACATCCTGATCTTCCCGGCGTTCGCGATTCTTTCCGAAGTCATCCCGATCTTTTCGCGCAAGCCGATTTTCGGCAGGCCGGCGATGGTGGGCGCAGTGGTGGCGATCGGGTTTATCAGCCTCGGCGTTTGGGCGCATCACATGTTCGCGGTGGGCATGACTTCCTGGTCGAATACTTTTTTCGCGGCATCGAGCATGCTGGTGGCAATCCCGACGGGAATAAAGATATTCAATTGGACAGCCACCATGTATGGCGGAAAACTGCGGCTCGATACGCCCATGCTTTTCTGCTGCGGATTTCTGCTGCAATTCCTGGTGGCCGGACTGACCGGAGTCATGCTGGCGGTGGCGCCCTTCGATTGGCAACTGCACGATTCCTACTTTGTCGTGGCGCATTTTCATTTCACGCTAATCGGCGGCATGGTATTCGGCTTATTCGCGGGCATGTACTACTGGTTTCCCAAAGCGACCGGGAAGATGCTTTGCGAAAAGCTGGGCCGGTGGCACTTCTGGTTGTTTGTTATCGGTTTCGAGGTGACATTCGTCCCCATGCACTTTCTTGGCATCCTGGGGATGCCCCGGCGTATCTACACTTATGCGCCGGATCGGGGATGGGATTTCTGGAATCTTGTTTCCTCGCTGGGAGTGATCGTGCAGGCCGCCGCCATTGCAATTTTCATCTGGAACATGCATCGATTCCGTGCGCTCCGGTGAAAAAGCCGGCGACGATCCGTGGGATGGCTGGACACTCGAATGGGCGACCTCGTCTCCGCCGCCCGAATACAACTTTGAAAAACTGCCGGTGGTGCGCAGCAGCCGGCCGCTCTGGGATCTGAAACATCCGCACGATCCTGACTGGAAGTTCGAGCAATAGCATGCAGAGCGTTGAAGAGCGACGCGCTCACGCTCGAACAGGGATGGCACACGCCCGATCGCGGTGCCGTGGGCGTTGCGTTTCTAATTATCACGGAAACCGCGCTGTTCACGATTTTCGTGGTCGCGTATTTGGTCTACATTGGCAAAAGCCTGAACGGACCGATGCCCAAAGACGTGTTGGACCTGCCCGTGCTGGCGACGATTTGTCTGCTTTCGAGCAGTCTGACGATCGTTTTTGCCGAGCACGCGTTGAAGAAGGGACACCTTGGCTTGTTTAAGCTTTGGTGGATTGCGACCATCGCGCTCGGACTCGAATTTTTAACGGCAACCGGGATTGAGTGGCACAAGCTGATCTATAAGGATCATCTGACGATCCGGACGAATCTGTTTGGAACGACGTATCTATTCGCTGGTCGGACTGCACGCGAGCCACGTGATCGTGGGAATGCTCTTTCTGCTGCTGGTCATGGCGGTAACACTCGCGGGATTTCCGATTCACGCCCAGTTCCGGCGCGTGCGGTTCCTGTCGTGGTATTGGCATTTTGTAGACGCAGTGTGGGTGGTGGTTTTTACGGTTGTATATGTGGTGGGCAGATAGTGGCACACGAAACACATCACGGAGAGGCCGGAGAGCACAGCCAGCAGACGCATATACAGATGCCCGCGCCTACATTCTGGCCGATGGTGTTCGCCTTCGGGGTGGCGCTCATTTTTGCGGGCATGGTGACGCATTGGGCGGTGAGCGCGACCGGGCTGGTGATTGCGGTGCGCGCGGCTTTCGGGTGGTGGAGTGACGTGATCCCGCACGAACGGCATGAAGAGCAGCCGATTGAAATTGCGCTCCGGCCCGAGCCCATTTTGGTGGAGGCGCGCTCGGTCGTGCGGTTACGGCTTGGAGAAGGCGGCCATCGTACGCGCGTTCCGGAAAAGATCCATCCGTATTCGGCGGGTTTCTGGGGAGGTCTGGCGGGCGGCACGGTTATGGCGGGTCTCGCGTGTTTGTATGGTTTGATCGCCCAGCACAGCATCTGGTATCCGATCAACCTGCTCGCGGGCGTCGTGATACCCGATTTAGGAAATGCGTCGCTCGAGCAGCTTCGCGCGTTTAACGGGCTGGCGTTTGTGGCGGCTTTCATCGGACATGGCGTGATTTCGGTTTTGGTGGGCGTAGTGTATGCGGTGATGCTGCCTATGTTTCCGAAGTACGCCCTATTTTGGGCGGGTATTCTGATGCCGCTGTTTTGGAGCGGTTTGGTGGCAACGACGCTCGATATCGTCAATCCGGCGATGAACGGGCGTATAAGCTGGCCGTGGTTTGTGGCGTGCCAGCTTGGCTTCGGATTGGTCGGTGGATTCGTGATTGCCCGCAGCACCAGCATCGCGACCATGCAGTCGTGGTCGCTGGCCGAGCGGGCTTTTCTTGAGGCGCCCCCTCAGAGACGAGAAGTGATGCGCCGCGACGTACGTAGCCGCCGCTTTACTGCTGCCGTTGTGGTTGACGGCGTGTGAGCCTTGGGGCAAGCCCGTCGCGCCGCAGAAAGATGTGGCTGACTTCCAAACACTTTTTCGCGATAGCTGCTCGGGTTGCCACGGAGTGGAGGGGCGAGGCGGGCCGGGGCGCATTCTCAACGATGGCTTGTATCTGGCATTCATCCCCAAGGAAAGTTTGCGTAAAGTGATTGAGCATGGGCGCGAAGGAACGGCCATGCCCGCTTGGGCGCGCGCCGACGGTGGACCGCTCGAGCCCGAGCAGATTTCGCTGTTAGTAGATGGAATGGAGCGCAATTGGGCGAAGCCCGTGAATTTGCACGGCGCGACGCTGCCCGCTTATGAAGGCGCCGCCACGGGAGACGCGACCCGCGGGAAAAAGCTGTTCCTAAAGGATTGCTTTGCATGCCATGCCAAGGGCGGGCTCGCCGGCCCGCTAACGGATCCGGCTTACCTCGCGCTCACGACCAGACAGAATTTGCGGACATCGATTGTGGTGGGGCGGCCGGATTTGGGCATGCCCGATTACCGGATGCTGAACCTTGGACGACCATTGAGTGAACAGGATATCGCCGATTTGGTGACGTATTTAGCGGGAGAAACAGTTTCGAAATGAGCACGGCTAACGAGCAACAAAACCCGAGCAGGCGAGATTGGCTGTTCAAGGCGGGAGTCGCGCTGAATGTAATCGCGGGTGTCGCGCTGGCGGTGCCGCTGATTGGATTCGTGTTCGCGAGCTTCGCGGAGAGGAAAGATCCGCGCGACTGGATCTCGCTCGGCGAACTCGAGAACTTTCCCGAAAAGAGCACACGCATCGCAACCTATCGGAATCCGTATACGCGGCCATGGGATGGCCAAACCGCGGACATCCCCTGTTGGGTGCGGCGCATGGACGGAAATCGATTTCAGGTTTTCGCGATCAACTGCACGCATTTGGGCTGTCCCGTGCGATGGTTCCAGGAGTCCGGATTATTTTTGTGTCCATGCCATGGAGGAGCGTACTACGAGGACGGAGCGCGGGCAGCCGGGCCTCCGCCGCGCGGGCTTTTCCAGTATGACCACAAAGTGGAACAAGGGCGTTTGTGGGTGAAGGGCGGGCAAATGCCGACGCTCTCAAATCCCGTGTAGGCGTCATGAACACGCTTCGACGAGCAGCGGTTTGGCTGGATGACAGGCTGCACCTGACAGCTCTTTATGCCTCGACGGCGGGGCACGAGGTCCCCAAAAGCGCGGGAAGCTGGTTCTATGTGTTCGGCAGCGCCACGCTGCTCTGTTTCATGATTCAGATCATCACGGGCGCATGCCTCGCGTTCGTGTATATTCCATCCACAAACGAGGCCTGGACCAGTTTGCAGTATCTGAACCACGCGCAGTTCTGGGGCTGGTATCTGCGCGCGGTGCATAATTGGGGCTCCAATTTCATGGTGGCGATTATGACGCTGCACATGATTCAGGTATTTCTGTTTGGCGCCTACAAGTATCCGCGCGAGCTGACCTGGGTGAGCGGCGTATTCCTGCTGATATCCACGCTAGCCATGGCGTTTACCGGACAGGTCATGCGCTTCGATCAGGACGCCTATTGGGGCTTGACCATCGGTGCATCGATTACGGGGCGTGTGCCGCTCATAGGAGCGCCAACTGGTACACCTGCTGCTGGCTGGGCCGATCATAGCCGGCGAGACACTCTCGCGGTTTTTTACGCTGCACGTCTTTATCATTCCTGGTTTGATCATCGCCATTGTCAGCATGCATTTGCGGCTGGTGCTGACGAAAGGCATTAACGAATATCCGAGGCCGGGGCATCCTGTTCACCGCGGAACGTACGACGCCGAATACGCAGAGATTCTGCGAAAAGACGGCGTGCCGTTCGTACCGCACGCGATCGGCAAGGATCTGATTTTCGCTGCGCTGGTGATCGTTGGAATCCTGGGCTGCGCATTGGCGTTTGGGCCCAAGGGTCCCGGCGGCCCGCCGAATCCGACGTTAGTGGACACGAATCCGCGGCCCGATTTTTATTTCTTATCGATCTTCGCCGCGCTCGCGCTGCTGCCGGACTGGATGGAAGTTTTAGTTCTGTTCGTGGCGCCCACGCTGATTTTTATTTTTCTGCTGGCGCTGCCATTTATTTCAGGTACGGGAGAGAAGAGCGCAAGCCGCAGGCCGGTGGCCGTGTTGTCGGTAGTGCTGATCATGCTTGTGATCGGGGTGCTTACGTATATGGGCAAGACGTCGCCCTGGTCGCCGCACATGTCGGCGTGGAGCGGAAATAGTATTCCGCCGGAGTTCGTAAAAGGACGGACGCCGCTCCAGCTGCGCGGGGCTTTGGTGTTTCAAAACAAGCAATGCCGGAACTGCCACGCGCTCGGCGGTGAAGGCGGCGAGCGCGGGCCGGCGCTGGACGCCGTAGCAACGCGACTGACTAAGGACGAGATGGTGCGCCAGGTGATTCAGGGCGGGGGCAATATGCCCGCCTATGGCAAGAAGTTGAGTCCGGCGGAAGTAGAGGCGCTGGTCTCGTTCATGGAAACGCTACGTCCACGAGGCGTGCCGCCAGTCCAACCTTCGGACAAGCCCCGCAATAAACTGCCGCGTGATATCGCTTCGGTGAGACACGAGGCACGTTAGTGCTCGAGCCATCGGCAGAGAACGAGCTGGCTGCGTGGTCGCCGGAGTGGGTGGCGAGCGCGATCTTGCTCCTGACCGTATGGGTTTACCTGCGCGGCTGGCGGCGGGGCGAGCGGGACCGGACGCGGCTGAGCATTTTCCTGGGCGGGATGACGTTGCTGGCGATTGCCATCGCTTCCCCGCTCGAGGCGCTCGATGATTCGTTCCTCTCGGCGCACATGGTCCAGCATTTCCTGTTGATGATGGCTGCGCCGCCATTACTGCTCGCCGGCCATCCGTTCGTACCTTTCCTTCGCGGATTGCCGAGAGTCTGGGTGAAGCGCGGGCTGAGGCCGCTGTTCGTGTCACGCAAATTGCGGCGGGCGGCGGGCTGGTTAGTGACGCCACCCGTCGCCGGTGTGTTGTTCGCGTGTGCCATGATTTCTTGGCATATCCCAAATCTGTTCGAACTGGCGCTTGCGTCGCCGTTTTGGCACGATATCGAGCACGCTACTTTTTTCTGGGGCGGGATTTTGTTCTGGTGGCCGGTAATTGAATCGCGGCGCTGGCCGCGTTGGGCTTCGATTCCGTATTTGCTGTTTGGGGATCTGATCAATACCGCAGTGTCTGCTTTCTTTGTGTTCTCGGGCAGAGTCTTGTATCCAAGCTATGTGGCGGCCCGCGGAAGTGGTGGTAGTGCGCTGAACGATCAGGTATTGGCGGGATTAATCATGTGGGTACCCGGATCGGTGGTGTATCTTGTGCCCGCGTTCGTGATCACGATGCGAGTGGTGGCCGGCGCTAGCGATCGGCCAGAACGTTCATGGCCGCGTTCCGGCCATTCATTGCGATGACGCTGCCGCCCGGATGGGTGCAGGCGCCGCAAAGATAGAGGCCGGGCATGGGCGTCCGGGAGCGCAGGCGGTTGCTCCACATGTATTGCGGCAGGCATTCTCCCTGAAAGATGTGGCCGCCGGTGAGGCCGACTTTCCTTTCGATATCGGGCGGCCCGAGCGCTTCGGAGTCAATGATGGCCTGCGGGATATTGCGGCAGAAGCGGGCGAGCGCGCCGAAGGCGAGTTGCTTAGCCGCTTCGCGATAGTCGTCCCACGAGCCGTTCGAGAATTTGTACGGCACGTACTGGGAGAAAACGCTCATCGTGTGAGTGCCGGCGGGAGCGACGCTCGAGTCATGGACGCTTTGAAAATAGAGCTCCGTCCAAAGATGCTCGGGCAAATGGCCCTGACGCGCCGCGGCATAGCCCTGCTTCCATTCCTGCTTCGTTAAGGGCGTGTTGAGCTGGCCGAAGTGATGTGGCTCGCATAAGCCAGGACGGGCGTTAAAATTGGGCAGCTCGCGCAGCCAGACATTGATTTTCAGAGTGCAGCCTTCGATGGGCACAGCTTCCACTTGCTCGCGCCACACATTGTCGGCGGCTTTACCCAAAAGCGCTAAGGTAACGCGCGGATCGGCGTTCGAGATGACGGCCGGCGCTTCGATACGCTCGCCGTTTTCAAGAACAACGCCTTCGCCGGGCAGAATTTGAGCGACGGGCATTCCTGTTTTTACCAGCGCGCCGGCGCACCGGGCAGCGTCGGCAAGAAAATAAGACACCCGGCCCATCCCGCCTTGGACGTAACCCCAGCATCCAGGAAAGCCGCCGAGACGGCCGGAAGCGTGATGAAAGCGGATCGAAGCGGTGCCCGGATCGAAGGGACTCGCGTTCGTCCCGATTACGCCTTGACCGAGCAGCGCGATATGCAAGCGCTCGTCGGATAGATAATGTTCCACGAACTCGGCCATCGACCAGTGGAATAGCAAATCGAGAGCTTCGGAGTCGTGACCGAGGCGATCTTCGATTTGCTCGGGAGTGGGGGGCTCCCCAATCCATACATCGCGCTCGTCGGGTGGACGCAAGGCATCGCGTGTACGGCGTATTAGGGCGTTCATGGCTCGCCAACCCGTCACGTCGCCTGGCGAGAGGCGCGCGATTTCGCCTTCACATTGCTCGTCGTCTTCATAAAGCTGGACGCTCGTGCCATCTTCGAAAGGAACGAAGAGGCCGTTGATCGCGGGCGTCCAGGAATAGCCAAACGATGGGAGATCCAGCTCTTCGATAACAAGCGGATGCAACAGTCCGGCGAGATAGGCGCAAGGCGACATGTGGACGCCGGGCCAAGGCTCCTCCATGGTGCAGGCGCCGCCGATACGATCGCGGCTTTCGAGAACGAGAACGCGTTTACCGGCACGCGCCAGATAAGCGGCGCACGTGAGGCCGTTGTGTCCGGCGCCCACGATGATCGCATCCCATTTCATTGGGCGCCGCTGGCTTTCGCGGAAACACGCCGCGTTCTACTCTTGGACGGATCTTCCGTATCGAACTCGATGTTTTCGATACAGGTTTGAATATCGGAGTGTTTGGCGCCGGTGCGCCAGGGAAGATCGAGCAGCTCGATCTCGCTTAGACCGTTGAGCGGGATGCAACGCCAATTCGCGGGAGAATCACCGCGCTGCAAGCCGCGCGAGCTTTCCCCACCAAATTGGTAGCAGAGAATCTGCCAACGCCCGTCTTTATTAGTACCAATAACGTGCGGGCAGAGCATGCGCCGGCGGTGTTTGTACACAGCCTGAACGGGCGATTTGCGAAGCATCGCGCGGAGAATGACATCGTGGACCGCTTCTAATGGATCAGGCCCGGGCATCGTGTTCGCTTTATCCATTTTCCGCTATGCGGCCATTGTGATACGTTAGGCGGTTTCCACGCACTATTGCATTTAGGGGGACAACGATGAAAGTGTGTTTACAACTAGGGCTGCTGGCCGGTCTGTCGGCGGGCCTTCTACTGGCTGATGCAAGCTATACGCAGGTGACGAAGTTCACCGGCGGCACGGCCATTGATATGGCCAAGAAGATGGCCGACATGCCGCTGATCGGCCGTATGGGCGGCGGAGCGATGCAGAAGGCTTTCGAAGACCAGCATTACGACGTTTATGTCAAAGGGAATAAGATGGCGCGGCGCGGCGGCATGGTTTCGACGATCTACGATCTCGATGCCGGCACTGTTACCACGATCAACAACACAAAGCAGAGCTATAGCACCATGACTTTCGATGAAATGCGCGAGCAGATGGAGAAGATGCAGCAGCGCATGAACAAAAACAAGGGCAGCGGCGGTGATCTGCAATTCGACGTGAAAGTGGACAAAACGGGCGAGACGCGCACGATTGCTGGCGCGACCGCGACAGAAACAGTAATGACCATGACCGCCAAGCAGGAAAGCGCGAATGGGCAGATGGTGGTGAAGACGCATCTATGGCTGGTGCCACTCTCGGCTTCCACGCGCGAGGTGATGGATTTTTCACGAAAGCTAGGCGAGAAGTTTGCGTATGCGTATGGCGGCTCGCCCATGATGGGGCCGGCGTCCGGGGGATTGGCCGCGGCCATGAAAGAGGCTTTCAAGCAGGACGGCTATCCCGTGGAGAACGATATCGAGGTGAGCGGAGTCGCGATGGCGGGACCCATGGGCGGCGGCGGTGGAGATTCGAGCGCGCCATTCATGCAGATGGTAATGCAAAGCTCAAATTTCGCCACGGGCGCGGTGGATGACGCGAAATTCAGCGTGCCGGCAGGCTATAAAGAAGAAAAACGCCGGCGCTAAGGCCGGCGTTTTTGTTTTTTATTCCATTTCACGTGGACGCTTCTTGCGATTTCGCTTTCGCGCAAGGGCTTCCTTGGTACGCCGCTTTTCGCCTGGCTTCAGGTAGAAGGAGTGACGCTTGATTTCTTTTACGATGTCTTCCTGCTGCACTTTTCTTTTAAAGCGCCGCAGGGCGCTTTCAAGCGTCTCTCCATCTTGCAGATGGACTTCCGCCAATCAATTCACCACCTTCCAAGGTTGATCTTTCATTGTAGCGTGCCTTGCTACAGTGAAGATTCTTCATGGAAATTGTCAAGGTAATTGGTAGAGAGATTCTGGATTCGCGGGGTAATCCAACGGTCGAAGCGGACGTTCATCTTGCCGACGGCACAATTGGCCGGGCGGCAGTCCCATCCGGCGCATCCACGGGCGAACACGAAGCTGTGGAACTCCGCGATAACGACAAAGGCAGATATCTGGGCAAAGGAACGCTGCAGGCGGCCGCGAATATCTCCAAAAAGATCGCCCCGGCCCTGGCCTCGCTCGATGCGGCCGATCAGACGCTGGTCGATCGTACAATGCTCGCGCTTGACGGCACGCCGAATAAGGGAAAATTGGGCGCCAACGCAATCCTCGCAGTTTCGATGGCGGCCGCGCGCGCCTCGGCGCAATCGGAGATGACGCCGCTCTACCGGTATCTCGGCGGAGTGAATGCGCGGGTATTGCCGGTACCGATGATGAACGTGATTAACGGCGGCGCGCATGCGGACAATTCGGTCGACCTGCAGGAGTTCATGATTGTGCCGGTCGGGGCCAAGCGCTTTTCGGAAGGTCTGCGCATGGGTACCGAGACCTTCCACAATTTGAAAGCGGTTCTCAAGAAGCGCGGCTATTCGACTGCCGTTGGAGACGAGGGCGGCTTCGCGCCCAATTTGAAATCGAACGAGGAAGCGCTCGACGTGCTGATGGAAGCAATCGGCAAGGCCGGTTACAAGGCAGGCGAGCAGATTGCGATCGCGCTGGACCCGGCGAGCAGTGAGTTCTACGACAAAGACAAGAAGAAGTACGTCTTCAAGAAATCGGACAAGAGCGAAAAGACGCCGGAGCAGATGGTGGAGTTCTGGTCGAAATGGGCGGGCCAGTATCCGATCATTTCCATAGAAGATGGCATGGCCGAAGACGATTGGGACGGCTGGAAGCATCTGACCGATGCCTTAGGGAACAAGCTCCAACTGGTCGGCGACGATTTGTTTGTCACGAATTCGGAGCGCCTCCAGCGAGGGATCGACCAAGGCGTGGCGAATTCGATTCTGGTGAAAGTGAACCAGATCGGCTCGCTCACTGAGACGCTCGAAGCAATGCGTCTGGCGGCAAGCGCGAATTACACGGCGGTGGTTTCGCACCGCTCTGGTGAAACCGAAGACGCATTCATTGCCGATCTCGCGGTCGCGACCAACGCCGGCCAGATCAAGACAGGGTCGGCGAGCCGCACCGATCGAATCGCCAAATACAACCAGCTCTTACGTATTGAAGAAGAACTTGGCGCGGCCGCGATTTATCCCGGCAAACAGGCATTCCGGCAGTAGGCATGGCGAAATCGAAACCGCTGGTTTTGACCATCCTGGATGGCTGGGGTTACTCGCCGGCCACCGCGGGCAACGCAATTGCGCTTGCCAAAACACCTACTTACGATCACTTATTGGCCACTTACCCCAACACCCTGATTCACACGTCCGGGCCTTCGGTAGGATTGCCCGAAGGACAGATGGGCAATAGCGAAGTGGGGCACATGAATATGGGCGCCGGCCGCGTGATCTTCATGGACGTGACGCGAATCGACCAGGCGATCGCCTCGGGCGAATTCTTTCAGAACTCCGCGCTGCTCGATCTGATGAAGAAGGCTTCCGGCCACCGCCTGCATTTACTCGGCCTGGCCAGCGATGGCGGGGTGCATGCGCAGCTGACGCATTTGTACGCGCTGCTAGAAATGGCCAAGAAACACGGCATGGGCGATGTGTGCGTACACTGCTTCATGGACGGCCGGGACACGCCGCCGGAGAGCGGCGCCGGGTACATCGCACAGATCGAGAAAAAGATGCGGGAACTCGGGATCGGGCGCATCGCATCGATTTCGGGCCGCTATTATGCGATGGATCGCGACAAGCGGTGGGATCGCATCGAGCGCGCCTTCGGGGCGATGGTGCTCGGGAACGGCGCTAAGTTTCAATCGGCGGCGGAAGCGCTGCGAAATTCCTACGAGCACGGCATAACGGACGAATTCGTCGAACCGGTGACAATTGTCGACGCCCGCAACGAGCCTGTCGGATTAATACACGACGATGACGGCATCGCGATGTACAACTATCGCGCCGACCGCGCAAGAGAGATCACATTGGCGCTGACGGACCCATCGCTCGAGCGGCCTTCGCGGTCGCTCGTGCCAAAAAACCTGACGTACGTCATGATGACGCAGTACGACAAGAGTTTCCGGCTGCCGTATGTACTTCCTCCCGAGCATCCGGACAATATTCTGGCCAACGTGATGGAGCAGGCGCGCTGGAAGAATTTGCGCGTGGCGGAGACGGAAAAGTACGCGCACGTGACTTATTTCTTCAACGGCGGAAACGAGAAACCGTACGGCGGCGAAGAGCGCGAGCTCGTGTCGTCTCCCAAAGTGGCGACTTACGATTTACTGCCGGAAATGAGCGCTGCCGGTATCACGGAGAACGTGGTTCGGGCAATCGAGCAGGGGAGCTTTGACGTAATCGTGATGAATTACGCGAATGCCGACATGGTCGGGCACTCGGGCAAGCTCGCGCCCACGATTCAAGCCGTCGAAACCGTGGATGCCGGTCTGGGCGAAATCTACAAAGCTCTGAAGCGCTGCGGCGGTTCGTGGCTCGTGACAGCCGATCATGGAAACGCCGAGACGATGATCGATCCGGCGACCAAAGGTCCGCACACGTATCACACCACCAATCCGGTGCCGTTTCTATATATGACGAATGAGGCGGTGAGCCTGCGAGCAAAGGGCGCGCTGAAAGACGTAGCCCCGACGGTACTCGGCATTCTCGGATTGGAACAACCGAAGCAGATGCAAGGACGAGACCTACGGAATCGTTGATCGCCCGCTCACATTTTCCGCCTTCACAAACCTGACGATGCCGCGCGAATCGCGCATCCAATTACGCGCGATCAGTTCCACTTTGATGTCGGGGCTTGCGCTCAGTTCCACTTGGCCGGCGGCCTTCTCTTCCGAGGAAAGCAGTAACGGGGTAGCGTCATTGACGCGGATGGCGGCGTACACGGCATTGCGCGTGTCCTCGGGTGGCCAGGAAACCAGAACAGTGCGGGATAAACCACGGACCTGGAGGGGAATAATGGGTGAGGGCAACTGCAGATATCCCCAATAACCGACGGCGCAGCCCAAAAGCGCGGCCAGGGGCAACACCAAGAACAAGCGCAATCCCGTGCTGGGCGGCTTCTTCTTGGTGAGCAAGTCGAGTTGCTCGTAGGGATCGGGCAGCTCCGGCATTGTGCGGGGCGGCGGCGCGCCACGCGGCACGGAACTCTGCTCAGCTCGCCGCGAGCGTTTCCTGGTCGATATCAGGGCCGCGGACGACGGCGCAACTGCGAGTTGGCTGAGCCGCTCGGGCTCTTCGTCCGACTTCGGAGCGGAAGGAACGGCGGCCGCATCGAAGCCCAAAGGAACTTGCGCCAGGTCAAATTTGTTCCAGGGCGGCGTTTCGGTCGGCGTCTCAGAAACGTTTTCCAGCGCTTTAGCGACGGGCGCTTCCGATTTCGCAACCGGCGATTTCGCAACCGGAACGATGTCGGGAAGGGTCGGCGCTTCCGCCTGCAATTCCGGCTGGGGCTCGGCAGGGCTCGTGACCGGCGCCGGAGTCGCGGGCACGGACTGATCGGCGGAGGAAGTTCCCCGCCCCGGAAGCGGCAGAATGACGGGCGGAGGGCCGGCGTCGCGCGCTACTTTCCCCTCGCGGTCGCGCACTAGAAAGGTAAAGCGGGTGGGCTGAAATCGCTCCGGTTTTACCATTACCGTGAGCATGCCGGGTTCAGGAAAGAAAAGATCGAATAAGGCCAGCTCGCGCTCTATCAGTTGCAGCGGGCTGCGCGTGCGCGAAAGAAACCATCCGACGGGCTTCAGTGAAGCCAATTCGGGATCGGACGCGGCCGTGTCGAGCTGAACCATCAGGCGCTCCAAATCGCCCTCGGAGAGCATAAACGACGGGCCGGAAGCATGATCGCAGGCGATCGGACGAAAAGCCTCGATACGGGTACTATCCTTTTCCACTGTCCCGAACAACAAGCCTCCGACCTCTACGCCGCCATGAGGAATCTTGCGATATCCCTCGTTGACGGCAAAATCGATCTCGTGGAATAGCGGGAGCGAATAGGTGACTGTCGTGGAAGTTCCGGGCGCCGTCCATATGGCTCGCTCCGCGATTCGTTCGGTCCGGCCACCGTTATTTTTATCGCCTGCCATCAGGAAAACTGGACAAGCGCCGGCCCAACGCGAAGGAAGAGCGAAGCTGTACCGGCGTCATCCGGCTCAACCGTATCTTCCTCGAGCACGTAATAGTATGTGACAACGCCGATAGCCAACAGCAAGAGGACGACGGCTGTCAGCCAGCGAGCGGAGCGCAAAGTCCAAAGAGAATCCTCCGAGCCGATGACGGCGGAGTAGGCGACGATGGCCGCGGCCAAAGCGGCTCCCAACCCGAATTTCCAGAACCAGGGCATAACATCGAGAACAGCCTGGCCGCCGATTTCCGACCACGCCGTAAAAATAGCGACCAGCGCCAGCAGGTATTCGCAGACATATACCAACCGTACAGATTTTGCAGTCATGCTGGGAGCACTCTCATTCTACGATGAAGAAGTGAGCAGATCAGGCCGGAAGTTGCAGCAGCGCCGGGGTTTGTTTCCAACACATGAAAGTTTCTCTTGAAGGAATCGAATTACATCTAGCGCATCCAGATGAACTGGACGTCACCTGGGTAGGCCAGGAAGAAGCGATGCGCCAATTGATGGCCGCCTGGCTGGTCGTCAGCGAGCGCGACGTGCCTATGAACCCGCGTTTACTCGGCAAGCCTGGGGTGGGCAAGACCACCATGGCTTATGCGGCGGCCAAACGCCTGGGGCGCGAGGTGTATATTACGCAGGCGACGGTCGACACGCGTCCGGAAGATCTACTTGTCACGCCGGTCATCGAGAGCTCGGCGCGTCTGAAATATGTCGCTTCGCCACTCGTGACAGCCATGATCCGCGGCGGGGTGGCGGTGTTGGATGAAGGCAACCGGATGAGCGAGAAGAGTTGGGCGAGCCTGGCGCCGCTGCTCGATAACCGGCGCTACGTGGAATCAATTGTTGCCGGGATCAAGATCAAGGCCCACCCGGACTTCCGGCTGGTGGCGACGATGAACGATGATTCTTCCACGTTCGATCTTCCCGAGTACATCCATTCCCGGCTGCAGCCGCAAATCCTGATAGATTTTCCGGAACGTGAGGAGGAACTGGCGATCCTGCGCGAGAACTTGCCGTTCTCCCCGGAAGAGGTCCTGCAATATGTCACGGATTTCTTGCAGCAGGCGCATGCCGCCGATGAGAGCTACACGGTTCGCGACGGAATCAACATCGCGCGCTATTCCTTGAAGCTCGAACGTAGCGGCGGGTTGCCGGCGAAGTCATTGCTCGGCACGGCTGTGCGCGCGATACTCGGCGAGGAAGCAATGCGCTACAGCTTTCGCCGATGAGTCACATGATCCGGCGCGGCAATATTAGCTATTTGCCGGTTATTCCGGGGCGCCTCGAATTCGCCTGGCGCGTGCGGAACTATCTGCTCGAACACCGGCCGCGCGTCGTTGCCGTCGAATTGCCATCGTCACTCGAACGGGCTTATGCCAAAGCGCTCGCGCGGCTGCCACAAATGTCGGTGATCCTGATTCCGGAAGCGACCGGCGACGAGGACGAGCGCGCCACGTACATACCGGTCGAACCCGGCGATCCGTTTGTCGAGGCGCTGCGCACCGCGCGCGAACTGGAATCCGAGATCGTGTTTCTCGAGCCGGCCAGCCATG
Source organism: Bryobacterales bacterium (assembly GCA_963712395.1). GTDB lineage: Bacteria > Acidobacteriota > Terriglobia > Bryobacterales > Bryobacteraceae > Bog-105. The sequence continues at coordinate 1,411,003 of CAVQHR010000006.1, forward strand.
AAAAACCGCATTTAAACGACACCTATCCTGAGCCGTACGCTGTTGAGATTATCGGTATCGACAGCTATCTGGAGGCATATCGGGTCCATTCGCAGCCGCGGACGCCGCAAACTGAAGCCCATGCCGCGGCCATGGCCTGGAAGTTGCAGGGCGCAGATCCTTTCGCGGAGACCTGCGCCATCATTTCGTTCAATATGCTCGATCCGGTGCTCGATGCGATGGAAGCGCCGCAGGAACCGCCGGCGGCGCCTCGAGTCCGCCTCTTCGAGCGTGCTGAGCTATTCAATTTGCATCCGGATTGCCTGGCCGAGGTGACGAGCGAGACGCCGTATTTTCAGGAGCGATACGAACAGGCGCGCGACTCGGATCTGAAGACTTTTCGCCTGGACCGTCCTCGTTGGCAATTGTCCTTGCTACGGGATGCCGAAAAAGAGTACGGCATCAACACGGGCGATGTTATGCAGTCATGGCAGCGTATCGGAATAGCCAAGTTCGCCCGCAATCTGGCGACACTCGACGGGCACTTGATCCCGGGCGTGTATGACCTGTCTTTGGCCGCCCGATCGCTCGTGGATGACAACTACGCCTATGAAGTATGGCAGATGGCTAACCGTTTCAGCGTGCAGCAGACGGAGGATGCCGATATTGAGACGCTGAGCCTGTCGGGAGATGAAATCTGGCTGCGCACGCGAAAGCTGCGGATTCGCCGGCGGCTTCCCCGCATGAAGCAGCGTTTGAAGCCGGCCGGCCTCAAAGCACGAAAGCGCGAGAAGTTCAAAGGCGAGTGGGCAAAAGAGACGAGCGGGGCATCGATCTGCTCGTATCCGCCGGAAGATCTCGTTATCGAGAATTATGGGCGATTTCTGAAGCGCCAGGCGAAGACGAAGCTTTCCGAAGAACGCTCCCGGGTTGAGCCTTTTCTCTCGTCGATTCTCGACGGCATCGATCTGCGCGAGACGGTTCGCAACTGGCAGGGCGGAAAACTGTACGTGCGAGAGTGGGGCAAGTTTTCAGGCGACGTGGGCGCCGTGATCGTTATTTTCGACGAAGATCGCGACGACCGATACAGTTATCTGACGACCTGGCTGGGCGAACACCAGAACGAATCGGACATGGCGTTTTATTCGACGCAGCCATTCGAGCATTTGGTCGGGCCCGGTATTGGACGCGCGGAATATGGCGGATTGTTGATGACCTTGCCGCCGCGACGTTTGTTCGATGTGTGGAGCGATCCGGATTACGACGCCGCTGAGACCAAGGCGGAACGGCTGCTGCTCGCCGGGCTCGATTATTCGATGGAGCGCAACGTCGTTTATATCGCGGCCAAGCCGCCCCGCAGCGTTTTCCGGCATTTTGCCGCGCGGGTGAACCGCAAAATCATTTATATCCCGCTCGGCCAGCTATCGCCTACAAAGCTAAAGAAGATCCGAGTGGTGCATGTTTTAGATGGATATCAACGGCGCGAAGAGGCGGCACAGTATTTGTGGTAAGGGCCACTAGGCCGTCCTCATCCTATATAATTGAAATAGCCTCCCAATAAATCCCGCTCATGAACAGCAAGTTTAAATGGACCATAGTCGGCAGCTCCACCTGCATAGTGATGCTGCTTTTACTCGCAGCGAAAAGCAGCCGCGCGGTGGCGCCGGACGATGTTTACGGCCATTTGAAGGTGTATACGGAAGTCCTCGAGCGGATCAAGATGGAGTACGTCGAAGAGCCCGATATGAAGAGCGTCACGCTGGGCGCAATTAATGGGCTGCTGGAGTCGGTAGACCCGTTTGCGAGCTACCTGAACGCCGATCAATACCGGCAATATGAAAAAGGCGCGGACGCGAGCAAGGCCGGAATCGGATTGATCCTGGCGAAACGTTATGGATACGTAGCGGTGGTGGACGCACTGCCGGGCTCTCCCGCTGAAAAGGCGAACATCACGACCGGCGATCTCATCGAGAGCATCAATAATGTCGCGACCAGGGATATGCCGCTGGCTTATGCCGAGCAGTTGCTTCGCGGCGACACCAATTCCACGGTGGAATTGACGGTTTTGCGGCTGCGCAACCCGGACCCGCAAAAAATGACGCTAACGCGCGCCATCGTCGCCTATCCGGCGATCGTCGCCAAAATGATGCCTGACGACGTGGGTTATTTGCACGTCACCAGCTTGGGCGGAAACCGGGTCGACGAAATCAAAAACAAACTGGCGGACCTGAAGAAGCAGGGGACGAAGTACGTCGTCCTCGATCTGCGGCATTGCTCGACGGGTGAACAGGAGAAAGGTGTGCCGCTCGCGAACCTGTTCCTCGATAAGGGTGAGATTACTTATCTAGAAGGACAGAAGGTTGAGAAGAAGACGTTCGATGCAAAAGCCGGGAGCGATGTGTGGAATGGTCCGCTGGTAGTGATCACAGATCGGTCCACGGCGGGCGGTGCGGAGATCGCGGCAGCGGCTTTGCTCGATGACAAGCGCGCCCAAGTTGTCGGCGAACGGAGCTACGGCGACGCGAGCCTGCGCAAGACGATTCAAATGGATGATGGCGGCGCGGTCATTCTGTCGGTCGCCAAGTACTATTCGCCTTCCGGCAAAGCGATTCAGGACACGGGAGTTCAACCATCCGTGCAGCTCGCGGAAAACGACAACTCCCCCGAATTGGATCAGGACGGCAATCCGATTCCCGGCACGGCCCCGAAAAAAACCGACGATAACCTGCTCAAGCAATCCATTGATCTGGTTACCGGAAAGACAACGATCGCGCAGCTTACCAATGACGGGATTGCTATCGCCCCGCCGGTGGTTCGAGACAGCCACGAACGTCCGACGGTTACGAAGCCCGGACCGCCGCCGCCCGTCCGGTGAGTTGAGACAATGCCGCTATACGAATATCAATGCGACAATTGCGGTGAGCGATTCGAAGCGATGCAGAAGTTCGCCGACGCTCCGCTCACGCTGCATGAGAAGTGCGGCGGTCCAGTACGCCGCCTGCTTTCCGTGCCGGCCCTCCAATTCAAGGGCAGCGGCTTTTATATAAACGATTACGCCAAGAGCGGGACCAACTCCGCCGGCAACGGCGAGCCGAAAAAGAAGAGCGAATCCGGAGATGGTTCTGGCAGCAAGGAAGCTTCGGGCGCGAAAACCGAATCCAGTACGACTGCCACGAAATCTTCCGATAGTCCCGCACCATCCACCACTTCCAAACCCGTTTCTGATAAGAAATAAGGGTGACTTCCCGACGTGAGTTTCTGGGCGCCGCCGGCGCCGGACTGACCGCTTCCTTGCTATCGGCGCAGCCGAAGCCGCGGGCCGCGTCCGCCAACGACAAGATTCAGATTGCGCTGATCGGCTGCGGCGGCATGGGCCAGAACGATGCGCATTCCTCGGTGGCAAGCGGCTTGACCAAAATCGTTGCCGCGTGCGACTGCTACGACGGGCGGCTCACCCACATGAAGGAGCAGTACGGGAGCGATATCTTCGTGACGAAGAATTACGAAGAGATCCTGGCGCGGCCCGGCATTGACGCGGTGCTCATCGGCGCGCCCGATCACTGGCATCAGAAGATCACGATTGACGCTCTCCACGCCAAGAAGGATGTGTATTGCGAAAAGCCGATGGTGCAGCATATTGACGATGGACTGGCGGTCGCCGAAGCGCAGAAACAAACCGGCCGGATCATGCAAGTAGGCAGCCAGCGGGTAAGTTCCGTCGTCTACAAGAAAGCGCAAGAACTGTATCGCGCCGGCGCGATCGGCAAATTAATGATGGTCGAAGCGTGGTGGGACCGGAACTCGGCCGTAGGTGCGTGGGAGTACACGATTCCTCCAGATGCCGATGCCGCGTACTTGCGATTGGGAGCGTTTTCAGGGCCGCGCCCCCAAAACAGATTGGGATCCGAAGCGGTTCTTTCGCTGGCGTTGCTACCGCGATTACGGCACCGGCGTGGCGGGCGATCTGTTTGTCCATTTGTTTTCGGGCCTGCATTTCATCACCGGCTCGCTGGGGCCAACGCGCATCTTCGCTACCGGCGGTATTCGCTTTTGGAACGATGGCCGCGACGTACCCGACTTTCTATTCGGCTTATTCGATTATCCGCAAACCGCGAATCATCCCGCTTTTAATCTGGTGCTGAGGGTAAACTTCGAGGCCGGCGCGAAAGAAAATTACGGTTTCCGGTTTACCGGAAGCGACGCGATCATGTCAATTGGCGATGATGTTACGCTGACGGCGGCGCCGCCAGAAAAGCAGCCGGGCTATACCATCAATACGTTTTCGGCCAGCGAGCAGAAGGCATTCCTCGCAGCATACAGGCAAAAATATCCCGCGGCCCGACCCTCCCCGGCTTCGCTCAAGACCAGCCCGGAGCAGATCTTCCGACCGCCGCCCCACTACAGCGATCATGAGGACCACCATTTGAACTTCGCGCTTGCTGTGCGGTCCCGTAAACCCGTTGTGGAAGATGCGGTGTTCGGGTTCCGCGCGGCCGGTCCGGCGCTGCTTTCCCAGGTCAGCTACTTTGAGAATCGCCCGGTGGAATGGGACCCGAACGCAATGAAGGTGAAGGCTTAGAACCTATGTATTCGCCGAACGATACGATCCAGATTGCGCTCATCGGGGCGGGTGGCATGGGCCAGGGCGATGCGCGCCTTGCCACCTCCATTCCGGGTGTGAAGCTGCTAGCCGCTTGCGATTGCTATGACGGACGCCTGACACGCATGAAAGAGGTGTATGGGCAGGACACCTTCACGACACGCGACTACCGAGAAATTGTCGCGCGTAAAGATATAGACGCCGTCATCATCGCGACGCCTGATCATTGGCATTCCCGGATTTCGGTGGATTGTTTGAACGCGGGCAAGAATGTCTACTGCGAAAAGCCGATGGTTCATGCGATTGAAGAGGGCCAATCCATCATCGGCGCGCAAGCCAGTTCCGGGAAAGTATTCCAGGTCGGCAGTCAATACCGCAGCTCGCTCGCCTACACTAAAGCACGCGAATTTTTCAAACAGAACGCCATAGGCAAATTAAACTCTGTCGAAGCATGGCTCGACCGGAATAGCGCAATCGGCGCTTGGGAATATTCGATTCCGACGGACGCGAGCACGAAGACGTGCGATTGGAACCAATTCCAAGGCAGCGCGCCAAAGCACGCCTGGGACCCGGCGCGTTTCTTTCGCTGGCGCAATTACCGCGATTACGGAACCGGTGTGGCGGGCGATCTGTTCGTTCACCTGCTGACCGGATTGCACACCGTCACGAATTCGCTTGGACCGACGCGCATTTTTGCTACCGGCGGCATTCGTTATTGGAAAGATCGCGACGTGCCGGACGTGATGCTGGCGACGCTCGATTATCCGGATTCGGACGCGCATCCGGCGTTCAATGTACTTCTGCGAGTCAATTTCAAAAGCGGCCTGCCGGAGGAATCTTTCGGGGTCAAGTTCATTGGCAGCGAAGGCGTGATGACCGCAGACTTTAAGGGCGTGCGGCTCGACAAGTCGCCGCAGATGGACCAGTTCGACTACACGATTCGGAGCTTCGCCGGCGAGACGCAGAAGACGCTTACCGCGGCCTGGGATGCCAAGCACCTCACGCCGGAATCGCGGATCGCGCAGGCATCGGGCGAATATCTCGACACCAGCGCCAACGAGCCGCAGCTAGAGCACCACAAGAATTTCTACCGCTCCATCCGCGAAGGGCAGCCTCTAATTGAGGATCCGACATTTGGCCTTCGTGCAGCGGCCCCAGCGCTCCTGACCAACGAAAGTCTGTTCCAGCGCAAGATCATGACCTGGGATCCGCAAAAGATGAAGCAAGGGTCGGTTTAATACTAGATTTTGGACAGGCGGTCCAGGTAAGCGCTCCAGACATCCCGCTGGAGCACGAGATTTGCGCATTTTCCTTCGCGAACGATGCGGATCAGGCCGGCTGTCTCCAATTCCTTCAGATGATGAGAGATAGTAGCGGCGCTTACGCGGTGAGTATGGAGCAGCGTGCTGCAAGGAGTCGCTTCGCTCGAAGCGCTTATTTGCTCGAGAATCTGATAGCGGCGCGGTTCTGCCAGGGCACGGCAGATCAGCGCAAACTGCCGGTCGGTCAATTGGGGTCGCTTGACGCTGGGCGACGGCACTACGACAGTACCGGCAGGGCGGCGTTCAATGAGCCTTGGCGATAGCCTTCGAGATCTAGCGTCACGTACAGGAAGCCGAGCTGTTTGAAAATCGCTGAAAACGCCTGGGCGGTTTCCGGCGTGAGCGCGCGCGGCAATTCGTCTTTCGCGATTTCGATGCGCGCCAGCTCACCGTGAAAGCGTACGCGAAACTGCCGGAACCCAAGAGCGCGAATCGCTTCTTCGCCCTGCTCGATAGTGCGGATAGTCTCGGGTGTCACGGGCGTTCCGTAGGGCACGCGAGAACTCAGGCAGGCGGCGGCGGGACGGTCCCAAGTAGAGAGGCCCGCACGCCGCGACAGCTCGCGTATTTCGGCTTTGGTCAGCTCCGCCTCGACCAGCGGCGCCTGGACGCCATGCACTTTGGCGGCGCGCTGACCTGGACGGTAATCGCCCAGATCATCCTTGTTCACGCCGTAGACGATAGGCGCATTGCCGCGCTGCGCAGCAAACGATTCGAGCCGCGTGAATAGCTCGTCCTTGCAATGGAAGCAGCGATTCTGGTCGTTCTTCACATAGTCCGGATTTTCGAACTCATGTGTCTCTATGTATTCATGCCGGAAGCCGCATTCCCGCGCGAACGCTTCGGCATCGCGCTTATGTGAGGAGGGAATCGACGCCGAATCGGCTGTTACGGCGACGGCGTTCGTCGCCAAGTACGTGATGCGCCGCCCACGCCAGGTAAGCAGAATCCGTTCCGCCCGAATAGGCGACGATCACGCGACCGAGCTTGCGCAAACACGCAAACAACGTCTGTTCTTTCGCCTGAAGAGCGGTTGCATCGGCGCGCAGATTCACAAGAGCGGCCATAGCTCAATTATAGGAACTATTGAAGCGGCAACTCTCCGTTTGTAACCGCTTCCTTCTCCGATTCGGGAATACACGATGCCGCCGCCACCTGATCGCCATTCTTCCATGCGTACGAGGCGGACGCCCTGCGTGGACCGTCCCGGCCTGACGAATTTCGCCGGATTCCAGCCGGATAATTTTCCCTTCCTTGGTGATAATCATCAGGTCGGTATTTTCACTGACCGAAAGCACCGCTACGACCTTGCCGACTTTCGGCGTGGTCTTCATGTTGATGACGCCCTTGCGGCCGCGCGCGGTAAGCCGGTAGTCGCTCAAGCGGTGTGCGCTTGCCGAACCCATTCTCCGAGATGGAAAGAATGAGTCCCTGTTTTTCGACCACTTCCAGACCCACCAGATAGTCGCCTTCTTCGAGATCCATGGCGCGCACGCCGCGAGCCTGGCGGCCCATGGCGCGGACATCGTCTTCATTGAACCGGATCGCCATGCCCTCGTGACTTCCGAGGAAAATAAAGTTCTCTCCCGTAGGTAATAGTGGCGCCGAGCAGCTCATCGCCATCATCGAGACCAAGCGCAATGATGCCGCGCGAAAGCGGATTATCAAACTCCGTGAGTTCGCATTTCTTAATGACTCCGTGCCGCGTAACCATCACGATGAATTTGCCGGCAACGAATTCCTTCACCGGCAGGAATGCTTTCACTGTTTCATCCGGCTGCAGGCTTATCAAGCCGGAAATATGTTTCCCTTTCCCCGTGGTAGCGGCGTCGGGAATTTCATAGATCTTCAGCCAATAGACGCGTCCCTTGTTCGTGAAGATCAGAAGATAGGCGTGCGTCGAGGCGATCACAAGGTGCTCGACCACATCTTCGGAGCGCGTGCCCATTCCGATGCGGCCCTTGCCGCCGCGCAATTGGCGTTGATACGTATCGACTGACGTGCGCTTCAAATAGCCGCCGCGCGAAACCGTCACCGCGACGTCTTCCATCTGCACCAAATCTTCGAGACGAATATCGCCGGTATCTTCGATGATCTGCGTGCGGCGTTCATCGCCGAACCCTTTTTGAACTTCTTTCAGTTCTTTGACGATCAGTGTCTTCAGCACTTTTTCGGAGCCAGAATTTCCGTATACTCGGCGATCAGGCGTTGGATTTCGGCCAGTTCGTCGAGAATCTTCTGCCGCTCCATGCCGGTCAGGCGCTGCAACTGCAATTCGATAATGGCCTGCGCCTGGCGCTCAGTAAACTCAAATCGCGCAACCAGTCCGTCGCGGGCCTCTCTGGGGGCCTTGGCCGCGCGGATCAGCGCGATCACCGCGTCCAGATTATCCAGCGCCTTCTGGAACCCGAGCAGCAAATGTTCGCGCTCGCGGGCCTTGCGCAGCAGGTAATCGGTCCGCCGCCGCACCACGTCTATGCGGTGATCGAGGAAACGCTTGATTACATCGATCAGACCCAGCTCGCGCGGTTGCCCGTTCACGATCGAGAGCATGATGACGCCGAAGTTCACCTGCATCTGCGTCTGCTTGTACAGGTTGTTCAGAACTACTTCGGCATTCTCGCCGCGCTTCAATTCGAATACGATGCGCATGCCATCGCGATCGCTTTCATCGCGCGCATCGGAAATGCCTTCGAGCTTTTTCTCGTTCACCAGCGCGGCCACATGCTCGAGCAGCCGGGCTTTGTTGACCTGGTACGGAATCTCGGTGACCACAATGGCTTCGCGGTCTTTGCCAAACTTCTCGGTCGCCGCTTTGGCGCGCAGCCGCAGGCTTCCGCGCCCTCTGGTGTAGTAATCGAGAATGCCTTGCCGGCCGAGGATGAAGCCGCCGGTGGGAAAGTCCGGGCCGGGCGCTATCTCCAGAATTTTCGAGAGCGGGGTGTGCGGGTCGTTGAGCAGGAGGATCGCGCATTCGACGATTTCCTTTAAATTGTGCGGCGGAATATTCGTCGCCATGCCGACCGCGATGCCGGACGAACCGTTGATCAGCAGATTGGGAACACGCGTGGGAAGAACTTCGGGTTCCTGTTCGCTCTCGTCATAATTCGGGCGGAAATCGACCGTCTCTTTATCGATGTCTTCGAGCAGCTCGGCGGCAATGCGCGAAAGACGAGCCTCGGTGTACCGCTCGGCCGCGGGCGGATCGCCATCCACCGAACCAAAATTGCCTTGCCCATCCACCAGCGGATAGCGCATGTTGAACGGCTGCGCCATGCGCACCAAGGCATCGTAAATCGGAACGTTGCCGTGGGGATGGTACTTACCCATCACATCGCCGGTGATTTTGGCGCACTTGCGCGTGGGGCGATTGTAGTGCAGCCCCAATTCGTGCATTCCATAAAGGATGCGCCGGTGGACGGGCTTCAGGCCGTCACGCACGTCGGGCAACGCGCGGCCCACGATCACGCTCATCGCGTAATCGAGGTACGACCGTTTCATCTCGTCTTCGATGTTGATGTGAATTAGATTCTTGCTATCGCCGGGCGGGAATAGAACCCCGCTACCGGACCCATCTTGATCGGCCAAAGAAACTCCTAGGCGGCTGCTAAAATGCTTGGCAAGTTACTGTAAAACCTATTACTTACCAAGCTAGTGCCGGATACCTTTATTCTACCAGTTTCTTTCGCCAAGCTGTTGAATCGGCTACACTAAAAGAAACGTACACAAATGCTTTCGATCGTCATCCCCATTCATAATGAGGAGCCGGCCATTCTGCCGCTCTACGACCGCTTAACGCTGGTCCTAGAGAGTCTTAAGCGGCCGTACGAGATTTTGTTTGTCGATGATGCTTCGAACGACCGTAGTTTCGATCTGCTGGCGAATTTGGTGGAGACCGACGCGCACCTGAAAGTTCTGCGCCTGCGCCGCAACTTCGGCCAGACGGCGGCCCTGGCGGCGGGCTTCGACGAAGCGCAAGGCGAAGTGATCGTTTCGCTCGATGGCGATCTGCAGCATGCTCCGGAAGACATTCCGCTGCTGCTCGAAAAAATCGATCAGGGCTACGACATCGCGAGCGGCTGGCGGAAGAATCGCGTGGACAACGCGATGACTCGCAAGTTTCCTTCGCGCATCGCCAACTGGATGATGAAGCGCGTATCCGGCGTGGAGCTGCACGATTTCGGAACTACGTTCAAGGCGTATCGCTCGGAAGTATTGAAAGAGATCAATCTCTACGGCGAGCTGCATCGCTTTATTCCGGCGCTCGCGAGCTTCTATGGCGCGCGTGTGGCCGAAGTGCCAATCAAGAATATCGAGCGGCCGAACGGCGCCTCGCATTACGGCTTGAGCAGAACGCTGCGAGTATTTTTCGACATTTTGACAATCCAGTTCCTGCTGCGGTATCTGACGCGCCCCATGCATTTTTTCGGCAAGTGGGGTCTGTCGGGAATCGGGTTGGGCAGCATCGTGCTGCTGGTCCTGCTGATCGAGAAAATCGCGGGCCGCGACATTATCGCCGAGCACGGGCCGCTGTTGATGGCGGGCGCCATGCTTTGGTTCGCCGGTTTGATGTTATTCTGCGTCGGCCTGATCGGCGAGGTGCTCATGCGTACTTACTTTGAAAGCCAGGGCCGCCGCATCTACGCGATACGCGAAGTGCGCTGCCGCCGTGAGCAAGTGGCTGATGGCGCGCGCTAACTCCTACGACGGTTACATCTTCGATTACGGCGGCGTTTTGGCGCATCATCAGAGTGATGCTGACCAGGCGCGGCTGGCGGGAATAGCGGATATTCCACAAGATCGCTTTTACCGTTTGTACTGGGACACGCGCCTCGACTACGACAAGGGCAGCCTGACCGCAGCCGAATATTGGCAGAACATCGGCCGGGGCGCCAATAAAACGCTGAGCGCCGCTGTCATCGAGCAAATCGTCGACGCGGACAATCAAAGCTGGATGCAATTCGATCAGGCGATGTGGGATTGGATCGCCGAACTGCGTGCCGCCGGTAAGAAGGTGGCGATGCTCTCCAACATGCCGCGCGATTTGGGAGAGGCGCTCGGGTCCCAAACAGATCGATTACGCGCGTTCGACCATGTGACGGTCTCCTACGATGTTCGTTCCGCAAAGCCGGAGCCTGCGATTTACGAACACTGCCTGGCGGGAATAGGCACAGCGCCGGAGCGGACGGTCTTCTTCGACGATCGCATTGCGAATGTGCAAGGGGCTGAGTCGCTCGGCATCCATGCCGTAGAGTTTCTGAACCGCGATGATGTGCTGCGGCTGATGCGCGGCTAACGTCGGGCTGCGATACGCTGTTAGGCTGTGAATCTTCGACGCGCCCTCCTTCTGCTTGGCTGTTGCTGGATATCGTTCGCCGCCGACCGGCTGGATGTCACACGTCCCAATCCCGAATCTGCGGGCATGAACGCGCAACGCTTGGCCGCCATTCCCGTTCGCATGAAAGAGTATGTGGACGCCCATCAAACGGCGGGTACTGTGACGATTGTTGCGCGTCGCGGCAAGGTGGCCAGCTTCGAAGCGACTGGTTACCAGGATCTCGAAAGCAAGAAGCCCATGCGCAAGGATTCGATGTTCCGAATTGCGTCTCTTACCAAGCCGATCACTTGCGCCGGCATTATGGCGCTGGTGGATGAGGGGCGAATTTCAGTGATCGATCCCGTGGAAAAGTTCTTGCCGGAATATAAGGGCATCAAAGTAGGCGGGTGCGCCGGCCGTTCGGGATATGGCTGTACGGGGGTGGCCCCTTCGCGCGCCATGAGCATTGAAGATTTGATGACGCATACGTCAGGCCTGGAAGGCAATGTGAACTCGCACGGCGGACCGGAACCGGCAAGTCTCGCCGACCTCGTCGCGCTCGGCGCGAAAGGGCAACTGCTCTTCGACCCGGGAACACATTGGAACTACAGCAACGTGGGATATAACGCGCTCGGGCGCATTATCGAAATCGTTTCCAAGCAATCCTATGACGCGTTTCTTGAGCAGCGCATCTTCGAACCGCTCGGCATGAAGGACACGTATTTCTTTCCGCCAGATGAAAAGCTGGGTCGGCTGGCGACGCTCTACACCTTAACGGATACTGGCTTAAAGCGCTCTCCCGCGCAATTTGGCGCGCACGAGGGTCCGAAGATTCCGATGCCAGCGGGCGGCATCGTGAGCACCGCGGAGGATATCTTCCGCTTCAATATGATGATGCGCAACAAAGGCACGCTCGATGGCCGGCGCGTGCTTTCGAGCGCCGCCGTCACACTCATGACTACGTCGCACACTGGCGAGCTCAAGGCAGGCTGGGTGCCCGGCGTGGGCCATGGTTATGGATATGAAGTGGTGCGGAACGCCGAAGGAATGTTTCGCTACAATTCCGTCGGCAGTTACGTGAAAGGCGGCGCCTTCCGCACGTATGAATGGGTGGACCCGGAGAAAGATCTGGTCGGCGTATTCATGATGCAGCTAACTAACGGTGGCGGCGACACAGCGGACGAGATCAATAGCTTCATGGCGCTCAGCGCGGCTGCGGTCGAGTGATGCCAAGGATACGGCCGTGCGCGGACATTCCGCTAACCGCCTGGGTGAAGGATCTTTTGCTGGCTTACCTCGCGCCCATCTCCGTTTTGTAACTCTCGGAATACCACAGTAGACAAGATCGTCAATCCACCCAGAACCAGAAATGCCTCGTGGATGCCGTGAATCATTTCCCGCGGGTTGGCACGAAACCGCTCGGGAATGAATAGCGCGGTCGCCAGCCCAGCCGCCGCGACACCGAAACTGATCGACAGCTGTTGCATGGTACTGGCAATGGAGCTGGCATTGCTCGTATCTTCGTCGGAGACATCGGCGTATACCAGCGTGTTCATGCTCGTGTATTGCAGCGAGGTAAAAGCGCCATAGCAGAATGCCAGCAGCACGATCATCCAGACCGGCGTGCCGAGACCTATGGTCGCGAAAAGGAACAGAAGCACTCCGAGGATGACCGTATTCGAGATCAACACCTTGCGGTAGCCGAAGCGCGCCAGGATTTGCGGCATAACAGATTTCGAGCTCATCGCCGCGAGCGCCTGGGGCATAATCAACAAACCCGATTGAACCGGCGTAAATCCGAGGCCAACCTGATAGAGCAGTGGGAGCAGGAAGGGCACGCCGCCAATACCAAGGCGCGTGAAAAAACTGCCGCTGACTGCCGCGCGGAATGTACGAGTGCTAAATAGTTTCATTTGCAGCAAAGGAAAATCGGTGCGAGCTGCATGCAGTCCGTAGCCGACGATGAGCACCAGCGAGATCACCAAGAGGCCCAGAATTTCGCGTGAGCCGAGTGTGTGTTCACCGAATACTTCGAGCACGTAGGAGAGCAAGGCGATGCCGGAGCCGAAGAGGATGAGGCCAAGGACATCGAGCGGGCGCGTGTCTTCTTCACGGTAGTTGGGCAGATGCAAGTAAACCATGAGCAGACCGACGATACCGATCGGTATATTCACGAAAAAAATGACACGCCAGTGAAAATATCCAACGATCAGGCCTCCCGCAATGGGTCCGAGCATGGGGCCAACTAAAGCCGGGATGGAAACGAAGCTCATGGTGCGGATCAAATCGGATTTGGCAAAACTCCGTACCAGAGTGAGACGGCCTACCGGCACCATCATGGCTCCGCCGCAACCTTGCAGCAAGCGGCATGCGACCAGAAGATCGATGCTGGTGGAAAGACCGCACAGCAGGGAGCCGAGAGTGAACAGCCCGATCGCGGACGCAAACACGCGGCGCGTTCCGAACCGGTCCGCCATCCAACCGCTGATCGGAATAAAAACCGCCAGGCTCAAGGTATAGCTAGCGAGCACTGACTTCATGCTGAGCGGCGTTACCCCGAGCGCCTGCGAAATCGCGGGCACCGCAGTGTTTAGAATCGTCGTGTCGAGCGATTCCATGAAAAACGCAACGGCGACCAGCCACGGTAATAACCGCTTGCTCGATATGGCCGGCGCGGATTGCGGCGGCAGCATGTCGATGGGATTGACCGAACTCATATCGCCCGCATGACTCCAATACAGCACAGGCCAATTCGCGCGGGCTCGGCTTCTCAATGAGGCGAGGCTCAGCGCTGGTGGTCCGGGCACTCCCGCGGATATGGCGCAGACAAGCGCCCTTCCAGCTTCCAGTCGCCCCGCAGTTTGAACCAGGTATCTAAGGTCCGAAAATGCTTTTCAATTCGGGCGGCGCGAGGCGAACGAACTGCCCAGAATTCATCCAGTTCCACGAATGCCTCATGAGGTTTCGCTAAATCGATCTTCGAAATCACAGCTTCGTAAGAGTAGATCCGCAGGCGAATGAGATCGTCGATCCAATCTTCCCGAAGCGACTCAGCGTTAAAGCTGTGCGCGGCCGAACCGCATGTCCAAGAGACATGGAAGCCTTGATTGGTCAGTGTGGCGAGAAGCAGCTTGTCCTTCGCCCTGACTGCCCTTGCTAACGCATCTTCCCGCTCACGAATTGTCGACGAATCTTCACCAGCAATGAGGAGCTTTGTCACCATTACAAGTAGAAAGCCCGTTCTGCCAAACATAGTGCTCATTCACATCGCAAGGACGCGACCGGATCCACACGCGTCGCGCGCAACGCGGGAATCCAAACAGCCCCCAACGCTGTCAAGCTGAGCACAACCGGAACCACGGCGAAGACCATCGGGTCCGAAGCCTGCACGCCAAACAGGAAGCTCTTCAGCAACCGCGCCAATCCGAATGCGCTCGCGGTCCCAACGATCACGCCGAGCAGCGCGAATCGCATTCCCTGAACGAGCACCATTCTCCGGACGTCGCCAGTTTCGGCTCCCAGCGCCATGCGAATTCCGATCTCTTGAGTACGCTGCTGAACCGAGTACGCCATCAGTCCATAGACACCAATGACCGCGAGAAGCAGGGCCGCGCCCGCGAATACAGACATCAGCAGCATATTGAAACGCTGGCGTGAAGTGGAGCGCGAGATTACCTCCGCCATGGTCCGGACGTCGGTAACCGGCAGGCCGCTCACCTGACGAAGCTGCTCCTGAATTTTGGGCAGCAGCGAAACCCTTCAAAACGCGATAATTCAATCGCGCTATCGCCAATGGGAGCAAATGTTGAGCTGCCGGCGGATCGCATTTGATAGAAGCCTCGACGAGGACGCGAGCGTTTTCTGCAACATGCATCACAAAATTGGACTGTTAAATGACAATCAATTTGTTAAGCTTAGAGAGAGTGCTAATTGCTTACAAGCACGCCTCCCGCGGCCGGATCTAATAATTTTCATTTCGGTCAGTTGGGAAATTCTGGCTCAAAGGATTACGTGAGAAAGTCATTCACCGATAAGCGCTGAATATTTAAAAATGCAAGTCAAGTTATATGCCGACTGGATTGACAAGCAGAAGGAAGACGTCCTGCGTCTCGACAATTCCTCGTGCAGCCCTCAATCATTACAACGCTTCCTGACGGGCAAACGCCGATGTTAAGTAGGACGCAGCGTCAAATTGTATTCTGAGTACCCTGGAACGGCAGCGCCTCCGAGCTAAGTCTCTCAAAGAGTTGGGGTTAGTCGGAGACGCGGTGATGACGGGCAAGCTGGCGTCCCAGGTGCGGGGCCTGAGCGAGGCGCAGTTCCGCGGAGCCTACGGCACCGAGGGTCAGTGTCGGGCGGTGGTCGAGAAGCTGCGCTGGCCCACGGGCTTCGTCTGCCCGCTGTGCGGCTCGTGCGAGGGCAAGTGGCTCAGCACCCGGCCGAAGATCCAGTGCCGGGCCTGCCGTCACCAGGTGTCGCTCACCGCGGGGACCATCTTCCACGCCACCAAGCTGCCGCTCACGAGCTGGTTCCTGGCGATGTGGCTGGTCGCGACCGCCAAGAACGGGATCAGCTCGGTCGAGCTGGGCCGGAGGCTCGGGATCAAGCAGACCAACGCCTGGGCGCTGAAGCAGAAGATCATGGCGGTGATGACGGGCCGCGAGAACGCGAAGCGCCTCGACGGCCGGATCGAGATGGACGACGCCTACCTGGGCGGCCGCCGTCCGGGCAAGCGCGGCCGCGGCGCGGCCGGCAAGCAGCCGTTCGTCGCGGCGGTGTCGACCAGCGACGAGCGCCGGCCGCGCAAGATCAAGCTCCTGCCGGTCAAGGGCTTCCGCAAGAAGGAGGTCAGGAAGCTCGTGGCCGAGCACCTGGCCTCGACCAGCCGTCTCGTCACCGACGGGCTCGGCTGCTGGACCGCGGCGGCCGAGGCCGGCCTTGAGCATCGGGCGATGGTGACCGGCAGCGGCAAGCGCGCGGCGGGCTGGTCGCCGTTCAAGTGGGTCAACACGACCCTGGGCAACGTCAAGGCGGCGCTCGCCGGCACCTACCGGCAGGTCAGCCCCGAGCACGCCGGGCGCTACCTCGGCAGCTTCGCGTGGCGCCACAACCGCCGCTTCCACCTTGACAGCCTGATCCCGCGGCTCGTCCACAGTGCTGTCAGGACGGGGCCGTTGCCCTACGCCAAGCTCATCGCCGGCTGACGATACGGGCTACTCAGAAATTGTATTTGCTCTATTCTCATTTTTGCCACCGCGTGCCTCCTCTTTGAGGGGCATGTGGGGGTGTCACTTATCGAGAAGGAAGTCAATAGTGTAAAAATTCTGGTCGCGTTCTCCGCGAGAGCTTGATGGTTGAGAGCGCGGCGTCGCGCAGAGGGGTCAGCGAGCCCACGCCGGCGCCGAAGCCGTCGAGCGCCAGCCGCACGCCGAGCGCGCGCAGCGGCGGCAGCGCCTGGCCGCCGGCCGCCAGCTCCTCGAGCAGCAGCCGTTCGTCCACCTCGAGCTCGAGCCATTGCGGCGGCAAGCGCTCGGCCCGGAGCGCGGCGTCGAGCCGGGACGCGAGGTGGGTCCAGCCGAGCTGGCGCCGCGAGAGCAGCGGCACCGCGATGTGGAGGCGGCGCAGGCCGGTCTCGCGCCAGCGCCGGGCCTGTCGGCAGGCGGTCGCGAGCATCCAGTCGGTGAGCGCCTCGAGCAGGCCGGCGTCCTCGGCCATGATCCGGATGCGCTCGCCGTCGATCAGGCCGAGCTCGGGGTGGCGCCAGCGCATGAGGGCGGCGAGGCCGAGCTCGGGCTCGCAGAGCGTCACCTGGGGCTGGTAGTGGAGCGCAGCTCGTCCGTCTCGATGGCGCGGCGCAGCTCGGCCGTCTGACGCCACCGCCCCGCGTGCGGGTGTCGAGCCGCTCGTCGTGGAAGCAGCAGAGGTTGCCGCCCTCGGCCTTGGCCCGGTACATGGCGGAGTCGGCGCGGCGCAGGAGGAGGGCCGCCTCGTTCCCGTCGCGCGGGAACAGCGCTGCTCCCATGCTGGCCGTGACCGAGGCCTCCTCGCCCTCGAGCACGACCGGCGGGGCGATGGCGTCGAGCAGCTTGCGGGCCACGAGCGCCGCGTAGTCGGGCCGGCCCAGGTTCTCGACCACGACCGCGAACTCGTCACCGCCGAGCCGGGCCACCGTGTCGGTCTCGCGCACCCGGGCGCGCAGGCGCTCGCCGACGGCGCGCAAGAGGAGGTCGCCGGCCGCGTGGCCCAGCCGGTCATTCACGGCCTTGAAGCCGTTGAGGTCCAGGATCATCACCGCCGCCTCGGTGCGGTGCCGGCGGGCCGAGGCCAGCGCCCGCTCGAGCCGGTCGGCGAGCAGCGCCCGGTTGGCGAGGCCGGTCAGCTCGTCCCGCTGGGCGAGGCGGCTCAGCTGCTCGATCCGCCGCTCGCGGGCGATCGCGAAGCGGATGGCGCGGTCGAGCCGCTGGACGTCGAGCTCCTCCTTCTCCAGGAGGTCCACCGCCCCGGCCTCGATCGCCTCCTCCTGGAGCGCCGGGTCGGCCTCCTCGGCGGTCAGGATGATCGGCGTGCCGCAGCCCCGGCGCGCCGCCATGCGGACGAACTCGACCCCGTCGCGCTGCGGCAGCCGGTAGTCGCACAGGCAGGCGTCGTAGCCGCCCTGGAGCAGGAGGGCGAGGCCGTTCTCGAGGCTGGCCGCGCGCTCGACGACGAAGGTCGCCTCCTCGGCCCGCGCCAGCAGCAACTCGGCGAGCAGGAAGTCCTCGTCGTCGCCCTCGACCACCAGGACCCGCAAGGGCTCGCGCGGCTCCGGTGCCGCGGCGTCGTCCGCCAGCGTGAGGTGGTCGGCCGAGCGGCGGCCGAGCGGGATGACCGAGCGGCCGGCGGGCCACGCCGCGAGATCGCCTGCGGCAGGGGCCTCGGCCACGCCCGGCCCGTAAGGAGTTCGGCTCGTCCATCCGCCGCCTGACCTGCCACTAGGTTGATACGGCAGCGGTAGTCTAACGCGAAGGTTTTGTAAACCTGCGTGCAGGAACGCCGCCGCCACTCCAACCTGAGGTTGCGCAGGGGATGGTACGGCGGCCACACCGGCCGGCCGGTCAGCGGCTGGCGGTACCCGCCGAGAAGGTCTTGGGCGCCGGATCGATGACGTTGGCGGTCCCGTTCCGCACCTCGAGCACCGCGAGGCCGTGCTCGACCAAGCCGTCCGAGCGGAGCCGGAACAGGCCCGAGCCGCCGGTGAAGCCCTGCGGGTCGGTCAGGTCGGACGCGCCGAAGCCGGCGTCGTTCTTGGCCAGCAGGCAGGCGAGCGCGGTCCCGTCGTAGGCCAGCACCGCGAGCGGGGCCGGCGTCCGGCCGTAGGTGGACTGGAAGCGCTTGACGAAGTTGTCGACCGTCTGCGGGTCCCAGGACGCGATCCAGGCACCCTGGACCGGCTGCTCCGCGAACAGGCCCGGGTCGTCGCGCCAGCGCATCGTGCCGAGCAGCCGCGTGTTGCCGCCGGCGACGTTGTAGAGCGGCAGGGTGGCGACCATCGCCCGCAGGCTCGGCCCGCTGTCGGCGATCATCAGCGAGTCGAAGGGCGGCAGGTTCGCCGGACGGACGCCGGGGGCCGCCGGGCGGGCAGGGGCGGCGGCGGCGTTCTGCACCAGCCGCTTCACCGCCGCCGACGGGTCGCCGCCCTGGGTCGGGTAGCGCTCCGCGCCGATGATGGTGGCCCCCGGCAGCTGGCCGATCGCCTTTCGCCACGCCGCGAGCGCGAGGTTGCCGTAGGTGTCGTCGGGTGCCAGCGCCGCGAAGCGGCTGAGGCCCCGCCTGCCGGCGTAGTCGATGATGCGCGCCACCTGCTCCTCGGGCCGGAAGCCCAGGGTGTAGACGCCGGGTGCCGCCACGCTGGCGTCGTTCGAGAACGACAGCACGCTGACGTTGCGCGCCTGCGCCACGGGCGCCACGGCGGTCGTCGAGCGGCCGAAGAGCGGCCCGAGCAGGAGCGTGGCCCCGGCGTCCATCGCGTCCGTCGCGGCCTTCACCGCACCCTCGGGCGTGTCGCCCGTGTCGCGCGGGACGAGGTGGACGCTGGTCTCGCCGACGTCGAACAGCGCCATCTGGGCCGCGTCCTGGAAGTCCGCGCCCAGCTTGGCCGAGGAGCCGGTGAGCGGCAGCAGCAGGCCCACGGTCGGCGTGCCGCCGGCGGCCCCGGGCGCCGAACCTTCCGGGGCGGCCCCTTGTTGCGCGCGCCAGGGAGGCGTGGTCTGACTGGCACAGGCGGCGAGCAGGGCCGCGAGCAGGGCCGGGACGAGACGGATCACGGATCGGGGGAGGCCCAAGGCGCCCTCTCTCGGTTGCGGGTACGGACGGGCTCGGGAGCGTCGGAGCGTCGATGGAGCCTGACGAGAGCGAGGCTAGCGGAACGGTCCCGGCCGGTAAACCGGCCCCGGGCCTCTACATCGTGGCGACCCCGATCGGCAACCTCGAGGACGTCACGCGGCGCGCCGTCCGTGTCCTGTCGACCGCCGACCTGGTGCTGTGCGAGGACACCCGGGTGACCGGCAGCCTGCTGCGCCATCTCGGCATCCGGGCCACCGCCCTCCAGCCCTACCACGAGCACAACGCGGCCCGGGTCCGGCCGGGCGTGCTGGCCCGGCTGCGCGAGGGGGCCGTGGTGGCGCTGGCGAGCGACGCCGGCACGCCGCTCGTCTCCGACCCGGGCTTCAAGCTGGTGCGCGAGGCGGCGGAGGAGGGGATCAGCGTCGTGCCGGTCCCCGGCGCCTCGGCGGTCCTCGCCGCCTTGTGCGCCGCCGGGCTGCCGACCGACCGTTTCCTGTTCCAGGGCTTCCTGCCGGCCAAGCCCGGGGCGCGGGCGCGGGCGCTGGACGAGCTGGCCGCGATCCCGGCGACGCTGGTCCTGTTCGAGTCGGCGCAGCGGCTGGCCGCCACCCTGCGCGAGGCCGCCGGGCGGCTGGGCCCGCGCCCCGCCGCGGTGGCGCGCGAGCTGACCAAGCTGCACGAGGAGGTCCGGCGCGACACGCTGGAGGCGCTCGCGGCCCACTACGAGGCCGCCGGTCCGCCGCGCGGCGAGGTCGTGGTCGTCATCGCCCCGCCGGAGGAGCGGACGGCCGGCATGAGCGACGCCGAGATCGAGGCCGCCCTGCGCGAGGCGCTCGCGACCGAGCGGCCGCGGGCGGCGGCGGCCCGGGTCGCGGCCCTCTCCGGCCTGCCGGCGAACGAGCTCTACCGCCGCGCCCTGGCCCTGCGCGGCGGATGAGCCGGCGCGGCCACGAGCGGGCCGGACGTCGCGCCGAGACGGTCGCGGCCCTCTACCTGCGCCTCAAGGGCTTCCGCATCCTGGCCCGGCGCTTCGCCTGCCACGTCGGCGAGGTCGACCTGATCGCCCGCCGCGACGACCTGCTGCTGTTCGTCGAGGTCAAGCGCCGCGCCAGCACCGCCGCGGCCCTCGAGGCGGTCGGCCGCCACCAGCAGCAGCGGATCGCCCGCGCCGCCGCCCACTTCCTCCAGCGCCAGCCGCGGCTCGCCGGCCTCGCCCAGCGCTTCGACCTGATCGCCATCAGCCCTTGGCGCTGGCCGCTGCACCTGACGGACATCTGGCGGCCCTGACCGCCGCACGTCGAGCCCGGCGTGGCGCAGCAGGCGGAGCGTCATGGTCGGCAGGGCGAGCGTGCGCGAACTGGTCGGGCCGTGCCCACAGGCCCGCCGGCCCCCGCTCCACCTTCGCCCGCAGCAGCTTGAAGCGCAGCTCGAAGTGGGTGAAGCCGTGGACAGCCTCGCCGGGCACCGGCCGCCACTCGGCCGACGCGGGTGCGGCGGCCGCGATCTCCTTCGCCGAAGCCGGCTCGTCCAGCCAGGCGGTCGACGGCAGCTCGGCCATGCCGCCCAGGAGCCCGTCCAGCGGCCGGCGGCGGAACAGGAGGGCGCCGTCGGCCCGCTCGAGCAGGAAGGCGGCGGCGAACCGTACCGGCCGCTCCTTCTTGGCCACACGCGGCGGGTAGGCCTCCGGCCGGCCGCTCGCGGCGGCACCGCACCAGGGCCGCCACGGGCAGGTGAGGCAGCCGGGCGAGCGCGGCGTGCAGACCAGCGCCCCCAGCTCCATCACGGCCTGCGCGAAGTCCTCCGCCCGCTCCGGCCTCGCCAGCCTGGCGGCGGCCGCGTCGATCGCGCGCCGGCCGCGCGGCAGCGGCACGTCGAGGGCGAGCACGCGGCCGAGCACGCGCTCCACGTTCCCGTCGACCGGGACCGCCGGCAGGCCGAACGCGATCGCCCCCACCGCCGCCGCCGTGTAGGCGCCCACGCCCGGCAACGCCCGCAGCGCGTCGAGGTCGGCCGGCAGCGTCCCGCCGTGCCGCTCGACCACCGCCTGCGCCGCCGCGTGCAGCGCCCGGGCCCGCCGGTAGTAGCCGAGTCCCTGCCACTCGTGCAGCACGTCCTCGAGCGGGGCCGCCGCGAGCGTCGCGACGTCGGGGAAGCGGGCCATGAAGGCGGCGAAGCGCGGCCTGACGGTCGCGACCGTGGTCTGCTGCAGCATCACCTCGCTGACCAGGACGGCGTAGGGGTCCGCCCGCTCGCCCGGCCGCGCGCGCCACGGCAGGTCGCGCCGGGCCCGGTCGTACCAGGCCAGGAGGGCGCGACGCAGCTCGGCCGCCGGCAGGGCGACGGCAGGTGACGGCGGGCGGGCGGCGGTGCTAGCGTCCATCGAACTCGTGAAGCTGCGACGGGAACCGGCGACAGGTGGCGACGCCAGACAGGGGCAGGCAAGCCCGGACCGCGCATGCGGCGTCCGGCCTCAGCCGCGCGCTCAGCGCCGTGCTCGACCCGGCCGCCCGCCGGCGCGGCTTCGCCGCCGCCTCGCTGCTCGCCGACTGGCGGCTGATCGTCGGGCCCACGCTGGCGGCCCGCTGCCAGCCGGTCCAGCTCGAATCCCGCGGCGGCGTGCTGCACCTCCAGTCCAGCAGCGCCGCCGCGCTCGAGATCCAGCACGCCGCCCCGCAGGTCGTCGAGCGCATCAACACCTACTTCGGCTTCCGCGCCGTCCGCCGCCTCAAGCTCGTCCAGGCCCCGCTGCCACCAGCGCCCGCCCCGCCGGCCCCGCCGCAGGAGCGCCCGCTCGCGCCGGCGGAGCAGGAGGCGCTGCAAGCGGCGGTGGCGGAGGTGGACGACGGGCCGTTGCAGGAGGCGCTGCTAGGGCTCGGGAGGAGCTTGCTGGCGGTGCGACGCTGAGGCGGGCCGGGAAGCCTCAGCCTTGCGTCAATTAAGTAAAATGTGTAAATAGGCTGACCGCCTTTCGAGAGGGTCGACATGCCCCAGGTCACGGCCACCGAGTTCGTGCGCTCCTTCGGCCGCCTTCGGGACGAGGCCTATCATGAGATCGTGGAGGTCACGAGCCACGGCCGGGTCATCGGCGGCTATCTCTCCGCGCCGGAACTGGAGCGTTACAGGCGCCTCAAGCGCCGCGAGCGGGAGGTGTTCGCAGCCGGCGAGTTCCCCGACGACCTCGTTGCCGACCTCAAGGCCGCCCGGTACGGCGTCGTCGACGAGGGGTGAGCCTTCCCGCCCCGCTCCCGGGCCTCGTTATCCGTTACGCGTTCCTTTGGCGACGCGAGGCCGAGGCGGGTGCTCAAGAGGCGCGAAAAGAGCGCCCTGCCGCCATCGTCATCGTGTCGCGGAAACGTCGTGACGAGCCGGCACGCATCGTCGTCGTACCGGTGACCCACTCTCCCCCGGGCGACCCGGCCACGGCCGTTGAGCTACCGGACGTAGTGGCGCGATCGCTCGGCCTCGATGACGGCCGGCACTGGATCATTTGCGACGAGGTCAACCGCTTCGCTTGGCCAGGATTCGACCTTCGCCCTGTTCCGGGGAGGTCAGGTGCCTGGGCGTACGGCATGCTCCCCGAAGCGATCTACGACGAGGTGCTGAGGCGGGTTATCGCGCTCGACGAGGCGCGTCGCTTGTCAGTCACGACCCGTGACTGATAACCGCCCGCGTGGATCGCCGACCGCTAAAGCCACCCGCTTGCCCCTCCCGCCGCTTCCGCTACCATAGCGCGAACCGGCCGGACCCTCGGCGGGTCGCGCGACCATTTCGGAGCCGTCACGCAATGCCTCTCGCCCGCCGCCGCGGCCTCGTCGCCGGGCTCGCCCTCCTGATCGGCGCCACGCTGGCCGGGCGCGCCGCGCACGCGGTCGACGCCGGCCCGATCGTGGTCGGCGACAAGAACGCCCCCGTCACGATCATCGAGTTCGCCTCGCTCGACTGCCCGCACTGCGCGGCGTTCCAGACCGAGGTGATGCCGGAGCTGAAGAAGCGCTACCTCGACACCGGCAAGGCGAAGCTCGAGTTCCACGACTTCCCGCTGCACGAGATCGCGGTCCGCGCCTCCCAGCTCGTCCACTGCGCCGGGCCGGACCGGGCGGAGAAGTTCGCCGACGTCATCTTCAGGCAGCAGCGCGGCTGGGAGACGGCGAAGGACCCGCTCGCGGCGCTGAAGCAGCTCGTCAAGCTGGGCGGGCTCTCGGACGACCAGATCAACGCCTGCCTCTCCGACAAGGCGCTCGAGGACGCGATCCTCCAGTCCCGGCTCGACGGCGAGCAGAAGTACCAGGTCGAACTCGACGCCGACCTTCGTCATCGACGGCAAGAAGTACGCCGGCGAGCGCTCGATCGACGAGCTCGCCCAGATCATCGACCCGCTGCTGCCGAAGTGAGCCTGCCCGCCGCTTCCTCCTGACCACGCCACCTTGCGCCTCTCCCGCCTCCGGCTGAGCGGCTTCAAGTCGTTCTCCGACCCGGCCGAGATCGCGATCGACGCGGGCTTGACCGGCATCGTCGGCCCGAACGGCTGCGGCAAGTCGAACATCGTCGAGGCGCTGCGCTGGGCGATGGGCGAGAGCTCGGCCAAGGGCCTGCGCGGCGAGGAGATGGAGGACGTCATCTTCAACGGCTCGGGCGGCCGCCCGGCCTTCGACGTCGCCGAGGTCCGCCTCAAGCTGCTCGGGCCGGTGAGCAGCCTGCCGGAGCTGGCCGACGCCGCCGAGGTCGAGATCGCGCGGCGGCTCACCCGCGGCCAGGGCTCGGTCTACCGGCTGAACGGCCGCGAGGTCCGCGCCCGCGACGTCCAGCTCCTCTTCGCGGACGCCGGGGCGGGCGCGCGCAGCGCCTCGATGATCGGCCAGGGCCAGATCGGCTTCATCGTCGAGAGCAAGCCGCAGGAGCGCCGCCGCCTGCTCGAGGACGCGGCCGGGATCGGCGGCCTGCACGCCCGCCGCCGCGACGCCAAGTCCCGCCTCGCCGCCACCGAGGCCAACCTCTTGCGCGTGCTCGACCTGCTGCGCGAGCAGGAGGCGCGGCTCGCCGAGCTGGAGCGGCAGGACAAGCAGGCCGAGCGCTACCGCAAGGTCTCGGCCGAGCTGCGGGCCGCGGAGGCGCTGCACCTCCTGGCCCGCTTCCGCGAGGCCGAGGCCGCGGTGGCGACGGCGCGCGCGGAGGACAGCGCCGCACGGGCCGCCGTCGCCGAGGCCGCCGAGCGCGCCGCGAGCTTGCGCAACCGCCGCGACCGCCAGGCCGCCGCCCTGCCGCCGCAGCGGGACGAGGCGGCCGGCCTCGCCGCACGACTCGCCGCCTTGCGCGAGCGCCGCACCCAGCTCGCCGCCACGGCCGAGCGGGTGCGCACCCACCACGCCACCCTGGCGCGGCAGCGGGCCGAGCTGGAGGCCGACCGTGCTGCCGCCACCGAGCAGGCGGCCGGGCTCGCGGCCGAGATCGAGCGCCTGGGCGCGGAGGCCGACCGGCTCGCCGCCGAGCTGGCCGAGCTGGAGCCCCGCCTGCCCGCGGCCGCCGTCGCCGAGGCCTCGGCCGCGGCGGGCTCGCCGCCGCCGAGGCCGCGCAACGTACGGCGGTTGCGGAGGCGGCGCGCAGCGAGGCGGCCCTCGGCAACGCCCAGGCCAACCTCGATCGCGCCCGCGAGCGCCTGACCGCGCTCGACCGAACGATGGCCGACCTGGAGGCCGCCGTCGCGAGGGATGCGGCGAGCGCGGCTGGGGCTGCTCCCGCCCACGCCGCCGAGCAGTACGAGCAGGCCCGCGCCCGGCTCGAGGCCGCCGAGGCGGCGCTGGCCTCCCGCGAGGAGGAGGCCGCCGCCGCCCGTCGGGCTGCGGAAGCTGCCGGCAACGCGGCCGCGACGGCACGCGACGCGCTCGCGGCGGCGGAGGCCCGTGCGCGGGACACGCAGGCGGCGCTCTCCCGGCTGCGCGAGGCCCAGGCCGCCCTCCAGCGCTCCGAGGCCCGCTTGGCCGAGCGCGAGAAGGCGCACGCCGCCCGGGTCGAGTCCAACCGCGCGGCCACGGCCGCCGTCGACCTGCCGGCCCTTGAAGCCACCCTCGCGGCAGCCGAGACGGCGCTCCGTGAGGCCGACGCGCGGCTCGACGCCGCCCGTGCGGTGACCATCGATGCCGAGACGGCGCACAGCCAGGCGGCCGCCGAGGTGCGCGAGGCGCAGCGGGCGCTGGACGGGCTCGCGGCCGAGCTGCGCCTGCTGGAGAGCTTGGCGGCCGAGCTGCCGGCCGGCGCCCTCCTGGGCCGGCTGCGCATCCCCGAGGCCCACGCCCGCGCGGTCGCGGCGGCACTCGCCGAGGATCTGCTGGCGGCCGAGGACGAGGAGGCGCCGCTGCGCTGGGTCCGCCTGCCGCCGCTGAACGACGCGCCGGCGCTGCCCGAAGGGGCGACGCCGCTCGCCGACCTGGTCGAGGCGCCCGACCTCCTCGCCCGCCGCCTGGCCCAGACCGGCGTGGTGTCGGCCGAGGCGGGGCCTGGATTGCAGGAGCAGCTCCAACCCGGTCAGCGGCTCGTCAGCCCGGACGGGGCGGTGTGGCGCTGGGACGGGCTGGTTCGCGCGGCCGAGGCGGAGGATGCCGGGGCGGCGCGCGTGCGGCACCAGCTCCGGCTCGAGGCGGCGCGGCGCGAGTTCCGAGGAGGCCGGGACGGCCCACGCCGCCGCTGTCGCGGCCGAGCGCGCCCGGGCGGAGGCGCTGGCTGCGGGGCGGCAGCGAGCTCGAACGCCGTCGAGACGGCCTGGCGTCAGGCTGATACGGCCCAGACCAGCGCCCGGCAGCGGCTGGCGACGGGACATGAGCGCCTGCGCGAGCTCGAGGCCGACGCCGCACGTCTCGTCGCGGAAGGCGAGGGCCTGCGGCGCGAGCGGGCCGAGCTGGAGCAGGAGCGCGCGGGCCTGGGCAACTCCGCGACCGCCGAGGAGGCTGCCCGGACGGCCGCCGCCGAGCGGGACCGGCTCCGCGCCGAGTCCGCGACCGCCGAGCAGCGCCGGCGCGAGGCGGCGACGGCCTCGGGTGCTGCCGACAAGGCTGCCGCGGAGGCCCGTACCGCCGTGACGCGGGCGCGCGCCGCCCTGGAGGCGGCCCGGGTGGCGCAGGAGCGGGAGCGGGCCGAGCTGGAGGCGGTCGCCCGCGCGCGCGCCGAGGCGGCGGCCGAGCGCCGGGCGAAGGCCGAGGCGCTGGATGGCGAGCGCCAGGGCCTCGCCGCCACCCTCGCCGGGCTGGCCGGCGAGCACGCCGCCGCGAGTGCCGCCGCGACGGCGGCGCGGTCTGCCGTGACCGCGGCCGAGCGTGCGTTCGCCGAGGCCCGCCAAGCTCGCGAGATGGCGGGCCGGCAGCTCGCGGGCCTGCGCGAGCGCGAGCAGCGGCTGCGCTCCCGTCTGGCCGAGCTGGCCGCCGCCCGGTCGACGGCGGAGACGCGGCTCACCGAGGCCCGCGAGCGCGCGGAGGAGACGGCCGCCCGCGCCGAGCGGATCGCCGCCGAGCTGGTGGCACTCGGCGAGCCCCCGCCGCCGGACGGCGACGCGGCGTTGGCTGAGGAGATCGCCGCGCTCGAGACGCGCCACGAGGTCTGCCTCGCCGCCCTGCGCACGGCCGAAGCCGAGCTGGCCTCGCTGGAAGCCGCGCTGGCCGAGGCCGAGACGGCGACCGGCACCGCCCGCGAGCGGCTGGCGCTCGCCCAGGCCGAGCGGGCGCGCGCCGACGCCTCGCTGACCGGGGCGGCGGGCGTCGTGATGGAGCGCCTGCAGCGGCCGGCACCGGCACTCCTGGCCGACGAGGAGACGAGTGCCGCCGTCGCCAAGGCCGACCCCGCCGAGCTCGAGGCGCGGGTGGCCCGTCTCCGCACCGCGCGCGACCGGATCGGGCCGGTGAACCTGCGGGCCGGGGCGGAGGCCGAGGAAGTCCGCGCCGCGGTCGCCCAGGCCCGGGCCGAGGAGGAGGAGCTGCGCGCCGCCATCGCGCGCCTCAAGCAGGCCACGTCCCGCCTCAGCCGCGAGGGCCGGGAGCGGCTGCAGGAGGTGTTCGGCGTCGTCGACGGCCACTTCCGCGAGCTGTTCGTGCGCCTCTTCGGCGGCGGCCGCGCCCAGCTCCGCCTGATCGAGGGCGACGACCCGCTCCAGGCCGGCCTCGAGCTGGGCGGCCTCGCGGTGGTGGAGGCGTTGGATTGGAAGGGTTTGCGCCAGGAGAACGGTTTGCATTTCGGTGTGGAGCTTCAGCGTTCCGAATCCGATCTTCTCTACAGCGTTCCAGCGCGCGGAGCGGAAGGAAGTGAACCGTGCGAAGTGCTGCTCTATCTCCTCTTTGAGCACCAGAGCAGCAGCGATTGGTTGCTTCGCTTCCGACTGCTCGGCTACATGCTGAAGATATGGCAGAACTGGCTAAATAACAGTCCGGCGGCGAAAAGCATGCCGGTGATCGTGCCGCTGGTGCTCTCGCAGGTGGAAGGCGGTTGGCGCGTGCCCGTGCAATTTGGAGAGTTGCTTGAGTGGCCCGAGTTGCTGCGCGAAGCGCTCGAGAAATATCAGCCCCAATTCGAACATCTGCTGATCGATCTGGCGAAGACATCGAAAGACAACGTGAAGGGCAACGCATCGGTCCATCTGACGCTGACGCTCTTGAAGGCGGCGATGGAAGAAGACTTGCCGGGCTGGCTGGACTGGGCGGCGTCGCGGCTGCAAATCGAGATTCCACGGGAGTTCGTCCGCACGCTGCTCGCGTATTTGTTGAATGCCGAATCAAGCATGGACTTGCAGCAGATCGCGGATCGGATAAAATTCTCGAAGAATCCAGTCGCCACCGAAGCCATTATGACCATTGCAGAACAAATCAGAACTGAAGGAATCGCTGAAGGAATCGCCGAAGGAATCGCCAAGGGAATAGCTGAAGGCCGCGAGCAAGGCCTGACGCGTGGGACGTTGATCGGCCAGATTCAAATGTTGCAGCGGATGCTCAGGCGGCCTGAGAGCACGCTGACTATGCTCGACCGAATGGACTCCGATCAGTTGCGCTCGATTATCGCCGAGCTCGCGCGGGAGCTTCCATAACTGCTTCGGCCCTGGCTGGATCCCTTTCACTCGAGTTGATCAACGGTGTCTCCTGGACCCGCCTACGGGCTCCTTCTCAGGCATTCACCTCCGTCTGGCCGAATTGCGAGCCTGAGAAGACAAAAAGCTCCTGGTTATCAGGAAGCGCCAGCGCGGAGCCTTTGTACGGTAAGTGCCGATGCCGGAAGCGCCGACCGCGGCTTGTTGGAAATTGACTTCTTCAAAGCCCGTTTCCAGAAAGTATTGCCGGATGAGCGCGACGTGGCGCTCGCCGTCCCAGGCCTTCAAACTGCGCGTCCAGATGACGAAACCATCCGGACGGCACAGCAATGGGAGGTTGCGCACCAATTGGTTCAGATGCTCTTCTCGAACGTGGCCGAAAACCCCGGCAACGATCACGAGATCGGCCGGCACGGCGCCGCGATAGGCCGCGGATCGGGTGGCGTCGCCACGGGCGAACTTTATCTGTTTGCCCAAGTCACTGAGATCGGCGCTGGATTGCCCCACTTCCACGAGTCGGCGGTCTTGCTCGACGAGGAGCGCCTGAATGTCCGGCGCGCGCGGATGATCGATCATCGCGGACATGAGATCTCGGCCATCGCCCGCGCAGACGCTGACCACCCGGATGGGGCCAGGAGGGCACGCATTCATGCAAGCCGAGATTTGTTCGCAGACCAATCCGAGGCGCGCCTGAAGCCCGCGGTTGCGTTGATAGTTATCGTGCCACGCGTACCAATCCTCAGACATGGCCGCGTATTTCCTGAAGGTGAGGGCGCCGCTGCCCTTCCACGGCAGGCCGCATTTGCCTGGGAGCCGGCGCCTTGAGCTGACCGGCTAAAATCTGGCAGCCCATCGGGCTAAAGATAGAATGCACGCAAATGGCTCGGGTAAGAATCACGCCGGCTAGTCTTTTTTCTTCCGCCGGGAAGGGTCCAATCGTTGCTGTAAGAGCACCTCATCCGTCGTCGCCTTCGAAGCAGAAGCCCGCTCCTTCCACAGCCTCTCATCGTCCTCCTCATCATCAATGAACATTCCGCTCTCCAAGCTTTCGGGGTTCACGCCTTCCTGCGCGGCGAGCAATTTCGCGGCTTCGTATTCCTCGACCGCTTCCTTGAACAGCCCTCGCCCGTGATACAAATCGCCCCACAACTTGTGAGTCTTCGCGCCCTTGACGGCCATCTCGGGTCACTTCATGGAGAATTTTCTCGGCACGGTCCCACTCCTGCAAGCCGAGAAGCGCCTCGGCCAATCCCGTTTCCGCGGGGATCGTGTCTTTTGGCTTCCGTTGCAGGGCCTGTTCAAATGCTTCGCGCGCACGGGCGGAATCTTTGCGGAGAAGGTGAAGTCTTCCGAGATCCTCGAAAACATCTGGATTTTCAGGATCAACTCTCACTGCGGCGTTCAGATGGCCGAGCGCCTCTTCAATCTCGCCGCCACGTTCCAGCACCTTCGCCATTTTCAGCCGCGCCCGGGAAGAGCGCGGATTCAGCCTCAGCGCCGCCACCAGGAATTTTTTGGCGCGAGGAAGGTCTCCAGTTAACAGACAGATGTTCCCCGCAGCCAAATGCGGGGCGTCGATTTTTGCATCAAGGCGGATCGCATTCTCCGCCGAGGCGAGCGCAAGGTCGTAATGACCCTCGGCGAGGTGAATTTGCGACAGCCGCAACTGCGCACGCAGATGCATGGGGTCCAGCCGGAGCACCTCTTCCATGTGATCGTGCGCGATGGCATATTCCTTGCGCCGATATTTAATCGTCGCCACGGCTAGATGAGCGGGCAGGGAATTTGGATCGAGCTTCAAAGCCGCGTCAAATTCGGCCAAGGCCTCATCGCCCCTGTTTTCTTTCATCAGCGTCCGGCCCGCCTTGATCCTGTCGTGAACGGAAAGATTCGCCTCCGAGGTAGCGCCCTCGACCCTCTTGATTTTTGGTTGGAACGTAGCCATACAAGCTGATTTTTCCCCATCGGGCGGAGTTTTGTCAAGACGCCTGTGTGGCGATGCCAGCTTGGTATGGAAATCGCTGCGAGTGAAAAGGCTTTACCGCGGCACGATTTGTGATAAATTAAAAACCTCCCTCCGCGCCGACTCCACACGTTCCCAGCTTGGACCAAGTATCTCAACCAAACTTTCCGTTTCGCTTCCGCCACGATCTGCGTGTGACGAGGCATGTGGACAAGGATACGGGCAAAAACGCCTACCTGATCGAAGATTCGGTAGCGAATGAGTCGTTCACGTTTGGAGAGGAGGAGTACTTTCTTTGTCAATCGATGGATGGTAGCGTCTCCGCGGAGGAGATTCTTTCCCGATTCGAAAGGTTCTTCGGCGAAGCGATGACTGAAGAATCCCTGCAGCAGGTGGCGGAGCATGTGTGCGCCCTCGGTCTCGCGGAGAAGGACACAAGCTCAATTGCGACGCCGGCACTTAAATCATGGGTCCCCGACGACATCCCCGATCCGCTGACGGACGATGGCGATGAGATTGACCTTGAGGACGATGACGACCCGGATGAAGAGCGCCCTTATCACCTACTCGTCGCCAACCCGGAACGGTTCTTCAACTTCGTTTTGAAGTTGGTGCTCCCGTTTAAGAAATTGATGATGGCGTCCCACTGGCTTCTAATCATCGCGTTTCCCTCGGCGATTTACGCCCTGATTTTGCAGCACAATGCGATCGTCAAGGACCTCATGGAGATGCGCAGCATCATCCTCTATGTGGGAGAATTCATACTGACGCTCTTTACCCTGAGCGCCATCCGGACGATCGTGGAAGGCACGATCTGCTGCTATCATGGCGCCAGAGTCACGCAGTTCGGGTGGCGGCTTCATGCGGGCGTCATCCCTCGCTGGTGGGTGGATCGCAGCCGGATTAGCAGGTTGGGACGCTCCGCGAAACTGTGGGTTTACTCCGCATCGATGCTCCTGAAGATGTACATCATCTCATTGGGAGTGCTGACGTGGTATATCTGCCACCGCAATGGCTCCCGAATGTCGGGCATTGTGATTGAGGTCGTTTATATCGCGATGGTGGACCTGGCCGTGATCATGGTTCCCGTGTTCAAGGACGACGGTTCCAGGTGGCTGACCACGTATTTCGGCCTCCCGCCGCGCGCGCTGGATATTGCCATGCAGGTGACGGTTGCGTTCTTCCGGGGGAAGCCGCTGCTGACAACTTTGACGACAAAGGAGCGGGTCCTTTATATTCTTTTTGGGCTGACGCTGACCTGCGCATGGATCGCCATGTTCACCAAAGTTTCCCTCACGATTGGAGAAGCGATGGTCAAGGTGTTTCCTGGGATCTTCGGCCAGGTTACGGCGCTTGGGATTACGGCTATTGTCGGCTTTTTCGTGGTTCGCTG
The DNA here is from genome assembly GCA_963712395.1 of Bryobacterales bacterium. Classification (GTDB taxonomy): domain Bacteria; phylum Acidobacteriota; class Terriglobia; order Bryobacterales; family Bryobacteraceae; genus Bog-105. The sequence goes on from CAVQHR010000006.1 coordinate 1,442,957, forward strand.
GGGCCACTTTAGGTTTATCAAGCCATTCATGACGATGCGCGAGTTGAAGGATAAACGGGAGGAGTGGCTGCGGAATCGGAAGGAAAAATTGTCGGCCATGAAGCATCTCTACGAGGAGCCCAAGCCGAAGAAGAAGCGCTATCGCGTTCTGACGGCGATCTGTCTGGTCTTGATCCTTCCCTATTGGGACCGCGTGGGAGGGGCCATCGATATCCTTCCACCGAACCAGCATGCCATCCAGTCCCCTCTCGTGGGCAAAGTGGAGGAGGTATTTTTCAAGGGCGGGGATGGAATTCGAATTCCGAAGGGCACGCTGGTGGCAAAGATGACCTTCGACGATGTCGAGAACTCCATTTTAGTTCTCGCGCGCCAGGTCGAAGAGAAGAAGGCGCTCGCGGAAAAAGCGAAGGTGGTGCTGGGCAAGCTCGTGAGCGGATTTCGGCCCGAGGATATCGAAGAAGCAAAGGCGCAGTTCGCCGCAGCCACCGAGGAGGTGGACGTGGCCGCCGCCGAGTTGGAGGCGGCGAAAACAACCGCCTTGTACGCATCGCAGTTATTGAAAATCATTCAGGGCCTTTTTGCCAAGGGAGTGTATTCGCAAGTCCAACTGAACGATGCCCAGAGCAAGTCCGAACTCGCGGACATCGGCGTGGCACGAGCGAAGCAAAATCTGGCGGCGAAGGAGGATGGCAAAAAGAGAGCGCAAGCGCACCTCGACCTCATCATGGCAGGGCCGCGGCCGGAAGATATCGAGGCGGAACGGCGCATTGTGGAGGGGGCGGAGGCGGAGGAGAAGCGGGTGGAGCAGCAATTGGCTTATGCCAAGAAGGAGCAGGAGGATGGCTATCTGAAGATGCCCTTCGATGGCTACCTCATGGAACCGCGCCTGGATTTCAAAGTCGGGACATACCTCAAAGTCGGGGACGTATTTGCCACCGCCCAGGAAAACAGCCAGCAATTCGTGGTCGTGTATCTGCCGGAGTACGACGCGGGCAAAGGCCGGATCGGATACACCGCCGAAATCAAGCTTTTCGCCTATTCGGACGAACCGATCTATGGAAAAGTCGTTTCCATCGAGCCTGCCTCCACGACGAAGCCCGCCATCTCCGTTACGAGCGGCAATGTTTTCGAAGCCTTGATCGAAGTCGATAAACCTCCCGCAAACATGAAGCCGGGGATGGTCGGCTACGGAAAGATTGACGTGGGATGGAATCCCTTGTGCTATATTCTCGTTCGTCCGATCATCCGTTTCTTCAAAGTCGAAGTTTGGTCCTGGCTTCCTTGAGGCCAGACGAGTAGAGCGTCGGTTCTGAGGCCGCGTCCTTTTTCCGCCGGATGGCTTAAATAGATTTCGTCTTTCACCGTCCAACGCACGCTGCTCGTCTGTTAAATTTCAGAAACATTTCCGTGTTCCAAGTCCTCACCATAAGCCCCGTCGCGCTGGCGCCCGCTCCTCTCGTTATCGCGAGCGCCCGGGCTGGAGCAGTTGGCGTCCTGGACTTGGAATTCCAAGGGGAGCACGGGACGCAGAGCGCCCTCAGCCAGCTTCAAACTATCCTTGATGCCATCCCAAACACGGCGCATCCAGGCCTTCGCATTCACGCTCGCCAGGCGGCTTCTGCCCTTTCGTTGCTGGAGATGCTCGCTTCGCGGCCCCATATCGTCATCCTTTGCGGATGGCCGGAATCGAGCTTGAAGAGCGCGATCTCTGCACTCCCTCCTTCCGACTCCCGCGAGCTCTTCGTGGAGGTGAAGGAAATTGACGAACTGGCGCTCCTGGAAGAGTCGCGGCTTCCCATTGCCGGAATCGTCGCGAGAGGGCACGAGTGCGGAGGATGGGTAGGAGATAGTCCGGCACTCATCCTGGCCCAACAACTCCTCGCGCGGACGGAAATTCCCATTTTCGTTCAGGGAGGAATCGGCCCGAATACCGCCGCCGCGTGTTATGCCGCTGGCGCTGCCGGCGTGGTGCTCGATGATCAGCTTTGGATGATGCCGGAGTCTCCGCTTCCACCAGCATGGACAAGCTCGCTCTCCCACATCAACGGTTCGGAGGCGGCGGTTCTCGGGGAGCGCCTCGGCAAGCCCCTGCGAGTTTTGATTCGGCCCGGCTGCGCTGCCGCGGAATCGCTTCGGAAGCTCGGCGATGAAATTGAACTCTCAAATGAAGCTGGGCGCTGGGCGGAAGAAGCCGCGCCCCTTGTCGGCTGGGAGGCGCCCGACAAGACGGCTTGGCCCGTCGGCCAGGCGATCGGTCTTGCCGCCTCCTTCGCTGCTCGCTACCGAACCACGGGGCGCCTGATTCAAGCGATTCTATCCGCGGTCCATGCGAATACCCGCCTGGCGCGTGAGCTTCAACCGCTCGCCCAAGATTCTCCGCTGGCCCGCTCTCATTCGACCCGATTTCCCATCGTTCAAGGGCCCATGACTCGCGTCAGCGACGTGGCGCCGTTCGCCGAGGCAGTGGCAAAATCGGGCGCGATGCCGATGCTGGCGCTCGCGCTGATGCGTGCTCCACGAGTCAGAGAACTCCTTCTGGAATGCCGCCAGCGGCTTGGAGACGCCTCCTGGGGTGTCGGCATTCTCGGATTCGTTCCGCAAGCGCTCCGCGATGAGCAATTGGCCGTGATCGAAGAGATCAAGCCGCCTTTCGCTCTGATCGCGGGAGGCCGTCCCGATCAGGCCGAGCATCTGGAAAAGCTTGGCATCCATGCCTACATCCACGTCCCCACCGCCGCCTTGCTGGATATGTTCCTCGCTCGGGGAGCGCGTCGCTTCGTCTTCGAGGGCCGCGAGTGCGGGGGGCATGTGGGGCCGCTGACCAGTTTTTGCCTCTGGGAGACGATGATCGAGCGGCTTATGGAGGTCTCACCACAAGTCGCGACTGAAGTACATGTCCTATTTGCCGGGGGAATTCACGATGCGCGGAGTGGCGCCATGATCAGCGCCATGGCGGCGCCGCTGGCCGCACGCGGAATGAAGGTCGGAGTCTTGATGGGAACGGCCTATCTATTTACGAAGGAAGCAGTCGAGTGCGGCGCCGTGCTGGCAGGGTTTCAGCACGAAGCGGTGAAATGCACGCGGACGGTGAATCTGGAGACGGGCCCTGGCCACGCTTCCCGCTGCTGCGTGACGCCGTTTGCCCAAGAGTTCATGGAAACTCGCCAACGGTTGCGAACCGGAGGGTCTGGAGCCGAGGCGCATCTCGGAGGAACTGGAGGCGCTGACACTCGGGCGTTTGCGCGTGGCATCGAAGGGGATTGTGCGGCAGGGCGAGTCGCTCCTGGTCGCCGATGAGTCCGCGCAGCACCGCGATGGCATGTACATGATCGGCCAGGTGGCGACCCTTCGGGACGAAATCGGGTCGCTCGCACAACTTCACGATGACGTATCCGGCCAAAGCGTCGCGATCATTTCCAGTCTCAGTCCCGCAATCGAGGCGGAGGGAGCGCGCGTCGAGCCTTCTGATATCGCCATCGTCGGCATGAGCGTGTTGCTGCCTGGCGCCCAGCAGCCGGAGGAGTTTTGGACGAACGTCCTGCGCAATACGGCAAGCCTGAAGGAAATCCCTCCCGAGCGCTGGGATTGGCGTCTCTACTACGACCCGAATCGCGCGGCCCGGGATAAGGTCTATTCAAAATGGGGCGGTTTCCTGGACGAGGTCGAATTCGATCCGTTTCATTTTGGCATTCCGCCCAATTCGCTGAAATCGATTGAAACCATGCAGTTGCTCGCGCTCGAGGCGACCCGGCGGGCGCTGATCGATGCCGGATACGAGCGCGGCGACTTTGATCGGGAGCGGACATCGGTCATCTTCGGCGCCACGGGTGGCATGGGCGATCTCGGCCAGCAATATGCCGCGCGCAGCGAGATTCCTCGCATGTTTGGCCGTGTGGAAGACGGCGTTTATGACCGGCTCCCCGAGTGGACGGAGGAGTCCTTTCCCGGCCTCCTGTTCAACGTCGCAGCCGGCCGAGTGGCGAATCGTTTCGATTGCGGCGGGTCGAATTACACAGTGGATGCGGCTTGCGCCTCGTCCCTGGCCGCGCTGGATCTCGCGGTGCGGGAACTCGAGTCCGGGAGGAGCAATGTGGCCATCGCCGGCGGTGTGGATACGCTGCAATCGCCGTTTGCCTATTTTTGCTTCAGCAAGACCCAGGCGCTCTCGCCCACCGGCAAGGTAAAGACGTTCGGCGAAAATGCCGATGGGATTGTCATCAGCGAAGGAGTGGCGGTGGTCGTCCTGAAGCGCCTCGCGGACGCGGAGCGGGACGGCGATCGCATCTACTCCGTCATCAAGGCGGTCAGCGGCTCAAGCGATGGACGCAGCAATAGCATGACGGCGCCCGCTCCGGCAGGCCAGCTCCGGGCTCTTCGCCGGGCGTATAATAAAGCGGGCGTGTCGTCCTCCACGCTCGGGTTTTACGAGGCGCATGGCACTGGGACCGTGGTGGGAGATCGCGCGGAACTCGAGTCCTTCTCGGGCCTTCTTGAAGAAAATAAGACGCCGCGGAAATCCTGCGCGGTCGGCTCGGCAAAGACGCTCGTGGGTCACACCAAGAGTTCGGCTGGGATTGTGGGCGTCATCAAGGCGGCCATGGCACTGCATCGAAAAGTGCTGCCCGCGCACAGCGGAGTGGAAAGGCCGCTGGAGCGGCTGCGCACTCTCAGACAGCCCCGTGTATTTGCTCAAACATCCGGCCCCGTGGCTGGCGGAGACCTCCCATCCACGGCGGGCAGCGGTGAGCGCTTTCGGCTTTGGGGGCACGAATTTCCACGCCATCCTTGAAGAACACAACGGCGGCGCGCGCGAGCCGGCCCGTGGCGGCGAGGACTGGCCCTGCGAATTGTTTGTGTGGCGCTCCACCGATCGCTCGAAACTGCGGTCTGAGTTGATGGAGCTTCGCTCTGCGATGGATCGTTATCCAAAGGCGCGGTTGCGCGACTTCGCCTTTACTCTTGCGCAGCGGAAGCCCTCGAGAGGCGCAGTGGGTCTGAGCATCACGGCGAGCAGCCGTGAGGAACTCGTCAAGAAGCTGGATGAGGCGCTTGCCGGACTGGGCGATGCGAACTGGCGTCCATCGAACTTCGATTTCCATGCTTCCGATCAAACACATGCTTCGAAGCCAAAAACGGCGCTGCTCTTCCCGGGGCAAGGCTCCCAATATCCGGGAATGGGCAGAGAGCCGGCGCTCTACATTCGCGAAATGGCGCAGGCTTTGGAGAAAGCGAGCGATGCGACGGAGGGATCGTTCGCGCGTCCGCTTGCCGAATACGTCTTCCCACGCAACGATTTCGCCGGCGAGGATCCGCGCGCCGCGGAACAGGAACTCTCGAATACAAAGATCGCTCAGCCTGCCATCGGGGCAGTGAGTTGCGGGTATCTCGATTTCCTCCATCGGCTGGGCCTCAACGCTGATGTTGTTGCCGGCCACAGCTTCGGGGAATGCACTTCATTGCACGCGGCAGGCGTCTATTCACGGGACGAATTAATCCGGCTCTCGATCATCCGCGGAAATCTCATGGCCGTGTCCTGCTCGGAGAGCCAGGGCGGCATGGCTGCTGTGAAAGCATCGCGCGAAGAGGTCCTCAAGCTGCTGGGCCATGGCGAAATCAAAATCGCGAACCACAACTCTCCTTCCCAGACGGTCATCTCCGGGCCGGCGGAGGCGCTGGCCGAGGCGATCACGATTTTGCGCGCCGCGAAGATAGCAGCGCAGCCGCTGAAGGTCGCCGGAGCGTTTCACACTCCGCTCATGAACAGCGCGAATCGCCAGCTTGCCGGCGCGATTCACGCGATGGAGATGACGACTCCGGTTTTAACCATTTTTTCCAATGTGGAGGGGCGGCCCTATGAAACGGACGTTGCCGGCATTCGGGCCCGGCTTGAGCCGGCATTTGCTCGAGCCCGTGGAGTTTGTGACGGAGATTGAGGCCATGTATGCGGCTGGCGTGCGCGTCTTTATCGAGGTGGGGACCTCGCTCCATCCTCACATCCTTAGTCAATGAAATACTGAAGCATCGAGGAGATATTCTTGCCGTTGCGCTGGATGCGGATCGGGGAACTCTCGAAGGATTGCTTCAGACATTGGGGCGAATGTTCAGCCACGGTGTGGATCTGGAACTCGCGCAGCTCTATGAAAACCGACGCTGCCAGCTTGTCGATCTGGCGGGCCATTCAGCGCCGCCCGCTGGACCTGTCAGGCTCGCGGCACAGGACTGGCTTATCAGTGGTGGATCGGTGCGGAAGCGGAGCGAAGGCCCCGGAAAAACAGGGAAGCTCGCTGCGCTGACGAGTCAATCCAAAGAGCCGTCGCCGCGAGCAACTCTTGCGGAACCGGAGGGTTTGACGTTATCTAACAAAAAAGCAACGAAAGTGAACGAATCGCATATCTCCAACGACACGATTGAATCCGAAGTCCACGAGCCAATCGGGACTCAGGATTCCGCGTTGCTTGCCTACTCCGCCTATCAGGAAACCATGCGTGAGTTTCTCAAGGTGCAGGAGGAGGTGATGAAGCAGTTCCTCACCGGTGGTGTATCCTCCGCCAGCGGCGGCGCTCCATCCCGCCCGGCCAGGGTCGCAGCCACGGCCCGTATTCCAGTGCGGAAGTCGCAGCCCATTCTCTCAGGACCGAGAGTTGCACATGTTCCGTCAGTCGCTCCGGTTCCTGCCTTGGACCCGCAGCCCTCCGTCGCGATCTCCGCAGCCGCGCCCAATGGAGTTTCCGCCAATGGAGTTGCGAATGGATCCCACGGCAATGGCGCTGAGCATGCTTTGGGGGCGGAAGCGTTGACGCGAAGCTTGCTCGGACTGGTAAGCGAGCGCACCGGGTATCCGACGGAGGTTCTCGGACTGGAGCAGGATATGGAAGCGGACCTGGGCATCGACTCCATTAAACGCGTGGAAATTTTCGGCGCTTTCCAGAATCATCTTCCGCCGCACTCTGGCAGCCCGTATCCACTCCAGCACTGAGGGCTTTATGAAGCTCCGAACTCTTCAGGGATGGATCGACGAGTTGCTGAAGAAAAGCGTCGAGAGCAACGGCGCGCATTGACTTGAGCGCTGGAGGTTTGATCCGTTCCGTGAATTTCACCGAAGAGCCCCTCGACGAGGCGGCGCGCAACGCCGTCATGGATGCGTTTCAAAAAACCATGCAAGGCTTTCTGCGCTCACAGCAGACTGTCATCAGCCGCATTTTCTCAAGCCAGCCTGCGGAGCGCCTGGCATTTCGAGCCGCTGACGCCTCGTCAGAAGGTGACATGACGCCCGGGACCGTCAGCCGATATGTGATGAAGGCGAGACCGGCGCCGCTCGCCGACGCCGCCTCCAAGCCGCAACTCACTGGACTCTTTCTCGTTACCGGCGAGGACGGGCCGATTCGCGATGCTGTCCTCGAAGCGTTGCGGCTGAATGGGGCTTCGGTGGCGACGATCGGCACCCCACCGCCCCAGGATTCTGACTGCTTGGCGGCCGATATATCGAGACTGCGGGAACGCCATGGGTTGGTCAGGGGGATTGTCCATCTCGTCGGATTTCCATCGGAACCGATGCCTGCCGACCTGGGCCAGTGGCGATCAGCCAACTTGCACGGAATCAAGAGTTTATTTCGCCTTCTCCAGAGCCTGCGCGACCGATCTGCAATCGGGCGGCCGATGCGTGGCGTTCAGCAGTCTCGATGGCGCCTTCGGACGGAAGAGCGGCGCATGGAAAGGTCGCCCGGCGGCGGCGCCTGCGCGGGCATTCTGAAAACCGCGGCGATTGAGTGGCCATCGTTCAGGCCAAAAGCAATTGATCTCGATACCTTGGATGTGCGGACAGTCGCGGCGGTAGTGATTGCGGAACTGCTCGCCTCGGACGGCGCGGAGGAAATCGGCTATCGCGAGGGGACTCGGTTTGTCTTTGAGGCCGCACTCGAGCCTCGGTCCGCACCCGGTTTTTTAGGAGAGGCCATCGCCAAGGCTGCGGCGGACTGGGTAATCCTCGCCACTGGCGGTGCCCGCGGAATCACGGCCGAAGCAGTCGCGGAGTTGCTCGTTCCGGGGATGACGCTTGCGCTGGTGGGGCGCGCGCCTGAACCCGCGGAAGAAGATGCGCTCACTTGCGATCTGGATGATGTCGTCGATTTGCGATCAGCGTTTCTGGAAAAGGCCAAGGCCGCGGGGCAAAATCTTCAGCCCGGTCCAGATTGAAAAGCAGATCAGCGCACTCCGGCGCGATCGCGCCATTCGTGAAAACCTCGAAGCGTATCGAGAACTTGGCGTGCATGTGGAATACCACGCCGCCGACGTGCGCAATCCTGAGGAGTTCGGCGCCATCATTGATTCGCTCTATGCGCGCTATGGCCGGATCGACGCCGTTCTCCACGGCGCCGGCGTGATTGAAGACAAGCTCCTGGTGGACAAGACGCGCGAATCATTCGATCGCGTTTTCGATACCAAGGCGGACAGCACATTTATCCTCGCCCAGAAGCTCCGCCCAGAAACCCTCCAGTGGCTCATCTTCTTCACCTCGGTCGCCGGGCGCACAGGCAATCGCGGCCAGGGCGATTACGCGGCCGCGAATGAAACGGTCAATCGGTTTGCCTGGCGGCTGCATTATCAATGGCCTCATGTGCGTGTTAGAGCATTCAACTGGGGTCCTTGGGAAAGCGGCATGGCTTCCGATGAGGTCAACCGGCAATTTCGTGAACGGGGCGTGATACCGATACCGCCCAGGGCTGGACGCGAATTCCTGCGGCGTGAAATGTGCGAGGACCGGAGCGGAGAAGTGGAATTGATCGCTGGGATTTTCGATTTTGAGCGTCCCCAGCCGCTCACTTCGCAGAGCTTTCCTTTTTTGCGAGCCCGCCCGCAAGTGGTGTCTGAAAACGCCATCGAGTGCGAGCACACTTTTTCTCTTCAGCGCGAGCCTTACCTTCTGGATCATCAAATCGAGGGCATCTCCGTGGTTCCCGCCGCCGCAGCCTTGGAACTGATGGCCGAGGTGGCGCAGGCCGGCTGGCCTCACCTGCACGTCTCGGAAGCAACGTCCCTCCGTGTTCTCCGCGGGATTACACTCCCGGGCGGCGCCGACAAACGTTTTCTCGTGCGCGCCCGCGTGGCGTCATCGACGCCGCTGGGGGACATGACCGTAAGCGCGGAGATCGTGGATGCCGCGCAGCCCGCATTTCTGTTTTACCGGGCGGATTTCCTTCTTCGTCAACAAATGCCCAGCCCGCCGGCGGCGCCCGCGCCCGTGAGTTCGCCCCCGCCGGTTACACAGCGGCGGAGGCCTACCATGATCAGTGCTTCCACGGTCCACGCTTGCAATTGCTCAAAACAATCGAAGGCGCGGATCAGGGCGGCTTGAGTGCGACTGCCGCCGGCGCTCGACTGGAGGGCTGGCTCGAGAACGAAAGCTCGACGGGGTGGATCTTCAACCCGGGCCTGGTGGACGCCGCCGTGCAAGCGCAGATGATTTGGTGCCGCACTCATTTCGGCGCGAATATGCTCCCCAGCCTCTTTGCCAGAGTTTTCCGGTTCGGCGCGCTGTCCGAAGCCGTCGGGCCGCTGCATCTCACCCTGACCATCACTGATTTCACCGCGACGACGATACGGAACGACTGGCATTGGGCGGATGACCAGGGCCGGATGTGGCTCAAGGGGGAGGGCATGGAAGTGACCGTCAGCAAAGCGCTGAATCGCCTCGTCAAGACTCCGCCGCCGGTCGCCCATCATTACCTTCGAATGAGCGCGCCGCTAATCGAACCAAAAGACCAGGACATCGCCATCGTGGGCATGGCCGGGCTGTTTCCGGGAGCGCCGGACATGGATGTTTATTGGGAGAACATCCTCGCCAAGCGCTGCTTCATCGCCGATGGCCCGGAGGAATGGGTCGGCCAGATGTTTGACCCCACCTCGGAAGATATCGAGCGCATCTATACCAAGAAGGTCGGTTTGCTCGGCGCGCTGGCAGCCTTCGATCCCGTGGAGTTTGGGGTGGTTCCCAATTCGCTCGATGCCTCGGAGCCGGATCATTTTCTCGCCCTGAAACTCGCCGCGCACGGCGCTGCTCGACGCGGGATACGCGAAGAAAGCATTCAATCGCGAAAAAACCGGGGTTATTCTTGGGCCGCGGCGCGACCCCGAATCGCGCCACCGCCAACGCCGTGCAATTCGGCGTCGGCGTTGACCAGACCATGACGCTGATCGAGCGCCTGTTGCCAGAACTCGGGACAGCCATGCTCCAGCGCATCCGGAAGGAACTGCGAGCGTGCCTCGCGCCCCTGGTCCCGGAGGCCGGTCCGGGTTTGGTTTCCAATGTCGCCGTCGGGCGAATTGCCAATCGCCTCGACCTCCAGGGGCCGAGCTTCATGGTGGACGCGGCGTGCGCCTCGTCGCTGATCGCCGTAGAACTGGCGATGAAGGAACTGTGGAGCGGGCGTTGCGACATGATGCTGGCCGGCGGCGTGCAGGGTTCCATGCCGCCGGTCGTCTATATGCTTTTCACCCAAATCGGCGCGCTGACGCGGACGTCTGTGTTCCCGTTTGCCGCGAATGCCGAGGGCGTCGCATTGAGCGAGGGAGCGGGTTTCCTCGTGCTGAAACGGCTCGCCGACGCCGAGCGAGACGGGGATAGGATATATTCTGTGCTGAAAGCGATCGGCGTAGCCAGCGATGGGCGGGCGCAGGGCCTGCTCACCCCGCGCATCGAGGGAGAAATCCTCGCGATGCGGCGCGCCTACGAGCAATGCGGCGTGGCGCCGAACACGGTGGGCCTCATCGAGGCGCACGGCACCGGCATCCCCCTCGGGGACCGGACAGAAATCGAAGCTTTGCGCGAGACTTTCGGTTCGTCAAAACGCCTGAGCTGCGCCGTGGGATCGGTGAAATCAATGATCGGCCACTGCATCCCAGCTGCCGGCATCGCCAGTCTGATCAAGGTGTCGCTCGCCCTTCATCGAAAGGTGCTTCCGCCGACGATCTGCGAAAGCGTGCATCCCGATCTGGCTCTGGCAGGTTCGCCGCTCTATATCAATACGGAGCCGCGGCCCTGGATTCATGGCGACCGCAGCCTTCCAAGGCGCGCCGCGGTGGATGCTTTTGGATTCGGCGGCATCAATGCCCATGCGATCCTCGAGGAATACCCGGGCGCCGAAACCGAAGCCGCCGGTTTCACGAATTGGGCCAGTGAGCTTCTGGTGATTTCGGCGGAGAACACGGAAGCTCTGGTATCATCCGCCGCGAAGGTGCGCGATCTTCTCGCCCGCCGTCCAGCGGCAATCGCTTTCGAGCCTGGCCTGCGCTTTGTCGCAAGCGCCGCAGCTCCCGTGCAGGCTGGCGATCGTCGCCTCCACATCGGGAGGATTTTTTGGCGAAGCTGGAAGGCGCGTTGAAGAAGATTGCCGAGGGCAAAAAGGCGCATTTCCAAACTCGGAGCGGCATCTATTTCGGGGACGGCAGCGCGCGCGAGGGCGGCAATGCGACGGCGTTCCTCTTTCCAGGACAAGGCTCACAGTATCCCGGCATGCTGGGCGATCTTTGCATGGCGTTCCCCTCGGTTCGCCGCCATTTCGACCATTCCGACGCGGCGTTCTCCGGACTGTGGGAAGCATCTTCCGAGCGATTACATCTTCCCGCCGCCGACAGGTCTCGGCGAAGAGCGCAAGCGCCAGCTTGCCGAGCACGCCTTCGCCACGGATGTGGCCACCGAGACCGTTTTCACCGCGCAGCATGGCGATGTTCGAATTGCTCCGGAGCTTCGGGGTGAAGTGCGACGCCATGGCCGGCCACAGCAGCGGCGAGTATGCGGCGCTCGTGGCGAGCGGCACGTTGCGCGTGGATACGGTGGACGCTGAGATCCAACTTAAGCGCCGACTGAATTCACTCTCAAAAGAGGTCAACGCCGCCAGCGGCGCTCCCCACCGGGTCTCTGCTTGCCGTGGGCGCCGTGGATCCCGCGCGCCTGGAAGCCGAACTCCATCAGCGCGAAGGCCGGGTCTATCTCGCGATGGACAATTGTCCGCACCAGAAAATCCTCTTCGGGCAGCCGGAGGAGATCGCCGCGCTCTCCCAAACGTTGCAAACGGTGGGAGGCATCTGCCAGGTGCTCCCGTTCAACGCCGCATTCCATACCCCGCTTTCCACGCCCATCCGGGACGTGCTGCTCGAATACCTGAAAGAATTGCCCATCGCTCCGCGCGCATTTCCGCTCTTCAGTTGTTCCACCGCCGAGGAATTTCCGGCAGACCCTGACGCCGTGCGCGAGATTGCCGCGGCCCAATGGCTGAACCGAGTCCGTTTCCGCGAAACCATCGAACATCTCCACGCGCGTGGTATCCGGGTGTTCATCGAGGTCGGCCCGAGCAGCCATTTGACTTCCTTTGTGCAGGACACGCTGCCGAAAGGCGACTTCGTCGCCCTCGCGAGCAACGAGCGCACGCGTCCCGGTATGGAACAGCTTCAGCGCCTGCTCGGGCAGCTCTATTGCCACGGATTCGATTCGCTGGATTTCTCTCCTCTCTATCGCGGTCGCGGCATTTCTCCGCTCGTCGATGCGCCGAAAGGAAAGCCAAAATTGAGCATGAAGAAGGTTTTAAACCTTTCGATCCCGGTTCTCAAGTTGAGCGATGAAACAGTCGCGGACGCCAGGCGGCTGATGAGGGCATCGAGCGGCAGCACGGCAGCGCCGCCGCGAGAAGCCGCACTGATGACGCCTGACCTCGAGGCGGAGGATCCCCCATCCTCGCCTCCCAGTCTGGCGGCGCTCTCTGGCACACCAGAGGCTTTTGTGCTTGCCCATCAGGAGCTGATGCAAGATTTTCTTGCAATCAACAACAATGTATTCTGTCGCTTCTTGAAAGTTTCGATCGCAAAAACGAGCAGCCCTGATCCTTTAGCCGGATGAGTGGCAGCGAAGAAGAAATCCAGGCGGCGGTCGCGGGGCTGATCGAAGAGATAGCGCAGGATCTCGGGTTCGATCTTGACGAGCCAATTTCTGCTCAAACCCGGCTGGTCGCAGACCTCGGGCTTGCGTCCGTGGATTTCATCCAATTGATCGTCTCGATTGAGCACCACTTTGGAAGGAAGATGGGCTTCCACGATCTCCTGATGCCTTCCGGCGCGTACGTGGCCGATCTCACTGTGGGAGAATTGGTCGCGTTCGTTGCTGAGAAGCTGAACGCGCCGGAGGCCGGGACGGAGGATGCCGAAGAGCCCGGAGCCTTCCCACCTGCCGCCTACTCGTCGCTCCCCGTTCTGGACCCGCAGATCGGTAGCTGCTTTTCGCGCCAAACTTCCCCGTAGACTCTATCCACCGTTCTCCGGCCCCAGAAATCCTCGCGCGCTTTTTGTCCTCACGAGTCCGCGTTCCGGCTCGACTCTGATGCGAATCATTCTCGCCGGCCACCCGCAACTCTTCGCCCCGCCGGAATTGCATCTGCTCGACTACGCTGACCTTGCCCAGCGCAAAGCCGCGCTGGGCAATGAGCTCAACGAACATTTGCTGACCGGGACATTGCGCGCTCTGATGCAGCTTACTCCGTGCAGCCAGGAAGAGGCGGAGAAGACGATGCGCGGATACGAGGAGCAGCGGCTCTCCACGCGGGAGTTTTATGCGGTCGCTGCAGAACTGATCGGGAACCGTTTGCTCGTGGACAAGAGCCCGATTTATTGCCTGGACCCTGCGGTGCTGAAGCGCGCCGAAGAGGAGTTCGACCAGCCCTATTATCTCCACCTGGTTCGCCATCCGCACGGCATGATTCGCTCGTTTGAAGATGCGAAGATCGATCTCCTGATGCCCTTCATGCGCGAGAGCGGGTTATCCCGCCGCCAGCTGGCGGAACTGACCTGGCTGATCAGCCACGAAAACGCGTCGAATTTCCTGCGCGCCATTCCTGCCGAGCGCCAGATGCTGGTGCGGTTCGAAGACATGGTTCAGGAATCCGAAGCCACGGGGCGCGCGCTTTGCAAGTTCCTCGGCACGTCCCTTTCAACAAGGAGATGCTGGATCCGTATCTGGAAAAAGAGCGCCGAATGACGGACGGGTTGGAAACGATTTCACAATACGGCGGCGACCTGAAATTTCACCTGCACGAACGGATCGAGCCGAACGCGGCCGATCGTTGGAAGCAGTACGCCGGTGGGGACGCGCTCAGTGAGATGACGCGCCATCTGGCCAGTTCTCTCGGCTATTCATCTGCTCGCTTAATCGCGGCCATGCCGAGAGCTTCTCTCACACGTCTGGCTATCAATTACACGAAGCGCGGAGCGTGGGATCCCGGCTGCGCGCCCCTCGTGCTCGTCCACGGCCTCGCCGCCAGTTCCGCCTTTTGGTTGCGGGTCTCCGAAGAGATTTCCGCTCTTCATCCCGTGCTGCTCTACGATCTCCGGGGCCATGGCCGCAGCGCGATGCCGCCGAGCCATTATTCCGCGCCGGATATGGCGGACGACCTGATCGAGTTGCTCGACTTCCTCGGGGTCAATGCCGCCACGTTGGCCGGCCACAGCTTCGGGGGCGGCGTGGCGCTGCACGCTGCCCTGCGATGGCCGGGGAGATTGGATGGCCTCGTGCTCGCCGATACACGGCTGAACTATTTTCAACCGCGGATGACGCCGGCGTCCTGGCCGAATTGGGAGCAGCGCAAGCTGCGGCTGCAAGAGATCGGGATCGAAATTCGCGGATGAAGAACAGGAAGGCGGATTTCGCCTCCTCACTGAGATCGCCAGACTGCAAATGCGCGGCGGATCGCTTGGCGAGCATGTCCCCAAGTGGGTCGTCGAACTGTGCGGCCAGGCGCAAAGCCGATTTACGGCCACCGCAGTGGCTGAAATTGATCGAGACCACACCGGCGCTCGCTCAATTTTCCGCCGGGCCGCATATCACGCCTGCCGCGCTGTCCGAGCTAAACTGCCGCGTCCTCGCCATCTACGGCGAGAACTCACCTGCGATGCCCAGCGCGAAAGCGCTGCATGGGCGCGGCCCGAGATCGATCTTCGCATCGTGCCCAATGCCGGCCACTTCTTTCCGCTCACCAAGCCCGAAGCGTTCACCGCGCCCGTCCTGGAGTTCATGCGAGTCTCGGAGACCGCCAGGCAGAACAATGGCGGCGAACATGATTTAGACGGCGCCGGCGACGCCCGCTCTGGGCCTGCGGGAAAGCGATTTCCGCAAGATTTGCCGCAATGGCTTCGGCGACGGTCACAACGCGTATGCCTATTCCATGGCATGGTTTGGCGAGCACCTTTACGTCGGCACGTCTCGCGCGAACCTCATGCTGCTCAAGTTTGCGATGCCCTTCGTCAGGATCGACATGTGGCCTGTCGAGTGCCCGCATCCGAATTACTCCGCGGCATTTGAGCAGCGAGTCCGCGCGCGGCGAAATCTGGCGCTATCATCCGCCGATGGAAGAGTGGACAAGAGTGTATCAGGCGCCTTTCATCTCCGATGCGGAGGGCGAATTCAGCCGCGATCTCGGCTATCGCGGCATGGTCGAGTTTCAGGGCGCCTCCGATCCCTCCCCAGCGCTCTATGTCTCCACCTGGTCGCGTTCCCGCGGCAGCGGACCGGACCTCCTGCGCACGCTGGATGGCCTCCATTTCGAGGTGCTGCCCAAGCCGCAGTTTCAATCCCAAGGCCGGGAGATCCACTTCAACGCGATCCGAATTCTCGTGCCATTCAAGGGCAAGCTCTTCACCGCGCCAGCGGGCGCCACCAAGGGAAACGTCAATGTCTCCGGCGTCTCGCTCATCTACGCCACGGACGATCCGGCCACCGGTAATTGGGTCTGCGTCAATGATCCCGGCTTCGATCCTTTTCCATATGTCTTCACGGTGTATGAAATGGCCGTTTTAGGGGATTGGCTCTACGCCGGAACGTCCGGCCTGCACGGCCTGCAAATCTGGCGCACCAAGGCGGAGGGGGATCCGCCCTACCAGTGGGAACGCGTGGTCGCGGGCGGCGCTGGTCGCGGCGCCTTGAACCAGATCGCCGTCAGCATGACAGCCTTCAACGGCGCGCTCTACGTCGGCACCGGAATTCAAAACGGCGGCTATGACTGGCGCAACAATGTCGGCCCCGCGGCGGCGGAGATCATTCGGATCAATCAGGACTGCTCATGGGAGATCATCGTCGGCAATCCTCGCGAAGGAAAGGCGCCGCTCTCCGGCCTCAACGCCGGATTCAACAACTACTTCTCCGGCTATCTCTGGCGCATGGGCGTCCACGACGGCTGGCTCTACGCCGGGACGATGGATTGGAGCGTGATTCTCCAATTCACAAAACTTGAGACCCGGCCGCTCCAACTCGCGCGCATCATTGCTGGGGCTGGCGTGGACGAATTCATTGCCTGCCGCGGCGGCTTTGAGCTATGGCGGACGCGCGATGGCGAAAACTGGCTCTCGGTCACCCGGCGAGGCTTCGGAAATCCCTATAATTTTGGTTGCCGCAACATCGTCTCGACTCCGCACGGCCTATTCATCGGCACCGCCAATCCGTTCGGTCCAAAAGTAGCCCGTCGAAAAACTCCAAAGGGGTGGGACTGGGCATACAGGAAAACCCGGCCGGAGGGCTGGAGGTGTGGCAAGGGCCGGCCCGGGCGGGATTCGGCTATGCGGCCGGGATGCCAAAGGCCTCGGGGTAACGTGCAATCTGCGTATTATGTTGCTGTCTTAGCGAATCACGATGACTCGATGACCTCTGCTCACCCGAACTTGCTCCGATGGTCAAGTCGGTTGGTTTTAAGCAAGTTGGCTCAATTTGAGCCTGCGGATTCGAACCTCTGGCGCAGCAACTGTGCCCGCAGAAACTCTCGCTCCGCAAAGTCGATGAAGTGCTGATTATACAGGTGGTTGCTCAGCGCGTCAGGGCTCACGTCCAAGTACTTCGCCGCCGCCACGAAGTCCCCGAAATTGCCCGAGCGGGGGTCGCTATGGTGTGCGGCGTACCGCTCGCTCAATGAGGGCGTCTGGCATCAGCAAAGCGGCGGCGAATGCGTTTGCTCGTTGCTCGATGGCCCGTGGAGCCCATGGGCCGGAAACGAGCGCTAGGTCAGCGCCCTCGAGTCGGTCCACGAGTAAATGGCAAAGCTCGTGCGCGAGGGTGAAACGCCTGCCGCTGATGTATTCGTGGCCGGCGAAGTCGGTGTGCTTGGCGCAGGTACGATCTGAGCAGCATGAACGGTGCGCGCCCTTCCAACACTAGCGCCACGCCGGAGGTGTGCTTGTCGGAAAGCTCTGTCTCATCCACATCCACCCCGAGCGATTTCAGGTGCGCGTCGATGTCCATCCGTTCGTCAGTGCTCAGGTTACATGCTACCATCCACTCCCGCGCCAACTCGTAGCCTTGCTCCCACGGGCGTTCCTCGCCGTCGGCGTCGGGGAGGTCCAGTTGGGCAATGCGATCGGTGAGCTGCTTCGCCTTCGCCGCAGGCGTCTGGTGTCGCACCATCGCTGCGGCGATTCTCAGCCGATCGTCGTCGTTAAGTGCGGGCGCAACGGCGCCAAACATGAGCGCGCCTTGGCAGTGACCGCCGACGAACAATCCCGGCGTCTGTTCTGGAAAAAACCACTTCTCCACGTTCCCGGTCAGCACGCGCCACATTCGCTTCGAGCCTCTGGCGAAAACTCTTTGCGTATTCGTTGCTCTTCTCACCGAAGCCTGCGAGCCAGCCCAGCCTCGGCACAGTCTCCGCCGCCGCATTCAGCGCCGCCACTCGATTGACCAGGGCCAGCGCCGCCTTCGTCTTCTCAATGCCTGCCACAAAGGTTGCGGCGTGCGTCAGGAATTGATGCAGCGGTTCAGCAGGCCCCTCGAACACGGGCAGGCGCACCCCGCCGGTGGTCAGTTGAAACTTGAAATGTTCGGGCGCTCCGGGCGGCGTGTGACTCGTCCAGGATACCTCCGCGCGGTCGAAGAGCCGACGAATGGCTACATTCGGCAGCAAGCCGCCTTCCCGGCACGACCACAGGCAATGATGGCGGAACCATGCATCCGCGCTGGCTTCCGCCCTGGCGTCCCAGCCGGTGGAGCGATCAAACGTCTCCGGCCGGTTGATTTCCCACATCGCCTCGGCGGCCCATTCGGCGGCGTTCCGCACCGGCAGCGCCTGTTCGTGAAAGAGCGGGTTCCAGTTTGTTTCGAGCCACTTCAGCAACTCCCACCAGTTCCAGTGGACCGACTCGCGCAATTCGCCGGCTTCGTAATGCGTGCAGAGATTGTAGCCGTCCGCCCAGATTTTCAGAGCCCCCCACGAAGCGCGTTCCTCCGGCATGGAGCGCTCGGGCGCAGGGTCATCATCGAAGCTGAGTTCGATCATGAACCTGTCCCTGTTTCCGTAGCGGAGCGAACTCGACGGCAATACGGTCATTTGTTTGTCAGACACCAGTAGCGTTTTAGGTCGTGTTTTCTAGCCAAATTCTCCCGCACCCATCTGAGGCGCAAGGTGGCAGGCACTTCGACCCAGCCAACCGGCCATCCGTGCCAGCGGTTACTGGCATGCTCCCTCGCCTTGTAAGCGCGCCCATTTTTGACGGCCCAACGAGCGCCATCGAATTCCACGCTTTCATCCAGCAGCTTCGCAACGGCGAGAACCGCCTCTTTCGGGCAAAGCGAGCCCTTTTTTCCCGGTTGCCAGGGTTCCTTGTGCTTCGGATTTGACTCATAGACCGGTTTGGCCGGCGGGGTAGGCATTGGCTTTTGCGGCCTCGAAGCGCATGTTCTCTCCGCCCCGACCCGAACGCTACTCCGGCTTCTCTTCCTTGTTGCGTTTTAGAATGATGCGGATCATTCCCACGAGATCCGCCGTCAGCACGGGTTTACGCAAAGATAATGCATCCGTTTCTTTGAGGAATCGCTCCACCTTCGGATTATCAGCATGCCCGGTGATGAAGAGAAACCTGCGGGAGAGATGCGGCTTCGCGCGCTGGACGGCGAGGTAAAACATGTCTCCCGGCATTTTCGGCATCAGGAGATCGCAAATGATCACGTCAAAATCGAGCTCGAGCACTTCGTGAAGAGCCTCGACCCCATTGCTGGCGGCGGTCACGATGAAGTTGTGCGACTCAAGCAGCAACTTCAGGGTATCGGCCAGTTCCGTATCGTCATCGACGATCAGAACGCTCTTGATATCGAGTTCCGTCTCCGCGAGAGGGCTTTCCGAATTGATCTGAGACAACATCGGCGAGAATTGTAGCGCGCCTGGCCGCGCCTGTCATCGGAAAAATTTAGAACGGCTCGACTTCGACGCCCATCTGGCGGGCGGTGCCGGCGATGATGCGGTAGGCGGCTTCGTCGGAGCGGGCATTGAGATCCTTCATCTTGATCTTCACGATGTCTTGCACCTGCTTTTTCGAGAGTTTGCCGACCTTTTGCTTGTTCGGCTCCTTGGAGCCGGCGGCGATATTCGCGCTCTTCTTGATCAGGATCGAGGCGGGAGGAGATTTGGTGATGAAGGTGAAGGATTTGTCCTTGTACACCGTGATCACCACCGGGAGAATATCCCCGGCTTGCTTTTGCGTGGCGGCGTTGAATTCCTTGCAGAACGCCATGATGTTCACGCCCTGCTGACCCAGTGCAGGGCCGACAGGGGGCGCTGGATTTGCCTGGCCGGCTGGGATCTGAAGCTTAATTTGACCGACGATTTCTTTAGCCATTTTCGAGAGTGATGAAGTGGTGAGTGTAAAAAGGGAGGTGGGATTCGATTGCGGCGCTGTCGATTTATCAGGCGCGTTCGACCTGCCAGTATTCGAGGTCCACGGGGGCATTGCGCCCGAAAATGGAGACGGAGACGCGGAGCTTGCCGCGCTCGGGGTCGATCTCCTCGACGACGCCGCTCTGGTTTTGGAAAGGGCCATCGGCGACCTTCACAGTCTCGCCGATGGTGAACGTGATCTTCGGCTTTACTTTCTCCTCGCTGCCGCGGAGTTGGGCGATCATGCCATCGACTTCGGACTGGCGCATGGGGATCGGGCGATCCTTGGTGCCCGCGAATCCAATGACGCCCGCCGTCTCGCGGATGAAATACCAGGTCTTGTCCACGAGTTGCTGGTTGTCGTCCAGCAGCCACATATTCACGATGAGGTAGCCGGGGAAAAATTTGCGGGTGGTCTCCGTCTTTTTGCCCTGCTTGATCTCGGAGACGCGCTCAGTGGGAAGCACGACTTCATAGACGTAATCGGACATTTCCTCGGTCTTGATCCGCTTGACCAGATTGCTGTGCACCTTGTTTTCCTGGCCGGAGAGCACATGCACCACGAACCATTGTTTGCGTTTTTGTTCTTCGGTCATGGGGACTTACTTCGCGGCGTGATGCGAGAGAAATGAGACGATGGACTGCAAGATGAACTCCCACAGGGCGATGTATCCGCTGAGAAGCAGGATGGCCACGACCACGATGACCGTGGAATCGACCAACTCCTTGTACTTCTTCATCCCCTTTTCCTTCGGGTCCCACGGCCACGACGCTTTCTGAAGCTCGACTTTGACCTCGGAGAAGAATTGTCTTGGTGATGCAGCCATTAAAAGGGGTGTGGGGAAGGAAGGGGCCGGGAACTTTCGAGTCCGCGAAGCTTGAGGGTTTTATGTTCCGGCGATGCGTGGAGAAAAAACACGCCAGGAGGGACTTGAACCCCCAACAAGCGGTTTTGGAGACCGCTGCTCTACCAATTGAGCTACTGGCGTTTTTAGTCCTGCCGTTCCCACCCCTCGCTCCCACACGATCGGACCTCGGAAGGCCACGCCGAGCGAAATGATGGAGTGGGAACTTGAGACGGGAATTAGGGAAGGACGATGTCGGAGATACGACCGGCGCCGACGGTCTTTCCGCCTTCGCGGATGGCGAAACGCATGGTCTTTTCCATTGCGACCGGGGTGATGAGTTCGACTTCGATGGCGACGTTATCGCCGGGCATGACCATTTCCACGCCTTCCGGAAGCTTGACCGAGCCGGTCACGTCCGTGGTGCGGAAATAGAACTGCGGGCGATAGTTCGTGAAGAACGGCGTGTGACGGCCGCCCTCTTCTTTCGAGAGGACGTAGATTTCAGCCTTGAACTTCTTGTGCGGCTTGATCGAGCCGGGTTTGGCGATGACCATGCCGCGTTCGACGTCGTCTTTCTTCGTGCCGCGGAGCAGAAGGCCGACATTGTCTCCGGCGCGCGCCTCATCGAGGAGCTTGCGGAACATTTCAATGTCGGTGACGGTCGTCTTCGCGGTAGGGCGAATGCCGACGAGTTCGACTTCCTCCATCTTCTTGAGGACGCCGCGCTCGACACGACCGGTGGCGACGGTGCCGCGGCCTTCAATGTTGAACACGTCTTCGACCGGCATGAGGAAGGGCTGATCGACGGGGCGCTCGGGCACCGGGATGTATTCATCGATCGCGTCCATGAGTTCCTGAATGCACTTCGCGTCGGCGTGATTCGGATCGCCGGCGGCGAGGGCCTTGACGGCGCTGCCCTTGACGATCGGAATTTTGTCGCCGGGAAATTCATACTGGGTGAGCAGATCGCGCACTTCCATATCGACGAGGTCGAGAAGCTCGGGATCATCCACCATGTCCACCTTGTTCAGGAAGACGACGATGGCGGGCACGCCGACCTGGCGGGCGAGCAGGATGTGCTCACGGGTCTGCGGCATGGGGCCGTCCGCGGCGCTGACGACGAGGATCGCGCCGTCCATCTGCGCGGCGCCGGTGATCATGTTTTTGATGTAATCGGCGTGGCCGGGACAATCGACGTGCGCGTAGTGGCGCTTGTCCGTCTGATACTCGACGTGCGCGGTATTGATGGTGATGCCGCGCTCTTTTTCCTCGGGAGCGGCGTCGATTTCGGCGTACTTCTTGGCCTCGGCGAACCCTTTTTTCGAGAGGACGGTGGTGATTGCAGCGGTGAGGGTGGTCTTGCCGTGATCGACATGGCCGATCGTGCCGACGTTCACATGCGGTTTATTGCGTTCAAATTGCGCCTTAGCCATACGGTCAGGTGGTTGCTTGGTTGATGTTTTCTTTGGTGGATTGCAAAATCTTCCGGATGGAGCCTGAGACCGGGATTGAACCGGTGACCTCGTCCTTACCAAGGACGTGCTCTACCAACTGAGCTACTCAGGCAACTGCATCCGTCGAACTAAACCCGGCGATTAAAAATCTCCGGCGCCTCCCGGCTCAAGGGGCGAAAAAGCCCGTCTCGCAGCGGGGATTGATCCCGCGAACGATTCAGGCGATTTCGCTTCTCTTTGCCGAAAAGCGGACTGTCAAACTAGCGATATGGAGGGCGGTGTCAAAAGAATTTAAGGGTTTTTCATCACTTGACTCGAAAAGCCCAATCTCTACTGTTTCGCAGTTTTGCTGTCCGCACGCCGTCTCCATCGCTTCCGCCTGCCATTCATGTCTCGAAAACTTATCCGCCAATTAGCCATTCCGTTTTTCCCCGCGCTCTTTCTTGGGCTGGAAATTTGCCCCGCGGCCACTTCCGTGCTTGGCCAGGAGCGCAGTTCTGAGCCGGCCTTTCTCAATGGGGTCGCCGCCGTCGTGAACTCGGATGTCATCACCTACCATCAAATGCGCGAATTGGTCGGCGAAAAGGAGAAGACGATCCGGAGCCAGTTCACGGGCGAGGCGCTGGTGAACAAGATCAAGGAGATTCGCACCGCGGCGATCAATGATCTGATCGACCGCCAGCTCATCCTCCAGGAGTTCAAGACGAAGGGATTCAACATCCCGGAATATTTCATCGATGAACGCGTGAGCACGATCATCCGGGAGGAATTCGGAGGCGACCGGCAGGCTTTTCAGCGCACTCTGGCCGCGCAAAGCTACACCCTGGAGAAGTTCAAGCAGATCGAGCGGGACAAGATCATCGTGCAGGAGATGCGGCGCAACGTGATCAAGAGCGCGATCAATATCCAGGAGCCGCAGATCGAGGAATATTACCGCCAGCATCTGGAGCAGTATTCCACGCCCGAGCAGATCAAGCTGCGCATGCTCGTCATTCGCGGCTCGGGCGATAACCCGGGACCTCGCAAGATGATCGGCGAGATCCGGGAAAAGATTGTCGGCGGCGCGGAATTCGCGGATTTGGCCCGCATGTATTCGCAGGGAAGCGAGCAGGAGATCGGCGGCGATTGGGGCTGGATAGACCGCAAGAAGATGAATGAAGAGCTGACGAAGGTGGCATTCAGCCTGAAACCTGGGGAAGTGAGCAAGGTGGTCGAGGTCGGCGGAAGCTATTACCTGCTCTATCGTGGAGGCGAAGAAGGCAGGCTCGGCCAAACCGCTGAAGGAACTTCACGCCGAGATCGAGAAGGCGCTCATTCAGCAGGAACGCCAGAAGCTGCAGGAAGACTGGATCAAGAAGCTCCGCAAAACCGCTTACATCAAGATCTACTGATTTGAACTCTCGACGCCGTTCGGGAGTCATCGGCATCACCCTCGGGGATGGCGCGGGGATCGGTCCGGAAATCATCCGCGCGGCGCTGGCCTCGGGAAAACTGGACGGGGACTTTGAGTATCGCGTCATCGGTGAAAGCGGAAATGCGGCGCCGGGAGTTCCCACGCCGGACACTGCCCGGGCTGCGGTGGATGCGCTGGAGCAAAGCGCGCGAATGGCTCTCGCGGGCGAGATCGATGCCGTGGTCACCGGCCCAATCCATAAAGCGCGCGCCCAAGCGGCCGGTTTTCAGTTTCCGGGGCAGACGGAATTTTTCGCCGCGCGCGCGGGAGTGGAGAATTTCGCGATGCTGCTCACAGGAGGGGCGCTGACCGTCGCGCTCGTGACCGCGCACATTCCGTTGAAGGATGTCGCAGGCGTCTTGAGCCGCGCCGAGATCGTCCGGGTGGGGCGACTGCTGGAAGCGTTCCTGCGGCGCCGGCTCGACGGCGGCTCTCAAAGTGGCACGGGCATCCTGCCTGTGAATCCCATTCGGATCGCCGTAGCAGGCCTGAATCCCCACGCGGGGGAATCCGGCGCGCTTGGGGACGAGGAGATCGAGATCATTGCACCCGCTGTCCAGGATTTGAACGGCGCCGACATCGGACACGGGCGCGTCCACCTTTACCGGCCCACTTTCTCCTGACACCGTTTTTTACCGCGCAGCGCGAGGCGAGTTCGATGCCGTCCTCTGCATGTATCACGACCAGGGCCTAATTCCTCTCAAGCTCCACGCGTTTGATGGAGGCGTCAACGTAACCATCGGGCTGCCGTTTCCCCGCACCAGTCCGGATCACGGCACGGCCTTCGAGATTGCGGGGAAAGGCGTCGCACGGCCAGACAGTATGATCGCCGCTATTTGCCTCGCAACGGAACTGGCTCAGGGCAAAGATTGAAGGTTTCAAGGCCTCGGCGAAACCCTAAAAGCTGGAATGATGTTAAAAAGCCTCTGCGACCCCTTGTTGCATTTTCCACGGAGATCTGCTTCCGGGTGTCTTGCTTCGCCCTTTCAGGGCTGGCCGGTCTTTCTTCCTTACCCAAGGCGTTGCCCTGGGCTAGCTTGTGTCGCACCTTTGGTGCTCCGGAGTGAATCGACCTAAAACTAACTGACAAGGCTCTCAACTGAAATCCCCGGCGTGAATCCAGAATCCACGGCATCCAGTTCTCACATTCTTTCGCAGAGCGCGCTCAAGTACTGGAAGCTGTTCGGCATCGGCATCCAAAATACCTTTGTGTATCGGTGGAATTTTCTGCTCCGCACGGTATTCGGGATCGTCCCGCTGGTCGGCACCGTTTTTCTCTGGCAGGCCATCTTCCATTCCAAAAAAGCGCCGATCAATGGGTACGAGTACTCGTCAATGATCTTCTACTTCATGCTCACGGTCTTTCTCGATAACCTCATCACGCCGACGGAAGACGAATGGCAGATCGCCGCCGAAATCCGGGATGGAAGAATCAGCGCATTTCTGATCAAGCCGCTGAACTACCTGGCCTATCGCGTGAGTTTGTATCTGAGCTATCGTCTCCTGTATATCAGCGTCGTCCTTATCCCTATTCTGTTCCTCGGCTGGATTTTCCGCGAGAACATCCAGTTTCCGAAACAGAGCATCACATGGGTGGCCTTCGCCGGATCGACACTGCTGGCGGCGTGTCTTCAGTTCCTTATCGCCTATTCCCTGGCGATGATCGCCTTTTGGGTGCTGGAGATTTCGACCATCGTCTTCATCCTCTACTCTTTCGAGTACTTTCTCAGCGGCCACAAACGTCCACGTCTGCCGCATAAACCGCCCTTCCAGAATCCACTCCCCCACATCGGTCCGGCTCACGTCCGGCTTGCCCGCCACCCGTTCAATCCAAAGGCCGGCGTACTGATCCAGAATCTCCAGTTCCGGGGAATCTGCCGCCGGCTGCGATGCGAGTTCAGGCACAGGGGTCGCTTCACAGGCAATTGTGAAGGACGGGACTGAAATAGTTAAACTGATCGGTTTCACAAAACTACAAAATCGAGCGCGGATTTCAACTGGAACGCAGTGTTGGGCAAGCCCGCAGCTTCACCGGGATTCGCGCGAACGTGGCATTGCGGGTGTATTCGACCGCGCGCTCTTTGATTCGCCGTTCATATTGTATCCGATGCTCAGAAGATATTTACCGGGGCGCGGCCGAGGTGATCATCGGAAGTCCTTCGACTACTTCTCGCGGAGAGCCCACTCTTTCACCTCTTCAAAGTATTTTGAGGTATGCCAGATTTCGAGTCGGACCAAATCGCTGTCCACCAGTTCTCTAACGAGCTTCCTGGCAGTCGGAACATCTTTCGCCAATACGGCAAAATAGGCATATTGATTGAGATTCCAACTCGAGTCCGGGCATGTGCGCCGGAGAACATCGAACCCCGATTTCATCGTCGGCCAGTTCACGGAATGAGATTTGTCGTTTCCGAAGAAATTATTTTTGTAATAAGGATGCAGCTTTACGGCGACGCGAGTATAGACTTCAAGTCCGGCATCTCCACTGACGCGCTCTGGAAGCGAATTGAGAAACGTTTGCCAATCTCCTTCTTTTCCATAGTATCGTTCCATACGATAGTAAGACATTTGGATGTAACAGCCGTAATAGTCGGGAGCCAGAGTAATTGCGTCATTCAGAACGGCGTCCATCTTCTCCCGAGGCCAGCCCTGGCTAAGTCCGATATGCAGCAGCGTGCGGTCGACGTCCACGCACTTTTGTTTCATGGCGAGCGCGCGCTGGATGGTTTGCAGCGATTTTTCGACACCGGCATTGAAGACCACCCACTGTTCGTCAGCCACTTCAGACGAATACTTATTCGTTCTCACATGCCAGGCGAAATGGAGCTGCGTTAAGGCCATCGCGTTCACGGTATAGATGGTCGTGCCCTTTTGATCCCATTTCTCGAGCAGCTCGGAAAGGGATTTCCAGCTCTCGGGATCATTTGGCTGATTCGGCTGGCTCACGGCATTGAAGAACGCTTCCAGTTTCCAGAGGCCATCGGAAAAGCGGCTTTGCTTTTTATCCAACTCCGAAACGATATCGTTGAGCAGGTCGAACTGGGAATTGTAGAGAAGAGTGTGGATCTGCCGCATGAATATCTTGTCGTCCTTTGGACCATCCGGCGATTCGGAGGCCCGAAGCCCTGCGCACCCCGAAGTTAGGACGAAAATCCAACGAATGCAGATAACGAAGTTTTTGGGGGACATATTCTATTGGGGAGCGATGAGAGTTTGCGCGCCGTGAAATCTTTTCCTTCGTTCCGTCGACGATATGGCGTGTGTATGGAAGTTCAGTTCTTTGAGGATGTCCATAGCGTTTTCTGCGTGCCCATCCGCGGTTTTCTCGTTCCGTCTCGTCATTCGTCACTTTCCATGCGTGCATCCGTGTCATCCGCGGTGTTATTCTTCTGAACCACCATTGCTCGCTCGCGAGCTGTTGTCGCCCCCTTGCCCCTCCCATGAAACTGCTTTCCGGCTTTCTCCTTATTCTGGCCGCATCCTCGGCGGCTGCCGCAGATGGAAATCGTCTCACCTTTCTCGACGATTCCTCTCCCTACTGGCCGAAGCCGGATTCAGCCAAGCTTGTCACGCCACAATGGGTGGGTGAGCCGGGCGTGGAAGCCGTGGTCATCCTTGCCATTGATGACCTGCGGGAGACTTCCATCACCAAGGCGCATGAGCCGTTTCTCCGGCCCATCATCGCTCGCCTGAAGCAGATCGACGGCCATGCGCCGATCAGCATCATGACAAACACGGTCTCGCCGGACGATCCGCAACTGGCCGCGTGGCTGAGCGACGGCCTCTCCATCGAAAGCCACACCCTCACGCATCCCTGCCCCTGTCTCGGCAAGCTACTCTTTGACGAAGCCGCGCGCGACTATCACGGCAGCGTGGATCTGCTATCGAGCATCCCCGGCAATCATCCCGTCGCCTTCCGCATGCCGTGCTGCGATTCGATGAATTCCGGCAGCCCGCGTTTCTTCTCGGAGATCTTCAATCGCGTCAGCCCGCAAGGCCGCTGGCTGGCGATCGATTCCTCGGTCTTCACACTGCCTCCCGGCGAACGCTTTCCGAAGTATCAGCCGCAAACGCTGCGCCCGCCGATGAAGCTGGCGTTCGATCGATTACGCCGGATTCATCGACGACTATCCGTATCCCTACGTGATCGGGAAACTATGCTGGGAGTTTCCGTGCATGGTGCCGAGCGATTGGGAGTCGTTCAACGTGCCGGGCCGAAAGCCCCCGCCTTGCTCGAGGACTGGAAAGCCGCGCTCGATCATGTGGTGAAAAGCAGGGCGTCTTCACCGCGGTCTTTCATCCGCACGGCTGGAGCGCGCCGGAGCAGTGGGTGGAATTGATCGACTACGCGGAGAGGACCTACGGCAAGCGCGTGAAATTCCTCAACTTTCCGCGAAGCGCTGGAGCGCTTGGAAAAGAATGCGCTCGGCGGCCATCGCTCTGCGCTCGGCCGATGGCCGGGACAACGGCGTGCGGCTGCTGGATGTGAATGGCGACGGCTTCATGGACGTGGTCATCGGCGCGCCGGATCGGCAGATCACCCGCGTCTGGCAGCCCGAAGAACAGCGCTGGCGCGAATGCCCGACGCCACGTCCTGGCATGGCGCTCAGGCTGGCGACATTCGGCGTCGGTCCTTCGGCGTCATCCGCCCTCCGGTGCGCGACGTGTTGCACTCGAATCCGACCGCGCATGGACTATCGAAAGACGGCGAGTGGAATCTCGACGACGCGCTGGCCTCACGGCCTGCCGGATGCGCTCGAGAAGGGCTGGCGTTGCCGCGATTTCGACCACGATGGCGTCTGCGAGTTGCTCGCCAATCGCGACATCTTCGCTTGGAACGAAAAGGATCAGCGCTGGCAGCCCGCCGACTTCCGCTTGCCGCCGGACTGCGCGGCGCTCGATGCCCACGGGCGCGACAACGGCCTGCGCTTCGTCGATCTCAACGGCGACGGCTTCGAGGATGTCATCCAGTCGAATGACTCCGGCTACGCCATCTACCTCTGGGCCGGCACGGTCAAGGCGCGGCTCGGCTGGAGCCGCGGCTGGCCGCATCTCGTGGCCAAAGGGCCCGCGGCGACGGATCTCGCGCACGCCAAGGTGCTCCCGTTCGTGAAAGACGGCCAGAACTTCGGCGCGTGGTTTCACGGCGGCCACATCGTTTGGCAAAACGAAGCGCTGTATTCGCCCGAGCGGAGACCGTGCAGCGCACGTTCAAGGACATGATCGCCTTCGACGATGCCGCCGCCGAAGTCGCCCGCAGGAGTCGCTCGCCGCGATCCAACTGCGCCCCGGCTTCACCGTCGAACTCGTCGCCTCCGAGCCGCTGATCGAGAGCCCCGTCGCATTCGATTGGGACGCGCAGGGCCGGCTGTGGGTGCGTCGAGATGCCCGACTATCCGCTCGGCATGGATGGGCAGGGACAAGCCCGGCGGCATGGTCAAGATCCTCACCGACATCCAAAGGCGACGGCCACTACGACCGCGCCACGACTTTCCTCGAAGGATTGCCCTTTCCCAACGGCATCATGCCCTGGCGCGATGGCGTGCTCATTTCGTCGCGCGCCCGATATCCTCTTTGCCGCCGAGACCGATGGCCACGGCAACGCCGACCGAGCGCCGCGTGCTCTTCACCGGCTTCAAGGAAGGCAACCAGCAGCATCGGCTAGAATGGCTTCGAGTGGGGCCTCGATGGCTGGATCTATGGCGCCAATGGCGACAGCGGCGGCACGGTCAATGGCGTGAGCATCAGCGGCCGCGATTTTCGCTTTCGGCCGGACAGCGGCGAGTTCGAGGCGGAGAGCGGCTCCACGCAGTACGGCCGGCACCGCGACGACTGGGGCAACTGGTTCGGCAACAACAACTCCGCGTGGCTCTGGCACTACACGTTCGAAGAACATTACCTGCGGCGGAATCCGCGGCTCGCGGTGAAGACCGACCAAGCAGCCGCTGGCGAATTATCCCGACTCCACGCGCGTCTTCCCGATGAGCGAGCTGCCCATCCGCTTCAATGATCCGCAGGCCCTCGGCCATGTCACCAGCGGATGCAGCGCCGTCCCTTATCGCGACGAACTCTTCGGCCCGGCTTTCGCCACGAGCGTCTTCATCTGCGAACCGGTGCACAACGCCGTCCACCGCGAAGTGCTCGCGCCGGATGGCGCGACCTTCATCAGCCGTCGCGCGGACGACGAACAGGACCGCGGAATTTCTCGCCAGCAAGGATCCGTGGTTCCGCCCGGTGTTTCTCAAGACCGGGCCGGATGGCGCGCTCTACGTCGCGGATTTCTACCGCTTCGTGCTCGAGCATCCGGAGTGGATCGCCCCGGAAACGCTCAGCCGCCTCGACGTGCGCGCGGGCGCCGACAAGGGCCGCATCTATCGCATCTTCCCCACCGGCGCGAAACTGCGCCCGATTCCCAATCTCGCGAAGCTGGACAACGCCGCGCTGGCCGCCGCGCTCGACAGCCCGAACGGCTGGCAGCGCGACACCGCGCAGCGCCTGCTCTACGAGCGCAAGGCGCAGGGACGCCGTTCCCGCGGTGCGGAAGCTGGCGACTTCGGCGCAGAATCCCAAGGTGCGCGTGCAGGCGCTGGCGGCGCTCGACACGTTGCAGGCGATCGATGCCGATATCGTTCGCGCGGCGTTGCGCGATCCGCATCCCGAGGTCCGTGCGCAGGCCTTGCGTGCCAGCGAGGCATTCTCAGCGATACCCGGCCGACATGCTGCCCGCGTTGCTCGCCTGCGCTCGACGACGCGGATTTCATCGTTCGCCACCAACTCGCGCTGAGCCTCGGCGCGTTCCACGACGAGACGCGCAGCCGCCGCGCTCGCCGATCTGGCCGAGCGCGAGGCCAGCCAGCCGCAGATGCGGCTCGCCATCCTGTCCTCGCTTGCCGCCGGAGAGCCCGCTTTTCGCGAAGCTCAACACCACTGCCAATGCAACACCGGCCCTGAACATCGTGCTGCCCAAACCGACCACGCCAGATCGCGCGAAGGTGGTCGCCAGCTACGAAACCGTGCCCACTTTGAAAGGCGTGGCGGAGCACGGACAAACCCTGTTCGGCCAGACGTGCGGCATCTGCCACCGGTTGAAGGGCGAAGGAAAGGAAGTAGGTCCCGATCTCGCCATGGTCGGCGGACAAACCGGTGGATTGGCTGCTCATCGCCATCTTCGATCCAAACGCCGCCGTGGAAGCCCGGTATCAAGCGCACACCTTGAAACTAAAATCCGGCGTGGAATTATCCGGCATTCTTTCCGTCGAAACCGGCAATAACATCGTGCTTCGCCTCCCCGGCGGCGCGGATTATCCGGTTTTTCGCGCCGACATTATCAGCGACAAAGCCACTGGCCGTTCCCTGATGCCTGAGGGCTTGGAAACGGTCCTCAAACCGCAGGACGCCGCGGACGTCATCGCCTGGCTGCGGGCGAAGTGACCCAAGGCGTTGCCTTGGGCTGGCTTGTTTCGCACCGTTGGTGCTACGGAGTGGAGCCGCATGAATGTGCATGACAGGCTCCCAGGGAAGCCCTACTGTGCTCCCCAGTCCCGCGACCGGCAATGCGGGCATTCGTCGCACACGATGACCGCGACGGCGCGCGTGAAATGTTTTCCGTAGCCGCACTTCCGGCAGGACCACTTGACGGCTCGGAGTTCGTCCAAATCTCCGATTTGCCGCAACGCGGATGCGGCGCGGCTTTCGATTTCTTGGAGGCGCATTTTTACGATCTCCAGGGTCTTGTCTTTGCGTTGTTCTTCGTTGCGTGGCATGTTCTGATGAACACTAACGCGCGTCGTTTCTCGATCAATGAAAATCTGCGACTTGCCATCGGAGAAGGACGCCTCTACGCTGGAGAAGTTTTCCCGGTGAGCTTTCCCCGCGCCTTCCATGGGGCTGGGGCTTTGAAAGTGCCTGTAGCTCAATTGGATAGAGCTTCTGACTTCGGATCAGACGGCTGGGGGTTCAAATCCCTCCAGGCACAAGGGAGGGGAGGAGGTTCTTGGTGTCTTCTGGTTCTTGGTTCTTGGTTCCCGCCGCGGCTTTCAGCCTTTCAGCCTTTCAGCCTTTCAGTTTTTCAGTTTTTCAGTTTTTCACCCTTCAGCGTCCGACGGAGATCAGATGCGAGGCGGTGCGGAGATACATCCGGCCGCCGCTGATCGCGGGCGTCGCCTGGCTGCCTTCGCCGAGAGGGATGCGGGCGAGCAGCTTGAACTGATCTCCCGTGGCAAGCACCACGAGGTCTCCGCGCGTCGTCATGTTGTAGAGGCGGCCATTGACGCAGACGGGCGAGCCGTAGTATGGGCCCTCGGCTCGCTCGCTCCAGAGTTGCTTGTTGTCGGTCAGGTTTAGGCAGGTGATCAGACCGTTCTCTTTCCAGAGATACAGGCGGTCTTTATACGCGATGGGGGTCGGCACGTATCCGCCGACGCGGACGATTTCAAAAATCTTCTCTGCTGAATGGCCATCCGCGGCGGGGCGCACTTCCTCGACAAAGCTTTCGGCCCGGCCCTCGCCGCATTGCGCAATGATGAGCCCGCCGGGAGTGATAAAGGGAGATGAGACGCAGCGTTTCGTCATTGCGGCGGGAAGCTGCCAGGCCAGCTTGCCCGTCTGTGCATCGGTGGCCGCGACTCCGATGGAGAAGCCTTCCGTGATGACCTGCGGACCGCCGGATTTCGGAGTGAAGATGCACGGCGTGGAGGCGGTGTGTTTTGTTCCCTCGTGCTCCCATCGCCAGCGCTCTTTGCCCGTTTTAACATCCAAGGCGACGAGAAAGCTCTTTGGCTGATCCTGGTCAAAATTCAGAATCACTTTGTCCTCGAAAACAATGGGGGAGGCGCCGGGCCCATGCTGGGAAACGAACGGCCCAAGATCGACTTTCCACAATTCCTTTCCGCTTGCCTGGTCGAGCGCCGCGAGGCCGGATTTCTCGGGCGAGGCCCAGTGGAAATAGATGCGCTCGGCATCCACCGCGGGAGACGAGGCCGCGTAATTGTTGTCCGAGTGCAGATGATAGCCCGCCGTGTCGTACTCCTTCTGCCAAATCGTTTTCCCGTCCTTAGCGCTCAAGCAGGAAATCACGCGCTTCGTGCCGCCTTTCGGATTGCCGGTAATGAAAATGCGGTCGCCCCAGATGACCGGCGACGAATGGCCGGGACCGGGGAGTTCGACGTTCCAATTGAAGTCTTTGTCGGAAAATGTCTCCGGCAGGTTCGGAGCGGTACCGATGCCGGTTCCATTTGGCCCGCGAAAACGGGTCCACTCCTGGGCAGTACCATTGTAAATCCCGGCGAAAAGCAGAGCAGTGAACAGGAGAGAGCGAACGAGGGGGGAATGCCGGGTCATGGTGAAAACGGTGTGTAACGGATTCAGGCACATAAATCCCCCGGCTGGCAAGAAATCATTCGACGGGCGGGGCTGATTAGCCCGCATATTTCAGAGACGGAAGAATCTGCTTCTCTTCGATGGGCAACCGCGCCAGTTCGTGCCGGCGGCGTTCCTTTCCAGCCAATACCGTATTCAAATCGCGCTCGTCCATTGATGGAATCGTTCCGTGAGTTGATGGCGCGCGAGCACGCTGCGAAGATAGTCCGCGTCCTGTTCGGCTTCGCGCATAAAGGTGGAGAATCGCTGACGATCCTAAAAAATCGCCCGCACGGCGCCGCCAATTGCATAGCAGGAAATCACGCCTTCGGCCTCCAGTTCATTCAAAACCCGCAAGGTTGCTTCCATGAGGCGCCGTTCGCGTGGGATTGAAATCTGTGGATTTGCATTGTCACCGCTCGGATCATTCGGTAATTGGCATCTCATCTTATGACCAGAATTTTTGCACCGCTACTGGCAATCGCATTTTTCGGCGCTCTCACGGTGGGTTGCGTGAATGAGCCGCAAGCGCCGCAGCCACCGAAGAAACCCGGACGCGGGTTTCACACGCCGCCTCCGGTATCGAATACTGATCCGGATGAATCGACCCCTCCGAAAAAGTCCACCACGGACACGCCGCCCCCGGAACCCAAACCTTCGAACCCGGTGCCAGACAAACCCCCTGTGACCGGAGACATCCCTTACGGAAAACAGGTGCCCGGCAAACCAGGTTTTGTTTTCAGCCCCTACGAGCCGCACCAGGGTTATATCGACGTGCGCGGATTCCCTCCCGGCACCGAGGTCAAGGATCCCTACACGCAGAAGAGCTTCCTCGTGCCCTAGGCTGAATCATGTAATCAAGGCTCGCTCGGTCGAGTTCGATCGCCGCCCCGCGGGCGGCGCTTGAGGCAAAGCCGCCATGCCTTCGGGTCAGGCTCACTTTCCCAGATCATGACTCGCCTCGCGATCGTTGGCCCCGGGCTGCTGGGCGGCTCCATCGCGCTCGCGGCGCGGCGGAGCGGCGGGTTTCACGCGGCGGTGTGGGCGCGCCGCGCGGAAGCAGTGCAGGAGATCGAGGTGCTGGGCATCGCGGACAAGACTTCAAACAATTTGCGGGATGTCGTTGCGGACGCGGAGATCATTGTTCTGTGCGTGCCCATCGGGGCCATGCCTGCGATTGCCAGGGAGATCGCTGGATTGATTCATGGAGATGCGATGATCACGGATGTGGGAAGCGTGAAGGGCTGCGTGGTGGCCGAGTTAAGCGCGATTTTCCTGCAGCGCGGGCGCTTCATCGGGAGCCACCCGATGGCGGGGTCGGAGCAGTCGGGCGTGAAAGCGGCACGGGCCGATCTCTTCGATGGCGCGGTGTGCATCATGACGCCCGATAGATCCTCCGACCATGCCGCCTGTGGAGATATCCGCGAGTTTTGGAAAAAGCTCGGCTGCCGGGTGACTGAGCTTTCGCCCCTGGCCCACGACGAAATCGTGGCGCAGATCAGCCACTTCCCGCATCTTCTCGCCTCGACGCTGGTGCAGGCGGTAGCCGACGGAAATCCCGATGCGCTTCATTTTTCAGGCCCCGGATTTCGCGATCTCACGCGCGTCGCCGAGGGCCCGCCTGCCATGTGGGCGGAGATTCTTCACACGAACCGGGATGCGGTCCGAAAATCGCGCGGAGGCAATGATTGAAAAGCTGCGCGAAACGGTGAAACTCCTCGACCGCGAACCTTCCATGACCGAATTCCTGACCCAAGCCCAAGCCCGGCGAGCCCGCCTGCGCGTTCAAATCAATACCGATGTCTGACTGGAAAATACGCCGGGCGCCGGTCATTCAAGCTGAACTCGAAGTCCCCGGCGACAAGAGCATCTCCCATCGGGCCGTGATGCTGGCCTCGATGAGCAATGGCGTGTGCGTGATCAAGGGATTTCTGCCGAGCGAAGACTGCCTCTGCACGGTGAACGCGATGCGGGCCCTCGGCGTAGAGATCGAGGCCGCGGACGAAACCACGCTGATCGTCCATGGCCGGAAGCGGGGGTTCAAACGGCCCAAGCAGGAGATTTATTGCGGGAACTCCGGGACGACCATGCGGCTGCTCGCGGGCATCCTCGCCGGGCTGCCCTTCAACACCCGCCTGACGGGCGATGCGTCGCTCTCACGCCGGCCCATGGATCGAATCCTGAAGCCTCTGGCGATGATGGGCGCGAAGATTACCGCGGAGGGAAAAAATACCCGGCCGCCGCTGGCCATCGAAGGCACGGAGCTAAAGCCCATTCACTACACGAGTCCTGTGGCCAGCGCCCAGGTGAAAAGCGCGGTGCTCCTGGCGGGCCTTTCCGCGAAGGGAAAAACCAGCGTCACTGAGCCTTCCCAAAGCCGGGATCATACAGAAAACATGTTCCACTACTTCCTGGTGCGCCCGCAGCGGCAGGGACTGACCGTATCGATCTTTGGCGAGCAAACGCCGGAGTCTCGCGACTTTCGCGTGCCGGGAGATATTTCGAGCGCCGCCTTCTGGCTCGTAGCGGCGGCCGCGCAGCCGCGCTCCCACCTTCTGGTCAAAAACGTCGGCCTGAACAGGACCCGAACCGGGGTGCTCGGCGTCCTGCTCCGCATGGGCGCGCAGATTCGGGAGATCGTGGAGAGCGAAGAGGCAGAGGCCATGGGGACAGTCGAGATCAAGGGGGCGCGGCTCACAGGGACCGAGATCAAGGGGTCCGAAATCCCGAACGTCATCGATGAACTGCCAATTCTCGCGGTCGCTGCCGCCCTCGCCCACGGCAAGACGATAATTTCGGATGCGGGCGAACTGCGGGTGAAAGAGAGTGACCGCCTGGCGGCCATCGCCACCAATCTTCGCGCCATGGGAGCGCAAGTCGCCGAGCTGGAAGATGGCCTGGAGATCATCGGTGGCGTCCCCCTGCAAGGCGCGCGACTGGATAGCGGAGGCGATCATCGGATTGCCATGGCCTTCGCCGTCGCGGGGCTGTTCGCCGAGGGGGAGACGATCATCACAAACACGGATTGCGTGAACACCTCCTACCCCGGATTTTACGAGACTCTCGACAGCCTGATCCGGCGGCCGCCGACCCAACCCATCCCGGTTATTACTTCATTGCCCAGCTACGAATAGGCCGTGGACTTTGCCCATACCGTCATTGCCATCGATGGACCGGCGGCCTCCGGGAAAAGCACCGTCGCCCGGGCAGTGGCGCGCCGGCTGGGATACGTCTATGTGAATACGGGCGCCATGTACCGGGCGGTGACTTGGTACGCGCTGCTGAGGCATGTGCCGGTGGAGGATCATGTGCGCGTGCAACAGCTTCTCCACTACTCGGATGTGGCCTGCGGAGTGCTCAATGGCGAGTCCACCATTCTTCTCGACGGAGTGGATCCCACCCCCTTTCTGGTCTCCGAGGGGGTGAATGCGAACGTCTCCGCCGTGGCATGCATTCCGGAAGTGCGCCGTATCCTTGTCGCCAAGCAGCGCTTTTATGCCCGCGATCACGACATCGTCATGGAAGGCCGTGACATCGGTTCGGCGGTGTTCCCGGAGACGCCCTACAAGTTCTACATCGATGCCTCTCCTGAAATCCGCGCGCGGCGCCGCGCCCAGCAGGGACTGCAGGACTCCGTGGCAGCCCGCGACAAAGTGGACTCGACGCGCCGCACCTCTCCGCTGACCATCGCGGAAGACGCGCATGTGGTGGACAGCTCCAACCTGACCATTGACGGCGTGGCCGGGGAGATCATCGGCAGACTGAAGCTAAAGGGGCTTGCGATTGCGGAATAGGAGGAGAAAGGATGAATTATAAACCAGAAAGCCGGAAGGTCGCCCATTTCATCTTCATCATTGAAGAGTGTGACGATTACGGCGGGGGCGGGGGCATTGGCCGACCTGAAACTCAAGGGGGGTCAACGATTAGAAATCCGCCGCCCAGGCCATTGCATCAATACGTCTATTGGGCTAGATTTTTGGCATGACTCAACTGCTGGAGCACGCTTTCACCGAAGCATCCAAACTCACTGAATCCGATCAGGACTCAATTGCTTCGCTTTTACTCGCTGAATTAAGATCAGAGCGCCAGTGGTCAGCTTCATTTGCATCGTCCCAAGATCAACTCGCAACATTGGCGGACGAGGCGCTGGGCGAATTCGCAGCCGGAGAGACGCTTTCACTTGACGTCGAGCGTGATTTCCCGCACCACTAAGCGCTTTCGCAAGCTGTTGGCATGCCTTCCGATCCACGTTCAAAGGCAGGCCCGCGAGGCCTACCTCGCTTGGGGTCGCGATCCATGGCACGCGAGTTTACAGTTCAAGCAAATTCATGCAACAAAGCCAATCTTCTCCGCGCGGATTGGCCCCGACTGGCGAGCCGTATGCGTCCGCTCCGGCGACGCGGCGATCTGGTACTTCATAGGCTCACACGCCGAATATAATCGGCTGATCGCGACCCTTTAGCACCCGTGAGCAGCGCTGAAGCAGTCGTCGGATCTTCGTTCGATCACCTCTCGCCTTTCGGATTTGTCGGTGGAGATCTGGAAAGTGCGGAAGGGGCCGGCGGCTGAATGATACGTATTTCAAGGTCTGGCATTCGGCTGAAACGGATGCACGCTAAATTTAGAAACCGCCGCGCAAGCCTGTCCAGTTGAGAATCTCGTTTATGAGTTGCCCCTGATTTGCATCACAGTTAACAGTGAAGCATGCGGACTTCGTTTCTCCCCTTCCTGTTGTGTATCGCAGCCGCTGGTTCTCTGTTCGCCGCGGACTCGGATCGGAACCGAGCGTCGAAGGAAACGCCGTTCGTCAATTCGCTCGGTATGAAGTTCGTGCCGGTAAGCAGGGAACAGAGGCGCTTATTTTCCATTTGGGATACGCGGGTTAAAGACTACGAGGCCTACGCCCGTGTGAAAAAGGTGGATAACGCGTGGACCAACCAGGAGAGGGACGGCGTCCCCGTGGGCCGCGGGGCCGACTACCCGGTGGTGGGTGTGAGTTGGGACGACGCGAATGCTTTCTGCCAATGCGCTCACGAAAAAGGAGACAGCCGACGGGAAGTTGCCCAAAGGAATGAATTATCGGCTGCCGACGGACGAGGAGTGGCGCCGCGCAGCGGGATTGGCAATGCGAGACGGCGCAACTCCAGGAGCGGAGCGGCACGATCGTGGAGTCCCGCCAGGGGCAAGAAATCCCCCTCACCGATGCCGGAAGTTACGCGGACGCGGCTTACCATGAGAAGTTTCCCAAGGCCAGGCGATGAAGCGGATGCTAGCGACAACTTCGCCGGTACAAAGACGAGGTTATTGTGGTTGGCCTGACGACTTCGGAGGCGGTCTGCTGCGTCTCGGCGTTGGGCCAGGAACAGTGGCGACACCAGAGGTGGGAGGCGCCGGATGAACCGGAGATTTGGCAGCATTCCTGGTGGGCGAGCGAGCAGTGTCCACGCTGACGATTCCGCCATGGGCCCGTCGTCCGAATCCATGTCGGGCGCCTCGTTTGCATAACAATCTTCGCCGCGATATCCTGTTGTCGTCTCGAAATCACCGCGAGGCCCATGACGTTCGCGGTCCCGGGCCACGGCTTTCGTTGTGTGCTGGCGGTCATACACGCTGAGCAAATTCGCAACCTCAGGCGAGGTCGTTTAACTGTAAACCCAAAACTTCTCGTTTTCCCCTCCTTTGAGCCGCCTGACAATTCAAAGAGCACGATCGGGTTCTCGTCAAACAGGCGCAAACGCGCGGAATGGGCGCTGGCGGGACGTAGGGTCAGTGACCGCGGCCATCATTCTGACGATTTTCTGCAGCGCGTTACGCGACTCAGCTTACCGACCTCCGCCGAGCCGGTGACCTTCATCCCTAGATCCGAGAGATTCCCCGCTTGCCATTGACCGTGAGGATCGAATTCGAGTCAAACGATGCCTCCTGACATTCGTCAGAACCTCACGGTTCGCATTGAAGCTGCTGAACTGCCGGAGGAGACGAACGAGCCGGCGGCCTCCACCGCCGCCTGGAGGTGCGCGAGAATTAGGAAGGCGAGAAAAGCTATGCGTGGTGTCATGAACGATACGCTTATAAGCTCGGCACGGAGCTGAAATGACTTGCTCGAAACGCTGAATGAACGGGACAAAATGCGCGTTCGCGCTGGCTATACTGCGGCCAAGTCCAAAGTGAACATGGGTGAAATCACGAATCAGGCGCTCGAAGCGCGGCGCACGGCGGCGCCTTCTGGCTGGCGCAATTACGGGGCTGCGGCCATGGCCTGGCCGACATACGAGCGGGAGAAGGATCAGCGGGAAGAGTTGCGGAAGGCCAAGGAGAACGGCGCGGCGTTGGAAAATCAGCGTCCGATTCTCGAATGGGCCGATCGCAGCGCCCAAATCCGGAAGATTGTGGACGCGCTCTACGCGCGGTATCGGCAGGCGGCGCGCAGGCCAAAGGAAAAGTAACTCCGCAGCCTGGCACGCGCGGAAGACGACGCCGCCGAGGCCGAGAATGCCAGCTTGGGATGACGTTTCGCATTTGACATTATGGGGCAGAACCTCATGCTTTCCCTATGGCCACCTACCTAGTCCTCATTCGATTCACAGAACAGGGCATCAAGAATATCAAAGACTCCCCAAAACGAGCTTCTCATGCGACCGCAATGGCAAAGAAAATGGGCGCCAGGATCAGAGATGTTTTCTGGACTCTCGGGGCATATGATGGAGCGATTATCATCGAAGCGCCGGACGCCGAAACGATCACCGCATGGTCATTAAGCATGGGATCACTCGGGTTTGTGAAGACCGAAACTCTGCAGGCTTTCCCTGCCAGGGACTTTGCAACCATCCTCGGAAAAATGGGCTGATGAATCGTCGATGGTGATTCGATTTATCCACTTGAGAGTGGAGTAGCTTCGGCCCGACACATCAGCAACTTCGCGGTAAGCAGAGCGAGGAGAGAGCGATTTCATACGGGTGGTTGCAAGGATTATCGCATTCTCTTCATTTCATAGATCTTGCCATTCAGGGCAGCTTTGACGAAGACGCCCCAGTATGGTGTGGGAGTGTAGTTCCAGTCCAGAATGACCATTGGCCCGCATTTCGGATGAAAGCTGAAACCTGTCCAGTTGAGTTTGTTCTTTTGAATCATTCCCAAAACGTCCATCGCCCACTCGGGCTTGGTGAGATCCTCGGTCCGCTGATTCATCGGGATAAAATTGAAGCTGGTCCAATCCGGTGGGCAGCCTACTTCGCCCACGAAGATCGGATACTTTGCGGCCGCATCGAGAGTCCTTGCCTGCCAATCTTTTTTCCACGGATAAATGTGAGACGAATAGACGATGCCGCGTCCGCCATCGTGATCCCTCAATGCGAATTTCCCTGCAACTCCTGAAAGGTCATACCCCCAGTCCAGACCACCGGCGATCACGATATTCCGCGCGCCCGTTGCGCGAATAGCGTCAACCAGGGACTGCATGCCTGTAGAGACATCGCCGCCATTCTCTTCATTATTCTCCTTTGCCCCGACATCTGAGTTCTTGTTTTTCGGCCCTTTCAAGCTGCCGCCGTCGCGCCAAGTCTCCCACGAGATGCTGTGGGGTTCATTGAAAAGCTCAAAGATGACGACAGGGTGATTCTTGTAGCGAATGGCCGCATCCTTCCAGAATTCGAGATGTTGAGGTCCAGGCGCGCCGAAGCTGTGAAGGTCCAGCACCAGATAGGCGCCATGGGCGCCTGCACTCTCCACTGCCGCATCCACCAGCCTCCGATAGGCGATCCCTCCCTCTCCCTTTTTCTGCCACGGACCTCGCCCAAACCAGAAGTTCTCTTTTACCGGCAACCGGATCACGTTTGACTTCCACTGCTCGATTGCGACGGCAATCGATCCCTGGATTTTTTCACCTGCGGCAGACCATTCCATGCTATCGACGCACAATCCTTGCAGACAGACGGTTTTGCCGTCTTCGGTTTGAATATGATTGCCCACGACGTGAAGCTCTGGGAGTAATCCGCCTCCCCCAACTGGGGTCACAGTTTTTGAAGGAGTGATCGGCTCGGGCTGGGGCAGCTTGTCAGCCGACGCTGGGAATATCTCAATCCGCGCCAGATCCAGGGTGCCCGATTCAGCCTGAAACAGCGTGGGCATAAGCTCCAGCACGCTCGCTGCAGATGGAACTTTAAGAATGTAGCTTTTATCGATCCAGCCCTTTGAACTTCCGGTGAAAGACGGCGCCTCCGGTTCTGGCTTCAATACTTTGCCTGCCGCATCCTTGAAATGCGCCATAATCCTGCCGTCAAACCATGCATTTTTTCCGCGTTTGATATTAGAATATCGGACCCGCAGCCGAACCTCGAATGCCGCCGCTGAAGGCGATGGCAGTCGCATCTCCCGATACAACAGAACCGTCTGCCCTGGCTTTGAAGAGCTTAACCGAAGAAAGCGAAAGCCCTCCTCTGTTTCCCAAGTCGCGCCCTCAGGATGCGCCCAATCATCAGGCCAGCCTGTCCTCTTGAAGTCTTTGCTAAAGTCCCCATTAGAGAGGAGTGAATCGGCGGTATCCGGAGGCGCGGAGCGGAGTGGATAAGCACAGCTCAAGAAGATCAAGAGCGCCAGATATCGGATGCAAACGTATCTCATCATCGTAGGCTAACCCTCCAAGAGCCGATACCAGTTATCCCGGCGGCGGGGTTCATAGCCGGCGTCGCGGATGAGCCGCTCGATGTCATCCTTGGCAAGGCGGTAGCTGGTCCCGGCAGCGCTGACCACATTCTCTTCCATCATCACTGAGCCGAAGTCGTTGGCGCCGTATTTGAGCGCGACCTGCCCGATTTTGGGACCTTGCGTCACCCAACTGCTCTGCACGTTCTCAAAGTTGTCCAGGTAGATGCGCGAAAGGGCCTGCATCCTCAGGTATTCGGAGCTTCCCACCGGTTCGGCGCGGAGCTTCGTGTGCTCGGGCTGAAAGGTCCAGCAGATGAACGCCGTGAAGCCGCCCGTAGCGTCCTGCTGATCGCGCAGCCGTTGAAGGTGTTCGATCCGGTCTTCGATCGTCTCCACATGGCCGAACATCATGGTGGCGCTGGAATTCAAGCCGAGTTCATGCGCGATCTCCATGACCTTCAGCCAATGGTCGCTGTTGCACTTCAGCGGGGCGATGCGATTGCGCACGGCATCCACGAGGATTTCGCCGCCGCCGCCGGGAATCGAGCCGAGGCCCGCGTCCTTGAATTTCGCGATGACCTCCCCCAGCGGCATGTGGAAGACTTCGGAAAAGTGATTGAACTCGGGCGGCGAGAATCCGTGGATATTGATATGCGGATATTTCTCGCGAATGTGGCTGAGCATCGTGAGATAAAAATCCAGACCGAGCTTGGGGTGGTGGCCGCCTTGCAGGAGAATCTGGATGCCGCCGATGGCGGTCAATTCATCGAGCTT
The DNA here is from genome assembly GCA_963712395.1 of Bryobacterales bacterium. Taxonomy (GTDB): domain Bacteria; phylum Acidobacteriota; class Terriglobia; order Bryobacterales; family Bryobacteraceae; genus Bog-105. The sequence continues at coordinate 1,485,156 of CAVQHR010000006.1, forward strand.
TCGATCAAGCTCTTCGGTGGAAAGGACGTAATGGTCGACGTCTTTCTCCGTCCGGTAGAATGCGCAAAACTTGCAATAGACGTTGCAGACGTTCGTGTAGTTGATGTTGCGGTCGATGATGTAGGTGACGATCTCTTCGCCCCGGCCATCGAAGGCCTCGCGTTTGGCGAGATTCCGCCGGTGATCCGCGAGTTCGCCCAGGTCCAGGAGTGGCAGGCGGTAAAGGTCGAAGAGCGTCGTCGCGCGTGATCCGTTCTCCGGAGAGCACTTTGTCGATGACGGGGTCTTCAATGCGGGCAACAGGCATGGAGATTTCAATACACCGGGATGCACGGACCGGCAAAGCGAAAGGCGCGTAGCACTCTGGCAAATGGCAAATGGCAGATGGCAGATGGCAAAACGCTCCGCGTATTCTGGAACATCTGCCATTTGCGATTTGCCATTTGCCATTTGCCATTTGCCATTTGCCATTTCCGAGGCAGATGGCAAAAACGCTCCGCGTGTTCTGGGACGTCTGCCATGTGCCATTTGCCATCTGCCATTTCCGAGGGACCGCTCACCACACAGATTTCAAATCCGTGCTACGCGGCGAGGCTCGCCAGCGTTTCGCGCAGGTCCTCGAAGCAAACCGGCTTGGCGAGATACGCCGAAGCTCCGCACCGCTTTACAAAAGGATGTCCGCCCTCGATGCTCCCGGAAACGAAAATGATCTTGGCGCCGGGTTTTCGGCTGAGCAGCGCGTGGCACACCGTCAGCCCGTTGAACTTCGGCATCTTGATGTCCAGCAGCACGGCATCCGGCTCGAATCGGGCGAAGCTGCGGATGACGGAGAGGCCGCCGCCTGTCACCGTATCCACGACCTCGTGATCGCATTCCCTCACCAGCTCCGCGAGCGCTTCCGCGAGATCGCGATCATCGTCGGCAATGAGAATGCGCATAAGATTCGTGGAGCGTGGCGCTGCTACGCCGCCGCCAAAAGCGTGGTCCGCACCTGGACGAAGGCGATGATCTCCAGGAGGTCATCCACATGAAATGGCTTCGTGAGGACCGTGCCGCTGACGGAACTGATGAACTCATTCACCTTCTGATTTCCGCGGTGCCCAGTCATGAAGATGAAGCGGTCGCAGAGATGCGGGCGCATCCGCTCGACGGCCCGGAAGAACATGTCGCCGGGCAGCGTCGGCATCATCATATCGCAGAGGATGACTTCGAAATCGCTGGCCAAAACCTGGTGGACGCCCTCCACGCCGTTCTGCACCGCCATGACTTCGAAGCCGCTTTCCTTCAGAAAATCCGTCATGATCTCCTTGAACGCAGCGTCGTCTTCCAGAAGGAGGACTTTATTGCCCGCAAAGCAAAGGGAATCATTAGGCTCGTCTGGAACGACACGCAATCCCCCGGATTGGCGGGATTCGATGTGGACGGCAGGCAATCGGAGGCAGAGCTTTCGACGGGTGCGAGAGAGTGGAGTGACATAATTCGTGGAATGAATCTGAGTTTAAGCAAGCGGCGTGCCTTATGGCAATTATAATAACAGCAGGACTTTTGAATTCCGAGTTTCAGCCGTGCGTCTTTGTTCTTCGACCAATGCTCCGGCCTCTAATGGAGGCCTTCCTCGCAGGTCTTCGACGCGCGCCTTCGATTTCGATTCAAGAAAAGCCGATTGCCCCGCGCATGGAATCTGAGCAGGTTAGCCGCGCTTTGGAAACCACACGCCCGCTGCTCTTTGATTCCGCGTTCCTTTCCAAGCTCGAGCAGCTTTATCTCCTCTCGAAAAAGCTCTTTCGCGGGGCTCACCGCGCGGAGCGGCGCTCCCGGCAAACCGGCTCCAGCCTGGAATTCGCCGACTACCGGAACTACACGGCGGGCGATGATCTTCGCTCGATCGACTGGAACATCTATGGCCGCCTCGACCGGCTCTTCATCAAGCTTTTCGAGCAGGAGCAGGACCTGGATATCTCATTTTTGATCGATGCGAGCGCTTCGATGCGCTGGACGCCTGAGGTTTCGCGAGGCGCGGAAGCGCCCCGCATCTCCAAATTCGATCAGGCCCGGCGCATCGCCGCTTCGCTCGCCTACATCGGCCTGGCGAATCTGGATCGCGTGAACGTGCATTACTTCGGCTCGCGCCTGGAACCCGATATGGGGCTTTCCCGCGGAAAGAGCCAGTTTCACAAAGTGCTGGATTTCCTGCGGGATGCGCCGGAGTTGGAAGGCGAGACTCGGCTGCTTCCGAGCCTGAAGACGTTTGCGCAACGGATGAAGCGGCGCGGTCTCGTTTTCGTCCTGAGCGACTTCTTCGATCCCGCGGGCGCGGAAGAGGCGCTCGCTTTGCTGCGCTACCATCAATTCGAGGCGCACGTCATCCAGGTGCTCGACCCCGCCGAAATCCGGCCTGAGGCGACCGGCGACCTGCGATTGACGGAAAGTGAAACGGGAGAGATTTGCGAAGTAACCGCGAATGAGGCTCTGCTCGCACAATACCACGAGGAGATCGATGGCTTTCTGAAAAGCCTAACCGAGTTCTGCCGAAAGAGCGGCGTGAGCTACGCGCTCGCCACGACTGCGGTGCCGTTTGAGGACCTCGTGCTCCGCGTCCTCCGCGATGGGAGGATGATCCAGTGAACGCTCACCCAGTTCCGCAGGGTCCTTTGAGTCCATCTCGTCTCTCCGGTCCATTCAGTCCATTCCGGTCTCCACGATGACTTTTCTAAACGCCTGGGCTCTCGGCTTCGCCGCGCTGGCACCGGTGATCGTTCTGCTCTATCTGCTGAAACTCAAGCGGCGACCCCTGCCAGTCTCGACGCTCATCTTCTGGCGGCGGGTGCTTCAGGAAAGCCGGCGGAGGGCGCTTTTCCAGCGGCTGCGGCAGTTTTTCTCCCTCCTTCTCCATCTCCTGATCTTCGCTCTGATCCTCGGCGCGCTCCTGCGTCCAGTCTTTGATCGCTTTGTGCGCGAGGGCGGCTCGACGGTCCTCATTCTCGATAACCGCGCCAGAATGCAGGCCAGCGAGCCGGATGGAGGCGCCCGGTTTGCGAAGGCGCTCTCGCAAGCGCGCGGGCTGATCCGGCAGGCCAGCGGTGATCGCCAGATGGCGATCCTCAGCGCCAACGCGGCGCCCACCGTGGTGTCGCCGTTCACCGACGACGAAAAACTGCTGCGAAAAAGCCTCGATGCACTTTCGCCGACGGATGCCGGAGGAGACCTCGAATCCGCCATCCATCTTGCGGACCAGTTGCTCGCGTCGCGGAAAGGCGAGCGGCGCATTCTTGTTTTCACCGATCACAAGCCCAGCGGCGCCGCCGCCACAGCATAATTCCCCCGTTGCTTACGTCGCATGCGGGAGCGCGCTCGACTAATGTCGCCATCACGCGGTTTGCCACGCGGCCACTTTTGAACAGCCCCCAGACGTCCGAGGTTTTACTCGAGCTTGCGAACTTCAGCGCGAAAACTGCGAAGGGCAGCGTGGAGTTGTCGTTCGATGAAAAGCTGCTGGACGTGAAGCCTTACACGCTCGCTCCCGGTGAACGGCGGATGGAAATCTTCCCGACGGTTCCACGCGTTTCCTCCCGCTCCAAAGGATGGCTCACCGCCAGGCTCGATGCCGCGGACGCGCTGGCCTCGGACAACGTCGCCTATGCAGTTCTGCCATCGGCACCCCCATCTCGCGTGTTGCTCGTGACAAAAGGCAATTGGTTTCTGGAGAAGCTGCTGGCCGCGGATCAAGGAATCACGTTCGAGATTCTGGAGCCGGGCGCCTTCACTCTGGCGCTCGCCTCCAAGTTCGATGTGACCGTGCTGGATCAATACGTTCCAGACGGCCTCGACGTGGACACCGCTCAGTCCAGTTTCTTCTTCATCAAACAATCGCCGTTCGGAGATGGAAAACCCGCGTTGGAGCAGCCCCTCATCTCCGAGACGGATGGCGCACATCCGGCAATGAGACTGGTCAATCTGCAAAACATCACGATGCTCCGCGCGGCGTCCCTGGCCTTGCCGAAAACCAACGGATGGAACTGGCAGGCGCCGATCCGCTCATTCGATCATCCGCTCATGATCACTGGCGAGCATCAGGGCGCTCCTTCGCGGAGGGTCGCGGCGCTGGCGATCGATGTCACCGACTCCGATCTCCCGCTGCGCATCGCCTTTCCGCTGCTCATGGCGAACACGATCCACTGGCTGGCGGGAGAGCAATCGACGGACATTCCCTGCACCGTGGCTGGCGCCGCCGTCGAACTCGGGCCGAACGATGCCATCTGCGGTGATCCAGAATTCCCGGGCAGGCAGTCATCTCAATCCAAAGCCGCAACCGCGCATCGCGCCTTCTTCCAGCCGCTCAAAAACGGCTTCTACAAAATCGATCGCTCCGATGGCGTGCACTGGCTCGCGGTCAACACCTTCGACACCTCCGAGTCCGACCTGCGCACGAAGGCCACCGAAATCAACGATGCGCCGGTGCTCTCGGCGCTTCCCCTCGCCAGCCTCGCAAGCTGGCCCATCTGGCAATATCTCGCCATCGCGGCCTTCATTCTCTTCACCCTTGAGTGGTGGCTCTTTCACCGAAGGCGCACAGAATGATCGACCTGAGATCATCGGTTGCGCGGCGACCGCGGATAACCAAGAACCAAGAACGAAGAACGAAGAACCAGGAACTACGATCGTGCTCGAACTGACGCATCCCAGCTTCCTCTGCCTCGCGCTTGTCGCGATATTCCTGCTCTTGGCGCAGCGGAAGTCGCTGGCGGACATGACCCGCACGCAGCGCCGCGTGTGTTTTGCGCTCCGGCTGATCATTCTGCTGCTGCTGGCGCTGGCGCTTTGCGGGGTGCGCTGGCTGCTGCCGTCCCATGAATTGTCCGTGCTGTTCGCAGTGGATGATTCCGCGAGCATTTCCGAGCCTGAGCGCCAGGAAGCGCGGGAATTCGTGAAAGAAAGCCTGCGCCATCAGCGCGCGGGCGATTCCGCCGGCGTTCTCGGATTCGCGAGCAAGCCGGAGCTTTGGCAGCCGCCCACCGCAAATCTGGCACTCTCGAAGGTCTGGCCGGCAGTCGGAAATCGCCAGGCGACCGACATTGGACAGGCGCTGGATTTCTCGAGCGCGATTTTCTCCGCTGGGAAGACAAAGCGCCTCGTGCTGCTCACGGATGGAAACGACACCGCCGGGCGTGCCACCGCCGCCGCTTCGCGCCTCGCTGCGCAGGGCATCGAATTGCTCCCCGTGCCGCTGCATCAGAAATCCACGCCCGAGGTTCTCGTGGAGAAAGTGGATGTGCCCCGGCGGCTAAAGCAGGGGGAGCCGTTCGATCTCGTCGGCCACATCCGCAGCAACGTGGAGACCACCGGCAAAGTGAAGCTGTATCAAAACCATTTTCTCATCGAGCAGCGGGACATCTCGATCAAGCCCGGCGACAACGAATTCCGCGCGCCGAATCTCAAGGCGGACGGGAATTTCATCTCCTATGAAGTGGAGGTCATCCCGGCGCTCGATACCGTCGCTGAGAACAACCGCGCCTCCGCCACCGCCAGCCTGCGGGGCGAGCCGCGCGTGCTGCTGGTGGATAGCGATGAGAAGCAGGGGCAGGCCCTCGCCGATGTGCTGCGGCGCGAGAAGATCACGGTCGAGACCCGGGCCGTCGCGGGCCTTCCAAAGACGCTGGAGGATCTGCAGCAGTTCGATCTCTTCCTGCTCAGCGATGTCTCCGCGCTGAATCTCGGGCACGAGCAGATGGACCTCTATCGCCGCTGGGTGCAGGACTTCGGCGGAGGCTTCGCCATGATCGGCGGCGAAAACAGCTTCGGAGTCGGCGGCTACTATCGCACGCCCGATCGAGCAGATGCTCCCGGTGCGCATGGAACACGAAGACCGGCAGGATACGCCGAGCGTCGCGGTGCTCGTGGTGCTCGATCGCTCCGGCTCCATGACGGCGCCGGTCGCTGGCGTCACGAAGATCGCGCTGGCGGATCAGGGCGCCGTCTTCGCCATGAACGCCCTCCAGCCCAAGGATTACTTCGGAGTGGTCGCCGTGGATACAAGGCCGCACACCGTCGTGCCGCTGGAATAGATCACCGCCAAAGCCGCCGCGGAGCAGAAGATCATGACCATCAATGCCGGCGGCGGCGGCATCTATATCTTCACTTCGCTGGTCGAGGCCTTTCAGCAACTCCGCGATATTCCAGCGCGAGTTAAACATTGCATCCTCTTCTCGGACGCCGCCGATGCGGAGGAAAAGGCCGCGGGAGAGATGAGCGATGGCGCCAAGGGCAGCGGGAACTCCTTCGATATCGCTTCCGCCATGCTGGCCGCGAAAATCACCACCTCTGTCGTAGGCCTTGGCACGGAGCAGGACAAAGACGTGCCCTTTCTCCGCCAGCTTGCGGAACGGGGCAACGGGCGTTTCTATCTTACCGATGACGCCACCACGCTTCCGCAGATCTTCAGCACGGAGACAATGAAGGTTGCGCAAAGCAGTCTGATCGAGGAGCCGTTCCTCGCCGTGGCCGCCGGCAAGAGTCCCATCACCGCGGGCCTCGATTGGCCGCAATCCCCTCTCCTGCTGGGCTACAACGCCACGAAGCTCAAGCCTACCGCCGATCTCCTTCTCACCACGGAACGCGGCGAACCTCTCCTCGCCACCTGGCGCTACGGCCTTGGGCAGGCCGCCGCATTCACCAGCGATGCCAAGGCCCGCTGGGCCGCGGAATGGATGACATGGCCGGGCTTTGGGAAATTCTGGACGCAGTTCGTGCGGGGTCTTATGCGCAAGAGCGATCAGGCCAGCTTCCAAGTCAACACCCGCGAGAGCGGCGACCGCCTGGAACTCGCCATCGACGCCATAAAGCCCGACGGCAGCTTCCGCGACCGAATGCCCGTTACCGTCTCCATGCTCGCGCCCGGACGGCGCGACGACAACCGCGGACGCCATTCAAGACGGTCCCGGCAGTTACCACGCCGCGTTCGACCTGCCTCGAGAAGGCACTTCAATTTTCTCCGTAAGTTCCCCCGACCTGCCCGACGGCGGATACGTTTTCGGCCACACGCGGAGTTACCCTCGCGAATTCCTCAGCACCGAAACGAACGAACCTTTCCTGCGCATCTTATCCGCGCTCAGCGGCGGTCGCTTCGCCCCGAGTCCCGCAGACATCTTCCAGCCGCCAAAAGGCGTCTCCATGCAGCGCAAAGACCTGACCGACGACTGCCTCATGCTCGCGCTCCTGCTCCTCCCGTTGGACATCTGGCTAAGAAGGCGCAGTTGGCGGTCGTAACTCGCATATTTCACCGGTCGATGCGGAAGACGTTAACGCAAGGCGAACGGTAGGGACGGGCACTCCATGCCGTCCGCCCACCGTCCCAATGGTTTCAGGTCCTCACAGAGGTCAGATGTGATCAGAGGCAAATAAGCCTTTCGGAAAACAACCCGCCATAATGAATCAGATCTTTCGCCCGTTGAACACTGGGCGGACGGCAGGGAGTGCCATCCCTACCGTCCGCACCCTGCTGTTGCTTTAGCCAGAGTTTCGCCGGAGTGTGACGCGAGAGAGAGTCGGAACTGCACACATTACCACTCGTTGCGCTGGGACGCTGGCTGTCGCGTCCCGTTTCCAGCGCTTTCCACACAAGGAATTCCAACATAGACTGGCGCAAAACAGCCGCCTCCCCCACCATGAAAACCAGACTCCTCTCCCTTGCCGCCGCCCTCATCACTCCCGCGTCCTTTGGCCACGCAACCCGCCCCGTTGCCGCCGTTGGTTTCCACCAACGGGAGCGCCCAAATCCGCGTTGTCCCAGACGTCGCCGATCTTTACTTCGAGGTCGAAGTTCGAAGCGCCGATCTCGCCGCCGCCAGGAAGCAAGAAACCGAACGCGCCACGAAAATCCTCGCCGCGCTTCGTTCCGCCGGCGTCGCGGAGGCGGAACTGAAGGCTTCTCAAGTCCAGATCGTTCCCGACTATACCGACCGGCGGCAGGAAACCGAAAAGCTCAAATTCTATCAGGTCTCCCAATACATCTGTTGCACCCTGCACGACCTCAAGAAAGTGACCGATGTCACTGCCGATGCCGTGGCCGCCGGCGCAACAGGAGTTCGAGATGCGGTTCTCCGAACTTCCCAACTCCGAAAATACCGCGATGAAGCGCGGGCAAGGGCGATTCACGCCGCAAAGGAGAAGGCGCAAGCGCTCTCGACCGAACTCGGAGCCAAACTAGGCAAGCCCTACACCATCACCGAAGGCGTTGCTTCCGACTGGCGTCCGATCAGCGCCAACAACATTCAGTTTCAAGCGGCGGCCACGGAAGGCGATCCGGCAGGAGACGGAACGAGTCCGACGTTTGCGCCCGGCACGATCAGCATCAGCGCGAACGTCAACGTCTCGTTCTTACTCGAATGAGCGCCCCCTCGCCATCGCGACCCACGCCGCGTGAGTGGGAGAATAGCGACCGCAGATTGAAATTCCTGTTTCCCATCCGCGCCATCTCCGTTTGCAGAGCCGTCGTTCCAAACGGCAGGCGTTCGGTGCTGCGATCGAGAAGCCATTGAACAGCCCCACGAATACTGTAATGAAAAAGATATTCCACGCGCATTCGACTCGCGGAATTGACTAAATGCGTTTTCAGCCATAATTGTGTTTTCCCGTCATGGCTGCCGATTTTGAAAAGCTCAAAAACCTGATTCTGCACGTCGGGATGAATCCACATGTCCAGAACCTTGGTGAAACGAAGCTCTGGAAACTCATCTATTTCGTGATGGGACCTCTCTTCGCGAGAACGGGCGAACCTTGACCGGTTCTGATTTTATCAGATACGATCACGGCCCTGTTCCGAGTCGGGGAGAAAAGGCCCTTAAACAACTCAATCGCGCGGGGGATATCACTATCGTTCAGGAGCAATTTGCCTCCTATCGCATCAATCGCGTTGTCACCACGGCGCCGCCTAAACCAGAGGTGTTTTCGGCTCGGGAGCTTGAATTGATCGGGGAGATTTGCCGCGCTTATAAGACCGCGACTTTCCTGTCCGAACTCAGCCATCGCGAACCCGCCTGGCATTATGCCCGTCACCTTGATATACTCTCTTCGGAATTGATGCTTTATGGATCTTCTGAAGACCCGGAGGACTTGTAACCCGTTGTGGATGTCCGCTTTCACTGCTTTCTGGCCTTTGGATGAACGCGTTTGCTTGCCTCCCAAGGCGATGCATGCGAACAATCCTCCACTTGAAAAAGAACCTCATCCTCTTCGATATCGATGGCACCCTTATCACGTCCGGCGGCGCGGGTGAGCATGCGCTGCGGCTTGGCTTCAAGGATCGATTTGGCATCGACGACGACCTCTCGACCGTGGAAATCGCCGGGCCGCACGGATTCAGGAATCGCCCGGCAAATGCTCGCCGCCCATGGGATCGCTGAGACGCCCGAAAACCTGACGGCGTTCTTCGACGGCTACTTGCACCGGCTTTCGCAGGAACTCCCTTTGCGAAAGGGCGTGCTGCTTCCCGGCATGCTCCCGCTTCTGGAAGCTCTCCGAATGCGCGACGACACCGTTCTCGGGCTGCTCACCGGCAATCTCGAACGCGGCGCGGCGCTCAAACTCACCCACTACGGAGTAAACCACTTTTTCGATTTCGGCGCCTTCGCTGACGATCATCACGATCGGAATGCGCTTGGCCCATTCGCCCGCTCCCGCGCGCGAGAGCGCCACGGAATTGATTTCGCGCCGGAGCGCATCTTCGTCCTCGGAGACACGCCGCACGATATTTCGTGCGCGCGCTCCATCGGCGCGCGGGCGGTTGCCATCGCCACGGGCAAATTCACGACCGCCGAATTGGCGGCATATCAGCCGGATTTCGTCTTCGAGGACGCGTCCGACCTGAGTGCGATGCTGGCGATCTTCGAGTGACTCTCGTGGAGATCAAGGGCGCAGCGGCTGCGATCGCGGTCATCGATACGGCTTCCCTCCAATCGGAGTAACCCTGCCTCCTCTCACATATGGAAATCATAAGAAGCGGTTCACAGGCTTCCAACAAGGGACCGGCGGATTGGTTTACCGGCACGGTGCGCATCGATCCCCTGTTCCAACCGAACGCTCCGGCTCGCGCGGCGGCGCCAGCGTGACCTTCGAGCCGGGCGCGCGCACGGCGTGGCATACGCATCCGCTCGGCCAGACGCTGATCGTCACCGCCGGTTGCGGCCGGGTCCAGCGCGAGGGCGGTCCCATCGAGGAGATCCATCCCGGCGATGTGGTCTGGTTCCCGCCGGGCGAAAAGCACTGGCATGGCGCCGCGCCGGCCACGGCCATGACGCATATCGCCATTCAGGAAGCGCTCGACGGGAAAGTCGTCGACTGGATGGAAAAGGTGAGCGACGAGCAATACGGCAAGTGATCCCAGCAATTCGGCGCGGGCAAAAGCGACCGGATCGGCCACAATCAAAAGATGCGCAAGGGCGAGAATTCCAACTCCACCGTTGTACCTTTCAGATCCTCGGAATTGACACCGCAATATCCATTGATAGCCTCCGCCCTTCTCTATGAAACGCGTCATCGCCACTTCAGAAGCCCGGCAGCCGTCGGCCCTTATTCTCAAGCCATCGCGGTCGGCGGCCTCCTTTTCTGCGCCGGCCAAATTCCGCTGGATCCGGCGACCAGTGAACTCGTCGGCACAGATGTCACCGCTCAAACCGAGCGCGTGTGCCAGAACATCTCAGCCGTCCTCAAAGCGAACGGTTTCACCTTTAGCAACGTTGTGAAGACAACGGTATTCCTGACGGATCTATCAAACTTCGCGACCATGAACGCCGTCTATTCCAAATTCTTCACCGAGCCGTTTCCTGCGCGATCCACGATTCAGGTCGCGGGTCTCCCGCGCGGCGCGCAGGTGGAAATCGAAGTCACCGCCTCGGCGGAATAAAATTCGATATTCCAGGGCGGCGCGGGAGCAGGTTCGGAGTCCCGGCTTCAGCCGGTTCCGCATGCGCCTCCGGGAGTGGCTCCGGCATCATTTCCAACCCGCACCACGTCAACTCGCCCTCATTGCCGCCTCTGGTCGATACTAAGCCTGATTGATTAGGTCCATTCAGACTCGCGTTGCAGTCGGAGAAGCCGTTGTAAGTGCTCTTCGGGGCTGGCACGATCGCAATGATTCGGGATGACGCCGGCGAGATCAAATGCCAGTGCTGTGGCCGCGCTCTGGGGTATCTGCTCCGGTGCGGAGTTGAAGATGTCGGGTGGGAAGTGGGCGATGCCCCGATAGCTGGCGAAGAGATCGGCACTGAATAACAGCCGGAGACGCTCGCAGTAGAAACCCATGTGCCCGTGAGTGTGCCCTGGAAGATGGACGGCACGCAGCCCGTGCCAAACGTCGAGGAAGTCGCCGTCGTCGAGCCAGCGGCTAGGAACAAACGGATGGAACGCGAGAACGGGCCTGCCAACACTCTCCAAGTAACCCGTGACTCGCTTCCAGCCACGATACTGCGGATGACCGGCGTAGTGGTCGGCGTCCAGACGCGGAGCCGCGATCCAAGCGCCGGTCTCCCGAGCAATGTCGGACACGTTGAGAATGTGGTCGAGGTGTCCGTGGGTGACGATAATGCCGCGAATCGGCTCACACTCCCATCCGCGGCTGCGAAGTGCGCGTCGCAAAAGGAAGCGTCCTCCGATAAATCCTGCATCGAGCAAATACAGCCCCGCTGCGTCTCGAAGGACGTAGTAGTTGAGCGCTGGCACCCGGACTTGGAGAACATCGGGATGCAAAGGCGCGTGGCTATGGGCTTAACGACCCCAAACCCAGCGACGGCGGAGGGATGGCTGCGTGGCGAGAATGGAACATCGGAGGAGTGACTTTAGTATCCCGCTGAAGAGGAGGAAGGCAAGCCGAGGTTTTGGGCTTCACTTCATTGTATCCACTCCGCCCATCTTGCCGCCTCCGGTCAATGCTGAGGCCAATTCATTAGGCGACGTTCGTTGCATGGATTTGAGCGCGCATTTGTAATATACCTTCCTTGGTGTGCGCCACTCGCTGGAGAATTGAACTGTCAGCCTGCCGAGGCTAAACCGCCGAAAACGATAAAATGGCGAGCGGAGGCGGCGCAGGATGCTACTCTGCACCCACGCGGGGTCGAAGCGGTCCCACTCGCCTGCGATGCAGAAGAGGTTCCAGCGGCAAACGGGATAAACCTCGTCAGTGAGAATCTGTTGCATCTCGTCAATGGAATAAGGAGAGGTCGCAAGGATACGGACACGCCAAGTGTGTGAGAGTGATGTGTCGATATCGAGAAATAAGCTTGAGAGCGCCTCCCAAACAGGCCACCGATGCTCAAGATCGTCGTGCGCGGCTCTCATGGAGCGCGTGCAAGTCGCCTAACCACTAATTCCGCCAGTCTGGATAGGCCCACGGTTTGGGGGATGCGACAAGCAGTGGGATTTACAGAGGAGTGGGGAATGCATGTGGAGATGGAGGAACCTTTCCGGATTTCGAGTGCTGAAAATACCGAGAAATACTGGGTCGTTGTCCATCGAAAATCTCTGATCACCGGCACAACGGAACATTATGCTACAGTGGCAGAAACTTTTCCACAATGAGATCGTCCGGACGCCTCGGCCCATATTCTCTCACTCCATAGGACTGATTGATGAGAGGTTGCGAGTATTGGGAGTGGAGACATGAAAACTAAAAGTGTGGAAGGGAGAAACCTAGAAGCACCAAAAAGAGGACTCCAACGCAAGCGAGTCTGCGGCTCCATAGAGCCACCCATACGGATGTAGCTAGAAGACCAAGAGAATCCCAAAAAGTAATGCATCCGTGACGCGGACTTCGATACGCATGTGTAATTTCGGCACTGCGTTATCTTGAACAAAAAGGTCGATGCTAAAGTGCTCAGCTAAAGTGCCGTATGTATTAAAAACGACTGCGAGCGCAAAAAATGTCCAGAATCCTGTGCGAACTAGGCGCTCGATACGGGGGAATGCAAGGAATGCAGAAGCGCTCACAGAATGTTTAGGCACGGTTCAGTAGCCTGCGCGGCAATAGGATACATTCGGCGGAGCACGGAGTGATTCTATTTTCGCTTGTAATACTGAAGAATCGATGGTAAACCTCACACCTCATCGAGGCACCAACAACGGCCAACCCGTATAGGGATCTTTAACTTCAGTGCCCGGCGACAACCCTCTAACATCAATATAGTGTCTTTCGCTCCCGAACGGACAAAAAACAAATCCGGGCTTGCCGGGCACAGGCTGCGGGTGAAGAGGGAAACGATACAACAAGTCTTCCTCTTCCCCTTGAGTTTTCCCGATCTGTTCCTTAATTGCAGCCTTTTGCTCCACGAGATCCTTGATCTGCCTATCCACAAGTGAAACAATACCGACTTTATGCTTCGCCCCTGCCGTCGCCCTGATCCGGTGAAGCGCTTTTTATCAATTCTCGGCGAGCACGCGGTTCACTACTTTCCGAATCCCTCTCGTAGCGAGACTCTGCCTTCTGCAAATCCAATTTCAGACCGCTACCAAATGCCCGAGTCGTGAGAAAAGCGATCATTGAGACAATCGTCATCGTTTTAAGATGACGCATTGAGCCAGATTGGCGGCCACGCTTGCCCTTTCCATTTGGGGTCATGTTCATGCTGGGCTTCACCGGATCTGCTCCTTTTTGTCGAAGAGCCATCCCTCCGCGGGGCGATAGTAATGCCATACCTCCTCGTGCTCTTGTTTGTCTCCGGGAATTACATATTGAATGTGAAAGTCCGCGTGACCGTCGGTGAGCTGCTCATTCACACTGGTTACGGTCACGAAGCGATGCTCACGCGAGAAGGCGACCTGGATTTTCCCGATACACGGCACGCCCGCTCATGCGCTCAGAACCAACGAAACCGACATGAAAAATGTCCTCAAAGTCTTCATTCTCTTCATTCAAGTAAAATTCCAGGCTTCGTCGGGATGGCCTCCGGTCATTGCTGAGCCTGATTGATTAAGCCTCGGTGTCATTTCTTTGTTGGTGTGGAAGTCGGGATTGTTCCGGGGTATTGCTCATTGACGGTATCTAAAAATGCCTTGCTAGGTCCTGGCGAACTGCCCAAATAATTGATCTTAGAAGCGTTGTAGCTAAAAACACCTCCGTCTTGTGAAATAAGAGTTCGCCGCTTGCCCTGCCATACCTCTATAAAAGTGTCACCACCTGTACCGTTAGGCAAGAATGGATAACAAGTCACCTTGGCGTCATGCAAAAAGGCGACATCCTCGGTGGTCAAGATCCCACGGCTCACATAGTCGTCGAGACTCGCAAATGACTCGGATGGGTGTGCTAAACAATCGCCACGTATCTTGCCGTGAACGTTCCTCGCGGAAGTGAGAAACCGGGCGTATTGCGTCCGATGGACCTTAAGATCCGCTAGATGCTGAAACTCCCACTGCGCACCGACTGCGGCAAGTAGCAATAAAAGGATGCCGATCATGCGAAGAATTCGGCGGCCGATAACGACGGGAACGGCTGCAACGGACGCAGCGCACAGAAAAGAGAAAGGGAAGCCAATGTGAATGTCTCCTGATTGGAGGCCAAAAAAGGCGACTGCTAGAACCAAACAGATGATGGAAAATGCTTTTCGCACAATGCTAGAGGCCGGTGATTCTGCAGGTCTGCATGGCATCCCACTTCCGGGCGATACGCGACAAGCAGTGGGTTTTACAGAGGAGCGAGGTCATCGGTGATGGAAAATTAAGCGGAGCGGTCATTGAATATAAAACGAATGCCGATTAAGCTATCCCACTGGGCTTGCAGGGGAAAGGGGGTGAACGAAGGCATGGCTTGAGTATGCCGATGAAGAGGGAGAGCGCAAGGTGAGATTCATGGTGAGCATAAACCGAGACATGGCCTTCAAGATCATTCATTTGGCGTATGTGGTCATCTTGCCGCCTCCGGTCAATGGTGAGTCTGATGGATTAGGCATGGAGAAGTTCTCTGGTGAGAGTGTCGAAGCGGGGCCACTCGAAATGCTCCGTCATCGCACCGATGATCTTGCCGTGCTCGATCCAAAACAACTCGCCAACTCCGTGAATACTTCCGTGTGCGCGAAGGACGGGCAACACCTCGGCAACGCCTGCGAAGTCGTAAACGTCGAAGCGGAACTGACTCCAAGGCACAGAATCCTCTAAGCCGTAGCACACCTGTTTGAAACGTTCGAGAGCAGACGGGAGAGAAAAGGAGAGAACCATAGCAATGCCGCGTGCACGACGTTGTAATCCGGCGATGGTCGGCTGAGCATGGTAACGGAGAAATGACGTGCAAGTCGGATACGCTGCCTCCAATGTATCGCGGGCATCGTTGTAGTAGCTCACAGGTCGCAAATGTTTCCGAACTAACATTAATTAGATAAAAGGCTGTTTCGCCCATTCGGGCCTGGCACTCTGTGGAACGATGCGAGAAACGAGGCATGGCTTCAGTATGCCCATGATGAAGGGAATGGCAAGAGGAGATTCGAGTCATTCATTTGGCGTATGTGCCCACCTTGCCGCCTCCGGTCAATACTAAGCCTGATTGATCAGGCATGCGGCAACCGTCCCGAGTCGTGATGGCGAACGGCGGTCAGCAGGCCGCCAAGCAAGGTCAACACGAGCAGAGCGGGATAGAGGAGCGTCCACCAACGCTCCGAGACCGGGTCGAGAGCAGTGTCGCTTAGGTAAACGCCCATCCAGAGCAGGATCGGAGCCAAAGGCAGAACCAAAGGTAAGCGAAGCGACCAGCGAGCGCTACCTCGTGCCCAGAGTGAGCAAGCGGCAAAGGCGTAGGCCAAGACAAAGCCGGCAAGAGCCACCATGGAAAGCACCATTCCGGTATCGGTAGGTTCGGGCCCTTCCTGGACGCCATCTCGGCGGTGGGGCCAGAAACACAGGCTGATGGGAAGCCCCACGATGCCGAGCACAAATGGAGGCGAGCCAAGCAGACAGAACGCGCGCAGCCACAGCCTCGCCGGTCGGTGTTTTGATGGTGATGCTGGACTGTCTTCTGTCATGCACGCGTGGAGAGCAGGACCCAACATTGAGTGATTCTGCCAGTTTGCATATCGCTCGGTTTTAGAGCCAGGTCCATCAAATAGCGGAATTTAAAGGAGTCGAAAGGTATTTTGTGCAATGCTAGAGTCGTCCATGATGCTGATGCAACTCATCGCTTCAGTGTGCCGACGAGGAAGGGGAGCGTAAGATGGAATTGAGGCTTCATCGGGATGGCCTCCGGTCAATACTAAGCTTCTGCATTAGCCGTGCATTAGCCGAGTGGTTCACAACAACCGATCAGAGCTTGAACGTCAATGTTCGTGCTATTGCGGAACTGCGTGTCCGGGAACGTGCATTCGCGTAAAACACACCGTACCTCCGCTCGCAATTCGGAAGCGATGATTGGAGAGGTTGGACGGCTATAAAGTTCGTACACCCTGCGGTGAGACCTTGAGAGCCGATGCTCTCCCATCCATGCGTAGGCAAAGATACCTCGCTCGGCGAAAGCCTCGTAACTATCTGGGCGTGGCAACGAAACCAGCATGGTGGCCCATCCTCGCACGGGAAGTTCCATTGGAAAGTCGTCAAGTGCCTCGGTATGATATTGCGAGTTTAGAGCGACCGTTGGAATAGGAGCGCAGCCTGCAGTCGTAAAAACAGCAATATGGCCGATGCCGTCCACGGCATACCATTCCCAATCGTGCCCGTACGGGTAATCGTCGGAATCCATCGCCTAACCAGTGATCTTGCCAGTCTGCATTTGCCCCGTTTCGAGGTGATATGCGACCATGGTAGGGTCTAGAAGGAGAGAAGGCGTCATTCTCTGCTGGTGCAAGCCTGAAGTGCGGCAGTGAAACCAAAGCAGATCATGCAACGAGGGAAACGATATCCACCGGAGCCAAGTCTTTCCAGTCCATACCCGAGAATGGAGCTTCGAACGCCAAGGGGGATCTGTCGGCGGCTGGGATTTGAACTTCCCTCGGTTTATTGCCGAGGCTCCGCAGGATTGCACTGCTGCCGCCGTCGTCTTTGGCGAGGGATGGGCCAGGAATGTTCATCGGGCACCCGCTGATGTGCGTATGCAGAGCACTTCGTATGCAAATGGCGCTGTGCTCAGGATGCCGATGGCCGTGAAGATGGTGCCCAGCAGAAGGCGAGCAAGTATTCACTCCTCAATATCAGAACCCAGAAAGTGCTTCCATCGATGAACGCTTTTTACCCGCGCACTGCCGTTGTTTTCGTTTTCGAAACCAAAGATCGAGGTGCATTTCGACTCCGTTCCGATTTTGCCGCCACCGATGAAGGATTTTGAAATCACGACCGTCTGCCCAAGGCGTTCCGACAAGTCTTCGGGCTTCATCCGAAGTCATTCCAGGTCTGACTTTCAGCCATGAGTCTGGATATTTGGCCGCAATCGCCGCGTAAAATGATCGAACAACGATCAGTGATGCAATCGTTCCAATTAGGAGCGCGACAACTGCTATCCTTCGGCTTGTCATCATGGAAACCGAATATGAGAGCCAAAAATTCGCCAGATCTGAGCAAACAATCGCACCATATCCCTCTGAGAAAGGAAGCGGCGTTGCGAATGATGGGCGGCAAGGACGCAGCGGGAACATCTTGCTCTCTGTTTTGTGCATCCTGCGCAAACCTCAGAGCGTCCGGGCAGGATGCCCGGACAGACGGGCTGGAAGCCCGCGCTCCCCTTTTTTTCACTGGAATGCAATTCCGCTCCCTCAGCGGCGACTTCCAGCCGCCGTGGATGAGGCGCCGCCTACGGGACCCGCTGGCATGCGTGCGGCAGCGCACATCAGGTAGATGGGGCGCTCCGCGCGCCATGCGTTCGCTCCCGCCGCAGCCGCACAAAACGTGGACGGCTCCTCTTCGTGGCGCTTCGCGCAACATTGAATGCGTCTGCCGATTCGGCAGGGCCAGGCCGAAGCGTTGCGGAGAGTCTGCGGGGAGCGCGAAGTCGAAGGAACTCCAATATCAGGTTCTCCTCTCACGGGCAAATACAGATGAAGGCTGCGGCTACCTCCAGAATGTTCCAACGAAAGCCGGGCTGATAGCACCGATCTGTTTGATCACGCCCTAAACCTCTTTGGATTGCTTTCTCCACGCAGAAAGCCTCCAGCTTCGATGACGCGCAAGAGGAGAACCTGATATTGCTCGCCCATTCTCCTGCCGCCGCTTGTCCCCGTACGCCGCCGCCTCGGAGATCCTTCGACTTCACTGCGCGCCCCCGCGGAACCAACCACGCGCTTCGTCTCGCTTCAGGATGACCTCGTTGGTTTGATTTATTTAGCCCGACTTCCGCTATTCGACCCGCAAACCAACTATTTTCGCGGTATTTTTGGCGCTCCTTCCTGGGTAAGCCATATCGAATGAGGCGTTAAAAGCGTCGTAGTGGCGACCTACCCTCTTCTCAGAGGGATTTTTCTGCCTACGATGGGTAGCTGCTATGTATTTGAAATGCAGCGAACGACGCAAAAACGGCAAATTGCATCGCAGTTGGTCCATCGTGGAAGCCTGCTGTTTCCACGGCGGCGGCCGCGGGCAGCGGCATGTGCTTTATCTTGGGGAGATCAACGATAGCCAGCAGGCCGCCTGGCAGAAAAGCATTGCCGTTTTGAGCGAGGGAGAGAGCGAGCCGCAGCAGGTGGCGCTGTTTCCCTCGGATCGCGTGGGGGTGGCGAGCACCGTGCCGCAGATCCAGATTTATCTCGACGCGCTGACGCTGCATCGGCCACGTCAATGGGGAGCATGCTGGCTGGCGCTGGAGGTGTGGAGTCAATTGGGCCTGGATGAGTTTTGGCGGGAGCGTCTCGCCAGGAGTCGCAAGGGGACCCGCTGGGATTTGGTGCTGACCACCCTTGCCATCTATCGCTGGCTCTCTCCGGGCAGCGAGTGGCGCTTGCATCGCGAGTGGTTCGAGCGCAGCGCGCTGGGCGATCTGCTCGGGCAGGATTGCCGCCTCGCGGGTGATGACACGCTTTACCGCTGCCATGACCGGCTGCTGGCTCATAAGGCGGACCTCTTTCGCCATCTCCAGGAGCGGTGGCGCGATCTCTTCAACGCCCAGTTTGACGTGCTGCTTTATGATCTCACCAGCACCTACTTTGAAAGCGATCCGCCGGAGAGCAAAGACGGCCTGCGCCGCTTCGGCTACAGCCGCGACAAGCGCTCCGATTGCGTGCAGGTCGTCATCGCCTTGATCGTCACGCCGGAGGGCTTTCCGCTCGGCTACGAAGTGCTCAGCGGCAACACCGCCGACAACACCACCCTCCAAACGATGCTGGAGAAGATCGAAAAAGAATATGGCAAGGCGGAGCGCACCTGGCTGATGGATCGCGGCATTCCCACCGAAGAAGCGCTCGCCGCGATGCGCACGAGCACCCCGCCCACCCGCTATCTGGTCGGCACTCCCAAGGGGCGCCTGAGCAAGCTGGAGCAGGAACTGGCCAAGCTTCCCTGGCACGAGGCGCGGCCCGGCGTCTCCGTCAAACTGCTGCCGCAGGAGGGGGAACTCTACGTCTTTGCGCAGAGCGACGATCGCATTGCCAAGGAGCGCAGCATGCGGCGGCGGCGGCTCAAGAAGCTGTGGGCGCGGCTGCGCACGCTGCAAAACCAGAAGCTCACCTACAAGGATCTTTTAATGAAGCTCGGCGCCGCCAAATCCGAAGCTGGCCACTGCTGGCGCGCCGTGGAGGTCGCGCTGTCCCGAACCACCGGCCAAAGCTCCTTCCGCCAAGGCCGTCCAAAGCCCGCCAGAGCGCCGCCGGCAAGACGCAAGAAGACCCCAGCCCGAGATGGCGACTTTCACTTTCTCCTTAAATCGAGACACCTGCGCCAAATGCGCCAGCGCGAAGGCCGCTACCTCTTGCGCAGCAACCTTGCTCGAGACCGATCCCGCCGCGCTTTGGCAGCACTACATCACCTTGACACAAATCGAAGAAGCCTTCAAAACCCTCAAAGGCGACTTGGGCGTGCGCCCGATCTTCCATCAGAAAGACCATCGCATCGAGGCCCACATCTTCATCGCCTTTCTGGCCTACTGCCTCCATGTCACCCTGGGCCGACGCTTGCACGCCCTCGCGCCCGGACTGACGCCGCGCGCCGTGCTCGAAAAGTTCGCCTCCATCAGTCTGCTCGACGTGCAAGTGCCAACCACGGATGGCCGCACTTTGATGCTCACCCGCCACACTCAACCCGATCGGGAGACTCAACTCCTCCTCGAAAAACTCAAGCTCACGCTGCCAGCGCAACCGCCGCCGAAAATCACCGCGCCAGCCACTTCAAAGAACAAATAAACCGCGCCATTTAAAACCCAGGTAGTGGCGACCTTTTGCTCAAAAAGGGGGTCTCCACAGAGAGAGATGCCTCTCAATCTGCTCGAATAGCGGAAGTCGGGTTAGCAGTCAAGCGCCGCCCCCTGGATGTAGCTTGTCCGAGCCACGAAAGACCGGGGTAACGCCTCAGCGTTCCGCGAGGTTAAGCTAGCTAGTCTTTTCGACCGCGGGACTTGGGATAGTTGCTCCAGGTCGTAACATTTCCACCTTTGCCGACGCGTTTTGACCCAGGTCCCGCCCAGGGCTTGAATGACTCGGCGAAGACTTGCTTCGGGTTTGTCTCGAGAAACAGTTTGACCGCGTCAATGAAGACGGGGCCGAACTGGCGGCGCTTGATTTCCCCGACGCCGCTGATGCGCCCAAGGTCTGCTTCGGACGCCGGATAGTCGCGTGCCATGAGGCGCAGGGTAACGTCGGAGAAGATATTGTAGGCTGGAACGTTTTGTTCGTCGGCGAGGCGCTTCCGGACATGGCGCAGCCTGGCGAAGAGCGCCTCATCGCAGGCAATCTCGGTCCTATGCGAGGTAATCTCCGGCGTAACCTCGGCAGGCCGGGTGAGCGTGATCGTCCTCCGGGAGCGAAGCGCCTCCATCCCCGCATCCGTGAGTTCGAGCGTGCTGAACTTCTCCGCCGTCTGTCGCAGATAGCCGAGGCGAATCAATTCGCGACCAATGGCCTGCCATGCTGGCTTGCCATGCTCTTTCCCGATCCCGTAGGTCGAAAGTTTGTCGTGTCCCCACTTCAGCAGTTTCTCGGTTTTTGCGCCCATGAGCACCTCGATGATGTGGTTCATCCCGACTCCGAAACGCTGGGTCGCCTGGCGCACGCGATACACGCAGGAGAGCATCTTCTGCGCGGATACCGTGCCATCGAATGTGTCGCGCGGCGCCAGGCAGTTATCGCATGAGCCGCAGTTTGACTCGGGATACTCTTCGGAGAAATACGCCAGCAACGCGGCGCGCCGGCAGGTGCCCAGTTCCGCATACTGCACCATTTGCTGGAGTTGATCGCGGGCGATCCTCTGCTCCGCGGGATCGGTCTTTTCATCGATGAATGCCGTCTGTTTGACCGCGTCGCCCGAGCTATAGAGCAGCAGGCAATCCGACGGGCAGGCCGTCGCGTCCGGCGCGGCCTGTTTCCTGGTAGTAGCCTTCGATGCTCTTGGGCAGATCGTAGTGAATGACATAGCGGACATTGGACTTATTGATGCCCATGCCAAAAGCAATCGTGGCGCAGATGACCCGCACTTCATCGCGCAGGAAATGCTCCTGATGCAGCGCGCGCACTTTCGCATCCAGCCCCGCATGATAAGGGCTGCGCGAGCACGCCGTCCCCGCTCAGTCGCTCGGCGAGCGTCTCGGTGGACTTGCGGCTCGAGCAATAAACGATGCCGCATTCGTTCTTCCGCGATTGGATGAATTTCAGCGCCTGATCGTACGGCTTCGTCTTCGGCAGGACGCGGTAGGATGAGATTCGGGCGATTGAAGCTGGCCACGTAGCAGCGCGGTTCGCGCAGGCGCAGATGCTCGACGATGTCCGCGCGCACCCGATCCGTGGCTGTCGCGGTGAGCGCCATGAGCGGCGTTTTGGGAAAATGATCGCGCAGTTCCGCCAGCCGGCGGTATTCGGGGCGGAAATCGTGGCCCCATTCGCTCACGCAGTGCGCTTCATCGATGGCGATCTGGCCTGACATTCCAGGTTTTTAGGTTCTCGAGAAAGCCGGGAGCATGAGCCGCTCGGGCGCGACATAGAGCAGCCGGAATTCGCCCTGGTGCAGGCCGCGATAGCGCGACTTCGCGAGCGCGGCATCCGAGCGTCGAATTGAGGAAGGTGGCCGGGATGCCGCTGGCCACGAGCGCGTCCACCTGATCTTTCATCAGTGCGATGAGCGGCGAGACAACGATGGCGAGGCCGTCGCGCAGGAGCGCCGGAAGCTGGAAGCAAAGCGACTTGCCGCCGCCGGTCGGCAGCAGCGCGAAGACGTCGCGTCCCGCCAGGACATCGGTGATGATTTCCTCCTGAAGCGGACGAAAGGAATCGTAGCCAAAGGCGGACTTCAGGGTGGGAGGAGGTCAGTACGCTTCACGCAATGATCACTTATTTTCCACATTCAAACCTCGGAAAGGATTCTCGATAGTCATTCCCCGGATTGCGCGCCCCTGCTGCAAATCCTCTGAGAAAAGACGCGCAGCAACCTCCCTTGAGGGCGCCGGCGACGATCAGAGAATCATAGAAGCTGTAGCCGGTTTCGCTTTGTATTTCCAAGGCAAGTCTGAACAATGCGGAGTCTGGTACACCTTGCAAAGAGGCGCCAGTAACGCCATCAAGGTATGCCCGCAAATCATCCCCGACCAACGTCTTCGCGAATTTTCGGGTCGCAAGATTTAAAAACTCCTGCGTGACTTGGGTGCTAATGATCGCAGAGCCATCCCGCAGCGCCTCTTCGACGAGAACCCGCGCGCGCCGTCGTTTTTCCGGTTCTCCAGAATCGAAACAATAAACCAGTACGTTCGTGTCGAGAAACGTCTCAGCGCTCATTCGCCTCGTCCCGTCCGAAATGCCGTCCTGCCTGCACGTAGTCTAATCGAGCCATCAACTCTTTGAAATCCCCATGTTTGGAAGCGTTCCTTCCCAACTGCAATCAGCCGATCCTGCTCGACAAGGGACATCAAATTCCTCTCCTGGATAGAGTCGCATGCGCGCCCATACTTCGGAAGGGATTGGCAATTCGCGATTCACCAGTCAATGTCACGGACATGCAAGAACGCTACTTCAGGCAATCCCAGAAGACAAATTACAAACTGCGCCGGAGGTTTTAGTTCGGACAAAGAGACTCAAGAAAGCCCGTTTTGGCGAAAAGGAGGCGGCACCAGCACGGATTGCATCCCGGCGGCCGTCGCCGCCGCGATGCCCGTGGCAGTGTCTTCGAAGACCAGGCATCGCTCGGGACGGACATCCAGCCGGAGCGCGGCCTCCAGAAAAGGATCGGGCGAGGGCTTGCCCCGGCGGTAATCTTCCGCCGTGACGATGGCCTGGAAAAGATCGGCGATACCCAGCGCGCGCAGGGTATTCATCACGATCCGGCGATGCCCGCCCGAGGCGACCGCGAGAGGCTTGAAGCCGTGATACTTCCGAGCCAGCGACACCACCGGCTCTATGGCGGCGATATTGCTGCTGAGTTTCAAAAAAAGGGCTTC
>CAVQHR010000007.1:0-517222 GCA_963712395.1 Bryobacterales bacterium
GCCCGCGATATTCGTTAAGGCCGCCGGGCTACCGTGCGTCGTGTTTTTGATCGCGGTCCGCCAGTTGCTGAACCTGGATCGCGTATTGAAGAAGCTGTTTGGCGTACTCCAGATCGTGCATAATCTTGATAGTTGCCGCAGTCGGCTCGGTCGCACAGTTGGCGCAAACCACAACTCCTCCAAACTGCGCTCTGGCTGTGGGTGCAGCGACTAATCCGGCCACTACCGCGATCAGCCCAATACGATTCATACGCATAGAAGACTCCTTTCCGACTCTGCGCGTATCTGTTCGTAATAATCCGCCCATTGAGCTAAACGATCATCCTTCAGTGCCTTCGCGCGAACGCGAAGCCACTCGCTCTGCCAGGAGGCGGGAGACACTTCAATGAGATCTTCGACAAGTTTGGCGTTCTTCCCGCCCATTGACACCGACAAACGACAACGCGACGTTGTGAATGCCCAGGGACACCAGCCGCCGCCCCAGCGGGGAAATGAAGTAGTAGTGCTGCTTGGGAACGCGCGGTTTGCAAAATATTCAACTCGCGCGAGTTGAGGCCCAAGCGGTCATAGAATTCTTTCGACGCCGGGTTATTGGCCTCGCCATTCGGCAGCAGAATTTTAGTCGGACACATCTCCAAAATCACGTCGCTGATCTCCGACTTGCAAATGTCGCTCACATTCTGCGTTGCCAAAAGGACGATGCCGTTCATCCTACGCAACGTTTTCAGCCAGTCGCGAAGACGTTCACGAAAGATCGGATGCCTGAGATAAGCCCAGGCTTCATCGAGTGTGACGAGGGTTGGCGAACCGTCAAGCCGCTTCTCGATGCGGCGGAACAAATAGAGCAAAACGGGGATAACCGCTTTGTCGTCGAGCTGCAGCAGGCTTTCCGTTTCGAACGTTAAGAATCTCCCGTCGCCGAGCTGGTCTTCGTCGGCGTCCAGCAAATGACCGAGTGGGCCGGACAACGTGTAGAACTGAAGTGCTTCTCTGACTTCTAAATCCTGAACGTTCGCGCTTAGTTCGGTTAGCGTTCGGGATGGCGAAAGCCGCAATTGCTGGACTGCCTGCGCCAGCGCATTCCGATGCTTCGGCCTGACGACGAGACCATTCAAAGTACATAGATCCTCCAGCCAAGCGACCGCCCAAGTCAGATCGGCGTCGGAGTCGATTTCCCGCAGAGGGCAAAACGCTAAGTCTGTTTTTCGCCGGCTAGGTCGTAGAAGTCCCCTTCGGCCGCATTGGTCAAAACGAACAGCGAATAACCTTTGTCGAACGCAAAGACTTGGGCGCGCGGATAACGAAACCATTGCGCCACGATCAACCCAAGCGCCGTCGATTTACCAGCGCCGGAAGGTCCACACATTAGCGTGTGGCCGAGATCTGAAACGTGCAGGTTCACCCGAAACGGAGTAGCGCCCGTTGTGGCACCGAACAGAAGCGGTGGACTGTTCCTCGGCATCAACCGCGAAGGGTTCTCACGTTCGCCAGCCCAAACCGACGTGATGGGAAGCAAATCCGCCAAGTTCAAGGTGTGGAGCAAAACACGGCGAACGTCACGATACCCGTCACCCGGAAGACTGCCGCGCCAAGCCTCGACAGCGTTGACATTTTCGAGCCGGCAGGAAAACCCCAGATTGTGAACTCGCTTGACGACGGTTCGAACGTTCTCCTTAAGCCTTTCCAAGTCTTCGTCGAGGCAGATGATGTTACTGGTGTACTGAGCGAATTGCACGTCGCCCGAGGCCGCCACAGCCATTGCCTGTTCGGCGTCTTCGGCCATCATCTGGGCGAGAGATTGACTGCGCCACTCTGACTACGCAGGATCTGATCCTTGAAGCCTCGGATGCCGGATCGCCACTTCTTGCGAGTCTTGTCCAAAAGAGCTCTTGCTTCCTCGGGATCAAGCAGGATCGCGCGGGTGTTCCATCGGTACTCCATAGCGAGGGAATCAATCTCGCTCAGGATGCCGGGGAAGCTCGCTTTAGGGAACCCGTCTAGAGCTATGACGCGGATATGTTTGAAACCGATACGAGGCTCCACTCCTCCGGTAAAGTCTTCCGAAGCCAGGATTTCGTTCAAGTAAGCGGGGATTTCCGGCAGTGCAAAAATGTGATCGTCGCCGGTGAGACAGCGCCGCAAATAGCGGAGTAATCCATCCCGATGTTGAGCAAAGCCGAAGTCATCATCAAAATCAACGCGCCTAAGGCGCTGGACTCGAAGCAGAATGAGAAGACGTTCTCAAACATTTCAACCCGCGATTTGAAGCGATCGAGAACCGCTTGCCCGACGCCGGAATCCTTGTTGGTACGGCCCTCGAACATCCAGCCCTTTACCTTCTCCTCTGACTCAAGTGGGGGTAAATAGGTAAGGGCCAAGTAGTGGTCGCTTTCAAAGTGAGCGCCCTCATCGCCGAATTGCTGGCGGCGTTCATCATCGATTACGCGTGTGACGACATGCGGGAAGGTGACGGGACCAGGATCGCCGGGGGCGCGCGAGCGTATCAGGTCGGTATGAATCATCCAGCCACTCCCCAGCCGGAGGGCCGAATTCAGCCGAGCGGCAAGAGCGTGCATTTCAGCGTGCGTGGCGGAGTGCATGTCCGGCCCGCGATAGGACCATGCCCCAAGAAGCGAACCGTCCTGCTGCAGGAGAATTCCGTCCTCAATCAGCGCAAATGGGAGCAGTAAATCTGCCAGGCCGCGGGCGCGAGTTCGGTGTCTTCCCGCCAGCGACTAATTGTCCCTGTTCCGTTGTCCGCCACTTTCCCCGAGCTAACGGTTCAATGTAGCCGGCTAGTTGCAGGACAGGAAGCGCTTGCTTGGTCGCTGCTGAAGAAAGGTTCATCGCTGCTGCGAATTCGCCCTCAGTCCAGGTCGGCGAGGAGCGGGTATCTCTGAGGAAGCTCACCGCTTGGGCCGCGGGCAATCCCGCATCACTTGTTATCGTGCTGGATTTGCGAGCCGCTGCCATACAAGGGTGTAGTCATGATACCGATGTGAATTCCCTCAACTCCGGATAGTGCTCCACAAGCTGAGGCGGCGCGGCCACTGGGCCGCCGAGGAGGAGAGATTTGATTTCCAGTGCATTCACCGTCGCCTTTCCCAAATAGTGATTGTTAGACATCACATAAGAATCCTTTGTCTGACGCGCCACAGCTTTCACGCGATCGATCCAGGGTTCGAGTTCCTGGACTTTGTACAGATAATCGTAACGCTCGTGCGACTGCGCATTCTCGGCAAACCACGTCTTGTTGTTCCTGCCATGCAACCGGATATAGCCAACCGATGAAGTGGCTTCAGCGCCGGGTGTGACCGACCGATGGAAGAGCGGCTGATCAATGTTGCACAGTCCGATGTCAAGTTGCTCGAGGAAATCCAGAACGCCAGGTTCATTCCAACTGGAGTGCCGAACCTCCAAGACCAACGGATACTCCCGAAAGCGTGCGCAGAGACCTGCGATGTATTGCCGGTTTTGGGCAGTATTCTTCCAGCTCCAGGGAAACTGCATCAGCACGGCGCCCAGGCGGCCCGCTTCGAGCAGCACGTCGAATCCTGCCCTAACCAATTGCTCGTCTTCCGCCGTCGCGTTGCGCTCGTGCGTGAACCCTTTCCATAGTTTGGCGGTGAAGCGAAAATTTGCGAAATCGTCAATCTTCTGGATCCAGCCTCCGGCGGTTTTCGGAGTAATCGGGCCATAGTAGCTGGTGTTGATCTCAACGGCATCGAAGTAGCCAGCCAGATAACGCAGCGGCTCGAACCCACGCAGTTTCGGCTTCGGATAAACGATTCCTTCCCAATCTTTGTAGGCCCAGCCCGCCGGCCCAACGCGAATCACTATTTCAATGTAAACGTGCGGTCCGGAAAGTCGCGGCGAGTGCGGTCTGAGCCCAGGTGCGCTCTAACAAGGCCGCGGCTAAAGAAGAAAGCGGCGAAAAAGAATCCTTTAAACGGTTTGTGGCGGCCGGGCTAGGTGGTTATGATGCTCCTGGTACCTCGCGGAACTGCGCGGAGCTATTGAGCAGCCGATAAACATCATGTGAGCTTTGCAACGGTCGCTTCGATGTTCTTCTCGGTGTGGCCTCACTCCGATGGCCACAAGGCAAGGCCTCAGAGCACGGCCCCACCGCCCGACGTAGGCGACTGCCCTGATGATCAGTTGCTACGAAGCCAAATGGAGCTGACGTGGAGGCTCGCGAAGCTTGCACTCGAACTGAAATCGGACCAAGGCGTTCGTGCCTCAAGCGACGTTGCTCGAGCCATGGAGGCTGCACTGGAGAAGGCCGAGAGATACTCTCGGCAAACGTCGAAGAACGGGCTTGCCTTGACACACTTGAATTTTTTGAAGCAGGCAATCGCCGGGCTGGGATTGGACGTTCATTCTTGTGCAACGATAGAGTCAGGCGGGCGTTTTGACGCAGCCAAAGGGGTCACCCGATGAGAATATTGATAGCGGAAGACGATCCTACCAATCAGAAGATTGCGCGCATCTGGCTGACTCGCGAAGGGCACTCCGTTACGATCGTCCCTGATGGGCAATCGTGCGTTGACCGTTATTGTTCGGAACCGTTCGACGTTATTCTCATGGATATAAAGATGCCGGTCATGAGTGGTGTGGAGGCTACTGTGGAGATTAGACGACACGAAAACGCAAACAGTCGTCCCCGCACATCCATCATCGCGATTACCGCATCCGCCCTGGTCGGTGATCGGGAAAAATTTTTGGCTTCGGGGATGGACGATTATCTCGCCAAGCCATATCGGCCTCAGGATTTAGGCACCATCGTGCAGAAGACCTGCGCCGACTAGCCTCTCGTCGTCGTTGGCCGGTGTCGCCATTAATTTCAGATTCGCCGGGGGTGCCGGCCTTTCCGGCCGAATTAGCCGCTGCAGCGGTCCATCACGTCTGGGGCAAACATCCACAGTTTTTCCGTTCCACAGCGAACGTTGACCTTTTTCCGTCGTCGCCGGTTCCTTGCCACCACAATGACGGAATTCTCAGGAAGATTTACAGACCTGTCGGCTCACATCCCGCGAGAGCGGCAGTGGCGCGAATCAGACGGTACGCCTGATCGACCATATATTTTCTTTTCGGGGGAGTCTTACCTTCAATGGTGTTGACCGAGTGACAATTCACAGACTTGCCTAAAATGATTCCATTATGGTACTAGTACTATCGTGCTCATCAGGGGGATGAATTGGTCGACATTCTTAATGGTGCGAACCGTTGCGCCCTTCTTCATGTAGAAGACGAGGACGCAAGCGCGTACCTGTTTCGGGCAGCGTTGGGCGAAGCCGGGATCGCTGTTAGCGTGTATCGTGTCTCGGACGGGGAGCAAGCGTTGGCTTTTCTCAATCAGGCTGGAATTTATCAGATGGCCCGACGCCCGGAGCTCATCGTGCTCGATCTGAACATGCCGAGAGTTGATGGCTGGATGGTGTTGTCAAGCATACAAGCCACGGATGAGCTTCAGACAATTCCGATAGTGGTGCTCAGCACTTCTCGGTCGCAGGAAGACCAAAGGCGCGCGCTCGCGCTTGGAGCGCGTCGCTATATTTGCAAGCCGTCCACCTTCGACAAGTTGGTGCGTGATGTCGAATCGATTTGCGCTGATTTCCTGCCGCTCGCGGCCTAAAAAAAAGCCCGGGGCAGCACGCGCAATCAAAGTATCCTTCAGTTTCCAAGGGCGCGGGAGCAAGCTGGCCCGATCGGATGCGCAAGGTCGCGCGTGCATAGCGTACACTAACCGCTTATGACCGAACAGGTGGTACTCCAAGTTGAGGATGATGATGCGAGTTACTTTATTTTCCGTGAACTGTTTGAGGAGATCTGTCCGGATATCCGGCTTCAGCGAGCTCAAAATGGTGTTGAAGCTCTCGCGATGATTCGAAGTTTGACCGAGAATCCGTCCATTATGTTGGTTCTCGTCATCTTGGACGTCTTTCTTCCGCTTACAAATGGATGGGAAGTGCTTGCTTCCATTCGGGCCATTGAATCATTGAGCACAATTCCGGTAGTGATGTTCAGTGGCCAAGTTCTCGACCGCGACTGGAAACGCGCCGCGGAGCTCGGAGTTGAATACCTGCAAAAGCCCTCCAATTTGACGGCTCTGACTTTGCTTGTAAAACAGATGTGCGCAAGGATCGAGCTGTCGCTAGCTTCGTAAACGGAACGGCCTCCGCTACCCCCATCAGTCTGCAGAACTCGCACTCGAAGATTTGCGCGGTGCTGCGTGGCTATGTTTCGTAGTCGAAAGAAAGTATGAGGGCCCAGGTACTGTTGTCCATCGAAGATGACGATGCTGAGTACTTTATCATCACCATCGCTTTAAGAGAACTCGATATGCCGATTCGGTTCTTCCGAGTAGCGGACGGCGAGCAGGCGATGCGGTTTCTGGAAAATACTCATGGTCATGAGCAGGCACCGCGACCAGACTTGATCGTGCTTAATTTGCATTTGCCGGGAAAAGATGGGTTCGAAGTCCTCGCCGAAATCCGGGAGAACGAATCATTACGCTCCATTCCGATTATCATCTTCACGACGTCCAGGACTACGGCTGAGAGGAAAAGAGCGCTAGCCCTTGGAGCAAATGACTTTGTATCGAAGCCGGGAACCTTAACCGGCCTGATCGAGACGTTGAGAACCATTTGCGCACAGTACTTGGCCTGACAGAAAGCCTGCCGCCCGAAATTAGTACTTGTCCTCTGCCAGTGGTAAACTCAAGGCGCTCCCAACCCCTACAACGGTTCCGAGAGAAAGGAGGACGTAATGTCTTCTTGCGCCCAGGACCGCGATCCCGAAACCGACAAGTTTGTACAAGCCGTATTATGCGCTCTTGCCCGATTTCATTTTGCCGGTGTCGCTGTTCTGCCCTCAGATGATCTAGCCGATGCCAACGCTGCGCTTGTAAAATGGTGCCAGTTGCAAATTGCAATCGACTCGGGGCAACGACCGAACTAAATAGCGAAGGGTAGTGTTGCGCGGGCGGTCACCGCCATCTGTGAAACTTTCGCGACCGCGCGTAAATCTCGGGTTTCTTGTTTGCCCATTCCATGAGCTTCGCCTGGATCACGCGGTAGATCGGGCGCACTTCGAAGACCGTATCGTTTTCGATTTTTGGCCAATCGGCCATCATCAGGGAATGCTTGCCTGATGCGCTCCGGGCGGCTTGCGGATCGCTTTCGGCCTCTGACATCTTTAGGACTGCTTCAGGAAGCCGAACGCCTTGGATCGTAATCTTAGAGGCGGCATTTTCAATTTCCTGTAGATCGTCGGGCGTCGGTTCAACTTCGGCTGCGCCCAGGTTCTCCGTAAACCGTTCGCGACTTCCACATAGTGGATTGCCTCGAAAATACTGCTTGTGCGTGGAGTTAACTCTAGTCTTTGAGGATTTGTTTTTGGTTGCTTCTTGCGTTGCGATTTAGGCCGTCGTCCCGGTGGAAGGTTTCAGTGGCTGGCCTCTCGACCCTTGAATATGCCTGCTTGCGCGTTTGGCGAGCGCGAAAATCCCAGGGCTCCACGACAGACCTTCGCGGGGCATGCCTTATGGATGAGTTGCGGCACTGCGGTCTCCTTCTTCCCGACTGAGGAGCAGCCCTCGGGCTGGTTCAGCCGGGCAACGAGCTCGTTTACAAACCTGTCGTCGGCTCCGAGTTGCCGTAGGCGCTTCGCGTGATGGCGCACTAACTTAACCTTCTCCAATTCATGCATCTGTTGGGACTCTGGGGCGTGATAGGGTCGTCGATC
Organism: Bryobacterales bacterium; assembly: GCA_963712395.1. Lineage (GTDB taxonomy): Bacteria > Acidobacteriota > Terriglobia > Bryobacterales > Bryobacteraceae > Bog-105. Next base: position 7,747 of record CAVQHR010000007.1, read on the forward strand.
CCTCAAATTTGCGTAGCAACTTCGAGGAGACGTCGGCACCCGCAGCGGCGCCGGCGAGGACTGCTCGCAGCTGTTTAAATAGACTAAGACCGCGGACCTGTTAAGAGGACGATACATTATGATGCGATTCAGTATTCCGCATTGCTCGACTACATTGGGTCTGTTGAAGCGAATAGCCACGGAGTGGAGTACGGATAATGCTACCCGTTGGAGCGCTTCGGTGGCCTTCTATACCCTACTTTCCCTTGCGCCGCTTCTGATCCTTACGGTTGCGATTGCTGGCCTTGTCTATGGCAAGAAAGTGGCGCCAGGGCAGTTGGTTTTGGGCCTCCGGGATCTGGTAGGTACTGACGTGGGTCGGGCAATTCAGATTCTGCTTACGAGTCCCCACAAGCAAGTGAGCGGCTTGGTTGCGGCGGTGTTCGGCACCATGACTTTGTTTTTTGGGGCGTCAGCCGTATTGACGGAGCTTCGCGATGCTTTGAATGCGATCTGGCACGTGCCTCTAAATCGGAATCGCACACAGTTCGCGAATTTGTTGCATCTCGCCAAAGAACGCGTGTACTCGTTTGTCATGATCCTTGGCCTTGGCATGCTTCTTCTCGTCTCTTTGATGCTGAATACTTGGCTTGGGGCTATAGAAACATTTTTCGGCTGGCGAATGTTCGCTTCGGGCTTTTTCCCGCATCTCACTGGGTCCTTGATTTCTTGTCTGGTTATTACATTCGTATTTGCCGCCGTATACAAGTTGATCCCGAGTGTACGTCTGAACTGGAGCGACGTCGCCGTCGGAGCCGTCGTTACCTCATTGCTGTTTATCATCGGCAAACAGCTCCTTGCGCTCTATATGCGCAGGACAAGTTTGGGATCCGCTTACGGAGCGGCTGGGTCGCTCATCGTCGTTCTGATCTGGGTGTACTACTCGGCGCAAGTCTTCTTTTTCGGAGCGGAGTTTACGAAAGTGTACGCGGCGACCTTCGGCTCCCAAAAGAGCACAGCAGATATTCAGAACAGGCTACGCGAATAGCCCTCTACTTATGGAAATGGGCCTACTCACTTCACCGATATCAGTTAATTATTTCCCATAATCGCTCATTGACAATAGGGATTAGTTAACCTAGAATAGTAATGGCCGTACATCTTGCACTGCCTGCAGACCATCTGAACTAAGTCAGGTCCTCTGACACCCAATCTCTTAGCGAGCTGGAATGAGAGCTGAACTGGCTTTCCGGTCAGAACGACGCGAAAGTACCCCATTTCATTTGCGATGGAGGCAGATTGCCTCGTCGCGCCGACAACCGAAAGGATTCGGGCGAACCTAACAAGAACTCGCACGGGTAAATGATCGACATGTCTATTCCAAGTTGGATTCTTCTCGGATTTATTGCCGGGTTTCTCGGAAGCAAGATCCGGAACAGCCACAACGAAGGCATAGTTCTAGGAATCTTTGGCGCAGTAGCAGGCGGATATCCGTTCAGCTTCTTTAGCGGCGGTCGATTTTGCCGGCTTCAATTTACACAGCGTGCTCGTAGCGACGACAGGAGCCATTCTGCTTCTGGTTGTCTATCACCACATTCAACGCATTACAGTCCAGTGCAGTTTAGCGGGAGGTGACCGATGCTGAGTGATCCAATCCGAATTGCGGACGCAATCGATAATCCTAAGTTTCACGCGGGCGATGCGGTAGTTCTCGCTGAAGGTCCGCATAAATACGTGCATGGAATATTCCTCGGCCTGAAGGAGGATGTGGAATGGGCGGCTATTAAAGAAGCGAGCGGAGCAGTGACTAGCCATCCTGTGGAGTGGATGAGTAGATATCGAGGGCCAGGTTCTTACACGTCCTCAGATGGAAAAGGGAAAGAGTAACTCAATGCGTCAATTTGGTTCAATCGTAACACTTGCAGTTGTCTCCGCCGCTCTCGTTTATGCGGCTAAGAAGTATCCATTGACTGCGGCTTCCATCGTTCCTGCCGCCAAAGGCTCGGTTGAGATCGGGAAGGATCGCAACGGCAATACAGAGGTGAAGCTGAAGGTTGAGCATCTCGCAAATTCGACGAGCCTTTCACCTTCGCAGGCTAACTATATCGTGTGGTTGCAAGACAAAGGCTCCGGACCCGAAAATCAAGGAGAGCTCAAGGTGAATGGAAAGCTAGAAGGTACTTTTCAAACCGTAACACCCCGAAAGAACTTCGACTTATTTGTAACGGGCGAAAACGATGGCACAGTGAAGTCGCCCTCCGGTCCCGAAGTGCTGCGAACCAGCGTCTCCCGGTAATAGCGTGCCAGCTATTTGAATCATGCGCGACACGCTCAGCGCGTCGCGCTACAGAATTGTTTAACCGCAGTGCCATAGCGATGGTGACGGCTCAGAATCGACTGTGACTGTGCTCGCAAAGGATAACTATGAAAACAGTGAAGACGGCCATGATTGACGCCGACCAGTTTTCGCCAACTGGGGATGCCATAGCTGATCGGCGAACTGAAGCCACAACCTGCGCCACGCCGGGGCTCGCCTATTTGCAACAGAACTGTCGAATCCATCTGACGAATCCACGCCGTTTTGCCACCGACCGGCTTTATGAGCTATGTAGCAATGCCCGCACTCTGAGGGTTGCGTAGAATAGGCGTCCAATGGTGCACGAAACATCTAAAAGTAAAAAGGCGCCACTCAAATGTCCAGAGCGGAAGCGGTTGGGCGAGGCTATGATGGTTACCGTTGAGAGGACCTACAGGGCCAAGGCGGAATTGGATACTGCTCCAAAAACGAAACTGCCGAGTGATCTGCTTCGGATGCTCTCTGAAGCCGGGAGCGCTGAGCGGAAAGCTGAAACTGCTTTCTGCGAACACATCGAAAAGCACGGTTGCAGTGAATAGTTAGCGACCGCGTACCGTCCGATACTGGGGCCGCGCTGCTGCTGACTACGGGCCGTCGTGTTCAAATCCTCTCCGACCTTTTCCGCCGTCATGGTTTGCCGGATCTGGAATCCAGCGTATCCGGCAAATTGCGTGGTAATAGTTGTCCCGCAGGTTATCAACATGCACCATAGCTAGTTTAAGAGGGTAGTGTTTTGCGAATCGTGTCCGGTTGGTCGGCCATCGGACAGAACACACCTTTGAAGATCACTGCTTCGATAATCCTAGCGGGCAGCGTCGTTAGTAGGGATGGGCCTTTGCCCGGTTTTGGCTCCGTTGCCGCTCGCCGTTACTCCTTCGCCGCAGCCTCAGCGTGGCTATTTCGAACTTCACCATCTTCATCATCACGGCGCCCGCCTTGGGATGCTTCCTGTTCCGAAAGATCTCGTTACTATTTTTTCCCTTTGCGTTCCCGCGCGCCTCGACAATATTAAATGTCTTTCTTCCAGGAGGAGTGGCGTTGATCTGAGCGATAACGTTAGCGGTAGGTTGCGAGATCCGCGAGCGCGAACACAGGCAGCATCCGGAATAGCTTTTGCCGCATCACTTCCGTTTGGAGACCGATTTCGCTGTGTCTCGGCCGTACACGCATGCCCGGCTTTTGTTCGTGCCCAAGCTGTCCCGACGGACGTATACCGGTAAAGGATTTGCATCAGGTGCTTAGTTGCCGCACTTGTTTTATTCAAGCATGAGCCTATTCCGATTGCGAATATCGATCCCTGGATGGGAAAGCTCAGCCTCGGGGCCCTTGGACCAGAACTAGGCAAATCCCTAATCCCCGGCCAGGACACCCTAGGAAGGCGGTCTTCCGAATAGCGGTCGAAGCCGATCAGATGCCGATCGGACTTTCGGAATACACGGATGCGGAAATGGGCTGACACTCGCGCGAAGCTGTCGCTGCTTTGTGCAACAGCAGTGCCGGAATCGGTTGGACGGGAGCGACGGCGCATGCGATCAGCGTCGCGATTGCCGAGGCTATCGAGACGATCAGACAGTCAATGACAAATGGTCGTTCGGCTTCGGTGAGTTTATTAGTGGACATGATTCACCTACCAGACTTCTGCCTTATACTCATTGATAGCAGTGGCTGGTATTTGTACGGAACTGGGTATGTGCCGAGTTATCGAATTTCTAAACCATTGAGCGTGGCAACTGATCGCAAATGGAAGTTTTCCCGTCGCTCTAGGCTTAAGGTATGGACGGGTTTGCAATTGAGGATTCTCTGATGCCGCACATTTCGCCACGCCACATGCATTCCGAGAGTGATCTGCCTCAGGAGGACAGGCACCCAATCATCGCTCCATTCCCGATTGTGGGAGTGGGCGCTTCAGCGGGTGGCCTGGAAGCGTTTTCACAGCTTCTCAGGGCTCTGCCTCTTGATACAGGAATGGCATTCGTCCTCGTTCAACATTTGGAACCCAGCCATAAGAGCCACCTTACGGAAATTCTCTCCAGAGCTACGGCGATGCCTGTCAGTGAGGTGGGCGAGCGGATGAGAATCGAGCCCAATCACATCTATGTAATCCCCCCCAATGCCGGGCTTGGGCTTGCGGAGCAAGTACTTCACCTTGTGCCTAGACCGGTGCACGGCGGTCCGCACCTCACAATCGACGCCTTCTTCCAAGCCCTCGCCGCGAAGCAGGGAAGACTTGCGGTAGGTGTGGTTCTTTCTGGAACGGGTTCGGACGGGTCCCAGGGCATCCAAGCAATCAAGAATGCATGCGGCATAACATTCGCCCAGGACGAAGGATCCGCTCAGTACCCCACCATGCCTCGAAACGCAGTCAACACCGGAGTCGTTGACTACGTATTGCCTCCGGCCCAGATCGCAGCCGAGCTCGCGCGAATAAGTCATCATCGTTATCTCGTGTTCCCTACCGGCAAAGACCATGATGAGGTTCTTCCCGACGGAGAGGCTGAACTGGCTCAGATCTCATCTTTTCTTCTGCGGACCACCGGGGTTGACTTCCGTCACTACAAACAGACGACCTTTAGGCGTCGTGTCGGTCGCCGGATGCTTGTACATCGTGCGGAGCACCTTCGAGACTACGTCGCGTACGTGGAGCAGCATCCTGACGAAGTCGATGAGCTTTACAGGGATCTGTTGATAAACGTCACTTCGTTCTTTCGGGATCCGGATGCGTTTGTAGCACTCGGGAATAAACTCTCGGCGGTTGTAAAGAATGAGGACACTAGGAGTTCTTTTCGCGTCTGGGTACCAGGATGCTCTACCGGGGAAGAACTTTACTCGCTCGCGATGTGCGCTCTGGATGCCTTTGAACAAGATGGGCTTCCGCCAACCCTGCAATTCTTCGGCACGGATATCAGCGAACGAGCGCTCCAGATTGCGCGCGGAGGAGTCTATGCAGAACACAGTCTCCAAAACGTTTCCGCTCAGCGCCTCAGCCGAAACTTCAGGAAGGTTGATGGCAAATATCAGATCAGCAAAAGCATTCGTGAGAGTTGCATCTTTGCACGGCATGACGTCACGCGCGACGCGCCCTTCTCTCGTCTTGATCTCATTAGCTGCCGGAACATGCTGATCTATCTGGAGCCTGTATTGCAGAAAAGCCTGATGCCGATATTTCACTACGGTCTGAACCCTTCGGGATTGTTGTTTCTCGGGAGTGCGGAAGCAATCGGCTCAGCCACCGATCTCTTCAGCACAGTCGACAGTACGCACAAGATCTTCTCGCGCAGACCAGGCCCGAGCCGGTTCATTCAAGCGTTGCCAAGGAATCGCAATCCCGCTGAACCCTGGGCGCAGGCCCAAGTGGAAAGCTCCATTGGCAGCCTCGAGCTTGCGAAGAAAGTGGACCGTGTAATTCAAACCCGGTACGCACCCGATGGCGTCGTTATAGATCAAAATCTGGAAATCCGTCAGTTCCGAGGTCACACCGGGTTCTATCTGGAACCGCCTGCAGGGACAGCGACTCATCATTTGCTGCGGATGGCCCGCACAGGTTTGGAGTATGCCCTTCGCGAAACAACCTCCCGCGCCTTAGAGCAGAACCAGTTCATTGAGAAGAAGGGCATCCGAATTGAACACGCGGGTACCGTGCGTATGATCGATCTGGAGGTTGTCCCGCTGGTGGGCGCGGCCGGCACCGAGCGGTTTTGCCTTGTCGTGTTTAAACAAGTGGCGCCTGAATCGACGCCACTGAGTTCCACAGAGGCGATTTCAAATACTGAGGATCACCACGTCGCGCGCCTTCAGCTTGAACTCTCTGAAGCTCGAGAATACGTACGTGCCGTGTCCGAGGACTCCGAGGCGGCGCTCGAGGAGGCGAGAGCAGCCAATGAAGAACTACAAAGCGCGAACGAGGAATTCCAGAGTAGCAATGAGGAGTTAGGGACCACTAAGGAAGAACTACAGTCAACAAACGAAGAGCTTACTACGGTCAACGAAGAGTTGGGGGCGCGGAACCAGCAACTTGGAACTCTAGGCGACGATCTGACAAATCTGTTGGGGGCCGTGAATGCACCGATCCTCCGAGTCGATCGGGACCTGCGTCTGTGCCGATTCACAGCCGCCGCTGAAACGGCGTTCGGCGTTGGGTCGGCGGATCTTCAACATCCTATCCGTCTACTGCAAACTCGACTGGGGACTGCGGTAGACTTCGAGGGCCTCATTCGCGAAGTGATCGAGTCACTTGCCATCCAGAGCCATAAGGTACAGGATGCGGGTGGCCATTGGTGGTCGCTATCGATTCGACCTTATCGTACCGCGGATGACCGCCTGGATGGTGCGGTACTCACCTTCATGGACGTGGATTCGATCCAGCACGCTTTGCAAGCTTCACAGGAGGCGCGACAATACGCCGACGCAATCGTCGAGACGGTACGCGAACCGCTCGTGATCTTAAGTCAGGACCTTCGAGTGGAGCGGGCTAACGCCTCATTTTACGGAAAGTTCCACCTGCACCCCGAGCAGACAGAAGGCCGGCATATCTATGAACTCGACGCCCATCGATGGAAAATCCCCAAGCTCCGCTTGCTAATGCAAGAGATTTCTGTTAAGAAGAACTCGTTTGTGGATTTGGAAATTAGACATACCTTCCCACACATCGGCACACGGACAATGTTGCTCAATGCGAGGCAGCTTCAGTTTGAATCACAACCCCGAATTCTGCTTGCCTTCGAAGACATAACTGACCGCCGGCGCGCTGAAGAATCCATCACGGAGCGGCTGGAGGAGACCGACCGCGAGCTGGACCGCACGAAGGATGAATTGCGCGCCTTAGCTGGCCACCTAATGACCGTCCAGGAGGAAGAGCAGCGGCGCATTGCGCGAGAGCTTCATGACGATCTTGTCCAACGTCTCGGCTTCCTTGAGTTCCAGATTGAACAGTACCGCCTGGGGCCGATTGGTCATGGCCACGCCGACGTGGCCGAAATGCTAACGACGTTACAGACGCAAGTCGCAGAACTGTCAAATGCCACGCGAAATATCTCGCATGGACTTCATCCGGCCATTCTCGACGATCTCGGACTAGTCGCGGCTTTGCGGAAACTCGCGAAGGATCTTAGCCGCGGCCGATTTACCGCCGTGCGCTTTACAAGCCGAGTAGGCACGTGTTCACTACCGAGACGGCATTTCGCAGCCGCTGTCTATCGCATTGCGCAAGAAGCCCTGCACAATGCCATCAAGCATACGAGTGGGGCTGGAGTTACGATATTCCTAGGCTGTAAGCGCAGTGAGTTGCTTCTGACCATTCGAGACACTGGATCCGGTTTTGATCCTTCTTCGGTACGCGGCACTGGTGGTTTGGGCATCGTGGATATGGAGGAACGAGCCCGTTTACTTGGCGCAACACTCCGGATTGATTCCCGAGTTGGTAAGAGCACTACGATTACCCTTCGCGCGCCACTACCTCAATCGCCCTGCGACGAAACATCGGCGAGCGACGTTGATAAAACAGAACACAATTAATTTTGAAAGGATTCTAGTGTAGCTGTGGCGTTTCAAAACACTCCAGTTCGGCCCCGTATCCTACTCGCCGACGATCATACACTGATGCTTGAAGGCATCCGGTTGATGCTCGAACCGGAATTCCAACTGGTCGGCAGCGTAGAAGATGGACAAGCACTCCTCACCGCAGCCAGGAAGCTCGTCCCCGATGTGATTCTGCTCGATATTTCCATGCCGCTCCTGAATGGCATTGACGCCGCCGTTCAACTCCGAAAGATTCTCCCTTCGGCTAGACTGATCTTTGTTACTATGCATGCCGATACGGATTACGTTACGGAAGCCTTTCGCTCTGGGGCATCGGGGTACCTTCTGAAACGCGCCGCCGCTTCCGAGTTGCTCACCGCCGTTCGGGAGGTTCTGAAAGGCAATTATTACGTGAGCCCCTTAGTGACTCGGAACACCCTGGGCTCTTTGATCGCTTCGCCCTTAGCTCGCGGCAAACTTTCCCATACGCTCAGTCCTCGTCAACGGGAAGTTCTCCAGCTCGTGGCAGAAGGACGCTCGCGCAAAGAAATTGCGGAGGTCCTGCATATCTCAGTGAAAACCGTAGAATTCCACAAGGCCACCCTCACGCGAGAACTACATCTTAGAACGGCTGCAGACTTCACACGCTACGCGATCGAACATGGAATGATTGTGCCCGAACGAACAATCTAGAATGCCCCAGGTTAACTTCGCTTCGAAACTAGGCACTCGCCCAGTATTCTTTCTTCACAAGCGACGCTAGATTCGAATCAGGATCCGGTGACTACGAACTTTTTCGAGTTCCTTCGGAGGGTTCTCGAGCGCTGATGCATGGTTCGTGGTCGCTGTGGGTCCGCATGATGACGCAGTCGTGACGCTGCTACGTTGTGGCCTTGAGGTTTGTTGAGACCTCCTTCTAACTTCAGACAATAAAGGACCAATGCAGCTCACTACCCGTACATCTAATCACCAAACGCGCCCAGGGAGGCCCGCCGGCGTACGAACTTCTGAGATCCGGGCACCGCAGTGGGCCCCAAACGGACATCCGCGCGACCGTATATGGTACGCCGCAAGCATCATAGAGACTCTGTCGGATCCGACGGTAGTCCTCGATGGCGCCTTAAGGATCAAAACCGCCAATCGCGCTTTTTATGAATACTTCGGGCCCACTCGGTCGGAGACACAGGGCAAAAGCATTTTCGATATCGATAGCCGCGAATGGGATTGCCCAAAGGTGCGCGACCTCTTCGGCCGGCTCCATCGCGGCGAGCATTCTTTGCTCGACGTTGAATTGCTCCGAGAGATCCCGTCACTCGGAGAACGACTGATGAGACTCAGCGCACAAAGATTGCCAACTGAAGGTCTTGATCCGGAGCTGACCATTCTGGTGATTCGAGACGCAACCGAACCCAGACGAATCCACGAGAGTCTGCAGGCAGCTTGCAGCAAATTCGAGCGACAGATAAGAGAATTACTCCGATCCAATGCGGAGTTGCAGCAATTTGCTCAGATTGCCTCTCACGACCTGAAAACCCCGCTCTTGACAGTACTCCAATGCACGCAGATCTTAGAGCAACGGTGCAAAAACAAGATTGATGAAGAGGATTTTTCAAATTTCGAGTACATCGCCAAAAGTGTCCGCGCAATGACCGTACTCATCGCCGATCTTCTCTCCTACTCGCAGGTCTCAACGGATGCTTCTGAAATCTCGACGCTCACGGATACTCAGGCTGTGCTGCAGACAGCGCTCGCCAATTTGCGCGCCTCCATTCTCGAAACCGAAGCCACGGTAACTCATGAGAGTCTGCCACGAGTTCACGTCCGCCCTACGCAGTTGTTGCAAGTATTGCAAAATCTAATCGGGAATGCGATCCAATATCGTAACGGCCGGCGGCCACTAATCCATATCTCAGCAGCTAGGCGTAAGGACTCTTGGGTCTTCGCGGTCTGTGATAACGGGATTGGCATCAGGCCACAATATTGCGACCGCATTTTCGAACCGTTCAAGCGCTTACACGGGAGTGAACGACCGGGTTCCGGGCTCGGACTCTCAATTTGTAAAGATATTGTTGAGCGCCATGGCGGTCGAATATGGGTTGAATCGAAGATCGACGAAGGATCCACGTTCTACTTAACCCTCCCGACGTAGAAGCTGCACGGATTTCCTCTTCGTTCGCGAAACGCCGGCCTCCTTAAGACCGTTCTTGTTCCTGTTCGAAGCTATTAGCGTGATCAGACCCGTTAGCAGCGAAATCGCACTGTTCTTGACGACGATCTCGTGACCTTGTGTGATCCGCTCTGAACGTCACCCTGTGGTTCCGGCAAGGTCTCTTTCTCTTTTCAGGTGCAACATCAGATTCCGCTTAAAGGTGGCGTACAGCTGGTGATCATACAGGATCTGAACGCACCCAGAGACTGCAGATTCCGCCACGACAGTAATGATTGCTTCCGGAGGCAGTGAAAAGAAGCGTGCTGTTCCATCAGTGCCGAAACCGAAGACTTTGAAAGACTGCGTTATTCGAAATGTTTCCATTGTCAAACACTACGATCTTTCTGGCATGGATTGCTCGGCATCGGTCATCTCCGCTGAACGATTTGGTGATCGGTTCTACTTCGGAGCAAGGCTTGCACGATCAGTCCAATCCTGATTTAAGCGAACGCCCGATGTCGAAACGGCGATCGTGCGACTCCGCTCTTTCATCCAAATCAGTGAAGCGGCGAACGGAAGCACACTCGCAAGGAGAATTGGCCAGTTCTTTGAGAGGGAGAATGTTGGGAGGACGGGGTTGAACAGCAGAACCATCGTCCCGAACAGAGCGGCGAAGGTATATTGTCGCAGGCGAAGGCTCTCGAACAGGATGAAAGTCGCGCCGAGTGCGATGACAAATCTCACCACGGTCTGATAGGCGGAAACATTGGTCGTAGAGACATACGGGGACACAATGCCTGCAGCAATCAGCGCGCCGATACAAGCCCATTTAACGACTTTGATCCGGGCAACGGCTCGCTGTCTTTCCTCCAGGAGATTCTTCTTTACCCATGCACGCCACATGGTTTCGTCCAGCGGTTTCGAGGTATGCACTTGTTGATACTCAATCATGTTGAACATCTATCTTTCTTACTAAGCTTTGCTAAGAGAAATGGGTTGTAAGCAACCTGTCTTGATCAGGATGCTCGAATAGGCGCTGGACTCGCCCCCTGACTACTTAGACGTCGCGGAAATTGTGAAAGTTCCCGACGTGGCCGACGTCTGCTTCCGAGCCATGGGCGTCCTCGCGTATACGGTTGTCTTGACAGCCAACACGGTAAGGGACTGAGCCTAAGCTCAGCACTAAGCACGTGATCCACCTTCGTTTTCCCACGCGTGGACGGCTTCGCCGGCGAACAACAGTTTAGTCCGAACCGTAGAGTCGTATAACCACTCGCGCACGTGAGACTGAGTGCCTGCTGGGATGCTGGATGCACCCTGAAATATTCGACTTTTCTGAATGTGTCTGGCGTGAGCGACAAGGCTTGTGTAAGGCAATCCGAGAAATGATCCCTGTCTCATTTGAGTAATCTCCAAGCAGTTGCAACTCTGCAGCTTCACGGCTTTTATCACTTGCGCCACGGCACGATCTGTCCGGGACTGATCGTTGAAGCCGAGGCCACGTGTCCGAATCTCGCCGGCCATGTAGAAGAATGTCCATCCTGCGTTTTCGATTTTCTTGCCTAGTTGAGCGGCAGTGGATTTGATAATGGATGACCAACCTGCGGAATATGGCTCAATACCGAGAGCGAGGGATTCCGGAGTGTGAGCGCCATCCTCCACAAGCATCGTACCCACGCGAATTCTATCTGTCATTTGATTTTTCTCGCAATCTTAGAAAACACGGGGTTCTGTTGTTACGGGCGGAAGTGCGGCTTGTTTACCAGCCGAGTCTTGTCTAACTTCCTTTGAACATTCTGCTCTTCCATCTTTTGACGCTCCGGATCTCCTTGTTCGTCCAGGTGTATTCCGGTAGTGATCGCCGTCTGAGCCAAGCCGTCGAGGCGTTTGGAGAAAGCAATTAATCCAAACCTTAACCCGTAAGGAGACTGCACAAGATTGAGTGAGTAATCCGCATCTTCCCAGCGAGCGATGACTCCCACGCCTTCACTGAAGGAGGCTGATGGAAGCGAAGTCTCTACAGCGGGACGCATAGCCCTACCGTATATCGCTGAGATAGCCTCGATCATGTCGTGGACGCTCAGCCCTTCGGTCTTCTGGTTGTCATAATCGACGACCATCCGAAACAGCTGACCATCATAAAAGCTGAACGCGACCTGTTCCACCGGGTCCGTATCGCTCAAAGCAAACCGTGCCGGGCGCCAGCTTAGCTCCTGAATCCGGGCCGGACGTTCATGGATCACTGTCACTTCCGATACATCCATTCCCGAATGCTTCACGGCAGCGCTCAGGCTCATTCCGAATTGGAAGCCGCGATAAGTGGAAAGGTCGGCCGCGGACACCAGAGACGAGAAGAGCACAACTAACAAGGGGAGGTTGTTTATCGACCGGGCTCTTTTCATTGGTGCACTCCTTCACTCGCCGCACTCCGAGCCATACTGAGCGCTGGCTTGGCGCTCGGCCAGCCGCTTGAAATATCGCCCTCGGCTGAAAGTACGGTGAAGATGGTAGTTGCTAGGTTGAACAAGGCAACCTCCTGAGTTGTTGCGTTGGCTAAGGGAGGGGTCCCGACTACTGCCTTAGTTCAGAAATCGGAAGAGTGGGCGGAAGTGCTCAGTCGTAACTAGAATAAGTCAAGTACACTCATTTTGTCAAGCGCAACTTGCGTTAGACTAGGACTAGACTTAATCGGTAGCAGTTAAGCTTTTTAAAAGAGAGCCTATGGACATTTCCTCCGTTATTCGACACCGCCTGGAAGAACTGGGCATAGGGCAGCGCGATCTCGCTGTGGCTGCCGAAGTGACGGAGTCCTACATCTCCCAGTTACTGGCTAAGAAGAAAACACCGCCCGCCCCGGATCGCACTGACATCTACGACAAGATCGCAAGGGTTCTGAAGCTTCCTGCCAAAGAGCTGTCACGGTTAGCCGACACTCAGCGCCGGGAAGAGCTCAAACGGAAGATCTTAGATCCGCCGCGGCCCCTCTTCCAGGAATTCCGCCGGCTCATTCTCCGTAAATGCGTAGCCGTGAAAAGGAAGCAGATCACCAACATCTTCGAGCGGGAACCTTTCGGCGAATTCGAACGCTTCGTCACCCAAAAGCTTCTCGATGTCGCGAAACGAGTGGCCAAAGAAGAGCTTGAGGACGAAAACTGGATTCACCGTGTATCCAGAGTGAGCAAGCGGAGCTACGAAGAGACGCGAGTGTCGATTCTTCAGTTCCTGGATACGGACGTCTTCCACGTTTCCGTTGAAAACTGCGTATCGTTTCTTGACCCTCTGATCGAAAGCTGGGACATCGAATTCGACACCTTTGGCATGGAAATCGTGCTGAACCGCAGATTGACTCGTCGCCACCTCAAGAAACTCGAATTCCGGGAAGCGGAGCCGGAACCCTCGTTTGAAATACAGCCCGGCTTGATGGAATTCCTCGATGATGCAGAGCTCAGCGACGGCATAACCAAGGACGAGACTGCCTTTCTGAAAAGTCTCAGCTGTGACGGAAAACGTCCTTCTTTGCTTTACTACTACCGCGAGCTACAAAACCTCCGCGACCCGGTCAATTTCCTGCCGTTGTCCATAGGAAAGCAACGAGAACTGAAAAGAAAAACCTCGGCAACAAAGTCTCGGGTTCGGAGACAGACCCCCGAAAGCGGCAACGGGCATTCGAGATGAGCTACGACGTACTGTCCCTAACAGGCCCCCGTTTCTTCTGCACAAATGCCGCTTGCAATTGCTCACATAAAGCGCGCAGGTTACACTCGCCGAAGATTCGAAGTTTTTTGCCGGCCTTTGCCGGTATCAGTAGGTGTGTTTGCTTACTGCGTCGAGTCTGGCCATGGCCGTTCCGAGGTGTTCGCCGCGCGTCACCCGGAAGGATGATATGCCCGGTCGCGGCTCGGCAGTTAGAACCGTTGGTTTCAAACGGATTCAGACACTCTTCAGTCTGTTCAACGACATCTTGCGCACCGGCGGTCCTGAAGTTATCCGCCCGATTAAGCGTCTCGTTTGCCACGAAGGGAGGACAGAATGCAACATCAAGTGGTCACTTTCGTCTTGGCCGGAGGCAGGGGTAACCGTCTCTTTCCATTGACCGAAGAACGCGCCAAGCCTGCAGTTCCGTTCGGGGGCAAATACCGAATCGTGGATTTCGTGCTTAGCAATCTCATCAATTCAGGTTTGTACTCCATCTATGTGCTGGTCCAGTTCAAAAGCCAATCGCTTTTGCGCCACTTGAGAGATGGCTGGCAATTCGGTGGTTTGCTACAGGATCAGTTCATCATCCCTGTACCTGCTCAGATGCGCTCAGCCGATGAAACATGGTACAGCGGCACTGCGGACGCAATTTACCAAAACCTAAACCTAATTGACGATCTCGACGGACACCTCGTGGCTATCTTTGGCGCCGACCATATCTATCGCATGAACGTGCGCGACATGATTGACTTTCACGAGCGAATGCATGCGGACGTGAGCGTTGCAGCAATTCCGGTTTCAGCTCAATTTGCCTCGGAGTTTGGTGTGATCGAGGTCGCGCCGGGTGGCGCGATTGTGGCATTCCACGAGAAAAAATCGGAAGCACCTACCATTCCGGGTGAGCCACATCGGGTTTATGCATCAATGGGCAACTACATTTTTTCGGCTCGCACATTGCTGCGAGAGCTGGAGGCCGACGCTCTGCGACCAGACAGTAAGCACGATTTTGGCCATGACATTTTGCCCTCGTTGCTCGGAAGAGTAGCTATGTACGCGTACGACTATCAAGCGAATGCGATTCCCGGCGAGCCGGCGAATGTTCCTGTCTACTGGAGAGACGTGGGAACTCTCGAGGCATACTATGAGGCACACATGGACCTGTGCGGCCTGGTACCCTCCCTCAACCTCTATAACCGCCGGTGGCCCATACGAACGGCCAGCTATCCTGATCCAGGTGCCAAATTTACTTTTGACGAGGCTGGCTGCGCCGGTCACGCGATAGGTTCGGTTATCTGTAGCGGATGTATTCTCGAGGGGGGCGTCGTTCGCGGTTCCGTACTCGGGCGAGGGGTCCATGTCCAAAGTGGGAGTGTAGTTGAAGACTCGATCGTTCTCGATAACTGCATCATCGGGCGACAATGCAGGATTCGGCGCACTATCCTCGACGAAAACGTCACCTTGGCGGATGGCGTGAATGTTGGCTACGATCTTGAGCAGGATCGTGCCCGCCATCACGTCACGGATGCCGGTATCGTTGTAGTGACCAGCCGTTCCGCCAATGGAACGATTGTCGATTCTCGCGCTAACGGAACTGCGGTGTGATCAAGGTCTTAGTCACTGTCAACGATGGCGTCTTCAGCAGCACATTGATATAAAACCGGACTTCTCTGCTGTCACCGCGCGGGCTCAGCGGATCTCGACACCTGATTTCAAGGGGGCCTGATTTCAAGGGCGAATATCAACTCTTAGATGGAAATCGTCAAGTGAAATCTCCGCCAACACATCGAACTCTCGGAGAAAGAATTTGGGCCGAGTCCGAGGGGGGCCGCAGAAGCTGGCGTTACGCCAACTGCGGGACGTCGGCCGAATATTCTTTATCGATGAGAAATCGACTTTCATCGTCATGGGCGTGATCATGAGCCAGATGTGGGCGCCATCAAGCCTGCTTCGCCAGCGCCAGTGCTGGCGCGACCCAAATGTAGTTGCCATCGGAACTGATCGTAGCCGGACAAGCGGGCCAGAGCGCGCGTACTAAGTCCAACCAGTTGTCTAGCCGCTCCCGAAACTTCCTCGGACGGGCGTATTCCACGCTACCGAGCTGGCTTGCTAGTCCGAACTCACCGAAAATGGATACCCGTTCCCGACCAGTGGCAGTGAAGCAGCGATACGAGAGCCACATGAAAAGGTCCAGAGCCGCCGGAGAGCAGGACAGCGCCTTGGCGGCTTCCAGGTCTGTCGGAATCGGATGATCCATGCTCTCGCGGTAGAACTCATCGCTAAGCACAACTTCGTTTTCGAAGGCGCCCGGAAGCATCTCTTGCTCAAGATCTCGGGAATACCAGATGCGAGCCTCGCGCATGAAATTGAATCGGCCGTGCTGCATGACCCTTGCTCGGTCCCGTTGTGTATCGGTGCCAAAGAAGATCGTCGCACCAAACACCCGCTGGAATGCTGAGATCAGGCGGCGGTACTGAGATCCACCTTGCTGCATGCCGAACAAGTCCAACATCTCCGCTGCGCTCCGAAAAGTGATCCGCTGGCTTTGCTGCCGCACCGCCAGTGTTGCAAGGAAGATCGGCACCAACCGGTCTTGGCCCCAGGGAACGCCATACTGGGGATGACCGGTAACTTGTAGCAAAAAGTTGCCGTTCCGACGCTCATGAAGAAGCGCTCCTTTAACTGGCCTCTTCACCGGCAATCCGCAGAGCACGAAGGGGCGCGAGGCAAATCCGATATTTTGGCTCGAGCCCTCGCGTTTCGTCCGAAGCAGTTCGAGAATTTCAACGCGCTTCTGTTTCTGTTTTGAAAAGCTGAATTCTAAATTCGATGCCTTGACTAAGGCCCTGACGCTTTGTAGGCCAGATAAGCACTGTGGCAAATGCGCTACCCCGAGGCTTCTTTGAAGCCGGTTGAGGCAGGATGAAACGTCCGGAATATTTTGTACGCCGTTTACGCCGTTAACATGCAAATTCGGGAGGTTGCTGCGTAACTTATTGAATCTTGATGGTCGGATTACAGCGCCTTAGACGCCTTTATCCTTTTATTTTCAATCTAGTCACAGCCTTCCAAGCTGTTGGTTGCGAGTTCGATTCTCGTCTCCCGCTCCATCTTTTCAATAACTTAGATGAATTTCCGCTGCCTCATGTTTCGAGAAAACGGAAATACGGAGTCCAGTTGAGTGGCGAAGTGATTGAAAGTAGAGTCGCGAGCTCGTGAGTTGGCATCATCAGACGACGTTTGAGCTAAAGTGTTGAGTTGCTGAAGCCGGAGGTTTGCTGCGCCCCGCCGCTTCAGCTGATAGAAACGTTTGAGTTTTCGGGCCGAACAGGAAACGAGAGTTTGCGGCCGGTATTGCAAACCAGAGTTTCAGGGTCAAAATCCTCAGCCGTATCTCAAGGCCAGTTTGCCCAGCCAATCAACTACTTGTAAGAGAAAAGGACACCTCCGTAAAGGCTACGGTGTGCGCTGCGGCGAAAGTGCCCGCTGCCGTCCCGTTGAGATTTGCCTTCTTCACCGACGGGATGCGGGCTGTAACGATCTCAGTGACACCGTTGGCAGAATCGGTAATCTGACAGTGAAGTTCTTCGGCAGCCGGATGGAGAACCACAGAGGTGACCACATCAGCGAATGCACACAACTTCAACCCAGGCGCCAGCAGGCGTGTCGTGGTCGGTGGTTTGGGTGGCGTGCCGCCGGCCTGTGCAACAAGGCCCGGGCAAGAAGACACCACGTCAGACCGTAACAGGAAACCGGATTTTGGAAAATCCGCGGGGTCGATTGAGGTGCGCAGTTCGGCGTCGTACTGCGCGTCGCCCGGTAGGAACCGGCCGATGCTGAAAGCACCCTCGAACAGGCACTGCATCCAATAGGCATCCACCTGGAAGAAGCGAATCGATTCCTGTGGTACCCATTCGGGTTCGGGAAGAAGATAGTTGACCGGAATGAGTTCCAGCGTCTTCAGTTTTTTCAGAAACTTGGAAACGTCTGGCGGAACTTGATTTTTGACGTCACGATCCGCTGAGAAGTCGAAGTAATCGGTAGCTTCTTTGCTTGCCAATAAAGTTGTTTTGTGCTCGTGCTTCCACCTGATCAGCGATTTGGCAAAACTACCGGAGGAAAGGGCC
This sequence comes from Bryobacterales bacterium, assembly GCA_963712395.1. Taxonomy (GTDB): domain Bacteria; phylum Acidobacteriota; class Terriglobia; order Bryobacterales; family Bryobacteraceae; genus Bog-105. The sequence continues at coordinate 25,565 of CAVQHR010000007.1, forward strand.
AGCAGACGCCCAAGCTCCCAGGCGGCCGCATAAGTGACATCAAATACGCCGAGTCCTTCTCGATAGCGAATCAAATGGTCGGGCGACCTTAGGGTTCGAAGCAGGTCAGGACTGGCGCCCACAGGTTCGACTGGCGGCACCGTGGTGGTGGCAATCAAGGGGCCGTGATAGTACGCAGCCGTTACGCTACCGCGGCGCATGCGGTAGGGCAGCAGAGTCACACCCAACGGCGCGTCGGTGACGCCTTGCTTAGGTATGGCATCGCGCTGATCGTCGCCGATCAAACCAGCATCCAGATTCTTCAGTTTGCCGGAGATAGAGTGCGCGGAGTCACCGACTGAAAATCGCCAGGCTTTTAGTACGACCAACCGCACAACAAGTTTTGTATTTTCATCCTTAAAGGATTGGGGTTCAAAGGCTCCCTTTGGATAACAATGCTCAACCGATATCAGAAAAGCGTGATTCATCTGGTCCAGAACCGGCAACCGGATGCCCAAAACGACAGCGGTTTCTTCACCGGATTCGCTCCGGCGCACATGGCAGAGGCGTCTCAGATCATCGCCTATGGGTAGCCGATTAGCGAGGAAGTCAGCGTCCGCATCTAATTCACCGACCGTGCCGAGGTCCACCTCCATCACCTGTACGGAGGCCTGGCTCTTATCCGTAGCATCGATGTCGTTCTGTGTCACGGAAACCGGGAAGAGCACCCGTTTCATTTCGCTTTCAGAGAGTAAGAGGATGGCGAGCCAAGGCAAAGCGGTTGAATCGGACGGACTGGCACCAGCAGAGAGTTCCCACGGAATCGTGGAGCGCGTGAGCGTGACGTGTGGCAGGTCCAAGGAGTGATCGCCAGTCGAATCAGCGGGTGGAAACACGGTAGCGATATCGGCGGGCATCAAACGGTACTTCGGCCCGGCCACCCGAAATGACAGGTCCGCCTTAATCGAATCCGACTCACCTGCGGCCTTCACGGTTTGGACAACGCTGATTTTGTAGTTGCCCGGCAAAAGCTGCGGATCGTGCCGATCGATAAAAATGATACTCATTGAACAAATGCCGCTCGCTCAGCGATAGGAGCACTGTGAAACTGACTGACGATTGAGCCGCGAATGTCCGTAGTGCCGGGTTCCAAGCCGAAAAGTTTCATCAAGTCACTTCGCTTAGAGGCCGTTTCAGCAGCCATGATATCGGTGGCTATGTCGACGTTTGCCAGCGTTCGTGAATTAATCTTTGCCCACCTAATGGTCCTAGGATTCAGGTCCTGTTCACCGTCTTGACCAAAGCTGCCCTTAGCATCAGACGGCAGCACCGACAGCATAAATCCGCACAGAACTTCTCCTGTGACGGCCGATTCCGACATATTTACCTTTGCTTTGATTCCAGAGCCCGGCGGATCATCCGCTTTCAAGTAGCTGCGATCTCCCCATAATGCGGTAGGAAGGGGCTTTAGCCGGGGCTCAAATTTGAACTTGTTTGTTACATCCTGGATATCGTCCTTGGAAACGGTAATTGCAAGATGGCTGGAAAATTCGGAGACGGCGATCTCCAGTGGCGCCACGCTAACCTCAGTCACTGGTGAAAACGGAGCGAAGTTACCCTTCCCGACAGTGAACGTCTTCGACGGTACGGCGCAATCGACAACTATGGAAAGATCTTTCGCGTTTACGGTCAGTTCGACGTTGTCTTGGTTTACTACCAATCCCTCCGCCACGGCAATGGTCACCGGAGTGGCGGGTAGGAAAGATGTCCTGAAGCCAGACCACAAAATGGGTTGAGTTTCGGTGGAGGCGCTGCCGAAGTGAACATCGAAAGACACGAGGTAAAGGTGAACGGTCGCGGTTCCGGTCAGTTCCGGACCCCACAGGTGCAACTCTGCGCCAAGATCAAGAGTAATGGTGCCGGTGAAGAAGAACAAATCTACGTCGATGGAACCACCGATGTCGGCATGGGCGCTGGCGTCGTAATGATAGGGCTTCCATTGCAGCAGGAAATCCGCACCCAGGTGGAGCCAGGCCCGGATGCTGCCTTCATGAAAAGAAATATCCAGGTGGCCGCCCGCCATGATTGCCACTGGAGTGAGTGCGCAATACATGTCGCCCTTGATGGTTAGAGCGTCGCTGTAGTGCCAGTTCAGCGCTACTCGCGGGGGAATCGGGTAGTGGGCCGGAACAGAAAAAGCCGGATGGTATCCGCCGAACGTGACAACGAAATCTCCTTTGTGCTCGTCACCAATCCAGGCAAAAAATGCGAAGCCACCGGTAAGGCGGCAGGCGTCGGAGAAAAGGTAGGAAGCCGGAGTAAGTTGGGCCTGGATGCTGATAATGCCTGCGTCCGGATTCACGGTGGCGGCTAAGTCCATGTCGATCACTGCCAGTGCAGGCACATTGCTAAGGGCATCGGGTGTGGGCATCACCAAGTGGGCGTTGCCGAGGATATTCACTTCAAAATGCTGGCCGAAAGACACCGTCAGGATGACTACGGAATCAATCAGCTTGAATGAATTGAACTTGATGCCGGCCGCCAGGAAGTATTGATCGGAACGGAATGGAATGGCGGTGTTCAGCTTCTGGATTTCGCCGCTGATAAAGTCGTTCTGTGCTTTTGTGTTACTCGCTGGCAACGAGACCGGTTTTTGGGCTTCCGTAATCAGCGGGAACTCATGGACCTGAGAGATGGATGGCGGCACGAAATAGCGGTTGTAGCCGAAACCGGCCGCCAAGCCTTCCACAAAAAAACAGGCGGGACCGCCGAAAGCATAGTTGAGGACGCCATACAGGAAAAGAGATTTCTGGCCCTGCACCTCCGAGTAGGACCCGATCGCAGAAAGCGTGATGGCCTTGAAGCCCAGTCGGACACAACCGCTGTAGGTATCCACGCCATTGATATCTTCGTGTAAGAACGCTCCACTGACACGCAGTGGTCCAGATTCAAATTCCAGGCCCAGGCCCTGGAGTGAAAATTCCGGCTGAATCTGGTTAAGAGGCGTGCGGACCGCTAATCCGCCCAGCGAGAATGTCACCGGTCCCAGCGTCAGAGCGGCGTCGATGAGAAATTCAAGCTCACCCCCTTTGCCCTGGGCGTTCTTGTTGAACCGACCGCCGATGCGGCCCACGTAGGCAGGCCCAAAATGCTTTTGGACCGGGTACCAACTGACACCGCCTGCCTGTGGTGTTGCAGGGCTGGATTTATCGATAGGCCCGGCGTTGTCGGGAGCTTTGATGTTAGCTCTATCGTCAATGCCCACCGGTAAGGTAAGCCGTTTCAGGTCAGTTCCGATTTGTAGCGTAGGCGTGAGCGTGAACTTACTGGCGGGCGGCTTGAGAGCCTCGGCGCCACTTGGCAACAGGGCGTTGATTCGCGCCAGCAAATCTGGCACAGCCGGTGCAGTTGGCTCGGAACAATAGAGCACCTCCAGCGACATAGCGACGGCGTGATCCGTATTCAGAACAGATCCGACAAGCGGCAGATTCGCCAGGTTGAGTGAGCCGCCCATATCCACGCCAGCCATGACGAGTTGCTTATCCGAGGTCTTCTCCGGGCTATTGAGCGCGAGTTCAATGGAAGACAGTGCGATGTCGAAATCCGGCACCCCTATCCCACTTAGCTTTTCCAACGCCGCGCCGAGGTCGAATTTGTCATGATCCGGATTGGAATAGACAGCCAGCAGCGTGTCGCCGCCTTTGGCGGCTTTGTCGAAGACTAGGTCAAACTGCCGGTTACCGACCTTGATGTGACCCTCCGCCTGGAATTGGTACTCCTTCCCGCCGGCCTGCCGCGAATAGTGCAGCATAAGCCTGGCCTGGAGTTCGGTCTGGTTCCATGTTGTACTGCAATCGAGGGTGAAGGACAGATCTGTGTCCGCAGTATGGAACGAAAGCTCCACCCAGGAGATCTTGAAGGCGAGTAGTGCGGCGGGCAAGCCTGTCGCGTCGCGTCCGATCTTAGGGAGCCAATCGCCGACCGTGTCGGTGGAAGACAGGCTTCCGCTGAACGCCCAACCGCCATTGGAGGCTTCAGCCGATGCGGAAAACTCCAATCCACCGATAGCCAGTTGACCAAACAGGCGGCCGTTCAAGTAGCCGGAATCGCCGCCCTGGTAATCGACGAAGACGTTGAGCCGTTCGAATTTCAGCGTTGTGGGACTTGTTGCGCCCTGCCATAAATCGAACTGCCATTCAGCTATATTGCTGACACCCAGCGACAACGAAAATGACCGCGGCGTCAAAACTGGCTCAGCTTGCAGAGAGAGATCGTCAATCAGCAGTGAGTCTTTGAGGTTACCCGCGGGAACACCAAGCTGTTGCAATAGCGAGCCCAGCGGAATGGAGTCGCCACTTCGCAGTGTGGCGCTCACCGAATAATCTGGCCAACGGGCGCTCAGGTCAATGTTGGCGTCCTTGTGACCAGAGGTGCTGATAGTGATGATTCCGCCCACATCGATGCGGGGAAAGCGATAAGCATTTTCCAGGGGATAGTCGACATCGAGTTGCGCGGTGAGTTGCCCTACCTTCAGGACGTCGTGTCCGGGAATGATGTCCCAGGAATGGCCGCCGAGAAAGGAGAGGCCGATGCCAATATTCAGGATGCTGCAGCCGCCCGTGCGGAGCCCCGGCAGGGTGACGGGTTCTTCGTTGCCGGTGGATGTGTGCCGTAATACGGTGTGAAAATCCGTGATTTCCAGAACGGAGCCGGTCTTGAGTTCGTCGGGCAACCAGGTGAGGTCGCTACGGACGTCTTGTTCGCCGGTGGTGACATAGCCGAGGAGCTTGAATAGGTCGCCCAAAGACGGGCCCTCTCCAGGATCGAAGCGAACATCCAACTCTAATTGATCATGTCCCGAGGGAAGCAGGTTGATCGTGATATGCCTTGAACCGAGCGCAAGTTGCGCCTCGAACCATCGTTTGACGGATTGGGAGACAACGGTTCCGTCTGGGAGAGTCGCAATTTGGAATCGCAGACAATCCGAAACGGAATGGATGCTCGCTCCATTCAGATCGCCATCCAGAAAAGGCCGGATAAAAAGCAGTGCTTCCACGTTCCCCAGCGCATCCGTCTCGATCTCGAGCTCCGTCTGAAGATCCTCCCACACCGTTGAACCAGAATCAGAGCGATACCGGTTCCCGCCAACGCCGGTTCCGGGAATAACAGAGAAACGAACTGGACTTGTTAAGACAACGGATCTGAAGTCGTCACCTAACCACTCCAGTGTCTTGCTGCCGGGATCCAGATTGACGATGCCATTGATTTCAATTTCGCTGAGCTTCATTGAGTCTGTCCGTCAAGACGTCTTTATCACTTGTTCTTCTTGAAGAGCTCGGCCGCCTTCCCAGCAGCCCGCTGGACGGCCTTCGATATGTTGACCCTATTAATGCCCGGCTTGAAGTCAGCCGCGTCCGCCCGTTGATACGACAAGCCGGTTGTCACCGGGTCGCCCGATCCAATCAGCAATTCCTTGATCTTGAGCGGCGCCAAATTCGGCCATTGAGCACGTATCGTGGCACACACACCCGCAACCTGAGCAGCCGCGCTGGAAGTTCCACCGCCCGAGTAGGACCAGTCATTCCCTTTGGTGGGATAATAAACGTACGGCGAAGTACCGTTTGTCAGTTGTACGCCGACGAGCCCGCACACACTGGGAATTCGGGTGTTAGTAGGCAAGACGAATGCGTGCGCCGCAGTTGACAAAACTGCCTCTGTTTTACCTGTACTATCTGGACCCGTATCCCATGCACCGCCGACAACGATGGCACCGGAAGGGCCGGTTGCCGCTTGCACTGAGAAATCGTCCCGCTGGGGATTTCCCGCGTTTCCCGCCGCAAAGATGACAACACAACCTTGATCGGTTGCCCGGCCTACTTTGTAGCTCCAGCGGACAATATCGGCTGACGCTGGGCTGGGGGACAGAACATCCGCAACGCTTCGGGTGAGTCCCCAACTATTCGAGATGATCCGATGTTCAGTTATCTTCGCGCTGTTTTTAATCCGCTCAAGCGTCAACCTATGTTGTTGCTCACGCGCCTTATTGACAGCCGTGTCAAACCCTTCTTCCAAAAAGGCAGCAAATGATACAAAAGCGCCATAATTTTCTCGCAGTTCGGGGGAGATCAAGCCGTAGTACATCACAAGGTCTGCGTTACGGGCCACCCCTAGTAGCGAAGCCGCCATTCCTGTACCATGGCCATCGTTGTCGACCGGTTTGGTGCCGAACAACGTTAATAAATCTGATAAACGCTTCAGCCAAGGATCAACCTCTAATTTAATCCAGTCAATTAGGGACTGAAAATTGACTCTGGTGGTGGCTCGGCCTGCTGCTAGCTCCTGGAGCGCTTTGTTCATCGAGTTGACTTCCGCGCTTCGTGCGGCGGGAGCGCTAGGATTTTCGTTTAATCTGGGTTGGCAGTACCAATTCGGCAGAAAGTTCGCGAGTCGGGATTGGCGAATTCTGTCCGCAGGCTTTTTCAACCGTTCAATCGGAGGTGGAAGCGCTCCGGCAGTGGGTGGCCGATACATGAGATCGTTCAGCTCCACGAGGGCGAGTTTGAAGTTATCCAAATCTGACCTGAATTGATATATCCGGCATCCGACTTCCTGTTTGGTTATGGTTCCGGCTGCGCGTATTTGAAAGCGCGCAACAAGGGAGTCTCCGTCAAGTCCAAGTCCTTCCGAAAAGTAACTGTGTAAGATGTCTATACCGCTATCTACGATAGACACGCTAACGCCGTAACCGAGATTCGTCCGGTCGTCGATAAACGTTTTGGCGGTGGCGGGTTCAGAAAGCGAAATCTCATCGGCATCCATCTTCACGCCGAGCCGCTTTCTCAGTTCGTGTGGCCAAACATCATACTTATTAATTTTTCCCCAAGGCCTATTCTGTTTCAGTGCGTCTGGTGGCGTCAAAGCCGCCGGATTGGTTGGAAGGTATATCGCCACCACCAAACCGGCGAGCGGGTGGTTGGCAGGCGGCCGGTAAAGCGGTACCGCCGTATTATGACTGTCGAAAAACGCGATTGAAGTCAGCGAGCCTGCGACTAAACTCTGCACACGCAATCCGCAGAACTTTTGAAGATCCTCTGTCGAACCGGTTACGTGGACCTCGATGCCGTCCGCATAGCGTGCTCCAAGGTTTATGCTGGTGAATTTGGTAATTGCTTTCTCGACGGTTTCGGGACGGGGTTTTAAGGTCTTGCGACGCTCAGGATCGCCAACTCCAACTACGTTGAAAACGTCATCTGGATTTCCGTTTGCCGGCATAAGCAACGCTATTGCCTGAAACCTAACAACGAGATCCGCCACTAAAAAACCATCTTTCCGTTCACACCGAGGCTCACGTTGGCGCTGACAGTGAACTGCTTTCCGCTAGGGTCGTGCTCAAAGCAGGCCGAAGAATCGGGATTATCCGCCGCCACTTTGGATAATTCCTCCTTCTTGGCCTGCTTTGGCATGAGAAAAACACTCGCGGTGAAGCCGATTGCGTAAGAAGCAGTAGGTGTATAGGGCATCGTGTTCTCCTGTTCCTACCGAGAACAACTAATCGGTAAGTACTTTTTTTCCGTTGATCCGCAGGAATCCGTCGGAGCCGAACGAGAACTTGCTCCCGTTTTCGTGAGTAATTTCCAAGCTGTCCCCTTGAGCGGCAGCTCCGATTTTCCAGGCTCCAGTTTGAAACCAGTTGTCGTCGTCGAGTTTAACGGGTCCACGCAAATGCATGGATCCCTTGGCTTCAATGTTACCGGCGACTTCCACATCGTCGTACATTTTGACCTTGCGTCGATGTGTTGCATCAGTTCGTCCCAGCACCATCAACGCATCATAGTCCTTGGCGTTCTCAATGGCGGCGTGCCCTTGGGTGTTGCCGAGACCGGTGTGGTTATGTTCCGCGTCGGTGAAATACACTTCCGAGGTAGCAGCCTCAAGTGAGGCATGCACCTGGACTGATACCGGACCGCTCTCGCCCTGACTGACGCTAATCGGGCTCTTTTCAATAACGGCAACAAATCGACCTGGCTGATATCCGGGAAAGTTTCCATAATCGATGTACAAGTTGGTATGACCAGGAGGCAGCGATGTCACGATGCCGCTGATCAGAAGATTAATATGCTCGCCCGGCGCAAGATCCTTGGCGTCTGCCGACCAAACTGTCCACGAGGGAGGCTCGCCCTGGGCGGCTGGGGTGACCTTCCACTCCTGCGGCCATAAATAGAACTCAGAACCTTTCTGAGCCGGAAACGAGAAGGTTACGGCTATCTCATTGGCCGCAAGACCGGGCACGGCAACAAAGTTGGCCGCGAAGACTTCACCGCGTGTGCCGTGCGAAGGATGGACATACATGATGCCTCCGTTCGATTCCGGGGTCGCCATGGGTGCCTGTTCCAAAGCAAACACATAGAAAGTTCGGTCGCTGACTTGAATGTTGCGAACCTCGCCAGTGTGGGTGCCAATCCAGCGCCCTTCACCGTCGCCGACAGGGGCCGTAACCGTTAAATTCTTGCTTTCGTTTAAGCCAGCGAGCGCCCACTCTTTTTCTTCGTGATCTTCCTCAAAATCGAACGAGATTTTCAGGAAGCTCGCCCCGGTCAGACTTGGATCTCCAGCCTGCCAGGGAATTGGTTTGTCCGGAGACACGTTCGCCAGGCTGAATCGGAGTGAGCTGTCCGTAGTCAGGCCGGGCACTACTGTATTTCCACCGATAAACCCAACGTGTAGGGGCAGGTTGTGGCGTCCGGCCGTGCTTACGATGCTGAACTGCGTGATGCGTACACCGGTCAGAATCGAGTTCGTCGGAGTGCCCACACGTAAGTGTGAGTACCTCATCTCCACACGTGATGAGCGCGCACCTGCACCGGGGTCGGCCCGCATATTGATCAGCCTGAGCCGGATTGTGCGCTCGGTAGGGATCTCGAACGGCTTGTCATCTGCTGTCTTGTGCAGCAAATAGAGCGACACAGTGCCATCCGGCTGGGTCACGGGATCGCTCATGGCCCAGGCACTCATTGCCGAATCAATTCCGGCATCCACCAGCCGTGCCTGGCCGGGGCCTGGAGTGGCGCAGAGTTTGTGCAACGTTCCCGGCCGGAAGCGGAGTTCAAAATGGAAGAAGCCAGCGCCGGGGTTACCGGAAATGCTGTCCAGGTAGACCGACCGTTGAGCGGCATTGAAAAGTTCCAGATCGAGCGGCTCACCGCCCCGCTGATCGGTGATGTAGAGGGTCGACGACTCGTTGGCATCCAGCAGCGACAACGTGATGGGGTGACTCTCCGCGTAGACTGAACGCAGCGTTTTGTCAGCGATGAATTGTTCGTTCAGCTCCTGACCCGCAAGTGCGCGATTATGCAGCCGCACTTGGGCGAGGGCGAACAGCGTCGAATCATTTTCGATGATAGGAATACGGCATGATTCGAACTGGAGCGGGTTTAATCCGCCGGTGCCAAGCCCACCGCTGATCAGAACGCCGTTCTTCCAAAGATCGACGTGGGGCCCATCGAACACGATCGCCACATGCGTCCATTGCCCCGCTGGTAAGAAGCCCGGGTAGGGGCTGGTTACGGTCTTGCCATTCTGGGTGAGCCGTAATTCGCAGCCTCCGTCCGGAGAGGAATAGAAACCCATTCGAGAAGGGTCGCGATCGGGCCCAAACAGCGTTATAGCGGCATCCGTATCGCTTTCATTTCGCCGCACCCACAACTGCAATGTAAAAGCGGTAGCAGTCTTGCTAAGTCCATTCAAAAAAAAGCTGAGAGTGTCGCCTTTTGAGAACTGGTGAGCGGCGCCCAACTGTGGATCGGCTATCAGCCTGGGGGAGCCGCCGATCTTCACGTCGTGATTGAGGGGTGAGCGGTCAATTGGCCCGCTTTTCAGTGGTTCTATCAGCGGTAGGTATACGATCAGTCCATCGTCGAGGTTAGCCATTGTTTGTTTCCGCTTTGTGGTCGTTGAGATTGCGTATCTGAAGTTCCAGCCAGCCTTCGCGAATTTCCTGCTTTGGAAGTCCGGCGGCGGCGGCCGGCTGTCCAATGTCAGATTGATCTGTCCTGAGCCACTCTTCGCGGCGCTTTTCGAGCCAATCCCAGGTCAAGCCGTCGTGCAGTGGCAACGGCAAATGAAGTTTTTCGGGTGGGGTAATCACCGGCCCGGTAAAGAACGCTGGCCGCATCCTGGACAGAGCGGGAAGGTAGAAATCGGCGGGCAAAGTAATTGCTTTGGCCGGCAGTATGCCGCTTGTGGCCTGCAGGTGCCCGCGCGGGTCCATCAGCAGAGTCAGCGTCCGGGCCGGTTCACGAATCGACAGGTTCACCAGGGGATCATCCACGCCGCTATTAGGAGCGTGAAATTGGTCGCTCAACTGCTCATCGTCGGTCTCTTCCCAGTATCCAACCAATCCGTCGTTCAGCTGGCGATGATCGCCAATTCGGACTGGAAACTTGACGTCGTCAAAACCGCAGCTCTCGCGTTTGCCGGTGTGGAGATCACGCCGGAAGGCGACTGCGCTCTGATCGCAGGCCGCAAGACCCTTTAGCCTTAAATCCACCTTCACGCGCAGAATCGCCAGCGGCCGGCCGCTCATCAAAACCCATTCGTCCCCCCCGAAGTCTTCCGGATGAATCGCTTCCAAAGAGCTCTCCAATGTTTGGCCGAACTGATTGATGAAATCGCCGCCTTTTCGAATCAGATATTCGACAACTTTTCGCAGTGTGGGATCAGAGAATAGAGCAGGCGCGATGGGCCTTTCCATTCCGGGGGTGGGTTGCCAGAGTGGATCGCCGTCATGCACCAAAGCCCCGACGGGATATCCCCGGGGGTCATGAACTAGAATTTCGTCGTCAAGATCGTTGTAAGTAAGCCAACCGCAAATAGGAGAAGCGCCTTTATGCTCTGAAGCATCCTGCTCGCTCCCTTTGGCCCGCAACCAGCGGAAGTCAACCCGTGCAGGCTGCGCCAAACGCACCGGCAAGGACATTAATGCCGGCTGACCTGCGGCCGCCAGCGTGACACTCAGGTCGACATTGTTGATTGGCTGATCGCGGCTTTGGCCGAAACTATCAATCAGCCGGAGCCGGCGCAGTTCCAAGGCGCCAGACTGGATCGGAGCAAAAGACAAGGCAGGGTCCGGCGCCATAGTTCGATAAGCGCCGACCGCTTCCTGAACCGTTCTTGCAAACTGGCGGTAATCATCAAAAGCCAGGGGATCGTCCACAGGCAATTGCATGATTTGCTGTTTTTGCAGAAATGCCGCCGCTAGACCGCTGAGCGAAAAAGTGAGCGTTCTGGACTTCTCCTCCTGCAAAACGTTCTTAGCGGCCAACAGTTCCGGTTGCACCGAGCCTTTCCTGGATTGAATAAAAGCATCCAAGCGCCCCAACATCGCGGCGGAACCATTGGGGTTGACGAAGCTTCGGCCGGTCAAGAAATTTACACTTCTCCCAAGCGATTGCTTGCCAGGTGCAAGTTCGAGTTCAATTGCCTCACGCGGCAGGTTATAGCCGTCTCTAATAAACTCCGAAGAATAGCGGTCCCCGCGGCCCGCATGAAGGTCGCTGATAGCCAAGGGATGCAACCCCACTTCCCACTCCGCCAAAATGGGCCGCCACGGGTTGCCATCTGAGCGGCTAAAGCCGAGATCACTAGCACCGGCGGCGTCCTGGAGATTGTCCAAACGAGTCCTGATCTTGCTTAGCAACGTGATCAAGCTCTGGTTCAGATTCTTCGAGGTCAAAAAGAAGGGCTCGGGCGGGATCTGTGGAACATACGCACACTTCAGTGGATCGTGAGGGTAGTGGTCTTCTGTTTGTACGGATTCCGTGGACTGAGCGTCGTCCCCTACAACCGTAACCCCTGGTTCTTTCGGTTGCCAATAGCGCGGAGCAGCACCACGGCGCAGTGCGAGCATTGGTTTGAACTCCAGTTCAAGCATGCCGCCTGGCCGCACAGGTTCGCCCCTTCCCAAGGTGATGGTCAAGCCCGTAATTGACCCGACAAACTGTCCCTTCACTTGTTGTTTGTCGGCAAACTCAGGCATAAACGTGGAAACGCCAACGTAGCCCTGCCGGGATTGGCGGCCACCCACCGGCAGCATGACATTTGGAGGCTCCCACAAAGTCAGTTTCGCGTCAGCGATGTTGATGGACTTTTTGCCATTCGTGGTGCTGTAGGTGAGAGTGATATGTTGCCATTGGCCTTGCGCCATTCCTGTCTCGCTTTTCAAAGCGTTCGTTTCACCGAGCACATCAGTCGTTTTGAAGATGACGCAGCCCTGGTCTGCTCCGGTGGTGGGAATCTCAACCTCGAACCACTGATCGGCATCGAAGGAAAAGATAATGCCACCCTCTCCCTGGCCTAGCTTGAGCCAGAACTTTATCGTGAAATCGGTCAGTGGACGGCCATCGCGAAGCATGGAATCGCCTAAGCCGTTCAAGTGATCGAGCGCTATGTGCCCGCCAGAAGGTCCAAGGCGGAAGCACCCTTTCATGTCAGCATCGAACGCCACATCCCCGATAAGGGTTCCCGAAATGCTGGTGGCGTTGAAAATAGAAATCCGTTGCAGTAGTTGATTCAGCGAAGCACTCAACATGTCCGCCCTGCAACCTGCGGGCCCGTCAGCTAACTTGGCCCCCTGCAGAATTTGATTCTCCGAGAGTTGATAGGCAACCTCTCCGGCATTCTGCCGGGCAGCTAAGATTTGCACCAGTGCATGACTCTCCACAAACGCCTTAATTTCGTCTGCCTGTCCGGGGAACCCACTTGCCGGATCCCTGTACATTGCGCGTTGATATTGGTGCCAATCACAGAACAGCTGTTGCTGCAGGCTGGCAATCTCGTCGCGCGCCCTCTCGTATTCAGCCTGAGACGTATTGACCACTTCAACTTGCTCGACCAGCGCAGCCGGAATGTCCTGTGCCGCCCGCACGGCACTCTGCTTAGCATTAGCCCCGCCGCTGGGGCGCTCGCTGCTAATGGCCCATGTGTCGCCGCCCGGCACGGCAATAAAGCCGTCGCGGTGGCGCGATTCGAGCAGCTTGTAATACTTTCCAGTCTTTGTGTTCCCAATGGTCGCCTCCGCACCTGCGTGATAAATCTGTTCCTCGATCTGCGCTTGCGTGAGGGCTGTGACACTGACTCGCTTCACCTTGGCAGACAAATGCGCAACTAGGGCACTATTCGTATCGATCCCGATCGCAATGCTTCGTTCGTTGGAAGCGGCCATCGAAGATTTAGGGTCAAGAACAACCCGTGAATAGCAGAGCACCACGTCTATTTCCGGTTTCAATTGCCTGGCATCATCAAGCTCCCAGCCAATAGCTGAAATCAAGCTGGCGGGCGATGAAGGCGCGAACCGGGCTGCCAATCTGGTGTTGGCTATGATCCAGCTTAGGATTGCTTGGTTCGGCTCCCTTCGCCAACCCACGACCTCATACGTTACGGGAGTCTCGGCATTCAAGCCATCGGGGTCATGAAAGCCGAAGCATCGTGCGCACGCGGGATAGTAGGAGGAAAACGCGGGATCCCCATAACCTATGGCAGTCAAATTCGGGTAGCGTTCCGGACTTGAGTTATCGCTCAGCCATTTGTCAAGTGTAGACGTCCGCCCCATTAGTCGATAAGGAGGCGTTCCCGCTTGCCGATACGGCATGTAGCTGCCGCTGGCGTGCTCGGACTGCGACGGCGCACCGACTACATCACTTTCAACCACCCATTCCCCAGCGGTTTGGTCACCCTGGTAACGCCTAACAATCCAGACATTCGGCGAAGGAGCATGAACGTGTGTATTTCCGGCATTGGAGATAAAGCCGCGGCGGTACACAGAAGGCAAATACCAGTGCAGGTGGACCCCCGTCCGCAACGTAAAAGAGCCCGGATAAAAGGGAGGGCTTAGGACGTCGAAGCCAAGATATGGGGTTTCAGCATTGTAGTCTCGATTGCCGTCCGTCCAGGGAAGTTTTGCGAAATCAACTGGGGGCGCGACAACGTGAAGATCAGTTTGCGCTCGCAACAGCCCTGCATTCATCGCCACTAAGACAACGCCGGGCATCCACCCTCCTAGAAACAATACTGAAGACGTTAGCGTATCAGGGTAGGTCTGTTCGTGCGGATTAATTTCTTGAGAGCCTTAGGCTGACTCGACGCTTGGACGCTTTAATATGAGCGCCGTAAAACAGAAGCAAATCGCCTTGTCGATTGTCCCTGCTGGATTTCAGCGTACTATCGGACTGTTCTCGCTCTCGCAAGGATTCCGTTTCAAAGGCCACTTCTGCATCCGCTTTCGGGAAGAGACGAATATCTGGATTGCTGTCGTATCAGGACAGGCTCTGTGCTTGCGCCAACCTTTTTGTTTACCGCCAGGGAGATCCGTCGCGAGCAAAGAATCGCTGTCCCGAATTGAAATCCGGCCAACTAATTCTGCTCCTCTGCGATGGCCAATGCCGGGGCGATCAGGATATAGTTGCCATCCGAACCGATCCTGGCCGAACAGGTGGGCCATAGCACTCGGACCCACTCCAGCGACTGATCGAGCCGTTCTCGGAATCGACGCGGGCGAGCCATCGCGGAAGCCATCATCCGCGAACCGTCGCTGTCGAATAAATCAAAGGCGGAGCGAAGAGCGGCATGATGAATTTCGCGGGGTCCGCCTGTCGGCATGGCTGCTGCACTGCACTAATAACTAATAAATAGCGCAAAGTGTTGTTCGTTCGATCATTCCTTCTCGCCCCGATTCTTCACGAACTCACGATTCTGTGGTCCTCGATGGCTTTGGACCGAGAGCGCAGCAGGAAGTAGAACGCGATGACATGCGTGATCAGCAATAGGGGGACGTAGATAATTACGATTCCGTACGTTGCACCCAGTCCTCCCGAAGCAGCAGGGAGGTTGAGTCTAACCCCGTTGTAATAATCAGCGAGGATGTCGATCGTGCCTGCCAGGTTGAAAGCTACAACGAACGACCAGAACAAGGGATGTATCCGAATGGTCAGAAGAGCTAAAATTGCCAGCAGTCCAGTAGCAAAATCGCCGTATGCAGCGAACGGCGCGAACCCTTCCGGCAGATTGTTGCCTACAACTCCGGGAAGGATGAACACAAGCCCAAAAAAGCGAAAGCTGTGCAGAATCGCTATGGCTCGTTGCGCACTGATGTGATCCATTGCTTTGAGCTTTGGAAGGATATACCAGTTACTGTAAATCAGCCACGCGATATAGCCCAGCACGAGATGTAGATTGAAAATGACTGAAGCCGACATTTCTCCCTTTCCAGTCGGAGTCCTGATTCCACCGGTATATACAAGCAAACTACTGTTATGAATCCCTTTGGCCGCCGCGATGGGCATAAAACGATACGCGGTGCTCAGGCACGATTGCGGAAATACAATCTGCGATTTCCTAAAAAACGCCCGATGAGCGCTCCTAAAACTACTGTGGCGATGATTGCTGCTCCATGGGCTCCCAGCGAATGCCACAGTGTCGAAACTGGACAGGCAATTCGCCAGCCGGCATTAATCGCAAGACCCGCGCCTGCGCCATAAAGCGCGCCCGCTTCGGTTGGGCGGGTCGCGAGCGAATCTCGAAATATCCAACTGAAGAGCAGGACCAGGACTCCCCCAGCTACTGTGCTCCCGATTCCGCAGCCGAATCCCATGATCCATGGCGAAGTACGCAGCATTTCATTGACGGCAGGCGGGATACGCACAAGAGCCGCACCGGTGGGACTTTTCGAGAACGTTACCAGGTTGACTAAAACAACCACCAAGGATGCGGCGACCATCGCAGAGTAACGCAACTGTCTCGGCAGCCTGCCAACCGGTATGCTTTCGTGCGCGGCGATCCACACAAAGGCAATAGCCAGCACGAATTGCACGGCGGAGGCGCCCCACGCTAAAAGCGGTCCTAACAAGCTCAAGTCGTGGCGGGGTCCGATAGCTACTAGGATCAGCGACGAGACCACGAGAGCGAGAGGGGCCATTCGCAAGGCCAGGTGTAACGGTCTCGGCGAAGATTTGACGGGTCTGAGGTCCTGGGCGATGGCCCGCATCAGCGCTTCCGATGGTGTTGGTGAATGATGCATCATGCACGAGCCCTTTGAAGATGAGTCAGCGCTATTCGTAGGTCTGCCATTCCCCGGCTGGCGCGCGCGCGAGCCGCCACCGCACTAATCCCCAGCATCCCGGCGATCTCTTCGAAACTGAAACCCCACTCATGGTGCAGCAGCAGCGCTTCGGCTTGATCCGGACCCAAGTCCGCAAGGCATCTGCGGACCTCATCCTGCGAGCCCAGCTTCTCACCTTCCGGAGGGACAGGGAATTCCGGCAACTCCTCACGCGAGTCATGCAGTTTTGCCCATTGCCGCGCCGCGCGCCGATTCATCAGAAAAACGTTCCGTGCCAAACCGAACAGCCATGGTCTAACTGCATACTTGGCGTTGTATGCGGCCCTCGAGCGGTGCATCTGGAGAAATGTTTCTTGAAGCAGATCGTCCGCAAGTTCGGACCCGCCAGCCAAATGCAACAGATACCGCCGGACTCCCGGCGCGAGTTGGGCGTAGATCTCCTGAAATGCTTCGATAGACCCGCCCTGGTAGCGCATCATGAGGGCGCGAAGTTCCTGATCTGCTTCGCTCACTATTCAACTCTTTGCCACGCGAGCCACATTTGTGACCGGGTTCGTTCAAAAATCAACCATCGTTCGCGCAAGGCGGACTAGTCGGCCTTTGCGCCTTCCATTGGCAATCGTGTCACATTCCACGCGTACGGGGCAAAATGTCAGGCAGGCGAGCGAGGGTCGACCGGCCGGGATCTCGCGCCCGCCAGTTGACCAATGAAGAAGATCGTCCGGACTGCTTTTACCCTTCTCGGCGCAGTCGGTTGCATAGCGGCTCTATATGTTCTGACGATTTGCTGTCCGCAACCATTCTTCCGGTATTCCATCTGCTACCGGAACATCCATCTGTATTCGACGACTCCCATCCCAATGAAGGCTGAAAACCTACTAAGCCAAGTGCACTTACGGCTTGTGGCTTCACCCATTTACAACGGCAACATTACGCAACATGTTTTCCTCTGCGGAAGTGCGACACAGTTCGGGTTCTTCACAAATGTCAGCTTCAGATCGAGCGGACTCACCTACGTGTACTTCAACCGAAGCATATTCCTGCGGCCGGCCGATATCGCCAAAGACCTGCTCGTGAACTACTCGGGACGCAAAGTGTTGGATGATCGCGACCTGGTGTACTACCTGGCCCATGAGCTTACGCACAGCCTGATGGTCTCTTACCTTGGACGGCTGAAATATCACGAACTGCCAACCTGGCTTAGGGAGGGGTACGCCGATTACGTCGGCAAAGGGCAAGATTCGTTCCCGGATATCCGGGCGAAGTTCGAGGACTCCTCGTATCAAACCAATCGCGAGTATCTTCAGTATGAGCTGATGATCGCTTACCTGTTAGATGTCAGAAGAGTGGCTGTTCTGTCGCTCCTTCGTGCGAATTACACTGCCAACCTTCTTACAGCCCAGCGATACATCGGATCGCTTACGAATGGCCGGTCGGCCCCATGATCGAAATTCAGCGGTCGGTCAGAGCAACAATTGCCTGCAGCGTCACATTCCCAATGCCGAACGCAAATATAAAGCAGGCGAGCGAAAGCCGCCACCAACCACTTCAAACTGAATCGAGACTAACCCTTGAAACGACTGTTTCCCCTCCTTCTCTCTGCGCTTCCAGTGGCAGCTGCGGCGCAATCTCAACCCGCAACAGGCTCAGGCCTACCCAGCGTGGCTATACCCAAAACTACCCAAGTTCTCGTCATTGAGACCCCAAAGGACGGCGTGACCTTTTCGCAAGTTTTTGCTGTGATGCCGCGAGAAGCCCGGGCGACTGTGAAGCTCTACCTGGATGGGAAGATCCGCGAATGGTACTCTCGCGGGGATGGCAAGGGCGTGGTCTTCCTCGTGGACGCGAAGTCCGTAGAGGAAGCGCGCGAGATCATCGAGACCCTTCCACTCACGAAAGAACAGTTGGTGGATAGCCAATACATTCCTGTCGGACCTCTGGTACCGTTGCGGGTATTGGTAGGCCCAGGGGCGCAGCAATGACCCCTGTGCGTCTGTTCGTTTTCCTTTTACTTCTGCTGTCCGTTTCCTCTCGCGCAGTATTTGCAGGCGAAATCAAACCATATAACGAGGCCGATTTTGAGAAGCTCGCGGCGGAGGGGAAACCAATACTGCTCGATTTCGAGGCCGGCTGGTGTTCGATCTGTGCGGCGCAAGCGCCAGCGATTAGGGAGTTGATGGCGCAACGAAGGTATAAAGATCTGACGACGTTCAGCATTGATTTTGACTCGGCCAAACGACTTCTGAAAGTCTACAAAGTTGAACTTCAGAGCACCCTGATCGTCTTGAGAGGAAAACAGTAGCAAAGTCGATCTGTGGGCAACACGAGACGGAACGGAATCGAACGTTTGCTCAACAAAGTGGTGCAATAACGACGCTCCTAGCTCTATAGGTTCTCGCTCTTTGTTATTTGCCCGGTCGGACCTTAGCAGGGCAAGTGGTTCACTAAAATGCGCTTCGATCTCGTATCTTATGGTCTGGCACTCTTCGCGGGTTCATTGTCGACGTTATCCCCTTGTGTACTGCCGATTGCTCCGATTCTGCTCAGCTCTGCTTTGAACGCTCATCGGCGGGCCCCACTCGCTTTGGCCGGAGGACTAGCAATCTCGTACGGGACAATCGGAACCGCGCTTGCCTCGGCCGGCACTGCGCTCCAGATGAACTCAGAACTGGTACGGCGAACGGGTGCGGCTCTTTTAGGGCTGTTCGCGCTGGTCATTCTTTCGGGCAGGCTTCATCAGTGGTTTGCAGCAGCAACGTCAGGAATCGGAAACGCAGGCAACCGGCTGCTCGCGTCTCTTCGTTTGAGCGGAGTCGGGCACCTCGTCGTCGGGCTTGGGCTTGGGATGATCTGGAGTCCATGCGTGGGTCCGACCTTAGGTGCTGCCGTCGTTTTGGCTAGCCAAGGGCAAAATGTAGCGGGCCGCTCTTCTGATGGGGCTATTCGGGTTCGGTGCTGCGCTGCCGCTTGTGATACTTGCGTATATCTCACGCTCAATGGTGATGAAGGTCAATCGACCGCTCCTCTATGTGGGAAGAGCGGGAAAGATTGCACTCGGCGGCGCAAAATGCCGATTCTCCATACTCACGAAGAGTCCGAGCACGCGTGGCCCAAGGCGCGAACAAGAACCCTGATGTTTTCGCTGCGCCCTTGAGGCGGATGTCCCGAGCAGCACGTATTCGTAGATCCTCCTCCGCTGGAGAACAGGTGCGGAGACTGCCGGTCGGGGAGGCGACCAATTGGCTCCGGCCGGGCAATGGGCGACTCGGTCGTTGGCCGCCCAACGACTCAGATGCCAAGCTAGATCAGCGTTTTCTTAACACCTTCGATCTGTTTCCGCATTGATTTCTGTACGCCTCTCGATTAGTAACAGACCTCATGCTCGGTGTCCAGTCGAGCGCGCGCCGTGAAGCCGGATCCGTATGGCCCTGCCGGATGACCCACAATATTGTGTAATGCGTTTGCGCGCTCGGACCGACGAGCGCTCCGGAATCGTGCGATTTGGGTAACCCGCCGCCAAAAGCGTCCAGCAATCCCAACAATCGCAGCGACGCCCGTTATCTGCAAGTTCTCCCGGAACACAGATTATTGCTGAAGAAAGGCAGCACGTGATTTTGAAAACGGTCGGCTACGGCGCTGGTATGGGTGCCGTGATAGATCTCGAACCTGTTGGCGATCCCGTAATTATCGAGAATTTCATGCAGCTTCGCCGCGCCGACCCGCAGGTTGTCCTGGTCACCCACATCGATCGCAATTCCCCGGTACTGCCGCAAGTTACTTATATATTGGTCGACAAACGCCAACGGAGCATTCGCCGCCCATCTCGCGATTACATCCGGCTGTACCACTCCGTCTTTGGTCGGCAGATCGAGGTACAGCGGCGGGTTTTTCGGATTGGGCGACCATGCGGCGGCGGAAGCAAGCTGAGCGCGCAGCCCAAAAGGCAGTTTGGCTGAATCGGCGGGAGTCTTCACTGCCTCCAAGCGCTTTTTCATTGGCCGGGTTTGCCGGTCCGGCTCCGCGTGCCGACATACAGCACGGGCTCATGATGTAGACACTGCCAAAAACGTCGGGATGCTTCATGCCGATTCGGCTGGCGCCGTAACCGCCCATGGAATGGCCGACCAATCCTCGGCTCGTCCGCCTGGCAATAGTGCGGTAATGAGTGTCAATATAAGCGACAAGATCGTGGGCAATGAACTGCTCAAAGTCGCCGGTCGTGACGGAACTGGAATACATGGATCCGTTGTGCACGGTTTTGGAGTCGGGCAGCACCACTATCATTTCTTGTGCCCCTTGCGCGAAGGCTCCCTCAATCGTTTGCGGCACATGGATCTCGTGCGTCCACTGCTCGGCGCCTATCGAATAGCCGTGCAACGCATAGATAACTGGATAGCGCCGGCTCTTGTGCGTGGTGTAGCCGGGTGGCAAGACGACAATGACGTCGCGATCGACGGCATTGCCTTCCAGATTGCCCTCCAGCGCGGCGCCGTGAACTTTGATGCGCTCCACCGTTATGGCTTTCGCTCCCTCCACTACGGGAGGCACGTTGGTCTGAACCTGCGCCAACACCGATACCGTCAGTACAAAAGCGATCGATAGCATGCGAAAGATCATTGTCTTTGTCGACCGGTTATTTGAAGATCCGAGGAGCGAAGTCATTTAGACACCTGCGCCACGTCAGCCACTCATGGGCCGTGCCGGGAGACTCGAAGTAGACATTGTGAATGCCGGCTTTAGTGAGCGCATCACTGAAGTTCTTAGTACCGGGGCCTTCCACCGAGCCGATTCCCAGAAAAAGAACCTTCATCTTTTTGTTGAACGCGGCCGCATCAGCGAAAACGCCGTTACTGGAGGTCTTCGGATCGAATCCGCCGCGTCCACCGCTGCTGCCGCTGAAGCCGCCAAGGTATGCAAATTTGTCCAGATTAGCGAGCACCGTTTGGAACGATTGCATGCCTCCCATCGAGAGCCCCGCCATCGCCCGATTTTCGCGTCCGGGAAGCACGCGATACGTTTGCTCCACCATGGGGATGAGATCAGCGAGCATCATCTCGGTGAAAGTGGCGCCGAAAGTTGCCGGGAAACCTGGTCGGGCGGCGGGACCGCCAGCACGGCCCGGGCCCGGCGCCGACGCAACATCCGCCATCGAACGCCTGGCAATAATGCTTCGCGCCGAGTACAAACTCGCGTCCTCGCCCGGTTTCACTGCGTTCAGATTATCCATGACAATCACCATCGGTTTCGCCTTGCCAGCGGCGATCAGATTGTCCATGATGAAATCCACATGGCCCTGAGTATGCCAGCCCTGCTCGTTTTCGCCCCAGCCGTGGAGCAGATACAGAACCGGATACCGGCTGCGCAGATGGCCGTCGTAGTCTGGCGGCGTATAGACGTAGCAGCGGCGCCACTTGCCCGTGACCTTGGAGTAATACCAGCGCTGGCTCACTTGGCCGTGAGGCACATCTTTGGCGGAATAGTACGCCGCATCCGCCGCCGGCTCGGGGATTTCAATTCCACTGTTGTCCCAGCCCGACCCGAAGAAGGTGCGGGTGGCTGGATCTGCGACCACTGCGCCATCGATAATGATGCTGTAGTAATGGAAGCCGACGACCTGCGGCGGTATGGTGACCATCCACAGCCCGTCCGCACCGCGCGCCATCTCATGGGCGCCGCCCAAGCGCACCTGCACTTTCTGCGCATCTGGCGCGGACACGCGAAAGGTCACGCCGCGGTCCGGATGAACGCATGGGTACGGCGCGCCCGGTATATTGAGCGAGGAAGGCTTGCATTCATCTTCTGCCTGTCCCCAGCACAACGCGCAACCGAGCAGCGCCCAGACAATGATTCGCATAATTTCTCCTTGGGATGGTTGGCTTCATGCCGTTCGTGAAACCGTAAAAGCAAGTAGAGGCACTTCACACCGTGCCCTTGACTCACCACTCCGCGACCGAGCCATCCTCGTGAAAGACTCGAGCCATTGGCCGCGTGCCAGCAAACGGATACTTCGCCAGACTCGCCTCCGATAATTCGAATCCCAGCCCCGGCTTTTCGGAAAGAGGGAAGCGTCCGTCCACCATTCGCATCGCCGGGAATCCCAACCATTCTTCCCAGATTTTGTCTGTCGCGTTTGGCTTCACTTGGCCGCAGATCTCCTGGACTAGGAAGTTGGGCATGGCCGCATCCACCTGAATCGTCGCAAGCCCGCCGATCGGCCCTTCACAAGCATGCGGGGCCATCGAAATCGAAGAGACATTCGCCGTAGCCGCAACCTTCCACAACGCGGTGATGCCGCCGACATGATTGATATCGGTCTGTAGGATATCGACCACGCCCATTTCGATCAGCTCACGGCAGCCATACGAGGCAATCAGGCGTTCGCCAGTAGCGATCGGGGTGGTTGAACGCCGTGCAATCTTCGCCATGGCCTGCACATTCTCGGGAGGGCATGGTTCCTCGATGAAGAGCAGGTTCAGCGGCTCCACTTCTTTTACGATGATCGAAGCAACACTGGGGCTGGTCTTGGCGTGGAAGTCGACCGCAATGTCGATATCGGGCCCGAGAGCCTCACGCAAGCAGCTGAATCGCCTTGATCGCGCGGTCGATCTTGGGCCTGCGCTCGAGCCACTCGTAATAGCCAGGAATGCCGCGACTTAACGCACGTGATGCCCTGTTCGCGAGCAGTCTCGCGGATCTGCGCCAATTGCTCGCGACCGGCTCCGTCGACGTGGTAATAGCCGCGTACGCCACGTGGATCGAACGGGCCGCCCAGCAGTTTGTAGACTGGCATTCCCAATGCCTTGCCGCGAATATCCCATAAAGCCTGATCGATACCAGAGATCGCGGAGCCGATAACCGGGCCGGCACGATAGAAACGAGTGAACGTACATCGATTGCCAGATGTGTTCCACCTGCATCGGATCCGCGCCGATCAGAAAATCGCGGAAATCATTGATGCACGCCATGACAGCGCCCGCTTTTCCTTCAAGTGTTCCTTCACCCCAGCCGATGAGCCCCTGGTTTGTCTCGAGCTTTACGAATACATAAGGACGATCGGAGTTTGGCGTAAGCAGAAACGCCGAACACTTTCAGCCCGGTGATTTTCAGACCGGAGTTCGTATCGGCGAAGGCTTCCAGACCGACTGGGCCAGCGGCCTGTGGAAGGAACGAGCAGCCGCACGAACTCGGTTTCCAGGCGGGTGCGGTTCCTGGTCGCCGGCCGTGGCGATACCGGCGGATCCCAGAGCAAGAAAATTTCTACGACGCATGGTATTTCTCCAGAGCGGCCTCATTCACGGTGATGCCGAGACCTGGCGACTTCGTCAGCTTCGAGAAAGCCGCTCTTACCGTTCTCCAATGCGGGAGACGCGATCTCACGGCGCATCGCGCGATCTGCTTCGGCCGCCGGCAGCGGCACATGCTGGATGAAGAAGTTCGGAATACTCGCGGCGATGTGAATGGCTGCCGCAGTGGTGACAGGGCCTCCGTTGTGCCGCGGCGCAACAGCGACGTAGTAGGGCTCGGCGAGTGCAGCGACGCGTCTCGCGCCGCTGATCCCGAAAATCCCGATCTCAGGACGCACAAGGTCAATCAGTCCTTCGCGCAGCAGCGCCTGAAAGATGCCCGGATCCTCTATCCCAGCGCCGAAGCCAAGAGGAACAACGGTCTCATTGGCAATCTTGCGCACGGCATCGATATTCGAGTGTGGACACGGCTCATCGAACCAGAGCGGATGCTTCGATTCCAGGTTCGTGGCAACCGATGCCGCATCTCCTGGCGTCAGTAGACCGTTCGCGGCGAGAATGAAATCGCGATCCGCGGGAACGGCGTTCGCCAGTTCCAGAATTTGATTTTGATAGGCCTTGCCCTGATTCCGCGACCGCGGGCTTGGGAACTTCGATGACTGCAACTGGGAAGTCTTCGGCATATGGCGAACTGTACGCGCGAACTTTACTCCGCGTCGGCCCTCCAAGAATTCGGTAGACCGGCGCGTTGGCGGCCTTGCCCGAGAATATCGAGAAGCGCGATATCGAGCGCCGCCCGAAATGGCGTTGAAGGCGGGATGGTTGCGTACGCGTTAGCCGGATGGCCGATCCAGGCGGAGTGCAATAGCCTTTATATCCGCGTTCGGATCGTAGCGACATTCGCCCCAGCCCGTCAGTCCGGATCGGGTCGTTACCCGCAGTAGCGAATACCGATTTCCTGAGACCGGCTCACGGACCGGAAAATGGCGAATCTCAGTGATGTCCAGCGCAGCAGGTTTACGTTCTTGCGCTACTTGTGGCGCGAAACCCGCCAACAGGCGAGATCTTCTTTGCATAGTGATGTGATTCATGGCTGGGAACACTTTCCTGGGTGGCTGGGCTCAAAACACGAGCCGCAGCGCGAATTGAACCTGCCTCGAGGGCCTGGCGGTCGATGTGATGGAACCCACGCCATTGCTTCCGATGGTTGTGTTTCCTGGTATGGAGAATTGGGGATGATTCAGAGCGTTGAAAAACTCGGCGCGGAACGCCACATTCGCGCTCTCGGTTATGCGGAATCGCTTGGCGGCAGTCAGGTCGAGGTTGGCCGAGCGCGGTCCGGTTAGCACATCGCGTCCGGAATTGCCATAGCAGTAGCAGGCGGCAGGCGGAACGGAGAACGCTGCTGGATTGAACCACTGCTGAAGTGACTGTTCAGCCGGGTAGGGGGCAACGCCGCTTATCACGTTGGCGCGAGAACTGGTGCCGTTGTTAGTGGCGGAAGGCGCGACCACGGTGAACGGCAAGCCGCTCTGCAAAACAAGGATGGCGTCGACCTCCCATCCGCCGACGACATATCGATTAAAGGCGTTGTCGCCGCTCGCCCAGCGTTTTCCCTGGCCAAAGGGAAGCTCGTAAGTAGCGAAGAGGTTGAACCGGTGTCGCACGTCGCTATTTGAGCTGCCCCAATCGGCGCGCCTGTTATACGGGTCCTGACCGCCGCCGGAACCACCATCCCAGGGCGCGTTATCCATCGCGTGTGACCAGACCCAGTTGGCGTTCAGATAAAGTCCGTTTCCATAGTGTTTCTCGAATACGACTTGGAGAGATTGGAATTCCGAATTGCCCGCTGACTCCCAGTAACCGATGTTGGTAATATTCGGCAGTGCCCCGTAGTACGGCCGGCGTGGATTGATCGATCCGGGTCCCGGCGGCGGTGTGTTGATCCCGAAATTCCATGCCAGCCGCCTGCCAAGCGAACCTACGTAAGTCGCGGTCAGGACCGTTGATTTGACCAGCTCGCGCTGCACTGCGAAATTGAATTGCTGAATCTGAGCGTTTCGGAAGTTCGGATCAATTGCGGTAATTGTCGCGTTCGGAACGGCAGCGGTAGGATTGTTCGGATCCGTTGGAGGGAAATCCGAGCGCTTGGGTATTCCCTGGCGAACGCTATTTGCAGGGAAGAGGTCGCCGGGACTCGTGGTGAACACTAGATCGAACGGCTGCTGACGGAATTGGCGGATGGTTGTTCCGTAGTTCCCCTGCGGATCATAAAAGATGCCGTAGCCGGCCCGGAATACCGTCTTCTGATCGAACTGATAGGCAATGCCGATACGCGGACCGATAGCCGAAAAATCCGTGTTTACATTGGCAGTCGAGCTCGCGTTCCGGCCGGCGATGAGAAGTCTCGCGCTCGCCGGGTCCCAGTTCACCCAGTAGTTGTTGTCTTCGGTGAAGGGCGTGTTGACCTCATAGTGAATGCCAAGGCTGAGGGTCAGTTTGTCGGTCACTCGCCATTCGTCGCGTGCATAATAGTTGAATTCGTTCGTCCGGACATGGGCTGTTCCCGGAAGGAAGAAATCCCGGACCGTACTGCTCGGATACCCGAGTAACATGCTGGCGATTGCGTCGCCCGTGCCACCCGTACTGGAAGGATTGTTAGTGAAGCCGGCCGTAAAGGTGAATCGGCCGAATGCGCTTTGTCCCGGAGGGCTGGCGGTTTCACTAATGAGCCTCTGGCGGATATCGAGTCCGAACTTAAAGGCATGTTTGCCCTTTTGCCAGGTCAGGTTTGCGACGTTCTCAAACATATGCTCACGCCGAATAAGTGGTTCCGACCGAGCGTTGCCTAGACCGACGTACCCGGAAGGGCTGATGATAGGAGCGGACGGCTGAAAGGGATCGGTTGTGTCGCGCCCGGGTATTTGAGACCACACGGGGTCGGTCAATGTTTCCGGCAGAAGGAACTGCCGGAATTTCGTAAAGCCAAATCGATACTCGGCGAACACCGTCGGACTGAACACACGGTTATAAGCGAGCACTCCGTTCTGGCCGCGAACTGTGTCAGGTCCGGCGAAGCTGTCTTCATTGCCGCCGATACGGGTGTTGAACGTATTGGGAATGTGCAAGTCGGAATTATCGATCGAGTAGCGCCCAAACAATGTCTGGTTCGGCGTGATCTGATGATCGATCCGGATATCGCCGCGATCGAGATTGCTCAGCTTTTCCGGGTTCGAGATGTAATTGTTAACCAGCGCGCTGCTTTGGGGATTGGGATAGAGAGCGACGATGCTGGCGGCGAGCGGGTCAAAGCGCGAGGCGGGAATGAGGTCGTTCGGAAACCGGGTGCGTGTATAGGTAGTGGTTCCGCCGCTGTTGACCGCCGCTGTTGTCGCCGGATCGAAAATGCCGCTTCTCGCGATACCAGCGAAGTTGCCGGCTTTGGCGGCGGCCGTCGGTACGGTGATTACCTTCGTTTGCCCCTGTTTTTCACGATAGCCTTCATAATCCACGAAGAAAAACGTGTTGTTGCGGATAATCGGGCCGCCCAGGCTGGCGCCGAACTGATTTAGCTGATACTGCGGAATCGGCAGGTCGGGACGGTCGAAAAAATTCTTCGCATCGAGAGCCGAATTCCGCAGGTATTCAAAGGCAGATCCGTGAAAGCTATTGCTGCCCGATTTCGTGCTAGTGACCAGCACGGCTCCGCCGGCTCGTCCATATTCCGCGCCGGCATTGTTAGTAATCGCCTTAAATTCCTGTACACCTTCAACAGGTGGCCGCACGACAAAGGTCTGCGAAATCATCTCCGTGTTGTCGATTCCATCTAGCAGAAGCTGATTGCTGCTATCGCGCGCGCCGTTGGCGAGCAGCGTTGTCCCGCCGGGCCGTAACTCGTCGGGCCGACCGCCTGAGTTGATGGTGCCTGTTTGCGCATAGCTGAGTCCCGAAACACCGGGCGCCAGCACAGCAAGCTGAACGATGTTGCGGCCGTTCAGAGGAAGCGTTTCAATCGGTCTTGTGTCGATAACCTGGCCGACGGTCGAGCCCTCCGTCTGCAGCAATGCGGCCGCAGCGCTCACTTCAATGGTCTGCTCGACGCCACCGAGTTGAAGCCGTACATCGAGGCGCGCCTCCTGTGCGACCTGCAGAACCAGGCCTTTCGTCACGTAACGCTGAAAACCCGATTTCTCGGCATCCACAGCGTAGCTCCCCGGGGTTAGATTCACAGCCCGATACTCACCTGCGGCGTCCGTTTGCAGATTGACTGACGTGTTCGTCGCCTCGTTAGTGACCCGGATAGCAACACCCGGAACAACCGCACCGGAGTTATCGGTTACCGTTCCGGCCAGGCTTGCCCGCTCCACCTGACTGTTTGCCAGCGGGAGTGTCAGGATTGCGAGAAATCCGGAGTAAATGAGCCGGCTGATAATAGCGCTCTTCATGACGCCACCAATTCCTCTTCCTCAGAACCGCAGTTCAAGGTCGTCGACAACGATGGCGCGTTCCTCGGCGGCGGGGCCATTTGGCCAAAAATGCCGCTCTGGATCGCTGCATTTCGGGGAACGTCACCCGCGATTCGAATCGCGAGCGGAACTGCTGAAGACGGGCTGCTGCACATTGCGACCTTCCTAAGTGGCCAACTACTCCGACGCGTTTAGCCAGAAGCCCGCCATTTTGTTGTGCATGGCGCAATGACGGTTGGCTGCTACGCAGCGATGCTATCAATCACGCCAACCGAAGTCAAGAAAAATTGAAAGCGCTTTCTTTTTTGCTTGACTTATACTCATGCCGCTGACAGGATCGCTGCGTAATCGCCGATGTCCATTGCGCGATCGCATTATCGTCCGAGCGGATGCAGCCGGACAATGCATCCGGAATTCCGCGGCGCCCTGGATTTTGTCCTCTCGAGCCAGCATCCCGACCAAGGATTGAGGAAGGAGTGGTTCAATCTGTTCGCTCCCGGGTCGGAGTAGCGTATCGCGTGAGCGACAAAACCGTGATCGTACCGGCGGGGGCATTTACTACCTTCATCCAATCTCCAATTCAGCGAGGCCCCATGGGGAATGCCTCTCAGTTCAATCGGCACTCCGTGGCTAGCCACGCTTGACGGCGGCGTAACGGCGAACAATCCCATCAGCGATCCGTTCCCGAACGGCTTCCTTCCAGCTCCCGGCAATCTTCCCCACGATCAGGCCGAACCGGCATCCTTCCGGGCTGCGGGCCCGATCGAACAGGCCACGAGTAAGATGGCCAAATATCGAAGCGAAATCATTAGCCTGCAGGGGCCGAATTCCTTCACTCCAGTTCCCTGGGTCCGATAGGCCCTTCTGGAGCTGTCCGATATCAGGCCCGAACTTCATCACGCGCGTGTCCACCGCCGCCATTACCGCATAGGTTTCATCACGTGTTTCCACGCAGGTGCCAGTGTGCTGGCGGAGTACCGCTGTGAGCCCCACATCAACGACCGCCTTCCCGAGTTCGTTTAGCGTGGTTACGATATCGTCCTTGTGAGCTTTGAAATCGTAACTGCTGCGGTGTACGCCGTTCGGTCCGACGACCACGACTCTTCCGTTGTACTTCTTCACGCCAGCAGCACGGGAGGCGGCTGGGATGCCCAAACGAGCGCGGCGGAAACCCGCGAATTGGAAGCGGCCGAAATCGAAACTCGGCCTACCGGATCTGGATCACAGTAGGGTGGCCGTACTCGACAGCCTGCGTTCGGCAGAGTCCAAACGAGGATATCGACATGTTTGGTTTTCGCGATCCGGATGGTAACGGTCTCATTTTTCTACAGTGACTTCTGAAGCCAGTTGCCGAATTCAGCCAACTAGCACCGTATACCGATTTTGCTCAGTCGCCGTTAAGCGCGTTTCATCCAAGTTGGCGGTAACCCTGTTTTCCGAGCACAACGCGGCATCATTGGTGCGCTGGCCGACTAGATGAGATTGACACGAAATATCACATCTCTGACAGTACTGATGTGACACTGTTTGGCTTCACGGTCCTTTCGATCAGGTCGTCTTCGCTTCAAGGATTCCGCCCAAATTCATCCCGACCAGCCAGACAGCGATGTTCACCGCGGTGCCGACCGCCAAACCGGTACACCAGATAGTGACGCAGTTTCGGGCAAATCCCTTATACAGGATCGCGCCGCCGAGCGGCAGCCAAATAAGCAATCCAGAGACAGTACCGGGCGAGTAGGAATGCGTAACCACGCTGCCGACAAAGTGGGTGAGGGCGTTTGTGAGGATGATCGCCGCGAGCGCGAACAGGAGCCAGTCATATCGCCTCCGCGCAACCCAAGAGGCTATCGTGATCGATGCAAAGGCAACTACCGTTGCAAATGCGAAGTGCGCCATTGTGACGCGAACTCCGCCTATGGAGGTCACCCAGGTATAAAAGCCCCCACCCAAGAACAACTCGTCGCCAAAATGCACGATGCTCGTGGCCGGGAATAGCCACCATCGGAACCACCGTGGGCGTGGACACGCCATCGATCCACTCTATCCTGCTAATCTGCCGTCGACGAGTGATTTGGCGATCAATCACCCATCATGGAAAACAGTTGCCTGAAAAACAATTCCGGAAGCCATTTCTTTCAAGGGGCCCCAGCCATGCCGCGACCGGCTACACATTCGCAACTCGTCGTTTCTGATTGACTTGACTTTTGGTCGTTACCTGTTTACTCTAGGCATGTTCGATCATGCCTTATGGAAAACAGCAAAGACACATCGCGCGATCTGTTCCCCGGCGCGCTGGAAATGATGATCCTCGAATCGCTCCGCCGTCAGCCTGCCCACGGATATGCGCTGGTTCAGCACATCCAGCAGCGCTCCAAGAACCTGCTTCAGGTGGAAGAGGGCTCGCTGTATCCAGCGCTGCAACGGCTGCTTAAGGGAAAGCTCGTCAAGGCCGAGTGGACGGTGTCGTCCTCGACCAACCGGCGCGTGCGTGTCTACGAGATCACTCGAGCCGGTCTAAGGCACCTCGAGCGGGAGATCTCAAGTTTTGACCGCATGCTGGAAGGCATCCAGATGGTGCTCGGGCCCACGAAGGACGCCGCGAATTCTTAGGAGGTTCCGTACGATGAGCTGGTTAGAGCGAATCTTCCGTCGCCGACAACTTCGTGACGAGTTGGCCGAGGAACTGCATGAGCACGTCGAAGAGAAAACTGAGCAGCTGATGCGTCTTGAGAATCTTCCTCGTGCCGAAGCTCGACAAGCGGCCCTTCGCGCCTTTGGGAACCTGACCCTTCTCGAGGAACGGAGCCGCGAGGTATGGCAATGGCCCAGGCTTGAGTCGGTTCTTACCGACTTGAAGTTCGCATTTCGCCGATTGAGAAAGTCGCCGGGCTTCGCCGGCACCGTGCTCCTCACGCTCGCCATCGGCATCGGCGCCAACACCGCGGTCTACAGTGTCGTCAGCAGCGTACTTCTGAAGCCGCTCCCCTATCCTGATGGCGACCAACTTGTCTCACTATGGCTCAACGCTCCCGGCGCGGCGGGCCTGGCAAACTTCCAAAAGGGCCTGCCGCTCTCTGCCTCAATGTACTTCACGTTCAGCGAGAACAACCGGACCTTTCAATCGCTGGGAACATGGCTCGCGCAGAAGGCCAACGTCACCGGATTGGCGCGGCCTGAGGAAGTGAATATCGTCCTCGTCACCGACGGAGTTCTCGAAACGCTCGGGGTTCCCCCGTTTGCCGGCCGAGAGCTGACCGCCGTCGATCAGATCCCCAACGGTCCAAAGAGCGTCATGCTCAGCTATGGATACTGGCAGCGGCGCTTCGGCGGCGATCGTTCTGTCATCGGCCGCACCATCGTCATCGATTCCCAAGTGCGCGCGATTGTCGGTGTCATGCCGCGCGGCTTCCGCGTCGTCGACCACGACTTCGATGTCTTGGTGCCGTTCGCGTTCGAGCGCGACAAGCAACCGCTGGCCGGTTTCGGGCTGCAGGGAATCGGGCGCCTCAGACCCGGAGTGACCATCTCCGCAGGCGAACGCCGACATCGCGCGCTTGATCCCCGTCTGGATGGACTCATTCTCCAACGGCCCCGGATTCGATTCGCACTGGTACGTCAAATGGAGGATCACGCCGGATTTTCATTCCCTGAAGCAGGAGGTTGTTGGGAATGTGGGCAGTGTTCTTTGGGTCGTGATGGGCACGATTGGAATCGTACTGTTGATCGCCTGCGTAAACGTAGCCAATCTGCTGCTGGTTCGCGCCGAGGCGCGCCAGGTTGAGCTCTCAATCCGCGCGGCGCTGGGTGCTGGACGCGGCAGGATCGCGCGTGAACTGCTTTTCGAGAGCGCGCTGCTCGGACTCCTCGGCGGGGCATTGGGAATCGGAGTTGCTGCTGCAGCCCTGCGCCTCCTTGTTTCCATCGGTCCGGCGAATCTGCCGCGCCTCCATGAAATCTCTCTCGACGCAGACTCGCTCTTCTTCACAATGGTTCTTTCGATCTTATCGGGGCTGTTCTTCGGCTCCATTCCTGCCTGGAAGTACTCCCGGAGTCAAGCCAATGTGAGTCTCGGCGCTACACGCAGCGTGAGCGCGAGCCGCGAGCGCAACCGGTCCCGCAATATTCTGGTTGTCGCTCAGGTCGCCATGGCCCTTGTGCTTCTGATCTGCGCCATGCTGATGATCCGCACCTTCCAGCAGCTCCGAATGGTCAATCCGGGATTTACGGATGCGCCGAGTTTGCAGACCCTGCACGTCGCGATTCCAGAGGCTTCCATTGCCGATGCGAGGATGGTCACGCGCGTCGAGAACAACATTGCGGATAAGCTCGCCTCCATTCCGGGAGTGACCGCCGTCGGTTTTGCCCAAATCGTGCCGATGGAAGATGGCGGGCACGGCTGGAGTGGCATTATTGCGGAAGGAAGGACCTATGCCGGCGATCCCCCGATGCGGTTCTTCAACTACGTCTCTCCGGGCTACTTTCAGGCTCTCGGCACACGAATGATCGCAGGACGCGATTTCACCTGGAATGAGATCTACGACCTTCGGCCAAACGTGATCGTGTCAGAAAACCTTGCCCGGGAAGAATGGGGCAGCGCCGGCGCAGCCATCGGCAAACGCATTCAGCAGGGCCCCGGTCTGCTTTTGTACCAGGTAATCGGCGTGGCGCAGGATGTGCGGCAGAACGGCGTCGATCAAAGGTCGCCGGCAATTGTCTACTGGCCCGTTTTGACCGTCGGTCCCTGGCAGTACCCACCTCGCTCGGTGACGTTCGCAGTGCGCAGCAGCCGCGCAGGAACGCAGGCTTTCCTCAACGAAGTACAGCAGGCCGTTTGGCAAGTCAATGCTGACCTGCCGGTGGCCTCCCCACGCACCATGCAGGAGATCTACTCGAAGTCGCTGGCGCGCACCTCCTTCACGCTCGTGATGTTGGGAATTGCCGCCGCAATGGCACTGGCCCTCGGCATCATTGGCATCTACGGCGTGATCTCCTACGCTGTATCACAGCGCAGGCGCGAAATCGGCATTCGCATGGCGCTCGGCGCCCAGAAGCGCGAATTGCGGTTGATGTTCGTGCGCTCTGCTTTGGCTCTCACGGGGATTGGCGTGATCATCGGTCTCGGGGCAGCTGCCGCGGTCGCACAGTTGATGAGAACGCTCTTGTTTGGTGTGAGCCCTTTAGATCCGTTGAGCTTCGCCGTCGTGCCGCTCATTCTGGTTTTGGCCGCGGCGCTTGCAAGCTTTCTGCCGGCCTCTCGCGCCACCGCTGTCAATCCGGTAGAAGCGCTGAAAGCGGAGTGATTGTGGCCGCCCGTGAAGACGGGGCAAGTCCCCGAAAAATAGCGCAGTAGCCAAAAGCGCCCATCCAGCACCGTTTTGTAGAATTTTAGGGGACAAGTCCCCATAAACGCCGTTGGGACATGCAATCGCCCGTAACGTAGTCCATGCGAGGTTCGGATTCTCAGTTTCTGTGAACCTGCTTGTCGAGGAATAGATATACTTCAGTGCAATCGCGCGTTGGACAGGACTTCTCGAGTGCTTCTATTTAGCGCTGGAGCGTACGTCTACGAGAAGCGTGATGGCAACCCCCGTTGGATCGCGCCTGTTGGCCTAGCTCTCCGATTCGCACTCTTCGTTGGGCTGTGGATTCTGCATTCGCTGCATCTGGCTTGATGTTATTTGGCTTGCGGCGTGCCGAAACGCTGATGCCCGCGAAGTGACGGAAACTGAGAAGCCGGTCGGGTTTGTGAAGCTAAGCGCTTCAGTGCCGGGAAACACGGGTGAAGATTCTCGAATGGCTCGGATTTACTGACGGTCGTGGCTTTGAGGCCGCGATGGGAAATGCAGGTTGAAGAATTAGCAGAGAAGCGTTCGCACAATATAGAGCCCCGTGACCTAAATCTGGCGAGGACCTCAGAACGATGCAATAATCGATTGCGGGAGCGATTTAGAGGCCGTCGCTTGTCGTTCAACGATGATCAACGTCGCGGTTAGCGGTCCACCCCAAAATCTGAGCTCGTCGGCTCTGAATGGGCGTGTACGCGTGCTCCTTGCCCTGGGCGGTGAAACAGCGATAGGAGAGCCACATAAACAAATCCAGCGCGGCCGGTGAACACGAGAGTGCCTCGCAGCTTCCAGATCCGCTGGAATCGGATGATCCAGAATCTCTCGGTAGAACTCATCATCGAGAAGGATCCAAGTAGCGCGACATCCTCAATACGGGGGGTTCCGTGGGGGCAGAAATTGACCGTTCCGGCGTTCATGCAACAACATTTCTTCAGAATCTGCCGCGCACTTCGAAAGCCCGACTGACTAGAATGTGTTGTTTAGCGGATTTGTACTTGCGAGTTCGATTCTCGTCTCCCGCTCCGTCTTTCAACAGCGACGCGGCATATCACCGATAACTTTTATCATCTGCGCGGCTAAGATCGATGCCGTCCTCAAGCACTCCGATTGTCACGATTGCAAACGTGAAAACGGTGGTCCCGGGTTCCAGATGTCCGCCAAACGCTCGATCCGGGTTGGCCAGAGTCACGTGAGGATGAATCCTTCCATTCATGATGTAACCGGTCATGCCGATCAGATCTGCGGGTGCTGTAGGATTCTTCACGAATGTATCCTTCGACGGCAGCGTTCGATTACTGACCTCGTGGATTTGGTAGCCTCGAACCGATCCGATGGCCGATAGTATGACGCCGTTCTTGATCTTCTTCTGCTTGACCATTTGTTGCATTCCAGCCAACAGGTCGGCTTTGTACTTGAACCGCAGGATCACAATGCGGTCAAAATGTCCGGTGATGGCGTAAACGTCCGGGATCCTGCTGCTGTTTGGCTTAGCATCATCGCCCGGGTTCGGCGATGGATTCGTGATCTCTCTCCGTGTTTCCTGGCACAGGAGACCCGAGGCGGCAAGCAGAAGAACAAACGCTGTTTTCATAATTGTCAATTGTCAGAGCTCCGTGGTTTTCCTTCAACCCAACTCCGGCAGTCTGTTCGGGCCGCGTTAGAGTTCACGGAACACCGCATACAGATTGCGCTTGCATTCGATGCCGATTCCAGGCGTATCCGGCAGCGCGATCCTGCCGTTCACGACCGGCGTATTGTCCGCAAATCCGCCGAATGGCTCGAACACTCCCGGATACGATTCGTTTCCGTGCAGATCCAAACCGGCTGCAAGATGGAGCGCGAATTGGTGCCCGCCGTGCGGGATACAACGGTTCGGCGCCCAGCCATAAGGCCGTAACGCTTCGAGCGTGCGCACATACTCGACCAGTCCGTAGCTGAGCGCCGGATCCATCTGCAGGAAATCGCGCTCCGAATCCATCCCGCCGTAGCGCGCCAGATTGCGCGCGTCCTGTGAAGAGAAAAGATTCTCGCCGGTAGCGACCGGGTTCCGGGACGCCGCCGCAACCTCTTTCATGATTTCGTAGTCGAGCGGATCGCCCGGTTCTTCATACCACTTCAACGAGTATTGATTGAGCGCTTCGGTATAAGCCAACGCCGTTTTCAAATCGAACCGGCCATTCGCATCAACAGCAAGTTGTCCTCCCGGCGGCAGAATCGAGAGAATGGCCTCGATCCGCTTAAGATCTTCCGCGAGAGAAGCTCCGCCAATCTTGATCTTTGCGGTGGTATATCCCGCTTCCAGATAGCCTCGTATTTCCGAAACCACCGCCTGTACATTCTTACCGGGATAGTAATAACCGCCCGCCGCGTAGACATAGGCATCCGATTGCGGAGCACCGTTTCCGAAACGATTGGCCACCACGGCGTACAAAGGACGGTCCTCGATCTTTGCAACTAGATCCCACAAAGCCATGTCCAACGTTCCGACCGCCACGGACCGTTCGCCATGACCACCGGGCTTCTCATTTTTCATGAGGATGGTCCACGCCTTTATGGGATCGAAATTATCGCCAGCGGCGCTTACGAGCGTGTTCGGATCGGCGGCCAGCAAGCGGGGAATGAATCGCTCGCGAAGGAGTCCGCGCTGCGCATATCGTCCGTTGGAGTGAAAGCCGAAACCAACGATCGGCCTGCCGTTCTTTATGGCATCGGTGTGAATAGCTACCGCCGAAGCGGTCATCTCGGAAAAATTTATGTACGCGTTACTGATTTCGGATGCAATCGGTACGACGATGTCATGGATCGCGGTGATTCGCATGGAGAGCGCGGAAAAGCAGCCGTCAGTGTAGCAAACGAAGCCGCCGCAGGTAAGATGGCTGCCGTCATTGTCCGGTTGGCAATCTTCGCGCCGATGATAATGGATAGCGGCATGCAGAAAAGCGCGCTGTGGAAATACATCGCGATCTACTATGGCCTCGCTTGCGGTCTGTCATGGGCGCTTTGGGCGCCGTCAATTCTAGGTCGAGACGGCCTGAAACTGTTTCGGATCGCCCCTCCTTTTCCCGTCATCATCTGCGTGGGAACAACAGGCCCCCTGCTGGCCTGCTACATCGCTCATCGGCTGCAGACCGGCAATTGGCAGGCAGTACGACTCCTTCCGCCGCGTACGTTTCAACTATTGTGGCTTCTGCTGGGACCCATGCTCATCCTGTCCTGCTTTTTTGTTGTGGTTCCTGCACTGATGTCCAAAGGAGCTCCTAACGAATGGCACTGGCACGCAACTGTCCTTACAGGAATTCTAGTTCGCATGTTCAATTACAATCTTTTCGGTGGACCTCTTTTCGAGGAGTTTGGTTGGAGAGGATTCCTGCAGTCGCGGTTGCAACATATCCTGCCACCGTGGAGCGCAGCGCTTTGTGTTGGTATTCTCTGGGCCGCCTGGCATCTCCCGCTGTTTCTTGTTCGCGGCTGGAGTAGCGCCTCACCGCAAAGGTTTTTCTAATAGTAATGGGACTTTCGCTGGTGATCGCTTTCGGTTTCAATGCATCCGGCGGATCAGTCGTTGTAGCTATCCTGATGCATTCTGCCTTTAATTCCTCGCCACGATTCATGGAAGGTTACCTGCGCGGCGTTCCGATAAAGGAGCATCCATCGCCGGAATTATGTATTGCCGCTTCATTTCTGCTGCTTGGCGCGGTACTCTCCATTGCGACACGCGGGCGAATCACCGCCAAAGAGGTGGCGTCAACGTATATCATTTCGGCAAGGCGGCAAACGAGCATATGATGAATCGCACGCGGCGGGAATTTCTCGGCCTCCTAGGAGCGGCGGGAGCCGGTGTGGCCGCTGGTCGAGCAGCAGCCGAACATCCTGTACATCATGGCGGACGACCATGCGGCCCACGCCATCTCGGCTTACGGCAGCAGGATCAACAAGACTCCGAACATCGATCGCATCGCGAACGAGGGCGTGCGCCTTTCAAACTGTTTCTGCACGAACTCTATCTGCACGCCGAGCCGAGCCGCGATTTTGACCGGCCAGTACAGCCACAAGAACGGCGTCTACACGCTCGACGATGCGATCGACCCCGACAGCGATAATGTCGCCAAAGAGCTGCAGAAGGCCGGCTACCAGACCGCCATGATCGGCAAGTGGCATCTCGAAACCGATCCCACCGGCTTCGACTATTGGAACATCCTGCCGGGGCAGGGCGTCTACTACGATCCCGTCTTCCTAACGGCGGCCGGCAAAAAGAAATACACCGGCTATTGCACCGACCTGATCGGCGATTTCAGTCTCGACTGGCTAAAGCAGCGCGATCGCGAACAAGCCGTTCTTCCTGATGTCCCATCACAAGGCGCCGCACCGCCCCTGGGAGCCCGCGCCCAAATACAAGGACCTGTTCGCCGATCAGACAATCCCCGAACCGGACAACCTTTACGATCACTACGAAGGCCGCGCGCGCAGCGTGGCCGCGGTCACGATGAAGGTGGGCGAAGACATGCAGGATCGCGACCTGAAGACAGCATCGGCCGGCCGATCTGAAAGGCGACGCCCTGCGCAAATGGGCGTATCAGCTCTACATCAAGGACTATCTGCGCTGCATTCAGAGCGTCGACGACAACGTCGGACGAATCCTCGACTATCTGGAAGCGGAAGGCCTGGCCTCGAATACGATCGTGATCTATACCTCCGACCAAGGCTTCTTCCTCGGCGATCACGGCTGGTTCGACAAGCGGCTGATGTACGAGGAGTCGCTGCGCATGCCGTTCCTCGTGCGCTATCCGGGTCGCATTAAGGCCGGATCGGTGAATCGCGACATGATGCTGAATATCGATTTCGCGCCGACGTTTCTCGACTACGCCGGCCGCGCCGCCCCCGCGGAAATGCAGGGCCGCAGTTTCCGCGCCAACCTGGAAGGCCACACGCCCGGCGATTGGCGGACAGCGATGTATTACCGCTATTGGATGCACAACACGAACGACCATCATGTGCCCGCGCACTACGGCGTTCGCACCGAACGCTGGAAGCTCATTTACTATTACGGCAAACCGCTCGGCATGAAGGGCGCGAATCCCCCCGATACCGCGCCCGATTGGGAATTGTTCGATGAGAAGAACGATCCTCGCGAGATGCACAATCTCTATCGCGATCCGAAGTACTCCCATATCGTGGAGGAACTGAAGCGCGAGCTGGAAGTGCTGCAGCGGCAAGCTGGAGACCAGCCGGCGTAATGGACAGAGGTGGCAGCTATGTCAGGATGCATAACGACTAACTAATCAGGCCTTTCCGCATGGCATACAGGAGCAATTCCGGAATGCTATGTACATTCAGCTTCTGCATCAGATTCCCGCGATGAGTATCGATCGTACGAGGACTAATACCCAGCAGACCGGCAATATCCTTGGTCGATTTGAGCTCGACGATCAACTGCAGTAATTCGCGTTCGCGCGCCGTAAGTAACTCATAGGGATCTTCCACGCCCTGCTGCTGTATCTGTCGAAGATAGTCGTCCGCTAACACGCTGCTAACGGCAGGGCTAAAGAACGCCTTGCCCGCGCTCACTGCTCGAATTGCTTGGATCAGATCGATTTCCGCCGAGTCCTTGAGAAGATACCCGCGGGCTCCGGCCCGGAGAGCCTTTAAAATATAGCTCTCATCCGAATGCATGCTGAGAATCACGACCGCCGTTTTCACCCGCTCTTCCGCAATTCGCTTCGCCGCTTCGATACCGTTCAACAGAGGCATGGCGATGTCCATAACAGTCACGTCGGGATTTTCCCGAACGACCATGTCGATCGCCTCCCGCCCGTTATTTGCTTCCCCGACTACCGCGAAATCCGGTTGCCGCTCGAGCACCAACCGAAGACCATGCCGCATGATTGTATGATCGTCGGCGAGCACGATGCGCACCGGGCTCATGTCAGAACCGTTGCTCCGCTTTCTGAAAGCGGCAATTCAACCCGAATTAAGGTGCCCGTCCCGCGGCTTGAACCGACGTGAAAAGAGCCGTGCAGGTGTTTTACCCTTTCTTCCATTCCGAGAAGACCAACGCCTTTCTCTCGCTCCGGCACGAATCCCTGTCCATCATCCTGGATCGTAAGTAGCAGATTATCGCCATGCGGACCCAGGTGAATCCGCACGCTCTTTGCCTTCGCATGCCGGACAACGTTGTGGAGCGCCTCCTGGACAATTCGGTAAGTGCAGGTTTTGTATTCGTCCGGAATCTCTTCGGGTAATGCCTCCGCCTGGACCTGCACAGCTATATTCTTTGTCCGGGATACCTCGCGCGCCTGCCACTGCACCGCCGGTATCAAGCCAAGATCGTCCAGCATGGAAGGACGCAGAAGCAGGGACATGTCGCGCACCACGGCCACAGTCCTTTCCGCCAGACGGCGAAGGTCGAATAACTGGACTCGCGCTTCGTCTCCGGTCTCGGGTGGAAGAATCGCGGCCACATTGCCTAGACCAAGAAGCAGGGCCGACAGCGACTGGCCAACTTCATCATGCAACTCGCGGGATAATGCCCGCCTTTCCGACTCCTGCACTTCAATCAAGCGCGTGGATAAATGCCGCAATGCGCCGCGGGCCTGCTCCACTTCATCAAAGCGCTGGGCCGACACGCGCTCCAGCCGCAAAATACGATAGATGCTTCCGCCCGCTAACAAAGTCCCCCCAATAAGTGTCAGTACCAGCAGAACGATCAACGACCGCCGAAAGTCAGCAAACAAGATGGCTACTTGTTTATTGCCCTCGTCCATTTGCTTTTGATTGACTTGGCTAATCTGGTCGGCAAGCCGGACAATGACCATGCGCCGCGGCAACAGCGAATTCTTCATGAACGAGTAACCGAGCGCTTGGCGCTGAGCGGCATTCCATTCGAGCGCGGGGCGCAGCGAATTGAAGTACTCCTTGACTTCTCTCGTGAACTGCTGGAAGGGCGCCCGTTCTTCACCACGAAGAATCCCGTGGTATGACGAGACGTTGGCCTCTATTCGCAGACGCGCGTCGTCCAACTCTTTGCGATGCGTGTCTCCCAGGCTCGGATCCCGTTCGAGAAGCAGATCGCGAACATAGGTTCCGGATAAGTAGACGTCGGATCGAAGCTGTTCCAGAATCCGATCCCGATTAGAGTAATCTTCGCGGATACTCTCGTTCCGGGTCTGGATTCTTGTCAGAACGGAAAGTGCATTCAGGCCCGTGAACGCAAGCAGCAACAGAAGCCCGCCGAATCCGATAAAAAGAAGACGCTTCACGTCGGCCTCGTGAGGCGGCTAATGCAGCAGTCCCAACGTGTACTGGAGGGCGGCGTATGCTTCCTGGTATTCGTACTTCGCATTCAGGTTTTCAACCTCGGCCGAGGTCTGGCCAAGTTGCGCCTGGGTCAATTCCACTATAGAATTCAGGCCCAGATTGTACCTGCCCTGCGCTAAATCGAGTGCCAGGTTAGCCTGGACCAGGAGCTGCTGAGTCGCGCCAATGGCTTCGAAAGAAGTTCTGGTTCGTTCCCATGACGTTCGTACATCGCGCGCGATCCGGTCTTCTAGACCGCGAACCCTCTGTTCCGTGGCGGTCAGTTGATATTCCGCGGCTTGGCGGCGTGCGCTGAAAAGATGGCCGTTGAATACCGGAATGCGTACGTTCACTCCCGCGGCCTCGTACCCGGTCGGTATATTCGCATTGACGTTTCCCGAACGGATATACGGCAGCGCGCCTCCGACGGCCACAAGGCTCACCGTCGGCCGGCTGAGATCCCGCTCTGCGTAGACAAATTTCTGGTCCGCCTGCTGCTGCAGCCGGAGACTCGCTAGCTCGGGCCGATTCTGGAACGCCTGCTGAATGAGCGCCTCTGGATTCGCCGGCGGTTGCGGCGGCATGGGTTCATCGGAGAGCCGATACCGCACCGATTTCTGGCTGCCGAGCGCTTGCCCGAGGGCGGCGTAGGCGCTGGCGAGACGATCCTGCGCGCGAAGCTGCATGAGCTTCGCGTCCGATAAGTTGACTTGCGCGAAGCTGAGGTCGACTTCCGATTTGAGCTTACTTCTCGTTAATTCCGAAACCTGATCGACAACGGTTTGACGAGTCGCCACGGTTTGGTCCGCGACTTTGACGAGCTGCTCGGCAAACAGCACTTCATAGTAAGCCTGATCTACACCCAGTAAAACGTCGTAGCGGGTCGCCCGGTAGTCTGCCTGGCTCGCTTGCGCCTGGAGCTTAGCGTTCGAAACCAGGTTGTTCGTGCGTCCGGAATCAGTGATCAACTGCGAAAGGCTAAGTCCTGTTCCAAAGTGACTGAACAGTGCGGGATCATTTAGCACGCCAGCGCCAAGACGGCTATTGAGATTTGCTTGCGCGCCGGTTACGTCGCCGCTCAAGGTGGGATAGTAGGCCGAGCGGGTTGCTCGCGTGATCTGATTCGCTCGCAGCGAGATTGCTTGCGACGCAAGAATCTGTGGATGATTTTTCAGTGCGAGCGCCTGCGCATCCGCCAGGCTCAGTTGCGGCGCGCTGGTCTGTGCATGGAGCAGGCCGGAGATGCCCAGGGTTACTATTGCCACGGCAACCGTTCGTATCAATGTCGATCCTGAATCAGGCTTGCGCTGGTTCATTCCTATTTCCGTAGACCAGCAGGTACGCGGCCGGCACCAGGAAGACCGTGAGCGCCACGGAGAGCGTTAATCCGCCCAGAAGCGCGCGGGCCAGCGGCGCATAGCTTTCGCTTCCCTCGCCCAGTTTGAGGGCCATCGGCAGCAGGCCGATGATCGTGGCAAGCGAAGTCATCAGGACCGGCCGCAGACGAACGCGGCAGGCCATCGCGACGGCGTCGCGCACTGGCATACCTTGCTCGCGCAACTGGCGCGTAAATTCCACGATCAAGATACTGTTTGAAACCGCGATCCCGGTCAGCATCACCACTCCCATGAGTGACATTACGTTCAGCGTTGTTCCGGTGAGCCACAGCGTGAGGAGCACGCCCGTCAAACCGGGCGGAACGGCCAACAGAATCAAGAGCGGATCGATGAAGCTGCGGAACTGAGCTACCAAAATCAGGTAGAGCAACACCACCGAGAGAGTGAGGCCGAGCGCGAAGCTGCGAAACGAGGCGCGCATGCCTTGCACCATTCCGCGCAATGTTACGTTCAGCCCCTGTGGGAATCGTCGTTTGCGCGATGATCCGGTCGATGCGATCGGCGATACCTCCTAATTCCTCGCCTAGCGGCCGCACATACACATCCATCACCCGCCGGATCTGATAGTGATCCACTTCGGTAGGCGCATTGGTGCGCGACAGCGAGCTGATCGTATCGAGGCGCGTGGGCAGCAGGCTTGCCGTTGCGCGCAAAGGTATGGCACGCAAATCAGCCAGCGACTTCACCTGACCCTCGGTGTACTGGACCGTGAGCATGTAATCCTGTCCTGACTTTGGATCAATCCAATAACTGGGCGCGATCATCTGGTTGCTCGCGAGTGCCGTGATCACGTTGCCGACCACTTCCTGTTGATCGAGCCCAAGCTCGCTAGCTCGCGTGCGATCCACGTTCAGCTTCAGCGCCGGATAATCGATATCCTGCGGAATATATACGTCCGCGACATCCGGAATCTGTTGGATTTTCGAGGCAAGCTTCAGTGCGGTGGCGTGCGACGCCGCCAAATTAGTACCGGCCACCTGGACGTCGATTGGCGCGGGCAGCCCTAGATTAAGCACCGCATCCACCATGCCGCCGGATTGGAAATATGTGTTCAGTTCCGGCAGGTCCTCCGCCATCCGCTGTTTTAATCGGGCCATGTACTCGTAACTGCCCACCTTGTGGTCGTCTTTCAGTCCGACCTGCACGAATGCCGTATGCTGCGCGGAATTGCTTGTGTAGATAGAGGAGAACCCGGGCGTCACTCCAATGTTCGAGAGAATCACGCCCAGGTCGCTTGCCGGGATCGTCTGCCGGATTAACGCCTCGACTTTGGCGACTTCACTCTCGGTGACCGTAATGCGCGAGCCCGAGGGCGCCTTCACATTGATAACGAACATGCCTGCATCGGTCCGCGGAAAGAAAGACAGCCCCAGCAGCGGAAACAGCGCTAGACTGGCCGCGAAAGAAACGCCGCATAATCCGACAGTGAGCCACGGACGCCGGAGCGCGCCTCCCACCAGCCGGTCGTAGAGGCGCAGGAACGATTCAAAGCGATCGTTGAACCAAA
Source organism: Bryobacterales bacterium (assembly GCA_963712395.1). Taxonomy (GTDB): domain Bacteria; phylum Acidobacteriota; class Terriglobia; order Bryobacterales; family Bryobacteraceae; genus Bog-105. The sequence goes on from CAVQHR010000007.1 coordinate 68,907, forward strand.
CGTTAAAACGCTCGCCCAGCCGCCAGCGATTGTGCTTGCTATCCAACTCCACGTCGACAGGTTTTCCGGATGATGGCGTGCCGTGATGCGACGCGGCTTTAATAAACCGCGCGCAGAACAATGGCACGACTGTCATCGCCACCGCGAAAGAGGCGAACAGGGCCAGCACGACCGCGAGCGCGAGCGCTGAAAATAGGAATCGGCTGACGCCATACAAAAAAGTCACAGGGAAGAACACCACGGCTGTGGTCAGCGTCGCGGCGAGCACCGGCAACGCAACTTCGCGCCCGCCGTTTTCGGCAGCCTTATTTGGGTCCTCGCCCATCTCCAGATGCCGATAGATATTCTCGAGCACCACGACGGAGTTATCAATCAGGCGCGACAATGCCAGCGCAAGGCCGCCTAATACCATGCTGTTTACCGTCCCGCCTCCGAATGAAAGCGCCAGGAACGTTGCCAGTACCGATAAAGGAATTGAAAAGCACACCGCTACGGTTGCCCGCAAGCTCCCGAGAAAGATCAGGATCATGAGCGAGGTCAGGAACAGGCCGATAGCGCCTTCGTCGAGCAGCGTCCGAATGGCGGTTTTAACGAAGCGCGATTGATCGAACAATACGTTCGCGACCAAGTTCTTGGGCACGTCCACCAGATGTTGGACTACATCGCGCACTCCATTCACCACCGCGATGGTGTTGGTGTCGCCGCCCTGCTTGAGTACGGGAGTGTAAACGGAGCGCTTGCCGTCCACTCGCACGACGCTGGTCTGAATCTGGTGCGAGTCCTTGGCGTATCCTATATCGCCGACGCGGACAATCGATTGACCAACCACCTTCAGCGGCAATCGATCGATCTCGGCAATACTCGGGAGTTGACTGTTGGTATAGATGTTGTAGTCGAGCGATCCGATCGGCACGTCTCCAGCGGGCAGAATCAAATTCGAGCGATTGACCGTCCGAACCACATCCATGAGGCTGAGATCGTGTGCCTCCAGCTTGTACGGGTTCGCGTACACCATAATCTGGCGATAGCCGCCGCCGAACGGCTGTGGCACGCTCGCGCCCGCAACGCTAGCCATCTGATTGCGAACCGTGAACTGCGCGAGATCGCGTAACTGCGTTTCATTGAAGCCCTGGCCTCCCACCGTGACCAAGCAAACCGGAAGGCTCGAGGCATCGAACTTCAGCACGACCGGAGGTAATGTGCCCGGAGGCAGGCGCCGCAACTGCGCCATGGCGAGGTTCGAAATAGTGGCCACAGCCGAATCCGAGTTGCTGCCCGGCTGGAAATAAACACGAATCACGCTCGCGCCGGGAAGAGAGCGGGATTCGATGTGTTCAATGCCGCTTGCCAGCGTGAACTGCCGCTCAAAACGGCTGGTGATATCCGATTCGATTTGTTCGGGCGGCATGCCGTTATAAAAGGTTGCGACCACCACCATGGGAATGTTGATGGTAGGGAACATGTCGATAGGCATGCGCGCGAGCGCCGCGCCACCCACCACTGCGACGATCAGCGCTACGACAACGATGAAGTAAGGTGTTCGGATAGCAAAACGGGACATGCGCTTAAGGAGCGGCCTCGGCTGCGATATCGGTCAGCTTCGGACGTACTTGCTGGCCGGCCGCGAGGCGCGAGCGGTTGCCCGTCACCACCAGGTCTCCAGCCCGCAAGCCAGACCGGATTTCGAAGCTGTTTGCATTCTGCATGCCGAGCTGCACCTTCCGAATCTCAATCCGATTCTCTGGCGTCACCACTACCACTTGGCCCGACGATTCATCGCTGCCTAAATCCACGGCGGGGATCGGAACAGCCAGCACGCCGTCACGCTGGGCCAGCGTAAGATTCACCTCGGCAAACATTCCGGGGATGAGGATTAGACTCGGATTGGGAACATCTACCTCCGTGTCCATCGTGCGAGTTCCCGGCGACAGCTTATCGGCGTAGCGCGCCACCCGGCCAGGGAACGAGCGGTTCAGCGTAGGCACGCGCACTTCAACTTGCTGCCCAACGTGTACCGTCGGGACGGCGGATTCGGGAACGGGAAGAATCAAACGCAGCAGGCTGTTTTCCGACAGCTTGACGAGCGGCATCACCTGCGTGCTCGAAGACGTGCCTGCCTGGATCATCGAGCCCGTATCGGCGTACCGCTTGGTAATGACGCCGGCGAACGGAGCGGTCACGCGAATGTAATCCGCAAGCGTCTTGACCTTCTGTAGCTCGGCCGTGCTCACGTGTACCTGTTGTTCGGCGGCGGAAAGGTTCGATTTCGCCGCGCTCACCTGCGCCTCCGCCACCATGTCTTTGCTTTGTGCATCGTCGATCTCTTGCTGCGCTATGAGCCCGGCTCTTCGTTTGGCAACGTCCGCCAGACGAGTGTAGGAAAGATGCGCAATGTCGCGCGAGGATTCAGCGCGTTGCAGTTCATCTCTGGCACGCGCCACTTCCGCCTGGCTGCGGCTCACCATCGATTCCGCGCGCGCCTGATCGTCCGCCATCTCCGGAATTTCGAGCACCGCCAGTAGCTCGCCCTGCCTAACACGGTCTCCCACGTCCACGTTGATCTTTTTTACGTAGCCCGCGACCTTGGCCATCACGTCGATCTCCTGAAATGGCTTGAACTCGGCCGTGAGGACCAATCCCCGCGACATATCCTCGGTCTTCGCCTTGGCCACCGCTACAGCGGGCGCCTCGCCGGCCTCCGATTTCTGACTTGCGGCGCTCGAAGTTTTGGAGCACGACTCGGTCAACGTGGCAAACGCCGCGATCACGACTCCGCACATCGAAAGAACGAGTTTACGCGTGGTCATCGGTAGCCATGCCCAGTGTAGGTGCTTCCGCACTCCGCTAGCCATACGTTGACCGGCGTATTTTTGCGGACGAATTCAAAGTAGACAATGGCTACTTTGAAATCCCCAACAAGAATACGGTTCGGAGCGGATATCTTTGAGCGAAATTTGCGGCTATTATGCCCGTGGTTGCGTATGGAACCTATCCGCATCGTCCTCGCAAATCATCATCCGATTATTCGAAGCAATCTCCGGTTGCTTCTTGAAAGGGAGCCCGCTTTTCGCGTGATCGGAGAAGCCGCCGATGGACGGGAGGCGGTGGCTTTGGCGGAATATCGCCGTCCGGATGTGGTTCTGCTCGATGTACAACTCCCACCGGTCAATGGCATCTCAACAGCCCGCGAGATAGCCTCGAAAAAACACGGATTTGGGATCATCTTTGTCACGGTTCTTACGGACCAGGAGTACGTTTCCGAAGCCTTGCGAGCTGGGGCGCGCGGCTATGTGCTCGAGGACGCCGCGTCGACGGATCTGTTTCCTGCCGTCCGCGCGGTGGCAGGCGGAGGTAGTTTTCTGAGCCCGGCGATAGGTCAAAAGCTGCTCGAAGAGCATTTGGCAAAACGTCCGGGCGATGGCGTCCTATCCGAGCACGACAAACAGCAGGAGATTGCCCAGATGCTCCAACGGATGGGTGCGCCTGCTGAAATCTTGGACTCGCCTCTATAGTCCGATCAGAACTGTTTCTGCTCCACGCGTCCGAGTTTCAAGTCCGCGGTCCACGGCGAATTATGCGTGCTAAAGCCGTTCACGTCTTGAAGCTTGACAACCGGAACGCCGTCCGCATGCTGCGCCTTGACGTGGTTCATCTCCGCCGCTGACACGTGTTCGAGCAGGAATGGCGGCCGTTCCTCTTGTTCTCGTAGCTAACGTCCACGTTGTTGAATTCGATGCCTTTCGACCGCCGTGACCAGAATGCCGAAGTGTCCGCCCATCAGAATCGAGACATCAGGGATCACGACGTTCCGGCAAAGCTTCAAACTGATTGCCTTGTTCCCCACGCGCTTATTGGCGGAGCGAGTCAGCCCTTTGCCGTCAATGCGGCCGGGCCCGAGAATCGAAACGTTCTCCAATCCCTCACCCCAGATCAGGCTGTTGTGAAAATGACTATGTCCGAAATCCCGATACTTCTCCCATTGGTTCGGTTGCGCTTCGTCATACGCCTCGGAGTTCTCGGTCGCGAGAAGCGTGGAACCCGGCTCGAAATACAGTGCCACATTGCTCTTCAGATGAATGGAGCCGGAGAGCCAGGTACCGGCCGGAAAGTGAACTGTCCCTCGCCCCGCCGCGCTGGCGGCGTCGATCGCTTTGTTAATCGCGGCGCTCGCGAGGGTTGTGCCGTTCCCTATAGCGCCGTACTGCGTAATATCGAACGACGCAGCCTGCGCGAGCGAAGCGGCGAAAAGGAAGCAAGTAGCTTTAATCATGCAGAACTCCATAAACAACGACCGCGTTATCGTAATTCGGCACATAAACGCGCCCCGTCCACCACCAGGGTTGGGACAAATTTGACGAGCGTGCCGAGACGGTCCCGTTTGGGGTTTGCTTCGCTATTCCAAAGCTCCTCGAGCGTCTCGGCGTTGAGGGCGCGCAGCACGCCCGCGGCGTTCCCGTGATCGGCGCTCTTTCCGGTAGTCAGGGTGGCCCAAACAATTCCGGTACCCGGTTCCTTTCCGTTTGCCGAAACAGTTAGAGCGCCGCCGGGCGACGGACATACAATGGCTGCCCGTAGACGGCCCCATCGATTTAATAATCTAGAGCTTTTCCAAACCCGTGGCATTCACGCTATGCTTGCCTGACTTGCAATGATAGCCAATGTTATGCACGCTCCGACGTCAGTGCGGATCTGTTTCGAGACGATTTGTCGTCTCTCGCTAATAGGTCGCGCGGCCGCCGCTTACGTCGTAACATTGGCCGGTCACGAACGAACAGTCGGGGCTCGCGAGAAAATGCACTACGGCCGCGACCTCTTCCGGCGTGCCCGTCCGGCGCATCGGGATGCGCTCGGTCATGTAGTCGACCTGCGCTGCCGTCAATTGATCCAGAATCTTAGTATGTATCACGGCTGGCGAAACGGCGTTCACGCAAATGCCGCTGGTTGCTACTTCCTTCCCCAACGACTTAGTAAGTGCAATCACCGCCGCCTTACTCGCCGAGTAAGGAACCATGTTCGGATTGCCCTCCTTGCCGGCAATCGAGGCAATATTCACGATCCGGCCGTATTTCCGACTGAGCATGTGCGGTGCCACAAGGCGGCAAAAATGAAACACAGCCGTCACGTTGATGGCGATCGTCCGGTTCCAGTCTTCTTCCGTCTGCTCCCAAATTGGCGCCGCGCGCCCGGCAATGCCGGCATTGTTTACCAAGATGTCGATTCGCCCGGTTCGCGAAACTACTCGCTCGACGGCGCGCTCGACGGAATCGCGTTTCGAAACATCGCACTCGATGGCAAACGATCCACCGCCCAGTGAATCGGCGACCCCCGTAGCGCCAGCGAAATCTAAATCCGCCACCGCCACTGCCGCTCCGGCCGTCGCCAGCCGCCGTGCAATCGCCTCGCCGATTCCGGTAGCCGCGCCGGTCACGATGGCCGTCTGTCCGTTCAGTTCAAACATGAGCTTAGCCGCCTCTCTAGAAATTCTTGTTCCACGCGGTTCGTCGCCAACGCGAGAGCATTCCGATACGCTTCCATCGCCTCCGCCGGCCGATTCATTCGCCTGAGAATGTCCGCCCGCGCGGCGTGGAACAGGTAATAGCGATCGAGCTGCAAATTGTCCATCAGGGTCAATCCTTCCTCGAGCGCACCGCTCATTGCGAGCGCTGCCGCATGGTTCAGCGCAATCACAGCGGAGTTGTTGAACTCAAGCAGCTTCTCGTATAACCGCGCGATTTGAGGCCAATCCGTCTCCTGCGCCGTCTTCGCTTCCGCGTGGACCGCGGCAATGGCCGCCTGCAATTGGTATGGCCCGAGCGGCCTGCGCTGGAGCGCCGCTTCTACCAGCCGCAAGCCTTCGCGAATCTCAGCTTGATCCCAGTGAGGCCTATCCTGCTCCTCAAGCGTGACGAGTTGCCCATCCTTTACGCGGGTCTCGCGGCGCGAATCGTGCAGCAGCATCAGCGCGAGCAGGCCGAGGGTTTCCGGCTCATCTGGAAGCATCTCGTTCAGCAGGCGTCCGAGGCGGATCGCTTCCACGCACAAATCGCGCCGCACCAATTGTTGGCCCGAAGCGGCCGCGTAGCCTTCGTTGAAAATCAGATAAATCACAGCTAGTACCGCAGTCAGCCGCTCCCGCAGTTGACCGGGCGCGGGAATCACGTAAGGAATCCGCGCATCCCGAATCTTGCGTTTTGCCCGCACCAGCCGCTGTGCGAGTGTAGCTTCTGGCGTGAGAAACGCTTTCGCAATCTCTGTTGTCGTAAGTCCGCCCAGAGTCCGCAAGGTCAAAGCCACCTGCGCGCCCTGCTGAAGTGCCGGATGACAACAAGTAAAAATCAGCCGTAATCTATCGTCGGGAAGACTCATCGGCGCCTCCGGCAGACTTGCCGCTTGTGTTTCGTATTTCAGAGAATCCTGCTTTTCGCGCCTGGTCCGCTCTCGCCGGCTCTGATCGATCAGCTTGCGATGCGCCGCCGCTATGATCCAGGCAGCGGGATTTTGCGGAATGCCTTTCTCCGGCCATGACATCAAAGCCGAGGTAAACGCCTCTTGCATGGCCTCCTCGGCCCAATCGAACGATCCTGAAATGCGAATCAACGTGGCGATGATGCGGCCGGATTCCTCCCGGAACAGCGCTTCGACCGCTTGCTTCGCATCCACCGTCACGGGCGCTTGGGCAGATCGTCGATGGGACGAATCTCGATACAGCCGCCGCCGCCCCGGCACGTTGTCGGGATTCTCTTGGCCCACTCCATAGCTTCGTCCAGGTCCGCGCATTCGAGGATGTAGTAGCCCGCCAATTGTTCCTTGGTCTCGGCGAACGGTCCATCGGTAACCAGAGCCTTTCCGCGTTCCATGCGAACCGTAGTCGCACTGGCCGTCGGCCTGAGACGTTCCGCGCCGAGCAAGATACCTTTGCGCGCCGTATCATCCAGCACAGCCGCATGTCCGCTGTAGATATTGGCCACCTCTTCCGGCGTGAGACCTTCGGTTGTTTCCTGAGAGTAGATCATAAACATGTAGCGCATATAAGCTATTCGACGCGATGCAAAAGCACCGCCGTACTATCGAAATCTCCCTGTAACGTCACATTTACTCCCTGCTGCATTAAGTACGCTCCGCTCGAAGTGCCCAACGGCTTCCCATCCAGCGATTCCAATTGGTACAGGCGGCGAGCCTCTAAGCCTTCCAGGCGAAGTGCGGGCGGCGGCGTTTTGTACTCCTGCGAATGCCGGAATGCAAAGACCACCGCTTCTTTTCCATCCGCTGACACATACTCGTTAGCGGTCGTATCGTTCGTGCGCGGCGAGAGCAGCCGGTACAGATTGCCGAATTGGACAGTCGTGCGTATGCGCTTGTCGAGCGCGACCATACGTTTTGCGAGATCGTTATCGGCATCCGTCCATTTGTTCAGATTCGCTCCGATTCCCAGAGCTCCTTGCATCGCCACCAGAAACCGGTATTGGAGCGGCGTGCTGCGTCCATTCATGTTCGGTACATCGGTGACCCACGCCGACATGAACTTCGCGGCATAGGCTTGCGAAAAGCCTTCTTGAATCCGCAAGCGATCGAACGCCTCCGTGTTATCGGATGTCCAGACTTCATCGACGTAGCGGAGAACGCCCAGATCGATGCGCCCGCCGCCGCCCGAGCACGATTCGATTTCGAGCCGTGGATGCTTTTCTCGTAGCCGCTCCATGATGTCGTAGTAGTTCCAGACGTACTTCACCCACAATTCCGCTGCTTATCGATCGGCGCTTCCGGCCATCCGGGCTCCGCGAATATGCGGTTCATGTCCCATTTGAAATACCGGATGTTGTACGTCGCTCGCAAGCTTGTCCAGCACGCCGAAAATGTACTCTCGACGTCGTCGCGCGCCATATTCAGAATCAATTGATTGCGCAATTCGCTACGCGGGCGGCCGGGAAAATTCATGACCCAATCCGGATGCGCCCGATACAGATCGCTATCCGGATTCACCATCTCCGGCTCGACCCACAAGCCGAAATCCATGCCGAGCGCGTTTACATTTGAGATCAGCCCATTCAGGCCGTTCGGAAACTTTTCGGGATTGACTGTCCAGTCGCCCAGGCCCGCGTGATCGTTGTTTCGCTTGCCGAACCAGCCATCGTCCATCACGAACAATTCGACGCCGAGCTTCGCGGCTTTTTCGGCTAGCGCCGTTCTGGCCCCGCTTCGTCTACATTGAATTCCGTCGCTTCCCACGAGTTGTAGAGAACCGGCCGCGGCCGCGCTTTGATGCCGCCGGGCTCGATCTCGGTGCGCTCGAGAGTGTGCAGCAAGCGCGAAGCTTCGCCGAATCCGTGCTGCGGAATAACCCGCGTAAAAAACCGGCGTCTCGAGCGATTCGCCCGGTTTCAGCTGGTACGCGAAATCGAACGGATTGAATCCGCCCGTAACCCGCACCTGCCGATAAGGGGTCTGCTCTACGCTGATCCGCCAGTTGCCGCTCCAGGCCAGCGCTCCGAACCATACCCGGCCGTGCGCTTCATCGGCATCGCCGTTATCGACGGCAAACCACGGATTGATGTTGTGGCCGGTGTGCCCGGTGCGGCTCTCGAGAACCTTCATGCCTTCGTGAATCGGCTCGCGATTGAGCTGCGTCTCCGCTGCCCAACGCCCGCTCAGATACGAGAGCCGGTAGCCAACGCCCGGCGGCAGGTACCACGCCGCCGATTGCGCACTCTCAAGCGTGATCGCTTGCTTACTGCGGTTATGGATTGTCGCTTTCCGGCCAATGGTTCCGGCATGTACGCGTGTAGTGGAGCTCGACCTCGATATCGTCGCGGATGTCTTTCAGAGTGATCGTAAGATCATCGCCCTTGATTTGATGCGAGACATAGTGCAGCACCAGGTCGCGGTCGCCATCCGCGCGCGTGATTTTGAGCGATGGCTCGTAATAGCGCGGTCCGCCCCAACCCGGGATACTCTTCGTTTTCGAGCATTTCGTGCGGATCGAACGAAGAAAGATCTTTTTTGCGGGTTGCGGCGGGAATATCCTCGACGCGCCACAATGGGCCGCCCCAATACAGATGCTGCAGCTCGCCTTGGGCCGACACACCCATCGCATACGAGCTCGCCGAAGTGGTCAGCAGCCAAACGCGGCGCCCGGCATCATATTTAATGCTTTGCGCCGAGACACACAAGCACAGCAGCACCCCGAAAATAACCTTACTCAAATCGCCTCCTTGATTGTCACAATGCGATTCACTGCTTGATCTTGCAAAACTTGCCGGACGCCGCTGGGCCACGCGATCTCGATCCGCTCTATGCTGCGCGCGTCGCCCAGCCCAAAATGCAGGCGCAAGTCGTTTTGAGAAAGATAACTTCCACCGGAACGAACCTCGCCATATTGGGCGCGGCCGGCCGCCAGCACTTTCACTCGGGCCCCGATTGCGCTCCGATTCGAGCGCGTACCGGTCAGTTTCAGAATGATCCAGTTTCCCGGGGCCGTTGCGGCCTGCTTCCATAGGGACGGCGCTTCATTCTGATTGTTCACCGCAATCTCGATCATGCCGTCGTTATCCATATCTCCAAACGCCGCGCCGCGCGCCGAATGCCGCTCCGCCAGCGCTGGTCCGGCGTCGTCCGAAATGTCGCGAAATTTTCCATTGGAAAGGTTGCGATAGAGAATCGCCCGGTCTTTGTAATGGATATCGATATGTAAATTCTCCACCTCCGGAAAGGCGTGTCCGTTTACCAGCAGCAAATCCTTCCAGCCATCGTTGTCGAAATCGAAGAAGCCGGTCCCCCATCCTACGTAACGGGTGTTGGCGCCGAGCCCGGCTTCGAGCGTGACGTCGTCGAAGTTACCTTTGCCGCGGTTGCGGTAAAGCGTTTCAAATTCATCGGAAAAATTGCTGCGAAAAATCCCGGCGTGCCCGTCGCCCGTATAATCCGCCGCATCGACGCCCATCCCCGAGAGCGCTTTACCGTTCTGATCGAACGCTACGCCGCGCAGCACCCCTTCCTCCTCGAAACGGCCGCCGCCTTTGTTGATGTAGAGCAGGGAAGGGGTTTGGTCGCAGGCGACGTAAATATCCGGCAAGCCATCTTCATTAAAATCACCCGTCAACACGCTTAACGCGTAATGTCCTTCGGGTTTTGCGACGCCCGAAGGATCGGAGACATCGCGGAAAGTTCCATCGCCGTTGTTCCTATATAGGAGGTTGCGATCGAACGGGAGTCCCCGTGGTCCACAATTCACCGCAATGCCGCGGTAGTAACAATAGGCGTTCGCGCCAGGCTTGGGAGTTGTCGCGGGATCGAATTGTAAATAGTTCGCGACGAACAAATCCAAACGTCCATCCGCGTCCGAGTCAACAAACGCGCAGCCGGTGTTGTAGCGCACGCGATCTTGCGTCAAATGCGCCGCCGCAGTCACGTCGTTGAAACGTCTTGCCTTCCACATTGCGATACAGCCGGTTCTTGCCCCAGTACGTTACGAACAAGTCCGTGAAGCCGTCGTTATCGTAGTCGCCCGCGCACACGCCTTGCGCCCAGCCCGACGAGATGCAAACCCAACTCATCCGTCACATCGCGAAAACGCTTGCCGCCTTCGTTGCGATACATGCGGTTCGTGCCGCCCTCGCCCGAGAGCACGAACAGATCGAGCCAGCCGTCGTTATCGTAATCGATCCACGCTATTCCGCTGCCGGTAGTTTCGATGATGTACTGCTTCGAAACGGTCCCGCCGTTTGGGAAAACGCCGGTCAATCCGTCCTGCGTTGCGATGTTCTGGAACTGCGGCTGGTAGGCGCCCAACGCAGCCATCAACAGCCATGCGCCGAGTCTCGTCACTGCTTCGACGGCTTCTCGCCGAGTTTCTTCAGAAAATCCGAGAACTCGCCGTCGGCAGGCTTCTGCAGCTTATCCAAAATCGCCTTTTCAGCCGCCGCTTTGTCCATCTCGCCCGCGTTGCGATAGGCACTCAACAGTGCATAATGGGCGCTTTCGCTTGCGGGCTGCAACGCAACGGCCTTGTTCAAGAGCGGGATCGCTTTCTCGCGGGGCGAAAGCTTCGCCAGCGCAATCAACGCCTGGACAAAGCCGGGCGAGAGAGCCACGGCACGCTCGAAATGCGGCCTCGCTTCTTCGGCGTTGCCTTTTACCTGCGCAATCTGCCCTAGCTGAAACTCGCAGGCCGCATCTTCCGGACTGAGTTTCAATTCAGCGCGAAATTCGGACGCCGCTTTCTCCAATGCTTCCGCGTTGTGGCTTTCGAGAAGAATCGCTCTGCCCAGGCGGTAATGCAATTCCGCCGCCGCCGCGTTCAGCTCGATCGCTTTGCGGTACTCGGCGGCCGCCTCGCTGTACCGGTTCTCTACCTCGAGCACTTCGCCCGATAGCTCGTGAACGCGATAGGAGGCGGGCGCGCCTTGGAACATCGCGAGCGTTGCATCGTTGAAGGCTTTCATGTGCAGTTTGGCAGTCAGGTAGAGCACGTCGGCATCTTTCGGGAACTGCTTTTGAAGGCGCTGCATGGTGGAGAACGAGTGGCCTTCATCGCCGAGCACGCTGTAACACTTGGCTGCCGCCAAGCCGGCCAGCCGGCCCGTTCCGGCTGCAGTCAAGCCAGGTAAAGCCGCGCGGCAATCGCCCATTGCAGCTTGTGTCAGCGCCAAGAACATCCGGGCCTGGGCGTCGTGCGAATCTTTGGCGGCCTCCATCAATTTCGCGAGCGCCACCGAATAACGGCCGGCTTCAAACGCTCTGATGCCCTCCTCGCGGGCCGAAGTTGCCGCCAGCAAGGAAGCGGCGAGAAACCAACTAATGCCCCGCATCATCCAGCATCAATTCCGAATTTCCAAATCGCTGATGCAGCTTGCCTTCGTAATAACGAAAACTTACGAGCGGCGGCGGTCCGGGCGCCACGCGCATCCCCGTCCCGACGCGTGAATCCGGCGTTTCTCCAACGCCGGCGCAACGGCCCGACTCGGCGATTCGCCCAATCAAGTCCTGTTCGGAGGCGGGCGCCGCGAGCAGCCAAGCAATCATTGCCCATTTCATCGTGCGCTCAATTCCTCGAGCGCGTGGCGCGCCGTTTCACTTCCTGGTTTTCGCTCGAGTAGTTTTCGCATCAGTTCGCGCGCCCTGTCGACGTTTCCGCGCTGCACATAGAGACGCGCCAGATTCAGGTAGAGTATATCGTCGTTCGGCGCTACGCGCAGCCCGTATTCAAAGGCGGCGATCGCATCGTCCGCTTTGCCCTGCTGAATATACAAGACGCCGAGGTTGTTGATCGCCCCCGAAAAATCGCGCTGCAACGCGATGGCCCGCTCAAAATATTTTCGAGCCTCTTCCGCCTGACCCTGTTTCGCGAGCGCCAGGCCCAATCCGTTGGCGGCTTCGGCCATTTGCGGGTCGATGGTAAATGCGCGACGATACAAATCTTCCGCCTGCTTCGGCCGTTCCAACTTGTCCGCAACCTGCCCGGCGTTCAGCAATGTGTAAAGCAAGTCGGGTTTGAGAGCCAGCGCTTTTTCATACTGTTCGCTGGCCTGCCGTGGATTCTTGCGCGCATCGTAGACGTCGCCCAATCCGGACCAGGCTTCGGCATTCGCGGCATTTACGCTCAGGGCCTCGCGAAACCGTTTTTCGGCCTCGTCCAGGCGATTGGCTTCCACGTGAATCCGGCCGACCAGCACCAGAACGCGCGCATTTTCAGGCGTGCGGCGCAGGACTTGCTCCAGATAAGGTAGAGCCTGTTCGGAATAGCCTGCCCACAAATACGCCGCGCCGAACTTGAAGAAATCGCGATGCGGCGTGCCGATGTAGTCACCAGCGAAAGGCAGGCCCAAACGCGGCGAAAAGCGGGTTAGCTCGCGCAAGTCGGCCTGCACCTGCTGTTTTGCAGGAGTTTTGGCGTAGACCTTGACGGCTTGGCCCGACTCATTCAACAACAGCGGCAGCGGCCCGGATAACCCGGTGCGCCAATCGAAAAGATAACGCCGGAAAATTTGATACTGCTCTTTATTTCCTTCGATAACGAATAAGCCCGGCCCGCGCTGCGGTTCGGGCAGGGGAATGGACTCAAGAAACCAGGTGTCTTCGAGGGCCAGACTGTTATCCGCGCGGGGGCTGCCCGAGGGCAACGGTCGTGGGCGGCGAAATTCCTTTTCGGCGATTTCGGCCGACCCTTCGACAATCGTGTAGGTCTTTCCCGCTTGCAGATTTGAGAATTCCTGAATCGCGCCCGAGGGCCAAGTGACGCGAACCCGCGCCGCCAACGCGGCGGCGCCTAGTCCGAAAATCATCCGCTTGCTGTGCTGCGATAGAAAGCCGGAGCCCGCGCTCAGCCATTTCGCCCGGCCATCGACTTCCACGCGCGCCCCGATGGCGTCGCGATTCGACTTTGTTCCACGCAAGGAAAACGCAATGGAATGATTCCCGCCGGCCCAGTCATTCTGTAAAAATCGTACCTGCGGTCCCAGGCGGCTTTTCAGAACGATGTCCGGCCGGCCATCGCTATCGAAATCGATCACCGCGAACGCGCGGCTATCGTCCGCAAAATCGAGCCCGCTTACGCCTGAAACGTCGATGTATTTTCCGGACTTGCGGGCGAGCAGCACGTTTGGCTCGCGGCCATTCCAGCTATAGTCTTCGCGGATAAATTGGTTAATCGCATTCCAGCCGTTTTCGTAGGCGGCGGACGGCTTTGCTTCGATGGGCGAACGCGCTACCACTTGCCGCCAGAAGAAACTGTTTAAGTCGGTCTTGGACTCGTTCGTCAGCATGCCGCAGGTGATGAAAATCTCGGCTTGTCCGTCGTTGTCCAGATCGTGCCCTTCCGCGGCCCAGGCCCAGCGGCCGAACGCCGCCTGCTCTCGAGCCGTGACGTCTGCAAACGTGCCGTCGCCGCGATTGCAGAACAGCGAATTGCCCATAGTGTGGCGCCGGTACGCGTCAGGGTTTTTCTGGGCCGGCGTGAAGTGCGGATCGCGAACGATTCGCTGCCCGGCATCGGTCCACATGTTGGCTATATATAGATCAGGCCGGTCATCGCCGTCGTAGTCGAACCAGGAAGCGCTCATGCCGGGTCCGATGTCCTCGACGCCGGCTGCGGCGGCTTGGTCGTGAAAATGTGCGCCGGTATTCACATAGAAATTTTTACGGCCAAAATCGTTGGCTACATACAAATCCGGCCAGCCATTGCCGTTCGAATCGCACCAGGCGGGCGCGAAGCTAAAGCGGTTATTGTTTTCATCCAGCCCGGTTTCGGCTGTGGCATCTTCAAAGACCCCGCTTCCGTCGGCCGCCAGGCGGTTGCGAAACAGAAAGTTGGGGGGTCCATTTTGGGCGTCGTGATAGGGCGAGGCATAGGTATATTGCGCTTCGCTTTGAAAATACACATAGGAGCACAGATACAGGTCCAGCTTTCCATCGCGGTCAAAATCGGCTGCGGCCATACCGGTGAAACCGCCCTGCGGGCGCGTGGCGAACTGGAAGGCATCCGGGCGCAGGGCGAATTGCGTGCCTTCATTGACCAATAAAACCGGCCCGCTCGCGCGCAGCACGACCAGATCCTGCCTTCCTATATTCCGTAAATCCAGAAACAGCGCACAGGAGGTATCGTCCAAGAACCCGGCGCCCCAGGCCGTGGTGATATCGACGGCGCGGCCGTCTTCGGCAAATTTGAACAGGCGATTCGGCAGGCCGCCCGGCTGACAGATATAAATCTCGTCCATGCCATCGCCATCGACATCACCAGCGGCAATTCCGTTGCTGCCATAGATATCTATGCCGCTGGCCGGATCAAGACGCGAACGCCAGTACGGAATTCCGCGTGAAAGCTGCTTGTCGAACCCCAAGACCGCGTCCGTCACGTCCCGAAAATAAGGCTTAGCGGCGCTTGTCACCTGCTCTTCTAGGGGGGCCAGCGCCAACGGCTTACCGCTCTCCCAATCGCAGCGCCAGCGGCCCGTCCGATAGAAAAGTTTTGCATCCTTTTCGCTGGCCGCTTCATAGCGGATTACGCCGTCAGGAAGCGGAAAATATTGCGCCCTGCGGACCTTGCCCCAATCGCGCGGTTGCGCATGCAGGGCGGCTCGGACTTCGGCGGCGCGTTTTTCGATTGGAAACTCATCTAAGCCCGGTTCAATGAACTGCTTCAGTCCGAGGTAAGGGGCATCGCGCCGTGCTGGTTGGGCGAACGCCGGCAGCGCCGCGAGCAAAGCTAAAAATTCACGGCGGTTCAAAATCAACGCTCCGTAATCCTTAACGTCTGGTCCGCGGCCGTTCTGCCCACGTGCTGCAGGATCCCGCTGGGCCAGCGTATGTCGATACTTTCGACGGCCGTCGAGGCGCCCAAGCCGAAGTGCAGCGTGAACGAATTCTGCGAATAATAGCTCGAACCGCTCATGACTTCATCGATGCGCTTGCGGCCGCCGGCAGTCACGGTTACCCGCGCGCCGATCGCGCTCCGGTTCGATTTTGTTCCCGTCAGGGTGATGTTCAAATAATGGCCGCCGGGAGCGCGATTCTTTAAAAGAGCCGGCGTTTGGTTCATGTTTACCAGCAAGATCTCAGGCCGGCCGTCGCCATCCAAATCTCCTACCGCCAGGCCGCGAGCAGGGCGGGGAACCTGGAATGCGGGTCCGGCGGAGTCTGTCACATCGGCGAACTTGCCGTTTGCCAGGTTTCGATAAAGGATCGTCGGCTGCAGGTAACGGTCTCCAAGCTGTTTGCCTTCCACCTCCGGGTAGACGTGCCCGTTCGCGACGACCAGATCGCGCCAGCCATCGTCATCCACGTCGACAAACGCCACGCCCCAACCCAAAAACTGACGCGCCCGCAACCCGGCTTCGCGCGATACGTCGGTAAAAAACTGGCCATCATCATTGTGATAGAGCGAAGTCAAATCGCCGGAAAAATTTGTTTTCGCGATGTCCAGAAAACCATCGCCATCGTAATCGGCGACCGCGACGCCCATGCCTGCCTGCAGAGCTCCGTCGAAATTGAACGCGACTCCCGCTTCCATGCCGCGCTCCTCAAATGTTCCGTCGTGCCGGTTATGGAACAGCAGGCTTGGGGTCATGTCGCAGGCGACATAGATATCGGGCCAGCCGTCGTTATCGAAATCTGCCGCCACTACGCCCAGGCCATAGCGGCCTCCCGGCTTCAGAATGTTAGCGCTTTCAGAAACGTCGGTGAATGTACCGTCTCGATTGTTGTGATAGAGGACGTTGTGGGCTTGCGGCAATCCGCGCGGACCGCACATGACGGGAATCGACTTCCATTCACAAAATTCGCCCTGTCCGGGATGCGGTGTTTTCTCCAGATCCAAGTCGACATAGTTTGCGACGAACAGATCCAAATACCCGTCTCGGTCGTAGTCTAGAAAGGAGCAACCCGATCCATACCGGACGCCCGCGACCGGCAGCCTGGCCTTTTCGGTAACATCCTCAAAAGTGCCGTCGCCGCGGTTCCGGTAAAGCACATTGTATCCATAAAAGGTGAGCAGGAGATCGGGGCGCCCATCGTTATCGTAGTCGCCTACGCACACGCCTTGTCCCCAACCGGCGCGCGTGAGCCCGGCCTGTTTTGCGATGTTCCGGAAATGACCTCCCCCTTCGTTGTGATAGAGCTGCGGAGGCGCTTCTTCGGATTTGAGACGCCGGCCGTTTGCGATGAAAATATCGTCGCGGCCATCGCCGTCGTAATCAAAGATGGCGGCGCCATTTCCCGTGGTTTCCAGAATAAAATCTTTGTGATCCGTTCCTCCAAATGTGTTGCGCACAGTGAGGCCAGCCGTGGCGGCGATGTCCCGGAAATCCGCGCGAAAAATAATTCCGGCAATCGCTATTGGAACCAAGAATGAACCCAAATATACACAAAGGGCGAAGAAACGGCGGATTTTGCGAAACGGAATGGTGCCCACAGCACGGCTGTGCATTTTACGATTCGAACCCAATTTCAGAGTATGTGGCCGGAGGCCGAACAATAGCAACGTGGATCCGTCTACCCCGTTGAAAATACGAGGATTCCTTTAGGGTAGCCGGAGATACTACTACTAATGTTCTAATAAAACTATTGAAGTAAGCGCTTACGTGTGGTACGATCCGTTCCAGTTCAGCGGTCACTCAACTCAAAGTTGGAGGGGTATTCTATGCCACGTGGGCGTACATTTCTACTCATTTTGCTTTCGCTCGTCGCCAGCAGCTTGCTTTTCGCGCAGCGAGATCTCGGAACATTCACTGGAACGATCACAGACCCACAAGGCGCAGCCGTTCCCAATGCCAAAATTACTTTCACCGAAGATGCTACGGGCATCTCTACATCGCTGCAGTCGAACGACGCCGGATCGTTTACAAGACCCGCTGTAAAGGCCGGGACGTACTCGGTGACAGTCGAGGCTGCGGGCTTCCAGAAGGCTCAGCAGAAGAACGTGCTCCTTACTCCCGGCGCGACAGTTGCTGTGAACCTGACGTTGCAGGTGGGTAATTCGACGCAAACCGTCGAAGTCACTGCTGAGGCGCCACTATTGCAGACGGAAACGCCCGCCCTGGGCGTAAACCTCAATGGAGGTCAGGTTTCTAGCCTCGGTAACCAGCGCGTCTTTACCTATCTCGCGCGGCTTTCTCCCGGTGTGCTGCCGGCTGAGCAGGGCGCCCGCGACGCACTCGGTGGAGGCTTCTCCGCGAACGGTGTGCGATCCACTGGAGAGAATAACTTCCTGCTGAACGGCGTCGACAACAACGTCAACGTCATTGACTTCATCAATCAAACGTCTTTCGTGATCGGGCCTTCACTTGAAGCCATTGGGGACATGACCGTGATCACTAACGGCAACAGCGCGGAATACGGGCGCGCCGCTGGTGGTGTCGTCAACGTCAACCTGAAAAACGGCACGAACGAGTTGCACGGCGTGGCCTTCGAAACTCTACAGAACTCGGTGCTCAATGCCAACCGTTGGGAGAACAATCGCTCGGGCGCGCAGGTTCCGACCCTGAAACAGAACGTGTTCGGCGTGGCAGCCGGCGGACCCATTATTAAGAACAAATTGTTCATTTTTGGCGACTATCAAGGCACGCGTATTGCTACAGCAGGTGGTGTCATTCAAAATCTCGGTTATGGCGGCCTGGTAACAATTCCCACGACGGCGATGATCGGCGGCGATTTCTCCCGGCTTCTGGGAGCTGGCGGCGTCAACCAGATTTACGACCCCACGACTACAACTTGTACGAGTGGTTGCACACCAGGAACGCTCAAGGCCATTAGTGGACAAACACCTGTCTACTCGCGCCAGCCCTTCCAGGGCAACCGGATTCCAATCAGCAAAATGGATCCGGCCTCGATGAAGATCGCGAGCCTTTATCCGGCCGCAAATCAGCCCATTCCCGTGGGGAAGTTTCCTCAAAACGACTACTTCATGAGTACTCCCGGCGCTCTGAACACTGATCAGGGCGATGGACGGGTCGATTACCACATCAATGACCGAAATAGCATTTTCGGCAGCATCAGTTGGACCGACACAAGTAAGTCCAGCGTGCAGCCGTTTCCGGGCATTCTCGACGGTGGCGACTTCAATGGCACTTCCGAGACCGATTTAGGGCGTAATGCGCAGCTCAGCTACACGCGCTTATGGTCCTCCGCTATCGTCTCGGAGACTCGCGTCGGTTTCAGTCGGCTAGTTACGGCGCGCACGCAAGCGAACTCCGACATCGACGCGTTTAAGGTCGCCGGCATCGGAGGCTACAATCCTACTGGTCCGCTTAACGGTGGTATTCCGCAGATCGGATTGCAAGATTCGACTGGCAGCGGTCGTTATCGGCAGATCGGGGCTAACGATTGGCTGCCTACGAAGGAATACAACAACGTCTGGGATTTTATCCAAAACGTGGCGGTTACGAAAGGTAAGCACTCCTTCAAGTTCGGAGCAGAATTCCGGCCGATCCAGTTCCCGTTCTTCCAAGTGCCGTACCCGCACGGCGAAATGAATTTCAGGACCAACGAGACGTCTTTTCCTTCGACTACCGGCGCGCTGAGCAACGCCACCACGGGCGATCCCGTTGCCTCCTTCTTGTTAGGAGCGGTCTATGGCGGACAGATCTCCACTACGAATTTCATCTCGTCCACTAAGAAAGCCTATGCGTTTTATGCGCAGGATGACTGGAAGATCTCTTCGAAGCTGACGTTGAATCTCGGGCTGCGGTACGAGCTATTTTCGCCCATCGGTGAAAGATTCGCGCGGCAGTCGAACTTTGTGCTGCAGGATCTGACACTATATATTCCAGCCGGGCCGAATCAGGACGCTCCGCTGCCTCCTAACTTCAGTAAGCCGGCGAGTATCAATGGAATTACGTATCCCGCGCTTTTCCCGAATGTGAAAGTGGACCGCGGCTCGGTGGACCAATACTTAGTTCCGTGGGACAAGGTCGATTTCGGGCCCCGCGTCGGCTTTGCTTACGCGCTCCGCCAAAAGACCGTTGTTCGGGGGGCCTACGGGATCTTCTACGGCGGCGAAGAGAATCAGGGTGGAAATCCAAATCGCGGCGAGTCCGCTCCGTTCAATTTCTCCCCTCAATTGAATCGGCCAGGTAGCGTCGGCACGTTCGAGCCGAATCCCGGCTTTGCCAATGGCCAGCCAACGGGTGGAGTTTCCATCGGATATCCGACGAATATTTTTAACGGATTTCCAGTGTCTTCGCTGCAATTTCGCGCGCTAGCGACCGACTTCCGCAATCCCATGGTGCAGAAGTGGAATTTGGCGATCCAGCATGAACTGCCCGGGCAAATGGCTCTCGAAGTCAGCTATGTAGGAAACCATTCTTCCCACCAATTGCTGCAGCCGGATTTTAACGCCTGTAATAACTTCTACACAACGAACACCAGCATCACGTGTGATACCTTGCGCAACCAGGCTTACAATGGCGCCTTTACCGGGATCGGGAGCATTTCCGGTACGGCAACCTTTGGCTATGGCAACTACCACGGCATGACGGCCAAACTGGAAAAACGACTCACCAATGGCTTGCAGTTTGTTAGCTCTTACACTTATGGGCATGCTCTGGCGAATAGCGGCACGACGCTCAGCGGTTCCAGCGGTTTAGGAACCCTGGACCCGAGGAACTATAACAGCTCCTATACCAACGCCTCGTGGGATATCCGCCATAACTTCACTACAGCTTTTAACTACGACATTCCTTTTGGCCGAGGGAAACGATACGGTGCAAACATCAATCCTGTGGTCAACGCGTTAATTGGCGGTTGGGCCCTCAACGGTACCCTGACTCTCCATTCCGGCCAGCCGTTCACGGTACGCTCTAACGGCTGCATTGGCGTGTGGAACTCATGTATGCCCGTTTTGGTTAATGGAACCGATCCCAATGCCGCGCCAAGCAATGGCCGCACCGCGAGCCAATGGTTTAACACCAGCAATTTCCTATTCCCGAACACAAGCTATCCGGGCGGAAATCTTGGTCTCCAGACCAATTACGGTCCGTCTGCGCACGCGCTGGATTTTGGACTCTTTAAGGACTTCTTGTTCACCGAGCGGATCGGAGTGCAGTTCCGGGCAGAAGCAACCAATCTGACCAATACGCCGCAGTTTGGCATACCGGATCAAAATCTACAAGATTCTAACTTCGGACAGGTCACCAGCACGTTCTCCGGCTCGGAGCGTCATATACAATTTGCTTTACGGCTGCATTTCTAGGTCTGCTGTTTCTTGTAATGGGGCAGGCGGTTTCGCCGTCTGCCCCATTGCAACGTGGTCTGGTTGCGCTGCAGCGCGGACAGTTTACAGAAGCGCGCACGGCGCTTGAAGAGGCGTCGCGGGCCGACCCTAGTAATCCCTACGTCTGGAGTTCTCTGGCCGAAACCTATCTGCGGCTGGAGGAGCCCGCTAAGGCTTCCACTGCCGCCGAGGCTGCCGAAAAATTCGGTGGTAAAAATCCCGTCGTTCAGCAGGCGCTTGGGATGTTCTACTTCGAATTCGGGCAGCGACTGCTTCAGAAGCAAGATTTTACGCAGGCCGCGGATGTGCTCAGCAGAGGTCTGCGCGCCAATGCTAACGACCCTCAACTCGTGCTGGCGCTCGGCGTTGCGCGCTATGGACAGCGGCGGTTCGACGATGCCGCCGTCGCGTTTCTGCATGTGATCCAAATCGATCCGGGGATCGAACAGCCTTATATCTTTCTTGGAAAGATGTTGGACCAGGCGGGAACGCATCTTGAACAGATCAGCAAGGATTTTGAGGCGTGGGCCGCGAGTCATCCTCAAAATGCGCAAGCGCAACTGCTGCTCGCGAAGGCGCGGCTGGCGAATGATCCGCAGGAGTCGCGCGCAGAATCTTTGCTGCGTCGGTCGATAGCGCTCGATTCGAGTAATTGGGAAGCGCACTATGAGTTGGGAGTGTTGCTTGCGACTCGGCGAAATTACCGGGATGCGGCGGTTGAGCTCGGGCGGGCTAGCGAGCTCGATCCGAAGCAGCCGATGCCGCACTACCATCTGGCACGCGTTTACGATCGGTTAGGAGAAACCGAGCGCGCAAAGGCTGAGCGCGAGATGCATCAAGCGCTGGTCAGCGCGCAGACAGCAAGACCCTCCGCGCCACAATAAACAGGAGTTCAGGCGGCTTGCATTACGATTTCGTCGACCTCGGCCAATTCGGCTTTGGTCAACTTCCAGGTCGCGGCGGCGGCGTTCGTTTTTGCCTGTTCCGGCGTTCTTGCACCGGCGATTACGGAGACGACAGTATCCTGCGCGGCGAGCCAGGATACGGCGAGTTCGAGCAGGGAATGTCCGTGCTGCGTCGCGAATCGAATCAAGGATTCGACAATGTCCAGATTGCGGTCTGTAAACACAGTTGGCCCGAAGGCGTCCTTGCCGCGGCTGTTTTCGGGCAGAGGCTGGCCTTTCCGATATTTGCCGGTGAGCAGGCCGTTGGCGAGCGGGAAGTACGGGATGAACGCGATACCCAAGCGTTTGCATTCGGGTAGTACATCGGCCTCCGGAGCGCGGTGGAACAGGCTGTACTCATTCTGGACGCTCGCGAAGCGGCGGCCCGCTTCGCGAAGCTGTTCGGCCGAAAAATTGGAACAGCCGATTTCGCGGATCTTCCCCGCTTTCACCTGGTCCTCGAGGGCTCCCAGCGTATCGGCGATAGGTGTTGCAGGGTCGGGCGTATGAAGTTGATAGAGATCGATGCGATCCGTAG
Organism: Bryobacterales bacterium; assembly: GCA_963712395.1. Taxonomy (GTDB): domain Bacteria; phylum Acidobacteriota; class Terriglobia; order Bryobacterales; family Bryobacteraceae; genus Bog-105. Next base: position 91,087 of record CAVQHR010000007.1, read on the forward strand.
CCAGGCGGCGCAGACTGGCATCGAGGGCCTGGCGCACGTAAGCGGGGCTCGCGCCGGATTTACCTTCCCCCATGCTGAAACCGAATTTGGTTGCCAGCACTACTTCGTTTCGCCGGCCGCGCAACGCCTCCGCGAGATACTCCTCGCTCTTGCCGGTGTCATACATGTCCGCCGTGTCGAGAAAATTGATTCCGCCATCGAGCGCCGCATCGACGACGGCTTTCGTGGCCTGTTTATCGATGCGCCAGCCGAAATTGTTGCAGCCGAGCCCAACCACCGAAACTTCAAGAGAACCGATTCGCCGCCGTTCCATTTAGTCTTCTCCCGTTATGAATTGCCGAATGTAATTGTGGCTCTGTACGAGAGCCCTTTTGCGCGCACTCAAATTCGCTTCGTAGGCGCGATCTTCCACTTCCACGCATATTGGGCCGTCGTAGCCCGTATCTCCCAACACCGAAAGAAATTTGCCCCAATCGACGTCGCCGAGTCCCGGAAGTTTGGGCGAATGATACTCGAGCGGGTGCGCGAGGATGCCTACTTCGTCCAGGCGATGCTGGTCGACCCGCGCGTCCTTCAGGTGTACACGAAAAATTCTGGATCTAAAATCGCGTAGTGGCTTGATGTAATCCATCTGCTGCCAGACCAGGTGAGATGGATCGTAGTTCAAGCCGAAGTTCGGGCTGGGAATTTCGTCGAACATGTTCCGCCAGAGAGCCGGGCTCGAGCCGAGATTTTTGCCGCCGGGCCATTCATCGCGCGTGAACAGCATCGGGCAATTTTCGATGGCGATGCGAACGCCGTGGTCTTCGGCGAATTTGATCAGATCGGGCCACACGGCGCGAAAGCGGGGCCAGTTATCGTCCACCGAGCGAGTCCAATCGCGGCCGATGAAGGTGCTGACCACCGGGAGCTTTAAAGTTTGAGCGGCACGCATCACCTGCTTGAGATGGGACGCACCAGCCTTCGATTCTTCATCATCCGGTGTCAGGAGATTCGGATAATATCCGAGACCACTGATCGCGACTCCAGTGGAAGCGAGTTGATTCTGAATACGGTCCACGGCGGAGTTATCGAGAGCATTCACGTCAATATGCGTGACGCCCGCGTAACGCCGGTCGCCGGCACCCTTCGGCCAGCACATGACTTCGACGCAATCGTAGCCGGTGGAGCCGGCGAAGGTGAGCACTTCTTCAAAGGCAAGATCCGGCAGAATGGCGCTGACGAAACCGAGCTGCATTATTTCAGCGCGCTCCCGAGCCAGCCGGCTCCGGCCTGCGCAACCTGGCCATCCTGGGCGGGCGTTCCGCCGCTGACTCCGATTGCGCCTACAATGGCTTCGTCGGCGAGGATGGGGATGCCGCCTTCATAGGGGAGAATGTCCAGTTTCAAAAGGCTAGTAGCGCCGCCCGCAAGACCGGTCTCGAAATTCTTGGTGGGGGACTTGAAATGAACGGCGGTGCGGGCTTTGTGCTGGGCGATGGCGACGCTGCCGACCAGGCCGCCATCCATTCGCTCGAGATAGAGAAGATTGGCGCCACTGTCCACGATGGCGATTACTACGTTCCAATTGTGCGCGCTTGCAAAGCTCTCGGCCGCCTGGGCTATCTGTTTAGCCGCCGCGAGGGTTAGGGTATTCGCTGCTAACAATAAAGCCATGTGTTGGAGGGAAATGACAGACTCCACACAGTATACAAGGAGTAGGGGTAAATTTGAGACTTCGTCTAAAAAAGACGGTTAGGTATCGGAGCGGCCGTTTGGCCGACGGTATCCCAAGGCCACGGAGATTTGACCAGCCGATTTGGATACGGCTGCTGCGAGACTAGCGGTGCGATCGCGAGTGATGCGAAAAACAGGGCCGGCAATACTGACTGCCGCGATCACTTCGCCGGAACTGTCGCGCACGGGAGCGCCGATACAACGGAGGCCCTCCTCGCGTTCCTCGTCGTCGATGGCGTAGCCGCTGCGCCGGATGGATTCGATTTCCTTGCGAAAATCTTCCGCGGAGGTGATGGTGTTACGCGTGTAGCTCTCCAGAGTGCGGCCCTCCAGGAAGGAATCCACGGCTTCTACGGGACTAAAGGCGAGGATCGCCTTGCCGAGCGAAGAACAATGGGAGGGATGACTTGTACCGACGGTACTTGGAGTACGCAGTGCCTGGGTGCTTTCGACGTTCGCGATTGAGATAATCTCGCCGTTTCGCATGACGCCGATATGTGCGGTTTCGCCCGATTCAGCAACGAGTTTTCGCAAGTGGGGTCTCGCCACCTCATAAAGATCCAAGCGCGAAAGGGCGGAGAGGCCGAGTTCCAGGATGCGCGAACCGAGCCGGTATTTACCAGTGGCGTGGTCCCGTTCGACGTACCGGCTGGATTCGAGCACCATGATGAGCCGATGGGTCGTACTCTTGTGGAGGCTCAGTTTTTCAGCGAGTTCGGTGACGCCGTGGGCAGGCCCGTCGTCCGCAAGAATATCGAGGATCTGAAAGGTCCTGTCCAGAACCTGGCTGCGATAAACTTCGGCTCTAGTGGCTTGCGGCATCGGGAAATGATACGAGACACCACGAATTATAGCTCATTGGGCGACATTCACAAAGCCCGGTTTGAGCGGTATGCAGAAAAGCGAGACGGTGTACCAAATTCGGAGGGGTTGCGATACTTGAGTTCAGCAGACATATGAAGAAGATCAAAATCGCCGTATTCGGTACCGGGTTCATGGGCCGCGTGCACTCGGAAGCCGCACGGCGGCTTGGCAATGTGGATGTAGTTGGAGTCGCGGGGTCGAGCCTGGAGCGTGCGCGGGCTTTCGCCACTCAGACTGGAATCGAGAGCGCGTCCGGTGACTATCGGGAGTTTCTGGCGGACCCGGATATCGATGCCGTCCACATACTGACGCCGAACAATTTGCATTTTCCAATGGCAAAGGCCGCCCTTCTAGCCGGTAAGCATGTGGTGTGTGAAAAGCCGCTTGGTACATCGGTAGCGGAAGGAGAAGAACTGGTGGCGCTCGCCAAGCGGACAGGACTTGCGAACTGTACGTTTCACAATATCCGGGCGTATCCGCAGGTGCAGAACATGCGCGCGATGGTGGAGGCAGGGGAAGTGGGAGAGGTCCAGGTGGTGCAGGGGACGTATTCGCAGGACTGGCTTCTCTACGACACCGATTGGAATTGGCGGATTGAAGTGGGTCCATCGCGCACGTTCGCCGATATCGGCTCGCATTGGTGCGACCTGACGGAGTTCGTGACCGGGCTGCGATTGCGTTCGGTCTGCGCCGATTTGCACACGTTTCAGAAGACGCGCAAGAAGCCGAAGGGTCCTGTGGAGACGTTCGCGGGCAAGACCCTGCGGCCGGACGAATATACGGAAGTGCCGATCGCGACCGAGGATTTTGGCGCGATGATTTTCCGGCTCGAGAACGGAGCGCGCGGGGCGATGACGGTGAGCCAGATTTCCGCCGGCCGGAAGAATCGCTTGTTTCTTGAAGTTTTTGGCACGAAGAGCGGTATCGCCTGGAATTCCGAGGTGCCGGATGAACTGTGGATCGGCGAGCGGAATTCCCCGAACCGGATCGTGATTAAAGACCCCTCGCTGCTGCTCGAAAAGGCGCGGCCGTTCGCGGACCTGCCAGGCGGGCATAGCGAAGGCTACGACGATACGTTCAAACAGACGCTGCGGCGGTTCTATCGCACAGTCGAGGATCGCGGAGCCGCTATTGAATATCCGACTTTTGAAGATGGCCTGCGGCAGTTGAAGGTCCTCGATACGGTACTGGAGAGCGCGAGGACGAACGCCTGGGCGGAGGTGGGGAAATGAACGACAATCATTTTATTCTGAACGTGCATATAGAAGCGAAGCCGGGCCATGAGGAAGAATTGGCAGAGCATCTACTTGGATTGGTGGGGCCGACGCGCGCGGAACCAGGATGCCTGGTTTACAACCTGCATCGCGACCCGGAGAATCCGGCGAAGTTCATGTTCTACGAAGAGTTCACGAGCAAAGAGGCGCACGAGGCGCATGACGCGACTGCGCACATCCAAGCATGGCGGGCGTATCGGGCGGCGGCCAAGACGGACCCGGTCGGGTCCACTGTTGTGACCAAGTGGCGCGCGATCGCCTGAGGGTTAAAATTTGCGCGACCACTCTTTGGGCCAGCGCTCGACGACGACTTTTTTATCCGTGTAGAATTCGACGCCATCGCGGCCCTGGCCGTGAAGCACGCCGAGAAAACTATCTTTCCAGCCGCTGAAGGGGAAGTACGCCATGGGCGCGGCTACACCGATGTTCACGCCGATGTTGCCGCAGGGCACTTCGTAGCGGAACTTGCGGGCGCTGCTGCCGCTCGACGTAAAAATAGAGGCCTGGTTGCCGTAGGCGCTGCGCGAGAGGACCTCGATCGCGGCGTCCAGATCGTTTACAGACTGCATGGCGAGCACCGGGCCGAAGATTTCGGTCGTGGTCAGAGGACTGTCGGGTGCGATGTCGGTCAGGATAGTGGGCTTCAGGAAGGAGCCGTTTCCACCGCCGTCAATTTTCGCGTCGCGGCCGTCAAGGATGGCGCGGCCGCCATGTTGGAGACCTTTTCCGATCAAGCCTTCAATACGCGTCTTGCTGGCGGGTGAAATCACGGGACCCATTTGCACGCCATCGGCGAGTCCGTTGCCCACTTTAAGGCTGGACGCGATATTCGAGATGGCCTCAGTGAACGGCTTGGCTGCGTCGCCGACGGTGATTGCGGCCGAGACAGCGAGACAGCGCTGACCGGCGCAACCGAAGGCGCTATCGCTGACGATTTTTGCGCTCATGTCGAGATCGGCGTCGGGCATGACGACTACATAGTTTTTTGCGCCGCCCTGGCACTGCACACGCTTGCCTTGGGCCGAGCCTTCCGCGTAAATATATTTGGCCACAGGGGTCGAGCCCACAAAGCTGATGGCGCGGACGTGGGGATGATGGAGCAGTGCATCGACGGCGGGTTTGCCGCCGACCACGAGATTTACGACACCTTTGGGAAGACCCGTTTGATCGAGCAGGTCAACCAAGAGGCGCGCGCTAAGCGGCACGCGTTCGGAAGGCTTCAAAACGAAGGTGTTGCCGCAGGCAATCGCGTAGGGCAGGAACCATAGCGGAATCATCGTCGGAAAGTTGAACGGCGTGATAGCGGCGGTTACTCCCAGCGGCTGGCGGATCATCATTTCGTCGAGCCCGCTTGCGATGTCTTCGAGGTTGTAGCCCTGCATCAGAGTCGGGATGCCGCAGGCTACTTCCACATTCTCGATGCCGCGCTGCAATTCGGCGCGCGATTCGGCTAAGGTCTTGCCGTTTTCCTGTGTGGTCAGGCGGGCGATTTCGTCACCGTGCTGCTCGAGCAGGGCGCGGAATTTGAATAGGAACTGGATGCGATTCTGGGGCGGCGTGCGGCGCCAGGCGGGGAAGGCCGCCGAAGCCGCGCTAACGGCTGCGTTGACATCGGTCGCGTCGGCTAGGGACGCTTTCGCGAGCACTTCGGCGGTGGCGGGATTGAAGATATTTGCACTTTCGGAGGAGCTGCCGGGACGCCAATCTCCGCCTATATAGTTCAAAAAGTTTGTTGTTTGTGCAGTTGCCATGGGGTTAGATGTTAAGACCGAATCTCAAGATTACTCGCAGCCTGTTTTAAAGGCAAGCCAGGGTTGATATTATCGTGTTTCCACCATGACCGCAGGTACCGCCTATAAGAGTCCGCTGCACGAGATGACCGAGACGACGCCCACGTGTTTGTGGAACGATTCGGCCACGCTCGAGGAACTCAAATATTCAATTTCGCATGGAGCGGTTGGGGCTACGTGCAATCCGGTGATTGTTTTGGACCTGCTGAAGCAGGAGATGCACCTCTGGAAAGACCGCATTGCTGCATTGATCCGGGAGATGCCTACCGCGACCGAGGATCAAATCGCGTGGACTTTGGTAGAGGAGATTTCCGCGACACGGGCGGCATTGTTGAAGCCTGTTTTCGATTCACACAAAGGGCGCAACGGACGGCTCTCCATCCAGACCGATCCGCGTTTTTATCGCGATCCGCAGGCGCTGGTGGAGCAGGCGGTGCGGTTCAGCAATCTTGCGCCGAACATGATCGTGAAGATTCCGGTGACCGCGGCCGGCATTCCGGCGATTGAAGAGGCGACGTACCGGGGCGTGGTCATTAACGCGACAGTTTGTTTCAATTTGCCGCAATGCATCGCGGTGGCAGAGGCGATGGAGCGGGGCTTTCGGCGGCGGGAAAAAGAGGGCAAGGACATTTCGGCGATGGGGCCGGTCTGCACCATTATGGTCGGGCGGCTGGACGACTGGCTGAAGGTTGTCATGGAAAAGCGCAACATCATCACCGAGCCCGGATATCTCGAATGGGCGGGCGTGGCGGTTGCGAAGAAGACGTATAAGATTTTTAAAGAGCGCGGTTACCGGGTCCGGTTGCTGGCGGCGGCGTTTCGCAACCATATGCACTGGAGCGAACTGATCGGAGGGGACCTGGTGATTTCGCCCCCGCATAAATGGCAGGTGCGCTTCAATGCTTCCGATGTAAGGGTTGAGAATCGGATTGATGTGCCGGTCGATTCGAAGATTGTCAGCGAGCTGCGGAAGAAATTTCCGGATTTTGAGCGCTCGTATACCGAGGACGGTATGACGATTGAAGACTTCGATACGTTCGGCCCGACGGTGCGGACGCTGCGGCAGTTTATCGAAGCGGCGCACGAGCTGGATGGGCAGATTCGGGATATCATGCTTCCGAATCCGGATAAGAAACTGTAAGGGCCGATTTCAATCGGAAGGAAGTTCGAATTTATCGCCGGTATCGGCGACCCACTGTTTCAGGCGGTTCAACAGGCGTTTGCGCTCGGCGCGGAAGCCATTATTTTGGGCGAGGTTTGCCTCTTCAAAAGGATCTTCGTTCAGGTTGAACATCAGCCAACTGAGGTTCTCGAATGCGGCGAGTTTCCAGCCATCCTTGGTGACCAGACCACGATATGGGGTGTTGATGCTGTCCGGATGGCCGACCGGAATAACGTTCTGAAGATAAGCGGAATCGGGCTCGGGACCGGCAGCGGGTTTCTGAATGCGGTAATGCGAGTAGTCATTACCTTCCATCCATTCGGGCTTCCGGATGTCACAGAGGCCAAGCGTAGTGGGCGCGATGTCGACACTGTTGGAGAGCACTGGCAGGCGTCCGCGCTTCCATCCATCGTATGTCGCGCGGCCGCCGGAGATAATCATCGGCGTGCGAATGGCTTCATCATAGGGGTTTACCTTCCGGAACATGCCGTGAGATCCCATGGACTCGCCGTGATCGGCGAAGAAGAAGACGTGCGTATTCTCGAGTTGTCCGGTCTGCTCCAGCGTTTCGATGATTCGTCCGTAGTTCCAATCGAGGTTCTCGATTTGCGCGTAGTAGCCGGCCAGCTCAGTTCGGGCGCGCTCGAGAACGCGGGGGACTTTTGCTGTATTCGCTCGCAATTCGATCTTGGAGGGCTCATAATTGGCCATGAATTTGGCAGGCGCGACGCATGGGTCGTGTGGCGGCTGCACGCTTAAGACCGCGAAGAACGGCTTGCCTTGTCCGTTCTTGTGAGCATCGCTCTGCTCCTTGAGGTAGTTGATGGTGAGGTCAGTCAGCGCGTCGGTCTCATAGCCAGGCAGACGGTAATGGAACGCGTCCTTGCCGCTACCGCCGTGAACCCAGGAATCCCATTGGCTGTTGTTGTTTTCGTATCCGGTCCAATGCTGGAAATCGCCTCGGCGGTTCGGATCGGTGATGAAGAACGCGGCGCGGCCGTTGTATTCGTGGAAGCCGCCGAGGTGCCATTTCCCGAAATAAGCGGTGTCGTAGCCGTTCGCGTTGAATACGCTCGCGATCGTTTTTTGGCCTTCGGGCAATGGATACTCATGGCCGGGGACGCAATGGTGCGGGTACCGGCTGGTGAGCAACGACCCGCGAAAGGGACAGCAGAGCGGAAAGCCGGAGAGGTGTTGGTTGAAGCTGACGCCGTTTACTTCGGCGCGCTCCAGATTCGGGGTGCGGGCGTTTGGGTCGCCATTGAAGCTAAGCGCCTGCGCACGGAATTGATCGCCGAATATCCAGAGGACGTTGGGCCGGCGCGGAACGGGCGGATCGGGGATGTGATGGCCCGCCGGCTGGCCTTCATATTGAATGCCTAGCCCGTTCAGCGCCGGGTTCTGGCCGGTACCCTGCCTAGGTGTCGGCGGTTGCGGCGTGCTTTGGAAACCAGCGGCGGCGCCGAGTCCGGTTGCTTTCAAAAATGCTCGTCGATCCATGGTGTGTGTTTTCTCTCAGTCAGAACATCAACTTTAATGCGAGCTGGAGGACGCGAGGCTGATTGGCCTGGGAGGTGACCGTTCCGAATATGTTCGATCCAAATGACGTGTTCGGCGGAGCGAACACGACCGTGTTTGAGACGTTAAACGCGTCGGCGCGAATCTGCAGGATCAGGCGCTCGGTGAGATGCGTGTTTTTGTGGAGCGAGAGATCAACCTGGCGCGTCCAGTCGCTGCGGGCGCCATTGAAGGTGCGCGGGGTATTACCGAATGTGTAGGCCGGCGGCGTGCTGAAGACGGCGGTGTTGAACCAAAGCGCGGGCGTTGCATTATCGATGCCGGGATTCAGGCCGTTCCAATTCGGGCGTTGGCCGCCACCTTGGGAAAACGTTCCGTTCACGGCCGACGTGATGCCCAATGGACTGCCGCTATAAAAGGAACCGAGAACGCCGAGTTCCCAGCCGCCGAGCACATGGCCGGCGATGCCCTGCTGGCGGCGGAAAAACGGCGACTCGATCACGGTATTCAAGATGAGGCGATGCGTCTGGTCGAGTTGCGAGGGACTCCACTCGGCCCGTAGATTGTTGTAATCCTGGATGGCGCCGCCACCCAGGGTTTCGCCGCTGAATGAACCCGTGTTCTGGTCCATCATCTTCGACCAAGTATAAGAAGCGAGTATGGTGAAGCCCTTTGAGAATCGTTTCTCGAGTTTCAGTTGCAGCGCGTTGTAGCGCGAGGCCGCCCAATCGGTTCCTACCGAAGTGACGCCCGTGAACTGCGGATAAGGAACGAGGAACTGCGCGCGGGAGATAGTTTTTGCGGCCAGCGGACCAACTGCAATCTGGCCAGAGAACGGGTTCGCGATCTGCGCGCGCAACCCGTCGCCGAGAGCTAAGGCAGAATCCGGCAACTGATTGAGCGTCTGATTGGCGGGGAGCTTCAGGTTGTGCGTGCCTACGTAGCCTATGTCGAGCAGCCACGCCATAGGTAGCTCGCGTTGAATATCGAAGTTGTACTGAATCGTGTATGGCGTCAGGTTATTGCGGTCATAGAAGCTGATGCTTTGGCCGAGGAGTGTAGCTCCTCCCGCACTGCTGCCGGTGGCTTGATTGAGTCCCGCGGGAAAGGGGTCGCTGAGCGTTGCGGCCGGCGTGATGCCGTCCAGACTGGACACCATGTTGGTCGCGGCGCTAAATCCGCTGACGCCGAAAGATGCCGGAGACCCGCCGGCGCCCCAGTTGTTTCCATAGAACATGCCCGCGCCGCCGCGAAGAACGGTTTTCGGAATTGGACGCCAAGCGAAGCCCGCGCGCGGGCCGAAATTGTTCCTGTCCGGGTTGGACTGATAGCGGGACAGGCCTGCAACGCCCGGAAAAGCCAGCGTTCCGTGCAGATTTAGTCCCGGAGCAATTAATGGAGGCACGGCGGTGTAGTTGAAGTTGGCGAGCTGATCGTAGCGGTCGCGGCGAGGCGTCTCATATTCATAACGCACACCGAGGTTCAGAGTGAGGGTGCTCGAGATCTTCCAGTCGTCTTGCAGGAAGGTTGCGTAGTATTTTGTTTCGAGCGCGACCGCGGGCGACGGAGTCACCGCTCCGGATGCAGGCGTACCGAGCAGAAAGCTAGCGAGCGCATCGCCGGCAGTGGCGCTGGCCTGGGCAGGATTCGGACCTTGGGTGAAGGCGCTGGTAAAGGCGAAGTTGTTGCTATCATCGGCGGTCTGTACGGTATTGAGCTGGACGACGCGAAACTCCGCGCCGGCCTTGAAGGTGTGGGCTCCAAGGCTCTTCGTTACGCTGCCCTGCAGCGCGTAGTTGTTCATTCCCATCCGGATAAGACCGGTTTCTCCTAGCGCGCTAGTCCAGGCGCTGTTAGGAACAGAACTGCTGACGCCGTAACCCGTGATTGTAACCACGGGGAATGCGGCGGGCGCGCCGATCTGCTGCGATAAGCCGGCGGGAAAGCCGAGCTTGGTGATATCGAAACCTTGGCTGATAGGGCCGCGCACGTTGGCCAGCCGCGAGAAGGACCCTCGAACGGCGGCGATCAGCGTTGGCGAGACGATGTGGTTTAGTTCGGCTACCGTGTTGTAGCGGGCGAAATCCTGGGCTCCGAAGCCGGGCGATCCGAGATCGTTAAAGCCGTAGGGAGACGCGCGAGCGTAAGGCGAATCATCATAAGAGTAGCGCAGGAAGAAGCGCGTATCGTCGGTGAAGTTATGGTCGAGGCGCGCGCTCCAGGTGTTCTTCTGAATGCGGTTGGAATCCGTGCTGACGTAGTTGTTGATGTGCGTAGGCCCAGCACCGAGAGTGTTCGGCGCCGGGAAATAGGCGAGCAGGTTTTGAGCGACCGGGTTGATCAGGTTCGCGGGAATCCTGTTGCCCACGAAGGCATCGCGAATGAAGCCGCTTCCGTTCGGGTTAGCGCGAGTGCTAAACGGATTAAAGATCGTGACCCGCTGCGCGGCACCGTTCACGTCGCCATTGAAGTTGCCGGTAAGCATGGACGGGCTGGGGACGGTTGCGGTGTAGGTGACGCCCTGGACGTAACGGACCTCTTCGGTGGCCACGAAAAAGAAGGTCCGGTTGCGGCCGTTGTACAGTTTCGGGATGACGATGGGACCGCCGAGCACTCCGCCGAACTGATTGAACTTGAGAGGCGGAATCTTCTGGCCGGCCTGATTCGCGAAAAAATTGTTGGCGTTCAGCTTGTCGTTGCGGAGGAACTCCCACAGCGTAAAGTGGAGCTGGTTGGTTCCGGCTTTGGTAACGACATTGAAGACGCCGCCAGCGGAGCGGCCGAATTCGGAACTGTAGTTACTGGTCTCTACCTTGAACTCTTGGACCGCGTCGGCGGTCGGATAGATGATGGGCTGGTTTGCCGAGGCGGCGGAGTTTGGCGCGCCGTCGAGCAGGAACTCGTTCGCGGTAGCCTGCGCGCCATTGATCGAAATCGAAGAAGTGCTGATGATATCCACCGGCAGATCGTTCATCCCGCGCGACGTTCGCACTCCCGGAATCAAAGCCCCTAGCGAGTAGGCGTTGCGGCCAAGAAGGGGCAATCCGGTGATCTGGCGCTCCTGCACCACGGCGCCGGAAGCGTGCGTTTCGGTCTCGAGCATCGGCGCTTCGGCTGTGACCTCGACCCTTTCGGAAACCGCGCCAAGCTGCAACGCGGTATCGAGGCGGAGGTCCTGATCGACCTGAAGCGTTAAGCCCGATTGCGTAACGGGCCGGAAGCCCTGATGCTCGAAGGTGACCGAGTAGAGCCCGGGGAGCAGCGAAGGTGCAGTGTAGTAACCATCCTGGTTGGATTCCATGATTCGCGACGTGTTGGTGGAGGTTGCCGTGACGGTGACTTTGACTCCGGGGATAATGGCTCCTCCTTGATCGGTGACCCGTCCGGTGATGCGACCCGTCTGGGCGAAAGCGGCGATGCCGGTCAGGAACGGTAAGGCCCAGAGCAGCATTGTACGGAGGTTGACGCACATTGTCATTCGAAGCACCTCATTTTGTGAGTGGATGGTAAACCATTCCCGTAGAGAACGCAACATCGCGGTGGATGTTTTTTCCAAAGGGCCGGACTTGATTCTCAGGAGCCGCGCGGGGATCAGCCCTGGCGTAACGCATGCATCGGGTTGACTCGCGCGGCGCGCTCGGCGGGAACGTACGCCGCAATCAACCCGGCCATGCAAAGAATGCAGACCGCGACTCCGAGCGTTGGCAGATCCATGGCGCGAAGTCCGTACAATTGCGTTGCGCTCTCCACGTGTTGATATTGTGCGAGGGACCAGCGGGGCCCTGCGCTCGCGAATTCATATAATTGCGACGCGAGCAGCCGGGTGATTGCAGCGGTCGCGGCCCCGCCCGCGATCATGCCGATGGCGAGCATGGCTCCGGTTTCTTGCAAGATCATGCGGGCGACCAGGCGTCTATCAGCGCCCAGCGTCATACGGATGCCGATTTCGTTGGTGCGGCGCGCCACGGTGTAGGAAAGTATTCCGTAGATTCCGGTGGCGGCGAGGACAAGCGCAAGGATTCCGAAGGCGGCGCAAAGCTCGGCGACTAGTCTCGGCTGCGCATTCTGCGTTTCAATCAATTGATCGAGAGTGCGCGCGCTTTCAATCGAGAGATCTCCATCGATCGCAAGAATCGTTTTGCGCACGGGGTTCAAGACGCGAGCCGGATCGACAGTGGTTCGGATCTCGAACCATGACGCTCCGCCGGTTTGGTCGGCTGGGGCGTAAAACTTCGGATCGATACTTCCGCGTAAAGAACGGACACGGGCATCTGCCACGACGCCCACGATTTCCATCGGGTGGGGAAATGTGCTCGTGACATGCTTGCCGATCGGATTACGGCCCGGAAAGAAACGTTTGGCGAAGGCTTCGTTGATTACGCAAACCGGCGGTGATTTTGGCGTGTCCCGCGAGCCGATTTCGCGGCCTGAGAGGATTGGGATTCCGATCGATGAAAAATAGCCAGGACCCACGAATGTGGCGGTCGATCCACGCTCGTCCTCGTGCGAGCGAGTGAATCCCTCCACCGTAACGGGAAACGCTCCATCGAATTCGAACAAGCTGCGATCGGAAAACGTGACGGAGCGCACTCCGGGAATTTGTCGAATTCGCTCCGCCAGCTCATGATCGAGGTTTACGGTACGCGCGGCTTGGTAACCGGCGCTTTCGGTATCCACATGGACGAGCAACAAATTTTCACGTGGGTAGCCGAGCTGTACGGACTGCAAATTCCAGAGGGTTCGTAAGAACAGACCGGCTCCCATGACGAGCAAAAACGAAAGCGCCACCTGGGTGATGACGAACGCTTTTGCCATGATCGTGCGCCCGCTGGAGCTGTTGGCTCTTTGGCTGACGGCAATCCGGGAAGAGCGAAATGCGGGGGCGAGGCCGAAGAAAATGCCGGTGAGCAGAGTGGCGCATGCGGTGAATCCGAGTACGCGCGGGTCCATGCCGGCCGCGAGGTACAAGGGATTACCGGTATTCGAAAGAAGCCGCAGCAAGAAACGCAAAGCGGCGACAGCTACGAGCATGCCAGCGCCGCCGCCCAATGCCGCGAGCAGCAGGCTCTCGGTTAGGAATTGGCGAAACAGGCGTCCTTTCGGAGCGCCGATGGAAATACGGACGGCGACCTCTCGACTGCGCGCGGTTGCGCGGGCGAGCAGCAGATTTGCAACGTTGGCGCATGCGATCAACAAAACCAGGCCGGCCAGCACGGATAGGATTGTCCATTGCTCGGAAAATTCGTCGCGGCCGTGGAACACGCCGGCGCGCAGCGGCTTCACGGCGATGTGCTGATCGAGCGCTTCCTTTCGTGTGTTGAGAATTCTTCGGAATAGGACATTTATCTCGGCTTGCACTTGAGAGATCTTGACGCCGGTTGCGCGGCGCCCAAAAACGTGCAGCCACATGAGCTTGTCGTGGGACTGGTCCATGTACTCGCCCAACCCGTCTATGCCGGGCATGAGAAGCGGCTGCATGCGCATTGGCAACCAGAGATCGGGGGCTTGCCCTACCGTTTCGCCTCTGAAACCTTTCGCCGCCACACCGATTACAACGAACGTGGCCTGATGGAAGCGGATTGGAGTTCCGAGAACGGATGGATCGCCCTGGAATCGCCGCTGCCAATAGTTGTAGCTGATTACAACGGAGGGATCTTTCTGCGGCATGAAGAAGCGTCCGAGCGCGGGCTCGACACCGAGGACTGAAAAATAGTTTTCGCTCACCAGACGGCCTTGCGCTTCCTCTTGGGCGCCGCCGGAGATGCGGATGGGCCAACGCTGGAGAAGCATTTGAGAAGCGCATAGGCCCGATACACTTGTCGCGCGGTCGCGCAGTTCGGTGAACTCGGTGTAGGAGAGAAGACTGCGTTCGCCGGTCTGGCGGCCGCCCAAGACCAAAGAGGCATTCGGGTCCGTGAGCATCACCAGCTCGGTTGGATTGTGCACGGGCAGAAATTTGAGCAAGGCCGAATTTAGAATGCTGAAAATCGCGGTGTTGACGCCGATACCCAGCGCTAGGGCGAGAACAGCGATGGCGGTTGAGCCGGGGTTCTTTGCCAGGATGCGGAGGCCAAAACGCAAATCTTGTGACAGGGTGTCCAACAAGAGCCAGGGTTTGGATTCGTAGAACTGTTCCTGTAGCCTGGTCGGGTTGCCGAGCGCGCGGCGAGCTGCACTGCGGGCGTCTTCGGCGGTGAGCCCCTGTTGCTCGAGACGATCTGCTTCGAGGTGCAGGTGGGCTTCGATCTCGGCCTTGAAGTCGCTCTGTCTTCTGCGTCGCTTCATGGGTAAGCGCTATACCCAAGTATGGAAAGATGGTTGACGGATGTCAAGGTTCGAAACGAGCCGGGATCAAAGAAGTTTGTCAACAAGTTCTCGCAAACCGCTCGCTGGCGGTCACCGGACGGTTAGATTTGGTAGGCGCGTTATTCCTCCCGGAGCGTTTGGGCGGGGTCGAGCTTGATGAGCCGGAGTGCCGGGAGCACACTGGCCAAAACGGCTATTGAGAACATGACCGCGGTCACGATGATATAGGTGCGCATGTCGTGCGGTTGTACGCCCCAGATGAGATTTTGAATCAGCGCGCTTGCAAACCAGGTGAGGATCAGGCCAAGCGCGGCTCCGATGGCCGCAAGCTGGAAGCTGGGAGCCACTATGCTTATGACGGCCTCGCGCACGCTAGCGCCCATTACCATGCGAATGCTGATTTCGCGGGTTCGCTGCGTTACCGAATTGGCGACCAGACCGTAGATGCCGACAGCTGCTAGCAGCAGCGCCAGCACGGCGAAAATGGAAAACAGCGTGGCTTCATAACGTTGCTGGGATACGGAGCTATCCTGCAACTCTTCCATCCTCTTGAAGGAGGAGAACGGCAGGCGGGGATCGATCGCCTGCATGGCGGTTTGCATTTCACCGATCAGATTTCCATTGGCGCCGCGGGTTCGAACTATCCAACTGGGCGAAAACCAAGTGTAGAGCAGGGAAACACCCATGTCGCCGGATTGCGCAAAGGGCGCGTAGACGGTGGGCGTCGTAGAAAGAGGGCCGAAATTTCCAGCGCCGCTGTGCTGCGGCGTATCGGCAACCACGCCAACGATCTCGGAGGGCGTTTTGTCGAGGCCGAGATGTGTGTCCAGCGCACTCTGCCGCCAAAGATACTTCTTCGAGAAAGCCTGATTGACGATGACGACCGGTTGCCCAGTAGCGCTATCGCGGTCCGAGAAAGTCCGGCCTGCTTTGACCGGCATGCGAAGCGTTTCGAAATAACCGGGTGTTACGAAGATCATATCCGTGATCGAGTATTCAGAGTTCTTGCCGGGACCGTCTAAAATTCGAACTCCGTCATTTAATGGCCGCTCGTAGGGTAGGGTGAGGCCAACTGCCACAGATTCGACGCCGGGTAAGGCACGGATGCGTTCGAGGCTTTTCTGGTACAGCGAATTAATGCTCGCGCTGGTTTTGTAGCGGGCGTCCTCGAGAGACAACTGCGCGACGAGGATGTGATGGGGATCGAATCCGGGGTCGAGCCCGTTCAGGTATGCCAAGGTCCGGATCAACAATCCGGCGCTCGACAACAGCACGATGCCCAGCGCGATTTCGCCGGCGACTAGGATCTGCCGGATGCGCCGCTGGCGAGGCCCCGGCGTTCCGCGGCCGCCTTCGAGCAACACGGACCGGATATCGAGCCGGCTGGTTTCGAGCGCCGGGATCAATCCGAAAAGAATGCTAGTGGCGACCGAAATCAGAAGCGTCACGAGCAATACGCGCGCATCGAGCGTGACTGGGCGCCACAGGTCGAAACCTGCCATGCCGAGGCTTTTCAATCCATCAAGCGCCGCAGCCGCCAACGCGAGTCCGATCGCCCCGCCTCCCAAAGCCAGAAGCATGCTTTCGGTCAGCAGTTGCGAGACGATCCGGCCGCGACTCGCGCCCAGGGCCATTCGCGTGGCGATCTCACGGCGTCTGGCGGCGGATTGCGCGATTAGCAGCCCTGCGATATTCACGCAACCAATCAGCAGAATCAATACGACGGCACCCCACTTGGGAAATACAGAGGAGCGCACCTGGTCGGTGAGCGCGCGCTGCAGTAGAATCAGCCGCATTTCTGAGGTGAAGCCACGTGGAGCATGCCATCGAATCAGCTGGGCGTTCAGGACCGGCTGTTCGAGTACCATCACTTCGGAATTGGCTTCGCTCCAGGTAATGCCGGGCTTGAGCCGGGCCAACACGGTGTAATTGATCCCAGCGCCTTCGCCAGTAGGCGACGGCCGCAATGGCGTCCAGACATCGGCTTTGTCTTTGTTCAGGAAGCTCTTGGGCATGACACCGACCACCGTGAACGGTTCGCCCCGCAAATCAATGCTGCTTCCGAGTACGCTCCGGTTGCCGTGAAAAACCCTTTGCCAAAGTCCATAGCTAAGCACCACGGCTGCCGGACCGCCGGCAATATCTTCCACTTGGTCGAACTCACGGCCGAACTGGGGCAGCACACCTAAAACATGAAAGTAGCCCGAAGAAACGCGTTGCTGGCGGACGTATTCGATGCGTTTGCCGGCCACGAGATTTACGCCGGATGTGCCGCCTTCCACCGCGACGTCGATTTTCGTCGCGTTGCGATGCACGGCTTCCCACATCACTCCATTCATGCCGAATTGAAGATCTTCGCCTTTCGAGGACCGAACATACCGGGCCAGGCAAGCCAGACGATCCGCTTGCGGGTAGGGCAGGGGCGTTACCAGGATGGCGTCGATGACGCTATAGATGGCGGTGTTCGCGCCTATGCAGAGGCCGAGCGTGGCGAGTACCGTCGCCGTAAACCCGGGACTCTTTCGCAACCGGCGTAAGGCGAACATGCGAGATGTCAGGCACGTAAGAGGCCGATGGCAGACGGCAAAGATCGTCTGCTCCGCCGTTGCAGTGTCCGATTGTGGGACGTTAGTGTCCGCGTCACGGCATGACCGGGTGAGCTTCGAGAGATCCAGCGCCGCGCGGAAATGGCGGTACGCGGCTGAACAGATAAAGTTCGCCCTTGTTCTTGCCGGGGCAGCGGAAAGGGTTTCAAACCGCGTGTCAGGACTGTATCCAACCGCCAGTCTCCGGATCCCCCGCCGTGTTCAGCCGGCGCATCTGATCGTCTGAGAGCTGAATATCGAGGGCGGCGATATTCTCGGCCAACTGTTCGGTCCGGCTGCCGGCAATGATGGGCAATACCGGAGGATCGCTTTGGCGCATCCAGGCGAGGATGATTTGATTTACGCCCGCTCTCAATTCTGCCGCCACGGTGCAGAGTACTTCCAAACGCGCGTCGGCATCGGGACCGGCGAACTGGGCCGGCAGACTGCTTGCGCCGCGGGCGCAGGCTCCGCCGAGCAGTACGGAATAGCCGACTAGAGAGACACCGCTGGTGCGAGCGTAGTCTTTCAAATCCTCGTTGATGAAAATCTGCGGGCCAAAATCGGCGGCGTAACGGGGGCGCAAGTACGTGTAGCGCTGCTCGACCGCCATATAACCGGCCCAGCCGTTCAATTGGCTGAGCAGATTCGATTGCGCGATGCGCCACACGCTGAGATTGCTGGCGCCGATCGCGCGCACTTTGCCAGCCTTGACGAGGCGGTCGAACGCGGACATCGTTTCTTCGAGAGGCGTAGCGCGGTCATCACGGTGCGAATAGTAGAGATCAAGGCGGTCGGTCTGAAGGCGGCGCAGACTCTTTTCACATTCGCGCTCGATCTCGACGGCGCTCAGACCGCCCGCGCAGCCCGGATAGTCGAATGCGAGCTTGGAGGCGATCACCATCTGATCGCGCGCACCGCGCTCCTTCATCCATTTACCGATTGTGGTTTCGCTCTCACCGCCTTGAAAGCCGCCGAGCCAGCTCGCGTAAAAGTTGGCGGTATCGATGAACGTTCCGCCCGCGCCGTGGAAAAAATCTAGCAGCCGGAAGGATGTCGCTGGATCGCGTTTGCTTCCGTAGAGATCAGTGCCGAGGCAGAGGGCGCTGACTTCGATGCCCGATTTTCCAAGAACTACTTTTTTCATTACTTATTTATTCCAGGTCGCTAGTACAACGCCCGCGATCATAACGGCCGCACCGAGCAGATTCGTCAGAGACACGGTCTTGATCGGCGATCCGAGCCAGCCGAAGTGCGACATGATCATGCCTCCGAGCACCTGGCCGGCGATGAGGGTAATCATCACCGCACCCGCGCCGACCTGAGGAATGAGCCACGCGATCGCGAATACGAGACACGCGCCAAAAGCGCCGGCCGTCAGCAGGAAGGGATTGACATCTTTCAAGCCATCGAAGGCACCGGATTTCCAGCCAGTCGCGCCGATAACGATGGCGGCCAAGGCCCCGACGCACCAAAAGAGAGCGTTCGCTACGCGCGGATTATTGAGCGACGCGCCCACCTTTCCGTTCATCGCGAGGTGGACGGCGAGAACGATACCCAGAAAAATCGTAAACAGCAGAAGAGGTGCTTTCATTTCGATCTCCTTAATTTGTGGACTACACGCCGATCGGTTCGACCGGCACTTCTTCCTTGGGACGAATCTTAATGCGTGTCCGGAAGGTGACCAGAATCATCACCAGAATCGCGACGGACATGATCGATGAACTAAACCAGAAGGAGCGCCAATCGCGGACGATCTGGCCGGCGGCGTCGTGATGCGTAAAGTAATCGACCGCACCGCCCGAGAGCAGGGAGCCTAGCAGCATGCCGACGCCGTAGGTCAAGAACGTAATGAACCCTTGAGCGGTGTTGCGCAGATGCGGCGGCGCCTCCTGGTCCGTATAAAGTTGGCCTGTCAGGAAAAAGAAATCGTAAGAAGCGCCGTGCAGCAGGATGGCGCCGTAGAACATCCACATGCCTCCGTTGGGGTCGCCGAGCGCGAGCAGCAGATACCGCACGATCCAGCAGGCGAGGCCAAGGATCACGATGCCGCGCACGGTGATGTAGCGGAAGATGAACGGCATCAGGAGCATCATGATGACTTCGGAAGCCTGGCCGAGGGTCATTTTGCCCGCCGCGTTGACCACGCCGACTTCGTTGAAATAGTCGTTCGTGAACGAGTAGTAGAACGTGATGGGGATACAGGCGAGGACGGAAGCGATGGCGAAAAATAAGAAGGCCTTCTGCTTCATCATGACCAGCGCGTCGAGGCCAAGCGCGGTGCGCGCATTGAAAGCGGTGCCTTTCGCTTTGGGCGGCATGTGAGGCAGCAGGGTAAGGCTGATGACGACCATGAGGAGCGAGGCAACCACCGTGACCCAGAACTGGCCGGTGGTGTTTTCCCACCTCATGTAGCCGATGATGTTGTTGATGAAAATCCAGCCGAAGGTGCCCATCAGCCGAATGACGGGAAACTCGCGGCCGGGATCTTTTACGAGCTGAAAGCCGATGGAGTTGGTGAGCGCGACGGTGGGGAAGTAGCAGAGACAGAAGGCCAGCATCAGGCAATAGACTTCCGGAAACGTGGTGGCGCGGGTGACCAGATACATGAGAACCGCGCCGACGGCGTACAGAACGGCCATGACTTTTTCAGTGGCAAAGTAGCGATCGGCTACCAGGCCGATGAAGAAGGGCGAGATCATCGAAGCGATGGAAACGGTACCGAAGACCGCGCCAGCCTGCGTACCGGTGAAATGCAAAGTGGACGTGAGATAGGTACTGATGGTGACGTACCACGCCCCCCACACGATGTAGTTCACGAACATCATCACGCCGAGGCGGACCTTGATAGATGAGGGCACTCGTGTGGAGTATATCTGCCTGATGGCTTGAGACGCAATCTCAAAAGTTAGAAATTGCCGCTAACGTGTTGGCTTGACACTTCCAGATGCGAGGTATACACTCCTGAGACTGAGTCTCATCAGTCCGAGAAGAGAGGGAATTAACGTTCATGTACTATAGACGCGCATTCGCGATTGCTGCAGTCGCGGCGCCCTTATTGGTGGTGACTGCATTCGCGGTGGCTCCGACGGTATTCGTGCCGGACTGGACCTTCAAAGGCTCGAGCATTGACCGGGTGGCACGTGCTCGGTCAAGCCGAGTGGAGCGCGCAGAACGGTGAACTGATCGGGAAAGCGAAAGAGGGTGGCGGCGGCTGGCTGGTGCTGGATAAGTCGTATCAGGACGTCGGGTTCTTTGCTTCGTTCAAGTCGACGGGCGGAGCGAAAACGGGCATGCTTTTGCGCGCGGAGAAGACGCCGACGGGAATGAAGGGCATCTATATGTCTCTGGACGATGGAGACGTGGCGGCGTATCGCCTGACGCTGGACGCCGATGGGAAGGAAGTCTCCCGTGAAAAATTGAGACCGGGCGGGGGCCAAATACGGATTGCTCCAGCGGCTGCACCAGCTGACCGGTCGCGGTCCTCGTGGGGGTGGTGGCCGGCCTGAGCCGCCCGCGGGGCTTCCTATCGTGCAGCCTCCGAGCGGCTATCGCGCGAACGACTGGAACCAGATCGAACTCATCCTGGATGCGAATATCATCCGGCCGTTCCTCAATGAAGGCGGCAGCGGAGGCGCCGGCGGTGTTGCGGAGGAAAGTTTCGGCAGCTTCGGACCGATCGCGCTGTATGTGGGCGGCAGCGGCGAGGTGCGCTTTAAGGATGTTTCGTACAAAGACCTGGGTGTGAAAACGCTGCCGCAGGAGAAGACTTCGAATCATTTCCGGATGCAGCGGATTGACGATTTCTATTACGCGTGGTCGGCAGCGGCGGCGGATTTTAATCACGATGGCGTGATGGACGTGGCCGCCGGGCCGTACTATTACATCGGGTCCCGATTACACCAAGCGGCGCGAGATTTATCTGGCCCAGACAACGAATCCGTCGACCGAATATCCGAACGACTGCATGGGCAACTTCGCCTATGACTTCACGGGCGACGGTTGGCCGGATGTAATCAACATGGGCGCGATCGGGCAGCCGCTGCACCTGTACGTGAATCCTAAAGGCGAGCCGCGGCGCTGGGATAAATATGACGTGGTTCCGCAGGTCAACAAAGAAGTTTCGCTGCTGAAAGATGTGGACGGCGATGGCAAACCCGAGTTCATCTACGGAGGCGGAGGCTATCTGCGTTATGCCAAACCTGACCCGGCGAATCCCACGGGGCAGTGGATTGTACACACGATTTCCGAGCGCGGCCCGTGGGGCGCGGGGCACGGCTTGGGAGTCGGCGATATCAACGGCGACGGGCGCATGGACATCATCGATGCATACGGATGGTTCGAGCAGCCGCCGGCCGGGAGCAATAAGGAATTGTGGACGTATCATCCGGAGGCGTTCGGGCGCTGGACTGGCCATGCTACGCCGGGTGGCGGAGAGATGGCGGTGTACGACGTCAATGGCGACGGGCTCAACGACGTTGTGACATCTTTGCAGGCGCACGGATTTGGGCTTGCGTGGTTCGAACAGAAGCGCGATCAGGCGGGCAAGATCTCGTTCGTCGAGCACATGATCATGGATAATTTTTCGACCAAGAATCCGCTGGGCGTGGTTTTTGCCGAACTGCACGGGTCGACATTCGCGGATGTGGATGGCGATGGAATACCAGATTTTATCGTGGGAAAACGCTTCTGGTCACACCGAGACGACTACACGGATCCCGATCCTTACGGACCGCCGGTGCTGTATTGGTTCAAAACCGTGCGGAACAAAAAGGCGCCAGGGGGAGCGGAGTTTGTGCCGGATTTGATCAACAACAGGTCGGGCGCAGGCAACCAGGTGGCGGCGGTGGACCTCAACCATGACGGCGCGGTGGATATCATTACTTCGACCGATCGCGGCACGTTCATCTTTTGGGGCAAGCCACGGGCGGCTACAAAAAAGCCATGAATTCAAAACGTTTGTACGGGGTCGCGGCGATCTCGGGGATTGTAGTG
Organism: Bryobacterales bacterium; assembly: GCA_963712395.1. Lineage (GTDB taxonomy): Bacteria > Acidobacteriota > Terriglobia > Bryobacterales > Bryobacteraceae > Bog-105. Next base: position 113,297 of record CAVQHR010000007.1, read on the forward strand.
CTGGCGGCTTGGGCCGAAAGTCCGAACTTTATTCCTGACTCGACTTTCAAGGCATCGAGCCTTACGGGATGGCACACGCTTGGGCAAGCCGACTGGAGCGCGAAAAACGGCGAGGTGACGGGCAGGGCGAAGCCGGGCGGGAATGGCGGCTGGCTAGTGCTCGATAAGTCGTATCAGGACGTCGGCTTTTTCGCCAGCTTTCACTGTACCGGCGAGTGCAAGACGGGCGTGCTGCTGCGCGCCGAGAAGACTCCGGAAGGCATGAAGGGTTTGTATGTTTCGCTGAGCGGTGATGATTTATCGCTCAACAAAGTGATGCTCGATGCCGAGGGGAAAGAACTCACGCGCGACAAACTACGGCCGGCGGCCGAGATGGTTCGGTTTGCGCCTCCGGCGGACGCTCCGCGTCCTCCCGCCGGTGCGCGGCGTGAGCGTAAAGGGCCGGCTCTACACGCGGACAATTGGAATACCGTGCAAATTATTTTGGATTCCGATATTCTGCGGGCCTCAGTGAATGACTCTGCCGGACGTAACAATGGCGCAACGGATGACAACCGGGAGGGCTATGGACCGGTGGCGCTGTATGTCGGCACATCGAGCGAGGTGCAATTCAAAGACATTGCGTTTAAAGACCTGATGCCGAAGACGGAACCGAAAGAGCAGATTTCGAGCCGCTTCCACATGCAGCGTATCAGCGATTATTACTACGGCTGGTGCGCCGCTGTCGCGGATTTCAATCACGATGGCGTGCCGGATATCGCGTCCGGTCCGCTCTATTACGAAGGCCCGGATTACACGGTGAGAAGAGAATTCATGTCTGCTCAAACCTATAATCCCGGCATGCAATTTGCGCCGGGGATGATGAACTTCGCCTACGATTTCACCGGCGATGGCTGGCCGGATATCCTGATTGCGGCTTCCGACCGATGTGGCTTTACGTCAATCCGAAAGGCGAATCGCGGCGCTGGAATAAATATCTGGTGATCCCAAAGGTCACGACCGAAGTTGTTTTGTTGAAGGACATCGATGGTGATGGGAAGCCGGAGCTGGTCTACGGGGGCGACGGCATTCTGGCGTATGCGAAACCCGATCCGGCAAATCCGACCGCGCCTTGGGTGATCCATCCTGTTTCGGACAAATCGGTACCGGTGAACATACATGGCCTTGGGGTTGGCGATATCAATGGTGACGGGCGCATGGATGTGCTGCAGAATACAGGCTGGTGGGAGCAGCCACCGAAAGGTACGCAGGGCACCTGGACGTATCATCCGGAAAATTTTGGCGGCGGCGGAGCGGAGATGGGTGTCTACGATGTGAATGGCGACGGTCTGAACGATGTGGTCACGAGCCTGCAAGCGCACCGTTTCGGAATCTCGTGGTTTGAACAGAAGCGAGATGCGGGCGGCAAAATCTCATTCGTCGAGCATCCGATCATGGGTGACTTTTCAGACAAGAACGCCGGCGGCGTGACGTTTACGGAACCGCACGGAATGATTTTCGCCGATATCGACGGTGACGGCATTCCGGACATGATCGTGGGGAAGCGCCATTTTTCGCATCTCGAAAGCTACACCGATCCCGATCCGTATGGGCCGGCGGTGCTGTATTGGTATCGGACCGTGCGGAATCCCAAAGCGCCAGGCGGCGCGGAGTTCGTTCCCGAGCTGATTCACAATCGCTCGGGCGTCGGTTCTCACCTGGCCGCGGTGGATCTGAATAGGGATGGCGCGATCGATATTATTACGTCGACCGACAAAGGCACGTTCATCTTTTGGAACACGCCGCGTCAGAGCGTAAGATCGCGCAGATAGATTTCGCTCGCTTTGAGTTTCTCCATGACGTCGGCGCCGTGGGCTCCGGTTTCGACATCGTAGTTCTGCAGCGGCAGCGATTTTGCGGCGGTGAGGATTTTCTTCCAATCGAGCGTACCTTCGCCGACAGCGAGACCGATTTTGCCGTCGCGCACGTCTTTTACATGGATCGAGAAGTAGCGGTCCGGATGTTTCGTGAGATAAGCGATGGGGTCTTTGCCCGCAACCGCGACGCTGCCGATATCGAGCTGGAATTTGACTAGCGCGGGATCGGTGCCCGAGAGCAGCAGGTCGAAAGGAATCGCGCCTTCGATTTCTTTGAACTCGGTCGGGTGATTGTGATAGCCGGTCAGAATGCCGTCGGCTTTTGTTTTGCGGCCCAGTTCGTTCAGGTGGTCAGCGTGCCATTTCCAGCCATCGGCGGTTTTCGACTGGCTGGACAAGGATTGGCAGACGGCGCTTTTGAGGCCGAGGGTATGGGCGATCTCGATGGTGGCGCCGTAGTTTTCGTGAAGATCGGCCCAGGAGAAGTGGCAGTTCTGGCAGCCCAAGCCGGCCGCGTCGAAGGATTGTCTGACCTCTTTGCCGGACTTCGAGGTTACCGAAGGCAGCCATACGTAATCGATCAATTGATAGCCGTAGCCGGCGACGGTGCGGCATGCGCCGTCAAAATCTTTGGTGAGCGCGGCGTTAATATCGTAGCTTTGAAAGCCGAGTGGAAGATTTAGCGGAAATGCATTCAGACGAGCCGCGGCGAGCGCGGTTCCGGTTTGGATCAAAAAATGACGGCGTGAGAGCGCGGACATATACGCCTGAGTATCTTATATTGCTGGGCGTAATTTTTTGCGTCGCGTCGCTGCCGGCGGCTCCGGTGAACGAATGCGTTGCCTGTCATCCCAAAGAGGCTGCGAATTTTCGGCTCACCGGGATGAGCCGCTCGATGTACCGGCCCTCACCCGCGAACACCAGCGAGGGCGAATTTTTCCATGCGCTTTCGGATACCCACTATTCGATGATCCTGCGGAACGGCGTGTACTATCAGCGGCGCTGGCAGATCGGCTTTGGTGGGAAGGAGACGAATGTCGAGGAATCGAAGATCGACTACGTGATCGGGTCGGGAACGCATGCGCGGTCGTACTTCCATCGCATGGCGAATGGCGCGTTCATCGAACTGCCGCTGGGCTGGTATCAGGAGAAGGGCGGCTATTGGGGCATGAGCCCGGGATTCGATGCGCGGCATCCGCCGACGCGGCGGCTGGTTTCGTACGAGTGCGTGGGTTGTCACAACGCGAGTCCGAAAATTCCGGCAGGGCACGATGCGCCGGGGAGCGATCCGTTGTTTGTGGGCGAGTTGCCGGAAGGAATCGATTGCCAGCGCTGCCACGGGCCGGGCAGTAAGCATGTTCGTCTGATGCAGACGGCGAGCCCGAAGCGGGAAGATATTCGGGCGAGTATCGTGAATCCGGCGCGGCTTTCGTCGAAGCTGCAGATGGATCTTTGCATGCAGTGCCATCTTGAGCCGACCAGCGAGGGGATACCGTCGCTGGTGCGGCGCTTTAACCGGGGGCCATTCTCTTTCAAGCCGGGCGAGCCGCTCAGCAATTTCTTGCTGGCTTTCGATCATGCCCCCGGGACTGGGCACGACGATAAGTTCGAAATCGTGGGAAGCTCGGCATACCGGCTTCGGAAGTCGCAGTGTTTTCTGAAGAGCAACGGTAGCATGACATGCCTGACGTGTCACGATCCGCATCAGAAGACGCAATCCTACAACGCGGCTTGCCGTCAGTGCCATGCGGCGGCGTTCGATGCGAAGATTGCGGCGGCGCAGCATACGGCTTCGGCCGATTGCGTGACCTGTCACATGCCGAAGCGGCGGACGGACGATGTCGTGCACGTGGTGATGACGGACCATCTGATCCAGCGCCAACCGCCACCAAGGGATCTGCTGGCGGAACGGGCCGAGCGGCATCCGCCGGAAGGCGAGGAATATCGCGGCGAGGTTGTGCCGTATTATCCGGCGGCTTTACAGGGCCCCGATCGGCTCTATGGGGCCGTGGCGCAGGTCGCGCTCAAGAATAATCTCAAAAACGGCACGGCGGAACTGGCTCGCGAAATCGCCCGAGTGCAGCCACGCGAATCCGAGTTTTACATGGTGCTTGGCGATGCGTGGCAAGCGAGCGGGAAGCCGCGGGAGGCGGTTGCGGCGTATGACCAGGCGCTGCGGCTGCGGCCCGGCTTTGCGAGAGGGCTGCTGTCTTTGGCCGCCGCCTGGAAAGCGGCGGGCGAAATGCCGCGGGCGGAAGGAATATTGAAGCGCGCGACGCAGATTGCTCCCGCGAACCCGACCGTTTGGTTTCAGTACGGCGCGGTGGATTACGCGCTGGGACACGTGGACGATGCTATCGCGAAGATGGAAAAAGCGATTGCGCTCGACCCGGAATTGCCGGGCGAGCACACGGGCCTGGCGGAGCTGCTGGCGGGAACAGGCAAGCTGGATCGCGCAGCGGCCGCATTGCAAGAGGCGCTTCGGGTGGATCCGTACGATGCGACGGCTTACGATCTCACGGGCAGAGTGCTGGCGGGAAAAGGCGAATTACCGGAGGCGCTCTACGCTTTTGAAAAGGCCACGCATCTTCGTCCCGGCTATGCACCGCACCTGTACGACTATGCGTTGGCGCTCCTGAGCGCGGGGCGATTCGACGAGGCGCAGGCATCCGTCGAAGCGACGCTGCGGAGCGACGGGAATATGGCGGAGGCACATGAATTGTTGGGCGGTCTGCTGGCGCGGAAGCAGCAGTTGCCGGATGCGGCGCGGGAGTACCGCGAGGCGCTGCGTTTGCATCCTGGTTTTGATCGCGCACATTTGGATTTGGCCAGTGTTTTGGCAGCGCAGGGAGACATGCCGGGCGCAATCGAGCATCTGCGAGCGGCAGCGAAGGGACACGATGCGCGCGTGGCCGAGCAGGCAACTCAGGCGTTGCAGCGGATAGGACGTTGACATTAAACCTGCAGGGGATGTATGCTCTGAGACGCAGTCCCAAAAAGAATTTTGGGATATCGTAGCAGCATGTCGTGCAGAAACTACATTATGGTTCTTGGCGCAGCCGCGTGTCTGGCGCAGGCGCAGGATTCATTGCCGGAAGGCAGAGGCAAGGCCGAATTTACACGTATCTGTTCGCAGTGCCATGCCGTTACGATCGTGACCAAATTGAGGATGACCGAGGACGGCTGGAGCGGCGTAGTGGACGATATGGTTTCGCGCGGCGCCCAGGGAACCGACGATGAGTTCGATCGCGTGGTGAAGTATCTTGCCGCGCACTTCGGTCCGGATAATCCGGGTGGCGCTTCGAAGGTCAACGTAAACAAAGCGACCGATAAGGCGATCGCGGCAGTGCTTGGTTTGTCCAGCGCCGATGCCCAGGCGATTGTCCACTACCGCACAACTTCCGGAGATTTCAAGGATTGGCACGATCTTGAGAAAGTGCCGAATATCGATATGAAAAAGCTCGCCGCAGAGAAGGATCGCATCGAGTTTTGAGAAGAAAGGTAACCAAAACGAATGTTACAGAGTGTAGGGGCTTGGGCCGTTCTTGCGCTGGCGGCGGCTCCGCTTTTTGCGCAGAGCGGCGATGCGGCGAAGGGCAAGGCGCTAGTTGAATCCAGCGGATGCTTGAGCTGTCACCGCATCGGGGACCAAGGATCGCGCACCGGCCCGGATCTGTCCGAAATTGGCGATAAGCGTACTGCCGAGAAGCTGAAGACCTCGATCGTGGATCCGGATGAGGAAGTGCTTCCTGAGAACCGTTATGTCAGCGTCACCTTGAAAGATGGAAGCACGGTGAAAGGACGGATTCTCAACCACGATGCGATAAGCGTGCAACTGATCGATACCAAGCAGGACTTGCGCTCGTTCCAGACTTCCGCGATCCGCGGATATACGATCCTTACGAAGGGCCTGATGCCCAAGCCCCAATTGTCGGACGAGCAGGTAGCGGACATTGTGGCTTACCTGAGTTCTCTGAAGGGAACCGAAGCGCCGTGAAGTTGGGCGTTTTGCGCCCGCTCGTACTGTTTTCATTGGCCGGGCTGCTGCCGGCGTGGGTGACCTATGACCAGATTGTGCACCCAGATCACCAGGCGTGGAATTGGCTCACATGACAATCTCTAGTCGGATTCGGTGGTCGCGCTGGACGTCGATACGGGGAAGCTGCGCGGATAGCGCGATGTATGTTTTTGGATTACCGGAATGAGAAATGCATATCTGCTCGCCGCGCTGATTCTGATCGCCGCATTGTTGCCGGCGCAGGTGACGCCGGACCGCCTGTTGAACGCGAGTCATGAACCACAGAACTGGCTGACGTATGGCGGCGGATATGCAAGCCAGCGCTACAGCCTGCTTACACAGCTCAATCAGAGCAATGCCAAAGACCTCAAGCTGAAGTGGGTCTATCGGCCGAAGTACACCGAAAAAATGGAAGCCACGCCGCTGATTGTGGATGGAATTCTGTACACCGTACAGAACAGCGAAGTGGTTGCGATGGACGCCGCGACGGGACGGGCTTTCTGGACATTTCATTATGCGGTGCCGCCCGAATCGAATCAGTACGTGATGGTGGTGAAGGGCCTGGCGATCGCGGGCAACACGGTGTTTTGGGCGACTTATGACGGCCACCTGATCGCGATTGACGCGAAGACCGGTAGTGCGTTGTGGAACAAGATGCTGGTCGATTGGCATAAGGGCTATCAGTTGAACGTCGCGCCGCTGGTGGTCAAGGACAAAGTGATTTTAGGGCCGGCCACGAACGAAGAAGGCGCCAACTGTTGGGTGGCCGCTTACGACGTCAAAACAGGCAAGGAGCTTTGGCGTTTCTACACTGCGCCAACGTCGGCGGACGAACCCGCGGCTAAGACATGGGCGGGAGACTCCTGGAAGCATGGCGGCAGCCCGATTTGGGTGACCGGCTCATACGACCCGGATACGAACCTTACGTTCTGGGGTACGGGCAATCCCAATCCAGGCTGGAACGGCGACCGGCGTCCAGGCGACGATTTGTATTCGGATTCGGTTGTGGCGCTGGACGTCGATACCGGGAAGCTGAAATGGTATTACCAGTTCACGCCGCACGATGAGTACGATTGGGACTCTGTCCAAGTTCCGGTGCTGGCCCAGATCGACTGGCAGGGGAAGCCGCGCAAGGTCATGCTGTGGGCGAACCGGAACGGGTTCTATTACGTGATCGATCGGACGAGCGGGAGGTTTCTGCTGGGCAAGGCATTCGTAAAGCAGACCTGGAACATCGGTTTCGACGAAGTAGGGCGGCCGATGAAGGCGCCGGGCATCGATCCGAAACCCACACACGGGGAGCATGTACTGCCCGGGACGCAGGGCGGGACGAACTGGTACTCGCCTTCTTTCAGCCCGAGCACGGGACTCTTCTACGTTTCAAGCTGGGAGAACTATGACGCTCCGACCAGCAAGGGTTTGATTGAAGAGTGGAAAGAAGGCGGCAAATATAGCGGCAATGCGCGGCCGCCGGGCGCTCCACGCCGTGCACGTGGCGCAGGGCGCGGGCCGCTCCCAGCTTTTAAGACCGAAGAAGAGGGTTATGGCGCCGTGAAGGCGCTAGACCCCGCGACCGGGCAACAGAAGTGGGAATTCAAGCTGGTCGATTGGACCGAGAGCGGCGTTCTAACCACGGCGTCGGACCTGCTTTTCTCGGGAAGCCGGGAAGGGAATTTCTTTGCGCTGAACGCCCGTAACGGCGCGCTGCTGTGGCACACGAATTTAGGCGGTACCGTGGCGAGCGGCCCGGTGACTTATATGGCGAACGGCCACCAATACGTGGTGGTTTGCGCCGATAATGCCATGTACGCATTCGCGCCGTCGGAATGACTGCGCGAACGTAGGACAAGGTACCGTTTTGGTTCCTAAACCACCCATCGGCGATTTAAGAGCAGCAGATTAGCCTAAATGTTTGACTTCGCTCAGTAGCCGGTGTATGCTCCTCTGAGACGCAGTCTCAAGCTGGTTTCGCAGGTTTGGTAACAGTTAAGTCTTTGGTCAAGGCAGAAAAGGGGCATTCCATGCGCGAACGTCTTTCCTCTCGTCCGGCGGCAAGCGTGCCGTCCGGCAAGTTACGGTTTCCATGTTGGGTTGCCGTTGTATTCACATTATTGTTGACGGTTTTCAGCCCGGCCTCTAAAGCCCAGGTGCTGTTCGGCTCGATGGTCGGCAATGTAACGGATGCGAGCGGGGCCGCAATTCCGGGCGCGGCGGTGAAAATTACCCAAACCGCCACTAACAACGTATTCAATTCCACGACGGGTGAAGCGGGCAACTACACGGTGGCGAATTTGCCTGGCGGAACGTATCAGGTCGAGGTCACCAAGGATGGCTTTCGGACGTTCGTTGCGTCAAACATCCTGGTAAACCAAAACAATGTGGTTCGTGTGGATGCGGCGCTGCAGGTAGGCTCTCAGGTAGAAAGAGTGGAAGTTTCGGCGGAAGCGGCGGCCTTGCAGACCGATCGTGCCGATATCCATTCGGAAGTTGCGACTCACCAGTTAGAGAATCTGCCGCAACCCAGCCGCAGTTATCAAGGGCTGTTGCAATTGGTGCCCGGCATTACCCCGCCCAACGGGCAGCTCCAGGGCGGCACGAACAATCCTTCGAAATCGATGCAATTTTCCTTCAACGGGCAGGGTAACAGCGCGGCCAACGTCCGCATTGAAGGTGTGAGTGCCCGGAATCCTTGGGTCACGCAATACACGACTTTCGTGCCTTCGATTGAAGCGATCGAGAACGTGAATATTACGACGAATGCGGCCGATGCGGAACAAGGCCTCTCGTCGGGAGCATCCGTGAACGTGCGGCTCAAGAGCGGAACCAACGAAACCCACGGCGCGGGGTATGAATACAACATCGGTTCCTACGCGCGGGCTCAAGACTATTTCCTCAACGCGTCGGGCACCAAGAGCCCGCTTCCCCACCTGGTGGACAACAATGCCGGCGGCTACATCGGCGGTCACATTATCAAAGACAAGCTTTTCTACTTTGGCAGCTACGAAGGGGACTACAATCGCGCGGCCGTTTCCGGTCTGCTTTCAATGCCGAATGCAACGTTGCTTTCCGGCAATTTCAGTGGCTCACCGAATCCAATCTATGATCCGGCGACAGGCGACGTAACTACCGGAAAGAACAGAACGCCGTTTGTGGGAAACATTGTGCCGGCCAGCCGATTTGACCCTGTTGTCGCCAAGCTGCTTCCTTTGTTTCCGGCGGTGAGCAATCCGAACGCCACACAAAATAACAATTTCGTGAGCCAGGGGCAGGTCTACAACCTCCACAAGATCGATACAAAAGTAGACTATACGGTCAATTCCAAGCTCCGCATATCTGGTCGTTATGGATATCAACCCTATTACAACCTGCAGCAACCAATTTATGGTCCGTTTCTGGGTGGATCGGGTGGCTTCCCGTCGGCGGGCGCCGGCAACTATCTGCAGAATGGCGCCACGTTGGCCATTTCCAGTTCGGCAACCTACATCGTGAGTCCAACATTTGTAATAGATGCTACGTTCGGCGTTACGCAAGGACACCAGTTACTCTTCCCCACGGGCGCAGACCAACGCCAGGGTCAGCAATTGGGCATCCCGGGCGCTAACACCGGACCTCTTCCCTGGGCAGGCGGTTTGCCGAATTTCGCGATCGCCAATTACACTACTCTGGGCTACTCCTATCCAGCCCTTGAATATAAAGATCCCATTTTTGAATGGACCGGCAACGGGACGAAGACACTAGGTTCCCACACGATTCGGTTCGGACTCGATATACTGCGCGAGCATCAGAATCACATTGAAGTTAGGCCGACCGTTTTTACGTTCTCTGGAAACGCCACTGCTCTCAACGCGACCGGCGCACCCGGACCCAATCAATATAATTCCGTGGCCGACTTTCTTTTAGGCACCGCAACTACTTTAGGAAACTACGTCCAATACGTATATCCTTTGACTCTACGGACGTCGGAACTAGCGTTTTATGTTCGCGACCAATTCCAGGTGAACCGGAAGCTGACCGTCAATTACGGTGTGCGCTGGGAGAAGTATCCCGTTCCGCGTGAGGCGAATAAGGGACTTAACCACTACGACCAGGCTACGAACACCATTAGCATCTGCGGTATGGCAGCGATTCCCGCCGACTGCGGCATCCATGTTTCGAATAAGCTATTTGCTCCCAGCATCGGTATTGCCTATCGCCCGTTCGAGAATCTTGTGATACGAATGGGCTATTCGCTATCGCCACAGACGGATGCTTCGATGGGAAGGCAAGCGATACAAAGCTATCCCAACGAGGCGCAGTCCACACTGAATGGAGCTAACTCCTTCGTTCCAGCGGGCACTGTGAGCGTAACGGGGGCGCCGGTCATTCCCCAGCCGACAATCGTCAACGGTATGGTGCAAGTACCGGCGAACACGGGAAATCTGTTCACTAATCCACTGAACTTTGTCCGAGGATATTTCCAGTCCTACAACTTTACTGTTGAAAAGTCGTTTAAGGGCGACCTCCTGGCCCAAGTTGGTTACGTCGGTTCGCATGCCGTCCACGTTGACGCTAACTATAACTTCAATTACGGCCAGTTAAACGGGGGGGCGGCCAGTCAGCAACTCTTTAAATACGGGATTACCGCCGCGTCGAATATCAACCTTCCGGTTTTGAGCGACAAATACAATTCGCTTCAGGCGACTTTGCGGAAGCGGTTTGCGGGCGGGCTGACGTTTAATACAGCGTTTACGTATCAACATGACGTCGGCATCCAAACACAGAACGTCTCCATTCCGCAGTACTTCGGTTTGAACGATACGACTACGGCCATCGACCGAACGTTCAACCTGAGCATCGCCACCGTATACGAGCTGCCGTTCGGAAAAGGCAAGGCATTTGCAAAAAGCGGTCCACTCTCTTACATCATTGGCGGTTGGACCCTGAATGGATTGTTGACCCGGTTCTCCGGGCTGCCATTCAATGTAACTTCGGCCGCGGGCCCGTGCAATTGCCCTGGGGTTGCAACTGTTTCCGCAGATCAGGTTCTGCCTGAAGTCGCGATTCCTGGCACTATTGGAACGACATCTTCCTATTTCAATCCGCTGGCTTTCCGGCCGGCTGCAGCGGGAAGGCTCGGGACTTCTGGTTATTACCGCCTTCGTGGCCCCGGCGCGACGAATCTGGATCTGTCGATCTTCCGCAACTTCCCGATCACCGAGCGTATCCGGGTTCAGTTGCGCGCAGAATCGCTTAATCTGACCAATACACCGCATTTCGCTAACCCGAATGCAAACGTATCGAATGCCACGTTCCGTTCGGATGGAAGCGTTGTTCTCAATGGATTCTCCTCAGTCGTGCAAACGTTGCCGGTTGGCCGGTTGATCGATCCGCGGTATTTCCGGTTCGGCGTGAAGATTCTGTTTTGAAATGTAGTTTTCCTCCGGTAGAAAACAGAAGCCCGGCTCGAAAGAGCCGGGCTTTTTTTGTTATGCTGCGCAATTCATGAGAGCGAAGAAGAAACGGCCATCCCAGCAGGCGACTGAAGTTGTCAAGCCACGACGCAATTGGATCCAGAGCCTGGGTTTGCTTTCGCTCACGGCGCTGGCGTTTTCCAATTCGTTTAGCGGCGGATTGGCGCTCGACAATCAGGTGCTCCTCACTGGCGACCCGCGTATTCGAGAGGCGAGCGTTCACAACGTCGGGTTAATTCTCCAACATACTTTCTGGTGGCCGAATGGCGAGGCCGGCATCTATCGTCCGCTGACGACGCTTTCTTATTTGTTCAATTACTCCATTCTTGGGAACGGCAGCCGGCCGGCGGGATATCACTGGATCAATTTTCTGCTGCATGCCGTGAACGTGTTTCTCGTCTGGGCGCTGATGCGGCGCCTGCTGAGCGGTGTTCGTGTGCCGCTGTTCATTGCTGGTCTGTGGGCGGTGCATCCGGTGCTGACCGAATCGGTGACTAATATCGTGGGGCGGGCCGACTTACTGGCGGGGATGGCGGTTCTTGGTGGATTTCTAATGTACCTGAAGAGCGCCGAGGCAACCGAGAAGCGCCGCATCGGATGGCTCGCGGGATTGACGGGCGCAACAGCAGTGGGAGTTTTTTCGAAAGAGAGCGCGGTGGTTCTGCCGGGTGTAATTATTCTGTACGAACTGGCGTTGCCCAGACGGCTGCGCGCCATGCTCGTGGGATGCGCAGCGACCCTATTGCCGATGGCGGCAATGCTGTGGCAACGCTCGCTGGTGCTGGCCGCATCGCCCGCGGCTGAATTTCCGTTCGTTGATAATCCGATCGCCGGCGCGGATTTCTGGACCGGACGGCTGACGGCGATCAAAGTACTCGCGCGCTATCTGTGGCTCACCGTATGGCCGGCGAAACTTTCCGCGGATTATTCCTACTCAGCGATCCCGCTGGCCCACGGCAGCTTCGAGGACTGGATTGCGTGGATCGCCGTCGCGGTCATTCTGTGCGCCGTTGGATTTGCGTTCTGGCGAAACCGGCTGGTTTGCTTTTTCGCTTGCTTTGGCTTTCTCAACTTGCTGCCAGCGTCGAATCTACTGTTTCCCATCGGGACGATCATGGCCGAGCGGCTCTTGTATCTGCCATTAGTGGGCTGGCTCGCGTGTCTGGTGGTCGCGATGCCGACACGCCGTGCCCGATTCGCGCCCGTTCTCGTTGGCGTCATCGTAATCGCATTCGCGGCGCGAACCTGGATTCGGAACCTGGATTGGAAGGACGATCTTTCGATGGCAACCGCAAGCGTGAAGACCACTCCTCAGAGCTTCAAAACGCATCGATTACTGGCGGTGGCGCTTTACCAGGCGCAACCGGATTATTCGAATATCGACCATGTGCTCGAGGAATCGAATAAGAGCCTGGCGATTCTCAAGACCTTGCCGGACCATCTGGATGTTCCCAACCCGTGGAACGAGGCGGCCGCTTATCACCTTGCCAAAGGCGATTCTTTGCATGGCGCGTCACAGGAACCATATGAACGAGCGGTGCAGGTTGCAAAACGAGCGATTGCGATCGAAAGGGCGTCGCGTGATCGGCCTGTGGCAGCGGAGAGCCACCGGCTGCTGGCGACAGCTTATCTTCGTTTGCACCGGTCAGCGGAGGGTCTCGCGGCGGCGACGCAGGCGCGAGCGCTCGATCCATTGAACGTCGATGTATATGGGGAGATCGCGGATGCCTACCTGGCGCAGTCGCGTGGGGAGGATGCCGCGATTGCGCTTGCCGAAGGTATGTTCGCTACGGGGAGTGGCAGTCTTACGGGATGACTTATTGAAGCTGTATCAGGGCGGTGTCGATGCAGCGGGTTGTGCGGTGGTTTCCGGTCCTCGCGGGCCGGCTCTCAATCCGCAGTGCGATATCGTGCGGCGGGATTTGTGCGCCGGGGCTGAACGGGCGCGGAGAATGGATTTGCGGCGGCAATTGCCTTGTGCTAACTGAGAGACTTCTTGCCGCGAAATTCCTTTGCTAGCCTATCCACCAGGCCGGCTGGGAATTCGCCGTCGTGGACTACTGTGCGATAGCGCAGAGTTAACGGCTGGCCGGCGGGAATCTTCACGGGCTGAAGCGCGGAGATACACGGATTGAGGAAGGACACGTTGCGAGGTTCGTGCCAACTCGACTTGGGGTTGCTGGGATGGTCGATCACGGCGGTCGCCACGGTCTTGCCGCTGTTCAAGGCGATGGTGTGGCTGTACCAATCAGCCGGGGGCCAGTTAAATTCCGGCTTCAATGCGTTGGAATCCGGAAGATCCACTTTGCCCTTGGGATTCGAAAAATAATATTGTCCGTCTTTCCGGCAGCGCGCCACGAATCCGGTGAATGCCATGCGATCGATCGTCACGTCGCTATCGGAAGTGAATCGAAATACGAGATCGAGAATTCGCGCGCCGTGCGCTTCGTGGACACGGGCGGTGGTTGCTTCGTCGAGAACCTTTTGGCCGTCGATATTCCAGTCGTTGTGGACTGCGACTTCGGCGGATTTGGCGTTGGACTTGACCAACGTTACATCGCGGTTGACGATGACGCGGCCTTTCGTTGGCGCGTAGTGTCCCCAACCCCAGAAATCGGCGCGCAGCGGCGCCGCTTTTGCGATGGAAATCCATATTGCCCCAGGCGAAAAAGATGCCGCGATGATCGCGATGATCGGGGGGAGCGATGTCGGTCACACGTTCGCCCGAAAGCGTATTTACAGGATGGAAACAGCAGGCGCTGTTGCCGGCGAGCGGGATGTTATCCGGTTTGCGGGTCAGGTAAGTGAAGACGGTTTGGCCATCCGGCGTTTTGAGAGTTTTTCCGGCGGGGTCGGGCTCGAGCGTCCAGGGTTTACCTTTAGCGAATGCCGCCATGCCAAGGGCGCCTACGAAGTTGCGGCGATTAATCCGGTAAGGCGAACGCATACATGGTTCCTTCCCCAGTGCCGATAATGTATTGCTTCCCGTTTACAGCGTAAGTGATAGGGCCGCTAGCATTTGGGCCGCCGAGGTAAGCGTGCCAAAGTAGTTCGCCGGTGCGGGCATTGAGTGCTACGAAGTCGCCATCCATGCCGCCACCGAAGACGAGATTGCCAGCAGTGGAAAGAACGCCGTTTTCGGTGTAATTCACCATCTTGAATTCCCACTCTTTGCCGCCGGTTTTCGGATCGAGAGCCAGGATGGCGCCGTATCCTTCTTCTTCCGTTTTATATTCGGGGAGAGCTCTCACCGGACGCCGTTCGCCAGGGCGAATGACGCCGCCATAGCCGGCCCGGCCGGTGCCGGTGTATCGCTGGCCTTCCACCCACTTTCCGGGATCGCCTTTGCCGGATGTGCCAGCGTAATTCACCCACGCGGAGAGATAAAACAGTCCGGTTTGCGGATCGAATGACGGCGGATACCAGTTGGTTCCACCCTGTCCGCCCGGCGCGACATAGTTGCCGCCCATCTGCTTGGGCCACCGGGCAGGGTCTTTGATTGGCCTGCCTTTTTTGTCAAAGCCGAGATTCCAATCCTGCGTCACGAAATTCTTGGCCAGCAGAAATTCGCCCGTGGTGCGGTCGAGCACATAAAAAAAGCCGTTACGATTGGCCCAAAGCATCACCTTGCGCGGGTTGCCTTTCCAATCGATGTTGGCGAGCACCGGAACCTGAGTGGAATCCCAATCGTATTCATCGCCCGGCGTGAACTGGTAATACCATTTCAGCTTGCCGGTATCGGCGTCGAGAGCGATGACGCTATCGGAATAAAGATTGTCGCCGGGCGCGCGCGGATCGCCGTTCCAGCCCGGATTCGGATTGCCGGTTCCCCAGAAGGTCAGGTTCGTTTCCGGATCGTAGGAGCCGCCGTTCCAGATGGGGCTGCCGCCGTGCTTCCAGGAATCGCCTGCCCATGTTTTCGCTTCAGGCTCATCGGCCGACATAGGCGCGGTGTAGAAGCGCCACAGTTCCTTTCCGGTTTTGACGTCGTAGGCGGCGACCCAGCAATTGGCGCCCGCTTCGTTAGTGGCTGGCCCCAGGATCACCATGTTTCTCACGACCAACGGAGCCACGTTGTACTGGTAGCCCTTCTTGAAGTCGGCCATTAACTTATCCCAGATGACATGGCCGGTCTTTGTGTCGATGGCAAGCAGATGGCAATCGACCGTCGCCCAAAATAGCGTGTCGCCCGCGATCGCCATGCCTTTGTTCACTTCGTAAGCGTTGTAATACGCTTTCGGGTCCAAAGGATGCTGAAGTTTCCAGAACTCACGTCCTGTGACGGCATCGAGCGCCACTGCTTCGAGCGCCGTTCCGGTATACAGGATGCCGTCCACCACTAGCGGCGTGTTTTCCATCTTCGACTGGTTATTGCCAGTCTTCGTGTAGATGGGGTGGTAGACCCATTTCATCTGAAGCTTTTTTACATTGTCCTTGTTGACCTGGTCGAGCGTGCTGTAGCGATGACTTGCGTAACCGCCCGAGTAAGTCAGCCAGTTCCGGGTTTCTTTATCGGCATGAAGCAGACGATCGTAAGTTACTTGGGCCAGCAGGGAACTACTTAGCAGAGCCAGCGACAGACTGGTGCGAATATTCATGGTAAGCCGAAAACATACATAGTGCCCGCACCGGTGCCGACAACATATTGTTTTCCATCGACCGAATAAGTGATGGGACCGCTGGCATTGGGGCCGCCCAGATAGGCGTGCCACAAAAGCTCGCCGGTGCGGGCGTTGAGGGCAACGAAATCGCCATCCATACCGCCACCGAAGACGAGGTCGCCGGCAGTCGATAATACGCCGTTCTCCGTGTAATTCACCATCTTGAATTCCCACTCTTTGTCGCCGGTTTTCGGATCGAGAGCCTGAATCGCGCCGTATCCTTCTTCCTCTGTTTTGTAGTTGGGAATTCCTCGGCCAGGACGTGGAGCACCGGGGGGTAGGGGAGCGCGCGGGCCAGTTCCGGTGTATCGCTGGCCTTCGACCCATTTTCCGGGATCGCCTTTGCTCGAAATCCCGCTGTAATTCATCCAGGCGGAAAGATAGAAGAGCTTGGTTTGCGGGTCATAGGATGGCGGGTACCAATTCGTTCCGCCCTGGCTGGTTGGCTCGACATACTGGCCGCCCATTTTCTTGGGCCAACGAGCCGGATCTTTGATCGGACGGCCATTTTTGTCAAAACCGAGGTTCCAGTTCTGCTTGATGAAGTTCTTGGCCATCAGAAATTCGCCCGTCGTCCGGTCGAGCACGTAGAAGAAGCCGTTGCGGTTGGCCCAGAGCATGACCTTGCGCGGCTGGCCTTTCCAGTCGATATTGGCGAGCACGGGGACTTGGGTGGAATCCCAATCGTATTCGTCGCCGGGCGTGAACTGGTAATACCATTTCAGCTTGCCGGTATCGGCATCGAGGGCGACGACGCTGTCGGAATAGAGATTGTCGCCGGGCGCGCGCGGGTCGCCATTCCAGCCTGGATTCGGATTGCCAGTCCCCCAGAAAGTCAGGTTCGTTTCCGGATCGTAGGAACCGCCGTTCCAGATGGGGCTGCCGCCGTGCTTCCAGGAATCGCCGGCCCAGGTTTTGGCCGCGCGGTCATCCGCCGACATAGGCGCAGTGTAGAACCGCCAGAGTTCTTTGCCGGTTTTGACGTCGTATGCCGCAATCCAGCAATTCGCTCCGGCTTCGTTGGTCGCCGGTCCCAAGATGACCATATTTTTCACAACTAGCGGCGCGACGTTATATTGATAACCTTTTTGCCATTTGGCCATTTCCTTGTCCCAGATCACGCGACCGGTTTTTGCGTCAATGGCCAGCAGATGGCAATCGATGGTTGCCCAGAACAGCGTGTCGCCCGAGATCGCCATGCCTTTGTTTACTTCGTAGGCGTTGTAGTACGCCTTGGGATCCAGATAATGCGGGAGCTTCCAGAACTCGCGCCCCGTTACCGCATCGAGCGCCACCGCTTCGAGCGCGGTGCCGGTGTACATGATGCCGTCGACGACGAGCGGCGTGTTCTCCATCTTCGACTGGTTCTTTTCATTTTTCTGGTAGATGGGATGATAGACCCACTTCATCTGCAGGTTTTTGACGTTGTTTTTGTTGATCTGGTCGAGTGTGCTGTAGCGATGACTTGAGTAGCCGCCAGAGTACGTAAGCCAGTTCTGCGGCTCTTTGTCGGCGTGAAGAAGACGATCGTAAGTCACTTGCGCGAGCAGAGAGCCGCCTAAAAAAACGAATGGCAATAAGAGGCGTGTGTTCATGCTAGTCAGGCAGTCCGAAGACGTAGAGGCATCCTTGACCGGTACCGACGATGTATTGCTTTCCATCGACGGCGTAGCTAATCGGGCCGCTGGCGTTGGGTCCGCCCAGGTTTGCATGCCACAGAAGCTCGCCAGTGCGGGCATTCAGAGCAAAGAAATTTCCTTCCATTCCGCCGCCGAAGACCAGGTCACCGGCGGTGGAAAGAACGCCATTTTCGGTGTAGCTCACCATTTTGAAGTCCCATTCCTTGTCGCCGGTTTTCGGGTCGATGGCGCGGATGGCTCCGTATCCTTCCTCTTCCGTTTTGTAGTTGGAAAGAGCGCGGTTCGGGCGTCTTCTGGGACGGACGCCGGCCGGAAGACGGCCCCCTCGGGTATCCATGCCGGTTCCGGTGTAGCGCTGGCCTTCTGCCCAGGTACCAGGGTCGCCTTTGGGCGATGTGCCGCCTGAATTTTCCCAGGTTGGGATGTAAAAGAGCTTGGTCACGGGGCTGTAAGACGGCGGATACCAATTCGTTCCTCCCTGGTTGCCCGGCTCGATCAGGATGCCGCCCATGGGTTTCGGCCAACGGGCGGGGTCCTTAATTGGCCTGCCTACTTTATCGAAGCCGAGATTCCAGTTCTGCTTGACGAAATTCTTGCCCAGCAGAAATTCTCCCGTAGTGCGGTCGAGCACGTAGAAAAAGCCGTTGCGGTTGGCCCAGAGCATTACCTTGCGCGGCTGGCCTTTCCAATCCATATTGACGAGTACAGGTACTTGGGTCGAATCCCAATCGTATTCGTCGCCGGGCGTGAACTGGTAATGCCATTTGAGCTTACCCGTGTCGGCATCGAGAGCGATGACAGAAGCGGAATAGAGATTATCGCCGGGCGTGCGCGGATCGCCATTCCAACCTGGATTAGGATTACCAGTCCCCCAAAATGTCAGGTTCGTATCCGGGTCATAGGCGCCGCCGTTCCAGATCGGGCTGCCCCCGTGCTTCCACGACTCGCCGGTCCAAGTCTTAGCCTCCGGCTGGTCAGCCGAGGTGGGAGCTGTCCAGAACCGCCAGAGTTCTTTGCCGGTTTTGACGTCGTAAGCCGAAACCCAGCAATTGGCGCCGGCTTCATTGGTTGCCGGTCCGAGGATCACCATATCTTTCACAATGAGCGGCGCCACGTTGTATTGGTAGCCTTTTCTCCAATCGGCCATGAGTTTGTCCCAGATCACATGCCCGGTCTTGGTATCGATGGCGAGCAGATGGCAATCGATGGTGGCCCAGAACAGCGTATCGCCGCTAATCGCCATGCCCTTGTTCACTTCGTAGGCGTTGTAATAGGCTTTGGGATCGAGCGGATGCGGCAGCTTCCAGAACTCGCGCCCCGTGACAGCGTCGAGAGCAACCGCTTCGAGGGCCGTGCCGGTGTACATAATGCCATTCACGACGATGGGCGTATTTTCCATTTTGGACTGGTTGTTGCCGGTTTTCACGTAGATCGGGTGGTAGACCCACTTCATCTGCAGATCTTTCACGTTCTTGCTATTGATCTGGCTGAGCGGGCTGAATCGATTGCCGTTATAGCCGCCCGAGTACGTGAGCCAGTTCTGCGGCTCCTGGTCGGCGTGGAGTAAGCGGTCAAACGTGACTTGAGCGGGTAAAAGGCCGGCCGCCAAAAGGGTTGACAGGAGCAAGCGTGTTTTCATGGCTAATCAGTCAATCAATCTTCTGGGATATATAATACGCCCTTGCGGGCGAATATGGTACGCCGTCTTAGAAATAACCTGCTACTGAAGAATTCTGTAGAGGTTGCTGTAGTTGTCGGTCCATGGCCGCAGACCGGGAATCAAATCGATGAGCTCGGCGGGTCCAAGGCCCGGCAGATGAAAGAAACCATGGCGGGAAGTGACGAGGACCCAGTCTGACGACGATTCCTCGTTCGTTTCGTTTCCATCGTATGGGAGCAGCATCGCGAGCTTTCGGCTTTCGAGCGCGGCGAGGGCGACGACCGGAGCGAGCGAGAGATATTTGTTCGAGACATGCACGGCCAGGATGCCGTCGGGTTTCAGATGGCGCCAGTACAACTGGAATGCCTCGCGGGTGAGTAGATGGACGGGAATGGAATCGCCCGAGAATGCATCGACGGCCAGAATATCGAATTGTTGCGGCGGCTCGCGTTCGAGCGAGAGCCTGGCGTCACCTGGAATAATGGCGTGCGGGGCGGGACAATCCTTGAGGAACGTGAACTGAGTTGTCGCGATGTTTATGACGTTCGGGTTGATTTCATAGAACGAATAGCGATCGATCGGACGCGCGTAGGCGGCTAGCGTTCCGGCGCCCAAGCCGATCACGCCGACGTTGACCGGTCCCTGCTGCATAAGAGCGGTGAGAGCGCGCCCGATGCCGGAATCGTGAGCGTAGTAGGTGGTCGGATAGCGCCGGTTCTGCTGCCAGAGGAACTGCTCCCCATGGTCGATCATGCCGTTGCGGAGCACGCGCACGGGGCCCATGGCGCGCGGCATCGTATTGTCGTAGACGACTAGCGAACCGTAGAAATTGCGCACCAGCAGACGGGAGTAGCCGAAAGAGTTCCAGGTTTTATGTGCGAGAATCCCGATAAACCCAAACGTAATGCCGGCCACCAGAGTGAATAACGTGACCTTTAGCGCGCGCGCGATCCATAGCAAATACAAGAAGAGAAGCGCGGTGAGCGAAAGCACGATGGGCAGGTCGTAGAGTGCGTTGAAAAGGTTGGGAGCGGCGAGGCCGATAAAGAGGCCGCCAATTGCTCCGCCGGCGGCGATCATCAAATAAAACGAAGTGAGCTGTGCCGGGACGGGGCGACGGCGTGCCAACTCGCCGTGGCACACCATAAAGAGCACAAACGTGGCCGCGGAAACCAGAGTGATCGCGGAAATTCGTTCATCGCCGGAAAGAAATCGGGCGGTCACGGGCAGGGAAGCAGCGGCCAGCGGAACGAAGAGCCAGCGGCGATACCAGCGGCCGCTCTCGAAACAGAGTATGAAGCTCAGCAGGTACAGGCTCAGAGGCAAAATCCAGAGGAACGGAATGGCGGCGATGTTTTGGGTCAAGTGATTGGTGATGGCGAGCAGCAAAGCGGACGGGCAGGCCGCCAGCGCGATCCAAAGCAAACGTTCAGAAAGACGCGGACCAGCGATTTGCGGAGTTTCGAGGCGCGTGCCGCGGGTGCGTAAGGCGATGGCCGCACATACGACGACGAAGACGCAATACGATATCGACCATGTCCAAGCCTGCTGGCGGCTCGTGAGATAGGGCTCGACGAGCACCGGATACGTGAGCAGCCCGAGCATGGACCCGGCATTCGAAATCGCGAAGTAGCGGTAGGGCATCGCGCTGCCGCTCGAACGCGAATACCAAGTTTGGAGCAGCGGGTTGGTAGAGGAGAGCAGGAACCAGGGCAACCCGATTGTTGCCGCGAGCAGACCCAGAATGCGCCACAACGGATTTGCCAATTCATTGGACTTCCAGGCCTCTGAAGGTAAGATCGGCAGCCAGAGCAAACTCGTCGCGAGCAAGAGGAGATGAACGATTCGTTGAGTGGCTGGTGATCGTCGATTGAGCCAGTGTGCGTAGGCGTATCCACCCAACAGAGTCAATTGGAAGAACAGCAAACAGGCTGTCCACACGGCCGCCGATCCGCCGAACCACGGCAGGATCAGCTTCGCGATCAGCGGCTCGAGCTGGAAGAGAAGAAATGCGCTGAGGAGAATGGCGGAGCCGAAGACGACCGCCATCGAAGTTACTTCCCGGTGCGTTTCACCAGGGGTGTCAATACCAGATTCCGGAACTCGACAGCGCCGTGGTCGCCTTGCAGTTCGAGCGCGCCGGGTTGCCCTTCGTATGGGTCGAAGGCGATGCCGGTGAGGCCATCGATTACGCCTTTTTCGTAGAGCTGTTTTCCGTTGAGAGCGCCGGTGACTTCCATGCCCACCAGGCGAATGTCGAGAGTTTGCCATTCGCCCGCGGGCTTACCATAATTACCCGGCGGCACAATGCGCGTGTAGAGCGTGCCGGTGCCGTGAAGACCGGGCGGCTTTCCAAAATCGTCAATGATCTGCACCTCATAGCGGCCCCGCAATCCGACGCCGCTGTTGCTATGCTGCGCCACGTTGTACTCCACGTGAAGCTCGAAATTCCAATACTTATCGTTCGTGATCAGATCGTCGGCGTGGCCGGTGCTTTTGAGAATTCCGCCCTCAGTCGTCCAGCCCGCGGCGGCATCGGATTTCAGACCCTTCCATCCCGAAAGATCCTTGCCGTTGAAGAGCGTAATCGATTTACCTTTGATCCACGTGCCGTCGTCGTGTTCGTCTATTACGGGCGCGCGATGTCCGGTGAATTTCAATTCGCCCTGTGAGCCGGTCATCTCGCCTTCGAGGACGCCGTTGACGTAATTCGCGACGTAATCGAGATGATTTCGTTTGTCGACCCAGGAGAAGCGCAGCACACCGTTTTCGATTTTCGGATCCGGCACGTCGTTGAGGCTGCCGCCGGGAAATCCGACGAACCGTCCTTTGATATCAGCCGTTCCCGCGCCTTTAATCTCGAGCCACCACGCTTTGTCGGCGGGCGTCTTATGTACTTCGATATCCCAGCGGCCGTTAAAGTCGGCATCGGCGGCGTGGGCGGCGGTCACTGACACCAGCAAGAGCAGTAATGTGGGACCAGATCTCATTTTGAGGATTTCGCATTCGCGCTGAACCAGTCGGCGCCTGCTTTCGCCACTTGGCCGTCCTGCTCGGCAGCGCCGCCGCTAACACCGATCGCGCCAATCACTTTCCCATCAACGATCAACGGAATTCCTCCCTCGAAGGGCAGGATATCGAGTTTCAGGAGAGCGGTTGCGCCTTTCGCCAGAGCGTCGGCAAAGTCCTTTGTGGGAGATTTAAAAATGACGGCGGAACGTGCTTTCTTTTGAGAAACTTCCAGACTGCCTATGGGCGCGTCATCCATGCGTTCCAGGCATAGCAGATTGGCTCCGTCATCAATAACAGAAATCACCATGGCCCAATGATTCGCGAGCGCCTTTTTCTCCGCTGCCTGGGCGATCTCTTTCGCCACTTCGAGAGTGAGTGTCGGCTTGTGCCCGAGATCGGCGGACCATGCGTAGCCGCGGGAGAGCAGCAGCGCGAGGCCGCACAGGATTATTTTTTGAGACAGCATCTTCATAACAATAGACCGAGTGAGGACCCGGTAGCAAGCGGGAGTCAGGAAAGCTCGGCGACCGCGCGGCCCTGGTATCGCTTGTGAAACACGCCATCCCTCATAATCGCGAGGAGGGCGCGGCGATCTTGCAGCAGGCTGAGATCCAGCAGGGGGTTGCCATCGACGACAATTAAATCCGCGAGGTATCCTTCGCGTACCCGCCCGAGTTTTTCACCCGTATCACCGGCCCAGGCTTCTCCGCCATAGGCAGTAGCGGCGCGTAGCGCTTCCCATGGCTCGAAGCCGAAGAGATTCACGAAATGCTCCAGATCGCGCGATTCGGTGCCATGCGGCAACCAAGCAAAACCGTAATCGCCAAAAGGCAGGATCTTGATCCCGGCGGCGTGCATCTTGCGCATGACCTTGATGCCCTCTTCCAATTCGCGTTTGTTGCCGATCATTTCGGCGACGTCGGTTGTGATGCCCCATTCGGCGGCTTCGTAAGTAGTGTTATAGCGCGCGGCGATGGCCGGCGAGACGTAATGCCGGCGCTGCGCGTTCGCGAGAAGATCTATTGTTTCATCGGTCGCGAACGTCGCATGAAAGATGAACTCCACGCCAAATTTGAGGCACTGTCGCACGGACGAATCGGCGTGCGCGTGCGCGGCAATTCGCTTGCCGACATTTTGGGCGGTTTCAGTGATTGCCTTGACCTCGTCGTCGGTCATGGGATTGTGATAGCCGGCCATGCGCGGGTAACAGAAGCTATCACCTGAGTTGTTGAACTTGATCAGGTCGACACCTTCGCGCACCAGCATCCTGGTTACTTTTCGGAACTCGTCGGGTCCATCGCAGATGATCGATATCGAGGGGTGCTGCTGATTGAGCTGATTGTCGTCGGCGAGACCTCCCGTGACGGTGAGTTCCGGCGAGCCGGCAAGCATCCGGGGTCCCGGAATTTTTCCCGCATTGATTTCGTTTCGAATCACGATATCGAGACGGGGTTTCGCGGAGGCCGCGCCGATGAGCGACGTGAATCCCATATCGAGCGCGAGCTTTGCATTGTGCATGGTGAAGAGAACGTGCTCTTCGACAGGCATTCCGGTGAGTTCCGCGACGGTCGTTCCGTTGTTGTAGGTCAGGTGCGAGTGAGTATTGATGAGACCCGGCATCAACGTGGCCCCGCCGATATCGATAACTTCCCGCCCGGCCCGCGGCAGATGCTCGTTGGGAGCCGCGACACATACGATGCGATCACCTTCGACCGCGACTTCGGCGGGCCTGAGTTTTTCTTCGGCGCCCTCGAATATCACGGCGTTGGTGAACAAAATTCCTGGCATAACCTTCTCCAGCTAGGCAGTTTTCTTCCGATTGCGGGCCGCAAACAGCGACATAGCGTAGTTCACTTGTTTGGGGCGCTCGACTGGGGCCCAATGCCCGCAGCCGGTGAGTATTTGAAGCTCGGCGCCTGGGATTGCGCTCGCGAGAGCGCGGGCAACCGCGACAGGCGCAGTGCGATCTTCATCTCCGGTGAGCAGCAGAACCGGGCAATCGATCGCGCTGAGATCTGCCGCCACCGCGTCCGCCAAAGCTTCGCAGTTTCGCGCATAGCCTTCGGGATTCTGCGCCATCAGGCTTTCTCGCGCGAATGCGACGGCCGTGGGCGTATTGACTTTCGTGTCCGCGGAAGTTCCGGCGGCGGCCACCGCATCGGCAATTCCGCGCATGCCGCCCGAGCGCACCTTGGCCGCTCTTTCGCGCAACGCATTGCGGGCGGCCTCGGGCGGCTCGGGAAACGCTCCGACAAGGACCATGCTGGCAATCCGATCGGGCGCTTTTGCCGCGAGATGCTGGCAAACGATCGTTCCCATCGAGTGTCCGGCCAAGTGCACGCGCTTCGCGCCGGTTTGCTCAATAACGCTCAACAGATCTTCGACGTGGCTCGCGATTGAAATGTTTTCCGCAAGCGGAGACCGGCCAGAACCGGCAAGATCGAAGCAGAACAGCCGGAGATCGCGTTTGAGCACCAGCGTCTGCGGGTACCAGGTGTTTACGCTTCCGCCCAGCCCGGGCACCAGAACCAGCGGTTCTCCTTTTCCGCCGGCCTCTTCCACAAATAATTGTCGAGCCGTTCCACTCATGCGTTTGCTTGTTTCTCCGTCTTTTTTATTTGTCTGACCCGATTCACGATCGATCCTATACCTTCGATCGCACATTCCACGACGTCGCCGTCCTTCAGAAAACGCGGCGGGTCGAAGCCGATTCCGACTCCCTCGGGCGTGCCGGTCGAGATCACGTCGCCTGGCGCGAGCGTAACACTAGTCGATATCTTTTCAATCAGCGTGGCTACGTCGAAGATCAGATCCGCCGTGATGGCGTTCTGCCGCAATTCGCCGTTGACACGGCAGGTGACGCGGGTTGCATCGAGATTGATCTCGTCCTTAGTCACGATCCACGGGCCCATCGGACAAAATCCATCGATCGCCTTCCCGAGAAACCATTGCTTATGTTTCCGCTGCAGATCGCGAGCCGTGACATCGTTGACGATCGTATAACCGAAGACATGGTCCATGGCAGACGCGCGCGGAATCATGCGGCCTGCGCGGCCGATCACGACGGCAAGTTCGGCCTCATAGTCGACCGATTCATCGATTCCGGGCCAGAGCGGAATGTCGGCGTAGGGGCCGGAAATCGAGCTGGAGGGTTTCGTGAAAATAATCGCTTCGGCTGGAATATCGGTCTCGGCGGTCGCGTCGAAGCCGCTGCGGTGGAATTCCCGCGCGTGCGCCCGATAATTTTTTCCGACGCACATGATGTTGTGAGGCGGCGTGGAGAGCGGGGCGAGCAACTGCTCGCGCTTGAAACTGATTCCACGCCGCGGGTCAATGTGGGGAATACAGCCCTTGGCGAGATCTGAGATTGCGCTTACAGCGTTTGCATTCTCGACCGGCCAGCAAAGCATCTGCTCCGGATCGACGATCGCGGTGCGAGTCTGTCGATCGATCAATATGGATGCAAGCTTCATACGCTGATCAGGCCGGCGGTTTTGGGATCCAACTCGATCGTGACGTCTTTATACTCGTCGATCAAACCGGCATTGTGCATCTGCCATGCGATACGCGCTTTGTCATAGAGCGACGGGCCGGAGATGAGGTGATTCAGGTCCTTCACGAGCGCGGACATGATTGCCTCGCCATTCGGATTCGACACGGAATAGGAAGCCAGATCCGCTTTGATGGAATCTTCCGGTTGCCCGCGCAGGAATGTAGAAAGCGCGTCCGGCCATTTGCCAGTTTGGCTGCGAACGCGGCCTGATCGGTAATTCCGCCGCTGGAAAGGGAAGTGGCGCTGTTCTCGACCTGTGTCCAGCCATCGAGTGTGTGGCCGTCGAAAAGAGAGATCGTTTTCCGCGGCTGTTCGGCGGCGCGGCCGACGAGCGGCGCTGGCCAACCAGCAGCAGTAATTCCGGCCAACTTGGCGAACGTTCTTCGACTTAGATGATTCATTTTGTTGTGTGTGGTTGTGTCCTTTGTGGATCAGGTTGCCGGAAACTGGGCTTCATGGTGCAATCCGATAATTCTCGCCTAAGCGGACTTTGTTGTTGAAGCAAGAGTATACTCTTGCTGCGGTCCGATCAAACAAGGCGTAGGCGCTCAGTCCTCGAGCCGTTTCGGAATTAGCTATTCCGATTGATTGTGCCTGACCAAAACGTAACCCCCTGTCTGCGGTAGCGCATCTCCTGCTGGTAGTTGAGCCAGTCCAGACCTCATGATTCGTTTTGGCGGCACGGCAGGTTGCCGGGCCTGCCGAAAAACGCCGCAGCAACACACCAACGAATACCGATACGAATGTAGGCAGTTTCTCGTCTAGGACATGGGAGAGAAAAGAGAATGAGAATCATTCTTTCGGTTTTAGTTTGTTGTGGGTTTTACCAAGTAGCTATGCTGGCGCAAACCGCCTCAAGCGGGGGCATGACGGATCAGGAATTCGTGAACCTTGCGGCGCAGACGGACATGACCGAGGCGCACCTCGGACAACTCGCGCAAGCACAGGGCGATTCGCAAGCAGTGAAGGACCTGGGACAAATGCTGGCGACAGACCATACCGCCGATTACACTCAACTCGGCACGATTGCGACTAAGGCGGGCTTAACGGTTCCGAAAGGCACTGACGCCAAACACGATAAGATGATCGGTCCGTTCGAGAAATTGAAGGGAAAGATGTTCGATCGCCGGTATACCCAAACGATGGTCAAGGGACATGGCGAGGCGATTGCTGCCTATAAGAAAGAGGTGAACAACGGTCAAAACGCCGACATCAAAGCCTACGCGCAGCAGACCCTTCCGACACTCGAAAAGCACCTGAAAGCGGCAAAAGATGCCGAAAAGGGGAAGACGTCGAGCTAAAACGCCAAGTGCACCGGTAGAGAGTTGACGGAGCACCATGAACGGGTGTGCGCAGCGTGCTGATCTGTTAGAGGTGGCATTAGAGCCTAGGGCTACGATCCGTAGATTCTAGCCCTGGGCCCGCGTAGTTACGTCTAACTTTTACCGCTTTTTAGAAATCTATCTCCGACCGACGGCAGGGTCGAGACCTTGAGCTGTTCCAGGCTCTTGAACGTGGCCCAAGAAGCGCAACAGTTCCTGTTTACTCGCCCCACCGTTGGCCTGATCCGTGAGATCTCTGCGCAGAAGAAAGATAACTCAGGCGCTTGCCAGGCGGATTACGGTCGATGGTCGAGAAAATTGGAGAGCTTGATTTGTGCATCGCCGAAGCTTCGCACGGCACACACAAATTACAAGCGCCGTGCAATTGAAGAGAATTGGCCTGACACCGCCGCCGACCCTGGACGTTAAAGCTACTGAAGCATGGTGGCCAGGGACGGAATCGAACCGCCGACGCCAGCCTTTTCAGGGCTGCGCTCTACCGACTGAGCTACCTGGCCGCGACCGGCGAGATTACAAGTTTAGCAAAGCTGCGGAAAAACACTCCTCGCCGCGCCGCTTGATATACTCCGGTATACTGCGCTCGGCGAGCGATTGTTATGGACGAAAAGCGATTAGGCGATGTCATCGACGATTTCTGCGTGAAGTGTCGCCGTGTCACCAACCATTCCATTGTTTCGATCATCGAGCGGGAGGCGGCGAAGGTACGTTGCCGGACTTGTTATCACGATCACGACTATCGCCATGAGCAGGCGCCCCCTTCGAAGAAAGAATTGAAAAAGGCCGAGGCAGAAGCACAGGCGCTGCGGGATGCCGAAAGTGCTATCGCCGCTGCCGCCAGCGGGGGCGCACAACCTATTGCGCCTGAAATTGATCTAGAAACAAATTAAGGTAAATCCCGGCCCGTCCCCATGCAGATGGATGAGTCCGTTAGCGCAGCCCGTACGGCGCTTGCCGCTGAGTTGATAGCAACTTTGCGCGGCCGGGGGCACAAAGGTTATCTGGTCGGCGGGTGCGTCCGAGACCGGCTTCTTGGGATTGTACCCAAAGATTTCGATATCGCGACAGACGCGCGACCGGACCAAGTCGTCGAGTATTTTCCGCAGGCGCGCCTCGTCGGCGCTCAGTTTGGCGTCGTGCTCGTGGGCGGGGGTGACGGCATTCAGGTGGAAGTTGCGACGTTCCGCAGCGAGAGCGTCTATTCCGACGGCCGGCGTCCGGATGAAGTTCGATTTGAATCCGATCCGGCCCTGGACGCGCGGCGCCGCGATTTCACAATCAACGGCCTCATGCTGGATCCATTTTCGGGCGAGGTGCTCGATTACGTGGGCGGCAAGGCGGACCTGGAAGCGAAACTGATTCGTGCGATTGGCGATCCGGACCAGCGTTTCCGGGAAGATCATCTTCGCATGCTGCGCGCCATCCGCTTCGCGGCGCGGCTTGGTTTTTCAATTGAAGACGAGACATTCGCGGCCATTCGCCGGGCTGCGCATTGCATCACAAGAATCTCGCCGGAACGGATTCGCGACGAGATGGTTAAGATTCTCACCGAAGGCGCGGCGCGGCGGGGATTTGAATTGCTCGATTCCTGTGGTCTTTTGGAACAAGTCGCGGTCGAGATAAAAGCGTTTCAGGGCGTCGAACAACCGCCCGAATATCATCCCGAGGGCGATGTCTGGACCCATGTGATGCTGATGCTCGAGCGTATGCGCGATCCCAAGCCCACACTTGCGCTAGGTGTCCTGTTGCACGATGTTGGCAAGCCTGCTACCTTTCGTATCGCCGAACGCATCCGTTTCGATGGTCATGCCGAGGTGGGAGCGGCGATAGCGAAAGACTGGCTGGGCCGGTATCGCTTTTCCAATGAAGAGATGGAGCAGGTGATCTCCCTGGTGGCGAATCACATGCGATTCAAGGATGTGCGGCAAATGCGTCTGAGTACTTTGAAGCGCTTTTTGCGGCTGCCGCACTTCGATCAGCATCTGGAATTGCATCGCCTGGACTGTCTTTCGAGCAACGGCCGCCTCGATAGCTACGAGTTTGTTCAAGCACAGCTTGGGGAGCTTGACCGGGAAGCGTTGCGGCCGGAACCTCTGATCACGGGGCGCGATCTCATTCGCGCCGGGTATACGCCGGGGCAAGCGTTTGGAGAGGCTTTGAGCGCGGTCGAGACAGGCCAACTGGAAGGCGAGATTCGAACGCCGGAGGAGGCCCTCCAACTCGCCCGGCCGATTCTTGAGAAGGCCCATCGTGATATGGACGGATAAAATTAAGTAGCGGCCCAAGCATCTCTGGCATCCAATGATTTATGCCAGTGCTGGAAGTAGCCTCCCATCGCCTGCTCGCCGAACTCAACGGCGCCCGCGCCCAAGGCGACGAGCTGTTTAGCGCACTTATGCCCGACGCGATGTATCGGCGGCCTATCGCTGAGCGGCACCGTGTCATCTTTTATCTTGGACATTTGGACGGCTTCGATTCCATTCAGATTTGCCGCGAGAGCCTGGGCCAGAGATCACCTGATCCGGAGTTAGACGACCTCTTTCAAGCGGGAATCGATCCGGATCCGGCCCAGCTTCCGAAAGACGTGCCTGGCGATTGGCCTTCCGTTGAACAAGTGAGGGCCTACGTAGAGCGCTGCCGCCGGCGAGTGGACGATTGCTTGGATCGGGCGCCGGAAGAAGCGGTTCATATGGCGATCGAGCATCGGTTGATGCATCTTGAAACGCTGGCGTACATGTTTCACAATTTCCCGCTTGATTCGAAGCGAGCGCCGCAAACTTATAAGCCATCGCTCAGCAGGGGCGCCGCTCGAGAAAACGAGTGGCGTGAAATACCGGCGGGCGAGGCGGTGCTCGGGCAGCCGTGGGGCGCCGCGTTCGGCTGGGATAACGAGTTTGGTGAGGTTCGCAGCCGCATACCGGCGTTTCGTGTGCACCGATTTCCAGTGAGTAACGGCGAATACTTGCGGTTTGTGCGCGAGGGCGCCGCGCTGCCTCATTTCTGGACACAAAAAGGCGAGCAAATTTTCCTGCGGGGCATGTTCGCGGAAGTCCCTTTGCCATTGGATGGGCCGGTGTATGTGACGGAGCTGCAGGCCGAAGCGTATGCCGCTTGGCTTGGCAAAAGCCTGATGAGCGAGAGTGAGTTCCATCGCGCTGCGTATGGCACGCCCTCGGGTGAGAACCGGCCTTACCCCTGGGGAGTTTCACCGCCCTCGCACGAGCATGGCAATTTCGATTTTAAAGCTTGGGATCCGGAATCGATTTACGCGACACCGGCCGGTGACAGTGCTTTTGGGGTGAGCCAACTGATCGGGAACGGTTGGGAATGGACGAATACACCATTTGCGCCTTTCCCCGGCTTTGAACAGCGGCCGTCTTATCCAGGCTATTCGGCGAATTTTTTCGACAATGAACATTACGTGTTGAAAGGCGGCTCCCCGCGCACTGCCGCTCGTTTATTGCGCCCCTCCTTCCGTAATTGGTTCCGGCGCGATTATCCGTACCTGTATGGCAAGTTTCGCTGCGTCGATCGCTAACCGATCTTCAGGAGAAATCGCAAAATGTCTCTATCCGTAAAGCTGCAGCTCTCTGAGTTTGCCCTGGACGTGGCGGAAGGTTTGTCGCGCGCGGGCCAGAAAAAGCTGTCGCCACGCTATCTCTATGACAACATCGGAAGCGTGCTTTTCGATGCGATTACGCTTCTTCCCGAATACGGGGTGACGAGGGCGGACGAGCGGGTATTACGGCGGTGCGCTTCGAGCCTTGGCTCGATCACCGGCCCGATGCGCCTGGTGGCGGAGTTAGGAAGCGGTACCGGCAATAAGACCCTGCATGTGCTTCGCGCCGTAGTGCCGCAACGTCAGAGATTGGTGTATCGGCCCATTGATGTGTCCGCCTCCGCCTTAAGCGCCTGCGAAAAACAACTCGGCGATATTGCGGATGTGTTCGCTGTCCACGCGGACTGGCTGGAAGGTCTGGAACGCGTGGCGCAAGAGCGGCTGGCGGATACGCCCTTGCTTCTTTTATTTTTGGGAAGCTCGATCGGAAACCTGGACCGTGATGAGATTGTTTCGTTTGTCGAACGCGTCCGTTCGCAGCTTCGGCCGGGAGATTTTTTCCTGCTCGGCGCGGACCTGGTGAAAGATGTCGATGAAATGATCGCCGCGTATGACGATTCCATCGGTGTCACGGCGGCATTCAATTTGAACCTCCTGAGCCGGATGAACCGCGAGCTAGGCGCCAATTTCGACGCGCGAGCGTTCGCTCATGAGGTTCGTTGGATTGAAAAAGACCGTCGCATCGAAATGCATCTCGTATCGCGGCGCGCGCAGAGGGTGTTCATAAGCTGCCTTGAGTCCGCTTTCGATTTCGAGGAGGGCGAGACGATCTGGACAGAATCGTCGCACAAGTTCACGGAGATCGAGCTCGAGAAATTCGCGTACGCGGGCGGTTTCCAGCCGGTGAAAACCTGGGTAGACAGTCATTGGAGATTCGCGGAAGCGCTTTGGAGAGTCGATTGAGCGCTATGATGGCCGGCCGCTTGCTATTCTGAGGAAAGTTTTGTTTTGCCCGCTATGGGCCGGTAGCTCAGTTGGTAGAGCATCGCACTTTTAATGCGGTGGTCGCGGGTTCGAGTCCCGCCCGGCTCACCATTGTTTTCAACATCTTGTGTAATCCATCATTTTGTCTAGCACCGAACTATCGAGTGCTGACATGTTCGCCTCCATTTTCTTCCCGAGCTCCTTGAGTCGCCGGGCCGCTTTGCGAGCGCCCGTGTGATACGAAATCACAAAAGAAAGCCGGGCGTAGTGCGGCAACGAATCTCTGACTTCTCGGTATTCTGGAGCGAGGCGCTGTGGCTTGCGCAACGCGCGGCTAATATCTGAACTGATGGATGTTTGATTATGACGTCTTGGTGCTGGGCGGTGGGCCTGCCGGGCTGGCCTCAGCCATAGCCGCAAGCCGAGCCGGCCTCAACGTAATGCTCGCCGATGCCGTGCAGCCGCCCGTAGACAGAGCGTGTGGTGAAGGACTAATGTCTGATTCACTCGTCGCTGCTTCTAAGCTTGGCGTCGACATACCGGCAAGCGCCGGGTATCGCTTCAAAGGCATCCGCTTCCAAGGTTGTGGTTACAGCGTCGCAGGAGAGTTTCCGAACGGCTTCGGCCTGGGTGTGCGTCGGACGCTACTGCAAACAATTCTCATGGATGTCGCGGCGAGTGAAGGAGTCGAACTCGTGTGGCGCTCGCCGGCAACAAGCATCGAGCCACACAAAGTGTTCTTCGCTCAGAAACAGATCCGCGCGCGCTGGATTATCGGTGCGGATGGCTCGCAATCCAGAGTCCGACGATGGGCGGGAATGCAGCCATTTCGCCGGAACTCGCAGCGGTTCAGCTACCGCCGTCATTATCGTGTGGCACCGTGGTCCGATTACCTGGGGATTTATTGGGGCCGCGGATGTCAATTCTATGTCACGCCTGTGAACGCGAATGAGATCTGCCTGGTGTTGATGACCCGAAATCAGCATCAGAGGATCGCAGACGTTTTGCCGCAGTTCCCGGTTCTCGATGGATATCTACGTGATGTCGAGCCAGTTACGCCAGAGCGCGGCGCAATTGCGGCAATCTGCGAGCTCAGGCGTTTCACGCGTGAACACGTAGCGCTTGTTGGCGATGCATCCGGCACAGTCGACCCCATTATCGGAGAGGGACTTTGTCTCGCATTCAAACAAGCCGGCGCGCTGGCACATGCGCTGATTGCGGGCGACCTCGCGCTTTACGAAGAGACCCATCGGCGCATCGCGGCGCGGCCTCGATTCATGGCCGATTCCATGCTACTGATGGACCGCTCAGCCCTTTTGCAGAAACGCACCATGACCGCTTTCGAAAATCATCCGCGACTCTTCTCAAATCTTCTCGCGCTGCACGTAGGAGAACTGAGCCCTGTCCGCTTCGCAGCCACGACAGCCTCTCTCGGATTGGCGGTCGCTGCGGCATGAAACTCTTCGTGATGGTTGTGGTGGTGATTTTTCCCGCCCTGTCACAGCAAGCGCAGATCAAGCTCGACGTAAGTGCGACTAAAGTCAACTTCACTTTGGGCGACGTGCTCCATACCGTTCACGGCACATTCAAGCTAACCAAAGGAGACTTGTGGTTCGAACCTTCCTCGGGCAAAGCAGGAGGAGAACTGGTCGTCAATAGTGCAAGCGGAGATAGTGGTAGTCATGCACGGGACAGCCGCATGGAAAAGAACATCCTGCAAGCCGACCTTTATCCCGAAATCAAGTTTGCCCCAAATCGCATCGAAGGCAAAGTCAACCTCTCTGGGCGGTCCGAGTTCAAGCTCAAAGGTCTGTTTTCCGTCCACGGCGGTACTCATGAGCTGACAATGAATGTCAAAAGCGACATACAAGGAGATCGTGTGAAGGCCACTGCCAGTTTCGATGTTCCTTATGTAGAGTGGGGCATGAGGAACCCGAGCACTTTATTTCTGCGTGTTAACGGAACCGTGCCGATTGAGATCCAAGCAGTAGGACGTATTAGTAACGGTTCCACCTTTGGACAGGTGGCAGAAGGGGCTGCGGGCGCGTGAGTGTCCGGGCTATTGCTGCCATGAAGCGCATCGCCAGTTCACTTTGGACGATTAACCGACTGAAAACAATAGGCGGAGATCGCATCAGTTTTCATGCGGCCCCGGAGACCTATAGCGGCTCTAAATGTTTGGGCGATTGTTACCGCCTGTTGAGATCTTCGGGAAAGTAGATATGCAGACGCATCTTGCCTATTCGAGCTTGAACCAGAAGCGTGCGCTTTTGTTTGTTTCGGTCCTTATTGGCGTGGCTGGCTGGGCGCTGGCGCAAGACGCTCCTCCAGCGAAGCTGAAACTCAATACCGGGAAAGAAATATATCAAGCCGCGTGCGTGGCCTGCCATGGCCCGGATGGCAAAGGTATGCCTGATACCACCGTTGCGTTCCAAAAGCCGACGACGTTTCCCGACTTCACAGAGTGTGACCAGACCACGCCTGAACTCAACAAAGATTGGGAAGCAACCATCCGCGATGGCGGCGCCGGCCGTGGGTTCTCGCGCATCATGCCTTCATTCGGGGAGGCGCTGAACTCAAAGCAAATCGAGGAGGTGGCCAAGTATCTGCGAGGGTTTTGCGCGGATAAAAGATGGCCGCGCGGAGAGTTCAACCTGCCTCTCCCGCAGTTCACCGAAAAAGCTTTCCCGGAAGACGAGGTTATCATCACGTCACATATCAACGCGCAGCGCACACCGGGCGTCTCGAACGACATCATCTCCGAAAATACGTTCGGCGCGCGTAATCAGCTTGAAGTGGATGCTCCCATCGATTTCATCCGTTCGGCTCCCGGAGACTGGCATGGCGGCATTGGCGACGCCACTGTCGGTTTGAAGCGAGTCGTGTTTG
Organism: Bryobacterales bacterium; assembly: GCA_963712395.1. Taxonomy (GTDB): domain Bacteria; phylum Acidobacteriota; class Terriglobia; order Bryobacterales; family Bryobacteraceae; genus Bog-105. Next base: position 147,919 of record CAVQHR010000007.1, read on the forward strand.
CAAACCTCAACGCGGGTTCCATTATCAGCGGCTTCGGCGGACTCATTCTCCCGAGTGGAAGCACAGCGCACGGACTTGGGTCAGGTGTCACGCAGTTTGAGACCTTCGCCGCCTTTGCGCAAATACTGCCGAGTGAAAGCTTTGTGCAATTGCAACTAGGTACTGACCAGCCGACCGATGCAACCAAGGCGCCGCGATCGCTTTTCTGGCGATCGGCGTTTGGAAAGACGTTTCGCCAATCGAATGGCTTAGGCCGCATGTGGACGCCGATGGTGGAATTGGTTGCTAATAAGGACTTCCTGCCAGGTACAACGCCGGACTGGGATGTCGTGCCCCAGTTTCAGGTCACGCTAAGCGCCCGTCAGCATGTACGCATCAATCTGGGGACTAGCATTCCGGTGACCAACACGTCAAATCGCCCCGTTCAGGTGGTGTTCTATGTATTGTGGGATTGGTTTGACGGCAGCTTACTGAAAGGCTGGAAGTAGTGTTGACACGAAAGCTCGCGATCACCGCTCTTCTGACCACTGGCGCCATATTCGCCGCCAGCAACATCCAGCCCAAGAAAAACGAGCCGCAGTTTCAAACATCCGACCGCTGCCTGGCCTGTCACAACAGTTTAGTAGACGAAACCGGCCAGGACGTATCCATCGGTTTTCATTGGCGCGCCAGCATCATGGCGAACTCCTCGCGGGATCCCTACTGGCAGGCCAGCGCCCGGCGTGAAACGATCGATCATCCTGAAGCGCAGGCGGACATTCAAGACGAGTGCTCCGTCTGTCATATGCCGATTACTCGCTATGAAGCAAGGCTGCGCGGCAAGACGGGCGAGATCTTTGCGCATTTGCCTATCAGCACCGATGATGAAGTACATCGGCAGGCCGCCGACGGCGTTTCCTGCTCTGTTTGCCACCAGATCACGCCGGACAAGCTAGGCACACCCGAAAGCTATAACGGCGGCTTTGTGGTGCATGGGCCGGATGCAGACGGGCGACATGCGGAGTATGGCCCGTTTGATATCAAGCAAGGGCTGCAACATATAATGCGGACGTCTACCCAAGGCTATCGGCCGGAAGAAGGCCAACAGATTCGCAAATCGCAGTTGTGCGCGACATGCCACACGTTGATTACAACTGCTCGCGGCCCGGGCGGAAAACCTATCGGGGCACTCAACGAACAGATGCCCTATTCTGAGTGGCTTCACAGCGACTACCGCGACAAGCAAAGTTGCCAGGACTGTCACATGCCCGAGATCAGGGGGCCGGTCCAGATTTCACGCGTCCTGGGTGAGAATCGCGAAGGCGCCCGGCTTCATGCGTTTATCGGCGGTAATTTCTTCATGTTGCAACTGCTGGATCGTTATCGTGGAGAGTTGGGCGTTTCTGCTCTGCCGGCGGAGCTGACCGAAAACGCGGCCGCCACGGCGGATTTCCTGAAGACCCGAGCGGCTAATATCATGATCGAGAATGTGACCTCGGAACCAGGCCGCCTTCGGGCGGACATCGTGGTTCGAAACAAGAACGGGCACAAACTCCCCAGCGCCTTCCCATCGCGGCGCGCTTGGATTCACTTCGTCGTCCGGGATCGTCATGCGCAAGTTGTCTTCGAATCCGGCGAGCTGAACCCGGACGGGTCTATCACCGGCAATGACAACGACGCCGATCCCTCACGGTATGAGCCGCACTATAGCGAGATCAGCAGCGCAGACCAGGTTGAAATCTACGAATCCATTCTTGGTGACGAGAACGGGCAGGTAACGACAGGGCTCCTTAAAGGAGTCCGCTACCTGAAGGACAATCGTCTACTTCCCGATGGTTTCGACAAGCAGACTGCAGGTGCCGATATCGCAGTCGTTGGGAATGCGCTAACAGATCCGGCCTTCACCGGAGGTGGTGATCGCGTGCGCTATTCCGCGCCGCTTGGCACTGCGACCGGTCCGTTCACTGTTGAGGCGGAACTGTGGTACCAGCCTATCGGCTACCGGTGGGCAAATAACCTGAAGCCTTACGACAGCGCTGCCGAGCCAAAACAATTCAACACTTACTTTGATTCGATGAAAACCAGCACAGCCATCGTGCTTGCGCGTGCGACTTTGAATACAGACGCGCGACCCTAGTGGCATGTCCCAGTGATTTCTGTAGGAACGATGCGGCTTTTTGGGTTGGTGTAAGTAGCGAATCGGGCGCGCTGAACTGGCGTAGGCACGGATGTACTTCAGGAGCTTTCGGGAAAGATCTGTGACCGATGTGAAGACACCGGGCGCGATGACATCGCGCTCAATCTTGGCGAACCAGATCTCGGCCTGGTTTAACCACGACGAGTAAGTCGGCGTGAAGTGGAAGCGGACTTTTGGATGGGCATCAAGAAAATCGCGGACCGCCTGTCTTATGCGCCGAGAGATTGTCGAGCACGATGTGAATCTCCTTTGCCCACCGCGTTTTGTCAACCAGCCTGCTGAGGAACTGGAGAAACTCGGCGCTGGTGTGACGGCGCGCCGTCCGGCCTTCCACGTTCCCGGTCTTCACATCCAGCGCTCCATACAGCGACAGCGTCCCGTGCCGGTAGTATTCAAATCCGTGCCGTTCGGCGCGTCTCGGCGATAGCGGCAGCACCGGGTCGAGTCGATCCAGCGCCTGAATAGCCGATTTTCATCGACGCAAAACACGGCCGCATGCTGCGGTGGATGTCCGAAAAGGATTGTCGTTTCACGGGAACCCTAGCGCGTGAAGTCGTAGAACCAGTCTTCTTCCTCGGAAGCGTGGTTCACCAAAAACAAAATTTTTGCGTGCGATTGCATTGAAAAATGTGTGATTTGCCAGATTCCGCCGCCCACCGGAGATTTTTCTATCTCGAATCGCGTGCCCGGCTGGACTTGCGCAAGGAAACCCTCGATCGAGACCGGACGGATCACTCTCGCCGTTACCCTCACCCACTGGTAACTCTTCTGGTCGATCCACAGCTCGCCTTCCATTCCCGGCAATACCTGGGTTTCCATGTTGGGTGGCTTGTAGCCGGGGCGCGGGGTTGCCTTTAAAACCCAAACATTGAACGTTCTGATCTTTTTCTTGCCGAGCAATGTAAAGTCGAACGCCTCGGACAATTGGCCCATCATCTCGTGGTCGCGCCGGCGGTCTTTTTCGTAAGCGGCGATTCTATCTTTGCGCTGTTGCGGCGATTGCGCTTTTCTATTCGCCGCCTCGCGCTCTTGCTTCTTCAACTCTTCGGCCTGCTGCTCTTTCGAAAGCGGCTTGCCTCCCACGGCTATCAAGCGCTGATAGGGGGAGCCATCGATCATGGTTACCTGGTAGGCTTTGATTTCCTTTCCGACCCGGTCCTTCTCTTTGTAATTGAATTGCGGCGCGGCGCGGAAGTCGCGATCGTTCGCGGCCACGGACCGCTGAATAATGGTGTTTACATCCGGTTGTGAGGCTCCGAGGGCTACACCTGCGAACGCCCACCCAAGCAGAATACTTTTCATCTCATGAACTACTTTATGAGAACGGAGCGTCTAGCAATAGAATGTCCAGCAAAAATAGCCTGATTCCAGCATGGCCGTCGGGCGCCAGCGCCCGGACGAAGTCTCTCGAACCGCGCACCAAGCATGCTGACAAGATAGTCGGTTCCGTGTGTCCGTACTGCGCGGTCGGTTGCGCGCAACTCGTCTATTTGAAAAATGGCAAAATCATCGATATTGAAGGCGATCCGGCATCGCCGGTCTCGAACGGCTGCCTCTGCCCGAAAGGCGCGGCGACGTTCCAGCTTGTTACTGGCTCGTACCGGGTACACGACGTGCTCTATCGCGCGCCGCATGCGAAAGAGTGGGAAATCATTCCACTGCCGATCGCTATGCGCATGGTCGCTTCGCGCGTAAAGCAGACGCGCGACGACCATTGGGACGCCGCTCTGCATCGCACCCTCGCCATTGCGCACCTGGGCGGCGCCACGCTTGACAACGAAGAAAATTATCTCATCAAGAAGCTTTTCACGGCTCTTGGCGTTATTCAAGTAGAAAACCAGGCCCGTATTTGACATTCCGCCACGGTCCCCAGTTTGGGGACCTCCTTTGGCCGCGGCGGGGCGAGCACATTCCCAGGCGATCTGGTGAACTCCGATTGCATAGTAATCGAAGGCTCCAATATGGCCGAATGCCATCCGGTGGCCTTTCGGTGGGTCATGCAGGCTCGTGAGCGCGGGGCCACGATTATACATGTCGATCCGCGCTTCACCCGTACCAGCGCGGTGGCCAATGTGCACGTGCCCATCCGCCCCGGCTCCGACATCGTGTTCCTCGGCGCGATTGTTCGCTACATACTCGAAAACGATCGCTACTTTAAAGACTACGTTGTCCACTACACCAACGCGCCAGCGGTTATCGACCGCGAATTTCGCGACACCGAAGATCTGGATGGCCTGTTCAGCGCCCCCGAGACCTGGGCATATGACGGTCAGAAAGATCCCACGCTGCAAGACCCACGCTGTGTCTTCCAGATCCTGAAACGCCATTATGCGCGCTACACGCCCGAGATGGTCGAAGAAGCTTGTGGCATTCCGCCCAAACTATTCTTCAAAGTGGCCGAAACGCTATGCGATAACTCAGGCCGTGACAAGACCGGCGCCTTCTGCTACGCCGTTGGTTGGACTCAGCACAGTGTGGGCGTGCAATACATCCGCACCGCTTGCATCATCCAACTGCTGCTAGGGAATATGGGGCGGCCCGGCGGCGGCATTCTCGCATTGCGCGGCCACGCATCCATTCAGGGCTCTACCGATATTCCCACTCTCTACGATCTGCTGCCCGGTTATCTGCCCATGCCGAAGTCCGCGACCGATGAATCGCTAGCCAAGTACGTCGAGCGGTATCAATTGCCCTCCGGTTGGTGGGGCGAGTTTTCGAAATATTTCGTTTCGCTGATGAAGGCGTGGTTCGGCGAAGGCGCCACCAAAGAGAACGACTGGGCCTATGGCTACCTGCCCCTGCTGACCGGCGACCATTCCCACATGACTACCGTGGCCGACATGGCCGATGGCAAAGTGAAAGGCTATTTCGTGATGGGTGAAAACCCGGTCGTCGGTTCTATGAACGGGCCGCTGCAGCGCAAAGGCCTGCGCGCGCTCGACTGGCTTGTGGTGCGCGATTTTCAAGCGACCGAGACGGCAGATTTCTGGCGCGAATCCCCGGAGGATATCGCGACCGAGGTCTTCTTCTTTCCGGCCGCCGCGCATACCGAAAAAGACGGCAGCTTCACGAATACGCAGCGCCTGCTGCAGTGGCACCATAAAGCGCTCGAGCCGCCCGGCGCGGCACGCAGCGAACTCGACTTTGTTTTCGAGTTGGGACAACGCTTGAAAGATCTCTACCAGGGAGAATACGACCAGCCCCGCAATTTCCCGCTGCACGATTTAACGTGGGACTACGCGGAACCGCTTGCCGAAGCCGTCCTGAAAGAAATCAACGGCTACACTATTTCGGACAAGAAGGCCCTCGAGAGCTATACGTCGCTGACGGACGACGGCTCCACAGCGTGCGGCTGCTGGATTTACTCGGGCTGCTACAAAGACGGAATCAATCAAACCGCGCGCCGCAAACCATACTGGGAGCAAAATCACATCGCCCCGGAGTGGGGGTGGGCCTGGCCGAGTAATCGAAGAGTGCTCTATAACCGTGCGTCCGCCGACCCGGCCGGCCGGCCCTGGTCGGAAGCGAAGCGCCTGGTCTGGTGGGATGAAGAAAAAAAGACCTGGACCGGTGAGGATACGCCGGATTTCATCGCCCACGTCGCGCCTTCTTATCGCGCCCCGGAAGGCGCCCGGGGCAGGGAAGCCATTTCTGGCGCCGATCCGTTTCTCTTGAAGCCGGACGGCAAGGGCTGGCTATTCGCTCCCACCGGATTGAAAGACGGGCCGCTTCCCACCCACTACGAGCCAATGGAATCGATCATTCCAAATCCGCTCTACGGCCAGCAAGCAAATCCAAAACGCCTGGAGTGGCGGCGCTCCGATAATCCGTATCACAAGCCCTACGGCGATCCGCGCTTTCCATACGTGGTGACAACCTATCGCTTGACCGAGCATCACACCGCCGGCGGAATGAGCCGCTGGCTCCCGTGGCTCTCGGAGCTGCAGCCGGAAATGTTCTGCGAAGTTTCGCCGGAACTCGCGCGCGAGCGAAATTTGAAAAACGGCGGCTGGGCCACGATTCGAACCCTGCGCGCCGAGATTGAAGCGCGGGTGCTCGTTACGCGGCGCATTCCGTCGCTGCGCATCCGGGGCCGAATCATTCATCAAATCGGCCTGCCTTATCATTGGTCGAGCGTTGGCCTCGTGCGCGGCGATGCGGCCAACGATCTCATCGCCTTCGTGGCAGATCCGAACGTCTCCATTCAGGAATCGAAGGCGCTCACTGCAACTATAGAACCGGGACGACGACGCAGATGACCAAAGGCTTCTTTACCGACACCACTTTATGCATAGGCTGTAAGGCTTGTGAAGTCGCCTGCAAGCAGTGGAATCAATTGCCGGACGATGGGTTTGCGTTCACTGGCATGTCGTACGACAACACGGTTGAGCTGGGCGCGTCCACCTGGCGGCACGTGGCCTTCATCGAGCGGCCTGCGCCGCTCCGCCAGGACGATGAAGGCGCATTCTCCTGGCTGTTCTCCTCCGACGTCTGCAAACATTGCGCGCGCGCCGGCTGCCTTGAGAGTTGTCCCACCGGCGCGATCGTTCGCACCGAGTTTGGTTCCGTCTTCGTGCAGCCGGATATTTGCAACGGCTGCGGGTACTGTGTGGTCAACTGCCCGTTCGGCGTCATCGACCGGCGCGAGGACGATGGCCGGGCATGGAAATGCACGCTGTGCTACGACAGGCTAAAAGAAGATCTCACGCCTGCCTGCGCCAAGGCATGCCCCACCGAGTCCATTCAATTCGGCGACTTGGACGAGCTGCGCGGCCGGGCACAGGCCCGCGTCGAAAAACTGCATGGCCAAGGTTTAAAGGATGCGTATTTGTACGGGGCGAGCGCGGGAGATCAGCCCGGTACGGAGGGGTTGAACGCGTTTTTCCTGCTGGTCGACAAACCGGAAATGTACAATCTGCCGCCAGACCCCGTGGTCCCCACGAAAAAGGTGAAAGACGCCTGGATATCTATGGCGGCCGCGGCGGCGGGAATGGCGCTCGTAGCACTTGGCTCAGTGCTCGTCGGAGGCAAGCGTGACGTACTATGACCGGCCGCTGTTAAAGGCGCCCGTGTGGGAATGGATGGTTCCGGCCTATTACTATGTCGGCGGCCTGACTGGTGCATCGCTCGCTTTGGGCGCGGCCGCTCAGCTTGGCGATGCGCGGGCAAGAACAGCATTGATCCGCCGCTGTCATTGGCTTGGATTCATTGGTTGCTCGGTAAGCGGAGTTCTGCTGATCTCGGACCTGGGGCGCCCCGAGCGCTTCTTCAATATGCTGCGGGTGTTTCGGCCCACTTCGCCGATGAATATGGGCGCTTGGATTCTGACCGCAACCGGCGGAGCTGCAGCGGGCGCGCTCGTGCGTGGCGGCGGTTCGCTCGGCTATCTGGCGGGCGTGTGCGGCGCCGCTCTCGCCACCTACACAGGCGTTCTCGTCAGCAGCAGCGCGATCCCAGTCTGGCAGCAGGCGCGGCACGTGCTGCCGATTCTATTTGGTTTTTCGGGGATGTCGAGCACCGGCTCGGCTTTCAGACTGTTTGTCCAGAATTCCGAAGAACACCGGATTAGCGCGCTGTTCGGCGCGATAGGACAAGTCGCGGAGCTGGCGGCCGCGTTCACCATGGAGCGGCGTGTTTCCGCCGTACCACGCGTCGGCCGGCCGTTGAAGCACGGGCGCAGCGGAGTGATGTGGCAGTCGGCTACTGTGCTGACGGTAGCGAGTCTGCTACTCACGCTATTGCCGGGCAAGGGGCGGAAGAAACGCATCGCGGCGGGGATTCTTGGAACGCTCGGCTCGGCGCTCATGCGCTTCTCCATCGCTGCGCTCGGCACCGCATCGGCGTGCGATGCGCGCGCTTCGTTCGATCAACAGCGGACTTCGTCGCTCACGACCGTGAATTGAGTGAGCGGCATCGCGCCGAATGAAGTAGTCAACGCCACGTCGGCCGCATCGCGGCCCACCGCCATCAACACCCGTCCGATGCGCGCTGCGTTATGGCGCGCGTCGAATGTCCACCAGCGATCTTCGAGATACGCTTCAAACCAGGCGCTGAAATCCATCGGGCTCGGTTGGGGCGGTATACCAATGTCGCCCAAGTATCCGGTGGCATAGCGCGCGGGAATATTCAGACAACGGCAGAACGTGATCGCCAGATGCTGGAAATCGCGGCACACGCCCTGCTTTTCGTTGTATACGTCAAGCGCGCTTTTGGTCGGCCGCGCGAAATCGTAGCCGAAGGTGACATGATTATGGACCCACGCCACCACGGCCTGCACGCGCTCCCAGCCCGGCGTGACGCCCCCGAAAAGTTGGGTAGCCAGATTGGCCATCAAGTCGCTTTCGCAGTACCGGCTGGCAAGCAAATATCGCAGAGTCTCGGTGGGCAGGTCCTCGACCGGCACCTCGCGCGCCGAAAAATTATGAGGATCCGGAAGGCCGCTGTCTTCTATCAGGAACGAATTCGAGAGCCGGACACCGCCCGCCGGCGCCACAAAGCGCATGCAGCGATTGCCGAACGTATCGATGTATGGAGAGAGTGGAACATCGGGCTCCACGCGAAGCAAATCCGGTTCACGTAGATCCTTTTCGCGCGACGGATGCACGTTCAGCAAGGCGACAACGGGTACGCGGGCGGATGTATTGAAGCTAAGATCGTATCCCAGTCGAATCTGCATGCAGTGTCAGTTAGAAGGGGATGGAATGCGACTTGTGACAATAAATTTCAATGACCTATTGTCTGGGTATTGTAACCGATGAGGGCCTGGTGATGGCGTCCGATTCGCGGACGAATGCGGGCTTCGATCAAGTGAACGTGTGCCGCAAGATGCATCGCTTTGTGCAGCCGGGCGAGCGCGTGTTTGTGATCCTGGCCAGCGGAAGCTTATCGATCAGCCAATCGATCATTACTCTGCTGCGCAGCGACTTCGATGCCGGAAAAGGGCTAGCGCAGGCCAAAAATCTCTACGAGGCCGCGCGCGTAGTCGGCGAGATGGTACGGCGCGTGGGCGACATCGACCGAGCCCCGCTCGAGCGCGACGAGTTCAATTTCAACGTCCATCTGCTGCTGGGCGGACAGGTGAAAGGCGAGGCGCCCGGCCTGTATCTGATCTATCCGCAAGGGAATCCTCTGCGCGCCACCGAAGACTCGCCTTATTTACAATTAGGCGAGTGCAAATATGGCCGTCCTATTCTCGATCGCGGCATCGAATCTTGCACGTCTCTAGGGGTGGCCGCCAAATATGCGCTGTTGTCGTTCGACGCTACTATGCGCTCGAATGTCACGGTAGGGCCGCCCATCGAAATCGTTCTCTATCGTAAGGATCGTCTCGAAATTGCGGAGTACCGCCGCTTCCCGGCAGTCGATCAGGATTTGAACACCATCCATTCTTCCTGGGAGCAGGCGCTGCGCAAAGTCGTGGAGCAGCTTCCGGAGATCGAGTTCCGTAAGCCGCCGCCCGATTATGAAATCTAGCGAAGGCGCTATACTCTTGCTATCCATTTCCGGGCCGATTCCGAGTCGAACTGTCACCCAGGTTTACGTGGACTATGGCGACGACTTCACCGTTAGAGGAGCGAGGCATTCCGCCTCTGTTCTCCGATTATGAGATTGGCGTGGCGTACGACGAGATGTTTCGCGGCAACTCGCGGCCCCGGCAGCACTATCGCTCCCTCTATTCACGCTTGCTGAGCCTGCCCGCCGAAGAGCTGCGGCGCACCAAGCAGGAAGCCGATCTCTCTTTTTTCAACCAAGGCATCACCTTCACGGTTTACGGCCGCGATGAAGGAACCGAGCGGATTTTCCCGCACGATCTGCTGCCGCGGATTATTCCAGCCGCCGAGTGGGAAACGATCGAACGCGGCCTGACGCAAGCGCATTACCGCGCTCAATCTTTTTCTCAAGGACATCTACCACGAGCGAAAGATTCTGAAAGACGGAGTCATTCCGGGCGAAATTATTTACACCTGCAAACATTTCCGCCGCCAGATGCGCGGCGTGAAAGTGCCGCGCGACGTCTATGTCAGCGTGTGCGGATCCGATCTGATCCGCCTGCCCGACGGCAATTTTGTGGTTCTGGAAGACAACCTGCGCGTGCCGAGCGGCGTATCTTACATGCTGACCAGCCGCAAGGTGATGAAGCAGGCGTTTCCGATTCTGTTTCGCAAGTACGGCGTGCGGCCCATCGAGCAGTATAGCCAGGCGCTGCTTTCGACGCTGCGCTCGCTCGCTCCGGAAGGCCGCTCCAGTGCACGATCGTGCTGCTTGACGCCGGGCGTCTATAATTCGGCGTATTTCGAACACGCGTTTCTGGCGCGGCAGATGGGAATTGAGCTGGTCGAGGGCCGCGACCTGGTGGTGCACGACAACATAGTCTACATGCGGACGACGCTCGGGTTGCAGCGCGTGGATGTGATCTACCGCCGCGTGGACGACGATTTTCTCGATCCGCTGGCATTTCGTCCGGATTCCGCGCTGGGCGCGGCGGGGCTGTTCAACGCATACCGCTGCGGAAACGTGGTTTTGGCGAACGCGCTTGGGCACTGGCGTGGCGGACGACAAGGCGATCTACGCCTACGTGCCGAAAATGATCGAATACTATCTGGGCGAAACTCCGATCTTGGACAACGTGGAAACGTTCCTGATGACGAACGATGTGCAGCGGGAGCACGTCTGCGCGAACCTGGAGAAATATGTGGTGAAGGCGGTGGGCGAATCGGGCGGATACGGCATGCTGATCGGCCCGCATAGCTCGGCCGCGCAGCGCGATGAATTCCGCGCCAGAATTCAGGACCAGCCGCGGAACTACATCGCGCAGCCGACGCTGGCGCTTTCGACCGCTCCCTGTTTTACCGATGACTGCCGCGTCGAGCCGCGGCACGTGGATCTGCGGCCGTATGTTCTGTTTGGGGAGAAAGTCACGATCGTGCCCGGCGGATTGACCCGCGTGGCGCTGCGGAAAGGATCGCTGGTGGTGAATTCGTCGCAAGGCGGAGGCTCCAAAGATACCTGGGTGCTGCAGAATGATTCAGAACGCCATGCTTTCCCGCGTAGCCGACAGCCTGTATTGGATGAGCCGGTATTTCGAGCGCGCCAGCCATTGCGCGCGCGTTCTCGAAGCGAATTTCAGCTTGATGTTGAATCCTGGCAAAGTCTCCACGGACCAGCGCTGGGAAAATGTCATCGCGCATCTGGGCCTGGGCTCCCTCGCCGCGGAGACTCGAACCGCAAACGGCTATGCTCAAGCTGGTCGCGGATGCGGAGAATAGTTCTTCTATCGTTTCGTGCATCACATCGGCGCGAGAAAACGCCGCCCAGGTCCGCGAACAGATCAGTTCGGAGATGTGGGAGCGGCTGAATCAGCTTTATCATGAGGTCACGCAGAGCGCCGCGCGATTCGATGCGGATTCCGATGTCCAGCCGTTGTTCACCGCCGTTCGCGAAGGATCTTATAAGTTCGTCGGCGTAACCGATTCCACCATGAATCAGGGCGAAGCCTGGCAGTTCATTCAATTGGGCAAATACATGGAGCGAACCTTTGCGCTTACGGTCTTGTTGGACGCGATTTTTTCGGCAGCCGACGGAGCCGACGATCTGGATTGGGTAGGAGTGCTGACGAGCTGCTCCGCGTTTGAAGCGTATTGCAAGGTCTACACCGCCGACCTGAAGCCGGAGTTGGTTGCGGAATTTCTGCTGCTCAACCCCGAGTTTCCCTATACGATTCGTTATTCGACGGAAAGGCTGCAGGCCGCGCTCGACACGCTGACCCGGGCGTCCTCGGCCCGGACGGCGGCCCGGATAGAAAGGATCGGGGGACGGTTACGCGCTTCACTCGCCTACGCCCAGATCGGCGATATCATGTCGCGAGACTTTCATTTATTTCTACGCGACATCGTCGAGCAGTGTCATAATCTGCACGCCGCCATGCACCAAGCGTACATAGAATACCCGATCGAGACGGCATTCGAGGCTTGATGTTTTACGCAATCCGGCACTTCACTCGATATCGTTACAGCCGCCCGGTATGGCAAAGCGCCATGGAGGTGCGCATGCATCCGCGCAGCGAATATTCGCAGCGTTGTTTTACCTTTCAGCTCGCGGTCAGTCCGCGGGCGCGCATCTTCTCTTATAACGATCACATCGGCAACATCATCCATCATTTCGATATTCCGGAACAGCACAACCAGCTCACTATGATTGCCGACGCGCTGGTGGATGTGGATCCGCCGCTCGATTTGCCGGAGGCTCTCGATCCGGAGAGCTGGCGCGAACTCGACAGCATGATCGAGCAGGACGATTATTGGGACATGCTGATGCCGAGCCCGTATGCCCGCAACTCGCCCGAGCTTGAAGAATTCGGCAAAAGGCTGGGCGTCGACTAGCCGTTCGGAAAAGGATCCCCTCACCCTGTTACGCCGATTGAATTCGGATCTCTACAGGGAAATCGCTTACAAGAAGGAAAGCACGTCCGTCGATTCCCCGATCGAAGTCGCGCTACGCACGCGGCAGGGGGTTTGCCAGGATTTTGCGCATATCATGATTGCGCTGCTGCGCAATGTCCGCATACCGTGCCGCTATGTGAGCGGTTACTTGCATCACGACGCCAGCCACCCGGACCGGTCCGTGGATGGGGCGACGCACGCCTGGGTGGAGGCGCTGCTTCCTGGTTTAGGCTGGGTGGGTTTCGATCCCACCAACGATCTGATCGCCGGCGGAAGACACATCCGGACGGCTATTGGACGCGACTATTCGGACGTGCCTCCGACCATCGGGATGATGAAAGGATCGGCGCAAACACAGTTGCAAGTCCGTGTCCGGGTCAGCCCCTCGGAAGCTGTTTTGCCGCCTGAACAGGAGTTCGCGGCGGATGAAGAGTGGTCGCGTTTTCTCGAGAGCGATCAAGAGCTCGAACGCACGCAAGCCCAGCAGCAACAGCAGCAATAGCAATTTCAGAGCCGACCGAATTGGCGGAAGGCACGATACTCCCGCTCTATTTCATCGAGCAGGAGTTGCTCCCGGCGTGCTTCGCGGCGCCGTTCCAATGCCTCGAAGAGCACAATCAGTGACGTGAAGAGCACTGTCAGCAGGAACAACAGGTCACCGATATCGGGAAGAGCGATCATCAGGAGCGCCTCTTCTTATGTATCACATCAAATCAAGCTCTAATTCCGGGTAATAAAATCCGGCATTTCGCGTCGAAATAGCGCAACAAAATGCTAACTTCGCATGTTAGGATGTTCTAGCCCGGTCAGGATATTGTCAGTAGGTTGTTGAACGACATGACAAAAGTACATTCGATCCGATTGTTACTGCTCGGCTTAAATGCTATTCCGCTTTTTGCGCAATCCGTCCCGATTTCGAGCGTTCCCGGATTGAGAGCGGCCCTGCCGCCGCCGAGTGCCTGCACTGGGAAAACAAATCTGCTGTGCGCGATCCCCAATCTATATGGTCCCTATGGGTTGGTTTTACCCAATCCCGGAGTATCGGATCAGTTTCTTTCGTTTTTTCAAACCAATTTCGCGCTCACCGCAACGCAACTGACGCTATTGCCGCTAGCCAGCCCGGCGTCCGGGTTTGTGTATCACTATGATCCGAAAACCGGCCTGTCTTCGAGAACGTCCGAAAGTTTCGGGCCTGTTTTGACCGAGCGAGGCGAAACAATTGGCCGTCGCCGGTTCTATTTCGGGGGCACATTTCAAAGATTTCGTTTCAACAAGCTCGACGGCGTCTCGCTGCACGACATACCAGCGATATTGCCCGCAGCGCCCGGCAGCGCGCCGGCGGGCGCGCCCCAGGTGGGAGCGCAATTCCTATCGACGCAGAATTCCGTGGACATTAAGATCAATCAGTTTACGTTTGTCGCAACCTATGGTGTGACTAATAGAATCGACGTCTCGGTTGCCGTGCCGTTTATGCAGGTCGGGCTCAACGTGAATTCCGTGGTAACCATTAATCGCATTGCGAACACCGAACCGGTCTTATCGCCGGGCGCCTCTGGCCAGCCCCCGGTCGTCTCCTGTTGCAGCAACGGCGGACCGGGACCGTACGGACCTGTTTTTGCGAATTACTTCGATCCCAAGAATCCGCAAGGCAGCACGGTGCGCCAGTTTTCGAACAATCAATACTCGCCTGATATTTTGACGAACCCGGCTAAAACCGAAGATCTTTACTGGAATCCGAGTAAAAGCAACGCAGCGGGTCTGGGTGACATTACACTTAGAGTCAAAGGCAACCTATATCGAAACGAACGACTAAGCTTTGCTCTGTTAACTGATATCCGCATTCCGAGCGGCGATGCGACTAATTTCCTAGGTTCCGGCGCTTTGGGCTTAAAACCCGTGGCGGCCGTGTCCGTCCGCACCGGCCCCCTGACGCCCCATGTCAATCTCGGCTATCAATGGAACGGGTCGTCGGTACTCGGCGGAAATCCGTATCTCGGCACTTCGGGGCGGCTTCCGGGCTTCGCCATTTTTTCGGTTGGAACCGATGTGGGGGTTAATAAGTGGCTCACGGCTTCTGTCGATTATTTGGGTCAAGAGTTGATCAACGCTCCACGCGTGGGAACCACTACATACACGTCGCCCGGCCCCCTGGCCGCGACAGGGCAAGTAGGTACTTTTGCGACTATCGCTCCGGGCGGGAATCACACTTACAACCAGAGCGACAGCGCCTTCGGGGCGAAGATTAATCTGGTGGATCGCTTGCTTCTGACCGGCAACGTGATTATTGCGCTTAACGAGGGCGGATTGCGTCAAAGACTGACGCCGCTGATCGCTGTTTCTTACACTTTCTAGCGCATGCCGTCTATGTGCCAGGCGCCAGTTGTTTTCGAGAGCACATACGTTATCACCGATTCGGGATTCTGTTTCGTGGATCCGTCCAAAAACGTTTCATCGGCTTGCCGCCGGCACACGACGGTCGCTTGCATGCCCGCGACCTGAGGAGGCGACAAGGGAGAAATCTTCATTGCGATTTCCTTTACGGGCGCAAATTGGGATTTTAAAGTTTGCCTGTCGAGATCTCGTTCGATCGCCAGAATGGAATCCATATCTTTCGCGCTCCAGGCATTTGCGAACCGGTCGATGAGCGCTAGAATTGCCTCGGAATCCGCTCGCAACAATTCGGCGGAGTGCAGGTTCGCCAACGCCCGTTCCGCTTCGCCGCGATGCTCGCCTGAAGGAAATTGCCCGAGATATGCCTCGATGGAACCGCGGTCGCCCAAGTTTACCGATTTCCAGGCGGCTTCTTCGGCTCGTTGCGCCGCAACCGCCGCCGCCTGCCGCTCGAGGTCCGCAATGAATCCAGCCGCCTCTCCGGCGTGCGGGCTGGCGGGATATTTCGCGAGGAATTCTGCCAAAGCCGGCTTGCTGCCTTTGTCGAGCGCAACCCAATCCATTTGATCTGCCGGTTCTGGCGCCCGTTGGGTTGGACTCTGGGGCGTCTCCTGCGCCTGGACGGCCGGAAGCACGTCTGCGTACGCGCCCGATTCTTTCTTGTCAAGGCTGTCAATCGGCAAACCCGGCAGCTCCGGCGATCGCACGCTTGCGTCGGTCGAGTGCAGCTCAATGTCTGAACCACTCAGCAGATGGTCCTCGCCGGGCGCGAGTTGCAGAACTATTTTCTTTGTGAGATAACCCGCGCGGGATAGCTCGATGCCGTGTGGGCCCGGCGAAAGCTGACCCGTTATTTCGGGCCCTGGCGCGACGGATCCTACCAACACACCGTCCACTTTGATCTCGGTGCCCGGTTCCGCTCCGCGAATTCTTAGCATCGCCGGTTTTGGATTCAATTCAAGGTCGAGCGCAGTGTCTCCACCTTCCTTGACCGCGGCCGCGACTGGCCCGAAATCGGTGTACCCCGGATGGACTGCACGAATCTGATAAATGCTGGGAGGAACTTTGATCTCAAGGGCCGCCGCCCCAGGCGGACCGGTATATTTTCGATCATTCACAAACACTTCGGCGTCGCGGATATTTGTCCGGATGATCAGGGTGCCCGTTCCGGTCGCCCTATTCGCCGGAACCGTTTCCGCGAAGCGTGCCCGAACCGCTTTCCAGGCAAAGAACGATGCGACGGCAAGGACGGCAAGCGCAGCGCACGCAACCATTGCCGCTTTCATGCGGGAAGGCTCCGCCGGGCTGGCTGTATCGCGATCCGCTAAGCCATTGACCGTTTCCGCCTCGGGATATGACTGCTGTTTTCTTTCTTCGAGCGCGTCCGCCAGGAAGGGAGAGGCCAGACTTCCGGGCTGAATGCGAGCCGCCAGCGCGAGCGCGGCATCGGCCGATTGCCAGTCCTTTTCAAGCGCGGTTTGGGCATGTTTCCGGAGCAAACCCACGATGTAATCCGTCAGCTCGCCATCCAGCGGAAGCAGGTGACACGCGCCGGTAAAGAACTCGCCGGCCCTTTCGAAATCCCGTTCAAGAAGGCACTCTTCGCCTCTTTCAAGCAAATGGCGAATGGCCGTCTCTTTTTGCCGAATATCGGATTCTAGCGCGCGTAAGCTCTCGGACTGCGGAAATCTGGCCAAAGCTCGCTTGCATGCTTCCTCGGCTTCGGCCAATGGACCTTTGTCGAGCAGATCTCTTATGCATGCGGATGCGGCTGCCTCGTCCGCATGCGCTGCCGTTTCGCTGTTCAAAGCGTCAGGATCAGGTTGCATGATGCTGACTAATCACCGTTATGGGATTATTATGACCCCATTGAGGTCAGCAGATATCTTATTTCAACAAATATAGTAAGAGATTTCTTCCGCAGGCGCTGCATTGGCTACCAACTCAGTTCCAGCAGAGAGATCGCCTGTAAGGGCAAGCTGAATTGTATTCTTCCGGCGCCGTTCGTGCTCGAAAGCCAATGTGGTGAATCGAGAAGCTGTAACTGGCCAGCGGCCTCGAGCCTGGCATACTCGCCGGCATTCGGATGCTGCGGAGAATTCATTGCTTTCCAGGCCGTGTACGCGTTGCTGTGGTCCTGGTCGATTCGATAGTGGCGAATCAGCACGCGCGTCACATCTTTCGGCAGGCCTTCGAGTTTCAGGTCAATGGGCGCGGCAGGGCCCCTGACATCTTCATCCTGGTAGTTCCAAACCATCACAGCCATACCGCGGCCGGAGCGCGTCGCTAATGCTTCGACCGTGGGATGCTGCCGGACGCCGGCGGTCAGCATCGCGCTTAGTTCAACCGCGCCATCGCTCTGTGTCTTGATCCTGTCGCCGCGCAGCATGCCGGCCATGCGGAAAAAGTTGAGAACGGGCTTATCGAGGCCGTTGGTCGCAAGTGTCCGAAACCCGTCGAAGTAGGGTTGATCTTCGAATTCGAACGCCCACGTCAGAACTCCTTCGAGGTTCACCTTGCGGCGGTCTTCGAGTTGCAGCATAGCGTTCAAAGCGGCGGCTTCGTAGGCCGGGTAGAGCGTACCGTTGCGATAGGCGTTGGGCGGATACACGCGGGCGGAGCAGGCGGCGCAACCTTCCGGATCGGCTTCGGTCAGCAGAATCGGCAGGTGGCGGAATTTCGGAAACGACTCGACAACCTTGAACCCCTCCTCCGTATCTTCCAATTCCTTGGAAATTCCCATGCGCACGTGATCTTTGAAAACGTCCGGACGTCCCTTGGCGTGATAGCTGATGAAGTCGAGCGGCGCACTGGTTTGAGAACAGTGTTGCAAGAACTGCTTCAGGAAGGCGGCTGCTTTCGGACTGGCGGGACCGGTGGAACCGGGGCCCCCCACGCGACCCGCCGGGAGAGCGCGCTTCAGGCCCGCTGCGGCGTAATCGTACAGCTTGTCGTACTCTTCCGGAGTGCCGTGCCAATAGCCGATGTTCGGCTCGTTCCAAACTTCCCAGTTCCAGCTCTCGACGTTCGACTTGCCATATCTCTCTACCGAGTGCCTGATTAACTGGTAAATCAACTCACCCCATTTTTCGTAGTTATTGGGCGGGTAAGTCCACCCGACATAGTAACGATCGAACTTATCGCCGGGTTTCCAGATAGGAACGTAGGGATCCGGGTGCGAAGACAGGGCTTTCGGCATGAAGCCGATTTCAACCAGCGGTTTGGCGCCGGCCCGCGCATACGTGTCCAATATGCGATCGACAATAGTCCAGTCATACACGGGCTTACCGGTCGCATCTTCCGTATAGGCGTTCGTCGATCCCCATTTGAAAGCAGGCGTGCCATCGCCAGTAGTCAGCAGAAAATGCGTACGGATTTGCACCGGGTCGGCGCTAAGCTTCGAAAGCTCTTGAACCAGCTTGCGGCCGTTCGCGGCGTATGTGTAATTGGGTTCATCATAGCCGAAATAATTCCAATTCGATCGGAAGGGCCCGATTTTCTCGGAAGCATTCACCTGAATATGCACCGGCTGCTGTGCAAGAAGAGAGGCGGAGAGAAGACACAATACGAGTCGCAGTTGTGTGAATATATCTCAGATGCAACGATAGTGTCAATCGATATGAGAATCGTGCAGTTGATTCGCCGCGGCGCGCGGCGCGTGGCAGTGGTCGATGGGGGGCAGTTTGCTCTGCTCGCTGCCACGGCTCCCGGCAGCGCCTATGCTCTCGCGCTGGAGGCGATTCGCGGAAAAAATAAGCTAATCTCCACGATCGAAAAATACAAAGGACAAGAAGCGCTCGCCTATGAGCCCGTGTATGCCGGCGATTCGGATTGGCGCCTGCTTCCTTCTTTCGATCATCCGGACGATCCCGCCCACTGCATGGTGAGCGGCACGGGATTGACGCACAAGGCCAGCGCGGAGAACCGGGCGGCCATGCACAAGCAATCCGCTGCCGAAATCACCGACAGCATGCGCATGTACCAGATGGGGCTCGAAGCAGGCAATCCCGTGGAAGGCCAAGTCGGACTACAGCCGGAATGGTTTTATAAAGGCAATGGATCGATCGTACGAGCGCACGGCGAGGATCTGGCAATTCCGGCGTACGGCTGGGACGGTGGCGAGGAACCGGAAATTGCCGGCGCGTATGTGATCTCCCCGGATGGCACGCCTTTTCGGGTTGGCCTGAGCATCGCCAACGAGTTCTCGGACCATCGCATGGAGAAGAAGAACTATCTCTATCTGGCGCCGTCGAAGCTGCGCAATTGTTCCATTGGGCCGGAACTCGTAGTGGGAGAGGAGAGATTCGATAGCGTTCCCGGAACGGTCAAGATCCTGCGTGGCGGCGCGTGTCTTTGGCAAAAGGATATTCGGACGGGCCAGCAGAACATGTCGTATTCGGTCGCAAACCTGGAGCATCACCATTTCAAATATGAGTCGCATCGCCGCGCGGGCGATGTCCATATTCACTTCTTCGGCGCGGATGCGTTCAGCTTTGGCGCGGGGTTGACGCTCGAGCAGGGCGACGTGATGGAAGTATCGTTTCGAGACTTTGGCCGTCCGCTGCGGAATCGTCTCAAGATCGATGAAGGCCCGGAGAACTTGGTCGCGGTGTCTAGGGTCTGAGGCGGTCTAAAACCATGACCCAGTCGCGAAAGATAGGAAACTCGGGCGCTTTCCACGTCCCCGAGCTATCCCGTGCAACCGACCCAAGCGGCACTTCCGTGCCATCGCTCGGATTGAAGAGATAAGCGCGGGCCACGAAGGCAGGAACATTGAGAAAGCGCAGCGCTCTGGTAGCTGTCGGCGTAAAGGCGATGATCGCTTCGCCGGGTATTTGGGCCGCGAACGGCTGCCAATAATCGTCGCGCGTCCAATGTCTCTCGAGCAGTTCTGGTGCGGGTTCGAGGCGCTGCCAAGGATAGCGCAAGAGTAGGGCCTTCGCGAGTCCAAGCTGTCCCGAACCCGGTAGCCGCGCGGCGACGTTCCACGGCGGGCCTCCCCACGAGTGGCCGTGTGGAGAAAGACCGTAAGGCCGCTCCGGAGTGTTTACTTGCCAGATTCCATTCGCGCCATACGTATGTCCGGCCGCTCCGCTCAACAGGCACGACCAGAACATATAGCGCTGCACTTCCTCGCGGCTCGCCTCTTGTATACCTTCGTAACAAACTTCGCCCACGAGCGCGGGCATTTTCGGATCGGATGCAAGCGAGCGATTCAAGCTCTCGATTGTGTTGCGGGCGCTGCGGCGGTCGTCGTGGCCGGTTTGCAGCATGTCGAAATCGAGGACCGATGCTTCGTCGACCGATTCGCGCGCGCTGCGAGAAGGATGCACGGTGATGGGGCGTCGCAGCGGGTCGATAGAACGGACGTAACGCGCGATGTCGGTCCAGCCATGCTTTTGCGTCTCGGCGTCGCGCTCTTTCGAAGTCGACAGATAGAAGGGCATGGTCGCTTCTCCGGCAAGGCACCAGATGGCCGGATAGGCGCCCCAGCGCGCTACCAGATAACGCCAGTGCCGTTTCATTTTCTCCAGACCCATTTGCGGCAGGAAATAGCCCCAGGAGCCGACGATGCATGGCGCGATACCGTTTTCGACGAGGTGCGCGATACGCAAATCGGCCATATCGAAGTACGCGGGGTGAATTGTAGCGTAGTTTTTCTCCCAAGGGAAGCCGGCCTCATTCTCACCGCGCGGATCGAACGCCGGCATGTCGGGATACAAACCGGCGACAATCTGCACCACGCTGAACCCTTTGCGCGCGCGATCGGCGGTGAGCGCCTGGAATCCGTCCGGCCAGCTCAAACGGCTGCACAAACCCATCCACCAGGTGTCGCCCAGCCAGAAGAATGGCGTACCGTCGGCATGCGCGAAGTGGCGCCGGTCATCGCTCACGCGCAACCCTCCGTGCCTGTATAGAGGGTTCGCGCCCGTGTATGGCGAGACGATTAAGTCACCCGTTTGGCCGTGTAAATCGCGATTAGCTGTGTCGCTTGCGAGCGTTCGAAATGTGTAGCGGCCCGCAACCGGCGGCGCGTAACGCACGCGCCATGTGGATTCGCCCGCCCAGAATGCGGGCACGCGATGCTGCTCTCCCGAAGGCAGTGTGAATACAACGTCGAGCTCGACCTCATGAAACGCATCAGCGTAGCGCTCGCTGGTTTGATAGGACCACTCGGTGGGGAAGTTCTGAATTGCGTTTCGCTGCTGGGCGCCGCCTTGCCGCGCGAGGAGCAAGCTAGCGGCTCCGGCAGAGGTCCGGCAAAACTCGCGCCTGGAAAACATCAGTTCGGAGCGCGTGCGCTCGGAGCCTGCGGGTTCCCTGGGCCAAAATGCTTCAGCATGACCAGATTTTCGCGATCGCTGCGATTCCGTACGGTGATGCCGTTCTGGGCGGCCGCCGCACTGACGAATACTTCGTCTTTGGTCATTTCGCCGAAACGAATGAGGCTCGGCGTTTCCACTTCGTGTTTGCCGAACGTGCCTTGCCCTTGAGTGACGATAACCCCGTACGCGGCGGCATCTTTCACGGTCACGGAAGCGCCCGGAAACACGGTCAGTTCTTTCGCCGAATAATGGGGTGTGGAAAAGACAATCCAATTCTCCTCATAACCGGCGGCCTTCATTTGTTCCAAAGGCGCCGCCGGTTGCGGGTGAAACAACCGCTTGGCGGAAAAATCCGGGTCTACATTGGCGTCCCAATCGAGCATCTCGATCAGATAATCAAGATCTTGATGATGCTCTTTGGGCACGTCCTTCACCAGCAGATCCCACGGCACCGCGCGGCCTTCGACCAGCGATTGGTACATCGCGAACACGTCCGAGTTGACTTGCGGCTCATAAGTCACAAGCGAGCCGGGCGCGTGCAGGATGCCTGGATCGATCTGCCAGCCCGTGCCCGGTTTGAGCTTGTACGCGCGGGAGTGGTAAAGAATTCCGTTGTCGCCTTCGTTCCAGCGCTCGAGGCAGCGGCGCACATCGTCCTTGGTGGTGCCCGGATTCAGGCCCATGAACGTGTACGGGAAATTGTGCCCCGGTGAAATTGTATTGCCGCGGAAAATAGTACGCTTCCGGCTTGCCATTTTGTCCGACACGCGCGGCGAATTCCTTGTTTTGGTGAAGGTGATGCGGAATCGGCCCGAGATTGTCAAAGAACTTGCAGAGCAGGTTCCAGCCGCCGTAGCTCTGAATGACATCTGCGCCGAGAAATTGGTCGCCCGCGGTCTCGATAGCCTCTTTGAGCAGCGCTCTCTTGCCTTGAAATTCTATATAGCTGAGTCCTTCGTCTTCCGTAGTCAGCGGCCCGTTAGCGGCTTTCGTTGTGGAGGAGAACCAGCGCTCGTCGATTCCGCCGCGATCCGCGCCGAACGCATACAGATCTCGCGGATCCAGTTTCAAGCGTCCGCCAGGCATAAGAAAGGCGCGCGGCACCCAACAGGGGGCGAGCCGCACCACGCCGTCGCCGGCGGTCAGGGCGTCAAGAATCAGGTTTTTGTTAGACATGGTGAAGACAGCGCGTTCTCGAATTCTTCGATGGTTTCTGGAATCGCGGGCGCCGGTGCGATGGCAGCGTAGTAGTCGGCTTCAAGACGGGCGCGCGCCGGTAGCCAGCGATAGCAGGCGGTATCCAAGAACTTTTGCCGTCCAATCATCGCACGACGCGTTTCCGGGAATGGCGATACGCCGAACTCCATGCCTCGCGCCAGCGTCTGGCCATTCCAGGGCGCTTGCGTGCGGCTGCAATTCTCCTCCCAAACACCGAGCCACGGAAAATCGTTTCTCTGCCATACATAGCCTATAAGAACGCGGGAAATTGGCGAATACGCAAAGAACCAAGCCCGCTCCCGGTTTGGGTCGAGGAGATGCGTGGTGTAGCCTCCTGACGAAGGAAAGTCCGTATACGTCTCGAAATCTTTTGGCGCGGCCGGGGCACGGAATTGCGTGACGCCGCACTCGAGGAATGGAGGGCCAAGGGTCACGTGCTGCGTCCAGGCGATCGGCCGGTCCAGAGCCGAAAGATTTTCGACCGTCTCGCGTATCAAAACCTTTCGTCCATCCAGTTCGAGCCGCCGCTCGAAGGCAAGTTGAGAAGCGGGCAGGGCACATCGGGCAATCAATCCGGCTTTTGTGGCTTTTAATTCATACGGCAGCACGCTGGCCTCGCCGTGTACGGTCAGGCCCGCGCGCTCTTCCTCTTCCGAAGGTGGACCGAACAGATCGAGGCACGTGTTGTGTCCCATGATTCCAGCAAGTAACTTCGCCTCCGGACTTGCGCCGTATTCGGGATATTGCGCTAAATTGTACAGACTTGGTTCGATCGAGGGCCACGGCGGAATCCACAAAGGATTTGTACCGGTTTCTTTGTCCAGCATCTCGGCGATATGGCCGCCTTCCGCCGTAACAGTGAGACGGATGAATTCGTTTCCGATGTGTACGGCGCGCCGGCCATGAAAGCGTACTTCGTCTTTTTGAAACGTATAAATCGCCTGTTGAAGATTTTATTTATCTCACTCGACGCCTGTCAAGCATTAGAGATCAAAAAGGAGAAAGCACCAGGATGGTGGACCGCTGGATTGAACAACAGCAGGCCAGATGGTTTTCAACTCTCTGTCGACAGAGTCGGAAAAGTACTCGAGATATGGTCATGCCAGGTGAGCGAGTCCTCGTCCACCAGAGCCCAGATCAGTCCGGTTCCCGCGGCCAGCAAGCTGAGAAAACTTCCAAACATCCGTAAGTAGCGGCGATCGCTCGATGGCGGATTGCCATCGAAATCGACCAAACGAAGTCCGGCAAACGACATCCCGGCGGAATCGCGGCCGGCGACAGTCCAAACCAATTTGTAAAGCACCGGTACCGTGAAGAAAGCCAGCATCCAGAATGGCAGCACGTGCTTGTTGAAAGACAAATGGCCGCCCTCGTAGAGGAACAGGGCTAAACCAATGACGGACGGAAGCAATGTAATCAGGCCATCGATGAGGGCCGCTTCCACGCGCAGCGCAATGGGCGCCACAGGAGCGTCGCAGATAATATGCGATTGTGGCGGAGTGAGCACTTCTTCCTGGCCGAAGAAATCGAGGCGCTGTTGTCCAGCAGTCCCTTTGCCAGGCCGGGCGCGCCGCACTTCGACCCTCGCGCGCTTGAGCGTTTCCTCGCCGGCCATTCCCGCTGCGCGCGCGCGAATCGATTCACGCTCCCGCGGTGACGTCAGGGACTCGAACGCTACCAGCCGGGAAGGATTCGGATTGTTGAACAGCGCTTGTTGTCCAGCTTCGGCTGCAGGCTGCGGCATGGCGGGGGCCGATTGCTCGAAAGCCGCCAAATCGTGGGCCAGCGCCGTGGCGGTCTTCGACGCCGGAAACGTCCCGCCGGCCGCCCGCGAAGATCTCACACGACGGCCGCAACGGCTACAGCGGTGATCGTCGTCTAAAATCCAAGTTTGGCAATATTCGCAATTCATCTGGCGCTCGGGCTGCGTAAATTCAGCCCCATCCGTCTTTCTAACAGAAAATGTCACTTTTGTCTAGAACATTTCTCAGGTAACTTGTTCTTTTTATTCGCGGCTGGGCTTCTTGCCGCCGCCTCCCTGCTGCCCGCGCAGACCATAAATCGTCCGGCCAAGGCCGATTTGCCTCCCGAGGACGAAATTTGGTACGGCGCCGTATTGCAGGATTCGCACGAGGAATGGAAGTATCTCAAAGGCGGAGCGAAAGTCCAAACCACGGAAATGAGCATTACCGCCGATGAGATCGATTTCAATTCAGACACCAATTGGGCCTATGCGCGCGGGCACGTGCGGCTGGAACATTTCGTGAGCGGGGACGTGCTGAACGCCGATCATGGCGAGTACAACTTGAAAACCGAAGAAGGCAAATTCTATGCAGTGAGCGGGACATCGCCTGCCAAAATCATGACCAGTCCCGGCATCCTGACCACCACCAATCCCTTCTATTTCGAAGCGCTCTGGGCCGACCGCATCAAGAACCGCTACGTGCTGCACAAAGGCTTTGTGACCGATTGCAAATTGCCGAAGCCGTGGTGGACGTTCAACGCGCCGCTATTCGATATCGTTCCCGGCGAGAGGGCGATTGCACGGCACACCGTGTTCCGCTTAAAGCATGTGCCGGTGTTATATCTTCCGTACTTCTATCGGCCGCTCGGCAAAAATTCGCGGCGGAGCGGATTTCTCACCCCCAATATCGGACGCAGCACGCTCCGCGGGTACATGATTGGCGGCGGCTATTATTGGGCGATCAATCGCAGCTACGATATGGACTACGGGGTGCAGTATTTTACCCTGCGAGGGCCAGCGCATACCTTCGATTTTCGCGGCAAGCCCAATGACGTAAGTGACTTCAATTTCAACTTTTACGCGGTACAAGATAAAGGATTACCTCAGCCGGGCGGTGGGGTCCAAAAGGAGGGCGGCCAGCAATTCGAGCTCACCGCCCGCACACAGATTTGGGGATTCACCGGGCGCTTGGATTACAACTATCTAAGTTCCTACTTATTCCGCACGGCGTTTTCCAATTCCTATATCGGCGCCATCTCCTCGGAAGTGGATTCGATCGGGTTCCTGCAAAGACATTTCAAAAATGACCTGTACACGCTGAATCTCGTTGCGCAGCGGGCACAAATTTTTGAAAGCGTGACATTTCCCGGTCAGCGGCCCAACCAGGTCGTGATACAGAAACTGCCATCTGTCGAATTCTCCGCGCGCGACCAAGAGATTGCTAAAGGGCCGATTCCGGTCTGGGTTTCATTGGGTGCGAGCGGTGGATTGGTGAGCCGCCAGGAGCCGGGTTTTCAGACCGGATGGGCGACGCCGCGCATAGACTTGGCGCCTCGGGTGGCGACCGCCTTCAGCTTCAAAGGGTTTTCGCTCTATCCGAGCATGACCTTTCAAGCCACCGATTACGGCAAATCATACGCCGTGAATAACACCACGTACACGCCCGTGGACTCCTGCAACGGATATCCAAGCTGCCCGCCCAGCGCCGCGAGCAACGCGGTGGTGGCTTCTGCAAACATCCTACGCAAGGACGCCGACTTCCTGGTCGATTTCCATTTGCCGCCCCTTGAGAGAATTTACGCGCCTCCCGCATGGCTCCATCTCGGGACGAAACTCAAACACGTTGTGGAAGCGGATGCGGAGTATGAGTATGTGACCGGCGTCAACGAATTTCAAAAAATTATTCATTTCGATTCGACCGACATCATTTCCAACACGAACCAATTGACGGTTTCCCTCACCAACCGCTTGTATAAGAAAACGAAGAACGGCGACGTAAACGAATTCTTGACGTGGCGCGTGACGCAGGCGCGCTATTTTGATCCGACTTTCGGAAATACTGCGATAGCCGGCCAGAGGACCGTAAACTATGTAGCGGCCGAGCTCACACCCTATGCTTTTCTGGACGGTCCGCGCGGATACTCACCGGTGATCTCCTCGCTGACGGTCAATCCCTACAGCTTTCTGGGCGTGGAATACCGCGCCGCTTACGATCCGCGGCGCAATAAATTTGTGGATCACACGATCACCGGCTCCGTTCGGGTTTCCAAATATTTCGCGTCCATTGGAGACACGGCAATCACAACGAATCCGTTGCTAGTTCCCCAAGCGAATCAGATTTCGTTCGGCGGTGGATATGGAAATACGAACCGCAAGGGCTGGAACATTGCTGGAACGGTGACGCGGGACCTGCTGCTTCGGAGGACCCTGTACCAGTTCGTGCAAGCCTCGTATAACACCGATTGCTGCGGCTTCAGCTTGCAATGGCGGCGCTTCAATATCGGTATTCGGGACGAGACCCAATACCTTTTCTCTTTTTCCGTGGCAAATCTGGGAACCTTTGGCAGTCTGCAGAAACAGGAGCGAATTTTCTAATCCGCTTTGGAGGGCGAGAACGCCTGGTCAAGCAGCATCGCGAAATCCCGCGTCTTGTGATCGACCGAAAGCTTAAGATCCCCCAGTTCCCGCTCGGCGGCGCGCAGGCGGTCCGCCAGATGCAGGCACGCAAGAACCGCCGTTCTGGTCGCATCCAGATTTCCCGCGCGACGCGCGATCGAGGACATCAGCTCGTCGACCTCATGCGCGAGCGCTTCGGTCTCACGCGGATCCCCGGAGGTGGTAACCGAGTAGGTCTGATTGAAGATGGTGATTCGGACAACTTGTTTAGAGGCGTCCGGCGCGTCCATAGGGTTAACTTGCGCTGAGCAGATCGAGTTGGCTCAGCAGTTTCTCGATGCGCGTTCGCACCTGTTTGCGCTCGCCCCGAAGATCGTCGAGTTCCTCGGAGAGATGCTTGACCTTCTGGCCCAATTCGTTGCGCTCGTTCTCGAACTGCTCGGCTCGCGCCTGAAATTCGCTGCGCGCGCCGTGGGCCGATTTCAGCTCATCCTGGAGCGCCTTGAGGTGCTGCTGCATTTGCGAATTCTCGTCGCGTAGACCGCTGATAATCTGTACCGCGCGCGTGATCCGCTCCTCGAGATGGGCTAGTGAATCGATGCCTTGCTGCTCTTGAACCGCTTCCATAAATCAAGTCTAGTATGGAGCTACTGGAGTCCCGCTTGGTGCGCTTCTTTCGCGCGCGCCACAAGTGAAAGAAAGCCTGGACTATCGTTCACAGCAATCTCAGCGAGCACTTTGCGATTCAGATCGACGCCCGCGCGCTTCAGTCCGCTGATAAATTTGCTGTAGGAAATATCGGCGCCGCGGCAGGCCGCATTGATGCGGACAATCCATAGCGAACGAAAATTGCGCTTCTTCAGCCGGCGGCCGACGAAGCCGTAGCGCAACGCCTTCTCGACGGCTTCCTGCGCCGATCGATTCAGCTTCGATTTGGTGAGAAAAAAACCCTTGGCGCGGCGCAGGGTCTTCTTGCGGTAATCCCGCCGGTTGGTACCTCTTTTTACTCTCGGCACGTTTTCTCCTTAAAGTGAATTGGAACCGGTTCGTTTCCGGCGGCCCTGGAGGGTGAACAGGCACGTGCGGCGCGCTGCCCCCACTCAATGTTTCGACGAACTTAATACGGAAGCATGCTGCGCAGCTTCGCTTGATCGGTCTCGTCCGCGATGACGCTCCGACCCAGTTTGCGTTTCCGCGAGCGCGGCTTCGAAGTCAGGATATGGCGAGCAAACGCGTGCCGCCGCGCCACCTTGCCGGTGCCTGTCTTCTTGAAGCGTTTGGACGCACCTTTATGTGTCTTTAGCTTGGGCATGAATATACTGTCCTGGAGATTCCCGATCGGCGGAAGCCCGCCTGGGCGGAACTACTCCAGAAAGTTTAGCACACGCCGGGCTCCTGTACAGGGCTGGTTGAAATTACACAAGTCTTACAAAGGAAACGGCGAATTCTTGTTAGGTTGGGAACACTAGCATGATGGGTGACAAGTGAGTAGCGAGATTTTTGAGATTGCTCAACACAAGCGATTGAACTGGACCACGACCATTGCCATGGCCTTGTTTCATCTGGGAGCGATTGCGGCACTGTTCGTTTTCAGTTGGCGAAATTTCTGGATTTCGGTCTTCCTGTACTGGGTGGCAACCGGCCTGGGCATCAGCTTGGGCTATCATCGGCTCCACACCCATAGGTCCTATAAGGCGCCGCGCTTACTGGAATACTTTTTTGCGATCTGCGGCTGTCTGACGCTCGAAGGCGGTCCCATCACCTGGGTCGCCACGCATCGCATCCATCATCAAAAATCCGATCATGAAGGAGACCCACACTCGCCCCGCGATGGTATGTGGTGGTCGCACGTAGGGTGGATCCTCTTCGGCGAATCGCTTGACCGGCTGACGGGCATCGTTTGCAAGTACGCTCCCGACCTGGGCAAGGATCGTTTCTACGTCTGGATCAATAGGAATTTCTGGGTTCCCTTGGTTGTTCTGGCAGCCGGGCTCCTGGCAATCGGGGGTTGGTCGCTGTTCTTGTGGGGCATCTGCTTGCGCGTTGTTTTCGGGCTGCATACCACTTGGCTGGTGAATTCAGCGACCCATATGTGGGGTCGCCGCCGCTTTGCCACGCGCGACGATTCTCGCAATAACTGGTGGGTGGCGCTCCTCACTTTTGGCGAGGGCTGGCATAACAACCACCACGCGCATCCCACCTCGGCGCGTCATGGCTTGGCCTGGTACGAATTCGATCCTTCCTGGATTACGCTGAAGATCCTTCGGAAGTTCGGTATCGCGAAAGCCGTCCAGTGCGCTAAGTTGGACGCCGCAATCGGCGATCGCAAAGCTGCATAGTTCTTCCGTTCCGTCCAACGGCGCCGTCCTGAAGTCGTAATCTGGAATCATGGTTGTCGCGGGCCGGCAGAGGTCCATTGCATTCTTCATTGCCCTGGGCGCCGGGGTCGTCACTTTCATCCTGCTTCTCTATGTCGGTTGGGTTCTGCTCAATTGGCAGACCGGAATACTGGTCTTTTTTGGCGTGCTGCTGCTTGGAGTAGTCATCAGCGGCGTAGTGTTGAATACAACTTTTCTAGTGCGAGAAATCCGGCGCAATGAGCAGCACGACGCGTTCATAAACGCCGTCACGCACGAACTCAAAACTCCTATCGCTTCCATCCGGCTCTATCTGGAGACACTACAGGCGCGCCATGTAGACGAGAACCGGCGGCAGGAGTTTTATAGGACCATGCTGGCCGATAGCGACCGTCTTCTCTCGACCGTAGAGCAGGTTTTGCGCACAGGGCGCATGCGCGTTTCCCGCCGGCTCCTCCATTATTCCGCTATCGATCTGCACGCCCTCATAGAAGACTGTATGGCGCGGGCCTGCGTTTTGCACAAGCTGCAGGCAGGCGCTCTCGTATACAAAAAAGGTGCGGCTATCAGCATTGAGGGCGATCCGGACGAAGTCCAGGCGGCGGTTTCGAACCTGCTCGATAATGCCGTGAAATATTCGGGCGGCAACATCAAGGTTGTGGTGGAGGCGGCGCCCGTAGACGGTAAGTACGTGGCAGTGCGGGTGCGGGACGAAGGCGCGGGAATTCCAAAAGCGGAGCTGAAGCGAATCTTTCAGCGGTTCTACCGCATACCGGGCCCGGTGGCGGCCCGGCTCAAAGGAACTGGTTTGGGCCTTTACATAGTACGCTCGGTGGCGAAGCGGCACGGAGGCCGAGTTTGGGCGGAAAGCGAAGGTCCGGGACACGGAAGCACTTTTGTGCTTCAATTGCCGATGGTGAGATGAGCCGTGTTCTGGTGGTAGAAGACGAGCAGCATCTCAGCGACGGTTTGCGTTTTAACCTGGAGGCCGAGGGTTACCAGGTAGAAGTGGTTGAAACCGGCGAAGAGGCGCTCGAAAAATTGTCTCTGACGCCTGCGTTCGACGTCGTGATCCTCGACGTCATGCTGCCCGGTAAGAATGGATTTGAAGTCATCGCCGAAATGCGGCGTGCCGGTTTGTTCACTCCCACGTTGATGCTGACCGCGCGCGGACACCCGCAAGATGTGCTGCGCGGGTTTGAGGCGGGAGCTGACGACTACCTGATGAAGCCGTTCGAATTGGCGATTCTGATCGCCAGAATTCGCGGGCTTCTGCGGCGGCGCGCCTGGCTCGAAACATCCTCAAACGGAACAGCGCTGCCCGAGAAAAAGGCCGACGTGTTTACGTTCGGAAGCGAGCGAGACAAGACCGTCGACTTCGATTCACTGGAGCTGAAAGTGCGCGGCCGCGTCTTCCGGCTGACCCTGATGGAGGCGAGCCTGTTGCGCTACCTGATTGAGCATCAGGGCAAGACAGTGTCCCGCAAGACCATGCTGCAAGACGTGTGGACCTTGCAGGAAAACACCGACACCCGTCCGATCGATAATTTTATCGTGCGCCTGCGCCGGTATCTCGAAGACGATCCGACCAAACCGCGGCATCTGCTGACCGTTCGCGGAGTCGGCTACCGGTTTGTAGCCTCACCGATGTGAGCTAGCGAGCCGGTTTACCCGCAATTTCGAGCAGCTCGATTTCGAAAATGAGCGCTGCGCCGCCTGGGAT
This sequence comes from Bryobacterales bacterium, assembly GCA_963712395.1. Taxonomy (GTDB): domain Bacteria; phylum Acidobacteriota; class Terriglobia; order Bryobacterales; family Bryobacteraceae; genus Bog-105. Next base: position 178,909 of record CAVQHR010000007.1, read on the forward strand.
TGACGGCCGACCCTGGTCGCCATAAGCGAGATCGGACGGACAAACAAGCATAGCCTTGCCGCCCACTTTCATTTTCTGCACACCCTCTGTCCAACAGCGAATCACTCCATTTAACGCGAATTGCGCGGGTTCATTCCGGCTGTAAGAGCTATCGAATTCGACGCCGTTGATCAAGGTGCCGCGATAATTGACTTTCACGGTGTCGGTAGCAAGAGGGGAAGGCCCGGAGCCCGCCCGCAGTTCTCGATAGACCAGGCCCGAGTCTGTTTTCACCGCGCCTGCCGCTGTGGCAGCCTTTTCGAGATATGCCTTGGACGTGGCTTTTTGCCGCTCCGCGACGCGCCCGGACCGCGCCTGGGCGAGCGGTTCAATTTTCGGTCCCCAAGTCTTGATATCGACCGCGGGTTTGCCGGCGGCGGCGTCCTTCAGCGCTTGCTCGACGAGCTCTAATTCGTGGGGCGATAAATCGAACGGCGAAAGTGAGCCGGCGATGGAAAGGCCAAGAGCGTAGATCGTTTTTTCTTCATCGGTTGTCATGGTGTGTACGGGCAGCCGGGCAGCGCTCGGCTTAGGCTTCGCAGCGGTAGGGCGGGCTGCGGCGGGTTTTGTACTGGGAGACGCCGTCTTGCCAGGCGGCTTTGGCGGTGTGGTGGTCTGTGCCACCAATACGGCCGGCAGCAGGAGGAGCGTTCGAAGCATCTGCCTAGGCTAGCATCGCCATTTTCCATTAGGGAGAATCAAAGAGTACTACGATCGCATCGAACAAGGGATCTTCGCCGCAGACATTCTATGGCTCTATTGGTCGAATACCTCAAGAAGCATTGGTCTTATGTCTTGCTGGCCTTATTGCTCGCTGCCGTCAACCAGATTTTTTCCCTGCTTGATCCATGGATCTTCCGGCACATCATCGATCAATACGCCACCCAATTTCATCATTACTCGACCGGCCAGTTTCTGAGAGGCGTGAGCCTGCTGCTGGCGGCCGCCGTTGGCGTGGCGTTTGTCTCGCGGGTCGCTAAAAACTTTCAGGATTACTATGTCAATGTCGTTACGCAGCAAACCGGAGCCCAACTCTATGCGGACGGCGTCGAACGGTCGCTTTCGCTGCCGTATGCCGTATTTGAAGATCAGCGCAGCGGAGAAACCCTTGGCAAACTGCAGAAGGTTCGCAGCGACGTCGAGCGGTTCATCACCGCCTTCGTCAATGTTCTGTTCACTTCGGTCGTGGGTATCGTGTTCGTCACCGTCTATGCATTGCGCGTGAGTTGGATCATCGCGCCGGTTTTTCTGCTCACCATCCCAGTGCTCGGTGGCATCAGCTCCGTACTGAGCCGCAGGATTAAGCGTATTCAGAAAACGATCGTGGCCGAAACCGCGGCGCTCGCGGGCTCAACCACCGAATCGCTACGCAATATCGAGCTCGTCAAAACATTGGGACTGGCGCGGCAGGAAGTCAACCGTCTCAATAGCACTACCGGGAAGATTCTTCAACTCGAGCTCAAGAAAGTGCGTTATCTGCGCAGCCTGAGCTTCATCCAGGGAACCGTCGTGAATCTGTTGCGCACGAGCATTCTTTTCCTGATGCTCTACCTGATTTTTACGCAGCGCATCACGGTCGGACAATTTTTCTCTCTGTTCATCTACTCGTTCTTCATTTTCGGACCGCTGCAGGAATTGGGCAATATCATTAATATCTATCGCGAGACCGAAGCGTCCATGCAGAGCTTGCAGGAAATTTTGGATATTCCCCCGGAACCGAAACCGGTGGATGCACAGGCGCTGGGAAATCTCGGATCCCTCGAATTCGATTCGGTCACGTTTCAGCACCGCACTGCCAGCCGTCCAGCCTTGTGCAATGTGAGTTTTCAATTGTCGCGCGGCGAGACTGTCGCCTTCGTCGGACCTTCCGGGGCTGGGAAGACGACGTTGGTCAAGCTGCTCGTGGGGCTCTATCATGCCGAAGAAGGCGCAGTCCGCTACAACGGCATCGACGCCCGGCACATCGATCCGGAGGAGTTGCGCGCGCAAATCGGTTTTGTCACGCAAGACACCCAGTTATTCTCCGGTTCGATCCGCGAGAATCTGCTCTTCGTCCGGTCCGATGCCACCGATGAAGAATGCCTCGATGTCCTGCACCGCGCGGCGGCCGATTCGCTCCTCGCGCGCGCCGACAAGGGGCTCGATACTTTGATCGGTGAAGGCGGAGTCAAAGTCTCGGGCGGCGAAAAACAGCGCCTTTCGATTGCGCGCGCGCTGCTGCGAAAACCGCGGCTGCTGGTGTTCGACGAAGCGACTTCGTCGCTCGATTCGCTGACCGAAGAGGAAATTACCCGCACAATTCGTGATGTGGGCGAGCGCTCCGACCTCATGACCATTCTGATCGCGCATCGGCTTTCGACCGTGATGCACGCCGAGCGGATCTACGTGCTCGAGAAAGGCCGCATCGTGGAGCAGGGCACCCACGCGCAGCTTAGGGAAGAGACCGGGCTCTACTACGCGCTGTGGCGGCAACAGGTCGGCGAAGGTCTGGCGGAGGCGTCCGCCCTTCCTATACAATCGGAACTAGCGGTCTAATCCAAAGCTCGTTTGCCGGCATAGCTCAGTTGGTAGAGCGCCTGATTTGTAATCAGGGGGTCGGGGGTTCAAGCCCCTCTGCCGGCTCCATTTCCCTCTTCTCCGAGTCGGTCGGACAGCCCTTTCAGTCGGGCAATAGCCTCAGGACATCCCGGGTGTGATCCGCGCGCCAACCAGTTAATAATCCTACTGCGGCCAAACCAATGATTAGACCGGCGGCAGCGCCGTCATAGTTGCCACTTCCCTCATTGTGCGTTTCCGCCAGCACGGGTATCGCAATCGCAGCGCCGAGTCCGGCGCCAAGCGCGGTACCAATCACCCGCCATTTGTAGCCGGCCTTTCGAGCAACTTGAATGTAACGAACGTTGCTACGACGAACCGATTGCCGCTCCTTTTTGCTCGTTTCGATGATCAGTGACTCAGTTTCAATCGATTCTGTAGTCCCTTTGATCCGCTTACCGTCCGTCCGGATAAGAACGACATCCTTGCCCATAATTAAAGGGCCGAGATCGCGCCAATGAGCCGATGTTTCGCCCGCCAGCGCTAAATGAGAGCACGTTAGAACAATCGCGAGGAAGCGTTTCATAGTCCGGGTTGCCTGGAACAGTCCATCTGTCTCGAATTTTACGAGTAACAATAATATCCGCCGCGAGCTTGCTGTCTCCGTGCTGCGTGTTTTGTCGAAACGATCGGGAAAGGCCGCTACCGCACTCCCGAAATTGTCTCGGAATCCGTCAACACCGTATCACCCAGGAACTCCAGCGTCTGCAGTGCACGGTCGGCAGCGTCCTGGTGTCCTGCTCCACAAGCGTCGCGGACAACAATCGGAACAAACCCCAGATCCGCGCCATGGCGGCACGTGATATCGATCCCAATCTCCAAAGCCACTCCCACGATGAGAAAGCTTCGGACCCCGCAGTCCCGCAGCGCCATCGTGAGCGGAGTGCCTTCAAACGCCGACATCGCGAGCTTGTCGAAAATTGCTTCACTCGGCAGAGGCGCCAGCTCCGGCACAATCTGAAATCCTGGGCTATCCCGGAGAAACCAAGGCTTCACTTTCTCCGGGTCATCCACGCGCTGCCAGGACATTGCCATGCGATATTGAGACGCTCCCATTAGCTGTTTGGGTAAAGAAAGGTGTCTTGTGTAAAAGACGCGCATTCCCGCCGTGCGGCAGATCTCGAGGACGTGCTTAACTCGCGCTGTGATCGCCTCGCCATCTTTTATCTGCCCCACGATACCTGCTTGCATGTCGTACACGATCAATGCACAACGTTTCGGATCAAGCAGTTCTTGAAAGCCATCCGGAATTTCTAGTCCATATGCTGTCTTCATGTCCTCTTCAGTATTGCCCTGTGCGTCTGAGAGGGGAGGATATTCATCCCCAGCTCGACTCCCGAAGAGCAGTGCCCGCACCCCTCAAATTAGCCAACTTCATTTCCGAATACTTGCGCGACAACAGCACGCCATCGGCTCCGCCGCGTATCGCGGCCAGTACCGCCTGCCGGGTTCCCTCCGGGGTAGATTTGCTGTGATTTGGAGCAGTAGGAATATCGATGTCGATTCCCGGCCACAATTTCGTGCTGCTGTTTGCCAGGCCTGCGCGTGCGCGTTTGGTTTCGCGCAACACGTAATCGGACGAGAACCCCGATTCCGGAATCTCGGCTAAGGGCTTCTCGCGATAATCGAGAACGCGATAGTGGAAGTCGAGCAATTCCTGCTTAGGCACGTCCCCGTAAATGGAATCGTGAACGTGATCGATATAGTTCGCCATGCGCTCTCCAGCGCAATTGTGGTAGATCACGATTTTCAGAAAATCCGAATGCTTGGAGATCTCCGCGAGGTCTTGCTCGGCCCGGTAAATCGGATTGAACGAATTGTTGTGCCAGATATGCCAGCCCACGCCGAGCGACGAATTCACCTGTTTGACCTTCTGGTAAATCGCCGCATAGGTTTCACGTAGGCTGTCGGTCCACAGCATTTCCCAAGCCAACAATTCCGGGTAGCGGAGCATCAGGCGCCAAAGTGTGACATAGTATCCGTCGACCGGGCGCTCGTGAGCGCGGCCTGCGCGCACAAATTTCGCAAGCTCAAGGAAACCCGTGCGAGCACGATCCACGTTGATGCCGCTCTGCTTCGCTTTGGCTTGACAAAATTGGCAGAAACAGGTCACTCGCTCCGGATCGGACCTGCCATGGCTGGCGCTTAGGGCGTTCGAAAACGCACCCTGACGTTCGGATCCCCACATGATGCCATCGATGGGATGAGAACGAGACCAGTCCTCCACCATGCCGAGCAGCCAGTGGCGATAGTTTGGATTATTAAAGCAGAGGGTGCCGGCCGGGTTTCCCGAGAGTTCGCGCTCCTGGAGTTGTTGAATGTTCGGCAGATCCTTGCGGAAGACATCCTCGAACCAGCAGATGGTCTTCATGCCCCGTTTTCGCGCCGCCGGGAGCACATCTTCGAGTACATCGTATTTGCCGAAATCGGGCGCACGGAATTCACGGAAAACGGTGTCTTTGAAATATTGCGGATGAACCGCCGTATAACTGCCGCCATAAAACGATCCGGTGTCGTACTCTTGCTTGCCGTGATCCGGTAATGGCTGTCCGGGCACCTGTCTCCCCGCGATGCCGCGCCCATAGGTAAACGTCGCCAGGAAAATTGTGTTGACAGATGCCGACTGTTGAATGGTGTCGAGGGCTTTCTCCACTCCCTCGTCCACGAAGGATACGGCCCCTACCTGAAGGCCGATCATCTTGCTAGACGATGGTTGTTGCGCCTGCGCCCCCGCGGCCAATGCGCCTGCGACCGTGCTCTGTAAAAACGATCTTCTGTCCATGAATTTATGTCATCCTTTGTTTATTTGACCGGGTCCAGGCCGAGCAGCCGAGCTGGATTGCGTTTTGCCATGATTCCGATTTCGGCATCGCTGATGCCGGCTTTCTTCAGTCCTGCGAAAAAAAGTAGCAGTCCGTCGGGATGCAATGGGTTGGCCGGTAGTCCCATGTCGCTCGACAAAATGCAATGGTCCGGGCCGATTGCGCGGATCGCCTTGGCATAGTCGGCGAACTCGAATTCTTTGTAGTGGCCGATGAGCCCGTTGTATACAAACTCGATGAAAGCGCCTGAGGCGGCGGCCTGTTTCATCTGCTCGATCGACATATGAATCGGCGCCATCATGGCGTGAGTGACGATGATTCCGCGTACGCCCTGCGCGCGGCCTTCGCGAATCAGCAGCAAATCCTCTTCGGGTGTGTTGTGACCGGTCGCCAGAATGAGGTGATATTTGGCCGTCATCGCAACGACTTTTTTGGTCTCAGGCAACAATTGGCCGTTGCGGGAGACGGCCACGAACGGTCTGTTCTCTTTGGAAAATAGGACCTGGGCGTGCGAATCGAAGGTCGACATCCAGACAAAACGGCCCCAGCCGCCGGTAATCTTCGCCATGTGTTCCACGGCCTCGGGATTCATCCCGCCTACGCTGACATTCAGATCGATTCCGCCGAATACTTCGATGCCCGGCACTTCCTTGCGCACCAGGTAGGCGACCGATGCGGTAGGCTCCCAATGGTTTTTTAGAACCAGGCCACGCATTCCTCGCGCTTTCGCGAGCTTCGCCAGATCGATGGCATCAATGGCGCGCGGCACGCTATCCGGGGCGCAATGCACGTGTACGTCGATCACGCCGGACAGCAAACTCGCAAGGAAAAGCAAAGAAAACATCAGGCGATTTTCATCTCACGCAAGGCCTCGCCGACCGCCGCGAGATTGGCCAGTTTCATCTCCGAGTATTTGCGCGAGATCACCAGGCCCTGCGCGCCGCCGCGATAAGCGGCCATGGTGACTTCTTTGACCACCGGCGGCGTGCATTGGCTGAAACGCACGTCCATGTTGGAGATGTCCACATCAATACCGGGCCAGATTTGTGTCTGCGTGCCTTTCGCGCCTTCTACCGACCGCTTCGTCTCGCGATAGACGTAATCCGGCGACAGCCCCGTATAGGGCAGTTCTTCGTATCCACGCTCGCGGTAGTTCATGATGCGGTATTCGAACTCAAGCGCTTCATCGATCGGCACGTCGCCGTAAACGGTGTTGCGCTGGCTCGTCATGTAAGTCTCCATGCGGGTGCCGCCCAGATTGTGGTACACGGTCATCTTCAAATAGTCGGAGTACTTACTCAGCTCCCGTATATCCGTTTGCGCCCGGAAAAAGGGAGAGAAGCTGTGGGCATGCCAGACGTGCCAGCCGACCTGCATCTGCGGCTTGATGCCCTTCACCAGCTTGTAGATCGCCTCATATGTCTCGTGCACGCTGTCGTTCCACATGGTTTCCCAGGCGAGAATCTCCGGGTAGCGGAACAGAACGCGCCACAGGGTTACATAATAGCCGTCCGTCGGCCGCTGCCCGCCGCGGCAGGAGCGGACCCAGGCTTCGAGCGCCTTGAATCCCTCAAAGGCCCGGGCCACATCGATACCGCGCGCCTTGGCTTTCGCCTGGCAGAACTGGCAAAAGCAAGTTACTCGCGAAGGATCGTTGCCATTGCGATTGTGTACCGATTCCACCATGTTCCCGAAAGCGCCGTAACGCTCCGAGCCCCACATGATGCCGTCAAGATCGTAAGACCGGGTAAAGTCCTCCATCAACCCGAGCAGGAAATTGTGATGATCGGGATTGTTGAAACAGACCGTACGCGCGTTGCGGCCGTATAGATCGCGCTCCTGAATCTTCTCCACGTTCGGCACATCATTACGCCATACGTCTTCGCTCCAGGTGTAAACCTTGACGCCGTGTTTCTTGGCTTTGGGAATCACCTCTTCGAGGATGTCCAGATTGCCGTGGTCGGGCGCCTTGACATCCTTGATGATCGTGTTCTTGTAATATTGCGCGTGTGGTGTCGCATAATTGCCGCCGTGAAACTTCGTGTCATACGCCTGCACTCCGTGGTCCGGAAACGGGTGACCTGGAATCATGCGGCTGGCAATCCCATTTCCATAGGTAAAGGTCGCTAGAAAAAGCGTGTTTACAGCGGCTTTCTCCTGGAGTATGTCGAGCACTTTTTCGGTTCCTTCGTCCAGAAACGAAATGGAGCCAATCTGGATACCAATCACTTGGTTCTTCGCGGCAACCGGTTGGGCCATGCCGGCATTTGCCGCCGCCATGGAAGCCAGAAAGCCGCGGCGATTTATTGGGTCAGAAAACAAATTTCAACGCTCCTTGCAGAATGCGATTACTATTTAAGGTGCTGGTCACGATACCCGCCGAACTCGCCCCGATGGTGGCGCCAGGGGCCGCGAATGTCGCATGGTTGGCGATATTAAACGCCTCCGCGCGGAATTCCAGGAATCTCGATTCGGTGAAGACGAAGTTTTTCTTCAGAGTTAAATCAAGGTTCACCAATCCGTCTGACCGCAGAATATTGCGGCCCGAATCTCCATAGGTGTATTTGGCCGGCGTCGTGAAGGCGGTCACGTCAAACCATTTGGTGGGCGTGGGATCGCTCAGGCTTCCATCGCCTATGCGCATCGGCCTCTGGCCGGAGACGCCGGTATTGGCTTGGTCGCCGGAAATCACCGGAGTGAACGGCAAACCGGAGCGAGCGGTAAAGACGCCCGCGACTTCCCAGCCGCCCAGCACGGACTCTACAAATTTATTGCCATTGGATAGAAATGCGCGGCCGCGGCCGAACGGAAGCTCATACACCGAGCTTACCGAGAAATTATGCGGCAGATCGTAGTCGCACGCCCCATAGTTCTGAAAAAGCATCGAGTAGGTTACCGGCGCATTCTGATTCGACCCGAGATCCAGGCATTTACTCCAGGTGTAAGAAGCCAACATCTGGTATCCGTGCGCAAAGCGCTTCTCCACTTTCACCTGCAGCGCATTGTAATTCGCTCTACCGCTCGTCAATCCAACATAGAATTGTCCCCACTGTGGATACGGTCGCCGCGTCTGGATGGCGCCTGCCCCCGGGTTCGGAACATTATCGGGCACTGAGATGAGCTGTGCGTGCGAAGTAAAGTTACCGACGTAAGCCGCTTCCATGGAGATATCCTTGGCGAGCTGCGTCTGGACCGCGAAATTGTACTGCTGCATATACGTGTGTTGCAGGTCGACTGGCGCGGAGTAGACATTCGGAGCCACACATGTGGTGAGCGCGAGATTGGTGCCGGGGCAAGGCTTTCCAGGGTTCGGATTGGCCGCCACAAGCGACTGGCCAAGGAACGGGTCCGCCCAGGTGAAGCTCGGCGCCGGAAGGGTGTTGTTCACGGTTTGCGTGATTTCGAACGGTGGCGTTTTCGTCCACTGCAGCGTCAAATTGGAATCGAGGAAGACATCGAAAATTCCATAAGCGCCGCGAATGACGAATTTCTGTGTTCCACCGGGACGATAGGCGAATCCGAAACGCGGTAGCCATTGCCCTGAACCCGTTCGCCGGATCGAATCCGGGAGCCCAAGCGAATCCGTCGTTCGCGTGCGGTCGGCGAACAGCGGAATCAGCAGCGGCATCTCCGGCTGCGCGATCGGGTTCAGCACCTGCCCGTTGCGTCCAGGCACGATGATCTTGCCGGTTGGATAATCGATGGCCGATGTTTGACCGTTGATTCCGTTGAAAAAGGGATTGTAAGCCCAGCGCAAGCCTAAATTCAAAGTCAGGTTCGGCGTCGCCTTATAAGTGTCTTGCCAGAATGCCGCCCATTGATTGGCGTAGTTGCCGTAAAGTGCGATGGGGTAAGCCCGAAAAACGCTGCTCGGCAGGCCAAGCAGATAATCGCCGAAGCTGTTTCCCGTATAGTTGGTCGTGAAATTGAAATTACCTTCCTGCGATTGCCCATTAAAGAAGCCATGCGTCTGGTGATAGAGCTGCGCGCCGAACTTCATATCGTGTTTGCCGCTCGCATAGCTCACCGAGTCCGTATACTGCCACGTTCGGATGCGGTTTGCCTTGGGAAGGTTATTGCTGCCGGAGCCTGGAAACCCGGTGTAGCCGGAAAGTGAGATCAGCGGAAAACTTGGGCTTAATTGCGTCTCCTCAAATCCCTTGATTCCTGCTTGCTGATCGAAGTTGGTTCCCGGCAGCACAGCGCCAAACAGAAAGTAGTCGCGATAATATCCGAGCCGCAGCTCATTTAACCAATGCGGATTGAAAATGTGGGTCTCGCTCAGCACCAGGTTCTGCGCGCGACTGTGCAGGTCCTGCACGCCCAGGGCAGGGTACGCGTTCGGGTCACCCTCGAGATTGTCCTGCGCCGAATAGCGCGTCATCAGCCGATCCGATTCGCTGACGGCGATGTCCACCTTGATATCGCCTTTGTAAATGTCCAGCCTCTGCGGTGCATTGAACCTTCCCTGCGCCTGCGTGGGCATGTATTTGAGAAAGTACTGCGCTTGCGGCGAGATTTGGTTTGTGGGGATCACGTTTCCCGGGAAAGTGCCGCCCTTCGGGTTCGTGAGGGCTTTTTGTCCGCTGAAGTTGCCGGTGCGCATGGCGTCGGTCGGCAGCGTGCTATTGAAAACGATCCCCTGGCGCTGAAGGGAGCGCTCGATATCGGCGAAGAAAAAGATCTTGTTTCGCTTGATAGGTCCACCAATCGTGCCGCCAAATTGATTGCGTTTCAGAGCATTCTTGCTGCCCGCGAAGAAGTTGCGCGCGTCCAATGTATCGTTGCGGAGAAATTCGAAGACTGTGCCATGAAACGCGTTGGTGCCGCTCTTCATCGTGGCGCTGACTACGTTCGGTGTCCGGCCGTATTCCGCCGGCATATTGGCCGATTCCACTTTGAATTCGTCGAGCGCATCGACGTTCGGCTGCACATTCGTGCCGCCTTGCTCGTACTCGGTAATGTCCACGCCATCCAATAGCCAGCCGTTGTAGATGAAACCCGTGCCGTTGATTTGGACGTTGACAGCTGAAGAGCGTATCGAACCGCCTCCGGTGCGCGTGCCTTGGCCGCCGGGCGTATAGCTCGCGCCCGGAACCAGCGAGACAAGCTGCCAGAACTGCCGCCCGTTCAGAGCGAGGCTTTCGATAGAACGATTTTCGACCACCGTTCCGATCGAGGATGTTTCTGTCGCGAGCAGCGGCGCCGCCGCCGTCACGCTGATCTGCTCCGACACGGCTCCGATTTCGAGCGTGAAATTAAGCTGCGCCGCCTGGTTGACCTGCAGCGTGATATTGGGCGCAATCGAAGTCTTAAAGCCCGGCGCCGTGACCGTGACTTTGTATGTTCCAATCGGCAGATCCGGAATCGTATACCCACCGGAATCGCCGCTTGTGGTCTGGCGTGTTTGTCCCGTGCTGGTCTGTACCGCGACCACTGTGGCGTGGGCAACGGCCGAGCCTTGCGGATCCTGCACTGTTCCCGTGATGGTGGCATTCGTGGATTGGCCGTAAAGAATTCCCAGGAATGCCGTAAGGATGGCAAATCGTACTGTAGTTTTCATCTAAGTCACCTTGTGTTTGGCGATGAAATCGGCATTCGGCTCGCTGCTCATGCCGGGCGCTTCGGGCGCGAGCACGTCGCCGTTGATGATTTTCTGTTTCCCGCCCGATTCCATATAGATCGCGTTCGGAATCGCGCACAGGATATTCAGGTTGGCCGGGCCGCCGCCGTGGCTCGCCAGTTCCGCCCCAAACCCGTCGGCGATCGCGGCGATCTCCATCCATTCAGTCGGACCTCCGGCGCGCCGGTTGTCAGGCTGGACGACGTCCGCGCCTTTCTTCAGCAGCAGATCCATAAAGGCGTGCTTGTTATATTCGTTCTCGCCCGTGGCGATGCGCATGTCTAAAGATTGCGTCAGTTCGGCGTAACCTTCGTGATCCCACGGGGGCAGCGGCTCCTCATACCAGAAGCAACCGAGTTCCTGATAGACGCGGCCGCGGCGGAGAGCCTCCACGCGATTGAAAACCTGGTTCGCGTCGACGAGGATGCGGATGTCCTTGCCCGCGGTTTTACGTCCGAATTCTATTCGTTCGGCGTCGTCCTCCAAAGAATAGCGGCCGACTTTCACCTTAAACGCGCGATAGCCCATTCCGAGCGTTTCGTCGATAGTCCGCTTGTACTGCGAATGATCTTGATCGTTTTCCCGATACCAGCCGCACATGGCATATACGGGCATGCGATCGCGCACTGCGCCAAGCATTTTGTAGACAGGCAGGCCGGCGGCTTTGCCGACGATGTCCCAGATGGCGATATCGACGGCGGACATGGCAAATTGCGTGATGCCTTGCACGCCTTGATACTCGAGCGCCCGCCAAAGATCGGCGCGAATCTTTTTCGGAAAAGCCGGATCTTGTCCAATGAGAACGGGCTTAATCTCGTGCTCGAGAATTGTTTGAACGACGCGCGGACCGCCTTCGATCATGCCAAAGCTGCTGTAACCCCAGCCGGTGATTCCGGCATCGGTGAGCACGCGTAGAACGACGCCGCCCGCCGCCGAGCCAAAATCGTGAATCGCGTCGCCCGTAAATGGAGCCGGTGGTAAGCGCAGCAGGTCCGTCTCGATACCGGTGATCTTGATCTGCTTTTTGGCCTCCGCGGCTTTGGCGAATCCGCGGCTCAAGGGTGCGGTGCTTGCAAGGGCCAGGAGAGTACGACGAGTCATGATGTCTTCCTCAGGCCGAATGCAGAGCGGCCACTTCATAATCTACGATTTTGGGAATAGTAAATACGACGGATCCATTTGTCACGTGAAAGGGCACATCGGCTTCCGCGCGTAACAGTTCGATTCGTTTCACGCGTTGTCCAGCCGGAAGCCGCATGCGAACTTTTTGCGCACCGATCGGGAAGAATTCGCGAATCCAGCCGCGGTGCATTGCCGGATTGGTGTAGTTCAAAACATGCAGCGCGAAACCCGCTTCCGTCTCCCAGGCGAACGATTCAATCACGCCAGGGCCTTCGATCGAAACGGGCGTATCGCCCGCGAGCAGCCAGCGCACCGTGTTCTGCAGCAAATGGCTGAGATCGGTATGGCCCGACCTCCACATGCTGCGCTCGATATCGCCGGGGAAATAGACGAGGCGGCTGGAGCCGCGTTCCCGCACCACAACGGCCGGTTCACTGGTGTGCGATTGCGTCGGATAGGAAAGCTCGGGAGGATACGCCACATACCCAGGCACGACCGATAGGACCGGCTCGCCGACGGGTTTCACGGGAATTCTGAATTCCGCGCCGGGAATCCAGTTCGTGTCATGGAAACCTTCGAGAATCGGATGTTTCCGTTCGATGCGGGCATAAAAGGCATTGCCGTTCGTGCCGATTACGTTGCCTGCTTTGTGAATGCCGAAGACTTCGGCGAGACCGAATTCGTTCCGCCGCTCGTTACGCTCCGTATACATGCTGGTTTCGAAAGTGGCGAGCAGAGAACCGCCTGCTTCGACATAAGCCTGTAACTGACGGCATTGCTCATCGCTCAATAAAGCAATGTTGGGCAGAATCAAAGCTTTGTATTTCTTCAGGGTCTCCGCGCCGAGATCGTCCTCGTGAAGGAAATCGAACAGAAAGCGCCCTTCGAGCAATGCATAATACATCCCATCCATGTACTGCTGGATATTGCCAGCATTCGGCGGCGGCTTATAAAAGAGATGAGTGCGCTGGCCCATCACAACTCCGAGATTCGCGATCGGCTTTTTGTTGAAGAAGTGCCGCTCGTGGCGCGCCAGCCAATTGAAGTACTTATGTCCGGGCTCTTGCCAGCGGCGATCTTCTCCCAGGCCATCTTCGGCGCCAATGAAGTGATACCAGGGCACCATTCCGCTCGCCACCGTTTCATCCATCCACATTTGGGCTTCTTCAGGGGATTTAGACGCGTTCCGCCAACGGATGGGACCTGTCGACCAGGCGGCGGTGACGTTCGTGCTGGTCTTACCCTTCATGACCGCATTACATACACGGCCTTGCAGCGTGCATCCCCAGATGGGAGTGTCGAGGCCGCCGCGGCCCTGATTATCACAGTTGAACCAATACGTTTTGTCGCCTAGCGTTTTCAGATTGGCCGTACAGCGAATCGAGCCACCCAGATTCCCGAAATAGAGATTGTCGGGTTTCTTCTCCTTGGCGATGCCATCATATAAATCCCAGAGCTCAAGCACCCGCGCGCTGAACTTGTCCCAATATTCCATCGAATCCGCGGGCGGAAGCTTCTTGCATTGTTCGCAGTGGCAAACAGGCAAACGGCCGAGCGGCGGCCAGCCGTTGGTGAAGATGCCGTCCACGTCATAGCGGGAGTTCACTTCTCGCATGATCGCCGGAATGTGCTCGGTGAAATAGCTGGTGAACATGCAGGTCCGGTATAGCTTTGGCTCTTCAGTATGAGCAACAGGTTTGCCCTGTGCGTTGCGCTCGAACCACTCCGGATGCGGCTCCAGAGCTTCTTCCCATTCGAGATCGGGACTCATTCGTGCGAGCACGCGCAGCCCGCGTTTCTTGGCGGCATTGCAGCAATCGCCGAAAAAATCGCGATCGCCTAGAAATTTACCGTGCCGGTGAAACGGCACTTTCGACGGATAGAAGGCGAGAATACCGGTGACGCTGATTTGCACCGCATTCACTTTGAGGCTGGCCCAATAATCAGCCCACTGTTCGACGTCGAGCGAGACGGGATCATGCTCGGTCATGTTGATCTGGCCTACGCGGCGTATTCGCTGGTGCCATGGTTCCGCAGGGGGAGCATCCGCTGAATAACGAGTTGGCGGCGATCGCGGCTCCCGGTAACGCGACGAATTGGCGGCGATTGATTTCCATGTTTGTGTTAGAAGCACGAATGCCGATTCGAATCTGATTCGAGTTCTTAAATCACTCCGCTAGATGCTGGTAGGCCGGGATAGTCAGAAATTCCGGGAACTCTTCGCTGGCTGTCATTTCTTGAAACATACGAGCCGCCAGTTCGTAGCGTCCGGCGGTGAATGCTTTTTCGCCGATGCGCTGTTTGATCTTGTCGAGCACTTTGGGAATGGCTCCGGCGACGACTGCGACGCTTACGGTAGTTCCGTCATTCATGCGGGCGCCGTACTTGGCCCACTGCCAGAGTTGGGCGCGGGAGATCTCGGCGGTGGCGGCATCTTCCATCAAGTTGTAGATGGGCACACAGCCGTTGCCGCGCAGCCAGGACTCGAGGTATTGAATACCGACATCGATATTCAGCTCGAGACCAGCCTGGGTAATTTCGCCTGTCGGCACCTGGAGCAGATCGGCCGCGGTGACATGCACGTCTTCGCGCAGACGCGAAATCTGGTTTGGCGTTGGCATGTGTTCATCGAACACGGCTTTTGCGATCGCCACCAGGCCCGGATGCGCTACCCAGGTCCCATCGTGGCCGGCCTCGACCTCGCGCAGCTTGTCGGCGCGCACCTTTTCAAGGGCGATATTGTTGGCTTCGGCATCGTTCTTGATGGGGATCTGGGCAGCCATGCCGCCCATGGCGTGAATCCCGCGCCGATGACAGGTCTGGATCAGCAAGTCGACATAGGACTTGAGAAAGTGCCGGGTCATGGTGACCTGCGCGCGATCGGGAAGGATGCGGTCGGAGGCGTGGCTGAATTTCTTGATGAAGCTGAAAATGTAATCCCAGCGGCCGCAGTTCAAGCCCGCCGAATGGTCTCGCAGCTCGTATAGGATTTCGTCCATCTCGAAGGCGCCGGCGATGGTTTCGATCAGGACAGTCGCGCGGACGCTTCCGTGCGGAATGCCCAGGTATTGCTGCGCGAAGGTGAAGACGTCGTTCCACAAGCGCGCTTCGAGATGGCTCTCAAGCTTTGGCAGATAGAAGTACGGGCCGCTGCCGCGCGTGAGTAACTCTGCTGCGTTGTGAAAGAAGAACAGGCCAAAGTCGAACAGAGAACCCGATATGGGAGAGCCGTTCACAAGGCAGTGCTTCTCGACCAGATGCCAGCCACGAGGCCGAACGAACAGCACCGCCGGTTTCGGGCTCAGGTTGTAGGACTTGCCTTCGGGCGTGACGAGCGAGATCTCGCGGCGCACCGCATCCCGCAAATTCACCTGCCCGTCGAGATTGTTTCGCCAGGTCGGCGAGTTGGAATCTTCCAAATCCGCCATGAAGACGTTGGCTCCGGAGTTCAGAGCGTTGATGATCATCTTGCGGTCGACGGGGCCGGTGATCTCGACGCGGCGGTCCATGAGGTCCGGAGGAATGGGCGCGACTTTCCAATCCGACTTGCGGATCGAAGCGGTTTCTTCCAAGAAAGTCGAACGGCTTGCCGGCACGCGCTTTTCTGCGCTTCGAGCAATTGCAGCCGAACCGGTTCAAAGCGCGCCGATAGTTCAGCCAGGAAAGCGCGCGCGGGCGCGGTCAGGATGGCGGCCTCCGCCGCGCCGTCGGGGACGGTGAGAGTGATTTGGTTCATAAAACTTGTGGCGCCGAATGACGGCAGCCGAGTGTTTCCGAAAGATCGCGCGCCGCGGCGACAACCTTTGCGATCAACAGGCGCCTACGGTCGGGTGTGATCCGGAACGCCGGCCCGGCAATGCTGATAGCCGCGACGACTTTTCCGGTGTGGTCGCGAACCGGCGCGCCGATGCAGCGCAGACCTTCTTCAAACTCTTCGTCGTCGAGGGCGAAGCCGAGATTACGAACTTTCACAAGCTCCGCGCGATAAGCGCCCGCATATCGAATCGTTCTCTTGGTGTATCCGGCGAAGCGATAGGCGCGCAACATCTGATCGATTTGCGGCTGCGGCTGAAAGGCGACCAGCAGCTTGCCTTGCGAGGTGCAATGGATCGGGCTGCGTCGCCCGATCGTGGACGGAGTACGCACCGAGCGCTGGGTTTCCACGTTGACCAGCGAAATGACTTCGTTCTGCTGCAAAATGCCCAGGTGCGCGGTTTCTCCCGTTTCGCCGACGAGGCGCTCGACAAACGGCCGCGCCGTGGCCTGCAAATCGAAACGGGAGAGCGCGATATTACCGAGCTCGGCCAATTTCAAACCCAACCGGTATTTGCCGGAGAGGAGATCGCGCTCGACATAGCGATGATGCTCGAGCACTGCCAGCAGCCGATGAATCGTGCTTTTATTCAGGTCGAGTTTCTCTCCGACTTCGCCGGCGCCGAGAGAGTGATCGCTTGCGGCCAGGACATTGACGATCGAGAGGGCGCGATCGATGACTTGGACTCGATAAACCGTAGCAGGCATTTCATGGAGTTTCATAATGTGAAACTCAGTGTCAGAAACCTGACCTGGGTTTAGGAATACCTGAACGGACGCTCTCTGTCAATAGGGTCGGATAGCCAGAGTGAACACGGACATGCCGAAGAAAAGCAGTGCGAAAGGGCCGGGCTCCGGAGGTACTTGCGAGATCCGGCCGTCGATGGTCGTGAAAACGACGGGCGACAAGGTGGAGTCGAGAAGCTGGACATTCAACAGACCAATGGGCGAAACACCTTGCCGGTTGAGTGGAAGTCCACGTTCGCGAGTACGCCACTTCCGGAGAGGTCGCCGATAATTCCGAGAAGCGTATCGGCGGTAGAGGAGATGGTTCCGGTTGTGCTGTTGATGGCCCCCGGGACAAAAAGCGCGGAGCCGGCCGCCGGCAAAAAGCCGCCTTCCGTGATGGTTGTGGCGGCGAGCGCTTGAGGCGAAAACGAAAGGTCAAATTGAAAGGCGTAGATCCGTCACGCCCGAGATTTCAATGGAGGCGGTAAGCCCCGGTCCGGGCTGCACGGAAACAACCGGAGTTGCGAACACGGCCGGAATGGCGGCCAGCGTGAGAATCAGTGCGGTTACTCGCATGTTGCATCTGCCGGCATCTGGCGTGAGGTAAACGCGAGATCTCTGATATCGACCACGCCGTCGCCGTTAAAATCCGCTCTCGAATTACATGCATCTCCGGGTACTATCAGCCAAAAGCTGTCACCTGGCAATAAACTTTTCGCGTCAGCGGGCGCTCGCGGGACGGTTCTTCATATATGGACGGTGGGTTTTGGCCCTTCAGAAAAGGCGCGTCCTCGTGAGTTGAAAATTCGAACCCATTCGCGGTCGAGTCAGACGGTTTGCCGTGGTGTTTGGTGGCTGAATCCAGTTCGCGCGCGTCCCGTTGTTCACGTTCGTGCTGGAGCCGGCACAACTCGGCGGTTTCCTTTTCGCGGCGGCGAGCGAGACGCGCTTCCTGCAACTGCAGATTGCGGAGCTGCTTTTCGTAGACCATGAAGGTGTGGAGCTCTATAAGGCTGGGACGCAGAGACGGCTCGTGTTCCTCGAAGAGATCCGCAAATTCAAGGTGGCCTTTAGCGAAGATCGCCATCTCGAGAGCGGGAATGCGGCCGAGGCGCCAAGTAATGGCGGCGATGGACTGGACGAGCCCGCATTCTTGTGCGCCGCTAGGACGGAATTCCTCTTCGTACATGGCGACGTGGCGCTCGTATCCGGCGACGTCGGCGGCCGGAAGCAGAACAGTGCGGCCGGCGAGCCCGGTTTTGACTGCGTTGAGAGAGGCGGAGTTCTTGGGGGTCTTCGGCTCACTGGGAATCGCGGCTTCGGGAGCGGCGGCGGCTTCCGTGGCGAATGCATTCTGGCGAGCGGACTTGCGCGCCAGCTTTTCTTGTTTGCGCTCCAGTGCGCGGCGGATGGATCGGGCGGTCATGCAGGGCTCCTGAAATGGAAATGGCCCGCGCGGACGCGAGCCGGCCTGAGCGTAGCATGGAGGCGGGCCGAAACGAACTTTCCACATGTGGAAAAGGTTGGGAAGTGATGGAAAAGGCGGGAGTAATGGATATTTTCAAAAGCTGTCAATGGCCCATCGGCTCATCGCGGAATTCGAATAACGAGCAGCCTGCTATGCTCCATGCAAATGATAGACGCAGAACAGGGTGCGCAGGTTGATCATCGTGCAAAGTTGCGCAATTCTACGACGGTTCTTCTCGTCGGCAACATTGAACCAACGATGGACTGGTACAAACGGCTCGGGGTTTGAGCTCAAATATTTTCTATCTGGTTTCGCAATCCTCCGGCGCGACGACATTGAGATTTTCCTGCAACCGCAGCCAGGATACGCAGCGCCAGACGATCCAGGGCGGCGCGAGCGTGACGCCTGGAATTTGTACATCGTCACAGACGATGTGAAAGCGCTTACCAGGAGTACTCATCATTGCCCGGAGTGCTTGTATCACGTCAGCTTTGTGAGCAGGAGTATGGGATGGCAGAGTTCGACTTGATGGATTTGAACGGATACCGGCTGGCGTTCGCAGAGCCGACACGGTCATAGTGATGCAGAGCGTTCGATATCCGACGCTACGGAATCTATGCCAGAGTAAGTGGAAGAAGAAGACCCAAGCGCACTGACGCAATGATGGAGCGTGAATTGTGAACGATGTCATCTGGGAAATTGAGCATTGCGTTGACGCAAACGTGAATCTGTCTTTCGCCTGGAACTATATGACGAAAGTGTCGAACTGGGATGACCCGCCGGCGCAATTCGAACTGAACGGACTGTTTACGCCCGGTTCCACTGGAACAACCCGGTTTCCGGGGCACGAGCCCATGCACTGGCACATTCGAAGCGTCAACAAACGGGAAGGGTACATTTTGGAAATGCCCCTCGAGTCCGCAGTCGTTTCGTTCGAGTGGACATTCAAAGCGGTCGCTGGCGCACGAACGCGGATTACTCAACACATCGTGCTGAAAGGCGGAAATGCCGGCGCATACGTAGCGCAAGTGCGGTCGGCATTTAGTGTGAATCTCGCGGCAGGCATGAACAGGATCGCAGCGGCAATGCAATCGGCGGAGCTCGGCGGCGGCTTCGGTACAACGGCTTACGACGATTGTGGTTAAGACCGAAGACGTGAGCGGTCCGGGCATTGCAGCCCCGAACCAACATCGGCGCCTTGGGCACCTATAGTATTTCCCAAGCATGGCAGATGGCAACACCGTCCGGGCGGTCATTACCGCTAAGATGAACGTCAATGCGTGTTGCTTGCTGCTTCATCTGGATGGCCGCGCTCGCCCATGCGCAAATCCGCGTTCTAATTATCGATGGAGTTAATAACCATGATTGGGCGGCGGGAACCGCGGGTATCCGGTCGATCTTGGACGAAGCGGGCGGATTTCGCGTCGATGTATCCACGGTGACTCCGGCAACATTCGATCAATGGAATCCGGATTTTGCGAAGTATCAGGTCGTCGTCAACAATTTCAACGGCGGCCATACGGACCAGGGAATCGAGTGGCCCGAGCGGGTGCAGAAGCTGTTGGAGGCTTACGTCAAGGATGGGGGCGGCCTCGTTGTGTACCATGCCGCCAACAATGCCTTTTTGCACTGGCGAGCTTATAACGACATGATCGGCCTGGGCTGGCGCGATCCGGGCTTCGGTCCGGGTCTGGCTGTTTCAGATCATGGTACGGTCGTGATCGTGCCGCAGGGTACGGGACTCAAACCGGGCCATCCGGCGCGCGGTGACTTCGTTGTTCATGTGCTCGATCGGCAGCATCCGATTACGCGCGGCTTACCGGACCACTGGCTTCAGCCTATGGAGCAGTTAACGCACGGCCAGCACGGTCCTGCGCAAGGTCTGACAATCCTTACTTATGCCTACTCGCCGGTTTCAGGCAACAACGAGCCGATGGATTGGGTGAGAAATTATGGCAATGGCCGCGTTTATGTCACGATGCTGGGCCATACCTGGAAGAACGAGCCGAATCCGAATCTGGCGACGCCGGAGTTCCGCAAACTCCTTGCGCAAGGAATTCATTGGGCAGCGACGGGTAAATAAGAGGGTCACATGATCCTCGATTACTGCGTGATTGGCGGAGGCATTGTTGGGCTCGCGACCGCAATGGAACTGCTGAGGCAGAGACCTGGCTCCAGTCTGGTCATTCTCGAAAAAGAGAGTGGGCTGGCACGGCACCAGACGGGGCACAATAGCGGTGTCATCCATTCCGGAATCTACTATCTTCCGGGCAGCCTGAAAGCGGAACTGTGCCGCCGAGGCGCCCTGGCCACCAAGAGCTTCTGCGAGGAACACGGCATTCCTTACGAAATCTGCGGCAAGATGCTGGTGGCGACGAACGGCCGGGAAGCAGAACGTATGAATACGTTGTTTGAGAGGGCAAAGAAGAATAACATCGACGTGGAACGCCTGGACGCTGAGGAGTTGAAGCGCCGCGAACCGAATATCGTTGGTGTTGGCGCGCTGTTTGTCAGGTCGACTGGAATTGTCGACTATACGCTTGTGGCCGAGGCCATGGGCCGGGTCGTTCATTCATCAGGCGGAGAAATTGAATTCGGTGTGAAGGTCGATTCGATCGAGGAGAAGCCTGATGACGTTCTCGTTGCCGCCGGGGAACGGCGCTGGACCGCTAAACGGCTGGTCGCGTGTGCAGGACTCGAGTCCGACCGTTTAGCAAAGATTGCGGGCTGCAAGATCGACCATCAAATCGTTCCGTTTCGCGGCGAGTATTACCGGCTCCGCCCGACTCAGAGCGGCATCGTGCGGCACCTGATCTATCCCATTCCGGACCCGGAGCTGCCCTTTCTTGGCATTCACCTCACGCGCATGATCGACGGGGGCGTTACGGTCGGACCCAACGCGGTACTCGGCTTTTCCCGTGAAGGTTATCCCAAATTGTCGTTCAATCTGAAGGATGTGCTGGAATATTGCGCGTTTCCCGGATTTTGGAAAACGATCGGCGCCCATCTCAAGTCGGGTGTGATCGAAATGCGCAACTCATTATCAAAACGCGGATACCTGAAAGAGTGCCAAAAATATTGTCCCTCGCTTGCGCTGGGAGATTTGCTTCCGGAGAAAGCCGGGATTCGCGCACAGGCCGTTCTGCGCGACGGCACTCTCGTCCACGACTTTCTATTTGTCCAAACCGATCGGATGCTCCACGTCTGTAACGCGCCTTCTCCTGCCGCGACTTCCGCAATTCCCATCGGGGAAATGATCGCGAACAGATCCGTTACTGGCGAAATCAACTCGCCGGCGCCGCGATAGGGTAGCCCTGCCATAGATATTCAAGCGCCTCCGGCAGAGTTTGTTGTTTTACGGTGCGATCGGTGTGGCCGGCGTTCCGCGCAAATACAAACTGATAGTGATAGCGTTTGGCAGCCAGCACTTTGGCCATGTTCTCGTTGGCGACGACCCAATCGTGCATGTTGTCGTGCATGGTATTTGGGTTGAGAAGATCCCGGTCGCCGACTTCCATCCAGAGGCGTATCGGTTTCACCGGGATGTTGGGGATGAGATGTTCATGGAATTCCCAAGCACCGTGCGGGGTTTGTGGATTCGAGGGCCACTGCTGGTTCACGTAAGTGCCTGAGTAAGTGAGAACGCGATGATATAGCTCGGGGTGATACCAGGCCATGATCAAGGCGCACGAGCCACCGGAGCTGCCGCCCATGGTTGCGCGGCCGTCTGGATCTTTGGTCAATTTCACGTTGTATTGCTTTTCGACGAGAGGCAGCACTTCTTTCTCGACGAATTCGGCGTACAGGCCTGACATGGTGTCGTATTCCAGGCCGCGTTCGCTTCCTTGCGCGTCGCCGCTGCCGTTGCTTATGGAGATGGCAATCATCGCAGGAACGCGGCGCTGCGCGATCAGGCTATCGAGGGCCGTGAACAACGCCTGGTCAGGACCATCGGCTCCGACGATGAATGGGGCGGCCGTGCCGGGGACGTATTGCTTTGGAACGTACACAGTTACTCGGC
Source organism: Bryobacterales bacterium (assembly GCA_963712395.1). Classification (GTDB taxonomy): domain Bacteria; phylum Acidobacteriota; class Terriglobia; order Bryobacterales; family Bryobacteraceae; genus Bog-105. Next base: position 201,141 of record CAVQHR010000007.1, read on the forward strand.
GATTGTAAGGAGCAGGGTGACTGGTGGTAACTATCATTTTGGCGGGATCGTTAGGATCCGCCGTGCCGTAGGTGTTAGGCTCGCGCGTGATCCCGGGATAGATCTTGCTGTCGGCTGATTCCATCGTGAAGGTAGATACCGTTCCCCGCGGCACATCTTGCTTTATGGCCATTTCGGGCGCTGGATTGTGCGTGGGACCGAGAATGAAGTTTCCGTCGGCATTGGGCGGAGCGTTTTCGCCGTCGGGCAGATCTTTCGCAGTGACGTAACCGGGCGTGTGAGGGTCGCGCGTGGGTGGCTTCGGGCGCGGTGGGCGGACGGTGGCGGGAGCCGGAACTTGGGCGAGTGCTGAATGTAAACCACTCGTCAGGGTGATCAAGAACGCGATGCTTAGAAGTCGAAACATGAGCGAAATCACCACCGATCTTAACCCAACCCATGCCGAATCGAAGTTGGCGCCCCTTGTGGCCGATTAAGGTATGAGCAGAATTTTTCCGCCCAGCGAGCCCTTTTCGGCGAGTCTCTGGGCTTCACCCGCTTCGCTGAGCTTCATCGTCCTGGCGATTGGAATGGAAAGTTTTCCATCGCGAACGGCATCCGCCATTTGCCGGAGAATAGCTGCTTCGGGAGTTGCCATGAACGCTTCGACACGGATCGGTTTGCCCTCTGCTTCTTTGGGTTTCCCCAGAACGGACCCGAGCACGCCCCCGGGTTTCAATTTCGGAATCAGCTTGCCGATGATGTCGTGATCCACCGTATCCGCTATCGCGTCCAGTTCGGGTAAGGCGGCTATCTCCGCGTCCTTATCGATTCCAACGACCCGATCTAACGCCAAGGATCCTGCCTGTTCCTTCTGCTCTGTTCTGACGCCCGCGAAGACCCGCGCGCCCAGCTGCTTGGCCAGATATACGGCTGAGCGGCCTACGCCTCCTATCGCGCCAGTCACCAACACCAGATCGCCCTGTTTCAGCTGAATACGCTGTATGAGCTCTGCGCCAGTGGTAACGACGAGCGGCAAAGCAGCCGATTGCTCCAGTTTGAGGCCGTCCGGAACCACCGTGAGGTCGTCCGCTCGCGCGGTCAGGTACTCGGCATAGCTCCCGTTTACGATGCCGATCACCTTCTGGCCAGGTTTCAAATTTCTGACCTGGTCCCCAGCTTTCAGTACTGTGCCCGCTACGTCGCGTCCCAGAATTGCCGGGAATTGTACCGGCATTCTGTCTTTTGCCGCGCCGCTGCGCATTTTCCAGTCGACCGGATTCACGCTTGTGGCGGCAACCTTTATCAGGACTTCGTTAGATCCTGGTTCCGGCATGGGAACCTCTTCGTATCGCAATTGGTCAATATCGCCGTATGCGTGCAGACGTACTGCTTTCATATGATCTCTCCAGGAGCATAGACACACTTTCCCGAGAGTTGGCTACCAGTGTGGCGATTGTTTCGTGAGAAATCTCGCAGGTATTTAGAGAAGGGTCAAGAGGAGGAAACCCATGTACGACATGAAGAACTTGGGGAAGCTGAAGGTGCTGGACGTCAACGCTCCCGAGGCGATGAAGGCATTCTGGGCATTCGATAAAGCAGCCATGACTGCCGGGGCCATTTCAGGCAAAAACAAGGAACTGATAGCGCTTGCGGTGGCCCTTACCACGCAATGTCCTTACTGCATCGAGATCCACGCGAAAAGGGCGCGAGAGGCGGGCGCTACGGAACAGGAACTCGCGGAGGTGGTTGCGGTAGCCGCTGCGCTCCGGGCCGGAGGCGCGATCACGCATGGCACTCACGCCATGGTGTAGTTGTTTTTCGCCTAGGTATACACTGTATACTTGACTGCAATCCCCACGGCTCGAAAGATCGCCAGTGCTGCGCGGCGTCTACTCGATAAAGAAGGCGTGGAAGCGGTGACCATGCGCCGTGTAGCGAAGGCTGTAGGCATAACGCCTATGGCGGTTTATCGACACTACCCGGATCGAGCGGGTCTTCTGAACGCTCTGGCGGACGAAGGCTTCCGGGAGTTGGCGGCCCGACTGGCTGGCGGCCGCTCCAGCGGCGATATTGAGAAGCGGCTTACGAAGATGGGGGAAATCTTTCTCGAGCACGCGCTCGAGAATCCACGGCTGTTCGAACTAATGTTCCTGAAGCCGCGCGCAGGCGCTCGCCGCTATCCGCAAGACTTCAAAGCCGGCCACTCTCCCACTGCGAATCCGATGGTGGACGTCGTACGGGAAGGTATGAAGACCGGGTATTTCCGCGAGGATGATGCGTGGGAGATCGTCTTCGAAATGGGCGCGCTCTCGCACGGCCTCATCATGCTCTATTTGGGCGGACGCATGGGCGTATCGCCCGCCCGCTTTCGCGCGTTCTACCGGCGCTCTTTTCAGAGATACATGCATGGCATTCGCAGTTAACTATCGTCGCGCTATCGCGGCGCTGCTGGCTTTTCTATCGACATCCGTATTGTTCTGGTTCGGCAACGGTCTTGAGCCGTGGTGGCCGCTGCTCTGGTTCGCACCGCTGCCCGTGCTGCTTTTCGCCGCGCGCAGTTCCTGGTGGGCCGCGGCTCTCACAGCGGCCTTCTCTTTGATGGCCGGCAGCCTCAGTATGTGGCATTACTTCCGCATGGTGTGTGCATCGTTCTCTGTGTGCGCTGGTGTCTATTCACTTGCCGCGCTGGTATTCGCGGCGGCGGTATTACTTTTCCGCACTCTCCTGCGGCGCGGCGCTCCCTGGAGCGCGTTGTTGGCCTTTCCGGCGGTTTGGGTTAGCTACGAATACGCGCGTAACTTCCTTGCGCCGCACGGAACGGCGGGTAGTTTCGCCTATTCGCAATTGAACTTCCTGCCTTTCCTGCAACTCGCTTCCATCACTGGGCCTTGGGGTATGAGTTTTCTGTTGCTGTTGTTTCCCGCCGCGGTTGCGGTTGGAGTGCGTTTACGCCGAACAGCGCCGAGGAAAGCACTGCGCATTACCGGCACTGGTCTGGGCATCGTGCTAGGAGTGCTGATTTTCGGTGTGGTGCGGCTGGCACTCCCGGCGCCGGCCGGCGGAACAACAATGGTGGCACTCGTATCGTCCGATGAGCCGGGGAACACGGACGTGATGGCGGAAGGCGCCGCAACCGACCGCTTGTTTCGCGACTATGCCGAAAGAGCGGAAAAGCTCGCGGCCGATGGAGCGCGCGTGATCGTATTGCCGGAAAAGCTCGGCGTGATGGTGGATCCGGATACGGAAGGCAGCGATGCATTATTCCAATCGCTGGCAGAGAAGACCAAAACGACGATTGTCGTGGGCATGGTGCATGTGTCCGCGCCGGTGAAGTATAACGAGGCGCGGGTGTATGCGCCCGGGGCTCCGGTTTTGCCGTACGACAAGCACCACATGCTGCCACCGTTTGAATCCGCCTTGAAGCCCGGCACAACGCTCACGTTATTGCCGGAACATGCTGGAACGTGGGGCGTGGCTATCTGTAAAGACATGGATTTCACGGAACTCTCACGGCAATACGGGGAAGCGGGGGTGGGCCTGATGCTGGTACCCGCGTGGGATTTTGACCTCGACCGGTGGTGGCACGGTCACATCGCCGTGATGCGCGGAGTGGAAAGCGGTTTCAGCATTGTGCGCGCGGCAAAAAACGGCTACCTGACCGTAAGCGATAACCGAGGCCGTATTCTGGCGGAGACCCGGAGCGATTCCGCGCCTTTCGCCACGCTGTTGGCGAAGGCTCCTGTGGTGCATGACGCTACGCTCTATTTGCTGCTGGGCGACTGGTTTGCCTGGCTTGCGATGGCGACCCTTGTCTTCACACTGATCCAAGCTTTCACCTACAAACCCGTTGACAGGTATTTGGCAGCTCGCTAATATTTAACTTTCCGGTTAAATAACTGGGAAGTGTATTTAGATGCCTCCGGATCCACTCAGTGAAACCTTTGCTGCGCTGGCTGATCCAACCCGGCGTGCTATTCTGGCGCGTCTTGCTTCGGGGGAGGCTTCAGTGACGGAACTGGCGGAGCCTTTCGAGATGAGCATGCCCGCGATCTCGAAGCATCTGAAAGTACTCGAGCGAGCAGGGTTGATCGGGCGCGGGCGAGAGGCCCAATGGAGGCCGTGCCGGTTGGAGCCGGGACCGCTCAAAGATGTCGCCGGCTGGGTGGAGCGCTACCGGCAGTTCTGGGAACAGAGCTTCGATCGTCTGGAAGATTATCTACGTGAATTAAAACAGAAGGAGAAAAAGAATGCCCGGAAGCGGCGCAAAACATAGCGAGACGAGCGCGAGCGAAGCCGAGATTCGCGCGATCATCGACGCGCGCGTAGAGGCGGTGCGCGCCAAAGATGTCCACGCGGCTATGTCTTACCACCTCCCGGACGCGGTGCTGTTCGATGTGATCGAGCCGCTTCGCTACATGGGCGCGAGCGCCGGGAAAAAACGCGCGGAAGAGTGGTTTTCCTCGTTCAAGGGTCCGCTTGGTTATGAGATTCGGGAGCTGAGGGTTGCGGCGAGTGACGGCGTAGCGTTTTCTCATGGACTCAACCACGTGAAAGGAACAAAGATGGATGGAGGGGAGCTCGATATGTGGTGGCGGGCGACAGTTTGCTACCAAAAGATCGGCCGCAAGTGGACGATTACGCATGAGCATAGCTCGGCGCCTTTCGATGTGACGAGCGGAAAAGCGTCGCTCGATCTCAAGCCTTGATGGAAGGGGGACCTCGATGACGTTCTTGAATGACTTGAAATTCGGGCTGCGCTCGCTCGCGCGGACGAAGGGGCTTACGGCGACGGTGGTAGCGACGCTAGCCCTCGGTATCGGCGCGAATGCGGCGATCTTTACGTTGGTCCGTGGAGTGCTCCTGCGGCCACTGGCGAATCGAGACGAGGACCGCCTGATTTACATCCGGCAGAGCGCGCGCGGCATTGGCATCGAGAACACGACGTTCTCGGTGCCGGAGATACACGACTTGGAAGAGCGCGTGAAAACAGTGAGCGCCTTTGGAGACTTTTCAACCATCGGCTTCACAATGGTGGGTCTCGGCGAGCCACGCGAGGTGCGCGCTGGCGTGGTGGATGGATCTTATTTTGAGGTGATGGGTTTGCGCCCGGTTCTGGGTCGCCTGCTCAACCGGCGGGACGACGGCCCGAACGCGGCCGGCGCGGTGGTGCTGACGTATCGTTATTGGGCGACGGGGCTTAAGCGCGATCCGGCGGTGCTCGGCAAAACCGTGAGGCTGGGCGATCGCGCGGCAACGATTGTCGGCGTGCTGGAACCATCGGTGCCGTATCCGGCGGAGACCGAAATCATCGCGAACGTGGTGACGAGTCCGCATCATTTGTCAGCCACGATGGTCCAGGGGCGGGTCCACCGGATGACGGAGTTATTCGGGCGGCTCGCGCCCGGCGTGAATATCGAGGCGGCGCGTGCAGAACTGCGGGCGGTCTATGCGCGCATGGTGAAAGATCATCCCGAAGCGTATTCGGCGAAAGCGGATTCGCAAATCAGTGCGGTGCGGCTGCGGGATCAGATCACGTCGCGGGCGCGGACGGTACTGCTGATATTGATGGCGGCATCGATTCTGGTGTTCGTGATCGCCTGTTCGAACGTGGCGAACCTGATTCTGGCGCGAACGGTGCGGAGGGAAGGCGAACTGGCGATTCGCGCGGCGCTAGGGGCGAGCACGGGCGCGCTGCGGCGGACGCTGCTGGCGGAAAGTTTGCTGCTGTGCGGCGCGGGTGCAGCGCTGGGCGTGCTGAGCGCCGGGCCGATGGTGGCTTTGTTGGCGCGCTACGCTGCTCGCTTCTCGGTGCGCGCGCTCGACCTGACCGTGGATTCGAGCATGCTGTGGGTAGGCGCGGTGCTGGCGGTTGTGGCTGCAGTGCTGCTGGCATACGTGCCGCGGCTGCCGGCGGCCAACACCTCGCACGGTATCGGGCTCGGAAGCAGCAGTCTGCGCATCAGCGGGGGTACGAACCGGCGGCTGCGGATTTTCGCGGTGACGCAGATTGCCGCGTCGTTCGTGCTGCTGGCAGGGGCCAGCATGCTGCTTAAGACTCTGCTTGCGATGCAGGCGGCGCAAACGGGATTCGATACCAAGCACGTGCTGGCCGTGAACGTGCCGGTGATGACCTACGGGAAGACGCCCGAACAGGTGCTTGGTTTCTACCGGGAAACGACGCGGCGGATTACGGAGCTGCCCGGCGTGGAGCGGGTGGCGCTTGGCACCAGCGTTCCGTGGCGCGATGCGGGCAGTTTCGGTCCTGGATTCGGATTCTCCGCAGACGGGCATGTGCGCTCGGCGGGCGAGGAAGATCCGCGCGCACGGTTCCGCAACGTCTCGCCTGGATTTTTTGCGGCGCTCGGCGTGCCTTTGATCGCGGGACGCGATTTCAACGATGGGGATCGCGTGAAGAGCGAGCCCGTGGTGATCGTGAGCCAAAGCGTGGCGCAGCGGATGTTCCCGAATCAGGATGCGGTGAACCGGCACATTATGTGGACCGATCCGGTGATGAAATTCATTGACGTGAGCACAGCGCCGCGGCGCATTGTCGGTGTAGTGGCGGACGTCGACGATGAGAACGTGGTGCCGGGTCCGGCGCTGACGATCTATCATCCATTCGAGCAGCAGCCGGTTTGGGGAGGGCGGCTCTTCGTACATGCGCGCTCGAATCCGTACGCGCTGGTTGCGCCGATCACACGAATTATTCGCCAGATTTCGGCGGACCAGCCGGTGGAGCATGCGGCGACGCTCGAGGATGTGCGCGCCGAAGTGCTGACGCCGGACCGGCTCAATACGCTCGTGTTCGGCGGGTTCGCGGCGGTGGCGCTTGCGATCGCGGTGGTTGGCGTGGCGGGCGTGCTGGCGTTTTCAGTGAGCGGACGAACGCGCGAGTTTGGCATCCGGCTGGCGGTTGGATCTCAGCCGCAGCACTTGGTGCGTGGCGTGATCGCAGAAGGCGCGGCGATGGCGGGAGTGGGCATCGCGGCCGGCGCAGTGGGCGGTTTTGCTCTGGCGCGGCTGGCGGGTGGTTATTTCCACGACATGCAGATGCCAGGAATTATTCCCGTAGTGGGCTCGGCGATCGTGCTGCTGGCGGCAGCTGCGATCGCGTCGATGTTGCCGGCGGCCCGCGCCGCACGTATTGATGTGATGCAGGCTTTGCGCTCGGATTGAGCGGCCGGACGATCTATTGGGGGAACACTAGTGAACGATCGGGAACTTGTCATCACACGCGTGTTCGATGCGCCACGAGAACTGGTGTTCCAGGCATGGACGGATCCGAAGCACGTCATGTCCTGGTGGGGGCCGAAAGGCTTCACGATGACATCCTGGACGATGGACCTGCGGCCGGGCGGCGCGTGGCGCGGTTGCATACGGTCGCCCGAGGGCCTTGATTATTGGTCGCAAGGCGTATATCGCGAGATCGTGCCGCCCGAGCGCTTGGTGTTCACATTCGCCTGGGACGACGAGCACAATCAGCCAACCACGGAAACATTGGTGACGATTACCTTCGCCGAATACGGCGGGAAGACGAAATTCACGTTTCAGCAGATGCCATTCGAGAAGGTGAAAGACCGCGATTCGCACGTGGAGGGCTGGTCGCAGAGCTTCGATCGCCTGGCTGCTCATATCGAGGAGCTATGAGATGAGTAACGGGGGGTTGTCGAAGGCGCGGCTCGGCCGCATGCACGGTGTAATGGCCGGCTATGTTGAGCGCGGCGAGATACCGGGTCTAGTTACGCTGGTCAGCCGGTGTGGCGAGACGCATGTCGATGCGATTGGAATGCCGCGCGATACGATCTTCCGCATCTCGTCCATGACCAAGCCGATTGCAGCGGCGGCGGCCATGATTCTGGTAGAGGAATGCAAGCTGCGGTTGGATGAGCCGGTGGACCGGCTGCTGCCAGAACTCGCCGGGCGCACCGTGCTCAAGAGGCTCGACGGGCCGCTCGAAGATACGGGGCCGGTGAAACGGCCGATCACCCTGCGCGATCTTCTGACCTTCCGCATGGGATTTGGACAGATGATGGCGCGGCGAGACGCTTATCCGATTTTGCAGGCAGCACATGAGCTGCAGATCGGAATGGGTGAGCCGAATCCGGCGGCGATGCCCGCGCCCGATGAGTGGATGCGCCGTCTGGGCAGCTTGCCGCTGATGCATCAGCCGGGTGAGAAGTGGATGTACAACACCGGGTCAGACGTGCTGGGTGTTTTGATTGCGCGCGCAGCGGGCCAGCCGTTTGAGACTTTTTTGCGGGAACGTTTGTTCGGGCCGCTCGGCATGAAGGATACGGCGTTCAGCGTGCCTGCCGAGAAGCTCGACCGCTTTCCAAAGAGCTATTGGACGAATTTCAAAACCGGCAAGATCGAGATTTTCGATCAGGCCGAGGGCGGCCAATGGAGCCGGCCGCCGGCGTTCCCGTCGGGCGCGGGAGGGTTGGTTTCGACGATCGACGATTACCTGGCGTTTGGGCAAATGATGCTCAATATGGGGAAGCACGGCGGCGAGCGCATTTTATCGAGGCCGACACTGGAGACGATGACGATGGATCATCTGACGCCGGAGCAGAAAGCGGTGTCTGGTTTGGTTCCCGGCTCGTTTGACGGTTTCGGTTGGGGATTCGGCGTATCGGTGGTCACGAAACGCGAAACCGCATCGGGACCATTCGGACGGTTCGGCTGGGATGGCGGGCTGGGGACGTCCTGGTATTCGGACCCGCGCGAGGATATGGTTACGATCCTGATGACCCAGAGCGCGTGGACTTCGCCGAATCCTCCAAACGTGTGTCTTGATTTTTGGACTTCGGCGTATCAGGCGATCGACGATTGAGGCGCGGTCGTTGACACAGTGCAGGCGCGGACCCGTTCGAGGAGCAGGGCGCGCTCGCGGGAATTGTGTGTAAGGGATGCGGCGCGTTCGAACTCGACGCGCGCTTCGTCGAAACGAGCTAGTTTGGCGAGCAGGTCGCCGCGCACGCTGGGCAGCAGGTGGTAGCTCCCGAGCACGGGATCGTTGACCAGCGCATCGACAATTTCGAGGCCGACTGCCGGACCGAACGCCATGCCGAAAGCGACAGCGCGATTCAGCTCCACAACGGGCGATGGCGCGAGTTGCGCGAGAGCATCGTAGAGCGCCGCGATACGTGGCCAATCCGTCTCCTCGGAAGTGCGGGCGCGAGCGTGACAGGCGGCGATCGATGCCTGGAGCGCATAGGCGCCAGGCGGGCCACCGATCTGCTGGGCGCGATCGAGCGCGGCGAGACCACGACGGATCAGAAGTTGATCCCAGAGGGCACGGTTTTGATCGAGTAACAGAATGGGCTCTCCGGAAGCGCCAGTACGCGCTCTCGATCGTGAAGCCTGGATCTCCATGAGCGCGGCGAGACCGTGAACCTCCGCCTCGGCGGGCGTGAGCTCGGCTAGAATACGCCCGAGGCGGAGCGCCTCTTCGCAGAGCGCGGGCCGCATCCAGTCGTCGCCGGCCGTGGCGGAGTAGCCTTCGTTGAACACAAGATAAATAACTTCGAGCACGGAGGAGAGGCGGGCGGCCAACTCGTCTCCGCGGGGCACTTCGAAGGGGATTTGCGCGGCGGCGAGGGTTCGCTTGGCGCGGACGATGCGCTGGGCAACGGTCGGCTCGGCGACGAGAAATGCCCGGGCGATCTCGCTGGTAGTCAGACCTCCGAGCAGGCGAAGCGTGAGCGCGACACGCGTTTCGGTGGCGAGAATCGGATGACAGGAGATGAACATGAGGCGCAGAAGATCGTCGCCCACGTTATCGTCGAGGGCCGTATCGAGGTCGAGAACCGCCGTGTGTTGGCGGGTCTCGATTTCGCGGCCGAGCTCCTCATGCTTGCGCTCGAGCAGCTTGTTCCGGCGGAAGACATCAATCGCGCGATGCTTGGCGGTAGCCATGAGCCAAGCGCCCGGGTTATCCGGCACGCCCGACTCAGGCCACTGCTCGAGCGCGGCGACGAGAGCGTCCTGCGCCAGCTCCTCGGCAACACCGACGTCGTGGACGATGCGCGCGAGACCGGCAATGAGCCGCGGCGATTCGATTCTCCAGACGGCGTCGATGACGCGATGCGTATCGGTAGCTGCCACTGCTACCGATCGTATCGTTACCGCGCATTATTTCTTCGCGGTTAGCTGCTCACGAAGGCGCGCGTCCTGTTCCTTGAGCTCGGGCGTCAGGCCGGGGCCAAGGTCCTCCGCTTCGAAGACCTGGCGAATTTCGATTTCGCTCTCCTCGCCAGTGGGATTGGGGCAGCGCTTGACCCATTCGATCGCCTCTTCGAGCGACTTTACTTGCCATAGCCAAAAGCCGGCGACCAGCTCCTTTGTTTCTGTAAACGGCCCGTCGATCACAGTCCGTTTGTTTCCGGAGAACCGGACGCGCGCGCCTTTCGAACTCGGCTGAAGTCCCTCACCGGCAAGCATCACACCCGCCTTTACCAGTTCCTCGTTGTACTTTCCCATATTGGTGAGGAGCTTCTGGTCCGGGAGGACGCCCGCTTCTGTGTCTTTATTGGCTTTGACCATAACGATGAATCGCATATCGTGTCTCTTTCTTATTTTTAGTTTCTTGAGCCTGTCTAAATCCAGTCTCTACTGAGGCGTCGAAGAAGCAGGATCGAGAATCGACAAGCCCGGCACTTTTTTTCGGAACGAAGTAGGCTAGACTTCCGTTTTGGAGATGATATGGCTTACAAGGCAATTCTACGTGTGCTGGCGGTTTGCGCGGTGATGATGGTGGCGACGGCCGTAGCCGCGCTGGCGCAAGACTACAAGGCTCTGCTCGGCAAATGGAACATGACGGCGGAGACCGATGGCGATCCGGTAGCGTGGGTCCTGGTACTTAAAGAAGACGGCGGCCGATTGACGGCGGTGCTGGGGACGGGTGAAGGCGCGCCGGCCGTGAAGAATTTTACGTATACAGATGGCGTACTGAAATTCAAGGTGCCGTATCAAGGCGAGTATTACGATATCGAGCTGAAGGCCAACGGAGATAAGCTCCAGGGCAAATGGAGCGGCGCCAAGGGAGACTGCGGGAAGACCTCGGGCGTAAAGTCCTGAGACGCGCCCGTTGGAACCTCTCCTTAGAATCGAGCACGCGAACAAACACTACGAGGGAACCCGCGCGCTCAATGATGTTTCTTTTTCCGTTCTGCCTGGCGAGGTGCACGCCCTCATGGGAGAGAACGGGGCGGGGAAGAGCACGCTGAGCAAGATCATCGCGGGCGCGGTGCTTGCGGACTCGGCGGATATTTACTGGCAGGGCGCGCCAATTGAGATTGCTTCGCCAATTGCGGCGCAGCGGCTCGGTATCGGCATCGTTTTCCAGGAGCTGGACATTTTTCCGAATTTGTCGATCGCTGAGAACATCGTGATCGGCAACCTTCAGATGGAGCGCAACTCGTACGTGAACCGGAAGGCCTTGATTGCGTTTTCAAAACGGTTTCTCGAACAGGTTGGATTAGCGGCGGACCCGCGCGCGCGGGCGGGAGATTTACGAACGGGCGAGCAACAACTTGTAGCGATCGCGCGTGCGTTGAGCTTCGATGCGCGCTTGATCCTGATGGATGAGCCGACCAGCTCGCTGCCGGAAGATGCGGTGGAGAGATTGTTTTCGCTTATCCGGCGGCTGAAGGCAAATGGTGTTTCGATTGTTTATGTCTCGCACAAGATGAAAGAGATTTTGCAGATTGCGGATCGCGTGACGGTGCTGCGGGATGGCGCGACGATCGGCACCCGCGACGCGCAAGATACGACGATCGAGGAAATTATCACGATGATGGTGGGCCGGGAACTGGCGGCGCGGCCGGCGAAACCGGCAAGCGAACCCGGCGAAGTTGTGCTGCAGGTGGAACATCTGACGACGGAGAAGATCAAGGACATTTCGTTCGATCTCGGGCGCGGCGAGATTCTTGGAATCGCCGGACTCGTCGGTGCGGGTCGCAGCGAACTGGGAGCCGCGCTGTTTGGCCTGGATCGAATTCAATCTGGGAAGATTCGGTTGGACGGTCGCGAAATTGTTCCGAAATCGCCGGGCGCGGCGCTCGAGGCCGGCTTGGGCCTTCTACCCGAGGATCGGAAGCACGAGGGTTTGATGATGCAGATGAGCGTGCGCGAGAACACGACAATGGCGTCGCTGGGCCGCTTTCAGCGATTCGGATTTGTGAATCGGAGCGCGGAATCGCACGCCTCGGAACCGGTCCATCGGCGTATACGGCTCAAAGCGGCATCGGATACCGTCGACGTCGGCACTCTGAGCGGAGGAAATCAGCAGAAAATTTTGTTCGCGAAATGGCTGCTCAAAAATCCCGAGGTATTGTTCCTGGACGATCCGACGCGCGGAATCGACATAGGCGCGAAGCAGGATATTTATAGCATCGTAGCGGAACTGGCAGCGGAGGGCAAAGGCATCCTATTTGTAAGTTCGGAGCTTCCTGAGCTTCTCGAAAACTGCAACCGCATCCTGGTGCTCTGCGAAGGCCGATGCACGGGAATATTGGATGCGCGTTCGGCCACGCAGGAGCAAATTATGGCTCTTGCCACGACGCATGCCGGGAATCAGGAGACAGCGGCCTGAACCCGGCTTTCCGAAAATTCAAGAGCGTAGCTGGTCTCGCGGGGATTGTGCTGATTGCGATATTGGTCAGCCCGCATGCGCGCGACGGCTCGAACATTTTTTTGCAGGCCGGTAATCTGACGGATGTTCTGCGCCAGATGTCGGTAATCGGCATCATTGCCTTGGCCATGACGTATGTGATTCTGACGGCCGGGATAGACCTGAGCGTCGGAAGCACGCTCGCGCTTGCTACTTCGCTTGTCGCAACGTTCGTGGTGCGGCCTGGGCCGGCGAATCTATTGCTGCATGCCTTGCTTGCGATAGGAATTGCGGCGGGCGCTTCGGCGCTGGTCGGAGTCGTAAATGGCGTAACGATTTCGACGCTGCGCATTCCGCCGTTTATCGTGACGCTCGCTTCTATGATCGGCATCCGCGGCCTGGCGAAATGGCTCACGAACAACGAGAACATCGATATCGGCTTTGGCTCGGATGCCGCAGCCCGGTTCGCCGATTTTGTCAATAGCAAGATGGTGATCCTGGGGACCTTTGCGGCGCTGGCCCTGGTGTTCTGGGTGGTATTGGAGAGGACGGTCTTCGGCCGCTACGTGCGGGCAATCGGCGACAACGAAAAGGCGGGACGGTATACGGGGCTGCCGATCCGCAGCATCAAGATTCGGGTGTATGCGCTCGCGGGGCTTCTCACGGGGATCGCGGGCGTGCTCTACGCAGCGGAGAATCATCAAGGCAATCCCAACGCGGGGGTCGCGTATGAGCTGGACGCGATTGCGGCGGTGGTGATTGGCGGCGCGAGCCTGGCGGGGGGCAGCGGGTCTATTGGTGGAACAGTCATCGGCACGCTGATTATCGGGATTCTTACCAACATTCTGCGACTGAAGAATGTGGACAGTAACGTGGAGATGATGGTTAAGGCGGTTATTATCGTGCTTGCGGTCGCGATTCAGAAGAGTGAGAAAAAAACTTAGAATGCGCTCATTCGTAACGGTGCTTGCCACTGTGTGCTTGCTTGCCGGTTGCGGAAGCACAAAACAGGCGGGCGGAAAAAAGTATTTGGTCGCGTTTAGCCAGTGCAATAACGCGGAGCCCTACCGCGCGGCGCAAAACGCGCTGATGAGCAAGTTGTTTTCAGAACAGCACGACGTGGACCTGGTCATAGCCGATGCACAGCAGGACAACAGCAAGCAGGTGGCGCAGGTTGAAGCCTTCATCCGGCAGAAACCGGACCTGCTTATCGTTGCGCCGAACGAGCGTGGGCCGCTTACGGAAGTGATGGGCCGAGCTTACAAGAGCGGCATTCCGGTGATTTGCCTGGAGCGCGACATCGTGGAACCGAATTACACCACTTACATTAAGAGCGACAATCGGAAAATCGGTGAAATGGCGGGGAATTTCATCGCCGATTATCTGAAGAAGAAATACGGGAACCCGCGCGGAAATATCGTGGAGTTAAGAGGATTGCTGGGCGTGGAAGGCGAGATCAATCGGTATGCGGGAGCGCACGATGTCTTTTCGAAATATCCGGGGATCAAAATAGTACACGAGGCGGTCGCCGACTGGATTCAGGCGAAAGCAAAAGACCGCATGACGGAGGCGCTGCGGGCGCAGCCGAAGATCGATGTCGTTTACGCGCACAACGATCCCATGGCGGTGGGAGCGTATCTGGCGGCGCGTGAGCTGGGCCGCGAAAAGGAAATGATTTTTGTCGGGATCGACGGATTGAGCGGTCCGGGCGGAGGAATTCAAAAAGTTCGCGACGGAGTGCTGGCCGCGACGTTTGTCTATCCGCTCTGCGTGGACAAAGCCGTGGAAATAGGGACTCGCATTTTGCGCGAGCCCGGCTTTAAACCCGATAAAACATACACGATGGATTCGAAATTGATTACATCTGAAAATAGTAAATAAGGAGTGGAGAGATGCAAGCGTGCACGCACCTCGATCAAATTAAGGATGTGAAGCCGCACACTCGCGGCTGTGAGGAATGCCTTAAGATGGGCGACCGCTGGGTGCATTTGCGCCTGTGTCTGGAATGCGGACATGTCGGCTGCTGCGATTCGTCCAAAAACAAACATGCCACCAAACACTTCCACGCCACGCAACATCCGATCGTGCAGTCGTTAGAGCCTGGCGAAACGTGGGGATGGTGCTATGTAGATGATGTCGAGCTGGAGCTGGATTGAGGAGCAGCGGGGATCAACGTCGAGCGGAATAGCGGAAGGAGATGGCCTGCGCGTCCGTGTAACCACCGGGAACCGAGGTCAGCTTGATTACAGGTGGTGGATGACGATAGGGATCCTTACAATCCGTACGCGAGCGGTGGACGCTGAACAGCCGCGCCAGCGCCTTTTTGAGACGCTGGGGCTCCACAAAAACGCGACCGGCCTCATGCGAGCGGGACGCGGCGTGGTCGTGCGGGCGGCAAAATCGCCCGCTGCTCTGACTTGCGAAGCTGATGGGGCTGAGACAGTCCGGAAAGATGTGAGGCGGGCTGCCGGAGCAGTGAACCTCGCATGGAACGAGAGCGCCGCATTGGTTCTTCAGCGGGGCCGTACGTGGTTGCGGCGGCGCTCCATGAAATGGCTCCGCGGCCTCAGGCAGAATTCTTGACGGGCCGCTTTGTGGACCTATTCGATGCAAAGCTACCGGTACTTACGCGTGTGAGCTTGACGTCGGGCAAACGCGTGCTGCTCTTCGATCTGAAGAGGCTCGGGTCCGCGGCAGCCGGCGGTCGTGGCGGCTGTATGCCGGATCGACCAGGAGGAATTCGCTCGAAACATTTTGAAGTTTCGTACCAGCGGAATCGGATCCACCGAGGCTGTGGTTGTAATCGCGAGCCGGAGAACGTCTTCGCGAATCGTCGCCGCGGGCAAGACATTGGCTGCGTTTCGTGAACGCGGCCGAGCCAGCTCTCGTGGAAATCGGATTCAAATAGAGGGCCATACATATCATGGGTCACGGGCTTGGGGCTACTCAGTACCGGCAATGGGTTCAAATTACTTTTCGCAATAAGATACAACAGACACTGCCAACACGCGGGCATGCGAGGGCCGTATGGACGCTACACTTGTAATGGCTCTGTTTTGGGGCGGCTTTTCGTTTGCCGTCTTGGCGAGAATAGAGAAAGATTGAATGCAATATCAGGGAAGCAACAATGACAGCTCCGAGTCCGCGGCGCCGGCGACATTGTCGATTGTCGTGCCGGCATTTAACGAGGAAGCGACTCTCGCCCGGGTAGTGGAAAAGCTGATCCATGTCCCGTATCTGTTCGAGATCGTCATTGTAGACGATTGCTCTTCCGACCGGACCTTGGAAATTGCGCGGCAATTGGCGGCGAAGTACCCACAGGTGCGGGCCTTAACGCACCAACGCAATCGCGGCAAGACCGACGCTTTGCGCACCGGCTTCGCCGAGACGAAGGGCAATATCGTGATTGTGCAGGATGCCGATCTCGAATACGATCCGAGCGAGATGAAGGACGTGATTCAGCCTATCGTCGAGGGCGTCGCCGATGTCGTGTTCGGATCGAGGTTTCTGATTCGAAAAGCGGCGCGCGTGCTCTATTTCTACCACTACATCGCAAACAAGTCTTTGACGTTTTTCTCAAACCTGCTGACAAACATAAATCTCTCCGATGTGGAGACCGGGTATAAGGCGTTTCGCGGCGAAATCATCCGGAATATGGTTATCACCTCCAAGGGCTTTGGTTTTGAGATCGAAGTGACGGCTAAAGTCGCGAAGCTCGGGTGTGCAATTTTCGAGGTTCCAATCAGTTACTACGGCCGCACGTATGAGCAAGGTAAGAAGATAGGAATGAGGGACGGGATTGCGGCCGTGTGGTATATCGTGCGTTATAACTGGCTTACTAGCCGGGCGGCCAGTTATCGTGCTATCCCCACTCTGCCCGCGGCGGACAAGGAGCGGACGGGTCACCCGCAACCGGCTACTGCCCCAAGCGAATCGTAGCCCGGCTGTTTACCGGTCGGCGTACCCAATGTCGTTGACTTAAGGACGCACGAGACAGTCAAGGTCGCTCACGCTCCCAGGTCAGTTTCAGCATCTTGCAGGAACGAAGGACGACTCTGAAATCGGACACTTCCTAACTCAATGACATTGATCAGTGCGCCGCGCCTACTGTATCGATCGCACTTGTGAAACCCGGACCGCCGGCGGCTACATATCCATAACTGGCTCCTTGCGGGCTGGGCGTAACCCAGAACGCATACAAGCTGCCATTGGTGAGATAGAACTTAAGTTTCACGTTTCTGCCGGCTAGCGTGGCGAGATTATTTCCGCCCGCCCAAGTGACTTCCTGGAGCGTTTTGTTCACCCGCACCGGGTTGCAGTTACCCTTCGAGAACGCGGGCAGAACATTGCCGCTTTCATCGAGCGCTTCGACGAGCAGTTGACCCGCGGACGTGTCGGCATTCACGAAAAGGTGACTGCCGGTGAATGTCACGGTGCGCGTTTGCAGCGTGCCTTCGGTCGTGCCTGCGTCCATGGAATAGAAGCCGTCGCGCCGGAGCTTGGCCATGCCGGTGGAAAAGACGCCATCGAGCGGCTTCTGCAGCGTGCGCGCGGAGAAGTAGAACCAGAGTTCATCGCCGACTACCAAGAAGCCCCCGCCCGCCGATTGGGTGTTGAAGCCATCCCATGTGCCGGCCAAGTTAGTAGCTGGAATAAATGCGTTCGCAGCCGCACCGCGCGTGGGCCGATACCAACTGAAGCCATCGCGGCTGAAGCCTACGCCTAGTTCGACCAGAGTTGGCCCGGGAAGTTGGTAATCTTTGTAGCCTAATCCTGGATAAAACCAACTGAACATGCCGACCATAACGCTTTCGTAGGCGACCGAATCGAGATTGTAGAGCTCGGGATTTTCTCCGCCGGGTCCATAGTAGGGCGGGTCCTGGTCGTCGGCACCGGTCCAGTAGGTCTTCGATGGATCGGATGGCGTCCAGGTACTTAAATCTTTACTCTCCGAATAAAAGCGGCCACGGCTGCTTTGAGCGGCTCGCAAAGGTGTCGCGGGCAGGGCGGCGCTGCCGCGATCGCTATTCACCCAGACGTGCCGGAACGGATTCCAAAATACGGTGGTGCGGTCGGAAAGCGTGGTGATGCCGAAGTCTTGTTTGGCGCTCCAGTGAATGCCATCGGCCGAGAAGTAGACGTAGACTTTGCCGGCGCCGACATCGACGCCGAACGATTTATAACGCCGCGCGGGATTGGTTTCCTCGAGATCGAGCCAAATCGTGTCGCCGCCGGGCACGACTTCGTTGGTTCCGGGTATAAGGCCATCCAATATCGACGGAAGCGTCCAGTTCACGCCGTCGGTCGAATAGGCATAGCGATAGTCGTTGGTGACGTTGTAATACCACAGTTTATATAACTGGGTCGCGGGATCGTACCAGGCACCCGCGCTAATCGGCGATCCGGGTGTGAGTACGGGGGCGGTCTGAATCACGGGCTGGTGAGGCGTGCGCTGCAGAGTCGTGCGGTCGATCAGGAAATCGTCGACAAAGAGTTGCCGGCCTACGTTGATAGGAAGCACCAGCGGCGGATTGTTGAGATAGTATGGCGTGCGCGCCATTTGCGTCGGCAGCGTGGGGGGCGGGAAGTTTTTCGGCATGACCACACCGTTATATAGACGCTCGCCGCCGGCGACGGTCGAAACCGGACCGCCGAACAATTGCGCGATCTCGGCGCTGCTCAGAGCCCTTGTATAGACGCGTACGTCGTCGACGCTGCCCGTGAACAGGTTTGAAAGGTAGGTTGGGTTGCCGATTCCGAATGCGGAACCGACCGCGCCGCCCGAAGTGGTCAAGTAATCGACGGAACTGAGTCCTCCGTCGATGTAGAACATAACATCCTGGGCAGGGCGAACAATGACTGCGACGTGATGCCACTGCCCGTCGTTGACTTTGTTGGTTCCTTCTGGAATATCGCGATTACCCAGGGTATTTTGTCCGCCTAAGTGCAGCGTGAGGTACCCGTCGCGAGTGGTTTCGACGATATAACCGTCTTCGCTGCCGGAGGAATCGTACTTGGACAGGACGGTTTCGGTACGGCTGGCGTTCTGCGTCTTGATCCAAAGAGCGAGCGTCAGATCCTGTGCCAGCGCAAGCCGCGCGTCGGGCAACACGTACACGTAGGCAGTGCTTCCGTCGAGGTTAAGGGCTTGGCCGAGCTTGCCCGGAGAGAACGTCGCATTGCCGACCAGCGTTCCGTACAGATTATTTCCGGAGCTATCGAGTGCGACGTTGTTAACAACCGTACTTGTATCGAAGGTCCAGTTAGCGACCAGAACGCCGGCCTGAGTCTGAGTAGTGGAAGCAGTGACCGTAAGCGTAACGGCGACCGTTTGAGTGCCGGCCGCGCCCGCGGCGATCGTGACCGTATCCGAATAGACGCCGGCCGCGAGACCGCTTGTGAGCGCGCCAATTGAAAGCGTTGCCGGCGCCAGACCTGAGGCGGCGGTCAGAGTGAGCCAGGATTGTGTCTTCGTTGCGGTCCAGTTCAACGCGCCGCCTCCGGAGTTGCCGATGGATACGCTTTGCGCGGCGGGATTGGATCCGCCGGCCATGGCTGAGAACGCGGCCGCGTGCGTTGAAAGCGTGAGGACAGCAGGCGCGTTCGTCAAGTTCAGACTTACATCGACGCTTTGTGGCGAGCCGGTCGTGCCAGGGGAGCCGATGGCGATCGTATCGTTGTAGGTTCCGGCGGATAAGCCCGCAGCCGATACAGTTATCAAGAGCGCGGCCGCGCCAGTGCCTGAGCTGGCGGACACGTTCAGCCAGGATTGGGTCTTGCTGGCTGTCCATGCGAGAGTGCCCGCGCCGGCGTTTGCAATGTTAAGGCTTTGGGCGGATGGGCTCGCGCCGCCGGCAAATCCGGTGAAAGACAAGCTTTTCGGGGAAACTTGCAGGGCGGGCGCGGGCACGATCTGAATGGCGTTTAGAAGAGCCGCTCGGGTCACGCCCTGCGCATTGATGCGGATCGTGCCATCCGTCACGGTGACCGGGAACGACCGGTCGAGCGGGGTAAAGAAAGCGCCCTGCGCCACCAGATCGAAATTGCTGAGAACGCGCGTGCCATTGAGCGACACATTGAACACACGCTGCCCGACGCCCGAATACTGAATTTCGGCGAACTTCAAAGTAACGGTGTAGAGGCCATTCGAAACAGGAATAGCGTAACTGAAATCGTTGTAGTAGCCGGCGCGCGCAGTGCCATACAGACCGGGTAAATAGCCCGTGTAAACCAATTGGCCGCCGGAATAAAATTGATCTGCCGACCAGGCGGTTCCGTCGGCGGCCGTATAACTCTGCGATGCACCGCAATCGATACGGATCGTTTGGGTACCGGACGACGCCGTACCGCCATCCGACGATCCGCCGCCCTCGGGCGGCGGCAGAGTGACTACCGGCGGACTCACTGTCAGTTGGACATTTGCGGACTTAGTGGAATCCTCGACGCTCGTAGCGGTAATGGTAACGGGTGTAGCCACGGTCACTTGCGGAGCGGTGAACAATCCAGCCAGGATCGCGCCACCGCTGGCGGACCAAGTAACGGCCGGATTGGCGGCGCCCGTGACATTGGCGGTAAAACTCATCTGCTCACCCGAGGCGAGCGTGCCTTGAGCGGGCGAGATAGAAACCGTAACCGGAGGCGGCGGGGGAACTGAGCCGGTAGGGGTAAGTTGGATGGCGCTCAACAATCCCGTGTTGACTATACCTTGCACCTTGATCCGAAGCATTCCATCGGTGACCAGGACTGAAAACGGCCGCTCGACGGCATTGAAGAAACCGCCTTGCGCGACGACATCGAAGTTGCTCAAAACCGGATTGCCGTTGACCAAGACATTGAAGATGCGCTGTCCGGCCACTGAATATTGCACTTCGGAAAACTTCAACGTCAGTACGTAAGAGCCGTTGGATACCGGGATAGCATAGCTGAAGTCGCCGTAATAGCCGACGCGCGCCGTGCGAAACAGCGGAGAATCGGGGGTACCCGATACTGTGTAGCTGGTATAGAGTTGCTGGCCGCCGGTGTAGTATTGATCCGCAGACCAGAGCGTGCCATCAGCCGCGGTGTAACTCTGATAGGAGCCGCAATCTATGTTGAGACTTTGAGCCGCCACTGAGCCGGCGGCCAGCGCTAGCAGACAAGCTCCTACCGCTAGCAACCGTGATGCACGCAGTTGCATTGATCGATACCTCCGCCTATTTTGAAATGTGTCACTATCATAGGGGCAAACCACCTTATTGCTCAAGGGACGAGGGTCATGAGTCTGACTGACTTAGTACGGGCATTACACGCTAGGAATAGAATTGGTTATAAGGTCAGATGCCCGCGGAACCCGAAGCCCGCGAAGCGTTGGCACGGCCGCTAAATGAGCGTGTTACGAGGCTTCGATGCAAGCGGCTCCGGGTAATCCAAACACAACGGCCGCGCGCCGGAATACTAGTTCTTTTTGGAGCAGAGGAGCAGGAACCTGCCGATATAACCTACGCGGGCCAAAGAATTGGGGTAATGGGCGGTCTGCTATAGGTCATTACTGTGAAGCGTATACTCATCACCGGCGGGGCGGGATTCATCGGCAGCCATTTAGTGGACCGGTTGGCTCTCGACCCGTCCAATCATCTAGTCGTGCTCGATAATTTGCGGCGGGGACGGCTGGCGAATCTCGAGCCCGTGACGGATCGAGTGGAGTTTATTCAGGGCGATATTTGCGACCGGAGTGTCGTCGAGCGAGCGCTCCAGGGCGTCGATCTGGTCTACCACCTGGCTGCGCAGTCGAACGTATTGGGTGCGGTCACGGACATAGACTACTCCTTTCGGGCGAATGTGGTGGGCACGTTCGAGGTGCTAAGGGCGGCTGGCGCGGCCGGTGCAAAGCGTCTGGTTTTCAGCTCCTCGCGGGAAGTATACGGCGACCCGCAAACGTTGCCGGTTCCGGAAAGCGCGCCGATCTGTCCGAAAAACGCATATGGGGCCAGTAAGGCGGCCGGGGAAATGTACTGCCGGGCGTTTTCTTCGCGCACTTTTACGCCGGTTATCTTGCGCCTCGCGAATGTGTATGGCACGCGCGATTTCGATCGTGTGATCCCGATCTTTGTGAATCAGGCTTTGCGGGGCTTACCACTGACGCTGTATGGGGGCAAGCAGATCCTGGATTTTGTCTGGATCGATACGGTAGTCGAGAGCCTAGTGCGGGCAGGATGGGGAGACGTGCCAAGCGGGCCGATGAACATCGGCAGCGGCAAGGCGACTGATTTAATCACTCTGGCCAAGCGTGTTTTGGCCACTGCGAATTCCCGATCGGACCTACGCATAGCTCCGGCTCGCGAGATAGAAGTGTCACGGTTTGTGGCGGACACTTTCTTGATGAGACATACCTTTGCCCTGGAGACGAGGGAAGATCCGCTGGATCAGCTGGCGACAGTGATTGAGTACGCGGAACGGGATTACACCACAAAACCCGCGGGCCTATAGGTGTAACAGTAAGAAGCGATAACTGGGCCGGTGTTAGGCGAGTAAGTTCCGGGAGCGGGCAAGCTCTACCACTCTCGATGCAATAAGGGGTGTTTTAGTACCGCACGGGCGGCAGTTACGTTGACGTTGAGCGTTGCAAACGGTATAAAAATGTATACCCGTTTGCATACGAATTGTAACCTGTGTGGGTTTGATGGCGGTAGCGTGTCCGCAGTGCGGAAACAGCCTATCGCTCGAATGCTTTCGGCAATGCAATCTTTCCTAGCGTGACGAGCGGCTGACCGCTTACGCCATCGAGTAACTTCCAATGTAGACGCCGCAGAGGCGCCTGTTAGAACGAGATCTGTGTCGCTTCTCAAAAATCGAAATATTTTAGTCAGCTTTCGTTTGGCTCCCGACGAATATTCGTCCGTGACGCAGGCGTGCATGAGCATTGGGGCGCGCAGCGTGTCGGACTTCGCTCGGCAGGCTTTGCTGAGCCGGGTGGAAAGCGGCGATGCCTCGCTTGAAGGCGACCTGGCGACTATTGCACGGCGCTTAAAAGAAGTGGAGACGGCGCTCGAGATCACGCGGGCGCTAATTGCGCGAGTGCTCGGCAGCGAGCCCGCCCGGGCGGGTAGCCGGGAGGAGGGCGTCGGGTCGAAAAGGGCCGCGCTCGATCACGACACGGTGAGCCGGTTTGGAGGTTTGCTCGACAATGCCTGACGGACTGCGCGGCGCCGGGAGAAATTCCATGCTTTTGGGGATTCTCTGTCTCGGTCTTCCGTTGATCCTCGTGGCGGCCGAGCAGGCGCAATCGCCGCCGGGAGGCAATACGGCGGACAGCCTGCCGAGCGCCTACGCCACGGCGCAAAGCGACGACGCGGCGGTGATCGGCGCGGAGGATGTGATCACGATCGAGGCGCTCAACGTAGAAGAAATCAGCAAGCCCTGGCGGGTGGGCGGCGGCGGAGATCTGAGCCTTCCGATTGTCGGGCGGGTACACGCCGCGGGAATGACGGCGGCGCAGCTCGAAGAGGAATTGACGACGCGCTTGAAGCAGTTCGTGCGCAATCCGCAAGTAACAGTGTTTATATCCGAATTTCATGGACATCCGGCGACGGTTTCGGGTGCGGTCGAAAAGCCGGGCGTGGTGCAGTTGCAAGGGCCGACATCGCTCTTTGAGGTGCTGGTATCGGCCGGTGGTCCGAAAGAAGCGGGTCCGACGGTGACGTTGACGCGCGGCCGCGAGAACGGGACGATTCCGTATCCGAACGCGAGGACAACGGTCGATGGCGCCTATAGCGTGGTCGAACTGCAATTGAAGCAAGTGTTGCAAAAGGACAGCCCCGAGGCGAATCTCGCGGTGCTTGCGAATGACGTGGTGACGGTGTCGAAAGATTTGAAGCTGCGGCACATGGTGTATGTGGCGGGAGAAGTCAACCGGCCTGGCGCGATCGAGCTCGTGACGCAGAGCAAAGTCTCCTTCAGCCAGGCGCTCGCGATGGCGGGCGGGCTGACGCACGTGGCATCGGCGGGAAAAACCGTGTTGCGGCACGTCGACAAAGACGGGCTCGAGACCACGTCGATCCGCGTGGATGCCAAGCGAATCTTATCTGGACAGGACAAGGATTTAGCACTTACGGACGGGGATGTGGTGATCGTACCGTCGAGCCGCGTGGCGATTTATCTCGAAACCATGACGTCGAGCGCCATCTCGTCGAGCATGCTGCTGATTGGCCGCCTGTGACGCGCGCCGGAACGACGAAACAAGAAACGAACCGTGCCTAACTACCTTCCTTATTTCAACCAGCCCGAGCGGGAGCTGAAGCCGAGCGCTTCGGGGCCGCTGAGCATGGTGTATTTGGACCCGCTCGAAAGTAAGGGCTCCGGGCAAAGCGAGCCGCGCGGGCTCCTCGAATATGTGCAGTTGCTGCGTGGGCATCGGATTCTGCTGCTGGCGATGCTGGCGCTTGGAACCGGCGCCGGATGCCTGGTGAGCTGGTTGCAGGTTCCGGTCTATGAGGCGCGCAGCTACCTGGAATTCCAGAGCGTTGGCGCGGGGGACTCGGCCGGGCTGACGGGAGCGAAAGACGGAGCCGGCTTTGGACCCGAAAACTTTCTGCAAACGCAGGTCCGCGTATTGGAGAGCAGATCGCTGCGCAAGCGCGTGCAGGATAAGTTCGCAGCCGAACCGGCGCTGGACGTCGCGGCCAGCCGTTGGGCGGGGTTGCGTAAGATTTTCGGGTTAAGCGCGGCGCCCACGGCCGTGAAGCGCCACCCCCGTTCGGCGAGCGTGACGGCGCACATCATCGATAACAGCCGGATCGTCGAAATTGTCTGCGAATCCTCGGATGCGCGGTATTCGGCGGCGTTTGCGAATGCGATGGCGCATGAATACATCGAGTACAGTCTCGAATCGATCTGGGAATCGTCGAGCCGCACCTCGCAGTGGATGAATAAGCAGTTAGAGCATTTGAAGACGAATCTCGAGCAATCAGAGAACCGGCTGCAGGAATACGGGCGGCAGACGGGCCTGGTCTACACGGGCGCCGAGCAGAGCATCGAGGAAGATACGCTCAAGCAACTGCAGCAGGAATACTCCTCGGCGAAGGCCGACCGGATCGCGAAACAGTCGTTGTCGGAGATTGCGGCGGCTTCGCAGGCCGATGCCATTCCGCAGGTGGCCGATAACGGGCATTTGAGCGAATATTCGCGCAAAATGGCGGAACTCAAGCAAGAACTGGCCGAGCTCTTGTCCCTATATACGCCCTCGCACTACAAGGTGGTGAAGGTGCAGGCGCAAATTACCGCTTTAGAAGGCACGCTCACGGGCGAGCGTAAGACCATCCGCAAACGCATCAACAACGATTACGACGCGGCGCAGCGCCGCGAGCAACTTCTCGCGCATGAATACCAGAAACAGATGGAGACGCTGCTGCAGACCGATCATAAGAGCGTCTATTATGACGTGCTGAAGCATGAAGTTGCGACCGATCGCGCGATCTACGATCAGTTACTCGCCAAGACCAAGCAGGTGGAAGTGGGCGCATCGGTGCAGGCAAGCGATATCCGGCTGCTTGATGCGGCCGAAGTGCCATCGTCGCCGACCAAGCCGAACCTGCCGCGCAACGCCTCGTTTGGATTCCTATTCGGATTGGTGGGAGCGTTCGG
This sequence comes from Bryobacterales bacterium, assembly GCA_963712395.1. Lineage (GTDB taxonomy): Bacteria > Acidobacteriota > Terriglobia > Bryobacterales > Bryobacteraceae > Bog-105. Next base: position 226,354 of record CAVQHR010000007.1, read on the forward strand.
ACTCGTAATGGGGCGGGAATTTATCGACCGCAGCGTGCGCGCGCCGGGCGAGTCTCCGCTGCACTTGCAGGTTCCGGAGCTGGGCGTGATTCCCTCGCAACGATTTTTTCCGCAACCGCGCGACCGGCGTCCGGGTCGAGGCGCGGAGGGCGCCGAAGAGGGCGAAGCGTTCGAGTTGTCGACCTGGCAGGATCATCCCTCGCTGCTCGCCGAATCGTTCCGCGGCGCGCTCGCTTCGATCATGGTGGCCGGCGAAGGAGCCACTTTGCCGGGCGTGATCATGATTACGAGCGCCGGCAAAGGCGAAGGCAAGAGCTCGATTGTGAGCAACCTGGGTATCGCACTCGCCGAGATCAACCTGCGCGTGCTGTTGATCGACGCCGACATGCGGAAGCCGCATTTACACGATATTTTCAACGTCTCGAATAGCTGGGGTTTGAGCGATCTGCTGCGCGAGCGGTCGGCGCTCGAGAACTGCCCGCTGGAGGCGCTGTCGCGCAAGACGGATATTGAAGGGCTGTCGCTGCTGCCGAGCGGTCCGGGAACCTTGAGCATCGCGAACCTCCTGTATTCGCGGCGGCTGGCGGATTTGCTGAAGCGGCTGCGCGCCGAGTTCGACATTATCGTGATCGACACGCCGCCCATGCTGTACATTTCCGACGCGCGGGTCCTGGGGCGGCTGGCGGATGGCGCGATTCTGGTGATTCGCGCCAGCAAGACCACGCGCGACGCCGCGCGTGCCGCCAAGCAGCGGCTGGTGGATGACGGCATTCCGGTGCTGGGAACGATCCTCAATGAATGGGATTTTCGAGCCAAGTCGCGTTACGGCTACTACACCAACTACACCTACTGAGGCGTCCGCGGGCGCGAATCCTCGCCGCTACCGGATGACTTCGGCGCGGCTGTGGCTCGACCGGGCGCTGGCTGCGGCCGCGCTCGCGCTGGCGGCCCCGGCTTGCATGCTCGCGGCGGCGGCGGTCTGGTGCGAAGATGGCGGCCCGGTGCTGTTCCGGCAAAGACGCGTGGGCCAGGACGGCGCAGTTTTCGAGCTGCTGAAATTCCGCTCGATGTACAGGAATTCTTCGGAGATATTGATCACGGCGGCCGGGGACCGGCGCGTGATGCGTACCGGACGCTGGCTGCGCAAGCTCAAGCTGGACGAATTGCCGCAGCTGTGGAACGTGCTGCGCGGGGAGATGAGCCTGGTGGGTCCGCGGCCGGAAGTGGAGCGCTATGTGGATCTCGCCGAGCCGGCCTGGCGCGAAACGCTGGCGGTGCGGCCCGGCATTACCGATCTCGCGACCCTGCTGTATCGGGATGAAGAGCGCATCCTCGCCGGGTTTGCGGATACCGAGAAGGCTTATCGGGAAGTGCTGCTTCCCGATAAACTTGCGCTGAACCTGGCTTATCTCGAGCGGCGCACGCTGTGGCGCGACTTACAGCTAATCATCCTGACGGCTTGCTACAGCCTGCTGCCTGGGGCGTTCGATGCCGCACGGATCAGGAGATGGATTCTTTGCGGGGAGACTCGATGAACAAACACGCTTTTATTCCCTTCCACGTGCCGTCGATCGGAGACGAGGAAATTGAGGAAGTTGCCGATACACTCCGTTCCGGGTGGATCACCACGGGACCGAAGACGGCGCGCTTTGAAGCGGATTTTGCGCGCTATCTGGGGTGCCGGCACACCCTCGCGGTGAATTCGGCGACGGCCGGGATGCATCTGGCGCTCGCGGCTTTGGATATCGGGCCGGGCGATGAAGTGATCACCACGCCGCTCACGTTCTGCGCGACCGTGAACGTCATCATGCAGGTGGGCGCGACGCCGGTCCTGGCCGATGTGGCGGCGGACGGCAACATCGATCCGGCTTCGATTGCCGAACGGATTACGCCGCGCACCAAAGCGATTATGCCGGTGCATCTGGCGGGCTAAGCCGTGCGATATGGGCGCCATTTGGGCGTTGGCCGAGCGGCATGGGTTGCGCGTGATCGAAGACGCGGCGCACGCGACCGGGACGCACTATCGAGGCCTGCCGCTTGCTTCCGAGCGCGCGGCGCGGCAGAGCGATGCGGTTGCTTTCAGCTTCTATGCGACCAAAAACCTGACCACGGGCGAAGGCGGCATGGTCGACGACGAACGAAGCCGCGCTCGCCGAACGCATGCGGGTGCTGTGCCTGCACGGCATCAGCAAAGACGCCTGGAACCGCTACGCGGAAAAGGGCAAATGGTATTACGAGGTGCTCGAGTCCGGGTTCAAATACAACCTTGGAGACATCCAGTCGGCAATCGGCATTCACCAGCTCCGCAAGCTGGAAGGGTTTGCGGCGGCGCGCCGCCGTTTGGTGGCGCTGTACCGCGAAGAGCTGGCGGGAGTGGAGGAAATAGAGCTTCCGGAGGAAAGCGCCGATGGCCGGCACGCCTGGCATCTTATTTGCCATGCGGCTGCAGTCTTGGACAAACTGCGCGATCGATCGCGCCGAGTTCATGGCCGAGCTGCAGCGCCAGGGGCGTGGGGGCGAGCGTGCATTTCATTCCAATGCCGCTGCATCCGTTCTTCGCGCGCTGGGCGGAGTTGCCGCAAAATTATTGTCCGCGCGCGTTGGCGCTGTATGAACGCCTGATCTCGCTGCCGCTCTATCCGGCGCTTGCTGAAGAGCAAGTACGCGCGGTCGCCCGCACAGTACGCCAGATTGTGGCGCGGCAGCGCGTCGAGCGGCCGGTGTTCGCTGCCGTGGGCGATTGATTTCAGTACAAACGCAAACCAAACCATGTTCAAGCTGAGTGCCCGCCAGCGCCGCGCCGTATTGCGATTATTCCTCGCGGCAGTGATTCTCGTTTCGCTCGTGACAGCGTTTCTGCTGCGCTTCGAATATGCAATTCCACGCCGCGAACTCGCCTATTTGTGGGGCGGCCTCGCGATCGCGTTGAGCGTGAAGCTAGGGGTATTCTATTTCAGCCGCTGCGAGCGCGGCGGCTGGCGCTATAGCGGTATTACCGATCTGTACCAGTTACTGCGCGCGAACGTAATCTCTTCAGCCGGGTTTACCCTCGCGGCGCTCGCCGTTTATGGGTGGACGTTTCCGCGCTCGGTATATTGCATCGACTTTCTGCTGTGCTTTCTCGCCATGGCGGGGGCGCGCGTGGGCGTGCGGATGTATCACGAAAGCGTGGCGGGCGGCGCGAACGCGGCTCCGACACGTAACGTCCTGATCTACGGCGCGGGCTCGGCGGGCATGGCGCTGCTACGCGAAATCCGCTCGAATCCGGCGATCGGCTGGCACGTGCGCGGACTGCTCGACGACGATCCGCGCAAGGCCGGGTTGACGCTGATGGGAGTTCCGGTGGTGGGCTGCGGGCGGCAGGCTTCGCTGATCGTGAACCGTTTCCGGCGCCGCAATTTGACGCTCGATCAGATTGTGATCGCGATGCCGTCGGTCTCCGGCCGCAAGCTGAGCGAGGCGCTCGCCAATTGCCGCGCCGCCGGGCTGCCGTGCAAGACCGTGCCGGGGGTGGCCGCGCTGCTGACCGGCGGGGCTTCGATTTCGCAAGTCCGCGACGTTTCGACCGAGGATCTGCTGGGCCGCAAACCGGTGCGTCTCGATGAAGAACTGATCCGGCGTTCGGTAGAAGGCGCGGTCGTGATGGTGACCGGCGGCGGCGGCTCGATCGGCTCGGAACTGTGCCGGCAGCTGGCTTCGTTCCGACCGGCGCGCCTGATCGTATTTGAGCGCAGTGAAAGCGATCTGTTTGCGATCGACCGGGAACTCACGGCGAGCTACACGGGCGTGAAAGTGACGCCGGTGGTGGGCGATATCCGAGAGTATGCGAGCGTCGAGCGCGCCATTCGCGCCTGGCGCGTGACCTCGATTTTCCATGCGGCCGCGTACAAGCACGTTCCGGTGATGGAGAGCCATGTGCTCGAGGCGGTGAAGAATAACGTGCTCGGCACGCGCAATGTGGTGGATGCGGCGGTCGCGAATGGCGTGACGAATTTTCTGATGATCTCTTCCGATAAGGCCGTCAACCCGACCAACGTCATGGGATTGACGAAGCGCGTGGCGGAACTGCTGGTCTCGGCGCGGCCGAACCCGGAAGAGGGCTCGCAAACGAAATTCGTGTCGGTGCGGTTTGGAAACGTGCTCGGAAGCAACGGCAGCGTGGTGCCGCTGTTTCGCAAGCAGATTGCGGCGGGCGGTCCGGTCACGGTGACGCATCCGGAAATGCGCCGCTATTTTATGACCATCGCGGAAGCGGTGCAACTGGTGCTGCAGGCTTCGACCATGGGCAAGGGCTCGGAAATTTTCGTGCTGGATATGGGCGAGCCGGTGCCGATCGTGAACCTGGCGCGCGAGATGATCCGGCTGAGCGGCTACGAGCCGGACGTCGACATCGAAATTCGTTTCACCGGGACGCGGCCTGGCGAGAAGTTATTCGAAGAACTGGTGCTCGATGGCGAAGAGATGCTGCCGACCTACCACGAAAAGATCCGCATCTTCAAAGGCGCGCGTAAGAATGGCCAGACCATGGACCGCTGGCTGGGCGACGTGGAGCGCGGCGTCGCGCGCGAAGACGAACTGGGATTGCTGCTGCTGATGAAAGATCTGGTGCCGGAGTATCAGCCGGTGGGAAGCTGGCGCGAGTTGATCGCAGCCGGGACGGCTCGAGAGCGCGGCCGCTTCTTAAAAAGCACGCGTCGCAAAAAACGACCGAAGAAGAAAGAAACAGGAAAGAAAAATTGTGTCTTCTGCTTTATCCGATGCCTTGTCGAAGAGTGTGACGGCGCCCGTCTGCGGCCGCGCGCGAGCGGGTGCTGCGCATTGCGCCGACCAGCGGCTGGGTGGCGCTGCGGCTGCGCGAGCTGAACGAGTATCGCGAGCTGCTGTATTTCCTGGTGTGGCGCGACATCAAAGTGCGTTATAAGCAAACCGCGCTCGGGGCGGCGTGGGCGGTGGTGCAGCCGCTGTTCACGATGCTGATCTTCAGCCTGTTTTTCGGGCGGCTCGCGAAGGTGCCCTCCGACGGTATTCCGTATCCGGCGTTCAGCTACGCGGCGCTGGTGCCGTGGACCTTTTTCGCGCACGGGCTGACGCAGGGCTCCGACAGCCTGGTGGGCAGCGCCAACCTGATCCGCAAGGTGTATTTTCCGCGGCTGCTGATCCCATTGGCGACCGTGCTCGCCGGGCTGGTCGATTTCTCGGTGGCATTCGCGCTGTTGATCGCGCAGATCGCGTTTCTATCGCATTCATCCGCCGCATCCGTTGTTCGTCGTGCCGCTCATTTTGCTGGCGCTTGCGACATCGCTGGGAGTGGGCTTTTGGTTGAGCGCGCTGAACGTGAAGTTCCGCGACGTGAAATATACGCTGCCGTTTCTAACGCAGTTCTGGCTGTTTGCGACGCCTATTGCCTATCCGAGCAGCTTGTTGTCGGAGCCCTGGCGCACGCTTTACGGCTTGAATCCGATGGCGGGCGTGGTGGAGGGATTCCGCTGGGCGCTGCTCGGCACCAAGACCGCTCCGGGGCCGATGGTGCTGGTGTCGACGTTCGTCTCGCTCGCGATTCTGGTGGGCGGAGCTTACTATTTCCGGCGTATGGAGAAGACCTTCGCCGATACGGTCTAAGAGGGCCGCTTTCGTCTCATGCTGATCATTGCCGAAGTAGCGCAGGCGCACGATGGAAGTCTGGGCGCGGCGCACGCTTATATCGATGCGATCGCGAAAGCGGGCGCCGATGCCGTCAAGTTCCAGACGCACATCGCCTCGGCCGAAAGCACGCTGCGCGAGCCCTGGCGAGTGAAGTTCAGTTTGCAGGACGCGACGCGTTTCGAGTATTGGAAGCGGACCGGATTTTCCGAAGAGCAGTGGGCCGGGTTGCGGGAGCACGCGATCGAGCGTGGTCTATTGTTCCTCAGCTCGCCGTTTTCGCTCGAAGCGGCGGAGCTGTTGCAACGTGTTGGGGTGTCGGCCTGGAAGATTGCTTCGGGCGAAGCGAGCCATCCCGCGCTGTTCGATTTCGTAGCCGGGAGCGGGCTGCCGGTTCTGCTTTCGACCGGCATGAGCGGATGGGCCGAGATGGATAGGGCCGTCGAGCGGCTGCGCCGCGGGGTAACGGATTTGACTTTGCTGCAATGCACGACGGCGTATCCCTGCCCGCCTGAAAAAGTGGGGCTGAACCTGTTGGAGGCGTTTCGTGCGCGCTACGGCGGGAAAGTGGGCTTATCCGATCATTCCGGGTCTATTTACGCAGGGCTGGCGGCGGCGGCTCTGGGAGCGGACGCGCTCGAAGTGCATGTAACATTCAGCCGCGAGTGTTTTGGGCCGGATGTGCCGGCTTCCCTGACTACTTCCGAACTCGGGCAGTTGGTGGAAGGCACGCGGGTTATTGGGCGGATGCTCGCCCATCCGGTCGATAAAGATGCGCTCGCGCGGGAGGCGGCTCCGGCGCGGGCGATCTTCGGGAAGAGCGTGGTGGCGCGCGTTGCGCTGGGCGCGGGCAGTGTGCTGCGGGAAACGGACCTGGCAGTGAAAAAGCCGGGCACGGGCCTCGCGCCGGAGCGTTTGCCGGAGCTGGTGGGCCGTACGCTCGCGCGCGCGCTTTCGGCCGACGAATCGATTCAGGAAACGGATTTGCTCGCGCCTGTGAGCGTAGGAGTGTAAGTGGCTGCGGCGACGATGAATTTGCGGGAGGTCGCGGCAGGCGCGGTAGCGCATTTGTCGAAGACCATCACGCGCGCGGATATAGAAGCGTTCGCGGCGTTATCGGGCGACTACAATCCGCTGCACGTGGATCGCGAGTTCGCGCGCGCGACAACGTTTCAGAAGCCAGTGGCGCACGGCATGCTGCTCGCGAGCTTTGTCTCGACCATGATCGGCATGCAATTACCTGGCGCCGGAGCGCTGTGGACGCGGCAATCGTTTCGCTGGCTCGCGCCGGTGTTTGCGGGCGACACGATCGCGATCCGCTTACGCGTAACACACAAGTCGGAAGGATCGAACACATTGACGATCGAAGTGGGAGCGGTGAACCAGGACGGTAAAACGGTGATGGACGGCGAGGGCGCGGTGATGCTGCTCGAACGCCAGCAGAAAAAGCAAGAGCGGCCGCTGGCCGAGCGAGTGGCCTTCGTGAGCGGCGCTTCGCGTGGTATTGGCGCGGCAGTAGCCGAAGAGCTGGCTCAGGCGGGCGTGGCGGTGGCGGTAAATTACCGGCGCGATGAGGCAGCCGCGCGCACGGTGGTCGATGGAATTCGCGAACGCGGCGGACGAGCGCTACCGGTCGAGGCGGATATTTCGGATCGGGCCGCGGTTGCGAGCGCGTTTGCCGCGGTCGAGCGCGAGTGGGGGCGCGGGGTTGATCTGCTGGTGAACAGCGCGGCGGCTCCGTTTATACCCAAGCCGTTTGTGGAGTTGGATTGGCGCGAAATCGAAAGCCTGTTCGATGTGCAGATTCGCGGCGCGTTTTACTGCGCGCAGGCGGCACTGCCGGGAATGCTGGCCGCGAAATCGGGCGCCATCGTGAATATCGGATCGATTCTGACGAGCGCGGTTCCCCCGGCGCACTGGACGGCCTTCGTGATGGCGAAAGCGGCGCTCGTGGGCATGACGCGCGCGCTGGCCTCCGAATATGGACCGCACGGTATCCGGGTGAATCTGGTGTCACCGGGGACTACCGCGACCGATTCGATCGGCGGATTGCCGGAACGGCTGCGCAAAGTGCAGGCCATGCAGACACCGCTGCGGCGGCTTGCCGAAGCCGGCGATGTCGCGAAGGCGGTGGTGTTTCTGTGCTCCGGGGCGGCCGGTTTTCTGACCGGTGTCGATTTGCCGGTCTGCGGCGGAATTTCTCTCTAGTTGTTTCCTTGAACATGTCCAGAACACTCGCAACCGATCTGCGCGCGGAAATCGAGAGCGCTCTCACTAGTGAAGACTGGCACCGGGCGCATGCCGCGCTCGCTCGGTTTTTGCACGCGGAGCGAACGTCGGCGGCGGCTTCTTTTGCCAGCGCGCGGTATGAGCGGCTGCGGCCGCATCTGGCCCTGACGCGCTGCCGGCTCGCCATTCTGCGTTCGTTTACTGTCGAGCCGCTGGTTCCGTTGCTGCGCGCGGCGGCGTTTGCTGGCGGTCTCGACGTGGAAGTCCAGGTGGGAAGTTTTGACAATTACGCGCAGCAGATTCTCGATCGGGGAAGCGAGCTTTATAGTTTCCGCCCGGACGTAGTGATGCTGGCGCTACAGACGCGCGACGTATTGCCGGGAATTTGGGACCGCTTCACGGATTTGGACGCGCACGAGGCGCAGACCGCGGCCGACGAATTTCTCGCGTCGCTTCGGCAATGGATTGGCGTGTTCCGCTCGCACAGCGAGGCGCGCCTGCTGTTGCACACCTTCGAAAAGCCGGTGGTCGCGAACGCCGGCATTCTGGACGGGCAAAGCGCCCAGAGTCAGACGCGCGCCATCGAAGAAGTCAATCAGCGGCTACGGGCTCTTGCGGGCGAGTGCACGGGCGTGTATGTGGTTGAGTACGACTCGCTCGTCGCCCGGCATGGCCGCGAGCGCTGGCACGATGAGCGCAAATGGCTCACCATGCGGATGCCGATTGCCGCCGAACACCTGTTCGCGCTGGCGGAGGAATGGCTGCGCTTTCTCTATCCGTTGATGGGACGGGTGGCAAAGGTTGTTGTCACGGATCTCGACAACACGTTGTGGGGCGGCGTGATTGGCGAGGACGGCGTGGAAGGGATTCAACTCGGGCGCGACTATCCGGGCGCGGCGTATCTGGCCCTGCAGCGCGCACTAGCCGATCTCCATAATCGTGGAATCGTGCTTGCGATTGCGAGCAAGAACAACGAAGCCGAGGCGCTTCGGGCGCTTGAAACGCATCCGGCCATGCTGCTGCGCAAACAGCATTTTGCGGCCTGGCAGATCCATTGGGACGCGAAGGCCGATAGTCTGCGGCGCATTGCCGGGGAATTGAACGTGGGTCTGGACAGTTTGGTCTTCCTAGACGACAATCCGGCCGAGCGCGAGGCGATCCGGCTGGCGCTGCCGGAGGTGACGGTTCTCGAGCTGCCAACCGACCCGATGCGCTATGCCGACCTCGTACGCGCCTGCCCCTTGTTCGAGCGCCTGGAGCATCTGGCGGAAGACCGAGCGCGCGGAAAATATTATCAGCAGCAGCGCGAGCGGCGGGCGGCGCAGACGAATCATGCTTCGCTGGAAGATTTTTATTATTCGCTCGCACAGAAAGTTGAGATTGCGCGCGCCACATTGCCCGCGACGCTTGACCGCGTGGCGCAGCTGATCGGGAAGACGAACCAGTTCAACCTGACCACGCGGCGGCACACCGCCATCGAAGTAGCCGGATATGCGGCCGCGCCGGATTGGGACGTCTACACGGCTGAAGTATGCGACCGTTTTGGCGATAACGGCATTGTGGGCGCCTGCATTGTGCGCCGCGGCGAGGGCGGGGCGGAGCCAGAGTGCGAAATCGATACGTTACTGCTGAGTTGCCGGGTGATCGGCCGCACGGTCGAAGACGCCATCTTGCATTTTCTGGTGGAAGACAGCCGGCGGCGCGGCGTTCGGCGGATTGTGGGCTGGTTCTTGCCGACGGCGAAGAACAAGCCTGCCGAATCCTTCTATCCGCGCCACGGGTTTCGCGCGCTTGAACAAACCGCGGCGGGAACGCTGTGGGCGCTCGACATTGAGGAGCGGGCAATCGCCTGCCCGCCGTGGATTCAATTGAGCGCGGCGAACGCGCTCGCATCAGGAGAAGTGGCGCATGCTTGAACGGGTCAGGCGGCTGGTGGCGGATGTGTTCGGCCTGCCAATGGAAGAGATTTCACTCGCGTCGTCTCCCGACTCGATCGAGGCCTGGGATTCGCTGCATCATCTCGACCTGGTGCTGGCGCTCGAACAGGAATTCGGGACGCAATTCACGCCGGAAGAGATCGAGCAGTTGCTGTCGGTTGAGTTGATCGCCGCCTTACTCGCGGAAAAAGTTCCCGCTTACGGAGTCGCTTAAATGGCTGTCGCTTTTCGTTACGCCCGGCTCGACGAATATCCGCCCATCGCGGCATTTCTGAATGAGTACTGGGCCAAGGATCACATCTATGTCCGCGATAAGAAGCTGTTCGATTGGACGTTTCATCGCGCGAGTCATTGGGAGGAGCCTGGCTATAGTTTTGCGCTGGCCGAAGATGCCGGCCAACTGGTAGGCATTCTGGGTGGCATTCCGTTTTCGTTCAATTCGTTTGGGACCGTCTCGGCGGGTATCTGGATCGCCAATTACGTGATCCGTCCGGATTACCGGCGCGGGCCCACGGCACTGCAACTGTTGAGCGTGTTCCGCAATCTGTCGCGGCACGCGGTAATTGCTTTCGGCATCAATCCCGCGACATCGGCTATCTACCGTGTTTTGCGCGGCGAGGTATTGCCGTACTTGCCGCGGCGGCTTGCGATATTCCAGGGCGCGGAAGAGCGTTTGCGCAATCTGCTTGCGATCGCCTATCCGGATTGGGAAGCCGCACGCCAGCGCGCTCTGGCCGAACGCTTTGTTCTCCCGGCGCCAGCCGCAAGCGCCTTAGGGCATGGATCGTCGCTGCCGCCCGATTGGGACCGCGTGGATTGGCCGGCCATCGCGAAGACGACCATCGGAGCGGCGCGCGATTCCGACTATTTGCGCTGGCGGTATCTCGAACATCCACGTTTTGAATACCGCATGGTCACGGTTGTTGAAGGCGAGCGCACCGGTTTGCTCGTGTGGCGTCTCGAGACGATTCGCCAAAGCGCCGCGGAAGGCCGGCGGGATGTGGATCGGATTGCGCGGATTGTCGAATTGTTTCCGGCTTCGCCCGCGAATGGACGCGCGCTGCTAGCGGCGGCGCTCGAGGAAATGCGGGAAGCGGGCGCGCTGGGCGCCGATTTCTACGGCTATCATGCCGGGGCCAACCGCTGTCTCGAAGAGGCCGGTTTTATCGATACCTCGACCGTCGAAGACGGCGAGCGTATGCCGTCGCGTTTTCAGCCGCTCGATGGCAAGGGTGGCGGAATTCTGAGCGCCATGTTTTTGAAAGAGCCGGCGCCCGGATTTGCGGCGAGCGACAGCCCGTGGTACTGGACCAAATCCGATTCCGACCAGGACAGGCCGAACTGAAATGCTCCACATCGTGATGTATCACTATGTGCGCGATCTAGAGCGCACGCGCTATCCGCGCATCAAAGGCATGCTGCTCTCCGATTTCGAGCGACAGGTGCGGTCGCTTGCCGGGGAATTCGAGATGGCTACGCTCGAAAGCGCGCTCGCCTATCTAGCCGGCCACTATCGCCCGCGCCGCGAGCTGTGTCTTCTGACCTTCGATGACGGACTCAAAGAGCACTATCGAGAGGTCACGCCGATTTTGAACGGCCTCGGTATCCAGGGCATTTTTCACGTCATCACGGCGTGTCTCGAAGACCGCGTGGTGGTGCCGGTACATATGAACCATTTCCTGATGGCAGCGCTCGATTTCGACGAATATAGGAGCGCGTTTCTCGACCGGCTCGGGGAACTGGATTCAGCCGCCTGGGCGCAGGCATCTGAAGTTAGCGCGGACACGGCGCGCCAGACCTATGCCTGGGACCCGCTGGATGTAGCGAGATTCAAGTATTTCTTTAATTTTAATCTGGATCCGGCTCTGCGGGAAAGAATTGTGGGACGGCTGTTCGAGCGCTACATCGGCAATGAACGCGTTTTCGCGGAGGAGCTGTACCTGAGCTGGGCGGAGGCGCGTGCGATGCAGGCGGCGGGCATGTCAATTGGCGGGCACACGCACCGGCACCGGCCGCTCGCGAGTCTCACGAGCGAAGAATTGCAGGCCGATCTGGAAACGTCAACGGAGCTTTTGCGCCGCAATCTGGCGCCGCAGGCGTTGTGGCCGTTTTGTTATCCGTACGGCAAACGCGACTCGTTTCCGGCGGAAGCGATGGGGCTGCTCGAGCGGCTGGGATTTGCGTGCGCGTTTACGACGGAAAAGGGACCCAATGGGCCGGGGCAGAATTTCTTCACCATCGGACGGGTGGATTGCAAAGCGGCGCCGGTGTATGCGGAAAGCGGTGCGAGGGGAGTGGCATGACACAAAGCAAGACACAAACCAAAAAACGGAAAGTCTGCGTGGTGCTGGTGGACCGGGCTAATTTCGGCCGTTTGAAACCGGTAATGGAGGCCATTCGGGACCATCCGGAACTGGAGCTGCAATCGATTGCGGCGGGCACAATGGTGCTCGAGCGGTTCGGGCGGCCGGTCGAACTTGTCAAGGCGAGCGGGCTTGCGGTAAATGGAGAAATCTATACCGAGCTCGAAGGCTCGACGCCGAATTCGATGGCGAAATCGGTGGGGTTTGCAACCGTCGAGTTCGCGAGCGAATACCAGCGCTTGAAGCCGGATGTGGTGCTGCTGATCGGCGACCGGTATGAGGCGCTCGCGGCGGCCATTAGCGCCGCTTACATGAACCTGTGTATTGCGCACCTGCAAGGCGGCGAGGTGTCGGGCTCGATCGACGAAAGCGCGCGCCACGCCATCTCGAAGTTCGCGCATTTTCATTTCCCGGCGACGGTGCGCTCGCGCGAGTATTTGCTGCGCATGGGCGAAGCGGATGAGGCGATTCTGGGGATCGGCTGTCCGAGCAGCGATTTGGCGCGGACGCTTGACCGGACGCTTACGAGCGCGGTGGTCAATGGCTCCGGCTCAGGCGCGGCGCTCGACGTATCGAAACCGTTTCTGCTGGTGGTGTTCCATCCGACTACGACTACGTACGGAAGTGAACAGGCGCAGATGGAGGAGCTGCTCGCGGCGCTCGATCGCGAGCGCACGCCGACGCTGCTGCTATGGCCGAACATCGATGCCGGCGCCGACCATATCAGCAAAACGGTACGCGTATTCCGGGACCAGACCGCGCCCGACTGGCTCCGCACGATCACCAATTTGACGCCTGAGAATTATTTGCGGGTACTCGCGGCGGCGAGCTGCGCGGTGGGGAATTCGAGCAGCTTCGTGCGCGATGCGGGGTATTTCGGCACGCCGGTGGTGCTGGTGGGCGGCCGGCAGGAAGGGCGCGAATTCGACACGCACGTGCTGCCGGTCGCGCCGCGCCGGGAAGACATCGGCGCGGCGCTAGCCTATCAACGGGCGCACGGGCGTTATGCGGCAAGCACGTTGTATGGCGACGGGCAGGTCTCGGGCCGCATTGCCGAGGCCCTGGCCCGGCTCAAGCCCTATACCCAGAAGCGGCTTCAATATATTTACCCAACCAGCGAGCCGGCGAGCGAGGCGGCTTTATCGAATGGTCATGCGAATACTTGGAATCGTGACGGCGCGCGGGGGCTCAAAGGGGATCCCGCACAAGAACATCACGCCGCTCTCCGGAAAGCCCCTGTTGGCTTACACGGCTGAGGCGGCGCGCGCTTCGAAGAGGCTGGCGCGCACGGTGCTCTCGACCGACGACCCTGGCATTGCCGCGGTCGGCCGCGAGTTCGGAATTGAGACGCCGTTTCTTCGGCCGCCGGAATTGGCGCAAGACGACACGCCGACGTTACCGGTGCTGCAGGATATGGTCGGGCGCCTCGAAGCGGCCGGAGACCGCTACGATGCGGTGTTTCTGCTGCAGCCGACCAATCCGCTGCGCCTCGCATCGGACATCGACGGAGCGATTGAGCTGCTCGAGAAGACGGGCGCGGATTCGGTAATTTCGTTCTCCGATGTCGGCGAACGGCATCCGGCGCGCATGAAATGGATCGACGCCGAGGGGCGCGTGATCGATCCGCCCTTCATCGAGGGTTTCGAAGGGCAGCCGCGGCAGCAGCTCGAGAAGATGTATCTGCGCGACGGGTCGGTGTATCTGACGCGGCGCGATGTGCTGATGGAGGGGAATTCGCTGAAAGGAGCGGACTGCCGCGCCTGGATCATTCCCGAAGAGCGGGCGCGGAACATCGATAGTCATTTCGATTTATTCCTGGTGGAGCACATGCTCCGGTATCCATGCCGATCGAACGCATTCTAATCGCTGAGCGCGAGGGCTTTCCGCCGCACGCGCTCGCGCGGCTCAAGCGCGTGGCGGCGGTGGCGCTTGAGGATCTCGATCGCACGGCGCTCGAAGATGCGGTGGGCTCGGCCGACGTGCTGTGGGTGCGGCTGCGCCATCGCATCGATCGCGCGCTGCTCGAGCGGGCGCCGCGGCTGAAGGTGCTCGTGACGCCGACGACTGGTTTGAATCACGTGGATACCGAAGAACTGGCGCGGCGCGGCATTACGCTGCTCTCGCTGCGCGGAGAAGCGGAATTTTTAAGAGACGTGCGCGCGACCGCCGAGCACACGGTCGGATTGTTGCTCGCGCTGTTGCGGCAACTGGCGCCGGCGGCGGCCGATACGCAGGCGGGCGGTTGGCGGCGCGACCGCTTTCAAGGAACCGAAATCTACGGCAAGACGGTGGGCATCGTGGGTTACGGGCGACTGGGACAGATCGTGAGCCGTTATTTGAAGGCCTTCGACGCGCGTGTGATCGCGAGCGATCCGAAGCTCCCGGCGGGCTACGGCGATGGAACGGTCGAAGGCGTCACGCTCGCTCATCTGCTGTCCGAAGCCGATATTGTGAGCCTGCACGCCGATCTCAGCCGCGATACGCGCGGTTTCTTCACAGCCGCGTTGTTCCGCCAGATGAAGTGGGGCAGTTATTTCATCAACACGGCGCGTGGTGAATTGATCGACGAAGCGGGTTTGCTCGCGACTCTGCGCGAGGGGCGATTGCAGGGCGCGGCGCTCGACGTGGTCTCAAACGAATCGAGCGCCGGGATGGGCGGCCATCCGCTGATCGAATACGCGCGCGAGAACGCGCATCTGCTGATCACGCCGCATGTGGGCGGCTGCACGCGGGAATCGAAGACGAAAACGGAATTGTATTTGGCTGGAAAGCTGGCGGACCTGCTCGAAGCGGGCGTGCGCACGGCGAGGGCTTCCTGAAGGAGGGGCCGCGAGAAGGAATCATGAGCGACACCGCGATTGTAGTCGAAGGACTCTCCAAGCAGTACCGGCTCGGAGGAGGCCAACAGCCCTACCAGACGCTGCGCGATACGTTGGCGCGAGCGGCTCGGGCGCCATTCGGCAAAGCGGGCCGGGCGCCCGCCAAGCGCCGCCGCGGCGAGGAGTTGATGTGGGCGCTGAAGGACGTCTCGTTTGAGATCAAACAAGGCGAAGTGGTGGGCATTATCGGACGCAACGGCGCGGGTAAGAGCACGCTGCTCAAAGTGCTGTCGCGGATTACCGAGCCGACGTCCGGGTTTGCCGAATTGCACGGCCGCGTGGGAACGCTGCTCGAAGTAGGCACCGGGTTTCATCCGGAGCTGACCGGCAGGGAAAACATTCAGTTGAGCGGGGCGATTCTCGGCATGAATCGGCGTGAAATCGCGGCGCGCTTCGATGAAATGGTGGCCTTCGCCGAAGTCGAGAAATTCATCGATACCCCGGTGAAGTTTTACTCGACCGGCATGTTTCTGCGGCTCGCGTTTGCGGTCGCGGCGCATCTCGAGCCGGAAATTCTTATGGTGGATGAAGTGCTCGCGGTGGGCGACATGGCGTTTCAGACCAAGTGTCTCGGAAAGATGGGGGAAGCCGCCAAAGGCGGTCGCACAGTGTTGTTCGTGAGCCATAACATGGGCGCGGTGCGATCGCTCTGCAAGAAGGGATTGGTGCTGCACCAGGGCGGGGTTTCGTACGCGGGCGACATTTCGAGCAGTATCGAGACGTATTTCAAACTGGCGGGCAATATGGACGATGGCCAAGCGGATCGCGTGCCCGCTTCCGGGTTCGGCTTCGGCCGGATTCAGCTTACGAGCCATCGCGGGGCGACCATCGAGCAGGGCGAGCCGTTTGAAGTCGCGACTACGCTGCACGTGGGCGAACCGGTGGCCGGATTCAGCTTGTATTGCATCGTCAACGACATGCACCAGCGGAAAATGTTTCAAAAGGTGGAGGACAGCTCGGTCTTCGGGACGGGCCAGTCCTGGCAGGGCAAATACCGCATCAAGCTGCGGCTGCCGGCGATGTGGCTCGAGCCGGGATTGTATTCGGTGCATTTCAAAGTGTTTTTACGGACGCAAAGCCAGTCGGCGCGGCATGTGTCCGATGTGTTTCATCTGGATGTGGGCGGCATCAGCAGCGGCTGCGGATCGATTCTCAGTCCGGAAGCTACATGGTCGATCGATCCGGCGAATGAGCCGGACGGGGAGGAGCCGCGCGAGCCGGTACTGAATTCAAGCCTCGCGTTGAGCTGAACTTGTCATGAGCACCAGTCCTTCGGAGACGGCGCCGCGCGAAGAGCAGTGGGACTCGAGCTGGTCCTCGCTCGAGCGGCACATGGTCCAGCTCTATACGGCTGGGCCGCTGCGCACGATCCATCAATTTTGGCAGCGCTGCTATTTCGAGGACCTGTGGAAGGCCATGGGGCCGAGCCGCGGCCGGCGGAAGCTATCTGGAACTGGGCGCGGGGCGCGGCACGACATCGATGTACCTGGCGAGCCGGGGCTGCGACGTGACCATGCTCGATCTTTCGGTCGCCGGCTTCCGGGTGGCGGAGGCGAATTTTCGGCGTGAAGGGCTGCCTGCGCCGAAGCTAGTGCAGGCGGATGCGCGCGATACCAGGCTCGCGGCGGAGAGTTACGACTGCGTGTTTCATATCGGGCTGCTCGAGCATTTCGAGGCGCCGCATCCCTTATTGGTCGAGGCGGTTCGGCTGCTGCGGCCGGGCGGGCTGCAGTTTGCGGTGATTATGCCGGAACGGTCCGCGCATATCCGTTTTTTGACACTCGCGTTATTGCGGCCTTGGGCGCTCGGGCGCGAACTGATGCCGGCGACAGTGCGCCGGCGAATGCGCGCGCGGACGAGTCCGGTAGCTTGCCGCATGGCGCCGATGCTACGCACCGGCTATACGCGCGCGGATTATCTGGCGATGCTGAAGGGCCTGCCGGTCGAAGATGTGGGTTGCGTGCCGTACAACCCCTACCATCCGGTTTATAGAAGCGATGCCTGGGAAGCGGCTATTACTATTCCGCTGTACCGGCTGCATCGCGGCATGAAAAAGCTTTTCGGCAAAGAACCGTCGTTCCGGACGGCGGCGGGGCTCGCCTCATGCGATCTGCTGACCTTCCGCAAGCGCTGAGAGTTGAGCAAATGAAATCCGAGTTTCGTGTGGCGCTGTTTGTGCCGGATGGAGTGGGCATCCGGAATTTCGTCCTGGGGCCGTTTTTGGAAAATCTGGCGGCGCGAGCGCGCGTGGACCTGTTTCATATTTTGCCGGAGGACCTGGCCCCGGCTTACGCGGCGGAGTCGCCCGCGGGCGTCGCGTGGCATCCGCTCGCGAGCCTCAATCAGGGCCGCACGATCTCGCTATTGCAGTCCTCGCTCGCCTACGCGCATATGTACTGGGCGAATACCGGCTCCATGCAGCGCGCCGTGCGGAAACCGGTGCGCGGGCGCTTCACGCGGCGGCTGTTCATCCGTTCGTCGCGCATGCTGGGGCGGCTGGGCGCCGAGCCCAGGCGGATACGGCTGATCGATGCGGTGCATGTGGCGCTGGTCGAGCGTCTCGAAGAAGTGCGCGCTTATAAGCGGCTGTTCGAGCGCACGCGGCCGGCGGTCGTGTTCGCGACCAGCCAGCGGCACTATAGCGATTACAGTCTGCTGCCGGCGGTGGTGGCGGCGAAGGAACTGGGCATCCCAACCGCGACATTTATCGTGAGCTGGGACAACCTCAGCAGCAAGGGCCGCATTGTCGCTCCCTTCGATCACTACCTGGTGTGGAGCCAGACGATGCGCGGCGAATTGCAGCGCTATTATCCGCAGATCGCGAGCGATCGCATTCATGTGGTGGGCACGCCGCAGTTCGATCCGTATGGCGATAAAAACCTGCTCTGGAGCCGGGACGAATTTTTCCGGCGCATTGGCGGCGATGCCGGGCGGCGGTTGATCTGCTTTTCAGGCGGCGACGCCGAAACGTGTCCGGAGGATCCGGGGCATGTGCGGGTGCTTCTCGAACAGATTCGCGCCGGGAAAATCAAAGGGAACCCGCAAGTGCTGGTGCGGCCCTCGCCGGCCGACGATGGCGCGCGCTATCGAGCGGTGCGGGAGAGTTTTCCGGAACTGATTTTCACGCCCCCGGCCTGGCTGCATCCCAAGGGGGGCAATTGGACGCGCATTATTCCCCAGCGCGAAGACATCCAGTTTCTCGCCAACCTGACGCATCACGCCGATCTCAATGTGAATCTGGGGTCAACTATGACGCTGGATTTCGGGCTGCACGATAAGCCGGTGGTGAATGTGGCGTTCGATATCGCCAATCCGCCGCTGTTCGGGATGCCGGTTTACGACTACTACTATCACTACGAACATTTTTTGCCGGTGGTGGAGTTCGGGGCTTCCCGCATTGCGCGCAGCGCGGAAGCGTTGCCGGAGCATATCAACGCCTATTTAGCGGATCCCGCACTCGATCGCGAGGGACGGCGCCGGCTGGTCGAGATGCACGTGGACGTCCGGCCGGGGGAATCGAGCCAGACGACGGTCGAAGCGCTCGCGCGGATTGCGGGTGTGGGGACGATGGCCGCCTGACAGCGCTACATGACGATTTGCTTTCTCTGCTGTGAGTATCCGCCGGCGTTGCACGGCGGCATCGGCAGCTACATTCAGACGCTAGGGCGCGCTCTCGTGCGCGCCGGCGATCGTGTACGCGTGGTGGGCATCTACCCGGCCGATGAATCCGCGCTCGCCTACGAGGAAGATCGGGGCGTCCAGGTGTGGCGCTTCCGCTCGCCTAGAGGACGTTTAGGCTGGATTGCGGCGCGTTACCGGTTGTTCCACACGCTCGCGCGCTGGGCGGCGCAAGGCCATATCGATCTGATTGAAGTTCCGGATTGGGAAGGGCACGCCGCTTTGTGGCCGCGGCTTGCGGCTCCGGTGGTGGTGCGCTTGCACGGATCGAGCGCTTATTTCTCGGCCGAGATGGAGTATCGGCAGAATCCGCGCTCGTTCTGGTTGGAGGCGCGCTCGTTTCATCGCGCCGACTATTGCTGTTCCGTGAGCGCCTATACGGCGGAGAAGACCGGGAAACTGTTCGGACGGCGCCCGGAGCCGCCGGCAGTTCTCTATTGCCCGGTTGAGCTGAGCGGCGCGAGCGTCCGGGCGCCGCGGGATCGGCATAGGGTGATCTTTGCCGGCAGTCTCACGCGGAAAAAAGGCATTATTCAACTAATTCGCGCCTGGCCACAGGTCTTGGCAGCGGCGCCCCAGGCGCGGCTCGATGTGTATGGCAAGGATGCGCGCACCGACGATGGGCAGCCGATGCAGCCATTTCTCGAATCGCTGCTCGAGGGAGCGGCCCGCGCATCGGTCGGGTTTCACGGACACGTACGCACGGAACAATTACGCGACATTTACCGCGGCTGTCAAGCGGGTGTGTTTCCGTCGTATTCGGAGGCTTTCAGCCTGGCGCCCGTTGAAGCCATGGCGGAGGGATGTCCGGTGGTCTATTCGACTCGTCACTCAGGTCCCGAGTTGATTGAAGACGAAGCGACCGGGCTGCTGGTCGACCCGGACGATCTCGACGCTCTGGCGCGCGCGATTTTGCGGCTGCTTGCGAACGACACGCTGGCCGGGCGCATCGGCGAGGCCGGGCGTGCGCACGTGCGGCAGATGTTTTCCGCCGATCGGGTGCAGGAAAAGAATCGCGCTTTTTATACGCAGTGCGCCGGAAGCTTCGTGCGGCCGGGTGCGTACGGAGTATCGCGCGCGCGCGCTTCCGCCAGCCGCGACTCGACCGAGGCCCGGCGATGACACTGTCAGTCATCGTGTGCACGTACCGGCGCATGGAGCCCGTAGCGCAATTGCTCAAGTGCCTGGCGGCGCAGACGTTCGGCGATTTCGAAGTACTCCTGGTGGACGGGGCGGGCGAGAGCGGCTATGCGCAATCTCTCGCGAACGTGGAATGCCATGGGCCGCGGCTCGCGGCGCGGGTGCTCGCTTCCGAGAAGGGCTTAACACGGCAGCGCAACGTGGGATTGCGGGCGGCGCGGGGCGAGTTGATCTGCCTGCTTGACGACGACGTGGCGTTCGAAGCGGATTTTCTCGCGAAGATCGTGGCCGCGTTCGAACGCCCCGGGATGGAGGGCGTGGGCGGCCTGACCGGCTACGATATCATCCACTACCCGCAGGCGATCAACGCGCGCTGGCGGCTGCGGCGAATGCTAGGCATCGTGCCGCGTCTCGAGCCGGGCGCGATCGATCGGCTGGGAGCCTCCGTTCCAGTCAGTTTCTGCGCGCCATTTTCGGGCGCGAAACCGGTCGGATTTTTCTACGGATTCTGCATGATCTACCGCCGCGCCGCGATTGCGGGGCTGCTGTTCGACGAAGAGTTGCCGACATACGGCGGCGAAGACCGCGACTTTTCGTTCCGGGTGGGACGCGAGTGGAAGTTGCTATTGGATGGAGATTTGAAACTGCGGCATTTCCGCTCCGGCGAATCGCGTGATTCCTTCGTCGAGCGCACGCGCCAGACCGGTTTTGGCGCCGGGCGCACTTTTGCCAAGCAGCGCAAGTATTTTTTGGATTACGGCCGGCTCGCCTGGTCGATTGCCGGCGAGTTCCTGATCGATACGCTCGCCTTGGTTGAAAAACCGTCGTGGGACCGGGCGCGCATGCCGTTTGCGCGTGTGTCGGGGACGCTTGCCGGAGCGCGCTCGGCGCCACCTAAGCCGGCCGCGCGGGGCTTTGTTCCCGCCGAAAGCGTAGACCTATGATCCGGGCGCTCGGCGAGATGCGGCTGGTAGTGGTGTCGCACGTCGTTCATTACCGTTTTGAAGGCCGGCTCTTCGCTTA
Source organism: Bryobacterales bacterium (assembly GCA_963712395.1). Lineage (GTDB taxonomy): Bacteria > Acidobacteriota > Terriglobia > Bryobacterales > Bryobacteraceae > Bog-105. The sequence continues at coordinate 247,243 of CAVQHR010000007.1, forward strand.
CGGCCCGTATGCGCGCGAGATCTTCTTGTGGGCGGAGCTATTTCGGGAAATCGCGATTGCCTCTCCTTGCCGCAACGAGCGTCCGCCGGCCGATTGTGTTGCGTTCGCGGCCGACAACATTTCGATCATGCCGCAGAAAGAAGCGGGCGGCGAGACGGCGCTTGCGAAACTGGCGCTGATCGCGGCGCTGCCCGCGATGATTGTTCGCTTGTGCCGGGCGATGGCGCAGGGCGATGCGATCCATGTGCGTTGTCCGGGGAATCTCGGTTTACTGGGCGTTTTGCTCGCTCCGCTCTTTCAAAAGCCGCTGATCGCGAAATATGCGGCACAGTGGAATCGCTCGGCCGGCGAGCCTAATTCGACGAGATTTCAGAAATGGCTGCTCCGTTCACGCTGGTGGCGCGGTCCCGTGACGGTATACGGGAAATGGCCGGATCAGCCGGCGCATGTGATTCCGTTTTTCACGTCATTGCTCGCGGCACCTCAGATGGACCGGGCGCGGGTGGCGGCACAAAAACCGCGCGGCGGCCGAGCGTTGAACCTGCTCTACACCGGGCGTCTTTCGAAATCGAAGCATGTGGATGCGGTTTTGCGCGCAGTGGCGGCGGTGCGCGCAGCCGGTCACGAGATGACTTGCACGGTGGTGGGCGAAGGTCCCGAGCGGGCGTCGCTGGCCGCGCTGGTTACGGAGTTAGGCATCGAAGCGGCGGTCCAGTTTACCGGCGGCCTCGAGTTGGACCAGGTTCTGGGTTGTCTAGAGCGCGCCGACATTCTCGCGCTGATTTCAGAAACCGAAGGCTGGCCGAAGTCGCTCGCGGAAGGCATGGCCTTCGGGCTGGTTGCGATCGGCTCGGAGCGCGGCTTTGTGCCGGAGATGCTCGCTGGCGGGCGTGGGTTGCTGGTGAATCCGGGGGATGCCGAGGGACTCGCGAAGCGGTTGCTCGAAGTGGCGGCGGATCCTGGTTACTACGATCCGATGCGGAGCGCGGCGGCGCACTGGGCGCAACGCTTCTCGCTCGAAGGTTTGCGGGAAGCGATTCGCGAATTGTTGCTCGAGCATTGGACCGATGGCGCGATGGACACGCGCATTCTGCCGGCGATAGAGGAATAACCGGTTATGACGCAGCGGCAGATTGCGGTGATGCATATGGTAGACACGCTGCGCGTGGGAGGCGTGGAGCGGGTGGCTGTGAATCTCTCTAACCTGCTACCGCGCGCGGGTTACCGGACACATCTTTCGACGACACGCGCCGAGGGGCCGTTTGCCGCGCTGGTTTCCCCGGCAGTGGGGCGGCTCGAGCTCGCGCGGCGCGGCCGTTTCGATCTCGCGCCCTTGGGGCGGCTCATCCGCTATATCCGCGAACAGGAAATTCGCATTCTTCATGCGCACGGCTCAGCGCTTTTCTTCGCGCGCCTCGCGGCGCTTTTCCCCCCGTATCCGGCGGTGATCTGGCATGACCATTACGGCCGCTACGCTTTTAACGACCGGCCAGCCTGGTTATATCGCGGCGTGACGCGGCGGATTGCGGGGGTGATTGCGGTGAACCATCCGCTAGTCCACTGGTCGACGCGCGTGCTGCGCATACCCGAAGAGCGCGTTTGGTACATTCCGAACCTGGTCGACATGGCCGCTTGCGCGACTGCCGCGCCCGAGCTTCCCGGCAGGCCGGGTAAGCGGATCGTGTGTTTGGCCAATCTGCGTCCGCAGAAGGACCACTTCAATTTACTGGCCGCCATGGGTCTGGTGCGAAAGCGGGACCCGGAAGCGCATCTGCTGCTAGCGGGAGATTTTTCCGATGCCAGCTATAAAGACTCCGTGCTGCGGCGGATTCAGGAGCTCGATCTGGCGCGCCACGTGTCCTATTTAGGGCGCTGCGAAGATGTCGCGTCGCTTCTCGAAGCATCGGACGTGGCGGTGCTCGCCTCGCTCTCAGAAGGTTTGCCGGTGGCATTGCTCGAATACGGGTTGGCCGGATTGCCGGCGGTGGCGACGGAAGTCGGACAATGCAGCGAAGTGCTTGCGGGCGGCGCGGCGGGCCTGCTGGTTCCGGCGGCCGAGCCGGAAGCATTGGCGAGCGCGCTGCTGCGTTTGCTGGGCGCACCCGAAGAACGCGTGCGTTTCGGTAAACTTCTGCGGGAGCGGGTTGAATCCCACTATGGATCGGACTCGATTCTCGAGCAGATCGGTCAGGTGTATGAGCGCGTGCTGACCAGGAATTACGCGGCGGTACCGCGGGTGGAAGTGACGGAGTGCGCCTCATGAGTTTCGCTACCGATGTCTATAAGCGTTTGCCGGTGTGGGGCCAGCATGCCGCCGTTTCGGCCTATGGCGCCTACTGGCATTGGCTGCGTTTCGGCTCCGGATTTGAGGCGCATGCGCGTGGGTATCGGGAGCGCGAGCGATTCGGCGCGGAGGAGTGGCGCGAGTGGCAGCGAGAGCGCCTGACGCGCGTGCTTTCGCATGCCGCGGAACATGTCCCGCACTATCGCGCGGCTTGGGGAGCGAAGGAACGGCGCGCGGCGCGCGCCGGTGAATTACAAGACTTGCCCCTGCTTGAAAAAGAACCGATTCGCGCGAATCCCCAAGCGTTCGTGCGCGAGGACATCCGAGCGCGGCCGCAATTTTCGTATCACACAAGCGGCTCGACGGGGACGCCGATTCGCACGATCTGGAAAATTTCCGAGATTCGCAATTCGCTCGCGTTACGGGAAGTGCGCTCGAATCGGGTGGCGGGCGTTTCGTTCCGGATGCCTCGGGCGACCTTTTCCGGTCGCATGGCCGAGCCCGATCCAGAGAGCAAGGGGCCGTTTCACCGCTACAACGCGGCCGAGCGGCAGGTGTATTTATCGCCATTCCATTTGCGACCCGATACCGCGCGGCAGTATATCGCGGCGCTTCGGAAACACGGTGTCGAGTGGATGACCGGCTATGCGGTCTCCTATTACCTGCTGGCCGAGATGATTCTAGAACAGCGGCTCGAAGTCCCCAAGCTGCGGGCCATTATTACGACTAGCGAGAAGCTGACGCACGCCATGCGCGAGGTGATGGAGAAGGCCTATCGGACACGCGTGTACGAGGAGTACAGCACGGTTGAGAGCGCGTTATTTGCGAGCGAGTGCGGACACGGCCGGCTGCATGTCAGTCCGGACGTGGCGGTAGTTGAAATTCTGCGGCCGGATGGAACGGCGTGCGAAGCGGGCGAACCGGGCGAAGTAGTCGCTACTTCGCTGATCCGGGACTATCAAATTTTCGTGCGCTACCGATTGGGAGACGTGGCCTGTTGGGATGGGGAAGCGTGCCCCTGCGGCTCGTCGATGCCGGTGATCCAAGAAGTTTTGGGGCGCCTAGAAGATGTGGTTATCGGTCCGGATGGCCGGCGTTTGGTGCGCTTCCACGGTATCTTCGTCGATCAACCGCATATTCGCGAAGGGCAGATCATCCAGGAACGGCTCGATCGCATACGCGTGAAAGTCGTGCCGGCGGCCGGTTTCGGCGATTCGGACGTGGCCGATGTGATCGGCAGGGTGCAGAGCCGGTTGGGTGCATCGGTTGCCGTCGAGGTAGAGTCTGTCGCCGCGATTCCGCGCTCGAGCCGGGGCAAATTCCAAGCCGTCATCAGCAGACTCTCATGAAGGCGTTCGGCATTCTGCTCGGCGTTCGCTCTGCTGGCGGCGGCGAGCGACATTTCCTCCATCGCGCATGCCCCGAGGGCGGGCGATTTCTATGTGGCTCCGGACGGCAAGCCATCGAATCCCGGCAGCAGGAGCGCGCCCTGGGATTTATCCACCGCTCTTTATCGACCGAAAACAGTCTATCCGGGCAGCACCATCTGGATTCGCGGCGGACATTACGGTGATGGCAAAACCATCTTTCAAACTCGCCTGCTCGGCACGCCGGACGCACCGATCGTGGTGCGCCAGTATCCGGGCGAGCGGGCGACCATCGATGGCTGGATACAAGTCGGCTGCTGCGACGCCAATCCGCAGCCGGCCGAAGGCGGGTATGTCTGGTTCTGGGGTCTGGAACTCGCGAATTCAATCGCCGATCGCACCGGCAGCCCGCAGGGACCGCCCGATTGGGGCAAATCGGCGATGCCGAACGCGATCGATAGCTGGGCCCCGGGCACGCGCTTTATCAATCTGGTGATTCACGATACGCGCGAAGGGATCGGCTGGTGGAGCGAGGCGGGCGCGGGCGAAGCCTATGGCAATATTATTTATTACAACGGATTTCAGGCGAGCGATCGCGGGCACGGCCACGGCATCTACGTCCAGAACAAGACCGGCACGAAGCGGATCGAAGAGAACATCGTGTTCGATCAATTTGGGATCGGGATTCACGCCTACGGCTCGAGCAAGGCCTGGGTGCGCGACATTGTTTTGCGCGGCAACGTCGTGTTCAACAACGGCACCATCGCAAGGCGCGGGCGGCACGATGAAAATTTTCTGTTCGGCGTGGGCTCGGGCGTCGATGGCATAACGCTCGATAGCAACTTCACGTATCACACGCCGGGGGACGATCAAGGGCATTCGATCGTGGGCTGGCAGTTCAGTCCGAGCAACAAGAGCGCGGCGATTTTCAATAACTATTGGATCGGCGGCGATATTTCGCTGATGGTCGCGCGCTGGGAGCACGTTCGGTTCGACCACAACACCGCTTATTCGAACTCACAGGTTTTGATCTCGCTCGATCCGCTCGCGGACCAACCGGTTTCGGGGTATCAATGGAACGGCAACCGGTATTTCGGTTCCGGCACGTTTTCCTTCGATGGCAAGCGCACGAATTGGGACGGTTGGCGTTCGTCGACGGGCTTGGACACCGGCAGCCACTTTCAGCCCGGCAGACCGACCGGCGTCTGGACGTTTGTGCGGCCGAATAAGTACGAGCCGGGGCGCGCGAATATCGTGATCTACAATTGGGACCGCAAATCGATGGTCGCGGTTTCGTTGGCGGGCTCGATCGCGCGCGGCGCGCGTTTCGAAATTCGCGATGCGCAAAAGTTTTTCGGCCCGGCGATCCGGACCGGAACCTACACGGGTTCGCCAGTTGAGATTCCGATGAATGGTTTGACGCCGGCGGCGCCGAACGGCAATGTGCCGGTAGCTCCCAAGCATACTGCGCCGGAATTCGGCGCTTTTGTGCTGCTCCCGCTTCCTTCTTAGACGCTATGGCGGCTGTTACGTGTTTGCCCAAAACAAGCCTTGCGCCCGTGGCTCGCGATCGTGGCGAGCGGCGCATCCGGGTGGCATTTTGGATCGCCGCCCTTCTCGCTGCCGGGGTACAGGCCTGGGCGCTGCGGGACAGCATGAGCAGCGACGGCGTGTCGTATCTCGATATGGGCAGCGCGGTGGCGCGCGGCGATTGGGCGGCGGCAATCAACGGCTATTGGAGCCCGCTTTACCCGCTGCTTATCGCTTTGGCGCTCTGGATCGCGAAGCCGGCTCCATTGCACGAATTCGCGCTGGTGCATGCAGTCAATTTCATTGTGTTTATGGGCGCTTTCGCGAGCTTCGATTTTCTGCTGCGGCGCGTTTCGCGGGGGTGGCTGACACGTGTAGCGGGCTATTGCGTCGCCACCTGGGCGCTCGTCGAACTGGTGACTACGAGCGGCGTCTCGCCCGACATGGCGGTGGCGGCGTTCGTATTTCTCGCCATGGCGCTGCTTGCCGGCATCGCGCAGGGAGACACGCGGGCGCGTTCTTTCCTGTTGCTTGGCGCGATCCTCGGACTGGGGTATTACGCCAAAGCCCCGCTGTTTCCGCTTGCGTTCGTGTGTCTCGCTCTAACGCTGCTCTCGCCGGCCGGCATCCGGCGCACGTTTCCGAAAACTCTGCTGGCGGGCCTAATGTTTGCTGTTGTCGCCTCGCCGCTCGTACTGCTGCTTTCCGGGCAGAAGCATCGGCTGACGTTTGGGGATAGTGGAGCGCTCAATTATGCCTGGTATGTGGATGGCGCGACCTACCGCCATTGGCAGGGCGAACCGTTGGGCGGGCGCTCGGAAATCGCGCCGCGCTGGACAAAGGGGCCGGTTTCGACCGGTATTCCCGCGCATCCCACCCGGCAGATTCTTGTTTCGCCGCCGGTGTTCGAATTCGATGGACCGCCGCAGGGCACGTATCCATTGTGGGCCGACCCGAGCTACTGGAACGACGGCCTGCGCGCACCTTTTGACACGAAGCAACAGCTTCGGAAAATCGCTGTCAACAGCAACTTTCTGTATAGCCTCTTGCTCAACGTGCATGGGATGCAGCTCTTCCGCAATGGGCAGTGGTATCGCATGTTTTCGCCGGTTCTGCTCGCTGTATGGCTCGCGCTTTTTTGGAAAGTCCGGCCAACCTGGCGCACACTGAACCGGCTGCACCGGCTGTTGCTGCTGTTTCCGGCGGCGGCGTTGGGCATGTATTTACTGGTTTATTGCGAGCCGCGTCATGTGGCCGCGTTCGTGGCCGTGCTCTACCTCGGGTTGTTTGCGACGCTCGAACACCGGCTCCCGGGAACCCGCGGAGTGCACAGGAATCTTGCGGCGGCGGCCTTGCTCGGCGCGCTTGCGGTTACCACCGGCGCATCGACGGTCCGGTTCGCCATCGAGCCGTCCTCAGGATTTGAAGCGCGGGAGGTGGCGTCCGGCCTGGAACACATGGGGATTGCGCCGGGCGCGCGCGTGGCTTCGCTCGATTATTCGAATCATCGCAATGTGAGGTGGGCGCGGCTTGCGCGCGCCCGCATCGTCGCCGAGATGTACCTGGATGCGTATGCACCGCAGGGCGCGTATTGGAGATTAGAGGACGCGGCGCGCGCTCGTGTGCTCGCGGCCTTCCGGCACGCCGGGGCATCAATCGTCGTCGATTCGAACCTGCCGGATGTAAGTGGGTCTGGCGAGCGACGCGTTCCGGCGGGTTGGGAACAAATCGGAAACACTCGCTATTTTATGTATCGGTTGCGGGTCGAATAATGCTTTTAGATTTGTGTATTGTGGCGGCGGTTCTGGCGCTCGCCTGGTTTGCGCCTGCGGCGCTGCGCGCCGCCGGGCGGATGCTTCACACGCTGGCTGGTCCGTTGCTTCGCCGGCCCTTCCTTGGGGTCCTTGCTGTGGCAGCCTTGCCGCTCGTGGTACGCGCCCTGCTCTTGCCGGTGCTGCCGATACCGCTGCCGCGCATTCACGACGAGTTCAGCTATCTGCTGGCCGGTGATACTTTCGCGCACGGCCGCGTGACGAATCCCACGCATCCGCTATGGCCTTTTTTTGAAACTTTTCACGTGCTGGCGCAGCCGAGCTATATGTCGAAATATCCGCCGGCGCAAGGCTTGTTTCTCGCTGCCGGCGAAGTGTTGTTCGGCCATCCCTGGTGGGGCGTCTTCTTGAGCACCGGGATGATGTGCGGCGCGGTTTGCTGGATGCTCGAAGGTTGGCTTCCGCGCCGCTGGGCGATCGCGGGCGGAGTGGCGGTGGCGCTGCAGTTCGGTATCGCCGGCCAATGGATGAATTCCTACTGGGGCGGCGCCGTGGCCGCCATCGGCGGCTGCCTGCTGCTCGGCGCTCTGGGACGATTGCTCGGCTTCCGCGGCGTTCGGCGCTTTCGCGCGCACACCGCGCTGTACGGGACGCTACTCGCGGTGGGAGTGGCCGTACTGCTGAACAGCCGGCCCTGGGAAGGCATGACGATCATGCTGCCGGCGGGCGTGGCGTTTGCTTATTGGCTCTGGAAGAATCCGCCCAGGACGGCATTGCGTGCTTTGCTGCCATGTTGTCTGCTGGTCGCCGTAACGGCCGGGGCGATGCTCTACTACGCCTGGCGAATTACCGGGAACCCGCTGGTGCTGCCCTATGTGGCGGTACACAAAGCGTATTCCGTGGTGCCGCTGTTCCTGTGGCAAAGCTCGACACCAGCGCCACATTACCATCATGCGGCGATGCAGCGCTTTTACACGCAGTGGGAGACGCACTATCAATCGGTCGATACACTGCATAGCTGGCGCGGCTGGAGCAGGGTGGAGAAGACCCGGCTGCGCATGGCGAAAAACGTGCTGTTCAGCAATGGCTCGCTAATCCTGTGCGCCGTCTTTCTAGGCTTTCTGCTGCGCCGTCCCGGTGCGCGCTTTCTGGCGATTGCGCTGCTCCTCTTTCTAGCCGGCCTGGCGGTCGAAGGCTGGGCGCAAATCCACTATTTCGGTCCGGTGATTGGCGTCGCGGCGGCGCTAAAAATGCTTTCACTGCGGCGTCTTTCGGCAATCCGCTTCGGGGAGCGGCGACTTGGCCTGGCGCTCGCGAGCGCTCTGCTGCTATGTGGTGGAATCGATTTGCTTCGCCACCTGGATCTCAAACCGGCGCGCGCGGATTTCCCGCAGGAGCGTAACAATATTGAGCGGACACTTGAGGCGCAGCCCGGGTCGCATGTCATTCTAGTGCGGTATTCGGAAGATCACAATCCGATTCAGGAGTGGGTCTCGAATAAAGCCGATATCGATGGCTCGAAAGTGATCTGGGCGCGCGATATGTCACCTGAGCAAGATCAGCGGCTGTTCGAGTATTTCAGAGGCCGGCATTTTTGGCTGCTCCGGCCGGATGCGGATCCTCTCCACCTGGCAAGCATCGAGGTTGCGCCCGCGTCCGATGACAAGACAATCTACAGTAAAGCCGCGCAACCATTGAAAGAAGGGAGTAGGGCGGCGCGTCCCTGATCGATAAGGAGTTATGGCGCCGCTTGCCTCGCTCGACGCCAGCCACGTCGAGAGCGAGAATGGAATTTATGCACCGTTCGGCGTGTTGATCGCCGGTAACTTTCTTTCCGCGACGGGCGGCAATCGAGGGGTTTGCGAGGATCTGGCCGAACGGCTGGGCGCATTCGGCTGGCGGATCCTCGCGACATCGCGCCGCACCGGCCGGGCAGCCCGGGTGATCGACATCCTTTATACGGCCTGGAGCCGGCGGCGGGAGTACGAAGTTGCGCAAATCGATTTATTCAGCGGACCGGCATTTTTTTGGGCGCTGGCGCTCGGGTGGCTCCTCGGGCATCTTCGGAAACCCTATATCCTGACATTACATGGTGGAAATTTACCGGACTTTAGTGGCCGCTGGCCGCGTCTAACGGGTTGGCTCTTGCGGAGGGCGGCGGGGGTGACCGCACCTTCCGGTTATCTGGCTAACGCTTTGCATGGATTTCGCCCCGATATCGAAATTTTGCAGAACGCGATCGATCTGGAGAGGTATCCGTTTCGCTGGCGCAAACGTGCGCGTGCGAGCCTGGTATGGCTACGGGCCTTCCACCATATATATGATCCGCAGCTCGCTATCCGGACGGTTGCTTTGCTGACGCCGCAATTTCCGGAAATTCAACTAATCATGGCCGGTCCGGACAAGCACGACGGAAGCTACCAGGCGGCGCACGCGCTGGCTCGCTCGCTCGGCGTGGAGACGCACGTAGAGTTTGACGGTCCGATCCCGAAAGCCGCGGTAGGAGCGGCAATCGACCGTGGCGACATTTTTCTGAATACCTCGAAAATCGACAACCATCCGGTTACCTTGCTCGAAGCGATGGCATGCGGGGCCTGCGTCGTGACGACGCTCGCCGGCGGTGTGCCATATATTGCGCAGGACCGGGTGAACTGCCTGTCGGCGCCGGTGGGCGATGCCGCCGGGTTAGCCGCCGCCATTGGCCAACTAATGACCCAGCCGGAATTGGCGGCACGCGTGTCGCGCCAAGCCCGCGCCGGGGTCGAAGCCTGCGACTGGCCGGCCGTTTCCGCGCGCTGGCGCTCCTTGCTCAGCAGCGCGGCAAAAAGATCCAGCTACCCAAAGAAGGGGATACACACATGAAATTACTGATTGCCATCCCGGCATATAACGAGGAGCAAAGCATCGAGCCGATCATCCAGCGCTCGCTAGCCGCGCGCGAACATATCACCGCGACGTCGCCCGTGCACCAAGTGGAGATTGCGGTGGTGAGCGACGGCTCTACCGATCGTACGCTCGAAATAGCCAGGACGCACGATCATGAAATCAAGGTGATCGCCTTCCAGCGCAACCGCGGCTACGGAGCGGCCATTCAAGAAGCGTGGAAACAGTCGGACGCCGATCTGCTGGGATTCCTCGACGCCGACGGGACTTGCGATCCGCGATTCTTTTCGACGCTGTGCCGCGCGATCGAAGCCGACCATGCCGATGTGGCGATCGGCTGCCGCATGAACAAAGAAAGTAAGATGCCCGTACTGCGGCGCGTAGGCAACACTATTTTCGCCATGCTGCTCGGCCTGTTTTCGTCGACGCGCGTGCGCGATACGGCGAGCGGGATGCGCGTGGTGCGGCGCGCCAGCCTTGACAAGCTAGAGCCGCTGCCCACCGGCATGCATTTCACGCCCGCCATGAGCGCGCGCGCCATGCTTGACCGCAGCCTCAAAATGCATGAGATCGACATGCCGTATGCCGAACGCGAGGGGCGTTCGAAACTGAGCGTGGTGCGCGACGGCTTGCGCTTTTTAAAGGTCATTCTTGAAGCCGCCTTTCTTTATCGACCCGAGCGTCCCTTGAGTTTATTGGGCGCGGTTTGTTTCGCGGCCGCCACCCTGTTGATGATCGAACCGGTTTTCTATTACTTGGCCCACCGTGAGGTAGCCGAGTGGATGATTTACCGTTTTATTGTGAGTAACCTGGCAGGTGTAGCCGCGCTTCTATTATTTTCGGCGAGTTATGTTACCGCGCGCATCGTGGCGATGACGCTGCAAAATGGCGCGCCGAAGCGATCGCTGATATCCGTCACGCGCGACTTTTTGCACGCCGGCTATTTTTGGACAATTCCGGTGCTGCTCATGCTGATGGGCGGCGTGCTGGTTTTGCCGAGTTTTCTGCAGTTAGTCCGCACCGGCGCTACCTATGAGCACTGGTCGCGTTTTATTGCGATGTCGTTTCTGTTTTCGGCGGCAATCGTTCTGTTGACCACGCGGGCGTGCGATTATATTCTCGACTTGCTCGAGAGCCGGCTAGATTTCCTGCGCCGCCGCACGGTGGAGCGCCAGGGGAAGGTTGCCGCCTGATGGCCGACCTGTTCGACTTGAGCGACGAATATGAGGCCATGCTGCGGATGGGCGTGGACCTGTCGGGCGAAGATCCGGCCTACTTTCTGCGCGGGCGAGTGGCCGATCTCATGCGGGCTTTGCCGGCCGGCTGGGTCCCGGCGCGTATTCTCGATTTCGGCTGTGGAACGGGCGAATCATCGGCTTATCTGGCGGAAAAGTACCCGGGTGCGGTGGTGGTGGGCGTGGATACATCGGGGAGCGCGATCGAGCGCGCACGCGGGCGCCACGGCTCCACACGCGTTCAATTCGGGGCGATCGAGGCGCTCGCGGGCGAAGCTCCATTCGATCTCTGTTACGTGAATGGAGTGTTCCACCATATCCCGCCGGCCCGCCGCCTGGAGGCGGTCCGCACCATCCACGCCGCGCTCGCGCCGGGCGGCTATTTCGCGCTATTCGAAAATAATCCGTGGAATCCCGGCACGCGCATGGTTATGAGCCGCATTCCGTTCGATCGCGACGCGCAGACCCTATCCTTCCGCGAGACCAGAAAACTGGTCCAAGCGGGCGGGTTTCGCCTGGCGCAAGCAGCGCGTTTTCTCTTCTATTTTCCGCGCGTGCTGGCCTTTCTGCGCGTTCTTGAACCGGCGTTTGTCCGTATGCCGCTAGGCGCGCAGTACTGCGTCCTCGGCACCAAAACCTAACGTTCGTCCCAGATGCGAGTTGCCATTTCTTTCGACTACGATTCGCCCGTCGGTTACCGCGAGTCGTTCGGTAAGACCCATTATGATCCGGCTTCCGATTTGAAGGGCACTGACGCCCTGCTGAAAGTGCTGGCCGCGCATGACGTGAAAACCACGTTCGCGGTGGTGGGAAAGGTGGCGCTGCCGGGCGATCCGCCCGATCATTGTCCGGACCAGATTCGCGAGATCCTCGCTCGCGGGCATGAGGTCGCCTCGCATTCGATGCATCACCGCTTTCTACCGTCCATGCACGATCATGAACTTTTGGAGGATGCCCGAGCGAGCAAGCAAGCGCTCGAAGCCTGCATTGGCGGCCCTATCCGCGGATTCATCCCGCCCTTTAACCGGCCCTCGCATTTCCCGCAAAAAGGAGCCTTCAGCTTCTCGGAACAGTTTGGGCTGCTGGGGCGGGGAAGAGGCCGGCAGAGCGTCGCCTCGCTACTCTCCACCCTCGGCGGCCTGGGTTTCGGCTGGTGCCGGATCAGCTATCGGAATTCATTCGAGAATCTCGGGGTAAAACTCGGCTTCCGCAAGCGGCCTGCTCCAGTGCAGCCGTTTCTATTTCGTGGCCTTGTCGCCGTGCCGCTGCATGCCACCGGCTTCGGCGAAACCAGCAGCGCGCTCGTGCGGCGCTTTCTCGACACCGATGCCCTGATTGCGCTCTACGCCCATCCCAACCAGGCGCTCGACCATACTCTTCCGAACGACGAATCGGCCGCATTGCTCGACCGGTTCCTCGCGACTTTAGAAAAAGAACGGCAGCAGGGAAAAATTCGTTTCGAAACGATGGCGCAAGTAGAACGAGCGGCACGGGCCAAATCGACGATGAATTTATTCCCTAAGTTGCCGTTATCGAAGGTCGTTCTATAAGTACTGGGACCTATTTAGACGTGACCTGCTTGGGATTAACGAAGTATAATCCGAGGATACCGTTAGTTTAGAAGTGCTTCGGGCGTGGCAATTAACCACACGTCGGATAAGTACTGGTGTGTCTCGCTTAGCGTAAGCTTGCGCAGGCTCGGAGGAAGTAATCGGAGGATCGAGTAAGAGGCCCTGCGCCTCCATCTCGACCAGCCCTCGCCGTTTTTTGCCGAACGGCGAGGGCTTTTGTGTCTATGTACGGTATAACTGTCACAGGAAACTTTCCCCTGCCTTCCCCATCGCGTGGGATCGCGCCATTGCTTTCTGGCGATCCCTTTGTCAGTGTTATCCTGGCAATCCGAAACGAAGCGGGCTTCATCGAGCGCACTCTCACCGCCATCCTCGAGCAGGATTTCCCTTCTGCGCGAATGGAGGTGTTGATCGCCGATGGTGAATCGACGGACTCCACCCGCGCCGTGATCGCGTCGATCGCCGCGCGCTACCCGGCGCCTCCTATCACGATCCTCGAGAACCCGGGCCGCTTCGTCAGTCCAGGACTTAATGCCGCGTTGGCCGCGGCGCGCGGCGACATCATTGTTCGCATCGACGGGCATACGATTGTCGAGCGTGGCTATGTGCGCGAATGCGTGGACGCCCTGCTGCGCACGGGCGCGGACAATGTAGGCGGCCGCATGGATCCGGTAGGACAGAATTCGTTTGGAATGGCGGTGGCGTTAGCTACGTCCTCGCCATTCGGCGTGGGCGGCGCCCGGTTTCACTACTCGAGCGAAGAGGAATGGGTCGATACAGTGTATCTGGGCGCTTGGCCCCGGGCCATTTTCGACACGCTCGGAGGCTTCGACGAAGAGCAGATCCGCAATCAGGATGACGAATTCAATTACCGTTTGCGGGAGCGCGGCGGGAGGGTTCTGCTGACGCCGCGTATCCGCTCGCAGTACTTTAATCGCGGCACGCTCGAATCGCTCTGGAAGCAGTATTACCAATACGGCTTCTGGAAGGTGCGAGTCATGCAGAAGCATCCGAAGCAGATGCAGTCGCGCCAATTTGTTCCCGCGCTGTTTGTCTCCGGCTGGGCGGTCCTCATCGCGGCTTCCGTCTTCGCCACCCCGGTGCGATACCTGTTGGCCGGGGCGGCGATTCTCTATCTAAGCGCGAGCGCCGCGGCGGCCGTAAGCGCGGCGCGCAAGAAAGCGCGCCCACAATTGGCTCCCCTTGTCATGCTGTCGTTCGGCGTATTGCACTTCTCTTACGGCGCCGGCTTTCTGGCGGGGCTGATTCGCTTTCGCGGTCGCTGGCGAAAGACCGCGCAGGCGCTAGCCGCTCACGGCAATGGCAGCAGCACGAACGCGCCGAATTGAGGCGCGGTGTGTACAGGCGCGACCGGCACGTTTCCGTTCGCCGGGGCGATGGTCAAGCCGGTCATGGGAAGGCGAATCGGCCCGCCGTCATAGACACCCGCCGCCACCGCCTGGCCGAAGTAGTTTTGAGCGTCGCGCACTTCGTAGCGAGTTCCTGGCGCGAGCACCGCACTCACGTCCACAGTTACGGAATTCGACAAGTCCCAGTCGTAGACCACAATGTGCGCGCGTCCCGGTTCATACTTATTCGGCCGGACAAAGGTCCAGATGCCTGTCGGCGCGGCTGGCTGGTAAGCGCTGTGCGCATCCAATCCGGTCCAGGACGGCCAGCTTGCGAACGATCCCGAGCGCCCGTTAAACAGGACCAAGCCAGCGCCGTAGTAAGTATTGTTGTCCCACGAGTAACCTGACGTGGATCCGGCGGTATTCAGAACGATCGCAAACTTATCTTGCGAATACATCTTATTGTTAGTGAAGGTTACTTGGGACCAATCGCTCAGTGAAACCGATTCGAATCCACCCATGAAATAGTTATCCGTGGCGACGAGGTCGATGTTGGGACCTGGACCATCCAAGCTCGTTATAGCCGATGTCCCGCTGTGGCGGGTCGTAGAAGAAATTGTTCGTGAGCCGGATCCCTGACAAGCCGCCGCTCCAGGCGAAGATCACGTTATCCGCCAGCGCCGAGCCCGCCGAGATGCTGCCGTTGTTAAAGAGGATATTGCCGTCAACAGTCAGGTTTCTGACGAGCGCCGCGTCCGATCCATAGAATTGCATCCCCATGTTGAAGTTATTGAAGCTCAGGTTGTCGGCGACCGTCATGCGGCTGGAGCCGATCCCGTTCTGCACATAGAAACCATGACCGTGGCCGCGATCGCTCGCCTGGAATCCATTGTTGTAAACGATATTGCCGTAGGCTTCGGCGCCGGTCGCTTCTTTCCATAAGGCTGGGCCCAGCCGCGTGTCGTGAATGATGTTGTTGATCAACTTCGTGCCGGGAGCCCAGGTGTCGACCGAATCGAGAATAGCGGATTGCGCGTAGCCCGGAGGTCCATCCGGCTGCCCGCTCCGATCGGTTACCGAACTCGCAAACTCCAGGCCCCAGAACCATACATAGCCGCCCAGATTGGGATGTGGATCCTGATCGCAGCAGCCGATTTGCAGCCAGCCATTGATAACCGAGCGCTCGCCCGGATACTGCTTGACGAGAATGGGCGCCGACGGTGTTCCGAGCAGATAACTGTGAATCACCTCTCGACCGCTGCCATATGTGCCACCCCGCAGCCAGATCGTATCGCCCGGCTGAACGGATTCCGGTTGGCTCAGCGCCGTCGCGATGTCCCAAGGATTTCCCAGGCTACCGTCGCCATTCGGTGAGCCGTTCACGGCCGCGAAGTGATCCCGGCCTGAGGCCGGCACGGCCACGGCGGGCGGAGTCACAATAGGGGTCGCTGGCGGGGTGACCACCGGAGAGTTCGAAGCCGGCAAACTGATCGTGTCACTCTGCGTGGCCGGATCCGGCTGGCCGACGGCCGCTATCTGAATCGCGCTCAGTAATCCCGTGCCCACCACGCCTTGCACATCGATGCGGATTGTGCCATCCACCACCGCCACTGGAAACTGCCGGTCGATCGCGCTGTAATAGCCACCCTGCGCGATGACATCGAAATTGCTCAAGACCGCGTTTCCGTCGATCGACACATTGAAGACGCGTTGGCCCGCGGCCCAATAGCCGACTTCGGCAAAGCCCAGCGTGACATTGTACTGGCCATTTTTCATTGGGATGGCATAGCTGAACCCTCCGTAGTAGCCGACCCGCGCCGTACGGAAGAGTGAAGAATCCGGTGTGCCGTTTACTGGGTAGCCGGTATAGAGTTGCTGGCCGCCGCTAAAGTATCGATCGGCCACCCAGACACTGCCATTCGAAGCTGTGTAGTTTTCATAACCGCCGCAATCGATATTCAGGTTCTGGGCAGGTAAAAGTGCGAGAGAACTGGCCAGCATAACAGTGGCCAGGAATGCAGACTTCAATCGTGAAAAGTGCATTGTTCCTCATGGGGTTCAAAGGAGATACGCCTAAAGAAAAGCAGGAGTGATCCTCCTATGTTTCTATTAGGACTCGTCCCAGGCATGGTACCGCAGCGATATATTCCACTTGACAAGCAAGTACAAGCAGGTAAACTGATTTCAGGTCCACTTGAATGTCTACTGAAGAAGGCGGGCGTATTCAAGTGCTGCAAGGTACGCTCGATCTCATTGTGTTGCGCACTCTCGCCAGCATGGGTCCTCAGCACGCTTACAGCATCACGGCGCGGCTGAAACAGGTGTCGGAGGACGCGCTCGAACTGAATCAAGGCACTCTGTATCCCGCTCTGGTCCGGCTCGAGCAGCAAGGTTGGATCAAAGGAACCTGGGGAAAAACGGAGAACAACCGCGACGCGAAGTATTACGCGATTACCAGGCCGGGACAGAACGCTCTGAATAAAGAGACGCAGCGTTGGCGCAGGCTCGCCGGTCTGGTGGAAAAGCTCCTGCTGGGAGAGTCCTAGCTATGTGGCGCTGGAGAAGATATTTCGCGAAAGTCTACAACTTGTTTCATCCTAAGCGCGCCGAGCAAGAGCTCGCGCGCGAAGTAACTGCGCATTTGACACTGCTCGAAGATGAATTCCAGCGGCGCGGCATGACTCCGCGGGAAGCGCGATTGGCGGCGCGGCGGGAATACGGCGGCGTGGAGCAGGTGAAGGAACTTCAGCGAGACGAGCGCTCGTTTTTGTGGATCGAGCAGACGCTGCAGGACCTTCGCTATGCATGCCGGGACCTCATACGGAACCCAGGCTTTACACTTGTCGCGGTGCTGACGCTCACGCTGGGCATCGGCGTGAACGCGACACTGTTTTCGGCCTACAATGCCGTGGCTCTAAAGCCGTTGCCAGTGGCCGATCCGAACGAGGTTGTGCGTCTGGAGCGTTGGTTCGAGAGCGGCGCCAAATCCGAGATTCAGTACGGCTTTTCCTATCCTGAGTACGCCTACTGCCGCGATCATAACGATGTCTTCGCGAGCCTGATCGCCGCGAGTTGGCCCCGTCTGGTTCTGCTCGAAAGCGCAAATGGCGCGAACGGAGAATCTTCTCATCCGGGAAGAACGACAGCGCAGCTCGTTTCGGCAAATTATTTCGCGGACCTCGGAATCAGTCCACGGTTTGGCCGCACGTTTCTTCGGGATGAGGACCGAACTCCTGGAGCCAATGCGGTAACCGTGATCAGCTACCCGTTCTGGCAGCGCCGATTCCACGCGGATCCGCAAATACTGGGGCGGGTTGTCAAAATCAATGGCGCCGCATTCACGATTATCGGAATTGCGCCCAAAGAGTTCACGGGCACATCCACGCTACCGCAGGTTCCGGATTTGTGGGCGCCGCTCTCGATGCAGGCGCAGCTTGCGCCAGGGCGAGACTGGCTGCATGAGCCGGACGACCAGGTGCTTCAGATCCTCGCTCGCCTGAAATCTTCCACAACACTCAAACGCGCCCAGGCGGAGACGGATTCGCTGATTCGCCAATACGGAACGACCTTCAAACCACGCGACAGAACCATAGCCACAACGCTCGAGCGCACGGCGTTCTTTGGCAACACGAACGATATCCGGTTTGAAGCGCTGGTGGCCGCTTTGATGCTGATTGTGGGATCGGTGCTGCTGGTTGCATGCGCGAATATCGCGAACATGCTGCTCGCGCGCGGCGCGGTACGGCAGCGAGAGATCGGAGTTCGCCTGGCGCTTGGCGCAAGCCGTAGCCGGGTGATCCGGCAATTGCTGACCGAAAGTATTCTGCTTTCGCTGCTCGGGGGAGTGGGGGGCCTGCTGGTTTCCATATGGACCACGAAGCTGCTTTGGGTTTCTATCGAGCAAATTTTCGCCGGACCTATTGCCGACATTGTGGCGTTCCACTTGAATCTTAGCCCCGACGCGCGGGTCACCGGATATGCTCTCGCTCTGTCGCTCGCGACCGGATTGCTTTTCGGACTCTCGCCGGCCCTGCAGTTCAGCAGGCCCGATCTAACAACGGCTCTCAAAGACGAGGGCACGTCGTTTGGTCAGCGGCGGCGCCAATCTGGCGTTCGCTTCTTTCTGGTCGCCGCGCAAGTAACGGTGTCGACCGTGTTGCTTATCGCGACCGGGCTGTTGCTGCGCGGCCTGCTGCGATCGCATGCCGCCCATCCCGGATTTGAGACGCGTAGTGTCTACCTGTTGTTTGGAGACTTCGGCAGTGAGCCGTCTAAAGCGGCGGCGCTGGAGCGGCGTTTGATCGACCGGCTGCAAAATCTGCCGGGCGTAACGAACGTTGCGCACGGCAGTTTACCGATGATGGGCACTTGGACACCCCCGATCGTTGCTGGCAATTCGACCGGCAGAACGCTGGCGGGTTACGCGTCGGATACCTACTTCCGCACGCTCGGTATCCCTCTGCTGCGAGGACGCGGCTTCACGGAGAAAGAGAGCACCGATGGCGCGCGCGTTGCCGTCATTAGCGAATCCACCGCGCGCCGCTTTTGGCCTCAAGAAAATCCGCTCGGCAAACAGTTCAAGCTGGACATGAATTTCCGGAGAAAATTTACGAAGTTCGAGGTAGTCGGAATAGCCAAGGACGTTCGATTTGCCAACCTCACTCGGGTCGATCCGGCACGCGTGTATCTGCCCACCAGTACCGATCAATTTCAAAACGTGCTCATCCGGATTCAGGGAGATCCTCAGAGCGCGGTGGCCTCCGTCCGAGCCGCCGTGAAAGGACTCGATCGGGATCTGCTGGCGAGTTTGTTGCTGATGAGTATAGAAGAAGGGCCGCTGAAGGTGCATAAGTCGCTTGCACAGGCCTACGCGATGTACGCCACGATTCTGGCTTTGTTGGCGCTAACTCTGGCGGGTATTGGAATCTACGGCATCATGGCGTACCTGGTAAGCCGCCGCGTGGCAGAAATTGGCGTTCGCATGGCATTAGGAGCAACGGCGATGCGCTTGGTAAATGGGATTATCCTCGAAGGCCTCCGGCCCGCATTCGTGGGCATTGTTCTTGGCATATTCGGCGCGGCGGGGCTCTCCGGGACTCTGCACAGGACACTCGTTTTTCCAGGATCCACCGATTTCTTTTACGGCGTGCCATTCTATGATCCGGCGACCTTCCTGGGCTTGTCCTGTTTTCTCATCTTCGTAGCCGGGATTGCCGCGTTCGTGCCGGCGCGGCGGGCGGTTCGAATCGATCCGATGATAGCTCTGCGAGTGAACTGATCCTGCTCGGGATTCTTACCGAACTCTAAAGAGCTGGGGCGCCAGGACGGCCCGGTCGTCGGGATTGTAATAGTCATAAACGACCGAACTGGAAGATTTGGCGGTGAGCGGGAACCGAGGGCGGAACACGAACGAGAACGCGTTATCGGCGGCGCGCGGCCAAATATAGACTGTCACGCTGTCGGGCCCCACTTCAAACGAATCGACGCCGGCCTTCGGATCGGCGATGGCGGCGGCGAGCGTACCGCGATCGACTTCGCTTCCAGGTGGCAGGCCGATGCGGGCGATCAACATGCCATATCCTTGAAAAATTGGCCGTGAAACCTGAACGCGGCATGTAATTGCTTCGTTCGCGAGAGTGTCGGTGCGATCGAAGCTCGTCTCGAATTTGAGATCGCGGGCCGGCCGGTCGCCTTGCCAGGGTTGATACCAGGCAACATCAACCTGCGCCTGGAACACCTGCGCGGCGGCTGAGGAGGCGACAGTGATCTGGTTGCGTTCGCCAGGTTTGAGAAAACGTGAGATATCGAGGGTCAGCGGTTCGGCGAAATCGGAGGCGGCCATCGAGAGTTCACCCGCGTCCACGCCGGCCACGCGAATTGTGAAGCGAACGGGTTGCCGCGGCGCTGCTTGATGCCAGGTTTCGAGAAGTGCAAGCAGCGCTTGTACCGTGGCTTGCGAAGTGGCCCAGGCGCCGCCCGCGCTGGTATTGCGGAGCAAATAGAGAGCGCCGCGCTCGAGAACTTCCGAGGCCGCGCTATCTTGAGGCTCCTGTTTCCGCCAACCAGCCAGCGCCCGCACGACGATAGCGGTTGTTTCCACCTGGCCCGAGTGGCCCCAGCCGTGGAAGGGCGTGTTCGCGGCTAGACTCCAGAAAACGGCTCCGTCCACTGGTTGCGCCGCGTCGATTAGCGAGCGGATACTTTCGCGCGCCAGCTCCGGTTGGCCCGCCTCCATCGCCGCCAGTGCAAACTGCGCGATCGCGTATGGATCATGGAAGCGCTCGGCCGCGTGCGCTAGTTCCGCCAAGCGCTTGTTCCCATCGAAAGCAGTTGGGGTCTTTGCAATCAGCAGGCCTCGAAGCTGCCACGCTTTTACTTTCGCGTCGTCCGGCTTCTGGGTGGCGAGCCAGGTTCGCGCTTTTTCGATGCGGGTATTATCCACGCCGATGAAGCCGCTGGCATCGCGCAGAAACTCGATTGCATAGGCGGTGAGGGCGACGTCGACATCGTCCTTGCCCCAATACGTGAATCCGCCGGAGCCCGCCTGATAGCCAAGCAGCCGTTCGTAGCCAAGCTGAAGATTGCGCTGGGCCTTGACTTGGAACGGGTGGTTCTCCATCCCAGCTTGCTTCAGTGCCCGCAGCAAAAGCAGGTTCGGGTAGGTGGAGGAGATGGTCTGTTCGCCGCATCCCCAGGGGCGCTCGACCAGAACGGACATCGCTTCGATGATGGTGGACACGATGCCCGGATGGATGCGAAGCTCGCCGCGCAAACTGCCGGGCATGATTTGGCCGGGAAGCGTGAGTTCGAGTTGGCCGGATCGGGTCATGAGGTTGGCGGCAGCGCGCTCGAATCGTTCACCATCCGGATGAATCGCGATGGACTTTTCTATCGCGTCCGAGGCATTGTTGCCGATCGCGGTCACCTTCACTTTCGCGGCTGAGCTTGTCGCGGAGGCGCGCAGGTCGAGCAGCACGTTGGTGAACCCCGCTGGTGCGATAACTCCGGGCTGCTCGAGCGGCGTAGCGCCGCTCGCTTCTACGCGCACCCGCTGTGCGCGGTCCGAGTAGTTGCGAATGGGCACGGGCAATGCGATCCGATCGCCTTCGGTGAGCGTGCGCGGGACGTCGAGATCAACCACGAACGGCTGAAACGCGCGCACGTTCGCATGGCTTTCTTCGATATCGCCGTCCAGAGTCGAAGCCACCAGGGCGATTTTCCAGGTCGTGATCGAGTCCGCAAGTTTTACATTGAACGACGCTTTACCGCGCGTATCGGTGATAAGCTCCGGCTGCCAGTACAGGGTTTCGGGAAAGTACTCGCGCAGGCGCGGCGTAGCGATGCTGGCGCGCGACCCAAGAACTGCTGTGTTGGTGGAAAGTGTTACGGATGAGGCGGTCACTTCGACACTCTCCGACATACTCCCTACCTGCAGCGCAACGTCGGCCTTGGTGACTTCATCCGGGGCGGCCGGTACATGCGCCAGCACGAATGTCCGGAATCCGTTGCTTTGCACGCGGAGTTCGTACATTCCGGGCGGCACGCCGGAGAACACGTACGTGCCGTGCGCGTCTGTTTGAGCCTCGTGGATCTTATCCAAATAAACGGACGCACCGGGAATGGCCGCGCCGGTCTGATCTTTTACGACGCCCGTGATAATCGCTTGTCCCGGGATCTCCATTTGGGGCAGCGCAGACGAAGATGCCGGCGCCGCAAGCGCGTCTTCCTTAAGCCAATGAGCGAAAGCGGCCAGAGTGAAGTCATCGTACGTGCCCGGAATTCCATCGGGGCCATTGCTCCGGACGTCGAGCATTGCCAAACGAATTTTTATCGGTGTTATCTCCTGGCGGAGTTCGGGCGGGTGTTGATATTCAGCATAACTATAGCGGCTGATGTGATCGGCGAATTGGCGCTCGATGTGAAACTGAAAAGACAGCGGGTGCCCCCACGGGTCGCGCAATGTGTCGAAGTGAAAGCCCGCGGCGGCGAGAATTTCGAGCGCTTGATTGGAACTGAGCGGAAATTGTCTCGAAGTATTGAGGATCCGCCGGATGGCCCGATCGTTTTCCGAAAAATAAGTGCCGCTGAAATCCGCGACGGAAACGTCGTCGGCAGTATTCCATTTTCCATCCGGCCCCGCGCTCTTAACGTCGATTTGCCGGCTAGCTTCGTTATGTGAAATCTCGATCGCAAGCGGCCGGAGCCAGGGATCGCGCAGCGCGGAAAAGAGCAGTCCGGCCGATTGCAATTGGCGCTCGAATTCGCTCTGGGTGGCGGGAAAATCGGGCATCGCCGCGAGAGCTTTGCGAATGAGCGGTTCATACAAGCCAAACCAGGGCCGCTTGATTGCGAGCGTGCACATATCGTCGTTCGTGCCCGATTGCTTGTCCGGCCCCGCACTGTTGATGCAGAGCACATCTTCGCTGCCGTCGATATGGAAGGTGGGATAAAAGGGCCGTCCCCAAGGATCGCGAAGATCACGTGTTTCAAAGGCCATGACGTCGAATTCTTTTTCATTTCGCGGATAATCGCGAGAAAGCCGATACCGGTCATCGAGTTGGCGTTTGATTGGAGCGAGCGTTTTGAGCGCGCCCATTTCAAAGGTGGAGGCTGTTTCACCCAGCCAATTGTCATCTTCGATAAGCGGAGGCGGAGCGGCCGCCCGGGTGCGCGCCAGCAATTGATAATCGTCGTCAATCCGGGCCGGATCTAGACGCAGCAGATCCTCCTGCGACACGCTCCCTACGTCGGGCAAGTCCGAATCTGTTTCGGCGCGCTCGAAGACGCTTTGATCGACGATCGCAACGCCGAGGGCGGCTTGAGCGGATGCCTGAAAATCGATGCGGGCCGTTTCGCCGGGGCGATATGTTTCTTGCGATGGATTTATCGCGATATGCAGAGCAGTTCCACCCGGGAAGAGAACTTCCGTGCTGGCGAATGCGCCTGTGCCGGCGGCCACGCCCGCGACCGAGAGGCGACCGCCAAAACGCGCATCGTACGGAATTTCGATGTTCGCGACGCCACCGGCTAAAGTTGTCATGCGCGAAAAAACGATTTGCTGGCGCGCGTTCCAGGCGAGTAACAGCACGCGCGCGGTTTGGTCGCGCGCGGCGATACGGCAGCGCACCGGGGCTCCCTTGCGGTAGAGAACACGATCCGTTTCTAAAACAAACGCGGCGGGCCGACCCGGACTCACGTCGAGATCTTCCGAACGAGCGCCGGAGCTCGTTGCATAGAGTGTCGAGGCATCCACGGAGGCAGGCATGTCCAGCCGGCATAAGCCAAATCGGTTTGTCGAGCAGCGGGCGCCAGTGGACGCCGATACTACGGCGCGAGCCGGCGTGCCGTCCGGCAGAAACGTGGATACGTACAGGCGCTCGCCTTCGAGCGTCGCCTCGCGATAGGCAACGTAAAGATGCAGGCCGGCGCGGCTGAGGCGGATATCGAACTTGCGCTGCTCGGTGCGGTTGGTGGACGGGTCCGTGACGAAAGCGATATAGTGCCGGTCCACGAAATTCTCGCGCGCTGGAATTGTGATGGCCTTTAGCGACAACGGCGCTTGCGCGTTGCCCATTGCATCCAACTTGCCGCCCCAGACCGCTTTGTCGCTGTCAGCCGGCTGAATGCGAGCGCGGGCGTGCGGAACCGGTTTGCCGAACAGATAGGCAGCCTGGAGATCGATCGTGGCGGCCTGGCCCGGAAGATAGTAGGACCGGGTAGATCGCGCCGTGACGTGGAACGAGGGGAGATCGTAAGCGCGGATCTCGACTTCGCGCTCAAACGGATTATCGAAATCGTCGGAGGAGACTTCGATGCTGTATTTGCCGGCCTTGGCGTTCCCGGGAATGGTCCAGTCCGTCGACGAAATGCCATAGCGGGAGCTCGTCACATCCGCAGTGTGCATGAGATTTCCATCGCCATCCATCACGTGGATTTTCTGTTCTTCGCCGGGGCGGGCACGGCCATCGGAGCCGCGCGCGAGCGTGCGGATATGCAGCGTCTGTCCCGGTTGGTAGAGCGGCTTATCTATTTCGATACGGATGTCGCCATGCGCTACGCTGAGCCTGTACACCTCGTTTGTCTGAGTGAAATCGCCGAGACGCGCCGAGAGCGAAATCTCGTCGCCATCGTAATCGTCCGGGAGCTTGAGCCGCAAGACGGCAAGGCCTTCCTTATCAGTTGCGGCAACGGCCTGGCCAGCTTCGATGCGAACGTTCGGGACGGGCGCATGCGTGGCCGGATGCGCAGCCAGGATGTGGAGTTCCAGAATGCCGCCCGCGCGCGCTTCCGGTGCGCCCAGAACTTCGAGAGAAAACGAGTATGGTGCAATGTGGACCAGGCTCAGAATGCCGGCGAAGGATGCGAAGGCTCCGAGATTGTGCAAGCCAGGAACGACGCTATAGCGCAACCGTAGCAAGCGGGCATCGCCTTTGGTGACAGGCAACGGCAGGGAAACAATAAGGCGAGAGGTATCGGGCGCGAGATCCGAGGATTGCCGCGCGGCGGCAATTACAAGGCCGTTGGGGTCGAGCCACTCCAGTTGCACCAAGGCGCCGGCCGGCTTCTTCAAAGCGTTTTTGAGTACGAGCGAAACCGAGGTCTCGCTATGAACGAGGGTGGCTTGCGTGAGGGATTCTTCGAGCGAGACTTGGGCGCGCACAGGCTTGGCGAAACTGCCCACCAGCAGCATCGCCAGCAACAATAAGCGTCGCATGGCTTTCGTGCGGCCAGTGTAGCGCGAATTGTGATTTCCCGGAAGCTCTATAGGTTTCGGACCACCGCGCGCTTGAGCACATAGGCTTTCCGGCGCAACCAGTCCTTGGCATCGCTCGCGCTGCGGCCCCATTCCTGCCATTCGGAGGCGCGCTGCTGAAATTGGCGGAGCTGCAGCTTGGTCCACAACGGATCGACCGGCAGCCAAGGCGACGGTTCCGAGCGGCGCAGCAGGAAACCCATCAGCGGCTGCTGGCGGGAAAGGTTCATGGATACGATTTCGAGCCCGGCATGCCGAAAGATCCCAGGCGCTGATTCCTGCGTCATCCAATAACAGTGATCGATCTTCGAAACCGCTTCCGGATGTCCCATCAAGTGGCAAGCCTCGGTGAAATCCACGATGTCGCAATAAAGTAGCCCGTCCGGCTGAAGCAGGCGGCGGATTCTCGAAAGAACTCCACGCAGGTCTTGCACATGCTCAATGGTCCGGCAAAGCAGAACGAGGTCGAACTGTTCTTCGCTGGACCATTGTTCGATCGAACCGGTATAGGCTTCGAGACCGGCTTTCTTTGCGGCGGCCACTTCCGCTTCGGCCGGGTCCAGTACGGTCGCCTCAATCCCGAAGAAATTCTGGAATTCCAGAGCCACTTGTCCGGCACTGCCGCCCACATCGAGCAGGCGTGCGCCCGGCTGAAATTTCAGGTAACCGCTGAGCGCCTGGATCAGGCCGTTCGCGTATTGAACTTGGTCGGTCTGAATCTCTTCGATAGCCTGCTTTGCGCCGCTGAAGGCTGAGACCAGCCGGCGATACGTACCACCTTTATAAAACTCGGAATAGCCTTCGTCGCTCAGACGGTCTATGAGAAAGAACAATCCACAATTCAGGCACATCGCGGTGCGGGAAGGGCAACCATAGCGGTCCGGTTGCGCCACGATCGCGCTGCGTTCTGAGCCACAAACATTGCAGACCGAGGCTAACTGCCGTTTCCAGTCCCGCAGGCTATTTACGATTGGCTCGCAGCGATTTCGGCGGCGGCGCAGTTCCGCGGGATGGATGCGGTATCCACGCGTTCCGCCCGGATTGTGACCCGGCGACCATTGATTCAGCCAACTGCTATCGGGTTCCCCATGCGGAGACGAGGAAGGAACGTATAGACTCGGCTCGACCGGTACCAACATTGTCTTTATAGTCCCCACGGCCATGCGAAGGCTCAGGCGGAGCCATCAGATGTCCTATCGGCCTCCTACGCCCGTTAATTCAACAAAATTACTCCAAGGAATACGGCGAACTGACGATTCGATAGATATGGCGCTGCACTCCGTTCTTACTGTTCCCGACGAACCCGTCTCAATCGCGACTTCCTTCCCCTGGTTTGCCATCCGCACCCGGGCCAAGCACGAAAAGGTCGCTGCCACGATTCTTGCCAATAAAGGCTTCGAGCAATACTTGCCTGTATACCGCCGGAGGCGGCGCTGGTCCGACCGGATCGTCGAATCCGATCAGCCGCTCTTCCCCGGATATTTCTTCTGCCGTTTCGATCCAAAAAAGCGGCTGCCGATTCTTACCACGCCGAATGTGGTTTCCATCGTGGGATTCGCCAGCGAGCCGGCTCCCGTTCCGGATTCCGAGATCGAGGCCGTGCAAGCGGTCCTCCGCTCCGGGCTTGCCACCGAGCCTTGCCCGTTTCTTCGTGAAGGGCAGGCCATCCGCGTCCGCCGGGGTGCGCTCGAAGGGCTCGAAGGCATACTTATCAAAAAGAAATCGGAGTGGCGCATGGTGGTTTCGGTCACCATGCTGCATCGTTCGCTCTCCGTCGAAATCGATCGGGAATGGATCACTACGCTCTGATCGAGACTCCCATTGCTGGCAACCAGCGATACTAGACTAGAGGAAAATTGTTGTCTAGGTCCGCGCTCATCATCGGAATCACTGGCCAGGATGGTTCCTATCTCAGTGAATTCCTCCTCGCCAAGGGCTACACCGTGCACGGTATCGTGCGCCGCAGTTCCAGCTTCAATACGTTGCGCATCAACCATATCTACGAAGACCCGCACGCAGCCGGCCGCCGCTTGCTTCTGCACTACGGAGATCTTACGGATTCAACCGGACTGCGGCGAGTGCTCGAAGCCGCTCTTCCGGATGAAATCTATAATCTCGGGGCCCAATCGCATGTAAAGGTTTCGTTTGAGAATCCGGAGTACACCGCTGATTCTGTGGCAGTTGGCACGCTACGTTTGCTCGATTGCATGCGCGATCACGCCGAACACACCGGCCGTCAACTGCGTTTCTACCAAGCCGGTTCTTCGGAAATGTTCGGCGCCACGCGCCCGCCTCAGAACGAACAGACACCGTTTTACCCGCGCAGCCCCTATGCGGTTTCAAAAGTAGCGGCACATTGGTACGCCGTCAACTACCGCGAGGCATACAAGCTGTTCATCAGTAACGGCCTGCTTTTCAACCACGAGTCGCCCCGGCGGGGAGAAACTTTTGTCACCCGAAAGATCACACGTGCCGTGGGCCGCATCAAAGTAGGGCTGCAAAAGAAGCTTTTTCTCGGCAATCTCGACGCGCGCCGCGACTGGGGTTTTGCGGGGGATTATGTCGAAGCCATGTGGATGATACTGCAGCACTCCGAACCCGGTGATTTTGTGGCGGCCACCGGTGAGGCGCATTCCGTGCGCGAATTCCTGGAAGAGGCGTTCTCCTACGTGAATCTAGATTGGCGCGAATACGTAGAGATCGATCCTCAGTATTTCCGTCCCACCGAGGTCGATTATCTGCTGGGCGATCCATCGAAGGCGCGTACCACGCTCGGATGGCAGCCGAAAACTACTTTTCAGCAGTTGGTTCGCATGATGGTCGATGCCGATGTCCGGCTCGCTGCGGAAGAGCGGCTCGTATCGGCGGAGAAGATGAGCACCGCCGCGCCATGAAATCGACTGATCGTATTTTTGTGGCGGGTCATCGCGGCCTGGCGGGCTCGGCTATTGTCCGGGAACTCGAGCGGCAAGGATTTTCCAATCTGATTCTCAAGACCCACCAGGAAGCAGACCTTTGTTCGCGCGATGCGGTCGATCGGCTCTTTGCATCCGAACGTCCGGACTACGTTTTTCTCGCTGCTGCCAAAGTGGGCGGTATTCTGGCCAACTCGCAATATCCGGCCACCTTCCTTTACGAAAATCTGGCCATCGAGCTCAATGTCATCGATAGCGCCTGGCGCCACGGCGTGAAGAAACTCGAATTTCTAGGATCCTCCTGCATCTATCCCAAACTCGCGCCACAACCGTTGAAAGAGGAGTACCTGCTCACCGGTCCGCTAGAGCCGACTAATGAATGGTACGCGGTCGCGAAAATCGCCGGCATCAAGCTTTGCCAGGCGTATCGCGCGCAATACGGCTTTAATGCGATTTCGCTGATGCCCACCAATCTTTACGGTCCAGGGGATAATTTCGATCTCGAAAGCTCGCACGTGCTACCCGCGCTAATCCGCAAATTCGACCATGCGAAAAGGCAGGGACTGGAAGAAGTTTCGGTATGGGGGACCGGAACGCCGCGCCGCGAGTTTTTGCACGTCGACGATCTGGCGCATGCCTGCGTGTTCCTGATGCAGAACCATGACGACGCGAGTATCGTGAATGTAGGAGCGGGCGAAGAGATCGCTATCGCCGATCTCGCCCGCCTGGTCGCCCGGGTGGTCGGCTATTCGGGCCGCATTGCATTCGACACCAGGAAACCCGACGGCACGCCTCGCAAGTTAATGGATAGCAGCCGCCTGCGCGCTGCGGGATGGAGTCACCGCATCGGTCTCGAAGAAGGAATCCGCTCGACGTATCAGTGGTTCAAGCAATCGGCTGCTTAGTCCGCTAGAAAAGCGGTCGTCTTGATCCCTGAAATCTCAAATGTCCGCCGGCAGCGTTTGCAGGCAATTTTATCGTCGAGCAAAACCATGTAACTCGCGGCCTTCTTGAATTTCGCCCGGTCGCGTTCGTCCGCCTGATTGGGGAGCCGGTCAATCTTGCGCCGTACGAGCCAGCGGAGTTCGTAATTATCCACGGCCCTGCAATACGTGCAGTTCAGACTGGCCGGCTTGACCGCCTGCGATTCACGATAAAATGCGCGTTCGTCCACGAATCAATTCTAATGCTGCGCAAAGCGGAAATTCGAAACGGCCATTTCGTCGCCCGCCGGTATGTAGACCCCTACCTTGTCCTGCGTGAAATCGCGGCCCGGACTACTTACGCTGCCTAGATCGCTCCAACTCCCCTCATCGCCTTTCACGCGAGCGCTCACAGAATCCGGCTTGATCGTCAAACTGACGGCTATCCATTTGTTCGAATCGGCGGAGAAGGGTATTCGGTTCCATTCGATAGATTTGCCGCGCCGCACTTCGCGGACGCTTGCGTGCTTTCCGTCCAGGGTGAACAAGATATAGTTCTCGCCGTCTTGATAGCCGGCATACCATTGCAGCCTGCCTTTTTTCAAAAACCCGCCCACTCGACCCAGCGCTTGGAACGAATAGTTGCCGGTTGTTTTCGGAGTTCCATAGCTGACGAACCCGCCGCCTCGGCGCACCTGGGAGCCTTGCGGCGCCGCGGGTTCGTCTACGGCCGTAGCAGGGGCGGGCGCGGGAGTCTCGGCGGCGGGCGTTTTCGGCACAGCGGGCTGCACCGGTTCCGGCGTTGGAGCAGGCGGCGGCGCGGGCGGGCCCGCTAATATCGGATTCGTGACCACGGGCGCAGGCTCCAGTTTGAATTGGAGCGGCGTCTCCTCCGATTTTTTGACTTCCACCGGCAGCGGCGCGGGGTCGACAAATCCGGCTTTATGCACACGAATCTTGTACGAGCCGACTTTCAAGGGAATCCGTAGCGGCCCTCGATCGGTTTTGCGGCGGTAAAGGCCGTTGTCGATGTAGACCTCGACGCCGTCCTGACCCGTCATCAATACCAGCGTTCCGGTGTTCGGATCGGACTTCACGTACACGGTCAAGGCCGGAGCCCGTGTGTAGGTCCAAACAAAGCGCTGCCGGTCGCGGCCCCGGCTCACTTCAAACTCACGATCGGCTGTGCCGAGCGCTTCCAGTGTCAAGCCCTGCGCGCTCGCTTCGCCGGCTGCTTTTCCGTCGAGCGCAATCGTGGCCCGCTCGGCGTTGGTGGCCAAGTAACCACGGCCGTCGCGATCCGACACCAGCACTACCAGCGCATTCGAAGCGCTCGGCATCCCGCTCGCTTGCGGCGCTGCATTGCCCTTTACCGTGAATTGAAACGCGGCCGTGCCGCTGCGGCCGGTCAGTTTGACCGAATGCATACCGTCCCGGAGGTGGTCTAATATCAATTCACCATCGGTCAAGTTCCGGGGCGGTTGATCGTCGAGCACCACGGTCCCGGGTATCAAGTCGGTGTACAGCCGCAAAGTCGGAGTCAAGGAAACCGGGGGTGCCGGCACGCTCGTCGTAGTCGGCTTTCCGGCGGTCGCCGTTGGCGCCGCTTTGCCGGCCGTCGCCTGCTGCTCCTGGAAATTAAGTCTGCGCGCGCTTTGGATCAAATAGAAAAATGCCGCCAGAACCAGCGCCGTAAAAAACAGCGCCAGCCCTACTGCCCGCTGCCAGCTTTTGAGATCAAGCCGCGGAACCTCAGGCGGAATCTCAGCAGCGCCGGATTCCTCTTCCGGAAAAGCCTCTTCGTCTGTATGGATCGCGCCACGCAGAGTACGGGCGCGCTCGATGATCTCTTCCTGCGTTTCGGCCGCGATCACCTGCACGTCGAAGTCGTCGACGTACTGGCGTCGAATGTTTTGCAGGCGGTCGAATTGCCGCCGCAATCCGTCGACCGAACGCGTCTTGCGCGCGTCCAGCCGGATCTGCCTCAACTCATCTACCGCGGAGGCTGTTTGCTGAGTTGGATCCACGAAAGCAACGACTCTTAGCCTCTAATTATACCGGCAGCCACGACGCTTATCCGGCACGATTGGCATAATTTAGTTCGTAAAATCGCCGATATTCTCCGCTTTTTACCCGGCGCGTCCATTCTGAATTACCGCGGTACCAATTGATCGTGGCCTCCAGGCCGCGCTCGAAATTCATCGCCGGCTCCCAGCCCGTTTCGCGGGTCAGTTTCCTGTTGGTGAGCGCATACCGGCGGTCATGCCCCGGCCGATCCGCGACACGCGCGATCAATGTATCCGGCTTGCCGGTCGCCTTCAAAATGCGCCGGACAATCTCCAGGTTGGGCAGCGAGCAATTCCCGCCAATGTTGTAGATCTCACCGGTCGCACCCTTTTCGACTACCGCGCGGATAGCCCGGCAATGATCTTCCACGTAAAGCCAATCCCGGACTTGCTGGCCATCGCCGTAAACGGGCAGCGGTTTATCATCTAGCGCGTTCGAGATCATTAACGGGATAAGCTTTTCCGGAAACTGATAGGGGCCATAGTTGTTCGAAGCCCGGGTCACGGAGACGTTTAACTTGTATGTCGTAAATATGAAAGCGCTAGGAGATCCGAGCCGGCCTTCGACGCAGAATAGGGACTGCTGGCACGCAGCGGATAACTCTCGTCGGCCTCGCGCGGTGGTTCGATGCTTCCGTATACCTCGTCGGTCGAGACATGCACAAAACGGGCCACCTTATTCCGGCGCGCGGCTTCGAGCAGTGTAAAAGTGCCGTTCAGATTGGTGTAGATGGCGGGGGCGGGGGAGTGGATACTGCGATCGACGTGCGATTCCGCCGCGAAATGGATTACCGCGTCGGGCGCTTCGCTCGCAAAGGTTTCTTCCACCGCATCGTTGTCGCAAATGTCGGCCTGAATGAAGCGATATGCCGGATCGTTGGCGATCGCGGCGAGATTCTCGAGATTTCCAGCGTAAGTAAGCTTGTCGAAATTGACGATTCGCTCGGCCCAGCGCTCGGCGATGGCGGTACGCACAAAGCAGGAACCAATGAAACCTGCGCCGCCCGTAACCAGCCATTTCATTTGTGCTGCAGCTCCCAATCATAGGCGATCGTGGCGTGGTTATAGGCGATACGCCCTTCGTCCTTGGGGTCGTAAGTGCGATTGGTGATGTAGATCAGGACAGACGGCTGTTCGCCGAGCACCTTATAGCCGTGCGCCACTCCGGGGGGAATCAGCAACTGCCAGGGCCGCAAAGCGCCAATATATACCGTATTTTTTACGCCGAATGTCGGCGATTGCTTGCGGAGGTCGACCAGCGCCACCTGGAGCAGCCCGGCGGCGGGTACCCAATAATCTGTCTGGAACCGATGAAAATGAAACGCCTTAATAATTCCCGGATAATTCAACGCCGCCGACACTTGTGAGCCCGGACTCCGAAAATCCGCGACCAAACCCTCGCTGAGCCGCGCTACTTCCAAAAAATATCCCCGATCGTCCGGCCAGAGCGCGAAGGGCTTTATTTCCACACCGTGGATCAGATCGCCGCTGGTCGGCGATAGAATGACCTTGCCGATTCCAGGCTCCGCCACCGGCACCGTCAACTCGCTACCCGATTCGAGAACGCCCAGCGCAGTCGCCGCGCTCATGCTTTCTTGCGCCCCACGGCGGCGGCCGCTATCGAAGGCTTTTTCTGGCTCGTCTCGTGGACCAGGTTCGCCGCCCTCAACAGCGAATCGAACGTGCCGGCATCGGTCCACCAGCCTTCCAGATAATTAAACGTCATCGTGCCTTCGCGGATGTATGCGTTGTTCACATCGGTGATTTCAAGCTCGCCCCGCGCCGACGGCTTCAGCGTTCGAGTTTTATCGAACACCGTTTCGTCGTACATGTAAATGCCGGTGACCGCATATTTCGATTTGGGCCGCGCAGGCTTCTCTTCAATACCGCGAATGCGATCGCCGTCAATCTCGGCCACCCCGAACCGTTCGGCATCCGGCACTTCCTTCAGCAGGATTTTGGCGCCCTTTTCCTGGCGTTGAAAATCGCGAACGGCCTCTAGCAATCGAACCTTCGATTATGTTGTCGCCCAGAACCACGCAGATGCGGTCACCTTCGGCAAAATGTTCCGCTAGCGCCAAAGCTTCCGCGATGCCGCCTTCGCCTTCCTGGTATGTGTAATTGATGTGTTTTAGCCCAAATTCCTTGCCATTTGCGAGCAGACGCAGAAAATCTCCCGAATTCCGCCCGCCTGTGACCACCATAAGATCGGTGATTCCCGCATCCACCAAGGTCTGAATCGGGTAATAGATCATCGGCTTGTCGTGGATCGGCAGCAGATGCTTGTTGGTGATTTTCGTGAGCGGGAATAGGCGGCTGCCGGTGCCCCCGGCCAAAACGATGCCCTTCATAAACTTCCGATGGTAGCAAGCCGGGTCACTATTGACGCGACTAGCTCAATTTGATCGTGGATTTGGGATCTGGCTGAGCGGCGCGCGGTCCTTTCGTTTTCAGCCGCCGGGAGAGCTGCCGGAAGACAAGCAGCAGGATCGCCAAAACGATCGCCGCACCGGGACCCAACCGAGGAGCCGCCGAACTCGTCAAGCCCAGGATCACCAACACTACCACCAGTAGAGCCAGCCCGGCTGTCCACATCGACAGAGAAAAACGCAGCCCGGCTCTCCGTTTCTGCTCGGCGCGCTCTACATACTTATTCATGGCCGCCGACTCCAGTTTATATCAATGGCTGGTGATCTGAAATTCATCGCTTAGTAACATAGTTGTAACAGTCATCCCGTTACATTTGTCATTGAAGAACGCATGAGCAAGAAAATAGCCGTTATTGAAGACGACGCCGATCTGTTTGCGCTTCTCAAATACAACCTGTCTAAGGAAGGTTTCGTTGTTATCGGCGCGCAGACTGGCCGAGGCGCTGCGGAGCTTTGCCGTCGCGAGAAGCCCGATCTGGTTCTCTTAGACATTATGTTGCCGGACGCCGACGGCTTGGACATTTGTAAATCGATCCGCGCGCATGCCGAACTGGCCCACATTCCGGTAATCTTTCTGACAGCGCGCGCCTCCGAGACCGACCGGATTGTCGGTTTGGAGCTCGGGGCGAACGACTACATCGTGAAGCCGTTCTTTGTGCGCGAGCTGCTGGCTCGCATTAAAATCCAATTCCGTGGCCAGGCCACCGCGGCGCGACTGCTGCGGGCCGCTTCGCTCGAGCTCGACAGAAGCAGTTGCGAGGTGCGGTTGGACGGCTCTCCCTTAACGCTCACCGCCACCGAGTTCCGGCTGCTCGAATTTCTGATGAGCCGTCCGGGCGTGGTATTCAGCCGGGAGCAGTTACTCGATTCCGTGTGGGGACACGATCGTGCCGTGACCGACCGCACGGTGGACGTCTACATTTTGCGCCTGCGTCAAAAGATCGAAGCGGATCCCGCAAATCCGGCGCTCATTCGCTCGGTGCGCGGATTCGGATACAGCTTCAACGTGACCGCGCAACCGGCGGAGGAACTGGAACAACGAGCTGCGGTGGCGGCTCAGGGCGCCTTGACGGCGGGTTCTTCGGCGTAAGCAGAGGCGCCCTAACAGAACAACCGTCTCTTTCCAGGCTAAAATGGTCGTCCATGAAGCCTGTTGTTTCTCTTGTCCTGGCTGGCGCGTTGACCTACCCGGCGTACTCGCAAAGCGCTGCCATGCGCGGATTTCTCACCAAAGACTTCGCGAATGAGCGAAAGACCGAGCAACAGGCTCAGGCCATTCCCGATCCGGCACGCTTTCGAAAATACATGAACTTTCTCGCTAGCGAGCCGCACCACGCCGGGTCGCCGCGATCCAAGGCGGTCGCGGAATATCTTCTCGGCACGCTGAAAGAGTGGGGGCTCGATGCGCAGATCGAACAATTCGAAGCGCTTCTTCCGTATCCGACGGTCCGGCAGGTCGAGGTAATTGGGCCGAAGCCCTACGTCGCGAAGCTACGGGAACCTCCGGTACCTGAAGACCCGGACAGCAGCGATGTGGGCGGTCTTCCTCCTTACAACGCCTATGCGGCCAGCGGCGACGTCACCGCCGAAATACGTCTACGTCAACTTCGGCGTGCCGGAGGACTACGAGTGGATTGAAAAACAGGGCATCGATGTCAAAGGTAAGATCGTCATCGCGCGTTATGGCAAGAGCTGGCGCGGGATCAAAGCCAAGGTAGCCGCCGAGCACGGCGCAATCGGGTGCTTGATCTACTCCGATCCGCACGAGGACGGTTACTTCGAATCTGACGTATACCCGGCCGGTCCCATGCGGCCCCCGGAAGGTGTCCAGCGCGGCAGCGTCATGGACATGCCTCTGTATCCAGGCGATCCGCTTTCCCCGGGCTGGGCTTCGGAGGTCGGTTCCAAGCGCCTTGCGATTTCCGAAGCGAAGAGTCTGATGAAAATTCCGGTCTTGCCGTTGTCGTACGCCGACGCGCAACCGATCCTCGATCAACTCACCGGGCCGGTCGTGCCGCGCGAGTGGCGCGGTGCGCTGCCGATCACTTATCATGCCGGCTCCGGTCCCGTTCGGGTTCACATCAAGACCGATTACGATTGGTCGACCCGGCCGCTCTATGACGTCATCGCCACCATTCCCGGCTCGCAGTCGCCCGACGAATGGGTGATTGCGGGCAATCACCACGATGCCTGGGTAAACGGCGCCGACGATCCCGTCTCGGGTACGGTTGCATTGCTCGAAACGGCTCGCGCCTTGGCCGCGCTGCAGAAGCAGGGCTGGAAGCCCAAACGAACTATTAAAATCGCTCTCTGGGATGGCGAGGAGTTTGGTTTGCTCGGTTCAACCGAATGGGGCGAAAAACATCAGGACGAACTCAAGCAAAAAGCGGTCGCTTACTTGAACTCCGACAGCACAGCCAAAGGCTGGCTTCATGTGAGCGGTTCGCACACGCTGGAAGATTTTGCGGCCGAAATCGCCGGCTCTGTTACGCAACCGGGCGGCAACACCAGCCTTGCAGACGCTTCCCTAAATCGTCCCCCGAGCGATGATTCCGAAGAGCCGCCGCCGGCGAAGAAACCAACCACGTTCACCATCTCCGCCCTGGGCGCCGGTTCCGATTATGTCGTCTTTCTGGATTACCTCGGTGTCGCCAGCATGAACGCAGGGTTCGGCGGCCAAACCAAAAGCGGAATTTACCACTCTACTTACGATTCCATCTATTGGTACACGCATTTCTCAGACGGCAACTTCGTCGACGGCAAGGCGCTTTCGCAATACACAGCTACCGCGCTGTTGCGACTGGGCGATTCCTCGATCCTGCCATTCGAATTCGGCCATTTTGCCAAGACCGTGAGAAGCTATCTGGACGACATCCAAAAACAGGCGCAATCGAGCGGGCAGAAACTGGATTTCTCAGCGCTCGATAAGCAGCTCGACACGCTGAAGATGAACGGCAACAAATACGACGCTCTGTTGGAGGCGGTCATGCTGAAAAACGCTTTGGATGCTTCGCGCGTCAACGCCGTAAATCAAGCTTTGATGCGCAGCGAGCGAGTGTTGACGAATCCCGATGGCCTGCCCAATCGCAGCTGGTACAAGCACCAAATCTACGCGCCCGGTTTCTATACCGGATACGGAGTCAAGACTGTCCCAGCGGTTCGAGAAGCGGTCGGACGACAAAGATTGGGCTGCGGCCCAAAAACACGCGGAAGTGGTCGAACATTGCCTGGCGCAAATGAACCAGGTGGTGAACGACGCCATCAACGGACTTTCGGGCATGTAATCAGCGAATCGAGAAACTCGACAATTGTTCAACCGGAGCGTCGTGCGCTTCGATGCTCCGCACCCGGGCCATTCGCGGTCCAATGTAGAGAGCCGCGCCTAAATCGGCGAGATGCTCCGCCTCGCCGGTCGCGTATACTTCGACCCGCCCGTCGTCCAGATTTCGAGTCCAGCCCGATAATCCCAGCGCGGTCGCCTTGTGCTGGACGAAAAAACGAAATCCCACTCCCTGCACCATGCCGTCGATCAGCCAGCGCTTGGCCGCAGTACGCTTCATAAACGCATTGTCTGCCACACTGGGACGAGAAACCATGGCTTTCCCGGTCCAGCGGCTCCGTCGCCTACGTTCCCGCGAATCTCTGCGCGCCTTAACCAGAGAGACGCGCCTTGCTCCATCGCAATTCCTCTTGCCGTTATTTGTCTGCGAAGGCGAGGGAATTCGAGCGGAAATCAGTTCCATGCCGGGCAATGCGCAGCTTTCGATCGACCAGCTAGTACGCGAAGGCGAGGAATGCAGATCGTTAGGAATAGGTGGAGTGCTTCTCTTTGGCATCCCCGACGAAAAGGATGAAACGGCCTCGGGAGCTTATGCGGCCGACGGCATCGTACAACGCGCTGTGCGTGCGCTCAAGCGGGAAATTCCGGACGTGCTCGTCATCACCGACGTTTGCAATTGCGAATACACGAGCCACGGCCATTGCGGCCACATCAAGAAAGACGATCTCAGTGGGCAGGTCGACAACGACGCTACGCTCGCATGGCTGGCCAAAACCGCGGTCTCACATGCCGATGCCGGCGCCGATGTTGTGGCCCCAAGCGACATGATGGACGGGCGCGTGGCGGCTATCCGCAAAGCGCTGGATGATGCTGGCCACGCTACGACGCCTATCCTTTCCTATGCCGCGAAATATGCGTCGGTATTTTATGGGCCATTTCGCGAGGCAGCCGAATCCACTCCGCAATTCGGCGATCGCCGCAGCTACCAAATGGACCCGGCCAATGCGCGCGAAGCCATGCGTGAAATCGCTCTGGATATCGAAGAAGGCGCGGACATGATCCTGGTCAAGCCGGCCATGCCATATCTTGACATCGTCCGGGATGCGCGCCGGGAATTCGATCTTCCCCTCGGCGCGTATCAGGTGAGCGGTGAATTCAGCATGGTCGTCGCCGCGGCTCAAAACGGCTGGCTCGATCTGGACCGCGCCATCATCGAAACCCTCACCGGTATTCGCCGCGCGGGCGCAGATTTTATATTCACGTATTTCGCTAAACAAGCCGCCCGTCTGCTGGCGTAAGGCGGGCTAGTCCGCGGGCAAACGCCCGGCAAGATAAGCCCGCTGCGGCTGTCCATGGCGTCCCGCCGGCGCGCGCGCAATGCGAAGCGCGACCGCTTGCCCGGCCTTGAACGTAGCTTGCACTTTCATAACTTCGTCCGGTGACGTTACATTCTGGCGGTTCACCGACAGAATCGCGTCACCTTCCTGCAGCCCAATATCCTCCGCAAAGGAACCCGGATCGACGGTTATCACCTTCACGCCGCTTTTGTCATCGATCGCCAAATCCTGCCGCTCTTTCTGCGTCAATCGCATAATCGTGATCCCGAATTTCGACGGATTGAGCCCGCGAGGCGTACCCGGAACGCCAGCCGGCGGGTGCGACTCGGACATCTGCGGCTCTCCCTGCCAGACCACTGATCTCTCGGCGACCGCGACTTTCAAATCGATGCGTTTGCCATTGCGATCCACCGTAAATACCGCCGAGCTGCCGATAGGTAAATCGGCTACTTTGGTCACCAGTTCGTCGCCATCTTTTACCGGACGATCGTTCATCGCGACAATGATGTCGTCGCCTTTCATGCCGGCTTTTCCAGCCGGCCCGCTGGGCGCAACGTCTTCCACCAACACTCCGTGATCGAGCCCGAAAGCCTCGAGCGTATCTGTTTGGCTCGGACCCTGCGACCACTTCACACCGATTGATCCGCGTACCACGCGGCCTTGGCGAATAATATCGTTGTAAACTTTTACGGCGGCGTTCGCCGGCAGCGCGAAGCCAATACCTTCGTACGAACCGCTCCGCGTCGCGATCATCGTGTTCACGCCGATTACCTCCCCGCGGGTATTCAGCAGCGGGCCGCCGCTGTTACCGGGATTGATGGCCGCGTCCGTTTGTAGGAAATTTTGAAATTGGCGCGCGCCCGGTAAATCGCGGCTGGTGCGCTCAGCGCTCACAATTCCGGCCGTTACGGTGGCCTGCAGTCCAAATGGGGACCCGATGGCAATTACCCAGTCGCCTACCTGCACGCTATCGGAATTTCCCATTTGCACTGGTATCAACGGATGTTTCACGTCGATCTTCAACACCGCCAGGTCCGTCTCGGAATCCACTCCGACCACATGCGCCCGGTATTCCAATTCGTCGTCCAAGAGCCTCACTTTGATACGGTCCGCATTTTCGACTACGTGCTGATTCGTAATCAGGTAACCGTTCTTATCGACTATGAAGCCAGTGCCGGAGCCTTCCGTCCGGAAAGAACGCGGCTCCTGACCGCCGAAAAAGCGCCGGAACGCCTCCGATGGATCCTGTTGGCCTGGAGCCTCGTCGTCATGCGGCTCGGCGCGGCGCGTGCTCTTACCCGGTTTGGCGAGATAGTCGGATTCGATATACACCACCGACGGCTCTACACGTTTCGTCAAGCGCGTAAACTCGTTCGCAATCGGAACGGCGGCCGGTATCGTGAGCGGCGTCGCATCGGGCGCCACGGCGGAGTTTTGCCGCTCCGCTTGTACCCCGGTATTGACGAGCGTGCCGATGACAATGCCTACGCCCAACGTGGCTAGCAGCAGCGTAAAGCTCAACAGCTTTTGCTGCTTTATTTTTTCTAGGAACGAGGTCAATCGAGAGCCCTCTTGCGACTGTATTTCCAGTATAGAAGCTTTACTGGCATGTCAGGCGCCGGGAGGGCTTTATTTCTACCGTTAGGATTCCGGTCAATATCAGCGCGCCTCCAATGATCGCTGCCGCCGTGAGCCTCTCCCCGCCTACCAGAACGGCCGTCGCCAACGCGACCACCGGCTCGAGCGCAAAGATCAAAGCGGTGCGCGTCGGCGTGGTGAATTGCTGCGCCCAAGTCTGGATGCCGAAAGCGCCGGCGGTTCCCAAAACAGCCGTTACCAATAGCGCGGTTATGACCGGCCGGCTCCAGGTTATTCTGGGCGCTTCAATCGACAAGAAAAGTGAAGATAATACGGCCGCGCACGCAATTTGGCCAACCGCCACTGCTTCAAAGCGTTCCCGCTGCGAATAGTAGCCGAGCACCAGCAGATGGCAGGCGAACGCGATAGCGCAGCCGATGGTGAGCAGATCGCCGCGATTCAAATAGCTGGGCGAGAAACTGCCGTCCATCGATGGAATTGTGAGCGTCGCAAGGCCCGCCGTGGACACAGCGACGCCCAGCAACTCCCTTATTTGAGGCGATCTTCGAAATACGACCGCCCCGATCACTGGCACCAGAACGATATTGAGTCCGGTGAGGAATCCGGAATTACCGGCGCTCGTGTATTTGAGGCCAAACGTCTGAAGTATGTAGCCCAGGCACAGAAACGCGCCCGCCACTGCTCCGCCGCGCAGGCCCCGCCAGAGCGCGATCGCCGGCATCTTTCGGAATGCCGGAAGAAATGGCACAAGCATGCACGCGCTGGCGAGCCCAAAGCGCAGCGCCAGGAAGTACATAGTGGAAATTTCATGCAGCGCCTGCTTCACCATCACGAAGGTGGCGCCCCATACCACTGCTACTAGCGTCAGGGCGAGATCCGCGCGCCAGCGTGCGGTCCCGCTATTCACGCGACTTCAAATTCCGAGCTCGCTAACGCCGCCAGCACCAGCAAAATGCGTCGCAAACCGACTTCCCGCCGCTCCGGCTGGTACCACTCTTGGGCCGTGTGCGCGCCGCCGCCGTGTCCCCCCGCGCCGATCGAAATCGCCGGCAACCCGAGAGACAGCGGAACATTGGCGTCCGTCGATGCGCAATCCACGCGCGCGCGAATGTGCAGATAGGAATCGACCGCTTCGATAGTCCGCAGCAGCGGCGAGTGCTCGGGCAGTTTGCCGCCAGGCCGCGATCCCAGTTCCTTGATCTTGGCGTTGAGCCGTTCGCCGTTTCCCATCCGGTTGGAACGTTGCAGGCTGCGTTCTACCGCCGGCGTGAGCAGTGACGCGATCTCTTCGAGCAGTGCAGGGTCTTCGGAGCGCAGATCGAGCTTCGCACGCGAGCTCGATGGAATCGAATTGACACTCGCGCCTCCTTCGATGATTCCAAAGTTATATGAGCAGCGCGCTTTGCGCTCGCCTGTCAAGCGCGCCTCCGCCGTTTCAAGAAACGAGCTGACGACTTCGCTGATCGCGTGTACCGGATTGGGAATGCCCGAATCGTTCCAACTGTGACCACCCGGTCCCGCGAAGCTGATCTCGAATCGCCGGCTGGCCAAAGCCTCCGCCGTAATATGATCCGTCGACGGGCCGTCCAGCACCACAAACGCCTTTGTGCGTCCGGGCGGCAAACCGTGTTGACACAGATACCGCATCCCGCTCAAGTTTCCTTCGCCTTCTTCGCCGACGTTTGCTACCAGCAGAAGGGACGAGCGAAGCTTCTCCAAATCGGGCGATTCCGCCAAAACGCGCGCCAAAGCGAGCAGCGCCGCCAAACCCGCGCCGTTGTCCGATACTCCCGGCCCCATCAACCGGCTATCGGCGGCATAGTAAATGTCTTCGGCGCGTTTGGGCGCGAGCACCGTGTCAAGATGCGCCGATACCACGAACTCGCGCGTACTCTCCGCGCCGCCGAACAAGGCCCGTACATTTCCCGCTCGATCGATCGTCGCATCCCATCCCAGAGCGCTCAGGCGCTCGCGAAACCACTCGGCCCGTTGTTGTTCGAAGAACGTCGGAGCGGCAATGCGGCACAGTTCAAAATGTTGCTCGTTGATCCAGGCGCGCTCGCGCGAAAACCAGGTTTGCGCAGTAGCCAGGGCTTTCCGCTCGGCCAATTTGGCAATCTGGCCGCCATGCGCGAGGAGCCCGCTGGAGCGCCGGAGGAGCGTTTTGGGTTGCGTTGCCACCGCTAGCTGTAGTTTACTGTGGACGTGCTGGCCGCGGGGTAGCGTAGAACTGCCGCAACCAATCGAAAGCCATGAGGACGTCGCCCTGCGCGAGTGTGTGCCCGGCATTTTCCCAATGCGCGGTAACGTTTGCATTCGCCGAACGAAAGATGTTTGCCAGGTCCCCGGCTTCATCTGTTTGCACAATTGGATCGTCCAGGCCGCCCAACAGCAGGATGGGCTTTCGCCGCAGATCGGGCATCGGCTCGGGCATGAACGGCGCCATGCCGCGTATCAGAATAACCCCGGCACAGGTATCCGGATGGCGCAGCGCGAGGCTGGCG
Organism: Bryobacterales bacterium; assembly: GCA_963712395.1. Taxonomy (GTDB): domain Bacteria; phylum Acidobacteriota; class Terriglobia; order Bryobacterales; family Bryobacteraceae; genus Bog-105. The sequence goes on from CAVQHR010000007.1 coordinate 289,043, forward strand.
CCAACGATCGCCCCATTCGACACGCCCACTGTCACTAGCTTTTCATTCTTCAACGAGTAGCTTTGGCAGGCGAACGCGATAAAACTTCTGAGCTCCGATGTGCGGAATTCCAAATCTTGTTGATCGACCACGCCCTTTTCAAGCCGTCGAAAAAAACTCGCCATGCCGTGCTCGAGAACGTTCCCGCGCGGGCTCGCCAGAGCCGCTCCCGGCGCGATCGCTTGTCCTAGCGGCAGCAACGTGTTTTCATCACCGCCCGTGCCGTGTAGTAGCAACAGCGCGGGCGCCGCTGGATTGGTTGCCGCCTCGAAGCGATGCGTAAAGCCTGCGTCTTGCCTTATGTCCAGACTTTCTGCTCCTTAATTAAGCTGCGCAGCAACTCTCCCGCCGGCTCCCATTCGCCAATCGCCGGATACAGCAGCATCGCTTTTTGCGCTGATCGCGGCGAGCCATCCACGGCTGCCGCGATCAGCGCATGTTCATATGCCTTCACGGAAAGCACCAGCCCGCGCACGGCTTCCGGCAAGCTTCCGCGCGATTCCGGCATAATACCTCGATTTGAAATCGAGCATGCCGTCTCCACAATGTCGTCGTCCGGTAGGTCATCGATCGCGCCGCGATTTCGCACATTCACCACCACGCGCCTGGGTTCCGCCTGGCAGAGCGCCTCGATCACATCCAAGGCGATTCGATGATAGCCGGTCGTCGCCCGGAACGGGTCTTCCTGCAAGCCTTCGCCCCGAAAAGCGGAACCGGCGCTCGCTTCGAGTTTCATGTAAGAGCCGGAACGCTGGTTCAAGTAATCGACGTAGGCTTGATATGCCGCGGCGACGTTTCCCGACGCTAGATGTTCGCTCAAAACGCGCAGGAGTTTTTCGTTCAATCGGATGATTTCCTCGCCGCGCGTGGCCCCCGCCGCCAATTGGTTCTGGAGCGCTCTCCGCCGCGAATAGTAAAAGAAAAGGTATTCGGTAGGGAACAGACCCAGCGCGCGTATCAGCGCCGGCTCGAACAGCGAAGCGGAGTAGAGGCTCCGTAGCGCTTCATCGTTGGCCAGAAGCTCGGCGGCTTTGTCTTCGCCGCGATGCCACACCCGCGTCACCCACCCCAGGTGATTCAGCCCCACATACTCGCAGCGGACTTCCTCCGGAGGAAAGCCGAGCGCAAGCGCGATGCGATGGAACAACTCCGTGGGCGTGTCGCAAATCCCGACAATCTTCGTTCCTGTGTGCGCGGAAATCGCCTGCGTGATGATGCCCGCCGGATTGGTAAAGTTGACAATCCAGGCCGCGGGACTGAGCCGCTCCACCAGCCGCGCTTGCTCCAGAGCTACCGGAATTGTACGTAGTGCCATCGCCACCCCGCCAGGGCCGGTGGTTTCCTGCCCGGGGTATCCATGTTCGATCGCGGTTCGCTCGTCACTTGCGCGGCTCGCGATACCGCCCACGCGCACGCTGTTGAGCACGAAAGCCGCTCCTTCGACAGCTTCCTCCGCCGAGCGAGCGATCCGTAAGCGGAGGCGCCCGCCGCAGCGCGCCACAACTTCTTCGCTCAAACCGGCCATAATTCGGACTCGTTCGCTGTCGATGTCGTACAGCCACAGCTCTTCCGCGCCGATCCGACGTGCCGCTTCATTGATCCCGAAAACAACCATCGGCGTGCGCACGCCGCCGCCACCAATAAAGGCAAATTTTTGGCTCACAGTTCCTCTCTGGCAGGTAGCGCGGCCAGCGCTCCGGCGGCTCGGGTAGATAGAGTCCCGCACCGCACGCCGCGCCGCAGCCAGCCCGCCGCCTCGCCGCCATCGAGAAATGCGTCTAGAAAGCCGGCGTCGAACGCATCACCCGCTCCCGTGCTATCGACCACGATCGACGCGGGTGCCGAGGCCGTGAGCAGCCGCCCTTGATAAAGCATCGCCGCGCCCTTCGATCCCAGCTTGAGCACTGTGCCGCTTCCGAGTTGCTGCAATACGTCCACGGGCTTGAGCAACCCGGTCATCCAAGCGCCCTCCTTCTCGTTAGGAAAGAACCAGTCGACCATCTTGAGTAGCTTGGCCATTTCCGGCGCGCGCAGCCATTCCGGATGCCATCCGGTATCGAGCGAGATCGTACACCCGGCGGCCTGCAGTTCCGGAAAAAGGGTCGCCGCAATCTCCCACGAAATAGGGCAGGCAAAATGCACGTGACTTGCGCCTGCTAGGGCCTCCGCTAAAGCCCGCGACCGTAACCGCTCAGGAAGCTTGCGGTTCGCGCCCGGAAAAGTGAAGAACGTTCTGTCCTCGGCCGTCGAAACGCCTACCGTCACGCCCGACGCTCCTTCGACTGCAACCAAGCCATCCTCGATTACTCCGAAGGCCGAAAGCCGTGCCCGCAGCCAGACCTCGTCGTCGCTCCCCACGCAGCCGTATATCGCCGTTTTGCGCCCCAGCTTGGCCAGTGCGCAGGCGGTGTTCGCGGTCCCGCCGCCGATCTCGCGCACGTACTGGTCGCAGTAAATTTCTTCGCCGAGCGTCGGCCAGTGCTTGAAGCCGTGCAAAATATGATCCACAAAAATCTCCCCGACCACAGCGGCATCCAGGCGCTTACTCATGCTTTCTCAAACGGCCATTCCTTCCGGTGCTTCGCCCAGCCGAGATAGGCGAGCGTACCGGCAATCGCCAGCAGAAAACCGCTGCCGACAAACTTCCAGCCGGCCGCCGCCAGAATATAGATCCAACCGCCCATCGCAAGCACCGCCGGCAGCGGAAAAAGAGGCATATTGTAGGGCCGGTCTTCTCGCTTGCTGTTCCGCCGGAGCAGGATCACGGCCACGCACTGCGCCACGAATTGCAGCATGATTTGAAACACCATCATGTAACTGATCAGGTCGGTAAGACTCAGCAAACACGCCACCGCCGACCCGACGCCCATCAGCACAACGGAAAAAGCCGGAAAATGTTTGGTCGGATGAACGTAGGCAAAGATCGGGAAAAAGCGTTTGTCCACCGCCGCCGCATAGGGTATGCGCGAGTAGCCCAGAAGAATCGCAAACACCGAAGCAAACGCCGCCCACAAGATAAGCGCCGCGACAATCTTCCCGCTCGTTGGGCCATAGAGCCCTTCAATAAACTCCGCTACCACGGCTTTCGAATGCATTGCCTGCTGCCAGGGAATCACGCCAATAATGGAAATGTTCATCATCAGATAAACCACGCCTAACACGCCGATCGAGATCAGGATCGAGCGCGGAATGGTTCGCTGCGGCTCGCGCACTTCTTCGCCGAACAGGCAGACGTTGTAATATCCGCCGAAGTCGTAAAGCGCGATCAGCGTAGCGCCACCCAAGCCGTAGAAGAACGGGCGTGAAAGATGAAACGCATTCGACGGAAAATCGAAGGCACGGTGCGCGTCGAAATGCGTGACTCCCGCAAATAAAATCCAGAGCGTGGTCGCCATCACCACTCCCCACATCGTGAGCGATAGAAAACTAATCGATTTGATGTTGCGGTAGAGCAGCACGGTGTTGAGCAGGCACACGCCCGCCGCTACGCCGATCGCCTTCCAGCCAATCAGCGATGGAATCAGGTACTTCGCATAATCCGCTAGGCCCACGGCTCCGGAAGCAATCGATATCGGCCCAATCGCGATAGCCTGCCACAAAAACAGGAAGCTGACCAGCCTTCCCAATTTGCGCGGCCCAAACGCTTCGAGCAGATAGTAGTACGGACCGCCCGAGCGCGGCATGGCGGCGCCCAGTTCCGCCCACACCATGCCATCACATACCGCAATCAGCGCTCCGGCAATCCAGCCGAGCATCGCCTGCGGACCGCCCATCGCCGCCAGTGCCAGCGGAATGGTGATGAACGGCCCGACGCCAACCATGTTGATCATGTTGGCGGAGGTCGCCCCCCAAAGCCCCATGCCCCTATCGAGGCGGCTCGTTGGCTGCCGTTGAATTGTCTGCAAAATTCTAGCTCGAAAAATGCCCGCTCAGCCACTGATAGCTCTGCCGCAAACTGTCGAGCGGTGAGCCGGAGGTCTGATCTTGTTCTACAAAATAATGCCGCACCGCGGACTTCTTCGCCGCCGCGAGCACGGCCGGAATATCGATCGATCCATTGCCAATCTCGAGGAAAGTGTCGGGCGTGACTTTCTCGTTGTACTGTACCGGCTGGCCGCTTTTCTTGTCCTTAAGATGGAGTAACGGGATTCGGTCGGAATATTTCTTCAGCACAGCTACCGGATCGTGGCCCGCGACACTTGCCCAGAAAATATCAAGCTCGAGTGAAGCCAGATTTTGTGAGTTTCGCGCATCATGATCTCGAGCCCAGTGGTCCCGGCAAGCGGCTCGAATTCGAAAGCATGATTGTGGTAGCACAGCTTCAAACCGGCAGCGTTCGCTTTCTCTCCCGATTTATTTAGCGTGTCCGCCAGCTTTTTGAAAGTATCCACGCCGCCGCGCTGCGCCGGAGGAATGTAGGGAAGCACCGCGTATTCGAATCCAAACTGCTTCACTTGACCGAAAGCGTCGTCCAGCTTGCTGCCGCCCTCCATAAACAGAGCCGTGTCCACATGTACGCTCACCGGCTTCAGCCCGCTATCCTTTAACGCTTGCCCGATAGCCCCGAGCGAGGCAAACACCGCCTCGACTTCCTTGTAGCCCATGTCCTGAATGGACTTCAGGACCTGCGCGGGATTATTCGTAATGATGCTTCGAACCGTGTACAGCTCCACCCCAAGATTGGCTGCGCGCAGCGCCTCTTTTCCAAAACCAATCATCGAAACTGGCAAGAGGCCGGCTGCGCGAGCGACGAAGCTCCGCCGGGAATGTTGTGGCATGGAATCTATCCTATCGTTCCGGTGTGTCGACCGTTACCCAGTCGTCGGTAAACCCCGGCTTCAGACGCAAATGCTTGGCATAGAGAATAATAGTTCCTTGCCGTATCTCCTTGCTTACGTCTTCCGGCAGATGCGCGCCGAATAGAAAATAGAGCTTGGCCGGTTCTTTTCCCGTGGGCTTATGAAGCGCGCGGAACGAATAGACTTCGCCATCCGCAGTTATCTGTTCGAATTCAATCCTGAGGTAATAATGAACTACCGGATCGGTACGAGTTGCAAGTTCCGTAATAACGCCCCGCACGGTCGCATTTTGCCACGGTCCCTCAACAACTCCTTCCACCGGATCGCCGGTGAACGAGGTGCGGTCATCGATCGGGGTGGTTAGTTTGATGCGCAGCGTCTTACCGGCTCCGAGTTTCTGCTTGGCAACTGGTGGTTGGATCGTGCCCTTTGGCCGGCTCTCCGCTCCCATCGAAGACCAGCGTCGATTCGCCCTTAAATTCCCGGCACTCTGAATAGGCGCCGCGGCTCTCGGTGAATAAATTGGGTGTTCGATTGCCGATTTTCAAAAGAAAGCCGGAAGGGATCAGCGAATCGCCCCCGGAAATGTTCGCGATCTGGTACTTGGTCTGCGACTCCGCAAAACAAATGTCAGCGGCCTCAGGGAAGTTGTCGCCCGTCACCACCAGATCCTTTAATTGGAAGCTGCTGGAATCTGCGCTGAACGTACCATGAAATGGTATGCGCGCGTATCCTTTGCGCGTCAGCGTCCGATATTTGGAATTGGCAAGCGCAACATCGTACTGGAAGTTGTAACCATGGTTCGATTCACCCACATAGGAGATGGGAATATTTGGCTCCAGGAAGATATTCATCAGGTAGCCCACAAAACCGCCGGAGGAGATAGGGCCGCCTCGGACAACTTCGGCAACCGATGTAGAAGTAAAGTTGTTCTCGCCGTGCCAGGAATAAATTTCCGATTGGCGGGAAACCGCCACATCGAGCCGCAAACGATCCCGCAAGTATGGTTTTGAAGCGCCCGTTGGTGCGCGGCTGCACGCGCCGCCCTCGTGCGGAAGGAAATAGTAGTTGCGTTCGACCGTTTCAACACAACTGTAATTGGCTGAGCGCGAAACTTGTGCCGCGACATTGTGGCGAATGCGGCCCAGAATCTCGGCCGGTTCCTGCGCCGCGGCGCAGAGGCAGATCAGCAGAAAAAACGCCGCCCTCATTCCGCCTTTCCCAGTGCCGTTTCATCCCGTTCGAACATCCTCAGCGCGATGGCAGCCGCGAGCGCCAGCCCGAGCGCACCCAAGCCCGCTTGCCATCCGTGATTTTTCAAATAGGCAAACGCCTCGTGTCCATACCGGCGCCCCAGATACGCCAAAGCCGCATAGCGTATGGCTCTCGCCGCCAGAACTACAATTGCGAAGTAGCCCCAACGGACCTGGAGCGCACCCGCGCAAAAAACCGGAATCTTCATAGGCAAGGGGAACGGCGAGATCGCCGGAACGAATACTGTGATCAGACCGTAGCGCTGGAACCACATGTGCATCCGCGCTCCCGTCCGGCTAGTCACATGCCTCATGAGCAGCACTTCTCCCCCTTCCGCGCGATGAAGAACAGCAGAAGGCTGCCGGCGAGAGATCCTAGCACGGCGCAGCAGGCGGCCAGGTATGCTTGTTGCGGCTTGTTGGCCGCGATGGCGAGTAGTAAGGCATCCACGCCACCTACAATCGGGACACCGGCTGAATCGAGTAAACCCATCAGCAGCAGCCCTTGCGGTCCCCAACCGATCAGGACTCCCGAGAGCGTTTTAAAGAAAGACTTCAGCGCTCCCCCAGCTTAGCGAACAAAGCGCCTTCATCCAGAATCGGAATATCCAGTTTGCGGGCCTTGTCGAGCTTCGAACCTGCATCTTCGCCCGCGACCACAAAACTCGTTTTACCGCTAACCGAGCCCGCCACTTTTCCCCCCGCCGCTTCGATGCGCTCTTTTGCCTCTTCGCGACTAAGCGTGGGCAATGTGCCGGTCAGCACGAAGGTCAATCCGCTCAACGCTCCCTTTTTCTCGACCTGCTTGGGCCCAGTAAACTGCAGGCCCGCTGCGCGAAGCTGCTCGAGCAACTCGCGATTGCGCTTCTCGCCGAAAAACTGCCGGATCGAGTCCGCCACCTTAGGCCCGATCTCATTCACTTCCTGCAAGGTCTCCGGCTCGGCGTTTGCGATTGCGTCGAGATCTCCAAAATGTCCGGCTAAAAATTGGGCCGTCCGCTCGCCCACGAAAGGAATGCCCAAGCCGTTCAGCACGCGTGCCATAGGCTGCTTCCGCGAGGCGTCGATGTTCTGAATGACCTTGTTCGCGGACTTCTTGCCCATCCGGTCGAGGCCTTCCAGTTGCTCGGCGGTCAAGCGGTAGAGGTCAGCGACCGTGTGGACCATTTTTTTCTCTAGGAGTTGGTCGACCAAAGCGTCGCCCATGCCATCGATGTCCATCACGCCGCGCGCGGCGAAGTGCAGCAGCGATTCCCGCAAACGCGCCGGACAATTCGTATTCACACAACGGCTGGCGGCTTCGCCCGGCTCGCGCACCACATGGCCATGGCACACCGGGCATTCTTTCGGCACGCGAAACGGTGTACGATGCGCGCCCGGTTCCACGACGCGCACGATTTTCGGAATCACATCGCCGCTTCGTTCCACGAGCACCGTGTCGCCGATTTCGACGCCCAGCCGCGCGATCTCGTCTTCGTTGTGCAGCGTCGCGCGCGATACCGTCACGCCGGCGAGAGCAACAGGCTTCAGGTGCGCCACCGGCGTTAGCGCGCCGGTGCGGCCTACTTGCACTTCAATGCCTTCGAGAACAGTGGTCGCTTGCCGCGCCGCGTACTTGAACGCGATCGCCCAGCGCGGGGCTTTCGCGGTCCAGCCTAGCTTCTGCTGCTGCGCGACGGAATCGATTTTCGCGACCACGCCGTCGGTCTCATAGGGAAGGGAATCGCGCTTGGTGTCCCATTCCCGGATGAACGCGAGCACCTCGTCCAGATCGGCGCATTTTCTGCGGTGCGGATTCACCTTAAATCCCGCCGCCGCCAGCCGGTCCAGGCTCTCCCAATGGCTTGCGAGCATTGGCTGCCCATCGGCAAACAGAAAATAAGCAAAATAATCGAGCTGCCGCGATGCCGTTTCATTCGGATCAAGCGCGCGCAGCCCGCCGGCCGCGGCATTTCGAGGATTCGCAAATAGCGCGAGCCCGGCCCGCTCGCGTCCCGCGTTCAAGCGCTCAAACGAGCGGCGCTGCATCACTGCTTCTCCGCGCACTTCAAACGTGTCTTGTGGAATGGCATGCGCGCGCGGCCGCAGCGGCAGCGAGCGGATGGTGCGCGCGTTGCCTGTTACGTCTTCTCCCACGCGGCCATCGCCCCGGGTGAGCGCCTGGTCGAGCGTCCCGTTGCGGTAGTGGGCCGCCATCGACAGTCCGTCCAGCTTGAGCTCGGCTACATACTGATACGCCTCGGCCTTGAGCAGCGTCTTGACTCGTGCATCGAACTTGCGCAGCTCCTCCTCGTTCAGTGCGTTGTCCAGGCTGAGCATAGGCGAGCTGTGCGGAACTTTGACGAACCCTTCGCGCGGCTGCCCGCCCACCCGCTGCGTCGGCGAATCGGGAGCGCGCAGCTCCGGATGCTGCTCTTCCAGTTCCCGCAGTTCGCGCATGAGCGCGTCGAACTCCGCGTCCGCTATTTCCGGTGCGTCCAGCACATAGTATTGATATTCGTGATGTTCGAGCTGCAGGCGCAGTTCTTGCGCGCGCTTTCGCCACGGTTCTTTCATCCCTGCATCTATAATGCCCCGTGGCGGCGCGAAGAGTCGATGACGAGATCTACGTCCTTCGCCGTCTGCAAACAGCAAAGCCAATCATTCCGATCGCGGCGAGCGCGATCGAAGCCGGCTCGGGAGTGAGGGCCGCGCCAGTGATGATTCCAACAGCCGGATCAAGAGTACTCACAAAACTCGTTTTGCCGGTTGCCAGATCCAGAGAGTCCACCTCCCTTAAAGGTGCGTTGAAAGCATAAGCTGCGCCGTTCACCTCCACGGCGGCACCGAGGCCGAACGCAGTGGGGCCGATGAGCGTCGCAAGTCCCGTGGCAGGGTCGATTTGATAAAGAGTGGGGGCGATGACCGGGGTCAGCGTGGGATTTGGGGTTAAAATATCTACCGAACCGGTGTCGAACATTGCGAAGAGTTTGCCGTCCGCGGCTAAAAGAGCTTCGTCAAATACGTTGAAAGATCCATCCGCGTTCGTGCTGAGTGGAACGAACGTAATTCCCGGTATGCCGGTGAGTCCGATTGCGCTAGTAGCACCAGTTAACGGGTTAACGGCATACAGTTTGTTTTGGTAATCGGTTGCATAAATCCTTCCTCCGAGTGCGGCAATGGTATTGGCCGAAGTCGGCCCGCAAGGAGAACTCAGCAAGGAACAGTCGCCCAAGCCCGTGGCTCCGACGATGGTTACCGCGCCATTGGTGGGGTTGATGGATTCAGCGCGGCGTGGAAGGTTCACTATTCGCATCGGGCCACGGACGCGCTGCCCCTCTTCAAGCACGCCACGGAAATCGATCCCGAATTCGCCATGGCACATGCCGCGCTGGGGCGGATCTATGCGGATCTCGATCTCTCCGATCTATCAGCCGCCAGCGTGAAGAGAGCCTGGGAATTGCGGGATCGTACAAGCGATCGGGAAAGATTTTTTATCGCCTCCAATTACGCAATTCTGGTAACGGGAAACCTGGAGGAGGCGAGACAGACTGATGAGGCATGGGCGCAAACTTATCCCCGCGATGCGGCGCCCCGTACCATGCTTTCAGGCTATGCCAATAAGGCGCCCGGCCGATTCGAGAAGGCTGCGGCAGAGGCTCAGAGGGCCATCGAGCTCGAGCCGAATTTTGGGATTGCGTACTACAACCTCGCGGTAAACAACGCTTATCTCAATCGCCTGGACGTAGCTAAAAAAGTCCTTCAGGGAGCCGAGGACCGCGGGCTCAAAATCGAAGAGTTTCTCATGCTCGCCTACGATCTCGCTTTTTTGGAAGCCGATTCGGCGCGTATGGAACAAGTAGTCGAACGGGCTCGGGCCGGAACGGAACTGGCAAGTTGGATCTCGAATAAAGAGGCCTTTGCTTTCGCTTACTCGGGTCGCTTGCACCAGGCTAAGAGCATGTCACAAAGAGCGGTTGCCGAGGCCCGGCAAACAGGGCAGCCGGAGAGGGCCGCTCTGTCGGAAGCCGGAGCAGCAGTGCAGAACGCGCTTTTTGGCAACGCGGCTGAGGCAAGGATGATGGCTGTTGCCGCCCTTGAGCTTTCGCGTGATCGTGACGTGAGTTATGGCGCGGCTTTCGCGCTGGGCCTTGCTGGGGATCCACGCCGCTCCCAGGCAATTGCTCATGATTTGGAAAGCCAGTTCCCGGAGGATACGACAATTAGAGCGAGCTATCTGCCGGTCCTTCGCGCTCATGTTGCGTTGCATCAAGGCGACCCTGCCAAAGCAATCGATTTGCTTCGAACTGCCGCGCCTTTTGAACTCGGCATGCCGCGCAGTGGCGTCAGTGGGCTGTTCGGAGCCCTTTATCCTATTTACACTCGGGGAGAGGCTTACCTTGCCTTACACCAACCCGCTCAGGCCGCCGCCGAGTTCCAAAAGATCCTCGATCACCGCGGGATTGTGGTTAGCGACCCGATAGGCGCCCTGGCGCGACTGCAACTCGGTAGAGCGTTCGCATTATCCGCAGACAGGATGAAAGCAAAAACAGCCTACGAGGACTTTCTCACGCTTTGGAAAGATGCCGATTCCGGCATTCCGATCCTGCAGCAAGCCAAGGCCGAATACGCAAAGCTGCAGTAAACTTGCGCCATCTGTCGCGTTCCCGGGTGTTTACAATGTGTCTTGGAATCTTTCCGCGCAACGCGCGCCGCCATCATCTACAACCCGGTTGCCAGAAGCCTGTCGCGAAACATGCATCTGCTCGAGCGCGCCGTTGCCACGCTGGCGCGTGAGGGTATCGCGGCGCATCTGGTCGCCACCACAGCGCCCCGCAGCGCCGGCTTTCAAACGCGCCGCGAAATCGAGGCCGGTTGCGATCTCATTATTGCCGCCGGGGGCGATGGAACCATCAATGAAGTAGCGGACGGCATGCTTCACACGCACGTGCCGCTGGCCATTTTCCCGGCGGAACGGCAAATGTTCTGGCGCGTGAAACGCGCATGTCCACCAACCTGGCGAAAGCCGCCGAAGGTCTGACAGGGAATGCGCCCCGTCCGCATCGCTGCCGGCTCGATGCGTATTGGCGGCTCCGAGCCGCGCTGCTTCCTCTGTATGGCGGGTGCCGGTTTGGATGCCGAAATTGTCTACCATCTGAATCTGGATCTGAAAGCGGCCTTCGGCAAGTTTGCTTACTATATCGGCGGCTTCTCCCGCGCCTTCTATCCATTAAACGAGTTTGAGGTCGTCGTCGATGGCCAGCGGCACGAAGCCAGCTTCGCACTCATCAGCCGTGTCCGGAACTACGGCGGCGATCTCGAAATCGCCCGCGGCGCTTCGCTCCTGAGAAACGAGTTCGAAATTGTGTTGTTTCGCGGTAAGCAGAGTTTGAAATACGTTCCTTATCTGGTGGGCGTCGCCATCGGGCAAGCGCATCGTATGAGCGGCTATACAGCCTTGCGTGGCCGGTCTGTCACTTGCTCGGGCGTTGACGGCCAACGCATATTTGCGCAATTGGATGGCGAGCTGGCCGGTCAATTGCCGCTAACCGCTCGAGATCATCCCCGACGCGCTCACTCTGCTCGTGCCCCCCGCCTATCTGGCCAAAGAGCAGGCCCTCGTCGCCGTTCCCACCTGTGTCTGACGCGGGATGGACAATGTTACTCATTCTCTAACTGGCTTCGCCCTCGCCCGTGCCGGGCTGGACCGCTGGTGTCCGCGCGCCACTCTATTGTTGCTGCTTTCGGCCAACGCTCCCGATTGCGATATTCTTTCGCTGACCCAAGGCCAGCTCGCTTACCTGGAGGCGCATCGCGGCTATACGCACTCGCTGCTCCTCGCGCCGGTTATGGCGCTGGTGTGCGTCGTCGTGACCGCCGCAATCTATCGCGAAAAGTTGCCATGGTTGAAAGCATGGCTCGTGTGTTTGATCGGCCTGAGCAGCCATCTGCTGCTCGATTTGACGAATAGCTACGGAATCCGGCTGCTCATTCCGTTCTCTTCGCGCTGGTTCCATCTCGATTTGAACGCGTTGTACGACTGGAATATTCTTCTCGTGCTCGCCATTGCCGCGCTCTGGCCGTTTTTCTCGCGTCTTGTCAGCGGCGAGATTGGCGATCGGCCGCGCGCCGGCCGGGGAATTGCCCGATTCGCGCTTCTATTCCTGGTTCTGTTCGATGGCGCTCGCGCGACTTTCCACGAACGGGCGATCGAGAAGCTCGAATCGCGATTGTACGAGGACATGCCGCCGGTGTCTGTTGTCGCGCTGCCCCTGACCTTCAATCCATTCCTCTGGAACGGCATCGTCGAAACCGCTGGCGCGTATCGCGCGATGCCGGTGGACGCATTCAATCCGCTCGATACAGAAAACGCCGCGCTGTTTTATAAGCCGCCTCTCACGAGCGCTCTCGAAAACGCGCAGCGGGAAGAGCCTTTTCGCTATTTTCTTTACTTCGCACGTTTCCCGGTGTGGTCGCAACAGCCAGTGATTTGGAAGGAAGCTGAAGCCAGGCGCATCGAGCTGGCCGATTTACGTTTCGGCTCACCCGGACGCGGAAGTTTTCACTGCATCGCGATCGAGGACGCAGCGGGGCGCGTGCTTGAGTCCTGGTTCACGTACGGCAATGGCCGCAGCCGCTAGCGCCGCCAAGCCAGGCTATCGAGAACAATACTGCGGCTCACCTGCAGCGGGTCGACATGATAATCGCCGGAGCGAACCGCACTCATGGCCTGCATCACTTGTGCGCGCATCGCCGTAGCCCCGCGTTTGAGGCCGTTAAGTACGGAACTCAGCTTTGTGAGTTGAGTGGCGTCTTCCGGCGTCTGTTGTGTAGCGTCTTTTGATGCGGGATGGATCGCAGAAGCTGCCTGTCCCGTTCTCAAGTGCGTCGCCGCATCCGGCGGATTGTGGATTGTACTGATTTCACCCATAAGCAAATAGGTTGGCCCGCCAGAGCATTCACTGCTGGTAAGCCTCGCTCAAGAGGCTTATCGGCGACTCTATCTGCTTGATTTAGAGGCGTAGGCGTGAGAAAGTACCCGGTACTGGTAACTTTCTGCCGTCTTACCTCATTCTTCGTAACCGGCTAATGCCGACAAGCCGGTCGGTGCTGCCGGGCGGCTTGCGCGCCGGAACGTCCGCCAGGACGATATCGGAGAACAGGCGCCGCAACCATAACCGTTGTGGCTCGATGCTTGAATGGATCGCACCCACCCCGGTAAAGTAGAAGCCTCGCAAAGCCGCGGCGGGACCGCGCACCTCCTCTAGAAACTCAAGCACTAATGGACGCAGCTTCGCAACTTCCCGTGGAAACTCAAAAATGTTGGCGAGCGCCTCCGAATCCTGTTCGCGCTCGAGCAGCTTGGCCCGTTTGTCGGCGAGCGACCGGTACACCCTGTCGAACGCGTCGCTCACACTGGCATGCACCGCCGCGCCCACCGGCTCGCGCGCCTCCAGCCCCGTGAAATTGCGCGCAAATTCCGCAAAGAAGTTGATCTTGTCGGCCTTCGTAAACACCACGTATACCGGCAGGGCGGCGCGTGTTTCCCGTGCGATCTCCCCGAGCGCTGCTCTCGAATGCCTAGCGCTCTGCACCAGCGCCTCTACTCGTTGCGGCACGAAGAAAGCGTCACAATCGATCGTCACGATAGCCGAGCAGGCGTCGCGTCGCTTCAGGAGCCGCCGGCCTGCGCCGAGGCCGCCCTCCACCAGCAACGCATCCCGCGCCAGCCAGGCATTTTCCGTCGCTTGCTCCAACTCGATGGCCGATTCAGCAATCAGACTGCTCTTGCCGGTCCCCGCTTGACCGATCAGGAATGTCACCGGCCGCGATTCAGAACTTCTCGCGAACCCGCTCACCTGAATAGACGGCGGCAGAGTGGGCCGCGCCGTCCGGATGCAAGATATCTTTTCTTCGATCTGCCGCAGCAGGAAGCGAATTTCCAGGCTGGAGAGATGCGCTCGAAAGCCCAACAAGAGGCAGAGTTGATATACCTCCAGCAGGTCCGCAACCGTCAACGAATCGGACCGCTCGAAGAAGCCGTCCAGATTGCGAAGAAAGCTTTCGCCCGCGCCGCGCATTCCGAAAAGCTCCTGGTATAAGCCCGCGTATTCCGGGCTCTGCGCGTTCAGAAGCGATTCGTCCAGAAACGCGGCCATTGCTTCGAGGACAGTTCCGAGATCGGCCGCCGTATATCCATACGCGCGCGCCGCCGTTTCGGCTGCTTGAAGCGCATTGCGCATGTGCGTGCGAAAAACCTGCGGATCGCCCAGCCGCTGCCGCCCGGCACAAATCCTCACGACTACAGTCAACGCTTCCTGGAAGAGCAACGCCAGGCTGTCCGAACGAGCCACTACCACCCAAAGAAGTGGCCCCAAGACCCTAGGACTCTCTATTATGGTGGCAGTGACTCGTCGATTGCTGTTGTTTTTCTGCTTGCCGGTATGGGCGCTTTGCCAGGCCAAGCCAAATTTCTCGGGCCGCTGGCGAATGGTGAAGGAAAAAAGCGATTTTCACGGCTTTAAGACCCCTGACATCATCGTTCGAACCGTAGAGCAGCACGATCCGATCCTCAACCTCCACACCGTCCAGACCACCGGATCCCAAACATCGATCGCCGATATCAGTTATTTCACCGACGGCTCAACGGCCAACAACGTGATCAACGGCCGCAACGCGCAAAGCAAGGCCTATTGGGACGGCGCAGCCCTGGTTGTCCGCACCGACATGAAAAACGCCAAAGGCGAGGCCGAGCAGATTGAAGATCGCTGGGAACTTTCCGAAGACGGACAAACGCTGACGACCAGGAGCCACATCGTCACCGAAAAAGGCGAAGCCGATCTGACGCTCGTCTGCTCGAAAGAGGGCGCCAAGCGTTGAAAGCCGCCGCGGCGCTGTTCCTGCTCGCATTTGCGGCGGACGACAAATTAGCCCGAAACATCTTCCGCCAACTCATCGAAATCAATACAACTGATTCAGTGGGCAGCACGACCGCGGCCGCGAACGCCATGAAGCAGCGCTTTCTAGATGCGGGCTTCCCCTCAGCGGATTTGACTGTCGCCGGTGCCGATCCTCGAAAAGGCAATCTCGTGGCGCGCCTGCACGGCGCAAACGGAAACCCGCTCAAGCCAGTTCTGATCATCTGTCACCTCGATGTGGTCGAAGCGCGGCGCGAAGACTGGACCACCGATCCTTTTCAATTGATTGAGAAGGAGGGCTATTTTTATGGACGTGGAACGCAGGACATGAAATCGAACGACGCCGTCCTGGTAGCCACGCTCATCCGCTTCAAGCAAGAAGGCTTCGTACCGGGCCGGGATGTCATCCTCGCGCTCACAGCCGGAGAAGAGAGCGGTCTCTCGAACGGCGTGGACTGGCTCCTGAAGAATCGCCGCGACCTGGTGGATGCCGAATTCGTGCTCAATCCCGATGGCGGCGGCGTCACAACCGAACGCGGTAAGCCTCTAAACATCGATATCGAAGCCAGCGAAAAGATCTACGCCGATTTTGCACTCAGCGTACACAACAAGGGCGGCCACAGTTCGCTACCGGTCCCGGACAATGCGATTTACCACATTGCCGATGCTTTAGCAAAACTCGAGCGTTCTCCTTTTCCCTTCGAGCTGAACAACGTCACACGGGCGTACTTTGAGCAGATGGCAACTCTCGAGAAAGGCCAACGCGGCGAAGACATGCGAGCGATTCTGCGTGCCACGCCTGACGCCCCGGCCATTGCGCGCCTTTCAGCCGATCCGCGTTTCAACTCGACCATGCGCACGACCTGCGTGGCCACTCGTCTCAAGGCCGGCCATGCCAATAACGCTCTTCCGCAGAGCGCTGAAGCCATCGTGAATTGCCGCATTCTTCCCGGCCACTCGCCCGAAGAGATTCAGCGGGACCTGACGCGTATTTTCGCCGATCCGCAAATCACAATCGAGCGTGTAGATCCCGCGCCGGCCAAAAAGCCGATGCCTCCGGCTCCGCTGCGTCCCGACGTGTTCAAAGCCCTCAAGGGCGTATCGGCTGAGATGTGGCCCGGTGCCCCGGTGATCCCCGAAATGGAAACGGGCGCCTCGGACAGCGTCTACACCATGGCGGTCGGCCTTCCGAGCTATGGAGTCTCCGGACTGGCCATCGATCGCGAAGACGTGCGCGCGCACGGCAAGGACGAACGCGTGCTGGTTTCTTCGTTTGATGACGCCGCCGAGTTCTACTACCGCTTTCTCAAAGCGCTCTGCGCCGCCCAATAGCCGCACATGCCATGTACCGCGCCGCCCGGCGGAGTGGATGACGAACATAGATAGACTCGCTCAAGCGGCGTCGCGTAACGCCGCCAGGTGGGCCGAAAAAAAAACTGCATAGGCGTCACCGCGCCGCCGATAATATCTCCGCCCACCAGATTTGCATCCCAGGCTTCCATCTGGGCCGGTGAATGAACGGCCCGCGCCAGAACGCATTCCCGAAAACCCGGCGCGAAGCGCTCGATCTGTGATTCCATTTGCGCTAGCGCCGGAATGGTCGATCCATTCGGAACATGGCAATACGCCCAAACCGTGTGCCTGCCCTCGGGGGCGCGGGTAGCGTCAAACAGTGTCGGCTGAACAAGCAGTACGAACGGCCGGGCCGCGACGCCGCCGCGCTCTACTTCGCGCTCCGATTCCGCAATCTCTTCGAGCGATGCGCCTAGATGCACGGTTGCCGCGCGCCCGCACTCTTTAGCTTTCCAGGGAATTGGCTCCCGCAGCGCCCAGTCGACTTTGAAGACCCCGGGGCCATATTTATAGCGTTCTAATTTCTTGCGGTATGCGCCCGGTAAACGGTCGCCCGCGAGCCGCATCAGCTGGCGCGGAGTGATATCGCATAACGTCAGGTCAGGGCTTTCGAGCAGCGTTTCAACCCGGGACGACACTTGGACGCTGCCGCCCAGCGATTCCAGTACTGCCACAAGAGCGTTCGCGATCTGTTGTGAGCCGCCCCGGGCGATCGGCCACCCCACCGCATGTGCCGCTCCACACATAATCAATCCGAAACTCGCGCTCAATGGGCTTTCGAGCGGCAGGTTCGAATGCGCGCACATCCCGGCCAGCAGCGCGCGCGCCCGCGCCCCGCGAAATAGAGAACGGGCGAGGACGGCCGCGGGCTGCACTGCGCGTATACCGAAGCGAGCCATCAGCAATGGATGGCTCGGTAACCCTATGGGCCGCAGCACGCCGTCCGCAAGCTCCTTCCAATTCTTTACGAGCGGCTCGAAAAGTTTGCGATACGCGTTTCCATCGGATCCGAACTGGGCGGCCGTCGCACCGAGATCGCGCTCGAGTATCACCGCAGTGCCATCGTCAAGCGGATGAGCCAGCTCAGCTTCGGGCCAGATCCATTTCAGCCCATGGCTCTCGAGTGGCAGGCTTGAAAAAAACGGGGAAGTAAGCGCCATGGGATGCACGGCGGAGCCTAAATCGTGAATAAAATCCGGAAGTGTAAGCTCACCCGAGCGCGTAGCCCCTCCAGGTACCGGAGCGGCTTCCCGCACGGTCACTTTCAACCCAGCTTGCGCGAGCACGATAGCCGCCGCCAGTCCATTCGGTCCGCTTCCGACGACGGTGTTCATACTTCAAGTCCCACTGCCCGCATGAGCGCTAGCGCGTTTCCATGTGTCACGACCCCCGGGCGTAGCTTATAGTCGAACTCCAGCTCGCCATCCTGAATCGAATCTTCGAAGTGAACGTTTTCGCCTGATTCGATTTGCGTGAGCGCCAAGTCGTGCGTGGTCAGCAATCCGATGGAGTTACCCGCGAGCAGCCCGCGCACGATTCCGGAGGCGCCGATCAAGCGATCGTGCGAATTGGTGCCGCTTAGTAATTCATCCAGGAGGAACAGCACCGCGTCATCCTGCCGGACCATGCCGACGATTTGCCGGATACGCAGAATCTCCGCGAGGAAGCGCGACCGATTGTCTTGCAGCGAATCGGTGGTCCGGATGGAGGCTCCCATGCGCAGCGGCGCAATGCGCAACCGAGCCGCGGCCACCGGAGCGCCAGCCCACGCAAGCGCGCAATTCAATCCGATCGAACGTAGCAGCGTGCTCTTGCCCGACATGTTCGAGCCGCTCACGATCAGCAGGCGCGCGGCTGCATTCAGTGTTACATCGTTCGGCACGCATTTGGCGCGCGGCAGCAGCGGATGTCGCAATTCCGAAGCTTCAAACAATGCCGGTTTATCATCGGCCAGTTCTGGAAAACTCCAGCCGGAACGCTCGAAACTCAGCGTCCCGATGGAAGAGAGCGCTTCAAACTCGCCGACTGTGCGAATCCAGCCGCCGATACCTGAGCCCGTCTTCTGACGCCATGCTTCGATGCGCATCGCGATCTGCTGCCGCCAAAGCAGCAGCGGACCAATGACCCGCATCAGCACATGCTCGCTCGAATCGAGCAATTCCACCCAGCGTTTCAAATGACGGACGCGTTGCGAGACGGGAAGAAAAGCCAGCATTTCCCGCAACAGCGGCGATTCAAACCGTTCCCGTTCGAGCCGTTCGAGCAGCAGAACAAGAATATTCAAATCGGTTCCGGGTGTCTCAACTGCGCTGGTGATCGCCGCAACCTGCCTGCGAGTGGCGAAAATGACTGCGAAGTCACAGATCAGCGTCACGAGCAAAGGCCACAACGGGAGGAGATCCATGAAATAAGCAACCAGGGTCAGAACGCCGGAAATCACAAGACCCGGTGCAAGCCATCGAACTATCCCCGGAAAATTTACCGGCGCTAGCGACCCCCATCTTCCAAGCGACTCAGCGTCCATACCCGTGCGCACGTCGTCGCCTGCGAGGCTAATCTCTTCCCGCAGATTGAGCCTGTTTCGTAGCTCCTTCACCGCTTCCTGGCGTGCTAGCACCGTCTCTGTCGAGGCAGGTTCGAGAAGCCATGCGGCGAGCACATCTTCTCCCGCGGCAGTGCGGGCGGTAGAAAGCATCTCGAATAACGATCCTTTGCCGAAAAGATCCAGATCTTCGCTATACACATGCGCCGGTTGGCGAAAACGTTCTCCGGTTTCGCCGGCCGTACCGGCCCATTCATCTCTGAGCCGCCTAAATCCGCATTCGTAGTAGCGAATCGCACGTCTCGCGAAATCCCGCTCGCGTAGCACGCGCTGATGCCAGACGACCAGCGAAATAAAGAGCGCGAGCGGAACGAGCAGCCATAACACGCTGAACAGATCGCGGACAAACGCCAGCCAGATCATCGGCGCGGTGATCACTCCCACGGCAAGCCGCGCATTGCCGATGCGAATAAACTGCTGCTGCGCGATGCGCTCTCTGGCGGTCCAATTCTCGCGTCGCGCTGAATATTCCTCTTGAGGATCCATCAGCCTTGCGGCACGCCCGCCTTCCGGAACACGCCGAGTGAGGCATTCAGCCCCATCCTGGCGGCCTCTTCAGGCGGCACGTCTTTGAGGCGGCCGAAAACTTCAACGCTCAGCGCGTCTGTGTAGCCAATCTTCTGTAGCGCCCGCAGAAATCCAACGAGGTCGATTACTCCTTCGCCCGGTAATAGCCGCTGGTTATCGCGAATCTGTTCGGGTGGCAGATTGGGAGCGTCGTTGAAGTGTACGTGTACGATAGCCTCGCGTCCGGCAGCGATGATGTCGTCGGTAGTCGCGCCGGCATGATGCCAGTGCCATACATCGAGCAGCAGCCCGACATTGGGCCCGCACTCCTTCGCGAATTCGAGCATCTCGTTCATGCGCCAGATGAACTCGTGCGGAAACGCTTTGCGGAGGTGTAGCGGACCCAGGAACTCAAGACCAAGCCGCACATTCGAACCCGCCAGAATTCGTGCGCATTCGCTGAACCGCGCTTTATAGGTCCGCCGTAGCTCGTCTTTCGGAATCGGGCTCGAAGACATAATGTAGGTCACCATGCGCGGGCAGCCGATCGCGGCGGCGAATGGGGCGGCTTCTTTCAGCTTGGGGAGCCCGGCTTCAAATGCCGCGTCGTCCTTGCGGAATTCGACGGGAAAATCGAGCACCGCGGGCTTGATGTTCAACTGCGCGAGCAAGTCTCGCGTAGCCGCCGCGCCCGCCTCCATTGCGGGAGCGAGCGCCACGTCCGTACCCGGGAATCCGACCTTGGCCGCCAGCCGTGCAAATTCCGGCCATTTCACTTTTCCGGAGATCAGCACGCTGTTCAAGGCGAGGAACATATGCCGGTCGGCGGCACTCGCTCCCATAGCTGGCGCAAGCGCCAGCAAATTCAGAAGTTCCCGGCGGCTGATTTTCGTCATCATAACTTGTTATAGTTCGGCGTGCTTTTTTGCGCATTTGCTTCGTGCGCCCGACGAAAACCCGTGGGGCGCCGCAGGCCTAAGGCAGCCGGCGGATGAAGTCTCCAATCGCCAAGACTAGCTTATCTACGCGCGCATCCAGCGCGGCATCCTTTTCGCGGAGCGCCAAGATCTGTTGAGTGTGCTGCTCGATCTGCCTGGTCTGTTGTTCGAGCCCGTCTTTCTGTAGCACCTGGGCGGTGAGGAGCTGCCGCAGGTCGTGGCGAAAGCGCTCGTGATCGTCGATCATCAATTCGAGCGCGTGTTCGATGCGGTCGAGACGCGTGTCGCGGTTCCCGTTTTGTTCTTCAGGCATGGCGGTTCTTCGCCAGCGGGCGAGCACACTGGACTTATTCCATTGTCCGACATTTAGGAACTTGGCTCCGCCTCGCCGTCGTGGGGCCCGGTGTCCGGTTGCCGAAGCAAAGTTCCCATAACCTCCAGAGCGGTGATATTCTCGCCTTATGAGACAAACTCTTCCTTTGTCCAATTTGTCGCGGCGCGATCTGCTGGCTGCCGGAACCGGCGCGATGGCCACGCTGGGCCTTCCGGCGCGGGCCGCGGTGAACGCTCCCGCAAGTCCCGTGGCTATCGTCCGCTGCCGCGATTATCGCGATTTCAGTGGCCAACTCTCCTCCGCCTTCGATAAGATCGGCGGCATCCAAAAGTTGGTAAAGGGTAAGACCGTTGCCCTCAAACTGAACTTGACAGGCAACCCGGCGCGATTTCCGCTCACGCCCGACCTGCCGTATCGCACCGATGGCAAGACGGTGGCGGACACCGTTCACCTGCTCGCGATTGCCGGCGCCAAGCGTGTGCGCATCATTGAAAGCTTTTTCCCAGCGAGGCAAGACCTCAGCTTGTGGGCCCGTTACGGTCTGGACGTGAACGCGATCAATAATCTCGGCACGAAAGTCGACTGGGAGAACGTCCAGAACCTCGGCAACTACAAAAAATACGTTCGATTAAAGGTGCCGTGGGGCGGATACATGTATCCGGCGTATCACATCAATCAGGCCTACACGGAATGCGACGTCTACGCTTCGCTTTCCAAACTAAAGAACCACTGGATCGCGGGCGTGACCATGTCGATGAAGAACAACTTCGGCAATACGCCCTGCTCGTTGTACGGTGGCGACTGTGGCCCGAACGGGAACGAGAACCCGACCCAGGAACGCGGCCCCGTGCTGCACGCGGGTAAGACGAAAGCGCCCTCCGGAGTAGACGCCGAATTGCATCCCGATTCCCCACGCGATCCCGGCTACCGGGTTCCGCGCATCCTCGTCGACCAAAACGGCATTCGTCCGGTCGATCTCGCGATTGTGGACGGAGTGGAGACCGTGCGCGGCGGCGAAGGCCCTTGGCTTCCTGGCGGTGTCGAGCGCATGACGCCTGGCGTGATTCTGGTGGGCCGCAATGCGGTCTGCACCGATGCCGTCGGCATGGCGGTTATGAGCTACAGCACGCAAGGCGATCGCGGCTCGGCGCCATTCGTGCGCGGCGATAATTCGCTGAAGCTGGCCGAAGCCGTTGGAATCGGCACGGCGGATTTGAACCGTATCGAAGTGGCGGGACTCACTATCAAAGAAGCGCGTATCGATTTCGGGCCCGGCCCGGTCGGTAAGACCCTGCGCGAACTGAGGGCTTAGTCCATTTACCGCGCGTTGGCGGTCGATCGCAGCGGCTTGATCGCGACTTCCTTGAAGAAGACGATATCCTTGTCGCTGTGGTTCTGAAGACCTATATAGCCGTAGTTCGGTCTCACTCCGCGCTCGGGCTCAAACGATAGTTTCTTCGGCGGTACCGGGTCGCCTTCGGTATAGTCGGTTACCTCGACTCCGTTCACGCTCACGATCGTCCGTGGACCGTCCAGCGTAATTTCCATCGTGTTCCACTCCGGTCCAGGAAGTCCGGGCCGGGCTTTCGGCTTGGTGAGCGAGTAGAGCGTTCCGGTCACGTGGTATTCGTCCTCGCCACCCGCTTCGGGGTCGTTGTCGATCTGCACTTCGTAGCCGTAATTCACCGGCATCCAAGCCTCGGTCGGTGGAACCGGAATCCGAATAAAGACTCCGGAATTGTCGTTTTTATCGCGCATCTTATAGACGACGCGGATCATGCAATCGCCCAGCTTGCTGCCGGTCCAATAGAGAAGTCCCATGCCGCCGTGCGTCTGGATCAAACCATCTTCCACGGTCATCTCTCCCGGCCCCACGTGTTTCCAGTTGTCCAGGTTTTTACCATTGAACAACTCCTTCCATTCGTGCGACCGTGCGGGGAGCAAAGCGGCAGACAACAAAAACACAATCCAACAGCGATGCATACAGGAAAGCCTACAACAACCCTGGCGAGTTAATTCGCCAGGCAGCCAAGCGGTGCTTGATCATCATCAGATGAGCAATCGCCAAGCCTCCGCGCAGTGCGTTGCTGGGCGAGGCATTAGAACGTCCGGCCGCGGAAGAAAGCGTCTTCGTAGTGCACGATGGACGGTGGATCGCTCAGGATGACCGCAATCGTGTCGAAGCGGACCTTATTCCACTCGATCCCCGCGCGCGTGACATAGCTGCGGGCGGCGCGCTCGATGTGCTTCTGCTTTTCGAGATCGATGGCGCGATCGGGATGGCCGGATTCGGCGGAACTGCGCGTCTTCACTTCGACAAAAACTAAGAGATCGCCACGGCGCGCCACAATATCGACTTCCGAATCGATCCCGGGGCGATAGTTTCGCGCGACGACCGTAAATCCCATTTTCCGTAAATAGCGATGCGCCAGGTCTTCCCCGCGCCGGCCGCGCGCAGCCTCGGGAGTCAGGGTCTGGCCCTGGCGGAACTGGCGTGCCCGGTCGCTGAGTTTCCAGAGGAGCTGGCGAGGCTGGATGGCCCAGTTTTGAGCGCCTCTAGCTGCCATTCGATGACTTTGCCTCGCACCACATAGCAGAGATAAAACTCCCACTGGCGCCGGAACCAGCGGGAACGGTTAACCAGAAACTCAAAGCCGAGATATCTCCACAATGCAAGTAACCGCACGTGCGTGGAAATCTCACGAAAGCGAGCCTCAGAATAATACCCGAAGCCGCCATGATCCTCGCCGAAATGACGCAGCGAAAAGCTGTTCAAGTGCCAGCGATGGGTCGGATCGCCAAAAGAGCTGAAATCGGTGTAGTGCGGCGTCACGACGATCAGCAGCCCGCCCGGAGCGAGCAGCCGGTGGAAATCCTCCATTGTCCGCATGACGCTCGAGACGTGCTCGATCACATGCGTGCAGCGGATTTCATCGAAAGAGCCATCGGCAAAGGGCAGGGGAGGCTGGTCAAGGTCCGCGATCACGTCGGCGCGGCTCGCGGGATGTAAATCTATCCCGATCGCTCCCGGGAATTTGTTGATGCCGCAGCCGACATCGAGGACAGACACTCTTCGAGTGTATCTATGGCAAAGTCGGCTTGTTCGCGCGTGATCACGAGCGGCGGGCACAGCCGGATGCTGCTCTTTCCGCAGCCCAGGACGAGGAGGCCGCGCTCGAATGCCATCGCTTCCAGACGGTCGCGCAGCTCAGGCGCAGGGGTTTTGGCTTCCTTATCGAGAACCAGTTCGATGGCGATCATGAGTCCGCGCCCACGTACGTCGCCGACGAATCGGAGCCGCTCCGGCCAGGTTTTCATGCGGTCGAGCATGTAGCCGCCGATATGCGCGGCGTTAGCAAGTAGCTCTTCTTCGAGCAGGTCGATGGTCGTGAGCGCGGCGGCGATCGATACCGGATTGCCTCCGAAGGTCGAGGCGTGTGCACCCGGCGGCCAGGTCATCACGTCTGCACGAGCGATGGTAGCTGCCATCGGCATCCCGCTCGCAATGCCCTTGGCCAGCGTCACAATATCAGGCGAAACGTCGAAATGCTCGGAAGCGAACATCTTTCCGGTGCGGCCCATGCCGCTCTGCACCTCGTCGTGAATCAGAAGAATCCCGTATCGATCCGCAATCCGCCGCAGTTCCTGATGAAACTTGGCCGGCGGGACCAAATAGCCGCCTTCGCCCTGAATCGGCTCGACCACAATGGCCGCGACTTCCTCCGGCGGCAACACGGTCTTGAACAATTGATCTTCGAGCACCGTCACGCATTCGACGGCGCAGGTTTCGGGTTGCTTGCCGTACTGGCAGCGGTAGCAATTCGCGTAGGGAATGTGATGGACCGGAAGCGGCGGATGAAAACCACGCCGCTGCGTCACCTTGCTCGCCGTGAGCGATAGCGCACCCATGGTGCGTCCGTGGAATCCGCCCAGAAAGGCGATGAACTTATCGCGGCCGGTGTGATAGCGCGCGAGTTTGATCGCCGCCTCAATGGCTTCCGTGCCGGAGTTGCCGAAGTACACGCGGCGCGCCACGTTGCCGGGAGTCAAACGCGCCAGCTTCTCGGCTAGCTCTACCATGCTCTCGTAGTAAAAATCGGTGCCCGACATGTGCAGGAATGCGGCTGCCTGCTCTTGAATCGCGCTAACCACCCGCGGATGGGAGTGGCCGGTCGCGACGACGGCGATACCTGCGGCGAAGTCGAGAAAATGGTTGCCGTCCACGTCTTCGACCATCGCGCCCTCGCCGCGCTGGATCACCAGCGGATACTGGCGGGTGTAGGAAGGCGATACCACCGCGCGATCGCGCGCGATAATCGCGGCGGCTTTAGGACCGGGCAGAACAGTCGTCAAATAGGGCAGCAGCGGATTGCGGGCAATCTGCGTCAGCATGGAAAACACCTCAAAAATAGATAACGGGGAAAGACGAGCAAGGGCCGCAGTGCCGCGGAATTAGTCGGAGCCGAACAGTGAGGGGCGTGTGCTGGCGGGAATCGCCATACCTTCATCTTACCCAAAAAGTGCCGGCTTGGAGGCGTTAGTCTCGGTTATTGAGACTTCGATTGTTTATTTAGCTCGCTGCGGAACGCCTGCTCTCGCTCCGCGACATAGCTTTTGTAGCCGTCCGGATCGATAAACGGATTTGGCGCGCCTTCTTTCACGCGGGCAAACTTGTCTTCCATGCCGTAATAGTTCCCATGCGCTCCTAGGAAGACGTCACAAGGCAGGGAACGCAAGATCCGAAACATCTTTTCGTAATCCTGCGCGATATTCGGATACTGAGCGTTGTTCACGAGCTTGTAACCCGTATTGACGTTCGGGCTACCCACGATAACCACATCGTAAGTCTTGCCGCCGTCTCGGGCCCGCATAGTCCAAGTGGTGCAACCCTTCGTATGGCCCGGAGTGAGATGCGCGACGAGCACAGTGTCGCCAAGCCCGACTTGGTCGCCATCATGCAGTACTCGGTCCACTTTGACCGGCTTGAACCGCGAGCCCAGAGAATTTCCATATTGGAAATCGCCTTTACCGCCCGCTTCAATCACTGGCACATCCGCGGCCATGACCATATATTTCGCTCCGGTCAACTGCTTCACCAGGGCGCTGCCCGCGCAATGGTCCCAATGGGCGTGGCTGATCAGCAGGACTTTCGTATCGCTGAAGTGAAACCCGAGCTTCTCCACGCTCGCGCGAATCAGCGGAACCGAACTCTCGAGACTGCTGTTGATGAGGATGTTTCCCTGTGGCGTAGTGATCAGGAACGAAGCGAGCCCCTTGCTCCCGACGTAATAGACATTGCCGATGACATGGTGCGGCGGAAACGGTTCGGTCCACTCCGGATTGACCTGAGCGAATAAGCTGGCCGCAAAGAGCAGCGCAAGAATCGAAAGACGGCGAAGCAGGGAAGCGGGCATCCTCCGCATTATCCGCCGAAGTAGTATGCTACATACGATGCTCGAGCTTCGTCACGTCTCTAAGCACTTCAGCGGAATCGTCGCGGTCGATAACGTCAGCTTCTCCGCGCGCGCCGGCGAAATCACCGGCTACCTTGGCCCGAACGGCTCCGGCAAATCGACCACCATGAAAATGATCACGGCGCTGATTGAACCGTCTTCGGGTGAACTCCTGTTTAACGGCGCGCCCATTCAGAGCGATCTCATTGCCTACAAGCAACGCCTGGGCTACGTGCCCGAAGAGCCGCATCTCTATGCGCATCTGAGCGGACTCGAATACCTCGGCATGGTCGGCCTGTTGCGAAATCTGCCGCTGAAAGCCACCGCCGCCCGCATCGATGGCCTGCTGCGGCTGTTATCGCTGCATGATGACCGGCATGTGCCCATCTCGGCTTACTCGAAGGGCATGCGCCAGAAGGTGCTGCTCGCGGCCGCGCTGCTGCACAACCCCGATCTCATCCTGTTAGACGAGCCTTTTTCCGGGCTCGACGTAGGCACGGCCCTGATCTTGCGCAGTCTGATCGAGGAACTCGCCGGCCGCGGAAAAGTCGTCCTGTTCAGCTCCCACGAGCTCGAGACCGTCGAGCGCGTCTGTTCGCATGTGGTGATCCTGCACCGCGGCAAAATCGTGGCCGACGATTCCATCGCACGGCTGCGAACCCTGATGGAGCTGCCTACGCTCGAAGAGATTTTCTCGCAGCTCGCCATCGATCAGAATACGCTCGCCATTTCCCGCGAAATCGCCGACCTCATCCGGGCATGACAAAGCTTCAATTTCGCGTTCTTTATCACGAATTCCTCTCTCGCATGGTCGACGTGGAGCTGCTATCGGCGCATGCCCGCGGCGATGCGAGCACACTGCTTCGGACAATTCGCGGCTCTACTGGTTTTCATCAGCCTCGGCATGTCCATGACTGCTATTGGCTTCGCGGATGCCCAATTGCCGGCAGCCGAATTCCTGATCGCCTCCTGGAGCGCCGAGCACTTCCTGATTGCAACAACCATGCTCGTCGTCGGCCTGTTCGCCATTCTTAGATGGGAATCCACTTTTCCGGACCGGCGCGACGCGATGGTGCTCGCTCCTTTGCCTGTACGCCCAGCTACCCTGTTCCTGGCCAAAGTGGCGGCCGCAGCCACCGCGTTGAGCCTCGCCGTGCTGGCCCTGCACTTGCTCGCGGGGCTCGCCTGGCCATTTGTGCTGAACCGGCAAACCGCTCGCCAAACCATTCCTGTTCTGACCTCCGATCCCGCCATGGCTCCGGTGAGCGCCGCCGATATGCAATCCGTTCTGAATCGAGATCTGCCGAAAACGCTTCCACCCGGCGCGGGTCTCGCTATCGGGGTCTACAGGCGAGGCGTGCGGCGTGTGTCCGTTTACGGCGCCGCGAAACCCGATTCGCTCTTTGAAATCGGCTCGATCAGCAAAACGTTTACCGGTCTCATCCTGGCGCGCATGGTCGAGCAGGGCAAGGTGACGCTCGACGAGCCGGTCCGCGAGCTCTTACCGCCGGGGATTGTAGATAAACCCGCCGGCAGGGAAATCACTCTGCTCGACTTGGCCACTCACCATTCCGGATTGCCTCGCACGCCTGCCAACTTCCACCCGGCGGACCAGTCCAACCCGTATGCCGATTATCATGCCGCCGATCTCTATGAGTACCTGGCGAAGCGCGGCTTAAGAAAGCCGGCGGACGACGCGTTCCTCTATAGCAATCTGGGCGTCGGCCTGCTCGGACAAGCGCTCGCCAACCGCGCGCAAATGAGCTATCCGGCCCTAGTGAACAGCGGAGGTTACCGGCCCGCTCGGCATGCGCGATACAGTGGTTTCTCTTTCATCGGAACAACAAGCCCGCTTCCTCCAGGGCCATAACCCAGATGGTCATCCGGTTCACTCCTGGGAGTTGGATGCCCTCGCCGGCGCAGGCGCGCTCCGCTCAACCGCCGGCGACATGCTCACGTACCTCGAAGCAAACCTTCATCCGGATTCGGCCGTAGCCGCGTCGCACCAGCCTCGCGCCGACATCGAGCCCGGACTGCGTATCGCTCTCGCGTGGATGTACCGCTCCGATCAAGGAACTTACCGGCACGGCGGCGCAACTGCCGGATATACTGCCGACACATTCTTCAATCCGAAAGACGACTATGCCGCGGTCGTTCTCTCGAATACCGGGCCCGGCGCTATTTTCTCAGCCGATCTTACGGGCGAACACATCCGCCAGAGATTCGCCGGCCTCCCCGCCGTTTCCATTACTTCCGTATCGATTCCCGCGCATGGCGGATTCTTGGGTCTGATTCGGTTATTTGCGGTGTATTGGATTACGATGCTCGCCTCCGGCGCATTCATCTTTTGCTGCGTGCTGGGCGTACAGGGGCTAGCCGCGCAGCTGCTATCGCGGCAACTGTTCCTGCGGGTTTCGGCGTGTCTGCAATTGGCGGCCGCTTGTCTCTTCCTAAGCGTGTATTTTCTTCAACCGATGCTCGCGCTGCCCTCGGCGATCCTCGACGCACAGAGCCAGGGGCCGCCAGCTTGGTCGCCCTCCTATTGGTTTCTCGGTCTTTTTCAACAGTTGAACGGATCGCCGGCGCTGGCGCCGCTCGCCATGCGTGCCTGGATGGGCTTGTCGATCGCGGTCGGCGCCACCGCCGCTGCTTACGCGCTGTCGTACTTCCGTACGCTCCGCAAGATTGCGGAGGAGCCAGACATTGTGCCCGGCTCCCGCGGCGGCGGTTGGCTGCCGAAATTTGGCAATGCCGTCGAAACAGCCATTGTGCAGTTCAGTGTCCGCACGTTGCTCCGTAGCCGCCAGCATCGCGTCGTTCTGGCTTTCTATTTAGGTATCGGGTTTGCCTCCACTATTTTCTTTCTGAAGAGTCCCGTTGCCCGCCAAATTTCGGCGGCCTCTACAACGGACCCGTGGCATACGCCAGGCATGCCCCTGCTGGCTGCAAGCATTCTGCTGATGGGTTTTTGGGTGCTTGGTGTCCGCGTGGTCTTTTCTCTACCGCTTGACTTGCACGCGAATTGGATTTTCCGCATAGCGCCCCTACGCGCGGGAACAGAATTGCTGGTCGCGCGCCGGCGCTCGCTGCTCGTGCTCTCCGTCCTTCCCGTCTGGCTCGCTTCGGCAGCGTTGTTTCTATCGATCTGGCCCTGGCGGGCGGCGCTGGGCCACTTAGCGGTACTCGCCCTCTTGGGTGTTATTCTGAGCGAGCTCTGCCTTGCCGGCGCCCAGAAAATTCCGTTCGCATGCTCCTGGCTGCCGGGAAAATCGAACTTCCATATTACGTTTTGGATGTGCGTCGCGCTTATCGTCCAAATGATTGGCAGAGCCGCGGAATACGAAAGGCGCGCCCTTGGTAACCGCACCGGCTATGTCACGGTACTCGCCATTCTCGGTATGGTGGCCGTCTGCGCCAGATTGCGAACGAAATTCCAAGACGCGGCTCTCGCGTTCGAGGAAATCCCGTCCTGGAAGCTCGTTACGCTGGAACTGCCTCGCCATCTGGCTTGACACGCTTCCCTTTCTTGTCTATACATAGGTAAGAAAGGGAGCGCCCGAATGGAGCTATTGCCCGGCACTCTTCATCTGTTGATCCTCCGTACGATTGCCGATGGTCCGCTTCACGGCTATGCCATCACGCGCCGTATAAAAGAAAACTCTTCGGGCCTCCTTCAAGTGGAAGAAGGCTCGCTATATCCTGCACTTAGCCGCCTCTTAGTCAAGGGGTGGATTAAAGCTGAGTGGGGTCTCTCGGAAACGAACCGGGCAGCCAAGTTTTATACCCTGACCAAGGCCGGCCGTAAGCAACTGGAGCAGGAATGCACCGAATTCCGGGCTCTCGTCGGAGCCATCGAAATGGTGCTCCAGAAGGCGTAGAGAGCCATGTGGCATGAACTGCTCGAGAAGCTTCGCTATTTGCTGATACGCCGCAAACTCGACCGCGATCTCACAGCCGGAATGCAATTTCACGTCGAAACGCGAGCGGCCGAATTGCGCGCCCAAGGTTTGCCGGTCCGCGACGTATCCTATGTGGGCCTTGCGCTACGAATAGTGTGCGCGGGTGGTCTTGCAGTCTGTGGGGCCGCTAAATTTCTAAATTTCCTCTCTATTTTCGTTCGATCCAGGGTATACTTGCCCCACTCGGAGGTTCTGGCGAATGTCGCGGCTGCCTGTCCTTTTGCTGGCATTCTTGCTGTTTCGCCAAGGCAAGTCGTCCGCTGAAAGTCTCGCACTCGTGCGTGACAGCACCGTCGTCACAGCGCAAACTCTTCAAGACGATGTTCCCGTCAAGCTCACCCCGGTGAGCCCCGGCCGCGAGGTGACCGCGATCCTGCTCATCGATACGTTCCAATCCGATGACATGCTCCGTGTGCGCCACGCCATACAGGCGGCGTTCCCCGGCGCTCACGCGCTGAACGTTTCGAACTCGGGCGGAGATGCCGGTACACTGCTCACGGCGCTCGGCGTCGTCGCTTCGAGCCTGCCTTCAAACTGGGCGCCGGCGGTCATTATCGGACGTCTTCCTACACCGACATCCGACGAGGCTTGGCTGACCTCCTGGTTGACCGACGCTTTTACCAGGCAGCGAGCCCGCGTGAGTTTCTGGTCACTCGATGGCTCGGCGCCCGCCTGGGCGCAAAATCTGACCGCGGCAACTGCTGGCACCGTCGCAACCAGCGGTCTAAACGCGCTTCGTCCGATGTCCAACGACCATTCTTCGGTTTTGTTCGAAGCCAGTTGGGCCAACACCCTGAAAAGCGGCGCGTGGCCTTATACCGCCGAGCTGAAGACCGGCGCGGGAGAGCGGCTGCCTCCCATTCAAATGATGATGCTCGCGCCCGGTTTCGCGCCGCCGCTCGGGCCATACCTCGCCGCGCGTGCGAATCTGCGCGCCTCGGGTGCAAATGACGAAGAAGCCATGCGAAAAGTTCTGGAATGGAACCCCGCCGATGTGGACGCGCTCCGGCAGCTCGCCAAAATATGCGCCCAGCGAAATGGAGCAAAGGAATCCGCCGTGTTATGGCGGCGGCTGGCTGAGATTACGCCCCGCGATGGCGCCGCATGGGCTGAGCTGGGCTTCGCATCGTACAGCGCGGAATCCTATGACAGCGCCGGGCAAGCACTGCTGCGCGCCGGCATGCTGGGCGTGAAGAATCGCGCCACGCTTGAAACACAAGCCCGGCTGCATATCCGCCGCAACGACTTCGCCAATGCGCTCGCTCTTCTCGATGAAGCGCTGGTCGACGATAAGAACGCGCAAAGCCTCTGGCTGCTGCGTGCCGATTGTGCGCTGCGCCTGAATCGCTGGCCAGCCCAAGCCGGATCCCTGGAGCGCGCGCTCGCGTTAGGCCCGGCGCCTATCGAGCGAAACACGGAACTGATCGCGGCCTATTTGGCCGCCGGTCAACCGGAGCGGGCGCTGCCTCATCTGCGCGTCGCAACAGGTCGGCTGCCCCCCGAAGCCGCCATCCGCGCGCAATACGCCGCCTTTTGGGAGCAGTCACACGATCCCGCCGCGGCCGAAACTCTCTGGAAGAGCGCCCTCGAATCGGATGCGAAATTCGAGCCCGCCTACGCCGGCCTCGGGCAACACTATCTCGATGCCCGCCGTCCCGCCGACGCCATGCGGATCGCGGATAAAGGTCTCGAAGCGGCTCCCGGCTCGCTTCGTTTAATCCTCATTAAGGAAAGCGCGCTCGAAAATCTGGGCGATCTGTACGGCGCGCGCCGGCTTCTGAATGATCGGGCCAAAGCCGCAAAGCAAATTGAGCTGCTCCGGCGCCGCGCCCGCCTCGAAGACTATTACGGATCGGATGGCGCCGCCGCCTATCTCGGACTGTTGCATGCGCAGATCGAAACCGGCGCGCCGCAAATCGAAGTAGTCGAAACTTGTCGGCGCGGATTGATCGTGGCGCTCCGCACGGAATCTCTGGACGCCGCGAAAACGTTTGCCGGTAAATTGGCTGCCGCGGGCGACCCGAGCGGCCTGAGTCTGCTCGAACAAAAGAGATCCGCCGCTGGAAACCGTGCCGACATTTTAGGCGGGTCCGACGCGCTGCATTTTCTGGTACTGGGCAGCGCTAAAAGCAGGCCCGATCGCATTCTTATCGATTACTGCCGCGCCTTAAATGCCGCGACGTCCGATTTAGCCCCTACCGCCGTCAAGGCCAAATGGCAACGGACCGGTGCGGCCATCCATGAATACTTCGCGCGAGTTTCCGCTCTCGCGGCGCTCGGCGCGCGCAAGCAGGATCGCGTTGAAATTCTGCTGTCGCTTAGGAACAAAGCG
This sequence comes from Bryobacterales bacterium, assembly GCA_963712395.1. Classification (GTDB taxonomy): domain Bacteria; phylum Acidobacteriota; class Terriglobia; order Bryobacterales; family Bryobacteraceae; genus Bog-105. The sequence goes on from CAVQHR010000007.1 coordinate 321,509, forward strand.
GACAGGCAGCGCACCGAAAAAGCCCTCGGCATTCTCGGCCTGAAGATGAAAAATGGCAAGGCCGGCCTCACCGTAGAATCGGCGGAAGGAAAGTCGCAAATCAAGAAACAAGACACGTTGGCGGCTCTGGCGATCGACGATCAAGGGATACAGGAAGCGCTCGCCGCCGGCAAATCGTACACGCTCAAAATCGAAGTGGATTCCGTTCCGGTCTTTCCCGCGCCCGATCTCTGGCAAAAAGCGTTTTATGAGAGCGGCCGCTATCCGGGCGGGTTCGTCGAAGCGTTAGTCACCGACACGCGTTTGCCCCAACTATACGTGGCTCTGAATTCGATGGACCGCGCCGCCGCCGAAGCGCTGCTGACAGCCGTTCCGCTCCGTGCGCTGGCCGAACGCTTTACCGCGCCTCTTTCGATGTTCTCGGCGGCCCTCGCGATGAATGGTTCACAAGCCGAAGTTCCAGGTGGAAATAACGCCTATACGGTGTGGCAACAGTTGGCTGGCGTCAGCCCGGCCGAAGCCGTTCCTTTCTTTGAGGCGCTCTTGAAAAAAGACGACGGGCGCTTGATCGCCTTTTTCTACACGCTTTCCGAACTCGATCCGGCGCATCAGCTCTTCTTTACGCGCTCCCCGGCACGCGCCAAACGGTTTTACGATTTGTTCCGCGAGTCCGCCGAAATGCGCCATGGAGGAGAGCGCCGGTTGAGCTCGAGCAGTTTCGCTGAGTTTCTGCGCGAAGTGCCGCTGAACGAGGACGGCAGCGTCGATTTCCCCGGCGCGCCCGAGGTTTGGATGGTTGCCAAGGGCCACAACGCCGCAGGCTCGTCCGTCGCTAAGATGACGCGTAAAATCAAACGCGCCGCCGCGCCCGACGATGAGGACGAAATCCTTATTAGGCTGGCTAATACCGAATACAAGGCGCAACATCGGGAACAATCCGAGCTGGCGAATTTCGTTGCTGTGAGCCGCATCGATGCCGAGCGCGATGAGCCAATGGATCCCGATTCCGCGCTGCTGCTCGCACAAGGCTATGCCTCTTTCGGCGGATTGTATCCATATTTCACTGCGTTAGGCGATTTCGAAGCCGCGGATTATCAGAAAGCTTTCGCCGTAGCGACGAAAATCGCTGGCGCGGACGTCGTAACCGCCAACAGTTATCTGGGCGAGTGGCACAGCTTTCTTGCGATGTTGGCCCTGCTTCACGAAAGCGGTCTGGCGCCGCCCCGGGATGTTATTCAGCTCTATCGAACAGCCGCCGAGCGATTCGCAACTGCAAAGGACGACGCGGATTGGAATATCGCGTCGCTAAGCGCTCTGGACGATCTTGCGCGCCGGGCAGCGCCTGATACTCCCTCGCATGATGCGGCGATTCGCGCCTTGCTGGTAGGCGCCGGCGCTAGCGAGAAAGATTACCGGCAGTTGCTCGCTCTTCAGAAAGTCCCGTCGCTCGACGCTCTGTTCTCGATTTGGACCTCGGTCGCGAAGGCTGCCAACCGTCCGGCCGCTGTTGAGGAAGCGCAGCGGGCGCTCTCCACACTCGCAGTGCTCACGCCGCCCAAGGCCTGGAAACTCTATGGCGAATCCAAGAAAAGCCTGGACCGCTATCAGACGGCGGAGGCGCAGGCGATTCTCCTGAAGCTGCGCGAAACATTGGCCAAACGAAAACGTAACCAAAACGAAATCGCAAAGCTTTCCGCGCAGCTCATGGCCGCCTTCAATCCCTGGACCGAATTGGCGATGGCCGGCACGATCTACGCGCGTTATCTCGATCCTACGGACCTGATTGTGTCGGAAGATCCCATGCTACTTCGCAAGCACCAGTTCGTGAGCCTCATGGCAAGGAACGGTAAGCCGCTGTGGTTTACTCCCGCCAATCTGGCGATTTCGAGCGAAGGTCAAGGCAGTTATTTCACTGGCGGGCTGGCGGAATTCAGCCTGGCGGCCGGTCAGGCGCGCGCCGCTGGAAATCATCTCGGAGGATCGGGCGGCGAAGCATTCGCAGCCGCCGTGTTTGCCAGCGTGCGCGCGACCGATTGGCGCGGCGTGACCACAGCGGGCCTGCAATCGTTCGGAGCAAGCGTACGGCTGGCGCGTGAATGGATTGTGGAATCGGCTGCTTCCCCGGCTATGCATCGCGAGCTGGAACAGGATTCGCGCGGCCTGCTTTCGCTCACCCGCCGCAAGATGCTGCTTGAAGGCATCGACCGCCGCGACTGGTCCGCGGTTTGGCAATCGGTGAGCGTGGGCGACCTTCACTTTTTTGGGGACGCGGTAGTGCAGCGGGCGCCTAAAGATCTCTGGACCTCGCCCGCGCTCCAAGCCATGAAGCAGGCGGCCGTTCACGCCCGCGAATTGGATGCGCTCGGATCGGTCGCGCCCTCGCTCAGCGGCTGCGCGCAAACTCGTTTGCGGCGTTATGAACCCTACGAAGAATATGAACGCTATGCGTTTCCCAATCGGCTCGCCGAACGCTTAGCGGAACTCAAGCTGTATCTCGCCTGGCTGGCCGATGCATCGGCGTGGCCCCCCGGCGCGGTCGCCGCGTTATCAGCCCCGGTCGCCAATACGCTGCTGTCGAACGTGGCGATGCGCGACATGTGGGACTGGGACGGAGCACTCGATTCGTTTCGGAGCCTGAACGCGGAGAAGTTGGAGCCGCTTCTGAATCTCCAATGAGTAACCTGATCTCCATAACAGCGCTTTTCCTGGCCGCTCAAACACCGGTTTTCCGGAGCGATGTCAAGCTGGTGGAAGTCTACGCCACCGTCTTCGATGGCGGCCGCGCAGTCAGCGGTCTCGCGCGCGAGCAGTTCGAAATTCGCGATGACGGAGCCGCACAACCCATTCGCGTCTTTGAAACCACGGATAAAACCGTATCTTGCGCGCTGCTGCTCGATACCACCGGAAGCATGAGCGCGGCGATTCCCACGTTACGCAATGCTGCTCGCTTGTTCATCGAAGCGCTGCGGCCCGGTGATTCCGTTGCAGTCTACTCGTTCACTGACCATCTGAGCGAGCTGTCTGCAATGAGTTCCGACAAAGCTTCGCCGCGCAAAGCTCTGGCCCGCCTCCGCGCCAGCGGCCGCACTGCGTTGTTCGATGCCATTAGCCAGCTTGCGCTCGCTATGGAAAAGCTTCCCGGCAAAAAAGCGATCGTAGTTCTAACCGACGGCGGCGATAACGCCAGTATCCTTAACCGGCAATCCGCCGCGCAGCGCGCCCGTAAAGCCGGCGTGCCGGTATTTGCCGTCGCCGAAGGAGACGCTCTCGGCGACGACGCGGCCGCCGGACTGTTGCATGATTTGTCCGAAGCCACGGGCGGTCACATGTACAAAGCGAAACACGCCAAAGATATCGAAAAAGTGTTCACCGCGGTCGCTCTCGATCTGCAGAATGGTTACCTGCTGGCGTTTCAACCTCCATTGGAACCGAGGCCCGAGTCGTGGCACGAGCTCGAAATTCAGGTGAAAAATACTCCGAAGGCATTCAAAGTGCGCGCCCGTACCGGGTATACCCTCGAATGATGTTTGCTACATTCGGGATGCGCCTCTGAAACGCCTTATCGCAGTCCGATAGCTCTCCTTCGCGGCCCACGCCTCCAGCCCTCAGTGTGTCTTCTTGAAGGAGAAGCAATGCAATCCAATTGGCAGAACGATTTTTTCCGCGGTGTTGCGCTCGAACTATGGCGGCGTGTCATGTCTCCCGAACAAACCCGTGCGGAAGTAGATTTTCTCGAAGTGATGTTCGGCGCCGCGAGCGGCGCTCGTCTTCTCGATGTTCCCTGCGGAAACGGGCGCCATGCGCTTGAATTTGCGAGTCGCGGCTACGCGGTTACCGGTGTGGATTCGAGCGCGGAGTTTATAGCTGAGGTGCGAAGTAAATCCCGTCAAGTGGAATGGCTGCTCGGTGACATGTGCGATCTCCCCTGGACGGACGAGTTCCATGGCGTCTATTGCTTCGGCAACAGCTTCGGATATCTGGATCGCGATGGCGCTCGGCGCTTTCTCGGCGCTGTCGCCCGCGCGCTGAAGCCGGGCGGCAGATTCGCGATCGAAACCGGTATGGCCGCCGAGTCTATTCTGCCCGGCCTCGTCAAAAATCGCTGGTACCGCGCCGGCGACATTTTCATGCTGAGCGAGAACCAGTACGATCCAGGGCAGGGAAGGCTCGATATTCAATACACGTTCATTCGTGGCGGCGAAGTGGAGACACGCCCGAGTTCCAGCTTCACTTTCACCGTGGCGGAGATTTGCCGGATGCACCAGGAGGCGGGCCTCGAACCGATCGAGTTGCTGGCCTCAGTCGCTGGAGAACCCTACCAACTCGGCTCTCCGCGATTAATCCTGATTTCGGCTCTTGCAAACCGCACATTGCTGTAGTAGAGTTCCAAACAGAGATAGTAGATCTGTGCCCGCGCCCAAACTGACAAAACTCGAGCTTCAAATCATGCAAACGCTTTGGGACCGTGGCGCGGTTCCGATCCGGGAAATTCAAGAGGCATTCCCGGAACCCGGCAGGCCCTCCTATACGACAGTGCAAACGACTGTCTACCGCCTGGAGGCAAAAAAAGCGGTGCGTCGCGTCAAAAAGATCAGCAACGCGCATATCTTCGAAGCCGTCCTTTCCCGCAACGCCGCGCAGCACAGACTGATCGACGAGTTATTGGGTTTATTTGGCGGCCGTACCCAGCCTGTTATGGCTCATCTGGTCGAATCCGGCAAACTTACTCTCGAAGATGTAAAAGAAGCGGAAAAGGCCCTACGGAAACTCTCGAAGGAGGAGAAATCGCGATGATTCCGGCTCATGTCACTTCGCTATTGGCAAATCACTTGTGGCAATCGACTGTGGTTGCCGCCTTGGCGGGACTTCTCGCGCTGGCGTTACGAGCGAATCAGGCCCGGACACGTTATTGGCTGTGGATGATCGCGTCCCTGAAATTTCTGATTCCGTTTTCCCTGCTGGTGGTTGCGGGCGGCTATCTTCGGCCGGCGGCCCCAACTCCCATTACTCAACCGGCCGTTTCCGCGGTATTGGAACAGATCACGCAGCCGTTTTCGCGGACGCCTTCCACTTCTCTAGCCGCGCCCGCGGTTATCGAGCCAAGAATTTTGGCGCACAACGAAAGCCTGCTGCCGATCATTCTCTTGAGTCTATGGGCGTGCGGTTTCTTGATTGTCGCTTTCTCCTGGTGGCGCAAATGGCGGACGGTCCGCGCGGCTGTCCGCGGCGCTTCGCACTTGGCGCTCGTAGCGGACGTGCCCGTTCGGTCCTCAACTTCTCTGCTTGAGCCAGGAGTGTTCGGCATCGTTCAGCCGCTGCTTTTACTGCCCGAGGGAATCACGGATCGTTTAACGGCGGCTCAATTGCAGACTGTCATCGCGCACGAGATGTGCCACGTCCGCCGGCGCGACAATCTTACCGCCGCCATTCATATGCTGGTGCAAGCCGTCTTCTGGTTCCATCCTATGGTGTGGTGGATCGGAACACGTCTCATCGAAGAACGGGAGCGTGCCTGTGACGAAGCCGTGCTGCAATCCGGCGCCGAAGCGCATGTCTATGCCGAAGGAATTCTCAATGTCTGTAAGTTCTACGTCGAATCGCCTTTGGCTTGCGTTTCGGGTGTAACCGGCGCGGACCTCAAGAAGCGGATCGTGCGTATTGTGAACGCGCAGCGTACCCGAAAACTGGATTTCCGCATAAAGGTTTTGCTGAGCCTGGCTGCATTGTTGTCTGTCGCCGTGCCGGTCGCGTTTGGTTTGATGCAGACCGCGTCAACAGCCCACGATATTGCCGGCGTCTGGCAAGGAACACTTGCTACTCCCGGCAAGAGTCTGCGCCTTGTCTTGAAGGTCAGCAAGGCGGATGGCGGCGACTGGAAGGCCATTTCCTACAGCATTGACCAGGGCGGGCAGCCCATCCCCGTATCCACGATTACTCTACAAGGATCGACCGTCAAGTATTCGATTAGCATGATCGACGGCAGCTTCGAGGGAAAGCTGAGTCCCGATGACGCGTCCATCGTGGGTACCTGGACGCAGGGCTCGTCGTTGCCGCTAACTTACGCGCGTGTTACTCCTGATACCGCCTGGGCGATTCCGGAGCCCCCGCCGCGCCTGCCGCCCATGGCGGCTGATGCTAACCCGGAGTTTGAAGTCGCCACGATCAAACCGAGTAAACCAGATACACCGGGCAAGATGTTTAGGGTGAACGTGCGTCATTTATCTACGCTCAACACAACTCTGGATGACCTCATCACGTTCGCGTATGGGATTCATGTCCGGCAGATCGTCGGGGCTCCGTCCTGGTTCGGATCTGACAAATACGATTTGGACGCACAACCCGATGGCCAAGGGCAGCCGAACGAGAAGCAGTGGAAAACAATGGTCCAGAAGTTGCTGGCGGATCGGTTCAAGCTCGCATTCCATCGTGACAAGAAAGACCTCTCTGCGTATGCGCTGGTAGTGGGAAAGAATGGACCAAAGCTCACCAAGAGCCCGGGCGATCCGAACGGCCTGCCCGGCCTGATGTTCAGGGGACCTGGGATATTTCATGCGAGCAACGCGACGATGGTGAATTTCGCCGGCATCCTGCAGGCAGCGGTCCTGGATCGGCCGGTAGTGGATCAAACCGGACTCGAAGGAAGGTTTGATTTCCCCCTGAAATGGACGCCCGATGAATCTCAGTTTTCGGGCATGGGTATGAAAATACCGCCGCCGAGTGACAACGCCGACGCGCCCCCGGGGCTCTTCACCGCAATCCAGGAGCAGTTGGGGCTGAAGCTGGAATCGACGAAGGCTCCGGTCGACGTTCTCGTCATCGATCACGTAGAGAAACCCTCCGAAAATTAGCAGCGGGCATGCGCCTCTGTCTCTTGTGTCTCCTCGCGTGGCTGACCGCCTCCAGCCTTGCGCTGGGTTCTGAGTACCATGGCCAAGTCATCTTTAATGGGCTGCCAGTTCCGGGAGCGATAGTAACTGCGAGTCGGGGTGACAAAAAGCTCACGGCTGTTACGGATGAGCAGGGCACTTACTCCTTCCCTGACTTGAGCGACGGACACTGGGCGATCGAAGCCGGAATGACGGGCTTTTCAACCGTCAAACAGGACGTGATAATCGGACCGGATGCACCCGCGGCCAAATGGGAACTAAAGCTGCTGCCTTCGGATCAAATTACGACCGAAAGCAAACCGCCAACAATGGCGCAGGTGCCGCCAGCCGATAAACCCACGGAAACGGTAGCGCCGCCGGAACAGGATCTCAATCAAGACGCATCCGATGGCTTGCTCATCAACGGCAGCGTGAACAACGGAGCCGCTTCGCCGTTCGCGCAAGGCGGCAGCGTTCGGCAATAATCGCCGGGGGCCGAAAGGACTCTATACCGGCGGCATTGGCGTGATCTTCGACAATTCCGCGCTGGATGCCCAGCCGTTTTCCTTAACCGGCCAGAACACGCCCAAAGCCGGCCTACAACCGCCTGACCGGCGTGCTCACCTTCGGCGGTCCGCTGCAGAATTCCGCATCTACTGACAAACGGCCCGAACTTTTTCGTCGGTTATCAATGGACGCGAAACCGCAACGCCACCACGCCATCCCGGCGCTGATGCCGACGATGGCGGAGCGCAACGGAGTTTTCTCGAACTCGGTTCTCGATCCACTCACCGGCGCTCCGTTCTCCGGCGGTCTGATCCCGCAGAGCCGGATCAGTCCGCAAGCGCGCGCTCTGCTGAATCTCTACCCGCTGCCGAACTTCACCGGAAGCTCGCGCTACAACTATCAGATCCCGATGGTCAGTCCGACGCACCAGGACGCCTTGCAATCGCGCTTCAATAAAACACTGGGCCGCAAGGACCAGATCTTCGGGCAGTTCGCGTTCCAGAGCACCCGCACGGATACTCCCAACCTGTTCGGCTTTCTCGACACCACCGACATGCTCGGGATCAACACGCGCGTCAACTGGTCGCATCGCTTCAGCCAGCGAGCTGTTCCTGAATCTCGGATATCAGTTCAGCCGGTTCGCGACCGCGCTACGCCCTACTTCGAGAATCGGGAAAACGTTTCAGGCAAGGCCGGAATTCAGGGCAACAATCAGGATCCCGTGAATTGGGGTCCGCCGAGCCTGAGTTTTGCGAGCGGCATCGCAGGCCTCACCGACGCGCAAAGCCATCTTTCAATCGCAATCAGACCAGCGCGGTGTCTTCTTCCATGTTGTGGAATCACGGCGCGTCACAACGTCACGTTCGGAGGCGATTTCCGCCGGCAGCAGTTCAATTATCCTGTCGCAGCAGGATCCGCGCGGCACGTTCACTTTCACCGGCGCGGCGACCGGCTCCGATTTCGCGGATTTTCTGCTGGGCATTCCCGACACCAGCTCCATCGCCTTCGGCAACGCCGACAAATATTTCCGCGCAATCCGTCTACGACGCCTACGTCACCGACGATTGGCGGATCAGTCCGGAGCTCACGCTGAACGCCGGCGTGCGCTGGGAATACGGCGCTCCGATCACGGAACTGTATGGCCGGCTGGTGAACCTGGATATCGCTCCCGGCTTTCGCAGCCGTGGCGCCGGTGGTGGCGAGCAATCCGATCGGCCGCTGACCGGCCAACATATCCCAACTCGCTGTCCGTCCCGACAAGAACGGCTTCGAGCCGCGCGTCGGCATCGCCTGGCGTCCGCTCTCCGGCTCGTCGCTGGTGGTTCGCGCCGGCTACGGCGTCTACTACAACACTTCGGTCTATCAAACGATCGCGACGCAGATGGCGCAGCAACCGCCGCTCTCGAAAACGTCTGAGCGTGCAGAACAGTGCCGCCAATCCGCTGACACTGGCCAACGGATTCAACGCCTCGCCTTCGATCACGCCCAACACATTCGCGATCGATCCGAACTTCCGCGTCGGCTATGCGCAGAACTGGCAGATTTCGGTGCAGCGCGATTTGCCCGGCTCGCTGCAGATGACGGCGACCTATCTCGGCATCAAAGGAACGCGCGGCGCTGCAGGAATTCCTGCCGAACACCTATCCCGATCGGCGCCGTGAATCCCTGTCCGGCTTGTCCCGCCGGCTTCGCCTATCTCACCTCCAACGGCAATTCGACGCGCGAGGCCGGCACAGTTCCAGTTGCGGCGAAGGCTGCACAACGGCTTCACCGCGATCGCTGCAATACACTTTCTCGAAATCCATCGAGACGATGCCGCGCTGGGCGGCCAGGGAGCTGCCGCCAACCAACGCGCCGCAGAATCCAACGCTCGAACGCGCCGCGACGAGTCAGCCGCACAGCGCGCCTACCCGCTCCGCGGAACCGTCATCGCGCAGAACTGGCTCGACCTGCGCGCCGAACGCGGGCTCTCGAATTTCGATCAGCGCCATCTGTCTGAGCGCTGCAGATGCAGTACACCACCGGCATGGGCCTCGGCGGAGGAACGCTGCTGAGCGGCTGGAGAGGCGCGCTGTTCAAAGAATGGACGTTCGCCACGCAGATCACCGCCGGCAGCGGCCTGCCGCTCAGACTCCTGTTTATCTGGCGGCGGTGCCGGGCACCGGCGTCACCGGAACCATCCGGCCGCGATTACACCGGCGCGCCGCTCTACGCCGCTCCTGCCGGCCTGTTCCTGAATCCGGCGGCGTATACGGCGCCGCTTGCCGGGCCAATGGGGCAATGCGGGACGAAATTCCATCACCGGTCCCGCGCAGTTCACGCTCGAACGCTTCGCTGGGACGCACCTTCCGCTTGAGCGATCGCTTCAATCTCGACCTGCGCGTCGATTCCACGAACGCGCTGAACCACGTCACCTTTACCAGTTGGAACACGACCGTGAACAGCGCGCAGTTCGGGTTGCCGACCGCGGCCAATGCCATGCGCAGCATGCAAACCACGCTGCGGTTGAGGTTCTGACAATGCGGCTGATTGCGACGCTTCTCATCTGCGACTGCTCGCCGCGGCGCGCAGCAGATCGGGCAAAACGCGCCGCCCGGCGGCAACAGCGCGGCCACATTCACCAGCAGCACGCAGCTGGTGGTCGAGACCGTCAGTGGTGACCGACAAAGCAGGCAACCCGTGGAAGGCCTGACCGCGAAGGATTTCACCGTCACCGAAAACGGCGTGCCGCAAGACCATCCGTTTCTTCGAATACCAGAAGCTGCCGGAGACTCCGCCGCCGCGCCCGCTACCCGATCCGCAGCCTGAGAACATTCACATCTACGACAAGCTCGACCGAACCCAGATCTCGCCCGAAACGCCGGGCAACACTCGCTACAAAGATCGCCGGCTGCTGGCTCTGTATTTCGACATGACCGCCATGCCGCCCCCGGATCAGTTGCGCGCGCTCGCCGCCGCGCAGAAGTTCATCCGAACGCAGATGACATCCGCCGATCTGATGGCCATCATGCGCTATTCCGGCGGCGCGGTCGAGGTGCTGCAGGATTTCACCGACGACCGCGACCGGCTGCTGAGCATTCTCGAAACCATGATCGTCGGCGAAGGCGCAGGGCTTCGACGAAACCGGCAACGACGCCAGCACTGCCGACACCGGCGCCGCCTTCGGCCAGGACGACAGCGAGTTCAACATCTTCAACACCGACCGCCAGTTGTCCGCGCTGCAGACCGCCGCCAAGATGTTGGGCCAGCTCAGCGAGAAGAAATCGCTGATCTATTTCGCCAGCGGCCTGCGGCTGAACGGCGTCGAACAATCAGGCGCAACTGCACGCCACCATCAACGCCGCGATTCGCGCCGGCGTGTCGTTCTGGCCGATCGACGCGCGCGGCTTGGTGGCGGAGGCTCCGCTGGGCGACGCGACCCAAGGATCGCCGGGCGGCATCGGCATGTACTCCGGCGCTTCCGCGCTGGCCGTCACGATCGAATTTCCAGCAGTCGCAGGACACGCTTGTACGCGCTGGCCGCCGACACCGGCGGCAAGGCGCTGCTCGACAACAACGACCTGACGAAGGGAATCGTGCAGGCGGAGCAGCGCCGTTTCGAGCTACTACATCATCGGCTACTACACGAGCGAACGCCGCTCAGACGGCAAGTTCCGCCGCATCAAAATCTCGCTGAACGCGAGCTGTCGGCCAAGCTCGATTACCGCCAGGGCTACTTCGCCGGCAAGCAGTTCAGCAAATTCACCGCCGCCGACAAAGAACGGCAGCTCGAAGACGCGCTGATGCTGGCCGATCCGATCACGGAGCTCACCATCGCGATGGAGGTCGATTACTTCCAGTTGAACCGCGCCGAATATTTCGTGCCGATCGTCGTGAAGATTCCCGGGCGCGAACTGGCGCTGGCCAAGCGCGGCGGCGCCGAACACACGCTGATCGATTTCATCGGCGAAATCAAGGACGACTACGGCACCACGATCACGAACGTGCGCGACAAAGTGGATATCAAGCTGAGCGACGCCACGGCCGCGGAGCTGGCCAAGCGTCCCATCGAATACGACACCGGCTTCACGCTGCTGCCCGGCAAGTACACCATCAAGTTCCTGGCGCGCGACGCCGAAACCGGGCGCATCGGAACCTATCAAACCAGCTTCGTCGTTCCCAACCTGAACAAAGAAGAGAAGCGCATCCCGATCAGCTCCGTGGTGCTGAGCAGCCAGCGCGTGGATCATGAAAGATGCGCTGTACAACGCGGCAAAGAAAAAGGATCGACGGCGAGAACGCCAATCCGCTGGTGCAGGACGGCCAGAAACTGATTCCCAGCGTGACGCGCGTGTTCAGCAAGGGCCGCGAAATGTACGTCTATCTGCAAGCGTACGAGCAGGGCGTCCCGGCCGTGCAACCATTAGTCGCGTTCGTCGGCTTTTATCGCGGACAAAACAAAATGTTCGAAACACAACCGGTCAAGGCGGCCCAGGCATGGAACAACCATGTGAAAACGATGCCTCTCAAATTCAGCATCGGCTTAAACAGTCTGCCGCCTGGAAAGTACGATTGCCAGGTAACCGTGCTCGACCCAACCGGTCAGAAGGCGGCCTTTTGGCGTGCCCCCATTGTGGTTGTGCCCTAGTGTTTAACCGCAATCGCCGAAATTTCGATTTTTGCGCCGCCGATTAAACCGGCAACCTGCACCGTGGCGCGGGCTGGCTTTGGATCCGGCATGAGCTTCTTGTAAACCTCATTCATTTTTGCGACATCGTTCAAATCGGTAACGTAGACCGTTACGGAAACGAGGTCCGTCATCTGAAAGCCCGCCTTCTCGACTATCTTCTTTATAACGGCGATCGTGTTTGTCGTTTGCACAGTGATGTCAGTGCCTGTCACCTTACCTTGCGCATCAGGCCCCTGCTGGCCTGCGACGTAGAGCGTATTGCCGGCCACAACGCCATCGCTGAACGGCATGCCAGGCGTAAAGCCTATGGCCCGATTTTGGGCAAGAGCTCCCCCCAAAGTAAACGTCGTCAGCGCGGAGAATAAGAGGCAGCGCCTTGCCGTCAGCAAATATTTGTTCTTCATCAGTGAATGTCCTGTTTACCAATCTTCTTACATCCGCGACCGGTCATTTCATTATGCGCGGTTCAGATTTTTAAGGGAGTGCGCATCGGCCAAGTGGGGCAGGTCCTTGGCTGCGGAGGCCTCTCAGGCCGTTGATGCGGCGATTTTCGCAATCACTGGATCAAAGTTTCCAATTAAACCTTACCGGCTATTCTGCGCTACAAACGAATCCAGCCTGCTAACGATCGCCTCGCAAGCCATTTCGGCAACCGGCACAATGCTCCAGGTAGCGGAAATCGGAACCACCACGGACTGTTCCTTGACCGTAAATGTCTCGACCAGGCGCCTGAACAGAATCCGCTCGACCTGCCGGCGAACTTCGTCTTCCGAATCGCGTCTTGCGAGAAGCGCGGCAAACGAGCATTCTCCCCAGGTAAATAATCGATCTTCCCTTAAGAGCACACCCGCTAGTCTTTCGAGGAACAACGCTACGATCCGATCGCCCACCGGCTGCCCGAACCGGGAATTAATATGCCGCAGGCGATCGATCACAAATATAACCGCAAACGAACGGCTTCCGTTCTGTCTGCTTTCCCGAATTGCAGCCTCGGCCTCACAGCGGACGAGTAATCCCGGCGAGAAATCGGATTGGGCCATCACGTTTGCCTCGCTAACCTTGTCAATCGCTGCTTCCGGTAACGCCGCCCGTTCCACGATAGCCGCGGCGCTGTTTGCTTTTACGGTGGCGGCTTCCTTGCGAATAGCCTCGATGCATTCCGTTATGAGCTTCCTCAAATTTCGTATGTCTTCGAGAGTCGAAGCTTTGCGGATTTTCCAGTTAATATCGCGCAGTTCAACCGCATGCGCGGCCGTTGGCGCGAGATCGCCGATACCCGCGACGAGCATTCGAGCCAACGCCCGCCAGGCTAAATTCTGCACCTTGGTGAACCGCGTCGTCCGGAGAGCGTAATCGTGCATCGCTTCGGCGGCGGCGCCCACGGCCATCAACCCGTCCGGCAACGGAGTCTTCTCGCTTAGTCTTAGTTGGAGCCCCTCAATGGTGGTCCGGAAGGACTGATATTCGTTCGGTTCACCCTCCACTGCGTGCCGTCCGATCGCTTGTAACAGAAGCCGCGAAGTTCGCAAATAGGTTTCGGCCGCGTGCTCGCGGTGACGGAATCTTTTAAACGGATTGATCACGGCTCGTCGAACTTTCTAGCGCGAATTGTGAAACTCCCGAAAGACCACAAGCACGCCGCTCACGTGTCCGGAGCCGGTCATTATGGAGGTGGCGCTCTCCTCGATAGCGATTTCCGTCCCGCCGCGCGATACGAGCAGCTTGGGCGATCTATCACCCTCCGCCTGCCGCACATTCAGCACCCGCGTTAGCACGCACTCGGCAGGCACGCGCGTCCCCGGCTCAAGGATTTGGAAAACATCGGAAAGGTCGCGGTCCATTGCTTCTTCTTCTTTCCACCCCGTTATTTGTTGCGCGGCCAAGTTCAGTAGCTTTACCGCTCCCGTCGCATCGGCGGCGATTACGCCGTCGCTGATGTAGCGTAGCGTCGTGGCAAACCACTTGCGCTCGTCGCGAACCCGGGCTTCCATTTCGGCTTTGTGCAACGCAAGCTGTAATGCGCTATGTACCTCGCGTTCCTGGATGGGCTTGTGAAGATACCCGAACGCTTCCGTCGTCCGCGCGCGATGGATCGTCTCCTCGTCTGAATTGCCAGTCAGAAACACCACCGGAATACCCGTCTGTTTTCGGATGGCGATTGCCGCCTCGACTCCATCCATTTGTCCTTCCAGTTGGATGTCCATCAGCACGAGATCGGGCTTGCTGCTGTGAGCAAGGGCGATCGCTTCTTCACCGGAGATCGCTATTCCCGCGACTGCGTAGCCGAGCTTCTTGAGCTGATGCTCAATCACCGCCGCATTGACGGATTCGTCTTCGACGATCAGGACATGGCCATTGTTGGTGATCATGAATCTAGGTGAGTGGATTCGAGAGACTGCTGATCCTCTTCCATTTCACTTATCGGATCGAATTGCGGCTGGAATCAGGGCGCCCTGCCCTAATCCTGGCATTTTGCCGGGTCTACACGCCCCTCTTGCTTCCTCTGTTCAGTTGATTTACAGTGCCGGCTCCATTCTGTCGATATCAGAAATAAGGGATCATTTCGGGCTCAAAACAAGCGGTCAATTCTAAACAGCAGAGGGAACGAATGTATTCCACGGTGAAATCGGTTTTTGCTATCGCGGTTGTATCGATGGGCTCCGGAATGCTCCGGGCCCAATCCACGGAATTCACCGTCGAGGGCAAACCGGTTCAGATTCACGGCTTTGCATCGCAAGGTTTTGCGCTCTCGGACGGGAACAACTATCTCACGATGAAAACCGGTGAGGGAAGTTTTTCCTTTACCGATTTCGGAGTGAACATCTCCGCCCAGCTCACCCGCACATTTCGTGTCGGAGCGCAGCTCTATGACCGCAATATTGGCAACTTGGGTCAATGGCATCCGGAGTTGGACTGGGCGAGCGGTGACTATAAGTTCAACGATTGGCTTGGCCTTCGCGCTGGAAAGGTCAAAACCGTCCTGGGTCTGTATAACGACACGCAGGACATGGAATTCCTCCATACCTGGGCGATTCTGCCGCAATCCATGTATCCGCTCGATCTTCGTTCGTCCACCATGGCCCATGTCGGCGCGGATTTCTATGGAGACATCGGTCTGCGGCGGCTGGGAAGCCTGTCCTATACCGCTTACGCTGGATTCCAGCCGACCGACCCTTATGGCGGGTGGGTGTACGGGTTCAAGGAATATGGCATCAATCTAAGCAAGTTGAACGGGAGGTTGGAAGGAGGCGACCTGCGTTGGAGGACGCCGGTACAGGGCCTCCTGGTGGGCGCATCTTACCTGGACCAGGATCTCCATATTCGAGCGACGATTCAGTCGTTTTCATATAGCGCGAGCTCGACCCACGACGAAACTTCGCAATTTTACATTCAATATATTCGTGACAAACTGACGTTGAGTGGTGAATACCGCCGCAACTTGCTGGATCTGGCGCAATTCAGCCTGAATAGCCGGAGCGCCTACGGTTCTGCGAGTTATCGGATATCGAAACGTCTCGAGCTCGGGACCTATTACTCCCGGTTCTATCTGGATTTGCGGGCTAACTCGAGTGGGCCGAGCAGCCATATCTTTGAAAAAGTCGCCACTGCGCGGCTCGATCTCACAACCCATTGGGACGTGAAGCTGGAAGGCCATTTCATGCATGGCTACGCCGCGAGCGATGCGTTCCGGGGATTCTACCCGATAGATAATCCGCAGGGCCTGAAGCCGGCGACTAACCTGCTCGTGATCAGGACGGGTGTTCAGTTCTAAGCGCCGATGACGACCATGACACCGATAAGGGGTTTGTTGATTCTGGCGGCGATCAGTCTCTGCGCCGCAGCCAGCATCGGAAAAGACGAGATCAAGATAGTCGCCAACCCGGACGTAGGCGCTTCCGAAATCTCACGCGATGAGCTAAACCGCATCTTTCTAATTACCAAGACGTCTCTTCCAGGAACGGGTCATGTGGAACCCGTTCTCGAGACCGCCGGGCCAGTACACACAATCTTTCTGAAAGAGTACATCGGCAGGACGGATGCGGCGCTGATGACCTATTACAGAAGTCTTGTATTTACCGGCAGGGCATCCATACCAAAGACATTCAGCTCTGATTCCGAATTAATCGCATACGTAGCCAAGACCAAGGGCGCGATCGGTTACGTGAGCGCGAACGCCAACACCGCGGGCGTAAAGACGTTGAAGGTGAAGTAAGAGAACCGGAGAATATGAAGCGTCTAACGGTAACCGCGAAGATTTGGCTGAGTATAGGAATCTTCGTGCTCGGGTTCATCCTCTCCACCGTGCTTGTGCAGGTCCAGGGTGTTAACCGCGAGCAGTTTCTGCGGACAACTTCAAAAGCCTTGTTCCCGGCGGCGCAGGGCAGCCTGGACGCCGAAGCTTCCTTTCTACGAAGCGTAAGAGCGTTCTCCGACGCTGTCGTCATGCAGGACGCTTCCGGACTGGAGCGCGCTGTCCAAGAAGGAAACACTACCGTGGAAGATCTCAGGGCCGTTGCTTCGATACCGGAGCTCTCGACTGAGCGCGCCGGCGAAGCCAATCAGTTAGCGGCAGTGGTCGAGAAATTTCTCCTGGATGCGCAAAGCACCTACCGGAAAGTTGTCGCGAGCCCGGCAAATCTTACTCCGGAAAACCAGGAGCGGACGCGCGCATTAGCGGAGCGGACTAAGGAAATTAGCAAACGCCTGACGGCGGCAAAAGATCAGTTCTCAAACGATTTATACGAACAACTGAGCGCGTTGGAGAGCCACTCTATAAGGCAGCGGTGGGGTGCATTGATGGTATTTGGAATTACGCTGCTGATCGCCGCCTATATGGTCAACTTGACCATCCATCGGGTCGTAATGGATCCCATTCTCCGGATCAACGCTGAGCTCACGCAGGCCAAAGAGCGCGCGGAAGAAGCGAGCCGTGCCAAAAGCGAGTTCCTCGCCAATATGAGTCACGAGATTCGCACACCCATGAACGGCGTCATCGGTATGACGGAATTGGCGCTCGGGACAGACCTGACGGGGGAACAACAGCATTATTTGACGGTGGTGAAATCGTCCGCCGAAGCCCTCCTGAAAGTGATCAACGACATTCTAGACTTCTCCAAGGTAGAGGCCGGAAAGCTGGAATTGGAGGAAATCGATTTTTCCCTGCGCGACAGTCTCTCGGAAAGTTTGAAAGTGCTTGGAATCCGGGCCGATGAAAAAGGGCTCGAACTCGCTTGTGACATCGATCCTAAGCTGCCCGATGCGTTTTTAGGCGACCCTATGCGGCTGCGGCAGATCATAATCAATCTGGCGGGTAACGCCATTAAATTTACCGAGCGGGGCGAAGTGGTGGTCCGCGTGACGGAAGAGGGACGGGAAGGGGACCGAATCCGGCTGCATTTCATGGTTACCGATACCGGTATCGGTATTCCCCAGGAGAAACTGCAAAGCATTTTCCAATCGTTTACGCAGGCAGACGGGTCGACCACCCGCAAATACGGTGGCACAGGCCTTGGACTCACCATCTCCCGTCAGCTAATCGAACGAATGGCAGGCCGGATCTGGGTGGAGAGTTCTGTGGGCAAGGGGAGCACGTTTCACTTCATTGCTCCTCTACATCTAGGTCTTGCCACGGCGGTAAAGTCGCCTATTGCCGATCTCGAAAGCTTACGAGGGCTGCCGGTCCTGGTTGTAGACGATAATCTGACGAACCGCGGAATTCTGGACGGAATGCTGAGGCGCTGGGGGGCCAAGCCCGTGCTCGCCGACGGGGCTTCCGAAGCCATGGCGGCGCTCGAGCGGGCCAACCAGTCCGGAGAAAAATTCAAACTGCTTTTGCTCGATGTATGCATGCCGGGCGTCGACGGCTTTGCGCTCTGTGAAAAAATTCGGCACAGCCCGGGAACGAGCAACATTACCGTTATGATGCTGAGCTCCGTGGCCCGGCGGCAGGATGCGATCCGCAGCCGGGAACTGGGCGTGGCGGCTTACCTGACAAAACCAATCGATTGGAAGGAGCTGAGGGATGTCATCGCTTCCATTCTCACGGAAAACGTCCGGACAACCCCAGCGAAGACATCTCAGGTCCCGGTGCTGGCGGGTAACGGAATGCGCCGTTTGCGAATACTACTCGCCGAAGACAATGAAGTAAACCAGGAGCTGGCGCTGAGTCTTCTCAAGAAATACGGCCATTCCGTGCTGCTGGCAAACGATGGCCGGGAAGCCCTTTCCGCCTGGGAGCACGAGCCCTTCGATCTAATTCTGATGGACCTGCAAATGCCGGTGATGGGTGGCTTTGAAGCCACTGCGGCCATTCGGCGGAAAGAGGCGCGCACGGGCGCGCACGTCCCGATCGTTGCCATGACTGCGCACGCCATGAAGGGAGATCGGGAAAATTGTCTCAATGCCGGCATGGACGGGTATGTCCCGAAGCCCATCAGCGTCAAAGTCTTACTGGACGCCATCGATGCTGTGGCGGGCAATTCCCACACACCTCAGAGAAGCCCCGAATCGGAGACCGCCTCGGCTTCTTTGCGCGCCCTTACCTCATCGCTTGTGGATCGGCAAGCTTTATTAGTGCAGGTCGATGGCGACACCGACCTCCTGCGGAGAATGATTTCCATCTTTTTGGCCGATGCTCCCGAGAGACTCGGCGCCATCCGCGCCGCAGTCGAGTCCAACAATGCCGAGAGTCTCGCCAGGCTGGCACACCGTTTCAAGGGAGCTGTCAGCAATTTCTCTTCGGAAGCCGTGACTCATGCGGCGCTCCGGCTCGAAACCCTCGCGCGAGAACGGGATCTCTTGAACGCTTGCGCGGCATATCAACACCTGGAACACATGGTCGAACGGCTGACCCCTGAACTGACCGAATTGATAGCCTGAACTGGAAGCGCGGAAAACTGCCGCACTCGATGGATGCCGAAGAACACCTATCGCCGTACGGTATGGCTCGCAATCTGGTTCGTGATCGCCTTGGCCTTCGAGTCGGCTCTTACTACGCAGTCCATCGCTCAGTTATTGCTCCATCCTCGCGGCTGGCATATCGATGCCGCCCAATGGATTGTCATATTCGTCCTGCAGATTGTAACGCCCCTTCTCTGCCTCTCGCTCGGATTTTATGTCGCCCACGAGCGTCCCTGGGACCATCGGGCGTGGCTGCTCCTGGCTCTCCTGATCAGCTACGCGATCTTTGGCATAGGCACGGACACGGTCGATTCGGTCATGTCCTGGCCGCCTGTCATTCGTGATCTGGCGCTGTTCTATCGCTCGTTCTGGGCAGCCACTTGGCCAGTGTGGATGATACTGTTCGCGATTTATTTTCCCGAGCGCGCCGCCGCCGACCGCCGTTACCCCTGGATCAAGTGGGCTGTGCTGATTCCGGTCAGCGTGTTCTGTCTCCTGTACATGCTGATTCGGATCATGCGAAACGAAGGCGTGCCGCGGCCGCGCTTCCTTCAGCCAATGGAATCCGCCGTGGGTCCGGTAATGGAAGGTCTGTTCTGGCTTACCGTGGCTGCATGCCTTTGCTTCTGGCTTGTGAAATCGGCGGGCGAGGCCGGGCCGGATGTCCGGCGTCGGCTGCGCGTTTTGTTCTTTGGTTTGGCAGTCAGCTTTCTGCCAATTCTTTCTGCGGGACTCATCGGAAGACGGATTCTGGGTCTGAAGTGGTCTGACTTTCCGGTATGGATCTTGCTTGCGGCAACTCTGCCGCTGGCTCTCTTCCCGGTCACATTGGCATATGTCACCGTCGTCCAGCGCGCTTTGGATCTCCGGGTCCTTGTTCGGCAGAGCCTTCAATATGCCTTGGCTCGCCGCGGCGTGTTGGCCATGCGAGTGCTGGTTTCGACGTGCGTTATCCTGCTCATCGCCATACTCTCCGGCGGCCTGGCTTTAGGCCTGCGAATCCTGGTGACGTCCTCCGGCATCGGAGTTGTGTTTTTGATCGGCGCGGGATCCGAACGGATGGCGCGTTGGATCGATCGGCGTTTTTTCCGCGAAGCCTACAATGTCGACCAAGTGCTGAACCGCCTCGCTGAGGACGTGACCTCGATCGTCGAACTCGCGCCTCTGCTTGACACTGTCACGAGCCGATTGGCCGAAGCGCTGCACATTACGAAAATGGCCGTGTTTCTCGGCGACAAGAATCTCTACCGCGCAGCCGCCATTTTGGGAGTCTCCGAACCTCCAGCATACGCATTCACCCAGGAAACCGCCAGCGTCCGGCACCTCCGCGCAGCGCAGCGGCCTCTCCCCGTCTATCTGAATGAGCCGGGTTCCTGGGCCCATCAAATCGATGGCGCGGAATCCGCGCTGCTGCGCGATCTCGAGACGCAGTTGCTGGTTCCCGTAAGCCGGCGTAGCGAAATGCTCGGTTTCCTGACGCTCGGCCCCAAAATTTCCGAAGCGCCCTATTCGCCTACTGACATGCAGTTGCTGCAATCCGTTGCCACGCAAACCGGGTTCGCCATCGAGAACAGCCGCCTCTCTTCGGCGATCGCCGCCGAAACCGCGCAGCGCGAGGTTCTGAATCGTGAACTGGCGATTGCGCGCGAAGTGCAGGAGCGGCTATTCCCGCAGCAATGCCCGTCCATTCCAGGCGTCGAGCTCTTCGGCCTGTGCCGCCCGGCGCGCGAAGTCGGCGGAGACTACTACGACTTTTTCACATTGCCGCAAGGTATCTTGGGCCTCGCTGTCGGAGATGTCTCCGGCAAAGGTGTTCCCGCATCGCTGCTGATGGCCAGCCTGCAAGCTTCGCTTCGCGGCCAGACGCTCGCCGGCGTCGCAAACATCGACCGGTTGATGGCCAATCTCAATTCCCTTGTCTACGCAGCGTCGTCCGCGAATCGCTACGCTACCTTCTTCTACGCCGAGTACCAACCCGATCGGCGCTTGTTGTCGTACGTCAATGCGGGTCACAATCCGCCCATCCTCCTCCGCCGCAATTCGGATGTGGCAAGGCTCGAAGCGGGAGGGCCGCCCATCGGCCTTCTGCCCGAAGCTTCCTATCAGGGAGCGTCGGTCGAAATGAAACCGGGCGACCTTGTTCTGTTGTTTACCGATGGTATCAGCGAGGCCATGAATGCCGTGGATGAAGAATGGGGCGAAGAAAGAATGCTTTGTGTTCTGAAAAATTTCTTCGCCGCCGACCCGGCCAGTATCGCGAGCGCGCTGTTTCAGGCCGCGGACGATTTCACAGGCTCGGCTCCTCAGCACGACGACATGACGATCGTAATCGCCAGCTTTCGAGCATGACAGGTCACTTCGAAACAGGTTGCGGCCGATAGAGTCCCAAGTCTTCGCCCGTCAAAAGTTTCGTCGCAAAAATAATCTGGCCCGTGTGCTGCTGAAAATGCCCGACCACTTGATAAATCGCCTCTAACACCGAAACCGGTCCGGTTTGCGGGTTGATTTCATCGAGCAGGCGCTCGGCCGTTACTCCTTCAATGACCGCGACGGCCCGATCCACTCTCTGCTTCAGATGTGATCGTAAATCGGCGGCTGTCAATCCGCCGCGCGTTGAAAACTCGCCATCCCGATCCCGAATATCTTTCTCGCCGCCGATTCCCGCCTCGATCCATTGCCGCGCATTCCCACAAACATGCAGGACCAGATTGCCGACCGAATTTTCGTGCGCTGCGCCCCGGCTCCAAATCTGGTCATCCGTCAATCGCTCCAGGCACGATTCGATATGCGCGCACATTTGCCGCAGCTTCTTTGTGGAATGAAGGATGAAGAGCCGCGTGATCTCGCTGTGCATACCCATCTCAGAATGATATACACTGATTCCACGTCTTAGGGGATGTTGTGAAATCACTTCGTTGTGTGATCGGGAATCAGTGCGTCGTTGCGTTGGCAATGCTGGGAGTATGCGTCGGTCCTGCGCTCGGGCAACAGACCGGCGCTACGTTGGTCGGTACTGTCACCGATGCGACGGGTGCGGTCTTGCCGAAAGTGGCAATTCGAGCCTCAAACCTCGCAACCAACGTAGCGCGTGCGAGCGTGTCGGATGACTCGGGAAATTATTCCATACCATTTCTGCCTGCCGGCGACTATGCCGTGACCGCCACGCTCGGCGGCTTCCGCGAAGGCCAGGTCGACAGGATTACGCTCCAGGTGTTGCAGACGGCTCGTGTAGATTTCCAAATGCAGCCGGGCAACGTAAGCGAGCGAGTCGAGGTCAGCGCAACGGGTGCGCTTCTGCAGACCGAAAATGCGGCTGTCGGAACGGTGATCGATTCCAGCAAGATTGTCGACTTGCCGCTCAACGGACGCAACTTCATCCAATTGGCGCAGCTCATTCCCGGCGTTCAGCCCGGAACCCCCGGTTCCATCACCGTGCGGCGCGGGCGCGGTTCGGTCGGCCAATCGGACCCGTCCTATGGCGCGACGTCCGCTTCCGCCAATGGTCAGCGCGATACCGCCAACCGCTTCTTCATCGATGGCATCGAGTCGATGGATTACGACGCGGTGACGTACAGCTTCTCGCCCTCCATCGACGCCCTCGCGGAATTCAAAGTCGAGACGAGCAGCTATTCGGCCCAATCCGGCGAGGCGCCCGGAGGCCAGGTAAACATGGTTACCAAATCGGGTACCAACCAGTTGCATGGAACGCTCTGGGAGTTCAACCGCAACGACCATTTCTCGCAGAGTTATGACGCCATTGCCAATAAAAGCGCCGTGCCGCCGCGGCTCAATCGCAACCAGTTCGGCGCGAACATCGGCGGTCCCGTCTTCATTCCCAAGCTCTATCACGGTAAGGACAAAACATTTTTCTTCTTCAACTGGGAATCCGGCTATGCTGCCGTGGGCGCCACCCCGGCCTTTAGAATCATTCCCCCCGCTGCCATTCGCACCGGAGACTTCAGTGGGCTGACGAATGCCCGAACCGGCGCTCCGATTGCGGTGATCGATCCGACTACCGGCGCGCAGTTTCCCGGCAACATCATCCCCACCAATCGCCTGAGTCAGCAATCGCTCA
Organism: Bryobacterales bacterium; assembly: GCA_963712395.1. Lineage (GTDB taxonomy): Bacteria > Acidobacteriota > Terriglobia > Bryobacterales > Bryobacteraceae > Bog-105. The sequence continues at coordinate 344,526 of CAVQHR010000007.1, forward strand.
CTTTTCTGCAATTCGTGCCGCAGCCCAACACTGTGAATGGCGCGTTCAACTTTTTGACAACGCCATTCAGCGCCGTTTCCTACCAGCGCAACTACACCACCCGCATCGATCACACTCTGTCTTCGAAGGACTCGCTTTCGGGGCGCTATCTTTTCAACGATACTTACGAGGCGGGCATTCCGATCTGGGGCCATGACGAGCGCAACAACCTGGGCCGGACGCAAGGCGTGGAAGCCTCCGAAATTCACATTTTCAATCCCGCTCTGATTAACGAATTCCGCGGCGGCTGGCATCACTTCGGTGAGGCCGAAGTGTTCGGCAGCACCAACGATCCGGCCTACGATGTCGCCGGAAAAATGAATTTGCCGCTCGTCTCCCGGCTTCCCGTCGAGTATGGGCCGCCCTCGATCACCATTAGCGGCGACGACGGAGCGTTCAGCGTCTATGATTTGCAGCGGCAGATCGGGCCACGCACGCGCTCGAATGGATTAGGGCAATTTACCGATACTGTCTCCTGGCAGCGCGGCACTCACTTTCTCAAATTCGGCGCCGACATCGCCAATCGCTCCGTGACCTTTCAGCAGGCGCGCGCTCCTCGCGGCAGCTTCGCCTTCTCCGGCGCCTACACCGGCTCGTCGTTGGCCGATTTCATGCTCGGCTACGTCCGGACGGCCAGCATCAATCCCACTCACACCAATACCGACTTGCATGACATCACACAGGCATATTTCGTGCAGGACGATTGGAAAACCACCTCGCGGCTCACCATCAATCTCGGTCTGCGGTACGATTATTTCGCGCCGTACACGCAATCCGATGATCGTTTTGCCGATGTCTACCAAAACGGCTTTTTACTCGCCAACGTCGTTACTCCGCAAAACTCCCCGTATGGCCGTGGCCTTCTGCAGCCCAACCGCAAAGACTTCGGCCCGCGCTTCGGCTTCGCCTATCGTCCTCCCGTAGGCGGCGAGTGGGTGCTCCGCGGCGGCTACGGAATCTATTGGACTACTGAAATCTCGAACGCCATTTTTGCCATGGCTGAAGGCGCGCAGGCAACTTCCGGCGCCACCGTCACCGGTCCCACCAGCGGCAAGCCGAATATCTTCTTTAACGATCCCTTCGCAAGCGCCGCCGCCGCCCCGGCCGGATCGCTGCCTTTCGCCGTCAGCAACGATCAGAATCTCAAAGATAGCTATATTCAGCAGTGGAACTTCAACATCCAGCGCAAGCTCCCCGCAAGCATGGTGCTGGACGTGGGCTATGTCGGATCCAAAGGAACGGATCTGATCGTCACCTTCGGCGATTTGAATCGGCCCATCCAGGTAGTGGATCCGAGAACGCCCGGCTTGGCATCCCTGAACGCTCGCCGCCCCGATCCGCTTTTCCCGCGCGCCGTGACCGGCGACAAGTCCGTCGGCAACTCCACTTATCATGCCCTCCAGGCAAAGCTGGAACGCCGCTTGGCGAGTGGCCTCACATTTCTCAGTGCGTATACCTGGTCAAAAGCAATCTCCGGACCCTCCGATATCGGCGGCCAGGTAGGCGGCGGATTCTACATCGGATCGCCGCAGGACATTTTTAATTTGCGCGCCGATCGCGCCGTTTCCGGCTTCGACGTCACGCAGCGATTCGTGACCACCGTCCTTTATGATGTTCCGTTCTTCCACTCCATGCACGGCCCCGCCAAGCTTCTCTTGGATGGCTGGCAAGCGTCTTTCATTTTCACTGCTCAAAGCGGCTTCCCGACCCAGGTGAACTCAGCCTCCAATTTCGACACCACCGGCACCGGCATCACCTCCCGGCCCGATTCCGTTCTCGGCCAGCGCGGCGACTTGGACCCCGGCCAGCGTAGCTGGAAAGAGTGGTTCAACACCGCCGCCTTTGCGCCTGCTCAGTTTGGACGATTCGGCACTTCTCCAAGAACCGATGCCTTCCGCTTACCCGGCTTGGTAAACGTGGATTTTTCCGCCACCAAAGCGTTCCATTTCGGCGAAACACGCTCTTTCGAATTTCGGGCCGAGATGTTCAACCTATTTAATCATTTCAATCCGGACCCGCAAACTGTCGACACCACAATTAATTCGAAGACTTTCGGTGCAGTCGGCGGAGGAGTGCAGGGGATCACTACTCGCGTAATTCAACTCGGCGGAAAACTGATCTTCTGAAGTATTACGTCTGATTATTAAGTTTTGTAAAGCATATAAATCCATAAGACATAGAAATACTAAACCGTGTATAGTAGACGAGATGTCTAAGATATCACTGTTTTTTATGGGGTTCGTTGCGATTCAAACCGCTGCCACTGCGGGAATTGTCAACGTACCGGCAGGTGGCGATTTGCAAGCCGCTCTAAACGCCGCGCACTCCGGCGATACGATCAATCTGGCCGCTGGCGCTACCTATACGGGAAACTTCCGCTTGGCCCCCAACGCGGGCCCCGCGTGGATTACGATTCAGAGCTCCGCTTTGGGCTCTCTTCCCGCTGCGGGCGTTCGTGTCTCGCCCGATCAGGCGGGCGCTATGCCGAAGATCATTACCCCGAATGCGGCTTCGGCGATCCAGATCACCACCGGCGCGAATTATTACCGCTTCGTCGGTATCGAAGTTTCCGTGGCGCCCGGCATTTACATTCAAGACGTGATCCAGGCCGGCATGGGCTTCGAGCCTTCGGCCGATCAATTACCTCATGATCTGGATTTCGATCGCGACTATATTCACGCGGACGCCAGCGCCGGCGGGAAGCGCGGGATTGCCCTAAACGGCGCCAGTACGACTGTCGAAAACTCCTACCTTTCAGGATTCTGGAGCACCGGGCAGGATACACAGGCATTGGCCGGCTGGAACGGTCCCGGGCCGTTTACAATTACCAACAATTATCTGGAAGCGGGAACCGAAATCATTGCATTCGGAGGTGCCATTCCGAGCGTCTCGGGCGTCGTTCCATCGAACATCCTCATTCAAGGCAATCTCTTCCATAAGCCGCTGAGCTGGATGCCGGGCAACGCGAGCTATGCGGGTATTCCGGTGTCGGTCAAAAATGATATCGAGGTAAAGAACGGCCAGAACATCACAATCGACAACAACACGTTCGAAAACAACTGGAAAGGTGCGGATCAACGTGGTTACTTCCTGTTGTTCAATGTCCGGACGGAGCTTGGCTGGGTACCGTGGGCCGTGGTCAACAACGTGAAAGTCACGAACAACATCTTCCGCCATTCCTCCGCCGGAATTGACATAACCGGCCACGACGACGACGGTGGCGGTAGCGCGAGTAATTTTCTCGTCCAAAACAACGTATGGGACGACATCAGCAGTAATTGGGGTTCGGATGGACGCTGGTTCCAGGCCACCACCGGCGCCAACAACATCACTATCGACCACAATACGGTTTTTCAAACCGGCTTCATTCTGATTTTCGACGTGGGCCAGGAGTACAACGTGAACGCCACGAATAACATCGTGCTGCGCGGTGGCGATATCGCCGGTAACGGTGCGGGCCTGGGAATTTCCGCACTGCTCGCTTACGATGTCGGCGGCGCATTCACGAACAATGTCCTGGTGGGCGCCTCAGCCGGCCAATACCCCGGCGGCAATTTCTTTCCGTCGTCGATCGATCAGGTTGGATTTGTCAACTACGCGGGAGGCGACTACCGGCTCGCATCCAATAGTCCATATAAGAATGCCGGAACAGATTCCAAGGATCTCGGTGCCAATCTGTCGAGCGCCGCTTCTCCTATCAGCGTCGCACCGGCCAACCCGGATCCGGGCAATCCAGCTCCCGTCAGCGTTCCCGCGCCTAATATCCCGTCTTCCTGGATGACCGTCATCTCGAAAAGTAGCGGAAAGTGTCTGGATGTCTCCGGCATCTCGACAGCCGCGCTGACTCTTATGCAACAGTGGGCATGCTGGGGTGGAGACAATCAGACATTCCTGTTCAGCCCGGTTACAGGAGGCTACGAAATCACCGCCAGGAACAGCGGTTTGCAACTGGATGTTCTCGGGCAGTCCACAGATGACGGCGGTTCCATCATCCAATATCCCTTTTGGGGCGGCTCCAACGAAATCTGGCAGGTGACTCCCACGTCCGATGGCTACTTTTCGCTAACGCCTTTAAACAGCGGCAAATGTCTGAACGTCACCGGAAGCTCAGGCGCCGACGGCGCTCTAATGGAGCAAAGGACGTGCTCGGGGATCGACAGCGAAAAGTGGAGCTTAACGGCGATTTAGGCTCAAGGCTTGCTCAAGAGCCCACGCACGCGTAGCCAGTCAAGCAACAGAGTCGGCCAAACGGATAGCGCTGGATCCGCCAGCGCTAGGCCGACTCCATGCGGCCCATTCTGAAAAATGTGCAGTTCGGCTGGCACGCCCGCTTTGTGCAGCGCCAGATAATAGGCGACGCTATTTTCGGCCGGCACAGTTTTATCGGCGCTCGTTGAGAACAGAAATGTGGGCGGCGTATTCGCCGTCACCTGGAGCTCGCTCGACAATTCCTGCGCCAATTTCGGATCGGGCGTCTCCCCAAGCAGATTGTGAAGCGAGCCCTGATGTGTGTAGGGCGCGGTGAGCGAGATCACCGGATACACCAGGATCGCGAAATCGGGCCGGTTTGTTGCATCATTGTGGGTCGAGACCGAGGAAGCCAAGTGTCCGCCCGCCGAAAAGCCCATAATCCCGATACGGCTCGGCGAAACTCCGAATTCTTGGGCGCGCGAGCGGACCAGCGCAATCGCGCGTTGCGCATCTCCGAGTTCGACCGGATGATGATAGCGCGGTCCCAATCGATACTTCAAAACGAACGCATTCATCCCGGCGGCATTCAGAAAATTGGCGACTTGGCGGCCTTCATGATTGCTCGCCAGGTTCCGGTAACTGCCGCCCGGCGCCACGATGATCGCCGCGTCGGTGCTGGCATGCGCCGGTGCGTACCAGGTCAGCGTCGGAATATCGGCGTCTTCATTGCCGAGCGCTCCCGGCGCCGCGCCTTCCCACAATCGAATCGTCGGCGTGCCGGTCGAATGCGTAAGGTCCGCGCCGGGCTGCGCGAACAGGAGGCCGAGCGGCAAAAACAGTGTCAAGGCTATGAGAGCGGTCATGGGTCGCAGCAATCAGCTTAGCGCGCCGGCTATGACGAACGAATGTTCAAATAGAATGTACCCGAAGAGAAAAATTCATGAGCGAAAAAAATCCTCAGACACGCGCCAACCATATGCGCTTAGATCCCTGGTTCCATTTTGTGCTGGCTCCAGCGTTATTTCTGTTCCTCATCTGGACAGTGGTGCATTTCATCCGTCACACGCAGACTGAGCCGGCAATGTTCGTGGTCATCGCGATTCTGCTGTTCGTGATGGCTTTCCGCGTCCGCGTCTACCCCTTGAAAGTGCAGGACCGCGTCATACGCCTCGAAGAGCGGTTGCGTCTCGAGCGGCTCTGCGGCAAGGTTCCGGAATTGACCGAGGCGCAATGGATCGCGCTGCGTTTTGCCCCGGACGATGAGGCGGTCGCGCTGGCCGATCGCGCCGCCCGCGAAGGGTGGAAGCCGAAACAGATCAAAGACGCGATTCGGATCTGGCGCGGTGATTACTGGCGCGTGTGAGGTACTTGCGGTGGATGCGGAATACATCCCAAAACGCGATCAGAAAATCCCCGGCGTGCACTCTTGAACCGGCGATGTCGGTCCACACCTCCAGCGGATACTCGTAAATGGATTGTTCCAGGCGTCTGATATCGTGTCCGTACAGCGCCAGATAGCGCGCTAGTATTTCGACATCGAATACCCAACGGGACAAAAAGGGCTCGGCGAATATCCGCCGCGTATCCGGTGTTACGCGAAAGAGCTTGGCGCCGCACTGCGTATCATAAATTGCCAAATGCAGCATATTAGAAACAGCGGTGGCGAAAATACGGCCGAGATAATGCCGCATTGCGCGGCGCTCCACCCGCCGTCCCAGGAGCTGCACGCGCGCGCCGAAAACCATTTCGATGGCCGGTTGCGTCTCGAGAACTGCCAACAAATTCGAAACCAAGTCGAGCGGCGTGGCTAGATCGGCGTCCCAAAATCCCACGGCTTCTGGACCGAAGTTGTCCAGTGCCTGCAGCATGCCGGCCCGGACGGCTTCGGCCTTGCCCTGGTTCACGGGGCAGCGCAAAATACTCGATTGGCCGGGAAAGTCGCGGCACAGAGCTTCAAGAACCGTAACAGTCTCATCCCCGCTGCCGTCATCTACAAAGAGGGCATGTGTAGCGGCGCTCCGCGAGAGGAATTCGCGGAAAGCTGCGACGTCCAGACGGCGAGCTTCGTTATAGCAAGGAACAATCAGACAAATGCGAATGATGTCCTTATTATGCAGCGCCGGCCTGTTTTTCTCCGGCGCTGCGAGCGCCGATCTGCTCGACCAGGGCTACGGCGCCATGTACAACCTGAATTTTGACGCGGCCCATCGTTCCTTTGCGGCCTGGGAAAGCGCGCATCCGAACGATCCGATGGGGCCGGCTTCCGATGCCGCCGCCTTCCTCTTCTTCGAGTTCGATCGCATGAACATTTTGCGCTCGGAATTCCTGACCGACGATAAACAAGTCCTGGGCGGCAAACGGATTGTGCCCGACCCCAAAATCAAACGCGCTTTCGAGCAGGATTTGCAAAAAAGCGCCGATCTCTCAAAAGCCCTGTTGGCGAGCGGTTCGACCGCGGACACCGAAAAAGCGCTGCTGGCCAACGTCCTGCGTATAGCTCTCCAAGCCAACTACGACGCGCTCATCGATAAGCGCCAATGGCAAGCCCTGAACGAAATCAAGGAAGCGCGCATCCAGGCCGACGGGCTCGTGGCGAAGTATCCGGCGAGCGTAGACGCCTATCTGGCCATGGGAGTTGAGAACTATCTGCTCAGCCAAAAGGCGGCTCCGCTTAGGATGGTTCTGCGCTGGACTGGCGCGCACACGGACAAAGAAGCCGGCCTCGCCAAGCTGCGCATCGTCGCGTCGCAAGGCCACTATTTCAAACCGTACGCCAAGATCCTGCTGGCTATAGCAGCGTTGCGCGATGGCCGTAAGGACGAAGCCAAAGGCCTGCTCTCGGAATTGGCCGCGCAATTTCCCGCCAACGCCCTATTCCGCGACGAGCTCAAGAAGCTGGGCTGACCGGCGCAGCCCGTCCAAAATTCCGAAACAGCACCGCATAAACCTTTGCAAGGACCGTCCGTTCAATCAAGAAGCTGAGCGCCGAAGTAAGCACGATACTCAAAAACACAATCGAATACGTAACCGATTGCAGCATGTGGCCCTCCGGAATCTGCTGTTCCAAAGGCATGGATGCCAATACCACGGCGGCTAATCCTTTGGGGCTCATGATGGCGGCGAGCGAAGCATCGCGCACCGGAACATTGCGTGCGAGGCCAAGCCAAGCCGCGGGAATCCGGATAAGAAAAATGAGCGCTGTCAAAGCGGTTCCCGCATAAACAAGCGGCAGATCGGTGAATCGGATCGATACACCCACATACACGAAGAAAAAAGTCTTCAGCAGAAAAACAACCTCGCCGAGAAAGTTGCGTTCCTGATCGTTCAGCGTAATCGCTTCGCTCGGCAGGTAGCGGCGCAGCCAAGCCACGCCATGAAAAGCCGCGATATTGCCGAGCACCGCGCCGAAAACCACCGCTGCGACATAACCGCTAAAACCGAAGATCTCGACGATCCCAAACAGCACAAAAACAAATGCCGGCGTTGTGAAGATAGAATTTTCGAGCCCGCGAATACGGCGCAGCAACGCCGACCACAAGAACGCGCTGCCCGCGCCGGCAAGCCCCGCCAGAATCAACGTCGCAAGCACCTGGCCGATCATTTGCGTCACGTGCAGCTTGCCCAGCTTGTAGCTATCCATAAAGCCGATCGCCACCACAATGCTCAACACATCGCTGAGTGCGGACTCGAGAAACAGAATGGTTTTCGAAGCCTGCTCCATCTTCATGCCCCTCGTCAGCGGAACGATCACGGCGGGCGAAGTGGAACCCACAATCGCTCCGAACATCAAGGTAAGACGAAAGCTCAGGCCGAGAAGAAAATGCGCGGCCAGTCCTACGCCCGCCATTGTCAGAAAAAAATTGATCAGCGTGAGCGAAAGCGTGGAACGGATGGAACCGCGAATAACATCGAGATCCAGGCTGAGCCCGGCCTCAAAAAGGATGATGATCAGCGTGACGGTCGTGAATATCGGGCCGACATTGCCGAAATTGGCCGGCGTAACCAGATGAAGCACCGGCCCCAGGACGATGCCGATAATCGTGAGCAGTAGAACGTCCGGTACCCGCGTGCGGCTGAAAATGCCGGTAAAGGCGTGCGCAACGAAGATCAGCGTGCCGACGACAAGTATGTTTGTGGCGACATGCATGCTACCTAGATACTGCGCACCGGCATATTAACCACATCCTGTATCTCGATAGATTCTTTTACCGCAAACGGCTCACCGTATTTTACGCCGATTAGGTTGCCATAAAAACGGGCCACCGCCGCCAGGCGCTCCGCGATCTCTGCGTGCGAGGGAAAAAGATCGGAGGCCGTTCCGCTATCGCCGTATTGAGACCTATAGCTGAACAGCGCGGCCATGCGCCGGTCGAATTGCCGCGAAATATCCACCACGAACGACGGCGTCACATTGGCGTAAAGCGAAGAATAAATAATTTTGAACGGCCGATGCGGAGGCACTTCTTCTTCCAGCCGCGCCAGGCCCGCCAGAAAACACGATTCGTAGGCGATCTCGGCGGCGCGGTAGTGGTCCGGATGCCGTCCGGTCCAGTAGGGAAGAATCACGGTCCGCGGACGAAGACGGCGAATCACTCCAGCTAGCGTCATCCGCGCGGAGATAGTGTTCTCGAGGCGCGCATCCGGCCAGCGCAGGTTCCGGCGCCAAGCAACCAGTAAGTGTTGCGCGGCGGCCTGCGATTCCTCGATGCGCAGTTCCGGAGTCCCGCGCGTCCCCATGTCCCCGGCCGTCAGATCGAGCACCCCGCAGCGATAACCGCTCTCGGCCATCCGGATCAGGGTCCCGCCGCAAGTCTGTTCGACATCGTCGGGATGCGCGGCAATCGCCAGAAGATCGAGCGCCGGAATATTCTCAAACACGTCGTGCATGGCTTGGAATCCGGAGTCAGTATCCGGAGTAATTGTAACGGCGTCGCGTGACCGGAAACAGGCGCACCAGAAAGATGCCCGCGAGAAAACCGCCCACATGGGCAAACCAAGCCACTCCACCCGCATCGCTGAACTTGCCCGCCGAAAACAAACCGCTCACAAGCTGAATAAGAAACCAGTAAGCGAGCATGAACGCGGCGGGAATGTCGAATGTCGTGATGAAGAACACGATAAACACCAGCGTGAGCACGCGCACGCGCGGATAGAGAACCAGAAACGCCCCCATCACCCCCGCAATCGCTCCGCTGGCGCCCAGCGTCGGAATGGGACTACCCAAATTCATCATGAGCTGCACAACAGCAGACAGCACGCCGCACAGCAAATACATAAACAAAAATCGCGCCGATCCCAACGCGTTTTCAATGTGCGAGCCGAACACCCACAGGAACCACATATTCCCGATCAAGTGCAGCCAGCCGCCGTGCAGAAACATGGAAGTAACCAGCGCGGTCAAGTGCAGCCGGTCGGGAATAAGCGCATAATTTTGGATGAAGCGGCTTTCGAGATAGGCCGGTTGCGTCATCTCGATGAGAAAGCAAAAAACATTCAGCCCGATGATCACGAGCGTCATCACCGGCGTGTAATTGCGTTGCAGAAGAGCGCGCAGTGGAATCATCGAGTGGTGGCGGAGGCCGCCGGATTAGATTTTGCGGCCGCCCGAGCGGCAACGTCGGGCGCTTCGTGGCGGCGCATCTTGCCGGCCTTTGCGGCGTTGAGAATGGAATCGATCTCAGCCCGCAGCGGAACGTGGCCGCGCGCGCCGATCGCGGTGCAGTTGACCGCCGCCGCTGCATTCGAAAATTCCAGCGCGCTCGCGATCGGCATTCCTCCGAGAATGGCATAGCAGAAAGCGCCGTGAAACACGTCGCCCGCACCCGTCGTGTCGGCGCAGGCCACTTCAAACGCAGCCGAGTAATACCAATGTCCTTCGTAGAGTGCCAGCGCCCCTCGATCGCCCAGCGTCATGGCCGCCATGCGCATGCCATATTGCCGTTCGAGCGCGGCGAGCGCGCGAAAAGGATCAGCTTCGTTAGTCCACTTCGCGGCCCACCCTGAGCCCGCTATCAAATAATCGATATTTCGCAAAACGGATTCAAAACCGGGATAGACGCTATCCACATCGATTGAAACGGCGACTCCGTTCTCGCGCGCGATCCGCGCCGCGTAAGTGGCCGCGTCCAGATCGTAGCCATCGATGTGCAGCATCCGCGCCGACACGATATCTTCGCGTCGGATCTCCGACGCCTCCAGCCGCAAACACGGCGACCGCTGCCAAAAGATCGTGCGTTCTCCCGTGCGCTGGTCGATCACGATATAAGCGGTTTGATTCGGACACCCCGCTCGCACGATCAAACTGCTCGTATCGACGCCCGTTCCTTCCAGGCTCTGGCGCTGTATCTCTCCGCGATGGTCGTCTCCGATGGTGCCGATGTACTTCGTGCGCAAGCCCAGCTTCGCGCACGCTACCACGGCGGTTGCCACTTGCCCGCCTGGGCTTAGCATCTCGCGCTCAAATGGAACCTTGCCGGCGTAAGCCGGAAACTCATCCACCAGCAGCAGCGTGTCGGTCGCGTTCAGACCAATCCCGACAACGTCGAAGGCGGCGCTCAACTGCGCCTACTTCTTAATCGAATTGGGAACCTGATAGAGATAGATCGTGTGCTGTGAGCTGCGGCCTTCGGTCGCCGAAGTTTCAATAGCCTTCCACCCCGGAATCGGGTAGTCGTAGGAGACCACGCGGGTCGAAGGCTTGAGATAGCGCTCCAGGTTCGGGCGCAGCATATCGTTCGCGGTGGTGGCCAGATAGAGAGTGACGACATTCGCATCGCTGAGGTCGGTTTTCATGAAGTCGGCGTGAAGGATCTTGACCTGATTTTGCAACCCGGCTTTTTTAACTTTCTCGGCGGCCGTCTTCGCCAGGTGTTCGGAGATCTCGATGCCGACCCCTTTGATCTTATACCGGCTGGCTGCTGCAATCAGAATACGGCCGTCGCCGCAGCCCAGGTCGTACAGCGTTTCGCCTGGTTTCAAACTCGCCAACTGAAGCATCCGGTCGATCGCGTGTTCCGGGGAATTGACATAAGGCGCCAGATTGTGGCGGAAGTCGGATAGATCGGGTTGCTGGCCGAAGGCAATCAGCCATTGCCCTTTGGCAGTGAGCCCGAAGCCGAGCAACAGTGCGGTAAGTGCAATCTGACGGCATCCCATAGACAGACCATCTCCCCTGAGTATCCAGCTTACTCCAAAAGAAGCCTTAACGGGAGCCCCCGCCGGCCGCCACCGCAAGCGCTCTATCGCGTTTGTGACGCACAATCCGGCTCACCATTTCCGACGTCGAAAACCACAGATCGCGCGGTCGCGAGATGGTGTATTCCGTACCCTTAAACGTGCGAATAGCCCGGCTGATGGAATCCTTCCAAGGCACCGCTTGAGGGTTCAGATTGTAGTTCATGTAGAAAACCGGACACTCAATATCTCCGATGCGCCGCAGATCGCTTTCGGGTACATCGGCGTTGAGCATGGCCTTCGGTCCGGCAAAAACCACCGCGTCCGGATGCCCCGCGTTGCCCACCTCCCGCGTAATCAGGTCCTCCAGAAAATCCGTTTCGCTGTGCTTCTGGCTGAGTTGCTGGACGTTCACCGTTCCGAGTTTCATCCCTTCGAGCGCTTTCCCCAGGGCGGGGAAGTCAATCGGGCCGGTGGTGTCCTGCCGATACACGATGCGGCTTTCCTCCATATTGAAAGCGACCAGCGAGATACGGCTGACGCGCGGATCGCGCTCGATGGTCTTCAAAATGCTAACCAACGCCTCGGTATCGCTTCTCTGCAGCGCCGCGGACGCCGAATTCTGCGGCGCGAAATTCACCAGAAGCTTGATTGCCAGATTGTCGCCGGAAGTGTGATTTAGCACATCCTTCGCGTCATTGAGAAAAGGCTGCGGCGGCGTCTCGGCGATCTGTTTCGCGCCGATGAACAAAGGCATCGGCTTGTCTTTCGCCGTCAACTCCGCCGATACGTCCCAACTCGTCGAGCAAATGCGCTCCGCGCGATCTCGCATCAACCAGTCCACATGATAATTCCCCTCGCCCAAGTCAATGCCGCCTTGCAAAAGCGCATCTCCTTTCGCCTCTTCGTCAATAGTCGGCACATGAAAGTGTTGGACGAAATTGGCGGAGTGCGCGCTATCGCCCGCCGGAAAGACGCGAAAGACCACTGTGAGGACCTCGCCCGACCCGGCTAGTTCACGCATCGGCACGTTGACGTCGAATCCGCTGTGGAACCTTAGATCGAACCCGAGTTCTGCCTTGCGCGGAGTGACCGTACAGGGAATATCGCTCCGTGGCTGGTCTTCTTCGAAAATCGCCACGTCGGAAGGCAGCAAGGTGACCTGCTCACCCGGCTGGCTCGGCTTCAACAGAAGCTGGGAAAACACTGGGACGCTGGCGGCCAGCAATGCAATGCCGGCCGAGCACGATCGAAATAATCGCGATGCCATCCTTCTCCCTCAGATGATTTCGTAGTGCGGATCGCGGAGATCTTATTATGCCGCAATCTGCTGCATTAGACACCATTTTAGGTTCCAAATTTTTCATGCGAATATTCCTAGTACTAAACGTCGTCGTGATACAGTGCGAGAGAATATGGCTTCCCGCAGCGTTAACAAGGTGATTTTAGTAGGAAATCTGGGCCGCGACGCCGAGACGAAGTTCACGCCATCCGGAGCCGCCTTCACGCGGTTTTCCGTGGCTACCACCCGGAGCTGGAAGGATCAGCAAACCAACGAGTGGAAGGACGAGACAAACTGGACGAACGTAGTAGTCTGGCGCCAGGAAAACGTAGCCAATTACCTTACCAAGGGCAAGCAGGTCTACGTCGAAGGCCGTCTTCAGTCACGCAGCTACGACGACAAAGACGGCAAGAAAGTCTATACCACCGAAGTAGTCGCCGACGAGATCATCCTATTAGGCGGACGTGGCGAAGGCGGCGGCCCCGAAACCGGAACCGCACCACGCGCCGGGGGCTACAGCCGGGGAAAGCCTGCCGGCGCAAGTGGCCCCGAGGACGATCTCCCCTCCATGCAAATCACCGACGACGACGTCCCGTTCTAAAACTGCAGCCGGATACGCCAACTGCATAATCCGGGGATGCATGATGAGTCCGACAATAGGGCGCTGTGTCGCGTTCTACAAGGTCAACAGTAGAAACTAAGAGTGAATACTTGGATATACTGATGCCGAGAGTCGCCAAAGGGGCTATTTTCGAGCCGTGTCCGCCCGAACCGAATTGCATCTGGAGCTAGATTTTCACCGGGCCGCCGAAAACTGCCGCGCGCTGGTCGATAGAATCGCCGCCAGCCTGGAATTTCAGCGGGCCAGCCGCCAGGAACTTTACATTCGCGGCGAAGGGCCCCACGAACCCGTGGTTCTGGAACTCCCGCGAAAAAGCGTTGCTCTGGCCGCGGTCACAGTCCGCTGCGGCGAAACCAGAACGGCCAAGCTCTCTTGAGCCCGGCAGGCTACATAATAATCGCGTCTGGCTGGCTCGTGTGGTTCCTTCCGTTCCCTCTAACCGGCTGGGACTCCAGAACTCCCGAGCAACGGGATAACCGTGCCCGCTGGGGCCTCCTGCTCGAGGTGATCGCCTATTTACTTTTGTTGGGTAAGTTTTGGACGAGATCTCCGGTGCCCTGGCGCATCGCCTGTTCCGTTCTGTTTCTCGCGCTCGCCGCGCTCTTATCCTGGACCGCCACGCGCGCTCTCGGTCGCCATCTGCGGTTCGACGCCGCGCTCACCTCCGGCCACGAACTTGTGCGCGCCGGTCCTTACCGCATCCTGCGCCATCCCATCTATACCTCCATGTTCTGCTTGCTCCTTGGCACCGGCTTCATGATCACGCCTCCATTACTGTTCCTCGTGGCGATAGTCCTGTTCATCGCCGGCACGGAAATCCGCGTGCGAATCGAGGATGCCCTGCTGGCTTCCCGCTTCGCCGGCAAATTCCGCGAATACCAGCGCAGCGTCTCCGCCTATATTCCGCTTGTTCGATAGAATTTCTCACGGTCCGCGCCCCGCCCCGTGCTCATTTAATATTGGCGAAACCCCGAGCGTGGCGGCCGTTTGCCTGGCACGAAGCTTCACATCTTCGCGCTGACACGAAACGTTCCCCGCCGGAGAAATGTCCTGGCATCGGAGGACGCGCTATGGAGAATATAGTTCAATTTGTGGGACCGCACCACACCTTACAGCTCTTTGGTGTTCAACTGGTGGGCTTAACAGCGGAAAACGGCAAGAAGCTGCTCCTTTCAGCCATTTTCATCGCTGGTGTGTATCTGTTGCAGCGCCTGTTACGCGTCGGCCTCCGTGTTTTGGTCCGTGGCCGGCGCTCTATTCGGGTAGTGTTCTGGACGACTCAGGGCATGCAGTTACTTACGGCAATCGTGATGACCATCGGGCTCGTTTCTATATGGTTTAGCGATCCGAAGACACTGGCCACGGCGCTGGGCCTGGTTTCGGCGGGCTTGGCGTTCGCTATGCAGCGCGCCGTAATGGCGTTCGTCGGTTATGTGATCATCTTGCGGGGACGCACTTTCAACGTTGGCGATCGCATTGTAATGGGAGGCGTTCGAGGGGATGTGGTTTCTCTTGGTTTCATGCAGACAACCATCATGGAAATGGGCGAACCCCCTGGCGAACAGAGCGATTCTCCCTCGTTATGGGTGCAAGGCCGGCAATATACCGGGCGAGTGGTGACGATCACGAATGACAAGCTGTTTGATTCGCCCGTCTATAACTACTCGCGCGAGTTTCCGTACATCTGGGAAGAAATGAGAATTCCGGTGCCTTACCGGGCAAACCGGCACGATACGGAGCGCATTCTGCTGGAAGTTGCACGGAAGCACACTCTGGAAATTGCCGGGCTCAGCCGTGAAGTTCTGGACGAGCTGCGTCGCCGGCATTTCTTGAGAGAGGCCGAGCTTGAGCCGCACGTTTTTTGCCGTTTGACGGACAATTGGATGGAAATGAGTCTGCGCTTCATTGCCCATGATTCAGGCATCCGCGCGTTGAAGGACAAGATGAGCCGCGACATCCTTGACGCGTTTGAGAACGCGGGTATCGACATTGCCTCCGGAACCTACGAGGTGGTGGGAATGCCGCCGATTGAGGTTCGGCTGACGGAGCGGCGGGCCTCCAGCTAATTTGGTAGCTAATGCACTCTATATCTCAACGCCAGGTAATCGAAAGCATCCGCTCGTCGATAGAAGCCCTAAAAGCTTTCTCGTTATAGTGGGTCTACGATGAGTTTAAGTGTTGTTAGGATTGTGTTGTTCTACCCATTTGGTCTTAACCAGCCTGATTGAGGAAACTTGGGCTCTAACCATCCTGCCATTACAAAAAATACTCAGCCTAGACAACCAACTGGCATCGTCGGCCTGGATGATGTGCTTCACGGGGGACTACCCCCTAATCGCCTCTATGTTGTCGAAGGCGACCCGGGCAGTGGCAAAACAACCTTGGCCTTGCAATTTCTGCGCGAAGGCGTGCGTTTGGGCCAGCGAACACTATACATCACGCTCTCTGAAACTCTTGAAGAGCTGAACGATGTGGCAGCTTCGCACGGTTGGACAGTGGATGGCATTGATCTCCTGGAACTAAGCATGCTTTCGGACCGAGTGGAGGAGGATGCGAACTATACGGTCTATCACCCCTCGGACGTTGAATTGGGAGAGACCCTCAGGCGCATTCGCGCGGAAATTGAGCGGTTGAACCCCGAGCGCGTAGCCTTGGATTCTGTTTCCGAACTGAAGATTTTGTCCCAGACGAGTGTACGGTACAGGCGCGAAATACTCGGCCTCAAACAATTTCTCGCCGGCAGAAAATGCACGGTTCTCGTGCTCGACGACGGCACCTCGCTAGAAGGCGAACAACAGTTGCAAAGCATCGCCCACGGCGTGCTCCGGATGGAGCGCGAAGGCCGTGAGTACGGAACGACCAGACGGCAAATGCACATCGTGAAGATGCGCGGAGTCCGATTCGAGGATGGTCGGCACGATTTCGTCATTCATAGCGGTGGTCTCGAGCTTTACCCCCGCCTCTCTGCGAGCAGCGCGCCGAGTAACCTCAGCGATGGATCGGCCGAAAGCGGGAGTTTACAACTGGATGCATTATTGGGAGGCGGCCTCGATCGCGGATCCAGTACTCTCCTGCTTGGGCCCGCCGGGTGTGGAAAGACTACGTTGTGCTCCCATTATCTGCTGACGGCTCTGAAACGAGGTGAACACGTCGCCTGCTATCTCTTTGAAGAAAGCCGCGAAACGTTTCTCCGCCGCTCGGCCGGATTCGGCATGGATTTCGAGCCCTTCCTCGTCTCGGGAGCATTACAACTTGTGACGGTTGATATCGCCGCCTTATCTCCCGGGGAGTTTTCAGCACGGGTACGGCGGGCAGTCGAGGAGCAACAGGCGGCGTTTGTTGTTATCGACAGCCTGAATGGTTACCTGAATGGAATGCCGAGCGAACGGTTCCTCCTGATCCACATGCACGAACTGCTCGCCTACCTGGGGCAAAAGGGCGTGGTCACGCTTCTCACAATCGCGCAACATGGGATGTTGGGCGCTTTGATGCAAACGCCGATTGATGTTAGCTTCCTTGCAGACACTGTGATTCTTTTACGGTTCTTTGAAGCCGCTGGCATGATACGCCAGGCAATCTCGGTGGTTAAGAAGCGCCGTGGAGCACACGAACGGACACTTCGTGAGATGAAAATCGGGCCCACCGGAATGCAGGTTGGAGAAGCGCTCTACGATTTCGAGGGGGTTCTGACCGGCGTTCCTCGGTTTCGAGGCAAGAATGCTCGGCTTCTCAGCAATAACGAAGACGCCTGAATGTTTCGACGAAGCGCCCTCGAAATGCGGGTTCTCGTCCTCGCGCCAATTGGGCGGGATGCACGCCTGCTGGCCGGTACCATAGAAGCGCTGCAAATCGATACCGTGATAGCAGGCGATGCATCCGCCCTGCTTCCCATGCTTGCCGAGGGCGTCGGTGCGGCAATAATCGCCCAGGAAGCGCTTACGCCGGACTTCGCGCGGGCTGCTCGCGTATTGCTGGACTCACAACCCGCGTGGTCGGACATTCCCTTTTTGGTCCTCACCTCGGGTGGCCGGCCAACTTACCACAGCCATCTTCGGCCACAAGACCTCCAGGCGCTTGGAAACTTCACATTGATCGAACGGCCGGTGCATCCGGATACTGTGCAGAGTTTGGTTCGCGCCGCTTTGCGCGCCCGCATGCGGCAATACGAAATTCGTAGTCAACAGGAGGCGTTGATTCAGGCCAACGCCGATCTGGAACAATTTGCCTATTCCGCGAGTCACGATCTCAGGGAGCCGCTACGAAGTATCGGCATTTATAGCGATCTTCTCGAGAAAAGCCATGGAACGTTAATTGATGAGAGCGGGCGGAGATATCTCGGCTCGATTCAATCAGGCATACAGAGAATGGACGCATTGCTGGCCGACCTTCTCACCTATGCACACGCCTCCAGCATTTCGGAAGCAACCGTAGAACCAGTTCAAGCACTCGGGCCGCTTGAAGCCACCCTTCAGAGTCTGGCCGGGGCAATTCATGAAAGCAATGCACAGATTTCGCTGGGAGACATGCCCGCCGTGAGAGTGCATGAGAGTCATCTCTCGCAGTTATTTCAGAATCTGATCGGAAACGCTATCAAGTATCGCAAGCAAGATCAGCTGCTGCACATTCAGGTATCGGCAGAAAAATCGGGCACTCATTGGATTTTTCGTATCGCGGATAATGGCATCGGGGTGCCGCCCGATTATAGGCAGAGCATCTTTGGCATCTTCAAGCGGTTGCACGGCAATGGCGAGTATTCCGGCACTGGGATGGGCCTGGCAATATGCCAGCGGATCGTCGAGCGATACGGGGGGCGGATTTGGGTCGAGTCAGGATCGGGAAGTGGGTCTGAATTCTTTTTCACCCTCCCAAGCTAGCGAGAGTCAGCTCATGATTTACATGGGCATGTGCCTGGTGCGCTCGGCAAGCGAACGGCGTGAAGATCGCGACCTTTAACATCAACAACATTAATAAGCGGCTTGCTAACCTCCTGAATTGGCTCGCAAGGGAGGAACCCGACGTCGTCTGTCTCCAGGAACTCAAAACAGAGCAGCGCTCCTTTCCAGTCGACGCCCTTCGGTCGGCCGGATATGAAGCGGTATGCGTCGGTGAGCGCTCGTGGAACGGTGTAGCAATCCTCGCCCGCGATCGGGCGCCGGTCCTCACACGCTCCACGCTTCCTGGCGATGATCACGATCATCGGGCTCGCTATGTGGAAGCCGCGGTTCGTGGTGTTCTCATCGGTTGCATTTACCTGCCCAACGGCAATCCTCAACCCGGACCGAAGTTCGCCTACAAATTAGCTTGGTTTGAACGGCTGATCGTACATGCGAGGGAGTTGATCCCAGCTGGTGTGCCGGTCGTTCTGGCGGGCGATTACAATGTGGTGCCTACCCCGCAGGATATTTACCAAACCCGATCGTTGGATAAGAATGCCCTCGTGCAACCAGCCAGTCGTGAAGCATTTCAGCGTTTGCTCGGCCAGGGCTGGACGGATGCTCTGAGGCGCCTGCATCCATCGGGGCCGCTCTGGACTTTCTGGGACTATAAGTTCGGGAGATGGCAGGCGGATAAGGGGATGCGGCTTGATCATTTGCTGCTCTCGCCTCAGCTCGCTCCGCTGTTAATCGATGCCGGCGTCGATCGCTGGGTGCGCGGAGAGGACAACGCAAGCGACCATGCTCCAGCGTGGATCACGCTGCAGATGTAGCGTTCGCTCCAAAGCTGCTCGCACCCTCATTGCTGGCGAAGGTCCGAGATGCCAGTTCCCGGAAGCCTATGGCATGGTGCGATGAGTGCCTGGTCTACTCTCCACCGATACCGAACTGCAAAGCAGAGCGAATATTAGAGTTCCAGGGCCTGCTAACGAGCGCTGCGAACGTCTTGGGTTCGTTCACTTTCCGAGTTAACGACAATGCGACGGGATCCAGTTGGCCCCCTTCGTGTTAAGGCGTTTGACTGCCGAGCGCTGTCCTGCGAATGCTTATCGGCGGCCGGCGCAGTTCAGCCTTTCCAATTGCGGTTAGAAGGGCAGGGGCAAAGTCGCTGAATCAGTGCGGCGGCCCGTCCTTGTAAACGTCGGTAACAGCGTCACACAGATAGCCCATACCGCAACGTGCATGACCATTAGGGCAAGCGCTTCCGACCAGCCGCCACCGAACCCGTGGAGCACAGCGAGGGCAATATCAGGTACAAACGAAACTATCAAAACTTTCGCGGCGAGTGCGCGATAATCCCGGACCGGCTCCAGACTGTAGCGGGCAGTCGCGAGGAAAACCAAGACTGCGCATATTGCGGCCACAACCGTATCGAAAGTGGGAGGCCCTGCCGCAAGGGGCTCGAACTTTGGATCCGGCTTCAAGATCGCCACCGCGACGATCCGTATGAATAGAACTGTGATCACGCAACCAATTACGGTCAGCGGCCCCGCCCAGAAAAGGCGTTTGAGCTTGAGCTGTTCTGGCCCGTCCACTACTTCGCTCCTGAGACGGCTGCTATTTTCGCTCCACAACCGTCCCTGGTTCAGACACCGGCAAGGCTGGTGGGGTTCCCTGCCAATTTCTCGTACACCACAGCTTTCAAGTATTTCGGCATTAAAGCAAAACTTTCCTGGTTGCTCATCGAGCATCCAGTCGGGAACACAGGCCTGTGGAGGGATCAGAACACTAACTTAGCGCTGAGCTGCACGTGGCGGGGATCTAAGGCCGCCGTGAGATTGCCGAACGTGGCGCTGCCGACAACCGTTCCTACTGCGGAGAAGTTGGCGTGATTAAAAACGTTGAAGAACTCGCCTCCAATGCGCAGGCGTGCGCTTTCGGTCAGGCGAAAATTGCGAAACAGGTTGAACGAGATGTCGTTGGAGATGCCCGGGCCGCGCACAATATTACTGCCTTCATTCCCAAATGTTCCTAAGGGAGCCGGGGAAAATGCCGCCGAGTTGAAATAACCGAACACATTCCCGGTGATGTTGAGCGGACCGGCAATGTTCGGGCGCTGATTGGTGCTGCCGGTTCCGGCGCGGTCCCCTGACACGGTTACCGTTACGGGAAAGCCGCTCGAGAAGGTGCCGTTGCCGCTAGTCTCCCAGCCTCCGAAAGCGGCTCGGATGAACCCATTGTGGCCGGTGAAGAAGGGCAGCGTATATACGTAGCTAAACGTAAAATTGTGCGGCTGGTCGTAACTGCTCAAGCCCGCTTCATCGGGCTGCAGGAAAGGATTCTGGCCGAAGCCGTATACCATCGCTTTCGACCACGTGTAGGAAACCTGGAGGAAGAAACCGTTGTTATACCGGCGGCTCAGGCTGGTTTGCAGCGCGTGATAGGCGCCGTTCGCATTGCGCTCGTCGTAGGTGATCGTGCCGTAGCCTTTGTACGGCCGGATCGTGTTCACGTTCACGGTGCCCTGGGCGACTCCCAGGTTCGGCTGGGGTTGGTTCAGGTTTGGCTGCTGGTCGAGATGGACGGCGTGGTTGCCGACGTAGCCGGCCGAGAGAACCATTTGCGCGGGTAGCTGTCGCTGTATACCGAGACTCCATTGCTGAACCGATGGGTAGTAGTTCTCGGCATCGAACGCCTGAAGGTTTGCGGGAAACAGACGCGATGTGCCGCCTCCTGGATTGCTGAGCGAGGTGTTCGAGATGTTGACGGAAGTGGTAAACGGAGGGTTGTTGCGATAGTTTTCGGCGTTGGTATTGTCCCAATGGTAGAAGATGCCGTAGCCGCCGCGGATGACGGTCCTCGAGCTGTCGCCGGGCGACCAGGCGAAACCGAGGCGCGGACCGGGCATGTTGTAGCGGTGTTTCACGAGGCTCGATGGCAGGTCCTGGCCGAGTAAGTTCGTCGGCGTGTAAATACCGTTGAGTAGGTTACCGGTGCCCGGCGCGAGATTTCCCGCCGCCAACACGGTAGGAGCTTGAGCCGGATTGTAAAGCTGGGGCGCGAATCCGGAGATGTTGTTGTATTTCTCGTATCCGATGGGCGCCCCTTTGAACATGGTCCAGCGGATACCTAAATTGAGAGTCAGATGGGAGCTTACTTTCCAATCGTCCTGTAAGTAAGTTTCGAAAGAATTAGAAAAGAAGTAGCCGTTCGGATTGAGAGAAGATTCCGTGTAGGTGAACGCATTGCCGAGTAGAAAATCGGCGGCGGCATTCCCGGTGTAAGTGCCGTTGAAGGTGAACGCGCCCTGCGTATTGACAGCGCCGCGGTCGAATTTCTGGATCCGGAGGATGTCGAAACCGAGCTGCAGATTGTGGTTGCCTGTGACGTGGGAAAGGTCGTCTTTCCATTCAAAGACGTTATTGGCGTTGGGATTGGGCCCGCCGATGCCGATATTGGAAAAACCCGTGATCGTGATGTCGGGCGGAGCATTAAATAAGTTGCCGGGCAGGACTTCCGGAATGTTGAGGCCGGCTCGCGAGGCGGCGTTGCCGGTGGGATTGGTGCTGATGGCGTTACGCGAGAACCCGGCGGTGAAGACATTGGCGGTGGAAGGGTTGACCGTCCAGGTGAGGCGCAGAATTGCGTTGTAGCCGGGCTTACCGAGGAAGCCGGGCTGCGTCGGGAAATTGGCGTTCGACGGCGCGTAGATGTCTTCGTTTTGATACCAGTTGTCGTGGGCATAGCGGGCGGTAAGCAGGAATTTTTCCGAGAGTTGCTGATCAACGCGCACGAGGTCTTCACGCCAGCGGCTGGCGGAGTTGGGGGAATAGACGTAGTTGGTCGCCCCGGCGGAGTTCGGCAGCGGGTAAAAAAGATTGAGCAGAGCCGTCGCGTTGGGGTCGATACGGTTCGCGGGTACGCGGTTATTGGCAAAGTTCTGGCCGTTGGACGGGTCCTTGATCGGGGACGTGAAAATGCCGGCGCGCTGAGCTGCGGTAACCGTGGTGGCCGTGAAGGTGCTTTGTGGCGGTGAGGTGTAGTTGACGACTTGCGGCCCCTGGCGGAGGTTCCAGCCTTCGGAAACAAAGAAGAACGTTTTGTTCTTGTCCTTGTTGTAGTGACCCGGGAGGAACACGGGGCCGCCTAGGGTGAAGCCGAACATGTTCTGGTGAAACGGGGATACGCGGCTATCGAAGAAATTGCGCGCATCGAGGTCGGTGTTGCCGAACACTTCATAGAGATCGCCGTGAAATCCGGCGCCGCCGGTTTTTGTGATGACATTGACCAGGCCATAGCCGTAGCTGCCTTCCTTGGCCGAGTAGTTACTGGTTTTGACCTGAACTTCCGCGAGCGCGTCCATGGGCGGAAATAGATTGAGCCCGCGATTACCGCCGGTGTCCATCGCGAGCACTCCATCGTAAGTGAATTTGGTGCTGTTGATTCGGCCGCCATTGATGGACATGAGCGGATTACCCTCCTGCCCAACACCCATGCGGCGGCCGGTTTGGTTGGATGCGACGCCTGCGCCGAGAGCCAGAAATTGCGAGAAGTTGCGGCCGTTCAAAGACAGTTCGCTGACTTGCGCGCCCGTGACGAGGTTCGAGACTTCACCGTTTTCAGTTTGCAGCGCGGGCGGGGCAGCCGAGACCGTGACCGATTCCTGGACCGCCCCGAGCTGAAGCTGAATATTGACCGTGGCGGTTGTGTCGGCGTCGAGCTTCACACCTTGCTGGACCACCTTCTTGAAACCGGAAAGCTCGGCGGTGATCTCGTACTCACCGATAGGCATGTTAGTCAATACGTAATTGCCGCTGGCGTTGGTGGTGGCATTCCGCGACGTCCGTGTGCTGAGCTGAAGTGCCGTGACAGTGGCGGAAGGCGCGGGTGAGCCGGACGGATCGCTAACCAGACCGCTGATCGTGCCCGTACCCATGCTTTGCGCGGAGCAGTAGTGGACGAAGGCAACGGCGAACGTGAGGCTGGCAATGACGCGGTTGAATTTCATGGGATGCGTTTCTATTGTGCGCCGGTGTCGGCGGGGCGGTTTTTGGGCGGTTGATAGAGTTCCGGCGGGAAGTCCGCGGCGTGTGATTTTTTCGGGTTACGAAGGTTGTTCTGTTGGCCGGCATCGGCATAGAGCGGGATGTACATCCCGCCTTTCGCTTCGAGTTCGGCAAAGAGCTGGCGTTTCAGATCGGCGATAGTCTGGCGGTGCGCCTCGCTATAGATCAGGTTCTTTTGTTCGCGAGGATCGGATTGCAGGTCATACAGTTCGTCGCTGTCCCAGATGCCGTAATAGTGGATGTATTTATAGCGGTCGGTGCGGATGGCGTGCATGGTGGGAGTTTGCGGGAAATTGCGCTCCCAGTAATACGTATACAGCAAATCCTTGCGCCAGGGAATGCGCCGGCCTTCAAGCAGCGGCAGGAAGCTTTGGCCGGCCAGGCCGGCGGGCGAAGGGACGCCCGCGGCTTCGAGGAAGGTGGGCATGAAGTCGATGTTTGCGACCATCTCGTTGATCACGCTGCCGCGAGGGATGGTATCCGGGCAGCGCACAAGCAGCGGGATGCGCATCGATTCTTCATAGGCCTGACGTTTGTCGATGAGACCGTGTTCGCCGAAACAGAAGCCGTTGTCGCCGGCGAGAAAGATGTAGGTCGAATCGAGCTCGCCGCGCTTTTCAAGCAGGTCCATAATGCGGCCGACCGAATCGTCGACCGCGAGTAAAGTCTCCGCGTATAGCTTGTAGTAGTCGGCGATGGAAAGCTCGCTGTGATACGGGTATTCAACGCCGTGCCAGCTATTGCGCTGGTTGTGGGTCCACATGGGTTGCGGATTGGCTGGATCGGTGGGCGGCGCTTCGCTCACCGGCGGTGTGAAGTGGGCGTTGGCATAGCGGCCTTTGTGGCGCTCGGCGGGAATGAAATTAGCGTGGACGGCTTTGTGCGAAAGATACAGGAAATAGGGTTGGTCTTTTGACTGTTGATTGATAAAGTCCACCGCGTAATCGGTGAGTTCATCGGTGATGTAGCCCTTTTGCGGGACGTGTTTGCCGTCGATGTTGAGGCCGTTCTTGTTGGGGAGATACGAGCCCTGGCCCCGGAAACTGATCCAGCGATCGAAACCGGGCTGAGGCTGATCGCCGCTGTTGCCCATGTGCCATTTGCCTATAAAGGCTGTTTTGTAGCCGCCTTTCTGCAGGTATTGGGGAAAAAAGGTCGTATTGGGCGGGATAGCGGTGTTGTTGTCGACTATCTTGTGCTGGAAAGCGTATTTGCCGGTAAGGATGGAGGCGCGGCTGGGCGAGCAGAGCGAGGTGGTCACGAAGGTGTTTTTGCAGTGCGCGCCCTCGCGCGCCAGCCGATCCATGTGGGGAGTCTCCAGAAAGGGCTGCGCCTTCATAAAACCGAGCGCATCGTAGCGCTGGTCGTCGACAAGCATAAAGATGATGTTGTGGCGCTTGCCCGTGGGGACGGCTGCCGCGGCCAGAGAGCTGAATAAGAAGGATCGTCGATCGGTTTGCATGCTGCTTTTTAACAGTACAACTGTTTCGCCCTGTAGGGCGGGACTCCGGTTCCACGGCCGGCCTTGCGGGAAGATGATCCTAATGTTATGTTCCCCGAATTCCTTGTCACGTAGAGAATTTGCCCGAGCCTGCGCGATTGCAACCAGCGCTCTGCCGTCTGTACTAAAAGCGAAAGCCGGCCGGCCGGCTGGCCCGGCCCGTAGCGTATTTCCTATGGATGCGAACTGGCAATTCGGCGGCGTGTTCAGCGAGGATGCCACAAAGCCCGAATTCAGAGGGGATCAATTTTCGAACATCACATTGCCGCATTGTGTTTCCAAGCTTTCCTGGCAGAACTGGGATCCCGCCGCTTGGGAGAATCTTTGGATTTACCGCTGCAATTTTTTGGCGCCTCATGAGTTCAGAAATCGACGCGTCTTTCTCCAGTTCGATGGAGTAATGGTCGGCGCCACGCCGGTGATCAATGGCCATGCCTTGCCTGAACATCTCGGTGGCTATCTTCCCTTTCGTTATGAAATCACCAATTGGCTGAGAAGCGGCAACAACGTGCTTGCAGTCGCGGTGGACTCTCGCTGGAAAAATGTGCCGCCCGAAGGTTCACCAAAGGGTCCGCGTTCCATTGACTACCTGGAACCGGGCGGCATATTTCGCTCTGTCAACCTGTGCGCCGTGCCGCCGATTTTCATCAGCGACGTCTTTGCCAAGCCCGTGGACGTCCTCGATCCCGGCCGCCGGGTCGAGGTCACGTGCTCTATTGATGCAGCGGCGATCGTTCGCAAACCGATTCGAATCAAAGTGGAATTGATGGACGGCACTCGGCTTCTCACCGGCGCCGAACGGATGCTGCGGCTTGAAAAGACCGGCACGACGGAAGTGGCATTCACCTTATCGAAGCTCGGCAATATTGCGCTTTGGGACATCGGCGCGCCGCGCCTTTACAATGTTGTCAGCACGCTCTCCATCGATGGTGCGCCCTTGCACGAGTATCGGGTACGGATCGGGTTCCGCGATGCCCGGTTTGCCGTGGATGGCTTTTTTCTGAATGGCCGGCGATTGCAGCTCTTCGGCCTGAACCGGCATGAGCTGTTTCCTTACGTAGGCGGCGCAATGCCGCGGCGCATCCTGCGTAAGGACGCGCAGATTCTTCGGCGCGAATTAAACTGCAATGTCGTGCGCTGTTCCCACTATCCGCAATCGGAAGCGTTTCTCGATGCCGCCGATGAACTGGGCCTTATGGTCTGGGAAGAAATTCCGGGCTGGCAATATCTTGGCAATGAAGCGTGGAAGGATCTCGCCGTCCGCGATGTGAAGGAGATGGTCCGCCGTGACCGCAATCACCCTGCAATCGTTATCTGGGGAGTTCGCATCAACGAGTCGGCAAACGATCCGGCGCTATACCGGCGGACAATGGAGGCCGCAAAATCGCTCGACGATTCTCGTCCTGCTTCTGGCACAATGACTCCTTCTTCCACCAGGAATTGGCGGCAAGAATGGCATCAGGATGTCTTCGCGTTTGACGATTACCATACTGCTTCTGATGGCGGTGTGGGGATTATGGAACCGCTTCCCGGCGTACCCTATATGGTCGCGGAAGCGGTGGGACAGTTCAATTACGCGGAACATAAAGCGTTCGACGCAAAATATCGCCGTGCCGGAGACGTCGGCTTGCAGCAGGCGCAAGCTTTGCGGCATGCCCAAGCCCATGACAGAGGAATGTCCTTTCCTCGTTGCTCGGGTGTCATTGCCTGGTGCGCATTCGATTACGGCAGTTTGATCAACGCATATGCTGGCGTGAAATCTCCGGGCGTTTCCGACGTGTTTCGGATCCCGAAACTGGGCGCTTCATTTTACAAGGCGCAAGTCGATCCCAAAGTACGCCCTGTTATTGAGCCAAACTTCTATTGGGAATTCGGCCCGCGCACGCCTCGCGGCCCAGGGAAGAACGCTCGCGATCTTTTCCAACTGTGACCGGCTTGAACTTTTCATTGATGGCAAGCGATTCGCGACACTGCGGCCGGATCGCAAGAATTATGCCCACGTGAAATATCCACCATTTGTTTGCGATCTCGACATCGAAGATCCCTCCACTCCCGGCCTGCGCATTGACGGTTATGTCGGGGACGCTTTGGCGCTTTCGAAATCGTTTTCGTCTGACACAAGTAAGGATCAATTCATCCTGGAGGCGGACGATACCGATTTAACTGGAGATGGTTCTGATGCAACCCGGCTGGTCTTCAAGACAACGGATCGGTTTGGTGAAGTGCGCCCGTTCGCGGGCGGAGAAGTCAGTTTCACCATCAGAGGGCCGGGAGTGATCGTGGGCGACAATCCATTTCGGCTAGCGGACAGCGGAGGTGTGGGTGCCATTTGGATCAAAACTGCCCCGAACAGTTCCGGCCAGATTGCCGTCAAGGCTGCCCATTCTCTGCTGGGAACGAAATCTATTGAAATCAATGTCCTTTAAAATCCACACTTGGAGATGTTTGGCTATGCGCCGGAAGGGCGTCGCGCCGATCATTGTGGGAGTGGTCCTGAAATTGGGTTCGAATCGTAACAATGCACGACTGCGGCGTATCCGCCATTTCGTTTCGTAAAATGCGCTGTTTCTTCGCCTAATTTGCGTGGCGCGCAATTACATTTATTTTTACGGGAGAATTGTCGCGTCGTGGAAATTCAAGCGCAGTTCCCTGCGCAAGATACGGCTGGATCACTGCTGGGTCGCGATACGCGAGCTCTTTGCCGTTGTCAATGGCAAGCAGGGTGTAGCGGCCCGGGAGAACATTGGGCAAGGTAAAGCTTCCATCGCTGTCGGATTGATCCCGGCGAATCAGCGAGGCGCGAGTCAAATCCTCGGGAAGGAGCAGTACCATCGCGGAGGAAAACGGCTTATCGTCCTGGACGGTCAAGCCATCCAGTTGCGACAGTCGCGCCCTTGGCAACGACGACCGTAATGCGATTGTCGGCGCCCTCGACGATATCAACGGTATCGGCGGAGGGCTTCGCGCCGCCCGAGGCGACGGATTTAACGTAGAAACCGGGCGCGTTCGCCAGCGCGATTTCGCAGTGGCCGCCCTCGAGCGGCTGGTCAGCCACGTGGAAGCTGCCATCTTTCAGCACGCGTGCCCCAAACGTTTTGTTGCCGCAAGAGAACTGAAGAAATGGCTGCTCGGCCGCGCCGCCCTCGAATGTGACTTGGCCGGAAATAGGAGTTGTCTTCAGATCCGCGAGAGCGATGCTGGTGTTCGCCGGTAATGTCCACTCGCGCCGTCGGTCCGTCTCCGGTGCGGGGGCCGGCGGTACTCACCGTTCGAAGAAGGTAGTGGCCCGGTGCAATACCTGCCCAGTTCCTGGCGTCCATTGACGCCGACCGCGTTGGCCGGGAGTGGGATGGTGTGACCACCAAACGTTTCTGCTGCCAAGTTTGGAGGGCGCTGGCGACTGTCCGCGGTACCCGCGTCCAGGTCCACGTGTACCGCCGGTACCGCCCGCAAGTTGATTTGAACGCTCGCGGAGCCGCCCTCGGCCAGGTTGATTGGGGAAGCGGAAGCAGAGTCAGTGGTATCGCCGTAGTAAGTGATCGGATAGGCAACGTCCAGTTCCGGATTGGCCTGGGAAGCGATCTGGGGTACGTTGCGCGCGTACCAGGGCCGTGCCGATACCGCGATAAAGTATGTTCCTGGCGCAAGATGGCCGGCGTGAAACGCGCCTGAACTATCGGTCGGACGTTGCGCCAGCATTTGAATTTGCGACCGTCCGCCGGAAACCGCTTTGCGGAACAGCCAGACTTGTGCGCCCCGCACCGGCTCGCCGCTTTGATCGAGCACGGTTCCGGATATGGATCCCGGCGCTTCGAGCGGAAAGACGATGTTCTGCGAAGCGAGACCGGCGCCCACGGCGATGGCGGTCGAATACTGATCGTCTCCGTGATAGAGCTGCGGCCGGCTATTGCCGCGGCGTTGCGCGGATAGAGAATATTTGCCCGCTGGCACGTTGTTAAAACCGAAACGCCCATCGGCGGCGGTGATCGTCGAGACGGTGAGCTTGCGGTCCTGCGTGGAAGTGAGTGTGACCAATATGGAATTGAGCGGCCGGTTTTGCAAATGATCGACGACCGTCCCGGTGACGACGAAAGTATCTGGCGCTCGCAAGGCCAGAAGAAGGAGCAGTGGCAGAAGCCGCATCAGTTGGCGTCTCTCGCCACCAGGTTTAAAGTCACGCTGGCTTTTTGCTTGGCAGTAAGAGTTACGGAAGTTCCGTCGATCTGGCGCATAGCTTCCGGATTGCCATATTCGAGGCCATCCGCCGTCGAGACCGCATAGAGCCGGTAGTCGCCCGGACTGATGCGATTGAAACTGAAGCTGCCGTCCTCTTGCAGGGACGTCAATTGAGGCTGAATGGCGTGCGAGGAGGGTGCCAGAATCACCGAAGCGTTGGCAACTGGAGTATCCATATGGACCTGGCCTTGAATACTCGCGCAATTGTCTTCGAGCGTTACGTCAATGGGAGCCGGTTGTGCACCCGCCGAAATAATAAGGGAGCCGCGCGTAAGATCCACGCCGCCTGCCGAAATGGAAGCCAGGCACCCGCCGCCATACGGCATCGCGAACACCGTATACGTCCCAGGTGGGACGTTGCGAACCATGGGAGTTTCATCTAAATTCTGCGGCGAGCGGCTCGAGCCGAGCATACGGCCGTTCCCGAATGACTGGCCGTCCGGCATAAGTTGGATCTGCACCTGGCGCTGGCTCGCCGCGGCCGCGCTGATCACGTTCACCGGAATCGAGGGTAGCTGCTCGAGAGGCACCTGGACATTTTTGATATCCGAGGTAGTAACATTCACGCTCTGTTCGCCAGACAATCCCGAATCGGGTCCCCGCATGGATTGAAGCACGATGTTCCAGGAACCGGCGGGCAGCGCCGGAGTGTGCCAGGCGCCGGTGCGCGGGTCAACCATGAAGCCGCTACTGGGCTGTCCGCCCTCGCCCGATTGCACGGTCCCGAAAACACGGCCTTGGGCGGGGCTGGCCGTGCCAGATACGCGAAATGCCGGAACCGGCGCAATGGAGAAATCCGCCCGCGCGGTTTCTCCGGGGTGCAAGACCAATGGCTGGGCAGACGAGAGGTCTGCGGCGTCGGGATAAAAGTGGGGAGGATAGGCTTGTTGCGGAAGCGAATCGTTGGCGTTCTGAAAATTGAAGTTTGGGAATAACGGCTGGGAACCTGTTCGCAGTAAATAGGCGCCGGGCTGCAGAGCTTGCAAATGGAAATTTCCGGTTTCGTCCGTTTGCGTGGCGCCGGCCATTTGCCACGTCTTGCGGCCGTTCAGGATCGATTGATGCATGCATTGCACCGTCAAACCCTCGATGCCTTCGCCATCACGGTCGGTAACCCGGCCCTCGATCGACGACTCCGGTGCGAGCTTGATCGTCACGAGCGAAGTGTCTGAGCCAACGCGAACGGGCGAACGCTTGCCGCCGGCATCGAAGAAGCCGGGTTTTTGCGCGAGAATGAACGCGGTTCCTTCCGGAACGCCTTCCAACTGGAATCGGCCATCCTGACCGGTGAACGCCACTTTCTGTTGGCGCCGGTGGATTGCACCAACGCGTGCGACAGCGGTTCGCCTGTCAAGGAATTAACGACCACGCCGCTGACGGTGAAGTTAGCGGCAGACAAACAACGCCGCGATTACTAGGAAACCGGCTATAAGTCGCACTAGCATTATTTTAGAATCCAAACACGCGAGGCATCGCTTTTAATGAGAGTGTCCGATAGCCGTTTACTGCAGATGGCTACGTGTGTCCCGCTCGCGACTCAGCATCCGTGCGATCCCAAGGAGGGCAGCGGTTCGGGTCACTTCTTTCGAGCACGTGATACACGGGACAACTGAATCACCGTGGCCGCCGCATCGTAGCGAACGTTGTCGTTTTCGTCGTCCATCAGGGCGACGACCGGATCGAGCAATGAGCGGTCGCGCCGCTCGGCAATCGCGTTAACGACCGCCGCGCGAACTTGCCATTTTTTGTCGAAGCGAAATTGGATCAGCGCGTCGGCGCTTTTGGGATCGGGATCGTGTGCGAGCCGGGTGGCGGCCAGGACGCGTATGGACGAACCATCGTCGTGCGTAATGGTCTTCCAGGCTTCATAGCCCATGCCGCCAAACGGCACGAACCCGATACCGGTTTCGAAGGCGAGTTTCTCCATCTCTTTTCGATTGCGCAACCTGTCGAGCTGCGATTGCACCAGACCGTTACTGCTCTTGCGTTCGCCAGTGAGCAGCGCGTAGTAGACATCGAACGCCTTCGGATCCTTCAATTCGTAAAGAGCGTTGGCAACGGCAATAACGACCTTGGGTTCGCTGTCATCGAGGGCGCGCCGTAGCTTGGGCCGGGCCGACGAAGCTCCGAGCCGGCCGAGCGAGGTAGCGGCTTCCACGCGAACCTCCTGATTCTCATCTTCGAGCGCTTTCTCAGCGAAGCCCTGTGCTCGCCGTGAACTACGCAGCAAGCCGAGGGAGTGTACGGCTTTGGCGCGCTTGGCTGCGTCCTTATTTTTGATTCCCTCGTCGAGAATGCTCCAGGCGCGATCTACCGCTGTCGAAATGGATGCCGGCGGGGTTTTGAGAGCGATGAACAGGAGGAGAGCGATCATGGCCGCTCTCATTCTCGCAGGATGGCGAATCTATTCCGCCGGATGTTCGGGTTGACGGGTCGCCTGTTTACCGGCTGGCAATACGCGCGTCATGGCCCATAGCGAAATGCAAAAGGTCAGCACAAATAAACCGACAGTGCTGGGCTCCGGAACCGGAAGGATCGGGGGAGGGTGGTTGACGGGCGGCGGCGGATCAAACGTTGGCGGCGGGTGACGAACCACCGGCGGCACGAATGAAGAAACGGGAGGCTGAGGGCAGATCAGGCGGCAGCGGCGCCTCTTCGGCGACGGGAATGCCTTCGAACGAATTCGGCAGTACGGGCGCGAGACGCGGCGCCGCTTCCGCCACTTCACCCAAACGAGGAGCCTGGGCCAATTCCAGCGCGGGCAGCATTTCGGGCCGAATGGGAGGCATCGACAAGCAGAGCCGCCGCCGGTTCTTGCGGGCTGACGGGTTCCTGGGGCGTTTCGGAGAGCCGATTTCCGCAGCGCGTCGCGCGTGAAAGCGACACCGTCGGTCAGCAGGTATTCTCCTTTTCGAATACGCAGCTTTTTGCGGGTCCAATAGATCTGATCCTTGATGCGATAGGAGGCGTATTGGAACCGATCGCCGGTGAGCTGCACGGTACGCGCCAGTTTCATGTTGAAGGTTGCATAGTGCGCGCGAACGACCGCGTCTGTCTGGTTTGCGTAGTGTAATTCAGCTGCGGAGTACGCCCCTCCCGGTATGACCGAATACGGATAGCTCGGACGCAGAGAGCGGACAAGCGAAGAAATTTCCGGTGCCGCCGGAACGATGTGTCCAGCTAGCGAGCCAAAGGCCGCAAACCTGCGGACGCCGAACGTAAGAGACAAAGCGGCGGCGAACGCACAGAATGCGATAACCAAAAATCTGCGAGTCTTCATTTCTTTTCCGGCGCTCACCCGAACCGGAACGGCGCCTAGCAAACTTATCGGCTTACGCGATTCGTTTAGGAGCAGCCGAGTACGTATTACGCCTAGTGCGGGTCATTAAATCCGCATTGATTGGTGCTAGGCCACTCGCTTCCTAGAGGAGTATTAAGGAACTCAGCGCTTGCGGTTCCCGTAATAGTCAATGAGGGCGCGCAGGCATGAGACTGCAAGATTTCGTGGAAGAAGCGCAGGTTTTGGGCCGGGACTTGGTCGAGAAGGTCAGGTCATTGATTCATGAAGGAAATGTCCAACGAATCATTATTAAGGATGAGTATGGGCACACGTTCATCGAAATTCCGGTTACGTTTGCCGCTATCGGTATCATCGCGGCTCCGGTTCTGGCGGCGGTTGGCGCTATTTCCGCATTAGTCGCAAAATTCACGATTGTGGTGGAGCGGGCCGGGCCGCCGCCACCAGCCAGTTAGGTCATTCGGTCTCTTTGAGCTTGTTCAAAATCGAGTCAAGATCCAATTGGCCGTTGTGGCGGATACCGTTGATGAACAGGCCCGGAGTTCCGTAGACTCCATTTGCAACGCCGCGGCGGAAATCTTCGCGAACCCGGTCTTCGTAGGTGCGCTCCTTGAGTTCGCCGCGAAAGCGGGCGGAATCGAGCCCAAGCTGCTCGGAATACTTGTATAGGTCCTTGGTGCGAAGGGCGTCTTGATGTTCGAATAGCAGGTCGTGCATTTCCCAGAAGCGGCCCTGCGCCGCCGCCGCTTCGGCAGCTTCGGCGGCCTGTTCGGCATGCGGATGCGCGCCCGATAACGGATAGTGGCGGAATACGAGCCGGACCTGGCCGTCAAATAACGAGTGAAGCTGACGGATGGTCTGGAAGAGACTACCGCACGCGGGGCACTCATAATCGCCGTACTCGACCAGCGTATAGCGGGCTTGGGGCGAGCCTTCGACGTGATCCCCGGCCTGGATAGGCAACAGGAGGTGCTCGAGCGGGTTGTTCCGAGCGGTATTTGTAGAGTCGGACAGCACTATTACAGGATGCGTATTCCTTGCGAGATGTCGCTGAAAAAAACCGGCTAGCGCTCTAGCACCTGTAGTCGCGGGGGAGTGTTACCGATATGACAAGAGGCAGAGGAGATCCCTCTAATCCCCCAAAGGTCTCGAGGCATATTTGATCGCGGGAGGATCGACTGGTTTGCGCAGCGGTGCTGTACCTGTTTTCCTCACCTGCTGCTAGTGGTAGGGTTTGCTATCGGCTGTGGATAGCAGGACCATACCAAGAGTTCCTTGCTGGAAATTTCCAGCGTTAACAAGCTTGCGAACCACGCCTCGGGGTCCAATAGAACGCTTGGCTTCCGCTGCATAACCACGTATTCTGACCGTGATACGCACATGCTCTTTCTCGAAGATGGGACTGGCGGTATAGAAGTGGACGCTGCGGGCACCCCAAACCTTCCCGCGCTCAACACGCTGGTGGAGGTCCACGGTATCGCGTTACAAACCTCCGGTTCCCTTTAATCGTGCGCCCGTCTATCATTTTTCTGGGAGACGCGAAGCCGCTGGCGGCGAATCGGGCGCGAGCATCCGATCTGGTGTCTGCCGGTTACGTGGGACGGCGCGTGGAAGTGCGGGGCATTGTTCAGTCCGCCGCCATCGATCAAAACGGATTACTCCGGGTGCGGATCCGGGACGGAGAACAGGTAATCACCGCGCGCGTGACGAACAACGCGGATGTGGATCGTGAAGCCTTGCTCGGCGCGCTAGTCGCCCTCATAGGTGTAGCGGACCCGGTCATCAATAGCGACGGCACGATCGAGGACTACCGTGTGCGGACAGAATCGGGGCAGCAACTCAAGATCATCCGACCGCACGTGCCATTTTCGACTATTCCCTTGAGCACCGTCGCACAAACGAGAAAAGATTTTTCAAATACTACTCCTGATCCTGCCAACCTTCGGGTGTGGCTGTGAGGCAAGGTGATGGAAGACCGGGCGAGGAGGATTCGAGTTTAGACACACCGGCTCGCTTCCCATAAAAATGGCGCCGGGCCTGTTGGCATTCACGGGTCACGACCTCCATTTCCGGGGCTGCCCGCTGGCAAACCCACGCGGCTTGGCGCCGTTCTCGAAGATGCCACCCTGCGCAAAATGGGACATGGCGCCCAGCCTACGCCGCGGCGCACCAGCGTCTATCAAATTCTTGACAACAACCTGGATTCCGAGCTCGTCGAGTTGGACGGCAAACTCGTCAGTCAGATTCCCACGCTCGGCGAAATGCATCTATTACTCGATTCCGGCGGAACTATTTCACAGCCAAGCTGGACCTGAAGACGCCGTTGCACACGCCGATTGAGCCAGGCAGCGAACTGCGGGTCCGGGGAATCTGCGTCGTGAGCCCACCGCCTTCGACAGGTGAGAATATTCCACACAGCTTTGAGTTGCGCCTCCGAACGCCAGAGGATGTGATTGTGTTCAAACCGGTGCCGTGGTGGACCGCCGAGCGCGCTTACCGCGGGATTCTGGTGGGGACGGTTCTGCTGGCCGGAACGCTGATTTGGGTGTTCGTATTGCGCCGAAAAGTACGGCAGCAGACGGCCACCATCGAAAAGAAACTGCAGACTGAGGCGACGCTGAGAGAAGTGGGCAAACCGCTAATCAGACCAAGAGCGAGTTCCTGGCTAACATGAGCCACGAAATTCGTACACCGGTCAACGGAATTCTTGGCTACGCGCGGCTGGCGCACGAATCGGCGACTGAGCCTCAGATCCGAGAGCATCTGGAGATCATCACGCAATCCGCATCCGCGCTGGTCGGGATCATCAACGCGATTCTTGATTTGTCCAAAATAGAGGCCGGGCGGCTGGTGCTGGAGACGATTGATTTTCCTATTCGGCAAGAGCTGGAGGCAGCGGTTCGATTTTTCGACCCGGAAGCCGGCCGGAAGAATCTGGATCTGCGCTGGAAAGCGGCGCCGGAAGTGCCCGAGGCGCTTAACGCCGACGCGCTGCGTTTACGCCAGATTCTGCTCAACCTGATCGGCAACGCCATGAAGTTCACGACCCAGGGCTACGTCCGCGTGACGGTCTGCGTCGAGGCTGCGACCCGGGACCTCACGATGCTACGCTTCCAGGAAGAAGTCTTCAGCGCCTTCATGCAGGCCCAGAGCAGCATCACCCGGAAGCATGGCGGAATGGGACTGGTGCTGACGATTTGTTCCAAGCTTGTGAGCCTTGCAGGGGGCGAGATTTACGTGAAGAGCGAACTCGGCACAGGGTCCGAATTCAGCTTCACGATGCCGTTTGGTCACGGAGCGCTTGGTCAGGAGAAACCGGCTGAGCCAGAGGCATTACCCACGATCCCCAGCGGGCTGTCCATTCTCGTTGCCCAAGACAACATCGTTAATCAGAAGCTGATTAACGCGCTGCTCGAGCGCAACGGTCACCTAGTGGAGATAGCGGCCGACGGTCTTCTGGCGATACGCGCCGTTTTGTGCGCGGACCACCGCTACGACGTTATTCTTATGGACGCAAATGCCTGAGTGCGACGGTTATCGAGCCACGCGCGAAATTCGTTGCCTTGAACACGAAATCAAGGGCTGGCGGACGCCGATCATCGCTCTCACGGCGCACGCTATGGAAGGGGACCGCCAGCGCTGCGAAAACGCCGGCATGGATGGTTATGCCACCAAGCCGGTGGACATGCAGGTGCTGCTGCGCGAAATTGCATCCTGCCTGCAGCGCGAAGCTAAAGTGTTCACCCCGAAATAACGCCCGCATGGTATGGTGCGTAAAATGGTGGCGGCTATGTTTGCGCCGCGTGTCTTACGGAAGCACTGGAGGCTCGCAGCCATTGCGGTATTCTCTCTTTCGATCGCGATGGCTCTTGGCGTCCTAAGCCTGAGCGTCTCGAACACGGTCCTCTTACTACCTCCGGCGGCACACGACCCCGGCCGCCTCGTGATGATTCACGGCCGCTCGGGCGAAGAGGAGATCGATCAGATCTCGTACCCGGATTACAAGTACTACCGGCAGAATAATAGCGTCTTCACGGATATCGCAGCCGCCCCGAATTCGATTTCCCTGTTCGTGGATTCGAACTTTGGGGGCCGGGAAGCTAGAGTGACGGCAAGGCCTGTTTCGGCCAACTATTTCGATGTGCTGGGAATCCGGCCCTATATGGGACGGTTTTTCTCGCCGGGCGATGACGAATCGCATCCACAGACAGCCGTGATGACGTACTTGTGCTGGAGGCGGCTCGGCGCCGACCCCCACATCATCGGTAAGCGGTTCGGCTCTAACACGATCATCGGCGTCGCACCGCGAAATTTCACGGGATCGTTGTTCGGGCTCAACGGAGACCTCTTGATTCCGCTCGGCGAATCCGGCGGCGATACAGCGTGGCTGGAAAAGCGCGATGTACGGCGCTTTTTCCTTATTGCCCGGCTGAAACCGGGAGTTAGTAAAAGCCAGGCGCAAGCGGAGGTCAAAATTCTTTCCGCGCAACTCGCGGCCGCGTATCCCAAGGAGGACAAAAGGCGCAGCGCCGTCGTAGGCCGGGCGACGCTGCTGCCGCCCGACGCCATTCCTGCGGCTGAGTTGGCGGACGGCATTCTCATGGCGCTAGTGCTGCTGGTGCTGCTGATCGCCTGTGCCAATGTCGCCAATCTGCTGCTTGCATTGGCGGTGGGCCGGCGCCAGGAAGCCGCAATTAAATTGGCGCTGGGCGCAGGGCGTGGGCGGTTGATACGCGAGTTTCTGCGAGAAAGTTCTATGCTGTGCGTGGCAAGCGCCGCGCTCGGCTATTTCATAGCCGCATGGGTGATCGCGCAATTTTCCAACTTCAGCATCGAGTTCCCGATGTTCGGCACGTATTCATTTGGGCTGAATCTGCGGCTCGATACGACTGTGCTCGCCTTTACGCTCGCTTTGACCTTGGTGGCGAGTGTGGCCGCCGGTCTGGCGCCCGCCTTGTATGCGTCCTCGCCGGATATCGCCCAGATCCTGAGCGGAGAGATCGTGGTGGGAGGAACGGGTAAAGCCGTGCGCCGGAATGTGCTCGTGGTGGTGCAGATCGCGGTCTGTACTACAGTGCTGGTCGGCTTGGGGCTGTGCCAGCGAAACCTGTACAATCTTCGTCACGCCGATATTGGGTTTTCGGCGCGGAACTTAGTTGCAGTGAACGTCTATCTCAGGAACGAAGGTTACTCCGAGGCGCGGGGCCAAGCGTTATATGCGGCTATGCGCGAGGCGGCCGCCGCTCTGCCTGGCGTGGAATCGGTGACGCTGGCGCTCGATCTGCCGCTGTCCGGCGAAAGCATGGTTTCGGTACAGCCACCAGATGGGGGACAGAAAATCTCGGTCGCGCACACCGTGGTCGATACGGATTACTTTTCGACTATTGGTGTTCCGATACTGCAGGGACGGGTTTTTGATTCCAGCGACCGCGAGAAGAGCACAAAAACGGTGGTCATCAACCGCAAAATGGCTGAGACCTTCTGGCCCGGACGCGATCCGCTCGGCAAGACTGTTTTCGCGGGAGAGCCGAAAGCTAAATTCACGGTCGTCGGAGTGGTGGCGGATGGCAAATACGACGACCTTGATGAGCCGAGGCGGCCCTTCCTGTATTACCCGCTCAGCCAGCACTATCAAGGTGAGATCAACTTAATCGCAAGAACCGCGGGCGATCCACGCATGTGGGTAAAACCGCTCGACCGAGCGATTCACGGTCTGGGCATAAAAGCGCCCGTTCGCCCGGTTACCTTTGAGAAATGGATGAATTTAATGCTGCTGACCGAACGTCTTAGCACGGGAGTTGTGGAGGCGCTGAGCGCTTTGGGATTGCTGCTCGCGGTCCTCGGGTTGTCCGGCGCAGTGTCTTATTCGGTAAGCCAGCGGAAGAGGGAACTGGGCATTCGCATTGCTCTTGGAGCGCGATCGGGACAGCTCCTGAAAATGGTTCTTCGGCAAGTTCTGCCGGTCGCCGGAATGGGAGTTGCGATTGGAATCCTGCTCGGCGTGGGCGCAACTATCCTTCTGCGTTCCCGGTTTTATCAGATCGGGGCGGTGGAGTGGAGCGTGCTTGTTCCGGTGAGTGCGGCGATGTTGGCGGTTTCGCTTGCCGTCGCCTATTTCTCGGCAAGGCCGTGGGTCAGTGCCGATCCGATGGAAGCGGTGCGGCACAACTGAAGCTAACGGGCGCTCGAACCCAGACGCGCCAACCATCCTATGAGCGCACCCATCGCGATGCTGATAACCAATACGCCGGCGTGCCAGATTGCGACGTGAGGAATGGTCAGGATCGGGCAGTGCAATTCCAAAGCGGTAAGCCCGGCCATGCCGGCCAGAGCTCCTATCGCCGCGCCAGTAGAAATCGGCGCCAGGATGTAGCCGCGCCTCACCAACAGCCAAATAAGCAAGGCGGCGGGAACGGCGCAAAGAAGGCCCGAACGCAGGCACCCGGAGCCCCAATGAAAAAATCGGCCAACCGTGTAATTGTGAAAAACAGAAAAGAATACAGCTTCTGCCGCGACCAACGTGATTATAAGAACGACTCCACCCGATAAGGTTCGCGCGCCTGGCCGCATACTTCGCGCTGCCGTGAATGCGGTCAGGACAGCAAGGGCCAGCAGTACGGTAAAAATCACGATCCGCTGGACGACGCTTAGGGCCGGCAGGCCGTGGATGCCGAGGCGTAATGCGCCGGCAAACGCAATCGCTCCAAATAGGATGATAAAAACCAACGCGAATACCGCGGTAGGTGCAAGCGGCCGAACCGGCCCAGCGGACGACAGGACCGATGCTCGAATTCGTCCGAGGAGCGCCGTGCCAACCGTGGATTGAGCATCGGCCGAATCCACTGAAGAAACCAGAGCGCGGCATTCGGCACAGTTCTGAATGTGTTCCTGGGCCTCGGCTGATAATTCCGTGCCGGTCCGGGCGGATATCAGAATTCCGTTCATGTCGCGGCAGGTCATGTCGGTTTCACCTGCCTTGTCGAATCGTTGAAGCCCGCGAGTAGCGCGCGCATTTTCTCGTATGCCCGATGCGCCTTCTGCTTGACGGAACCGACGCTACACGATGTCGCCCGAGCGGCTTCCTCGATACTTAATCCCGAAATTTTCAACAGCACGATCACTTCTCTTTGGCTGGCGGGAAGATGCCGGAGAAGAGTATCCAAATCGGGCAGTTCAGTTTTGTTGTCAGCCGCGATCGATTTTTCCGATGCGTGCTCTAGCGGTTCCTCATAGCGCTCGTGGCGGCGTTTCCGGTAGGCGTCAATTTTGACGTATCGCGCTATGGCATAGAGCCATGGCAACAGAGGTTCTCCGGGCCTATACGTGTGCCGGGCCTTGTGAATTCGAATCCACGTTTCCTGCAGGAGATCGTCCGCATGGCGGCGATCGCCGCTATGGAGGGCGAAGAAGCGATAAAGCGCCGGGCTAACACATTCGATTAACGCATTTGCCGCCTTCTGATCGCCGCTTTGATAGGCGGCCATGAGTTCTTCTATCGAAGTTTTCGAACGCGAGTTGGAATGATCCTCCATTCAGCCGCCGCTCCTTATTATGCGGCAGGCTAGTTACGCAAATAATCGAGAAATTCCGCGTGACCTTTTCGCCGCGTTTGCGAAGGCAATTAAGGAGAACACATGTACAAAGAAAACCGCTCGAGCTATGTTATGGGCGCGACGGAGCACGAAAGGAGGCGGTTGGCACTTCAGGGGTCCATTCTGAACTCGCTCACGGATCGTTTTCTGAGACAAGCCGGCCTTTCCGAAGGTATGCGCGTCCTGGATCTCGGTTGCGGGATTGGAGACGTGTCGTTAATCGCCGCTCGCATCGTGGGGCCGCAAGGATCAGTAACCGG
Organism: Bryobacterales bacterium; assembly: GCA_963712395.1. GTDB lineage: Bacteria > Acidobacteriota > Terriglobia > Bryobacterales > Bryobacteraceae > Bog-105. The sequence goes on from CAVQHR010000007.1 coordinate 384,660, forward strand.
CCTGGACCCGGACAGCGCCGCGCTCGATACCGCAAAGGCGCGAGCCAGCGAGGAGCGCCTTTCTCAAATCGATTTCGAGCAGACTGCTTTCGAGGCTCATAGTAGCGAACATCCGTATGACGCGGTCGTGGGCCGACATGTACTGATCCACTCGGCGGACCCGCTCGGATGGATTCGGAAGGCTAAGTCTTTATTGCGGAACGCGGGAATCGCCGCATTTCAGGAGTACGACCTATCTTATTTCCCGCGTTTTGAACCGGAACTTCCGCTGTTTCATAGCTTGAGCAAGTGCCTGGTTGAACTATTCCGTCGCGCCGTGGCATATCCGGATACGGGAGCACGACTCTACCACTGGATGGAGCTCGCTGAATTTCGCAATACGCGATCGAATGCCGAGTGCCTGATGAGCGGCGGGATGGAATCGCCATATTACGAATGGTTCGCGGAAACTATTCGAAGCGTGGCGCCGCGCCTGGAGTCGCTCGGCATCTCGATCGCTGCGGAGCTGGACTTGCAAACCCTTGCGGCCCGATTGCGTGCAGAAGCCATTTCGCGCAATGGATGTCTAACGACTCCCTTGATTGTGAGCTGCTTCGGCGAACGGGCGCAGGCCTAGTGATCCGCGATCGAGCCATCGCCGAGCACATAGTGCGACCGGTTCACGGGTTTGTATGGATGCTTAGCGGCCACGCTCTCGTTCAACGTGACACCTAAGCCTGGCTTGGATGGCAAATCGGCGTAGCCGTCTTTGACTGTCAGGACGCTGCCATCGAACAGATCGGTTCTCCATTGCTCATTGTTGATGGTTGATTCCTGAATGGCGCTGTTCGGCGTGGTGGCATCGACGTGCAGCGAAGCCAGCGTGCTCACCTGGCTTTGCGGATTGTGCGGGGCCATCGCTATGCGATACGTCTCCGCGAACGCGCCGATTTTTTTCAGCTCGAGAATTCCGCCGGCGTGACAGACGTCCGGCTGCACATAATCGACCAAGTGCCGCGAGCAGATATCGGCGAAGCCGTACTTGGTGAACAGGCGCTCGCCGGTGGCGAGAGGCACTTTCGTTTTCTGCCGAAGAAGGGCAAGCTCTCCGAGATCTTCCAATTGCGTCGGCTCTTCGATAAACATCGGCCGGAATTCTTCCACTGAGGTGCAGAAGTCGACCGCCATGGGACTCGTGAGCCGGCCGTGAGCGTCGATGCAGATATCGAAATCGTCGCCAACCGCTTTGCGTAGCGCCTCTACCTTCCGAATGGCATCCCGTACTGCATAATTGGGGCGCATCAGATCGTGTTCGGCGTTCGGGAGAGCGGATTTTGCGGCCGTGTAGCCAGCCTCCTTCGCGTGAAGAAATGCCTCCGGGGTTCCCGCGACGTCGACATACATGCGAATCCGTTCGCGCGCGGCACCGCCGAGAAGCTTGTAGATCGGCACGCCGAGCGCCTGGCCAAGGATGTCCCAAAGCGCGATTTCGATGGCGCTGATGGCGGAGGTCAAAATAGGGCCGCCGCGCCAGCGCGGATCGCGGAACATGCTTTGCCACAAATATTCGATATCCGCCGGATCTCTACCAACGACCAGGCGCTCGTTATCCATGATGGCCTGCGCGACCGTGGCTTCCTTGCTGGTAACCGATCCTTCGCCCAAGCCTACTAATCCTTGATTCGTGTAGACCTTGCAGAACACCCAGTTGACGCTGCCTGCATTTACCACAAAGGTTTTAAAGCTTTCGATTTTCAGATTGAGTGGTTTGGCCTTGGCGATGAGGGCCCTCGTCCCAAGGAAACCCGCGATGAAATCTCGCCGCCGGATCCTCATTGGGGAAATGGCGCTTTCGAAGAAGGCGCGGGTTTGCCATCGACCGTTACCGGCTCCATCACTTCGGTGCGAGTGCCATCCGGATCGAAGATGTTGAGCTGGCGCTTACGATTGGTGCCGGTTTTGGGTTCGAGCGGAAGTTCGTACTGCTTACGGTAGGGATTCGCATTCAGGGCCGCAAGTGTGGCCGAGACATCGGGTACTGCCAGACATAGATGATGCGCGCTACCACACTTGGTAGGGGCCGGCGCGTCCTTATACAGCATGAATTCAAGATAGTCGTCTCCATCCGGCACTTTGAGATTGATCCAGGACAACACAGTGCCCGATTTGCTGCCGCGCCATATTTCGCGGAACCCGAGCACATTCTCGTAAAACTGAATCTCTTCGTCGGGGTGGGTCACGATAATGCCAACGTGCAGGATGCGATCGGAGATACGCGTCTTCGGCATGTACTTACCATAGGCGCGGGCGGTCCAACCATCCGGCTCATACTGCACGATCTCGACGGTGTGCCCTTCGGGATCTTTGATGTTGAAGTTCGAGTTGCCGATCCTCCCTTTGGGAACTTTCTCCGGAACCTTTATGCCTTTGGAAGCGAGATATACGCGCATCGCTTCCGCGTTGTCCGTCTGAATGGAGATGTGATTGAGCCTGTCCGAATCCGGCTCACGCTCGGGGAATAGCTCGATGTATTGCCGGTCGTTGACTTTGAAAAACGTCATCGACATCGACCCGTTGGCGTTCTTCAGAGAGTAAGGTTCCTCGAATCCGAGAAAGTCACGATAGAACGCGCGGGATTTGTCAAAGTCCTTGGCGTAAATGGCGATATGCGCAACGCCGAGAATGGGCGGGCGCGCCGGCTCGCCAGCTAGCGCCACGCACGAGGACAACAATAGAAGGCAAGTCCATTTGTCAGACATCTCTTGATATGTTATACGCGACGAGGTGACCGGATGAAACGGTTCGCGCTGGGAATAGCGTGTTTGATTTTGCTGGCGGTTAAAGCGAAGGCGCAGCTGCTGCAAGGCACGTTGGATGGCAATGTGACGGATTCAAGCCAGGCGGCGATTGCCGGGGCAAGCGTGACGGCACACAATCAAGGGACCAACTTCACGCGCGATACGGTTACCAATTCGACGGGTGAGTATACACTCGCTACTCTTCCTCCCGGTACTTACACGGTTACGGTAAAAGCGCCCGGATTTTCGGCGTATAGCCAGACCGGGATTGTTGTGAATGCGAATGGAGTGACGCGCACCGACGTAAAGCTCGTTTTGGGCCAGGTGAATGAAGCCGTAACTGTCTCGGCCCAGGCGGCGAATCTGCAAACCGACCGCGCCGATGTGCGCACCGACTTGACCAGCAAAAGTCTAAACGATCTTCCAACGCCGCTTGGCCGCAATTATCAGATGCTGTTACCGGCGACCGTCCCAGGCGTGGCGACGCCGGTAAGCGGTGGGTCGTTTGCCGCCAATCCATCGCGCGCGGTGCAAATCGGAGTGAACGGCGTGAGCGGCTGGGGAAACAACACGCGCATCGACGGAACTAGTTCCACCGACTACAACGGCGTCTACCCGATGTATACTCCCGCGCTTGAATCGATCGAGACAATCAACGTGGTGACCAATTCGTTCGACGCGGAGCAAGGGTTGGCCGGCGCCGCCGCGATCAACATCTCGAGCAAGAGCGGGACGAATTCGATTCACGGTTCGGCATTCGAATATCACGCGGATCAACACTTAAAGGCGTATGCCTGGGCTTCAGACCGGACAAAACCACAACCTAAGTACATCAATAATCAGTTCGGCGGTACGGTAGGCGGCCCGATCAAGAAGAACAAACTGTTTTACTTCGTAAGCTACGAAGGCACTTACATTCGACAGCAAACGCCACTGTATTCTCAAGTTCCGACGGCGGCGATGAAGCTCGGCAATCTGTCGGCCTCGCCCACAGCGATCTACGATCCGTCCGTAAGCAATGCGAATGGCAGCGGCAGGAAGCCTTTTGCGGGAAATATGATTCCAGCCTCCAGCATCGATCCTGGGATTGCAGCGATCCTCGCGACCGGACAGTGGCCGAATCCCAATGTGACGGGAACCGGTGCGTTCGGGCTCGCGAGGGATTATCTGAGTTCCGGTAACAATGGTCAGAATCGGGATCAATGGGACACTAAGTTGAACTGGAATCCTAGCAATAAGTTCAGCATGTTTACCCGGTTCGGGCTGAATCACAATACCTGGTTCAACCCACAGCAATACGGTCCATTGGGCGGGCCGGGATTCAGCCCGTCCAATTCAGCGGTGGGCACCGGCGGGGGAATCATTTATAGCGGCACCATTTCCGGAACGTATATCTTTAGCCCAAATCTTATCGCGGATGCATACTATGGCTATTCGCGGAACGAGCCCAACACGGCTCCGCAGCGGCTGAACGAGAATCTCGGGTGGACCCTGCTGGGCATTCCCGGCTTGCAAAGCTCGCAAACGCGAGAAGGTGGCTGGCCGGCACTCGAGATCGATGGATTCGGCATTCCGGGCGTGAACCTTCCGGAGTCGACTATTGGTCCATATAACAATTTTCAGCCACAAATTCTCCGCAATATAGAGAAGGAGTGGGTGGGCAACGTAACTTGGATCAAGGGCCGGCACAACATCCGCGCGGGAGCGGATTTCGATCAGCAGCAAGCAAACGAGAATCAGGAGCAGGCTACGTTTTGTCTTTTCTGTACGGCCGCCGGCGGTTTTCAGTTCTCGCAAGGCACAACACAGCTCAACGGCGGACCCGCCGGAAATGACTTCAACGCATTCGCGGCATTTCTGTTAGGGTTGCCGGCGAACGCCGGTAAAGTGACACTGTTTCCTCCGGAGTACCACGCCTACAGCAACATCTTCGGTTCGTACGTTCGCGACCAATGGCAGGCCACCAGGAAATTAACGCTAACGTACGGAACGCGGTGGGAATACTATCCGTTTCCGACTCGCGGCGATCGAGGCATGGAATATTTGGACGCCCGGACAAATCAAATGATCATATGCGGGGTCGGCGGTAACCCCACGAATTGTGGAATTACGAAAGACACGCATCGTTTTGCTCCGCGCGCCGGCATCGCTTTCCGCCTTACGAATTCGACGATCCTGCGCGCCGGCTACGGCTTGACTACCGATCCGACGAATCTCGGGGGCTCTTCGGGCAATCGGCAGAACTATCCCGATATACTCGCGACGACAATCACTGCGCCAAACAGTTTCTCGTATGCGACGACGCTCAGGCAGGGGCTGCCGATTGTCATGGCGCCGGACTATAGTTCCGGCACAATCGGCGTTCCAAAAACGGCGGGCGTGTTCACAGTGGACAACAGCAACTACGTACGAGGTTACGTTCAGTCCTGGAACTTCACCTTAGAACAGCAGTTGGGGAGCTGGACCGCTTCGGCGGGTTACGTCGCCACGCGCTCGGTGGACGCGATCGCTTCGCTGAACGAGAACTGGTCGCCTATCGGCACGGGTACCGGGGGACAAGTATTGAATGTGCTTACCGGCCGCACGGCTACAACCAACACCATCGGCACCATGGGAACAAATAAGTACGATTCGCTACAGGCGCGCGCCGAACACCGGTTCGCTCACAATTTTCAGGTGGGTGCCACCTACACGTTTGCGAAAGCGCTAGGCTATTCCACGCAGGTCGCGATCCCTTACGATTTCCGGCTGAATTATGGGCCGCTCGCGAATATCGCGCGGCATAGCATAGGCGTGACATGGATCGCCGAGACTCCTTTCGGCAAAGGCAAGCGGTGGGTGCAGAGCGGGATGGGATCGAAGCTCCTGGGGGGATGGCAGCTTGACGCGGTAACCACGCTGCGCTCGGGTACGCCGTTCACGGTTACGGCTTCGAACACAACATTGAATGCCGTGGGATCGGGGCAGTTTGCCGATTGCATCAGCCCTCCGCAGGAAACCGGCAATATTTATCAGTGGTACAACGTGTCTTCGTTCGCGGCGCCCAAAGCGGGGCGCTTCGGCACATGCGGCACGAATAACTTGACTGGTCCTGGCCTGATCAATGCGGATACAAGTCTCGATCGGAATTTCTCGCTCACTGAACGTTTTCAGTTGAAGTTTCGGGCGGAGGCTTTCAATCTGGCAAACACGCCGCACCATTCAAACCCCAGTTCCAATATCAGCAGCGGAACCTTCATGCAGGCCTTGAGCATCGCCAACACGGGAAGGGAAGGCATCGACGAGCGGACGTTCCGGTTCAGTTTGCGGTTAGGCTGGTAAGGAGGAAAGATAATGCATATTACGGCGGTGGCGGTTCTGGCCCTTGCGTCGGTCGCGTGGGCGCAAGACGATGCGGTGGTTGCGGCACGGGACGTTCCGCCAATCCTGAAAGTGGGCTCGCCGGCGCCGGATTTCAATCTGCCCGGCATTGATGGGCAGATGCATTCCTTGAAAGACTACGCCTCAGCGAAATTGCTCGCTATTGTCTTTACGTGCGATCACTGTCCGGTGGCGCAGATGTACGAAAAGCGCATCAAGCAGCTAGCAGCGGACTATCGCGATCGCGGGATGACTCTGGTGGCCATCAATCCGAACGATCCGAAAGCCGTGCACTTGAGCGAAATGGGGCACACGGACCTGGGAGACACGCTTCCCGAGATGAAGGTGCGAGCCGCTTATCGGCACTTTAATTTTCCGTATTTGTCGGATGGCGCAACGCAGGCGATCGCTCTTAAGTACGGGCCCACTGCGACTCCGCATGTTTTTCTGTTCGACGAGAAAAGAATATTGCGCTACCAGGGCCGCGTCGACAACAATGCGCGTGAGGAATTGGTTGTGAAGCACGAGGCGAGGGACGCTATTGAGGCGTTGCTTGCCGGAAAGCCCGTTCCGGTAGAGAATACGCCGGCGTTTGGCTGCTCCACGAAATGGGCGTACAAAGAGGCCGGCGCGAAAGCCGAGATCGCGCAGGGCGAACAGGAGAGCGTTCATCTGGATCTGGCGAGCGCCGATCGGTTGAAGGCACTCACAAGAAATGGGACCGGCAAACTCATCCTAGTGAATTTTTGGGCTACGTGGTGCGCCCCGTGCGTTGGCGAATTCGGTGAAATCGAGAAGATGGTCCGTATGTATCGCAAGCGCGCGCTGGATATTGTGACGGTGAGCATTAATGCGCCGGACGAGAAACCGATGGTGGAAAAGTTTCTGAACGAGCAGCACGCCATCAACACGAATCTGCTTTGGAGCACAAACGACTCGGCCGAGGCGGTTTCGGCATTCGGCACCGATTGGAGCGGCGGCGTGCCTTATACGGTATTGATCGGCATGAACGGCGAGGTGTTGTATCGAACCCAAGGCGAGATGAATGCTCTCGATGTGAAGCGGGCGATTTTAAAACACCTACCCGACGACCGCTATATCGGCCAGCACGCTTATTGGAACAGTACGTTCTAGAAGCGCCGTTCAGCGACCGAACAGTTCATCCATGCAACAACACTTTCAGAACCGTGTGGTATTCATCCATCCGGTTTCTTCTGTCATACCGTAGAGAACATGAATCAGCCGCGGATCCGGTGGCGGGCTATCGCGAAAGACGTGCAATTTTGGGTGCCCTTCGCGGTTTTGATGTTGGGGTTGGCGCTGCTGCGCCTGGTGCAATGAAAGACTCTCGACAACGAACGCTGCACAGGTTGGGCATTTTCTGTGGCGTGGCGGCGGCGCTCTGGTTGGCCGGCGCCGAAGCCCCGACCAAACTCGTGACTGTTTCCGTTTCGCCGTTAGTAATCTCGTTCATGATGGTGTTCGGCGCTTTCGTCTCTCGCTGGAGTTTGCCCGCGCTCATTCGCGGCACTTCGGACACGTTCGCGGATGCGCGGCATGTGCCGCATCTTATGGTCTGGGGTGTTATGGCGGGCTGCTTGTGGGCGGTGGGAAACACACTGACGATATTCGCTGTAAAAGACATTGGCTTGAGTCTCGCGTTTCCGCTATGGAACTCTAATAGCCTGGTGGGCATCTTGTGGGGCACGCTGCTGTTCAAAGAATTGCACCGGGCTGGCTGGTCCAGAAAGGCCGGTGTAATTGGCGGCGCGTTGGTCATTTTTTCCGGCGCGGCGCTGCTATCGGCTGCGACGTCATCGCAGGCGGGGCATGGCAACCCGCTTCGCGGAATCGCGGCGGCTGTGGGCGCCGGGCTCATGTTCGGATCCATGTATATTCCCTATCGCAAGGCGTATGTCACGGGCATGAATCCGCTCACGTTTCTAACGTTCTTCACATTTGGCGAGATGACCACGGTAACTCTCTTGGCGGTCGTGTTCCTCGGCGGTCCAGGGCCATTTTTGGGGGAGCTGCTCGCGAACCGCAACATTCTGTTTTGGCCAATGCTCGGCGGCTTCATGTGGGTGGTGGGTGATCTGTTTCAGAATTACGCCACAAAATATGTGGGCATCAGCCGCGGCATTCCGTTATCCAACACGAACCAACTCTGGGGATTGCTGTGGGCGATCCTGGTTTTTCGCGAACTGCATGGATTGACCGGAAATGTCTATGCGGAAGTGATTGGCGGATCGCTGCTGATGGCGGCGGGAGCCGTGGCTATCGCGTGCTCCTCGGCGTCGGAGAGCGAATATTCAAGCTGGCGGGAAGCCGCGCAGCGCGAAATCGATCTCTACGGAATTAATCCCAGTTATGTGGCGACGCGCATGGAGGGGCATGAGCTGGACTCTCAGGGCGGCGGCCGAACGTGGGTTGATTGGCTGCTGGTCTCGGGCGCCCTAGCGATCTTTGCCGCACTGGGAGCGATTGCGCGCGTGCCGCAAATGGAAATCCGCATGGAGTGGCTCGCGGCCTTGAGCCTGGCGATGCTGCTGGTGTTAATCGCCGGCGGTTTGGCTTTGTGGCGAATTACCAGATTCGCTTAGTACTCGCGCGGCTTGCTCTGCGCCGATGATCGACCGCATTCCCGCTGAAATGACCTCCTGCGCGCGCAAGCCATCGCGATGTGTCGCCGAAAAAGGCGCACCCGTTCGGCAGCATTCGATAAACGCGGCAAGCTCTGCTTTGTAAGCCGCGCCAAAACGATCCACAAATTCCGGTAACGGCCGGCCGTAATTGCGCGCCGAAAATATTCGGCTAGCCAGCGGCTCGCCACGATCGCGCCGGCCATACGCCTCAACGACGATTTCATGCGGCTTTTGCTCGAAGCGGCCGATCTGAATTTGCCCCTCTTCGCCAAAGATCCGCGTTTCGACCCGGTACCCCGAGACATGATTGCGGCTGACTTGCACCTGTGCCACAAGATCCTGGCCGAACCACATATAGAGAAGCGCGTCATCGAAATCTTCTTCGCAGGTGGTGTGGGCGTGACTGTAGATGCGCGAACCAATGGCGAGTGCGTGCGACGGAGTACGCCCGGTCAGCCACAGAACTTCGTCCACGCTATGCACGGACATGTCGGGGAGAATTCCGCCGCTCTGGTAACCGTTCGGAGCGGGATTTGAATCCTCGAGCGCCGAGTAGATTTTGAAGACCCGGCCAATTGCGCCGCTTTCCATGAGCTGTTTCGCGTACACGAGCGGCTCGTCGTAGCGCCTTTGGAAGGCGAGCATAACGGAGTGAGGATGATCGCGGTCCAGTTCCGCCGCGAATTCACGGTCCTCTTCGAGAGTTCCTGTGAGCGGCTTTTCGAGCAGCACGCGATGGCCGGCAGCGATCAGGCTGGTGGCATGTGTTCGGTGATGGTTGGTCGGGGTAACGATCACGGTGGCGTCACACACATCCGCTTTGGCCAGTTGTTCGATAGAAGAAAAGATCGGAACCTGAAGACCAAGCTCATCGCTCAAGCGGCGGGCGCGAACCGTGTCAATATCGGCGAAGCCGGCAAGCTCACAGCCTTGCGTGTCGCGGGCTAGTTCGTGCAGATGCAACGCGTGGACCGTTCCCATACGTCCAAGACCGGCGACGGCGATTTTTAGAGGTTTAGTCATATAGAGGCGAGTCTCTATTTTAGATACCAGAGGATGTTGAGGACCGAAATGCGGTTCTTTCCGTTCATCAGCAAAGCCGTCTTGAGCAGAGTGGCGCGTTGGGTGTGCAAAAGGTAGGCATACCAGCGGCGTTCCACAAGTTCAGGAACGATGGTCACGATTCGACGAGTGGGATGGGATTCGCCGAGCTGAATTATATGGTCCACAATCGGCGAGACCACAAACCGAAATGGTGTTACGAGCCGAACAAGTTCCGGTATCGGCAAATTGGCCTGTCGGGCAGGCCCGGCAACGAATTCGTCCCACTTGTCGCAGAATTCGTCGCCTTCGGCCTTTTCTTCTTCGGTGACATGCAGAACCTGAATGTCTTTGGAGATCTCGAAGGCGGCGCACAGAGCGTTCTTTGTAACGCGGCTCCAATAGGGCGCGGGAATGACGACTAGGGGAGGCGAAAGGTGGTGCAGGTCGAGCGGCGTAGGGCTCGCAATTTGGCGGCGCACACGGTCATAGTGGCGCCGCACGGAGTACATAAACCAGAGCAGCGCTGGAATCATGACCACTGTGATCCAGGCACCCTCGACAAACTTAGCCACGACGACGACCAAGAGCGTTATGCCGGTGGCTGTGGCGCCGATCGCATTAATCGTCATGCTACGGGCCGAACCGGACCCCCGCACACGTTTCCAATGCTCGACCATGCCTGCTTGCGACAGAGTCAAGGCGAGAAATGCGCCTACAGCATAGAGCGGGATCAGCCGGTCCGTCACTCCGTCGAAGAAAACCAGGAGCGTCGCCGTCAAGGTCGCAAGCACGATGACGCCTTCCGAATAGACCAGGCGGCGGCCGCGGTTCGCAAAGACAGCGGTAGAGAGTAATCATTCGCGATAACGCAGCAGACCCGTGGAAAACCGGCAAAGGCGGTATTGGCGGAGAAGATCAGGACCAGGAGAATGGAGCCGATCGCCACGTAATAGAACCAGCCGCGGCCGGCCACAGCCTGGAGCAGCAGCGAGAGCACGCTTTGATAGTGCTCGGAGTTGGGATGTGTGGCCGTGATCCCGTATGCGCGTGCGAGAAATGCGATCCCAGCGAGCATGGCGGTAAGCGACGTGATAATAGTCGTCAGCGTGAGGCGCGCATTTTTTACGGTCGGCTCGCGAAAGGCTTTGACTCCGTTGTTAACCGCTTCGATGCCGGTCATGGCGGTGCAACCGCTCGAAAACGCTTTTAGCAGAAGCCATAGACCAACTGCTTCGGTGGCGGGCGGGGCTGGCGGCGGAGGAATGACCGGCACGGGATGCCCGGCCCGCCGCCGGACCGATCTGCTCGGCGCGTTCTTCGGAGGAAGCGAGCGGTCTTCCGATTAGGAAGTCGAGAATGGATGAAGTTCGCATGGCCTATAAGAATATTGACAACTATGGAATGATCGGAGATTTGCACACGGCCGCCTTGGTGGGCATCGATGGCTCTATCGATTGGTGCTGCTTGCCGCGCTTCGATTCGCCCAGCGTGTTTTGCGCCATTTTGGACGAAGAGAAGGGCGGTCATTTTCGTATCTGTTCGACCGCCGAGGGGCGCACGAAACAGATGTATCTGCCCGATACCAACGTGCTCATGACACGTTTTCTGAGCGCGCATGGAGTCGGTGAAGTGATCGACTTCATGCCGTGGCACGACAGCTCGCACGCCGCGCAGGCGATCGTGCGTATTGTGCGATGCGTGCGTGGCTCGTTGTGTTTCCGGCTGGATTGTCTGCCCGCCTTTGATTACGCACGCCAGCCGCATGAATTGGCGATCGGCAACGGTGGGGCCAGATTTTCCACGCCGACCGTGACCGTGGTTCTCAAGGGCACTGTGCCTTTGGAACGCATGGACGATGGCGGCGCCCGAGCGGAATTTATTCTGCACGAAAACGAAACGCAGAGTTTTGTCCTGGAGATAGCGGATGAAGCCGGCGACAAAACGCCGCCTGACATCGCTGCGTATGCAAACCAAGTATTTCAGGAGACGATTGATAAATGGCGTAAATGGTCCTCGCGCTGCTCGTATACGGGGCGTTGGCGAGAAATGGTGATGCGCTCGGCGCTGGCGCTCAAGCTGCTCATATACGAACCCACCGGAGCTATAATCGCGGCGCCCACTTGTGGTTTACCCGAAGCGCTTGGCGGCGTGCGGAACTGGGATTATCGTTACACCTGGATTCGCGATGCGGCGTTCACGATTTATGGATTCTTGCAGTTGAACTATTTCGATGAGGCCACGCGGTTCATGGAGTGGCTACAAGGCCGCAGCGCGGAGAGTCAGGAGACGGGGCCGCTGCAAGTGATGTATCGCGTGGATGGCTCTTCCGACCTGAAGGAATTTACGCTCGATCATCTGGCGGGTTACAAGGGCTCGAAGCCGGTGCGAATTGGCAATCGCGCGAGCGGACAATTGCAGCTCGATATTTATGGCGAGCTGATCGACGCAATTTATCTGTACAACAAGTACGTGGAGCCGATCTCCTACGATTTCTGGAATTATCTGCGAAACATCACGGATTGGCTATGCGACAACTGGCAGCGAGCCGATAACAGCATCTGGGAAGTCCGGAAGGAGCCAGAGCAATTCACCTATTCGAAAATGCAGTGCTGGGTAGCGCTCGACCGAACGATGCGGATTGCCACGAAGCGAAACCTGCCGGCGGACCTCAAGCGCCTGAGAACGGAAAGCCAGAAGATCTTTGAGATGGTGATGCAAAAGGGATGGAACGGGACGAGTTTCGTGAGGGTACTCGGGGGCGATAGCGTGGACGCCACCAGTCTCCTGTTCCCGCTCATGAAGTTTGTGTCGCCCAGCGATAGCCGCATGACCGCCACTCTGGACCGCGTCTTGAAGGAACTGGTTTCCGACAGCCTGGTCTACCGCTACCGGACGCACGGCACGCGTACGGACGGCTTGCCGGGTACGGAAGGCACCTTCAGCGCCTGTACATTCTGGCTCGTCGAGGTGCTTTCGCGCGCAGGCCGGCTACACGAGGCAAGGCTCATTTTTGAAAAAATGTTGAGCTACTCGAACCATTTGGGATTGTACGCAGAGGAAGTGGGATCGACCGGCGAGGCACTCGGCAATTTTCCGCAGGCGTTTACTCATCTTGGTCTGATCAGCGCAGCGCTGGACCTGGATAAGAATCTCAACCTCCATCGACATCCGTGATTTGCTATCCCTGTAGCATGCGCACTTGGCGATTTGTGGGTCTTATGGGTCTGGCCGTGATGGCTTGGGGGCAGAGCCCACCGGCTAGCGGCGTGGACCTGAAAGCCATCGACAAAAGCGTCGACCCCTGCCAGAACTTTTATTTATACGCGTGCGGCAACTGGATGAAAGCGAATCCGATACCGCCCGAATATTCGCGCTGGGGCCGTTTCGACGAGCTGGGCGAACGCAACGAAAAGATCTTACGCGACATTCTGGAAGATTCGGCCAAGCATCAGGACCGCTCGCCTCTCGATCAGAAGATCGGGGCGTTCTATTCGTCTTGTATGAACGAGGCCGCCATTGACAAGGCGGGCGACAGTCCTCTGAAGCCAGGTCTCGAGAGGATTCAAGCGCTGAAAAGCAAGAGCGAGCTGCCCGCGGAAGTGGCGCGCCTGCATGCGCAAGATGTGAACGTCTTTTTCTCGTTTGGCTCCAGTCCCGATCCGGATAACTCGAAGATGACGATTGCGGATGTAGATCAAGGAGGACTTGGTCTGCCGGACAGAAGTTATTACCTGGACGCGAAAGACGAGGAAACGCGGACCAAGTACCGGGAGCATGTGGCGCGCATGTTTGAATTGGCGGGCGACTCGCAGGCGGATGCCGCCGTCAAAGCAAAGGCCGTGCTCCAGATAGAAACAGGGCTAGCTAAAGCGTCGCTCGATCGGGTGGCGCGGCGTAATCCGCGGCTCACGCATCATAAGATGTCGCTTGCGGATTTCGCGGCCCAGAATCCGAATTTCGATTTTAGAGCATATTTTGCCGATAGCCGCACGCCTAAGTTCGATTCCCTTAACGTTTCCGTGCCAGATTTTTTCAAGGATCTTAATCAGATCCTGTCGGCGACGAGCCTGGACGATGTGAAGAGCTATTCGACGTGGCATTACATCTCGGCGTACGCCGCCTATCTCAGTAAGCCGTTTGTGGAAGAGAATTTCGATTTCTATCAACGCTATCTTGCCGGGACCAAGGAACTGGCGCCACGCTGGAAGCGATGCGTGCGTGACACGGATCGGGCGCTGGGCGACGCGCTTGGCCAGAAATATGTGGAGCGAGCGTTTGCCGGTCAATCGAAAGAGAAGACCCAGGAACTGGTCAACATAATTGAGAAGAAGATGGCGTCCGATATCGATTCTCTCCCGTGGATGAGCGCGGCAACCAAGCAGCAAGCGTTGCTGAAGTTGAAGGGTGTCACCAACAAGATCGGTTATCCGGAGAAGTGGAAAGATTACTCGAGCGTGCGCGTGAATGATACGAATCTGGTGGCGAACGTGGCCGGCGCGCGCGAATACGAAAACCGGCGCGATCAAAGTAAAATTGGCAAGCCGGTGGACCGGGCCGAGTTCCATATGACACCGCCAACTGTAAACGCCTACTACAGTCCGCTCGAAAACAACATTAACTTTCCGGCTGGTATTCTGCAGCCGCCGTTCTATCAAAGCGGCGCCGATATGGCGGTAAATTTTGGAGGCATCGGCGCGGTGATCGGTCATGAGCTGACGCACGGCTTCGACGATCAGGGGCGCCAATTCGACGCCGACGGCAACTTGCGCGACTGGTGGACCAAGCAGGATAACGAAGAATTCAAGAAGCGCGTGGATTGCATCGCAAATGAGTATTCGCAATTCAGTCCGGTGGAAGGCGTAAAACTGAACGGACGATTGACATTGGGTGAAAATGGCGCCGATAACGCCGGAATTCGTCTGGCCTTCATGGCGCTGTTAGGAGGGCTGGAAGATGGCTCGATCGCGAAGGAAAAGCTTGACGGCTATACGCCAGAACAACGCTTCTTTCTCGGCTATGCGCAGGTCTGGTGCCAGAATCAACGGCCGGAATCCTTGCGCAACAGTGTCCGTACGAACCCGCATTCGCCGGGCGAATTCCGGGTCAACGGAGTGGTCCAGAATGCGCCGGAGTTCGGCTCGGCATTCGGCTGTTCGGCCGGGCAACCGATGGTTTCGGCGAACGCGTGCAGGGTCTGGTAAGCGGGCTGATTACACTGGAGAGCATGGCTGTCTTGAAGTTCGCGCCCGTCCTGCTGCTATGTATCCTGTCGGCGGCGCCGATTTTTGGGCAGGCCAGCGGCCTGGATCTTGGAGCGATAGATCGCTCGGCGAATCCCTGCGCGGACTTCTACCAATATGCCTGCGGTGGGTGGTTGAAAAAGAATCCGATTCCCGCCGACGAGAGCAGTTGGGGCCGGTTCGATGAGCTGTTTCAGCGGAACCAGGAAATTCTACGCGGCATTCTGGAAGACTCCGCCCAGCATCAAGAGCGTTCCCCGATCGATCAGAAGATCGGCGGCTTTTATCAGTCCTGCATGAACGAAAGCGCCGTGGAGGCGCTTGGCCCAACGCCGCTCAAAGCCGAGCTGGTGCGGATTTCCAGTGTCGCTAATCGAGCGGATCTGGTGGATGAAGTAGCACGGCTGCACGCGCGCCAGGTACCGGTGTTCTTCAGTTTTTATTCCTCTCCCGATCCGAAAGATGCACGCATGACACTCGCCGGCCTCGACCAGGGCGGTTTGGGATTACCTGAGAAAGATTACTATTTCCGCGCCGATCCGCGATCGGAAGAGATTCGCAAGAAATACGTTGCGCATATTGCCAAGCTTTTCGTGCTGGCGGGAACGCCGGCGGCGGAGGCGGGAAAGAAAGCCGCCACAGTGATGAAAATCGAGACAAGTCTCGCCAAGGCGTCGCTGGATGTGACTGCGCGGCGCGACCCTCAGGCGCTTGTGCATGAGATGCAGAAAGGGGAGCTAAAACAATTCGGTACACAATTTAATTACAGCCAATACTTTACTCGGATAAAGTCGCCTGAATTCGCAAGGCTCAATGTATCAGTACCGGCGTTTATTAAAGGATTAGATGAGATTTTGGCAAACACCGATATAAGCGACGTCCAGGATTATCTGGCGTGGCATTACATCCACGCAAGCGCGCGGCTGCTCTCGAAACCGCTGGTGGATGAGAATTTCGATTTCTACGGGCGCACGCTCACCGGCGCTGAGCAGCAAAAACCACGCTGGAAAAGATGCGTCTCCGCGACGGACGATGAGTTGGGAGAGGCGTTAGGGCGGAAATTCGTGGAGAAAACTTTCGGCATCGAAGGGAAGGAACGAACCTTGAAGATGGTCAGCGAGATCGAGCGTCAGATGGGCCGGGACATCGATTCGCTGACCTGGATGACCCCGGAGACTAAGAAGGAAGCGCAGGTAAAGCTGCAGGCCGTGACCAATAAGATCGGCTATCCGGATAAATGGCGCGACTATTCATCGGTTCAAATTATTGCGAACGATTACTTCAACAACTGGTATCGGGCAAACGAATTTGAGAACAAACGGCAACTCGATAAAATCGGCCAGCCGGTCGACCGCGCGGAATGGGCCATGACACCGCCAACCGTGAATGCATATTACGATCCGACGCAGAACAATATCAATTTTCCGGCCGGTATACTGCAGCCGCCGTTCTACTCGAATACTGCTGGCGACGCGGTGAATTACGGCGCCGTCGGTCATGTGATCGGACATGAGTTGACACACGCCTTCGACGATGAAGGGCGGCAGTTCGATGCCCAGGGCAATCTAAACAACTGGTGGCAAAAGAGCGACGAAACGGAATTCAAGAAGCTGGCGGATTGCTTCGTGAACGAATATGGAAGCTTCAGCCCGGTTACGGGTATCGAGCTCAACGGCCGGCTTACTCTGGGCGAAAATACGGCCGATAACGGCGGCGTGCGGCTGGCGTATCTGGCGTTGCTCGACGATCTCACAAAAGAGAAGAAACCGCTCAACGACGAAGTGGATGGCTACACCGAAGCGCAGCAGTTCTTTCTAGGATTCGCGCAAGTCTGGTGCGAGAACCAACGCCCCGAAGAGACGCGGTTGCTTACGCAAACGGATCCTCATTCGCCCGCCAAGTTCCGCGTGGATGGGGTGGTACCCAACCTTCCTGAATTCAGCGCGGCTTTTGGTTGCAAGGCGCCGGATCCGATGTTCTCAGCAAAAGGATGCCGCGTCTGGTAAAAAATCTCATGACGGAACAACTGACAGACAATCCGCTCCTGATCGAGCGCTTTCCCATCGAGTTCGAGGCGGTAAAAGCCGAGCACGTGGAGCCGGCAATTCAACTGCTGCTCGAGCAAATGAATCAGCGACTCATTGCGCTCGGCGGCCCGGACACTCCGCGAACTTATCGGGATATACTGCTGGCGCTCGATCAAATGACGGAGCCGCTCGATTTTGCGATGGCCCTTGTCCGGCACCTGGAGAGCGTGGTGACCACGCCCGAATTGCGGGCGGCGCACAACGCGGTGCAAGGGCCGGTCAGCGCATTCTACACCTCGATTGCTTTAAACGAAAATTTGTGGAAGGCAGTGCAGGCGGTCGATAAAAGCGGCGAGAGAGAAAAGCTCGCGCCCGTTCACCGGCGCTACCTGGATAAGACGGTGACTGGTTTTCGCCGGGCCGGCGCGGATCTGGATGCCGCAGGCAAGAAGCAACTGGAAGAACTCGACGTGGCATTGACAAAGGCCACCACGAAATTTTCCGAGAACGTTTTGGACGCGACCAATGCCTATGAGTTTTTGATTAGCGACGAAACCAAGCTCGCAGGTCTCCCGGAATCGGCGCGGCTAGCGGCGCGAGCGAGCGCGCAATCGAAAGGGAAGGAAGGCTGGCGGCTCACCTTGCAAGGGCCGAGCTATACCGCCGCCCTGACCTACCTGGACGACCGCGAAATTCGGCGCGATCTCTGGGAAGCCTCGAATACGCGCGCCACCAGCGGCCAGTACGATAATCGCGCTTTGCTCTCCGAGATTCTTGCATTGCGTAGGCGCAAAGCAAGGCTCTTGGGTTATCGGGATTTCGCGGATCTGGTGCTTGAGGAGCGCATGGCGCACGCTGGCCAACGCGCTCAGGCGTTTATCGAAGATTTACATCGTAAGACACTGCCACATTTCGAGTTGGAGAATCAAAGCCTGCTTGAGATGGGCAGGTCTATGGGATACGAAAGAGCGAATCCCTGGGACGTGGCTTATCTGGCGGAAAAACAGCGCCAAGCCCTGTATGAATTCGATGAAGAAGAGCTGCGGCCCTACTTCCAACTGGAAAATGTAGTGGCCGGAATGTTCGACATCTTCAGTCGCGTTTTGGGAATCAAAGTGATCGAAGAGCCTAATGTCCCCGGTTGGGATCCGGCCGTTAAATATTATCGGGTCGAGGACGCGCGCTCGGGTAAGCTGTTGGGCGGCTTTTATACAGATTGGTTCCCGCGCGAGAACAAGCGCGGCGGGGCGTGGATGGATTCGCTAGTGACCGGAAATCCGGAAGCCGGCCGGCCGCACCTGGGCCTGATTTGCGGCAACCTGACGCCGCCCGTAGCCGATGCGCCTTCGCTGCTGACGCATCGCGAAGTGGAAACGATTTTTCATGAGTTCGGACATCTCCTGCATCACACCCTTAGCCTGGTGCCGGTGCGCACATTGTGCGGCACCAACGTGCCGTGGGACTTCGTGGAGCTACCGTCGCAGATCATGGAAAACTGGTGCATGGAGCGAGACGCTTTGCACCTGTTCGCCCGGCATTACAAGACGGGCGAAGCGATTCCGGAAGAGCTATTCGAGAAAATGAAGCGCGCGCGTACGTTTCGTAGTGCGAATGCGCAGATGCGGCAGCTCGGCTTTGGAATGGTCGACCTCAAGCTGCATCGCGAGTACGACCCGGAGCAAGGAGGCGATGTGCTCGCCTATGCACGTGACGTTTATGCGCAGTTTTCTCCAGCGCCTTTGCCGCCCGACTACGGAATGATTGCGAGCTTTACGCACTTATTCGCGAGTCCGGTAGCGTATGGGGCCGGTTATTACTCTTACAAATGGGCAGAGGTGCTCGATGCGGACGCTTTCACGCGCTTCCAGCGCGAAGGAATCTTCAACACCGGCACGGGATTAGATTTCCGGCGCCGTATTCTCGAACGGGGCGACAGCGAAGATCCGGCGCAACTCTACCGCACTTTCATGGGACGCGATCCGGATGCGAATGCTTTGCTGGAGCGTCTGGGTCTTTTGAAAGCGGCTTAGCCAATGGACTCGTCCTCACAGTCCGAGGCCGATGCGGCGAGAGCCGAGTTGCAGCATTTTGTCTACGCCGCGAGTCACGATTTGCAAGAGCCGCTGCGGGCGATTGTCTCGTATTCACAGCTTCTCGAACGCCACCTGGCGAGCGATGAGACAGCGCGCGACTACATCGCATACATAGTCGGCGGAGCGAATCGCATGAGTGCGCTGCTCAGAGACCTGCTGACCCTTTCCAGGGCCGGTTCCATGCAGCGGCGCGCGGTTGTGAACCTGAATGTTGCGGCGCAAGCGGCCTTGTTGAAGCTCGCGCCTGCGATTACTGAAGTATCGGCGGAAGTCAACCGCGGCGATCTTCCGGAAGTATTTGCCGACGAGATGGAACTGACCCAGCTTTTCGAACATTTGATCGGGAACGCACTCAAATTTCGCGGCGCCGGCAAGCCGGAGATCGCGATCCGCTCGGAGCAGGGAAGCGGCGAACACGTGATTTCAATTTCCGACAACGGAGTTGGCATCGAGCCGGCTTTTCAGCTGGAGGTTTTTTCCGCTTTCAAGCGGCTGCAAGGTAAGGGCGTGCCGGGGAGCGGCCTGGGTCTTGCGATCTCGAACAAAATCGTGCGCGCGCACGGCGGCCGGATCTGGATCGAGAGCGACGGGCAAAGCGGAACGACCGTGAAGTTTACGCTGCCCGATGTCTGATTTTTGGCGAGACGTGCGGTTCGGTCTGCGGCTGCTGCGCCGTAGCCCGGTTTTCGCGTTTGCTGTCGTGCTGCTGCTCGGAATTGGCATCGGCGCGAATACGCTGATTTTCAGCTTCGTCGACACGCTGTTGCTGCGGCCTTTGCCGATGAGGAACGCCGAACGCCTGGTGCGGCTGATTGAGGTTCACCCGACCGGCTTTATCACCTGGGACTTTCCCTACGAGGTCTGCGAGCAGCTTGCGGCGAACACTTCGAGCCTGAGCGAGGCCGTCTGCCAGGGTGATCTGGACGTCGCGTTAGAGAATGGTTGGTCGAACGGCGCCTCGATCGAGCGGATTCGTATCAATGCCGTCTCCGGAAATTTCTTTTCGGCACTAGGGATTGACGCGCACCTGGGACGTGTTCTCATGCCGGAGGACGACCACGCCGCGGTGCTCAGCTACGATTTCTGGCAGCGGCAGTTCGCGGGCTCGCCTTCGATTCTTGGCCGAAATATCCGTTTGAACGGGCGCGCTCTCACCGTAGTGGGCGTACTCCCAAAAGACTTGAATGGTTTAACGGTCGAAACCAGTCCGGATGTCCGGGTCCCGATCTCGACCGGTCAGTCACTCGCGCAAGAAGGCCGGCAGAGTTTCTTCCAAGTCTTCGGTGTGCTTCGACCCGGCGTCACACGGGAGCGCGCGCAGGCGGAAATCGAGCCGCGCATGCTTCGCGTCTACGAGGAGGCGTTGCGCAGCCGGTTTCCCGAATTCGCCAAGAGCGCATTTCGTTCGCAGCTTAGTCTTGAAAGGGCCAGCCACGGAGTGTCCACTTTACGCGGGCAGTTTTCGCGTGGATTGGTTCTACTGATGGCGGCGGTTGGCTTGCTGCTGCTCATGGCGTGCGGCAATGTGGCCTGCCTACTGCTCGCTCGCTCGGCGGCTCGCTCGCAGGAAATGGGCGTACGGCTCGCCTTGGGAGCCAGCCGCTGGCGTGTGGCGCGTCAACTCCTGAGCGAGAACCTGCTTCTTGCTCTCGCAGGCGGCGCCATTGGTATCGGGTTCGCCTATGCTCTTAGACCGCTGCTACTCGCCGCGCTTCCGCCGATTCGCGATCGAGCCGCCGTGGCGCAACCTCTCACCATCACTGTCAATATCGACGCGCGGGTGCTAGCTTTCGCGGTAGCGGCTAGTGGCTTGACGGCTCTGTTGTGCGGCATGTCAGCGGCGGTGTGGGGCGGGCGGCAGAGCCTCGCCGGCTCGCTTCGCGGAGGCCGCACCACGACCGCGCGTCTGCCGGGACGAAACATCCTGCTGGCAGCGCAGATGGCGGTATGCGTGCTGCTGCTCGCTGGCGCCAGTCTACTGGTAAAGACGTTCGAACGCATGCGCTCGATGAACCCGGGCTTCGATCAATCGCATATTGTCACATTCACTATCGATCCAGGCATGAAGGGATACAAGCCGGAGCAGGCGAAACTGTTGAGCCGCAAGCTGCTCGAAGAGACGCGCTCGTTACCCGGCGTGGCGGCGGCCGCGATTGCCGAGCATGGATTGATGCGCGGCACGGGTCTGAAGGCGACGTTCGGTGTCGCTGGAGTGCCTGTAACGAGGAATGATTTTCTGAACAGCAGTATTCATTTGGTTACGCCTGGTTATTTCGATACGCTGAGCATGGGTATAGTCGCCGGGCGTGATTTCATGTGGTCCGACGACCGTCAGAAGAAGCCGCAGAAGGTAATTGTGAATTTGGCGTTTCTCCGACGTTTTTTTCCGGGCCAAAATGCGCTCGGTAAACTGTTCGGCACGACAGGTCCGGACGGACGATGGGCTCCGCAAAATCAGATTGTAGGAGTGGTGAGCGACGCGAAATACAGATCATTACGCGAGCCGGTACCGCCGACGGTCTACTCACCCGTCGTGAGCGGATTCGATGGAGATTTCATTTTGCATCTCCGCATGCGAGGCGATCCGGCGGCCGCGATCGCGCCTGTTCGAGAAGCGCTGCGACGGCTCGCCCCGGACCTGCCGTTTGTAGAAATACGCACACTGCGGCAAGAAGTCGAGACTTCGCTATGGCAGGAGCGGTTGCTCGCCTGGCTTTCCGCTCTGTTTGGGAGTTTTGCCGTGGTGCTCGCGGGCAGCGGGCTCTATGGCGCGATCGATTTCGCGGTGAAGGCACGGCGGCGGGAGGTCGGCGTTCGCATCGCGCTCGGCGCAAGTCCGTTGCGCGTGGTTCAGTTGCTCTCGCGAGAAACGCTACTACTTGTTACAGCCGGCGGGTTGTCCGGCATTGCCGTGTACGCCGGATCGGCGCGTTGGATCCGGCAGGCGCTCTACGATGTAGTTCCTTCGGACCCGCAGGCGCTTGGATCCGCTCTGTTGTTTATTGCAGTCGTTGCCTGGCTTGCCGTTGCCTTTCCGCTGTGGCGGGCGGCCCGCATTGATCCCGCCTCAGCCTTGCGGCACGACTGAGGCCGGTGCATTGCGCTCGCCTTGGTTGTTTTCAGCCACCCACCTCGATTTTCTGCTCCGTCTTTTGAATAACTTGCGGAATGGAAGCCGACGTGTAAGCAAACTGGACGTGCGGCGCGCTTTTCTCAGCTTACTGGTCGTGGCGGTCCTGCCGTTGGCGGCACAGCAATATCCTACTTATCCGCAACAGACGCCGGACGCGAGCTCTGGCGATGCGCCCGATCCGGCGAGCGATCAGCAGCATGGGGTGGCGCGCATCAGCATCACACAAGGCGACGTGAACCTGAAACGCGGCGACAACGGGCAATTGAGCGCGGCCGTGGTGAATGCGCCGGTGATGGCGCGCGACCATCTGGAGACGGCGCCGGGCTCGCGAGCCGAGGTGCAGTTGGATGCCACAAACCTGATTCGCCTGGCGCCCAATACCGACATCGGATTTTCCGATCTGGCGTATCAGCGATATCAGGTGCAACTAGGTATCGGCACCATTGTCTTGCGCGTGCTTGGGAATTCGAATGCTCAATTGGAAGTGGATACGCCGAGCGTGGCGCTGCGGCCGGCTGGGCCGGGCGAATACCGGATCTCCGTTTTCGATAACGGAACGTCGCAAATTACGGTGCGCTCGGGACGCCTCGAGATGAACGGCGCCCGCGGATCTGAGATGGTTGAGCCCGGGCGCAGTCTACTGGTCCGCGGCGATTTATCCGATCCGGAATTTCAAACTTCGTACGAGATTGCCCGCGATCAGTTCGACGACTGGAGCGCCGCGCGCGATGGCGAATTGCAATCCTCGCAAGCCTATCGTTATGTGAATCCGGATGTGAATGGCGCGCAGGACCTGGATGCGTATGGCGACTGGGTGCCTTCGGAATATGGCGAGGCTTGGGCGCCGCGCGGCGTCGCCGCCGATTGGTCGCCTTACAGCACGGGCCAATGGGCGTACGAAGATTACTATGGCTGGACCTGGGTCGATGCTGCGCCGTGGGGCTGGGCGCCGTATCACTATGGCCGTTGGTTTTGGAACACCGGGAGCCGCGGCTGGTGCTGGTGGCCGGGCACCCGCGGATCACGAGCTTTCTGGAGTCCCGCGCAGGTAGGCTTTTTCGGTTGGGGCCGGGGCGGTTTGGGTTGGGTTGCGCTCGCGCCTCATGAGCCGTTTCACGCCTGGTGGGGAAGAGGGTATCGCGGTACGGGTGGATTTCCTTACCGTGGCGGCGTGGAGTTAGGAAGAATGTATCGCAACGCGAATGTGCGAGGCGGAGCTATGACGGCTTTTGGCGATCGCTTCGGCGGGCCGAACCAGCGTTTCAACGTTGCCACGCGCGGGCAGTTGTCGGGTGCAAATCTTTTTCGCGGACAGATTCCGGTGTCGCCGAACCAATCCAGCTATCGATTTTCAAATCGGGCGGTGATCGCGAATCCGCGATTAAGTATGGCGGCCAATCGGCAGTTTGTGACGAATCGGCAAGGCTTCGGAGGCCAAAGAGCCGGGCAGCGCGGGTTTGCGCCCGCCCAGACATTTCATGCGCCGGCGGCTCATGCCCCGGCGGCGTCCGCTAGCGGATGGCAGCGTTTCGGCGCTCCTGGCTATTCCAGCCGGCAGGGCTTTTCGAGCCAGCCCCAGGAGCGGAGCGGTTGGCACAGCTTTGGCCAGCCGCGGCCGGCGGCGCCCAATTCTTTTCGGCAAAATGGACCGGCGTCCCCCGGCTCCTGGCAAGGGTTCCGTAACTCCGCCGGTTATGGCGGAAATCGCGGCGGTGAACGCAGCCAGCCGCAACAACACTACAGCGCGCCACCCGCGCAGCATTACAACGCTCCCGAGCGTTCGTACCACGGTGGCGGTGGAGGCGGCTCTTACCGCGGTGGCGGCGGAGGTTCGTCTTCTTCCGGCCGTGGCGGAGGTGGCGGCGGAGGCCATTCTTCCGGCGCGCATCGCGGCCGTTAAACGAGCATAAAGTTCCCTCAGCCGCTCCGGCCGCCTGACAGGGCTGGAGCGGCATTTTTTGTATTGGCGATCGGCACACGACAGTTTACATAATACTTGTTATCGGTCAAACATCAGAACGGTACTCTCAGCGATCTTCCTGCCTCGTGGCGTGTAACTTGCTGAAGGTTTACGGCGGCGGCGCCCCGCTCTGCGTGATCAAGCGCCCGATCCGGAACGAGCCGTGCTATTTGCGCAGCAGCGCGAATTGATCGCCGCCGCGCTCGACGAATTGAACTCCGCGCGAGCGTGACGCCATTGTCCTGCGTGATCTCGAAGGACTTTCCACCAAAGAGTAAAGACGTTGTAATGAATTGGCTGGGAAGGACACATGAAGTATCACATGAATGAAGAACGTCTGGCGCTGTACCTGCGCGGAGATCTTTCCGGCGCAGATTATCGGGCTGTGGCGCAGCATGTGGAAGCCTGCGTCGAGTGCCATAGCACGCTGGAGGATTTCTCGCGAAGCCCAGAGTTGCTGGTTGGTTCGTTCGAAGAACCGACACCGGCTGAACTGTGCAGTACGGAGCGCGGTGGCGACGCGGACACAATACGAAGCCGAGGACCGTCGTGGCCCGTTTGGACCTTAGCAGCGTCGGCGGTTGCTGTGGTGCTCATTCTGTTTGCCGACCTGGGGCCGCGGACCCAAATTCCGCAGCGGCGTGCGGCACTCGTACGATCCGAACATTGTCATTTTCTGGCAACTTGCGGGAACGATCACCAAAGTCGTGCGAGTTCACAGTACGGCGGCGCGGATGACCCATTGAAGGCAATCGTGCTCAGGGGAAAGCCGGCCGACGTGAGCGCTCTCGAAAATACAATCCGGGAGTTGGACAGCAATTCGTCGGATCGCGGATCAAAGAACGTGGAATTGACGGTTGTATTTGCTGAGCGGTTCTAGTTCGCCCGCTGCTGCGGACGCAGAAGACAAGGCGCCTGCCGTTGCCCCGGTCATCAAACAACTGCACGCCGTTTTCCCGTACCGCAATTACGAGTTGTTGAGCACCATGCTCCTGCGATCCGGCGAAGGCACGCCGTCCGCCACGGACGGTTTACTTAAACCGTTCGGCAAAGCGGCAGAAGGTTCGACACCGAGCATCTATTCGGTCCGCTACAAGGCTGTGCAGGTTTCACCGGACAATGGCAGTCCTAGTATCCATCTGATAGGATTTCATTTCCAGCTCCGCGTCCCGATGCCGCAAACTGTGTTCGACGCCGGCATCGACACGGATGTCGATCTGCGCGAAGGGCAGAAAGTAGTGGTCGGCAAGTCGAACATCGAAAGCGCCGACTCCGCGCTCTTCGTGGTGTTGATGGCGAAGCTTGTGCAGTGAACTTCCCTGCCCTTATTCATAGCGGATGGCGTTGACGGGATTCAGCGCGGCCGCCCGGCGGGCGGGAAGCCAGCATGCGAAAATTCCGACCGACGCCAGCAGCAAACTTACGGTGACAAACACAATCGGATCCGTTGGAGATACGCCGAACGGAAGAGCGGCCATCAGCCGGGCGGCGGGAAATGCCGCTGCCAGTCCGAACACAAGCCCCGCGATCAGCTGCGTGACACCGCGCCCAAGCACTAGCCCGAGAATATTTCGCGACGTCGCCCCGAGCGCCATCCGGACTCCGATCTCGCGTGTGCGGCTGGTTGCCGCCTGCGCCATTACTGCGTAAATACCGACCGAAGCCATCACCAGAGCGATTAACGCGAAGACAGCAAAAACGGCCCCAAACAGGCGCAGGAACCATTGGTTATGTGCCACCGCATTGGCGAGTGTTCTTACGTCCACGAGCGGCAGGTTCTGATCCAGGTTCTGCACGGCAGTCCGAACCGCGGAGGCAAGCGCGGTTGGATTTGCCGCGGACCGAACGAGCAGCGACATTGAATCGTTTCTCTCCTGACGGTAGGGCACGAACAATAGCGGATTGGGCGCTTTCTCGTTCGGTTCTTGGATTATATTGGCCGACACTCCAATAACCGATATCCATTCACCCGGTTTGTCCTTGTCATAAAAACGGAATCGCTTGCCGATCGCCGTTTGCCGAGGCCAGTATCTTTCGGCGAATCCTCTGGTGACGACAGCCGATTGCCGTCCGGCAGCGCCATCCATCTCGTTGAAATCGCGTCCTAGCACGAGCGGCAGATTGATTGCGGCAAAATACCCCGGAGACTGGACCAGTACGGATGCGGAAGGACGATGCGCGGGATTTACCAGCGCGCCGCCTTCGATCTCGATATGGCGACTCCCGGCATAGAGCCCCGGAAGATTCGACGCCATCCCCACGTGAGTAACGCCAGGGAGCGCTCGCAAGCGCGGTAACAATTGTTCGAAGAAATGCAGACGCGCCTCCGGGGTTGCATAACCCTGCTTCGGAAGACGGACACCGGCGGTCAACAGCCGGTCGGCGGGAACCAACCGATTGAGCGATAGATTTGCGAGAAAACTGCGCACGAAGATTCCGGCTCCCGTGAGCAACACCAGCGTCAAGGCGAATTGACCGATCACGAGCAGCCCGGCGAGTCTGCCGCCGCGCCGCGTGCCCGCACTGCGGATTCCCTCTTTTAGCGTATTGTTCAAATCCACGCGCGAAGAGCGGAGCGCGGGAGCCAGACCGAATAGCAACCCGCTGAATACGCAGAGGCCCGCGAAATAGGCAAAGACAGAGTAATCCATCGTGAAGTGAATCCAGTACGGCCTGCCCACGTCCTGCGTTCCCAGATCAAACCAACGCACGCCGCCAGCCGATAATGCCAGCCCGAGCACGCCGCCCAGGGCACTGAGGAACAGACTTTCGATCAGCAATTGGCGGATCAGCTGCCAGCGAGACGCCCCCATGGCGGCGCGGATAGAAATCTCGCGTTGACGGCCCAGCGCGCGGCTCAGCATCATGTTCGCGATGTTGGCGCACGCGATCAACAACACAAATCCGACGGCCGCCAGCATGAGCAGAAATATTCGCTTGATGGGGCCGCCGTTATAGCGCTCGTGAAAGGTTTCAACCAGCACACCCACGCCTTTATCGGCGTCAGGATACTCGGCAGCCAGACGACCGGCGACGCCATCGAGTTCCGCACGGGCCTGCCCGATGGTAGTTCCGCGTTTGAGGATTCCGAAGAGACTGAGCGGTCGCTGCGAGCGATTTTCAAGCTCCGGGGTCGGTACTAGCGGCGTCCATAAATCCTCCAGGTTTGGAAATTTGAATCCTTCCGGCATAACGCCGATGATGGTGGACGGTTTTTCGTTCACGCGCACTACGCGCCCGAGGACATTATGCGCGCCGCCGTAGCGGGCCTGCCATACACCATAGCCGAGCAACACAACGGATTCAGCGCCGGGCTTCTCGTCGGAAGGATTGAATCCGCGGCCGAGAACGGGTTGCATATGCAGCATCTCGAAAATGCCGGATGAAACCCGGTCCATCCGGTAGGACTGCGGAGGATTTCCGCGCTCGCTCAGCACGGCAGGCTCCGAAATGGCCGCTTCCAAGGCTTCAAATGCGGAAGCATGTGCGCGATACTCGCGGAAATCCGGATACGACACACCCATTCCACTGTTGCCTTGGGCGATGTTCCGGTTGCGGACCGAAACCAGCCGCTCGCCGCCCGGAAGTGGAACCGGTTTGAACAGCGCCGCATTCACCAGTGTGAAGACCATGGTGTTGAGGCCGATGCCCAGCGCGAGGGTCGCGACCACGGCCGCGGAAAACCAGCGATGCGATAAAAGCATGCGCAGCGCGAACCGGAGGTCCTGTGTCATACAAAGTCACTACGGACTAAAGCCGCGTTTTGTTCCAGCTTCAGCGCTGGCTAAATGTGTCGCAGGCGGCAATTTTACCGGAATTCAGGCCACGTTGAAACCAGGCAGTCCGCTGCGCCGCCGAGCCGTGCGTGAACTTTTCGGGACTGACCTGGCCGGTCGACATTCTCTGGATGCGATCGTCGCCCACAGCCGCTGCCGCACTCAGGGCCGATTGGACGTCGGCAGTATCGATCAACCTGCGCTGCGCGGTAGAGTTCCCCCAGATCCCGGCGAAGCAATCGGCCTGCAGTTCGAGCGCTACTGAGAGGCGATTGGCTTGGCCGGGACGCTGTCCTTGCAAAGCATGCACCCTAGGCTCAATGCCCAATACCTTCTGTACATGGTGGCCAATCTCGTGCGCCACCACATAGGCCTGCGCGAATTCGCCGTTGGATGCGCCAAAGCGCGTTTTCAGCTCGTTGAAAAAGCCGAGATCGAGGTAGACTTTTTCGTCTTCCGGACAATAGAACGGGCCGGTTGCGTCTTGCGCCATGCCGCATCCGGATGGATAGGCATCGCGAAACAGGACGAGCTTGGCATGACGGTAGCGAACACCCGCATCGCGCGGCAGGATTTGGTCCCAATTACGCTGGGCGTCGTCGAGTACGAACGACATGAACTGCGCTTCGGTGTCCGCCTGACCGGTAGCCTGCCGATGGGGCTCCGAGCGGACGGCAGCGGGTGCGCCGGTATCGCCTGAAAATAGCGTGAAGAAGTTGTGGCGGAAAATGAGGCTGAGCAAACCCACGATCAGGATGCCGCCGATTCCCAGGCGACCGCCGCCGAAACCACCTCCGCCCCCTCCCCCGCTCTCATTGCGTCGATCTTCCAGGTCGTCGCTGAGTCCACCAGGTGTCCATTGCATGCTTCTAGCGTATATGCTTTTTACGAATGCGAAAATTATTCTGATGTCTCAAATCCTCGAAGAAGTTCTGAATGCTAACCAGTCGTATGCCGCTAGCTTCGGCAGCAAAGACAAGTTGAACTCGCCCCCGTCCCGGCAGTTCGCGATTCTAACCTGCATGGATGCAAGACTCGATCCTGCAAAGTTCGCCGGGCTGGCGGAGGGCGATGCGCACGTGATTCGCAACGCGGGTGGGCGCGCCAGCGACGACGCGATCCGTTCACTCGTGATCTCCTATAAATTGCTCGGGACCAAGGAGTGGTTCGTGGTGCATCACACCGATTGCGGAATGTTGAATTTCACAAACGAGATCATGCGCGATCTTTTATCGCAGAGCCTGGAGACCGCGAGTGTGCGGAATGGGCAATGGAAAGATCCGGGTACGGGCGGCGGATCGACGGCCGGAGAGTACATCGAATGGCTTGCCATTCGCGATTTGGAACAGAGTGTTGTGGCGGACGTGGCAAGGCTTCGTTCGCATCCTTTGGTGCCTGCGCGCATCGCGATCTACGGGTACATCTATCAGGTCACGACCGGACGGTTGATCGAAGTCGCCGAAGCTACGAAGGCCGGGGAGCCGGGCCTGCGACGCAGTGGCGCAGCTTCCGGCTGAGCCGCTCGCACGACGGCATAGTCTGGATTGTGATACGTTACAGAAATCACGCTAAGGGGAACCCGGCGGCGGCCGATGAGCCAAACGACTGGTTCTGGACGTACTAACCCGGTTCGATGAATCCGGCAATGTACAAGCCTGCTAAGCCTTGATTTAATGTGAGTTGCACAAAAACATAGCTTGTGGTCTGAGCTCAACCATTTGAGGAGCTACGAAGTATGTGTCCGCGCTGCAAGTCTCCCGAGGTGATGCGCTCGCGAAGTCGATTCCGCGACACGTTGATGTTGTGGCTGGGCATGAGGCCCTATCGCTGCCGTGAATGTAACAAGCGTTTCCATTTGCCTGCTAAGGCAGGACGCAAATTGAGCCGCGAGCAGGCTTGGCGAAAGTCGGCTTTGAAAAGTCATGAAACGGCGATTTCCGTTGAAGTGGATCCCGCGAGCTAGACAACGAATTTAAGCCTCCTCTATGACGCCGGGAGTTGAAATGGCGCGACAAACGCTATAATTTCAAGATGCTGGTACCGACGGAGAAGATCTGGCACAATGGCCGCTTGATTGCTTGGGACGATGCGAAAATCCACGTGCTCTCGCATGTCGTCAGCTATGGCAGTTCCGTATTTGAGGGTGTCCGCTGCTACGAGCAGGACGGCGGAGTGGCGATGTTCCGGGCGCAGGATCACGCGCGCCGGCTTCTCGATTCCGCGAAGATTTACCGCATGGACGTGCCGTACACGATCGAGCAACTCACCACGGCGATGTCCGATATCGTCTGCGCAAACAAGCTAGGGGCCTGTTACATTCGGCCCATTGTGCTGCGGGGCTATGGCGGCATGGGCGTGATGCCCACCGACAATCCGATCGATACCTATATGGCCTGCTTCCCGTGGGGGCGCTACCTCGGTGAAGAAGCGCTCAATGAAGGCGTGGATGTCTGCATCTCCTCTTGGAACCGAATCGCTCCCAATACCCTGCCCGCGCTGTCGAAAGCCGGCGCCAACTACATGAACTCGCAATTGATCCGCATGGAGGCGGCCATCAACGGCTATGCGGAAGGCATTGCGCTAGATGAGGCGGGCTACGTGAGCGAGGGATCGGGTGAGAACGTGTTTCTTGTTCGCGATGGCAAATTGCTGACGCCTCCGCTGGGCGCTTCCGTCTTGCCGGGCATCACACGCGACACGGCGGTCAAGATCGCCGGCCAACTCGGCATTCCGGTAGTAGAGACGATTATTCCGCGCGAGCTGCTGTATATCGCCGACGAAGTATTCTTCACGGGCACGGCGGCGGAAGTCACTCCTGTCCGGTCAGTGGATCGAATCAAGGTTGGCACGGGACGCCGCGGGCCGATCACGGCTCAGATCCAGCGGCGCTTTTTCGACATCCTGGACGGCTCGGCAAAGGATGAGTTTCACTGGTTGACGCCGCTGGTACGAGTGCCTGAACCGGTGGCCGTGTGAGGCGCCCAAAAGCTGCCGTGAAACGACGCGCAGGGCGGAAACCGCTCACTGCCGTTCAGTGGATTCCCGGCGAAGCTGGCTTCTGCCCTGCGTTTTGAACCTATCGCATTGCGACCGGCCCAAGCTCAAATTTCGTCCGCGCGCGAACACCCGATCCGCAGCCACCTCCCCCGAGATTACCTGCCAATCCAGTATCCGCGCCGGATCTTTATAACTTGTACCGCATACCCGGCTGTAACCGCCAGCACAGATCGCATCGCCCAGTGCGCTTTTCAACACGTTTTAACTCTCGCGATTGCCGATGCTTATGCGGAGCCGGTTGTGCGTAAATTGTGAAAAAAACATAGCTAAGTGATTATGTCGGAAGCTCTGTCATCCAAAAAAACAATTGTTGGTAAGAATGCTGGCTCGACGGCCGTTCTCGAACTGAACTACGATGCTGCTCTGCTGGCCGTGGACGAGTTGATTCAGGCGCCGGAGGTTTCGGAGTTTCTTGCGCCGGGATTTATCGATCTGCAGGTGAATGGCTTTGCCGGAGTCGATTACAACGATCCGGCCACTGCGCACGAAGCCATCGCGCAATCGATCCGTACGATGTTCGAAACCGGCGTGACGCGTTTCTTTCCGACTTTGATCACCGGTTCGGAAGAGCGCATCGTTGGCGCGTTGCGGAATTTGGTAGCCGCAAAAAGCGCTTTTAACGCTGCCGGCCGGCCCGAGGCGCACGCAATGGCAGGCATTCACGTGGAAGGTCCGCACCTCTCGCCTGAAGACGGACCGCGCGGCGCGCATCCGCTCGAACACGTGCGGCCTCCCGATAGTGAGGAGTTCCAACGCTGGCAGGAAGCGGCACAGGGTGAAATCCGATTAGTCACGGTTTCGCCAGAATGGGAGCAATCACCGGGTTACATTCGGATGCTGGTGCGTGCCGGGGTCGTGGCAAGTATTGGCCACACCAAGGCGAACACGGACCAGATTCGCGCCGCTGTGGATGCGGGCGCTACGATGTCGACCCATTTAGGCAATGCGGCACATCCAACGCTGCACAAAACCCAGAATTATATTTGGGATCAACTGGCCGAAGACCGCCTTATCGCCAGCTTCATCGTCGATGGGATTCACATTCCGGCCGCTTTTCTCAAAACTGCGCTGCGCGCCAAGGGGCTCGAGCGCGCGGTGCTCGTTACGGATGCCGTGATGCCCGCGATGTGTGAACCGGGCCGCTACAGTCTGGGCCAGGTAGAAGTCGAGCTTCGCTCGAACGGCAGCGTTGTGCTCACCGGAACCGAGCGCTTGGCCGGATCGGCTCTTCGGATGGATCGTGCCATTGGTAATTGCGTCCGGTTGGCGGGTGTGTCGCTCCGCGAGGCATTGACCGCCGCAACTGTAAATGCCGCGCGCGCCGGACGCGTGGCCGGGCGGCAGCGGGGGTTAGCGACGGGTGAAAAAGCGGACTTAGTCCGGTTCCGCTGGGACTCCGATTCTTACGTTCTTGAAGTGAAAGAAACCATCGTGGCCGGCGTCTCTGTTTACAGGGCATAAGATAGCCTGAAAGCAGCTATGGCATTTACACTTCCACCACTACCCTATCCCGCGGACGCGCTGGAGCCTCATATCGATAAAACGACGATGGAGATCCATCACGGCAAACACCACGGCGCGTACGTGACGAATCTAAATAAGGCGTTGGAATCCGCGCCGGATCTACAAAATAAGACAATAGAAGAACTGCTGGCCGGCAATCTGGCGGCAATTCCCGAAGCGATCAAGACGGCGGTGCGAAATAACGGCGGTGGCCACGCCAATCATTCGCTTTTCTGGAACCTGCTATCGGCGAAAGGCGGCGGCGCTCCCAAAGGCGAAATTGAAAATGTAATCACGGCCACCTTTGGCGGCTTCGATTCGTTCAAAGAAAAATTCAATGCCGCGGCGACTACCAGATTCGGTTCCGGCTGGGCTTGGCTCGTCAAAGGCAAGGACGGCAAATTCGAGATTCTATCCACCGCGAATCAGGACAGTCCGCTGATGGACGGAAAGAAGCCGATTCTGGGTCTGGATGTCTGGGAGCACGCTTACTATCTCAAATATCAGAATCGCCGCCCCGAATACATCGCCGCCTGGTGGAATGTAGTGAATTGGGACGAAGCGAACAAGCAACTCAAGTAGCCAAGCCGAGTTTTCGAAACTGCTCGCGGGTGGCATCGATAGACACATGTGGGAAGGCCGCGAACCCGATGTCCGCGGCCACCTGCACGAATGGCTCGCGATCGTCCACGTAGATCGCTTCCGATGGCTTCAATTGCGCGAGATCGAGCGTGAGCTGCCAGATCTGCCGGTCTGGTTTGCGCAGATGCACGCAATGCGAGATCACGAGGAAATCGGCTAGTTCGCGCAGACCGAACGTGTCTACCCGATGCTCGGCAATTCCCTGCCCCTCGTTGCTGATCAACGCGAGCTTCAATCCGTTGGTTTTCTTGATGTGTGCGAAGAACGCGATATTTTCGAGCCAGGGCTGAGAGCCGGCGTAAGCATAGTCGCGCAGTTCCTCCAAACTAAAAGCGCGCGGCGTGGCGAAGAACACGTAGCGCAAGTACGTTTCGAAACTCATGAACCCTCGCTCATAGGTGTCGAACATTAACCGATGGCGCTCGTCGACCGATTCGGGGGGCACTTCGAAATGCGAGCAGACCTTGTGGCGCAGATCCGCGTCCCATCCGTTCGTGCCTAGGACACCGCCGATGTCACAACAGAGAAGACGAAAAGAAGAGCCGATCATTTTAGACCTCAGGGTCGCACATGGGCTCTGGTTTAGAATCGGAGGAGCGTTTCATTCTCGGGCGATTAGCTCAGTTGGTTAGAGCGCGTGCTTCACACGCACGAGGTCACAGGTTCGAGCCCTGTATCGCCCACCATCTAGCCAACAAAGTTTGATTTCATAGCAACAACCGGATAGCGGGGAATTCCCTCCGGCCGCACACTGAGGTCATGCCGAAGAAAGAAATCAAGACAACGGTGAACAACCTGGCCGAGGAGGAGCTATTCTGGCAGGCGGTAAAGACACGCGACCGCTCGTTTGACGGGAAAGTTTTTTTCGCCGTCGCGACGACTGGGGTGTACTGCCGTCCGTCCTGCGCCTGCCGGCTACCCCTCAGAAAGAACGTGCGGTTCTACGAGTCGCGCGAAGACGCCGAGCGAGCGGGCTTTCGCGCCTGCTTGCGGTGCCGTCCGGCCGATCCCGCGAGTAGCGACCCGGCTTTGGTCCGTATTCAGGAAGTCTGCGATTACATCCGGGGTCATGCGCAAGAGTCGCTCTCGCTCGCCATGCTGGCCGAGCGTGCGGGGTTGAGCCGCTTCCATTTCTTGCGAAGTTTTAAAAACGTCGTCGGCTTGACCCCCAAACAGTTCATCGACGCCCACCGCTTGCAGTCATTCCGTCACGAATTGCGAAAAAGCTCGTCCGTCACCAATGCCATTTACGAAGCTGGTTTCGGCTCGAGCAGCCGCGTGTACGAACGCGTAGACACCAGGCTCGGCATGACTCCCGCCGAATACCGCTCCTCCGGCGAGAAAGTCACGATTTCCTATGTCTGCGTCGATTCCGTTCTAGGCCGCATGATGATCGGCGCCACAGACCGCGGCTTATGTTTCGTGCAGTTCGCCGCCAGCGACGAGGAGCTATTGGCTATGCTCCGCGCCGAATATTCCGCCGCGCACTGCGAACCGATGCAAGAGCCGTTTGCGCCGGAATTTGAGAATTGGATGACGGCTCTGCGCGAGCATCTGGACGGTCAACAACCTCGTCTTGATCTGCCCATCGATGTGCGTGCCACTGCGTTTCAGATGAAGGTTTGGCAGTATCTGCAGTCCATTCCTTATGGAAGCGTGCAGTCCTATGCCGAAGTAGCGGCGGGATTGGGCCGGCCTACCGCCGCGCGGGCGGTTGCACGGGCGTGCGCGCAGAATCGAGTGGCCCTCGCCATTCCGTGCCATCGTGTGATTCGAGGAACAGGGGAACTCGGCGGATATCGTTGGGGACTCGAGCGCAAGCGTGTGCTGATCGATCTCGAGCGCCGCGGCAGGGGCCGGCAGTAAACTTGATTTATGGTGATCGGTAAAAGTGCCGCGGCTCTTTTTGCACTCGCCGCGCTATTAATCGCAGCCTCGAGTGATGGTCCGCTGGATGTGAGCGGCAAGCCGCTCGATCCGTTTGCCGGAGCTGCCCACGCGAGAATTTTCCTGTTCGTCCGGACCGATTGCCCTATCACAAACCGGTATGCGCCGGAGCTGCAACGGATTGCTTCCGAGTTCGCCCGGCGGGGCGTCGAATTTTGGCTTGTCTATCCGGACCCGGCAGAGACGGCCGCCGCCATTCAAGCGCAGATCGCGGAATACAAACTTCCCGGCAAGGCGCTTCGCGACCCGCATCACAAACTTGTCGCGCGCAGTGAGGCGACCGTCTCGCCGCAAGCGGCCGTCTTCAATGGCGGCGGCCACCTCATCTACTCCGGCCGAATCGACGACCGTTATGTAGATTTCGGCAAATCCCGGCAAGCCGCCCAGATTCACGATCTCGAAGCTGCCATTACTGCTGTCCTTGCCGGGAAGCCGGTGCCCGTATCGAGAACCCGCGCGATCGGCTGCTATTTGGCGGACGTTCAGTAACCGCATGGCATAAAAGAGAACCCAGCGATTTACCATACAGAAGTGAAAGCTTTGGTGAAGGCGCGGAGTGCGCCGGGCTTGTCGCTCGAAGATATACCCGAGCCATCGATCGGCATTAACGACGTTCTGATTCGAGTCACCCACACTGGAATTTGTGGGACCGACTTGCATATTTACGAATGGGATGAGTGGGCGCGTTCCACAGTTCCTGTTCCCATGGCGATCGGGCACGAGTTCGTGGGTGAAATTGCCGCCGCCGGATCGAACGTCAGCGATTTTCATCCAGGCGAAGTCGTCAGCGGCGAAGGGCATGTGGTGTGCGGACGCTGCCGCAACTGCCTTGCGGGCCGCCGTCATTTATGCGCGCACACCCAGGGCGTGGGCGTGAATCGGCCCGGTGCGTTCGCCGAGTATATCGCGCTGCCCATGACCAATATCTGGCGCCACGCGCCGACCATGAATCGCGAAATTGCCGCCATCTTCGATCCTTTCGGGAATGCCGTGCACACCGCGCTTTCTTTTCCGGTTTTGGGCGAGGACGTCCTGATCACGGGAGCCGGTCCTATCGGGCTGATGGCGATTCCCGTGGTGCGTCACGCCGGCGCGCGTTTCGTTGTAGTAACCGATCTGAATCCTTACAGGCTTGAGATCGCCCGTAAGATGGGCGCCACGCTCGCTATCAATCCAAATGAAACATCGATCGGCGAGGCTCAGAAGCAGCTTGGCATGCAGGAGGGTTTCGACGTCGGTCTGGAGATGTCGGGCAATCCCGCGGCCTTCCGCGACATGATCGCCAATATGAGCCACGGCGCCAAGATCGCCATGCTCGGAATTCCCGCCAAAGAAATGTCAATCGATTGGCGCCATGTGATTTTCAATATGTTGACGATCAAGGGCATTTACGGACGCGAAATGTACGAGACGTGGTACAAGATGACGGTGATGCTGGAATCCGGCCTCGATATCAGGCCCGTTATTACGCATCGTTTCCATTTCCGCGATTTCGAAAGAGGATTTGAAGTGATGCGATCGGGGAATTCCGGGAAGGTCATTCTCGACTGGACGCAATAAACATGTTTACAAATGTCGAGCCGTATCTGGCGCAGAAACTTGGTGAGATAGAAAAGGCCGGCCTATTCAAACGGGAGCGCCTGCTCGATGGTCCGCAGCAGGCCGAGGTTCGGCTGGCGAGCGCTCCCTCGGTGCTGAACCTTTGCGCGAACAATTACCTAGGCTTGGCGAACCATCCCGCTGTGGTTGAAGCCGCTCGCCAGGCCCTCGACACCTGGGGCTATGGCCTCGCCAGTGTGCGTTTCATCTGCGGCACGCAGTCGATCCATAAACAACTGGAAGAACGGCTCAGCCAGTTCCTCGGGACCGAGGACACGATTCTCTACGGCTCCTGTTTCGATGCAAATGGCGGATTATTCGAGACGCTGGTCGATCAGGTGGACGCCGTCATTTCCGACGAGCTGAATCACGCCAGCATTATCGACGGCATCCGGCTCTCGAAAGCGGCTCGTTTCCGTTATAAGAATGGCGACATGAACGATCTGGAAGCCAAGCTTCGGGAGACCGCAGGCGCGCGCCATCGCCTGATCGCGACTGACGGCGTGTTTTCGATGGACGGCTATGTCGCGAAACTTCCGGAAATTTGCGATTTAGCGGAAAAGTATCAGGCCATGGTGATGGTGGACGATTCGCATGCGGTGGGCTTCATGGGCAAGACGGGCCGCGGAACGCCTGAACACCACGGCGTGATGAATCGCGTCGACGTGATAACAGGCACGCTGGGCAAAGCGCTCGGCGGCGCCAGCGGTGGCTATACCAGCGGCCGCAAGAAGATCGTCGATCTGTTACGTCAACGGTCGCGGCCATATTTGTTCTCGAATTCCGTAGCGCCGCCGATTGTCGCTGCCTCATTAAAGGTGCTGGAGCTTCTGGCCGGAACTTCCGAACTACGCGAGCGCCTTTTCTCAAACACAAGACTCTTTCGCGCTCGCATGGCGGCGAACGGATTCCAGATCTCTCCGGGTGAACATCCCATAGTGCCCGTCATGTTGGGCGAGGCCACCCTCGCCACGCAGCTCGCCGATTGGCTGCTCGGGAAAGGCATTTATGTCGTCGGCTTTTCTTTTCCGGTGGTCCCGCAGGGCAAAGCGCGTATCCGTGTGCAACTTTCCGCTGCGCACACTACCGAAGAACTCGAGTACGCAGCCGAGCAATTTGCCGCTGGAAAGCGCGAGCTCGGGATTTGAAGCGGTCTGGCCGTGCCGCTCGGCACGGTTCTTCTGCTGGTTATTGAATCATTCCCTGGGCACGGTTTGCTAATTTGGGCAGCTCTGCGAGGAGTTTATCCGCCAAATCGGCCGCCAGATCGATCCGCACATGCACCACTTGTTGGTCCTGATCGATGTGAACCGCATCCCAGAGGCGCAGCATATCGAGCCGGCTCTCGTTGGTAGAAAGCCGCGAAAGCCCGATGATGCCGCGCAGCGCGTCGTGAACTCGCTGCGCTCCTTCATTCGAAACGCAAATGATGTCGGCCTGCACCTTCGCGCCCCCCGCCAGTGTAATCCCGGCTGACGTACCGCTCACATAACCGGAAATATTCGACAGGGCCGATTCCAGATCCGAACGCATTCTCATCTCGGCAAACGGCAACCCGCCGCTGCTCGCCTCCCAGATCTGCGCGCCTTTCGGAACCCCGGCCAAACGCTGTTTCAATTCCTCCGGTACACCGCGATTACCTTCCGCCTGCGAGTCGAGGGCGGCTCGCACCGAAACGGCCGCGCCCGCGATCGCCAATCCCGCTTGCGGAAAAACAACGGACTCTCGCGAATTACCAAGTAGCGTGTGGGCTTTGTAGCTCGTGCGCACGGCCCCAGCGTCGCGCAGCTGCTTTTCCAAATTACTGGCCGTGAAGCTGCCGCGCGCTAAAAGCAGCGGCTGGTTCCCGTCCCAACTCACCAGCAGTGCGGCGAGGTCGCGCCTCGGGTCGAGACCGGTCCGCTCCGCCATCGCGTTGAGTTGCGGTAAATCGAATTCCCGCTGATGACGTTTATAGAGCTCGGTCGCCTTGACGTTTTCCACTTGAACCGAAACCAGCGCCTTGGTGTTCGGCGATACGAACGGACGGAATGCGGGGTCGATGGAGACGCCCGCCAGCGGCGGCTTGCCGCATCCCAAGAAAAAAAGCAAGCCCACCAGCGGCAAGGAAGTAACTACGTTTCGCAATTAGAAATCCCTTTTCTGAAAAATATGGAGCGCGCTCGCAAGCACCACCGCGCCGAATGCGGCCGAAGTGGCAACGGGCATCAGCCACGCCGCGCTCCGGTCGAAAAGGATGGTCTGCCGCATGGAGTTTCCCAAATCGAATACTTTCGGAAGAATCCAGTAGAAGAACATCCACAATTCCCGCGACCACTCCGAGCTAAGAAGCCGGATTACAAATTGGTGCTGAGCCAGCAGCACGCTGATCAAACTCAAGCCCACCGGCGCCATCACGGATAGCGCCGCGCTCTCCGTGACTACCCCCACTAGCACGACCACGCACAACAGCACGGCAAACAAAAAAATACTAACTGGAATCGCGAGCAAAAAGCGAGGCGCCCAGATATCTGTTTTTAGCCCAAGAATAATCCAGACGCTCAAAACCAAGTACGTGTGGTTCAGGGTCACGATCGCTAGGTTCCCGATGTATCTGCCGAGCAGCAGCGTCCTGCGGCTCAGCGGCTTCGAAAGCAGCAGCGCGATGCGTCCGGCTTCGAGCACACTCGGAATCAATCCGGACGAGGCAAACACGGCCAAAAAAGTTCCCCAGACAAACAGCGCGATCGAGACCCACGAATACGAAACGTTGACGAATTTGTGAATGCTCGAAATTCGCCGGCTAGTCGCTTCGATTCCGAGGAATGAAATCGCTCCCGCAGCCAAGTCCACCTGAAGGACAAACAAGAAAATCAGGATCAGCAGCGTGGAGAGCGCAAATAAACCCCAGAACAGCCAGCGCGCCCGCGCTTCCTGAAATGTGTCGGCTATCAGCGCCGCGAATAGTTTCAAGCCGCTTTCTCCGGCCGGGTTGTTTGCATGAACAGATCTTCCAGACTACTGGTAGAAGCCGCTACGCTTTCAATCTCGCCGCCCGCCGCGCGAATTTTGTCGATTATTTCATTGGCTTCTTCGCGCGTTCTCACTTGAATCGTTACGCCTTCCGCCAACGGTGGCACCGTCGGTAAGATGGACGCGCCCAACTGCCTGATTTCCGTCAGCACTTGCTCGGGCACATCGGCGGCAGTCACCCGATAGCCGCGGCCTGTGAGTAGATTGCTGATTTTCCCCTCGACCGCAAGCTGGCCGCTGCGCAGAATGGCGACGTATTCGCAGAAAGATTCGACTTCGCTCAACAGATGCGAGTTGATGAAAACCGTCACGCCTTTGGCCGTTAACCCGTCCAGCACTTCCCGGATCTCGCGCCGGCCCACCGGGTCCACGCCGTCTGTTGGCTCGTCCAGGATCAAGAGCCGCGGTTGGTGGAGCAACGCCTGGGCCAATCCCAGGCGCTGCAACATGCCCTTCGAGTATTTCTTGATCCGCACGTCGCCCCAATTCTTCAAGCCCACCATTTCGAGAAACTCGGGAACTCGTTTCTTTCGCTCGGGCGCCTCGACCCCCGAAAGCGCGGCATAGAAATCCAGCATTCCGTAGCCCGTCAAGTAAGTCGGGAAGCGATGGTTCTCCGGTAAATAACCCACCGGCCGCCGCGCTTCCGCCAAACGTGCATCGCGTCCAAACAGCGACGCCGATCCGCTGGTCGGATGCACCGCCGTCAAGAGCATTTTTACGAACGTGGTCTTCCCCGCTCCATTCGCGCCGAGCAGGCCGTATTTCACCCCCGCGGGTACACGCAGACTCAAATTGGAAACGGCTTTGATCTCGCGCCCGCGCCAGCGCGACCGGTAAATTTTTTCGAGACCGCAAGTCTCGATGGCGAAGTCGGCCGTCATCATGTACCTTTAAGAATACGAGTCGCTCGCGAGGCCGGTTCCCAAACTGGCGCGACAGGCGCCTCCGGATCCTCATCCATGACTTTCACGATACGGCTGCAAGTGATTGTTTTGGTTGTAAGTATTATTTCCATCGGTATCGCCGCCGCACAAACTCCTGCCGCGCCCGACCCTAATTCGTTCAAACCGCCGCCACTTAAAACCAGTGTTACCGTCAACACGGTCCTCTCCAGCGAAACACCGGCCGCGATTACGACCCTTGGACCCCAGCAACTGCAACTCATCCCGGGGGCGGAACTGGACGACCGTTTACGCCAAATACCGGGTTTCAGCCTGTTCCGCCGCTCATCGAGCGTGGTAGCAAATCCGACGACGCAAGGCGTCTCGCTGCGCGCCACCGGATCCACCGGCGCGAGTCGAACACTGGTGCTATGGGACAGCATTCCCATTAACGATCCTTTTGGCGGCTGGGTGTACTGGGACCGCGTCGATCCGTCTTATATAGACCGTGTGGAAGTCGAGCGCGGCGCCTCGACCAGCGTGTTCGGCGACCGGGCGATGGGAGGCACCGTCTCGCTCTTCTCTCCAACCGAGCAGCCGGAGCACCTCTTCGCCCAGATCCTGCGCGGTAGCGAGGGCACGGCCGACGTCGCGGCCGGCTACTCCAACCTGTGGGGGCACTGGGGGCTTTCCGTTCATTCCCGCGCCTTCACCACCGATGGCTACTACATCACGCCGAATACCATTCGCGGCAATGCGGACAATAAGGCCAATGTACGCTTCGCGGCCGGCGACATGCACCTCGATTACCTGGGAGCCCATGATCGCTTCTCCTTGCACTTCGATGCGCTTGCCGAGGCGCGTCACAACGGAACGCAGCTCACCCATAACTCGACCGGGCTCGGCACGATCGGCGCCAGCTACACCCACTCCTGGACGAACGATCAGATTTCGGTGATTGCCTTTCATACTGAAGAGCAATTTCACAGCACGTTCTCGAGCGTATCCGCCAATCGGAACAGCGAGGCGCTGACATCGAGACAAACCGTTCCTGTTCTCGACACGGGAGGCGCCGCATACTGGCAGCATCACGCCAAACGCTGGAACACTATCGCCGGCACGGATGCCGATCATGTGGATGGCACCAGTTTCGATTACTCGTATTCCACACGCGTTCTTTCACCGAACGGTGGCACACTGTTCGAACACGGCGTCTTCGGCCAGGGCGATGTCATGGTAGGTCCCGTCCGCTTCTTCGCCGGAATTCGCCAACAGTTCACCGGCCAACATGGCGAAACATTCGTCAGCCCGAATGCCGGCGCGGCGATCGGGGTGCGGCGCTTCCGTTTCCGTGCTTCCGGTTATCGCAGCTTTCGTGCGCCCACCTTGAATGAGCTGTATCGGCCCTTTCGGGTGGGCAACGCCCAGACGCTGGCCAACGCCGCACTCGTTCCCGAATCTCTTACTGGGGTAGAAGCGGGCTTCGATTGGAGCGGCGAGACTACTCACATTTCCTTCACCGCATTCCGCAACGAATTGGGAAATCTGATCGACAACGCGACCATCAGTAGTTCGCCTGCACTCATCCTGCGACAGCGTCAAAATTTCCCGAGCGCGCTCTCGCGCGGCCTGGAGGCAACTGTCAATCGCCACTGGCCACATTGGCGTGCCGAAGCGGGTTATATGTATGCCGATGCGCGTCTTTCCACGGGTCAACGTATCCCGCAAGTC
The DNA here is from genome assembly GCA_963712395.1 of Bryobacterales bacterium. Taxonomy (GTDB): domain Bacteria; phylum Acidobacteriota; class Terriglobia; order Bryobacterales; family Bryobacteraceae; genus Bog-105. The sequence continues at coordinate 427,090 of CAVQHR010000007.1, forward strand.
CCCAAGCAGCAAGGCACCGCGCAAATAACCTTTACCGCCAAATCGACACTGATTTCCGGCGGTCTGCGCGTTTTCGGCCTGATATTCGATGACGACCTGAATCAATTCCTCATGCCCGGCTTCGCCTCGGTAGGTCTTTCCGCTGAGCAGCGCCTCACCAAGAGTTTGTCCGCAGTCGCTTCGGTAGATAATCTGCTCGATCGCACTTATCTGGTGGCGCTCACACCCAACCCCAATATCGGCCAACCACAAATGTGGCGGGTGGGATTGAAGTGGAGCGGACGTCTGCGATAGGGAATGCAGCTCGTGCGACTGTTTCAACCCGGCGACGAAGAAGCGTTTCGCGCTCTCAACGAAGCCTGGATCACGAAATACTTCCGTCTGGAAGATAAGGACCGCGAAACGCTCGAGGATCCGCACAGTCACATTCTTTTGCCCGGCGGCCAAATCTTTATGGCGGTCCGTGACGATCGGCGAATTGGCTGCTGCGCTCTGATCGCCCTAAAAGACGGAAGCATGGAAATCGCCAAGATGGCCGTGGCGGAAACCGAGCGCGGCCAGGGCATCGGCCGGGCATTGCTTGACTACGCCATCGCATACGCGTGGGCCCACGCTGTCCCACGGCTTTACCTCGAAACCAATAGCTCGCTCCCGAACGCCATTCGGCTCTATGAATCGGCTGGGTTCGAGCATCTTCCCGCCGAGCGAATCCAACCTTCTCCGTATGCGCGCGCCAACGTCTACATGGAGATGAATCTGAACTAATCCGTACTCCCCCCATAGGAGGATGAGGAGTAATTGCCTGCGCCTCGCGATTCCTGCCAAGATGGTAAACCGTTGCGCTTTTTCCCAAGGATTGTAATTTTGGCCTTCGCCTCGTTCTGCTGGATCGTACCGGCATACGCGACTCCTTCCAAGCCCGATTACTCGAAGGAAGCGTTCGTGATCCGGCAATTCTCGAAGCGCATTAATTTCTCCGCCGTGGGAACCTGGCAAATCGAACAAACGGCGGCTGTCCCGATTTACATCTTGTGAATTCTCTCGCTTCAGTTTGGGATACTCTCGGTTGGGTCCACTTTCAGGCAGGAGAGGACGAGAAAGCGGAGAGCTATACGGAAGCGGCTTGGGGCCTTTCCCAAAACGGTGATATCGGCGACCATTTGGGTCAAATCTATGCGCGACAAGGCAAACAGAAAGCCGCGATTCACGTTTGGCAGCTCGCGGTTGCCGCTGCCAACCCGTTCGACGATGCAGATGGCACAAGGGAGCGTCTACGGCAGGCTGGCGGGTCGCCAAGTCCGGAACGGCCCACGCTCAAACGCGGCGCGGGACACGCGGATTTCATCCCGCCTACCGAGGAGTTGCAGAAAATGCGGCTCACCGATATTCCGGCCCTGCCGAAGCAGCAAGCAAGCGCCGAGTTTTTTATTCTATTCTCGGTGGGCAAAGCGGAAGACGTTCAGTTCATCAGCGGAAGCGAATCCCTAAAAGGGACGGCCCCCGCGCTCTCAGCCGCCAATTACAACGTTCCGGCGCCGGATAGTGGGCCCGAGAAAATTCCACGGCGCGGTGTCTTGTCCTGTTCCACCTATAAATCGCCGAGTTGCCAATTTGTCCTGTTTCTACCGGCAACTACAAAGAAATGAATGTACTCATTCTCATGGCGTTTCTGCTTGCCGCGCAAGCGGTGCCGGAAGACGATGTCCTTCGGCTTGGACCGGGCATCGAGCCCCCGATACTCATCCACAAACTAGACCCTCACTATACTCGGACCGCGCTCGATGCCAAAGTGCAAGGCACCGTTCTTCTTGAGTTGGTAATCGATGAGCACGGGCTGCCGCGAAATATCGTTCCGCTGAGCCCGCTGGGTTTTGGACTGGACCAGGCCGCGCAAGACTGCGTTTCCCAATGGCGTTTCAAGCCAGCCATGAAAGAGGGAAAACCCGTCAAGGTGCGCGCTCAAGCCCAAGTAAATTTCCGCGTCCTCCTAACTCGCTTCAATGCCAAGGCGGAGACGCAGCGAATGCAATACAACTCTATAGTCTCCCATCTTGCCCGACGGAAAGACCTCAAACCAAGCCAACCAGAGATGGCCACGATGCAAGATCTCGCAAAACAAAAATTCGCGCCTGCCGACTACATCGTCGGCATATGGGAGCTGGAGGGCGACGTTTTGCCAAAGGACGTGGCTGTGGTCTGGCCGAAATCCAAAAGGCCGCCGACAGGAACTACGGCCCGGCGCTCTTCTTTACCGGAAACTCGAAAATGCGAGGCGACTTCTTTCCTAAGGACGTGAGCAAAGGATTGTCACTCATTCACGAGGCGGCGGTCCTCGGCAGTAACCCGGCGCAGTTCACGCTGGGTGACAGATACGAGAAGGGCGATGGCGTCGGCATCGACCTTGAACGCGCAAAACGATACTTTCGCCTGTGCGCCGCCGCCGGAACTCCGGATTGCCAATTCCGGCTCGCGAAATTGCTGATAGACACGCCCGAGCGCAGTGAGCAGGATTGGATACAGGGGGTTGCTTGGTTACAGCTTGCCGAGGGTCACGAACTTTCGGCAGCGAAGACCGTAGTCGATGCGGAAACCGCCAAGCTGACACCGCAGCAAGCCCAATGGGTGGCTCGCCTGAAGGTCCAACTCGAACACGCGCCCTGACCGGTGCGACCATAAAAGCAGGTATGAAACGGCTCACGCTTATCATCGCCTGCGTCGCGATTCTGGCTGGATTAGGGTTCGCGGTTTTCAAGCTCAATCGCACTCTGGAATCGATGCGCGGCGACATGGTCGTCCTGCGGCAGCAAGTAGTAGACGCAACCGAGACTGCACAGCGCGAATCCTCCGCCGCCAGCGCGGCGAGTCTACGCGCCGATCAGGCGGCGCTTCGCGCGGAGATTGCCGCGGGCGGCCGCCAGAAAGCCGAGGAGCAAAAGCAGCAGGCTGAGGAACAGAAACAACAGGCCGATCTGGATCGCGCCCAAGCGATGACCAGCGCGCAGCAAGCCGCGCAACAGGCTAAGCAGGCGCAGGATCAAATGTCGCAGATGCGCCGCGAGCGGGAAGAGGAACTGAATCACATGCAGGAAGCGCTGAATCGCGTGGTGGAAACGCATCGCACGCCGAATGGAATGTTGATCGTGCTGCCCGATTCGACCTTTCGCTTCGATTTCGATAGCGCCGATTTGAGCGCCAAGAATCGCGAGCTCCTCAGCCGTGTCGCCGGAATCCTGCTGGTTTCGAAAGGCTATGGCTTATCGATCTTCGGCTACACCGACGACGTCGGCTCCGAACAGTACAACCAGCAATTATCGGAACGGCGCGCCAAAGCTGTCGAGGATTATCTGGTCCAAGCCGGCATTGATCCATCTATCATTCGCGTGAAGGGTTACGGCAAAATGAGCCCGCACATCACCGGGACAACGGCTTCGGCGCGCGGGCAGAACCGCCGCGTCGAGATCGCTCTCACGGACAGTTCGGTCCGCTATGGCGGCGACATACAGTAGCCGCTTCATCATAGCTCTGTCGCTCACCTGCGCAACCGTCCAGGCGAAAGACGTTATCGTCTGCGGTAGCGCGCAAGTGCTCGAAGGCACGCTTACAGAGCGCAATGGCAAAGCATCTTTTCAACCGGAGTGGACTTGGCGGCCGGAAGACAGCGACGGTCTTCCCTTGGCGCTGCGATCTAATTTCGCGGGCACCGACGAGTGCAAACCGGTCGACGGCGGCAAAGCCGTCTTAATCACTTCCTCGGCCAACGCGCTCGCTTTAGTCTCGTACGAAACACACGCGACGCTGTTTTACGCGACTGTCCGCAATGCGCATTCGGCGGCGTTGCTACCCGACGGATTGATCGTCGCTGCATCGTCATTTTCTCCAGACAAAACAGGAGACCGGCTGCTGCTGTTCGATCGCACCCGCTCCGATCACGCGATTGCGACGCTTCCGCTGAGTTGGGCACATGGCGTGGAATGGGATGAAACCAGGGGAGTCCTTTGGGCGCTCGGCGATCGCGAGCTCGTGGAGATAAAAATAGCGAACAGGCAGATGGCAATGCAAAAAACCTTTCCGCTGCCAAGCCGTGGTGGACACGATCTCGTGCTTTCGGCTGATGCGTCTGATCTGTATTTGACGACGAGCACCCAGGTCCTGGTATTCACGCCCAAGGACGAGTCATTTAAGCCGTTTGCGGCGTTCGCCGGAATCGGCGACGTCAAGAGTCTATCGATTGATCCGAGCGACGGCCAGATCGCATATACGCAGGCAGGCAAAGGCGTGTGGTGGACGTATACGATTCAATTTCTGAACCCGCCCGCCGAGCTCGTGCTGCCGGAGCATGCCTATAAAATGCGTTGGTTCCCCACGGAACGGTACAATCCGAGGCGTGCCCCTTGAGTTTGACGAAGCGCGAACTATCGTGATCGATACAGTGCGGGCGCTCCCCCTATCCCGCCCAGTTGAAGCGCTGGGATTGGATCGGGCGCACGGCCGCATTCTGGCCAAAGCCGTGCTCGCGGATCGCGATTATCCCGCGCTCGAGCGGTCTCTTCGCGATGGCTTTGCAGTGAAATCTAAAAACATTCCGGGGACGCTCACGGTTGCCGGAGAAGTGCGCGCCGGCGATCAGGCTCTCAAGACGCTCGCGGATGGCGAGGCGCTCGAAATCATGACGGGCGCGCCTTTGCCACCGGGCGCGGACGCGGTCGTGATGATCGAGCATACTGTGCGCCTTGACACGGACCGTGTCCGTATCGATCAATCCGCCGAGCCTGGTCAATTCATCAACAAACGCGGCGCCGAATCGCGAGCGGGATCGTCTCTTATCCCGGCCGGCACGCGCCTCGACGCAAGCCACATCGCAACTCTTGCCATGACCGGCCACACGTCCGTTCCGGTATTCGCCTTGCCGTCGGTTGCCATCCTGGCGACCGGCGACGAAATCGTCGCGCTGGAGGAGCAGCCGGCGGCGCACCAGATTCGCAACTCGAATTCCTTCATGCTCAGCGCGCTGGTTCAATCGAGTGGCGGCATTCCGGAAATTTTTCCCGTGGCGGGTGATACCAAACAAGCTCTGCTGCCCCTGCTTCAACGCGGCCTCGAGCACGATTTGCTCCTCGTGAGTGGGGGCGTATCGGCGGGAAAATACGATTTGGTGAAGCCGGCGCTGCGCGAGCTTGGCGTCGATTTCCGTTTCGAGCGTGTGCGTGTGCAGCCCGGCCAGCCGACTGCATTCGGCATCGCAAATAATAAACCCGCCTTCGGTTTACCCGGTAATCCCGGCTCGACACTGATCACGTATCAACTGTTTGCGCGGCCCGCGCTCGAATTGTTGGGCGGCCTAAGCGATCCGCTGCTTCCGCTGCTTTCGGCGCGCTTCGAAGCACCCTTTCGCCATAAACTCGGCTTAACACGTTTCCTCCCCGCGCGGCTTAGCCACGATGGACGCGCGTTGCGGCACATCCCGTGGCAAGGCTCGAGCGATATCCCCGCGCTGGCCCAGGCGAACGCGTTCCTGGTCGCCGATCACGACCACGAAAGCTGGCAGGTGGGCGATACTATTCGCGTGATGCTGAAACCGTGAAGAAACTTTCCCATTACAACGCCGCCGGCGAAATCGCCATGGTGGATGTTTCCGAAAAACAGCCAACCAAACGCACCGCCTCCGCCCGCGCGCGTGTTTTAATGTCGCCACAGGTGATTAAGGCTCTTCCGCATAACAAAAAAGGTGATCCGCTTCAAATAGCGAGAATCGCTGGTATCCACGCTGCCAAGAAAACATCCGAGCTGATTCCGCTCTGCCATCAAATTCCCTTGAGCCACGTGGGCTTGGAATTCAAGGTCGGCCCGCGCGGCATCGAAATCACCGCTACCGCCGCAACCACCGCGCAAACCGGCGTCGAAATGGAAGCCATGATGGCCGCCTCCGTCGCCGCGCTCACTATCTACGACATGACGAAGGCGCTCGATAAAGCCATCGAGATTCGCGACGTTCATCTACTCGAAAAGACTGGCGGAAAATCGGGCGTGTTTCGCCGCAAGAGCCGCTCATGAGCATCAGTGTCGCTATTTTGACGATCAGCGATTCCGTCGCCGGCGGCACGCGACAAGATGCGTCTGGCCCCGCTTTAGCCGAACGCTGTCGAGAGCTGAGTTGGGAAATCGTTGCCACTGCGCTCGTACCCGATGAAGAGCTCGCCATCGAAACAAGATTGAAAGAGTGGGCGGACGCCGGATCGGCCACGCTGATTCTGACCACCGGCGGCACGGGAATTGCGCCGCGGGATATAACTCCGGAGGCGACCCGCCGCATTCTCGACCGCGAAATCCCAGGGCTCGCTGAACTCATGCGCCAAAAAGGTCTCGAACAGACGAAATTCTCCGCAATCTCGCGAGCCTTGGCCGGCACACGCAAGCGTAGCCTGATTGTGAATCTTCCGGGATCACCGCGCGGGGCGCTCTTTTCGCTTCAGGCCATCGAGTCCGTGGTTCCCCACGCGATCGAATTGTTACAAGGCAGTACTTGCCACCGGTAATCGAAACTCGTGATCATGAATCGACATCTTAAGAATATGAGGCAAACGCCTGCCATACTGGCTTTGGGATTGTTCGCGACGGCGGTTGGGGCCATCGCGCAGCTTACGCCTGGCCAACTTCCCTCTGGTCCTCCTGCTCAGCCGGGCCAGCTTGGGACGGAGTCGAGAAAATCGCCCGAGAAGAGCCCGCAATCCGCGCCGCCCCAGAGCCGCCAATCCACGCCGGCGCCAGAGCCGACGGGCGAAGGTGTGTTCCGGTTACCTGTCGAAAACGTGCTCGTCCCGACCACTGTCCTCGATCCGGATGGCCACGGCTACGTCAACGGCCTCAGCACCCGCGATTTTGAGGTGCTGGACAACGGGAAGCCGCAAAAGGTTGTGGCCGATTTCTCGCAACAGCCATTGTCGGTGGTACTGGCGATCCAGGCGAATTCCGATGTGGAGCCGTTGCTGCCAAAAATAAAGAAGTCAGGCATTCTGCTGCACGGTCTAGTCACGGGGGAGAACGGCGACGTGGCCATTCTGGCTTTCGATCACCGCATGCAGCTTTTGCAAGATTTCACGAGCGATCCGGACAAACTGGACGATGCCATGCAGAAACTCAGAGCGGGCTCGAGCACCGCCGCATTGGTCGATGCCGTGGTCGAGGCCGACCGGATGCTCGTTCGGCACGATCGCGATCACAATAACGCGCGCCGCCGCGTACTCATTCTGCTGAGCCGCAACGCCGATAAAGGCAGCGAGGCGCATTTGCAGGAAACTGTTCGAGACATGCAGTTTCACAACGTGATTGTCTACTGCATCGACATCTCGAAAGTTCTGACAGCGGTGCTTAAGAAGCCCGACTATCCGCGGCGCATGGCGGGCGGCATTCCCCCGGAAGCGCAGCCTAATCTGCGCGGCAACGGCGCGGCAAGCGCAACGACAAACATCCAGCAAGCGGATGGCAACGTCCTTTCCGCGGTGCCACCAATTTTCCGCGGCATTCACGATCTCTTTAAAAAGACGCCCGCCGAAATTCTCACTCAGTTCACTGGCGGACGAATGTACAATTTCGCCCGCGAAAAAGGACTCGAAGAAGCTATCACCGACATCGGTAAAGACCTCAACAGCCAATACGTGCTGAGCTATTCGCCGAATAATAAAGAGGAGCCCGGATTCCACAACATCAAAGTATCGGTGGACCGTCCAGGCTTGATCGTTCGCACGCGTCCGGGCTATTGGTGGGGCGGCGGCCAAATACAATAGCCCCGAAACTGACCACGCTTTGCGGATCGATCTGCCACTGGTGATAGTCGAGTAAATCGGCCCGGCAGCCCGGCATCGCTTTCATGAACGTGTAAAACGGCCCGGAACCACACCACTTCAAATCGTCGTGGCCGTCCTGAACGAGCGACCAATACCCGGCCGCGTCGCCCGCCTCGATTCTGGCAATCCGTTCGCGGTCGCGTTGCTCGATAGCGAGCATTTCTCCGATGTTCGCGGTGGCGCGCAGTGGATCGTTGTAGCGTCTGCCCATGTGGGCCATGTCGACGCCTAATATCCAAAAGACCTGCCGGCCTTCACGCGCCGATACATTTGCGAGCGCATCGAAAAAACGCGCCACGCCCTCGGTCTTCTCCGGCAGTCCACCCTCGTAAATACTCTTCACAAACGGCCCGCATAGGATCGGAAGAATGCGCACGCGCGGCCCGTAGAGATGCTGCAGCATCACCACCTGGAACTCGATCGAATGTTCTACGGCATGGCAGTAATCCTCCATCAAGACTGCATCGGGCGCAGCCCTTTCCAACTCGTCGACCAGGCGGACATCCGTTTGGGCTTCTCCGAAAGGCGTGATGAAATTTTTGCGAGTGAGGCCAAAGCGTTCGGGCGCTCCGTAATGCGAGGTCCCCAGGATGACGAAAGTCTTACCGGCGGCTTCCGCTGCGGGCGGAAGGCAGCGATAGGCCGCGCGATACGTGGCCCAGCCGCCATCGGGGCTAGCATGCGGGGCGGCAATCGCGAGCGTGGCTCGATCGCCCTGCGCCGCGCCAATGCGCTGGGTGAGCAACTCGGCGAGCTTTGGCTGACTCGCCGGGTAAGCCGCGCCGGCAAAGTTCGCTTCACGCAGCAATCCCCGCGCGAACTCCGCTTCGCGGCTGGATTTTAGCTCGCGATAACGACGGTTGTCGAGAAATCCCGCTTCATCGAGCGAGTCGAACAAATGCTTTTCAAGGTCGCCGACTTCAATCTCGCCGGTGATCCGGACCAATTGCGAACGGAGATCCAAGGTCGATTGTTGCCCATCGAAACATTCCAGCGCCGCCACAAGGGGCGGCGGAACCAGTAGCGTAGCGTCGGAATAATGATACGGATCGCGGATATAGAGGCCCGGCTTGGCTGGATCCGGCGAAGGCATGAAATCCAGATTGAAGCGTAGGCGCGGTAAGGCGTCAGCCACGGTCCATTGTACGAAGATGCAAATCTCGGCGGCCTATTCCGCTTGACATTGACGGGACAAAGAACAGAATGAGACTTGATATGCTCCTTCGGTTGATAGAAAACTCAAACGGAAGCGGATCGCGCTTATGATGTCGAAGTGGTGGACTACGACTGAGGAGGCAAGACAATGAGCATTCCAAGACCCAACACCGGCTGCGACATTCAGCGCAAGCCCGTGCACCCCGGCGAGATGGTGCGTGAGAAATTTCTGATTCCTCTCGATCTTTCCGCCAACCGACTAGCCATCGAGCTGCGATTTCCGGTAAGGCGTATCACGGAGATCTTGAATGAGCGGCGCACAATAACCGCAGACACGGCGTTGCGGTTCGAACGGTATTTCAGCATCAGCGCCGATTTTTGGCTGGCGCTTCAGAAACATTATCACCTGCAAACGGCTCGGCAAGCGGCTGGTAAACGAATCGCTCACGAGATTCAGCCCCGTCCGAAACACGCCGCCTAGGCAGGAGGCGAATCCGTACGAATTGCCCGTAGCCGATCCAAATATGCGCGCGGCACTCGTACATTCCCGGCGATCCCCTCACCGAGTCTGACCGTTGGCTTTAGATCGCCATGGAAATCCGAGCCGCCAGTAGGCGCAAGATCCAGATCCTCCGCCAACTTCTTATAATGCGCCTGCGCGCTGGTTGAATGCTCGGAGTGATACACTTCCAAACCCAGTAGGCCAGCCTCTTTTGCGGACGTAAGGACTTCCCGTTCCTGTTCGCCGGCGAGGCCCAGCCGGATAGGGTGCGCGATCACTGGAATGCCGCCACCCAGCCGCACGACGCGAATCACTTCCTCCAAGCGGTGACTCTCCCGCTGCACGTAGCTCGGCGCTTCCTCGCCCAGATATTTTTGAAAGGCATCCTCTGAATCTTTGGCGTATCCTTTCTCAATCAGAATACGGGCGAAATGCGGGCGGCCGGTGAGGCTTCTACCGCGTGCTTCCACTTCTTCGAGCGTGATGGCGACCCCGCGCTGCTCGAGCGCGCCGATCAATTTCCGGTTGCGCGCACGGCGATCCTCGCGCTGCTGGTTCAGCCACGCATGAAAACCAGCCGCCGGCTCATTCGACGGAAAATATGCCAACACGTGGGCAAAGCGCGGCTGCTTCGTTCCCCGCAGATAGAGCCTGGAATTCAGCTCAATCCCGCGAATCAAATCGAACGACGCCGTTCGCGCGAACGGCAAAGCCTTTTCGAAACCGTCGAAAGTATCGTGATCGGTAATGGCGAGTGCGGCCAATTTGGCGCGCATCGCCAATTGCACAAGTTCCATTGGTGTCAGAGTGCCGTCCGATTCGTTGGTATGGGAGTGAAGATCGATGAACTCCACTAGCGGCCTTTCAGCTCCCCATAGGTCTGGAATACAAACACCTGTCCGCAGGTGCGCGCGATCATGCGGCCCGCGCCGAGAACTTTCGCTTTGGTCCGGTTTTCAAAAAATACGGCGCCATCGGTGCTGTCTCCGGCCTTGAGCTTGGTGGCCACCAGGGTAATAGCCGAAGCCGCCGCGGCAGCCTTGAATCCGCGATTGACAAACTGCGCCATGGCCGCCTCCCGCCTCTGCTCATAACCGTTTGTCGAGCGAAAATTCGACAGCGCATAGATACTGTCTTCATAGAGCAACTGCAGCTTGATGACGTCATTGCGCCCGGCTCTTTCCAGCATCGATTCCACTACCCGGTCGGCGGACACCGAGGCGAGCACCGTACCATCTTGGCGCACAAACGAGAAATCCTCCGGTTTCACGGTCCAGGAGACCGGAGATCCGTTGGTCACCGTGACCTGAATGATATTGAAGTCTTTGATGTGTGGCGGCAACGTCGCGAACATCACCGTAATGCCCTCTTTAGTGAGAGCTTCGTACTCGAGACCGTGCGATTGGAATTCTATGGGAACCTGCGGCCCCGGCGTGACGGGTGGCGGTTGCCCCCCGCAAGCGAGTACCAACGGAAGGAAGACGAATAATCGGTTCACTCGCGACTCGACGACAGTTTAGCAGTCAAGTACCAGCACAATGTTCCCTTTGGCCTTGCACCGAAACTCTCGATATCGATTCGCATGATAGCGCCTTTTTTGAAATCCACTGCGAGATGCGGCGTGCCGAGCAGATAAGGAGCGAGTTGATCGAATTGCGGGTTGTGACCGACCAGCATCAGGCTGGCTTCGTCGCGATGTACCCTGATTTCCTCCCACACCTGCTCCACATCGGCGCCCGGCGCGAGCGCTTTGGTTCGCAGGATCTCGCCCTGGTACGCGAGGACGGCTTTGGCGACTTCGGCAGTCTGTATGGCGCGGTTCAGCTCGCTGCTGCACATGAGCGTTGGCTTGACCTTGGCTTCCGCCACGGCTTTCAATACTTTGCGCAGCTTGCGGCGCCCGTCGGAGGTCAGTGGACGGGCGGCGTCGCTTTCGCCCGCTTGTGCGTCCGCGGCGATCCCGTGTCGCAGCAAGTAGAGATGCATACAGAAGGTTTCGCCTTTCATTCTGTCATACTAGTCCCTGCATGCCCCTGAGCCCGAACAAGCGGGATCGCATCCTGCTTCTGGTGGCGATCGCGGCAGCGGCCCTCATTCACGTTTCAATCGCGGCCAGCCAGATCTTGCTCGGCCTGGGTGCGCTCCTTGCTCTTTTTTTTTACCGGAAATGGGAATTTCCGCGCATTTGGCTGCCGCTCGCCGCGCTTTTTTTTTGGACCATCCTCGCGGACGCGCTTTCACCGGATCCGTGGCTCGGGCGCACGCAAATCCGTAAATTCTTCGTATTTCTGTTTATTCCTCTTATCTACACCGTATTTTGCCGGCAATTTCCCAAGGTGTTCTATCTGATGGCGGCTTGGACCGCGGCGGCGACGGCATCCGCCATCTGGGCGTTGGCGCAGTACGTGATCAAATTCCGGCACGCCAGCTATGAAAGCTATGTAGGCGAGCGCATCACAGGCTTTGAAAGCCATTGGATGACATTTGGCGCTTTGCAGCTCAGCGTGCTTTCCTTGCTGCTGGCCCAATGGTTTTTTTCCAACCGAAAAATGCCGCTGTGGGCCTATGGCAGCGTGGCCGTGATCTCAGCCGCGATTCTGCTGAACGGGACGCGCAGCATCTGGCTCGCCGCCACTTTGGCGACCTTGTACTTGTTGTGGTGCTGGCGGCCGCGCATGATTGTCCTCGTGCCGGTAATCGCCGCCGGCGCTTTTCTGCTGGCTCCCGCCACAACGCGCCAGCGCATGCTATCGGTCGTTCATCCGGATCCCAATATTGATTCGAACCGCCATCGCCAGGCGACATTCTGGACCGGCATCGAGATGATCAAAGCTCATCCGTGGTTCGGGCTTGGCCCGGAAGAGATTGCGCGGAATTTTAACGCCTATGTTCCGGCCAGAATCCGCCGCCCGCTGCCCACTGGCTATTACGGACATTTGCACAACATCTATGTCCAGTACGCCGCCGAGCGCGGCATTCCCGGTCTGCTGTGCGTGTTATGGTTCATCGGGCTGGTCGTCTGGGATGCCATCCGCTGCATCATCCGGCTGCGCGGCGCCAGATCGCAAGAGTTGTTCGTGCTGCATGGCACGATCGCCGTGGTAATCGGCGTCCTGACCGGCGGCATCTTCGAATACAACTTAGGCGACAGTGAAGTGTTGATGATGTTCAATTGCGTCGTCGCGTTGAGCTACGCCGCCGGCAAATCCGCTACCGCCGAGACAGTTTCAAAATGAGGCGGCTCCGCCTCGCGATGCACGATCGCTGTGTGTATATGGCGAAAGCCGGCCTTTTTCAACAAGCTCTGCAGCTCATATTCGGTGAAGCCCAGCCAGACATCGGCATAGAGCTCACGCGCCTCTTCGAATTGGTGCCGCAGCAAATCCAAAATCGCGATGCGCCCGCCCGGCTTGAGAATGCGGCGCGCTTCGGCGATGGCGCGTTCGGGGTGTAGCGCATGATGGAGCGATTGACTGAAAAACGCCAGGTCCACTTCGGCGTCGGCGATGGGAACGGATTCCAGATCTCCTAAGCGATATTCCAGATTCCTAAGGCGCTGCGTGCGCGCCAGCTTCGCGCCAAACTCGACCATTTTTTCTGAATTATCGACCGCAATCACGCGCTTGGCATGCAAGGCAAGCAATTGCGAAAACGTGCCCTCCCCTGCCCCGAGATCCGCGATTACGAGCGGCGGCATGAGGCGGAGCAACACGTCCGCGAGTCCCTCCCATGACCGGCCTGGTAGATACTGGCGTCCCAATCTTCCCGCGAGTGCATCGAAATACGCGCGCATACGGTCGCGCCGTTTGGAGACAACAAGCTTGAGAACGGCGCGATCGTGCTCTGCCTCGGGAATTTCCGAAGCCGACTGCCGCAACACGTTCATCAACTGCGTAATAGTTTTCGATTCCGATCCTCGCAGCGTTTTTAGCCGATAAAATATATGCTTGCCCGTGCGGCGGTCTTCCAATAGGCCCGCCTGTTTAAGCTGGGCTAAGTGGGTAGAGATCTGACTTTGTCCTTTCGCCAGGATTTCCTGCAGCTCCGCGACCGAGAGCTCTCCGCTTTCCAGCAGAAGCAGGATACGTACCCGTGTGGGGTCGCCCAGCAGGCGCATCGATTTGAGAAGCCAGGACACAGATTACTTATCAACATATCAAGATCTTTCGATATAATAAATTTGAGGTTACATGAGTACAGCTACGCTCAATCCAACTGCCACTGAGTACAAAGTCGCCGACATGTCGCTAGCCGACTGGGGCCGTAAAGAAATTTCCGTCGCCGAGCACGAAATGCCGGGCTTGATGTCGATCCGGCGCAAGTACGCCGCTCAGAAGCCACTTGCGGGCGTTCGCATCACCGGCTCGCTGCACATGACGATCCAGACGGCGGTATTGATTGAAACGCTGGTGGATCTCGGCGCGGATGTGCGCTGGGCGAGTTGCAATATTTTTTCAACGCAGGACCATGCCGCCGCCGCGATTGCCGCCGCGGGCGTGCCGGTTTTTGCGTGGAAGGGCGAGTCGCTCGAAGAATACTGGTGGTGTACTTACCAGGCCGTCAGCCATCCCAACGGGAAAGGACCCCAGTTGGTTGTGGACGACGGGGGCGATGTCACGCTGCTGATCCACAAAGGGGTCCAGCTCGAAGACGGCAGCGATTGGGTGAACACGCCTTCGGAGAGTCACGAAGAGAAGGTCATCAAAGACCTGCTTAAAAAGGTTCAAAAAGAAGATCCGCAGCGCTGGCACAAATTGGCCAAAGAATGGCGCGGCGTATCCGAAGAAACAACTACGGGCGTCCATCGGCTCTATAAAATGTTCGAGCAGGGCAAGCTGCTAGTGCCCGCCATTAACGTAAACGATTCGGTTACGAAATCCAAGTTCGACAATCTGTACGGCTGCCGGGAATCGCTGGCGGACGGCATCAAACGCGCGACCGACGTAATGGTGGCCGGCAAAGTCGCTGTGATTTGCGGCTACGGCGACGTTGGTAAGGGCTCGGCGCATTCGCTGCGCGGCATGGGCGCGCGCGTCATCGTAACTGAAATCGATCCGATCAACGCATTGCAGGCAGCGATGGAAGGATTCGAAGTCACGACCATCGAGGACACTCTGGGCCGCGGCGATATTTACGTCACCTGCACGGGCAACGTAGACATCATCACGCTCGAGCACATGCGCTACATGAAGGACCAGGCGATCGTCTGTAATATCGGCCATTTCGATAACGAGATTCAAATCGACCGGCTGAACACGGCGGAAGGGGTGAAGCGCACCAACATTAAACCGCAGGTCGACATGTACACGTTCGAGGACGGCCACAGCATCTTCATGTTGGCCGAAGGGCGGCTCGTGAATCTGGGCTGCGCCACCGGCCATCCCAGTTTTGTCATGAGCAACAGCTTTGCGAACCAGACGCTGGCGCAGATCGATTTGTGGAATAACAAGGATACCTACAAAGTCGGTGTCTACACCCTGCCCAAGAAGCTCGACGAAGAAGTGGCCCGGCTGCATCTGGAAAAAATCGGCGTAAAAATGACGACCCTCACCGCGAAGCAAGCGGCGTATCTAGGCGTCTCGTCGGAAGGTCCGTTTAAGAGCGATCATTACCGCTATTGAGATTTACCGGTTTCGGGGGATACTACCATCCAGGAGGTCCCCCGGATGAAAATCTTGATTGCCCTATTTGCCGCCGCGTTGACCGTGTCGGCATTCTCTCTTCCACCCGCCGCGCACAGCACATTTCAGGTCAAGCGGCACAAGGGAAAAAAACACAAAGGCCATCGGCACCGTCCCGTACACCATTCCTAGAGCTGCTCGATCAGCAACTCGGACAAATTCGAAATCAGCAGTTGCCCCGGGTTGTCGGGCGACCAATCGGGCTCAGGCATGCCGTCGACCGTGACGGCAATGGCAATGGGTCCGCGTTTCGAATAGACGATTCCGACGTCGCTGCGCAAAGCGTCGAGCGCGCCCGATTTGTTGGCCACAGTTACATCTTTGATGTCGCGCGCCAGGCCGTTGTGGTCGCGCTGTTTCTTCAAAATCGCCAACATGTCGGCGGAAGCGTTTTTGCTGACCAACTCTCCGCGATACAGTCTCTCGAGCAAACCCACCATTTCGCGCGGGCTGCTGCGCCCTAGCCCCCATTTTTGATTTTCAGGCTTGGCGCCCTCCTCCGTAATACCCGCGGCTGCGCCCTTACCCAAGATCTTTCGCATCACGCGTGTCTGCACAAGCCCGAGCCGCGCCATGCGTGCGTTTACCGCATTCCCTCCGATTCGATTGAGGATCAGATTGGTAGCGGTGTTGTCGCTCAGGACAATCATCAGCATAATCAGGTCGCGCACAGGCAATCGGTCACCCGTGGAAAGATCCTGCAAGATCCCGCTTCCCGAAACTTTCTCTTCCTCCGGCAGACCGATCATCTCGCCCAGATTCAACTTTCCTTCCGCGGCTTCGGAAAAGCATTCGATCATTACGGGGAGCTTAATCGTGCTCGCAGTGCGCACGGGCTCTTCGGCAGTGAGACCGTACTCCGCGCCGGAATTCAAATTTTTGGCATACAAACTCACGTGGCCGTGAAAGCCAGCGATCTTTGCCTGGATCGCGTCATCGAGCGGGGCAGCTTCAGCGACAACGGCACTGCAAGCCATCGCCGCGGCAAGAACGAAATTCAACCTCATGGGCGCTATTCTACTCACCGCCGGCTGACACACGGATGGTTAGCCCAAATAAAGCGCAACGGCCAGTCGCTGCATTGACTGATGCCGATACGCGGCGTAACGCCGATTTCAAACCGCGGCCGCTCGCGCCAGCGCCGGATGCGCAATGTGCCCCGATCCAGACGCACGCCATACGAATCGCGCGTAATCGCGAGCGCCTGCGTCAATTTACCCGGACCGTTCGCAAGGCCGATGGATGGACCCTTCCAATTGCGCCTCTCCGCCATCTGCACTAGCCCGCACAGAGGCTCGAGCGCACGGATCAGCACGCATCCGGGCACTCCCTCGCGGTCCGCAACGACATTCAGGCATTCATGCATGCCGTAGATAAAGTAAACATAAGCGCGTCCGGGCGGCCCGAATATCACTTTGGTGCGTGGAGTAAGGCCGCGCGAAGCGTGAGCGGCAAGATCGTCGAGTCCCAGATAAGCTTCGGTCTCGACCAGCATGCCGGCGGTTTCACCATGGAAAAGGACGCAGCCGAGGAGATCGGGAGCCAATTCCTGAGCCGGCCGGGCAAAAAAATCCAGCCGGACCGGTTCGGTAGCGTGCAACAGACGAGACAACGACCAAGGCAAGCGGATAAGCTAGAACAGTACCATGCGACTGTTCACGGCCATCGAGCTGCCCGCCGGCGCACGGCTTCGGCTGGAGCGTCTGTTGAGCATTTTACGGCCCGAAGCGCCCATTAAATGGAGCCCGCTCGACAACTTGCATATCACGACGAAGTTCATCGGCGAATGGCCGGAACACAGGTTAAACGAGATTCACGATGCCCTGAGCCAGCTTGCCCCACGCGAGCCGTTTGAAATTTCGCTGCGGGATTTGGGCTGGTATCCGAACGAGCGTGCGCCGCGCGTTTTTTGGTTGGGAGTGCATGCCAGCCCGACCTTGACCGCGCTGGTCGAACAGATCGAAACTCGTCTCGAAGCGATTGGCGTGGCCCGTGAGGACCGGCCGTTCTCTCCGCATTTAACGCTGGCGCGTATCAAGCATCCAGCGCCACTGCAGGCGCTTCGGCAAAAGATCGAGCGCCTGCAGCCAGCCGACCTGGGCCAATTCCGCGTCGCACATTTCAGTCTGTTTCGCAGCGATCCCGGGTCGAACGCAAGCGTATATCGCAAGCTGCGGGATTACCGCTTGGAAGCGGCGTTAGCGGCGCGCTAGACCGTGATTCTCTCTACTGTGCTTGCCTACTTGCTAGGCGGGCTTCCCTTCGGCTACTGGTTCGTGTGTCTAACTTCCGGGCGCGACATCCGCACTATGGGCAGCGGAAATATCGGCGCCACAAACGTACAGCGCAGCATGGGCACGAAGGCTGGAGTGGTGGTCTTGTGTCTGGACATCCTGAAAGGATTTCTCGCAGTGTGGCTCGCGGCGCTGCTGACGCGCGGCAATACGACTGCATTAGCGCTGGCCGTTGCCGCCGTAATGGTCGGCCATTGCTATCCGGTGTTTTTGCGCTTCAAAGGTGGTAAGGCGGTGGCGTGTTTTGTGGGCGCGTTTCTCTATCTCGCTCCACTCGCCCTGCTCGTTACGACGGCGGTATTTGTGGCCGTGGTCGGATTCAGCAAATATGTTTCGCTGGGATCGATACTCGGCGCGCTGGTGTTTCCGTTTGCGCTGTGGCTGGTGAACCGGCCGCCGCGCGCTATTTTATATGCCTCGATCTTCGCGGCTGCCCTCGTGATCTACCGGCACAAGGCAAACATCGCACGGCTCCGGGCCGGCAAGGAAAACGCCTTTGGCCGGAAATAAACGGCTGGCGGTATTGGGTGCGGGCAGTTGGGGAACCGCGCTTTCCATCGCGCTCGCCTCGCGATTTGAAGCAGTGGCGCTATGGGCCCGTGATCCTGACCGCGCCCACGAACTCGGCCGGCTTCGCGAAAATTCGCGCTACTTGCCGGGCTTCCGTCTGCCGGATCAAGTCACGGTTTCAAACGATCTGGCCAAGACTCTTGCGGACGCCGGCACAATTGTTAGCGTGGTTCCGTCTGCCCATTTGCGCCACGTCCTCGAAGCGGCCGCGCCGCATATTTCTCCTCGAACGCCGGTGGTCAGCGCAACCAAAGGATTCGAAGAAGGGACTCTGTGCCGGATGTCGCAAGTGGTTCAAGAGGCCATTCCAGGCTCGCTAGTGGCGGCCTTATCCGGGCCGACGTTCGCGAAAGAAATTGCCGCAGGTGAGCCCGCTGCGGTCGTAATCGCGTCCGAAGATATCCGACTCGCCGAAGGGCTGCAACAGTCTTTTGCTACGCCCGCGCTCCGCTTTTATACCAGCCGCGATATAGCCGGCGTGGAAATCGGCGCGGCCATGAAAAATGTGATCGCCCTCGGCGCGGGCATTTGCCGCGGACTCGGACTCGGGAGCAACAGCGTGGCGGCATTGGTGACCCGTGGACTCGCCGAGAGCACCAGGCTGGCCGCGGCGATGGGCGGCGACCCGCGCACCTTAAGCGGTCTCGCTGGTCTCGGCGACCTGGTGCTGACCGCGACTGGCGACCTCTCGCGAAATCGCTCGGTCGGCACAGAACTGGGGCGCGGCCGCAAACTCGACGAAATCCTTGCGCAAACGACGATGATCGCCGAAGGAGTACCCACCTGCCGCGCCGCCCGCCAGCTCGGCTTGCGCCACAATGTGGACCTGCCGATCGCCGGTAAGATGTACGAAGTCCTCTATCAAGGGAAAGATCCGCGCGCGGCCATTCGCGAATTAATGGACCGGCCGCTCACAAGCGAGTAGCGGGCGACGCGAGCTGCGCTTGATGATCGCGCCACATGAAGTAGCCGATCATCGTCTTCGCGTCTTGAATCTTGCCGGTGCGTATCCACTCGCCAACTTCCTGGCCGGTGAACCAGCGAATTTCGATGCGTTCGTCTTCCATCGCTTCTTGCTTACCTTCGGTCAGGTCCGAGGCTTGATAGACATCCATTTTTTCAGCGACATACCCGGGGCTGGCCCAGAACGAGGCAAGCCTGGTCCATGTTTTGGCGCTGTAGCCGGTTTCTTCGCGCAGTTCGCGTTTCGCCGCATCCAGCGAGGTTTCTCCGGGATCGATGCGTCCCGCCGGCAACTCCCATAATTCCTGCTCGGCGGGCAAGCGAAATTGTTTGACCAGAAGGATGCGTTCCGTCGCATCGACGGCCAGCATGACCGCCGAACCCGGATGGCGGACAATGTTGCGATGAATCTCGAAGCCGCTGGGGTCATGCGCAATTTCGTCTACAACTGTGAATAGTTTGTTTTTGAGAATTTCTTTTGAAGAGATGATCTTCATGCTTCTAAGGTAGAGTATGGAAGGTAGCATGTGTTGGCAGGATGGCGTTGCCCTCCACGTTTCTCGCCGCGATTTCCTGAAAGCAGCGCGTGAGGTTTCCACCGCAACCGGCGGTTCTGGGTTGGCAGTTTACCGAAGCAAACCGACGCTCAGGTGAGATGTTCGCCCGAAGGCGCCACAACTAACCGACTTCTCCGCCGAAATTGAAGCGCACATCGCTTGCCGCGCGCTTACGTTGGCGCTGGGTATTGGCGCCAACATCGCGCTGTTCACGGTCATCAACGCGGCACGTTTGAGCCGCTTCCTGGCGAACGCGCTCCATAGTGTCAAGCCGACCGATCGAACCACCTTCATAGCCGTGGCGTTCTTCTGATGCTACTGGCGGTATTGGCTAGCTACGTCCCGGCACGCCGGGCCATTTGTATCGATCCAGTGGTTGGCTGGATGCGGAATAATTAGCGCAACTCGTACAGCAGTTCGTTCGCTTGCGACATCTGCTCTCCATTCAGCAGCGCGACTTCCAACTCCGGATGACAAGCGAAGTACTCGCGGCGGTTGTCTACATCGAACGGAATTTCCGCCCCAATGGCAGGTGCGTTTTCACCACACTTGGCGCAGAGGTACGCAATACCTGCGCCGCAAATCACACCGCCGCATCCGCTATGAACCCAATGTGGTTTGAACACGTCACCTGCAAGACTAGCAGAAGTACGGATTCGCCGCGGCTTTACGAGACTGCGAGAAACAGTTAGCGCGCTCCGAGTTTGCCCTGTAGATCTTGGAACAGATTCTGCAACAGCACTTGGTCATAGCCGCGGAACGCTGCCGCGACTTTGCGGCGGCGCATATCCACCTCGGTCAGTTCGCCCGCTACCTGAACGCGAATTTTCTCGACCACTGGGGCCGTCGGGGGGGTCGCTCGCGGATCGCCGGGTGTATAAACCACCTTGAGGCTTACTTGCACCTTATAGGCCCAATTGCCGTTCAGGGCAACTATACCTTCGTTCCAGGTAGTCCGCAGATACCCGGACTCTTTGTCCATCGTGGCGACGTCGAAGTTATTCTCAAGAATCGTGTTGACCGCCGTCTGCCAGGATTTGTCGTACTGGCCCTGAAAGTCACTGCGGATCGGCAGCTCCCGCCACACTGGATCGCCAATCACGAAGCGCGATTTGAGAGGTTTGGGAATTCCACCAGCAAAAGTACTCCCGGCGGCGAGTGCGAACACGCAACTAAGTGCTAAACAACGTTGGACAATTAAGTAAGTCAATTTCATATCGAAGCCCGTAACTGTACAAGTTATCGTCGAAAAATCTGGAATCCTTCATCCTTTGTGTGCAAAATATGTTCCTATGCCGCATCTGAGTAAGGTACATTGCACAAATCTCGTAAACCACGCCCTCTAGCGGTGTTGACGCTTCTTTTTGGATGCTTCGATCTCTCCCAAGCGCGCGACCGTCGTGTCGCGGAGCTTTTGAAATTCGAGATGCAGATTGTCCAATTCGGCGTCGCTGAGATCTTCCATTTGCATCAGCGCCGTGCGGGCCGGATGGATGGCCCGAATGAGCTCGTCCAATTTCATTTGGACGACCTTGGCATCGCGGTTCTGCGTATTTTGAATTAGAAAGACCACCAGAAACGTGCTGAGCGAGGTCGCCGTATTGATGACGAGCTGCCAGGTATCGGAGTAGTGGAAGTGGGGTCCGGCAAGACCCCAAATGACAATACTTCCAACGGCAAGGAAGAATGCCCACGGATGTCCCACTGCCTGCGCGGACTGGTGCGCGAACTTGCGGAAGGTTTCTTTCATGGAGAACCGATTATCTCGCACGAGCTGCGGGGTAGTAACCGTAATGCGAATGCCACGCGAGAACTCTTATGCGCATCGCAATCGTATCCGATATTCACGGCAATCGGACTGCCTTCGAGGCAGTCCTGGCGGATCTGCGGCAAACTTCTCCCGACCTGATCTTGCATGGCGGCGATCTGGCTGATAGCGGATCGAGTCCAGTGGAAATAGTGGATCGCATGCGCTATCTCGGATGGCCGGGCGTGCTGGGTCATACGGATGAATTGTTTTTCCGCCCTCAATCGCTCGAAGAGTTTGTCCAACAATCGCCGAACCTGCGAACCCTTCGCTACGATCCGCGATATGGCGGCCGCCACTCGTGAAGCGCTGGGCGAAGACCGGCTTGCCTGGCTGGGCGGCCTGCCGCGCAGTCAGGTCCATAATCCGATGCTCACGACCGGCAATTTCCAATTGCCTTAGCCGGCATTCCGTTCCGCCCTGCTCACTTCGGTTCTTGCATGCGCCGCGCGATCGAAGCCGCGAGTTGTCTGGGCGCGAAGCGGGTGAGAAACGCCATCAGGGCATTCAACTCGCCTGCCACGACCAGCGGCTTGCCCGCCTGCAGCGCGTCCCAACCTATCTGCGCGACCGACAGGGCGCTCATCGCTTTCCCGTGCTTGAACAGCTTCGTGCCGGAAGCGCCGGAGCGTTTGTCGAATTCGGTCTGCGTAGGGCCGGGACAAAGGCACGTGACTTTCACGCCATGGTCGCGCACTTCGTTGTGCAGGGCTTCGGAGAAGGAAACCACGTACGCTTTGCTCGCGTAATAGACCGACATGAGCGGACCGGGCTGAAAGGCAGCCGTCGAGGCGACGTTGAGAATATAGCCGCGGCGCCGCGCTATGAAATCGGGAAGAAATAGCCTGGTCAGGTGGGTGAGCGCGCCCATATTGAGCTGGACCATCTGCATCTGCTCGCTTTCATCCAGCTCCCAAAAGCGCCCAACCAGTCCGAATCCGGCATTGTTGATGAGAATTTCCACCGCGACCTCTAAGCTGCCCACTTGCTTATAGAGTTGACGCGGCGAGGCCGGATCGGCCAAGTCTATCGGCAGCGGAAACGCTTTGCGCCCCGTGCGTTGACGGACATCCGCGGCAAGCTCCTCCAAACGCGATTGCGAGCGCGCGGTCAGCGCCACGTCATAGCCTGCATGAGCGCACAAATAGGCAAACTCGCGGCCAATGCCGGTGGAAGCGCCGGTAATGAGGGCTGCTGCCATTCAACCGAGTTGTATCACGAGCAGCGTCATGTCGTCGTGCTGCGGCGCATTGCCGGTGAATCGGTCGGCGGCGGCGAAAATGGCGCTCAGAACATTCGCCGCGGACTCGTAGCGGGCGTTTTCCGCGGCCAGAATCATCCGCTCTTCGCCCCACTCTTCATCTTCAGCTGTCATGGCTTCGCTGATGCCATCGGTATACGCGAGCAACAAATCGCCCGCTTCGAGTACCAGCGACTGCTCCTCGTAGCCCACATCCTGGAGCAAGCCCACCACCGGGCCACCCGCCTCGAGAAGTATCTGCGCGCCGGCGCGCAGCACGACGGGCGGATTATGTCCGGCGTTCACGTATTTCAATACCCGCGCGGACGGATTATAGATCGCAAAGAAAAACGTGGCATAGCGATTCACGGCTGAGGCCTCATACACTAACTGATTCATGTGCTGCATGAGCGTCGCCAGATCGATGTACCCAATACGCGTCATCGCGTGGAGTGACGCACGCAGGCTGGCCATTAAGAGCGGCCGAAATTCCTTTGCCGGAAACATCCCCGATCGCCAGTCCCAGGCGGCCGTCCGCGAAAGCGATCATGTCGTAGTAGTCGCCGCCCACACCCTGCGCCGGGCGGCACGCGCCGGCAAGATCCATTCCTGGAATTTGCGGAATGCATTGTGGAAAAAGCCGCTCCTGTACCTGGTGAGCGATTTCCAGTTCGCGATCGTTGCGTGCGCGCTCGGCCGCCTCCCGCGCGAGAGACTGCGCCAACTCGTGTACTTCGAGCGCCAAGCCGGTCTGTGTCGCGACCGATTGGAACATGCGCAAGTCGGTAGGCGCATACGGCGCTTCCGATCGCTTGGGCCCAAGCGCCATCACACCCATCAGCCGGTCGCGTCCGGGAAGCGCAAGCAGCAGTTCCGCTTCGACTTGATTCAAGGCCGAGATTTCCTCGGAGCCGGCCTGACTCAGCCATTCTTCGGGACGGTCCCGATACACCGTCGTGGGCCGGTTTGTTTGAACCAGGTTCCGAACCGTGAAGGAATTTTCAGCCAGAAGCACCGGCGCCGCGATCGGGAAGCCGACGGCCTGCTGTAAGTGGAATACGTTGCTTGCCCGTAGCCAAACCGCAACCCGGCGGGACATGCAGTACCTCGGAGATACGGCGCGACACGGTTTCGAGCAGCGGGCCCTTTTCCGCGAACGTGCGAGCATGCTCAGACAGTTCGCTTAAGACCAGCTCGGCCTCGTAAGCTTCCCGGAAGAACTTACGGTCCAACCACCTTCGCAGGCGGCCGCTCAAGCGATCGCGCATGACAAACGCCGCGAGTAACACGGCGATGATCGCCGCCAGCAGAATCACATTTGTGGTTTCGTAATGCTGCTGCCGCACCATCGGAACGAGAAAGCGCCACACCAGCAATACCGCGATGGAGATTTCGACTACTGTTAGGGTTGCCTTCGCGAGCAGGTATTTAGTTCCCGCGCGTAAGAGAACGCCGATATCCATGGCCCGCTGCACCACCACCACATATGCCAGTGTCAAAGGGAAAAGAGCCAAAAACGGGACCGCGATCTGGAATAGCAATCCATTGTGGAACGGGTAACCAAAAAGCGGGAGCACTCCGAACATGATCAGCAGCGGTCCTAGCGATAGTCCGCTGCCCACAGCCAGAACTCGAAGACGGCGCCGCGCATCAGGCGTGGAGGCCGAGCGTAATTTATCGAAGATCGCGATCAGCAAGATTATGATGCACGCCACCTGGCCCCAGCCCGTAATCCGGTCCACCCACGATTTCATCGCGATGAAATGCGGGAGCGCGGTTACGTGGAAGCCACCCAGATAGGCGCTGGGCGGTAAAGCCGTGGCGAATTTCGAAACCCGAGATAGCAGATAAGAGCTGCGAACTGCGCGGCAAGAATGATCATTTGAACCACGGAAATCGTGCGTCTAGACGCCAGCGCTCCGGAAAAAGCAAGCCAAACCACAGCAACGCCGGAAGAGCGAAGAATTCGATCAGGCCCCAATACGCGAAGACGAGATACCAAATGCCTCCCCACCAGGCTGCATCCAAATCCCCAAACGACACTTCCGGAAAGGTCAGCAGCACCAACACCAGCCATGCATTCGGATTTTACGGCCGGGCAGCGACCACCCAGTAGCCGACAATCAGACCAAGCAAAGGGACGCCCCGAATCGGCGTCAGGTAGGTAATAAATCCGCCTGCCGTGAAATCTGGCCCTTCTCGAGGTCTAAGGTGGATGAAAGCGGTATTCACCTTCATCACATCGCCCGGCCTAGCATGTCTCAGGTATTGGGTCATCTGTGCATCGCCGGTGAACGGGCGCCCTTCGACCGTTCGGATCACATCGCCTTCGGTGAGGCCCGCTGCTTTGGCTTCCCTCGTCAGTCCGTGAAGAGTTAAATCGTCGTGAATGTCGAACGGTCGATTGGCGTGCCGGTCGCCATGGAACCATTTCTCGTTCAGTGCGGCGACGCCCGCGATGTAATAGGCCATGCTGATGGCAGCCCACAGAAACAGCAGCACATAAAGGGCGCGCCTCATAGCCGTGACAAGCTGCGCCTACGGAACGACCACGCCGCGAGCAGAAAACACACCAGCGCGTAATCGAGACCGTAGCTCAAAGCGATCAGATGGTGCGTCCATGGCTCCGGCCGCAACGAGGCTTGCGTCAGGGCAAGAAACCGTGTTTCCGAAAGTAATCCGGTGGATGGCAGGACAGCATAGACCGCGGCCCGCAGCCACTCCGGCAGAAAAGAGAATGCTCCGGACGACGGTTCAAGGACCGAGACCAGCACGGATATCACCAGCACTATTCCGAACGACACCACCGGATGAAACACTGTAACCAGCAGCATGGCGATCGCAGCGTAAACCGCATAGCGCACCAACGGATACACAATCAGCACCCACGGGGTGGAGTGGATCGCTTGCCCTCCAATCCAGGCGAGCAGATAGCCGAGCCCAAACATCGCGAGAACATAAATGAGCATCAGCAGTTGCACGCCAAGATATTTTCCGAGCAGAAATTCCCAGCGGCGCACCGGTCTTGCCATCACCGCCAGAATCGTGCCGGATCTCATCTCGGTGGATACCACGTCGGCGGCGGCCCACGCTGCGAGCAAGCTGCCGAATCCACTCACGAGCGACGTTATCCCGCTCAGCATGCTGAGCACCATCCCCTGTGATTGCGCCACGCTGATGGCGCCCGGCATCGATTTCGCCATTAGTAGCGGCGACATCATCAGCAGCAGCACGCAGACAAAACCGGCCAGGAACAAAATGATGAGTCTGTTTCGCAGCAGAGCGCCGAAAGTATGTAGAGCGATAGCGCGAAGTTTCATGCCGTTTCTTCGTGCTCTCCGATCATTTGTAGAAAGAATTCCTGTAGGGTGCTTTTCACCGGGTTCATGCTGATCACGTCGCATTCCGCCTTCCATAGCAGCTCCGCGATCTCGCGCTTGCCCGCGGCATCGATCGTGATTCGCACGTCGCGCGGCCCGCGTTCGATCGCCGCCCCATGCCCTCGCAGAACGTTATCGAGATACTCCGGAACAACGTCGACAATCAATTCCACGCGACTCCCGGCCGCCAGCAACTCGCGTAACCGGCCGGCGCGCACCAGTCGGCCGCGATCAATGATGACGACCCGGTCGCAAATCTGCTCAACCTCGGGCAGAATGTGCGAACTCAGAAAAATCGTCTTGCCTTCCGCTTTGAGCGCGCCAAGCAATTCCAGAACTTCGTTACGGCCCCCCGGATCTAGTCCCGAGGTCGGCTCATCCAGAACCAATAATTGCGGGTTTGCAAGCAGCGCTTGCGCCAAGCCAAGGCGTTGCATCATACCGCGCGAATACTTGCCGATTTTCAACTGCTCATAGCCGTGCAGTTTCACTTTGAGCAGCAACTCGGCGATCAGGCCATCCGCGCCGGCATTCCGCGCGCCGGCCAGCGCCAGGTGAAGGCGCAGCAGCTCCGGAGCGGTCAGGTATTTGTAGAATGCGAAATTCTCCGGCAGGAAACCGATCTGCGCTTTTGCGCGCACATCGCCCGGCGGTTGCCCCAACACGCGGACCTCGCCCGCATCCGCGAACAGAAATCCCATTAGAATGCTAATGCTAGTCGTCTTCCCCGCCCCGTTCGGGCCAAGAAACGCGCATACTTCCCGGCCGCCGCTTCGAACGAAAAGTTCGACAGCGCCGGCATACGCTCCTTGCTGAAGCGTCGCTGGTATACCTTCGTCACGTCGCGGAATTCAATGGCCGGCGCTGCCATTCGATCCTTTCTCCGCGAGAAGTTTGAGGTTAATCCCGAGTTGACCGGCAGCATGTATTCAAGACCCGGATTGAACCCCGAGCCGCTGTAGGTCACGCGGCCGCTCTTATCGACGATAAACAGCGCCGGAATGCCCCAGACACCGTACGCCGCCGCGCTCTTTTGCAAAGGGTCCAGAACAACACGAAACGGCAACTTCAATTCATTTGCCATGCGCTCGGCCGCATCGCGATCTTCGTCCAGGCTGATGGCGACGATGTCGAAATCCGAGTCCGGTTTATGCGTCCGTTCGTAGAAGGAACGCAGCACGGGCAATTCCATGCGGCACGGGCCGCACCAACTCGCCCAGAAACTCACCACCACCTTCCGCTTACCGCGCTCCGCCCCTAGCGAGACAAAGTGACCATCGAGAGCGGGCAATCTGAAATCCGGCGCGGGTTTATGCAGCAGGGCGACAGCCTCGCCTCCGGCGCGCGACCCGCCTTCCAAAATCTTGGCGCGCCACGTGATCCATACCGTGAACACCGCTAGGGCGGCGATGGCCAAAGCGGCGGCAAGCAATGGCCGGAGGCGCATGTTGGTAGCTATTCTACACGCTTAATTTGCGGCGCTTCCAGGACGCGAAGGCCGCTGGGCGGGTCCTCGACGGCGGTCTCGATCGCGCGCAGTATCTGCTGCAGAGTGACTGGCTCGAGACGCCGCGCGGATTCGCGCGTGGCGGGGAACATCCGTGCAATGGCGTAAAGCGGCAGTAGCACACAAGGCCAGCGATGGCCCGGGCCGAGAACGTACCAGGGACGCAGAACGGTCGCATTCAGACCGCTCGCCCCTAGCAATCGTTCACCGGCCGTCCGAGCTTCAACATAAGCCCGCATTACCGGGGCTGGATGTGCAACGCTCATATAAATGAAATGGCGGACGCGCGCCGTGCTCGCGATCCGGATGGCTTCCTGAGTGGATTTCAGATCGACTTCGACGAATTCACGCGCTTTAGCCGGGCTCGGATGAGGAACACCGATCAAGTGAATGAACGTATCGGCGCCCTCAGCCGCGGCCGCATACGAATTGCCATCAAGCGCGCTGCCGGAAACAGGATCGCAATTGGGTGGGAGCTTATGCCGTGATTGTGCGCGTGTCAGCGCCGCGACATGATGGCCGCGCGCGCTCAGGATAGGGATCAGGCGGGTACCTATGTAGCCGGTGGAACCGGTTAGAAAGATCCGGTGAGCTTTCAGATCCATCTGCGAATACTACAGCATTTGTTATCGTGAGAATTGCTCGCGGGCCCTTAGCTCAGTTGGTTAGAGCGCCTCCCTGACACGGAGGAGGTCAGAGATTCGAGTTCTCTAGGGCCCACCATCGAGTTTTTCTTAAGCCATGGATCCGGCATACCTGGCATCCGTCTGTGACAAGTTGATACGTTGAAGGTATGCCGACGATCGCCACGAGACGCATCGCACCTCCCAAGCGCTTGATCTATGGCCCCGGTCCCTCCATGATCGAGCCGCGCGCCTACGAAGCGATGAGCCAGCCGCTCACCGGAATTCGCGATCCGTATTTTCTCGCCGTCATGCGCGAGATTCAAGACGGGCTGTGCGAAGCGTTGGGAACATCCAATGAAAAGACCTTTCTCATACCGGCAAGCGGAAGCGGCGCGATGGAGACGGCGGTAAGCAATTTCGTGCGGCCCGATTCGAAATGTCTGGTTTTCACAAACGGTCATTTTGCGGATCGCATCGCCGCGATGGGCATCCGCCAGAAGGCGCGCGTAACCCGCTGCGAGAAACCCTGGGGAGAAGTATTCGGCGCCGAAGAGGCTAAGTCTGCCATCGAGCGGGACGGGCCCGATATCGTGGCCTTCGTGCAAGGCGAGACTTCCACCGGTACGTATCAATCGGGCCGCGCGATCGCCTCCGCTGCTCACGCTGCCGGGGCCCTGGTCATTGCCGATTGCGTGACCACGCTCGGAGCCATGCCGGTGGAACTGGACGCGGTCGGCATCGACATAGCCTATAGCTGTGCGCAGAAAGGTCTGAGCTGCCCGGCCGGCTTGTCGCCGATCTCCGTTTCTCCAGCCGCCTGGGCGTGGCTCGAAAAGCGCAACGATGATCCGTTCACCTGGTACTTCGATTTGCGGCTGATGGCGAAATATTTCGAGCCGCCGCACGTCTATCAGCACACGCCTTCGCCACCGCTGTATTACGCGATGCATCAGGGCCTCGCAGCGATCGAAGAGGAGGGACTCCGGCAGCGCTTCGATCGTCACTTGCGTGCGGGTCAGCAGCTTGTAAATGGATTGACCAAATTAGGTTTCGAACCTGTCGTCAAAGCTCCGCAGGACCGGCTTTGGCATTTGCTCACTGTGCGGCCGCCGGCCGGCGTCGACGAACTAAAGCTCCGTGAGAAACTGCTCGACAAATACGGCATCGAAATAGCCGGCGGGCTAGGTCAACTGGCGGGCAAAATCCTGCGCATCGGCGTGATGGGGCCGCTCGCGAACGAGCAAAGCGTCGCCTTTTTACTAGAGGCGATAACCGCTTCGATTTAACATGTCGCAAGACTTCCTTATCCAGTTTGGCTTTCGCCAGCTTCATCTATTGAAAGGCGACATCACGAAAATCGCTGTGGACGCCATCGTGAACGCCGCTAACTCGGCGCTGGCGGGCGGCGGCGGCGTGGATGGCGCTATTCACAGCGCCGGCGGCCCCGAAATTATGCTGGAGTTGGACCGGATTCGCGGCGAAATCGGGAAATGCGAAACCGGCAGCGCGGTGGTCACAGGCGCGGGCCGCTTACCGGCCAAATACGTGTTCCATGCCGTGGGACCGATATATCGCGACGGCAAACACGGAGAGCCGCAGCAATTGGAATCGTGTTATCTGACCTGTCTCCGTTTGGCGGTCGAGCGCGGAGTCGAAAGCATCAGTTTTCCATCCATCAGCACCGGCATCTACGGCTATCCGATTAGCGAGGCCGCGCGCATCGCCGTCAAAACCGTAGCGAACTGGCTCAGCGGAGAATCGGACTCGGTGAAGGTCGTCAAACTGGTGCAATTCAGCGATTCGGACCACCAGGTGTACCGTCAGCAAGCGCAGGAATTGCGCGGCGGTTATACGGCCGGCGGCGCCAGTTAGAATAAGAGCCAATGCAAGTTCTGGAGGCCGGGTCAAACAAATATCTGTTGCTGGAACTGGATACGGAATTCATCGGCAACATCGCGCGGCAGGCGGGGTTCGATTTCAAGATCGATGACCAGGGCCGCGTCATGTCGCTAGACTTAGCGGCTACCGAGCGTCAGGCTCCGCTCTTGCTGTTCGACGCTGCCGACCCGGGCAATCTCGGATGGTTTTCTCGCTGCCAGTTCTATGTGGATGGAAAATCCGGCGCCGTTTTGCAGACGCCGCTTTCGCTTGCCAACCAGCGAGACCGGGCAGGGCGAACCTTGCCGCATGCTGTGCGCGTGCAAATCGCTAAAGAGCTGCCTGGAACCTTTCGCATGCCGGGTCGCCAACCCGTATCGGAACAGGTAATTTACGCCGTGCTTTTCAATTTATTAAACGCGCTGCTGAATACGGGCGTCGGTGTGTGCGGCGGACCCATAGTAAAGCCGCTCGCGGGCCGCACGGAAACCGTAGGGACGAAAAATTAACCGGCGGCTTCCGCCGCATGCGCCTTCGGCCGGTTTGCCGGCGGACGCCCGCGGCGCTTGGGCTCGCCCGACAATGAGGTGATCTCCCCATTTTCGTCCAGGCTCAGCGTGCCTGCTGCTGCGTCCTTCAGCCACGAAGGCGGACGGCCTCTCCGGCGTCCCCGTCCCCGTGCCAGCCGCTCCAACGTAAGGATAGCTTCTTCGATTTGCTCCCGCTCCAGCCGTAATTCGGCAAGCATTTTGTCGACGTCCAAAATCGCCAACCTCCCAGATATGGTCTATCGAGCTATGCCGCTTTTACTGCTTCCCTTTTAAGCTAGCCGCGTTTAAGCGTTCGATTTATCCGCAGTTTACTGGGTGTTTGCTGTCCATTTCAAGACGCGCGCGTTTACAAAACACGCAATTAGTTCTAGTAGTACCAGCGCATTTTCCTAATAGAGGAAATAAAATGCCCAATATCGGCGGTATTAGTTTCTAACTGCCGTTCTTTTCCAGTAGAAATAGAACGGAATACCTAGCGCCATAAGTGCCAATCCCATGAGCGATTCACGGGGACGCGTATGAAACGTGCTCACGAGTAGCAAAACTGCAACGGCGCTGAAAAGTACTGGCACGATGGGATAGCCGATTACGTGGTACGGTCGCGGCAGCTCAGGCTGCTTTCGGCGTAAGACAAAGACCGAAACTGCGGTCATCAAATACAAAATCCAACTGCCGAAAATCACGAAATTGTATAGATCGTCGTACCAGCCGCTCAGCACCACGACGCAAGACCAAAGGCAGAGCAGGATCATGGAGTGACCGGGCGTCTTGAAGCGCGGATCGACCACCGCGCTGGTCCGGAAGAAAAGACCATCGCGCGCCATCGCATAGGGCACGCGCGAGCCGGAAAGAATCGATCCATTCAGCGCGGCGAAAATCGAGATGAGCACGGCGATCGTAACCGCGCCGGCAGCGGCGCGGCCGTATAAATGCGACATCATATCGGCCGCCACTCGATGGCTGGCGGCGACTTGCGCGGGGCTCAGAACATAGAAGTAAGCAACGTTGACTAGCAGATATGTCACAATCACGGCCGCTGTGCCGAAAATAAGCGCGCGCGGCAGGTTGCGCTCCGGATGCCGGATTTCAGACGAGACCATGCTGACGTTGTTCCAGCCGTCGTAAGCCCAGAGAGCGCCCACCATCGCGGCGAAAAAGCCAGCCACTCCGCCCACGCTCGCCACATGCTGGTCGAAATGCGAGAAATCGCCCGCGCCCGAGAAAATCCCGATGGCGATGATGCCGGCGATCAGGATCAACTTTACGGCCGTGACAAATACTTGCACATTGCCGCCCGCGCGTACGCCCGACATAGTTCACGCCAGCCAGAATGAGAATCACGCCAATTGCCACCAGTTGCCCATAATGAATCTCGAGCAAGGTGCCTCCCGGTCCGATGTGAAAAGGCGTGACGAGCACCGGAGCGCCGAGCGCCGGGACGAAAGCCGTCAAATAGGTATAGAAACCGGCCGCGAGCGTGGCGATGGAACCGCTTTTCGCTACCCAGAATTGCGTCCAGCCGTATAGAAAGCCCCAAAAGGGACCGTAGGCGGCGCTCAGATACACATACTCGCCGCCCGCTTCCGGCATGGCTGCGGCGAGTTCCGCGTACGTCAAGGCGCCAAACAGGCTCAACAAACCCGCCACCACCCAGACGGCGAAAAGAATCTTCACCGAGCCGACTTTCGCGATCATCGTGCACGGAACCAGAAAGACGCCGCTGCCGATAACGGTTCCGATTACGATCGAGACCGCGCTCCATAATCCGAGAACTCGCTGGAGCGACGGCGCGGGTGCGAGAGGCCATACGTCAGGAAGCGCCGCGTGTCCAGGCGTCTGGGCAGCACGATAGCTCGCGGCGTAGCCGACGACAAAAGTGGCGAGCGAACCGAGCAAGACGTACCAAGTGTAAGCCACGTGCGTACGGAACAAAAGCGTAACCAGGAAACCGGCTGCCATGCCCACGATGGCGGACCATTCCCCCGGCCTGCGCGTGAGCATCCCCAGCAGAAAAACGCCCAGCAGCGCTCCATACAGAACCGAGGCGATCGAGAGGCCAGCTTCGAGAATGCGGCCCCAGTGCCGCGCGGCTAGGCCGACCACGCAACAGCGACCACTCCCCACACAACCGTCGCCCAGCGCGCCAGGCGCAGTAAGCGCGCCTCGGAGTAGTCGGGGCGCAACGGCTTCACAAAATCCATGATGGTAGTGGACGCCAGAGCGTTCAGCGCCGCGCTCAAATTCGACATGGCGGCAGCCAGAATCGCGGCCATCACCAGGCCCGCGAGGCCCACGGGCAAGTGGTTCCAGACGAATTCCGGATAGGTGCGCTCGGGAATGGCCGGCGCCGCGATGCCAGCGTCTTTGTAGTACACAAATAGCAGCACACCGATCGTCAGGAAAAGAGCGAACTGGAAGAAGACCACGACCCAACTCGACCAGCAGCGCGCGCCGGCTTTCGCGCTCGTTTTTGGCGGCGAGCAGTCGCTGGACCAGAAGCTGTTCCGTGCCATGACTCGCGGTAGTTAGAAAACAACCGCCGAGCAGGCCCGCCCAGAAACTATAGGTGCGCTGGAAAAATGCGGGCGTGAGTTCGAAACGAAAATCGAAAAGTTGGAATTTGTGCGCCGCCTGCCCCACCGCTGCCGCATGCGCCCAGCCTCCGGGAATCAGGTGCAGGATCAGAAAAAAACTGATCACCGCGCCCGCCACATAGAGAACCATCTGCACAACATCCGTCCAGATCACAGCCGTC
This sequence comes from Bryobacterales bacterium, assembly GCA_963712395.1. GTDB lineage: Bacteria > Acidobacteriota > Terriglobia > Bryobacterales > Bryobacteraceae > Bog-105. The sequence continues at coordinate 460,397 of CAVQHR010000007.1, forward strand.
ATGCCGCCTTCGAACGTGTAGAAAAGGGTCAGCAGAACGATGAGCAGAATGGAAAGATATCGTCGCTGCCGAGAACGATGGAAATGACGATGGACACCGCAAACACGCGGACGCCTTCCGCCAGTGCCCGCAACATCAGAAAAGTGGCCGGCGGTAAATTTTCGGATGTGCGGACCAAAGCGCCGCTGCATCAATTCATAGGCGGTGAACATTTCGCCGCGAAAATATTGCGGCAGGAACAGAACCGAAATTACGATCCGACCCAGCAAATATCCGAGGATTAGCTGGAGGAAAGCGAAGTTACCGGCGAAGGAAAGCGCCGGCGTGCCGATGACGGTGAGCGTGCTGGTCTCGGCCGAAACGATGGAGAACGCGATAGCCCACCACGGGGCCCCGCGCCCGCCCAAGAAATAATCTTTAACGGTGGCTTGTTTCTCTTTGAACCGGGCGCCGAACCAGGTAATGAAAAGCAGGTACGCTAGCGATAACCGCCAGGTCCGCAGCGCGCATGGAAAGGTGGATGATAGCATGCGGTACAGTTACCTAAAGATCGTTTCGGCACAGGAACAACTTGGGCGTGCCGGGCATCTAAGCTAATAGATGGAGTTGCGGGCAGACCGCTGTTTGGTTATACTCCGGCTTTGCGCACGCGGGTGATGGAGTGCCGGGTAGCACGGGTGCACTTCACACAAGTTTTTATTAAGTAGAATTCTTCTGGGAGGTTTATCGTGGATATTTGTTTTCGAAGAGCGGGTATGCCGCTGGCGGCAGCGGGAGCTTTGGCTCTGCTTGCCGGTTGGGTCGCGGTAGCCCCAGCGAGAGCGCAGCAGCCGGCCGCGGCGCCAGCAGCCGGTCAGGCCCCGGCCAAGAACTATAAGGATCGGGGGGAATACGACCTTTATAGTAAGGTCACCCAGACCACCGACCCGAAGGCGCGCTTGGAACTCCTGAACACTTGGCAGGACAAATATCCGCAGAGCGATTACGCGCCGGAACGGTTACAGTACTACGTTGCTACTCTGGCGCAACTCGCGCAAAACGATCCCGCACAGCGGCAGGCTCTTCTTAATAAGTGCCAGGAATTGTTAAAGACCGATCCAAAGAATGCCAACGCGCTGTATTTGATTTCCTTCTGGGGACCGGCGGTAGGCGGAAACAATCCGCCGCCCGAGTTGCAGAGCCAGGTGGAATCCGCGGCGCACGCCTTCATCAGCAACGCCGACGAGGCGTTTGCTCCCTCGAACGCGCCAAAGGGTATTAGCGCCGCCGATTTTGAAAAGGCAAAGAAGATCCGGCTTGGAGTTGCGCACAACGCGCTTGCCTGGGTAGCGGCCGCGAAGAAAGATAACGCCACGGCGGAATCGGAATACAAGGCAAGTCTGACCGTCAATCCGGATCAAGGCCCGGTTTCGGCGCAATATGCGAAGGTGTTGTACGACGATAAGAAGATTCCCGAAGCTCTGTTTCAATACGCCCGCGCCGCGCAGTTTGACGGTCCCGGAGCGCTTCCGCCCGCAACCCGAACGCAACTCCTGGATTTCTTCAACAAAGCCTACAAAGGCTATCAAAGGTAGTTCCGATGGCGCCGATCAATTGCTCGCGCAGGCCAAGACCGCCGCTTTGCCGCCGGAAGGCTTTACGATTGCCAGTGCTGCCGATGCCGCCAAGAAGGAAGCCGCCGCGATGCAAAGTCGAATAGATTCCGACCCGGCGTTCAAGCTCTGGTACACCATTAAGAGCAACTTGGTTGGGGACCAGGCCGACAGCTTTTTCACGAGTACGGTTAAGGACGCCGAGATTCCGGGCGGCGCGGAAGGAGTGAAGAACTTCAGCGGTACCGTGATTTCCATCGACCCGCCGGACAAACCCACCAAAGTGGTGCTCGGCGTGGAAGATCCCGCGAAGCCCGATGCGACACTGCTATTCTCGCAGCCCCTGCCGGCTTCGGCGCTCGACACGATCAAGGTCGGCAGCTAAATTGGACTTCACCGGCGTCGCCGATAGCTTCAATAAGGATCCTTACATGCTGACCTTCAAGGATCCGACTATCCCGGGCGTCCAGACCACCGCGCCGCCTAAAGAAAGGCACCAGAAGGCCGCCCGCGCTGATCGCTAGGCGGTATCCCCGATTCTACATCTTGTAACGCCCGAGATCCTCGTCATTGAGGTTCTCGAGCCATTTGCGCAACTCCTCGTTATTGACTTTTTCCGAAACAGTCGCGGAGTTGCGCGAAGATTGCAGCACTTTCTCTTCCACGTAGATCGGGCAATCGTGCCGCAGAGCCAATGCCAGAGCATCGCTCGGACGCGAATCCACGCTGATCAGCTCGCCTTCCCGTTCGAGCCAGATCAGCGCGTAAAACGTCTCGTCCTTCAATTCGTTCACGACAACTTTCCTGATGGAAGTATCGAGACCCATCAACACAACCTTGATCAGATCGTGAGTCATCGGCCGGGGCGTGGTTACTTTCTCAATCTCTAGAGCGATCGCGTTGGCTTCGTAGATGCCAACCCAGATCGGCAGCACCGAATCGCCGCTCAGATCCTTCAGCACCACAATGGGCATGTTGGTCATCGGATCCATCATCAGCCCCCGGATTTTCATTTCTACTTCCAAGTGTTTTCCTCCATTCCCCTCGTCATTCACCACCTTACTGCAAAAGCGGAACGGACAAACCGGCGCGCTCGCCCGCCAGGCTGTTCGGGCCGGCGCGTGTCACCAGCACATCCAGATATTGGCCGAGCAAGCGTCTGGCCCTCAATTGGCGCAGGCAGTTTCACATCGTGAAAATTCAGCGTTTTATTTTGACTCGTGCGTGCCAATCCATTGGCCGGTCGCGACATTGTAGCCTTCGACGTGCACTTCTTCCGTCTTCCCGACATATCCGCCATTCCGCCGCATTTGGATGGCACGCTGCCGCTCTTGCAAGACATGAACCGCCGTGTCTTCTCTTCCTCCGGAATATGATCTTCGTAGTGCGAGCGCCGAAGTATTCGGCCGCTTCGAATATTTGAAAATAAACATCGAATCGTACTCGACTTCCTCGATCAAATCGATGGTCTCGTTAAAATCGGCTTCCGTCTCGCCCGGAAATCCCACGATGATATCGGTCGTGATCGCGATATCGCGCTTGGCGTTCTTCATCCAGTCGATGCGGCGCATGTAATCGTCGCGCGTGTACAGGCGCTGCATTCGCGCAAGCACCGCCGCTCGAGCCGGATTGAACCGGCAGATGCACATGATTGCAGAGCGTAGGCTGCTCGTCGATCGCATCCACGATGGCTCTTCACGAAATCGCGCGGGTGGGAGGTCGTGAAGCGCACGCGGCGAATACCGGCGACATTTCCCGTGTGCCGCTAGCAAGCTGCGCAAAGTCCCAGCCCGCGGGCGAAGGATCGCGATAGCTGTTCACATTCTGGCCCAGCAGCTGCACTTCGGTATACCCCGAATCGGCGAGCGACTGCGCCTCGCGCAGCACGCTCTCGCTGGTGCGGCTGCGTTCCGGTCCGCGCGTGAAGGGCACTACGCAATACGCGCACGCCTTATCGCATCCTTCGATGATCGTGATGTACGCGCGATGCGGGTTGTCGCGCCGGGTGAAGGGCGTGTCGAAAGTTTCGTTCGTATCCAGGCTTAGCCCGGTCACGCGGCGGTTTCCTGCCTCGAGCTGCATCAACAATTCGGGCAACTTCGTGTAGCTCGCCGAGCCCGCTACCAGGCTCACGTGCGGAGCGCGTTCGAAGATTCGCTCGCCCTCCTGCTGCGCCACGCAGCCCAGGACTCCGAAAGTCTTCTGCGAATGGCCGTTCTTTGCCGCGTACTTGAACTGCTGCAGCCGATGAAAGACCTTTTGCTCGGCTTTGTCGCGAATGCTGCACGTGTTGTATAACACCAGTTCCGCATCCTCCGGCTTGCCCACCTGCCGATAACCCTTCTCGACCAGAGTGCCCACAACCTTCTCCGAATCGTGGGCGTTCATCTGGCAGCCGAAGGTTTCGATGTAGAAAGTTTTCATAACCCTGCCCAGCCCGTGGAAACGGGGCTTATCCGTGCAACAGACGCATGAACCAGCCGATGCCGAACAGCGCGGCCATGAAGCAGCCGAAGCAGTACACGCCGTATTTCAAACGAGCTTCGTCGGTCCGCTTGGTGACCAGACCTAAGATAACGCTGCACACCAGCGCGAATAGGATCGACATTTCAAAATGATTCAGGCTCAAATTCATAGGATTGGTTATTCTTTTTGCCGCGAGTGTGATTTCGTATGCATCGACCATCGCCAGAATGTTCAGCAATCCCGCCGCGACGATCAACTTCGAGCCGTAATCCGGGTTATGCCCAGCGAGATCGGGCGGGAAGTAGCCCAGCCATCTCACTAAAAGATAGGGAAGCCCGGTGGCAAGATCGCCGATGAAGCCTCCGTATTGAATCAGGCGCGAGAGGACATCGCCCGGGCCGCCCGGTTGAAACAGCGGCCCGCGCAGCAGGATGCCCACTACAAACGTGACCAATACAGTGGAAAATATGATAGCCGCGCGGCCGCGCCGGCCGAGCAGCAGATGGCCCGCGCCGGGGATCAGCCATCCCAACGCGACAATCAAAAACGGGGATCGCAGAGGAGCGGGAGCAGTAATCGGAACAGAGGCGGCGGGCATTACTTTAATTCTATCTTGGCTCACCGCCGCCGCTGCTGGCGGCTCGCTCACGAGCGTCGCAATCAGCTCGCGAATGGCTCCCACTCGATCGGGCTTTAGGATGAGATAGCGGCAGTTTCCTTTTGGATCGCGCGTGAAAACAGTCGTGTTCTTTTCGCCCAGGCTGACGCGCCCAGGCTCGGAAAACGCGAAGTAGCCGCGATCCGGACGAATTGCTTCGAGTACCGCTGTCGAATCCCAATCGGGATGATCCTCCGGCTTGCCGACATAGGCCTTATAGGCATCTACAATTGGATGATCGGCGGCATAGCGAAAATCCTTCGCGATGGCTTCATAAGGAAACGGGATCTCGAGGCCGATTTCAAATCCACTGAAGACAATCGGCGTGGGCCAGTTTTTCATCAAGTTGCGGAATGACTCGGCGTCGGTAAAGACGTTATATTCCGGCTTCGGTTGGGCGAAGTTACCCGCCATCAGGTACAGAGCCTTCACTTTTTGTTGCACTAGGCGGCGCCCGGCCGGAGTCGCCACGAGCCGCGCCAGGTTTGTACTGAAACCGATTTGCGCAATGGTCACCGCGCCATCGCGCTCCTGAGTCAGAATGCGCGTGAGCAACTCGACCGCTTCCGGATAGCCGCGATCTTGCGGTAAAGGCGCAATTTTCAAGATCGGTGAATCTTCCGGAGTTTTGCCGTCATGTACCACGCCGATGGGAATATCCGGCCGCCCATAAAAGGTGTTCACCAGACGAGACAAACGGCGCGGCATAGCGGTTATCTTTGGTAATCGTGACAGCGAGAAGGCGTGCCTCCGCGCGACTCTCAAATCCGTGAATCATGCCAAGCGCCAGCGCGTCGTCGACATCGTTGCCGATGTCGGTATCGAGAATCAGGTGAGCTTGCGCGCTCAGGAGCGGCACGGCGGCTAAGAGGCAAAGCAGTGATCGAAACATAGACTTGGGCGCGATAGTAACACGAAGCCGCAGCACGATTGATCTCGTGAATTACAATGGTGAGCGTCACACATTGTGCGGATGTGGCGGAATTGGCAGACGCGCTAGATTCAGGTTCTAGTGAGGGAAACATCGTGGAGGTTCAAGTCCTCTCATCCGCACCAAACAAAACAAAGGATTTACCCTTCTCCTTTCAATTTGGTCTTTCGGCCTTCTGTGCCACTATTTGTGCCACTTCTTCCTGTTCTCTCGCCAGGAACTCTTCGGTTTTACGGCCAGCTTCTTGTGTGTCGCTATGGTCCGTAATGTTGTAGCGCTCGAAAACACTTCGGGTCCGATGGCCGGTGATTTTCATGATGACAGTCTCGGCAACACCAGCCCGTCGAAGATTGCGGACGGCCGTCCGCCGCAGATCGTGAAATAGGAGATTCGGCACGCCGGCGCGCTGGCAAGCCAGTTTCCAGCTTTCCCGGAAATCTTTGATTGGGTTCTTTCCGCGCGCAAACAGATCCTCAGTTGTTCTGGGTTGCATTTCAAGAAACTTCGCCATGTCGCCGTAGATCGGAACCGCCACGGGTTCCGGTTTTCGATTCGCCTTTTGACCTTCCATCCAAATCGTTTTCGCCGCCAAGTCAACCTGGGTCCATTTGATGCGCAACAGGGCACTCTTGCGCAAACCGACATGGTACGCGATCACAAATAACAATCGGAGGTTTTCCGGCAGCTCGAAGAGCAGTTTTCTGTAGTGTTCCGGCTTAAGAAATCCTTTCCTCGGCTCGCCTTCAGTCAGCTTTGAAAAGTGCGGAACTCTGCCAACCATCGGCGGGTCGTGGTCGTATCCAAGCTGGAAGCCACGGTGCAATAAGGCGAGCTCACGATTCACCGTACTGGGCTTCACCGTTTTCAGGCGATCCCGAATGTACTCTTTGACACGTATGCTTGTTAGTTTCGCCGCCTTGATATCACCCAGTTTCGGAATCAGGATCGAGTTGACCTTGAGCGTGGCAATGTAAATCTGGGCAACTTTACGTACCTCGTAGTCTTCCAATACCAGTTTGAGTAGATCATGCACACTCACGCGGTCCGGGCTTAACAATCCGCCAGAGGCAAGCTTCCCTTGCTTTCGCTGCAAGTACGCAAGCGCCTCGTCCCGGTTGGGCGTTTTGCACGACTCCCGCTTTCTTCTTCCGTCAGCCGAGTAGTCGCACCACCAAAGGCCGTTCCGCTGATAGATTGAGCCCTGGCCTCGCTTGCTGCGTTTTCGTGCCATCTAGGCGACCTTCTTGCTTTCTTCGATGATCCGGTCGAGATCGAGTTTATCGAAGCGCAGCTTCTTGTCGATATCCACAGTTGGTATTCGGCCCGTGTGAACTTTGGCCTTGAGCGCGTCCGCCGTCAACCCAAGGTACGTCGCCGCTTGGCTTAACGTAAGGAGACGCGGAATCAAGACGGCTGAATCTCTTAGGCGATTCACCACCGCTTCAGCTATCGTGTCCGTGTTTATCTCCAGTGGCATCGCGAATTCTCCAGCGTTCCGGCAGCATCGCAATTGGTCAAGATTTCCGAAGTATTTTTCATGCGATCTACACCCTGTTAGTCGTGGCGGAGCATCTTGGTGACAATTCGGGCTAGCATATGCGTCACAATTATTCGTCGCGCAAGCTGTTCGGCATTCTAGGGGCGCTTCTAGTTGCAATGCGTGCGGACAGATCATTTCTTCGGCGTTCTCGGACACACGAATTTCACACGCACCAGTGGAAAAGCCCTTAACCGTTCGTTATTCCGATCCGGTTATTATTCCGAGTCGATTCTAAGACTTGCGAGAGAGCGCCGAAAACATCCGTCCACACGATTTTCACACCCGGAATAATTCGGGGCGAGGGAAGTTGTCAACGGTGTGGATGCATCAAAGCCAAGTGTCGAACACTCGGCATAATTCCGGTTCTTCGCGAGCGTTGAGACAACGGTGGATTTCCCATCGTGCCGGAGGAGATATCGATTGCGGTCAGCTAAACTTGCTGCTTGGCAGGTCGGCGGGTCTCGCGCGGCACAACGTGGTGGCTCCGAAAGAAGCCTGACAATCCTAGTTTGCGCTCATTCCTTTGCACACGCCCTCCATTTTGAATTAAGCAAACCCTATGATGCTGGCTACCGCACCCGTGACCTTCCGTAACTTCTCAAGCGGCAATCTCTGCGCGCCGCGCTCGGTCTGGGCGGCGTCTAACTTTTCGCTAACTAAACTTGCCCTACCCCGCCCAATGCAAAATCACGTCGGAGCATAGCGACGTGATATCACGCTTACTCCGCGCGTAACGATTCGGTCGGGTTCACGCTCGAAGCACGATGCGCCGGGATAAGCGCCGCGGTGAGCCCCGCCGTTCCAAGAGCCAGCGTCGCAATCGCAATCACGGTTGGATCAAACGGTTTTACGTCATAAAGCTGCGACACGACGAGCTTGCCCAAAAACCATACAACTGGCAATCCAATGCCAATCCCGGCCAGAATCATTAGCAGCGCATCCCGCAGAACCATCCAAATCGCGGACCAGCGATCCGCTCCAAGAGCCAATCGAATCCCAATCTCGCGCGTACGCCGTGTAACCACGAACGACATCACGCCATATAAACCGACCAAGGATAGCAGCAATGCCAACAGGCTGAAACCGCCTGACAGCGTGGCGAGCATGAGCTCGGTGTTCAACGATCGGGCCACCTGTTCGTCCAAAGTGCGCAGGTCCAGCACGGGCAGCGTCGGGTCGGCGTTGTGAACAATCGTTCGTAGCGTCCGGAAAGCCGATTCTGGGTTGCCACGAACTCGCACATAAAACGTTCCGCCAGCACCTTCGCCAAAGGGAAAAAAGGCCTGTTCTGATTCGTCGCGAATGCCGCGGTAACTGAAATCGGACATAACGCCGACTATTTCGATATCCGTCTTTATGTCCGGTCCGGACCCCTCGCCAATTCGCAGGCCCAGCGGATTCCGCCCGTCCAGAAAGCGTTTCACAAAAGACTCGTTTACGATTGCCGAACGAAACCCCCTTTGGCCAGCAGGTCGCGCATCGCGCTCGTCGAAGTTCCTGCCAACCAGAATTCGAATGCCCATGGTTCGAAAGAATTCGGGCGTCACGGCGTTCAAATTCACATCCCGGTCGGTTGTTATTCGCTTGTCGGCCTGAATCGTCATCGGATCGTTCCAACTTCCTCCAGTCAGCAAGGGCATGCTTGCTACGGCGGAGACCTGCGTGATGGGCGAGTTGCGTATGGCTTCGTCAATGCGGCGAATCAGCCGGCTGCCGGCTGCCTCGGAATAGCCATTGCGCGAAGAAGCGAGTCTAAACGAAACCAGACTGGACGTCACAAACCCGGGTCCCTTCGTCATAAGCGCATCTAACGTCCTGACAAACAGGGCCGCTCCCACAACTAACGTCAAGGTCAAGGCGATTTGCGCCGTCACAATCACCTTGCGCAGGCGAACGCCGCCAAATGTCGTACCACCACGCTGTTGCAGCGACGATACTAGCGATCGCCGTCCCGATTGCCACGCCGGCGCCAAGCCACTTAAAACACCAGCTGTGATGCTTGCGCCCAGCGCAAACAGCAACAGTCGCGTATCCACTCCCGCATGCAGCGCGTTGGCTGTTGTGCTCTTGGGCAGGAATGCAATTAAGGTGCGCACCGCAAGAGGAGCCAGCGCCGCTCCAAGAAATCCTCCCGCCAGCGCGATCAGCAGACTCTCAGCTAGAAACTGCCGTCCCAGCCTTCCGCGCGATGCACCGAGCGCCAGCCGTGTGCCAATTTCACGATCGCGCGCCGAGCCACGCGCCAAAAACAAACCCGACACGTTCAAACAGGCCAGGCCCAACAAGACCGCGGTCACCGCGAATAGCACCCACAACGGCTCAACCAATCTGCGCCTCAGGCTGGAGTGACCTTGCGGCGCGGCAGTCAACGTGAGCGACGAATGGAGATACTCTTGCATTTGTTCCGGGTTAATTTGTGGAAATCCGGCTTGATGCATATTCTCCTGCAGCATGGCCTTGAACCATGGCTGCAATCCAACTTGAGCTTGCTTCAGCGCGACGCCCTCATTCAAGCGGCCGAGCACTTGCATCCAGCGAGTACGGGTGTGCCGGAGATCAGTGTAGCCCGGTATCACTTCGTCGGACATGGACGCGGGAACCCAGACAGACGGCACTTCGCCAACATCGATGCCCCGAAACGTCGACGCCGCTACTCCAACCACAACGAAAGGATGCGTATCGACGATCAGCTTCCGTCCCAGAACATCCGCCACACCGCCCAGTTGGGTCCTCCAGAAGTCGTACGAAATGACGGCCACCGGATTCGCGTTCGCCGCGCCATCGTCTAGCTGCGTCAACACCCGCCCCAAAGCCGGCCCGACCCCGAGCACGTTAAAGTAATTGCCGGAAACAATTTCCGCCGTCGCCGGATGATAATCTCCCCCGGTCGAAAGGTTCACGTCGGTCAAGGCCCGGCAAAAAACACCTTCAAAGAATTGTTTCTGCTGATCGAGGTCGTGGCAGATTGGATAGGACATCAAATTCCAACTGCCGAATCCGTCGGAAACCTGCTCACCTTTCCAATCAACCCGTACCAGGCGTGCTGGTTCGCGTACCGGGAGCGCATGCAGCAGAACCTGATCCACCAGCGAATAAATGGCTGTCGTGGCGCCGATTCCGAGCATCAGAGAAACAACGGCGGTGATAGTAAATGACGCCGTCCTGAGGAAAGAGCGCACCGAGAAGCGAAGATCATATGCAAAGTCGCGCAGCCATCGAGTCAACCAGACGTCGCGGACTTCTTCTTGAATCTGCGACACGCCGCCCAGATCCAATGAGGCTTGTCTTCGAGCGTCATCAATCGTCATACCCGACTTTTCCAGATCGCTAGTTCGCCGCTCTATGTGGTAGCGAAGTTCACGGTCCAAACCACCCTCCAGGTTGTTGCGCCGAAACCAGTTCGTCAGTTGCCGTATCATTGGTTGCCCTCTTCAAAGATCAACTGAACCGCGCCAGCCAGCCGCGCCCAACTGTCTTTCTCGACGACCAGCTGCTTCTTGCCCGCAGCCGTTAACGAATAAAACTTCGCCTCGCGTCCGGTTTCGGATTCACGCCACTCCGCCCGCAACCATTTCTTTTGCTCAAGCCGGTGAAGCGCTGGATAAAGCGAGCCTTGATTCACGTGCACGACCGACCGCGAGATCTGCTCCAATCTTTGCGCAATGCCGTAGCCATGCGCCGGTTCGAGCGAAACAATCTGCAAAATCAGCATGTCCAGCGTGCCCTGCGGTATCGGAAATCGTGACGGCGGCATTTATACCTCAACCTTCTACTGTTCAGATTACTCGATTATAGGTCGAAGGTCAAGGCATCGTGTCGCCATTATCGGCATACAAACAAGCTGCGGACTGAAGAAATGGTGCTAACTGCGCCTGTTGCACGGGTTTGCAGACATGCATATGACGAGATGCATGATCGAACCGTCATCGATGGCTGTACTGAATCGCAATGTACGCAGCCAAACTGTTAACGCGGGCCTGGACTAAAAACCGAGCCCGCGCTTTGATTTAGATTCCGGCCAGGAATTGCAGCAAGGAATCGTCGGCTTTGAACCGGCTTACCTTGCCTGAGGCGGGAGTGAGCCTATCCAACGCGCGTTGTTTCAGTTCAAGATCCGCCTCCACATATCCATGAGTGGTCTCTATGCTTTCATGGCCCAGCCACAGAGCAATCACAGCAATGTCCACTCCCGACTGCAGCAGATGCATGGCTGTTGTGTGGCGCAAAACGTGCGGTGTCACGCGCTTGTTGGCCATGTCCGGGCACGCCGGAAGAGCTTTCTCGACAGCACGTTTTAGAAGATCGTCCAGAGCATCCGCGGACAGCGCCGTCTTTCGAACTGACGGGAAAGCCAGCGCCTTTTCGTCAGCTTGTAAGACCTCAAACCACTTCCGAAGAACTTTGGCGGTCTGGGGCCACAGCGGAACAACACGGTCCTTTCGGCCCTTTCCGTGCAACTGAACCAACGATGGTGAGCCGAAAGTCACCTGGCCACATCTCAACTGCGTCAGCTCGGACGATCGAGCCCCGGTGTTGTACATGGTCAGAAAAGTGAAAAGCAATCGGAAGGCATCTCGGTACGCGGTGACAGTTCGTGGACTGACCTGCTTGTGCTCACAAAGGTGTTTTGTGAAGAAACACTGCACGAGGGAGGAGAATCGCGATGATCCGGTCATTTTTCACCTCCGGCGGATGCTGGCGGCACAAAGTCAACCGCAGCAGCAGAGAGCATCTCAGGCCTGGCTGTCATGTACCAGTAGGTTTCATGGAAGTCCACGTGGCCAATAGGTAGCCAAGTGCGCCAGTCGACTCTGAACATCCAGTCCTTCTTCATGCCAGGTGCGGAGTCGGGTGACGACGAAGGAGTGGCGGAGAGAATGGAGCGTCGGCTCATTGCTTCCATTGCGAGCCCGGATTCCCACCTTCGCGATGAGCTTTTTGAAAGTCTTCCGCAAGGTGCCGTAAGACAGCCGCCGTCGCTGAAGAGAGACGAAGAATGCGGTAGTGTGAGGACTGTATCCCAGTAGTTCCCGGTGTCCGGCGTAAATGCGCAGTTGTTCCGCTGTCGAGGAGTGAAGCGGGACCAGGCGTGTCTTGCCAAATTTTCCGTGCCGAATCAGGAGCGTCTCAGGGCTGCTTCTCGGCATGACATCTGGGCGGTCGAGATTCAGCGCCTCAGATGCTCTTAGCCCAGTGGCAGCGATTAAGCCGAGGATGGCGGGGAGCACGACCGAACAGAACTTGCCCGGTTTGAAGTCCCCTGCCGCCACAAGAACCAGTTGCAGTTCGTTCGCCGTGAATATGAACGGTATGGGCCGCTTATATCCGGCAATCAGGTTTAGCTTTGGCACTTGAGTTTCTGGGACGGCCGCACTGAGGTGCAGAAGGAACTGCCTCACCAGGCTCAGTCGTTTCGCGATTGCAACGGCCAACTGTTCGCTCTTTCTGTTCTCCAGCCAATCAAAAACCATCTTCGACGTGACGGAGCCGGTGGTGCTTTGATCACCGCAAACTGCACAAACTCGCCGAGCAGTTTCGCATTGGCCGCGACCGACGTGCCCAACGCTTTACGAAGTTCCAGGTATGCGGTCAGCCGGTCTTCTAGTTGGGTGCGATTCATAGTTTGCCTCCCTTCCACGGCAGAGCAACATCCTGCAGGGAGGGCTCGTCGAGCTTTACATAGATGCCGGTGGTGGACAGTGAACGGTGCCCGAGAACATCGGCCACCTCCTTTAGCGATGCGCCGTTTTGTACCATCAGCGTGGCCGCAGTATGGCGGAAGCTGTGACATCCGCGGCCGGGACCGCCCAATCCAAGCTTGTGAAGATAGACATTCACAAACGTGGTAGCTGTGCAGTTGCCAAGCGGGCGCCGCGGCGTCAGCGAAGTCAGAAAGATCTCGCGGTACTCTGTCGTGGGCCGTTCGCTGCGGATATATTCGGCGACCAGTTTGCCGGCATCGCCGGGCAGCGGCAGTGTGCGACCGTGGCCAGACTTACTCTCTTTGATATGAAGCAGCCCTTCAGTCCAGTCAATGTCTTCTAAGCGAAGGCTTCGCAACTCGCCCGACCGCACACCCAAGCGCGCCAGCAGGGCAATGAAGGCGCGGTCGCGAAGGCAGCCGTGTTCCTCGGATTGACAGTCTTTGAGCACCAGATCGACTTCGGTAATCTCCGGCCAAGCCTGCCGCACCTGGCCCGCCTTGGTACGAGGCTTTTCCCGCAGATGCGCGCGGAGCCTCACCAGGTCGAGTTTGTCGTTCGCGTTCGTATCCAAGCGGCCTCTCTCTGTAAGTCGCGAGGGCCGGCACTCGTGACGCGCAATTTCATGAATTGCCGAGAAGATTGCAGGAGATTTCGGAAGTGGCGCTCACGCCACATGGATTTCAGAAGATTTCGTTTTATCAGCGCACTATTTCAGATCAACGGAAACGGCGGAAAAGATACCGGCCAAAACAGGCGGGTAGTGGAACATAAAGGGTCGTAGTGTGTGGCTTGTCTTTTTCCATTGCAACTCCTGATCAGTGTGCGGCTTGGGGCGTCTACAATTTCGCCTTGCTGTCCTACGTTTGTAATCGCAGGTTGTCACAGGCCGAGGCGCTAGCGACTTACCGTGTAGGAGGCCGCTTGTGCCGAAACAGAAAGCCGCTGTCCGGTCCGTCCGGCTTGATGCAGATCTCAACGGTCGAGTGGAACGCGCAGCTAAAGAGCACGGCTTCTCCAACCCGAGCGCCTTTATTCGGGATGCCATCCGTCGGGCTCTATCAGGTTCGGAAAGCGGCACAGAGGCGGCCGAGCAGCGAATTGCCGCCAGTATAGATCGTGCAATCGGCGAGATTCGTAAGGTCCGACGAGTGCAACAAGCGGCATTTGCGTTCTCGGACGCCCAGGTCAAGATGCTTCTCACATGCGTGTCCGAACCGCCGAAGGAAGTTTACGACCAGGCCGTCGCGCGAGGCAAATTGCGGTACGACCGGTTTCTCAAGAGCGTTGGGATGGGAATGGTTGGCGATTCAGCGGCAGCGATGAAGGATCTAATGGACCGTGGCGAAGACAACTGACGAAATTGACGACTTTAGGCTTCGGCCGCACAGGCCACCCCTAGTCGGAAAGAATGAGGCTATTGCGTGGTCGACTGCTTTGCGGACCGTCTTCCGGTACGCGTCGACATCTGTTCGGCGCCGGAATGCTGGGCAGTCCGGCAAATCAGGGGCGCGGCCCAGAAAACAATTCAGTCAGCGGTGCGCGGTGCGCGTCACGTATACCAAAAACAAAGTAGCTGGGCAATGGCGAGCTCACGGTCGATATATCGCGCGGGAAAGCGCTGCGCTTGACGGAGTAGCCGGATTTTCCAAAGGAGGTTCTGATGTTGATCCCGCGCAAATATTAGACCGCTGGCAAAAGCAAGGTGATGCCAGACTGTGGAAGTTCATCGTCTCGCCGGAGTTTGGAGACCGTGTCGATCTTCAGCAATTGACTCGCGAGCTGATGGAGCGAATGGAGAAGGACCTGGGCTACATAAGTTCGTGCTTCCTGACCGAGTTCCTTGATGGCCAGCGCACGTGCGGCCTGGAACGACTCGCTGAGCGCACTCCGTTCATTTGAATCGCCATTCGCGGAACGCCGGTTTGCGTCGGGAAATTTGCGTTTGGCTGGACGGCGTGTGGTGATCGTTGCCGAAGCGCTTGTCGTGAACACTGACCGTGCCGGAACCCGGTTCGTAGCGTGAGGCAAACCGACTATTGTCGCGCTCGATTTGAGAATCCAGTTTACTTGCCGTTGCGGGTCTTGCTCGTTCACGGTCAAACGAGAGCACGAAATCGGTAGCGTTGGATGCGTCGTGAGCGGCGCGGAAGATTTCGTTCTTGTCCTTTCGCAGCGCCTCTATCCAGGAGCCTACGTACGCCGCGTGGTTCGCCGGATCGTGCGGAATACCGGTTTCAGCGGCAACAAATAGGCTTGCAAGTTCCGCCCGGAGCTCCTCCTGGGCATACGCCGGATCACCGAACCGATATGATTCGTTCAACGTGGGCCGATCCAGCCGCGAAGGATGGCCGGTCCAATGAGCAAGTTCGTGAACTCGCCCTTCGAGTTGTCTGATCTCCCGTGGCTCCGTCACCACAAGCGGCAACCGTTCGTCGGAAACGAGTGCGCGGTGCGCGGCGAGAGTTCTTTGCCGGTCCGTAATTTGCTGCATCGCATTAAGCACCGCGACAAAATCCGATCGAACATTCCATGTGCCGTGGGCCAGCGGATTGGCCAGGCCCATCTTTTGCAAGACGAGCAGTCGCCCTTCGAGATGCCTGGCCTGTTCTCTTTTCGGCTCAGCCAGTTGTTGTCGTTACCCAAAATATCCTTCGCCTTCCGAAGTATTTGCGCGATCGATTATCCGATCCAACGAAGTAACGCGGGATTGGTCGATTTCACGGCGCTCCGCTTCTCGCGCGTCGATTTGAGTCCGGTAGCCGAGTTGCCGCGTGCATAGATCCTCCGCGATCGACCGGATGCCCGATTTGAGGTAATCGCGCGGCACATCCAGCACTGAGCGGTCATCGCGGACACCTCGCAAAGCGACATGCGTATGCGGATGTTCAGTGTTGAAGTGGGCAAACGGCCACCCACTCCAGTCGCGTGCTCAAACGCAAAGTGGCACGTACTACGGAAAAATAATCGGCGAGACGGAATACCACTTGGTTCAACGCGTCTCCGGCCAAACCGCTGTCGCCCACTTGAAGAAATTATTTGGCGACACGCCGGAAACGACCCGGAATGTCAGGATCTTCTATCGCGACGAAAAAACGGAAGTTCGCCCTGATCGGGAGCGCAACAGGACACCCGAGCCGAATCCGATTCGCGATTTCCGCAGCGGTGCTCATTGGTTTTTGCCTATTTGCCACCATCTCCCGAAGGCCGCTCGGACCGGTTGGTTCCGGCAACCTCACGCTACGTATTCACCATTTGATTTACTCCGGTACAGCCAAGGGCACGTTCACCCTACTCAGTCTCTTTCTCGGCCTCGGTGGCCTGGTTCGGGAGCGCGCCCGGCGTACATCCACATTCACGCTGGCTCTGCCGGTCACGCGCTTTCAAATTGTGGGAACGCAGATTGGTATGGGATTGCTGCAGGTGGCCGTATTGTCCCTTTTGCCGGTTTTGCTGTTACCGCTTCTTTCGCGACTGATGCGTGAGCCGGTCGCCCTACGCGACACCCTGCATTACAGCATTCTCTGGTTTGTTTGTGGCAGTACGATTTTCGCTGTGGCGTATTTGCTCTCAGTTGTCCTCGAAGGAGTACACAGCGGCAGTATCCTGCTACATTTTGCTCATGCTGCAAGCCCTGGTCGCTTCGTGGCAGCCGCTCCGACCCGATCGCCTGAACCTTTTGTGGACCATGGCGGACAATGAGCTGTCCGGAAAGCTGGGCGTTCCCGGAAATCGGCTGCTTGTACTTGCACTAGTCACGGCGGCTACGTTCGCATTAGCTGCCTGGCGGACTCAGAAGGACGATTTTTGAGTGCGGCATCGGTTCCCGGACATGGTGCAACGACACGTGATTAGAGTCAAGTATTTTTCCCGTTCGTGTTGCCTCAATTGTCCGTGATCAACACGATTGCCACTGGTCGTACCTTCGCCTCTCTATGTAGGCGCGTTGCCCAACCGATTAGGCAAATGAAGACGGACAACAAGTCGATGGGATGCTAAAAAGGACGATGTCGAAGCGATTGCTGATGAAGCGAAACGCGAAGTGCGTGAAGTGCGTAGCGATGTCGACTTAACCTGCTGCGATCCCGATAGCAAGCAGGCACACTCCGATAGGCGAACCGGCTTCCAGATTTTCAAGACCGTGGGGCGGGATGTTTTGTCTGTTCTTAATGCGCGGGTATTCACCAAGATCACCGTTCGCACGATATCCCCCTATCACGGCGCGACCGGCGAGGTCATAGGCGCTATTAGGGCGGAGGCGATGGAGAAGAGGCGGTAGTCGCACCGTCAAGTCACGAATATTCGTCGTGCTGACTGTCGGCACGTCATAACACTAGCGGTAGCTTGATTTGGGAGGCGCAAGCTATTGCTCGCGCTTGGCCTCGTCCGCATCTTCCGCCAGATCGCGCAATAGTTCGAAGAACTCTTTTGATTGGCCGATGAAAAGTCCGTCCTGAGTGAGAGCTCTGACCGCTCCCATGGCTGCGCCTTGTGTCTGGGTCGGGCGAATGATCGAACACACAGGGAACTTTCGACTGAGAAAAGGGCACGGCTCAGGCATGATCAGGTTGGTCTGGAAGTCCTCTCCGCCGGGAGTGGTATTCAGATTCGGGAAGACGACCGTCGAGTCCTTCGGATCGACAAGAGGAGACGGAAGGATGGAGCCGTTCACGGCGTTGCCCGCCTTGTCATGCCAGGTCTGAAAATGGGCTGTCTCGGTGGGTCCGATGCTGAGCAGGATTCGCAAAACCTGCGGATCGCTGACCCTCTGAGCAAGCGACGGGTAGAGGCTAGTTCCACCCTGCTCGATAAACGCGAAGTGAAACGCCGCCGTGTTAGCAATCGCTTGAATGTGATCGTCGGGAGAGAGGTCGGCGTCGGTTCTGGGAATTGCTGGATGCTGGCCCTTAGCCAAGCCGGGGATTGCATGCGGGAAAGTGAACGTGGGATCGAGATCGGGGTTCTTGGGACGGCTGCGATACCGGGTGTACCAGCTGGTATCTACGGTGAGCTGCATAAGATTTGTCAGGCGTCCAATTTGCTGAGCACCGGTTGCTTGACTGCTTTTCAAAGTGCGAAAGCGATCCAGGTCGACGATATCTGCGCCTTTTGAAGCCAGGTACGCGTTAAGGAACATGAAGTGACTAATCTCATCCTCGGTGTTGTCGTGGATGTATTGGTCCATATCACCGTCTAGATTTTTGAGAGCAGCGGTGTAAGCTGCGCTCCCACTCCCGCCTGGCACTTCGCTGTCCTGGACGCCTCCGAGTTCGTTATATTGTTGCCACAAATCGCTTTCGATGATTTCGGCTGCGGCTAGAAATCTAAGAATCGCGGCGTCTCCCCTGCTGAGCCTGCCGCTATCTTCTTCCTGATTTCGGCCGAATGCTGACGGCCCGTTTGCCAACAGTCCCGCTCCTGCCGTCGCAGTGGCGGTCACTGTCAATCCTTTTTTGATAAAAGAACGCCGGTTCGCAGAATTCTTCAAGCACTTCGATGCATCGTTCACGGTGTGTCTCCTTTCATGAACTGCTATGGAAGATCAGACCCGCCGTCCGATTTGAGGCGTTGGTCCTGCGCTGATAATAGGCTGGAACGTCACGCGAGGTGTTATCAAATCGTCAATTCTTTGTGAAGAGAAATGGCAGCGATCTTACGAGCGAGCCAGCTATTTTCACCGACGCTCGCGATCAGGCGATTGCTGGACAATCCGGGACAGTAACCTTTAGGCATTGTTTCTCTCCCGAGGGACGTGTTCCTCGTTCGGCTTGGGGCGGCTCGGCAATGGCTTAGGCCGCCGGGCATAGTAGAAATATTGTCGTGTTTAGGATCTAATTTTTTACGTATTCACCGATAAAGTATTCAGAAAGCAGAGGACAGCGACGGATGGTGAACGGAGTAGCAAGCAACGCGGCCTCTTATGCTGGCGACCACACGCAAACGGATCCGGTACAGCGGACGCAGGCACCGACGGCCAGCCAAAGCGCCGCAAAAACAACCGCGCCCGACGAAGACAGTGTGAAGCTCTCGCCCACCGCGCAAGCCAGGTTGATGCTACACCAAGGCATGAACGTCAAACAGATCGCCAGGAATCTCGGCTTGTCGGTCCAAGCGGTCTCAACCTCTCTCGGTTTAACCACGACCTCCTCTGTTGCCCCAGTCGCAATTCCACAATCAAGCTCGGCAAAGAAGTAGAAATTATTCAGCGCATCAACTGGGCTGCCGTTCGAGCGCGGCAAGCAGAGAGCTCGATAGACGCGGACCGCCTCCAGTCGGGCACATACCAAGCGTGATCTCGCGTGGCGGCTGTCTGCGGCGAACGCTGCTGATCTAAAGCCGTTGTATTTCATTCAAATTTCAGAATGGAGGCATAATCTCTAGGTTATGAAGATCTCCGTTTTGATTGCCAGTCTGCTGCTAGCCAGTCTTGCGGGTGCAGAGGACAACGAAGCGAGGGTGCAATTCAAGGATCTTCCGTCCGCCGTCCAGAAGACCGCCAAGGAACACGAACAGAGCGGCACAACG
Organism: Bryobacterales bacterium; assembly: GCA_963712395.1. Taxonomy (GTDB): domain Bacteria; phylum Acidobacteriota; class Terriglobia; order Bryobacterales; family Bryobacteraceae; genus Bog-105. The sequence continues at coordinate 479,811 of CAVQHR010000007.1, forward strand.
GTACGCGGCTATACCAAGGAGATCGAAAATGGAAAGACTTTCTACGAAGTAGAAACTCGGGTAAACGGCAAGAAGAGGGACATATTGATGGACGAGTCCGGAGCCGTCGTTGAAGTCGAGCAGCAAGTCGAGATCGGCAACGTTCCGGCCGTGGCTGTGCACGGTCTGAAGAGAGAAGCTGCCGGAGCGAATATCCTGCATGTCGAGGCTGTGACAAGGGGCGACAAAATTAGTTATGAGGCCGTGATTCTACGGAATGGCAAGAGGAAGGAAATTGCCGTGAATGCCGACGGATCTGCGCTTCACGAGTAGATCTATAGATGCATGAGTATCAAGCAACTATTTCTGTTTCTTTTCTTCCGCTAATCTGTTGTGGTGCCAGTTACGAGACTGGATAAGGTGCGAGGCTTGCAGGTTGGGCCGACGTGGCTGCTGGCGAGCAGTATGGCGGCGCCTCTTCTCATTCTTGGCTCGTACATCTGCGATGGCCTCAACGCTACAGACCCGCAACAGGATCTGATCCGCCGCATAGACGCGGTAGAGTTGTCGCGCGAAGCCAATCTCGCAGGATATACGGTCACTGAGTACTACACCATCAAGAACTCCCATTTCACCAGGCCGGCCGAGGTTACGGTCGAGACAACATATACACGCGGGGAAGGCAAGACGTACAAGGTATTGTCGCGCAGCGGGCCATCACTGCTGGCGAATAACGTAATGGACCGGCTGCTTCGCGAGGAAAGCGAAATGAGCCGGGGCGCGCGGCGCGAGCAGGCCACCATTACGTCGCGCAACTACAACATGAAGATAATCGGCCGCGAGCCGGTTGACGGACCAGACCGCTACGTGATCGAGTTGATTCCGAAAAAACGGAGCCCGTATCTGGTGAAGGGTAGGATGTGGGTGGACTCGGCTGGCATGCTTGTCAGGATCGAGGGGAAGCCCTTGGCTAGTGCTTCCTTTTTCGAAGGGCGCCCGCAAGTCGTGCGCGAATATAAAAATATCGATGGCTTTGCACTTGCCCAGCGCATTCATGCCACGTCGAGCAGCTTCCTTTTAGGGCAGAGTAGCGTCGACATCGAATATCGCGACTACCGCGTGATCGCCCAAAATCCTTAACATAAGAAGGCGCCGACATGAATTTCTTTCGCAGCGGGTTCTTTCGGTCGCTAAGCTGAACAAGCATAGGCATATGTCGAGGCCCTTGTGCCTGCTGCCCTGGCCGCTACTGCGCGGCGTGACGTTCGACCACGACGACCATGAATGTGTCTGGCTTCGTTACCGGCCGGCCTGCTGCTCCCGGCCTCCGCTCTTCAAATTCCGCGGTCGGTAGATAGATCCTGTGAGTTGTGGGATCCACGCCCATCGTTCTTGCACCCGGGGGCGTTTTCACAGTCTGCACGATTTCGAATTTTCCCGGCGACTTCTCGCTGGCCACTGTGAGCGTGCCGTCGCGGCAACTAGCGAACGCCTGGCCGTCGTCGATTTTCGTGGCGTCGACGCTCGCGCCGATTGGCAGGTCGGCCAATACCTTGCCGTCGTCGGTGTTCATGACAATCAACTTCTGGGGCTTTCGGCAACCAATGAACAGGCGCCGCTTTTTCGCGTCTATCGACATGCCAACCGGTGCACCGCCGGGGGCCACAGGCCAGCGTCCGACCACCTTCCTTGCCCTGATGTCGAGGACCGCTACCTCATTCTTGTCCATCAGATTGACATACACCTTACCAGCTCCATCGGATGCGAGGAACTCCGGTGCCCCGCCTAGATCGATCGGCGCATCGATTTTTCCGCTCCGAGGATCGATGTCCGGCTTGAGCGACATCAGAACTCCCTTGTCCCCTGATACGACCAGGACACGCCCGCTCGCGCGGTCGAAGACGATACCGTCAGCATCGGGCTGCGCGACGATCGTCCCCAGAACGGCGTACGTCTTCAGATCGAAGATCACGACGGCGCCGTCACCGCCGCCGTCACTGATGAATCCGCGTCCTATCTCCGGCACAATCGCGACACCGTGAGCGATCTTCTGACCTGGAATGTCAGCGATGGTCTTGCCAGATTCAGAGTCGATCACCATCGTGTGCGTGCTCCTTGGAACATACAGCCGATGCGTCTGCGAATCAACCGTGAGATAGTCCCATCCGCCTGGACCGCCGATCTGAAACGTTTTTGCGACCTCCCAGTTCGTCTGCGCCAAAGCCGGGAGGACACCCGCAAACAGAAGCTGCGTCAACATCGTCACAATGAGTCTTTTCATTCCTATTTTGAGTCTCCTGGCCGCACGATTCGGCGAAAAGTGCAGACCCGACAGCAAACGGCAATCTGTCGTGCCCAGGCGCTGGAGCGCCGCTGCAACACCTCGCGAGAGCGCTGAAGCTTGTGAGCCGAGGTCTTGGTCCACCTATACGAGCAGTATGGCGCCACTTGCCTGGAGCAACTGCAAGGAGAGTTCGCGTTTCTCCTGTGGGATGACCGGCAACAACTCTTATGGGCAGCCCGAGATCGGTTTGGCATCAAACCACTTTACTATTCGGAAGTCGCTGGAGAAATTCTATTTTCCTCTGAGGTGAAGGGCCTCCAACACGGGGGTCTGAAACTCGCCTGGGATGAACAAGGGTTTCTAGAACAGTTTGTTTTCCAAACTTGTCTCAACGGCCGTACGCTCTATCGGGGCGTCTGCGAACTGCCGGCCGGCCACGACCTTGTTTGGAAAGGGGGTGTGTCTCTGGTCCGTAAATATTGGGACATATCCTACCCACTCGAACAAGATTTATCCGCCGCACAATCGGACGAGTTTTATGGCGAAGCGCTCAAAGACTTACTCGAGAGTGCGGTTCGATCCCGCATGCGTGCGGATGTGCCGGTCGCTTGTTATTTGAGTGGCGGCATCGACTCGACCAGCATTTTAGGCCTTATGACTCAGCAGGCAACTCTCCCGGTTCATGCATTCTCCTTGAGCTTCGATGATCCGAAGTCGGACGAGTTTGACCTCGCCGCCTGCTCCGCTGCTGGATTTGGAGCTCGCCACACCAAAGTATCGGTAACGGATCAGAGTCTCGCTTCCAATTTTCGTCAAACCATTTGGCATTGTGAGAACCTGGTTGCCAATGCGAATTCCGTTGCCAAGTTTTCATTGAGTCAAGCGGTAAGGGATGCCGGCTATCGAGTGGTGCTCACTGGCGAAGGATCGGATGAGATCTTCGCCGGGTATCCCACCTTTGTTGCTGATACCTTGCGATACGGAACGGAAACAGAACGAAACGAACTCAACCGAACTCTGAACGTAACAGAGAAAGAACTGCTCCATCTCCTGTACCCGAATGGTTCACCGTCCTCTCTGACCTTTAATTCGCAATTGGGCTATGTTCCTGCCTGGATGGAACATGTCTATTTAACCGTCCAACAATTCGGAAACATTTTGCCAGAGTCTTTTGTAGCGAGCGATATCGCTGCTCGCCTACTGGATTCGCTCGATGTACGTGGGCAGCTCCATGGCCGCGCCGTTCTCAACCAGAGTCTCTATATTCACAGCAAGACGTCTCTGCCGGGTGTAACGCTATCGGCACTTGGGGACAGAGTCGAAATGGCTCACTCCGTTGAGGGCCGCCTGCCCTTTTTGGATTATCGGGTTGTTAACTTTGCTCGAAGCATTCCCTGTTCTCAAAAGATTCGGAAAGGCGTCGAGAAGTTCGTCCTCCGGCAAGCAATGCGTTGCGTGATTGCTCCGGAGGTGTGCGGCAGACGAAAGAAAGCTTTAATAGCTCCGCCAGCGCTGACCGACAACAATTCCGCTCTCGGCAGCTTTCTACAAGACACACTTCGAAGCCGCTCCCTTGAATCGATACCCTTCTTGGATAAGAAAGGTACGAGAGACGTGCTGGATCAAATCCATTTAGTACCCCCGCTCTTCGCGCCCGGGCTCGAGAGTTCCCTGACGAGCATTGCGAGCGCCTGCGTTTTGGCAGAACAATTTGCGCTTTGATTGCGGATTCCGGGGCATGTGAATAATCGTTCCGGAGCGATGTGAATAAGGATTCCGACGTGATGTGAATAGAGATTCCTGGCGGAAATGGATGAGGAATTCGATCCGGCTCGGAATGAATATTCACATGACAGGAATAGTTTTCTAAAGAAGCGTTAATCAAGAGCGGACGGCGCTGGACAACAACGAGAGCCGGCCTTCTCCACTGGAAAGTGGAGGGAGCTGATTGCCCCAGAAGAGGTTGTCTATGCGCAAAATCAAAGAAGTCTTACGTCTCCGGTTCGGGCTGGGTCTCGGGCAGGAACAGATCGCCCGGAGTTGCTCGATTGTCAGGCGACCGTTCATCGATATCTGGAGAGAGCGGCGGCGATCGGGCTTGGCTGGCCGCTGCCGGAAGATTGCGACGACCAGCGGCTCAACGAACTTCTGTTTCCAACGCGACCGGTGTGGCCACCTTTGCCGCAACGGCCCGGAGTGGACTTCGGCCAGATCCATACACAGCTTCAGACTCACAGACATCTGACCTTGCAGTTGGTGTGGGAGGAATACCGTGAGGCTCATTCGGACGGCTACAGCTATAGCCGGTTCTGTGAGTTGTACCAACGCTGGAATCGGAATCAGGACGTGGTGCTGCGGCAGGAGCACCATGCCGGCGAGAAAACATTCGTGGACTGGGCAGGCGACACCGTGCCGATCCACGATCGCGAAAGCGGCGAAACTGCGCCCGCCTCGATCTTCGTCGCCGTACTCGGTGCCAGCACCTACACTTTTGCGCGAGCAGCACTCGGACAGGGGCTTGCGAACTGGATCGATTGCCATGTGCGTGCCTTCGATTTCTTCCAGGGCACCACGAAGTTGCTGGTGCCCGATAATCCGCGGACCGGCGTCACGCGCGCGTGCCGTTACGAGCCGGATCTCAATCGCACGTATCACGAAATGGCACAGCATTACGGCATCGCGGTGCTGCCCGCCAGGCCGCGCAAACCGCGCGACAAAGCGAAAGTCGAAAATGCCGTGGGAATCGTGGAGCGGTGGATCTTAGCGGCGCTCCGGCATCGCAAGTTCTTCGCAGTCGCCGAACTCAACGAGGCGATTGAGGAACTGCTCGAACGCCTGAATCTTCGGCCGTTCCGCAAACGCGAGGGCACGCGAGCTTCTTTGTTCGAAAGCATCGACCGCCCCGCTCTCCAACCCTTGCCGGCCCAGCGCTACGTGATGGCCGAATGGAAGACAGTCCGCGCCAACATCGATTATCACGTCGAGATCGACCGGCATTACTACAGCGTTCCCTATCAACTCGCCGGCCAACAGCTCGAAGCCCGTTACACCGCAACCACTATCGAAGTATTCCACGGCGGCAAGCGCGTCACCTCGCATGCGCGCAGCTCGGCTGCCTACCGCCATACAACTGTTCCTGAGCACATGCCGAAGAGCCATCGGGCGCATGTGGAGTGGACGCCTTCGCGCTTGATCCTCGCCAGCAAGCCGCATCCGGAGATGGGCTATCGCGCTTGCCTCGGAATCCTGCGTCTGGCAAAGACCTATTCCAATGAGCGGCTCGAAGCGGCCAGCCAGCGCGCGCTGCAACTGCAGGCCTGCTCCTATTCCAGTCTGCGTTCGATTCTAAAGCGCTCCCTCGACCGGCAGACCACACTCGATCTGGAATCCGGCAAGTCCGGCCCTCGGCATGAGAACGTGCGTGGCGCCGACTATTACGACCCACCGACAACGTTGCTGCAGTAAGCCCAAACCCCGTGTTTAGAAGGACTCCTATGTTGAACCAACCTACGATTGAAAAACTACACACCATGAAACTGCACGGAATGGCCGATGGCTTCCGTGCGCAACTAGAAACCGCCGATGCCAGCCAGCTCAGCTTCGAGGAGCGCTTCGCGATGCTCGTCGATCAACAGTGGCTCTGGAGGGAAAATCGAGCGCTCGCACGGCGCCTGCAATCGGCCCGGCTGAAAGAGCGCGGAGTCATCGAAGACATCGATTACCAGCATCCGCGCGGGCTCGACCGCAAGCTGCTGCGCACGCTCGCCGCCAGTGAATGGGTGCGGCAGAATCAGAACGTCCTCTTCATCGGACCGACTGGTATCGGCAAAAGTTGGCTGGCCTGCGCCCTGGCACAAAAAGCGTGCCGGGACGGCTTCTCCGTGCTGCACAAACGAACAACGGAGTTGTTTCGGGAACTCGCTGTCGCTCACATAGACGGCAGCATCGGCCGGGTGCTTCTGAAACTCTCCCGAGTCGATGTCCTCGTGCTCGACGATTTTGCCATGGCTCCGCTGAAAGACAGCGAGCGCCGCGACTTCCTGGAGATCTGCGATGACCGCTATCAACGCCGCTCTCTCATCCTTACCTCGCAGATGCCGATTGCGCACTGGCATGAGCAGATCGGCGACCCCACGATTGCCGACAGCATCCTCGATCGCTTGGTTCATAACGCCTATCGCATCGAACTCAGCGGCGAATCGATGCGCAAAAAGCGTGGCCGGAAATCGGACGAAGGAGCTGCCTGAATGGGTTTCTACATTGCTGATGTGGGGCAAGGAAACTCAAACGCCGTTCCCTTGCCCCACGCCCCCATCCCGGCTAAAAAACCATCAAACTGTTGACTCATGTGAATAATCTCAGGCATCATTGCAAGTGCCAGCGTCGCTTCGCTCCGACTTATTCACATCGCGTCGGAACGGTCCATTCACATCACCGGAATCCGCATTGATCATTGGTTGACCATCTATGAGCCATGAACTACGCGTTGTTGCTTCGCTCTTGAATCCCTGAGGAACGTGACGCCCGCCATCGACGAAATAGCCGATTCAGCACTGGTCGGGGATGGCGGCTTAGCATTGCGCACGCCGACGTAGAACCTCCCACAACGGTGGGTGACATGGGTCATCCGGCGACCGCGTCTAAATGAGGCTAAATATTGCGACGATACGCAAACCGTTTCCGGCAAATCGCGAGACGCTCTACTTGCCGCCCTACGAAGCGGGCTATGGTTGTGCGGTGCTGACGTACGTGGCCAGGAACCACGTGTTGCCGAAGGGGTCGGTGATGGTGGCAGCGCGGTCACCGTACGGGGCGGTAAAGGGCGGTTTCACGCCTTTCGCGCCGGCAGCGATCGCTCGGGCGTAGAGGGCATCGGTGTCGGGCACATAGACATGCAGATAAGACTGGTTGGGATGAGATTCACCGGAAGCTTCATCGATTTCGAAAGTGGCGCCCGCAATTTCGATGGTGGCATGGCGAACGATGCCGTCGGGTGATTTGTGAACGCCGGTGGCTTTGGCGTCGAGAGCTGCTTCAATGAAGGAGATCATGTTATGGGCGTTGCGAAGGTGGAGATAGGGCTGAACTGTGAGGACGCCTTCGGGACCAGCAACCCAGCTCTTGCGACTGGCGATGTACCATGTATTGCCGAAGGGGTCCGTAGCAGCACCCCAATGATCGCCGGAAGGATGATCGTCAGTGGGTGCGTAGATGGAGGCCGCGCCGGCCTGGAGGGCACGGGCGAAGGTGGCGTCGGCGTCGGGGACATATAAGTGAGTGGTCATCGCTTGCTGAGGATATTGTTCGTTGGCATCGCCCAGCTCGATTACGGAATTGCCGATGGCGACCTCGGCGTGCATGATCGAGTCGTCGGGCCTTGGGACACGAATGCGCTCCGCACCTTCGAAGGCGGCGACCAGGAAGTCGATGAATCGTGGGGCGTCGTCGACAAGGAAGTACGGCGCGATGTTGGGGAAGTTGGGACGCCGGAATTGAATGGCTCTTGGCGGCGCTGGGGACGGAACCGCTGCTTGCTTCATTGAGATTCTCCTTTGCAATTCGGATTTTAGAGATGCTTTGAATTCAGGGCGCGGCATAGCCCGCAGGGTATGCACAAGCGGGACGAGTGCCGCGATCTTTAGGTGCGAATTCGGTTCCGGGAGCGGCTGCGACGTGGAAAGCAGCGCGCTGATGGCTTGATCGAGTTGTTCGGCAGGAGAGTGCTTAGGCACGGCGAGCCCCTATCTGCGAACGGAGAGTCTGCAGCGCACGGAACTGAAGTTGTTTGATAGCCCCTTCGGTTTTGCTGAGGAGTCGAGCGATTTCGCGAATGCTGCGTTCGTCGACGAAACGCTCGCAGACCACCCGGCGCTGAATCTCAGGGAGCTGCTCGACAAGCCGAAAGAAATAAACGTGGCGGTCGATGAAGTCCGAATCAGTCGACGAGAGATCGGGCTGCGCCAAGGGATGCTCGAACTCATCGGCTTGTTGTTCGCGATCGGAGCGCTTGAAATAGTCGACGATCGCGTTCGAGGCAATACGGAAAAGCCAGGCAGAGAATGGAGTCCCGCGCCACTGGTAGTTGGGAAGATTGGCGATGGCTTTATGGAACACATCGGAGGTAAGGTCTTCGGCAACCGCACGGTTGTGGACGCGACTCACAATGAAGAAATAGACGCGATCGAAATGAAGCTCGTAGAGAACATCAAATTTCGAGAGATCGGCCTGAGCCGCCTCGACCAGCAAACGCTCGTCGGCGGTTGATGGCGATGGCTTTTGTGCCGGATTTCGGGCGGCGACCATGGCTCTAGAGAGAGTAACTGACAACTGGTGGAAAAGGTTACGGAAGCGAAGTGAGCTTTTAACTCACTGGCGAGGATTCGCTCCCCGCGACGGATGTGGAGCGAGTCAGGTTGGATCTGGATCCTCCCGTGCCAGGGTGACGGAGATTAGGGAAGCCGTGTCTGGGTCGAACCGCGGGGTGTCCGAGATTGCTTCCGTATCGCCGAAACCATACATGAGTTGGGCCGCTGACAGGCGGAAGCAGTTGTTGTTCCATGAGGGCTGCAGTCATTCGAGCACACAGCCAGAAGAAGTGGAGGGGCAGAAGGATAGCGGTGACGGCAACCTCATGCCGAGACTAGAATGACGGGTGTGGAAAAAAGCGTTCCTAAGTCGGTTGACGAGTACATCGCTGGGCAGTCCGAGGCAACTAATCGGTTTGTACCCGCCTATCTGGCGAAGCCGGTATCGCGACGGATTTCAGAGCTTGCTCGAAGCTCATCCCTTGGGCTTCCAAACGATCCTCAACGTAGTCCGGATGGGCGATGTATGAACGGATTCTGTCTCCAGGTAGGTTCAAAATGGATCGTCGTCAAAATTCGTTACTGTTGATGCTCTACGCCTACCTGGCTGCAATTGCAGCCGGCGTGAATTTCTATTGGACGCGAGCTGCCGGAGCTGGGGAGCTTGAACCCGCAAGCAAGTAGCGGCTCTGGTGGGCGTCGCTCCATTTTTAATAACGATAGCGGTTCTTCGAAAGGCCGACGACGAATCTGGGGCGGGCGTTCTCATTTGCCCTCACTTCTGTACATGTGCGTAGTCTCTGGTATATGTTGCAACGAGAAGATTCAGGCATTCTACAGGCACTTGCTGGCAGCCGGCAAACCTCCGAAAGCGGCGATCGTAGCCTGCATGAGAAAACTACTTGTCATCTTAAATGCCATGCTGCATTCCCAACAGGCGTGGCGCTCGACCATTCCTTCTGCCTAGGTCGCGCACGTTCGTTACGTCAAAACCGGGGATGCACAAGGGGGCGGCAGCACTCTTGTGGAGTTTAATTGTATGCTTCCGCTATATCGCGCGCGACCCGTCAACCTGTGAAAATCGATCTATGGCAACCAACCCACCGACCCAAGCTTCGGATGCCATTCATAGCCGCCGTATTCTTAGCGGCCTGAGATTTATACTTACACTCGCCCTGGTTTCCGTGATCGTCGTGTGCCTGGTCTATGCCTGGGCCACACGCGATGCCATGGCCAATCTTCCGTTTCTCAAGCGGCAGGTCAAGGGGCGCGGCGCCGCCAGCCAAAATGCGGCTGTTGATGTGCGTCCTTGGCAGACGGCGCTGGCACTGGCGGCGTTGGTCGTTACTGCGGAGGAGGCCGAATATGCGCGTGACGCCGAGCGTTTGGCCGATCACGAAGTCGATCAGACTTTTGCGTCAGCCCTACGTGAGGCCACTGCGCAAAGCCACACGCTCACGGGAGCGGCACTCACTCTTTCCCAGAAAATCGCTCACCTCCAGCAGATCGTCAAAGAAGACCAGGCGGCTGTTCAGAAACTGACACAATCTCCGCCTCCGAAAACTGAGCATGCAGCACCGGCCCCTGGCGCGGACGATCTTGCTATCGCTAAAGCCCAGCTTGGCCTCGATTCGGATGAGCTCGCCGATGCCCAGCGCGATCTGGCGCGCGCCGTTGGCGATGAGCGGGCCACGATTCAGCAGCAGCTCGCGGCGCATGAAGCTGGCATGCGTAAGTACGATGCTCAGGTTCGCAGCGCGCAGCCGGTGGCTCTCGCTTCGGCTCGGCAAGAACGAACGGTCGCTACGCGCCTAAAGGCCTGGCTTGATCAACGCACACGCTACCAGTTGCTCCAGCAGGCGCTCCACGAGGCTCAGGCAGACTCCATTGCGCTCACTACTCAACACGACCAGCTCGAAAGCCATGCGAACACGGGCGCTTCTCCAGCTCCCGCTAGTACACCTCAGCCCGGCGTCAACGGCGCGCCGGCTCCCCCGCCGGCTAAAGCCGCCATGCTTGACGCCTTGATGAGCAAAACCGCTCGGCGCGAGCTTCTCAGCATTTACGACGATCGAATCCAAACACAACTGGAGCTCGCTTCGGTTTACGGAAAATGGTCCGCTCAGGTGCTTCTGCAGCATCGCATAGTCCTGCACCTGCTACTGCAATCGTTTGCATTGATTGCGTTTATCCTACTTTGCGTGATCTCGCTCGATGCGCTCGTGCAACGTCTCGTGCATCGCCCCGGGCTCGACCGGCGCCGCATGTATACCCGGCGCATCCTCCTCACTCTCGGTATTCAATTCGTCGGCCTCGCGCTCATTTTGCTGATTGTCTTTGGCGTTCCGCGCCAGATGCCTACTATTGTTGGCCTCACGACGGCTGGCCTCACAGTTGTCCTGCAGGACTTTATTCTTGCGTTCTTCGGCTGGTTCGTGCTGATGGGTAAGAATGGCATCCGGGTCGGCGACTGGGTAGAGATCAACAGCGTTGGAGGCGAGGTCGTTGAAGTTGGACTTCTCCGCACGACCCTGTTGGAAACCGGCAACTGGACGGACAAAGGCCACCCCACTGGGCGCCGCGTTACCTTTATCAATAGCTTTGCCGTGAAAGGCCAATACTTCAACTTCTCCACGACTGGGCAGTGGATGTGGGATGAGATCATGTTCAGCATCCCGGCGAGCAGCGATGCCTACTCCGTGATCGAGCTAATTTATCAGGCGGTCGCTAAGGAAACGGAGCAAGAGACCCGGCTGGCAGAAGAAGAGTGGCAGCACGTTACCCGAAAGAACGATTTGAGCCGCTTCACCGCGGAACCCGCGGTAAGCCTGCGCCCCGGCGTCTATGGAGTCGAGATTGTCGTACGCTACGTGACGCGCGCGTCGGACCGTTTCGAAGTGCGCAATCGACTGTACCGGCGCGTGATTGGGCTACTGCAAAAACCGCTCGCCGCCAGAGCCGAGACGGCTCCACCGGAATTGCAGCCGCCGAAAACGCCGATTCCGACCTGAACATCTCTTATAAGCCCAGCTTACCTGTCATTTCTTCACCTCCCGATGATTCAGCGTGTTGCATAGCTCCCGAAAAGGCGAAGGATCTAGCGATGTCCCGCTCAGTCCTTGGTGGACGGCCGAAACTTGCCACACTTTGCCAATGCCCGGAAGTGGCGCTTTCAATGCCGTCTCGGCGCGGTGTCTTTCAGAAATTGGGTATTCCGCGAGCTGCTGAACGTCGCCACCTTCTATCGGTTCGGGTGATCCGAGCTTTTTTCACCGCCCCGCCCTCGTCAGTCATGGGCTATTTTCCGGAGGGTTGAAAAACCGGAATCACGATCACGCGTTCTTCTTTCGTCTCTTGATTTCGAACCACTACCTCGCTGAATCCTTGACCCGCTTGGACTGCAGCGCTCTGCTAATTTGCAGACAAGTGTCGTCAGGAAGCTCAGCCGTCCAGACGTGAAATCGCCATTGTCCGTGAGCCCGGTTTTTCATCCACAGCGCGCAACGTCAGTAAACACATGGCGACCAGCAGCGATCTGACGACATCAACAGGAGTTGTTTATCCTATAGTCGCCGCGAGGCTATTTGCCATTGCTGCGGGCCTTGTAGCCATTCGAAGGTGTTTGAAGCTTGCTGCGCTCAGGTCGCGGGTTGCGATCCGAGCTAGAGCAACCTGCGACTTCAATCTGTATTCGGGAAACGTGCTATCGTTAGCTCCAATCGGAGTCTGAATTGGATTTGGATCAAACATCGGAAGCAGTGTTTGCGTTCGCGTCCTTCGAAGTAGTCGAGCGAAGGCAAGAGCTGCGGAAGAATGGAATCCGCATTCACCTTGCCGGCCAGCCTTTCCAAGTCCTGCTCTATCTTCTCCGCCACGCTGGCGAAACAGTTACGCGCAGCGAATTGCGAGAGCAGCTCTGGAGCGACGGAACTTATGTTGACTTCGACCACAGTTTGAATGCAGCGATAAACAGGATAAGACGTGCCTTAGGAGATACCGCAGATAAACCGCGGTTTATTGAGACAGAAGCGGGCAAAGGCTATCGCTTCATTGGAACGCTCCATCGAAAGCCGAAAACTTCCGAGCCTCCTGCAGAACCCGCACTTCAGGAACTCCCAGCGGAAACCCCAATCCAAACGGCGGTAGTCCCGCCTGAAGGGTATCCATGGAGGCAGCGGCTTGCGTTGCTAACCGTGGCTCTAGGGGTGGCCATGGCATCCGCGTGGTGGTGGCGGAGCGCGGCGAGGGCGAGCGAAACGTCCGATAAATGGCGATTTTCGCCGTTGAGTATCAATGCCGGTTTTGAAACTACGCCGGCTTTATCTCCGAATGGAAAAGTCATTGTATACTCTGCAGACCCGAGCTTAAGTGGAAGGGTTGACGTGTATCTGCGCCACTTGGACAGCAGCGATCCCATTCAATTGACCACGGACGGAGCCGGAAATCGGGCCCCGGATTTTTCGCCTGATGGGAACAGCATCGTCTTTCAGTCTAATCGCGATGGCGGGGGACTGTACCAGATGCCCTCGTATGGCGGCGAGGCGCAGCTCGTGTTTCGAGGAAAGGCATACGACCCCAAGTACTCCCCGGATGGGAAGCAAATTGCGTTCTGGACCGGCGCTTCCTCTATAGCGCTGCCCGTTCGGGGGAGTTCCGCCGTGTGGACTGTTTCTGTGCGAGGTGGAGAGCCGCGGCGCGTTGCTACGGCATTGGATTCGGCAAGAAATCCGATTTGGTTTCGCGATGGCAAATCGATTTTGGTAGCTGGATATAGCTCGACCCAGGCTCTGGGTACAGATGGGCTGGATTGGTGGAAGGCATCGTTGGACGGCCAGCAGCTCAACCGGACGGGCCTGTACGCCAGGCTCGTTCAAAACGGCTTGCAAAATCCGGATCGATCGAAAATGCAAAAGTTCGCCCGCCAGTACGCTTGGGTTCCTTCACCGGCGTGTTGGGTAAGTGGGAGTGACGAGGTCATATCGTCGATCAACACGGATGATGCTAATGAGAATGTATGGGCAGTCGGCATCTCGCCGAGGACCGGCGACGCGACAGGCACGTTACGCAGGGTGACCCAGGGTTCGGCATACGAAGAGACCCCGGCGTGCGGACCGGACGGAACCCTCGCCTTTGCCAGCGTGTTAGTTAAACGAGAATTGTGGTCCCTCCCACTCGATGTCAGCGAGCAAAGTGCCGCTGGAAAGCTGCATCTGGTCCGAGCAAACGAGGGGGCTCCGGCGTTTTCGTCCGATGGCCGTACGATGGCGTTTACGTCCGATCGTTCGGGGCGTCACAACATCTGGCTGCGCAACCTGGAGACCGGCGCCGAAACGCATCTTGCGCGCTCGATGGTCGTGCAAAATTACCCGATCGTTAGTCCCTCCGGCCGGAACGTGGCTTATTCGGTGTACGGTCCTTCCAGCCGAGCAGTGTTCATGGTCGCGCCCGGCGGTGCGCCGCAAAGGTTATGTGAGGACTGTACCCGAGCTACCGATTGGACCCGCGATGAGACAAATGTGTTAACCTTCGCCGGCAGCCCGTACCAGATCGGCTTATTGAATGTAAATACTTACAAACAAGTTTGCCTTCTAAGACACGCCAGCTACAGTCTCCTCTATGCGAGATTCTCGCCCGACCAGAAATGGATCAGCTTCACGATTCGAGAGACTCCGCGTAGGGCATGGATTGCGGTTGCACTTTTTCACGGCGACAAACCGATAGCGGAAAGTGAATGGCGGCGACTTGCACAGGTGGACATCGACGACTTCGCGAATTGGAGTTCTGATGGACGCACGCTGTTGTTCACCTCGTCACAAGACGGCTACCCGTGTCTGTGGGCATTGCGCTTCGATAGCCGGACCGGCCAGCCGGCGGGCAAAGAATTCGTCGTACAACATCTGCATGGTCAACCGGCATTCGAGCACGGCGGCTGGACATTAGGCGGTAAACAAGTCGTGTTATCAATGGTGGAAAGAAACAGCCATGTGTGGACTATGTCCCGTTGAGTCTCAGCAGCCAGAGGGTTGGGTGTTTCGAGAGCGGCGGGAAAGAAGTTTGCTGCTCTGGCACCACGCGAGCATCAGGCCCACCAACCCCAGCGCCATGGTGCACGGTTCCGGGACGATCTGCGACTCCGGTGTGATGCCGGTGACGTCGGTATCGAGGCGAACGATGCTGCCCGCCTCGGGCCCATCCGGCAAACCGAGAAAAGCACCTCCGTTGTTCACGACATACAGGCTGTGACTGTCGGCGGGAGTGCGGCCAAAAGCGACTGCAGCGTCACCAAGGGTGCCGGTGGGAATCAGCGTGATGCTCCCGTCAGGAAAAAGGCGCGTGATCTCGCCACCTTGACCTGCAGCAAAAATGCTTCCGTCGGACCCGAACGCGAAGTCGTCGAGTTGGAGATTCGTCGCTACCGTTTGTGGAACACCCGCTGAGCCATCGGACTGGATGGGGATTCGCAGAATGGTGCCAGCGCCGGTGTTCGTGACATAGACTGCGCCAGCGTACAGCTTGATGCCGTTCGCACCGACAGGCAACCCGCCCGCTGGTGCCCCCAGGATGGAACCTTGCAGCCAGACTTTACTTACGCGGCTGGCAGTGTCGACCAGCCAGATAGTGCTGGCTAGATCGTCGGCGACCAAAAGATTATTTGGAGCAAGGAGCGCCATGCCATTCAGCTCCATAGCTCCGGGGATGTTGACGAGCACAGATGCGGACCCGTTCTGAGCGAAACGATACACGGTGGTCAAACCAGCAGAATAGAGAGTTCCGTCTGTGTTGAAGGCGACACCCGCGAGACCTTCGTTGACGTGCGCAAACACAGTGCTTGACCCGGCAGGTGTGACTTGATAAATGTCGCCGTTTACAACGTCGGTGGCGTATAGGTTGCCTCCAGGTGCGATGGCGAGGTTCTCTAGTATGGTTCCGACTGAATACGTTAGACGCGGGGTGCCGCTCAGCGGTATGGCAGAAAAAGTGAGCAGAATCGGGAAAAAAAGATGCCGGGAAGTCGACATGAGTGGCACTCAAAAATCCTCTGAGTCAGAGACTAACAGCGGACTAGAGCGGGAGACAATGGAGGTCCACCTCAATTCGCCTCAAAACTGGAACACCAGCGAGGTCATTGATTTCAGGGGTGATATCGCGCTGGGTTTTTAGAGCTTCCTTCGCTCTATCAGCCACTTGTCCCCGTTTCGAACCGACAGTCAACTCTCGAAGCAGTCAACTTCGCACCAATCAGCGTCTTTGGGTAAGATTCGACCGGCTTCAGCATCGAACATTAGCCAACCGAAGAGCGTTTTCCCGTTATTAATCCCCTTTGCGTTGCGAACCGCTCATCGATTCACGGCTTGCGACTTGCGATCGCACGAGGAAGCGTTGCCCGTTACACGGCAACGGCCGGTGTAAGAATGCGGCGAAGCTCTACACTTCGCGACAAGGCAGGTTCTATCCATCTTCGAGAACGAGTGACGGTAGTGCAACCCTATGCGGTCGCACGATGGCAATGTTGGAGGTCAATGTTTTCGTTCTTGAAACTGTGTTTGTGGAAGCGGCACTAGCCCTTACGAAATTGTGATGAAGTGCGGCAAGCCGCGTCAGGAGACCCGGCGCGGACGCGGACGTCCGCCGCACATAACAAGAAATATTCCGCTCAGCAGCACAGCGCCGATGGGCGTGAACGTTGCCGGTTCGGGGACGGCGGCAGAAACCGGTGAGAACGTCACGTTGTCAATCGCAAAGTCCCAGAATACGGTGGTGGCGGAGGAGATGCTCACGCCTGTGATGCCAGTATCAGTCAGGCTGAAGAGCTGGGCGACGTTTGCATTTAAGGCGAGGCTTTGCGATCTGCCCAAGTTATCCGCAACAGTGTAAGTGTCAGGGACGTTGTTCGTCATTAGCAGACTGAAAGCACTCACAGGCTGCGAAAACGCGATCGTCAGTGGGTTTAGGTAAGGCGCCGCGCCACCGGTGGCGTAGACCGCGCCCGCGTCGATGCTGTTGGCTTCATTATTGAGCAGTTGGCCACCACGGAAGGTCGCGATTCCGATAGTGAGAGGTGAGTTTAGCGTGCCGGTGAATGCCGGCGGCGCGCTTGCGCCTTGTGCTTCGAAATCGATTGTCGTAGCGAGCGTGGGTAGGCTCGCAATGAAAGGAATAAAAATGCAGGTTGAGAGTCTGTTCATATTTAGCCAAGGAAATCTAATTTTTTCGATCCAAAATTCGCAAAATTTGGAAACACTTTCGGCAAATCGGCCGTATCAATTCCAAACCAGGAGCATAACGTCGCGCCATACTGATCGATGGCGAGAGTGGGAATCCAGCGGCCACGCGTGTCCGCGTCGTCGGGGCCGCCGAGCTGGAAGGTGGGAAATGCGCCGTAGATGTCGCCTCCTTGCACCGCCCCGCCCATCACTAAATGATGACTGCCCCAAGCGTGATCGCTGCCGTCGCCGGAGGTGGGCTGGAAGGTGCGGCTGAAGTCGGATTCAGTAAAGGTGGTCACGTCGTTTTGCGTGCCCAGCTCCGCCATGGCGCTGTTGAACGCAGCGAGCGCTTGGCTGAGTTGCGGATAGAGCTGTTTGTGCGTGTTGATCTCACCGGTATGCGTATCGAAGCCGCCGAGGGAGGTGAAGAAGATCTGACGCCGCATGCCCAGGCTGTCGCGCACCTGAATGATTTGGGTGACCTGCTGCAATTGGGCTCCGAGGCTGGTCTTCGGGAATACGGTCTTCAGCGGGGTGGACTTGGCGAGTGCGGCATCAAGCGCCGAAGCATCCGCAATGCTATTCGACATCACGCTGTTGGAGGCTTGCACGAGTTGGAGGCCGGTCTCTGTCGTTAATAGGTTTTTTAGAGCGGAGTAACGCGCTTGGGACGGGGCCGAGGAGGTGAATCCTTTCAGATCGAGCGATTGACCGGGCGAGAGCGCGACCGGCTGCGTTTCGGCGCCGGTTCCCATCAGGCTATTTCCGGCGACGGAAAAGAAAGTTGGGAAATTCGAGAGATTCTGTGCCGTTACCAGATCGGCGGCGCGCCCAGCCCATCCTGTGGGACTGTGCCCGGTCGGGATCGATGTCTGCCATTGGAGTTGCTGATCCGAATGCGAAAACAGATTTACCGGAACGGCGTGCGGCCTGCCCCTGATACTGCGCACGCGTAGTGGGCTGCACCAGGCTGCCTACATTCGCTACTACGGCCAATTCCTTATTGCTGAAGAGCGACGCCAGCTCGCTCAGATTTGCGTGAAACGCGTAGGGTGCGCCGTTTGTTTTGGCGTAGACGGCGCCGGTCAGATCCGCGGCGGAGAGCGCCAGGCTGCCGCGAATCGAGGAGTATGCTTTGAAGTTCGTGTCGTCCATTGGAACGATCAGGTTGTTGGAATCGTTGCCGCCGAACAGGAACACGCATACAAGCGCCCGGTATTCGGGTGAGCTTGCTTGTGCCCAGGCGGGCAGCAGGCCGAATGGGCGAAGGGCCATCGATGCCCACCGATGCCGCTCCGATCTTGATGAATCCGCGACGTGAAAACATGTTTATGCCCTTTCAGTGAATGATTTGGTACTCGGCCGAAGTGAGCGCGACGTATAGCGCTGCCCTCGCTTTGTCGGCAGGTGCGGTCAACGGAGCGAGCGCCTGGTTGATTGCAGAGCGCAGCTCGTTCGACATTGCCTCATGGAAAAACACTTCATTGATGAGGTTGACGAGTGTGGTTGCGTTGGCGGCGGCGGTGACGAACGCCGATAAGTCGAACTTCGTTCCAATATCAAGCTGTCCTCCATACACGGCCGAATTTACCGTGTTCACGCGATTCGCCGCTGTCTGGCTCGAATAAATTTGCAATTTCGGGCGCCAGGAGACCGTTGGTGGCACGGTATTGCGGCGAGAAATAGCTGAAGACGCTGGGCGCGTAGAACAACTGCTGTCCCAGGTTTGTGGCCGCGCCCGCCACCGTGCTGGTTGCGGAGACCGTGCCATTCAATCCTCGCAGCAGGTTAGTCACAAATAAGACCGGTTCGCGCATGTGGCCAAAATTCGCGGGGCTCGGGGCGCTGGCGGTCGTCCGCCGCGCGAGCCTCCGGATCGGTGAGGATGGCACGAATTACCGCCTTCAGGTCTCCGCGCACGCCTGATCCATTGTCTTCAAACACACTCGCTACGCGTGCGATGTAGGCGGGGCTGGGGTTGCTCGTGACCAGATGTTGAATCAATAGCTGCGATACGAAGGGCGGCAGATTCGGGTGGAGAAAAATCACGTGCAAGGCTTGGTCGAGATCGGACTCGGCGCTTCCTCCGGCGGGCAGCGTCGTACCTAAGATTTGTTTGCGCGTGGCGTCGTGCAGCGATTCCACCGCTGCCATCGGTCCCACATAGTAAGCGCGGTTGTGGCCCTTCGTTACAAATCCGGGCATCGGCGGATAGGTCCAGCCCGTGAATGCTTTCGCCAAATCCGCCACGTCCGCCTGGGTGTAGCTAGGAATCGTCGCGCCGTTCGCGTCTAAAACCGGTGTGCCGTCCGAGTTCAGCCTGACCAAACCGATGGTGAACAATTGCAAAATTTCGCGGGCATAGTTTTCGTTCGCGGTCGTGCCTCTCGCCGCGTTGCCCTTATCGTTGTTCACCATGTTCAGGAAACGGCCCATGCCGGGGCTCAGCGTGACGTCTTTCATCAAGCTCTCGTAGTTATCGAAAGCCTGGCTTTGAAAGATTCGTAACAGCGGAGGAAAGGCCGATGCATTGTTAACTTCCAGTTCCGAAATAACCCAAATTTCGCTGAGCGCGAACGCGACGCGCTGGCGCAATTGATCCGGGCTACTCAGCGCGTTCTGGAAAAAGGCGACCTGCAGCGGGGCCAGGTTGGTGTTGTTATTCCCGGCCGAGTTGTAGTAGGGTTGGTCGGCAAACGTTGAAATGGGCGCCCCGACTTGTTCTTCGAACCAGGCATCGAAGCCGCGTTGGATGAGCGCTGCGGATGGTTGAGGGGTGGTTCCCCAAGTGGCTTGCTCCAAAATCCGGTTGGCCGCGCGGTTAGATAGAATTTGTGTCTGGGCGGTAACGCTTAGTCCCAATGCGACGACTGCCGTCAATATAGTTCGCATAACTCCTCATGTAACGTGCACAACGGAAGGAGATGGCGCGTCTTTCTCCGGTGCCGAGGCTATCGCCTCCTCCTGTACAGCTCCTACGGAAGAGTAACGTATTAGCCTTAAGGAAGGATTACTGGACACGTATGTTTTCGGATCGACCCGATCGAAGCCAGTTCGCCAAGTCCACATTGGGGACAGTCGCCGTGTCCAGGCGCGATCGCAGCGTGCTTCGGTAACCGTGTACCCCAATGAGCCTGGGCATTACGCTATGCGCGTAGTCATCCGCTAAGCCCACGGACGATCTTTTGTTTCTCCGGCAAACTGGAGCGAAATACGTGAGTGTTGGTCCAGGCTTGCGCATCCCGAAGGTTCATGCAAATCAGCAAGCGCTATGCGGACGATGAGCAACACAGCCCATAGCTCGGGTCAGCGCTCATGACGTAGGCTTCCGGACTAGTCGCGTAAACGGAGATTGAAGGTGCTTAATGGAAGGTAACCTGTTTTCCGAGCACAACGTATAGAATGGGTAAACACTGCGCGACTACAGCGGAATATAATTGACTTCTCCGCGATGGCGCTGTCCATCAACTTGACAGGCATTGCCGCGATCTCGGGCAACCTATTCATAGATAGGCGCCGTCAGACTTAGAACCTCCAACGAATCCTTGGCTGTAACAGTAGGTTCGGCATTGTGAAAGGCGGGGAACTTAGGTTTTCAAGGCTTGAGGTTGGTGCGGCGCAGCAGGTCTGCGTAGCGTGGGTCCGAGCGCAGAGGATCGAACATCGGGTTGGTTTTTATATAGCCGACGCTCACTACGGAGCGATCCTGAATAGCTTTTTCCAGCCACTGAAATGCCTTGTCCTTGTCCTCAAGTCCAGCATAGATTTTGGCTCTCCACACGGGTGAAACATAGCTCTGCTTCGAGAGCTCGTCTAATCTATCAAGCATTCTCTGCGCGTCCGTTCTTTTACCCGTCACAGCGTAGCCGTATCCGAGCCCCGTCACTGCGATCACGTTATTAGGCGAAAGCGACGCCCCCTTTTGCAGTTCCGCCATACCTTCATTGGGCATGGATTTTTTAAGGTAGGAAATGCCGCGAAAGTAGTAAGCGTCTATGGAGCTTGGGTCCAATTCCAGTGTTCTCTGCTCTTGCTCGATCGCTTGGGTATACCGCCGCGCCAAGAAAAATTCGATACCCAGAGTATCGTTATAAGCGAGCGATAGGGGGTCCAAATCCAGGGCTCGCTTGCTTTGCGCGATGCCATCGTCCACGCGTCCCGGGAGCCATAACGCCTCGGCATACGCGTCGCGAGCTGGGGCATAGCTCGGGTTGAGCTCAATCCCCCGCAGAGATTCTCTCGCGCCCGCCTGCCAGTCCCAGTCGGATTCGATTTTGATGTATGCGAGCGAGACATGAGCTTCAGCGAGTGTATCGTCGATCTCTAATGCCTTCAGCGCCGCTTCCTTCGCTGCCAGATAGCCCTCCTTGGCAGAAACAAAGCCGTCGCGTGCAAGCGAAGTGTGACAATCGGACAAGCCAGAGTAAGCAAGCGCATAGTGGGGATCTCTCAAAATCGCCCGTTGAAAGTATCCGACGCCCTTACTAATCGCCTCCTCAGTCAATTTGTTCAGCCAGTAGCGGCCCTTTAGGTAGTCGTGATAGGCGTCGGGATTCGCCGTATAGCCCTTCGTTAGCCGCTTCTCGTCTTCGCCAGTTAAGCGCACGCGAAGCGCTTGCGTCATCTCTCGCGCGATTTCCCCCTGGAGCGCAACAATGTCAGACGCCTTACGGCTGTAGTGTTCTCCCCAGATATGACTGTTATCGTGGGCATCAATCAATTCCGCGGTAATGTCCAAGCTGTCGGCTTGCTGTGTGACTCTGCCCTTGAACACGGCTTGAACCCGCAACTCGCGCCCCACCTTTTGAACGTCTGACTCCCTGCCCGCGTAACGAAAGGTGGCATCCCTCGACATCACTTTCAATTGGGGCAACTGGGAAAGACTGTCAATGAGGCTCTCGGAAATCCCTTCGCTCAAGTATTCCGCGCTCGGATCGCCGCTAGCGTTAATAAAGGGCAAAACCGCCACGGAATGAATGGCTTCGCTCCGCAGGACGAACTTGTACCAGCCCGCAGCCGCCAGGGAAGCTAACAGGGCGATCGCGGCGATGGATAATGCTGTGCGACTTCGCCGTAGGGCCTGTAGGTTCGAGGAGGGTGCAACGATGCCAGTAGGACTCGCAACGGGGAGCGTTTCAGGGAACGCTGGCGCAGCGGATGCGAATCGCCGTACGGCTCCAATGAAGCGGTATCCGCGTTTCGGAATCGTTTCAATAAACGCCGGATCCTCGCCCAACGCTTTCCGCAAAAGAGAAACATGGTTCGACAAGCTACCCTCCTCGACGAAACTGTCGGGCCAGAGCATTGCGATTAGCTCATCTTTCTGCAATAGGTGCCCGCTATTCCGGACCAATGCGAGGAGGGTGTCGAACGTTTTTGGCGCGAGCGCAATTACCTCGTCGCCACGTAACAGCCTGCGTTCGGCGGGATCCAGGCGGAAAGGACCGAATTCGTACAGTTCGCCCTCCGCCGCGCTCGCAAGCAATCGCGAACCGCCAATTCGTTCAGGCCCACCTTGTTGCCGCGTTTCCTTGCTCATAGCCTATGGCGCAATGCTCGCGAACATTCCCTGAGGATTTCAGGAGAATTATGTGAACGTTCCAAGAGGACTCCTGTCCCGGCACCGCCTATTCTGCGCAAGGAAGAGGCACAAGGGCCGACTACGAAGCTAGAGTCTAGCACCAGCGTCGTGTCGCTCAAATCTGTGTCTAAGGAGAATCGAAGGTGTCACGAAATGTCCTCACAAAACGTAATATGTTCCGGATCTCGTTGGTCCTGTTAACGCTTTCCGCGCTGGTGGCCACGGGCATTTCCGTGAAAGGCAAAGCGGCTCAAGCTGATGAGCGCGTGCCAATCGCAGGAAGCTTTACTGTCCAGTTTGAAGGGGTTGGAACTTGCCCCTCCCCTGACCCCGCGGGCCTGCCCGCGTTGCCAAGTATGCTCAAGTATCCACCATGCGCGCCATGTATCAACGAGGGTGGGTACTACATCGAAGCCCAAGGCATTGGACACACGTCTCAGGGCACGATGTTCATCGAGGTCCTAAAGTGTTACAACCCGGGGGCGGATACGTATGGAAGTTACGCTGGCTCTTTCCAGATGACCGCTCCTGACGGAACAGATTCGCTTGAGGGGACATATTCGGGCCAGAACTACGACTACGGTCCCAACGGAGACTCCCTCGGCTTCGGCCCGTTCCGTGGGAAGTTGACGGTAACGGAGGGAACGGGCAAATTTGGGGGCGCAAAGGGAAGTTTCGACTTTACGGCACTGTCGGGCCCCGGCAGCCCGGGACCAACGCCCAACAGCGTTGTAGGGAACGCGTTCTATTCAGTCGAAGGAAATGTTCAAATGCGCGGCGAGAGGTAGTGCCAACACAGCTACTGGGGGGCTCCTGTTCGCGTGGCTCGCGTGTGACGGCCTAGTATTTACGAACCATGTCCGGTTGCTCGGCTACTCGGAACTTCGGCCGGGAGCACGGCCGCGCAAGATGTGGCGCGTTAAGTGGCAATATCGGAAGCTATTTCGGCTCGTTGCGGGTTCGCGTAACTTCCGAGTTGCCCGTCATCCAGGCGCCAGCCGCCCTTGATCGGCTAAACTGATCTAATTTGCGCATCTCGAAACTTAATGCGATCGCGGGGTTAACACAGGAGACGTAAGAGCAATGTCGACGAATCGGCCCATCAAAGTTGGTCTGCTCAAACAGAGTGAACTCGAGGAGGCGGGCCGTATTGTCCGGCTGGCGTTCGGAACGTTTCTGGGATTGCCTAATCCCCTCGACTTCATGGGCGACCGCGATTTGATGGCGCCGCGCTGGCGCTCGACCCACGTCAAGGTGATCGCGGCGCGCGAAGGTGGCCGCCTGATCGGATCGAACGTAGCCACGCGCTGGGGATCGTTCGGGTTCTTCGGACCCCTGACTGTGCTGCCGGAATACTGGGATCGCGGCGTGGCGCAGCGGCTGCTCGAAGCCACTATGACGATTTTCGACCGATGGGGCGTGCGGCACACCGGGCTGTTCACGTTCCCGCAAAGCGCCAAGCACGTGGGTTTGTACCAGAAGTTCGGCTACTGGCCGCGCTATCTTACCGCGATCATGACGCGCACACCGGAGGCTAACCCAGCGTCACAGGCTAAACCTGCGCATGCGCCAGCGTTGCTATCGGCCTTCACCAAAAGCCAGCGCGAACAGGCCATCCAGGCCTGCGGGAAACTCACCCACAAGATCGATAAGGGACTCGATCTGGCTGGTGAGATCCGGGCCGTACTTGCGCAGCGCACCGGCGACGTCGTGTTGACATACACGCGCGGTGTTCTCGATGCTTTCGCAGTGTGCCTGAACGGACCCGGATCGGAGGGCGGCGAGACAACTTGTTACGTCAAGTTTGGTGCGGCCCGTGGTGGTGCCGGAGCCGGTGAACGTTTCGACAAGTTGCTGGATGCTTGCGAAGCGTTTGCATCCTCGCGCGGAGCGACTGTAGAGGCTGGCGTGAACCTGGCTCGCGAAGATGCCTACCGGCGCTTGCGCTCCCACGGATATCGAGTGACCATGCAGGGTGTCGCCATGCAACGTCCGCATGCGGACGGGTTCAATCGGGCCGATGCCTACGTGATCGACGACTGGCGTTAAGGCGGTCAGCTTTCCGATTGCGGACGTATTGTCGGCCACTCGGAAACAATCACCGCAATCGACATAATGATCAAGCGTAGGCGAAACCGGAAGGGAGTGTTATTTCGTATTATCGGAAGCTATTTAGAGCCACATTGTTTCCGGATGGCCGACCAACCGCTCGCTAACCCATCAATTAGAATTATCCGTCACTCTCTTTGCCGCAGTTAACCTAGGCTCCCGGAGCCCGGTAGGTCACTGGCTTGGCGAGTGCCTTGTCCGCCTCCTCGATAGTCAGCAGCAGCAGAGTTGTCTTGGTGCGCGCCATTCCGCTGGCCCAGGCGGCGGAACCGAGCGCGGCCGCGCTGAGATGATCCGGCAGGTCCCTGATCAGAATGACATCGTTCTTGCCGAGACAGAAGTACATGGCCTCAAGCTTCCCTCCCAGCTTCTCGACAGCCTGCGTGATGGCTGCCCTGCGGGCCGGAGGCCTTCTCCTTGGTCAACCCCTTTGTAACCCTCGGCTGTGTTTTTGCCCCTCACGGATGGCGAGCGCCAGCCGGTGCTTGTCGGAACCGCCGTTGCCACGATCGATTTAGTGCCGCTCGACAGAGACGTGTAGCGTAACTTGCTGCGTAGGCTATGGTACTCACCGTTGTAGTGGCGCTGATGCGCCGAACCTTTGACGCGCTCATTGCGGCATGTTGCTTCGACGAGCGTCGCCATCTGCATTCCCACTGAGCCCCAACCTGCGTCCCCGCAGGGCGGCTAACTATATGTTGTTGCGCCATGCAAGGGCCGGAAAGAATTGAAACCGGTCACCTCGTGGTGAGATCATCGATCATGAAATAGAGGTTCCGAATGCTCACAGCAATTACTGCTGTCGCGACAGTACTGACGTTTTCAGCTTTGCTCGGCTGGCTATTGCTTCGTGCCTCAACGTCAGTTGAGCGAGCCCGGCGAGATCCAGCTTATCGCCGCCTCCTCCTGCTTGTCCATGGAGCGACCGCCGCCGCTGGCGTCGTGGCTTGCTTCCTGCTAACGGCCGGAATGCGGTTACCTGCCCCCCGGGCCCTTCAGTGGATAGTAATGGGGCTGCTAAACGTTGTGTCATTTATAAACCTCGCACGCGTGCTGAGGGCTCCCCGCGTTTAATCGCTGGCATGGCGAACTCTGAGGTAGCTCCTCAATGACGGGCCATTCGGAAATTGGCGGTATCTAGCAGCCTTGCAGTCGCAGTCGGACGGAGCGTTAACACCTGTTATCGGAAGCTATTTCTGGCTCGTTTGACGGTTGCTGACAGCGATGAGGCGGCCACCCTCCAAGCAGTATTCGGCTGATCGATCGCCCGAGCCGCTTACAAACACGATCCGAATTTCCGGCGGAACAGATCTATTTGTCTTCGAAGTTTCGAGAGCACGAATGCGATTCAATAGTTTGAGTTTCATGCGGGTCGTATACTCAGGCGTTTTTGGGAAAACCTGCCTCCGAGACACGTCTTCTGGCCGCGCAGAGCCGCTCTGCTATATCAAGGCCGGGACTGCTGCCGCCTAGAGATGGATTGAATGAAAAGCCAGCATTCGGTTCCGATGTTCTGGCTAAGCGCGCCCTTGCGGCGACCAGTCGCAGCCGTAACCGTGGATTGAATTCCGATTCTGCAGCTGGTATGAACCGGTGCTCAAGCCGGACGAGTCGGCTATTGATTGCCTTGGTCATGCCCGCCTCCTCGCATCTGTGCTCGCAAACTCTTCTGCGATTTGTCTGGCAACCAGCCAATCGATTTCACCGAGGATCGCGCCCAGCTTTTGGTTTGGTGTTAACTCCGGATTTCCGCCAGCTTTCCGGCAGGCTTGCAACTCCCGATCACAGCGCGAGATCTCTTCCGAAGGTGTCATCCCGTTATACGGTTGAGGCGGACTTCTGAGCCGCTGCCTCAAGTTGCGCCACCCGCACTTCGATGTCTTCGATCTCAATTGCCTTGGCCGCGTGGTCGAGGATGCTGTCGGCTGCTCGCACCCGTGTCGAAGCGGGGGAATTCGGATCGATCCCCTCCAGCACGGCCTCTTTACCGGCCAAAGTCTGCCAACGCTGGCAGTTGCAATAAGAAGCGAAATAATGCAGCATCGGCGGGTATTGTATTGAGGACTTGTTATAGCCCAAAGTCTGACCTCGGGATAGCGGTCGGCGTGGGCTCGTTGAAATCGCCCAAAACGCTCGGTGGCACGCTTCTTTTTCTCTAGAAGTGCTGTTGGCTTGTGCGGAATCGTGTGCCTAGCGCTCTGGATCAAGCGCAGTCTTAAGCCACTCATCGTCTTGCATGCTCGCTGCAATCGATGCACCGCGATGCTTGGACCACGCCTAGGAGAAGATGCTTTCGGCAAAGCCCGCAGATGAAACAGAACGCGACGAAATGGGCTTCCTTTTTGAGGGGGGTCCTAAGGGCCGAGGCACAGGCATCGTACACCGCGAGAAGTTCATTGATAAGCGCGCGCTCGTCCGGGAAGGCGGCGGAAATCTTATCGTAGTTTTCTTGATCGGTATCGTGGAGTCCGGCAAGTTGATCGGTGACGTTCATAGTTGGTCGAAAGAGAAAATGATACGCCTGGCGCGTAGTAAAGAAGATTGTTCTTGCTGCGCGGCCGTTGGTCGCGTATGCGTGTGCCGCGACTTTCGCCCAGCCCAGTACTTCACCAGCTTCCGCCGACGCAAGGCTGCTCAGTGCCCAGCTTGATTTGATGCGGCAATATGATGGAAGAATTCTTGCCACCGTGTACTGGTGCTTAGGCAGTTTCATCACTATGGTCGTGGCATTGGTCGGATTCAGTTGGTTCGCGAACTTCAAAGTTTACGAACGTGACCGTGATGCGCTTAGAGAGGAGATCAGGAGCAGGGTTGAGGCCGAGATGATATCAGTTAGAGCCAGCGTTACACAGAGGAGCTCGGAAGCCAGGTCGGCGCTGGAGAAACTCATTGACGAGCGATATTCTCTGGTCCAAACTGAAATACGGTCCCGGCACGATGATCTCCGACACGAAGCGCAGGACCTCCGCTTCGACTTGTGCGAGCTCAGGGGTAATCTCAACCGTAGCCAAGAAGCTGACAGGGAACGCTTTATCGGACCACATTTCGATGCTGCATATTGCGCTTGCCTCTGACCGGGCTTGGCATGTCCGAACCGCGCTTGAAGAGATAAAGGCTGATATCACTGCGGCCGGCTCGCTGTTTCCGAGTGATCGACACAACGTCATGGAAGCGCTTCAAGCTGCTTCGGGCCAACACGAATTGCGCTTCAATGAAATCAAAGAACTTCTGCGCACGCAGCCGACCTTCATGCCGAAGTAAATGGTCCCCTCGAAAAACCGAAAGAATCTGTCAGATTATTCAGACGTACCTGCCCCGCAGAGTTCCGAATACTCTCTTCGATAATGGACCGTCCAGTACGTGATGATTCAGCTGTTGACATCTGCTCTCTAGCGCAATGAACATCGATGTCACTATCCGAATAACGCCTGGAAGGCGGCCACCTAGTCGCCGTCAGCAGCTCATCAAACAAGCCGGAATAGCTTCCGATATTAGTAGTTAACACTCGCGTCCGACTACGACTGCAAGGGAACGCGCTGGCCCGCCATAAAAACAGCGTCCGATTTAGCCGTGCTCAAATTGAGCCCCGTCGCGCTACTCTATTGTTGGTGCAAAATTGGGAATATCAAGTCTACGCCAGCCACCTGGATCCCGCTGAACTCGTCGTTATCCTGAACGAGTCAGGACGTGAAGGATGGGAGCTTGTGGCCCTGGTTCCTGTGACAGATTACTACCCGCCACATCTTATCGAGCCCGCAGATACTGCGCCAAGTTCCGATGTAGTCGAATCACCTGAAGCCATTCCCGTGGAAGCGTTTAGGTACGTCTTCAAACGGCCAATCCAAGCGAAATAAATTATTTTCTTTGTTTCGGATTCTCAGATTGAGCCACGGATCCATCGGGCCAATCGATAACAGTACGATTTGATGACCAGTTGCGAGCTTGGGTCCTAAATGTAGTTGGGGACGTTTCCGGAAGCCAAACCCAGCGCCGCGGCACCGGCGCAGCCACAACCATAGCCATCCATGATCGCTCAGGCAGTCTTGCAAGCGCATGTCACCGTTGTGGCGGCGTGTCGGCCCTTTCGATGCGCGATGGAGGCCTGTTCTCGTCGGCGTCCTCTCGCCCCTCCATCAGCTCGAGTTTGGTCCTCACCCGTATTATGCAAGGCGCTTGTTTTCAACGTAGCCGGCATATGGCAAGCGTAGCGACCGCCTCGTGTCCGTTTACGTCGGGCTGAATTATGAGTTCCAAGACTGAAACGGCGGCCAAGTCGACCATATAATCTTCAATTTCCGTAGTTGAGCCGGCAGGGCTGAAATTCCATTGTTGTCGCACGATTTCGCGGGGTTGGCCGCCCGTTGAAGGCGACCATCGAATGAAAAACTCCTGCATCCGCTCATACTGAGCCTCATGGAAACGGAGGTGAATGCGCCGCAGCGATACCGGTTCATCAAAGATGATCCGGATATGCTGTTCACCTTTCTCGGCCGCGCGCCAGCCTGTCCCATCTCTCGAATCGAATGCGGATTCAACGGGGAAGCTGGGATCTTCTGACGTTACTTCGACGGTCGCGATTTGTTCGAGATCGAGCCAGCCCTGGTCCAATTCGCCAGCCTGCCGGGCACTGTGTAACCCCACAATCCTCTTCCGCATCGTTACAATTCTCCTTGCAGTACAGCGCAGGATAGATACATTCAAGGCTAACAAGTCGTTTCGTGTGGTTCAAAGCATTGCTCGAACGCATTGAATCCAGGACGATTCGAAACCTGTGGGCGCTAGCTGGACCCATTTCACGTCAACCGAATGGCCTTTGGGCTGCACTGACCGCGCATTATTGCGTCGATTTCCGATGGGCATTCACCGGCCGCTGCTGAGAACCAGCCTGTTGTTGCGTCGTCGGTGCGCTGAGCCAGTCTAATCCAGGAGGATCGATGTCGATGCTCGGGGTCTTCCGTAAGGCTTTTAAGGTCCGGCGTTCAGAAAAAAGCTTCAGCGAGTTATAGGTAGTGAAAAATAGATTTAACCTCAGATCATTGCGCAATGAGGCCAAGCCGCGCGCCAGTCTACCATGCCCGCCCTTCGCCGCTATAGCATACCCGCTTGGCATAGCCGTCGGGTTATTGCAATCATTCAGTCGAACTACGGCGACATCATTATCGGTCAAGGTCAAATGCTCGTCTTTGGGATCTCGAACTCGGCCCGAAGGCTCGCGCTGCGCCAGCCCTGCCTTCTGAAGGCATCCAGTGAATGCGAGATCATTCACCACTTTCGCCCGCTCGCGATCAATGTTCGGAGCCGTCGAATGTGTCCAATGCGTCAGCTCGAACCGAAAAGCAATATCTTCCGCTGCAGCTCCTAGCCAAACATCGGCACGGCGAGGATCTCTCCACAACCGTACATGATGACGCTTTTGAACCGTATCGAGATTTTTCTGGTATACAGAATCGGACGGCGCGCCATCGAGTGTCAGCGTATTCATGGGAGCCCTGCGGTAACCGATCCGTCTAGTCAGGGCATAATACATCCGATACAGGGATATAGGTGACTTCCGTTCGGCCTGAGACCACCCGGCGGCATGGAAGGCGCGGTCTAGCTCGTCACGACTACCAAGAAATAGCAGGTTCACGAAATCGGATGGGTGCGTTCCCAGTCGCGCCCGTTGTGGCGAACCATTCAACAGATGATGAACTTCGCGTAGTTCATCCGGCGGAAACGACATTACGCCAGCCAGCCTTTTGGCACCGGAGCGCACCTCTGTAGGCGCGGTCAATCGAAGAATGAGTTCCGTCCCGGCCGGGAAGTAGATTTCTGGGCTTGCAGATGGCGCGATCATGGATTTTATGCCCCAGACTGGAACCCCTACCGTTGGCACTGCAAATAGGAGCGGAACCGTAAATATCGCCAAGCTCGAGGACAGGCTTACCGCAGGGTGAATACCGCGCACTGTGCCGTTAATGTCCACCCGCTCCTTCGCAGTTTCCACTTCGAGAACTTCGCTGTGGATCGAAATTGCTTCGCCGTTTAGAAATTGGAGCGTATGGAATTGATAATGAATCGAGGCGGTTACCTGTTTGAGCCCTAAGCCGAATCGCTTGACGCTTTCGATGGATCCGATGAGTCTTGATCCTTGCGGAACAACAACCTGACCGGCAAGGCTGATCGGTGCAATGATCGTGCCTTCTATCTGATCTCCCGGGTGAGAGATGCTCGAACCGGTGGCGTTTGATAAGCGTAGCTCTAGCGTCGTTCCTGCCGGCAAGACCTCTGCCATAAGCGGCGGACTCGAGAGCAGGACCAATATGGAGCAAATTAGAATGGCACACCTGTTACACCGGACTCTCGAGAACCGCTTGCGGCTATCCGAAGAGCGCCTTGTTGGAAATCCTTGATTCACGATCCAGTCCAGAGTGAACGGACGCCTCTTAGGCGACATCCCCGATGGCTATCGGAGGGCTCTTAATTGGCACACCTTCAATTCTTCGGATTCGGAATGTCTTTGCATCTACACAGATCCGCCCGAGTCTTAAGCCCCTTTCCTTGCGCTTGCGGCCCGTTTTTGCCATATAGGTTAGATGACAGTTCGGTGGAATGTGAAACGTTCCGGTTAACCTCCATGGCGGCCACATGCTGCCGGCGCGTAAGACGGCGCGTAAGACTTCGAATGTCACGGAAACGCTCTACCTGATGGATTTGCGGTGGGTATGGATCGAAACTGCTCATCGTGACTTATCGCAACCAGAACTTGCCAGCTATCAACCCGGGGGAAGATTCAGGTTCAAGAAAACAGCTCTGGGAGGATCTCCGCCCGCATACATCTCTTCCCGTCGTAAATATTCCAAAGCTTGTTACCCATCGACTACTCGATCGACTGCAACCTGAACGTTAGCTTCTTCCAGTGCCGCCGGAAAGCAACCGCGGCGGTATCCCTAGTGTTTCTAGGGTATCTGTTACATCTGAGGATTAACGGAAGCGCTGTGTAGCAGTTTTTCTTCCGCGGCCATCCATTATTGATAAGGAGACAGTCGATGGAAAAAGAGCAGATCACTGGTAAGGCCGACGAATTGAGGGGCAAGGTGAAGCAAGGAATCGGCAAGGCAACCAATAACCCTAATTTGCAGGGGGAAGGCGCGGTCGACGAGACAAAGGGTAAGGTCAAACGAGCGTACGGGGATTTAAAAAACGCTATCAAACACGCCGATAAGAAGACCGG
Source organism: Bryobacterales bacterium (assembly GCA_963712395.1). Classification (GTDB taxonomy): domain Bacteria; phylum Acidobacteriota; class Terriglobia; order Bryobacterales; family Bryobacteraceae; genus Bog-105. The sequence goes on from CAVQHR010000007.1 coordinate 511,489, forward strand.
TTCCAACGTCAATCACAAATAGGGCTACAGGTTGCTTCCGAGGGGGGTTTATGGCGCCCCTTTGCTCAGAACGGCATATCCGCATCCGTGGTCCCTTTTCCGAGCATTCGGACCCACCGGTCGGCCCACCAGCACTTTCGGTCTTCTCCCTTTGGGCTGACAACCATCTCGGTAACCGGCCACTCGATTTTCAGTGCCGATGCGCTCTAAAAATAGTGCATTTGTCAGCAGATGCTAAGCTTGATTCAACCAAGAAATACAAGCCAGGTGGGAAGCTTTCGGAGGGTTCTGTCGGCTCAGTGAGATTAAGTCTATAGGGTGTCGGATTTGAATGCCGGCTTCCTTCAGGCCCTTCGCGGAACGGGTCGTTGGCCCTAATCCCTGAGTTCTGTATCCGTGCTCTTCCGCAAGTTCGCGAATTGCTCGTAACGCAGTCCTCTTACCGGTTCCGCGCATCCCTGGATGCCCAAGGGCGACGTATTGAAGCACATGCGTGGGAGTCGGAGATGCGGAGAGGCCCCTGTCGTCGTGGTGTCTGGCGCAGTCATTTCCAGTCGGAACAATTTAGAGCAAATCTCCAGCATCCGGACAGAATTCAGGCGACGCAAAGAAGGCGGCCTAGTCGCGAAGTATTTACTGACGGTGAAAGCGAGTTTCCCGAATCGTGCGCAACATGGAGATTCCATTATCCTGACGGCCTTTGTTCCATGTCAGGGTACTCGACCAACCCCTCAAGTGGCCGAAAATAGCTTCCGATAATTGAACATTAACGGGCGCGCGGTACGCAATGAATTTGAAGCACTTAAGGCCGTCTCAAATTTGAGACTGGCTCGTCAGAGAAGAGCCAGGTCACGGACACAGTGATGGGTCGCTAGGCTTCGATTGCCTTCGTTATCAGCTTTCACTTCCTCAGAAGTGCGAAGGAATCTTCACGAAGAGTCTGCGTGACAAGCCGCGGCGATGTATAGATGTCTATGGCGGGCGGACTAGCCACGATCTACCGCGTTGAAGGATTCCGTCCGGATCGTCCTCGATCCGGAAAGTATGTCGGTATGGTCTGGAATAGAAACTTCTCCCTTGGACGAACGCCGCACATCGGAACACACGCTGATCGTTGGGACAGCAAGCTAGGCAGAAATTACCCGTAAGGATCCTGGTTCATTATGGATAGATGAAGCGGATTCTCCTCTCAATCGGCTTTGTATTTTTCTTGGTTATCGGCTGCTCAGGCGGGAGCGAACGAGGCATCGCGGATAAGCGCAGCGATTTCCGGCGTTTCATTCCGATGGCTGAGAATCCATCCAGTCACGGTCTCCGCGCAGTGGAGCCGTTTTTCCGAAGTGTCGATAGGGGCAAGATTTTGTCGGTGATTCAGAAGGCTTGCGCGGTTCGCGGCAAGCGCGGTAGTGCGGTTTACGACGAGCGCAGGCACGCAGGCTACTACGTAAACTGCAATCCAGATAACCGTCAGTTGCTCAATGGATATGTGCCGGCAAACTCCAAAGAAGCGCCGCATAGCCGGCCGGAATAGGCATACGAGGCAAAGTCGGCGCAGCGCACATCTAAGGAAAGCGGCAGACGACATGCGGAAGTCGGAAGCAAGGTAGTGGTCGGAGTGTAGGGAGTCTATGATTTGATCGAGCACTACAATCACGAACTAGTGGCCCGTCCCCGCGATCAAACACTAGAGAAGTTTCTCGGTGCCACGCCGATGGATAACCGTAAGATCTACTTCCCCAGCGTCTGCAACCACGGATTCTTCCCACCAACCCAAGGCATTGTTAAACCCGGCTACATTGCGACCGTCTTCGTCCAGAAAGAAGGGATTGCCGCTGACACCCGCCTGGCCAACTGCTTTGATCCTCACTTCTTCACCGTTGCTGAGTTTCACGACATAGGTCTTGCTTTTGTTCATCGCATGCGAAGCCTATCACACGAGTTCGCTACGGCTCGAGGCGGACGTCAGCGTGACAGGCTGGCGGGATTGAGGAGTGTTCGACTGCGCGTGATCGCCTCTTTGCTACGAACAAGCAAATCGAGTGATTTTTGACACCTGGCCCGGTTCATCTGACAGAGTTCTGTACTTTGTCGGACGTTAATGATGGTCTGTTCAACGTCGACCCTGACTTGTTCAGTTTGGGTAGGATCCAAGCATCTAAAGCTTACAGCCATTCGAATGCGATTTGAGGCAGGATTTCCCTAGTGTTTTTCCCAGGGTGGCCATGTGATTTCGGTATTTTGGACTGAACCCCAATTCTGAGACACTTTCCAGTGGCACTCTTTGCAGTGAAAGGAGTTGCAGATGGGAAAAAGACGGGTCGGAAGGTATCCGCGGGCATTCCGTCAGATGGCGGTTGATCGCCTCCGCAAATGTGACAACGTCGTAGCGCTTTCAGAAGAGCTGGGCGTTCATCGACGTCTTCTTTACAAGTGGCGACAGCAATTAGAGCCGCCGGAACCTGACGGTATCGCGGTTCCAGATACTCGGGAGTTCACGCTGACGAAGGAGATCTGTCAGTTGAAGCGTCTCTTGGGCGAGAAGGTCCAGGAGGTAGATTTTTTCAAAGGTGCCTTGCGAAAAGTCGAGGCTCGACGCCGGAACAAAGAAAGCACTGGCGCGAGGGCATCTACGACCAAATCCGGGAAGTGATGTCAATGCAAGGCAAACTGAGTGTAGAACGGATGTGCGTCCTGACGGCGGTGAGCCGAGCCGGCTTTTATAGATCGCTTCATGAACGGGAACCGGACCTGGAGGAGATGGAACTGCGATCGGTCATTCAAGCTGTTGTGATTGAACACAAGCTTCGCTATGGCTATCGTCGCGTGACCGCGGAACTGCGCCACCGAGGATTTGTGGTGAATCACAAACGGGTCGTCCGCCTCATGCGGCTGGACAACCTTCTCGCTCTAAGGCGTTCGGCGTTTGTCGCCACGACCGACTCTGACCACGAACTGCTTGTACATCTGAATCTCGCAAGCCGGATGCAACTCAGCGGCATAAACCAACTATGGGTGGCAGATATCACTTTCGTCCGACTGCAGCAGGAATTTGTGTATGTGGCAGTTATTCTGGATGCCTATTCTCGCAAGGTGGTCGGCTGGGCGCTGGATCGATCCCTGGCCGCGCAACTCGCCATCACCGCTTTGCAGAACGCGATCGCCAGCCGGAGTCCCGGACCGGGGCTCGTACATCATTCCGACCGCGGGATCCAATACGCCTCGGCAGAATACGGCAAGATCTTAGATGAGTACCAAGTCATTGCCAGCATGAGTCGCCTGGCGAATCCATGGGATAACGCCAAATGCGAGAGCTTCATGAAGACTCTCAAGTGTGAAGAAATCCACGCCAACGAATATCGCGGGATTGAAGATCTGCGCAAGAATGTCTCAACCTTCGTGGATGTGTATTACAACACGCAACGACTCCATTCGGCGTTGGGATACAACACGCCAGAACAGTTTGAGGCAACACTAAGTCCCGTTACTGCTGGGGGAAATGGAGAGTTGAGTTTTCCCAGGCATCGGGAGATCTTTCAATCCGATGGGCCACGCAAAAGGAAGCCGCCAGAAGGCGGCCTCCCGAATCATCGTCTTGATGAGTCTCCAACTGGTTATTCCTCGCCGGGTTGGTCTCCACCAGAGCCCGACTCCGCTTCACCAGCTTCACTCATCCTAAAATGTGGCAGGATTTCAAGGAAGAAGAAATAATCGAATGGCAAGTGTGTTCATTGCGATCTGTCTCAGCTAAGGGGTTCAGTCCAAAATACCGAAATCAGGAGAATGTGCCCGCAATAGCTCGCCCGTCTCCCGATGATTTCACCGGTGCGCTCACCGCGCTTTCACTGCACGAATCGCAAATCGACCTATTCCATGGAGCGACTGGCACGGAGCAATTGATTGTCAGTAATGCACCATTAGACACCACCCCAGCCCGACGCCTAACCTCTGAGCGCGATGTATTTAGCACGATGATCACCCTCATAGCCAAAACCGATCATTTCTGGTTTGGCTGCGAGAAGAAAAGACTCGGATGGGAAGTCTCAGCGAGACTCCCGCTTGTAATCGACGAGCCGACCGCGAAGAATCATGCGACAGAACTTGCAAAGCGTCTCGGCATCTCATATCCGCTGATATGGGAGCCATGCCCAAATTGAGCCAACGTGACTGGGGCTCAGCGACCGCTGTAACTCCGCCTCATTCTTGCAGTTCGGCTCGTTCTTAGTCGCGCTCCTATCCCATAGTGAGGGCTGTTTTGGTCTGTTCGAATGAACAAAATGGCATTTTTCGTTCACGCCGGACACGCTAAGAATGCTCCGCTCGGTTACGATAGCCACGAAAAAAGACCGCTGGCGATGGTCAATTAGCGCGCACACTAATCTCAATTGGGGCACAACTTCAAGATTTGTTTAAGATGGACTCTTTTGAGTTCTTGCCTCAAGTTATAGGGCCTCGCATTACCGGTTACCGTCAATGTGAGCACGTCGACGTCCTCACGAGATGCATATCATCACTGTGAACGTCTTCGTCATCCTCGTCATTTTCGTCCTCTTCCTGCTCGCGCTCTAGCGCTTCCTCTTCATCGTCCTCTTCGTCCATACGATCATACCTCTTCTTGTTCTTCGTCGGCATCAGATTTGTTCATTGTTCCTCCACGGTGTTGAGATCATCATAAATTCACGTCTATGGGGGTTAAAACGACTATTGGCCTTCCGCAGTGCGGAAACGGCCCAGGTTCAGCCCGTCTCTCGGTCTGCATTGATGGAGAAAGCCCGGAAGACTCACTATCTTCGTGTCATCTTGGCCGAGCCGGGTCACACCAATTTTCCCCGAGGAATGAATCAGGTCAAAAGTGCGCTCGTTTCGTCGGTCCAGACTTTGAAGCTCTCGAGCGTATTCGGCCCAAACGTAGTTGTGATGGCCACATCAGCGGCGTCCCGGCCACGCGCGATCAGCACGCGCCCGATCCGTGGGACGTTATTCCGAGCATCGAATGTGTACCAGGCGCCGCCGAGATACACCTCAAACCATGCGGCGAAGTCGCCTACGCCATAAGGCGGCATCGTACCCATGTCTCCCAGGTAACCGGTGCAGTAGCGCGCCGGAATATTCAGGCAACGGCAGAACGTGATTGCGAGATGCTAAAAGTCCGGGTAAACACCCATTCGCTCCTTGAAGGTTTCCCAGGCCGTCCTTGTGGCGCGCGCCTTCTGATAGTCGAACACGATATGGTTGTGGACATAGTCGCAGACCGCCTGTACGCGTTGCCATCCCGGGGAGCGGACTGGCTGAACAGATCCCACGCGAGTTGGGACAACAGATCTGTCTCGCAGTACCGGCTGCCCAGAAGAGAAGAGCGAAGTCTCTTCGGGCAGACCTCTGAAGCGTTTGTTGCCAGGCCGCGGGAACAACCACGTCGGGCATTCCCGAATCTCTCACGACCGCGCCGTTCGTAATTCGTACCTGGCCAGCGGGCGCCAGTATCCGGCTACACCAGTTTCCGAATCCATCGCGATAGCCCGCGATCGGTACCGATGGGTCGGTGGCGAGACCGTCATTGGAAAGGATATCGGAAGCGCGCGAATAGTGAACGTCAACCGTCATGATCATCGGTGTGGGCTGTGGAAACCTGTAGATTAATTCGAACCCGACTCGGATTTGCATTGTAAGAGTCCTTTTACTTCTGGCAGAACGCCGGCCAATCGAAACACTACCTCCGTTGGCACTCCTATGGAGC
>CAVQHR010000008.1:0-982962 GCA_963712395.1 Bryobacterales bacterium
CGGGCACGGATTCATGGCGGCGACCAGCATCAGGCGGGAAGGAAAGGTCAGCGTGCCGTTGCTGCGCGCGATCGTGACCGAGCCTTCTTCGAGCGGCTGGCGCAGTTGCTCGAGCACGCCGCGCGGGAATTCCGGCAGTTCGTCCAAAAACAAAACACCTTGATGCGCCAGGCTTACCTCGCCGGGCCGCGCGCTGCCGCTGCCGCCGCCAATCAAACCGGCATCGGAGATGGTGTGATGGGGAGCGCGGAAGGGACGTTGACGCAGAATTCCGATGCCTGGCGGAAGCACGCCCGCGACGCCGTGGATCTGCGTGGCTTCGAGGGCTTCACGAAAGGTCAGCCCCGGCAGGATGCCGGCGAAACGCTTGGCCAGCATGGTTTTGCCGGAGCCGGGCGGCCCGATCATCAGCACATTGTGATTGCCGGCGGCGGCGACTTCGAGCGCGCGCTTGGCCATGGTTTGTCCCCGCACGTCGCTAAAGTCGGGGTGCGCGGCATGTTCGCCTTTCACCTCCGCAAGCGTCGCGGGCGTGGGACATAACGAATCCGGCTCATTCAAAAACCGCACCACTTCTTCGAGATGCTTCACGCCGAAGACCCGAACGCCTTCCGCGACGGCGGCTTCCGATGCATTGGCGACTGGAACCAGCAAGTTGCGGATGCCCCGGCGCGCCGCGCACACCGCGATGGACAACGCGCCCCGCACCGGCCGGACGCTGCCGTCGAGAGAAAGCTCGCCCACAAGCAGGTAATCGTCGCTCGAACTGACCCGCCCCATGGCGCCCAGGATCGCAACCGCCATCGGCAGATCGAAACCGGCTCCTTCTTTGCGAACGTTGGCTGGAGCCAGATTAATTGTGACGGACTTACTTGGGTAACCGAAATGCGAATTGAGGAGCGCGGATTTGATCCGTTCCCGGCTTTCTTTGACGGCCGCATCCGGCATGCCCACCGTGACAAAATCCCGGCTGGTGCCGGATGGGTACATGTCCACTTCGACGTCTACAACGTGTGCGTCGATGCCTTGGATGGCGGCGCTGAAGGTGCGGAACAAAGCCACACAGTGGTAGTAGGGCTCGACCGGCATCCTCTCAGAGCGATTTGTCCGCCGGAATCAGCCTTTGCGGCGGTAGGTGCCTCCGCCGACCAGACCGAGATCCACTACGACCGCGATGAATATGAAGACGAACTGGGTCGTCGTCAGATGGCCGCCCGAGGTTCTTGCCAGGTATGTGTAGACGATCAGTGTCAGCGGCAGCAGCAAGAATCCTATGACGGGAATGACGATGCCGTGATAGATGCCGGTGAAGAAGTTACTGAACAGCCACAACAGAACAATAGCGATACGAGGAAAGGCGACGGCCAGCAGCGCGAGTAGGCAAGGCATGTTCAATGTCTAGACTTGGGCAACCGCATACGTGTTACAGACAGCTTAGTTATTACTGCCAGTACTGCCACTGGTTGTACACAATCACATAGGCGCTTAGAAGTCCGTTCGTTATGGCATGCATGAGAACGCAGCTCGCGACGGACTTCGAGCGAATCATCCACCAGTTGTAGATGACGCCGGTAACCAGGCCCACGTCCCAGTAAGGACCGTGCTCGGAAGCGAAAAGCGCGGCGGTGATCCAAAACGCAAAAGGCGAATAGGCGCCAAGCGGCACCTTTTGAAAATCGGCGTTGATGAGCCAACGCAACAGCCATCCGCGCCAAAACAACTCCTCGGCAATCGGAACAATCAGGACGGCGCGCGCCGTGCGCCAGGCAAGCACCCATGCGCTGTGAAGCGCTTCGGGCGGCAGCGATGAGTGTACATGGCCGAGGATTTGATTCGAAAATACAATCGAGTTTCGATAGTTAGGAAACAGCACGTCCGGCGCGATCCAGAGAAAGAACACCGCCGCGCCAATCGCGATGCTCGCCGGCCAGCGGGACGGAATTCAAGAAAGTTCCGGCGGCCATGAAACGAAGCAGACCGCTCCCGTTAGGAGAACGCCGACCGGCCAGGTCCAGCCGGGATCGAGGGCCAGCTTTGGCCAAAGCGCCAGCAATGCCAGGATCGTGGCAAAGGGCGCAATGTAACGGATCGCGGGAGATTGCTTGAGCAAGCGCACCAGCAGGCGGTCAGCCGATCTGATTCACGAATGAGCGGATCTTGTCCTGTTGCGCGGGTACGGCGTTTGCGAGCGCTTTGGTAGCTTCCTCGCGTGCGCCTTGCTTGTCGCCCTGTTTCAACAGAGCCATCGCGAGATGGAAATGGAACATGGCGTTTTGCGGGTGATCCTGCACGTTCTGGCGGAAAATGCGGACCGCTTCCGTATTCAGATTTTTTTGATAGTACACGTAGCCGAGCGTGTCCGACACGTCCGGATTGTCGGGAGCCTTTTGCTTGGCGCGCTGAGCGAAGGTCATGGCCTGATCCAGATTCGTTCCGCTATCGGCATTGAGATAAGCGAGATTGTTGAGCGCCAGAGCGTTCTCCGGTTGCAGCGCGAGCACCTTGTTGTATGCGTCGTGGGCCTCCGTCTTTTTGCCGAGAGCCTCGAACAACATGGCTCGGTTTAGAAAGGCTTGCGCATTTTTGGGATCGGCGTTGCCGGCCTGTTCGAAGGATGCTAGAGCCGCATCGAACTGCCCTAATTCGCGCTGCATAACGCCCAGGCGCATCCATACATCCGCCGAATTCGGGCTGGTCTTCAAAATTTCTTTGTAGTTGTCGGCGGCTTGCTGGATCAGATGTTTGGCGTGCGCCGCGTTGGTGGCGCCTTCCATGCCGGCTGCGGTGGCTTGAAAATTCGCCATTTGGTAACGGTAGGCCGTATTGGTGGGATTCTTGTCCACCAGATCCTGCATGGCCTGAAGCGCCTGCGCGCTCTTACCGGTGGCAAGACGTATGGTTTGGATGCCAAGGAAGCCGCGGATGTCGGGCGGGCTGGCTTTGGACACTTGCTGGAATTGGTCCTCGGCCTTGTCATATTGGCGCTGCGCCAGATAGACACTGCCGAGCTGCAGCCGCGCATCGTTCATCTTGGGAAACTTTTTCACTAAGTCTTCGAGCTCGGGAAGAGCCTTGTCCATTTCGTTGGTGCCGATGAGAGCCCGGCAGCGAATCAAAATAGCATCCGGATTACCGGGCTGGGCGGCAAGCACCTGGTTTGTCTGCTCCATCGCTTTGGCATGCAGGCCGCGGTCTTCATAAACGCGCGCCGCCACAATTCGGGCCGGCACGATAACCCCCACGCGGGGATTCGATTTCCGTTCGGTCTGCAGGACCTCGAGCGCTTCCGAGAGAGCCTTATCGCGATCGTTCAAGCCGAAGTAGGCGCGCGCCAGATCCAAATGCAAGACCGGATCGGTGGGATTGTTCGCGGCCAGCTTTTTCAGTTCGTCCAAGGATTTGGTCGCATCGGTTTTGTTTCCGCTCTGCAGCAGAAGCGAGGCATACATTTCATTTGCGGAGAGGTCCTTCGGATTCTTTTCCGCCAGACTCTTAGCCATTTGGGAGGCTTGATCCGTGCGGCCGCTGAAGGCATGCAGCGCTACAATGCGCTCCTGATATTTCACGCTGTTCTTGGGGTCCTCCTTTTCACCCTGCTGATATTCGGCCAACGCCTGGTCGTACTTCTTGGCGCGGACATAGAAGTCCCCGACCATCTCATGCGCGCTTGGGAAGCTCTTTTTGTCGTCCAACAACTGGCGCATGACCGTTTCGGCTTCGGAAGCGCGATTAGACGCTAACAAATAGTTCGCAAGATTTTGATAACCGACCGGGCTCGCGGGATCGTTCTTGACGCGGTCGCGCAGAACGGCCTCCGCCTTGTCGCGCTCGCCGGCGCGGCTGTGCTGGAGAAACAGAAAATCATACCCCGCCCCGAAGGTCTTATCGTGGGCGACCATGCCCTCCATCAGGTTCACGGCTTGCGGGACATTGTTATTTGCCACCAGCGCTTCGGCGTACCAGCCCACCAGATTGCGAGCGTAAGGCTTGATCCGGTTGGCTTTCGCAAGTGTAACGACGGCTTTGTCGTATTGCTGGTCGGCGATTTGGAGAAGACCTTGGATGCGCAAACCGTCAAACGAATTGGCGTCCTGCAGAAGGATCTTTTTGTCTAGATCGCGAACGTCCGACAAGAGCGTCTTGAATTTCTTTGAATCCTGCGAATACGCGGCCAGATAGATTTCAGACAACTTGACAGCGGCATCCGTGTTGCTGGGGCGCAGATCCACTGCCCGGCGCAAATAACTGGCTGCCTCGGAGATTTTGGCCTGATCCAGCAGATTGAGTCCCTCGCGATAATACGCTTCGGCATTGGTCTTGTCCTTCAGGAGCACCTTCCGGTACAAGATCGAGGCTTCCTGGTATTTCTTGTTCTGGTGATACTTGTTGGCGGCTGTCAGCAGCTTCTCCGGGCTTTGTGAGCATCCGGCAAGCAGAACCAGGGCGCAGATCGCGGCGCACGCTGAAGAGTACTTCATAAGATTTGGGACGTTCACATTGATTGTAGGGAAAGCTGGGCAAAAGTTACAATCGCGAAGCGGTATTAGTTTTGAGGAGGAATTCCACACCGTTTGCGGGCGATCCTGCTCGTGCTTCTCCCCATTGCATTTATCGGCTTCTAATTCGTCGCACTTTAGGGCGCTTAATCCATCCACCTTTTCTGCCGCATTCTTGTTACTATTTTCCTCGTTACTCCGGGGTCGATGGCTGTAATGCGCTAATGATCAATGATATAGAAATTGGCAGTGGGGATTTAAAATGGCGAATAGCACTGGACTATACTCCCTGAAATGTAGGATATTTATTAAATCCGTTGTCAAGAACTCGGAGGGTTTTCATGGGAGCTGCCCCATTTGGGGAGAACCGGCTACCGATCGAAGGCGCGCACTCGCCTTTAGCGGCAGAGACACAGGAAACAGATATCACCCTGCTTGACTTGAGAAGTCAGGTCGCGTTTGCCCGCGGGTTTATCCCGGGGAGCTTCCATTTTCCGGATATTGACTGCCTGGAACTGCTCCGGGCCAACGGGCTTCTCAAAGGGGCGAGGATCTACGGCGTGGCCGACGAAACGGAGCAAATTGCCCGCTGCGGCAAGATTCTGGCGTCCGGCATGGAGTTGGAGTTTGGAAATTGGTCTTCTCCGAAAACAGTGGAATGGCGGACGCGCCGTGGCGCGCTCGGGTCTATCGAACTGCTCGAAGCGGACCGATTGGCAGTTCGGGTCTCGGGCTGGAAAACCGTAGTAGTCGACACACGAAGCTTGGCGGCGTTCGCGCTCGCGAGAATTCCGGAATCGCTGTGTATACCGCTGGACAACTTGACTCGCGCACTCACTGGGTTGCCTGCCGAAACCGCGTTATGCGTAGTCTGCGAAACCGGGAGCCGGGCCAGCTTTGCCGCCAGCCTGATGTGGAACCTTGGCTTCCGGAACGTCTCGTTCTTGCGGGGTGGATTTGCAGCGTATCGGGAGCACCGGCTACCGCTGGCCCAAAGCTCGGGCTGAAGCGGCTGGCACACCTCAAGGGGCCGATAACACTTTTCGGAAATAATTTATCTCCCTTTTCTGTCAATCACTTAGCACGGCCGATGGGGCATGGCGCACACAGTCGCGAGTTATTGTCTTAAACAACAGCAAGGATTCGCGGGCAATAAAACGCGGTCCTTGACTACCATGATTCGCCAGCCGACGCTCCCGCGCGTGCGGGCACACGCGTATGGGGAATACCGGATGGCGTCCGCTATTTCCTAGGTCGAGCGGCCGGTAATATGGCGAATCTGGAGCAGCGCCGGAACTGGGCATTCCGGCGCTGCCGGGGAGCGCACCGTTTGGACATGGCGGTGCGCTTCCTTAAGATCCAACCTCAAAGTGCTCAATCCTTAACCTCGACCTGAACGGTTTTCGCACCGGTCACGACATAGTTATCGACCGGGATCACAATGCGCGCGGCTTCTGCGCCGCGCGTCAAAGTCAGTGCGGCGTTGCTATTGGCGGAAGCCGAGGGATCCGCGAGGATCAACATCACGGAGGGCGGCGGATCGGGGAGCTCGCCTCCCGGAAGTTGGCCGGCCACATTAAACGATGGCTCCTGACGCCAGATACGAACGTAAAGGGCGTCGCTCGCGCGGTAGGAATTGATCGTCTCAATCAAGCGCTCCGGGGCGCGCAGCGAAGAGGGAGCGACACCGGAGAAATCGGGGAAATTGAGCGTATTCGCGTCGCTGATCGTGAAATTGAGCGGTCCGTTGGGCGCGCCCGCTGGAACCTGATAGCTTGCCGTGCGGGTTAGTTCCAGGCCGTTTTCTCCTTCGAGCAACGCAGTGATCCGGACGGAATCGCCTGGATGCACTTCATGAGCGGAAGTCCAAGCCTGAGCCAGCCGCAACTGGCGTTTACTGTCGACCTGATCGAGCGTGAACGACATACTCTTCAGGTGGAGATTGGCAAAACCGCCGCTGAGGACAAACCCCAACGTGACCACGGCATCCGCGGAGACTTGTTGCGCAAGAGCGGTGTCACTCACAAACATGTCGTGAATGCGTAACGGTGGCAGAGCGCCGTCGAACTCTACTTGGCCTTCCAGCCGCATCGTGCCGGACCCGACAGTGCGTTCAGTCGCATCAATGGTGGAGAAAAGAGCGGCCTGTGTCAGGAACGGCGTCAGCAACCGGTCGTTGACTACTTGCAGATGGTAATCGTGATTGCGCGCGGAACCGGAGCGCACCGAGATGGTGAGCGGCACGGTATGGGAAGGACGGCCGATTTCTCCCGCGACGGCGGTATTGCGGTCGCTGAGAATAGTGCCTACCCACTCTCGCGGGACGGTGAGCTTAAAGGACGCGTTGAGAGTGGGAATCGAAGCGATCACTTCCGACCGGGCAAAAGGGAATTCGATCGCTCCCACGTCTAAAAAGCGGTGGCCGAAGGCGTAAATGCGCTTTCCATCGACATAAGTTACGGTGCCATCCGCAGTCATATTCATGTCGCCGGTGATGAGGCCGACGCTGATCATAGCGCCGGGCTGCAGGACAGAATTAGGCGGGGGATTAGGGCGAACAATCGTCGAATTCCGCGGAGAGTTTACCGGCCCGGTGGAGACTCCTTCTTGTGGTTGAAATCCTAAGTTACGGAAGCGCGGCGTGAAGGCCGTCAGGGTGGCGGCGGAAAAGCCGGCCAAAGAGAGCGGGACAGGCAATTCGGTAAGGCCCTCAAGCGGCGAAGTGGCTGAGGAACTCGGCCGATGACTGCCACCCTCGAGACGAGCGGGCAGCCGATTCATGCCTGCCGGAAGCGGAACGGAAAAAGTGGCATCGGCGAGCATGGCTTCGATGGGCTGGATGCCCGCAATGGCCTGTTTGGAGAAAGGAAAACCGAGGGCGATGGCCCCGAGCAGCTTGCCGTCAATGTAGACCGGGCTGCCGCTCATGCCCTGCAGAACGCCGGTTTCGGCCAATGGGCCGCCGCTAAGCCGGGCGAGGACAATGGTTTGCTTTGGGCCGAGATTCTGGAGCACGCCGAGGATTTCGACCTGGAACTCTTCGATGCGGTCGCCTTGGAAGACGGTCCGGCCGACGCCGCGGAGGCCGGGACGCACGTCCTGGAGTGGGAAGAAGTTTTGAGCGCCCGCCAAGCCGGGTAAGAGCAGCAGCACCGCCATGGGCACGGCGCACCGGAATAAGCGCCCAGGCGCCAGGCTAGTTTTCGGCTTCGGCATGCAAGAATTCATTGTCACGCATGGAGGATGAAGCGCATTGGCCAGGATTGAGAGGATTTACTAATAGGTGTAGTAAGGAACGGGCCGCAAGAGCCCGGATGTGTGCTTAACTAAAGAAGAATTCATCGATGGTGAGTGTTCCGGTAGCGCAATCTCCGCCAGCCGCTGCGTCGCGGGTGTCCTGGCGACTTGTCGCCTGGTTTGGCGTCCTCTTACTGCTCTGCTACGGTTCTATTCTGTACCGCATGGCCGTGCAGTGGGCCACCGATGAAAATATGGGGCACGGGTTCTTCGTGCCGCTAGTAGCTGCATATATTGCATGGCAGCGGCGCGATGCCCTGACATTCGATCCGCGGCGGGGAAACCTGTGGGGTCTGGTAATTGTAGTTGCCGCGGCCCTCTTGTCATTGGTGGCGACGCTCGGGGCGGAATTGTTCACTGCGCGGCTGTCGTTCGTCGTGGCCTTGTTCGGCGTCATTCTCTATTTGGGCGGCACGCGCTGGATCAAGACTCTTCTCTTCCCGCTGGCTCTGCTTCTGTTCATGATTCCGATCCCGACCATCATCTACGCCCAGCTAACGCTCCATTTACAAATATTGGCCAGCCAACTGGGCGAAATTCTGATTACGCTGATGGGAATCCCGGTTTTACGCGCAGGCAACACGCTACAGCTCCCTAGCCAGACACTCGACATTGCGGAAGCCTGCAGCGGGATCCGCTCGCTGCTGTCGCTGATGTTCCTGTCTTTGGTCTTCGCATATTTCATGGACAAGAAGGTATGGATGCGGTGGGCGCTGCTGGTGGCGACCGTTCCGATTGCAATTGGCGCAAACGGAATTCGCGTCGCGTTGACCGGCTTGCTTTCCGAGATCAATACCAAGTTCGCGGGCGGAATGTATCATGAAACAGAGGGCTACATTGTCTTCATTGTTGCCCTGGGCGCGTTGCTTCTGACGCACCGGTTGCTCAACCTGGCAGCGAAGAAATTCGGAAAGGCGTGAGGGTAATGGCGGGATTGCTGAATTCCAAAAGCGTGGGCATCCTGAGCTTGGTATTGCTGGCGCAGGCGAGCGTATTCTGGGGCTTTTCACGCAACGAGAAGATTCCGGCCCGCAGGCCATTGAGCGACTTTTCGTTGGAAGCGACGGATTGGAAGATGATCCAGGACGTTCCGCTGGATCAGGATACGCTCGATGTGCTCAAGGCCGACGACATTCTCTCACGCGTCTATCGGAACAAAACGACTGGGCGATCGGCCAACCTTTTTGTCGCATACTTCGAGACGCAACGAACGGGCAAGGCGCCGCATTCTCCCAAAAATTGCTTACCGGGCGCGGGCTTTGTGCAGGAGCAATCCGGAACGGTGGACGTCGCGATTCCAGGTAAAACTGACCCTGTCCGGCTCAACCGGTACGTGGTCTCCCGGGGCGATAATCAAAGCGCGGTTTTGTATTGGTACCAGGCCCGGGACCGCACGATCGCGAGTGAATATACGGCCAAGTTTTTCACCGTGGCCGACGCCATCCGGTACAACCGCAGCGATACCTCTTTAGTGCGTGTGGTGGTGGGTGTCGATGGCCGCGGCACAGACTACGCTGTCCAGACGGCGGTGGCTTTTGTGCAAAGCTTTTTCGAGCCGCTCACACAATACCTTCCCTCCTAGTTTTTCGACCCTGGCAATTGAGAAAATGATCGAGATCGCGGCGGAGCCTTGGAAAACGATGGTTCGGCATGCCGAGCGGGTCTATCCGAAAGAGTGCTGCGGAGCGATGCTCGGACGTGTGGAAGGCGGGGCTAAATTGGTTACAGAGGCCGTGCCGATGCAAAATGCGTACGCGGGCGAGCAGGCCGACCGGTATGAACTGCGGCCCGAAGATCTTCTCGAAGCGGACCAGCAGGCGCGAGCGCGCGGGCTGGATCTGATCGGAATTTTTCACTCGCACCCGGACTGCGACGCTTATTTCTCGAATACCGACCTGAAGAATTCCTGTCCCTGGTATTCGTTTGTGGTGCTCTCTATACAAGATGGAAAATTCAATCATGCGAATAGTTTTCTGCCGGATTTGGACCAGACGTCCGCGGAGCGCGAGGAGCTGACATGGCCAAAATCCTGATACCCACGGCGCTGCGGCAGTTCACCGAACAAAGCGATTCGGTGGACGTGACCGGCGCGACGGTGCGCGATGCACTGGATCAACTAACGACCCGTTACCCGAACATCAAGAAAAATCTCTTTAGCGACCAGGGCAAGCTGCGCAGCTTTGTGAACGTGTATGTGAACGACGAAGACATACGCTACCTGGACAAAGACGCGACCAAACTCGAGGGCCACGAGACGATTTCGATCGTGCCGAGCGTGGCCGGAGGTGCGACGGCGGTGGCCGAAGCCGCGCCGGCTCTTTCAAACGAAGAAGTGGCGCGTTATAGCAGACACCTGATTCTGCCGGAAGTCGGGATGGACGGACAGACCAAGCTCAAACAGGCGAGTGTCGCGATGATTGGCGCGGGCGGCCTGGGAGCGCCGCTTGGGTTATACCTGGCTGCGGCGGGAGTGGGGCGTATCGGAGTGGTGGATTTCGACGTGGTGGACGCGTCGAACCTGCAGCGGCAAGTCATCCATGGCACGAGCGATATCGGCCGCAAGAAGCTCGATTCGGCAGCCGACAGCATGCGCGATATCAATCCGAATGTCCGCATCGACAAATTCGATACCGGTTTGACAAGCGAGAACGCGCTCGATATTCTGGCCGGCTACGACATCGTAGTGGACGGCACAGATAACTTTCCGACACGCTATTTGGTGAACGACGCCTGCGCGATCCTGAAGAAACCCAATGTCTACGGCTCGATTTTCCGGTTCGAAGGACAGGCGTCGGTGTTCACTTACCAGGATGGGCCGTGCTACCGATGCTTGTATCCGGAGCCGCCGCCGCCGGGGTTGGTGCCGAGTTGCGCGGAAGGCGGCGTGCTCGGTATCTTGCCTGGCATCATCGGACTGATACAGGCTACCGAAGCGGTGAAAATCATCCTCGGGATCGGCACTACCCTCAAGGGCCGCCTGCTGCTGTACGATGCGCTCGAAATGCGTTTTCGCGAGCTGAGACTCCGGCGGAATCCCGACTGCCCGGTGTGCGGCGATCATCCCACCGTGACGAAGTTAATCGATTATCAGGAATTTTGTGGAGTTCGACCGATGAATACACAGCCGGCCGCAACAGATGCGATCGATGTGACGGAAGTAAAGCGGAAGCTGGATCGCGGCGACGATTTCCTGTTGATCGACGTGCGCGAGCCGCATGAATATCAGATCGCGCGCATTCCGGGAGCCCGGCTGATTCCGCTTGGGGAATTGCCGAAGCATTTGCAAGAACTCGATCCGAACACCGAGATCGTGGCGCAGTGTAAAACGGGCCGCCGCAGTCAGCAAGCGGTCGATTTCATGAAGCAGAACGGATTCCAGCGCGTTCTGAACATGACCGGCGGCATTACGGCCTGGAGCGACAAGGTCGATCCTTCGGTACCGAAGTATTGAAATTGAGCGGCCCGTTGCCGGCCCCTAATCCAGGCGCCGTTTCTATGGCAAGCTGAACGAAATCTTTGGCTTCCGCGATGGCTTCCCGTAAAGAGCGCCCGAGCGCCAGGCCTGCGGTAATCGCGGCCGAATAGGCGCAGCCGGTGCCGTGCGTGTGACGGGTTTCCACGCGCGTGCCTTCAAAAAAAGGGCGCCATCCTGGCCATAGAGCAGGTCAACGGGCTGCTCCGGAAGGTGGCCGCCTTTGATCAGAACGTTCGGACAGCCAAAATCGAAAAGGCACTGTGCGGCCGCGTGCATATCTTCCTTTGCGCGAATTGATAACCCGGTCAGCGCCTCGGCTTCATAGAGATTCGGTGTAACGAGGAAAGCGCGCGGGAGCAGCTTGAGGCGCAGTGCGGTTTCGGCTTCAGGCGCAAGGAGGCGCGCGCCGTGCTTGCTGATCATGACCGGGTCCACAATCAATGGAAATTCGAACGACTCGGCTAGCGCGGCGACGGCTTCAATGATCTCGATGGTTCCCAGCGCGCCGGTCTTTGCGGCGGCAGGCGGAATGTCAGCGACGACGGCTTGAATCTGTGCAGTGACAAGAGCGGGGTCGAGCGTGTGGACCAGCGAGACGGCTTGGGTGTTCTGCACGGTAAGCAGAGTCACGACAGCTTCTCCGTAAACCCCGAATTGCTGGAAAGTTTTAAGATCGGCCTGGATGCCGGCTCCGCCACTAGGATCGGAACCAGCGATCGTCAGCGCTACCGAGGGCATCATCCAACGGTAGCGTGCTATTGGAAAGTCTGCGTTGCGTTGGTTTGTCCCTGGGAATTTGTTAGGCCGATGGCGACGGAGCCAACCTGCGTGACATCGCCTTGCACCGGAAAGCTGGCCTGCAGTGCGAACGCGCCACCCGCCTGATTGTTCGTGGAGAAATACTGCTGGAAACTGGTGGCCGCGTTGACGGTGACGGGTGAAATGAGTTTGCCGCTCAGATCGTAAAAAGTAAAGCTAAGCTGACCGGCGCTGTAAGTATTATCGTAACCGTTAACAGTCACCACTAAATTTGGATTCTGGCGGACGGCGGTGGCCGACGTCACCTGGATAGTCGCGAGCGAGATGATAGAGTCCTGGGAGTACGATGGCGTGTTCACTAGATCAAGCTTAAAAGTGAGTTTGCCGGCGGTGGTGCCGGTCTGGAACGCAATCGCAGACTGTCCTTTATAGGTGGCGGTTTGCGCGCCAACGGCAATATCTACGTTGAGTTGGCGGCTGTTGGTGGCGAGGAAAACCACGGCCGTATCGTTGGTTACGCCATTCACCAAGGGCGCAAACGTCATGGTCAAGGTTCCGGTCCCGGCAAAGGCAGATGGACTCGCAAGCTGAATGGTCAACGTCGCTTGCTGCTGGCTGGTGAGCGGCTGGGGGCTGAGTAGAAACGAGAGGGCCGGGAAAGGCGAGATTACCGTCTGACCCTGGAGCGCGAACTGCCGCGTGCCGATCGAAAGCGAGCCGGTATACGAGCCGGTCGCGGCTGCGGCAAACGTAAGGGTAAAAGTAATGGTCGCCCCTGGGGCAATGCTGATGGGCCCGGCGGGCGCGCCAGACATGCCAAAGCCAGCTCCGGAAACAACTAGGGGAGAAACCGCTACGGCGTTATAGGACGTGGCGGGATTGGTTACCAAGAAATTGAAGATCGAACTGGTCGCTCCGCCCGCCACAAGCTGATCGAATTGGATGGCGGTAGCGGCTTGCGGGTTTATGCGAAGGCCAAATGCCGGGCTGCCCGGCGTCACATCGGTATAAGAGATTTGCAGGGCATCGATATCGGAGACGATGATCCCCGTTCCTTTCATCGGATAAGTGAGCGCGCCGACAAGCAGCGCGGTGGAAGGATCGGTAACGCCCAGTTGCCCGGGCGCGAAGGTGACGCTAAAAGTGGCGAGCGAGTTGCCGACTATCGACGTGGGAAGAGACGAAGTATCTAGACGAAAAGCACTGCTGAAGAACTGGGTGGTTTGAATCTTGATGGTGGGAGTCGATATCGCATTGCTGGTCTGGTTTGCAAGAACGAATGTGACTGTGACCGATGAACTCGCGGACACATTTCCAAAGTCGAATGGAGTGGCGCTCGCAGGCTGTAGGACGATGGCAGTGCCGCTCACTGTCTTATAACTCAACACTAATTGCGCACTAGTAGCCGTGCCGGTCAGCGTAGACGCGTTGATGGTGCCACTGGGGCATGGGTTGGTTCCACTTGTAAAACTGCAGGTGCCTTGCTGGGTTTGGTAAGTCGCACGCAGATACCCGGTAGTCACCCCCACGGCAGCGGGAGCGAAGTTGATGGTAAAGAGAAGAGAACTGGACGGCGCGAGCACTTGATCGATGACTTGCCCCGTAACCGAGAAGTTGGCATTTGGAACATTGGAACCGGCGGCGTTGGAAACGAATGCCTGAACCCAGTAGACGGTGCTCGTCGATGAGTTAACGGCCCTGATCACGAGCGGTGTGGAGCTGCCTTGAGGCGTGTTGGCAAACGAATACGACGAGCTGAGCGGTACGTCCGGCGCAGCGCCGCTGGTGTCGTGGATGTAGAAAGTGAGCGGAGAGGAGGTCTGCGCGTGCGCGAGACCAGTTCCCAGCAGCAGCGCGCACAAGAGCTGTTTCATTGTGCCGTCTCCCGCGCAGGGGGCATTCGCGACAATTGCAAGTCGGTTTGAGTCAAGTGAAGCGCCCAGTGCTCGCCGGAACTGGCGGAACAAATGTGCAGCCATTCGGAGGACATCCGCTCGATGGTGAGATCGGGCGCTGCAAGCGGAAGCACGCGGCGCTGGCCGTCCGTGGATTCGATCACAAGCGTTTTCGAATTGGCAGCGACGAGGAACGAATACTGCGCGAAAGCGCGGCCTTCCATGCCCGGGACCGTTTGTGAATCGATAACCTGCCCTGTTTTGAGCGACACGATAACAGCCGAGACGCTAGCATCCGCTTGGCGGACGAGTAGCCGCGCTTTTTCGGAGTCAATCCGCTGAAGAGCGGTAACCTCACCGTCAAAACTCGTTTGAGTAAGCGCAAAGGCCTTACCATCCCAATGCAGAATCGAGTGACTGGATGGCAGCCAAGCCATAGCAGTCGTAAGAGCGCCATCTACATTGAGCAGCGGTGCTGCTTCACGGGACGCGAAGGTCGCGACTGGCTGGGCGTTCGCGTCAACAAGATCTATTTCGCCGTTGTACGACAGTAAGCCGCCGGAATCCGAGAAACTCACGCTGTCGGCCCGAGCGATCGAAAAATCGGCGACTACCAAATTGGCTGGCAGGCCGCTGACCGCATGCACGCTGCCGCCGGCGAATCGCGCAAACCCCACCCGAGGCGCACTCACTTGGGCCGGAAGCACCGCGGCCAATAAAAACAATCCGAGCTGTGATTTCGTCATGTGTTGCTGGAGGCCTACGGATGCCCGATGCTGATACTGGGATTGCCGATCGAAAGCGAAGGCGCGGCTGGCGCCGTGGAAGCGCCCTTGCCTTTGAAAGCGAAGGCGGCGCCCGCACCCGCCGCACCGGCGACGAGCAGGACCACTAGCCATTTCTTATTGCTATGCGTTGTCTCGCCCGGCGATGCGTTGGTATTGGTAACTGAGACGCTCGGCGGCGGCGCGGGAGCGACAGGAGTGGATGCACCCGAATGAGCAATAGCGATCGGCTCAGCTTTGACGATCTTCGCCGGTGGAGGTTGCAAGACACCAGGTTGAGGTACAGCAGGTTGAGGAACGGCTTTTGCGACCGGAACCGCTACCACGTTTGCGGCGATCGGCTGTTCCACGATAAGACCGGCGTGCGCGGCCCCTTTCGCGGCGGTGATCCGCACGCTAGCAACGCCAGAAGTGCGGTTCCATTGAATGCCCACTACCTGGGCGCGGCCGTTGATATCCGTATAAACCACCGTGGCATGCGAACCATCGGCGAATGTTCCAGCAGGATCGGTGTCGGGCAACCGAAACGCCACGGCCGCTCCGGCGGCGGGCGCCGCCGCGCCGTCGGTGACTTCCACCATGAACTTATTCGCGGAGCTTTCCACCATTCGTAACTGAAGCGTTGCCTCCGTACCGGACGGCGCCGGCGGAAGCTGGGCGCGAATCGGCAAAACGGCGATCAACGGAATCAGGACAACGGAAAGAAATGAAGAAAGAGATTTCATGCGGCCTCACGCGCTGCGGCCGCTATGGATCAGACGAGTTGAATCAAAACAACCGTTACGTTGTCAGGCCCGCCCGCACTCTTCGCGGCTTCAACAAGGTAGTGGCATTTTTCGGGAAGAGTTTTCTCAGAATGAAGCGTTTCCCCTAAAGTTTTTTCGTTGAGCACACCATGAAGCCCATCCGAGCACAGCAGGATTTGATCGGAGGGCCTCATTTCCACGCTGCGCGAGAAGACGCGCAACTCATCCGTGCTCCCGACCGCCATGGTGAGGACATGCCGCATGGGATGTTTTTTAAGCGCCTCGTCGCTGAGCCCGAGCCGCGCGCCCACTTCCGCAACCCAGGTCTGATCCTGCGTGAGAAGCGAGAGCGCGCCATCCGAGCACAGATAGGCGCGGCTATCGCCGACGCTCGAAATATGCAGGCGGCCTTCGCCTATATTTCGCGTGAGGTGCGCAACCAGCAGCGTGGTACCCATCCCTTCAAGTTCCGGATTGCCACCGGCGGCTTGCCTAACCGCGGAGTTCACCTGAAGGAAGCCCTGCTCGAGCGCCTCCGGAGCATCTCGATTGGCCGGGTTCAAGAGATATTCATATAACGTCTCCGCGCTGAGACGAGAGGCGTATTCGCCGGCATTGGCGCCGCCCATCCCATCGGCAAGTATGAAAATCCCCGCTTCGCTGTCGCTAATGAAGTAGTCTTCATTGTTCGAGCGGACACATCCGGGATCGGACAAGCCGAATGCCTCAAGCATTATTCACCTTTAGGTTGCAGCATCGCCTTGAGCTGACGGAAAGCAACAGTATCGAGTTTCAGCTTGAGACGCGCGGGCGCCAGCGGCTTCGCGCCGGGCGGACTGGCGACACGATCCTGCGCGCGTGTGAGCAGATCCTGGACTTCTTTATCCGAAGGCGCGCTATCGCTGGCAGCATCCAGGCGTTTTACCGCTTCATCAAAAGAATTGTTCCTCAACAGAGCCGCGCCCAAATTGAATAGATAGACGGGATCGTTGGGATCGCCATCGAGCGCGCGGCGGAAGTCGTCCAGAGCGGCTGGTTGGTTGAGCTGGTCTTCAGCGGCAGCGAGGTTGTTGTAGACCTCGTTCAACGGCATGATCTTGGCAACCTCGCGGAAATAAGCCGCGGCGGAAGCAAAGTCGGCCGCGCCATAGGCGCTCAGGCCCATGTAAAAACGGGCATCCGGGTAGCGCTGGTCGGCGGCCGGAACCCGCATGAGCCAGCGAATGGACTGCCGGTAATCCTTGCGTTCCAAATAGAACCGGCCCAATTCATACGCCGGGGCGATAAAGCCGGAATCCAGATTCGCGGCAAGCAGAAACCATTTCTGCCGTTGGTCCTTGTCGGTCGAAAGCAGGCCGCGCGTGTAACTCTCTTCGGCGTTCAGGCGGGTCAGCTTCCGTGGAGTCATGAACTGATCGAGCGGCGGCGCGCTCTTCGGATCGATGTACTTCAGCGATTCCCAAGCAAGATGTTCTTTGAAGCGGGACAAATCGGCGAGCTTACCCGCTTCCGAGATATCGGGCCCATTGTGGAGCTTTTTCAGATCGATGAAATGCGCGGTGATCTGAATTGAGCTGTCTTTCAGTTCGGAGCTGCCCGGAGTGAGCTTGATATCGTAATTGCCAAAGACAAGATATTCCGCGTCGAGGCTCTGTCCGAGGTGGATCATGGTCGCCTTGGTGAAATCGGCGTCGGGGTTCAGAGAAAGGCGCCGCATTCCCGCCGCGCGCGCATCCCGGTCAAGAGCGATTTGGCCGACTTGTCCGTACTCCTGTTCGAGCGTGCTTGCAATGCTTTCCCCCACCCAGTTCAGGTCGGAATACTGCGAATTGTTGTGAAAGCGCAGGACGAGCACGGTGGCGGATTGCGCGGGCATGGCAGCCAATAGAATTGCGGTAACGACAAGGACGGGCAACAACAACACAGATTCATGGTAGCCTTTGCCAAATTCCTGTCGGCATGAGGTCGAACGTCTTCGTTCCCGATGCGCCTGGCGGACTCCACATACCGATGCGCTTTGTCCGTTTGAAATGGGCGTTAGCCGACGAGAGAATCAACCTCGCGCTGGAGGTCCGACAATGTCGAACGCACGGCAGCCGCTTTATCAGGCTCGGCCGCCGCGCGCAGTACCAACGTTTTGGCAGCGCCGGCGACCGCCTGGACACGCTCTTCTCCGGACAAACCGGTGATTCGTTCGACCGCCCGCGCAACGGCGGTGGACGCGTCCTCGGCACGGCTCGTACTTTCCCTCCCTGAGGAATCTTCCTTCACCAACGACGCCAGCCCTTCAAGAGCCTGCGCTTGTTGTGTAAAGGCCTTTTCGACAGCTTCTTGTGCCTTTGGCTCGCCTTCCAAGTAATTCAAAAAATCCGGCGATGCATCTCCTGTCTGAACAAAATGGATAAAATCCTTGTGCCGATTTTCGGCAATGCCGTCCAACAACGACTCGATTTTCATGGTGTGCTCCTTGAGAGCCCGATTTGGGGATCTGTTTCCCTCTACCATTAAAGACGGGTAATTTGAGCTTTCTTTACATTAAGCAGATAAACTACACAATTCATGTGGCTTACATGGGTGGTTCCAACTGTGACCGGAGACGCCGGAGGAGCCTGAACATGCGCACAGCCACGGTGGAATATGGCATCTCTAGCCGTAGGGCGATCTCCGCGATCGTCAGGTTTTCCCAAAATCGCAGTGTCAGCAGGAGCCGGTCGGAATCAGGCATTTCATCTAAAATTGCTCGAACTTGGTAGCGGCGTGTCCGGCGTTCCAGCACCTGGTCCTGCATCGGCGCAGGGTCCGGAGCGTCATGACTAACAATTTCCGAAGAAGCGGATTCGCGGGAACGTTGTCTCTCTAAATCGATGCTGGCGTTCTTCATCATAACGAACGCGTAGCCTTCTGGAGATCGGGCCGCGCGCATGCGAGAGAGCGTCTCGACCGTCTGAAGTTTCAGCGCGACAGCCTGGACGAGATCGTCAACGGTCTCTCGGTCGACAAGTAGTCTCGCAATGCGATGGAGCCGGTTGCGTAAATCCGACCATGCTGGGTCTTCCGATGACCTCTCAGAAGCGGCTCGCCGGCTCCGGACCTCGGCCAACAAACGGTCAACCAAGCCGGCCCAATCATCGGGCGGGTTCATTTGGGGCTCAGGCGCTCTTTGTAACGTTCGAGCTCCTTCTGTGCGATGTCCACTCGCTTGAGAAACAGATCAACAGCTCTCGTTTGGAATGCAAAACGCTTCACGTTCTTGAGCACATCCTTGGCGCCCTTGGCCTTCGGATAGCCGGCTTGTGTGAGCGCCTGGTCGGCTGGAACTTCCTCCAACACCACTTTTTTCATGAACGCGCGTAATTTATTCGTTTCGGTCTTGGTTTCCCCAACGATGTCATTGACGATAGCTCCTACGAGGGTCCGCGCTGTGACGGCTTCGCCTGCGTCTTTTTTCAAAGCTGTCAGCGCGACTCCTAGCGCCGCAATTGACAACAATACCCACGAGATCATCGTCCAGAGATGCCGTCTCGCGGCGAACTGCAGGCTATCGGGCGCTTGGGTACTTGGGAATACGGTCCAGTCCTCCACGGTCGTAGTGACGTTCGGAATCGTTTCGACAAGGCGAAGTTCCAACCCCGCTCCCCATACGAAAGGCGTTCCTTGGGGAGGGTTCGGACGCTTGGAGATTGTAACCTCAACACGCCCCGCTCCCAGAGGGCGAGACACGATCGCCAAAGGATCCCCGCTCCAAGCGAGAGGCGCGAATTCAGGCACAGCGGATCCTTGTGTCCGAACGATGAGTTGCACCCAGCTTGTCAGGTTACCTGTGCCATTCGAATGATGGAGCGAATACCCGGAATGGTCAGCCAAAGGCGCAACAGTAAGACCAGTATTGCCGCCCGGAACGAACTGATAGAGGCCAACTTTCTCGAGGCCCAGCAAGAGTGCTGCGACGCCAGACAGAGCCAGAATCAACCGCCTCACATGCCCTGCCTCGTGGCCAGCGCGATTCGACTAACCAAATCGCAATCCATAGACGATCATGCTAACAACTTGCCGCGCGCGCGAACCGGCTTTGGGATTCGTCCCTAAATGGATTTGGCCTTAAACATAAAAACCCGCAACTCATCTGTCGCGGTGAGTGGCCAGAAACTGGTGAGCCAGGCGTAGCGCTTCTTCTCGAACAACGGGATCAAAGCCGAATCCGGATAGCCAATGGATGGCCGGGTCGGCGCGAAACCAGGTCATTTGGCGTTTAGCGTACTGCCGGGTCTTGGTCTGACACTCGCGCACGGCGTCGGCAAGCGGCAACCGTCCATTCAGAAATTCAACCGCTTGTTTGTAACCGAGGCTCTGCAAGGATTTAGCGCGCGGATCGAGGCCGGAGTCCAGTAGCGCGCGGGTTTCTTCAATAAGGCCGCCGCGAAACATCTCTTCCGATCGCGCGTCGAGCGCCTCGTGAAGCAAGTCGCGCGGGGGCTGTAAGCCAATCTGGAGAACGCGAAAGCCCGTAAGCCCAGGGCGCGGCAGGCTCTGCACGCGTGAGGCCGGCTGCCCGGCGAGGCGCGTCAGCTCGATGGCACGGATGAGCTTCTGGTGATCGTTCTCGTGAATCCGTGCGGCGGAGGCGGGATCGTGGCGCCGCAGAAATCGGTGCAATGCCGTGGGGCGGCGGCGCGTGAGCGCGGCAAGCCGGACGCGAAGCTGGGAATCGCGCGCCGGCGCGGGCGAAAGCCCATCGAGCAATGCGCGTAGATAGAACCCGGTGCCACCCGCGACAATCGGAAGTACAGCGCGGGCTTTGAGATCGCCAAGCGCGGCGCGGGCGAGCGAGGCGTACGCGCCCGCCGTGAGTTCCCCGCCGGGCTCCACGATGTCCAGCAAATGATGCGGAATACCGCGCCGTTCCCGCGGAGGAAGTTTGGCCGACCCGATTTCGAGTCCGGAATATACCTGAACCGAGTCGCAATTGACGATCTCGCCATGCAGGGCTTGCGCCAGATGAAGCGCCAGCGCGCTTTTTCCCGCCCCCGTGGGGCCGAGCACAACCAGCAGCGGGGCTGGATTCAGAGCTATACTGGGGGCGTACAAGTCTTGATTCGTCAGGCCGACGGTTCCCACGCTCGAAATGCCCCACCTTCACTTTAAATCTCTAGCGCTCACTTGTTTATTGACTTCCGGGATCGCCGGCGCGCAAACGCAAGCCGTGCCGAACCAGCAGCCGAACACGATCAAGCTGCCGCCGCCGACCAAGGCAGCCAGTTCGCTAAAGGCGTCGGCTTATTATCATTTCTCCCTCGGTCATCTCTATGAAGAAATGGCCGCCTCCTACGGCAATCGCAGCGACTACGTCAATAAGGCAATCGACAATTTCCGCCTGGCGATGAAAGAAGACCCATCCGCCTCCTTTCTGGTGGAGGATATCGCCGAACTTTACCGCGTATCGGGACGGATTCGGGAGGCGGTGGAAGAGGCCCAGACTGCGCTGAAGACGAATCCGGACGATTTGAACGCGCGGCGCGTATTGGCGCATATTTATGCCCAGCAGATCGGAGATGCGCAAGCGAATCATATCGACGAAGGCATGGCGCGGAGAGCGGTCGAACAATATAAGTTCATCACCGAGAAAGATCCTAAAGATGTGGACAGCCTGGTCATGTTGGGCCGGCTCGATCGCGTACTGGGCGATTCGGTGGATGCCGAAGCCGCATTCAAGAAGGCGATGGAAAGCGACGCGGATAACGAAGACGCAGTCACTGGCCTCGCGGGTGTGTATTCGGATCGAGGCGACATGAAGGCTTCGAGCGCGCTGCTCGAAAAGCTGACGCAGAAAGATCCCACGCCGCGCGGATTGGTAACCCTCGCGAGCAACTACGAAGGGATGAAGGAGTACTCGCTGGCGGCGGACGCCTACAAGAAGGCCATCGAACTGGATCCGAATCGCGCCGAGCTAAAAGCAGCGCTGGCGCAAGACCTGGCTCTGGCCGAACGATACGACGAAGCGCTAAAGACCTATCAGGAGATGGCCGAGGCGAACCCGCAGGATGCGCAGCCCTATCTGGGCATGGCGCAGGTGTACCAGCAGCAGCACAAGATGGACGACGCCCGCCGGATGTTAGAGAAAGGCAAGCAACTCGACCCGGACAACATCGAGATTCGCTACAACGAAGTGCGTTTGCTCGAGCAGGAAGGCAAAAGGGCGGAGGCAATTGCGATCCTGAAAGGCATTCTGGACAGCACGGCGCGGCGCAATTACGATCCGCAACAGCGCGCGACACGCGCGAAAATGCTCGAGCAGTTGGGCGAGCTGTACCGGAAGAATGAGCAGTACGATCTGGCGCTGGATACGTTTCGACAGATGGCCACGCTCGATCCGGACTCGGGCGCGCTCGCGTCGGCGCAGGTGATCGACACGTACCGGACTTCGAAAGACTACGCCAAAGCGGACCAGGAGAGCGCGGCCGCGGCTACCAAGTATCCCAACGATCGCGTACTGCACGAAGTGCGGTCCGAATTGCTTTCGGATGAAGGAAAGACCGAGGCCGCGGTAGCGGAGCTCAAGAAACTGCTCGACGGAAAGAACGACCGGCAGGTCTATCTGGAGATGGCCGATGCTTATCAGAAGGCCAAGAATTTCGCCGGGATGAGCCAGGTGCTGGATGAAGCCGAAAAGCTATCAAAGGATCCGGAGAGCCGGAGCAGCCTGGCATTCACGCGCGGCGCGATGTACGAACGGCAAAAGAAATACGATCTGGCCGAAAAAGAGTTCCGGAAGGTATTGGATACGGATCCGAAGAACGCCTCCGCGCTCAACTATCTCGGCTACATGCTGGCGGATCAGAACGTGCGGCTCGACGAGGCGCAAGATCTGATCAAGCGGGCGGTGAGCCTGGAGCCTTCCAACTACGCTTTCCTCGATAGCCTCGGATGGGTGTACTACAGGATGAATCGGCTGGACGACGCCGAGCAGCAGCTTACTCGATCGTTACAGATGTCCGACAAAGATCCCACCATTCACGACCACCTTGGAGATGTCTATTTCAAGGAGGGCAAGTTGAAAGAAGCTATTTCGCAATGGCAATCTTCGGTTAAGGCGTATAGCGCGAGCACGCCCGCCGAGGCGGAGCCGGATGAACTCGCCAAAGTTCAGAAGAAGCTGGACAGCGCGCGCGTGCGATTGGCGAAAGAAGCCGGCCCGCGACGCAATTAGCGCGGGCGGATGCCTCAGATACGGCCGCGCACCCTGTACCACAGCAGACCCAAATATTCATGAATGGTTTCGCCGTTCATCTCGATGGCGCGCGAGCCTGGAAGGAAATCGTCGGATTCGAAGTAAATGCGGCTGAAATTGAAAGCCGCCGGGACTACCGTCATTCCCTGTTTGCGGAAACAAGCGACCGCTCGCGGCAGAAAACGCGCTTCATCGACCAGAATGATTTTCGAGACGCCGTGGCGGCGGAGGATCTCGCAACCGTAAACCGCATTTTCATAGGTCGTGCCTGAGCGGGTTTCGAGCCAGATTTTATCCGCCGGCACGCCTTCCGCCTCGAGCACCTCACGCATCGCGAACGATAGCGGCTCACCATAAGGTCCACCGCCGCAAGCGAGCACCGGTAGCGGTTTCCAGTTCTTATATAGCCACGCGGTGTGGCGTGAGCGCTCGTAGGTTTGGGTCTGAGGCGATGTATAGGGGCGGTCCGCGACAGGCGTGTAAGCGCCCCCGGAGAGGACCACCAGCGCTTGCGCCGATTCGTGCGGAATCGGGTTCATTTCGTACCAGGATTCGAGCGGTAGCGTGAATAGCCACGCCAGGGGATAGTAGGAGACCAGGAAACATCCCAAAATTCCGGCCGTCAGGAGCCACGGACGCTTATGCTGACGCGAGCGCCATGCCTGAATCAGGCCGGCAATCGCAAGCAGCATAAAAAAAGGGAATCCGAAGTTGATGTAAGACACGCGGAGTGGAAGGAACAGTATAGCTACCCGACTAAAATGACGGAATGGCGCGGCGCAGATTTTTCGTCCCCGAAGTGCGGCGCGGTTTAGCGGAATTGACCGGCCGGGACGCGGAGCATCTGGTGCGAGTGCTGCGCGCGGAAGCCGGGCAGCGCTACGAAATTTCCGACAATCGCGATGTGTACCTGGCCGAGATTACGAGCGCGCGCAAAGCGGCGGTATGTTTCGAGGTGATCGAGAAGCTCCCTGCGCAACCGGAAGCCCCGCCCGCGGTTCTGGTTGTCGCCTTGATCAAGTTCGATCGTTTTGAGTGGCTGGTGGAAAAAGCGACCGAACTCGGAGTAGCAGAGATTCGGCCCTTCGAAGCAGTGCGAAGCGAGCGCGGCTTGCGGCAGGCGGCAGCAAAGCGCATGGAGCGATGGGAAAGGATTGCATTCGAAGCAAGCCAGCAGGCGCGGCGCGCGCATCTGCCTAAATTTGTTCCTGTATCCTCCGCGGCGGAGGCATTCGCGGCCGAGGCGGGGGATAAAGTGATGCTCGACGAAGATCCCGGCGCGCCGCCGATCCGGAAAGTGGATAGCAGCGTGGCTTTACTAGTCGGCCCTGAAGGCGGCTGGACGGACGAAGAACGGACACAAGCATCCGAGGCGGGATGGCGGGCGTCCTCTTTAGGCCCCACCATTTTGCGTACGGAAACAGCGGCGCTGGCGGGGTTGGCTATCCTATGCGCGGGGAATCACGGCGGCGTGCACCGGTTTTGATCCAACGGGCACCACGGCAAACAGCGCCGCGCCGCTTCGGTAGCGGAGTTTAAAAGGATCGGATTGGCTGGCGAGCACCGCCGGAATATGTACGACCGCCATTTCGTTTGAATTCTCGCTGAGCACCAGGGCGAATTGGTCGCCCGGGGTAATCGTGATGTAGGTCGGCCGGCCGCCGATTTCGACCAGACCGATGACCTTGCGCGCGTCGATGTTCATGATGCACACATCCGAGCCGCTGGCGCTCGCAACGAACAAATAGGAAGGAACAGCCGAACAAGCCATCACCCCGGGGTCGCGGCCGGCGAGTACCGTCTGCTCCACCTTCAGCACGTCATAGGGAAACACAATAGCGATGCCATCCATGCCGCGGCCTGAAACGAAGAGCTGGCCTTGATCGGCATTGAAACAAAGATTGTCGGGCCGCATGGCAAGCGGCAATTCGGCCACCACTTGGAGAGATGGCACGTCGAGCCCAAGGATGGAATTGGCCTCAAGATCGGAGACCAGGAGAAGCCGTCCATCCTTGCGAAAACGGACCGCGCCGAGAGCTCCCGGACGCTCGATTCGATGGCGTTCGCCGCTCGCGAGATGGAATAGTTCGACCACCCCGCCGGTTCCAGCCGATATGGCCACATAGCCGTTTTCGGAAGCGTCGAAATGACTCGGGGTAGCCGCGAGTTTGAGGCGGCGCGCGATACGCAAAGAAGCCGGATCCGCAAGAATCAGTTCGCGCGAGCCGCTCGCGATGGCAAGGAGCGTCCCATCGGGAGCCAGACGCATTTCCGAGAGTTGGCCGCCAAAACGGCGCGAGGTCACGGCTCTGAGATTTCCGTCGATCAGATGCACACTATCGGTAGATGGAGTCAACACATAACTCGCGCTAGCGGTGCGCGCGGGCACGACGGCGGTGGGGGGAGCGCCCAGCGGAATGCTCTTCATCAGCCGAAAATTTTGCAAATCGACCACGCCGAGCGAGTTCTCCGCGGAGGTCGCGATGAGCGCATAGCCGGAATAGCCGCGATTTTTCCGGCGTCCGCAGGCGCTCGAAATCAAGGCACTGGCGAGCAGGAGGGAGTCGCGGCGGGTCATGAGAGGAAAATCGCAAGCATTTGAAAACAAGTCGCTTGTTAATCGATCTTAAAGGAGTACCCCTATGTTACCCTCGGAGTTTACTCGCCGATTACGCTGAAAATTCATGAATTTCCGGTCCATTTTTAGCCTTATTTCTTCCGATCTCGCCATTGATTTAGGAACGGCGAACACGCTGGTATTCGCTAAAGGCAAAGGGATCGTGGTGAATGAGCCGTCGATAGTCGCTATTAACAAGAATACGGGCGATATCGAAGCGGTGGGCAAGGAAGCCAAAGAGATGGTCGGGCGAACGCCTGGAAACATTGTAGCCATCCGCCCGATGAAAGATGGTGTTATCGCCGATTTCAAAGTCACCGAACGGATGCTCAATTATTTCATCCTGAAGGCGCACGGGCGCAAGATGCTGGTCCATCCGCGGATCGTGATCGGCGTGCCGAGCGAAATCACGCAGGTGGAAAAACGGGCGGTGAGCGAATCGGCGTACCGGGCGAAGGCAAGCGAAGTACATCTGGTGGAGCAGGCCATGGTGGCGGCAATTGGCGCGGGCCTGCCCATCACCGAGCCATCTGGAAATATGGTGGTGGATATCGGCGGCGGCACTACCGATGTAGCGGTGATTTCGCTTTCGGGCATTGTATATTCGCGGTCGGTGCGGGTGGCGGGCAACGAAATGGACGACGCCATCATGAACTACCTGAAGCGGAAGTATAACCTGCTGATCGGGGAGCGCACGGCCGAGCAGATTAAGATTCAGATCGGGTCGGCGTATCCGTTGGACAAGCCGCTGACGATGGAGATCAAGGGCCGCAATCTGATTGAGGGCGTACCGAAGACCGTGACGATCGAAGACAGCGAAATTCGCGAATCCCTGTCGGACTGTATCGCGACGATCCTGAACGCCATCCGTGTGGCGCTCGAGCGCACGCCGCCGGAGCTGAGCGCCGACATCAGCGATCGCGGAATTGTATTGACCGGAGGAGGAGCGCTTATCAAGAATCTGGACCGGCGCATTCGCGAAGAAACCGGGCTGCCGGTTTCGATTGCCGACGATCCGCTGGCTTCCGTGGTCCTGGGTACGGGTAAGATGTTGACCGATTTCAAGCTGCTGCGGCGCATCGCCATAGAGTGAGACAGTAGAGAAAGAACGCCATGGAAGCGCTATTGAGCCGCTACCGCAACCTGACGGTTCTGCTGGTCGTGGTGGTAGGGCAGTTGCTCTACCTGGCATACCAAGTCAAAACGGCGCGCGACGAACGATTGATTCGCGTGTGGGCGGTGAGCGCGGTAACGCCGATGGCGGGTGTGGTGGAAGCCATACGGCACAACACGATTGGGTTTCTACAGGACTATTTCATCCTGCTGGACGTGCGCGATCAGAACCGTAAGCTCAAATCGGACAACGACAAGCTGCGGATGGAGAACGTGTATTTCCGTAACCAGCTTTCAACCGCCGAGCATGCGCGCGCGCTGACCCTGTTTCAGGCGCAGTCACCCTCGAAGACGGTGGCGGCGCGAGTGATTGGAAACAGCACGGTGGCGACCGCCAAAGCGGTGTTCATCGATCGCGGGTATACCAGCGGGATCGAAAAGGGCATGGCGGTGGTGACGCCCGATGGCATCGTGGGCAAAGTGGTAGCGGTGTATCCGCTGGTGGCGCAAGTGCTGCTGGTGACGGACGCCACTTTCAAAGTAGGCGTGGAATCGCAGAAAGGTCACGTGCATGGGGTCCTCGATTGCGGCGGCGGTCCGTGCACTGTGGAGCAGATTCAGGAAGAAGAGAAAGTGGCGCCCGGAGAATGGTTCTTCACATCCGGCGAAGATCGCATTTTCCCAAAGGGTTTTCCGGTGGGAACAGTGATCTCGGTGCAGCCGGGCCAAGGGATGAAGGACGTAAAGCTAAACCTGAGCGGCGCGCCGGGCGGAGTGGAAGAAGTGCTGGTGGTGCTGCAGGGCGTGCACCAGCCGATTCCGGTAGGAGCTGTGGTGGAGGATGCGGCAACCAAGGCGCTGCCGCCACCGCCCGCAGAACCAGGAAACGACAGCAAGCAGCCGAGAATGACCCAGACCGAGGCCGACAAGGTCGTGCAGAAGTATCAACAGATCGGCAAAGACCAGAATCACGTGTATGGGGGGCTTGCTTCGGGCCTTCCGAATTTCAACGCGAAACCGAACTCAACCGCGGCGCCCGGGACGGCAACTCCCGCGCCAAAGGTTGTGCCGCCACCTCCCGCCGCCCCTAAACCCGTTCTTCCCTTAGGCGCTCCCCGGCCCAAACCGAGCGAGCGCGCAGCGCCGCCTCCGCAATGACCGGAACAACCGATCATCTTCGGCGGCGGCGGCCGCGCGAGAGTTGGTTCGGGCGCTTCCAAGTCGCCGCGCTCGTTCTGCTGACACTCATTGCGATCATCGGCAAGTTCTATCTGCCGCGTCTGATTCCAAGCACTGTCTGGCTGGAACTGCCGCTGTTGCTGACGGTGTACTTCGGATTGAAACGGCCGAGTCCGATCCTTGCGCTGCTGTTCGGAGCGTTTGTTGGGCTCGCCGAAGATTCGCTATCGCCGGCCAATCTGCCAATTGGAATGTACGGTATTACGAAAACGCTGGTAGGCTATTTCGCGGCAACAGTCAGCGTCAAATTCAATGTAGACAACTCAGGCATCCGGCTAGTGCTGTGTTTCTTCTTCTATATTTTTCACGCTTTTTTCTACTGGCTGATGCGGCGCGCGTTATTGGGCCAATTGGTGCCGCTCGACCCGCAGGAAATACTGATTCATGGAGCGTTCAACGCAGCCGCGGCGCTGCCTCTTTTCATGATTCTCGACAGAATGAAATTGTCGGGCGAATTGACGGCCGATCGTGGTGGCCGTGGTTCATTCGTGTCGTAACGCCGTCATCGGATCTACGCGCGTGGCGCGATACGCGGGAATATAGGCCGCGAGCAACGCCGCTGCTGCTAACGCCAGGGCGGTCCAGGCGAAAGTGCCCGGATCGAACGCGCTGACCTGAAATAATTGCGCGGAAAGCAATCGGGCCAGGGATGCCGCGGCCACAAAGCCGACAACCGCGCCCAATGCCACCAGCCGCATGCCTTGTTGAATAACCATTCCGAGGATTTGCGGCCGGCTCGCGCCGAGCGCCGCGCGAATTCCCAGCTCGCGGGTCCGCTGCGTCACGTTGTAACTGATCACGCCATACAGACCAATGGCTGCTAGCAGCAAGGCCGCGCCGGCGAACGCGGTCAGCAGCGAAACCGCGAATTGCTGGGGACCGAGAGCCAGCGCAATACGCTGATCCATCGTCTTGATATCGAATACGGCCTGCCGGGGATCGACCGACGCCACCGCTTTGCGAACGGTGTCGCTCAATGACGCCGCATTGCCACGGCCACGCGCGATAAGAAATGCCGTTCGAGAACTCTTCCGATCAAGGCGTTGATAGATCGGATAATAGTAGACGCCCTTGGCCGAATCGGCCGCTAATTGCGTGTGCTTCACATGGGCGACCAGACCCACAATGACGGCCCAAGGTCCCCTGCTGGCCATTTCTGATTCTTTTGCCGATCGGGTCTTGATTGGGCCAATACTGCCGCGCAAGATTTTCGTCTACAATCGCGACCGGCTGACTATTCTTGCGGTCGGCATCGGTGAAGTAGCGGCCCTTACGCAGCGCGATTCCCATCGTGGCAAAGTATCCGGCGCTGATCTTCCGTATGCCGCCGTGGGGACCGGGATCGCCTGGACGGCCAACCCGTCCTTCGATCTGAAAGGACGCAGAAGAATCGTCTCCGCTGAATGGCAAAGGTTCGATCATGGCGGCGGACTCGACACCAGGACTGGTCGAAAGGTTTTCCAAAACGGACTGAAAGAAGGCCGCTTGCTTGTCTTCGGCGGCATATTGCGCCGTTGGCAGCGCCACCGAGGCGGATATCACGCCGTGCGGGCGGAATCCGGTATCGACATCGCGCAGCTTCGAGAGGCTCTTGATGAAGAGACCGGCACCCGACCAGCAGGACCAGCGCTAGCGCCACTTGCGCCGCTACCAGCGCGCCGCGCAGCTTTTGGCGGTGATGGCCTTCCGTATCCGAACGGCCGCCTTCCTTCAACTGCGCATAGTCCTGGCCGAGACGGGACATGTGCCAGGCGGGAGCGAGTCCAAAGAGCAACGCCGTGAAGAGACCGACGCCAATCGCGAACAAGAGCACGTACATATCCATGCGAATCACGACGCCCGAGCCGAGTTGGGCGGGCGCGAGTGAGAGAAGAGTGTTCAGAATAGCGGAGGCGGCCAGAATGCCGGTGGCGGTACCCGCGAGAGAAAGCAGAATGGCCTCGGCAAAAGCCTGCTTGACCAGATCCGCGCGGCTGGCTCCGAGCGACGTGCGAATGGCCAACTCGCGCGCTCGCCCGGTGGCGCGAACCAACATCAAACCAGCGATGTTTGAGCAGGCGATCAGGAGAACGAATCCCACCGCGCCCAGGAGAATGAGCATCGGCGCTTCCAGGTTGCCGCTTGTGAGTTCCGTGAACGGCTCCACGACCATGCTCCATTGAGCGCTCCGTGCAAAGCTAGCGAGCCTCGGATTGCTATCTTCGGCTCGTTTCGTCAGCACCTGCATGAAATTGCGGGCGGCGGGAAGGTTCGCCCCAGGGCGCAGCCGCGCCACGACCATGTAATTTTCGTTGAAACGACTGTTGGCGGAAAAGGCATCGGCGGGAAGCCCGAGCGGCACCCAGATATCGGCTTGCGTGGGCCAGCGGAAATTTGCCGGCATGACCCCAATAACCCGATAGAGTTCCTGGTTTAGTTCGATGGTGCGGCCCACGATTCCGCGATCGGCGCCGAACAGCCGGTTCCAGATATCGAAGGAAAGCACCGCCACTTTGTTCGCGCCCGGCTGGTCTTCTTCCGGACGAAACACACGGCCGAGGATTGGCTTTGCGCCGAAAACGTCAAACCATCGCGAAGTGACCGTGCCGCCTTGCAGACGGACGGGAGAATCTCCGCCTGTGTAGTTGAAGCCGGAAACGTTTGCCATGCGCCGCTTTCGGGAACATCTCGGGGCTCTTGCGCACATCGTCGAAGTCGGTAGCCGACATCGCGATCCGATCGAGGTTCAGCTTCTTATAGGTGACGCGCGGTGCTACCAACTCCTCCGGTTTTTCGATGCCGGCCGGGTGAAGCAGCAGGCCGTTGACGATGCTGAAAATAGCGGTGTTCGCGCCGATCCCCACAGCCAGCGAGAGCACGCCCGCGCAGGCGAATCCGGGACTGCGGCGCAGGGTCCGCAAAGCATAGCGAATGTTTTTGCCAAAAATCATGCACAAATAGAGGCAAGCATTCCGAGCGTCCCGTGTAAGTGTCTGAATCTGTTTAGGGCTAGCGGGCGAGGGGCGTCCGCTTTTGGGAATTCGGGTGTCTTCTTCAGTCGCCCGTGAGCCCGGACTGAAGGCGGCACACGGCTTCCTGCTCCGCCCACTTTTCCAATGCAAGCCGAATCAAGCCCGAGTCGAGCCGCCGCCGAAGCACGCGCGCTTGCGCCGCTTCCCAAGACAGCGCGGCCTCCCGGTAGCGCCCCTCGCACATTGCTATACGTGCTTCTATGACGTCGAGAGCATCCGGTTTTCGCAGCTTGCATGCCCGTTGAAGCCAGATGCGCGCCTGCGCGGGACGCTTGGAAATGCCTGCGCTGGCCGATGCCGCCTCGAGATACAAGGCGTGCCGAACCGCTATTCCGCTGCGGCCCGATCCGGCAAGCGCGTTCTCCAGATGCTCCACTGCCGCCACCTCCTGACCCTCATCGACGCGCAGATAATAAGCCATCAGTTGGCAACGCGCATAGTCGCCGGCGCGACTATCGACGGCCAGCATCTGCTCAATCAGCCGCGGGCCCCATTCACGAGGCCGCAGCCCGCGCGCTTCTTCCGTTTGAAGGGCAATCAGCGCCATCCAGGCGCGTGAACGTTCGGGATGCCGGATCAGCATGCGGAGCGGCATGCCGTTCGATTTGTTCAAACCCGAGGAGAACGGGAGCAGCGAAATTACGCCAACGAGCGAAGCCCAAAACACAGTGCCGATCCAATCCCATCGGCCCGGACCATAATGCACGCTGACCCACCCACATACCACTATCACAAACAGGCTCACAGCGGGTCCACCGGCGACCATCCAAGCGTAGCGGGACGCCCGAAAGCCCGCCGTGCCCGTAAGCGGCTTGAAAAATCCGCAAGCCAGTAAACGCCTGTCGAAGCGAAAAGTCCAGTTCTTGCCGGCCTTTGTAAAGACGAACCCACCCACCGCGATTCCACCGGTGTCGAGACCGGCCAATTGCCCGGCGGCAAGATGACCTAATTCATGGATCGCGATTACAAAATACAGTGCGGGAAGCAGCAGCAGCCCATTGCATGCGGGCCAGTGCCAATCCGGCAGTTCGTGCTGGTCCGCGAGGATCAGGAGAGCGCTGAAAATCGCGCCGAGAACGCCTCCGATCAGCTTGGGAAGCCAAGCCCGGCGCGGTTGCGGAGGCGGCTGCTCAAGATTGAAGATCGGAGTCGGCACGGACACAATTCTAGAAATATCGCGCGCGCAATATCTTCATATGGTGCGCCAGATGCCCCGCAATGATAAAGGCCAGAGCGCGCACCGTGACGCGATTCCCGCTCGCGATGCCACTGCGCATCCAAGCTTCGGAGGGCGTGTGCTCGAAAAACGAGACGGTCGAAAGGCGCACACGCCGGAACTCCTCGACGTGGGCGGCCCAAGGAATCCCGTCGGCCTTGGCGGCAGGTACCGCGACCTCCTGATCGAAAGAAGGCAGCGGCGTTTCGAAGCCGCGCGCGAACCAGAGCGCCCGAAAGGCAAAGGTCCTCTCGGAGTCGATGAGATGGCTCAGAGTCTGCCGGATGCTCCATTTTTCGGGTGCGTACCGGTAGAGCGACTTGTCTTCAGAGATGCTTGAGAAAAAGGCCAGCGCCTCGTCCGCTTGGTTCCGGATCGCGCTAGTCACATCGTCCCCGGTTACTTTGTCGATGTAAGTGAAATAGTAGGCGGCGGCTTCGGCGGGCTCCGGGCGTCCGATCATGAGATCACTGTACTGCGCGTCTAGAAGGCCACCAGCCGAAGTCCTGGAATGTCTCTAAAATCGTTTCTGTTCAGCGTCCATAGGCCGGCATCTTTGGCGATTGCGGTAGCAGCAATTGCCAGATTGATCTCACGTCCACGCGGACGCTTGAGCGACCGGTAGAGTTCGGCGCTGAGCGAAGCTTCGCGCGGTCCAAACGCAACTGCCGAGTCAATTGGGAATAGCGCCTCCTGGGCCGCAACTTCCAGCGGCAATCGGGGACCGCGAAGCCATTCGTAGAGTACGAGAGAGGGGATGAGAATTCGCTCACCGCGCTCGATAGTGGCGCGAAGAGCCTTGGCGGAACGTTTTGGCCCGGAAAGACTGTCGATCAGGACCGAGGTGTCGAGAAGCGTCATCGCCCGCTCAAACGTGCCGGCGCTCGCCTGTCTTTCTTACGTGCCGTATCTCCGCGATTTCCTCGTCCACGGCCGCGGCGCTACGTTCTGGAATTCGCGGCACCAGTTCATCGAAAGCGCTCAACATCCTGGAGCGTTCCTTCTCGCTCAATCTTCCAATACGCTCGTGAAATTCCAGGATGGCCTCCCGCACGATCTCGCTTTTGGGCACAGAAAGCCGTTCCGCTGCGTCCTGCAATCGGTCCATTGAGATCCGATCCAGCGTAAAAGTGACTTTGGTTGTGGCCATACTGCCACCATATCACCATACCCATCTCGAAAGTCGGATCGTTGAGGTTCCTGACTGAGATCCCGGATTCGCTCCCAGCACTCTCTCGATAGAATAGAGACACTAAGCAGCAGCAGTGCCATTACTGAAAAGTGATCACAGGCGGGACGACCGTATCGCCTCGCAACGCGACGACGATCCGAAGGAAGCGGCCGGCAAAATCGCGATCTTCCAGTACCTTACGGTGCTGGTGTTCGTGTTTTTGGTGTCGGGCTTCTGGCAACTGCAGGTAAAAAATCCGGAGTACTACAGCGAAGCGGCGGAGCGGAATCGCATCAAGAGCACGCCGCTGCTGGCGGCGCGCGGCAAGATACTCGACCGCGACGGGCGGGTGATCGTCGACAACAAGGCTTCCTATTCGCTGCTGCTCAATCGCGATGAGATCAAGTGGGAGCATTTGCCGGCCATCGCGAGCGCGCTGCAACTAGACTACGGCGAATTATCCGCGATGATACGGCGGATGGGGGCCCGGCCGCAGATCATTGTCAAGGATCAGTTGACGCGGGACGAGATTGCCTGGATCGAATCGCATCAGGACGTGAGCGCCTATCCGGAAATGCAATTGATCCGTTCCTGGAGGCGCCAGTATCCGCAAGACGGGTTTGCCGCGCACGTGGTCGGCTATGTAAGCGAAATTGGAGAGGCCGAACTCGACGCTCCGCAGTTCATCGACTATCACCAGGGCGACATCATCGGTAAGGACGGTCTGGAGCGCGAATACGACAAAACGCTGCGCGGGGTGGATGGCCAGCAGCGGGTGCTGGTCGACAACTTGGGCCGCGAGCGCCAGATGGAGGCCACGCAGGAAGCAATTCCTGGCAAGGATCTGAAGACCACGCTCGATCTGGATCTCCAGGCCGTCGGAGAACTGGCGATGTCGGGCAAGCGGGGATCCGTGGTGGCGATGGATCCGCGCAACGGCGCCGTGTTGGCAATGGTCAGCTCACCCAGCTACGATCCCAACAAGTTCACCGGCCGCATCAGTCGCAAGGACTGGAGCCAAATGGCGAACGACCCGGGAAAGCCGCTGCTCAACCGCGCCATTCAGGCGCAACTCGCGCCGGGCTCGACCTTCAAGCCCATCATGGCGATCGCCGGTCTTGAATCGGACACGGTGAACGACGGGACGACTTTTCACTGCCCCGGCGGCGCATCGTTCTATGGTCACTATTTCGCTTGCCATCTAAAGCATGGCCACGGTGACATCCAGTTGCATCGAGCTATCGCGCAATCGTGCGACGTGTATTTCTACAATGTCGGCAACCGCCTGGGTATTGATCGCATCGCGCACTACGCGGACTTGGCGGGCATCGGCAGGAGAACGGGGATCGATCTTCCGAATGAAACGCAGGGGACGATGCCCTCGACCAAATGGAAGCTACGCGTCTCTCGCCAGAAATGGTACGCGGGCGAGACCATTTCGGTGGCGATCGGACAGGGCGCGGTGACGGTTTCTCCCATCCAAATATTATCGGCGCTGAGCGGACTGGGCGTCGGCGGCAAATGGTTCAAACCGCACCTGGTTAAGGACGAAACGCCAGTACTGCTGCGGCAGGCCCATTTCAACTCGGCGAACCTACAGCAGGTGGTTTCCGGCATGTACGGCGTGGTGAACGAGTGGGGCACCGGGCACGCGGCCCAACTGCCCAACATCAAAGTGTGCGGGAAAACCGGCACCGCGCAGGTGGCCGCCACCGAGAAGACCAAGGGAGCGAAACTGCACAGCGATCTCGCTAATAACGCGTGGTTCGTGGCTTTCGCGCCTATGGAGAATCCGGAGATCGCAGTGGTGGCGCTATTCGAGAACGGCGTAGAAAGCTACAACGCAGTGCCGATCGTGCGGGATGTGTTGAAGGCTTACTTTGACAAGAAGGCGCGGGAAGAAAATCGCGTGACCCAAAACATGCCCCCGGAAAAACCGTTCGCGGCGCCGGGTCTTTTCGCGTGGCTACCCGTCACGAAAGGCGCGCTCCGTCAGTGACTGGATACCGGTCGATTCGCGATCTGGATTGGACGCTGGTTATCGTAACGCTGGCCCTGTGCGGGCTGGGCGTCCTGCAAATCTATAGCGCTACGCTCGCAACCAAATGGCAGGATGCCTGGTGGAAGCAAATCGTATGGGTGGTGAGCGGCCTGGCCATGATGTGGATGGCCTCGAACGTCGATTACCACATGCTTCTCGGACGGGTCACCTACCTGTACCTGGGTTCGGTGGCCCTGCTGATTACGACCGCCGTAGCCGGAAACAAAGTATTCGGATCGACCCGCTGGATCCGGATCGCCGGTTTCACCCTGCAGACTTCGGAATTCGTCAAAATCGTGCTGATTCTCTTAGTGGCGCGCTACCTGACGGATCTGAAAACGGGCGGTTCGGTGAGCTGGAAAGATCTTGCCAAGCTAGGTGGTTTGGTGGGATTACCCATGGTGCTGGTGATGAAGCAGCCGGACCTCGGCACCTCCCTAACCTATATACCAATACTGATTGCGAGCGTCTTTATGGCGGGTTTGCGCTGGAAATACATCGCCGTCATTGCCACCGTTCTATTAGTCAGTTTCCCGATCGGCTATCATTTTCTTAAGCCGTATCAAAAAGATAGGCTGGCTAGTTTCGTCTATCCGGATCGAGATCCGAAGGGAACGGGCTTTCAGGTGATCCAATCGAGAATAGCTGTCGGCAATGGAGGAATGTGGGGTCGCGGGACCAAGGAGAGTTCGCAGACGCACCTCGGTTTTCTGCCGGTACCGCATACCGATTTCATCTTTTCCTCGTTTGCCGAGGAGCACGGGTTTGTAGGTGTGGTGATCGCCCTGGTTCTGTACTTCTTGCTGATCATGCAGGTGGTGCAGAATGGGCAGACAGCGACGGACAGGGCGGGTCTGTATATCTGCATGAGCGTTGCGGCTTTGCTTTTGTTCCATGTGCTGGTGAACGTGGGAATGGTGGTGGGCAAAATGCCAATCACCGGAATTCCGCTGCCCCTGATGAGTTCGGGGGGGTCGAGCACGTGGTCTATTTTCCTGATGCTGGGCTTAGTGAACGGCGTCAGGTTGCGCAGGTTTGTGAATTAAATGCGGCCCTCCAAGTTGGGGGCCGGTTCGGACGAAAAGGGCCCGAACTGAGAAGGACAGAGATTTCGGATCTGGTGACATTGAGCAGGGATTGAATACGGTATGCCAGCGCGAGTGTTGTTGAGCACGTCTCCGCTCGTGTGGGGTAATACACGTTTCCGCTGTGCGGCCGCTTGTGAAACGCGGGCGGCAAGCATGATACATATCCGGAGTTCTTGGTACTCTCATCGGCCCAAAAGGCGGTGATTCGATGAGTAAGGAACTGGTGATTGGATCCAATCGCCATGAGACAAAAGTAGCGATCCTCGAAGAGGATCAATTAGTTGAGGTCTATTTCCAACGCGGCCAGGAATACGCGTTGGCGGGCAGCATCCACAAAGGGCGTGTCACGCGCGTGCTTCCCGGAATGCAGTCCGCATTTGTGGACCTGGGGCTTGAGCGCGACACCTTCTTGTACGTATCGGATTTCTTCGAAGAACATGGCGAAGATATCGATACGGTCAAAGATGAGAAGCCCATCAGCCGAGGCGATGGAAGGAACGAGGGTCGGCGCGATCGCGGACAAAATCGGCCGCGGGAGCGTGCGCCCGAAGAGCGGACTCCGGAAGCGATTGAATCTGCGCCTGATGATACGAGTGTCCCACCAGCCGAAATAGGCGGTGTCGGACCCGAGCAGGCCGGTGCGCCGCGGCCACCCGAGCAGTTCAGAGCAGGCGAAAGACAGGAAGGCGACCGCGGTCCACGCGGCGATCGACGCGGGAGACGCTCGCGGAGACGCCGGCCACAAGGCCGCGATTTTCCGGAGAGCAAGTATGCGCAGCCCGGGGTTCAGCATGCAACCCAGAGTGGGCCTCGCACTGGCCCACCGCAGGAAACAGAAGCGCCGAGGCCAGTTTTCCATGCCGCGGAACCAGTAACGGAAGAAGCCTCGGATGTGATCGTTCTGCCGGGTGAATCGCTGGCCAAGTATCGGACACGACCTGAGCAATTCAGCGAGCCGCGGCTTGAGACCGCGGAAAGCCACGAGGAAGCCGAACCGCACGAGCAACTGGCAGCGGAAGCCGCGGAACTGGAAATGGCCGACCGGATCTTTTCGCACCGCGACGACGATTCGGTTGAAGCCGAAGAAGAGAAGCTCGAAACCGTCGAGCAGGATCATGCAGAGACTGTTCCTGACGCGCAGTCCGTCGCTGCGGTTGAGCCGGTCGATGTGGATCCGATTGATGTGAACCCCATCGATGCGAGCCCGATATATCG
Organism: Bryobacterales bacterium; assembly: GCA_963712395.1. Classification (GTDB taxonomy): domain Bacteria; phylum Acidobacteriota; class Terriglobia; order Bryobacterales; family Bryobacteraceae; genus Bog-105. The sequence continues at coordinate 37,390 of CAVQHR010000008.1, forward strand.
CGGCGAACAGGACTTCTCTGGCGAGTCGACCCTCAATACCGCTGCGGAAGCCGACGAGATCGAGTTGGAAGAGGCGGAAGAAACTCTGCCTGCAGTCGAGGATCTGGCCCCGGAAATCGAGGAAGCGCTCGAGAACGCCGCGGGCGGCGACGTCGTTCCAACGGATACCGACGCCGAAGTAGCGCCAACCCAGCAGCCGCGGGAAGCTGATACGCCAGCCGTCCAGACGGCCATGGTCCGCGACCAGAACAACCGTTCTATGCACCGTGTTTCCCGGCGCATGCGGCGGCGGCGCGGCGGCAATCGTTTTGGAGGACCGGGCCAGGCAGGCGGGGGCGAGGCTACCGTGGCGAGCGGAACGGGCAGTGCGGCAGCCCCGGCACTTGAACCGCAGGCGCGAGTCGAGTCTCCGCGTGAAGCAGTCGATGAGCATATTGCGGAGAGGCCCGAACGGGTGATGCCCTCCATTTCGGAGCTACTGAAACCGGGCCAGGAGATCATCGTCCAGATCGCTAAGGAACCGCTCGGGCAAAAAGGCGCGCGCATCACCTCGCACATCGCGCTCCCGGGGCGCTACGTGGTTTTCATGCCGAGCGTGGAGCACTTGGGCGTCTCGCGAAAAGTGGAGAGCGATGAGGAGCGGCATCGGCTCAAGCGCATTCTGCAAACCCATCGGGTCGGCACGACGGGCGGGTTCATCGTGCGGACCGCGGGCGAAGGCGTGCCCGAAGAAGAGATCGCCGCCGACATGAACTTTCTTTACGGCTTGTGGCTGGATATCCGCCAAAAGGCCGAAAAGAAGCCCGCGCCCGCGCTGTTGCATTACGATCTCGACCTGGTGCAGCGTATCTTGCGCGATCACGTGACCGACGAGTTTAAGGCGATTTGGGTCGATAATGAGGACTTATACGAAAACGTTTTGACGTTCATGCAGCGCTTCCAGCCGGCGCTGGTGAATCGGGTGAAAATGTATACGCGTCCGGCCCCGGTATTTGACGCGTTCGGGATTACGCAGGAGCTGGAGAAGGCGCTGCGGCCTAAGGTGTGGTTGAAATCCGGCGGCTACATCGTCATCAACCAGACCGAGGCGTTGGTGGCGATCGATATCAATACCGGCAAGTACGTCGGCAAATCGAATCGCCTGGAAGATACGATCGTCAAAACGAACATTGAAGCGGTGAAGGAGATCGTGCGGCAAATCCGCCTGCGCGACCTGGGCGGCATCATCGTCGTGGACTTCATCGATATGGATGAGCGCAAGAACCGGCAGAAGGTGATGCAGGCGCTTGAAGAAGCCATGCGAGCCGATAAGGCGCCCAACAAGATTTTGCAGTTCAACGATTTTGGCCTGGTGGCAATCACGCGTAAGCGTGTGAAGCAAAGCCTGGAGCGGACGCTCTGCGCGCCCTGCCCGCATTGCGAAGGCGCGGGTTATATCAAGAGCGTGCAGACGGTGGTCGGCGAGATCCTGATTGAAGCCCAAAAGCTGGCGAAGGCGATCGAAGGCAAGGACGTGATGCTGCGAGTCCATCCGGATGTCGCCAAGGTTTTGAAAGCCAGCAGCAACAAGTATCTGGAAGAGCTCGAAGAAATTTTGGGCCGGCCGGTGCTGGTGACCGGCGATGCGGCTCTGCACCACGAGAAATTCGATTTGGGCTAGCGGCCGCTGGCGCAAATTAAAGGAGAGGTGGCCGAGTGGTTGAAGGCGCACGCTTGGAAAGCGTGTTTAGGGGAAACTCTAACGTGGGTTCGAATCCCACCCTCTCCGCCAAGTTATTTATTAAGTTCTTACACCATTACAGAATCTATCGCATCGCTGTTTGGGGGTACAAGTATAAGCGATTATATTGGCCCAAACGCCACAAACCGCTTTAGCCTATCCAAATCGCTAACATTCATTTAGAAGGATTGAGAGCCGCGTGACTGACGAACCAGCGTTGAGCCGAACGGAGGATGGCAATTCGACTACAAATTCGAAGCTGCGATCACGAAAGGTTCAGCGAAGAAGAAGCGCAAAAGCAAAAAGCGCAGTAGGAACAAATCGCAGACCGCGGTTCTGTCCGTGGCAGTGGAGGCTCCGCCGATTACCCGCGGCACGCAGTTCGAAAGGCTTTGCGGATTCCGCGTGCCATTTTGGAGCAGAATGCCGGGCGGCCCTGTAGCGACCGCGACGCGGCAGGTTTCGCAGGCATGGGTTATCACGGTCCCTTTAGCGTCGAACTCAGTTCGGCAATCAAATACGGATTCCTGTTGCGTCCGCAACCTGGAACTGTAGAGCTAACAGAACTTGGCAAGAAAGCGCTAAAACCACAGAATCCGTCAGACGAATTGGATGCGCTTCGGCAGGCAGTTCTCAATGCACCCAAAATTTCGGATGTCTATAAGTATTACCGGGGAGAAAACATACCTGATGAGCCGTTCTTCGGCAACGTTCTAAGCGATAAGTTTGGAATTCCTGCAGAAAAACACGATGAGTTCAAGTCGGTCTTTTTGAAAATCTTGACGATGCGAAACTGGTCGAGGTTCATGGCGAAAAACGGCGCGTAATTGACGTGTCGCAAGCCGCTGGCGTACAAGCAGATACCGCGGGTACGCTGAAACGGCTTGAGAGATCGGTAACAATTGAGCAGGGCGATAGCTGCTTCGTAATGATGCCTTTTGCCGGACCGATTGGCTCTTACTACAAAACAATATACGAACCCGCGATTCAAAAGGCTGGGCTGCGTCCTCTTCGAGCAGACGACGACATGTTCAAGACCGGCAAAATAGTCGATCAGATCTGGCTAGGTATACACAGCGCCAAGGTGCTTGTTGCCGAACTTACTGGAAGGAACTCGAACGTTTTCTACGAACTCGGTTTGGCCCACGCGCTCCAAAAGCCGGTAGTTTTGGTTTCCTCCAATGAAGATGACGTGCCCTTCGATGTACAGCATATCCGGGTGATCTATTACAACGTGTATGATCCATTTTGGGGCGAGAAGTTGATAGCCAAGATTGCTGAAAATGTGCTTCAGCCATTGAACATCCAGGCGACGCAGTTCTCAAAAAAACCGCCGGGAACGTGAGCGAAAGTAAGGACCGACGGATTGCTCCAGAGGAGCAATCCGAACTCGAGGATTACTTTTAGCTCGAACACATCCTCATTCTGATCAAGCACGAGCCCGTCAGTTTCTAGAATTTGGGCAGTGATCTCTTAGCGGGATCACGCCGCGAGGCTATTTTAAAGCCTCATTGATCTCGATATCTCGCTTAAGTACTTCGCTCAAAAGCTCCGATAATCCTACGCCTCTCTGCTCGGCTTTCTCCGAAAAATATTCCCAGACTCCGCGTTCTATAGAGGCTGGTACGAAGACCGTTGCTTCTGGAGGAATGTGATGAAGCCCGCGAAGTCCTTTGGAAAAGTCGATCTCGGGCGGCATGTCATCATCCTGTGTTGGTTTGTTCATAGGCTCTCTTCATATTGACGGATTTCCGTCTGCGTTGCTTTACGGGCGGAGATAACTCGAATCTTTGTAGCCGATTCAACTTCCGACAACAAGTACGCGACGGATAGTAGCGAGCCATTCGCGGCACGACCGATTGAGAACCAGCGCTCTTCGGCTTCGCTGTGCTCCAGATCAGCAACTGTGACTAGGAATGGATCGTTGAAAATCGTACGCGCCAAGTCGAATAAGACGCCGTGGTTGAATGCATTCGCAACAGCTTTTACTTCGTTCCACTCGAACTGAAATTGTCGATCATGCAAGCCCTATTGTCGCCCAAGACCGGCAACAGTGGCGGACCATTTCCCGTGGCCAATGGTAGGCAATGCGGCACGGGATTTTATGGCACAGACGCATTAGCGGCAACGTGGAATCCACGAATTGCAGATTCTATTCGGATCATAAGGGTTCGAACCCACCTTCCGCCAAATCGTTTCATTCTTCTCGCGCCCTCAGCCGGGAATGGCTGGCGCTAAAGAGCCGCTCGTCAACCCCGCCAAACGCTTCGCGTCTGCTCGGGCCATTATCGGACGCCATAGCAGTTGACCTCGCCCTAATTGTTGCGCTAAGAGTAAGGCTGCGATGTGGATCTTGGCCGGGTTGCTTCTGCTGCCAATAACATTTACCAAAGACATAGCGCCCGTCGTATTTGCGCACTGCGCGCCTTGTCATCATGTTGGCGGGAGCGCTCCGTTTCCACTCACCACTTTTGAAGATGTCTCGAAACACGCGACGCAAATTGTGGCTGTGACGCGACGCCGCTATATGCCGCCTTGGCCGCCTGAGCCTGGATTTGGCGACTTTGCCGGCGACCGAAGCCTGACCGAGGACCAAATTCGTTTGTTTGCGGAATGGGTAGCGCGAGGCAAGCCGCGCGGTGAACTCGCGAATCTTACTACTCAACCACGCTTCACAAATAAATGGCAGATGGGCACGCCCGATTTGATCTTGCGCATGTCCCAGCCGTTTCGTCTGCCGGCCAGCGGCAGCGATGTCTTTCGCAATTTCATCATCCCGAGCGGCGTGCATGACGTCAAATATGTTCGGGGGCTCGAGCTTCGACTCGATAATCCGCGCGCGGTACATCACGCGAATGTCGTCCTCGACCGGACCCAAAGTTTACGTAAGCGCGATGGCGAGGACGGACAGCCTGGCTTTGGGGGAATGGATGTAATAACGGAAGCGGCTCCGGGCAATTTCGATCCGGATTCCCATTTTCTGTTCTGGAAGCCAGCCAGTGTCTTGCGTCCGGAGCCGGCTGACATGTCCTGGCGCCTGGACCCGGAAACCGATCTGGTGCTCAATCTTCACATGCAACCAAGCGGAAAGCCGGAAACCATTCAGGTGGAAGTGGGAATCTACTTTGCGGCTCAGCCGCCTGCGCGATTCCCTATGCTGGTTCAACTGGAGCACGATGGAGCAATCGATATTCCGCCAGGCGACCGAGAGTTCACCGTAACCGATAGCCTGATTCTGCCAGTAGATGTGGATCTCCTGGCCATCTATCCTCACGCGCATTATCTAGGAAAACTGATTGAAGCTTGGGCCAGTTTGCCCGGCGGCGAGCGACGTTGGCTGATTCGAATTCCCGATTGGGACATAAACTGGCAAGCGGTCTATGAATACAAACGGCCTGTTGCACTTCCGAGAGGCAGCACGATCAGGATGCGGATCACATACGACAATTCGGCCGCTAACCCGCGCAATCCGAACCGTCCACCGAAGCGCGTCAGGGCCGGAAATCGCAGCGAGGACGAAATGGGGCATGTTTGGCTGCAGGTGCTGCCGAAAGAGAGTGACTCGCGGTTGATTCTCCAGGAATCGGTGATGCGCCGGCGGCTGGAGAAATATCCCGGTGATTTCCTGGCTCAATACAATCTGGCTGCGTTGTTCCAATCCAAGGGGCAGTTGAACGATGCAATCTTCGCCTATCGCGGAGCGTTGCAGACCGAACCGAGCAACGCGACGGCACACAATAGCTTGGCCGCCGCTCTCATGATGCAGGGCCAAGTCGTCGATGCCATCGGCGAGCTTCGCGAGTGTCTGCGCCTCAATCCGGAATACCTGAATGCGCATTACAATCTGGCGAAGGCACTCGCGGCAAATGACGACCTGAACGCCGCGGCAAAAGAATATTCGATTGTTCTGGAAAAACAACCCGAAGATGGCGAGGCTCAAGCCGGGCTGGGCACAATTGAATTCAAACAGCGGAAATATCGGGAGGCGCTGGCGCATTTCCATGAGGCGGCGCGGCTGAATGCGCAGGATGCTGACATTCAAACCAACCTGGGCACGCTGCTCGCAATTACTGGCGATTTGCCGGCCGCGGCGGCGGCCTTTGAGCAGGCTCTGCGGATTAATCCGAACCAGCAGGCGGCGCGTGCGAATTTGCAAAAGGTACAGGCGAAATTGGCGGCCCGGCACTGAACATCGGGTAAACGATTCCCCGCGAGAGCATTGTCAACGTGACGCGCCCCGCAGCGGTTTCGGAAAGCTCCCGCCTCGCATGCCTTGCTCGAGCGTATTTGCCAGTTGGCCTTCCTTCTCGCGCTTTAGCCGCGCGCCGGTGGCGAAGGCTTCTTCGCTTCCGTGTTTGTCTCCTTTGATCCGCAGGATCTGGCCGAGTGTATTATACGGTCCCGGAGTGCTGGGATCGAGCCGAATGGCTTCTTTTAATTCAGACAGCGCGCCATCCAGATCGCCGCTTTGCTTGAGAGCAACACCTAGCATGTAGTGAGCTTCCGCATAATCAGGCCGGATGGCGATGGCCGCCTTCATCTCTTCCATCATGCGCGGAAAATCTCCTGACTGCCACTGCGTTATACCCAGCGCATAGTGTGCCTCGGCGAGTGAAGGATCCAGCCGGATCGCCTCTTCAAGCTCCTTCTGCGCAGCTTCTAATCGGTCTTCCATCTTGAGTGCAATAGCCACGTCATAGTGGGCCGCCGCTGACTTCGGGTCGCTCGCTACGGCCGCCCGATAGGCCTTTTCCGCTCTGTCGAACTCGCCCATTTTCAGAGAAGCGTAACCGATATTCATGTGAGCTGTCGCGTTGGCCGGGTCGTGTGCTAACACCCTCTGCGACTCCTCGATCGCACGCTCCGGCTGTACTGTTTCAATCAACACCGTCGCGTATTCGTTGCGTGTTGGATCATCCTTAGGATTCAGTTCGACGGCGCGTTTGTAGGCGTTCACTGCCGCATCCGGATCTGGTTTGCGCCGCAGCGCCTGCCCGAGCGCGGTCCATGCGGGGGCCTGCGACGGATTAATCGAAACGGCAGCTTTCAGCTCGGAGCAAGCTTCTTCATAACGGCCTAATTCCAGGTAAGCTGAGCCCAAACGATACCGATAGTCAAATACGGCCGGCCCGAGTCTCGCTGCCTCCCGTAATTCAGGCAGCCCGCCATCGGTGTCCTTGGCAAGCCAACGCGCTACGCCAAGATGATAATGTGCCGGCGCGAAGTTACCGTTGAGCGCGATTGATTTCTGGAAATGCTCCGCTGCATTGGATTGCCGCCCGAGAACGGCAAACAAGAATCCGATCCGGTCTTCCGACTCCGCCGACCCCGCCGCGGCCTGCGCCGCTCTCGTAAGCGCTGCTATCGCCTCCTGCGAATTACCACTTCGAATGAGCTGTTCTGCCTTAGCAGTCCATTGAGCCGCAGTCTCGGCTTCGAAACTCGCGGCAAAGAGCAGCAGGAATACACAGGCTACCGGCAATGATCCAAGTGTACTGTGACTCACCGCTACTTGAATGCCATTAGTTTTCGTATATACTGTCTAACGCGAATATCTAACGCGATTTGGAAAGCTTTCCAAACGCGTGAGTCAGGGGGGGACATGAGGAAAGTATTGCTCTACGTAGGAACGCTGCTGTTGCTGGTCCTGCTGCCAGCAGCAAATGTTATGGCTCAAGCCGTGTACGGGAGCATAGTGGGAACGGTGACAGATCCGTCTGGCGCGGCTATGCCCAAGGCGACTGTCACTATTGCGGACACTGGGAAAGGCGTCAGCTATAACGCCACGACCAACGAGTCTGGCAATTACAGCCAGACGCATCTCATCGCCGGCGTTTACGAGGTTCGAGTCCAGGCGTCTGGGTTTCAGGCGTATGTCCAAAGAAACGTAAAGGTCGAAGTCGATTCGACCACTCAGGTGAACGCCCAGCTCGCTGTTGGCAATGTAGGCGAAGTGGTTAATGTCACCGGAGAGGCCCCACTGCTTAAGACAGAGAAGGGCGAGGTTTCCGACACATTGAGCACCAAAGCGGTGGCTGAGTTACCGGTCCTCTCACGCGATATGAGCCGGCTATATTTCCTGGTGCCGGGTGTGCAAGCGACCGGCACCACGGCCGCCAGTGAGCAGCCGCAGGATATCTATCGGCCGTCCATCGGAGGGCAGTACTGGGGCGGCATTTCGTTTCAACTCGACGGCACTGACAACCGCGATTCTGTGTTGGGCGAGCCGGTCATTACGCCCAATCTCGACGCCACTTCGGAACTCAAGATCTCGACGACGGCGTACGATGCCGAATTCGGACAAGCGAGCCAGGCGGTGATTTCGGTTACCACGAAATCGGGAAGCAACGATCTCCACGGCTCGGCGTTTTGGTACCGCCGCGATCAGCGGGGCGCGGCGCGCGATCCTTTCTCGCAGAGCACCCCGATCACAGGAACGAACGGCCTGTATATTCCTCCCAACGTCTGGAACCAGTTCGGCGGTTCGGTCGGCGGAAAGATTCAGAAAGACAAAACATTCTACTTCACGGACTATCAGGGGACGCGGCAAAAAAACAGTGGCTCGTTACTCACTCGCGTGCCCACCGCCGCGGAACGCGCCGGCGATTTGAGCGATCTCGGCACAGATTTTTTCAATCCCGGGTGCGTCGGCACGAATTGCTTGATTCCCGCTCAGCGTCAGGCATTTTCCGGCCGCAAAATCCCCACCTCTCAGTTGTCTCCGCAAGCTCTGGCTCTGTTGAATTACATTCCTATGCCGAACGTCCCCAACGCAGTCGGAGCGAATCCGAACTACAGCGGGTCGGGAAGCGGCATCGTGAATTGGGACGGCTTCGATATCCGCATGGACCGCTATCAGACGGAAAAGATGCACATGTTCGGCCGCTACAGCTTTGCTGCAGGTCGACCAGGCAATTCCCGGAGCGTTCGGATTTGAGGCCGGCGGTCCCAACTTTGCGACTACGGCGTTTGCCGGCGCCGCCATCCTGCGAGATCAGAGCCTTTCTTACGGAATCGATTACATCATTCGTCCCGAATTGGCTGGCCGATTTTCGATTCGGCTTCTTCCGATATCGCGTCGCAGTGAATCCGAACGGCCTGGGCACATCTCCCGCAAAAGACGCCGGCATACCCGGGTTGAACTTGGATCCAACCTACACGTCCGGCATGCCGCATTTCAACTTAGGCACGGTTGCACCGGCGGTCACGGAATAGGCGGTTTCCAGTTTGGCTACGGGCTCAACGTCAATTCGTGTAACTGCCCGCTTGGACGAACAGGAAAATGAATTCCAGTGGGTAGGCAACGTGACGCACCAGTATGGAAACCATTCGACGAAATTCGGCGCGGATTTCCGTTATGCGATGAATCTCCGAGTACCGAGCGATTCCCATCGCTCCGGCGAGTTAACTTTTGATCCGAGTCACTACGCAGGGACCCAATGGCGGCGGACTGTCGCTGGCTTCGTACTTGCTAGGCGACGTGAATTCGTTCACGCGCTATATCAGCAATTCCACCGATGCGGCGGAACGCCAGCATCGCTTCTTCACCTATATTCAGGACACTTGGCGTATCACACCGAAGCTGACCATGAACTACGGGCTGCGCTGGGAAATCTACTTTCCGCAGTATGTGAACGGCAACAGATAAAGGGCGCTTTCCAGAGTCATTTCCACCGGAGAGGTTCTGGTCGCCGGCCAAAACGGCATCGGGCTGAACGGAAATATAGCAACCAGTTTGACCCACTTCGCGCCCCGCTTAGGATTCGCCTACCAGGTTTCGAAAAATACTGTGGTTCGCGCCGGATATGGCCGGTCTTACGATGTCGGTGTGTTCGGAGTTTCGTTCGGACACAACGTAACCCAGAACGTGCCGGTCCTCGCCAATCAGTCGCTGAATCCGGCTAATCCATGGCTGCCTGTCTTCACGCTTGTCGCAAGGCCCGCCATCGCTCGATCCGAATACAATCCTGGCGTCAGCGCCGAAAGGGGCGACGGGCAATCCGATATTGCCCAACGGAATTTCCCCGAACGTTCTGCCGGTGACGGAGAACAACACCATACGCCTGCCAACGGTTGACGCTTGGAACATCTCGATCGAGCATCAGTTCGGAGCGAGCACGCGTGCTTTCGGTGGCCTATGTCGGGAATCACGGATATCACGTGACGGCCGGCGGGCACGAATTACAACATCAACCAGCCCAGTATCGTCGGGTTCGGAACTCTCAGCACCAATCAGCGGCGATTATTTTTCCCGAGAGTATGGCTGGACGCAGACGATCAAATATTTCGCCGATGATTCCACGCGCGAAGTTCAATTCGTTACAGATCCGCGGCGAAAAGCGATTCGCGAACGGCCTGATGTTCCAAGGCAATTTCACCTGGGCCAGCGCGTTCGACTACGCCAACGATTATTATTCTGGAACCACGACATCGATTACGGGCGGGAGAATGGCGTGCGCCGGTTTGTATTCAACTTTACGCAGGTGTACGAATTACCGTTCGGCAAAGGACCATCATTTTTGAGCGGAGCCTCGCGGCTTACGGAGGCACTAGTCGGCGGTTGGCAACTTTCAGGAGTTTGGCTCTACGAGTCCGGGATACCGTTCACGCCTTCCTATGTCGATAGCGGCAAAGATGAGGATACGGGTCCTATGCCGTCCTAACCTGGTCGGCAGATGCCAAACATAGCGAATCCGACTCGCGATCAGTGGTACGCGATCGCTACCCCCGGCGACGTCCGGAACGGGATGTATCGCAACTTCGGCTGCAACCGCGGAACTGAACGCAAACGGCTGTACGCGAGGACCGTGGAGCCGGCCCGCCGCGGGTACATTCGGAAACGCCACTCGTAATGGCTTCTTCGGGCCGCGAATGTTTAATGCGGATATGTCACTCAACAAAAATTTCCGCATTACGGAAAGGGTAGGCGGCTCAATTTCGGGCCGAGTTATTTAACGCATTCAATCACGTGAACCTTGGCCAGCCGAACGTGCAGGTGGATAGCCCGACCGCCGGCAAGATCACCGCGCTCGCCTCGCTCGCCCAGATGCGCCGATGGCAGTACGGCCTCCGCCTCACGTTCTAAGTCAATATGGTAGCGGCACTCACTTAGAACTGGGTGTCGCGTCCGCATCCAGATCACCGAGAATGAATTGGATTCCGGCAAGAAAGTATTGCGCGAGCGCAGGTGTCTTGAATAGGGTCGGATTGTGTCCGAGGATGCAGAAGAAGACGCGGCCTTTGCCGTAATCGCGAATCCAGCTCACAGCATAATCGGCATCTGGCCGCGCCACGCTCGATCCCGGCACGAAAACCTGTCCCTGATTCATATCCGTTTTTTGCACGTCGATACTCAGCAAAATGTGCAGCTTGTCGCGCGAGTAGGGCGGGTTAGGAAAACGAAAGAACTCGTCCGTGTAGAGAAATTCGCGTCCGTCGAAAGCGGCGGTTAAAGGACTCTTCGGATCATCGATTTTGATCCAAGCTTCTTCGCTGTTGGCGCGGTGAACGCCGCGCCGGACGCCGATCATATCGCTAAATCCCGGCCAATCCATGGAAGCGTGGCTGGTCCCATGATTTCCCGCCAAGCCGCCGCCTTCACGGACAAAGCGCGTCAGGCCTTCGCGTACGGCAGGATCTACAAAGATCATGCCAACGGTATTGTTCAAGAAAATTGCGTCGTATTCTTTGATCTTCGGGTATTTCAGATTATCCAGATCGTCACTGAACACCGCTTCGTAAGCGCCGGTCTCCTCACCCATGCGCTGCAGCGCAAAATTTTCGGCGGGAATGGAGCGATGTCCGCCATAGGCGATATTTATGTCCAAAACCAGGAGCTTTCGCGGTGTTTTGGGCTTCGCCGCCGCCTGTTTCGGAAGCGCCGCCTCGATCTGCCGCCGATCGTCCAGTGTGAGGCGATCCGGTCCGCGTATCTCCGTCGTTCGAGATATTTGGTCAATACGCTCGGCCATGACGGGCCGCACCGCTTCTTCGAATTCGTCAACGCCGCCGGGACTCACGGTGATTAACGACGGCTTTATGTCTTGGCGGTACATTTCCCGCAGCAAATCACGCGCGGCGAACGCGCTTCGTTCGCGCACATGGATGACAAGCAGCCGGTCTTTCGCCTGTTTGAGAGCTTCTACCGGCTTGAGTCCTTCCCCTACCCAGGATCCGGTATCGGCGGATAAGCCAATTCGCTTGCTACGGCCGTTCACGGCCGCCAAGGCGGCGTGCATACTGCCGCCGATCGCGACGTTAATGCCATAATCATTTGCTAATTTGTCTAGTGACTCGAGATCGGCGGGAATCTGCTCCGACACAATCGTTTCTATGTTGAGGCTCTTTGCGAAATCGAATAATTTGCGTCTTGCCTCTTCGCTCGGCTCAATGGTTGAGACGCGGTAAGCCACTAGCGTCAGGTTGAACGCAATCAGCTTGTCTTTGATTGCGTTCACTTCGCCGGGTTGCAGCTTGTACGTGACATATTTGGGGATTTCCATATCGAGCTTTTGCCGATCGGAAGCTTCGACGTATCCCACGCCCAACGCATCGATTCGTGCCAAGGCCTGATCGAAATCCAGTTGCGCAAAACTGCCGGCATCAATGCCTAATTTCCAGCCGAGAACCGGAGTGATCGCGGTCCGCATTGCAGACCATGGCTCCCATCGTTTGGACTGAGCTCCCCGGACTGGTCCGCTATAGGGCGGCCGCGCGGCCGAGGTCTGCGCCGAACTGATCGCCGTCCCGCTCGTAACGGTAGCTAGTAAGAGGAGCCCTCGAAAACCGGCTGTCATGCTCGCGCTTCTCCTTAGAATGTAATGCGCGCGTTCACCTGGATCTTTCTCGGTAGATTGGCTGTGGTAGTAACTTGACCGAAGGTAGAAGAATCGATGTTCGTTCCCGGAGCCGCGAAATATACCGAGTTCGTAATGTTGAAGAAGTCGCCGGTCAGAGCTAACTTTACTCTCTCGCTAATACTGATCTCGCGGCGCAGGCTTATATCCTCATCCCAAAGACCCGGCGCAAACAAACCGTACGGAGCTCCGCGGGCGGTATTGCCGAATGTATAGGGCGCCGGATCCACGAAAGCAGCCTTAGCGATATACGGCACTGCGCCCGGAGCCAAAGCGTTACCGTTCCCATAATCGCCATTAATCCGAACCGCCCCGGTATATCCTGGCGCATAGCTCACCATACAGGTCGAAACGATACCAGGGGTATTGCACCCGGAGCCCGTAATGCCCAATGGCGCGCCCGACGTGTACGTGACTAAGCCCGAAAGCTGCCAACCGCTGACCAGGGTCCGGGCAACCACATTTCCCGCGCCCAAGCGATGCCCTTTGCCGAAGGGCAGTTGGTAGACAAATGTCGCATGGAAAATATGCCGATGGTCCAAAGTACCAAGCGACTTGTCCAGACTGCCGTCGAATGGATTTCTGTTTCCGCCGACGGCGCCCAGGTGCGAGCCCACGCCAATTACATTGTCGATTTCCTTGCTATACGTATAACCCACCTGCCCGGTCAAGCCATTCGCAAAACGACGGTCAAGGGTTAGCTGAAGTGAATTGTAAGTCGAATTTCCGAGGTCGCCGGAATAATAGGTTACGCCCGAATACTGTGGGAAGGGCTTCAATGCTTGCGCAATCGTTCCTTGAAAATTGCTGAACGGCAGCCCGATACCGGGGATGATTTTAGATGCGGCAGTGAGATTGGCCGGCGTTGCTTGCAGGTTCAGCAGGGAACCGAGCGCCAGGTACGACGGACCGATCGAATTTGTCCATATTCCGAAGTCAGCATCGTTGGCGAGAAAATGGCCGACACTCGCCGAGTAGGCGGCGCCCACCGTCATATTGTTGGTGACCTCCCGTTGCAGGCCAAAACTCCAATTCATGTAATAGGGCGGCCTCGCGGCCAACTGCGGGCTGGCGTAAGGTATGCTCACGGCGCCCGTTGGATTCGTGGTGGTGAAACCCGCGCCATAACCAGGGTCAATAAAAGGCGTGTGCTGATAGGCCGGCAGACCATTGCTCCAGTAGAACGCCGGCAAGCCCGTGGCCGGGCTGCTAAACGTGGCGTTCGCGTTGTAACCGAGTTGGCTGGGGCCAGCGTTCGCGCCGTTTCCCCCGATGCCCGCCGCCCCGTGCGTGAAGTTAAGAGTGAAGCCGGTTCGGAGAACAGTCTTTGAATCCAACTTGTATGCGAGTCCGATGCGCGGCTCGAAGTTCAAGTAATGCGCCTTATACGGATATGTGCAGTTACAACTGGCGGGCCCGTTACCGGCAAATTGCAAAGCGCCGAGCCTTCCTCCCGCCGCCGGATTGGGTATGTTCGGATTCAGGAATGACATTCGGTTCGCCACCTCGAAACTCGGCCCGAAAAAGTCATAGCGTAAGCCGACGTTCACGGTGAGCCGGGAATTTACACTCCAATCGTCTTGCACAAACGCGGACCAGTCATGATAGCGAGCTCCATACACGACGACCGAATTCTGCGCCACAGCCGATGAATCCACCGCGCCAAGCAGATAACTGGCGTAAGCGTAGCCGGTAGTGGTCGCGAGCGTACTACTGTTCGGCAAGAACCCGGCCGTCTCATTGTTGCTGAACGTGAAGCTTGCGTTACTCCCCGTGTCGGCCGGTGTGCGGTTGTCCTGCAGCCGTTGAATCTGAAAACCGAAGGTCAGGGAGTGCTTCCCGCGGACCCAGGCAAGGTTATCGGCAAATGTGAAGTTATTCTCCGCTTCGTTAAATGGGCCCGTGGTTCCCCAGACGTTTGGAGCATTCGGGCCGCTGAAGTTGATGGCCGGAAACGCGAGACTGGCGTTCCCTGGGGGCATGCCGGTGAGTCCAGCTTTTCCGATATAGTTGCCCTCCGCGGTAGCGCTGAAAAGCGGAATCCAGATTCGAGACAGGCCGAAGCTGGCATTATTTACCAGGGTCGGACTGAATACATATGTCTCGTGGATTTGGGCAATCGTGGGCACTTCCTCCACGATTCCGGCCGACGTATTATAAGGCTCCGGCAAAGCGGTTCCCGATGGCGCCAGGTTGCCAGTGTAATCGGTCAGATATTTAGAATGTGCGAATAGACCGGATATGCGATTTTTCTCCGACGGATTCCAATCTACTTTATTCGTAGTGTTGTTATTGTGCAGCGTCTTCGGCAAACTCGACAGGTAATTATTTACTATGTTGTTGTTCGTGGTTGCCGGCAGATAGGACTGGAACGAATTAGAGACAGAGGAGATACGGGTTGTTGGAATGATATTGCCGGAGAAAACCGCCTTCGTACAAACAGAAGCAGCGCAGACGGTGCTTGCCGGGTCGTAAATTGGAGCGCTTAATGCGCTGAAATTCCCATTGCGCTCCGCCGCAGTGGGAATGGTAATGAAGGTCGGAGGAGTGGCTGTCTTGTAGTAATAGCCGCTATAGTTTGAGAAAAAGAAGAGCTTGTCCTTGATGATCCGGCCGCCGATATTGGCCCCAAACTCGTTTTGATGATCTACCGGCACGATTGGCGAGAAAAACCCACGCGTATCCAACGCGGTATTCCGGAAATATTCGTATGCAGCGCCATGGAATTGATTCGTGCCCGACTTGAGCACGTAATTATGCATTCCTTGGCCCTGGTACATCGCTTTTTGACCGGTTGTCTCGACCTGAAACTGCTCAATCGCTTCTACCGAGACGCCCAGCGAAAGATCTCTTGTATCTCCCTGCTGGTTCGGGTATGTCATCGCCACGCCTTCCAGATATAACTCCGCCGTCTCTTGCTGGCCACCATTGAACGACGTATAAGACGGCCCCGCGGCCTGTGTAACCACCGCCGCCACTCCGGGAGCCAGCGCGACGAATTGGGTCGGATCTCGCGGAACTCCGCCCATGGCCAGCGGCAAAGCATTATATGTCGTGTTCTGCATGCTGCTTCCCAATGCCACATCATCGGTGCGCAGCATGGTCGCACTCGCGCTGACAGTAACCTCTTCCGTTGCCGAGCCGACCTTCAGTTGAAAATCCAAACCAACCGTCTGGAGTTCCTCGACGACCACATGTTGCTGGTTGATGGTCTGAAATCCGCCCGCGGTTATTTTGATGTTGTAGTCGCCCGGCGGGAGTGGCGCTAGCACATAAAGACCGGCCGCTGTTGTCTGCCGTGTCGTCGTTGCCGCGGTCGCAACGTTAGTGGCGGTCACGGTTGCTTGAGGAACCACAGCTCCCGAAGCGTCCGTGACGGTGCCTTGAATAGTGCCGCTGCCTGCAATCTGGCCTAGCGCAGCTCCTTCGGCCAACAGGAGTCCAACAGCGACGATAAGCGAACTGGAAAAATACTTCATGGTAACCCCCTTGCTTCCACGTCGTTCGGCTCTAATTTATCAGATAGTGACGTTTTGTGTACTAACTGACAACGTGGCGACAATGGCGTCAGTTTATATCCGCGTCTAGAGCACTGTCAATGACGGCCGCGAACGGGGGCAAGTGCGTCGACGAGCCGAAGGACGGCGGCGATGAGTCGCCGCGCCGCGGTTTTGCAGTCTAGGTAACGTTGAGGACTTCATATATACGCGCAGACGCTCGGAATCTTTGATATCGCGGTTCAGATCGTGGAGCTGCTGGCCATCGACTTTGGCTTCGGCGAGGAGGATGTCCCATTTGTGGCGCTCTTGTTTACGCTGCTGCGATTCGAAGCCAATTTGCTCCTTCTGCCTGGCGGCTCTTAGCTTTAGCAGCTCGTTCAGGGCTTTGTGGAAGGCGCGCTCGTGGGTGGTTTGGTAGCGCAGCAGGAGCGCGGGTTGTTTTTGATCGGTGATTTGGCCGGTAGCGGGGTCGTAGCAGGAGGATTCGAGATGGAGAGCGCGCTGGCGGAGCCAGTGATGCTGGGCCATGGCTTCGACGAGCGTGGTTTCGGTGAAAGTCGTTGCTTGGTGCTCGTCGCGAGGATGGCGAGGAGTGTCGATTCGATCGATTGGAGGGGTGGACGCGGAAGGCTCCGGCGAAACCGTGGCGGGTGTTGTTCAGGGCAGCGGCGGCTTTTCCGCCTTCGCTTTTTGGACCCGTAGAGAGTTTTGCGTTCTCGCGGTTGGCTTCGATTTGGGATTCGGTTGACACGTTGGGGAATGCTCCCCAGGCTTAAGTTCGCTCGCCGCGTGATCCGGGCAGGATCGACGGACCCGAGCGGGCTCATCGTTCCGTATCTGGCTTACACTTCTCCGCATGCCGACTCTACGTCCAAGTGGATTCCTATACAGTAGCCGTTACACATGATCTATTTGGTACCTGCGTGCGGGATATAAGCGTATCGAAGCCGGTATTACTTATCTTTGGGCAGGCTTTTCCATCCCCAAATGCGCATAACGTCTTCCTTGGACATACGATGTCCGAGCACCCGGGCAAGCGAGCAGATTTGCCCACGATGATGCGCCTCATGCTGCACTAAGTAGATCATCATGTTGACCAGGCGGCGAGGCATCTTCTTCACTCGTGGCTGCCCCTGCGCCAGCGCTGCTTTGAACAAAATCGTCAGTGCTTCTCGGCTCTGCCGCAGTGCCTGGCGTGCATCATCAGGGGTTGATCTGGTACGGTCAACTGAATGTGGGAGCGGATCCGCACCGCCCATTTTTGCGAACATGTTTCGTACACTCTGCATGTGTGCCACGATCGCGGCGATGGAGCGACCTTTGCCGTCAGGTGGCTCTGCCCGCCAGATTGGTGTCGGCAGGATCTGCAGCAAGTAGTCGCTGACTCGACAGCAATGCTCAAAGGCTTCCAACAGTTCTCGTTCCAGGTTCAATGCTTGGGCAACTGGCATGCTCCAAGTCTCTCGCGGGCCACTTGGAGTAGTATCCCGGGAGTCGAAGGAAAACATTGCTCGACAGCGAAACGGCAAAATTCACGGTTGCTCTTGAGGCGAGATCTTCTTAGATCGTCACTAGGCCATAACTCGCGATCCACCGAAGTACGATTCGACAATGGCCCTCCAACCGTACCGGAGTCAAGGCATGCGGGCTCTGGATGAAGCCGGAAGATGCTGTTTGTTCGGCCATTCCGCGTTGACTGCGAGCTGCGGCGAATTTCGAAGCGGCCCAATGTTTCTATAGCCGGCATGCAGAATGACTCTTGCGCCCGAGCCGCCATCGGCTAAGGCTTAGAACCGCCAGACCACCGAGAAGGAGCGCTACCGAAGCGGGCTCGGGGACTGCCGGAGCATTGAGAACTCCACTCCCCGAAACCGAGCCTCCTGCGACTCCTGCGCCGAAGCTGAGCCGGTGGCGCCGGCGAACTCGCCTGTTCCCCCGATGAAAGTCAGACTCTGACTAAATGGACCTGTACCTGTTGCTATGACGGCGGAGACATCCTCGAATACATTGCCGAATAACGTGTTGCCGTTCGCGAACAGGATGTTGAAGGTCCCATTCAGAAGTCCCGTAGTTAGCTCCGCCACGCTGTGATCAGAGTACGTGACGGGATTCCAGGCAGTATTGAGACCCGGATCACCTGAAAGAAACGAGCCGGTAAAGAGGCCATCAAGGATCAAAGTCGTACCCGAGACCACTGGATCGGCGATTGGTCCTCCGGTAAGGCTGTAGGTTATTGCAATCGAATTGGCATGTGCCGGAATCGCCAGGGCACAGAGTATTCCAGGAATTGCCATTGCTAAGGCTTTCATGTCGTCTCCTACCCAAGAAGGCGCAAAGCGCCGCTGAAAACTATCACGCCCAGGCAGCCTTTGGATTGAAGCTATAATGGGTGCCCAACTACGGATGGGCAGAGGGGAAGCGACTTCCGGGGATGCAACCGAACTACTTCGCGCCTGGCGCAATGGCGACCGATCCGCACTAGACCGCCTAATTCCGATCGTTCATGAGGAACTGCGCCGTCTGGCGCGCCGCTATCTGGCGCGCGAGCGCCCCGGTCACAGTCTACAAACGACTGCGCTGGTAAACGAAGCTTATACGCGGCTGGTGGATTACACGCGGATGGAGTGGCAGGACCGCGCCCATTTTCTTGCCGTATCGGCGCAGGTGATGCGGCGCATCCTCATAGAACACGCGCGGCGGCACAATCTGAAACGGGGAGTCGGTGTGCAGCATGTTTCCTTGGAGGAAGCAGCGGTTGTGAGCACCAATCGCGCCAAGGAGTTGATTGCGTTGGATGAAGCACTCCAAGAGCTGGCCCGGCTCGATCCGCGTAAGGCGCAGGTCGTCGAATTGCGCTTCTTTGGTGGTCTCAGTGTGGAAGAAATCGCCGAGACCCTCCGGGTTTCCTCGGTTACCGTAATGCGCGACTGGACCACGGCCAAGGCATGGCTGTATCGCGAAATGATGGTTGGCGACAAGTGAATCATGAGCGATGGAAACAAATTGACGAACTGCTGCAGACGACGTTGCAGCAGAAAACAACCGACCGCGTAGCCTTTCTGCATGAGGCGTGCGACGGCGACCAGACGCTCGAACGCGAGATCTTGTCGCTGTTGGCTGCCGGCGAAAAGGCTGGCAGCTTCCTCGAAGAGCCGGCCATGGAATTTGCTGCGCCGCTGCTAAGGTTCGAGCACGACGAACAGAAAACGACTGATGACGCGCTTATAGAGAGCACGCTTTCGCACTATCGCATTCTCGAGAAACTCGGTGGCGGCGGCATGGGTGTTGTTTATAAGGCCGAGGACACCCGTCTGCACCGTTCCGTGGCGCTCAAATTCCTCCCCGATCAGCTCAGCCGCGATTCCCTCGCGCTGGCTCGCTTTCAGCGTGAAGCGCGGGCTGCTTCGTCTCTCAATCACAGCAACATCTGTACGGTTCACGACATCGGCCAGCAGGATGGCCGTGTATTCATCGTCATGGAATATCTCCAGGGCGAAACGCTGAAGCACCGAATCTCCGGACGGCCGATGGAGCTCCAGTCATTGATCACGCTGGCAATCGAGATTTGCGACGGACTCGAAGCAGCGCACGCGCAAGATATCGTGCATCGGGATATTAAGCCCGCGAACATCTTTGTTACGGAACGCTACCGCGCCAAAATACTGGATTTCGGGTTGGCGAAGATTGCGAGCGTCGAGCTGACGGAGCCGCGCGAGCCGGCAGTTGAGGCGGGCGACTGGGATCCTGAGCAGTTGACACATACCGGCGCGGCGCTGGGAACGGCGGAATACATGTCGCCCGAGCAAGCTCAGGGCAAGCCGCTCGACGCGCGGAGCGATTTATTTTCTTTCGGAGCAGTCCTCTATGAGATGGCAACCGGTGTGACAGCGTTCCCCGGCAAGAACCTGCCGGACATCTTCGATGCCATCCTTCGTAAACATCCGATTCCTCTAAGACAGCTCAATCGCTTGGCGCCCGAGGAACTGGAGCGCGTGGTAGGTAGATGTTTGCAGAAAGAGCCCGGATTACGCTACCAGCGCGCGTCACAGATCCGGGCGGATTTGGAACGGCTGAAGCGTAGGCAGGAGTTGCTCAGTCACATGGGAACGATGCGTCGTATCCGTGACGTTTTTGCCACTTGCGCAACGTGGTCTCCCGATGGGCGGGAAATTGCGTACATTCAGGATCGGGATCTATATCGAGCGAACCGTGATGGCAGCAAGGCCCGAAAGATCGCGAGCCTTCCCGGAGGTGCATTCTGGTTACGGTGGTCGCCTGACGGTAGCCGCCTGCGCTTCACTATCGGCGATGTCATGGCTAGGATTGGCTCTCTTTCCATTTGGGAAACGCGATCGGATGGAACAGGACTGCATCCTATGCTTCCCGATTGGAACCAGCCGCAAGAAGTCTGTTGCGGGAGTTGGTCTCCGGACGGCAACCATTTCGTTTTTCAATCTACGCGGAATGGGAAGACGGAAATTTGGGCAACTCGCGAACGCCGCGGCCTGACCGGCTGGTTCGAGAAGTCACAGTTTCAGCCGGTGCAGTTCACAAGCGGGCAGCTGAACTCTATCGCCCCGGTATTTAGTGCGGACGGCAAGAAATTGTATGTGATCGGCCAGCAGCAGCGCGGCGAACTGTCTCGTTATGATCTCGGATCTCATCAGTGGATCCCCTTTCTTTCCGGTATTTCTGCCGAGTATCTCGATTTCTCCCGGGATGGGCAATGGATCGCCTATGTTGACTTCCCTGAAGCGGCTTTGTGGCGGAGCAGAGTGGACGGCAGCGAGCGTCTCAAACTCGCCGGTTCGCACACACAGGTGCTGGAGCCCAGGTGGTCTCCGGACGGCAAACAGATTGCGTTTACGGGTGTAACGCCGGGCAAACTGTCGACGGCCTACGTGGTTTCGGCAGCGGGCGGCCCGCTCCGGCCGGTGCTCGACGAGCAACACAATCAGCTAAACCCAAGCTGGTCCTCAGACGGCAAGTCCGTGGTGATCAGTTACAGAGATTGGCTGAAAAAAGCGCCGCTCGGTATGAACATCGTGGAAATCGGCACCCACCACGTCCGCCGCTTGGCTGGTTCAGAGAACCTCTGGTTAGCGCAATGGTCGCCGACCGGGCGCTACATTGCCGCCCGCACGTTGGATTCTCAGGCCATCATGCTCTTCGATTCGAAGATCCAAAAATGGGAGGAGCTGGCAAGAAGCGATGTCGGCACGTTCGAGTGGTCAAAAGACGGAGGCTTCATCTACATCAAGCGTCTCGGAAAGGATGCGGCCTTGCTACGTGTGAGCCTGAAGAGTCGCAAGATGGAGGAGGTCGTCAGCCTCCGCAACGTGAAATATATAGGTTTCGAGGGAGGACACTGGTTTGGCATCACGCCTGACAACTCACCGCTCTTGCTGCGCGATACCGGCACGCAAGAGATTTACGCGCTCGACTGGCAGGCCCCGTAAGATCCGAAGCGATGATCCGACCGGCTACAGCCAAGGTGAGTTAGCGCCAATTAGATCCTGCCTAGTCGCGAAGGGTTTAGGAACCCGGGCAAAATATCGTGATGCCACTTTGACGGAAAGCGCGCATCTCTTTCTTATGCTGTGGGCGCGGTCAATCCGTGGAATGCAATTACTGCCTAGGTGGTTTACTCCCGCGTTGCGGACCAGGGACTTGGCCGGAATCCGCGTGTCGCGCGTAGCAGGGCGTGAATCGAGCTGCATTCCGGTGAGCGCCGGCCGTGATACGATTTGCCGAAAGGAGACTTAACACTTGATTATTGTTCGCAACAGTTTCATCGCCAAGCCAGGCCAAGCGGGCAAGCTGGCGGCTCAACTGAAGAATATGGCCAACGCTGGTAACCTCCGGAATGTCCGCGTTCTGACCGACCTCGCTGGGGACTTTAATCACGTGATCATGGAGCACGAAGTCGAATCGGCGGCTGAGTTTGAAGAGCTGATAACGAGGTACTCCTCGGACCCGCAGGTTCGTGAAGCGGCGAAGGGATACACCGACCTATGGACCACCGGCCGCCGGGAGCTGTTTCGAGTCGCCTGAACCAAACTGTTGTGTCGAGCTTTCGAACCGTGCACGGCAGTTCCCGGCATGGCCTCTTTTCCAATCCGGGCTGTAGCGCTGAACTGCTACTCTGTTGATCACGGCTGAAGCATACCGCGGGATTGCAAGCTTTTTGATGAATGCAGGTCCCCGCCGAACGGTTCGGCCTCACGTTGACGGGAAACGCGCTACGGTGCAAATCTCAGCAAAGCCGACTACTCGGCCGAATGGATTCGCTAAACCGCGGCATTCTCCAGGAGTAATTCCCCAAGGCTGCTAGCGGGCCGTTGACTGTGATCCCTAAGAAGCTTGCAAGGATGCCAGGCAGCATCGTTTCGGCGCACAAACTGAGTGACGGTCAACTTATCCCGTACGATAATTCCAGGAACTTGTCAAAATGCTTCCATTAGGTCACACGAGTCGGGTTGGGTTTGCCGCGAGGAACCCGGGAATAATTCTCATCCAGAGCGTGGCTGAGGTTCAAACGCCGCAGTCGATTCTTCAAGAGCCGTTTCCCGAGTGGGAGGATCATAAAGCGTCTCGCACCACCGTAGTCCTTTAATTCACGAACCGGAATGGTATCTGGCAAACCTGCAGCAGGAATCTCAGGGCCTCGCCAATCGAGAAGCTCGCAGTCCGGATACGTCCCGCCGTGGTCTACATGCCGATTGAGCATCCGCAACACAACGCAATCGCCCGTTATCAAGCGATATCCAATCAGGTCGCCCCGTTCCCAATCGCAGGTCGCGAGTACTCGCTTTTTGATCTTGCTTTCCTTGGGTTAACGAGATTCCAGTTTTCGTCTTGTCGCTTCCAGAACCGCTCGGCGTTTCCGCTCATCGGGACCACCGGCCCACGGCCGAATGGCCGACGCATCCACTATCACGCGCAAGGCTTCTTCTTTGACGCGTGCTTCCAGCCGGCCGCAGTTCCATTGCGTAAGCGCCAGCGCTAGCCAAAATACTGGCTCCAGGTCGGGATCTCCCCGGGGAGCCCATTGCGCGATCAGCCGCTCGGTTGCCTGCGGCCCAGTCGCGCCGTCGCCGATTAGTTTTCGACAGTCATCCCGTAAATCGGCGGCATTATCGTCTGCGAAGATGCCTGTGCCCCAAGCGCCCATACAAAACAGTTTTAGTCCAATAGCTAAGCCGGTCAATAGGTGAACTCCTACGAACAGAGCGCGCCGCACATCACGGCTGGCCATGTTTAAGGATTGATTTCACGCCGGTCGCCTTCACCTCGCACAATCTGCAATCCACTTGGCCGTATCACGCGCATCCCGCTTCGATGGTTGCCGCTCAAACCGGACTCACAAGACCGGAACGCTGATTATACGGTCAAGTAACTGACGGAGCCTACCGCTACCGCCCTGAACACGAGCCGCTCTTGCTACGGATGGATATGCGCGTTGAACCCGCTTGATCAGGGTCGCTTCGGCAATTGCGCCGCCAATGCGCACCACGGAACGCGCGGCGGCGATGAGTCGCCGCGCCACGTTTACAGGCTAGGTGAAGGTTGACGGACTTCATCAGTAGGCGCAAGCGCTCAGAATCTTTGATATCGCGGTTCAGATCGCTGCCGCGCTTCCGGCGAGTAACTCCGGAGTGTACAATCGCTTCCATGCGTGCTGCTGGTGCATTGCTGGAAGCACTTGGTGGTGAAGAGGGTTGCAGGAGGTTGGCCGCAGCGTTTTACGCGCGCGTTGGCAAGGACGTAGCTCTTCGCCCGTTCTTCCCAGGCAAGAGCCTAAGGTGTGCTACCGAAGAGTTCGCCTCTTTTCTCATTCAATTTCTGGGCGGAGATGAAAAGCAAACTCAGTTCCGATGGTGGCTGAGCTTGCGCGAATCACATGCACGCTTCCAGATTGGCCCGAACGCACGCCGCGCCTGGTTGAGGCATATGGAGGCAACGCTCGATGCCGCCCCGCTGGATGATGCAACGAGAAATGCGCTTCGCCACTTTTTCTCACTCACTTCCGCCTATGTCATCGGACAGGATACTGCCGAGCCGGATCATGAAGAGTTGGCTGCGCGTTGGAGCGAGCAGCGGGTTTTGGATAACGTTATCACAGCCATTATCGAAGGCCGAGACGATGAAACGCTTGCACTCGTACCACGCTTTGCCTCCCGCCCATCGGTATTCGTGGGATTACTGGCACGGATGGTTCAATCCGGCCGTGCGACGTTGATTCACTTCGTCATCGACGCCGCGGAGAGCGACCCCTCACTTACGACGCGGCGTTTTGCCGGAAACACTCTCTTGCATTTCGCGGCCGGCGCAGGTTGCTTGGAATTGGTGGGATTACTACTGCGGCTTGGTATGGACCCGAACCTTCAAGGCCGCGGCGGCCATACGCCGCTCTATTGCGTCGCGAACGAATGCGCGTCGGAGACGGGCGCCGAGGTAGTCCGTGTCCTGGTACAAGCCGGTGCAGACGTTAACGCGTGCGGCGGCATAATGCGGGCGACAGCGCTTCATATGGCGGCCCGGCGGGGACATGTGGAGATCGCGCGAGCCTTGCTCGCTTCCGGTGCGGCAGCGCACGCGCGAGACCGCAAAGGCGACACGCCTTTACAACGCGCAATCAATTGCCGCAAGAATGGAGTCTCGCAGTTGTTATCAGAGCGTGGGGCCGATAGCACTGACCGGTTAACCAGCGACGCGATCACTCACGATTAGTGATGCCGGTACATAGCTATCGCGCGGATCACAGGCTACCCGGAAACAGTCCGCGCGGTCCCGAAATCCGCTTCGAGAAAAACGGGCTAAATCGACTCCGTCGCGCGAAACCGACAGGAACATCCCGTTGACATCGACCCCGGAACCGGTATAGGATCGGCCTCGTGTCAGATAAGCACGCAAGCATCAGGATGCGATATTCAGTCATGAGGACTCCTAACGTAGCGGTAATCGCAAGTGCGCTGCTAGCCGGCCTGGCGCAAATTGCCACCGGGCAGACCGGCGGACAACCACTCCCTGTGCGACTGTCGGAGGGCGCCGGGTCCACGATATTCGGCAATTTCTGCGAAAACTGTCATGGGAATCCGAAAGTGGATAGCGCTCCAGCTCCCTCGGTCCTCAAACAGATGGCTCCGGAACGAATCTATCTAACTCTCACGCAAGGGGACATGGCGAAGATCGCGCAAGGTCTTAGCGACCAGCAGAAGCGGGATATCGCGGAATGGGTGGGTGGCCGAAAGTTGGGCGCGGCGGAGAGCGGCGACGCAAAAAAGATGACCAATGTTTGCGCGAGCAACCCGCCAATTCGGGATCTGGACTCGAAGCCTTCCTGGAATGGATGGAGCGCGGACCTGTCGAACACCCGGTTTCAACCGGCGAAGGCCGCTGATCTATCGCCAGCGCAAGTCTCCAGGCTGCGCTTGAAGTGGGCTTTCGGTCTGCCCGCCGCAGCCTCTGTGTATGGGCAGCCGACGATCGTGGATGGCAGAGTTTTCGTCAGTTCCGACGCCGGATTCGTTTACTCTCTGGACGCGGAAAGCGGCTGCGTGCACTGGTCGTTTCAAGCGCAAACCGGAGTGCGGAGCGCGATCACGATCGGAAAGATGAAGCCAAGCGGAGGAAGTGGAGCGGAACGCTATGCGGCATTTTTCGGCGACATTCACGGAAACATCTATTCCGTCGATGCGGCGAATGGCGAATTGTTGTGGAAGCACTTGATCGACCCGCATCCGCTTTCCCGGATTACGGGCGGCACGCGTCTTTATAACGGCCGTTTGTACGTTCCGGTAGCTTCACTCGAAGAGCCTGAATCCTCTAGCCCGAATCATCCGTGTTGTACGTTCCGCGGAATGGTGGCCGCTCTCAATGCTGATACCGGTGAGCAGGTTTGGAAGACGTACACGATTCCGGATGTAGCCACCGCAAGAAAAACGCCGGACGGAAAAAGTTTTCTTGGACCTTCAGGAGCAGGCGTGTGGAGTCCGGTAACTATCGATCCCAAACGGCATGCCATCTATTTCGTCACAGGCAATACTTTTTCGGACCCGGACGTCGGAAGATCGGACGCAATCATGGCCCTGGATTTGGATACGGGCAAGATTTTATGGATTCAGCAAGACGAAGCCAAGGACGTGTGGCATACCGGTTGCCCACAGGGGCAAGAACCTCCAGGTTTTCCGCCGAAGAATTTTCGCGCTGGTAGCGCGAATGCAGCGGGCCCCAGGCGGCCACCGATGCCCGCTACCTATTACTGTCCGGAGCCGGAAGGTCCGGATTGGGACTTCTCCGCGGGCGCCATTCTGCTCGACCTGCCGAACGGCAGAAGCCTGCTGGTCGCCGGCCAGAAATCCGGGTTGGTCTGGGCGCACGATCCCGACAAGAACGGCGCCCTGGTTTGGAGATCGGACATATCCCGCGGCCAGATCGTGTTTGGCGGAGCGGCGGACAACGAGAAGGCGTACTTCGCGATGCGCGGAGGCGCCGGAACGATTGCGGGATTGGCGGCTGTGCAGTTATCCGATGGTGTCGAAAAGTGGTTTACACCGATACCGCCTCAGGAATCGATGAGCACCCATGCAGGCATTACAGCCGGTGTCACGGTCATACCCGGAGCCGTCTTCACGGCAGGCCTGGACGGCATGCTGCGCGCCTTTGCCACATTGGACGGCAGACCGCTCTGGCAATACGATACGACGCAGGAAGTCCAAACGGTGAACGGAGTGAAGGCGCGAGGCGGTTCAATCGGCTCGGCCGGGACAACGATCGTAAACGGCATGGTCTATGTCACCTCGGGCTACACCGGATTTCAAGGCGGATCGCCAGGGAACATGCTGCTCGCATTCGCGCCTTAGGGCGGCGAAGGAAGCGCTGTTTCGCCGAGCGGGCCGCGATCGAGTCCCTTGCTATCGATGAGATGAAGCGAGACGCGAGCGGTCTCCGCAGGGGCTTGCACCGTTTGCTGTAGAGTTATGATTTCGAGCGGCGTCACGTCCTGAACCTTCGCCGCTCCGAGCCGCGCTCCTTGCCGGTCGTAGAAGCGCGCCTCGAGTTGGCCCGCGAAGAAGACTCCGAACTCTCCGGCAAGCGCTAGGCCAGTTGGGCTGCCGCTCGCAGTCAGCGGCCGTCCGATGGCGCCCGCATACGTCACGTTGACTAACTCACTCCCCATACGCGCCGGCAGCCACTGGGTATCCATCGCATACGATTCGCCCGGATCGAGGCGGATCAGCGGACTGTTCACTTCCGCTTCCATATAGTGAATCAGCGGGCGCGCGGGATCGGCCGGCGGCTCCGGACCGCGGTGTCTTGTCCCGGTGGTATAGACGATCACCGTCGCCTTGCCGGGATATTCGGCGCCGCGCACGTAGCGGAAGCGCTCCACCATCGCGAATCGGCTGGACCCGTCCACGACGGCGAGCCACTCGCCCGGGCTATCTATCCACACTTCCCCGCCCGCCTGATTTGAATGCACCGCGAAAAGACCGTCGCGAATGGAATAGCCGGAGCTTGACGCCATTCCGGTGCGCACGTGGTACGAGTTCAGGTACGCGCTTTGCGGATTCACCGGAGTGAAGGCCCAAAAATCCGGATTTGGCTGAGCCGGGTTCGAAGCGTCGGCGGCGTTGTATTGAGAAACCGACTGCTCGGACCATTCCTGCGGATAACCGCTCGTGTTCTTCATCACCGCATGAAAAGAAATCGCCGGGGAGGCGTTTCCGATGCTGATATCGCGGCTGTATTGCTGGCCGATGAAGGGATCGGGCGGTCCCGTAAGCCGAACTGAGCACGTCTCGCCTTTTGACAAAACTTGCGCGGTAAACACACCTGAATCCAGCACCGCGCCTTCCGCTCCCGGCCAGTGCTGTTCATCGCCGGAGCCTTCCGGCATGGGCCAGATCTTGTCGCCGCCATAGTTGAACCAGCGCTTTTGCGCGGCGGATTCTTCGGGCGAAAAAGATTGACCCTTGAGCTGCTGGTTCACGAACAGGTAGTCGTGATCACCAAAAGTTACCTGCATGAGGCGTCCGCCCAGCTGCGGGACGATCGTCAGTTTCACCCAGGCGTTCGCCATGCGGATGGCTTTCCAGCCCAGGTAATCGGTGTTGTCCACATGGCATGCTTCCGGAGCGGCCAGAGCCGGAAGAGCGAAGGCCAGGAGTGGGGCTAGATGATGAAGTCGCAAAGGTGATGGAACTCCTGATGATACCGCCGAACCGGCCGATCGAGCACGATTCGGAATGACGTAAAGATTACGATTTGGCAATTGAACGTTCGGAAGAGTTCCCCGGTATAAACTCCTAAGTGACCGTCGGCAAATGCTGGGCATTCCTACTCTTACAATTTGTGCCGCCCTGCTGATGCAGGTTGATGGCAAAACGGATTATCTGGCGCGCTGCGTGGGCTGCCATGGCGCCGACGGAACGGGAGGCGGCCACGGGCCCGCGATTGTGGATGTCCCACGGCCGCGCGCGACTTCGAAAGCCGCTGTACTCGAGCTCATCCGCAACGGCATTCCCGATCGCGGCATGCCGGCCTTTCAAATTTCCGGCGAAGAAGCCAGCGCTATCGCGGATTATGTCATGTCTTTGAAGTCGCCGGCGAAGGCGCCCGCAACTGCCGCATCGTCTCCGGGGGACGCGGCCGCCGGTGAACGGTTCTATCGCCAAAATAATTGCGGCAGTTGCCATATGCTGCGGGGCAGTGGCGGAGTGCTCGGGCCGGATCTTTCGAACACGGGCCGGGAGCGGACGCTCGCGCAAATCGAACAGGCGCTGCGCGAGCCTGGAGCCGGCGTGCAATCCGGCGGCCGCGGGAGAAGGCGTGGCGGACCCTCGTATCCCGCCGTCACCGTACACCTCCGCGACGGCCGCACCATTCAAGGCATTGCCAAAAACGAGAGCAACTTCGATTTGCAATTGCTCGGCACGGATGAAAAGCTGTATCTGCTATCGAAGGACCAAATCTCAGAGATCGTCCATCACAAATCGTTGATGCCGAAAGTAGAGGCGACGGCGGATGAGATACGCGACTTGATCGCCTATCTGAATGCCGCCACGCCGACGGGCGCTTCTGAAGTTAGGCGCGGGCGTATCGTTTGCGGAGGTCGCGCATCCGAAGCGCGGCACATGGCCGACCTACGACGGAAACGAGAGCGGCAATCGCTTCAGCCCGCTCGACCAGATCACGGCCGGACAATGTGAACCGCCTGGCGCCCAAGTGGATGTTCACGCTTGCCGGCGCGCAACGCTCGCTCGAAGTGACGCCTGTCGTGGTGGACGGAGTGATGTACGTGACGGCGGTCAATGAAGCGTATGCGCTGGACGCGCGCAACGGACGCGAGATCTGGCATTACAGCCGGCCGCGTTCACAGGGCCTGGCGGGCGATGCGGCCAGCGGCATCAATCGCGGCGTGGCGGTGCTGCGGCGACCGCGTATTCATGGTGACCGACAACGCGCACCTGCTCGCGCTGCATCGTTTCACCGGCCAGCTTCTTTGGGACGTCGAGATGGCGGACTCGCGAGCAGAACTATGGCTCGACCAGCGCGCCGTTGGTGGTCGAACGATCTGGTGATCGCCGGAGTTTCCGGCGGCGACGAAGGCGTGCGCGGATTTCTCGAGCGCCTATAAAGCCTCAACCGGCGAGCGCGCCTGGCGCTTCTGGACTATTCCGGCGCGCGGCGAGCCGGGTTCGGAAACCTGGATCGGGCGGGCGCTCGAGCACGGCTGCGGCGCTACTTGGTTCACCGGCACATACGATCCGGAAGCGCGCCTTCTCTACTGGCCCACCGGAAATCCGTGCCCCGATTACAACGGCGACGAGCGCAAGGGCGACAATCTTTACACCGCGTCCGTGGTGGCGCTCGATCCGGATTCCGGCAAGCTGAAATGGTATTACCAGTTCACGCCGCACGACCTGCACGATTGGGATGCGACCGAGACCCCGATGCTGGTGGATGCGCAGTTCCGCGGAGAGCCGCGCAAACTGCTGCTGCAAGGAAATCGCAACGGTTTCTTCTACGTGCTCGACCGGCTGACCGGCAAGGTTCTGCTGGCGGAGCCGTTTGTCAAGAAGCTCACCTGGGCCAGCGGCATCGGTCCGGACGGCCGACCCAAGCTGCTGCCGGGCAATGAGCCCACGGTGGAGGGCCAGTTGACGTGTCCGGCTGTGGCAGGCGCGGCGAATTGGCCGTCGAGCGCATACGATCCGGCCACCGGCCTGTTCTACATGTTTGCGGAGGAATCGTGCAACATCTACAGCAAGAACGACGAGTGGTGGGAGGCCGGCAAGTCTTTCTATGGCGGCGGCACGCGGCGCGCTCCCGGCGAGCAAGGCGGACGGCAAGTTTCTGAAGGCGATCGATATCAGACCGGAAAGACTGCTTGGGAGGTTCCGGGCATCGGCGGAGGAATTCTGGGAAGCGGCTTGATGGCAACGGCCGGCGGGCTGATCTTCTACGGCGATGGCAGCGGCGCGTTCATCGCCGCCGATGCGAAGAACGGAAAGCCGCTGTGGCATTTCAATACCGGCCAGAGCTGCAAGGCCGGCCCGATGACGTACACGATGGACGATGTGCAATACATTGGCATGGCCGCCGGCTCTACGGTCCTGGCTTTCAGTTTGCGATGACCAAAAACATTTATATCCTTTGTGCGCTGCTCTGCGGTGCGATGTGCGCGCAGAACCGCGCGCCGCGGCATTTTGAGTTGAAGGCGGAATCGCCGAAATTCTGGGAACTGTTTGCGAAGGACGCCGCGCTCGAAAAGATCGCGACCGGCTTCGGATTTCTGGAAGGTCCGGTTTGGGATCCGCGCGGATTTCTATACGTCAGCGACGAAGAAAAGAACATGCTTTCGCGGGTTTACCCCGACGGACGCGTCGAGACCGTGCTGCACATCGGCGATCCGGACGGAAGTACGCTCGATGCCAAGGGGCGGCTGGTAACTACCGCCAGCGTGCTGCGGGCGATCATCCGCATAAAGAAGGATGGCAAGTACAAGGTGTTGGCCGACCACTATGAAGGCAAGCGATTCAATAGCCCGAACGATATCGTTCTTGGCCCGGACGGCGCGTTGTACTTCACGGACCCTACGCTCGATTTACCGAAAGGCGAAAAACAGGAGATTCCGTTTCAGGGCGTGTACCGGTTGGATAATCGCGGCAAGGTTCGTCTCCTGACGAAAGATCTTGCGCAGCCGAACGGGCTGGCGTTTTCGCCCGATGGCAAGCGGCTGTATATCGACGACACGAGCAAACGCGAGATTCGCATGTACGATGTGACGCCTGGGGGCGAGTTGCAGAACGGCAGAGTGTTCGGGAAAGAAGAAGGCCGCGGCGGCGTTCCCGACGGCATGCGCGTCGATACCAGCGGAAACGTCTACGTGACCGGGCCCGGCGGGATCTGGGTCTGGGACCCGGATGGAAACCATCTCGGAACGATCCTAATGCCGGAATCGGCGGCGAATTTCAATTGGGGTGACCGTGGTTACCAGACCCTCTATATCGCGGGCCGGACCTCTGTGTACCGGCTAAAAACAACAGCACACGGATTTGTCAGAGGCGGCCGCGCAAAACCGTGATTGACGCTTTGGGCAGCGCGAACGTGGTTTGCGGGTCCGCGAGAATCGTACGGCCGACACGCGGGCCGTCCGGATCGGCGTGGCTGTTCGGTTCACCGTCCTGCCACACGTATTGCTCGCTCCCAAACGTTGTAAATGCTACTGGCCCTGCAAAGGATCGGGCTCGCTTGCCTTTGGCATCGTCGAAAACGATGCGGACAGTATGCGGATTCGACTCATCCCGGTTCACCAGCATCACAGACCAGTTTCCATCCGGGCGATGGACAGCGTAGGAGGTCACGTCCTCGCTATCGGTTTTGGATATCCGCTTTTGTGGACGTATCGCTCCATGCGCCATTCTCGGTCCAATGCCACGCGGCCGTGCGCAGCTCGGTGTTGTTGCGGTAAGTAATCGGCCCCCACCCAGCCGAGAGCGACTCCTGAACTGTGTGCGGCGGGTAGACCTTATCGATCCCGCTGCGTGAGAGGACGTCGATAGAACTGCCGGGCTCGCTATCCGGATCAAAAGAGTTGATGGCGTGTCCCGGCGTGATGTCCACGTAGACCGTCTGAGCCCAAGTGCCAAGGCAACATCCAAGCAGAACGAACCAGCTACGCCAGCAGGTCATCGCCGGAATTATAACCGCCGCCGCGCATCGGCGAATTACTCGCAAATTACGATTTCGTCACGCGCGCTCTCAAAGATTTCCGGGTTGCGGCAGTGGCCGCGGCGACCTGCAGTAACAATCTGGCCGCTAAAGCACAGGAGAAGCCTACAATGAGGGTGCTTACCGTAACGGCAAGAAAGCCCGACAACACGACCGATATCTGCACAGTACTCAAACGCGTAGATCCTTCACCCTCGCGTGATCGGTCATATACTGTCACCAATGAGTAGCATGCGGCTGGCTACCGGAGTGGTTCTTTGTCTGACCCGCTTGGCGTCAGCAGAGCAGGCGGGAGTGACACTCGCGGGAACGGTTAAGTTTGCAACTAGCAGACGCGATGACGCACAAAAGAGACCTTTTGAGGGCGCGTCGGTCCGCTTGTGCTCACTCGAACGAGTGATTGAAACACAAACAGACCGAGCCGGTGTCTTTCGATTCGTCGACGTGCCTCCGGGCAGGTACGACGTTATGGCAGCCGGTAAAGGCTGGCTACCCAGAGTTTTAAAAGGCACGGAATTGAAGCAGACGCAAGATGAACCAGTTAAGATTGATATGGTCATGGGCGACCGGCAAGACATGCCAGCTTGCTTCCGATATGACGCACAGGATTGTAGTCCCACGAAGTTTCACGTTGAATATGACCATCCGATACACCGGAAATCCGGATTGATACTAGGCGTTGTGACGGCTGCGGGCACCGAAGGCAGGGGCAAAGAAATTTCTGCAGCAAAGGTAACGCTCTTCGGGGTCGGAGATAAACAGCCACTAGCATCGAAGGTCGCCGATAAGAAGGGGCGGTTCGATTTTGAAGTTCAGCCTGGAATTTATGAGTTGACCGTATTTCGCGAAGGTTTCCAAAACGCAAGGGTGAAGGAGTTTTTGGCGCCCCGGGAGAACATTACCAGGGTGGCAATCGAAACGCTACGAGTGGGATGGGTGCAAGTCTGCGTAGATGAATCGATGAGAGCCATGCGATGAGATCCCCCGATTTGCCAGACTCTGGTGTTGCCGGCGCCGAAAGAAGGGCAGGTGCGGACTGATTTATTAGTCACACCGTCCGTTCCGGCCTGGTGCATGGATCGTCATGGCCTTTTGCGCGGCCTTTCTCGCAATCGTCGTCGCCTTCCCCGATTGGTTTGCGGCTCTTATGGTCAGCTTTTAAACGCGTGAGTATCCTACCAAAGAAACTTCAGGCTCATCTGCCCGATGCGTCCCGGGCTCGCGACCGTAACTCGACCGAAGGTGCCGCTGGTGAAACTGCCATTAGCGCCGCCGGGTGTGCTGGAATTGTTGAAGTTCGCATGATTGAAGGCGTTGAAAAACTCGGCGCGGAACTGCACCGACATATTCTCGCGAATGGTCGTGATCTTCTGCACGGCCAGATCGAAATTCTCGGTGCCCGGCCCGTGGAAGAAACGCGGCGCCGCGGTCCCTTGCCCGCCGAGATCCTCCTGCGTGAAGGCGCTCTTGTTGAAATACGTGTGATTCGGCGTGTTGCGGACATCGGAGGTAATCACCAGCCCTCCGACGTAGTTCGGCCGGTCCACGCCCGAGCCTCCAGTCAGAGAACGGTCGCCGCTTTCTGAAAGCGTAATCGGCAGACCCGTCGCAAAGCGCGTAATACCGTTGATGCTCCAGCCGCTGGTCAGGCGCTTGGGTAACGACGGGAAAGCGCGCCGGAACGGCAGCTCCCACACATAGCTCGCAACGAAGTTGTGCGTCGCGTCGAACGTCGAGAGCGACCGGCCCAGTGCAAAGTTGTAAAAATCCAGATAGCCTCCATAGGTCGACGCGTCGTCCAGCGATTTACTGAAGGTGTAAGCGGCGAGAAAAGTGAGGTCGCCGGCGCGCCGCTCCACCGTTGCTTGCAGCGAATGGTACGCCGAGTTGGCGACCGTTGCCAGATAGCTGTCTTCCGAGTAGTAAACCGATCCGAGCGGGCTGCGCGTTCCCACGAGTTCGCTGCCGTTCGGCAGTGTGTAAGTGGCGTCCTCCTGATTTGGACCGCATTGCAGTGTGCCCTTCTTTACTCCAGACCCGCGCAAGCTCAGGCAGAGCGCGGCATTGCCGGGATTGGCTTCGTAATGCGAAAACAGCTTGTGCCCTTCCGTGCCGACGTACGCCACTGTCACGACAGTCTTTGTGCCGATCCCGCGCTGGATTGAGAAATTGAAGTGCTCCGCGTACGGAAGCTTGTTGTCGGTCCTGTATCCCGGCGAGCTGGAAATCGGGAAAAAGACCGACCAATCGATGTTCTTCACGGCCTCGGAGCCCGGCACAGGCAGCATGAATGGGAAGCGCTGGCCCATCGAACTGCCATCGGCGCGAGTTCGGAAAGGCTCATCGAACAGCATCGGGTTGGAACTGATCTGCCAAAAAAGACCGTAGGGAGCGTCGGCCACTTCTTCGAACAATCCGGCGTCCTGGATCGACGTGTAGTACATCCCGAACGCGGCCCGAATACTCGTTCGCCCCTGGCCGCCCAGCAGTTTGCCGAGAATTCCCCCAGACGCGCTGGGCGCCCAGGCGATACCGATGCGAGGAGCGAAATTATTCCACGTGGTCGGCGCGAGCGTTGACGGGATACCTTTGTCGCCAGGGAAAACCCAGCCGGGAG
This sequence comes from Bryobacterales bacterium, assembly GCA_963712395.1. Taxonomy (GTDB): domain Bacteria; phylum Acidobacteriota; class Terriglobia; order Bryobacterales; family Bryobacteraceae; genus Bog-105. Next base: position 72,322 of record CAVQHR010000008.1, read on the forward strand.
GCGCTCCGGGAAACACTGTCGATTGCTGGCCGGGAACGATGGTTTCGATCTTATTCTGAGTGTCGTACCAGGGCATGCTGACTTCCCAGCGCAGTCCATAGTTCAGCGTGAGGTTGCGGGCGATCCGCCATGAATCCTGCGCGAACAGCGAGCCGTAGCGCGTGCGGGAATCGAGTACCTGGAACGAAGCCTGGGTGTACTGATCGGGCGCGCCTAACAGGAAATCGGCGATATCGCTGCCGGTCTCCGATCCGTCGAACTCAAAATTTCCGTTGGGAGCGTAAATGTTTCGCTCGTTCACCTGAATATATTCGTAAGAGCCGCCGAATTTCAACGTGTGCTTCCCCAAAATCTTCGAGAAATCGTCGGACGCCTGATACGTGTTTTCATATAGTCCCTGCGCCTGATTGCTTCGTCCGAAATTGAAATCGTTGAGCGCTATGGGTGGCACGGATTGCCAGTCGGCAGGGCCGGTGTTGACGATTCCGAGCGTTCCCACTCCAGTCACGAATCCCAGGCTCGAAAGCGGCACCGTGGGATCGGTGGGTTCGCCCTTGATTCCCGCGTTCCGCGTGTAATTGAGACGCGCTTCATTCACCGCCGTGGGACCGAAGGTTTTGGTATTCGATAGCACGAATTGCTGCACGCGATTATTCGCTTGCGAGCTAAAGTTGCCGTAATTGGCGCCAAAACCGGAAGGCGTGAAAGCGGTTGTGTCGTCGTAGTGATAATACCCGTACCAGTTGCCGAACCGCGTGCTGTTGAAATCGACGCGTTGACCGGCCTTATCGTCCCGAATGGTCGACACCTGGCTGGCAGTGAGATATTGATTTACTCCTACATTGGGAAGCGGCACATACTTGCTGAGAAGATTGCTCGAAATGGGCGAAATGGCCCGCGCGGGGATCACACCGTTCGGAAACACGCAATCCGCCGTGCTGGTGCAACCCGAGGCGCCGTACGGCTCGTTGTTCCTGACCGGATAGCCGAGCCGCCCGGAAAGTACCTGCGCCCAGTAGGGACCGTTAACGGAGCCGCTCAAATCGCCCGGATCGAAAATGCCGCTGCGCTGTGCCGCGCTCGGCAGCACGCTCAAACTGCTCGAAGATCCCTGGCTCTGGCGCGTGCCCTGATAATCCGTGAACCAGAACAATCTGTTCTTAATGGCCGGTCCGCCTACCGCATAGCCGAATTGATTCCGTTTCAGCACCGCAACCGAGGCGTCGAAAAAGCTGCGCGAATCCATGTCGCTATTTCGGAGAAACTCGAAGACGCTTCCGTGAAAGCCGTTGTTGCCGGATTTGGTGACCGCGTTCATGACGGCGCCGCTGAAGCGGCCGTACTCGGCGTCGAAGCTGTTCGTCACCAGCCGGAACTCGGCAACCGAGTCCAGGTTAGGGATGACGGTCGCTGCCGAAGTTCACGCCTTCGCTCACATCACCGCCATTCACGAGAAACGAATTCGAGGATCCGCGCTGGCCGTTGACCGCGATGTTGCCGGTTGCCGAGGATTGCGGAGCCACTCCGGCCTGGATCGCGAGCAAGTCGATATAGCTGCGCCCATTCAGAGGCAGGTTCAGCATCTGCTTGTCGTCGATCACCTGGCCGAGCTGCGTGGAAGTTGTTTCCACCTGGACAGCATTGGCGCTCACTTCGACCGTTTGTTGCAGACTTCCCACCTGCAGCGTAACGTCCACACGATGCTGTTGATCGACGGTCAACACGATGTTGTCGGCGACAAACTTCTGGAAGCCGGCCAGTTCGGCCTCGATCTTGTACGTTCCCACCGGAAGCGAAAGAAAGCGGTACTCGCCCGCCGCATCGGTCGTCGTCGTGCGCGACGAAATTCGTCGCCGCGTCGGACGCCGTGATCTTGACATGAGGCATGGCCGCCGACGACGTGTCATGCGCGGTCCCCAGAATCGTCGCCGTGACATCGGCACGCAGCACGGTTGCAAGCGGGCAAAGCAAGCCGCACAAACTCAGAAATACACGTAAATGAAGAGACATACCCAATCCTTCCGTTGAAGCTTGTCGCTCAGTATATGCGAAATGCCGGCAGCCTGGGATTACCGCTACATTACGGTTTCGTCATCCGCGGTCTTCGAGGACATACCCCGTTCCGCGGACAGTATGAATCAGCTTCTTCGGAAACGGATCGTCCACCTTCGACCGCAGCCTGCGGATATGCACATCCACGAAGTTCGTGTTGCTCTCGAAGTTGATGTCCCAGACCTGATCGGCGATGAGCGCTCGCGATAGGACTTCGCCGGATTTGCGCATAAATAAGGAGAGCAGCAAATATTCCTTCGGCGTCAAGTCCAGACGACTACCGTCGCGGCTGGCCCGATGCCGCACCAAGTCCACTCGCAAATTCGCAATTTCAAGAATCTCCTCGATGCCGCCCGGCCCCGAATGCAGCATGGAACGGACGCGCGTGAGAAGGTCGGAAAACGCGAATCGTTTTCTGAGCTGGCTGCCCGTGCCAGTTTCCGGATCGCCCTCGCGCATTGTCAAAAAGAGTACGGGCATCTGTTTCGCCGCACCTCGAAAGATCGGGAGCCCCGGGGGCCGGATTCCGCCATCGCAGACGAGCAGGTCGTAGTTGATCTGGCCAGCCAAATCCACAGCGTCGCGCGTGTGTCGAGCGACATCCACGGCGAACCCGTTTTCCATCAAACCCTTTCGCAAATAGGCGGCAGCATTGTTCTCTGGCTCGACTAGCAGTATCCTCATAGGTCCATTTCTCCCTTCGACCGGCGATGGGGTAAGATTGAACCGGTTAGACACTCCTGTCAAGGTTAAGGATGTCAATGACATCGCGCCTGCCAGCCCGCCGGGAGCCCGGTTGACAAGTCTTTCAGATTGACAACATATAATAGGTCGAATCGAACGACGCCGCGACGCGTTAATAACGCCGTTAATCGAAAATGTCGCCTGAAAAACAACGGGAAGAAGTGCAGCGGGTCCTTCACTCCGCGCAGTTTCGCCGGGCGCCCAAACTCCAGCGCTTTTTGTCCCTGATTTGCGAATATCACTTCACCGACCGGTCGCGGGATATCAGCGAATTTCTGATCGCTACCGAAGCGTTCGGGAAAGGCCCCACCTTCGACCCTAGCCAGGATTCGCTTGTGCGCGTCCAGGCTAGGGAAGCACGGCGCCGGCTGCGCGAGTATTACCAGGACGAAGGAAAGGACAGCCGCCTGATCCTGGACATTCCCGTCGGCAGCTACGCGCCGGTCTTTACTCAGGCACCTGGCCCATTGCAACTCACGCGTGTCAACTCGCCCAGAATTGCTTGGGTGATGCTCTCGGTCACGGCTTTGGTCTGCGCAGCGCTGCTGTTTTCGGCCGACCGTCAACGCCGGATCTGGGTCGCCGCGTCGGCCAGTTCCGTCCCGTCCCCAGCGGCAGCTGCGGGGGCCCCGACGCCGCTAGTATCGCGTTTGTGGGACCGGTTCCTCGATTCCGGCACTCCTACAGTGCTCGTGGTGAGCAATCCGGATGTAGGCGAATGCTCGGACACACAGCCCGCGGTGGTAAAGATCTCGGGCGCCCCCAAGGAGACGCCGTGCCCGGACGAATATACCGGAATGGGCGAAGCGGTGGCAATCAACCTGATCTCGAATGTATTCGAAGCCCGCAAGAAAACGCTGATCGTGAAGCAGAGCCGGATGGTGAACGAGGACGACGTGAAGCGTTACAACCTGATCCTGCTGGGAGGAAGGCTGGTGAACAACTGGACGTTGCGCTTGGGTGGCGACCTGACGCTCACTCCGGACGCGCGCGCCATTCCGCCCGGCCTGGAGGCCCGCTATCAAACCGCCTTTGACCCGAAAACAGGACAACTGATCAGCGATCGCGGCCTGATCGCCATGCGGCGGCATCCAAGCACGGGGCGGTGGCTGCTATTCCTATACGGAAAACATACGCAAGGGACCCGCGGCGCCGTGGAAGGCGCGATGGATGAACGCTTTCTCGCCGGATTGCATTGGCCAACAGCGGCCGGACCCGTGCCGGATAGTTTTCGGATATTGATTGGCGTGACCGTGACGGATGGAATTCCGGAAGGCCCCGTGCCTGTGGCTTTGCGCATTCCGTGACTTTGCGAAAGTTAGTCTCGTCGGCTCACGCAGCTCTCGAAGCTATTCGGCCCGGCGAGATTGTCCGAGTTCCTGAGTGCCGGAAATGCCGGGGACCGCACATGGAATCATTCGAACCGCTAGCGCTTCGTCTACCGTATTTTACTGAATTTCCGAAACCACGGCCAAACGTAAAAACGGTGGTAACAAACTTGGCAACGCAAGGGCTTAGCGTGCAGCAGCAACGGCAAAAAATCCTGCCATCGGCGATGGGAAATGCGCACGCGCCTTGAAAGACATACGGGACACATCAGAGGGTAACCTGGACAAGCTGGGGGCTGGCATTTTCATCCCAGCACTGTATTGTAGACGAGCGCCCCGGTCAAAACGATCATAATAATTGCTGTAGTCCAAGCCACCGCGTTTTGCCAGGGTTTGTTCCTGAAGGTTCCCATTAGCCGCGGCCGGTTCACCAGCAAAAGCATATACACGAGAACAAACGGCAACAGGATTCCATTTGCGACCTGCGAAAACAGGATAAATTTGAGCAGCGGAAGCCGCGGAACCAGCACCACCGCCGCGCCGCCGCCGATCAGCAGCGTATAGAGCCAATAGAAAATAGGAGCCTCGGAAAAACGTTTGTTGATGCCGGATTCGAAACCGAGTCCTTCGCAAATGTTGTACGAGGTCGCAAGCGGGAGAATAGCCGCCGAAAGCAGCGAGGCATTGATCAGCCCGATCGCAAAAAGTAGCGTGGCAAACTTTCCCGCAAACGGCTTGAGCGCCAGCGCTGCCTGGGCTACATCGGTAATTTCCTGGTGATTCGAATGGTAAATGGTTGCGGCGCAAGCCACAACGATAAAAAAGGCGATCAGATCGGTTATGAGACAACCCAGAATCACATCGAGCCGGCAGAGCCCGTAGTGCCGCGCGTCGACGCCCTTTTCCACGACCGACGCCTGCAAATAAAACTGCATCCAGGGTGTAATCGTGGTGCCGATCAATCCTACGATCAGTACCAAGTACGAAGGATTGCTGCTAAGCGTTGGTACGAACGTTTGCTTCAGCGCCAGGTTCCAATCCGGCTTGGCGAGGAATGCGGAAACCGGATAAGCAAAATAGAGCAGCGACGCGATGATCAGAATTCGCTCGACGGGCTTGTACCGGCCGCGCACAATTAAGGTCCATACCAGCACCGCTCCCGCGGGTACCACGAGGTATTTACTCACACCGAAGATGGACATGCCGGATGCCAATCCCGCGAATTCGGAAATGATATTGCAGAAATCGGCCAGGCCGAGCACGAGCATGGTAAAAAATGTCGCGCGCAGGCCAAACTCTTCGCGAATCAAATCCGACAAGCCTTTGCCCGTTACCGCGCCCATGCGCGCGGCCATTTCCTGCACCACGATTAATGCAATCGTTGTCGGAATGAGCGTCCAGAGAAGTTGATAGCCAAACGTCGCGCCGGCCTGCGAATAGGTGAGGATTCCGCCGGGGTCATTGTCGACATTGGCGGTGATGAATCCCGGACCCAGCACCGCCAGAAACGCCACCATACGTGCGCTGATAAGGGTGAAGGGCGATCTTCTGCGGGCTACGGTCTGCGTCATGGCGCGTCAACGTCGAATCTTCAATGGTAGCTGCAACAGCTTTCATTGAAGCTCGGCATCGAGGCGACCAAAAACTTCCTTCTGAATGAGCTCAACGGGCAAGCTATGGAAACGATAACGCTCTTTGATCCGGGTGAGGTCAACTCGGGTCGTGACTTGAAACCGAGTTCCTTCAATAGTAAGGCGAGCACGAATTGCAGTATGGAGTGAAATTTTGCGGGCAACGCTTTCTGAACCGCCTCCCGTTTAGCAATTCGAAGGTATGGGTTTCTGCGGGCATACACGCCGAAAAAGGTCTGGCGTTAGCTTTTCCGCGATCACGCTCATAAGGTTTCCTTCCATTATCGTCCGATAATGGACCGATGACACGTTGCGCCTGGGCCGCCGGCAGCGATCTTCTGATGGCCTATCACGATCAAGAATGGGGCGTCCCGATCCACGACGATCGCGCACTGTTCGAATTTCTGATTCTCGAGGGCGCACAAGCCGGTTTGAGCTGGTCGACTATTCTGAACAAGCGGCCCGCGTACCGCGCCGCCTTCGACCGCTTCGATCCTCGCAAAATCGCTCGCTACGATGAAACGAAAATCGCGGCATTGCTAGAGAACTCGGGGATTGTGCGCAATCGTCTGAAAGTTCGCGCAGCCGTGCGGAACGCCCAAGCGTTTCTTGCAGTGAAGAAGGAATTTGGCAGCTTCGATACCTATATATGGAAATTCACCGGCGGAATTCCCTTACAAAACCACCGCCGTAGGCTACAGGAAGTACCGGCCCGCACCGCCGAATCCGACGCCATGAGCAAGGATCTCGCGAAGCGCGGGTTCACGTTCGTCGGCTCCACTATTTGCTACGCCTTCATGCAGGCCACCGGCATGGTCAACGATCATCTTGTCGATTGCTTCCGTCATAGGGAACTGCTATGACACAAACGCAGCCGGCTGATGGCGCGGCCACTGCGCATATCGCGAGTAGAATCGCCGCCCCGGCCAGTTCACCGGAGCTTTCGATCGCTTGCTCAAAACCTTTGTCAGCCCTCCTGTGTTTCCGGCCCCAGAATGCGCCCAATGGCATTCGCCAACGTGCGCCAGCGGTTCGCCTCTTCGACAAGCTGCTTGCGCCCCTGTTTGCTCAGCGTGTAGAATCGCGCTTTGCGGTTGTTCGACGAAATGCCCCATTCGGCCGTAATCCAGCCCTGCGCCTCGAGCCGCTGCAGCGCCGGATACAAGGCGCCGTGCTCCACCAGCAGGACATCTTCCGACTGCTCTTGAATCGCGCGCGCAATCCCTTGTCCGTGCTGTCTGCCGAATCGCAGCGTGCGCAATATCAACAGGTCCAGCGTGCCCTGCAGCAGCGCTACGCGGCTTTTTTCATCTCGGGTTGACATCTTACCCCAAGTATGACCCCATCTGTCATCCCGCCGCAACAGTTTTCAGATAGAATCAATGACAGTTCAAAGGGGTTGTTTATGCGTTTACGTTTTAGCGCGCTGTATCTCGTCTGTTTTCTGGTCCCGGCGCTGCTCTTCGGGCAGTTTGAATCCGCCGAGGTCCTCGGGACGGTCAGGGATCCTTCGGGCGCACCAGTTCCGAAAGCCATTGTGACCCTGACCAGCCAGGACACCGGCATCGAAACCAAGCTCACTACGGACGACAGCGGCAATTACGATTTCTTCAATGTCAAAGTCGGCCTCTATAAAATCGCGGTTGAGCACGAGGGCTTCACCAAATTCACCACCAACGACGTGCGCGTCAACGTGAATGCGCGCCAGCGCGTCGATGTCGATCTGCAAGTCGGCGCTTCGAATCAGTTTGTCGAAGTACACGGCGCCGCCGCCGTTCTGGAAACGGATTCGAGCGAAAAAGGCCAGGTCATCAACACACAGCAAATCGTGGAGCTGCCGCTCAACGGCCGCAATTTTTCCGATCTTGCGTTGCTCGCTACCAACGTCCATCGCTCCATTTACGCCTACGCCGTGCCGCCGCGCGAGGGAGCCTTCAACGCCAACGGCTTTCGCAGCACCTATAACAACTTCATGCTCGATGGTGTGGATAACAACGCGTACTCCACCAGCAACCAGGGCTACTCGAACCAAGTCGCTCAGCCCTCGCCCGACGCCATTGCCGAATTCAAGGTGATTACGAGCAACTACAGCGCCGAGTATGGCCGCGTCGGCGGCGCGGTTGTGAACGCTGCCATGCGCTCCGGCACTAACCAGATTCACGGAACCGCTTACGAATTTCTCCGCAATACCAATCTGAATGCGGTCGGCTTCATCTTCGTTCCCCCGCCTACCTTCGTCAAGCCCACTTTACAGCGCAATCAATTCGGATTCACGGTAGGCGGTCCGTTCATCAAGAACAAACTTTTCTTCTTTGGCGATTACGAAGGCTACCGTTCCCTGCAGCATGCGCTGGCCTTCGATACGATTCCCACTATCCCCGAACGCAATGGCAGCTTGTCCGTACCCGTCGTGAACCCAGCCACGGGCACTGTCTATCCGGCGAACACGCCGATCCCGATTTCGAGCATCAATCCATTCGCCGCCAAAGTCCTCAGCCAGCTTCCGGCTCCCACCGGGCCCGGCCGCTCCAATGACTATCAAGCCCTGCTGCTCACGCGCGACTATGCCGATAAATTTGACGCCAAGGTCGATTACCAAATCAACGACCGGATGTCCACGTTCGTGCGCTTCAGCCAGCGCAAAGACAACCAGTTTTACCAGCCAGACCTTACCGGACCTTCCGGAGGCAGCGGCAACGGCAACGTACGGATCGTGGATCAGAACGCTGCGTTCTCCTATACCTGGACTGTCACGCCCAGTTCGCTCCTGGACGTCCGGCTCGGCTTCTCTCACATTCTGGGCGGCAAATTCCCGCCCTTCCTGGGCGGCCAGCCCGCGCTCACTCAATACGGATTGACCGGACTTCCCACCGCGCCCTTTCTCACTGGCGGCTTGAATACTCAAAACATCGGCGGCTACTCAGGCGTCATCGGACGGCAGGCGACTAACCCCCAATTCCAGAATCCGACCTCTTGGGACCCGAAGGTAAACTATTCGTGGATTCGGGGCCGGCAAGCCTTCAAAGCCGGTTTCGAAATGGGCATCATTCACACCGAAGTAATGGACATCAATCCTGTATACGGCCTGAGCGCCTACTCCGGAAGTTTCAGCAAGCCTACCTGTGCCCAGCTCAGTCTTGCCGCCAATTGCACCGTCGCCAACGATTCCGCCAGTTACAATCTCGCGGACTTTATCTTCGGCCTTCCTAGCCAGGTGCAACTCGCGAATTACTTAGTCGGAAGTTACCGCCAGCGACAGTATTTCGGCTACTTTCAAGATGATTTCCGCATTAGCAACAAGCTGACTCTTAACTTAGGGATTCGCTATGAATACGCCACACCACGCTGGGAGCGCGATAATGTCCTTTCCAACTTCGACCCGGCGACTAACTCTATCCTGATCGCCAAAAACGGCAGCATCTATGATCGTACGCTCGTGAATCCGGATCGCAAAGATTGGGCGCCGCGCATTGGTCTAGCCTATACTGTCACGCCGAAAACGGTTATCCGGTCGGGCTACGGCATCAGCTACGTACACTTGAACCGCCTGGGAAGCGCCGACGAACTCGGCATCAACGGCCCGCAAGTGGTCATCGGAACCGTCAATCAAACTATCCCGAGCGGCGGCAAACTCCCGCCGGGCTTTATCACTACGCAATCCGGTTACCCCACTAGCCTGGATAGCCCATCGAGTTTCGTGCCGGTCAACGCCAACATCAGTTACATCCCGAAAGACACGCGCTGGCCTTATGTCCAAGCCTGGTTCTTGTCCATCCAGCGTGAGCTTCCTGGCAACAGCTTGATTGAGGTCGGCTACAACGGCAATCACAGCTCGCGCCTGCCCATCATTGCCGATTACAACCAAGCTCTTCCCAACGTCGGTAGCGCTACGCTCGGCATTCAGCCGCGCCGGCCCAATCAGGGTTTCGGCGCGATCACTTGGGTAGATCCCGCCGGCATTCAAACTTACAACGGCCTATCGGCTCGCTTCGAGCATCGTTTCTCGCATGGCTTGTACTTTCTGAATTCGTTCACCTGGTCAAAGTCGCTTACCGATTCGGAGCAGGCGCTCGAATCCGGGTCCGGCTACTACGTCGCGAATCCGCAAAACATTTACGATTTGAAAAACGAGCGCGGCCCGTCGAGCCTCGATGTCGAATTCATCAATACCACGAGCTTAGTGTTTGATCTCCCCTTCGGCCGCGGCCGTAAGTTTGGCGCGAATTGGAATCGTGTCTACGATGCCGTGCTGGGCGGCTGGCAGATCAATACAATCAATACGGCCAACACCGGCACTCCGCTCGATGTTTCCTACACGCCCGGTGCGGCCAACGATGTTACCGGCCGGATCCCGGATTATCGCGGCGAAGCCATCATGCGCCCTAACGTCGTTGCAAACCCGTCGGGCGCTCAGGATACGATCAATCACTACTACGGCAACTATACATTCTCTATCCCTCCGGCCAACGCGCCCTTCGGCAACGCGGGACGCAACGCCTTCCGCGGCCCGAGTTTCTGGCAGTGGGATCTCGGCGTCAACAAAAGCTTCAGCATTACGGAGCGCGCCCGCCTGCAGTTCCGGTCTGAATTTTTCAACGTGCTGAATCACACGAACTTCGCGATCCCGGACTCGAACATCTCCGATGCCGCCTTCGGCACTATCCGCAGCACGTTCCCGGCGCGGCAAATCCAATTCGCGCTAAAACTGATGTTCTAGTATCCAGTTTTTTGGGCGCTCCTTTTGTAAGCGCGCGGGAAGCGCCGGCTAGTCAAACTTCCGGAGCCAGATATTCCGCACAGAGATCTTGCAAGGCTGGCTTTCGATCTCGAAGCCGATGAGTCCAGGTTGGTTATTTACGGAGTCTCTATTGTCGTCGATGAAGACCGCCATTAACCGGCCGTTGATGATGTGCATCATCACGCCACCACGCGCGATGATCTCGTAGTCGTTCCATTCGTTCACCTTCACGTAACCACCGAGCGCCTGCTTGTCGCCGATATCGGCAACGAGGCGGTTGGCCTGGCCGGGCAGCGCCTGGGTTACCTGGCCGCGATAGGCGAGGATGCCCTGCATCGTATTTTCGGAGTACCACTGGCCTGTGTACGACGCGGACCGTGCACTGACCGGGAACCAGAAGTCTGCCTGCGGGCCCGTCATCATGAACTTGAGATCATACGGCGGCTGGCCAGCGGGAGGTGGCCGTGTCCAGGGCACGCCGGTGACGCTTCGGTACTGAATGCCGCCACCACCGCCTTTTTCGATTTTCATTTGCAGCTTCAAATCGAAGTCGCGCGTCTTGTCGCCGCGATAGACGATATAGTTGTTGCCCTTTGGCTTGCCCTCCAGCGTTTCGCCCACCATGATGCCGTCTTCCACGCGCCAGATGCCTGGGTCGGCATCCCATCCGGTGAAACTCTTACCATCGAAGATCTGCGTGTAGCCGGTATGCTCGTCAATATCATATGGCGCTGGGTCGTGAAATTTCGGCATACCAACGAGCTTTTCTCCGCGCGGGCCCGCCTGGGGCGGCCGTGCGGGGGGGGACTCCAGCGCCGGCGGCACGGACTGTGCAATGAGCGGGGATAGTGGGGTCAGGAAGAAGATGCCCAGCGCGGCTGCCAGCCAAAGTGACTGATGAACGCAGCGCGGGTAACGGTGATCCAATTGGGGCATAGAATCGGCCTCAAATTGCCTTTCTTTCGATACCGCCATAGTCGTCCAGCGTTCGTAGTTTGCCGCTCGATCGTGGCGCGGCGGCTTGGCAATTCCTAAACTATGTTGACCAAGCGCCACTTGGCTGCGGGGTTAGAAAGTAAATCGGGCCGAGAGCACCATGTGCCGCGCTTGCACCTGGGCGCCCCCATAGACGACGCCGTTCACGGTGGACTGCGCCGGCGCAATACTGCCGAACAGATTATTCGTATTCGCGCCCGTAGCGAAGTTGATATTCAACAAAGTGTTCGGTGCACCCGGGCTGAAGTGATTGAACGCGTTGAACGCCTCGGCTTTGATTTCCAGAACCTTCGATTCGGTAATCTTGAAGTCTTTGTAAAGGGTCAAATCGAATGATACGACTCCAGGACCATAAGTCAACGTCGGCGGGGTATTGCCGATACCCAGCGAATTCGCTGGCGGGAGGACGAAGCCAGCCGGATTGAACTTATACCAGAGGCTTGGATCAGCTGTGGAGCCAGCCGATGCGGGCGTTGCGTTATCGCCAAGCCACAGCGATCCAGTCTGTTGGCAACGGAACGGGATACCGCCGGTGGGTGTTCCTGTCCAGTAGCCTGCCGGCGCTCCCACCGCTTGACATCCGATCGTCAGCGGCTGGCCGTAGTAAAGCGTACCAATGCCCGCGACATGCCAGCCATCCAAGGCCTGTTTCGCGAAGCCATTATTCCAGAACCTGCTCCCGTCGGGAACGGCGTACGTCCAGTTCGCATTTACCGCTTGCGGACGATTGCCGCCGGCGACAGCCTTGTTTAATTGATCCGGGGTCCATTGGTAGCGCGTGTAGACTAGCGTCTTCGACCAGGTGTAGTTGACGCCGAACTGCAGCCGTCCGCCCAGCCGTTTGTTCAACTGAACCTGCAATGCGTGGTAGTTCGATTCACCGTTCGAGCTATATTCGCCGATACTCCCCAAGCCTTGATATCCACCCGACAACGCTCGAATCAGGTTGGTGGAATAAAAACTCGCGGTTCCGTGATTATTACTGGTCGGATCGAGATACTTGGGATTCGCCCCTCCTGTAGGCGTCCAGATCGTGTACGGAGCAACCGCATTTAGATCAATATTGATCGGAATCGCAGGACCGCCCGGCTGTAGCGTTTGCGTACCGGCGAGAACACTCTGATGATGCGCTACGTTGCCGACATAGGCGACATCCAGAATGTAGCCGTGGCTGAGATCCTGCTGGATGTTGAACGTCCAGTCGTAGGTCGACGGCGGAACAAACGATTGCGAACCCCCGACGACATTTTGGGGCGTAAAGACAAGCGGAGCGCCTGCCAGATTGGGGATCGAGGTGTTCAGGATGATGGGCGCCAGGAAATTCGGCGGAGCGGCTAACGGACCAGTGCCGACCCCGATCGCGCCAATATTATCGACGCTCAGATAGCGGCCGTGAAAGATCCCGAATCCCGCGCGGACTGCTGTCTTGCCGTTCCCAAAAACATCGTATGCGAAACCAATTCGCGGATTGTATGCAACCGAAGGGTAGTTGAAGAAGTTCGAATGATACTGGACAATGCCTGAAAAAGGCACGCCCCCGCCCGAATAACTCGCTGGATCGAAAGTCCCCTGATTCACATAGGGAAAGGCCTTGCCAGTTTGCGGATTGATTGCGCTCTTTGAATTACAGGTGCCGTTTGCACTGTAAGCCAGGCAAGTCGGGTAGATGAGTTGACCTACCGTCTTGGAGTTGTAGGCAGACTGCTGGAAGATGCCCAGCGTTCCTCCGTCGGTATACAAGCGGACCCATAATTTGAAATCGCATTCCATAATCGACCGTGAGCCGGTGAGATATTTTCCAGGTGTCCTGGATGAACCATTCAAACTGCTTATAACGAGCCCGGTTGATCAGCTTCTGGTTGTCCTGTCCATAGCCATATAGACTGCCGAGAATTGCGTTCGAGAAAGGGTTCCCCGAATCGACCGGATTGCCCAGATCAGAGCCGAAGTAGTATGTCCCTGCCGTGTTGAAGGTCGAATAAACGCTGACATTACGTGCATCATGCTCGTAGTAGAAACCTCCCTTGATCGTGTGCGGCCCCCGGATGTACGTAATGTTCTCCGTCATGTTTTGAAGCGAATCGGTGCCGTCGAAAGGCCAACGACTGTCGAATCCGTACGCCGGGATATTCGGAATCGGGGTGGGAGCCGATTGCGCTGCGAATCCGGAGGGCAGCCCGAAATTCACATTGGGTTTCAACTTCAGCGTATTCACCGAGGCCGGGAAAATGCTGGGCGTAGCAAGGGCGTTGCCGCTGCCATCCTTGAGCGGGAGCAGACTCTGGCTGTAGAATCCTGATCTGTGGGTGAGTTTCCCTGATGCGCCTTGTTAATGCCCCAGGTCAGCTCATTCACTAAGCTTGGGGTGAACGTGTGAATGTAAGTCGCCGCGACGCCCGCGGATGGGATGTGATAGCTGTGCGGAAACTGCCCCCATTCCTGTGTTGCCGGGCCCAGAATCGCTCCGTAGCCGGATTGATTCTGATAATCCTGCAGCAAACGAACGAACATCGTGTCTTTGGATGAGATGTTGTAGTCGACCCGCAGAATCTTGTCTTCGCGAGGATTCTCGAATACTGGCGTAAAAAGAAAATTGAATTGGCGCTGGCCGGTTGGATCGATGGCGTTCGGTAACGGGAATTGATTCAGCATTGCGGCGCCAATCGGATTCTGCTGGCTGGCCGGAATCATATTTCCGGCGAACGGCTGTCCAGTGGTCGGATTTCGAATGATGATCGGTGATCCGTTGGTGTTGAAGCTTCGAGAGAAATCTCCTTGCCGCTCGAGCGCCGTGGGCATTGTATAGCGGTTCGTATTACCGTTCCCGCTATTGCCGGAAGCGGTGTTATGAACGTAATCGTACGAGAAGAAAAAGAATAGCCGGTTCCGATTTCTATTGAATGGGATCTTTGGAATGATCAGCGGACCGCCTATGGTGCCGCCAGGGTTCTGGAACCGGTACTTTGGCTTACCGATGCCCTGCACGTTGTTGAAGAACTCATTCGCGTTCAACTCTTCGTGGCGCCAGTAATAATAGGCGCTGCCGTGAAATTGCGCGGTCCCATTCTTAATTGAAACGTTGAGCTGGCCGCCATTACGCGACCCGTACTCTGCATCATAATTGCCAACCAGCAGCTTTACTTCGCCGATGGCGTCCACACTGGGAGCCTGGTAAGTATTCAATCCGGGAGCGCCGCTGTCCTGGCTCGCAATACCATCGAGAGTTAACAGCACCTGACCCTGCTGGCCCCCGTTTACGGTGGGCGTCTGCGTTCCCCAACCCCGGTTGTCGTGCGTGCCTAAATCCTGCACGCCCGCGAGATCTTTGATAATCGCCTGGAAGTCGCGCCCACGAATCGGGGTGTCCTGAATTTGCTTCAGGTTTACGTCAATCGCGTGGTCGGAAGTGTCGGTTTGCACGTGGACGGTTTCGGCCTGTACCTCAATGGAGGTGCTCACGCTTCCCAGTTCGAGTGAAATACTGTGGAGATCGACCTTCTCTTGCGCTCCGACGATAATGTTTTGCTGCTGATAGGATTTAAATCCAGCCTTGGCAACTTTGAGAGTGTACGTTCCTGGAAACAGAGACGTAAATTGAAAAACCCCGGCGCCATTGGTGGTGTTTTCACGTACTTGCTTTGAGATGTCGTTGATCAGTTGAACGGGAACACCCGCCATGACTGCCCCGCCCGAATCGAGCACGGTGCCCGATACCGATCCTGTGACCGATTGCGCTCGAAGGGCCGGCACGACGGCCATTACCGCCGAGAGAACCAGAACCGGGAGGCTAGCGCGCCTCCTGCTCAGAAAGGTTTGAATTCCAAGAACTTGGGCGTCGACGTAGCCCAATAGCGTCGCTGACATGGAGACCCCCCGCAGTTTAACCTGCAATGTAAGACTGCTTGAAACGTATCAAAGCTCTGTGTGGAATTGTATGCGCGATACAAGGACAAATCAAGAGGAAAGTACGAGCTGATACGGCACTAGTACGGAACGAAATACCTGTGAGCGTATGAATTTACCGCCTCAGAGCCCCTTTGTGGACCGGCTTCGTCGGCAGCAGCATTTACTCCATCTTTTTCAGCCAAATGTTTCTGACCCATAGTCTGCCAATCGCTTCGACTTCGATGCCGATTTTTCCGCTCGCATGAGATTTGCTCTTGTCATCGTCGAAAAGGATGGACATGATATGGCCGTTCAGGATATGGGTCATCTGGTGGCCGCGAGCTACGATGTGCAGCTGATTCCAATCATTGATCTTGTAATAGCCGCCGAGCTCGTTCATGTTGCCGAGGGTGGCGAGCAGGCGCGGTTTCTTTTCTTGCTCGGTCTGCACAACATCGCCACGCCACGCAACAATTCCGCGGCCGGTAGCTTGTTCGTAAAACTGTCCCGTGTAGCGATTGCCCGCGTCGAAATCGTACTGGGGACCAGCCAAGTTCCACTGCGCTTCGGAAGCGGGATCCGGCGGAATGCCGCGGGGCTGGCCACTCGGGCACGTGGCGGGGCCGCGAGGCGGGCCCCCGCCCCTATTCGGGTTAGGTGACACGATCCAACTGCGATACTGGACCCCGCCGTTGATGTTGCCGTCGCCCTTCATCTCGAGCTTCAGTTCAAAATCGGAAGGCTCACCACCCTGCCAGACAAGATAGATAGTCCCGGTAGGTTTTTCGCAGGTGGATTCAATGAAAATGGCGCCATCCTCAACTTTCCAATTCGAATCGCCAGACCACCCTTTGAGAGTCTGACCATCCCACAAGGATGTCCAGCCCTCATGATTGGCGAAGTCCACCGGCTCGGGATGGCTGAAGCCGGCAAAGCGGCGCGGCGGGGTACCTTGTCCGGAAGGTTGTTGCGGTGAGGCTAACCCGACATAGAGCAGCCCACCGAGCCCAGCGGACAGGGCCACCTTAGAAACTAGTTGTCTCGGGCCGAATCGACGATTAGTTATTCCAAACATTCGTGCATCTCTCCTTGGCCGCTCTATTCTATGAAAACCGCGCCTTGAATGTCCTGATTCCGTTCTCCCACGTGACTTGCCGGAAGATTTCGGGCGAGGTTAGTTTTTTCAAGAGACCGAGAGTTTCGCGAGCCACGCATTTGCCGGCCAGTCTACTCGCTTCCGGATTGCTGCCCTGCGAAATGCCGCCTCCTTTCCCATCAGCGCAAGCGCAGTCACTACCAAAAATCAACTTACTTCGATGACGAACAATGAAATCGCGCGAAAAATCCGTATCACGGGAAAGTGCGTTATTGCCTGAGTTCGCCGACATATCGGCATACAGATTCGGGAAATCGGACAGGAATTTGTCGGTCAGCCCTCCCGGCTTAATTGGTCCGGATGGATAGCCGCGATCGGTAGGAACATCGGCGCTGATGTGCGCCCAAAATAGGTCAGCGTGTCCGATGAACTTCGTTCGCGGATGCGCTCGGAGCACTTTATCGAATTGCAAATATCCAGTGTTGTACGGCAGTTCGCCCGGGAAATGCGGGAAGTTCTGGATGTGCATCATCACCGGAACCTGCAGTTCCGCGCAAATGTCGTAGACGCGTCGCATTTCGGAGGAGTCGAGCGCAAGATGATACTTCAGCTCACCAACGCTCACTGCTCCGTCTTGAATGGCTTTACGGATAATTTCGTCAGCGCCGGCCTGCGCCGGGTCCGTGCCCACGGAACGGACGAAAACACCCGGATGCTTGGCTATCTCCTCCTTGGCTTTGTCCTCGTCCGCTGCCCTTGTGAGTAGTACCGCATTGGTGACCCCGCATCCTTGGATATGTGTGAAGCACGCCTCTGGGTCGCGGCGGAGGTGCAAGTGAGTATCCAATACCGAACCACCCCATAGAGACTCAGGTTGCGAAAGAGTTTGCGCCCGCGCCCCTGCGGCCGTAACCAGCGCTGTTTTCAGAAAAGTTCTGCGGTGCATTGCCATTTCACTCACCCGACCGGTGCATCAAGTCGAGTGCAGTCGAAATTATCCCACCTTCGGCGCAGCCGGGCTTTAAGCGGGACCCAATCACTTGAAACGTGAGATGGCTGTACGCTTCGTCCGAGTAGATATATCCGGAGTTGGCCATGCCGTTCGCCAGAGTCACCACGATCGTTTTGCTCGCCGGCGCATTGGCTTTCAGCTTCATCGCTATTTGGCTGTAGACTTCACCGTTTACAGTGGCAAAGTCGATATCGCCGACGCGCAGCACACCGACTTTCAGATTGACGTCTGGTCCTTCTTTGTAGCCCGGAAAAGCATTTTCGCGCGCTGGATTGGCGGCATCGAGCCGCACTCTGCCGGGACACGCGAAATTCTCCTGAGCCGCCCAGATTCGAGCAGCATCTACGGGTTGTATCGACTCGCGCATTACGCGAACGGCGCTGGAGCCAATGAGCGCTCCGAGCATGTGGACATAGTCGCCGGTACGGGCGAGCGCCGTCTTGTAAGCTTCCAGGTTTTCCACGGGAATGGCCTTCCTATCTGAGGAAGCTTGCTGAGGATTGAAGCCTCTCGGAGCAGCCTGATCTGGAGGAGCCGGCGGCGGCCCAACTGTTTGGATAAAGGGTCCGTGGCCTTGCGTCATCAGCGCGGCACGCTCGCCCATGAATGTCGTCGGTGACCGGAAATCTCTCGGATTCTGATCGCCGGATGCACCCTGGGTGAAGATCGCCACGGCACGGTTATCGAAAAGGTCCTCGACATAACGCGAGGCTTCTCCGGGGAAGTCAGCGCTGATGACCCCACTCAGATAGAAGTTGATCGGGTGCATCGCGTAGTTCATGTACACGGCGATAGGCACGTTGTCGTTGCCGAGAAACTCGACAACTGCCAGGGTCTTATCCGATGGCCCGTCCGGGTTCGGCTCTTGCCGCCATGCGAGCTTGCTATTGAAGAGATCGCGGTTTACGTTCAGATCGATCTTCGTGGTTCCATAGCCTACCCGCGCCGGCGCCAGCCTGGATTTTGCGGCATTGGCGGCTTCCACGATGGCATCGGTCACTGTTTTCGCTGTAGGCGCTCCCCGGCCTCCTAAGCCGAGCGTGTTGGAGCTGTGGGTATGAGTCGCGGAGATGATGAAATTCTGAGCGGGGCATCCGGTGGACTTCGACGCCCGTGCCGTCGCGTCGTCCACAATCTGATTCGACGCGCCTCCGAGATCGAGTCCGGCCAGCACTGCACAGGTTCGTCCGTCGTCGACAACAATCGCGCGAACGAACAAATGATCGCGAATCGAATCCGTGGAGACGGCCAACTCGCTTTTCTGCGGGGTAATGTCTACCTTGGCGGCACCGGCGCGCAGATGCCCCCGATCGACCGAGGTTTGCGCCAGCAACGCACCAGGAGCCGCAAGCAAGAACGCGGCGGCCACGTAAACGGTCACATTCAGTTTCTGCATTTGGATTGTCCCGCCGATTCAGGGGTCCAGCCGCTCCCAGGTCTCGCGCTCCAGCCCATACGGATCATCGATCACTTTGCATTCCGTATCGATCTCCATCGTCGAGCGCTTTTCGGTTGTGTAGGCCGGCCAATCCGGCTGACCCTTCGCCGCCGGGCGGCCTGTTCTTGCGAAAGTACTCCACATCTCGGCCATGTTATGCGCGGCTCTCTCACTTTCCGGGCCGGAGATCGACAGGATACCCCTTCCAGGGTCGGCACCCTGCTGCCTGGCGGGTTGCACGTTGTAGAACTTATAGGGAATCTCGGTGGCATGCGCGGCGCCCACTTTGTGCTGCGTTCCAGGTACGAGATTGTTTGATTCGTGCGTGAAGATGTACATGTATACCGGCGCGCCGTGCTGGCTGTATTTGCGTTCGGCAATCGTGACTGCGCCGATGCCGATCATGCGCGCCGTCGTAATGGCGATATAGAGATCTGTGGGCGAAGCTTCGGGCCGGCTCTTGCGATAGGCGGCAAGCATCGCATCCGCATTCGCGCCGAACTCCCTGTCAAGCCGTTCCTTCAGTGTCGCCTCCGTCAAATGAAACACCTCGATGTTCCGCTGCTGCTGGAAGAAGAATATCGTTTCGTCGCGGTTGTATCCGACGATGAGGGGCTTGTTCTTCGAAATGGCCGGCGCCTCCGGATCAAAGGGATGGTGCGGCAGAACGGCGCCGTCGACAACGGGACCGAATCCACCCGGACGCGAGCCGCCGCCCATGCCCCTGCGGCCGCCAGTCATGGTCAGCGGTCCCCCGCCGGGACGCCTCTTGCCTAGCTCAGACTGTGCAGCCATCAGTTTGTCTACAGGTATCTCGAGCAGCTTGCGCCACTCGGTCTTCTCGAGCCCGAGTTGCGCGAGGGTCATTGTCGCCGTCTCGGCCGCCACTTCGCGTGGCAGCATCCGGATGCCCGGTCCGCTTTCGATAGAAGCTTTATTGAAGTAGGCTGCCGCGGAAGGCATCGCATAGAGGCAAGAAGTTTTGGCGCCACCGCCGCTTTCGCCGAAAATCATTACATTGTTCCGATCTCCGCCGAACGCTTCGATGTTCTTGTACACCCATTTGAGCCCGTCACAGATATCCAGCAACCCCTGATTGCCCGACGTGGCGTACTCCTCGCCGCCCAGTTCGCCCAGATAAAGGTAACCCATGAGACCGAGCCGGTGATTGGTGGCTACAACAACCACATCGAATGCGCGCGCGAGGTTACCCCCATCCTGATAAGCCGCTCCGCCCGAGCCCGTAGTAAAGCCGCCTCCGTGGCTATAAAACATGACCGGCCTCTTTCGCGCGTCAGCGGCGGGGGTCCAGACGTTCAGGAATAGACAATCCTCGTCTGGCGCCGGTTCGTCGCCTCTTGCCGTTCTTCCCGGCTGCGGAGACGGCGGACCAAATTTCAGGGCATCGCGCACACCGGTCCAGGGCTGAAGTGCAGGCGCGGCCTTGAAACGGTGCATTCCCGAAACAGAACCTGCGTACGGGATGCCTCTGAACGTTGCCAGACCCGCGCCTTTTGCGCCGCGAACACGTCCGTACATAGTTTCAACTTCGACAAACTCCGCGTGTTCAGCCTGCGCCGACGCGCGCCCCTGCAGCAAAGCTGTGGAGGCCAACGCCATTGAATTTTGGAAAAGCCACCCGCGCCTGGTCGGGGTTAATAAAGAATGATTCAGAAATTCACTTTTTTCTTTGTCCACACGGCTCCTTTGCCGCCCCGGGATGTAGCGCATCATTACGTTATAACGATCCGCAGGGGGTTTTTGCGGCGTTGCGGCACTCTGTACGGGAGTTGTTACGGCATCAAACTGGGTAGATACATCGAAAGAGCTCCATATCCTAAGGCGAAGGGTGAGCGGAAACGGTAGCTCGAGAAAGGTATATAATCCTCGGAAGTCGGGGTCGTGATAAAGGAAAGAACCAGCCAGCCTCCGGGCACGGAGATCCTGGATAGCGCAGCGGTGTTGGCGCAGCTCCATCGGGTGCTGTCCACACCGTTGTTTCAGCACAGCAAACGTTATCCGGCGTTTCTGCGCTACATCGTCGAGCAGACGATAAAAGGCGCGGGCAATGAACTGAAGGAGCGAACGCTCGGTATCGCGGTGTTCCGCCGGCCGCCGAATTATGACACCAGCGACGATCCGGTAGTTCGAAATACAGCATCCGAAGTTCGGAAACGGCTCCAGGAATACTACTCAGAGCCGGGCCACCAAACCGAACTCCAAATCATTCTTCCCGCAGGCGGGTATGTCCCTGAGTTTCGCCAACCCTCCGCGACCGATGCCCCTATCTCAGACGAACGGCCGGTCAAAGCAGCGAGGCCAGCACTCCTCTGGCTCGCACTGGGAACTGGCGTAGCCGTAGTGACAGCTCTCGGAATTCTGGGTGGCATTGAACTGTCTGCTCGCAAGCCGGCCACCAAACTCTTCTGGGCTCCTATTCTTTAGACATCGGAGCCGGTCTTAGTCGTCACGGACACGCTGGTTGCGCTCCGCGATGCGCAGCAGCCAGGTTCCGGCCCTGTCCGGGAAATGATGGATCCAAAGATTTTCCTTGCCGTCAACGAGCAATCCGCGAAACTCGCCTCTTTCCTCCTGGGTCAAGGCAAGCATCTGGATTATGAGCTGTCACGAAACGTAGGTTTGGCGCGGCTAAGAGAAAGGCCGTTCATTCTGAACGGAGCTTTCAACAATCAGTGGACCCAGCGCGCTGTCGCTCCCTTCCGTTTTTATTTTCAACTCGACCGGGAGCACCACGTTCGGCGGATACTCGACCGGCAAAATTCGGAGCAGCGCGGGTGGGCGGCGCCCATGGCTTCCAAACTCACCGAAGATTACGCGTTGATCGCAAGAGCCCCTGAGCCGGAAACCGGACAGATGATGCTGGTCATCGCGGGCTTAAGTGAGAAAGGTTCGGCGGCTGCGCTGGAGTTCGTGACGAATCCCAAATACCTCGACCGATTTGCCTCGCAAGTCGCGCCAGGGTGGGAGCGGCGAAATATAGAATTAGTTATCAAATCAAATCTCGTTAATGACGATTGGGGCGAACCTCGGATCGTTGCGACGCATTTTTGGTGACGACTCGCTAATGTGCCGAAGTGCCTGCCACGGACTCGATGTCAGGCGGAATCCCACCAGTAAATATCCTAGCGGCCTTCGGAATTCGCGCCCAATACTTGCCGCTGCCTCCTCGCTTGCGCCGACGGGCATTGTTACATCTCCGCTTCAGATAACGTCCATCGCTATTAGACGCGCCCCAAGGTTCGGGCGTGCCAAGCCGCGTTTCTGAGGGATTACATGTTTGAACGTGCTACCGCGATCGTATTCACGAGCTTCCTTTTGGCTGCCGCGCTGCCGGCGCAATCCACCTTCAATCAATCGATCCAAGGCACGGTTCAGGATGCGAGCGGAGCCGTTGTTCCGAACGCAACGGTAACTGTGACCAACACGGAAACGAAGCTCACTCGTTCCGCCGTTTCGAATGAAAGCGGGAACTATGTGATTTCGAACCTGCCAACCGGATTCTACGATGTTTCCGCGACCGCTTCCGGGTTCAAGAAGTTTACTTTAACGAAAGTAGAGCTATCGGTCGGCTCCACAATTTCTGTGAACGTGAAGCTGGACCTTGGGAGTATCAACGAAACCGTGTCCGTAACGGCGGATGCCGCACGTGTTGAGACGGCCACAGGCGCCGTAAGCAACCTGATTACCGGAACCCAGGCAAGCCAGATTCAGTTGAACGGCAGAAATTTCCCTCAGCTGCTACAGCTTTTGCCGGGAGTGTCTACGACCTATAGCAGTGGGTTCAGCCTCTTCGGCGGCTACGGCGTGAGTAACAGCGGACAGTCCATTAACGGAAGCCGTACGGATACGTTCTCCTGGAACCTGGACGGGGCCGACAATAAGGACAATGGCGGAGGCGGCAATAACTTCATCAACATCAACCCCGATGCTATCGCCGAATTCAGGGTTCTGACCACAAACTACGGCGCAGAGTATGGCCAGAATGCCGGGGCCGTAATCAATATCGCAGTAAAAAGGGGCACTCAGGATTTCCACGGGATCGCCTATGAGTACTTCCGCAATGACGACATCCAGGCTCGCGCGTTCAATGCCTCCTCTATCCCGGAGCTTCGATACAACAATTTTGGATGGGATCTAGGCGGTCCGATCTACATCCCGAAGTTTTTCAACAAAGACAAGAGTAAGCTTTTCTTTTTTGTCGGAGAAGATTTTAAGAGGCTGCGCCAAGGCGCGGCAAATACCTGGACCGTGCCGACCCTCGCTCAACGGAATGGTAACTTCTCTTCCCTTCCTCCGTCGCAGTGGCCGAAAAACCCGGCGACAGGGACAGTATTTTCGGGCGGCATCGTGCCCCAGAGCCAGTGGAGTCCGAACTCCGTACGCCTTCTGGACAACTACCCGCTTCCGAACTTCACCGGGTCGGGCGGCAACTATATTTTCAATACCGTTCAGCCGCTGAACACGAATGAGTATCTGTATAAAGTTGATTACAACATCAGCAGTAAGAATCAGCTATCTGTTCATTACTTCCGCGACTACTATACGTCGACCCAAAATCAAACCCAACTGATTCTCTACAACCGCAACATACCTGGCACCAATTTCAGCACGCAATGGACGTACGTTCCAAATCCGACAACTGTCAATGTAGCTCAGTTTACCTTTACCGGAAACGTCATTTTTGAAAAAACGGGTATCGCTCCCAACACGACGTTTATCCGGGATTTCACAAGAGCTGGGGAAGGGATCATGTACCCAACGCTCTACAACGCCTCGGCGGATATCCCTTCCTACCAGATCACCGGATTGAACAACCTGACAGCCACACCGCTCAATTTTAATAACTTCAACCGCATTTTCGATTGGAAGGACGACCTGTCGAAAGTTCTTGGCAATCACACCCTAAAGCTTGGCATTCTTATCATGCGCAGCCGCAAGAATCAGGACAATGTCCCTGCTATCAACGGCACGTTTTCGTTCAATACTTCCGGACCGAACAGCACCGGGAATGCGATCGCGAATGCACTGTTGGGAAACTTCAATAATTATGTGGAAGCGAGCAGCCTGCGCCAAGGCTGGTACCGCTTTTCCCAGGTGGAGCCGTACATTCAGGACGACTGGAAGGTCACCAATCGCCTCACTCTCAATATCGGGTTCCGCTGGGCTTACATGCAGCCTCAGTACAGCGCTTTGAACAATACGTCAGCATTTCTGCCGCAATATTACAATCGGGCCCAGGCAGTCTCGATCGTGCCGTCCACTGGAGCAATAGTGCCTAACTCGGGCGACATTTATAACGGCCTGGTTTTAGGCGGAGACAGATTCCCCGGGAACGCGGTATTGCGATTTCCTGAAATTACAAGTAATCTTGCCGTGCTGGGGCTGTTTCACAATCTGCCGAAAGGAACGGCATACACGGATTGGGGCACCTGGCAGCCCAGATTTGGATTCGCCTACGATTTAACAGGCAAGCAGAATACAGTTTTGCGCGGAGGCTACGGGGTCTTCTACGAGCGTATCGAAGGAAACTTTATTTTCAGCGCGGTAAATAATCCGCCCTTCATCCAACAGGCGACGCTCTACTACGGAAACGTCGAGAATCCCGCCGGCGGCACGGTTCAAAATTTTCCCAACACGATTAACAACTCGCACTTTCTGGACATGAAAGTGCCGCGAATTATGAACTGGAGCTTAGGAGTTGAGCAAAAGCTCGGGGCCAACTCGATCCTCTCGGTGCAATATATCGGATCCAGCGCAGCGAACTTGTCCTATCAGAACGACACTAATCAATTGCCACTTGGAACTCTAACTCTACATCCAAGCATCAACGTCAACGCGCTGCGGCCTTATCCGGGATATGCAGACATCTATCAATACGACACAGGCGCAAACTTCATCTACAACTCTTTACAGGTGCAGCTGCGGAAACAATTTCGCCAGGGCGGCTTACTGAACGTTGCCTACACTTGGTCGAAGGCACGCACCGATGCAAATGGATATTCGTATCAGCCGATGGACAGCTACAACCTACGGGGCGACTGGGGCCCAAGTAGTTACAACCGAAACCAGATCTTTGTGGTCAGTTACGTGTATCCGCTTCCGTTCTGGCTAAACGGCCAGAATTGGTATCAGAAGATTCTTGGCGGCTGGCAAGTTTCAGGCGTAACCACAATCCAGTCCGGTCTGCCGTTCAACGTAACGGTACCGGGCGACCCAGCCGGAATCGGAATCAGCAATAGTCAACGCCCGGTTCTACTGAACACGAATTGGCACGGATCGAGCCGCACCCAATATCTGAATCCTGCAGCATTTGCAGCGGCGTCCGCGGGAACATTCGGAAACTTGGGCGCCTACACGATTTTCTACCCGCTCTACAACAACTGGGACGTATCGCTCACCAAGTCATTCCCGATTGGCGAAAGGGTCAGTGCGAAGTTCCGCGCGGAGCTCTATAACTTCCCGAACCATCTGTCTTACACCAACATCTCCAGCCAGGTTGGAAACTCCAATTTTGGCCAGATAACCGGCGCAACGGATCCGCGCACTCTGCAGCTTGCGCTGCGGCTCAGCTTCTAAGCATACAGCTAACAGCTAGGAGCGCTTCTTCGATAATTTCCGCGAAATATCCGGCCAGAACTCGTACAAAAACGCGCCAATCGCACCCTCCGCCGAGACCGTCGCCGCACGCTCGAACGTCAGGCCGGCGCCGCGGTCCGCCTGCGGGTAGTAAACGTTCGAAATCCCACCCGCCGCCAGATTCCCTAGAAGGTTGGAGTAATTCGGCTGCCAGGGGCCTGCATCGCTCTGCGCGCGCACCGTCGAAAGCATCGAATACACAAGCCGGCCTTTGAAACTGCCTGAGCCCTTGCGAAAGTAGCGCGGGTCCTGATGGAGTAGAGCCGGTAAAATCCCGTTTCCGATAATCGCGCCATCAAAGCTATCCGCGTAAGACGCTCCGAACCGTTTGCCATATCCCTGCATCCCTTGTCCATAAGCGGCGTGCTCGTCGCTTCGTTGACTCAACGCGGAATCGATGCCCGCCGTCAGAAAAGCGAACGGATCCGTCGCGCTCTTGAAAGCGAGTTGCAATTTCTGTTTGCGCGACAAACGCGCCGCATCGGCATCATTCGAAGTATTGAATTCCGGAATGAATCCTAAGATGCGCTGCTTCTCTTCTTGCTTGAGTTGCTCCGCCGCGGTCGGCGGCCTGGGTGCGGCCTGCAACTTCGCCGCCGGGGGGGCCTTCAAATACTCATCGAACCAATTCACCGTCCGGCGCAGCACGTCCAAGCGGTCCTTCTGCTCCCGAAACGAATGGCCCTCACCCGCGTACACCACCAACTCCGTCGGCACGCCCAAAGTCTTCAATGCATGCCAAAATTCGAACGATTGCGGCGCCGGGCATTCGCCATCGCGCTCGCCCACAACCACCAGCGTCGGCGTCTTCACCTGCTTGATAAACGTAATTGGTGAACTCTTTGCATAAACCGCGGGATCGTCGTAGACCGATGCGCCAAAGTATGGAAGCATCCACTGATCGATCGAATTCTGCCCGTAATAACTTTGCCAATTCGCAATCCCCGCCCCCGCCACGGCCGCTCGAAAACGCTGCGTTTGGGTGACGGTCCACATCGTCATGAAGCCGCCATAACTCCACCCGGCCACGCCGATTCGCTTGTCATCTACCGGCGCGCGCCGCACGACTTCGTCCACGCCAGCGAGAACATCGCGCAAATCTCCACCGCCGAAATCTTTCACATTCGCCCGCGTGAACGCTTCTCCCGAACCCGTGCTGCCGCGCGCATTCGGAAAAAACACAAAATATCCCAGCCCCGCCATGACCGACAAATCGAAGTGTACGTTCGGCCAGCCCGGCCCTCGCATACCGGCCGGCCCGCCATGAATCGAAACCACCATCGGATACCGCTTCGCCGCATCGAAATGTTCCGGATACAGCAGCCAACCCTGCACGCGAAAACCGTCGTTCTGCCAGACAATGCTTTCCGCTTTGCCCCAGTGCGGCTGCTGATCGGCATTAGCGTGCGTCACTTGCTCCCATTGGCCAATCGGACCCGTCCAGACCTCGGGCGCGCGTTCCCACGAACTCCGTATCGCCACGCTCGTCTTTCCATCGTTCGCGAGCGCCGTGTTGGCGGAATTTCCGTCCTCGTGCAGAGTTTCGCCGCCTTTCCAAAGCATCTCCGTTCGGCCGCTCGCGAGGTCGAGCGTGGCAATGGCCGCGCCGCCGTCCACCGCCTCGGTGAAAAGTATTTCTCGCTCGCCCCGCCAGCGGAACCCGTTCGGTGAGCCCTTGATCCCGGGCGTCAGATCGCGTGCTTCTCCACCTTGCGCCGGCACCGCGAAGATATCCCCGCCCAAAAATCCTTCATCGCTCATCAGCCCGCCGATAAAGCCCACCTGCTTGCCGTCCGGCGACCAGCGCGGCACGGCGAGCTGGCGTTCCGGCCCTGGCTTATAGAGCGCCGTCATCTTCCCCGATGCCCCATCGACAACATAGAGTTGCGCGATCCACCAATTGTCGTCCGCCGGCCCAGGCGCGGCAATCGCCGCGAACCGACGCCCATCCGGAGACCAGTCGTATTCGTAAATATTCAACTCAGGCGGGGAAACCTGCCGCATCGTGCCGTTCTCCACGTCGAGGACCGCCACGCGCTGATTGTGCACTTCGCTCGCGATCACGCCCGTCTGCGCCGCAACAGCCTCGAGCGGCCCTCCGCCGCCGCCATTCTCGGCATACAAAAACGCAATCCGCTTTCCATCCGGCGACCAGCGTGGACTCCGCACGTAGCCTTTCAGATTCGTTAGCCGCCGCGCTTGCCCGGTCGCGGCGGATGCCACGATCACCTGCTGCTGCCCGGAACCCGCATTCGACAGAAACGCAATCTGCGTGCTGTCCGGCGACCACGTCACTTCTTTTTCTTCGAATGCGCCGTGCCCGTCGCCCGCCGTGATCCGCCGCGCGCGCGCCGCCTCGCTTGTCCGGTCAAGAAGAAAGATTTCCGTATCGCGAGATCCGCTCTCCGCCGCTTGAGTCCACGTCACCCAATGCCCGTCCGGGGAAATGGAAACGCCCGAGAAGGGCTTGCGCCTTCTCGAGCTGGCTCAGGATCTCATCGATCTTTCGAAGAATTGGTTTGCG
This sequence comes from Bryobacterales bacterium, assembly GCA_963712395.1. Taxonomy (GTDB): domain Bacteria; phylum Acidobacteriota; class Terriglobia; order Bryobacterales; family Bryobacteraceae; genus Bog-105. The sequence goes on from CAVQHR010000008.1 coordinate 100,423, forward strand.
CCTCGCCGCTCGACGCGAAGAGACACGCCAGAGCTAGAATGCCCAGGCTGCTATTTCGCTGCTTGCGCTTTATGTTCGGCCGCCCGGCGCTGTTCGTCACGGCGCTCCCGCTCGTCCTGCTCGCGCGCCCGCTGCTCACGCTCGCTGAGAAGTTTTTCATACGCTGGAATCTGCTGCGCCGTCAGAATCGATTTCACTTCCTGGACATGCTGGTTCTTGACTTGGAGAATCGCAGGTTTGTACGAATCGCGAACCGCCTTGTACTTCGCCTTGGTATCGTCCATGATCGCTTCCAATTGCTTCACCTGTGCGGTGGTCAGCTTCAGCTTCGATTCCATCTCCGCGACGTAACGATGACGATACGTTTCCGAGGTCTTCGCGCTCACCGTCGTCGTGGTGTAGTAACGGTTCGCCAGCGCTCCCACCGCCGCTCCTCCAAAGAACAGCAGCGCCGCTAGCGCTAAGCCGGTCCATTTCTCGCGCTTCATTGTTCCGAGCTCCGTATAGCTTCCGTGTAGTCTGTCTGTTCGGCGGTGTGATCGGCCATTAGGGCATCCGTATAGCTAGGCGCCAGCGTCACTACCTGCGACGCCGAATACACATTCAGCACCACGAGCAGCAGGCACAGCGCCGCGCAAGCTGTCATTGCCGTTTGCGCGAGCCTTCGGAAAACGAACCAGAAACTGCGCCGTGCCTCGATCTTCATCCACATTCTGGGCATGAAATTTGCGCTAGGGTCCACGTCCGGACAAGCCGCCCGATATCTCTGAAACAGTGCATCTAACCGGGAATCGTCGTCTACCATGCTTTCCTCTTAATCTTAAACGGCCTCGACGTCTATATCTTGCCATCCGCCGACGCCGCCTGGTATGCCTTCAGCACCCTCTGCCGCGCCCGAAATAATCTCACCTTCAACGCGTTCTCATTCACGCTGTAAATGGCTTCCAGCTCTTTCAAAGACAGACCCTCCACTTCCTTCAAGGTCAGCAGTAGTCTGTCCTGATCCGACACGTGCCGGAATAACGCGTTCACAAAATCGCGAACATTGCTCTTTTGCCGCTTGTCATCCTCTTGCCGGCTGCCCGCCAGCGAGTCCGCCCTCATCACCTGCTGCTCGCTCAAATCCGCCATCCGCGATTCGCTGCGCCGCTTGGCCCGCCGCAAATAGTCGTACGATGCGTTCACCGTTAATCGATACAGCCACGGCTCGAATACTTCCGGAGTCCGAAGCTGGTCCAATGAGTAATATAGGCGGACAAACACCTCCTGCGCTACATCCTCGACGTCTTCTGGACGTCCGATCAGCCGCGAAATGGTACCCAATATCCGCTTTCGGTAAGCTTGAACTACTTGATTAAACGCCCCCGAATCACCGGATTGCGCTCGTTCAATAAGTTCCCGCTCGACCAGCATGCCCGGCTTACCGCCAGACACGCCGCGCGTTTGATCGTCTAGGCGCTCCGGCAACTTGTTAGGTTACAAGGATTTGACCAAAACTCCAAGCCATCCGGCAGCATTAAAGACGCTTAATGCATTTATTTCGGCTATGATTTGCTTCTAACTCCCGTGCGCGCCAATCCGTGGCTTATTGCCGTATCAGTAATGCTGGCAACATTCATGGAGGTCCTGGATACCTCCATTGCTGCCGTCGCCCTTCCTTATATTGCCGGCAGCGTCTCGGCTACCAATGACGAAGCTACCTGGGTCCTCACCAGTTATCTGGTCGCGAACGCTATCGTGCTCCCGGCAAGTACCTGGTTCGCCTTACGTTTCGGGCGAAAGCGCTTTCTGCTCGTCTTGCATCATCCTTTTCACCGCGTCCTCCTTCGTATGCGGCGCGGCCCCTTCGCTCGGCATTCTGCTTGTGGCGCGCGCCGTGCAAGGCGCTGGCGGCGGCGCGCTTCAGCCGCTCTCGCAAGCCATTCTGCTGGAAAGCTTTCCGCCCCAGAAACGTGGCCTTGCTATGGCGGTGTTCGCCCTGGGCGTGGTGGTTGCGCCTGTGCTCGGCCCGACCCTCGGCGGCTGGCTTACAGAATCCTATTCCTGGCGGTGGGCCTTCTACATCAATATCCCCATCGGCATTCTTGCCATTTTCCTGATTTTCCGGAACGTGGAAGATCCGGACTACATCGCCAACGCCAAGCCCGGACCCATCGACTCGTGGGGCCTCGGATTACTCGCCGTCTGGCTCGGCTGCCTGCAGATCATCCTGGACAAAGGGCAGGAAGACGATTGGTTCGGCGCGACATGGATTCGCTGGGCTACGTTTTTCGGCGCTGTCGCGCTCGTTCTGTTCCTGGTTCGCCAACTTCGCACCCGCAAACCGCTCGTGGATCTATGTGTTTTCAAGAACCGTAATTTCGCGCTCGGCTGCGTGTTGATCACGCTATTCGGCGCTGCGATTTATGGATTGGTGACCATGCTGCCGCTCTTCTACCAGGAGCTGATGCACTACACCGCGCTGAGCGCCGGTATCGCAGTCAGTCCGCGCGGCGTCGGCGCGATTTTGGCAATGCCCATCATCGGCCTGCTTACCGCCCGAATCGATAATCGCTGGCTGATTGGCTTGGGCTTCTTTCTCTTTGCAATTTGCAGCCTTGCCTTCGGCACGGTGAACCTGGCCATCGGCCCGTGGTCGTTCCTCTGGGCCATCATCATCAGCGGATTCGCCTCCGGCATGGTCTTCGTTCCGCTCTCCACTACCACGATGGGCACTCTGACCAACGAACAAATCGGCAATGCCAGCGGCCTATATAATTTGTTGCGTAATGTCGGCGGCAGCGTCGGCATCTCGGTGGTCAACACCATCGTCGCCCGCCACGAGCAGCTCCATCGCAACGAGCTGGTGCATTCGCTCACGCCTTCGAATCCGCTCCTGCAACAACGGCTCACGACATTGGAGCGCTTCGTGACGGATCCGAAGAGCGCCTACGCGATTCTCGACCGCACGCTCAATTCGCAAGCCCGGCTATGGGCCTATGTAGACGACTTTCGTTACATGGCGCTCCTCTGCTTCGCCTGTTTGCCGCTAGTCTTTCTTTTGAAAAAGGCGAAAGCCAAATCAGGCGCGGTGCATGCGGAATAGTCCTAATCTGGACATATGCATCCGCAGGACGCCCCCCACCCGTGCGCTTCAGAGCCATTATCGAAATGTCATTTCCCGATGCCGATCCCTGGGATCCGGCGGATTACGGCGAATTGATTGAGCAGTGGAGGAAATCTCTGGAAAACAGCACCCTCTTCAACTGCAAAGGCGTCGTGATCAGAGAAATAAACCGAGATCGGCGACGGAGGCGAAGACGACTACCAGGATTGGCGTTTTCGGAAAGGGCGTTACGACATCTCGAGCCACGGAACCGGTGGCATCAAGGGCGTAACCTATCCTGTCCCGGCGGTCAGCCCGGCGGATCTCGCGGCTGTGTGGAACTCGATGAATGAGCAGCAGGGAGACAAGATCGCCACTTCCATAGAGCAGACATGTCAACCGGGCGCCAATATCGGAGCCGTCGCCGCGCGAGCTTTGTTCCTGCAGCTGCTCCGGGAAAAGTATCTGTTTCTTGATTGGCAAAACGACGAGAAGATAGCGGCAAGGGTCTATGAACAAGCCGCAACATTTCCGATCGAGCGGCCTCCTAATGAAATCGATGCCGGGTTATTCATTCGTTCTTTGAAGGCGCGCTAGCGAGAGCCAAATTGTAAACGTGGAAATCTGCTTGCCGCGTCCATCCCTCTGCCTCATATAAAGCTTGCGCGGCTTCATTCGTAACTTCGGTCGAAAGCGTCAGCCGGACAGCGCCAGCCGTTCGCCCGAAACTAGCGGCCGCCGAAAGCAGCAGCGAGCCCACTCGCATCCGGCGCGCCTCCGGCACCACAAATAAATCATTGAGGATGAAGATTCGTGCCGCGGATGCCGACGAGAAACTGGGAAACAACTGCGTGAATCCGAGGGCCGAACCATCCTGCCGCACCGCCACAAAAATAATCGACTGATTGTGTTGGAAGCGCTCCAATAAGAAACGGCGGGCCAAACCCGGATCACTCGGCTTGCGATAGAACTGGCGATATGCATCCAACAACGGCACCACTAAATCGAGATCGACGATTGTGGCCTGACGCACCGTGATGGCCTGTGTATGCATCGCTTTCACCGGGTGGCCAGAATGACGGAAGCCGCCATGCGCCCGCAGTCGGCCAATTCCGCGCAATGGCAGTGTGACACCCGATCCACAACCCGGCGCATGGCCTTAAGCTGCGCAATCCGGCTATCGATTTCCCGCTGCTTTTTTTGGGCTAATTCTCGCCAGCGGCGCGGCGGTTTTGTCCCAAAAAGAAAGCCGTGCAGGAGATGCCGCATTTCCTCCAGCCGAAAACCGCAAGCTTGCGCGAGCCGCAGCACGGCCAGGCTGTGAATGGAATCGTCCGGGTACCTGCGTTGCCCGCTCACACGCGCTGGCGCCGGGAGTATTTTAATTCGCTCCCAATAGCGAATCGTGGAAGCCGGGACGCCGGTTTTCGACGCGAGTTCTCCAATTGTCATCTTTTCCTCTTGACTTGAAGCGTACTTTAAGTCTTACAGTTGAGCTATGAGAATAGCAACAGCCGTGTGCGTTCCCCTTGCCTGCAATCTTAAGGCAATCAGTTCCAGGCAACGCCCACGTTACAACGCTCTGATGAAGCGTCTTCGAGCCGCGGTTCGGAATCGAAAGGCGTTGCCGAATGGCTATGTCTACCAACTCGAGCTAAAGGCGATCAGCCTGCCTGAAGTGGCCGAGTGGATGAGCCTGGAGCGCCTGTGCTGTCCGTTTCTCAAATTTGAACTTTCAGGCCAGGGCCATCAAACGGATCGGATGTTGACACTCACCGGCCCCGAAGGTGTAAAGCCTCTGTTACAAGCTGAACTGCCCGCCGGCTGACGAACGCGTTGCCGTTACGAGGTGAATCACCGCCGATACAAAATAAAGAGGATGACTGTTCCTCACCGTACCGAATCCGACAGCATGGGGTCCATTGAAGTGCCTTCGGACAAATATTGGGGGGCCCAAACCCAGCGCTCGCTGCTCACTTCGACATCGGCGAAGACAAAATGCCGCCCGAGTTGATTCGCGCTTTCGGAATTCTGAAAAAAGCCGCCGCCCTGGTGAACCAGGACTTGGGAAAACTGCCCGAAGACAAAGCGCGGCTGATCGTCCAAGCCGCCGACGAAGTCATTTCGGGCAAGCTGAACGATCATTTTCCGCTGCGCATCTGGCAAACCGGCAGCGGCACGCAAACCAACATGAATGCCAACGAGGTGATCTCGAACCGCGCCATCGAACTCGCGGGCGGCACGCTCGGCAGCAAGAAGCCCATCCATCCCAACGACCACGTCAACTTGTCGCAGTCTTCGAACGATACGTTTCCTACCGCCATGCACATCGCGGCTGCCGAGCAGGTCGAGCGAAAGCTGATCCCGGCTGTGACCGAGCTCCGCAACGCGCTCGACGCGAAGGCGAAAGAGTTCGCGGACGTTGTCAAGATCGGGCGCACCCACCTGCAGGACGCGACGCCGCTCACCGTCGGCCAGGAATTTTCGGGCTGGGTTTCGCTGCTCGACCGCGACCTCGACCGCCTCCGAGTCGCGCTCGACGGCTTGTTCGATCTGGCGATAGGCGGCACAGCGGTCGGCACCGGCCTGAACGCGCCGCCCGAATTCGCCGAGCGCGCCGCCGCGAAAATAGCAGAGCTCACCGGCCTGCCTTTTCGCTCCCACCCGAACAAGTTCGCCGCACTCTCCGCCCACGACGAGCTGGTCTTCGCCAGCGGCGCTCTGAAAACTTTGGCCGCGTCCCTCATGAAGATCGCGAACGACATCCGCTGGCTCGCCTCCGGCCCCCGCTGCGGCTTCGGCGAGCTCACCATTCCCGAGAATGAGCCCGGCTCGTCCATCATGCCCGGCAAAGTCAATCCAACTCAGTGCGAAGCCCTCACCATGGTCGCCGTCCAGGTCATGGGCAACGACGCCGCTATCGGTTTCGCCGGTTCGCAAGGCAATTTCGAGCTCAACGTTTTCAAGCCGGTGATCATTCACAACTTCCTGCACTCGGTGCGACTCTTGGCCGACGCCTGCCACAGTTTTACAGAGCATTGCGCCTCCGGGATCGAGTTGAATCGCGAGCAGATCGACCGCTACGTCCGGAATTCCTTGATGCTCGTGACGGCGCTTAGTCCGGTTCTGGGCTACGACAAAGCCGCCAAGATCGCGCACGTCGCCCATGTCGATGGGTCTTCTCTAAAAGAAGCGGCGATGAAACTTGGCTATCTCAGCGCGGAAGATTTCGATAAATGGGTGCGCCCCGAACAAATGACCAGCCCGTAAACAATGATCTGTACGTGATCCACAACGTGACCCGTGGCGTCACCCTAGCCACCCACGTTGCTCTGGCCGGCACCAGCCAAGCACGGCGCCGCGGTCTATTAGACGCCGAGAATTTGGGCGCGGGCTCCGGTCTTTGGATCGTCCCCTGCGAGGCCATCCATACTTTCGGCATGAAAGTGCGCCTGGACGTCATCTTCCTCGACAAGAATTTTCAGGTCAGGAAGATTTCACCGGATTTGGGGCCGCGGCGCATGTCTATCTGTCTGAGCGCCCATTCCGTGCTCGAGCTGCCGGCCGGGGCTGTTGCACGCACCGGCACAAAACTTGGAGACCGCCTGAAGAAAACACCCCGAGCTGCCGATGATTGAACAGATGCCTCTCGTTTTGAAAATAGCGCTGATCGCGGTAGTCGCGAGCGCCGCCTTCTACGACGTGCGCACCCGGAAAATACCTAACTGGCTGAATCTCAGCGGCCTGGTTCTCGGCCTGGGATTGAACACCTTACTCCTACACACCCATGGGATAGTGGTCGCGATGCTCGGACTGGGCCTCTCGCTGCTCATCTATATTCCGCTTTATCTCGTCCGAGGCATGGGCGCCGGCGACGTAAAGCTGATGGCTGCCGTCGGGTCGATCGCTGGTCCACAGAACTGGCTCATAATTTTCGTGGTTACTGCCGTCCTGGGCGGGATCGCCGCATTCGCCCTGGTGTTCTGCAAACGGCGCATCCCCGAAACTCTGGCCAACTTGTCCACCATCCTCGGCGAACTCTTGCACGGCAAGGCGCCATTCCGCAAAGATGCGGATCTCGACATGCGCAGCCCAAGTTCGCTCGGCCTGCCGCACGGCGCAGTCATCGCGGCCGGCTCGCTCGCGTTTCTGCTAGCCGTCTAGCAGAAGCATTCCTTCCGTAAGCACAACAACTTACCCGCATACCATGCGCTCGGTCCGCACGCCCCGCGTCATACTCTCGCGTATGTCTGCAAAGCCGCAAATGGCAGCGGATCATGCCAACGCGGAAAAGTCACCAGGTCCGAAAGCCGAAGAGGGCAAGCCGCTTCTTCAGACAACCGAGCCAGCCGTGGTTACGGAATTTCTCGAATCCGAGTGCCGCGATGAACAAGAGGATGTCCACGAGCGCGTATCACAAAATGCTCCAGCGAGCTGCTAAAGCTAAGAGCCGAAAGGCGCAACTGAGGTTGGATGAGGCCGCGCTCTCTCACCGAGCTGAAGACTCGAGAATTGGGTTCGAATCGCAAAAGTGCACGAAAGAGGAGCATACCCGAGTTCGATCACCAGCAAGTCCTCATCCCAAGGCCGGACACCGCTCCTCCGATCCGAGCCTTATCCAAAGCTGAAGGAAGTCGTAAGAAATCTCGCCTCCCTTCAAGTACCGGAGCTAATGAAGCTTGAGCGTACAACCGATTAGAAGGCATAGGGAGACCTACTCCGACAGCCAGGGAAGATGCAGGCAGCAACACAAACTTGGAATCCGGCAATCGGCGCAACCAGCAAGTGGTACATGCGTTGGATGCCGTGTCTCACCGATTTAGCTTTCCTACTGCCCGCTTTCCTTCTATTCGGAAAACTGCCTGGCACGAAACTGCTGTTCGCTGATAGCGACACGGGTTGGCACATCCGAACTGGAGAATGGATTCTGGAGCATCGGGCCGTCCCGACCGAAGATTTCTTTTCTTTCATTAAACCGCATCAAGCCTGGTTTGCTTGGGAGTGGGCGTGGGAGCTATTGTTCGGGGCCATTCACAAGTTTTGGGGACTCGGGGGGGTTGCGTTCATCAACGTAATCATCCTTGGTGTTGTCTCTGTGTTGCTGTACAAACTAGTCGTGCGTGCCTGTGGAAATGAAATCATCGGATTCGCAGTGACCGCGCTGGCGATTTCTGGTTCGAGCCTTCATTGGCTAGCCCGGCCTCACTTACTATCGTGGATCTTCTTCTTGCTCTTTCTGCACCTAATTCGTGATCTACGAAGCCGCAGAGCAGGACTCGCCCTATACTTACTACCCGTAGTTATTGTGGCTTGGACCAACATTCATCCGTCGTTTTTTGTTGGAATCTTACTCCTCCTGCTCGCCGCGATCGAAGACGCATTGGAAGAGCTCATGGCCCGTAACAATTGGCGTACGGCGCTGAAGAGATGTTCCCCGCTTCTTTTGAGCGCCGCTACTTGTGCCTTGGCCTCCTGTCTGAACCCTTACGCCTGGCGCTTGCACTGGAAGATTGTTCAATCCTTAACCTCCGGCCTAATGAGTAACATGCAGGAGTACCAATCGGTAAACTTTCACTGCACTCCTACAGGATTCTTCGAGTGCATGCTCCTTCTCGCCGCCGGGTCCATCTTCTGGAGCCTGCAAATGAAGAAGATAAGCCCGGTGATCTCTGTTGTCGTCTGGGCTCATGCCGCTCTGCTCGCGGGCCGCAACATACCCCTTTTTTTGATGATTGCCGCACCGCTCGTCGCCTGCATGATGCAGGATGTATTGCCGCGCCTGAAATCCTTTTCGGGGATAGGCGCAGTCTGTAAGACGATCTCCGAGATATGTGAGGAGATACAGCCCTGGGAGAAGCCACGGCGACTTCATGCCGCTTCGGCGTTCGGCATCCTGGCATTGGCCGGTTTGTTTGCTTCCGGTGCGCCGGGTTTCGCGGCTCAATTCAATACCGACACTTTCCCTGCCGGGGCGATCCCTTCCATTACGGCCTCGAGCGGCCGCCGGATCTTCGCTTCCGACCAATGGAGTGGTTACCTGACTTACCGCCTATATCCATCCAAGAGGATATTTGTGGATAGCCGCGTCGATGTCTTTGGGGTCGACCTTCCACAAATTAGCCTTGGCATCCAGAATGCCCGATATGACTGGAGTTACCAACTGGATCATTTTGCGGTCGATATGGTCGTTGTAAAGCCGGATGCGCCATTGGCAACTGAGCTTAAAACCTCGCCTGGATGGGAGATGCTTTTCGACGACGGGAAGGCAATCGTATTTCAGGTGAAGCCGTCGAGGATGCAAAAACTTGATCCTCGAACAGGCCGGCGCTCCTAGTGATCGGGCGGTTGGTGAGTAACAATTTGCACTTGCAAGTATTTAGGATACGAATTTAAGAAAGGAGAATCTCATGATCAACACGATGTTTCGCGCGTTCTGGATAGAAGAAGAAGGGCAGGATATGGTCGAATACGCCCTACTGCTCGCCTTCGTAGCATTGGCCGCTGTAAGCCTTTTGACTGGCGTTAAGAATTCGATCAATTCGATCTGGACGTCTGTTAGCTCTAACTTGTCGAGCGCAGCGTCCTAGCAGCGATCCTTGTAATTTGGGGAGTCACTTACTCCGCCGTTCTAGTGGCTCCCCTCTTTTAACAAATAACCAGGCAGAAGCCTTGATCGGAGCGCTGTGCGCCTCTGGTTTTGGGATTGAATTGTCCAAACTCCATAATCTGTGAACTGAAATGAACCGACGCCTTATATCTGTCTTATTTTTTGCCTTAGTGGTGGCTGGAGTAACTAGCTACTTCTTGTACCGCCTCATCTTGGTCCGTGTAGGGTCGCAAGGGCACACTGTCGCCACGAATAAGCTTGTGGTCGCTAAACACGACCTGCAAGTCGGCACGCTCGTGCACGATTCCGACCTGGACGAAGTACCTTGGGGTGGGCCCACTCCCGAGGACGCCGTGAAGACTCTGGCGGACGCGGCCGGCCGTGGCGTGATCGCCACGATTTATCAGAGCGAACCGATTCTCGCGCACCGGCTGGCTTCAAAAGGAGCGGGCGCCGGTCTGGCAGCCACGATCCCCATGGGATTGCGCGCGGTCGCTCTCCGCGTGAATGAGGTAGTCGGACTGGCTGGCTTTGTCCTGCCTGGTATGCGCGTCGATGTGCTGATGGCGGGCGCCACGCCCAATCAAGAGCAATCACGCGCGGGAACCCTGTGCCGCACCATTCTGCAGAACATCGAAGTGTTATCCGCCGGCCAGAAGATCGAGAAGAGTAATGACGGCAAGCCGGAATCGGCCCAGGTGGTCAACCTGCTTGTGACCCCGGATCAGGCGGAAATACTGAACCTCGCGAGCAGCGAAACTAAGGTGCAACTCGTGTTGAGAAATCCGCTCGACACAAAATCCGAAATCACCAAAGGGACTTCTATCGCGCAACTGTTTGGAGTTCCGATTATACCGGCCGTCACGCATTCCGCCGCCCCGCCGCCCCGCTTCCTGAAAACTGTTGTCGAAGTGCCGGTTCAACGCCGAACCTCCACTGTCGAGGTCTTCCATGGTGGAAAGCGCAGCGAAGAGACCTTCGACGTGCCGCAAGGAAAGAAATAAGAATGAATACCCTACTCCGAGGTTTCCTAGTCCCACTGATCCTGCTCGCCCAGCCGGAGCTGCGTATATCGCTGCCGGCGGCAGCCCGAGCTGTCGATGAATCGGATAAGAATTCGGTCGTCACTGTCCCGGTCAACGCCTCGACTGTCGTCGACCATCCTGCCGGCATCCGGCGTATCTCGATGGCAAACGGCGACATTGCCGAAGCCGTGGCCGTCAGTTCCACCGAAATCGTGGTGAATGGCAAGCTGCCGGGCGACACCAGCCTCATCCTTTGGGACCAAAAGGGCGCGCGGCTGATGCTGGATGTTCATGTCACCGCCAATACGTCAAAACTGGACGCCGTGCGGGCGGAGTTGCTCAAAGAAGCTGGTCCGGATGTCTCAATAAATGTCCAGGAAGGCGTGGTGTTTCTGAACGGAACCACCACGGACGCCACTGCTGCGGACCGTGCCTTCGGCATTGCCTCCACCCTAGGAAAAGTCGTGAATCTACTCCGCGTCAGCACACCTGCGGCGGACGCGCAAATTCTCCTGAAAGTACGGTTCGCCGACGTGGACCGCTCCGCATCGACTCAGCTTGGCGCAAACCTGTTCACGATGGATGGGATCAAGGGAATCGGGACTTCGACAACCGGACAATTCGGTCAGGTACCCACTTTTACCGCCAACGGCGGCGCCACCACCTGGAACGTTACCAATCTGTTGAATGTGTTCTACTATCGCCCGGATATCAATCTTGGTGCGATCCTGCAGGATCTCGCGACCCGCAACCTGCTGCAGATTCTAGCTGAGCCAAACCTACTGACAACAAGCGGCAAAGCGGCCAGCTTCCTCGCCGGCGGTGAATTTCCGTTTCCGACCCTACAAGGTGGCGGCTCGGGCGTGGGGCAGGTCACCATTCAATTCAAGGAATTCGGGATTCGGCTTAACTTTACGCCGACCATAACTCCGCGCGGAACGATTCGACTCACCGTCAACCCGGAAGTCAGCTCACTCGACTATGCCAACGCCCTTACTGTGAGTGGCTTTACTATCCCCGGCTTAAGTTCGCGCAAAGTACAAACAGAAATCGAGCTCGAAAGCGGACAGAGCTTCGTCATTGCCGGTCTACTCAATAACCAGGTGACGGAACAGCTTTCTAGGATGCCCGGCTTCGCCGATATTCCCCTCCTCGGCAAGCTCTTTCAATCGCGAACCGTGAACAAAAACAACTCGGAGCTGCTGATCATGGTGACCCCCGAGCTGGTCCGCCCCCTTGCCGCGGGCGTCAAAGGTCCGGATCTAAACCGTCCGGCGGCATTCCTAAAGGACGCTCCTACGTCTGCCCCGAGCCATCCCGGTCCTGCCGTGACCGGCCCGGTGCCCATGATCTGGAAGCGCGATTCGCTTCCAATCGAAGACTTGCGGAGCCCGACCATGACCCCAGCGGCCGCGAGCGAGAGCGCTGCGCCTGCGGCGATCCCCCCACCTTCGGCGGTACCGCCGCTGCCCCTTAATCCGAATAGTAAGTGAGTGTGAAACTACGATGAGTTCTGTAAAAGTTCTGTTGAGTATTAAGGACGAGAGTCTTTGTCGAAAGGCTTCGGAAGCGCTCCGCGACTCGTGCGAAGGCGTTTCGTTCGAGCAGCATGACTCGGATTGGACCAGCCTCTTAGAGCGGCTCGCGAAGGTTAAGCCCGAGGCGCTTCTTTTGGATGTAGGCTCAGTGCCCACCGATTTGGCGATCGCCATCCGGCAGGTCAAGTTGCAAGCGCCTCGCACTAAGATCGTGGCGCTCCACTCGGTTGACGACCCGAAGATCATTCTGGCGGCGATGCGCGCCGGAGCAAACGAATTTCTACACCCGCCACTCGAAGAGAGCCTAGCGCTCGCGCTCGACCGCATCTTGAACTCGACCGAGACAGACGTGGTGCCATCGACCCGGGGAAAAATCATCGGATTCTTATCGGCCAAGGGCGGCTGCGGCGCTACTACTCTGGCGTGCCATGTCGCCTGGGAGCTGCAAAATCAGACCCGAAAGAATGTTCTGCTCGCCGATCTCGATCTGACCTCCGGCCTGGTCGGCTTCCTGATGAAAACGCCCAGCTCGTATTCGATCCTGGATGCGATCAAGAATTTATCGCGCCTGGACGAGAGTCTGTGGAAGGCGCTCATCGTCGAACACCGCCCGAATCTGTCCGTCATTCCGGCGCCGGCCTCCTATTCGCGCTGGGATCATCCCGACGAGACGCAGCTTAAACAAGTCCTGCAGTTCATGCGCACGCAGCATGACTGGATCGTTCTCGACCTGGGCCGCAGCCTGAATTCGATCGCGACCGCGGTGCTGGACGAGATTGACCAACTATTTCTGGTTTCGACACTCGAGGTGGTGGCGCTGCACGGCCTGAAGTCCATCGTGCACGGCCTGTTCGATCAGGGCGAGAAATTGCAACTCGTCTTGAACCGCACGCCGAAGATGATGGACATCAGCACGCAGGAGCTTGAGAAAATCCTCGGCCGTTCGCTTTATGCCGCGCTGCCCAACGACTACATGGGCCTATATCAGTCCTACTCAAGCGGCAATCTTCTGAATTCGAACAACCGGCTGGCGCAGCATTTCGGCTTGCTCGCGGCGAAGATCGCCGGCGTTCCGCCGATAAAAAGTAAGAAGAAATTCGCACTATTTGGCTAGGAGGCACTTATGCTCGCAAGCGATACAGCACATGGCGATGTCAAGGCGGCTGACCCGCTGCGGCTTGCTGGAACGCGCGATACTTCGGCGCTCGGCCGCCAGGAAATGAAATTTGCGATTCATCGAAAACTGCTCGATCGGATCAACCTGGAGGCGGTCTATGCCATGCCCGGGGACCGAGTGCGCCAGGAGATCCGCCCCTCTGTCGCGAAACTGGTCAACGAAGAGAAAACGCCGCTAAGCCTGCAGGAAAAAGATCGGCTGATTGAGGAAGTTCTCGACGAAGTCTTCGGCCTCGGACCACTCGAGCCGCTGCTGCGCGACCGCACCGTATCCGACATCCTGGTCACCACGCCGCGGCTGATCTACGTCGAGCGCAACGGCAAGCTGGAACGAACGAATATCGAATTCAAAGACGATGCACATCTGATGCGCATCATCGAGCGTGTCGTGTCGCGTGTAGGACGGCGCATCGACGAATCGTCGCCCATGGTCGACGCGCGCCTGCCGGACGGCTCCCGCGTGAATGCGGTCATTCCGCCCTTGGCGGTCGATGGACCGCTCCTGTCCATCCGCCGCTTCGGCGGCGATCCGCTGCAGCCGGCGGATCTGCTGCGTAATCTCTCGCTCACGGAAGGAATGCTGGAGCTCGTCAAAGGTTGCGTCAAGGCGCGCCTGAACATCATCATTTCGGGAGGAACGGGCGCCGGAAAGACCACCTTTCTGAACATGCTCTCCGGCTTCATTCCGTCGAACGAGCGCATCGTCACCATTGAAGACGCCGCCGAGTTGCAGCTTCGGCAGACGCACGTCGCGCGGCTCGAAACACGCCCCGCCAACATCGAAGGCAAAGGCGCGGTTCTGCAGCGGCATCTGCTCATCAATGCTCTCCGTATGCGGCCGGATCGCATCATCGTCGGCGAGGTCCGTGGCGAAGAAGCGCTGGACATGCTGCAGGCGATGAACACCGGCCACGATGGCTCGCTCACCACCATTCACGCGAATAGTCCGCGCGATGCTATCAGCCGGCTTGAAGTCATGATCGGTATGGCGAGCTCCAATCTGAACGTCCGCTCCATCCGCCAGCAGGTGGCGTCCGCGATCGATCTTGTTCATCCAGATTTCGCGCCTGGCGGATGGAACGCGAAAAGTCACCTATATCACCGAATGCCTCGGCATGGAAGGCGATCTCGTCACCACGCAGGACATTTTTGTGTTTGAACGAATCGGCCTGACCAGCGAGGGCAAAGTGCGCGGACGATTCAGGCCGACCGGCGTCCGGCCGAAATTCAGCGAACGATTGAAGGCCGCCGGCATCGAGTTGCCCAGTCTGGTATTTCAAAACGTCGTCGAGGTGGGATAGGGGCGCATGGCGATTTTAATCGTTCTTTTCGTCGCCGTTTTCGGCACGATTCTGGTTTGCGTCGCGGCTGCCTCGTCGTACTTCAAAAAAAAGCAAAAAAACCAGATTCGCTCGATGCTGCGAAAGGCCGAGGCCGGACCCGCCGACCGTGCAAGCACCACCAATTGGCTCCGGCCGGCGAATGTCGAGGACGGCTTGAGCCGGCTTCTAAAGAAGTTTCAATTTACCGGGCGCTTAAACCTCATGATCGAGCAGTCGGGCCAGAACCTGACCAGCAGCAAGTTGCTTGCCGTTTCAGCTGTTTGTTTCGGCGTCGCCTTTCTTCTCGGCCTGAAGCTCAATCTTCTGTCCACCCCATGGAGCGCTTGGGTGCTGGGCGCGGCGGCCGCCTCCATCCCGCTCCTTGTCGTGCTCCGCAAGCGGGCCAAGAACATCGCCGATTTCGAAAAGCAATTTCCCGAGGCGCTGGACTTCCTCGCGCGCTCCATGCGAGCTGGTCACGGCTTCTCTATCGCCCTCGAAATGTTGTCGGCCGATTCGCCCGATCCCCTGGGGTCCGCCTTCCGACGGATTTCGAACGATCTGCAGCTGGGTTCTACCCTCGATGTGGCGCTCGGCAGATTGCTTGTGCTGGTGCCTTCGGTGGACGTCCGTTTTTTCGTTTCGTCCGTTCTCTTGCAGCAGGAAACGGGCGGCAATTTAGGCGAGATCCTCGGCAAGCTGGCGCTCATCATTCGCGAGCGTTTCCGGTTAAAGGGCCAGGTCAAAGCAGCCAGCGCACACGGCCGAATTACTGGCCTGGTCCTGGTCCTAATGCCCGTCGTCGTAACAGTTCTCATGATGATCAGTTCGCCGCAATATCTCGCCGATTTGGCCGCCGATAAAGTTGGCCGGCTGATGATCTATGGCGCGGCCGTGGGTCAGGTTGTTGGATATCTGGTGATCAAGAAGATTACCAACATCAAGGTCTAGCCAATGCTCATCCTGTTTCCCGTAATACTCTTCGTGCTCATCACAGGCGTCATAGGCGCCTTTGGCTTCCACTACTATGTGAAACCGTCACGGCTGCTGGATCAGTTGTCGTCTTCTTCCGACCCGGTCTCAGCGGCGCTACGGGAGCGCAAGAAGAGCCGCGAATTTTCCCTTGGCGCGCTGCTCGAGCCGATCGGTAACTTACTTCCGGTTTCTCCCCAGGCGGCCGGCATGCTCAAGAAGGATTTCACGGCAGCCGGCATCCGAAGCCCCTCGGCTATTCCCGTTTTCTATGGAGCCAAGATCGTGCTGGCAGTCGCTTTCGTGGCGTTGGCCTTTATAGCGCGCGATCACGTTAATAGCCCCGTGAGCCGCATGATGTATCCGATCGCCGGGGGTGGGATGGGCTTCTTCTTGCCATCCTTCGTTTTGGGCCGCTTGATCAAGCGGCGTAGCACGCAAATTCGCCTTTCCCTTCCGGACGTGCTCGACCTGCTGGTGATTTGTACCGAGGC
This sequence comes from Bryobacterales bacterium, assembly GCA_963712395.1. Classification (GTDB taxonomy): domain Bacteria; phylum Acidobacteriota; class Terriglobia; order Bryobacterales; family Bryobacteraceae; genus Bog-105. Next base: position 116,642 of record CAVQHR010000008.1, read on the forward strand.
GGGCTGTGGACTGGATCAGGCCCTCGTAAACGTCAGCCGCGAGCTCAAGAATGTCCATCCCGCCATAAGCGAAGAATTGGCTCTGCTCAATATGGAGATCATGGCCGGCAAAAGCCGCGCCGAGGCCATGCGGAATTTCGCCAAGCGGGTTGCCGAAGACGAGGTCAAGAAACTGATGGCCATTCTCATTCAGACGGATCGGTTCGGCACCAGCGTCTCAGAAGCCTTGCGTACCCAATCGGATTATCTGAGAATTCGGCGCCGTCAGGAGGCCGAGGAAAAGGCCGGCAAAGTGGGCGTCAAGCTGGTCTTCCCCATCTTCTTTTTCTGCTTGCCCGCTCTGCTGGTTGTCACAGCTGGCTCCGGGATTCTTCAGCTCGTCCATAATCTCGGATCAATGAATGCCGGCCAATAACTAACGAAACCCATGGTTTCAGCCGAAATAGCTTATGTGGGGAGTTGCGACGATTTGCATCACCCGCTCTTAAGAAAAGGAGAAAAGTATGAGTGACATCGTAGTACAGGGACTAATGTGGGTCGCCGCAGGCGGCTGCCTGGTGCTGTATTTGAAGCGGCGCCGTAACCGCAAGATAGCTTCCTAGGCCCTGCTCCTTATGGCTGAAGTGAGCGAACTTCAGCGGCAACTCCTGGCATCCCAAAATCCGGACGGCGGTTGGCCGTTTTTGAAGGGTAGTTCGTGGACGGAGCCGACAGCGCTGGCGTTGCTCGCGCTCCGCCTCCACGACCACTCCCCGCCCGTCCGCCAGACCGCTGCGTCTTGGCTCGAGCGGCGCCAGAATGCAGACGGCGGCTGGAGACCAAACGACACCGTACCGGCCAGCACCTGGGTGACAAGCCTTGCAATTCTCGCGCTTCCAAATATCGGCAAGCAGGCCGGTGTTTGGCTTTCGACACACGTTCACTCGAAAGACGGCGGCTCTCCCTGGTTTCCGGGCACCGCGGGTTGGGTAATGCCGACCGCCACAAGCATCCTCGCGCTTTCGCGGCTGGACAGCCCAAGCTTTGCCTCCCAAATCGAACAAGGCCGGCGCTTCCTGCTCTCCAGGCGCTGCCGTGACGGAGGCTGGAATCATGGCGGCTCGAGCTTCCGCAGCGAGAATGCCAACTCCTATGCTGAAACCACAGGCGCAGCCCTGCTCGCTTTATCCGGCGCTCCACCCGGGCAGCTTACGGCCGCGTTCCGGCTTGCTGAAGATTTCCTAAAGAATCCGGGTTCCACGGAAGGTCTCTCGTGGCTTCAGATGGGCCTCGTCGCGCAGGGTCGCAAAATGGCGGATCCGCAACTTCCCCTCCGGCCTCGTACAGTCCGGGACATTTCTCTTCGCCTGCTCGCGCTCGCCGCGTTGGACGGAAAAACTCTGTGAACCGCCGCTATTTCTTCCTGGGTTCTCTGAGTGGAGCCCTGAGCTTGGCACTCGGGTGTTCGCGCCGCGCCGGTACGCGCACGGCCCAGGTGTCCATCGTTCGCGCCACAAATTATTCCGTCGATCTGGCCGGTATCATGCGGCGTATTCTCACCGAACATCGCGTCGCCGTTGCCGGTAAGAGCGTTCTCTTAAAGCCAAATCTGGTCGAGTTCAATCCGCAGGCGCCGATTAATACCGACCCGGTATTCGTAGCGGCGGCTGCCGAAGCGTTCCGCTCGCTCGGAGCGCGCAGCGTCCGCATCGCCGAAGGGCCGGGGCACCGCCGGACCACGCTCGACATGGCGGAATCCGCCGGGTTCTTTGCCGCCATTCCCAAATTTGAGGACAGCTTCACCGACCTGAATATCGACGATGTTACGCGCGTCCAACTCTCCAGGCCCTTTTCCAAGTTATCCGAACTCTATCTTCCTAACACCGCACTTGCCTGCGACTTGCTAGTCACATTGCCCAAAATGAAGACGCATCATTGGACCGGCGCTACGCTTGCAATGAAGAACTTGTTCGGGCTTGTCCCTGGGAACGTCTACGGCTGGCCGAAAAACCCTTTGCATTGGGCGGGTATCAACGAATGCATCGCGGATTTGCATTATTTGTTCCCGAAGCAATTTTGCCTGGTCGACGGAATCGACGCGATGGAAGGGAACGGTCCCATCCTTGGCACACGCAAGCACATCGGTGTCGTGGTTGGCGGCCCGCATCCGGCGACCGTGGATGCAACCTGCTGCCGGATCATGCGGATCAACCCGAAGAAAATCCGCTATCTCGGCTTGGTTGCGGATCGCTCGGGCTGGAACCTCGATGCCACACAGCAACTCGGGGAACGAATCGATTCGGTTGCCACCCGCTTCGCTTTGCACCCCGATTTGGCGAATCTCCGATTAGGCTAAATAAACATCTCTTCATCGGATGTGGCGTGATCCACAGTCGGACGGCCTCCCCGGCCTAGATGCGCAAGAGCGGTCCGGAAGCCGCTTAGAATGCCATGCACCTCGCGCACGGGCCGCAGCACGCCCCGCTGCACGATCCCAACAGTTTCCTGTACACGGGTCATTGTGTCGTCCAAAACCATCTCGGCGCGCTCCATTTGTACTCTCGCCCGAGTGCTCGCATCGCTCAGCAACTCATCCACCTTATCGAGCTGCTGCTTGGTAACATCCAGAATCGCGACGCTTACCGCACCGATTCGCGTGATATGCGTCTCGACACGATCGACGGAACGCTTCGAGACGGCTACAATCTCCTCGATCCGCGGCCACAACGCCAAGGTCTTCGTACGAATGTCCCGGGCAACAAACAACAGCCCGATCAAAGCGACAGCCTGACCCAGCAACGCGATGGCCGCGATGGCGACAAAAATGACGAGAAGCGTGTTCTGGTCCATGCGGGGCGCTACACGTTATCCGCTAAGTGGCCACCAGAAGCCGTAGCGGCTTTTGCATCGCCGACTGCTTCACGATACGCTTGCTTACCCGCCTCAACCGCGGCGCTTAGGGTTTCCCGCTGCTTGGCGACGCCCGAGCGGCCTTTCTCGTATAAGTCCGCAGCCGATTGCTTGATATCGTCGGTCCGCTGGCGCACGTACTCAGTTCCGTCCTGCGCGCGGCTGCGCAAGTAATCGGCGCCTTCTCCAGCCCGGTCGGCAAGGATCTGTCGAGTCTCTTCTCCGGCTCTGGGCGCCCACAACATACCGGCCGCCACGCCAATTCCGAGACCTAGCAGGAAATAACCGAAACCGCTCTTTTCCTCCATAACAACCTCCTTCTGAATTGTCCAACACTGCGTAATTGCAGTCTACCTTTACTAGAGGCGTGCTACAGTACAAACGTTTCGCCGGATGGGTATCCGCAACAGTCCCAAGCTCGATGAGAAGTCGCTGTGGGAGTATGCGTTGCGGGTGCTTTCGCAGCGGGCTTACTCCGCCGGCGACATCCGGCAGAAGCTATTCAAACGAGCGCAATCGCCCCAGGATTTGAATGCCGTTCTGACCAAGCTCCACGAGTATGGACTGGTGGACGACCGGCGGTTCTCGGAAGCTTTTGCCTCGGCCCGCCTTAAAAACGAAGGCTTCGGACGATTTCGCGTGCTCAATGATCTCAGACGAAAGCGCATCGCCCCGGCAATCGCCGAAACAGCTGTGAACCAGGCATTCACCGGAACGGATGAGCCACAACTCATCGAGCAGTTCCTAAAACGCAAGTACCGGAATATCGATCTGCGCCAGTTCCTGAAAGAAGAAAAGAACCTGGCATCGGCCTACCGCCGATTGCGCATGGCCGGCTTTGGCAGCGGGACTTCCATAGCCGTTCTGAAACGCTATAGCCAGCGTGTCGAAGACTGGAGTGAACCGCCTGAAGACTAGAACTTCACTTGGGGTGTTTTCTTTTCCTCTTCCGAGGTCTTGAAATACGCGTCGTCCCGCTTGAAATTGAAGATCGAAGCGGCGATATTCTTGGGAAACAGCTCGACATCGGTGTTATATTTCTTGATCGCCTCGTTATAGTCGCGCCGCGATACCGCGATGCGATTCTCGGTGCCGGCCAATTCGTCTTGCAGGCGCAAGAAATTCTCGTTCGACTTCAGTTGCGGATAATTCTCTTGCAGCACAAGCAAGCGGCCGATCGCCCCGCTGAGCTGGTTATTGGCGTTGATCTCGTCGCCCTTGCTGCGCGCGCCTAACAGTGCGGCCCGCGCGTTAGCCACTTCGGCGATCACCGTCTGTTCCTGCTTTGCATAGCCCTTCACGGTCTCGACGAGGTTGGGAATGAGATCGGCGCGCCGTTTCATGTCGTTGTCGACCTGCGCCCAGCGTGCGTCTATATCGTTCCTCTCGGTCACGAGCAGGTTGCGAGAACCGACCAATTGACCTCCGAAGACCAATCCAACTAGCACCAAGACTCCCACGATAATTAGCGCGCCCTTCATTGTCTGTTGCCCCCCATGTTGATCATCGACTACTTCGCCAGTGCATCCACGAAACGAACTAAAGCGTCGGTTTCTGCTAAATAACGTTCCAGGAGCGACGTGGCCGCCCCTCCACTGGGCTGTTTACCGGATTCCCGAACCGCCAGTATCTCATTAAATGCCGACAGCGGCCGTCCGAGCGCGGCTTCGAGGCCCGCGACCACTTCGGCTTTTTTCCAACGCGGCTCGCTACCGCTCAACAGCAATGCGTGCCGCCCCAAAACGCAAAAGGTCGAGACCGAATCGACCAGCAATTTAACTACCCGCTCGGGCTTTGAAAGAAGCTCAGCGGCTTTTTGGCGGAGCCGGATTTGTTTCGCGCGCAACTCATGTTCCACCTGGGCCCGGTAAAACGTATTTTCCACGGTCAAATCTTCAATAAGATCCGCGCCATACAGGACCCGCCGGTATTTCTTCATATCATAAAACTCGATGGCGAAGCAGTCCGTCGAGGTTCGTACTTCTTCGGCGGTAAGCAACAGCAGCGGCGGACGGCCTTGTTGACGCCACCATGCCACAACCGGCTCCGATTGCAGGAGTTCGCGCGGAGAAATGTGGTTCAGCGCGCACAGCACGTTCAAGTCCGAGTTCTCCTTATCCCAATCCCCCACCGCCGCAGAGCCGTAGAGAATGACGGACACGAGTTGATCGCCTAGGGCCGATTTCAGCCGCTCGACTAGTTCTGAGAGTATTCGCTCCAAGCTATTTTCCTCACCAATTGCTGCTGGCACCGCCACCACCGGCATCTCCGCCGCCGAAGCCACCGAAACCACCACCGCCTCCGGAACCACCGCCAAAGCCGCCGCCCCCCCAATCGCCGCCGCCCCAGCCGCCGCGCCGGCCTCCGCCCAACAGGTTGCCTAAAAGCATCCCCATCAGGAAGCCGCCTCCCCCACCGCGGCCGCCTCCCCTACTTAAAAAAAAGAGCAGGAACAGCAGCCCGACAACTATGAGCGGGAACGGAATGTGGCTTGCGCGATTGTCACCGTTGTCGGGCGCCCTTTGGCGCATCTGTGGAATCGCGTCCGTGAAATCGATGTTTTTGCCGCGGGCAATCTGGCTGGCCATTGCGCGTGCGCCATCCAGCAGAGCGGCCCCATAATCGCCAGAGCGAAGCGCCGGGCGCATTGAGCGCAACGTACCTCCCGCGAATCCATCGGTGAGGTAAGGCTCGATGCCGCGGCCGGTTTCGATGTCGCTCTGGTGATCCTTAATCGCGAGCAAAAGCAAAACGCCCTGATTGGTCTTCTTGTCGCCCACGCCCCAACTGCGGAATAGATCGAGCGCAAAGTCTCGTATCGGCCTGTCGCTGACCGTATCCACGGTCACGAGCGCAAACTGCACACCAAGCTCGCTCTCCACTTTGGTGCAGAACGCCTCCAGCGCTTCTTTGTCCTGAGCGTTCACCACGTGCGCTAGGTCGCTCACGTAGCCAGTGGGTTTCGGCAGCGAATTGACATCCGCGGCGAATACGAGAGCGCCGGCGAGCAGCGCTAAGAGCAGCCGGGAGAGCTTACGGTTCAATAGGCGCCGTCCCTTCCGAAGAAGCTCGCGCCAGGGCGGCCACAGGCTCCTGGGCCACGAGTTGGTCCAGACGCCGCAAGCCGGGAAACATCCAAGCCCAAGCGAGCACGATCAGCATAGTGCCCACACCGCCGAGTACCACCGCGGGTACCGCGCCAAACCACTGGGCCGTGACACCCGATTCGAACTGGCCGATTTCATTGGAAGCGCCCACAAACACCATGTTCACAGCGCTGACTCGCCCGCGCATTTCGTCCGGCGTACCAAGCTGGATCATAGTCGACCGCACGATGACGCTTACCGTGTCAGCCATGCCAGTAAGAAAAAGAAGAAAGAGCGAGAGCATTAACGTGCGCGACAAGCCGAACATCACAGTAAAAGCTCCAAATCCGAATACACACCAGAGCATCACGGCTCCCGCTCGCCGCCGCAAAGGCCAGTGCGCCACAATGATACTCATCGTCAGCGCACCGAGTCCCGGAGCACTGCGTAGAATACCAAGCCCGCTGGCGCCAACTTTAAATATCTCGCGGGCGTAAACCGGCAACAGCGCAACGGCTCCTCCGAGGAGCACGGCGAATAAATCGAGCGAGACTGCGCCCAGTATCAGTTTGTTACTCCAGATGTATCTCAGCCCGTCGAGGACCATCCCCGCGGATGCGTCTTTGGCCTGAGACTTTCGGGCGGGAAGGCGCAAAGTCCCAATCAAGAAAAAGGCCGATAAGTAGCCGGCGGCAGCGCATCCGTAGACAAAAGCGGGGCTGCCGGTAACACCATACAAGATGCCGCCCAGCATGGGCGCTCCAATGGTTGCCGTCTGAAAAACCGACGCGTTCCAGGCGACAGCATTGGGAAAAACCTCGCGTGGAACCAGCAGGGGAAGAAACGCCTGGGACGCCGGAGCATTGAACGCGCGGACGGTCCCGTTCAACAACATCACTACATAAATGGGATACGCGCGCGTCAGGTGACTTGTTCCCGTGACCGGGTGCAGAGTAAGGAAAAACAGAAGAGCGGAGCACGCCGAAAATGCCGCCATGCAAGTTTGCAGAATGCGCTGCCGCGGAATGCGGTCAGCGACATGTCCTGCGAAGAGGAACAGGCAAATGCCGGGAAGGAACTGCGCCAAGCCCACCAAACCGAGGTCCAACGGCCTGTGCGTAATTTCGTATACTTGCCATCCAACGGCGACCGACTGCATTTCGGAGGACGTGGTGCTGAGCAGACGAGCACCCAGGTAGTGGCGGAAATTTGTATAGTGGAAAGCGGGGCGGGAGGAAGACTCGCGTGAGTTTTCGGGCATTCGCCTCTGGTGTCAGTGTGACACAGGAAAGGAACTATATGTCCGCAGACCAATTCGATCGCAGGGATTTCATCAAGCGTACCGGCGGCTTGAGCGCCGGCGCGGCTCTAGCGAACAAGGCTTTTGCGAAGAGCGCGGCCAAGATGAATCCTTCGCGCGTGCTCGGAGCCAACGATCGCATCAACATCGGGCTGGTCGGCTGCGGGGGCCGCGGTTCCTCCGATGCGCACACTTTCACCGAGTATGGCCAGGCGAATAAGAACGCCTGTCAGATTGTGGCGGTCTGCGACGTGTACGAAAAGCGCAAAGCGCTACAGGCGTCACGTTATCAGGCCAAGGCATTCACCGACTATCGGGAACTGTTGGCATTACCTGACGTGGACGCCGTTATCGTGGCGACGCCCGACCACTGGCATGCGCGGGTGGCTCTCGACGCCATGGGTCAAGGCAAGGACGTCTACCTCGAGAAGCCCATGTGCCACACCGTCAATGAAGTTAAAGATCTAATCGACGCAGTGCGTGAAAGCAAACGGGTGGTGCAGGTCGGTTCGCAGACTACTTCCGCGGACCAGTGGTGGAAAGCGAAGAAGGCGATCGCCGACGGCATGATCGGCAAAATGATCATGAGCCAGGGATCTTACCACCGCAACTCTATTGAAGGCGAGTGGAATTACCCGATTGAAGCCGAGGCCGGTCCGGACGGAAAAGGCGAGAACCACATCGACTGGTCCATGTTCCTGGGGCCCGCGCCCAAGCGGCCTTACGATGCGGACCGCTTCTTCCGTTTCCGCAAGTATTGGGATTATTCGGGCGGCATCGCTACTGATCTGTTCTTTCACGTTGTGGCTCCGTTGAATATCTGTTGGGACAAGCCGCAGTATCCGGCGAAGGTGATGGCTTCCGGCGGGAACTACGCGTTCCACGACGAGCGCGAGGTGCCCGACACCTTTCACCTGGTTGCTGAATACCCGGAGGGACATTCGCTAGTGCTGAGTTCTTCGATGGGCAATTCGCAGCACATACCAGGATTGATTCGCGGGCATGAAGGTACGATTATCATGGTCGAGCATGGGAAGTTCGAGGGCTCGACTCCCGATATCACGGTGCGGCCCGACATGGTTCGTCTGCCGGATAAGAGCCGCGGCCCGTTCCCCGATTATAAGTTCGGCCGCGACGAGATCAAGATTCCAGTAGAGCAGTACGACATGATGCAGGCGCACATCGGCAACTTTTTGAAATGTATGCGCACGCGCGAGAAGCCACACCTGGATGTGGAAACCGCCGCGCACGCTCAGATTTTAATCAGCCTGGCGGTGGCTTCTTACCGCGAAGGCCGCATCAAGTACTGGGACGAGAAGAATTGGAAAGCGGTGGATAAACCGCTGAAAGCCTAGTCGCGGGGATTGATTCGAATGCCCAGCTCGCGCAGTTGCCGTTCCGGCACGGGCGCGGGCGCTTCGCACATAAGATCGGTGGCCTTGGCGGTTTTCGGGAACGGAATCACTTCTCGAATCGATTGTTCGCCGGCGAGCAGCATGACCAAACGGTCGAGCCCAAGCGCAATGCCGCCGTGGGGAGGCGCGCCATATTCCAATGCCTCGAGCAGGAAACCGAAGCGCCGTTTCGCTTCTTCCTCGCTGAAGCCGAGAGCCGCGAAGACTTGTGTCTGCACGTCGCGCCGGTGAATACGAATTGAACCGGACCCGAGTTCCACGCCGTTCAACACGAGATCGTAGGACTTCGCCCGGCAATGCGCCGGATCGGCCGTGAGTTTCTCCAAGTCCTCGTCGTGAACGGAGGTGAACGGATGGTGCGCTGCGTTCCAGCGCTGGTCCGTATCGTCCCATTCGAACATGGGAAACTCGACCACCCACAGAAACTTGAGCGTTGCCGGATCAAGCAGCTTATGCCGATCGCTATATTTCTGCGCGATGTAGAGCCGCAGTTGTCCACACGCCTGCAAAACGCTCTGCTCGGGAAGCGCTCCGGTCTTCTCGCCGGCGGAGTTGGCGAGCATGAGCAGATCGTCGTCAGCCGGTTTGACACGCGCACGCACCTGCTCCATCGCGGACGCATAATCTCGATCGAGGCGCTTCAGGTCGTCGAATACACGGAGACCGCGTTCCTGCCCAAACGCCTTGATTTCATCGCGCTCTTTTCGGCTCGACTGCCCGATTTTCGGGATGTGAATCGCCACCAAGGGCAAGCCATCGGAGCTGGCGAGAGCCGTATCCCGAAAGAGATCTCCGACGCAGTGAAAAGGCGGAATCCGCAGGTCCGGTTTGTCGCTGCCGTAGGAACGTATCGCCTGCGCATAGGTGATACGCGGAATCGGCGTTTCAATCGGCATGCCCGCGGCGTGGCAAACACCTTGGATGAGCGGTTCGATCACCTCATAGATCTGCTCTTCCTGAGGGAAGGACATTTCCAAATCTATCTGTGTGAATTCGGGTTGGCGATCCGCGCGCAGGTCTTCATCCCGGAAGCACCGTACGATCTGAAAATAGCGCTCGTAACCGCTCACCATCAAAAGCTGTTTAAAAATCTGCGGCGACTGCGGCAAAGCGTAGAAATTGCCGGGTTGAACGCGGCTTGGAACCAGGTAATCGCGCGCGCCTTCCGGAGTGGAGCGCGTCATGAAAGGCGTTTCAATCTCAAGGAAGCCTTGCGCATAGAGCGCCTGCCGGATCGCGAGAGTGACTCGGGAGCGCAGTATCATATTGCGCTGCACGCGTGGCCGGCGCAGATCAACATAGCGATACTTCAGCCGAACGTCTTCCTTAACGTCTACGTCATCCTCGATGGGAAAAGGCGGGGTTCTCGACTCATTCAAAATCCAAAGCTTCGAGACGGCGACTTCCACTTCTCCGGTCGCGATGTTCGGGTTTACAGTATCGGCGGTGCGCCGTTCCACCGATCCTTCGATCGCGATGACAAATTCGGAACTGAGCTCTTCGGCGCGTTTGTGAGCCGCCGGATTTTTACTGGCATCGAAAACAAGTTGCGTGATTCCATCGCGGTCGCGCAGATGGACAAACAGCAGTCCGCCAAAATCGCGCCGGCGATGCACCCATCCCATCAGCACGACGCGCTTTCCGGCATCGCTCAAGCGCAGTTGTCCGCAGCTATGCGTGCGCCGGAGGTCGCCGAGGAAATCGAGCTTCACGTGCGCCTCAAGCCACGCAGACGATCGAGCAGCGCGGGCCGTGTCAGCGTCTGCTGGTCGCCAGATGCCATGTCTTTCAGCGTGTACGCCTGCGACACAATCTCGTTGTCGCCGACGATCAGGGTAAAGCGGGCTTCTTGTTTATTGGCCAATTCCATCATGCGTTTCAATTTGCGGTCTGTGCCGACCTCGACGGAAAAATCCAGTTTCCGAATCTCGCGCGCGAGTACGGCGCAGTGCCGGAGCGCGGTATCGCCCATCGGAGCGATATAGACATCGAGCCGCGACGGATTGGCGGCGCGGCCGGCTTCGACAGCCATCACCAGGCGATCCTCGCCGATAGAAAAACCAATGCCCGGCGCCGGCGTCTTGGACCCCAGAGTCTCCGCCAACCTGTCGTAACGCCCACCGCCCAATATCGCGTTTTGCGAACCTAAAGCCCCATGAGTAATTTCAAATGTAGTGCGGGCGTAATAATCGAGCCCGCGCACCAATCGCGGATTCACGGTGAACCGAATCTGGCGGTCCTCCAGGAACTCCCGCACCCTGCGAAAATGCTCGCGATCTTCGTCGTCCAGAAATTCCAAGATGGATGGCAGACGCTCGATGATCGGCTGATCTTCCGGGACCTTGCAATCCAGCACGCGAAGAGGATTCGTCTGCGCGCGGCGGCGGCAGTCTTCGCACATTTTTGGAACCACGTCCTTTAGCTCCGTTTGCAGAGCCTGGTTGTAGCGGACGCGCGATTCTTTTGAGCCCACGGAATTGACGAGCAGTTCGAACCCATCGATCCCGACCTCTTCGAGGATGGCGACCACAAGTTCAATCACCTCTGCGTCGACGGCAGGCGACTCCGTACCAATGGCTTCCGCGCCGATCTGATAGAACTGCCGAAAGCGGCCTTTCTGCGGGCGCTCGCGGCGAAACATCGGCCCCATATAGTAGAGCTTTTGCACGCCCGGCTGCTGATCGAGCCGATGCTCAATATAGGAGCGAATGACAGAGGCCGTATTCTCCGGCCGCAGGGTCAGCGAACTGCCATCGCGGTCTTCGAACGTATACATCTCCTTGTTGACGATGTCGGTTTCTTCGCCCACGCCGCGCGCGAACAGCGCCGTCTCTTCGAGAATGGGGGTGCGAATCTCCTGATAGTTAAAACGCGCGAAGATGCGGCGGGCGGCCGCCTCCACCTGATTCCACACGCCGCTCGAAGGCGGCAGGATGTCGCGCATCCCTTTCACACCGTGGATCAAGGCTGTTCGTCCTTGTAGATTGCGGTGATCTTCACGTAGTTCTCGCAATTCTTGCGAAAGCGCTGCTGTTCTTCCGCTGTGACGGCGCGGCGAACCTTCGCCGGAGCGCCCATAACCAGCGTATGCGCGGGCACTTCCATTCCTTCCGGCACCAGCGCTCCTGCGGCCACGACCGCGCCGGGGCCGACCATCGCGCCGTTCAACACGATCGCTCCAATACCGATCAGCGCGTCGTCTTCAACTTGGCAGCCATGCAGCACGACGCTATGGCCGACCGTCACGCGATTGCCCACGAGGCACGGATACACATCGTGGTCAACGTGCAGCACGCAGTTGTCTTGAATGCTGGTCTCATCGCCCACGCGAATGTGGTTCACGTCGCCGCGAATCGAGACGTTCAGCCAAACGCTGGAGCGTTCGCCGATTGTCACGTCGCCAATAATTTGCGCACTGGAATCGATGTAAGCGGAGGCTGCGATGCGCGGCATTACCCCGCGGTAGGGTCGGATCAACTCTTTCTTGCCATCCTAGCAAGCGCTTCTTCCGTGCGCCGGCGGATGTCTTCTGAATCGCGGTGGATTTCGAGCGCGCGCAGAGCGTCCGCCGATTCGGCTTGCCGTCCTTCGCGCACGATCGCCAGCAGGAACTCGAACGCATCGTCTAAGCGCGATATGCTGATGGCCCGAAGCAGAACCGGGCCGATCGTGCTATTTCTCGACTTCTTCCACGCTTGTATGAGCGTTTCGAGGGCCTGGGGTATCCGGGAGGCGCCGAGGGCAAGCGCTGCCTCTTCCGCGACCTCCTCATTTACGAGATCCAGGAAACCGGCAACCAAGCTCACGGAGGATTTGCCTTTAAGGCGCAGCAAAGACTCGAAAACCTGGCCGGTTACTTCCGGTTTATCGCCCAACCGGGCCTTCAGTCGCAGAAGCCACACGGCTTCGTGTCCGGCCATCTGTTCCATTGCCAGCACCGCATCCCGACGGACTCCAGCATCGCCTTCCGCAAGGGCATCGATCAGGTGAAACATCGTCTCCTCGCGTGTAATATCGGTGCACTGAACTAACGCCAGGATGCAGGCTCCGCGCAGCACGCCTGCCGTGTCGACCTCGCCTTCCCACACTGGCTCCATTTGAATGTGCCGAACTCCGCGTAAAAAAGTGGCGGATTCGCTGTGGCCGAGATCTTTGAGCGCCTTGGCGGTAGCATTCTTGCCCCAGCATTGCGGGTCGGTGTCGCGCGGTTTATCGAACAATCGTTCAAATGCGGCGAGGAGGTCGGGCAAGAGCGCGTGAAGCTGGAGTTCAGCCGATATCGCCGCCGCTTTGGCGACGATTACGTTTACACGTTCGCGCAACGCCTTCCGAAGCGGGGCAATTACCGCTTCAGGGCCTAGCGCTCGCAGGGCGCTCAAATCCGCGAGTTGCCGTTCTACCCGGTCAGCCGCCACAATGAACTACTATATTGTTCATGCGCAACGCGGCGCTACCCGCGCTCTTACTTATAGTTACGGCCGGCCCGGCGTGGACCGCGAAATTGCCGTTCACCTTCGATGCCATGACGAGGCTCGCAAGGATTGACGATCCGCAAGTATCTCCCGACGATAAGTGGGTGGCTTTTTCGGTTGCGACAGTGGATTTGGCGAATAACACCACGCCCAGGCAGATTTACGTGATTCCGATAGCCGGCGGCCCGCCACAGCGCATCACAAACGAAGGAACATCGAATACCCGGCCCCGCTGGACGCCCGATTCCAAGCGCATTTTTTATGTTTCAAATCGCCCCAACCTATCGCAAGTACCCGGCACTTCGCAAATCTGGTCTATCAATCCGGATGGGACGGACGCGAAGCCCATAACAAACGTGCCCACGGGCGCCGGCGGCGTAATGATTTCTCCCGACGGCAAGCTGGTTATGTACACGAGCGCGGTTTACCCGGGTTGTGAGCCGCAAAACGCGGCCTCCGGAGTCGATTACAGCACGGCGTGCAATAAGAGCAATCTCGATAAAGATGCCGCGAACCCGGTGAAAGCCCGCGTGTACACATCGCTGCTGTATCGGCATTGGAACGAGTACTCGGGGGCTCGGCGCCAGCACTTACTCATTCAAACGCTGAATAATACGGAAAGAATCCGCGATCTTACGCCAGGCGATCGCGACACGCCTCCGTTCTCGCTGGGCGGCCCGGACGCGTATGTCTTTTCGCCCGACAGCACGCAAATCGCATTTGTTGCCAACAACGACGCCGACCTCGCGAGCAGTACCAACTCCGACCTCTTCACAGTCCCCGCTTCGGGCGGGGCTATCAAACGGATCACCACCAATCCTGGCGCGGATGAAGCTCCGCTTTACTCGCCGGACGGGAAATATCTTGCTTATCGCACACAAAGCCGCGCCGGTTACGAAAGCGATCAATGGCGTCTCGCGGTTTTGGACACTGCAGGCGAACCGGACCACGACCCTGACCGATACGCTCGACCGCTGGGTTGAATCGTTCACCTGGTCGTCCGATTCTCAACGGATTTTCTTCACGATCGACGACCGGGGCGGCAGCCCTTTGCTCATGATTTCGGTCAGCGGCGGCACGCCGCGCACGATCGCCCAGGGACCAACTTCGATCACCGCGATGCACTTCACATCCGGCGACCAAATGATGGTCTATCTGGAGGAGAGCGGCTCCCATCCTCCGGAGATCTACAAGGCGACTTCGCGGGGCGGCAGCGGCGTTCCCATGACGCATCTGAACGATGCGGTGACGAACACTTACCAGTTGACTCCGTTGGAGCGGATTTCTGTGGATGGCGCCGACGGCTCCAAGGTCGAAAGCTTTATCGTGAAACCGCCGGGCTTCGACCCGGCGATCCGATATCCGGTTCTGTTCGCGCTTCACGGGGGGCCGCAAGGCGAGTGGGGCGAATCCTGGACTTACCGCTGGAACGCGCAGGTGTTCGCCGCCGCCGGCTACGTCGTGGTGCTTTCGAATCCGCACGGCTCAGTCGGCTATGGACAGGCGTTCACGGATGCCATCAACGGCGATTGGGGCGGCCGCGTCTACACCGACGTCATGGCGACGGCCGACTACGCGGCGAGCCTGCCCTATGTTGACCGTGATCGCATGGTGGCGGCCGGCGGCTCGTATGGAGGCTATTTGATCGATTGGATACTGGGTCACACGAACCGGTTCAAGGCGCTCGTTTCCCATGCCGGCCCATTCGACCTACGGAGCGAAGCGGGAACTACCGAGGAACTCTGGTTCCCCAAATGGGAATTTCATGGCTTGCCCTGGGACAACCCCGGCCTGTACGACCGATGGTCTCCGAGCACGTTCGTGAAGAATTTCAAGACGCCGACTTTGGTGACGCAAGGCGAACTGGACTACCGCGTACCGGTTGGGCAGAGCCAGCAGCTTTTCACGGCATTACAGCAGATGAAAGTGCCATCGAAGCTGGTGCAGTTCCCGGATGAGGGCCACTGGATCTTGAAGCCGCGGAACAGCCAATTCTGGTATGCCACGGTGATCGAATGGCTCAACCAGTATGCCAGGCTGAATGCGTCCTCAGCGGGTGGGGCAACCACCCACTGAGGCGTTATCGCGATTGTTGGATTGACTCTTAGAAGCCGCGACGCCGGTTTCCGCCGCCCCCGCCACGTTTGAAATCCGGCCGGCCGCCGCCGCGCGGGCCATCCGTCTTTGGCCGGGCTTCATTCACATTGAGCGATCGGCCGTGCAGATCGGTACCGTTCAGGGCGGAAATCGCGGATTGCGCCTCGTTGCTGTTGGGCATTTCAACGAAGGCAAAGCCGCGCGCCTGACCGGTGTCCCGGTCGGTGATGATGTTCACGCGATCTACCGCGCCGTACTGGGAAAATACCGACATCAAGTCGTCCTGGGTCGTTGCGAAGCTTAGATTTCCTACAAAAATATTGGTCACTGGTTTCCTCCAGAGTTTAAGTTGTTCTAAAAGCAGCCAACAGCGAGGAAGACAGACGCTACCAGCACCGACCGCAGATTTAGATGTAGTAGAGCGTAGCACATCCCGATTAGAAACCATCCCAGCCGGGGGCGGAATTAGCGCAAAAATTATTGCGGGAGTGCGTCTGATGCGCGGCTGTTCTCCTGTTTTTTACCGCCCCTTGACCTGAGAAAGCCGAATGCCAGCAATCCGGCCATTGTAAAACCGCCGAGGGCCGCTCCGCCATAGAAACTCTTCGGCCGATAGCGGAATCGGACGGCATGTTTACCGCGAGAGAGCAGCACGCCTGCGGAACAGATAATTCGCGTCGATCCAATCGGCGGAGCGGCCATCGATATCCACGGTCCAACCCGGATAAGAAGTATCATTCAGAACCAGAATTCCGCTTCGATCGAGCGACGCTTCGATTTGCACGTCCTGCGATGCATAAGAGCGGATCGAGGCTGCATTTACCCGTTCCGAAGGCTGCCGATTCATTTCCGCCACCTGCTCGCGCTGTCCCGCGGTCAGCACCGACTCGTTCAATACAACGCGTTGAAATATGTCCAGCGAAGGATCCGCGAGTTTCCGCAAAACCTCGCTTTCGTTGTGGACTAACTCGGCGCGATGGTAAATCGAGGCGCGTGGCAATACATCGTCGTATCGATAAATCTTCGCCTCCGCGTTGTAGATCAGATGGAACGGTGGCGCTTGGTCCTCAGCCGGACCGGGATGCTTTTCGAAATGAAAGTTCGACCAGGCCGCCCAGTCATAGGCTGTATCTCCATTGGGTCCTGGAGTTGTCGTGAATAACAGCTCGACGGTCTGTCCTCGATACGGGCTCAGATCTACCTGGCCGTCCATCCAGCGCCTTTCATCGGCGTTGTGCTTGGGATCTATATAACGAGAGAACTGTTTTGTGATGCGCCCGGCGGGATCCTTCAATTCGACAACAAACTCGACTCCGTCGCTAGAGGTCTTATCGAAAACAGCCGGATCGAGCGTGTAAGAGAAATCGAATATTTCTTTCGGATCGTCCGGGACCTGGATACGATATGGCAGGCGTTCGTAGGGCGGATGTTCTCCGAGGGCGTTGCGCGCATCGACCCCGAGAATGAACGTTTTCCGTTGAATCGCTGCTTCTTTTCCCGGAATGAGGTGGCCCCGGTTCTGCTCGAAGATTTCGTCGATCATCCGGTTGGGGATGGTGAACTCTCGTATGCTGGCAATGTATTTGACAGATGATAGCTGCAATAAGCGTTTGGCGAGCGGTACGGTCAAATCATAATTGCCGGTTCCGTTGAAACGGTCTCCCAGGTCGTACTGAAAGGTGACACCCTTCTGATCGGAGAAGAAGTTCTGAACGAAGGGTAAATACTTCTTTTCGTACATCGCATCCAGATTCCGGATATCGTACAACTGGAAAGCGGCCGCCCAGTTGGGAAACAGCAGGCCATCGCGCGCGAAGACCCGGTAATTACCCTCTATTTTCTCGAGCGCGTCGATATAGGGCGCACCCGCAAACGCGTTGTGGGACATGCGCGCAAGCTTATTGTGCCAATAATGCGTAGGCGCAATGAAGTTACAAGACATCTCAACCGCTACCAGCGCCGCGATTCCGATGGCCAGCCGCACGTCCACCCCAGCCGTGATTCTCCGTCTCCAGGAATAAGCCAGCACTATCCCCACGCCCAAGATGAGTACCGCCGGCACGCCGGTAGCCACAAACGGGATCACCGCGCGCACGTGCAAATCCGCAATCTCGTGCCTGATTGCTTCGCGCGAAAACCAGCGCGCCACGGGAATTAGAAAAGCCACTCCCACGACCGCGATGGCTTGCGCGCGAGCGGAGACCTGACGCTGCAGCAGCCTCTCCGCGCCGACCGCCCCGAGTATCGACACGCATATAGAAATAAGCGCTTCTGGGTACTTCATGAAGTTGAGCATCCGGAAGAGGGGCAACTTGCCTATCTCGTTTATCCCCGGGACGCCGTATCGCTTTAATACAAGCAGAATCGCGAAGCAAAAAAAGAACCAGGTGATCGCCCGGAGCGGCCCATCGTTCCGGGGCTTCTTAATGAAAACTGCCGTCAGGGCAATGACAACGAGAAAAATTCCGATGAGGCCGAAGTAATTCCGAGGGCCGAACGGATTGCTGAATGGAGGCCCGTAGAGGAGCGGGAAGAAATAAGTGAAGATCGACAGGCCGAATGGATCTGCCGACAATCCACTGATCCTGCCTCCTACGTTGTGGGGCTGATGGAGATCGAACGAGCGCTGCATGAATTCCAGGAACGGTAACAGGAAAAACGCCGCTAGCGCCAGCCCGGCACATGTCGCCGTCACGAGTCTCGCGATCGCCGTCAACCAGGACGAGCGAAGACTCGAGTCGGATACAATCCGAAACAAAACGTAGCAGTAGAGAAGCGTGAATAAGAGAAGGGCGCTCTCGGGCATTCCGCCTAGAAACACCAGTAACAGCGCGATCGCAAACGTGACCATCGACCGATAGTTATGCTTCCGGAGCAGATATTCGGCTGCTAGCAAAGTCGCGGGAAGTAGTACCTCTACACTGAGCTGTGGCATGGTAAGAAACAAAATGTAATAACCGGCAAGCATGGATGTTATACCTCCCGTTAGCGCTGCCCAGAACGAGACAAAGAACCGCAGATAGAAGTAGGCGCCAACTCCGGCCAATAGCAATCGCGACAGAAGAAACCAGTTGTATGTTCGCGGACCGATATGCACGAGCAAAGCCAGTGTCAAGGGATAAAACGGCTGCGATTGCTGATTTGCCGCGAGCGGCGCTCCGTATCCTTGATACGGGTCCCAGAGCGGAGCAACCCACTCGTGCAAATATTGATAGCGCAGCAGCGGAAGATTAGGCTCGCCCAAAAACGCGCCGCCGCCATTGTCGAGCGTCCTCGAGAAGCGAAACCCGGACGGCGTGCCGGCCCAGGCGCCCGACGCCGTGATACTGGGGGCGTCTTTGGAACTGGCCATCAGTGTCTTGTTTCCCCAAATACAGGGAGAAAAGGGAATATGTAGGACGCCGATCAGGATGGCGACCGCCCGAAAGCTTTCGGCGCGCACGATCTTCCGGATAAATGACACGATAGGTATCATGCGTTGCTAGTGGACGGCTCGGGGTACAGCCTCAGTACTCTCGGCCGCTTCGCTTTCCCGCCGCTTTGGACGCATAAGACCGAATGCCAACAGTCCGGCCATGCTTATGCCGCTGATCGCCGCGCCCCAGCGGAAGCTCTTCGGCTGGTAACGGAATCGGACGAGGTGTTTACCCGGAGACAGCAGAACTCCGCGGAACAGATAATTCGCATTGACCCACTTCGCGGGGCGTCCATCAACCTCCGCTATCCAGCCCGGATAGGCGGTATCGTTCAGCACCAGAATTCCGCTTCGATCGAGCGCAGCTTCGATTTGCACATCCTGCGATGCGTACGATCGAATCGACGCCGGTTGGACTGGGGCGGGCGACCCGCGATTAATGCCGGCCACCTCTGCGCGCTGATGCGCAGTCAAGGCGCCTTCATTCAACACAACGCTTTGAAAGATGTTCAGGGACGGGTCCGACAGCTTTCGCAGCGCTTCGTTTTCGTTCGAGACCAGCTCGGAATGGTAATAAATAGCGGCTCGCGGCAGCACATCGTCGTAGCGATAAATTTTCGCTTCCGCGCTATAGATCAGATGAAACGGCAGCCCCTGAGAATGCTCGGCCTGACCCTCGAAATGGAAGTTCGACCAGGCGGCCCAGTCGTAGGCCGTGTTTCCTTTCGGTCCGGGAGTTGTCGTAAACAGCAATTCGACGGTCTGATTCCGGTAGGCGCTTAGGTCGATCCGGCCGTCCATCCAGCGCCGTTCTTGCGCGTTGTGTTTGGGATCGATGTAGCGGGAAAACTGCTTGCTGATGCGTCCGGAAGGATCTTTTAATTCGACGATGAACTCGACTCCGTCGGTGGAGGTTTTATCGAACACGGCAGGGTCGAGCGCATAAGAAAAAACGAAGATTTCCTGGGGGCCGTTAGGGACCCGGATGCGATACGGCATCCGTTCGTACGGCGGATGTTCGCCTATCGCGTTGCGCGCTTCACCCGACAGGAGAAATGGCCTCGGCACGACCGCGCGCTTCCTTACCAGGAATCAGATGGCCCAGGTCCTGCTCCAATATCTCATCGATCATGCGGTTGGGGACAGTGAATGGCAGCGCGCTGGCGATATATTTGACGGATGACAATTGCAGCAGACGCTCCGCCAGAGGCGTGGTCAGGCTATACGATCCGATACCGAGAAAGCGGTCTCCCAGATCATATTGATGACTGACGTTCTTCTGATCGGAGAAAAAGTTTTGAACGAACGGAAGATACTTCTTGTCGTACATCGCATCCAGGTCCCGGATATCGTATAGCTGAAAAGCGGCGGCCCAGTTGGGGAACAACATTCCGCCACGCCCAAAAACCCGATAGTTGCCGGCGGCTCTCTTCAGGACATCGATGTATGGCGCTCCGGCGAATGCGTTATGGGCCATCGGCGCGAGCTTGTTGTACCAGAAGTGTACGGGCACGATCATGTTCATGCACATCTCCGCGGTGACCAGCGCAGCGAGCCCGATGCCCAGCCGCATGTCCATGTCAGCTAAAGGGCCAGCCGCGACTCTCCGTTTCCAGGAGAGAGTCAGTAACACGGCCATTCCGATCATCAAGAATGTTGGCAGGCCAAGAGCGAGGTTCGGGAATCTGTGCTTCAGATGCATTTGCACGAACTCATATCTGAGCGAATGCCGTGAGACAAGGATCGCTAGCGGAATTAAGAGGGCTGTGGCCGCGAACGCGATCATTTGCGCACGCACGGATACATCGCGCCGTAATAGCCTTTCGACACCAATTGCACTCAGTATCGCCACGCATATCGAGACAAGCGCTTCGCCGTATTTCGGGAAGCTGACCATCTGAAAAAGAGGAAGTCTGCCGATGGCGTTCATTGGTGGAAAGCCATATCGCTTTAATTCAAGCAGAATGGTAAAACACAGGAAAAACCAAGTAATCGCACGGATTGTCCGTTCGTTCCCCCGTTGCTTGCCCAAGGCCGCCACAACGGCGATGGCGGCAAGAAAGAAACCGATCAGGCCCACATAATTTCTTACTCCTGATATGTCGGTGCCAGGAGGCCCATGCAACAACGGAAAAAGATAAGTGAACATCCACTGGCCGGGAGCATCGCTGTCTTGTCCAGGAATTGCCCCTCCTATATTGTGTGGTTGGTGCAGATCGAAAGAACGATGCATCAACTCCAAGAACGGAAGTAGAAAAAAAGCTGCTAGCGTAATCCCAGCGCAGGTTCCCGCCATTAGCTTTGCGATAGCTTGCGGCCAGGATGAGCGTAATTCGGTATCGAACAGAATCCGGAATAGGATGTAGGAATAGACAAGCGTTAATAAGAGCAGAGCGCTCTCCGGCATTCCGCCTAAAAATACAAACAGGAGCACAATCGCGAACGCGGTGAATGAGCGATAATTGTGTTTCCGGAGTAGATATTCGGCCGCCAACAGGGCCGCCGGCAGTAGCACCTCCACGCTGAGATGAGGGATGGTGAGAAGGAGTATGTAGTAACCGGCAAGCATGGAAGCAACGCCGCCAGTTATTGCAGCCCAGAACGAGACAAAGAAACGCAGGAAGAAGTAAGTAGCAATTCCAGCCAAGAACAGACGCGCGAGTAGAAACCAGTCATATGTCCGCGGGCCGATATGCATCAACAACGCGAGCGTTAGCGGATAGAACGGCTGCGATTGCTGATTCGCCGCTAGCGGAACTCCATAGCCTTGATATGGATCCCAAAGAGGGGCAACCCGCTCATGGAAGTACTGGTAATGCAATAGCGACAAATTCGGCTCGCCGAACACTCCCCCGGCCGCGGCATCCACCGTTCGCGAAATGATAAACGCCGACGGCGGGCCAGCCCACGCGCCCGTCGGCATAATACTTGGAACGTCTTTGGAACTGGCTAGCAGCGTCCGGTCTCCCCAGATAGAAGGGAAAAATGCGACATGCAAAACACCAATCAGAATAGCCACTGCACGGAAGCTCTCGGTCCGGACGATTCTCGTTAAAAATGGAAAGACAGTCACGCTCTAATAATCTTCTTCCGGAAGAGCTGCTGAATCGAGGGTTCGCAGCAACTCCCAGCGGGCTCGCATCCGTGCTAAATCAAAATCGCGGCTTATCATTTCGCGGAATGCCTGCGCATACTCTTGGGCCGCATCGCGCCAGCGGCGCGGTTCTTTGCGAATTGTTTGTCCCGCCGGTTCCGCCCGGAAGAGCTTTTCTACAATAGCGCGCAGATCGTTCATGGACCCGATCCGGTGGAAATTAGCGTCTCCAAGCATCGAGGCCAGCTCGCGATTCACCGCGCTGTCCAACACCACGACGGGCTTACCGAGCGCCAAGGTATCGATCACCGGCAGACCAAAACCTTCATAGTGGCTTGGATAGACGACGACGCGGGCGCCGGCATACAGCTCGCGCAGGCGTTGACGAGTGAGCTTTCCGCTGGCGAAACGGCGGACGTTTGGGGGTGTCGTCTCCTGTTCGCCGCCCAGAACAACCAGCGGCAAATCCGGCCCCAGGCGCTCGATCGCATCGCGAAGGCCCTTATGTACATACTCGTTTCCCATGAGCAGGACATACTCGCCAGAACGGAACTCGGCGGCCGTCATCCCGAAATTCGTTCCATGATGGATCACTTGCATCGGGATATTCGCCCGATAGTAGGTGGAGAAATCGGAGCGTGAGAACTCGCTGATAGTGAAGATGCGGTCGGACAACTCGGCCGTCCTTTGCAGAACGATTTGCCGTCTCGGCGAGTTGAAATAATCGCAGCGCACGCCAATGATGTCTTGGAGACAGAAGGCGAGGCGCGGCGCCAGGCGATCCATACGAACGAACTCGATCCAGGAAAAAATCTGACAGGGTTTGAAGACAAGATCAAAGAGCTCGCTGAAATCCGGAAGGTCATTATAGATCCGGTATCCCATCAATTCGTGCGCAAAAAAGCGCACCTCGGGATGCACCCCGACGGATAGCTCGATTTCGCCCGCAACAATCCGGGACAGTTCACGGAGCAGGTTCAAACCGAAATCGGAGGTTCCGGTGTAAGCGGGCGGGAGGTGAAAGAGGTCGTATAGAATTCGTGGGCGATGCGGGGTCAGCAACGCGGCGAACCGTTCCACAGGGTCTTTATGAAAGCGTTCGTAATCGGCGACCTTCCGCTCATACTCCGGATAGCGAAATAGAAGTATCTGGCGATGCGTTTCCTCTAACTTCGTGCGGCGCGATCCGAAAGACGAAGATTCATGGTGAAAGACATAGGCCCAGTTAGCCGCTAGGGCCGAGTAACCGTAGCGATTGATCCGGCAGATGAAATCATTCTCCTCGTTGTAACCGGGCGAATAGCATTCATCAAAAAGCGGAAGGCGATCCAGAATTTCCGCTCGGATCAGCATGCAGAAGCCCACTGCCGTCGGCATGATCTGATAGCGAGGCAGCATATGCCTGAGCTGATTCCACGGCTCATAGGGAATGGAGAAGATAGTCGCGTTGTTGCTCCGAGGCGACACCACACCGTGTTTCTCGTGCAGGTGCAAAACCGCCAGCATCTCTTCGAGAAACCCGGCCGTCGCCTCGATGTCTGAGTTGAGCAGGAGCACATCGCTGTCAGGCTCGCGGAACTTTTCACAGCCCCAGTTACAAATGGCCACAAATCCGCGATTCACTTCGCTGCGCTCGTAGCGGAGCTGAGGAAGCGAATGGGCAATTTCGGCGCATGTCTCACGGATGCTTTCATCCGGCGTGGCGTCGTCCAGCACGCAAATGGAGCATTCGGGCAGAGCGAACCGCGCCAGGCTGAGCAGGCAATTTCGAAGGACAGGAGCGGCGCCGTAGGCCGGAATCAGAATCGATACCCGCGGCCTGGTGCTCAAGATTGGCCTCTGGCAATGCGCAGGAACGCTCGCAGGGGGCGAGTCAGCTTCCAGGAATGTGACTCTCGAATCTCCGCGATGGCGCGCCGCTCCATATCCAATGCCGCCTGTAAGTTCTGAATTTGCACTCGCAGCTCCGCGGGGCTTTCAGGAAGTTGTTTGGCGCGCGCGGGGCTCGGCTCTAGCTTCGTGTCTCCTTCGATATCAAACGTCGCTACCGCGTATGGCGTGACGAGCGCGCGAGAGTTACTCATCATACTGGCGCCACGGAAAGCGTCTAGCCCACCGAGAGAGACCAGTTGGGCGCGCTTCAAAGCAAAGAAGTCACCGGACATCCACTCGACTGAGCGCACGACCAATATGTCCCTCAGCAATTCGTGTTGCGAGAAATGGATTCCGGCGAATGCGCCGTGCAGTACCCGGCCCGTGCGATCAAGAGAAATGCCGGTTACCAAGTCGCAATCCTTACGCATGGCCTGAGCCGCGAGTTCTTTGAAAAACGTGTGATTCAGGGTTTCGACCGGACGATTGATGAATACGAATACATCCTCCGGCATTTCGTCGAGAGTGCGACTCGGCAGTAGTTCATAAATTCGCGTCATCCGCCGATCGATACTTCCAGCCAGGGCCGCGTGCTGAAATTCACCGTCCTCAGGCCGGATTAGAACGGCGATTCGCCAATCCGGGCGGCTTTCGTGCAGTATGCGGAAAGACCCCGGGAACAGGCCTCGTTCCACGGTCGCCGCCACTCCCGCCCTAGCAAGGCGGTCCAGTATCGGCTTCGGGAAGACATCGACTTCTCTCGGCAGCGGCGCCAACATCGCATTTCCTCTTCGAAAATGATAGAGAGGCTTTGGAATGTGTCGCGGGGGCGGCGAACCAGGAATTTCCAGCACTCGAAATAGAGTGTCCCAGCTATCGGTTTCACCTCCACCAGCCTGCAGCAAGGCGCTGCGCCGCACAGCCGCCATATGTCCGATGAAATTCCACGACTGGAACGCTTCCGGATCGAAGTCCGGTTTGAAGAAGGGGCGTACGCGATTCCCATGAAAATCCATTTCGTCTTCGTCCGCGTAGACGAGATCAGCGGGTTCCCCGTCATTCAGAGCGCGGACAATTTCAAGCAGGGCAAACGGATGTAACTCGTCGCGGTGATCTAAGGAGACGACGAAATCGCCCGCCGCACCGTCGAGAGCGTGATCGGGAAGTAACAGCACCCTGGCATCTTCTCTGGCTACCTTGTCAAGATACTCGACCGGCTGCGCAGCGATACACAATTGCCATCGGCTGTACCGCTGCTTGAGCACGGATTCCACACTACGAGTTACTAAGTAAGGATGCGCTTCTGGAATGTGCAGGAGAATGGAAATCAAAGGCTGATACGAAAGCGATGATAACCGCTTGGGTATTTCCGCCTCAGGCCAAAACAGCGATGGCTCCGATGTGGCGAGCCAACGCCGGTAGCTCGCGTCGCCTCCCGGCTCATAGACTTCGCCAAAATCCGGAATAGGTATATCTCTGGCCAGAATAAGTTCGCCGTCCGTGCTCGCGGCCACGAGCGTTACCGGCACTCGCGATTTTGGACGGGTGAACCGGACCAAAAACCCCGGATTCAGGAACAGAGGATTGTTATTGTGATGGCGGACTACGTCAGGCCGGGAAAGACCTGTAAATGCCGGGATACGGGTCTGGTCCACCACAAGCCAGATATTCGCAGGGTTGGCCGGCGTCGGGGACAAACCAGCCCCTTACGTACGATTCGCGAGAGTTCAGTGGAACAGCGCTCGGCGTATCCAGCGAAAAAAGGGCTTTCGAGGCCGGAACTGTCGAGGAACTAGCCACTTTCAATGACTTACCAGTATAGTCGGGCGACGATGCTAGAGTGAGCATTTGCGGAAATTATGGTGATCGGACGGAGCTTCGTTTGCGCTGTTTTGTAACCGGTTGTGCCGGGTTCATCGGTAGCAGTTTGACAGATCGATTGCTCGCGCTGGGGCACGACGTGGTGGGATACGACAATCTCTCCACCGGCCGATTCTCTTTTCTTCGCGATGCCCGCTCGAATGAGCGATTCAGGTTCGTACAGGGCGATCTGCTCGACCAGGATGCGGTAACGGCGGCGCTGGATGGCTGTGAATTCGTGTTTCACCTGGCGGCCAATGCGGACGTGCGCTTCGGGATCGAGCACCCGACCAAGGATTTGCATCAAAACACCATCGCGACTGTCAATGTGCTGGAAGGCATGAGAGCGACGGGAGCGAAACGGATTGCATTCGCCTCGACCGGATCGGTGTACGGCGAGGCCGAGATCTTTCCGACACCCGAGACCGCGCCTTTCCCCGTTCAAACTTCGCTGTACGCCGCTTCCAAACTCGGCGGCGAAGCCTTCATAGAAGCGTATTGCGAGGGCTTCGGCATGCAAGGTTTTATCTTTCGATTCGTTTCTATTCTGGGCGAGCGCTACACGCACGGGCATATTGTTGATTTCTGCAAGCAGTTAAAAGATCATCCGGACGTTTTGCACGTTTTGGGTAACGGA
Organism: Bryobacterales bacterium; assembly: GCA_963712395.1. GTDB lineage: Bacteria > Acidobacteriota > Terriglobia > Bryobacterales > Bryobacteraceae > Bog-105. The sequence continues at coordinate 142,779 of CAVQHR010000008.1, forward strand.
AAGCAGCGAAAGTCCTACTTGTATGTGCAGGATTGTCTCGACGCGATTCTTACGGTGATCGGCAAGGCCACGGCGAAAACGACAGTTTTGAATCTCGGCACCGATGAATATTGCCACGTGAACGAGTCGATCGGCTGGATCTGCGAAGAGTTGGGAGTGAAGCCCGAGATCCGGTATGGCGGCGGAGAACGCGGCTGGATCGGCGACAATCCGTTCATCTTTTTGGACTGCTCCGCGGTCCGCGCGCTCGGCTGGAAGCCCAAGCTATCCATTAAGCAGGGAGTTATCCGAACGGTTCGTTATCTGCGAGAGAATCCGGAGTTATTCGAGAAGCGGGGATGAGCGGAACGGAGAACCCAGCTTGCAAGATCTGCGCGGCCCCGGCAACGCTGCTAGGGGTCAGAAGAGGAACGTTTAAAGATCAACTATTCGAGATTTTCCGGTGTGACAATTGTGGCTTCGCATTTGTAAACAATCCTTGGTTGGACTACAAAGAGATCTATTCGGAAGCGTATTACAAGGGCCAAGGCGCCGATAGATTTGTGGATTATCTGTTTGAGTTACACAATCCAATGAAAACGGTCCGGCAATACGAATGGCGAGGCATCGTTGAGGCCGTTCGTTCCTGTATGCCGTTGCAACCCGATGTACGGTGGCTCGATTTTGGATGCGGTAATGGTGGACTGGTTCGACATTGCCTTGAGCATCTGGCCTGTTCTGTTTCTGGATACGAGGACGGCTGGATCCGAGACCAGGCTGTGAATCTCGGCATCCCGCTCATGACGCGCGATGCTTTAGAAGCGGCCATTGGGACATTCGATATTGTTACGGCAATCGAAGTAGTCGAGCATCTGGTCGATCCGTTAACGGAGTTGCGACTGATTCGTTCGCTTCTGAAACCCGGTGGGCTCTTGTTCATTACAACCGGAAATGCCGCGCCACATCGAGAGCGGCTCTTCGAGTGGGGCTATTTTCTTCCTGAAGTGCACGTCAGCTTGTTTGAACCAAGGACTCTGGCGCGAGCGCTACAAGAAAGCGGGTTTCGAGCCGAGTTCAAGGGCTACTTGCCAGGATTTGACGATATCATCCGATTCAAGGTGCTGAAAAGCCTCGGCTTCCATACGGTGTCGCCTGGAGAAAGAGCGCTTCCTTGGAAGATACTGAGCAGAATCGTGGATAAGAAATCGCAGGTGACAGCACATCCGATCGGCTGGGCGGAATAGTGTCCCGTGTTCTTGCCGGCCGCGGCATTCTTATTACTGGCGGCAACTCCGGGATCGGGAAGGTCGTCGCCAGAGCTTGCGTTTCCGCCGGCGCGGACGTAGCGATATGCGGCCGTAGCCAGTCGTCGCTTGAAGCGGCAAAGGCAGAATTGCAGGCAATCGCTGGGCACCAACAGCGCGTATCGGCAATCGCCGCTGACGTTTCCGATTCGAAAGCAGTCGTTCGCCTGGTCTCCACAGTCATAACGCAAATTCCGAGTCTTTCCGGGCTAGTGAATGCAGCGGGCATTCTTGGACCCAAGGGCGATTTAGACGAAGTGGATGTGGACGAGTGGATCTCGACAATCCAAGTGAACTTGATCGGGACGATGCTGCTGTGCCGTGCCGTTCTACCGCATTTCCGATCTCAAGGATATGGACAAATCATCAATTTCTCCGGCGGCGGCGCTACCTCTCCGCGCCCACGCTTCAGCGCCTACGCCGCTTCTAAAGCAGCGGTGGTGCGGCTGACCGAAAATCTGGCGCAAGAATTGCGAGGAACGGGAATTTTCGTAAATGCGATAGCGCCCGGCGCCGTGAATACTCGCATGCTGGATGAAGTGTTAGAAGCGGGACCAGAAAAGGTTGGCGAGTCTGCGTACCGCGACGCTCTGAAGCAAAAGACATCGGGAGGAACGTCCGCGGAAAAGGCTGCAGCGCTTTCTGTCATGCTTCTGGCGGGCAATACTGGCGGAGTGACGGGGCGGTTGATCAGTGCGGTTTGGGATCCGTGGAAATCGCTGCATGAATTTAAGGAAGAGCTCGCCCGAAGCGACATCTATACGCTTCGAAGGATTGTTCCCGCGGACCGAGGGTTGAATTGGGAGTAGATCGCACTTTGCGTATTGCCGTAGTCGGTTGTGGCCTGATCGGGCAGAAAAGAACCAGAAGTCTGGCGGGACGAGCCACTATTACCGTCTGCTGCGATTTGAATGCAGGACGAGCAAAAAGTTTAGCGGACATGCACCCCGGCGCGGTAGCCGGCACAGACTGGCAAACAGCAGTGGCGTGTGACAATGTCGATGCCGTCTTCGTCTGCACGACGCACAATTTGTTGGCGCCCATTGCGCAAATGGCGGCTTCACGTGGTAAGCACGTCCTCATCGAAAAGCCAGGAGCGCGTCGCGCGGTTGAGCTGGACGGAGTGCGCGAGGCGGCAAAGCAAACAGGCGTGGTTGTCCGGATCGGCTTTAACCATCGATATCATCGCTCGTTTCAGAAAGCGCGGGAAATCTTCGAATCGGGCGCAATTTCTGACGTTGATGTTTGTTCGAGCGCGATATGGGCATGGAGGACGCATCGGCTACGACAAGGAGTGGCGCGCAGTTCCTGAAGTCTCGGGAGGTGGAGAAGCAGTCGATCAGGGAGTACATCTGCTCGATCTTGCACGCTGGTTCATGGGCGATTTGAAATTGATTGCCGGCCGCGCACCCACCTATTTTTGGAACATGCCGGTGGAGGACAATGCGTTTTTTCTCCTGGAAACCAAATCTCGGCAAACGGCATTTCTTCACGCCAGCTGGACAGAGTGGAAAAATTTGTTTTCTTTTGAAATAGCGGGACGCATGGGAAAACTGGAGATTGAAGGGCTGGGAGGCAGTTATGGGACGGAGAGGCTCATCCACTACCAAATGCTTCCCGAAATGGGGCCGCCTCCTACTACAATTTATGAGTATCCAATGCCCGACAATTCATGGGAAATCGAAATTGCCGAATTCCTGGAGGACATTCGGTCCGGGCGAGAGCCTCGGCCGGGTATCGACGATGCCCAGGCGGCGTTGGAAATCATTGAGCAGCTCTACATACAGCAGGGTCAGGCAGAGTCAAGCTCGTGATTATCACCAGAAGTCCTCTGCGCATTTCGTTGGGCGGTGGGGGAACAGATCTGCCTTCTTATTATCAGGAACACGGCGGATTTGTTTTGTCCGCCGCGATTGACAAATACGTGTACATCACCCTCCATGACACGTTTGAGGAAAATCTCATCATCAAGTACTCGCACATGGAGCGCGTCAGCAAGCTCGAAGAAATACAGCATCCGCTCATTCGTGAAGCGCTGCGGATGGTGGAGCAAGAGCCGCGGGCGCTCGAAATCACGAGTATGTCCGACATTCCGGCGGGAACCGGTCTCGGTTCGAGCGGAAGCTTTATCACTGCGCTGCTGCAGGCGCTGCATATCCATAGGAAAGCGATCATCCCCAAGCACGATTTGGCCGAACAGGCTTGCTCAATCGAGATTGAAAAGTTGGGCGAGCCGGTCGGCAAACAGGACCAATACATAGCTGCCTTTGGAGGTCTCACCTGCTTCGAGATCGCGCAAGATGGGAGCGTATTGGTTCGGCCGCTCCAGATCAGCAGCGAAACGCTGGCAAATATCGAGGACAACCTGGCGCTGTTCTATACCGGCTATTCGCGATCGGCGTCCGATATTCTTCGCGACCAGGATTCGCGCAGCAAAGGGCGCGATCCGGCAATGATCGACAACCTGCACTTCGTAAAGCAGCTTGGGATCGAGAGCAAGTCGGCGCTCGAAGCGGGCAATCCGCGAAAGTTCGCGGAGCTCATGCACGTCCATTGGGAAAACAAGAAGCGGCGCTCCGGCGGCATGTCGAACGGCAAGATCGATGAGTGGTATGAGCATGGCAGGAAGAACGGCGCCATTGGCGGAAAGCTGATCGGAGCCGGCGGCGGCGGATTTCTGATGTTTTACGCCGAAGAAAAAACCAGGCTGCGCCACGCCATGCGGCAGGTGGGCCTGCGCGAAGTGCGAATCAAGTTTGATTTCGAAGGCACTTCGCTCGTGGCGCGTTCTTAATCATGTTGCCGGTGGCGATTCTTTGCGGGGGTCTCGCGACCAGACTGCGCCCGGTCACCGCTACGATTCCAAAATCGTTGATTCCGATAAACGGCGAGCCTTTTTTGGCGCATCAGCTTCGCCTGCTTGAAGCGGCAGGCTTCAAGAGAGTTGTGTTATGCGTTGGGTTTCTGGGAGAGCAGATACGCGACTTTGCGGGAGATCGATTCGGGCGGCTCGAAATTTCGTATTCGTTCGACGGCCCCAAACTGTTGGGCACTGCCGGCGCGATCTCTCGAGCTTTTCCGTATCTCGAGCAATCGTTTTTTGTGCTCTATGGAGATTCCTATTTGCCTTGCGACTATCGAAAGGTGGGAAGCGACTTTAAGCAATCCGGGAAAAGTGGCTTGATGACCGTTTATCGTAATGAAGGCAAGTACGATTCGAGCAATGTGGAATTTGAGCGCGGCCAGATTGTGCGATACGACAAGACGAGCAAGACTCCTGGGATGCGGTATATCGATTACGGGCTTGGTGTGTTCGATAAAACTGCGTTTGCGGGCCTGCCCGGTGATGAGCCTTCCGACTTGGCGGGCGTTTACCGGCGCTTGCTCGAGAGAAAGGATTTAGCGGCCAGCGAAGTGGGAGATCGATTTTATGAGATCGGGTCGCTCGAGGGAATACGGGATCTCGAACAGTACCTTTCAAAATTGGGAAATAGATTATGAGCTTCTCACAGCAATTCTTGGTTGAGGTTCAGAAGATAACAACCGCACTCGATACCGACGCGACAGAACGTATGGCCGCGATTCTGGCCGAAGTGCGAGATCAACAAGGGCGGCTGTTCGTGCTGGGCGTGGGCGGAAGCGCCGCGAACGCATCGCACGCTGTAAACGATTTTCGGAAAATCACCGGCATCGAGACCTACGCGCCGACCGATAACGTGTCGGAGTTAACCGCGCGCACCAACGATGAGGGATGGGCGACCGTTTTCGAAAGCTGGCTGCGGGTGAGCCGGCTGCAGGCGCGCGACGCCATCCTTATTCTTTCGGTAGGCGGCGGCAATCTGGAGGAACAGGTCAGCCCAAACTTGGTGGCAGCGCTGAAATATGCCAAGTCGGTGGGGTCGAAGATCCTGGGTATCGTGGGCCGGGACGGCGGCTATACGGCGAAAGTAGCCGATGCCTGCGTCCTCATTCCGACCGTGAACCCGGCGCACATCACACCTCACGCGGAGGCTTTTCAGGCAGTGATCTGGCATCTGCTCGTGTCTCATCCCGCATTGAAAGCGCATCAGACAAAGTGGGAATCCGTCCACGGACGATGAATCTTCGCAGGGCGGTCTTTTTAGATAGGGATGGAGTATTGAACGAACCCGTTCTACGCGACCGCCGGCCCTATCCGCCTTCCGGGTTGAATGAGCTAATCATCGTTCCCGACGCGAAAGCGTCATTGGAGCGCTTGAAGCGGCAAGGCTTCCTACTGCTGGTCGTAACCAATCAGCCCGATGTGGCGCGCGGAACGTCTTCACAAGCGGACGTGGAGGATATCAATCGATACTTGGGGGATTATTTGCCGCTGGACGACTTTTTCACGTGCTACCACGACGATGCCGACCAATGCGATTGCCGCAAGCCGCTGCCGGGTTTATTTAGGACGGCTGCTGCGAAGCATGGGATCGATCTGGCCAGTAGTTACATGATCGGTGATCGCTGGCGAGACGTCGATGCGGGTTCCGCCGCCGGGTGCCGGACCGTCCTGATCGAACGTCACTACAATGAACGCAAATCTGAGGCGAAGCCGGATTGCGTCGTTGAGTCTCTCTCAGCGGCGTGCGACTGGATCTTGCGCTAAAGCGTAAATCCGGAGCTGCGCGCGTCGTCGTGAAACATTTGGACGGTTTCTAAAGAATATTGCGCCAAGTCTTTGCCCAGGATCGAAAGCTTTTTCAAGATGTCGCTCGTAGCGGTGATGATATGGCAGCCGATCGCATCCGCCTGGACAACGTTTAAGCAGCTCGCGCGGGCTCGCCCAGATGAGTTCTACACCGGGCAAGCCCGCGATTTCCTGGAGCGAAGCTGACATGATCGGAACGGGATCGATTCCGGTATCGGCGATACGGCCCGCAAACACTGACACAAAGGCGGGCGCTCCTCCCTGCAAGGAGGATGCGACGCAGCGCACCTGATCCAACGTCAGCAAAGCGGTGATGTTTAGTTTAATTCCCTCGCGAGTCAGCTTCCGCACCAAGTCAAAGCACGGCTCCCCTTTCGTATTCGTGATGGGAATCTTGGCATTCACGTTCGGCCCCCAGCCAGCTATGATCCGAGCCTGCCGTTCCATCTCATTGAAATCGTCGGCGAAGACTTCGAACGAGATGGGCCGATCCGGAATCGCCTGCACGATTTCGCGCGCGAAGGAGGTATAGTCGGCGATGCCCGCCTTGCGCATCAGGGTGGGGTTAGTCGTAAAGCCCTGAATCGATGGATTCCGGTACATTTCGAGCATCGCCGCCTTGTCGGCCCCGTCGGCGAACAACTTAATCTTTAAATCTGTAGCGAACCGCATCAGGCAAAAAGCTCCAGCACTCTCCTATTATGCTGAATGCCACTGCCGCGCTTGAGCCTATCCGCTCAGCTAAGGTTGAGCAACTGAACTCCTGCTACCATCGATGTCTATATGGTAAATGGACTCTGGTGTATCGTGTGCATCTCTACAAAAATGACCATACAGATGCTGCTCTCTACCATGCAGATAGCTCAGACTTCCATCAGACCGATTAAGTAGTTTTCCGCCCACGCTCTTGGAAATGCCAAGCACGAAATTCGTCGAGCCCGTTTCATAAGCACCAGCTGGATGCTCGCGTTCCAAACGAATATAGGTAACGTGGTCATGGTAGATATGGAACAACGCCGCGGGAGACTGAGCCTTTCTGTAACGGACCTCTACTACACCATCTATTTGTCCGTCGGGTTGTAAACCAAGCGGCGCGCAACTTACAACGTCTTCTACGGGAGCTGTAACGAGCCTCGCCATAGTCACGTCAAGGCCTAAACCCTCTTCCCATCTCGCACCAATTAAAACAAAACCTATGACGACCGAAGTGAATGCGATCACCGGGATCAAAACTTTTGGCAAGGCGCTACAAGCAAGATGTCGAGCAGTTAGTATACCCGCCGCGATGCCACAACCCCCTGAAATCGCTATCGTCCTAACTGCGAAAAGGGCATGCGTGTAGGTGTGTCCAGGCAAAATCGCGTACCAAGCAATAACTCCGCCCGCAGCCGTTAGCAAGATCAGAATATCCGCCGCAAGCTTCCCTTTCGCTTGCCGCGCACCCCAGAGCGCGGCCGGAAAGGCTAAAATCGCAAATATCCATGACGAGAGGGCTAAAAACAGCACCCAAGTCGCTGGTTCGGCTCCGCCTGGAGTTAGTTGAAATCGAACATTCCAGAGATGCTCTACGACACTAGCAAAAGTTACGACGGCACCATTGTCCGCAACGGTACCTAATCGGAATGTCAGCTCCGAAAAGAAATTAGTCAATGCAACACCGATAAAGGCCAACAGCCCTAATCGGACGAGTGTCAACAGCGCATACCCAACTACGAAGCATCCGCCGATCGCCAACCCGTGAGCAATCGCTGACGAGATATACATCAATATGCCTCTTTTCCGCTTTGAGTAGAAAAATTGCTCCGCGATAAGCGACAACCCGAATAGCACGGGAATTGAGCCTGTCAATAAATCAAAATATGCGGTAACTACCCCAAGTACACCAAAGAAGTAAAATCTCGCCGAAACATTTCTAAACGTTGTTCGTGCGCCAATGAGCACGCTCAATGCAAAGAAACCAACGAAAAAACTCGGAGCGTGCGCCAGATTTCCCCCAAACAGGGGCAGGCCGAATGCATATAAAAGCAATATTGGAATCGGAGAAAGCATGATCGCCATCTGGGGCGAATGTCGCAGCATAACCACAAATAAAATCACTATTGAGGCATAGGATAAATATTGATAGCATGCCTGAGAAGACCGGTAGTCGAAGACGCTCAGAGTGAGTGCTTCAAGGAAACGAGCACCAAAGAAATAATTAGAGGCAAGAACCGGGGCCGGCAGCCGTGCTCTTTCGATCTCCGACCCGAGCGCCAGTATCCGCAATACCTGACATGGATGCATGCCGGGCTGTATTATCATCTGTGTTTTGATCGTATTGAGTAGGACCGAGTGAGGGCGCAGATACTGCATCTGCAGGAGGGAGCACTCGGTGAAAAAATCCTCATCGTGGCGTGCATCGTAAGCGAGATCGTTCCGTTCGATTGCGGTGTGAACAACGCGGACGAGGCGGTTATGACTAAGCGCAAAGCCAGCTAACATACTGAAGAGCAGGATTGCGGCGATCGTCGATATCATCCCGATGATGGCTGCGCGACAAACGCCGCGTTGTTCTTCCCACGCCATATCTAGTAAGCTCTTAACCTCTGCTTCAGGGCGCTTAGTTCGAGAGAAGAGGCGAAGGCGAGCCCAATAGCCGCACATTTCTTTCCACTTGTTGCGCGACCGGATTCCAAATTTCAAACTGCTTGAACGCCGACAACATCATGATGGCCATCCCAGGCGGCCTCAGTCAGAAGCACCAACTTGGCGGCCGTGCGATTTTCAACAAGGCCGCTTATCCAAGAGAGCTTGGTCACTGAAACTCCGTATCCCATTTGACCGGCATAGTCGGCATATCCATAGCCCACTCTATCGTAGGAATTCTTTATTTCATCCCATCCAGCATCGTGTATGTATCGAAACTCAGCAGAGTTCTGGCGCTTTAGTGCCAGTCTTCCATGGAAACTCGCAATCACAAGTCCTCCACGATTGGTCCAGGAGAGCATTCTGTCAATCATACCTACGGCATTCGCCGAAGAAAGGTGAGTTATCACAGAGCCGAGCCAGATAAGATCATAGGTTCCCGGTGCGTGTAGCGATTCGATGTCGATACCAGAAATCCAGGTCCGGGCGTTGAATTTCTCTCTGCAGAAAAGGCAGTCCTGCTCGCGAAGGTCGCACGCATCGATTGCAGCGCTCGGAAAGGCGGCGCGAAGCCAGCGCGTTACTCGACCCGCCCCAGCGCCGAAATCCAAGAGCGCCCGCGGAGCACGAACATCTGCCAGCCGAAGGGCTGCAAGAATCACATTGAGAGCAGACGCGCCACAGCTCAGATAATGCCGACTGTTGCCGTCGTACATGCTATCGCCCGGCGAAATATCCAGGGTCAGCTTATCGAGGAGATCCTCCGTCTCGTTTGGAAGCACCAAATCTGCAGGAATTTCAAGAAACATACGTGTCAAATGGATTGTATCGCCGCAGTGACTATCGAGCCGGCTGCAGCTATAGTACTCGCCTCAGATAACTGGTCGGCGTCGGCGGTCATTTCGTACCTTCATCAACCCGACAAAAACAAAAGACAATAAACTTCCGATACTAATCGCCGTCCCTGCCCGAACGCTCGCCGGTCTATAAGAGAATCGGACCGTGTGCCTCCCGGATTCGAGGAGCACGCCTCGAAAAAGATAATTCGCTGTCAATATTTTGGCAGTAGCGCCGTCGACGTCGACAGTCCATCCTGGATAGTCACTGTCATTCAGGACCAATATCCCTGGCCGCGTGAGCGAGGCCTCCACTATTACCACCTGTGACTTGTAAGAGATGATCTTAGCTGCCTCGGCCCGGCCAGCCGGTACGTTGTTAATCTCCATTATCGAAGCAGTCGCGCGCCTGTCGAGTCCTGAGCCATTAAGTAATACTGTGTGGAACGGATCGAAGGATCGAGATCTAAGTTCCTTGAGGACTTCGCCCTCGTCCTGTTTCACGGACGCACTGTAATATACGATGGCGCGCGGCAGCGTGTGCTCGTATTCATAGATGTTCACTTCATGGTTGTAAACCAATTTCATTGGTCCAGAGGTGACACGGTTGTCAAAATAAAAATCCGACCAAACCGCCCAATCAGCGCAAACGTCTTTTCTAGGCCCTCCATTGGTCGTTAACAAGAGATCAATGTAGCGTCCATGATAACTACTCAAATCTACGGTGCCGTTGATCCAACGTCTTAAACCGGGCTCGTGCCTCGGGTCTATGTAGTTTGCGAACAGCTTTTTAATCCCGTCCCGCGAATCCCTCACTTCTACAATAAACTCAACGCCATCGCCGCATATTGGAAATGCCGCGGGATTAATTCCGTAGGAGAAATGAAAAATCTCTTTTTCGTTGTCTACTCTAAACCGATACGGCAGGCGATCGTAAGGGGGGTGCTCGCCAAGAGCTATGCGCGTTATTCCACCAACCTCGAGTGTTTGCCGGCTGATCTGGCTCGCTTTACCAGCCGCCAAATGGCCAGCATTTTGCACTAATATTTCGTCGACAATGTTTTTGTCAAGGGCTGTAGAAGGCATCGTCACGAGATACTTCACTGAAGAGAGTTGAAGCAGCCGCTCCTGAAGCCAGTTATCAAAGCGATAAATTCCTGATCCGAGGAAACGATCGTATAAGTCGACGCCCGGCTCGAATCGTCTGTCAGGGAAAAATTGCTGAACAAATGGCAGATATTTTCTATAGTACATAGCGTCAAGACTGCGTATGTCGAACAGGCCGAAAGCTGATGCCCAGTCTGGAAGTAACACGCCATCTTCCGCGAAAATACGATAGCCTCCTGACGCAGCCTTCAACCAATCGATGAAAGGCGCTCCGGAGTATGGATTACTTGCCACCGTCGCCGGCGTATTCCACAGATAATACGTTGGAATCACGTAGCTAAATGCTGCCTCGCAGCTGAGAGCCCCGAGTACACACCAAGACAGGGTTAGGCGAACAGCTCTATTCCCAATCCTATCCAAAATCCACTTGCTGTTGAGAACTATCAGAGAAAGCGACAAAGCAAGTAACAGTGCAGTTGGAAGGAAAATCGACCAGCCTGTAATGTCGCCACTGATCTTATTGGCGGTGAGCTGCCTAACAACCATGTCCCGCGACAGGATTACCGCCAGCGGAGCGATGAGAAATGTCAGCGCAAGCGCCATCGCTTGTTTCATTGGTGACACTTGCGCCTTCGCCAATCTTTCCAGTCCGATTGCGCTGAGTATAGATACCGAAAATGAAAATATCGGCTCTTCATACTTGGGGAACAGCACGAGGTTGAAGAGCGGTAGCGAGCCGATCTGATTTATAGGCGTGAAACCATAACGCTTCGCCACGGTCGCAATGGCTAAAATTCCAAAAAAGCACGTCAACAAATTTAAATTCCGATCGCTATCCCAACGGCACCACGCGATAGCCAGGACGGCGATTAAGAATAGAAATGGGCTAATTAGCCCGATATAATTCCTGAGATTATTGTCCCATCCTGGACCAAAAAGAAAGGGGAATGCATACGTAAAAATCGATGGGCCGACCTGTTCGTGTATTAAGCCCGTTATCGAGCGAGTGTTAGCAAATTGGTGGGTATCGAAGGAGTGCCGCATATATTGGCGAAAAGGCAAAAGCAATACGGCGGCAAAACAAAATCCGATACACGTGGCGAGTAGCATGAAGCTTGCGCGGCGCAAGAAGCGGTGGCGCAATGAATTATCGGTTGCGATTCGAAAAAATACGTATACGTAAACGAATGACAACACTAGCAAGCTACTTTCCGGCATCCCGCCGGACAAAATACCGAAGACGACTACGGCGAACCACGTAAGTGTCCGAAATCTAGGACGTCTTATTAGATATTCAGCGGAAAGCAAGGCCGCTGGTATCAGCACTTCCACGCTCAGATGCGGCATACTTATGTAGAGAACATAGTAGCCGGCCAGCATGGATGTCACTCCCGCCGCCAGCGCTGGCAGAAAAGATACGAATAGACGTATATAAAAATACGCACAGACACCAGCTAAGAACAGGCGGGAAAGAAGGTACCAGTTACGCACTCGCGGCGTGTGCCAGAGTGATAGAGCGACGGTTAAAGGGTAAAAAACCTGTGACTGCATATTGGCAGCGAGCGGCGTTCCATAGGCCTGGTATGGGTTCCAGAAAGGGAGAGTCTTTTCCTGCAAATATTCGTTTCTGGTGAGCTCGAGGAGAGGCTCAGCCTCCCATGCGGGACCTCCTGGATCTTTTGTCGTCGCGAACGTACTGGATACTATTTTTCCCTTCCAGGCTCCATAAGGCATAATGCTCGAAGCTTGGCGGGCGCTTTCCAGTAGTGTTTTGTTGCCGAAAACGAACGGCAGAAAGCAAAGGACCAGGAGCGCCAGCAGAATTAAAGCTGCTCTGGCGCCCTCCCGATTCATCCACTCGCCACTAGAAAATGTACGCTTGGTCATTCTTCATTCAATGATCTTGACACGGAGGCTTCTCCACCCTGCATGACTGATATCCGGGAACCCGGTCGCTCATCGCGATCTGGGGAATTCAAAGTAGCAGCGGCTAGCCATGAAAGCTCAGGCACAGCGCAATGGGACTGCATATGCTACTATTTTTTTCACGGCGGGCGCGACGTTGGGCGCCTGTTGTTGATGTGCTGTGCGCCTGCGTGAATAGGCATCCGTCGATGAGCCGAGTGTTCCCACTACTATCATTCCCTTTAGCGACAATCAGGTCAGGTACATAAACTTGGGAGAATTATTCCGGCGCGAGCGGCCCGAGGTTGCATTAGCGTGGACAGGTGAACGCTTTGTTACGGAAATCGGCGGCGACGGCAGAATTGAGATTGAGCATCTACATAGGTACTTCATAGCACGCGAATTTTGCCGGGCGAAGCACGTACTCGACGTCGCATCGGGCGAGGGCTATGGCAGTGCATTACTTGCCCAGACGGCCGAACAGGTGATCGGAGTCGAAGTGGATCCCGTGACCGTCGAGTACGCCTCGGCCACCTATCGGCGCTCGAACTTACGGTATGTCCAAGGCGACGCGGTTTGTTTACCGCTTGATACGGAATCTGTTGATGTTGTCGTTTCGTTTGAGACGCTCGAGCACTTTTTTAATCAGGAAGGATTTCTGAAAGAAGTGAATCGCGTCCTTAGACCCGGTGGATTCCTGCTCATTAGCACGCCGGACGCGAGCGTGTATTCAGGTACCGGCACCGCGCCGAATCCGTTCCATACGCGGGAATTGACCAGCTCGGAGTTCCTGGCGCAATTACAGGCGGAATTTCGAAACGTGTCGCTATTGCGGCAGCGAGTTATCGTTGGTTCTGCGATTTTAGCGGAAGCGCCAACTTCGATACCGAGTGAAAACTGGTGCTTCGAGCGGAGAGACGCAAGTGCAAGCACATTCGAAGCCGCCAAGCAGCTTCCACGCGCACCGTACCTGATTGCCGTGGCGTCAAACGGGAAAAACCCGCCAATTGGCACATCGATTTACATACAAACGGACGAATTGCCTGCTGCAGCCCAGAATATAGCCGAAAACGTAAGGGCGGAACTGCAGCCTGTTATCGCACAGGCTACAGCGGATGCCGCGGCTGCCCGCGAACAGGCCAAAGCAGCAACGGAAGAGTCCGCCCGTCTCGCGAAAGCACTGGATGACGCGCGGGAGGAGGCTGCGGTTATCCGGCAGCAAGCCAAGGACTCGGTGCTTTTAGAACAGCAACAACAGCTAGTGGTGCGGCGCCTGCTACACGATCTCAATTGGCGCGCGCAGAAGGACCGGGAAGCGGCTGGCCAGCGTGAGAAAACCAGCCAAGTGTTAGCACTGGAACTCGAAGTAACCAGGCAAGAGCTGGCGAGACTAGCAGAAGCCTATCACGAAATTTCTCATCTGATCATCCCAGTCTGGATGCGTAAGAGTCTGCCAGCGCCTCTGAAAACTTCTTTACGTGCTATCAAGCGCGCGCTACGCAATGGCTGACACATCTATCGCTAATACCTTCACATCGTCATTTGAGACCGATTTCGAGCTGGAGCGGGATTTGATCGGTCGAAGCGGCCTATTCGACGAAGATGCCTACGTTCGCCAAGCCGGACCCGAAGCTATTCAAGACCCGATCCGGCATTATCTCCTGAAGGGCTGGCGTATGGGACTTGAACCGAATGGGTCGTTCCCGGGCGCGTTGCTGCAACCTTACTTTGCCACTGCTGGCTTTGATGGGCCGCCTGTTATTACCTGGCTTATACAGCGCTCCGCCGGGTGGCCCATGCCCACAAGCTGGAACGATGTGCAGTGGCAGGCCATGAAAGTCCGCGCGACCGGATTGTTCGATGAAGCATTCTATGCGGCTCAACTGGGCAAAGCGGCAAGCGGACTCAATCTGGCAATTCACTACGTCATCGTTGGTGAACGAATGGGGATCGCTCCCTCGCTAGACTTCGATCCCGCCTTTTACATCGACTGCTACCCAGACGTGGGCCATGCAGGCTCGAATTGCTTACTGCACTACGTTGAGCACGGGCGCGGAGAAGACCGGTTGGGAGTTGCCGCCGGTTTGTTCCGAAATGGCCGGATTACCAGCGATCCCAGCAGAGACAATGTCATTTTAGTGGTGCACGAAACGTCGCGAACGGGCGCTCCGGTGCTGGGATGGAACATCGCCCGTCACCTGGCAGGGCGGTATAACCTATACACCGTCCGCCTCGGTGACGGCGAGCTCACACCCGAATTTGAAGCGCTCAGTGTCGAGGTGCATGGTCCTATTCTTGGAGTTAATCGTCGGAACCCGACTTATGTCGGGCATTCATTGAAGGCTTTATTCGATTCGCGCAAATTTCGCTATGCAATCGTGAATAGTGTTGAATCGCGCCAAATTCTGGAATCCTGCGCACGCAAATTCATCCCGACATTGCTACTGGTACATGAGTTCGCGTCTTCCGTCCACCCGTCGAACTCGCTATATTCGGGATATGATTGGGCCACGGAGATCATTTTTCCGGCGCGGGTGGTAGCGCAGTCTTCCCAAGATAAATTTCCGGCCCTTAGGCAACGTCCGACTTACGTCCTCCCACAGGGCCGTTCTCTTTTGCCAGCTCGAGAGTCTTCAGACGATGATTCTCCCAATGAGGCTCTCGAAGAACTCACACGCAAGCACGAAAAGGAGGGAGTTTTCCTAGTCATGGGTGCGGGCGGTGTGCAGATCAGGAAAGGAATCGACCTGTTCCTCGCCGCGGCCGCAACTGTCATTCGGAGCCGGCCACGCTGGCCTGTCCATTTCCTTTGGGTCGGGCATGGCTTCCGTCCAGAGGAAGATATTGGCTACTCCGCTTTTCTATCCGAACAGCTAACACGTTCCGGTCTGGCCGACCATGTCACATTCCTGGACGCCGTGCCAGACCTCGATCCTGTCTACCGGATTGCCGATGCCTTTCTGTTGTCGTCGCGTCTGGATCCTTTCCCGAACGTCGCGATGGATGCAATCGCGCACGGCATTCCTTTGATCTGCTTCAAGGAGGCAAGTGGCACAGCCGAACTGCTACTGACGGACCGGGAGACGGCTACCGGAGTGGTAGAACACCTGGACGCCGAAGCCGCCGGCCGGATGATCCTCAAACTCGCTGGAGACGAGGCTCTGCGCAGCCGAATGGCGGGAGCGACCCGGCGTGTGGCCGAGACCCGTTTGCTCGATATGGAAACTTACGTTTCACGGTTAGATGCTATTGGAACAGCGGCGGCAGCGCGCATGATCCAACGGTCGGCCGACGCTGAAACTTTGCTGAATGACTCTTCTTTCGACCAGGAAATGTTCCTGGGGCTGAATCCGATTATCGAAACGCGAGCGGATACGATTACTCGCTATCTTACGATGGCGTTCGCACGCGGTCCCCTCTTCAAAGAAGTAAGGCGCCCCGCTCCGGGGTTCCATCGAGAGATATATGCAGCGGAACACGTAACGAATTTAGCCGGCGGTGTTGACCCTCTTGCTGATTTCGTACGAAAAGGCAAGCCCCTGGGCAGATGGTTCCTCCCAGTGTTGCGGCCCGACGATCCGGACAGCAAAATCCGTCCGGACGGCCGTCTGCGTGTGGCGCTGCACGCTCACTTTTATTACCCTGAGCTGGCCATTGAATTCCTGGCTCATCTTCAAAAGAATCGAACTTATTGCAATCTTCTGATCAGCACGGATAACGCAAACAAAGCGGCGCAACTGGAACGCTCCCTGGCCAAATACGCTTATGGCAAGGTTGACATTCGCGTGGTACCTAATCGCGGCCGCGACATGGGCCCCCTACTGACCGAGTTTTCAGGAGACCTCGGAGAATATGACGTTATTGGTCATGTCCACGCAAAACGAAGTCTAATCGTTGGCGACAAGACCATCGGTGAAAACTGGCGTCACTTCCTTTGGGAAAACCTGCTTGGCGGCAGGCACGCCATGGTGGACCGGATTATTGGCGCATTCGAGCAACAGGAGCGCCTGGGCTTGATATTTCCTAGCGATCCACATCTGATTAGCTGGGATTCCAACCGCGATATCGCCGATGAACTTGCCGCCCAGATGGGTTGGAAGGGCGCGCTGCCAGACCATCTCGATTTTCCGCTGGGAGCTATGTTCTGGATACGGCGCGAGGCGTTGCGGCCGCTGTTGGATCTCCGTTTCGACTGGAATGACTATCCCAACGAGCCCGTGCCTTACGACGGCACTATGCTCCACGCGATCGAGCGTCTGATGCCTTTAGTTTGTCAAATCGCTGGCTTCACTTCGGCTGTGACGCATGTGTTTGGAGTTTCCTGGTAGAGCGGTAACTTAGTCCAGTGTTGACAGATCGGCGTTGGCCATGAGATCAGCCATAGTACGTTTCATTCCGTCGCTAAAAGAGAGACACGGCCGCCAGCTCAGAGCCTGGCGCGCGCGTGTGATATCGAGCACGCTGATGGGCACGTCAAAGGGCCGGGAATGCTCGCGCCTCACATTAAGCCGCCTGTTCAAGCGATTTTCTAATTCAGCAATGATGGCGTTCAGACTGACGCCCGTTCCGCTGCCGACATTAAAGGTCTGGAACTGATCGAGTCGCGGGGCAACCGCAAGCGCCACCAGCGCAGCCGCAACGTCAGTTACGTGGATATAGTCGCGAACCACTTCCCCGTCACCCCAAATGACAATGGGCTGATTCGTTAAAGCCCTGTGCAGAAACGTCGTAACGGCGCCTTGACCTCGTGCAAGATTCTGACCCACACCGTATGGATTGGCAATGCGAGCCACGCGGCAATCCACTCCGTGCAACGCACGATATAGGCCAAGATAAATTTCAACCGCGGCTTTACCTGCTCCGTAAGCGGTAATCGGCACAAGCGGATGGTCTTCTGGTACAGGCACTTGTTGCAATCGACCGTAGACAGTGCCACCGGATGAAGGGAACACTATGCGGCCACTGCCACGGCGTCGGAGCGCCTCCAGGATCGCGAGCGTCCCTGTCACATTGGAAGTCATATCCCCAACTGGGTTCGCGTTCGCGCTAGCGGGAATGGAGGTCCAGGCATAATGATGGACCACGGCAACGTCGGCAATTAGAGCGTCCCAATCGGCAGAGGCCATTTCCAAAGATTGCCAGGAAATGCGATGAGCGGCGTCCGCCGGAAACTCGTATTCAGGTCGAGTCCGGTCAGCTAGCGAGACTTGGTATCCAGCACGCGCCAGTCGCAGCGCAACGTGACGACCGATAAAGCCGCTGCCGCCAAGGATCAAATGATGCTGATCTGCCACATGACATGCTAACAAAGCTACAGAATTCTCTATTCGGGATAAATCACAGGTGCGCGGAATCCTGCCCCTACTCGCTCTTCTGGGCAAGGGCCGTTATGCCGCTGGCGACTATCTTCGTCGGCCGATGAACCAATCTGTTTGGCAGGATTCTTCTGAAAACCTGAATAAGCGGACCAACGACCGGAACTGGAAATCGCGCGAAGTGAGATGATACGTAGTCGAAGCTGAGAACCTTATAGTTGGGAAAAAACTGAACAGTGCCAAATCCAGTCACCTGGAACAGTCGCTTCAGAGAGCTTCGACTGAAGTATGTAAGATGCTCCGTTTTATATTCCATCCAGAGCCGGCCCAACAATCGGCGCGACCAGCTATCAAGCGAGGGCGTAGCGATAACTAGTAACCCGCCAGGCTTCAGGGCGGCCGACAGACGACTGAGGGACTTCTTCGGATCGCGTAGGTGCTCAATCACATCGAAGGCGGTGATCACGTCATATTGGTTCGCCGGCAGACACTCTTCTTCAGGCGAACCAACGCGGACGGCCTGGCAACCCATGCGCGTGTTAGCTGCGGTGGCGGCGTATCCGGAATACTCAAGGCCTTCCACTTCGAATCCGCGGGATTGCGCCTCGATTAAAAAGTCACCTGACCCACAGCCGATTTCGAGGAGCCGCGGCTTCTCGGCCCGAACAAACGGCATGATCGTATCCAAGTATAATTTGGCCGTGCCGCGCTTTAGCGCTGCTTGCCTCTGTACTGATTCGGCATCTTTCGACCCGAGAAAGTACGAGCTAGAATATATTGAAGACAGAGTGTCGTCTGCCGGTTGCGGGAATAGAAACTCCAGGTCACAACGTTGGCAGGAGTGAATCGAATTTCCGTCTCGTTGAAAGGCAAACGAAATCCGATCGCTTTGGCCGCAGACTGGACAATGAGGTTCCCGGATGTTATTTTGCATTACTCTAAAGCGCGCTTACCGCCCCAGCAGCGCAGATTGCGTTAACAGTTCACATTGTAGAATGCAGCTCTTGAGATCCGAGAGCCCCAGGCCTTGAGAAGCGCCGTTAAATCTCAGCGGGAGCCGATGGGTACCGCTTTCAGCCGATGCCCGATCTGCGATTCAACACATCTGGAATACGAATTCGTTGTGGACAGATCGCCCGTTTGCGGCTGCCAAGAGTGCGGTTTACTCTTTCTAAATCCGCAGCCTGGCATGGATGCTAGCCCGCAGGGCGTATCTCCCTTACAGCGCAGCGCAGCGGAGGAAGTATACGAGGCGAATGCCGCCGAAAGGATCCGCGAGCTAACTTCCTATTCCGGAATCAGCGGGGGCACGCTGCTACTGGTGGGAGCGACCACTCATCTTTGTAACGAGGCTCGCAAGCTAGGCTTTCGGGTGCATGCGTTTTCGGCCCACGAGTTTGAATCCGCCTCCAGAGTGGAGCTGCCCGCGGGAGTCCAGGCGTGCATTCTATTTTCCGCGCTCGAGAGGATGCGGGATCCATTCAAGGCTCTTCAGCGCCTCCATGATGTTCTGGATGTCGAGGGTTGTCTAATGGTCATTTCGCCCACCACCGACAGCAAGACCGCGCGGTTACTACGCACTTCATGGTGGGAGTTCAATCGAACCAATCTGTTTTACTTTTCCATCGACACGCTCCAGAATCTGCTGATTCGAGCGGGCTTTGGCGATCCGATCGTGGTGCCCGACCGCAGCCTGGCGTCCGTAAATTATCTTCATGAAAGGCTGACGGCGAATCCTCACGCCTTTCAGCGCTTTCGATGGCTGCGTAGGCTCATTTCTCTGAATCCAGTGCTTCGCAACAGGACGTTCCGGGTATCTCATGGCAGAACGAGACTGCTGGTTCGATCCAAAGCGCGACCTTCTCGGCCGAGGCTATCAGTTATTGTTCCCGTATATAACGAAGCCGCTACTTTCGTCGAACTCATCGACCAATTGCTCTCTAAGTCAATCACCGGCTTGGAAATTGAGGTCATTCTCGTCGAGAGTAACTCAACCGATGGAAGCAGAGATCTCGTTCTGCGATATCAGAACCATCCGCGCGTTCGGCTCATTTTGGAAGACGAGGCAAAGGGCAAAGGTCACGCGGTTCGGAGTGGGCTTGCATCCGCTACAGGCGACATAGTGCTGTTTCAAGACGCGGATCTCGAATACGATATTGACGACTACGATGCCTTAACAGCACCGCTGCTGCGGTTTCAGAGCAATTTCGTGCTTGGATCCCGCCACAGTACCGGCAAAAACAGGTGGAAGATCCGCCAGTTTTCGGACTCGCCCGGGCTGGCGGCTTTTTTTAACTTAGGGCACGTGTTTTTTTTGACGCTCTTCAACCTGCTGTACTCGCAACGCCTCACCGATCCCTTCACTATGTTTAAGGTCTTCCGGCGCGAGTGTCTATATGGGCTCGAGTTCGAGTGCAACCGCTTTGACTTCGATTATGAGATCGTCATTAAGCTTCTGAGGAAAGGCTATAAGCCTTTGGAGCTTCCGGTGAACTATAGGTCAAGATCGCTGAGCGAGGGCAAGAAAGTCACGGTTTTTCGCGATCCGCTGACCTGGATTTGGGCGCTGGTCAAATTCCGGAATACACCGCTTTATCGAGCGCCCCGAGTTCAGTGATGGCGCTTTGTACTGGCTTTGAACCGGCGGATTGTTTGCGTTTCCGGCGCGGCGTCTGCAATCTCAGCCTAGCTGCACCTTGCCGAAAATTCCAACCCGTAGGATCGTGAGAGCGACCGAAGGATATACTGGAATCACCCCGATACGAAGGGGACCAACTGGTCACAACTCTAGGGTCGATTCCGATCGACGCGACTAAAGGGAACCGCAAGGTTCCCTTTTCGCTGCCAGCCCAAATCAACTGCGATGAAACTTGCGGAGCGTATCGCGCGGCTCGAGATCGAATCGGCGTTCGATGTCCTGGTAAAAGCCCGCGCCCTCGAAGCCGCGGGGCGCAGCGTGGTGCATCTCGAAATCGGCGAGCCGGATTTCCCCACGCCGCCGCACATTGTAGAGGCCGCGAAGCTTGCGCTCGATCAAGGCTGGACTCGCTACGGACCCACGCAAGGTCTGCCGGAGTTACGCGAGGCGATCGCCGCTTCTGTCTCGCGCAGCCGCGGCATTTCCGTGGCAGCGCGCAATGTGTGCGTGGTGCCCGGCGCCAAGCCGATTCTCTTTTTTTCCATGCTGGCGCTCCTCGAGCCAGGTGACGAAGTCGTCTATCCCGATCCGGGTTTCCCCATCTATCGCTCGATGATCCAATATTTGGGCGCCAGGCCAGTGCCGGTTCCGCTCCTCGAGACCCGCGGCTTCTCGTTCGACCTCGATATTCTGCGCGACAAGCTCTCCAGCCGCACGCGCCTGCTGATCCTCAATTCGCCACAGAACCCAACCGGCGGCGTAATCCCCGAACCGGATCTGCGCGAAATCGCCGCCCTGGTGCGTGACCGCGATTTGATGGTGCTCTCCGACGAAATCTACTCCCGCATCTATTACACGCCCGAAGCTCCCTTCTCGATCACAGCTCTGCCCGGTATGCTCGAAAAGACGATCCTGCTCGATGGATTTTCAAAGACCTACGCCATGACAGGTTGGCGGCTCGGTTACGGCGTGATGCCCGAATGGCTGGTCGAAGGCGTCAACAAGCTGATGGTAAATTCTAATTCCTGCGCGGCCAGCTTTACGCAGCGTGCGGCGCTCGCGGCCATCGCCGGACCGCAAACCGCAGTCGACAACATGGTGGCTCAGTTCCGCCGCCGGCGCGATGTATTCTGCCAGGCGCTGAATACTCTTCCGGGGTTCCGCTGCGTTCCGCCGGGCGGCGCGTTCTATGCGTTCGCAAATGTGGAGGGAACCGGCATGGCTTCGAAAGATCTCGCCGATCTTCTGCTCGAGCGCGCTGGCGTGGCTTGCCTGAATGGAGGCTCGTTTGGAGACCTCGGCGAAGGATACATTCGCTTCAGCTTCGCGAACTCTTTGGAAAATTTACAGGAGGCGGTCGAGCGCATCAGGACCGCCCGGAAGGACATCAAATGAGCCAATCAAAATCGGTGCAACACGTTCGCTGGCAAGAGGTGCCGGCGGAAACCATGAACCCGCTTTTCGACCGGCAGTATGTTGTGGGAGACGAGGTCATGGTAGCGCGTATTTCGATGAAGCGCGGCTGTATCGTGCCGCAGCATAGCCATCATCATGAACAAATCAGCCATATCCTCTCCGGCGTTCTGCGATTCACTGTCGATGGCAAGGAAATTACGCTCGGCGCGGGCGAGCTTCTACTCATTCCGCCGCACGTGCCGCACGCTGCCGTGGCTCTGGAGGACACGATTGCCATCGACACCTTCACGCCGCCGCGCGAGGATTGGATCAATAAGACCGATCAGTATCTGAGATCTTAGTTCTTCACGGTCACGGTCGCGGTTTGTGTACTTTGCTCACCGAAACCGGAGGTTGCGGTGACCGAGACAGTGTGGCTGCCATTGGATAATCTCGCGGTGTCCATAGGCAAAGTGCCAGCCCACGTTCGGACACCCGAAGCGGTTCTGATGGACCTCGCAAACATCGTTGCGGCTATCTCCATAGCTGGCATTTCCCAGAAGCGCGCCGTCAACCGACACGGCAATCGTGATGATGCCCGCGGTCGTCGCTGACCGCCCAACCTTTTAGATTGGCCACGCCGCTGAGGACCCCGCCCGCGGTCCCGCGGTATCGATAACAAGTGCATAGGATCCGGCGAGATCCAGTTGCTGATCGTGATCGGCACGCTGGCCGCGCCAGCGCCGAAGGACCCGCTATTCACTACCGCTTTCAGCGTGTGGCGACCATCCGAAAGCTGGATCGTGTCCAACCGTAGCGACCAACCTACATAGGGACAAGCAAGCCGCGCATACATCCGCCGCGGATTCGGGCTGACCGGAGAGCACGGCCGTGCCGCGAAGCGATGGACTTCCGGCGCTGAGCTGATCGACGTAAACCGCCGAAACGATGGCGACACGGTATTTCCGTTCGCTACCGCGACGGATCGGAAAGAATTGTTGTACCGATGAAAGGGCCGCGACAGCGCAGCCGGGATAGCCACTGCAAATAGAGACATTTAGCCATTAATTTCGTGCGGCTAAGGTCCCGGGCTCTCAGTTCTTGACGGTCAGCGTTGCGGTTTGCTCGAAGTCGCCGCCGCCGGTGTGTTCCCATTGACAGCTTCGTCGAATGTACAGCAAAGCGGCACGGCAACGCACACGGAAGAGCAACACGCATGGACATTGAATCATGATCTTAGAGTTGTCCAGCGCACGAACTCAACAGCGATTCGTACTACACCGTACACATCTGTATGGTTATCTGACGGACGGATTGGCGTCCCCAAGGGGATTCGAACCCCTGTTATCGCCGTGAAAGGGCGGTGTCCTAGGCCGGGCTAGACGATGGGGACCAGAGGCTAGGCGCGATCATTACCTAATGTAACAAACGTTCAGGCTTGTCTAAAGCGTGTGCAAGTAAGCCAGAACGTTGGCCTTGTCATCCGCCGAGAGCATATCGGCATAGGCCGGCATGCCGTTTCCGCCATTGTTGATCTGATCGAGCACGGTCGCATCGCTCACGGGCTTGCCGCTCTGCAACGTTTTTCGCTTGAACAAGCCCTTTAAGGACGGGCCCATCTTCTTTTCGTCCGTGTCGACGTTGTGGCAGATGGCGCATTGCTCGAAAGTCTCTTTTCCTTTGGCGGCGTCACCCTTACTTCCACCTTCTTTTTGATTGGCCGCTACCGCTACCGTCAATGACGCGAATAATACGCAAAAACCTGCAGTCAATAATTTATGGCGAAGCATGGACTCTCCAAAACCTACAGTCTAACAACCCTCTCCCCCATTGGACATTCTTCGCGGTCAAAATGCATCAGGATGAAGCGAGATTAACGCGAGGATTCATTTGCGGGATAATGGGGATTATCCCGACCATGTTTAAACAGGCGTCCCTCCGCTGTCTGCTTCTCTTGTGCGCTGCCGCTGCCGCGGGCTCGGCGGAAGGTGTCGCCAACATGACCACCCCGCCCAAATCGGGCAAAGTAGAGCTCTATCCGGAAAACGCGCTGCGGCCCGGCATGCAAGCGGTCGCCTGGACCGTCTTTCAAGGCAGCAAGCCGGAACCGGTACCGGTCGAAATCGTTGGCATCTGGCAAAACGCCTGGGGGCCCAAGCAGGACATCATTGTAGGAAAAATGACCGGCAAAGCCTCGCGTACCAACGTAGCAGGTGGCATGAGCGGCAGCCCGGTTTATATTGACGGCAAACTGGTCGGCGCCATTTCACTCCGCCTGAGCGTTTTTTCGCCCGATGCCATCTGCGGCATCACGCCCATCCGACTCATGCTGGAAGTCAGCGAATTCGATAAAAGCCGTCCCGCAGACAGCCGCACGCCGGACAAGATTCAGCAGGCCGAAAACTCGCTACCGCTGCCCGACGGCTTACTATCGCGCGTGATGGCGGCCGGCGCGATGCGCAATTTTAATGAAACGCCTATGATGACGCCGATCGCTACGCCCATCACGATGTCGGGCTTCAGCGACGATGCCATCCAGCAGTTTTCACCGGTTTTTAACCAGCTTGGGCTGATGGTGGCGCAAGGCGGCGCGGCCGGCAAACTGGATTCATCAAAACCCGCCAAGGATTGGGCCACGTCCATGCAGCCGGGCGAGAGCATCGCCGCCGTGCTGGTATCGGGCGATATGACCATGACCGGCGGCGGCACCGTCACTTACAACGATGGCAAGCGCGTGCTGGCCTTCGGTCATCCGATGTTCAATCTCGGGCCGGTCGAAATGCCGATCGCCAAAGATGAAATCATCACCACGCTCGCTTCCTCCTATCAGCCCACAAAAATGGGCAATGCCACCGAAGTTGTCGGCGCGCTGCGGCAGGACCGCCATAGCGCGATCGAAGCCGAATTAGGCGCCACCGCACAGATGATCCCGGTCACCATGCACGTCCGCTCCTTCAACAGCGACAACAGTATTCATAAGACTCGCGATTTTCATTTCAGCGTTTTCGTCGACCACAAATGGACTCCGTATCTGATGATGGCGACGCTCTTCAACTCCATCTCCAACTTGAACGACTTTTCCGAAGAGGCCACTTACCGCCTGCACGGCGAATTGGAAGTAGAAGGTAATCATCGTATCGAACTCACCACGATGCAAGCTCCGGCCGGGACGCCCATCCCCACGCCCATGCTGCTCGCGGGCTGGTGGGGTGATAAATTCAATCGTCTTTTTCTCAACTCGAGTAAGCTTCCTAAGCTCGATGCCGTCAACGTGAGCATCGACCTGCTCCCCGAGCGTCGTATCGCGCAGATCGAATCCGCCTGGATCGGCGATAATAAGGTCACCGCCGGAACCGATATCCCGGTCAAAGTGTTCCTCAGGCCATTCCACGGCGAGCGCATCGAGCGCACCGTGACGGTAAAAATTCCGGCCGGTCTGGCGCGCGGCGAGCACCAAATTCTGTTCAGCGATGCCGAGACGCTCAGCCGCTTCCAAAATATTGCGAGCTCGCTGAATCGGATCGAAGACATCCCGCAGACGGTCGCGCTACTGAATGAAGAGCGTAGCAACAATCGCCTCTATGTCTCGCTGATCGAGTCACAGCCCACGATCTATTCGGACGAAAAAGTGTTGCCCAGCTTGCCCGCTTCGGTATTGAACGTAATGCAGAGCGGCCGCGCGACGAATCATCAGTTCGTCAGTTCTCCGGAAAGCGCGCGCGAACAGACCTCCGTGCCGTTCGACACAGTCGTTACCGGCAACTATTCCCTGAAAATACGCGTCAACTAAAACCAGTCACATGAATAAGTTCGCCGCCTTGATTTTGCTGGCGTCCGCGCCGATCGTATGCCTTGCCGTGGATACCCACGTTTGGGAACAATCCGATCAGGCCGAGTTTACGCGCGGCACTCCCAAAAAGATTTCCATACGCAGCGACGGTCACATCACGCTCGCACCCGAATTCAAAGAACTGGACAGCACGAACGTGCCCTACCTTTGGGCCATCGCCGAGGATTCCAAGGGCACGCTCTATTATGCGGGCGGCGCGCCCACCGGAGCCACGACTAAGATCTACGCCCTTTCGAGAAACGCCAAGCCGAAGGTCGTCGCCGAGTTGCCCGGCCTCGAAGTACACGCGTTGGCCATCGACGCGCAGGATCGCCTTTATGCGGCCGTGCTCCCTGATGCAAAGATCTACCGCATCGATGCGAGCGGTAAGCCCCAGCTTTTTTTCGACGCGAAGTCGAAATACATTTGGTCGCTTGCTTTCGATCACCACGACAATCTCTTCGTAGCCACCGGAGACGCCGGCATCATTTATAAAGTTGCTGGCGACGGCAATGGTTCGAAATTTTTCGATACCGAAGAAACGCACGTGCGTTCCATGCTCGTCGATGAGGACGACAATCTGATTGTTGGTACCGAGCCGAGCGGCCTTGTCATTCGCATCACGCCGCAGGGCCGGGCCTTCGTCCTGTATCAAACCAATAAGCGCGAAGTGACCGCGCTCGCCGAGCGGAGCGGCGTGATCTATGCCGCTTCCGTAGGGAACAAGCCGCTGAGCGTATCGGTTACGGGTCCGGCGCCCGTGCTGCCATCGGCTCAACCGCTCGCGAGCGGGGCCGGCGTGCCGCATACAACTCCGAACCCTCCCACTCTTCCCCCCGCCGTTGGTTCACTCAGCGCTTCCGTAACCGGCGGCTCGGAAGTGTATCGCATCCAGAAAGACGGTTCCGCCGAGCGCATTTGGAACTCGGCTAGCGATATTGTCTATGCGGCGGCCCTCGATGCTTCCGGCAACCTGCTGCTCGGCACCGGCAACAAAGGCATCGTGTATCGCGTCGACTCCGACCAGCTCTCTACCGAACTGCTGAACGCGCCGCCTACGCAAGTCACTACATTTCTGCAAGGCAAGAATGGCATCGTGTATGCAGCCACCGGTAATGTCGGCAATCTCTACTCGATCAATCCCGGCTTGGAAAAAACTGGCACTCTCGAGAGCGAAGTGCTGGACGCAAACGATTTCGCCTACTGGGGCAAGGTGCACCTGACGTCTGCGCTACATGGCGGAGCCGTGTCTCTCGAAACCCGCAGCGGCAACTTGAATCACCCGGAAAAAAACTGGAGTCCCTGGAGCAAAGTCGATGTGTCGGAGCTTGGCGGTTCCATTCAATCGCCGCCGGCGCGCTTTCTGCAATACCGCCTCACTCTGACGAAATCCTCGGCTAACGAATCGCCGGAGCTGAGTGTCGTCGATATCGCCTATCTGCCCAAAAATATCGCGCCCAAGGTGCGGCAAATTGAATTTGCGCCCTTCAATTATCGGCAGGCGCCCTCGAATCAATTTCTGGAGAGGTCGGTTTTGCCCTCGGGCTCACCCTCCACGGTGACCCTGCCCGCGGTTGGACGAAAGCGGACATCGCCGGCCACACCCAGCGCCGAAACGAACGCCAACTCGACTCTTCAATACAACAAAGGCTATGTGACCGCGCGCTGGAGTGCTGACGATCCTAACGGCGATCCCATTGCCTTCAAAGTGGAGCTCAGAAGGCAGGGCGATACCCAATGGCGGGTCCTGAAAGAAAAACTGCAAGACCGTTATTACGCTTTCGACAGCACGGCTTTCGAGGACGGTAGGTATGTCATCCGGGTGACCGCAACCGACGCTCCGGGAAACCCGCCCGAAAATGCTCTCTCTTCTTCATTCGAGAGCGACAGTTTCGTAATCGATAACACTCCTCCCGAAATTTTAAACGTGGCGGTTTCCGCCCCCGGGCCTAAACGGACAGTCAAATTCACCGCGAAAGATGCGTTGAGTTGGATCGACAAGACCGAATACTCGATCAATGGCGGCGAATGGACGATCCTTGAGCCGGTAAACAAAGTGACCGATTCGCAATCGCTCGATTACCAGGTAGAAGCCGACAATGGGCAGCTCGTTTCGATTCGAGTTTTCGACGAGAACGATAACGTCATCGCCAGGGAGCTGAAGAACTAGTCTTCCGGAAGAATCTCTTGCAGGGGAACCTCCAGGCCAAGTTCCGGATGGCGGAGCACGCCATCCGTGACCGCCACGGCGCCAGTCGCTCCTGTAATCGTCCAAGCCTGCTTGGTATACGGGTCAACGATCCAAATCATTGGCACGCCAAAAGTGGTGCAGTCGGCAAGCCTTGTTTGGATTCTGGTCCAGCGATCGTCCGGAGAGACAATCTCGATCCAAAGCATCGGCGGCCGCTGCGTCAATTCGTCCTTGTTTTCCGGCGTGACCAGGCATATGTCGGGTATGCGAACGCGTGTTGGCGAAACCCTTACCCGCTGTTCGGTCAGCACTCTGAACCCGTGTTTTTTTTCGCGCCCAAATAGCCAGACGGCCAAAAGGGTTTGCGTTCTGCTGTGCCGTCTCAAGCCTACGTTCCGCTCCTCCAATACCCCATCGACGTAGTCGAAATCCGGCTCGTAGGTGTTGCTCAGATATTCGCTCAATGAAATCTGAACCGCCGTAGACATACCTTTAGCCTAACGCCTCTTTGTCTTGATCACAATCGGGGTTCCGTCGAACCCAAACCGCTCCCGCAGCCGGTTCGTCAGAAACCGCTCGGTCGAAAAATGCATGTCCCGCG
This sequence comes from Bryobacterales bacterium, assembly GCA_963712395.1. Lineage (GTDB taxonomy): Bacteria > Acidobacteriota > Terriglobia > Bryobacterales > Bryobacteraceae > Bog-105. Next base: position 171,173 of record CAVQHR010000008.1, read on the forward strand.
CCTTGTCCGTAAACACAATGAACGTCGGCGGCCGGATCGTGGCCTGGGTCATGTAGTAGACCTTCACGTCGCCATCGAACTTGATAGTCTCGACAAACCGGTTCAGCTCGCCCGTCGTCACGCGCTTCGACGCCGCCTCATAACAGCGCCGGATCGTCGCAAAAATCCGCCGTATCCCTTCGGCATTTTTCGCCGACGCGAAAATGACCGGCGCGTAATCGAGAAACTTCAATTCGTCCCGCACCGATTCGGTAAACGCGCGCTTGCTCTTGCCCTCCGCCGCATCCCATTTATTCACCACCAGGATCACGGCACGGCCTTCTTCGTGCGCATAGCCTGCAATCGTCGCATCGGAGGCCACTATCCCGTCCACGGCATCGATTAGCAGAAGCACTACGTTCGCCATACGGATGTTGCGCCGCGCCATCACCACGCCCATCTTCTCCGTCATCTCCGTAGTTTTGCCCTTACGCCGGATGCCCGCCGTGTCCACAAAACGATAGGCCGTGTTGCCCTCGTGAATGGTTTCGTCCACGGAATCGCGCGTGGTTCCTGCGACGGGCGAAACAATGGCGCGCTCAGATCCCACCAGCGCATTCAGCATGGTGGATTTTCCGACATTCGGCCGCCCGATAATCGCCACTTTGATGCGCCGTTCTTTGCCTTCTTCTTCTCCTTCTTCAACGGGCGCCTCCGATACCGGAAAAGGCTCGGTAACCTGCGCCAGCAGATCGTCCAGCCCCAATCTGTGTTCCGCTGAAACCGGCATGGGATCGCCCAGTCCGAGCGAATAGAACCCGTGAATCAGGTCTTCTTTCTTCGGCGTATCGATCTTATTCACAACCAGCGTCAAGCGGCTTATTGAGCGGTCGCAACAGCTTCGCCAAATCGCGGTCTGACGAAGTAATCTCGGTCCGTCCGTCGATCACGAACAGAATGTGCGCCGCAAGGTCGAGCGCCACTCGCGCCTGTTTCAGAATCTCGCTCGGGATCAAGGCGTCGTCGTACGGAATGATTCCGCCCGTATCGATCATGACGAAGCGTTTTCCGCGATACTCGCCCTCGCCGTAAATGCGATCGCGCGTGATGCCCGGCTCGTCGCCCACAATCGACCGCCGATTTCCGATAATCGCGTTAAATAGTGTTGATTTCCCTACGTTCGGACGCCCCACGATCACAACCACCGGTAATGTCTCGTCCGCCGCCATGTCGCTAACAGGTTCGCACAGCGTGCGACCATGAAGCTTACCCATGTCAGTAGAAGTTCCAGCCATAGCCACGCGCAACATCGCCATCATCGCCCACGTCGATCACGGGAAGACCACCCTGGTCGACGCCATGCTGCGCCAAAGCGGCATCTTCCGCGCCAATGAAGAGCTTACCGACCGCGTAATGGATTCCAATGATCTCGAGCGCGAGCGCGGTATCACCATCCTCGCCAAGACTACGGGCGTGCGTTATCACGGCACCAAAATTAACATCGTCGATACTCCCGGCCATAGCGACTTCGGCGGCGAAGTCGAACGCGCGCTCAAGATCGTTGATGGCGTGATGCTGTTGGTCGACGCGAGCGAAGGCCCCTTGCCGCAAACCCGCTACGTTCTGATGAAAGCTCTCGAAGCCAAGCTGCCGCCAGTGCTCGTCATCAACAAAATCGACCGCCCGGATGCCCGTATCCAAGAAGTGCTGAACGAGGTGTACGACTTGTTCATCGATCTCGATGCCACCGAAGACCAGCTCGATTTTCCGGTTGTCTACACGAATGCGAAAGCCGGTATCGCCAAGCTCGACCCCGCGGACGAGAGCGCGAATCTGGAGCCGCTTTTCGAAACGATCGTTCATAAGATTCCCGCTCCGAGCGGCGACTCCGCCGGTATACTCCAGCTTCTGGTCGCGAATCTTGACTACAGCGATTATCTCGGGCGCCTGGCAATCGGCCGCGTTTTCAATGGCACCCTGCGGCACGGCGACGATGTCGCCATCGTGAAACTGGATGGCTCGCTCCACAAGACGCGTATTACGAAGCTGTATTCGTTTGAGGGATTGAAGCGAGTCGATGAAACCATCGGCAAGACGGGCGACGTGCTCGCAATTGCGGGCGTCGAGGGCATTACCATTGGCGAGACCGTGACCAGCGCCGAAACACCCGCGCCGCTGCCACAGATCCAGATCGACGAGCCTACGATCGCGATGACTTTTACCGTCAACAACTCCCCGTTCGCCGGGCGCGAAGGCCAGTTTGTGACCTCGCGTAATTTGCGCGACCGCCTCGATAAGGAACTGCTGACGAACGTCTCGATCCGAGTCGAAGAGGCGGGCGGCCCGGACGCGTTCAAAGTGATGGGCCGCGGCGAGCTGCAGCTCGCCATCCTGATCGAGATGATGCGCCGCGAGGGCTACGAGCTGCAGGTCGGCATGCCCGAGATCCTTACACGGAAGATCAATGGCGTGCTGCACGAACCTCTCGAGCTTCTAGTCATCGATTGCCCTGAGGAATTCATCGGCGTCGTCATTGAAAAAATGGGCAGCCGCAAGGGCCAGATGGTGAAAATGGTCAATCACGGCTCGGGCCGCGTCCGGCTCGAATTTCACGTCCCGTCACGCGGGCTGATCGGCCTGCGCGGCGAAATGCTTACCGATACCCGCGGCACGGCCATCATGAACTCGCTATTCCACGGCTATATCGAGTGGCAGGGCGAGATAGAAATGCGGCCCACGGGTTCTCTGGTCGCCGATCGATCGGGCTCCGCCACTAGCTACGCGATTTTCAATTTGCAGGAGCGCGGCGTGATCTTCATCGCGCCGGGCGCCGAGATTTACGAAGGGATGATCATTGGCGAAAATTCGCGCTCGAGCGATCTCGACGTCAATATCGTCAAGGAAAAGAAGCTCACCAACATGCGCGCTTCTACTTCCGACGAAGCGGTTCGCCTGATACCGCCTAAAATCCTGAACCTCGAGCAGGCCATCGAGTTTGTTCGCAGCGACGAAATGGTGGAAGTCACACCGAAATCCATCCGGCTGCGCAAGAAAATTCTTAAATCGAACCAACGTTAACCGCGCACCAGAAAACTTTGCGGGTTGCCGAACGATTTGGTCACCGCTTCCGCGGCCAGATAGCCGCTGCGTACCGCGCCCTCCATCGTCGCCGGCCAGCCCGATTTCGTCCAATCTCCAGCCAGGAAAACATTTGGGAAGTCCGTCGCAGTACGTGGCCGTTTTTCTTCTAATCCGGGTCCGGCCGAAAACGTCGCGCGGACTTCCTTAACCACGTGAACGCGCTCCAGCTTTGCCTCGGCAACCTTGGGGAAAAATTCCTTCAGCTCCTTCAAAGCCAATTCCACCACGTCTGCCCTGGGCATCTCGGACAAGCTGCGTGATGCGCTGACCACAAGCTGAAGATATCGCCCGTCTTCCTTGTTGAACATCCACTGGATCGTACGGTCGAGCAGCGTGGCGTGCGGAAGCTTTGTCACTTGCCGATCGAACCACAGGTGAATTCCCGTGATCGGCGAATGAGCAAATGATGAGAAATCCAAGCCCAGTTCTGGAGCGAGCGCAGGCACCCGTTCGAAGGGCACGGCCAGAACATACGCGTCCGCCTTCACCAGTTCGCCGTGCGCTTCCAATCCTTCGACCCGCCCGTTCTCTACTCGAATCCGCTCAATCGCGCAGCGCTCAGCCAGTTTCACGCACGTATAGCGTGCCCAAGCTTTCTCCGAATACAACTCGCCCAGCGGAACCGCCGGCACACCCATCTCGTAGGAATCGACTTTCGCCAGAAAGCCGAGCGCGAAGACCTGCAGCCCGTGAATAGCGGCCATGCGGTCCAGATCTTCATTGATCGCGCTCACCAGCACCTGGCGCCAAAATCGCTCGATAGCCCTGGACGTCTGTTTCTTTTCACGCAGCCAATCGAGCATGGTGATGCGTTCGAGATCGGTCCGCTTTCCGAATTCGTATCGGATCGAAAGAAGTCCGCGCGCCACGCTGAACTTATCCGCCGCCGTCAGAAAACGAAGTTTGACGAAAGACTCCGTGAGATGGAAAGGGGCGCGCCACCGGCCGCGCTTCATCACCGAAACCCGGCCGCCAGGTTCGATCCAATAAAATTCGCGCCAGAAATCGATGCGCTCGATCACTTCGAGCCGTTGATAGAAGTCGATGAGATTCGCGCAGCAGCGTAACAACACGTGCTGACAATTGTCGATCGTGACGCTCTCTTCGGCTGTGTTTACGGAATAAGAGGTCGCCCGTCCGCCCAAAAATGGCCGCGCTTCATACACCGTAACCGGATAACCCGTCGAGCCCAAGGCCAATGCGGTCGCCAATCCGGCGAGACCTCCGCCGACCACCGCCACGCTGGGATTGGATGCCAAAGCTCTAACCCACGGGCGTGTGCGCGAACGCCTCGATCATATTTTCCATCAGCCGCAACCCGCAATCGCGCTCCAGAGTCAGTATCGATTCCGGATGGAATTGCACCGCTTCCATGGGCAGTTCACGGTGCCGCAGCCCCATGATGATTCCATCTTCCGATTCCGCGGTGATTTCGAGGCACTTCGGAAAACTCTCCCGTTGCGCGTACAGCGAATGATAACGGCCGACGCGAAATGGCGAAGGAAGACCCTGAAAGACTCCCTTGCCAGAATGCGTTACCTGGGAGCCTTTTCCGTGCATTGGATAGGGAAGCACTTCCAATACGCCGCCGAACGCCTCCACTATTCCCTGCAACCCGAGGCAGACGCCAAACGTTGGAATTCCGCGTTTGGCAAGTTCCCGGACCAGATTAGGAACGCCGAAATCTTGCGGCCGCGCAGGTCCGGGTGAGATCAGCACGATATCGGGCCGCTCAGCGTCGATCACATCCAATGCCACGTTCGAGCGAAACGTGGATACGCTCGCCCCCGTCTGCCGCGCGTAGTTAGCAAGCGTGTGGATGAAACAGTCGTCGTTGTCCACCAGCAGCAGCCGCACGCCTTCGCCCACGCGCTTCATGCGGTGCATCTCAGGACCGGCCGCAATCGCCGGATTCATGGCGCGGAAGAAGGCCGTCGCTTTGAGGCGGCACTCCTGGTCTTCGGCCTCTGGCTCCGAATCGTAAAGCAGCGTAGCGCCTGCGGCATACTTCGCCACGCCGTTTTTCAAGTGTACGGTGCGAATCGTGATGCCGGTATTGATATCGCCGTTCAGGCTGAGCATTCCGACCGCGCCGCCATACCAGCCGCGCGCATCTTTTTCCAGATCCTCGATAGCTTGCGCCGCCGCCTTCTTAGGAGCGCCTATGATCGTGACCGCCCACATATGGGTCAGGAATGCATCGAGCGAATCGAAGCCTTCGTTCAGCGTTCCGCGCACGTGATCGACTGTGTGAAATAGCCCGGCGTACGATTCGATGAGCCGCCGGCCCACCACGCGCACCGATCCCGGCACGCAGACCCGCGACTTGTCGTTGCGGTCCACGTCGCTGCACATGGTCAGCTCCGATTCTTCTTTCGTTGAATTGAGCAGATCCCGAATGCTTTCGGCATCCCGCAGCGGATCGCCGGACCGTCGCGCTGTCCCCGCGATCGGGCAGGTTTCTACTCGCTCGCCTTCCACCCGCACAAACATCTCGGGCGATGCGCCGATGAGCTGTTCGTCGCCCATCTGCAAAATGAATTCGTAAGGACTCGGGCTTGATTTCTGAATGCGCTCAAAAAGCTCCGATGGACTTTGCGTGTACGGCGCGCTGAAAGTCTGCCGCAGGACAACCTCGTAGTAGTTGCCCTGGCGCATACCCTCGCGCACCGCCTCCACCTTCCGGCAATACTCTTCGGGCACATGGTCGGAGACAATCTCCCCGCTGGAAGCTCCGGCTGTTCGAGGCTTCACCGCAGCCGGCGACGTGCGCGGCAACCCGGCGGTCGAGCCCGCCTCGCCGGAAAAATCGTATTGGAAGCGTTCGATGATCTCCCGTTTGCGATCCATGAAATAAATGTCGTCACAAAACAGCAGATGCAGGTGCTTGTGGCCCTCGCGCGGCAGACGCATGCGGATCGGATCGAATTCGAGCAGAAGATCGTATCCAAACGCGCCGGCCAGCAACAGCCGCGAATCGTCGGGATGCCGGAATTCTTGAATCAACGCGCGCAGCACCGAGAAGGGCGAGGGCTGTTTGCTACGCTCTTCCTCGGAAAATCGTTCGGCAAGCGGATGCAGCCGAATAGCCGTCGCATCGGCTGTCTGCGCTTCCAAGGTCCATTGCGAATGATGCGCGAGCACTGGATGAAGCAGACGCAAAAGCACGCGTCCACGTTCATTCAAAGCGCGAAATTCGAGTTGCCGTCCGCGGCCAACGATTTCAAACGACGGAGCGACGCTCGCCACGTCCCAGCGCGAGTATCTCTCCGGATACTCATAGCCCGACGACAAGTAAACGCCCCGTTTTCGATCGAGCTGCTGCAGTACGTGGCGCAATCCGCGCGTATAGGTCAGCTTGGATTCAGTACGGTCGACGGTGATTCCACGGGGAGTCGTGTAACGCAAGTGCGGCATTAAACAAGCTTATGGTTCAGGATAACAGCCACGGGCTCAGATCAAATGTGCCAAGCTGGTAGCGTGGCACGCGGTTGGGAGAGCAAATCGGTCGAGGCACAGATGGAAGCGGCCGAGGATCGAGCCTCCCTGGCAAACCGCCGGGCGGTCGCCGACGAAGAAATCCGATTAGAGCGCGAGCGCGAAAGCCTTGAGCTTTCCCGCACCCGAGTTCTGCAAGATATCGCCTCCTCGGCAAATCCGAGATATCGTGAAGTCCTCGAACGTTCTCTCGGATTTTTGGATGACAAATTGAAAGCGCTTGCCGCGGCCAAGGGCTAGCAGGCCAAGTCGCCGCGAGTCAGCTTTACGTCGCCCAAACGCCCCAGCATTGCCAGCGCGATGCTCTCCTCCCGGAAAAACTCCTGCGCAATCCGCTGCACTTCGTCGCGCGTCACGGCCTCGATACTCTCGAGCATTTCGTCGAGCGACATGAAGCGGTTGAAGTAGAGTTCCTGCCGCGCCAGGTTCGACATGCGGCTCGAAGTCGATTCCAGGCTGAGCATCAGCGAACCCTTTAAATGATCCTTGGCGCGCCGCAGCTCCTCTTCACCGATCAACTCTTGCTTCAGTTGCCTGAACTCCTCCACCACCGAATTAACAACCTGGGTCGCGGTTTCAACCGCCGTGCCCGCGTACACCATGAAGCATCCGGTATCGCTGAATAGATTCAATTCCGAATACACGGCATAGGCCAGCCCCTGCTTTTCGCGGATGTTCTGGAACAGGCGCGAGCTCATGCCTCCGCCCAAGACCGTATTCAGGATGTACAGCGGGAACCGCAACTGGTGGGCCAAAGGATAAGCCGGTACGCCAATCGTGATGTGTACCTGCTCGAGCGATTCTTTGTTCTTTAAAATGAACGGCGCGTGCGTTTTCGGAATCGTATCCAGCGGCAGAGTCTCGCGGCTCGGCAACCCGGCGAACTTCTCGCCAATCAACGCCACGATATTTTCATGATTCAGATTGCCGGCGGCGGTGATCAAAATATTTCTGGGCGAGTAGACGCGGTTGAAGTAGTCGAGCACAGCATTCTGCCCGAATTTTTTCACCGTCTCTTTGGTGCCCAAAATCGGCTTCCCTAGCCCATGACCTTTCCAGAAATTGCTGATGAAAGTCTCGTGCAGCACGAACTCGGGCTGGTCGGCCTCCATCTTGATCTCTTCAAGAATCACGCCTTTTTCTTTTTCGATGTCCCCCTCGCGAAACAAAGGATTCAACACCAGATCCGCCAGAATATCCAGCGCGAACGGCAAGTGTTCGTCAAGCACTTTGGTATTGAAGCTCACGAGTTCCTTGCTGGTGAAGGCGTCGAGTCCACCGCCTACGGAATCCACTGACCGGGCAATGTCCTCCGCCGACCGGTGTTTCGTCCCCTTGAACACCATGTGCTCGATAAAGTGCGAAATGCCATTCTCGGGTCCATGCTCGATACGCGAACCGCTGCCAATCCAAATGCCCAAGGAAACGGAGCGAACATAGGGCATCACTTCAGTCACAATGCGCACGCCGTTGGGCAGGGTGGCGCGCTGAATCTCGCGGGTGGGTGTAGCTGCGGAAACCATTTCTTTGCGCCTCTCTGTGTGTACGACCGGTACACTACTATTATGCTGCCAACCCAAGGCCAGACACTGGTCGGGATGGAGCTCCCAGACCTCCAAAATTTGCTCGGGCCGGAGCAGCCCGGCTATCGCGCCAAACAACTGTATGACGCTTTATACAGGCAACATGTGGCCAATTTGTCTGAGATTTCGGCACTCCCACAAGCCCTTAGGAATCAGCTAGTTGCAAGTACCACGCTCGGTTTGCCAGGGCTGGAGCGCCGCTTCGATTCGGCCGACGGAACTCGGCGCTACCTGCTGCGTTTGGAAGATAACCGTACAGTTGAGGCAGTACTGATGCCCGAAGATGGCCGCGATACCATCTGCATCTCGAGCCAGGTAGGTTGCCCGGTCGATTGCAAATTTTGCCTGACTGCGCTGATGGGCCTCGAACGGAATTTGACGGCCGGCGAGATTGTCGGACAAGTCCTTTACATTGTGCGAGATAAAGGCCTGGAACTCACAAGCAGCCGACTCAACATCGTGATGATGGGCATGGGCGAGCCCCTGCTGAACCTTGACCAGGTTTTAAAGGCCACGCGTCTGCTGACCGACCCTGCCGGCATCGGTCTGTCCCAGAAGCGCATCACGGTTTCCACGGCCGGCATTGTTCCGAAAATTCCGGTTCTGGGGCGCGCCGAAGTGCGTCCCAAGCTCGCCATCTCCCTCAATGCATCGAGCGAAGCGCAGCGCCGCGAGTTGATGCCCATCACCCGCAAATATCATCTTGCCGATCTCCTCGAAGCCTGCCGGAATTACCCCCTGCGCCCCTGGGAAAAGCTTACGTTCGAATATGTGCTTCTCGGTGGCGTCAACGATTCGGATGCCGACGCCCGGCGCGTGGTGCGCCTCATCGCGAATCTCAACTGCAAGGTAAACCTGATTGCATTGAACCCGGGTCCGGGCATTCCTTTTGAAACGCCGGCTCCGGACCGGGTCGCGGCCTTCCAGCAAATCGTGCGCCAGTCGGTCCCCTGCTTCGTAAGAAAGCCGCGCGGCCTCGACATCTACGCCGCCTGCGGCCAGTTGAAGCGCGTTTCGGCGTAGAGATTCAGGGCCTGGGGTGCGAAACGGTGCTGCCTTCCGTGTAGCCCAACACCCACTTGATCGCTTCGAAATACATCTTGGTAATATCCGGATCGTCCCACGCTTCCTTGGTGTGCCCTAGGGTCGAATAGAAGACGCGGCCTTTACCGTACATTTTCGACCAAGCCACCGCAAAATCGTGATCCGTGCGATGAACGCGCGGATTGTTCTCGTAATTCAGCTTCGAAGGATCCAGGCTTAGCAGCACATTCACCTTGCCGCGCGACCATTCCTTGGGTTGATAGATCTCGTCGCGCTTGGTAAAGGCGTGCGGAAAATGCTTCACCGCCGGAAAAGTAGGATCCTCGAGCACGATCGGCGCATTGAATGTGCTCCAAGGATGCTGATCGAACCAGCCGCCAATCATCTCACCATACTCGGGCCACTTGTAATTCGTATCGAGCGCCGCATGCACCCCCACGAAGCCCTTGCCATCTTCCTTAATGAAGGACATCATGTCCTGCTTCTGGTCTTCGGTCAAAGTGAGTTCGCCCGTTGTGCTCGCGAAAATCAGTGCGTCGAAATAATTCAGGCTCTTAAAATTTCCCTTTTTGGTCTCCTTTTTCGTGATGTTTTCCGTGTCGGTCCGCAGCGTGGCATCCCACAGCCGGGTGTCATGACCCATGCGCCAGATGTTGGCCATGGCATCCGGCACCGAATCGTGTTCGAAGCCTTCGGTTTGCCCGACCACCAGAATGTGCGCCATCCGGTTGGGCGGCACGGAGATCTTTTCGCGCTCTTTGGGGGTCTGAGCGATAACGCTGACGGCCGCTAACACCAAAAGCGCGGCACGGTAATTTTTCATGCTCACGAAATTATCATAATGCGGTTAGACTGGCTCCTTGGCGGGTCTCATTCGTCAGTTCATCGCGCTGATCTTCCAGCTTGGCTATTTCGGGCCTTTCGTGATGGGCATCCTGGACTCGTCGTTTCTCTTCGTGCCGTTCGGAAACGATCTTCTAGTGGTTGGCTTGGTCGCGCGGCATCATCAGGGCTACCCGTTCTATGTCCTGAGCGCCGTCTGCGGGTCAACCTGCGGCGCATTCCTGCTCGACCTCGTCGCCCGCAAAGGGGGGGAAGCCGGGGTTCAAAAAATAGCAGGCCAGCGGCGTTTCGAACGCCTGAAGAAAAAAATTGGCGAGAAGGGAGGCAGAGCGATCGTTCTCGGGTGCCTGGCTCCGCCTCCATTCCCTTTCACGATGGTTCTGGCCACCACCAGTGCACTCGGCTATCCCCGGAAAAAACTGCTCGCCACCGTCGCCGCAGCGCGTGCCGCACGTTTTCTGATTATCGGTTATCTGGCCATGCGATTTGGCCCGCAGATTCTTCGCATCGCCAATTCTCAGACCTTCCGGTGGACCATGATCGCCTTTGTCATTCTCTGCGTCGTCGGCAGCGCGCTCTCGATCGCGAAATGGGTCAGAAGAAGATGAGCGGCTATTGCCGTCCCCAGTAGTACCGCACGCCGACAAACGCGCCCTGAAGCGTCTGCACGAAATATTGCTCCGCCTGGGGGGATGTCTTGAAGTGATAAGCCTTCTCGCCGCCCAGGATTTCCACGGGCCCAACGCGGACAGCTATGGTGGCTTGGGCATCCCAAATATTGCCGCGGTGCGGAAGTCCGAAACCCGAGCCCTTGATCTCCCACCGGAAATGGTGGCCGAACTCGGATCCTAACGCCATACCTAAGGTCGGATAAAACAGTGTCTTGGTACCCGAAGCCATGTTAGTGTCTATGTTCCCGTTGACATCGCTGGTCACCGCTTTGAAGGGAGCCGAAATGTTTGTGCCGACGTTTATATATTGCAACTCGTACAACGTTTTCAGCCGGATGCTCGTGCTCGGTTTGTGCCAGGTATAGGACAAGTAATCCCAGGAAATCTTGGCGCTTTGGATCAGGTAGTTCGCCGTAAGATAATCGCCCGCGCTGAAACCCTCGCCGAACAGAGCGACGTTTTGCGCGGCCGTGGAGTTAGCGTTGCCCTGCACGCGGAAATAGGAAAGCCGTAGAGTGTTGGAGTGGCCGGTCGGAATGCCGATCTCTCCCCCGAGCGGCCGATTGGAATCTCCGGGGTAGTCGAGGCTCTCGAAGGTCGGGGCCAATTTGCCCCCGTGCAGCGCGGGCTGCTGCTTGCTGAACCAATAGATGGGCTGAATCGAAAATCCACCATCTTCAAGGATGGCGGGCTCCTGCGGCGGCTTAGGCGTATGGATCACCTCAGGCGGCGGAGGCGCTTCAGCAGGTGGCGGCGCTTGGTGGGCCGGGGGTTCTTGCGCTAAACCGATAGCGGCCATCGACAGGCAGACCAATAATAAACAACTAGACGAGACCAGGGTCATAGACAATCAGGACGTAAGAAAGATTGTAGCGGTTAAGAGAAATTCGCCGCCGCCTATGGGCGGGGAGGACTGGTCATGAGGATTGCGGGCAATGCGGCGGCTTGGAGCCGACACAGTTCGGCGGCTTCTCTATCGCGGGAAAGACCCGCTTCCTGCAAGGGCGGGTTACGAAATTGTGATCGGCTTACAAGTTGGCTTTTAAACCGACACACTTTTGCCCCCAAGGCCGACGGCTGCCGCAGCGGCAAGCAAATGGCGGTCGTTACTCCAGATTTCTGTTTCGCCCGCATCTAGCGCGGTTGTCAAATGAATAGCATCGCCAGCCCGCAACGGAACGGTGGTCGGGAGCCCCCGAATTAGCGTTGCTGTTTTGCGCAGCAAAGAATCGGTAACAGGTACCAGATTCCAGAGATCCGCCTCAACGTGGCTTCGGAAAATATCGATTAATTCGTAACCTTGGACGGCCGTGAGAGATCTCTCCCGAACATGCCGGTGGAAAGCGCAAGTTACTTCGACGAGAGCCCAGGACGAGGAAACAATGTACGAGGCTCGGCGAATTAATTTTCGGACGGCAGTCGCGTCTCGCTCATTCACATAGTACTTTGCGATATACGCGGAATCCAGATACATCTCAGCGGTCTTCTTCAAGGAACCGCCCACTATCGCCAGCGACGGACGGAAAGCGCCGCCAGAGATCGCGCATGTCAGGGAGACCGAGTCTGACGCGCGTTTTCGAGATGGGCCGCAATTCCGCAACGGGTTCGCCGCGGCGCTCAATCGTAATGACCGTACCATCGGCGGCTTCGCGCACCAATTCGGAGGTACGGATGTGGAGATCGCGTATCGAAGCCGTTTTCATGTGCTACATTGTAGCACTTTGCGACTCATATGGCTCTACGCCATCCTGCGGCGCGAGACTGTTCCGAGGGCCAGCCAGCCTGGAATCGCGATACAAGTGAGCAGTCTTGCGGGATTGCCCGGCAGAACTGCCAGCATTAAACTCACCGCCGCCAGCAGCAAAAACAGATTGGACCAATTCTTTCGACTCACAGCAGTTTTCCTCCCATTTCAGGATGAAACTGTTGCGGCGCTTTCTACAAGAGTATAAGAGGTAATGCCGGTTCTATGCGAAAACCGACTGCACCGCGCCCCTATGTTAGCTATCGAAATTTCTTCTCCGGGTACACCGGACGTTCTAAGAGTCGTGGAGCGCCCAAAGCCCGAGCCACAGCCTGACGAGATCGTTATCAAGATCGAAGCTGCCGGTGTCTCGCGCGCCGACATCATGCAGCGGCAGGGCCGGTATCCTCCGCCGCCTGGCGCTTCCGACATTCTCGGCTTGGATGCCGCCGGTACGAACGATTCCACAGGCGAACGGGTGTGCGCCATCCTGGCCGGCGGAGGATATGCAGAATACTGTGCGGTACCCGCCGTGCAGGTTCTGCCGATTCCCACCGGTTGGACCGCCGTTGAAGCCGCGACACTTCCGGAAAATCTTTTTACGGTGTACGACAATCTCGTCACTCGCGCGGGGCTACGCGAAGGCGAAACGGTGCTCATCCACGGTGGCACAAGCGGCATCGGCAGCATGGCCATTATGCTTGCCCGGGCAGTGGGCGCAATCCCGATCGCGACCGCCGGCACCGACGAAAAATGCGAGGCGTGCTTGCAACTCGGGGCGGTGCGGGCCATAAACTACAAATCGTCCGATTTCGTGGCCGCCGCGCAAGGCGTCCATGTCATCCTCGATGTCGTCGGCGGCCCTTATCTTGAGCGCAATCTCGATACCCTGGCGCCCGAAGGCCGCCTCGTCCTCATCGGTACGCAAGCCGGACGCACAGCCTCGCTCGATATCGGCAAACTGATGCTGAAGCGGCTGCGCATTTTGGCTTCCACAATGCGCAGCCGCACGCCAGCCGCAAAGGGCGAAGTTGCGCAAGCGCTTCTAAAGAACATCTGGCCGCTTCTGCCGGCGAAGACCACTATTCGGCCAGTGATCGATTCCGTTTTTCCGCTGACCGATGCGCGGCTCGCGCATGAGCGCCTCGAGAGCGGAAAACACATTGGAAAGGTTATTCTGGAAATCGCCAAATGGCGTACTAAGGATTAATTAGAAGGCTCGTTTTGAGGGGTGCGGGCGCTTGGGGTTTCGGGTAACTGGGGTAAGCGCCCGCATTCGTTACGGGGATGTACTCTGATAACGATTTTCAAATCGTAAGGGTTACTGGGCCGAAAAAGATTTTGACCACATTGTTCGCTCCAGGTAAAAACCCTAGTCGAACATCCCCTCAAATAACGCCGAGCTTAGGTACCGCTCGCCGGCGTCCGGCAACACCACCACGATTGTCTTGCCCGCCATGGCCGGCTCCTTCGCTACGCGAGCCGCCACCACTGCAGCCGCTCCGCAGGAAATTCCGCTCAGGATGCCTTCTTCCCGAGCCAGGCGGCGCGCCATTTCGATGGATTCTTCGTTCGTGACGAGCTCCACGCGATCGACTTGCGTCATGTCGAGATTCTTCGGTATGAAACCACCGCCTAGGCCTTGAATCTTGTGCGGGCCTGGCTTCAGCTCCTGCTTCTGCATGGTCTGCATGATCACCGGACTGCCGGTTGGTTCGACCGCGATCGACACCATCGGGAACTTCTTCTCTCCCTTAATAAAACGCGAGACGCCCGTGAGCGTTCCGCCAGTTCCGACGCCCGAGACCAGCACATCCACCTGGCCGTCGGTATCCTCCCAGATTTCCGGTCCGGTGGTTTGAAAGTGAATCCGCGGGTTGGCGGGATTCTCGAACTGCTGCGGTAGGAAAAAGCGATTGGGGTCGGACGCTTGGATTTCCTCCGCTTTCGCGATAGCGCCCTTCATTCCCTTCGCGCCTTCGGTGAGAATCAGGTTCGCGCCCAAAATCTTGAGCACCTTGCGGCGTTCGAGCGACATGGTTTCGGGCATCGTCAGAGTGATGGGATAGCCGCGCGCCGCGGCCACGAAGGCCAGTGCAATGCCAGTGTTGCCGCTGGTCGGCTCTACAATCTCTTTGCCGGGTTTCAAAACTCCGCGCTCTTCCGCATCCCAAATCATCGCTGCGCCAATGCGATCCTTTACCGAAAACGCGGGGCCACGGCCTTCTATCTTTGCCAGCACCGTCGCTTTTGCGCCGTCAACCACGCGATTCAGTTTCACCAGCGGCGTATGGCCGATGCTGAATGAGTTGTCTTTATAAAACAAGTGTTGCCTCCTAGATTTCCCAATTGGGCACGTAACGCGAATGCCGCGCCTGCCACTCTCTCGCCAGCTCGCCAAAGCTTGTTTGGTCGAGCACTTCCGAGACGGCGGAATCGACCCGCCGCCAGATCGTGCAAAACGGATCCTCTTTTTGGCCGCGCGCCGTGCTCTTCACGTTCTCCACAGCCCGCAACACTTCGCCGATCGTGATGGCGTCCGCGCCTTTTGCCAGCAGGTAGCCGCCCTCCGCGCCGCGCCGCGAATCCACGAATCCGTTCTGTTTAAGTCCCGCCAGAATTAATTCCAAAAACTTTTGCGGAATCTGTTGCCGCTTGGCGATATCGGCGATTTTCACCGGACTCGCAGGAGCGCCTTGTGGCATGGCCAGCGTCTGCGACGCCAGGTCGAATACGGCCTTCAACGCGTATTCGCTCTTGACCGAGATATTCATCCGTTGCCCATATTCATTCTAATCCGATAGGGATTGCGGAGTAGCTCTGGACTCTAAAGCTGCCAGACCACGAATGTATACGCGTAGTTGTAGTCATGCCCGCGCGTGGTGCGGTTGAGGAATTCGCCGGTGAACAAGCGCCCGTAGCCCGCGCCGAACGAGATTGCCTTGCTCACGCTATAGAGTCCGTACACGTCCAACTCCTGCCCAACGTGCCGTCCCGCGCTTCCGTCCGCGGCGCGAGAAACCAGCGTGCCGCCCGAGTTGTACAAACCATCGCGGGCACTGGCGAGCCAGTAATCGTGGAACCCGCCGGTGATTGTGAGTTTCGCAGCCGGCTTGAGATCGAGACCGATATGAGGATCGTGAATATTGCGCCAGCCCACTTGATCGGCAAGGCCGTATTTTCCATGCGCCGTGGGATACAGCTCGTCGAACGTGCCTCGGGTTCCATCGGCGGGGTTCGCGTCGCCGGAGGCGTAGTTATATTCCAAGAACAAGCGCGGTTGCCATTTAGGGGAAGTGAACTTTTTGCCTACGACCCAGTGCCCGGCCCATGCCTCGATGCCGTCCAGCCCAAACGTTCCGAACTGCCTCGCGATTTGGACGTTATAATCAAAACCGTCCGGAAGTTTGCCATCCCATCGCACGCCGGCAGTTTTTTCGTTCAACTTGCCGCGGCCTCCGTGTTCGGTCGCGCCTGAAATAGAGAGCGGGGCCAGGCGCCATAAAAGAAAAGGTTCGATCGTCGCACCGGGCAGGAGCGAATCCAAACCGCCATAGAGCCCGTGCAGATTATTGCCTTTTGTGTGATGATTCAATTCCTGGTCGTGCTGATCCACTACGGAAGCGGCGAAGGCGTCCAGCCGATAGCCTGCGTGGTGCAAAGACAAACGCGCCGCATCGAATGAGCGGGCCGTATTCGTCCAATTGGAACTGCCGACCAGCCGTTCGTCGCCCAGATTAATTTCCTGCCTGCCGGCAGTGAGCGCGATGGGCCCGTTCTTCGCATCGCCAATCTGCACATACGCCTGGCGGATGTCCCACGTGTCCTGATAGGAAGGGACCGGGTGGGGCACATTTTGGAAATAAGCGCGCGCGTCCTGAGCCTGCCCGAAAAACTTCAGCCAAGGCAGAGGCTTAATTGCGAGATCGAAGCGCGTCCGGCCGAGCAGATAACTGTCTTGGGGATTGTTGAATCCGCTCTCGCGGGATTCTTCCCATCGCAGCCGGAACTCGCCGCTGAATTGCAGCCACTTCGGCAGCCGTTCATTGAGATATTCGGAGGGCTTGCGATCGAAAGCAGCCGGCGCGGGATCGGCGATTGGCTGTTGCGCGAAAGCGCCACAAGCAACCAGGCAAATGAAACTAAAGAGAAGACGGAACCTCAAGCTGACACCAGTCTAAATCTCCAGCGCCCGTACGGCCAATTCAACATTCTTATGGCCTCGATGCACGCCCGGACGCCTTGCGTTGGCCGCTCGGATTTCGCTAAACTACCTCCATGGACGCACCTTGCGGTTGCGTCCTGTTTTGCCAAGTCGCCTCTCTTCGCTCCTGTCCTGCGAAGGCATCCTAATCCATCCGAGAGGCGCGTTTCATGTCATTCCGCGATTTTCGCAAAGCGGGTCATCCGCCCACGCTGCTTTCAGCGTTCCTCTACTTCGATGTCAGCTTCATGGTGTGGGTGCTGCTCGGCCCGCTCGGCACGTTCATCGGCGAGAGTTTCAAACTATCCGCGTCGCAAAAAGGTTTGTTGACTGCCGTTCCGCTGCTCGGTGGATCGTTCTTCCGTCCGATTCTCGGCTGGATGACCGAGCGCTACGGCGGCCGTACTACCGGATTGATCGGCCTGGGCGTAACGTTCGTTCCGTTGCTCCTTGCGTGGCAATTTGCGGATAGCTTCGGTGCTTTTCTCGCGCTCGGCCTGTTGCTCGGCGTCGCGGGCGCCAGTTTCGCCGCCGCTCTGCCATTGGCCAGCGGCTGGTATCCGCCCGAACATCAGGGCCTCGCTATGGGAATTGCAGGCGCCGGTAATTCCGGAACGTTGCTCGCCACGCTTTTCGCGCCGCGTATTGCGCAAGCGGTTGGATGGCGCCCGGTATTTGGCATCGCGATGATCCCCGTGGCCGTGGTCTGGCTGCTCTTCTTTTTCTTAGCTGAAAATGCGCCGGGCGCACGCAGCGTGAAGAAGTGGGGCGAGTATTCATCATTGCTCAAAATCGGCGATACCGCGTGGTTTTGCTTTATTTATTGCCTCACCTTCGGCGGCTTCGTGGGCCTGTCGAGTTACCTGTCGATTTTCTTTCACGATCAGTACCACCTCACGAAGGTGCAGTCCGGCGACTTCACTACGTTCGTCGTTTTGTTCGGAAGTTTTCTGCGGCCTGTGGGCGGGATGCTGAGCGATCGTCTGGGCGGTCATCGCATGCTGCTTGCGGTGCTGAGTATCACTTGTGTCTGCCTGTGTGTGGTCGCAACATTGCCGCCGCCATTCGCCGCGCTGGCATGTCTTGCGGTTGCCATGGGAATGCTCGGGATGGGCAACGGGTCCGTCTTCCAATTGGTACCGCAGCGATTTCCCGATCGCGTCGGTATTATGACCGGCATTGTCGGGGCCGCGGGAGGATTCGGCGGTTTTCTCTTGCCGTCCATTCTGGGATCGGTCAAGCAGGCCACCGGCAGCTTTGGAATTGGCCTTGCCATTCTGGCGGCAGCGGCTCTTGCTGGAGTTGCCGCGCTTGTGTATTTGAAGGGCGTATGGCGCAGAACGTGGCCCGCTTCCGCGGCGTGCCGCGCGGGATTGCGACAGGAAGAGGATGTGCCTGCCGAGGTGTATGCAGCCCGCGTCTAGCCCATCTCCGACGCACTGTCCGTACTGCGCTTTGCAGTGTGGGATGAACCTGGTGTCCGCGGGTGCTGGCCTTAAGGTTGCGCCCCGCGACTTCCCGGTGAATCGCGGCGGACTGTGCCAGAAAGGCTGGAGTGCCACCGAACTGCTCGATCATCCGGAGCGTTTACACACACCGCTAGTGCGCGATGCGAAAGGCCGCGCTCTACACACGGCCTCGTGGGACGAAGCTTTGGATCAGATTGCGTCGCAAATTCGAAATGCCCAGACATGCTTCGGACCGGATGCTGTGGGAGTATTCGGCGGCGGCAGCCTGACGAACGAGAAGGCGTACCTGCTGGGGAAGTTCGCGCGTGTTGCGCTGCGCACTTCGCACATCGACTACAACGGACGCTTCTGCATGTCCTCCGCGGCGGCGGCATCGATCAAAGCGCTTGGCATGGATCGCGGCCTCCCGTTCCCATTGGAAGACATCCCGCACGCCGAAACGATTCTTCTGATCGGCAGCAACGTCGCCGAGACGATGCCGCCGATCATGCAGTATTTCGAGGCGCAGCGCCGCAAGGGCGGATCGCTGATCGTAGTCGATCCCCGCGCCACACCGACCGCACAGGCGGCCACTCTTCATCTGCAGATCACGCCAGGAACGGATGCCGCGCTCGCCAATGGCCTGCTGCATATAGCGATCCAGCAGGGCTACTTAGATCAAGAATTCATTTCCTCGCGCACGAGCGGCTTCGAGCATGTCCGGCACGCCGCCTCGTCGTATTGGCCGGGGCGCGTCGAGCGCATCACTGGAATCCCGGAAAGCCAGTTGGTCGCCGCGACCCGTCTGTTGGGGGGCGCTGAGACCGCCATGATCCTCACGGCGCGCGGCCCGGAACAGCAGAGCCGTGGGGTCGATAATGTGCTCGCGTTCATCAATCTTGCGCTGGCGCTCGGCAAAGCGGGGCGGCCTTATTGCGGATACGGTTGTCTCACGGGCCAAGGCAATGGCCAAGGCGGCCGCGAGCATGGGCAGAAATCCGACCAGTTGCCCGGCTATCGCAGGATCGATAATCCGGAACACCGCGCGCACATTGCCCGCGTCTGGGACATTCCCGAAGAGGACCTTCCGAGCGCCGGATGCTCGGCTTACGAAATGCTGGAGAGCCTCGGCACTCCGAGCGGCGTGCGGGCGCTGTTGGTGTTTGGTTCCAACCTGGCGGTCTCCGCGCCGCGTTCGAGTCACATTGAGAAGCGGCTCGATGCGCTCGATTTTCTAGCCGTCTCCGACTTCTTTCTTTCCGAAACCGCCGAACGCGCCGACGTAGTGCTTCCCTCCGCGCAATGGGCGGAGGAAGAAGGCACTATAACGAATCTCGAAGGCCGCGTGCTTTACCGGCGCCGCGCGGTGGCACCTCCCGCAGGCGTTCGTACGGACCTGCAGATTATTTCAAACATCGCCGAGCGGCTCGGCAGCGGCACCTTCTTTCCGTCGGAGCCAGCTCCAGTGTTCGCCGAACTGCGCCGCGCTTCGGCGGGTGGAATCGCAGATTACGCCGGCATTACCTATGAGCGAATCGAGCGTGACAATGGCGTATTTTGGCCGTGCCCCAATGAGGATCATCCGGGAACGCCGCGCTTATTCCTCGATCGCTTCGCGACCAAAGATGGATGCGCTCGTTTTCATCCCGTGGAATATCGCGGCGCATCGGAGCAGCCCGATCGCGAATTTCCGCTGTATCTCACGACCGGCCGGATTATGGCGCAGTACCAATCGGGCACGCAGACCCGGCGCGTCGGCAAGCTGATGGAACTCGCGCCGCGCGCTTTCGTCGAAATCCACCCGGCCATGGCGAGTATGTATCAAATCGCCGAAGGCGACGATGTACGTCTCACGACGCGGCGGGGCAGCGCTATGGCGGCCGCGCGGCTCACGTCCACCATCCGCCTCGACACGCTTTTCGTTCCGTTTCACTTTGCGGGCGTCGGGCGCGCGAACTTACTGACCAATCCGGCGCTCGATCCAACTTCCCGCATGCCCGAGTTCAAAGTGTGCGCCGCGCGTATTGAAAAGGAGTTTTGAAATTATGCAAAAAAGAAATCTCGTCGTGATCGGAAATGGCATGGCCGGCGCTCGCGCCGTGGAGGAAATCCTGGCGCGCGGCGGCGCTCAGCAATTCGAGATCACTATGTTCGGTGATGAGCCGTACGGCAACTACAACCGCATTCTGCTCTCGAACGTTCTGAACGGAAGCCAGCACGAGAGTGAAATTTACCTGAATCCTTTGCAGTGGTACCGGGAAAACGGCATCACTCTGCACGTGGGCGTGATGGCCGATTCCATTCTGCGCCGCTCGAAGTGCGTCCTCGGTTGTGATGGCACGATTGAGGCGTACGACAAGCTGATCATCGCTACCGGCAGCCGTTCCTATATTCCTCCCATAACCGGGCTCACGATTAAGAGCGGTCCGTACAAACCCGGCGTGTTCGTGTTCCGCACGCTGGACGATTGCCGCGAGATAGCCGAATACGCGCAAGGTCGCGGGCGCGCGGCGGTGATTGGCGGCGGTTTACTGGGCCTCGAAGCGGCCCGCGGACTGCAGAACTTTGGCGTGGCCGTGGATGTGATTCATCGGGGGTCTCATCTGATGGGCCAGCAGCTTGATGCGCAGGGTGGAGCAATTCTGAAATCGAGCATCGAGAAGCTTGGAATCGGCATCCACCTTCTGAAGAACACGACCGAAGTACTTGGCGAGGATCGGGTGACCGGCCTGGTCTTCGAGGACGGCAAGGCGCTCGACTACGACATGGTCGTGATCGCCACCGGCATAACGCCCAACGCCGAAATCGGCGCACGCTGCGGGCTGACCGTGGAGCGGGCAATTGTCGTCGATAACCAGTTGCGCTCCATCGACGATCCCGACATCTATGTGGTTGGCGAATGTGCGCAGCATAGCGGGCGCGTCTACGGGCTAGTTTCTCCGCTTTGGGAGCAGGCGAAGGTTCTCGCCGATCAGATCACCGGCCGCGATTCGACCGCCGCGTACCACGGTTCCAAGGTCGCGACGAAATTGAAGGTGATGGGCATCGAGATGGCTTCGCTCGGCGTTACTGAGCCGGAAGATGAGCGGGATGAGATCGTCCAATTTACAGAGCCGAAAAAGGGAACCTACAAAAAACTGATCATTCGCGACGGGCGGCTCACCGGCGGTATTCTTCTTGGCGACATCAGCAAAGCGGCCTACCTCATGCAGGCTTTCGATCGCGGCACGCCTTTGCCTGAAGAACGATTGACGCTTTTGTTCGATATTGGCGCGCCTGCAAAACAAGCATCGTTCGAGGAATTGCCGGCCGACGCGCAAGTTTGCAACTGCAACGGCGTCAGCAAAGGCGCGATTGTCACCTGTGTGCAAAGCGGGAAGCGAAGCGCGAAGGCCGTTATGGATGCCACGCGCGCCGGAACCGGATGCGGATCTTGCAAGAGGATGGTTTCCGAAATGGTGGAATGGGCGTGCGGCGGAGCGGTCGAAGAAGACCCTTCGGTGCACTATTACGTACCGGGCGTGCCCATGACAAAGCCGGAGCTCATCCGCGCCTGCCGTGAACGGAATCTGAAATCAGTATCGGCGGTATTTGAAGCATTGGCCGCCGGGGTAGAAGACGCCGCGAGTAAGCCCGGTCTTGCCTCGCTGCTGAACACCATCTGGGCCGGCGAATATGAGGACGAGCGCGATGCCCGCTTTATCAACGATCGTGTACACGCCAATATCCAGAGAGACGGAACGTTTTCAGTGATACCGCAAATTCCCGGAGGTGTGACGGATCCGGCGCAATTGCGGCGTATCGCCGACGTCGCGGAGAAATACCACGTGCCCCTGGTCAAATTGACCGGCGGCCAGCGCATCGATCTGCTAGGCGTTAAGAAGGACGACCTGCCTTACGTATGGCGCGATCTCGACATGCCTTCCGGCTATGCGTATGCCAAACGATACCGCACATGCAAGAGCTGTGTGGGAACTGAATTCTGCCGCTTTGGCGTCGGCGATAGCACGTCACTCGCTATCAAAATCGAGCGCCACTTCCAAGGCATCGATAGCCCCGGCAAACTGAAGCTCGCCACCGCGGGCTGTCCGCGCAATTGTTCGGAAGCGATGGTGAAGGATGCCGGCGCAGTGGCAGTCGAAGGTGGTAAGTGGGAAATTTACGTGGGCGGCGCGGCCGGCGCGCACGTGCGCAAAGGAGATATCTTGTGCGTGGTTGATTCGCACGAAGCCGTAATCCAGTACATGAGCCGCTTCATTCAGTACTATCGCGAGAATGCCAAATATCTCGAGCGCACCTACGGGTTCGTCGAGCGCATGGGAATCGAGAAAATACGCGCGGTCGTGGTGGACGATAGCGAAGGCATTGCCGCGCGGCTCGACCAGGAATTGCAAAAATCCGTGGCCGCTTACCGCGATCCGTGGAAGGAGGCGTTCCTGCCGGCAACCCCGAATCAGTTTGTGTCGCTGCTTCCGGTGATTCAATGACAGACACAGCGGCAGAAATCATTTTGGGACCCGTGGCGGCAATTCCGCCAGGCGAAGGCCGCACATACGCGGTGAGTGGGGAACGTATAGCGGTGTTCCGCGCTCGAAACGGCGAGCTATACGCGGTCCAAGCCGAGTGCCCGCACAAAGGCGGCCCGCTCGCCGACGGATTACTGGGAGGCACGACACTGATTTGCCCGCTGCACGCCTGGAAATTCGATTTGCGCTCGGGCGAGGCGTTAATGGGCTCTTGCGGTCTGCGGACATTTGCCGTACGCGTGGATGAGGATGCGCGGATTGTAGTTACTACGCCCGCCCGCGAACACTAGGCGGAATCGAGAATGCGCTGGATGAGAGTCTCGTAGTTCATACCGGCGGCAGCGGCGGACTGCGCGAAATCATCCTCCTGCGCCAGCGAAGGATTGGGATTGGCCTCGATGAACACGAGCTCGCCCGAGGGCGTCAGCCGCAAATCGATGCGCCCAAGGCTTTGAATTTTCAGAAGATTGTATATACGACGAGCCAGATCGGCAACTTTCTTTTCGACACCGTCCTCGAATGGTGCGGCTGGACCATTGGTGATGCCCCAGTTGGCGCGGTACGCGTCATTCCATTTCGCTTTGAAGGTCGCAAACCGCGGCTCGGTCTCTGGCATCCTGCCGAAGAATAGTTCACGCGGAGGAAACACGGTCAGCCTTCGATCGCCGAACACGCTTACGTATAGTTCGCGGCCTTCGATATATTCCTCAATCATGACGTCCGAGCCTAAGCGTTCGTGAATGAAACGTGATCTCTCAATCGCATCTGCCTCGTTACGAGCGAAAGACGCTTTGGCAATGCCGTCGGAAGATTCCTCCCCCAGGGGCTTTACGAAGGCAGGAAACTTGAACCGTCGTAAGCGGCGAAGCGGGTACGTCCGCCGGGACAGCACAAAACGCGGAACGCGAATGTGATGATAGACGAGAACCGTTTTCGCCAGCGCTTTGTCTTTGCTCAACATCAGCGCTTCCGGATTCGCGCCGGTGTAACGAACTCGCATCATTTCGAGCAGCGCGGGGATGTTCGGCTCCTTGGCCCGGTCGTTGAAAAAGGATTCGCAAAGGTTGAACACGACGTCCGGCGCGAAGCTGCTGATCTTTGTGACCATGTTGGAAACGTCCTCATGCACCGGCAACGTGTCCACCTCGTGTCCCAAGGCCGCCAGGCATGTGATGACGTCGGCTTCGGTTGGGCGATCTTCTTTTTCGCGTAAATCCTGGGACGTGAAAGCCTCGTCGGGGTGCACCGGCCGGGGCAAGTCAAACAGGACCAGTACCTTCATCGTTAGACCAACCTTTTAAACCTTCCTGTGTGTAGATGATTCGTGACCAAAGCGGACAGGTACGACGCGAGTTCCATCATGAGCGCGGCGTGGTCGCGCGGGGCCGACAACTTCAATTCGCGCGTGCGCGTAATCAACCGTTTCACGAGCATGTCTACGACATACTTGTGTTGGCCGGTCCAGCGGACGACCGCTTTCGATAGACGATGCCGCATGGATCGCATAACCTGTGCGGCGCTTTGATCGCCGCGGTCGCCGTATTCAAAAATACTTCGCAGGTCGGCATCATAGACATCCGGGAAGTCTTCGGCGTATAGCTTGCGTTTTGCGGCATAGTATTTCTCGAGCGTCCGCCGCGAACGGCTCGCATCCCATATCCGGCGGCCGGGTTTTTCAGGAGGCGCATTCTCCCTGACTTCCTGCATGAGAGCGTCGACGTATCGGAGCTTGTCAATCGCCTTCCAACCGCGGTACTGGCGGCCCCACTCGTCCGGCGTCAAAGTGAGCCAAACGGCGAACGTCTCGGCGAAATCTTCATCGGGATGTGCTTGCGCGTACCAGTTGGGAAGATGCCGGACAAAACTCCTGCTGTACGGCCGTGGGCGATAGGTTTCCGGCTCGTATTCGAGATCGGGACTCCCGAAAACATCCGCCCACTGCGGCCGTTTGGAAAATTCATAAGCATGATCGTAGGCGTGCCCGCATTCATGCCGCAGCAATTGCATGCACGACTGGGGCGTGCCGCCTTCGACCACGAGCATTTGATGAAGTTCGAGCTGCTTGAGGCGCGGGTGGGCCAAATAAAAAGGAACGGCAATGAGCGGCGATCCTTCGGGCGAGAACCACTCGTCTCCCAGGTAGCCGGCCGGTTTCAACCGCAGGCTTCGCTGCTCGAGTTCTTCGGAAAGCTGTACGAGGCGAGGCTCAAGCTCGCTTCCTTCGACTTGCACCCGCAGGTCACAAATGCGAAGCCTCAGAAGTTCGTTGTCAGGCAGCGTGGCCCAAGCGGGTTCCACGCTCATGCGATGTCAGGCGAAGGGAAACAACGGCAATCGAAGTTCTGGTCGTCCACGCTGTTCCGATTCTCCCATTGTGCCGGTAATTTTTACGGTGCAGTTCACAATTTAGCCTGTCTCAAGTTCTCCCTTGCCCCAAACGGTCTGCCGCCCGACTCCGGTCCACCTTGCCGCGTGCAAATACGGCGCAAATTCCGCTAGATCGCCCTCATACTCCGCTTCGCCAACGAATCCGCCGATCGGGTGAACCTGTCCGGTCCGGCTGCTGCGGCGGTCTATTTCCCGCTGTTGTACTTCGCAGCGCGTCATGCGAACCAGCGCCGCGCGTTCGCCGAACGCGCGAAAATCGATTGCGAGTGGGCCTTCGCCGTAGAGCTCCCGAAGAGTGCTGATGCGATCGCGAATACGCGCAGCCAGGACTGAAAATTCCGGACGCGCCGCCAGTTGCTGTCCGCTCTTCAATTCCGTCGGCGTGAGAAAACGTACGCGCACACGTGTGATTGGCTCGATCGAGGGAGCCAAGTCCAATTCCAGCGGCGCCATCGACGGATCGCCATTCCCACTCGACTGCGATACGCCTATCAGTTCCACACGGCTGCGGCCCGGCCCGAGACCTTCCCGCGCAAGCTGCGCGAACGCGAGCGACAGATAAGAAACCGCGTCGTTCCGTATATCGAATAAATTCAGATCGAAGTGGAATGTCTCGCCTGCCTGAATCGTGCGCCCATCCAGATGAGTCGCACGGAACACAAATGGCCGCGGCCAATCCGCAAGCCCGCTCGGCCCGGAGCCCAGCGCCGACGGCTCGAACATGCGCGCATACGGGCAAGTCGCCCGCCATTCGCACTCGCGCGCGCCCCTGCATTGCGGCACGCACGCAATCTGCCGGAATATTGCGCCGAATGCGCCCCGCAGAATGTTCGCCGATTTTCCGGGCGGAAACGAGATGCGCTCGTTCGCGACAAACGAAAACCGCAGAGGATGCAGCCGGAACAGCAACATTACATTTTAGGAGATACAGGACAATAGAAGTTCGCATGTCTAGAAAGCTTTTTGGAACGGACGGCATCCGCGGGGTCGCCGGCGAATCGCCGCTCGATCCCCAAACCGCTCATGCCCTGGGTGTCGCCCTGGGGAGCTGGGCGCGCGGCACACATGCAAAGGACCTCGCCGATGGCATGGCGGAAGTGGTCATCGGGATGGATACCCGCGAGAGCGGCCCGTGGCTCGCCGCGCAAGTAGCGGGCGGTCTGGCGCGCTCGGGCGTTGCCACGCGCTTCGCCGGCGTGATCACCACTCCGGGCGTCGCGTACCTGACGCGGACCGGCCCTTTTGTCGCCGGCGTCATGATTTCGGCATCCCATAATCCATATCACGATAACGGCCTCAAGATCATCAGCCACTCGGGCTACAAATTAGCGGATGAAATTGAGCTCGAGCTCGAAGATCTGATGATGAAATGGCTCGCCACGGGCCAAGATGCTACGCCTAAGGCGCTTACCGTGGATGCCAGCCTCGATAACGTCTATACGGACTATCTCGCCAGCACCGTAAGCGGGTTCGTTTCCGCTCGACCTGGTGATTGATTGCGCCAATGGTTCAGCCGCGCAAGAAGCGCCGCGCCTGTTTGAGCGCCTCGGCGCACGCATGGAATGCCTGGGCTGCACGCCCGACGGGCGCAATATCAATCTGGATTGCGGTTCACTCCACCTGGAGCGTCTGCAACAGCGCGTGACTGAAACCGGCGCGCGCTTGGGGATTGCATTCGATGGCGACGCCGATCGTGCGCTGTTCGTCTCGGAAAGCGGCAAGGTGGTGGATGGCGACGCGGTGCTGTTTCTCGCCGGCGCGAGCCTGAAACGCGCCGGAAAATTACCGGGCGATCTGGTGGTGGCGACGGTGATGTCCAATCTCGGCCTCGAAAAAGCGCTCGCGGCGCATGGCATTGAAATGGCGCGCACGCCTGTGGGCGACAAGTATGTGCTCGAAGAGATGCTGCGGCGCGGCGGCGTGCTTGGCGGCGAACAATCGGGCCATGTCATTTTTCTGCAGCATGCCACCACCGGTGACGGCTTGCTCACGGCGCTGCGCGTGCTCGAAATCGTGCGCGACTCCGGCCGCTCGCTCGACGAGCTGGCGGCGGAAATCAAAAACTTTCCGCAGAAGCTCGTCAACGTGCGCGTAAAGCGTCGGCGCCCGCTCGCCGAACTCCCGAGCGTACAAGCCGAGATTCAGGCAGCCGAACGCGAATTTGCCGGCAGTGGGCGCGTGGTCGTCCGCTTCTCCGGTACTGAGCCGCTCGCCCGCGTAATGATCGAAGCCAAGACTCATGAAGACGTGGACAAATGGACCGCCCGCATCGCCACCGCGATTCGCGCCGAATTGGGCGCGGTGGATTGATTACGGCTTAGGAGCAAACTTCAGTTTCGCGATCTGAATTCCCTTTAGATTCGGCAGCAGAACGGCTAAGTAGGTCTGTCCTCCGGATTCGATAATTTCCGGAGCTGCATACGGCATGCTTTCGACGATCTGCCGGTCGTTATCTTTTCCGAAGTCCAGCGGATTTCTCGACCGATACACAGTGAACTTGGCGTGCTCTCCATAAAACTGATTTCGTAGCAGGTAGTAGTAGCCGGAAGCTTTGTGGAAATAAACGAACGGGCACTCCGCGGACCAGGGCCCGTTTCCGGGCGAACCCCCATAAGCCACTCTTTGAGAGGAACTCCAGTGAATCATATCTTTCGAGGTGCGCGCGTAGTCCGCGCCTTGATGGTTGGGCCCGGCAGTGTAATAGCAATAGTAAAGAGGCCCGATCTTCAGAACCATAGGATCGCGCGTATTGCTTCCGGCTTGTTCGCCAAACATGCCCGACACGTTACCTGGCATCAATTGCCGCGCGAATGTCTTGCCGTCTTTGCTCGCCGCCATCGAGATGTGCTCCCAATCCCCATAGAACATGTAGTAGACGGAGCCTTGCTTGAGCACGAACGGCGCCTGCAGGCCACCTTCCGTCTCTCCGAAATTCGGATCGGCCATCATGGCGATTCCCATCGGAGTCCAGTCTTTGTCCGTCAGATTTTTCCCCTGCCAGCGATAGAAAAGCCGCGTTTTACCGGGGGTCGCGGTTGCGCGGATGCACGACCATAACTGCCAGGTTCCATCCGCCGCCTGCCAGATACCGAAGTCAACCGGCTGCTGCTTTGCTGTCGTGTATTTACCCAGGTCCGGATCTCCGGCAATTTGCCAGAACTCGCCATCGATCCGCGGCACAAGAACGGGACCGGCTGCGTGGCCACTACCGGCAAGAATTAAAAGCCCGAGTGCATTGAAAAAGAGTTGGCGCATAGTCTCAGTGTCGATGGTCTCCGCGATACTCTCAGATGATGAGGCGAGTTCGCGAAGCCGTGCAGCGCCTGGGCAAGTCCGGGATAGCCTTTTTAGGCGCTCTCGTACTTTATTTCGCGTTATATTTTTCAAATCACGGCGTGCTCGCGTTCTTCGTGATGCTTGCGCTCATCGTGCTCGCGATTATCATCGCCGTGCGCGCTTTGCGGTTCACGCGGCGCCACTTACTGTGGAGCGTTCGCAATCGCCTGCTGTTTGTCTATGGCCTGATGGGTGCGCTGCCGATTCTTTTGTTGTTTGTGTTGATCGGCCTGAGCGCGTGGGGATTGACCAACGAAGTTGCCATCTATCTTGCTAGCGCCGCTCTCGAGCGGCGCCTCGATCCTATCAACGGCGTGGTCGAGAGTCTCTCGCGGATGGCGCCGGAGCAGCGCTCCGAAGCCGCGGCGGAGATGCAGTTAGCGTTCCGCAGAGGGTTTCCTGATATCGCTTTTTATATAAACGACGAGGACGGCGCGCGCCGCTATCCTCCCGCCAGCCCTCCACTCGATATGCCCAGCGGCTGGAAGGACGCGAGCGGCCTGCTCGTTTGGAAGAGCCACTTCTACGGTTGGGCGCATCGCGTGCGCGGGAAAGTGCAGGTGACCGCGCTTGCTCCGCTCTCTGATGAATTTATCGAAGGACTTGTGCCCAACCTGGGGGTCATCGCGCTACTAGAGCCAGGGAAGCACACCGATCACAGGCTTGCGACGGCGGGCTCATTCCGCGCTGCGGACAACGGATCGGCGGAAAATCCAGATTATAGTTTCAGCAATCGCCGCGGCAGCCGTGTGCCACCGGCCATGGGCGCTTTGGATTTTCAAGTATTCCTCCCCTCGACGGTGCCCAGTTACCACCTCGATACGCCGAATCGAACATTCGATTGCTACCTGTGGGTCCACTCGCGTACTTCCGCAGTACTCAGTACATTCTTTTCCAAAGCGGAATTTCTGCGCGGCTACTTGTCTACGCTGTTTATCGTCGTCGCCGTGCTCTTTCTCCTCGTGGAGTTGGTGGCAGTCATTATCGGTATTTCGCTGTCGCGCCGGCTGACCGGCGCGGTGCATGAGATTTATGAAGGGACGCGCCGCGTGCTGCTGGGCGATTTTCGCCATCGTATTCCGGTGCGCGCGGGCGATCAACTTGGTGAATTGGGCCAGTCGTTCAACCAAATGACCGGCAATCTCGAGCGGCTGTTCGCGGTGGAGAAAGAGAAAGAGCGGCTGCAGACGGAGCTCGAGATCGCCCGCGAAGTTCAGTACCAGCTGTATCCCAGAAACGCCGCGCCGATTCGCGGCTTGAAGCTTACCGCGCAGTGCGATCCGGCGCGCATGGTCTCCGGCGATTACTACGATTACCAGGAAACCGCCTGCGGAAAGCTGGCTTTTGCTATTGGCGACGTAGCCGGCAAAGGCATCTCCGCCGCCCTCTTGATGGCCACGCTGCAGGCGGCTTTGCGCGCGCAGATCTCTGGCGATGCGCCCGATATCGACGCTTCGCAAGTTGTTTCCAAGCTCAACCAGCAGATTTATGCGCATACGTCGCCCGAAAAATACGCTACTTTCTTTTTCGCCATGTTCGACCAACAGAGCCGCAAGTTGACTTACACCAACGCCGGGCATTTGTCTCCGCTTCTGTTTCGGAACGGCAGCGTGGTCCCGCTCGATTCGAACGGAACGGTTGTGGGAGCTTTTCCGTTCTCCCAATACGATAAGAGCTCGATGACGCTCACCGCGGACGACCTGCTGGTGTGCTACACCGACGGCATCACCGAGCCCGAAAATGCCTATGGCGAAATGTTCGGGGAAGAGCGGCTGATCGAGCTGGTTCAAAAACACGCGCACGACCAGGACCACGAAATCATTCGCATCGTTCTCGATGCCGTGCGAAGCTGGACCGGCACGCCCGAACTGCAGGATGATATGACGCTGCTGCTGGCGCGGGAAATGCAAACCGCATGAAAATCCTGACGGCCGCCGAGATGCGCGACGTGGACCGCCTTACTATCGAGCGCGGGATTCCGGGGCTGATCCTGATGGAAAACGCGGGGTGCCGCGTGGTTGATTTTCTCCGCGACACCTTCGCTCCGCTGTCCGCCCAACGTGTCGTCGTGGTCTGCGGTAAAGGAAATAATGGCGGCGATGGTTTCGTTGTTGCGCGCCAGCTTTTCACGCGGAAGCTGTGCCGCCACCTGACCGTCCTCGAGCTTTTTCCGCAGGAGGATTTGCGCGGCGACGCGCTTGCGAACCGGCGCATGCTCGACGCCTGCGGCTGCCCGGTGGTACGCGAATTACCATTCGAAGCCAATTTCGCCACCATCGTGGTGGACGCCATTTTGGGCACCGGTTCTCAAGGCGAGCCGCGGGGCCGGGCATTGGAAGGCATCCGCCTGATCGAAGAACGTTTTCCGTTGGCCAAAAAAGTCGCGGTCGATGTGCCGTCCGGCGCGCTGCACCCCGATTACACCGTCACGTTTACGGCTGTAAAGAGTTATGCGCAGGCGGGCAAGCTGGTGGTGGCGGACATCGGGACGCCAGGTGAGCTTTGCGATACGAACCCAATTTACCGGCTTCGGCTGACAGCGCCCGAGGATATTCGCCATCTGTTCGCCAAGCGTCCCCGGGATTCCAACAAGGGAATGTATGGCCACGTTCTGGTGGCCGGAGGATCGCCGGGCAAGAGTGGCGCTCCTGCCATGGCCGGATTGGGTTCGTATCGCAGCGGCGCAGGTTTGGTCACGGTGGCGATTCCCCGAAGCGCTCCGCCGCCCGCGCGGCCGGAGCTGATGACGGAGCCGCTCGATGAAAACATTTTTGAGCTTCTGAAGAAAATGACGGTTCTCGCGGCCGGTCCCGGTTTGGGCACTGAGCCTGAGACAGTTCGTTTGGTGAGGCGGCTATACGAAGAAGTCGAGATTCCGGGGGTGTTCGACGCCGACGCGCTGAACGCGCTTGCCGGCGCACTGCCGCCCACAAAAAAAATTCGCGTTCTCACGCCTCACCCGGGCGAGATGGGCCGCCTTACCGGAAACTCGACCAAAGAGGTGCAGGCCGACCGATTAGGCGCCGCCCAAGAGCTAACCCGACAGAGCGGCGCCACGATTGTGCTCAAGGGCGACCACACCGTAATCGCCTTTCCGGATGGAGAAACCTGGGTGAACCCGACCGGATCGCCGGCGCTCGCGACCGGCGGGACGGGAGACATTCTCACCGGGATGATAGCGGGTTTGATGGCGCAACATATAAAGGATTGGCAGCGTGCCGTGGTGGCTGCAGTCTGGCTGCATGGGCGCTGCGGAGAACTCGCCGGCGAGCACTGGGGGGAAGAAGCGGCCATGGCTACCGACCTCCTCGACTTTTTGCCACAGGCGATGAATGAAGTCCGCCCTGCGCTTTGAAACCAATTCGGATGAAGAGACGCGCGCGCTCGGTAGCCGCTTGGCTCCTTTGCTGCCGCAGCGCGGAGTGGTCTTACTGATCGGCGATCTGGGCGCGGGGAAGACGACGCTGACAAAGGGAATTGCCGAAGCGCTGGGCGCCGCGCCCGCCGATGAAGTATCGAGCCCCACATTCACGCTGATCCACGAATATGGCGATCCCGTGCGGATCTATCACGTGGACCTTTATCGACTGGATACGAGCGAGGAAGCGCGGCGCGTAGGACTGGAGGAGTTATTTGAACGGCCGGCGCTCACCTTGATCGAATGGGGCGAGCGCTTCCCGGAACTCATGCCGGAGGAAAGAATAGAGATTCGGATCGAGCACGCGGGCGAAGATCGCCGCACGATCACGCTTTCTTTGTGCGGCGCTTCCAGGCCACCAAACTAAGAAGCCCGAGCGCAGCAAAGGCAACGCTGGCGGGTTCGGGAACGGAGAGATCCGTGAAAGCCAGATTCGCAACCAGGGCGTGTCCCGCGGTGGTGGGATGCTCATCGTCCCAGAACAGGTGAGAGTTCGGAGTCAGTGTTCCCTGCCCCG
The DNA here is from genome assembly GCA_963712395.1 of Bryobacterales bacterium. Lineage (GTDB taxonomy): Bacteria > Acidobacteriota > Terriglobia > Bryobacterales > Bryobacteraceae > Bog-105. The sequence continues at coordinate 203,513 of CAVQHR010000008.1, forward strand.
GATCGGTGACGTTGTCGAACCCGAAATCCGCAGGGTGGGCGATGATCTGAGTGAAGAGCGCTTCCACGTTGACGCCAATTACGTTGACGCCCTGAGCCTGCAACTTGCCCAAATCGACAGCCCACTCGGTGTTGAACGCGCCTGAGGCAAGATTAGCCGGGACGGTTTGACCGGCAGCAATGGCCCGCGGCGTTAGTCCGAGATCGGGCAGATTGAGCCACAGAAAATATTTGCCGCCACCCGCCGCGAGGCTAAGAATGTTGTTGAAGATATTGTCCGCCGCCATGACCGGATTGCCGCCGTTGAAGATATCGTTTGCTCCGGCCCAGAGCGTGTAGAGGGCATCCGCCGGAGCGCCGCCCGGATGGGCCAGGGCGAAAGCAGCTAATTGATCGGTGACGCCACTCAATCCGTTCGATCCGGTTTGGGCCGTAGCAACCGCGTAGTTTGTGCCACCCGTTCCAGCCAGAAACGGCTGCGGGTCGGGCAGGGATAATTTACCGGCGAGTTGATCGATCCACAAAGGGCCATTCGAGAGCAGAGGGAAAGGAATGCCTAGCTGTGCCGCAACAATCGCAGCGTTACCATTGTCGGAAAGACTGTCGCCAAAGACGACCACTTGATTTACCGAACCGATTGGGCCGGCCAAAGCAAGGGGAGAAAGTAGGGTAATAAGAGCGAGGAGGCGCATGCAATCGTTATTCTATCTATTGACCATCGCAGAAGCTGTCGATTCGAAGAACCGCAGCAAAACAGCGCTCGCGTCTGCAGGCAGATTCGTTTCGAGAAGCGCGGCACGCATCAGTTGCATCCAGCGATCGCGCGCGGCTTGATCGACCACAAAAGGAGCGTGGCGCATGCGCAGGCGTGGGTGGCCGCGCTCTTCGATGTAAGTTTGGGGGCCGCCAAAACGGTAGATGAGAAATCCGCGAAGGCGCTCCTCGGCGCCCGAGAGATCGCGGCCGCGATACATCGGGCCCAGAATGTCGTCGTGCGGGATCTGCTTATAAAATGCGGCGATAAGCCGCTCGAAACCTTCGCGGCCGATGGCGGCGTATACTTCGTGTTCTTCCACTTACTTATTGTGCCGGTTGTGCGGGAGGCGCGGGTTGTGCGGCCTCGTGCTTGGGACCTAGGCCAAGGCCGATCAACGTAGGCGCGCTGATTTTTCCATCGTCCGGTAACTTTTGATCCGCTTGAAACTGCTTCATGGCACTGACGGAATCGTCGCCCCATTGGCCGTTGACGTCGCCCTTGAAATAGCCCTTGTCGGCGAGCGCTTGCTGGATTTCCTTATAGCGCTCCGGATCAGGATGCGTCTGGTAGGCGGGCTTTCGAATGCGGGCGGCTCTACGACGCGTTGCGGGCCGCTTGTGGGTAGATTTCGCGGGCGGAGCGGCGGACGATGTTGCCAGCAGAGTTGCGAAGAGCGTCAGAGCGCTAAACCATCTCATCTCTCCAGTTTAAATGCGAGCTTGGCCAGCGTCATTCGACACGCAGGGCGGCAATGGGATCGATTTTGGTGGCCCGGCGCGCCGGCAGGTAGCTGGCGACGAGCGCGACGGCAGCGAGCAGCAACGAGACCGCGCCGAGCACCATGGGATCGAGCGGCCGCACGTGGTAGAGCATCCCAGCGAGCAGCCGGGTGAGGGCGGCCGAACCTGCCGCGCCGGCTACCAATCCTAGTAGCACCCATGCCATGCTGCTGTTCACCATCAGGCGGAGGATCTCCACTGTGCCCGCGCCAAGCGCCATGCGAATGCCAATCTCATGCGTGCGCTGTACGACCGAATGGCCCACGACACCCACGATGCCGACCGCGGCGAGCACCAAAGCCAGTACCGAGAATACGCTGAGCAGCAGCATGGGGAAGCGCCGCGAGCCGGTAGAGTTGTGGACTATGTTTTCCATCGTTTCGACACTTGCGACGGGCCGATCGGGAAAGACATCCGCCAGCGCTTTCTTGACGGGCACGGCGAAGGTCATTGGCGCGTTGATCGTATGGACGACGATATTCATGACCGGCCAACCAGCTTGCGGGTAAGGCCGGAAGAACTGTGCGCGCACAGGGACGTCCAGACCCGTGTGATGCACGTCTCCCACCACGCCGACCACGGTGAGGCGCGGCCCATTGGACCCGCCGAACCGGATCGCTTTGCCGACCGCGTTTTCCTTGGGCCAATTGACGCGGGCCATTGTTTCGTTGATTACGATGACGCCGGGCGCACTCACTGTATCCTGCTGCGTGAACTCTCGTCCTTTCACAAGCGGTATACCCATGGTGCGGAAATAATCAGGGCAGGCAACGCTGTAGTTGGCGCCGGGCATGTTCGCGGGATCGGCGGGCGGACGGCCCTCGATCTGGAACCCACGGCCGGCGTTTCCGTGAAACGGCAAGTGTGCCACCGCGCTCGCAGACGTAACACCGGGGATTGCGCCGAGGTGCTCTTTGAGGTCCTGGCAGAAGCGCGGCAGACCGGGAGGCCCGACATAGATCTCTTCCTGGGGAACCGATATTCCCATAGTCAGGACGTTTTTGGGTTTCAATCCCGGATCGACGCCGAGCAACTGGGATACGCTCTTGATCATCAACCCGGCTCCGGAGAGCACGACCAGCGCCAGTGCCACTTCCGAGGCCACCAGAAGTTGGCGCAGACGGCCGCGGCTGCTAGTTCTCCCGGTACGCCCGCCTTCTTTGAGCGTTTCGTTTACGTCGGCGCGCAGGGCGCTCAAAGCCGGAGCGACGCCGAAGAGAATACCCGTGGCGCAGGAAACGAGCAAGGCAAATGCAAACACGCGGCCATCGATCGAGATGGAACCGACGGAGCGCAGGGGCAAGTTCAGAGTGCCCAGCTTGAAAGCCTGGAACAACAAGTGGCTGCTCCAATCCGCGAGCAGCAGGCCAGCCGCGCCGCCAGCGAGCGCCAGTAACACACTTTCGGTCAGTAACTGCCGCGCAATGCGGAATCCTGCCGCCCCCAGCGCGCGCCGGATCGCAAACTCGTTCTGGCGCGCGGCGCCGCGTGCCAGCAGCAGGTTTGCTACGTTGACGCAGCCGATCAGCAACACGAAAGCGACTGCGGCAAGGAGAGCCAGCATGGTCCTGCGAAGACCCTGCATGTCGAAGTCAGCGAGCGGCGTCACCGTGCCACCCATATTGGCGTCGTCGTTGGGATACTGCTTGCGGAGACGGGTTGCGATCGCGTCGATCTCGGCCCGCGCCTGGGCCTCGGTCACGCCCGGTTTGAGGCGAGCTATCGAAAGAAAGCTGTTGTCGCCGCGGCCGAAATCGGTTTTCGTATAGCCCACGGGAACCCAGAGCTGACGCGGGCCGCTCCAGAACTGCCACTCGAAATCGCGCGGCATTACACCGATTACCGTGAAGTCCGCGCCGTCGACGCGGATGGTCCTGCCGACGAGCGATGGATCGCCGGCGTAACGCGCCTTCCACAATCCGTAGCTGAGGACGACCTCGCGATCTCTCCCCAAAGTCTCTTCTTCGGGAAGGAAAGTACGACCGAGAAAAGGTTTGACGCCGAGCACGGAGAAGAAGTCCGCGGACACGCGCAGTCCCGACACTTGCTCCGCATCCTGCTTAGCGGAGGCGGCCGAGAGATTATAGCCGCGGCCGGCGGAATCGAAGATGGCGATGTGTTCAAACGAGTGACTCTGCCGTTTAAAATCCCAGAAGTTGGGCGCGGAGACAATGTTCCAATTGTCCGGGCCTTTGCCAAACGTTTCAAATACCAACATGAGGCGGTCCGGATCGTGGAACGGCAGGCGCTTCAACAGGGTATTATTGACCACGCTGAAAATGGTTGTGTTGGCACCGATGCCCAGCGCCAGTGTCAGCATCGCCAGGATCGCGAAGCTCGGGTTTCGCACCAGGTTCCGTAAACCGTAGCGTGTGTCTTGCAGCAGGGCTCCCATGTCCTCGCCATTGCAAGTGCGAGGCCAGCGGCGGATAGCACGTAAGTGGGTTAAGGCACGTGTACTTGGTTTGCTAGCGCGGCCGCGGTCTGGCCATTTTCGCGGCAACGCTGTTCGAAACTGAACAGAATAATGGCAGCTTAATCGGCGAGCGGGTTTGGCCGGATCTGGAAGTGAACCACCTTGCTGGTCGTTCCCTTGCCCGTCTCGCTGTGGAACGGCGTGCGAGTGCCCCAGGTGGTCCACACGCCTTTGCCTTTCCAGCCGGCTTTCGGATCGTCGATGCGGCCGTCCATGCCTTTGGCGAAGAATCCCAGCGGATACGGCACGCGCAGGATGACGAATTTGCCGTTCACCAGAGCGATCAGCGAATCGGACGAGTTGCCGGTGATGATGGGCGTGTTCTTGCCCAGCCCCAGCGTATCGAACTGATCCACCCAGTCGTAGTAGTGCGAATCGGCGCTGCCGGAATCCTGTCACGTTCTGGAAGTTCGGTCCCGGCGTGGGATAGAGCGTCCAGCCTTCGGGACAATGCTGCCCGGTCGCGTTCGGCCCATTCAGCGGGCCTTTGCATTTGCGCCGGTCGAAGCTGGCCAGATGCCCGCTTCCCAGCGCCACCCACGCGACGTTGTTGCGGTCGATATCCATGCCGCGCGGCGAAAATCCCGACACCGGCGCCTTCGGATTGTTCCACGGCACTTCATAATATTCGGCCAGCGCCGTTTCCGGCGGATTCGATCCGGGATTCAGCCGCACGATGCCGCCGGGAAAGCCCAGCACGCTGCCCCAGACCATTCCGTCCGTTCCCACGGCAACGCCGTAGAACGCCGCGTTCAAGCGCGTGTCGCGGGTCGGCATCGGCCGGCCCGTTCAATGCGGAGGACGTCCCCAGACTTTCTCCGCTTGGCGCGGTCAACACTTTCTGCTCGGCATCCACATACGCGTCGCGCTTGCCGTTGCCGTTGGTATCCAGCACCAGCGCCGTCCAGCCCTGCGACTTCTGTGCGTCGTGCGTCTGGTCCCACATCTTGCGTGTTCAGCCAGCCCACCACGCCGCCGCCACCGCCGCTGCTGGTCCACAGCGTGTTGTTGGCATCCGCGGCGAACAGCAGGTGGTGCGTGCCGAAGCAGGTGTCGATCATCGACGTCTGCTTTCGTCGCCGGATCGTAGACTGCCAGTTGCCGGCCTGAACGTTGCGACCGGAGTGAGCTTCGCCGATAGCAGATTCGAACCCGCTTTGCAGAATGCGGGGTTGTCGTTCGCGCGGATGCGCGACGTGTACCAAACGCGGCCGCGCTCGTCGAACATCGGATTGTGGACCGTGGTGTGGCTGTCCCAGATGGCTTCGTCGCCCCAGACCGCCGAAGGCTGCAGCGGCTTCGGCTGCCCCGGCGTGTCCGGATCGCGATACGGGACCTTCACCTGGCTGATGGTGTTGTGCACCGGATCGAGCACCGGCAGGTAATCGCGGCTTTCTTCGGGCGATCCATAGATCAGGCCGTTGGCGTTGACTGTCGGGTTGCGCTTGTCGGTCGAGATTTCGTCGTGCAGATACGCCTTCGGATCGGCCCAGTCCCATTGCGTGATGACGACGTTGCGCTCGATGCCTTGCGGGCGCGGAGGCGCTTCGGCAGGCAGTTCGCCGTGCGCGATGCGGGTGGTCCAATCGCCGAACTCCGCGGTGGCTCGTTCGGGGCCCAGTTGCGCCAGGCCGCCCACCATCGCGCTGCCGGCTTGTCCCGACTGCACGCGCCGCATCCATGCCTGCGCCGGGGAATCGAAGTTACTGAACAGCGCCGGAATGGTGCGCGTGTATTCGTTGCCCAGCTGGTGGCACGATTCGCAGCTATCGGTCTTGACAAGATGCAGCCACTGGCCCTGGCTCTTCACGTTGCGGCGAAATGCCGTTGCCGGAGGGGCCGGTGCCCGGAAATTCGCTCTTCTTGGGAATGTTGAGCATCGCGTACCAATAATTCGCCGGATAGTAATGCGCGGCGGTTTTCTTATCGGGCGCGACGGTCGGTTTCAGATCGACCTGTTTTCCCGGGCGCGCCTCAGTCTTTGGGCGAATCCACCAGTCCATAGCCGCGCGCCCAGACCGTGTAGTTCGCCGTCGGCAGAGCGGGAATCAGATAGCGGCCGCGATCGTCGGTGACGACTTCTTTGATGTAGCGCGTGGGCAGATCGGTGGTTTCGGCGATCACCCAGACGCCGGCTTCGGGTCCGTTGGCGCTGGAAACCACGCCGCCGATCTCGTCGCTTTTGACGTTCACGGTCGCGTTCTGTTGGGCAGCCAGGCAGCCAGCGATGGCCGCGGCCAGCACGCCTGAGAAAGTCAGAGATGCGAGAGCCCGCATGGGGTACCTCCGGACGGCCAGTATATACCTTTCGCGCCTTTATAGCCGTGCCCGCGGGTGGCCGATCAGGTAAGTGATTGGCATTTCGGCAGCCGCTCTTGCGTGCTCGCCTATCTCCCATTGGTATTCGGCTGCCGTCAGCTTCGCAACGATCTCGCGCAACTCGCGCGGCCGATGTGTACGAAGGCAGGAGACCACTCCATCGAAAAGTAGGACCAAGGGAACGACTGGCAGAACATACGTCCAGAACAATCGCGACCAACGGAACGGACGGATCCATGGAGTTAAGACGAACGGCATGAGAGCCCAGGGAAACATAAGAGCAATAGTGGACGGAGCGCGCCGGGTTATTTCGAAGATGCCGATGCTTTGGCCGGCATCGACCGCGTTTTGGAGTATGCCGCGAGCCTCTTCCGGTGAAAAATGATGAAAGGAAGAGAACATTGTCCGGAATCCTTTCAATTCGCGAGGAACGTTCCTCGCATCGACGGATTGGGGATGGAACGCGATGCAATTCCTGGAAGCCGCCTCGACGTTTGGGGACGTTTTGCGATTTGGATACTTGTCCGTGAGCAAGACGTGAAGGGCTTGTGCATCCATTTCGAGCTTTGATGAAAGATCGAACCAGGGCCCTCCGCCGCCTGAACATATATCGACGACCGATCGGCTCCGGGTGGAAGCCAGTACCTTCTGAAGCAGCGGAGCGATGGGAGCGTAAGCCTTGAAAAGGTTAAGGCCGAACTGAAGCGCATCTGTAATTTCATCTCGAAGAAATGAAGGCAGCCACGGCTGTTCATGGAATTCGATGAAGTGTACGCGCCGCATGCAGCTTAACTATTGAGTAGTTAAGCACGCTTGCAACCGTGGAGAACCGCCGGGCCAGGCGGTGCATGGCGGCCCTCGCATATGCTCTGTGTCGTATCCAGCGTTAAATCGTCAATTTCACGAGTATGTTGTCTCCTAGTACTTCAAGAGGTTTTCCGTGACTTTTTTTGAAAGCTTATTATTGCTCCTGTTGGCGGCAGTCGTATTGCTGCAGGTTTCCCGCCGTCTTTCGCTTCCCTATCCGGCCATGCTGGCGATTGCCGGAGTGGCTGTTGCGTTGATACCCGGATCGCCAAGCATCTCATTCGAGCCTGACACCGCCTTGGCTCTGTTCATGGCGCCTGTCGTTCTCGATGCGGCGTTTGACTTCCCGATTGGAGCAGCTCGACGGTTGCGGCGGCAGTTGATCGTGTTCGCGGTCGTGGCGGTTATAGCAACGGCCGCGCTGGTGGCCTGGATCGGATGGGCCTTTGCCGGGCTCCCCATTGCTGCCGCCGTTGTGCTCGGGGCGATTGTGGCGCCCCCAGATGCTGCCGCTGCGACCGCCGTACTCAGGGCAGTTTCCATTCCAAGAAGTGCCGATGCCGTCCTCAAAGGCGAGAGCCTCTTTAATGACGCGACCGCTTTGCTTCTCTTCAGCGCTGCTTTGGCGGTGCTGTCCAATGGACGTCTCACGCCGGCTGTGGGCCTTCACATTGCCCTTGCAGTGCCAGGAGGTTTGCTGCTCGGTTTCGTTTGTGCGCTGCTTTTTAAACGGATCAATCGTTTCGTGAAGAACACGCTGGGCGGCAATATTCTTCAGTTTGTAGTTGCGTATCTGATCTGGATACTGGCAGGGCGCTTAGGGTTCTCTGCCGTGTTGAGCACGATCGTCTTCGCGATGATGATGGCACGCACAACGGAAGTGAATGAAGGAACACGGATGCGTGTACAATCCTTCGCGGTATGGAGCGCGGTTGTCTTTACGCTCAATGTTTTCGCATTTCTTTTGATGGGACTTCAGGGTAGAAGCATTGTTGCCCGAATGGAACCTGCACACCTTAGGCAATCGCTCCTGTTTGCGGGACTGGTGGTTGTGGCGGTCGTGGTTGCCCGGCTCGTGATCGTAATCGGCTTCGATCGGCTGAACGCGTGGTGGGAATCGTCACGCCGGCGCCCGAGACCTACTTCCTGGCGTCAAGCCCTGCTCGAAGGCTGGACCGGCATGCGCGGATTCGTTACGCTGGCAACCGCGATTGCCCTGCCCGCCTCCTTTCCGCAACGCGACTTGGCCGTTTTGACGGCCTTCTTCGTTGTACTTGCGACTCTCGTTGTGCAGGGCCTGACGCTCACTCCGCTCGTTCGCCTTCTCAAACTAGAAGAAGGTGAGGTTATCAACCAGGAAGTTACGAATGGCAGGCGCCAATTGGCGAAGGCCGCCTTGAGCGCTTTGGAAAGAGAAACCGGAGCGGAAGCCGACCACGTGCGATACGGTTACCTGATTCAGCAGGAGGCGATTAGACACCCGTCGGAGGCCAGCTCGGCCGAGAAGAGACGCGAAGTGGGCCTATCGGCGATCCGAGCGGAGCGGGAAGAGCTGGAGCGGATGCGGACAGACGACAGGATCGGAGCCGATACCTACCTGCTGCTGCAAGAGGAACTCGACTGGAACGAATTGACCCTGCTTTGTGACGATGAGCGGCGGATCGAGGAAAGTTGAGTGACGGATGCTATGATCCGTGCGTGCAAAACCAGACCGATCCCAAAACTCCGAAACAGTGGGTTCGCTATATCGTCTTCGCGGTGATCGCTCTGTTCCTGGTTTATGTAATGTTGCGTGTGTACGTCCTGTAATTGCAGCAAAATCTACAGGTTGGTTTTAGCGTGTTGATCCACACCGGCAATTTCCGGCTTCTCGCCTTTGACGTATGCCTTGGCCGCTTCGAACAAATATTCCAGCTTGTTCATTCCGCGGTTATCCCAATATTCGGCATCGATCGGATTGACGGCGACAAGCGCGATCTCCGGATCTTGCGGGCCACGAGGAAACCACACCCTATATGGCTCTTTCCATAGTTCCTGAATTCGGGTCAAGTCTTGCACTATTCGCGCTTTGCCTCGCAGTGACAGATAAGCGGTGTTCTCATTTTGAAAGACCAGTAAAACAACCGCCGTTTCCTTAATTTCCTCCGCGAGCGTACCGCCCTTCGCGGTAAAAAACCAAATGTCACTACCCGGCTGGTCATCCACGCGCGCGACATGCATGGGTCTGGATTCCGGCCGGCCGGAAGCACCCATCGTCACAAACATCGCGGTGGAGAAGCTCTTGAGGACATCGTGAACCCTCGCTCTTATGTCAGTTTTTTCGTTCATCTGAGACTTGAGAAAGCACGTTCAGGGCCATGGCGTCTTAGCCGTGGAGGTCGTGATAGGCGACGAGGCAACGGTCGGCGGTTTCTATTTCCGGATAGTCGCTGCCTTCCTGTTCGATCAGGTAGTATTCGACGCCGCCGACAGACTCGGCAGCGGCGAAAATTTTCTTCCAAGGCGCGACGCCTTGACCGAACAGAACGCGGTAGCCTTTGGCGGGCGACCAGTCCTTGAGGTGCAGGGAACGAATTCGCTTCGGATTGGCACGAATCCAGGCCACCGGATCGTTACCGGTTTCGAGGCAGGTGCCGACATCCAATTGCAACATGATGCCTTTGTCGGTCTGGCGCGCGAGGAGTTCCATGGGTTTTTGGCCACCAACGGGCTTCCATTCGAGAGCGTGATTGTGGTAGCCAGCATTTAGGCCCGATGGCTGCATCGTTTCGTTCGCTTTATTCAGAGTTTCGGCCACCTGTTTCCAATCGTCGATGGTGGAGGTCTTGCCCGGAGACGCGAGCACGATATATTTGGCACCCAGAACTTTGTTCAGCTCGATGGCTTTGCCAAGACCAGCGGAGCTGAAAGCAGGCATTCCGTTATGCGTGGAATAGCATTTCAGGCCGAGATCGTCGATCTGCTTGCGGACCTGTTTGGCGTAATCGGAGGTCCATTCATAATACGGGGCGAAGAATTCGACGCATTCGTAGCCCGTTTTCGCGACGGCCTGCAGGGTACCGGGCAAGTCCTTTTTCAGTTCTCCACGGACTGAATAGAGTTCCAGCCCGATGGGAACGGAGGCGCTTTTCGCGGCCACGGCCAGCGGGACCGCGCCTAAGGCAGCGACAAACGAGCGGCGAGAGATTCCGGATCCATACATGGCAGGCAAGATATCACAAAGACGAGAATTTTTAGTTAGAACATTTCCTGCGACATTGGTTTTCCTGTAATATCTACTAGAGAAGGGTAAAGCGGCATCTTCCCTATGACCTCTGCGATCCCGGCAGTTCCGAGCGGTTTGCCGGAAGATTTGTATCATTCGGCGCCGATGGTATTGGTCCGGTACCCGGGCGGACCGGCTTTTCCGTCCAGTACGATTCGCAAAGGGCTCACGGTCAAAGCGCTAGCACTGGCGGCCCTGTGCGCCGCGCTGGCATTTTTTTGCTTTGCGCTACGGGAGCGCAAGATGGCACTCGTCGTTCCAGCGGCTCACGCGCCGATTGCCGTGCCGAAGGAAACGGCAGCGGTTGCGGACCCGCCACCACGCCTGGTCCTGCCTGAGGGCCGAGATCGCAAGGTGACCGAATTCTTCCTCGCGGAGTCGGCCGATTTCCAGAACGTTGGACCGGTCAAGCTGAAGCTGACGGACGTGGATGCGCAGCGCGGTTCCTACGATTTGTCCGTACGGAGCCGAGGACGCCAGTTTACGCGAACGAACGTGAAGCTGAACGAAGGTGTCAGACTAGCGGGCGCAAAGCAGACCGCGCCGGAGATCGTAGTGGGCGCGATTGTGCGGAACCGGGTATGGGGGTATCTCAGTGAGCCTAAGAGTGAACCGAAGGCCAAGACCCATGCCGCGCATCGGCGGCGAAAACGCCGATCTTAGAAGGCGTTGCGCTAGGCTTCGAGACCGAATATCCGTTCCGCGTAGATGCGGCTCATGCGAAGGTCGTCGGCAAGGGAGCGAGTCACGGGGGTATTTTCGCGGTAGGCGAGTTCCACTACAACCAAGGGCCGGAGCTTCTGCTTTTGCAGGTAGGCGGCAATGGGACGGTAATCGATGTCGCCGTCTTCGAACGATTCGAGCCAAAGCTTGTTCCTTGAGTTACGGACGTGAATTTCATGGACGCGGGAGCCGGCTTCACGCAGCAGGTCGAGCGGCGCAAAGCCGCCTTGATGGACCCAATCGAGGTCGAGGCAAAGAGCGACGTAGCGCGGATCGGTGTTGTGCAGGATATGGCGCCACTCGCGGGCGTTGTCGAGCAATTCGGGGGTGTGATGATGCACTCTCAGCTCGTAGCCTTCGCGCCGGAGGGCCTGGCCCATGCGGCTAAGCGATTTAGCTTGAACGGCGAGCTCGTTGTCCGTCTTGCGCGCGGGCGCCCGTTTGGGGTCGGGATTGTTCACGACCGCTTTGCAGCCGAAAGGCCGGCAGAGTGCGGCAATTTCCAAGGCGCGGGCGATTGTCTGTTCCGCCAGGCGTTCCTCGTGCATCGCGCCTCCGACATAGACAGAAGGCATACGCAGACTGTTTGCATGCAGAGAGGCGATCGTGCGGTCTCGCATGCTCGCCTCAAAAAACGCCTGGTTGATTTCGACGTTGTGGAAGCCGGCCTGATGCGCCATGCCGAAAGCTTCCTCGACGATTTCGTATAAAGCTTTCTTCTGACGAGCCGCGTACTGCTGGAAGATGTAGCCTTCCACAGACATGCGGCCCGCGGCATGGCGCGAAGGCCGCAGAGCGCTTAACGCTAAAAGAGCTTGGCGGCGTGTAGGATTTACGTCGCTCACGCTCTGTTAGCTTACTACTTAACCGTCTTCTTCAGGTCCTTTACCGCGTTTAGATGCTCCTGCAGAGTGGGCAGAGTTTGCATTGCAAATTGCTTGATATTTGGGTCGGAGCCGTTCTGAGCTTCGCTCTTGAAATCGTCCACATCGTGCTGGTGGTCCTTTACCATGTCTTTCACGTAGGCCTTGTCGAACGCAGGACCGGAGAGCTTGGCTAGTTTGTCGATGTGCGATTGATGCTTGGAATCGAGCGCCGCGGGAACTTCGATATTGGATTTGGTTGCGATCTGTTTCAATTGCTCGTTGGCTTTGGAGTGGTCATCGACCATGCGCTGGCCGAATTGTTTGACGGCATCGTTAGATGCCTTTTGCGCGGCCAGTTTGCCTAGTTCGACTTCGGTCAGTCCGCCGAGCGCGGCCTCTTTCGCGAATTTCTTGTCGTCCATTTTACGCGGCGCGGTATCCGCGGTGGCGCCGGGAGTGGTGGCCGAGCCGGCCGATGATTCCGGCAAGGTGGGGGGCGTAGTTGGCGATTGTCCGCCAGACTGTCCGCCCGGGGCGCCGCCTCCCGTGGTTGGGGGTTGGGCCATGAGGGCCGTTCCCAATATGCAAGCGGTGAGTAGGATTTTTCGCATACTGTCCTTTCCTACTTCCTTTGAGTCGCGCGGGCGGCGAGACAAGACCTGGAAATTTTTCGGGTTATGCGCGGTGTAGCCAAGTTTCGAATTCGGCAACGGGGCGCGTATTCAATACATCTGCCGCTTCGAGCCAGCCGCGCCGGGCGGTGATTACGCCAAACGGCATGCTGCGGAAATGAGCAGGGCGGTGCGCATCGGTCGAAATCGCGAACCGGCAGCCTTTCCGTTTGGCGGCGCGTACCAGGTGACTAGGTAAATCGAGGCGCTCCGGGCTGGCATTGATTTCAAACAATACCTGGCGCGCGGCGGCACGGGAGGCAATGCTTTCGAAATCGTAGACGTAGGGATCGCGCTGCAACAGCAAGCGGCCGGTGGCATGACCCACAATCCGAATAGAAGGAGATTCGAGAGCGCGCAGCAAGCGATCCGTCATTTCCGGAGGCTCGAGGTTCATGTGACTATGGATGCTGCCGATGACGAGATCAAGCTCGGCCAGGGCGTCTTCGGCTAAATCCATTGCCCCATCGCGAAGGATGTCGCACTCGATACCGGAGAAGACGCGCAGCGGCAGCCCTTCGCGGTTGAGTTCACGGACCTGGCGGGCAAAGGCGACGACGCGCGCTTCGTCGAGACCATTGGCCATGGCGAGCGCTTTCGAATGATCGGTGATCGCGATGTATTCATAGCCGAGAGCGGCGGCGGCTTCGGCCATCTCGCGTAGGGTGGCCTTGCCGTCGGTTTCGGTCGTATGCATGTGCAGGTCGCCGCGGATATCGCCAATCTCGATCAGTTTTGGCAGGCTGCCAGTGAGAGCCGCGTCGAGCTCGCCGGAGTTTTCGCGCAGCTCGGGAGGAATCCAGGCGTAGCCGAGGCGCTGATAGACTTCTTCCTCGCTTGCGCCGGCAACGCGCTGCTCGTCCTGCAGGGTGAACAGACCATACTCATTAAGCGACAGCCCTTGCTTGAGGGCTTGAGTGCGCAATACGACGTTGTGTTCTTTGCTGCCGGTGAAGTATTGCATGGCCGCGCCGAAGCTCTCGTGAGCAAGCGCGCGCACATCCACTTGCAGGCGCTCAAGCCCGAAGGTGACGCTCGCTTTGTTGACGCCGACACCGAGAGTCTCCTGCGACTTCGGATGGGACACAATGCGATCGAGTGCGGCGGCTGCGCCTGAGCCGGTGACCAGGATGTCGAGATCGCCCACGGTTTCGCGGCCACGACGTAGACTGCCAGCCGCTTCCGCCCGTTCCACACCGGGCAGAGATTCGAAATCGGTGATGAGCTCGTCGGCGGTGCGGCGCGCGAAGCTCAGCAGAAAACGGCCGGCGCTTTTCCGGTAGGCTTCTATGGAACGAAGAACTTTTTCTTCGAGCTTGGCGCCCATACGCGGCATGTCGCGCAGCTTTTGCTCACGGCAGATACGTTCCAGGTCGTCCACGGTGCGGACGTTGTGGTGCTCATAGAGCAGTGCGATGCTTTTGGGGCCGAGTCCTTGAATCTTGAGCAGCTCGAGAGCGGAGGCGGGATAACGGGCGAGCATCTGATCGCGGCGGTCGAAGGAGCCGCGCTGGCAGATTTCGACGAGTACGCTCGCGAGTCCTTTGCCGATACCCGGGATATCGGTGACTTTGCGATCCAGGCTGCCGAGCACATCCGCGACGCGCTCGGGATGGCTCTGGATGACGGAGGCGGCGTTGCGGTAACTGCGGATGCGGAAGCCGTCTTCGCCCGCCACTTCCATGAGGTCGGCGGTTTCGTAGAGAAGCTGGGCGATTTCCTTATTTTCCATGCGATCGTTCGAGGATAGCTTGCCATTCTGAGGAGGCGGCGGCAGGCGACGGCTCCACATGGACGAGGACGTCGGCCACCCAGTGCAGGCTTTCTTTGATGGCGATGCGAACGCGGGTGGCGATTTCGTGAGATTCGCGCACGGTCATCTCGGGATCGACTTCGAGATGCAGGTCCACGTGGTACTTCAGGCCAGTGCGGCGGGCGAAACATTTTTCGATTCCGAGCGCTCCGGGAACGGCCAGGGCGGCGTGGCGGATTTCGGCCATTTTCGCGGGATCGGGCATGGTATCGAGAAGCTGGCCGACGGTGCGGCGCACAACCTGGATGGAAAGGAAAAAGATGAGGAGACCGATGAGCAGGCCGCCAATATGGTCGGCGGCGGCGAAGCGGATGGGATTAGCGAGCGCCAAGCCGACGGCGATGAGGGCCACACAGGTGGAAAGCAGGTCGGTGACGTCGTGCCAGCCATCGGCGTTGAGGGCAGTGCTGGCGATCCGTTTGGCGACACGGAACTTGGTGACGGCGAGGAGGATTTTGATCACGATCGCCGCGAAAAGGGGATACAGGGCGTAGACCGGGAGTGAACTGGGTTGATGGAGCGAGCGGAGGCTGTGCCAGAAAATGCCGGCACCGGCTAGGAGAAGCAGGGCGCCGACGCCGAGGCCGGCGATGGTTTCGTAGCGACCATGGCCGTAGGGGTGTTCGAAATCGGGGGGTTTGCTTGCGAGGCCTAAGCCGGCGTAGACGATGGCTGAGGACAGGACGTCGCCCGAGGCCTCCAGACCGTCGGAAAGGACGGCGGTGGAACCGGCGTGCAGACCGACGATGATTTTGGCTGCGGCGAGGGCGGCTCCGACGAGCATGCTAAGGAGGGCGATGCGGCGGCCCAGTTCTTCTGTTTCTGCGTGTTGCACGGGCGGTCGGGGGTGCTTATGTTTCGAGGATAACGCGGAGTTGGTACGCCGGCGGCGGGGAGTCTCAGGAGCGTTCCAATACATAACCCCGCTTACATAACCTAACTCAAGAGACGGCTGCGAATGCCGAAAAGCTAGTTGAGGAGTGTCGACGAGCGATTCGCCTGGATACCCGTTCTGTGGCCAGCGTGAGAAGGAGCTCTTCGGCCGTTCACTATCAAAGAAGCAGTCTCTATGAACTGGACATTTCGGAACAGAAGCTCATCGGTCATCTCAAGGCGCAGTGAACGCGGGGCGACGCTCATCGTGTTCACGATGTTGACGGCCATGGTCATCATTCCGATGATCGGTTTGGCCATCGATGCATCGATCTTATATTGGACAAAGGCAAAACTGTCGGCGGCGGTGGATGCTGGCGCCCTGGCGGCCGGACGTGATCTATCGGCGGATCCTACGACCACAGCGCAAAATTATATTTACGCAAACCTTCCTCAGGGGTGGTTGAGAACAGCCTATTCGCCCGCTCCGACCGTCACCGTCGCGCTCGACACGCCCACCGTTGGAACCAGGCGCGTGACGGTGGCGGCTTCAGTCACGGTGCCGTTGTATTTCATGCGCATTTTTGGCCAGCAGAGTGCGCTGGTATCGGCGTCAGGCGTTTCATCCAGACGCGATACGAACATAATACTCGTCATCGATCGTTCGTATTCGATGCAACTTGCCGGTGCTTGCAGCACAATGATCGCTTCTGCTCAAAGCTTCGTGAACAACTTCGCAAACGGAAGAGACACACTGTCGCTCATCAGTTTTTCGACAACTCCCTATGCTGACTTCCCGCCCACTCAAAGCTTCCAACCAGGTCTCAATACAAAACTGGGCACAGCCGTCTGTAATGGCTATACAAATACGGCGGCGGCCCTGAATCTCGCATACACACAGATTAGGGGCATCCCCAGCGCATCCAGCAAGCTAAACGTAATAGTGCTGTTTACAGATGGAGTTCCCGACTCGGTTCAGGGTGATTTTCAGGGCGACGGTACGGATACCGGGACTAATATCATAAAGAGAGTGACTGACATGCGTTATAACTGGCAAAGCACGTCGACCACTCCCATATCTGTTTTGGCAAGCGGATGCGGCGCCTCGACTCATCTAACCGGCATAGTAGTTGATACGCCGGGCACCACGTCCCCCCCACCCCTTAATAACCAAACGGGGGGAGTGTATAACCCAGCCGGTGTTCCGATAACTACCAACATTCTTCTACCAGGGCTTGTAAGCAACGCGTGTGGCTCCTTCGCTACCAATGAATTGAAAATGCGGAATGATATTGCGTATTTGCCCGCTAGAGATGCCCTGTTGGATCCCTCGAGCAGCCTAGGTAATTTACTCACAGGGTTCAGAACGGCCACTGATGGTTCCGATACCTATCCGACTGGCAACCCTTACCAAGGAAAACTTCGGTCCGACAGCCCGCAGTCGATCATGCACGCGTCCGAGAACGCCGCCGACGCTCAGGCCCAAACGATTCGAAACGACGGAACCTACAAGCCGATCATTTACACCATCGGATTGGGCGGCACTTCATCCCAACCGATTGATGATGAGCTCCTGGAGCGAATCGCGAATGACCCAAGATCGACCAACTATGACTCGAGTAAGGCGGCTGGAGAATATATCCCGTGCACTGCCGCGGGGCTCGCGTCTGCTTTCCAACAAGTCGCATCTCAAATCCTCCATCTGGCGAAGTGAGATTAGAACCGCCAGCCGAAGCCGGGCGCAATTGGCGACGCTTTGGTGACCAGTGACATCTCCCCTGAGATACCGCGTCGCTACATCGCTCGTCCAAACCTTTGGAACAGATGCGAGTCTTGCCCGCGAAAACTGTACCGACACCAGCTTGCTTAAAAGATGGATCTCGCGGCAATGCCGGTGGTCCCGAGGGATGTCCAATAGGGCGATTGCACGTAGGTCTCGGCAGTATAGGCGTAATGTTGCGATGTAAGCGTGATGCCAGTCGCGGTCGGAAAGTTCGGCGCCCGTGTGCTCGTGTCCGTCAGATAATAAGGCACGCCGCCCGCAGTGGATTTGACGTTCCCTGAGCTGTCCAGAATGCCGGAACCCGGTGTTCCGAACAGGCTCGCGGGAAAGCCCGTCCCGCTGTTCCCAATGACTATGCGGCGCGTAACCACATGCTTGTTTATATTGCTGCAACTCGCGTCGCTAATTCCTGCCGCGGCACAATCCGTGTGATCGACATAGGTGACGGTGGAAAGGATAACCTCGCCTCGTCCGCCGGTCGCCGCCAAACCCAGGGTCGGAGCGAGGTTGATAAGCAGGCTTTTGTATGTGCTCTGAGAGAAATCGATTCCCTGGGAATACATGTGGGCAGCGTCGCGGCAGACTTGAGTCACCTGAACCGCCGCGATCAGATTGAAGCCAACGGTAAGAGTTCCTAAGAATAACGGAACCCAAAATATGCCGAAGCACAAGACAAACTCGATGAGAGCGCTTCCCTTTTCGTTGGAGCGAGCCTTTGTCTGTTTACTCATTGGGTGGCGTTACAGGTCTCCATAATGTCTGCGGAGTTCGCGGATAAGGATACTGGCGTCCAGGTGCGGAAGATGGGGCCGAAGGTGCCGACTGAGACGTTGCTAACCGTGACACTGACGACCTGTCCGCCTGTGACGACGCCGGTAAGCGCCGTGCAAGGATTCGCGGTATCGGTCGGCGAACAGTACTTGACAGTTACGTTGGCCGGCTTCGCAAAGCCGGCTGAATACTGTTGAACGACGCTTGCGATGGAAGCGTTTAACCCGCTCGAGACCTGGCACGAGATAGCGTAACGGACTCCCTCTCTTGCGCCTTCCTGGATGGAAGCCCAGCCGAAGAGTATCCATGTCACGTCCATGATCATCA
The DNA here is from genome assembly GCA_963712395.1 of Bryobacterales bacterium. Lineage (GTDB taxonomy): Bacteria > Acidobacteriota > Terriglobia > Bryobacterales > Bryobacteraceae > Bog-105. The sequence goes on from CAVQHR010000008.1 coordinate 221,742, forward strand.
GGAGAAATGCCATTAAAGGCAGGATTACGAAAGCGAATTCGATCATTGCGGTACCGGACTCGCGCCGACGGCGGCGTTGTACTGGTGATGTCACTCGCTAGTTATCCTCGAACAAACTCTTCCTCTTTGGGACAGGGACTAGGTAAAATGCACGCAACCCTGGTAAAAATCAGATCGGCAGAATAAGGGAATTGCTTTAGAGAGCATTCGGGTTCCCGGGTCCGTGCGGCTTTGGTTGGATAGGAGTAAGGTTTCGGTAGCGTCTAGCCGCAACGCCGCACTCTTCGCAGACACAATTTGGATTTGGAATCGCATATGTTTGTAGTCAGTCTTTGATATGAGCCAACTCGCGCTTAGCCGGTCCAAACGGTAATGGCTACGAACTGGGTTTCCTGGGATTTATTGGCGAAGCTGCGCGATTTGCTCGAGGACCGGCAGATCGGGGCGGGAATCGCGTTGCTCGAGCGACATCGCGAGGCCTGGGGCCTGGCGGCTCCGGATAAGTGCCACACTGGTTTGGCGCTGGGATGCCTGGCGCGCTGGATCGACGTCGGGTACGAGGACGAAGCGCTGCTCCGGGCATTGCTCGAGCGGTTTCCCGCCAACCAAAGACGGCCGCTTCCGGTGGCCGACTACGTCGAACTGCGCATGGCGGAGGCGCTGGTGGCGATGCGCGAAGAGAATCTTACGAAGGCGCTGCATCATTTGGACACCGCGCTGCTTTTGAGCAGTGAAATCGAGGCTTTGGAAGTGACGGTCACGGCGAGCCTGTGGAAGGCGCGCTGCCTGCGCAAAGCAGGCGAGTACGACCAGGCGCTCGATATAACGCGGCAAGGCATGCGGCTGGCGGAGAGCCTGGGGTTGCGCCGCGTGGCGGCGGTGATGCGCACGCTCGAGAGCTGGATCCTGTTTCAAGAAGGGAAGTCGCAGCATGCGATCGAGCTTCTGCAGGAGGCTGAGGCGGCGCTGCGGGATACCGACGATTTCATCACGCTCGGCAATATTCAATCGACCTATGGCCGGATCGCGCTGCGCGAGGGACGCTACGATCATGCGCTTCAATATTTCGAGTTGTCTATCGACTATTTCAAACGGCGGCCGTCACTCGAAGGCTATCTGGCGCGCTCGCTGACCAATATTGCGCAAGCGAAGCGGCTGCTGGCGCTGCAGTTGCGGCGTAGTCTCGATTCGAGGCGCGAGCGGTTGAAGGCAGACCCGTCGATGAAGCCGTTGCCGGGCAAGAGCGGCAAAGCCGGCCAGCTCGAGCGAATGCACGAGCTTCTGCGGAACGCTCGCGCCGACCTGGCGCAGGCGGACACGATTTACCGAAGCGCCGGCAACCATCACGGCACGGGTAATGTGGATGTCAATATCGCGCAGATCTACCTGGATCTCGGCGATTTGGACAACGCCGGGGAGCGGGCGAGCGAGGCGTTCGAACTCGGCGCCACCAAGACCGACTACCTGCTGATGTGCCGGGCGCGCATCGTGCAGGCGATGGTAGCGAACGCGCGCTTCGAGGAACAGATCGGAGAAACGGAAGACCCGAGCCGGTTCGCGCAACTTGCGCACGACTGCGCGAAAGAGGCGCTGGACCTGGGCGAGCGCACCGAAAGCCGGCGGCTGCTCGCGCAGGCGAACATTTGCCACGGCATGACGCTGGTAAACGGGTTTTTCAACAATACCGAAAACGCGCGGCTCTGCTGCGACCGGGCCGAGGCTTACCTCAACAATGACCGGCACGACGCCCTGTGGCAGGAAGTGGAGATCTTGCGCGCGCGTATTCTGCATTCCGGGATTGAGGACCCGAATCTGCGGGCCTGGTCGCAAGGCGCGGTAGGGGACAAGAGCCTGCAAGAAGTGGTCGGGGAATTTGAGGAGTTGCTCATTCGCCGCATCTGGGAGCACGAAGGACGCAAGGTCTCGCGGGTGGCGCACAAGCTGGCAGTCTCGCCGAAGAAGGTGAGGCGGGTGCTGCGGCATCTGGGTTTATTGACAGACCAGAGCGCACCCTAAATGTACAGTTAAGATTGAATCGCCATGAAAGCGCACCTGATCAGCACTCCTCTCAGCACCAACAAGCATTTGGTCCGTTGGGTGGAGAAAATGGCCGAACTTACCAAACCCGAGGCGATTCATTGGGTGGATGGGTCGGAGGAAGAGTATGACGCGCTGTGCGCGCAGATGGTGGCGGGCGGCACGTTCATCCGGCTGAATCGGGATTTGTGGCCGGGCTGCTACCTGGCGCGATCGGATGCGGGCGATGTGGCGCGCGTGGAAGACCGGACCTTCATTTGCTCATTGGCAAAGGAAAATGCCGGGCCGACCAATAACTGGGTTAACCCGTTCGAGATGCGGCGCAAGCTAAAGGCGCTGTTCCGGGGCTCGATGCGCGGGCGCACGATGTACGTGCTGCCCTTCAGCATGGGGCCGATCGATTCACCGCTATCGCAGATTGGAGTGGAGCTTACCGATTCGCCGTACGTCGTGGTGAATATGCGCATCATGGCGCGCATTGGGCTCGCGGTATTCAAAGAAATCGATAAGGCCGTGAAGCGCGTAGTACCGTGCATGCATAGCGTCGGCAAGCCGCTGGCGCCCGGCGAGGCGGACGTGCCGTGGCCGTGTAATCCGGAGAAGTACATTGTACATTTCCCGGAGACGCGCGAGATCTGGTCGTATGGATCGGGTTATGGCGGTAATGCGCTGTTGGGGAAGAAGTGCTTCGCGCTGCGCATCGCTTCGAACATCGCCCGCGACGAAGGCTGGATGGCCGAGCACATGCTGATTCTGGGCGTCGAGAATCCGCAGGGCGAAAAAACGTACGTGGCGGCGGCGTTTCCGAGCGCGTGTGGAAAGACCAATTTCGCCATGATGATTCCACCGGCGGGGTTTGACGGCTGGAAGGTTTGGACCGTGGGCGACGATATCGCCTGGATCAAGCCGGATGAGAATGGCGAACTGCGGGCGATCAATCCGGAAGCGGGTTTTTTCGGAGTGGCGCCCGGAACGTCTCCGAAGACCAATCCGAACGCCATCGCCACGCTTTCGAAAAACACGATTTTCACAAACGTGGCACTCACGCCCGAGGGCGGGGTGTGGTGGGAAGGTTTGACGGCGAAGCCGCCTGCCGAGTGCGTGGATTGGCGGGGTAACCGCTGGACGCCGGAGATCGAGAAACAGACCGGCAAGAAGGCGGCTCATCCGAACGCGCGCTTTACGGCGCCAGCGGCGCAATGTCCTTCGATCGATCCGCAGTGGGAGGACCCGGCGGGAGTGCCGATCAGCGCGATTATTTTCGGAGGCCGGCGCGCCGCGAGCATTCCGCTGGTTTACCAGGCGTTTAATTGGAGCGCCGGCGTGTACGTGGGAGCGACGATGGGATCGGAGACGACGGCGGCGGCGGCGGGCGCGGTCGGGAAAGTGCGGCGCGACCCGATGGCGATGCTGCCTTTCTGCGGATACCATATGGGCGATTACTTCCGGCATTGGCTGACCATGCAGCGGTCGCTGAGCGCCACGCCGCGCGTCTTTCACGTGAACTGGTTCCGCAAGGATGCGGATGGCGAATTCATGTGGCCGGGCTTCAGCCAGAACATGCGGGTCTTGCGGTGGATCGTGGAGCGCGCGCGCAGCCGGGTGGCGGGGAAGGAAACGCCTATCGGCTGGGTGCCGCGCTATGAAGATATCGAGTGGAGCGGGCTTTCGTTTCCTAAAGATAAGTTTGAGCAACTGCAGCGAGTGGATCGGGCGGCGTGGCGGGCGGAGGTGATCGGGCACGAGGAGTTATTTATCGAACTGCACGATCATTTGCCGCCTGAGATGATTTATGAGCGGGAATTGTTGATTTGCCGCTTGTGACCGTCAGTCGCCGCCTCCGTCCGCATCAAAGAAGACGGATTAAGAGGACAAATTATGATTTGGTCAGTGGGGCGATTGCTACGTCATCCAGGAAACCGAACTTGCCGGGCGCGCCGGTGCGCTTCACGGTGTCGAGCACCTTACCGGCTTTATCCTTGATGGTGATGGAATCGGCGGTCATCTCCACCGTGATGCGGCAGATAGAGCCGTCGATCGCGTGGGGAACTTTGACTTCTTTTTGGCCGGCCCCGTCCGTGAAGACCCTGCGGGTCAGGTTGCGGCCGTCGAGGACGTAGAGAATGCGGTTGCCTTCGCCTTTGTAGTCGGCCACGAAGACGATCTTTTTGCTCCGGCTGAACAGGCCGCCTTTGCCCGATTCGCGGAGAATGTCGAAGGTGAATGCGCCTTCGCCCGAGCGGAAGAAACTGTAGCCCTTACCGTCAAAAGTCCACCAACCGCCCCGCCCGCTCCATTTGGCGCCGTTTTCGAAGTAACGGGCCGCGGTCGGTTTCGTTTCGACGCTGGCCGCCGCCTCCAGCGGCCATTCGATTAGCGTGTTCCTGCCGGCATCGATCGCGATCGTCGCGGATTTCGTCTCGAACTTGTTTGCCTCGGCGCTGAGTACATACGATCCGGGCCGTAGTGAAGTCTTCTCGTTGTTGGTGACGCTGAGCGCAGCGCTGTCGCCTTCGCGGTGCAAGGAGATGTGGGCTCCGGCGGGAGAGATGCGGACCAGGAGAGTGCCGACGGCGGCTTTCAGGGCTGCGCCGATTTTGACGGTTTCGCCCGCCTTGAAATCGCGCGACTCGGTATGATCCTCGAAACCTTGCTTGCTGAGCCGGACGGCATGCGAGCCCGCGCCGATTTCTTTGGTAAATGTGCCGGACGCGTTTACCGTACCGGCGCGCACGGAATCGATATATACCTCGGTTTCGGGCGGAGCGGCAGAGATCGCAAGCGTGGCGGTACGCACGAGCGGGCTCAGAGAAAAGCTGAGCTTCTGCACATTCTTGTCTCCCGCTTTGAGGCGGACCTTCTGTTCCTCGGAATCCTGGTAGCCATCGTGAGTGACTTTGATCGTCCAGTCGCCTGGATCGAGTGAGAGTGTGCGGAGGCCATCGCTCATCGGACGCTTGACGGGCGCGCCGTTGACAACCACGATGCCATCCGGGACGTTGGCGGCAATGGAAAGCTGCACTTTATCGGGAGCGCCATTGAGTAGCACTTTGAGAACCGGAGCGGCGGATACATCGAGCGGCAAGACGCTCGATTTGCCATTGCGGTCGTCGATGACAAAGCGCGCGAAACCTTGGGCGCTGGCGGCAAGATCAATGCCATTGGGGGGTATTGGCGCGGGCGCGGCATCTCCAGCGGCTCCCAGCATGCCTGGCGTCGCGAAAATTTTCGCCGTTTGCGCAAACGAGCTGACGATCACGCCCGCGGCATTTTTCGAAGCGAGCGGATGGCTCAAGGTGACAAGCTGGCCGGGTTGGGCGTGATAGTCGAACGAGAAAACCTCTTTGCGGCCATCAAAAATTTTGACGGAATGGTCGCCTGCCGGCAAGTCGTCTTTGGTAATCGAGCCCTGCTGCAAATCGATGGGCGCGCCATCGTCGAGCACGAGTTTTCCTTCTTTGATAGCGGAGCTAAATAGCAATTGAGGCAGCGCACGGCGTAAAGCAAAAGCGATGTGGAGCGGCGCGGCGCTCGAAACAGTTACGGTCTTCGACTCCGGAAGGTATCCATCGTGAGCGGCTTCGATCGTATGGGAACCGGGGGCGAGCCGCGCGGAAGCAGTCGAGAGCGGTTTGCCGTCCACAATGAAGCGGGCGCCTGGAACGTTCGAAGTCACGTCCACTGTACTGAGGAGAGCGCCTTCCGGAGACTTCTTGCTCTGGCCAGGCCGGAGCAAGAGCCAGGCCGCGAGCACGAGCACGACACCGGCCGCGGCCGCAATCAGCCAAAGAGGTTTTTTGGAGCGTGGTCCGGCCGGAACCGGAGCGGCGGGAACGGGCGGCGGCGGCGGCGCTGGTTGAAGGATCGTTTCGGTGGGCGCGTCCACCACGGCCAGAGTTTCGCGCCGGCTCTCGGGGACGAGACTCCGCAGTGTGTTGTGAAGCTGCGAGAGACGGACTTCGTTGGGGTAGGTGGCGAGCCCTTCTTCGACACGCTGCACGGCAGCCGGAAGATCCTGGGCGGCTTGCAGATTGCGTGCATCGATCAAGACCTGTCCGACCGTTTCCTGCCGCTGGTGATCGTCTATTTGAGAGGCCAGACTGCGCGCGACGGGATCGCTCGCATCCAGCTCCAGGGCTTCTTTCACGAGCGACTCGGCGGCCCGCCAATCGTCCGACAGCAAACCGCGGGCCTGCTGAACGAGGGTGCCCAGCAGAGTGGCGCGCGCGGTCGGGTTGCGCGGATCGAGACGCGCGGCTTTACGCAGCGGCTCCAGGGCGGCCTCGACCTGACCGGCAGCGCACAAATCCTGTCCTTCTTTCAACAGCAGAAGGGCTTCGGCGCTGCGTTGGACACCTTGACTGGCGAGCGAGGCAAGATTCAGAAGTTCCTTGTCGCCAGGAAATTCGATTAAGGCTTCGTCGATGATGCCGCGAGCCTTCGCATAATCGCCCGACGCGAAGGCGCGGTCAATGCGCTCCATCCAGCGCGATTTCTCCTCCGATTGCACCTGCTCTTCTTTTCGCCGGGCCAAGCGCTCCAATTCAAAATCGATGCCGGGATAGGCCGGATGGATATTGCGCAAAATGTCCCATTGACCGCAGGCATCGTTATACTGCCCGCGCTCCTCATACTGGCGGGCGCGGCCAACGATCGAATTGACCAGGTCGCGGCGATCGCGGATCGACTTCAAAGAAGACTTGAAGTGCGGCTCGTGGGGATATTTTTCGACGGCTTCCTTGATGATGTTGAATTTCTTGTCAAGGTCGGGCTCGGCTTCGGCGCGGCGATTTATTTCGGCTACGGCAGACGACTGCACCTGCCGCTTCACTTCTTCGGCCTCGAACTTCAGGGCCTGGAACATGGGATCGTTGGGGTGCTTCTGCAGATACTCGTCGCAGATTTCGAGCGCCCTCGCGACATTGCGGTCGAGCAATTGTTTGCGGCCTTCGGCGTAAGCGTTGCGGGCCGCATCGCGCTCGGAGCGCACCTGGTTGTAGAGGCCCTGGCATTGGGCATCGAGATCCGGCGTAATCGATTTCGGCCCGCCGCGATTCAACTCGAGCACGCGTTCGAGCTTGCTGAGCGCGGTAGAGATCTCGCCGCTTTGATAGGAAGTGACGGCGCTCTGAAAAAGGCGCTGCTTCTCTTCCCGGACCTTGATCGAATCCTGCTCTACGCGGTCGATTTCGGCAAGCATGCGCCGCGCTTCCGTGTTCGAGCTGTCGATCTTCAGAACTTCTTCAAGACCTTGGCGGGCCTGGCTATAGAGCTGGTTATCGCGGTGCTCGGCCACCAGCCGGAACCAATTATCGATTTGCTTTTCGCCTCGCAGGCGCTCGATCTGGCTGCGCAGGTGCTGGGCATCGAGGTTGCTCGGATCGATGTGGAGCACATCGCCGATCTTCTGCAGCGCCAGCGGGTATTCTTCCTCCTCCATGCGCGTGCGCGCGCTCTCGAGCAACTGGCGGATAGTTTTTTGGCGCAGGCTCTGCTCGATTTGAATGCGCAGCACGGACATGTCCGGATCGATGTGGCCTTCCGATTCGAGCTCGGTGAGAATCTCGGTGGCGAACTGATGGTCGCCTTCCGAATAGGCTTTTCGGACGCGCTCGATGCGGGGCTGAATCTTGCCGCGATCGAAGCGCTCGATGGTCTCGTTGCGCAGGGCCTTTTGCAGTGTTTCCCCGAACTCGCGCGCATTCGAGAAGCGATGCCAGGGCTGTTTCGCCATGGCCTTATGGATGGTGCGGCTCACCATCTGCGGCACTGCGCCATTGATTTCGGAAGCGGGCGGCGGAATATGCGAGCGAATGGCATCGACCACTTCCGACTCGGTCTTGCGGGAAAACGGCTTGCGGCCGGTAAGGGTTTCGTAACAGACGACGGCGAGCGAGAAGATATCGGACAACGCGGTGGCCGGCTTCATCTCGAGCTGTTCGGGGGCCATGTACTGCAGCGTGCCCTTGATGCCTGTGACCGAGCGCGTGTCGGCCAAATGGACGACGCCGAAATCGATGATCTTCACCGTATCGTCGTCCATGACGAACAGATTGCTCGGTTTGAGGTCGCGGTGAATCAGTCCCTGGCTGTGCGCAGCCTGCAAGCCGCGGCACGCCTGGCAGAATATTTCGATCGAACGCTCCACCGTGAGCCGCTGGCTGGCGGTTTTGATCAGGTGATCGAGCGTCATGCCCGGCAGCAGGGGCATTACGAAATAGGGCCTGCGCTGGGAATTTTCGCGGAACTCGCCGGTATCCAGAATGTCGACGATGTTCGGATGGCTCAGGCGGGCGAGCACGGTCCATTCTTTTTCGAACAGCTCAATCGCCGCGGGATCGGCGTCACCAAACATGGTCTTTAAAGCCACGAATCGCTTAGTGACTGTGTCGTAGGCTTTGTAGACGACGCCCATCCCGCCCTGTCCGATGGGCGGATCGCTAATCTGATACCGGCCGTTCAGATTAGACGGAGGCGGAGGAGGTCCTTTCGTCATGCGAGAGACGTAATGGGGATTACTCGATTTTTACAGACCACATGGTTCTGCGCAAGGTGCAGACCCGTATTATTGCGTACCGTCTAGTTGCCATCGTCTCGGGAAATGTGGACCTACTCACATTAAAGCAAGTTTAATGTAGACTTCAGGACTCCTTCACGATTGTTTTGTCAATATAAGCAGTGAGAGCACGGAGTGCTGTCGCTAGTCAAACCTAAGGAGATCCCAGAAAAATGAGAATGATCATGACCGCCGCGCTAGGCTTGTCGCTTTTGTCCGGCATCACCGTGTTCGCCCAGAACACCACGTCGACCGATACGACGAAGGCCAAGAAGCACAAGAAATCCAAGAAGAGCACCACAACCGACACGACTACTACCTCTAAGTAGTTGTCTAGTTTGTTGGGCTAATATTTGACGCGGTCCTGAATCCAGAAAACGGATCAAGGGCCGCGTTTCTGTTTTCGCAGTTAATTAAGGGAGATATACAAAATGAAGAAGATCATGATTGCCGCTCTAGGGCTGTCGCTGTTGTCCGGCACTGCGGTGTTCGCTCAAAATACAACGAGCACCGACACGGGCACGATGAAGGGCAAGAAGAGCAAACACAAGAAGTCCAAGAAGAGCACCACAACCGACACGACTACTACCTCTAAGTAGGAGCCGCTGGCTTTACGGGCAACTGCTTCTCCTCAGGAGTGGTTGCCCTGGTTAAGAATGTACCCGCGTTCTACGGTCGCCGAGCAGCCTTCTGGCTGGTCCCTTGGGTTCAACCTGTTTGCGGGCCTGCCGCCTCAGATCCAAAATTAACCCCATCACCTGATTTTCCAACTGGTCGCGCACCCGCACGTAGGTGTCTTCGCTCTGACCGATGGGATCGTCGACCGTCCACTCGCGCACCTCAACGGGCAAGCGGTCGGGAAGCTTATTGCCGCTCATGTTGATAATCAGATCGAACTGCGCGACGCCAACCTGGTCAAGATTCTTAGGAAATTGATCGTCGATATTGATGTTTTTGGCCTCCATGACCTTTTTGGTCAATGGCTGGACGATGTTCGCGGGCGCAAAACCGGCGCTAGATGGCTCCAGCACGTCGGAGCCGTACTTTCGCGCAAACCCTTCCGCCATTTGACTGCGGCACGAATTCCCAATACACACAAACAATACTTTCTTCACGTATTTCTCCAGTCTAGCGAAGCGTCCAGGGTAAGAAAACGAGTATCGACGGACTCCCGACCGGCATGTACTCGCCCGTGAAGGCAAGCTTGCTTCCCTTCCCCTCAACGCGATAAGTAGTCAAGGCATCGCTCCGTTGATTACAGGAAACCAGGAATTTGCCGGTTGGATCGAGCGTGAAGCTGCGTGGGTAATCGCCGTGGGTGGAAGCCTCGCCCACACGGGTCAAAGCGCCCGACTGACTGACGCTAAAGATGGCAATGCTATCGGCGAGCCGGTTTGCGGCATAGATGAATTTCCCGTCGCGCGAAATGCGCAATTCGGAGGTGAAACTTGTACCGGCGAATTTTGGTGGCAGTGTCGAAAGCATTTGCTTCGGCGCGAGGGAGCCGTTCGAGGCGGAGTACTCGTAGCTTTGCAATGTGGAAGCTTCTTCCTGGAGCGAATAGAAGAAGCGGCCGTTCGGATGAAAGACAAAATGGCGCGGTCCGTCTCCGGGAGGCGTGGAGAGGAACGGCGGATTGTTGGGTGTCAGCGTGCCGGTTGGCCGGTTCAAAATCCAACTGTAGATGCGGTCTTGTCCCAAGTCGGTCGAAAAAACGAAGCGGCCGGCCGGATCGGGTTCGATCATGTGCGCGTGCGGCGCTTCGTGTCCGCTGATAGCAAAGCTGCCCGGAGGAGCGTTGGTTGGCTTCTTTGGTCCAACCGAACCCAGATCCGCGTGCGTGTCGCTTGCCTCGCCGAGCGATCCATTGGGCTGGATGGGAAACACGGCGATACTGCCGCCGCCGTAATTTGCAACGAATACGAACTGCCCCTGAGGATCGACGCTGAGATGGGCCGGGCCTGCGCCTTGAGAACTGACGACATTCAACTGCGTCAGATCGCCGTCAGGCCGGTTGATGGCTAGCGCTGTGACGGAACCGGTCCCGGCGCCGTTGAAGCGTGAGATTTCGTTGGCAGCGTATAGGTACTTTCCGTTCGGGTGAATTGCGAGCCAGCCCGGCGAGGGGATTTCGGAGACGAGCTTGATTTGTGTCAGAGCGCCGGTTTTGAGATCCAAGCGCAAAAGGTAAATACCTTTGCCATTACCGCCGTTTCCGGTGTAAGTGCCAACGTATGCGAGGATCGAATGCGCCGGATCGGGTACGGCCACCGAAGCCGCCGCGCTTGCGAGGAGTTGACGGCGGGTCATCTACTATTGCCAAGCCGGGCAACGAACTCCCGATGGATTCGAGCGCTGGCACTCAGTTCCGGATGGAAGGTCGCGACCAAATGTTTGCCTTCTTCGACCATGACCGGAGCGCCCTCGTATTCGGCTAACACCTTAGCGTTTGGACCGACTCGCCGGATGATGGGCGCGCGAATGAATACGGCTTCCGCAGGCTCGCCCGCCAGGTCGATTTTGGCGATGCGGCTATCGATTTGACGGCCGTAAGCGTTGCGCTCGACAGTGAGATCCATCAGCCCGAGGGAAGCCTGGTGCGGACTGAGGACTTCGGTAGCAAGCAGGATTGCGCCCGCGCACGTCCCGAAGATCGGCTTCTGTTTTCCGAATTCTTTGAGCGGCTCGAACAGGCCCTCGATATCGAGGAGCTTGAGCATGGCGCTGCTTTCGCCTCCCGGAATGATCAGGCCATCGACGCGGGCGAGATCCTCGGCCGTGCGCACTTCCACTGCGCGCGCGCCGGCGCGTTCGAGCGCTTTGCGATGCGCTTCAAAATCTCCCTGCAGCGCGAGCACGCCGACTACTGGCGTCATTTATTACCAGCCGCGCGTCTGGAGCAGCTCGCCCTCCGGAAGTTTGGCGATATCGAGGCCCGGCATGGCGCTGCCCAGTTCCTCGCTCGCTTCTAGCAGCTTGACAGGGTCCTTATAGTAGGTTGCGGCTTTGACAATGGCTTTGGCGCGCTTCTCGGGGTCGGAAGATTTGAAGATGCCCGAGCCGACGAATACCGCCTCCGCTCCGAGTTGCATGACGAGCGCGGCGTCGGCCGGAGTGGCGATGCCACCCGCTGAGAAATTGGGTGTCGGCAGCTTGCCGTGCTCTGCCACATACTGCACCAGTTCGAGCGGCGCTTGCAGATTTTTCGCTTCGTGTACCAGCTCTTCTTTGCCGAGCACGGTGAGCTGCTTCATCTCCTTGACGATGGTGCGGATGTGCCGGACCGCCTCGACGATGTTGCCGGAGCCGGCTTCGCCCTTGGTGCGGATCATGGCTGCGCCTTCAGCGATACGGCGGAGCGCTTCGCCGAGATTGCGCGCGCCGCAGACAAACGGCACTTTGAAATCGTGCTTATCGACGTGATGCTCTTCGTCGGCGGGCGTGAGCACTTCGCTCTCGTCGATGTAATCGACGCCCAACACTTCGAGGATGCGGGCTTCGGTGAAGTGCCCGATGCGCACTTTTGCCATGACCGGGATGGACACGGACGCCATGATGTCGCGAATCATGCGGATCTGCGACATGCGCGCCACGCCGCCCTCCTTACGAATATCGGAGGGCACGCGTTCGAGCGCCATGACCGCAGTGGCGCCGGCGGCCTCGGCAATACGAGCGTGGTCGGCGTTGACGACGTCCATGATCACGCCGCCCTTCAGCATTTCGGCCAAGCCGACCTTCAACCGGAATTGATCGCTTCCAAAATTCATTGTTAAGTTCTCCTTCTTTACACGAGAGCCGCTACGGGCTCGAGGGAAATGTTGGCGGAATGGGCCGCCAGTTCGGAGGCCGCCGTCTGGCCCAGAATTTGTATACCGCGAGCGATCTGCTCACTCGATAAGCCGCCGAAGCTGATGCGCAATCCGCGCATGTGCGGCCGGCGAGCAGAGAAATAACGCCCGGGAAGAAAGTTCACGCCGCGTTCCTCGACGCGGCTCAGTAACGCTTCGGCAGTGAGCGGAGCGGGCAGTTCGATCCACAAGTTCATTCCGCCGCTGGGCGACGAAAAAGTCGCGCCAGCGGGCAGATAGCGGGCGCAGGCATGCAGGGCGGCTTCCAGGCGCTCGGCTCCGGCAGCGCGGGCGCGCTCCAAATGACGTGCTAATTCGCCGGATTCCGCGAAGCGCAGCAGCACGGCTTGCGAGAGTTGATCGGAATGCAGATCGCTGAGTTGTTTGGCTTCGGCCAAGCGAGCCACGACCGGCCGCGGCGCGATCACCCAACCTACGCGCAGCCCCGGAAACGAGACTTTGGAATAGCTGCCGAGCAGGATTGTATTGCCGGACGCATCGAGCTGTTTGAGTGGCGGTAACGCGCTGCCTTCATAGCGCAGCTCGCTATAGATATCGCTCTCTAGCAGGACCACGCCGAACCGCCGCGTCAACTCGAGGAGACGCTTGCGGCGTTCTAGCGGGAGCGTGGCCCCGGTTGGGTTTTGGAAACTCGGCGTGACCGCGAGCAGGCGCGGTTTCGTTTGCCGCAAGATTTCTTCGAGCACGTGCAAATCGAGGCCCGCGGCATCCACCGGAACGGATAAGATGCTGGCGCCCGCGCGGGAGAAGACGCGTACTAAGCCGTGATAGACGGGATCTTCGAGAATCACCGTCCGGCTATCGGGATCGGCGCCGGCCAGAAAGACCCGAGCCAATAGATCGAGCCCTTGCTGGCAACCGTTGGTAACGATCAAGTCGTCGCCCGGCCGCGCCACGCCCGCAGCCAGAGCCTGTTCGAGGAGATAGCGCCGCAGCGGGGGATAGCCGTGCGGAGAACCGAGTTGAAGGATTTGCGACGCTTCCGCGCTTTCAATCACTTCTTTAGACAAACGGCGAAAGGCGGCGAGCGGAAACGCATCGGCGTTTGGCCGGGAACTGGCGAAGCTGATATCTACTTTGCGCGCCGCGCCCCCGGGAAATTCGAGCGGCGGTAGCAAGGCGTCCCAGTCTAACTCGGCGGCGGCTGGAACAGTAGCACGTTGGGCGATGAAGCTGCCGCGGCCGACTTGCCCTTCGAGAAGGCCGGATTCTTCGAGCACGGCATAGGCGGCGGAAACGGTAGTACGATTCAGCCCAAGTTGGCCAGCCAATTCGCGAGTGGCTGGCAACCTTTCACCGCTCCGGATAGCGCCCACGATCCACCAAAGAGCGAACCGCTTCCGCGAGTTGTTTGTATAGAGGAGTATCGGATGCCGGATCTAAGGCGAGTTGGCTCCAGCGCTGCTCCACATCGCATAGCATACCAAATTGGACTGTTAGCAACAGCCAATGTCGCCAATGACGAACAAAAGCCGGGCCGTCGGATAGGCTAGAACTGACAACGCATGTGGCGGAAATTGGCGGGAGCGGCAGGTATAGCGGCGCTGGTGGCGCTCGCCGTAAGCGACCTTTCAGCGCAACGCAAAAGGAAATACGAAGAACCCAAGCCGCAAATTCTGCCGCTGCCGCCGGGCCTGCCCATGGCGCTGGCCGCGGACACGGCGTCGCTGGATTTCCACATCTCACCCCTGCTCAAGACCGGCGGCCTCTCGGCACAAATCCGACGCAGCTTGACCGATCTGATTCGGGACACGCACGGGGAGACGATCGTGAAACTACGCGCGTTTGTGGCCGGGGCCGGCGATGCGCGAAGAGTGGAAGCCGAAGCGGCCGCGATTTTCAGCGAGCGCAAACTTTCGTTGCCGGTGCTGAGCATTCTGCAAGTCGGCGGGCTGGACGACGCGGCAGCCCAAGTGGTGATTGAAGCGGTGGTCTCGACACCGCGCGCGCCGAATCCGAACGGGCTGGCTTTCATCGCCGGGCAGCGCGGGGCGACGCTGCGCGATGCCTTTGAACAAATGAAGCATGCCGCGAGCGCGGCTACGGTGGCGCCGGACCGGCTGCTCCGGATGACCTGCTTCACTGCGCGAATAGAAGATTACGAGGCAACGCGCGCGAGCGTGCTGAAGATTTTTCCGAATGCCGCGTTCAATCTGGTGCAGGCCGTGCGCGATCCCGGCAGCGATGCCAGCATGTGCGAAGCGGTGGGCCAACTTTCCGAAGCGCCGGCGCGCGGCGAGGTGGTATGGCTGAGCGGCACGCGAGCCACGCTGGTAAATTCCCGCCGGCTTGTGTTTACGGGATTACAACTCACGTTCGGCAGTTTTCTCGACGATGCGCACGAAGCGTTCTTACGGCTGCATCGCGCGGCTTCGGCGCTCCAGCCGGTGGAAGTGCCCGTGCAAGTGAATGCGTTTTCGTTGAACGCGTATGCTGGTTCGGCGCTGGTGAAAACGACTTCGTTTCCGCAGAGCACGTTCACCGTGCAGACGGTGGAGGGCTTACCGGCCATCGATGCGTCGGCGGGGATCGAGGCGATTCTTGCGCCTGGGGTGCAAGCGCCGGTGACAGCGCCCGAGTAGCCCACTCAGGACTACTTTATGTCTTCAACTGTTATCCGTATGTTGCCACGTGGGGAGATCTCGCCAGTGCTTTGGTTGAGATCGACCTCATCGGCCTGCATAACTATGGCTCCGTGAGGGTCTTTTGTTGCCGTGTAAATCCTTACGCGGGCATTCCCCTTGAGGTGAACGACACGGGGACTCCACTCTTTGTCAATTTCGTTCGCTTGAGCCCTAACAAGGCCTTTTGGCATGGGCACGAGAACGTATTTAGCTTCCTCAGGATTGAGCCCAGAGGCGTCTTGGGAGACGGCGACTTGACAGATTATCGTCATCGCGGAAGCGACCGCAAGAGGCACAACAAAGCGTTTCACAGGCGGGAGTCCTCGCTGTAATCGTATCGCTTTTAGATCCGCTGAACTAATCTAAGAGTGCGGTCTGGCAAGGAGGCCGGGATGTCTGCGTTTGCTTGGGCAGGGCAATTTCTACAAGACCTTCGTTTTGGAGCCCGGAATGTTGCAAAAGCGCCCGGATTTGCGTGTTCCGCAATCCTGTCACTGGCCTTTGGAATCGGAGCGGCGACAGCGATTTTCAGCGTTGTCTATGGGGTGATTCTCGATCCCTTCCCGTATGCGCATCCCGAAACCCTGTTCAGCTTCTATGCAAGCCAGCCTGACCGCGGCTCCCGATTTTATCCATATACCCCGGATCAGTATGTAGATCTGGTCGAGCGCACGCGCGTTTTCGAAGATTTGATCGCATCAACGATCAGCAATGTCTTCTGGACGGGCACGGGGGAGCCGTTGCGCCTGCGCGGCAATTTCGTCTCCGTGAACACATTTCGGGCGATGGGCGTGAAGCCCCTGCTTGGCCGCTATATAACGGAAGCTGACGGCGCACCGGATGCAAGCCCAGTGGCCGTGCTCGGCTACAAATTTTGGCTTCGACAATTTGGCGGTGATCCCCGCGTCATCGGCCGGGAGATGCGGCTAAACGATAAGGTACGGACGGTGGTCGGAGTAATGCCACGGCGCTTTATGTGGCGGGGAGCGGACGTGTATCTGCCGGTTGTCTTTCGCCGCGGACAGGCAGTGGAAGGCGTGCGGGAGATCACCATTATGGGACGTCTGAAACCCGGCGTGACGCAGGCGGAAGCTCGCACGGCGCTGCGCCCGGTTTTGTCGGAGATGATGACGAGCGAGACAGGCGAGCATGTGACGAAGTTCCGCGTTATGCTTGACAATTTCTACGAGACTTTCCCGAGCGGCATCCGGCGCTCGCTCTGGATTTTGTTCGGGGCTGTCGGCCTGCTGCTGCTTATTGCGTGTACGAACGTTTCGGGCCTGCTGCTTGCCCGGGCGGCAGCCCGAGCGAAGGAGATGGGCGTGCGGGCATCGCTTGGTGCCAGCCGGTCGCGATTGGTCCGGCAGCTTTTAACGGAGAGCGCTCTGATAGGCTTGACGGCGGGCTTATTGGGCGCGTTGCTCGCCTACGCGAGTCTGCATGCGATTCTCGCCATTGTTCCTCCGAATACCATCCCGGATGAGTCGGAGGTCCAACTGAACGTGCCGGTGCTTCTGTTTGCACTGGCAGTATCGCTCGGTGCCGCGTTTCTGTTCGGCTTGGCACCGGCGCTGCAAGCCGCACGGGCCGATCTGGCAGAGGTCCTCAAAAACGCGGGCCGCGGGATGAGCGGGGCATTCCGCGAGGGACGCATGCGGAACGCTTTTGTGGTGGCCCAGGTTGCTCTCGCGATCGTTCTTCTGGTGGCCGCGAGCCTAGTGTTGAGAACGCTGCTGCGCCTGGAGCAGGTGCAAGTGGGTTTGCAGCCGGAGCGCATCTTGACCATGGCGATTCCCTTGCCGGAACGCCGTTATCCGGCGCGAGAGGCCCGTAACGCTTTCTTCCGGCAACTCCTCGACCGTTTGCACGCCATTCCGGGGCTACAAGAGGCGGCTGTCAATCAGTCCGTTCATCCGTTCGTGTATTTTGGGGCGGCCGCGACCGTTCCTGGCAGTGCGGTTCGCGGAAAGAATAGAGTGGTAGTCAGCCAGATCAGCAGCGAATACCCGGCGCTGGTGAATCTGCATCTGCTGCAAGGCCGATTTCTTACCCCGGACGATGTGAACGCGGCGAAGAATATTGCGGTTGTGAACGAAAAGTTCGCAAAATTTTACTTCGCGAGGAAGTCGCCGATCGGCGCGAGCCTCACCTTATCGAATCTCCTGACGCCGCCGGCGCGGCTGGCAAACGACACCTTCGAGATCATCGGCGTGACTAGCGATGCGCCCAATGTGGGATTGCGAAGGGAGACATTGCCGGAGGTCTACATCCCTTTCACGGCTACCGGGTACGTTGGCATGTCGCCGACTTTGCTCGCGAGCGGCAGCATGCCCGCAAGCAGCTTGATTAAGCCAATAGAAGACCAGCTTCACGCGCTGGACCCGGATCAGCCGGCCATGGAAGTGAGGACATTGCGGCAGTTGCTCGATGCATTCGGCTATTCCGAGCCGCGGTTCAGCCTTTTTCTTTTTAGCGTATTCGCCGTGCTCGGTCTGGCCCTTTCGGCGCTTGGTGTGTATGCGGTCATGAATTATTCGGTGATTCGAAGAAGGCAGGAGATTGGGATTCGAATGGCGCTAGGAGCGCAACGATCGAATATTCACAATATGGTGGTTGGTTCCGGGGCTAAGATCCTGGGAATTGGCGTTGCCGCTGGCCTGGCCGCCAGTATCGGGTTGAACCGGGTGATCGGGACCATGATTTGGGGTGTCTCTCCGTTTGACCCGCTGTCCTTTGCCGCGGTGATTGGGATTGTGTTTCTGATCGGGCTGCTCGCGTGTGTGCGGCCGGCGCTGATGGCTTCCCATCTGGATCCTATTGTGGCCCTGCGCCAGGAGTAGCTAGGGCTGAGGTTTTAGATGACGCCTACCCGCTTGAATTTCCTCTCTGCCGTGGTTTCGATAATCGGTAGCTTGATTCTTCTTGCGACCGCACGCGTTCCTTCGGCTTTTGTATGGTTCGCCGCCTCGATCGTCTGGCTTGGACTGGCAGTCCGCAATCGAGGAGAGTTGTCAAATGCCGAATCCGCCGGTTGGCGCATGGTGCGACGCTTCTCTAGACTGCTACTGTTTTCCTAACTGGGCAGCCGAAGCCAACCGGGCGGATCTTCGCCTTTATCGAAGGAGAGTCATTGAGTAGCATGCCGAAGGATACCGATTTCCTGAAGAACTACTACAGCGAAGAGGCATGGGCCAAGTGGCGCTCGCGGGAGCGTGTCTGGCTTTCGGAAGAAATGATCGATTTACTCAGCGACGCGAAGCAGGCGCTCGGAGAGCATCCCGAGGGCGAGAAGGGGCAAGCGCTCGCAATGCGGTGGGTGGCCTTGAGAATCGATGAAGCGGGTGGCGACCCGGGTGTTCTCGCAGGCGGGATGAAGGCGTGGGCGGAACGGAGGAATTGGTCTCCGGAAGCTAGCCGGCTGGTGGCACGGTTCGATCTCGAAAGTATTTCGCGGTTTCTGCACCGGGCAGCGGCGGCATACAGGAAGAAATATTACACGGACGAGGCTTGGGAAAAACTCACGCGGGAAACGCCCGAGGAAGCCGAGCGCAAATCGCTCGAATGGCTCGATATGTATCTAGAAGCCGGCAATTTGCTCGCTGAAGATCCAGCGAGCGACAGGGCACAGGAGTTGACGGCGCGCTGGATGGACCTGGCCTATCGCTCGACTGGTGGCGATTTGGAATTACGTGCCGCAGCGTTGAGAGCGTGGGCAGACCGGCAGAATTGGCCGCCGGCCATTCGACAGCAGATCGCATCATTCCATCTCGAGGAGATTGCCGCGTTCATCGGCAAAGCCCAAGCCGCTCACGAGAAGAAATACTATTCCGAGGAAGCGTGGGAAAAACGGGCACGTCTCCAGCTTGGACAAGGCTTTGGCGCTCGCTGGAGCGCGTTGTACGCAGACGCGAGGGAGGCGCTCGGAGACGATCCGGGCGCCGGACGAGCGCAAGAGCTTGCGCAGCGTTGGATGGAGTTAGTAGAGGAGACCACGGGCGGCGATCCCGAGATTAAGCGGGGCGCGACAAAGGCATGGCAAGACCGAAAGAATTGGCCGGCATGGAAACGGCGGCAAATCGCGGCATCGAAGGCCGATGACGTTGCGGAATTCATCGGGAAGGCGATTGATTTGCCTTTACAGAAGTACTTCGACGAGGAGAGCTGGGCGAAGAAAACGGATTATTGGAAACAGCTCACTCCGGAATCGCTTGAACAAGCATTAGATCGACGTGCGGACCTGTTCGCGGACGTGAAAGCGGCGTTGCGAGAAGATCCAGCGGGAGAGCGCGCGCAAGCAATTGCGGGGCAATGGATCGAGTTGAGAGATAGCGAGAGCGCGGGCGACGCCGGTGTTCTGGCCGGCGCCGCAAGGGCCTGGGCAGATCGTCGAAACTGGCCACTGACGCTGCGATGGAAAGAGGCGGTGGCGTATCGCATGACTCTCGAGGATTTTGAAAACGCCGCGGATTTTATCGATGCTGCGATGCAGCATTGACTGCTCTTGCGCGCTCGAGCTCGGAATTGTGCGATTGTTCGCGGCCTTTCAACACAGCCTCGTAATAGCCTTTGGCGCGATCCTGCTGGTGCGCAAGTTCCGCGGCATGGGCTGCGCCGCTCAAACCGCGGAAACGGTCTGGATCGGTCTTTAAGGACAAATCGTACTGTTTCAGCGCGTCTTCCGGCCGATTCATTTCGAGCAGCATGCCGGCGAGCATTTCCCGCGCCGGTATCTCCACTTCGCCTTTGCCAGTGCGGTCCTGCTTGTCCGCGACAGACGATAGCAGCCCGGTCGCTTCCGAATGTTTTCCTTGCGCAAAGGCGAGCCAGGCGTGCGCTTCGTCGCGGCTGGTTGTCATCTGCTCGGCCACATGCGCGTAACTGCTTTTGCGTACGGCATCGAGAGCTCGATCATAATGGGAAACGGCTTCGCTTGCGGCGTTTACATCGCGCAGGTGACCGGCCGCAATCGCTTTTGCCCAATCGATCACCGCTTCGAAATCCGGGGCCGCGTTGGCGGGAGTTTCGAGCTGGTAAGCGGCTTTCCAATCCTCCGTCTCAAGCAGATACAAGGCTGGAAAGTGTACCTGCACGTAGAAGAAGTAATCTTCCATATCCTTGCTGAACTCGCGCTGCTCGACGCGAAGCGCTTCCGTTTCGACTGCTTTGGCCTGCTTGTAATCGCCGAGTTGAAGGTAGGCGTATTCGAGGAAATCCATCGCGTGCAGCCGGTCCGCGGCACCGTGCTGTTTTTCGGCGGCGGATTTCGACGCGAGGTTCGATTGAATGTCGTCGTCCCAAAGACCAAGTCTGGTGAAAATATGCGATGGCATGTGAAGAGCATGCGCCGAAGCAGGCGCAATCCGTGCGTAGCGTCTCGCCGCGGCAAGCGCTTGGCTCGCCATCTCGGGGTTATCGCAGGCGTGGATTAAGTAATGCGCAACACCAGGGTGATCTGGTAGGCGCGCGAAAACGCCATTGAGAATCGATACGGCTTTCTTTCGATAAGCAAAATCGTTTTTGTTGGCTTGCGGGGAAGCAAGGAGAGATAGCGCGTAGAAGACGGACGCTTCCTCGTCGCGAGGAAAGCGTTCACGCAGCCGGTCGAGAGCTTGCGAGTAGGCGGCTGTCCTGGTTTCGTAGGTTGCTTTTTCTTCGTTCGTATAAAATGCCGCGGCGGCGTCGAGATAAGCGCGCTCCCGATCGGTTTTTCCTCCGATTCTTTTGCCTTCTCGATCAGAGAGTGGCCCTGTTCAAGATCGGCTTTGGAAGGCCGGTCCCACAACTGCCGGTAGAGCGTCATGGCATCGCCCCAGTACGCCATGGCGCAGGCCGGGTCTTCCTCCTCGATCTGCCGGAACTGGGCTTGGGCGGCGTTATAGCCGAAGGAGTGGAGTAGCGCGATTCCTCGGTGAAATTTGGCTTGCACGCTCGCTTTGCAGGCCATGGGGAAGGATACGGAGCCTAGCCGTTCGATCGTCTCCCGCGCGGCCAGCGCAAAACTGGAGAGAGAAACACGAGCGTCGCACGGCGTAGCATTCTGACAGTGTAGACCGATTGGGGTGAGGCGCTACAATTCCGGTGGATGCCACCATTGATCGCCGCTTTCGGGGAAATCATGCTGCGCTTGACGCCGCCGGGCTTTGAACGGCTGCTGCAATCGCCGCAGTTGATCGCTACTTTTGGCGGCGGAGAGGCGAATGTCGCCGTTTCGCTCGCGCAATTCGAACTGAAGAGCCGGTTCATCACGGTACTGCCGCCGGCCAATGCGATCGCGGATGCCTTTATCGCGGAACTACGGCGCTTCGGGGTGGATGCAACACAGATCGTGCGCGGGCCGGGACGGCTGGGCATCTATTTTGTGGAAGCGGGAGCGAATCAGCGGCCTTCGAAAGTGCTGTACGACCGGGAGCACAGCGCGATTGCACTCGCGAAACCTGGAAGCATCGACTGGAACGCCGCGCTCTCGGGCGCCGCCTGGTTTCACATCACCGGGATTACGCCCGCGATCAGCGCGACCGCCGCCGAACTGGCGCTCGAAGCATTGCGCGCGGCGCGCCAAAAGGGCATCCGGATCTCCTGCGATCTGAATTACCGGAAAAATCTGTGGAAATGGGGAAAGGCGGCCGGCGAAGTGATGCCCGAATTGGTCAAGCTGGCCGACGTCTGCATCGCGAACGAGGAGGACTGCCAGAAGTGCATTAATGTGCACGTCGATATCGACGTGGAATCGGGCAGCCTGGAACGCGAGAAATATCGCGAGCTGGGCGAACGCGTGCTCGCCAGCTACCCGAATCTGAAGATGCTGGCGGTGACGCTGCGCGAATCGAAGAGCGCGTCGCATAACGGCTGGTCGGCGTGCCTGTATGACGGGAAAGACTTTTTGCTGAGCCGGCGCTATGAAATTACGCATATCGTGGATCGCGTGGGCGGGGGCGACAGCTTTGCCGCCGGACTGATTTATGGCTTGAATCAATTGGGTTCCCACCAGGAAGCGCTCGAGTTCGCGGTGGCAGCTTCGTGCCTGAAACATTCGATTCCGGGAGATTTCAACCGTTTTACAGTCGAGGAAGTTCAGGCGCTGGTGAAGGGCGGCGGCGCGGGAAGAGTGCAACGCTAAGCACGGCAGCGGCGTCTGTAAGCGTCAGCAGTGGATATAATCCGTACTAGGCACTTTCCCCACATGAGGTTTCGTAAGCCGGCGACGCTCGCGGCCGGATTTAGTTTAGCTCTGCTCCTGAGCTGCAGGCCTCGCGGCGCAACAGGATTCCGCCCGCGCCCAAACCGGCTAAAAGCGAAGCGACGGTTTCGCTACCGCCTCCGCCGCCTGCGAAGGCGGGTGCCGCGGCCGAAGGCAAGAATCCCATTCGCGTCTCGGTGAACGAAGTGATCGTCCCGGTGACCGTGACGGATGAAAAGGGCCGCTTTGTTTCCGACCTCGAGCAGAAGGATTTTCAGGTCTTCGAAGAAAACAAGCTGCAGAATATTCGCTTCTTTCACGCGCGAGCGCAGCCAGCCGGTGGTAGTCGGATTTCTGCTCGATATGAGCACGGCCAGCCGCATCCATTGGCAGAATTACCAGAACGCAACCATCGAACTGATCCAGAACCTGCTTACTGGTGACCAAAAATATTCAGGCTACCTGATCGACTTCGCGCAGGATGCGGAAATCGCGGTGGATACCACCACGCGATCCGGAAGCCATGGTGGAGAAGATACGCAAGCTGAAGCCAGGCGGCGGCGCCGCTATGTTCGACGCGATCTATCTCGCTTGCACGAGCCGGAAGCTGGTGCAAGGGCGAGCCAATCGAACCGCGGCGGGTCATCGTCATCGTAGGCGACGGTCACGATAACGCGAGCAAGCATTCGCTGAACCAGGTGATCGAGCTGGCTCAACGAAACCTGGTGACGGTCTATTGCATCAGCACGCAGGCCTTCGGCTTCGCCAACGAATCGGACGACAACCTGGTACGGCTCGCGACCGAAACCGGCGGCCGGGTAGTGTACCCGCTCAGTGAGGTATACAAGGACACCGACGGCTATCTTTCGCATCCTTCGGACGACGGTAATTATGCGTTGACGGTAGGGACCGGGGCGTACCGGTCGGCGGTGGACGGGCGCATGTATCGCGCGGTGGCCGATATCGCCGGCGAAGTGACTACGCAATATATCATTCGCTATGTCTCCGACAATCCTTCGGAAAAGCTGTACCGGAACTGAAGGTGGTGGTCGATCTGGGAGACGTGAAGGTGCGGGCGCGCAAGGGCTACTACTCGACAACGGCCACGCCGTAGACTCTGTCATCCGGGCTAGGGTATCGCTTTCTTGGGTGGGAAGACGATAAGCTGTTGACTAGGCTATTTTTGAGATGCCCGCGCGCGTATTGAACATCCGCGATCTCGCTCCGAAGCAGGCCGAATATTCGCTGCTCGTTTCGGCATTGCCGGGGCGCGGCATCCAGACCATAGGCGTGCTACTGCTCGATCCGGCTACTGACACACTGCACATACGGCTGCGGCGGGATTGGGAGCGGCTGGCGGCAGAAGAAGACGCCGAAGTGCTCGCCGAACTCGAAGACGACCTGGCGGAGCAAGCGCGATGGACACGGCGGCGCGGCGGTTCTAGAGCAACTCGAAACGCAGGCATCGCTCGCCATCCGGGTGACCGACCGGGAAGCCATCAGCGTACGGGATTTCGACAAAACGTTGAGCGAGTTGTACCGCGCCCATGTGCCGGCTGAAGTTCTGCGATTCCGCACGCATCTGCCGCGCTTTTCGCTCGCGGTAGCGGCGGGGCCGTTTCTGACCAACCCCGAAGACATTGAGGCGGAAGAATGGCTGGAGACTCCGGCCGATCTCAAGCTCGAAGAAGACATGTTCGTGGCGCGCATCCAGGGCCATTCGATGGAGCCGAGGATTCCCGACGGCAGCTTCTGCGTGTTTCGCCGGAATGTGGTGGGCTCGCGGAATGGACGCCTGGTGCTGGTGCGGAATTCGGAACTGGCCGACGACAATCAGTACACCGTGAAGCGCTACCGCAGCGAAAAGCAAATCACGGAAGAAGGCTTTCAGCAAACGCGCATCCGGCTGGAGAGTTTGAATCCGGCTTATCCATCGTGGGACTTGGATGAGGAAGATGGCAAGTATCAGGTGGTAGCGGAGTTTGTGCGTGTATTGGAGTAGTCTTCAAATGCCCACACTACAACCCGACCAGGCGCTCGCGATCCTTCAATTCAATCTGCCTTTTCTTCAAAGAGAGCACGAAATGACCAAGAAAATCATTTCGGCCATTCCGGAGGGCAAGGCGACTTATCGGCCGGATCCGATTGCGAAGACAGCGTTCGATCTGGCGGCGCATATCGCCGGCGCGGAAAATATGTTTCTCAGTGCGGTGGGGGCGAGCGGCTTCGACTACAGTGTCAGCAAACGTCCGGATTCGGTCGAAACGATCGCGGATATACGGCGCTGGTGCTCGGAAACATTCAAGAAAAACTTTGAACGGCTGTCGAAGGCGGACGGAGAGAGTCTCGCGCGCGTGATCGATTTTCGCGGACATGATGCACATGCCCTCGGTGTTCTTTGTACAGCTTGCGATTGCACATACGGCGCATCACCGCGGGCAGCTTACCGTCTATCTGCGGCCGATGGGCGCGAAGGTGCCGTCGATTTACGGCGAAAGCTACGACGACGCGCAGGCGCGCTTAGCCGCTCAATCGGCTTAGCGCTTTTTCGTTTTCTTTCGCGCGCGCTCTTCCGCCACCACCGCGAACTGCAGCTTGCGGTCCACGCTATCGGCCCGATCGAGCCGCACGCGCACCTGGTCGCCGATGGAATACGTTTTGCGGGTGCGCTCGCCGATGATTTTGCGGCCGTTTTCGTGATAGCGGTAGTGGTCGCCGGGGAGCGTTTCGATCGGCACCAGGCCCTCCACGAACAGGTCTGTCAACTCGACGAAGAAGCCGAATTTGGTGGTGCTGATGATCAGCGCGTCGAACTCATCGCCTACGCGGTCTTCCATGAACTTGACTTTTTTCCACTCGACAAGTTCGCGCTCGGCTTCGGCGGCGCGCCGCTCGGTGAAGGAGGTATCGTCGCCGATTTCGCGCAGCGTGCGCGAGTCGAGCAGCGCGCTTTTGGTATCGAGATAATGCGCCAGGATGCGATGCACGACCAGATCCGGATAGCGGCGGATGGGCGAGGTGAAGTGCGTGTAGGCTGCGGCCGCTAGCGCGAAATGGCCTTCGTTGCGCTCGCTGTAGCGGGCTTGTTTCAGAGACCGGAGCATGAGATAGCTCAGAATCCGCTCTTCCGGTTTGCCTGCGATTTTCGCGATCAGCCGCTGATAGTGGCGCGAGGAAATGCGAAAATCTTCGCGCGGCACGACGATGTCCTTCCGCGTTTTGCGTCCGTCCCGGCGCTTTTGGGCGACCGGAAATCGTTTGACGGGAATTGCGCCGATGCCGAGCGAATAGCCGAAGTGCGCGGCGATCTCTTCGAAATCCATGACGCGCTTGGCCTCGGGCATTTCATGGATGCGGTAGAGGCTTGGAATCTCCGCGCGCTCGAGCTGCGCTGGCCACGGCTTCGTTCGCGGCCAGCATGAATTCTTCAATGATGCGATGCGCGATGTTGCGCTCGGCGCGGGTAACGCCGGTCATCTGACCCGACAGATCGAGTTCGATGTTGCTCTCCGGCATGTCGAAATCGATGGAGCCGCGTTTGGTGCGCTTGCGATTCAGGATCAGGGCGAGCTCGCGCATCAGTTCGAAGCGCGGGACGAGCTTGGCGTAGCGCTCGCGCATGGCCGCGATCGCCTTCGAGCAGGCGAAAGACGTTGGTGTAGGTCATGCGCTCGGCGCTGCGAATGATGCCGCGCGTGAACTCCTGCGATACAACACTCGCCTTGCCGGTCGATTTCGAGCAGCGCCGAGAGCACCAGCCGATCTTCATGCGGGCGCAGGGAGCAGATATCGGTCGAAAGCTCGATGGGCAGCATGGGCACGGCGCGATCCGGGAAATACACGCTGGTGCCGCGCAGCAGCGCTTCGCGATCGATGGGACTCGCGGGCCGCACGTAATGGCTCACGTCGGCAATGTGTACCTGCAATGCGAAGTGGCCGTTGGGCAAAGGCTCGACCCAGACCGCATCGTCGAAATCGCGCGCGGTTTCGCCGTCGATGGTGACGATTTCGAGCGCACGAAAATCCTGCCGCCCGGCGATCTCGGCCGAGTCTATTTCCTTCGATACCTGGCGCGCCTGCTCGAGTACATCCGGCGGAAATTCATGCGGCAGATGGTGCTTCCGGATCATGATTTCGACATCCACGCCGAATTCGTCCGGAAAGCCGAGGACTTCGATCACGCGTCCCACGGCTTGCTCGCCATCTTCCGGAAATTCCAGAATCTCGACGTTGACGATCATGCCGTCGAGATCTTCACTCGAACTAACTGCGCGCGGCGCGGGGCCCACACGGTCAGCCGAGGACGCAGCCGGCGGCAGTTCCATACCTTCCGGGATCTCGATCCACTGCTGCAACCGTTCGTCCGAAGGGACAACAAAGTTGCCGCGCTTTTTGACGCGGAACTCGCCCACGACGGTCATGTGCGCGCGGCGCAGAATGCGCAGGATCTCGCCTTCCGCCCGGCCTTCGCGGCCGACGCGCGTGATGTGGACGAGCGCGCGGTCGCCGTTCATTCCTTTCGCCGGCTTCGCCCGGAGGAAGGAAGATATCGCTCTTTCCTCGCGTCTGGAATCAGAAAACCGAAGCCGTCGCGGTGAATCGATAGGCGGCCGGCCATATACTCGGTGTTCTCCCCGACGGCAACAAAGTGGCCCGAACGCAGCTCGGCGAGCAGGCCCTTCTCGGACAGACGATCGAGCGCGTCATTCAGACTCGTCGCGATTTTCGCCGTGCAAGCGCAGCTCGCGCACGAGTTGCTTGTAAGTAGCCCGCGCGTGAGGAAGCTTGCGTACATGTTCGAGCACGCTCGCGTCGGTGAAAGGTTTGCGGCACTATGCAAATTATAGGAGCCGCTATAGTGAGGCTCATGGAATGAAGACGGTACGCCTCAGATTCCCGAGAACGGCAACATCATCGTCGGGCAAAGTCACTTCATTAAGACGGTAGAAGACATCTATGAGGCGATCGTCAACACTTCGCCGCATCTGCAGTTCGGCATAGCGTTCAATGAAGCATCGGGCGACTGCCTCACGCGCTTGGATGGCAACGATGAGGAGCTAAAGCGGAATGCGGTTGATAATGCGACCGCGCTTGCCGCCGGGCACGTGTTTGTTGTGGCATTGCGGAACGGATTTCCGATCAACGTGCTCGGACGTATTCAGGCCGTGCCGGAAGTAGTGAATATTTACTGCGCGACCGCCAATCCGGTAGAAGTGGTCGTCGCCGAGACGGAGCAAGGACGCGGCGTTCTTGGCGTGATCGACGGCAGTTCGCCTAAGGGTATCGAGGACGAGTCACACGCGAAAGCGCGCGTAGAATTGCTGCAGAAGTTCGGATACAAGCGCTGATCGTGCGTCAAATAACCGGCAGCAGAGCGCGCTCGCGCAACCCGGTGGCGGTAACAGTTCCGATTTCGAGATCCACGAGTTGGTTCGGCTCGCGCGCGGCGGTCATTTCGACTTTCAGAAAATTGGATGTCAGTGCCGTGCCGCGCTGCTCAAGCGTGACCGCGGGCAGGGACTTGCCGATCATCCGCCTGCGAAATTCGATATTTTTCTGATCCGACGAGCTCGCGCAACAAGCGAGTCCGCTCCCGCCGGACTGCCATGGGAACGCTCGTTCCCTGCTCCGGCGCCCGCGTTCCCGGCCGCTCCGAGTAGGTAAACACGTGCAGATACGTAAACGGCTGCTGTTCGATGAAACGCACGGTTTCGTCGAATTCTGCGTCCGTCTCGCCCGGGAAACCGGTCATCACGTCCGCGCCGATCGCGGCATCCGGCATGAGACGGCGGGCGATTTCAAGCCGGCTGGCATAGTGCCGCGTGCGATATTTGCGGAACATGCGTTTCAAAACCGCATCCGACCCCGATTGCAGCGGCAAATGCACGTGCCTGCGCAATGCGCGGCTCATCGGCAACCAGCTCGAGCAATTCGTCACTCCAGTCCATCGGCTCAACGGAGCTGATGCGCAGGCGGCGAACCGGCGTCTCGCGTAGGATCGGCTCGCAGCAGGTCCACGAATCGCATGGCGCCCGGCAAGATCGCGGCCCCAGCGGCCCAGATTGATGCCGCTCAAGACAACTTCGCAATAGCGCGCGGCCAAATCGCGCATCTGGTCGAGAATGCTTTCGAGCGGCGCGCTGCGGCTCCGGCCACGCACGCTCGGAATGATGCAAAACGAGCAGCGGTTGCTGCAGCCGTCCTGCACTTTCAGATTCGGGCCGCGTGCGGTCTTCGCGCACATCGTCGACCGGCGTGGCCAGAAAATCCTTCTGCGCAGAGCATATCGCCCACGAGCATTTGGCCGTGATAGTCTTCGTGCGCAATCGAGACCAGATCGGCAATTTCGGTCTTGTGCGAATTACCCACCACCCAGCGCACGCCTTCGATCTCGCCAAGTTCTTGCGGGGCGCGCTGCGCGTAGCAGCCGGTGACCAGAATCTCGGCGCTCAGGATGGTCGCGATGCAATCCGCGAAGGATGCGCCGCGCATCTACATCGGCGCTTGCGTCACCGTGCAGGTATTCACGACGACCAGATCGGCCGAGCGAGGCGTCTCGAACGGCGAGATAACCGCGTGTCTTCGAGCGAAGCTTCAATCGCGGCGCCGTCGGCTTGCGAGGCGCGGCAGCCGAAACTTTGCACAAAGACGCGTTTCGGCGACAGAGGCTTCAAATTCCAGTGTAAGTGCCATACTGGAATTTGCCTGCGCGGTCGGGCAACCACTGGAGGAAACTCGCGTAAGCGAGCCAATCGAGAGGAAAGTCCGGTCTTCAAAGGGCAGCATGCCGGCTAACGGCCGGGGGTTTGCGCTCAAAGTGCACGCCACGGAAAGTGCCACAGAAAATATACCGCTTGCCGGTTTGCCGGCGAGTAAGGGTGAAAAGGTGCGGTAAGAGCGCACCGCGGGACGAGTAATCGCGCCTGGCAGGGAAAACCCCATGTGAAGCAAGACCAAATAGGGGAGGAGGAGCGGCCCGCTCCGTTACCACTTCCGGGTAGGTCGCTTGAGCCTTTCAGTAATGGAGGGCCTAGAGGAATGGTTGCCGCCTGCTTCGGCAGGTACAGAAACCGGCTTACAGATCGCGCAGGCTAGGGAATCAGCTGAGCTCTTCGTCGAGAGCGGACCAGATCCGGTCGACGGGAAGCGAGGCCAAAGTATTCGTCTCTTCGAGCCGCTGATCGATCCAGCGGAATACGGTCCGGTTCTGCGGGTCGACAACGTAAATTTGCTCAAACCCCCAGCTCTGATAAGTTTTGCATTTGGTCAGGACTCTGGACATCGGATCATCGTCCGACAAGATTTCTATGACAATTTCGACGGCCTCGGTCGGATACGGCGCTTCGATCCGGCGACGTGTCGCAATCATATCCGGAACGGGATGAAAATCCGGATCGATTTTCAGCTTTACTTCCGTTCCGGATTTGTACCCGGCTTCGGAGAGCAGATTCAGGATGATCTTCTGAAGTAAACCGTGGATCCATGTAGGCGACGCTTTTTGCACGGCTTCGCCATGCCAAAACTCGTAGTATGGCTTTTCGTGGCCGTACTGCTTCTCGAATCCCGCCACCGTGAGCTTTTCCGTGATCGCGGCCATAGCTTCCTACCATTATGCCCGCCAGAGACTGTTAAAATGAAGCAGTTTCATGGCCGTCAGCAAAGAGCTGCTCGAAATTCTGGTTTGTCCTGTCTGCAAGGCCAAGGTGTTGCTTAAAGAAGATGGCAGCGGATTGAAGTGCGTGGACTGCAAGCGCGTCTATCCGATCCGGGATGATATCCCGATCATGCTCAAAGACCAAGCGACCGTTGAGGCGTAGCCCATGACGGTGTTGGAGCAATTGCCCGAAGGCGCGCGCGCGGCCATTATTCGGCTGCGATCGCTCGGAGACTGCGTACTCACAACGCCCGCCATCGCCTTGCTCAAACACACGCGGCCGGACCTTTCGCTGGCGGTTTCGGTCGGAAGAGCGGTTCCAACCAGTTTTCACGGGCAACCCGGCGATTAGCCAAATTCTTCCGCCGACTTGGCAAGGGGTTCGTAAATTCAACCCGGCGTTGTGCGTGAATCTGCACGGCGGCCCGCGCAGTGTATGGATGACCGCGCTCTCGGGCGCCAAATGGCGCGCCGGGTTTGCCCATCACAACACAACCCTCGCCTATAACTTCAGGATTCCACGCG
The DNA here is from genome assembly GCA_963712395.1 of Bryobacterales bacterium. Lineage (GTDB taxonomy): Bacteria > Acidobacteriota > Terriglobia > Bryobacterales > Bryobacteraceae > Bog-105. The sequence goes on from CAVQHR010000008.1 coordinate 252,184, forward strand.
CGCAGCGGATACTGGGCGTTAATCGTACCGTACACACGGCGGAACATTTGGCTTCGGCGTTTTTTGCTTTAGGCGTGCCGCTGCAGGACGTTCCACGCGCGCAACTGTACACATGCGATTCGCCGCGCGAGGGGCAAGTACGCGGTGCTGCATCCGTTCGCATCGACATCGGAGAAACAATGGCCCGCGCAGCGTTTCTGCGAAGTGGCGCGGTACTTGGATTTGTGGAATATCACGCCGGTCTTTCTGGCCGGGCCGGGAGACGACGTTTCTGCTTTCAAGGGCCATGCGATCGTGCAGGGCTCCTTGTCCGATGCCGCGGCGCTGCTGTCGAAAGCGGCGGGCTTCATCGGCAACGATAGCGGTCCGGCGCATATGGCGGCCGCGTTTGGGGTTCCAAGCGTGGTGCTCTTCAGCACATCGAATCCCGCCATCTGGGCTCCCTGGCGCACCGAATCGGAAGTCATCGTTGCGCCGGACGGCATGAAAGAAGTCAGCGTTTCGCGCGTGATTGCCGCACTCGAGCGTCTGCGCATGCTCGAAGAGGCGCACGCTTGAAGGATCTGCATCCAAGGGCGTTTTATCGGCTTTTCCGTTATGCGCGCCCCTACACGCCGGCGTTGCTCGCCTCGGTGTTCTTCATGGCGATCGTCGGTCTTTCGCAAGGCCTACTAGTTAAGCTAATCCCGCTGGTGTTCGAGCGCGTGCTGAAGCCGAACACGCCTGACGAGCCGGCCAAACTCCTCGAAATTCCGCACACTCACTTCGTCGTTTATCTAAACGATTTAGTGCCGTCCTTTGTACACAACATCTGGACGATGGTGGCACTCGGCATTTTCGCCAGCTACGTGGCCAAAGGCATTTGCGACTATCTGGGCAATTACCTGGTGAATTGGGTAGGCATCAGCGCAATCATGGACCTGCGCCAGGAAGTCTTCGACCGCGTACTGCACCAGGACGCCAAGTTTTTTGAAGACCACGAGAGCGGGCGAATCATGTCCGCCATCATGATCGATATCGATCGCATTCAGATCTCGGTCTCGACTATGTTGGCCGATTGGCTGCGCCAGATGTTCACGGCGATATTTCTGCTGCTCGCCATGGTGTCGATTGACTGGAAGCTGTCGCTCATCAGCCTGCTTGTCTTTCCGAGCGTGGCTTTTCTGACCGTGCGCTTAGGAAAACGTATCCGCAGCACGACGCGACACGCGCAGGACATGACGGCCGGCTTAAACCAGGTGCTGCAAGAAACGCTTAGCGGGCATCAGGTGGTGAAAAGTTTCGGCGCGGAAGATTTCGAATCAAAGCGCTTCCGGTTGGCGGCGCAGCGCGTTAAGACCGGTAATTTGCGGTACGTGGCTCACCAGGCCGTGGCATCGCCGGTGATCGAGATCTTCGGCGCGTTCACGATCATTCTGCTGCTCACTCTGGGACGCCTGCAAGTCAAGAATGCCGTAATGGACGCCGGCACCTTTACTGCTTTCGTTCTCGCGCTGCTCTTTTTATACGAGCCGATCAAACGGCTGACCAATATCCACAACATATTCCAGCAAGGGATGGGTGCGGCAAGCGAAGTCTTCCGGTATCTCGACACGCAGCCGGGCGTCATAGATCGGTCCAGCTCGGTCCGCCTGTCGAGGTTTGAAAAAGCGATTCGCTTTGAGAATGTCCGGTTCAGTTATCCCTCCGCGCCGGGACGGGCGGTGCTGGATGAGGTGAATCTTGAAGTGAAGGCCGGCGAGGTTGTGGCGTTGGTGGGCCCGAGCGGCGCGGGCAAGACCACCTTAGTGAATCTGCTGCCCCGCTTCTACGACGTGGCGGCGGGCAGCGTGCTGATCGACGGCAAGGATGTTCGCGACATACGCCTGAGCAGTTTGCGCGAGAACATCAGCATCGTGGCGCAAGAGACTTTCCTGTTCAACGACACAGTGTTCGACAATATCGCGTACGGGCGGCCGGACGCTAAGCGCGAAGAAGTGATTGCGGCAGCTACAGCGGCGCTTGCGGATGAATTTATTCGAGCTCTGCCGGATGGCTACGATACGCGAATCGGAGAGCGGGGGCTCAAGCTGAGCGGCGGACAGCGCCAACGTCTGGCCATCGCGCGAGCCTTGCTGAAAGACGCTCCTATTCTGATCCTGGACGAGGCTACTTCGCACCTGGACACGGAATCGGAAAGGCTGGTCCAACAAGCGCTGACCGTGCTGATGAAGCGGCGGACGGTGCTCGTAATTGCGCATCGCCTTTCGACCATCCGCCAGGCCAATCGGATTGTGGTCATAGAAAAGGGCCGAATCGCAGAAATGGGCACGCACGACGAACTGATCGCCTCGCGAGGCCCTTATCATCATCTGCACGAACTGCAGCACGCGGAACCGAATGCCGTCATTGGATGAACCGGCAAAGCCGGTGCGCAGCATGACCGGCTTTGCCCAGGTGCGCTCCGCGACCGGAGCAGGAGAATTGACGGTAAGCCTGCGAAGCGTGAATCATCGCGGGCTCGACCTGCACTTTCAGCAAAGCAGCGAATTCAGCCCGTTCGAAAGCGGCATGCGTGCGCTCATTAAAGAGCGTATAGGACGCGGACACGTAGAGCTTCGCCTGGCGCTCGTGCGGGAGCCCGGCGCCGACGGAGCCGCCTACAATTGGGACGCGCTCAAGAGCCATGTGGCCGTGTTCCGGCGAGCGTGCAAGGAGCTGCGGCTCGATTGCGAGCCCGATCTGAACCTTTTGCTAGGGTTGCCGGGCATTCTGGGCGGCGGACCTGTCCCCAAAGAGCTGGGAAGTGAGTTTCAGGCGGAGCTTTTCGATACCCTAGCCCGGTGCGTTGACCAGTTGAATAAATCCCGCGAGCGCGAAGGAAGCGGCCTGCTCGCGGGGCTGGCTCGCGAGCTCGCCGAGATTGAGCGGGCCACCGAACAGATGCAACAATTGCGCGCCGAGGCGCTAGCCTACTATCACCTGAAGCTGCGCGAGAAGCTGAACGAGTTGCTGGCGAGCTCGATTCCGGAAAGTCGTCTGGCGGAGGAAGCGGCCCTGCTGGCGGAACGCTCGGACATAGAAGAAGAGCTGACCCGCCTCGCCATTCACACGAAGGAAATGCGCAGAATTATCAGAGAGGGAGGGCCGATAGGCAAGCCGCTCGATTTTTTGCTGCAAGAGATGAATCGCGAAACGAACACTACGTTATCGAAAAGCTCGAGCGTGGGCGAGATCGGTCTCAAGATAGGAAGCATCGCGCTGGGGGTCAAGGCTAACATCGAAAGAATACGCGAACAGGCTCTCAATCTTGAGTAGCGGCGCTATGACAACCGTTTTCATCATTTCGGCGCCCTCCGGATCGGGTAAATCGACGTTGGTATCGAGGCTGCTCGGGAGCGACCCGCGCCTGCGCTTTTCTGTTTCCTACACTACCCGCCGCCCGCGCGGCAACGAGAAACCCGGCGAAAGCTATATTTACATCTCGCGGGAGGAGTTTCTCGACCGGATTGCGGGCGGGGAATTTCTAGAGCATGCGGAAGTTTTCGGCAACTTTTACGGTACCCACCGGGAGGTCCTGGAGCAGGCGCAAGGCGAAGGCAAAGACCTGATACTCGACATTGACGTACAAGGTGCGGGACAATTAAAGGAAAGGATTCCCGAGGCGGTGACGGTATTCATTTTGCCTCCCTCGCGCGATATTCTGGAGCAGCGGCTGCGCACCCGGTCGGAGGATTCTGAAGAAACGATCCAGCGGCGATTGCGGGATGCCGCCGAGGAGATCCGGAACTACCGCCAGTACGATTATGTGCTGGTGAATCATCGCCTGGACCAATCGACCGGCACGCTTGCCTCGATTGTGAAAGCCGAGCGAGTGCGGCGGATTCGGATGGAAGACCAGATCCGGCCGATTCTCAAGAGTTTTGGACCGCGGGCGCCTTCGTTATTTTGATTGGAGTCGAGAAAGTAATTTATGGCAGATAAACGAACGAATTCGATGTACAGCATCCCGGACGACGTGGATGCCAGCACCTACCGCTTTATTATCGTGGCGGCCAAGCGCGCGCGCCAACTGCAGAGCGGGCAGCGCAGCGTATTACCGGCCGCTAACAAGAAACCCACCATGCTGTCGATGGAGGAAGTCCGGCGCGGATTGGTCCCCTACACCGATTTGAACCAGCAAGAAGAGGCGCAGCCGGTAGAGGAATAGCGATCGGGCCATGCGCATTCTGGTCGGCGTCGGCGGCGGGATTGCCGCGTATAAGGCTGCTGAACTTGTGCGCGCGCTTGGGCAGCGGGGGCATGAAGTGCAAGTCGCGATGACGCGCGCGGCCGGGGAATTCATTCGGCCGCTTACCTTCGCTTCGCTCACCGGCCGCAAAGTGATCACAGGTCTGTTTTCCGCGGATGGAGTAGAGGATTCGCTTTCGAGCGCGATCGAGCACATAGCGGTAGCGCGTGACAACGATTTACTTGTGGTGGCTCCGGTCACGGCCGATCTGATGGCGAAATTCGCTTGCGGCCTGGCGGACGATTTCCTTACAACCACTTTTTTGGCGTTTACCGGGAAGGTGGTTCTCGCGCCTGCCATGAATACGGCGATGTGGAAGCATCCGGCCACGCAGGCTAACCTTGCAACGCTCGAACGGCGCGGCTGTTCGATCGTCCCTCCGTCCGATGGCTGGCTCGCTTGCGGCGAAATGGGCGCCGGCCGGCTGGCCGAACCCGCCGCGATCGTGGAACACATTGAAGGACTCACTCGGACGAAGCGCGATTTTGAAGGCGAGAATTTTCTTGTAACCGCCGGGCCCACGCAGGAAGCGCTCGATCCCATTCGCTACATCAGCAATCGCTCGAGCGGAAAGATGGGTTATGCGATTGCGGAAGCGGCGATGCGGCGCGGCGCGACGGTGGTGCTCATTTCCGGTCCGGTAAACCTGGAGCCCCCCGCGAACGTGGAGTTAGTCCCGGTGCGCACCGCGCAGGAGATGCGCAAAGCCGTAATGGAACATCTCGCAACGGCCAGCATCATCGTCAAGAGCGCCGCCGTGGCCGATTACTACGTGGCGAGCGTGCCGCAGCAAAAGCTGAAGAAGACCGCCGCGCGGCTTTCGCTCGAGCTCGATCCAACGCCTGATATTCTGGCGGAAATCGGCGAGAAGAAAGGCGACCGGCTGCTGGTCGGTTTCGCCGCCGAGACCGAGAACCTGGTGGAAGAGGCACGCCGCAAAATGCTTTCCAAACACTGCGACATGTTGGTGGCGAACCTGGTGAACCGCGAAGGTCTGGGATTTGAAGCCGATAACAACGAAGTGGAGATCATCACGCGCGGCGGCAAAACGGCTCATGCAGGACCGGCCGGCAAACGCCAGATCGCGGAACAGATTCTGGATCAGGTGGCGCTCTTGCGGTTGAGCCTGCAAGCGGTGGACGCCTCTGCCTAGCGCGCGCATGGATCCCGCGCAAATCCGCGAATATCTCGAGTTTTACCGCGATCTCGGCTTCGATTCCATCTATCAGCTCGCAAACGAAACGCCGTCCCCTTTACCTGGGCTTGCGCCTCAGGACGATACGCTCGATCTGATCCGCCTTGATATTGGCGATTGCAAGCGTTGCCGTTTGTGCGAAGCGCGCACTAATATCGTGTTCGGCTCCGGGAACGAAAAAGCTTCGCTGGTGTTCGTGGGCGAGGGGCCGGGGGCGGACGAAGACGACCAAGGCTTGCCGTTTGTAGGCCGGGCCGGGCAGCTCTTGACGCAGATGATTGAAAACACCGCAGCCAAGGAAGGCATTCCCATCCGCCGCCCGGACGTCTACATCTGCAATGTGGTGAAGTGCAGACCCCCGGAGAATCGCACGCCGCAGCCCGATGAAATGGAAATATGCGGACAGTTTTTGTTCCGTCAACTCGAGACGATTCGACCCAAAGCGATTTGCGTGCTTGGCGCAACGGCCATGAAGGCGCTGCTGAATACGAAAGAAGGTATCACGCGGTCGCGCGGCAAGTGGCACAAGTGGCGCGATATTCCGGTAATGATCACCTATCACCCTTCCTACTTGCTGCGCCAATATAATCAACAGGCCAAACGCGAGACCTGGGAAGATTTGAAGACGCTGCTGCATTTCGTCTATGACTAGGCCTGCCGGGGCACTGTTCCTCAGCTTCGAAGGAACCGAAGGAGCCGGCAAAACGCACGCAGATGCAGCATGCTGATCGAACGGCTGCGCGGCAATGGATACGTGGTAACTGAAAACCAGGAGCCTGGCGCGACCGCATCGGACGGACAGATCCGCCGCATTGCTTCTCGATCCGGAGCATCAGGAAATGACGGCAATGACCGAACTGCTGCTGATGTTTGCATCGCGCGCGCAGGCGGCCGCGGAAATCATCGCACCGGCGCTCGAGCGCGGCGAAATCGTGGTCAGCGATCGTTTTACGGATTCCTCGCTTGCCTATCAGGGAGAAGCGCGCCATCTCGGCTTCGAAACCGTGCTGGCCGCTTCACCAGCTGGCGCTCGGCGCATTAGTTCCCGATCTCACGTTATGCATTTCGCTCGATGTGGCCACCGGCCTGGATCGTGCCTACCGGCGCAGTTTGTCGAGCGACCGTCTTGACCGGCAATCGCTCGCCTTTCATGAGAGCGTCGACCGCGGCTTATCGAAAGATCGCGCAATTGGAGCCGGGGCGTTTCCGGCTGATCGATGGCGCCGATTCACCGGAAGTTGTCGCGGCTCGCGTCTGGAACCAAGTCGAGCCGCTTCTAAAATAGAATCGAAAATGGATTCTTTTCCGGATTTCTACGGCAATCTGCCGCGCCGCGCAAACCTTACGACAGGCGATTGTCACCGCGCGCGTCCCGCAGACGATTCTTCTTGAGCGGTCCGGAAGGTGTGGGGAAGGCAACGCTCGCGCGGCGCTTTGCCGCGGAGCTGCTCGGGGACCATGCGCAGAAGATAGAACACGACGATCTGAGCCTCCCGGAAAACGTGGAAATCATTGAGCAGCGGGAGAAATGGACCGCCGAGAAGCGCGCGGAAGATCCGCTGCTGTTTTCCACGCATCCGGATTTCATCACTTTTGCGCCGGACGGCCCGCTCCGCCAGATTACGATTCAGCAGATGCGGCTGCTGCGCGAGCGAGCGCAATTCAAGCCGCTGCGCGGGGCGCACCGCGTCTTCCTGATCGATCGGCTGGACCGCGCCAACGGTCCAGTCGGCAAATTCTCTGCTCAAAACGCTCGAGGAGCCGCCGGAACACTTGGTTCTACTCGCGACCACTGAAAATCTGTACGATCTGCTGCCGACTATCCGGTCGCGCGCATTCGTATTGCAGTTGAGCCGGCTTTCCGACGCCGAGATGCGCGAGTTCTGCGCGGCGCGCCAGCTTCCGGATGCGGAGCTTCGTATCTGCCTGGCGGAAGGCTGCCCGGGCGTCGCGGCCACGCTTGATCTGGACGTATTTCGCGAGCGGCGCGCACTACTGCTGGCGGCCTTCGAGTGCGCGGCCGGACTTGCGCCCTTCTCCCACTGGATTCAACAATTCGGAACCGTTCGCGAATCGGAAAATCGGAGAAGCTCGATTATTACCTGAAGCCGGCATATGGTTTACTGGAAGATGTTCTGAGCGTTGCCAAGGCAAGCCGGCGGCGCAGCATCGCGATATCCAACCGCGCATAGCGGCCATTGCGCAGCGTGTGAGTTTCGGTTGGATCGAACAGGCCGTACAGTCAGTGGATGAGTTGACCGCGATGGTGCGAAGGAATATACAAAAAGTGGGAGCTTTCGACGCGTTGATTATTAATTTACGTAACCGTGCGGATAGTCGTAGCGCCTAAACTAGCAATTAGCGGTACCATCCCGTAATTTCAACCTGAGGCCAAATGATAGAAGAGAGGCGTTTGGATTCGCTCATCAGAAAACCGATCCGGACCACACCAGCAGAAATGAAAGAAGTTGTCCGCCGTCCGCCCGCCGGTGAAGAAGAGTACTCCACCCGACCAAACGAACGCCGAGCAGTTTTACTACTCGAAGCAGATGCAGGGCAAGACCGCGATGGTCGTGGTAATGCACGACGGCGAACAGCTCGAAGGGGTTATCGAGTGGTATGACCGGGATTGTCTAAAGCTGAACCGGACTGGCGCGCCCAATCTGCTGCTGTTCAAGCACTGGATCAAGTACATGCACAAGGCGGATCCGGAATAGCTCGATTCCGCGTTGGGCTTTATTGGCGAGCCGATGCGCTCTGCGGGCCGCCGCTGCTTCATAACGCCGGCGGTCTTCTTCCGTTTCGGGACAGATGGGCGGCAACACCAGGCGGTTGCCTGCCGCGTCTACGGCGACAAACGTCAGGTACGCCGACGAGGTGTGCCTGATCTGGCCGGTGTATAGATTTTCGACCCAGACTTTGACGCCGACTTCCATCGACGTGCGGAACACGCGGTTCACCTGCGATTTCAACATCACCAACTCGCCAATGTGAATCGGATGCAGAAACGTCATCTGATCGATGGAGGCCGTCACCACCGCCGAGCGCGCGTGCCGCATGCCGGCGATGGCGCCGCAAAGATCCACCAGGTGCATGACGCGGCCGCCCAACATGTTGCCGAGCATATTGGCGTCGTTCGGCAAACAGACCTCCGAATACTCGGAGCGCGATTCACGAACCGTGCGAATTTCTTCGGGTTCCATTCTCAGGCGGGAAAGCGATCGAGAAAACTGCGGCAGAATGCCCGGATCTGAGCCTGTTTCACGATATCGGCGATTTCGGGCTCCAACGATTCGCCCGCAAAGACGTAGCGCACCGTCTGCCAAGCTAGCGGGGCGTAGTCGCGCTCTTCGAGCAGAACCAGATCCAGGGCCGCGGCCGTGCGGCCCACGATTTCATAGCGAAGAGCCGAGCGCTGCTCGCCAGCCGGAAAATGCGCGCACGTTCCGCGCGAATTGCCATGATTACAGCAGCGGAAGCGCGCTTCCGCGGGAACGGCGAAATGGCTGCTCCCGGGCGCGGCAGAGCCCATCGTATTCGTCGATCAACGGCAAACGTGCGGCGGCATATTCGGGTGGCGCAGTGATCTGCCGCGGCTCAAAGAACGGGCATGCCATTTCTGTTTCAGTATAGGCTCGTCTGTATGCTCATCGTCCATGTTCATGTGCATGTCAAACCGGAATTCGTTGAGCGCTTTCGCGCGGCGACCGTGGAAAATGCCCGCCAGAGCCTTACCGAGCCGGGCATCGCGCGCTTCGATGTTTTGGAACAGGCGTCGGACGGGACGCGCTTTGTTCTGACGGAGGTCTATCGGACCGCCGGCGCGGCGGCCGCGCACAAAGCCACGCTCACTACCAGGTTTGGCGCGATACCGTCGCGGAAATGATGGCGGAGCCGCGTACGAGCATGCAGTTCGCGAACGTGTTTCCGGAGGACGAGGCTTGGTAGCGCCGTTTGAGTTTGCCACGGCTACCCGGATCGTTTTTGGACCGGGCGCTATCCAGTCGCTCGCCTTCACTCGCGAAGCCACTGGGCACGCGTGCGCTGGTGGTGACGGGCGCAAACTCGAGCAGGGCCATGAGCGCGCTGGCGGGTTTCGAAGCGAGCTACTTCTCTCTTTCAGGCGAGCCGACACTTGCAATGGTGCGAGAAGGAGTTAAGGCCGCGCGCGAGTGCCAATTCGTGATCGGCTTCGGCGGGGGCAGCGCCCTGGATGCGGCGAAAGCCATCGCGGCGCTCGCGCCCAATTCGGGAGAGCCGCTCGATTATTTGGAAGTGATCGGGCAAGGCCGCCCGCTCGAACACGCTCCCCTGCCCTTCCTGACGGTTCCCACCACGGCCGGCACGGGCGCGGAAGTGACGCGAAACGCAGTGCTCGGCTCGGCCGAACACTGGCGTGAAGGCCAGTCTCCGCAGCCCGCTACTGGTAGCCAGAGCCGCGCTGATCGATCCGGATCTCACGCTGGATGTACCGGCGGCGGTCACCGCTTCGACCGGTCTCGATACATTGACGCAGCTCATCGAGCCCTTCGTTTCCTGCCGCGCCAACGCGCTTACCGACGTGTTCTGCCTCGAAGGCATGCGGCGCGTCATGGACGCTTTGCCGAAAGTCTTTCGGAACGGGCGGGACCGCGAATGCGCGCGCGGCCATGGCCTACGCCAGTCTCCTGAGCGGCCTTTCTCTTTCGAATGCGGGACTGGGAATCGTGCATGGCTTCGCAGGGCCGTTAGGTGGGCTGCTGCAGGCGCCGCATGGCGCTCTATGCGCCGCCGTGTTGCCACACGGCATGGCCGTGAATATTCGAGCGCTGCGCGAGCGCGCGCCCGATGGCGAGGCGCTGGATAAATATCGCCGCCTGGCCCGGCTGCTCCTAGGGAATTCACAAGCCGAACCGGAAGACGCGGTGCGCTGGGTCTCGGATCTTTGCCGAAGCCTCGGCATTTCTTCCCTCCGCTCGTATGGTCTCGAAGCGTCCGGAATTTCCGGCTTAGTTGCCAAGGTTGCCGCCGCCAGCAGCACGAAGGCTAATCCCATCCAGCTGTCTACAAATGAACTGGCCGAGATTGCCGAGCGCGCGCTGTAGCACCATCCGGAGGCGAGTATGAGGTTGGGGTAAGTACTGATACTCAGCTTGAGCGCGCATCGCCGGAATGCCAGTGATTCCGTGATACCATTCGGGCAGCCAAGTTGGGGAGAGGAGACCCTACGGGCTCTCAATCGTAGAGTCCGAGGAGAACTACGCACAGCTACCGCGCCGCGCGCGTTGTCGCGCGAAGAGGGCGTGTCTTTACTGGCAAAGGTTGAATTCACGTGACACATCCGGCCACGAACAAGTTAAGCTCTTACCTCGCGCCGTCTGAAATTCCTTTTGCCAAACCATTTATTACAGGCAACGAACTAAAATACATTGCTCAGGTGATCGCATCCGGCAACATCAGTTCTGATGGCCGGTTCACTCAGGGCTGCGCTCAAATTCTAAAGAAGCGGCTTGGTATACAGGACGTATTCCTGGTGCCCTCGTGTACAGCCGCTTTGGAAATGGCGGCAATGCTTGCCGGCCTGGACAAAGAGGACGAAGCGATTATGCCTTCCTTCACCTTTACCTCCACGGCTAACGCGTTTGTCCGGCTCGGCGCTAAACCCGTCTTCGTCGACATTCGTCCAGATACCCTCAATATCGACGAGAATCTCGTCGAGGCTGCCATTACTCCTCGCACGAAAGCAATTGTTCCGGTGCATTACGCCGGCGTCGGTTGCGAGATGGATCGCCTCATGGCAATTGCCGCGAAGCATAATTTGCTGGTCATAGAGGACGCTGCACAGGCCGTTAACGGCCACTATCGGGGGCGGGCGCTCGGTTCGATCGGACACTTGGGCGCATACAGTTTCCACAGCACAAAAGACTACACATGCGGCGAAGGCGGAGCGCTTTGTGTTAACTCGCCCGAAATGGCCGCGCAGGCTGAGATTATTCGTGACAAGGGAACCAATCGGAATAAGTTTCTGCGGGGAGAGGTGGACAAATACTCCTGGGTGGATGTTGGCTCGTCCTATGTTCCCAACGAACTCGCCGGCGCTTTTCTGTACGCGCAACTGGAAGCGATGGACCGAATTAAAGCGCTGCGGTGCCAGATAGCTCAGCGTTACCAGAGCCGCTTAGGTCGTCTTGAGCAACTGGGATTCTTACACCTCCCGCAAATACCCGTTGAGTGCGATAGCAGTTATCATTTGTATTACGTTCTGCTTCCCGACCAGGAGATTCGCGATCGCCTGATCGTTTATTTGAGGGAGAAGCGCATTCGGGCGCTTTTTCATTATGTGCCGCTGCATTGCTCGCCCATGGGCCAAAAGCTTGGATACCGCGAGGGTGATTTTCCCGTCACGGAACAATTCAGTGGACGGCTGCTGCGCTTGCCGTTTTATCCGGATCTAAAGGGAGAGGAACAAGAAACAATCGTCCATTGCATCGAGTCCTTCTTTGGTGCAGTTAAAGCCCAGAAGGCATTCACGGCAGGCCATTCAGGCATAGGATCCGTATGCCGCAATCGACAAACGCTTATTCGCTTCCACCGGCGCCCAGGCTGTCGATTGTCATTCCGGTTTATCGGAGCGAGGACTGCCTGGCCGAGTTGATGCGCGTAATAACACAGGCGCTGGCGCCCTACGATTGGGATTATGAAGTCATTCTGGTGAATGACTTCTCTCCGGATCGCTCCTGGCAGGTTATCGAATCGCTCTGCCTACAATATCCGTGTCTTGTAGGCGTCGACTTACGGCGTAACTTCGGCCAGGACAATGCCATACTCACGGGATTACGGCTTTCCCGCGGAAGATACGTCGCGATCATGGATGACGATCTTCAGCATGATCCCAAACACCTTCCCGCATTAATGGAGAAAGCGCAGGAAGGCGCTGACGTGGCCTATGCTGATTTCGACAAGAAACGGCAAAAGTTATGGAAGAACATGGGTAGCTGGATCAACGGTAAAATCGCCGACCGGGTGCTTTGGAAGCCCAAAAATGTTTATCTTTCACCGTACAAGGTGATAGTTCGCGAAGTAGTGGATTTGATCTGCAACTATTCCGGTCCTAAACCCTACATCGATGGCTTACTATTTCAAGCGACGTGGCGAATGACGAGCATTCCAGTCGAACATTGTTCGCGGTACGCCGGACGAAGTACCTACAGCGTGTGGAAGTCGCTCGAAGTTTCGGCCCGCCTGATTTTCTCTTTTTCGGTCAAGCCAGTTCGGCTAGTTACTTGGTGTGGACTCGTGATGGCGCTGCTGGCTATGCTTGCCGCCACCGGTATCACTTTGTATCGGCTCTTGTTGCCGCAGGATTTCCCTGCTGCGGCGGTGGGGTGGGCCTCTATGATGGTGGCGTTTCTTCTCGTAAGCGGGATCCAAATGACATTTCTGGGGATCCTCGGTGAATACGCGGGACGTGCCTATCTGCTGGTGAACCGCCACCCTCAGACTTCGATAAGGACCGTTATCGGTGAAAGCGCTCGTACACAATCCTCTTCGGCCATGTCTCAGATCCTCGATGAGGAGGTGACGATTGGCCGCGACGGCGCTCTATAAGAGCGCCCTCCTGTATGAACTCCTGATGGCTGTGCTATACGGCCGCCACTACTCGGGGCGGTACCGGGCCATCGCCGATCTCATTCCCGCGCAGTCGAGCGTTCTCGATCTCTGTTGTGGACCGGCGGTGCTTTATTATCGTTATCTTCGCCAGAAGTCGATCAGTTATACGGGCCTTGATCTTAGTAGCGCTTTCGTCAAACATTTGAATAAGCGGGGTGCGCATGGGCAAGTATGGGACCTTCAGGGAGACGCAACACTGCCTGCAGCCGACTACGTGATTATGCAAGCCAGCCTTTACCAGTTCCTGCCGGATCCGCAACCGGTCGTGGACCGCATGCTGCGAGCAGCCCGGAAACAGGTGATTTTCGCTGAGCCGATTCGGAACATCACGAGCAGTAAAGTGGCTCCGCTTGCATTCATTGGGCGGCATTTCACCGATCCGGGCGACGGCCAATCCGCTCACCGCTTTACCGAGGAAAGCCTGGATCTTTTTTTTTCCCGGTACGCGTCCCGGCTACGCGAGACATTCTCTATTCCTGGCGGCAGAGAGAAGGTCTTCGTCCTGAACTCACATGATTGAGCCGGGGACCTTCGCCGATACGCGAGCCACGGTGAGAGGCATGCGGACAACTCTCATGTCCGGTAATAGCGCCACTCTCATGATCGTTGCGGCGCTACTCGTTGTGGCCATGCTGATCGGTTGCAGCAACTTGTCCGGCTCAGGCCCGCTATGGCCGGATGGTTCTCAATACGCCAATGCTGCGGCGATGATACACGATTGGCTGCTCTCCGGGCACATCCTTCACCCTTGGAAATTCGCTGAACGGAATTACGTTCAATTTCCCGCGTTCCATCTTCCGTATCATCCGCCCGGCTACCCTGCGCTGCTGGGTCTGTTTTTTATCCTGACCGGAGTCTCATACGATTCCGGAAGGATCTTCATCGCACTCTGCTTGTGGGTGTCCGGATGCTTCTTCTACGCGATTTTGCGAAGAACAGGACTATCGCGAACGGCGGCCCTTTGCGGCGCGCTGCTGCTGATGACCACGCCCGAGATCGCTTTCTGGTCGCGAGATACCATGTCTGAAATTCCCGGACTCGCGCTGATCCTCGCGGGGTCTTTTTTTTTCGTCGTCTGGCTGGCTACCGACAGTACACTGGCCTGCATTGCGGCGTTCTGTTTCGCCGAGGCAGCGTTCCTATCCCGCTATTTGACAGCCGGAGTCCTGCCAGCCTGGTTCTTATGGGTGTTACTCGCGGGTAAGTTCCGAAGGTTACTCTCACCTGCCCTCCTGAGTTCCGCAGTCCTATACCTGATTCTGAATACGGCCTGGATAATCTATACGCTGCCGTTTTCACGCTATGAGACCGTTTATAGCGCGACCCCGCCTAATGTGAATTACGCCACTGCTTTCTCGTGGAAGATCATCGCGTTTTACGCTGTCCGAATTCCGGCGATGATCGGGTGGGTAACTTTAGTTGCCGCTTTCATCGGACTGCTCTATACCGTTCGTTCCCGTCAAGGGCGGCTTCGACAATTCTTCTGGCTTTCGTGGCTCTTCAGCAATGTGATGTTTTTGCTGATCGTGAAAATTTATGCGGAAGATCGATATTTCATCTACGCGTTACCGAGTTTTATCGGGTTAGCCGCCACAACCTTCGCCTCCATTGACCATAAGCGCGCGGGAATCAGGAGATATGCCGGGCCGATTCTCGTGGGCCTTAGTTTAGTCGCGAACGCCAGCAGTCTTAAAAACCTTCCGCAGGGGGTCGTGGGTGATGAAGTTGTCGGACAACGGCTAGCTCGTCTGGACCTTCCCGGCAACATTCTCGTTTCGAGCTTACAGCAAGCCGATCTTATTTTTCGGTATCGCTCGAATCATCCGGCGTTGAAGCGAAGTTTCATTCGCGGCGACCGCTCATTAGTGATCCGGCCGCCGCACTACTCCAGCGCCCAAACAACCTTCATTGCGCACAGTGTAGGGGATGTTCTCGATATCATTCGGCGCGGACGCATTCGGTACATAGTTACGTGCTCCCTGGATCATAGGAAGAACGATAATCGAGCAGAAGAGATGAGATTTCTCGACCAAATCATGCGATCACAGCCCGCCACGTTTCAGCTTTTAGAGGAATTCCCGCTCCATTTGGAGTACGGCAATCCCGGTTATTTCGGCAAAATCTGGTTGTGGAAGTTCACAGGGCAACTGCCCAGCGGTCCGAGCGAGATTCCAGTTGTTATCCCGACCGCGGATTTAAGCATCGAACCGGGCTCATAACCCAAGCCGCCAATGGATCCTCTCGTCCAAAGGAAAATCACCCGCATTAAAGTCCTTGGAATTGGCTGTGTCGTTGGACTGTGGGCGCTGGCTATGACGGCATTTTTGGGCTACCTGCCCAAACAGGTATTTTGGTCCGCGACCGTGGCTGAGATCTTATTGGCTCCATTCGTGCTTAGAAGAATTCGTTCGCTCAGAAATCGACGAAACAATGCGCCGTCGGACCAGCGTCTATAACGAGAGGGAAACATGAGACATTCTCAAAGATCTGGCATTCTTGGCGCAACGCTCATTGGAGTCGGCTGTGGCCTGACGGCAATGGGGATTGCGCTTGTGATCCCAGCGTGCTCGAGTTGGACTCTCGGATTTCTAGAGCAGGCGTTCCGCAAAGGCCGCGAAGGCGCCGGAAACGCGGCTGAAATAATTGGCGATCTCAGCGGCCGGGCGCACCATCACTTTAACGAGGCAACCAAAACCGCCAAAGCGACAACATCTAAAGCGGCGGGAGTGGTTGAAAACGCCGCTCGTCAAGTCCGCCACTATACCTCGTAAGCGGCGGCCGCGCCGGATGCCAAAATAACAGCATGGCAACCGATCGCCTCGGCATTCTGAAGCAGATGCTCGCGCAAGATGCGAACAATTCGTTCGCTCGTTACGGACTCGGGATGGAATATGTCAAGAGCGGCGAGTTCTCGCAGGCGGTCGCTGAGTTTCGGACTCTGCTCGAGCGGGATAGCAACTATGCGGCAGCTTATTTCCACGGCGGGCAGGCGCTCGAGAAGTTGGGACGCCTGGACGAAGCGCGCGCTCTCTATGAAAAAGGCATCGAGGCGACAACCCGCACCGGCGACTCGCATACCCGGGCGGAAATTGAAGCCGCTCTTGGCCTGCTGCCGATCTAGCGCCGATAAATCTTTCCACCTTTCATCACAAAGCTGACCCTGGTAACGGCTTCGATATCGCGCGTTGGGTCGCCCCGCACGGCGATGATATCGGCCAGGTAGCCGGAATTCAGGGCGCCGATCTGCCCTCCCCATCCGAGCAATTTCGCGCCATTCAACAAGTCGGCTTGCAGGGCCGCGAGCGGCTGCATCCCGTACTTCACCATGAGCTCCAGTTCCCGCGCTTGCGTTCCGTGCGGGAATGGACCGACATCCGAACCGGCAGCCATTGGCACACCCGCCGTCAATTGCCGGCGAAATTCGCGCGCGTGCAGTTCGAGTTCCTCGCGCAAGCGCGTTTGTGCGAGGCCAGGAGCAGCGTGTCCGGCAAAGTATTCGGAAATTGTAAAGGTCGGCACAGCGAAAATTCCCTTCTCGCGCATGAGCCGCATGGTTTCGTCGCTCAACTGGTATGCGTGATCGATCGAAACCACCCCGGCGCGGGCGGCGTACAGGGTGCCAGGCTCGCCGGTCGCATGCACGGCTACGCGCCGTCCAGTTCGCGCGGCTTCTTCGACTGCCGCGGCCAGTTCCGCTTCTGTGTACTGATACGGCGTTGAAAACTTGCCATCGCGCAGCGAGTCTTTGCCGGTCTCATAGATCTTGATGAAATCCGCGCCTTCTTTGAATTGCTGGCGGATGACCGCTATCAGCTCACGTACGCCATTGGCGTAGGTCGCGTTCGATAGAACGTGCTGCGCCGGATTGAAGTCGATGGCGTCTTCATGGCCGCCCAGGATATCCACGGCATTGCCGCTGATCTGCAAACGCGGTCCCGGCACGAGTCCCGCATCGATAGCTTCACGGACAGCCGTATCGGCGGAGCCCGCGCCCTCTGTTCCCATGTCGCGTTCAGCGGTGAAGCCGGCCATGAGATCGTCGCGCGCGGCGAGCACCGCGAGAATAGTGCGCTGTGGGACCGATTCTTTTACCGTTTGCAGATCTTCCGCTCCGGGATGCAGAAACAGGTGTACGTGCGCGTCGATCAAGCCCGGCATTAAAGTCGTTTCGCCGAGATCTAAAACTTCCGCGCCAGGAGGATGCGGCACCGTTTCGGCGGCCCGCGCGATGCGTTCTCCTTGAACGAGCACTTCGCCAGGAGTCAGCAACCTCCCGCTTTGGATATCGAGCAAATGCGCCGCGTGCAGCACGACCGTCTGCGCGTGAGCCGCCGGCAGGAGCGCCGCGAGCATAACGAGAAATCGTGGAAATCTCATTGAATTGCGGATGATGGTACCACGCTGTGAGCTCAGCGATAACCGGCCGCCTGCAAGTCAAAGAGCTCAGCGTATTTTCCTCCGAGCGCCACCAGTTGCTGATGCGAGCCGCGCTCGACAATGCGTCCGTACTCGAGCACCAAAATGCGATCCGCCATGCGAACCGTCGAAAATCGGTGGGAAATCAGGACGGCCATCTTTCCGGCCGTCAAATCGACAAACCGCTGATACACCTCGAACTCGGCGCGCGCATCCAGGCTCGCGGTCGGCTCGTCCAGAATCAGAATCTGGGCGTCCCGCATGTAGGCGCGCGCCAGCGCGATCTTCTGCCACTGCCCCGTCGACAGGTCCACGCCGCCTTCAAATCGCCGGCCGAGCATCTGGCCGTAAGCTTTCGGCAACCCGGCAATCACCTCCGCCGCCAAGCTTTTTTCGGCCGACCGCAGAATACGTTCTTCGTCCTCTAGCGCGTCGACGCGGCCAAAGCCGATATTTTCGGCCGCCAGCACGTCATAGCGCATGTAGTCTTGAAAGATTACTCCCACTTCACGCCGCAAATCGTCCACGTCGTAATCGCGGAGATCCACGCCGTCCAGCAGGATTCGGCCAGCCGTCGGATCATAGAGGCGGGCTAGCAGTTTTACGAGGGTCGTCTTACCGGCCCCGTTTTCTCCTACCAGGGCGATGCGTTCGCCGACGTCGAAAGTGAAACTAAGATCGCTGAGAACGGGAGTACTGGAGCCGGGATAAGAGAAAGAGACGTGCTGAAATTCAAAGCCACGCTGAACCGGTCTCGGCGCCGGAATGGCATCCGGCTTGGAGCTAATCCGCGGTGTGGTCTCGAGAAAGTCGAACAAATCCTTGATAAACAATGCTTGCTCGGAAATGCCGACCAGTCCGGCCACCAGATTTTCCATAATGCTTCGAGAGCGTGCGAAGGCCCCAGTAACGAGTGTAAGACCGCCCACTGTCATTTGCCCCGCCAAGGCGCGCAGCAAGATCAAGACATAGGCCACATAATATGCGCCGGTCGGGCGCCAGATTCAGTAGACCGCCGTGGAGTGCCCGCTGGATCGCCAGATGCCGGTTCTCGGCGTAGAAACGCTCGAAAAGCGTGCGCGAGCGCTCGGCTAAGTATTTACCTAGGCCGAAAATCTTGACCTCTTTGGCGCTCTCGTTGCTCGCTCCCAGGTACCGCAGATAATCGAGTTCGCGGCGCTCCGGCGTATAGCGGTACAGCATGGAATAGTTCAGCATGGCGAAGCGGGTTTCGCCCAAGAAACACCGGGATGGTGCCGCCACCAGGAGCAGTAAAAGCCATGGATAGAAGAAGATAACGGCTGAAAGCAAGGAAGCGAGCGTCAGCAGCTGCTGCGCCATGCCGGCCAGACCGGCGAGCATGCCGAGGCGCGCGGTGGTCTGCCGCCGCGCTCGCTCCATTTTGTCGTAAAACACTGGATCTTCGAAGGAAACCAGGTCGAGCGCGGTCGCGTGCTCCATCAGTTGCAGACTGACGTGATTGGTGAAACGGTCACCCAACAGGCTATCGACGAGCGAAATCAGCGCGCCCGAGCGTGTCGGACGCGACCGCCAGCAAAAGCTCTAAAACCAACAGCTTCCAGATGACCGACCGGTCGAAGGGCTGATGGCGGATGGCGCGCACAACCAGGTCGATAATCAGCTTCGAAACCCACAACGTGGCGAGCGGAATAGCGGCGGAAACGGCGCGCAGAAGCAAAGTAAGTACGGTCAGGGCGCGGCTGGTTTCCCAAACCATACTGCAGCAGCGGCGGAACGTTGCGGAGCGCCGTCAGCCGCTCGCGCCAGGTCTGCGGAGCTCGGCTTTCGGATGCTGATCTTTTGAGAAGCGGCTTCGATCGTTCAAAAGAAAATGCTCATTCTCATAGAATGAGCATCTTTTTCCTGTTTACCAGGCCTCTGGCTGACCAGAGGTTACGTTTGATGGGAGAATCAGATTCGACGGTATCGCAACCGTCAAAACCTGTTTGTGATTGGAGTGTAGGGCCAGCGGGGGGTGAAGTCAAGGGCATTTTTTCCGGCTTGCCGAAGTCGCGCTGTAAGTACTGCGGAACAAACCATTTACGGCAAAAGATGTTTTTGCGGCCACAGTGTGCAAAACAGTTGCTTTTGCTGTGGAAAAGCGATGTGTGATAAATCAGCTAAGGCCACTAAACTGTTGCACTTACAGGTTTACACGCTTCAGTCGCCAGTCAGATGCAAGCGTGGTCATCGCTTCGTCCGCTTCGAGCGTTCCATAGCGCCGCCGATAGATTCGCATGCCGGCATAGATCAGCCCCGCCAGCAGGCAAATAGCCGCTCAGAATCAATGCTCAGGTAAATGATGTTCATGAGCAGCTGGTAAAGCGGCTTGATGGGCTCGGCGGAGGAATTTCGTTCCAAGTAATTTTGGCTTCGTACTGCACCCGGCTCAGCAGCGTATCGGCCTGCATGTCGGTCGCGGCGCCGAAAACGACCGCGACCAGCACGCCCGAGCGTTTCACGTGCACGTCCGGCAGCCGCTTGAAATCGACCGCATGCAGCCGCGCCATTTCGGGCGTCGGATAGTAGAAAAGCGCCAGACGAACGGCGCGCCGCTCTTGCCGACGCGGTACTCGCCACCTGCGCTTCCGCGCCTTCCTCGAATCCCGGCTTGCGCCGCGACCAGTTCCGGCGCGAAAGCCGCGAGCGATGCCGGACCCAGCACATATCTCGCTGAATTCGGCACCAAACCTTCACGCGGCAGAAAAGTCAGAATCGCCGGAAGCGACGTGCTTCGTTTGTTCGGCAGAGCCTTCAACTCGGTCTCGACCTGCTCCTTGTTGGGGCGCGCACCTTCGAAGACCAGCACGTAGTTGTCGTCAATGATCACGGTGCGGTTGCCATCCACGGTGCAGAAACGCAGTCCAATCGCAGGATCGTCCTCGTGCGGAACGCTGCCATTCCCACGCCGCCAGCGCGCCGGTCAGATCCTTCATCTGGTAAGCGGTAACGGTAAGCTTCGCCGCGCTTGGCGGTTTCCGTCTGCACCAGTCCGTACTCGCGCCAGAGCGCGGCGTCATCGGCAAACAGCGATGCCGCAAGAAAAAAGCAGCCGAAAATTAGGCCGCAGCGCCGTGACATTTTTTGTATTTCTTTCCGCTGCCGCAGGGGCACAGATCGTTGCGGCCCACCTTCGGTCCTTTGGACACCGGCTGCTGTTCCATTTGTTCCGTCCGCTGCCGGTGAACTGCAGATCCGCCAGTTCCTTATCCTTCTTGCGCTGGATATTGCGCGTCAGATCGAGCACCGACTTGCTGCGCTTCGCGCTGCTGCGCTTCGATCTGCGCTGATGAAGCTCGGCTTGCGCGCTTCGTCCTCATCTTCTTCTTCCGGCGGCTCCGGATACGGCAGCGGGCACATTTCACTCCGCTCTCGATGCGCATGAAGTACAGGAACTTGATGGTCTCGTCTTCAATCCGGTCCATCATGTCCTGGAACATGGTGAACGATTCCTTCTTGTACTCGATCAGCGGATCTTTCTGCCCGTAGCCGCGCAGGCCGATGCCTTCCTTCAGATGGTCCATCGACAGCAGGTGATCTTTCCACTGGTTGTCGACCACGTTCAGCATGATGATGCGCTCGGCCTGGCGCAGATTGTCGGGGCCGATCATCCGCTCTTTCTCGTCGTAGCGCTCGATCAGCAGATCGTTGATCTGCCGCTCGATCTCGCCGCGATCGGCGCCGCTTCCCGCTTCGATGTCGAGCTTGACGCCGAACTGGTTCAGCACCGCCGTCTGCAGGCCGGCAGATCGTACTGATCCGAGCGCGCGTTTTCCGGACAGAATTGATCGACGAAGCTCGCCGACGATACCGCCGACGATCTCGACGATGCGTTCTTTCTGGTTACTCGCCTTCGAGCAACTGCCGGCGCATGCCGTACACCGCCTGGCGCTGCTTGTTCATCACGTCGTCGTATTCGAGAACATGCTTACGCGAGGCGAAATGCTGCGCTTCCACGGCCTTCTGCGCGGCCGCGATGCGCGTCGTGATCAGGCTCGATTCGATCGGCACATCTTCTTCCATGCCGAGCCGCAGCATCAGATTCTGCATGCGCTCGCCGCCGAAAATGCGCAGCAGATCGTCCTGCAGCGAAAGATAGAATCGCGAGCTTCCGGGATCGCCCTGGCGTCCGGCGCGCCCGCGCAACTGGTTATCGATGCGCCGCGATTCGTGCCGCTCGGTTCCGAGAATGTGCAGGCCGCCGGCCGCGACCACTTCCTGCGCGCTCCGCTTCGATCTCCGCTCTTGATCTGTTCCTTGATCTGCTCGAGCTCGCCGGCGGGCAGCATCTCCGGCGTCTTGCCGGCTTTCTTCAGCCGGTCTTCCAGCAGAAAATCCGGATTGCCGCCCAGCAGAATGTCGGTACCGCGGCCAGCCATGTTGGTCGAAACCGTCACCGCGCCTTTGCGTCCGGCTTGCGCCACAATGTGCGCTTCACGCTCGTGATTCTTGGCGTTCAGCACTTCGTGCCGCACGCCCATCTTCTTCAGAATCGCTCGCCAGCCGCTCCGATTTTTCGACCGAGATGGTGCCCACCAGCACCGGCTGCCCTTTTTCGTGGAGGGTCTTGATCTCCTTCGCCGCGTTGCGGAACTTCTCCTCTTCGGTGCGGTAGACGACGTCCGGATTCTCCACCCGGATCAGCGGCCGGTTCGTCGGAACCACCGTCACTTCGAGGTTGTAGATCTTGCTCGAACTCGGCCGCTTCCGTATCCGCCGTACCGGTCATGCCGGCCAGCTTCTTGTACATGCGGAAGAAGTTCTGGAAGGTGATGCTCGCGAGAGTCTGCGTCTCGCGCTCGATCTTGACGTTTTCTTTCGCTTCGACCGCCTGGTGCAGCCCATCGCTCCAGCGGCGGCCCGGCATCAAGCGTCCGGTGAACTCGTCGACGATGATCACCTGTCCTTCCTGCACCACGTAATCGCGGTCGCGTTGATACAGGATGTGCGCGCGCAGCGCCTGCTGCACGTGGTGGTTCATCTCGATGTTCGCCGGATCGTAGAGATTGCCGGTATTCAGCAGCTTCTCGACTTTGAGAACGCCTTCTTCGGTCAGCGCCACGGTGCGATGCTTCTCGTCTACCGTGAAATCGCCGGTGGTGTAGGATTGGCCCGGCTCTTTGCCTTCGATCACCTCGCCGCGTTCGAGGATACGGAATGATGCGGTTGACGCGATAGTACTTGTCCGTCGATTCTTCGCTCGGGCCGGCAATGATCAGCGGCGTACGCGCTTCATCGATCAGGATCGAATCGACTTCGTCGACGATGGCGAAATTGAATTCGCGCTGGACATAATCTTCCAGCCGGAATTTCATGTTGTCGCGCAGGTAGTCGAACCCGAACTCGTTGTTCGTGCCGTAGGTGATGTCGGAGTCGTAGGCTTCGCGCCGCTCGCGATCATCGAGATCGTGCACGATGGTGCCGACGGTCAATCCGAGAGAGCGATGAATCCGGCCCATCCACTCGGAGTCGCGCCGCGCCAGGTAATCGTTCACGGTGACGATGTGAACGCCTTTGCCTTCGAGCGCGTTCAGATAGCTGGCGAGCGTGGCGACCAGCGTTTTTCCTTCGCCGGTTTTCATTTCGGCGATGCGGCCGCGATGCAGCACGACGCCGCCGATGAGCTGCACATCGAAGTGCCGCATGTTCAAAACGCGGCGGCCGGCTTCGCGGCAGACCGCGAACGCTTCGATCAGAAGGTCGTCGAGCGACGCGCCATTCGCCACGCGCTGTTTGAAATCGACGGTTTTGGCGGCTAGTTCCGGGTCGGAGAGCTTCTTGAGCTCAGGTTCGAGATCGCCGATCGCCGCGACAAGGGGCCGGATCTTTTTGATCTCGCGATCATGTTTCGTGCCAAAAACTTTGGCGAGTGCGCCTTCGAGCATAGAATACGGGCTGTAACTTCCAGTTTAACCGGGTAGGCGGAGACACGCCGGCAACCTAGAATCGCGAAACGATGAAAAGGCCGCCGCCAATGGCCACTGCGTCTTCTAAACACGCAATGACGAAATCCGGAACTTTGAGCGCACGGACCAGGCGCGTGCGAACCTGATACCCGCCAAATGCGCCCGCAATACCGCCCGGCCGCGCCCAGGATGCCGCCTGTCACTATGGACTGCGCCCCCGCCGCCGCAACCGCCGCGCCCGACAGGCCGCCGAGAATGATGCGGGCGATCAGGCCGGGCGGCTTGGTGCGACTCGGAGTATTAGGAAGTTGATCGGCGACCAGCTCGATGACCGCCAGCAGAACGAAAGCGACTACAGCGGCGCTCGAGCCCATAAAGGAGAACGGTGTGGTTTGAAGATTGAGCCAGTTCCGGTGAGCGGCCCAGGCCACGACTGCGGGCGCGGTCAAAGAACGCAAGCCCGCGACGACGCCGATCAGAAAAGCGAGAAGGAGTACTTCAGATGAAGTCATCGATCAAATTGCTTCGTAGCCTTTAAATTGTGGCAGAAGCACGTTACCCAAATATCCCATCTCCTGATGGATGCCGATTGAGGAAGAGTAGTAAGCAAAGGCCGTGGTCTGTTTGAGCTGCGTGAAGAATTTTTCGGCTTCGGTTTTGGGATCCTTCTCGTTCGCGGCCAGCTTGGTCAACACGGCGGTTGGTGTGCCGCCGGATTCTTTCATAAGCTCCTCAACGGCTGCCAGCCCTTTGCGCCAGGACGTTTTCTCATCCGGAACATACGCTTCGGCAACCGTCCGATCGATATAGGCGGCAACTCCGGCCTCGTGCGCTCCCGGCGAATGGCCGTCAGTTGGAATGATCAGCTCCGTCAAGCGTATTCAATAGTGCGAACTCTTCCGTCGTAAAAAACAGAGGCGCACCCGGCTCGGCGGCGGGGAGCTGCAAACAGACGAAAGCGCCGGCGGCAATTTTCAGAATCTCGCGCCGGTTCGTCACACCTCGCCTTTCTTGAGCAATTCGGCCAAATGGTCGCACGACCTCCAACACAGCGCCATGATCGTCCAAGTCGGGTTCTGGCAGGATGCGGAGACATGCGTGGCGCCATCCACCACCAGCAGATTCTTTACGTCGTGCGATTGCTGGAACTGGTTCACGACGGAAGTCTTCGGGTCGTTGCCCATGCGCGCCGTTCCCAACTCGTGGATGGACCAGCCTTCCGGCAGCACCTCGTCCGAGCTCGAAACGATTTCGAATTTGGCGGCTTCAAACATTTCACGGGCCGTGACTGCCATGTCGGCGGCCATCTTGCGCTCGTTTTCTCCAAAGCGATAGCTGAAGCGCAGCACCGGAATGCCGAAGGCGTCCTTCACGTGGGGATCGATGCTCACGCAATTTTCGTAGCGCGCCAGCACTTCGCCGAACGCGCCCATCGAAATTGTGGCGCCGGCATAATCGCGCACGTGTTTCTTGTACTCTTCACCAAAGCCCGGCGTCGTGTACGCAGTCGCTGGGATCATGCCCGTGCCGCTGCCGCCCTCGAAACCATAGCCCCGCAGAAAATCGGAGCGCTTGTCGAGGTTTCGGAAGCGCGCCAGGTAGAACCCGCCGGGACGGCCGTCATCGAGCGTCCGCGGCTTGGCCACCAACTCTTTCATGAACCCGGCCACCGACGGCCCCATCACGTGCTCGCAAAAATTGTGGCCGACGTGCCCGCTCGAATTGCCGATTCCGTTCGGATAAGCGCTCGATTTAGAGAGCAGCATGAGGCGGGCGGATTCAAGCGTCGAAGCCGCGAGAAGCACCGTTCTGCCCTTGGCCTGATAGCTCTGCCGCGTTTCGCTGTCGAGGAACGACACCCCTGTCGCCTTGCCGGTATTTTTATCGACCGTGACTTCGTAGACCGTGGCGTTGGTGCGCAGCGTGAGATTCCCGGTATCCATGGCGGGCCGGATCAGGCCGGTCGGCGAATCGAATGCGGCGTGAATATCGCAGCCGCCCACGTGCCGGTTGCACGCGCCGCGCCCATAGCAGCGGCTGCGGTACTTGTTGTGCTTTAGGCCATCGGTCGTCACGCCGGCGCGATAGGGTGTGAGCACGCGGCCCATTCCTTTTAAGGTCTCGCGTAAATGCATTTCGGCATAGTTCAGCTTTACCGGCCGCTGAAATTTGCTATCGGGCAAGTACGGAAGATTTTCCGGATGACCCGACACGCCGAGATACAAATCCACTTTGTCGTAATAGGGCTCGATATCGGCGTAGGAAATGGGCCAGTTTTCACCGAACCCGTCGCGATCCTTCGCTTTGAAATCGTAGTCGGAGAGGCGCAGCGCGAGCCTTCCCCAAATATTGGTTTTGCCGCCTACAGCGCGCGACCGCACCCAGGCGTAGCGCGTGCCTGTATAAGGATGCTCCTTTTCATTTACAACCAAAGTCTTCGAGTAATCGGAGCCGCCCCAGGCCTGCACATAGGACTGTACGTTCTTGTAAGGCGAGCTTTCCGCATAGGGCGGTTTGCGAATCGTATATTCGTTCGTCAGCGCATGATACTCGGGAGGCATTTTGCCGCGGCGCGGATGATCGTACGGCCACTGCATCGAATGCAGAATTTTGCTCGTGTCCTGGGCGCGGCCCGCTTCGAGCAGCAGCACTTTTAGACCATGCGCGGTGAGTACGTGGGCGGCCATACCGCCGCCCGCGCCAGAGCCGACAACCACCGCATCGTAAGTCGTTTTCAGATCGACTTCGGAGTTATTGGCAGCGGGAAATTGCAGCAGCATGCCCTGCTTGAATTGTATTCCTTCAATCTTCTGTCTGTTGCGATTGACTGGCTGGAATCACGCGCACAGGCTCGCCCTCGACCAGCGAATCCGGGGGATTCGCCACCACGGCGGCATCTGCGGAGAGCCCGGAGAGAATCTCAATCGTGTTCCCGAAATCGCGGCCGGCCGTGACCGTTTTCAGAGAGATGCGATTGCCGTTCTCCACTACGGGTATCTGCAGTCCCTTCTCGCGGAAGATCAGCGAAGTGGAAGGCACAATCAGGGTTTCCGCATTCGATTGAATTTTGAAATGAACTTCAGCATAAGCGCCCGGGAACAGCAGGCCAGCGGTGTTCAAAACATCCACTTCGACAGTCAACGTGCGCGTGGCGGGATCCATTGCGCCGGCCGTGCGCACGAGCGTGCCGTTGAAACGGCGTCCCGGAATTTCGGGCAAGGTCAGGTCGACGTGCATTCCCGGATTGGCGTTATGCGAGTAGGCTTGCGGAACATTTACAAAGACCCGCAACCGGTCGAGCGCGGCCATATGAAACAACTCGCGAGCCGCGCCGCCGGACGACCCGGATTCGATGAGCTGGCCTACGTCGGTCTTGCGTGCGGTGACGACGCCGTCGAACGGAGCATAAATCTTCTCGAAACCCACCAACTGCTCCAGCCGCGCGACATTCGCCTGGGCCGATTTCACGGTCGCGGCCTTAGCTGCCGCATCCTGCACAGCGTTGTCCACATCTTGCTTGGCCACCGAATCCGTCTTGAAGAGATTCGTGTAGCGCTCAGCGGTAAGCTGCCCCAGGCGCAGGTTGGCCTGCGCGGTATTCAGCTCCGCGCGCGCCTGCTGTAATTGCTGGTCGATTTCGGGCGATTCGATGTCGGCAAGCAGGGCGCCGGCTTTGACACGCGCTCCAATATCGAAATACCAACGTTTCAAATAGCCGTTTGTGCGGGCATAAATAGGCGCATCGGTGAACGCCTGAATATTCCCGGGAAGGACAACTTCTTCCGCGTGCGCGGCGCGTGAAGGATGGATGACATTCACTGGCGGCGCCGCCAAACGGTCTGTTTCCTCGCGCAAGGCTTGGCGTGCGCGCAATCGCGGGGCGACGCCCGAGACCACAATACCCGCGGCGATCACAATCGCGAGCAGCAAGATCAAAAAGCCCGTGAGCCGCTTGGTCATGCCTTCACCAGCGGTTTGCGATGCAGCAGGCTGAAAAAAACGGGGACAAAGAACAGCGTAGCAACGGTAGCAAATAACAAGCCGCCCACCACCGCGCGTCCGAGCGGCGCGTTCTGTTCGCCGCCCTCGCCGATTCCGAGAGCCATCGGCAGCATGCCAATGATCATGGCGAGCGCCGTCATGAGTACCGGCCGGAATCGCGTGAAGCCCGCCAGTATCGCGGCATCCGCCGGGCTATCGGCATCCGGCAATTGCTCTTTCGCGAAGCTGACAACCAGAATGCTGTTCGCTGTCGCCACGCCCATACACATGATGGATCCGGTTAGCGCAGGCACGCTGACGGTGGTGTGTGTCACGAAGAGAAACCATACAATTCCGGCTAGCGCGGCCGGCAAGGCCGAAATAATGATGAACGGATCGAGCCAGGACTGGAAATTGATCACGATGAGCATGTAGACCAGCACGATCGAGAATACGAGGCCTATCAACAGGCCGAGGAACGAAGAGCGCATGGTTTCTATCTGCCCGCGCACCGCCACTTGCGAGCCGCGCACCAGATTCTTCGTATTTTTCTGAATGACGGCATCGATGCTGCGCGACACGGTGCCGAGATCGGTTCCCTGGACGGTTCCGTATATATCGATCACCGGCGTGATGTTCCAGTGCGAAACCTCCGCCAGGCCGTTGCCGCGCCCGATTGATGCGACACTGGCCAGAATCTGTGGCGCTGCATTCGGCCCCGATAATGGGATATTGCGCATGTCGCCAAGAGACGACATTTCGTATTGCGGTGATTGGGTGATCACGTTGTAGCTCACCTGCGTTCGCGGGTTCAGCCAAAAAGTGGGGGACGTCTGAAAGCTGCCGCTCAAAGAGACCAGCACGTTCCCGGCGATATCGCGCGCGCTGTAACCCATGGTTTGGGCTTTGGCGCGATCCAGATTGACAAGCAGCTTGGGTTGATTGCCGGGCTGCTGGATGCGCAGGTCGGTGGCGCCCGGGATATAGCGAATCTGTTGCATGAGTTTGTCGGCGAAGGCGCGATTCGCGACCTGATTGCGGCCTATGATCTGGATATCGATGGGAGCGGGTAACCCAAAATTCAGAATCTGGCCAACCAGATCCGCGGGTAGAAAGTAGAACAGCGTACCCGGAAACGCTTGCGGGAGGCGGCGGCGCATCTCGGCCATGTAGACGTTGGTGGGCTGGTGCTTGGGGGACAACGTCACCAGAATGTCGGCATCCGCCGGCCCAACCGTGCCGTTGTTCGCGTAAGACGTGTTGGTGCTGCTGTACGGCAGCCCAATGTTATCGGTGATGTTTTCCAGCTCGTCCGGCGGAATGATTTGGCGCATACCGTTCTCGACCAGATCGCACAAATGAGTAGTGTCTTCGATGCGGGTGCCGGTATGTGCGCGCACATGCAGCCGCATCTGGCCGCTATCGACGGCCGGAAAGAAGTCCTCGCCGAGCCAGGGGAGCAGCGCGAAAGAAGCCAGACAGCCCAGAAAAAAGCAAATGGCGAACGAAACGCGATGGCGCACGCATAGGACGAGAAGCCGCCGGTAGCCCTCGCGAAGCCGCTCGAAATTACTTTCGAAGAATAGTTGCAGGCGTACAAACGGGTTGCGGCGGTTGGCATGTGCCACGGCTTGCTGATGGGAATGTCCGCGAAGCAAATATTGCGCGAGCGTGGGTACCAGCGTGCGCGAAAGAATATAGGAAGCCAACATCGCGAAAGTGACCGCTTCCGCAAGCGGCACAAACAGGTAGCGCGCGACACCGGTGAGAAAGAACATCGGAACGAAAACGATGCAAATACTCAGGGTGGAAACGAAAGCCGGGATAGCGATTTGAGCGGACCCGTCCAAGATTGCCTGTTCAAGCTCTTTGCCCATCTCGATATTGCGGTCGATGTTCTCTATAGCCACGGTGGCGTCGTCGACTAAGATGCCGACGGCCAGCGCCATGCCGCCGAGCGTCATGATGTTGATGGTTTCGCCCAGCGCGCTAAGCACGAAAATCGAGCACAGAATCGAAAGCGGAATGGATATTGCAATAATCACCGTGCTGCGCCAACTGCCGAGAAACACCAGGATCATGGTGGCCGTGAGACAGGCCGCAATCAATGCCTCGCGCACGACTGCGCTGATGGAGGCGCGTACAAAGATGGACTGATCGCCCACTGGTTTGATCCGCAGCTCCGGCGGCAGCGTGGAAGCGATATACGGCAGCAGTTTGCGCACGCCCGCGATGATGTCGAGCGTCGACACGTTGCCGTTTTTATAAATCGTCATCAGCGTGCCGCGCAGCCCATTGGAGCGAACGACGTTTGTCTGTGGGGGATATCCGTCGCGGACATGCGCCACGTCGCGCACGTAGATTGTGGCGCCGTTCTGCGATTTGATGGGCAGATTATTCAACTCGTCCACATTGTCCGGGCTCCCGTTCAACTCCACGTTGTATTCGAGCGAACCGATCTTGGAGGTGCCGCCGGGAAGAATCAGGTTTTGGTTGCCGATGGCCTGGACCACGTCCGATGGGCCGAGACCTTTCGCCTGCAGCGCGGACGTATTCAAGTCCACCATTACTTCGCGCTGCTTTCCCCCGAATGCAAAAGGAATCGTGGTTCCGGCAACCGTGACAAGCTGCGGCCGTATGAAATTTTGCCCAATATCGAAGAGCTGCTGCTCGCTCATGCCTTGTCCCGACAGCCCAAGCTGAAGGATCGGCACCGTGGAGGCGTTGAAACTCAGAATAAATGGCGGCGTTGCGCCGGGCGGCAAGCCCTTTAAAATCGCCTGGCATACCGCAGTAGATTGGGCGATCGCTTGCTCCACGTTGGCAAACGGTTGCAGAAATATCTTGATCACGCCCGCGCCATTCAGGGAGCGCGACTCGATGTGCTCGATGTCGTTCACGGAACTGGTAAGGGAACGCTCGGCGTTATATACGATTCGGTCTGAAATCTCTTCCGCCGACAATCCCGTGTATTGCCAGACGATGCTGACGACCGGGATATTGATATTCGGGAAAATGTCCACCGGCGTCCGCGAGATGACTATCGGAGCCAGAAGCAACAACATCAGCGAGAGGACTATAAACGTGTAAGGCCGCCGAAGGGCGAGCCGGACAATCCACATGATTTAAGAAGGGCCGAAATCCAATTATGAACGGTCGGGCAGTGCGAAAGAAGTTCATGCATCTGAAACCGTAAAAAGGCTATGCTATGTGGAACAGGGTTCTTTATGTTCAAAAACAGCGTGAAATGCGTGTATTTGTTGGCTATGGCTTTGCCGTTGGTGCCGAGTTGCGCTTATGCCCAAGCGGTGGCCGGACTCGGAGCCATCACCGGAACGGCGCGCGATGCATCCGGCGCGGTGGTGGCCGACGCTACGGTAACGATCACCAACGCCTCGAACGGATTTAATCGGAGGATGCAGACCACCGAAGGCGGCCTGTTCGCAGCCCCATCGGTAACTCCCGCTCCCGGTTACAAAATTGAGGTCGAGAAGCCCGGTTTTGCCAAATGGCAAAGCGAGGATTTCGAAGTGCTGGTCGGGCAGACCGTCGATTTCAAAGTCAACCTGCAAGTCGGCTCGTCTTCGACCAAAGTGGAGGTCACCGCGGAAGCTCCTCTGGTGGAAAGCACGAAAAGCGGCGTCACGGCTGCGGTAACACAATTGCAGATCGATAATCTGCCAATCAATGGACGCCGCGTAGACAGCTATGTATTGATGACGCCCGCTGTAGTAAAGGATGGCGAGTTCGGCCTGCTGAGTTTCCGCGGTATCGCCATGGGCAACTCGTTCCTTACCGACGGCAACGACACGACGAACAGTTTCTATAACGAAAATGCCGGCCGCACGCGCATCGGCAGCCAGATTTCGCAGGATGCCGTGCAGGAATTCCAGGTGCTGTCCAACGGCTTTTCGGCCGAATTCGGCCGCGCGATGGGCGGCGTCGTCAACACCGTCACACGCAGCGGCACCAACGGCATTCATGGCACCGGCTACGGGTTTTACCGCAGCAGCACGCTCGAAGCTCTGGACCGCTACTCCAATGGCATAAGAACTCCGGAACATCGAGACACGCTGGGGTTCAGCGTGGGCGGACCTATTAAGAAGGACAAGCTTTTCTACTTCGTCAATTACGACTACACCGGCCGGAACTTTCCCGGAATCAACCGCATTGTCAACAATTCGCTGACCGATGCCGCCGGCAACTTCATCCCGCCGGGCACTTGCACAGCGACAGCGGCGCAGTGCGGCGCGGCCATCAATTTCATCCAAAAGCAGATGAACGTGACGGTGCCGCGCACGTACAACCAGCATCTTGGTTTCGCCAAAATCGACTGGCAGCTCAATGATCGCAATTCCGTCAGCTTCGACCTGAACGCAATGCACTGGGTTTCGCCGCACGGCATCCAGACTCAGACCGTGTTGACCGGCGGCGGCCTGCTCGGCAACAATGGCAACTCGACTGTGGAAGATCGGTACGGCAAGGCTTCCTGGACGTTTATTCCAAAAGCCACGGCAGTGAACGAGCTGCGCTTTGGCTGGTTTAAGGACCGGCTTTCCGATCCTGCCGCTTCCGATCTTTGGCCCAGCACGGGTCCGGTTTATATCACAGTCGCGGGGTCCACTGTCGGGGGAACGCAGGCTTATCCCCGGACGTTTCCGAGCGAAAATCGCTTCCAGTTAGTCGACAACTATAGCTGGACCACGGGCACCCATTCGGCTAAATTCGGCGTCGATTTTTCCACCACTCAGGACTACATGAAGCAGCTCTTCAATCAGTACGGGAGCTATTCGTACACCAACATCACTACGTTTGCGCAAGATTTCAATGGCGGGACATTCCACGCGCCGGGGATCGGGAAGTACACCAGCTTCAGCCAGGCGTTCGGAAATCCGATTCAGAACATTCGCACGACGGACATTAACTTCTATATTCAGGACACCTGGAAGCCCACTCAGAAATTTTCGCTGAATTACGGCTTGCGGTACGAAAAGACCTACATTCCGCAGCCGACATTGGTGAATCCCAACTGGCCGCAAACGGGCAGGATCCCATCTCCCACCCATGATTTTGCGCCACGCATAGGCTTGTCCTATTCGATCAACGACCGCACGGTGTTGCGCGCCGGCTATGGCATCTTCTATGCGCGTTTCCACGGCAACATGCTGGATACTCTTTATCTCGGTAATGGACTCTATCAATCGTCCATTTCCCTTCTTCCGAGCCAAGCGGGCGCGCCGGTCTTTCCCAATCCCGTCGCGAGCGCCGCGGGATTGCCCAGCGGCTCCGTGAAACTGCAATTTGCCTCGCCCGATTTTCATAACCCGTATACACAGCAAGGCACAGTGGCGCTCGAACACCAATTCGGACGCGACGTCTCCTTCACAGCGAGCTATATCTGGAGCCGCGGAATTGGTTTATATACGCAGCGCGATCTGAATCTCGGTAATCCCGCGGCTACCGAGAACTTCACCGTGCAGAATACTGCCGGCGCCACAGTGAATTCGTTTACTTCGCCCGTCTACTCGTTGGCAAATCGTTTGGACCCACGTTACAGTTCGATCCTTCAGGTGGAGAATGGCGGCCAATCGTGGTACAACGGGCTGGCTCTGCAGCTCGAGAAACGCTTCTCGCGCAGTTTCCAGGCGCAGGTCTCCTACACCTGGTCGCACGCCATCGACGATGGCAACGAACAGGGTGCGAGCTGGAACATTTCGAACACGTTTAATAACGCGACGCTGCCAGGCAACTACCGGTTCGACAAAGGCAGCTCGACGCTCGACCAGCGGCACCGCGCCGTAATCAACTGGGTTTGGCAGCCGCGGCTCGACCGCAGTAATTCGGCATTGGTCAAGTATTTGATCAATGGCTGGCAGCTATCGACCATCACGACCTTGGCGTCGGCCCAACCGGTAAGCGCTACGGTCAATTCGGTATCGACATCGCCGAATGCAATTTTTCCAGGGATAACCCTTGCCGGCAGCACGTTCAATGGATCGGGCGGCTGGAATCGCGTACCGTTCCTGCCCGTCAACTCTTTGGATATCGATCAGACCTATAACGTCGATGCGAGGATTAGCCATGAATGGCCGATTGCCGAACGCGTGAAGTTGAGCCTTGGGTTCGAGGCATTCAACGTGTTCAACACGATTCACAATACATCTGTGCAGACGACGGCCTATTCACTGGCAGCCGGCGGAATTTTCAAGCCACAGCTAACCGGCGGCGTTTCTGTCTTGGGACAGGGCTCCGCATCCCAAGGATTCCCGGACGGCACGAATGCGCGCCGCTGCCAGGTTCTGGCCCGCGTGACCTTCTAGCGGCGCTCAGTACAGTTTCACGATTTCCCGACGAAATCCGCCAAGACCGCTTTGCGCAGCAGGTCGGGCGGCAGCAGTCCTTGCGAGAGGATGAAATCATGGAAACGCTGGACGTTAAACTTCGGACCAAGCGTCTTTTCGGCGGCGGCGCGGATTTCCCGAAGGCGCGTGTAGCCATCGAAATAGGAGACTGCCTGCCCGGGCGAGCGAAACGTGTAGCGGTCGACTTCCTCGGTGGCCAGAGCCTTCGATAAGACCACATCTTTTTGCAAAAGATCAAGCACCTGTTGGGGTGTCAATTTGCCTTGCTGTAGCTCCGGGTCGACGAACGCGCGGGTGGCGCGCATCAGGCGATGCTGGAGCGAGATCAGCTTGCCTTCATCGGGCATATAAGGAAGCATGAACCATTCCGAGTAGAGGCCCCAGCCTTCGACATTGGTGCTGTTGAAAGCGAAAATGGCGCGCGCCTGCGAAACTCCGCGTTCGATCATGGCGGCGAACTGCAGTTCATGTCCGGGACGAGCCTCGTGCGCGGTCAGCGTCCAGGCGGCGGCGGAAAAGGTGAAATCGTCGTACTTGAGCGGCTTGCCATCCGCGCCGGTGGTTCCGGCCGGAAGAACGAACTGGCCGCGCTCCCCTTGGTTGCCGATCAAGCGGGGAGGGCGCATGTGCGGAGCGGGCTGCTGCGCAGTTTCGGCGGCTGATGCCAGGCGAATGACGGCGGGCCGGTTCGGAAGCGTTACTAAGTGTTCGCGCCGGATGATGGTTTCGATTTCCGAGAGCCGCTCCTTATAGAGCGGAAGGATGCGGTCCGCGCCGACCTGGTCTTTTTTCAATTCTTTGATGACATCGCGGTAGTCGGAAGAGGGAAGGTTACGCTCCTTTGCGATTTTCGCGGCGAGCGTCTGCATCTCGCTTTGGATCTCCGTGAACGACTGGTGCGCCATCCGGGTAAGCTCAGCCGGTGTGTAATCGACGCCGAAGTCTTCCAGGCGAAGGGCGTAAAGCTCCGGCGGCAGGCGGAAATCGGAGCGGGCTTTCGGCAACACCTCCTTGCGAAGGAAATCTGTATATTCGGCAAGCTGATCTTTGAGCTTTGCGTAGGCTTCCTGGTAACCAGCCAGTCTTGTACTTTTCAAGCAGCAGGCCGATGCCGGTCGAGAAGGCGCCCATGTTGGCGATATCCTGCTCGACTTCGGGCTTGGCCGGTCCCAAGAGGCCGGGAGTTTTCAGTTTGTCGCGAAAGACATTTTCGGCGCGCAAGGTAATGGGTGTGTAACCGGCTTCCAGTCCTGTGTAGCGCCGCAGCCGGGTAACCGCCGCATGCCGCCGCTCGGGAGCGATCTGATCGTCGAGCAGGCTTTGCTCGCCGAAAAAAATAGTGCGGCCAATGTTCCGGTAAGGAAGAAGATATTTCTCCTCAGCGAGCGATAGGCGATTCTCGCGCTCGCCTGCCTGGATAAGAATCTCGAGGTCTTGTTTGACGAGCGGATCCGGCTCGGAAGCGAGCCGGGAGCGAAGCGTCTTGAGCGCTTCCTCGGTATCGCGGCGGGAGCGTTCCCCGAGATCGGGCGCCGGAATCGAGATCTTGTCATCGAGCCCGGTGACCCCAAGCGATCCCGCGCCCTCCGGCGCGTAGCGGGCTTCCACGGTCAATAAAAGCTGCGCGTTTTTGTTACTCTCTTCGATCCACGACCGGGAAGAGGCCTGCGGCTGCTGACCGCTGGCCAGAAACACGGCGGCCGGCAGGAAAAAGAGAACGGAACGCATATACCGTCAGGATAGCCGGGCGGAAGCCTATCAACGAATGCCGTTAGCCGAAGCGGCGAGCCAATCTCCGGAAGGCGTCACCACGTAATCCCGGACCTCGTCGAAGCTATGGACGAAAATCCCAAGGTTCGTCTGAGCAATGGGGAAGACTTTGATCATGCTCCTCGCTCCGGAGACAACGCGCGGCATCAGCCAGTAGTCCATCACGCCATTTTCCGTGTGATGCACAATGGCATTGCGCGGCGCAATCACGTCCTCTATAGGGTCGTGATGGTGACCGCCCATCGAGAGCTGGGCCGCAGGCGCGGGCTCCTGGGATGGCGGGGCTGAGACCGGGGCAACCGGAGCAGCGGGGCGCTGGGGTAGGATGTCGGCGGCCGGGGTTGACTCGTGACCCAAACGCCTTAGAACCGCTTGCATCGCAGTGGTACGAACGGACGACGACGCGACGGAGTTGGCCAGAGTTTCTACAGAATCGATCATGCGGGCAAACTGCTTGTTCTGGTCGCCAATGGAATTCGCCAAATGATCCATAGATCGGGCCTGGGCGGAACCGAACGCCTGGGATGTATTTCCGCGATCGATGTACTTAACCACGAATACACACAGGACAATAGACATCACCCAGAGCGCGACCCACAGCCCGCGCAACCAGGCAACATACCGGCGCGAGGGCGACCGCTCCATCAGGTAGGGCCCCGGAATCCGCGAAACGGCGCGGGCATCCAGCTCGGCGAGCAATTTCTCGATTACCCTCGATTCGACCGTTGCCGGAGCGGTCCCGCTGGAAGGTTCGAGGGCCATCGAGGAGCGATCCTTCGGCGCGTCCAGCTCATGTGGAGCGGGGCGCGGAAAAATTGTCAGAATCGCTCGCATACTGGTGGTCCGAATAAGGTTGTGGGAGTTTTTCGGGCTGAATCTCTCTATTTCTGCGGTAATCGGTAGAGAATAGGCGGTACATATGTTCCTCTTACAAGACCTTCGCTATGGCCTGCGCACGTTACGCAAAAACATCGGCTCCACTTTGGTGATCGTGCTTTCGCTCGCCTTTGGGATCGGCGCTAATTCGGCCATCTTCAGCGTGGTCGATGCGCTGTTACTGCGTCCACTGCCCTACCCCGAGCCCGAGCGATTGGCAGCGGTATGGCTGCATTCGCCGGGCATCGGCATCTTCCGCGACTGGCCGTCACCCGGAGAATACGTCGACCTTCGGAACGAGAACCACTCGTTCGATCGGATGGCGCTCGCGCAATCTCGCAGTTTCACGTTGGCCGGCCGTGAGAAACCGGAGCGGATCTACGGCATGCGCACGCAATCGAGCCTTCTGAGCATGCTCGGCGCGCGCGCGCGTTTCGGCCGCTTGCTGCTTTCCGACGATGATAAACCGGGCAAGCCGGCGCTCGCGATTCTCACCAACCGTGTTTGGAAGCGGCTATTCAGTTCGGATCCCGCAATCGTTGGCAAGAGCATCCTGCTGGACGGAAATTCATACACCGTAGCCGGCGTGCTGGATCCCGAGTTTCTGTTGAATAACGAAGTGATGCCGTCGGAAGGCCCGATGGATAAGGTCGACGTGATTCTGCCGCTGCCGTTGGGTCCCGATGCGGCGAAGCGCCGCGGCGATGAAAACTACAACATCATGGTCCGGCTGAAGCCCGGTGTGTCCCTCCAGCAGGCACAGGCCGACCTCAACATGGTCGCCAACCGCATTCGTAGAAAGGACAAACGCGATCGCACGTTCGGCATGCACGTCATCGGTCTCGAGCAGCAGGTCGTAGGCGATGTGCGCCGCGCGCTGCTGGTGCTGCTCTCATCTGTAGCGCTGGTCCTGCTGATTGCCTGCGCCAACGTCGCCAACCTGCTATTGACGCGCGCATCCGGACGAGCTAAAGAAATGGCCATCCGTACCGCTCTGGGCGCGGATTGGCGGCGGATTGTCCGGCAGTTGCTGACCGAAAGCGTTCTATTGGCCATGCTGGGAGGCGCAGCCGGCCTTGCATCGCGAAGTGGAGCCTGTATATCGTGCGCACAATGAATCCGGGCAACATTCCCCGATTCGAAGACATCGGCATCAACGGCGCGGTGCTCGCGTTTACTTTCGGTATTTCGCTCGCCACCGGAATTCTGTTTGGCCTGGCGCCGGCGTGGCGCGCCATCCGGGTGGATCTCATCGCCTCGCTCAAATCCGGAGGCCGCCGTGGCCAGGGCGACACCGGGCTACGCATAGCGAGGCACCGGTTACGTGGATTGCTGGTGATCTCCGAACTGGCGCTTTCGCTGATGCTGCTGATCGGAGCAGGCCTGCTGCTCCGCAGTTTCGTGCGGCTTGAAAGCGTGCCGCCTGGTTTCAATACCGAGCATGTACTTTCCATGCAGGTTGCCGCGACCGGCCGCGAGTACCGCCAGGACAAGATCGTTACCCAGTTCTTTCAGGAGATCGAAACCCACATTCGCGCCTTCCCGGCGTGCTGGCGACAGGCACGGTTTCCGCTCTGCCGCTAGCCGGATCGATCGGCTGGGGACAGATTCACGTGGAAGGCTACCCGCCGCCGCCCGGACAGGAATTGCAAGTGGATCTTCGCGTCGCGAGCACGGATTATTTCCGCACAATGGAAATCCCGTTGATCCAGGGACGTTTTTTCGACCGTCACGACACCATCGATAGCCGCAAGGTGGCAATCATCGACGAAAAATTCGCGCATCGTTTCTGGCCGCACGAGGACGCGGTTGGAAAGCACGTGTGGTTTGGCGATCCCAAGAAGCCGATGACAATTGCGGGCGTCGTGGGCGGCGTCAAGCAGGACGGTCTCGATACGGACGGCAAAATCGTGGCGTATTTCCCGCATCAGCAGGCGGTGTCGAACGGCATGTATCTAGTGGCGCGCACGTCCTCGTCCGATCCGGCCGCGCTCGCGAACGCGATCGTGCATGAAATCCATGCGGTCGATCGAACGTGGCGGTTTATGAGATACGCACCATGAAAGACCGGCTGGCGCAGTCGCTCGCGCGGCGGCGCTTCTCGAGCACGATGCTGGCCGCATTCGCGCTGTTCGCCCTGTTACTCGCGTCCGTCGGCGTTTATGGCGTCATGTCGTACTTAGTCGTCCAGAGCAAGCACGATGTCGGCCTGCGTGTCGCATTGGGCGCGCGGCCCGGCGATATCATCCGGCTAGTGGTCAGTCAGGGAATGGGACTGGCTGCAGCGGTATTTTCGTAGGACTCGCGGGCGCTGCGGCTCTGACGCGGCTGATGTCCAGCCTGCTATTCGGCATACGCGCCACCGATGCGGTCACCTTCGGCTCCGTTGCCGCTATCCTCGCCGCGGCGGCCTTCCTTGCCACCATTATTCCGGCATTCCGCGCTACGCGTGTGGATCCGATCTTGGCTCTGCGCGAGGAGTAGCGGTTCGGTTAGCCTGAAATAGAACTGTTAAAAGACTTCAGTTTGCGTGATCCTGTCCTGATCAATACGGTCGGGCACTCAGCAGGTCTACTGCTGTTTGGCCTCATTTTCATTCTCTTGATCCGGGACTGGCGAGCGCATGGAGTGCGGCAAACGAAGCTTTCCCTCGCCGCCGCCGCGCTGGCGTTGACCTGGAATGCCGGTTCTCTGATTGCGCTCGCATCGCACGAACCGGCAATCGTGGTTATCGTCAGCTTTTCCGCGCTGAGTTTGCTGCCGGCCGTGCTCTTGCAAGTCGCGCTGCAAGGCAAGCGCTCCGCGATTGTGGTGGCCGGTTACATTGTCAGTGCGTGCGCCGTGGTCTTGCACTGCGACAGCTTGCCTCAGACGGCCGTGATTCTCGTTGCCGTGGGCTTTGGCCTCCTTACCGTGATCGCGTTTTTTCTCGTCCGCCGAGAGTGGATTTCGCTCGGTTGCCTGCTGCTGTTCACCAGTTCCTTCCTGCATTTTGGGTATCAGCATGTGACGCTCCCCCTGGGCGGCCGAGATCACCTGGCATCACATTGGAATTCCGGTGGTGCTGGTCGTTCTCTTGCAGGATTATCGGTTTCTGTTGCTGGACGCGTTCGTTCGCTTCCTGCTAAATTTCGGCTTGGCGGCGGCTTATATCGCCAGCCTTGCTGCTGCTGAACCGGAGATTTCTCTGGCTGGACTCCATTCGCTCCAGCATGTTTTCGATCGGAATCACCCTGGTAGCGCTATGCTTGTCCCTCATTCTGTTTGCCTACCTGCGAAACGCGCTGCAAGTCTGGGTGGGGCGCGTTATTTTCCGCCGCCAGCGAGTGGAGAATTGCCTGGACGCGATTGTGAGCCTGGCATTGACGACGCGATCGGAAGAAGAGCTGCTAGCGGGCGCGGCGGAGGAGGTAGCGCGGCGCCTCGGAGCGGACCAGTTTGCGGTGCCGAGAGAATCCAGAAACGGCGCGACTCCGGAGAAGCCGGCGGTGTTGTTTGGCGCCGGGCTTTCTTCCGGAGCCCAGATTCCATTGCGCTTTTCGAGCGGCGATGTGCGCTTTCTAGTCATGGGACCGCGCCACGGCGGGCGGCGCTATCTGAGCGAGGACCTCGAAGACATGCGCCGTTTGGGAACGGTCATCGTGGAGCAGGTGGAACGCTTCCGCGCCGAGGAATTGCGGCGCTTGGCAAGTGAAGCGGAACTGCGGGCCCTACAAGCCCAAATCAATCCGCACTTCCTGTTTAATGCGTTGAATACCCTGTATGGCACCATCGACCGCCGATCGCACGAGGCGCGGCGCATGGTCCTGAACCTGGCGGATATTTTCCGGTATTTTCTGCAGGGCGACCGAATGACGATTCAGCTCTCCGAAGAACTGCGGATCGTAGAAGCCTATCTCGAAATCGAGAAGCTGCGGCTGGGAGATCGCCTGGAAACCGAGTTGATTGTCACCGAGTCGGCGCGCGCCGCGATGATTCCGATTCTCTCGATTCAGCCGCTTGTCGAAAATGCCGTGAAGCACGGGATTGCGGCCAAGGCGGGACGCGGCCGCGTTTGCGTGACGGTGAGTGTGACCGCGCGCGGTTTATCCGTTAGCGTTGCGGATACGGGTGTCGGCTTCGAAGAGAGCGGCCGGCATCCGCAGGACGGGGCGGGTGTAGGTCTTGAGAATGTCCGGCGCCGGCTCGCGCTGTACTACGGACCGGCCGCCGACTTATCCATCCTGTCGACGAGCGATGGTACGACGGTCAGTTTCCTGATTCCAAGCCCGGTGGAGGCCGCAATGAGCCCGCTCGCGGCGGCCCGATAGACCGCTCGTCGAGTAGTTGTCGCGGCGCCAGGGGAGAATCGTGTAAAGGTAGTACCGCCTCCCATGCGCGCGCTCATTGTCGATGACGAACCGGTAGCCCGGAAAGTTCTGCGCGAAGAACTCGAGCTTCTGGGCTCGATTGAGGTCGTAGGCGAGGCCGAGAACGGCAAGGCCGCGCTCCTGAAGATCTCCTCGACCAAGCCGGATATCGTTTTCCTCGACATTCAAATGCCGGTCATGGGTGGCTTCGAAGTTTTGGATCGCCTGGTGGGTGGGCACATGCCGGTCGTGGTCATGGTCACCGCTTACGACCAGCACGCCATTCGCGCCTTTGAGGCGGGCGCGGTCGATTACTTACTAAAGCCGATCGGGCAGCAGCGCCTAGTGCAAGCGGTGGATCGCGCGAAGCGGCTTGCGCGGAATCCGCTCGAACTGGCGGAGAACCTGGCGCACTTGCACGAAATCGCGCCTACCGCCACGAACAGTCCGCGCAGGGTACGCAAGATCGTGGGGAAGCTCGGAGAAGAATATTTTTTGCTGAATCCGCCGGAGGTGCTCGCCTTCCAAGCGGATGGAGAAGTGACCTGGATCATCACCGCGAAGCAGCGTTATATGGCCACGCAAAACCTGACTGCGATCGAGACCCGTTTGCAGAACAGCTCCTTCCGCCGGATCCACCGCAACGCGCTGGTGAACGTCGAGCAAATTCGCAAGATGAGCATGCTGAGCAGCCAGCGTTGGTTGGTCACTCTGAACAACGGCCAGGAATTCATCGTTAGCAAGCGGCAAGCCAAGAACGTGCGCGACGTTCTGAATTGGTAAATCCGCTCATCCCGTTTTCTAGGCCGCTCGTGGCGCACGGCATGCCCGCCATGGAAATCTATTAAACGTTCCGCCGTTTTCGCGGTTTGATGGAAGATCATGAGTAAGTTAGCTCGTTTTTGTGTTGTTTTATGCCTTGCGATGGGAGCGCTCGAAGCCCAGTCGTTGGGAAATGCCGGCACGGTCGAAGGCACTGTGACCGATCCGTCGGGAGCCACGATCCCAAAAGCCGTGGTCGAACTTCAAAATCCGGTCAGCGGCTACACCCAAACCGTTACCTCTAACGCGGCGGGTGAGTTCCGGCTGGTGAACATTCCGCCGAATCCGTATCACCTGAAAGCGACCGCGCCGGGCTTCTCGGCGTTCAACCAGGACGTAACGATACGAAATTCCTTGCCCGTGCAAGTGAACGCCAAGCTGACCCTCGGCAAGGAGGCGACTACCGTGACGGTCGAAGCCGCGGGAGCGGATTTAATTGAAGTCGATCCTTCCGCGCATGTGGACGCCGATCGTAACCAGCTCGCCAAATTGCCGGCCTTCGATCCGGGCGGCGGGCTCAGCCAGGCAATCACCTACAGCACCGGCGGCGTAGCTGCGGATGCCAACGGATTCTTTCATCCGTTGGGAGACCACGCGCAGGTCAGCTTCGTTGTCGACGGCCAGCCAATCAGCGATCAGCAGAGCAAAGTATTTTCCACGCAGCTTCCGACCAGCGCGATTCAAAGCATGTCGCTGATCACCGGCGCGCCGGGCGCGGAATTCGGCGACAAGACGAGCCTGGTGGACCAGATCACAACACGCTCGGGCTTGGGCGCGATGAGACAGTTCGGCAGCGTGGAGACCTACTACGGGACTTTCGGCTCAGTCGGCGGCGATGCTTCGTGGGGCTTCGGCAACGAGAAGATGGGCAATTTCCTGGCGCTCGATGGCACGCGCAGCGGACGTTTCCTCGACACGCCCGAGTTCACGCCTTTTCACGACAAGGGCAACAATCAAACCATCTTCGATCGATTCGATTTTCAGCCCGACCCGGTAAACGTGTTTCACCTGAACCTGTTCACGGCGCGCAACTGGATACAAATCCCGAACGACTATGATCAGTTGGCGCAGGACCAGAGGCAGCGCGTTTTAACCTGGAACATCGCTCCCGGATACCAGCACACGTTCAATGCGCACACGCTGCTGACCGTAAATCCTTACATTCGCGAAGATACATTCAATTATTATCCGAGCCGCGATCCGTTCGCGGACACGCCGTCCACGCAGAGCCAGACGCGTCATCTGCTGAATTACGGCGTGCGCGGCGATCTGGCGGTCACCAAAGGCCGGCACAACATCAAGATCGGTCTCGATCTGAAGCAGACGCGCTTGCTCGAAGAGTTTGGATTCGGCATTACCGATCCGACATTCAACGCAGTGTGCAACGACATGGACGGAAATCCGATAGCTGATCCCGCCGTCACGGATCCGAATTCCTGCGATTCGCTGGGCTACGCGGCCAATCCCAATCTGCAGCCGGGCCTGATTCCGTTCGATCTGACGCGCGGCGGTGATCTGTTCCGGTATCGGGCTTCGCACAACATCAACCAATACGCTTTCTATGCGCAGGATGCGATTACGATGGGCAATTGGCTGCTGACAGTTGGCCTGCGCGGGGATATGTACTACGGCCTGACAGCGGATAGCGCGGCCGAACCGCGAGTTGGCCTCGCATACAACATCAAAGCGACGAACACGGTACTGCGCGGCGCTTATTCGCGCACATTTGAAACCCCGTTCAATGAAAACTTGCTGTTATCGAACGCCACGGGCCTGAGCAATGGCGCCGCGGAAGCCGTGCTCGGGGTCAATGAAACGCCGCCGATTTTACCGGGCCGCCGCAATCAATACAATGTGGGCTTCCAGCAAGCCATCGGCAAGTATGTCTTGATCGACGCCGATTACTTCTGGAAGTACACGAACAACGCTTACGATTTCAGGACGCTGCAGAACACGACCATCGCGTTTCCCATCGCCTGGAACAAATCGAAGCTCGACGGCGTAACGGGCCGCGTGAGCACGACAAATTTGCACGGTTTCGTGGGATATTGGACGTTCGGCCACACTCGCGCGCGCTACTTCCCGCCGCAATCCGGCGGCCTTTTGAATACGCAGGACGTTCCGGCGGGAGTCTTCAGAATCGATCACGACCAGGCCTTCCAATCGACCATGGTGCTTCGCTATCAGCGTCCCCGGAACGCGGAATACGTGACGTTTAGCTGGCGTTATGACAGCGGATTGGTGGCCGGTATCGCGGATGTCGGCGAAGCGTTGACCCTTTCGGCGGCACAGCAGACGACGATCGGCTTTGCCTGCGATGGTGTCGCCGCAACTTTCGTGGCCCCGATTACGAGCTGCGGCGGAACTGGCACGTCGAAACTACTGACTCTTCCGCAAATCGGGGCGGAAGACGACGATCACAATCCGGACCGTGTGAAGGCGCGGAGCATGTTCAACCTGGGCATTGGCACGGATAATCTTTTTCACGTCGAAGGGCGCCGGCGCTTCACTGCGTCACTGACCATCGATAACCTCACCGATAAGGAGACGCTTTATAATTTTCTGTCAACGTTCAGCGGTACGCACTTCCTGCAGCCGCGAACCGTAATTGCTCGGGTCGGATTTACGTTCTAGCGTTAAGACGCCGAAAGCCAAACGGCAACGCCCTCTGTCACCGAAGGCTGGCGTTCCTGCAACCAGGCTCTGGCGTTCTTGCAGGCCGTGCGGAAGCCGGCTGTCGCGGCCTCGATCTCGAGGCCCGGAACGGACGGTGATGCTCCGCCGCAGGCTTCTTCGATTTGCGCAAAGGATCCCTGCAGAGCCGGATCGAGCAGCCGCGTCGCTCCCCCGCGCAGCCAATGCGCCGAGTGCCGGGCGTCTTCCCAATTCCCGCTCTCGATGGCGCTTAGCAAGTTTTCGAATACGGGAGGCGCCGTTTCGAGGAAGATTTCCATCAGGCTGCCCATAAAATCCTCGGGCGGCGGCGCTTCGTGCGGAGCCTCGGCTTTGGCCCAGGCAAGGCACTTCGAAATAAGCTCCTCGCCTTGAAAAGGCTTGGACAGAAAATCATCCATTCCCGCAAGTTCGGCGCGCTCCCGATCTTCCTTGAACGCGCTGGCCGTCAAGGCAATAATGGGGATGCGATTGGAAGGGCTCGGCAGTTGCCGGATGTGTCTCGCCGCTACATAACCATCCATCACTGGCATGCGGCAGTCCATCACCACGATGTCGAAGCGGTTGCGGCGGATTGCATCGAGCGCATCC
Source organism: Bryobacterales bacterium (assembly GCA_963712395.1). Classification (GTDB taxonomy): domain Bacteria; phylum Acidobacteriota; class Terriglobia; order Bryobacterales; family Bryobacteraceae; genus Bog-105. The sequence continues at coordinate 297,066 of CAVQHR010000008.1, forward strand.
CGGCCGTTCTCCACTTCGTGAACGCGGAAACCGGCCCTCTTCAGCGTCACGCCGGCGACCATGCGATTTGCCGGATTGTCCTCGGCGAGCAGGACGTGCAAATTGGGCACCACGAGCGACGGACGATCCTTATGCACGGGCACAGGCCGTTTCTCGTCATGCGCAATCGCGAACCGGACAGTGAAGTGAAACTGGCTGCCTTGATGCACTTCGCTGCGGGCCCAGATATCGCCGCCCAATAAATGGACCAGCCGGTGGCATATGGCCAATCCCAGTCCGGTACCACCGAATCGCCTGGTGGTCGAGCTATCGGCCTGTGAAAACGCTTCGAAGATCGGCTCCAGCTTTTCCTTCGGAATGCCAATGCCCGTATCTCGAACGACAAAGTGCAAGAAGGCGAAGGACACATCGAGTTCCTGGCATGTCACCTCCAGTGCCACTTCGCCCTTGCCGGTGAACTTAATGGCGTTGCCGATCAGATTCAAAATGACCTGGCGGAGCCGCGCCGGATCGGCGTTCACCATTTGCGGCACATCCGGGGCTACCTCGAAAAGCAGCCGCAGGCCTTTCTGCTCGGCGCGAAGGGCCATCGATCTCACCGTCGCTTGCAGCTCTTCGCGCAGATCGAAATCGATGTTCTCGAGATCCAGCTTGCCGGCTTCCACTTTCGAGAAGTCGAGAATGTCGTCGATCAGCGTCAGCAGTGAACTCGCGGAATTTTCGACGATATTCAAATACTCCCGCTGCTCCAGCCTGGAATCGGTTTCAAGAGCGAGTTTGGTCATGCCGACAATGCCGTTCATGGGCGTCCTGATTTCATGGCTCATGTTGGCCAAAAATTCGCTCTTGACGCGGTTGGCGTGCTCGGCTGCTTCTTTGGCCTTCACCAACTCCAACTCGGCTCGCTCGCGTTCCGCTATTTCTTTGCGCAACTCGGCGGTTCGGTCGTTGACGCAGAGCTCGAGCACTTTTGCCCGGTTCCGCGACTCATGAACGTGCGACAAGTGGAAGCCAAGAATCGTGGCCGCCAGCGCGAAAACGCAGAGACAGAAAAACCAATACGTCTGATAGTAGTGCGGTTCCAGTTCGAGCGCGAGCGAGGCGGCGGGAGAGTTCCAATTCCCTTCGCCATTGCTGGCGAGGACCTCAAAACGATAGGGGCCAGGCGGAATGTTGGTGTAGTAAGCGATGGGCCGGCCGCCCGCGTCGATCCAGTTGCGATCGAAACCGTGGAGCCGATAGCGGAATACGACCCGGTGAGGCGAGCGGAAATTCGGGGCGGTATAGCGAAATTCGAGCGCGCCCTTTCCTGGCGGCGTGCGCGCGGCGGCTCTCGGATCCACTTCACGGCCGTCCACGAAGACTTGCTCAATCATCACGGGTTGCGGAGAATCGTGGCGTTCCAGTTTCGCCGGATCGACCACCACGGGCCCTTTCATGGTGGGAAACCACAGCCGCCCATCCTGTCCCTTCCAGCCAGCCGGCTGGAACGCTCCGTTACATTCGATCGTGTTCATGCCGTCCGCTTTGCCGTAAACGACCGTCGGAATGCGCCCGTTTGGGTGAGCGGCGAATTCTTTCAATGCCCGTTTCGAAACCCGGAAGACGCCTCGATTGCTGCTCATCCAAAGATTGCCGGAGTTGTCTTCAAGAATGCGAAAGACAGCGTCGTCCGGCAAACCGTTCCTGGTGGTAAAGGCGGTGAACTTGCCGTTTTCGAAGAGATTCAATCCACCGCCGTTGGTTCCCACCCAGATCGTTCCGTCCGCGTCCGGATGCACGTCGAACACGACGTCGTTCGAAAGCCCGCGCCGCGAATCGAAGACTTCGAAATGAACGCCATCGAAACGGTCCAGCCCGCCACCGCCCGTGCCGATCCACAAATTATGCCGGCGATCTTCGGCGATCGTTCGGACCACATTGTTCGACAGCCCATCGTCGGTCGTGTAAGTTTTAAATTTCCCATCCTGCCACTTACTGATGCCCGCCCGGGTGCCAATCCATACCGCGCCCTGGTAATCCGTAAGGGTGGCCGTTATGGCATCGCTCGGAAGGCCATCTTTCTTTGTATAGGTGGTCAGAATTCCGTTTTTGCGGCGGTTGAGTCCTTTGCGGGTGCCGATCCAAAGAGCGCCGTCGCGGTCTTCGCAAATCGAGAAAATAACGTTGTCGGCGAGACCGTCTTTGGTGGTAAGCGAGCTAAATTTGCCATTGCGAAAACGATTCAGCCCTCCGCCATTGGTGCCGATCCACAGGCTGCCTTCGCGATCTTCGAAAATCGGCAGGGTGATATCGCTCGAAAGCCCGTCCTTTGTTCCGTAGGCGGTAATCGCGGTTGTATTAAACAGACGCGTCAAGCCGCCGCCGGGTCCGGTGCCGATCCACAGATTCGCATCGCGATCCGGATAGATCGACCACACGTCGTCACTCGGCAACCCGTTCTTACTCGTGTAAGAACTGAATTCCGTTCCTTTCATTCGGGTCAGGCCGCCGCCGGTCGTGCCGATCCACAGATTTCCGGCGCTGTCCTGATTGATCGACGCGATGGAGTTACTGGTCAGGCCGTCTCTGGTGGTGAAGGAACGGAAAGTTCCGTCTTCAAATCTGCTCAGGCCGCCGCCATAGGTGCCGATCCACAGGACATCTCGATCCGTTAAATAGAGCGAGCGTATATAAGGATTGGGCAGGCCATCCCTGGTCCGGTAATTTCGAAATGTCCGGCCGGAGAACCGGCTGAGCCCGTCGTGCGTGCCGATCCAAATCGTGCCGTCATGCGCCTGCGCTAACGCGAACACCTGGTTGTCGGCGAGGCCCTCCTTTGTCGTGTAAACGGAGAATCTGCCGTGATGCAGACGATTGAGGCCGCCCCCATCCGTACCGGCCCACAGATCCCCGGCGCCGTCCTCGAGCAATGTGTGGATGGAATCGTTTGCCAAACCGTCTTTGGTGGTGTATGTACGGAACTTGCCCGCGTGGAGGCGGGTCAAGCCGCCGCCGATAGTGCCGATCCAGAGGTCCCCGGCGCGGTCCTCGAGCAGCGCGTCGACAACATTGCTCTTCAATTCGGGCGTGTTGCTCTTATCGAAAACTGTAAAGCGTAGGCCGTCGAAACGAACCAGGCCCAATTCCGTGCCAGCCCAAAGATAGCCATCGTGGGACTGCACAATGGCCGGAACAGTATTCTGCGGAAGGCCGTCTTCGGTTCTCCAAACGTCCTGGTGAATGCCTGTAATCGATGTTGGGGGATGAGGGCCTGCGTCGGCGCTTCCTGCAGAGAGAGCAATAGCCGCCCAGCAAAACAGTGGGATCGCTATTGCCATGCATTTGCATGGCACTAATCTGTTATACCTTGAATTATTTTCCTAATCTAGAAAAATTCTCAGTATTTTTTACCGGAATTGACGTATAATCTAGAAAAACGCAGCGATCATTCGTCATAATCTCTTAGGGCAGCGGCCGTCAGGCTCAACCGCCCTCCCACCCACGCGATCCTGACGTGGGAATCCACCCATATCCGCAGAACGGCTGAAAGATGCGCCTCGCGCCGGGCAGTTGCTCGATGGGCGCCCCGTTCCGGATTGTCTTAGGAAAACAATGAAATATCTATTACTAGCTACTATGTTTGTTAGTTTTGAGGCCACGACGATGGCTCAGAAAGTCCACATGTCGCGCGATCTGATGAAAGCGCAGTGGACCAACGCCAATGTGGACGTGATCGTCCAGTACAAACATCGCCCTACAACCGCGCAGCATCGAAGGGTGGCGAATTTCGGCGGCCGCTTCAGAAAACAGCTCGGCCTGATCAATGCCGGATCGTACTCTGTGCCGGCGGGCAACCTGGAGGCGCTGGCGGCGGATCCCGAGATAACCTCCATTGCGCCGGATCGGAAAGTCCACATGTTACTGGACAATACGGCGGCGGCCGTCAATGCGGCGGCAGCCTGGAGTTATGGGCTGGACGGCTCGGGTATCGGGGTGGCCGTGATTGACAGCGGAATTTCCGAGCACGGAGATCTGCAGGGCGCCAATGGAAGCCGGATCGTTTTCCGTAACAATTTTGTGGGCACGGATGCAAGCGATCATTACGGTCATGGCGAGCATGTGGCCGGCATTCTCGCCGGAAATGGCGGCAACTCCAAGTGCGGGATTTGCAGCCGAAACTTTGTGGGTATCGCTCCGAATGTAAATCTCATAGATCTTCGGGTTCTGGACGAAAACGGCGAAGGGACCGATAGCGCGGTGATCGCTGCCATTGAGGAAGCGATTCAATTGCGGGACCAGTTCAACATTCGGGTGATTAACCTGTCGGTGGGCCGGCCGGTATTCGAAAGCTACCAGACCGATCCGCTTTGCCAGGCTGTAGAGGCGGCTTGGCAGGCGGGAATCGTGGTGGTGGTCGCGGCCGGAAACGACGGCAGAATGAATGTAGCGAATAATAATGGATACGGAACCATTTCGTCGCCCGGCAATGATCCCTACGTCATTACTGTCGGGGCTATGAAATCAATGGGCACGCACGATCGGGCGGACGATCTGATCGCCAGTTACAGCGCCAAGGGACCGACCCAAATCGATCATATTGTTAAGCCCGATATTCTGGCGCCGGGAAACCAGGTTGTCTCACTGCTCTCGCCGGATGGCTTGCTGCAGTCGCTCTATCCGCAAAACGAGGTGCCTGTGAACTACTACGAGTGGACGCAGAAAGGTCTGCCGTCAGGGTCGTATTTCACTTTGAGCGGGACCAGCATGGCCGCGCCCGTGGTGAGCGGTGCGGCCGCTTTGCTGCTGCAGGCTCATCCGGAACTCACGCCGGATCAAGTGAAGGCGAGACTCATGCGAACGGCTTACAAGACGCTGCCCACGACCAGTGTTGCCTCGATACGCTGACCGGCCAAAGCTTCACGAGCGAGTACGATGTATTCACCGTGGGCGCCGGATACTTGGATATTCAAGCGGCGCTTGCGGACAACACGTGGTTCTGGGGCACGGCACACTCCCCGACGGCCGTACAGGTAGCTGCGAGTGACGGTCAGCCGTGCGCTGATCGTTTGCGACTCCGCCTCGATCTGTGGCCACGGCTGGTGGACCCTGCAATCTATTTGGGGTGCTCAGTCCGTTTGGGGCAACGGTTCGATCTGGGGTGATCGGATCGATCTGGGGTGATGGCTCCATCTGGGGCGATGGGTCGATCTGGGGTGACAGCCCGCTCACCGATCTAACCAGCATTGCGATTACCGGCGAGCAATAGCTCGCGAAACCGCGCCAGAGGAGATGGCGAACAGTTCTACGCCGGCGAATAGCCGCCGGCGTGAAGCCGTTGGCTGCCCACGCGTTGTATTACCGCGCTCGACTATCCAAACCGGCGGGGCATTGCGCAGGAAGCCGTGCTTTTGCCGTGGCAGTCAGGCGACTTTTCGCCGCAGCAGCGCAAGCGCGGCCAGAAGACCGCCAACTAGAAAAACCGTGGCAGGTTCCGGAACCGCCGCGAGTTGTCCGCGGATTTCGCCGCCGGTAAAGTTGGCGCTGTGAACATTGCCGTAGGTCTGCCCGCCGTTGAGGCCGGCAATAAATGCAGCTTCCGCGCTGGCCGCAGTGCCGCCATTTGCTGTCAGAAACGCTGCGGAATAAACCGCGATGTCGGTGAGATCATAGCTGCCGCTAAACATACCGGCGGTGAGTCCCGTGGGGAAAGTAGTAAACGGAACCGCAATCGGCTCGGCAACTCCCACCGGGCCGCAGCAGTGAATGTGAGATGCGATATCGGGCGAGGTCAATCCGCTGAAGTTGACGACAACGCTCAGTAGATCGCCGGATAACGTAACAGTCATCGACCCGGTACCGGCCGAGGCAACCGGCGGCGTTTCGTTTGCCCCGGCAAGAGTCGTCGTAAAAATCGTGGCAGCGGACATCGGAACCGCCGCCAATAGGACACCTAAAACTGCAGTAAGACTTGCTTTACTAAAAACGTGCATGGAACCCCCTCTACGCGTAGAGTAGATAGACCCATGGGGCTAATCGTTACTGATTATTTAGATACTTGCACCGAAACAGGGCGCGCCAGATAAACGAGGGTCCTTTGCTATTTGCGATCGTCGTCTTCGCAATTCCGTCATGCCGGATCTGGAGTTCGTTTGCTCGAACGGGGGCATGATCGAGTTCTGCCCATTGCATGGCGGAAGTCAGCCTGGGCAAGGTCTGAATCGTGCCCTTTGGATCGCCAAGACAATCAGCTCGCTGAGTCCTTCTTTCGAGAGATAGCCCTCCAGCCGCTGCCGTATGCTGAGCCTCTGCCAAGCCCAGATTGTATGTTCTCATTTACCCGGAAACGAGAGCCTGAACATGAGATTCGCTCGCGCGCGCCAAGCCGTCGAGACTATACCCGCCCTCAAGCACAGAAACCAAACGGCCAGCGCAATGCGTGTCCGCGAGTTCCAGCATCAGCAACGTGAGCTCGCGAAAGTCATCGTCGGTGAGCAAAAACTGGCCGAGCGGATCGTGGATACGGGAGTCGAAGCCGGCCGAGAGCAGGATCAAATCGGGATGGAAAGACGCGGCGGCGGGCACGAGCAGTTCTCGGAACGCTCCCAAGACTTCCGCTTGTCCTGAGCCGGCGGGGAGGGGACAGTTGATGGTTTTACCCGCCCCGGCGCCGAGGCCGGTTTCGCCGCGGGCTCCGGTGCCCGGGTACCAGGGAGACTGGTGCGTACTGAAGAACAGCACCGAGCCATCGTCGTAAAAAATCTCCTGCGTGCCATTGCCGTGGTGAACGTCCCAATCCGCGATCAGAACCCGCTCGGCCTGGTGAGCGTGTTGCGCATGGCGAGCCGCGATCGCGACGTTATTAAACAGGCAGAAGCCCATGCCGCGCGCGGCGCTGGCATGATGGCCGGGCGGCCGAACCACACAAAAAGCGTTGCTCACTCCTTCCGAGAAAACAGCGTCCACAGCCGAAATCGCGCAGCCTGCGGCGACCCGCGCACAGGCGGCGCTTACGGCGCTGATGGACGTATCGCCGGTACTGAGTTGAGTGCGGCGCTGCGCGACTTCGCGTTCGACAAGTTCGATGTATTCGCGCGTGTGAGCAAGTGCCAGATCGTCATCGGTGGCCGGCCGCGTAGAGATCTGCGACGAGCGATGGCAGGCGGCTCATCGCGGCGGACAACCGCGCCGGTTGTTCCGGATGGCCCGGACCCGGATCGTGCTGCTTCATGCTGGCATCGAACGCGATGCCGGTGCCTGGCATAGCGCGCTAGCGGGCGGCCCGAATCGAGATCAGTTGCTCGGCCGGAACAGGCTCGATCATGCGCGTCTGTTCGCCGCGGAAGAAGTCGAAATAGGAAATCTGATGCACACACGAGATAGTGCACAGCGGCGCGCACGATTTCTGGGTGATGTATTCGCGGCGAATATCCGCTACCGTATATTCCTCGAGAGGCTTCGCTGGAAAGCCGCGCTGCTGCGAGCAGTAATGCACCAGCCCGTCTTCGCAGATATACAAATAGCGCGATCCGGCGCGGCAACGCCAGTTACTCGGCTGGCCGTTGGCGATCGCTTCCTGAAAATAATTGATCCGCGAAAAGTGCTTCTTCTCGAATTTCTTCATTTCGAGGAACACTTCGCGTTCACGATCGGCGAGCGGCCGCAATTGACCGTCACCATCGTGAATGATGCCGACGGTCGACGTAAATCCCAGTTCCATAGCGCGCTTGCCGACCACCAGCGCGTCTTCGGGATTGCGAATACCGCCGCCTAGAACCGAATTGATGTTGACGTGAAAATCCGCGTGCTCCGCCAGAATTTGCAGCTTCTTGTCGAGCACTTTCAGACTCTTCTTCGACACGTCGTCCGGCATGACATTGTCGATGCTGATTTGCAGGTAATCCAGACCGGCGTCGTTCAGCCGGCGCACGCGCTCGGCAGTGAGCAGATAACCATTGGTAATCATGCCCGCGAGCGTGGCGTGGCGGCGAATGCCGCGAATAATTTCATCGAGCTCGGGATGCAGCAGAGGCTCACCCCCGCTGAGCGTAATGACCCCTGTTTTCAGATTGCCGAGCAGTTCCAGCCGCCGCGAAATGACATCCAGCGGGACGGGCTTGGAAAAATCGTCGTACTCGTTACAGTATGTGCAGGAAAGATTGCAGCGCCGGATAGGGATGATGTGCGCCATGATCGGGTGATCCGTATCCAAAGCGCCCTTGGCCAGCAGCTTAGCTTCCCGGAGGCGGCGGGAGAGGGTGCGGCGGCGGCGGTCCCTATTCTGTTTCCGTTCCGGCATTCACGTAAAAGACATTCTTATTTAATCACAGGGTCTGCAGAAATCAGCGAGGCCGGCTAGTCTAAATCTACGAGCGGCGCTTAACCGAGCTGCGACCATCGGGAGCGGCTGTTAGACTTCCGCCCATTGGCGAAGCAGATTGTGATAAACGCCCGTAAACTGGACCGCGCTCGGATGGTCGGATACGTCACGATTCAGGCGCTGAATCGCCATATCAAGATCGAAGAGCAGCGCCCTCTGGCCATCGTCGCGGACCATGCTTTGAATCCAGAAAAAAGACGCAACGCGGGCGCCACGGGTGATGGGCCGAACATGGTGCAGGCTGGTGGCCGGATAGAGAATCATGTGTCCGGCCGGAAGCTTCACGCTGTGTGTTCCGTAAGTGTCTTCAACGATCAGTTCGCCGCCATCGTATTCGTCCGGGTTGGCGAAAAAAAGAGTCGCGGAGAGATCCGTGCGAATGCGATGCGGCGTGCCGGTTATCTGGCGGATCGAGTTATCGACGTGCGTGCCGAACGACTGGCCGCCCTGGTAGCGATTGAACAGCGGCGGGAAAACACGCTGTGGCAATGCGGCGGAAATGAACAGCGCGTTCTGGCCCAGCGCTTCGAGAATCATCTCGCCGAGTTGCGCCGCGGCGGGATGATTCTCCGGCAACTGCATATTGTCTTTAGTGCGGCTGGATTGATGGCCGGCTGTAACACGGCCGTCGATCCACTGCGCGTTATCGAGTATTTGGCGGGCTTGTAAAATCTGTTCCGCTGTCAGCAAGTCGGGAATGGCAAGGAGCATGGCTAAAATTTGAACTTGATTCCGATTAGGGCTGAGCGGCCTGCGCCGAGCACGATGTGTCCCGGATGAAGCTGATCGTAGTAGTAGCGATTCGCCAGATTGTAGGCGTTAACCTGGAGATCGATATGTTCGGTTAAGGGATGACTCAGCATGGCGTTAAAAACCCAGTAGCCGGGAACCTGTTTGATGAGACCCGTCGTGGGGTCGAGCGGAACAGTAGCGCTGGCGGTACGGCTCGATACGTAATTGGTTCCCGCGCCGAAATGAAAATGGGCGGGCAGACGATAATTGCTCCAAAATGCAAAGGTGTTCTTGGGAACGTTGGCCAGCGGATAGCCAATGGCGCTTAGGGTAAAACTGCGAGCCGACTACCCGGCTATCGAGATAAGCATAACTCGATAGAATATCCCAACGGCTGGTAACATGCCCTGTGATATCTACTTCGGCTCCACTTACTCTCTGCGTACCGGCAAGGACGACTAACAGAGGGTTAGCGGGATCGGTCTCGCGAGCATTTTCTTTCGTGGTGCGAAACCAGGAGCTATTTACCGCAAGCCTGCCGTGCGCCAGATTCCACTTCGTCCCGAATTCGTAGCTCTTGTTGGTTTCGGGCGGCAGATTTGCGGATCCCGCGCTGAGCGCCAGAGTCTCCGCGGAGGGATTGAAAGAGGTTCCCGCCGCGAAGTAGAGCGTTCCCGCTGCGACTGGATGATAGGAAAGGCCGCCGCGCCACGTCGGTTTCGAATCGACGCGGTGAAAGGACGAGAGCGGGCGCTATTCGCTTGGAGTAGTCGTTCGAAAAACGATCGAAGCGCACGCCACCCGTCAATTCCCAATGGCGGCCCAACTTTGCCGTATCGACAGCATAAACGCCGGTCGAGACCGCGGTGTCGGTAACGCTGGACGAAATTCCCGGATTACCGTTCAAGCTTTGGCTCGGATTGGGCGAAAGCAGGCTCGTGATCGGAGCCGTGTAACTGGGCCGCGTGGGATCGGACGTTTCACGGCCGGCTTCAAACCCTGTCACAAAAGTATGGCGAATCCCGCCGGTCTCGAAATGAGCGATCATATCGAGTTGTTCGTCCAAAAACGTTTCCGTGCTGTTCGAGGCGAGCTGATTGCGCGTGACAGTAAGCGCGCTGAGTGGAGTCGTCAAGCTAGCGTTATTGATACGCGGCTCGGTGATCAAGACATTGCGGGCGTAATTAGCGTACCGGAGTTGGTTTCTTACCGTAATCTTGCTATTGAAGTCATGCTCGACCTTAGCTGTCCCGATATCGTCGTAAGTGCGTAGATAGTTGCCGCTTTCTAGGCCGTAGTAATTGCGCCGATTTACTGGTGCAGGCCCATTGAACAGCCAGGGAATACCGTAGTCGGGAATATCATCGGCATTCTGATGAAAGTAGCTCAACGTCAAGCGTGTGGGCGTGCCCAGGCCGAGCGAGAGCGACGGTGCAATGCCATCGCGTCGAGTCTCCGCTACATCGCGGCCGGCGACATCGCTCAAGTGCCCCATGGCATTCAAACGGAACGAAGCGCCCGGACCGAGTTTCGGAATGGGAACGTTCACGTCGATTTCCGCGCGGCGCGTCGCGTCAGTGCCGAAACTCAATGCCGCGCTCATATACCGATTGAGGTCCGGCGTTTTAGTGGCTTGATTCACCACTCCGCCAGTGGAGCCCCGGCCGAAAGCCGCCGAGGAAGCCCCCTGCAGAACCTCCACTTCCTGTGTGTTGAACGGATCGCGATAGTAACTGCCGAAATCGCGCATGCCATCGATGAAAAGATCGTTGCGCGCGGTGAATCCGCGAATCGTGAGGTTGTCGCCTTGCGAGCCGCCCTCGCCGGCGGCGAGACTGATTCCAGCCACATTACGCAGCGCGTCTCGAAGCGTAGCGGCGCCTTGCTGCTCCACGAGTTGATGTGAAACCACGCCAATCGTTTGCGGAGTGTTCAGAAGCGGTTCGGTAAATTTCGGAGTGGAAGCGGCGAGTTGTAGCGAATCGGCCTGCACTTCGATTACGGTTTGGACCTGCCGGAGACTTAGCCTGATGGTCTTGTCATTGGCGATGCGATAAGTAATCCCGGTATTTGCAAGCAGTTTGTCCAAAGCTTGCGTGACCGTGTACACGCCCGCTACACCTGGTGAAAATAGTTGCGCCGCAACTGCATCGGAAAATGTGACCGTCACTCCGGCTATGTTTTGAAATTCCCGCACGACCGCGTCGAGATTGCCCGGGGCCAAGTCATAGCGGCGCACCGGCAGCCCGTCCGTATATTGCGTGCTTTGGTTCGAGGAATTGGAAGCGCTTTGTTTCTGTGCCAGCGCTGGTTTGCCGCTGCCGGCGAACGTGTAGGCCGCTAATGTGCTTACCGCCAGCCACCGGCGTGAGCCGGGCTTTTTCTTGGTTTTCTTATTTTTGATGCGCTTCTTTGCCATCCCTGGTCGATCTCTCCCGCGGGCGTATGCCCGAGTGTTGATAAACGTGGAGTGGCAAGCCTACAATTATGAAGGTTGCCAACCCAACGGTTGCCGATCGGCCAAGCCTGGAGCGCCGCTCCGCCAAGAGTTTTTAGCGCTCCGGACTTGGTAGTAATTTTGTGTAAGTCCTATCTAGGACCAACTTGGTCCATGATAGGGGACCTGATTCCCGCCTGTCAATTCTTTTACTGACCGGCCGGGCGTAAATCGGGCAGGATCACGGGCGTGAACTGTAAGACAAAGGCTCGCATGCTGCGCTCCAAACGGCTCATTCCATAACCATTTGCCTCCTCCAGAGCGCGCCGGTTATTCCAATTGTCATGTTGGATGCGATAGCAGGCGAGTATCGTGCCCGGTACGATCTTTTCCGCGGCGGCAATGAATAAATACAGGTTCCGTATCGCTATGGAACAGAAGCGGGAAAATGTGTTCGATCTGGGCTCGGGTGGGAGCCGACCAGGCAGAGAGAGGCACGTTTATGTACTTCATGCCAAGCTTGCGAACTTCGACGCTCTCGGCCTCGGACCCCTCGCCGGCAACGCGCAAATCAAGAATTACTTTGACTCCCAAGGCGCGTAACTCCTGAAGAGCGACGGGCGAAGGGGCGGCGCCGCGATAGATACGGTCGTTGATCTCGCCGAAATTGTGGACATGCGGCGCGGGCGGACCTGCCGCCCATAACAAAGCCTGGGCAAGACAAACGAGCGCAAGTTTCACTGCTTTGGTGGATTTTGCGGTGGACTCTGCGGTTGCGGCGCGGGATTGGCGGGCTTGCCTTCGGCGCCCCCTACATCCCCGTATTTAATCGTGCTCTCGGTCTTGAACTGGAACTTCTTATAGTGGTCGTACTTAATGACTTCTTTGATGCGCTGCGACGGCCCGTCTTTGAAGTTGAGCGTGTCGTCGGCGTAGGTGTAGGTCGGGAACCAGTATTTTCCGTCTATTTGTTCGCGATAGGTCTCGAATTTAGGGAACTGCTGGTCTTCGCCGCGGCGCAGATATCCGGCTGAGCGGCCGTAAGTCTTGACGATCTGCAGGTCCTGATCGTCCACCCAAACGTCGCCTTCGAAATAGCGCTTGCGGTCTTTGGTGAGCACCTTGGGCTGAAGCGAAAAAACGTAGCAGGTGATCTCGTCCACCTTCTCGCGGCGTTTGTACGTAACGTTGTACTCAGGGAGCGTATCGTTCGTCATCACGAACGGCATCACCTGCCGCATATCCTGCTCGTCTTCCCCCGTCATGACGATGTTAGTGAGAGATGTGACCGGAGCGTGTATCACATGCGAGGTGCGGCGATTGCGGTCGTCGAAGCTGACCTCTTCGACAATTTCATAGGAGCCGCCGGGCGGATCGGTTTCGGTCAACTTGCTGGTCTGCCGATAGGTATAGCTCTCACGGGCAGTGGCGAATTCGGTCTCTTTCTGAGTGAACTTTTTGATAATGTCCTGAATCTCGCTGGGAGAAGGATCGGCTTTGGGGTCGATGGCGCTGACGACAAGGGCGGAGCCCAAGGTGAGGATGGCCACAGCGAAGATGCGTGATAACTTCATTTGCTTCTATTCTCTATTGTGACGAATGAGAAGGAGGTGCGCGTTTCCGGGTTATAGCAAAGCTTTGGCGATGGTGGCACGTTGCATATTACTCGTCCCTTCGTAAATCCGCCCGATTTTCGCGTCGCGGTACAGCTTTTCGACTGGGTAATCTTTCGTAAAACCAACACCGCCGAGGATTTCGATGGCTTTAGAAGCCACGTCCTCCGCCATGGTGGAGCAGAAATATTTCGCCATGGCGGCCTGCGTGACGAAGGGTTGGCGGGCGTCGCGCAAACGCGCGGCGTTGTAGACCATGAGGCGGGCGGCTTCGACCCGCGTCGCCATCTCGGCGAGTTCGAATTGCACGCCCTGAAAATCCCCGATGCGCTTGCCGAATTGTTTGCGCTCGCGGGCATGCTGCAGGGCATGGCCGAGCGCGCCCTCCGCAAGTCCTAACATCTGTGCCGCAATTCCGATACGGCCTTCGTTCAGGGTTTCGATCGCGATCTTGTAGCCCTTACCTGCGCTCGCCCAGGATCTGCTCTTGCGAAACGCGCACCTCGTCAAGGATCAGCTCGCACGTGGATGACGCGCGAATGCCGAGTTTATCTTCCTTGTTGCCGATGGTGAATCCCGCCGCGCCACGCTCGACCAGAAAGCAAGTAATTCCTTTGTAGCCGGCGGCTGGATCAATCGTGGCAAAAATCAAAAAGATCTCGGCTTCGGCGGCATTGGTGATCCACATTTTGCGGCCCGTAATGCGAAAAGAATCGCCATCGGCCGTAGCGCGGGTCGTCAATGAGAACGCATCGGAGCCAGATGCCGCCTCGGACAGCGCATACGCGCCCACACTTCCGGTAGCGAGCCGCGACAGATACGCCTTCTTCTGATCGCTCGCTTCCCCACGCCTCAAGGGCGTTGTTCACCAGCGTGTTCTGAACGTCGACGATAACCGAAGCAGAGGGATCTACTTTGGCAAGTTCTTCGATCGCGAGCGCCGCCTGAAAGAATGTCCCTCCCTGACCACCATATTCTTCGGCGATCTCAATTCCCATGAGTCCGAGTTCGAACATCTCGCGAAGAAGTTCCGGGCGGAAGTGCCCGGCCTCGTCCATCGCTCGAACATGCGGCCGCAAGCGCTCTTTGGCGAACTGAGCCACCGAAGCCTGGAAAAGCCGCTCTTCTTCGGAGAGCATGGTCAATGGCGTCATCGCGGCTATGATAGCTCTGTGGTCAGCGCGAATATCCTATTGTTCGTGGCCCTCGCCGCGCAAGCACCGACAGGAAAACCTTCACCGGTCGATGGCATTTGGCTGGGCACGCTTCATGCCGGCCCTGTCTCGCTGCGCATCCAAGTGCATGTGACGAGCGATGCCGCCGGCAAACAGCACTGCACTCTCGACAGCCTGGACCAAGGCGCAGTCGGCTTGGAGTGCGACAATCCGAAGCTCAATGGCAACGAGTTTTCCTTCGAGGTTCCAATGGTGCACGGCACTTGGACCGGAACGCTCTCGGCGGACGGCAAAGAGTTGCATGGAACGTGGTCGCAGGGTCGATCGCTACCGCTGGATTTGACGCGGCAGGCGAGCGCCGTGGAGGTGAAGCCAAATGCCGCGCCCACTTTCGATGCCGCGCTGCCGCCCGTTTCAGCGGCTGGCTTGCAGGCCGTCCTCGACAAGGATCTGGCGCTCGCGGAAAAAGGCGGCGCGCTGGCGCCGGCGACGGGCGCGGGAGTCGCTATCGGCGTTCTGAAAGACGGAGAACGGCGCGTCCTCACATACGGGACGGCGAAGCCCGACTCCATTTTCGAAATCGGCTCGATCACGAAAACATTTACCGGCCTGATCCTGGCGCAAATGATTCAGCAGGGCAAAGTCAAACTGGATGAACCCGTTCGCGATCTGCTACCGCCCGGAACGGCGCCGAAACCGGAAGGCGCGGAGATCACACTGCTCGATCTCGTGACGCAGCATTCCGGATTACCGCGCATGCCCGATAATTTTCAGCCAACCGACGCGCAAAATCCATACGCGGATTATCACGCGGCAAATCTGTACGCCTTCGTGGCGAAACATGGATTGGCGAAACCCGCGAACGCTACGTTCCTTTACAGCAATTTCGGCTTCGGTTTGTTGGGGCAGGCGTTGGCGAATCGTGCGCACACAACGTATCCGGAACTCCTGCTCAACGAAGTGGTCGAACCGCTGCAATTAAAGGACACCGCCATCACCCTGACACCCGAACAGCAGCGGCGTTTTATCGAAGGGCACGACGCCAGGCACAATCCGGCGCATGCTTGGGATCTGGATGCGTTCGCGGGAGCAGGCGCCATCCGATCGACCGCCGCCGACATGCTCACGTATCTGGCGGCGAACCTGCGTCCTGACACACTTCACACCGGGACGTTACCAGCCGCGCTCGCGATGTCGCATGAGGCGAGAGCCGACGTCTCACCCACCACGCGCATCGCGTTCGCCTGGCTCTTGAACACAGATACCGGCAGCTATTGGCACAATGGCGCGACAGGCGGGTATAGCAGCTATGCGCTGTTCAATCCAAAGGGTAACTATGCACTGGTGGTGCTTTTTAACACGAGCATCGGCGGACCCAGCGGCAGTTTCGCCGATCGCTTGGGCGAGCACATAAGCCAGCGGCTCAGCGGCAAGCCCGCGATCGCTCTGGCGCCTTAGCCATTTGTGATAGACTCCCCATTCGCTATGGTTCGAATACTGTTGCTGGTGTGCGGATTGGCGTGTGTAGGCGTGGCCCAAACGAAAACGCCGGCGCGCGGAGAAGAGATTCCATTGGGGAACGGCGGCGCGGCTCCTGACGTTTTCGACCGCGCCGAAGGCGCCGAGCTACCGAAGCGCTTCACCGTCGTGCACCATCCCTCGATCTACGCTTTTCCCGCGCCCAAGCTGAAGAACACCGGCGTGGCGATGGTGGTGGCGCCCGGCGGCGGACATTCGCAACTGGTGATCGATAAAGAAGGCTGGGAAGTGGCCGAGTGGTTGAACAAAAACGGCATCTCGGCTTTTGTCCTGAAGTACCGGCTGGCGCGCGCGCCGGGTTCGCACTACACCGTCGCCGGAGACGCTTTGGCCGACGCCACGCGCGCAATGAGCACAGTTCGCTCCCACGCCGCCGATTGGGACATAAATCCGCAGCGCGTTGGCATCATAGGTTTCTCCGCCGGTGGCGAGATCGCGGCCCTAATGGAAACGCGCTTCGATAAGGAGTCACGGCCGGATTTCGCCGTCGTTGTGTACCCGGGCTTCCAGCCGGGCGCGATTACCGTGCCAAAGGATGCGCCGCCCACGTTTCTCGTCTGCGCCGACGACGATCCATCGCACGTCGTAACGACCGTGAATCTATATCTCGATCTCCAAAAGCAGGGCGTTTCCTCGGAGATGCATATCTACGCGGCAGGCAAGCACGGTTTCGGCCTGCGTGCACCGCAGACTTTACCTGTTTCGACTTGGCCGGATCGCATGAAGGAATGGATGGTAGATCGAAAGCTGTTGAAATGATCTACCAGGCGTCCCGGTTCGCGATCGTCACGCGGTAGTACGGCTTGTCTTTCTCGGCCGGATCCATGGTGAACTCTTCCGAAGTCTTGTTCGGATCATAGCCGCGCCACAGCCAGGCGAGCGATTCCGGCAGATCGATACCGGCTTGGCCGGCGTCATGCGTCGCCAGGCCGAAGCGGAAATGAAAATCGTATTCGCGCATTTTGAGCGAATTGGCGAGCTGGATATTTTGCAGCGGCCAGGAGCCGTGCGCGTTCTCCAGATCGTCCGTGCCATCGCTCATCCACACGCGGATGTTGCGTTTCGGCTGTTTGCGCACCATGAACGGATATAAGTTGCCGCCGTCGAGTTTTTCCTCGGGATGCCACTGGATGGACGTGTAACTGCCGATGGCCGAATGCACGCGGCTGAACTTTTCCGGCATGAACCAAGCCGCGTTCAGCGAGCAAATGCCGCCGGAGGATTCGCCCGGCAATGGCGCGGCTGTAGCCATCGGGCCGCAGCTTGTAGGCTTTCTCGACCTCGGGCAAAACTTCTTCGAGCAGAAAACGATCGTAGCGGTCGCTCACTGTGTCGTATTCGATGGAACGCATGGCCTTGCCGGTTGGCGAGAATCCCGGCGCGATCAACACATGCACCATTGGCGGAATGAGCTTCTGCGCAACCAGATTTTCCGTCACCGTAAACAGGCGCAAACGCGACAGGTCGCCTGCAATCAAACCTTGCCCATCTTGCCAGACCATGAGAGGCGCCGGGATGTTGGGATCGACGCCGGGAGCCGCGTAGTACCAGTAATCGGCCTTCATGCCGTCGTAGATTTTGCTGACGATGGTGTGCTTCTCGCTCAGCTTTCCTTTGGGAACGCCGGGCTTTGGGTAGGAATCGGGATTATAGCCGGAGACATCGGTGCGAGCAGTGGCCGGCTTGCCATCCGCGTAGAATTGATACGCATGCGTCACCCCCACGCGCATTTTCACTAGCCGCATCCAGAACGCAGTACCCGGCACCTTCTCCATGGCGAGCGGCGGCTGCAGGTCGATCGAAACTCCGGCGGAACTAGCGGAGACCGCCGCGTATTTCGGCGCCATTGTCAGATCCGAAACGAACAGGTAGTCGCCGCCCCAGACCGCCACGCCGCCGTGGGGAGACAGAGTTTGCGCGATTTGGCTCGCGAGGCCAGCGGCCGCCGGCCCTTGCCGCGCGGTCTCGATCAACTGTTCAAGAGGATGAACTTGGGCGCAGGCGCATACGGAGCCGAGCGCAAGGAGCGCCGCAAGTTTAGCTGACATCTGTCAAATAATTGAGCTGCCCCTGGCTGTCGCCGAGTTTTTCGGTCGGGACGCCCATCACATCCAGCAAGCTGACATACAAATTTGCCACCGGCGTGCTTTCAGCGAATTTGACATGGCGGCCGGTACGGAAAGCGCGGCTGCCGCCGGCCATCAGCACGGGAAGGTCGTCGTGATTGTGGCGATTGCCATCGCTGATACCGCTGCCATAAACCACCGTGGTGTGATCGAGCAGCGATCCATCGCCATCCGGCGTCGCTTTCAACTTGGCGATGAACTTCGCGTACTGCTCCATGTGATAGCGATTGATCTGCGCGACTTTGTCCATCAGCGTAGGATCGTTGCGATGATGCGAGAGGCCGTGATGACCCTCGGGAACGCCTATCTCACGATACGGACGATTACTGCCCTCGCGAGCCATCATGAAGGTCGAAATGCGCGTAATGTCCGTCTGCAGGGCGATGGCCATCAGGGTGAACATGAGCTGCGCGTGCTCGCCATAGTCGAGCGGAATGCCGTCGGGTTTCGCGATGCTGGGAACGGCGATCTTGTTTTCCGCAGCCTGCTTGTCGCGTCATCTGCACCTGGCGCTCTACTTCACGCACGGAAGTCAGATATTCGTCGAGCTTGCGGCGGTCGTTCGAGCCGAGGTCGCGCTGCAGACTGCGGGTATCGTCGGAAACCATGTCGAGAATACTTTGATCGAGCCGCGAATTGCGCGAGCGCGCGGCCGGGTTGGCGGCGTCTTCTTCGCTGCCGAACAAGCCGCTCGAATACGGCGCGCGGATTCACTTCCGGCGGATTCGGCACGCTCGCCGAGCGCCAGGAAATGCTATTCACATAGGCGCAGGCGTAGCCCGAATCGCAATTACCCGCCAGATGGCCGTCTTCGCAGCCCAGTTCGAGAGAAGCGAGCCGCGTAGCCGAACCGATTTTTTGCGCCGCTACCTGATCGACGGACACGCCGACGGAGATGTCGGATCCGGCCGTCTTGCGGGGATGCACGCCGGTAAGGAAGCTGGACGCCGCTCGGGCGTGATCGCCGGGGCCGTCGCCCAATGCGTTGCCGTTTTGATCTTTCAGCCCCGAGAAGATAAGGATATCGTCCTGCAGCGCGCTGAGCGGTTCGAGAATTTTCGGGAAATTGAAGGAGCGGCCGATCCCTTCGGGCCGCCAGTTGCGCATGTCGATGCCGTTTGGAACGTAGACAAAAGCCATGCGGTTGGGGGCGATTTTCTGCGCCGCCTTGGTCATCGCTCCGAGCGCCGGCACCATCGCGTCGAGCACGGGCAGCGCAACTGCGGCTCCCATTCCCCGCAAGAGGGCACGCCGCGAAACGTGCTTTCTCGTGATGATCATTCTGTATTTCCTCCCTCGGCTCTTCCCATCCGGAAGGGCACGCTGTCTACGATTCCATCGATCAAACTTGAAAAGCGATAATTATTGGCGGCCAAGCTCGCGACAATCTTCTTAGTGGCGCCGCGGTCGTATCCTTCGAGCCCGCGGCCCAAGGCATAGATCAGAAATTTTTCGGTCAGACACTCGGCAAAGGTGTCCTGATTGGCCGCGAGAATCGTCTTCAACTCCGCCGCGCCGTTGAATTTTTTGCCCTCGGGAAGAACGCCCGTCGCATCCACCGGAAACGTTCCTTCGTGCGTCCGCCAATGCCCGACGGCATCGTAGTTTTCAAACGCAAAACCAAGCGGATCCATGCGCATGTGACAGGAAGCGCACATGGGATTAGCGCGGTGCTCTTCCATCTGGTGCCGCATGGTGCCTTTCACAACACCGCCCTGCGCATCGATCGATCCGACGCCCGGCGGTGGCGGCGGCGGCGGCATGTTCAGCACGTTTTCGAGAATCCATTTACCGCGCAGCACGGGCGAGGTCCGCGTCGGATACGACGTTACGGTCAGCACACTCGCTTGGGTCAGTACACCGCTGCGTTCGGTCCCATCGAGATCCACGCGGCGGAACTGCTTGCCCAATGACGCCCGGTATGCCGTAGAATTTCGCCAGCCGCTCGTTCAGAAACGTGTATTTGCCGTCGATGAAATCGAGAATGCTCTTGTCGTCATGCACAACGGAGCTAAAAAACATCTCCGTCTCGGTGCGCATCGCCTGGCGCAACTGATTATCGAACTCCGGGAACTGGTCCGGATCGGGCTGAATGCTATCGAGGTTGCGCAATTCGAGCCATTGGCCGGCGAAATTGTCGACCAGCGCTTCGGCTTTGGGGTCCGCCAGCAAGCGGCGCACTTGCGCATGCAGGACTTCCGGCTCGCTAAGCCGATGCTCGCCCGCCACGCGCAGCAATTCCTGGTCCGGCATGCTGCTCCAGAGGAAATAGGACAAGCGGGAGGCAAGCTCGAAATCGTTTACCGGATGGGCGGTCGCAACCTGCGGATTCGGATCGCGCTCAATCCGGTAAAGAAAATTAGGCGAAACCAGAATTGCTTCGACCCCGACGCGCATGGCTTGCTCGAAGTTCAGGCCATTGCTCTGCGCTCGCGCAACAAGAGCGGTGAGTCTGGTCACTTCGCGGGTTGAAACGGGACGCCGAAACGCCAGCCGCGCCAGAGCCGCGAGATCGGTTCGCGCGCATTGCGCGTTATGGTGGCCAATCGGGTGGCCGCAGATGAAAATCCGGCTGTAGCTTGCCGGCAGGGGAGCGGGCAGCGCGTTGAACGGCCCACGAATTTCGAGCTGATCCACGTAGGTTGGAATGTTGCCCAATGCGTGCTGGAGGCGGATCTGCGCCTCGTCCTTTGGATTGCGGGCGATCTGCCGGGCGATGGCTTTCTGTTCCGCGGCTTCTAACTGTTCGGCAACGGCCGTTTCTTCCGGACTCGGCTCGCGACGCGTTAACTCCGCCTTCAGCAGATGCGCGCCATAGGGCACGTGCAGATGAATTTCGTACGCCCGCGGCTTGTCTTTCGAGATCACGACATCGCTCGACTGGATTGGCTTGCCATCGAGCGACATGTCAATGTGGAATGCTTCCTTGCGTCCCGAGACGGTGGCTTGCAGGTCGTAATCGCCCTCGGCCGGAAGATCGAAGGAGTGCTCGAGTTCCAGGCGCACTTCGTTCCGCCCATGTTCCGGCGAATAACGCTCGCGGGTCGGCTTAGGAGCCGTAAGGGCGAGGGGAATCGCGGTAATCGCGATCTTCTTGGCGGCCCCGAGATACTTCTCCATCAGCACGGGCGAGACGGAAAGCGCATCGCCGATATTGTCGAACCCGTATCCGGAATCATCGGCCGGAAAATCGGCGGCGGGTTTGAACCGGACGGCCAGCAGATCACGTACCGTGTTGTTGTACTCGGTACGGTTCAGCCGGTGCGCCGTCAAGTGTCCCGGATCGGGATGTTCGTCGGCGGTGGCAAATTGCTCTTCAATCCAGTTGGTAGTGGCGGCGATTTCCTCGGGTTTCGGGCGGGGCAAGCCTTTCGGCGGCATTTCGCCGGCCCGTATCCGCGCGACCGCTTTTTCCCAAATTGCGCGATCGCGCAGCAGGGACGCGGTATCGTGATAGGCGGTAAGGGCAAGACCGGCGGTTTTGAGCTGCTCATTATGACAGCCCGCGCAGTTCTTCTTGACGAAACTCGTTACGTTTTGATCGAAAGCTGCGGTAGGAGTCTCTGCTTGGCCGGCAATGAGAACGCTTGCAGCAGCGCCCAGTAAGAGAATCCTTTTTAGCGGCAAATTCAAACCTTGAACCAATAGTGTGACGCCTTCTTGGAGGGTAAATGTTACGCCATCTATGGGCTTCCTTACTATCAAACCACATCTATCCGCGGGTGCCGTAAGCTGAAAGCATCTTCAATGCGATACCGGATCGGACTTCTTGCTTTATTAGCGGCTTCGGGTGTGTTTGGGCAGGCGCCTTCCAACGACGTGACCCGCGCTACGCTCGACAATGGTTTGCGCGTCGTGATCATTCGCGACGCGCTAGCGCCCGTAGCGACTGTCGAACAAAACTACCTGGTTGGGGCGAACGAGGTGCCTGCCAACTTCACCGGCCTCGCGCATGCCCAGGAGCACATGGCGTTCCGCGGCTGCATGGGATTAACCGGCGATCAGATCGCCGCGATCTATGCGCAGTTGGGTGGCTTTATGAATGCCGACACGCAGCAGAACATTACGCAGTATTACGTCACGGTTCCGGCGCAAGACCTGGACGTGGCTCTGCGTATCGATTCGGCTTGCATGGCCGATGTGGAAGACTCCCAGAAGGAATGGGCGCAGGAGCGCGGAGCCATCGAGCAGGAAGTGGCGCGCGATCTTTCGAATCCCACGTACAAGTTCATCACGCGTTTGAACCACGATCTCTTTTCGGGCACTCCGTATGAAGAAGATGCGCTTGGCACCAAAGAAGCTTTCGAGCGAACTACCGGCGAGACGCTTGAAGGATTTTTACCGCAAGTGGTACGCGCCGAACAATGCCATTCTGGTAATCACAGGCAATGTCGATCCGGCGGACACGCTCGCCAAGGTCAAGCAATACTACGGCGGCGTTGCGAGGCGCGAGATTCCGGCGCGCCCCGCAATCAATTTGAAGCCCGTGACGGCAGATTCGTTCGTGCTGCCGAGCAATTTGCCATATCTATTGACGCTGCTTTCCTTCCGGTTTCCGGGAACGGACAGCCCGGACTACGCCGCCGCGCGCATTCTGAGCGATGTGATCTCAAGCCAGCGCGGGGACCTGTTTGCGCTGGTGCCACAAGGAAAAGCGCTTGGCACGGACTTCAGCCTGCTCGAAACGTATCCCAAGGCGAGCGCCGCGTTTGCGTTGGCCGCGCTGCCGGCCGGCGCGGACCCTGCCTCGATCATCGCGGAGATGAAAAAGATAGTGAAGAATTATGCGACCAATGGTGTTCCCGAGGATCTGGTGGTTGCTGCGAAGAAAGGCGAGGTCGCCAGCGCCGAATTCAGCCGCAACTCCATCACGAATCTGGCCGCGCTGTGGTCGCAAGCGCTGGCAGCGGAAGGCCGGCAATCGCCGGATGAGAATGTCGCGGCGCTTAAAAGCGTGACGGTCGCCGACGTGAACCGCGCCGCTAAGAAATATCTTGTGGACGACGCAATTGTCGGAACGCTCAAGCCCTCGCCATCGGGCGAACCGGTCGAGTCGAAAGGCTTCGGCGGTTCGGAAAAAACGACGAGCACTCCCACCAAACCAGTGGCGCTGCCGGACTGGGCCGAGGCTTCGGTGAAGTCGCTGCGTGTACCGGCGGCGAGGCTGCATCCGTCCAGATGTCGTGCTTGCTAACGGTATTCGCTTGATTGTGCAAACGGAGCGGACGAGTCCGACGGTCACGCTGCTCGGCTCGATTAAAACGCAGTCGCAGCTCGAAACGCCTCCCGGCCAGGATGGCGTTTCAGACGTTCTCGAAGGCCTGTTTTCCTACGGAACGAAATCGCTCGATCGGCTCGCGTTTCAGAAGGCGCTCGATGATATCGCGGCATCGGAAAATGCCGGGTCAAATTTCAACTTGAAGGTCCTGAAGCAGGATTTCGCGCGCGGCGTAGAACTGCTCGCCGACAATGAATTGCACCCGGCGCTGCCGGTGGACGATTTCAAAGTCGTTCAACAGCAAACGGCGCAACTGAGCGAAGGCGAGCGGCAGAGCCCGGGCTACAAAATGGATCGGGCTCTAGTGCACGGGCTCCTTCCAGCGGGCGATCCGTTGTTGCGGGAAACCACGCCCGCCACGATCAATTCGCTCAAATATCAAGATATTCAGAGCTACTATGACCGGACGTTCCGGCCCGACCTGACCACCATCGTAGTGATCGGCGATATTACTCCGGACGAGGCGCGCGCGGTGATTGAAAAATCGTTTGGCGGCTGGAAAGCCTCGGGCGAACCTCCGAAGGTGGTGCTGCCGGCGGTGCCCGGCAACAAGCCGAGCGCGGTACATGTTCCCGACGCAAGCCACGTGCAAGACAGCGTGGACCTATCGCAGGAATTGGAAATGAACCGCTTCAGTCCCGACTACTATGCACTGCAGCTTGGAAACCACGTTCTGGGCGGCGGGTTCTATGCCACGCGTCTGTATCGCGATCTGCGACAGAAAGCGGGATATGTGTATAGCATCGACGATTCACTCCAAGCCGGAGAAACGCGCGCGACCTACTCGATCACTTACGGCTGCGATCCTCAGAACGTATCGAAGGCGCGAGCGATGGTGGAGCAGGAACTCAGGGACATGCAGAAGACGAACGTGACACCGGCGGAGCTGCAACAGGCCAAGGCGCTGCTGCTGCGCCAGATTCCGCTGAGCGAATCGAGCGAAGACGCGCTGGCCGGCGGTTACATCGGGCGTGCGCGGATAGGATTGCCGCTCGACGAGCCGCTGCGCGCGGCCGAGCGCTACTTCAATATGACGGCGGATGAAGTGCGCGCGGCGTTCGCCAAGCATATCGATCCGGCGAGTTTCGTGCAAGTCGTGCGCGGGCCCGCGCCACAATAGAAGACGCATGTTCGAAAAGCATACGGACGAGGCTGGCAAGGCCCAGAAGGATATTGCGAGTGAAACGAAGTCGCGCAACGCTGTCGATGAGCTGCGCGGGGCTCTCACGCCGCTGGTCGAGCGCTTGACGCCGGAGGTGGAGCTCGCCGTCGTGTACACTTTGCGGCCATGAACATTCGTGCGTTGGGGCAGCGGCTGCGCCGCCAGGAGATTTCCTGCGTAGAACTCATCAGCCAGACATTGGCTGATATCAAGAACCGCGATACGTTCAACTGCCTGATTACCCTGACCGGGGAGCAGGCGCTCGCGGAGGCGCGCGAGCTCGATCGAGAACTGGCGGAGGGCCGGGATCGCGGGCCTCTCCATGGCGTGCCGATCGCGCACAAGGACCTTTTCTATACGCGCGGCATCCGCACTACCGGCGGGTCGCTCATCTACAAAGACTTCATTCCGGATCACGATGCAACGGTAGTCGAGCGGCTGCGCGCGGCGGGCGCTATATCGATCGGCAAAGCAAACCTTCACGAAATTGCCTACGGCATTACGTCGAAGAATCCGCACTTCGGATTCGTGCTGAATCCGCGCGATCCCAAACGCATTCCAGGCGGATCGAGCGGCGGATCGGCGGCGCTGGTGGCGGCCGGTTTTGTGCCAATGGCGCTCGGCAGCGATACCGGCGGCTCGATTCGCATTCCCGCTTCCTATTGCGGCATCACCGGATTGAAGCCGACCTATGGCCGGGTGAGCCGTTACGGCGTGTTGCCGCTCGCGTTCAGCCTCGACCACGTGGGCCCGCTGGGTTCATGCGTGGAAGATTGCGCGCTCACGATGAATGCCATTGCGGGGCCGGATCCCCGCGATGCAAGCTGCGCCGCGTTCCCTGCCCCGGAATTCAACCTGCCGGCGCCGACGGATTTGAAAGGCGTCCGCGTGGGCATTCCGGATAATTTCTTTTTCGACAGCCTGCGGGACGAGGTCGCCACGGCGGTCCACAACGCAATCCTGGCGCTCGAACGTTTGGGCGCGTCGCTCATCGAAACGCCGATACCCGATCTGGCTGAAGCAAACATCGCCGCCCGGGTGATACAACTCGCCGAGACTGCCGCCATCTATACGCGCCAGCGGGACCGCGCGATGTTCGGCGACGACGTATGGACGCTGCTCGAGCAGGGGCGCATGATTGCGGCCGAGGAGTATATCAATGCGCAGCGCTTCCGGACACTGTTGCGGCGAGAATTCGATGCACTCTGGCAAAAGATCGATATTCTTGCCGCGCCCAGCACGCCGGTGACGGCGCCGCTGCTCGAGGAGACCAGGGTGAAAATCGGCGCGAAAGAAGAAGACGCGCGTCTGGCGTCTACGCGTCTCACTCGACCCATCAATTTCGTGGGCGAGCCCGCGCTATCGATGCCTTGCGGGAAGGACTCGAACGGGTTGCCGATCGGCTTGCAATTGATCGGCGCGCCGTTTAGCGAACCCAGGCTGTTGCAGATTGCGAAAATGCTCGAGCTAACGCTTGACGGCCCAGCCGGGCAGTAGATCGCGTGGGGCTTGCGCCAGCGCGTCGTCCAATGCCGCTTTGATGCGCGCATTGCCGGGATCGCGATTCAGAGCTTCGTGCAGTTCCGTAAGACCTTCGGTCCACTGGCCGAGACGCAAGAGGGCTACCGCATAGTTCACGCGAATGCCGACATGCTCGGGGTAGAGGTTGAGCGCCTCGCGGTATTTATCGAGAGCGGCGCGCAAATCACCGTTCTTCTGGAGCGCCGCGCCTTCATTATTTATGCGAACGGCCTTGAGGGCATCCTGGCTGAATTGGTCGCGTTTGCGAAGGACCTCCGCCAGTTGGGCTTTGATCTTTTCCGCTTCTTCGTTCCTTCCACTGCGGCGCAGCGCGATTTGCAGGGAATTCAGCGTGGACTGATCTTCCGGATTGACCCGGTACGCTTCCTGGAGCGGACCAACTGCCTCGGCCGGCTTGTCCTGCCGGAGGTATTCCGCGCCAAGACGATATTGCGCGACGGCGTCGTCCGCGTCGAGATGAACGGCGCGTTGAAGCGCCGTAAGCGCGCCACGGTCATTGCGGAGTAGTTTTCGCGCCACGCCCAGGTCTGACCACGCTTCAGCGAGCGAAGGATCGAGCGAGACGCTTTCTTCGAGCGCCGCCGCGGCTTTCTGCGCTTGGTTATCGCCGCTATATACTTTGGCGCGCAGATACAAAGGATAGGCCGCAGCTTGTGTATGGCCGAGCAGTTTTAGCGCGCGGTCAAGATAGATCGCCGCCTCCGCCGGTTTAGACACTTCGAGAAGCGTTTTGGCTTTGGCTACAAGATCGTCGGCCGTATCCGGTGCAAGCAACAAAAAGGCGAGCAGCACCGCGGCAATCATAGGATGCCGGATCCTTCCTTGATACGGACAAGCCGATCCGCCGCAACACGGGCGAATTTTTCAGTGCCGCCGTTCGGCCATCGGACTTCCAGATCGACGGAGGCGGCAGCGCCCAGACCGAAATGAAGCCGGCTATCGTTGACCGATAAATAGGAGGATTGACTCAGCACCTCGCGAACCTGCGTTTTGCCGCCGTAGAAAGCCGTCACTCTCGCACCGATCGCGCTACGGTTCGACTTGACGCCGATTAGCTTGACTTTGATCCAGTGATTGCCGCCCGCGCCGTCGTTCCGCAGCAACGACGGCGGCTCGTTTTGATTGACGATGAGAATATCGATATCGCCATCGTTGTCGAAATCGCCAAAGGCGCAGCCGCGGCTGCAGTGCAAAGCTCCGAGGGCCGGCCCAGCTTCGCGCGTCAATGGCTCAAAATGTCCGTTCCCTAAATTGCGAAACAGAATGCGGGGGGTCTTGTAAGGTTGATCCGGCTTGTTTTGCAGCTCGGGATAAATTCCGCCGGTGACCCAGAAAATATCAGGAGCGCCATTGTTATCGAAGTCTTCAATTCCAATGCCCCAACCGATAAAGCGGGTTTCGCTGGCGAGCCCGGAACGAATGCTGTCGTCGCGAAACTCCCCTTTGCCGTTGTTGACGTAGACGGCGGGCGTATCGGCGGCGAAATGCGTTTTCACAATCTGCAGACTTCCGTCCAGCATGAAATCGCCCACGCCAGCGCCCATGCCGGCTTGCTCCATGCCGTCGTCGCTCAGCGCCACGCCGTCTTCCAAGGCCTGTTCCGTAAAAGTGCCGTCGTGATTGTTATGGAAAAGAAGACTCGGCGTGGAATCGCACGCTACATAGATATCGGGCCAGCCGTCGTTATCGAAATCGGCGGCGACGACAGTCAGCCCGTAGCCTCCGCGCGGCTTGCCGATCCCCGACGCGGAGGTGACATCGGTGAATGTGCCGTCGCCATTGTTGCGATAGAGCGAATGCTGTCCGAAGGGCAGGCCGCGCGGCCCGCAGAACACACCTTCGTAGTTGCAGGTGTTGTTTTCTCCGGCACGCGGCACGGACTTCACGTCGAATGTCACATAATTCGAAACGAAAAGATCGAGTCTGCCATCGCGATCGTAGTCGACAAAGCTGCAGCCAGAGCCGAAGCGCGGGCGGTCGTTCCACAATCCGGCTTCTTTCGTTACATCGGTAAACGTTCCGTTACCGTTATTGCGATATAGAACATTTTGTTCCCAACCGGTGATGAACAGATCTTCGAATCCGTCGTTGTTGTAGTCGCCGACCGTGACGCCATAGCAGTATCCGGTCCGGAAAAGCCCGGCCTTCTGCGGTTACGTCGGTAAACGTTCCGTCCCGGTTGTTCTTATACAGGCGATTCGAGGCGGTGGGCGGCGGATCGCCGAAGCGTGAACTCGAGAGGACCAGAATGTCGAGCCAGCCATCGTTATCGTAATCGAAGAACGCGGCTCCGCAGCCCATGGCCTCGATGACATAGTCGGCACGCGTGGAATGGCCGGAGATCGAAGGTTCTTTCAGACCGGCCGCCGCAGCCACGTCAGTGAACCGAGCGTGAAACGGAAGCCCGGACGGCTTTGGGCGCGGCGCAGCTTTGATTCCGCGCGAAGCCATTCCGCGCTCGTTAGCACCCGCGTCTTGGGCGTGGCTCGAAAGCGGCCATGCCAGCAAGCTTAAGACAGCGCGCCGAGTCAAAAGATGAGTTTAAACCCGAGCTCCACCTGGCGGCCGGCCTGGTTGCCGTATACCGCGGTTTGACCTCCAAACTCGCCGGCGGGAGAACCTTGATACAGCGCTTGCCCGAAGTTGGCATCGGTGACGGTCGTGTCGGGGTCGCCCAGATTCAGCCGGTTCGTGGCGTTGTAGGCGGTCATCTTCAACTGACCTTGCACCCGTTCCGTAATATGGAAATTCTTGAGTAAACTCGCGTCCAGATTGAAGAATTTCGGACCAGTGATGCACGAGTACTGCAGAGGATTACTCCGCAGAACATAGGTGTTCGCCGGAATCTGGCTGAAAACCTTGGGATTGAAGTAGTAGCCGGACGGCACATTGTCGCACGGATTGCCAGTGACGATGTAGTTGCCAAAGCGCGGAAAGTCGCCGGTATTAAAATTCAGCACGCCGGCAATCTGCCAGCCGCCGATCACGGCGTCTGTGAGCCGGGACGCGCCAGACAGGAAATGCTTACCTCTCCCGAATGGCAGCTCGTAGGTGCCTGCCGCAGTGATGCGGTGGTGAGGCTGATCGCTATTCTGATAACTGAGTTGATCCAGGTAAGCGGTCAGATCATTAAACGATTGCTGAGTTTTCTCACGAATATAGATGTATCCGAACAGGAAATTGTAACCCTGGCTGAATCGTTTTTGCACTTTCAGCTCTAAGTCGGTATAACGTTCGGAAGCGCCGAGCTTACCGATCTCATATAAAGGGCCGTACAGCGGATACTTAGTCAGCAAAGAGCCGAGCGTGACCGTCTGTTGATTGAAAAGCGGACCTGGAATCAGCGTTTGATTTTGATAATGATAGAACGGATTTGGGACCTGAGTAGTATTGAGCGTGTTCTGGTATTGCTGTTGCAGGCGCGGATCTATATTATTCAGAGGCTGATTGTAGAGCTGATCTCCGAAGTTCGTGAAGTAAGTAAACGAAGTTACAAGCTGGCCCGGCCATTGGTGCTCGATCGTTAGATTGAGCCGGTGGTTATAGGGCTTCTTGAAGTCCTGCGGATACCAGAGCAGAGGCGAACCGCCGCGCCCGATGTTACTTCCGCCCGCTTTACCCGGGATAGGCAGCAAGGGATTGCTGGCAGGGTAAGGATTCGAGATGGTTTGCTGCGGCCTTCCATTCACCAAAGGGGCGGTGTTCTGGAAACCCGTCATGCCGAAGAATGGGGGTTCGAGGAAGTTTACATCCTCGAACCCGGATACCGGTGCGGGGGTGAAGTTGAATTCGCTCGGCACGGTATACATGGCATAGCCGAATCGCAGAGCGGTCTTGTCACTTATTCGATACGCGATCCCGAAGCGAGGCTGCAGAGCGAAGGACGGCGCGCTCCACATTCCTGGAAACGCGTCGCTGGTGAAACGCCAGAGCCCAGCGAAACTGTAATAGTTGTTGCCCACTATGGACAAAGCCTGGGCCGGCATCTGGGGAGGATTTGCAGCAATCGCGGGATCTACGCCGACAAGATCGAGACCCTGCGACAGCGTGTGATCCGGATCGTGCCATGGCCGCTCGTATTCATTGCGAAGGCCCAGGTTGATGGTGATCCTTCGACTCACTTTCCAATCGTCGCCGATGTACATTCCGAAGAAGTCGTTCACGGTGATTGGCGCGGGTCCGCCGACCATTTGCGAGGAACCGTCAAGAGCACCCAGGAGGAAAGTAGCGAATGGGTCGCCGGACTTCGTGAGATCCGGGATTATTGAAGGTGTTCGCCGTGACCGACTGGTTGAACAAAAAGTTATCCGTATTCGATACATATGTGGGACCAGCGCTGCGCCGGAATTCGAAGCCTGCCTTGATGTAATGCGAGCCGTGTTGATGGGTGGCTTTGACGCTGAACGATTCGGCAGCAGGACGCTGATCCCAGAAGAAGCCAGGGCCGCCGAAGGCTGAGCCGCCAATATTCAGGGTGGGAAAATAAACCGGTACATTCTGGGATGCGGCCTGGTACGGCGCATACCAGGGATTATTGGGCCAGATACTCGCCCAACCATTCTTACCCAGGTCCTTTGAAACATAGGCGTCAGTCAAATTGAACCAGTCGCCGTGAAAATTCAGCACAGTGCTGGGAGTGATAGACCAGACCGCGTCGCCGGCTATTTGGTTAGCTCCTCTCAAGCTCCCGGAGGGTTGATACAAAACCGAGTTGTTCGGTGTTGGATTACCGGCGATGTCTTCGGAGTGGTAGCGCCCGTAATAGCCAAACAAACGCCACTTGTCGTTGACGTTGTAATCGACCCGATCGGACAAGTTGTAGTAGTTATAGCTATCGATAAATCCGTGCTGATAATTATTCGCATGGTTGTATCCAACGCCGGGGTTATTTGGATCACAGAAGCTACCAAGCAAGTTGGCCGAAAAAGGATCGAATCTGGAAGATGGAATTTTATTGCCCGGAAAGGCCGTACGAGTTACTGCGCCGGACGCCGGATCGACAACAGTCGTGAAAGGATCATAGATGGTTCGCTGAGACCCGTCGGCGGCGCGCGTCTGCGAAAAGTCACCCTGGCGCTCCAGAGCGGTCGGCACGGTGACGTTGTAGCTGTTGGGAGAGCCGACTTTCCAGTACTCCATCGAATAAAAGTTGAACAGTTTGTTCTTAATAATCGGATTGCCGAGCGTGCCGCCGTACATATTCTGACGTTGCGCGTTTTGGGTGAAGCGCGTGCGGTCGGCTTCCGCGCTCAACCACGGATACCGGCCTAAGTAAAAAGCGTTACCGTGCCATTCGTTGGTGCCTGCCTTGGTAGTGAGGCTGATGATTCCACCCGCGCTGTGCCCGGACTCCGCATCGACGCTGTTCTGCATTACGACCGCTTCCTGGATATCGTCCTGGTTGGGCGGATAACCGTTCTTGTGGCCAATGCCAATTGGGGCGCCGTCCACCAGCAAGTCATTTTTCAGATTAGTTGCGCCGCCCAGGTCGACGCTGTTTGCCGCCCAGGAATGGTACGGCTGCATCTCGCCGCGCGTGTTGATAGCAGCCGGCTCGAGCAGCGTCAGTTTGAAAGGCATTTCGATCGAGCCTCGGCGTCTCGTTCGCCAGCTTAGTGTCGATAGTCAGTTGCTGATTCGTCGAATTGAATTCGACGGCCGGCGGAGAATCGGAAACAGTAACGCTCTGCTGGAGGCTGCCGGGGCTTAAAGTTGCATTCACTGTGATGTCTCCGCCGGACTGGACGGAAATATTCTCCTGCACAAAGCGCCCAAAACCGGGCGCTTCCACAGTGACCGAGTAGGCTCCAGGATCGACGTAGTCGAAGACGTAAAGCCCCGAGTTATCCGTCTGCTTGACGGCCTTTATCCCAGTGCTGGGGTTCAACAGCGTGACGGTAGCACCGGGCAAGGCCGCGCCGGTTTGATCAAGGACGAGCCCGCGCACCTGAGCGCGATATTTCTGGGCAAGAATCGGCGAGGTTGACAGAAGTAACAACCCGATAGCGACTGATAGCGTCCGGACCCTTACAAGCTTCATGACTTTCCTTCCCGCTGGAAACTGAGGAGAATCTATCAATAGCTGAACGCCACGGCAAGCTAGTAATCTTACTGGCTTCGCTCGAGTGGCAGACCGGAGGGCTCTAAGGCGCGCCAACCGCCATCGAGCGAAAGAATATTGTTGTAGCCCATTTTTTGCAAATTGTCCGTTGCCAGCGCGGAGCGGTAACCGCCCCCGCAGTATAGAACCAGACGGGCATTTTTGTCCGGGATAGTTGTTTCGATATCGCGCTCGATGGTCCCTTTGCTCAGATGGATAGCGCCGGCGGCGTGGGCGGCACGCCACTCGTGCTCCTCGCGCACGTCGACCAATTGACCGGCCTGGCCGCTTTCGCGGAGCCGCTTGTATTCTTCGATATCGATTTCGTGAATGCGTTTTTTGGCATCCTGCACCAGCGCCAGAAAACCGGGGCTGTGGTGCTTCATGTTTCCACCCGCCGGATGTTGGCGCCGACCGCGGCCAATTTTTCTTCGATTCGCTCGTAGCCGCGGTCCATGTGATAGACGCGGTCGATGGTGGTTTCCCCTTTGGCGACCAGGGCGGCCAGAACCAACGAAGCGCTGGCGCGCAGATCGGAGGCAATGACTTGCGCGCCCATGAGGCCGTCCTCGCCGGCGACAATGGCCTGCCGCCCTTCGATACGGATGTTGGCGCCCATGCGGGCGAGCTCCTGCGCGTGCATGAAGCGATTTTCGAAAATCGTTTCGGTGACGAAGCTGATGCCTTGCGCTACCGTCATCCACGCCATGTATTGCGCTTGCAGGTCGGTGGCGAAACCGGGATATTCTTCGGTAGTCATGTCGACGGCTTTAGGCCGCCGCGGGCATCTCACGCGCAAAGCGTCCGGTCGTATCTCATCGATTTCAGCGCCGGCCCGCTCCATCTTTACAGTAAGGGCCGCGATGTGTTCGGGATGACAGCCGGTGACGACGACGTCGCCTTGCGAGATGGCGGCGGCGAGCACGAAAGTGCCGGCTTCGATACGATCCGGAACGATATCGTGCTCGGCGCCGCGCAGTTTCTCTACGCCTTTTACACGGATAATGGAAGTGCCCGCGCCTTCGATTTTCGCGCCCATTTTGTTGAGTAATTCGGCGAGATCCTTCACTTCGGGTTCGCGGGCGGCGTTGCGAATCACGGTTTCCCCGCGCGCGAGAACGGCCGCCATCAGGACGTCTTCGGTGCCGGTAACGGTAATGCGGTCGAAGCTGACAGTCGCACCGCGCAAGCCTTCGGGCGCGCGCGCTTCTACATAGCCATGCGATTGCTCGATGGTGGCGCCGAGCTGTTCGAGCGCGGATACATGCATGTTGATGGGCCGCGCTCCGATGGCACAGCCGCCGGGCATGGAAACACGGGCGCTGCCGGTGCGCGCGACCAGCGGACCCAATACCAGGCTGGAGGCGCGCATGGTCTTGACGACATCGTAGGGGGCTTCGGGCCGGTCCAGATGCTTGGCGTCGACGCGCACCGTTCCGGCGTGCCGCGTGAGCCGCGCGCCCGCGTATTCGAGCAGGCTCTGCATGGTGACGATGTCTTTCACGCGAGGGATGCGCCCAAGTGTGACCGGCTCTTCGGTTAGCAGGCACGCCGCGAGCGCGGGCAGAGCCGAATTTTTCGAGCCGCTCACCGGCAACTCGCCACTCAAAGGCGTTCCGCCTACAATTCTGAATTTGTCCATTTATGTCAACGTGGATTCCAGCGCAACCCGCAGCCGGCCTTTGGCCGCCGCCAGTTTTGCCTCGGCTTCGCTACGCGGGAGTCCCAGTTTGTGCATGAGGATTGCCACCCGCACGGAGCCCGCCGCGCCGAGCAGCCGCGACGCTTCATCATAAGATACGCCCGCGATATTCACGATAATGCGGCGCGCGCGATCGGTGAGCTTCTCGTTGGTCGCCTGCATGTTGACCATGAGATTGCCGTACACATAGCCGAGGCGGATCATTACACCGGTGCTGAGCATGTTCAGAACGAGCTTGGTGGCGGTGCCGGCCCGCATGCGCGTAGAGCCGGTGACGATCTCGGGGCCGGATTCCGGCGTGATGGTGATTTCCGAGGCACGGCCAACGGCGGAATCGGGCGTGCAACTCAGGCCAATCGTGAGCGCACCTAGCGAGCGGGCATAGGCGAGCGCGCCCAACACATACGGGGTACGGCCGCTTGCCGCGATTCCGACCAGCGCGTCGCCAGCGTTGAAACCGCGGTCCACGAGATCTTGCCGGCCCTGTTTCGGATCGTCCTCGGCGCGCTCAATGGAATGACGGAGCGCTCGATCGCCGCCGGCGATAATGCCCTGCACCAGTTCGGGAGGGGTGTTGAAGGTGGGCGGGCATTCGGAAGCGTCGAGCACGCCCAAGCGGCCTGAGGTTCCCGCGCCAACATAAAACAGCCGGCCGCCTGCGTCGAGGCGGGCGACAGTGGCTTCGATGGCAAGGGCAATATTTGGGAGTTCTCGCTCGACCGCGACGGCGACTTCTTTATCTGCCGCGTTGATAATGCGCAGCATATCGAGGACGGGCAGCGCGTCGATTTCGGCGGAAGCCGGATTTTGGGTTTCGGTCAGGAGATCGTGGGGGATCCGGCTCATAGGCTACATGGCTATTATGCGGGGCACGCCGATGCCGTTGTATCCGCGCTGTGCTCCATAACAAACGCGGGACAGGGTTCGGATAGAGTCAAAAGGCGTCGAATTCTCGGCGGTTTCCGCCTGGCGATCGGAATTTGAAAATTCGAAGCCATTTTCCTCAAACGCATGCTCTTCGGTGCGTTCGGCTCGTTCCTTTTGCAGGCGGCGAAGCTCGGCGGTTTCCTTTTCGCGGCGGCGGACCAGGCGGGCTTCCTGAAGCTGCAAGTTGCGGAGCTGCTTTTCGTAGACCAGATGAGTCTGCAATTCGATGAGACCGCGGCGGACGTTCGGATCCTCCTCGGCGAACTGATCGGCATACAGGACGCTGCCTCGGGCGTAGATAGCCATTTCGAGCCCGGGGATGCGGCGTAAGCGCCAGGAGATGTCGGCGAGAGATTGGACGAGCTCGGACTCTTCGATGCCGACGGGCCGAAATTCTTTTTCGTAGCGGGCGATGTGGCGCTGGTATTCGGCGGCGTCATCGCCAGGTAGCAGGACGGTGACACCGGTGAGCCCGGTTTTGACGGCGTTTAGGGAAGACTTACGCTTGCCTTCTTCACTGCGGGGGCCGGTAGAGAGTTGGGCATTCGCGCGATTGGCTTCGAGACGAGCGGGGCTCTGAGTTTCGGCTTTTTCGCCTTTGAGGGCGAGCTTTTTGGCTTTGCGCTCGGCGGCGCGGCGGATAGATCGAGCAGTCATGGGCGTTGATCTCCAGAAAAGGAAATGGCCCGCTGACAGGTTGGAACCTGTAGCGAGCCTGCCGGAGAGTAGCACGCGAGAGGGGCAAAAACGAACTATGGCGTTGGGAAATTTGGGGTCAAGCGCAATGGAATCAATGAGAAAAGATTTTCCGAATTTTTGTGACCGTGTTGCAAAATTGAGGAAGATCAGCGATTTGGCGCATTTCTCTGCTAGACTCTGCTTACCTCTGCCCCGATTTGTTTTGTAGATGGGTTTCTAAGCAAGCCGCCAAGCTGATCCGATGAGAAACCTCGAAGAATCACTATTTTGGGAGATCTTTTATCGTCACGAGGTAGTTCGCGCGGAGTTGGCTCGTCTGTTCAGCGTGAGCGCCGCCACAATTTCGCGATCTGTTAGCGTGCTGCTGTCTAAGCAGTTAGTAGTCGAAACGGGCGCCACGCTTCCTTATCGAGGACGACGTCCAACACTTCTAGTGGTCAACCCCCGTCTGGCGTATGTGGCTGGACTGGAGTTCGATCGCGATCGGATTACGGCAGTAATCACTGACGTATCGGGTGCGCTTATCGGACGTGGCGCGGTTGCGGCCGATCCTCATAACAGCATTGACAAGACCCTGAAAGATTCTTTGAAGGCTTTTAAGACAGCTCTCGCGGATGCCGGCCTGGATAGCTCGCGAATCGCCAGAATCGGGGTTGGTCACACCGGAACACTAGATGTCCAGAACGGCATCTGCCTGGATTGGGAGCGGGTTCCGCACTGGCGTGGAGTTAAGCTGCTCGAGGCGCTCCGGGAAACATTCCAGATCGAAGTGACATTGGACGATCGGGCGCGCGCGGTCGCGCTCGCGCTTCACTTACTCATTCCGGAGAACCGATGCCACAGTTCCGCGATTTACGTGCAGATTGGCAGCGGCATCGGGGCGGGAATTTTCGTGGACGGGCGGATGCTGCGCGGCGCGACGTTGGCGGGCGGGGAGTTGGGTCATATGGTCATCGATCGCAATGGTCCAGTATGTGCGTGCGGAAAGCAAGGCTGTGTGGAAGCTTATGCGTCGACACGGGCAACCATTGCACGGGTGCGGAAAGCCCTGGATTCCGGGGGCCACAACTTCTTGGGGTCGACAAAGACGGGCATCGCAGAGTTGACGGCGGAAGCGATCGTCTCGGCGGCACGCCAGGGCAATGAACTGGCCAGAGCGGCGCTTCTCGAGACGAGTGAGGCCTTGGCCATTGGGATCGCCAATGCAGCGCAACTCCTGAATCCCTCTCTCGTGGTGCTGGCGGGTAAATTTGCGAACGCCGCCCGCGAAGACCTGCTCGAAGCGGTTACACGCACTGTTCGGGCGCAGTGTTTTGAGACGATTTCGCGCGGGCTCCAGATCCGTGTCGCCCCTTTTCGTAAAGACGTGGCTCCGGTCGGTTGTGCGCTGCTCGCCGCGCTGGATGTTGCCCGCGAGCTGCTGCAGCAGGTCTTTTTTCTCCCGCTTCCGTCCGCGCGCGCGTCTCCCGATATTCGCCAAGAACAGCAGGGCCGGTCCGCTTAGAAAATAACTTTGAGGGAGAACTGGAGAATCCGCGGCGGAACTGAGGCTGCCGTGATTTTGCCGAAGGTTGCCGATCCAATCTTGTTGCCGGGATTCGCCAGGTTTACCCGATTGAATATGTTGAAAGCTTCGGCTCGGAATGTCAGGCGGCCACCCTCACCTAAGAAAGGCAATGACACACTGCGTGAAACGGAAGCGTCGGTATTCGCATATCCTGGCCCAACAAGCACGTTGCGCCCCAGATTTCCGTAAGTGCCGGGAGTTGCCTGCTGTACCGCATCGGTGTTGAAGTACTGCGCGATTTGAGCACCCCTGGACCGAGACGTGGAAAGCGGCAGGGTTCCGACGAGTTGGCCCATGGCCGTGCCTGCGCTGGCAACGGCATCGTTAGAGCTCAAGATACTGAATGGCGAGCCTGATTGCAGCGTTACGATACCGCTGAGCTGCCAATTGCCCAGTACTGCACTCAGAAAGCCGGAATGCAGCGCGTGTCCAGCGTCGGGCACCTCATAGACTAACGAATCAACGAAACGATGACGGCGGTCAAAGTCCGACGGGCCCCGGAACTGAAAGAAATTGAATGGATCGGCAATGCTATTGGAAGTAATCTGCGCATTGCTTGACAGATAATCCAGATTTTTCGAGAGTGTGTAACTGAGCTGATTACTCAATCCTTTACTGAAACGCTTGACGACCGAAACCTGCAATGAGTTATAGGATTGATTCAAGCCGGCGAACAGGAGATCCAATGCCTGATATTGCCGGCGTGGACGCCGCGCCTGAACGTTTTGACGATTTGCGGTCAGGGAAAGAGCCTGGTTGTAGATTGGCGCATTGGCATCATAGTCTCCCCACAAATGCGTTCCTTTCGTTCCAACATAGCTGGCGCGAACCAGCCAGTCCTGACCGAACTGACGTTCGATGGTCAGGTTCCAATTCTGCTCATACGGCAATGGCTGAGTGGCTTGCAGCGCCGCGGCGGTGAAGGGGAGCTGAAAAGCGGAATCTTTCTGAAAATCACCGGCAAACGGGAAAACATTGTACTGGCTTCGACCGGCATATGGATTGTCGAATGAGCCACTCAGGAAATTCACGGTGAAGCTGAACGGCGATTGATCGTTGATGTTGTTGTACGCGTAAAGTTCGGGTGTGTCGTAGAACATCCCGTATCCGCCGCGTATACTCGTTTTTCCATTACCGAACACATCGTAGGCAAAACCTACGCGAGGAGTCACGTGGCCGAGTTGACTGGCCACTACACTCTTCGGGACAACCGACCCCGACGGGGTCTTATCGCCTGGATAGAGCAGGCCGGGAGGCGAGTTCACGAATACCTGCGAGACCGCGCCCGCCGCGTAAGCTTGCGGAGAAAACTGAACGATACGGTTATTCAGATCGGTGATTGGCAGATAAGGCTCGTATCTTGTGCCGAAACTGACTGTAAGGCGAGGAGTAACCCGATATGTATCGCCCCAATAAAATCCGAAGTAATGCAGCCGTTTGAATTCGATTTCACCATTGCCTTGAGTGAAACTCGAAAATTGCCCGGTAAGATAATCCACCTGATCGAATCCAGTCCACTGGCCATTGAATTCGAACACGCCTTGACCGTTGAAGGTATTGTATTCGTTGTATCGAGAGTCCTCCAGATTGGCGCCCCAAACCATACTGTGTTTACCTTTGATCCATTGCCAGGAATGGGTGAGCTCCAGGTTAGCGCGGGCGAACTTCGCTGGGGTCCCGGAGCTCAGGGTGATATTACTCGTACCATCGATACTAACGCCGACCGAGTTCGAGGAAGGATTCACATTTACTCCCAGCGTTTTCATCGTCTCGGGAAAAGCGTAAGTCCGGTTTCCGGAGTACTTATTCGCTGTGAAGTGAGTATCAACGAGTATATTCGGCGATAGCGTGTAAGTGTCGCCCACGGTGCCGGTTTCAGACGTGGCAGTAATGCCTTGTGCACTTGAAAAAATATTGTTAGCCACCATTTGCGCCGGCGTCTCCGTGTAGTTCCGATAAAGCCGGACATAGATGCTGTTCTTGTCGTTCACCCGGTAATCCACGCGCGCGATCCACTCACGCGCATTCTGCAGCGACGGCACGGCATAGTGCACCAATCCATCCGGACCCGGCGCCGGCGCATACTTGAGCAGATTCTGAGCGGCCGGCGAGAGTTCAGACGACGGAATCTGATTCCTTGGATACGGCTTACCCGTTGAGGTATCGAGAAGGGTAATCGGATGCGATCCGGACAGCAGATCTGAAAAGTCGCCCTGGCGGTGGCTGGCCGGCATACTGATGGCCGATCCACTGCCACTCAGAGAACGTACCCAAGTTTGCTGATAACCACCAAAGAAGAACAATTTGTCCTTTTTCACAGGGCCGCCCACCGTGAAGCCGCCCTGATTCTGTTTGAGCTGGTCGGGCGTATGTGAGAAAAAGCTGTTGGCGTCGAACGCGGTATTCCGGACAAACCAAAAGACGTCGCCATGATACGCGTTGGTGCCGCTCTTGGTTACGATATTGACCGATCCGCCCGAGGTCTTTCCGAACTCCGCGGTCGCGTTGCTGGTCTGAACACTGAACTCTTGCACCGCGTCGGGAAAAGGAAAGGGCAAGTTATTATTTTGCAGCGTGTCTTGATTGTCGCCGCCGTCCAGAGTAAACGAGAGACTATTCTGACGCGAGCCGTCTACTGAGAAACGGCGGGCGGCAAACGCCATCTTTGCTCCGTCTCCGGTGCCACCTGTCACACTAGCGGCCGACTGAACCCCGGGCACCAGGAACGTCAGATCGGCGAGGTTACGCCCATTGAGGGGCAGATCCACCACTCTGCGGCTGTCCACCGTATCTTTCAACGTTGCGCTACTGACATCCACGGCC
Source organism: Bryobacterales bacterium (assembly GCA_963712395.1). GTDB lineage: Bacteria > Acidobacteriota > Terriglobia > Bryobacterales > Bryobacteraceae > Bog-105. The sequence continues at coordinate 336,847 of CAVQHR010000008.1, forward strand.
AGAGCACTTCCCTGGATGTTCACGGTTTCGCTCACCGCGCCGAGGGATAGCGCAAGATCCGCGCGACGGTTGTCGTTCACTTGCAGGATGATCCCGCTCTGCTCTACTCTGCTGAAGCCTTCCTTCTGAATTTGGAGCCGGTATTCGCCCACTGGAATCGCAGGAAACTCCCATTCACCGTCTTCGTTGGACTGAGCGACGCGCACAATTCCGGTGGCGACTTGGGTGAGAGTCACGGCGGCCCCGGGGACCAGCGCGCCCTGCTGATCTGTAACACGACCGTAAAGACCGGCTGTACTCCGTTGTTGGCTCCAGATCACGCCACACAGCGTAAGCGCGAGAAAAATATTGAAAACCAACCGAATTACACCAGTCAAGCGGCAATCCTTTCGTCTTTCGGAACTCCGGTCCGGCTCGTAGTGGTCTAAACGACGCGAGAGGGTTTGTCTTCTTATACGGGTAAAAGGAACGAATTGCAATATGGGCGAGAGCTGGTTCCTTTCAGCTTGAAAAGATGACTTGAGCCATCCATGGCGGTTTGTGACATCTTAGTTGCGAACTGCAACGAATGAACGTGCGCGATCTTGAAATCCAGAACGCCACGCCGTCTAATGGTCTGTGATTCAGGTGGCAGAAGCGAGGGAGCGTAAGGGCATGATTTTCGGCATACAAAGAACTCGATCCGTGCGCGCCGGGTGCAGGCTGATGTGCATGGCAGGTTTGTGCTGGTCCATGACACATGCGGCGACACACGCGGCGCAGGGCACGTTCGATGTCCACGAATTCGGCGCAAAGGGCGACGGCACAACCAAGGACACTCGGGCGATTCAGGCGGCCATCGACAAGGCATCATCCGCGGGCGGGACGGTAGTGATTCCCGCGGGCAATTACGTGAGCGGTACGTTGCATCTCGGCTCGAACCTGACACTACGGATTGATAAGGGCGCCCGGCTGATGTTCAGTCCGGATGACGGGGATTTCGATGCCTACGAAGCGCTGCCATACCGGATGACGACGACCCCACCCGAAACGCGAGATACCCGGCCCGGGCGGGCGAACGCCAGTCCAGACGAGAAGAGACGGCGAGCCGCGCCGCCAGCCTACGACGATACAGAAACCAGCTACGCTCATTACGCGCTACTAGTCGGGGACGGCATCCACAACACTTCCATCGAAGGGCAAGGCGAGATCGACGGCAACCGGCCGAAGCGCGGCGGCCCGAAGCCGATCGCATTCAAAAACTCCGAGTGGATCTCGATACGCGGCATCACGGTCCGCAATGCGCCGAACTACAACATCAGCCTGATAGGGACGGATCATGTGGAGGTGGAGGGCGTGAAACTCCTGAACGGTTATGCGGATGGGGTGGATCCGGACAATTGTCACTTTGTCCGAATCACAAATTCGTATATCGATTCGTGGGATGACGCGGTTTGTCCGAAAGCGAGCTTTGCGCTGGGCAAGAAACGCGGCACCGAGCACCTGGTGGTAGCTAACTGTGTTCTTCGAACCAATTGCAGCCATTTCAAGTTCGGCACCGAGAGCGAGGGAGACTTTAAGAACGTCTCGGTGACGAATTGCGTGATGCTGCGCCGAGACACGGGGCGGCTGCCGACTGCCGGCATAGCGCTCGAGGCTGTCGATGGGGCGAATATCGACGGGGTGGTGATCTCAAACATTTCGATTGAAGACGCGCGTGCACCGATTTTCATTCGCGTGGGCAATCGCGGCCGCAGCATGGACAAGATTGCACCGGGTTCGCTTAAAAACGTTTCCATTGAGAACGTGACGGCGACCGGCGCGAATTTGACCAGCTCCATTACAGGTGTCGAAGGCGGACGCGTACAGGATGTGGTGATTGATGGCTTTACCGTAACGGCGAAAGGCGGCAGCGGACGCAGGGATCTGGAAGTGCCGGAGCTAGCGGCGAAGTATCCCGACGGGGACATGTTCGGCGAATTGCCTGCTGTCGGTTTGTACACCCGGCATGTGGACGGGCTCACGCTCAGAAATCTGAAGGTGCATGCGGCACAGCCGGATGCCCGGCCGGCCATGATTGCCGACGACGTATCGCGTCTTGAGCTGTCCGGTTTTGAATCGAGCAACATCCCCGAACAGGAGCCTATTTTGCTGTTCCGGAATGTCGCTGGAGCACTGCTCTACGGCAATTTGCTGTCGTCGCCGGCAAATGTTTTCCTGAGTCTTATGGGCGCCAAGAGTGCGGACATCGCGCTGCGGGCTAATTTCCTGCGTGGCGCGCGCCAAGTAGTGTCGCGGTCGGCCGACGCACCTAAAGATTGCGTGTCGCTTGAAACCAATGGAGGCTCGCCGGACCGGTAAAACCGCCCAGGAACACCCGATGTTTGACACCACAGAGAAACTTGCGATTGAAGGCGGAGAACCCGCCGTGCAAACGCCGATCCCCCCGCGCAAACGGCACGGTGAAACCGAGAAGCGCTATCTCGATGAGGTGATCGATTCCGACATTCTCTTCTTTTTTATTGGCACGAAAGTGAAAAAGCTGGAGCGCCGCTTCGCCGACCTTTACGGGAAGAAACATTGCCTTGGCTGCTCGAGCGGTACCGCGGCGATGCATATCGCGGTTGGATCTTTGGAACTACCACCCGGCACCGAAGTGATCACTTCTGCCATCACTGACATGGGCTCACTTACCGGGCTTTTGTATCAGGGCCTTGTTCCGGTGTTTGCAGACGTGGAAGCGGACACGATGAATATGGATCCGGCCTCCGTCCGGGCGGTGATGAGTTCGAGAACCGGGGCCATTCTTGCCGTGCATCATTCCGGGCTTGCGGCGAATCTCGACTCTTTGCTCGAGATCGGGACCGCGCATGGAATTCCGGTGATCGAGGACTGCGCGCAGGCATACGGATGTAAATGGAATGGTGAACTGGTGGGCCGGCGCGGAGTGATCAGTGCGTTTTCGCTGAACCACTTTAAGCACATTTCGGCGGGTTCGGGAGGAATGGTGCTCACGGATGACGATCACCTACGGTATATTGCATCGTTGTTTCTGGATAAGTGCTATCAGCGCGAGGAAGGAATCCGAAACCCATTCTTTCTTGCGCCGAATTACCAGATGACGGAAATGCAGGGCGCGGTGGCTCTGGCGCAACTCGATCGCCTGGAGGAGTTTCTGTGCGGCCAGGATTCGGCTTGGGGACCGGCTGTCGGAGCATCTGCGCGCAATGGAAGGGATTTCGCTTCAGCGCATCGCACCCGGATCTACACATTCTTATTTTCTGTTTCTCTTCCAAATCGACCTGGAGCTTTTTGGATGCTCGGCTGCCGAATTCTCCGAGGCGTTGCGGTGGGAAAATGTGCAAGCGAAAGCCAATCTGATTACCGGCGGCCGCCCGGTTTACCTTTACGATGTTTTTCAGAAGCGTTCTGCGTTCCCGAGTTCCCACTATCCTTTCCAGTCGCACGATACGGGAACTGATCGGACCTATCCACGTGGTTTGTGTCCGGTGGCCGAAGATGCATTTTCGCGTTGGATCGTAGTCGAGTTACTCGAAAACTACACAGAGCAGAATATTGCTGAGATTGCGCACGCCGTGGGGAAAGTAGCCCACCATTTCAGCCGCAGGACCAGCGCTCGCAGGTCTTCGGAGGCATGTGGCTCCGGAAGGATCTGACGGCGCAGGCCGTGCTTTTCCGGCGCATCGTACTTCGCATCGCCGAACACGCGTGCGATGGGGTATCGGCGCACTTCTGTTCGCGTCTACGGTGATCAATTACATCGATCGCCAGACTCTCAGCGCACTTGCGCCCATTCTCAAGGATCACTTCCACTGGAGCAACTCGGACTTCGCATCGCTGCTGATCTCATTCCGCGTTGCTTACACGATGATGCAAGGAATTGGCGGGCGTTTGCTCGACCTGGTGGGATCGCGTCTGGGCTTCGCTCTGGTCATCTCGTTTTACTCATTGGTTGCGATGGCGACATCCTTCGCACAAGGCCTGATAAGCTTTCGGTTCTTCCGCTTTTTGCTGGGCCTGGGCGAAGGACCGAATATGCCGGGCGCCGCAAAGACGGTAGCGGAATGGTTTCCGAATCGCGAACGCGCTCTTGCGGTTGCCCTGTTCGACAGCGGAACCTCGATCGGCGGAGCGATCGCACCGTTTCTTGTTCTCTATGCCTACCAGGCATTCGGGACCTGGCGGCCTGTTTTCGTGGTTACCGGCGGCTTGGGCTTCCTATGGCTGATCGCCTGGCTACGCTTTTACCGCGTCGCCCGACAGGCATCCCGACGGTATCCGCGACGGAACTCGAGTACATCCACGATGGCCGGCTGGACCGGGCCGAAAGCGGTCCGACGGTGCGATGGCGCGATCTGATCCGTTATCGGCAGGCCTGGGGGATCATCCTGGGAAGATTTTTATTGGACCCGTTCTGGTATTTCATTTCCGAATGGTTCGCGCTTTATCTGGTAAGCAGAGGCTTCTCGATCGAAAAAAGCGTGCTTGGTTTCTGGATGCCTTTCTTGGGCGCGGATCTGGGAAATTTCGTTGGCGGCGGCATTTCCAGCTACTGGATATCCCGCGGATGGCCGGTCGGCAAAGCGCGCCGGACGGTGCTGCTGATATTTGGGCCCAGCATGATCTCGCTATTGCTTGCCCTGCACACCAGCAGCTATCTGGCAGCGCTCGGCCTGTTTGCGTACTCGGCTTTCGCCTACGCGGCCTGCTCCACCATGTTCACCGTGCTGCCGACCGACGTTTTCCATGCTCGGGCGGTGGGCACAGTGAGTGGCATGGCAGGTACAGGCGCGGGAATCGGCACGATGATTTCGACCTACCTGATTGGACGTGTCACCGATGCGCAATCATTTGCACCGGTGATTGCCGCAGCGGCTATTATTCCGTGCGTCGCAACCGCGATTTTTGTCACGATGGTGCGGACTTCGAAGCACAACGACCCACGGGGTCTGCTTCAGAAATTCTGAGGCAGACGGCAATGCCGCCTGCCCATGCCGGTCGCTAACTCCTAGGCGCTAAAGGAGCTGCCGCAGCCGCAGGTGGATTTGACTTGCGGATTGTTGAACTTGAAGCCGGAACCTTCGAGCGTTTCGACGTAGTCCACTTCGGCGCCGTCGAGGTACAGCATGCTGGCCTGGTCCACGAAGACGCGCAAATCGCCGAAATTGTAGGTTTTATCGAGCATGTTCGGTTGATTCTCGAAGGCCATCGAGTAGCTGAAGCCGGAACAGCCGCCGCCCACCACGGAAATGCGTAAACCGGCGGGCTTCGGGTCTTGCATGTTCAAGATTTCATTGACCTTGGTCACGGCCGTTTCACTGAGCGCAATCATAAATCTCCTTATTCGAACTCTCTTCTAGTGTACAACCAAATTCCCGGCTGGCATAATCGGTTAAGTTCTTGGAACCGCTGTCTGACCAGGTGCGTCCGTCGGGCATATGAACGGGCTTAGCACGGCTCTTCCGTTCCCGGCGATTTCGGGCGAGGCAACTCGAGCAAAGGCCAAATTGGACCATCGACAAACCGATGAGGCGGCGCTCGTCCGGCGTATTCAGGCGCAAGACGAACTGGCGTTTCGGGAAATCGTAGAGCGGTACCAAGCCAAGGTCTTTTCCATTATCTACGGAATCCTACGGAACCGGAACGATGCCGAAGACATCGCTCAGCAGGTTTTCGCCAAGATTTATTTTTCAATCAAGAACTTCGATTTCCGGAGTTCGCTGCTGACTTGGATTTACAAGATCACGGTGAATGAGTGCTACGACTATCTGCGAAAGAAGCGCGTCCGCAAGCTGGTATATGAGAGCGACTTCTCGAACGAAGATTCGGCGCGCGTGGAGACTTCCGGCTCGGCAACCGACCAGCAGCCGGCGGTGGACCAGCGGCTGGCACAGCGGGACCTGATTCTGAAGCTGCTCACGAAGATTTCTGAAGAAGACCGGTCTTTGATCCTTTTGAAGGAAGTCGAAGGACACTCGGTGGAAGAGCTGGCCCAGATGACCGGGATGAATGAGAATACGATAAAGGTAAAGTTGTTTCGCGCGCGCCAGAAACTGGTGAAGGCGGCGCAGAGGTTGGACAAAAGTCCCCTGATGGCGTTGGGGTTGTAGAGTTGTTGAAGAGCAGACGTCAAGATCTGCAAACCAGTTTTTGTTGAGGGAAATATGCATGGGTCCATTCGAGATGGATTAGAGGATCTGCTGTCAGACAAGCGATCCGCGGTGAAGTCTCAGGGAGTAGAGGCTCAGGGGTTGAGCGATCATCTGCGTTCCTGCAAGGAATGTTCCAGCGAAGTGACGGCGATGCGGGCGCACAACGCTCTGCTGCGTGAACTGCGGGCGCCGGAAGGAACGGATGCAGCGGCGGGCTTTTATGCGCGCGTGATACAGCGCATTGAAGAGCGCGCCAAAGATTCGATCTGGGCGGTGTTCGTGTATTCTCCGTTCGCCAAGCGCCTGACGTATGCCTCCTTTGCGTTGGCCGTGTTGTTGGGTTCCTATGTGATAGCCGAGGAAAGCCGGGACGGCCACCTGACGGCCCCAACGATGGTGGCGCAGGGATTTCACTATGACCCGCCAGTAATTGGAAGCCAGGCACAACAGCGCGACGCGGTTCTCGAGAATTTCGCAGTCGAGCAAGGGAGCATTCAATAGCTACCCCGGCCACAAACCGGCACGCCCCGTTCCGGCAGCAAGACGCCGGCTGGTCGAACCCTAAAGTACTCGCCATCTTTGGCGTGATCTTCTTGTGCGGCCTGGCGGCGGGGTCGGTCCTGACGCGGGCCTATCTGCACGCCCGCATGCCGGCTGTGACCCAAGGACGAACGATTGAGGCAGCCCAGCGCTTTGGTCTGAGCCGGCTTAAAACGACGCTGAATCTCACGCCAGCGCAGGAGTTGACCATTACCGAAGTTCTCGACGATTACAGCAAGTATTACCAGAACATCGAGGACCAGCGGGAGGACGTCGCCGAGCACGGCAAACAGCGCATTCTAGATGTATTGGATGAGAGACAGAAAAACCGCTTCAACGAGATTTTTCATACTCACTGACGGGTTTGAAATGGCAGGGTTCAGCCGCAACAGCCTTTGTCGCGGATCTTCTTTTCGATCGCGGCCATGAGGCGTGAATGGATGGCCTTAGGGATAGGCTTGGCATCCATGCCTTTGAAGATTTTCAAAGTCTTCTCGGTCGTGTCGCACACCACAAAGCAGTTGGGGCACTCGTTTACGTGCTTCTGGAGTTCGGCCAATTCCGCGGGATCCAGGGTTTTTTCCAGGTAACCGCTGAGCTCTCGCAGAAACTGCTTACAGGTAAGCAAACGCGTCGTCCCCCTTTCTTTTAAATTGCCGGGTCAGCTTCTCCCGAAGCTGCAATCGCGCCCGCAGCAGCCGGCTCTTGACGGCTGATATGGAAAGCTTTAAGGCCTCGGCAGTCTCTTCTATCGACAGTTCTTCGATGTCTCTCAGAATGAAAACGGTGCGGTAAGCTGGCTTCAAACTTTGCACGGCCTGGTCGAGGATTTGCGCCAATTCGTCACGAGAGTAGGTCTCTTCCGGATTTTCGTCCCAAACGGCTATTTCCCGGATCATCTCGTCCTCGCCGGTATCGATCGGCTCGTCGAGCGGCACGGTCCGGTCCGAACGCCGCTTACGAAGCTTCATGAGGGCCTCGTTTACGGCGATGCGCACCAGCCAGGTGTAGAACTTAGAATTTCCCTGGAAATCGCTTAAATGAGTATATGCCTTGAGGAACGTTTCCTGCAGCACGTCCTCGGCGTCGTCGTCATTTTGGGTGATTTGTTTCGCCATGCGGAACACACGGCGATCGTAATGCTCGACCAGTTCGGAAAAGGCCGCGGCATCCCCGGCTCGGGCGCGCTCGACCAGAGCGGATTCATCGAAAACGGGAGATGCGGGGACGGTGCTCACGCGGGAGGTTCCTCTCAGTCTAGCAATTTGGACGCAGGCTGCGTCCAAATGTTCAGTCCTTCGCCGCCGGACGACTTTAACGTTAAGACAGTAGACTCCGCCGGCATCTTTGGCGCGTCTAAATTAGCAGTAGGAGGAATCGTGAGCCACATTCATGTGCGGGTTCACCGCTGGGTGGTTTGGTGGTTTTATATCGGGTTAGTGGGCGCAGCAGTCGCCTTGGTCAACATCCTTGGACGGCATCTCACGCGAAGCGAGGAGCAGACGTTCATTATTGTCGGACTCGTGCACTGGTTTTTGGGCGGCTTCGTATGTTGGGCTCTGGAGGGCATTCAAGTGCAGCCGCCACCAGAGGCGCCTGAATGCTATCCGCCGGCTCGAACCGGCCCGGAAAAGGAATGGCATCCCGCCTCGGATTTTCTGCTCCCGGGCAGCGGGAAGAGACTGTTGCCGCCGAAATGCTAGCCTTCGATCGCCTACCACTTTAATTTTCTGGCACGTGGGTCCTGCGCGCCTGAGCTAACGAATCCGGCCGGATGGCGATTTGTGCTGCCTTTACGCGGACGAGAAGTGCGAAATGCAGCGCCCGATCATCGATCCACATCCGGGCATTGTCGGAGTCGTACTCGGCGCGCATGATTCCGTCTGCGTGCATGCAGCCGAGCAGATGCCCTATTTCGTGCGCCACCACCCATGGGTCGGGGAGCTTCACGATTGCGATGCCGTCGTAACGTTTATTGTCGGGAAGGTACGTGTAGCCCGCCACGCTTTTGCGAGGCATCATTCCTTCCAACCCGTAGCGGATGTAGATCATGCAATCGGCCTGATCCTCGACCCAATGCCACGCGATCGGCCGCGCCGGCGTGCTCAACCGTTCCGTCCACCAATCCATCGCAACTTTGGTGGCGGAGCTGGTCCTATGATCTGTTTTGACGGCGATATCCCGCGGAAGCTCCGCCTGTTGTAGCTGATAAGCAAGAGCGCAGCCGGAATTCCCGCCAGGAACCCGCGTTGGGAATAGCACAATCAGCAGCGCAAACAGGAAGGTCTTCGGCATCGCATGGTCTCGTGAGAGCCGCCTGCAGCGGCCTTTCATCAATACCTGCGCTATTGGGCAGGAGAATTCGGCAGGAGCATGAATTGATTCGATCGACTCAGAATTAGCTTAAATGGATTAGCTAACCCATGAAGACCAACCTAGTGACTATCCATCAGGCAAAAACCAATCTTTCGCGCCTGATCCAAAGAGCCTCGGGCGGCGAGGAGGTGATCATTGCACGCGGTTCAAAACCGGTTGCGCGGCTGGTACCGATCGGTGAGGTCAAAGGGAAACGTCAGCCTGGTTCGTTGAAGGGCAAACTGGTAGTCGGCCGCGAATTTTTCGAGCCTCTACCGGCCGATGAGTTGTCCTCCTGGGAGTGACATGATGCAGGCGCTTCTGGACACGCATGCGTTGTTGTGGTGGTTCTCCGATGACCCCGCACTGGGAGAGTCTGCCCGCAAGCTGGTTGCGGAAGCCCGCAATGCGGTATTTGTAAGCGCGGCCTCGGCGTGGGAGATTGCGACCAAGGTAAGGCTAGGCAAATTGCCCACTGCCGCCGATCTCGTATCCGATTTCACTGGCTACGTCGAACGCGAGAGATTTCACGTACTGCCAATCTCGGCAGAACACGCGGTTCGCGCCGGTCTACTGGCCGGCCTGCATAAGGACCCTGTCGATCGGATGCTGATTGCTCAAGCCCAGTCGGAAAATATGCCGATCCTCAGCAATGAAGAACTGTTCGACCCCTACGGCGTGCGCCGCATCTGGTGAGATGCCGACCTCGTCATCGGCTCTTCAGAGTTGTCAATTCGGAAACGTGGAAGACCTGGGCGGCTGTCTGCCTCAATTGATCTGCGGCCAGATTATGAGGTTCAAGCAAGGGCGCCATGGCGGGTGTTGGCACCGTGCGGAACGGCCGCGTGCCTGCGGGCATTTCAATCAGCCGGATAAAGGCCTCTGCTATCTCTTCCGACCCAGGTGTTTCCGGCGCGGCGTTGGCCCCATCGAATACGGCCTTCACGCGCGCGACATAGTTGGCATCCGGGCCATACTCGGCTGCGCGGGCTTCATCATCGGGCGGCTGAAAATTCTCCAGTATCGGCGTGCGATGAATGCCCGGCTCCAGTATCACGGAATCGACTCCGAAAGGCGCGAGCTCAAACCGATAACTGTCCGCCAAAGCCTCCAGCGCAAATTTGCTGGCGCAATAGATACCGAGGTAGGGCACCACCACCCGGCCTGCCGCCGAACTCACGTGGATCAATAGTCCACTTCGTTGACGGCGCATGGCCGGAAGGACAGCGCGGTTTACGCGCGCGGCCGCAAAGACATTTACCTCGAAAAGCCTCTGTATCTTTGCGACGCTGTATGCCTCGGTAATTCCGAGCGTGGCGGTTCCCGCATTGTTCACCACAACGTCAATTCGTCCCGCGCTTTGCAAGGTCTCTTGTACAGCCGCCGATACCGATTCGTCGCTTGCGACATTCATCTCCAATGCGTGGAGCGGAAGATTCTCGCGCCTGGCAAGCGCCTCCAAAGCCTCGCGATGGGGGGTGTTGCGCCCGGTGCTGTCTCGCATGGTCGCGAAGACACGATAGCCGCGCCGTGCCATCGTTTCCGCGCTGGCTCTCCCGAAACCGGTGCTTGCACCTGTGATTAGGACGACCTGACTCATACTGATCCGGGTCTGATCCTACCAGAAATAGGGCGGCAGGAGCGATCTAGCCAACCATTGCCGTTGGATACCGGCGAGACGTGCAACCAGAATCGACCCGATGTGCGCGCTGCGGCAGGATTGACTTGCTACGCTCGAATTTACCCGCCAAACATGAGCAGTTTGACTATTACCCTGCCGGACGGCAGCCAACAATCGGTCTCCGATGGGGCCCGGCCTATAGATGTTGCCCAATCGATCAGCCCGCGGCTTGCGAACGATGCAATCGTGGCGCGCGTGGACGGAGAACTCTTCGACCTGACACGTCCGTTCGAGCACGATTCGAAACTTGAAATATTAACTACCAAGAATCCGGAAGCGCTGCAGGTATATCGGCACTCGACGGCGCATCTGCTGGCGGCCGCGGTGCTCGAACTTTATCCGGAGACGCAGCTTGGCATCGGTCCTCCGACCGAGAGCGGCTTTTACTATGACTTCGAGCGCGCGACTAAGTTCGTGCCGGAAGACCTCGAGAAAATTGAAGCGCGCATGCGCGAGATCGCTTCGCGCAATCTGCCTTTTGAACGCAAGCTGACGCCCAAGCAGGAAGGGTTAGCGAAATACAAGGGCGATTGGATGAAGCACGAGCTGATTGAGGAGCGCGCCGGCGAGATTTTTTCCGAGTACACGCTGGGGCCGCAGTTTATCGATTTCTGCCGCGGCCCCCACGTGCCCTCGAGCGAGAAGTTGAAGGCTTTCAAGCTGCTTTCGATTGCCGGCGCGTATTGGAAAGGCAGCGAGAAGAACCCGCAGCTACAGCGGATTTATGGCACCGCGTTCTTCACCAAGAAGGAGCTGGACGATTACCTGAACCGGCTGGAAGAAGCGAAAAAACGCGACCACCGCCGCATTGGCAAGGAACTGGAGTTGTTCACGGTAAGTGAACTGGTGGGCGCGGGGCTGCCGCTTTGGCTGCCAAAGGGCGCGACCGTGCGGCGCGTGCTCGAGGAATACATTTTAGAGCGGGAGCGCGCCACCGGTTATCAGCACGTGTACACACCGGATTTGGCCAAGGTGGAGCTGTATGAGCGGAGCGGCCATTGGGAGCATTATCACGAGGACATGTTCCCGCCGATGGACCTCGAAACGGAGCAGATGGTGCTGCGGCCGATGAACTGTCCGCATCATATTTTGATTTACAAGGCGAAGATGCGCAGCTATCGGGATTTGCCGGTGCGCATCGCGGAGCTCGGCACGATGTACCGCTATGAACGCTCGGGCGTGCTGAGCGGGTTGAGCCGGGTGCGGTCGATGACGCTGAACGATGCGCACATTTTCTGCACGCCGGATCAGATCAAGGCCGAGTTTACGGCGGTGATGCAGCTTGTCGAAGCGGCGTATAAGGATCTCGGGCATCACGCAATATAGCTATCGCTTGTCGCTGGGCGATCCGGCCAATACCGAGAAATACGTCGCCAATCCGGAAATGTGGACACTGGCCGAACGAGTGCTGCGCGAGGCCATGGATTCACTCGGGCTGCCTTATAAGGAAGCGCCGGGCGAGGCGGCTTTTTATGGGCCTAAGCTGGATATTCAGCTCGCCGATGTAATGGGCCATGAGGAAACCTACTCGACGATTCAAATCGATTTTCATCTTCCGGAGCGATTCGATTTAAGCTATATCGCGGCGGACGGGCAAGCGCATCGGCCTGTGATGATTCATCGCGCCATCGTCAGCACGATGGAGCGGATGATCTCGTATTTGATCGAGCTGTATGGCGGCGCGTTCCCGGTTTGGCTCGCGCCGGTGCAGGCAATCGTACTGCCTATCTCGGACCGGCAGAACGATTATGCGCGGCATATCGAGCAAAAACTGATCGCCGCCGGCATACGCGCGGAAGTGGACGGGCGCAGCGACAAAATCAATTTCAAAATTCGTGAAGCGCAATTGCAAAAGATTCCGTATATGCTGGTAGTGGGGGATCGCGAGGCTCAGGCCGGTCAGGTAGCTGTCCGCAACCGAAAGCAGGGCGATCAAGGCGCTGTGGCGGTCGACGAATTTATTAGCCGGCTTTCGCAGCTCGTTACGACTAGAAGTCTCGAAGAGTAAGGTTTTTATCCGGGGTGTTCCGAGGGGTTTGGGGTTTGGTTACAGCCGTGTTGGTTCTGCTCGGCTGCTGGGCGTATTGTGTACTCGCCATAGCAGCGGCGGTCAGGCACTCCCGCAAGCGCCGTCCGCAATCGTCTAGAAGACACACAGCCATCAGTGTGCTCAAGCCCTTGGCGGGTCTGGATGAAGGGCTGGAAGAGAATCTACGCAGCTACTTCGAGCAGGATTACAAGCATTTCGAGCTGCTTTTCGCGGTGCGGCATGGATTGGATCCGGCGGCTTCCGTTGTTCAGCGGCTGATGCTCGAATACCCCGACGTTCGTTCGAAGTTGATTGTCACGGGCGAGCCGCCTTATGCGCACGCCAAAGTTTTCAGCTTGAAATGCATGTTCGACCAGGCGCGGCACGATTTGATCGTGATGGGCGATAGCGACGTGCGCGTGGGTCCAGATTTCTGCCGCAGCCTGGCGGACGAGTTCGGCGAGGAACGGCTTGGATTGGTGACGTGTCCTTATCGTGCGGTGGCCGGCAAGAGCTTCTGGTCGCGTCTCGAAGCGATCGGAATGAACACGGATTTTCATGCCGGACTGTTCACCGCGGTAATGATGGAGGGCACGAAGTTCGCAGTAGGGCCGACGATCGTCGCACGCCGAAGCGTTCTCCTGGCCCTTGGCGGCATCGAGCGCGTGAAAGATTATCTTGCGGAAGACTACATGCTGGGCCGCATCGCCTCGGAACTTGGGTTTGTGGTTCGCATGTCTCCGTATATCGTGGAACACCGTATCGGCAGTGACGGCATGCGGGCCAACTTTGCGCACCGGCTGCGTTGGGCGCGCAGCACTCGGCGCTCACGGCCTTGGGGCTATGTCGGCCAATTCTTTACGCATTCCCTGCCGGTGGGATTGCTCGCCGGTCTTATGCATCCGGAGTGGTGGTGGCTGGTTGCTGTGACCGCATTTCTCCGAGCCGCGGCTGCCTGGATTGTCTCGGAGCGCATTCTAGGAGCGGCGATTCCGTGGCTGCTGTTGCCGCTGCAAGATGCGATTGGCTTCGTATTTTGGGTTGCCGGATTTTTTGGGAACTCCATACGCTGGCGCGGGCAGCGCTATACGCTCAATCGCGACGGGACCATGGAACTGGCGAGCTAGCGCTCTACGTTGAATTCCAGGAAGGAAGCGGCGTGCCTGGATCGATACACCCTTTCAGTTGCCTTTACAAACTGCTCGGGCTTCGCGTCGGGTATCTCCACGAAAGTTTGCGGGTTCCTATCCGTTAGTGGAAACCACGAGCTTTGTACTTCGACCATCATGCGGTGGCCTTGGCGAAAGCAATGGTAGATGTCCGGCATCGTGAAGCGAATCTCTTCGACGGCGCCGGGCTTGAACGGCTCGGGCCGCTCAAAGCTGTGGCGGAACTTTCCGCGAAATGGCTCGCCGCGCACGAGTTGCTGATACCCATCCGGAGACACGTCGATGAGCTTGACATCGAAGTCCGAATCGGTGCCCGTCGTCGAGACGTATAAGTCCGGCGAAATCGGACCGGCGACTATGAAGTCGCGGTCCAGCGGGTCTGTGGAGTAAGTGAGCAGGTCTTTGCGCTTTTCGAGGAAGCGCTGGTCGGCGACCATGTAGGCGGGCTTCATCGTTAGTGTTGGCGAAGCGAAGGCCGGCACCGGATTATCTGGGTCGCTTACGTATTCGTCAAAGGCGTTCTGGTCGGCGGGCGTGTCGAAAGACAGTTTTCCGCGCGAATGAAAATACACGCGGCGCGGCGTAGTGGGCGGGGGCCATTGCGCGAGTTTCTTCCAAACGTTGGCTCCGGTTTCAAACACAATGGCTTTCGCGAGGCGGGGATCGGGCGCGCCTTTCAGATAATGCTGGAAAAAACTCAGCTCGACAGAGCGCAGAAACTCGGAAGTGGGCGCGCCGAAGGAAATGCCGCCTAGCTTTTCGCCGTCGGTTGAGTGCCAGCCGCCATGTTGCCAAGGGCCCATTATCAACGTATTTACCGTGGCCGGCGATTGGCTGCCGATGGCGCGAAAAGTTTTGAGCGTCCCCGAGAGATCTTCGGCATCATACCAGCCGCCCACCACCAGCACGGCCGGAGTGATCGTTTTCAAATGTGGGAGGATGTCGCGGCTCTTCCAGAACGCGTCGTACGTGCTGTGCGTGTAGGTGTCGGTCCAATACGGATTTTTATTGAGCAGATAGGACGTGTCAGAATTCGCCACAGGGCCCATTTGCAGATAGAACTGAAAGCCGTCGCCGGTGCCGTAGTGAAACTCTTCTTTGGGCGGTGAGGCGACGGGATTGTTTTGTTTGTTGAAATCGGCGTAGAAGCTAAAATTGGCGATGAGAAAAAGCGCGCCGTTGTGATAGGCGTCATCGCCCATGAACAGGTCGGCCATAGGCGCCTGGGGAGACGATGCTACGAGCGCCGGATGCGCGCGGATGAGTCCGGAGCTGGTATAGAAACCGGCATAGGACGTGCCGATGAGTCCCACTCTGCCGTTGTTGTTCGGGATGTTTTTAACCAGCCAATCGATGGTGTCGAAAGTGTCCGTGCTTTCGTCGGTGTCGGCGGGACCGGTCAGGATATCTTTGATCGGACGGACGTCGACGAATTGGCCTTCGGACATGTAGCGGCCGCGCACGTCCTGCTCGACGAAAATGAATTTGTCCTCAGCGAATTCACGCGAGGGGCCGAGGTCTTTGGGGTAGGCATCGCTCCCGTAAGGACCGATTCCGTAAGGCGTCCGGGTCAGCAGGATCGGGAACTTACTTGAAGTATCTTTGGGCGCATACACGGAGGTGAAGAGCTTGATGCCGTCGCGCATGGCGACGCGGTATTCGAATTTCGTGTACTGGGCTTTGATGTCGAAGTGTTCGGCTGGGACAGCGATGGCGCTGGCTAGCGCAAGCATGGCTAGCACGCGGAGAGCAGGCATTTACTCCCATGGTATAAGCAGCGCCACGCGCTATCACAGATAGTTTAGTTAGACCCTCTTGCGCCGGCGAAGAACCGAGAGAGCCAGCAAAGAAGCGCCGCTACCGAAGAGCAGAAACGAAGTCGGCTCGGGAACGGGGGTGTTCACCAACATGGCGCCCACTGGGCCAGTCTTGCCGTTGGAGCCGATGATGTCGGCTACAAAATAAGTTTGCTCGCTGCCGGGGGGAAGCCTCGATAATTCTTTGAAACTCCCCGGAGTCAAGCCCAGTGCCGTGATGTCAAATGAAATTGGCCCGGCGAACGGGTTGCTGCCGCCGTTGCCACAGACATTACAGAGCAGCGCATAATCCAGAAGTCCGAAACCATCGAAGTGGAGATCGCCAGCAGTCGTGCTGAGCAGCGACCAACCCGAGGTCAAATTGCTGATCCCAATTGAGGGATTTCCAACAATGTCAAATCCGAACGAGCCCGGAAATCCAGTGCTGACGAATTTATCCGAGCCGCTGAGAGTCACAACCAGCTTCACAGTGTTAGTCCCATCCTGAGTTACATCGATGGTTCCGAACGGCGCGGTTCCGCAGCCGCCGCTACAGTGGTCTTGTGTCAATGAATACTGGTCCGCCATAGCTGGTAGAGCAGCAAATCCTAAGCTCAAGAGAGCAGGAAGAAATAATTTAAAACGCAAAATGAATGTCCTCCGAAAGTTACTTTCTTCAGACTACCTACTAGGTGGGCTCATTGCACGTAAGTACAATTTGTTCGGTACCGCGGTACGCACCGGCCTAGACGTGACGGAATAGGCCACTGCCCTCAGGCAAAGTCTAGAGCTATGACTTCGTGCAAACCGATGGCGGGGACTTCGAGCGAGAGGACGCCATTCTCCTGGTGGTGCGGGACATCTTTTTCGGCGACGAGCAATTTTACTTTTGGCGCGCGTTCGTTTGGTGGAAGCTGGATGCGCACCTGCTGGCGGGACAGCGGGATGATTTCGCGGATGGGGCCTTTCATCATCATCGGATTGGTGAGATTCACCAGATGCACGGTGAGTGAATTCTTTTGGGCCCAGATCGACAGGTCGATGATCCCCGGTCCGATGACCGAGACGGGCGGCGGCTCGTTAGTTGCCCAGAGGATGGCGTTTTTCAGCAGCCTGGCGTGATCCGTATTCAGGTAATTCCAGAAGGAGCGGTCCACATCCCATGGGAAATAGACGACCCGGCCTTTGCCGAATTCGCGGAGGAAGACGCCGGCATCGTGGCTTTTGACGGGCCGCTCGAAAACTTCTTCCATAGGCAGGTCGGGATATGTGGGCACGACTGAGAGAGGGCTTGACACGGAGCTGTCAGGTTTGACGTGAACCCGGTAGACACCGTTGATAATGCGCTTGGCGTCTTCGAGGCCCGCAAGCAGCGGATGCCGGCCTTCCAGATTCAGATACGAATTCAGCATGGGGCCTTCGACTGTGCCCGCGAAAGACGCACCAAACAGCGAAGCCAGTCCGAAATCTTCGCGGCGTTTGCCCCACTCGTCATAGAGAGAAGTTTCGAAGGTTGCGATCAAGCTGCCGCCGCGATCGACGAATTCTTTGAGCTGCGCGCATTGAGCAGACGATAGGGCGGCGATGTTGGGGAGGATCAGAGTCTTGAACGGTTCGAGATGGGCGGCGTCGAGCAGACGGTCGTGCACCATTTCGAATGGAATGCGCGCTTCGACCAACGCTTCATAGAAGCCGAGCGCTGGATCTTCGACCTTGGCGTGAGCGTTTGGGCCGCCGTAAAACGTAGCCGTCTGCTGCGAATAGACCATGGCCACACGCGCGAGCGGCTTTTCATTGCGCAGATAGCGTTCGTTTTTGTGATGCCAGACGTATACTTCTTCGACCACCGGTAGCCAACGCCGGTCGATGGGCTTGGCGTTGAACTTTGTGAACCAGGGCCGCAAACCCTGGGCAATTCCATCAGCCATCCAGAGCCGGATCTCGTCGCCGTTTTGGACCGAATCTTTCCAGCGGTACTGTTCTTCGATGCCTACGCTGAAAATGCCGGCGATGGCTTTATTGCCGAGCGTGGCGCGGTACTCTTTGCCGTTCTTACCGTTGGTCCAGGGCGGCATCAGGCCGTGGCGGGCCTGGCGATCGGCGAACAGGGTAGGAGCGAGTTCGCCAATCGTTTTCATGTCCAAATCGCTCAGCGCGCCGCCGCCGGCGTTTGCGATGTAGGCGGCGCCGGGATTGATGGCTTTAATCTTTGCGTCCCACAAGCGCCAGAGTTCAAACAGCCGTTGTTGGCGCCACAGGGTGTATTGCCGGCGTGATTCGTTTTGCGGGTCAGCGGTGCGGGGCAGCTCGAGGCCGGAATAGTCGCGGAAGTTTTTCTGGCAATGCTCGCAGTAGCACATGCCTGAGCCGGCCCAGCGATTGCTGAAGATGCCGTCCACGCGATAGAGCGCGACGATTTCTTCCGTGACCGCGGTCATGAATTCGAAATTGTACGGGCCAAGCGCGCAGGTGATCCAGAAATCGGGGTCGGACGCGTGGCGGCGCTTCTGGCCTTTGGCGTCGACGGCGATCCAATCGGGGTGCGCATCATAGACATCCTGGTGCGCGCCGTGCGGATCGGTGCGGGCGATGACGTTCATGCCGAGTTTGCGGCAGCCTTTCAGGAGATCGCCGAAGGTGTCGCCATCGCCGAGCCACTTGCTGCGGTAGTGAAGCGGAATTTTGGTGGGATAGAAAGCGACGCATCCACCCGCACTGAGGCAAGCGGCATCGGCGTGGATGCGGCGGAAATAGTCGAGCCAGAAAGCCGGATCGTAGTTGCCGGGATCGTCCTCAACGAAGGCTAACTGCGCCCAGCGCATGGGGCGGTTGAACCAATGCCCCGCACCAGGCTCGGCGCCGGCTTCGTGCGCGGCGAGCAGCGGCGTCGCGGTGGAGGCCAGCATGAATTCGCGCCGATTCATTTAGCGGCGGCGCTGGCGGGCTGACTAACTTCGACGCCCGCCAATTCTTCGAGAACGCGAATCGAGCCGCAGACATCGTCATCGCCGTAGCCTTTGGCGATGGCGTTGCGCAGCGACTGCTGGGAAAGCGCGGTATGGGCCAGAGGAACTTCCAGTTCACGGCCCAGATCGAGCATGAGCTGCAAGTCTTTCTCAAGCCACCTCACGGAAAAATTTGTCGAGAAGTCGCGGCGGAAGACTGCCGGCGCCTTGGCGGAGATGAAACCGGAGCGCGCGGCGCTGTTGGAGACGATATCAAGCATAAGACCTGGGTCCACGCCGGCTTTCGTACTCAGGACGAAGCCTTCATTGAATGCCTGCAGCAGATTCCCGAGGATCAAATTCTGGGTCAGCTTGGCGCGCAAGCCCATCCCTTGGAGACCGCAGTAATAGATCGATTTACCCATGGCTTCGAAATACGGGCGGGCGCGATCGAATACCGGGCGTTCACCGCCGACCATGAAGGTGAGGGTGCCGCCTTCGGCACCGGATTTTGAGCCGGTACACGGCGCATCCAGAAAATCGACTTGCTTCTTCTTTAGCGCGTTGGCGATGGCGACGCTTTCAAGCGGCGAGACGGTGCTGCAATCGGCGATGAGAACGCCGGGAGCGGCCTTCTCAATGAGACCGCGCTCGCCGAGGATGACTTCTTTGGACATTGCGGTATCGCCCACGCACAGGAAAATGTATTCGCTGTTTTCCGCAACCTGCGCCGGGGTAGCGCAGTAACGGGCACGCTCCGCCGAAGCGAAGCTCTTCGCTTTATCGCTATTGTGTGACCAGACAGCCAGTTCGTTGCCGGTTTTCGCCAAGTGGCGAGCCATTGGGCCGCCCATGATACCGAGACCAAGAAATCCAAGTTTTGCCAATTCGTTATTCCTCCTGACTAGTATGTCAAGACGTTAGTCATAATATTCCAGCCCGAGATGAGTGATCAGATCTTCACCTTGCATCCAGCGAAGCGTGTTCTTCAGTTTCATCAACTGAATGAAGATATCGTGCTCCGGGTAGAGGCCAGGAGCGGTCATCGGTCCTTTGAAATAGAACGATAGCCACTCTTGCACGCCCTTCATACCGGCCCTTTGTGCGAGGTCGAGAAACAGGACGAGATCGAGAACGAGCGGCGCGGCAAGAATGGAATCGCGGCACAAGAAATCAATTTTGATCTGCATCGGGTAGCCGAGCCAGCCGAAAATATCGATGTTGTCCCAACCTTCTTTCGCGTCGCCGCGCGGTGGGTAGTAATTGATGCGCACGGCATGATACAGATCTTTGTAGAGCTCCGGATACAGATCGGGCTGGAGGATCTGCTCGAGCACGGAAAGCTTGGTTTCTTCCTTGGTCTTGAAAGAATCCGGATCTTCCAACACTTCGCCGTCGCGATTGCCTAGGATGTTCGTAGAAAACCAGCCGCGCACGCCCAGCATTCTCGACTTGAATCCGGGCGCGAGCAGCGTCTTCATGAAGGTCTGGCCGGTCTTGAAATCCTTTCCGCAAATCGGGACTTCGTTGTTGCGGGCGAGCTCGAGCAGCGCGGGAACGTCAGTCGTGAGATTAGGCGCGCCGTTGGCGAATGGAACGTGCAGCCGGAGCGCGGAATAGGCGTAGATCTGACTCGGCGCAATGTTGGGATCGTTGTTGCGCAGCCCTTCCTCAAACGCCGCGAGAGTCTGGTGAACGGCGGCGGGTTTGCGGAATACTTCGGTAGAGCCGCACCAGATCATTACGAGCCGGCTGCAACCGTTGCGCGCTTTGAATTCCTGAATGTCGGCCATGAGCGCTTCCGCCGCCTGCATTTTGTCGGGCGCGGACTTGACGTTCGGGCCATGGATCCGCCGGACGTAATCGTTGTCAAAAACCGCCTTCATGGGTTGAATAGCCGAGAGCGGTTCCCGTACGCGTTCGAGCAGCCCGGCGTCCAAAACACGGGCGCGAGTGGCGGCTTCGTAGGCGTTGTCCTCGAAGATGTCCCACGTGCCGAACGATAAGCAATTGAGAGGCGCCAACGGGACGAAATCCTTAATTTTCGGCGTGCGGCCTTCCGTGCGTTTCCCGAGGCGGATGGTCGCGAGTTGTGTAAGGGAGCCGATGGGTTCGCCCAAACCCTGCTTGACTGCCTCGACGCCCGCGATGAAGGTGGAAGTCACCGCGCCCATGCCAGGAATGAGAACGCCGAGCCTGCCACTGGCGGGGGAAATATTGATATTTGTTCGATTTAGCACGATTTCTCCGCCATAGTAGCACCGGATTCAGGGTTTGTCGGATAATGGGCAAAGAGAAGGCGAACGCACACGATTGCATGGACGTAGACGGACAATTAGCGCGCTTGAAGCAGCGCGTCGCGGCAATCGATCGCAAGTACGCTAAGCGCTCCGAACTTGAGTTGCCGGCTCGTTCAAACGAGCTCGCGGAGGCGCGGTTTTTTATCGAGGAATGGTCCGAAGGCGAGGTGGTCGCCAACGATTTCGGCGAGCACTTCCAGATGGAACGGCTGTATGCCGGACACAAGCAACATGGCTCGGCCGATATTGGAGCGCTGGCAGAATTGCCCGAGAGTTTGCTCGATGCTTTGGGCAACAATGAAATCGCCAGTGCACCGCCGGAGCGCTGGGCTTTTCTCGATACGGAAACGACCGGGCTGGCGGGGGGTTCCGGAACGTACGCGTTCCTGATCGGAGTAGGCCGCATCACACGGGAAGGATTTCGCGTGCGGCAGTTCTTCATGCGCGAGTACGTGGAAGAGCGCAGCGTGCTGGCCGCGCTCGAGAGGCATTTGAGCGAGTTCGATGTACTGATTACGTATAACGGCAAGAGCTACGATCAGCCGCTGCTCGAGACGCGCTACCGGATGACGCGCCATAAGGCTCCTTTCGCGCGGCTGGGGCATCTGGATCTGCTGCACGGGGCGCGGCGTTTGTGGAAACTGCGGCTTGAGAACTGCCGACTGGTGCAACTGGAGCAGCAGATTTTGGGCGTGTGCCGCGAGGGAGATCTGCCCGGCGAGTTGATTCCCTACGTGTATTTCGAATATCTGCGCTCGCGCGAGGCGCACCGGCTAGTACCGATTTTCCATCACAACGCGATGGACATTTTGACTTTGGCGTGCTTGACGGCGATAGTGCCGGTGGCGTTCCGGCATACGGATGCGGAATCGTTATCGCGAGTGGGCGTGCGGCGCGGCGAGGATCTAGCGGGGATTGCGCGTTGGCTCGCGGCTACGGACGAGCATGAGGCGGCGATTGAGATGTTCCAACGCGCGGTAACTGCGGGTCTTCCCGACAAGCTGCTGTTTCGGGCGATTTGGGAGATTGCGCTGCTCGAGAAGAAATTAGAGCGGCCTCAAGCGGCGTTGCGCGGATTTACGGAACTGGCGGGATGCCGCAATGACTACCGCGTGGCGGCGCTGGAGGAATTGGCCAAATACTACGAGCACGACGAACGCAATTACGGGATCGCGCTTGAATTTACGCGGCAGGCATTGGGTTATGAAAGTTCGGCGAGTTTGCAACGAAGACGTGAACGGCTGGAGCGGCGTGTGGCACAAGCTCGCCCGCGGCGGTTGTTGTGAGCTTACGAACTATTCACTGCGCAGCGCTACCATCGGCTCGATCCGAATGGCTTTGCGGGCGGCGGCGCCGCTCGCGAGTAAGGCCGCCCCGCCGAGAACGAGCGCAACACCGCTAAAGGTGAGCGAGTCGGTTGGAGGCACGCCATACAGCATTTTGGCGATGAATCGCGATAGCACCAGAGTCCCAGCCACACCCACCGCCGCGCCAACTGCCGCTTGGATCATTCCTTGTCCCAGCACCATCCGCAGCACATCGGCCCGGCTCGCGCCGAGCGAGACGCGAATTCCGATCTCGCGCGTGCGGCGCGATACGGAATAGTTCATGACGCCATAGATACCGACGGCCGCGAGCAGGAGCGCGACGGCGGCAAACACGCCGAGCAAGAGCATCTCAAAACGCGGCTGGGCGTTCGCATCCGCTACTACTCGATCCATCGTGAAGACTTCGGAGACCGGTAGATTTCTATCGAATGAGCCCACAAGATTTTTTACAGCGACGGCAAGCTCCGCCGGATCGCCGGCAGTGCGCGCCACGAGCGTGATGTAGGAGATGTGTGACCCGGTTTCGCCCAGAAAATCGCGATTTTGGAGTGCGGCCAGGTAAACCTCCGGGGAGGGCTCGGCGGCCCAGTCCGACTGCCTGGCATTGGCGGACACGCCAATGATGGTCATCCAGGTAGGTGGATTGCGTTTGTCGTCGTCGAACGTAATGCGTTTACCAATCGGATCCTGCCCCGGCCAGTACGCACGCGCCGCTCGCTCGTTAATGACGACCACGCCGGGCGCGCGGGCATCGTCGTTGTCCGTAATGGCGCGTCCGCGCCGGAGAGGCAAGCGCATCGTCTCGAAATATCCGGGCATCGCGACGCGATAGACCGCTTTGGGCGATTCCCCTGGGCGAGGCTTCGGGCGCCCTTGGATGGTGAACGCGAAGCCCCACGTATCGCCCGCGAGCGGCAGATGGTTGATCGCGCCCGCAGACTTCACGCCCGGCAGCGTCCGGACCCGCTCAAGAAGTTGACGGTAGAAAATTGCCCGCTGGTTCGGCCCGGCTTCTTTTGTTCCCGCGACAGACACGATCATCGAGAGCACGTTGTGCGGATTGAAGCCCGGGTCCACGGAGGCGAGCGCGAAGAAACTGCGGATCATGAGCCCGGCTCCGATCAGCAGCATGAAGGCAAGCGCAAATTCGGACGCGACCAGGAAACTTCGGAGCCGGTTGCGGCGAATGCCGGCGCTGTCTCCCCGGCCGCCTTCTTTGAGCGCGCCGCTCACGTTCGTGGCGACCGCTTGCATCGCCGGCGCCAGCCCGAACACTACAACGGTAAAAATCGTGATGCCGAGCAGAAACAGAATCACATGGCCGTCGAGGCCCACCATTTCCACGCGCGGGATGTACGCCGGACTGAGCGTGACCAGCGCCTTCGTTCCCGCGAGCGCCAGCAGCAGGCCGGCCACCGCGCCGAGCGCCGCCAATAGTAGATTTTCGGTGAGGAATTGCACGATCACACGGCTACGGGCGGCGCCAAGCGCGGTACGCACGGCTATTTCTCTTTGCCGATCGGATGTGCGGGCCAGCAGCATATGGGCCACGTTGGCACAGGCGATCAGGAGCACAAATCCGACCGCGCCCAGCACGATCAATAATGGCGTCTCGACGTTGCCGACGACATTTTCTTTCAGCGGGGTGACGACCACGCCGCGGTTCGTGCCGGGATACGCGCGCTCCAGGCGCGTGGTAATGGTCGCGATGTCTGCACGCGCCTGTGCGAGCGCGACGCCCGGCTTCAATCGCGCGAAAATGCGCAGGCTGGCGCCATCGCGGTTGTGAATGCGATCGCCAAATGCCATGGGCACCCACAACTCCGCGCGGGTCGCCCAGAACGGGGCAAACTTAAAGCTCGGCGGCATCACACCGACTACGATGTAACCCTGGCTGTCGAGAGTAATCGCTTTCCCGAGCACGTTAGGATCGCGATTGAATCGCCGCTGCCACAACCGGTAGCTCAGCACTGTCTCGTGCTGCGAGCCTTTCCGATCTTCCCCAGGGATGAACAGCCTGCCCAGCATGGGCTCGACGCCAAGCATCGGCAGCAGATTCTGTGTGACTTGAAGACCCGTGAGATGCTCGGCCGAATCCCGGCCGGTCAGGTTTGCACCCCAATACTCAGCCGCCGCCATGGCTTCGAAAGAGCGGCTTTGGTCACGCCAGTCGATATAGTTGGCGACCGCGACCGGATTTGCGCCATTGTGCAGAACGGTAACCAGGCGGTCTGCATCCTTATAGGCGAGCGGACGCAGCAGAACGGCATTCACTACGCCGAAGATAGCGGTATTCGCGCCGATGCCCAACGCCAAGGTGATTGTGGCAATAAGGGTGAAACCGGGAGTGCGGAATAACCCGCGGGCGCCGTACCTCAGGTCTTGTCCAAACTGCTCCAGACTGCGGCCGGCCGCTCCTAACGATCGCATCCATACACCTCGCTGGCGTGGTTAGACTGTGAAACGGCGCTCCGGTTAGTTTGTCCTATTCTGCTACTAGTGCAGCCAAACCGAAGAGACCTCCTCCGTTGCGGCGCGGGTGTATTAGCGGCACGCACAGGAACCGCAGTAGAGGGCGTGGAGGTGAATGACGTTCATTCCCAGCTAAACCGCACTAAGGTCGCTAGCACAATGCGACCTGAGTCGCTCGAACAATTGCGAACGGCGCTACTTCGGACGCGTAGCGAAGGAAAATCGCTGAGTATATCGGGTAGTCGCCATTCCATGGGGGGGCAGCAGTTCGGAACGGGAATGGTGCTGGTGGATACCCGGAGCCTCAACCGTGTACTGACGTTTGATCCCGGGGGCCGCACGATAGAGGCTGAGGCCGGCATTGAATGGCCGGAGTTGCTCAGGGATCTTTCGCAAAGGCAGAATAATGTGGCAGGAGCGCTCGGTATTGTCCAGAAACAGACTGGAGCGGACCGTTTGTCGCTTGGCGGCGCCCTGGCATCGAATGTCCATGGACGCGGATTGACACTCAAACCGATTATTCACGATGTCGAATCGTTCGAATTGATGAACGCAGACGGCGACGTACTCCGATGTGACCGCTCCAGGAATCGGAATTTATTTCGGCTCGTGATTGGCGGGTATGGGCTCTTCGGCGTCGTTGTCTCTGTGCGTTTGCGTTTGAAACCGCGAATCAAGGTAAGACGGGTCGTGAAGATTGCCGATCTTCAATACATCCCAGACGCTTTCGCGGAAAGAATACGCCACGGCTATCTCTATGGTGATTTCCAGTTTGCAACCGATAGCGGACGCGATAGTTTTCTCCGGCGAGGCGTCTTTTCGTGCTACCAGCCGGTGGACCCAAGCACCCCGCTGACCGACAATCCAACTCGCTTTCATCCCGAAGATTGGGCGCGGCTGATCTATTACTCCCACACGCACAAGCGGCTGGCTTTCGACTTCTACACCAAGCGTTATCTCGCCACGTCCGGCCAAGTCTACTACCATGATCGGCAGCTTTCGGCGGCCTATCAGCCCGGCTATCACGCAGCACTTGATAGAAGGATGCATGCCAAGGTCAAGGCAACCGAGATGATCACCGAGATTTACGTTCCCGTCTCGGCGCTGGTGAGATTTATGGAAGAGGCACGGCTCGTATTACGCGAGCAAAAGGCCAACCTGATTTACGGCACAGTGCGCCTGATCGAGAAGGACGAGGAGAGCTTTCTAGCCTGGGCGCGGCAAAGCTACGCGTGTGTGATCTTCAACCTGCACGTGCAGCACAACGAGCAAGGGCTTGAATCCGCCCACCGTGCTTTTCGAACATTAATCGACTTGGGTATCCAGCATGACGGAAGCTTTTACCTGACATATCACCGCTGGGCGACCAAGCGGCAGGTGGAGGTATGTTACCCGCAGTTTCAGTCGTTTTTGGACCAGAAGCTCGTGTTCGACTCGGCGGAAGTGTTTCAAAGCGACTGGTACGTGCATTACAAGACACTGTTTGGTAATCGTGGCTAGCACGGCACCGCTGGTTTGCGTGCCGTGCTAACCGAAGCGCTGGCCTGCTATTGACCGCTGGCTTTGGCCGCCGTAGTCTGACGGGTGGATTCGGCCGATCCCGGCCCTTTCGCCGGTGTTCCGCCGGATTCCCCGGCCTGAATCGGGATTTGCCGCCGATTGCTCACTCGTTCCGGAACGGGCAGGGTGATTTCCAAAACTCCGTCGCGGAACTGGGCTTTGACCTGGTCGGCGTTTACGCCTTCGGGCAGAGCAATTTCGCGATAGAACTCACCGTAGCGCCGTTCTGAACGGTACGCTCTCCCGATCCGATGCTCTTGTTCCGATTTTCGTTCACCACTAATCGTGAGCGTCTCGCCGGTTATCTCCACTTTCACATCCTCCGGCCTGAGGCCAGGCAGGTCGGTATGGATATGCAATTGCCCGTCGCGTTCCGTGATTTCGACTTCGGGATACCAGCCGCCGCCACCACCGCGTTTCTGGCCGAAGAATTGACCGAATGTCCGGTCCATCTCTTCGCTCATCCGCCGCATTAACGTAAACGGGTTATCGAAGAATTCCGACAACCCGGCGCCACCATATTGCCGCTGGAGGTTTGTCTCGCGTCGCTGTGCATTTTCACTAGAAGTTTGATCAGAAGATTGATTTTTGACGTCAACATTCGCCATGATTGATCCTCCGGCGTGTTAGACGTTCGGCGGCGCGCAGCGCTTCGCATATTTCTCGCGTGTCAGGCAGATTTAATTTCGGTCCAGTAGCGGTCTCGCAGGCGCTGGACGGACGCGGGCAGAGGCCGGAACCATTCGCCGCGGGCGAGCACTTCAGAAGGCGGATAGAGCACGGGATTTTGGCGCTGCGCTTCGGGTAGCAGTTCGCGAGCGGCGGAATTGCACGTGGCGCTGCGCATTTCGTTCGCGATGGCGGCGGCTACCTGGGGGCGCAGCAAATAGTTCAGAAACTCGTAGGCCAAATCCTGGTGCTTGCTTTCCCGTAGGATGGAGCAGTTGTCGGCATAGAGGGCGAAGCCTTCGGATGGAAAGGCGAAGGCGAGGTTGCGGGCATTGTCGATAGCGACCTGAGCCACCTGCGCCCACATTTGGGCGGCGAGCACATCGCCCGTAACCACCTGGTCGCGAACTTCCTCGTTGAGATAAGCGCGCAGCAAAGGTTTTTGCTGGACGGCCAGATCGCGCGCCAGTTCGAGGTCCCGATCGTCGCCGGAATTGATGGACGCCGGGAGCTGTTTCAAGCAGGCGGCGAACACCTCGGCTGGATCGTCGAGCATGGTGACGCGGCGCGAATAGGAATCAGTCCACAGATCGGCCCAGGATAAAGGAGGCCGCGAGACGGATTTGGAATAGACGATGCCGGTGGCGCTGTGCATGTAGGGGACCGAGAAGGCAAGATTACGGTCCCACTCGGGCGCGCGGAAAAGCGGGCCCAAATTATCTAGATTGGCGAGGCGGCCGTGATCGAGGAGCGTGAGTAAACCGAGCTGCCGCATGGGTTCGACAAAACTATTGGAGGGAAACACGACATCCCAGCCGGAGTTTCCGCTCATGACTTTGGCAAGCATCTCTTCCGCGCTGCCATACGTGGCGTAGCGGACGCGGCAATGGAACTCGCGCTCAAAATCTGGAAGGGTGGACGCGGCGATGTAATTTTCCCAGTTGTAGACGTTGAGGCGGCGCTCGCGGCCGGTGGTGCAGCCGAGAGTCGCACCGGCGACGCCCATGAGGAAGAGGCGCCGGTTCATCAGCTTCGTTCCAGACGGCTGGCCAATAAGACGAGCACTCCCAGGCCGACCGTGATCATGGCGGAGAGCGCGTTCACCTCCGGGCTGACGCCTTTGCGCGCCATGGCGTAGATCATCATGGGTAGCGTCTCGGAATCGACGCCGGCCACCAGGCTGGTGATTACGTAATCATCGAAGGAGACTGTGAAACACAGCAATCCCGCGGCGAGTATGGCGGGCATGAGCAGCGGAATCGTGACGTGCCGGAAAACCTGCCAGCGATTGGCGCCCAGGTCCGAAGCGGCTTCTTCGAGAGCGGGATCGAAGGTGCGCAGCCGCGCCAGAATCACAATCACCACATAGACAAGCGAAAACGAGATGTGCGCCAGGATGACGGTATGCAGGCCGAGTTGCAGATGGCCGAAGCGGAACGCCCACTGGAATAAGGC
Source organism: Bryobacterales bacterium (assembly GCA_963712395.1). Taxonomy (GTDB): domain Bacteria; phylum Acidobacteriota; class Terriglobia; order Bryobacterales; family Bryobacteraceae; genus Bog-105. The sequence goes on from CAVQHR010000008.1 coordinate 365,298, forward strand.
GAGCAGCGAGACGCCGATAATGATTTCCGGCGTGAGCAGCGACATATATAGCGCGTTGGTGAGCCAGGGCGCGCGCTTTTTCCAGAGCGCATAACCGGCAAGCGTCCCGATCACGGTAGAAGCAGCGGTGGCGGCAGCCGCGATGATAAGGCTGTTCCTGGTGCCTTCGAACAAAGCCGGATTGTGGAACACGCTCCGGTACCAATCAAAAGTGAAGCCTCGCCAAGTGGCAATTTTGGAACGGTTGAAGCTGAACACGCCGAGAACGGCGAGCGGCAGATAGAGAAAAAGATAGGCCGCGGCGGCGTACACGGCGAGGAAGCGTCTCATAAGAGCTGCTCGCTTTGTTTTCCGAGCGCCCGCGCGACCAGCAGCACAATCAACATCAGCAATAGCGAGATGGCGGCGCCAAAAGGCCAGTCGCGCGCGCTCGTGAATTGGTTCTGCACGAGGTTGCCGAGCATGACAGTCTTGCCGCCGCCCATCAGATCGGGCGTGAGATACGCGCCCAGACAAGGGATGAAGACCAGAACGCATCCCGCAGCAATGCCGGGTTTACTCAGCGGCACGACGACGCGGCGCAGCGCGACCCAGGGGGTGGCGCCCAGGTCGAATGCGGCATCGAGCAGCGCGGGATCGAGCTTTTCGAGGGTCGCGTACAGCGGCAGCACCATGAAGGGCAAGAAGCCGTAGACCAGACCAAGCACGACCGCGCCGTCATTGAAGAGCAGCGGAAGAGGCTCCCGCACGATATGCATGCCTTGGAGCAACGTGTTTACCAGGCCGGTATCGCGCAGCAGGAACATCCAGGCGTAGGTGCGAATCAGAAAGCTGGTCCAGAACGGCAGCATGACCAGGTTGAGGAGCAGTGTTTTGTGGCGTGCGGGAGCGAGCGATATACAGGGCGAGCGGGAAACCCAAGACCAAACAGAGCGCGGTGGAAACCGCCGCGAGCCATACAGAGCGCCACAGAATTGCAAGATAGAGCGGATCGAGCGCTCGCCGATAGTTGTCGACGGTCCATGGCAGGAAGACACCGCCGTAGGGCCCGCGAGTAAGCAGACTATACGCCAACGCGATCAGCAGCGGGATGAAGAACAGAAGGATCATCACGAGTGCTGTAGGTGCGAGAAAGATGGAGCGCAAGCGCATGCGGCTAGAGGTTCGCGGAAAGGCGGAATTCATCGGCCGCGTGCCACCAGATATTCACGGTTTCGCCGACCGCGAAATCGCAATTCTGCTGTGGCAACTCGGCGATACAATGCGAGCCATCCGGCAGCCTGGCCGCGAGATGAACGCAGTTTCCGAGAAACGTCGCGGTCTCGATGATCCCGATCGTGGAATGCGCAACCGCCGCAGGCAGGCTGCGCGAGACCCGCACAGCTTCGGGTCGCACGCAGGCGCCGTTCAGCCAATTCACTTCACCTAGAAACTCGGCGACAAAGCGCGATTGGGGCTGGCGATAAAGCTCTTGCGGAGTGCCGGTCTGTTCGAGCTTCCCTTTATTCATGACGGCGACGCGATCGGACAGAGAAAGCGCCTCCTCCCGATCGTGAGTGATGAACAAAAAGGCGATGCCTACGGCACGCTGGAGTTTCTTCAGCTCGTGCCGCATTTCCTTGCGCAATTTTGCGTCGAGGGCCGAAAGCGGCTCATCGAGCAGCAAAATCTTAGGCCGTAGAACCAGAGACCGGGCTAGGGCAACGCGCTGGCGTTCACCGCCCGAGATCTGGTTGGGGAAGCGCTTCTCTTTGCCGGTTAGTTGAACCAGAGCCAGAGCGTCGCCGACTTCCGCGCGTATTTGGCGTTTGTCCGCGCGCGGGCGGCGCTCGAGACCGAAGGCGACATTCTGCTCGACGGTCAGATGAGGAAAGAGCGCGTAATTTTGGAAGACCGTGCAAACATCGCGGCGATGTGGCGGGAGAGCGCCCATGGATTTTCCATCGAGCAGCACTTCGCCGGAGGTGGGTTGTTCAAAGCCGGCAATCAGGCGAAGGGTGGTGGTTTTGCCGCAGCCGGAGGGGCCGACGAAGGAGAAAAACTCGCCCTTACGAACGGAAACGGCTACGTCATCCACGACGCGGTGGGTCGAGTAGTCCTTCGAAAGAGCGCGCAGCTCGAGTATGCTTTCCACCGCCGTCGCAAAACAGTAATGCTAGCGCAATTGCCCTCTGGTAGGCTGGGGCGCATGCGCGCCCGCACGACGATTCGATTTTTTCTTCCGGTGTTAGTGTCGCTGGGCAGTTATGGAGCCAGACTGCAAGCGCCACCCCCCAAACCGAAACTGGTGGTCGCCATTATCGTCGATCAGTTTCGTTACGATTATCTGACGCGCTTTCGTCAGGATTACCACGGCGGCTTTGATCAGCTTTTGACGCAGGGCGCGGACTTTACCAATGCGTTTTACGCGCAGGTGCCAACCGTCACGGCGGTAGGGCACAGCATCTTTCTATCGGGAGCAATGCCGGCGGTCAGCGGAATCGTCAGCAACGCCTGGTACGACCGCGACGAGAAAAAAGGCGTTACCAGCGTGTGCGACTGGAACGTGAAGACTGTGGGAGGGCATCAGAACCAGCCCGCTGCAAAATGTTCGGATTCCGATCCGGCATCTCCCAAGCGTTTGATGGTCACTACGCTTGGAGATGAGCTGCGGGACGCCCACGCCGAATCGAAGGTTATCGGCATTTCTATCAAAGCCCGCGGCGCGATTCTTCCGTCCGGCCATAGGGCCGCCGGGGCATTTTGGTTCGATGGCGTGACGGGCAACTTTGTCACCAGTTCGTTCTACATGGATACATTGCCGGAATGGGCCGGGGAGTTCAACAACCGAAAGCTTCCGGCGAAGTATGTGGATATGAAATGGAAGGGCTTTCCCAGTTGGGATTTTCACGCCGCCAGTGGCAGCCCTGCGCCTTATGCAAAGCTGCCCGCGAGCCCATGGGGCAATGAATTGATCGAGCAATTCGCCGAACAGGCGCTGGCGGGCGAGAAGTTGGGGCAACGAGGGCCTACGGATCTGCTGACAGTTTCTTTTTCGTCGAACGATTACGTGGGGCACCGCGTGGGACCGGACTCCCCGGAAGTACGCGATATGGCGATCCGCACGGATCAACTGCTCGGAAAACTTTTTCATCAGATCGACGAGGCGGTCGGGATGAAGAACGTAATTGTGGTGCTGTCGGCCGATCACGGAGTGGCCAGCACTCCGCGGCACGATGAAGAAAACCATCTGCCGGGCGGATACGTGAAAGGTCACATGGAAGATACCGTCGAGACGGCGTTAAACGGCCGGTTTGGTAAAGCAAATTGGTTGATTCACGGAGCGGGCGAGACCTCGCTCTATTTCAATTCGGAAACGCTGGATAGTGCGAAAGGTTGCCGCAACGGACATATATCGCGTGGCTAAAGAAGCGCTATTAGGTGATCCGCGCCTGCACGTGGCGCGAGTCTATTCGAAAGACGAACAAGCGAACGGAATGGCCGGCGACTTCATAGCGCGCGCCGTGGCGAACAGTTACAATCCCAGGCGCAGCGGAGATTTGTACGTGATTCTGGAGCCTGGGTACATGATGGGCTCTAGCGGCGCGACACATTCCTCGCCCTACGCCTACGACCGGCATGTGCCCATTCTTTTCATGGGGCCCGGCATCAAAGCGGGGCGCTATGACGAGACGATCGCGCCTAACGACATTGCGCCGACTTTGGCGACGCTCTTGGATATTCAGACGCCAAGCGGTTCATCGGGCCGCGTTTTGATGGAGATGTTTACGCGCTGACGGCCTATTTCTGGTAGAAGAACAGGAATAAGCAGAAGGCCGCGATAATCGAAATCACAAATACGTTGATGGAGAGGACCGTGATTAGCGCGGTGGAGAGCGCGCGAGGGTTTCCACTGGCTGCGCGCGGGGTCGGCGGCGCTTCGCGAACGATCGAGAGTGGTTCTTTCCGCCGGACGAGCTGGAGCAAGGTTGATCTCCTCGCTCGTCTTATCGGTTAGGCTCGGCTTATTTCTTAACGATGACACCGCAAGCGATGCGGGGTCCGGCATTACCGGCGGGGTCCGATTTCATATCGTCCGCAGCGCCATGAATCACGAGCGCGGTGCCGCCGTTCGAGAAGACGGAATGATCATCGCTACCTAAGTTGACGTTCGAATCGGTGACAGTAGTTTTCGCCGTGCCATTAGCGGCAACGGTGAAGTTCTTCATATCGCCGGCATGCGGCCCTTCGGGATTTTCGAGGCCATGATGTTTCTTATCCGGATTGAAGTGCGGACCGGCTGAGGTAAATCCTGGCGCTTCGCACTTGGCGTCCTGATGGATGTGGATAGCGTGTTCGCCGGGTGGAAGATTTTTGAGATTCAGCTTGATGCGGATGCCATTGGTTTTGCCGCCGCTGAGCGTTGCAACACCGACGCTCTCCCCTTTGGCGTCTTTCAATTCAACCTTCGTGGAAGCGGCAAAGGTAGCGAGTGGCAGCGCGCAGAAGACGACCGCTGTTAGTATTGTGATCGTTTTACTCATCGTCTATTAGCATAGTCCTGAAGTTCCAAATGGAGGAGATACGGATGGCTGATTCGCGGCGCTCGCGAATCCGGTGGATTTTGATCGGCTGGATTTTTCTGCTGAGCGCGGTGGGGTATTTGGATCGGGTGAACCTGTCGATTGCCGGGGGCGCCATCATGCGGGAGTTCAGCCTGGATAAAGTGCAGCTCGGCTGGGTGCAGAGTGCGTTTGTGCTCGGCTATGCATTTTTTCAGGCTCCGGCAGGGCGGCTGGCGGACCGGATCGGACCGCGGAAAATCATCGCCTGGGGCGTGATCTGGTGGGGAGTGTTCACGGTGTTGATTACGGTGGTTCCACCAGTGACGACCGCGCTCTGGATCATGATCGCCGTTCGCTTCGGGTTGGGAATGGGGGAAGCGGTTGTGTATCCGGCGTCGAACACGATTGTTGCCTCGTGGATTCCTTCGACCGAGCGGGGCGTTGCCAATGGACTTATTTTTATGGGTGTGGGGTTTGGCGCCGGAGTCACGTCGCCGCTCATCAACTACATCGTGACGCAGCATAGCTGGCGGGCGGCGTTCTGGACGAGCGCGGTGATTGGATTGGCCGCGGGTATAGTTTGGTATTTGATTTCGCGTGACGACCCGAAGCAGCATCCGTGGGTCTCGGAGAGCGAAGCAACGTATATAGAAGCAGGCTTACCGCCGATCGAGGCGGGATCGCACGGCGGCAAGTTAGGTTGGGGCCAGATCTTCAGTAATAAGGACATTCTGGCGGTCACCTTCAGCTATTTCACTTACGGATACGCGGCCTACATTTTCTTCAGTTGGTTTTTCATTTACTTGAGCGATGTGCGCGGGTTGAACCTGAAGCAAAGCGCGCTTTGGACGATGCTGCCGTTCATGGCAATGGCTGCGGGATCGTTGGGCGGCGGATGGATCAGCGACGTAATTACGAAGAAATATGGCAAGCGTAACGGGCGGTGTATGGTGGCGGTCGTGGGTATCGGCCTAGCGGCTCTTTTTATAGCGATCGGAACCGAGGTGGAAAGCGTCCGAACGGCGGTGGTGGTGCTGGCAGCGGGAGCCGGAGCGCTGTACATTTCGCAGAGTTCTTTTTGGTCGGTGAGCGCCGATATCGGGAAGAAATCGGCGGGGTCGGTTTCGGGCGTGATGAATATGGGCGGGCAGTTTGGAGGCGCGTTGACGGCTTCGCTGACACCCTTTATCGGAAAGCATCTTGGCTGGAATACGTCGTTCCTGGTGGCGGCGGGGCTCTGCGCGTGCGGAGCGGCGGCTTGGTTTTTCGTGAACCCTGGATATGATTCGAGGAGAGATAAGGATGAGCGTGCGATTGCGGCGTAGAGAATTTTTGGGAATGGCGGCGGCAGCTCCGCTTCTGCGCGGGATGGCAATTCCCAAGATCAAAGACGTTTCGGTGATCAAGACCGCGCCCGCGGGCGTGCGGCTGGTGGTCGTGAAAGTGACGACGGACCAGGACGGTCTGTACGGCTACGGTTGCGCGACTTTCACGCAACGCGCGGATCTAGTTGTGGAGGCCGTGGAGCGCTATCTGAAGCCGCTGGTACTGGGCAGGCCGGCGGATGCCATCGAAGATCTTTGGGCCGCAATGTACAACTCGTCGTATTGGCGCAACGGCCCGGTGCTGAACAACGCTATCAGCGGCGTCGATCAGGCGTTGTGGGATATCAAAGGACGGCAGGCGGGCATGCCGGTCTACGAGCTGCTTGGCGGGAAATGCCGGCGCGCGGCGATGCTCTACACGCACGCGGCGGGGCGCGAGATTTCCGACACGATCGATCAGGCGCGCAAGTTAATGGCTGGCGGCGCGAAAGCGGTGCGATTGCAAGTGGGTGTTCCCGGCAACGCGGCCTATGGCGCGCCGGGGCAGGGACAGACAGCGGACCGGGCGGCGCTTGAAGACCCTACGTTTGATCCGGATGCGTATGTGCGGCGCACGCTGCAGCTTTTCGAAGCGGCGCGGAAAGAGCTCGGCGGCGAGATACAGCTTCTGCACGACGTGCATGAGCGAGTGCCGCCGCGATTGGCCGTGCAATTCGCGAAGGATATGGAGCAGTACCGGTTGTTCTTTCTCGAAGATGCATTATCGCCGGAAGACATCGACTACTTCCGGCAAATACGCGCACAGTGCGCGACCCCGCTCGCGATGGGCGAACTGTTCAACAATACGCACGAATGGCGCATGCTGATTCGCGAGAGCCTGATCGATTACATCCGCGTGCATGTGTCGCAAGCCGGCGGACTGACGCCTTGCTGGAGAATGGCGGCAATGGCGGAGGCATTCAACGTGAAGACGGCATGGCATGGCCCTGGCGATGTTTCGCCCATCGGGCACTGCGCGAACGTAACGCTCGATCTGGTCTCGCCGAATTTCGGTATTCAGGAGTGGACGATGCCGAACGAACGCATTCAGGAAGTGTTCACCGGCTATCCGGTGGTGAAGGATGGCTATATCTATGCGAACGAGAAACCCGGCTGGGGCGTGGAGATCAACGAGACGGCGGCCGCCAAATATCCATATGGATCCGAGCGCGGCGAGAGAAAGAACTTGAACGGCGGATGGGGCGTGGTCCGGAAACCGGACGGGACGGTCATCAATCAATAGACGAGAGCGGGAGCGATTGCGGAAACGTGCGGTTCACATTTGAAAAGTGCGGCTCTATGCAGACGTCTTTGCAAATACCCGCCTGATACTTGCGCCGCCAGGCGCCCGGGCTCTCGCCGGTAATCTCACGGAATACGCGCGTGAAGTGATGGATGGTTTTGAAGCCCACTAACTCGGCAATCTCTTTCAACGCGTAATCCGAATATTGAATCAGTTCCTTGGCCCTTCGGATGCGGTACTGAACCAGGTACCGCATGGGAGGCACGCCCAGGCATTCTTCGAAATGCTGCCGGATGTGCCGATCCGATCGCTGCAGCGTATCCGCAAGGCGCGGCAGGTTCAAATCCTCCGCATAGTGACTGCGAATAAATTCGAGAGCCCGGCGCACAACTTCGTCATTCGGCAGCTCTTGTTCCGGCAGTTCGGCTACGCCCATATCGGGTTCCTGCCGGTCCTGGCGCAGGTAGTGGATCAAAATTTGCAGAAGAGTAAGATTGCAGGACTCGCGGTAGAGATAGCTCGTTGCTTCGCCTTCCCAGCGGATGTGTTCGAAAAGAGTGGCGAGCGTGGGGCCTTTTTCCGTGATTCGCTCAGTGGCCTTCAGAAGGTTTTGGCGAAGATCGGCATCGTACACGCGAAACTTGAGATCGAGCGTTTTCAATGGCGAAGAGGGAGCCAAGCCATGCTTCTTATATGGTTTGATTAGGAACAAATCGCCGGGCCGGATGCGATATTCGCGATCCGCCAGGAACAGACACCCCGAGCCGCTTAGAAAATAGATCATCTGGAAGTGATCATGTTCATGGCGAACCAGCTTCCAGTCGTGTTTATAGTCGTAGCGTGCGGTCCATAGCACTTCTACGGATGCGGTCAACATGGACTCCCCATAATCATTGACGCAACCCGCGCCTCTTTCTCGAAAAATAACACGGCTCGATATCCTAAGTGCTGTGAGTACTTTGCTCGTTTTTCTACTGGCCTTCGCAAGCTTCGCTCAAATTGTCCGAGGGTCGGATTTCATTGACTGGAAGAGTCTGCACAATCCCGTACTTTCGTATCCAAACTGGTCGATCAAAGACTCGGCGATGGCGTATCGCGATGGGGTGTTCTATGTGTTTTTTTCGGCCTTCTATGAAGATCGCGGCCAGATCCGTTCGCACGTAGTAGAAGTAAGCACGCGCGATTTCAAGACTTACTCGCAACCGATTTTCAACTTCGATGGGGAAGAAGACGGGTGGCTCGGCATGTGCTCGCCGGATGTTCAGCAAATCGGAGATCAATACGTTATGACGTTCAACTCGTGGGGCGACAAGCCTGGGAAGATGAACGCGCTGTTTTATGAAACGTCCAGCGATCTGACGCATTGGTCGAAAATGAAGCCGGTGGCCGCAGAGCTGACAGCAGGGCTGCGGGTCATCGACGCCGCAATCGCGCACACGGGCGACGGCTATTACGCGACCTGGAAGGAAGGCCAGCGCGGGATGAAGCCGAGAATGGCCTTTGCAAATTCGTTGGACGGCCCCTTTCACTTCGTGAAATCGGGTTTTCCCGAGCTGCTCATGAAAGATGGGAAGGACGATGGTCTTATTCACGAGAACTACGAATTTTTGCAAATCGACGGCCGCTGGCGGCTGCTCACGACCGACTACAATCCTCCGAGTCCGCGTTTGTATACCCTCGAGAATCCTTCGGATTGGCTCAAATGGGGCCAAGGCTACGAGTTCAAGATTCCGGTGGAATCATTCAACACGGACAATGTCGCGAATGCGGCGGCGCTCTATGACTGGCGCGGAAACGACGGCTTCTTTTACTTGATCTATGCCGGCCGCACCGAGCGCGCTACTTATCTGCATCGGGGATGGAACCGGATCGGTTTGGCGCGATCGAAAGATCTGATTCACTGGCAGCCGGCAGGCAAACTGGAATAAACTACACGCGCAATGTCAATCACCGTCACCGGCCTACGCTGGTGGATCAGCGCGCTGCTGTTTCTGGCAACCCTGATCAGTTACATCGACCGCCTGACGCTTTCGGTACTCGCGCCACTTATTTGCAGAGACCTCGGGCTCTCCAATCTCGAGTATGCCGGCATTGGTACCTGGTTTCTGCTGACTTACTCTTTCGGCCAGACTTTTTTCGGAAAACTGCAGGATCGAATTGGCACGCGGCGCGGTCTCGCGCTGGCGATGTGTATCTGGTCGGTGGCCGAAACCGCGCATGCCGCGGCGCGCCAGCTCGCGAGCCTGAGCTTTGTTCGCGCCGTCCTCGGATTGGGCGAAGGCGGCCACTGGCCAGCCGCGATCAAAAGCGTCGCCGAATGGTTTCCGGCGGAAGAACGCGCGTTCGCCATGGGTATCGTCAATACCGGCGCAACATTGGGGTCGGCGCTCGCGCCGCCACTGATCGTGTGGCTGCAACTCCGCTTCGGATGGCAGATGACCTTCGTCGCGACCGGCATTCTGGGGTTTGTCTGGCTGGCGCTGTGGCTTTTGCTCTATCGCGTGCCGAGCGAGCATAAGTGGATCACTCCTGGCGAACGCAGCCATATTTTGAGCGGGCAGTCGCGGCTCCCGACGGAGACTACGAAAATCACCTGGAAGCAACTGCTGAAGATGCGCGAGGTGCAGGGCATCGTGATCGCGCGTTTTTTCGGCGATCCGGTTTGGTGGCTATATCTGATCTGGCTGCCGCTCTATCTGCACGATGCACGGGGTTTTTCGCTTAAGAGCATTGGCCTCTCGGCCTGGATTCCGTATGTCTCGGCGGATGCGGGAGCGCTGTTGGGCGGATGGAGTTCGGGCTATCTTGTGCGCCGCGGCTGGACAGCGCGGCGGGCCCGCGGAGCAGCGATTGTTTTCGCAACGTTGCTGGCGCCGATGGGCATGCTGGTTGGCCGAGTCAGCTCGCCGGTCGGCGCGATGGCCCTCATCAGCGTGGTGCTGTTCGCTTTTCAGTTTTGGGTGAACAATGTACAAACGCTGCCGAGCGATTTGTTTTCACCCAACCTGGTCGCCTCCATCTCAGGACTTGCAGGAACCGGCGCGGGGGTGGGAGCGATGATTTTCACATTCTCGACGGGGTGGGTGGTCGACCATTTGGGCTATGCTCCCATCCTGATTGCGTCCGGCCTGCTGGTGCCGATTGGGACGATTTTCCTGTTCTGGCTGCTTCGACCCGCACGCCGGGCGGATGCTGTTCCGATTTAGACAAAATTTCTGCCGCGCCGTTCAAAGACACTCATGCAGCTTTAGCGGTACATGAACAAGTGGGGGGTTCTATGTCTCGCATCAGTTTTCGCGCACTCTGGCTTGCTGGTATTGTTCTCAGTTTCGCCGCCATCGGTTTATACGGACAGATTCTGGTCGGACGTATTTCGGGCGCGATCACCGATCCAACCGGAGCGCCTGTAGCCGGCGCACAAGTCGCTATTACAAACACCGACACGCAAGCGGTACGCAGGGTTTCGACCGACAACAAAGGCTTCTATTCTATGGCGGAACTCCCGATCGGCAGGTACAAAGTAGAAGTGAACCAAGCCGGATTTAAGAAGAGCAGCCAATCGGGCTTGAACCTATCCGCCGACGCGCGCCTCACCGCGAACTTTACCTTGGAAGTCGGCGAACTCTCACAATCGGTGGTTGTCGAAGCGCACCCCGAACAGTTGAATACCACTTCGGGCGAGGTCGCGCATGTGATCGACCAGCGACAAGTGAACAATCTCCCGCTGAACGGCCGCAGCTATATGGAGCTGTTGACACTGGTTCCCGGCGCCGCCGTGACGAACCCCGACCAGTTCAGCGTGAATACCTCTTTGAGCGCGACCAATCAGGTAGTTAACGGACATCGCAGCAATCAGAACAACATTACGGTGGACGGCGTGGGCAACCTCGACAACGGCTCGAACGGAAGCCTGATCAACAATGTCAGCCCGGATTTTATGCAGGAAGTGAAAATTCAGACTTCCAATTTCTCCGCTGAATATGGGCGGTCTACGGGCGCCGCGTTCAACCTGGCGACCAAGAACGGCACGAACCAATTTCACGGCGCTGCTTTCGAATATTTTCGCAACGACGTGCTCGATGCCCGCGATGTCTTCTCTCCCGCCAAAACCGAGCTTCGCTACAACGATTTCGGCTACAACTTGGGCGGTCCGATCCTAAGAAATAAGCTATTCTTCTTCATCGGCGAGGAATGGAAGAGATTGCGGCAGCAAGCCTCTCCCTCGCGCCAGACGCTGCCGACACTTGCCGAATTGCAGGGGAATTTCGCCGGCACCAGCGCGAAACTCAACAGTAACTATCCCGGCAACGTTATTCCGGCTTCCAAGATTACTCCAGACGGCCAGGCCATCGCTAATGTATATAAGACAGTAATTCCTTTGGCCGCTTCCTACAGCAACAAAGCCGCCTCGAACAATACGATTTTCCAAACGCCCAATCCGCTCGATTACCGCGAAGACCTCGGCCGCGTCGATTATCACATCAACGATAAGAACACGCTGTACGGCCGTTGGGTAGACGATTATAATTCCATATATTTGGGTTTCGGTCCGGGAGGCAATCTTCCCATAACACCCGAGATTCGAGACCGTCCGGGCAAGAGTTTTCTTCTGAATGAATCCTGGGTTGTCTCTCCAAGCATCGTCAATGAGGCTCACCTAGGAGCAAGTTGGAACGCTCAACGTTATCTCAATCAGGGCGACACCTGGTTCCGATCCACGCAAGGGTTCACTTTCCAGCGCGTGTTCAATACGGCAGGACCGTACGCAAACGGAATACCCGATGTATCGATCACGAGTTTTGCGGGTTGGGATGGTCCGTCTCACACGCTTTATTCGCCGACAGTCGAAATCGAAGGCGGCGATACAGTCTCCATCGTCCACGGCCAGCACACTATCCGAACGGGAGTCATGATCATTCGAAATCGAAAAAATCAGAACGGCCGGGCCGAGTATAACGGAAACATAAGTTTCAATACCACTGGAAATCCGAATACGACCGGATACGCCTTGGCCGACGCCCTGACCGGCAACTTCAATACCTACACGGAAGCGCAGTACGATCCGATGGGCTATTATCGCTACACCGAGCCGTCAGCTTTTATCGACGACACCTGGAAGGTTTCTCGAAAGCTGAGCCTCAATCTGGGTCTCCGCTACGAGTACTTCATGACGATGTACTCGCTGATCGATAACCTGACAAATTTCGTGCCGTCGCTGTACAACCCCGCGCAAGCCGTGAAAATTAACTCGAAGGGTCAAATTGTTCCGGGCTCGGGCAATATTTATAACGGGCTGCAGCGCGTAGCAAATGGCATTCCATCGCAGTACAAATATTTGGTGCCGAACGCCGACGATCCGGCTGTTCTTGCCGTCCCGGACGGAGCACCTCGAGGTATGTATCCCAATCACGCCACCTGGTCTCCACGCGTCGGCTTTGCTTACGCTGTGGACGATAAGACTGTTCTTCGCGGCGGCTTCGGGCTTTTCTATGATCGGATTCAAGGGAATCCTACCTTCTACACTTTGAACAATCCGCCGTACGTGTCGAGCGTCTCCTACAATTACGGCAATCTCTCGAACATTACGGGTGGCGCGACGGCTCCTCCGGCTCCGTTCGGGACGCTGCAAGTTACCCAGCCGGACCTCCAGGTTCCGTATTCCGAGCAGTTCAGCTTTGGCATTCAACGCGAGCTTCCGCGCCACTTTTTCCTGGAGACCAGTTACCTGGGAACGCTCGGGCGACATCTGCTGGTCGAGCCGGACATGAACCAGCCGGGCTTTTCCGTACTGGCCAGTGCGTCATCGACAGCGAACGAGAATTCGCTGCGTCCTTTACACGGATATTCGAAGGTTCAGCAATTCATGAGCGCGGCTACTTCGAATTATCACGCGCTGCAGGTACAGCTTTCCCGGCGCGCCGGTAACGTCACGTTTACGGCCGCCTATACGCTTTCCAAGGTCCTCGGCAATGCTTCGAGCGATACGGAGAACGACTTGAATTACTACAACCTCTACTGGATGTATGGGCCTCTTAGCTACGACGCCAATCACGTTTTCACAGGAAGCTTCGTCTGGGATCTCCCGAAGTTGAGAAGCCAGCCAGCGTTTATTCGCGGTCCCTTAGGCAACTGGCAATTCAGTGGAATTATCCACCTACAGTCTGGCTTCGCAGACAACATCACTGGGAATACGTCAATTCTCGGCGGCCGGGAAGCGGATTATATCGGCGGTTCCACTATGCTACCCAATCCCGGACCGGATGGCTGGTTCAACCCTGGGGCCTTTGCTCCGGCTCCGCAAGACAGGTTTGGGAATTCGGGCAATGGCAACGTACGAGAGCCTGGCTTACAGGAATACAATCTTTCGGTGGCACGATTCTTTAACCTGACCGAGAGAATCAACCTGCAGTTCCGGGCGGATTTTATCAATGCCTTCAATCATCCGAACTATCAGGCGGCCCAGACGGACCGTTCGAATAGCGCGTTCGGTACGATCTCGTCGGCGTATCCGCCCCGGAACATTCAATTTTCGATGAAGCTTGCGTTCTAAAACAGGAACTTCATCGAGAACTGGAAGATGCGCGGGTCGAAAGCGGCTCGCGCCCTACCGAAGGTGCCGGAGCTTTGGTTCGTATCGAGCGTGGTGTAGCCGGTAACCGTACCGGCCGGCGAAATCGCTCCTACGAAATTCGTGTGATTGAGCACGTTGAATGCGTCCACACGTGCCTGCAGGCTGTAGCGCTCGGTGACCCGGAACAGACGGCTGAGCGCAGCGTCGAAATTCACCGTACTGGGTCCGCGCAGCGCATTGTGCCCCAAATTGCCGAATGTACCAAGCGCGTTGGCAGAAAACGCGGCCGGATTCAGGAATTGGCGGCACGCCGTTGTGCCGTTATTGCAGACCGTGTTGGTCGCGGAGGTATTTGTGAGCACCAGATTGGGGCGATCGTTGTTGAGACCCGTAAGCGAGTTATCTTTGCCGACCGTAACGTTCAAAGGCTGACCGCTCGAAGCGTGAATCAACGGCGCGACTTGCCAATCGCTCAGCAGGCGGTTCACCCATGTCCGGGAGGTCTTGAGCGAGCTCGTGGCTACCAGAGAAGTATTGAAGATGTGCCGTGTGTCGAAAACGCAGGGACCCCAGTCGGCATGGCGATTGAACGGCTGCGAGTTGCCCGGAGTCGCTAGCGCAGCGCCGAAGTCGGTATCGGAAATACAGTAGGAGTCTGTGTAGTTGCCCAGGAACGTGAAGTTATGGGCGATGCGATGTTCCAGGGAAAGCAGTAACCCGTTGTAGTGGGCGACCGCGCCATCGTCCATCGTGTTGACGCTCCCGTACGCCGGACCATATGTGGGGTTCGTCAAGGAGAACAGGCGGCGTTGGTTCGTGGTCGATGTCGTCGAGCACGGGTTGAAGGTCTTGCCGGCAAGCGTGCAAGGGCCCAATCCCAAAAATACCGCGGGATCCACTTCTCCGTTATTACTCCACAGGTGCGTGGTCTTGTTGCCCAGATAACTTACCGAGGCCATCCATGTGCCGGCAAACTGCCGCTGATACGTGATATTCCAATTCGCCACATAGGTCGGTTTGGGGTTGATGGGCATATTGACATAGACGCCCGCCGTCGCCGGGAAATAGGCCTTTCCTCCCGTGGGGAATGGATTGCCGCCCGGATACCCTAACCAAGGATTCGAGAGCCCACCAACAGGATTCGGCGTGTCAATTGCGGTTCCAGTCGGCGCATTGGTTGTTTCGCGCTCATTGAACCAGGTTTCGGTGACGTCGTAAAGGATAGACGCTCCGACGCGCAGGGTGTCGCGGCCATCGCCGTGGGGATTCCAGACAAGGCCCACGCGCGGCGCGAAGTTTGGCAAGTGACCATTCCAATTAGCGTCCGGAATTCCTTTGTCGCCAGGAAAGAACAGTCCGGCAGGCGCATTCGGATACACAGTGCTGAACTGGCCGGCGTAGAAAGAATTAATGTTGAAAGAACTGCCGCGCCGGTACTTATCGGGATCGGAGAAGGTCGGTTCCCAACGGATTCCATAGTTCAACGTAAAGTGGGACGACACTCGGAACGTGTCTTGCGCATAGAAGCTCATGATCCACTGGCGCAGGTCGTCGGGAGTGGCGTTTGTCTGAGTGAAATCGTTGGGCAAGCCGGTCAAGAAATCGGCGAGTCCGAGACCCGTGCGGGAGCCATTAAACGTGAAGTTTCCGTTTTCATTGAACCCCGAAACGGTATTATTCTGGACCCGTATCACGTTAAACCCGAAGCCCATTTGATGTTTTCCGCGAATCACGTCGACATCGTCGGCCACCTGGTAGCTGGTGACGTTGAAATGACCGGGCGCGCAAGTGCCGCAAAACGTGCTAAAGCCGCCGGTAGTGCTTATGAGCAGGAAATTCGGCACGGCGCTGTACATGTTGATCCCGAGCATGGTCGGATTGATGGGAATGTCGGTGGGGCCACGGTCGTCGCGCCGGCGGTTGAAGGTCAAGTGAGCGGAGTTCAGCGTGCCCGGACCGAAAGCGTAGGTATCGCCGATGGTAGCCGATTGCGCCAGCTCGAGGTTTCCCGCTTGCGTGGTCGTCAACAGGTTTTTGCCATCGTAGGTCGGAGGATTTTGGAATCCGTCCGCGAAGTAGCGTCCGTACAAGGTGTGCTTCTCATTCTGAATCCAATCGATACGTCCGATGTATTGGTTCTCATCGCCCGTGATCGGAATGGCGTAGGTGACCTTACCGCATGGATCGGCCGAGCTCGAAGGCAAATAGTTGGTCGCGATCTTTACGGCTATCGGATTCATCGCGGATGCCGGAATCCGGTTACCACTGTCGAACGGCGCTTTTAGAGAGACTTTGCCGCTGGATTGGCACGCAGCCGAAGCAATCGTAGAGAAGTCGCCGCTGAGGAGGGCGGCGCTATTTGGAACAAACGTCGTCGATGTAGGCGGGTTCTGGCGATTGCGCGTACCTTGGTACCCGCCAAAGAAAAACAGCTTGTCTTTGATGATCCTGCCGCCGACCGTGCCGCCAAACTGATTTCGCTTCAAACTGTCGTTGGTGGCCGCGAAAAAGTTGCGGGCATTCACGTTGCCGTTGCGAAGGTATTCGAACAGGTCGCCATGGAAGGCGTTCGCGCCCGACTTGGTCACCACGTTAACCGTCGCGCCCGGGTGGGTGCCGAAACGGGAGGACACTGCGCTGGTTTCGACGCTGAACTCCTGGAGCGCGTCCGGAAATGGAATAGGCAGGTTAACGTTCGACATTGCATCGGTGTTATCGCCGCCATCAAGGAGATACGCGGTGCCATTGCCCTGTCCGCCCGCGACCGAGATACGAGTGGAACTGTAGAAAGTCTTGCTTCCGGTATCGCCGGAATCGCCATAGGCGGTGCCGGGAAGAGTAAGGATTAGTTGCGTGGCCTGGCGGCCGTTCAGTGGCAGCTCGGCGATACGCTTCTGGTCGATTACATTCGAAACCGAGGTCTCTTTTGTCTCGACCATGCTCGCAATTGCGCTCACCTCAACGTGTTCGGAGGCCGCGCCGATCTGCATCGGCACGTTGATCTCGATATTGTTATTGACCACCAGTTGTATGCCGCCCTGGATGTAGTCTCGGAATCCCTGGCTTTTGACTTCTAACCGGTAGGGGCCTACAGGGAGGTTTGGCAGCGTGTATCTACCCGCGGTATCGGTTGCTACTGTGCGAACCAGGTTCTTGCTAGTTTCGGTCATCGTGACGTTTGCATTCACGATGGCGGCGCCGGTGGCGTCCGTCACAGTGCCGCTCACCTGGGCCACAGCGGTTGCCTGGGCCTTAAGAATGGACTGCGAACCGGAAAAAAGAAAAAAAGACGTGAGCAAGGACAAGCTTGCTAACGTCGACCGAGACGTATGCGTCATTGACTAATCCCCTTAGAAAGCAACCTTACCCCGCAGCAAAGCCGCGAGTTTAGCGCTATTGCTGTAAATGTTAGTAGCGATTCTAAAGGGTTCTTATCAAGCTGTCAATCGTACTAGTTTGGATCTTCCGTATGGATGGTAACAGTTCGCGTCCACGTTCGCCGTCGAGATAGGCCAAACTGTTGACTTATCAGGTTCGGCGGGTTCGAACTTAGTCTAGGGATAAATCCGGTAACTTAGTCGTAGTGGAGCGCTTGCACGGGCTCAATGGCTATAGCCCGAAGAGCCGGCAGGAGGGATGCCGCAACAGTAGCGAGCGTCAGCGTGGCGGCTGTTATCGCGAAGGAAGACAGATCCAGATGAGAGACGCCGAATAACAGTCCTTCAAGCGATCGAGTGAGCAGCAGGGCGGCCACGCCACCGATGGCTACTCCAAGCAGACCGAGGGCTAGTCCTTGACCGATCACCTGTAGAAGCAATCGCCTCTGCTGCGCGCCGAGCGCCATTTTGATGCCAAACTCGGAGGTGCGCTGCTCGACAGAGTAAGACATCACACCATAGATACCCACGGTGGCGAGGCAGAGCGCAAGAAGCGAGAACATCGCGAGAACCGCGGTGAGAAAGCGCGGGCGGGAACTAGCGTCGGCGAGGACGCTTTCCATCGTTCGAACCTTGGCTAGCGGGAGGCTCGGGTCGAGCGAAGCGACCACTCGACGGACCTCGGCGGTGAGGGCTAGTGGATCGCCGTTTGTCCTGACGACCACATTCGGCCGCGAGGAAGCGCGAAGGCGATAGGGAATGAAGAGTTCGGTCGCCGCCGTTTTGTCCATGCCGCCGTTTTTGATGTTGGCAACGACGCCGACTACCGTGGACCAGGGCGTGTCCGAGCGGCCGAAACGAACGCGGTGGCCGATGGCAGACTGGCGCGGCCAAAAAGTGCGCGCCATGGCGGCATTCACGACAACAGCGGGAGTCTGTTTCTCGCCATCGCGCGGTTCGAGAAAGCGGCCCTCGATGAGCCGGGCGCCCAGCGTTTCAAAGAAGTGGTCCCCTGCATATTGATAATAAGTAACGTTCTCGATCGGTCCTCCGGGCACTTTCACGAAACCTTCGATTTCGGTGTCGTTATCGTTTTCGCGGCGTAGCGGCGGAAGACCGTCCATGATGGTCGCGGCGCGGACTCCTGGAGACTGGCTCAGGCGGTCTTCGAGGGCTTTCCAGAAGTTTTGCCGCGCCGTTTGATCTTTGTAAGTCGCGGCAGGAAGCGAGACATTGAAGGTCAGCAATCTGTTCGGATTAAAACCGGGATCGACCTGCTGCAGTTTCCAGAAGCCGCGCACCATGAGACCCGCGCCGGCAAGCAGTGCGAAGGCGAGGGCCATTTGCGTGACGACCAGGACGCGGCGAAAGCGGCCCGAGGCGGCGCTGCCGGAGGTGCGGCCGCTGGCAGATTTCAGCGTTTCAAAAACTCGTATAGCCGAGACATGAATAAACGGCGCCAACCCGAACAGGACGCCAATTAGCAAAGAGACGCCGAGAGTGAAAAGCAATACTGGCAGATCGAGACGAATTTCATTGGCGCGCGGAATGCTGCCGGTGTTCAGCGCCTGGACAAGGTCCAGGGCGGCAAAGGCCAGTCCTACGCCAAGTCCGGCGCCGATTACAGAGAGCAAAGCTCCTTCGGTTAGAAATTGCCTGAGCAGATCGGGAGTGGAAGCGCCGATAGCGCGACGGACCGCAATCTCGCGCTGCCGCGCTTCGCTGCGCGCCAATAACAGATTCGCCACGTTTACGCAGGCGATGATTAGGACGAATACCACGGCGCCCAGCAGCATGAGCATAGCTTTGCGAACTCCGCCCGTGATTTCGTCATAGAAAGAGTACATGGTGACCGGATGCGTGCCGGGATGCAGCGCGTGGAAATTGTCCGACTCCGACCGGCCCCATCGCGCGACGAGGCCCGCCATCTCCTGGCGTGCCGCGGTCAGGCTGACGCCGGGGGCCAAGCGTCCCAAGACATCTAAATAATGGCCGCCGCGATTCGTGCTCTTGGGGTCGAGCTGGAGGGCGGTCCAGGCTTCGCTCTGGTCCACCTGTCCCGGCGGGAACGCGAACCCCTCGGGCATGACGGCGATGACGGTTGCCGGCTGGCTGTCAAGATAGGTTTGGCGGCCGATGATCTTCGGATCTCCGGCAAACGCGCGCTTCCACAAACCGTACGAGAGCATGAGCACTCGCGGGGCTCCGGGCGTGTCGTCGGCGGGCGTGAGGAGATGCCCGAGCAGCGGCTTGATTTCGAGAAGCTTCGGGATCTCAGCGGAGACGGCCGTGGCGGTCACGCGGGCTGGCTGATGGAGACCGGCCACGTTCACACTTTGCGTGAACGAGGCTCCGACGGATTCGAAGGATTTGACAGCTTTCTTAATATCGAAAACTTCGGGTGCGGAAACCCAGAATTTACGCAGCCCGCCGCCGGGAAAAGTCGGGAATTCGGTGTAGATCCGAACCAGGCGGCCGGAATCCGGATAGGGCAGCGGCCGCAGCAGAACGCCGTTTACGATGCTGAAGATGGTGGTGGTCGCGCCTATTCCGAGCGCGAGACAAAGCAGCGCGGCGATCGTGAAGCTGGGCGTGCGGCGCAGGCTGCGGACCGTGTAGCGGAGGGTTTGAAGCATTTCGACTACTCGCTAGCAAGACGCGAATGGTTCGCGAATGTTCCACCAATCCCGCTCATTTGGGTAGCCAAAACGGCTGGCGAGCGGGCACGAACTCGATCGGCACTTCGCTTACAAATGTCTTCAACCAGCGCGCGCATTCTTCCATGCCGGCCTGTTCGGAAGGGATGTGCGTCAACAACAGCAGCGCCTTGTGCTTGTGCTCGGTGGTGGCGTCGGCCACGTATTCGACGGTTTCCCATTCGGGCACTTCGCCGATCAGCAGCGCTTCCACGTCGTCGCGCTCCAGCATCTTGATCTGGCTCGCCGAGCCCCCCGCTCCCGGCAGCATCGCGACCCTTGTCAGCTTCAGGGCGGGATCGCCGACGACGCGGAGGGCCACAATGTCGAGCTTGTGTTTGACGCTCGCCGCGAGGCCGTCCAATGTGGTTTCGGGGAGAGTGAACAGGTGGGCGTTCGAGGGGTCTTGGAATTTTTCCCAGCCAAGCGCGTGCGTCATTCCAAATTGAATGCCATCCGGATTACGCCTGTGCCAATGGTCGTGAAACCGCCAGACGACCATGTGACGCTCGCGAATGAACGCTTCCTTTTCAGAGAATACGGCGTCGTGACGCTGTTCGAGATCGGCGGTTTGATCCATGTGGCTGTAGAAGGTCGGCTCGTGCGTGATAACCAGGTTTTTGCCCGACGCAGCGGCGCGCTGAATTACATCGAGCGTGGCCATCATTGTGACCGCGATTCCGGTTACGGGAGTGTTCGGGTCTCCCGCTTTGAATGTGTCGACGGTGGGAGTGGTCCAGGGAATGCCGACGTTTTTCTGAATACGGTCGATGACCGCTTGGGCCTTGAGGGGAGCTTGTTGCGCGGGTAACGATAGGGAGCAAGCGAAGAGAACGGCCAGTAGGCGTTGCACAGGATCATTGGATCACGCTTGTGAATTGAACATGTGATGCACATGTTTTATATACTAGATGCATGTCGAAGATGATCCAGTTGCGGGATGTCCCAGAACAAATGCACAGTACGTTGAAGGCGCGCGCCGCACGCGAGGGCATGAGCCTCTCCGATTTCATCAAGCGGGAATTAGAGCGTACGGTGGAGCGCCCGAGTTTGCGGGAATGGCTGGAACGAACGCAGAAGGCAAAGCGAATCCCAGGAAAGCAAACCGCCGTGCAAATCATCCGGGAATTGCGAGACGCACGGTGATTGTGCTGGATGCCTCCGTAGTTGTGGAACTTCTCACAAAAGGGGCACGGGCGGATTCCATCACACGCGACCTCGCCGAGCGCAACGACTTCCTCATTGTTCCGCACTTGATGGATATCGAAGTAGTGAGCGCTATACGCAAACTGGTTGCGGGTCGCCGTATCGACTCGCATCGAAGTGAACAGTTCTTAGAAGAACTCGAAATGCTCCCGGCTGAGCGCTACGCACATACGTCCTTATTAGGCCGTATTTGGGAATTGAGACACAACTTCACCGCGTACGATGCAGCCTATATAGCGCTAGCAGAAGCGACGGACGCCATCCTCTACACCATCGATGAGAAATTGTGCAAAGGTCATCGCGCCCGGGTCGTTTGCGTCACGAACTGACGGCTCATTGGATCATGCCGCGAACTTCGTCAATATTCAAAAACTGATTGGGCGTGACGTTCTTAAATTCCTGACGTGCGCCGCTCGGCCATTCGATCGAAAGCGCGCTGATTGTCTTATCCTGCGCCAGGCCGAAAGTCAGCGCGAGGTCGCTTTGCGAGCAGTAACTCGACCCGCTATGCACCGTTTTCCATTGCTTTCCTAGCGCGCTCTGGACGCGCACGATGGCGCCGAGCGCGCTGCGATTGGATTTCACTCCGCTCAGCCGCACGGTAAGCCAGTTGTTGTGATGAACGCTCTCGTTCGTGTACAACAGAGCGGGACCGTTGTTGGTGCTGATGAGAAGATCGAGGTCGCCATCGCGATCGTAATCGGCATACGCGGCGCCGCGCGCGACGATCGCGTGCCGGAAATCCGGACCTACCGCGCCGCTCACGTCTTCAAAGCGTCCATGCCCCTGATTACGAAACAGCAGCGGCGGCTCGCGAAATTGCACCTTGGGCTGCACGCGATTGATTTCGGGCTCGATGTGGCCGTTGGCGGCGAAGATATCGTCCCAGCCATCCAGATCGTAATCGAAGAAGAAGGCGCCGAAGGTCAGGCTGAGAAGACTCGCGCGTCCTACCGTCGAAGCCGGCGCTTCATCGACGAAGAAGCCCTTGCCTTCGTTATGGTAGAGGCCGATCATTTGATTGGCGAAATTTCCGATGAGCAGGTGCGGGCGGCCCGAGTGATCATAGTCCGCAGCTGTCGGTTCCCATAGCGCCGCGCGCCACGCCATCTTCGCCATAGGCCACGCCGGATTGCATGCCTTCTTCGGTGAAAGTGCCGTTGCCATTATTGCGGTAGAGCTTGTTGGGTTGGGTGTCATTCGACAGGAAGACGTCGGGCCAGCCGTCGCCGTTGTAGTCGAGAATAGCGATGCCAAGCGACTTACTGGTGCTATCGCCGAAGCCTGCTTTTTGCGTGACGTCTTCAAATTTGCCGTTCCCAAGATTGTGGTAGAGGCGCGACGACTTTCCTTTATAAGACTCGGGCGTGCAGTATGATTTGGTCGCGCCGTCGAGCGAGCACCACAGATCGCTCTTTAAGCTCCAGGCAGCGTAATTGGCGACGATGAGATCGGCCTTGCCGTCTTTGTCGTAATCGAACCAAGCGGCGCTGGTCCCGAAATCGGCGTTGTGTATCCCGCTTTGCGCGGTCACGTCGCGGAAATGGCCGCGGCCTTCGTTGTGAAACAGGTGGTCGCCATCGAGCGCGGTGATATAGACATCGGGCAGCCCGTCGTTGTCGTAGTCGGCGATGGCGACGCCCATGCCGTACATCTCCACATCGAGCCCGCTGCCGCGCGTAACATCGGAAAACGTTCCGTTGCGATTGTTGTGATAGAAGGCTTGCACGGAGTGGCGCCCTCGCGGGGCGAAGTCTTTGCCGTTGATGAGCAGAATATCGGGCCAGCCGTCGCCATCCAAGTCGGTGAACGCACAGCCCGCGCCGAGAGTTTCGGGAAGATAGCGTTTGCCGGTCGCGCCTGAGTTATGGGTAAAGTGCAGACCGGCCTGCTTCGTGGAGTCGACAGAAAGAGAGCGCCGCAAACAAGAGAGCGAAGATTATCATGGGGTGGGCAGCGGCGCTGATTCGTGGCTATGAATCAGTTGCCGTTCGTTGTTGTCTTCCGGGCTGAGCATGCGGCGGCTGGCGGTAATGGCTTGCGACGCCTCGTCCGCTTTGAAGCGCTGGAACAGAGCTTGCTCATGCGCCGCTTTTTCCGCGTCGCCCAATCCCCGGTAGCAAAGCATGGCGGTGTAATGCACTTGCACGTCTTCAGGATCGATACTACTAACGCGCCGGCAATATTCGAGCGCCTTGGCGTATTGCCGTTTGAGAAACAGGATGCGCGCGATCTGGTTGAGAGGAACGCGATCTTGTGGATATTGTGTTTCCACGCGCTCGAGGGATGCGAGTGCGTCGTCATAGCGTCCTTCCGTTTTTTCGATCAGCGCACGGAAATAGTAAATGCGTCCGAGCGATGGATCGAGCTTGAGCGCTTGCGCGATAAACGGCTTCGCCGCATCGGTTTCGCCTTCGAGAATCAGAGCGCGCGCCGTGTTCAACCACGCATCGGCATAACCGGGCTGCGCCTCGGCGGCTTTGCGGAACGCGAACTCAGCTCCTTTCAGATCGCCTTGCAGCAGCAGCCCGATTCCCCAATCATTCCAGCGCTCGCGCCCGTTGGACGAGCGCGTGACCGCGTTCCACGCCTGCGCCTGTTCGGAGACCGGGAGCGTAAGTTCGGCTTTCGCGAGAGTCTCAATCGGCAAATCGGGAATCGCGCCTTTCATCTGGCCCGAGACGTTCCGCGGAATGTTCCGCGAATCGAAGCTGTAATCCAAGCTATTGAAAGCGGCCGAGAGCAGCGCAGGCGGCTGGTTCGGCTTCGGCTCTCCGGCATAAGAAAATTGCGTGTAATACCAGGCGAACTTGCGGTAGTTCAGCTTGGCTGTGAAATGGATGCTTCCTTTGGCGTGGGGCGGGACGGTAACCAAGTAATGGGCAACATCGGCGGCGCCCGGCGGAATCAAACGCGCATAGAGCAAGGTGCGGGCCTGCCAGGCATTGCGCTTGTTGATCGGATTGCCCGCTTCATCGAGCTGATAGGAACGGTAAAAATGCGCGCCTGCTTCGACTGGCCCTTTGCCGTTCTGTTCGACCTCGCCGCTCCAGAAAATAGGCTTTCCCGCATCATCGCAGGCTTCGAGTTCGAGCCATACGTCGAAGGCATCCACTGTGCCGCCGGGGAAAAAGTGGCCGATCTTGCGCGTGCGCACAACTACATCGACCTTTACCGTCTCGCCGGGTTTCAGCGTGACGCCCGAAGCGTCGGCGGGCGCGGCAATTTCGCCTACGTTGCGAATTACGGCCGGCGTATTTTGCTCGGCTTCTTCGCCTACCGCGAAACCGGTGTTCGCCTGCTGGGAATCGCTGCCGGCGCGCCGCACCATGCGCGCGTTATGGTTCTCCGCCGTGACAGGCGCTACGGCGAAAATGTCTACGCTGATGAAACCCGATTTCAGAAAACTTTCCGTCGCTGCAAGCTGTTTCGCATCTCGATTTACGAATGGCAAGGCCGTATTGGCGGCGGGAAAGCGATGCGAATGTATTTTGCCCTTAACATTGCCGGGATCGTGCGAATCGACAAGCGGCATGTGGCAGCCGCCGCACGTGAGAGATTTCGCAGGGTAGTAAAAAGAGCGCGCGCCCAGGCCCGAAACGCCGCTTGCCTGCCAATTATCGTAGTCGTTGAAGCCGCGAAACCAGCGGTATTGGTTTACCGGGACATCCAGGTGAACCTTGTGGCAGGCCGAGCAAAATTGCGGATTGTCGCGCATGAACGGCTTCATGAAAGTGCGCCGGTGCGCGTCCGGGGCCGCGTACGTGACAAACCGCTCGAGATTCCGAACGATCGGATTGGAGCTAGCGGCCACTTCATGCAGCGGCGGATAGGACATGGTAAAGCTGCCGTTGCCCACGCTTCCATTCACGTGAACGATGGAATGGCACGACATGCAGCTTAATCCGGCCTGGGCTTCGGGCGTATCGATTTGTTCTTTGATGGGCCGATCGAAACGGCCATTGAAAAAGACTGCGTGATCATGGCAGCCGGCGCACCATTTACTCGGCTTGGTGCCAACTACAGACTGCATGTATTCGATGGATTTTCGATAGAACTGATTGTTGAACGAAGCGAAGTGATGGGCCGAGCTCTTCCATTGCTCATAGATATCGCGGTGGCATTCGCCGCATTTTTGCGACTCCATGAAGAAAGACGAGGGGACAAGCTTGCCATCGGCGGTGTTCGCGCCGGAAGGAAAGAACGGGCTCTTCGGGCCCGCGCCTTCTTCGTCCATAGAGACCGGAACGGCTGCGGGGTTGGCGATACGATCGCCCGGATGCGGAACCCAGTAGCGATACGCCACACCGGCAAGCAGCACCACGGCCGCGACCGCTACCGAGATTTTGGCCGAAAGAAAATTTTCGCGGCGCGCGAAAAAGACAGCCACTCCGAAGAGCGCCAAAACGATATGGACCCAGAGAACGAGCTTATGGTCGCGCGTATTGCCGATACTCGCTAAGACAGCGCCCGAGGCGGCGGCCGCAAGCGTCCAGAGCAGCCGCGTTTCGACGCGCGCCAACAGTAGTGCAAGCACGGCCACCGCCGCGCCAAGCGCGACGTGCAACAGCAGGTTGGCGACATTGAAAGCCGTGGCGGTGGGGAAGGCCCACAACAACGCGCTGTTGACGAGCAAGATCGCGAGTGAAACCGTACACCAGAATTTCAGACGATTGCGCATGGTTACTCGGTGGGTGGAGCAAGCGGCCGGATCAAACGCAGCGCCGGACGCGTGAGATAGTCGCGCACATACTGCGCATGTTCGGGATCGTTCGGGAAATGCTCGTCCTTTCTATATGGATACGCGCTCATGCCATGAAACGGTAGCGGCAGAACGCTTTGGCTGAATGCCGTATTCGCATCGGCATCCTTGGCCCAGCCGTCGACAAGAAGAAGAAAATCTCGCGACCAACCTTCGGGCAGCGCGGGTAACGACGCGGCTGAAAACTCGAGCGACAGCTCATCCCCCGAGCCCATAATGACCATGCGATCGTCGGGCTCAGTCACAAGCGGAGTGACATCGCCGTATCGCGTATAGCGGCCTGCGCGTGGGATTCCAGTTAGAGATCGGCCGCACGTCGTCGTAAAGGAATTTTTCGGGATGGCGCCGCGCGGGATCGATCACCGGCCGTGAGAAGCCGCGGAAATGCACTTCGGCCGACTGCGCGTTGAGAGGCGTCAGGCGCGTGCGCGGTGCGCCCGAGTCGGGAATCAGAAAAATATCGTCCCAATAGACGCATAGGTTCGTCACGATCCGCACCTGCCGGGACGCGGATAGAAATTTTCCGGCAAGGTCCACGACGATCGTCTTTGGTTTGCCCGAAGGGATGCCCATATCTTTCACGACCGTTTGCCAGTTACCCGCGGCGTCTTTGACCTGCAGATAGGGAAAGATCAGGCCGGCGCCGCTTTGCGAAGCGCCGAGGAACGTGCTGCCATCGGCCCAATCGACCCAGCCGTTCAGCACGAGCGCGGCGCGATTCGCCGGGGCGGCATTGCCGAAATCGAGATCTAACGTGTGCAGCTCGGCCACGCCCGCGGCATTGCGCGCGAAGGACTGTGGTGCAGGCGGATGGACCGGACGAATTTTTTCGCTCGCTCCAAAGAGACGGAATTCAGGATAGGGAGGCGATTTGAATTTGTCGTTGGTGTAAATCGAGGTCGACGCCGGATGATCGAGGGCTATGAGCTGAACCTGATCCAGATACGAAACTTCGTGCAGCTCTTCGGTGATGTGGACGCGATAGCGGCCACCGGCCGGCTGGAGAGCCGAGCCCGGAATCTGGATGTATTCGTCGTGGTCGACCGGAAAATATTTACCGTCGCCGGAACTCGCTCCGAGGGGCGCTACGCCCAGGATGTCCGTAATGAATTCGAAATTCTTGCCATTCCAGGTGAAGATCATGGGGCAAGAGCCCGAAAGACGCTGCGCTTCAGGAATGAGTAGCGCCGCCGGTTTCTGGTGCGGCTCGTTCTGAATTAAGCCGTTGGGCCACGTGATCCGAATCGAATCGGCGTCGGCGCGGTCGTCGAGGGCGAATGCAAGAGGCACGCCATCGATAAATTTGCTTTTCATAGTACGGCCCGGATTTCATTTCGACCGTCGCGCCGGCGGCCGTTTTCAGATTCTTGACACCCTGAATTCGAACGGTCATCCAGCGCCCGGCCGTCGCGGCGTTCAACGACAGATGAACGGAGCTGTCCGCCGCAATGCGCGCGAAATCTCCGCGCCTGTCGTCGTTGAAATCCGCGCCAATCGGAGAGGGAGCAACCTCCGGCTTAGTCTGCCGCAAAAAATTGCCAGCGACGTTACGCAAGGCAAGCAGCTCGGGCTGGTAACTCACGAGATCGAGCAAGCCATCGCGATCGAAGTCCTGGGCGCTGAGCTGCGTCGCCCCGGACGGAAGCGCAGGCAGATCCGCGGCAGTAAAGACGCCATTAAGCTGATCGCGGTAAAGCACTCCAGGCCGGTCCGCATAGGAGACCACGACGTCGCGCGCCGCCGTATCGCCGCGAATTGCGGTCACAACGGCATCGAGCGCTTGTCCTTTCACAAACGGAAACGCCTGCGGGCGCGCTTCAAACTTTCCGTTGCCGTCGTTGCGCAACAAGACGGGATTGGGTCCGAAGAGCAGCAGATCGAGATCGTAATCGTGATCGAAATCGAGCCATAGCGCTTTGGCCGCACCCGCAGTTCCGGCGAAATCGGCAACCTTGGCGAAAACGCCTTTGTTGTTGTGGAAGATGGCCGCGCCCGAGCCCGTGAGAATGCACAGATCGGCCAAGCCGTCGTTGTCGTAGTCTCCCGCCGAGATGCTCCTCACATCACGAAGACTATCCAGTCCACTGGCCTTGTGTTTCAAAATCTCGACATGATTGCGCGACCAGACCAGGAGATCGGTATGGCCGTTACCTTCGGGATCGATTGCGAGAATGCCGGAAGCGCCTGAGCTGACGATCTTGTCGTCGTAGCGCGCCGCTTCCTTTGCGGCGGATGGGCGCGGTTCGGGAGGATCGTACAGCTCGGCGTAGAAGCACCATTCCATGTCTTCGGGAACGGCGGCTCCTTCGCCGCGCTTTTTCGCTTCCTCAAAAGCCTGCCGTTCGCGCGCGCCCGCTTCTTTGTCTCCGGCGCGCTGGTAGAGGCTGAAGAGTTGAAAATGAGGTCCGGCAAGATCCGGGTTCAGCCGCTCCGCTTCGAGAAATTCGGGCAACGCGGCTTGCGTGTTTCCCTGGGAGCGCAATACGGAGCCGAGATTGTAGTGCGGCACAGGCTCGCTGGGCGTCAGACGAATCATTCCCTTAAATTGTTCGATCGCCTTTTCGTAATCGCCCGCATGCTTGTAGGCGATCCCGAGATTAAACCAGGTGTGCGGAAGGCTTGGGTCCTGCTTTTGCGCGCGCACCAGTTCGGCAACGCCGGTTGCGGTTTGACCCGCATGTAACAGCGCCAGCCCATAGTTGATGCGCTCCCGTACCGAATCGGGCTTGAGCCGCAAAGCCTCGCGCAACTCGGTGACCGCTTGTAAGTGCGTGTCCGGATTTTCGTAGAACGCCTTGCCGAGGTTCCGGTGCTGCCAGAGAAGATCTTCAGTCTGAGGATTGCCGGCTGCTGTCAGGAACAACGCGCACGCGACCGCGCCGACGACTCGAAGACTCCTCATGAAACCACTGAATTTTCTCATTCTATAGATGATTTCAGACGGAGGGATCAAACTTTCGGTTGAGGGGTGCGGGATTGCTAGATTGATAGCTTGCTCCAACAGAGCGCGGTCGCGATGGCGAGAATGGTGCGGGCGGGCGAAGTCTCGGCGGCGGAGCTTTTTGCGGCACACGTCGAGCAGATCCGCACAATTAACCCGCAATTGAATGCGATAACGGAGTTGCTGGCGGCCTCCCCAGCCGAGACCGGCGGTCCCCTAACTGGCGTTCCCTTCTCTGTCAAAGATTCGATCGATGTGCGGGGCGCGAAGACCACCGCAGGAACGATGGGAAGGCGCAATGCCGGGCCCGCGCAGAAGGACGCCACGCTCGTTCGGCGGCTGCGCGCGGCAGGCGGCGTCCCGCTCGCCAAAACCAATTTGCCGGACCTGCTATTTTCGTTCGAAAGCGACAACCTGATCTACGGGCGCACCAATAATCCCTACGATCGGGCGCGCACTTCTGGCGGCAGCAGTGGCGGAGAAGCGGCGCTGATCGCGGCGTGCGGCTCGCCCCTGGGCTTAGGAAGCGATTGCCTGGGAAGCGTGCGGGTGCCGGCGGCTTTTTGCGGCATCGCGAGTATTAAGCCAACCAGCGGACGGCTCCCGCGAACCGGTCACGTTCCGCCGGCGGGCGGTTGGGCGGAGGCATTGTGGCAAATAGGCCCGATGGCACGGCGCATTGAAGACCTGGTCCTCGCGATGAAGCTGCTGGCGGCCGATGATGACGACGATTTTACGTCGCCGCCCATGCCGCTCGTCGAATCCAAAAAATGGAAAGATTTGCGGCTGGCGTTTTTTGTGGACAACGGATTCGCGCGCTGCGCGCCGGAGATAGAAGGCGCGGTCAGGCAGTGCGCCGAATTTCTCTCGCAGAGCGGAATAATGGTCGAAGAACAGCGGCCGCCGGGCGTCGAGCAGGCGTATGACCTGGAACTCGCTCTGCTCGGAGCGGATGGCGCGGAGGGCATTGATACTTATCTGAAGGAGGCAGGCAGTACCGGCGTGCATCCCTTTCTTACGCATTTTGTGGATCAGATGCGGCCCTATCGGATGAGCGCCGCCGAGTTCGCGAAGCGCTGGGCCCAATGGGACGAGTATCGAGCGAATCTACGCCGATTTTTCCGCCAGTATGACGCGGTCCTTTGCCCTGTCTACACGCACACCGCCCTCAAACATGGAGAATCGATCATCGAAGAAAATTTCCACGGCTTCAGCTATACGATGGCCTGGAGCGTAGCGGGCGCGCCGGCCGCTACGGTGCGCTGCGCCTCGCATGCTGGTCTGCCGGTCAATGTACAGGTGGTAACCAAACCTTGGGACGATATGCTGGCACTCGAGATCTGTCGATCGATAGAGGACTGGTTTGGAGGATGGCAACCCGCGTGAGATCGTGCATTCTTTTTAGCCTGTTATCGGCTCTACTCGGAGCCGGTAACCTATGCGGCGCGGATTTCCCGCAGGCCGAAATTTCGAATAAATTTATACACGCCAAGCTTCTGCTGCCGAACGCGGACAACGGCTATTACCGCGGCAGCCGTTTCGACTGGTCGGGTGTGATCGAGAGCCTCACTTACAAGGGCCACAATTACTTCGGCAAATGGTTCCCGCGCTACAGCCCGACGCAGCACGACGCGATCATGGGCCCCGTGGAAGAGTTCCGCAGCGAAGATGGCGCTCTCGGCTACGGCGAAGCGAAACCCGGCGGCTATTTCATGAAGATCGGAGTTGGAATTCTGCGCAAGCCCGATGACGCGAAATACAATTTCGCGCGCCCATATCAAATCGTGACGGGCGGCAAGCGCGTCGTCCGGCCCGAGGCCGATGGAGTTTCGTTTGTTCACGAGCTAAGCGACGGCAATGGTTACTCGTACACGTATCAGAAGATCGTGCGGCTCGCGAGGAACAAGCCGGAGCTGATTCTAGAGCACAGTCTAAAGAACACCGGCAAGCGCGTGATCGATACCAGCGTCTACGACCACGATTTCTTCATGCTCGATAACGAGCCGACGGGGCCGAACATCCGCGTGCGCTTCGCGTTTCACCCTAAAGCGGAAACTGACTTCAAAGACAAGGCCGAATGGCGCGGCAACGAACTAATTTATAAGCGTGAGTTAGCGCCGCGCGGCGATTCGGTAGCGAGTTGGTTGACCGGTTTTGCCGCAACCGCTAAAGACAACGACTTCGTGGTGGAAAACACTAAAACCGGCGCGGGCGTGAGGGAGATCGGAAATCAACCTCTCTCGCAGCTGAACTTCTGGTCGATTCATACGACCGTTTGCCCGGAAGCTTACATCCACATGCGGATCGAGCCTGGCCGCACGTACAAGTGGAAAATTGTATATGAGTTTTACACCTTTACGCCGGGTACAGATCACTTACCCGGAACAAAGTAAAACGCGACCGGCGTTGGGATCTCGTAGCTTTGGCCGGTGAGCGTGAGCTTGCCGCTGGCAGAATCGATCCTAAAGGTCACAAAGCGATTTCCCTTTTGATCGCCGGCAAACAGCAGCTTGCCCCTGGGATCGATTTCGACTCCACGCGGAACGGTTCCTCCGGTTTCGGCGACTTGCACCTGGGTTAATTTACCGCTGGCGGGATCGATAGAAAAGACGGCGATAGTACCCGGTCCTCGATTGGACGCGTAGATATGCTTGCCGGAAGAATCGATCAGGATTTCGGCCGGCGCGTTTTCCCCGGAAAAGCCTTCCGGCAGCGTGGGGGCTTGTTGTATCCGCTCGAGCGCGCCGGTTGAAGCATTTCGCGAAAACACGGTGACAAACGACTTCAGCTCATTCACGACATAGGCGAATTTGCTGTCCGGGCTGAGCACCATGTGCCGCGGTCCATAGCCCGCTTCTTCTTGCGCGAATGGAGGATCGTTTGGCGTGACCTTGTGGCCGGCGGGATCGAGCCGGTAGATGCGTATGTGGTCGAGGCCCAGATCCGGTACGTACAAAAATTTGTTATCGGAGGAAATTACGGTTTCATGGGCGTGCGGACCCTTCTGCCGATCGGGGTCTACGCTCGAGCCCTTTGCGGTCAATAACACGGACATGGGACCGAGCTTGCCGTCGGCCTCAACTGGAAAGACGGGAACGCTGCCGGTGCCATAATTGGCCGCGACCAGAAGCTTGCCGGTATGGTCCACCGCCAGGTGGCAGGGAGACGAGCCCTCCGAGGAAAGCAGGTTGATAGCCGTGAGCGCGCCGGTTTCACGATTGATGCTGAAACTCGCGACTGCTCCATTGGCGTGGGTCGCTTCACTCACTGCGTACAAATGGCGATGTTCACGGTCTGAAGTCAGGAAGGACGGAGCGTCTATCGCAGCCACTACGCCCATCGGGTCCAGCTTGCCGGAATCGGGGCTGAAGCGATAGCCATAGATGCCCTTGTCATAAGTGCCAACGTAGAGGAAATAGTTAGACATGGATTTAGCAGAAACCAAAAAAGCAGATGTAAATAGAGCCGATGCCGCGGCCCATCGGAACAAACTTGATCGCATACACGGTCAGTATGTCACTCGCGAGTTTTGCGATTTTTGAGCAGTAGCTCCATGTGCACTTGCGGCATGCGCAACGACAGCGAAGCCTTGTCCGGATCGATCGCCACCGTGTACGGCCCGTCCCTGGTTCCGAACTCGTCAAAAAACGCGAGTTGATCGCCATCGAGCTCGTAGGTTCCATGGCGCGCCACGCTTTGATGATGTACGGTCACTTTCTGGACAAAGGTATTGCCGGAGGAGAGCGTGAGCGTGCCGCTGCAAACGTCCGGATGCGGCTTGCCATCGAAGCAGGTGTGCTGGGTTTGAATGCCAGCATCGGAATCTTCGATTTCGACGTACTCCCAGCCGCCCGGATCTTTGAGCATTTTGAGCTGATCGCCGCTCAAATCGTCATGCGCGCCGAGCCGCGCCGCCGCGACACACAGAAGAGCGGTCGAGAGATAGAAAGCTTTCGGCATGAGTTAGTGAGTCATGGAATAGACGATGTAGTTCACGCCGATGCGAATGCCTAGCGCCGAATACTCTTCGGGATACTCGGAATCGTCAGCCCATTCCCAAGAGTCTCCCAGATCGGAGTTGAACGCCATCGCGACCATCAGGCGGCCCCGGTCGTCGTAAATGCCTCGCCAGTGCGCTGTATAGCCATCGTTACGGTAATGTACTCCTGTCCGCACCGACCACTCTCCCGGAACCTGGTAGCGGTTATCCAGGTTGTAGACTGTGTGAAAAATGGCGTCGCTATCGGAGATTTCAACGACCGGCCGATCCGGAAAAACGCGCTTGATGGTTTTCGTAAAGACTTCCCAATCGCGAGTGCCCCAGAAATCGTCGCACATCAGAAAACCGCCGCGCAGCAGATACTCGCGCAGAGTTTTTGCCTGCTTATCGGTCAAATTCCACTCGCCGACAAAGACCGCGTAAAGCCACGGGTAGTTATACACATCGTCCGGATCGTCCAGGCTGACCGGCTGCTCTACCGAGCGGACATTGAGGCGCAGTAATCGTTTAATTGCCAGCAGAAAATGCCGGTCAGCGCGCGGATAATCGTTGGTCCAGCTCGAGTGGCCCTTGGTCCAATCCCAGCCGGCATGCCGGAAGTGCGCATCCGGGATCGAAGGATACATCAACCGCGCGAAAACCCATTCCGTTTTTTCATTGAAATCCGGCGGAAGCGGGATTTGGCCGTCGCGATACTCGTCGCCTGGATATTCCCGGAACGGTTGTGGCAGATTCCGCTGTGCGCCTAGAATGAGGAGCCCGCACCCGGCAAGAACTGCAAGCTTAGGAAAGGCGAACGGCACACTGCCTCGCCCCGAGCATAGCAGTTAAGTAATCATCGCCGCGCTAACGGGTAGCCTTTCGCGGTCCAGTCGGTATGCAGATTGGTTTCGATCACGAGTACCTTGATGCGCGAAAATCCGAGATTTGCGGCCGCTTGATAGGCCGGCCGGATGTTGGGGCATTTTTGAAACGGGCAGCAGCCGCAATACAGCACAATTTCACGATTGCGCGGCAATGGACGAAGAGCCTTGGTCAATAGGTCCAGGCCCTCGGGTTTCGAACAAGGACCGGCCAGCACGGCGTTCGGGATGTGCGCGGCGCGGTAGAGCACTGGGAAGCCCACGTAGAAGGTAGCCGGCCGCGGTTTCATCGCAACTAAGTCCGCGGGCGGCAATAAATCGCTCGCAGGCCACGGATCGGAGGCCGCGAACATCGCGGCAGCTAGTAATGAGATGACAAATTTTCGTTTCATGGGCTACATTTGATCTAATCGGGAGAATCCAATTTGCGCCGACTCGCCATCGTTCTTCTGATCTCTAGTCTTGCAACCGCCGCCGATGAGACGCCGGATCTCACCATTGTGAACCGCATCAAAGCGGAGGCATTCCAAAACTCCCAGGTGATGGACCACCTATTTTACTTATCCGACGTGTACGGTCCGCGGCTCACCAATTCTCCGGGCCATCGGGCGGCCGCCGATTGGGTAATTAATCGCCTGCGGGGCTATGGACTGCAGAATGTCAAAGCAGAGAAATGGGGTCCATTCGGGCAGAGTTGGAAACTCACGCGCTTCTCCGGCCACATGCTGGAACCGCAATATCAACCGCTGATTGGCATGCCGTTAGCCTGGAGCGCCAGCACCAAGGGCGTGGTCACTGGCGCGCCGATGTTGGCTCCGCTGCGCAGCGAAGCCGATTTTGCGGCTTTCAAAGGCAAGTTGAAGGACAAGATCGTGCTGATCATGGATGAAAGAAATATCGCGATGTCGACCGAGCCGCTGGCGCACCGCTTCACCGATGAAGAACTTCTTTTGCGCGAAAAAGCGCCCGATCCGGCACGTTTAGGCCCGCCTGCTCCCGACGCTCGCGCACAGCGCGAAGCGGCCGCTGCATTTCGCAAAAGAAGGAATCAGTTTCTCCGTGATGAAGGCGCGCTCGTGGTCTTGCAGTATGCCTCGAATGGCGACGGCGGGACGGTGTTTGCGGCGGCGGCCGGATCGCGCGACGTAAAAGATCCGATTCCTCCGCCTACCGTGGCCCTCACGCCCGAACATTACAATCGCATCGCACGCCTGATCGCGCACCAGATTCCGGTGAAGCTGGAATTCGATATCGAAAGCGAGATACTCACCGGCACAACCGACTCATTCAACGTCGTCGGCGAAATTCCCGGCCACGCGAAAAAGGATGAGCTCGTCATGCTCGGCGGCCATCTCGATTCCTGGCACGGGGCCACCGGCGCGACGGATAACGGCACTGGCAGCGCCGTAGCAATTGAAGCCGTCCGCATATTGCAGGCGCTGCATGTTCCACTCGACCGCACAGTGCGCATCGCGCTGTGGGGCGGCGAAGAACAAGGATTGCTGGGCTCAAAGGCGTATGTGCAGGAACATTTCGCCAGGCGCGACAGCATGCAGCTCGGCCCGGAATACAACAAGCTTTCCGCATACTATAACGACGACAACGGCGCCGGGCGTTTTCGCGGTATCGGCGTTGGCGGGAATGACATGGCCAAGCCGATCTTCGAGTCTTGGCTCGCTCCGTTCCATGACTTGGGCGCGACCGTCGTCATCGGCACGACGGCGGCCCCCACGCGCGAGCCTGGCGGCACCGATCACACATCGTTCACCTGGATTGGCCTGCCCGGCTTCGGCTTTTTACAGGACCCGATGGAATATGAGACGCGCACTCATCATTCGAACATGGATTTCTACGATCGCGCGCAGCCCGGCGATCTGATGCAAGCCGCCGCCATCGAAGCCTGGTTTGTATACAACACCGCCATGCGCAAGGACATGATGCCGCGGCTTCCGATGCCTAAGCCCACTAAGCAATAAACGGCGCTTCTCATTGGTTCTCCACAATCCAAACCGAATCGGGCTCCTGGCTCTTTTTGTCATATTGACTCTGAACGGCCAGGCGCAGACCAATCCGGATCAACAACCGCAAGCGCCTGAGCGCTGGAATCTCTTTTGGCAGGCAACGTCGATCGGCCAATATCACGGCACGTTTCCATCTCCGTATGAGAGCCAGTTCAGCTTGAAGAATCGTCCCGAGCGCGATGTGTCCCTCACCACGACGCTGTTCTTTGGGTTCCGGCTCGATTCAAACACGCAGCTCTACTTCGATCCGGAAATGGCCGGCGGCAGAGGCTTCAGCGGCGTGAATGGTCTTGGCTAACTCCTCGAATGGCGAACTGCCGCGTGTGGCTTCCGCTACGCCTAAGCCATACTTGGCCAGGCTCTATCTCTCGCATGACTTCGGATTTGGAAACGAGAAAGAGTCATTTAAGAGCGAGGAAAATCAACTTGCCGGGCAACGTCCAATGATTCGTTACACCGTCACGATCGGGCGTTTCACTCTGACAGACTTTTTCGACAACAACCGATACTCTCACGATCCGCGCACCCAGTTCATCGGTTGGGCTGTAATGTATAACGGCGCTTGGGACTATCCGGCGGATGTCCGTGGCTATACCTGGGGTTGGGTTCATGAGTTTCACACCAGAAAGTGGTCGTTCCGGTATGCGAGCGCGGGTATGCCGAGGGTCGCTAACGGTCTTCGCTTCGATCGGCGAATCCTTCGCGACCGCGGCGATGTGTTCGAAGGGGAGTATCGCTACGATCTCCGAAAGCATCCCGGCGCTGTGCGGGCGCTCGAGTATTTGAATCACGCCGCCGCGGGTACCTATGGCGAAGCAATCCTGTTGGCGAAGCAAACCGGCGCCGTGCCCGACGTTACTGCAACGCGCCGCACCGGAACGCTCAAATACGGTTTCGGAATTAATGCCGAGCAGGAGATCACAAACAATATCGGTGTTTTTTCGCGGCTAGGCTGGAACGATGGAAAAACCGAAAGCTTCGCGTTTACGGCGATCGACCGGCTGGCAACCGGAGGCGTTTCGATTACCGGAAAGCGTTGGCGCCGGCCGTTCGACACGGTAGCTTCGGAGCTTACGGTGGGCGGACTTTCGGCGGTACATGCGCAGTACCTGGCCCTCGGCGGACACGATTTTCTCATTGGAGACGGCCGCCTGCAATACGGGCCGGAGTATGTTTCGGAAAGCTACTACAGCGCCCGGTTTTTTCCTGGATTCTTCGCGAGTTTCGATCTCCAGCATGTCGCAAATCCGGCCTACAACCAAAACCGCGGGCCGGTTTGGATTTCTTCGATACGGCTTCACTGGGAACTGGGGTTCTGACGTGTCTGCAAGCACCGAGGCAAATCCCGGCTCCGCATTCTCGCGGGCGCTCCGGCGAATCGAAAAAAGCAAAATCAATAGCCGTTGGCTCGCGTGGCGAAATTCGCTGGCCGTTGCCCTGCCCCTCGGCGTCGGAATCGCACTCGGCAACCCGCTAGGCGCAGTAGCCGTGAGTTCCGGCGCGTTGAACGTTTCCTTCTCGGATGGGAGCGATCCTTATGGGCAACGGGCGCGCCGGATGCTGACCTGGAGCGCGCTGGGCGGCGTGGCCGTATTCGTCGGATCGATGGCCGGCAGGCACGCTCTTCCGGCGGTGCTGGTGGCTACGCTTTGGGCCTTCATCGCCGGCATGCTCATTTCCATCAGCACGCGCGCGGGCGATCTCGGGCTGAACACGCTGGTCGCGCTCATCGTATTTGAGGCGCGCGGCATAGGGACTCTCGAAGGCGCTTTCTACACGGGTCTGTTGGTGTTGGCAGGCGGTCTTTTGCAAACTGTATTTGCGTTGCTGCTCTGGCCCGTGCGCCGCTCCGCGCCCGAACGCCGCGCCGTGGGCCAGGTCTACCTGGATTTTTCGCGCGAGGTGGACCCCAACTCCGAGGTCTCGCCTTCTCCGCTCAGTTCCCCAACCGCCCAGGCGCAAGAGGCGCTCGAAGCATTGGGCCGCGATCACAGCGTGGCCGCGGAGCGCTTTCGGTTGCTGTTCGATCAGGCCGACCGCCTGCGCCTTTCCATATATGTAATAAAGCGTCTGCGCGACGAACTGGGCGAGGGCGACGATCAAAAGTCCGACGCAGAAGGAGACGCGGCCACCCGGCTGGATTCGTTGCTCGCGCTGACATCCCGCTTGCTCGCCGCAACCGGAGACTGCCTGCTCGTGGATCGCGCGTCTCCCAATTTTCCAGCTCTGCTTAACGAGCTTCAGACACTTATCGAACAGGTGCAAGCGCAGAAGAGCGCTTCGGCATTTCCGCTGGCTCAAAATATCGCTTCGGCGGTGGATGTGCTGGCTGGCCAGCTTCGATTGGTGACGCAGCTCGCGCAGCATGCGACCCCGGAGGGTGAGGCCGAGTTTGTGAAGCGCGAACGGGCGCAGCCGTTGAAATTGCAGCTTGCCGGTTGGCTCGCGACCTTGCGCGCCAATCTCCATCCGCAATCCGCGATCTGCCGCCATGCGATCCGCCTTGCCCTATGCATCGCGGTGGGTGACTTCATCGAGCGCAGCATAAATTGGCAGCGTGCCTATTGGCTGCCGATGACGATTGCGGTAGTTCTGAAACCCGACTTCACCGCTACCTTCAGCCGCGGCGTGCTTCGTTTGCTCGGTACATTTGGCGGTTTGGCGTTGGCCACGGTGCTCTATCACCTGCTACCGGAATCCGCGCTGGATCAATTGCTGCTGGTAGGCGCGTTCACGTTCTTTCTGCGCTGGCTAGGTCCCGCTAACTACGGTATTTTGACGATGGCGGTCAGCGGCCTGATCGTGTTTCTGATCGCGGTGACTGGCATCTCTCCGGCCGACGTAATTGTTTCGCGCGGCCTGAACACCGCCGCCGGCGGCATCCTGGCCCTGATTGCCTACGCGTTGTGGCCGACCTGGGAGCGCACTCAGGCGCCGGAGGCCATGGCCGAGATGTTCGATGCGACCCGCATGTATTTTCACGCGCTCATGCGGCGGTTCTCGAGCGACGAGCCGGATCTCGAAAGAGCTTTGGACGAAGCGCGCCATGAGTGGCGGCGCAAACGCTCGAGCGTGGAGGCATCGGTCGATCGCGTTATGTCCGAACCAGGTACTTTGGACGCAAAGCGCGCCAGCCTGGCCGGTATGCTAGCCAGCTCGCACGCGCTTATGAATGCCATGATGGGCCTCGAGGCTGGAGTCATTGAAACCGACGTACACACGTCCGGCCAGGCGCTCGAGACCTTCGGCAACGACGTCGAATTTACTTTGTACTACTTGGCTGCCGCGCTGCGCGGTTCGCCATCCGCCAGCCAGAACCTCCCAGCGCTGCGCGAGGACTATCGACGCCTGGTGGAAGCGCGGAAGAATTTTTCCCCGCGGGATGAATATGTGCTGATTGAGACGGACCGCCTGACGGTCAGCTTGAACACTCTTCGGGAACAAGTGATGCGGTACCTGGGTGGCAAGTAGGACGACGCCTCCTTGATTATCTACAAAGAAATCGGGTATTGTAGATAGTCGAGAGGAAACGCTATGCGCTGGCTTACCCGATTGCAAGATACCCTGCGCTCGCTCTTCCGGCGCGAGCAGGCCGCTGCCGAGTTCGATGAAGAATTGCGCGATCATCTAGAGCGCGAAATTGATGATAATATCCGCGCCGGCATGCGACCCGCGGAAGCGAAACTGGCCGCGCAACGGCTGGTAGGGCCGATCTCGCTTTATAAAGAAGAGTGCCGCGATGCGCATGGCGCCGGGCTCATCGAAAGCTTTGCGCGCGACCTGAAAGTACGGCGCTCGCATGCTGCGCCGCACACCGCTGTTTACGGCCGTCGCGATGATTACACTGGCTATCGGCATCGGCGCAAATACAACCGTTTTCACTTTCGTCGACAACATCCTTCTGCGCTCGCTGCCGATTCACGATGCACAACAGGTGGACGCACTGAATTGGGGCGGCCTCTCGAACATCTCGTTTCCCAATTACCTCGATTTTCGCGACCGCAACACGGTCTTTTCGGGGCTGGTCGCGTATCACTTTGTGGCCGCGAGCATGAGCGTCCAACCGCGGGAAAACATTCGCGCCTGGGGGTATGAAGCGACCGGCAATTACTTTGAGACGCTCGGCGTCGAACCGTTGTTGGGCCGCTTCTTCGGACCCCAGGAAGACGATAAGCCCGGCGCTAACCCGGTCGTCGTGATTGGTCATCGCTTCTGGCAAAGCCGCTTTGGCGGCGACCCGCGCGTCGTCGGAAGATCTGTAAAGATCAACGGTTATCCGTTTACGGTGATCGGCGTGGCTCAGCCATCATTTAGCGGAACGGAACTGATCGTCGCGGCCGATTACTGGGTTCCGATGAGCATGGAGCGTCAGATCGAGCCGGGCAGTGAGTGGGTGCGTTGGCGCACGTCTCAGAACGCCTGGATCCTGGGCCGCCGTAAACCTGGCGTGACGCGCGCCCAGGCCGAAGCGAAT
This sequence comes from Bryobacterales bacterium, assembly GCA_963712395.1. Lineage (GTDB taxonomy): Bacteria > Acidobacteriota > Terriglobia > Bryobacterales > Bryobacteraceae > Bog-105. Next base: position 405,360 of record CAVQHR010000008.1, read on the forward strand.
CTGAATCAAATTGCCGCGCAACTCGCCCGCACCTATCCCAACGAAGTCGCGCAAAGAAGGATCCAGTTATCGCCGCCCGGCCTGATCGGCCAGTCGCTACGCGGGCCGGTCACCAGCTTTGGGGTCGTGCTGATGGGCGTTGCCGGCATGGGCCTGCTACTCGCCTGCGTGAACCTGGCGGGGATGCTGCTCGCTCGCGCGTCGGACCGGCGGCGCGAAGTCGGCATTCGTCTGGCCCTTGGCGCCAGCCGGACTCAGCTTTTGCGTCAATTGATGACTGAAAGCCTGCTCCTTGCCGCCACTGGCGGGCTGCTTGGATTCGCTCTCGCTCTCGCAGCGTGCCGTTTCCTCAGTTCCTGGCAGCCGAGCTTCGACATACCCATCAAGATCGCACTTCACCCGAATCCAACTGTGCTGTCGTTTACGGTGGCTATTGCTTTCCTAACCACCGTCCTATTCGGCCTCGCGCCGGCGTTGCAGGCGACTCGGGTCGACTTGATCCCGAGTCTCAAGAATCGAACCTCTTTCCGCGCGGCTGCGGCGCTGGAGTCCTCGCGATCTGGTGGTCACCGGTCAAATCGCGCTTTCCGTCATGCTGGTCATCTGCTCCGCGCTCGTGGTGCGAAGTCTGCAGCATGCGTTAACTCTGAATTTAGGTTTCAACCCGAAGGGCGCCGCATCCGTATCGTTCGATTTGGGCCTGAAGGGCTACTCGCAGGAGCGCATGCGTCAATTTGACGCGGATCTGCTCGCTAAAGCCGCGGTTCTGCCAGGCATCGAATCGATCGGAATCATCAACACTTTACCTCTGCGCATGGATGGCGCTGACAGTGAGTTTATCTGGCGCGCGGAACGTGCTCTTCCAAGCCCGGGCGAGCGAAAGGTGGCGATGGTATACAACGTCTCGCCGGGTTACCTGCGCGCCGCCGGCACAACGCTTGTCTCGGGGCGTGGCGTTGATGCTCACGATCGCCACGAATCCGTGCCCGTTGCCGTGGTGAACGAAACTTTTGCGCGTCTGCTCTTCGATAAAGAGAATCCGTTGGGCAAGCACGTTCGCGTATCGTCGGCTGCCGGTCCGCTCGAAATCGTAGGCATTGTAGAAGATGGAAAATACCAGTCGCTAGGCGAGGATCCGCGACCGGCTGTGTTTCTTCCCATGACGCAAGCAACCACTCGCTGGACAACGCTTGTGGCCCGCTCGTCCTTACCTGCCTCGACGGTCGCGGCGCTGCTGCGAAAGACGGTGCTCGATCTTGACCCTGAAATCACGCTGTTCAACGCCGGCGGCCTCAAAGATCAATTGGCTCTCCCGCTCTTCCCGGCCCGCATGGCGGCTACTGTCCTCGGGATCTTCGGAGTATTCGCGATGGCGCTGGCGGCGACCGGGCTCTTCGCCCTGGTGTCGTACACAGTGGCGCGCCGAACACGCGAGATCGGGATTCGCATGGCTCTGGGCGCGCGGCGCGCTCAGGTGCTCTCTTCCCTGCTCGGCCGCACGTTGCTGCTTTGCGCCGCTGGAACGTGCCTGGGAGCAATCGCCACTCTCGCCGCCGGGCGCCTGCTATCGGCCGTACTCTACAGCGTCAGCCCACGCGATCCGGTCACATATTGCGTCGCGCTGTTCCTGATGATCGGCGTCGCGCTGATCGCCTGCTGGACTCCCGCAACTCGTGCCATTCGTACTGATCCGGTGCGCGCCTTGCGCGAAGAATAGAGATCATCGCGGTAGAGATCATTGCGTGGATAGCTTTCTCGCAAAAAAATCGGCGCTTGCTTCGTAGGCTTTCACCCAATCCCCGGCTTTCAGAAAATCGTGAATCTCGTTGGGGAAAATCAGCTCTTCAAATTCGACGTGACGTTTGCGGAGCGCCTCCACTAGCATCACGGTTTGTGAGAACGACACGTTGCGGTCGTCGTCGCCGTGAATAAGAAGTACGGGCGATTTCCAGCCGTCGATAGAAGACATGGGCGAGGAATCGAATGCCAGGCGCAGCGCCTCCACGCGTTCCTGGCGCTGTTTTGGATTGCCTTCGGATATCGCGGGATAGGCGCGCCATGCGCTCCAATCGTGTACACCGTGGAAATCGACGCCGGCCTTGAACAGATCGGATGCCCGCGACAACCCCATGGCGGTGAGATAACCTCCATACGACCCGCCCCAGATGCCTATCCGCTCAGGATCCACATCGGTGCGCGATTTTAGATACAGGCCCGCGCCAATAACATCGTTGAACTCGCTGCCGCCCCGCGCGCCGTAGTTCAGGGCTTCGCGGAAATTCAAGCCGTAGCCGATCCCGCTGCGGTAGTTCACGGAAAGCACCACATAACCCTGGCTCGCGAAATATTCGTTCAGGGAATAAGCGTTCGAGTAGTAATACATGTAGTGAAATCCCAGCAGCATCTGGCGGCGCGATCCGCCATGAAAGAAGACCAGTGCGGGGTGCCGTCTACGGCCATTCTGCGGTGGCAAGAAGAGCTGGCCATGAATTTCGAGCCCGTCGGCAGCCGTGATGCGGACCGCCTGCGGCTTCACGAGTGAATCTGCTGGGAAACTGGAAGGCGCCCCGGGCGGGAGGACTTTGACTTTTCCGTTAATGAGCAGCGCCGCATGCGCGCGCTGGTTATAGCTGGAGGCGAGAAACACGAGCGCGGAGCCGTCCGCCACGGGCTCCGGTTTCCATTCGATATCTTCGCCGCTGGTCAGTTCCCTCGGCGGATCGCCGCCGCGCGCAGCTACGGTCCATAGGTGCCGACGGTCGATATCTTGAAAGTTCGCTGAAAAATACACGCTCTTCGCATCGCGCGACATCGCGACATGCTCCACTTCTCCTTCGCCAGGAGTCAACTCGACCGCCGCTCCACCCCCAAGCGGCACGCTATACAGATGACACCAGCCGGTGCGTTCCCACGGAAAAACGAGGCGATCCTCCGCCCAGAAAAGCTGCCGGTCGGCGACGATGCCGTGGAAGACGCTGCCTACGCCATTTGCCGCGCGAAATACTTGCCGGGTTTTCCCGTCTCTCGCTGCCGTTACGCGAATAGACCAGGGCTCCCCTTCTCTATCGGGTCCAGGTCCGAAAATCGGACCTCCCGTGGGAATCCGCAAGTACGCAATTTGACTCCCGTCGGGCGACCAGACAGGGCTCATATCGTTATCCACGCTCGCGTCTAAAAATCGCAGCGTATTATCCGCTCGAGAGTAAAGCCCAACAAAACTGTGACTGCCGCGCGCGCTCACGAATGCAAGCGTGCTTCCATCCGGCGACCACGCCAAATCGGATTGGCTTCCTTTTTGCGTGACGACGTTTTTGACCTCCTCACCGGTTGGCTTCATAAAGAAGATCTGGCCGCCACGCAGGAAAGCCACGGTATCACCGCGCGGTGAGATCTTGGGCGCGTGCCCTTCGGCGAGCCGCTTGGCCGGCGTACGATCGAAGGCCACCGACCAGATCGCCTGCTCCGGCCTGATGGGGCTCCAGTCCGGGTTGGGATTCTCACCGCCGTTTTCAAAATCGCCGCCGCGCGCGAACAGTAGAAAACTCCCATCGGGCGCCCAGGCAAGATCGTCGATCTCCTGTCCATCGTCGCGATCGAAGCTCGTGATTTGACGGCCGGTCCAATCCGGCGCTTCCGCGACCCAGATGTTGCGTTTGCCTTCGTCGTTTTCAAGCCACGCAACTCTGGCTCCCTTTGGCGCGGCGAGCGGCGCGGTCGCAAACGGCGCGCTCATCACCTGGCGAATAGTGAAGGAAGAATTCGCCGCCGCGAGGATGAAAGACCCCAAGAGAGCGAGAAGAGTAGTTTTCATCGGATGTCTAGCGATTATCGCTTAGGCGCAGCGATGCCGGTCTTGCGGCCTAGTTGCAGGTCCGTTCTCAACTTCCGGATACGTCGTAATTGAGGAACAGCTCGACACCCCAATCGGCTCCATCGGCATAGCCAATCTATTCGCCTCCCGGTGCAGATACGACCCAGCGCCGCGCTCGATGCGATTCCTGGAAATTTGCCCGTAAGACGCTACCCTATATCTGGACATTGAATCCGCTAAAACTCTTCGATATATGATCGGGAGCGAGCTAATCCAATTGGATCCGGAGACGACAGTACTGGCATGAATGGCTGGGCGAAGGTCAGCCGCGCCGTGTCAGCTTGCGTGGTAACGCTCGTATTGACCTTGGTTCAAGCGGGTTGCGGACGCGGCGAATGCCCCTGAGAGTAATCTTCCGAGCGAAGCCCAATCGACGAAGGCCAGCCTGTTTACCGTGTCGCCGGAGCAGCTTCCGCATCTGCGCATCGGGCCTGTGCGAAGTACCACCTGGCAGAATCAACGTTGAAACCACCGGCACCGTAGATTGGGACGCGGATCACACCACCCAAGCGATTACGCAGGTTAGCGGCCCCATCACTCGCATTGTCGTCGACTATGGGTCGCACGTGAAGGCAGGGGATCCGCTGCTTTACGTGGCGAGTCCCGATATCACAAACGCAATAGCGACTTACAAGAAAGCGCGGGACCAGCAGGAGTTGGCGCGGAAGGCTCTCGATCGCGAGAAAGAACTGCTGGCTCACGGGGCCGCCGCGGCAAAAGATGTAGAGAGCGCGGAAGCAGACTACAACGACGCAGCCACGGACGTCCAGAACAGCTTGCAGGCGCTGAAGATCTTCGCCATTACCCCGCAAGAGCTGGACAACGCCGAGCGGCAAGCGGTGCCGATCAGCCCGGAGCTCGCCGTACGCGCGCCCATCGCCGGCACAGTAGTGCAGAAATTGGTCATGCCCGGCCAGTTGATTCAGGCGGGGTCCACCACCTGCTTCCTGCTGAGCGATACGTCGACGGTTTGGGTCCAGGGCCACATTTTCGACCGCGATCTGCCGCTGGTGCGCGTCGGGAGATGCGGTGGAGGAAACGAACTCCTCATTTGACCAGAACGTTTCACGGCAGGGTCTCTTACATCGGAGCCATGGTGGATCCGGATACACGCACAACTCCGGTTCGCATCGTCACTCGAAATCCGGGAGATCTTCTGAAGAAAGACATGTACCTTGAGGCAGTGATCCACACCAAGACGGATAAAAGCGTTCTCAGCGTTCCGGTTTCGGCGGTGCTGCATGACTCGGAAAATGAGCCGTTCGTGTACGTGGAAGTGCAGCCGCGTCGAATTCGCGCGGCGATCGGTAGCTGTGGGCGCGCAGCAGAACGGCTATGTGGAGATACGGAGCGGGCTGAAAGCAGGCGAAGAAGTGGTTTCGGAAGGCAGCGTGTTTCTGCAGTTCGCCAGCAGCTATCAATAGGCCCGTCCGGAATGATTTCACGCCTGGTCTCGTTCGCTCTCTCGCAGCGCTTCCTGATTGTCATCGCTTCGCTCGCTCTGATGATCTGGGGCGCGATCGCCTTCCAGAGATTGCCGATCGACGCCTATCCCGACCTTTCGCCGCCGCACGTTGAAATCATCACGCAATGGCCCGGACACGCGGCGGAAGAAGTCGAGCGGCTGATCACAATTCCCATTGAGATCGAGATGAACGGCATTCCGCGGCTGGAGTCGCTGCGGTCGATTTCGTTGTACGGGCTCTCGTCCGTTCAGATGAATTTCGAATATGGCGCCGATCCTTACTTCGCGCGGGAGCAGGCGTTCGAGCGTGTTGCCAATGCCACCATGCCGCAAGGCGTTACGCCAAGCCTCTCTCCGCTGTACAGTCCGAGCGGGTTGATCTATCGCTACGTTCTGCAGAGCCCGGATCGGACGCCGCAGGAGCTGAAGACCATCGAGGATTGGTTGCTCGAACGCGCATACCGGTCGATACCAGGCGTGGCGGACGATTCGGGTTTTGGCGGCACGACCATGCAGTACCAGGTGCTGCTCGATCCAAACAAGCTGCTTACTTACGGTATTTCCGTCGCGCAGGTGCAGCAGCAACTCAGCGCGAACAATGCCAACGCGGGCGGCGGCTTTTACTCACAGGGCGGCCAGATCTATTACATTCGCGGACTCGGACTGGTCAGAGATACCGCGGATATAGGAAATATCGTGCTGGCGATGCACAATGGCATTCCGGTCTATGTGCGCGACGTAGCGAAAGTGCAGATCGGTCACGCCGTGCGGCTTGGGCAATTCGGATACATGCGGCAGGAGGAAGCCGTGGAAGGCGTCATCCTGATGCGCGTGGGAGAGCAGGCGCAGGTAATCCTGAAGCGCGTCGAAGAGAAGACGGACGACCTGAACCGGCACGTATTGCCGCGGGACGTCGAAGGTGGTTCCTTATTACGACCGCAGCTATTTGATCGAGGAGACGACCCGCACCGTGGAACGGAATCTCGTGCGCGGCATGATTCTCGTGCTGGTGATCCTCGGTTTGATGCTTTTCAGCGTGCGTACCGCGCTGATCGTGGCGGTGACGATTCCGTTCGCGTTGCTGTTCGCCTTTATCTGCCTCGACCGCAGTCAAATTCCGGCGAATCTGCTGTCGATCGGGGCCATCGATTTCGGGATCATCGTCGACGGCGCCGTGGTGATGGTGGAGAATATTTTCCGCGAGTTGGCGGCACGGCACGGCCAGAGTTATAATCTGCTCGATGTCATCCGCGCGGCGGCGCGCGATGTCGAACGGCCCATCTTCTATGCCATCGCCGTGATCATCGCGGGATATCTTCCTATTTACGTGCTGACCGGTCCTTCGGGGCGGCTCTTCCGGCCAATGGCGGATACGATGTCGTTTCGCGCTCGTCGGCTCGCTCCTTTGCGCCCTGACATTATTGCCGGTGCTGTGCGCGTATTTTTTGCGTAAGCACGTGCATGAACCCGAACTCAAAATTCTATGATCGGATCCGCGATTCATACGGCCGGGCGCTTGCGAGTATGCCTGCGTAATCGAGCACTGACGGTGATCGTCTGTCTGGCGATTTTTCTTGCCTCACTGCTGTTGATTCCGGGTATCGGCGCCGAGTTCATGCCGCATCTGGACGAAGGAGCGCTATGGGTGCGCGCCACCACGCCGTACACGATCTCCTTCGAGGAAGCATCGAAGCCTTTCGCCCCAGATCCGCGATATTCTGCTGAGCTTCCCCCAGGTGACGACCGTCGCGAATGAATTAGGGCGGCCCGACGACGGAACGGACCCGACCGGGTTCTTCAATAATGAGTTCTATGTTGGGCTGCGGCCGTATGACGACGCGTCCTGGAGTCACAATATTCGTACTAAGCCGGAACTGATCAATGCGCTCCAGCGGAAGCTTGTCCGCATTTCCAGGGGTCATTTTCAACTACACGCAACCCGCTGAGGATGCCGTGGACGAGGCCGAGACCGGATTGAAGAGCTTGCTCGCGGTCAAGATTTTTGGCCCCGATTTGAAGATCCTGGAGCAGAAGGCAGAGCAGGTGAGAGATGTTCTCTCGCAGGTGCGCGGCATCACTCACATCGTGATCGTTCGCGAACTGGGACAGCCTAGCCTGACCATCAAACCGGATCGTGCCAAGATCGCGCGCTATGGCTTGAACGTGAGCGACGTGAACACTTTGATCGAGACTGCGCTGGGAGGCACCGCGGCGACCCAAGTCATTCAGGGAGAGGAGCAGTTCGATCTGGTTGTGCGAATGCAGGAGCCATTCCGGCGAAACGAAAACGCGATCAAGAATCTGCTGATCACTACGCCCGATGGCCAGCATCTTCCATTGAGCCAGTTCGCGGACATACATGTTGAAAACGGCGCGTCGCTGATTTACCGGGAAGCGAATTCGAGATACATCGGAGTACAGTTCAGCGTTGACGGACGCGACTTGGCCAGCGCGGTTGGAGAAGCGCGCAAGAGGGTGGCTCGAAGCGTCAAGCTGCCAATCGGCTATACGTTCGACTGGGGTGGAGAGTATCAGGACTATCTGTCGTCGATGGCTCAAATGAAGGTGATTCTGCCGCTTACCGTGCTGCTGATTTTGCTGATCCTGTTCGCTCTATACGGCAATTTGAAGTTTCCGCTCATCATTTTCTTCAGCGTGCTGATTACCCAGCCGGTAGGAGGATTGCTTGCCCTCCGCATGACGGGGACAACTTTCAGCGTGTCGTCCATGCTGGGATTCGTGGCCCTGATGGGCGTGGCCGTGCAGACCAGCGTAATTCTCTACTCTTTCATCAACAAGCTGCGGCTGGAAGGGAAAGACACCATGACCGCAACGCTCGAAGCCTCGGTGCTGCGCCTGCGGCCCATCGCGATGACCGCGTTGGTGGCTTGTTTCGGCCTGCTGCCCGCGGCCATGTCTACGGGAATCGGGAGCGACTCGCAGAAGACCTTTCGCGATCGTGATTGTCGGCGGCATGATCTCGCGACTGTTCCTGTCGATTTTCTTGGCCCCTGTGCTCTACGCGCTTGTGGCCCGGAAAGGCGACGTGTTGCAGGTCTGACCGATATAGGCACACATCCTATTTCAATTTCAGCTTGCTCATAATCTGCTGAAGCTGAGCGGATGGCATCGTCCACTATCGAACTTACAATCTTGCCGGTCCGATCGATAACGATTGCAGTAGGAATCGCGAAAATGCCGAAATAGCCGCTTACTCGCGCCATCTTCGTCAAATAGGAACGGAAAGGTATAACCACGCTGTTTCTATAAAAGAGCGGGTGACTGCCTCCGGGTCGTCACTGATGGCAAGCACAACGAGATCGTTTTTAGCATTGTCGCGGTAAAGCTTTTCAAGCCCAGGCAGACTCCGAACGCAAGTTCCGCACCAAGCGGACCAAAACTGCAGCACCACCACATGACCGCGAAACTGGCGCAAAGTATACTGCCGGTCATTCGCATCCCTCAATGTGAAATCATATGCCTCCTGAATGCGATCTCTCAAATCGAGCAGAGCCAGCCGGGTCGTGAGCGAAGGATCATCCTCCGAAGCGGTCATGCTGACGTTGATGAATTTGTAAGGCAACGAAAGAATACATCGAGGCGCACCAGGCATCTTCAGGTTCACCTACGCTCTGACCTGAGATCGCCACGCGCCAAGGGAGTTAGAGAACGTAGAAGAAACCCGGTTATCGGCTCCAACTTAGCCGCACTTTCCTGGCCAGCGGCCAACGACAGCAACTCCGCCGCCGCGCCGACTCGCTGGCGGTCTGGCGGCATGCGGCGGATCTCTTGAAGCGCTTGGCGTTCAATAGCGCTGCGCGCGCGATTTGAAGTATCTCGCTGTTTCAGTTTTTCGAACAGGCCATCCAGCGACCGTTCAGACACGCTTTCCTGTGCCTGGGCAGCGAGTAGCGAGGCCGATCCGGGGGGGAAGAGCTCGCGCCCGCCAAGCGCGATTACGTCCGCTTTCGGCGCCGGTCTCGAGTCTGGCTTCAACCAGACGATTTGAAGCAGGCTGTGTACTCTTCAGGATTGTCTCCCAAGTGACCGCACTCAACAATCTCTGCCACTCGGGACTGAAGGGCAGATTCCGGATATGCGTCCGGCGCCAGCACATGCAAATATGCCAACGCAGGCAACAGGACGGATTCACGAATATCGCTGGTCCAGACATCCCGGCCGGCAATCCGATACTTCGCGGTGAGCGTGCCGGGAAATCCGCGTGGAAAATTCGCCGGATTGCGCCGATACGGCAATGCGGCGGACCGCCTGGAGCGCTAACGGTGGATTGAGTAAGCACAATCTCCCGAACGGCCCTCAGCAGAAAAAGAGCTTCTTCAGGGTTCAGGACGCGTGGAACTGAACTCAGCATCTTATCGAAGAAGGTCATTCCCTCCGCAGGCTGGCTGCTGAATCAGTTGCCTGAGTACAAGAATTGCGCCAGACAAGATCGGTCAGACCTTGTAGCCTGGACTGATCGACGAGTGCAATCGCCCTTTCCGGACGTCCCAGCTTCAGGTAATAACTGATAAGCGCGTTAGCGACTGCGCGTCGATCGGCTATAAAGGCGCGCTTTGAAGCACATCTGCCGGATCTATCCGCATTCCGATTTCGAGAACTTTTGTCGTAATCTGGGCTTCGATGCGCTTTCCGGATTCGAGGATCGTCAGGCAATCCTGAATAAAGCTATCCGCCGCGGACGGCTCGGTGGGACGGAGGAGCTCCGCGGCTGCGAGTAAGCTCTGGATTTCGAGGCCGGGCGGCTCCCGATGGGCGCTCTCGCGGATTCGCTGCATAAGCTGCTGGGTGGATCCGGTGGGTTCTGTGACCTTAGCGGCTGGCACTGGAAGTAAATAGAGTCGCGAAACCGAGGAACAGGAGAATCATTTTAGGATCGAGAATGAGGCGCGGATCACGCTGAACTGTGCGGCGCATAACGTTACCGGGTTCGGGCGAGATCCACGGAACTCGTCCTGAATTACGAGCTCGAGAGCAAATGTTAAGCGCGCGGGGGATGGTACGGAGGGTCTAGGTCAATAGCGGAAGGGGTTCGCGTATCGGAGAGGCTCCAGGAAGGATGACCAGCTCTACCGGAAAAGATGTACGCGGGCGTGTAAGCACAACGTGTGCGCAGCAGCAGAAACAATCGTCCGAGACGCCGTTATCGGGGCAGGGTAGACTTTGGGCCGATTGGGTCTTATGAACCACCTGTTCAAAAATATCCACGCCAATCATGTCGACGGCGACACTTATCAGGAGAAGAGCGGAGGCGACCCGAAATGCCGCCAGCCAGAATCTCATGGCATGGGAAGCGAGTTTCCTGCTTCCGTCCGATTATACGCGCAAATGATGCTTCGCGGCAGACCCCTTCGGATTCGGACCGGGCGCTCCTGCTCACCGAATTACCTCGCGTCCAACCGCAAAATTCAATTGATTGGCGGCGGAAAAATACGCGCCCACCAGATTTAGATAGCTCAGTTGGGTATCGCGATATTCCTTCTGCGCATCCAGGAAGTCGAGCAACGACGCGGCTCCATGCAGATAAGCGAACGACACCGCAGATCGTATGTCTTATCGCTTCTTTCAGGTACTTGGCTTTGTAGGGCCGCAGTAGTTTGAGCGTACTTTCAAGAGTTGCATATGCCGAGTCCACGTCGTGGAGCGCCGTCAACTCCGCGGCATCGCGCAGCTTTTCATTCCGCCCAATGTCGAGCAACGTGTGCAATTTGTCACCCTGATTCCGGTCGAAAATGCGCAGTGGGAAACTGACACTGAGCGCCCACGTAAGTATTCAGTGGGGGAGGTTGGTGAGATGCGTCTACGCTGAAGGTCGGGTCCGCGGAACCGTTCGCAATCGCAAGCTGGTGATCGGTCCTCGCCTTTTCGAGCGACTGCTCAGCTTCCTTGAGATCCGGCCGCCTATTCAGGGCAATGGTTCGAAGCTCCTCCGGCGTGGTCGCCGACTCCTCAAAATCGAAAGTCTCGGAGACGTCAAATTGATCTACTGGAACCGGATCTCGCAGAAGCGTCAGAAGGTCGATTTTTGCGGTACGCAGATTAACTTCCGCCGTTTCCAGGTCCGATTCGAATTGGATCCGCTGCAATTCTACGCGCTGGAAATCGACCTGCGAAATGTCGCCGGCGTTGAGCCGGTCTTGGCTGATCGCGATTTCTTTGTCGTAGTAATCAAGATTGTCTTGTGCCACCTGCCGTACAGCCTTTGCCTGCAGCACGCGGACAAAGGCATCGCGCAAGTTGAACATCAAGTTTCGTTCTAGATCCGATTGCGCCGATATCGAAATCGCAGTCGCTTTTTCCGCGCTCGCCAGCCGCAGTTCGCGCTTGTGCTCGCGCTCGTGAAGATAATCCAGACTCCAAAATAAATAGGACTGCGCTAGCGGCCGGTATGGATTGCCATTGAATGGCGTGAACTGGTCCCAGCCAAGAGTCACATTGGGATTTGGCCTGAGATTTGCCGTAATCTCGTCCGCGCGTGACTCGTCAATCGTCACTTGCCCTGCTAATAGCGTCGGGTTATTAGCTCGGAACTTGTCCTGAGTCTCGCGCCAGGTTAGTACTTGCTGTGCGAACACGATCTGCGCCAGGCAAGTCACTAATGCAACTGGCGGACACAAACGAACCGCTACTCGCAACTCACGTCTCTGGAATGCAAAGAAGCTTGTTCCCGGTCATACATCGTTCACTGGCAAGGTTGTCATAGCGATCGCCGCATCGCCTATCTTTACGTTGCTTTTCAGTTAGGTCCGCCAGTGCAACGTCTTTCGACCCTTTCCACGCCTTAGTATATCTATGCAAATCTGGGCGAGTCCGCGGAACATGGTGTCAGAGCGTCACCGCAAAGCGAGGCTGGGTTCCGAATGGATTTCGGGTCATCCAGCGGTTTGAAAAGCAAAAGGGCCAGGCGGTGGATCGCCTGGCCCCTTCGTTTATGGCTACTGCTGGTCTATTTCGGGCAGCCGAGAGCTTTGACTTCACTCTCGGGCAGCGGTTTCGGATTCTTCACGGCCGGAGGCATGCTGGTGCTGTTGTGAGGCACCAGGTAGACTTCGACACGCCGATTCTTATCGGCTTCGCTGGTTTCCGATCCCTTGCGCTCCTTGGTGTTGGAGGTTCCGCACTGGCCAGGCCTCGTTTCCGAAGTTTGGTCGGTACCGACCCAATCGACCTTGATGCGCGATGGATCAACTTTTCCGCAGGTGCCGGTGCCGCCGCTCAGTACCGCCGCGGAGTTCAGCACACGCTGTTCGTCAAGCGCCCGCGCCGCGGCCGCTCTACGCGCTCTGCGGCCACGCGCTCCCGGAGCATTCTCGGCTTCATCGGTATCGCGATGGCCAACGAGTACGATGTCGTAATCGCCGCTCGCCATGCGCGAAGACGCGTCGTCAATCAGCACGCGCTTGCCGCAATTGTTGACGCGCGCGTTATTTTTCGCGAAGATCACGTCGTCTAGCCGTACAAAAGTCGGCTGGCAGTTCACCGTAATATTGGTGGTCTGCGTCGCCGTCTTGCCAGCCTCATCGGTGACCGTCAGGGTTGCCGTAATGCTCTTGCTCTGTGCTTGCGCGCCAGCTTCAAAGTTCAAGCTGGAAGCATCGAAGGTCGCGTTCGGGCTGCTCTCGTTGCTGACGCTGCCTTCGCTCACGGTCCACTTATACGTCAAGTTGCCGCCGCAAGCCGAGCCCTGAGCCGTACCCGAGAGATTCGACGTGTGCGCACCCGTAGTATTCGCGGCGCAAGCCAATTCGTTCGGCGTCGCGGTCACGCTGCTGATAGTTGGAGCAGTTTCGCTCACTGTGACCGTAGTAGAAGCTGTAACGGGCGCCGGCGGTTGCGGCGCAGGTGGCTGGACCCAGCAACGTACCGGGAATTTCTTCGGCCGTTCCATTGGAGCCGGCGGAGGCGTGGTATCGGTGACCGTCAGTTGGACGCTGAAACTACCCACATTGTTGGGCGTGAACGTCAGATCCGGACCCGTGCTCTCCTGCGCCTGACCATTCAGTGTCCAGGCATAGGTCAATTTGCGATCGGCCGGCGCGCCGCTCATCGCCGAATGGATCGTCACCGGCTTGCCTTGGCAGATCGTTCCTTCCGCACCCGACAGCGTCGGCGTAGGTAGCGGAGCCGGCGGCGGTGGCGCGGCCGGCATCTCCGGACACTTACTCTGGCCAAGGTAGAACACCAGGCCCGCCGTCAACTGCATACCGTTCAGCTTGGAGCGCGCCGGAATATACACGCCCGTTCCCTGCGGAAAGCTCGGCAGATTGTAGGTCGGATTGCGCGTCCACAAGCCACGCGCATCCAATCGGAAGCCGAAGTGATCCGTAAAATGCCACTTCACGCCGCCGCCGTAGTTTATGCCGACCTGCAGGTTATCGTTCAGGCCGCGCGCGCCGTACAGCGTATTATTCGTGGGTTGCCCCGCCAACCGTTCCGCGGTGTTGCTCGGCGTGTACTGCACTCCGATAACGCCAGCCGTCAAGTAGGGCTGTACCTTCGAACCACGCGGCGTCAGGTTCAAGACCGGGTTCAAACCGAATATAAAATTATGAGCGCCGAAGCTATAGGGCGGAATGGGCCCGGTGCCGAATCCGGCCGGATAGTTGCCCGCCGACGAAACAAACCGGACGGGTGCATTCGCATAGTCGCCCCAAAGCTCGATACCGAAATGTGCGGCCGGATTGTAGGCGATGCGAATACCACCTACACCCCCATTCGCGATTTTGGTCGACAACCCACGGTTGACCTGACCGTAAATACTGACTCCTCCGAAGGGATCGATTTCCACTATATCCGGATATTGATCCTCTCCGCTTGACCCGCGCATTGCGTTCGCGGCCTTTTGGGCCGGGTTCGCTGTGTTTGCGTCCTGAGCGAAAGCCGCAGTGCCAAAGCACAGCGCGGCGCCCAAAACCGCTAAACCGATCGGCTCAACCTTTAGCCGAGTGATCATTCTGCTCCTCCAAAACGAGATATAAAACCCATACACATAGAGAATGTTTCAGCGCATTTCATTACGCACATATGCAATTAGTCTACATTCAGCTACAGTTAGGAACAACACGCAGGAATAAATTCTATTGGCCCCTGGCATTTCAAGGTGTAATTAAGATCAATTACTAGGCCCGCCTCCGCGGCGGGCGAGGTAATGGATCTAACCATCGTCCACTCTTGATCTTAGCGGAAACAGATCTAATTTCGGAAGAGGACGCCCAGATCGCTTGTGATACCGTAAAGCCGGTTACTCGAGAGATCGGGCATCCAGAGTTGCCGGATACGCGTGATGGGAAGCGTGCTGGGCGCCACTGTCCAGGATGCTCCGGCATCCTTCGTCTCATATAACCGACCATACTCCACGGCGTATGCCGTTTTTTCGGCTCCAAAGAGCACCGAAGTCACCGTCGAGGCCGGAATGCCGCCAAGATTCGCAAACCATTTCGCGCCTCCATCGGGCGACGAATACAGTCCAACCCGGGTCGCCGCCAAAATGGGCAGGTCGGGGGTGGCGGGAAGAGCGACCGCATTGACCTCGCCCGAAGCCAGCGGGAAAGCCAGCGGCGTCCAGTGATCGCCGAAATCTTTCGATTCAAAGAGGCCGGCGGAAGCGCGCGCGACGAGCCGTCCGTCACCATTCGGAGCAGCATACAGGGCCGACACCGCCATCGATTTCGGTATATCGGATTGAGTCCAGCGCTCGCCGGCATCGCCGCTGATCAACAAGCCGAGATCCGTTGCGGCAAACAAGACATCCTTTACGCCACGTTTGAAGGCGTAGAGACCGCTGATTTCGGAAGGCGATATCGTGAGGATTTTTTCTAGCGGCTTGCGCGCGGCAGCCACCCGCCGCACCGGCTTCTTGCCACGGACCGCGACCGTTTTCTTTGGCTCGGGCGGTGGCGGAACGATCGTTACCAGGCGCACCGGAATGGGCTTCCAAGTGCTCCCGGCATCGATCGATTTGTACATTTGATGCGGACTCGCCGCAAGCAATATGCGGTCTTCGCTCGGCATGCCCGCGATGGTCGTCAAATGAACGCCGCCCAATCCGCGCACGTTGCCAATCTGCGACCAGCTCTCGCCGCGATCCGCGCTCACGAAAATCCCGCTGCTTTCGCCAAGCTGCGTCTCGAGTGCGAGCAGTTTGTTCCCGGACTGCGCCACAGAGCTAATGGTGCGATCCACAAATCCGCGGTTCATCATCTGAACCGTTTCACCCCCGTTGGCGCTTTTGCCAATTCCCTCGTTTTCGATAGCCAGGTACAGACTGCCCGGGTGCGCCGGATCGAAGGTCATCCAATTGACCTGCGCGTTGGTCATTGTCTTCCAGTTCGTTCCCTGGCTTGCGGACTTGAACAGCCCCATGGTGGTTCCGGCATAGATCGCTCCCGCCGGATCTTTCCGGATGACGTGGGTACGGCGCGAAGTGTTTGGTATGCCGAGAAGCTTACGCCACTGGTCGCCGCGATTATTGGTGGTGTAGACACCACTGCAGGCGCTCGCGAAAACATCGCTTGGATTGGCGGGATCGACATAAATCGAGAACACGTCCGAATCGTCGATCATGCCGGTGTGAATCGATTGCCAGGTCTTGCCGCCGTCGGTGGTCTTCCAGGGAAGATGCGAAGTCCCGGCATAGATAATGTCCGGGTTCACGGGATCCACAGCCACGGCCGTGACGCTCTGCATCTCCAAGTTTTGAGCGTCCGAAATACGCGTCCACGTTTTGCCGGAGTCGTCGCTTACGAGCACGCCGTGAGCTGTGCCTGCCACGAAGCGTCCGGGCTTGCTTGGCGCAACCGCCAAAGCGCGCACGCCGAAATCGTGAATATCGCTCACCACCGCCCAGGTTTTCCCGGCGTCGCGGCTATCGAAAAGCCCGCCGCCACCGGCCGCAATCATCCCCACTTGGTAATGCTGGGAGTCCGCGGGATCCACCAGAATCGAGGTCACTTCGCTTAAATGCCGCTTGGGGAAATCGAGCAGGTCCCATTTTTCAGCGGCGTTCTGGCTGCGAAACAGCAGCGAATTTCTACCGCCCGCGAGCACCACGCCATCGCTCTTCGGATCGAGCGCTACGGTGGTCGCCGTTCCTCCAAATGGACCTGCAATGGTCCAATCGGAAACCGGAGCGGTGATCGCCCAGGCGCCTATGCCCACCGTGATCAGGGCCAGAACCAGGGCGAGTATGGGGCGAAGCGGGCAATGTGTGCGAGCCATTTTCATAAGGAACGTATCGTTCGGGTGTCGTTGGTACATGAACTGTTGAAATTTCGCGCCCAGCGCGCCGGAGGGCGGTTTCGGTTAAGGTATCCTGAAATAGTTACTTTACAAGATTGGGTTAGCAGGTTAATGGCAAACACAGTATCCTCGTTGAAGCGCGTCCGGGTGGCGGAACGCCGGACCGTGATCAATCGTAAGAGGAAATCGCAATTGCGGCATCAGATCCGCGACATGCGCCGTCTTCTGGATCAAAAAGACGCAACCGGTGCGAGCAAGTTGGTTCCGGCTACGTTTTCCCTCGTCGACCGTGCCGCCAAGTGGGGCATCATCAAGAAGAATACCGCCGCTCGCTACAAGAGCCGCCTGTCGCTTCGCTTGCGCCGCATCACCGCCGCATAATTGTTCGTACCTTCCGACTGATAAACTGGCTTGCATATGCAGTGCCGGCAGGGCCGCCCATTAGCAGTGTGTCTACTCCTATTGGGAACTCTCACGGTCCGCGCGCGCGCCAAAGATCCGGTGCGGGCTCAGCATGCCATGGTCGTGGCACAAGAGCCTCTCGCCGCCGACGTAGGCCGCCGCGTGCTCATGGATGGCGGCAATGCAGTGGATGCAGCGGTTGCCGTTGGCTTCGCGCTCGCCGTAACGCACCCTTCGGCCGGAAACCTTGGCGGAGGCGGATTCATGCTGGTGCGCCTTGCCGACGGTAAAACAGCATTCCTCGATTTTCGCGAAGCCGCTCCGGCAAAATCCGATCGCGACATGTATCTCGATGGCGAGGGCAATCCGACCAAGGACAGCATTTTCGGATGGCGGTCTTCGGGCGCGCCCGGATCGGTTGCGGGTTTCGATTTCGCACACAAGAAATTCGGCAGCAAGCCCTGGGCGGAACTGGTCGCGCCCGCACTGAAGCTTGCCCGCGATGGGTTCGCCGTCAGCCAAACCTTGGCGGAATCTTTCACAGCATCGCAGAAGATGCTGGCGACCGATCCGGAATCGAAACGCATATTCCTGCGCAACGGCATACTCTACAAAACGGGCGAAATCTTCAAGCAGCCGGAACTCGCCGATACGCTCGATCGCATCGCCAAAGGCGGCGCCAAAGAGTTTTACGAAGGCGAAACGGCCAAGCGGCTGGCTGCGGTGATGGCGGCCCACGGCGGGCTGGTCACCGCGGGCGATCTCACCGCTTATAAAGTGATGGAACGCACGCCTCTCGAAGGTAATTACAAACAGTTCCACATCGCCACCGCTCCCCCGCCGAGCGCGGGCGGCGTCGGGATCTTACAGATGCTCGGCATTTTGGACGGCACAAATTATCAGAGCGACGGACCGAATTCAACCAAGGCGGTCCATTACGAAGCGGAAGCCATGCGCCGCTTCTACGCCGATAGAAGCGAGTATCTTGGCGACCCGCAGTTTTATAACGTGCCCGTGAAACCGCTGCTCGCGACGGCGTATCTCGCATGGCGGCGCAGCACTATCGATCCGAATCACGCCACGCCGAGCGAATTGGTCGAGCCCGGATTGCAAAGAGCCCAGGCCGCCCACGTCTCCTGGTTTGAGAGCAGCGAGACGACGCACTACAACGTGGTCGATGCCAAAGGCAACGCGGTGGCCGTAACCTACACTCTCAATAATTCCTTCGGCAACGGCATCACCGCGCCCGGCCTGGGATTCCTGTTGAACGACGAGATGGACGATTTCGCCGCCAAGCCCGGCGTTCCGAATATGTTCGGGGTTACCGGCGGCGATGCGAATGCCATCGAGCCGGGCAAACGCCCGCTGTCCTCCATGACTCCCACGATCATCACCAAGGACGGCAAGTTCTTCATGGCGGTGGGCGCGCCCGGCGGATCGCGCATCACCACGGGCGTGTTGCAGGTCATTCTGGACGTCCTCGATTTCCACATGAATCCGCAGGACGCGGTCGACCTGCCTCGCTTCCACAATCAATGGAAGCCCGACACGCTCTACATACAGAATGGCTTTCCGCCGCAGACCGCGGACGCTTTGGCGAGAATGGGCTACCCGATCAAACCGATCGCCGGCGTGGCCAGAGTAGAAACTATCGTGCTGAACAATGGAGTCCTGGAAGGCGGCACGGAATCGCGCCTCGACGGCAAAGTTTCCGGCTATTGATTCGCCTCATAATGCAGCACGTTCTCTCTACTCATCTTTTTGTCAATCAGCGGCTCACGGCCGCCGGGCTCGAGCGCATCCGCGGCGCCGGCTTCTGGGGCGTCGAGATTTTCTGCGCCCGGCAACATCTGGACTACTACGATAAGGCCCAGATCAACGAGCTCGGCCACTGGTTTCGCGATTCGGAGCTGGTCATGCATTCGCTGCACAGTCCGATGTATAGCGATGATGTGTGGGGCCGCTCGGGTCCGCAATGCGGTGATGGATATCACGGAAAGCACCAAAGCGCGGCGAATTGCGGTGGTCGATGAGATCAAGCGCGCGCTCGAGATCGCCGAAGCAGTGCCGTTTCGTTATCTGGTGCAGCACGTCGGCGTGTCGGGCGAAGAACGGGACGAGCGCAAAATCGAAGCCGCTTTCTCATCGCTCGATGAAATCCACGTATTCGCGGCCCAGCGCGGCGTCGAAGTGCTTCTTGAAAACATCCCAAACGATCTGTCTTCGGCGGCGGCCTTAAACGATTTCCTCGCGCAAACTCATTTGAACCTGAATTATTGTTTCGATGCCGGCCACGCGCACATGGGCAGCGGCATCGCCAAAGAATTCGACCTGATGAAGGAGCGCATCCGCTCCACGCATCTGCACGACAACGATGGCCAAGACGATTTGCACCAGTTTCCGAGTCGAGGCGCCATCGATTGGCGCGCGACTATGGCGTTACTGCGCTCGCGGCCTGGTCAATATCCGTTGCTGCTGGAACTGAAAGCTGTCGCCGGCATGGAGCATCCCGCCGAAGAGGCTAAACGCGCCGCCGACGACCTGGATCGTTTATCAGAGTGATGGAAATGAATACCCATCGAACGTATTAATATCGAGCAAGCGCGCGCCCATGAAGGCGAGCAAGTCGAAATCCAAGGCTGGCTCTACAACCTTCGAAAATCCGGAAAAATCATTTTCCCAGTGATTCGCGATGGCAGCGGATTGATGCAATGCGTAGCCGTGAAAAGCAATCTGCCCGAGCCTGTTTTTGAGTCGCTGAAAAACCTGACACAGGAGAGCTCGCTCTCAATTATTGGAACAGTGCGCGCCGAAGCGCGCGCGCCCGGCGGCTATGAACTCGACGTCATCGGATGCGCATATCGTGCAGCGCGTGCCCGAAGAGCGGCCTTATCCGATCACTCCCAAAGAACACGGCGTGGATTTTTTAATGGATCACCGCCATCTGTGGCTGCGCAGCCGCCGGCAGCACGCGGCGATTCGCGTCCGGCACGAAGTGATCAAAGGCATACGCGATTATTTCGATTCGCACGGCTTCATCCTGGTCGATACGCCGATCTTCACGCCGGCGGCCTGCGAAGGCACACGACACTTTTCGAGGTGGATTATTTCGAAGACGAGAAAGTATATCTGACGCAATCCGGCCAGCTTTATAACGAAGCGAATGCCATGGCGTTCGGGAAGGTGTACTGCTTCGGCCCGACATTCCGCGCGGAGAAATCGAAGACGCGCCGGCACCTGACCGAATTCTGGATGGTCGAGCCCGAGATGGCCTACGCCGATCTCGAAGAAGTGAAGCGCGTTGCCGAAGAGCTGGTGTGTTTCGTTGGTGGCGCGCGTGCTCGAAGACCGCCAGGAAGAACTGAAGGTTCTGGAGCGCGATACGTCGCAAGCTTGCGAATGTCAAAGCGCCGTTTCCGCGCATGAGCTACGACGACGCGGTGAAAGTTCTCTCAGGCGAAGGGCAGCGAAATTCAGCTGGGGCGGCGATTTCGGCAATACCGACGAAACGCTGCTCACGCAGGATTTCGACCGCCCGGTGATCGTCGACCGCTATCCGGCCGAAATCAAAGCATTCTATTTCCAACCCGACGAACAGCGGCCCGAACTGGCGCTGGGCGTGGATGTGATCGCGCCCGAAGGATACGGCGAAATCATCGGCGGCGGCCAGCGCATCCACGATCTTGGCGCTGCTCGAAAAGCGTCTGGAGGAGCACAAGCTGCCGCGCGAAGCGTTCGAATGGTATCTGGATCTGCGCCGCTTCGGCACGGTGCCGCATGGCGGCTTCGGCATGGGCGTCGAGCGGTTCGTCGCCTGGATGTGCGGCCTCGAGCATGTCCGCGAAACCATTCCCTACCCGCGCATGCTATACCGTACGCGGCCTTAATCGGCCAGCAGCTATGCGTCAATCGCAAATCGCTATTCTGGGCGCGCCGCTCGACTTGGGCGCTGGCCGCCGTGGCGTCGACATGGGTCCGTCGGCCTTGCGTCTCGCCGGACTGAACGCGAAACTCGAAGCGCTCGGGTATCAGGTGGAGGACCTGGGAAATGTCTCCGTCGCCCAACAGGAGAGCACGCCGACCGGGCCGCAAAACACCAAATATCTCGCGCAGATTTCGCAAAAGCTGCGCGAAACTCGCCGGCATCGTGAAAGGATGTTGTGGAGACCGGCAAAGTCCCGCTGGTGCTGGGCGGCGATCATTCAGTCGCGGCCGGAACCGTATCGGGCGTGGCCGAAGTCTTCCGCCAGCGAGGCGAAAAAATCGGCCTGATCTGGATCGATGCGCACGCCGACATGAACACGCCCGAGTCGAGCCCCAGCGGCAATGTGCATGGTATGCCGCTCGCGTGCTGCCTCGGCTACGGCCCCCGCGAGCTGACGCGATCTATTCGATTTCGCTCCAAAGGTAGAGGGACGGAATGTCGTCCTGATCGGATTGCGCGATGTGGACGTGCGCGAGCGTCCCATCGTCCGCGAATCCGGCGTGACGGCGTTCACGATGCGCGATATTGATGAGCGCGGGCTTGCGCAATATCATGGAGCGGGCAATTCGAACCGTCACCGATGGCACCGCCGGTTTTCATCTCTCGCTCGACATGGATGCCGTCGACCCCGATGAAGCGCCGGGAGTCGGCACGCCCGTGCGCGGCGGCATGACCTATCGCGAGGCGCACTTGGCAATGGAAACCATCTGCGACTCGGGCCGCATGCTCTCGATGGAGATCGTGGAAGTCAACCCCGTGCTCGATGACGCGAACCGGACAGCGCTGCTCGGAGTAGAGCTCGTAATGTCCGCCATGGGAAAAAAGATATTGTGAGGACATTTGTCGGAATCCTACTCCGCCTCTACAGCTATATGTTTCACCTGGCGTTGAGCGCATTTTTACTGGGTATCGCCGCTATCGCCCTGTGGCATCACCAGCCGCTCTCTCTCGGAATGCTTCCTTTCGACGAAGACCAGACGGTTTCACGCATCGCCATTCTGGGGCTGGCCGGCTTGTTTGCAACCCTTCTCGCTTTATTCCGCGTGTTCCGGTATCTGTTCCCGTTGTGGGCGGCGTTCGCGCTCTATTTGATTGTGAAGGGCTTTTTGCTCAGCTCGTATCGCTTTATAGAACCGGACGCGCACAAGACCGCTCTATGGCTGATTTCGGCTGCCCTGCTCGCCTTTTTCGGAGCGCTATGGGTATTAAAGCCGCGCCGCGGCCGGTTATACGTTTAGGCTCCGTAAGACAATTAGGTAGATGAACGAACAGCAACGCATGGCGCGCAGCCTCGCAACCGTCGATCCCGAGATCTTCGACGCAATTCAGCAGGAGGTCGACCGGCAAAACACTCGCCTCGAACTGATCGCCAGCGAGAATTTCACTTCCGAAGCGGTGCTCGAAGCGACCTCGAGCGTCTTCACCAACAAGTACGCCGAGGGCTATCCCGGCAAACGTTATTACGGCGGCTGCGAGTTCGCCGACATCGTGGAAAACCTGGCGCGCGAACGCGGCAAGAAACTGTTCCAGGCCGAGTACATCAACGTGCAGCCGCACTCCGGATCGCAGGCCAACGAAGAGGCCTACGCTGCCGTGATGCAGCCCGGCGACACCATGCTCGGAATGAATCTTGCCCATGGCGGCCACTTGACGCACGGGCATCCGCTCAATTTTTCGGGCAAGCTGTACAAGGTCGTGCCCTACGGCGTGCGCCGTGAAGATGAGCTGATCGATTACGAAGAGCTGGCGCGCCTCGCGGCGGAGCACAAACCCAAAATGATCGTCGCCGGCGCGAGCGCCTACTCGCGCGTAATCGATTTTGCGCGCTTCCGGCAGATTGCGGATAGCGTGGGCGCTGTGTTTCTGGTGGATATGGCGCACTATTCTGGCCTGATAGCGGCAGGCGTTTATCCCAATCCTTGCGAATATGCCGACATCGTGACGAGCACCACGCACAAGACCTTGCGCGGTCCGCGCGCCGGCATCATTCTTGCCAAAGAAAAATTCGGCCCGGCGATCGATAAGGCCGTATTTCCGGGAGCGCAAGGCGGTCCGCTGGTCCACATTATCGCCGCGAAAGCTGTTTGCTTCCTCGAAGCGCTGTCGGAAGAATTTAGAACGTATCAACGTCAGGTTCTGGCGAACGCACGTGCCTTAGCCGCCTCATTGCAGGAACAAGGTTTTCGCGTCATCAGCGGCGGCACCGATTCGCACGTGATGCTCATCGACGTGTTCGCTAAAGGGGTGAAGGGCAAGGAAGCCGAGAAGGTGCTGGACGAAGCCTATATCACGGCCAATAAGAACGCGATTCCGTTCGACACCAACCCGCCACTGAATCCAAGCGGAATCCGGTTGGGCAGCCCCGCTGTAACGACACGCGGCTTCCGGGAAACCGAGATGAAAGAAGTCGGCCGCCTGATCGCGAGCGTGCTAAACGATGTGAAATCGGAGCAAGTCCTGGCGCAGGCGAGGCGCGGGGTCGCCGAGCTAACGCAAAAATTTCCCCTCTACGCCTGGAAGCAGCAGGCTGTAACAGCGCATTAAGAGAAGCGAAACTAGACAAGCAAGTTCGGGTGGCCATGGCACCAAGCAGGTTAATCTTCTTGGCGCACTACACTCTAGGACAACGGAAGCGGTCGGCGCCGGATACGTCCTCGTGGTCCGCAACAACACAGACCAAAGGCTTGCGGATCAAGGGCGCCGACGGAATTGAACCAGTCATTTCCATCGGGCACTTTCGCGGATTCGCCGTCGGCTTGATGTTCAAACTTGTCCCTTTTTGACTTTTGCTGCCGCAGCAATGATCGGCGCTAGCGCCCCCAATACCATCGCCAGCGTTCCCGGCTCGGGAACGGCATTGAGCCGGACATCAAAACCATACGAAAACGTTCCGACGTTGCCGTCCTGAATCCACACCGAGTACGTCCCGGGTCCTAGTGAGCCGTTGAATCCACTGGAACCCATGCTCGAAATGCTCATGCCAGGAAGAAGATCGGTGTCGGTGGTTGCAGCTCCATAATGAGTCCAACCCAGGAGACCCGCAGCAGTTTGCGCGTCTGTGGGAACGGTTACGGCGTTCCCCTGCTCGATTCCGATAAACGAGACTGCGGCCCCAACCGTCGTATTCGCAAGCTCTACCAGAGATGTCACCGCAAGACCCTGAGGAACGACGAACGTGAAGTAATCCCGATCGACAATGGTTCCCAGTCCAGTCGTGCCTCTTACAATATTGGAGCCCGGACTAAAGTTGAGAAAGGTTGGGCTCAGACCGCTGTTCGACAGGTCTCCCAACGTGCCTTCGTCGTAAATAGTCGCGCCGAAACATCCGTAGCTTAAGGCGGCTGTCAGCAATACGCGTGATAAAACAATTCGTCGTGACAAGTACATTCTCCTTGGTAAATTCGTACGAAATCTGAAGATGGTCTTTCTATTCTTAGTGCTCATGTTGATTCTCCTCTTGAGGTACTTACTGGGACTTATTTGCTAAAGAAGGGCGGAAGGGCACCGGTTTAGGTGTCGTTCGCTGAGCCGCTCCTGGAGACTCTGACGAAGCGCTCCCGCTTGCGACTGACTGAACTTGAGCGCACCGTGGTGGGTGCGATCGAGCTGCATGGGGCCCCGCTGCCCGCACATCAACCCCGGATACCGATGATCGCCGGCTCCAGCCCCCAAAATGACATGCCTAAATTGATGGGCAAGAGCATCCCCAAGAAGTATGGCGAGCGGGAGGGCATTCTGGGAGGCCCGACTGTTAATGTTGTCCAGAAAGAGGGTTACCCTCGCGCCGGAAAGGGCAACGGGAACGGCGCGGCCGAGCACATCTCCGGGAAACTCCCGGCCCGCGCTCGATACGAGGTCCACACTGATGGCTGGTACCGTATCGCCCGGGACTGGACCGCTTTCAGCCCAGCCCAAGTCTATGCCGGCAGCGCGAAAGATGCGTCTGGCCTCGCCTACGGCTTCGGCCAAATCCGATCCCATCACACCGGCCGAATCGTAAACGCCGAGCACGAGCTTCGGATTTTCGACGGCACCCATAACCGCGCCTCTCATCGTCAGCGCGACTCCCACAAGAACGACCGTTTTCATTCATCCCTCCAGTTGCTTTCGCGACCGCGGTGTCAGCAATCGTAAGCGAACGGAAAATAACCGGAGGTCACGCGAACCCCAAATGAGTGCGACGGCGTAAATCACTGATGGGTATGTCTTTCCTGCGGCTTGTCACGCGGGCTCCAGGTCCGCGCCGGTGATAGACTGAGGAGCATTTATCGGAGCCATGTCACCGCCGCCGACTTTCCGGTTTGCATCGTTCGAACTGGACGCTCGCAAAGGTGAGTTGCGAAAGCACGGAGTCCGGCTACACCTTCAGGAGCAACCGCTGAAGATCCTCATCGCGCTCCTGGAAAAACGGGGGGAGATCGTGACCCGCGAGGATCTCGTCCGGACGGTCTGGCCAGAGGGTGTATTCGTGGATTTCGAGCGGGGACTGAATGCGGCGGTAAACCGGCTCCGGCAGGTTTTGGGAGATTCGGCCGGCCAGCCGCGTTATATCGAAACGGTCGCGCGGAAGGGCTACCGCTTTCTCGTGCAGGCGGACCAGTCGGAGGCCCAGGCTGCGGCCACAGTGCCGCCCCGTCCGGAGGAAACGCCCCAAGGGGGACGCGTTTCGAAATGGGTTTGGGCGGCCGGCGCTGCCGCTCTGGTGCTCGGCGCGGCACTGGGGGCAACGTGGCTCGGTTCGACGGCGAAACGCAGCATGCTGGTCCAATTGACGCGGGGCCCGGGGCTCACCATGGATCCTGCGGTCTCGCCGGACGGCAGGCTCCTGGCGTATGTGTCGGATAGCGGCGCGGCGCATCTCCACCTCTGGGTTCAACTGATGGGCGGAACGAGGAGCGCCGTCGAACTGACTCGGGACGATTTCGACGTGAGGGAACCTTCGTTTTCACCCGACGGCGGAACGATTGTTTTCCACTCCGCCACAGACGGAGGCGGCATCTACACCATACCGGTAATCGGCGGCGAGATGACGCGGGTGGCCTCCGGGGGACGCACCCCCTCTTACTCCCCCGACGGGAAGTGGATTGCCTACTGGATCGGGGTGGAGAATGGCACCAATAACGCAATCGGTCTCACCTATGTGATACCGGCCAAGGGCGGCGTGCCGCGGCGGCTGGCGAACGATCTTCCCTCCGCCACATACCCCGTGTGGTCGGCCGACAGCACTCACCTTCTGGTGTTTGCGAGCGATGTGCTCAAGTTCATCGGGATGATGGACTGGTGGGTTCTGTCGCTCGACGGAAATCCATCCCGGCGCACGAACGCCTTCGAGCATTTAAAGCGGGAGGGCTTCGAGTTGGGCCGCAGTATGCCGCGCGCTTATCATTGGTCAGGCGGAAACGTGACGTTCACGGCATCGCTCGCCGATACCGTGAACATCTGGCAGATGGCGCTGCCGGACCGTAGCAGCCAAGCCGGTGGGCCGGCGCGTCGTCTCAGTTCGGGAACAACCCTCGAGGTATCACCCTCAATCACCGCGGGCGGACAACTGATTTTCGCCAGCATTGAACAGAGCGAGTACATTGCCGGCGCGCCCCTAACGACCAGGGGCACATCATCCGGAGAACTGCAGGCGCTGACCGATTCCAGTTGGGAATGGGGACCCTCGATTTCAACGGACGGACGGCTGCTCACTTTCACGGCGAGATCGCCCGAGAGGATGGCGGTGGTCCGAGCCAAAGATCTGGGCACTAAACGGGAACGCACCCTGGCGGAAGACGCCATCCATCCGCAGATCACTTCCGACGGTGCGATGGTGGCTTATTCGACGCAACTTCCGAACGGCCGCAAAGAAGTGATTGCCACGACCGGCGGCCAAGCGCAAGCGGTGGCGGACGGAGCCGGATACGTCTACAGCTGGTCGCACGACAACCGCCGGATGCTATGGATCAAGCTGCCGTATGACGGCTGCATTTACACCTTCGACGTTCAGGCCGCAAAGGAAACCTGTTTGTTGAAGAAGCCCGGTTTCGAACTGTATCAAGCCAAGTTCGCACCGAATGACCGCTGGATCATTCTGGAAGCACTCCAGCCCAGTCCCAAGCCGGTATCGAAGCTTTTCTTGGTGCCACTAAGGGGCGAGAACCCCGCTCCGGAATCGGCGTGGATTCCCGTCGGCCCTGAAAACAGCTGGAACGACAAGCCTCGATGGGCTCCTGATGGCAAGTTCGTCTACTTCGTGTCTGACCTCGACGGTTATCGGTGTATATGGGCCCAACACATCAACACAGTTACCGGGTATCCCGAAGGGGAGGTATTCAATGTACGGCATTTTCACGGGTTCCGCCGCTCTCCGCTTGGGATTGGTTTATGGAAAGTCGAGTTCGACGTCGCCAACGACAAGATTGTCATCGGCCTCGCGGACTGGACGGGAAACATTTGGAGCCGCCAACTAAACTGAATCCGCTCCGGATGAGTTGCACCCGGCGATCGTCGTTCGCGGTCTAGCTAGAAGCGGATGCGAGGCCGCGGCCTCAGTTCGATGGCCCTCGGCAAAAACACTCGGCTGCAGGGTATGGTGTTCCTGCTGAACTCCTTTGAAGGGCTTCGCCGCCGATTAGCCTTGAACTGCCGTGAGAAATACCACGCACTTCGGGTTCAGCGGTTGTGATCTGCCGATAACGGAGCGTGGCGGTCTGGAACGTGGACGGGTGACATGGAATTCCGCTTCCGTTTTGAGGTCGCATCTCTCATGCTCCTGGCAAATCACGCGAAATCCTGACTGCTACAGCCGAACCCATTGGAACGAGTGTGCTGTTTATTGTTCCGGAAGTCCAAACTCGGCGGCGGACCTGCCCAGGAAGTTGAGCATAAAGGTCAACGGGTCAACGTGCAGTCGTCGGGAATCCGCAGACCGCGAAAGGCCGGTCAGAGTGTCGGAACTGTGGTCGGTGCTCAGATCTTGGGCCAACGCAATCCCTTGACTGCCTGACATTGGTGGCCGCATTAGTTTTTAAGGCTAGCTCGAGTGAGGATTTGGCGTTTGGAAGACGTGCTCGGTGAGCGGAAGGTTTTGTTTGCTCAACCGCTTCGTTGTACAAGCCAGCGGCCTAGAGCAACATAAGGTCCAAAATCGGGTCTTGCTAGCTGAATAGGGTCCCGCAGAAAACTGATAAAATGTGGTGCGGAGAGGGGGACTTGAACCCCCACGGAGTTACCCGCTAGCACCTCAAGCTAGTGCGTCTGCCAATTCCGCCATCTCCGCGATTTGCTTACTTCTTTGCTGGGCTGGGCGCCTTTTGGGCCGGTTTCGTTGTGCTGTTGCGCCGCGTGCCGGCGCTCGAGGACGCTGCCGGTAGTGGGGGCGCGGTTGTTGTCGAGAATCACTAGCACCAGCGCCGTGATCATGAAAAGAGCCGCCGCAATGGTGGTGGCTTTGGATAATACCGTCGCCGTGCCGCGCGGGCCGAATACCGTTTGCGAACCCATGCCGCCGAATGCGCCCGCCAGATCGGCGGCTTTGCCGCTCTGCAAGAGAACTACGATGATCAGAAAAAAGCAAATAACGACGTGCAGAGCGGTAACGAGGTACAACATGGCAGTTTTGAGTATAGCAATGGAGAAAGGAGATGGCGCATTTTGCGAAACGAACTCGATTACTGGCGCTCGGCGATGCCTCGGCGGATGGACGATCCATGCGATTCGAACCCAATCCGGCAGTTTGAGCGGTGGCTCGAAGATGCGCAAGCTGCTGATTTAAAAGAACCTACCGCCATGATCCTGGCGACCGCCGGAGCTGCGGGACCTTCCGCGCGGGTGGTGCTGCTGAAAGAGGTGACCGACGGTGGGTTCGTTTTTTACACCAATTACGAGAGCCGGAAGGGGCAGGAGCTAAAAACGAACCCAATTGCGCGCTCACCTTTTACTGGGGGGAACTGGAACGGCAGGTTCGGGTGGAGGGGCGGGCGGAACTCGTCACGCGCCAGAAATCAGAGGAATATTTCAAGAGCCGGCCAAGGGCAAGCCAATTGGGAGCGCTGGCATCGCGGCAGAGCGCGGTGATTGCGAGCCGTGCTGAACTGGAAGATCGGGTCAAAGAACTAGGGGCGCAGTATGGCGGACAGACGATACCCGTCCCGGAAAATTGGGGCGGCTATTGCGTGCGGCCCGAAAGAATCGAGTTCTGGCAGGGGCGGGCGAACCGTTTGCACGACCGGATCGTGTTTCGTAGAGAAGGCGAAGGGAATGGCAGATGAGAACGGCTTTCCCCTTAGTAAACGCTAGGGTTAGGCCGCGCGTCTCTTTCTTGTGTTCCTGATCGTTTGCCTGCTTGCCGTAGCCCTTGGGGCCCCTACCGCCGATGAGTTGATCAGGCAGGTTCAGGACCGCTATAACGGAGTGCGGACGCTTTCGGTGGATTTCCGGATGGAGGACCATCAACGGCCGCCGGAAGAAGGCAAGCTGACACTGCGCAAACAGGGCAAGATGCGGTGGGAATACAGCAAGCCGGCGGGCAAATTGTTCATGTCGGACGGGAAGACCGTATATCTGTATACCGCGAGGGATAACAGGGTAGAAAAAGTGCCATTGAAGGACACTGAGGATATGCGGGCGCCGTTGGCTTTTCTGCTGGGCCATCTGGATATGAAAAAGGAGTTTCGGAATTTTGCAGGTCGCGGCCCGGCGAAGACGGCGGCACGTGGCTGGATGGCGGCGGCCAAAAACGACCGTGCGCCCTACGAACAGATCGAAATGCTGATCGGGCAGGACGGCTCGATGCGGCATTTGAAGGTAATCGGACGCGACCAATCGGCGATCGATTATTACTTTCAAAGAAGAACGCTTGAATCCGCCGGTTTCCGATGCGCTGTTCCATTTCACGATTCCGCCGGGAGCGGAAGTGGTGGACGCGATTGAATATCGGCGCAGGAGAAATAGAAACAGTGGCTGAATTTCTTCTGCGCTACGCCGATCCACGCGGGCAGATGCACGAGCAGGTGGCGGAAGCGGCCACCGAGCGCGAAGCCCGTGAGCGGCTGGCGCAGCAGGGTTATCTGGTCTATTCCGTAAAGCCGAAAGATCTGAGCGCACGGCTGAGCGGAGCAGGCGGCGGCCGGCGCAAGACCATCAATCTGGAAAAGTTTTTGATCTTCAATCAGCAGTTCGTCACGCTGGTGCGGGCCGGGCTGCCGATTTTGAAGGGCCTCGATCTGCTGGCCGACCGGTTGACGGATCGAAAAGCTGGGCCGTTACATCCAGGCGGTGCGGGACGAAGTGAAGACCGGGAGCGCGTTATCGGAGGCGTTCGCGCAGCAGAACGTTTTTCCACCGATTTACGTGACGTCGGTGCTGGCGGGCGAAAAGAGCGGGGCGCTGACGGAGGTGTTGGACCGGTACATCACTTATCAGAAGCTGACGCTGGCGGTGCGGAAGAAGCTGCTGGTTTCGCTGCTGTATCCGGCGGTCCTGATCGTTCTGGTGGTGGCGCTGATCGTGTTTCTGGTGACTTATGTGGTGCCGAATTTCGCGGCGCTTTACAACAGCATGGAGGCGAAGCTGCCGGCTGCGACCCAAGTTCTGATCGCGGTAGGAACGACGGCACGCAGCTATGTGCTGGCCGGGACGGGCGCGCTGGTGGTAGCGGCGGTGGCGGCCTATTTCTGGGCGCGGCGGGACAGCTCGCAGGAAACGTTGGACCGCATGAAGATGCATACGCCGCTGCTGGGCGAAGATCTGGACCAAGTATCAAGTGGCGCAATTGGCGCGCGTGCTGGGGACGCTGCTGATCGGCGGCATTCCGCTGGTGCAGGCGCTCGAAACTACGGGCCGATCGCTCGGAACGGTGCTGCTGAAGAAATCGCTCGATAAAGCTTCGGTGCCTGGTGCGCGAAGGAAGAACGCTGTCGGCGGCGCTGAACACGACGGGAATTATTCCGTCACTCGCGATCGACATGATGGAAGTGGGGGAATCGACCGGCGCGCTGCCACAAATGCTGAGCAGCGTGGCGGATTTCTATGAGGAAGATGTTTCGACGCGCATGACGGCGCTGCTTTCCTTGATAGAGCCGGCGATCATGATTTTCATGGGTATTTTTGTGGCGTTCGTGCTGGTGGCGCTGTATCTGCCCATCTTTTCGCTGGCGGACACGATCCGATAAATGGCAACCGACACTCTCAAAATAAAGGACCCGGCGACCGAGACCGAACAGGCGCATGCTGATTGCGCAGCGCTATTGCTGCGAGTTCGTGGATCTGAAGATCACCAAGATCGACCACGAACTGTTTCGCACGGTTCCGGTGGACCTGATGTTCCGGTACCATTTCGTGCCGCTGCAGGCGCAGAACGAGACGCTCGAAATTGCACTGTCGGATCCGCGCGCAGATCATCTCGATCGATGAGCTGGCGGTGCTGCTTGGCGAAGAAGCTGAAAGTCAAAGTCGCCACGTACTCGCAGATTTCCGATTTGCTCAAGAAGACCGAGCAATCGCAGCGCGTGCTCGAGGAAGTTACCGAAGGCTTTACGCTCGACGTGGTTGGCGACGATGAGAACGCCGGACGAAGATCTCTCGATCGACCGGCTTGCATCGGACGAAGGAAATATCGCGCCGGTCATCAAGCTGGTGGATACGACCATTTTCAACGCGCTCGAACGGCGGGCAAGCGACATTCACATCGAGACGCGCGACCAGGAACTTGCGATCAAGTACCGGATCGACGGCGTGCTGCAGTACGCCATGAGCCCGATCGCGAAGGAATGGTATTCGGCGGTGATTTCGCGCATCAAGGTGATGAGCGAACTGGATATCGCCGAGCGGCGCGTTCCGCAGGACGGGCGATTCCGGGTGCGCTACAAGGGACGGCTGATCGATTTCCGCGTTTCGATCATGCCGACGATTCACGGCGAGGACGCGGTGCTGCGCGTGCTCGATAAAGAATCGATGAGCGAGAAATTTTCGCAAGCTTTACGCTCGACGTGGTGGGATTTGCGGACCAGGACATCACGAAATTCCGGCGCTACATCAAAGAGCCGTACGGAATGGTGCTGGTGACGGGGCCGACGGGATCGGGAAAAACGACGACACTTTACGCGGCCTTGAGCGAGATCAAGAACGACGAAGACAAGATCATCACGATTGAAGATCCGGTCGAATACCAGATCAAGGGCATCACGCAGATCCCGGTGAACGAAAAGAAGGGGCTGACGTTTGCGCGCGGCTTGCGGTCGATTTTGCGGCACGATCCGGATAAGATTCTGGTGGGCGAAATTCGCGACCAGGAGACGGCGCAGATTGCGATCAACGCCGCGCTGACCGGGCATTTGGTGTTTACGACGGTTCACGCGAATAACGTGCTGGACGTGCTGGGGCGCTTTCTGAACATGGGCGTGGAGCCGTACAACTTTGTTTCGTCGCTGAATTGCATTCTGGCGCAACGACTGGTGCGTATCATCTGCCCGCATTGCCGGGAGCGAGTGCACTATGAGGACGATTATCTGCGCGAGAGCGGCCTCGATGTGGACGAATGGCGCGACTTTCCGTTTTATGAAGGGCGCGGCTGCATGGAGTGCAGCGGGACGGGATTCCGGGGGCGCACGGCGATTCACGAATTGCTGGATTTGACGGAGAAGATTCGCGAGATGATTCTGGAGCGGAAGGCGGCTTCCGAGATCAAGCGGGTGGCGCGGGAAGAAGGGATGACGTTCCTGCGGCAATCGGCGATCGAGCGCGTGCGGGAAGGCATCACGACGCTGCGCGAAGCGAACAAAGTGACGTTTATCGAAGGGTAGGGGAGCGAATCTGTCATTTTCCGAGCAGGTGCAGCGGTGGCTGTCGGATCCGCCGCCGGATCATTTTTTCGAGATAGCGCGAATACTCGCTCGCCGGAGCGTCTTTTCGCAATGCGAGCGAGCAAAAGCAGGAGAAGCTCGCCGAACGCGGGTTAGTCGCTTCGCCGAGCGCGCCGAACGTGCTGAAACCGCAGCTTTACCGGGACGCTCTGCCGCGGGTTACAGAGGCGACGCGCGGCAAGCCGGGGACGGCGGCGCTGGCGATTCCCGATTACGCGGCGCGCATGGCGATTCTGGATTTTGAGCAGTTTCCGGCGAGCGAGACCGAGGCAATGGCATTGCTGCGCTTCCGCCTTCGTAAGAGCGTGCCGTTTCATATTGAAGAGGCGCAGCTAGCGTACGCGGTGCAATTGGCGGAACCGAAGCGCACGGAGGTTTTGGCGGTGGCGATTGCGCGTCCCATTCTCGAAGAATATGAAGCGATGTTGGTGGAAGCGGGATACCGGGTAGGCCTGGTGATGCCTTCGTCGATTGCGGCGCTGCCGTTGTGCAATTCCACGCAAAAGGGTATTACACTGCTTGCGAAATCGACCGGCTCCACGCTTGCGGTGCTGCTCATAGAACAGGGCCGGGTGCGGCTGGTGCGGTCGCTCGATCTGACGAGCGAGGAGGATGCCGTGCTGCCGATGCTGCAGCAGACGCTGGCGTTTGCCGAGGATCAGATCGGCGAGCCGGTGCGGCGGATTTTTCTGGCGGGTTTCGGCGGGGAGACGGAGACTTTGGGATACCGGGTGGAGCGTGATTTCGGTATTCATTGCGAGCCGCTGCGCTCGCGTTTAGGAACGGCGTCGCGGGAGAACGCGGGAGTGCTGGGGATGTTAGAGAGATACGCGGCATGAAAAGCGCGGGCAGCGCAGATCAACCTGGCATCGCAACCGTTCCGGGCGGAGCGCGCGCAGACGGCTTTACTGGCCGCAGTGTGCGCGGTACTCACGGTGTCGCTGGCGGTACTGGGGGGGCTGATTTTACATGAACGCTCGGAAGCGGTCGGGCTGCGTCGGCAATTGGATGCGGCGAACACGGAACTGAGGAAGCTGCAAAGGGAGCAGGCGCGATTTTCGGCGGTGCTCAGCAAACCGGCGAATGCGGACGTGTTTGCAACGAGCGTTTTTCTGAATGAGGTGATCGCGCGCCGCGGACTGAGCTGGACGCGGGTCTTCAAAGATCTGGCGACGGTGATGCCGCAAAACATGCGGCTGCTGGGAGTGCGGCTGCCGCAGACGGCCGCCGATGAGGGGACGGGGACGAACCGGGTGCAACTCGATATGCAGGTGGGAACCACCCAGCAAGACGCGGTGATCGGGCTGCTGAAGAGCTTGGAGAAATCCAGCCTGTTTGGCGCGGCGACGCTTGTGAACCAGAGCCCGCCCACGCAGAACGATCCGCTGTACAAATACCGGGTGACGGTGTCCTATGCGCAAAAGCTTTGAGGAGAAGATGCGCACACGTTTGAAGATCGCAGGCAATGCGCAAGGGTATTTGAAGGTCCTGGCCGGGGTGCTGGCGGCATGCAACGCGGTGGCGTTGTTTTTCTATATTGCTCCGCCGGGCGGCTCGCGCGCGGATCTGTCCGAGCAGATTGCGCAGAGCCGGCGGCAGATCGCGGCGACACGCGGACAAACCGTACACATGCGGACTACGGCCGTGAAGGTGGAGGCCGGCGGGGGGGAGGCTTCGGATTTCGAAGCTAAATATTTTGTGCCAAAGCGGCTGGCTTATGTGACGGTGGTGGGAGAGATCCAGCGCCTGGCGAAGGCTTCCGGATTAGAGGAGCGCGACGGTGTTTACACGGAAGAGCCGATCGAAGGAACGGCGGACCTGTCGCTTCTGACGGCGAGCGCGAACTTTTCGGGTTCATATGCGAACCTGATGCGCTTTCTGAATGAAACGGACCACTCGCCCACGTTGCTGATGCTGGATGCGCTGACGGCAGTGCCACAGTCGAAGAGCGGCGAGATTAATGCGACGGCGCGTTTCCAGGCGATTGTGAGGGAGCCATGAGCGCAGCGCCGGCGGCGAGAGGCGGGACGACGATTTTTGGGATCCGCTTAGGAATAGATCCGAAGATTTTGCTGGGGGCCTTTTTTGCGCTGGCGCTCGCGTTGTACTGGTTTAATTCGCGTCCTGATGAAGAACGCCGCACGCCGGCGGGGGCGCAACATTCGCAAGGGAGCGCAACGCCAGCGGGGAGCCGCGCGCGCGCCGCAGTGCGCTCCCGTTCGCAGAATGAGCGCGGCACGCTGCGGCTGCGGCCAGTAGAAGGAGCGCGGGGCGATATCGATCCGACTTTACGGCTCGACTTGTTGGAGCGGGTACGCGCTGTTCGCCCGGAGACCGGGGTGCGTAACCTTTTCGAAGGAGGAGTGGCATCGGCTCAGAATTTGCCACCCATACCTAAAACGCCTCCGATGATTCCGAGGGCGCTGCCGACCGGGCCGAGCGCGATGACACCCGCGAATCTGAATTTAGCCGTTCATATTCCATTCAAGTACTACGGTTTTGCCAGGCCCGCTATGAAGGACGACGCGAATCGCGGATTTTTTATGGAAGGCGATAATATTCTGGTGGCGGCCGAAGGCGACATGCTGGAACGGCGTTATTTGATTGTGGCGCTGACTCCGAATAGCGCGAAGGTGGAAGACACGCAGCTCAAGCAAGGGCAGGATCTGGCGGTGACTCCGGAGGCGACGGCGCAATGAGGCGTACGGCCGGACAGCGCGGATCGGCGTTGCTGATCGTCTTCGTGTTTGCGGCGGTGATTGCGATTCTGCTGTACCGCGAGATGCCGGTGGCGGTATTTGAGGCGCACCGGCAGAAAGAAGAACTGCTGATCGACCGTGGCAATGAGTATAAGCATGCGATCAAGCTGTTTGTCCGGAAGAGCGGCACGTTTCCGCCTTCGATTGAGGCGCTCGAGAACACGAATCGCATGCGTTTTCTGCGGCACAAATTCGACGATCCGTTTACCGGGAAAGACGATTGGCGGATGCTACATGCCGGTCCCGGAGGCATGATCATGGATTCCAAAGTGAACACGAATAAGAATGGCGTGGACGCGAACGGGAAGCCAGTGACGGGGAACGCGGGGACAGGGAGGTCGAACTCAAACTCAGGGTTTGGCGGGTTTGGCGGGTTTGGCGGCTTTGGCTCAAGTAACAATCCAAATAACAACCCGAACGGCAATTCCGCTTTTGGGCAGAGGTCCAGCGGATTTGGGAGCAACTCGGATAGCAGCTCCGACACGCCGGAAGTGACGGTGGCGGCGGTTCCGCAGCGCGCGCCGGCGATTGCGGCGAATGGCAGCAGCACGGCGGCTCCAAATAACGATTTGCCTGCTATCCCCAGCGAGAGCGCGCAATCGGTTCCCTCTCCGCAAGGCACGGCTATCCCATGCGCCAGACTCCGCGGGCGCGGGCGCCACACCGGCCGCAGCGACCGGCAATCCGCAGGATCCGCAGACGCTTATGCGGAGTATGTTGAACAGTCCCCAGAATCCGCAGACGCCGCAAGGGCAGCAACCTTCCAACCGCATGGGAACGATTTCTACTGGCGGCGGGATCGCGGGAGTCGCGAGCAGAGCGTCCGGGCATTCGATCAAGCTGGTGAACGATCAGGATAACTATTCGCTTTGGGAGTTTTACTACGACATGACGAAAGAAGCGAATACGGCGCTAGCGGCGGCGCAAGGCCGAGGCGGCGTTACCCCGGCAAATCCTTCAGGGAATGGCGTCGGTCAATCGAACACCTCCCGGCCAATCGAACACCTTCGGCCAATCGAACACCTTCGGCCAATCGAACACCTTCGGCCAATCGAACAGCTTCGGTCAATCGAACGGTTTCAGCCTGTCGAATAATAACTCCAACTCGAACTCGGTGTCCGGTCCGGGGCCTACTCCGACGATCGGGACATCCATAGGGACTCCGCAGGCACCGCCGAATCAGTAGCTAAATC
Organism: Bryobacterales bacterium; assembly: GCA_963712395.1. Taxonomy (GTDB): domain Bacteria; phylum Acidobacteriota; class Terriglobia; order Bryobacterales; family Bryobacteraceae; genus Bog-105. The sequence goes on from CAVQHR010000008.1 coordinate 442,137, forward strand.
GCAGCGAGGGATGGCAAAGATGTATGTCTTCCCACGGGCAGCGCCGACCAGTACTGAAATAGCAATTCACGCAGCAGATGGAGGCATTTCTCTTAACTGCAGCATGGTTCGAGTTGGAGAACGTCGAGCAGTATTTGAGCTCTTTGTTCCCAGGTTTCGTGACGGCTGGCCAGCCAGCGGGCGCGCTCGTGCCCGTCGTGGAATTGGGCGGCTTGCAATTCGTTCAATTTTGAGACGAAGGCATTGGCATCGCTTGCGAGATACACGAGGGGCTGCTTGGTTTGGAGCTCGGCGACGTGGGGCGTCGAGAGCATAGGGCGGCAGGCGGCGAGGTGTTCGTAAAAGCGGGTGGCACTGCCCGAGCGGGTCGGTTCGCCGAAGCGGTAGGGGAGGACGGCGACGTCGAATGAGCGGGCAAATTGTTGGAGCGCGCCGTACGGCTGGGATCCCGTGAAACGGATGCGGCCGCCGTGTTTGAGGAGAGCGGCGCGGGCGCGGCGCTGGGCGGGATCGGAGATGGCCATGGACGCCGGCCCGATGAATGCCCAGGAGAATTCGGGGGTGCGCTCAATGACCAATCGGAGCAATTCCCAATCCAGATTCGCCGCGAGATTACCGATGATTCCGGCAACGGGACGGGCGAGACCGTGGAGCGCGGAAGGCAGGGCGCCGGTTTCGTCTGAAAAGGTCTCGCGCACGTTCGAGGCGCGGGTGGCGTTGGGAAGAATTTGGATTTTACCGGGTTCACAAGCGGCGCGCCCGGTGAAGTAATCGGCGATGCGCGCGGAAACCGGACAAACCACGCGAGCGGCGCGGCACAAGCGGCGATCGAGCGCGAGAACCTGATGCGGGCGCAGGCCCTGGTACGCAAAGGTGAAATCGAGCGAGTAGTAGACGACCGGACCCGGCCAGCGTTCGGCGAGCGGCGCGAAAAACGGAGCGGTGCAGATGAGCGGGCCCGGGCCAGTCGATTGCGAGCGAGCGAGCATGCGGGGGAGAAGGCGGCGGTGAAACCGGATGAGCGGCGCGAGCAGAGGATGGGCGTAGCCGCGCTGCAGCGGAAAATCGATGACTTCGGACGGAATTGCGGAGCCGGCAGCGCTCACCATCGAGAACCACCGCATCTGCTGCCGCCAGGCGAGGGTCGGAACCAATTGGCCGAGGGCGCGCGCGAATTCGAGCGCGGGAATGCTCGAGACATCCAGAACGTGAAAAGTACCCCAGCTATTCACAGATCGATTTTGGCACCTGCGTTACGCTCAATGGCGTGTGGGGCAGATGTGTGTACCGCGGGCCGGGATTGCGGAGAACGCTCGCGCTTACTTTCGACGACGGGCCGAGCGAGGGCAGTTTGCGGTTGCTCGAATACCTGGCGGCGGAGGGCGGCATCCGGGCAACGTTTTTTCAATGCGGCAAGAACGTGGAACGGCATCCGCACATCGCGCGGGAAATTCGGGATGCGGGGCACGAGATCGGAAACCACACGTATTCGCACGCACGATTGTTTCCGCGCATTGGGCGGCGACTCTATTGGCCGAGCCCACAGTTGATGGCGAACGAGGTAGCGCGGGCACAGCAAGTGATTCAAAACGAGGTTGGGGTGGCGGCGCGATTGTTTCGCGCACCGTATGGACTGCGCTGGTGGGGATTGGACGGGGCGCAGAAACAGTATGACCTGCTGGGCGTGATGTGGACCGTGATCGGGCACGATTGGGAATGGCCGGCGGCCGACGTGGCGCGCCTCGTTTTGCGGAAGGCGGGGCCGGGCGGGATCGTTTGTCTGCACGATGGCCGCGATATTCAGCCATTGCCGGATGTGAGCGAGATGTTGAAGGCGGTCCGGCAGATTGTGCCTGTGTTGAAAGCGGAAGGGTATGGGTTTGAGACAGTGAGTGAGTTGCTGCGGGAATAATCGCGGGCTTCAGCCTACGACCGGAATTTGGAAATTTCGAGGCACCTATTGGCGAGCCGAACGTGAACTGGTCACCGCGGGATCGATCCGCTGATCAAGCAAGGTCATCAGAGACCCGCGGGCCTGTGTTAGGATTTCCCTCCGTTCGACAAGCGAATGGCCTCATCGGTAACCCATGCGGTCGCTAGCGCGGTCGCGCCGGACGAGCGCAGTTCCGTACCGTGCCAGTACGGCTGAGACGAAATCCGCCACACACGGGTAGTGCAGGTTTTCATGAGGCGGTAGTTCCTCCTTTCCACCTGGATAGATCAGGACACCTGAGTTCAGGGGCGTCATTTCGATCTCACCGTCTGTGCCGCGGATTCGGAATTCGTCCCGCACGACCCGAGAATGCCAGCGAACATCGACTACGCCTCGAACGCCGGAATTGTACTCGACCATCACAGTCGCGTTGTCCTCTACTGCATAGTGATGAACGGCATTGGAAAGATGCGCCGTCGCCCGCATCGGATTGCCGAACAAATAATTCATCAGGTCAATGCGATGCGAGGCTATATCGTACAATGGCCCGCCGCCCGCCATCACGGGATCGACGAACCAACTCCGCTCGTCTTCAGGGCCAGGGCAAAACCAGGAGTGCGAGGTAGCCTCGGCGAATACCGGTTCACCGATCGCTTTCAGACGGATCAGTTCAAGCGCACGAATCACCTGCGGATACATCCGACGATAGTACGCGATGCCGAGAATCCGGCCGACCTCGTCGGCTGTCCGCTGCATTGAGAGCGCCTCTTCATAGTTCATGGCCATTGGCTTCTCGCAGAGCACATGCCGGCCTGCGCGAAGGCTTGCGATCGTCTGCGGCGCATGTAGGATCACTGGGCTGGCCACATAAACCGCGTCGCATTCCTGCTCAGCTAATGCGACCTCCAGAGATGTCCAGGCTGGCACACCGTATGGATTCGCCTTCGCCGGAGTTCGTGTGACGATGCCAGCCAACAAGCTGCGAGGCTCCGCCAGAATTGCGGGTAGTACCCGCTTGGTCGTAATATCTCCCACGCCGATAACAATCCAGCGAATCGCCACAGCTTCAAATATAACGGCGAGTGAAAGTCTGGCCCTCAGTGCCGAGAAGGATTGGCGGCGGATGCGGTAGTGTCCGAGCCGCCGGCGTTGCGTTAATTGGATGGTGCGCGCCCACACACCTCGGGCGGTATGCGGTACAGCCACAGTGGTTGTGCGATTGGCACCCGGAACCGCCATCGCGCGATAAACGCCTGCACGCAAATGTTTGCCTCAAGCCGTCGACTGCAACTCCCTGGGTGGGACTGCTTGGATCATATGACTATCCAGAGGCTTTCGGGTTTATGGATTGATTAACGTATTTATTCAGTCGGGCTCCGCCCTGAATCGCTCGAAATGGTGAAGATACGGACCGTCGCTCCGTGGAATGCAACGTGCCTTGAAACGTTGCAGGAGAAGCTTTACATGGATATTTCAAGACAGTATGCCCAACTCGATTCAGTCGACGCAACGCACCAGCGAAGCACATTGATCGAACTCCTCGTACTCATATCAATTATCGGCCCGCTTGTTGGCCGGTAATCGTTGCGAGGCGTGTCTCGACCCTGGGTGGAGTACTCCACCGTTCACGGATCTCAGGCGCCGCCGGGAAGAAGTATTAAGCGCGCAATTGCGGCGCAAGATGAGACTGACGATTTCTCCACAAGGTGACCAATGAAACCGCGATTGGGGTGGACTGTCGGCTTCCGAGGCGAGTTCCACGTTGACGCGGTAGTCGGCTATTGTGCCCGGTGACCATCTGTGTGACGACCGATCATCAGAGATCCGAGCTCAACCCATCGATCAAACGAGTTGCCGAACCTGTGCTGGATTTCGCCTGGCACAGCCAAACAAGCCACCAACACTGAGCAGTTCAAGAACCGCAACCAAGTGCTGCACTCGGTCAGAAAATTGAGCATAAGGCACCGGAACCGTTCCTGCGCGCCGGCTTCTCGACTACTGGCGTCTGCTGCCGGATGCGGAAGTGCAGCTGAAGGTCGCCATGGTAGCAGCCAGTGCGTGTCTGAGTACGATATTCCACCACGGCCGCAAATCCCGGCGGGACTAACATACCTGGAAGCCCGCAGTCCCTCCAAACTGGCCAATAAGTGAGCACGTTTATACTTGCGCGCCAGATCGAGCGCCGTCACACCGTTGTTTAGAAGATATGGCTCGGCAACGTCTCGGAATCCACTTCTCCGTGTCGTCCACCTAATACGTATGGGCTATCCGGATCGCTACCGAATTACGCCATCCGAAAAGTGTCCGTCCCGTTCTTGGAGCTTTAACTGCTTGGGCCCAAGCCTGAAGAGATGAGTCCGCGAGCATAGGAGAATGAGCTAGAGAATAGATCGATGAAATTTTCTTCGTGCTGCGCCATCGCAATACTGCTGCTGGCCGGATCGCTGCCGGCAATCGCCGCCGCCGATGACAAAGACCTAACATCACGAGCCGGGCTGCCGCTTGAGCAAACCGCAAGCCGGGGAATCGTCACTCGCGATCCGTCGACGATCGTGAAATGCAAAGACGAGTTCTGGGTCTTCTATACCGGACATGGCATTCCTTCGTATCATTCCAAAGATCTGGTGAAGTGGGAACCCGGACCGCCGGTCTTCCGGATCGCTCCCGAGTGGATTGCCGCAGCCGTTCCCGAGAACCGAAACATGAACTACTGGGCTCCCGACGTCATCCATCTCGGCGATCGATATCTGCTCTACTACTCCGCCTCCAGCTTCGGAAAAATTACTTCGGCAATTGGGCTCGCGACCACCCCCACCCTCGATCCTGCCGATCCCGCCTATCACTGGACCGATCAGGGCATTGTCGTGCAATCGCGGGAGGGCGGCGATTTCAACACAATCGATCCCTCTGTGTTTTCCGACGACAATCGAACCTTGTGGCTTTCATTCGGTTCCTATTGGAGTGGAATCAAGCTCGTGCAACTCGACCCGAAAACCGGTAAGCGATTGACCCCCGACGCCCCGTTCTCGTCGCTGGCTTACAACAAGTCCATAGAGGCATCGTGCCTGTACAAGCACGATGGCTATTACTATCTTTTCGTCAATTGGGGCTCGTGCTGCCGCGGGGTGAACAGCACGTACAACATTCGCGTTGGACGAAGCCGAAAGGTTACCGGGCCGTACCTCGATGAGGATGGCGTCGACATGCTAAAGGGCGGCGGCACTCTGGTGCTTTCCAACAAAGAACCGCTTTTCGGACCCGGTCACGCCGGCATTCTTATCGATGACGGAAAGAGCTGGTTTACCTCCGATTTCGAGGGTGATAGCCGGATGGGAGGGAAAGCAACCCTCGCCATTATGCCGCTTACCTGGAAATCAGGCTGGCCCGAAGTAGAAGTCGTCGACAAATAATGCCGGTCCGCGCCGCTCATGTGGGCTGAAGCGCGCCACCAGCGAGCTATTGCTGCCAACCGCCACCTAGCGAGTTATAAACCTGGACGAGAGAGAGGCGCTCCGCGAGGCGGGCGCGGGCGAGATTTAGCTCGGCGGAAAAGAAATTGGTTTCATTGGTGAGGACCTCGAGGTAGCTGGCTGCGCCGCCGCGATAGCGCATGTCCGACAGCCCGGAGGCGTCGCGCGCGGCGGCGGTCAACAACTCCTGATGCTCGCGCGATTCACGGAAGCGCTGGTAGCCGACAAGAGCGTCGGAAACTTCGCGGAAGGCAGTCTGGATGGTTTGCTGATAAGTGAGAAGCTGCTGCTGTTGTTCGGCTTCGGAGAGGCGGACGTTCGAACGAAGCCTGCCGGCATTGAAGATCGGCTGGGTGATGCCGGGCGTCAGAGTGTAAATAGAGACGAGGTGGCTTAGACCGATAGCAGCGCCGCCGTATGCGCCAGTCAGGGATACATCGGGAAATAGTTGCGCGCGAGCGACGCCGATTTCGGCGTTGGCGGCGATCAAGTTTTGCTCGGCTTCCTGAATGTCGGGCCGCTTCTCGAGCAGGCGCGAGGGGAGACCCGCCGGCACGGCAGGCGGGAGGGGCTGTTCGGTGAGCGGTTTGCCGCGCGCGATATCGGACGGATACTGGCCGAGCAACGCACTCAGGGCATCTTCACCGACGGAGATTTGACGCTGCAACTCGGGCACGGCAGCAGCGGCGGTTTCGACCAGTTGCTGCGCCTGCTTGACATCGAGCAGGGAGGTGGCGCCGCCATTGGCGAGGGTTTCGGTCAGGGCGAGTGACTGGCGGCGCGAGGCCAGAGTGCGTTGAGAAATTTCGAGCTCGAGATCGAGCTCACGGAGCTGGAAATAAGCGGCGGCTACGTTCGAGACGAGGGTCGAGACAACGGTTCGCTGGTTCCATTCGCTTGCCAACAGACTGGCGCGCGCGGCTTCGGTGGCGCGCCGATACCGTCCCCAGAAATCGAGATCGTAGGAGATGGCGGCTTGAAGCTCGGTCGCGTCGAATTTTCCGAAGGGGATTTTTTCGGCAGTAAAGCCGAGCGATCCGGAGAGAGTGGGGTATTGATCGGCGCGAGTGATCCCAAGACGGGCGCGGGCCTGCAGGATGCGTGTGGCGGCGATGCGAACGTCGTAGTTTTGCGCGAGCGCGGCGTGGATGAGCTGCTGAAGGCTTGGATCGTCAAAAACGGTCCACCATTTTTCATCTCCGAGTGAAGACGGGCTCGGACTGGTATCGCCACGGTAGACGGCGGGCGGGGTAAGGCGCGGGCGCTGGTAGTTGGGCCCGACGGTACAGCCAACGAGCAGAAAAGAGAGACAGAGCGCGAGTGGCTTCATGCTAGCTCTTTTTCAGTTACGCGTTCGTGCTTGTGCGAGCCGCGCATGCGATGGGAGAGTGTTTCGACGATGTAGAAGGTGACTGGGATAAGGAAAATGGCGATGACGGAGGCGGCCAGCATGCCGCCGATGACGGCGGTGCCGAGAACGCGGCGCGAGACTGCGCCGGAGCCGGACGCGATCCACAGCGGAACGCAACCGAGGATGAAGGCGAAGGCGGTCATCAGAATGGGCCGGAGCCGGATGCGGGCTCCGGTGAGCGCGGCTTGTTCGATGCTCTTGCCGTTTTCGTATTCGTGCTTGGCGAACTCGACGATCAGGATGGCGTTCTTGGCCGATAGCCCGATCAGCATGACCAGTCCGATTTGGGCGTAGACGTCGTTCTCGATAGTGGCGCAGCGTCAGGAACAAGATACGCGCCGAAGACCGCGACGGGAGTTCCAAGCAGCACGCTGAAAGGGAGCGACCAGCTTTCATACTGCGCGGCGAGAATCAGGAACACGAACAGAAGCGAGAGGCCGAAAACGACCGAGGGCGGCACACCCTTCGAAGCCTGCTGCTCCTGGAACGACATGCCGGTATAATCGAAGCCCATTTCGCGCGGCATGGTTTGCGCGAAAACCTCCTCGAGCGCCTTCATGGCTTGTCCGGAGCTATAGCCGGGCGCGGCGGCGGCGTTGATTTGCGCGGCGTGATATTCGTTGTAGCGCATGGTGAATTCCGGGCCGTCGATGGGCTTGATAGTTGGTGACGGCACTGAGCGGCACCATCTCGCCGCGGTTGTTCGCGACATAGAATTGGCCAATGTTTTCGGCGCGGGTGCGGAAATCGCCTTCGGCCTCGACATAGACCTGCCACTGGCGGCCGAAGCGGTTGAAGTAGTTCACCAGATAGCCGCCCATGAAGGCTTGCAGCGTCTGGTACACGTCGGCAATGTTCACGCCCTGGCGCATCTACCTTGGCGCGATCCACGTCGGCAAATTTCTGCGGAACGGTGGGCAGGTAAGTAGTGCTCAGGCCGGCGAGCTCGGGACGTTTGCGAGCGGCCTGCATGAACTTTGTTCAGATTGTCGCCGAGGAATTGCAGATCGCCGCCGGAGCGGTCTTCGAGCATGAAGGTCACGCCGCCGGAGGTGCCGACGCCGGGAATGGAGGGCGGCGAGAACGAGAAGGCAACGCCGTCTTCGACGCTGTCCCAGCGCCTGCGACGATGTGGCCGCGGATGGCGGCGTACTGCTCGTTCTTCGCTTTTGCGCTCGATCCCACGGCTTTTCGGTAACAAAGAAGAAAGCGCTGTAGGTGTTTTGTACGCGGCTGAGGAGGCTGAAGCCGATGACGGAAGTGCAGCCGTGCAACGCCCGGCGTTTGCATGATGATTTTTTCGACCTTGCGGGCGGCTTCGCCGGTGCGCTGCAAGGAAGCGGCGTCGGGAAGCTGCATGCGCAACGAAGACGTAGCCCTGATCTTCCTCGGGAAGGAAAGAGGTGGGAAGGCTGCGCGCCGACGAAATACGGCTACGACCGCAACCACGGCAAGAAAGACGACAGCTGAGAGCGGCTTTGTGGATCAGCACGGCGGAGAAGCTGACGTAGCCATGCGTGACTTTGGCAGAAACCGCGATTAAACCAATCGAAGAAGCGAGCGAGCGGGCCGCGGGATTTCTTGCGCGGCTTGAGCAGAAGCGCGGCCAGCGCCGGGCTTAGCGAAAGCGCGTTGAAGGCGGAGAAGATCACCGAGATGGCGATGGTGACGGCGAATTGCTGATACAGGCGTCCGGTGATGCCGGGGATGAAGATGGTGGGCACGAAGACGGCGGTGAGGATGAGCGCGATCGCGACGACCGGGCCGGACACTTCACCCATGGCTTGCAGAGCGGCATCCTTGGGAGCCATGCCTTCTTCGATGTGGCGCTCGACGGCTTCGACGACGACGATGGCGTCGTCAACGACGAGACCGATGGCGAGCACGAGACCGAAGAGAGAAAGAGTATTGATGGAAAAGCCGAGCAACGGAAAGATGACGAAGGTGCCGATGAGGGAGACGGGCACGGCGGCGAGAGGAATGAGGGTGGCGCGCCAGCCTTGCAGAAAGATGTAGACAACGAGCACCACCAGCGCCAGCGCTTCGAAAAGAGTGAAGACGATGTCTTTCATACCGGCCGTGACGGCGCGCGTGGTATCCAGGCTGACCTGGTAATCGAGATCCTGGGGGAAGCGCGCCTTGAGCTGGGCGATCCGCTTGCGGACGTTGTTAGCGGCTTGCACGGCGTTCGAGCCAGGCAACTGATAGAGGGCGAGAATGGCGGAAGGATTGCCGTTGTAGCGGCCCGTGAAGATTGTAGAGCTGCGCGCCGAGCTCAATGCGAGCGACATCCTTCAGCCGCAGAATGGAGCCGTCCGGATTGGCGCGCAGAATGATATTGCCGAACTCTTCGGCGGAGAGCAGGCGGCCTTGCGCGCGCACGGTATAGGTGAACTGCTGGCCTTTTGGAGCGGGCTCGCCGCCAATCTGTCCAGCCGGATTTACGGTGTTCTGGGATTGCAGCGCCGCGACGATTTGCGGAACGGTGACTTGCAGTTTGGCGAGCTGATCGGGATTGACCCAGCAACGCATGGCGTATTGGCCGGCGCCGAAAACCTGAACGCGCGCGATGCCGGGAACGCGCGTGAGCTCGTCGACCAGATTGATATAGGCATAATTCGCAAGAAAGATGCTGTCGTAACTGCCTTTGGGCGAGTAGAGGGCGATCAGGAGCAAGGGCGAGGAAAGGGATTTCTGAACGATCAATCCAGCGGTGTTGACCTGCGCCGGCAACTGCGATTGCGCTTGCGAGGTGCGGAGCTGCGTCAGGACCTGATCGATGTTCGGGTCGGTGTTGACATCGAAGTTGACGGTGATCTGCGTTTGCCCGTTGTTGGCGTTGACCGAGTACATGTAGTTCATGTTGTCGACGCCGCTGATCTGGGCTTCGAGCGGAGTGGCCACGGATTGTTCGAGGGTTTGGGCGTCGGCGCCGGGATAGATGGCCGTAACTAGAATTTCGGGCGGAACAATGCTGGGAAATTGCGCGATAGGCAGGCTCAACATCGAGACGAAGCCGACGATCACCATGAGAATGGCGATGACCATGGCGACAATCGGGCGATTAATAAAAAATTTCGACATGCAAGGACTTTCAGGGGAGGAACAAACGCATTAGATAGATCGATCAGCTTGCAGCTTTGGGATTGACAGTCATTCCGTCTCTGACTTTCGAGATTCCTTCGGAGATGACGCGATCGCCGGGATTCACGCCGTTTTCAACAATCCACATTTCACCCACGCGCTCGGCGAGCTTGACGGTGTGAATGGCTACTTTGTTATCCGGACCCACGACCGCGATTTGATAGCGGCCCTGCAGCTCGTTAACGGCGCGCTGCGGAACCAGGAGAGCATCCTTACGGAGCGTGGTCATGGCGCGCAGGCGGCCGAATTGACCGGGGCGCAGAAGGTTGCCTGGGTTTGCAAAAAGGCCGACCATGCGAATGGTGCCGGTCTGCGGATCGACCTGACGATTGGCGAAAGCGATTTTTCCAGGATGCGGGTAGACGCTGCCGTCGGAAAGCGTGAGCTGCAGGGGAACGGGACTGGTGAACTTGCCGGAGACCCGTAAATATTCCTGCTCGCTAATGGGAAAGTACACCTTAATGGGATCGACTTGCGACACGGTGGTGAGCAGAGTCGATGGACCGACGAGATTACCGATCTGGGTAGCCGCTATGCCGGCGATACCGCTGATAAGAGAGCGGACCTTAGTGAAGCCGAGATTCAGCTCAGCGGTTTCGACGGCGGCTTCCCCGCCCTGAATCGTCGCCTGATTGGTTTTGATGAGCGCTTCATACTGGGCCTGGGCCTGGATGTCGGTATCGAGCTGGCTTTGGGCGATGGCGCGCGCTTTGGCGAGCGGCGTGTTGCGCTGAACGTTGATTTTCGACAGGGCGAGCTGGGCTTGGGCTTGGGCGAGCTGACCGCGGGCTTGCGCGAGTTGTCCCTTGGCCTGATCGAGAGCGGCTTGAAACGGGCGCGGGTCGATTTCGAAAAGGACGTCGTCTTTGTGGACGAACGAGCCTTCGCGGTAATCCTGCTTAATTAGATAGCCGGAGACTTGGGGTTGAATGTTCGCGTTCACGGAGCCATCGAGGGTGGCAACCCAATCACCGTAGATAGGGACGTCTTTTTGTTGAACCGGAACAACAATGACATCGAGCGGGCGAGAAGCCGGGGGAGGCTGGGAATTGCCGGCACACCCAGCCAAGACCAGCAGGGCGGCCAGCAGAACAGGCGCGAGAGTATTCAAACGTAAAGACTCCTTCTCAAGGATAACCGCGTTACTCAGATAGGCCGCTACTTGTGTTCCTCCAATAGAGACGTCATTCGGAAATCGAAGTTACCCCTCGCCGAACATCGTTGAAGATCTCTCCTGTTGACATCCGACCCAAAGCAGAACTGTACTCATGTCGGATGCCTTCCCTAAAAGATGGAGCGTTGCCGCAAGTCTTTCGCCCGGACGCGCAGGAATCTCAAGACATGCTGGAATGGATCGCGCGGACCACACGGGATGCCGAACCGATGGAGGGTATGGCGCAGAGAGCGATTCAGTCGATCGACAGAAGCGTGGCCAGATTTTCGGTGACTACGGTTGAACAGCAGGTTAGCGAGCAGACGGTGGAGCGGCGTTTCCAAACCACTTTGATATCGAATCGGGCGGTGTGGACGTCCTTTCAGCCATTCAGGAGAGATTTGAGCTTTACATAAGGATCGAAGGCTGTGTCCGAGGTGGCGAAATCGACGCCTACCAGACCTCCGAACCACGCAGGCAGAGCGATCCGTTCCAGGAATAGCGGCACCAGACGTCTGCGGCGCTGCTCCATGTCGAGCGTCTTGCAGACCTCCGCTTCCTCCGAGCAGAAACCGCTCGAGATGTAGCGCGGCGAGACAACGCAGAGAGTATACCGGCTGTCGAGAATGCACCTTTCCATTTCGACGATGACGGGCTCGTTCGGGCGGAAGTCGCGCTGGTCGAACGCGACTTTGAAGCCCGCTTCTTCGAGGCGTTCGAGAAGATCGAGCGCGAACGCCCGGTCGGGCTCGATGTGACGATAGCTTATAAATGCATCGTATGCATAACGAGCCGGCACAGTGACGACGTTCGGTTGTTTGGCCGGAGCGGACCAAAAACGCCGTGCAGCCGACGCCTGGATGAGAGAGCCTCCGAACAGCGCAGTGAGGGGTATGCAGGTCAGTCCGGAAAGCAGGAGCACGATCCGGCATGCAGCGATTGAGGCCGGCTTCCACGCACGCTCCGGCTTGCAGCCCGCATCGAACAAAAGATCGTCATTCGAGGCGCCGCTTGCGTTGGCAACGTAATTCTGCAACTGCAGGCCGACTACCATCTGGCGTGAGTTACATTGCGCCAGACAGGCTTGGTTCGAGGCTGAGTGCCACAGGAGCGAGGCTGCCGTAAGAACGCCTGCTATGCCTGCGACGGACAGCCATATTTTGTTAACGCCGGGCCGGACGACGCCGATTCCGCCCAGCAATCCCAGAGCGAGAATACATTCCAGAGTCCGCCAGGGCAATGCCTCTGAAGATGAAATAGCGGGAGAGACCGGAAACAGGAATGCGGCCGCCACGCATCCGGCGCCCACGATTCCCAGGGCCAGCCATTTGCGTCGCGTGCTCACGGCACGAAAAGATCGACCGAGACCGCTTGAGCGCCGCTCAGCGATACTAGTTTTCGTTCGCTCTGGCTATTTGTCCTCGGGTCTTTGGCCCAGAACCAATAGCGTCCGGGCTCGACGACTTCAGACACAGGACTGCTCCACTTGAGAAATGCTCCGGGAGCCACAGCGGGATTCCGCTCGAAGATTTTGAGCAGGTAATAGACCTGCCAGTTCGGCACTTCCTTCTGCTGGTTGCGCGTGTGGACGCTGACCGTGACCGATCCGCCCATGCCCACATTGTTCAGGACACAATAATCGCGCCTAGCCTCCAGCTCGTCCGCGATGTCCTTTACGATTTGAGCCTCAGGATTGGTCTGGAGAATATTGGCCATAGCCTGGAGTGAAAGGAAATAATCGCGCGAGTAAGCCGGTTTCCATTGCGGAGCGCTCAGCCGCGCCGAGTACCAGTTCACGACGTTATTTATTCTGGAGCAGTCGTTAGAGGGCCGCTCCCGGCAAGCGGTTGACATCCGTTCTAAAACCTTTTTAAGACTCTCATCCCGTTTCTCACTGGCGCTAAGCATGCGGGCAATGTCTGCGTGCCCCTGCTCGATTGCTTGCCTCAGGTGATTGACGCGCAGGACGGGATCGGCAGTCCAGTACGCGTATGCGCCAGACCGGATCAGTTTGTTTAGAGAGGCCGCGTCACCGGCTTGGAGCGCCGCCGCAATGGCCTCAGGCTCCCTGGCAGTTTCGCCGAAGGCTTCACGGACTTCCGGTGTTATCAGGAGTCTGTTCAAAGGAATCGCTTCGCGGACGAGTTCCGGCCGGATTCCAGCAGACACCAGCAACTTCACGACTTCTGCCCGCTGGTGCTGAGCCGCGAGCTGTAGAGCGGTCTGTCCTTCGCGGTCGGATATGGGATTCGCGTCGCGGTCCAGAAGCTTCCGAACAAGTGATGCATCGCCCAATTGCGCAGCCACCCACAGCCCGGCATTCAGACTGCCTTGCCGCGAATCGGGCGGGCTCTCAGCCAGGAGCGCTCCGAGTCGGGAAGGAGCGCCGTCTCTTACGGCGTTCCTGACGGTATCCAGAAAATGGCCGATGCGGAAGAGCTTTTCAGGATATCCGCCGGGGAGAGCAGGCCACCGTTCGGAGATACCCGGATCAGCGCCTCGCGACAGCAGGAAATCGATCATAGCGGTTTGTTGGTTTTGCGCAGCCAGGCGCAGTGCATCATAAGGAGGCTCGCCATGCTGGCTATTTATCAGAGCCTGCTTGTCGAGCAGCGCTCTTGCTACATCGATCTGCCCGGATGACGCCGCCCACATCAGCGGCGTGTTATGGCGGGTATCGAGCTCGTTCGGATCAGCTCCCTGCTCAAGCAGCTTCATGGCTTCCGTATACCGCCCGGACCGCACCGCTTCTGCCAGCTGGCCGGCGTGCGCACTCGGGAGCAGCATCGAGCAGATCCACATTGAGCAGATGCAGGCGATCCACATAAGCCGCATTTCATCCGAGACTATCGAAACTCCGGAGTCAATTGCAAGGACCTGAAAGAAACTGCCGGCGCCGAATACAGGCGGGCGTTGCTATTTCACCGGGCTGCGCTCGAGCGCTTCTATCAATTTCGGCAGGCCGGTACCGGCGATGATCAAGCATGCCGCGGCGATCAACGGGCAAATGCCGGCGAGCAGGATGGCGAAGCGAAAATCTTTTTGCGGTCCCAGGCTCCAGCCGGTAACGAGAGGGGCAACAGCGCCTGCGATTTGCGAGAGCGTATTCAAGTAGCCAATCGCACGGCCGACGATCGCGACGGGCGAGGCGCTTTGCGAGATGGCCCAGAAATTTGAACTGGCGACTCCGAAGGAACAGATAGAGACGATGAGAATGGGCAACACCGGGCCGCGGCCGGTGGTCGCGACGAGAAGCAAGATCGAAGCTGCGCCGGTAAGGCCGCCGGCGGCGAACCCGATGCGCACCCAGAATGGCTTACCCGTTTTCGTGGAGAGACGATCGGCGAGCCATCCGGTGAGGACGTTGCTGGCGGCCATAAGGAAGAGCGGCATGGATAAGATGCGGCCCATGCCGAGGGTGGAAAAACCGCGCGACATGGTCATGTAGGCGGGCATCCACGTCAGCACGAAATACCAGTAATAGGAAAGAAAAAAAGAAGCGGCGGACATTGTCCAAAAGGACGGGCTTCCGAGGATGGCGCGCCAGCGGATGACCCCTTGGGCGGAAGAAGCAATCACGGGCGCGGCCGATGGGCGCGGGGCGAAGTAGAGCCAAGCGGGAATCCAGAGCAGCGCGCCGAGACCGGTTACGGCGAACATGGCGCGCCAGCCGAAATCCGTGAGCAGAGTGGCGCCGAGCAGCGCACCGAAAGCCGGGCCGAGGGTTTGCCCTGCGATGTAGATGGAGACGGGGAGGCCGTGCTCACGGCGCGAAAAATTGGCGCGGATGAAAGCGAGGCTCGCGAGCGGACCGACCGATTCGGCGAGACCGAGAGCCAGGCGTGAGGCGAGGATATCGGGCCAGGCGCGGCTGAGCGCGATGCTGGCCGAGGCGAGGGACCAGACGAGAAACGCACCGCCGTAGACGGAGCGGATGCCGAAGCGATCGACCAGCAGCCCGGCTGGGATTTGGCAAATCGCGTATGTCCAGAAGAAGGCCGACAGCAGCACGCCCATCGACTTGGGGTCGAGACGAAGGTCGCGCATGATGGTTTCGGCGGCGATGCTGAGATTGCCGCGATCGATGTAGCTGACCAGGATGCCGAGGAAGACCAGAGCGAGAACGACCCAGCGGCGAGAGGAAGGCGGCAGCATGTGCTGCCGTTAGAATAGCCGTATGACTCAGGGCGACCCCGTCGTATCGCCTCCCGCAACGGTGCGCGAAAGAACGGTCGCACATTTTCGCTGGTATATTTGCGGCCTGCTGTTCTACGCGACCACCGTGAATTACATGGATCGCATGGTGCTCGGCATCTTGAAGCCGACCATCGCACACGATTTGGGCTGGAAGGAAACCGATTACTCGGTCGTCACTTCCGCTTTCCAAATCGGTTATGCGGTAATGATGCCGATTGCCGGGCGGTTGATCGATTGGCTGGGGCTGCGGGTGGGATATCCGATAGCCGTGCTGGTGTGGAGTCTTTCTTCCATGGCGCACGCATTCGCGGGAAATCTGTGGCAGTTTAGCTTGGCGCGGCTGGGGCTGGGATTAGGCGAGGCGGCGAATTTTCCATCGGCCATCAAGACGGTGGCGGACTGGTTTCCGCGCAGAGAGCGGGCGCTTGCCACGGGCATTTTCAACAGCGGCTCGAATATCGGAGCGGTACTCGCGCCGCTCGCGGTACCGGTGCTGGCGGCGCGGTTTGGTTGGCACTCGGCATTCCTCTTTACAGGTGCGTTGAGCTTATCGTGGGTCATTTTCTGGGTGCTCTTGTATCGCGAGCCGGAGCGGCACCCGCGCGTGTCGAGAGCTGAGCTGGCGCTCATCCGGTCGGATCAGGACACAGCAGTGCGCACCCTTCCGTATCGTGCAATGTTGAAGCGGCGCGCTACATGGGCGTTTATTACCGGAAAATTTTTGACGGACCCGGTGTGGTGGTTTTATCTGTTCTGGATTCCCGGGTTCCTGCAGATGAAATATCACGTGGACTTGCTCCACATAGGGCCGCCTCTGGTAGCGATTTATCTGGCGGCGGATGTGGGGTCGATCGGCGGCGGCTGGCTATCTTCATTTCTGTTGAAACGCGGGGCGCCGGTTGGACGGGCAAGAAAGATCGCTATGCTGGTCTGCGCGATTTGCGTAGTGCCGGTGATGCTGGTGCCGGCGACAGCGGGAAGCTTGTGGCTCACGGTGGCGCTGATCGGTCTGGCGGCGAGCGCGCACCAGGGATGGTCGGCCAATCTTTTTACGATTACGTCGGATTGTTTTCCGCGGGCGGGCGTGGGATCGGTAGTGGGCCTGGGCGGACTGGGTGGCGCGATCGGAGGCGTACTGGTGCAGCCGGCTATCGGGATCTGGCTGGATTTTTCCAAGGAATCGTATGGACCGTTATTTATCGTGGCGGGATCGATGTATTTGCTAAGTTTGCTGATCATTCACTTGCTGCTGCCGAGGTTTGATCAGCCTAAAGATGAAACACTTCTTCGAGGCGCGTGATGACGGGGCTTAGGAAGAATTCGGACATTTCGCGCTGCCAACGCGTGTTGACTTCACGCTTCGACATTTCCGCCTGCGCGCGGGAGAAATCTTCGGTTTCGAGGTAGCCTACGAGCAGGCCGTCCGGCCCCAGAAACAGCGAGTAGTTGGTCCAGCCGCATTCGCGCAGGGCCTGGAGCATTTCGGGCCAGACCGCGCGATGGCGTTCTTTATACTCTTCGAGGCGCTCGGGGCGTATTTGGAGTAGGAAGCAAACGCGTTGCATCAGCGCAAGAAAGCTTCCTGCAAGCCGCCGTCTACCGGGATGATGTGGCCGGTGGTCTTAGAGCTTTCGTCACTGGCGAGCCAGACGATCGCGTTGGCGCAGTCTTGCGGAAGGATGGGCCGATGGGTCAGAGTGCGCTGCGCGTAGAAGTTGGCGAGCTTGCCACGGAGTTCTTCGGTAGATTCCGTTTCGGAAAAAGCGATTTCGTATTTCTGAAGGGAGGCGATGACGCGATCCCGCGGAAACATCGTGGAACCAGCGACGACGGTGGCCGGCGCGATGCCGTTAACGCGCACGTGGGGCGCGAGGCCGACCGCCAATTCGCGAATCAGATGATTGAGCGCGGTCTTGCTGATATCGTAGGCTTCGCTACCGCGCTTCGCCACGACGGCATTCGCGGAACTGGTCAACACCAGAGACACCGGCAGTTTCTGATCGCGGAATATCCAACCTGCCTCCCGGGCTAGCAAATAATTGCCGGTGACATTCACGAGGAATGTTTTGTTCCATTGCGCTTCTGTGAGTTGGCCGTCGGGGCCGGCGACCGGAAAGATGGCGGCGGTGTTGACGATGGCATCGATGCCGCCGAATTCGAGAACAGTGAATTTCGCCGCAGCTGCAATGCTTTCCGATGAACTGAGGTCGACCGTGGTATGGACGGCGTTCGCTTCGGCGGCGACTTCTTTGGCGCCTGCTTCGTTTTGATCAGCGACGACCACATGCGCGCCTTTGCGGGCCAGCAACACAGCGACTTCGCGGCCGATACCGCTGCCGCCTCCCACGACGAGAACGATTTTGCGGCTGAACTCGGCTTCAGGAGGCATGCGCTGGAGCTTGGCTTCTTCGAGCGCCCAATATTCGATGCGGAAGGCTTCGGAGCGCGGCAGGGCAACGTAATTGTGGAAGCTCGAGAACGCTTGCGACTGTTCGGGACGGCGGGCCTGCGGATAGGGATGCGCGACATCGCCCGATTCGAGCGCGTTGGCGCCCGACATGACGTGGATGGCGTTCACAAAAAACTCGGTGGTGATGCGGGCTTCCTTTTTATTCTTTCCGAAGCCGAACAGGCCCAGGCCGGGAATGATGACGACCGAAGGATTGGAATCGCGCAGACGAGGAGATTCTTTTGTCGCGTGCGCTTCGTAATATTGGCCGTATTCGTTCCGGTATTGAATGGCCCGTTCTTCGATGAGCGCTTTTAAAACGTCGACGCCTTCTTCGCCGGGCTTCCAATCGACGAACATGGGGCAGATTCGGGTACGAAGGAAGTGATCGGGGCAGCTCGTGCCGAGATAGCCAAGCTCCTGGGCCCATTTCGAGCCGGCGAAGGCGAGCGCGTCTTCGTTGTCGGCATAGTGCGCGATCACACGACGGTTGGAAGAGACGATGCCGCGTAGCGCCGGCAAGATGGCAGCGGCAACGGATTGCCGATCCTTGAGCGGACGGTAGGCAACGCCGCCGAAGGGTGGGCCGGAGTTCTTCTGGCGCTCGAGGATAAACTCGCCCATCTGATCGATGGTTCGAATGCTGTTCAGATAGCATTCCCGATTCGTCATGCCCCAAGTGAACAGACCATGACTGCCGAGCAGGACGCCATCGCAGCCTGGATTTTCCTGGACGGCTTTTTCGAGCAGTAAGGCGAGCTCGAAGCCGGGCCGTTGCCAAGGCAGCCAAACCACTTTACGTCCGAATTGCTTGTTGAACTCTTCGAGCTTTTGTTTGCCGTTGGCGCTGGCGGCGAGGGCGATCGACCAATCCGGGTGGAGATGATCGACATGCGGAAAGGGAAGAAAGGCGTGCAGCGGAGTATCAATGGAGGCGGCCACACGATTTTCGCCGTATGCGGAGAGTGGATAATAGCGGACCATCTGGTCCTCGTGCTCTTCGCCGCGATAGATGTGCTTGAGCTGCTCGAGGCGATCGAGATAGAGCAGCGCGAAACCGTGCTCGTTAATAGAGCCGAGGTCGCCACCGCTGCCTTTTACAGCGAGCACGCGTACCGGCTTGCCGGTGAACGGATCGGGTAATTCGATTTTTGCGCTGGTATTGCCGCCGCCGAAATTGGTGATGCGGAGGTCGGCTCCGAGCAGGTTGGAGCGGTACCGCAATTGGCCCAGCCGATCGTCGGCCAGGGCGCGCTCTTGGCCCTCGTCCCAGAGATCTTTGATGTGCAGTAATTCAGTTGTAGAAGGCATGTTTTGAGGACGTGAATGTCAAGCGTAGGAACCGGCGCTCGCCAGGTTCCGGGCGGCGCGTTCGAGGGAGATGCGTTCCAGATAGCCACTTTGGCGGAACGCTTCGAGGGGATTTTCGGGAAGTCCTTTGGACACCCGCCACTCGCGGACGGCGGGCCGCACGTCGGTGGCGAAGGCGTCCTGCAGAAGTGATTCGGCACGCACCAGGTCGCAGGCCTTCTGAGCGGCTCTTAATTGTTCATAGTCGACCAAGGCGGCTTTGGCGAACAGATCCTGGGCCATGCCAACGGTTTGGATCATCGCTTCGATTTTGCCTTTGAGGTTATGGCTTTGATCGATCATGTAGGCGATGTCGGCACGCCGGTCTTCTTCCCATTCGAAAAATAGAATTTCGTGAAAAATACGGAAGACCTGGTAGGGGTCGATAGAGCCGAGCGTGAGATCGTCGTCGGCGTAGCGGCGGTCGTTGAAGTGAAATCCACCGAGCATGTTTTCCGAGAGGAGCCAGGCGACTATCTGCTCGATGTTTTGAGAGGCGTAATGGTGGCCGGTATCTACGAGCACCTTGGCTTGCGGGCCGGCTGCACGGGCGAATAGGAGCGCCATGCCCCAATCGGCGATGTCGGTGTGATAGAAAGCCGGCTCGAACGGCTTGTATTCGATGAGCATGCGCTGCTCGGGCGCGAGACGTGCGTGCGTGGCTTGGAGACATTCCTCGAACAAGCGCTTACGCTGGCGGATGTTGGCGGTGCCGGGATAATTCGAACCATCGGTAAACCAGAACGAAATGTCGCGGCTGCGGAGATCGCTCGCAATGGCGATGCTGTCGGAGGAATGTTTTAGCGCCTGATCGCGAACCGATGGATCGGGATTGGCGAAGGAACCGTGCTTGTAGATTTGATCCTGAAAGAGGTTGGGGTTGATGGATCCGGGGCGAACGCCATAACGGCCGGCGAGCGAAGACACATTGGCTGCGCTGCGAAGGCCATCCTCGAAGTCCCATAGGACATGGAGCGCGATGGTGGGGCAGATGCCCGTTAGGGCGTGTACCTGGCCGGCGTCGCTAAATTTTTCTTCGATGGTGGAGGCGGCGGCGGATTGCAGGAACTTGCCGAAGCGGGTGCCGGTGTTGGCGAATCCCCAGGACGGAATTTCGATGCGAAAACGTTCGAGCGAATCGAAGATCTTTTGAATGGCTTGGAATGGCATCGGCAAGACCGCCTTTCAAGTTACCAGGATAACTTCCAAGGTGCGGGGGCCGTGCACGCCTTTGATGCGGGTCATTTCAATATCGGAGGTGGCGGAGGGGCCGGAGATAGTGGTGATGGGCAGAGTGGCGAAGGAGGACATCTGGCGGATTCCTTCAGGGACGGTCTCGACGATCTGCGCCGGGAAGACTATGCACAGGTGATAGTCGGGAATGAGGCTGAGCGCGCGCGATACTTCGCCGGGCGCGTGGCGCAGGACGATAGTTCCGGTAGAGGCAATGGCAAGCGCGCAATCGGTGAGCACGCCTTCGCTTGAATCGAGCTCGCGGTAATCGGGGCTTTCGCGGAAAAAGTAGAAGCCTTCGGGGAGCCACACGCGTGGCAAGTCGCGCGGGACGAGCAGACCGGTTTTCGCGCGCTCGGTGAGGATGCCCGCGATAGTGGGCGCAATTTCGTTTTCGGCGCAATGATATACGGGGGAACCGTAATCGGCGAGGCGGTCCGCGAACAATTCCAGGCGAGCCGCCGGGTCGAGAACGCCCACTTGGCGATAACGGCGATTGATGGATTCGTATTCGGTTTCGCTGGTTATGGAAGAGCCGCCGGTGGCGTTGCGGATACGGTCGAGGATGTCTTGCTTGACGCTCATGGCTAGAGGCGCGGTTCTTTCTGGCGTTTAGCCCACCATTCGCGGAACGACTGTTTGGGAACAGGCGCGAGATCGCGGACGGAGGTCCAGCCCGCCAGCATTCCGGGGAGGTGGCGGATTACGCCATCGTGCGTGAAGGGCAATTGAGCGATACGGGCCGCTTTTTGCGCAAGCGAAAGGCGTTCCGGTGTTTCGAGGGCGAAGGCGGCGGCTTTCATCGCGAGCTTTTCGACCAGCGGAGCGTGATTCTCTTCGACAACCCTGCCGCGCAGATGCACCAGAATTTCCGGAATGTTTATTTTGACTGGACACACCTCGTAACATGCGCCGCAAAGCGAGGACGCGTAGGGCAGCGTTTGGGAATGCTGCATAGCTTGTAGCTGCGGAGTGAGAATGGCGCCGATGGGGCCAGCGTAGACGGAACCGTAGGCGTGGCCGCCGGTCTGACGGTATACGGGGCAAGCGTTCAAGCACGCGCCGCACCGGATGCAATCGAGTGTTTCGCGCGAAACGTCGTCGGCCAGAACGTTGGTCCGGCCGTTATCGAGCAACACCACGTGAAACTCGCGCGGGCCGCCGCCCGGAGAGACGCCGGTCCAAATGGAATTGTAGGGATTCATGCGCTCGCCGGTAGCCGAGCGCGGCAGCAGCTGGAGAAACACTTCGAGGTCGCGGAATTTCGGGATGATTTTCTCGATGCCGACGAGCGTGATCAACACGCGCGGCAGCGAAAGACACATACGGCCGTTTCCTTCCGATTCGACGACGCAGACAGCTCCGGTTTCGGCGATGGCAAAGTTGGCGCCGCTGATGGCGACCGGAACGCGCAGAAACTTTTCGCGGAGATAAGCGCGCGCCGCGTCCGTGAGATCCTCGGGCTGGTAGCCGAGTTCCGGGAGCTTCATTTTCTCGCTGAAAATGCGGCGGATCTCCATCCGGTTGCGATGGAGTGCGGGAACGACGATGTGCGAGGGTTGGTCTTCGCCGAGTTGCACGATCAGATCGGCAAGATCGGTTTCGTAGGGCGTAATGCCAGCGGCCTGGAGCGCGGGATTGAGCCGGATCTCGTCGGAAGTCATCGTCTTGACTTTGATGACTTCAGTCGCTTCCTGCGCACGTACCAGGTCCACGATGATGCGGTTGGCTTCATCGGCATCGCCGGCCCAATGGACAACGCCGCCGGCGCGGGTGCAAGCCGCTTCGAACTGTTGTAAGTAGAAATCCAGGTGGCGGAGAACATGCTCCTTGATTTCATGGCCGGCTTCGCGCAACTGTTCCCAATCGTCTACTTCGGCGACGACGCGGGCGCGCTTGCTGCGAATGACATCGGTCGCGCGACGCACGTTTTGGCGTATCTGCGCATTCGAGACGAGTTTCTTTGCGGCAACCGGGAAATCCGGCGCGCTCGCGGCTTCGCCGACGCGAATACTCATGAAACTTCTCCCGCTTCGGTGGAGGCGAGGATTTCAGCGAGGTGGACGCAGCGGATTCCGGTGCGTTGGCGACTGAGTGCGCCGGCGATGTGCATGAGACAGGAATTGTCCGCGGCGGTGCAGACTTCGGCGCGGGTTCCTAGGACGCAGCGGAGTTTATCGGACAGCATGGCCGCGGAGACTTCCACGTTTTTTATAGCGAACGTTCCGCCGAAGCCGCAGCACTCATCGGCTTCCGGTAAATCGATCCATGTGAGGCCGCGCACTTGCTTGAGGAGACGCTCGGGCTTATCGCCGAGATGCAGGGAACGCAAGGAATGACAGGAGGGATGCAGCGTTACTGAGTGCGGAAAAAACGCTCCCACGTCGGTGACGCCAAGTTTATCGACGAGCAACTCGGAAAATTCGAAAATGCGCGGCAGCAATTTATCGAGTGCGCGAGAAACGGCGGGATCGCCCGAAACGGCGGCCATTTTCGGATAGTGATCCCGAATCATGGCGACGCAGGAGGAGGAGGGGATGCAGATTGTCTCGTCGTCGCGGAAGACTTCGAGGAAATGCCGCATCAACGGCATCGCTTCGGCTTGGTACCCGGTGTTGTAGTGCATTTGACCGCAGCAGGTTTGGGTTTGGCGGAACTCGACGGTGTGTCCCAGGCGCTCGAGCACGGCTACGACGGCTCTACCCGTTTGCGGGAAGAGCGTGTCGTTATAGCAGGTGATGAAAAGGGAAATGTGCAAGGCGGCTTCAATACCAGTCTGCACGATCGAGACCGCGCGAGCTCCGAAACAAGTCTCGGCGAGGCGGGCACGAGTGCCCGCGCCACGTGAGAACGTTACTGTCCCGCTCCGGCATGTTTCCGCTATCAGCCGAGGAACACCGGCCGGATGTGGCGCTCGAAGAGATTTTGGGTGACATTTCTGGCGACTACCGGTTCGAATTTTTCGAGGAGGTCGAGGTAGCGCCGGCCTAATTTGGCGGCAACTTTGAAGCCTACGTGCAGGAGCTGGCGCACGTGCGGGTTGAAGGCGGGATTAGTCTGGTCGTGCCGCAGGGCGGCGACGAATTGATCCGAGGTCCATTTTTCTACCGTGGCGGGCGCGGGCAAGCGTTGGGGATCGATGTCGATTACGGCGGCATAGGGGGCGCAGAGCGCCTCGCGCTGGCCGTAGGCTTGCGCGTAGATCTCTTTGGCAAGCCCGAGTCCGTCGCCGCCGGCTTCGGCTAGACCGATCAGTTCTTCGAGCCACGTGGTGCCGGCCGTCTTGAGATGCACGCCGGCGTTGGCTTTCTGAAGCGCTTCGCGAATGGGCCGATAGATCGAAAATTTGTCGCTGCCGGAATGGACGCTGAGCTTGAGGTTGGGCGGCAGATCGTATTTCTCGACCGCCGCGGCAATGGTCGAGATATCGTTCGAAAATTCCTCGCTGAATTTTTCGAGGTCGCCTTGATAGTCGACGCCTTTATTGAAGCGCCCGGTGAATTTCGGGGCGATGGTTTGAATCGGAATTTTTTCGTCAGAGATCGCAGCCAGGATCACGAGCAGCTCGGCGGGAGTTTGCGGGCTATCTGTTTCGTCCATCGAGACTTCGGGAATGAATTTGCCTTGACCTTTTGCGCCTTCGATTTTGCGATAGATACGGCCGGCCTCCGTGACCGCAGCCAGATATTTGGCCGCTGTCGCGGCAGTGAAGTCGCGATCGAATTCGGGGTGGCGTGCGGCGAAGGCGTCTATTTGGGCGGGGCTGGCTGGCTTGCCGATCCAATCGGCGACGTCGATGGTATAGAAGTCGCTCGCGTCCAGGAAACGGTCGACGGTTTCGAAATTGATGTGGTCGGCATCCACGTGATAGGGCTTGGTCCATCCCAGCTTTCGCACGGCGCTGTCGGCGGCGTTTCGAATACTGGATGGCTCGGAGCCGATGATGTTGTGTTCGCGATTGGATTTATTCCAGACCGGGATGACATCGACACCGTGTTTCGCGGCAAGCAGACAGGCTTCGAGCTGCGCTTCGGCTTGGTGCGCGAATCGGTCTCCCACGCCGACGGAGTACTTACCGAGTAAGTTTTTTTCCATTTACCTTCACATTATTCAGACTAACGGACTTGACGTTCTCGAAGACCGTATTTTCGGCGGCGTGGTTAAAGGAGCAGTTAGAAATCTTGATACCGGTAATCGGGACGGCGGGGTAGCCGCGCATGAAAATGGCGTGTTTGCTTTTGTCGCAGGTAACCTTCGCTATGTCGATGTTCCGTACGATGGGACGGAACGGACCGCCCTGGCCTTCTTCGTAAAAGAAGTCGACTTCGATCACCGCTTCGGCGACCTGGCCCACCGTCACATCTCGAAAACTGATGTTTTCGATGATGCCGCCGCGATACGAATTCGTCTTGATACGCAAGGCACGCTGGAGGTTGGGGCTGTTCATGCGGCAGCGCTGAATGTGAATGTTTCGGATGCCGCCGGAGACTTCGCTGCCGATCGAAACGCCGCCGTGGCCGTCCTTCATGACGCAATCCTTGATGACTACGTTCTGGCAAGGCGCGTTGACGCGGCGGCCATCCCGATTGCGGCCCGATTTGATGGCGATGCAATCGTCGCCGGTGCTGAAAACGCAGCCGATGATGAGCACGCCGTCGCAGCTTTCCGGATCGCAGCCGTCGTTGTTTGGGCCATGACTGTCGATATTGACGCCGCGCACTGTAACGTTGCGGCACAGCACAGGATTGAGCTCCCACATAGGGGAGTTCTTGATGGTGAAGTTTTCGAGGAGAACGTTTGTGCAGCGATAGGGCTGGATGAAATTGGGGCGAAGAAGATGTCCTTCACCAAAGACGCGCTGGGCCACGGGGACGTTTTTGTCGCCCATGGCGACGATGGCTTTTCGGTCCTCGCGCGCGGCGCGGGCCCAAGGCCACCAGTGCTCACGGTCGGCTTGGCCATCCAGCGTTCCCAGGCCGGTGACGGCGATATTGGTTTTCCGGAAGGCGTAAATAAACGGCGAATAGTTCATGCATTCGGTGCCTTCGAAACGCGTAAAAACGACTGGAAGGTAGTCGCGAGGATTGCGGCTGAACAGGAGCGTGGCGTTGTCGGCTAGATGTAGATTGACGTTGCTTTCGAGGTGAATCGGACCAGTCAGGAATTTTCCCGCGGGAATGAGGACGCGGCCGCCTCCGGCAGAGTGGCAAGCGGCGATGGCTTTACGGATGGCGGCGGTAGATAACTTTTGACCATCCGCGACCGCCCCGAACTTGGTTATGTCGAAGTCGCGGGAAGGGAATCGGACGGCGGTAACGGAGAGCGCGGTACTGCGGAGCCAGTCGCGGCGGGTCATGTGTGAGTTAAGAATAGTGTAGATGACGAATTTGCTCGAGACCGTTACCGAGGAATTGCAGGCGGCGCAATTCATAGACATGCACACGCACCTTTTCAAGCCGGCATTGGGAACGCTGGGCTTGTGGGGCATTGACGAGCTTCTGACGTATCACTACCTGGAAGCCGAACTGTTCCGGTCGAGCAAAATTACCCCGGAGCAGTACTGGTCGATGTCGAAGAAGGAGCAGGCGGACGCGATCTGGCGGACGCTGTTTGTGGATAATCTGCCGGTTTCGGAGGCGACGCGCGGCGTGGTAGCAGTTTTGCAGGCGTTCGGGCTGCCGACCGAGAGTAAAGATCTGAAAGACGCGCGCCAGTACTTCAGCTCGCAAAAGATCGAGGCGCACATCGAGAAAGTGTTCCAGCTTGCGGGCATTACCGAAGTGGTGATGACGAATGACCCGCTCGACCCAGCCGAAGCTCCGCTTTGGGATAAAGGAGGCGCGGCGCACAAATCATTTCACGCGGTACTGCGGCTGGATCGCATTTTGAACAAGTGGACCGAGCATTGGAAGGTACTTGAGCAGGCTGGGTACCAGGTGGAGCAGTACCTTTCGCCCAAAGGCGTTCGCGAAGTGCGGCGTTTTCTGGACGATTGGGCGAAGCGCATGCAGCCGGTCTATATGGCGGTGTCTTTGCCGGACACATTCCAGTACCCGGAAGAGAGCACGCGCGCGCAATTGCTGCGGGAAGCGGTTCTGCCTGCCTGTCGCGAGCTTGGGATTCCCTTATCGACCATGATCGGAGTGCGCTTACAGGTGAACCCGGCGATCAAGCTGGCCGGGGACGCGGTGGGTAAGGCCGATCTGCGGGCGCTGGAAAATCTGTGCCGCAATTTTCCGGACAATCGGTTTCTGGTAAGCGTGCTGAGCCGCGAGAATCAACACGAGCTGTGCGTCTATGCGCGCAAGTTCAATAACCTGATGCCGTTCGGCTGCTGGTGGTTTTTGAACAATCCGTCCATCGTGGAAGAGATGACGCGGGAGCGGATCGAGATGCTCGGCATGTCGTTTATCCCGCAACACTCGGATGCACGGATTTTGGAGCAGGTGATTTATAAGTGGCGCAATACGCGCCGCACGCTGGCGCCGATTCTCACGAACAGTTACCGGCTGCTCACTGAAGACGGCGGCAGCGTGCCGCGCGAAAGAATCCGGCAGGACATCCAACGGCTGTTCCGCGGGAATTTCGAGCAGTTCTGCGGAATATCAGGCCGCTAGCGCGCCCGTTACTTTGAACACGAAGGCATAATCGCCGGGTTTTTGCAGGGGCACGATCACCTTGAGCGCGGAATCGTCTTGCGACCATTGGAGCTTGCCAGAGAAGCCGAGCAGCTCGACATTTTGAATCTTGCCGACACGCAGGCCGGTATTCAAGGCGAGCGGACGAAATATCGCCTGGTACTCGGGCCAACCCATCACGAAAGCGTACAGCGTATCGCCTTTCGTCGTGAAACGCACGTCGGCAGCGGTAAGATCTTTGCGATTGCGTTCGTTGAAGCTGGCTGCTTCCGCAGCGGGCACTTCGACGGCGGGGCTTTCGCCGAAAATTTTCCACGGCCGGGTCGCGTGAATGGCTTCGCTCGCAACACTCATCCATTGCGTGATACCGGAAAGGACATTCAGCTCTTCGACATCCAGCGCGCCGCTCGCGGGGAGGGGGAAATTCAGCATCAGGTTTCCGTTGCGGCTAACGATATCGACTAAAAGATCGATGACGGTTTTGGCGGATTTGTATTTTTGGCCGCGTTTGTAATGCCAATTGCCGATACAGGTGTCGGTTTGCCAGGGGCGTGGCCAGATTTTGTCGACCAAGCCGCGCTCTACGTCAAAAGTGGCGATGCCTTTGTCTGTATCTTGCTGCCGCTTGCTCGTGTAGATGGCTTGCGTCTTGCCGCCATTGCGTTTGGCGCTGGCGTTGTAGTGGTGAGCGATCAGGTTCAGGCCATATTCTTCGAACGGGAGCGCGCCGTCGGTATATAAGAGGTCGGGCTGGTAGTTATCGACCAGGTCTTTGATGCGCAGATACCAGTGCCGCTTCCACCATTCGGGAATGCCGCTTTCGTTCCAATCCAGTTTGGTATGGACTTCGTCGGAATTTACATAGAAGTCATAATTCTTGGGATCCGCGCCATCGTAGGGCAGGCCCGCTTGCGGACCGGTTTCGTCGTGGCCGTGGCTGGTGGAGAACCATTTGTAAGTGATCCAAAGGTGCTCGCTTACGCCAAACTTCAGACCTTGTTCGAGCGCGGCTTTTCGCCATAGGCCGACGACGTCTTTCTTCGGTCCCATAGCTACGGCATTCCAGCGGTTGTGCTTGGAGTTCCACAAGTCGAAGTTATCATGGTGGACGCCCATGCTCATGAAGTACTTCGCGCCAGCTTTTTTGTAGAGCTGCATCAGCTCGGCGGGCTCGAAGCGTTCCGCTTTCCAGCGCGGAATTGTGTCCTTGAAGCCGAATTTGGAGGGATGGCCGTAGGTCTGGCAGTGGTAATCGTATTGCGGGCTGCCCTGCATGTACATGTTGCGGGCGTACCAATCGCCCGCTTCGACC
This sequence comes from Bryobacterales bacterium, assembly GCA_963712395.1. GTDB lineage: Bacteria > Acidobacteriota > Terriglobia > Bryobacterales > Bryobacteraceae > Bog-105. Next base: position 470,427 of record CAVQHR010000008.1, read on the forward strand.
GCGGATTGCGGTCCCCAGTGCGCCCAGATGCCGAATTTGGCGTCGCGGAACCATTCGGGGATTTCGTACTCGCGGAGAGATTCGCGTGTGCCTTGGAAGGGGCCGCTCAGGGGCTCGATGCCGGGCGGCGTTTCCATTTGCGCGGCGGGAAGCGCGGCAGCGAGTAAGCCCAATGCGTGTCTGCGAGTAATCATGAAGTTCTCCTTATCCATTTACGCCGGAGGCGAGGAATCCGCCATCCACCGCGATGCATTGTCCAGTGATGAAAGCGGCGGCATCGGAAGCGAGAAAAATGGCGGCGCCGGCTAGCTCTGAAATTTTGCCGAAGCGCTTCATGGGAGTGCGCATGAGCAACTCGCGTCCGCGATCGGTGCCGTCAAGGAGAGCCGAATTGAGCTCGGTGCGAAAGACGCCAGGAGCGATGGCGTTGACATTCACATTTTTTTGAGCCCATTCGACAGCCAGGCTGCGGGTGAGGCCGAGAACGCCGGATTTCGAGGCGGCGTAGGCGGCTACTTCAAAGAAACTGACGTAAGAATTCAGCGAGGCGATATTTACGACCCGGCCACGACCGCTTTTGGCGAGCGGTTCGTAAAAGCTTTGGCAGGAGCGCAGAGTGCCAGTAAGATTGATGTCCATCAAGCTGTTCCATTCGGTTTCCGTTATGGACATGGTGGGCTTACGGAAGATTTGGCCGGCCGCGTTGACGAGAATATCGATGCGGCCGAATTTCGAGAGTATTTCGTCGCGCAGGGCATCGATGGATGGACGGCTCGAGGCATCGGCGGCACGGCGGATGGTTTGGCGGCCGGCCTTTTCGATATCAGCGGCGACTTCCGCGACCAGGTTTTCGCGGCGGCCGGTGGCGACTACGTCCGCGCCCGCTTCGGCCAAGCTGACGGCGAGCATGCGTCCGATGCCGGAGGTGCCGCCCATCACTACGGCGACGCGGCCGGATAGGTTGAAGAGTTCGAGGGACATGGGGTTATGTTACAAGGGCGATACGTAAGATCTTACGACTCAAGCCGCGTGATCAGTTGTACCGTTAAAGCATGACTCATTCCCGTAGGGACCTAGCTGTTCTATTGCCTGCTCTATTCGCCGCACAGGCTGAGGGGCAGAGTAAGATTCTGCCGTCGAAGTGCTATGTCTTCGACGAACTGCCGGTGAAGACGAATCCGAAGAACCACAACGAGTCACGCCAGGTTTTTCACGGCGAGACGCACGACGGTTATCCGGTGGATCTGCACATCACAAGACTGATGCCGGGACAGATGCCGCACCCGCCGCATCACCACTCGCACGAGGAGATGATGTTTGTGCAAGGTGGGATGCTCGAGGCGACGATCAATGGGAAGAGCACCAAGGTAGGCCCGGGTGGAGTCATCTACGTCAAGTCTATGGATGAACACGGATTGAAAAACGCCGGGGATGGGCCGGCGGAGTATTTCGTGTTCGCGATCGGAAATATGAACGCTTAGCGAGGCGGCTTCACAAGCTGGACGGAGCCGTACTTCTCTAGCGATTTCTGGATTTTCTGGGCGTCCCCAACAACAACGACCGTTGCGTTGTCAGGCGACCAATATTTGCCCGTCGTGCGTACTTGGTCGGGCTCGACCGAGCGGATGTGCGTTGTGAACATCTCGAGATAATTCGGGGGCAGGCCCATGGTTTGGACTGTGACAAGTTGATCCGCCAAGCCGGACTGCCGTTCGAGACGCAGGATAAAGCTGCCGGCGTAGGCGTTCTTGGACTGCGTCATTTCGCGGGCGCTCACGTCGCTCGCCGACATCGACGCGAGATCCTCGTTGAGGGCTTGCATAGCGGGCTCCACGACTTCATTGCGCACCTGGGTAACGGCGCTGACGTAGGCGGTTTCTTGCATCGGTGTGTAGATGGAATGGGCGTCGTAGGCATAGCCGCGCTTTTCTCGAATGTCGTTAAACAGCCGCGAATCGAGACCGGCGCCGAGAATGGCGTTGCCGAGCGCTAGGGGAAAGTATTCAGGCGAGGAACGATTGGGCGCGAGATGGGCGGAGAAAATGTTGGCCTGCACCGATCCCGGACGATCGACGAGTAACAGTTGCTTACGGTCGGCGGGGAGCGCGGGCGGATTGTATTTCGGTACCTCCTTTTTTTGCCAGGCGCCAAATTCGGCCGTGAGGAGAGCCTTGAGCTGGGCATCGGGCGGCACTTGGCCCACCAGGATCAGATAGGCGTTGTTCGGCACGAGATAGGTATCGCGGAAAGTCTCGAGCGATTTTTTGTCGAGTTTGGCGATGCCCTCCTCGGTGGGCCCGATGTGCGCATAAGGATGGCTTCCAAATAGCGCGGCGCTCAGGGCTTCCTGACCTAGATAGCTCGCCTGGGCGCGCTCGCCGCGCAGCACCTGCAACCCGTTTTCTTTTTGAAGCTGGACTTCGTCTTCCGGAAAGGAAGCGTGCTGGGCTACGTCGGCAAGGAGCGCGAGAAACTCGCCGGCGGTCGTCGACAGGCAGCTTCCGGACACGGTGAGATCGTCGTGATGTGAAGAGGCGGCGATTTGCCCGCCCAGATCGGCGGCCTGTTCGGCAATTTGGCGAGCGCTACGCGAGGCGGTGCCCTGATTCAGTAGCGCCGCGACGTTAGCCGACAGGCCCGGTACATCCTGAGGATCGTACTTGGAACCAGCCAGAAAGGCCAAACGCACGGTGAGGAGCGGAAAGCGATTGTCTTTCGCGACGACTACGGTCAGGCCGTTGGGTAATTTAAATTCCTCGCGACTGGGGAGCTTCACGTCCGGAATGGGCGGAGTGAGCGGCGGCTGCGAACGATCGACTGCGGCGGCCTGGAGTAGCACCGCAGCGCATGAGAGACCGAGGACCAAACGTCGCATCTTAGAAACCTCCTTTAGTTGCGGGAGCACTCGTCTTGGCGCCAGGGTCGGGCTGAATCGCCAAGACCGTTCGGCGCTCGGCTGTGAGATATTTTTTGGCCACTGCCTGCACTTGTTCCGGCGTAACGGTTGCATAGCGGGCGAGTACCGTATTGATGAGCTGGGGCTTGCCGTCGAGCAATTCAAAACCCGCCAAAAGCCGGGCGCGGCCCAGGCTGGTTTGTAGTTCATTCAGCTTGGATGTAAGCAGCAGAGTAACGGCGCGGCGAATTTCGGTATCGGTAATGCCTTCCTTCTGAATTCTCGCGATCTCATCCTGGTATTGATCCACGATCTGATTGGACTGAAACGACGGATTGTAGATGAGGAAAGTAGCGTATTGACCCGGATCGCGATAGTCGTCGGCTGAAGCGAAAGGCCATCCCAGGTCTCCTTGATATTGGATGACAGATTTTTTGCCCTTCACCAGATCCAATTGAAGGCGCGAACTGTCCCCGCCCGTCAAGAGCGCATCGAGCACGACGAGAGCATAGTAGTCTTCGGAACCGCGCTCGGGGCCGGGGTAGCCAACGATCACGCCGGGCACTTTGGCAAGCGGATCTTTGTAGGTGTCAGAAGAAGAAGATACACCGGCGGGTTCAGAGAGGTCGGGCCGCTTCGGCTTGGACTGTGAGGGGATATCGCCGAAGTAGGTCTGGATCAATTTTTTCGCATCCGCGATTTTGATGTCTCCGACGACCGTCAGCACCGCATTGTCGGGAGCGTAGAAGGTTTTGAAGAACTTAGATACGTCGTCGATGGTGGCAGAGTTAAGGTCTTCGAAAGATCCGATGAGCGAATGCGAACTTTGCCAATTCTTGAACACCATTTGGGGCCATTTATCGACGATGGCGGTGGCATAGGGTTGATTGTCGAAACTGAGCCGCCGTTCCTGCTTGACCGCTTCCTTTTGATTCGCGAGATTTTCGGGCGTGATGGCCAGGCTCCGCATGCGGTCGGATTCGAGCCAGAGGCCGACGGCTAACTTATTCGAAGGAAGGGATTCGAAATAATTGGTGTAATCCGGGTGAGTGGAACCGTTTAAGGTGCCGCCATTGGATTCGACGAATCGCATGTGCTCGCCCTTTTTGACATTGGCTGAGCCTTCGAACATCATGTGCTCGAACAAATGCGCGAAGCCGGTGCGGCCCTTTTCTTCGGCACGGGAGCCAACGTCGTAGACGACGTAGACAGCGACCACCGGCAGAGTGTTGTCCTGCGAAAGAATGACGCGGAGGCCGTTGTCGAGCTTGTACTTCTCGATAGGAATGTCGATTTTGGGCGGCGGGGCGGCGGCCGCGAGTGCGACCGTCAAAAAAAGGCACGAGGGGAATTTGATCACGAATTCAGGCTCCCGATAGACAGACGTAACAGCGGCAGTTGTGTTCGCAGTATAACCTGTGAAAGTTACTCATGCGGCGGGCCGAGCGGGCTGGCGCAGCCGGAGGTTTCGTTCGTATCGGAGATGCTCGAAATTTTCCAGCCGGCAGAGGTTTTGAGCAGGCTGATGGAATCGACGCCGCAGTGACTAAGATTGCCATTCAAGTGGAAATCATATTCTGCCCAGACGACGGCGATCGGGCCATGGACGAGCACGGTTGGGTTCCAGATTCGCTCGAGCCAGACATTTTTAGTGCTAGCCAGAAGGTCGATGAACTCTTCGTAGCGCATGCGCGCCGGGGTGCCGTCGTCCTTTACGGAAAGGAGAACGGCGTTGGGCGTGAAAAGCGAGCGGACGGTATCGACGTTGTGGGCGGCAATGGCTTGGAACAGTTGCTGAACGATTGCTTGGGGTCCGGGGGCTTGCGTTCCAGAGTCCGCAGGAGGAGTGGGGGCTTGGGCAAGCAGAGAAGATCCGGCGGCGAGGATAATCAGGCAAACAGCGCGCATGCGGACAGTCTACGCCGCTTACTTAGTGCGCGGCTCGGTCGAGAATTTGTTGGGCGGCGCGTTTGCCCGAGGCAATGGCGCCGTGTACGGTGGCGCTATGGCCGTTCAACTCCGTGGCTTCGCCGGCGAAGTAGAGTGTTGCGGCAACCGGCGAGGCGAGAACGGCGCGGGCGGGCAGGGCGTGGGCGGGCACATAGCTGTAAGCGCCACGGGCGAATGGATCGGCGTGCCAATCGTGGAAATAAGCCGCTTCGAGGAGATTGGCGACGCGGGCGGGATCGGCCAGTGTAATGCGGGTCAAGGCATCGACGGCTTGGGACACGACGTGCGCGTGCGGCTTGCCGAGAAGCGAATCCGCATGCGGGCCCGCGCTCCAGCCGGTAATGAGGGGAGCACGCACGGACAAATGAGTCCACCAGGTGGGGAAGGCCGGTTCATCGGAAAGCAAGAAGCCGGCGAAGGAGATACGTTCGTTCTCTTCCCAGAACGCTTCCCGGAAGCGCAGAGCGATGTGCAGCACTTGGCCAATGGCAAGACGGCGGGCGGCTTGGAGCGCATCGCGGGGTTCCGGTTCAAAATGAATGCCGCTTTCCGATTGGAGCACGCCCAGCGGCACGGTGATGACTATGCGGCGGCAGCGGATCACTCTCCGATTTCCGGTGAGGGCGTGGCGAACGTGAACGGACACGGCGCCCGGCTGCCAGACGATCGCCTCGACTACGGAATTGAGGCGGAGTTTGCGCGCGGAATCCGCGATTCCGGCGAGCAGGTGAAGCGGCACCGCCTGATAGCCGTTCACCAGGCGAAAGGCGCGATCGCCATCGATTTCTTCAGATGCTTTGGCATCCTGCGCCAACGAAGCAATGCCGATAACCTCCTGGCGGGCGGCATTGAAGCCTTCAACATAACCGGCGGCCCAAAGCTTGGCTTCTTCCGTATGCACCGAATTTGCGAGGAACTCGGAGAAGGGCTGGTCGGGGCCGTGGCCGGCGGCGAGCCGCATATCGGCCATGACACGCTCGATCGCGTCCCATGCGTGCTCGTCCTGAATTTGGCCATTTTGCAGGCGCACGGCGGTGTCGCCGCAATCATAGGCGGTGAGAGGAGCGGCTTTGACGATGTCCCAGATTTCCGGCGGGCGGCCGTGGATAAACTCCGCACCGAGCTCGATGGGGAGCGGGGAAAGCGGATCATGCACTGTGAAAATGCGGCCACCGACGCGTTGGCGGGCTTCGAGACACAATGTCTCGCACCCAGCGCGGTCGAGTTCGCGGAGGGCAGCGAGTCCGGCGGCGCCCGCGCCGATTATTGCTACTTCGCAGTCGAAAGACAATGCTAATCGAGCTTATCGCGAGGGGTAAGCGGTCGCCCCGCCATATGATGGTCGTCGTGCCACGCGCCATTTACGACTTGGACGCCATGATGGAAGCGCTTGTGCAGGGGAAGGGCGAGTGGGTGCATGAGCAGACACGGCCCTTGGCGGAGGCCGGGGTTTTGAAGGCTCAACTTATGATGGGTATTCTTTGCCAGCTCGGAATCGGCGTTGCGCAGGACGGGGCGGGAGCGCTGAAATGGTATCGATCGGCCGCGGAGCAAAACGATGCATTGGCGTGGAAGAACCTGGGAACGCTTTATCTGCTAGGGCTGGCGGGAGTCGAGGTGGACAAGGCGGAAGCGCACCGTTGTTTCTCGCGGGCGAGGGCGCTCGAGATCGAGCAGATGGCGCAGGAGTGGGTGGGGAATCCTACGATTCAGTAGCGGGTCTGGCCTGTGTCATACTACTAGCTTCATGCCAGCGTACGCGGTTAGCTTTTACGGCTTTCGATTTTGGCAATCGCCAGGATCGTGCCGAGGGGCGTCCGCGAAATACTGAAATAGCGGCGAACGGTAAGAAGGAGGCCCACTCGGAAACGAGTGGGTCTTTTTATTTGATGCGAACACTCGTGAGGGGCAAATGATCATTTCAATGAAAGTGCATGCGAAGAAGGCGGAGATCGACGCGGTCTGCGATCGGATCCGGGAGTTTGGCTACAAAGTGCACTCGATTGCGGGCGAGGAGCGCGTGGTCATCGGCGTGGTGGGCGTGGGAGACGTGACAGCATGTCTCGAATCGCTCGAGGCCATGCCGCAGGTCGAGAAGGCGGTGCGCATCTCTGCTCCTTACAAATTTGTCAGCCGGGAATTCCAGCCGGCGAAATCGCGAATCCTTGCCAACCGGCGTGAGATCGGCGGCGATGAATTTGTGGTGATGGCAGGTCCGTGTTCGGTAGAGAGCGAAAAGCAAATCCTCGAGACGGCGCACTTCGTAGCGGCGCAGGGCGCGACATTCCTGCGAGGCGGCGCGTTCAAGCCGCGCACTTCCCCCTATGATTTTCAGGGGATGGAGCTGGAAGGGCTGAAACTGCTGCAGAAGGCGAAACGGGAGACGGGTCTCGGCATCATCACGGAAGTAATGAGCGACGGCGATGTGGAGATGGTGGCGGAGCACGCCGACATTTTGCAGATCGGGGCGCGCAACATGCAGAATTTTTCGCTGCTGAAGGCGCTCGGTAAGGCGCAGCGGCCAGTGATGCTGAAGCGCGGGTTGAGCTCGACGATTAAAGAGCTACTGATGTCGGCCGAGTACATCGTGGCGCACGGGAATCCGAACGTGATTCTGTGCGAGCGCGGCATTCGGACATTCGAGACCGCCACGCGCAACACCTGCGATATTACGGCGGTTCCGGTGTTGGATGAACTCTCGCATTTGCCAGTGATCCTCGATCCGAGCCACGCGACCGGGAAACGCAGTCTGGTACCGGCGCTTATCGCGCGCGGGGGTGGCGATCGGTGCGGATGGCTTGATTATGGAAGTGCATCCGCATCCTGAGAAAGCCATCAGCGACGGCGCGCAATCGTTGACATTCGATCAATTTGCGACGCTCATGCGCGAGCTTAAGCCGTATATTGGGCTGTGGAAAGCGGCGCGCGTGGCGGAGCTCGCTCCGGCCTGATGCGCCGGCGCACCACACTCTGGATCGTTGTAGCAATATTGGCGCTCGCTGCGGCGGCGATTCTATCAGTCATCGATGTGCAGCGGCATCGTTTCGTGCGATCGAGCATCGATCTTGTGAAACAACTGCCGCCAGGCGATTTCACGAAATTCTACGCCGATCTGGACGCGTTGCGCAAAGCGGGGCTGCTGCATCTGCTGACCGGAGTGAACCCCATTCAAGAGAAGGACTATCAAGAATTCGTCCGGCAAACGCAATTCGACTACACGCGGGATCTGGATGCGATCGCCGGGGCATCCGATGGCGAGCAACTTTTCTTTTTGATCCGAGGCCGCTTTGAATGGAACAAGTTTAAGCGCTATGTGCTGGCGCGCGGCGGGACTTGCCGCAGCCGATCCTGCGCGGTTCCGACGAGCAAGTCCGGATTTTGGGCGAATCTGGTGCTTGTGCAGCCCGGCGTGGCCGGTTTGGCGATCAGCGCGAATAGCGCGGCGGCCGATACCCTGCGGAGAGAAGTGCCTCAAACAGACGCGGCGCCGCCGAGCAATCCGATTTGGGTGAGCGTTTCGAAAACGCTGCTGACGAAGCCCGAGGCGTTGCCGCTTCCGATGCGCATCCTGGCCATTTCGCTTCAATCGGCCGATAGCGTAGTTTTGTCGCTGGGTCCCGCGACAAATAAACAGGCGGCTTTCACGATCGACCTCGATGCGCGTTTTCCGATGGAACCCAGCGCCGAGACAGCGCGAGCGCAGCTCGAGATTCAAACCAGGATGCTGAAACTTGGTCTCGAGCGCGCTCATCGGGCGCCCGATCCTTCCGATCTGACCGGGCTGCTCACCGCAGGAACTTTTCTCAGAGTGCGCAACCAGGTGACCGGACGCTGGCCGGTACGGCGCGAGTTACTGAAAACTCTGGAATAAGAATTATCAGAAGACGATCTTGGCGGCGAGTTGCAGAATGCGCGGATCGCCGGCGGCGCTTCCGGGCGCGGGCGTCAGGGCGTTGTTTAGCGGAACAAATAGCGCGCCGGTGTAGTTGTATTGGGTGGTGCGCAGCGAGATGAAGTTCACGCGGTTGGTGATGTTAAATGCTTCGCCGATGAGTTGGACCCGAACGCGCTCGCCGATGAGCGGGAAAAAGCGGGAGACGCGCACGTCGTCATTCAAGAAATTCGGGCCGCGCAGCGAGTTGCGGCCTTGACCGGGCGTGCGATCGTCCCGCAGATTGCCATCGTTGTTGATATCGGAGGACGATCCGATGGTCGAATTGTATGGCCGGCCGCTCTGGAGTGTAGCGATGGTCGAGATCTGCCAGCCGTTTGCGATTGCCTGTAGAATTCGATTGGCGCTTTTCGGAACATAGTTCACGTCCAAAACGCCTGAGAAGAGGAAGCGGAGCCGGACGTCGGCGTTGGCGTCGCCGCGATCGAGATTCGGCAGCAAATTATTTTGGACGATCTTCGCGTCGTCGGTACCGAACACGACCGCCGTCGCATCCGGATTGTCGTCGATCGCATGGGACCAGGTAAGCGAAGTCTGAACTTGAAAACTGCGCGAGAACCGTTTAGTGAACTGGGCAAATGCGCCGTGATAGGTGGAATCGGCGCCGCTGTCGGCAAGCCAGATACGACCGTAATTCGGGTTGGGCCGGAGCGTGGGATGTCGATCAAAAGTGAATGCGCCGCCGCCCTGGATCGGCGCAGTGACGGGCAACGCGGGGAAAAGGTTGATATCGCGGGTGCGCGGCAGATGAACGCCTTTCACGCCCAGATATCCCAGCGTGACCGAAGAGTTTCCGCCAAGCTGGCGCTCAAAATTCAGATTCCATTGCTGCGTGCGAGGATTGCGGAAATCGTTCGAGAAAACAAACAGGCTCGGAGTGCGATTCGTGGTGGGAATGCCAGGTAGCAAATTGGGATAAGTCACCGGTATGGCAGCACCGTTGAACGTGAAGGACTGGACCTGAATACCGTTCTGAGTGAAAGCCGTGCCCGTAAAGATGGAAGGGGTGACGGCGTAGAAGATTCCATAGCCGCCGCGTATGACGGTCTTGCCGTTTTCGCCGGGCGAGTAGGCGAATCCGAAACGGGGCGAGATGTCGCGCGGATCGATATGAATGCGATTGGTCCGAATGTTCGACGCGGCGAGCGACGCATCGGGGTTGAGAACAGGCGGTTGCGCGTAATCGAAACGGTCGTAGCGCAGGCCGTAGTTGACCGTGAGTTGGCGCGAGACACGCCAGCTATCCTCGGCAAAAAATGCATACTCGTTCACGTTCGGGTAAACTGTCGCTCCCGTAGTATTGGGTCCGGCGAACGCTTGTGTAAAGGAAGCGGGGATTTTGTTCGCGTAGTTCGCGTAGCTGGTGAACGTATAGGAGCCGCCGAAATTGCCGGGAAAAAAGTTAGCGATCTGCTGGAAAATCATGTCCGCGCCGAACTTCATCGTGTGCGATCCCTTCGTTACGGAGAGCGTTACGGTGGGCTGGAGCGTATCGATATTGGCGGAGCGCGGACTGAAGCTATTTCTTCCGAATAAGATCGCATTGGTGCCGTTCTGCTGGACGATCGTCTCGGGCGTATCGGAATTGGCAAGACCGGGCTCGTAGTCGCGCGTGTAAAAGAAGCGGCCTTCGAGAACGGTATTGGCGCTCAGCGCGTTGGTGTAGATGGCGCCAGCGTTGTCAGTGGAAACGTTGCTGTTGCCGGTATGCCCTACGGCGCTGGTGGCACCAGAATTTTCGTAATTCAGGCCTTGAAAACGATTCGCGTTGTAGCGAAAACTGACGTGCTGGTTGTCGGTGAGATTCCAATCCACTTTGCCGAGATAGACATTATTATTCAAGCTGTTGGCATACGAGACAAAATATTGCTGCAAGGAAGCAAACGCAGCCTGGCCTGCCGCATCGTTAGCTGCCGGAAGTACGCCGGGAGCGACGGTGTTGGGCGTTGTGTTGCGCTGGCCATCGTAGCTGAAGAAGAAGAACAATTTATTCTGCCTGATGGGTCCTCCGGCGCTGCCGCCAAATTGATTGAAGTGATAGGCGCGCTTGGGGCGGCCCAGGGTATTGTTATCCCAGCTATTGGCATTCAGCGCTTTGTCGCGGTAGAACTCGAACGCGTCTCCATGGAACACATTGGTGCCGGATTTGGTGATTGTGTTGATGACACCGCCGCCGGCGCGGCCGATTTCGGCGGCATAGTTGTTGGTATTGACCTGGAACTCCTGCACGGCGTCTTCGCTGAAAGAGTAGGGGCTGCGACCGGTACCGGCGCGACCGGTGGACTGCCCGTAGAACGTATTATTCGCATCCGAGCCATCGATCAGCAAGCTGTTGGAGGTGCCGCGCTGGCCGCCGAAAGAGATATCGCCGCTGCGCGTCGGATCGCGCGTGACGCCAGGGGTGAGCAGCGTGAAATCGAGAAAGTTGCGGCCGTTAATCGGCAAATCCTGCACCTGGCGCGAAGAAATGGCGGTACTGGTGCTCGAGCGGCTGGTCTCGACCAGGGGCGCTTCGCCGGTCACACTTACGGTTTCACTCGACGTGCCAATTTCGAGCTGCAGGTTCACTGTCGCGACGGAGCCGACCCCGAGATTCAGGTTTTTTTGCTCGGCCGTTTTGAAGCCGGTCATTTCCACTTTGAGATCGTAGGCCCCCACCGGCAAATTTCCAAGGCTGTATAGCCCGGCGGCGGTGCTGGTGGTTTGGCGCGTGAAGTTTGTGCCGGCGTTTGTGGCGGTGATTTTAGCGCCGGCGACGATGGCGCCCGAGGGATCGGTGATGGTGCCGTTTACGCCGGTGGTGCCGACTTCGGATTGCGCAAAAAGTGGGACGCCTGCGAGGAGAAAGATCGCGAGAATAGAGAATTTTGACCCGAGATGCATAATCCAGGATAGATCGAAATGAGTTTTTCAACCAGGCAGCAAAGACGATCCACCGCACCTCTGCACTAACCTAGTATTTAAGCCCGCATGTCAACCGGTGTTTTGGAACTTCCCCAGGTAGAGGAGCTGTATCGCAGCCTGGAGGAAAAGGTGCGCGTACTTCGCCCGAAAGAAGATCTGGCGGGGTTGGAGGAGGCGTGCCGTTTTGCCGCCGAGCGGCATAAATCACAGAAGCGGAAATCGGGCGAGCCGTACATCACGCATCCGCTGGCGGTGGCGCATATTTTGGCGGACATGCAGATGGACCTGGTCTGCATTGAGACCGGTCTCCTGCACGACGTGCTGGAAGATACGAGCGCCAAACTCGATGAGCTGCGCGAGAAGTTCGGCGAAGATGTAGCGCGCTGCGTGGATGGCGTCACGAAGCTGAGTAAGATCAGCTTCGGGAATCGGGACGACCGGCAGGCGGAGAGCTTGCGCAAGATGCTGCTGGCCATGACCACCGATATTCGCGTGATCATCGTGAAGCTGGCGGACCGGCTGCACAATATGCGGACGCTCAGTTCTCTATCGTCCGAGAGACAACATGCGATCGCGCAGGAGACAATCGACATCTATGCGCCCATCGCGCACCGGCTGGGAATGGGCAAAATACGCGGCGAGCTCGAAGACCTGGCATTTCAGGCGCTGCAGCCGGAGGCGGCCGCGGACCTCATGCGGGAAATCGACGCCAAGCGCGCGCAGCATGAAGAGCTGCTGCGTCAATTGCAGACCCAGATCGAGCAGAAGCTGCAGCGCGAAGACATTCCGGCGCGCGTGCACGGCCGCGTGAAGCGGGCCTATTCGGTTTATTTGAAACTCAAGCGGCAGAGGATCACGCTCGATCAGGTTTACGACGTGCTGGCCGTCCGGATCATTACCGATTCGGTGAAGAACTGTTATGCGGCGCTCGGTGTGATTCATAACGAATGGCATCCGATTCCCGGGCCGGATCAAGGATTTCATCGCCATGCCGCGGCCGAATCTGTATCAATCGCTCCACACATCGGTGATCGGCCCAGGCGGCGTGACGTTTGAAGTGCAGATTCGCACAGAAGAGATGCACCGGATTGGCGGAAGAAGGCATCGCGGCGCACTGGAAATATAAGGAAGGCAGCAAAGGGCCCGGGCGATGAGGACCAGCGCATCGCCTGGCTGCGGCAGCTTGTCGAGTGGCAGCACGAGATGAGCGACTCGGGAGATTTTCTCTCGACTCTGAAAGTGGACCTCTATTCGGAAGAGGTGTACACGTTCACTCCGCGCGGCCGCGTGATTGTTTTGCCGCGCGATGCAACGCCGATCGATTTTGCCTACGCGATTCATAGCGATGTGGGCAACACCTGCGTGGGTGCGCGCGTGAATGGCTCGATCAAGCCGCTGAAGACAACGCTGCGCAACGGCGATGTGGTGGAGATTTTGACGCAGCCGGGCCATCAGCCCAGCCGGGACTGGCTGGCCGTGGTCAAAACCTCGCGGGCGCGCAACAAGATCCGGCACGTAATCAACGCCGTGGAGCGGGCCAAGGCGGTCGAGATCGGGCAGAAATCGCTCGAAAAAGAAGCGCGGCGCATGGGCGTGAGCCTGGGGCGCATTTCGAACGACGACCTGGAATCGGTGGCGTCCGAATACGGCGTCAGCAAGACGGAAGATTTGTACGCGGCGCTGGGCTTCGGCAGATTTTCCGCGCGGCAAGTGCTGCAGAAAGTGGCGCCCGAAGACACCGCCGAGCCGGATGCGGCCGGAACCGATCGCGCTGCCTCGTACGCAGCCGCCAGCGGGTTCACCTGCCGCCGACGGCGATCTGACGATTCACGTGAAGGGCGCCGACGATGTTCTGGTGTATCGCGCCAAGTGCTGCAATCCGGTTCGCGGGGAGCAGATCGTCGGTTACATCACGCGCGGCAAAGGCGTGGCGGTGCACTCGGCGCAGTGCTCGAATGTGCAGAACCTGATGTATGAGCCGGAACGCAAGATCGCGGTCGAATGGGCGCGCAGCGCGAGCGATCCGCTGCCGGTGAAAGTTGTGATCTACACGGACGACCGGCCGGGGATTTTGCATCAGCTCACATCGATTTTGAGCGCGGAATCGAGCAACATCCGGACACTCGAAGCGCGCGGCGATGAAAACAGAACGGACGATAGCGCGGTGATCGATATCACGATGGATGTGCGGGATAAGAAACAGCTGGAGCGCGTGATTAGCGCGTTCCGGCGCATACCCGGCGTGCGGGATATCGAGCGCACGCAGAATGCATCTTAAACGTGCGAACAACCGAGACGACAGGTGGCCGATCCGGAACACATAGCGATTTCGAAATCGACAGGCATCAAGATCGATTGGCGGGATGGACATCATAGCGAGTATTCGCTCGCCTATTTGCGGGACGAATGCCCTTGCGCGACCTGCACGGGCGCGCACGGCACCGCGCCGCAGACGATCCGATTATGCGAAGCAGGAATTGTTTCCGATGTACAAGCCGTCGCTGAAGATGAATTCGGTGGAGCCGGTGGGGCAGTACGCGATCCGCATCTACTGGAACGACGGGCACAGTACAGGCATGTACTCGTTCGATCATCTGCGGAATATTTGCCCGTGCGCGGAATGCCAGGCGAAACAGGTTAAAGCAAGCGGAAATTGACGATTACTTGAGCTTGCGTGGCGACTGGGCGGCCGCCTTTGACGCCCGGACGGAAACGCCATTTCATAACAGCTTCGATGGCTTTCTCATCCAAGCCCAGGCCGAGGGGCCGAACCACGTGAATGTCGCGAGGAGTGCCGGTGGCATCGACCACGATCGATAGCAGCACCTCTCCGGAGTATTTGGCTTTGCGGGCCTCTTCCGAGTATTCGGGCTCGACCTTACTCACCAGTACGGGCGCCGAAACTTCGCCGCCGATACGGTAGGCTCCGCCGCCTGTGCCGCCGCCACTGCCGCTTCCGAAACCGTCGCCATCGCCACTGCCGAGACCGCCACCCTTTCCGTTGCCCATGCCGTCCACACCCTGGCCAGCGGAGTTCGGGTCCAGTTTGCTGAGCGGGTCGCCGTATTGATCGGCGACGATTTGCGGCGTTGGAGCCGTGATGGTGGGCGTAACCGGCAGTTTGGGCTGAGGAACCGCCATGACCGGAGGAATGAATTGTTTAGGCGCCTGTTTGGGAGCCTCGCCACGGCTGACCGGTGTAGGCGCTTTTACGCCGCCGCCACCGCCGCCCCCAGCTTTCTGCGCAGCCGGGGGAAGCTTGGATTGGTAAGGAGGGACATAGTAGATGTCCGTCACCTGCTTCACCATTTTTTTCCCCGTGGGCGTTTGGAAGAAGACCAGCAGCAGCAGCACCACCCCGACGTGGATCAAAACCGAAGCGGTACCGGAGCGGGCTCCCCCGCCACCGTATGCCCCCCAAATGGTGCCTACTTCGACCGGCTTGGAGGTGACCTCCAAAGGCGGCAGTTTGGGCGGGTTAATCAATTCCCGAACGTTACTAACAAGGGATTTGTACCAGGGCAGTTCGATTTTGGCCAAGTCGCCAAGATAGGAACTGTCGCCCGGTTGGGAGGTTACTTCGAGCGGCGGCAGCTTCGGGGGGCTTATGATTTCCCGGATACCCTGGACGATCGACTTATACCAGGGCGCTTCGAGATCGCTCGACACCAACAGGTTATTAAGATGGGTATCTGTTTGACCTACCTGAGGATCAGGCTCCATGGTTTCCTTTTTTTGCCCGCTGGCTGCTACGGGCTCCGCCCACGAACTCCCCATATGCGACGCTAGTCTCCGCAATTTTGGACGTGATATGAAAAATCACAGTTGCAAATTTCGCTGCACCTGACGCCAGTCTAGCGTAGTCCAGCTCGATACGATCATTTTACCGCAGGTTTTGGCGTGAGGAATTTTTCGGATTCCTCCCAGATCTTATCCAACACATCGGTCAATTCATGACCGGAGTGTAGCCCGACGAGGTGAACATTCGGATGGGCAGCGGCGAATTCCACCGATTGGGCGATTGGGACGAGAGGGTCCTGGTCGCCATGAAAGAGCAAGCAAGGCTGGGCAAATTCCGGATCCGGTTCAAACCGGCCGGCATCCTCCATCAGTTGATATCCGATGAGCTGATTGCTCCCGGCTCCATAATGAAAGACCGGAATGCTACCCTTTTCTCTCCAAAGCCGGAGCCTTTCGGGCCCAAACTCCTGGGTCCAGAGCCGGTGGAAGCGGAGAGCGGGCGCGAGGAGAATTAGACGGTCGACTTCCGGGTGGCGCGCGGCGTAGAGGGCGGCAAGATACCCGCCGAGGCTCGAGCCGATGACGATCACGCGCTCGCCGCGGCCCAGGCGCTCGACCAGAGCGAGTTGGTTTGTAATGGTCAGCCGCTTGAAATCGCCTTCGGCGAGATCGGGAATTTCGACCGCGAAGCCGAGTGCGGCCAGCTTTTCCGCGAAGAAGGTCGCCTTCCGCGAGGCGGGACTCGAAGCAAAGCCATGCAGATACAGGACACGCGAAGGCTCGGACAATATCTATATTTTAGTAACACCGGAGCGATTGCTACAGTAAGGGAGAAGCGTTACATTCTTTACGCTGTACGCCCACCGATGGCGAACCTGCCAGGACAATGATGTAGTTTAGAGGTTTGCGGCGCAGGTATTTGCGAGCACAGGAGAACAATTCATGGCGGTAGCAGAAAAGGTCAAGCAGATCATTGTGGAACAGCTTGGAGTCGATGAGGCACAGGTCGACCCGAGCGCGTCGTTTGTGGACGATTTGGGCGCGGACTCGCTCGACATAGTCGAACTGGTGATGGCGTTCGAGGAAGCGTTCGACCTCGACATACCGGATGAAGAAGCCGAGAAGATCAAGACCGTCAAGGACGCGATCGACTACATCGAGTCGAAGAAGAAGTAAGCCGCATTCTCCCCAGAGCGAGAATGGCGCCACGCAGAGTAGTCGTTACCGGAATCGGTCTGGTCAGTTCGGTCGGCACGGGAACGGAAGAGTGCTGGGCGGCGATCCGGAGTGGAACCAGCGGGATAGGCCGCATCACGCAGTTTGACGCCGCCGAATACGCGTGCCAGATTGCCGGCGAGGTCAAGAATTTCGATCCGCTGCGCTATGTCGACAAAAAAGACGTCAAAAAGATGGGGCGGTTTATTCAGTTTGCTATGGCGGCGACTGAATTTGCCGTAGCGTCGGCGCGATTGAAGGTAAGCGCGGAAGACGCCGAAAGCACCGGCGTCTACATCGGCAGCGGGATTGGAGCGTTCGAGATTATCGAGCGCGAGCATAAGATCCTGCTCGAACGGGGACCCGGGCGGATTTCGCCGTTCTTTATTCCGTCCTGCATCGTGAACCTGGCAAGCGGATATGTGTCGATCCGTTACGGCGCGAAAGGACCCAATTCGGCGACCGCGACAGCTTGCACCACCAGCGCGCATTCGATCGGCGATTCCTACCGGCTGATTCAATACGGAGACGCCGACGTGATGATTTGCGGGGGAAGCGAGGCGTGCGTCACGCCAATGGGCGTGGGCGGTTTTGCGGCAATGCGAGCTCTTTCGACGCGCAACGATGAGCCGGCGCGCGCGTCGCGGCCCTGGGATAAGCAGCGGGACGGATTCGTGGTAGGCGAAGGCTCAGGCATTTTGATTTTGGAAGAGCTGGAGCGCGCGCGGCGGCGGGGCGCCCCGATTCTGGCCGAGATCGTGGGCTATGGCATGAGCGCCGATGCGCACCACATCACGGCTCCGCCGGAAGACGGCAATGGAGGCTATCGTGTGATGCGCAACGCCATGCGCAACGCAGGCATAGAGCCTTCGGCCGTGCAGTATGTGAATGCGCACGGAACATCGACGGGGCTGGGCGATAAAGCGGAAACACTTGCCATCAAGCGGGCCTTCGGCGAGCACGCAAAGAAACTGGCCGTCAGTTCCACCAAATCCATGACGGGCCACCTGCTGGGCGGAGCGGGCGGGCTCGAGGCCGGCATATCGGTGCTGGCGATTCGCGACCAGATTGCGCCGCCTACGATCAACTACGAGTTCCCGGATCCGGAATGCGATCTCGACTACGTGCCGAACCAGGCGCGGCCGACGAAGATCGAGTACGCGTTATCGAACAGCTTTGGATTCGGCGGCACGAATGGCTGCCTGATTTTTAAGCGCTACGTTGAAGGCTGAGTCTTCGCGCGAAAATTCATCGAGCAGTTTCCTGGCAAAGGGCCTTTGCGGGTAGAGATCGATGGCGGTGCGGAGATCGGCAAGGGCATGGCGGCTGTCCCCCACGGCTTGATACACGCGGGCACGCTCACAATAGGCTCCGTAATAGGCATTGTTCGCGTGAATGGCGGCACTATATTCCCGGAGAGCCGGCCTGAAATTTCCCGCCTGAAAGAGTATTTCCCCTTTCTGGTATCTATCAACGGCTTCGACGTGTTTGGCCTGCAAGTAAGCGCCGCCGCCGATGCCTACGGCCAGCAAGAGGCCGGCTGCGACTTTCGCCAGCATCGGGCCGCGCTTGACGCCGGGTTTCCTCTGTGAGACCCCCGAGGAGATGAAATCCTGGACGCGCGGATCGATACGAGTGAGCGGAGCGGGATAGCTGTCGCTGCGGCTCATCGCTTCGGCCAGGCGAGCCATCGACGCGTCGAACCGATCGTCAAATGCATCGAGCCACTGCACATTCCCTAAAAAGAAGAGCAGTTGGGGAGGGGGCTGGACGTCCTGGATGCGCAGGGCCACGATGCGCAGAGCATGGCTATCGGCAAGCTCGAGTTCGCGCGCGATCTGCCGGCTGTTTTGGCAGTTTTCGGAAAGAATCAGCACGAATGTATGGCACTGCTGGATCCCTTCGACAATTCCGGTGGGCCAATCCTCGCCGGGCGGCACATCGCGCGGAGCGATCCAACAATCGATGTGGGCCCGCTCGAGAGCCACGCATACACGATCGGCAACGGCCTGATCCTCGTGCCGATAGCTGATGAATACGTCTCTTCCCATACTTCTCACCCTTGATTCGCAAACTGAAAGCAAATAGAGGGCCACGACGGGCGGCCCGGTAACTTACAGCTTTGCAGTGTAGTGAAAGCGCGGCGCGCAACGTTTCAACCGGAAGTTCACGCCCGCAGAGACACTTTTGGATAGCGGACTGGGCCGGCAAGCGAGCACTTGGGCATACTGAAAGAGAACTCTGTCGTACATGAAAATCATTGTTTCCGTGAAACAGGTGGCGGCGCGAGACTCGCCGTTACGCGTGAATGGGGCCGGTACGTGGCTGGATGAGAGCGACCTCAGCTACGAAATGAACGAACCCGACGCCTACGCGTTGGAAGAGGCGCTGCAATTGAAGGAAAAATTGGGCGGTGAGGTCATTGTGATGTGCGCGGGCCCGGCGCGAGCCACGCAAACCATTCGCGAGGCGCTGGCTAAGGGGGCCGACCGCGCCATACACATCGAGATCGCCGAAGAGGGTGTGCTGGATGCACTGGCGACCGCCCGGCTGCTGGCG
Organism: Bryobacterales bacterium; assembly: GCA_963712395.1. Classification (GTDB taxonomy): domain Bacteria; phylum Acidobacteriota; class Terriglobia; order Bryobacterales; family Bryobacteraceae; genus Bog-105. Next base: position 489,644 of record CAVQHR010000008.1, read on the forward strand.
GCGGCGGCCGGACCCGAGTCGCCGGATTTTGTCCTTACCGGTTTGCAATCGGACGATTTGGGATACGGGCAGACCGGAGTGGTGCTGGCGGAATTACTGGGCTATGCGCACGCGACGATCGTGATGGAAGTGGAGCCGCAAGACAAGACGGTTCGCGTGAAGCGCGAGCTCGAGGATGGCTGGTTCCAAAACGTCGTGCTGCCGCTGCCCGTTGTATTGACGATTCAATCGGGCATCAAGAAGCTGCGCTATGCGACGCTCATGGGCATCAAGAAAGCCAAGACCAAGGAAGTGAAGACCGTTTCGGCGCGCGAACTGGGCGCGGATCTCGCCTCGCAGGTGGAGATGGACCGCGTCTACCTGCCGGCGCGCTCGAAGCAGACGCAGATCCTTTCCGGAGATCGCCAAGCAGGTGGCGCATCAGTTGGTAGAGAAGTTGAAATTCGAGGCGCGGGTCTTATGAGTGTTCTGGCGATACTCGAGCAGCGCGGCGGCAAGTGGAATCGCGTGTCTTTTGAGGCGCTGACCGCGGCCGAACGGATCGCGCAGGCGCTCGGTGTTCGGGTAGCGGCGGTCGTCTTGGGGTCCGCTATCGAGTCACTCACGCGAGAGGCGGCGGGCTACCCAGTAGAAAAAATCTTTGCGGCCGACCACGCGCTTCTGGCGGATTACACAGCGGACGGCTATACGGCCGCCCTGGAACAGATTGTTCAAAGCGTGCGCCCAGAGGCAATCGTGTTTCCGCACACGTATCAGGTGCGCGATTACGGCCCCAAGCTGGCTACCCGTTTCGGCAAAGCTTTCGTCAGCGATGTTGTGGATGTGAAGACTGAAAATGGGGCGCTGCGCCTGGTTCGGCAGCTCTTCCAAGGCAAGCTGAGCGCGGATGTCCACCCCGCGGGCGAGCCGCAATTCATCTCCGTGCAGGCGGGGGCTTTTCGCGGCGGGCAGCCTTCCGCGGGGGCCCGTCCGATCGAGCAATTTTCGATTACAGCTCGAACCCGGGCAGATTCGCGGCAAGCCGGAGGCGCCCTTTCGCGAAGCGCAGCGCTCGGTCGACCTGGGCGCCGCTGAGGTGATTGTCTCGGTGGGACGCGGCATTAAGGAGAAAGAGAACCTGGCAATCGTGGAGGATCTTGCGAAGGCATTGGGTGCGGAGCTGGCCGCCTCGCGCCCGATTTGCGACAATGGCTGGCTACCTATGGAGCGGCAGGTTGGAAGTTCCGGGCAAACCGTTGCACCGAAGATCTATTTCGCCGTCGGAATCTCCGGAGCGATTCAGCACCTGGTCGGCATGAAGGGCTCGAAGACGATCGTGGCAATCAACAAGGACGAGAGCGCACCGATTTTCGAGAGCGCCGATTATGGTGTGGTGGGGGATTTGTTCGAAATTGTGCCCGCGCTCGCGGAAGAGATCAGAAGGACCAAATCTTAGATGCGGAGCTCCGGCCGGCGTCGAACGCTCGCGGTGGCGAGCTGCGCCATTTTCGGCCTCTTGGTTGGCTGCGAGAAGCCCGCACCGCGCGATGTGGCGGCTTCAGTGAACGGCCGCGCGGTTACATTTGCGGCGCTCGATCGCGCCATGGCGACGCAGTTTCCCAATGCTTCCGGAAAAGTAACGGGCGACCAGACGACGCAACTCCGATTGGAGGCTCTACGCGCGCTTATCGACGACGACATCATGCTGCAGCGCGCGGAGAAAGAAGGCCTGTTGGCGTCTGACGCTGAAGTGGACGCACGCTTCAACGAGATCAAAGCGCCGTATACACAGGAGGACTTTCAGAAACATTTGCAGCAATTGCGCATGGGGGTTCCCGATTTAAAGGGGCAGATCCGCCGCCAGCTTAGCGTGGAGAAGCTGTTTGCGAAAGAGATCGGATCGCACATCACGATTTCCGACGCCGAGGTGACTGCGTTTTATACCGCCAATCGGGCGAACTTCAATTTGGCGGAGAACAAGATCCGGCTCGCGCAGATTATGGTGACGCCGGGGCCCGATCCGAACGCGAGCAACCTGAAGAACAGCAAGGCCCAGAGCGATCAGGAAGCACGCAACAAAATTCAGATGATCGAAATGCGCCTGCGGCAGGGCGAGGATTTCGGAGCACTCGCGCAGAGCTATTCGGAGGATCAATGGGCGGCCAACGGAGGCGACATCGGCTTCGTTCCGGAATCGACGCTCGACAGGGCTAATCCGGAGCTGCGTAAGCTAGTGCTCAATATGACGCCCGGTCAGATTTCGCCGATTATCCACACAGCGGAAGGCTACCGACTGATCAAGCTGATCTCGCGGGAAATGGCGGGGCAGCGGCAGTTGTCCGATCCGCGCGTGCAGGAAGAGATCCGGCAGGAATTGTTCCAGGGGAAGCAGCAGATGTTGCGATCGGCCTTTTATGAAGTTGCGCGGAGCGAGGCGAAGGTCGTGAATTATTACGCGAAATCGGTTCTGGAGAGCCGGGATAAGAAGTAGCGTTATTGACGTTTCGGCTGGTTATGGATTTGCTGCATGTACTCGCGCACGTATTGTTGGTACATGAGCGGGATTTCGTCGCGGTTGATTTCGCCGCCAAGGTCGGCGTGTTGGCCAACGCGCCGTGAATAGCTGGTCTTCAGGCCCTGTTTCCCCGAGGGATTTTCGACCACTATGTCGCCGGTTACGCTGGCGGAGCGTTTACCGATAATCTCGGCCAGCTTGCCCATCGCTTTGAGTTGCTCCGATTCGCGCGCTTGTTTATCCCCATCCTGGCGTCCGACGCCGGATTGGGAATCGGCGCCTTCTTTATCGGTCGGCTGATTGGAATTGCGTCCTTGTGCAGACTGCGTTTTTTCAGTAGTCTGCCCTTGCGGCTGGCCTTCGGAAGATTGGTCCTGACTCGCTTGCTGATTGCCGGCGTTTTTCTGGGAATCGCCATTCGGATCGTTTTTCGCGGAAGCCTTCTCGGTAGCTTGCTGGCCATCGCTAGAGCGCTGACTCTCCTGCTGCGATTTTTGCGCGCCGGCGTTCTGCCGCATTTTCGCCACCACGCTCGAAAGGGCGTCTTTCATCTTGTCCATCAACCCGGTCGCGCTTTGCTGGTCGCCGGCCTGCTGGTCTTTCGACGCCGACCGCTGTTGACTTTGCTCGCCTGCCTGCTCGCGCGACGGGGACGGGGTCGCCGGCTTGTCGCTCGCGCCAGTCTCAAGCCCGTTATTCGCCTTGAGTTGGGATTGTTGAGTCGGCTGCTCGGAAGCTGCAATACCCGTTTTCACTTCGCTCGATGCCGATTCATCCTGGCGTTCGCTTTTCGGCGCATTTCCGGCGGGCAAAGCTTCCTTCTTGGACTGGTTTGATCCCGCGGGATCGTCAAGTGAGTGACTCTTTAGCGGCGGGGCAGGTTCGCGGCGCGCAAAAACATCGCCGTGGTAGATGGGCACGAGCGCGCGTTCGAGGCTCAGGCTATGGGTGACCAGATAGCGTACTGCAAAGAGTCCGAAAGCGACCGCGGCCAAGCCACCCGCCAGTATCCAGAGCCGACCGCGCGTGAATGGCAAGGCGGCAGCCGGATAGACCGTCGCGGCCAGCCGCTCTGCATATTCGAGTTGGAAACTCGCCGCCGGTTCTGGCTCGGCAGGCTGCGAACGCAGAAACCAAGCGCTCGAGAGCGAGTCGTGCAGCCCTAGCTTTCGATCGAGCAACTGCGCCACCCGATACCGCTCGAACATGCGAAAACGGACGCGCCAGGCTCCGATTCCGAGTCCGACGACCGCCAATAGCACGAGCCAGTACCAATCCAGGATCTGGGTTCCGAGCAGCAGCATGAAAATTCCGCCGCCGAAGATAAGCGCTACCGCAATAGCCAGTTGCTCGATGGAAAGGACGGTGAGCCGGCGCACCCAGGCCGACTGAACCACCGCTTCCACACGGCTCACACGAGGGTTTTGGGGGATGGGCAAACTCTTCCGCCTGCCCAATTATCCCACGCTGGCGCTAACTCCCTTGGTTACCATGAATAGCGTTGCATGCTGCGTTTTGAAACGGCGGGGGAATCGCATGGCGAATGTCTGGTGGCGACTTTAACGGGTCTGCCGGCGGACGTTCCCATTTCGATCGAGTTTCTGAATCGGCAGCTTTGGCGGCGGCAGCAGGGGTATGGCCGCGGCGGGCGAATGAAGATCGAGACCGACACGGTGCATATCGTCTCTGGAGTTCGGCACTCGCACACCATCGGCTCGCCTATCGCTATTCTGATCGAAAACAGGGACTGGAAAAATTGGAGCGGCATTTTGCCGGTCGAGGCGAAGGATGCCGAGGACGGCAAGGCGAAGCCCGTGCAGCGGCCGCGGCCGGGCCATGCGGATCTGGCCGGCGCCTAAAATATAATTTCAGCGAGGCGCGTTACATTCTGGAGCGCGCGAGCGCGCGGGAAACCGCGGCGCGCGTGGCAGCCGGAGCGCTGGCGAAGACCTTCCTCAAAGAGTTCGGGATAGAAATTTTGAGCCATGTGATCAGAGTTGGACCGGTGCGTCTGGAGCGCCGGGCGGAGTGGGGGGAGATTGTCGCGCTAAACGAGCGGGATGAGGTGCTCCTCGGCTGCGTGGACTCTGAGACGGAACAGAAGATGAAGGAAGCCGTCGACCACGCCTACCGCACCGGCGATACGGTGGGCGGAGTTTTTGAAGTGGTCGCGCACGGATTACCGCCGGGTCTGGGCTCGCATATCGCATGGGACACACGGTTGGACGGAAGGCTGGCGCAAGCAATTGTTTCGATTCAGGCTGTGAAAGGAGCGGAGATCGGATTGGCGGAAGAAGGCGCTGCGGCGTATGGGTCGGCGGTGCAGGACACGATTCATTACCAGAAGCCAACACGCGAGTTCCATCGCGGCTCAAACCGCGCGGGCGGTCTCGAAGGCGGCATCACCAATGGCGAGGATGTGGTAGTCCGCGGCTTGCTGAAACCTATCTCGACGCTGCGGCGACCGCTCGAATCGGTGGATCTCGACACACGCGAACCGGCGCTCGCAGCCTATGAACGAAGCGATGTCGCGGTAATTCCCGCCGCCGGCGTGATTGGAGAAGCCATGACCGCGCTGGTGCTGACTTCGGCATTCCTCGAAAAATTTGGGGGCGATTCCCTGGGAGAAACCAAGCGCAACTATGAAGGGTATGTCGCGCAGGTAAGCAATTATTAGATGGTCCGAAAAATATTGAAATATGGCGAGCCGATTCTAGAGCGGGCCGCCGAGCCGGTAACGGAGTTTGACAGCGCGGAGCTCGAGGAACTCATCGCGGATATGTGGGAGACGATGTACGCCTCCAAAGGCGTGGGACTGGCGGCGCCGCAAATTGGCGTGGCGAAGCGCGTCTCGGTGATCGATATCAGCGTCGGCGAGGACGAGAGCAAAAAAATCGTGATCATCAATCCCGAGATCTCTTCGAAGGAAGGAAGTCAGACGGGCGAAGAAGGCTGTCTGAGCATTCCCGGTTTTCGCGAGCCTTTGACGCGCGCTAACAAAGTGACCGTGCGGGCGCAGTAATGAAAAAGGCGAGGTGATCGAGCTCGAAGGCGAAGAACTGCTGGCGCGAGCTTTCCAACATGAAATCGACCATTTGAATGGCATACTCTTTATCGCGCACCTGAGCGCTTTGAAGCGCGATATCATCCGGCGCAAGATCAAAAAGCTACAAAAAGCCGGCGAGTGGGACTGAGCGAAGTGCGCGTGGTGTTCCTGGGCACGCCGGAATTCGCAGTGCCGTCGCTCGCAGCGCTTGCCGGGGGACACGAAGTAGCGGCAGTATTCACGCAACCCGATCGGCCCAAGGGCCGCGGAAACCAGCTGGCGGAATCGCCGGTGAAGGTCGCCGCGCAGCGGCTTGGGATTGCGGTGCATCAGCCGGAGCGCGTGCGCCGCGCCGGAGAGCCTAGAACTACTGAGAGTGTTGAGCGCGGAGCTCATGGTGGTGGTGGGCTATGGGCAGATCATTCCGCAAAGTATCATCGATTTGCCGCGGCATGGCATTCTCAACGTACATGCCTCTCTGTTGCCGAAATATCGCGGGGCAGCGCCGATCCAATGGGCCATCGCGAACGGCGAATCGGAAACCGGCGTAACCATTATGCAGATCGATGCGGGTCTGGATACGGGGGACATGCTGCTGAAGGAACGGGCGGCGATCGGGCCGGAGGAGACCGCGCCGGAATTGAGCGCGCGCCTGGCTCCGCTGGGCGCAAGATTGCTGCTGCGAAGCGATCCGCGAGATTGGGGCGGGAACGATCCGGCGCGAGAAGCAGAATAACGCCGACGCGACGCTCGCGCCGATTCTGAAGAAGGAAGACGGCCTGGTCGATTGGCGTCTGCCGGCGGCGCGAATTGACAGCCGGTTGCGCGGATTTACCCCCTGGCCGGGCGCATACACCAGCTTTCGCGGGCAGCAGCTTTCGATCATGCGAGCGAAACCGGCAGATGAAGAAAGCGGGCTATTGCCTGGCACGCTTCGAGCGGCGAAGCGCCGTCTGTTTGCAGGCTGTGGGGAGCGGACAACGCTCGAACTGCTGGAAGTGCAGCCTGCAGGCAAGAAGCGTATGAGCGCGGAAGCGTTTTTGAACGGCTACAAAATAGCGGAGAACGAACTCTTGGGAGAGCCAGTTTGAAATTTCCGGCCGGTTATCAGTTACGCCGCAACTTACGCGGGCATCCGCAAGCAGGAGAAGAACGATCTCGCGCTGATTGTTTCGACGCCTCCGGCGCGCGCGGCGGCGGTATTCACGCGCAACATGGTGCAAGCCGCGCCTGTGCGGCTCGCACGCAAGCATCTGGAGGCCTCCAAGGGCCGGGTGGCGGCAGTGCTGATCAATGCAGGCAATGCGAATTGCGCCACGCGTACCGGAGATCGCGTGGCCTTACTCAGTGCGAGAGCGTTTGCAAAGGCGCTTCGCTGCAGGGCCGACCACGTGTTTCCCTGCTCTACCGGCGTCATCGGCGTGGAGCTCGATCCGAGCTTTGCTGATCGATCCCGCCGCCGGATCTCGTTGCGAAGCTATCTCCGTCAACTTTCGACGAGGTGGCTAACGCCATTCTCACCACCGACACGCGCCAGAAGATCGCCTGGGAAGAAGTGCCGTGCGAAGCGGGAATTGTGCAGGTGGCTGGCATGACTAAAGGCAGCGGCATGATCCAACCCAACATGGCGACCATGCTTGGCGTTCGTGATGACGGATGCCGTGGTGAAGCGCGGCCATTTAGAGCGAATGCTCGCGCGCGGAGTGGAGCGCTCGTTTCAATTCACTGACCGTCGATGGCGATACGTCGACGAATGACACGCTGCTGCTGCTGGCGAATGGAGCCTCGAACGTCAAGCCGCGGGGGGTGGAACGCGATGCACTTGCGGAAGCCGTGGCGCGGGTAATGGAGCGGCTCGCGGAGCAGATTGCAGCGGATGGCGAGGGCGCGCGCAAACTGATCATCGTGCGCACGGTCGGTTTTCAAACCAAGAAGGACGCCCTGCGCATCGCTCGCGCCGTGGCGAATTCGCCGCTGGTGAAAACGGCCATTGCGGGCAGCGATCCGAACTGGGGACGCATTCTGGCCGCGGCGGGATATTCGGGCGTGGTTTTCGATCCCGCCGATATCGATATCGACCTGCAACAAATGCCGGTTTGCCGCAAGGGTCTGGCGGCGGACTACGATGAGGCCGAGCTCAAAACGAAATTGGATGAATCGGAAGTGCGCATCGATATCGTGCATAAGCGAGGAGGCAAAGGAGAAGCGCGATTCTTCACCTGCGATCTCACGGAAGGCTACATCCAAATCAATGGCAGCTATCGCACGTAGCCCGGTCGTTTTCTTGTTGGCGCTGGCGACGGCGGCCCTGGGTGCGGAAATGCCGCGCGCGCGGGTGAGCTATGTGGCCTCGGCGCTTACTGCGGGCAATCCGGCGGACGCGATGACTCCATTTGACAAATCTTTCCCAGCGTACGAAACGCTGCGCGGCTACTTCAGCGGGTTAACCAGCGCGTTCCAGTTGACGAATCAATTAGAAGTGATCGAGGAGCAGGACTCTCGGGCCGAAGCGACTTTGACGCTTGAATGGACGCTGACGTTGACGGATCCGCAGACCGGCTACACGCGGGACCGGAACGCGACCGTTCATGCGCGGCTCGTACCAATGGGCGGCACATGGAAAATCGTCGAATTCTCGCCCATTGAGTTGTTCGATCCGCGCCCGCGGTCTTAAAGAAGCTTTCGGAGTTCTTCATAATTGCGCTGCGTGACGAGCTGAAATTCGAGCGGCAGTGACGTAAAGCCTTGAAGTTCTTCGAGCGCGTCCGCGGATAAGACTTTTCGTCCGGCGATAAGTAACTTGCCGCCGTGTACGCGGAAGGGCACCACGCCGAGACGCTTTTCGAGGTGCGCGGGCAGGCTGCGCGCCACCAATGCCTTTACTTTGCGAGCATCCACTTTTAATGAAGGCACTCCGCTGTGCAGGCTGACCGCTTTGCACAGATCTTCGTCGGATACCGCACCGCTCGTCCGGAGGTGCTCGCACAAATCGGTCTCCGCTGGCATGCCCGCTATCGCGAGCGACAGGCTTTGCTGTGAGATGAACCCACAACCAACCAGGACATCGGTCAGTTCGCGACGATGCTGTGCAAGGGCGTCACGCGTAGGATAGGCGTGCTCCGTTTTCAGCCAGACAAGCGTATTCCCTTGCCAGCGAGCATGCGCATATCTCCAGAGCGCGCGCAGAGTAGCGGAACAATTCACCAGGTTGCCGTGAAAGGTGCGCAGAGGCACGGCCAGTGCGAAGGCGAGGCCGAAGATGCGGGCCACACAGAACATGCGCAAGCCCATCCGCAGACATTGGAGAGACAGAGTGAACCAGCAAAGGACCACCAGGGCGGGATTTTGCACCGCGAACACCCAGGGGCGATGCTGCGCGGCCGACACGACCCAACTAGCGAGCCCGGCCACAAACGTCAGATTCGTCAGCAAGCTGATGGGATTCGCGATGAGACCTTTTCTATCGCGCCAGAACCAATACCGGGTTCGCCAATTGCCGCGCCAGCCGCGGCGCTCCCAGCACTGCAGCGCGATGCCGGTGATCCAGCGCGTACGCTGCCGGATGGCCGAGCGCGCAGTGCGCGGAAAGTATTCGCGGGTAGCAATAAATTCGCCATCTTTCCGCTGCAAGGGCGCGAAAAGCTGCGGATAACCCGCGGCGTGAATATACACGCCGATCTCATAGTCCTCGGTCAAGCTGTCGGCATCGAACACGTCCCCGCGCTCGGTCGCCAGCCGTTCGAGGATCTCGCGAGCGAAGCCGGTACCGACGCCATTCGACGGAACGAACGAGCCGCTGAACTGCCGGGCGTGCATATCGATGGTCTGGAACTCGGCGAACTCGTCGCAATAGATGCCGTGCGTGACTTCGTTAAGGCCCGTCGGCAAGGGCAACACCGGCACCTGCACCATGGCATAGGCGGCGCGCTCCCGATCGATCAGCGAGAGCGCTTCGGGATGAATCATGTCTTCCGCATCGTGCAGCACGACCGTATCGAACCGGACACCGTGCTCCTCTTCGAAACGAAGCATGCGCCGGTAGACCCAATTGAGACAATCGGCCTTCGAGGTTGGGCCGGGCTTCGCGCATTCGGCTACATGGACGTTATGGAAAACCTCGGCGAGTTGGCCGGTTGCCGCTAGCGTGGCTTCATCGTTTGGATACACACCGAGAAAGAAATCGAAATTCTGGTAGCGGATGACCGCCAAATTGTGGCGGACCATGTTTCCGATGACCTCCGACTCCTTCCAGCACGGGACAAAAATTGCAATGCGGCGCGGCAGCATGGTAAGAGGCGAGTTGGCGGCCGCCGGTTTCGAACGCCGAAGGCGGTGAGCGAGGCAAATCAGGACAGGAATGAAATCGTCGATTCCGCTGACCAGCAACGCAACCGCCAGCGTTCCGAACAGCCAGGGCCAAAGTGAAGAAAAGACGAAAGATGTCACGATGATTCCAATTGATAAAGTGGCGTTTGCGTTTCGGAATCGCAGAAATCTGTAGACTTTTCCACAGCCGAAGGCACCATAGTTTCGGTGAAGCGCTCCTATTCGGAATGGTTGTCGTTCAGCCAACTCATTCAGGAAATCATCGGCGGTGTTATCCGGCGTCATGTTTTTTCGCAGTGGGAATTGGATTTGCTGCTCGATTTGCAGTTGTCGCGGATGGGCAGGGCCGCGCGGGCCGATTTGCTCCGTAGTTATCTAAAGCTTGTGCAGCGGCAACAAGCCGAGGGCGCGTTGGCGCCGCCGCGGTTAGGGTCGTTTCTGGCGGCGCGAAACCAAGCGCGCCTGGCTACAGCGAACGCGGCTTAGCGAGAATGACTGGTGGGCTATGCTCAAAGTTAGAAAAAGAGGAGAATAGCCATGGCCAGCAATTCCGCGCCTGCCCCGAAGACCGAGCGGAAGGTCTTCTGCGTGAAACTGCAAAAGGAACTACCCGGGCTTGCTGAGGCTCCGTTTGACGGACATCCACTGGGTCAGCGCATCTACGACAACGTTTCAAAAGAGGCCTGGGCCATGTGGGTGGAACAGATGAAGATGATCATGAACGAATACCGTTTGAACCTTGGGACTCCCGAGGCTCAGGAATTCATTCTGAAGCAGATGGAAGAGTATTTCTTCGGTGAAGGCGCCGCTCATCCGCCGGGCTACGTCGCACCGGGGCATTAGGCCTGAAAAGCCCAGGTGCGCCGCCGCTCTCCACGCCCGACCGACCGCGCACGTCCAATTTACTTGATCCTACGCGTTTTCGTTTGCCTGCTGATGGCGTTTGCCTGTTGGGCGGCCAGCAGCGAGGATGTGGCGCGCCAACTTGCGGCACAGGCGCTGAAGGCGCAACTCTCCGGCGAAACGGTACGCGCTTACCTGCTTTTCGCGGAAGCAGTTAAACGCGATCCGCACAATCCGAGCTATAGGACCGGCCGCGATTCGCTCGAAACCGCCGCCAAGCTGCTGCGCGATAACAATATCGAATCGGCCGATGTTTCAGCCGACATCAAAGAAGCCGAACGGGCCGCGGACAATCCGGGACTGCCCGCGTTAGAGCCAGCGACGGCGGTGGATTGGAGCAAGAAGCTCCAGCCCATTCCGCATTTGGACGCCACGCCCGGCAAACAGAGCTTTGACCTGCACTCCGATGAGATCGGCCTGTTTCAAAAAGTAGCGTCGAGCTATGGATTGCGAGCGGTTTGGGACCCGCAACTCACCAGCCAGCCAAATATCCGGTTCGACATTGGCGACGCCGACGTAAAGACGGCACTGGAGGCGCTCACCGCGGTAACTCACACCTTTGTATTTCCGATTTCGCCGCACGCGATTTTTTTCGCTCGCGACACCGAAGACAAGCGGAATGAACTGGAGCCGACGATTCTGCTGACGATGGCAGTTCCGGAGGCGCTCGCCGAGAAGGATGTGGTTGATGCCGCCAATGCGGTGCGCGGCGTGCTTAGCTTGCGATCCTTTGGGTGGGATTCCTTCAACCGCACGGTGCTCGTGCGGGATCGAGCCACCCGGGCGCGCGTGGCGCAATCGCTGCTCGAGGCGCTGCTGTTGCCGAAAGCGCAAGTCTCGATCGAGGTTCAATTTCTCACGCTCGACTCGCAAACCAATTATCACTACGGGCTCGCTCTGCCAACCTCCTACGCGTTGCTCAACTTTGGACACATAGGCCATTTCCAATCGATTCTTCCGAGTTTGACGAGCGCGATGAATATTGCTATGTTCGGCGGGGGCTCGACCCTGTTGGGTCTGGGGGTGGCCGATTCCACGCTGTTCGCCACGTATTCGAAAAACGTGGCGCGGACGACCTACCAGGCTGTCATGGTTGCGAGCGATGGACAGACCGCGAACCTGCACGTCGGAGAAAAATACCCGATTCCACAGACGCTGTACAGCGGATTCCAGCAATCCTCCGCATCGATCTACAATCCAATCGGGCAAGTGACGCTCGAGGATCTGGGCCTGATCCTGAAGATGACTCCGCGGGTCAACGGGGAAGGCGATATTTCGCTCGATGTGGAAGCGGAATTCAAAACACTCTCCGGCCAGACTTTCAACACGGTGCCGGCGATCGCGCAACGGAAATTCAGCGGGAGTGTGGTGCTGCGAGAAGGAGAGTGGGCCGTGATTACGGGATTGGATGAAAGTTCCACCAATGTCACGCGGAACGGGATCGCGGGACTATCGAATATCCGCGGGCTCAATCAAGCGCTCAGCGAGAACACGCGCGCGCGGGAAACCAGCAATACATTAGTGGTGATTAAGCCGACGATTATCCGGCTGCCGATGTCGAATACCGTCACGCCACAGTATTTACTGGGACCGATTCGCGGCGAGCGCGTCGTGCTCTGAGAGCTTCTCGCCATGTCAGGAACCCGTGCGTTACAACTGATAACGTTACATGAACGTCACCTGGCATTTCGGGCCAAGACATCTCTGGATTAGGGTTCGCCTGTATGCCGAACGAGTGCCTCGCGTCGTGTCCCTAAAATAGAGGTCACTGGAAAACTGGCCTTCTATGGGTCTCTCATCCAACGCCGAGACTCATCTCGGCGCGGCGGGCACGAATGCCAACGCCGCCGATGAGCTGTCTGTTATGTTCACAGCATGTCAACCATGCGGGATGAGATCCGCCAGCAGCCGGCGGCCATCGAACGCACATTAAAGAGCGAGTGGCGGCAAGCCGAGAAGCTGCGCGAGTATTTTGCGCGGCATCCGGTCCGGCTCATCGTTCTCGCCGCGCGGGGCACGTCCGATAACGCCGCGCAATTTGGCCGCTACCTGCTCGAAATCTCGACCGGCATTCCGGTTTCGCTGGCCGCGCCATCGGTATTCACGCTATACCGCGCGCGCCTGGATTTGAAAGACGCAGCGGTAGTGGCCATTTCGCAATCCGGCGAGTCAACCGACACCAACCTGGTGCTCGAACAAGCCAAAGCGGCGGGCGCGCTCACGGTTGGAATCACGAACGAGAGCGAAAGCACGTTGGCGCGCCTGGCATCGCACACTTTGCTGGTGCGCGCGGGCAAAGAGAAGAGCGTCGCCGCAACAAAAACGTATACCGGACAGCTTATTTGCTTCTATTTACTGGCACGCGCGTTTGGAGCGCCGATTGAGCTGGCGGATTTAGAACGCCTGCCGGAGTGGTGCGGGGAGGCGCTGAAACTCGAGGACGAGATTTGCGAGCGCGCGGAGCGCTACTGCTTCATGCGGCACGCCGTGTGCATCGGCCGCGGATTGAATTACTCCAATTCGTTCGAGTTTGCGCTGAAGCTGATGGAAACCTGTTATGTAGTCGCCGAGCGCTTCTCTTCGGCCGACCTGATGCACGGGCCAATCGCGATGCTCGAGACTTCGTTTCCTGCTTTTCTGTTCTGCCCGCCGGGAAAGACCTGGAAGTCGATGCGCGAAATGCTCGCCAAACTCGAGTCTTTGCGAGCCGATACGCTGACGATCACGGATCGCGGTAACCGGGAGGCGGCCGCCGAGAAACGAGTGAAAATGTTGCTGACGATTCCGGCGGACCTGTCGAACAAAGGTCCATTGCCGGAGGAGCTGTATACGCCGATTCCTTACATCATTCCGGCGCAGCTTCTAGCCGCCAGCCTGGCGAAGGTGAAGGGATTGAATCCCGATCAGCCCCGGACGCTCAGTAAAGTGACGCAGACTTTATGAAAACTACTTGCGGGCGCCGCGCGTCGTACCTTTCAGGGCGGACTGACGGCGCTTTGCATTCTTGCGCTTGGGCTTTACGATGCGGAAAGTGCCACTGCCCACGTACTCGGCTTCGTAGATTTTTTCTTTTTGCTTGATCTTAGGCGAATTGGCGTGCGCCGCCTTCGCTTGTGTTTGTTTCTGTTCGGCCATGAAACTCCAGTCTAGCGAATACCTATTAACCCGCCGGATGTGCCTGGCCCATTTGGCGAACGCAGCCGCTCTTCTGGGTCGGCAGAAGCCGCCAGGGTCGTCCGATTCGCCTAACGACTGGGTCTGCCCCATGGATCCCGACGTTCACGCCGCCAAGCCCGGAGTGTGCCCGCGCTGCGGCATGAAACTGGTGCTCCACGTGCCAGATCGAGTCGAATTTCCGCTCGAAGTCACATCATCCCCCGTGATGCTGCGGCCCGGCGAAGACGCCACGCTCATCCTGCGGGTGCTCGACCCGGATAGCAACCGTTCCGTTCGCCACTTCGAGATCGTTCACGAGAAATTGATGCATTTCTTTCTAGTGAGCGAAAATCTCGCATATTTCTTGCACGACCATCCGGTCCCGCAGGACGACGGCAGTTTTCGACTGAAGGTGAAGTTGCCCTATGAGGGAATGTATCGCCTGCTGGCCGACTTCTATCCGGCCGGCGCGGTCCCTCAACTCGCCGTCAGCACGGTGTTTGTAGCAGGGCGTTCGGAGCCGGCAAAACTTTCGCCATCGCTCGCACCGGCGCGGTCCGCCAACCTGAACGCGGCACTGCGGCTCGACCCGGAACAACCGCTGGCCGGCCTCGAGACCAAGCTTTTTTTCACGCTCGACCCTTCGGACGGTCTCGAGAAGTATTTGGGCGCCTGGGGCCACATGCTGGCGGCTAGCGCCGATTTGATCGACCTGCTGCACTTGCATCCGTTTCTGATCACGGGCAACGTGATTCAGTTCAACTTGATTTTTCCGCGCGAGGGTTTATACCGGGTCTGGACCCAATTCCAACGCTCGGGCGTTGTGAACACGGTCGTGTTTACGATTCCGGTGAAAGCGCTTTAGCTTATTCTAAGGCTTCTTTTCCATTGGCTGTTTCTTAAACGAGTCATCGAGGACAACTGAAATCTTCGTTATCTTGCCGGGTTCGAGTTTGATCGGCGCTGGAGTTCCGGGTTCTTTGCTATAGAGACCGAGCGACGCCCCAACCGGTGGCTCTGTATCTCCCGCCCACGCGCCGGTCGGATCATAAGCCATGCTGAGATAGACCGGGTTGTGTTCGACGTCGTCGAATGTAACCGTGCCGGATTTGGAAGTGAGTTGCGTGACGGCGAAAGGCGGTCCGGTGGCAACCCCTTTCATAAAATCCGGTGAGTCCCAAAGAACCACGAAAATTTTATGGCTTTGATCAATCGTGCCGGCGCCTTTATAATCGACGTGCACCTGTAGAGTGGAACCTTTGTGGGTTTCGGATAGCGCCAGGCGCGGCATTATAAGAGAAACTGCGCAAAGAGCAATAGCGGCTAGCTTCATGGATTATCCTCCGGGCCGTTTGAGCCGCTCGCTAGTATATCGCAGCGCTGTAAGGTAGAATGCTACATAGTGATGGAGGCGCTCGAGCTGCGGCGCGTTTCGAAGCTCTACTCCGGTATTCCGGCGGTGGAGGACGTCAGCTTTGTGGCCAGAGCGGGCGAGGTCACCGGATATCTGGGCGCAAACGGCTCCGGCAAATCGACTACCTTCAAGATCATCGCCGGACTCATCGAGCCGAGCAACGGCGAGATTCTGTTTCGCGGCGAGCCGATCGAGCGCAACCGCATTGCGCATCGGCAACGGCTCGGATATGTGCCGGAAGAGCCGCAGCTCTATCCGCACCTGACCGGCTTTGAATACCTGGAAATGGTGGGCCAACTGCGTGGCCTTCCCGAGCGGCAGCTCGCGGATAAGACGAATGGATTTCTGCGCCTGCTCTCGCTTTACCAGGACCGCTTCGTCCCGATTTCTTCCTACTCGAAAGGCATGCGGCAGAAGGTGCTGCTCGCGGCGGCACTGCTGCACAATCCGGATATTCTTCTGCTGGACGAACCCTTCTCGGGCCTGGACGTGAATTCCGCGCTGGTGCTGCGGTCTCTGGTAGGCGAACTGGCCGCGCGAGGCAAAGTCATCTTGTTTAGTTCGCACGAACTCGAGATCGTGGAGCGCGTCTCCTCGCGCATTGTGATCTTGCACAAGGGACGGGTGGTGGCTAACGACTCGATCGAAAATCTGCGGACGCTGATGTCTTTGCCTACGCTCGAAGAGATTTTTTCGCAGTTGGCCGTGGAACAGAATACGGACGCTGTCACCCGGCAGATGCTGGAATTGATCGAGCTGTAGGGGCATGCCAGACGAGCGCCGGCAATTCCGCATACTGTATCGCGATTTTTTGTTCAGAATGGTCGACCTGGAACTGCTGTCGGCGCGCGGGGAGATCCAGAACCTGATGGGGCAGCTCGCGGCGCTGCTGGCCGCGTTCAGTTTCGTGCTGGCGCTTTTCCTGGTGCCGCGCTACACAGCTTCTTCGTTGCCCAGGCAAAGACTCTTGACCGCCGCCTGGGGTCACGAAGAGTTTCTGATTGCGACCAGCATCGCGACTGCAGGATTGGTTAGCGTCCTGGCCTGGCACTCGATTCTTCTCGATAGGCGGGATCGCTTTGTGTTGGGCATGCTGCCGGTGCGCACGCGAACTATCTTCACGGCGAAGATCGCAGCCATCGGCACGGCATTGGCGGTGAGCGTGGTGGCAGTTAATCTTTTTACCGGACTGAGCTTTCCTTTCATGGTAATTGCACACGGAGCGAGCGCTCTCGGCGCACTTCGATCCCTGGCCGCCTATTGGATCACTATGTTCGCGGCAGGGCTATTCGTCTTTTGTACACTGCTGGCCATCCATGGGGTCGCGGCACAGCTATTCAGCTATCGACTGTTTCTGCGCGTTTCCAGTTTCCTGCAATTGGCGACATTCTTCGCGGTGCTCGGCATCTACTTTTTGACTCCCGCGCCGGCCAAGACGAACCTGCAGGCATGGCTGCCCTCGTTCTGGTTCCTGGGCCTTTTTCAGGAACTCAATGGGCCGGTCGATCCGGTATTTGGACGACTCGCCGAACGGGCAGTTGCAAGTCTGGCGATCGCCATTACCCTGGCACTCGGACTCTACACGCTGGTCTATTACCGCCAAGTGCGCCAAGTCTTGGAGCAGCCGGATATTGCGCCGGGCGACCGGTCGCGACCGCTGAGCCGGCTCGGCCGCTTCCTCGTATCCCAGTGGATTTCGCGGCCGTTGGAGCGCGCGATATTTCTTTTTGTGGCGCGAACGGTGGCGCGCAGCCGCCAACATCGCCTGCTGCTTGCGGTGTATGGCGGAATCGGATTTGCGATCGCGCTCGCGTACACCAAGAGCATTATCCACGGGGGTTGGAACCGGCCGAGCGTTCCATTGCTCACGGCAAGCCTGGTTCTGCTGTTCTTCTCTCTTGTGGGCGTGCGAGCTATATTCAGTCTGCCGTTCGCGTTGCGCGCTAACTGGATCTTTCGTGTTACATCAGTCCACAGCCCGAACGCTTACTTCACGGCGACTCGAAAATGCCTGTTGTCGCTCGCGGTCGCGCCGCCACTCGCCGGCATTGCGATTCTTCTGCTCGCTCTTTGGCCCGTGAGGCCGGTTTTAGAACACCTTACGATAGCCGTGGCAATGGCCTTTTTACTGGTTGACTTGTTTCTTTATAGGTTTCGGAAGATTCCTTTCGCGTGCTCCTATCTTCCCGGTGGAGCGAACCTGAAGGTAAAACTGGGCGCTTATGGAATTGGCTTTCTGTGTCTCGCCGAGGTGGGAACGCTCGTCGAGTTCTGGGCGTTCGACCCTCCCGCGAGATTCCTGGGCCTGCTTGCCTTGCTGGTTGCCGCCGTTGTTTGGGCGCATCGCCGCAGGAGTAAATTCGCCGCGGCAGACCACACGCCGCTACAATTCGAAGATCTGCCGCCGGCCGACATTTTCGCGCTCGATTTTCGCCGCGATAGCGATTGGATTGGCCGCGAGCAGTACATCGACATGCGATAGGCGCGTGATGATCTGCGAAGCAATTGGATCTGGATTGCAGTGGCAGCTAGCTCGCGTCCGGTTAGCCTCGTCAGGGCGTTTTCATGCTGAGCTTCGAGCCCTTCGCAGCCGCCCACTTATTGAACTCCTCAATCATCGCGGGCGTCCATTGGGCGTCGATTTGTCCGGGTCCATACTTCTGCTCCCGCAGCATAGTGTGGCCCCAGTCATCGCGCAATTGCGTCAGCTCGCTATCGTCGGCTACTTCCTGCGCGAGTTGGGCGGGAATGAAGGTGAGGCCGTCCGGATCGCTCAGCACAACATCGCCGGGCAGCACGGTGACCTGGCCGATGCGAATAGGAATGTTCCAACCCATCAGCGTTGTGTCCGCGATCGCGCTTGGATCGAAGCCGCGCGTAAACACCTTGAAGCCTTCGATCTCGGAGATGCCGGTTGGATCGCGCACCGCGCCGTTCACCACCAGGCCGGTCCCGGTCTTGGTCATCATCGACGTGCCGAGGTTGTCGCCGATGATGGTGCCGTCCTTGATCTTGCCGTAGAGATCGACGACCATCACGTCGCCTTTTACGAGTGTTGCGATGACCCAGGAATTCTGCCCACGACCCTGCCGGCCTTCCTGTTTGCCGTGATCGTTGATCATGGCGTTGACATCGGGCCGCATAGGCATGAACTGCGCGGTCACAACACGCCCTACGAGGCGTTCGCCCGGCTTGACGTTGAGAGTCTTCCAATTGCCCTCGAACTGCAACAAGTAGTGGTGCCTGCGCAGCGTGCCCCAGGCTTCTTCGGCCGTAGTGTGTTTGAGGCGATCCAAAACTTCATCAGGAACCTTCGGACGTCCGTCGTCAAAGCGCTCGCCTTTCCACTCGCGCGTAAGCTCGGTGCGCTGCTCCTTAGAAAACATTCCCAGTTGCGCGAACAGGCTGCTCGCGCACGTGAGCACGATCAGAATCGTCTTTTTCATGGCCTTAGCTCCAGAGCCGGTCGTGCGAACGTTCCTTGTCCCACTCGGGAGTCGGCTCGAAATAGCCGGGTTCGAGCAAGTGCTGTTTCATGGCTTCGTCGTTAAGCGTGATGCCCAAACCAGGCGCGCTGGGGACGGTGATGAATCCATGGTTGACGATAGGCTTTTCGACGCCTTCGACCAAGTCGCTCCACCAGGGCACGTCGACCGAATGATTCTCGAGCGCCAGAAAATTTTCAGTCGCGGCGGCGCAGTGCACGTTCGCCATGCAGGATACCGGCGAACCGGCAAAGTGCATTGCCATTGCCACGCCGTGTTCCTGAATCGCGTCGCCGATCTTCTTGGTTTCGAGAATTCCGCCGGAAGTCGCCAAATCAGGATGCAGAATATCGACGGCGTGCTCTTCCGCAAGCTTGACGAAATTCTCTTTGAGGTAAATATCTTCCCCGGTGCACAGCGGTATGTTGATCGACTGCTTGATCTCTTTCAATAAATCGGGATAGGTCCAGGGAATCATGTCCTCGACCCACGCCATGTTGTATTTTTCGAGCGCGCGGCCCAGGCGGATGCATGAGTTCACGCCAATGTGCCCGAAATGATCGGATGAAAGCGGCACGTCGTAGCCCACGTACTCGCGCACGGTCGCGACGAAATTCGTCATCGTCTCGATGCCCTTGGGCGTCAGCTCGATGCCGGTGAACATGTGCTGGACGTTGCCCCCGCCGCCGACGGAAACTCCAGCGGGCGCGGTGATGGTGCCAGGGATGTTCTTCATCAGGTCGATGCCCAAATCCATCTTGAGCCAGGTGAAACCTTGTTCCTTGCGCTTCTTCAGCCGGTCGCCATAGATCTTCGGATCGTCGGATTCGGTGGTGTCCGCGTAGCAGCGAATCTTATCGCGGAACTTGCCGCCGAGCATCTGGTACACGGGAATGTTATAAGCCTTGCCGGCCAGATCCCACAGAGCCATTTCGATGGCGCAGACGCCGCCCGCCTGGCGCGAGTCGCCGCCGAACTGCTTGATTTTCCGGAAAATTTTGTCGATGTTGCACGGATTCTCGCCCAGAATCCGGCTCTTCAGAACAAGGCATAGGTCTTGCTCGCGCCATCCCGCACTTCGCCCAGGCCGTAGATGCCCTGATTGGTATCGATGCGAATGATCGGATCCGTCATCGGTGCGCCTTTGATCGTGGCCACCCGCATATCGGTGATCTTCAGCTCCGATGGTTTGGAGTTGCCGTTCACATGCTGCGCGGCGGCCTCGAGTGTCCGGTTGTCCCAAAAGCTCAGGCCCAAAGCACCCGTCACGGCACCGAGGAACCGGCGCCTGTTCTGTTGTTGTCGCGTCATGCGACGTCCATTCTATTACTGCCTCTAGGAAACGACGTCCGGTCGCTTCCAAGGCTGGCGATATGGGCGGCGCAACAAGGCGTTAGCTTCCGGGTCGCCTATCACGCTGCGCGTTTGCGGATCCCACGCGAGCGTCCGGCCAAGCTTCAGCGCGTTATTCGCCAGGATGCAGGAAGAGGTCGAGATGTAGCCCTGCTCAATATCGGAAATCGGACGGCCGCGCGAATCGATCGCCGCCAGAAAATTTTTCATGTGATAGCGGACCGCGGGCGCGACGTGCGTTTCGAGATCTTTTTCCGTGCGGTCTTCCGGATATTTGTCAAACTCGTAGGTGACGTCGCGGTGTACCGGTTGTTGACCTTTGCCGGAAGGGATGAAATCGTAGCTGTAAACGCTCGTTTTCAGCGTTCCCTTGTCGCCATAGAAAGTCGCGCCCCAGGCGTACTTCGGGTCCGGAGAATCTCCCCAGCTACGGTGCTGCCATACGACTCGCAGGTCCTTGAAATCGA
Organism: Bryobacterales bacterium; assembly: GCA_963712395.1. Lineage (GTDB taxonomy): Bacteria > Acidobacteriota > Terriglobia > Bryobacterales > Bryobacteraceae > Bog-105. Next base: position 510,288 of record CAVQHR010000008.1, read on the forward strand.
ACGTGGCGGTTTGCGTGTCGGTGATGTTCGCCTTACTCTGCTTGTCGACGAAAATGCCGCCGGTGGAGGCGACGCGCGTAGGCCAGCCGAGACCCAGCATCCAGCGCGTCATATCGAGCATGTGCACGCACATATCGCCCACGATTCCATTGCCGTATTCCATAAAAGCCCGCCAGGTGCGCGGGTGGGTTAGCGAACAGTAGGGACGCATTGGCGCGGGGCCGGTCCACATCTCGTAGTCGAACCAGGCGGGAGGCGCCGTATCCGGCGGGTTCGCGGTGGCGCGCATGTGGTAGTAGCAATAAATTTCCACCAGCGCGATTTTGCCGAGCTTGCCTTCATCCAGAAAGCGGCTTTTGGCTTCGGCCAGATGCGGCGTGCTACGCCGCTGGAGGCCCACCTGCACCACGCGCTTGTGAGCCCGCGCGGCATCGAACATCGCCGCGCCTTCCATGACGTCCACGCTGATCGGCTTTTGCACATAGACGTCGACGCCGGATTTTACCGCTTCGATCATGATCAGCGCATGCCAATGATCGGGCACTCCAATCAGCACAATGTCCAGATCGCCCTGTTTCAACAACTCGCGAAAATCGCGGAACAGGCGCGGCTTCTTCTTCGATGCCTGCCGCTCCGCTACAAGGTTGGCGGCATTCTCGAGCATGTGCTGATCAACGTCGCACAGCGATACGACTTCGACAGGCGCGATCTGGATCAGTCGCAGCAAATCGATCTTGCCGTACCAGCCACAGCCGATCAGTCCTACGCGCCGCTTCTTCTCTTGCGCATACGCGCTGGCGGCGACGGTTGCGCCCAGTGTGCTTCCTAAAAAATCTCGACGGTTCACCACATTAGTTTATGGCGAGGGGAATGAGGCGGTCTACTGACGTTCCACGTAAACGTAGTAGGCGCCTCGTGTCACCTGATCTTTATCGACAAGGGAGGTGCGCAGTTCTGCCGGGCCTTTCGGCAAGGAAACAATGAAATCTACGTACTTATCGCCCGGTTTTACTTCCGCTTCTTGGGCGATCCCTCCAATTGAGAGATGGCCTCTGACCGCCCGCACGCCAATGCCGGGTGTTTTCTCTCGATTCGGCTTTATATCGACGTAAGGCGCATCCATCGGAAGATCGAGTTCGCGAGGCCAACGTCGTAATTCGAACCGATAACGGCCCGCGTTCAGCACATCGACGGCCCAGAATCCGTTCGCGACCGGGGCCTGTCGGATTTGCCTTTGATTCCACACATCGTTTGCATCGCCATGCCAATCCATGCAAGTGAGAAAAGACGGATTCTCTTGTTCCGCCCCGAGAACGATGCGTACGTATGCGCTGCCATCGGCCGATATCCGCGACCACCAGGCGTCGTATTGAGTAGTCAAGGACTTCACTATATGCGGATATTTCGCCGCCACGTCGGTCTTTTGGCCGGGGTCCTTACCAATGTCATATAACTCGCGTTGTCCGGTGCTTTTGCTGGAGGAACTCACCAGGCGCCATCGCTCGGTCATGACCGCGGTGTCTTTCCACTTACGGAGCCTTTCTTCGCGCTGAGAATCCACGAAGATCGTACGTTGATCCCATTTGGGATGAGTTTCGTATAACAGAGGTCGCCAGGATTTCCCATCGACCGCGGCCCCGTGATTCCGCAGTTTGCACAAATCTGCCAGCGTCGGCAAGACATCGATGTGGGCCGTCAGAGTATGAACATCGCGTCCACCCTTCAAGCCGCCGCCAGGCCAATACAGGAAGAGGGGTACTCTATGCCCGCCGTCGTAGCAAGAGCCTTTCATGCCCCTCATCGAGGCGTTGTACACCTTCGCGCCATCGGCGGTTCCATTGTCCGATGAGAAAATCAAAATCGTATTGTCGGCTAACCCGCCGTCTTCAAGAAATTGGACGAGGCGTCCCAGGTTCTTGTCGATATTCGCGATCATTCCGTAGAAGCCCGGCCTCTCGAGACCGGGAACATCCCGATAGACGGCGCTATCTTTTTCAGGGGCCCACGTCGGCTCATGCGCGGCGGTAGTCGCAATGTAACAGAAGAACGGCTGGTTCTGTCTGTGAGCGCCGCCGATAAAGTTCATAGCCAGATCGAAGAAGCAGTCGGTGCTGAAACCTGAATATTTTTGAAATCGGCCATTATGCAGGTAGGCATCGTTGGTATCGTCGTTGCCAAAGTAATCCGGCGTCTGCCAAATACCACCGCCACCGCATACAACCGCATCGTCAAAGCCACGATCATGAGGGCGGCAGGGGTAGTTATCTCCTAAGTGCCACTTGCCGTAAATGCCTGTCGCATATCCAGAATCTTTAAAACAGTTTGCAAGCGTGACTTGCCGGGGATCGAGCAGACTACGCCCCATAATGGTGTGCCATACTCCGACGGCATCGCAATAACGCCCCGTCATTAACGAGGATCGAGTGGGAGCACAAGTTGGGCTTACGTGAAAGTCGGTGAATCTGACGGAACGGGAATGCAATTTATCGATGTTGGGCGTTTTTATATAGGGGTTGCCCAAGCACGCGAAATCTCCATAACCTACATCGTCGACGAGGACCAGGATCACATTGGGTGGCACGGAGCGATTGCTCGTCGTTGCCTCCAGTGTTCTTTCGCCAAGCGTCAGAGCTCCGGCACCCGCTGCGCGCATCCATGCGCGTCGCGAGAGTGCATTCTCAAAGCGCATTCAAATCTCCTCAAGCCAGCGGGCAGCGATCATGATAGTGGACATCGATTCCAAAACGCAATGGCGGTAGACCTTGTCGGCCTGCTCAACCGCGTTCGAAACAGAGCAAGCGGGACGGGAACGTCCGCGCGGGTCAGGAGACCCGCCCCACGATTCTCTAGCTCAAAACGGCCGTAAACAAAGGCTTTTTTGGCATCCTGGCCATTCCCTGCCCGTTTTACAGGCCTTTGGGCGCAAAAAATCATCTAAAAGCGCGATTTTTGGGCTTTTTCTTCTTTACAAGCGTGAGGCGGTCCCGTATCATCGGATTGACTGGAAGGGTCTGAAACATTTCCGCATCGTTCTGTTTTATCAAGAATCCCCCGCATGGACGGGCGATATGCGAAGTTCTCTTCGAAAATCAAACCAAGACCATAGGAGATTTAGATGGCTGAAAGCAAACGACTGACTCAGACGGCGATTATCAGGGAACTGGCGGAAGCAACCGGCATCAACAATCGCGTCTCCAAGCAATATATCGAGAGCCTTGCGGACCTGGCGGTTCGCGAGACGAAGAAGAACGGCATTTTCATTCTGCCGGGCATCGGCCGCTTGGTGCGCGCCGATCGGAAAGCACGGATTGGCCGCAATCCGGCGACCGGCGAAGCAATCAAGATTCCCGCCAAAAAGGTCGTGAAATTCCGCATTGCGAAAGCGGTAAAGGACGCGATCGTCCCGCCCAAAAAAGGCAAGTAATTTCGCAGTCTCTTCCAAACACAAACCCCCGCGACGCTATTCGCGGGGGTTTTGTGTTTGTAGACAGGGAAAGCTTAGACCTGCTTCTTCTCTTTGGGTTCTTCGTCGTTTTTCACGGAGTTTTTGAAGTTTTTAATTCCTTCGCCAAGGCCTTTTGCTAAGTCCGGCAGCTTCTTGGCGCCGAACAGCAGCAGGATGACTAAAGCGATAATCAGTATCTCGGGCGCGCCCAGCGATCTCATCGGCACTCCTATTGGTAGGACGATCCCATTGTAGCCCGAAAGGCTAGCGCTGGAACGCGGCCGCGCCGAGACGCCACACCAGACTGAGCAGCACGAGCGGCAGGATCACCGCAACAGCCTTTGCTTTGCTGACGCGGAAGGCCGCGGAAAAAATCAGAAGCAACATCACGATCCACCAAATTTCGAAAACTGAAAAGTACCCGAGAAAGGCCGCTAGAAACTTGTTTGTGCCTTCCGGAAGGAAGATGTCGATGCCCAAGGCGGGCCGCAACTCCGCAATGCTCGAGACCTCGCCCTTGGATTTCAGAACAACGATGGCGGCAAGCGCGGAGATAGCCTGGATCAAGCTGCAGCCCGCAACCAGATTGAACAGCTCTCGAAACTTCGCCCTAGCGGAAAAGACTGAACTCGCTCCCAGCAAGATCGCGGCTTGCAGGGAGAAAATGATTGCGGCCGTTACCGGCGCCAAAAAGATCGCCGCCTTCTGAATCATAATGCCGATCGCAATACCCCGTTGATAACGCTCCGGTGCCACTCCATCCGGGATGGGCGCCACTTCGAGCACATGCCGCACGAGGGGCATCATAAGTAGCCCGGCCGTAATGGAGACGGCCGAGAAGACAACCAGCGGACCCACCCAAAACCATTTGCCGTGAACGTATTTTGCAGCTTCGGGAGGATCGAAAAGGAAGCTGGGCATGCCTCGTAAGGTGGTCGCCAGAGTTTCGGATTGCCCTGCCGGTACGTCCGGGGAAGTTGTGGCCATGAAATACTCCTCGTTTGCCGAGATTATATCCACGACGTCTGGCCAAAGAAAGAAACGCGTAATTGCGGCAGCCGTTCTGGGGCTGTATCCGTAAGATATATAACGACAAAAGGAGGGGCGCGCATCGTGAAACTACCAGTACTGCTAGGAATGTTCCCATCGGTAGTAAGGCGTGGTACTCTCGTTCTGATCACCCCCGAACGTATGGGGAAAGTACCATCCAATTTTATTCGGAGGAATAGTGCGTTTTACTAAATGGATTTTGGTGGGAGCGGCAGCGGCACTGCTGACTTCTCCCGCTTTTGCCACCACCTATTGGGGTGGCTTTGAAGACACGAGTGGGTCCGGCGCCGATTACGATTATAACGACCTAATTTTTCAACTCACGGGCACAAACCTCACACTCCACACAACCACGGGCGTATGGTTCAACCAATCCTCAGCCGGTGCATTAAATACCGGCTCTGGCGCCGCTGGTTTGGCGGGGACGCCTTTCTGGAACAACTCGTCCCTTGATGGAGCGGGTGGAAGGAACGTCGGATTCGCTATTTACGGCGGTGGAGCGATCAACGGCGGGACCGCGCTTGCGCCCGGGGACCAGTATCTGGCCACTGCGACGGGCGCATCGGTAAATGATGTTTACTTCTCGGTTACTGGAGACGTAAGCGAACAAGTGGCACTATCCGTTACGGCTGCCACGGATGCGTTGGGATGGCAACTGAGATCGGGCGGACCGATTCACCTGTTTACCTCAGGCGTGCAAAGCAATACGTTCACACCGGGTGGCGACTTTGTGCTGATCGGGAACGTAGGCGGTGCAACGAATTTCGCTTCGAACACGGCAGCGGCGGATGGTGTTTCGCACTTAGCGTTCTTTGGGCCGGCAGTACCTGAGCCTGCGAGCATTGGTCTGTTGGGCTTTGCGCTGCTCGGCGGCGGGTTGGTTTTCCGCAGACGGCTGAAGAGCAGAAGCTAATTTTAAACACGTAAGCAGTCGAAAGGGGCAGCGCTTCGGCGCTGCCCCTTTTTTGGTATGCGGAGGCGATGGCGGAACTGCCGCCAGCTACTCTTGTGGAAGTGGATCCGGCCGATCACGCACTACTTCCAGCCAAAGCTACGCCCGTTCGCGAGAGGGACGCGTTTCACCCGAGGCCGCATGTCCGCATCCGTAGTTGGGAAGCGTTATGGCGGAGCCTTTGGACATCGGTCCATTTCCTGCTGCAAACTGAAGTGCATGTCTACTCGTTTGCGGTAGCGGTCAACGTTCTGATTTCGTTCTTCCCGTTTCTGGTCGCCATGATTATATTGTGCCGGTCCGTGTTTCATTGGCAGGCCGGGGCGGATGTGATCATCCAGACCGTCAACAACTATTTCCCGGAAGGTTTTGGGCTGAATTTCCGCGGCTATCTGGCGGCAGCTTCGTATCACAAGTTCAGTTGGCTATCGGTGTTTCTGCTGCTGTTCACCGCCAATGGCATTTTCACGCCGCTCGAAGTGGCGTTGAACCGCATCTGGCGGATCAAGCGAAACCGGAGCTTTCTGCGGAACCAGGTAATTGGCCTCGGGCTGATTTTCGTCTGCGGAGTCCTGGTGCTTGCTTCCGTGAGCGCGACCTCGCTCAACGTGCCTTACCTGCGCCAAAAGTTCGGATCGAGCCTGCCCCGCGCCACTTTTCAATTTGCTGTGTTCCGGATCGTGGCGGTACCCACCACGATGCTGCTGATTTTCCTGATCTATTGGCTGCTGCCCAACCAGAAGATTCCGGTCAAGCGCCTGATTCCTGCGTCGGCAGCGGTGGCCGTTCTGCTCGAAATTTCCAAATACCTCAACATCCTGACGTGGCCCTGGCTGCGCGCCAAGCTGGCGAGTGAAGTGCCACCCTTCGTGCAATCCATCAGCATCGTTCTGTGGTCGTTCACGGCCACACTCATACTATTGACAGGCGCGGAGTGGTCCGCGCGCACTAAGGTCGAAGCTCTCGACGAGCCCGGCCACACAGAAGCCCGGCCTACAACGGGGTTAGACTCCATGGAGTAGTACGCGCCACCGCTCAAGCTACGGCAAGTCTCGCCGATAATTTAATCTACGATGAGCGCCGGGCGCGAATCTCCTAACCTCGATTTTTTGCGCTCGCTAGCGGTGCTGCTGGTTCTCGGCAGCCATATTTCCCTTGCCTTCGGCTTGCCCTGGGAAGGAACGGCAACTGCCGCCGCCGGCCACCTGGGTGTACTGCTCTTTTTTATTCATACGAGCCTCGTTTTGATGATGTCTCTGGCGCGGCTGGAGAAATCGCAGGGCGGGCTCGCGGCCCGCTTCTACATCCGGCGCGCGTTCCGCATCTACCCGCTCGCCATCGTCGCGGTCCTTGCGGTCGCGGCGCTCCAAATCCCAAAGACTCCACTGGCGACATTTCAAGTTCCTGGCGCAAGCGAACTATGGTCAAATCTGCTGCTGATCCAAAACATCACTGGAGCTCGCTCGCTTCTGGCGCCACTCTGGAGTTTGCCTTATGAAGTGCAGATGTATCTGGCGCTTCCGTTCCTCTATCTGTTCGGGAAGCGAATACGAAGTCCGCTGGCGCTGATCGTACTGGGAATCATTTTCTCTTACGTAGAGCATAGGCTGGCAGCGCGGTTCGGCTGGCGCCCGCTCGCAACGTATGCCCCCTGGTTTTTCATGGGCATCGCGGCGTTCTTCCGCCGGCCGGTCCGGCAGCTTCCGGCATGGCTTTACGGGCCTTGCCTGATTTTTGTTGTGATTGCGGAATTGCTCCTCAATGAGTTCAGGACAAGCCGGTGGGCGAGCTGGACGGGATTGGCGCTTGGCGCAATTTTCTGCATGCTCTTACCTATGTTTCGGGAAATTGAAGTTCCAGCGGCCAAAAAAATCTTTCACTCGATCGCTAAGTACTCGTACGGCATCTACCTGGCGCATCTGCCGATTTTATGGTTTGTTTTCGCGGTGATGACCGGTCAACCGGCGGCGCTCCGCATCCTCGTCTGCGTAGCGATGCTCGCGGCCGTTCCAGTGCTGCTCTATCACGCCATCGAGGATCCGTTCATCCGGCTGGGCGCCGCGCTTGCCAGGGACCGCTCGCTCAAACGTGAGTTCGTCTTTCCCGCCTCCAGCGCCAACACCACAACAGATACCCAAACGATATCGGCCATCAGCAAATGAATGAGCTGCATCCACACGGGCGCGAGCAGCGAAAGATTAACGGCCCCGAGCGCAACCTGAAATAGAGCCAGCGCAATCACGCGAGCGCCCGGCGTGCGCAGCGCATCGCCTTCGGGCTTCCCCCGCAACATCGCCGCAGCCGCCCAAATCAGGAATGCGGCGCCCAAAATCGCGATCACTGGATGAACAAGCCGCAAACGCAGCAGCATGCTCGAAGCGCCCGAAAAATCCCGGCGCATCCCCTCGGCGAGCGACGCAGATGGAAACAGAGTGTCGCCCAAAGCCGCAATCGCTCCGGTAATGCTCACTGCCACGGTAACGCCAAGCGCACCCCAGAGGAGGCGCGGGATGCGCGCGAGCCTGAACTGCGCGGTGGCCGTACTCGCAAGCCAAGCCGTCGCCGTCATGGCGGCAAGCAACAACATCGTGTTGACAAGGTGGGCCGACAAGTACCAGGCGCGCCCGGCCGATTCGTCACGGGCGACGTGCCGGAACAGCACCAGGCCCGCGCCCAAGCAGCGCTTCGATAAAAAGAAAAATCAGCGAAAGCACGGCATAGCGCCGCACTGCATGGCGTTTGGGGAAAACGAGAAAGGCCCAGGCGCACAACGCGACCAGCAGTATCGCATCCACGCTGGTCATCATGCGATGCGTGAACTCGATCAGCGTGGGCGTGGTCATCTGGCCGGGAAGCACTTGCCCGTTGCAGGTGGGCCAATTGGCTCCGCAGCCATCTCCGGAAAACGAGACACGGACGTAGGCGCCCCACAGAATCACGGGCAGATTGTAGGCCAGCACCGCCCAAGCGAACCGCTTAAAACCTTTATTCATTACGCCTCAGCTCTCCTCAGACATGCCACTTTGAGAATCGCCGCCACGCTGCAGACTTCGGTGATCCTTCCATCCATAGCCATGGCGACGGCCTCTTCAAACGGCTTCCAGACGATCGCAATGTCTTCTTCCGGATCGAGATTTCTGCTCGTCGGAGATAGGCTCGTTGCCCAAAACAGGCTCTGCACATCGTCGGCAACGCCATTACATACATCCACGGCGCCCAGCAGTTTCCAATGGCTCGCGCGCACGCCCGCCTCTTCGGCCAACTCGCGTTCCGCCACCTGGCGCATATCCGTTTCGTCCGGATGCGACCCGCCGCGCGGAATCTCCCACGAATAGCGGCTCAGCGCGTAACGCCATTGCCCTACCAGCGCCACCTCGTCGCGCTCGTTGATGGCAACGATGCCGACGGAGGGCCGGATTTCGACGACTCCATAAATCCCGGCGCCGCCATCCGGCCTTATAACTTCATCCTCGCGCACCCGAATCCAAGCATTGCTATAGACGACGCGCGCCGATTTCGTCGTCCAGGGATTTTCAGCCACAGATTTGAGCCAGTGCGTCCAGGTCGACGTTCCCTCCGGAGAGAATGACGCCGACCGATTTGAGATCGGCCGGGAGTTTTTTGTGCAGCAATGCGGCCGCCGCCACTGCGCCACTCGGCTCGGTGAGCAGTTTCATGCGCGACAAAAGGAAGCGCACGGTGGCTTTAATTTCTTCTTCGGATACCAGGATCACGTCTTCGGCCAGGGCGCGCACGATCGGAAACGTGATCTCTCCGGGAATCGGCGTCCGCAAGCCGTCCGCGATGGTAGCTGGCGGAGCAATGGCGGTGCGCTCGCCGGCGCGCAACGACCGATACCAATCGTTGGCAAGCTCCGGCTCAACGCCGAAGATCCGGATGTCGGGCCGCAATGCTTTCGCCGCTATCAGAGTTCCGGATAGCAGGCCGCCTCCGCCGAGCGGAACCACAATGGCATCGAGCTCGGGTTTCTCTTCGAGCAGTTCCAATGCCGCCGTGCCCTGGCCCGCAATGATCCAGGGATGATCGTAAGAAGGCACGACGACGGCGCCCGTTTCGCGCGCGATGCGGCCGGCGATCGCTTCCCGGTCTTCGCGCTCGCGATCGAAAAATACGATCTTCGGACCGTACGCCTGGGTGGACGCAAGCTTGGCTTTCGGCGCGTCGGTGGGCATGACGATGGTCGCGGCGGTTCCCAGATGGGCCGCGGCCATCGCCACCGCCTGCGCGTGATTTCCGGAGGAGAATGTAACCACGCCGCGCTCACGGCCGGCGCGATCGAGCGACATCAGGAAATTGAGCGCGCCGCGAATTTTGAAGGCTCCGCCGCGCTGCAGGTTCTCGCATTTGAAGTACGCCGCGGTGTCCGATGCCGCATCGAACAGGCGCGAATGGTCGACGGGCGTTCGCCGCGCCAATGCTTCGATACGCCCGGCGGCCGCCCGCACGTCTTCGAGCGTGACTTCCATCAATAGCCGGCCTTTTTGTCTACGACGTTCTCGAGCGGCTGGCCTTTCCGGTAGCGCTTGAAATTGTCGACGAAGCATTGCATGCTCAAATCCAGCCAATCCGGATTGGTCGTCCGATCCGTGCAATGCGGAGAGATCAGCACGTTCTCCAAATCCCAGAGCGGGCTATCGGCGGCGAGCGGCTCGGTTTCGAATACGTCCAGGGCAGCTCCACCGAGACGCTTTTCCGTTAAGGCGCGGATCAATGCGGCCTCGTCGACTACCGGCCCCCGCCCTACGTTGATCACGATTGCCGACGGCTTCATCGCGGCGAAAACCTTCTCCCCGAGCATGTGCCGCGTTTCCGGGGTCAGCGGAGCCGCCGCCAGAAGCACGTCTAACTCGCCCAACATTTTGGGCATTTCGTCTGGGCGCGAAAATTTTATCGACCAGCGGATCGTTTGCGGATCGATCCGGATTCCGGCGCAGCGCATGAATTTTGACACCGAGCGGTTTTGCAAGCAGCGCGCACTCGCGGCCAATCTCGCCGTAACCTACAATGCCCATAATTTTGTTCTCGATAAATTCGGTGAAGAAATCGTCCCATTTGTGGGCCCGCTGATTGTCGACGAGGCGCCGCACGCGTTTGCTGAAGTACAACATCCCGAGCACCGCGAATTCGGCGAGCGATCGCTTGAATACGCCGCGCGCGTTCGTGAGCGGCACCGGACTTTCGAGGAAATCGGAATGCAGGACTTTTTCGACGCCCGCCGACAGCGAATGGACCCATTTCGCTTTCCCCGCGTTGCCGCCAGACCTTTGAAAATGGGACGATTTTCCCTGTCAGGCCGGTGTACAGGATAATCTCGGCTTCTTGGGCGAGCCTTTCGATCTCGGCTTCGTTGTTGCTGATGGAAACATTGGCCAGATCCCCAATTTGAGCGAGATTGCGCAGCGCGTAGTGATCCGGTGGGCAGACAACCAGCAGGTTCGGTTTGGACATGAAGCTCATCAGCCATCTTAGCGGGAGGTACGTTCGTTAAGACCGCTGCCAGCAGTACGCCTCCTCGCAGTACGATGGAATTGTGCAACCGCGTTGTAGTTGTGGCGCTCTTCTGCCGGAGGACGCCCGTTTTTGTCATAAATGTGGGAAACCGCAGTACGAAGAAGACATAGCCCGCTTGCATGAGCAGGCTGTGGAAACGGCTGCACTTCGTCCGTCACCTCCGCCGCCCGCCGTACCTGCCGGCCGAATCGGTTTCAGCAACTTACGTGCTGTCGGCATTACGGGCGCGGTGGCAGCGTGTTCCCTCGTCGGGCTTTCGGTGGCTTGTGCGATAGCGCCTCTGCTGGTACCGCTCGTGCTGTGTGGCGCTGGCTTCGCAGCCGCCAAATTCTACAGGAGCCGCATGGCCGAGCCGCTCACGCCATTCAATGGCGCCACGCTCGGCATGATGACCGGCTTTTGGCTGTTCCTCATGGTCGCGATATGCGTGGCGATGACTAGCGTCTGGATCGGCTCACCGGAGGGCCGGGAGGCGCTCCGGATGTTCAGCGCAAAGATGCCGGAACTCGCGAAAATCGTGGACGATCCGCACCAGGTCGTAGTGGCACTTGCACAGGGGCTGATTCCCTGCTTCTTTATTCTGACCATTTCGGCGGCCTTCGGCGGCATGCTTGCCGCGCGAATGCAAGCCCGGAATGGCCGTCCTTCTTGATGAACAAACCGATTCTTACGCTCACGGTAAATCCCGCGCTGGACCGGATTGTGTCCGTCGACCGCCTGGTGTTTGAAGATCGCGGGTATATTGAATCCACGACCGAAGCCGCCGGCGGCCGCGGCATCAATGCGGCGCGCGTGCTTACCAGTCTGGGCGCTCAAGTCGTGGCGATTACCACGGCGGGCCGTGAAATCGGGCGCCGCTTTGAAGAACAATTGCAGCACGATACCTTCGATAAAGAAATCGTCAAGATCCGCAGCGAGATTCGCACGAATTTGACGATTTCGGACCGCCAGGGATTGTCGATCAAGCTGAATGAGCGGGGGCCTGCCTTGTCGCCGCCAGAGCAGCGCCGCATTATCGAAGCAACCGAGAAGTGGCTGCCCGGCTCCTCCTGGCTCATGCTGTGCGGCAGCCTTCCACCGGGAATGGATCTGCATTTTTACACCAAGCTGCTTCGGCTCGCGAACAAGCACAAGGTCGAAACACTGCTCGATACCGATGGCGATCCGCTGCTGCATGGTCTGGAAGGGCATCCGACGATCGTGAAGCCCAATCAGTCGGAAGCCGAGCGCTTGTTGAACACTGCGCTGATCACGCGCTCGCAATTGATCGACGCGGTGCAGCGGATCAAGGCGCTAGGGCCGAAATCAGTGGTGCTTTCGCTCGGGGCGCGCGGGCTGATTGCGGCTACCGCCACGGAAGGTATTTTGGAAGTGCTTCCGCCGCCCATTGACGCAGTATGCCCGATCGGAGCCGGCGATGCAATGGCGGCCGCCATGGTATGGTCGCTCGCACGGGGAGATGCCTTTAGCGAGGCGCTGCGCTGGGGTGTGGCTGCCGGTACCGCGTCAGCCAAGCTTCCTGGTATCACGCTCGCCAATCTCGAGCAGACCAAAGAATTTTATCCGCACACGCAGATTACGCACGTTGCCGTCAAGTGAAGACGCTCAGTCGTACTTTTCGTAGATGATCTGCTTGCGGTCGAGACCGCGGCGCTTGAGTTCCCGGCGGACATCGTCGACCATTTCCTTCAACCCGCACACGTAGACGTCGACGTTGGCAATCTCTTCGGAAGCGTTCAGACCCAAGGCCTCGTCCAGATGCGCTTGCACGCGGCCTGTGCGGCCTCTCCAAGATTCGCCGGGCTCGCTGAGAGTAGGCAAAAATCGAAATGTCTTGAATTCTCGCGCCAAGCGTTCCATATCTTCGCGATACAGCAGACCACGTTCGTGGCGCGCGCCGAACAGCAACGTGATATGCGGCTGTGTTCTAGGAAGATGATCGAGCAGCATGGAGCGAAACGGCGCGATGCCGGTACCGGTGGCCACGAACACGGCGCGCCGCTCCGGATGCCGAAGCGTGAAATAGCCGAGCGGCTCGTGCATTTCCACTTCTTCGCCCGGGCGCAACGTGAACAGGAAGGACGAGAGCAGGCCATCCGGAACGCAGTTCAAGCACAAAGCGAAGCGGTTGCCGCCGCGCGGCGAAGCGATCGAATACGGGCGCGCGATCTCTTTGCCATCTACTTTCTCGAGCACGGAGACAAACTGGCCTGGGATGAAGTGCAATTCCTGGCGGCCGGGCACTTCGAAATCGAAATGATGCACCTCCGGCGCCAATTCTTTCCAGCCCAGCAACTTCGCTTTCAGACGATCCCCCCTTTACTCATACGATGATGCCGGGAGCGCGTTCGTCGCTAGCGGTTGCTGGCGTCATCTGTTTCAGCAGGTCCAGATACATGCGCCCCCGGGGCCGGCCATTCAGGTTTTGTTGACCCATGCGCCGCAGGAACACCAGCACAGCCAGAATTTCGGCGTTGCGGAAATGCAGGCTTTCGCGCTCCGCTCTTATTTTCTGATAGTCGGCCAGTGATTCCGCGAGCGCGCGCTGTACGGAGGCCGCGATCGTGTTGACCGGACGCGTTTCATACAGCAGGCCCGACTCCGCCGTTCGATAGGTCTTGATCAGCGCGCCGAGCGCTTCGAGCGCATCCGCATCTGTTGCGGAGGCCGTGCGCAGCGCCGCGTGGACCAGGGAAACCATGCAAAAAAGAAGAAGCTCCTCGTGCTCACGGAGAAATTCTTCAGTTACCGCGACATCCGCGTCGGATACCTCCTTCTCGTCTACCAGTACAGGCTTTTCACGCCGGTGGGCTTCCTGCAAAAATTCGCATTCGAGCGGGCACGAAAGCGACACTTCGCGCTCCGTGCCGCAGCAAATCGCGCAGATATCGCCTTGAACAGCAGGACAGCGCCGCCGCGCGCGCCGCTTGCCGCATAGCTTGCATAAGATCGTCTCGGACATGAACTAATGAGTATTATCGGATCAGGCGATGCAGCGAGTCGATCTATACATCAAAGTGGAAGTGGAACTGGACGAGGAAGAAACCCCGGAGCGTATCGCGCGAGAGATCTGCCGCCAACTGGAAAAAAACTACGCAGTGCGTTCGGCGGAACTATCGAATGCAGTGACACGAGAGTAGTCACCCAAGCAATTCTTTGTAGACCCGCGCAAAGTAGGCATCCGTCATACCCGCAAGATAATCGCACACGACGCGGTGAACCGGCGTATTTTCGAGCCGTTCGCGATAGCCCGCGGACATGCGGTCCGGGTGTTCGACCAGGTAATCGAACAGGCCGCCTAATTTGATGACCGAGGCGCCGCGATTTTCGATCAACTGCACGTCGGCATAGACATGGCTCACCAGCATGCCTTTCAACTGCCGGTTGATCTCGGCCGCCTCAGGCGTGAATTGGGCCAGGCGGTAGTCGAGCGAGCGCACATCTTCCACATTCTGGACGCCGGCTTTTTCGGCGGCGCGAAGGGTGCCGTCGATCAAACCGCCGATCAGGAAGTTCATGATCTGGCGCTGGACCTCCCAGAAGCGCACCGGCCCGGGAGCGCCGGGGAATTGCGTATCCACTTGCTCGGCGAGCTCGCCAAATACCGGGATGACGCGCGCCAGCTCTTCAACCGGAAAGAGCTCGGCGAAAAAGGCATCGTCCAAATCGGCCGTATTGTAGGCGATCTCATCGGCCAGGTCGAGCAGTTGCGCTTCGAGCGGAGGCCGTTTGCCGGGTAGGAATTCGCGCAATTCCGGCTCGGCCGGATCATCGATTTCGCGTGAATGCTTGACGATTCCTTCGCGAACTTCGAAGGTCAAATTAAGGCCGTCGAAACGCGCATAGCGGCGTTCCAGATGGTCCACAATGCGAAGAGCGTGCCGGTTGTGCTCGAAGCTCTCCCCGAAATCGCGCATCTTACGATCGAGCTCTTTTTCGCCAACGTGCGCAAACGGAGGATGCCCCAGATCATGGGCAAGCGCGAGGGTTTCGGTGAATTCGTCGTTAAGCCCCAGGGTAACGGCTACAGTGCGGGCCACCTGCGAGACTTCAATCGAGTGCGTGAGGCGATTACGAAAATGATCCGATAGGCCAGCCGCGAAGACTTGCGTTTTGCCCTCCATGCGCCGGAAAGCGCGCGAATGGATGATGCGGTCGCGATCGCGCTGCAGGTCATTGCGGTATGGATGGGGCGCTTCCGGGTAACGGCGGCCGCGCAGATGCCACGCATCCAGACGAAGGGGGGCCAACATTCCTTGGCCGGACCTATTTTGCGAGCTGGGTGGAGAGCTGATCGACCGCTCGCGAAACGGCGGGCCGCCCCTGGTCGGATTTGTCAATGGATTTCAGGATGTTCTTCGACTCGGCGGGATTCACCGATTCATCAATCTTCGCCAGCAGAATTTGCGCCTGCGCTTTCGAAACCAGACTGGTTGGTGAATTGACGATAGACCGCAACAGACCCTGCGCTTCGGAGATTTTCTTCTCGCCGAGGTAGACCTGCGCCAGCGCGATGCGGGCCAGCGGCGCTACATCGCTCTTCGAATCCGCGACTGTACGCAGATCCGATTCCGCGCCTTTCGGGTCGTTCGCCTGCGCTTTCAGTGTTCCCAGATAATACTGGGCGATCAGGCCTTCCCGGGTGCCCGGATATTTGCTGACAACGCCCGAAAGCGCTTGCCGCGCCGCAGTCCGTTTGGCGTCTTCGGTCGGGAAGGTCTTGCCGTAATCGTTGGGAGGACCGACAGGGGTATCGACGACGGTGAGCGCCGCGCCCAAATCCTGCTGCCGCAGGGATTTTTGATGGGAATAGTACCAGTACCCCCCGCCTGAGAGCAGTAATACAACGACGAGAGCAATTACCCCGCGAATGACATTTTGACGGTGAGAGCTGGCGTAGCCGAGAGCGCCGGAAACAGCATCCGTGAACTGATCGTGCTGAAGTTGCTCTTTTAATTCATGACGCGTCAAGACGTAGCACTACTTTCCTGGGGAACACACTGTAGCGTAGCACATCCGGAGAGGCGCGAAACAGCGCGCGGTCAGCGCGTCTGCAGGTCGGCTAAGTCACGTCTTATCGCGAACTTAACCAGGCCCGCGACATCATGAATATCGAGCTTCCGCATCAAGCTCGAGCGATATGTGTCCACCGTTTTCGGACTCAACGAAAGACGGGCGGCAATTTCCTTGGCGCGCACCCCTTCTACCAGCAGCGAGAACACCTGGAATTCGCGGCTGCTGAGTGTATCGAGCGGATCGTCCACCTGGAGTCGCCCGGATCTTTCGCCGAACACCGACATGACCTCGATTTGGGGTGACACATAGATACCGCCCCGCGCAAACTGCATCAATGCTTCGGCCATCTGTTCCGGAGTGGAACTCTTCAGGACATAGCCGCAAGCGCCGTTGCGCAGCACTTCGAGCACAGTCTTCTTATCTTTCCGCGTTGAAAAGACGGCACAACGCGTGGGCAGATGTAACTCGCGCACCTGGCGAATGACTTCCGTGGCGGCAAGATCCGACAGACCAAGGTCGAGCAGCGCCAGCGCCGGCTGCAAACGTTGAATTTCATGCAGCGCAGCCCCGGCCGAGCCAACCTGGGACACCACGCGGTAGCCACCAATGGAATGGCAGAGCGCAGCCAAACCCTCGCGAACGAGCGTCAATTCGTCAGCGAGCAGAACATCGATCGGCCGGTGTTCCAAATAAGGAATGACGGCGCTTTGGGTGGCGGAGACTGACATAAGCACTGTAAGAGGCGTATTGCTGCTATACGAGTGCTCACCCGCTCGGACTAATCTCACCCCACCCTAGTCCTGCCCGGAGATCCGATGGTACTAATGAAAGCTGCGGATGGCGCTCGCCTCGTCGTCAAAAACCTCGAAAACAGTGTAAAGTTTGGTGATCTGGAGCAGATCCTTCACGCGTTTGGACAGGCCCAACAGTTTAAGCTGGCCGCCGCCGTTGGTCACGGTCGTAAACCCCGAGACCATTTCGCCAATGCCAGAGCTGTCAATGTAGGAAACGTCCGCCAGATTCAGCAGCAATTTCTTGTTTCCCTTTGCCGCCAAATCGCGGATGGTGTCGCGGAAAGAACTGGCGCCCTCACCAAGTGTGATTCGTCCAGCCGCGTCGATTACGGTGACATCGCCGACTTGGCGAGAGGTCAATTTAGCACTCACTTCTGCCTCCTCATATAGTTGGGATACCCGTTGAGTAAAAATTCAAGATGTTGCCAAATGCTTGACCAGGCGAACTTCGGTGCCACCACCCGGCCGCGGATGTAAATCGAAATCGTCCATGAAGGTGCGGATGAGCAACAGGCCGCGTCCGGACTGGCGCAACAGGTTTTCCGGAGCCAGCGGATCCGGAAGAGAATTCAAATCGAAGCCGTCGCCTTCATCCCCAACGATCACCGTCAAGGTCCCGTTCGATCGCTCAATGTCGAGATGGACCTTTTTGGTCTTGCTGTATCGATTGCCGTGTACTACGGCGTTGACCGTACATTCCCGGACCGCCATCCCAATTTGGTGTTGCTGGTCCTCATCGAAGCCCGCTTTTGCGGCCTCCTGAATTACGAACTCCTCCGCCTTGTCGACGCTCTCGAGCACTGAGTCAAGTGTCGTTTGCAATTTCTCCATCTTGCCGTTTCCGGGCCGCGCCATAGGTGTATAGGAGTCTATTGACTATAGCGTACTCACGTGAGATTTCGATAGCTAGAACGGGCGCCGCTGCAGTTTGCAATTTAAGACCGGTGAACCGTCCGCGCACGCCGGGGGACGACAGCTAGTGACAGGGACGCACCGTAACAGACTGCCAGGCTAAGCTCTGATCGGCTAGAATTATCCACACCAGAGGCGTCTCGAACAAAACTGTTGGAAGGTATATGAATCGGCGAAACTTCGTTCGGCTCGGTGTTGCCGGCGCGCTGCCACAAGCGCAAATTGTGAGCGACACGGCCAAAGCCAAAACCCGGCCAAAGCAATCCAGACCGAACATCCTGATGATCATGGCCGATCAGCTGCGCGCCGATTGTTTGGGCGCGTATGGCAATAGAGTCGTCAAGACGCCGCATATCGATCGCATTGCCGCCGAAGGCGTCACGTTCACCAATGCGTATACGTCTGTACCGAGTTGTACGCCGGCGCGCTCGGCGCTGTTAACCGGACTGGCGCCATGGCATCACGGCATGTTGGGCATGGTCCGAATGGCGACTCGCTATCCAGTCGAGAAGCCCCGGACGCTCACTGAGAACGGGTACTATGCAACCGTCGTCGGCAAGAATCATTTCTATCCGATTCGGAATTCGCACGGCTATCACCAGATGATGGTCGACGAGCACTGTTCTTATTGGTTCGACAAACAAGAGCGGGGGGAAATCGAAGCCGCTTCCGCGGAGGAACGCTGCGATTACGAAGCATGGTTCTGGTCGCAGTTGCCCACAGCTAACCCGCATGCCACCGGCCTCAGCTGGAATGACTATCGCGGCAAACCATTTGTCTTTCCGGAGCATCTGCACGCGACGCAC
This sequence comes from Bryobacterales bacterium, assembly GCA_963712395.1. Taxonomy (GTDB): domain Bacteria; phylum Acidobacteriota; class Terriglobia; order Bryobacterales; family Bryobacteraceae; genus Bog-105. The sequence continues at coordinate 528,795 of CAVQHR010000008.1, forward strand.
TGGACCGGCCAAACCGCTGTAAACTTCATAAATTCTTACCAGCGGCCGGAGCCGTTCTTTTTGAAAGTCTCTTTTATCCGTCCTCATAGCCCATACGATCCTCCAACGCGCTGGCTGAAGAAGTATGAAGACGCCGCCATCCCGCCGGCGATTGAAGGCCACTGGGCGGGTCGTTACGTGCCGCGCAGCGACTCGAGCAACGATATCTGGCATGGGAAGCTGCCGGTTGAAACCATTCGCCAGTCCCGGCAAGCATATTACGGAAACGTCAGTTTCGTGGACGAGCAAGTCGGCCTTGTTTTAGAGGCCCTCGAGCGCAGAGGCTTACTCGACGAGACCTTGATCGTGTTTATGTCCGATCACGGCGACATGCTCGGCGATCACAATTTGTGGCGCAAAACATATGCCTACGAGCCTTCGGCGAAGATTCCGATGCTTATGCGATGGCCCACCGGTCTGATTGCCGCTCAGCGTGGCCAAAAAGGCGCGGAGCCAGTTGAATTGCGGGATATTTTCCCGACATTCCTCGACGCCGGCGCCATTCCGCAAGCGCAGGAGCTGATCGAGAAGATGGATGGACGCAGCCTGCTTTCTCTTCTTCGCAGTGACGGTCGAGGGTGGCGTCAATGGATCGACCTGGAGCACAACATCTGCTATCACCCTTCAAACCATTGGAACGGCTTGACTGACGGCCGCTGGAAATATATATTTCACGCGCAGAATGGCGAAGAGCAGCTTTTTGATTTGACGCGAGATCCCAAAGAGTTGAGTGATCTGGCCGGAGTTCCCAGTCGCGAGGAAACACTTCGCCAATGGCGGAACCGGCTTATAGAGCATCTGGCGGAGCGCGGCGATGAGTTTGTAAAAAATGGAAAGCTCGCGCTGAGGCCCCAGGGCCGCATGACATCGCCGAACTTTCCCGGCTATTCAGAAATTTAAGGACATTCATGATCGATTCTTATTTCTGCTTCCGGCGAGTGAAGCTCATTCACTAATTGCCGCTGTCCATGGTATTGGCGAGTATTCTTCCCGGCGGGGACTAACGCACTTGCGGAGGGCTCGGTCCGGACGACTGGCGCGCGATCCACTGTCAGCGGCTGGACCGCAAACTTACGGGCTCCTCCAGCGCACCGCAAATGCACCGGAGAACCCGCTTTCCGTGTAAACTAATAGCAGGTAATCTATCTGAACCATTTCTTTTCCCAACCCCAGGCGCGGGTCAGCGCCGCCAGTTAGACCGGCATGTATCCACCAAGAGGTCTCCCGCCCCGCCGGCCTAAAATCCGAGAAAACGTAAACGAAGCCATCCGTGCCAGGGAAGTTCGCGCTGTCTTTCCCGACGGCTCGGTGGAAGTCATGCCCACGCTTGCCGCCGTGCGCAAGGCGCAGGAAATGGGACTCGATCTGATCCTGATCGCGCCCACAGCCGAGCCACCCGTTGCCAAGGCCATGGATTACGGGCAATGGCAGTACGAACAGAAGAAGAAGCAGCACGACGCCAAGAAAAAACAGCACGTGATCCAGGTGAAGGAACTGAAGTTCCGCCCGAACACCGACGACCACGATTACGACTTCAAGAAGAACCACGCCATCCGGTTTCTGAAAGAAGGTAACCGCGTGAAGGCGGTCGTGCAGTTCCGCGGACGCGAGATTGCGCACGTCGATTTAGGCAAGAAGCTGTTGCTGCGCTTCGCAGGCGATCTCAGCGGCGTGGGCTCGATCGAAGGGCAGCCGCGCCTGGAAGGCCGCAACGCTCACGTGATCATCAGTCCCGTGAAAGTGGCCAGCACTGGCGGGCCGAAGGAAAAGCAGGAGAAGCCGAAATCGCCCGCTGGCGAACCGGGAACTCCGGCGGCGGCTCTACAGTCCGAAGCTTCCTAATCCGAATAAAACAGATATTTCCGCCACTGGTCGTCGCTGCGGCCTAACAGCCGCATCAAATGGCGGCTGGTGTGCAGGCTGAAGGGCCGGGGCAGACGCAGCAGCTTCATGCCGGCTTCTTCGGGCGTGCGATTGCCCTTCCGGTTATTGCAGGAATGGCAGCATGCCACCAGATTTTCCCAAGTGGTTTCTCCGGCGCGTGAGCGCGGAACCACGTGGTCGAGCGTCATTTCGCCGGAGGGCAGCGTGCGATGGCAATACTGGCAGCTATAGCGATCGCGCATCAGGATGTTTTTGCGCGAGAGCGCGCGCGTTTGGTGCGGGATGCGGCGGTATTCGAGCAGCCGAATGACAGAGGGAACGTGCAGCGTCCGGCGCGCGGAATGAATCTGCGCGGGCGCCACCTCTTCGGCGGATGCCACGCCTTTCAACACCAGTACAAGCGCACGGCGCGCGGCGCAAATATTGATCGGCTCATAGCTCGCATTCAGCACCAGAACTGGCCGATGAAGTCGATCCGGACCAGGCATCAGACACTCTCCCAGGGTTCCCTAATTTAGACTCGCTAACTAATTCCAGACCCGGTGGACACTCTCCGGCGCGCGTCATTTTCCGCCAACGCACGTCCCAGAGGAGCCAATCCGGTCGAAGAAAAATCGGTATCCAAATTCATGGCGGCGGGCGTACGGCCGTCTACTCTCGCGAGGGTGAGCGCCGAAACTCTAGCTGCTCCCGCCCTCTTGAGCGCCGCAGTGGCGGCTCGCAGGGTCGCGCCCGTAGTGAAAACATCGTCTATCAGCAGAATCCGCTTGCCGGCGATTTGCTCCGGCCGCGTAACCGCGAAAGAGCCCTTCAGATTCTGCCGTCTGCCCGCCTCGCTGAGACTGGCCTGCGATGCCGTATAGCGTTTGCGGCGCAGATTGGTTGCGAGCTTCAGTCCATAGCGCCGGGCTATGGGTTGCGCCAGGAGTTCGGCCTGATTGAAGCCGCGCTCCCACTGCTTGCGCCAGTGCATCGGCATGGCGGCAATAACATCGAAATTCTGATCGCGCGGTACGGCTCGCAGGAGAAGTGCGCTAAGCGGGCCAGCGAGACTCTCTACTTTCCCGTACTTGAAGAGCTGAATCAGTTTCCGGAGCGGCCCCTCGTAGCTGCCATAGGAATACGCAAAATCGAAATTTTCCGCATTCTCCCGGCATACGGCGCATTCACCATTGTGATCTAACGGATACGAGCTCAAAAAGGGTGTCCGGCAGGTCTCGCAAAAGAATTCCGCCTGGAGTGGTTGGGGCAGGGAGAGGCAGGACTTGCAGACGGGAATGCGAGAAACATTCACCAGCGGCTGGGCGCACAGGCGGCAGTCGTCCGGAAACACCAGGTTAAACAGGAATTGGGGGATCTTTCGAATTGCGAAAATCCGCGCGTCTGCCGAGGAGCCGCCGGGGCCCAGGATGCCGCGAGCCGCAAAACTAGGGAAGACTCACCCCCACTAAAGCGCAAGTATACAACATGCTAGAGATAGAGTGAAACATTCGGTACTAAAGTTGCTCGCGGGTTTCGCCGATGGTGGAGATATGTTCGGGGATTGCTGCTGGCAGAGAGTAAGAAAGCCGATATGACTGCATTGCGCTTCTTATTGGTTCACGGGGATTCCCATGGCTCCGGCCGTATCTCTTCGTTACTGACGGATGCGCACCACGTTGTCCTTGCCGCGCCCACCCTGGCCGAGGCCACTGAAGCCCTTTATATCGAGCGGTTTGACGCGGTAGTTCTGGATGCCGCTCTGCCGCTCGCGGAAGTGGCGGAATTCGCTTCCAGTTTACGGCGAATCGAAGAGCGCCAGGGGCTCGCGCGCATTCCGGTAGTGTCCGTCTCGGCAGAGACCGGTACGGATGCTTTACCGGGCCGGGAAAACCCCGTCTGGGACGAATGCCTGCAGGAGCCGCTCGACGCGGCCGCTTTGACCGAGGCCGTCTCCCGCTTGGCACATGCGGTCGGCCATCCGGGGGCGCAACCAGCCACTCCCAATATGAGTGAATTCCCCGTACTTGAGCCCGAAGAATTCGAGGAGCAATTGGGTGGCGATCGGGAGCTGATGGTCGAAATTATCGATCTCTTTTTTGAGGAGCGGAAGCGGCAGATCCCCGAAATGCGTCTGGCGCTTGCGAACGGCCAGTTTGCCCAGCTTTCGCGGCTTGCCCACACGATCAAAGGATCCTTAGGAAGCTTGCGAGCGACGCGAGCGCGCTGGCGCGCCGATGAGCTGGAATTCGCGGCCGGCGGCGAGGACGGTAACTCGTGCCGTGACTCGTTTTCCGCTTTTGAGCAGGATTTAAACGCGCTCGATCCTGAATTGCTGCTGCTGCGCGAACGAGTCGTCCGCCAGCTTTCCACCCCGTAAAGCGGCTGTTACACTAGGGTGGCTCCCGCTTCCCCTAGTTGGATATGACCGCTCCCCAGGTACTCGAAATAGTTTGCGCCCATAGTCCGGATTCCGACGACGCCTTCATGTTTTATGCGATGGCGACCAAGAAGGTCCGCTCGCGATTCCTGAATTTCCGCCACGTGCTCGAAGATATCGAGACCCTCAACAAAAAAGCCATCCAGGGACTCTATGAACTGACCGCCATTTCCTATCACGCCTATCCTTACGTGGCGGACAAATACGTCCTGATGGCGAGCGGTTCAAGCGTGGGCGACGGCTACGGCCCCCTGGTTGTCAGTTCGAGGCACATGCTGCCCAGCGAGTTGAAAGGCAAGAAGATCGCCATTCCCGGCACCATGACCACCGCCTTTCTGACGATGAAGCTCTTCCAGCCGGATTTCGAGCAGATCATTCTGCCCTTCGATCGAATTCTGGAGGCTGTCAAAAATCACGACGTCGATGCCGGGCTGATTATCCACGAAGGCCAACTCACCTACGGGCATGGCGGGCTGCACGCGGTCATCGACCTCGGCAAATGGTTCAAGACGCAATATGGGCTGCCGCTGCCGCTCGGGGCGAATGCGCTGCGCCGCGACCTGAGCCCGGAAGTGCAGGCCGAATGCGCGCGTATGATGCGGGAAAGCATTCAGCATTCGCTCGATCACCGCGAGGAAGCGTTAAACTACGCCATGCAATTCGCGCGCGACCTGGATCTGGCCTCCGCCGAACAATTCGTCGGCATGTATGTGAACGACCACACCGTGGATGGCGGCGAGATCGTTCCGCGCGCAGCGCAGAAATTATTGGACCTCGGCTTCGAAGCTGGCCTCATACCTCACAAAACGACGGTTGAAGTTATCCGCTAACCCCGCTACCTTCAAATCATGCCTTGGTATTTTTTTCGGGGGGCGGCGCTCGCCCTTGCGCTCGTCCTGCCTGCCCTGCCTTTTCCACAAGCCGCGCCGGGAGACAGCAGCGGCACTGTCAAGCAGCGCATCGCACGTGTCCGCGAATTGGGTAAGCGCGACACAGCGGCTCTTGCCGATCTTTCCCCCTATCTGCGCGATCCCGAACGCGATGTGCGCCTGGAGGCAATTAAAGCGGTAGTCCGAATCGACACCCGGGCCAGCCTGGATGCGCTCGTCGTGGGCACCCGCGATCGTGATCCGGAAATTCGCATCCGCGCTACCGATGGAATCGTAAACACATACTTGCCTGGCTATGTCGCGAACAATAGCCTAAGCGGCAATTTCACACGCGGGTTCCGGCAAATCCGGGATTTCTTTGCTTCGCGTAACGATCAGGTCGTGGATGCCGATGTCATTATTCGTCCCGATGCGGCGCAGGCGCTGGCGGATGAGATCAATGACGGATTCAGCTTCGACGCACGTTCCAATGCCGCTCTGGCTGCGGGCATACTGCGAGCGCGCCCTGCCGTTCCGGCCTTAATCAAGGCATTGCGGTCGAAGGAAAACGACATGATTTTCGAATGTCTGGTTGCGTTACAAAAAATCCAGGATCCTTCGGCCGGGCCCGCAGTGAGTTTCCTCGCTCGCGATTTGGACGACCGCATTCAAATCACCGCGCTTCAAACCATCGGCCTGCTGCGCAGTTTGGATTCGGCGCCGGATGTTCGTTACGCGCTCAAGAGCGGCAGGAATCTCAAAATTCGCCGTGCCGCAATGCAGGCGCTCGCCATGCTAGGTATTCCCGGCGACCGTGCGGCTTTCCAGCAGTACGCCGAGAGCGGCGATGCTGAAATGCGCGCGGCCGCGCTCGAAGGCCTCGGCCGCATTCGAGAACCCGAAGACTACCGCCTGCTCAAAGCCGCCTACGATGAGCCGGATGCGGATTGGCGTGTTCATCTCGCCGCCGCTTTTGCACTCGCGAATCAGGGGAAGGTCGATACCGAGCAATTCAGCCCGCTGCCTTATCTGGTGGAAAATCTCAATACCAAAGGCCGCGCCGAAACCGCCAGCGCCTATCTAAAAGAACTGACCCGGCATGAAGACGCGCGCCAGAGCCTGGTCAAACTAATTCCGCAAACTACCAAGGACCAAAAGCTGGAACTCTGCTCGGTGTTTGCCGCGAGTGGCAGTGATGCGCTTTTGCCGGAACTCGACAAGCTCTCGAAAGATGCCGACCCGGACGTGGCTTTTGCGGCTTCGAAAGCCATTCGCATACTACAAGCCCGCGGATCTTCCTGACAGAAGCCGCGGGCTCAAAAACCGGACTGAATTCGGAACTATTTGGCTTTCTTCTGCTTTTGCTGACCGACACGAATCTTAAACTGCTGCTGCTTTGCTTCAAGGAATGCCTTGTGGTCGTGGCGAGCCACGGCGTCCGTCAAATACGTGTCCACATTGGTGTCCTTCGGCAGAACCGCCATCAGGGTGAAACTCTCGTTGCAGGTCGGGCAAAATGGCCGAAAGCGTTTTACGTTTGGAATGGCCATAACAAGCTCAGGATAGCAAATTGTGGAGCGCCCCGGCCAGTTTCGGTTGTGTGAATCGGAACCCGGCTTGCTGGGTCACCTCGGGCAATACTCGCAAACTGTCAAAGAACAAATTTGCCATTTCTCCCAACGCGAGTTTCAGAGCAATTTTGGGAACGGGAAGAATCGCGGGCCGACGCAACGTCGCCGCCAGCGTGCGCGTGAACTCGGCGTTCGTAACGGGCCTGGGGCTTGAAGCATTCAGGGCGCCGGTTACCTTCTGATTTTCAATGGCAAACAGCAGCAGCCGCAGCAAATCGTCGATGTGAATCCATGACATCCATTGCCGGCCATCACCGAATTTACCGCCCAAACCCAGCCGGAAGGGCGCCAGCATTTTCGGCATGGCGCCGCCTTCGCGCCCAAGCACGGTGGCGATTCGCGGAGTCACGACGCGCAGACCAAATTCGCGGGCGCGTAACGCCTCGCGCTCCCACTCCTTGCACACGTCAGGCAAAAAACCAACACCCCAAGGGCTGCGCTCGACCAACGTCTCGTCGCCACGATCGCCGTAGTAGCCAATGGCCGATGCCGATACCAGTACCGTCGGCTTGTACCGCAGCTTCCCGATTGCCGTTACGAGCTGACGGGTTCCCTCCACGCGGCTGCTGTAGATACGCTTCTTCGCGGCGCTCGTCCAGCGCTGCGCAACCGGCTCCCCAGCCAGATGCACGATGGCATCCAACCGAGGCACGCTGTTCAACGGCGGCGGTTCATTCACGTCATTCCAGGGATGATAGGCCACACGCGAGTCCAATTCGGGGCTACGTCGGCGCCCCAGATAATTCACCGCATCGCCTCGCGCGAGCAGCAGGTGCGCCAGTCTCTTTCCAATAAAGCCGGTCGCCCCGGTGATCAGGAAGGTCATTCCTTCGGCGCAATGCCAAGAGCTTTCATTTTCCGGTACAGATTGCTGCGCTCAAGGCCGAGCAACTCGGACGCGCGCGTCACATTGCCGCCCGTTTCGTCGAGTTTGCGCAGAATATAATCGCGCTCGGCCGCTTCCTTTACGTCCTGCAAGCTGCCGGCCGTCTCCCAGGTCTTCGCGGCTTGAGTTTTGCGGCCCATATCGAGCGCCAGGTGCCGGACATCGATGCGCCGCTGCGGATGCAAAATGACGAGCCGTTCCATCAGGTTTCGCAACTCGCGTACATTGCCGGGCCAGCCATATTTCATCAGCGCGTCGAGCCCTTCCGCGCTCACCTCTTTCGGCTTGCGGCCATACGCCAACGTGAATTCGCGCAGGAAATGATTTGCCAGCAGCGGAATGTCCTCAGACGCGATCCCGCAGCGGCGGGACGGTAAACGGAATCACGTTCAGCCGATAGAACAGATCTTCGCGAAAATTGCCGCGCTCGATCTCCTTCTCGAGGTTCTTGTTGGTTGCCGCAATCACACGCGCGTCCACCTGAATGGATTGCGGAGCGCCCACTGGTTCAAAGCGGTGCTCATCGAGAGCGCGCAGCACCTTGGCTTGCGTCTTGAGGCTCATGTCCCCAACTTCGTCCAGGAAGAACGTTCCGCCGTGCGCTTTTTGCAGTTTGCCGATTTTGTGATCGGCCAAGCCATCCCGGTTGATACGCCGATGCCCGAAGAGCTCGCTTTCGATCAGCTCTTCCGGTATGGCCGCGCAATTCACTTCCACAAATGGCCCGCTTGCGCGCTGGCTGGCTCGATGAATCGCGCGCGCCACCAATTCTTTTCCCGTGCCGCTTTCGCCGTAAATCAGCACGCGGCCGTTCGTCCCCGCCATCAGCTTTAACTGCTGCCGCAGCGCTTTCATGGGAACGCTATCGCCGATGATTTCCGGCCATTCGGTATCTTCGCGCAGTCGCTGCAGCTCTAGGTCCGTCCGCCGCTGCTGCACGGCGTTTTTGAGAACGACGCTGACTTTCTCGATGGTGAGCGGCTTCTCGACGAAATCGAACGCGCCTAACTTGGTAGCCTTTACGGCGGTTTCGATGTTGCCGTGGCCGGAGATCATGATTACCGCCGGACGCGTTCCCGCTGGCAGCTCCTGTATGCGTGAGAGCGTCTCGAGACCGTCCATGGCGGGCAGCCAGATATCGAGCAGCACGGCTTCGAAAGATTCGTGGAGCAGCAGGTCGAGACACGCCTCGCCACTTTCCACTGCCGTGCAGTCATAGTTCTCATCGCCGAGAACGCCGCGCAAGGACTGGCGGATGTTCGCCTCGTCATCGACGATCAGATACTTTGGGTCCACGTGCCGGCATCAGGAACGACTACGACTTTAGCGCGGGAGCGTTCTCCACTATCTCCAAGTTGCCAACCGGAGCGGGAACCGGCTCTCCATTTGGCAATCCGTTGAGCTCGACGATGAAGCGCGCACCTCGCGGAAGATTGTCTTCCACGCGCACCCGGCCATGATGCTCGTTGACGATGTGGCTGACAATCGCGAGCCCCAGGCCCGTGCCCCGGCCCTTGGTCGAAAAGTACGGCAGAAATAATTTCTCTTTATCGGCGCGCGAGATCCCGCAACCCGTGTCGGTAATCGAAAGCTCGACCAGATCTACCGAAGGCTGGGAAGTTGCGATCCACAATCTGCGCAAGGGCGAATCGCTCATCGCCTCCGCGGCATTGTCGATCAGATTCACGATCACGCGCTTCATCTGCTCCCGGTCCGCCATGACCGGAGGAATTGTGCGGTCCAGCGCTACCGATACGTCAATGTCTTCCAGCCGGCCGGCGAAAACGGCTATCGCGCTCTCCACGATCTCATTCAGGTCCGCCGCAACGGGCTGGGCGCTCGGGAAGCGCGAAAACTGCGCAGAATTCATCCACCAGCGTTTTCACGCGTCTGCACTTCCTGCTGGATGGTCTGCGTGCACTCTTCAAGGATGGCGCGCGTGTTCGGCGGAAGCGTCAGCGCGGAGTATATGTCGGGCGATGCGGTCCGCGCACAGGGAAATGGGGGTGAGCGGATTCTTGATTTCGTGCGCGATGCGCCGCGCCACCTCCTGCCATGCCGCCGCCTTCTGGGCGCGCAGCAGATCGCTGGTATCTTCAAGCACCATCACGAAGCCGCGGTTCTCTTCGAGCGAAGCGGCAGTGACGGCCAGATGCAACACGCCGCTGGGGCGCTGCAGGTCGAGCTGGCAGGCCGCTGTTCCCGTGCGCCGCGCCCGTTTGAGCAGATACCGGATCTCCGCCAAGTCATCCGGCGCGAAGAGATCGGACAGGCGGCGGCCTGCGTGCGCCAGTTCCCGCGGAAAAATGCCCGCCAGCGCCCGATTCACGCGCTCGATACGCTCGTCGGCCGAAACAGAAATTACGCCCGTGGGAATGCTTTCGAGGATCGCTTCAGTGAAGCGGCGGCGCGCTTCGAGCTCGCGAGCGTTTCCTTCGAGCTCGCTCGTCATCTCGTTGAATGCGCGCACCAGCGTGGCCAGCTCATCAATCGCGTTTACCCGCACGCGGTACGAAAGATTGCCGCGCCGTACTTGCTCCGCCGCTCCAAGCAGCGCGGAAATCGGCACGCTGATCTGCCGCGACAGAATCTGCGCCGACCAGGCGGCGAAAAATAAAACGAACAGCGTCAAAAGGCAGATCAGCAGAAAGTAGGTGTCGTGATAAAACTTCTGCCGGCCGCCGAGGCTGCTTCTGGTCATCCATGAAGCGCTGGATTTCGGATTCTTTTTGCGCTGGATCGTCGCTAATGGCGCTGATCAGCGTGAGATGCCCGAGCTTGCCGGCTCCGTACTGGAAATTGGCGTCCGCTTTCAGGGGCGGCGCCGCGCTCGATGCCCGGAAAAGCTGGTAGAGCAGCAGCGGGACGCCGGTTTGCCGGCGTCAGGAGTCAAGTGCCGGATACCCCGCTTCTCACACAGCGCCTTGAAAAATGCCGCATTGATGTGCCCGCTCTCGCGCCGCATCGCGCGTCTCCGGCAGCAGACTGATCCAATCGACCTGCGCCTGTGCCCGGTCCTGCGCTTCCTTGCGGTAGGACTTGTCGAGATCCTGCAGATTCATCACGATGCCGCGCTGCGGGCCGGTGAACCATTTCTCCAGGGTCCGGTTCAGAACGGCATAGTTGAAGAGCGCGCAGAACAACGTCGGCGCAATAGTGAGCGCCAGTGCGCCGAACAGAAGCTTGGAACGGATGCGCGAGCCTTCGCGGTTGCGCTGCCGGTCGATGTAAAGCTTTACCCAGGCGCGGAAAAGCATGAACGCGAGCGCCACGCCCAGCACGAAAATGAGCATGGAGACGGCGGAGAGCAGCATCGTCTCGCTCGGGTCCGACGGTCCAAAGGGAAAGCTGAAAGAGCCCTGCCATGCCATCAGAGCCAATAAAATCAGCAGCCCCAGGGCGGCCAAAACGTATGGGAGACGGCGTTTCACGTCACTGTCATGGTAGCCCAAAAACAAAGCGCGCGCCGGTTGTCCGTCCCTGGAATCGCTACACTTTGGAGGCGATGCTCCGGACCATTCGCGCTACCAGGTACGTAACGCCTCTCCGCGAAGGCGGTTCGCTGCCGGCCATAGTCGAGGCGGACGACCTTGGCCTGTATGTCCTCAAGTTTCGCGGCGCCGGGCAGGGGCCGCTTGCCTTGGTCGCCGAACTGGTCGCCGGCGAAATCGGCCGCGCGCTTGGCTTAAGAGTCCCGGAGATCGTGTTTGCCGAAGTCGATGCCGCGCTCGGCCGCAACGAGCCGGACTACGAAATTCGCGAACTACTCAACGCGAGTGTCGGTTTGAACCTGGCCCTCGATTATTTGCCGGGTTCGAGTATGTTCGATCCGGCGGCTGGCGATACAGCCGATGCAAGCCTCGCCTCCGCTGCCGTATGGTTCGACGCATTCGTGACCAACGTCGATCGCACCGCCCGCAATCCCAATCTCTTGTATTGGCACAAGGCGCTCTACTTTATCGACCACGGCGCGGCCTTGTACTTCCATCACAACTGGAAAAATGTGGAACAGATGGTCGAGTCTCCGTTCACTGCGATTCGTCACCACGTACTTTTGCCCTGGGCCTCGGTGATCGAAGAGGCAGCGGCCGCCGCGCGCGACCGCCTTAGGCCCGACGTTTTTGCCGAAATTCTCGAGCAGGTTCCCGCCGCCTGGCTGCCGCCGGAATCACGCGCCGTGTATGTCGATGTCCTAACCCGGCGCCTGCGCGCCTCATCCAATTTTGTTCAGGAGGCTCTGCGTGCCCGCGCTGACCTCGTTTGATTACGCCGTGCTGCGGGTGGTTCCCCGCGTCGATCGCGAGGAATTTATCAACGCCGGTGTCATCCTCTTTTGCTCGGAACTGCCTTTTCTTGGGGCTCGCGTACACTTCGACGAGGCGCGGCTTAGAGCGCTTTGGCCCGCGCTCGATATCGAACTCGTCCGGCAGCACCTCGAAGCAGTACCGCGCATCTGCTCGGGCGACCCCTCGGCCGGACCCATCGCGCGTCTAACAGCTCGCGAGCGCTTTCATTGGCTCGTGGCGCCCCGCAGCACGATCATCCAGATCTCTCCCGTTCACAGCGGCCTTTGCGAAACGCCCGCCGAAGCTTTGGACCGGCTGTTCCGGCAATTCACTTGATCCATTTCGCACGTTAAGCTGGTTTGACCAGTCAGATCGACCAGTCCAATTTTTATGCGTGAAATTCAGGCGTCCGAAGCCAAAGCTCATCTGCCTCAATTGCTGGACGAGGTAGAACGTGGCGAAACACTGATCATCACCCGGCATGGCCGCGCTATTGCGAGAATAGTGCCCGAGATAGATCGACGGCAAGAGGAGATCGACAAGGCGACCGCGAGCATAAAAGAGCTTCGTAAACGCACGGGAAGGATTACGTTTAAGGAGCTGCGTTCTGCACGGGACGAAGGCCGCAGATACTGATGCCGTTTATGCTGGATGCTTCCATAGTTGCTTGCTGGGCGTTTCAGAACGAGGATTATCCTCGTGCCGACTTGGCTTTTGCCCGAATTCGCGGCGACGAAGCCATCGTTCCGAGCTTGTGGTGGTTTGAAGTCCGCAACATTCTCGTTGTGAACGAGCGGCGTTAACGAATTACGGAACTTGACACGGACAACTTTCTAAGACAGATTTCGCCTCTCGCGGTGAGAACGGATCGAATTCCGGGCGAAGCTTGCAGTTCTCCGGCTCGCCCGCACACGCCGGTTAACGGTCTACGATGCTGCGTACTTGAATTGGCGCAGAGGGAAAATGTGCCACTGGCTACTCTCGACGCCCACCTTGCGCGGGCAGCCAGCGCGGAGGAACGTACTGCTCATTTGAGACCCTCGACATGGTTGTTAATCCCAGCGGTAAAAGTGAGCTTTACGCTCATCCTTGCCGCAGCAGAGCGACCACGTCATCAACCGTGATCACACCGAGCAACTCTTTGGTCTCGCTGACTACGGGCAACGTAAGTAGATTGTATTTGTCGAACACTTCGGCGACGCGGTCTTGCTTTTCATCGGGCTGGACCGAAAGCAAAGGATCGATGGCAAATTCCTTAAGAGGCGTGTCGCCGGCTGCAAACAGGAGTTTTGCTAGAGGCACCGTCGCGCGCAACCGATTCTCGTCATCCACCAGAAAAATGTCGTGCAGATTCTCGAGTGGCTCCTCATGTTTTTTGAGCTCCTCCATTGCCTGGGCCACCGTCGAGGCTTCAGGCAGAGCGATAAAGCCGGGGTCCATCAAGCCGCCGGCGGTGTCGTCGCGAAACTCGAGTAGCTCCTCCACTTCTTCCTTGTCCGCCTGCTCCATTTCTTCGAGAATCTGCTCCGATTGTTCTTCGCCCAGTTCATTGAGCACGTCCGCCGCCTCGGAGGGCTGCATCTCTTCAAGAATCGCGGCAGCCTTGTCCGTGCCCAGCGATTCGATAATGCTGCTCTGAATGTCGGGATCGACTTCGCTAAGTAATTCGGCGGCTCGCTCGGCAGTGACGCTGTTGAAAATGGAGACGCGATCTTCATGTCCCAGATTCTCGACAATGTCGGCGAGGTCGGCCGGGTGCATTTTTTCGAGTAGTTTGTTTGAAATGTTCAAACGGACGCGGCGCTGAGGATCGGCCTCGAGCATGTTGCAGAATTCCCAGCGAATGGAATGCGGTGGAATGCGATTCTGAACGGCGCGGATGATGGAAGGAGAGACGATGCCCCGCAGCACGCGCCGCACAATGGATCGCAGGCCGATATCGATTTCCAGAATGTGCAGAACATCGTTGCCGTTTTCCCGCTCCTTCAGAAAAGTGATGTCGTTGATCCGGACAACCTTTTGTCCCTGGGCATCGATGATCTGTTGATCGAGCAGATCGCGCACCATGCGCAGCATGTATTCGTCGGAATGATACGGGGTGAGAAGCTCGTCCTGCAGGCGGATGCCGTCGGGCCCAATAGTCTTTACCTGGTCATAGCGGATGCTGAGCCAGGCCGGGCCTGCGCCCACCAGAAAACGGTCTACGCGCACGGGGTCAATCAGTGGAACCAGCGCGGCATCGCGGAGCGTGCCGATACCGCGGCCCTTCAGGTCATAGACCTTCAAGCCGATCAGTTCGGTCCAGTAAACAATTTCTTCCGCCATAGGAGCGCAAAGGGCACGGATGCCGCGCCGCCAAATCAGAGAGGAACCCGCCAATCCTTTGGCCCAGAGCGCTTAGCCCGTGCCCGGTTTCCGCGCGTTCCTCAAGAGCGACGCCTACCACCTACTGTATGCTGTTGTTGTAGCGGTGGAGTTCGCTTAACGCCTTGCAAGCGGCCAATGACTCCTGCGGCGGAATCGCCCCGGGAGATTTTTTTTGACCCTCCCTGATCGGTTCCCAAAGAAGACGGCGACAAAGTTCCTAGCATGGCAAGGAGGCCTGACTTTGGATCGTTACATTATGGTGCTGGCGGGTGGGGCGACGGGATCTTTAGCGCGATTTTTGGTCGGCACGGCGATCATGACGCGAACCGGTGGGCGCTTTCCCTTCGGAACCGTTTTCATCAATATCAGCGGCTCATTTCTGATCGGTCTCGCCATGACGCTATTGACTGAGCGCTTCCGGCCGCATCCGAACTGGCGTCTCTTTTTGGTGGTTGGGTTTCTCGGCGGCTACACCACATTTTCGAGTTTCGAGTGGGAAACGTTGAGTCTCGTTAAGGATGGGGCGCGCTGGCTGGGACTGCTGAATGCAGTCGGCAGCGTAGCGCTTGGATACGCGGCGGTTTGGCTGGGCGCGATCGTTGCGGGTAGGCGATGATGGATACGCGTATGCTCTCGAAAGGCCCCGCCAAGAAGGTCACGATCTACCTGAATGAAGATACACAGCATTATCTTGGCCCCCTCTACGAATCGATCCTCAATTACCTGATGCACAAAGCCGTATCCGGCGCCACCGCCATGCGAGCGTTCGCGGGCTCTGGCGCTCACAAGGTGTTACATACTCCCAAGATCAGGGCTCATCGCCAATTCCGACGTGCGTGCACTGAGAATTCATAAGTGAGCCGAGCAGTGAGCCGGACGGGGACAAAGCTGACTCTGCGGGGTTTTTTTGGACGTAACGGGATTCTGTCGAGCGCCCATCCGAGCTTTGAGTACCGGCCCGGGCAGCTTGAGATGGCCGAATCGGTCGCTTCCGCACTCACAGAACGGCGGCATCTGATTGTGGAAGCGGGAACCGGTACCGGAAAGACGCTGGCCTACCTGCTGCCGGCAATTCTGTCGGGCAAGCGAATCGTGATCTCGACGGGAACCAAGGCGCTCCAGGAACAACTCTATTTCAAAGATCTGCCGTTCCTGGAATCGTTGCTCGCCGTGCCCGTTCGGGCCTGCTACATGAAGGGCCGGGCGAACTATCTTTGCCGCCAAAAGGTATATGATGCCGAGCGCGAGCCGATGCTCACGGGCCTTGCTGAAATCAGCGAATTCCGGCTGATTCGCGATTGGGAAAAGACAACGGCCACCGGAGACCGCAGCGAATTGCGCGAGCTGCCGGAAGCGAGCAGCAGTTGGTGGAAGCTCGACGCGCGCGCCGACGCTTGCAGCGGCCAGAAGTGCCAGCAGTTCGAGCGCTGCTTCATCACCGAGATGCACAGGAAAGCGCTCGCGAGCGACATCATCGTGGTGAACCATCACCTCTTCTTTGCCGATCTGGCGATGCGCGAACAGTCCTTCGGGGCCATTCTGCCCGAATACGCGGCGGTGATCTTCGACGAAGCGCACGAGATCGAGGACGTGGCCGGCCAGTACTTCGGAATGAGCGTAAGCAATTTGCAAGTGCAGGAGTTGGTTAAGGACACGGGGTCCGTCTCACGCCGCAAGTTGTTTGCCGCGCCGGAACTCGACCGCAGCCTGGTCCAACTCGCTGAGCGCGGCGAGGACTTCTTCCGGCTATTTCCACACGATGGACGACAGGGCTTTCCGGATCGCGAGGGATTTCTCGCCCAGCACGAAACTGCTTATAGTGAATTTCTGCTGGCCCTTGAAACATTGTGCGGCCGGCTCGAATTGGTGGATGGAGCAGTGGAAGATACCTTGCCGCTGGTGCGGCGAGCCAGGCTGATCCAGCAAGGCACGCGGTTCTGGATGGAATCGACCGACACGGCAACCGTGTATTGGGTCGAGCAGCGCGGACGCGGGTTGTACCTGCAAGCCACTCCGATTGACGTGTCTCAGGTTTTGGCGGCCCGCCTTTTCGACCAGGTGGAATCGGTAATTCTCACGTCCGCGACGCTGGCGGTTGCGGGTGGCTTCGAATATACCCAGACACGTTTGGGATTGCCGGATGCGAGAACGCAATGTATCGAAAGCCAGTACGACTACGCGAACCAGGTTGTGCTATACGTGCCGCGGCATTTGCCGGATCCGCGCCAGCCCGATTTTGCGCGCTCGGCGGGCGAGGTCGTCGAGCAAGTGCTGGAAGCTTCGCGTGGGAGAGCGTTCGTGCTCTTCACGAGTTATCAGCAGATGCGGCAAGTCTACGAGCTTGTTAAAAACCGGCTGGATTATCCTTTGCTGCTGCAGGGTGACGCGCCCAGGACCGCGCTGCTCGAAGCGTTCCGTGCCACTCCGGGATCCGTTTTGTTCGGTACCTCTAGCTTCTGGCAGGGAATCGATGTGCAGGGCGAACAGCTCAGTTGCGTGATTATCGATCGGCTTCCCTTTGCTGTTCCGAGCGATCCGGTGACCGCGGCGCGCGTCGAAGCCATCCGGCAGGCGGGCGGCAATGCGTTCTACGACTATCAGGTTCCGCAGGCGGCACTGGCCCTGAAGCAAGGCTTTGGACGGCTGATTCGGGGGACGAGCGATCGCGGCGCCTTGGTCTTGCTGGATAATAGGATTATCAAGCTGCCGTACGGACGTATCTTTTTCGACAGTCTTCCGCCGTATAAGCTGACCAGCAAATTAGAGGATATTCAGAAATTTTTCGATGTATGAAATCGTCGTAGAACACACGTTCGCCGCGGCCCATGCGCTGCGCAATTATAACGGGAAGTGCGAGAACGTGCACGGACACAATTACCGCGTACAGGTGGGCCTCGAAGGCGCCGCCGTCGATGAGAACGGACTGCTATACGATTTCACGGAGCTAAAGAAGCGGCTGCGGGCGACCAGTGAATATCTCGATCACCGGTTTATAAACGAGCTTAAGCCGTTCGACCAGACGAACCCCACCGCTGAGAATATCGCGAAATTTATTTTCGATGAAATTCAGCGCGAGATTGAGCCTGCGGCGCTAGCCTATGTGCGCGTCTGGGAAACCGATACGTCCTGCGCCATTTACCGGCCCTAGCGTCCGAAAAACACCGCGTTTTTTTGCGCGAAATCCGCCCACTTTTCGGGCAGATCGTCAAGCGCGAAGATGGCGGAAACCGGACAAACCGGCACACACGCGCCGCAATCGATGCACTCCACCGGATCGATATACAGCATTGTTTCACTCTCGAACTTCTCGGCGTCCTTCTTTGGGTGGATGCAGTCCACCGGGCAGGCGTCCACACACGAGGCGTCCTTGGTTCCAATGCAAGGTTCCGCAATTACGTAAGCCATCTTATTTCAGTGATTCCTCTAACCTTTAACTTTTAGGAGTAGCACACCCGCCGGGCGGCGACAAAGGCGTAACGCCGGATAGTCATTTTAGCCGTGCGAACGGTGCGCATTCTGGGTAGAATATCTACTGACATGTGGCGGCGAAAGCATCGCGACCGGGATCTGGACCGAGAGCTTCGCGCGCATCTGGAATTGGAAGCCGCCGAGCAGCGGGAAAACGGCCTCGGGACGGAAGAAGCCCGTTTTGCCGCGCGCCGCGCTCTTGGCAATACAACCTCGCTAAAGGAGACAATGCGCGAAGTGTGGGGATGGACGTCGTTCGACCGGCTTGCGCAGGACCTTCGCTACGGCTTTCGGACCTTACGCCGAAATCCCGGCTTCACGGTTATTGCCGTTCTGACGCTCGCTTTGGGCATCGGCGCGAACACCGCGATTTTCAGCATCACCGACGCTGTTCTGCTGCGGCCATTGCCCTATCCGGACGCCAAGCGCCTGATTCGCGTGTGGCAGAGCCGAGCCGAAAATGGGTGAGGGCCGCCTCGGCGCCGCGCCACCGGAATTTGCCGCATATCGCGATCGCACACGCACGTTTTCGAGCATCGCGGGTTATACACTGGACAGCTTCGATATCACGGGTGGCGAGATGCCCGAGCACATTCCCGGCTGCCGCGCGACAGCCAGTCTTTTCCCAACGCTTGGCATCCGACCGCTCACCGGACGCACATTCACCGCGCGCGAAGAATTGGCGGGCGCCCCGAACGTCGTTGTCCTCAGCTATCGCTTTTGGAAGCGCCGTTATGCGGAGGATCAAAGTGTCGTCGGAACCCAGATCCGGCTCAACGAGCGCGCGTACCAGATTATTGGCATCATGCCGGCGAACTTTACTTTTCCTTCCACAGCCGCCACTCCGGGCGAGCCGCCGGCGCTATGGACGCCTCTGTCATTTAGCAGCAATCAGTTCACCGATTGGGCCAGCAGCTTTGATACCAGCGTGATCGCGCGGCTCCGCGATGGAGTATCGGCGTCACAGGCGGATGGCGATGTAAAACGCGTTGCGGCGCAATTTCAGAAGGAGCACCCGAATGTCTATTCGGGGAATATGGTGCTCGATGCAACCGCGGAGCCTTGGTCGCCCGGTTTCGGCGAACGCCTTCCGGTGGTGCTCGCGATGTTGTGCGGCGCGGTGGGATTCGTGCTGATCATCGCGTGTTCGAATGTCGCGAGTCTGCTGCTGGCTCGAGCGGGAGCCCGCCAGCGCGAGATGTCGACCCGGCGAGCGCTGGGAGCGAGCCCGTTGCGCCTGATACGTCAGGTCTTGACGGAAACAGCGGTCTTGACCATCGCCGGCAGCATATTAGGATGCGCCCTAGCGTACGCACTTCTGCGCGTCATCGGCACGCTTTCGGTCAGCGAGGTCAATGCCGGCGCTGCGCGCCTCGACCTACGCGTGCTCTCTTTCACCCTCGGATTGTGCGGTGCGACCTGTCTGGTTTGCGGAATGGCGCCCGCCTGGGATTTACAGCGCGCGGGGCAAGCGGCGAGGCAAGTGGGAGGCAGCCGTGGCTCCCGGCGCATGGGCCGCTTCTTAATCATGGCGGAAGTTTGCTGCTCCGTGATCCTGCTCATCGGATCGGGTCTGCTGCTGCGGAGTTGGATTCGCGTGCTGCAGATTCCACTGGGGTTCCACCCCGAGCGCGCATTGATCGTCCGCACAACGTTCAATCGGCAGCGCTATGCTTCCGCCGAGAAGCGGCACGCAGTGGAGCGCGAAATCGAGGCACGGCTTGCTTCTGTGCCAGGAGTTGCGGCCGTTGCTCTGACGACGCACGTGCCGCTTGCCGACGAGCGGCAGATTGGATTCGTTGTCGATGGGCATCCTCGAGATGAGTTCCATTGGGCCGATAACGCACTCGTGAGCGGCGACTACTTTCGAGCTATGGGCATTCCGCTGCTCAGTGGACGGGCTTTTTCCGATGTAGATACGCCGTTATCGCCATTGGCCGCGGTCGTCAATCAGAGCATGACCCAGCAGTTTTGGCCGCACGAGGATCCCATCGGCAAGGGCTTGCGATGGGGCGGCCGGCATCTCACTGTTATCGGAGTGGCGGGCGATGTTCACGTTGGCGGGCTTGATAAACCGATAGCGCCAACCATCTACAATTCGGTTTATCAGGTCGAGAGCGGCGCAACTACGAGCGCGGTTTTCGTCGTCCGCGCGCACAGCGAAGATCCGATGCGGCTCGCTTCTTCCGCCCAGAACGTGATCTGGTCGGTCGATCGCGGACTGCCGATTCTGGGCTTCGGCACGCTCCGGCAGGTTGTCTCCACTTCGCTCGCGATTCGCACGTTGTCTTTGGCGCTCGTTGGAACGTTTGCAGCGCTCGCGCTGGTGCTTTCGGTGATCGGTATTTATGGCGTGTTGTCACATGCGGTGGCGCAGCGCATCCAGGAAATGGGCGTGCGGCTGGCACTCGGGGCGAGGCCGGTTGAAATCACCAGGCTCATTGTGGGCGAAGGAGTGCGCCTCGCTATCTGGGGAATCGCGCTTGGCGTGGCAGGTGGCGCACTGGCCAGCACATTTGTATCGAAGCTGCTGTTCGGTGTGCGGGCGTTCGACCTAGTCTCCTTCGCCGCCGGAGGTGTCATGCTCTTGACTGCTGCCTTGCTGGCCAGCTATCTCCCGGCGCGCCGCGCTTCACGGATAGACCCAATGTCCGCTCTGCGATGCGAATAAGTGTCTCTGGGATACTGGCGGATGATGATCCCAAAGGTACGCAAGGCAGTGTTCCCAGCGGCCGGCCTGGGCACGCGATTTCTCCCAGCCACCAAGGCCCAACCTAAAGAGATGCTGCCACTGGTGGACAAACCGCTGATTCAATACGGCGTCGAAGAGGCCATCCATTCGGGCATCCAGAACATCATCGTCGTTACTGGACGCGGCAAGTCTTCCATCGAAGATCATTTCGACGTCAGCTTCGAATTGGAGCAACTGCTCGAATCGAAAGGCAAAAACGAATTGCTTTCGATGGTGCGCGGCATTTCGGACATGATCGACATCTCGTATGTGCGGCAGAAAGAAGCGCTCGGTTTGGGGCATGCGGTCCATCGCGCCAAAGAGTTGGTCGGCAACGAGCCGTTTGCGGCCATTTTGTCGGACGATGTCATCGCGTCGGACACACCCTGCGTGCGTCAACTGCTCGACGTCTACGAATATTACGGCGCATCGGTGCTAGCGCTGATGGAAGTGCCGAAAGAGCAGATCTCGGCTTACGGCGTAGTGGACGCGGAAGCAGTGGCGGACAACGGTCTGGGCAATCGGCTGTTCCGTATCCGCAACATGGTCGAGAAGCCGAAGCCGGCGGATGCGCCTTCAAATCTGGCCATCATCGGCCGCTACATTCTCACGCCCGAGATTTTTCACTGCGTGGAAGCGATCGAGCCGGGCAGCGGCGGCGAAATTCAGCTTACCGATGCGCTGAAATATATGCTGCGCAACCGCCCGATCTACGGACTGAAATTCGAAGGTACGCGCTACGACGCCGGGGACAAACTCGGATTCCTGAAAGCGACGGTCGAGTTCGCGCTGAACCGGCACGATCTCGGGCAACAATTCCGGGAATACTTGAAAAACTTGTGTATTCAGTAGTCATGCGGGCGCTAGCCGCGGCCCTGCTTCTAGGCATCGCGCACGGACAGGATATTCCGAAGGATTACGGCCAGCCTGAAATGCCGCGCGTCGTGGCGTACGTGCGCGTATCCCTGCGCAATGGCGATCTGGCATCGGCCGAAGCCATGGCGAAGCAGTACCGGCGGCTGAATGGCGATACGCCTGAGGCGCTCGAAGCGTTGTCCTGGGTGGCTCGCGGCGAGTTGTCCGCTGGACATGCGGACGAGGCAATCCAGCAGGCGGAAGACATCCAGCGCAGCAGCCAGACCGCCCTGAGTACGCGAACACTCGATTCCGAGCCTCACCTGCCGCTAGCGTTAGGCGCGGCTTACGAAGTGGAAGCAGAAGCGCTCCGCTCGCAGCACAAGCTCTCCGAAGCCATCCAGCTCTTGCAGACGGCCATACGGAAGTTTCACGGCACATCGTTAGTCGAGCGGTTGCAGAAAAATATCAACCTGATGACCCTGGAAGGCAAACGCATGCCGCCGTTGCGCGCTACGGAGTGGATTGGCGCAAAAGGCAATCCCGCAGCCTGGCAAGGCAAAGTGCTGTTGCTGCTTTTTTGGGCGCACTGGTGCTCTGATTGCAAAATACAAGTGCCGGTGATTGCCAAGTTGGCAGCGGAATTCGAGCCGAAGGGCCTGGTTGTCGTCGCGCCAACCGAACGCTACGGCTACACGATGGACGACGATCACGCACCACCCGCGAAAGAAACTCCTTTCATCGCAAAAGTCTTCGAGCGCTATTATTCGAGCATTCCGAACGTTCACGTCCCGCTCGATGCGGGCAATTTCGAACGCTTCGGCGCAAGCACCACGCCGACAATTGTGCTGGTGGATCGCCGCGGCATTGTTAAGCTGTACCATCCCGGACTTATGGATGAGGCTTCCCTGTCTTCCGCAATCCAGTCATTGCTGCGATAATTTCAGCATGAAGATCCGAGTGGCGCTGCTCGCGCTTTGTCTGGGATGCTGCGTGGGCGCGCAGGCCAAGTCGCCACAAACAGTTATTAAGATCGTGGTCACAAACCAGTTCGATAAACCAGTCCCTAACGCGGAAGTGATACTGGATTTCCTCGGCTCGCGCGACATTGTGAAGGGCTTACGCCGCAAACGGATTCACTGGGAGGTCCGCACTAACCAGGAAGGCCGCGCGCATTTCCCGCCGGTTCCGGAGGGAACGGTCCAATTACAGGTGAACTCAAAGACTTATCAGACGTTTGGGGAAAAGATCGATATCGCCGGTGAAGAAAAGCTGGTAGAGATTACTCTAAGCGAGCCTCAGAAGCAATACAGTGCGCATCCGCCTCTGAAGCCGGTAGACGATCCGCCGAAGAAATAGCTTTACTTAGCAGCGGCAATGGCCTCGATTTCGATGAGCACATCGCGAGGGAGGCGTGCTACTTCCACGGTGGTACGCGCGGGCGGCGTCTTCGGAAAATAGCGGCCGTATGTTTCATTCATCGCGGCGAAATCCCCCATGTTTTTCAGAAAGACCGTCGTCTTCACCACGTCGGCAAGCGTAAGCCCGGCGGCATCGAGTACCAGTTCGAGATTCTCGAGAACACGCGCGCACTGCGCTTGAACGTCTCCGGTCACGAGTTGACCGGTTTCAGGATCGGCGGGAATCTGACCGCTCAGGAATACCCATCCATTCGAACGCAAGCCGGGGAATACGGCCCAGCGGGCTTAGGCCCGTTTTTCGCTGTGATGCTTTCTTTCATGTTTTTATTTTGCTGGTTCTATTTTGCAACGACCAGGAATACGAAGAGTTCCGATCAACTCGCTGACGGAGCCAGCGTGCAAGCGGCGCACGACGCCATCGAGCTCCCGTGCGATCAGCAGCGGTGCGCGCGGATCAACGAACGTGGCTGTCCCGACCGCGACGGCGCCGGCTCCCGCCATCAAGAATTCGGCGGCGTCTTCGCCAGTGAGGATTCCGCCCAAGCCGATTATCGGAATGTGCACTGCTTGCGCCGCTTCGTAGACCATGCGCAAAGCCAGAGGCTTAATGGCCGGCCCCGAGAGGCCGCCGAAACCGGCTCCGATCCGTGGCATGCGGGTTTCCACATCGATCGCTAAAGATACGAACGTATTGACCAGAGAAATGGCGTCAGCGCCCGCTTCCTCCGCGGCGCGCGCGAATGGCTCGATGCGTGCGACATTGGGAGAGAGCTTCACGATCAACGGCCGCTTGGCCACGTGGCGCACGCGGCCGATCAGGTTCGACAGCAGCTCAGGATCGCTCGAAAAGAATATGCCGCCTTCCTTGGTATTCGGACACGATACGTTCAGCTCATAGGCGGCAATGCCTTGGGCGTCCTCGAGGCGTTCGATCACCGCCAGATAGTCTTCGATCGCATAGCCAAATACATTGGCGATCACGGGCACTGCATATGTCCTGAGCTTCGGGAGCTTATCGCGAATAAATGCAGCGACACCGACGTTCTGTAAACCCACCGAATTGAGCATGCCGCCTTCCGTGTGCCACAAGCGCGGCGCGGGATTGCCGGCTATAGGCTCGCGCGACAGCCCCTTGGTGACCAAGCCTCCGAGCTGGTTTAGATCGACCAGGTTCGCGAACTCGATTCCATATCCGAATGTTCCCGAAGCCGCGAGCACGGGGTTGCGCAGCGGGATGCCGCAGAGTGTCGTCGCTAGCCTGTCAGGCATTCAAGCCCCCAGCTTTTCGCTGGTCTCGCGGATCAGTTTCCAAGTTTCGACAATGTCCACCTCAGTGGTTTGAAAGTTGCCAATGGCGAAACGGAGAACAAACTTGCCGTTGAGCACGGTGTGGGAGAGAAATGCCTTCCCGCTTGCGTTGATTTGCGTAAGCAGGCGTCGATTGAAGTCATCGCCCGCCCGGTGGCGGAAGCAAACCAGGGAAAGCGGCACCGGCGCCGAGAGCTCGAACTCCCCATCCGATTCCACTAGCGCTTTAAGTACTTGCGCCAGACGCAGCGCCTCGCGCAGCAGCGCGACTATGCCTTCGCGGCCGTAATAGCGGAAGACGTACCAGAGTTTCAGGGCGCGGAAACGGCGGCCTAATTGTACGCCGTAGTCCATGTAGTTGACGACGCGGTCATCTTCCGTGGTTCGCAGATACTCCGCGCCGACGGCGGACGCTTGCCGGAATATCTTCGGGAAACGTGTATAGAGGACACTGCAATCGATCGAAACGTACAGCCATTTGTGCGGATTCAGAATCATCGAATGCGCGCGCTCCACGCCGCTCAAGATGTGGCGCATTTCGGGCACGACCGCGGCGGATCCGCCATATGCGGCGTCAACGTGCAGCCAGACGTTGTAGCGTTCGGCGATATCCGCAATTCGCGGGATCGGTTCAATCGCGCTGCTGGAAGTCGATCCGATGGACGCAACAATGCAGCACGGCCGCTTGCCGCCGGCGATATCCTCCTGGATCGCCTGTTCGAGCAGATCCGCGCGCATGCGGAAGCAATCGTCTACCTGTATCTTGCGAACATTGTTCCGGCCGAATCCAAGCGTCACCGCCGCCTTCTCGGCAGAGGAATGCGTATGTTCGGAAATATACACCGTAAGTCCCGGCGACATGCCCTTCTCGCGGATGCCGGGATCGAGCCATTCGCGGGCCGCGCCGATGGCCTGCATGACTCCCACCGAAGCTGTGTCGTAAATGATGCCGAAAAACCTTTCGTCGAGCGCGAGCCATTGCCGCAGCCAGCCGAGCGTTACTTGCTCGAGTTCGGTGGCGGCGGGCGCTGACTTCCAGAGCATGGCGTTGACGTTGACGGCCGCGGCGAGGAATTCAGCCAGCATGGAAGGCGGGCTCGAAGAAACCGAGAAGTAGGCGAAAAAGCGCGGATGGTTCCATAACGTAAGCGCCGGAAAAATTGTCGATTGAAAATCCGCGAAAATGTTTTCAATACTCTCGCCTTGTTCGGGCGCCGCAAGCGGAAGCCTCGCGGTAAGGTCATGCGGCTCGAGAACGGCCGCCACCGGGTAATTTCGGACATTTTCGAGATAGCCGGCGATCCAATCCGCATGCCCGTACGCGGCCTGCCGGAATTCATCGGGGGACATATCCACTAAGCTCTCATGGGAGCCGATTCGTTCAGCACGGCGGGCAGCCATTCCCGGAACCATTGTTCGAATGCGCTGATTTCGGCGAGCGTATGCTGGTCGAACGGAACGCTTGAATGATCTAATTTCCAGCCGCGCACGCAGGCCGCGCGCTTGATCGCGAGCGTCGCGGGAAATTTTTCCACCCAACCGATAAATTCCTCCAGGCGCACCTGCAACTGCCCTGCCCGCGCCAGATCCGTTGCACGCAACGCATGATCGAGCGACACCATCAACTCCGGAATCGCCCCGGCCACGCCGGAAACCACGCCGTTCGCTCCGGCTGGAAAGGCCCGTATGTAGAGAGGGTCGCTCCCTATCAGCAATTGAAATAACAAATCGGCATGCACTGCTTGCAGAGCCTCAAACAGATGCCAATCGCCGCTCGAATCTTTGATTCCCGCAAAAGCGCCCGTGGAAAGCAGCCGTTTGGCAAGAGCAGCGGAAATCGCATTGGTGAATTGCGGGATGTTGTATAAGTAAACCGGCGCTTGACCGTCAACTACCGAAACGAATTTGGAATAGAACGAAAAGATTTGTTCTTCGGTATAGCGAAAGAAATATGGCGGCATGAGGAGCAAGCCGGAAACGCCCGCCTCGATGGCGCATTCGGCCAGCTCCAATGCGCCCGCCAGACTCGAATGGGAGACATTCACCAGCAGGGGGACCCGGCACCGCTTATTGGCAAGCATGGCGACGCGCATGCGGTCCGCCAGATCAAAATGCACGAATTCGCCGGTGGAGCCGAACAGGACAATGCCGTCGACGCCCCCGCGCGCGATCGCGTCCAGATAGTCGAAAAGGGCCGCCGGGTCTATTTCAGTCGAATCGGCCATGCGCGGCGTAGCGACCGCCGCATAGACCCCGCTTGCTGGGCGCAAGGGCTCACTTTTCATACCGCGTCTACGAATTGTACTGTGCTGCGAGTTGCTTCGCGGGCGAAATCGGGACTAGCAGACCCGGTTGGTATCGGACTGGTGCCGTCGCATGACCCGATCGACCAGCTCACTAGGATCCAGCAAGTGCTCCGGCCGGTAGTGCTGGCTCGACCAGCGGCACCCTTCCGCCAACTCGACGCCTAAAAAATAGCCGGTGTCTTGAAAGCGGCAGTAGCGAATGGTCCCGACAAGCTGCCCGTCACCGTAGTGCATAGCAACGGCCGTCCCCGCCGGAATAGGACTTTCCACCTGTAGGCATATACCCGAGAGAGAAATGTCTTCCAGATTGGCGACACGCCGCCGCGCCCGCCCGGCCTCGTCCTGCCATGTCAATTCCACCAGTTCCGCACACAACAGCCGGTTGTCTTCGCGCCGGTTTTGCATCTCCTGCATACATGTATTATCGGCCCGAACGGCGCTACGGTTAGCATTAGATTGTCGTCCAGACAATGGAGCCGCAGCCCCAAACCAAAGATACCCGGCTCGGAACCGTTATCAGGGTGGCTTTCTTTATAGCGACCGTGTTTGTCGCCGTCCGCCTGCTCACGCTCGCCCTTTACACGATTTTCGGTGTATTGGTCGCTGGAACCGTCGGTCTAGGCGCCACGGGGTTGCTCGCGAACCTGCTCACCATGAAAATTTTCGACCGGCGTCCGTTTACGGATATCGGGCTGCAAACAGGCCGGCCGTCGGCTTTGAATTTTGTATCCGGGGTTTTGTTTGGCGGGGGCGCGGCGGCATTGATGCTGCTCGCGCCACTGCTGGCCGGCACGGGCCATCTGGCCTTGCGCGAGAATTCCTCTTTCGCCTGGCCGAGCCTGCTGTTTTTTCTAGCCGCCTTGTGGTTTGCCGCCGCCGGCGAGGAGATGATTTTTCGCGGCTATGCTTTTCAACTGTTGATCGAGAAGATGGGGCCGTATGCCACCGTGCTTCCCGCCGGAGTCATTTTCGGTCTGACGCATATGTCCAATCCCCATTCATCGCTGCTCGCCGTCGGCAATACCATCCTGTGGGGTATCTTGCTCGGCTATGCGTTTTTGCGCAGTCACGATTTGTGGCTGCCGCTCGGTCTGCATTTTGGTTGGAACGCGGTCTTGCCGCTGTTCGGAGTGAACCTGAGCGGGCTTACAATCGATGTATCGAGGTACGTTTACCGATGGGATCTTTTGCCTCTCTGGAGCGGTGGGGATTACGGCCCGGAGGGAGGACTGCTGACCACCATTTTTGTGGTTGGTCTGTTTTTCGCGTTAGCCAAAGCCCCGCTACGCCCGCAAATCGCGGCCATAGCGCAAGTTCTCAACGAGCCCTCGTAGCGCTCTTACTTTTTGGATTCGTTGCGACCGCGCGGGCCGACAAGCTGAGCATGGACGAGCGGCTGGAGATCGAGCGCGGGCTCGTCGCTGAATTTGCAACGGCCAAAGTGATCCTGCCGAGATCGAAGAAGCCGCTCGTCATCGAGAGTACCGGCCAATACGACAAGGACTCCTGGGAGAAGGCGCTGCGCGAGGGCGGTCCGGCCGCCCGGTTAGGCGATCAGATCCAGATTACCCGGGTTGAGATCGAGCCGAAGAAAATCATCCTCGAGATCAATGGCGGCACCCGATCCGGCCATTGGTACGACCACGTGGAGATCGGCATGGGCGGTTCGACTTCGCCGGTTTCGACCAATCAGAGTGGCCAAACGGCCAACGGCTCGCACGTCGCGCTCGTGTTTCCCGGGAGCGTCCCTTCCTTGAAGGCGGCCGAAATCCGCCAGATGCTCGCGCCCATCTTCGACTTTGAAAAACATTCTGCCTCCGAGCAATATGTAGACAAGCTGCCGGAGCCGATCAAGAAAGCTATCAAGGAGCAGCGCGCGATCGAAGGCATGGACCGGGATCAGGTGCTGCTGGCGCTAGGCAAGCCAAAGAGCAAAAGCCGCGAGACGAATCGAGACGGCGATGAGATCGAAGACTGGGTTTACGGCGAGCCGCCGGGCAAAATGACCTTTGTCAAGTTTAACGAGACGAAAGTCGTGTCGATTCAAGAAGCGTACGCGAATATCGGCGGGACGACCGCACCACCGCTGCCGTCGCCGCGTTAGCCTGTCGCCCCTGCTACATCGGCCGTCTTGCTCAAGGATCGTACCAGCCGGTCGAGAGGCGTCACTTCGGTCTTTGCGTCAATACGATAAGGTTCTTTGCCGGGATAGACCACCAGCCGCCGCGTCGCTTTGACGTCGTCCGATGCCAAATGAAATCCCTTGCTTGGATTAGGGTTCGCGAGTGAGCGTTTCACCTCGATCGCCCAGCGTCCCGCGGCGCCGAGTTCGAGCAGAAGATCGATCTCCGCGCCTTCCGCAGTGCGATAGAACCATGGTTTCGAGCCCGCGGGAGCCGCTGCGATCAGATTCTCGATCACAAAGCCTTCCCAGCTTGGACCGGCAACGGGATGGCCGAGCAGAGTCTCCAGATCTGGGATGTTGAGGAGAGCATGCGCCACTCCGGTGTCTCGTACGTACACTTTCGGAGAACGGACCAGACGCTTCGAAGCATTTGCGGTCCAAGGCTGAAGACGGCGCACGAGCAGCAGATCGACCAGCGTATCGAGATATCTCGCCACCGTCTGTCCGCTGACGCCGAGCCCTGCCGCTAGACGGGATGCGTTCAACATCTGACCCTGGCTGTGCGCCAGCATTTGCCAGAATCTGCGCACGGTTTCGGTCGGAAGGCGGGGGCCGAGCGCCGGCAAATCACGCTCCAGGTACGTCTGGATAAATGCCAGCCGCCAGTCGAAACTGCCGGGATCGTCCGGTGCGAGATAGCTGTCCGGAAATCCGCCGCGAACCCACAGCCGGTCTGCCGATCGTGTCTCGAACCCGTCAATCTCGCCGGCCAGAAACGGCGTCAACTCCAGATAAGCGATCCGGCCCGCGAGACTCTCGGCCGATTGCTTCAACAGGTCGATCGACGCCGAGCCCAGAAAAAGAAACTGCTGCGTGCGCTGCCCTTTTCTTCTGCGCCGGTCGATAATGCTGCGCAAGGTTTGAAAGATTCCGGGAGCGCGATGGATTTCGTCGAGAATAACGAGCTGCTTTTCGTGAGCGGCAAAGTAGAGTTCGGGATCGGAAAGCTTGGCGCGGTCCGACGGCAGTTCGAGATCGATGTACACGGCCTTGTGACCTAACTCGTCGGCGACTTCTTCAGCAAGGGTGGTCTTCCCTACTTGCCGCGGCCCAAGCAGCGCAACCGAAGGGAATCGGCTCAGCAACGCTTTTAGCCGGTGATGGACTTGCCTTGCAACTGGCACCCTGCAATCTTACCATTCGATGGAAGATTTACGGGGTGCGGGGTTTTACCCCGTAAAATGAAGGGAATCTATGTCCATAAAAGTGGGAATTAACGGCTTCGGCCGGATCGGCCGGAATGTGGTCCGCGCCGGATTGAGCAATCCGGAAATCGAATTCGTCGCGGCAAACGATCTGACCGATACCAAGACGCTGGCGCACCTATTGAAGTACGATTCTATCCTCGGCCGCCTCAAGCACGAGGTGAAGCCCCAAAGCGACGGTGTTCACGTGGCCGGCAAGACTATTAAAGTTTTCGCCACCAAGGATCCGGCGGAGATCGATTGGCCCAGCCTGGGCGTCGAGGTGGTAGTGGAATCGACCGGGCGCTTCACCGATGCAGTGGATGCCAAAAAGCACCTCCGCGGCTCGGTGAAAAAAGTAATCATTTCGGCGCCGGCCAAAGGCGAAGACGTTACTCTCGTGCTTGGCGTAAATGACAACACCTACGATGCGAAGAAGCATCATGTTATCTCGAACGCTTCGTGTACGACGAATTGCCTGGCCCCGCTGGTCAAAGTTCTGAACGATTCTTTCGGCATCGAGAAAGGCTCGATGACGACCATCCATAGCTATACCAACGATCAACCGGTACTCGATTTTCAACACAAAGATCTGCGGCGGGCGCGCGCGGCTGCGCTTAACATGATTCCTACTTCCACCGGCGCCGCGAAAGCGATCGGCCTGGTAGTGCCGGAGCTGAAGGGCAAATTGGACGGCTATTCGATGCGCGTGCCGACGCCCGACGTTTCGGTAGTCGATTTCGTGGCCGTGCTGAAGAAAGATGCGACCGCCGAAACGGTCAACGCAGAATTGAAAAAGGCCGCAGACGGCCCGCTAAAGGGCATTCTCGCCTATACGGACGATCCGGTGGTATCGAGCGACATGTTGCACAATTCGAATAGCTCGATTGTGGATTTGGAGCTGACGAAAGTGCTGGGCGGCAATCTGGTGAAGGTCGTTTCCTGGTACGACAACGAATGGGGCTACTCGAATCGCGTCGTCGACTTGGTTGCGTTCCTCGGCAAAAAAGGCCTGTAATCAGGCTTTAATCGCTTTGACGACCGCGTCCGTAAATTCCTCGGTGGACGCGGCGCCGCCCACATCGCCGGTGAGGGACTTACCCGCGCGATAGACCGCTTCGATGGCTGTTTGTAGCTTGTGGGCCGCCGTTTTCTCGCCCAGGTGAAGCAGCAGCATGGTGGCCGAAAGCATGAGTGCGGTCGGATTCGCTTTGCCTTGCCCGGCGATGTCCGGTGCGCTGCCGTGTACGGCTTCAAACACTGCGTGCGTTTCGCCCATGTTCGCGCCGGGAACGATGCCCAGGCCGCCCACTAAGCCCGCCGCGAGATCCGACACGATGTCGCCATAGAGATTCGGCAGCAGCAAGATGTCGAATTTCTCCGGATGCATAACGAGCTGCATGGAAGCGTTGTCGACGATCAATTCCTTGTACTGGATTTGTGGGAACTGCTGGGCGACCTCCCGGCAGCAGCGGATGAATAGGCCGTCCGAGAGTTTCATGATGTTCGCTTTATGAATGGCGACTACGCGCTCGCGGCCATTTGTTTGCGCATAGGTGAAAGCGTAACGCGCGATGCGCTCGGAAGCCGTGCGCGTGATGACCTTCAGACTGGTCACAACATCTTTCACGATCTCGTGCTCGAGACCTGAATACAGGTCTTCGGTGTTCTCGCGAAAGATCACCATATCGATGGCGGTATCGCTGAAGCGCGTTTTAACTCCGGGCAGCGTCTTTATGGGCCGAACGTTGGCGAACAGATCGAGTGTCTTGCGAAGCGCTACATTGACGCTTTGAAAGCCCTCGGCGACAGGCGTTGTGACAGGCCCTTTTAGGCCGACACGCGTTTCGCGCAGCGAATCGAGCAGGTATTGCGGCAGGGTCTTGCCGGCTTCGAGGATGATTGCTTCATTCAACTCCGCGCGCCGCCACACCAGATCGACACCGGTCGCTTCCACCGCGCGCACCGTAGCTTGCGCAACTTCTGGGCCGATGCCGTCGCCGGGAATGAGAGTGCAGTAGTGAGGCACAACTCCTTTATCGCGCACAACGGGCACCAAACGCCCTGTGCGCTACTGTTATCGCGCATAACGGGGCGCGTGAGTGAAAATGAGTGTTTATGCCGCGAATCGAGCGAGCGCTGCTAAGCGTGACGGACAAAACAGGACTGCTGCCATTTGCCAGGCAATTGCAGGAAATGGGAGTGGAGCTAATTTCCACCGGCGGAACGGCGAAGCTGCTGCGCGATAACCAAATTCCAGTGCGGGAAGTCGCGGAGATCACCGGATTCCCGGAGATGCTCGACGGCCGCGTGAAAACGATTCACCCGCGCATCGCCGGCGGCATTCTTGGCAATTCGTGCGAATCGAGAGCACATGAGCGCGCTCGAGGAGCACGATATCCCAACCATTCAAATGGTGGTCGTGAATCTGTATCAGTTCGAAAAAATTGCCGAGAAGCCGGGCGTCACCCGCGACGAGCTCATCGAGAATATCGACATCGGTGGCCCGACAATGATTCGCGCCGCCGCCAAAAATTTTCAAGACGTAGCCGTGCTCGTGTCGCCGGATCAGTATCGAGCGAGTTGTGGCCGAGATTGAAGAACCGGCGAACTGAGCGCTCGCGACTCACTGGCGGCTTGCGCAGGAGGCTTTCGTGCACACGGCGGCATACGATCGGGCGGTTTCGAGCAGGTTACTTACGCTGGATGGACCCGCGCCAGTGCTCCCTGAGGCGCTGAACATCTCCGCCAAGCGTGCGGCGGTACTTCGCTATGGCGAAAATCCGCACCAGCAGGCCGCGCTCTACACTCTTACGAACTCTGGCATTGCCGCTGCCGAGCAACTGCACGGAAAAGAGCTTTCCTATAACAATCTGGTGGATCTGGATGCGGCTTGGCAGCTTGTTCAGGAATTCGAGCGCACCGCCGCGGCCATCATCAAGCACACGAATCCGTGCGGCTGCGCGGAGCAGGCAACGCTCAAAGATGCTTATTTGAAGGCGCTCGAGGCCGATCCGGTTTCGGCTTTCGGCGGCGTGCTGGCGTTCAATCGCGAGCTGGATGAGAGACACGCGCTCTGAGGTCTCGAAGCTATTCGTGGAAGCGATCGCCGCGCCGGCATTTTCCGATGCCGCGCTCGCGGCTTTGCGCAGCAAGAAAAATCTGCGCCTGGTGAGGGTCACCGCCGCTAAGGCACCCGGAGCTGGCGATTCAGCTCCATTTCGGGCGGACTGCTCGCGCAAACTGCCGACACCGCACCGCCGGAGCTATCGGTCAAAAGCGCGCGCCAGCCGACGGCGGAAGAGATGCGGGCGTTGCTGTTCGGTTGGAAAGTTTGTAAGCACGTAAAGTCGAATGCGATCGTCTATGCGCGCGAAGGGCAAACGGTCAGTGTCGGTGCGGGCCAGATGAGCCGCGTGGATAGCGTGAAAGTAGGCGCCATGAAAGCGGTCTTGCCGCTCGCGGGCACGGTGGTCGCCTCCGATGCGTTCTTTCCTTTTCCGGACGGCGTCGAGGAAGCGGCCAGGCATGGCGTCACCGCAGTGATTCAGCCCGGCGGTTCGGTGAAAGATCCCGAAGTGATCGCCGCCGCGGACCGGCTGGGTTTAGCGATGGTGTTTACGGGCGTGCGGCATTTCCGCCATTAATTGCGCATCGCCATGGTCGAAGCCCAATCGGCCGGAAGCTGACCGAGCGGCAGCAGTTGGCCTTTTTCGAGATGCCGTACCGTCTCTGCGAATTTCGCGGCGTGCGGATCGTGCGTAACCAGGACGATCGTCTTGCCGAATTCGCGATTGAGCCGCTTCAGCATGGTCAGTACATCTTCCGCGGCCGCCGCGTCCAGATTGCCGGTCGGCTCGTCGGCGAGGATAAGATCCGGATCGGTGACAATCGCGCGGGCAATCGCCACACGCTGCTCCTGGCCGCCCGATAGTTGCTTCGGCAAGTGACCCATGCGGTCGCCCAGGCCCACTAGCTTCAGCGCGGTTTCGGCGTGTTGTATCCGTTCCTTTTTGCCGAGCTTGGTAAGTTTCAGCGGCAGCTCAACATTCTCGAGCGCGGTCAGAACAGGAATCAAGTTGAAAGACTGGAAGATGAACCCAATGTGCTCGTTGCGCCAATGCGCGATTTGCTTGTCGGTCATCTGGCGCAGGTTCGAGCCGAGGACCTGGATCTGGCCGTCGCTCGGTTTGTCCATTGCCGCGATGAGATGCAGCAGCGTCGATTTGCCTGAGCCGGAGGGGCCCATCAGGGCGACGAAGTCGCCCTTTTTGAATGTTGATATCGACCGCATCCAACGCCACGACATGAAATTCGTCGCGCACATATTCTTTGCTCAGCTTGCTGGTAGTAACGATCGTTTCGCTCATAGATCATCCTGTCTCATTGCTTTACTTCCACCCGCTGCCCGTCTTTCAGATCGGCGGGCGGTCTTACGATAAGATCTTCTCCGCCAATCAATCCGCTCTCGATCGATGACGCCCTTGTCCGACGAGCCGCCGGTCTTGACCGCGCGCTTTCGTGCGTGGCCATTCACGCACGACGAACACGCTGCCGTTCTGAACGGCGAAGGGAGGAATTACGATGACGCGTTTCGTCTCCGCTGCCGGTGACGCCGGCGCGTCGTTATAAAAATTCACTGTCGCGTTCATGTCCGGCCGCAGATAATCGTCCGGATTTTTCACCTGCACCTTCACCTGCACCGTGGCTTTCGACTCGATCCGCCTCGGGCGATACCTGCTGAATTACGCCCTGGTATTTACGATCCGGGTAAGCGTCCGTCGTGACAATTCCCTTCTGTCGCGGGCCCAGTTTCGGAAAATCGTTCTGGGTAATATCGAGCTCGACCTGCAGATCGTTGAGGTTCGCCATCGTCACGATGTAACCCTTTGCGCCCTTGTCGCCGACGAACCCGGTCGTAATAAATTCGCCCTTTTCCACATTGCGATCGAGGATGGTGCCGGTGACCGGCGCTTTGATAATGGTGTTATCGAGCTGATTTTGCGCAAAAGCCAAAGCGCCGCGGGCCTGCTCGATTTGGCCGCGCACCTGGTCGATCTCTTCCTTCCGCGGACCGAGGACGGAAAGATCGAGCGTACGCTGCAAGCTCAACACTTTGGCCTCATTGCCGTCGTATTTGGCCTGCGCGTCGTCGAGCGCCTGCTTGGCCAATACACCTTGTGAGACAAGCTCGCGGGTGCGATCCAACGTAATTTTGGAATTCGACGAGGTCGGCCTTGGCCTGATTCACATCGGCGCGCGCCTTCTGAATTTCTTCGGGACGCGAACCGTGTTGCAGCTCGGCGAGTTTAGCCTGCAAGTTGGCGAGCTGGCCTTTCTGCTGCTCCACTTGCGCGCGGTATTCATCATCTTCCAGCCGAACCAATGGCTGGCCCGCCTTCACCTTGTCGCCTTTGTCCACACCGATCCAGGCGACTCTGCCATTCACCTTGGAAGCGACTTCGATCTTGTGGGCCGCGATGATGTATCCGGTGGCCGTGAGAATAACCTGCTCGCCGGCCGAGGAAACGCTCATCGGCGATTGCACTTGCTGCACTTCGACCGGTGTGGCCGCCGTGAGCGCGCGATACGCAATTACCGTGCCGATGGCCGCTAATGCCACGATCGTTGCTATGACAAAAAGTCGCAGAACGGGCTTGGGCTCGCGTTCGCGCCGCGCCGACCGATCGATCTGAAGACCTTTTAGTTCTGTTTGGGTATCCATCTTTTACACGTCGCGAAGCGCAGTCAGGATCTCTTTTTTGGCGGCATGACGCGCGGGAAGAAATCCGCCCAGCGCCCCCAGGATCAGCGAAAAGGCAATGCCGATTGCCATCACTTCGGGTCCTACACGAAAATTGAAACTGGTCTCACTAAAGGTGACGAAGTTCCCCATGCCGGTGGTCACACCATTCAAAGGCAGAGTAATTACGCAGGCTAACAGACCGCCCAGCAGCGACAGCAAGAGAGATTCGAGCAAAAAGCTGAGCGTAATGCTGCCGCGCGTGAAGCCGAGAATACGTAGCGTGCCCACTTCCTTCGCACGCCGGGCCACTGCGGCATACATGGTGTTCATGGCGGCGAAGCAACTGCCGATTGCCATAATGATGCAGACGAAAATGCCCAAAAACTTGACCGGCCGCGCGGAGATCGTCTGCGCTTCGTAATATTCTTTCTCGCTCATGACGGTGACGTTCAAGCGCCGGTCGTCTTCGAGCGATTTCTTGAGCGCGGCGGCCGTTACTTCATCGGTAGCCTGCAGTAGCGCCGAGCTATATGTATCGGGCCGGTTAAAGTCGCTGGCCACCTGGGCGCCATCGCCAAAGATCTCGCTATCGACCGCGCCGCCGCCACTGTCCATGATTCCCACCACGGTCCACAATCCCTTACCAAAGCGCAACTGCTTACCGAGCTGCGCATTCGGGTACCGCTTGGCGGTTGCCTTGCCGACGGTTACTTCTCGCTGGCCCGGTTGAAACCAGCGGCCGGCGGTGAGCTTGAGCTTGCGCATTTCGATGCCGCGCGTCGATAAGCCGCGCAGCGTGATATTCATGCCGTTAGGATTGTCGGCATTCGGAAGATTGATGACGGAAACGATCTCGAGTGACGCCAACGGCTGCCCGTCGTGCCCGGCCGCGATACCCGGAAATATCTTGACAATTTGAAATTGCTGCTGCGTAAGCAGGCTGGTCAACTCTGAGTTGCCGCCTTTGCGCATTACCAAAACGTGCAGCGGGTCGCCCGTGGAATCGAAAGCCGATTGAAGGCCGGCCACCAGCGCCAGCACCGCCAGAAGAACGGCCACTGTCATGGCAATACCCGCGGCCGTCATGAGCGTGGTCGTCTTCCGGACTACCAAGTTTCGAAAGTTGTAGGAAAGAGGAATAGCCATAGTTCTGCCCTAGCCCGCGTAGCGAAGCGAATCCAAAATATTTGTCCGCGCGGCGTTCCAAGCCGGAATAAACGAGCTGACGACGCCGATGAGCAATGCCACCCCGAGCGCCATCAACGCTGTAAGAGGCGTGATCGAGAGATGGTGAAGCTGGGGCATGAAGCTGCCGGCTGCTTTTCTGACCACCGCAGTCATAAGAAAGGCAAACAGCAGGCCCAGAACGCCGCCGATCATGGCAATGCTAACCGCTTCGCCGACGATGATGCCTAGGATGGAATCGTTATTGAAGCCCAGTGTTTTGAGCACGCCGACCTCTTTGATGCGTTCGCGCACCGACATCGCCATCGTGTTGCCCGAAACCAGCAGAATGGTGAACGTGACCGCCGCGCAAATCGCAAGTAGGAACAATTTGATGTTGCCTAAAAACCCGACGAAACTGAGGGCGAATTGCTGCTCGGATTCAGTTTTCGTTGGGTACGCGGAGTTCGCGAACATATCGTCAATCGTCTTGGCGATGCGTGGAACATCATCCGGACTATCGGCCAGCGCCGCCACAATGCTTATAAAATTTCGCCTGGCGACTGGCAGAGCGTTGCTCAGGTATTCCCAGTTAAAAAACATAGTGAGCGGAGCGTCCGGATCGTCGAAGATGCCGACAATATGGAGATCCAGATTGATCGGATAAATGTCGCCGACCAGAGTAATTCGCTGGCCGACCTTGAAGTCGAGTTTTTCAGCCAGATCTTTCGAAACGATGGCGCCCTGGCGATCGCGTATGAAAGCCTGCCTCTCGTCATCGGGCATTTCCAGGCTCGAGCGCAGGGTGAAGAAGGGTTTGGGTTCGACTGCCATTCTGGCGAAAAAGTTCTTGGGATCGCGGGCATCTTTGTAGCTGCCTCCAAACCAATTCCACACGGTCACCTCTTTGACGCCGGGGACATGCCTTATTTTTTCTTCGTAGGCGCGCGGGATAGCCTGCCCGAGCGAGACTTTATGGCGCACGATCAGGCGAAGCGCCTGGCTGGGCGTTTGTTCGGGGTAGAACAGTGCGTGATAGACGGCAATCAAAAGGCCCAGCAGACAGAGCGAAACCGCGATACTGGAAATCGTTAACGCGCTGCGCCGCCGATTGCGCAAACTGTTCTTAAAAGCCAGGGAAAAGTAACGAAACATAAGTGCGTCCCTTGTTTTTTAGGGTACCGTAGGATACGAGCGCTTGAATTCCAAGGTTCAAACATTTTGGCGGATCCCTGGACCGACGACGACCCGATCTGGATGCAAAAAGCGCTGCACTTGGCGCGGAAAGCGGAAGCGGAAGGCGAAATTCCCGTCGGGGCAGTGCTGATTCTTGAGGGCGCTGCCATCGGCGAAGGATGGAATCGGCCGATCGGCGCAAACGATCCAACCGCCCATGCGGAAATCGAGGCCATTCGGATGGCTGCGCGCGGTGCTCGAAATTATCGTCTGCCCGGCAGTACTCTCTACGTCACTTTGGAGCCTTGCGCGATGTGCGCCGGCGCGCTCATCAACGCCCGAATCCAGCGAGTGGTTTTTGCCGCGCGCGATATTCGCTTTGGCGCTCTGCGTAGTATTTTTCAACTGGCCGATTCGGAGTTGCTGAATCATCGTGTTCGCGTAGAAGAAGGCCTGCTCGCGGTGGAAGCGGCCGAGACATTGAAGCGCTTTTTTGAACGGAAGCGCTGAATGCGAGGCGAACAAACGGCGCATTTTGCGAAACGAAATGAGACAATCGGGGTTTGTCGCCTGAAGAAGAAGCCGCGCCGCAGCCCGACGGCGAAGAATCTTTGCGCCGCCCCTTGGCCTATCGCGAAGAATCCTTCCTGCAAAGCGCTGAGTCGCGTCCGCTGCGCATTTTGTCCGAATATCTCTGGCCGTTAACCCACTTCCGGGACGAAAAAATCCAGGACACGATCGTCTTTTTCGGCTCGGCGCGCATCCGCGAGACTGGGCCGCTGGGCCGCTACTATCACGAGGCGCGGGAACTGGCTGGACTGCTAACCGCCTGGGCCGATTCCCTCACGCCTTCGGCTGACAATTCTGGGCCGCACCGCCGTTTCGTCGTCTGTTCTGGAGGCGGTCCCGGCATCATGGAAGCCGCCAATCGCGGTGCGAGCGAGGCCGGTGGTAAGACTATCGGCCTCAACATCGGCCTGCCTTTTGAACAGCGCCCCAATCCGTACATCACGCCGGAGCTATGCTTCGAATTTCACTATTTTTTCATGCGCAAGTTCTGGTTTGCGTACCTGGCGAAAGCCCTGGTCGTCTTCCCCGGCGGCTTCGGCACGCTGGATGAATTGAGCGAGATTCTGACGTTGGCGCAGACTCAGAAGCTCGAAAACAAGATTCTGATTGTGCTGTACGGCTCCAGCTATTGGCGCGAGATTTTGAACTTTGACGCGCTCGTGAAATACGGCATGATTTCGGAGGCCGACCTGAACCTGTTTCGTTTCGCCGACACGCCGCAAGAGGCGCTTGCGATTCTCAAGGACGGTCTGACGCGCTACTATCTGGAGCCCGAAAGCGCTCTGCACCGGCCCAGCGAGGAAGCGCCGGAAATCGCGCGTTCTCGAACTTCCTAAACTTTAATTGCGGCCTTCGCAAACGGGAGCCGGCGGCAGCGTGGCAATATTATCGATCTGCTTGGCCGGAACCTTGAGAATCTGCATGCGGAAGCGCTCCGGGTGCTGGATTTTATTCTCGAGGAGCGGAATCGAGCACGTTTCAGAGCGCGCCCGCTGCGGCGGCAGCCTCAGCTTTCTAGGCGGCATCGGAACGCGTCTTTCCTGCACGGAAGCAGCGAGTTGCCGATCCAACGATTCCCGCGCCAGTTGCTTCACGCTTTTACCCGCATCCGGAAACGGAGACAAGTTCGACGCATTGTCGCTTGCCAGGAGTATCCCAGAAATCGCGCTCGATATCAGCACTAGTCGAAGCATCATGCCAGCCCCTACAGCGCGATTATATTACTTTCGGGCGTGTTCCGACCCCGGACAGGAGAACACGGCGTTTAATCGCCACGGGGGATTCGGCAGCAATCGATACCGGTAGAGAAACCCTCTGAAACCAGAAACTTCCATGAAGCCATGAAACGCAAAACCGCGATTGCTGAGATATTTAGAAATTTCCCAGAAGAGAGGCTTTCCAATCTGCATAGGCCGGAAAGAGACTTCGATATGCAAAAGCTTCACGTTCCGAAGCACCGCGGCGGCGCCGCGCAGAACCTGTAGCTCCGCTCCCTCGACATCGATCCAAAGCAGATCCGGCTGTTCTCTGTCCCTGAAGTATTCGTCGAGAGTCGTGGCCTTGACGACCACTTCGTCTTGCACAATGCGGCCTCGCGTTCTGGTGTAATCCGGATTGATCCGGAATAACGAGGAGAAGCCGCTATCTTTGTTTTCAGAAAGCCCGGCATTCACCGGATAAAACTGTAGCTCGCCTACGCAATCGGCGATGGCGACTTCATTGAAAATCGCGATGCAATCGTGGCTTTCATCAGTAAACTTCGCCAGGTTCTGACGGCAAATCTGCGCGGCGCTCGGATTTGGTTCGAACACATGCAGTTCTTTCCCCCCGAGCCGCTTCATGAGAAAAATGCCTTCTTGGGCATCGCGGCTGCCAATATCGCAAATAATCGGATGGTCGCCGAGCACCTTTTTTGCCAGGCGGATAAACTTCAATCCAACGTCAGGCTTCAAGTCTTCATCCGAGCCATGAAATACAAACCAGCGAAAGAAAAAATCACATCCGGCGACCAAGCCGCCATCACGGCCGGCAGTTGGTTCATGTCGCCGACCTGCTCAAACAGAGTGCCCACCGTCCAATACGCGATAGCAATTCCGAAGCTGATGCCTACGCCCGTCATGGCGCCTCGGTTACCTGCTATGAACGCGAATGGAACGCTGAGGATCGCCATGATGAGCGCGAACAATGGAACCGAAAATTTCTTGTAGTACTGAACACGCAAAGGCGTCGTATCCAGCCCAATGGCCTGCAGCTCTCCTATGTATCGGCCCAGTTCCTCGAAATTCATTTCCTTGTATTCTTTTTCTTCTTTTACAAACCATGAAGGAGTTTCGGTCAATTCCGGAAAGGTGGCTGACGCATTGCGGAATTGACGGTAGTTATCGCGCCCTCCTCTCGCCTCCTGGGCCATGCCATCTTCAAAAATCCAGGCATGCGAACGAGTGTCCCAACGCGCCCGCTCGGCCGAGATCTGGTGCACGATGTGAAAAGTTTTCGGATCGAGTTCGAAAACATTCACCTTCGACATCGTGGCCTGCTGCGGATCCAAATAGCGGAAGTTGTAAACGCGTGGACCCTCTCCATAGACCCATTGCCGGTCGGGGCGCAAATAAGTGGCTACCGGCTTCTTTTTAATCTCGGCGCGCAACATCTCTTGGCGCCGATTCGCGTCCGGGATGTAGTAGTGATCGAATCCGAACAGCAGCAGGCTGATGGCCAGGCTCATTAAGAGAACGGGAGCGGCCAACCGGTGCACGCTCACCCCACCCGCCTTAAAGGCTGTCACTTCGTTGTATTTCGTTAGCACGCCGAAGCAAATGAGCGATGCCACCAGCGTTCCGATCGGAGTCAACTGATAGATCAAGCTGGGCGCCAGGTGCCAGAGATAGTCGATCATCGTCGCCATCCCGATATCGTTTTTGATCATGTCGCCAAGCAGCTCGAAAAAAGTGAAGACTTCGATCAGCAGAACCAGCGACACCACCAGCACCGAGAAATAGAAAAGGAACCCATTCAGCACGTAGCCGTCGATGAGCATGGGTTTGAGGGCGAAGCCGCGCTTGCGCGCAGTCGCGGGCCGGTTTGCCATTGCCCGAAATTTCACGAACATCTGCTCCAGGCGCACTTTGAGCCAAGCCACGAAATCCCGATCGCCAGGCGTCTCCAGCCGCCAGAGCAGCAACACGCCGGCGAGAGCGAAGACTGCATTGGGAGTCCACACCGCAAGCGGCGCCGAGAGCGTTCCTTTGGTAGCCAAGCCGAGCAGCGTGGTGTAGCCCAGATAGTAGAGAAACGCCAACAGCACCGTCAGCACGAAGGCGGCCGATTTCCCGCCCTTGCGCGACGAGACGCCGAGCGGGATACCGACCAACGCCAACAGAACGCAGGCGAGCGGCAGAGCGAAGCGCTGGTGCAGCTCGATCGAGGCTTCCACGTAATCGTGCTTTGAAAGCCCATGCCCGGTCGCTACGCGTCTGTAGAGAGGTCCGGTATCCATCTCCCGCACGGTCTTGTTTACCTGTAGCTCTTCCTGCTTCTGCGCCTGC
The DNA here is from genome assembly GCA_963712395.1 of Bryobacterales bacterium. GTDB lineage: Bacteria > Acidobacteriota > Terriglobia > Bryobacterales > Bryobacteraceae > Bog-105. Next base: position 570,835 of record CAVQHR010000008.1, read on the forward strand.
AGCACCTCGATCTGGTTCGGGGCGGCGGTAGTGATCACCTTGCCATCTTTGTCGCGGTAGCTGGAGCGAAAATTGCGCATGTCCAGAATGATGCGATTATTCGCCGCATCCGGATGCGGGATGGCTTCTTCCGCTACCAGGATGCGCGGACCGTCACCACGGCTTTTGCCCGCGTGGGCCAATTGGTCCGGAGGCGTCACGTCCGCAATGAAAACCTGGCGCCAAACAACTTGGGTTTCCGTTGTCTCCACATCGCCCACATAGAGCACTGAATTCGGAAATTGTTCGTTGAAGATGCGTGATTCGATATCGCCAGTGAGCTGTGCAGCGGCGAACGTGCGCGCGGCGCGGCTTTCGAGACGCAGGGAAAGCGGCGTAAGCCAGAGCGAAGCAAGCGCCGTAACGACCAAAGCCAATGAGGAAAACAGCAACACGGGCCGTGCCACGCTTGCACTCGAAATTCCGGCCGCACGCATAGCAGTGATCTCGTTGTCGCTCGACATCCGGCTGAGGCCGATCAAAATTCCCACCAGCACGCCCAGCGGAAGAGCAAACGGCAGCGTGGATGGCAACGCGTACAGCAGGAGCTTGGCGACCACCGATGCCGAAGCCGAGCTCTTCACCAGCAAAGCCGATAAGCGTTCGATGGTGCGCAGGAACAGCACAAAGACGAATAGGAGCGTGCCAAATGCAGCCCCGACAAACACTTCTTTGAAGATGGCTCTGCTGAGAATACGCATCACGGCCTATTTTTGTGCGACTAACGCGGGAGCGGCAACGCTAGGAAGCTTGCCGGGTTCGTTTTCCGACCGAGCCAGATCCAGGCTGTCGAATAGCAGCGAAGGACAGATCACCGCGGAGGACGTGGCGTCGCTCGCCGTGTCGAAGTGGTTAAAGCTGGAACCGTTATTGATGTAGTTCAGAACGAAAGGGCGATCCGAAGCCGCCGCTAGGTCACGTAATTCTTTCGCGCTGAAATCCCGGAAACGCAAGCCGCGCACAAGCTCCTCTCGCCCATCCGGGTACAACCGGTACGCGAGCAACGGTGAATTCAGCGTACGCGCATAGCCGCTTTTTTGAAGCTGCCGTCCCATGCTCTGCAATTCCTCGAGACTCGCGGTAGAAGGAAAATCGAGCCGCCGGATAACGAGGCCATATTTCAAGCCCGCCGCCTTTACCATGGCGAGCAGCTTGCTTTTCATTTGCGATTCCGGAACGGTCTGGTCCGCTTGTACGAACAAATTGCCGATCACGGCAGCCTCGCTTCCGTAGCCCCCGGGCAATCGCCCGTGTCCATTGGATACGCTGAACTCTCGCACCGGCTCGCGGCTCGCTAAAAATCCTTTCAGCGTGCCTTTGTCGACCAGTAGAACGCGCGCGGCCGGAACACCTTCATCGTCTACCTGGTAGTGCCCGGCGAGTGGCGTGCTCTTGAATTGTTCCTCCGCCGGGTCGTCGTAAATAGTGAGCCACTCAGGCAGCACTCTCCCGTTGAGCCGCGCCGCCCAAACGCTTTCGAGCACTTGCGGGCTGTCGGCGCCGGGCGGCGCCAGCGGCTTGCGGTGAAGCCGCAACGCTTCGCTGAGGGTCGAAGCCATCATCTGCGCGGCCGCTTCCTGCTCAAAAAGCACTGGTCCGCTGTAGTCGCTCTCTACAGGCGCTTTCGCGAGCTCGCTGGTCTCGGCCGCCACCGCTTCCACTATCTGGTCGATCTGCGCGGCTCCCGGAAGCTGCGATGGACGCATCACAGTGACGAACCGGTCGTTCCAAACACGGCTGCCATCCGGGGCTAATGCCGCCGCGCGCACGACGATGTCGGTCAATTCTTGCGGCACGCGGATGGTGGCGCCTTCGCTGTTCACCAGGCGATACGTGGACGAAATCGCCCGCAGCCGCACCAGCGAATCGGCCAGGTCGGGATAGCCAACGAAACGGCCCGAAGCCTGCCTTAGCGCGCCTTCCCATGATTTCTGATCGATTGCGAGCTTGGCGGCCGGCCGAACAAATTCCACTCCTTTGACCGGCGCGAGGTCGGGCGTTTTATCGGGCTCGGCTATTTCCCGCAAGGCGTTGCGCTTGCGCGTGATTTGCTCTGCCGAGGATTTGTAAAGCGTGTCGGTGGCAATCCAAAGCTGATTGCGGAATACCAGGTAATCGTCGTCAATCGGCAACGATCCAAAGCGGCCGGTTCGGCTGTAGATCGAATTGGTGTTGTCGAATTTGTAGTCGCCCACACGAACCTGGAGCTGCGCCGGCCGGAACCTTCCGCGCGTTGAGCTCGTGATCCCTCCCAGGCTCGCCGAAATCAAGACTTGCTCGGTGTCGCTGATTGCGTATTGAATGAAGTACGGTTTATCGAGATTGTTGAGCTGGAGAGTTTTCGAGCGCGCCAGCTCATCGGACATCGCGCGTAGCTGGACGTCGTTGTGAGCCACCGGCTGGCCCGCATATACCAACACGGCGGTCACCACAGCGCCCACCAGCATGCCATGCCTCACCGCCGGTTTCACTCTGTCTCCGGCCGCGGCAGCAGCGGCGGCTTGCGCTGGGAGTTCTGCTTTTTTTGCGTCTCGATCTCGGAAACAAGGATGGCCGGGGAAACGGCCGATACCGGCACGCTGCCCGATTCCGCGCCGCAATATCCGTTGAATACTTCTGCGGTATCCGAAGTCGCTACTATTTTTTGGAAGCTGGCAAGCGGCGTGCCAACAATATCCACGCCGCGAATCAACTCATCCGGCCGGCCGTCGGCGTAGACCCGATAGACCACTAAAGGCACCACCGTGAATGCCTGTAGTCCGCGGCGTCCCGTGGTTGTGTAGCCGCTGGATACTTCTTCGAAATACAAGCCGTACGGTTTGGATTGCCGCTTGATTTCCTCCACCAACTGCGCCCGCAGCTCGCGATTCGAAACCTTCTTGGACGACTCCACGATCAGATTGGATTGCCGCGACACGACTTCATAACCCGGCTGCCGGCGTCCGTGTCCGTTCGAGTGTACAAATTCACCCACCGGCGAACGGCTAAGGAGAAACGTCTTGAGCACGCCGTCTTCTACCACCTTTACCGGCCTTGCCTTCACGCCCTCGTCATCGTATTCGTAGTAGCCGATCAGATCCGTCCCTTTGTAATTGGTGAGCGTCGGGTTGAATTCGACGCTGATGAATTCCGGCAGCACTTTGCTTCCGAGCATTTTGGTAAAGGTCTGCCCTTCCGAGATATCTTTTTGACGATGGCCTTCGACGCGATGCCCGAAAATTTCGTGAAAAAACACGGCCGAGGCGCGGCCCGAAAGGATCGCAGGGCAAACGATCGGTTCCGCCGGTGGCGCCGCAACCAAGCCGTCCAGCTTGGCTGCGACCTCCCGCACCTTCGCCCGTACCGCGTCGTCTCCCGGTAAGTGAGCCGGATCTGAGGCTTCAATTGTCGCGAGAGTTTCCACGTCCATCCCATCCGGCGCAATCGCCGCGCCTTCCACTTGCAGACGGAACAGATTACGGCCTTGTTGCACTTTCGAGCCGTCCGTGTTTACAAACGTGCGAATCTCTCTCTGCGCCCGAACACTCACGCCGGAACCGAGAATTTTTGGATGGCTCTTGAATTCCGCCGACCAGGCGCGCACTTTGTTTGCCCAGCGCTCCGCGTCGAAATGATAAGTTTCAGGCAGCCGCGAATATTGGACGGCTGGTTCGGTCGAAAAATCGGCGTCCTTGTCGCTCTGCTCGGCCAGCAACTGGTCGTCGGTCTTCAATTGCAGCAAACGTCTCGACGCCAAACGGTACACCCGGTCGGATTCTTCCCAAAGAGCATGACGGATCTGGTTCGGGTTATCGTCCAGGCTTAGCGCGCTGAATCTCGTAAATTGAATTCGCGACCCCTTGAAAGGGTGATAGTTGTCGAACTTCTCGGATCCTGCTCGAATCGTTGTATCGAACCCGCGCGTGCGATTGTGGCTGTCGCTCACCAGCGCCCCGAGCGTGGCGCTTTCGGAATCGCTTTGCTCCTCGGCGACCGCATACGCCATGTAATAAGGGGGCGGATCTCCCTTGGCCTTCAGCGCCACGTATTCCCGGCCCAACTCATCGGCTAAAATGCCGATCAGGCTACCGGCTTGCTCTGCCACCGGCGCACGGGCAGCCAACAGCGTTCCACCCGCCCACAGCAAGGTGAGCGCAGCTATAAACGCGTACACCTTTAAACCTTGTTTTGGGAGCAACCCCAAGAATAACAACCGCGCCGCCAGATGTAGTACGCTAGGCGCAGGAGATCACGTCCGACGAGTCTACCGCGCCGCTCCCCGCAATCAGCCGCTTCCACCGCGGAACTTCCCAACTGGATGATAGCGGCCCGCTGCGCTGAATCGAAGAAGGCCACGGGCGTCAAAGTTCTCGATCTTCGTGAGATCACCTCGTTCACCGATTTTTTCGTAATCTGCACGGTTTCGAATCCCCGTCAGGCGCACGCCGTTTCCGATGAAATCGGGAGAGGCTTGAAGGAAGCGGGCGAACTTCCGATGAGCATCGAAGGCTACGAGTCCGGCGAATGGATTCTCATGGATTACGGCGATTTCCTCGTGCACGTCTTTTCGGAAACGGCACGCTCGTTCTATGACCTTGAACGATTGTGGCGTCATGCCAAACCAGTGGTCCTGTAGCTGCTTTGCTAAATTTTCCGCCAGCGCTATTGACAACGCATCCTCAATCCTTCAGGCTCTATAATCAAGACAGAGAGTAACTTAATTGTCATCTCCAGCTATGCCTGAAGGACACGCGAACACGCTCTCCCCTCGTCATTTCCAGGTACTGCACGCTGTTGTTCAGAATTACATCGACACTGGCGAGCCGGTTGCATCGCGAGCCATAGCGCGCAAATATCCCATGAGCCCCGCCTCCATCCGAAATATGATGGCGGACCTGCTCGACGAAGGCTACCTGTCGCAGCCCCATACTTCAGCCGGGCGCGTGCCGACGGGGCGGGCGTACGAGAGCTATGTCAAAACCCTGTTCGGCAGCCGTATTGTGCAGGCCGAACTCGACCGGCTCCACCTCGAAATCCAGGGTGCAGGCAGCGTGGAAGCTCGCATCGAGCGCTCTTCAAAACTGCTCACCGAAATCACGCGCAACTTTGGCATGGCCGCGGCCATTCCGACCGCGAATCAAACATTAGACCGGGTGGAACTGCTGGCGTTACCCGAACGCCGCATCCTCATGGTGGTGGTGACGCGCGATCGCATGGTGCGCAATAAAGTGATCTCTGTAGACGATCACATCTCGCAGGACGAGTTGATCTCCATCCGCAACTACATAAATTACAACTTCGGCGGCTGGGTTTTGCCTAACATCCAGCGGGAGCTCAAGCGGCGGCTGGAACTCGAGAGCGCCGCCTACGACGCGATTCTTCGCCGCGTCGGCATCTTTTATTCCGAGGGTCTGCTGGATCTCGGACAGTTGCCCGAAGTGCATTTCGACGGCGCCGAAAACCTGATCGATATCGACATACACCTGACCCGCGAACGGATGCGCGAGCTCTTCCGCGCGCTTGAAGAAAAGAAGCGTGTGCTCGAACTGTTGGAGCGATTTCTTGCGCAACGCGATGGCGAGGTAAGAATTCAGGTGGGTTTGTCCGACGTTCACCCGAGTATGAGCGAGCTTTCCCTCATTGGCGTCCGGTTTGCCATGCCCAATGGCTTGCAGGCGCACGTTGGTGTTCTGGGGCCCATGCGGATGAACTACAGCCGCGCCGTTTCGGCGGTCCTGCATGTCGGCCGGGCCTTCCGCAACGCAGCGATGCAATAAGCAATACGGAAAGTCCCAATTCGGCCCTTCCCCGCCAGAAATGTGCTTTAATAGGAGTGTACTGTCGGACTGAAAAGTGGGCCTACCGCCCACTTTTTTATTTGTCTCCGGCTTTTCTGGAATATGGCTGTCATGGAACAAAGCGGATTGACCGAAAAGATCGCCTCCCTGGGCGAGCGGGCCGCTTTGGGTACCGGCATTGAGATCGCCGAAACGCAGGTGCGTGGGGCGGGGAATGCGCGCCTGGTGCGCGTATATATCGACAAGCCGCAAGGCGTCACCCACGGCGATTGCGAGTTGATCTCGGAGAGACTGGGCAAGCTGCTGGACGAGGAAGACGTCGTCCCGGACGGAAGTTACACGCTCGAAGTAAGTTCGCCGGGCATCGAGCGGAAATTATCGAAACCGCGGGACTTCGAGCGCGTGGTGGGCCGGAAAATCTGGCTCGCCTTTGAGCGTCCCGGCGAATCCCGCACAAGCTTGGAAGGCACGCTCGCGAATTTCGCGAATGGCACGTTGGAGCTGGAAGTTGCATCGGACAAATCGATACAAATCCCGCTCGAACTGGTCCAAAAAGCGAAATTGAAGTTCGAGTGGTGAGCTTCGCGCTTTTTATCCCGCGCTAAAAGAAAGATTCAGTTTGAAGGAAGAGGTTCTGACGTGGCTTCGATCTATCAGTCCATCGAAATACTCAGCAAAGAGAAAGGTATCGACCCGCAAATCGTCCTAGATGCGGTGAAGGACGCTATGCTCGCGGCGGCGCGCAAACATTTTCGCTCGCAGGAAGATTTGATAGCCGATCTGGACCGGGAAACCGGCAACCTTCAAATTTATAGCGTGAAGCAGGTGGTGGAAGCGGTTGAAGACCCGACGAAGCAAATCAGTCTGACGGCGGCGCGCAAAATCGATCCAAACGCAGCGCTCGGGGCCGAGATCCGCGAGATGAAGCCGACCGATGTGCTGGGCCGCATTTCGGCGCAGACCGCCAAACAGGTCATTCTTCAGAAAGTGCGCGAGGCCGAGCGCGATAGCGTCTATTCGGAATTTCAGGGCCGCCAGGGCGAGCTCGTGAATTGCGTGATCAAGCGCCTGGAAGGTCAGGATTATATCGTCGATATGGGCAAAACCGAGGCGCGTATCGGCAAGAAGGAACAGTCGCGGATTGAAAGCTTCAGCGTTGGCGATCGCGTGCGTTGCGTGATCAAGGGCGTTGAGCGTGGCGGCAAGAACTCCGGCGTCGTGGTATCCCGCGCCGCGCCGGAACTCGTTATGCGGCTTTTCGAGCAGGAAGTGCCGGAGATTTACGACAACACGGTCACTATAAAGGCATGCGCCCGCGAAGCCGGCGAGCGCACCAAAATCGCGGTGGCCAGCCGCGACCGCGACGTGGATAGCGTCGGCGCCTGCGTGGGCATGAAGGGCATGCGCGTGCAATCGATTATTCGCGAGCTGCGCGGCGAAAAAATCGATATCATCGAATTTTCCGACGATCCGGTTCAATACGTGACCAAGGCCTTGAGTCCCGCCAAGATTTCGCGCGTCACGATTCTGGACGGACCCGAGAAGCACATGGAAGTAGTCGTCGACGATCTGCAACTCTCGCTAGCGATCGGCAAGCGCGGACAGAACGTCCGTTTGGCGGCCAAGCTTGTCGGCTGGAAGATCGATATCAAGAGCGAAGAAGAGAAGCGCCGCGAACTCGAATCGCGCATGGGGGACATGGTCATCTCGGGCGCTCCGGTTTCCGTACTCATCGATCACGGTCTGGCGGAAAGCATTGTGGAGAAGATGGTCGGCGCGGGCATTGGAACGGTAGAGCGCCTCGGCTCCATGACGCCCGAAGAGCTGGAAGCGATTCCGGGTATCGACGAAGAAATCGTCGGACAGATTCAAGCGAGCGTAGTTGCGTTTTATGGCCAATATGATGAGGAAACCCCGACGCTCGAAACCGAAGGAAGCGAAAACGCGCCGGCCGCGATAGCTTCTTTGGAATCGGAAACCGGCGATCCGTTCGAGAACATCGAAACGGGAGTATTGGAACAGGATTTGGCGACGCACCAGGCGGCGTTGCTCGAAGAAACCGAAGACGGCGAAATATTGGATCTGGGGCGCGTGGAAGGATTGTCGGGCGCCCCCTCAACGCTGCGTGCCGCGGCCACTCCTGAAATGGGGGAACCCGTTGCATCTGATACCATGGAAAAAATCGACTGATCCACCACAAATTGCGGTGCTGTAAGGAGTTAGCTAGCAGTATCTTCTATGAAGAAAATCAGGATTAATGAGCTGGCGCGGGAGCTTGAAGTAAAACCGGGCGTCATCATCGACATGCTGCCCGGCTTGGGTGTGCAAGAGAAAAAGACGCACTCCAGCTCGGTCGACGAGGACGTCGCACTCGAACTCCGCCGGCGCCTTGTCGGCGATGGTTCGATTCGCACCGCGGAACGTTCGAACGGAAACGCCTACGATCGCGAGAGTGATCGGGAACCCGAATTCGAACCCGTTGGCGAGAGTCCGTCGCCGGAGCGGCCGCCCGAATCGACCGAGCGCTCAACGCCCCCCGCAATTTCAGCGCGGGCCACGGAAATTCAGGAAGCAAGGCCACAGCCGGTTGTTTCGACGCGTCCGCCTGAGCCTCCTGCACCGCCGCAGCCGTCCGCGCCCGCAGTAGTCGAGCAGGAAGCGCCGGCGGCTCTAGCCGCAACCGCCGAATCCGAGCGTCCGGCTCCCACCTTCAGGCCTCTTCGTCCGCCTTTAACCAGCGGTGGCGCGATTCATCCGCCGCTTGCGCAATCGCCGAGCCAACCGCTGGCCCCCGGCCCGGTGAATCGGAATATCTCCATACCTGCGCGGCCGCTGCCGCCAGCGCCTCGGCCCGGTTTATCCGCTCCCATGGGTCCGCGGCAGCCGTTGCCGGCGCCACCTGCACGCAGCGCCAGCAGCGTACTCGATCGTCCCGCGCGTCCTGCGCCTGGAATTGCGCCGCCGCCGTCGACATCCCCGGCGCCACAGCAGCCTTATCCAAATCGGCCGGCGCAGATGCCGCCTACGCACGTCGTTGCTCCCGGTCCGGGACCCGGTTCTGTATCAGCAGGTTCAGTGTCGGCGAGTTCGATGCCGGCTCCTCCGGCAGCGGCCAGTGTTCCTGGAGCGCCCATTCCTCCGCGAGCCGCGCCTTCGCGCCCGGCCTCCGGACTTACTCCCGGCGCTCCCATTGCGCCGCGCCCGCCTGGAGCGCGTCCGCTGGTTGGTCAGCCGCAAGCGCGTCCCACCGTTCCGCCTCGTCCGGATTTGGTACAGCGGTTAAAACAGCAGCAAACGCGTCCCAATCCGGCCGCTCCGTCCATGCCGCGGCCAGGCGCTCCGGCTCGCCCTTCGCCCGCTCCCGGACAACCGCTCTATCGCGGTCCCATTCGTCCGGGCCAGCCGCTTATGCGTGGCCCTGGCCAGCCGCTCGGACCGTCACAACCGGGTCTGCGCCGCCCCGGCGGCTTGCGGCCCATGCACCCGACAAGTTTGCGGCCGGAGACCGCTACTCCTCCGCCGACCGAGCAGCAGCGACGTCATCAGGCTAAGCCCGGAGCACGGCAAACCGGCCGTCGACGCGAAGCTGAAGAAGGAAATCTTCGCGAGCGAGTTTCCAAGCGCCCGGCCGCTTACGTGCCGCCGCCTATTGACCGCGAAATCACCGTGGCCGAAGGCGTTACCGTTAAGGAACTCTCGGAGAAGCTCGGCGTCAAAGCCAACCTGGTCATCAAAAAACTCGTCGAGAAGAAGATTTTCGCGACCATCAACCAGACTCTCGATGTGAAGCTTGCGGAAGAACTCGCGCGCGAGTTCGGCGCTTCCACCAACCAGGTCAGCTACGAGCAGGAAAGCACGCAAGATGTCGAGCAGACCGAAGAGACCAAAGATCTCGTCAGGCGCGCTCCCGTGGTCACCATCATGGGACACGTCGACCACGGCAAAACTTCGCTGCTGGATGCTATTCGCGAAACCAATGTAGCGGGCCGCGAAGCCGGCGGGATCACGCAGCACATCGGCGCCTACTATATCGAGCGCAACGGCCGCAAAATCGTCTTCATCGATACGCCCGGCCACCAGGCGTTCACTCGCATGCGGGCCCGAGGCGCTAAAGTAACCGACATCGTCGTGCTGGTGGTATCGGCCGATGATGGCGTCATGCCCCAGACCCTCGAAGCAATCGACCACGCCAAAGCCGCCGGCGTGCCGATTATTGTTGCCATCAACAAGATCGATAAACCCGATGCACAGCCCGATCGCGTAAAGCAGCAACTTTCCGATCGCGGGTTGCTGGCTGAAGATTGGGGCGGCGACGTCGTTATGGTTCCGGTTTCGGCGAAAGCGAGACAGAACCTTGATTTGCTGCTCGAGATGATCCTGCTGGTCGCCGACATACAAGATCTGAAGGCCAACCCGGCGCGTCCGGCGGTTGGCACGATTCTCGAAGCTAAGTTGGACAAGGGCCGCGGTCCGGTCGCCACCATGTTGGTGCGCAACGGCACGCTGCGCATCGGCGATTTCTTCATCTGCGGCTCACTATTTAATAAAGTACGCGCCATGTTCGACGACCGCGGCAATCCCGTGAAAGAAGCCGAGCCGTCCATGCCCGTCGAGGTGATCGGGTTGGAGAGCCTGCCCGAAGTCGGGGACAATTTCCAAGCCGTATCCGATACTTCGAAAGCCAAACAGATCGTCATTTATCGCGAGTCGAAGGCGCGTGATGCCGCGATGGCCAGAGGGGCTCGCGTCGCCACTCTCGATTCCCTTGCCCGTCAATTCAAAGAAGGCGATCTCAAGGATCTCAATCTCATTATCAAAGCCGACGTCGGCGGCACGGCGGAAGTTCTCTCCGATACCTTGCAGCAGCTTTCGAATGAAAAAGTGCGCGTGCGCGTACTGCGCGCGGGCGTCGGCGCCATTACCGAAGACGACGTGCTGCTGGCATCGGCATCGGAAGCCCTGATCGTGGGATTCAACGTAAAACCCGAGCGCAGCGCGCAATCTACCGCCGAGCAGCAAAGAGTCGACATTCGCCTCCACAGCATCATCTACGAACTAATCGACGAAATCACGCAGGCCATGACCGGACTACTTGAGCCGGTGTATAAAGAGACGATTCAGGGCCACGCCGAAGTGCGGGAAACGTTCAGGATCAGCAAGGTGGGCACGGTTGCCGGCTGCTTATGTTTCGGACGGCTCGATTCGCCGCGACAGCCAGGTGCGGCGTGAAGCGCGGAAACGAAGTCGTGCATACCGGCAAAATCGAAGCTCTCAAGCGCTTTAAGAACGATGCCAGCGAAGTCAAGAATGGCGTCGAATGCGGAATCTCGCTTGCTAATTTCAACGCCGTACAAGTGGGCGACGTGATCGAGGCGTTTACGATGCAGCGCGTGGCCGCGGAACTGCCGCAGCCCGTCGCCCAATAGCCGCGGGCGGCCTCAATGACTGCGCCAGCTATCGGCGTTTTGACATTGCACATTCAGGTGGAGGACTCGCACTCCCTCAAGGAGAAGCGCCACGTCGTGAAGAGCCTGAAAGACCGGTTGCGCGCACATTTCAACGTCTCGGTCGCCGAAATCGACGGCCTGGAATCGTGGCAGCATTCGGTCGTCGCCGCCGTGACAGTCTCGAGCGATCGCGTATACGCAACTCAGATTTTGAGCGCCGTGGAAGCGCACGCCGCAGGCATTCTGGGCGGCGCGCTCACTGGAAGCAGTGTGGACTGGCTTTGAACCTGCCGGCCAATCCAACTCACCAACGAACGCCGTAGTACTTCGCCGCTATGTAGCTAGGATTTGTGGAGAATTCTCTTGCTATCCTGGTGGTCCACGGCAATCTCATGGCGAGCGCGCTCATGCTCGGGGTTCGGTATCGAGTTGAAGGTTCACCCATTGGCCAAGGCGGAATGGGTATCGTCTACAAAGCGTTCGATAGCGTCACTAAGCGCTTCGTTGCCCTTAAAACCCTCAAGGGCGACGTAGATCCCGCTTCCATTGAGCTTTTTCAAAAGGAATGGAGCCTGCTCGCCCAGCTCAGCCATCCCAATATCGTCGACGTTCTGGACATCGGAGACTTCGTCGAAAACGGCCAGCACAGGCCGTACTTCACGATGCCGCTTCTGCCGGGCGCAACGCTCGACGCACTCATGAAAAGTAGGGAGCCGCGGCTTACTCCGGAACGCGGCGTCGAGATCGTCTGCCAGGCGTGCCGCGGATTGCAAGCCGCTCACAGCCGCGGGCTCATTCACCGCGATCTGAAGCCCAGCAATCTGTTCGTCATGGACGACGATACCGTGAAAATTATCGATTTCGGGATCGTACACCTGGCGGACGCGGCGAGTAGGACCGGCGTGAAGGGCACGCTGCAGTACATGGCGCCCGAGCAACTCGACATGAAGCCGCCCAATTCCAGGTCCGACATATTTTCGCTTGGAGTCGTTTGCTATGAGGCGCTCACCGGGCGTAAGCCGTTCGAGCGAAGCACTGCCGATGAGGTCGTGCAGGCGATCCGATCTCATATACCGCCGCCCGTCTCGCAGTTGAATCCCGCCATAAACGATCAAGTCAGCCGGGCCGTGCATAAAGCGATGGCCAAGCAGCCGTACCATCGTTTCTCGAGTGCCCGCGAGTTTTCGGATATATTGCAGCGCGCAATCAGAAACGAGCGCATCGATCTGCTCGATCAAAGCAGGATTCAGCCGCGCATGAACCGGATCAAGAAAGCGCTGAACGATGGCGATTTTCAGTTGGCCACGGATATTTTGGACGAACTCGAGTCCGAGGGAAACTTCGATCCCGAGATGTCCGTGCTACGTGTAAAAACCGAGCAGGCGGCCAGATCGCGAAGTATCTACCAGTTGATTGAAAGTGCGCGCACCAGGATGGAGGAGCAAGAGTACCCCCTGGCTCTCCAGAATGTGCAAAGGATCCTGGACCTCGATCCCGCAAATGTCGACGCCCTTGCCATGAAGCGCGAGATCGATTGCCAGCGGAGCGCAAACCAAATCGAAAAATGGCTGCAAATCGCTCAGCAGCATTTTGACAACAGGTTATTTGCGAAGTCGCGCCAGGCAATCGACGAGGTACTGAAGGTTGATCCTTCCAACAAGTCCGCCAAAGATCTGCTTTCCGCGGTCGGCCGCGGGGAACAGGAAACAGCCAGGCTGCGTCAGGAAAAGCAGCAGTTGTATGACGTCGCTCTGAAAGCGTATCGCAACGGTGAAATCAGCAGCGCCTTAAGCAAGCTGGAGAGAGTGATCGATCTGGGCAAGCGGGCGCCGGGACATCCCAACACAGACGCGCAATATTTGGCGCTCTACGAGCAGATTCGCTCGGATCGCGACGAGCTGCATAGTCTGTATGTCGAAGGAAAAAAGGCGCTCGAATCGCGGAACTTCACGAGAGCCGTGGAGATCTGCCAGGAGGTCTTGCGCAGCCGTCCGGGGGAGCCCCTGTTTCAAGCGCTCAAAATCGAAATCGAAGACCTGCAGCGGCAAGAGAGCTCCGCCGCCATTGCCCACCTGCACAGTCAAATTGAGACGGAAGCGGATCTGGAAAGAAAATTCGCGATTCTGAACGACGCAGTCAGACGGTTTCCTGACGAGCAGATGTTCTCACAATCCCTGAAGTTGGTAAAGGAGCGGCGCGACCTGGTCAATTCCATTGTGGCGCGAGCGCGGCACTACGAATCGCAGCGGATGTTCGCCGAAGCAACCAATCAGTGGGACGTTTTGCGCAGCATATATCCCCAGTATCCCGGTCTCGAATCTGAACTGCATCGGCTTACCCGCAAACATGTGGAATACGGGAAGGAAGAAGCAAAGGCATCCTGGATAGACAAAATTGATCGTGCTCTTTTCAGCGGCGATTATGCGCGGGCCGGCGACTTGCTCGAAACGGCGCTTCTCGAGACCCCGGAAGATGGCGAGTTGATTCATCTGAAGGATCAGATCCAGGAAGCCTCACAGAGACAAATGCAGGCCAAATCGCTTTTTGACGAGGGTCAACGGCTCGCGAGCGCCGGCGATCGGCCTGCAGCCGTTCAAAACCTGCGTGCCGCGCGCGAACTCCGTGACAGCGATCCCGCGGTTCGCGGTGCACTGAAGTCTGTTCTCGTGGAACACGCCCGATTTCTGACGGAACAGGACTGGCGTGCCGCGTTGCCCTTTATCGAGGAAGCGCTTGAAATCGACCCGGCCGATCCGGAGGCCGCGAGTGTAGCCCGGCTTGTAGATGATGTGCGGCAGCGTGAACAGATCGACCGTTATCTGATGGAAGCTCGCGAGCTCCAAACCAGCCGCAAACTGAAGGACGCGCTTGAAAAGGTCGAGCTGGCATTGCGTGAATATCCAAACGAGATCCGTTTATTGCAGCTTAGGAATACGCTTCGCGCTTCACTCGATCCGCATCACTCAGACCAGCAGGGAAACCCGCTATTTTCTGTCCCAACGCCGGAGCAATCTCAGAGCCGGTTGAAGGCAACCAATATCGTGTCGGCTCATCCGCACAGTGCGCCGGCGATCCAGTGCCCCTTGCCCGGCCAACCGAGCGATACGCCCGCTGATGGCTTTCCGCGCCGGCGCTCCGCGCATACGGCAGACGGCTCGCTGCTAGACGGGTTTTCGTTCTGGACGAAGCTTGCGGCCGCTGTAGCCGTATTGGCTTTAATACTCATCGGAGTCCTGCTTACTGCAAGACATAAGCCAGCGGACGGCTCCAAGCCGGCCGCAGACCTCCGGCCGCCGGTGAAGCTGCAATCGCCCGGCAACGCAGATGCGTCTCAGCGAATAGCCGGACCAGCCACGGCGCCCCGAAGGGAGGACACGCCCAAAAGCGATCCTCTGCCGCTCTCCACCGAACCGCAGCCTGCTAGAGTTCCCGGCCCAGTGTCATTTCATTTTGGAAGTAATCCCGCGCCCGCGCGTGTCGTCGTGGACGACGACGATCGCCTGACTTGCGTGACGCCATGCGAGTTGCCGCTTCCGCGCGGCCGGCACACGTTTGTAATCTCCGCCCCAGGCTACAACCCCGTACAGCGTATCGTGCAAGTACCGGACGATACAACTGCATTTGAAGCATTAACCGAGGACCTGATAACAGTTCGCCTCATCTCCACCCCGCCCGGCATAGCTCTCTTTGTGGATGGTGAGCTGAAAGGCCAGACGCCGTTAACTCTGCCTCTCGCGGTTGGACAGCATAAGATCAGGATCACCAAAGATGAAATGGCGAATGAGAGCACAATCGACGTCACTCCAAATCAGTTTGTATTCAATATTCCGTTGAATGCCAACGCTCAGTGACGGCTATTGAAGGAGCGAGAAGTGCGCCCGCCGATTTTGTGCAAAACAATGGTCGGTTGCTTCCACGCAGATTGGGCGCTCCTTGCCGTAACTGAGCGTGCCCAGCTTGCCTTCGGGCACGCCCGAGCCAACCAAATAATCCTTAATAAAATTCGCGCGGCGATCCCCCAGTCCGATGTTGTACTCAGCCGAACCACGTTCATCGCAATGGCCTTCAATTGTCACAAGCAGTTCTGGGTCGTTTTGAAAAATGTTCTTCAGTACGGCGGCATCGTTATCCAGCAGCGATTTGTCTTCCTCCAAAATCTCGTTTTTGCCATAGTCGAAATGGACATCCTGTAACTGGCTCGCCAGGAATCTAGCGGTGGACTGGGCAGTGTGCGCTCGATCGGACTCCGAGCCGGTGGAAAGCGGCTTTGTGACTGTTACTATTACCATCGCGCTTGCCGATTCGCTTCCATTCACGGCTTCGATCTTGTAGGTCGTTGTGCCGGACGGCTTGATATCCACGTGATCCTCCGGCTCTACGGGCCCGATGCTATTGTCAATTCGGATGCTGGTGGCGTTTTTGACTGACCAGCGCAACGAAGCAGTTTGGCCCTCGCTGATCGTGGTTGGCTCGGCTGAAAAGGACTCAATGCTCGGCTTCGGGGAGGCCAATGGAGCCGGAGGCGGGGGCACGCCAACAGGCGAGACGGCTTTGGGGCATGATGTGGATAACAGTAGCAACACGGTAGCTGCTGCTATCAGCGCGGCTTTTCTCATTGTTACCTGTTTCTCCTGAACCAGGATGTCTCGATAGGGTGTTATTGAGTTTCGGGACCCGAGTATACCACCATTCCAGGTACAAGGCTGAGATATAGCGAAGCCATTCGTATCGAATTTCCCAAGCGCCTGATCTCGGCAGAACTGCGGTGAGAGTCCACCCTCTACACTAAACATAGAGACGCGAAATGGACCAGCATCGAGCCGAACGGGTTTCCGAAGCCCTGCGCGAGGAACTCGGTGAAATGATTTCTTACGAGCTTTCCGATCCGCGGATTGGGGAGGCGGTTGTCACCGAGGTCCTAGTCTCTCCGGATAAAAAGCACGCGCAGGTGCGTCTCCACATGGACAAAGACCCGGTCGCGCAGCAGCAAACGCTCCAGGCTCTCGAAGGCGCGCGCCATTTCCTGAAAAGCCAGCTTGCCCTTCGCCTGAGCCTCTTTCGCGTACCTGAATTGCACTTCGAAGCGGATGTCAAACTCGCGACGGCCAGCAGGATGTCTCATTTGCTGAAACGTGTCCGCCGCGGGCGGCCGAAAGACCAGGCCCAGCCCCAGACCTGATGCAAAAGACTTGATGCGGAAACTCGCCGCGACCCTGTTCTTAGTCTCTGCCATTGGGTCGTCCTCCGGCGTTGAGCGTTTGTTTCGCATCGAGCGCTCCGCGCCCGCGATGGGCACTACCTACACCGTCGAGATTTACGGTCGCGATAAGGGCGTTATGCAGGCCGCCGCGGAAAGTGCGCTCGAAGAAGCCGGCCGCATCGATAGGATGCTCTCCAACTATCGGCCCGAGAGCGAGCTCAGCCGTGTCAACCAACAAGCCGCGGACCAGCCCGTGAAGATATCTCAGGAGTTGTTCGATCTGCTCACCACGTGCCTCGAATACAGCCGCGCCAGCCAGGGCGCATTCGATATCACGGTCGCGCCGCTCATGAAAGTGTGGGGCTTCTACAAAGATTCCGGCCGCTTGCCCGATCGCGCGGAAGTGCGCGCTGCGCTCGGCCAAATCGGATATCGGAACGTCGAGCTCAGTCCGGCCAGCCGTACGGTTCGCTTCGCGCGGCACGGGGTCAGTCTCGACCCGGGCGGCGTGGGAAAAGGGTATGCCGTGGATAAGATGGTTGGCGTCTTGAGAAAAAGCGGGATTGCCTGCGCGCTGGTTTCAGCGGGAGGCAGCAGCATTTATGGCATGGGAGCGCCGCCCGATAACCCCAACGGCTGGTACCTTCGCGTCCGCGATCCAAAGGACGAAAAGAAAACCGCGGCGGAAGTTTACCTCCGCGACGAATCTATTTCCACGTCGGGAAATTACGAAAAGTTCTTTTGGGCGGACGGCAAGCTTTATAGTCACATCATGGATCCACGCACCGGTTTTCCGGCGGAGGGCATGCTCGCGGTCTCGGTCATCGCGCCCAAGACGCTCGACAGCGAAGTTTGGGCTAAACCGTATTACATCCTTGGAAGCGATTGGACCCGCGCGCACAAGCCGCGCGATTTTCAGGTCTTCCTGTGCGAGGACAAACCGGGGGCCGCATGCGCGTGGGTCCGCTGAGCGGCCGCTTTCTCGACGCCTGCCGGCGCCGTGCTACCGACGTGCGCCCGGTTTGGTTCATGCGCCAGGCCGGCCGTTATCTGAAGCCGTACCGCGATATTCGCGCGAAGCACGGCATTCTCGAAATCTGCAAGAATCCCGAACTTGCCGCCGCTGTCACACTGCAGCCGGTCGAAATTTTGGATGTGGATGCCGCAATCATCTTTGCGGACCTGCTGCTGCCGGTCGAACCGATGGGTTTGAAGCTCGAGTTCGTCACGGGCGAGGGTCCGGCGATCCAGAATCCCATCACTGCGCCCGAAGATATCGACGCCCTCTCCACCAGCCGGACGGACGATCTCAGCTACGTCGCCGAATCGATTCAACTGGTCACGCGCTCCCTAGGCGGACGCATTCCGGTCATCGGCTTTGTCGGCGCGCCGTTTACGCTGGCGAGTTACATGATCGAAGGCGGCCCTTCCCGCACGTTCCTTAAAACCAAAAAGCTGATGTTCGCCGATGAAACGATGTGGCGGCGCCTCATGGGCAAGCTCGTCGATGTGCTCGGCGATTTCGCCACTTTGCAGATCGGCGCCGGCGCGCGGGCAATTCAGGTTTTTGATAGTTGGGTGGGCGCCTTAAGTCCGGGAGATTATGTGCGCTTCGTCCAACCTTACTCGCGCGCGTTGATCGAGCGCATTCGCGCCACAGGCGCTCCCGTGATCCACTTCGGCACCGGCGCCGCGGGATTCTTCCGCGAGTTGCACGCCGCCGGCGGTGATGTGCTTGGCGTCGATTGGCGCATCAATATCGATCAGGCTTGGATGGATATCGGGTATCGCGCCGCTATCCAAGGAAATTTGGACCCTGCGGCTCTCTTTGCGCCGCTTCCCGAACTCCGCGCCAAAGTCACGGATTTATTGCGGCGCACCGGAGCCAGGCCTGGCCATATTGTGAACCTCGGACATGGCATCTTGCCGGAAACTCCGGTGGAGAACGTGAGGGCCGTTGTCCAAATCGTGCGCGAGTTCCAGCGCTAGCGATGGAACCTGTCCTCGTAGTGGGCGGCGGCGTGTCCGGTTTAGCCACCGCTTACTATCTCTCGCAACTCGGCATCCCTTCCGTTTTATTCGAGAAGACGAACCGCCTGGGCGGCCTGATTCAAACCGATCTGATTCAAGACTGCCGTCTCGAAGCCGGTCCCGACAGCTTCCTGGCCGCTAAACCCGCCGTTAAAGAGCTCGCTCACGACCTCCCCGGACTGGAGTCTCAAATCATAGGCTCCAACGATGCGGCGCGTCGTGTATTTGTGGCGCGAGACGGCCGCCTGGTCCCGTTGCCCGCCGGCATGGTCATGATGGCGCCCGGCAAATGGCTGCCCGTCCTTCGCTCCGAACTGCTGAGCCCGCGCGCCAAAGTGCGTCTTCTTCAGGAGACTTTTCATAAGCCACGGCAAAGGACGGAAGACATTTCGGTCGGCCAATTCGTCGACGATCACTTCGGGCCCGAAGTACTGGAGTCCATCGCCGGTCCGCTACTTAACGGTGTCTATGGCGGCGACGCGGCTAGCCTGAGCGCAGCGAGCGTTCTGCCGCGCTTTGTTGCCTATGAAGAGAAATATGGAAGCCTGATTCGGGGCGTGCGCCGCGAGCTGCGTGCGCGAAGTAGTTCCGCGCCGCTCTTTCAATCGTTCCGTGACGGGATGCAGGCTTTAACCGATTCACTGGCGCAGGCAAGCGGCGGTCGCGTGCGAATGGTACATGCCGAAGCGTCCCAGGTGCAACGGGCCGGTTCGCTCTGGCGAGTCCGGGCCGGCGACCAGACATTCTCGTCCCCCGATCTGGTTCTTGCCTGTCCGGCCCACGCTTGCGGGCGATTGCTCGAATCTTCCGCCGCTCCGGTTGCCGGGGAATTATCCGCGATCCCATACTCGTCCGCGATCCTCGTAACACTCGTGTATGACCGCGCCACACTCGGTCATCCGCTCGATGGCTTTGGTTTTCTCGTTCCCGCCGGGCAGCGAAAAGTCCTCGCAGCCGCCACTTGGGTGAGTGTCAAATTTCCGATGCGAACTCCGTCTCATCTGGCGGCATTGCGCGGATTCGTAGTCGGTTCAGAAGCAGCCAATCTGCTCACCGCGCCCGATGAGGCGGTCATCGACTTAGTCCAGAAGGACTTCTCCCGCTGGATGGGCACAAATGCCCGGCCGCTCTTCTCGACCATCCACCGCTGGCCCGATTCCATGCCCCAATACGTGGTCGGCCACGCCGAGTGGCGGGACAAAATCACCCGTCTACTAGAACAATACCCAGGTCTATATCTTGTCGGCAATGCATATGAAGGGGTTGGCATTCCTGACTGCATCCGCCTTGCCCAACAGATATCGAAACAGGTTCTGAGCAATCGCGTCTAACCCCAGAGAAACTAGAGACTTAACTAACATCGAGGAGGAACCATGAAGATATTTGCAGGAGCCCTTTTAACGGCTCTCATCTGTATTCCCGCGTTTGCCCAGAAGGATGCCGATGCCCGGCTTCAGGCGGCGACCGAAGATCTGAAGGAAATGATGAATGCCTCGGACAAAGGTATTCCGCAGGACTTGCTGAATAAGGCCACTTGCGTTGTGGTCATTCCAAACATGAAGGCTGGTGGCTTTATTGTTGGCGGCAAGTACGGAAAGGGTTTTTTCACATGCCGTAAAACCGGCGGGGTCGGCTGGAGCGCTCCAGGTTCTCTCCGAATTACAGGCGGTAATTTCGGCCTTCTCATCGGCGGTAAAGAAACCGATGTCATTATGCTCGTCATGAATAGGGATGGCATGAGGCATTTGCTGAGCAGCAAATTCCAGTTGGGTGGTGAAGCCGCTGCTGCGGCTGGACCGGTGGGCCGCGATTCTTCCGCTATGACCGATGCTGCCATGCACGCGGAGATCCTCTCTTACTCGCGTTCGCGCGGTATTTTCGGCGGTCTGGATCTTGGCGGCGCGGCTGTAACTGAGGACGACGATGCGAACGCCGAGCTGTACGGCAAGAAAATCAGCAACAAGGAAATCATGGATTCGAAGATGGCGGTGCCGGCTTCCGCTCGTCCATTCATCCACACGCTCGATAGCCTCTCCTCACGCAAGTAGCGGGAGGCTCCCGAGCGACAATGGGGCTTGCGACACCCATCCGGACGAATTCGTCTAGCGCTCATCTTCGGCGGACGCTCGGGCGAACACGAGATTTCCATTCGCTCCGCCGAATCTATCAAGCGCGCGCTCGACCCCGCCAGATATAGTCTGGCGGAGTATTTCATTGACAAAGAGGGAAAGTGGCATCCTGGTCCGCTTTCCCCCGAGCCCGCCGCGAATCCCGAAATCGACGTAGTTTTTCCCGCTTTGCATGGCACTTTTGGCGAAGACGGCACTGTGCAGGGCCTGTTGGAACTTGCGGGTCTGCCGTACGTCGGCTCAGACGTGCTTTCGTCCGCGGCGGCAATGGACAAAGCCGTCACCAAAAAGCTTTGCCTCCAGGCTGGCCTGCCTGTTGTGCCCCACGTCGTTCTCTCCCGCATGTCTCTCACACCGGAGATCCCGTTCGGGTTTCCGATGTTTGTGAAGCCCGCTAATCTGGGTTCTTCCGTGGGAATCCGGAAGGTGAAGAACAGCCGGGAACTGACGGAAGCCCTGGAACACGCGGCGCAATATGACCGAAAAATCCTGGTCGAAAGAGGTATCGTCGGCCGTGAATTTGAATGCGGCGTGCTGGCGGCAGCGGAAACGAAAGCGTCCGTGCCCTGCGAAGTCATCCCTTCCCAGGAGTTCTATACATACGAAGACAAATACCTGCTCGATAAAGCGCGCATCGAGCTGCCGGCTAAGCTCAGCACCGAGCAGACGTCCGAAATGCAGCGGCTCGCAATCGCTTGCTTCGACGCCATCGGTTGCGAAGGAATGGCGCGTGTCGATTTCCTGATGGAAGCCGCAACCGGCCAGATGTACATCAACGAGATCAATACGATTCCAGGGTTCACCTCCATCAGCATGTATCCAAAAATGTTCGAGTACACCGGCATCCCTTACGCCGAGCTGCTCGACATCCTGATCGAATCCGCTCTGCGCCGGGCAGAGAGCAGGCTCCAAACACAATATTCGCGATGAAGATTTGTCCTCTGCTGTTCGTCGCGTGTACGTTGGCCGCGCAAACTCCGCCCCCCACTCCGCCGCAAGACCCGGCCAAGGGCTTGGAACCATCCTTGAAGCAATTCATCGACGTCCTCTCCGCCGTCCAGGCCCAAGCCGCGACTGCGCCTTCGGTCGACAAAATGGTTTACGAAGGCGCAATCCCGTCCATGTTGCGGCAGCTCGATCCCCACACTCAATTCTTCGATCCCGCCCAATTCCAGCAGTTGAAGCAAATGCAGGATTCCGAGCAGAAAGGTTTCGGGAGCGTGGTTTCGGTCCTGCCCGGCCAAGTCATTTTTCTGCAGACGCTACCCGGCACGCCTTCAAATAAAGCTGGCATTCAGGCCGGCGACGAGCTCGTGGCCATCAACAACTACGCCATTCAGTCGCTAGACCCCCAACAAATTATTCAGTTGCTCACCGAAGCGCGCCAGCAGAAAATCACCGCGTTCATCCGCCGCCAGGGCTCCTCGCATGTTCTGCAATTCACTCTGACCCCTGAACTGGTGGACAATCCCAGCGTGGACCGCGCTTTTCTATTGCGGCCCGGCTTCGGCTACATACGTATCACGAGCTGGGACATGCAGACCGCCAAGCAGTTGCACGATGCCATAGAAAAGCTCGGCGCGAACAATCTGCAAGGGCTCGTGCTCGATCTGCGTAACAATCCCGGCGGAGTTGTAAAAACGGCTCTCGAAGCGGCCTCCATGTTTCTCCGTCCGGGCCAACGGATCCTGACGGCCAACGGCCGCTCCAAGCAAGTGGATAGCGCCGATGTGCCGCCTGCCGCCAATCCGTATCGTTTCCGGCTTGCCGTTCTGGTGAATGAGAAAACCGCCAGTGCGTCGGAGATCCTCGCCGGCGCGCTACAGGATCACGATCGCGCAACCATCGTGGGAGAGCCAAGCTATGGCAAAGGCCTGGTGCAGAGCGTTATGCCGCTTTCCGATGGAGCGGGGTTGGCGATCACAACGGCTTTCTACTACACTCCGAGCGGCCGCTCCATCCAAAAACCTTTGCATAACTCCGCGCTATCGACTACGTTTGCGAAGAAGCCGGCCACCGCCGGAGCGCCCGCCTACAAGACCGACCAGGGCCGTCCGGTAGTGGGCGGCGGGGGCATTCAGCCCGATGTAGCAGTGAGCCCGGCCCCGCTGACACGCCTCCAAACCGTGCTCGATGCGAGTGGCGCGGTCACGTCGTTCGCCACCCAGTTCCTCTCCGGCCATTCCCCCCTGCCGGAACAATTTGAGATCACGCCTGAAATTCTCGATGAGTTCAAAGTCTTCTTGTCGGCCCGTCAAATTCAGCCGACCGTAGGCGAGTGGAGCAGTACATTGCCCTGGGTGGCGTCCCGGCTCAAAGAGGAGATCGTCACTCAAGCGCGCGGAGTCGACAAGGGCGACGAGATCGAAGCGCAGCGTGATCCGCAGGTACAAGCCGCGCTCAAGGTGCTAAGCAACAACTAACCGGGTCTTCCAGGAGCCGGCAATTTCGCGGAAGACTTCGCGCAATGGCCGCGTAATCGACCAACCCGGATAGTGCTCCTTCATCTTTCGGAGATCGCTGTAATAGCAGATATGATCGCCCACTCGATTCTGGTCTACGTAAACGTATTTCTGCGGCTTGCCGGTGAATTCCTCCACCATCGCGAATGCCTCCAGAATCGAACATGAGTTGTCTTTGCCGCCGCCGATGTTATAGACTTCGCCGCGCCGCGGAGCGTCGCTAAACGCGACGATGAAGTTAGCCACATCCTCCGAGTGGATGTTATCGCGCACTTGCTTGCCTTTGTAACCAAACACCTTGTACTCGCGCTCTTCGATGTTGCAGCGGACCAGGTAACTCAAGAAGCCGTGCAACTCAACCCCGGAATGATTCGGCCCGGTCAAGCACCCGCCGCGGAGGCAGCACGTCGGCATACCGAAATAGCGCCCGTACTCCTGCACCATGACGTCCGCCGCCACCTTCGAGGCGCCGAAAAGCGAGTGCTTCGATTGATCGATCGAAAACGTCTCCGGAATACCGTTCGCGAATGCGGGATCGTCGTAATCCCAGCGCGTGGCAAGCTCGCGTAGTGCAATTGTGTTCGGCAGATCGCCATAGACTTTGTTCGTCGACATGTGCACGAACGGCGCTTCGGGACACGCGCGCCGGGCCGCTTCGAGCAGGTTCAACGTGCCTACCGCGTTGGTATCGAAATCGTCGAAGGGAATCGCCGCCGCACGATCGTGGGAGGGTTGCGCGGCCGTATGCACGATCGCGTCCGGCCTTACTTCCTCGACTAAGCCAATAATGCCGCCGCGGTTCCGAATATCAATGTCGAAATGTGAGTAGTCCGGAATCTGCGATCTGAGCCGTTGGAGCGACCACCTCGTATCGCCCTCGGGTCCAAAAAAGACGGCCCGTTCGTTGTTGTCGACGCCGTAAATCTTATAGCCGTGCTTCGACAGATGCAGGCAAACTTCGGATCCGATTAATCCGCAGGAACCTGTAATTAGCGCTCGTTTAGCCACTTGTTTTAACTTTAACGGCGAGTTACTGAACGAAATTAAACTGGCGAATTGGTCGGGCCGCCGGGATTTGAACCCGGGACCTCTTGCACCCCAAGCAAGCGCGCTAGCCAGGCTGCGCCACGGCCCGAAGTCTTCAGTCTAACGCATGGCCAAGCCCATTAAGGCACAGGACGGGCTCCGGGCATTTCGCACGCCTGCCCGTTTTCAGCATCGTAGGAAAAAGACTGTAACACGTATCGATGTGAATCGGAAGCCGCCACGGGCAGGTCGATTGCCCAGCCTGTCCCGAGGGCCTCCGGAGAATGAAGAGCCGCCGCGACATCGGGGCGCGGCTGGCCAACAAAAGCCACTCCCAGGAGTTTCGGAATTTTGCCCGGCTCAAAACCGGCAAGAATAACCGCGTGAGCGCGTTGTGAGCGGCTCGGGAGATATCCCCAACCTTGCAACTGCACCGAACTGTCAACCCGCTTCGCGATATCCACCAAGCCGCAGAGGGCGTTCGGCGTGAGATCGCCCAAATGGCGAAGAAACCGCTCGTTCCAGATAGCCGGCCGCAGCCATCCTCGGTCATTTAGATAGCTCACATCGACTGCAAACTTTGCAAAGCTGGAGCCTGGAAATATCCTTCGGAACGCGGGCAATTCGAGCAATCCGACGGTATCTGCAGCGACCTTTCCCTGGAGTTGCGAATAGCGCGAATCCTCCATTTCTGCATTTCCCCTCTCAATTTGCGGAAAGCGGCCGACCGCCGCGATGAGCAACAAGATTGCAACGGCCGGCATAAGGACAAACTTGAGTTTTCGATCCCTCAGTGCAATCATGGCCAATACCAAAGTCGCCACAAGGAAGAACGAAGACGCGGTGACATAACGTGATGCATCCAATGCATAGGTAGTTCCGAAGCCATACCGAGCGAAGGCGGCGGATAGATCCGAGAGAAACCAGAACACCCCGAAGAAGATCCAAACCAGCACGACTTTTAACTGCTCGCCGGTTCGCCCACGTAGCGCGGCGGGCGCCGCAACGGTAAACAGGAGAATGATCAGCGCCCCGGCAACCTGGGCTAAATGTACCGGCTGAGGCACGATCGATAGCGAGACGAAATTCCCAGTTTGAGCCAGAAAAAATAGCCCAATGGGAATCGGATTCAACGCCGGCGGGGCGTGTCTAGCGGAGCCCAAGACATAGCCGGCGATAGCAAGACCGAGCAGAGCGGCGAAAAGAAAAAGAGCGGCTCCGCTCCGGCGCAGACGCTCAAAATCTTCGTACAGAAATAAAACAGCAGGAAGCGCAATCCAGAATAGGAGCCCGTTGCCCAAAATAAATGAAGCAAATAAAGAAAGCAGGCCGGCTCCCACAATCTTGATTTCCGCCGGCAGTGGGGATTGAGCCAAACAAACGCCCATCAGGAACAATAGCGATAAGAGCGAGTAAACAGGCGGAAGCGCCCAGAGCATCACTTGATATCCGCCGGGATTGAAAACAAAAAACGAACTTATCGCCAGCGTGAACCAGGCAATCGCCCTGCCGCTCCCGAACCCCTTCCCGGTAACCGTCGCGGCCAATACGCAAAACGACACGGCGATACACCAGTTCCAAACCATCACCGTTTTAAGATGCAGGTGGGTCAAATGCCACGCCACTGCGGAAAAAGCAAACTGGGAAAAGATTTGATGCTGGTCATTGTGCAGAAGTAATGCCCGCGGCCACGAGAGCTTTCCGCTGCTCAGGTCGCGCATCGTTTCGACAAAGTCCCACTCGTCCCAGAATGGTATCGAGACGCCATAGCGGCGTATGTGCGTAAGAGTCCAGCCAGCGCAAAAAACCGCTATCGCGACCATCAGCCATCGCAGTGCGATGCGCATGGCCGCGTTCAGCTTGCCCCGCGGCCCTGTCTGCGATCGGCCACAATCGTGACCTCCATATCGTCCGCCATGCCGACCAATTGATTCACAAAACTCTTGCCGCGCACGCGATCGATACCCTTGCCGATCAGGCGCGGCAGAAAAATCTGCCGCGCATTGTGCAGGCGCGCGAAATCCACGATTGTCTGCGCCAGTTCGCTGCCGGTCAGCACGCGCGTCTCTACGTGCAGGTTGCGCGCAAAATTCAAATGCCGCTCGATCGCTTCCCGCTTGGCCGGCGCGAGCGTTCGCAAGTCGCTATTTTCAGCGACCGCCACCGCAAAGCAATCGGCATGTACAATGTCCGCCACCCGCTTGCCCCGCCGGATCAGCATGGCTGTCGAAGGATCGTCGCTGATGTAGATCACGACCGCATCATCTCGCTTTCGGGGCCGACGCGTGGGCTGCGCATCGGAGGCGCCCAGGAGTTCCTCGTCGCTCTCCAGGCGCTCCTCGATCTCGTGCGCGGTCTGCCGCATCGCCATCTCGCGCAATGCCACCAGCGTCGATTCCTTGAAAAAATTCTCGAGCGCGCGCCGCGCCTTTTCCGGTGGATATACGACGCCGCGTTCCAGACGATGCATCAGCGCGCGCGGTGTTAAATCCACCATCACCACTTCGCAAGCTTTTTTGATCACCCAATCCGGAATTGTCTCCCGAACTTTTACTCCGGTGATCTGCTCCATCTGATCGTTCAAGCTTTCAAGATGCTGCACGTTCATCGTGGTCAGCACGTCGATGCCATTTTCGAGAATCTCGAGCACATCCTCCCATCGCTTGAGGCGCGGAGAACCGGGCACGTTGGTGTGCGGGAACTCATCTACCACCGCCATTTGCGGATGCCGCGCGATGATCGCCTCCGCATCCATTTCTTCAAATGCCGATCCCCGGTATTCCACCCGCTTGCGCGGCACGGTCTCAATTCCGGCCGTTTTCGCGATCGTATCTTTTCGCCCGTGCGGCTCGAAATAGCCGATCACTACATCCACGCCCTTGGCTCGCAGACTCTGCGCCTCTTCGAGCATCTGGTACGTTTTGCCCACGCCCGCCGCATAGCCCAGATAGATCTTCAGTCTTCCTGCTTTATTCATCGTGACTTACTAAACTCGATTGGCTCACATCCTTGGATGGCAGCGCGAACCTGTACCCCACCCATGGCTCAGTAACAATGTAGCGTGGATGCGCCGGGTCTGCCTCGATCTTCTTACGCAATTGACTGACGAACACTCGTAGATATTCCACCTCGTCGCCATAGTCGGGACCCCAAAGCGTCTGTAGTAATTTCCGGTGCGTAATGGGTTTATTTGCATTCGTCAGAAAATAATGCAGCAAATCGAATTCTTTCGGCGTGAGCCGCACTTCACGGCCATTAGCGATTACCTGGCGCGCCGCGAAATCCACGCGCAGCCTATCCGAGATCACGATCGGGTGCTCGTCCTCGCCTTGTCCGGGAAGGCGCCGCAAATTAGCGCGAATCCGGGCCATCAGCTCGTTCACGCTGAACGGCTTCGTCATGTAATCGTCCGCGCCCGCATCGAGCGCCGCAATCTTGTCCTGCTCACGGTCACGCACCGAAAGCACGATGATAGGGGTCTCGGAAACCGCGCGAATGCTCCGGCACGCTTCCATGCCGCCCATCCCAGGCATATTCATATCCAGAAGGATCAAATCGGGATTCGCCGCGCGCAGACTGTCGAGGGCTTCTTCGCCAGTCCTCGCTTCATAGGCCTCGTACCCATGAGCGGTCAGGGCGGTCTTCATAACGCGGCGGATCTGTGGCTCGTCGTCCACCACCAGAATGCGTCCCGATCCGGTCATGCGGTGTGCGATTCCAGCCGCGTATTCCCTATCGCGGAGGGCACGCTAATCGTAAATTGCGATCCCTCCCCAAACCGGCTTTCCACGGTGACGGATCCGCCATGCGCCTCGGCGATTTCTTTCGCGATCGCCAACCCCATACCGGTCCCTTGCACAGCCGAACGGTCGCGCCGCACCCGATAGAACTTATCGAACACGCGGCGTTGCTCCAGGTGGGTCAGGCCTTGCCCTTGATCCCGCACGGATATCGAGACCAAGCCGTCCATTTCGTGAGCCGTTACCCGGATGACCGAGCCGGGCGGACTGTACTTACTTGCATTGTCCAGCAACTGCTTCACTGCCTGCACCGTCAATTCGCGATCCGCGAAAACGGATGGCATGTCAGCGGCCGCTTCAATTTTTAGCTCGTGCGCGCTTAACCGCTCACCAAGCGAATGAATAGCCTCGGCCAGGATTTCGTCGACGCGCAACGCCTCGCACTCGAGCTTCATCCGCTTCGCGTCGATGCGCGCCAGGTGGATCGCCTCAGCCAGCAGGCGCCGCAACCCGCGCGCTTCCTGCTGGATCACGTCCAGCAAATCGTCCCGCTGCTCCTTTGAAACATTCGCCGGCTGCAACAGCATATCCGCCGAAGCCTCTATCGCGGTAAGCGGCGTCTTCAATTCGTGCGCCAACGCGTCGATCATTACGGACTTCAGCTCTTCGCCTTTACGGATCGCTTCCGCCCGGCTGCCTGCCTCTTGTGCCTGCGCCTGCGCCAAACCCATGGCGATCGTATTTCCTAGGGACTCAAGCACCCCGTCCGCTAGCACAACGCCCCGGAACGCGAAAGCTCCAAAAATCTTATTCCCGAGAACCACCGGCATGATGGTCAACCCGCTCGCCCGTCCAATTGCCCCGCGTAGCGCTGCCTGGCGCACATCGTCCATCGAAATCGACCCGTCCATCTGCGACCGGTAGAATTCGCCCGACGCGATCTCAAACAAAACACTCTCGGAAAATCCGAACAGCTCCATGCATTTGTTGACCAGCAGCCGGCGTAATTGCTCGCCCGCGTTGCTCATGAGGATCGCGCGGTTCAGCGCATACAGCTTCTCGCTTTCGATCTGCCGGGCAATCAAGGCATCCTTTTGCCGGTGCAGCCGTGACGAGAGGTTGGTAGCCACCAGCGAAACGGAAAGAAACACGCCCAGCACGACCCATCCCCGCGGATCGCCAATCGTGATGCGCCCAACCGGCGGTATGAAAAAGTAATCCAGGCACAGCGTGGCCGCAATGGAAGCCACCACCGCTTCCGTTCTCTTCGAGTACGCGCCGGCGAGCAGCACGGCCAGCAGCAGAACGATCGCCGCCACCGTAGCGCCCACATTCAGAACATACGCGCACACCACCGCCAGCGCCACGACGCCAGCCACTATGAGCATCGCCGCCAGGCCGCGCCTCAGCGCCGCATTCATATTCTCAAGCCTACAGGACGCCCGTTAGACTGGAACCATGCTCGCGCGTGTGTTCGTGGCTGCTCTGGTGGCGCTTTCCGTCCTAGGCGCGGAGGATCTTCGCGTATCCGGCGATAAAGTTCGGGAACACGTCAAATATTTGGCCTCCGATCGCCTGGAAGGCCGCGGTGTCGGAACCAACGGCGAAAAACTTGCCACCCAATACATTGCATCGCAGCTCAAAGCTTCGGGAGTCGCCCCGGCGGGAGACAACGGCACGTACTTCCAACGCGTGCCCCTGGTCGGTGCCACCACCCTGCCCTCTGCGACCCTCTCATTCGGCGGCACATCGCTCAAATTCGCGACAGACTACGTCGGGACCGCATTGTCGCAGAAACCGCAGAACGATTTCGACGCCGAAGCGATCTTCGTAGGTCACGGCATTTCCGCGCCCGAGTTCGGCTGGGACGACTACAAAGGCCAGGACGTCCACGGCAAGGTGCTGATCTTTTTTACTAACGAGCCGCCTTCGAACGACCCGAAATTCTTCGGCGGACCGGCGCTCACCTACTACGGACGCTGGGTCTACAAATTTGAAGAAGCAACCCGCCGCGGCGCCGCCGCTGCGCTGATCATCCATACGACGCCAACTGCCGGCTACGGGTGGGAAGTGGTCCGAGGCTCCTGGAGCGGCGAAAATCCCGAGCTCGCACTCAGGCCCGGCGAAACCGGCCTGAAACTGGCTGCCTGGCTCTCCGAGGATGCCGGCCGAAAGCTGATCGCCGGTACCGGCAAATCGCTCGACCAATTGCTCGCGCTCGCGAACGAAAAATCATTTCGTCCGATCCCGCTGGGCGTTCACGTCACCGGTCATATTCCGGTAAAGCTTCGGCAAATCGAGAGCCGCAATGTGCTCGGTCGCGTAGACGGCAGCACTGCCAAATCGCAAGCCGTGCTTTTTACCGCCCATTGGGACCACCTCGGCGTAGGCGTTCCGATTGATGGCGACAAGATCTACAATGGCGCGGTCGATAACGCCACCGGGTGCGCGGTGGTTCTGGAAATGGCGCGCGTTTGGGCCGCGCTGCCGCAAAAACCGCAGCGCAGCGCGATATTCCTATTCGTTACAGCGGAAGAAGCGGGCCTGCTTGGCTCCCGATATTACGGCGAACATCCAGCGGTCCCCGCCGGCCAGACCGCCGTCGACCTGAATTACGACGCGCTTTATCCGTTCGGCAAAACGAAGGACGTTTCCCTTACTGGCGCGGAACGGACCACTCTCTGGCCACTAGTCGAGCAAGTGGCCAAACGATTCCATCTGACGATTACGCCGGACCCCGAGCCGGGACAAGGCCACTACTACCGCTCGGACCATTTTTCACTCGCGCGCGTCGGCATTCCGGCATTCTCGATTTCGCAAGGGACGAATTATATCGGCAAACCGGCCGGCTTTGGCAAGACCGTGTTCGAGCAGTACAACACGCAGCACTACCATCGGCCCTCCGATGAGTATCACGATACTTGGGATTTCTCCGGAATCGTGCAGATGGCCGACTTCGGCTTGTCTCTCGGATTGGACATCGCCAACGCGCCTAAACTGCCCACATGGAATGCAGGCGACGAATTTCTCCAGACTAGAATGAAAAGCGGTGTTAAATAACTAGCGGCCGCCTGCCGACCGCGCCACTTGCGACGCGTTCACCGCCGCCCCGATAGCGGCCACCGATTCGCCGCCCGGAACCGCCTCGCACGAATACCCTTGCAACGGGCTCAGCTTCACCATCTCGTGCAGATACTCATTCAGCAGCGTCAAATTAAGAAAGCGCGCGTTGAATCCGGTGATGAAGAACTTGCCCGGCCCGTCCAGGTGAATGCTGGTGGCGGTCGCGGCCGCGAGCGCGCGATGCCAAAGCTTCACAAACTCGACGCAGCGCGCCTCGCCCGCTTCCGCCTGCGCAAACACTTCGTCCGGCTCCAGATCCATGAAGCGCAACCGCATCGCGCGATGACCCATGATGCCTTCCAGATGCCCTCGCCCGCCGCAGCCGCAGAACTGTTCTTTGGGGTCGAGCGTGACCACCGAGTGCCCGGCTTCCCAAACTCCGTCCTGAAAGGGATAACGGCCATAGCCGATGCCCGTGCCAATTGTCCAAACGCGAGTAAGGCGGTCGAGGTGCCCGCGTGTCGCCGCAATACCCGCTGCCATGGCGTCGGCGTCGTTGAAGACGGAGAACGGAAGCTTTCCAAACTGCGCGGTAAATGCATTGCCCGCCAGTTCCCGCATATTAATGCCCTTGAACTGAACCAGGTTGGGCGAGTCTTCCACGATGCCGTTTCTGATGATGCCCGGCATTCCGAGCCCGACATGCGAAAGCCGCCCCTCGATGCCCAGTAGCTGCACCTGCTCCACGATGCGTTGGATAATCGTCTCGGCCGGGACGCCCCGCAAGGAATCGGTAGTCGCGCCATCGTCCGGGTGAACGCGCAAAGATCCGCTAATCGTATTGCCTGAAACAACGGCCACCGCGATCCGTTCGGTGATGACAATGCCTATTCCCTGTGCCATATTGACCTGGTTATGAACGGGTGAGCTTGTTGAGCCCATTAAACGCGGCCGCTTTGTAGCATTCCGCGAGAGTCGGATAGTTGAACACCGTGTCGACGAAATAATCGACCTTCCCCTTTAGGATCATGACGGCCTGTCCAATATGCAGCAACTCCGATGCGCCTTCTCCAATGATGTGGACACCCAGCAGTTCCAAAGTATCGCGATGAAAGATCAGCTTCAAACGTCCGGTCGTATCGCCCCGGATCTGGCCGCGCGCAATCTCACGATAATATGCCACGCCCACCTCGTACGGCACATCCTCATCGGTAAGCTGCTCCTCGGTTTTCCCGATAAATGAAATTTCCGGAATCGTATAAATGCCAAACGGAAAATAACTCGGGTTCGAGGAAATCGGCTTGTGGAACGCGTGCGCCACGGCGATGCGGCCCTGCTCCATCGATACTGAAGCCAAGCTCGGAAAGCCGATTACGTCGCCGACCGCATAAATATTCGGTTGTTTCGTTTGGTAGTGCTCGTTCACGGCAATGCGCCCGCGCGAATCCGCCTCAATTCCGGCCGCCTGCAGGTTCAGCTCGTCCACATTGCCCTGCCGCCCGACCGCATACAGCAGCGAGTCCCCCGTGACCTTCTTCTTGCTCTCCAGAAACGCGATCACCGGACCTCCCGTCGCCGTTTCCTCCACGCTCTCCACTTCTTCGTTGAGCCGCATGGTCACGCGGTGGTCGCGCAAATGATAGGAAAGCGCCTCTACGATTTCCTGATCGGCGAATTCGAGTAGCCGGGGACGTTTTTCGATCAGCGTGACGCGCACGCCCAGGGTCGCGAACATGCAAGTATATTCGACTCCGATCACTCCGCCGCCCACCACGATGAGTGTGCGCGGCAGGGTCTGCATGTCGAGAAGCTGATCGCTATTGACGATCGTCTGCCCGTTCACGGGCACCTTGGCGGAGGCCGACGGCTTGGTTCCGGTTCCAATCACAATCGTGTCGCCGCTGACTTCCGTGGCGCCGCGTGCGCCCGTCACCAAAACGGACGTCGGACTCTTGAAGCTCGCTACGCCGTTCAAAACTTCAATTCCGTTACGCGAAAGCTGCGCCTGCGTCACGTCGATTTCCGTCTTGATCACGTGCTGCACGCGGAACGCCAGATCCGCCATCGTGATCTTTTCTTTGACCCGATAGCTTACGCCGTAAATATTTTGGTAGTTGTACCCGGAAAGATGCAGAACGGCTTCGCGCATCGTTTTGCTCGGGATGGTTCCCGTATTGATGCAGACGCCGCCAATCACTTCGCGCCTCTCTACCAGCGCGACCTTCTTGCCGCTCTTGGCCCCCTGGATCGCCGCCCGCTGGCCCGCCGGACCCGAACCGATTACGATCAGATCGTACTGAGACAAGACCTTATGATACCCCCCAACTGCAAAATTCTTGTGACATGGCTCTGTCTCGCCTCTCCTATTTTTGGCGCCGGTGACGCCGCGCGCCTCCACCAGCTCTTCGAACGCGACTGGGCCTGGCAAATGCGTGAATATCCCGAGCTCGCGACGTTTTCCGGCTATCCCGGCCAAAACAACCGTTGGACGGACCTGTCGCCCGCCGCAATGGAAGCGCGCCGCCGGCATCCACAAGAGAACCTCGAGGCTCTCCGCTCCATCGATCGCGCCCAGCTCAGCCGCGGAGGATCAACTCGATTACGATCTCTTCCTATGGAGAACGCAGCGCGATGCCGAGGGCCTCGCGTTTCCATCGGAATATCTGCAGATCGATCCGCTCGAAGGCGGCGTCCACAGCCAGGTACCCATGGTTCTGGAACAGGCGCCTGCCCGAACCGTGAAGGATTACGAAGATGCGCTCGCGCGCCTCCACGCCGTGCCCCTGCTGGTCGATCAAAACATCGCGCTGTTACAAGCGGGTCTCGATCACCACATCACGCAGCCCAAGATCGCTCTGCGCGACATCCCGTCGCAAGTCGATCGCATTCTAAATACTCAGCCCTCCCAAAGCGTCTTGCTCGATCTGTTCAAAAACTTCCCGCCGGGGATCAGCGCCGCCGACCGGGATGGCCTGCGGCGCCGCGCGGCCGCCGAAGTGGATGGCGTCGTCTACCCGGCTTTCCGTAAATACCGCGATTTTCTGGCGAAACAGTACATTCCGAACTGCCGCGATTCCATCGGTATGTCCGATCTGCCCAATGGAGCCGCCTGGTATCGCTACCGTCTGCGCTTGCAAACCACCACCGAACTCACGCCCGAAGAAATCCATGCGATTGGCTTGCGCGAAGTGAAACGGATCCGCGCCGAAATGGAGAAGACCATCGCCGCTACCGGCTTCAAAGGCAGTTTTGAGGGGTTCGTCAAATTCCTCCGCACTGATCCGCGCTTCTACTACCGCCGGCCGGAAGATCTCGTCACCGGCTACCGCGATATCTGCAAGCGGACGGATGGAGAGTTGCCTCGGCTATTTGGCAAGCTGCCGCGCACCCCGTACGGCGTGAAGGAAGTCGACGCTTACAACGCGCCATCCCAGACCACCGCGTTTTATGAGCCGGGGCCGGTTGATGGAAGCAAGTCCGGTACGTATCGCGTGAATACCTACAATCTCGCGTCGCGTCCCAAGTTTGAAATGGAAGTGTTATCCATGCACGAATCGGTGCCGGGCCATCATCTGCAAATCGCGCTCGAACACGAACTTGAAAACGTACCCGAATTCCGCAAGCAGCTCGACCCCACGGCTTTCACCGAAGGCTGGGGACTGTATGCGGAAAGCCTCGGCTATGAGATAGGCTTCTACAAAGATCCGTATTCTCGCTTCGGCCAGCTCAGCTACGATATGTGGCGCGCCTGTCGCCTGGTGGTCGATACGGGAATGCACTCGATGCATTGGAGCCGCCAGCGCGCTATCGATTTCATGACCGCAAATACCGCCCTCACGGCGCAAAATATAGAAGTGGAAGTGGACCGCTACATCTCATGGCCCGGCCAAGCTACCGCTTATAAGATCGGACAACTCAAAATTCTGGAGTTACGCAAGGAGGCTGAACAGAAGCTCGGCGCCAATTTCGACGTACGGAAATTTCACGATGCCGTGCTTGGCGCCGGGTCCATACCTCTCGACGTGCTCGAGCGGCGCATCACCGCATGGCTGGCTGAGCAGCCAACAAAATAGCTTACTTCGAGGTGTCGGTCTTGTCCGCCACCTTGTCGGCGGCCTTGTGCGTGCCCTTTTTCACCTCGTGGCCCGTCTTCTTGGCGGCCTTTTTGGTGCCTCGTCCCGTCTTCTTCGCCCCGGTCACCGTGGCATCCTTCGTATCTTTACCGGCGTTCTTCAAATCCTGGCCTACCTGGCCGTACACCGGCAAAGCGGCCGAGACGCCAAACAGCATTGCGACCGCAAGTATTCCCTTTTTCACGTAGTTGTTCCTCTGTGAAGAAGATTCATGGCCGGGCGATAAAGTGACGATATTGATGGAAATTAACGTCTAAGATTTCCTCTTCTTCGTGAACTCCATGCCTGCCAGCAATCCGAATCCGGCTGCCAGGATCAGCCGGATGCCGATCAGCCAGGTCTTATCCCGAATGAGGATGTGGTCGATAGCTAAAAAGAGGAAACCTACCGCAATCGCCAGATACCACCACGCGAGCCACCGAATCCGTCGTCGGATCACCGCCTTCTGGTATCCTCCATGGCTTAAGCGGAGCGCATCGTATGCGTCAGCGGGGAAAACCGGCTCAGCAACTCGTCTTCGAACGTGTAGTCCGCCTTCGGATGCCCGCGCTTCTTCAAATAGGCCCGATACGTCACCTTGAGTCCTACGTCAAACTCCACCGGCTTAAAGGAAAGCATCCGCTGCGATTTGGTGATGATCTGCGTGATCGCGGGAAGGTCGTAGTACGAGCCGAAATACAATTTCTCGCCGGTGACCTGGCCGCCGGCGCGGTGGATCAACTCACGCGCCAGCGAAACCAGTTGCGGCTCCTTCACTCCTGCCGCGCGGGCTAAATGCATCAACAGCTCATGCTGCGTAATGGCCCGCGGATTCGCTGTATTGAAGGCATGCCCCACGGTGGTGCGCAGTTCCATGGCGCGCAAAGCAAGCTCCACCAGGTCCTTGACATAGATGAACTGCATCAGCCGGTGGCCTTCGCTCGGCACAATCACTGGCCGCCCCGCCCGGAAGCGGTCCCAAAAAAATGCCTCGCGGTAGAACGGATTGCCCGGTCCGTACACAAACGGCGGCCGCAGCGTAATAATCGGAAAACCCGTCCGCTGGTGCAAACGAAACAGCGCCCGTTCGCTCATCGCCTTGTTGCGCGCGTAAGCGTTCGGGTGATCATCGGGCGCCAAAGCGTCGCCCTCATGGTGGTTCAACCCATCGCCATAAGCCGACACGCTCGACATGAAGATGTAGCGGCTCACCTTGCCGTCGAAGATCTGCGCGGTCTCGATTACTTCCGCGCCGCTAGTGCCCCGCTCCCAGTCATACGCGGTATCGAACACCACATCGAACCGGGTCGCCCCTACTGCTTTACGGACGCTCGCGGCATTGTTCCGGTCGCCCACCAGATTGTGGACCCGTTTGCCAAAAGGTTGCCGCTGCTTGCGGTGCAGGATGTGTACTTCGTGCCCCGCCTTCAGCAGTTCGGTGACCAGCAGCTTGCCGATGAAGTGAGTCCCGCCGATCACCAGAATGCGCTTCTCGACCGGCTCTTCGGGTTTTTGGGAGTGCTTTTTATGACTGCTGGAACGATCCACCGGCCGCAACCACCCTGCGCTCCTAAGTTATACTAACAGCGATGCCGCAGAGTGTCACAGCGACCATCTCGGCGCTCATCGTTGACGACGAACAGCTCGCCCGCGAGGAGCTATCTTATCTTCTCACGGACATCCCCGATATCGAAGTCCTTCAGACCGCTTCCAATGGCATGGAAGCCGTAAAGCTGATCGAGCAGCTCGAGCCGGATGTGGTTTTTCTGGACGTCCAGATGCCCGGTCTCGACGGCCTGGGCGTCATCGCGCAAGTGCGGGAAAAGACTGGGCCGCAGCCGCACTTTATCCTGACCACGGCGTTCGATCAGTATGCCGTGGAGGCCTTCCGCCTGCATGCGCTCGATTATCTGCTTAAGCCGGTAGAAAAGGAACGCCTCGCCGAATCGGTCGCACGGGCGCGCCATACTCTCGAAGAGAAGGAACAGGAAGAGGAAAAAACCGCTCCGCAGCGAACCAAGCTGCTGGTGCGGGCCAACAACCGGAACCTCATCATCGATGCCCAGGACCTGATCTACGCCACAATTGACGACGGCACCATTACGATGGTCACGGCGCAGTTCGAAGGCCAATCGAACTATCGCACTATCGAGGAACTCCAATCCAACCTCGATCCGAACCTGTTCTGGCGCGTCCATCGGTCGTTTCTCGTCAACATCAACAAGATTCGCGAAGTGATTCCCTGGTTCAAATCGAGCTTTCAGCTCAAAATGGATGACAAGAAGCAGACCGAAATTCCCGTCAGCCGCATCCAGACTCGCCGCCTGCGCACGCTGCTGAAAATCTAACCGGCCGAACTTCATAGGTCTTCGCCACAAGCAGGATCAACGGCGGTTCTCGGCCACGATGACATTGCTTCCGGATCTATCAAGCTGCGAATATAGAACCCATCGCAGATCCGGTGAGACGGCCGCTCCGATATCGCCTCTATCCGAGAAAACTTCCGTCAAGGTGAGGATGGAGCGCGTGTGTTTGGTTGAAACATTGTAAGCGCGAATCGCCGCTGGTTCATTGCTTCTTGCAAGGTCGATAAAGATGATTTCGTCGGGAGTTACCGCCCATCCTTCTACTTGCGCTCTGTAGGGCGGACCGATCACCAACTCGTCCGTGACCGTGGGCCGCTGCCTGAATTGGGAGTTAACAGGTATTCGCCAGATGCCTTCTTTCCCAGTCTTGGAAAAGTAAAGCCATTTGCCATCGGGCGATTCGTGCGATACGTAACCTCCATTGCGTGTAACCTGGATGGGTCGACCGCCAGCCACCGGCTGTTTCCATATGTCCCATCGGCCTCCTCGATTCAATGCGAAGTAAACGAATTCGCCGTCTGCCGACCAGCTCGGGGCCTCGGCCGGAACCTCCGTTGTCAGGCGCCGGGGTTCTCCGCAGCGCATCCCGTCCACGTCACAGTCCAGAGCCAGGATATCGGACCGTCCGTGAAGCCGGCTGTCAAACGCCAGCCGCCGCCCATCAGGCGACCACTGCAAATGATCTAAGTATGGACCGTTAAAGCGCGTAACCGGGACCTGGTTTGACCCGTCGGATTTTGCGAGCCAGATTTCCCTGCTGCCAGAGCGGTCACTGATAAATGCGATCCGTCCATCGAGTGAGTAAGTGGCGCCTTGATCGCGCAAAGTGGACGCAACGAGCTTGCTAGGAGCGCCGGCCCCGAACAGGGATACTCGATAGATATTCAGATCCCAAAGCTGGTTCACCCAAGCCAAGCGGCGGGTTTTCCGCCCGGTTGCGGGACTGACAGCATCAATTCCTCCCTGGGTGATGCGCTCGGGCTGCGCGTGCGGCGTCAGCGGGAATCGCCATAATCCGAACAGCGTGCTGCCTCGTTGGCAGGATACAATCAGGCTCCTTCCATCCGAGACCCACGCGTGCCCCCAAATCCCCCGTCTATTCGCAGTCAGCCGCGATGGGGCGCCGCCCGCGGCCGGTACAAGGTAGAGGTCATCCGTCCAAAAGCTGGTCACTCGCTTGAAGGCGACGGTCAAGCCATCCGGCGAAAATTTGGGATCCCAGTCTCCCCAATCTTCTGAGGGAGGAGAAGTCAACTTGCGCTTCTCTCTGGTTTGTATGTTGAACAGATAGACCGCCAAACGATCGGATCCGGGCATGGCCTGCGAGAATGCCAACTGCGTTCCATCGGGAGACCAATCAATCGCCGAGCTGGGATTCGCACTCGTCAAATCTAGAACTTTTTTCTCATCGCCTCCGCCTCTCGCGATCGAATAGATGGCGCTCGTGCTTCCCTGCCATCGTTCGAATGCGATTTGATCGCCATCTCGCGACCAGACCAGAGATCCGATGTTGCCCTCGGTTTGTGAGTGAGTCAGCCGGACCGGTTCGGTGCCTACGACCGGCTTCAGATAAATCTGTCTGATGCCGTCCAACTTCTCGGACCAGGTAAATGCTATGGTCTGCCCATCGGGGGACAAGGCCGGCGAGGCCTCCCACCCGCTTTGTGAAGTAAGAGGCTGAACACTCAGATCGGCGAATTCCGGTGAATCCTTCCTGCCAGACAGGAGCCAGCCCATAGCTCCCATCGCCAAAAGCAGGACCGCCAGAATCGCCAACCAGAGTTGCGGCTGCCGCCATGTTACGGTCCGCTCCGGTTCCTTGGCGGGCAAGATATTCTCGTCAAGCCTTCTCGCAACTTCCTGCGCTGAAGGGCGCGCCGCCGCATCTTTGGCAAGCATCGCAAAGATCAGCAAACGCAGCGGCAGCGGAACACAAAGGTCCAGCGGCGACGAAGCCGGCTCGTTCATAAGCATTGCGTACACAGCGCCGAAAGGCGAATCACTGGGGAACGCATGCTGGCCGGTGGCCAGTTCGTACAGGATCAGCCCGAACGAAAAAATGTCAGTGGCTAGAGAAGTGGCTTCGCCACGCGCCTGCTCGGGTGACATGTATCGTAAAGTCCCGCCATGCAGACCGTCGCTCGGCCTAAGCGTCTCACTCGCAACCGGGCGAGCCAATCCGAAGTCCACCACCTTTATATAGCCGTCCGGACGTATAAGAATGTTTTCCGGTTTGATGTCGCTATGGACAATGCCATGCGCGTGAGCCGCCACGAGCGCCTGGGCGATCTGCCGGCCAATGTGAAGAATCCGATCCAAGGGTTGCGGAGTCCCGCACATCGTTCTCAACGCGGCTCCCTCGATCAGTTCCATGACAATAACGGGAGTTTCTTCGTGCCGGATCACCTCGTGTACCGTCACGATATTTGGATGATTGAGCGCCGAGGCAGCCCTCGCTTCGCGCGTCACTTGTTCCACAGCTCCGCCAAGCGTCTCTTCCAGAGCCAGAAACTTGAGCGCCACGTTACGGCCAAGCGTGGCGTCCTCAGCCGCGTACACTTCACCCATCCCGCCGCTGCCAAGGAAGTGCGTGATGCGAAAGCGATCCACTTGAACTCCGGCGGACAAGTTCTTGTTCAGAAGCCGGGTCCCGCGGCGAAAGGCGTCAGATTGTGCGCTGATAAGCAAACCGGCGGCCGGCCAGGGACTGCTCTCGAGCAGTGGATTTTCCTGTCCTTCACAGGCAAGCAGCGATTCGATCTCTGCGTATAGCTCTTGCTGCCCCGCACAAGCGTTCTTCAGAAAAACAGCCCGCTCGGTGGGTTCGCGTTCGAGCGCTGCGTGAAGCAGGTAGTCGATGCGCCGCCACTGCTCGCTGCCTATTTTGGGGACGGCGTCATTTGGCGCGTCAGCCATAATTTGGACAGTTTCCAATCTCGCAACACGGTTTGAGGCGACACTTTTAATGCATCGGCGGTCTCTTCCACGCTTAATCCCGCAAAAAAACGCATTTCTACAATTCGGGCCTTGCGAGCATCGAGCTTTGCCAGCTCCGTCAGCGCATCGTCCAACTCGAGTAGCTCCGGATCGCGATCGGGAGCCATCACCATCCCCTCGTCTAAAGATGCACGGTGCATTCCACCGCCGCGTTTGACGCAAGTGCGGGAACGGGCGTGCTCCACCAGGATGCGCCGCATCGTCTGCGCCGCCAACGCAAGGAAGTGAATCCGGCCCTGGCACTCGACGCTCTGAGCGCCTATCAGGCGAAGGTAAGCCTCATTGATGAGATCACTGGTTTGAAGCGTATGGCCCTCCCGCTCGCGGCGCATGTATCCATAGGCGATTCGCCGGAGCTCTTGATAGAGAACGGCCACAAGCTGCGCAAGCGCTTCTTGATCGCCGGCCGTTAGGGCGCGCAGCAGACCCGTGACGTCCGCCTCGGGCACTGATTCCATGAATTTCGGGAAGGACTAGTAACTCATATTACCCAAGCCGCTTCCAGAAAAATATTTCGTAACACGTTAGAGTTCCGTCCGCCGTTTCGCGCATATAGGGCAGACGGAAGGACACAAACGCGATAGACTCGGCGTGGACCTCGAAAGGATCCACGCGTTCCAAATTTGCATATGAAATCTAGGCGAAATAAAGCAGCGGTTATAACCGCTCTGCTCCTGGCTGTAAGTACGATTGGCTTCGGCGATGGCGGCCACCTGCCCCGAGCAATCCGCAACATTATGGAGAAGCCTCGATACTCCGCGGCAACCTGGGCGCTTCGCGTGGTCGACGTGAACTCGGGACGCGAGATCTATAATCTCAACTCGCAGGAAAAGCTGTTGACCGGTTCCGTTCGGAAGCTGTACTCGGTCGGCATCACCTTGAATGAACTCGGCGCCGACTACCGGTTCAAAACGCCCGTATTTCGAAATGGGAAAGTGGATGCTTTCGGAGATTTGAAAGGTGATTTGATTCTGGTCGCCAAGGGAGACCTGACGATGGGCGGCCGCGATAACGGCGACGACACCCTTGCCATCACCGACTTTGACCATAATGACGCCAATAACCTCGGTAGCGCCATCCTTACTGATCCCGATCCCCTTGGGGGCCTCGACAAGTTGGCCGCGCAGGTTGCCGCCTCAGGTATCACGAAAGTGTCAGGCGACGTCATCATCGACGATCGTCTCTTCAAAGAGTTCAGGGTTCCCAACCAGCATCTTTTGATCACGCCCATCATGATCAATGACAATCGCATCGATGTGACGGTTCTTCCGACGCAACCTGGCGAACGAGCTCGAGTGGAATGGCGGCCCCACAGCGCGGCTTTCAAAGTTACCAACGAGGTGATGACCGTCGCCAAAGGAGAAAGAACGGACGTTACCCTGACGCAAACGAGCCCGCACCGAGGCGTCGTCAGTGGACACATCGCGGAGGGCTTTGTTCCACCTTTGCCCGGAGTGAAAAGCCTGGTGCAAACATTCAGAATTGACGATCCCGCGGCCTTCCAGGAGCCGGCCGCCTTCGCCCGTACTGTCTTTATCGAAGCGTTGCGTAGAGCTGGGGTCACGGTAAACGCCCGGCTTGTGGCTCCGAATCCTTGCGACAAGCTTCCAGCAGCGGATTCCTATCGCGCCCGCACCCAGGTTGCCGAGTTGGTTTCGGCGCCTTATGCGCAGTACTCGAAAGTCATTTTGAAGGTAAGCCACAATCTCGGCGCCAATCTGAGTCTGATGCTTTTTGGACTTGCCAACGGCGTGAATACCATGTCGAAAGCGCTTGACGAGGAGCGAGCCACCTTAAAGCGTCAATATGGACTGGACGGTAACGGATTTGACTTCCCAACTAACGGGAGCGGTAGCCCTGATAGCCGCGCTTCGGCGGCGACGACGGTGGATTTGCTGATTTCCATGAAGTACCGCCCAACGTTCCCTTCCTACTTTGATTCCCTTCCGATCTTGGGAGTGGACGGCTCTCTGGCTGAGATAGGAATTGGCAGCCCGGCGCAAGGAAAGGTTTTCGCCAAGACCGGAACATTTCTCGAGGACGGCAACATTAAAGCGCAGGTACTTGCAGGTTATATCCACGCTCGCAGCGGCCGGCGCTTGGCGTACGCGCTCTACGTAAACGACGCCGGAGCCATTACCGATATCGCCGATGTCATTGATGTGATTCAGGACGAAGGCGCCATCTCGACACTCATTCAACAGTTGAATTGATAGCAACAATATGCGACATCGTCTATCCGCTCTGGCCGTTTCCATGCTGCTGTGGTGCCCGGTCATCAGGCCGGCCAGCATTCCTTCCGAAATCAAGGCCATCTTCGATGCGCCTCGTTACAAAGGCGCCATTTGGGGTCTGCGCGTCATCGACCTCGAAACTGGCGAGCCCCTCATAAATTTGGAGCCGCGCCATAAGTTCCTCATCGGATCCGTTCGTAAGGTCTTCACGGTCGGCGAGCTTTTGAACGAGGTCGGCCCCACCCACACCTTCAACACGCCCATTTACCGCCAAGGCACAATAAGCGACACGGGCGTATTGCATGGAAACCTCATCCTTGTCGCTTCGGGCGACCTCACGATGGGCGGCCGGACCAACCCGGACGGTACGGTGGCGTTCAGCAACTTCGATCACAACGAAGCGAATTCGCTCGGCAACGCCGAACTCACCAGGCCCAATCCCCTGGCCGGATACGCCGCCCTCGCCGACCAAATTGCAGCGCGCGGAATCAAGGAGATCACCGGCGAGATCATCATCGACGACCGCCTGTTTAAGCCGTTCAATTTTCGCGACGAGTTCGATCTTAAGCCCATCTTCGTGAACGACGATGTGGTCGACGTCATCATCAATCCGGCGAATATTGGCGAACTAGCCTCCGTCAAGCATCGGCCCCACTCTGCCGCACTCGCCGTCGAGAATGCCGTCGTCATGACAGCGGCCGGCGGCGATGTTGATATCGAGCCTGATCTCCCCTCCTGCATCGGCCAACCCGATTGCACCGCCACCGTAAAGGGCGACCTTCCCGTTGATTTCGTGCCTCCGTTGACCGGAAGTTACCCTCTTATCCGCACAATTCGCATCGTCGACCCGTCCAGCTACGCCCGCACCGTTCTGGTCGAAAAACTCCGCGCTGCCGGTGTAAAGGTCAAAGCGCCAACCGTT
The DNA here is from genome assembly GCA_963712395.1 of Bryobacterales bacterium. Classification (GTDB taxonomy): domain Bacteria; phylum Acidobacteriota; class Terriglobia; order Bryobacterales; family Bryobacteraceae; genus Bog-105. Next base: position 614,380 of record CAVQHR010000008.1, read on the forward strand.
GAACCCAATCCTACTCAGTTCCTGCCCCCGAAGGACTGCTACGAGCCACGCATGCGATTAGCGCAACTCCGCGGCCTTCCTTATTCGGAGGACGCCAAGCTCATCAATAAGGTCAGCTACAACGTTGGCGCCGACGCCAGCATCCTTCTCTACGGCCTGACTCAGGGCGCCGATGACATGGAATCAGCTCTTGCCGCCGAAAAGAGAAACCTGCGGACCGATTACGGCATCAGGCCGGCGGAATACTCCTTCTTCGACGGTAGCGGTGGCGGGGAAACCACCGCCACCAACCCGGCAGTCACTCGCTTCCTCTCCGAGATGTACGGTCGCCGCTTTTTCCATGAGTATTTCGCCTCCTTTCCTATCCTCGGCGTCGACGGCTCCCTTGCAACCGTCACTGATTTCGAGTCCGACATAACGCTCGCGCCAGCCAAAGGGCAGGTACACGCGAAAACCGGCACCTTCATCGAGAATGCATTGATAAAAGGCCAAGCTTTTGCAGGCTACATCCACACCAAAAGCGGACGAAAGCTCGCCTACCAATTGGTCGTCAACGATGTCCCATTTAAAGCCATCAGCGACGTCATCCAGGTCTTTCAGGACGAGGGAACCATCTCGGCCATCCTTTGGCGCGACAACTAGTACTATGCAACCTTTCACGAACTCTGAGGGAGCGGTTGCCGGGGCGCCGCCAAACTCCGTTCACAAGATATTTCGTAAACCGTTAGCGTCTCTAGTCGCGTTTCGCGCATACTAGGCAGACCGAAGGCGGATTGAAACATGAAAACGCAGTCCCACACGCCGAATCTCTGCGAGCTTGGCGCCAATACATTTCTAAAACTGAGCCTGTTTGCAGGTGTACTCGCTGCCTTGGGCGGCTCTTTTGCCCAAACGGTCAAAGCCGATTCGTTTACGCTTCAAGGCGGCATTCACGCGCAACGAACAGGTGACGCTTGATGTGGTCATTTCAGTTCGACAACTTTAGTATTGGACGTTGAGCGATGGCTTCCCCCCGACGGATACTTCCGGCGGCGGCAGAGGCCGCGATGGAATTGGGCGGTTGGTTTTGTGAACGAAAGCGAAAGGACCGACGTTATGAACACGCATAAGCTAGCAGGGCAAACTCGCTCACGCGCACACATTGGAATCCCGTTGTGTCTCGTGTTGCTGGTTTTGCTGGCGCCGCTCCCGAGCCGCGCGCAGACACGCAATGAAATGCAAGGGAGCAACGAAGTAATCGATTTCAAACCTGCCGAGTTGAGACCCATGCCGTCGCCTGACGCGATCGCTCGAGCTCGCGCGGCCTATTTCCGCGGCGACATCGTTCGGATCATTGGCGGCACCGCCGAAGATATGAAGCGTCTTCTCGGCGTGAACTTTGGAACTGCACACTCGACCGGGGCAAGCCCAGACTCAGGGTCAGTCCTCGCCATTCGAAAGACCAACGGAGTGATGCGGCAATACCATGGGCCAATCGGCTCACGCGCTGCGGCGTGGCGCAAAGCCTTCGACGCCTGGAAAGATAGCCAAACCGCTCCGGCCCCCGGTGTAGGAGATGATCCCCCCCCGACCACAACTGCATGGACGTTGATCCAACAGAACGTCTACAGCGGCGGCGGCGGCAGCGGCGGGAGCACGAATTACACAGTTTCCATTTACCGGTTGAACACCATACAGACTCAGAACGACTTCTATATGGTCTTGCAGGATTCAAATGTTGTTCCGAACTTTTACCCGCCGTGCTATGCCACAGTCATTGGTTCCTGTGGGTTCTGGACAGACCATCGCACATTTAGTATGTCGGCCGGCCCAGATAACGTGCTAAAGGACTATGGCCCTACGGGCACAATCACAACTGAAAGCGCCACCTTCAATATCGGTGGCTCGCTAGGCCCTGATGGACCCGGTGGCAGCGTTGGATTCAGTGAAACCTGGTCTCAGCCGTCGGTAACGACCACCGACCATAGCGACCACGTGACCGCGTCATGGCGAGAAGACTTTACGGGCCGCGATGCCGCTACACCGCCACCGGTTACCTCCACAGGTAGCTTCCTGAGTCATCAAGCCGCTATCTTTCAAGTACCGTTCGCTCAGAGTTTTTCGCTGACAATCGCAAACTCGGCCCGATTCGTCTTTCTTGGCCCATTCAATGGAAACGAGGAGGGTAGTCCGGACGATAACACTCTGCAGGTGAACATTCCCGTTAATCCTCCAATTCTTTCCATGTCGCCGCCGTCGCTCACGATCGCCCCGGGTCAGGCCCGCGTGGCGTCCGTCACGGCAACCATTCCAGGCTCTTACCAGGGACTATCGTGGCAACTGACGCTTCAGCCGTCGGGCGGCCTCGCCATTAGCCAAACCACGGGCTCCGGCAGCGCCAACCTGTTGCTGACTGTTGAGCCCGGCCAGCCGATCGGCACGACGTGGAATCTGAACCTTCAGACGGACCCACCATACGGGGCTCCCGTCGTGGCTAAAAATCCCATCATAGTCACGGTTACGGCTGGTTCGCCGCCGCCGCTCCCTCTGCAAGGCATTCTGTTGGCCGGAGGAGTCTCCGGCGGCGAACCCTCCAGGTCTGCAGAGGTCTATGACACTTTAAACAACTCAATCGTATCCATAGCGCCCCTGACGACAGCACGTTCTCATCACACAGCCACGGTGCTTGCCGATGGAAAAATTCTGATCGCCGGCGGGCAGGCCCCCTCGTCCACAGGCATTTCGGTGACTGCTACCGCCGAGATTTTCGACCCTAATACCCAAATTTTCACGCCCGTCCGAGGCGCTACATCGTGTCCAGGAACCCCTGGCTGCATGACGCAGGCGCGTTGGGGTCATAGTGCCACCTTGCTCCCGGACGGCAGAGTTCTGATCGCCGGAGGCGCGGACGCTTTTGGGGGAGGCACCACAAACACCGCGGAACTTTACGATCCGGCCACGCAGACCTTCACCTTGACAGGACCGATGGCTACCGCGCGTATCTTTCACGCGGCTGCGTGGATTCCCAGCGAAAAGAAGGTCCTTATTTCCGGCGGATACATAGCGCCCTTTCCATCGGAGGCGCTAGACTCTTCGGAATACTTCGATCCGGCGACGGGGCAATTCTCGCCAGGACCGAGGTTACCTGTGGCCCTGGGATCCCCGGCCTCCGTTTCAACGGGGCCGTGTACCTTCTGCCTGATTGGCGGAGTCGATACTGGCGCCAATCCCCTCAATAACTTTTCAGTATTCTCCGCGCAGAACGCCAACTGGGCCTCCGCGGGACCCCTGATTACCCCTCGTTCCGAATTGGCCGCCACACCGCTCGGGACTTCCGGATTACTGGTGACGGGAGGATCCACAAGAGATACGGCAGGGCACGATCACGTATCCGCCACGGCCGAGGTCAACTCCCTAAGCTCGAACGCTTGGCAAGGATGGAAATTCGCCAACAATGCCTCGGCTTGCCCGGGTGCCGCCGGTTGTATGGCGGTTGCCCGCGCCAATCATACGGCCAGCGCCCTGCCAGATGGCAGAATTCTGTTGGCAGGGGGTCAGGATGACGCAGGAAATAGTCTGGCAACCACCGAAATCTACGATCCGCAGTCCCAAACTTTCAGTCTTGGCCCGGCACTGACCCTGTCTCGATTCTCGCATTCCGCGACTCCGTTTCACGCCACGAACGTCGCCACCAAAACCACGCTCGATTCGAGCCAGAACCCCAGCGTTTACGGCCAGCCGGTAAATTTCACGGCGACCGTCACATCAACCTCCGGAGCTTCACCTGACGGGTCCGTTACTTTCAACGACGGCTCGACTCCTCTGGGAAAAGTTCAACTCACCGGAGGAAGCGCATCTTTCAAAGCGCCCTCTTTGCCGGCGGGAAATCATTCGATTCAAGCTGTGTACAGCGGCAGCGATACGTTTGCCGGAAGTACGTCCTCGGCGATCAACCAGGTGGTCAGTATGCTGACTCCCTCGATCTCGGCCGTGTCTTCGCCCAATCCTTCCGTGAGCGGCGATCCGGTTACGTTTACCGCTCACGTTACATCCAGCGATGGGACTCCTCAAGGTACTGTTGACTTCCTGGATGGAACTACACTGCTTAAAACCATTCCGCTGCAGGACAGCGAAGCCAGGTACTCCACCACCACGCTGGCCCCCGGCTCGCACGGGATCACGGCGAGATATAGCGGCGATGGCAATTACCGCAGCGTGACCTCCTCGCCTCCGGTCAACCAGACCGTTCTGGTCAAGACGCAAACGGCAGTGACCTCGTCAGCGAATCCTTCGGTGTCTGGTCAAATCGTCAATTTCACCGCCACAGTCACGGCCACAGGCAGCACGGCTATTGGCACGGTTGACTTCGTCGTGGATTCGAAAATTGTCGCCAAGGGCGTGAGCGTGCGACAAGGTCAGGCGCTCTACTCGACCGGTCAACTGTCGGAAGGAAACCATACTGTCACTGCCGTCTATACACCCGATCCGGCTTCCAACTTTTCGGGCAGCACCTCACCGACGGTCACTCAGTCGGTGCTGAACAAGACGACGACGGCGCTTACCTCATCCGTGAATCCTTCCAATCCCGGCCAATCGGTTACATTTCGGGCGTCGGTCACGGCAACCGCCGGATCGCCCACTGGAACTGTAGACTTTCTCGATGGCGTAGGAGTTATCGCCAGCAAGGTTCCGCTGACATCGGGTAGCGCGACTTATTCGACTGCCGCTCTGCCGGCCGGCTCTCATTCGATCACTGCCGTCTACCGGCCGGATGCGAACACAAATTTTTCCGGAAGCACGTCAAACCCACTGCTGCAAGTGATTCTCAGCACGACATCCACGGTTGTGAACTCCTCTCTGAATCCTTCCAGCTATGGGCAATCCGTGATGTTCACGGCAACGGTAACCAGCGCCAGTGGCACGCCTACGGGTGGAACGGTGACATTCACCGATTCTGGTGCAACTCGTGGTCAGGCGCCGCTGAGAAACGGGAGAGCCGTCTTCTCAACGGCTGCTCTCGCCAAAGGAGCCCACGCCATCGTGGCCTCGTACACCGGCAACGGTGCGTTCGGGGCCAGTAAGTCTCCCGCACTCACTCAGACCGTAAATGTGACGACGCCCTTGGTGACGCTGAGGTCCAGCCAGAATCCCTCAAACCAAGGGCAACTGATGACGTTTACCGCGGCCGTAACGGGCCCGGCAGGCACATCCCCAACGGGCGCCGTTGTATTTCTCGATGGCGGCTCGCGCACGTTGGGAACGGCGCCGCTCTCCGGCAGGATTGCGAACTACTCGACTTCGGCGCTCAGCGTAGGCACGCATTCCGTGACCGCCGCTTACCAAGGTGATGACAACTTCGGCCCGGCCACTTCTCAGCCGGTGAGCCAGATGGTTCAAGGCTCCGCGACCTGTTTACCGGCGACTGTTTCGCTTTCGGCCTCGCCGTCTCCATCGCTGGTCGGTCAAATGGTTATGTTTAAGGCGACCGTGAATTGGAGCGACGGCGGCACGCCGGTCGGCAATGTAACTCTTAGCGAGACGCTTGCCAACGGTCAGGTCAAGATCTGGGGTACAGCGGACCTGCAGGCGGGGGCGGCTGTCTTTCAAGTACCGGGCCTTCCCTTGGGGACACACAGGATGTACGCCACCTACGGCGGCGATGGGCCCAGCAATCATTGCGGAGCTACGTCCGCAAGTTTGAATCAGCAAGTACGCAATAGGGCTGGGCGCTTCAGGCGAACACAGTCTTTAATACCGCGCACCGGCGCCCGGCGTGGACTCCCCATGGGCCTACGGTCCGAAAACTGGATCGGCCTATCCGCAATGAGTTATCGAGGAGAGGACCGTTGCGATAATGAGCGAATCTGATGCCGGGATTCCTCGATCGTTTCGTAGTGATAGCTATCACGGAATAAATGAACCAACGCCAGTTGCAGATAATTGATTATCTTCGCGTTCGGTGGTTGCCGTGTACTCCGGAGATGTCGACTTTAAGGGCGTGACTTCTACAGCGGTACCCCAAGTGGTTGGCCGGGCAACGCCGCAAATCGCCCTGCCATCATCCCTCACAACCCACTTAGAACAAGCCCGCTGACCGGCGGCACTGGCCGCATCACAATTGCGAGCTTGAGCGTCGCCGCACATTCTATTACTGCTGTGTACTCAGGCGACACTATGTTCGGATCTGGCGCCTCATCGCCGCCTCTTACCTCTTACGTTGGAGCTGAGTTCCAAAAAAAACGACCGTGGCAATGTCATCCTCGAAGAACCCGTCCGGTCCGACGAGCGGTTCATCTTGACTGCGCTCATCTCCACGCCCTACGGGACGCCTACTAGCACCGTTACTTTTAAAGACACGTCATAAATGTACTCGGAGATATCTCGGGTCGTAACGGGAACCATCTCCGCCATCCTTTGACTCGACAATTAAGCGCCTGATCCGGACGCACTGGATGCAGGTGTCTCATCAAGAGCCAAGGGACAGTAGAGGGGAGCTACCGTGTATACATTTCTAAACTGATGTACCCGCTACTTCTTCGCCGCGGCGCTCGCGTCGTCTATCTTCTGTAATTCCGCTTTCAACGTCGCTGCGTCTTTAGCATTCGGCGCCAGTGCCAGGTACGCGCGCAAATGAGTTGCGGCCTCGGCATATTCCCCGCGATTTACGGCGAACTGCGCCAACATACTTTCGGCTTGCGGATATTTGTGGCGAGTATCCACCTTCAACAACGCTTTTGCGCTCTTCTCCGCTTCGCCGGTATTCTTCAGATTGTAGTTGGCAATCGCGTTGTACCAGAAGGCGCTGGGGAATTCCACCGGATTCAACTCGATCACTCTCTGGCTGTACTTCACCGCCTCTTCCCAGCTACCGCCCTGGGCGGACAATAGCGCCAGTTGATCGTACGGACTCACGAATTTTTTGTCCGCGGCGATTGCCGCTTCGTACGACTTCCGCGCCTCGGCCGGCTTGTTCTCGCGCTGCTGGACTTGCCCTAGCGCGAACCATGCTGCCGCGAATTTGGGATACACATCGGTCGCCTCCAGGAAATGCTTCTCCGCTTCTTCGAACTTGCCCTTCTCCGCCAGTTGCATTCCCTTCTCATAGTCTTTCCGCGCGGACTTCGGGGCCGCTGCCGTGGTCAGGCTGATCGTCGAACCTTGCACGTTGGCCAGGCGATGCAGGACAATCGTTCCCAGGTCCGGATCGTCCAGCGAGTGCCGATTCGCGAGCGGAACCATGTCGGACCGGTAGCCGGGGTACGCCGCGCGAATCTCGCAGCCAAACATGCCGTCCAGCCCTCCGCGGCCGCCTTGCGAGAAGGGTGAATTCGAGCCGCCCTGCCGCCCGAAGCCGGAGCCAATCCCCGAATCGGCGGCGTCCGTATCTACCGTGGTGTTCCCGCCCAGTTGAAAGGAAAAACGCCCTTTCGAATCGGTATGCGTCTCGAGGCGCTGCGTCGCGCCGCATACTCGTTCGATCCGAATATCGCTGTTCGTTGGTCCGCCATCGTCGAACATCACCTTCCCCGAAAGGAAAATGGGCCTGTTCGCAAACGGGCCGTTGTTATTGTCGTTTGGATTCTGCTGCGGAATGGAATATGGATTAGGATTGTTCGGGTTGTTTGGCGTCCGTCCCACCGATCCGGCTCCCGGTGAAGCGGCGCCCGGCGAAGCGGCTCCGCCAGAACCTTGCGTGCCTCCCTTTTGCGCCAACACGTTCTCGCTCAAAATGCCCAACCCGGCCAGTAGGAGAACGGCAAGCCGGCGGCTGTTCCGATTAAACATGGAACCTCCTTAAGTTGGTTCGAGTATAGCTCACATTTTTGAGTCAGAAACTGACTGGGCTTTGCGGAATCGCTGCGCCATCGCAGCGCGGGTCCGAGCCGCCGAAATTCACGCTTCTCCTGGCATCGCGCATCACCGCGTTGCCCTGCCCGACGACCGGGAAAGAAAAAGGCTCCACGACCTTGAGCACATGTCCGCGCCGTGTCAGTTCCTCCCGAACCGCCGCCGGAATGCGCGATTCAATGGCCACATCACAGCCCTCGAACGTCGCCTTGCTGAACCGCGCCGCCTCCAGCGCCGCCTGCACGTTCATCCCGTAATCCACCACGTCCGCCACAAATTGCGCGTGCGCCTGCGCCTGGTTCCAGCCGCCCATAATGCCAAAGCCGATATGGATGTCGCCCTTTTCCATGAACGCCGGAATAATGGTGTGCAGCGGCCGCTTGTGCCCGGCGAGCGAGTTCGGTTTGCCCGGCGTCAGTTCGAATCCGGCGCCTCGATTCTGAAACGAGAATCCGGCGCCCGGAGCCACCAAGCCAGTCCCGTAGCCCTCATAATTGCTTTGGATCAGCGAGACGATGTTACCGTCTTTGTCGATTGTCGATAAATAGATAGTTTCGCTGCCGTAGGAATTCAGCCGCTCGCTGATTTGCGAGGGAACCACCTGGCAGGCCGCATGCTCCGCGTCGATCAGCTTGGCGCGTTCATCGCCCAGCTCTTTCGCGAGCATCTGTTTCACCGGTATCGGCCCAAAACGCGGGTCGCCGACGTAGTGAATCATATCGGCGTAGGCAAGCTTTTTTGCCTCGATCATCACATGCAGCGCAGCTGCCGAATTCTGGCCGTAACTTGCCAGCGGGAAATGCTCCATGATGTTGAGCATGGAAAGCGCGGCTATGCCCTGCCCATTCGGCGGCAGCTCATAGACGGTCCAGCCGTGATAGGTAGTCGAAATCGGCTCCACCCATTCCGGCTGGAATTCGGCAAAATCTTTCACTGTGTGTGTACCGCCCTGCGCGCGTAGAAACTGAACCATTACCTCCGTCAGCTTGCCGTTATAAAACGCATCGCGCCCGTGCGCCGCTACCTGCTGCAACGATTCGGCCAATGCCGGATTCTTGAACACGTCGCCCAACCCCGGGTGTACGCCGCCCGGTGTGTAGGTTTCGGCATAGCCTGGCTGTTGCAGCAGCTTCTTGGCGACCCAATAGCGCGCATTCTTCTCGGCCAGCGGAAATCCGTTCTGGGCGTAAAAAACGGCGGACGCGAGTAACTTTGAAAACGGCAAACTGCCGAAACGGCTGTGCAGCGCGTCCCAACCCGCCACGCAGCCCGGCACCGTGATGGTATGCACGCTGATTGGGTCGAGCTTGGTAATGTTATGGGCCTTCAGGTAATCGATCGTCAGCGCCGCCGGAGTCCAGCCGCTCGCGTTCAGGCCATACAATTTTCCGGTCTTCGCCTGATAGACAATGGCGAAAAGATCGCCGCCCATCCCGTTCACGTAAGGCTGCGTCACGCCCATCACGGAATTCGCCGCTATCGCCGCGTCTACCGCGTTGCCGCCCGCTTCGAGTACTCGCGCGCCGGCCTGCGAGGCCAGAAACTGCGGCGCTGCCACGATGCCGTACTTGGTTACGATCATCGATCGGCCTTGCTCGGGAACCGAAGAAAACTGCGCTAGCAGAGATGCCGCCGCCGCAACAAACAGGCCGATCGTTCTCATACGTTCAGAAGCTTCCGGGTGTACTCCAGACTCTCATCTAATGCCTCGCGCTCGCGCCGTGCCTGATCGCCCTTCTCCCACGGCTCGTTCTGGTAAGGTTTGCCGCGCTCCGCAATTTCAAGGTAGCGCTCAAATTCCCACGCCGGAGTTGCCCGGTAGGCATCCCAAAAAGCCGCCTCGCGATACGGAAAAATTCTGGGGCCGAGCAGGATCGATTCGAGCGACACGGCCTTGCCCGGGCACAATTCGACATACTTTTTGAGGTACGACTGAATATCCACATTGCCGCGGCCCATCTGCACCCATGTCACGGCTGCTCCTTGCGGCACTTTCCATACCGCGCTGTCCCGCACATGACTCGTCAATGCGTAAGGATGCAGTGTTTCGAGCGTCAAATGCGGATCTTCAATCGTCCACAGCGGATTGCCGGAATCGAGGCACACGCCCACAAAATCTCGCCCCGCGCCTTCGACCAGCGTCTTTAATTCGCGCGCCTGCATATCGCCCGCGTGATTCTCGATCGCGATCTTGATGTTCTTGTCCACGGCCCGCGAGCGCACACTCTTCAACACACGCACCGTGTCGTCTATATGGGCTTCAATGCGGCCGCCCTTGCGGTCTTCCGCGCTGCCCAGAACCGCGCGGACAATTGGCGAGCCGACAATGCTCGCCGAATCGATCATGCGGTTGAGCTGCTCTTCCGCCGTCCCCTGCGACGCATCGAACATCGTGGAGGTCGGGCAAATCGAGCGCATCCCAATCTCGACTTCGATGCCCAGATTTCCCGCGTGCTCCCGCACCTTGCGAAGATTTTCAGGATCCAGACTCCCGATAAAGCGGATCTCGGAAAAGTGCACGACCTGCACATGCCGCGCGGCGCAATAATCCAGGTATTGAATAGGCGTCCACTTTTGCGTACGCAGGCTGAAAAGATCGATGCCCAGCTTCGGCTTAAGACTGGAATCCGGCACGGCGGCAAGTGGTGACGCAGCGCCTAACGCCACGAATTCGCGACGATTCATGCTGACCAACAATGTAGCAAGCGCGCGTGAAGTGCTTGCCAGCCCTCAAATGCAATCGGAAAACTATTTCCGGATTGCAATCGAATTTACCGGACCCGCCGCTTCGCATCCGCCGGCCGCTTGCTCTCGCTTCTTGTGAGTGAGTGCATCTGAATCACCGGCATCAGCGAACTGCTCTCCGCCGGCTTTGCGGCCACGCGCTCGGAAAGCTCCTGATTCAGGGTCTCGATGAATCCTTCCATCTGCTGCTGCATCGCTTCCATCTTCTCGCGCATGTTGAGAATGATCTCCACGCCCGCCAGATTCACGCCCAGCTCCCGCGTCAGCTTCAGAATCACTTCCAGCCGCTCCAGATCTTCGTCCGTATAAAGCCGCGTATTGCCGTCGCTGCGCGAGGGCGCGAGCAATCCTTCGCGCTCGTAAAGCCGCAGCGTCTGCGGATGAATCGCATACTGCTCGGCCACCGCCGAAATCATGTACGCCGCTTTGCTCTTGGTCTTCGTCATCGCTCAGTTCTCTACGCATGGCTCATGCAGCTGGCTGCACTTTGCTCCAGATCTCCGACCGCACATCTTCCGTCTGCACCTGCGCCAGTTCGCGCAGCAACTCTCGCGTGCGCTCATCGTGCACATCCGGCGCCTGCAGAACCACTTCCACAATCTCATCGCCGCGCGTGTTCTTTCGCGCGTTGAACACGCCTTTCTCGCGCAGCCGGAACTTCTGCCCGTTCTGCGTTCCCTGCGGAATCTTCAGCAGCGCGCGCCCGTCGATCGTCGGCACTTCAATCTTCGCGCCCAAGCCCGCCTCGCTCACCGTGAGCGGAACCTGGATGTTGATGTTGTCGCCATCCCGCTTGAAGAACGGATGCTCTTCCACCCGAATCGTAATGTACAGATCGCCCGCCGGCCCGCCCGCCACGCCGGCATTCCCTTTGCCCGCCACGCGCAGCCGCGATCCCGAAGCCACTCCCTGCGGTATCCGCACTTCCACCGTATCCGGAGCGGCTCAAACGCCCCTCGCCGCGGCACGTCGGACACGCATTCTTCAAGCGCCCCGTTCCCCCGCAGCGATTGGCACGTGAGATTGAACTTCATCGCGCCCGCCATCTGCGTCACCGTTCCCGTGCCATCGCATTCCGGACAAACCGCCACGCTTGTTGCCCGAGCTGCCGGTGCCATGGCAGGTCTCGCACGTCTCCTGCCGCGAGATGTTCAGCTTTACCTGCGTTCCTCGAATCGATTGCCAGAAATCGACGTTCAAGCCGTACTCGAGATCGGCTCCCCGCTCCGGCTGCACCGCTTGGCGCGCCTTCCCGCCGCCGAAAAATTGGCTGAAGATGTCGCGGAAACTTCCGCCGCCGCGGTCCGCGTCTTCAAATCCCGGCCCGCCGCTGCTCGCACCGCCGTATTGCTGCTGCTGCCGCAGAAATTCCGCGAAATCGAACCCATCGAAATTCGGGCCGCCGGCCGATCCTCCGCCGGGCGGCTGGCCGCCATTCGGAGGAATGTTATCCGAATAAAAACCGTATTGATCGTAGACTTTGCGCTTATTGTCGTCGCTCAGGATGTCGTACGCTTCCTGAACTTTCTTGAAGCGCTCTTCTGCCGCTTTATCTCCCGGATTCAGATCCGGATGATACTTGCGCGCAAGCTTCCGATACGCCTTGCGAATCTCGTCCGCATCCGCCCCGCGCGCTACCCCAGAGTTTCGTAATAATCTTTTTTCGTTGCAGAAGGCATTCGTCACTCATCTTACAAACAACGGCGGCCTTGCGGGCCGCCGCTCTTATTCACTCGCCTGGCATACGCGGCTACTTACTTCTTGTCTTCGACGTCGACGAATTCAGCATCCACCACGTTGTCCTTCGGCTTCTCGGCCGGTATCCGCCGCGCCGGCTCCGCATCCGCATTCGGGAGCTCCCGCGCCATTCGGACCTGGTGCTCTGCGCCTTGTACATCGCTTCGGCCAGCTTGTGGCTCGCCGTGGTCAACTTATCGGTCGCCGAGGTGATCTTCTCGAGGCCGCCGTCGCGCCATCGCTTTCTTGACGTCTTCCACCGCCGCCTCGACTTCCTTGGCGTCGGCGTCGGAAATCTTGTCGCGATGCTCCTTCAGCATCTTCTCGACGTTGTAAATCATGGCGTCCGCGCGGTTTCGGGCTTCGATCTCGTCTCTCTTCTTGCGATCGTCCGCCCCATGCGATTCCGCATCGCGCGCCATCTTCTCCACTTCGTCTTTGCTCAGGCCCGAAGAAGACGTAATGGTGATCTTCTGCTCGTTGTTGGTCGCCCGGTCCTTCGCCGACACGTTCAGAATGCCGTTGGCGTCGATGTCGAACGTCACCTCGATCTGCGGAATGCCGCGCGGTGCCGGCGGAATACCCACCAGCTGGAACACGCCCAGCAGCCGGTTGTCCCGCGCCATCGCGCGTTCGCCCTGGTACACCTTGATCTCGACCGAAGTCTGGATATCCGCCGCCGTCGAGAACACCTCGCTCTTGCGCGTCGGAATCGTCGTGTTCCGCTCAATCAGCTTCGTGAACACGCCGCCCAGCGTTTCGATACCGAGCGAAAGCGGTGTCACGTCGAGCAGCAGCACATCTTTCACTTCGCCGCCCAGCACGCCGCCCTGTACCGCCGCGCCGACCGCCACCACTTCGTCCGGGTTCACGCTCTTGTTCGGCTCTTTGCCGAACAGGTCGCGCACCATCTGCTGCACTTTCGGAATACGCGTCGAACCGCCCACCAGCACTACTTCGTCGATGTCCTTCGGCGTCACGCCCGCATCCTGCAGCGCCTGTTTGCAAGGTCCAACCGAGCGCTGCAGAATGTCGTCCACCATCTGCTCGAACCGCGCCCGCGTCAGCTTGATCGTCAAGTGCTTCGGACCGCTCGCATCCGCCGTCAGGAACGGCAGGTTGATCTCGGTCTCGAGCAGCGTCGAAAGCTCGATCTTGGCCTTTTCCGCCGCTTCCTTCAGGCGCTGCAACGCCATCTGGTCTTTCGAAACATCGACGCCCTGGTCTTTCTTGAATTCCTGAATCAGCCAGTCGATGATCCGCTGGTCGATGTTGTCGCCGCCCAGGTGCGTATCGCCGTTGGTCGACTTCACTTCCACCACGCCATCGCCCACTTCGAGAATCGAAATGTCGAACGTGCCGCCGCCGAAGTCGTAGACCGCGATCGTCTCGTCCTTCTTCTTATCCAGCCCATACGCCAGCGCCGCCGCCGTCGGCTCGTTGATGATGCGCATCACTTCGAGCCCGGCAATCTGCCCGGCATCTTTCGTCGCCTGCCGCTGCGCGTCATTGAAGTACGCCGGCACCGTGATCACCGCCTTGGTGACTTTCTCGCCCAGATAGGCTTCCGCCGCTTCCTTCAGCTTCGTCAGAATCATCGCCGAAATCTCGGGCGGCGAATACTTCTTGCCCTGAATCTCTACCCGCGCATCGCCGTTCTCGCCGGCGACCGCCTTGTAGGGGACCAGCTTCATCTCTTCGCTCACTTCGTTGAAGCGCCGGCCCATGAACCGCTTGATCGAATAAATCGTGTTTTCCGGGTTCGTCACCGCTTGGCGCTTCGCGACTTGCCCGACCAGCCGCTCCCCGTTCTTGGTGAACGCCAACAACCGACGGCGTGGTCCGGCCGCCTTCCTGGTTCGGGATCACGGCGGGCTGTCCGCCTTCCATCACCGCCACCACGGAGTTGGTGGTCCCAAGGTCAATTCCGATAATCTTACTCATGTGTGCAATCCTCCGCTGATCGCCTCAGCGTCGACCGATCTTTAGCACATCCCAGTATCGAATATGAGTGTAGCGATTGTCAAGTTGCTCTCATCTGTCTTCCTTACTTTCGTCCGCTGCCGCTGTCCAGACCACCCTCACCGTCGCCGCCGCTCCGACCTCTCGCCCTCGAACCCAAGCTGCCCAGCCGAATTTGAAAAAACGAACCCATTCGCGTCCGTTCGTAACTGGCGCCAGCGCCATCCTCTCCCAGCAGATCGAAAATGGCGCCCCTTACGACGTCTTCCTCTCGGCCAACGCCCAGTTCGTCGACCGATTGGCTTCGAATCGGTAAATTGCGACCCGACTCCGTCCGCACCTATGCCATCGGCCGGGTCGCGATTCTCTGGCGAGACGGTAAAAGCTCATCCTGTCAGCGACTTAACGCAAAATTGGGTTCGTTTCGTAGCGTTGCCCAACCCGCAACTGGCTCCCTACGGCGCGGCCGCCCAGCAGGCGCTCGAGCACGCCGGGCTCTGGATCCGTTCAGCAAGAAGTGGTCTACGGCGAAAACGTCCGCCAGGCCCTGCAGCTTTTCGAAAGCGGAAATGCCGACGCCGTCCTCACCGCCGCTCTCGCTTCTCAAAGGCCGCAAACCGCGACCTGATCCCCGCCGATTGGCACGCGCCGATCGTCCAAAAAGCCGGCATCGTGGCCGGCACAGCAAGAACCAGTCGGAGCCGCGCAAGCGTTCTTGCGTTTCTGACCAGCCCGGCCGGGCAGGCCATTTTCGCGAAGTTTGGATTCGGCTGCCGGCTAAGCCTTAGGATGCGCCCGGTCGTAAACCGCCTGAAGATCCTTGAGCGAGACCTGCGTATATTTCTGGGTCGTCGAAAGCCGGGCATGCCCCAGTAGCTCCTGGATCGCCCGCAGGTCGGCGCCGTCGCTCAGCAGGTGAGTCGCATAGGCGTGCCGGAAACTGTGCGGGTGAACGGTCGAGTCCCCAGTCACCATCAGGGCATACAGCTTCACCAGCCGCCGGACCTGCCGGTCGCTCAGCCGCGCGCCGCGCGAGTTCAGAAACAGCGCCCGCTCCTCCGGCCGCGCCGACCGCTGTTCCAGATAGCGCTCGACCGCCGCTACCGCCCGTCCCGCTATCGGAACCTGCCGTTCCTTATTCCCCTTGCCGCGCACCCGCAGCCAGCCTTCCCGCAGATCGATGATCTTCGAGATTGATGCCCACCAGTTCGCTCACCCGGATGCCGCAGCCGTAAAGCAGCTCGAGAAACGCGATATCGCGCTCGCTCGACGGTCTTTCCAGCCCTTCGCCGCGTTCGACCGCATCGAGCAGATTGTTCGTCTTCTCGGCGCTCATCACCTCCGGCAGCCGCTGCTTCGCTTTGGGCGTGCGCAGCCGTGCGGCGAGATTCTTCCGAGCACGATCCTTCCTGCCAGCAGAAACTTGAACATCGCCCGCACCGCCGCCAGCTTCCGCCGCACGCTCACCACGCTCGAGCCCCTGATCGTAAAGCTCGGCCAGCCACTCGCGCAGCAGCGCCAGATCGAGCTGTTCCATCGTCGGGCGCAGTCTCGCCCGGCGGCTCAAAATACGTCGCGAACTGCTCCAGGTCCGAGCCATAGTTCCGCAGCGTGTGCGTCGACGCGCCGCGCCGCTCCAGCTCAGCCAGATACTTCGCAATACACTCGCGTATTGCTGGCCATGCAATTGAGAATTCCTCAAACGCTTGTTCCGCGCGCCGGCACACCTCCGCGTGCCGCGCCTTCTTGTCGTGCCGGAACTTGCGCTTGGTTTCGTCATCGAGCGACGGCAGCAGATCGAACGTGATATTCGCGGGCTGGAAATGCTCGCGGGTCCGCCTGCGTGATGTAGTGGCACAAGCTCCCGAGCGCCGTCTCGCGCGGAAACATCCGGCTCATCGCCGCTCGCCAGCGCCGCCGCATTGCGGCCCGCGATCAGGCCCGTCGCGATCGACTCCGCATAGCCTTCCACGCCCGAAATCTGCCCCGCAAAGAAGATCCGCGGATCGGCTCTTCAACTGCAGAGTCGGGCTGCAGCAGCGCGGGCGAATTGATGTACGTGTTGCGATGCATCTGGCCGAAGCGCAGGAACTCGGCATTCTCGAGACCCGGAATCATGCCGGAACACGCGCGCCTGATCGCCAAACCGCATGTGATTCTGAAATCCGACCAGGTTATAGCTATCGGCGCGCTGATTCTCCTGCCGCAGCTGCACCACCGCATACGGCCATCGGCCGGTTCGCGGATCGGTCAAGCCCGCCGCTTCATCGGTCCGAAGCGCAGCGTCTCGCGCCCGCGCCGCGCGATCTCTTCAATCGGCAGGCAGGCCTCAAAAAACGGCGTCTTGTCTTCTGCAATATGCGGCTCGTAGAACTCCGCCTGCGAGCACGCGCTTCGACGAAAGCCTCGTACTGTTCCTTATTGAATGGACAGTTGATGTAGTCGTCCGTGCCATCGAGCGACTTGCCATAGCGCGAGGCGCGGAACGCGACCGACATATCGATCGAATCCGCCGCCACAATCGGGCTGATGCTGTCGTAAAAATACAGCCGGTCGGAGCCGGTGATCCGGCTGATCTCCTCCGCCAGCGGCTCGCTCGTCAGCGGTCCGCTCGCGATGATCACGATGCCGTCGCCGGAATCTGCGTGATCTCGCCGCGCCGGATCTCGATGCGCGGATGCGCTTCGATCGCCTCCGTAATCTCGCGCGAAAACACTTCGCGATCCACCGTCAGCGCATGTCCGCCCGGAACGCGCGCCGACTTCGGCGGCCCGCATCAGCAGCGAACCCAGCTGCCGCATCTCCTGTTTCAGCAGCCAAGGCGCCGAATGAACTTGCTCGCTCTTCAGCGAATTGCTGCAAACCAGTTCGCCGAAAGCATCGGTCTTGATGCGCCGCGCGTGCGCTTTCTGCGGCCGCATCTCGTACAGCACAACCCGCGCGCCCGCTTCCGCGGCTTGAAAAGCCGCCTCGCAGCCGGCAAGACCCGCGCCAATGATGTGGATCGGTTCCAAGCTCTATTCTAGAAACCTTCGCGGTATTCGCCGAAAACGGTCCGCAGCGTGTCCGAAATTTCGCCCACCGTTACGTGCATCCGGCAGCATTCGAGGATGCGCGGCAACAAATTCTCCATTCCCCGCGCCGCCTGTTCCAGGCGTCCAAGCGCGGCCGCAACATCCGTCTCGTGGACCGCCCCGCCCGCACCGCGCGCAAACGCTCGATTTGCCGCTGCTCGAGTTCCGGATCCATCCGAAACGGTTTCGGGGGCTCCGCTTCTTCGCTTTGAAACTTGTTCACGCCGACCACGATTTGCCGCCCCTCTTCGACTGCTTTCTGGTAGCGATACGCGGCTTTCTGAATCTCGTTCTGCACGAAGCCGGTCTCGATGGCCGCAAGCGTTCCGCCGAGCGCGTCGATTTGCCGTATGTATTCGCGCGCGCCCTTTTCGATCTCCGTCGTCAGCCGCTCGATATATTCGCTGCCGCCGAGCGGATCGGGCTCCGCCGTCACGCCGCTCTCGTAAGCAATCACCTGTTGCGTGCGCAAGGCAATCGACGCCGCGCGTTCACTCGGCAGAGACAGCGCTTCGTCCTGCCCGTTGGTGTGCAGCGATTGCGTGCCGCCCAAAACCGCGGCTAACGCCTGCAAAGCCACCCGGACCACATTCACCTCCGGCTGCTGTGCCGTCAGTGTCGAGCCGCCCGTCTGCGTGTGGAAGCGCAGCATCAGCGAACGATCGAGCTTGGCTCCGAAGCGCTCGCGCATCAAGCGGGCGTACAGCCGCCGGGCGGCGCGATACTTCGCGATCTCTTCGAAAAAATTGTTGTGCGCGTTGAAGAAAAAACTCAGCCGCGGCGCAAATGCATCCACGTCCAGACCGGCCTCAATCGCCGCTTCGATATACGCAATCGCGTTCGCGAGCGTGAATGCCACTTCCTGGGTCGCGGTGGAGCCCGCTTCGCGGATGTGATATCCGCTGATCGAAATCGTATTCCATTCCGGCAGCTCCTGGCCGGCCCAGGCAAACAGGTCGGTAATGATGCGCATCGCCGGGCGCGGCGGATAGATATAGGTCCCGCGCGCGATGTATTCCTTCAAAATGTCGTTTTGGACGGTGCCGGAAAGCTTTTTGGCGGTCCGCGCCCTGGCTGTCGGCGACCAGGACATAGAGACATAGCAGGATCGCCGCTGTCGAGTTGATCGTCATCGACGTGCTGACGTCGGCCAGCGGAATCCCTTCGAAGAGCACCTGCATGTCGGCAAGCGAATCGATCGCTACGCCCGTTCGGCCCACCTCGCCCGCGGCCAGCGCGATGGTCGGAATCCATCCCCATCTGCGTAGGAAGATCGAATGCCACCGAAAGTCCCGTGATGCCTTGCGACAGAAGGTATTTGTAGCGCGCGTTGCTTTCTTCAGCGGTGCCGAATCCGGCGTACTGCCGCATGGTCCAGAGCCGGTCGCGATACATGCCGGGATAAATCCCGCGCGTGAACGGGAACTGGCCGGGCTGCTCCGATGTCGGCAAGATGGCGGCCTAGGCCCGGCGGACCTGCGAAGCGATGCGGCGGGCTTTTATAAAGGAATTGATGCCAAAAAATACCATAACGGCAACAAAGATCAACGCCAGCGCGAGACCGAAGCTGCTTTTCGGATCGGTTTCGAGCGTTCGATAAAGCTGTACCGCTTTAATAAGCGCCGGGGTCGCCAACACCAGGAAAAGCGCGCCGATCGCCTGGTTCCAGATTACGCGCGCAGGCCGCACGACCTCGGGAACCACGTGCTGGGCAAACCGTTTGGCATCGTCGATCTTGGCCGAGCGCGCCAGCTTGACTGCGTCCGCGAGTTTCACTTTGTCTTCATGCTATCAGCTTCCACCGAACAGCCGTTTCTTCCAATCGGTCCATTTCCGGCGCAGCCAATTGGCCGGTGGAGTTTTGGTCTGCAGAGTTTTGCCGGTGAGGGCGCTGGCGGCGCTTCGGGCGGCAGTCTGCGAATAGTCTTCCGTACCCGTCAAGCGAACGAGCGTCCCATCGAACGTGTAACTTCGTTTGCGAAGCTTGCCGTCGCGGTCTTTGGTCACCAGTTGGAAGGTCCGGGTCTTGCCCGCTTCCGCCGGGTCGACGTGGACCGGAAAATATCCTTCCAGGTCTCTTTGCCGATACGAGGTCTCGTACCGATGGCGGCGGCCGTTCCATAAAAAGACACGCCAGGAATCGAAATCATAGGGCAGCGTACCGGCAAGTGTCGTCCAAAGCCAATGATGCTTCACGCCTTTTTGGGCATCGTTCACCTGCCCTAGATCGAAGAAGGAAGTAATATGTTTCCCTTCGGCGTATTGCGCGACCTCATCCGGAATCGACATCATCAAATTACGCGAAAGAACCCAGCCGGTTTGATTAGCCTGGGTGCGCACCAGCGTCCAGTCCTCCATAATCACCGGCTTGCTTTTCTGCTCCGGCATAGGCAGAGGCACTACTTTGGGCGGCTCGCCGTCAATGCGCTCGCTCGATAATTCCCGCCAATTCTCAGGAGCCTTTGGCGGCTTCGGTTTGGGTGGAAGCCGGAAATTCTGCCGCGCCGTCGCTTCTTTGCGCGACCGGCGCGCGGGAGCGGCCGGCTTTTCCGGATACAGCAAGGAAGACTTCACAGGCGCGGCGATTTTAGGCGCGATTTGCCTTCCCAGAATCGTCACAGAAGCGCCTTCCGGTATTTGCGTAAAGGCGGCGGTGCCGCGGCTCGGCGCAATGTGGATATTCAGTGTCTCGAACGCGGTGGCCGTGCCTTCACTCGGCAGCCGCGCCTGCACCTCGCGCTCGTGCCGCAACTGCTGCATTTGTTCGCGGCTCAGAAGCTCGCGCGAATCCACCCAGCCTTCGAAACCCGCAGCCGTCCTGACCTTGACCATTCTTCGTAGCGTGTCGATAATGGCGACGGCATCGCCATGCTTGAGCATCACAACCGAATTGCTCTTCTGCGAGAGTTGGCTCCGGACGTTCAGCGACGCCGGGGCCACGTAGGCTTCGCCGAGTGACTGCTGCGATTGCGCGCAACCGAGAAGCAGCAGGAAGAAACCGGCGAGCACGCCAAGAGACAGCGGTGACCGGAACATGAACCAGAAATCTCTATCGATCGTATCTCGACGGGAGTAAACGTGCGATTTCTTTCAAGATGCAATGGTCCATGACGACGGAAATCCCCGCCGCTTCCGCCCGCCGGGCCGCTTCCTCATTCACCACGTCCTCCTGCATCCAGAAACAGCGCGGTTTTTTGGGAAGCGCGTCTTCGAGCACCTCAAGCACGGCTTCCGACCGCCGAAACACATCCACGATATCGATCGCATCCGGCACATCGGCAATCCGTGCATAGGCGCGCTCTCCCAGCACTTCTGTCTCGGCCGGATTGATAGGAATAATGCGATAACCCTGGCGCTGCAGAAATCGCGCCACTCCAAAGCTGGGGCGCGCCGGCTTGCTCGAAAGACCCACCACCGCGATGGTTTTCGCTTCCTTGAGTAGTTGCGTGAGTTCGGTGTCGTTCATGGAAGCTGCAGCAGCTTTCGGAATCGCTCCACTTCGCTGCGCGTCAGCGTGCGATAGGCTCCCGGCTTCAGCTCCCCGATCTCGAGAAAGCCGATCTTGACCCGTTTCAATTTCTCCACCAGCCGGTCGAAATGCTTGAACATGATGCGAATCTGGTTATGGCGGCCCTCCACCAGACGCACTTCATACCAGGGATTCCGGCCTTCGCGAATACGTTTCAAACCCGCTGGCGCGGTGCGGCGGCCGTGCAGCGGAATACCGCGGCGAAATTGCTCTTCCTGATCGGGCGTCAGCATGCCATTCGCTTTCACCAGGTAGGTTTTGGTCACGTGGCTGGTGGGCGACATGAGCCGATTCGCGAACTCGCCATCGTTGGTCAGCAGCAGCAGGCCTTCGCTCGCATAATCAAGCCGGCCGACCGGATAGATCCGCTCGCGCATGCCTTTGAAAAACGACATAACGGTCTTGCGGCCTTCCGGATCGTGTACGGTGGTCACGCAGTTCTTCGGCTTGTTGAGCGCCAGATATAGATGATGCTTCGGCGCGGTCAATACCTGGCCATCGACCTTAACTTTGTCCGCAGCCAAATCCGCCTTGGAGCCGAGTTCGGTAATAGTCGCGCCGTTCACCGAAACGCGGCCGGCCAAAATCAGGTCTTCCGCTTTACGCCGGCTGGCGATCCCCGCATGCGCGAGAATTTTTTGCAGACGTTCCTCAGGCATCTGCTTGCTGCTGCTGTTCGCCGTTTTCAACCACGGTCGCGGTCTCTACCGGCGCTTGCTCGGGCGCATCGTCCGCGGTTTCGCTCAGCGCCAGGCGGCCCAGCTCTTCAAATTCCTTGAGCGTCGGCAACTCGGCGAGCGAGCTCAGTCCGAACTGAATCAGAAACTCGCGCGTGGTCTTGTAGAGGATCGGTTTGCCCAACACATCTTTGCGGCCCGCAGCCGCCATCAGCTTGCGGTCGAGGAGTGTTTTCAAAACTCCCGCGCCCTGCACGCCGCGAATATCCATGATCTCGGGCGCGGTGATGGGCTGCTTGTAGGCAACTACCGCCAACGTCTCGAGCGCGGCCAATGAGAGCTTCAGCGGGGCTTGCAGCTTTTTCACGAATCTGCGGATGGATTCGTGATGCTCGGGCTTGGTGGCCATCTTGTAGCCGCCTGCGACTTCGCGGATCGAAAGCCCGCGATCCGGCGCGGCATACTCTGCCACGAGCTGGTTCAAAAGAATCTCTGACTTGCTCTAGCGGTTGTTCCACCGCCGTGGCGATCTGCTCAGCGCTGAGCGGTTCGTCGGTTATATAGATCGCGGCTTCGATGACCGCTTTTAACTCCGCGGGCAATTCGGCCACGGGTTCGGTCCGCTCTTCAGCGGATTCAGTACTCTCCTGCACTTGCTCCATGCTATCGGTCAACGATATTCCTGTTCGACGGCGGCCAGATTTTCGGCATTTTCCGCCGCATTCTCGTCGAAAGCCGATCCGCGCTGCAACCCGATATCACCAAAGGCTTCGCCTTGCGTCAGCGCCACGGCTTGGCGCTTCACCAGCTCGAGTATCGCGAGAAACAGGCAAATCATGGCGTGCGCGGTGCGCTGGCGCTCGAACAGACGCGTAGCGGAAAGTCCTTCCTGGCGGCGCGACCGAGTCAATTCCCCGCGCAGAAAATCGATCATTTCAGGAACGCGTGACCGACTCTTTGCCGATTTCATAGTTCGGCCGGTTCTTGGTCCGATCCAAAACACCCTGGAATGTCTTCACCAGGTCGAAGATGCGTGACCGCAAGCCCGGGTCCTTCGTCTTCGGCCAGAAATTGTTCGATCTGCGGGTTCGACCAGACGGCTTCTTCAATCACGCGCTTTTGCTGCAGCATTTCCGCCGCGTTCTTAAAGCGCTCATGCTCGAGCAGGCGATCGACCAATTCCTGGCGCGGATCTTCTTCGGGCGCGATCTTATCGAGCTCCGGATCGCGCGGCAGCAGCAATTTGCTCTTGATATGAATCAGCGTCGCCGCCATATAGACGAACTCCGAACTGATCTCGATATCGAGCTCCATCGCCTTCTGCATGTAGTCGAGATACTGCGTGGTGATCTGCGCGATCGGGATGTCGTAAATGTTGATTTGCTGCTTGCGAATCAGGTCTAACAGCAAGTCCAAAGGGCCCTCGTACTGCTCGAGGTAGAAGTTCAAGGGCGTTGACACTAGCTACACCATAACACGCAAAAACAGGGTTATTGGGCTTCAATCCTCGCGTAGTGCGAAAGCCGGATCGCTCCGCGTGGCCGATCGTGCCGGGCCGAGACTCGCGAGTATCGCAACGGTCAGCAATACTGCCGGCGCGCCGGCGATCGTCAGCAGATCGAAGGCTTTCACGTTGTAAAGAAAGGCCCGCAAGAACGATCCTCCAAGAGGGGCCAGGAGAAGACAACAGAACGCTCCGGCGGACGCCATCTTGAGGCCGTCGCTGAGAATCATCTTCCACAAATCCACGCGGCTGGCTCCCAAAGCGGCGCGGATCCCAAGTTCCTTGTGGCGCTGCTGGACGGAATAAGCGAGCAATCCGTAGATGCCGGCCGCGGCCAACGCGAGCGCTAGAATTGCGAATGACTGAAAGAGCCACAGAGCGAATCGCCGGCCCGCTAGCGCTTTGTCGGCACGGCTCTGCAGGGTTTGGATCTCGTCGAGCGCGAGTTCGGGATCGACACTGTGCACCGCGGCGGTGACAGCTGGCGTTAACGAGGCTGGATCAACGCTGGCGCTGCGGACCACAAAAAATAACGATTCATACTCGCTTTGTTCGAAAGGAAACCAGAATGCTGGTTTCGTATCCAGATCGGCGGGGCTGTCTTGAATCCCCTCCACCACTCCGATGATCCGCCGGTTTTGACCAGCAACGCGCAACGATGCCCCTACCGCGCTCCCATGCGGAAAATAGCGGTTGGCAAGCGCGTCATTCACTATCAGGGTGAAAGGCTGCCCTCTCGCATCACGCGCGCGGTCGAAGAGACGGCCGTTCAGAATCCGCATGCCCGCTGCTTCGAAGTATCCCGGAGTGGCCGCCTGGTAACGGCCGCCCTTGTCGTTGTTACGATCGGCCGGCTGCCCAACGATTTCGAACCCGGAATTCTCGTCGTATCCGCTCCAGGGAAGATTCGTCGATGCGCCGGTAGACGCGACGCCCGGGATTTCGCCGATCTTCAAAAGGATGGCGCCGTAAACACGCGCCAGGGTTCCCGGCCTGGTATCGCCCGTCCTTGGAACTCTCAGATGAAATGTCAAAGCGTCCGCGGAATTGAATCCATGATCCCGCGCGCCGATTTCCCAATAGCTGCGCAGCAGGAACAACGCTCCGGCGCAGAGCAAACCGGCAAGTGCGATTTCACCGGCGACGAGCACGCTACGAAGCCTGCGCGAGTCACGGCCTGAGGTCGCCCGTTGCGATCGCAAAGCTTTACTCGCGCGCCAGGGCAACATTCCCGCAACCGAGACGGTCGCGATGGCGATTGCGGCGGCAAACGCGGCTGCCATCCCGGTGAGCGCAATCTCATGGGCTCTCGGGAAATCAGTGGGCAGCAATCGCCGCAAGAGAGGCAAACCTGCGTTCGCGAGTAGCAAGCCGAGGATCGCACTGGCCATGCCGATGAGCAGGTTCTCCGTGAGGCCCACGCGAACCAATTGCCAGCTGTTCGCGCCCAGCGCGCGGCGCAGCGCGAGTTCTCTTTGACGAGCGACGGAGCGTGCCAGGCACAGACCCGCGATATTTGCGCAGGCTATCAGCAACACTAAGCCGCCGGCCGCCGCCAGAAGCCACACTACCTGGCGCGAGCGGCCGGTGATTTCGTTCAGTAGCGGGTCCATCCGGACCGTCCATTTCCCGAAATCGGGGTAGTGCTGGCTGTACCGGGCAGCCAGGATTTCCAGTTCTTTTCGCGCTTGAGCCGCTGTGAATCCATCCCGGATCCGCGCGACGGCATTGCAGAAATGGTAAGCCCGAATCATCATTTCCGGCCCATCCAGCGTGAGTGGCGCCCAGATATCCACGGTTTCGCCCTGCAGAGGAGAGCGGTAGTCTCCACCAATATGCTGGAACCCGTCGGGCGCGATGCCGATGACCGTCCAAGGCTCGCGATCCAGGTGGATGGTCCTACCGACAATCGCAGGATCGGATTGGAATCCGTCGCGCCAAAGACGATAGCTGAGGATGACGTTCCGCACTCCGGCATGTAGATCGGCGGACGTGAAAGCGCGCCCCAGGAAGGGAGCTTTCCCGAGCACTGCAAAATATTCGGGTGTTATGGCCACCGCGGCCAGTTGTCGGGAATGGCCTCTGCTGGCACTAAGTTCCATGCTGCCGCCCGTGTAGAGGGCGATCGAATCGAGCGACTTGGCATTGGCACGATAATCGAGATAGCGTCCAAGCGCCATGGGAAATTTTGGCGTGGCCGCTGTCGAGTCATATAGCCGGACGAGTTGTTTGGGCGATCGATAGGGCAGAGGCCGCAAAACCACTCCGTCGAGCATGCAGAAGATGAGTGTATTGATCGCGACGCTCGCCGACAGCACCAGCATCGCAACGGTTCCGAATCCGCGATTGCGGGTGAGCGCGCGGAAGGCTTGGCGGAGATCGGTGACTACGCCGTCGAGCCAACGGAACCCGAGTTCTTCGCGGGCCGATTCCACTCCTTCCGAAACCAACCCCGCGCGCAGTCTGGCACGCCGCCGGGATTCTTCCGCCGAAAGACCCTGGCGCAGGCCCGCTTCGATTTCCATGCCAATGTGGATTTCCAGTTCCTCCGCCCTTTCGGCGGTGAGGCGATCGCGCCGCAGCATTGCTTTTACTCGCCAGATCCACTCGCGCATGCGGCTACTCCAGTACTTTCGCCATGATGCCTGCCATGCGCAGCCACTCGGCACGTTCTGTCTGGAGTTGTTTGCGACCCTTCGCCGTCAGCTCGTAGAACCGGGCACGGCGGTTCGATTCGGTGTGCGCCCACTTCGCCGCAATCCAGCCTTTCGCTTCAAGACGCATGAGACCCGGATATAAGGTGCCCATGTTGAGTTGGAGCGCGCCGCTCGAAACCTGTTCGAGCCGCGAGGCGATAGAGTAACCGTGCTGCGGCCCGAGAGCGGCGAGCGTTTGCAGAATCATGAGGTCTAGCGTTCCTTGCAGGACGCCAGCGCGAGTCTCATTTGTCATTCTAATGCAGTATCCGACTTCTCCATTAGAATGTCAAATGAAACGAAGAGGCCACAAGAGGCGATAACCTGCCCCACATGGGAGGTTTTACACTGTGGCTAGCGTATTGATCGTG
Organism: Bryobacterales bacterium; assembly: GCA_963712395.1. Lineage (GTDB taxonomy): Bacteria > Acidobacteriota > Terriglobia > Bryobacterales > Bryobacteraceae > Bog-105. Next base: position 640,502 of record CAVQHR010000008.1, read on the forward strand.
AGCGGCCGCTTGGCCTCAAATGCCGAGATGGCAGCATCCTGCTTGAGGATGTAGCCTAATTCATCCACCCCCTGGAGCATGCATTCTTTGGCGAAGGCATCGACCGGGAATGCGACGCTCGTTCCGTCCGGTAATATCAACTTTTGCTGAGCCAAGTCAACGGTTACTGTCGTGGCGGGATTCGCCTCGACTGCCGCAAACAGCTTCTTATGTGCTTCGGCCGGAATTGCAATAGGCAGCAGCGAGTTCTTGAGCGCGTTGCCGCGAAAGATGTCGGCGAAGGAAGTGCTGATCACGGCTCGAAAGCCGTACTGCGTTAAGGCCCACGGCGCGTGTTCGCGCGAGCTGCCGCAGCCGAAGTTGTCGCCCGCCAATAGGATCTGGGCCTCGCGTCCCTCGGGCTTGTTCAATAGAAAGTCGGGCTTCGGGTTGCCCGCTGCGTCATAGCGCCAATCAAAAAATAGCTGGTCGCCCAATCCGACCTTGGAGATCGTCTTCAAAAAGCGCGCCGGAATGATTTGGTCGGTATCGATGTTGTCGATCGCAAGCGGCGCAAGGCGGCTGGTGAATGTCGTGAATTTTTCCATAACCTACGCGAGAAGCGTCCTCACATCCGTAACGACACCGGTGATAGCGCTCGCGGCCGCTGTAAGAGGGCTGGCCAGAAATGTTCTTCCGCCTTTGCCCTGCCGCCCTTCGAAATTGCGATTGCTGGTTGAAACGCTGTATTCGCCCGGCTGCAGTTGATCGCCGTTCATCGCGATACACATCGAACAGCCAGCCTCGCGCCAATCCGCGCCTGCTTCTCTGAAGATGCGGTCTAAGCCCTCGGCCTGTGCCTGCCGTTTAATCTGCTGCGACCCCGGCACCACCATCACCCGCACCTTCGGGCTCACATGCCGGCCTTTGAGTATTCCGGCGGCGGCGCGCAAATCGGAGATGCGTGAATTCGTGCAACTGCCGATGAATACCACGTCGATCGGATGGCCCAGCAAAGATTTGCCCGAAGGCAGGTCCATGTAACGCAATGCTTTGCCCAGCGTGTCGCGCTCCACCGGATCCTTCATCGAAGCCGGATCGGGAACCGGCGCGGTGATACCGATGCCCATGCCAGGGTTCGTGCCGAAAGTAATCATCGGCTCGAGCGTACCCGCGTCGATATCGATGCGCTTGTCGTACTGCGCGCCTTCATCGCTTGGCAGCTTGCGCCACTCGGCGACTGCGCGGTCCCAATCGGCGCCCTTTGGCGCGTACTGGCGTCCGGCCAAATATTGATAGGTCGTATCGTCCGGCGCGATCATCCCGGCGCGCGCGCCACCCTCGATGGACATATTGCAGATGGTCATGCGTTCTTCCATCGAAAGGGCTCGGATCGCCGAGCCTGTGTACTCGAACACGCAACCCGTACCGCCGCCGATGCCGATGCGCGAGATCAGATTCAGGACGATGTCCTTTGCCCCGACTCCATTCTTCAATTTGCCGTCTACGCGCACTTCATAGGATTGAGAAGGAGCCTGCAGCAGGCACTGGCTCGCCAGCACATGTTCCACCTGGCTGGTTCCGATACCGAACGCCAAGGCGCCAAAAGCCCCGTGCGTGGCGGTATGGCTGTCGCCGCAAACTACCGTCATCCCGGGCTGGGTCAATCCCTGCTCGGGCCCGATGATATGGACAATGCCCTGCTTATCGCTATGCGGCCCGTAATACGGGATGCCAAAATCGCGGCAGTTCTTCTCGAACTGCGTGATCTGCGTTTCGGCGATTTTATCGACAATCGGCAGAGAACGATCGTGCGTGGGAATGCTGTGGTCCGTCGTACCGAAAGTAAGATCGGGCCGGCGCACTTTCAATCCACGCTCGCGCAACCCCGAAAAAGCCTGCGGCGACGTCACTTCATGCACCAGGTGCAGGTCGATGTAGAGCAGCGCCGGCGCTCCGGGATTCTGCGCCACCAAGTGGCGGTCCCAAACCTTCTGAATAATTGTTTTTGCCATGCGTCGTTCTTTATACAGATGCGGCGCGCACGCCCAATGCCTCGCACACCGCATCTCCTACTTCGTCCGTTTGCGCGGGCTTCCCTGCCGGTTTCAGATCGGCGGTGACGCGCCCGCTGTTCAGTACTTCTTCAATCGCGCCGTAGATCCGCCGCGCTTCTTCAGTTAAACCGAAGCTGTATTCGAACATCGCGCCGACCGAGCCTATCGCGCCCAAGGGATTCGCCTTATTCTGGCCCGCAATGTCCGGAGCCGATCCGTGTACCGGTTCGTACAATCCCGTCCACGCTCCGGAGGGCCGCTTTGCGCCAATTGAGGCGGAAGGCAGCATCCCGATCGATCCCGCCAACACAGCGCCTTCGTCGCTCAAGATATCGCCAAACAGATTTTCAGTGAGCACGACATCAAAGCGCTTGGGACTAAGCACAAGCTGCATGGCGCAGTTATCGACGAGTACATGATCGAGTGCAACATCCGCATAGCCGGCCGCTACATCGGTGACCACGCGCCGCCACAACTGCGAATTTTCGAGCACGTTGGATTTATCGACGCTGGTCACTTTGCGCCGCCGTTTACGCGCCAGTTGAAACGCCATGTGGGCCACACGCTCGATCTCGGCGCGCGTATAAACCATCGTGTTCACGGCACGCTCTTCCGCGCCGGTTCCCGAAATACCGCGCGGCATTCCGTAATACAAGCCGCCGGTCAGCTCCCGCACGATGATCATGTCGGTTCCATCCACCAGCTCGTTTTTTAAGGGCGACGAATCGATCAGTGCCTTATACGAGCGCACGGGCCGCAGGTTGGCGTACACTTCGAGCGTCTTGCGAATACCCAACAAACCGCGCTCCGGGCGCTTCTCCGGCGGAGCGTTATCGAATTCGGGCAACCCGACCGCGCCAAGTAGCGTAGCGTCCGCTGCGAGCGCAAGCTCCCGCGTCTCTTCCGGGAAAGGACCGCCTGTTCGATGGATGGCGATACCGCCCAACAGGCCTTCGTTCAGCGTGAGCGTGTGTCCACCGGCTTCCGCGACATGGCGCAGCACTTTCACCGCTTCACGCGTGACCTCCACGCCGATGCCATCGCCAGGCAGGATCAGTACGGAAAGATGCATGCGCTATTTACGTGACCGCGGAAACGCTAACGACTTCCTCGATCAATAAGGCAATCTCTTCGTTCCGCACTCCCTTCTTGTTGTCGGCTAGCCGTGTGAAGCGCTCGTAGACCACATCCAAATCGTCTTTCGAGAGACTGTACCCGAGATGTTCGGCGCGATCCTTCAGGGCATGCCGTCCACTGTGCTTGCCTAATACTAAGCGCCCCGCTGGCACGCCTACGCTCGCCGGACTGACAACTTCATACGTAGCGGGATGCTTCAGATAGCCGTCCTGGTGTATTCCCGCTTCGTGCGCAAATGCGTTTTCACCCACGATTGCTTTATTCGGCTGCGGTCCGAATGAAATGAATTGCGTCAGAGTCTGGCTCGCGCCAAACAATTTATCCATGTGGACCTTGGTCTCGAATGGCAGCTTGTCCGGGCGTGTCTTCATTGCGACAACAATTTCTTCCAATGCCGCATTACCTGCGCGCTCGCCGATTCCGTTGATGGTACATTCCACCTGCCGCGCGCCGGCCTTTACCGCCGCGAGCGAATTCGCTACCGCCAATCCCAGGTCGTCGTGGCAGTGCACGCTCACAATCGCGCGATCGCCGAGCACTTTTGCCATGCGCCCAATAAGCTCGCCATACTCATCGGGCACCGAGAAGCCCACCGTATCGGGCAAGTTGACTGTTCGCGCGCCGGCTTCGACTACCGCTTCGCTCACTTGCGCCAGATAGTCGAACTCCGTGCGCGTGGCATCTTCAGCCGAGAACTCGATGTCGTCGGTATAGTTGCGCGCCAGGCTGACGGCCGCGACCGCATCGTCCAACACCTGCTGCCGGCTCTTCCGGAGCTTGTGCTCCAAATGAATATCGCTAGTTGCGATAAAGATGTGGATGCGCGGCCGCTTGGCTTTTGCGAGCGCTTGCGCAGCGCGCTGGACATCGAGCGTGCACGCGCGCGCGAGAGCTGCTACCTGCACCCAGGGGAATTGTCTGCTGATTGCATCCACCGCTTCAAAGTCGCCATCGGAGGCAATCGGAAAACCTGCCTCCAGAATATCCACTCCTAAAGCCACCAGCACTTCCGCCATCTTCAGCTTTTCTGGCATCGTCATGCTGCAGCCTGGAGATTGTTCGCCGTCGCGTAAAGTAGTGTCGAAGATGTAAACTCGACTCACGTGGTGTCCTCGCCGGTTAGAAAACCTTTTCCATACTAGGTTGGTACACAAGATTATGCAAATTTATAGTTATGCAACCTAGTATTAGATATAATCATGCCATAAACGCTTTGGTTGGGTTGCCGTTATGGAACTATATCCTTTAAAAGTCTTTCTGACGGTTGCGACGGAACGTAGTTTTTCCCGTGCTGGCGAGAAGCTGTTACGCACTCAGCCTGCTATCTCTATTGCTATCCAGAGATTAGAGAGCGACCTGAAGGAGAAGCTCATCGACCGGTCGGGTCGAGAATTGCTGCTCACTGACGCTGGACGCGTCGTTTTGGATTTCGCGAAACGCTTTCAAAACTTGGAAAGCGATCTGGAGAACTCGCTACGTGAGTTAAAAGACAATTATGCAGGCCGACTCGCGGTTGGCGCGAACGAGACGGCCGCTTTGTATCTGATCCCGCATATCGAACAATATCGCCGCCTGTTTCCGAAGGTGAAGGTGCAGGTGCGACGATCGGAATCAAGCAAGATACCCTCGCAGTTACTCGATGGCGAACTCGAACTGGGGGTACTCAGCTATGATCCGGGCGACGATCATCTAATGACACAGGTGCTTTACACGGATCGGCTTGCACTCATCGTATCTCCACGCCATCGTTTTGCGGGCCGCACCGATATTTCAATCGCCGAACTCGATATGGAAACGTTCATTGCGCATAACGTCATATCCCCTTATCGCGAAGCCGTTCTGCGCGAGTTCCAGCGGCAGAAGGTGCCGCTGAATATGGACGTCGAGATGCCAACGGTGGAAACGATTCGCCGGCTGGTACAAGACAACGAAGGCGTGGCGTTCTTGCCGCGCATGTGCGTGGAGCAGGAGATCAAGGCCGATCTGTTGCGCGAAATCCGGGTAAAAGAGCTCAATATCGAGCGAAAGATCCGGCTGGTCTATCCGGCGCGGCGGGCACTGAGCCACGCCGCGAAAGCGTTTCTCGATGTGGTGCGGCGCGGTAGCGCCGAGACGGGCGCGATCCAGGAATCCGCGTGAGCATTGCCGTTGCAGGCGGCGGCATTATCGGCCTGACGCTCGCCTGGCGACTTGCACAGCGTGGTTTTCCGGTTACTGTTTTCGATAAAGGCCGGATGGGAGGCGAAGCGAGTTGGGCCGGGGCAGGAATGCTGGCGCCTGGGGGCGAGATCGTGGCCAGGTCGCCTATCGCCCATCCCGCACTCGAAGCGCGACGCCTCTATCCATCCTTTGTGCGCGAACTCGAAGAAGCGTCGGCCACGCGGATTGATTTTCAGGAATGTGGCGCGCTCGACTTGGCCTACTCGCCCGAAGAATGGCAAGATCTGGAGGCGCGAGTAGCGCATCAGATAGCGCTCGGCATCCGTTCCGAAGCGTTCGAACCGGCCCGTGTCCTGTCTATTTACCCAAATCTTCGTGCTGACGGGCTTGAGGGCGCGCGCTTCTATCCGGACGATGCCATGGTCAACCCGCGCGAAATCGTCGCGGCGCTGTGCTCCGTTTGCCGGAAATTGGGCGTTCTGCTGATCGAGAACCACACGGTCGAAAACATCGACTCAGTTGACAATTTCGACGCCGTAGTTCTGGCCGCCGGAGCCTGGAGCAGCCAAATTTCCGCGGGCGCGCTGCCAGCAGCCGAACCGGTGAAGGGGCATCTGATCGGCTACCAACAGGCGCCGGGGGCATTTCCTGTGATTACTTCGCCATGGACACACTTATCTGCTGCAGCGCGCCGGCGGGCTTACTGATCGCTGGAAGCTCGGAAGAACACGCCGGCTTCGATCACAGCGTAGATGCCGGAATAGTTGCCGATATCGCAGCGCGCGCGGCTTTCCTTCTGCCGCATCTCGCGAACGAAACTCCAGCAGAAGTCTGGACCGGTCTGCGACCCGCGAGCGATGCTGTACACACGGGCGCGCATGGAACAAGCGGGCGCCTTTACTTGGCCTACGGGCACTATCGCAACGGCATTCTGCTCGCTCCCGTGACGGCCCGCGATCTTGCCGCTGAAATCAGCGCCAGTTTCGAAAAGCGTTAGCGCGGCCAGCGCGCGCCTCACGAATCAGGCGCGGCACCTGCTCGCGCCTCTTGAGCAGGCTTTCGAGAAGCTTTTCCAGTTCCTCTTCGTCTTCTTCGAGCCACTCCCGCGGAATTTCCTTCCAGGCAGAATCGATCACGCTCGCCGGAAAATTCGCCACCATCTCGAGCCACGGTTCAAAGGCATCGAGCGAGCGCACTTCGTCGTAGACGGACGTCCGGAAATACAGACCTTGCAGCGGCGAGTCCTGAAAACCCCAGTGCGGCCCGTTGAACGCGAAACCGTGGTCAATCATCTGGGCAAAAAAGCCGATGCGCGCCGGCGCCTCTCCTTTGAGCGGCGTCCAGTTTTTGGCGCGCGCGCGAAAGAACACGGCTTGCCGCGAATCCGCGTTCCCGACCCATTTGTCAAATACCAGCATGCCTAAAAAATCGGTTCGGTTCTCCACTTTTCCGAGCAGCTTGTCGGGCAAAAAATCAAATACTGCTACCCGATCCGGATGGACCGCCATGCGCGAGCCGAAGTGCAGGCCAGGCTTCACCGGCTCTCGCCGCGTACCGAGGGAGAAATACAATTCGGGGTTGGATTCGATGAAATCCGGTGTGAGCTCGACGAGCGCCGTTTCCGGTACGTAAATCTGCAAGTAGCGAAGAAAAACACACGCTAGCCATTCATTGATCAGGATGCGCCGATGCTGCGGGTTATTCGTGAATTTGGCGACGTAGTAGCCGCCATCTTCGCCTTCGAGCAGATGGGCCTGCGCGCCGCCTCGCATCTTTCGAATCGCAGTTCGGGCGCGGATGGGCATCGTGCGGAACGGAATGAGAAGATCAGATCAGGCTTAAATCTTGCCTCGACTAAAGAAGGAGCATCCTATCAGAATGGTTGAAGATAGTTCGGAGACACCCGTCGCGAAGAGCCCGGATGAACTCGCGCTGGAACTCACAAAGTTCATTGCGGTGACCACCGGTTATGGAAAAGGAACGCCGACGGCCGGCTTTTCGGGAAAAGGAACGGGATCCCGCTCGCCGGAGGAGTATGCAGATTCTCTGCTCGAACTCTTTAACCGCTGCCGGTCCGTCATCCGCAAAGAGCCGAAATAGCTTCCACCGCTCCCTTAGAGGCGTTCACAAAAACGCGACCGGCGTTAAGGGAGCGGGGATCTCGCTATCTTCTTCGCAAGCCGGCCTTCTTGGTTGCTTTCTTTGAGGAGGCCTTTTTCGCCGGAGCTTTTTTCTTGGCCGATGCGGCCTTTTTGATGCCCTTCTTCGCGGGCGCTTTCTTTTTGGCTGGCGCTTTTTTCTTAGCGGGCGCGGCCTTCTTCTTCACCGGCGCCTTCTTCGCGGAGGCCTTTTTCTTCGCCGGCACAGCCTTCTTGGCAGCCTTCTTCTTTGCCGGAGCCTTCTTCTTGGCAGGCGTGGCCTTCTTCGCCGCGGCAGGCGCCTTGACCGGTTCGCTAGACGCCGGCGCGCTCACTTCCGTCGCCTTCGCGGGAGGCTTGCGCGGCGCACGCTTCTTCGGTTGGGGCGGCGGTTCCGACGCATGATCTCCATCGTCGGCAGCTCCCTGGCCTAGCGGCGATTCGCTGGAGCCTTCGTGTTTCGTCGGCTTCGGCGAAGAGGTCTTGGGCTGTTCCAATTCCTCGTCGTCCTCATCGTCGTACTCGTCCTTCTCGGACTCTAGTTCGACGTGTTCGTCCTCGTAATCGAAATCGTCGTCTTCATCCTCTGGCTTCAGCCGGTAATTGAGAATCAAGCAATTCTCCTTTCGCACATTCTTTACTATGCATCCAGATGACGCGCGAAGCAAAATGATTTCACACGCCGCGCACACTTCGCAAGCGGTAAGTCAAAAAGAATTAGATTTTGATTCGGATTTAATGCGCCAGGCTGGCAGTATGAACGGCGGCGGCCCGATGCGTAACGTGCGCGGCCACGCGCCGTGAGGCTACGACATGCGTAGCGCGGCGCCCTGTCGCGGTCTTGCTGGATTGCGCCTTCGCCCCAGTCGCGCGAGCGCGGGTGAGTGTGGCGCGTTTATGCACAGTGCGCTTCGGCGTTTCAGGGTGATAGACAGCCGGGATGAGCAGCGTGTCTCCCGCCGCGATCGTATCGGCCTGCGAATTTACCGCGACGATCCGCTCGGGCGCCAGATGATAGGACTTGGCGATGGTTGCGAGCGTATCGCCGGCTTCCACGTGGTGCAACCGCCAAGCCTGCCGGTTGTTCGCGGGCACGGTTTCTAGCGCCGCCCGGGTGTCCTCGGCCGAGCCCTTGGGAACGTGGGCTTCAAAGCCCGCGGGGGCTACCGTGGTCAGCAAAGAGGGATTCAAGTCGCGAATCACCGAGACCGGCTGTAGGGTGGCATCGGCCACCAGATTGATGTTCGTTGGCGCGGTTAGCCGGATGGAATCGTACTCGACCGCGGAATCGCCGACAACATCTTCCAGGCCGTAATCCGCCGGGTTCTTACCCATGATAGTCATGGCTACGATAATCGGGACGTAGTTGGCAGTTTCGCGCGGCAGGGCATGGCGCTTCAGCAGCTCCCAATAATCGGCGTAGCCAGTCCGCTCGATGGCGCGGTCTACCGCGCCCGCGCCGCAATTATAGGCGGCGATCGCCAGATACCAGTCGCCGTAACGATTGTGCAGGTCCTTTAGCAGCCGGGCGGCGGCACGCGTCGCCTTCTCCGGATCGAAGCGCTCGTCGTATGCGTTGGTGCGCGTCAGGTCGTAATTAGCGCCCGTTCCGGCAATGAACTGCCACATGCCCACGGCTTTCTTGTAGGACACCGCCCGCGGCAGAAATCCGGATTCGGCCTGAGCCAGATAAACCAATTCTTGCGGCACGTTTTCTTCGTTGAAAATGCGCTCGATGAGAGGCCGGTATCGTCCCGATCGCCGCAGGCCGGAGACGAGAGTGCGGCGTCCCGCAGGCGTAGAGAAATAATGTACAAAGCCCAGCACAGGATCCGAAAGATCCAGTGGAATGCCGGAGGGGGTTTGGTTCAACTCGCTTGCAAGTTTCGGAACCAGGCTCTGATCGACCGCGAATGTCATGTGACTGATCTCGTCGATCGGGGCCTTATCGAAACTTTCCGCTTGCTCTTCCGCTTTTTGACCGGCTCCGAGTCTCTCCACGTCAAAGCGATAGACCAGATCGCAAATCTCTTCCAACCGGCGCTCGATGCGGGCGTGGTCCGGCAGCGACTCGGGCGCCGTCAAAAGAGCGCCTACCGCTTCATCGAACTCGCGGCGCGCGCTCGTCCAGTCTCCTTTGAAGTAGAATTGCCGCCCGGTATTGAAGTGCGCGTCCGCTCGGCGGAGGCAATCGTCCGCTTCTGTCGAATGCTGGAATGCGCCGGCGGGATTCGATCCGCCATCGAGCGCCGTTAAAGAAGCGTCCGGAGTAGCGTCGTTATCAGCGCCTCGAGACACGCCAACGGAAACCGCCGAAAGAATGACAAATCCAGTGATCGCCGCGTGGAATTTGATCATGATTCGATAAGTGTCTCTTATAGTTTACCCGAGCTATAACCGAAGCATCACTCTAACTCAGCCCTGGACTCGCGGTCAAGATAGAACTTTTTGCGGCTCTTCTGAAAACTGTAGTTTCAGCAAACTCCCTAGTTTCTCTATCGGCAGAATCTAGAGCGGACTGAAGATCGCAGCGATTTGCTTTAAGAATCAGCAATTTGCGAACAATTTCGCCCGCTGAGAAAAGCTTCGGGCGGGCGAAATTGCTCTGGTCGGCTATTAAAATTGGAAGCGACCCAGTTAACGCGTTGGTACTGGCTGCGGATGACGGCTGGAGATCACGCGGTCGATCATGCCGTATTCCAAAGCCGCCGGCGGTTCCAGAATATAGTCGCGATCCACATCGCGCGCGATCCGTTCCACCGGTTGGCCGGTCGCGTCCGCCAAAATTTCATTCAGCGATTGGCGCATACGCAGAATCTCGCGCGCATAGATATCGATATCAGTAGCTTGTCCACCCAAACCGCTCATGGAAGGCTGATGGATCAGAATGCGGGAATTGGGGAGACTGAAACGCTTGCCTTTGGTTCCGCAAGCGAGCAGCACCGCAGCCATGGACGCCGCCTGGCCTACGCAATAAGTGGCAATGTCGGGCTCCACCAGCCGCATCGTATCCAGAATTGCCAGACCGGCGGTGATGGAGCCGCCCGGCGAGTTCAAGTACAGCGAGATGTCGCGCTCCGGGTCTTCCGCGGCCAGAAATAACATCTGGGCCATGACGAGGTTGGCAACGTTATCGTCAATGGGAGTGCCCAGGAAAATGATATTTTCCTTGAGCAGGCGGGAATATATGTCGTAGGCACGTTCGCCTCGTGAGGTCTGCTCGACCACCATGGGCACGAGTACGGAATTATTCATCCAAAGCTCTCCTTTTCACTACCGAGCGCGCGGGACGTTTGGCTGGGCACACTCATAGTATAGGATTGGAGATCGAGGAAGACGCCCGACCGGGCGACCTATCCCTATTGACCTGTAGGGATAGAGCGCGCATATTATAGGAAACACTCTCTTTTCGTGTAACTGACGAGAACGATGAAGAACAAACCGCAGCAATCTGTCCGCATCTTTTATTGCTCCAAAGGCTAATTTTTTGAGCCTGACCCGACGAAAGGAATAGCAGGGACAGGCCGGGGCAACTATGAAGGTGTTGATAGCCGACGACAGTGCGACCTCCCGCGCGATGCTCCGGAGCGCACTCACCCGGTGGGGTTATGACGTAGTCATGGCCGAGAACGGGAAGGAAGCTTTGGACATTCTGGCGAAGGACGATCCGCCGCCGATGGCAGTCCTCGACTGGGTGATGCCCGAGTTGACGGGGCCTGAAGTGTGCAAGCGGGTGCGTGAAACTCTGCGCGAGCCGTACACCTACATTCTGCTGCTTACCTCGAAAAACACCAAGGGCGAAACGGTGGAAGGTTTGGAAGCCGGCGCCGACGATTACATCGTGAAGCCGTTCGATCAGCACGAGCTCCAAGTCCGGCTGCGCGCCGGACAGCGCATCATCGATCTGCAATTGAATCTGCTGCAGGCGCGAGAGGAATTGCGCGAACGGGCAAGCAAGGATCTGTTGACGATGCTGCCGAACCGGTCGGCTATCGCGCACACACTCGAGAACGAGATTTCGCGCTGCCATCGCGACCACCGCACGGTAGGCATCATTCTGCTGGACCTCGATCATTTCAAGAAAGTCAACGATACGATGGGGCATTTCGCGGGGGACGCCGTATTGCGTGAAACCGCCCTTCGCTTACGCAGCAACATGCGTCCTTACGATCAGGTCGGCCGCTATGGCGGCGAGGAATTCCTGGTCGTTCTCCCTAATTGCGACCTGGAACAGGCCGCCAATCAAGCGGAACGAATGCGTCACCGGCTGCACGCCACCGGCATGCTGGTGGACGGCCGCGAGCTGCAGGTTTCGGCGAGTTTCGGCGTCACCATTTCAGACGGCTCGGAACGCAGCCCGGACGTATTCGTTCGCGTTGCGGACGAGGCTCTATATCGCGCTAAAGCGAACGGCCGCAACCGCATCTGGAGCCTCACGCTCGACCAATCCGCGCTGCATTCCGCCTGACCGGCCGGGCCAGTTCCACTGTTATACTGTGGTCTGCTGCGCCCGTAGCTCAGTTGGATAGAGCGTCTGGCTACGAACCAGAAGGTCGGCAGTTCGAATCTGTCCGGGCGCACCAGTGCAATTAACAGATTGCTATTTGGTTCGCTCTCATTTGGCCTTGCTGGTAGCTATTTCGCCACGAACAGAAAGTTTGTAGACTGTGAATCGACGTTGCCCTGAGTAATCCATCGGCTCACGTCCTGGGGCAACACGACTGCGCGATCTTTATTCGTATGGCGGGACTCGTAACCGTGTTCCCAAAAGATTTCAAACGTTTGATAGAACTTGTCGTTAATTCCTCCCGGGACAGCTGTATTGTTGAGGAGAATCTCAACCATCCAACATGGTTTCGGGCTCATCGTCAAAGTCCCCGTTGCGCCTTTTAAGACCTCAAGTTCGAAACCTTCGACATCCATCTTGATTGCGGTGGCCTTCCCCGCGAGGCGAGTTCCCGCAATTAAGTCGAGCGTTGTGACGGGTATCATAGTGTAAACATTGTCCACAGCGCCCGCCCAACCCTTTACGAACGAAGCCACATCGCGGAACCCGTAAATCCGCTTAATGCCGGGGCGATCGGAGAGCCCAAGCGGGTAAACCTCGACGTCCGCGAGTTCATTGTCGACGAGGTTCTTCAATAGGAAATTTAGATTTGCCGCAAGCGGCTCCACAGCGATGACATGCTTCCCGCGCGTACCGGCCAAACATGAATAGAACCCGACGTTTGCCCCAATGTCTACACATGTCTGCGAACCAGCAAGCAACTCAAGAAAGGCTTCGATTTCCTGGGTTTCCCAATGCCCCGTGGAAGCTTCCGGCATACCAGTCAATTTGAAACCGAACGATGTCGAAATCGGATTCGATAATTCTTGCCTGTCTCGAAAATTCCGATAAGCCTGCCTTAAAGCTGGTGCGTGAGAGTTGAGAGTATTTCGAACTGCAGCCCTCAAACTTTGTGCGGCGGTCATTCTTCTATGCCTCTTTCATGTCAGCGACTCTATCTTGTTCATCGTACCGCCGCTTTTCAAAGTGGATAACAAACGAAACACGAGCTTCGCACGAAACGGGGCGCGAGTCTCACACCACCCCGCCATCCGCCAAGATCCAGAGGATCTGGATTGCGCTTGATGATTCCTAAGCGCCAGTTTCGCGGTAAAGCGGAAGTTGTCAAGCCGAAAACGATGCTTGAGTTTGGTGGCGATGCGATTCGTCCCAGGACTGTCTACTGAAAATCCTGTTCAATCGGCCTCGGCTCGATATCGCGCGGCTCCATGCTCGACACGCGGGGGTACTTGAGAAAGAGGGCTGTTAAAATTCGGCCATGCCGGCTCGCACCGTGTTTACCGCACTCGAGGACACCGCGCGGCAGTATGGCGATGCCGTCGCGCTCTATCAACCGAGCGGCGCCAAGGCCGGAGGCGGTTACCGGACCTATTCCTGGAACGAATGGCTGCGCACGTCGGCCGAAATCGGTTTGGGATTGCGGGCGCTCGGTCTGCGCAAGGGTGAGATTGTCTGCATCCTCTCGGAAACGCGCGCCGAGTTTTACCTGACCGATGTGGGGATCATGGCGGCGGGCGGGGTGGCGGCGGCGCTATATACCGCCTATCCTATGCCCGATTTGCTCCGTAACATTCAATCCATCGCGCCGCGGTTCCTGTTTGTGGAGAATGCCGAAGTCGTTCGCGGAATTGACCGGCGTGGCCGACGCACAAGACGTGAAATTGCCGGAGCATCTCGTGCTGATGACCGGTGAGAGTACAGCCGCGACCACGCTCGATGAACTGCAGCATGCAGGCCGGCAACTTCAGGAACGCGATCCTGCAGCGCTTTCCCGCTTAAAGGAAGAACTGTCGGCTGACGATGCCGCCATTTTGTATCTGACATCCGGCGCCACCGGCGAACCGAAGATGGGTCTGAGCAGCCATGCGGCCATTCTGGCGAACGTCGATATGGCGCCGGTTGCATTGCCGGTCGGCCCGCAGGATTCCACGGTGGTGTTTCTGCCTTCCGCGCACATTGCGCAGCGCATTGTCCTCGAAATGGTGCCCCTGCGCATGGGCATGCCGGTTTGGTTTTCCGAAAGTCTCGCGCGCTTGCCGGCCGAGTTGAAATCGATACGGCCGACGGTATTTCTGGCTCCGCCGCGGGTGTGGGAGCGGATGTACGCGACCATAACGAGCGAAGTGCGAAAACGCCCCCTGGTTTTGCGCAAGATTTTTCACGGAGCACTCGGATTAGGATTGGAAGCGTCGCGTTACAGGCAGCAAGGCAAACCTCTTCCGAAGTGGATGGCGCGAACGCTGAAGGGCGCGAATAAACTCGTTTTCTCGAAAATTCGCGAACGGCTGGGCGGCCGGCTGCGTATTGCCGCTTCGGGGGCGGCGCCGTTGGGCAAGGACCTGGCGGAATTTTTTTCGGCCGTCGGCATGCCGCTCATCGAAGGCTATGGACTGACCGAAGCCGGTATCCTGTCCTTCAATCCGCTCGATCGTCCGAAGCCCGGCAGCATCGGAAAATTGCTTCCCGGCGTGGAAATGCGAATCGCCGAAGATGGCGAGTTACAGGTCCGCTCGCCATGCGTGTTCATGGGCTATTATCGCGATGAAATCGCGACGCGTTCGGTGCTCAGCGAAGACGGATGGTTCTCGACCGGCGATATTGGGGAAGTGGATCAGGACGGATACTGGTTCATCACCGGCCGCAAAAAAGAGTTGATTGTTTCTTCCAGCGGCAAAAAGATTTACCCGGCCCGCATCGAGAGCCTGTTCAAGATGGAGCCCGCAGTGAGCCAGGTTGTATTGATTGGCGACAAGCGGCCCTACATGACCGCGATCCTTACGCTCAATTCAGCGACTGCGGACGGCGAGAAGGGCGTAAAGGATGTGGTCGCTCGCATCAACAAACAGCTTGCGGACTTCGAGCGAATACGGCGGTTTAAAGTTCTCGATCGGGAGTTTGCGATTGAGCGCGGGGAGCTGACAGCAACGATGAAGGTTCGGCGGGCCCAGGTGTTGGAGAACCATAAAGACCTGGTGAGCGAACTCTATCTGGGGCGAGAAGAGAGCGAGTAACGATGCCGATTCGCCCGAACCGGCCTTTTCAGCTTTTTCCTTTGTTTCGCGAACGTGTGTGGGGCCGCGAAAGTCTTGCGCCCTATTTCCCCGAGGTACAGTGCGCGAAACCTATCGGCGAAGCATGGTTCACTTTTGAGGAGAACCGAACATCGCTTGGCGGAACGCTCGCCGAACTGATCGGGGCGCATCCGGAAATACTGGGGACCGGCGCCGACGGCGGCCATCCGGGCATTTGCCCGCTGCTGGTCAAGCTGCTTTTTACCTCCGAGCGCCTTTCCGTGCAGGTGCATCCGGACGACGAGTATGCGCGCCATCACCACGGCTGCCTGGGAAAAACCGAAGCCTGGTATGTGATGGATGCAGAACCCGGCGCCGAGGTGGCGCTGGGCTTTCAGAAGACTCTTGCTTCCGGGCAATTGAAGGCAAGCGCACTGAGCGGAGAGATAGAGAACTTACTCGATTGGCGGAAGGTGCGCGCGGGCGATGTGTTTCTGGCTCCGGCCGGCACTGTTCATGCGATCGGAGCCGGGGTAACGATTTGCGAAATTCAGCAGAATTCGGATATCACTTACCGGCTTTACGACTATGGACGCGCGCGCGAATTGCATCTCGATCACGGCGCAAACGTGTCGCACCTGGGGCCTTACACGCACGAGCAGGAGCCGGTCGCGCTGGCGGATTGGCGGGATCAGTTGGCGGCGTGCCGGTATTTCCGGATCGAGCGGCTGAGGCCGCGAGGTACTGCCACGTTACGCGGCGGTCTGCCCCACTATTTACTGCTGGTTTGCACGAAAGGCGATGGACGTATAGCGGGCGATCCCTACGCCGCGGGACAAACCTGGATGGTGCCGGCGCACGCCGGCGAATTTTCTATTAGCGGTTCGGGATCGGAATGGATTTTGACCTATGCGGCGAGCGAGCCGTTAGAGGCAGGAGCCATTCGCTCAGCGTAAGAACGCCATCGCCAAGAGAGCCATTTTGGTGCGTTTGGGAACCTGGATACGGCGGGTCAGCACGGAGTAGTCCGATTTTTCGATTCGCGACAACAAGCGCAAATACACTTCGCGCAGAGCCCACAGCGAGCGTTGGCTCTTCTTCTCGATCAAGCCGGCGAGACCGGCCGATTCTTCGTAGCAGGCGCGCGCGCGGCCAGCCTCGAATTGCATGAGGCTGCGGAAGCGATCGTTCTCCATGCCTAGCCGCAATTGCTCGGCCGAGACGCCAAAGCGGCGCAGATCTTCACGCGGAAGATAGACGCGGCCGGCTTCGGCATCCTCGCGCACGTCCCGCAGAATATTCGTGAGCTGAAACGCCACCCCGCACTTTTCAGCCAGCAGCAGCGCACGCACCGATTGAAAACCGAAGATATGAATGATCGTGAGGCCAACCACAGAGGCTACTCGATAGCAGTATTGGTAAAGCTCTTCATAGGTCTCGATCTCGCGCGGCTCGAGATCCGACATGACGCCTTCAATCATCTCGTGAAAGAAACGATGCGGAATGGAGTAGCGCTGCACCGTATCGCAGAAAGCCGGCCAAATGGGATTCTCGCCAAGATGCTCGTGTAAAGCCCGATCGAGTTCCACGCGCCATAAGGCGATGCTCTGCTGCGATTGGCCGGATTCGCGCATCGCTGGATCGTCGCTCAAATCGTCGCAGTGGCGCATGAACGCGTAAATCGCGCACATGGCCTCACGCTGCCGTTTTTCAAGCAGCAGAAACGAATAGTAAAAGTTTTTGGCGCGCTCTTTGGCTATCTGCTCGCAATACCGATACGACTCCCCGACCGCTGAAGACATCAAAACGGAAGAAGCCGGGCTAGGCATTGGAGAAGGATCCCGGCGCGTTCCGTCTTTGAAATATGCGGACGCTGCCGTAACACATTGTAATCCTGCATTTTGATCTTTTGTAAGATCTTCATCCCGCCACGGCTGAACAGGTCGAGATCGAGCGACAGCCGGCGGTTGACCTTTCGAATCAACGGAAGACCTTTCACGAAAAGATCTTCGGCCACGGCGACCGCTTCGCGGAGGACAGCACGGAAGCGGTCGTTCTCTTCGAGCCGCATCAACTCGTCGACCGTGTATCCGTGCTTTTCGAGCAGATCGAGCGGCAGATATACGCGGCCTTTCTCGAGATCTACGCCAATGTCTTGCCAGAAATTGGCGAGTTGGAGGGCGGTGCAGGTGTAATCGGAAAGCTGCTGCCGTTCGGCGTCGCGATAGCCGCACAGATACAAAACCAAGTGGCCGACCGGATTGGCCGAGTTCACGCAATAGCCGAACACATCGTCAAACGTCCGGTAGCGCGGGGTGGTCTGATCCTGCTCAAAGGCCCGGATCAGGCGGTCAAAAGGCTCCATCGGAATGGCGTGGCGGCCCACCGTCTCCTTCAGCGCCACGAATACGGGGTGGGACGCTTCGCCGCCATACATGGCCTGGAGTTCGCGCCGCCACCAGGCGAGCAGGCGCAAGCTTTCTGCGGGATCGCCAATCTCGTCGCCTAAATCGTCGGCCCAACGGCAAAAGCTGTAGACATTATAAAAATCCTGGTGCAGCTTGCGCGGCAGAAGAAAACTTACGACCTGAAAGTTTTCGTAGTGATGGGTCGCGAGCCAGCGTGTATATTCCAGCGCCTCGGTTTCCGAATAGGCGGTCGTATCCTCAGACCGGCTGCGAACGTATTCTTTCGGCTGTAGGCGAGCGACTGCCACTTCTCTATTGTCAGGGTATGATGGCGGTCTTGATCTGGCCATTCCGGCGATGGGCCAAATCGAGCAAAACCTGCGGCAATTGGCTGAGCGGCTCCTCGTGATTCACGAGGAAGCTGGCGTTGACCTTGCCTTGCGCAAGGAATTCGAGCGAACGGCGGATGTGTGCGGGCGTGTGGTGAAAGCTGGCTTTGCAGGTGATTTCGGAATAGTGCAGCAGGCCGGTGTCGAGTCCGACTTTCGTTCCGGATGGACAGCCGCCAAAGAAATTGATGGTACCGCCGCGGCGCACAAGCTGGGTAGCCAGTTCCCAGACCTCCGGATGGCCGATCGCTTCGATGACCATGTCGGCGCCACGGCCGGCGGTACGCGACTTCAGCTCTGTGGCAAGGGAAGCGTGATTGCCCATTAACAAGCCTTCATCGGCTCCCAGCAGCATGGCCCGATCCACCTGCTCCTGACGGCGCGCAATGGCAATTACATGGGCTCCATACGCATACTTTGCCAACTGCACGAACATCAGGCCAATCGGTCCTAATCCGATGATCGCGAGCGTATCGCCGGCGTGCAGGTTACTTTCATCCAGGCCGCGTACTGCGCAAGCCAACGGCTCTACCAGTGCGGCGTCCTTATATCCGAGACTCGAAGGAATCACGTAGGTATTCTTTTGGACAATGCGCGCGGGAAGGCGAATAAATTCGGCGTAAGCTCCGTTGTTAAACAGCAGATCCTGGCAAAGATTCTGCTGGCCGTGCTGGCAAAAAAAGCAACGATCGCAGGGAGCGGAGTTCGCCGCAACGATACGCTGCCCGGCGCGAAACTGTCCAATGCCTTCGCCTACCGCCACTACGTCGCCAGCCATTTCGTGACCGAACAGCGCGGGTGGGCGGATCATTTTGGCGTGATAGCCCCGGCGAAAGACCTTTACATCGGTTCCGCAAGTGAGGGCCGTGCGGACGCGCACCAGCAGTTCGCCCGGGCCGATGGACGGGATGGGAACCGACTCGAGCCGCACGTCTTCTTTGCCGTAGAGTATGGCCGCCTGCATGTTCGTCTCCGCTGCTAGCGCCATGGGCTTTGCTCCTGCGGACGAACCACAACTTTCAGCGACTCGGCGCCGGGACGCCGGCACAAAGAGATGCCTCGCTCGATTTCAGCGAGCGGCACACGATGGGAGACTAATTGTTCCAGTGGCAAATCGCCGCTGAATACCAGGCGAGCGGACTCGCTTTGCAGATCGACGTCGGCGCTATAGGAACCGAGCAGCATACGCTCTCCTACACAGATGGCTGCGCCGGGAATTTCGATACGTTCCGATGACGACGTTTGCGCGAACAGAAGGATCTTCGCACCGGGCCGCGAGATCCGCAGAGCTTGCTCGACCAGGCCGGGGGCGCTGGCGGCAAGAATCACCGCATCGGCGCCACGACTTTCCGTGCGGACTTTCACTGCTGTTTCAAAGCTCTCTTCGAACGGATCATAGGCGCTGGCGCCAAAACGCTGGGCCAACTCGCGCCGGCTCGCGATTGCGTCAGTAGCCAACACCGATGCGCCCATTCGCCTCGCAAGCATAGTGAAGATTAGCCCGATAGAGCCCTGTCCGAGTATCGCAACCACGTCGCCAGGTTCGAAAGCCAGCATATGTACGGCTTTCAGACAGGTGTTGACCGGCTCCACCCAGCAAGCCTGGTCGAACGACACGCCGTCCGGAATCGGCTCAACGCCCCGAGTCCACTATCCAATCCATGACGCGAACATATTGCGAAAAGCCACCCCCCGCCGGTTCAAAGCCGGCCGTGACCCCCACTCTCTTATACACCGAACACTGCGCGTATAAACGGCGTTGGCAGAAGAAACAGTCGCGGCAGGGAATGTGATGGAAGACAATGACACGATCACCCGGCGCGTATTTGGCGACACCAGCTACCGGCGGCGACAACTACGCCGGCTGTTTCGTGGCCATACACGCGGGGAGCGGAAAGAAGATCGTACTCGATCTTTTTTAGATCGGTATGGCAGATACCACAGCTTTCCACGCGAACCAGAATCTCGCCGCGGCCAATAGAAGGCGTCTCGATCGACTGCACCGCAACCCGGCCTTGTCCCAGGTATACGGCGGCCCGCATCGAGCGCGGTACGTCTTCACTCGGCGCGAGCGCTGTTGACGTTTGGACTGATTCGGCAGCTGACAAGAAACTCTCCCAATACTCGCGCAGCTTCTTCCGAGCGGCGCTTTAGACGAAATAGCCCGGGAAGCAAATTGGGCCGGGTAACGGCACGTACCATGATTTTCCCACGCGCGATCCGTCCTTCGGAATTTCGCATCCTGTTCCAATCGATCGCGAAGGATTCATCGGCCCGGTCCAATGTTACTTTGATGCAGCAGAACGG
Organism: Bryobacterales bacterium; assembly: GCA_963712395.1. Lineage (GTDB taxonomy): Bacteria > Acidobacteriota > Terriglobia > Bryobacterales > Bryobacteraceae > Bog-105. The sequence goes on from CAVQHR010000008.1 coordinate 660,655, forward strand.
CAATCCGGCGCGTTTAACACGGGCCGCGATACCGGCCGCCTCCATTTCAACCACTGCAGCGCCCGAGCCGTCGCGCAGACGGCGTTTCTCCTCATCGTCGATCGCGATTCGATCTTGCGACACCACCAAACCGGAGATGGCCCCCTGGACATCTGCAATCTGGACGCAATCGTAGCGTTCTTTGTTCGCCCAGTCAAGAACCTGGCTGGCCATCACAATCTGAGACTCGCGCAGAGCCGGATCGAGCGCTCCGCAAAACCCCGTGCTGACAACGGCTTCGAGGGCGGAAGAGGAGAGTTCCGCGGACAGTAATCGCGCGAATCGCCACTTCGACGGCGCGCGCCGCCAATTTCGGTCCGGCCCCATTTGCCGCGAGCAATAGGCGGCGGCCCTCCCAAACGCCTTCATAGGCGTAGGCGAGTGGCCACTTCAGTTTGCGAACGCCTGTCAGCAACCTGGCCATGGGTTCCAATTCGACCGCTTCCGAAGCTACGTACAGAATCGCCATCGTAACTAGCAGTATCCGTTGACGCGAAACCACTCAATAGCGCGTTTCAGCGCGCTCTCGACCGGGCACGGCGTAAAGCCGAGTTCCCGCGCCGCCTTGTCATGGGTAACGAACATTTTCTTGCGCGCCATCTTTACTCCCTCGAGCGGGGCGAGCGGCGGTTTGCCCGTCACTTGCGCGAACGCGGTAGTAATCACGCCGGTTGCATAGGCGATTGAATAAGGAATTTTAATCGTCGGGGCAGGCTTGCCGGAAAATGCGGAGAGCCGGCCCAAAATCTGTTCCAGCGTGAGGTTTTCGCCGCCCAAAATATAGCGCTCGCCGGGGCGGCCCTTTTCGGCAGCCAACAAATGGCCGATGGCCGTGTCGCGCGCGTCCACCAGGTTAAGGCCCGTGTCGACAAACGCAGGAAGCTTGTCGCGCAGGAAATCCACGATAATTTTGCCGGTTGGCGTCGGCTTCCAATCATGATCGCCGATCGGAGCTGTGGGATTTACGATCACCACTGGGAGCCCGGCCGCGGATTTTTCGAGAGCCACTTGTTCGGCGAGCCATTTCGAACGTTTGTAATGGCCGGCCATATCGGCGATAGAGACCGGCGTCTGCTCGTCTCCATTACGTCCCTCGGGCATGCCGATGCAGCCGACCGTGCTGGTATAAACGATACGCTCGACCTTTGCGCGCGCGGCTGCATCGAGCAGGTTGCGCGTACCGTCCACATTCGACGAATAGAGCTCGGCGGGATGTTTCGACCAAAGCCGGTAATCCGCCGCGACATGGAAGACAAGCTCACAACCTTCGATGGCGCGCCGCAGCGAATCGGGATCTCGTAAATCGCCCGTGACCCGCTCGACATCCAATTCACGAAGCTGACTTGTGGGGCGGCACAGCGCGCGTACCCGATGGCCGCGCTCGGCAAGGACACGGGCGACATGCCAGCCGAGAAAGCCGCTAGCACCGGTTACTAGCGTGAGCGCCAAGTTCGTATCCGAGGCTCACGCCACCGACTCTTCCCGGACAGCGGTGGCTTTCCTATATGTCGAGAGAGCAAGCAATGGAAACGTGTTGCGGTAGTCGGTGTAAGCCAGGTAGAACACGCGCGGGAAACCAGTTCCGGTCGAGTAGTTTTCCTCCCAGGTTCCATCCGGCCGCTGCGTGCGCACCAGGTAATCGACTCCGTTGAAGAGACTCTCGCTGCGCAGATCGCCCCCCGCAAGCAGCGCGAGCAAGGCCCAGGCGGTTTGCGAAGGCGTGCTAGGGTTGGGCACGAACCGATTCTCGTCGTAGCTGGCGCAACTCTCGCCCCAGCCGCCATCGCGGTTCTGGTAGGCGCGAATGAATTCAAGCCCGCGTTGGATACCCGGCTCATTCTCGCTCAAACCGGCGGCGCGCAAGCCGCGCAATGCCAGAAACGTGCCGTAAATATAATTCACGCCCCAGCGGCCGTACCAGCTTCCATCCTGCTCTTGGGCGCGCAACAGATAATCCACGCCCCGGCGCACCGCCGGATGAGAAGGTCTGGAGACCGCGCGCGAATCAGCGCTTCGAGCACCCGGCCGGTGATATCGGGACAGGAGGGATCGAGCATTGCGTTGTGATCCGCAAACGGGACGTGGCTCAGGATTTTCCAGTTATTGTCTACGTCAAATGCCGCCCAGCCGCCATCTTTACCCTGCATGGCGAGCAGCCAGTTCAGCGCCCGCTTTTCGCAGGCCCGCTGCTTTGTTTTCATCGGAGGCGCGCGCTTTTTCAAATGCCAACAAGACCATTGCCGTGTCGTCAATATCCGGATAGAACTCGTTATTGAATTCAAAAGCCCAGCCGGACGGTTCGACTCCGGGACGCTTTACGGACCAGTCGCCTTGACGGCGCACTTCCTTCGACAGCATCCAGTCGGCGGTGCGGCGCAGTGCGGCAAGCGGCGGATTTTCCATTTCGGCCAAGGCGAAGGCCGCGAGCGCCGTGTCCCAAATAGGCGAGAAACAAGGCTGCATGAAAAAGCCGCGCGCGCCGTTATCTATATCGAGGTCGACCATCAGGCCGTTAAACTGCTTCTCCGCTTCCACGCGATACGGATGGCTCGCGCCAAAGCCCAGGACATCCAGCGCCATCACGGCGTATTGCATGGATGGATAGATGGCGCCCAAGCCGTCCGACTTTTCGAAGTGCCGGATCATCCATTCGCTGCATTTGGCCAGAGCGTAACGCCGGACGAAACGCGGGTGCACGCGCTCCCACATTTTCAGGAAGCGGTCGAACGCAAGGAAACAATTGCGCCAACTGAAGAATCTCGGGTCCCGCTCCGGATGCATGGGGGCTCCGGGCAGAAATAATTCCTCGAGCGTAAAGCCTGCCGGTACGGGACGCTGTGGATTCGAAGAGTGCACCACCGAAAGCGGGATCACAATCGCGCGCGTCCACGAGGACATCTGATAGATGAAGTGGAACGGCAGGAGGATGATTTCCGGCGGAATCGAGGGGCAGGCCTCGCGTGGAAACAAATTGAACAGGCTGAGATTGACGCGGACGTAGCTGTTCGCCGCCTGCAAACCGCCCAATTCCAAAATCCGGTCGCGCAGGCGCAGCATTCGCGGATCGGAGGCCGCAACACCCGCCACCTTCAGCGCAAAATACGCTTTGATCGAGGCATTGACTTCCGCCGGTCCCTTGCGGTAGATGTTGAAACCGCCGTCTTCCAGTTGACGCGCCAGGATGGCCGCCACCGCGCGCTCGATTTTCGGCCGGGTGGGTGGATTCCATACGCCGTCCACTGGAGGATGAAGCCAAAGCTCCATCATGATGTAGTCGGATTCGAGCGTCGAATCGGCTCGCAGATCGGCCCACCAGAAGCCCTCGTAATTTTGGCGGCTTAGCAGCGACTGAGCGGCTTTGCGAATCGCATCGCCCGCGCCCCCGTCGCTACTACCGAGGCTCAGCGCATCCGAGATGTCGAATCCAGATCGTTCAAGCACCGCGAATTACCACCTAAACACGCACAGTGTGCAATCGGGGAGTAAAGTTTTCGAGATCGGACGGCAGCGTGAAGCGCACGTCCTCCTCTTTGATTTCCGCTTCTTCCAAATGAGAATACCCTTGCGCCTTCAAATGCGCAATCAATTCTTCTACCAAATGCTCCGGCGCGGAAGCTCCGGCGGTCACCGCCACAGTCGAAACGCCATCGAGCATGGCCGGCTGCACCTCGCCGCAATCGTCCAGCAGATAGGCCGGGACGCCTGCCTTCTCACAGACTTCCACCAGCCGCCGCGAATTCGAACTGTTGTTCGATCCCACCACAAGAAGCGCCTGGCACAAGCGGGGCTACGGCTTTGACGGCCAATTGCCGGTTCTCGGTTGCATAGCAGATATCCTGCGTTTTAGGACCCATGATCTTGGGGAACCGCTCTTTGAGCCGGGTGACGATTTCTTTGGTTTCGTCGAGAGAAAGCGTAGTCTGGGTCAGGTATACGACCCGTTCCGGATCTTTGATTGCGAGCCGGTCGACATCTTCGACATCAGAGACCAGAATTGTGTTCTCCGGCGCTTCGCCCAGCGTGCCGATGACTTCATCGTGATCGCGATGTCCAATCAGGACGATCGTATGGCCTTGCTTGGCGAATCGAACCGCTTCGAGGTGTACTTTGGTGACCAACGGACAGGTAGCGTCAATGACCTGTAAATTTCGCTCCTTGGCCTCTTCCCGGACGGCCGGCGACACCCCATGCGCGCTGAAAATAACGCGCGCGCCTTCGGGAACTTCGTTCAATTCTTCCACGAAGATGGCGCCGGCGCGGCGCAACTCATCTACCACATGCCGGTTATGGACAATCTCTTTGCGCACGTAGATCGGCGCTCCATAGAGATCGAGCGCGATCTTCACCACATCGATCGCGCGTACTACTCCAGCGCAGAACCCACGCGGTTTCAGCAGGATAATCTTCTTCGGGTGGCCGTTCAAGCGCATAAAAACTCTTTAAGTATAACAAACACTTACGTTTTCAAGCTAATATTGACGAGACATGTCCGGCCACGTCGAGCGTATCCTCATCACCTCCGATCAGATTCAGCGGCGCATCGGGGAAATGGCGGCGGAAATTGAACGGGACTACCCGCAGGGGCCGGTTTATCTGGTGTCCGTCCTGAAGGGCGCTTTTGTATTTGTAGCCGATTTGGCGCGCGCCATCAGGCACCCTTCGGTGCGGATTGAGTTTATGGCGATTTCGACTTACGGCCACCAGAAAACGAGTTCCGGCCAGGTAAAAGTCACGCGCGATCTGGACGTCAATATCGAAGGGCACGATGTTCTGATCGTGGAGGATATTATCGACAGCGGCGTAACGCTCAGCTATTTAAAAAGGCTGCTGGAGCAGCGCAAGCCGAAGTCTCTGGCGATTGCGACACTGCTGGATAAGCCCGAGCGCCGCGTACAGCCCGTGGACGTGAAATACGTCGGCTTTCAGATACCGGACGAATTCGTGGTGGGTTATGGGTTGGATTTTGCGGAGGATTACCGGAATCTTAGTGATATACGGGTCTTGAGCCCTTAAGCCGTTTTCGCAACGTCCATTTGATCAGTAGAAACTGCTATTTTCATGCCAGACTGGTGGTTGGATAGATTGTGAGGTTTAAGGGAATGCTTACTCTGCGCAATGGTTTGACCTGGTTTGCGGTCATTGCATTGGTATCGGCTTTGATACCCGGAGTTGCAACGGGGCTTCTTGCCCGTCCTCGGCGCTGGCCTGTCGAGCGTATTCGAAATGTGGCACGTTGGCTCGCCGTCGGACTAACGTTTAGCTGGTGGGTGGTCGCTGTATACGGTATAGGAATGAAATATCCGTACGATTGGATCGGTGCGAGTATCGGAACCCCAGTTCGGATACTAGCCTTTTTGGCTTGGTGCCTCAGTCCTGGTTATTTTGCTCCTCTAATCGCAGAGAGAGTATCCACCCTCTCGAACGCCCGGATCGAGCCTACTCACCAGCCGGAATTATAAGCCTCGAAATCAAACCCGTCGCTAACTCTGGCGTAGGCGGCGGCAGCCCGCATTAGCGGGGGACTAGCTGGATCTCGAACAGCTTCGGCCACAGCTTGCCGGTGATGAAGAGGCGTTTCCCCGCTGCATCGTATGCGATTCCGTTCAGGACGTCTACTGGTTCGCGCTGGTCATCCGCCGTAAGCAAGCCGGATGCATCGATCCAGCCTGTGACCGCGCCGTCCAAGGGCCGAAAACGGACAATGCGATCGGTTTGCCAGACGTTCGCATAGATCTCGCCATCTACGCATTCCAATTCGTTCAGCATTTGTATCTCGCGGGCGCCGTCGTGGACCGTGATGCGCCGCAATTCGCGCAGATTCTCCGGATCGAGGCAGCGGATCTGTGCCGAACCGTCGCTCATGTACACGTGCTTGCCATCGTTCGTAAGTCCCCAGCCCTCGCCGGGATAGTGGAATCGCCCCAACGGGCGGAAGGTCGAGCGCCCGTAGACGAATCCCAGGTGCGCTTGCCAGGTGAGTTGCAAAATCCGGTTGCCGAATACGGTGATGCCCTCGCCGAAATATTCCGCGGGCACGTCCACTTGCCGGACGATCTCGCCGGTCTCCAGCCGCTCGACGCGTAATCTCGATTGGCCCTTGAGACCAGTGCCTTCATAAAGAAGCCCATCGCGGTATTCGAGGCCCTGCGTAAACGACGAACGGTCGTGCGGATAGGTGTGAACGATTCGCACGCTGTATCCCGCAACAAAACAGAAAAGCAGCGGCCAGATAAGCGTCATGGCGTGGCGCGCCGTTTGCGTATCCAGGTGCGGTGTGCGAGCGCGGTAAGAAACAACGCCGAGATGGTCACCACCAGCAATATAGCCTGCTGCCACCATGGCTGGATGGGATCGGCGTCTTCGCTGAGCGAGTGACCGGCCAGGCAGCATAAGACGTGGATACTGAACACCTCGATCGAAGCCTGCCCGAGCAGATAAAGCGGGGAGATGAATCGCAAGTGGGCGATGCGCGCGCCGAAACGCACCACCAGAATCGCCAGCGCCGAAAAGTTGATCAGGCGGGTGGGTCCGAGGTGCCACTTATCGATTAGCCAGCCGTACACTTCGGGATTCATCCAACGGTCCAAGGGGCTGTAGCGCAGAATCAAAAATCCAACGGCTAGCGGCAAGCTGAGTTTCCAAAGCCAGTTGGGAATACGTTGACGCGGTTGAGACCGATTGCCGCCGAAAGTGATGCTGCCGAGCGCCAGGCCGACGATCCAGAGAAGCTGCCAGGCATACAGGTCGAAAGCGCCGGTAGAACTTTCGGGCACCTTCAGCCCAAACAAATCGCCTTGCCGGTAAAGCCACGCACGCAAACCAAATTGAGCGATCGCCCAAAGCGTGAAGCTTGCATACACGACCGGCTCCCAACTCCAGCGGCGCGCGATTTCGCGAGCCACGGGGGTTAGCGCCATAAAGAGAACGTACATCGGTAGAATATCGAGCAGCGACGGCCGGTATTCGAGCAGCGCAGCCGCAATCAGCGCATGCTTCGGGTCGGCCACGTAGTAGGACAGCAAATTCTCAATAGCCAGCCTGTGAAATTGCACGCCGATCGGCGCTAGCACCAGGAACGCGATCGCGAGCAAGGCGCAGTGATACAGGTACACTCTCACGGTGCGCTTGGCCAAATCGCGCAGCGCGGCAATGCGGCCTCGTTTCTCCTCCACGCGGTGCTCCAGTTGGCCCACCATGAAGGCCGAGAGAAAGATGAAGCCTTCCGCGCCCGAGACGAAGCCAAATGTCTGATTCGAGACGATGCTGACGGCTGTCGGCAGATGCGTCAGTGTCATCCACAGCAGTAAGAACCCGCGCAGGATGTCGAGCTCGATCAGGCGGCCGCTGGTCGACTTAGCTGCGGGGACCGGATTTGCTAGTTGAGGAAGAGATGCCATGCCGCGCGTTGGTTACCGGTTTGATTGCGCGGGACGGCGCGGGGTTTCCGCAAACCACTACACCTTGGGTTTGGGCGGATCGAGATTTCTCGCTTTGCACAAAGACGAGAAGCCGTTGCGGCCATGCGAGCCGTCGCAAAACGGCTTGTTTTCAGCCATGCCGCAGCGGCACAAGGAAATAACCGTTCGTCCGGCCAGTCCGTACGGATTGCCCTCGGCATCCTGGATGACGAATTCACCTTCGAGCCGGATGGGTCCGTTGTTGAAGATGGTGACTTTAGCCGGCATGTTTTCCCGATGGTAGCAGAGGCTGAGCGCGCGCTTCCCTATAATTGTCATCGCGGGTATATAAGTGATTCAATTCATCTACGAGTCCGATAGAGAGCTGTTTGAAAACGCCTTGCGCTTCGCGCAGAAGCAGGTCAGGCGGCTCATTGAAACGCATCCGGATTTTTATCCGATGTACACGGCAAGTGGCGCATGGAAGCACGCGGGGCCGGCCTGGACGCACTGGTGCGACGGTTTCCTGCCCGGAATGATGTGGCTATTCGTGAGGCATCTGGGCGCCGACAACGCCGAATCGAAGTATTGGATGGAGCAGGCCATTCGTTACAGCAAGCCGCTCGAACCGCGCAAGAACGATCGGCGATGTGCACGACCTCGGGTTTATTTTCTTTCGACGTATTATCGCTGGTATCGCATGACGCAGAGATCCGGCGATTCGCGAAGTGGTCATCCAAGCGGGCCGGACGTTGGCCAAACGTTTCAACGACAACGGGCAATATTTGCGCTCGTTCGTGGCGGAGGATTCCATTTTTATCGACATCATGATGAATGTCGGCATAATCTTCTACGCCGCTCGCGAGACCAACGACAAGCGGCTGCGCGACATCGCGGTCCGGCACTGCATCACCACGCGCCGCTATCTGGTGCGCGGCGACGGCTCCACCGCGCATGAAGGAATCTTCGATATCGAAACCGGCGAATTTTTGCGGCAATCCACGCAGCAAGGATTTCGCGGCGATTCCTGCTGGTCGCGCGGGCTGACGTGGGCGCTTTATGGCTTCACGGCTTCTTACGAATACAGCCGCGATCCGCGTTTTCTGCACACGGCCGAAGCCTGCGCCGATTACTACATCACGCACACGCCGGCCGACGGCGTGCCGCCGTGGGATTACAACGCTCCGCCCGAGAATCGGTCGCTGGTCGATTCCTCTGCGGCGGCTATAGCGGCCGCGGGCTTGCTGCGCCTGTGCCGCCACACCGGCGACCCCATGAAAGGGCATTTCTACTGGTCGACCGCGATTCACATCCTGCGCACACTTTGCACGAACTATCTGGCGAGTTCCGATCCCAAGTGGGAGGGCGTCTTGAAAGGCGGCGTCTACCACTTGCACAAAGGTCTGGGCGTAGATGAATCCGTGATGTGGGGCGAATACTTCTTTACCGAAGCGCTGGAAGAAGCTCTGCGGATTATGCGCACTACCTCGCAGGCCCCGACGGCGCGCTACCTGAATGGGCGAGGCTAGGTCGAAACCGCACCGGCAAGTTGAGACGAAAATCTCCGCTTGTTCAGGGCCGAATTGGCGATGCTGATTGCCGCCGCCAGGTAACATACGCCGCCGATGATTAGAGTCGCCTGGATACCGATGTAGATAGCCAGGAATATGGCCGCCGCGGACCCGAGCACGCTCGATGCGGCGTTGATGGCCCAAGCCCAGCGCACGGCGGCCGGCATGACTCTCTCGAGCAGAGTGAGGCCGGTTGGGAAAGGCATGCCCATGGCAAAACCAGCGGGCGAGATCAGCAGCACCGAGAGGAGGATTTTGATCGGTCGTGCCAGCGCTACTCCACTTTCAGCGATTGGCCCCACGACGATAGACAAGCGCTATGATGGCGCCCGCAATCATGGCCAAAGCCACGCTACAGCCGGAAAATATCGGCGCGCACCAGCGACTTACTCCAGAAGCTCCCCAGGCCGCTCGAGATCAGCATGGAAAAGATAATTACCGTCAGAGCGTAAGTGGGATGGCCCAGGAACAGCACAAATTTCTGAATTAAGGCGACCTGAATCAGGATGTAGCCCGCGCCAATAAACAAGAAGAAGAGCAAGCCGCGCATGACGCCCTTGCCGCGCGGCAGGCTCTGGCGCAAGACCAGCGGCGGCAGCGACATGATAATCAGCATGGCCACGATACTGATCGCCACCAGGCCGAACAGCACCGGCAGGGCGGTGTTGATTTTGAAATCGGCGTTTTGGCGCGAGGCGCTTTGCAAACGAATTGCCACAGGTCGCGCGGCTGCACGGTGTAGAAGAAGAACGGGCGGTCGTCGCTGACCGGCCGCACGTCGAAAGGATAAGAATCGTAGAAACGTTCGGGATCGGCGGCCGTGAGCAAGTCGCGAAACGGCGTATCATGGCTTGTGCCCGGCACATAGACCACTTCCATCCGCGCGCGTCGCGGCGGCTTGATCGATCGAGGCGATATCGGCCGCGGTGAAGGGCTGGCGTGCCACGAGAATGGTGTCCTGCGCGCCCCAGCCTTGTAGTTTCTGAAGATTTTCCGCGTACCACGGCGACGTGCCGCGCCGGGTCGTTCTCGCCCAATTGCCGGAGCGCCGCGTGGCGAGCGCCACCACGCGCAGCGATTCGCGGGGCGGATCGAAGCCCCAGCGCGTAAACGACATGAGGCCATCCGGCGTGAGATGCGACAGATAGTCGACGAATGCGTTGGTGGTGTACAGATTGTTTTCCGAGAGCGCAAAGGCGCCGGCGGCAGTAGACGCCCAGGTGTCTACGAGCGTCGCCTGGAGGACTTGATAGCGCTCCGGCGAGCGGCGCACGAAAGAGCGTCCGTCTTCGATCTCGATCTTTACCTCGGGACGGAAATAGAGACGATTGCTGTATTGAGGAAATTTCTCCTTCATGATCACATGGGCGATGATCGGATTGATTTCGACGCCGGTGATGTCTTTACTGCCGGAGGCGAGCGCGCGGGACACATCCCAGCCGCCGCCCGGGCCGATAACCAACGTCTTCGCGCCGGGACGCAGCAGATACGGAAATCCGGGACCCGAGTACTTCAGGTCGAATTGCTGTTTGGGCGTGAGATGCTCAAAATCGAAACGCGCGACGCCGGTGGCCGCGTCGGCGTCGATGACAGATGCTCTCCTGCGGTCCGCCGCCCGGTTCTGTCTTCAGGGCGATCCTCGAGAATTCGTTCCACCGAACAAACTCTTCATCGGTGACTCTTTGCCCCTTGGCGAATCGGACATCGATAAGGGAAGACTTCTACGTTGTAAGTAATCAGGCAGACCAGCAGCAAGCCAAGCAGAACCGCGCAAATGCGGCCGCTGGAGGCATGCGCCAGGTGAAACCAAATGGCGGCGGAGACCGCCAGAAGCACGGAGGCTGACCAGAATGGTGTTCGGACCGCCCAGCCGGTCGAGCAGCGGAACCAGTAGAGCGCAGCCGGCCGCCGCTCCCAGCAGATCGAAAAAGTATACGCGATTCACTCGCTCGATGGTGTCGGCAATCGCGAGCGAAACAATGGCTCCGGAAAGCACAAACGGAATCGCGGTCATCAGGTAAACGATGCCCATTGCCCCAAGCGAAAGATCGCCGGCCCGGCCGAGCAGATACGAGAGAGAAAGAACTACCGCAATCGCATTCGCCGCTGCCAGAATGCCTAGCTTTCGATAGAGCGAGCCGGGCCAGTCCTCGACCACATACGAGAAAACGCCGCCGGCTCCCAAGCCAAACAAGGCAATGGAAATGGCCAGAAAGGCGAAGTGGTAGAAGTAGACCACCGAAAAGACGCGCGTGAGCGCCAGTTCCAGCAGCAGAGTGGCGAGCGAGGTGGCTGCCACGCCAAAATAAATCTGCGGCCAATGCCTGGGCTCGCGCCGTGAATTGGCCTCCCGGACTGAAGTGAGCACTGACAACTTCTCCATAGTAATGGACGTTACGCCTCAGTGGCGTGTTGCCCGAGATAACGCGCGACGCGCGCGGCGATGCGTCCGCAAGCTTGGCCGTCTCCGTAAGGGTTGTGCAGCCGCGCCATGCGGTCGTATTCCTCGCGGTCTTCGAGCAGGCGAACCGCCTCCCGCACGATTGTTTCGCGCTCCGTGCCGACCAATTTCACGGTACCGGCATCCACTGCTTCCGGCCGCTCCGTTTTTTCCCGCAAAACTAAGATCGGCTTGCCGAGCGACGGCCCTTCCTCCTGCACGCCTCCGGAATCGGTGATCAGCAGGTGGGCGCGCAGCATGAGGTCGACAAACGGCACATAATCCAAAGGCTCGATCAACATCACATTGGTTTTGCCACGCAGAGTCGCGTCCACGGCATATTGCACGTTCGGATTGGGATGCACGGGCCAGACGATCTGAACATCGGGGCGGCTGGCGAGTTCGCCAATCGCTTCGCAGATGCGCAGAAAGCCCTCGCCGAAACTCTCGCGGCGGTGCGCGGTGACGACGATCAGCTTGCGGGTCTGGTCGCGCGGAAGCGCTGAAAAGCCGCTCAGTTTACCGGCCTCGAGTGAATCGCGGATCGTCAAGACGGCGTCGATTCCGGTATTGCCGGTTACCTGAATGAAATCCGCAGGCACACCTTCGCGCGCCAGGTTCCCGGCCGCCCAGTCGGTGGCGGCAAAATGCAGCGTCGCCAGGCGGCCGGTGATCAGGCGATTCATTTCTTCGGGAAACGGAGAATCCAAATCGAAAGTGCGCAAACCCGCTTCCACGTGAGCGACAGGCACTCTCGCATAGAATGCCGCCAGCGCGCCGGCTAGGGTCGTGGTGGTGTCGCCCTGCACGATTGCCAAGGATGGCTTCAAATCGGTAAAGACGCTTTCGAGTCCGGCCAACAAGCGGCTCGTCAGCGCCGTTAAAGTCTGGCCCGGCCGCATGAGGTCGAGATCGTAATCGGGTTGGATGTCGAATGCGCCTAACACCTGGTCGAGCATCTGCCGGTGCTGCGCGGTCACACAAACAACGGTCTCCAGTTGCGAACAGTAGGGCTCGCTACGAAGCGTGGAAACCAACGGACACAGCTTGATGGCTTCAGGCCTGGTACCGAAGACCACCACGATCCGTTGTTTAAGCTGGCGCTGTAAAGGAGACTTCTTATTTGTGGCGATAGGTGATTCGTCCCTTGGTGAGGTCATAAGGCGACATCTCCAAAGTGACGCGATCGCCTGCCAACACGCGAATTCGATTGCGTCTGAGTTTTCCCGCCAAATGCGCGAGAACCGTTCGATCCTGATCCAATTGAACGCTGAATAATCCGCTTGGAAACTTTTCCACTACCGTCCCGGTCACTTCAATACTGTCTTCTTTACTCATCCGCCCCCTGAAATGGATATGCGAATTTGCCGCAGCCCGGAAGGGCTGGAATTCGCTATCGGAAAGTATACCGCGCACCCAGTACCGTACCGTGGAAAAACTCCTTCCATTGTTCTACTCTTAGGTCGGAGCCAGCGTGATAGCGCCTAACGTCGAATTCCAAAAGAAAAACATTCTTATTACAGGCGCTGGCAGAGGAATCGGCAAGCGGTTCGCGCTCGGGTTTGCCCGGCTGGGAGCAAAAATCGCCTTAGTGGGGCGCAGCAAAGCCGAAATCGACCTGGCGCACATCGAAATCGAGCAGGCGGGCGGAAATGCGCTGCGTATTCGCGCCGATGTAACGGACCCGGAACAGATGACCCTGGCCGTCGACCGCGCGCGCGTGGCGTTCGGCGGTCCCATCGATGTGCTGGTTTGCGCCGCAGGAACCGCCGGTCCGCTGCAATCGTTTCTGCAAACTCCATGGAAGGCCTGGACAGACGCAATCCAGATCAATCTGCTGGGCGTGGCGCACTCATGCCGCGCCGTTCTGCCGTGGATGACCGAAAGACGAGCCGGGAAGATTATCGTCCTCACCTGCGATAGCGACGCGCCTCCGAAGCTCAATTTCTCCGCTTACACCACTTCGAAGAGCGCCGTGGTTCGATTTGTGGAGGCGCTTGCCGGCGAGGTGCTGGATCAGAACGTGCAGGTCAATTGCTTCGATCCAGGACCGGCGTATACGAATTTCACGGACGAAATTATTCGCGCCGAAGCTCGATTGGAAGCGCCCGTCGTCAGTGCGGCCAAGGAGACGCGGCGCACCGGCGGAGTCTCTCCTGAATTGCAGCTCGCGCACATGACGTTCCTCGCTTCCGAACAATCGAATCACATTAGCGGCAAGCTTGTTCACGTTACGGACGATTGGCAGAAGTTACGGAACGCCACGCTGCGCCCCGACGCGCTCACGTTGCGGCGCATCAGTAAATAGCCGCCGGCGCGGTCATACTAATGGGTTGGAACGAGTTCCCCGCTCTCGAATCCTGGCCGGAATCCTGGCTCTCTATTCCATCTGCCTGCTGTGCTTGCTGCCGCGGTTGTCGCTTTGGCTCGATGAAATATTAGATCTGATTGGCGTCCGATTTTATGACCTGCCTCGGCTGATCGAGTATGTGCCTAAGAATTCGGGTGGCGTGCCGCTCGGCTATCTGGTCCAGGTAGCGAGTGTCCGTGCGCTCGGGTATTCACCATTTGCCGGCCGCCTGCCATCCGCCGTGTTTAGCATCCTGGGAGCGGTCGGCATCATACTGCTCGCGAAACACTTCGGCCTGCGTTGGCCGGCGCTTGCTCTGGCCGTGTTCTGCCTGTTTCCTCTACAGCTCCGGTACGCTTTGGAAGCCAGACCGTATTCGCAAGCGCTGGCCATCAGCATCTGGATGACGCTCGCGTTTCTGCGGCTGCGCGAGACGCCCACACCGGCGCGATTTGTCTGGTATTGGGCTTGTATTGTAGCGGGATTGTACACCCAACCTTACAGCGTTTTCGTTGCAGTGGCGCATTTTTGTTGGATCGTTCTGTCGCCCGACAACGGAGCAAAAAGAAAATTGCTGTGGACCGGGGGCGGTGCGCTTTTCCTGGCGGCTCTGGCTTTTTTGCCGTGGTATGCGTATGCCCACCAGTTTTGGCGTGAATCGATCGAGACGAGCCACTTTCGCTCCACCATCGATCTCAAAACTCCTTTGTTGATCTTGCGGGAGCTTATCGGTGCCGGATATCCAGGCACGCTTCTGGTTCTGGCGGCTGCTGGCGCTCGGGCTTGCTGGCAGCTTTAAGCGCTGTCGAGATGGACTTTTTTGGACGTTCCAGCTTGCATCTCCGGTTTTCCTCGCTTTGGTTGCGGACGGAGTATTTGGTTATTTCCTCGCCATCCGGCAAATGATATTCGTATTGGCCCCGTTGGCAATACTATGCGCGGCGGGATTAGAGGTTCTGATCGACTCGCCGGCGCATACCGGCCGTTATTTACGGATGTCTGTTGCTATCGATTCTCGTCTACGAAGACCTCCAATTTTTCGCACGGCCGCGAGAAGATTGGAAGGCCGCGTCGAACGTTCTCGCACAGGAAATCAAGCAGGGACGATGCGCGATTTTCCTTCCCGCCGATTCCGATCGGCTATACGAGTTCTTTCATCCGGACGTGAGTAAACGCGCATGTCCCTCCGATCTGACCGGCGCGCGGGCAGTTACCGTGGCGGTGAGTCCTTACGAATCCGTTGCCGCGCAAAACGCTTTCAAAGCTCGTCTATCGAGCCTGGGGTTTAGCCGGCAAATTCTGTTGGACAAGATAGTGCGCGTCGAACTCTACCAACGGAAATGACGATTATTCCGTGCTGAATTTAAAAATCGTGACGCTGTGAAATCGCTGGCCGGCGCGCAGTACGGTGGTTGGGAAGCTGGGCTCGTTCGGCGAGTCCGGATAGTGTTGGGTTTCGAGACACAGCGCCGAGCGATGCGTGAATGGCCCGCCGATGCCGCTCACCGAACCATCCAGGAAATTCCCGGTATAGAACTGAATTCCGGGTTGGTCGGTATGCACTTCGAGAACGCGGCCGGAACTGGGATCCTCCACCTTGGCGGCAATGGCCGAAAGATCGCCGGGATGATTTAACACGAAGTTGTGGTCGTAGCCTTTCCCGAACTTAAGCTGCTCGTTGTCCTGATCTATTCGTGAGCCGATCTCCATGGGCTTACGGAAATCGAACGGCGTTCCCGCCACGGTTTCAATTTTGCCGGTAGGAATCAGCGTGCTATCCACCGGAGTAAAACGGTCGGCGTTGAGCATGAGTTTCTCATGCAGAATCGTCCCGCTGCCCGCTCCCGCCAGGTTGAAGTAGGAATGATTGGTTAGGTTCAACACCGTATCTTTGTTGGTCGTTGCGCTGTAATCGATGTGCAGCGCGTTCTTCTCATCGAGCGTGTATCGAACGGTAACTTCGAGCTTGCCGGGGAAACCCTCTTCTCCGTCCTGGCTCACGTAACGGAGCTCCAGTCCCGGGCCTTCGTCGCTTGAAACTTCCTTGGCGCGCCAAACTCGTCTATCGAAACCCTTCAGGCCGCCATGCAAGCTGTTGGGGCCATCGTTTATAGGGACATGGTAGGTTTTTCCATTCAATGAAAACGTGCCATGCGCGAGGCGATTTCCATAGCGCCCGATCAACGCTCCGAAATGGCCCGTGTTCGTTTTTGCCGTATAGCTGTCGAGATTATCGAAGCCGAGCACCACGTCGGCAAATTTCTTGTTACGGTCCGGCGCCTTGATCGATGTGACTGTTCCACCATA
Organism: Bryobacterales bacterium; assembly: GCA_963712395.1. Taxonomy (GTDB): domain Bacteria; phylum Acidobacteriota; class Terriglobia; order Bryobacterales; family Bryobacteraceae; genus Bog-105. Next base: position 676,759 of record CAVQHR010000008.1, read on the forward strand.
ATTAGTGATTTTGACCTCCATGCCGGCCGCGTTCGTCAAGGTATAGAGGGATATTTCTTGTCCATCGACGCTGCCAAAGGGCTGCTTGCTGGTTTTGGGGGCTGCCATTGCGGAAAAGGTCAGAATCGAAAGTGCGAATATGCGTTTCATGATGGGAACCGCTTCTTAGTGTATGTCGATCTGCTTGTGAAAGACGCGCGTTCCCACCTCGGGATGATCCTTGGTGCCTGTGATTTCGAGCGGCACCTGAAATCCGGCGCCGTTCTTCTTAAATAGAGGATCGAAAGGCTTCAGCAGCCAATGCTTGATGCCGGATTGCGTGTCGGAGAGCGTGGCTTGCATGCGGAATATCCCCTGCATGTCGATTTTCTCTGAGCGAAGATCGTAGCTGCCATCCAAACTGATGAGCGCTCCAGGGACCTGGAACGACAGCCGCGAAAACGATGCCAGGCCATTGTGCAGTTTGAATTTGCCGCGCAGATTCGAGACTATCGTTTCAGGCGATTCCTGGCCTTGCTCGGCGTCCTTCTTCGAAATGCCTTGCGCCCGGTCGCTCAAAGTTTCAATGCGGCTCTGAATCTGCGAACTCGTGAAATTTGCCGAGTGGAGGCCGAACTGGCCTTCGAGACCCAGTTTGTCGAGCACTTCCTCGGGGTCCTGGCGGAATCTCGATCTTCGATTGAAAATCGACGGAGCCCGTAAGTATCGGCTTGCCGCCCATGACCAGCTTTAGGATGTCTTCGATGCGGCCTTTCCGGGTGACCGCATCGAGCGAAACGGTTTTTCCTTTCCGGCCGGGCAAATGCACCACGCCGCCGCGGCAAACGAACTCGGAACGCAGGAAGGTCGCATCGACCGGGTCGAGGATCGTGTCGCCGTTCGTGCCGTCGACCACCGAGTGGAATTTGGTCTTTAAATCAATCGGATCGCCGCCGCTTTTCAGGGCGAAGTCCGGCGTATCGGTTTCGCCGTCTACCGCAATGTGTTGCAGCACGCCGCCATACTTGCCGGTCGAAGACAAAATGCCGCGGATGCCGTGAAAGACGCCCAGGTTCGCGTGCTCGAAGCGGTAGTCGCCAGAAACCGGCGTAGAACGCGGATCGTCGCGCTGCCAGGGCCCGAAGTGCCCGGTCGTGTCGATAATCCCGGGCGGCTTGGGATTGGTCAGCTTGGCATCGAATGCCATGGCTTGGTTGGGTCCGACCGAGTGCATGGTCAGCTCTTTGATGTCGAACTGAAGAGGATCCTTGCCCTGCGTCTTGGGCTCGATTTCGAGCAGCGCGCCATCGGCGACGATCTTCTCGATCAGAAAGCGAAGGCGGGTGGTGTCATGCCCGGGCTCGCCGCTGGCCACTTCCTGGTTGGCCTCCATGCCGTGGGCCATGGTCGAGCGGCCGCGCGGCGGGATGTGGATCTCCAGTCCTTCGAGGCGCACCAGCCGCACCAGGTTCCTGCGGTCGAAGATAGTAGCGAAATCAGGGGCGGCCCGAAAGTGGCGAATGCGGATTAATGGATGCGGATCGTTCCATTGCTTATGCCGGATCGTTAGTTCATCCCCCTCGACGGAGGGCTGCGGAAATAAGGAAAACCGGAGCGTTTTCAACTCGACGTCTGCATCAAAGCGATCGGAGAGCGCTTGAACGGCTCTATTCTTGAGCCGCGGTTCCAGCGTTTTGAGGTAGAAATACCCGCCTATCCCCGCGGCGATGGCCAAAATGAAAACGGCCAGGGCGACGTAGCCCAGAGCTTTACGCATGCAATGCTGTAAGTTTAAGCCATGAAGCTCTCATGCGTGATCGTTTTGCTGCTTGCTTCAGGGTGTCTGAGTGCGGCGGCCCAGGACAGCGCCGCCAAAGTGCATTCCATACGCGCATCGGGCGAAGCAACCGTTCGCGCTAAACCGGACCGCGCGCAAATCTCGATTGGCGTGGTAACGCAAGCGCCCACGGCCCAGGCGGCGTCCGCGCAGAACGCCACGCAAACCTCGGCCGTGCTGGACGCCGTGAAACGCGGGCTTGGCTCGAACGGCGAAATCAAGACCAGCGGCTATTCGATCTCTCCGCAGTATCAATACGCCAATGGGCGGCCGCCGAAAATCACCGGCTACCAGGCCAGCAATACCGTTCTCACCACCGTGAACGATCTTTCGCTAACCGGCAAAGTGATCGATGCCGCGAACGAAGCGGGCGCCAACGAGATCACGGGCATTTCGTTCAGCCTGCGCGACGACAATGCGATTCGCGCGCAAGCGCTCGCCGAAGCCGCCATTAAAGCGCGCTCTGCGGCGGAGGCTATCGCGAAGGCATTGAACGTACACATCACCGCCGTTCTCGATGCGGATACGACCGAGGCACCCGTGGTACGGCCCATGAATAGAGCCTTCGCGATGATGTCCGAAGGCGCCGCGCCGCGCGCGCCCACCCCTATTGAACCTGGCGATCTTGACGTACACGCCTCGGTCACGGTCCGCTTCGAAGTGCAATAGCAGAAATTCTCGCCAAAACGTTTCACTCTGGCTACAATTGGAAACGGACGGGACGTTTCCAAATGGAAAATTTGGCCACACACTCTTTTGTAGACCCCGAAATCCCGAACAAGCTCTATTTCCGTATTGGCGAAGTCGCCAAGCTGGCGGCCATCAAGCCGTACGTGCTGCGCTTCTGGGAATCCGAATTCAGCGGCCTCGGGCCGAAGAAATCGGGCACGGGTCATCGTCTGTATCGGCGCAAAGATGTCGAATTGGTTCTCGAAATCAAGCGCCTGCTGTATGAGAAGCGATTCACGATCGAGGGCGCACGCAAGGTTCTCGAATCGAAGCCCAAGCGCGAAACCGCTCTCAAGCCGGTCGCGGTTGCCCGCCGTCAGGGTGAGCTGTTTTCGGGGACTTCGGCCTTCTACCAGGAAATCAAGCGCGAGTTAGGCGAGATACTCAGTTTGCTCAAGCAGTCGGAAGCGTAACGCCGTTTCCTCTGAGTTGATCGATCAATCTCTGCGCGGCTTCCTGGCTGGCTACCTTTTTCGACCGGCCGGTGGCACGGCTGGCGTATTGGTCTCCCACCCGTGCTTCGACAGTGAACAATTTCGCGTGGTCGGGACCACTGGTTTCGACAGTCTCATAGCGCGGAATGGGCAGTCCTAATGATTGCGTCCACTCCTGCAGGGCGCTCTTCGAATTAGATGTCTCGAACGATTCGTCGTCCAGATCGTCCAAGTCGCTGAGCACCAATTTGCGAATAAAGGAGCGAGCCGGTTCCATCTCGCCGTCCAGATGCATCGCCGCGATAACGGCTTCGAGGGCGTTGGCCAATAGCGTCTTTCTTTCACGGCCGCCGTTTTGCTCTTCCCCGCGGCCCAGCAATAAAAAATCGCCCAGCCGGATCCTTTGCGCGCAGCGGTGCAGGTGGGCGGCGCTCACCAGGTACGACTTCCAGCGAGAGAGCTGCCCCTCGCTCGCCGCTGGGTACCTCTCAACCAGGGCCTCGCTGACCACGAACCCCAGAACGGAATCACCCAGGAATTCGAGCTGCTCGTTATCGTCGTTCGGTCCGCCGCCTCGCTCCGCCGCCCGGGAGCTATGCGTCAGCGCGCGCACCAGCAACTCTTTATTCGCGAACCGGTAACCGAGTTCGTCTTCCAATCTTGCGATTGGAGCGTTCATTACGGTGCGCCGTTACTTGGCCGTCTTTAACTTCGTGGCAGCCTCTTTTTGCTGCTGCGCGAATTGTTTCACCGCAGGGGGCGCTTCATTCATCGCCAAAACCTTATCGGCCGTGCTGATGGCATCGTCGTACTGCTTGTTATCGACGTACGCTTTGGCAAGCCGGGCATTCGCTACCGAAGATTCCGGATTGGCCTCGATCGCCGATTTGTAGCTGGCGATGGCTTCCGGATATTTTTTATCGAGCGCGGCCGCTTGTCCCAAGGCGTCGTAGGCTTGCGCAGTGAGTTCCTTCTTGAATTGCGGCCACTGCTCGGCCGGTAGCCCGGTCGGAGGCGTATCCGCCGCCTTCAGAAGCTCCAGCGCTTTGTTCGCATAATCGTTTATCTTTTTTATGCTGTCGGCCTTGTCAAGATCGTGCTCGCGCGTATGCTGCGCGGTCGCCTCCGCCAGCGTGACGCGCGCTTCGATGTTCTTGGGATCGGCCTGGATCGCGCGGTCTCCCCAGGTTGTGATCTGCACAAAATCGTTCTTTTGCTGAGCCGCCGCCATGGCCATGCTGTACAACTGCGGCTTGAATTCCGTGTCGGCAAAATTCTCGAATACGGCATTGATGGCCGCCAGTTCGCCGTCCCAGTCTTTCGCCTGCTGCGCGGCTTGCACCTTTTGCAGCGCCTCTACTTCCTTCTGGCTCTTTGGATGGGGGCCCGCGCTCTGGGCAGCCGGTTGCTGCGCGAGCAGCGGGATGGACGCGAGCGCGATGGCCGCGACCGCTATTAGATTTCTCGACTTCATTGCTGTTTGTCTCCTGGGGATGAATTACTTTGCAAGCCTTTTTCGGCGGCCTCCCGGGCCATGGCGGAAATTCCTTCTGTGGCGAGCGCCAGTTTGAACTGGTCACCGGCTTTTTCGGGTTTTCCGTCCGCAAGCGCGAGGCGGCCCAGGTAAACGTGTGCCCAGGCCGTGATCGCCGGATTCGGGTTATTCGCGGCGGTTCGCTCGAATAGCTCAACCGCCTCGGTTCTTCTGTTCTCGTGGACAGCTATGCGGGCGAGCCCATAATAAGCGCGTCCTTGCAAAGACTTGTCGGCTGTCTGTTCAAATACCTTTTTGAAGATTTTTTGCGCGTTCTCGTATTCGTGCTGCTCGTAAAGTCCTTCGGCCGCTTCGAGCGATGCTTCCGCCGGACTTAATTCCAGCCTGGTCGGGGGCGCAATCACGCGCGGCGCCACCGATTGAACGTATTGCACCGTGCGCAGCCGTTTTTCTTCCTTTTTCACATCCACGGCCGCGATCAGGTCCGGATAGTAGAGCCGGAACGCATCCGGCTGTTTCTCGTAGGCCGGCAGCAGGTCGGCAAGCGCGGCCGTCAAAACGAATCCTTCGCGCATTGCCCGGTCGACGAAGGCCGCACGTTTCTCCGCGCCTCCGTGCATCAAACGGCTGTCGATCGCTTTGATTAGGCATTTTGTAACCAACAGCGAGAAGTCGTCCTTATATGCCAGGTCGAGCGCCGGCGCTTCCTCGGCAAATTTTTGCAGGGGCTTCTTTTCCGTGATGGCTTTGCGGTACTTGAAACTCAAAGGATCGAGCAGGTAGGCGAGATAGGCGTCGCGAATTTCGTCCACCACAGGCGCTTCCGTTGGGGTGATGACAATGAAACTATCGTCGCGATAATTTCTCACCTGGGCCTGATTCGGTTCACCCAGCAGGTCGAGGTAGATTTGAAAGCGCCTTCCGAGATAGCCGGAGGGGTTGCGCAGATAGCCGTTAGCTTCAAACAAGGTGTTGATCACCGGCTCCTGATACTCGGTCATTGCGGCCGTGTAGGCCGGCTGCGCCCGATTCCACAATTCTTCAACACCCGCCTCTTTATAAAAGCGCGCCAGCAATTCACTAAAGCCCCGGAGCGGTTCTACGTCCGGGGGCACCTCACCGGACGGCAAGGCGAATTTCGGCGCATCACCCGCCGTGAGTGCAAACGAGATGTATTGACCCAAATCGCCCGCGCCGGTCGGCTTCTTGTGTTCCTTATAAAAGGCCCGCAACTCCGGAAGGCATGCTATCTGGCGGCTTGCCAGAATCTGCCGGATTTGAGTTCGCACCTGGTAGTGGGCATTCAGCGGGGAATCGATTCCGGTGTCGTATCCGGCGGCATTGATGGCGGCGAGAGTGGCAAACAGGCTTTGGCTGACGCCGAACTGGCTTTCGCCGCTATCACGGGCGAAACATACCCTGGCCGAGATGCCGGCGAGCAACAGAATGGGTAGCAGAATAGAGTAGGCGTAGCGGCGAGTCAAAAACAACCTCAGGCGCAGTTTCGGGCGAAGACAGGCTGCCTGCCCATCAGTGTAGCCTACAAGAGGGTAGATCGTGGCCGCCCGTTCAAGTCCAGAATCCCGCATTTCACCGTGGGATACCGGACACCCGATGAATCATAATGCAGGGGTACGGCATCCATAAATAGGAGAGTTATATGGCAGGAGATAATACAGTAAATTTCACGGACGCTTCCTTCGATAAAGACGTCCTGAACGCGGAAGTACCGGTCCTGGTAGATTTTTGGGCGGAGTGGTGTGGACCCTGCCGTATGATGGCGCCGACGGTCGACCAAGTGGCGGTCGATTATGCCGGTAAAGTAAAGGTAGGCAAGCTGGATGTGGATACTAACCAGCAGACCGCCTCCCGTTATGGAATTCGTGGTATTCCGACTTTACTTCTTTTCAAGGGCGGCCAAATCGTTGAGCAGAAAGTCGGTGCCATTGGGAAGCCCGAATTCCAAAAAATGCTCGACAAGCATATCTAAAACAAGCGCGTCCCATCCGGGACCGTATAACTGATAATCTGAAAAAATGGTCCGGCCGGGAGCGGTGCTCGGCGCACTTGCCCTAGCGGTGTTTGCGTACGCGCGTGCTCCCTCCTCGTTAGGGGACCGTTTGCATGCGGCGGTTCGTGCCGGAGACTTGGCGGAAGTGCGGCAGGAACTCGCGGCGGGTGCGGACGTCAATGCGCGCGACACTCTGGGCGGCACGCCTCTGCTCGAAGCTGCCTGGTCCGGCAACCTCGAGATTACGAACTTGCTGCTGGCCGGCGGCGCCGACGTAAACGCACGCCACATGGAAACTGGCTCGACCGCGCTCGAATATGCGGTGCTTACGAACCGTCCCGCCATTGTGCATGCCTTGCTCGCCGGCAAGCCCCGCCTCGACATTCAATACAAAAATGGCCAAACCGTTTTGCATGCGGCCGTCTCGCGTGGCAATCACGAGATCGTCGACAGTTTGATTCTGGCGGGCGCGGCGCTGGACGCGGTGGACGCGAATGGCAACACGCCGCTTGACGAAGCCGTGCTGCATGGGCAAGGGGATGCCGTGACACTGCTGCTTGCGCATGGCGCCGACGCCCGGCGCGTTCATGCCGAAAGCGGACGTGGACCTTTGCATGAAGCCTCTATCAAAGGATTTGCGGCGCTAGCGCAGCCCTTGCTGGATGCCGGCGCCGGTCTGGCACAAAAGGATCGCTCGGGCCAGACGCCGCTCGATCTCGCGCTCGCCTACAAAAACGCCCCGATGGTGGCCGCGCTGTTGCGGTTGGGCTCGCGGCCCGGCAATTCGGCCGCCGCCGGAGATGCGATGGAGACCGCGACAGTACGCGGGCGCACCGAAATCGCCCGCCTTCTGATCGATAACGGTTTCGACGTCAACCAGCCGACGCGCGCCGGCTCCACTTATCTGAACGACGCTGCCCTGAAAGGACAACGAAAAATGGTCGCGCTCCTGCTGGCCAAGGGCGCTCGTCTGGAGGCGCGCGGTGAAAATGGGGACAGTCCGCTGCATGATGCGGCCCTCGGGGGCAGCCCTGAAGTCATTACATTACTGCTAGACCACGGCGCTGCCATTGATGTGGCCGACCGCGAATCCGGCGCCACGCCGCTGATGATCGCTGCGTCTCTCGGCCACGCCGGCGCGGTGGCGGTGTTGCTTCAGCGGGGAGCCAACCCGCTGCTGCGCGACCACGCCGGCCACACGGCACTCGACCGTGCGCGCGAGGCCCAGAACAACGATGTCGTCAAGCTCCTCCAAAGGGGCTAATAGGCCATTTCCGCGTAGTCCCGCGGGTTATTCCCCAGCGATACCTTAGTTTTTCCCAAAACACACCTCCATCCCGCCGATAAGCCAAGTGATCGGAAGGATGTCTCTTTGATACGCGGTAAACGTACACATAAAATCCTGCTGGCAGACGCCCACCTGCTTTTCCGCCGCGGCTTGCGGACGCTGTTGTCGGCGGAGAGCGACCTCGACGTGGTAGGAGAGGCGTCGGATGTGACAGAGGCGCTGGGGACGGCGCAACAGGTCATGCCGAATGTCTTGGTAATGGACTTGGCGCTGCTCCAGGCCCACGGCGCGCAGGGCGCTTTGGCAGTCCGGCAGATCGATTCCTCGATAGGAGTATTATTCTTGACGCAAGAAGATTCGCCCGAGCAACTGGAACTCGCGATTGCGGCCGGCGCACGCGGCTACATGCTGAAGAACAGCGAGCCCCGCCAATTGCTGGCCGGTATCCGCCAAATAGCCACTTCCGACGATCAGAATCCGCGCAGCCTGTCGCGCCTGGTACCCGATCTGCAGGCGCTTGCCCTCAATAACAAGCACGCCCGGGCATCGGTCCTGACGCTTCGGGAGCAGGAAGTCATGCGGCTTCTCGCCGAAGGGCGTACCGTACGCGAAGTGGCGTCCGAACTTTCGCTGAGCATCAAGACCATTGAGGCGCACAAGCTGAATTTGATGCGCAAACTGGATATTCACAATCGCACCAGCCTTGTCGAATATGCCGTGCGCGCGGGACTCATTCCGAGCCAACCTGTTCCAGTAGGCTGAACTCCCTAACCGCGGCTGCGATCCGGTTTGCGCTACGCTTCCTCTATGTGGAAGTTCCTGCTCGGAATAGCCGTCGGTATTGTGGTCGCCTTTGTGGGCGCCCTTATCATCGTCTTTGCGATGGGCCGCCTGTTTTCGACGAAGCAGGTCTCCGTAGCCGGTAACTCGGTCCTGGTGCTCGCGCTCAGCGGAGAGCTTCCGGAAGCCGCTCCCGTCGATATTCCAATTCCGTTTGTGCAGGCGCAAAGCGTGCCTACCGTGCGCGACATCTGGACATCTCTCCGTCAGGCAGCGACCGACAATCGCATCAAGGCAGTTGTTCTGCAGCCGAGTGGATTGGCTACCGGTTGGGGCAAATTGCAGGAACTGCGCGAGGAGATCGTGGCGTTCAAGAAATCCGGCAAGCCGGTTTACGCCTTCCTGCAGAGCCCCGGATCGAGAGAGTATTACCTGGCTTCTGTCGCCGACAAGATATTTCTCTCGCCGGACGACATGCTTGGGGTGAAGGGCTTCCTTCTTGAAGAAATGTACTTCAAGAACGCGCTCGACAAGCTAGGAATCCAATTCGAGGTGGATCACATCGGGCGCTACAAGGATGCTGGCGATATTTTCACCAAAACCGGCATGTCCCCGGAAACGCGCGAAGTGCTGAACCAGGTGTTGGATCAGATCTACGGCAACTTTTGCGCGATGGTTGCGCAGGGGCGGCACAAGACTACGGCCGAAGTGAAAAACTTAGTCGATATAGGACCGTTTTTCGGGACCCAGGCAAAAGCTGCTGGATTAATTGACGAGTTGGGGTATGAGGATCAGGTCTATACGGATCTGAAGAAGAAACTGGGCTTGAGCGAGATCAATAAATCGAGCATCCGGACATATTTTCGCGCAGCGCCCGGCAAAGGCGATCGCATTGCGATTCTGGCCGGAGAAGGTGAAATTGTACGAGGCGAGCCGGACGACATGTTTGGCGGTCCGGCCGGCATCTCCTCCGGTGGTTTCGCCAAACTCGTGCGGCGGGTGAGAAACGATAAAAGCATAAAAGGCGTAATTCTGCGGGTCAACTCGCCAGGCGGCGATGCGGTGGCCTCGGACGAAATTCTGCACGAGTTGAAGCTGTTGAGCGCCGCTAAGCCGCTCGTGGTCTCGATGTCCGACGTTGCTGCCTCAGGCGGTTACTTCATCGCCATGACCGGCGATCCGGTGCTCTCCTATTCAGGCACCATCACGGGTTCCATCGGCGTGCTCTATCTCCGGCCAAACTTCCGGGGCTTGTACGATAAGCTCGGCATCCAGGCGAACCTGCTGCTGCGCGGCCAGTTCGCCGATCTCGATTCTGTCTCCCAGCCTCTCTCCGACGCGGGCCGCCGCAAATTGCATGAATCGATCGAGACCACATACCGGTCTTTTGTCGGCAAGGTAGCCGCAGCCCGCAAGAGGAACTACGATCAGATCGATCCGCTCGCACAAGGGCGCGTCTGGATGGGCCAACAGGCCCGGCAGAACGGGTTAATCGATGAGTTGGGCGGCCTGGACCGGGCGGTCGCGCTGGTCCGGCAAAAAGCCAAGCTCGCGGCGAACGGAGAAACCAATCTGGTGATGTATCCGCCGCGGCGCAGTCTGTTCGAAGTTCTCACGAATACCTCGCCCGAGGCGCTCGAGGGCGAAGCCGCCGAAACCAGGCTCCGCAAGATCGTGCCCGGTCTGCCCAGCCGGGCCTTGCTCGATGGCGGCATGCTGCGCGTGCTTCCGTACCGCTTCACAATTCACTAGCGCATGCATCAAAACGCCGCTGATGAAGGGATGCCGCTGCACGTGAGCGCGCTCTGCATACGCTCGAGCGCCGACTTGTGGATTTGCGAAACCCGGCTCTCGTTTACTCCGAGCAGGCCGCCGATTTCTTTCATGGTCAGATCCCGCTCGTAATAGAGCTTCACGACCTGCCGGTAGCGCGCGGGCAAAGTCTTCATGGCGCCTTGCAGTTTATGGCGCAACTCGGATCGGGCGAAAACCTGATCGGGCGCAGCCGCGGGAGCGCTGACCGCTTCGCAGGTGGCCGTTTCTTCCCGGTCGCTCGGGTGCTGCTGCAGCGCTGCCAAGCCCAGATTCCGGAAATCGACCATCAGCGCCTGCCAGCGGCGGGAGGACAGCCCCATGGCCGCCGCAACCTCGACCTCGCACGGCGTACGCCCGAGTTTTTCCGTCAACTCGCGCGTCACCGCCTCCATTTGCTTATAACGCTTGCGCAAATCGCGAGAGGCCCAATCCTGCTGCCGAAGACTATCGAGGATAGCTCCCCGGATGCGATGTTTCGCGTACGTCGGGAAGGCAACCTCTTTGTCGTCCCGATACTTGGTGGCGGCGTCGAACAGGCCCATCACGCCAGCGTGCACCAGATCGTCCAATTCGATGTGTACCGGCACGGATCGCTGGATGTGCGCGGCGATCGCGGTTACGAGGGTCATGTGTTCGAGAATAAGTTCATCACGGCGATGGGCATCGCGAGGGGCGGGTTGGCTGGACAGCGCGGTTTTGCTTGCGGCGTTCACTGGTTTCTCCGGCCTGGAGAAAGGCACCCATGCCACCAGCCGCCTGGCGCGCGTGCAACTACTTGTTTTGAAAAACTTTAGGCAAAATTTTAGAGGAGCGGCGAGGGCCCGGAGCCGCCCGTTTTTCCGTTCTGAAACAGTACCCGCCTGGCCGGGTGTTTCGAGATAGCATTCTGAGCCACTTCGGAACACGACGGCGGCGCCAACAGCTGGGCGCAGGATCCACCTGAGACTCAGATTTTTCCGTGTTGTGGGTAAAACGCTCTAAACCGCTCGATCTTGTGAGCGGAGGCCCGATTCCTGGCGAGCCGGCTTCTTCAGTGCGGGGAGTTCCAATGCCGAAAGGCGCGCGCGCAATTCCTCCGACAGTTCGTCGGCATTGAACAAGTGCAGAACGGAAATCCCGAGCTTCCACAGCAGGCGGTCGGCCAGATCCGTGTGCAAGGTGCGGGCGCCCTTCAAGACGTTATGCATTTGGGGTTGCGAAATTCCGAGGATTCTCGCCAGTCCACGCTCCGTGTATTCGCCGTTCTTTATGCGAAGATTTACGGCGAAGATGAGACGTTCCAAAAGCGCCTGAAAGGAAAGCTTTTCCATTTTCCTCGACGATTCCACAGTGAAATAGGCCGCCCCATTTTTCCGATGGATAGAAAGATTTTACCACCTGGTCTAGGTTAAACCCGCAACCATTAAACCCATTGGCCTTAGCCGGTTGTGTAGTATATCGGCGTAATTCTCAGTTTTAAGATGGAAAAATTTGCAATTATTTTTGGACAAGTACTACGAGTACTCTTATCTTGAATTCATAAGCGATGCAAGCACCAACTAAAGCAAGTGAATTGGTGGACGAAGTTAGCAAGATGGAGTGGTCTCGTTCCGAGACACTGGTGCTGGCGCAGCAATCTTGCAGCCAGTGCCATGGGCTCGGTTTACGGCCCGGGCGGGGAGGGGTGTCTACCCCCTGCAATTGCGTGTTCAGGGCAATATTTCGCGCCTGCTATGGGCGCTTTCGGCAATGCGCTTCCAAAGAGAAGTACATCAGCCGAGTCTCGCTGGAAGCGAATCCGGGCCGCCAGAGAAAATCGGTCTGGGGAATGAAGAATGAAGAATACATCGCCGATTTTTGTCTAATAAGCCGTCGTACTTTGTCGGAGTACGAATACACCTTATTTAAATTTCATTATTTGTTGGGAGCGGATTGGAAGTTATGCAGCCGCAAAATGAATCTCGATCGGGGGACCTTTTTCCACGAGGCCTATCGAATCGAGCAAAAGTTGGGGCGCGTCTTCCGGGAGCTGCAGCCATATGCACTCTTTCCGCTGGATGAATACTTTAACGGATCCGGCCGGCAGCCCGTCGTGGCCACCTCGGATTTCCGGGTCAAGACGGAACAAGCGCCGGTGGCCCGGAAAATTTTTAAATTCCCTGTGAAGCGAGCGGCTTAGAAGAACAACTTTTTTTGGGGAGCCGGATACTCCTTTTGGGGTCGAGCCTTTTCGAAGGGGCTCGACCCTTTTTTTATTTGACCCGTGGCCGCTATCAAGCTTGCAGAAGAGGCATGATCTGGTGCGCTAGGCGTGGAACGCGCCGGCGGCCGGTTGCCGATTGAGCAATCGCTCAGCATAGAGCGCGCCGGCTGGAGTTTCCTCGTGCTTGAAGATGGCAAAAGTCGGATAGCCGTTAGCCAGATACTGCTCCGTCCGATAGGCGATGCTATCCAGCTCGGATTCCGTGTAATCGGGTTTCCTCAGACGCAGATACACAAAATCGGCCGTCAGGACATGCGGGGTCTCGAGATTTTCATTCTCGGCCAGGCACAAGGCGGCATTCGCGTCGCGCAGCACTTGGTAGATCGAGTCGTCGAACCAGGTGGCGTTACGAAATTCGAAAGCGATCCGTATGTCCTTGGGCAGCAGCCGCACAAAATTGCCAAGCCGCTCCCGATCGGCCTTGAAGGTCGGAGCCAGTTGGAACAGGATCGGCCCCAGCCGATTCGCAAGGCGCAGCGGGTTGAGCGATTCGAGAAACAAGCGCGTGAACTCTTCGGCATCCGCCAGCTTGAGCGAATGCGTAATTTTCATGTGGGCTTTCGGCAGAAACAGAAAATTCGGCGGCGTGGCGGCGATCCATTTTTCAAATGTCGCGGCGGATGCGATGCGCCGGTACGTATAGTTGATTTCCACCGCATTCAGCCGGGTGGCATAGTGCGAAAGAAATTTGCCGCTGGCGAGTTTTTCAGGATAAAAAGAAGGCTTCCAACTGGAATAAGCAAATCCGGAAGTTCCACAAAAAAGCTGAGCGTTTGGCACGTGTCAGAGACCTGCAAACCAATCGTACCCCTCCTCCGCCCAATAGTCGCCCGGCTTCTTTCCGGTGTAACGAATGAGGCCGATCTTCTTGATGCTTTTGATGCCGTATTTAATAGGCATTACCAGGCGAAGCGGCGCGCCATGCACCGCTTCCAACGGCTTGCCGTTCTGCTCATAGGCCAACAGCGTCTGTGGATGCAGCGCGCTTTTTATATCGAGCGCCTACATAGTAGTCTTCGCCCGGCGTCGCCATGTATACATAAGGAGGAACGCGGGAGTTGTGAGGCAGGTACTTCCCCGTGAAATCGGAAAATCTGGCGCCTGCCCAATGCGCGATCACGCTCCAGCCTTCGATACAGCAGAATCGGGTGATCATTTCCACTTTGGGCAAGGCCTGAATGTCGGCGAGCGTCAGATCTATTCCAGGAACGCCGTCGCCGGGTTCGAGCCGCAGTGCCCACTCTTCGGACGCATCCAATCCGATATTTCCGTTCGGCTTCAGGTACTCTACTTGGTCGGCACGGTAGGACGGCATCAGGCCGGAATCGCTCAGATAGGCGTGGGCGAGCTTGGCGTTGAAATCGAGGACGCGCCGCTGCGGCCAGGGAAGTCCATTGTCTCCGCCCGCGGACGTGATCCATTCGTAAGCCGCCAGACCGCCCGCAGCCGCCACGCCGCCCACCAGAAAGCTGCGCCGAGTTTTCCGGCGCAAATCCCGTTTTAGTTCGGCGTCAGTCACTGGGTTACTCACGTGTCTTCACCAACTCATAGCCCATCACCATACTGCGAAAGTTATTCCAACCGGCCAGTATCACCTGCAGCACGTGGATGACAAAGAAGGCTACATACCCAAGTGTGAGCCAAAAATGCAGTAAACGCGCGATCGTATAGCCGCCGCACAACGCCGTGAGCCACGCCAATTGGGCTGGTTTGTAAATTGCAAATCCGGTCACCACCGAGCCGGCGCCCATCAAGACGATGGCCGAATACGCAATTTGCTGGGCCGCGTTGTATTTTTCCTGGGGCGGCATTTCCTTTTCGAGGTGCAGGTCGTGCAGTAAGACATGCCACGCGTCACGAAAAGCGCGCGGCGAGCGAGGCACTAATAAACGCCATTCACCCGAGAAAATAGTGTAAGCCACATAGGTAATTCCGTTGAGGACAAAAAACCACATTAAGAAGAAATGGAGCGCCATTCCGTCCGCAAGGCGTTGGTCCAGCTGCAGCGCGCTATAGAACCAATTCGGGAAAAAATGAATAGAACCAATGCGATAGACCGGGAATGCCCAATAAATCATGAGGCCGCTCCAGATCATTAGCGCAAGTAATGGGAAATTAATCCAATGAAACCATCGAATTGCGCGTAAATGCTTCGGCTTTAATTCCATCTACTGTTTTCTTCGGCGCCGCCGATGGAAGAGTTACAGAAACTGTTTTACACATGCTATCAGGGAAAGTAGCCACGGTGTTAGCCTGAGGGGAACGATGCGAGTTATGAGGGTAGCTGGTCTATCGGCCGGCGCACTACTGAGCGGTATTTCGGCGGCTGCAGCTTATGGCAGCGTTGCCAAGAATTCCCAATTGTTTGGACCAACCGTGTCCCGTGGTGTGCGCGGTAGAAAATCCGTGGCGTTGACGTTCGATGATGGGCCGAGCGAGGGCACCGCCGAACTCCTCGAGTATCTGGAAAAAGAGGAAGTGCCAGCGACATTTTTTATGTGTGGCATGAACGTGAAACGGCTGCCGGATGTTGCCGGGCAGGTGGCGGCCGCCGGTCATCAGCTTGGCAATCACACGTATTCCCATCCCAACCTATCCTTCAAATCGCGAACTTTCATCGATCAGGAATTCACGGAAACGCAGAAGATCATCCAGTTTGAAACGGGCGTAACGCCCATGCTATTGCGGGCTCCTTATGGGTTTCGCTGGATGGGTATGCGGGAGGTCCAGCAAAGACTTTCGCTGCTAAGCGTCATGTGGACGGTCGCGGGTTTCGATTGGCGGTGGCCGGCCGGACGCATTGCCCGGCACGTTCTTTCGCACTGCGCGCCGGGCGCGATCGTATGTTTACACGATGGGCGAGGCGTCAAAGTACGTCCGGATATCCGCGCTACGCTCGCAGCGGTGCGCAACATCGTGCCTCGATTAAAAGACAACGGCTATACATTCGAGACGGTGAGTGGAGTATTGAGCCCTTGAGCAAGTTGTACCTGATCGGCGCGGGGCCAGGCGATCCGGAGTTATTGACGATCAAGGCTGCACGCGCGCTCGGGGAGTGCGACGTGGTGCTCTACGACCGGCTGGTGAGCGCGGAAATTTTGCGCCTGGTACGGCCAGATGCGGAACAGATCTACGTCGGCAAGCATGAAGGCGAGCAGGAGGCCACGCAGGAGAAGATTTCCGATCTGATTCTGCGGTACGCGGGTGCCGGAAAAATCGTCGGGCGTTTGAAGGGCGGCGATCCTTTAGTATTCGGCCGCGGGGCGGAGGAGTGGGCGCTTGCGCTCGAGCATGGGATCGAGGTGGAACTGGTGCCGGGAGTCACCTCGGCCGTTGCGGTGCCCGGCCTCGCGAACATCCCTTTGACTTATCGCGGGGTCTCGCAAAGCTTCGCCGTGGTAACTGCGCATTGTCATGAAGGTCAGGACCAGCAATGGACCCGCTACGCGCATATCGATACGCTAGTGATCCTGATGGGCGTGAAGAACCGGGAATTCGTGGCGCAATCACTCATCGCCGCCGGCCGGCGCGCCGCCGAACCGGTCGCGTTCATCGAACGCGGAACATCGCCCGCGGAAAGAATCGTAGAGAGCACTCTGGGCGCGGTTGCCGCCGGTGAAACTGAAATCGCGAGCCCGGCCGTGTTTGTGATCGGCGAAGTGGTGCGCCTGCGCGAACGCTTATCCGCTAACGCTCAATCTCAACAACGGCCAGAGTTTGTGGGTCCAGCACGAGCGGGCGATCGATAGGCGATGTTTGAACAGCAGGCAAAGCGGACGCTGCGATCAACTCCTTAATTTGGCTGAGGCTCGGAAGCGCCGGGCTCCCCATTCTTGTCCATGTTTCGAGCGCAGAACCATTGCCGGGCGAAACAAATCGCATTCGATATCTTTTTGCAGCCGCGCCTTTGATGTTCAGGTTGAACGTTTTTGACGCCGCTTTCTCACCGGGTTCGGCATAGTTCCATAGAGCGATAACCAAGCGTCCGTCGGCGCGCATCGTGGCGAGGGCATTTTCCGAATCGATAGGCAGGCGGCGATCTCCCAATGTGTGCAGCAGTTCGAAATCACGAAAGGCCGCTTTGGGGATATTTCGCTCGGCCATCAGTCCGTAGCCTCCGTAGAAAGGGGTTTTTACCACACCCTGCTCATCGAAGACGTCTGAGAAACACCAGTAGGCCATTGTGGTCACGAGTCCATCGCATTCGCGAATGTTATTTGCGAGCCATGGCCCCATGAAGGCGCTGTCGGTAACTTCCCGCTGGTTCATGTAGGTAGCGTTGTACTCGGACCAGATGATCGGGGTATTGGGCGCGGCCGAGGTCTTTACCTGGTCGTACACCTTTTTGGCCGCGCGTGCCACCATGTCGCGGCGTGGAATCTTCTCGTCGACCCCGAATACATCTCGGGACGTGTCGTTGCCGTAAACGTGCGTGGATACGAAATCGAAGGGTATGTTGTTCTGTACGCAGTGCGCGATAAAATCGCCCACCCAAGCGGCTTGGGCGGTGGCGGGACCTCCCACGCGTAATTCCGGTTCCACCTTCTTGATGGCCTTGGCGGAAACATCGTACAAATCGAAGTAGGTTTGCTGCTGGGGTTTACCATTCCAGAAATCGATGTTTGGCTCGTTCCAAACTTCGAAGTACCAGGTTTCGACTTCGTCCTTGCCATAGCGCGCCACCAGGTGACTTGTAAAAGCTTCGATCAGCGCTCCCCATTTGGCGGGATCTCGCGGCGGCGAGGGCAGCGGCTTGTACCAAAACGCGTGCGGAGTGCTATTCAGCGCCAGCTTGCGTGGCATAAAACTCAGCTCGACGAATGGCTTGATCCTGTTTTCGAGCAGGCCATCGTAGATCTGGTCGACATAGGAAAAGTTGTAAATGGGCCTGCCTTGCGCATCTTCGTCGTAGACCCCTATGTCGTCGTCCAAAATGTCATGAAAGCGGATGTATTCGAAACTGGTGATGTCGCGCACCGCTCGCAGATCGGTCCGATAGCTCTCGCGCATGCTGAGCACCGCCCGGCCGGAGCCGAATATTTGCTCCCAGAAATGCGGGAAGGGACGTGTAGGAGCGGAAGCGTCGATCGTAATGGTTTGCGCGGCGAGGAGATTGCAGCAGAGAATGAGGGCACACGAAACGCGTTTCATTTTCTGCTCTTAGCGTATAGGAGGGCGGCTTCGCGGACGAGAATACCCATCTTGGGATGGCTCGGCTCGAGAGCGGGTTGGAGTCCGCAGTCACGTAGCGACTGGCTGCAAGTAGGGCCGATGGACGCGATGAAAATTTGCCGCAAGGCGTTTACAGCGGCATCCTGTTGGCCCTGGCTTCGGGCAAACTCGAGGAAATGTTCTATCTGGATGCCGGTCGTGAAGATCGCGGCGTGAAACTCGCCGGCCAATAGGCCCGCCAGAGCCCGCGCCAGAGGCGCGGTATCGGAAGGCAAGCTCCATTGATAAACCGGCACTCGAAACACTTTGCGGCCCTGCGCCGCCAAGCCCTCGATTAGCTCGGTATTGCTGCGGCCGTATTCCTGCAAGGCGACGGATTTCTCCGGGCGCGCCGCGATGGCGGCGAGCAACTCACGCCAGGTGTTCGGTTCGGGAACGGCCACCGCCACGTTCACCCGCCATTCCCGCAGCACAGCTATGGGCTTGGGTCCGCGGGCGACAACGGCTAGCTTGCGCAGCGCTTCGTGGAGGCGAGCCTCGGGTTCGCGCGCAGCCAGAACACGCCCGAGCAGGCGCGCGCCTACACCGGTCAAGAAAATGATCATGTCGAATTCGCCGGCGTAAAGACGCTCGGCGAAGGCCAAAGCTTCATGGTTGTGCTCGAGCGGAACTTCTACGAGCGCGGGCGCGACGAACGGCTCGCCTCCGTTGATGCGGATCAGCTCGGCCATTTCTTTCGCGCGCCGGCTCTCGAACGCCAGCACGCGGGCTTGATCAAAGGCCATGATCACGAATCGTAGCGCAGTCAGGACTGCTACGATACGAGGATAGGCAAGGGCAGTGATGAAGCGTTTGATTTTGGCAGCCGTTTGCGTTGGCGCGACGGCGTTGGCTCAACAGCAGCGGCAGGATTCCAGTGCGGGAAAGCCTCCCGAAGTATTCCTGGATAACCACCGGCCGCTGATCCAGAAAAAAGGCAAGGACCCCACCTCCCGGACCGTCACCGGGCGCGTGGTGGACGACTCCGGTACGCCGCTCGAAAACGCATTGGTGACCCTGACTGACAGCAAAACCAACGAGAAGCGAACGTTCTTCACCAAAAAAGGTGGCCGCTATAGTTTTGAGGATCTGAGCTTCACTACCGACTACAAATTGCAAGCCCGCTGGAAAACGCTGATGAGCGATTCACGGAACTTGAGCCAGTACGACCGCGCCGCGAAAATTGTCCGGATCTTGCAGGTCGCGACGCCCGAGGGCAAACCGCTTCCAACCGCCGCCGCGAAAAAAGAAGAACCCAAGTAGCGTCAGCGTTTGCACAACTGCGGATACTGCTTCTTCAGCGCCGCCAGTTTTGGCAAATCGTTGTACACGATGTACGGGTACGTCATGTTGTTATCCAAGAAGTGCTGATGATACGCCTCCGCCGGGTAAAAGCCTTTTAGCGGAAGTACCTGCGTCACGATCGGCCGCGAAAAGACGTGCGCATCGTTCAATTGCTTGATGTACGCTTCGGCTACTCTCTTCTGATCGTCGTTTGCATAGAAAATCGCGGAGCGGTACTGCGTGCCTGTATCCGGACCTTGTCGATTCAGTTCGGTGGGGTCATGGCCGACCGAGAAATACACTTTCAGTAGTTGTCCGAGCGTAATCTTTGTGGGGTCGAACTCGACCTTAACGGATTCTGCGTGGCCGGTGTTGCCTTCGCTCACCCGGTCGTAGTGCGCGGTCGATTTCTCTCCGCCGGCGAATCCGGAAACGGCGTTCGTCACGCCCTTGACGCGTTCGAAGAGTCCTTCGATTCCCCAGAAACAGCCGCCTGCCAGAACGATGCTCTGCTTGCCCGGCTTAGCCGAGGCCGGCATATCTACCGCCGCATCGGGAAACTGAGTTTGGGCTCCCGCAGCCGCTACGAAAACCAGACCAAGAAACAGACTGAAACGCATAACCATGCTCCACTTAGATATTCGCGCAAATCGAGGCGAAAGTTACTCTCTTGGGCTCCTATCGCCAACCCGGATTCTTTCCCAGGCTGACCAGGTTCGCCAGAATGCGATAGGCGCCCGGAACGCCGGACGGCAACTGGCGATATAGCGCAAACGCATCATAGATGTAGATGCCTTTGCCGTAATGCGCAAGCAGCAGGCCGCCCTTTTGCGGATCCTGGTCGGGGTCGTGCGTTTCCACAAGCGGCTGGTACTGCGGGTCCCACTTTTGCATGAAGCCATGGCCGCGCTCCTCCTCCCAACCGCCAAAATCCGCGGCACTGATCCGGTTGGGCCAGGCGAAGGCCGGATTATCCGGAGCGAGTAGATTCACCACGGAACTCTCATCCACGACTTTCTGCGGATTGGAGCCGAGAGTGAACGAATACGGCCCGTAATCGCGGTCGAAATTTTGCAGGTTGTATTGCACGATCAGCACGCCGCCATTTTTGACGTAGTTCAAGAGGCGGCCATTGGCGGCCCTCAGATCGGGGCGCACCGCATAGGCGCGCACGCCAAGAACAATCGCGTCGTAGCCGCTCAAATCGCCCGTTTCGATATCGGCTCCGGAGAGAATCTGGACATGCAGGCCCAGGTCTTCGAGCGCGCGCGGCACATCGTCCCCGGTGCCGGGCAAGAACGCTACGCGCAAGCCGGGCGCTGTTTTCACGTCGACGCCAACGGCCTGATATGTGGCCGGGCGATAGTACGGATAAGGCCGCAAGCCGGGATAACCCACCAGCCGGTATCCCTCTTCGTATGTTTTACCTGCATAATCCGCCACCGCCTTGATTTCGTACTTTTTGGCTTCGATCGTGTGTGGGCTGACTTGAAACGTGAACGTTTCGCCATCGCCATCGCGCGCAAACGAGAACGGTATCTGCGCGGGCGCCGAATTCCAACCAGAGGGCAGGCGCAAACGCAACGATCCCTGCGCAGGGCCTTTCACGTTGCTGCGCAGCGTGCAGGAAAAAGCGAATGATTTCGTGCCGAGCGGAACCGCTCCGGCCGATGGAGAAAGCGACACCGAAATCGCGGGAGACATCAACAGAGGATCTTCGAGAATTCCGATTCCCTCCACACGCTGGCGTGTTTCGACCACCTGCCGCATCTGAAACTCCGCGCCGCGATAGGCGAGCCGAACAGTGCCGGCCAGCGGGTAAGGGGCCAGCGAAAGATTCCGGAAACGTTCGTCCGTCAAATCGTAATAGGGCTGCTCGCGATCGCGCCGCGAGAAGTAGGCCTTTGTGAGCTGCGCGTCTTCAGGCGCAGTCACCGTGAACTTGCACTGAGCCTCGTGGCCTCCGGCAAGGGCAGGCTCGGGAGGCTTGGCGGCATGGATATTCCAATGCCGGCCGTCGGAGGCCGCCAAGTCCATGCCCGCGACCGTGAGTTTCTCTGGGCCCGCATTCACCAGCCGCGCGTCCACCGCGAACGATTGGCCCGGAATTGCGATGGTGAAGGTCGGCCCCTGCCCACCTCCGAAGCGGCCACCGCCTTCGCGCTCGGATGCGATGGAGACATCGAGCGACAGGCCGAGGGCGAGCGTAAGCGCCTTTGTGAGTTGGTTTTCCTTGGCCGCAAGCTCGAACGCCACGTCGCTCTTCCCCGGCTCAGCCAGGCCGCTCGATTCCACCTGCTGCCGCAGAGCATGGGTAGCCTTCAATGCATCCGCCAGCGCCGGCGCGATCAGCGCGGGGCTGCCCGGTTTATAGCGGTCGCAGGCATCGTCGGCGAGTTTCGAGATCTGCTCCAAACCTGTTTTCAAGAACGCGGTGTCGCCACTGGCCAGACTCGCGATGCCCATGAGCGAAATATCGATGCCGTCGTAAAAGGAATTCTCTTTCGAGGCGGCGGCGATGCGCGAGCCATAGCGATGATACGGCGCGGAGTAGCTGGCGGGCTGCGGCGTGGTGTTGCCACCGTTTTGGCTTTTCTGATATCCCCAGCCGGTCCGGCTGATTTGCAGGAACGTCAGACCGGCGGCCGGATCCAGAACGCCTTCCTGCACTTCGAGGTTCGTCGAGGGACGCTCGGACATCCAGGTCTTGTTCACGTAATCGCGGAACCGGATCGGGACGTATTTATCGGTTGCGTAGTCGAAGATTGTTTTCTCTTTGGTGGGCGCAAAAAACGGCACCCGCGCATAAACTTTTACCGGCGACCAGGGCCGCAAACCCTCACGTAGCTGCTCGGGAAAACGGTTGGGATCGCCCGCCGCCAGATACGCTTCCTGCGCCATCTGTCCAGCCACTTGATGATTGCCGTGGCCGTCGGTCGGAGCGCCCACGAAAACGGAAGTAATGATCAGCGGGCGAGTCATGCGTATCACCCGCACCACATCCGACAGCACGCGGTCATATCCCCATTTTTCGAGCGCTTCTTCACGCGTCTTCGAAAAGCCATAATCGATGACCGTGCCCCAATACTGATCGACTCCGTAGTAGCGGCCGGCGCGTAGCAGTTCCTGCGTTCGCAGCAGGCCCAGTTCGTCGTAAAGGTCCATCGACATGGCGTTTTGGCCGCCTTCGCCGCGATTGAGCGACATGAGCGTGGCGCGCGTTCCACGTCCACGGCTCTCAGCTGCCAGCATGCCGCCGTCTTCGTCGTCCGGATGCGCCGTTACCATCAGAATGCTCGCGCGCGTACGAATGGCCGCCAGCCAGCGCGATAGACCCGCGGCCCCGCGATCCACCTCGATCGGCGCGGCGTTCGGATCGATGCGCGCCGCATCTTCCGCCACGCCAGCCCAAATGCACGCCGAAAGCATTCCGGCGCCTGCGAGTATCAGAACGTATCTCATCGGCTTTTATTGTTCATGGTACGCCAAGCCTCATTCCTACTAAGTCGATAGGTTTGCTTGACGGCGCTCTTGAGGAGTGGTACAAGAAGCTAAATCTATGAGGCAAGCAATTCGCTGTATTTGGGTGTTAGCAATTCTGGCAATTCTAAGCCCTGATATCGTCCGCGCGCAAGTCCAGGCAATCAATGGCAGCGTGCGCGGCCGGGTATTGGATCAGACCGGCTCGCCACTTACCGGCGCGGCAGTCACGATAGAAAACGCGCAAACAGGCTTCTCCCGCTCGTTGACGACATCGGAAGACGGCTACTACGTAGTGCCTAACCTGCCGCTTGGCACGTATTCGGTGCGTATCGAAAAAAATGGATTCGATACGGAACGTCACACCGGAATCGTTCTCGAGGCTGGGACGGAAGCGGTGATCGACGCTCAATTAAAGGTCGGCGCGACGAGTACGTCGATTGAAGTCTCCGGCGGAGCGCCCATCATCGAGCCTTCGCGGACCAGCATTGGGCGCACCATCACGCATGCGGAAGTCGACAATTTACCCCTGACCTCGCGCAATCCCTACAACTTCATCGTGTTTCAGCCTGGCGTAAGCGGTCATCCGAATCCGGAGCTTGGCATTCCACGCACCATCAACACCAACGGCCTTCTCGACCGCATCAATTACCAGATGGACGGAATGGTGGATACGGAAACCGATCGCTATGGTTTGCGATTATTTCCGATCGCCGATATCTACGTGCAAGAGGTGCAGACCGTCTCGAACAGCTTCGCTCCGGAGTTTGGATTCACCGCGGGCGATATTTACAACGTGATTACCGGTTCCGGGACAAACCAGTTCCACGGCGAATTTCAATACATCGGGCGGCCGACCGATGCGAGTGCGCGGCCGATTCTGCTGGCAGCCACCGCCGTAAAGCCGGACCTGACGCTGAACGATATATCGTTCAATGCCGGTGGCCCGATCGTAAAAGATAAGCTGTTCATCTATGGCGCCTACGAGCATCTGACGCGTGGTTTGCCATCTCCCAACACGATCAATCCGGCCAATGCAGCCCTGATCGGTTTGCCGTCCAGTCTGCTCGCGACCGCGCCTTCCAAACAGCACGCGCAGTTTGTCGATATTCGAGCGGATTGGCAGATCACGCAGAAGCAGCAATTTTTCGTACGCCTCAATTACTTCCGCAACACGTATCCGTTCAACACCCAGGTAGGTGGAATCAATGCGCTCGACGCGGCTTCCGATTTTCGCGATCGCGCTTACATCGCGGGGGCGCAATTGCTTTCTACTTTTTCGCCCACCGTTCTCAATGAATTGCGGTTATCCGAGCCCTATCGCAATGAGCGGCACGAAGCTAATCCGCTGACCGGTAAAGGGCCGGCCATCACAATTTCAGGCGTGGCAACGTTCAATGGCTCAATCAGTGTTGGCGACGTGTTCGACGAAAAGATCCCTAGCTTGAGCGACAATTTCACCGTAATCAAGGGAAGTCACACTTTCAAAGCAGGCGGTTCGGTTCAGCAGATTCTGGATGTGCAACTCGCCGATACCTTCAGCCAGTACACCTTTCCCACAATTCAGAGTTACCTCGATGCGCTCTCGGGGAAAAACCGACTTGGGTATTCATCGTTCCAAACAAGCATCGGCGCTGTAGGCGCGGGCTATCATTCGTTGTTCTGGAATCTCTTCGCGCAGGATAGCTGGCAGGTGCGGCCGAATTTGCTGGTGACCTATGGCGTGCGCTACGACAAATTTCAAGCGCCCACGCCGCCGGCCAATGAGCCGTTCGTGTATTCGCAACAATTCCGGACTCCCGGCGCGAACTGGTCTCCTCGGTTGGGGATTGCCTGGACCATCGATCCCAAAACCGTTCTGCGCGTGAACTCGGGGATTTTCTACGAGGCGCCGGCTACCAATCTCTGGTACAACGCACTCAGTAACAATGGCTCAAACCAGGCGTTTACCGCCCAGTTCGGACCCAACGATCCGTTCGCGCCCGCGTTCCCGCAAGTGTTTAATGCTCTGGCGGGCTCAATCGCGCGCACACCCAGCATCGTTACGGTCACGCCGAATTTCAAGAACGCTTACACCTTTAATTCCAGTTTCCAGATCGAGCGGCAGTTGTCGCAAAACGATTCGCTGACCGTCGGCTACGTCAACACCAATGCGCGTAACATGACTTTTTTGCGCAACATGAATCTGATCAATCCGATCAGCCATTTAGCTGACGGGCGGCCGGTGTTTGGCGCGGCTGGCCCGGCAACTCGCCTCTACCCGCAATTCAATAACATCGCTCTGCAAGACATCGGAGCAATCTCGAGTTACAACGCCATGATCGTCAGCCTGAAACATCGATGGTCGCAAGGATATGTGGTCAGCGCGAATTACACCTGGTCGCATTCGATCAGCGATGCGCCGGATGCCAACAGCTTCGAGCAAAACTTGCCCATCGAAGATCCCACCAGCCGCGCGCGCGACCGGGGCGATAGTATCGTAAACCGCCCGCACGCCTTCTCGATGAGCGCCGTGATAGCGCCCACTTTCCAACTTGGCAACGGCTTCTTGCGTCAGTTGGCCAATAACAACCAATTGGCTGCGCTCGTGACGCTCTCCTCGGGAGATCAACAAAATATCGTGGCGAACCAGACCTTAAACGGAGACTCGATCGCGAGCGTAAGCCGGCCGCTATACGTAGCGCGCAACACCGCTCGCGGACCTAATGTGTATCAATTCGACCTGCGCTACACCCGAACTCTGTTCACGCTCTGGGAGAGAGTGAAGCCCAAATTTATTGCGGAAGCCAATAATGTTTTCAATCACCCGAACATCACAGCATTAAATGCGACGGCGACTGTGAATAGTGCCGGTGTGGTGACGAGGCCCGCGACGCTCGCGCCCCTTTCCACAACCCTCGAGGGCCGCATTATTCAATTAGGCGTGCGAGTGGATTGGTAGTACGATAAGCCCGTCTAAATGCTATTTAATCAAGGGCCGCGGCCGGGAAAGTATCCTTCCGGCATCCATTCGCGTCCATTAAGCAGGAACGAGGAGATTGCCAGAATGCGAACGAGAGCCGTTGTATCCATTTGGCTGGGCGCTGCCTTTTCCGCAGCATGTGTGGCGCAGCAATATCCGCCGCCACCGCCGCCGCCGCAGTATCCGGCGCAGCAACA
The DNA here is from genome assembly GCA_963712395.1 of Bryobacterales bacterium. GTDB lineage: Bacteria > Acidobacteriota > Terriglobia > Bryobacterales > Bryobacteraceae > Bog-105. Next base: position 702,503 of record CAVQHR010000008.1, read on the forward strand.
GCAGTACCCGGCCCAGCAGCCGCAATATCCGCAGCCTCAGCAACAGTACCCGCAGCCCCAGTACCCGCAGCAGGGACAATATGCTCCGCCGCCCGTCATGGCGCCCCAGCAACTGGATCAGCTCGTGGGGGCCATCGCGCTCTATCCCGATGGATTGCTTGCGCAGGTGCTGACTGCCTCTACATTTTCGAACGAGATTCCGGATGCCGCCGGTTGGGCAAATCAACACACGTATCTGCAAGGGGATGCCATCGCCCAGGCCATTGAGCAGGACAATCTCCCTTGGGACCCGAGTGTTCTCGCTCTGATTCCGTTTCCGCAGATATTGAACTATATGGCGCAGAATATGTCCTGGACACAGCAGCTCGGGAACGCGGTGCTGGAACAGCGCGGCGACGTGATGGACGCGGTCCAGCGCATGCGGCAGCAGGCCTATGACTATGGCTACCTTCGGGATCCGCAATTCACCCAATACGAGCGGGTTCAGGTTCTCGGCCCGGGCAATATTGAAATTCTGCCGGCGTACTCCGATTACTATTACGTGCCGTACTACAACCCCGCGATCGTTTATTCACGGCCTCGTCCTGGCTTTGTGGCCAGAGGAGTTTTCCGGTTTGGACCTCGCATCGCGATCGGCGCTTCCTTCGCTCCATTCGGATGGGGCGGCGTTGGCTTTGGATGGCGCGAGCACAACATCCTGATCGATCGCCGTCCCTGGGGGCGCACATGGTCCAACCGTGGCGCGTATGTGCATCCCTATGCCGCCCCGTATCGGCGGGTCCAGGGGCCCGGAATCGAACATCACGGACGCCCGCCGGTACGCGAGGATCACGGCGACCACAGACGTGACGATCGTCGTGACGATCACCGCGACGGTCATCGGGACGACCACCGCTAAATACAGCATTCGATAACCTGGACGTTTGAAACTCTATCTCACGTCCAGTGGTTACTACATCCAGGAACAAGCGAGATTTTTTCGCGGCAGCGATGCCTGGGACGAATTGCTTAACCGCGACGATCTCTACGAATATCTTGCTGGCGTCTTAGATCCTCTGGCTTCCACCGATGCACCCGCGGACAACGATCTAATCGCGCCCGTTGCCCGGGAGCAGGAAGTCTGGGCGGCGGGCGTGACGTATTACCGGAGCCGCGATGCCCGTATGGAGGAATCGAAATCGGCGGGTGGCGGGGATTTCTACGACCGCGTGTACTCCGCCGATCGTCCCGAGCTTTTTTTCAAAGCAACGGCTCGGCGCGTGGTCGGGCCGAACGGCAAGGTGGCCATCCGCACGGACGCCTCGTGGTCGGTCCCCGAACCGGAGCTCACTCTGGTAATCACGCGTTCAGGGAAAATCGTCGGCTACACCATCGGCAACGATATGAGCTCGCGCGATATCGAAGGCGAGAATCCACTGTATCTCCCGCAGGCCAAGGTCTACGACCGAAGCTGTGCCATCGGGCCGTGCATCTTGGTTGCGCCGGGTCCGCCGCCGCCTTCGACTGAAATCCGGCTGGAAATCGTGCGCGGCGGCAACACCGAGTTTTCCGGCTCGACAACACTCTCGGCCCTGAAACGCGATCCCAAACAACTGGTGGAGTATCTCTATCGCGACAACTCTTTCCCGAGCGGTTGTTTGCTGTTGACGGGCACGGGTATCGTCCCGCCGGATGCATTCACTCTAAAAAAAGACGACGAGATCCGCATCACCATTCCGCCCATAGGAACTCTGATCAATTCGGTCGGCTAGCTCGCCCGAATGCACCCAGTTGTGCTTCCGACGGCATCTATGAAATCCTAATTGGCAGCTAGCCCAAGGAGGTGGTCATGCCGTGTGACCCGCAAATCTTACGCAATGTACCGCTGTTTGCTCTGCTCGATGAGGACGAAGCGGCTGTCCTGGCAGGGCAAGTGGAAGTTAGGAACTTCGCTCTAAGGCAGCGCATTTACAAGATGGGCGACCCGAGCGGGCGAGCCTACATCCTGGTCTCCGGCAGCGTGCGGGTGACGATTGTAGACGAAGATCAGCAGGAGATTGTGGTCGACGAGCCGGCAACGGGCGAGTTTTTCGGCTTTGCATCCATGCTCGATCAAACGCCGCATCAGACCAACGCGACGGCTCTCGAAGCGACTGTCTGCATTGAAGTGGACCGTCACGATATAGCGGTGCTCCTGGAGCGCAAGCCGCACGCGGGGATGGATATGCTGACCGTGCTCGGCCGTCAATTTCACGGCGCGCAGCAGCTCGTGCGTCTCCGCTCGACCCGCAATCCAAACGAAGTCATCGAAAAAGAGGCTACGCTCGGTGAGCACATCGCCGATTCCGTGGCGCGGTTCGGCGGCTCGTGGTCCTTCATCATCTCTTTTCTGGTCGTGCTGGTCATCTACAGCGCCGCCAACACGATGCTGGGGCGCAAAGCCTGGGATCCCTATCCTTTTATCCTTCTCAACTTGTTTCTATCGATGCTCGCCGCTCTTCAGGCGCCGGTGATCATGATGAGCCAAAACCGGCAGGACACGAAAGACAGGCTGCGCGGCGAACTCGATTTTGACGTGAACCGGCGCGCCGAATCGGAAATTCAGGGTCTGTCGCGCAAGCTGAATTCGCTGGATGAAAAAATGGGCGATATCGAAGACTTTCTGCGTGGAAATCAGGCCTCGGCTACTTCGAAGATCGCTTCCACTTCCACTGCAGCCCCGGTGGGCAGCGACGCAAATCCGAGTGCGCTGCGCGCGTGATAGCCGTCCGTCTGCTTGCCGAATATTTCGTGAAAAAGATCGGACGCGCCGTTGATCACCAGGTGCTGCTCCTCGAAATCAAGCGTGGAGTTCACGCAGCCGAGAACTTTGATCACGCGCAATCCCCGCAGCGTGCCGTGCGTGTTCCAGACAGATTGCAGAACCTTGACGGCGCATTCGCGCGCGGCCTCGCGGCCCTGTTCGGTCTTGAGTTCGCGTCCCAGCTTGCCTTTCAAGCTGCTTACGTGGCCCGATGAGATGAGCTGCGAGCCGGAGCGAACGCAGAGATTCAAATATCCGGGAGCTATTTTTTCGAATTTGATTCCGAGGCCTTCGGCTTTTTGTTGCGCGTCCATAAACGATCTATCTTAACGTTCGGCCTACACCGGCACGCGCAGAGGCAGCGAGACGGCAAAGATCGATCCGCCGTGCGCGGCCGGACGCAATTCAATGGATGCCCCGTGCCGCTCGACAATTGTTTGCGCGATAGCCAAACCCAGCCCATGTCCGCCCGACTCTTTGCTCCTCGATGGGTCTGCTCGGAAGAATCGCTGGAACACGCGGCTCCTGTCGTCCTCGGGAATGCCGATGCCCGTGTCTTCCACCGTTACGGTGGCGTGTCCCGATTGTTGCTCGAGATGGATCGAGACGGCGCCTCCTTCGGGCGTGTACTTAATCGCGTTGTCCAGCAGAATCACGAGCATTCTGCGCAGCGCCGAGAGGCTTCCGAGAACCTCGATCGGATGATCGGCGGCCGTCTGAGTTACCGTTATCGTTTTCGCCTCGGCCAGAGGACTCAAATCAAGACGCACGGATTCTATCAAGGCCCCCAGGTCGACCACCCCGGTTTCGCCGCTGTCCCGGTCGAAATCGGCGCGAGCTAAAAACAACAGATCTTCTATCAGCCGCGTCATATTTTCCGATTCCTTTTGAATTCTTTGGAGTGCCGCGCGGTATTCCGTTTCAGACCGAGTCTTGCGGAGTGCGCTCTCTGCCGCCAGACGGACAATAGCAACCGGCGTCCTCAACTCGTGCGAGGCGTCGGCGGTGAATTGGGAGACCTTGGAAATCGCCGATTGCAGCCGTGCCAGCATGGCGTTCCATGTCTCGGTAAGCCGCTGCAATTCGTCGTTCGTGTTGGGGACGGGCAAACGCTCGGAAAGATTGCTGAGACCGATGGTCCGTGCTCTTTCGGTAATTGCATCGACTGGCCGCAAGGCTCTCCGGCTCAGCCAGAATCCGCCCGCCGCCGCGCAGACCACGAATAGCGGCACCGCCGCGCTCAGCAGGATGCCCAGCAGATAGACGGCTCGCTGGACCGGTTCAGACGAGATCGCGAGAAGTGTGTGAAGCCGGCCTTCTTTTAGTGCGACGGTCTGAACAACCGCCAGATACGCCTGCCCTTTCCAGCGGAGCTGGTACGGTTTGCCGGTTACATGTGAGTCCTGCGCCAAGCCGCCGGGCATTTGATAAATGGGATGCCAGTTCGCATCGAAGACGGCGAGCAGATGATTCTGCGGCATCGATTGGGAATACTCATCGATTTCAGCTGGAAGGCTGACGCCGGGATCCTGGTCTTCGATCTGCAGGTACGCGTTCAGCCCGCGCGCTTGATTGATAAGCGCCGATTCGAGATCCGAGTATAAGAAGTGGCGCAGCGCGAGCCAGATGGTGCAGCTGAAAACAACCAGCCCGATACACAGAACCGCGGCGTACCAGGCCGTGAGTTGCACTCGTATCGATCTGGTTTTCATGGCTCGTGCTCGGTGAGGCAGTAGCCAATTCCGCGAACCGTCCGGATCAGCCGCGGCGCACCGGCGATTTCAATCTTGTTGCGCACAAGACGGATGAAAGCGTCGAGCGTGTTCTCCTCGATTTCGGTGTCGAATCCCCAGACTGCCTCCACGATGTTGGAGCGTGGCAACACGCGTCCCTTGTGGCGCATCAGGAGTTCCAACAAACTGTACTCGCGAGGAGTCAGAAGGATTTGCCGGCCCGCCCGCGTCACCTCACGCGTTGCCGTGTTCAGTCCTAATCCGGCTGTTTCGAGATAGACCGGCTGCGGAATTTCGCCACGCCGGCTGACCGCCCGGACGCGCGCCAGAAACACTTCCAGCGAGAACGGTTTGGTGAGATAGTCGTCCGCTCCGGCGTCGAGCGCCGCGACAATATCCCGCGAGCCGTCCTTAGCTGTCAGCACCAGGATGGGCGTTCGGATGCGCGCGCGCCGCAGTTGCCGCGCCACTTCGAATCCGTCTATGCCCGGCAGGAGCAGATCGAGCACTAGCAGGTCGAAGCGGCCGCTTTGCGCCAAGTCGATGGCTTGTCGCCCATTGGTCGCCACAGTAACGAAGTGGCCCTCGTCGGAAAGCGCGGACTGCAGCAAATCCGCCATCGCCGGCTCGTCCTCCACCGCCAGAATCTGCATTGCCGTTTACATCCTAGACCCGCGAAGCTGAAGATTCCATGAAAAGAGTTCGGAGCGTCACCGGGAGCTTTCACCATTTTTTCAGGTTTGATTGCTTAAATGGACGAGGATTGCGTCAGAACGTTCGAAGACTCATTCTCATGCTCGCCACCGCTGGCTGGACGCTCCAGTTGCCGGCCCAGCAGTCCACGATTGACTTGAGGATCGATCTCGCCGACGCATTCGCGCGCGCGCAGAAGTATGGAGCGCAGATCGAAACCGCCAATATCGCCGCCGCGCTGGCGCGGGAAGACCATGCACAGGCGAAGGCGGCCACGCTGCCGTCGGTGAACGGCTTCAATCAATTCATCTACACGCAGGGCAACGGAACGGCGTCGGGAGTGTTTGTGGCAAACGATGGCGTGCATGTATACAACGAGCAAGTGCAGGTTCACGAAGAACTGCTTGCGGTCGCGCGGCGCGGCGAGGTTCGCGTGGCAGCGGCCGCCGAGGCGGTAGCGCGCGCCAAAGCGGATGTCGCCGCCCGAGGCTTGAAAGTCACCGTCGTTCAGGATTATTACGCGATCGCCGCGGCGGGACGCAAGGTCTCCAACACTCAGCGGAGTCTTGGGGAAGCCCAGCAGTTCCTCGACATCACGCAGAAGCAGGAGCGGGGAGGCGAAGCGGCGCATGCCGACGTGATCAAAGCCCAATTGCAGGTGCGGCAGCGGGAACGGGACGTTCAGGATGCTCAACTCGCTCTGCAGAAGAGCAAAATCGCACTGGCGGTTTTGATGTTTCCCGCCCTGCGTGTCGACTACTCAATTGTCGATGATCTCTCCCGGATCGCCATTCTGCCGCCGCTCCCGGAAGCCACCGTCCAGGCGCACACGAATAGCCCCGAAATGCGCGCGGCGCAAGCGGGTGTGAGCCAAGCGCGGTTAGGCGTCACGGTAGCCAGATACGCCTATCTGCCTTCGTTCGGCCTGGACTTTTTCTACGGCATCAATGCCAACCAGTTTGCCGCCCACACGGATTATCCGACGCCTGAGAGCGGCCGCAGCACGCAGCCGGACTTTCTGGTTCCATATCGCCAGAATCTGGGATATTCCGCGCAAGCCACGCTCAATATTCCGCTATGGAACTGGGGGGCGACTCACAGCAAAGTGAAACAAGCCACGCTAAAAACGCGTCAAGCCGAGCTGGATCTGACGGTTGCGCAAAAGCAGCTTGAAGCGGATCTCGCTTCTTCCTATCAAGAGGCACAGGCCGCGTTCACCCAAGTGGAGTCCTTGCGCTCCTCCTCAGAATTGTCGGCCGAGAGTTTGCGGCTAACATTGCTCCGCTATCAGGCCGGCGAAGCCACGGCATTGGAAGTGGTCGATGCTCAGAGCACGGCCAGCCTGTCGCGAAGCGCATACGATGACGGCTTGGTCCGCTATCGAGTGTCGCTGGCCGCGGTACAGAGCCTGATGGGGGCTTTATGAGACGGCTCCCTTGGCTGGCGCTAGCGGTTCTCGCGGTACTCTCCAGCTGCTCCAAATCCAAAGAAGCCGGCGAAAACGAAAGCGCGCCGGCGGCGCCGGTGGAAGTGGCAACCGCGAAGCGAACGGCCATACAGGCGACCATTTCGGCGGAAGCGGTTCTTTATCCGCTGCGCCAAGCTACCGTGACGCCTAAGATCAGCGCGCCGGTCGCCCGCTTTCTAGTGCAACGCGGCGACCATGTGCGGGAGGGGCAATTGGTAGCGGTGCTGGAAAACCGCGACCTCGTAGCCGCCGCCCAGGAAAGCAAGCAGCTGTATGAGCAGGCGCAAGCCGCCTATCAAAACACCGCGGCGGCCACTATGCCGGACGATTTGACGAAGGCGAAGACGGATGTGGCTTCGACTCGTCAGGCCATGGAAGCGGCCGAGCGAGCCTATGACAATCGGCAGGCGCTCTTTCAGCAGGGCGCGCTGGCACGAAAGCTGGTTGACGATGCAAACGTCGCGCTCGTGCAGGCGCGGAGCCAATTCGAGACCGCGCAGCAGCATCTAAGCTCGCTCGAAAGAGTAGGGCGCGTGGAGCAGTTGAGGGGCGCGCAGGCGCAAGTCGAGGCCGCCAAGGCGCATTACGAAAGCGCGCAGGCCCAAGTATCGTATGCCGAAGTGCGAAGCCCCCTGACCGGCGTCGTTTCCGATCGGCCGCTCAATATCGGCGAAATGGCAAGCAGCGGCTCGGCCATTGTGTCCGTGGTGGATCTCTCGCATGTTGTCGCCCGAGCCAGCGTTCCGGTGCAGCAGGCCGCATCCATCCGCGTCGGGAGGCCGGCAACGATCTCGAGCGGGAGCGTGGAGTTGGCAGGTAAAGTCACGGTCGTCAGCCCGGCAGTGGACCCCAATACCCCGACCATTCAAATCTGGGTGCAAGCGCAGAATACCGGTGAGCGCGTGAAGCTCGGATCGACTGTGCGGATCTCGATTGATGCGGAGCAGATTCCCGGCGCCATCGTAATTCCCGCCGCTGCTCTTCTTCCCTCCGACGAAGGCGGCGAGAAAGTGATGGTCGCCGGGACTGACGGGCTCGCGCACGAGCGCCCTGTAAAAGCCGGGATCCGCTCCGGCGATGATGTGCAAATCCTCAGCGGAGTCAGCGTGGGAGACCAGGTAATCACCCAGGGCGGCTTGGGCCTCGACGACAAAGCGAAGATACGGATCGGACAGGGCGAGAAATGAACTCACCGCGCCCGGAGAGCGGCCATTGGACCGGCCGCTTTCTCAAATCCATTCTCTTCATCATCGTTGCGCTGGCGTTGTTCGGAGTCTATCTGGCGTTCAACATCCCCGTAGCGGTGTTTCCCTCCACAAATTTTCCGCGTATCGTAATCGGCGTAGACAACGGCGTGATGCCCATCGATCAAATGCAGGTCACCGTCACGCGTCCGATCGAAGAGGTCGTGAACTCGGTTCCCGGTTTGGATCGCATCCTATCGATTACGAGCCGCGGCTCGGCGGAGGTCGATCTATTTTTCAACTGGAACGTGGACATGTTCCAGACATTGCAGTACGTGAACGCGGCAGTCGCCCGCGTCCAGACTACGCTGCCCACGACCGCCACGTTGACCACTAATCGATTGACGTTTGCGGCATTCCCGATCATGGGCTACAGCATGACGTCGGATACAATTCCGCAAACCACGTTATGGCAACTTGCTACGTACACAGTGAAGCCGCAGCTCAATCGCCTGGCGGGTGTTTCCACCGTGGTCGTGCAAGGCGGCCAGGAGCCGGAATTTCAGATTCAACCGGACCCCGGAAAGCTGGTGCAATCGCAGATCACGGTGCCTAACATCCTGGACGCGATCGCGAAGAGCAATCTGATCGATTCGCCGGGTCTTCTGGAGCAGAACCATCAGCTTGTTTTGGGCCTGGTAAGCGGACAGGTACACAACCCGGACGAGATGGGCGGGATTGTCGTCAAAACGACCCCTTCCGGATCGCCCGTGAGAATTCGCGATGTCGCCTCCGTTAGTCCTTCCGTGAGACCCGTCTATACGGTCGTCACCGCGAATGGCAAGCCGGCAGTCCTGCTCAACATAAATCGGCAGCCGGACAGCAATACCGTTTCGGTGGCGGACGAAGTTCACAAGAAGATAGCGGATATCGAGCGCTCCCTCCCACCGGGAGTGTCAATCCAGCCGTTTTACGACCAGTCGCAGTTAGTGAGCGATTCGATTAAGAGCGTGCGCGATGCGATCCTGATCGGTGTCGTGCTGGCGGCCATCATCCTTTTTCTCTTTCTGCGCGATTGGGGAACCTCTGTCGTCGCCGGTCTGGTAATCCCGGTCACGATCGCCGTGACGTTCATCGTATTGCGGTCCATAGGACAGAGCTTCAATCTGATGACGCTCGGCGGGCTTGCCGCGGCGGTGGGCTTGGTCATAGACGACGCGATCGTGGTGGTGGAGAATGTCGTAATGCATCGCGATTCCGGCCAAAGCCGGTCGGAAGCGATACGAAGCGCAATCCGTGAAATTCGGGTGCCGCTGGTGGGATCGACCGTAACGCCTATCGTCGTGTTTCTGCCCTTGGTGACCATCACTGGCGTCACCGGAACCTTTTTTCGAGCGCTGGCCGTTACCGTTAGTGTGGCGCTCGCGACTTCGCTTGTACTTGCACTCACCTGGACGCCGGCATTGAGCCATCTACTGCTCCGATCCCGCGGCAAGGCCAAAGAAGCGTCAGGGGTCGGTTCAGTCGCACGATTGTATGAACGAGCCCTCAAAATGGCCTTGGCCCGCCCCCTGGTTCTTACGGCGGTTTGCCTTTTACTCGTCGGAGCTTCGTTCTTTTGTTACCGGGCGCTTGGCTCCGACTTGCTGCCGGCAATGGACGAAGGCTCCTTCGTTTTTGACTACCTGATGCCGGCGGGCGCGTCCTTGGCGGAGACGAATCGAGTTCTGGTCGGAGTGGAAAAGATTCTGCATTCCATACCGGAGGTGCAAAGCACATCGCGCCGTACCGGCTTGCAGCTCGGGTTGGCGGCGGTCACCGAAGCAAACACGGGAGACATTTCGATAATCCTAAAGCAGAATCGGAGCCGCGGAGTGCAGGAAGTGATCTCCGAGGCGCGCGCGAAGGTAAACGAGCAGTTTCCGCAATTGGATACCGATTTCTTCCAGCTTCTCGAAGACATGATCGGCGACCTCACGAGTTCACCGGACCCGATCGAAATCAAGTTATTTTCGGAAAATCTCGACCTGTTGAAAGCCTGGGCTCCGAAAATCGGCGATGCCATCAAGACGATCGCGGGCGTCACAGACGTGAAGAACGGGATCGAGAACACCATCAGCGGTCCGGCCATCACGTTCGGGGTGGATCAAGGTGTCGCGGCCCGCGCCGGCTTTACCCCGCAAGAGCTGGAACTTGCCGCGAGCGCGATATTTCAGGGAGAGCCGGCTACGGTCCCGGTGGTTATCCAGAATCGGCCCTATACACTGCGCGTTACCTTTCCCCCGGAGACTCGCACATCGCTCGATGCCATCCGAAATACGGTGCTGGTCAGTTCCAGCGGAAAGATCGGGACCCTCGGAACATTAGCCGGAATCGAGAAGGACCCCGGACAACTCGAGGTCCGCCGCGAAAACCTGCAGCGCATGGTTGCGGTTACGGCCCGCCTGGAGGGAGTGAGCCTCGGTACCGGGGTCGGGCTCGTTCAGAAAAAAATGGCCAGCCTGCACGTGCCTTCTTCCATCCGCGTCGAGTACGGCGGCCTGTACCAGCAACAACAGCAATCTTTTCACGATCTGCTGTTCGTTCTTGCGGCGGCCGTTGTGCTCGTATTCACAGTGCTGTTGGTCGAGTTCGGCGGATTCGCCGCGCCCATCGCGATCTTGTCTTCCGCTCTGCTGTCGACTTCGGGTGTCTTCTTCGCGCTGTTTGTGACGGGAACGAGCTTTAATATCGCCTCATTTATGGGCCTGATTATGGTGATCGGCATCGTCGCCAAGAACGGAATTCTGTTGCTGGACGCAGACGCAAAATTCCGAGCCGAGGGTTCGAGCCCCAGGGACGCCATGATCGAAGCAGGGGAACGGCGGCTGCGGCCCATCATGATGACCGCGCTCGCCACCATGTGCGGCATGATCCCGCTCTCGCTGGGCCTCGGGGCGGGATCCCAGATGCTGCAGCCGCTGGCGATTGCGGTGATCGGAGGCATCCTCGCTTCCATGGTTTTGTCTCTGCTCGTCACGCCGGCCGTGCATTACTATTTCGCCCGGGACTAAGTGCCCGGAGTCATAATGCAAATGGGCGACTTTGCCCGCCAAATTCACCAATGGACCGCAAACCGAACGGCAGTTCTGCGAAGCAACAAACGCCCTCGATTCAAAGTCTGGATCGCGGCTTGACCATATTGGAGGCCGTCGCCAAATCCAGCAATCCAGTTTCATTGGGCGAGCTGACCGGGCTCATGGAGATCGATCGCAGCAGCGTATTCCGTCTGGCCGGGACCCTGAAACGGCGAGGATTTCTAGCTTATCCGGCCGGCCGGAAGGATTATATTCTCGGGCCTTCGCTCTGGCGGCTCGCGCACAAGTACGATTGGGGCAATATGCTCATCAAGGTCTCGCACGAAGAATTGAAGCTTCTAGCGAGCGAGACAAACGAGACCGCGCAGCTCGCGGTGCGCGAAGGCAAGCAGGCACTCTTCATCGATTCGGCCGCCCCCAACCAGGTGATTTCCGTTTCAGGCAGAATTGGTGAATTGACTCCGCTCCACTGCACCGCTCACGGAAAAGCTTTGATGGCAGATCTCACGCTGGCGGAATTGGAAGCGGTGTTCGGCCACGAGCCGCTGCCGCCGCACACGAAACGTACCGCAACATCGGTCAAGCAATTAGCCAAAATTTGCGCGGAGACGAAGGCGCGAGGCTTTTCGACCGACGACGAGGAATTCATGGAAGGGGTGCGCTGCGTCGCCGCGCCGATTCGTGCCGAAGACGGTCAGATTATCGGGGCCATCGGAGTTTCGGCCCCGTTGACGCGTTTTCCCGCCGAACGCTATCGCATCTGCGGTGGGCAGGTCCTGAGAGTGGCGAGCCAAATTAGCGCCATGCTCACCAATCAAACGGCAGACGACTAATGCGGGCGGTAATCATTGGCGGCACGGGTCATATTGGGACCTATCTGACGCCAAGATTGGTGGAAGCCGGCTTGGCGGTCGTGAATGTGAGCCGGTCGCAGCGGCAGCCCTACCAGCCGCATACCGCTTGGCGCGAGGTGCGGCAGGTCGCGCTGGACCGCGCGGAGGAAGAAAAATCGGGGCGATTCGGCGAACGGATCGCGGAACTCGAGCCCGATATTGTCATCGATCTGACCTGCTATCTGCTCGAGAGCGCTCAGATGCTCGTGGAATCGCTGCGCGGGCGTATCAGCCATTTCCTGCACTGCGGAACGATCTGGGTGCATGGCGCGCCTGTCGAAGCGCCCACCAGCGAGGAGCAGCCACGCGAACCGATGGGAGAGTACGGCTGCCGGAAAGCGGCCATCGAGGCGTATCTCTTGCGTGAAGCCCGGCGCGCCGGTTTCCCAGCGACAATTCTGCATCCCGGCCATTTAGTAGGCGTGGGTTGGACGCCCATCAATCCCGCCGGCAATTTCGATCCGAAAGTCTTTTCCGATCTGGCGAGCGGCGAGGAGATCGCGCTCCCGAATCTGGGAAGAGAATGCTTGCACCATGTTCACGCCGATGATGTGGCGCAGGCGTTCATGCGGAGCTTGGCTAATTGGTCGAATGCCGCCGGGGAAAGTTTTCACGTCGTCTCTCCCGCGGCGCTCACGCTTTACGGCTATGCGCGCGCGGTCGCACGCTGGTTCGGGCACGAGGCGCGATTGAAGTTTCTGCCCTGGGAGCAATGGAAAGATACGGTTTCGGAGAAGGACGCGCAGATTACCTGGGGCCACATCACGCATTCCTCGAATTGCAGCATTCAGAAGGCCCAGCGCCTGCTCGGCTACGAGCCGCGCTATAGCTCGCTCGAGGCGGTTCGTGAAGCGATATCGCCCCAGTGCGCCATAGGCAACCCCGCCACGGGTGAGCGGAAGTAAGGTATCCGCTTGCCCTTGAGAGATCCGATATAAATTGTCCGAAGGTCGCTTCCACCGAAGGTCACGCTCGCCATCCAGGGAGCAATGCCCTGGCCGGTTGCGAACAGAACATCCTCGGTCACTTGATTCCGGAAAATTGCCTGTTCGAGCGCGTCGACCTTTTGTGGATCGCCTTCATCGAGCAAGACGCGCAGGTCACCTTCGGGAGTGAGCACGAAAAGCTTGTCGGAGTAGACCATCGTTCCCCAGAGATTGCCGTAGCTGTCAAAGGCGATGCCATCCGGCCAAGCGCCCTTCCCTAGGCTGCTAGGGCCGAAAATCTCGCGCTCGCCGACTTTTCCGTGTTCATCCACGCGCAATCGGGTGATGCAGCCGCCGGTGGTTTCGACTACATAGAGAAACTCTTCTTTGGCGTCGAACCGGATCTCATTCGTAAAATGAAATCCGTCTGCGACGATTCGAAATTCGCCATTCTCGTAACGCGCGATATAGCCATCGGCCAAATCGGTTCGCAGCGCGTGCATCCAGTTCTTGATTCGCGTTGAGATCGTAATCCATATTCGATCCTGCGAATCGCGCAGGACGAAATTGACCTTACCGACTGGCCGGCCGTCGATCGTGTCGGCGAGAACTTTCGAATTGCCGTCGCGCGACATGATCTCTAGGCAATCGGTGCCGAAGTTCGAAATCAAAAAATCGCCGTTCCTTGCGAAAGCCAGCCCGTTCGGCAGAGTACCTTCCAGGTAACGCGACGACTCAGTGCCGGCCCCGGAAAAATGGCCCGAGCGCTTTTGCGTGATGATCTCTTGCGTACCATCGGGCTGGATTCGGACGACTCCTCCCCGTGCATCGGCGCTCCACAGCGTCCCATCGGGCTCCGCCAAAATGCACTCCGGCCGCTGCAAATCGTGGCCGATGTACTGAATGGAAGACTTGTCGATTTCGAAATCCAGGATCGGATTCTTCGTCACGATGCAGGAAACTCAACCCCTTCAAAAAACTTGTAATTGTCGAGATTAGTCGCTGGAGCGAAGAAGCAAATCACTTTCATCTCCCGTTCTCCGGTGTTCTGAAGCATGTGTACCTCTCCCTGCGGAAAAAGCACGGTGGTGCCTTCTCTAACAGCGTCGACTTCGCCATTCACAAGTACACGGCCCGATCCTTCGATGATGTGGATTGCTTCTTCTCCGTGGGGATGCGAGTGCGCCGGACGCACGGTTTCTCCGGGCGGAACCCGAATCAGGCAAACCGACATGTGGCTGGCATTGAGAAGCTCGGGCGTAATCAGCCAGCGCAAATTGCGGCCAGGAAGATCGAGACCGGCTGCATCTTCTTCATGGATTAAACGAACGCTCATTTTTTGATCCGGGCGGCGATCGCGCGAGCCAGTTGGGAAGGCGAAAGGCCAAACGCCTCGAGAAGCTCTTCGTAGGTTCCCGAATGAATGAATTGCGGCCGGCCGTTCGCGTCGAGAGTGTTCACGGTCATCACTCTATCCCAATCGCACGAGATTCCTCGGCGGGGCAGGATTTTCAGGAAGTTCTGCCAGATATATCCATTATTCTGTTCCGCGAAGCACAGCAGCTTCCCTGAGTCATACAGACGGATAAGCAGATCTTCGTCAATAGACGGCATGTCGACCACGCCGGCGGAAACCTGCTTCGAAGCCGCGAGCGCCTCGTGAACTCCGCGGCTGCTGGTGATAATTACGGCAGCGTCGTCCGGATTGTCGCGCACTACATATCCTTTGCCGAATTCGAATTCGAATTCAGGCCCATACAGAACTCCGGACGGAGCGCGCATCACGCGCAGATAGACAAGGCCGCGATTGCCGTCCATGACCCATTTCATGGCTCCGAGCAGTTGCTGCGGGCAGGACACATCGATGATTTTCAAATGGGCGATGCCATCGAAAATCGTAACGTCGTCGTTGCCCATGTGGGTCGCGCCATTGGTGCGCGTTTCAAAATTCGGCCCGGTGGCAAGCATGGTCAGGTCGAGGCCGTGGCCTTCGCTGAGCCAGCCAGTCTTGGACGCAATGGCTTCGCAGCGCTCCTGGTAGCCGACCGCAACGCGGCGCAGGACCTTCCAGTCGTAGAACGGGCAAAATGTGCTGATCCAGGCATTGAAGCCGAGAGCCGCAAAGGCTTCGCCAATACCCATCATGTTGGCTTCGGCAACGCCTACGTTCAGCGCGCGTTTCTGATCCACCGCGGCGATGCCGGCTTCCAGACCGCTGGTGGAGCCCAGATCCGAATCGATCGACACGACCGCGGAATCTTGCGCGAAGATTTTCATCGCGCCCGTAACGATGTCGCTCGCGCTATATTCCTTGCTCTTGTCGATGCGCGGCAGCAGCGAGGCATCGTAACGAATTCGCTTGTTGCGCGCGGGCGCTCGTCTGGTCAGAACGGGCCCGACCGCCGAGGTTAAATCGCCTAGCGAGTCGCGGCCCGTGCGGAGGTGCATCTGCTTCGCCGCATCGAGCACTGTCTGCTGGATCTGGCGTCCTTTCGGGTGCCGCTCCAGGCTGAGATAGAAGCCGGTAAGTTCTTCCACGCGATTGCGGCGAAGATCGCGCTGCAACGCCAGTTCCTGCTCGATGAGTTTGTCGCCCACGGCAACTTTATGCTTGTTTAAGAAATCCGAAAAAGCGCCATGCCCTTTCGTGCTGTGGCACACAATCGCGGTGGGCTTACCATTGCGCGGCCCGTACTTGAATTGCTCGAGCGCGGCGTAAATAGCGTCGTAATGCGTGGCATCCACGCTATGCGCCTGCCATCCGAACGATTCGAACACCGATTCGAGACGCGGCATCGGAAAGATCATGCGGCTCGCGATATCGAGCTGGCCGTTGTTCTGATCGACCAGCAGGCAAAGATTGTCCAGCTGCTTTGCGCCGGCGTACATCACCGCTTCCCAAATCGGGCCTTCCTGTAGCTCGCCGTCTCCGGTCATCGCGTAGGAGTCGAAGCACGGGCTGGTCCGGCCGGCAATCGCGAAACCCTGCGCAACCGAAAATCCCTGACCCATTGGGCCGGTTGCGATTTGAATGCCCGGCAGAATGGGGCCGGGATGGCCGTTCAGAATGCTTTGGTATGAGCGCGAATTGCGCAAGACCTCGCGATCGAAATAACCCAGCTCGGCATAAATCGAAGCGAGCGTCGCTACCGCGTGGCCCTTGCTGAGGACGAACATGTCCTGCCCGCGCCTGGTTGGGTCGGCGACGTCGACATTGATGAAGCCCGCCATAGAAGAGCGTCACCAGAGGAATAACGGCGGAAGCCGCGCCGCCGGCATGCAGCCCTTTGTCTACTGCGTCCCGGCATTGCTCGAGATTCAGGATGCGAATGTCGGAATCTTTGATCGCGAGCAGCTTCAAAATCGCTTTGCGCAGAAGGATTGCTTCGCTTGCGATCGCGTCTTGCAAGGTGAGACCAAGCTGCTCGGAAGTCTCTTGTGAAGCGCTCATGAAACGGGTGCACTCTCCTGGATGCGAGCCAGATTCCGGACATAGGCCGCGATTCCCTGATCGGGAAGATTCGCCCAGATCGGCGTGCAATTGGCGTACTTCTCGCAACTGCCCCAATACTGCGCGTTGGGGAAACGCTCCAGCATGCCTTTGGCGCAGTCGCCCACCACGATCACGTCGCCTTCCACTTCCTTGATTTCGTGAAACTGCAAGCCCGTGAAGATATGCAGCGGCCGCTTCAATTTCTCGAGAGTGCCATCGGCCTGCAGTTGATCCAACTGGATGCGGACGATGGCCCGGCAGCCTGCTTCGCAGGTGGTGCCCATGGTGAGATTCACGTTCGGAAACTGTCCTTGCAGAACATTGTTCTGGCGCCGGAAGCGGCGCTTCACTTGGTCGAGCGGCACGCCGGCAAGCTCGATTTCATCCATACGGTTCGTGCCCAGTCCCTCGGCAGCGCCCAGCACCGTCGAAGGCACATTCGTACCAGGATAGTCCCAATCCATCAACGCTTCACAAACGGTATCGACCGCCACCGGATCGGGGCCGCCGCAAATCGTGTTGAAGTCTTGAATCAGGTCGTCGCGGAGAGCGCTGAATGGTCCATTGCCCTGGCACGCATAGAGCGAGTCCATGATGAACCACTTCGGATTGGCGGCGCGCGTCAGGTTGACGATTTTCTGATAAATGTCGTCGCGATGGCAGCGCACCATCCAGTCGTAATCCGGCAGGTTGCCGAACTGCAGCTTCAACGCGCCCGTGAACGTGGTGTGGAGGTGCACCTTCATTTTGGGCAGGCCGATGTAAACGTCGGCCTCCCGCACGGGGCGCGGCACGGGAAATTCGTTGAAGCTGATGGGCCGGTCGATCTTGTACATGTCGAAAGGCGCGTTGTCGAACGGACATAGCTCCGCGCCAGTGCGGGCGGCCACCTCGGCCATGCCGCAGACTTCCATGGCGTGTCTGGTGTCGGCGCCCATGGCGCAACGCTCGCCAATTTGAATGCGGGAGGGATTTTGCTCGCTGACGAGTTCGATCAGCGCTTCGAGCATGCGCGGGTCCGTCGTGAACCCGGCATTGGCGGCGACCGGGATCACGGTGTTGATCTTGATCAGGACTTTGTCGCCCGGCTTCACGATATCGCGCCATTCCGCCCATGGTCTGGTCGGCGATGTCCCGGATCATGGCTTTCACCAGTTCGAGTTGCTCACGCGAGCATTCGGCCGGTTTGCCAAGGTCGGCATCGCTGTGCGCGATGCCGATAGTCGTCTTTTTCACTTGTTGCATATAATGCAATCAGAATTGCAAGAAAATGATATCACTCAGTGAACCTTCTCTCCCCGCTTGGCCTGTTCGGCACGCGCGTATTCTTCGCGTGCGCTTTCGCTGCGGCCTTGTGCAGCGAGCAGGTCCGCCAGATCGCTATGGGCCTCGGCCGATTGCGGATCGAGTCTCACGGCTTCACGTAATTCCGTGGCGGCTTTGTCATAGGAGCGCATCAGCACGAGCAGCAAGCCGTAACCGTGATGGGCGTCGGCGTCCATAGGATCGCTTCCGATCGCTTTCTCGAAATGGTACGCAGCTTGACGGTAGTCCCCGGAGGCGGTCAAAAGGTTGGCTAGATTGTCGTGCGCTGCCGCGAGTTCTGGCAGAATGCGAATGGCCTCGCGGAACCGCGTCTCCGCCCCTTTCTGATCCCCGCTTTGTAATTGCGCGAGTCCTAGCAGATTGAGAGCTTCCGGCGCCTCGGGATCGAGTTTCAGAGCCTGCTCCAAGGCTTGCCCGGCTTGCGCAACTTTACCCTGGCGCAGATATGCGTTTCCGAGATTCGTAAGAATGATTGTGTCGGGACGGGCTTTCTTTAGTTCCTGAGCCGCACGTTCCACCTGGCCTGTCGCAAAGAGAGCCACAACGAGCTGCTTCGTGGCAGCGGCATAGTTAGGCCGGCGGCGCAGGGCCTGCTCGTACCAGCGGATCGCGTCGGTATTCTTGCCGGCCTTGAGATAGGTTTCACCCAGTTCGAAATAGAATTCGGGCCGCGCCGGGGCGAATTGACGGATAGCTCCTTCCAGCGGCCTGATGCCGGCTACAGCAAGATACAGTTCGTTTTCCGGCGTGCGGGGAAGTTGCTTCGGATAGTACAACGTTGCCGGGCCGCCGTTGTTGTCGGTCCTTTCCTCAATTGGCGCGAGCAAATCGCGGTCCGGCTTACGGCGCTGAATGTAGTGGTCGGTCATCACTACATGCACGGCATCTTCGGCGCGGCGTTTTGGCATGTGGCAGTCTATGCAGCCGGTTGACGCCAGCTTCTCCGTCCGGTGCGCGGCGGCGTGGCAGGTGCGGCAAACGGCCGAGTAATGCTCGGTCGTCTGTACCTGGTGCGGATCGTGACAAGTCGTACAAGTCATCTGGCTGGCACGAAAACAAGCCGATTTGCGGAGGCGGTAGGCGGCGTGAGCTATCTCGAAGCGATCCGTTTGGGAATCGGTAGCGTAGTCGAAGTAAATTGCGTAGTCGCCGAGCGGCTGTCCGGGCCGATACGAAAACGGGTTTCGATCATATCGTCGAATGGCGTTTGGCACATAACGGCTCGTGGTCTCGAGATGGCATTGCATGCACACGTCGAGCTGCCGGTCGCGGCTGAGCCGGCCGGGATTTACGATGGCGCGGCGAATTGCATCGGGAGTTGCATGTCCGGAGCCAGCAGCGGTGACGTGCGCGCCTCCGGGGCCGTGGCAGCGCTGGCAGTCGATAGATACGGGCTCGCTCGCCTTTGCGCTGTGGCAGAATAAGCAGTCTTCGGGAACCACGCGGCGGAAATCTTTCTGGTCCGCCCGGTCATAGCCTGGGCTCATCGCCCAATGGCCGCCTTCTTCGGCGTACCAACTCACGGGCAGCTCCACCAGCTTTCCTTCGGCTGCGCGATGAAGATAACTGCGCGCGTGATTGCCGGAGCCGATCACGAAATCGGCCTGCTCTTCGAGTGTGTTTGTTTCTTTGCCATCGAATCCAATCTGGTGACGCCGCTGATAGAACTTTCCCCCGCGTTCGAGCATCGTGTAGTAGCCGCTCCGAGGGACGGTGCTCGAGCGTATTGTGATTCCGGTAGTCCTCTACCGCATTTTGCGAACTGGGGCGATAGGCGGAACGCCCCATGCCGGTTTGCCTGAATTTACGCGCTATTTCCTGGTGGCAACCGGCGCAGACGGCGGAATCCACATACTGCGCCGTGACTATTCGGGTGGCAAGCAGGCAGGCTACCAGAAATCCGATGGCCTGCCACACTTCAGTACCTCAGCCGCAAAGCCATTTGCATGAGGCGCGGTTGATTGAGTTGCGACGAAATCACGCCGAAGGTGGAATTCGCGGCTGTCGTATACGCCAGGTTGGGCTGACCAAACTGAACGCGGTTGAAAAGGTTGAAGGCTTCCGCGCGGAATTCGACATTGAAGCGTTCGGTAATCGCGGTTCGTTTGAATACGGCGAAGTCGTAGTTGGCGATGCCGGGACCCCGCAGGCTCGGATCGGTGCGGCTCTCGTTGCCGAAAGTGTACGCCGCGGGCAGACTGAAGCAGGCCGTGTTGAACCACTGATTAATTCTCGATTGCGCCGATCCCGAGATGGTTTCGCTGCAGCCCGCGGCCACGTTGGGCCGCAATCCGGTATTCAAGCCGGTCGTATTCGGGGTGGCGGTGATACCCAGAGGAAAGCCTTTCTGAAAGGTTGTCAGGCCGTTGATCCCCCAACCTGAGACCAGCCGATCCGTCAGCCCGTGCACACCCGGCAGGAACTTTTTTCCTTTGCCGAAAGGAAGATCGTAAACGTAGCTGACCGTGACACGCTGGCGCGAATCGAAACTGGATAATGCTTTTTCGGCGCTCAGGTTATACCAGTTCTGAATGCCCGCAACACCGGTGGGTGAATCGAGCCAGGTGGTCAGGGTTTCGGCATTCGAAAGGATCTTCGAGAAAGTGTAGGCGCCGAGCACCGTTCCCCCCGAGTGAAAACGCTTCTCAATTTTCACCTGAAGCGAGTGATAGGTGCTGTCGCCGCTGTAATCGGCCGGAGCGGAAACGCTGGTGTACTGCGGATAGGGCGACAGAAGCTGGCCGTATTGAACCAAGGGGGCGGAGAGGGCACCCGTGGTAATCCTTCCGTAAAAAGGATTCGCGACCATTGTCTTCAATTGACTTCCCAAAGCCAGGTACTGCGGATTGATCTGATTGTACTGCCGTCCTAGCCCAAGGTGAATTCCACGCAGCCCGGAGTAGCCGGCCTCGACAGCGATATCGGATGGGAACTGGTGTTGCAGCGTGAAGTTCCACTGATATGTGTACGACTGAAGCGAAGTATAGGGATCGGCGTGCCCACCCAAAGACGTCCCGAGGAAGAGCTGTTGGTATACAGGGTTGCGGCCTGGCGCCGGCTGGATGCCGGTAGGGAACGGATTGCTGAGGGTACTTGCGGGCGTGACAGAGCTGTCCAGGGTACCGACCACCGGATTTGTGAAGTAATTGGAAGGGTTGCCGTATGGCCCTTGCGGAAACGCGATGGTAGCCGGGCTATAGAAGATGCCGCCGCCGGTGCGAATCACGCTCCTGTCGGAGAGCCGGTAGGCCAGGCCCAGACGTGGCGCAAACAGATTGTAGTGTTCCGGATTCAACCCCTCTTCCGGATGGTTGGGCGTCTTTACGAGATCGAAGGCGCCGAGCACAGGCTTGCCGTTTACCAGCACTCCGTTCAATGCAGGGTTGGGCTCGGTGAAATTGAAAGTGACCTGGCGATTGAACCTCTCCCGGTACACTCCAGGAATTTCCCAACGCACGCCCGCCGTTACGGTCAATTTATTTGTCGCCTGAAACGTGTCGGTAACGAAGTAGCCCTGGTAGTACAACGTTGTGAAGGTATACAGCGAGGTCTGCAGCAGGCTGGCGGCATTGGGGAGGCCCAATTCAAATGAGGCCAAACCGCTTCCAGAGGCTCCGGAATTCAGAGCGTTTTGCGAAGTGAAGAGATTGTCGAACTGGAACGAACCGCCCGGACTGTTGTTCTGGAAATAGTTGAGTTCGTTCTTGTGTATCTCAGCCCCAAATTTAATTGTGTGGCGGCCGCTGATCCATGTCATCGTCGGTGTGAGGGCGTATGTGTCGTCCTGACCGCGAAGCAAGCCCGTGCTGATCGCGTTGTAGGTCGGAGAAGATATACCGATGGTGGGTATGGTGGTCGAAGGGGACAGACCGTTTAAGACTGGCACGGTCGAGTAGTAGCTAGGAAATCCCAAGGCGGTGGATGGATCTAATCCCAAAGTTCCGGGAATGCGCGTGTAGTACCAGCGTGTGAAACCGCCGCGAACATCGAAAATTTTGTTGGGGCTAAATACATAGGTATCCGCGAGAACGGCTTGTGTGGTCACGAAATGTTCGGGTGAGTATGGATCGCCGTTGCGCAAGCCATTCCCATAAACATCTACCGGCAGATTCGAAGAGCTCCAGCGCGTGAACCGCGCCAGCAGACGCTGCTTATCGCTGAGTTGATGGTCGCCGCGAACGTTGATCTGATCGTTGTCTCCGCCGGTGCTCGCGTTTCTCGCGTAGTTGAAATTGTTGGTATAGAGCTGGCCGGCGGTGTTCGGCAACCCGTACTCGGGAAAGGTCAGAAATTTTGCGGCGACGGGATTGATTCGGCTCGCTGGAATCTTGTTGCCCGGGAAGCGAGTACGCTGCACTGCCCCGGATCCGCAGGCAGGGTTGCCATACGCTCCACATTGAGTCAAGGGATCGTAGATTGGGATCTGCGCTCCTGAGGCGTTCAGAAAACTCGAGAAATCGCCGCCGAGTTGCGGTACGGTCGGCACAGTTTCGGTAAACAGGACGCCCTGGCGCGCGCGAAATCCCTCGTAGGAGAAAAAGAAGAAGGTTTTGTCTTTCCGGATCGGTCCGCCCAGATTGACGCCGAATTGGTTTTGTACGAATGGCGCTCGCCCGGCCCCGGTTCTATTAGCGAAGAAGTTCGCCGCGTTCAGTTCTCGATTGCGCAAGAACTCATACGCCTCGCCGTGAAATTCGTTGCCGCCCGACTTAGAGGTCAGGTTGATGACACCGCCAGTAAATCGTCCATATTCAGCAGTGTTGTTGTTGGTTTGTACGCGGAACTCGGAAATGGCGTCCTGGGTGGGCACCAGCGCCACGATGTTGCCGTAGGTGATGTTCACGGGCACGCCGTCCAGATAAGTGGCGCTCTGGTTTGCGGTGCCGCCGCCAATCTGAAAGTTGCCTGCTGAAAAAACGTTCTTGCCTGTGAGATTGCCGTCTGCCGAACCTTGCAGTACGACGCCCGGAGAGATTGCCGCCAGGTTAAGAACGTTGCGGCCATTGAGCGGCAGTTCCTCCACCGAGCGGCTTCCGACGATCTGACTCAGTGATGCATTCTCGGTTTGCAGAAGAGGCGCGGCGGAGGTGACTTCGACCTGCTGGCTGATATCGCCGAGTTGCATCGCCACATCGATGCGCAGCGAGGCGTCTACTGTGACCCCGATTCCGTCGCGACTGTAGCGCTTGAATCCGCTCTGCTCAACGTCCACCCGGTAGGTGCCGGGTATCAGGTTGACGAAACGGTACCCGCCATCGCTTCCGGTTTCGGCCGCACGCCGCTCACCGGTGGCGCTGTTCGTAATAGATACCTTGGCACCTGACATAGCGGCGCCGGAGGAATCGGTTACGGTTCCGAGAACGGAACCATAAAAGGTCTGGGCCTGCGCCGGAACGGTCAGGCTCACGATGGCACCGGCAAGAATCGCCAGCGCCCGGAATGCAAATCTGCAACTTGGCATGAGGGGTCTCCCACCTTTTTATGTACGGCATCCCACGAGGGCGTTGCACAATGTGCAACACGGCTTGCGTACTGCTGGGAGGAAAGTTATCACGGGTCTGAAACGAAGTCAATAGTCCGACCGACGTTTGGCGCCTCTCTATCCGGTGAAGCCGAGAAGCGGCGAGCGTCGCATCGCCCGAACGTCTAGGCGAGGGGGCTTTGTTCGGCGTCCGGCTTGCCCGACAGGATATTCTCGGCCTTTGTCCATAGCCGCAGGCGCTCGGAATCTTTGATGTCGCGGTTCAGATCGTGGAGCTGCTGGCCATCGATCTTGGGTTCGGCGAGGAGGATGTCCCGTTTAGGGCGCTCTTGTTTGCGCTGCTGCCATTCGAAGCCAATTTGTTGTTTCTGCCTGGCAGCTTTTAGCTTTAGCAGGTCGTTCATGGCTTTGTGGAAGGCACGCTCGTGGGTGGTTTGGTAGCGCAGCAGGAGAGCGAGTTGTTTTTGATCCACGATTTGGCCGGTAGCCGGGTCGTAGCAGGAAGCTTCGAGGTGGAGGGCGCGCTGGCGCAGCCAGTGATGCTGGGCCATGGCTTCGACGAGCGTGGCTTCGGTGAAGGTGGCTGGTTGGTGTTCATCGCGGAGGATGGCGACGAGTTTATCGAAATCGGATTGCCGTTCGGTGGGCAGGACGCGGAAAGCTCCGGCGAGACCGTGGCGCGTGTTGTTGAGGGCAGCGGCGGCTTTTCCGGCTTCGCTTTTCGGACCGGTGGAGAGTTTTGCGTTCTCGCGGTTGGCTTCGATTTGGGATTCGGTTGACACGTTGGGGATGCTCCTTCGTACGCGAGTTTGGGTTATCGGTGGTGCGGGGCGCGGGGGTGGGCCGGGACAAGATGCTGAATCTGCTAAAGATAGGTGTTTTTCTGAGGGCGTGACCGTGACGTTTGGTACAACTTGGTCGGAGTCATTTAAGTTGTTCCGCAAAGTGTTGGTGGCCAATCGGGGCGAGATCGCGGTTCGGGTGATCCGGGCGCTGCGCGAGATGCAGATTGCGAGCGTGGCGGTTTTTTCGGAAGCCGACCGCAAGGCACCGCACGTTTGGATGGCCGATGAAGCGATCGCAATCGGACCCGCTGCTGCATCTGAAAGCTACCTTTCCGGAGAGCGTATTGTTTCGGCGGCCTTGCGTGCCGGCGCCGAAGCCATTCATCCCGGTTACGGCTTTTTGAGTGAAAACGCCGTCTTCGCAAAGCTGTGTGGTGAATCGGGGATTCAGTTTATCGGCCCCCATCCGGATGCAATCGAGCGGATGGGATCGAAGACCGCGGCCCTGCAAGTAGCGAAACAGGCCGGAGTTCCGGTGGTGCCCGGCTCGGAGGGCGCAATTGGTGGTGAGACCGAAGCGCGCGAGGTGGCGGAACGGATCGGGTATCCGGTGCTGCTGAAAGCTTCGGCCGGAGGAGGCGGCAAAGGGATGCGCCGGGTGGACCGTGCCGCCGATTTTTCCGCAGCGCTGCGCGATGCCCGGAGCGAAGCGGAGCGGGCCTTTGGCTCCGGCGAGATGTACCTCGAAAAGCTGATCGAACGGCCGCGGCATATCGAAGTGCAGATCTTGGGCGATGAATACGGGCATTTGATTCATTTGGGCGAGCGCGAGTGTTCCGTCCAGCGCCGGCATCAGAAAGTGGTGGAGGAGTGTCCTTCGCCTTTGGTGCTCGAGAAACCGGAGCTGCGGGAGAAATTGGGGGAAGCGGCGCTCCAGATCGCGCGGGCGGTGAAGTATTCGAATGCGGGCACGATCGAATTTATAGCTGGGCCGCAGGGTGATTTCTATTTTCTCGAGATGAACACGCGGCTTCAGGTGGAGCATCCGGTTACCGAATATGTGACGGGCGTGGACCTGGTGCGCTGGCAGATTCATATTGCCGCCGGAGAACCGCTGACGCTCAAGCAGCAGGACATCCGCTGGAGCGGATCGGCCATCGAGTGCCGGGTCTATGCCGAAGATCCGGAAAACAACTTTCTTCCGAGCCCCGGAGAGATTACACGCTACACGGAGCCGGGCGGCCCGGGCGTTCGTGTGGATGGCGGAGTTTATGCGGGCTGGACGGTTCCACTTGAATACGATCCGTTGCTCGCAAAGCTGTGTGTCTGGAGCGATACGCGCAGCTCGGCTACTGACCGGATGCGCCGCGCCCTCGCGGAGTACAGGATCGCTGGGGATTACGACGAATTTGAGAATGTTTTCACGTTTGATGATGGATCCTGCCTGGAGAGCGGGTGAACTGCATACCGGGCTGCTGGATGAATTTCAAAAGCGCCAACCTCCGCAGAGGCCGGAGCCAGACGCGGCGATTGCCGCGATGCTCGCGGCTGCTCAGACAGGACGAAACCCCGCCCCGGCCCGCTTACAAAACGAACAGAGTGCATGGCGGACTGAGGGAAGGCGAGGGCTTCTGCGTTGAAGCTCCGGGTTGAAGTCGAAGGCCAAACTTATTTTCTAGAACTCGAGGCCAATGGCGAGCGGGTTGCGTATTCGGTGGACCCGCCCCTGTCTTCTTCTGCGAACGCATCCATTGTGGAGACGACTCCTGGAGTGTTTTCGGTGCTGGTGGGGGACCGCAGTTTCCTGGTGCACGTTGCACCCGCAGCCGAGGGCGAACTGGAAGTGTGGACGAGCGGGGACGAACGCCATATGATCTCGCTCGCCGATTTGCGGGATCGTTCGAGCCGCCGCGCGAAGCTCTCCGGCGATGGCCCGATCGAAGTGCGGGCGCAAATGCCGGGGAAGGTGATCAAAGTGTTGGTCGAGCCCGGAGCCAGCGTGGAAGCGGGGCAGGGATTAGTCGTGGTGGAAGCCATGAAGATGCAGAATGAGATGAAAGCTCCCAAGAGCGGCAAGGTGGCGCGGGTGCTGGCGCGGGAAGGCGCTACCGTGATCGCGGGCGAACCGCTTGCGGTTGTGGAATAGAAATGGCAAGACCCGACTGCAAAAAATGTAGCGGTACCGGCTGGCTGGTGACCGAACAAGACGGCATTTCGACCGCGGACCGCTGCGACTGCGTGGAGGAAACGCGTGCCGTCGCGTTGGAACTGGGCGCGCAGATTCCCGGCATTTATCAAAATGCGTCTTTCGAGAATTTCCTGCTGCCGCATGACAATCCGATGGCCAGCTCGGGGCTCGGAAAAGCGATGACCGTTGCGAAAAGCTATACACGCCAATATCCAGCACTGAGCAAGCCGGGCCTGCTGCTGGCGGGCCCGCCGGGAGTGGGCAAAACGCATCTTGCAGTAGCCGCGCTGCGCTTGCTCGTGGCGCGCGGGCACGAAGGCATTTTCTTCGACTATCAAAATTTACTGGATCGTATCCGCTCCGGCTTCAATGCAACGCTCGGAGGAAGCAATCGCGAGGCGTACCAGTCGGCTCTTGAAACGGAAGTGTTACTGCTCGACGATTTGGGCGCTCATCGCGTAACGGAATGGGTGGAAGATACGGTGACCTCCATCATTACGTACCGCTGCAACCATAAAAAGGCGTTCCTCGCTACCACCAACTTGCCGGACCCGGATTTGGGCGGGATGTTAGCTGAAAAATCAGCCGTTCCGGGCGCGCATTCTTACCGGACGACCTTAGTGGAGCGAATCGGCGAGAGAGCGCGCTCGCGCCTCTTCGAAATGTGTACGGTGATCCCGATGTGGGGACTGAGCGACTACCGGATGCGCGGCCGCTAGGCGGCTGCGCCGGCGCCGAAGCTTTCGACCGCCTTCTTTTCGTCCTCGAAGGACGCGAAGATCGTATACAGCTTCGTGACCTGCATCAGGTCTTTTAGTTTGCCTTGCAAGTGAAGCAGTTTCACCGCGCCACCCTGATTCGTGGCGGTGGTGTAGGCGCCCACCAGTTCGCCCAAGCCGGCGCTATCGACATACGTCACGCCAGCCATATTCAAAACGATCTGTTTGCTGCCTTGGGACAGTAGAGATCTTAATTCATCGCGGAGGATGCCGGTGCTTTCGCCCAGCGTGATCCTGCCGTGGAGATCGACAATCGCCACGTTTCCAACTCGCCGTGTTTTTGCTGTGAGCGCCATGTACTACATGTTAGCTATTTCTGGCGGAGAATGGCGCGGGCGGGCGAGCCGTCGCAACCGGCGATGCGCAGCGGGAGGCAGACCAGTTCGTATTCGCCGTCTGGCACGGCGGCCAGATTCAGTCCTTCCAAAATCCAAACACCAGCGCCGAGCAGCACGTGGTGTGTTTCGACGCCATCGCCTTTGAACAAACCGATCGAAAGGTAGTCCACGCCCACCAGGGAAACGCCGCGCTCGACGAGAAAGCGCGCGCCCGAAGCATCTAACGCCACAAAACCCGTTTCAAATTCCCGGTCGTCCCAGCGCCGATCGGAGTTCCGGGTCTTGAAGAGCACGCGCTCACCCGCCTGAATATTTTTAGATTCGAGCTGCGCCCGGCCCAGCACCGAGACGCCGGGCACGCCGATCACGCGCGCCGGGCCAACCGCCAAGGCGAGCGGAAATCGATCGATGCCGTCCTTGCCGTCCAGAAAATGGCAGGGTGCATCCATATGGGTCCCGGTATGGGCCGTCATCCGGCACATGGTGACATTCGCGTCCGCGCCTTGCCCGATTTCCGAGATTCGTTTGAAGCTGGGCTCCGGATCGCCGGGCCAATGCGCCATGCCGCTGTGCAATGGGACCGAGATATCGATCCAGTTCCGATCGTTCTGTATCGTCATTTTGGTTTTAAAGTAGTATCCTACATAGGTGAGGCTGCTACTGCTGGGAAGCCTGCTGCTCGCTTCTCTCGACGCACAGATTACCACGTCGCAATACGATAATGCGCGCACCGGCGCCAATATTCACGAGACCATTTTGAACCCGCGCAACGTGGATGTGAACCGGTTCGGGAGGGTGGTTCGCCTGCCGGTAGATGGAGACATTTACGCGCAGCCGCTCTATCTGCCGAAGCTGGCGATCCCAGGAAAGGGAACGCACAACGTAGTATTCGTGGCTACCGAGCACGATAGTGTCTACGCCTTTGACGCAGGCGGACAGCCGAAGGAGCCGCTGTGGAAGGTCAGCTTTATCGACCCCGCGAAGCAGGTCAGCACGCTATCGGTTGACAGCGTGCGGTGTCCGTTTCTGAATCCCGAGGTGGGCATTACCTCGACGCCAGTAATCGACACGCGAAACGGAACGCTGTATGTGCTGGTGCGCACGAAGGAGGCGGATCGCTTTTGGCAACGGCTGCACGCCTTGGATGTACGGACTGGAAGGGAGAAATTTGGCGGCCCGGTGGTGATTCGCGCTTCGATCGAAAGCCGCACCAAAAGTCTTTTCGGACTGGGCCCAGCGCAAGCGGTGGAGTTTCTTGCCCTGCACGAGAATCCCAGGGCCGCGCTATTGCTCGATACGAGGCACAGTGTACGTGACGTGGGGTTCCTCTTGTGATGTTGGCCCGTATTACGGTTGGGTGCTCGCCTACGACTCGCACACGCTGCGCCAGAAGGGCGTACTGAACACCGCTCCGGAGGCGGCGGTGAGCGGTATCTGGCAGAGCGACACCGGTCCGGCCGCGGACGAAGAAGGAAATGTGTATGCGATCACCGGCAACGGAGTGTTCAATGCGGCGTCGGGCGGGCGCGACTTCGGCGATAGCGTTCTCAAAATCGGTTTCACGAATGCGGGCTTGGCGGTGAAGGATTATTTCACGCCGTTCGATCAGGAGGAGCGTAACCACACGGACGGAGATCTGGGCTCGGGAGGGCCGCTGCTGGTTCCGCCGCAACCGGGCTCGAGTGTTCGGCTCGCGATCGCCGTTGGGAAAGGCCGCGAGTTGTTTGTGCTTAATCGCGAGCATATGGGCAGGTTCCGGATGGGCAGCAATCGGCATGCGGTGCAGACGGTGCGGTTGGAGGGCGGCGTATTCGGAGCGCCGTCGTATTGGGAAGGGCACATCTATGTCTGTGCGCAAGACGATGTGCTCCGGGATTTCGCTATCGAAGGTAATCGTCTGACGCCGGCCTCCCAGGGGGAGATGAACTTCACGAATCCCGGCGCCGTACCCACTATTTCGGCGAATGGCTCGAAAGACGGAATCGTCTGGTTGATCGAAACCAGCCAAGGGCACGCGAGTAATGTCCCCGCGGTACTGCACGCCTATGATGCCCGGAACGTTGCTCTAGAGTTATACCGCAGCAGCCAAAATAGCGGGCGCGATCAGGCCGGCGCGTCGCTGCACTTCACCATTCCGACCGTGGCGGATGGCCGGGTCTATGTGCCCGCATCCCGTGAGTTGGACGTATACGGCCTGCTGAGCGCAAAGGCGGATCTGAGACAATAGCAATAGATCGCCCCGATTTGCAACTGGAATTGCGGGCTCCTGCCTGGTCTGTGGTGAACAAAACAATGCAAGCGCAGGACGGCGCCAAGCTTGTCCTCGCATTCGGTCTGACATTTCAGGATCTGTATGAGCGCCAAGGGCTGCTCAAGCTGGACGGCTTCTTCCTCGACGAGCTGCGCCAGGCGGCCCCGGAGCTATGCGAACGGCTGCTCAAAGCGCGTGAAGATCCGCCCGCAGCGCACAATAAGGCGGCCTCCGAGCTGATCATCGAATTGGCTCCTTACGTCGATGATTTTATTGGCAAGTTGTTCGATATCGAGAACGATCTCGCGCGGCTGCAGACTCAAACATTCCGAGCTGGCGCCGCTGTACGCGGTGAAGCGAAAATTCGTGCAGCGTAAGGCGCTCACGGGTTTTACGGTGGAATCGGCGAGTGAGATCGACGGATTTGCGGTGGCGGCGGAGATCGAGACTCTGAGCGGGGAGCCGCTGACCGAACTCGGCTTTGCGACGCATGTCGCCAAGTGGCTGGAAAACGAAACGGCGCACCACGAACATCTTCGCTTAGCGACGTTATACGCGGCGTGGGCGACGCTGTCTCCGCAAGGGAAAGCCAAACATGGCCACGGTGTCCTGTTCAAAATTCCTCATAAGCTCGATATGCATCACCTGGTGCCGGTCGCAATCGCTTGCGAGCGATGGGCTGGTGCGGCTCGAGTTAAATGGCGACCATCGGCGCCATCGGGAGGGCTTTCAGCTCACCGATCCCGGAGCGGACCTGACGGGGGCTTTGGATCAGGCGCATTACTGCATCAAGTGCCACAACCAGGCGAAGGACAGTTGTTCGACGGGTCTGAAAGAGAAGACCGGCGCGTATAAGGCGAGCGTCTTCGGGGTTCCTCTCGCCGGCTGCCCGCTCGACGAAAAAATCTCGGAAATGAACGCCGTGAAGGGTCAGGGCAATTCGATCGGAGCGCTGGCGATTGTCGCGATCGATAATCCGATGGCCGCGGGTACCGGGCATCGCATCTGCAACGACTGCATGAAATCCTGCATTTTTCAGAAGCAGGAACCGGTGGATATTCCCCAAGTGGAAACGCGCACGTTGAAAGATGTGCTCGAGCTGCCCTGGGGCTTCGAGATTTACAGTCTACTGACGCGCTGGAATCCGCTCAATTTCGCGCGTCCATATCCGCGCGCGGCAACGGGCTACAAGGTGCTTGTCGTGGGATTGGGGCCGGCGGGCTTCACTTTGTCGCATCATCTGATGAACGACGGGCACACCGTGGTGGCGGTGGACGGGTTGAAGATCGAGCCGTTGCCGGAGAAGGTCTCGGGAGTGGACCCGCACGGGCAGCGGGCGGAGTTTGAGCCTTTGCGTGACATCACCGAAATCTACGAGCGGTTGGACCAGCGCGTGATGGCCGGATTTGGCGGTGTGGCCGAGTATGGCATCACGGTGCGCTGGAACAAAAATTTCCTGAAGATCATCCGGCTGTTGCTCGAGCGGCGCAGCGCAGTTCAGCATGTTCGGCGGCGTGCGCTTCGGCGGCACGATGACTGTGGATAGCGCCTTCGAGATGGGTTTTGATCACATCGCGCTGTGCGCCGGAGCGGGCCGGCCGACGGTGATTCCGATGAAGAACGGGCTGGTGCGGGGCGTGCGCCAAGCTTCGGATTTTCTGATGGCGCTGCAATTGACGGGCGCGGCGAAGAGCGAATCGCTGGCCAATTTGCAGATCCGCATGCCGATTGTGGTGATCGGCGGGGGCCTGACGGCGATCGATACGGCGACCGAATCGCTCGCGTACTACGTCGTGCAAGTGGAAAAGTTTTTAAAGCGGCACGATCTGCTTGCCTCTGAATTGCGGGAGCGGGAGCTTGCATCGAACTGGAGCGGCGAAGAAGGCGAAGTGGCGCGCGAGTTTTTGGAGCATGCACGCGCGATTCGCGCGGAACGAGCAGCGGCGAGCCGCGAGGGAAGAAAGCCGCGGCTGACCGAGCTTCTGAATTCCTGGGGCGGCGCCACTATCGTCTACCGGCGGCGGATGATCGACGCGCCGAGTTACACGCTCAACCACGAGGAAGTGGCAAAGGCGCTCGAAGAAGGCGTGCGTTTCGCAGAGTGTCTGGCGCCGGAAGAAGTGGAATTAGACGCGTATGGAGCCGCTGCCGCGCTGCGCGTCGAAAAGCAGCGGCTCGATGAAGGCACCGGCGCGCTGCTGCCTACAGGAGAAAAGATTGTTTTGCCGGCGCGGGCCATTCTGGTGGCGGCCGGTACGCAGCCGAATACGGTTCTGGCGCGGGAAGACGAGCAGAATTTCCGGCTGGACGGCCGCTATTTCCAGGCGGTGGATGAGAACGGCCAGCCGGTTAAGCCGGAGCGGATTGCCAAGCCGGCCCATCCTCAAGTGTTGATTTCGCTTCGGCCGGACGGAAAAGCCATCAGTTTCTTCGGCGATCTGCATCCATCTTTTTCCGGCAACGTCGTGAAGGCGATGGGCGGGGCAAAGCAGGGATACCCGGTCGTCTCGCGAGTGCTTGCACGGCGGAAGCCGGAAGCGCCGGCGCCGGAAATGCTGGTCGAGCGGCTCAACCAGGAGCTGCGCGCGGTGGTGGAGGAAGTGATTCGCCTGACGCCGACGATCGTTGAGATCGTAGTGCGGGCGCCCATTGCGGCGCGCGCGTTCGAGCCGGGACAGTTTTACCGGCTGCAGAATTACGAGTCGCTCGCGGCGCGCACGAGCGATACGGTGCTCGCGATGGAAGGGCTTGCGCTCACCGGGGCCAAGGTGGATCGCGAGAAAGGCCTGCTCTCGACAATCGTCCTCGAGATGGGCGGATCGTCCGACCTGTGCGTGCTGTTGAAGCCGGGGGAACCGGTGGTCCTGATGGGTCCGACGGGCAAACCGACGGAAACTCCCGCGAAGGAAATTGTTCTTCTCGCGGGCGGCGGGCTTGGCAACGCGGTTCTTTTTTCCATTGGCCAGCAATTGCGGGCGGCGGGGTCGCGCGTGGTCTACTTCGCTGGATATAAGAAGATCATCGATCGCTACAAAGTCGAGGAAATCGAAAAGGCGGCGGACGTGGTGATCTGGGTGTGCGACGAAGCGCCTGGATTCACGCCGGGGCGCGTGCAAGACAGCGCGTTTGTCGGCAACATCGTGGAAGCGATGGCGGCCTACGGACGCGGCGACCTGGGCGGGGACGACGCCGGGATTCCGTTGAGTTCCGTCGATCGGCTAATCGTGATCGGCTCGGACGGCATGATGCGAGCCGTGCAACAGGCGCGGCATTCGGTGCTGCGGCCGTATCTGAAGCCGGACCATCAAGCGATCGGCAGTATCAATTCGCCGATGCAATGCATGATGAAAGAGATTTGCGCCCAGTGCCTGCAAATGCACAAGGATCCCGTGACGGGTAAGGAGACGGTGGTGTTCTCGTGCTTTAACCAGGACCAGCCGCTCGATCACGTGGAGTTCGCGAGTCTACGCTCGCGGCTGAGCCAGAATGGCGCGCAGGAGAAGCTTACCAAGCTTTGGGTAGACCATTGCCTTCGCAGCATTGGCGCCCGGGGCGAACTGGTCGCGACGACATGATGGCCATATAATCTCAGAGATGAAACACCCGATTACCCGCCGTGAGATGGGTATGGCTTTGACTGCGGCGGCGGCGGTGCCCGTGCCGAAATATACAGGAGCCCTAGATGATGCTCCCAGCCGCGTGGATCTGGTCGAATTCGATCCCGTTCACTGGACCTTAGAGCAATATAAATCGGCGCCGCTACGATTGACTTTTCGGGCGACGAACAAAGCCGAAGCCGAGTCTTGGCAACTGGAATTGCGCGCCAAACTGACCGGGCTTCTCGGCGGTTTTCCCGACCGAACGCACTTGCGGTTTCAGACGCTCGAAGTAAAGAATTATCCCGGCTACCGGCGCGAGAAGTTTATCTTCGAGAGCCGGCCCGGCTTAGGCGTGCTTGGGTATCTGTTAACCCCCACCGGAAAGAAAGCGCCGCACGCGACCGTGGTCTGCGTGCCGGGGCACGGCCGAGGGGTGGACGACATCGTAGGAATCGACGAAAACGGAAAAGACCGCGTGAAGAAACCCTTCTACCAGTACGATTTCGCGATTCAGGTTGTGGAGCATGGCATGGCGGCGGTTGCGATTGAACCGATGGCGTTCGGCTGCCGCCGGGATGCGCGCAACAAAGAGAAGGGATTGACACAGAGCGCCTGCCAACCCTCGGCCGGAGCGGCATTGCTGCTAGGGCAGACGATGATCGCCTGGCGTGTGTGGGATGTAATGCGGACCATCGATTGGATCGAAACGAGGCCGGAACTCGATGCGAAGCGGATCGGCTGCCTCGGTATTTCGGGGGGCGGTACGTGTACGCAGTTCGCCTCGGCGCTCGATTTGCGGATCAAGGCTGCCTTCGTGAGCGGCTATCTCAACACATTTCGCGACAGCATTATGAGCGTGTCGCATTGCATCGATAACTATGTGCCTGGGATTCTGAACTGGGCCGAGAATTATGACGTTGCCAGTCTGATCGCGCCGCGATTTTTATTTTCCGAGGGTGGTAACCGGGATCCTATTTTTCCCGTGGCTGCCACCAAAGAGGCTTTTGGAAAGGTCAAGCGCGTGTATGAAGTTCTTGGAGTGCCCGAGCGCGCGCAGCAGGAAATCTTCGACGGCGTGCACGAGTTTCATGGAAAGCAGGGCCTGCCCTTTTTGGCGCAGGCCCTAGCGTAAACGTCAGAACGTGATCTTGGCGCCGAGGACGATCGTTCGCGGATTGCTCGAGAACACCTGATCCGGACGATTGAAGTTCATGTTGCCGGGAGTCAGCATGTTGTTCACTGCACCGGATTGCTCGATTGCGACAAGGTTCGGGTTGCCGCCGTCTACGTGGTTGATGAAGCCGCCCGTGAATTGCGGATGATTCAGGGCGTTGCTGAATTGTCCCAGCACTTCGAACTTGATTCGCTCGGTAATTGAAAACCGTTTCACCAAGCTCAAATCCACGTTATTCGTGGGGCGTAGCGGCAGTGTATTACGGCCCGCAGTGGCGAGAGTTCCGGGGCCGGCGACCACGTATGTCGCCGTGGGATCGTTGGCTACGTAGGCGGCGATGCTATTGAGGTCCGCGTTTGGATCGTCCATATCGACGGTCGCGCCGGCAGCATTAATGGCGCGAATGCCGCTTCCGGTGTTCCCATGGCCATTCGGATTAATCATGACGCGGTCGGTTGCCGGATCGCCATTCAGATTTGCGTCGGTGGTCGTGCTCTGGACGGTCGCGTATTCCGGACTTTCGTATGTATAGATCGGAGCAACCTCCCAGTTGCCCAAAAGATTCTTCACAAACCAATTGTGGTCGCCCTTGAAGAATGGAACATCGTACAGCGCCGTCAACGTGAGGCGATGGCGCCGGTCGAGCGCGGATGTCGCCCGCTCAGCCCGCAGATTCTGGAAATCCTGCGGACGGCGGGGAGTCAGGGCGGTAGTGAAGAAGTCCGCCGTGCTGTCATCGATGTTATGGCTCCACGTGTATGCGCCGATCAACTGAAGACCCTTGGAAAAGCGACGCCGCAACTCGAGTGCGAGGCCATGATAAGAGGAGTTTCCAATCGGCGAGTTTTCGATGACCGCATTGTTGAAGCCTGCGGCGGCGAATTGCGGCAGTACATTATCGGCGGGAATGTCCCCGAGTGTTCTAGTAAGCCCAGCTAATTGACCCGCATCAGGTTGCGAAAAGAATGTGGGCAGCGCATTCGCGGCCGTAACCGGCGAGGAGATATTCAGTCGCTGCTGCACGTCCAGATGGACGCCGCGAGTGCCCAGGTAACGCGCTTCGAACGTGTAATTGTTAGCAAATTGGTGCTCTATTCCGAAATTCCATTGAACTGAATAAGGCAGCTTCTGGTCTGGAACATAGGCAGCCGTGGCAGCGCGCGCCTCGTCCTGTGTGAGCGCCCCGGTTTTTGTGTTGGGAGCGATTCCACCATTAGCCAGGAAATTCGGCCCGAGACCGTTTGGATTAAAGCTCAACAGGTCTACGGTCGTACTTAGCTGGGGCGGAAGATCGAGAATTCCGATGTTGTCGTAGAGAACATCATAGTTCATACCAAATCCGGCGCGTATCGAAGTCTTACCGCTCGATCCAGGAGAATAGGCAATACCGATTCGTGGAGCGAAATTCTTGTACTGCGGCTGCGGCTCGTTAAAGCTAAGCAGCCCGGGAACGTTCGAGATGCTGTTGAGCGTCTGTAAGCGCGTGGAGTATGGCACGCTGGTAAATTCCCAGCGCAGGCCCATGTTCAGCGTTAAATGGGGATTGACCTTCCATTGATCATTCGCATACAGATAGGTCGAGATCTGGTCGCTGTAGTAGACGGGTGTGCCCAGGGACCGCTGAGCAACCTGATCGGGTAATTGATCGAACAGGAATGTCGATAAATTCGAGTATTCGTAATCGCCGCGGCTCCGTTGCGTGAAGGTTCCCGGAGAAATATACTTGCGGCCGTCGAACCCGAATTTAAACGTGTGTGCGCCTTTCGTCCAAGTCAAATTGTCGGTCACTTGATACGTGTTCTGAATCGTGAATTGGGGCGCTTG
The DNA here is from genome assembly GCA_963712395.1 of Bryobacterales bacterium. Taxonomy (GTDB): domain Bacteria; phylum Acidobacteriota; class Terriglobia; order Bryobacterales; family Bryobacteraceae; genus Bog-105. The sequence goes on from CAVQHR010000008.1 coordinate 738,498, forward strand.
CTGATCGGGACCGACCGGCAGGCCATTCAGATCCGTGAACGCCAGATTCGGGAAGGCATCCAGTCCGGGGTAGCTGAGTTCCGGCACCGGGATTTGCTGGTTGAAACGCATATAACCCAGCCGGATCTCATTGGTCACGTTCGGAGAAAAATTGTGGTATTCGCTAACCGTTGCCAAGTAGTTACGATTAGGCTGCATGTCGAAAAATGCCGGCAGCGTTGCGGTGGTGTCGATCGTGTCCGTCCGATTGTAAAGAAAACGCCCGCGCAGTTGATCGTGATCGGAGATGTTGTAGTCGATCGATCCGACCCCATAGTACGCATTCTGGTAGTTAGGCGCGACGATAGGCAGAATTCCTGTGGGTATGCTGGCGCCGCCGACGGTCACAGAGTTGCTTTCGGTAGGCGCCGGCCCGACATATTTTTTCAAGATGTCCAGGTTGGTTTGGGAGATCCCCGGCATGGCAGAAAGCTGCGCGTAGCCGGCTGCGGTCGGAGAATAAAGAGCCGATGTGGGCACGGATGCCTGGCCGGTAGGGTTGTATTCGAACAACGCGTAATAAAACAGACGATCTTTTTTAATGGGGCCGCCGACCGAGGCTCCCAGGCGGTTCTGATCGAATCTGGGATTCGTCAGCACACCCTGGTTGGCGTTTGTCTGGTCGACTGCATCAAAATTGCGATTTCCGGTGTAGTCGTAAAGCACTCCATGAATCGAATTCGTTCCGCTCTTGATGTTCGTGTTGAACTGGCCGCCCGAGGAGTGGCCAAATTCAGCCGAGTATTGATTCTGAAGCAAGGTGAATTCGGATACTGCATCGTTGGGGACGTAGATCAGCGCTCCGGTGGTCGATTTCTGATTGTTGTCGACACCTTCGATGGTGAAGTTGTTGTTATAAGGCCGCTGGCCGCCGACCGAGGGTCCTTCTCCAATACCCATGCCACCGGCATTTGCAACACCCGCGCCCAAAAGGGAAAGATTGAGGACGCCGCCGCCTGTCAGGCTGGTCACCGGTAGATCCGCCGCCAGCTTCGCGTTGAAGTTGGTCTGAATCTGAGCAGTCGACGTATCGATCGTTTCCGCGGCTTCGACAACCTCCAAGGTCTGGGACATCTGTCCTATTGCGAGATTGATGTTCTGCGTGGCCGTTTTGTTCAATTCGATCGCTACACCCTTCAGTGTGTTGGTCGAGAACCCGGTTGCGGAAACGGACAAATCGTACTTTCCGATGGACAAATTGTTGAAACGGTATTGGCCACTTGCGTCGGAGGTTTGGGAAGTCCGGACTCCGGTGGATTCCTCGACAACGTCGACTTTGGCCTGCGGCACGCCGCCCCCGGAGGGGTCCGTAATTGTACCTACGAGGTCTCCACTAGTAAGCTGGGCCTTAGCAACCGGATTGAGGGCGACTAGGCTGACTAAACCGCCCAAGGCGGCGGTCGCAAAAAATCTGACAATCTTCTCACTACTCATGATGTGTTACCCCAAGAAAAAACTGTGGTGAGTTTAGCTATCTACACTTACCTGCGGAAAACCGGCGGAAGAGTTATCGTGCGTATAGCTATTGACCCAAACTGGATAAAGTCCTACTAACTCCGTATCGGCAGTTTATGAGGAATTTAGCTGGTCGTCATCTAACTTGTACCTGAATAACAGCCAATCGCGTGTTATTCCAAGGGTTACAAGCTGACCCCTAATCCTTTCCGGAGTATAGCATTGGCTCGCTATCTAATTGTTCCCGATTAGAATCGTGATACGCTTTTCCGGAACGGAGCGCTTCATGTCCACATCGGCGGATTGGTCTGGCCAAGCTTACGAAGTTATCCCACTCCACCAAGTTCTGTTTGCCGAACTGGGTGAATGGACGGCGCAGAGCGATCTCGATTCCGCGGATCTGGCGGCTTACCGGTCGCTGGCCGAAAAATCACGCACGGCACGCGCGGAATGGATAGAGCGTTCCAAAGCTAAAAAGAAGAACGCTTCCGAATGCGAGGCCGCCTGCGACGCGATGATCGCAGCCGAAGCTGCGTGCCTCGATCCTCTGTACAACATTTTGCACCGGCACCCGCGCTCGGCTCTGTGTTTTTCGGGCGGAGGTATTCGCAGCGCGACATTTTCGCTGGGCGTTCTCCATGCGCTGGCGAAATACTCATTTGCGGGAGAGCCCGGCGGCGAACCTCCACGATTACTGGCGGAGTTCGACTATCTATCGACAGTCTCCGGCGGCGGCTATATCGGCTCCTGGCTCAGCTCTTGGATTGCGCGTGAAGGGAGCACGGAGAAGGTAGTTCGCCAGCTAGCACAAACGCCAGAAGGCAAATTGGATCCCGAACCCAAGCCGCTCGCGCATTTAAGGGATTACAGCAACTACTTGAATCCGCATCTTGGCTTTGCGTCGGCCGATACGTGGACGCTCGCCGCGACAGCGCTGCGCAACGTTCTTTTAAACTGGCTGGTGCTGATTCCGTTCCTCGCCGCAGCACTGCTGCTGCCTGAGCTTTTTCGCCGTCTGCTCGACACGCCGCCGGCGGATTCCTGGCCGCTGCTGGCGGCCGGTTTCGGATTGGGCGTTTTGGGGACAGGCTTCCTCATGCTGAACCTGCCGAGTTTTGGAAACCGGCAGGACGGCGAGCGCAAGTTTCTTTTGCTCTGTCTCGCGCCGCTCTCTCTGTGCGCCTTCTGCCTCACATCCTGGTGGCGGTGGCAGCCCGCGGCGGAAACGGCAACTTTTCCGCATCTCTATTTCGTATATTTCGGCGCGGCGATGCATACGGCAGGTGTGCTGCTCGGCACGCTGCTCTCACTCGGCTCGAAATCAGTCAATTTTCAAAAAGGACATCTTCACTTCGGGCGGCTGATGCTCGCTTTTCTGGCTGCGATCGTAACGGGCGGGCTGGGTGGGTGGCTGCTGGCCCCCATCGCGACGCGCTTCCATGGGCCAGCCGTGGATGTGGCGACCTACGCCTGTTTTGGTGTTCCGCTTGTCTCGGCGACGCTTGCGGTAGTGGGCGTCGTGTCGGTGGGTGTGTCGAGCAAGATCACGGAAGACGACGATCGCGAGTGGTGGTCGCGAGCCGGAGCTTGGGTCTTGATTCTGAGCGTTTCCTGGATCTGCCTCGCCACCTTGGTGCTGCTGGTGCCCCGCTGGATTGCGGAGTTGTCCATGAAATGGCAGTTGAGCTTCTCCACTATCGGAGCGGCGCTTGGCTGGTACGCGACGAAAGCGGGAGCAAGCGGCAATAACGGACCGGTCAATCGCGGCGATCAATCGGCGCAAACAGGAACACTCGCTTCGAAGGTCCGGGGCTGGTTAATTCCGGGCGCGGCGATTTTATTTCTAATTGCGCTGGCCTTCGGTGTCACGGTTCTGAACAAGCTGATAGAGCGAATGTTGGGTCAGTTTGGCGGCGGGCTCATTTTTCTGGAGCTGGCGCTTGCCGTTCTGGCTTCCTACGCCATCAATATCAATAAGTTTTCGTTGCACGCCATGTATCGCATGCGTCTGATCCGGGCGTACCTGGGAGCTTCGAATACCAAACGAAAGCCTAATCCGTTTACCGGCTTTGATCCGGCCGACAATCTGGAAATGCGAAACCTGAGCGCCACCAAGCCGCTCCACGTTTTGAATCTATGCCTGAATCTGGTCGGCGGCTCCAAACTTGCGTGGCAGCAGCGCAAGGCGGAATCGTTCACCGTAACGCGGCTCCATTCGGGCAGCTTCCGGGTAGGCTATCAACCTTCGGCGACGTACGGAAGCGCGGAAGGGGCAGGCGGAATCACACTGGGAACCGCCATGACGATTTCTGGGGCGGCGGCCAGCCCGAACATGGGTTACCATTCGTCGCCACTCGCCGCTATTGTGATGACACTGTTCAACGCGCGCCTGGGCTGGTGGCTCGCGAACCCCGGCGAGCCCGGAACGAGATTCTGGAATCGCAGCGGACCGGTGTTCGGGATTCGCCCATTTCTGGATGAAGCCTTCGGCAAGACAAACGATACGAATCGCTACGTGTACCTTTCGGACGGTGGCCATTTTGAGAACCTGGGCCTCTATGAAATGGTCGTGCGGCGCTGCCAGTTCATTGTGGTGGTGGACGCCGGCGCGGATCCGGAATACACCAAAGAGGACCTGGGAAACGCGGTGCGCAAAATTCGCATCGATTTGGGCGTGCCCATCGAGTTTCCTTCCGGCATCCCGATCGATCCCGCATTAGGTGTGGCGGGGCGGCACTGCGCCATCGGCGAGATTCGCTATGACTGTCTCGATCGAGGCGCCCAGCCCGGAACGCTGCTTTATCTCAAGCCTGTGTTGAACGGCAATGAGCCGGCCGATGTTCTGCACTACCAGGCTGCGAATCGGAACTTCCCGCAACAGCCCACCGCGGACCAGTGGTTCGATGAATCCCAGTTTGAAAGCTATCGGCGGCTGGGGTCGCATAGTATCGAAGAGATTCTTGGTGAGAGTGCGCAGAGTTTCGGCCTGGAGGATCTGATGCGGGCGGCGCGCGAGCATGTGGCGGCGAGTCGTTCCGGCACCGGAGGCGAATGAAGCCGAGTGGATCGTCATCTGGAAAGACCTGGTTCGCCGCGGCGCAGCATATCGCGCCAGAATTACACGTTATTTCGTGGCCACGAAATTGTCTGGCCGGGTGCTTCCCGAATGCAATCCAATAGCCATGCCTCCCGGAATGACTTAAGAAAAGCCGGCGCCCGAAGCTGAGGAAGGATCAAAAGCACGATACAGATCTTTCGATAATCCCTCAACGTGCTCGAAGCCGATTCGGAAAACTGGCGATCGCGGGTAAGAATGCAGGATATACCCTGAAGGCCAGCCCGCGGCAACGAGTTTGCCATTGGTCAATTGACCCCATCCCTGGGAATCTGCCGTCATCGATTCGATGCCGAATTCACCAAACTGAGGACTTCAGCCAGCGCTTCTTTCGGAAATGCGCCATAAGTTACCTGGATCTCCTCGGCGCTCATTCCTTCGGCCAGGCAAGAAAGTAAGAAGGAAACCGAGAGGCGCGTGCCTCGAACGGCTAACTTGCCGCCCAAGAGATCGGGGTCCGCCACAATCCACCGATAATCTTTATAGCCTTGCACTTACTCCCTCAGGTTAGCGCGAAAGCCGGACCAACTGTTACGGGCCCGACACGAAGCGCATACAGTTTAGAGGCATCGTGTTTATGACGCTCCAAGCCATTTGCATAAGGCGGGTATCCAATAATGCGCTGTGCTCGCTGCCGAACCCCGGTGACCAGCATAATGATTGCACGAGCAAGCGCCCGTCCAATTACGACGCGCTTATCAGCTGTCTCCCAAATGAACAGCGCCTCGGGATCGACCGTATTCGTCCGCCAGGCTTCGCTACGACGACGCGCCGCATGTCTTGGACTTCAGAGCTAATTATGACGAACGGTTGACTCGTCCGCTACGATGAAACTAACAGATGAATGCGTCCCCCGTGGACCTGAAAAATACGGTCAACCTGCCCAAAACCGATTTTCCGATGAAGGCGAATCTAGCCGCCGCCGAGCCCAAGATGCTCGCGCGATGGGAGTCCGCGAATCTCTATCAGCGAATTCGGGAGGCGCGCGCCGGGCGGCCGCGCTACGTGCTGCACGATGGGCCGCCGTACGCGAACGGCAACATTCACCTGGGCACGGCGTTCAACAAGATCCTCAAGGACTTCATCGTGAAATCGAAGTCGATGGCGGGATTCGATGCGCCCTACATCCCCGGTTGGGACTGCCATGGCCTGCCGATCGAATTCAAAGTCGATCAGGAATTGGGTAAGCGCAAGGCCTCGATGACGGCGGCGCAAATACGCGGCGAGTGCCGGACCTACGCGGCTAAATTCGTCGATATCCATCGGACGGAGTTCAAGCGCCTGGGAGTGTTGGGCCGCTGGGACGATCCATATCTGACGATGAGCGCGGAGTATGAAGCCGTGATCGCGCAGACGTTCGTCGATTTTCTCGATCAAGGCTACGTGTACAAGGGCCTGAAGCCGGTGCACTGGTGCATCAAGGACCGCACCGCGCTTGCAGAAGCCGAAGTGGAGTATGAGAATCACCTCAGTCCCTCTATCTACGTTCGTTTCAAGCTGGCCGGGGACGCGGCCACGCTGGATCCGACGCTGGCCGGGCGCGAAGTTTCCGTCCTCATCTGGACCACCACACCGTGGACAATTCCGGCCAATCTCGCCATCAGTTTCAATCCGAAATACGAATACGTCGCGGTGGATACGGCCGAAGGCGTGACGATTGTCGCGGAAGGATTGCTTCCGCAGGTGGCCGAAGCGCTCGGATGGGACAAGACTGTTCTCGCGCGTTTTCCGGGTACGAAACTGGAGAAGGCGATATTTCGTCATCCGTTTCTCGACCGCGATTCAATCGGGTTGCTTGGCGAGCATGTGACGCTCGATCAAGGCACCGGCGCGGTCCATACCGCTCCCGGTCATGGCCAGGACGACTTTGTGATTTGCCAGCGCTACGGTCTGCCGGTGTATTGCCCGGTGGACGCGGCGGGAAGGATGTTTCAAGCCGAGGGCGCGAAAGGATTGCTCCCGCAAGAACTGCTGGGCAAAACTGTTTGGGAAGCGAATCCGTTGGTGATCCAGCTCCTTGAAAAAAAAGGAGCGCTGGCGGCGCAAGCCAAAGTCGAACATAGTTATCCGCATTGCTGGCGCTGCCACAATCCGGTTATTTTTCGCGCGACCGAACAGTGGTTTATCGGAATGGAGCGCGAGGCGTTGCGTACGAAAGCGCTCGAAGCGATTCGCGCCGTAAAATGGCACCCCTCCTGGGGCGAGGAGCGGATGACGAACATGATCGCCATGCGGCCCGACTGGTGCATCTCGCGGCAGCGCGTGTGGGGCGTGCCGATCACGGTCTTCTATTGCGAAGCTTGTAGCGAGCCGTTCACGGAAAAGCGCGTACTCGACGGCGTCGTGGAGCTGTTTCGGCAGCACACCGCGGACGTCTGGTATTCGAAAACGACGCCGGAGTTGATGGGGCCGGATTGCAAGTGCTCCAAATGCGGCGGGTCGTCATTCCGGAAAGAAACCGATATTCTCGACGTGTGGTTCGACTCCGGGTCGAGCCATCTGGCGGTATTGACGGGGCGCAACGATCTGGCGTGGCCTTCGGACATGTACATCGAAGGCGGCGACCAGTATCGTGGCTGGTTTCACAGCTCGTTGTTGATCGGCGTCGGGCTGAAAGGCTCTGCTCCGTATCGCGAATGCGCCACGCACGGCTGGACGCTCGACGCCGAGGGACGCGCGATGTCGAAGTCGCTCGGCAACAACATTGAGCCAGAAACGATCGTCAAGCAGTACGGGGCGGATTTGTTGCGGCTGTGGGTCGCGTCTGTCGATTTCACCGAAGACGTACGCCTGTCCGATGTGACGCTAAAACGCCTCTCGGAAGCGTATCGGAAGCTGCGCAATACGTTCCGTTACCTGCTCGGCAATACCAGCGATTTCAACGTCACGACGGACGCGGTTCCGGGCGATCGGCTCTTGCCGATCGACACCTGGATTCTGCTGCGCGCCGAGGAACTGGTCCGTAAATGCCGCGATTGGTACGGCGAGTACGCCTTCCATAAGGTGTATCGCGCGTTGTACGATTTCGCGGTTACGGACCTGAGCGCTGTCTATTTCGACATTTTGAAAGACCGGCTGTATACGGCGGGACCGTCATCGCCGGAGCGGCGCAGCGGACAAACGGCCCTCCTCCGTTTGAACTTAGCGCTGTCCCGCTTGCTAGCGCCCATTCTCTCGTTTACGTGCGAAGAAGTTTGGACGCACACCAAGCACGGCACGGCCGCCCTGGAGAGCGTACACGTGGATCTATTTCCGGATGCCAGCGAACTGATCGCCGGCATCCCCGCGGAACAACGCAAGCAAGCGTCCGAGTGGGACTCGCTCATACCGGTGCGGGAGCAGGTTCTCAAGGCCTTGGACACGGCGCGCGAAGACAAAATCATCGGTTCTTCCCTCGAGGCGGCAGTGACGCTCATCGCGGGTGGCGAGATGATGGACAGACTCGAAAAATTCTCGAGCGAGTTACCGGCGTTGTTTATCGTGTCTCAAACGGCGCTCGAGCGCGGCGATGGGGAGGAGATCGGAGTAAAAATCGAGCGCGCCCGCGGCGACAAGTGCGAGCGCTGCTGGAAGTACACAACGGACGTTGGGAGCGATCCGGATTTTCCTACCGTCTGTGCCGCCTGCGCCAGGGTGCTGCGGGATTACTTTTAGCCACGTGTCCTATTTGCGCAATTTCGCAGCCCAGTGGATGCCAGCGCTGCTGGCGTTTTCGATCGCGCTTCTGGATCGGATTACAAAAATCGAAATACGGCATAGTTTGAGCAATTTCGATGCGATCGCCGTGATTCCAGGTTGGCTGCGCATCGTGCACACCGAAAATCCGGGTGCTGCATTTGGCGTGCTCGCGGATGGCAACCCGCTGCTGCGCAGCGTCATCTTAATAGGTGTGTCCACCGCCGTGTTGCTTTTCGTGGCGTGGGCGCTGTGGTCGCAGGGCGCCTCCTTTGCGAGCCTGCTCACGCGCGTTGGACTGTCCCTGATCCTCGGGGGCGCGCTGGGCAATCTCTATGACCGCGTCGTACACGGCACGGTAACCGATTTTATTGAGGTGTATCGCGGCGGCTGGTCATTTCCCGCGTTCAATGTGGCCGATAGCGCCATCACGGTCGGGGCGGGTTTGCTGTTGATCGATTTGCTGCGGCCGCGCCGGCAGGTAAAGCATGCTTCCGAAACTAATTAGCATCGGCTCGTTCTACATCCCGACTTATGGCGTGCTGGTGGCGCTCGGTTTCCTGGCCGGGCTGGGAATTACGCTGCGCCTGGCCCGGCGAGCCGGTCTTTCGGCCGAGAAGATCAGCAACCTGGCCGTGTACTGCGCGATCGCCGGTCTGGTAGGCGCCAAGATATTCATGTTCCTGTTCGATATCGGCGATTACGTGCGCGATCCGGGGCGCATCTTCACGTTCGAAACACTACAGGCGGCGGGCGTCTTTCATGGCGGATTCATAGCGGCTTTTCTAATGGCTCTCTTCTATATGCGGCGCCAGCAACTGCCAGCGATGAAGACTCTGGACATCTTTGCTCCCGGAATAGCAATCGGACAGGCGATCGGGCGGTTGGGCTGCTTCGCGGCGGGCTGCTGTTGGGGGCGGGAGTGCGACTTGCCCTGGGGCGTGCGCTTCCGTTCGGATTTTGCCGCTCCGGTTCCGTTGGACAAGACATTGCATCCGGTGCAGCTTTACGAATCCGCCGCCGATCTGTTGATTTTCGCCATCCTTTATAAGCAAGCCTCTCGCGCGCATCGGCCCGGGCAAGTGATTGGCTGGTATCTCGTGCTCTACTCGACGGCGCGCTTCATCATCGAATTTTTTCGGGTTCACGAGCAATCGCTCGTCGGCCCGTTTTCGCTCACGCAATGGATCGCCTTGGGCCTGCTCGCACTCGGCGCTGTGGTCTTGCTTGCTCCCGGTTTGAGAACGCGGCCCGCGGCACACAGCGCAGCCTGAGAATAATCTATCTCCATGCGACTGCGATGCGTGTTACTGAGTGCGGGCGTTCTGGTTGCGGAACCTCGTGTTCCGAAAATGCTCGTCCCGCCGCAAGGCCAGGTCTTGATCCTGCACCTGGAGGGGAAAGGCAAACAGATCTACACCTGCCAGAGCGCGGGCGGCGTATACATGTGGAAATTGAAAGCGCCGGACGCGAAGCTATTCCGCCAAGGTGATGAATTGGCCGGCCGGCACTTCGCGGGACCGTCGTGGGAAGCGAGCGATGGAAGCCGTATAACCGGGAAGCTGGTGGCGAGCGCCCCGTCGCCTGATTCGAATTCTATTCCTTGGCTGCTGCTAACTGTGATATCCCACGACGGCGCCGGGATCATGAATAGAGTGCAGAGCATCCAGCGTCTGGAAACGAAGGGCGGAATAGCGCCGGGAACCGGCTGCAGCGCCTCAAACGAAAATAACGAGACGCCTGTTCCATACGAGGCCGCCTACTACTTCTACGGCATGCCTCAGCCATAGCGCTTTACGAACCGGATATGTTTTCCAACAGCATCGCCGGACGCCAGCCCCTTGAAGCAGGCAATTGCACGTTCCTGAAAACCGATCGGGTGTTCCAAGTCTGCCATGCTAAACCGGGGTGAAGACGTCGTCCATAAGTTCGCTTACTGCGCCACCTTCACTGCCCGGCCGCTCTTGACCGATTCCTTTGCGAGGTCGATGATATGAATCACTTTCACATTGATGTCGATTGCCGTCAGTCCATCAATCGGCTTGTCCGCTTTCATGCGCGAAACCATATAAGCAACGGGCTCCGCTTCCTCGGCCGGCAAAGGTTCGATCTCCAAAGTTCGCGTATCGGTCGCCCCGTGACGTAATTCGACTTTGCGCCGCGTCATCGTCACGCTGCCCGGCGGACTGCCATCCGGCCGTCCGAAGACTTCCAGATCCTGGAAACTGCGAGGCAGATCCCAGCTTCCTTCGAAAATTCCAACCGCATTCGGATAGCCCAGCACCAGCGTCGCGTTGTCTTCCACTTTCGGAAAGCGCTCCGGCCGAAGGTGCTCGACCGTCGCGTAAACCGTCGAGGGCATTCCGAGATACCAGATGCTCCAGAGCGCGTTATAGCAGCCAAAATCCATCAGCGCGCCCGCGCCATTCTTGACTGGATCGGTCAGCCACGCGAAGAAGTATTTTTCGCGTGGGCCGGTGGAACCCGGCCCGCCGTGGCCGACAATGCCGTGCAAACGATAGACCGTGCCGACATCGCCATGATCCACGGCCGCTTTGGCCACGTAGTTCGACGGCCACCAGGCCATTTGATAGTTGGTCATGACCCGAATGTTGTACTTCGCTGCAAGCGCGCCAATCTGCTTCGCCTCTTCAAAATTGCTGGCGAGAGGCTTTTCAAATATCAGATTGATGTGCCGCGGCGCGCAGGCCTTGGCAATTTCGAGATGACGGTTGTTTTCGACAAATGCCCAGACAATATCGGGCTTGGTTTCGTCGAGCATCTTCAGATAGTCAGAGTAGACCAGGTTGTCCGTGACGCCAGATTTTTTAGCTTCGGCCACCAACTCGGGATTGGATTCGGCCACCCCGACAAGCCGGGCCGTCTGGCCTTCGACCATGGTGTGAAGATGTCCCCAAACGTGGGAGTGTACTAGTCCTATGACAGCGATCTTATAGGTCGCCGGCTGTTGAGCGGTCAAGGGAAAGCTAAGAAGAGAAAAAAGAAGAATTCGCCACATTTGGTTTGAGTGTACAAGCGAAGGGAACACATAGCACAAATCGACCTCATACTTTTTACCGGAGTAGTACGTGTTGATTAGCGCCAGTCGATCCACAAATGATAGAGTAGAGAACCAGTTTGGGGGACGGATCGTGATTGTCAATTGCAGGGAAGCTAATCCCGTAGTTCGGACTCTACTATTCCTTGCGGCGATCGGGTGTTTGGCATCGGCGGCGGATAGCGATCTGCAAAGCCGTGTTTCGGAATTCGAAGCCAGCGGCGATCTGGCCGGAGCGCGATCGCTACTCACGCAGCAGGCCGCGAGTTCGAACGACAGCGCCACGGCCCAAATGCTTGCCGAATTTTTGTGCCGTCACGCCGATTCCGGCTGCCGCGACGCCACTGTCAAATGGGCCTCGGGCGAAAGCGATCCTGTGAAAAAACAGCTCGCTCTCCGGCAAGTGGCGCTCCTCGACTACATGAAGGGGAGAGAAGCCGATCTGGCGGGCGATCTGGGGCGATATCACGCGGCGGGAGGCGCCGGTCTGGACGCGCCAACCAAGAACTCACACAGCAAAGGGTATTCCACCGTAACCATTCCGGGGCCGATTTCTTCATTTGCCCGTATGGCGGCGCTCTCGCCGGACCTGGCCCCAGAAGAATTGCTGCCGGCGCTCGCGCGCAACGTGGTGACGAACGGCTATGAGGCGGTCGGCAATGAAGCGCTGCAGCAGACCGAGTATCTGCGTCTGGTCGTCCGCTATATCGGTCAGGCGCGCGAGCTGCAGGCGATGGCGAACAAGGATCACAAAATCGTGATTTCCACCTGCGATAGCGAAGAGGCCGGCGCCCTGATCAAGATTCTGGGATACCGGATGCGTGGCTCTTGCGGCGGGGATATCGTTCTGGAGACAGTGAATCCCACGCGGGCGTTTTTGACGGTCGATTCCGCTTTTCCGTTGACCCAACTCGAACAGGACTTGCGCGCCAATCATCGTTTTGAGTTAAGCTACGCGCCCACGCGCGTGCCGGTGCTCTACGATGGCGCGTATTGGCTCACGGCGCTGGGACGCGGCAATCAAACCGATTTCCTGGACGCATTTCTCTCCGATCCATCGCTATGCCGCCTGTACCTCGGCCTTTCACACGTAGACCGCGCCACTGCGGAAGCGCTCCGCAAACAGGCTCCCGCAGCCAAGCTGAAGGTGTATGCGCACGTGTTGGATTTCTTCGGCGGCATGTTCGAGATTCGCAATGGGGCCGCCGTGGTTCCGGGTCCGGCTAAATCCTGGGCCAGCCTGACCGGTGTTTCGCCCAGTAATCCGGGCGCTTTCTTTGAGAAGTTGATGGCCCAAGACGACGGCTGGCTGGCTAGTTATTTCGACGCGCTTTCACGTATCGATGGGCCTACGGCGGCTTATCTGACGCAGCCCGAGCGGATCAAGCGATTCTACGATGCGCTGCGCGGGAAGATCACCAGCCCAGGTCCGGCGCGGCCGGTTTTCCGCTCGAGTACTGAATTGATGCTGCTGACCCACTCGCTCCGCATCGACCCCAATGGCACAGCGCACGTGCCCGGCAATCTGGAAGTCTGGCGCACGCTGTTCATCAAGCATCCGCATGGCAAATACGACGGCAAGCTGACCCGCGCGGCGTCGAGCTGGCGCACGAACGACGATCTGGTCGAGGCACTTTTTGCGCTCAGCCGCAAGTCGGTGGAGAACGAGCCGCTCAAGATTTTTCTGGCGCTGAACGATATCGACCACGATCGCGGGAAGCCGCTATCGAGCGAGTTCGCGGCGCGGTTGATTGAGGCGCATCGCCTGTTTGGGACGCAGTACGTGCTCTTCGCCGATTCTCCGTACCTGAGTGAGGCGGCCATGGGCAAGTACCTGGATTTGTGCGCCGAAACCAGCAAAAGCCGGGATGTCCTGTTGCGCTCCGATGTGGTGGGCACTTTACAATCGCTCGTGGAGATCTGGCGCATTTTATGCCGCCAGGATTCCATCCCAGCCGAAGCGCGGGACGCTACTTTCCTCAAGCTGATTCAGCCGTTCAGCCAATTGAGACAGGAAGCCGAGCTATTCAACGCGGGGCGCGCGGGCGTGGAGACATTGTTGGCCGCGGCCCAACCCCAAACCTCCGGCTCACGGCAGGAGCGCCTGGTCGAATTATTGGTCGGGACGCGGCGCGATTCGGGGCGCATGACGCCGGCCGAGTATTTCCTTCGCGTCTTCGATGCGCAGCGGCTGGTTTCTCTCGATGGCTTATTCGTCGTGGCCGACAAGATCGAAAAAGGGACGAGCGACCCCAAGGCGTTAAAAACCGCCACAGACCAGTTGCGGCGATTGTCTGAAACCGAATCGCTGCGCAGCTCGCTCTCTTCCGATGAAAAGAATTCACTCTCGGTCGGCTACTGGAGCGAGCGCCACATCGAGCAGCAACGGAAGATCAATGTCGATTCGCTTCTGAAGGGGACTGAAAAGAGGGAGCCGCGCGCGATTCTCGCTCCTCTCCTGCGCGATTCTCTGGTCGGGATTCTCTACAGCTACTACGCTCCTCCGGGCGCGCAATTACTGCTGACCAATCCTCTCTTCGTTCGCAATCACGATTTCATCGGGCCGGAAGGGACGCCCATGACGTGGCGCCAGACGGAATTAGCCGGCTCCGGATGGCCAGAGAGCGCGGGCGGAAGGATCACTGGTTCGCTGATCGCGCTGCCCTATGCGATTGCGGAAGCCGAGCAGAACTTTCTGACTCCGAATCGTGAGCAGGCCCTGATTTGGGCTGACTTAGTCCCGCAAATGATCGTGGGCGTAACTGTAAACCGCTGGCGCGGCATCACGCCGGAGCAGATTCGCTGGGTATCGCTGCATATCGCCCGCGGCCGGACGCTGCTGGCCGCCGCCGCGCTGGACCCTGCGCTTACCCCTCATGTGATGGATTCGCTGCTTCGCTATCTTCCTCCTTCACGGGTGGAATGGATCGACGATAATTTGCATAACGGCGATTTCGAGAATATCGCTCTGCAAGTGCCTACCTCGGTTCTATATTCGCTGGCATCGGATCCCGCGCTCAGGGATGCCGCACCCGACATGAACTCCCTCGAGATCTCGGCGCTCGAAGCGCGGCACAGTCCGGAACTAGCACCCGCGGCTATTGCGCGCGCTTTCGGTACGCCCAAGCCGACCCTCACCCATTCCTACCGGCCAGGGTTGCTCTACTTGCGTACGTTCCCGGCGCTGATGGGGTATTCCAGCCGCATTCTGGCGGAAAGCTGGGAATCGAATAATCTGTATTACGCCGCGCTGGCGGATGAAGTCGGCGTGCCCGCCTCGCAACTAGACACCTACGTGCCGCAGTGGAACCGGGAAGCGATCGAGAATATTTTCGCCACTCATTTGGAAGACTGGCCCGCGTTACTGCGATCGCTGCAGTCGCTGACGACCGAGGTGCGGCGGCACGGCGCGCAAAGCGTGGCGATGAATAACACGGGGAATTAGGAAAGAGCTTGTGAAAAAAACTCTGCGCATCGTCGCGATTACGATAGCCGCGGCCCTGATGACGGGCTTCTGGCTACACGCCCAGGAACCCGACAGTGCGATTTTCCATGTCAAAGTCGACATGGTCGTTCTTGGTTTCACCGTGACCGATCAGAAAAACAAATACGTAAACGGTCTGAAGCCAACCGATCTGAAGGTGTTTGAAGACGATATCCCGCAAAAGCTCTCGACCTTTGCCGAGGGCGCGCGCCCGCTTCAGCAAGTGCTCGAAAATGGCGAGACCAGGCCGCTGCATTCAGCCGAGGCGGCGCCCGCGGGCGCGGGAGCGATCCCGAATCCCGACGCGATCAATCTGCGCACGGAGGCGACCGGGACCAACGTTTTCGTGCTCTTCGATACCAGCAATTACATGTATCGCGGGTTTGTGTACGCATCGGACGCGATTGCGGATTTTATTCGTGGCCTGGATCGTGCCGATTCGATCGCGGTTTACACCTATAGCCGCAACTTGAGCCGCGGCGTGCCGTTGAATCGCGATCGCGCGCTGGCCATCAACGGCTTGCGAAAAGCGGTCGCGGGCGATGACTCGGCGCTCTACAATTGCCTGCTGCTTACGCTTCGCGATGCGGCGAAAGTACCAGGACGCAAAGTAGTGATCGTTTTCTCGAACGGCCCCGACAACGCGAGCATGGTCGCGCCCGACGATGTGCGAGCCGTCGCCGAAGACGAGGGAATTCCAATCTATGTAATTTCGACCAGCGAAGTGACCCGAGACCCGATTTCGACGAACATTTTCAAGCGCATCTCCACCAATACCGGCGGCAAAAGCTATTTCGCCAAAACTTGGCAAAAGCAGGTGGAAGCGTTCGAATCGATTCGCGAAGATCTGGGCAATAGTTACACCGTCACCTATTACCCGCAGCCCAATCCGAATGAAGGTTTTCGCAAAATCCGCGTGGAACTGACGAATGAAGCGATGCGGAAATATAAGGTGCGCGCCCGGCCGGGATATCGCCCGCAGCGTGGCTTTTAGGAGTTCCTTTTTACTGCAAGCGGCCCAAACGCCTGGCACACCGGCATAAGCTGCATATGGTTTATGTTGACCCGCGCCGGTCGTGTTACGACCCAGTGAATCGCATCGGCAATGTCTTCCGGCGTTAGCGGATCGGCACCTTCGTAGACGGCGGCGGCCCTTTTCGTATCGCCTTTGAAGCGCACTTCGGAAAACTCGCTTCCTCCCACCATGCCCGGCTCGATATTTGTGACGCGGACCGGAGTTCCGAGCAGATCGGCGCGCAAGTTATTGCTGAACTGATGGACGAAAGCCTTCACTCCGCCATACACGTTGCCGCCGGGATACGGAAATTCCCCGGCAACAGAGCCGAGATTGACGATATGCCCGCGGCCGCGCTCGATCATGCCGGGCAGCAGCAGCCGCGTGCAGTATACAAGCCCTTTAATGTTGCTGTCGATCATGGCGTCCCAATCGTCCAGGTTGGCTTTTTGCGCCGGATCGAGCCCGAGAGCGCCGCCCGCATTATTCACGAGCACATCGACGGCGGCGAAATCGGCCGGCAGTTTCGCGATCGCGTCTTCGACTTGTTTGCGATTGCCTACATCAAACGCGAGCGGAAGGAAGCTAGCGCCCAGTTCCTTGGAAAGTGCGTCCAGACGATTTGCCCGGCGGCCCGTACCGATTACTTTCGCGCCGTCCTGGAGGAATCGCTTTGCGGTGGCCAAACCGAACCCGGCCGTGGCGCCGGTGATGAAAACAGTCATACGTTCAGAATAGAATTGAGGGAAGGATCTCGGTGTCTACTGTAACGCTCGTGCCGCTCAGCGAATACCTGGAGACGAGCTATCGTCCCGACTGCGAATACCTCGAAGGCGAACTACTGGAGCGAAATGTGGGCGAATGGGACCATAGCCGGTTGCAGATGTTACTGAGCCGCTATCTCTCAAATCGAGAGAAGCAATGGGGAATTCTGGTTGTGCCCGAGCAGCGGGTCCAGGTGAAGGCGCGCCGTTTCCGAGTTCCGGATATTCTGGTTCTGACCGGTCCTCCCAGCGGACCAATCATCAAAGAGCCGCCCTTTCTCTGTATAGAGATCCTTTCTCCCAGCGATCGCATGGGAGAAATGCAGGACCGCATCGACGACTACCTGGATTTCGGCGTGCGCTACGTCTGGTTGATCGATCCCCGCAAGCGCCGGGCTTTCCTCTACACCAGCGAAGGCGTTCAAGAAGTGAAAGACGGGATTCTGCACACGGCCAATCCGGACATCCGCGTGAGCCTTGCCGAACTGGATTGACCGCCGGGTCCCTGTGTTAGCCTGAGAAAGTTCTTTAGGGAACCCGCCGAGCCCGTTGGTGTACGGGCCGCTACGACCTATTTTTTGCCATGTCGCTGCAAGTTTTTTTGCAAGCTCAGATATTGGGAGCCGAATCATTCCTGACGGCCCAATCTCCGGAATGCCAGGATGCCGCAGCCGACTTGGTGGGACGTTGCGCTTGGCTCACCCTCGCCTGCGAAGTGTTGCCCAGGGCCTTGCTCGCGGAGCTTAAGCTCTCGCGCATGCTGCTCGGCTCGAGCAGCGCCGAGCAATTTCTGCTGGTACTCGCTGAAGAGGATATCGCCCGCGCGAATGAATTTCTGACACTCGAAGCGAGCGCGATCGCTCAGCTTTCCGGCGGCACGCTGCGTCTGGTATGGGCGAGCACGGAAAATCTGGGCGCCTGGCCGCTGGTGCGCAAGCGGCTCGACGATGCGTTAGCCGTCAAGAATTGCGCACCTCTCTCCGGCGGCGCCGATTCGCAAACGATTTTCAAGCCATTTACCGTCGAGACCGCCGCCAAAGGCGATTGCTACTTCGAATCATTCGCCAAAAATCTTCCGGTCGCTTCGAGAGTGGGGTGGAGGAAGGAACAGCCGGGACAACTTGCCTGGGATGGCGGCGACCATTCCTGGGCGCTGATTGAGCAGTCTACGCTCGATGACGACGGAATTCTCTTTCCGCGGCGATTCGCCCCGAGCGAATCGAGCAACGATCCGGGCTCTCTCGCTGAACTGGCGGCCCGAGCCGAAGGCGCTGCGAAATGGGGGATCTTGCGCGGCGACGTGGATCATTTCGATCCGCAGTTGCGCCAAGTCAACTCGATCGAAGAGCATATTCACCTCTCGGTTCTGTTTAAGGAATTTTTCGCGGGCGAACTGGCGGTGCTTTGCACACTGCCGGATTTCTGGCGCAAGGTGAGCATTCTGTATCGCGGCGGCGACGACTTCGCGGTCATCGGCGCCTGGGATGCGCTGGTGCTGCTGGCGCGCGAACTGCAGCGGCTGTTCGAAAGATTCGTCGAGCAGAATGCCGCCTCGTTTCCCGGCCTCGGCGGCCGGACGATCAGTATGGCGCTGGCCATTGTGCCCGATTCTTCTACGCCGGCATCGGCCGTGTTTCAAGAGGCCAGCGCGCAATTGCGGAACGCGAAAGCGAGCGAACTGGGGGCTTTCCAACTGTTCGGACGTACGCTCGAATGGAAGCGCCTTAACGACGCGGAAGAATTGAAGATCGCGCTCGTTCGGCTGGTGCGCGATTTTGGCTATTCGCCGGAATACATTCACGATCTGGCGGGGGTCTACCGCGAAGCGTCGTCCAGCCGGGCCCTGCGACGCGGCAAGACCGTGCGTATCGATAAGCCGTGGCGCACCTATATGCGGCTTTCCTCCGTGATCCCGCAGGAGCGCGGCAAGGAAGTGAATAATGTCCGGAATGCGGTAATCGTAAATTTGATCGGAAAGCGGACGGCCGGATTAAAGCTGCGCCCGTCGGGGCGAGTCGGCCTCGAATGGGCCCGTCTGGCAGCTAGCCGGCGATTGATAAGGAACAAGCAATGGCTGAAACGGAAGAGAAGAAGACAGAGGAGCGGCGCGGCGACAATCGGCCACCACGCGACAATCGCGGCGGCGGCCCAGGTCGCGGCAACGAGCAGCGTGGGAACGATCGAGGCCCCGGGCGCGACTCGCGCGGCGGTCCGGGAGGCGGCCCTGGTGGCCGCGGCCCTGGGGACCGGCGCGGCGACGGCGCTCCCGAAATGGACATCGAGAAGCTGATCGCCGATCCGCTCTATCTCGACAATCAAGCGCACGTAGTAGTAAGCCGCATGCGCGATATGGATTCCGGAACGAAAAGCCAACTGCGCCGGCTATACAACGCCGTCCGCCGCGCGACCCGCGCTCCGGAAAGCGAGCGGCAGCACGAATTTGTAATGGTGCGCGCGCGCCTTGCCTACACGATCGCGCGCCACTCTTTGCGCAGCCTCGATGCGCTCGAGCGCCTGCTGTTGCAGGTCACGCGCAAGAACGATACGCGCGGCTACGAGCGCTTTCGCGATCTGTTTGAAGCCATCATCGCTTACAACGAGTAGCCTTCAGGATATTGACTCATGAGTTCTCACACCGCGGACACCGCACTGACGTTTTTAGGAAAACTGATTTTAGAAGGCGAAATTCAATGCCAGACCGGACTTCACATCGGCGCCGGTAAAGGGTCGCTCGAGATTGGCGGAGCCGACAATCCCGTGGTGAAGGATGCCTTCGGCATCCCGTACATTCCCGGCAGTTCGTTACGCGGCCGCCTGCGCTCGCTGCTGGAACAAACACTCGGCCTGGCCGTTCCGAGCGAATTGATCTATCTCTCGAAGCGCAAGGGCCAAGAGGTGCGGATTCATCAGAGCGACCGGCCCGATGATGAGATCTGCATTCTGTTCGGCCGCAATCCGGGCCGCGTGGAACGCGTCTCGGGCGAAGCTGTGGAATCGCCGCGCGCCACTCCAGCGCGCCTTACTATATATGACGCGCCGCTGGTGGTCGAAAGCATCACGCCTCAAATGCGTGAAAATCTGGACGACGAACTCACTGAGGTCAAAAGCGAGAACGCGGTCGATCGTATCACTTCGCAGGCAAATCCGCGCACGCTCGAACGCGTGCCGTCGGGCGCCCGCTTCCGTTTCCGCATGGTGCTCGATGTACTCTGCGAGGAAGACAAACCGCTGCTGGCGCGCTTGGCCGAAGGGCTTCGCTTGCTCGAAGACGATGCTTTGGGCGGCGGAGGCAGCCGCGGCAATGGCCGGATTTCGTTCAGCGGTCTGAATCTTGCATGGCGCGGCAAAGAATACTACGCCAAAGGCGGCGCTGAGAAGGGCCTGCTTTCCGGAGCCGACCTTGCGGCGCTGCAGCAGCTTGCGGCCGGCGAGGATTTCGCGGCGGCGCTCGCTTGAAATGCAGCAGCCTGCGCTACTGATTCGCCTTCGCCCGCAAGGCCCCTGGCGATACGGCCCCGACGATGGTGGTCACGACCGAGTAGATGCGCTCTATCGCAGCGACCGTCTGTACTCCGCCTTGACGCTCGCCATGAATCAACTCGGGTACCTGCCGGAATGGCTGAATGAGAACACTCACGATCCGGGAATCACACTGAGTTCGTTCTTCCCGTTCTTAGGGGACACCCTATTTGCGCCGCCGCCTTCCACCTTGTGGCCTCCGCCCGCTTGCCTTGCTGACCACGCCCAGCCCGACGTTTCTCACTAAGATTCGCTGGAGCGCCGCGCGCTTTGTGCCGCTGAGCTTTGATCGATTCGCTTCTCACGGGCCAGCCTATCCTGGCGGACCAATGGCTGCCGGATCCGGAGAGTGGTTGCCTGTTGCGGCGGGATCGTCCGAGTGCGAGTCCTTTCCGCGTTTCGATGCGTGGTGGCGCCGCCGTCGACCGTATTTCCCGGCGGGGTGGCGAAGCGCATTCTTTCGCCTGCGTCGAATTCGAATCGGGTTCCGGGCTCTGGGCCGTGGCGCGCTTTCGCGATGCAAGTGTTGAATCCGTCTGGCGCGACCGACTTGAGGCCGCCTTCCGCCTGCTGGCCGATTCGGGTTTCGGCGGCGGCCGAAGCAAAGGCTGGGGAAAGGCCCAAGCGCCGGAATTTCAGCGTGGGTACTGGCCTGGGTTGCTGCTTCCAAAAACGGGACGCTCCGCTGCTGCCGTCAATGGCGGCCCTTCTCTCTACTGGCTGCTGTCTCTCTACTCGCCCGCCGCAGGCGATACGGTCGATTGGACGGCCGGCGATTATCGCCTTACGGTCCGCTCCGGACGGACGGAGAGCGCAACGCAACCCGGCGCGCTTAAGAAGGCGGTGCGGATGGTGGAAGAAGGCTGTGTTCTCGCCGCCGCGACCGAGCCGGTCGGAGCCGCCGTCGATGTGGCGCCCGATGGTTTTGCGCATCCCGTCTACCGCTCCGGATTTGCTTTGGCGGTCCGGCTGCCCGTAATCGAAGCGCGCCTGGAGGAAGTCGCGGCAGAACCGGAAGCGAGCATAGAAGAGCCCGTTCCAACTCAAGAGCCGGAGCTTTACTATGAGATATAAAGTCACCGCCCTTACGCCGCTGCTCGTGGGCGATGGCCGGGAGCTCTCGCCGATCGACTACATGGTCTGGAAAGATCAGGTCAACGTTCTCGATCAAAATCGCATCTTCAAGCTGCTGGCGCGGGGTCCCAGGCTCGAGGGATACCTGGCGCAACTGCGGCGCGCCACCAAACTCGATTTCGCCTCCTGGGGCGGCTTCGCCCAGAATTTTTCGCAGCGCCGCATTCCTTTCGAAAGCGCGGAATTAACCAATATCTGGAATGCCGCTTCTTCGGAGCTGTTGTTCATCCCGACTTTTGCCGCCGGCTACCGCGGCCTGTATCTACCCGCGTCGGCGCTGAAGGGCGCGTTGCGGACCGGGCTCGTATTCAGCCGCTGGTCGGCGTCGACGATCGACCGGGTGGCGGCATCGATCGAAGGAGACCGTTTGCCGCGCCGGTCGGGAGAAGCCGCCGAAGGCGGCGTGCAAACCTCTCAGATGCGATTGTTTGGGCTGGCCGATAGCGATCCGGTTCCCACATCGGCGTGCAAGATTTTCTTGACGCGCACCGCGTCGCTCGATACACGCCAAGCCGAGCGGGCGCAACTGGTGTGGAAAGTGGAGGGGCGGGGCAGCGTTCCGCCTGCGCGTGTCAAAGATGCCACTCCCACCTTTGCCGAGATGGCCGTGCCGGGAACGGAGTTCGCGGGCGGCTTTCAGGAACACAAATTCCTGCGCGATCCGGATGTTGCAAAAGCCCTGGGCTGGCGCGCCGCTCCGGATCTCGAGGCGCTTACGGGGGCGGCGAACCAGTATGCGGCCGCTCAACTCGAATTGCAGGCGAATTATGCGCGAACAGCGGGCCTGCCCGCGCTCGATACAACGATCGAAACCCTGAAGAGCGAATTGGAACGCGCGCGCAGCGCAGGGTCCACGTGCCTCCTGTGTCTCGGCTGGGGCAACGGGTTCCTCAGTAAAGCCGCTTTCTTGGACACGGGGCACGAATCCTATCGCAAGATTCTCCGTTCCATTCCACCACTCGCCCGATCCATTCGGGAGAATGTCCCGTTTCCCAAGACACGCCGGATCGTTTTCGCCAATGGGCAACCGTCCACGCTTCCCGGCTGGGTCAGATTTGATCTGAGCAACTGAGCGGTCAATTTCCGGGCCCATCCGAGGGCAGCCGTTCGCGCGGCTAAGAAGAAAGGTTCAAAGTTCGGCCCTCAAACTGCCGATGTTTCCTTAGTATGATGGAACCTGGGAAAGTTTCCGCCTGAACCCAAACATGCAGCGTGCGATCTATAATCCGTATTTTGGGTTCACGGATAACCCTTTTAATATCAGTCCGGATCCCGAATTTTTTTACCGTAGTCCCCAGCACGAAGAGGCCTTAGCGAACCTCACTTACGGTGTTCAGAGCCGGAAAGGCTTCATTGTATTGACGGGTGAGGTGGGTACCGGGAAGACCACCATGCTCGAGTGCCTGCGGGACTATTTAGATACCATCCGCACCGAATTCGCCTTTATCTTCAATTCCCGCCTGACGCCCGAGCAGTTCTTCGAAATGATGGCCTTCGATTTCGATCTGGATTGCGACCGCAAATCGAAGACCGATGTTCTATTCGCCTTGAACACCCTGCTGCTGCAACAGGCCGAGCGCGGCCGGACTTGCGTGCTGATCGTTGACGAAGCGCACAACCTGGAATGGGACGTGCTTGAGGAAATTCGCCTGCTGGGTAACTTGGAAAATCGTGGCGGGAAGCTGCTGCAGATTATCCTGGCCGGTCAGCCGGAACTCGACCGGAAGCTGGACGCCCCGAATCTGCGCCAACTGAAACAGCGGGTGGTTCTGCGGTGCTCGCTCGATCCGCTGGAAGCGGAAGAGACGAGCGCCTACGTCGAAAGCCGGCTAGCGCGGGCCGGTATGCCGAATCAAACCGTTTTCCCTCCCGAAATCCTCGAAGAAGTGTACAAGCGGTCGCGGGGTATTCCGCGCGTGATCAACCTGATCTGCGACAATCTTTTGGTCACCGCGTTTGCCATGGAACAAAAGACCACGACGATCAAAATGCTCGACGAGGTTTGCCAGGATCTGCGCCTGGAATGGCCGGGGAGTACGCGCGAGCGCCGCAGCCGGGCCCGTTACGGTGCTGAAGAAGAACCTGCGCGCGTAACGCAGCCCTGACTGTTCAAAATACAAACTTCAGCGCGAATTGGAAAATTCGCGGATCATTCGCCGACAAAATACGGCCGAAATTCTGGCTCGACTGCGTCGATGCCGGGATTTTGAAAAGTCGGATGATTCAGCACGTTGAACGCTTCGCCGCGGATCTCGAAATACTGCGCTTCGTGGACTACGATGTGCCGCATCAGCGACATGTCCATATTGAAACTGCCTGGTCCTTGAATCGAACTTCGGCCGGCGTTGCCGTACGTGCCGGGCGCGTTCTGCACGAAAGCTGCCGTGTTAAACCATTTGCCCAGAGTAGGATTTGGGAGAACGGGATCGCCGACCACATTCGGCCTATCGGCGCCGACGCCGGTAAATGAACTATCGATTCCCGTGCCAGGTGTCACCCAGAACCCGCTGCGCCCGGTCGCGATGGCCGACAATTCCCAATCGGCCGCCAGGCGCTTGATCCAGTTGCCGCGGAAATGCGGCACGTCCGCCACCAACGACAAATTGAAGAGCTGGCGCACGTCGGTATAGCAGTTTCCGCGGCTGCCCTGCCGATTGTTCGGATCCTGGTACCCGCCCGTGATTTCCGACTGGACGTCCCCGTCATCGATACAGTGCGACCAGGTGTAGTTTGCCAACACGCTGAAATGCTTGTCCATCCGATGGTTCACGGAAAGCAGCATCGCGTTATAGGAAGAATCGTTGCCATCGTCCACCTGCACCATGCTGCTGAAAGCCGCGCCGGCGACCGGATTCAGCAGGGACAGAATCCGGCGGCTATTGGTGTTGCCGACCGTGGAAGCGCCAGGTATGTACACCGCCGGGTCTAACTGCGTAGTCAGCCAAAGATGGGTTCCCTTGTTCCCCAAATAACTCGCTGAGAAGAGCCAGCTTGCGCCTAATTGCTGCTGCAGATTGAAATTCCATTGCTGGAAGTACGGCACGCGCACATTGAGCGGGAAATTCACCCATTGCGCCGCGCTCGGGAAGACCACATTGGCCGGCGGCGGCACTGGTTGAGGAAACGGATTGCCGCCTGGATAGCCCAGATACGGATTGCCGAAACCGCCCGCCGGATTATTCAGCGTGATGGCGCTCGCCCAGGGTGGACCAAAGCCAAAGCGGTCATAAAACTGCGTCGGAGCTATGTCGTAGAGCACGCCGTAGCCCGCGCGCACCACCGTCCGGCCATTTCCGCCCAGATCCCAGACCAGTCCGGCGCGCGGGCCAAAATTGGCCAGATGGCGATTCGTGCCGCCTTGCGGAAATCCCGGGTCGCCCGGAAAAGTTACTCCCGGAGGTGCATTCTGGAAAACGCTCGTGTGCGTGCCCGCCAAATACGAGGCCAATTCGAAATGGGTGGCGCGGCCAGTCGTATCGTGTACGGGCAGGTAGGGTTCCCAGCGCAGGCCAAGGTTCAGACTGACGTGCGAATTCAGCCGGATTTTGTCAGCCGCATACAGGCCGATGTAGTCCTGCACCATTTGAACCTGCGTGAGGTTGCCTTGCGTAAACGAGTTGGGCAGCCCGAGCAGAAGATCGCTCAGCCCGGAGCCGGTGATTTGCCCGCTGAAACTGTAGGCGGGGTCCTGCTGCGTGGAGGTGTGATAGTCCAGGTCTCGCCGGATCCATTCGCCTCCGATCGAAATCTGGTGCCGGCCTTTGATGAGCGAAAAATCTTCGGCGAATTGTTTGCTCCCCGAGTATACGGTTGCTTTCGAGCAGGTGCCGCAAAACGTGCTGAAGAAGCCGTTCACCGTGATCTGTGGAAAATTGCCGGGTGAAGGTGCAACGTTCAATCCGAGATCCGAGATAGTCGGGAGATTGGGGCGCCTCCGCGGTTGACGCGTTCGCGCGTCCATGTGAAGTGGAAAGCGTTTGTGGCATTCGGGGAGAAGGAATAGGTATCGCCCAGCACGACGGATTGCACTGCGTCAATCGTCCCGGCGCGGGTTGTCAGCAAAGCGTTATTGTCATTGAAGACCGCCGGGTTATCCGCTCCGGCGTAAAAATAGCGGCCGAAGATGGAATGGCGCTGCGATTGAATCCAGTCGGCCCTGCCCAAATACTGATTTTCGGTTGAGTTGTTTGGGACAGAATAAAGGATCTTCCCGCAAGGATCGCCGCTTACCGGAATGTACTTCAAGAGATTCAAGGCCTGCGGGCTGAAGCGCGAAACGGGAATCTGATTGCCGGTGAAAGGCTTGTTGCCGTTAGCGGGATCGTTGATGGCGCGCACGCTGCTGCAGGCGCTCGAGGTAAGCGTGCTGAAATCGCCCGCAAGCGCTTGCCGGGTGGGCACGAAGGATGTCGTCGTGGGTGGAGCAGTGTGCGTGATCGTGCCTTGATAGCCGCCGAAGAAGAATAGCTTGTTGCGCAGAATCGGGCCGCCTAACGTGCCGCCAAACTGGTTTCGCTTGAGCTGATCCACGCTCGATGCAAAAAAGTTTCGCGCATTGGTCGCGCCATTGCGGAGAAACTCGAACCCATCCCCGTGAAAGGCATTCGAGCCTGAAGCGGTTACGATATTCACCACTCCGCCGGCGCGCACACCGTAATTGGCGGGAATCGAGTTCGTCTGGACGCTGAATTCTTGTAATGCGTCGGGGAATGGTACCGGCAGATTGATGGCTCCGAAAGCATCGTTGTGATCGGCGCCATCCAGCAGGTAGTATGTTCCGTTTGCCTGCCCTCCTGCGACGGAAATAGTGGTGGAAGAAGGATAATTCTTACTGCTGGCCAGATCGCTGGGCGGCGAAACCACTGCGGCGCCCGAAAGCAGCACCAACTGGGTTGGCTGCCTGCCGTTCAGTGGAAGATCGACCACTCGGCGCTGGTCGATCACCTGCGATATGCCGCTGGTTTGCGTTTCAGCCATTTCAGCCGCCGCGCGGACCTCCACCGATTGCGTCAGCGCGCCGACTTCGAGCACCACGTTGACAGTGGGATTCGTGTTGACTTGAAGAACAATTCCTTCCCGTGCGTACGATTTAAAACCTGCCGCGCTCGCTTCGAGACGATAGGGCCCGATCGGAAGGCTGCTCAGTACATAGCCTCCGTCGGGGCCACTCGTAGTCTCCCGCGAAAAGCCGGTGGATGTCTGCGTGGCGGTGACCTTTGCGCCCGCTACGGGGCCGCCGCTCGCGTCAGCTACTGAACCGGTAATTTGGACGACTGCCGTGGCCTGTGGAAAAAGCGGCGCGGCGCACAGAAAAAGCGACAGAAGAGTACCGTAACGAAAGCAGCTCACAAAGTGCCCCCGCAGTCAGTTGTATACCAGGGATCGCAGCAAAGCAAGGAAAAATCGAAACGTTTAGGAAAAGTTTGATTTCAGCCGGACACCATTCTTGGACCGGCTTGGACGGCACTCGCAAGGCGCGCAGTCGACTGCCGAATGTGAAGTTCAGGAGCAAGTTGGACGCGCTGGCCTTCGGCCGGCATGGCATGCCCTTGACTGCTTTCAATGCGCGAGAGGAGCAGGTGCATCGCCTGCTTGCCGAGTTCGCGCGCCGGCTGCGCCACCATCGTGAGCGGTGGGTGAAAATTTTCGGTCCAGGTAAAATCGTCGAACCCGACCACGCTCATCTCGGCCGGACAAGCCACCTCGGCTTCTGCCAAGGCCCGGACGAAGCCCAGCAGAACTTTATTGTTGCTGCAGAACACAGCGGTCGGCGGCGGCGCCAACCGCAGCAGTGCTCGGCCGAAGCGATAGCCCGTTTCCACCTGCATGCCGCCCGTGTGGCAGTATTCGTCCAGTACCGGAATTCGCGCTTCCTGCATCGCTTTGCGAAAGCCTTCCAGACGTCCCGAGTGGGTGGATAATTCAGTCCGCCCCGCCAAGATGGCAATTCGCCTATGTCCCAAGTCGATCAGATGGCGCGTCGCCTGGTAACCCCCGGAAAAATTGTCTGTGCATGCGGCATCGCCTGGAAACCCCTTTGGGATTCTGTCGAAGCAAACGATGGGAAAACGCCGCAGCAGCAACCGGTCCATCGCAATTGCCGGATCGGAACACGCGATCAACACACCATCGACGCGATGTGAAAACAGGGTATTGAGCTGCCGCTCTTCCTGTGCCGGATCCTCGTTGGCATTGCAAAGAATCACCGAGTAGCGCGCCAGGGCGGCGACTTCTTCAGCCCCCAGGATCACCTCCGGATAAAAGGGATTCGTGACATCCGGAATCACCACTCCAACCACTCTCGTGCGTCCGGTCTTCAGTCCTCGCGCAATCTGGTCGGCATGGTAATCCAGCGCCTCCATGGCCTTCTTTACGCGAGCCGCCCGCTCCGCGCTCACTACCGCCGTCCCGTTGATAACGGCCGAAACCGTGGCTACCGACACATTCGCCAGACGAGCGACATCGCGCATCGTCGGCGTAGATTTGTTGTGCACTTGCCCTGCTAATCTATCAAATCTCGAACCATTCGAAAGATCGAAGAACTTTACAGAAACCGCTAGCCGGGTCTATGCTTGTTGGGTGCTGCCCGTAACGTTTAGAATTTTTATCGCTTTGGCCGTCGGCGTTCCCATGCTTGCCAGTCCCCGGGAATTTGGTGAATCGGAACTCGCGCGAGCGGTCCACGATCGCGGCCTTTCCGTACAGCTGGAACCTGTGGTCCGCCCCGGCTCCACGCCCGTCGAAGGCTACGAGATTTCCGGCAATCGATTATTTGCGAACGATGCGCGCGGCTTGATGTACGGCCTGCTCGAAGCAGCGGAACAGATTCACAGAGACGGGCGCTTCACCGATCGCAAGGAATTTCCGCGTGTCGCCATGCGCGGGATCCGCGTGTTTATCCACAATGAAGATCTGGAGCGGAGCTGGTACTACTCGCGCGAATACTGGAATGATTTCTTCGCCACGTTGGCCCGCGATCGCTTCAACCGCTTCAACCTCGTCTTCGCGCACCAAACCGACTATCTTGCTCCTCCTTATCCCTTCTGGGTCGACATTCCCGAATTTCCTGGCATTCGCGCCCGCAATCTTTCCGCTCAGCAGCGTCAGAAAAATCTCGAGATGCTGCAGTTCATTTCGCAAGACGCTAGCGATCACGGGATCGACTTCACGCTGGGCATCTGGGAGCACAACATTCAGGACTACCGCAAGCCGCCCATGATTCCCATGACCGAAGGGCTCACGCGCGAAAACATCGGGCCTTATAGTTATGCCGCGCTCAAGAAAGTTTTGCAATTGTGTCCGGCGATTCAAAGCGTCCAGATGCGCACCAACAACGAGTCGGGCATCCCGAACGATCAGCAAGTCGATTTCTATCGCAATTACGTGTTCCGCGCGATTCACGATGCGGGGCGGCCCGTGATTCTCGATTTGCGCGGCTGGGGCATGGCGAGCGGAATGTTGAAAGTTGCGTCGGAAGCCGGTATCACGGCTCGCCTCTCTTCGAAATACTGGGCCGAGGATATTGGCAGGCCCTATCAGCCGGCGGCTACCTATCCGGGCTATAGCTATCTGGATTTTCTGAAGAATTCCCGCTCCTACAAGTTCTATTGGGAACTGTGGGCGCTCGGCTCGAATCGCCTTCTGCTGTGGGGTAGCCCAAGCTACGTCCGCAGAGCCGTTTCGACGTTCGGACTCGGCGGCGCTGAAGGGTTTGAGATCGATCCGCCGCTGGCTCAAAAAGGTTTTGGGAATGCGCCGGGCACATGGGGCATCTTTGCCGCCGGCCAGCAGCGCCGCGTTTTCTGGAAATGGGAATTCGAGCGCTATTGGCTGTTCTACCGGTTATGGGGCCGGCTCAGCTACAATCCGGGGACTTCGGACAGCGCTTGGATGGCCGATATGACAAGGCGCTTCGGCGCGGCTGCCAAAGACGTGATGACTGCTTACGAGAGCGCCAGCCAGGTAGTGCCCGAGATCGTGGCGGTGCATCTGGCCGACCCGAACATGTATATCTGGCCGGAGATCAATCCTGGCGGCCTTGTCGATTCCTACCGCGGCATACTCCCGAGCGATTGGCAATACGTGGCTTCCATTCCCGAAGCGGTGCATGACCGGCTAACGCATTTTGCGTCGGCTAAACAGACTGCGCCCGAAACGGCGCGACGATTTGACGGGTTGGCTGCGGACATTGAGAAAGGGCTTGACCAGGCGCGACCGCGCGTGAAGCCAAGCGCCGAATGGCTCTCGACCGAGCCGGATCTGCGCGTGCTCGCCCTGATGGCCCGCTACCACGCGCAAAAGCAGTTGGCGGCTTATCATCTGGAACTGTTCGATCGCACCGCGGACGAAGGTAGCTTGCGGCAGGCTAAACAGGAAGTTGCGGCAGGCCTCGCGATCTGGCAAAAGCTCGCCGGTCTGACGGACGGCCTGTATCCAGCTGAAATGTCGTTCGGTCCGGACGACAAGGGCGATTGGAAAGACAAGCTGCCGTACGTTCGAGAGGACGTCGAAATCGTTCGCGAGCGCGAAGCCGTTTACCGGCAGTTCGGAGCGTTCAAAGCCGGATTCGATTTCGGGGGCCCGGTGAAACATGAGAAAAGCCCGGCCGCTTATCGGGCTAACAATTACGTGCTCGAAAATAATGTCGCTCGCCGCTTTGAGCCGGTGGATGCGTCAATGCGCTACGACGAGCAGAAAGGGTATGGGTGGCTGAGCGAAGGGAACCGGGCGGAGTCGCCGATTCCGCTCACGCCCTATCTCGAAGTACGGGCGGTCGCGAAAGATCCCACAAATCTTCCGCATGACGTGCTGTTCCGGGATTTCATTCGCGGCGACGGTGCGCAGAAATTCGGTGTGAAAGTTGAGCCGGGTGAGTATCGGGTTGCGCTACTGCATCCGGATCACACGGTCTCAGAGCTGAAGCTGACCGCTTCAAACGGCCGTCTGGAAATTCCGATGCCGAGTGGAGAGTGGTCGATCAGCGGGATTGTCGTAGGCGGCGGCAATGCGGTTCCGATCCCGGCGGAGCCGAAGGATCTTCCGCGTCCGAATTTTCATCACGATATGCCCGCCCACGCCCAGCCTGGCCAGTCTTTGACGCTGCGTATCGCGGTTTCCGGAGCCCATGTGCGTGGCGTCCGCCTGCACTACAGGCCACTCAATCAATTGGCGCAATTCAAGACCCTCGAAAAAGCGCCCGGCGACGAGTTCGTGATACCGGGTGGCGACATTTCGAGTGACTACGATCTGATGTACTATTTCGAAGTTTTGAGTGACAACGGCGGTGGCTGGTTTCAGCCGGACCCGCTCACCCAGACTCCGTATTATGTCGTGGAAACGTCGGCCAAAAAATAAGGGCCAGCCCTTTCGGACTGGCCCTCTTTTTTCTAATTTGTCTTAGGTCAGAAGTTAAACTTCGCCGCAAGCTGCACTTGGCGTGCACCCTGCGAAGAAGTGATGACGCCTAAGCTTGAACCGAGCGTACGGCTGGGTGCGTTCAGGATGGGCGTATTGGTCAGGTTGATAAATTCGCCGCGCACTTCGAGATTCTGATGCTCAGTGAAGTTAAAGTGTTTGGCGACACTCATGTCAACCGTATGCAGACCAGGTCCACGCACAGTGCCTACACCGCAATTCCCGAAAGTGCCCGGGCCGGGTTGTGCGAAAACAGTCGGATCGAACCACAGGAATCCGCCTCCAGTAGCTGCCGGCCCGTTCCGCTCGCCATAAATCGAGGCTGTTGCCAGACAATTCGCACGCGCCGACCGGGCGCCCGTACCAGACCGGTCTGTGCCGTTGATCGTCAGCGGGAAGCCGGTGTGGAAGGAGGCAATTGCATTCACTTGCCAGCCGCCCACAACGCCGTCTACGAATTTGTTCATGTTCTTGCCGAATTGGCGGTTGCGCCCGAACGGTAGATCGTAGGTTGCGTAGCCATTGAACGAGCTCTTTACGTCATAGAAGCACGGCCCCCACTCCGCCTTGCGGTTGTAAAGGTTCTGTACATACGCCGACTGTGGCGCTGATTGCGAGCCAGCACCGTAGTAACCGATCGAATCCGACATGCACCTGGACCAGGTGTAGTTTGCCTGGAACGAAAGGCCCTGGGACAGACGCTTCTGGAAGACCGCCTGCAGCGCGTTATACGATTGGTTGCCGCTGGAAGAGGTGCCTGAAATTTGGCCGATTTGGCTCACCAATCCCGGATTGCCCGCCAGATAGGGGCTTGGCGCAACCGTGCCGTTAGCAAGAAGCTGCCTTTGGAAATAAGGCGTCGCAACCATCAGGTGGGTTGTCCTTTGTCCGACGTATCCGAGTTGGACAGTCGCGGTGTTGCTGATCTGGCGCTGTACCGTGAAATTCCACTGATTTGCAATCGCCGGCATCACATTCGGATCCCACAGCCGTACGTTCAGACCCTTCACGCAAGAGGGTGCATTCGCAAGCAGCAACGCGATTGTACAGCTTCCCCCCGAGTTTACTGGCGGGTAGCCCTGATCGAGTGTACTCGCCGGATAGGCCAACGGTGTGTAGTCGGCATTGTGTTCCGACGAAAACGGAGGATTGATGGTCGGGCGAAGGTTGGTACCCGTCCCTTCGAGATAAGTCGAAAGAGTATAAGCTCCCCGGATAACGGTCTTGCCATCGCCAGGACTGTAAGCAAATCCGACACGCGGCTGCCAATTGCCGATTCCGTTGTAGGTGTTGTAAAGTGCGCGCGAATTCCCATTTTGCCCCGGCTGCTCGACTGCACCCGAAAACAATCCGAAATTCGTCTCGCGGTCTTTTACTTCGACCCACGGAGTATGGATCTCGTAACGCAAACCAAGATTCAAGGTGAGGTTATGCGTTGCGCGCCAGTCGTCTTGCACAAAACCGCCGAAGATATTGGCGCGTTGTCCCCAGGTGCCGCCCGAGGTGCCGGTGCCGATACCGCTCGGCAATCCCAGCAGGAAGTCGCTCTCCGCACGGCCGCTATATTGGCCGTTAAACGTAAACGTCCCGTTCAGCCCGTTGTTACCCGAATAGAACGTGTTTATGCGTTGGCGGTATCCCGTGAATCCCATCTTCAGGGTGTGTGCACCTTTCGACCAGATTGCCGTATCGCCGTATTGGATCACCGTATCGGCGAACAGTTGATACGTGTTCGCGGTCCCAATACCCGAGGCGAAATTGTTGTTCGAGAAGGCCATGCTGGCTAGTGCACTGGTCGGCACGCCGGGAATTCCGAATTGCGTGTTCAAATTTGGCAACGTAGTATCGGCTGTTCCGTTATTGATCAGCACATAGTTCACACCGAAACGCACATCGTTGACCAAGGTGGAGCTTATCGAACGTGTCCAATCGATAACACCGCTCTTGGTGGGATCGGTATTGAAACTGTTATAGGTGAGCGGCTGGCTCCGGATGGTCGGAAAGTCGAGGGCGCTCATAGAATAGCGGCCAAAAATGTGATCCTTGTCGCTTGCCGCCCAGTCCAGCCGCGCATCGCCCTGGTCCGCCGTGGTGGTCACGTTGCTCAGATTTCTTTGATTGTTTGAAAGGTTGCCATTGATCGGCGCCGGATAATATGACGAATTGACGATCGCTACCGCCGCAGGACTCAGCCGGTTCGTCGGAATCACGTTTCCGGCAAAGTAGTAGTTGGGATCGTTGACGTTGGTAATCTTCGGGTCGTGAATACGAAGATTCTGCCCTAGCAGTTGAGAGAAGTTGCCCGTCCTCTGGGGAACCGTCAATACGGTGAAGTTTGCCGACGACGGCACAACCAGCCGCTCTCCTTGATAATCCGCGAAGAAAAACAGTTTGTTCCGCTTGATGGGACCACCTAACGTTCCACCAAAATTATTCCAGCGAACGATTGGCTTGGCGGTTCCAGTCAGGTTATTCTGCCACTGATTCGCATTCAACTTGTCGTTGCGGAAGAATTCGAACACGTTCCCGTGAAACTGGTTACTGCCCGATTTGATGGAAGTGCTCACAATCCCGCCCATGAAGTTCCCGAACTCCGCCGACGCGTTGTTCGTAATCAGGTTAAATTCCTGAATCGCATCCGGGCTCGGCGTGTAGCCCACGGTGTTGTCCGACACCTGGTTGTTATCGATGCCGTCCAACATGAAGTTGTTCGTCTGCTCGCGATTGCCATTGATGTATGGCCGGGCGCTGTTTCCAGTTGTTTGTCCGCTCGTGAACCCTCCCGGGTTGGGATGCACCGCGCCTGGCGAGAGCAGCGTCAACTGCACGTAGTTACGCGTCGCGAGGGGCATGGTGGTGACCGCTCTAGAATCGATAACTGTTCCCAGTTGCGTCGATTGCGTCTGCAGCACTGGAGCCGCCGACGTCACTTCCACTGTCTCGCTTACATTTCCTACTTTAAGCTGAAAGTCGATCTTCGCGATCTGATTGAGCTGCAACGTTACTGGCGATTGCACTGAGGCCTGGAAGCCCGGGTTTTCCACCCGCACTTCATAATTGCCAATGGGCAAACGGGGGAAGGTATAGAAGCCGCCATCATTTGCTGTGGTTGACGACGTCGTCCCCCGGTCCAGATCTTTCACTATTACCTTGGCATTGGCAACTGCCGCCCCCGACGGATCGGTAATTGTGCCGTTGATGGCGGCAGTTACTTCCTGGCTGCGCGCCGGCATCACCATCAGCAAACACAGAGCGAACATGGCCAACTGGGACAGCAGGCGCACGCTTCGAAAACACGAAAACATTTTGAAATTCCTCATGAGCTAAGACTTCCTTTCGCGAGTAAGGGCAGGACCGCGTAACCCGGTCGGCATATTACGAGCTTTGGCTGAATTCTAAACGCTCAGGAAAAGCTCTGTCAAGCAAAAAAAGCAACAAAACGAAAGCATACAAAAATTCATAGTATGCTTTGATTTCTTTCGTTTTTGGTAAGGGCTTTCCTTTTAAGCGGATTCAAACAATCCGGCCGCCCCTTGGCCTCCACCGACACACATTGTCACAACACCATAGCGGGCTTTTGGCCGCCGCGCCATCTCGTTTGCAAGCGTCCCGACCAGCCGCGAGCCGGTCATTCCGAACGGATGGCCAATCGAGATTGACCCACCATTGACGTTGAGCTTGTCCATTGGAACCCCCAGTCGGTCCCGGCAATAGACCACCTGCACCGCGAAGGCTTCATTCAGCTCCCATACGTCGATATCACGAATTGCCAAATTATGACGTGCCAGCAACTTAGGTACGGCGAAGACCGGTCCGATGCCCATCTCGTCCGGCTCACAGCCGGCCACGGCGAAACCTCGAAACAGCAGCTTGTAAGGAATCCGTAAGGCGTCGGCCCGCTCACGTGACATCAGTAAGGTGGCCGAGGCCCCATCGGAAAGCTGCGAAGCGTTCCCCGCCGTCACCGAACCTGCGGTATCGAAAACTGGCTTAAGCGCCGCCAAGCCTTCGAGCGATGTGTCCGGCCGGTTGCACTCGTCGCGATCGCAGGTGACTTCGCGCGTACGCGCTCCGGGGTCTTCATGGTCACCTGCATCGGAGCGATCTCTTCGCTGAAAAAGCCTTCCCGCTGGGCCCGCGCGGTACGCTGCTGGCTTGCGAGCGCATATTCGTCCTGTGCCTCGCGGGGGATGCCATAGCGCCGGGCGACCACTTCCGCGGTAACACCCATCTCCATATAGAGGCCGGGCTTCTCTTTTATAAGCAGCGGATGGGGATCGACACTGCGTTCCACCATGCTGATGCTTTCGACTCCGCCGCCACGATCGCGTCAGCGCCTTCCTGCGCAATCGCATGAGCGGCCATCGCGATCGCCTGCAAGCCCGAGGCGCAGAAACGATTCACGGTTACTCCGGCCACCGAAACCGGCAAACCCGCCAGCACCGCCGTCCGCCGTGCAATGTTCAAACCTTGCGGCCCGTGCGGTTGCGCGCAGCCGAGGATCACGTCCTCGATTTCCGCCGGATCGAGCTGGGAGGTTTTGCGCAAGACGTCGCGAATACAATGCGCGGCCAGATCCTCCGGCCTCGTCATATTGAAGGAGCCGCGAAATGACTTCGCGAGCCCGGTACGCGAACTGGCTACAATGACTGCTTCCCGCATCCTGTCATCATAGGAGGGTTTTTTATGGCTGAGCTTGTCCGCCTCACGCTCGACGGCGATATCGCCGTCATCACGATTGATAATCCGCCCGTGAATGCGCTCAGTCCCGGCATCCCGGAAGGCATACAGACGTTGCTCAACGAAGCTGCCCAGGATGGCCGCGTCCGGGCAATCGTGGTGATCGGCGCAGGGCAGACGTTTATCGCCGGCGCGGATATTCGCGAGTTTGCCAAGATCGTTTCCGGCGAGCGCCCGCGACTCAGCCTCTATCCGTTCTTGCTGGCAATTGAAGACTGCCCCAAGCCGGTCGTCATGGCAATTCACGGGGCGGCTTTGGGAGGCGGTTTGGAAACCGCCATGGCCGGCCATTATCGTGTCATCGCGCCGGGCGCGCAAGTCGGGCAGCCGGAAGTAAAACTCGGGTTGATTCCGGGAGCCGGGGGCACGCAACGCCTGCCTCGGCTGGTGGGCGTGGCGAAAGCGCTGGAGATGTGCGCCACCGGCCAATCCATTCCGGCGAGCGAGGCGCTGAAACTGGGCATCGCCGACCGTCTCATTGAAGGCGATCTGCTCGACGGCGCGATTGGCTTCGCGCGCGCAGTCGCTGCAGTTCCCCCATCCAAGACACGCGAACGCTATGAAAGGCTGCGCGACGCGCATCCTGCACTGTTCATGATGGCGCGTGAGAAAGCCCGCAAATCAGGCCGCGGGATGACCGCTCCGCTTGCCGCCATTGATGCCGTAGAGGCAGCCGCGTGGCTGACATTTGAGGAAGGCTGCCGGCGGGAGGCCGAACTGTTTGACGAGTGCCTCTATTCCTCCCAAGCGCGCGCGCTCATTCACGCCTTCTTCGGAGAGCGGACCGTCGCGAAAATTCCAGGCCTGCCGAAGGATGTAAAGCCATCGGAAATTTCGCGTGCCGCCGTGATCGGCGCGGGCACGATGGGCGGCGGAATCGCCATGACCTTCGCCAACGCCGGTATTCCGGTCATCGTCAAAGAGGCGGCTGCGGAAGCGCTAGAACGCGGCATGAATACCATCCGCAGCAACTATGTGAAATCCGCGGCTAAGGGCCGGATTTCACAAGCCGATGTGGAGCAGCGGCTCGCGCGCATCACGCCTCAATTGAGCTATGAAGGTTTCGACCAGGCCGACATCATTGTCGAAGCGGTCTTCGAAAGCATGGCCGTCAAGAAGCAGGTGTTTGCGGAGATTGGCAAAATAGCGAAACCCGGCTGCATATCTGGCTTCGAACACATCGAGCCTGGATATCGATGAGATCGCCTCCGCCACCGCTCATCCGGAGATGGTCATCGGCACGCATTTCTTCAGCCCGGCGCACGTGATGCGATTGCTCGAAGTGGTGCGCGGCCAGCGAAACCGCTCCAGGGGTCATCGCGACGGCCATGGCGCTCGGCAAGAAGCTGGGCAAAATCGCCGTGCTTGCCGGAAATTGCCCGGGTTTCATCGGCAACCGGATGGTCGGCCCGTATCTTCGCGAAGCGCAGTTCCTGGTGGAAGAAGGCGCTTCGGTGGAACAAGTGAACCAAGCGCTCTACGACTTCGGCATGGCGATGGGCCCGCTCGCGATGGACGACCTGGCCGGTCTCGACATCGGTTGGGCGATTCGCAAAGAGTTCGCACGCTTCGAAAAGCCGGGCGTGCGTCGACCCCGGCTGCCCGATTTGCTTTGCGAACTGCGCCGCTTCGGCCAGAAAGCGGGAAGAGGATGGTCCCTCTACGATGCGGATCGAAAACCGTCCCCGGATCCCGAACTGACGGCATTGGCCGAAAAGACAGCCGCAGATGCCGGCATTCAGCGGCGCATCATCCTGGATGAAGAGATCGTCGACCGCTGCATCTACGCACTGGTGAATGAAGGCGCGCGCATTCTCGAAGACGGCATAGCGCTGCGCGCGGTGGATATCGATATCACTTATATATACGGCTATGGATTTCCAGCCTGGCGCGGCGGTCCGATGTTTTATGCCGATACGGCCGGGCTCACCAGGGTTCTTCAGCGGATTGAGGAGTTCGAGCGGGAGCACGGTTCCGATCTGTGGAGCCCTGCTCCGCTCTTGAAGCGCCTGGCAAGCGAGGGCCAGAGCTTTGCCGAGTTCGATCAAAAAAGGAATAGCTGATCTAGAATTGCGGGAGCTCTGCGCCTAAACTTGCGAAGGAGGCCGGGCTGCTTTGATTGTTGTATTCGGTCGAGATCCAGTCTCCCGTGTAGCTACGTGTGCTAATGCGCAATTCATCGAGCGCACCGGCCAGCATTGTTCCAGCGAAGAGGTCCGCCGCAACCGTTGGGACTGCGGCTGGAGTCGCTGTGCCGTAGTGGACTAACTTCACCGGCACGCCATTTATGTAGAGAGCTGCGGAGCCGGCGGAATAAAGGTATGTAAAGTGATACCAGACGTTCGGTTGAATGCCGAAGGCGTTCGTCGTGTCGCCGGTTGAGATCGAAGTCCGGACTGCAGTGAACCAGTCCTGATCGGAAGTTGTCCAATGCCCGGACAGTAAAACACCGGAACCGTTGGTCTGTGACGAGTCGAATTTTCCAAGAACTAAGGCGTATTCCGAAAGCGAGTTGAATTTCACCCATCCCGAGTAGGTAAGAGCTTTGGCGGCATTGATCGTGGAGTAAGGTCCCAGGTCCAGGCGATCGGTCGTGCCATTTGAGACAAGGCCTAATCCAAGCGTGCCTGTCGTCGTCATGGCGCTGGCCGAGTTTACTGAAATTCCGTTTCCAGCCAATCCTTCGCCCGCAGCCGAATTATTGATTTGCGTGGTGTTTGTGGAGTCCTCGAGGTGATACACGCCCGCATAGCCTGCCCAGACTGCTGTGAGATTTGCCAACGACGCCGTTACGGTAGAAGATCCGTAAACCAAATAGAAGACAGTGTCCGTCGTATGGCTGAGGCTCGGGTATCTGACAACCGCCGTTAGAACGCCGCTCACTCCGTTATAGGAAACGATTTCAAATGGCAGGATTTGGGTGGTGGCGGCATCGCTGTAGAATGCGATGTCTGTTCCCACGGGACTCTGCACGTGGCCTCCATTCGCGACGGTCCTCAGCGCGGGATCGCTTAGCACCAAATACACCGGGAAACCGGCCTGATCGCTATTTGCCACTTTCGCGTGATTCACCGTGATGGGCCGTGTAAATACGAGGAGTGGGGTGTAGTCGGCCGTCAGTCCGTCTCCAAGTTGCGGGGCGGACGAGAAGGAAATCTGGTTACGTGTAGCCGAGTAGTCCAAACCTGCCGTTAACCGCAATCCATTCTTGTAAACGGCTAATGTGCCCGAATACGGCGAATACTTGAGCGTGAAAACCGCGTTAGTACCATTGCTGCTTCCGGCCGGCACCTCTCCTACCAATTGAGTCTGTCCCGAAGCGTACTGGAAGAGGATCATCGATCCGACGAGCAACTTGAACGTCAATAGTGAAAATTCTTTGAACACAAACTGTCTCCATCCGAGGCAAATAGTGGCCTGTCGCAGCGAATTCGTTAGAATGCGCCAAACCGCTCGCTCACGCGCGCGGTTCTGTTAAAAGCAGCACCGGGCGCGAGCTAATTGCCGACATGAGTAGAGCATTAGGACGGGGAGTCCTGAAGGTCCTACGGGATTTCTCGTCGGGAATAAAGGGCCATGTGCTTGAAAACAAGGACACTACCGGACAGCAAAAAAAAGCCTCTGATTTGTGACTGGGTCGAATTATGCTTCGCTACTGGATGCGGCGGTCCTTACCTTGCCAGAAGACTTCGCGCAGCTCGCGCTTCAGAATCTTCCCCGTTCCGGTTTTCGGCAAAGGCTCCTCGCGAAATTCCACGACACACGGCAGCTTGAATTTCGCCAATCGCGGCTCTAAGAACGTGGTCAGCTCGCGATGCGAGACTTGCTGCCCGGGCTTGAGAGCAATAATCGCCGCCACGACTTCGCCCCATTTCGGATCAGGGGCCGCTACCACCGCGCACTCCAGCACCGCCGCATGCGCGCAAATCGCCTTCTCGACTTCGATCGAAGAAACGTTCTCGCCGCCGCTGATAATAATGTCCTTCTTCCGGTCGACGATCTGGATGTAATTCTCTTCGTCCCATACCGCCATGTCTCCGGTGTGCAGCCAAGCCCGAGACATCACCGCCGCCGTGGCCTCCGGTTCTCTGAAATATCCATCCATTACGTTGTCGCCGCGGATAACCACTTCGCCAATAGCGGTCATATCGCGCGCTACATCCTGCATCTCGGAATCCACCACGCGTACTTCATTGCCCAGAATCGGCCAGCCCGCCATGGCGATGTGCTGCAGACGGTCTCCTTCGTCGCGATATTCCACTGTCGCTTTGGCCCGCGAGGACGTTGCTACCGGCGACGTCTCGGTTAATCCATAGCCGGCCATCACACTGCAGTGAAATGCCGCCTCCAGACGGCCGAGCGAGCTCCGGCGACGCTGCCGCGCCGCCGAGGTGAATCTCTTGCATGCTGGAAATATCGAATTGATCGATCTGTGGATAGTTCACTAGCGCATTCGCCATCACGGGCACGAGCGACATGCCCGTAGCGCGCTCCTCCTGGATCAGCTTCAACACATGGCCCGGCTCGAAGCGCCGCACCATGACTTGCTTGGCGCCGCTCATCGTGGCGGTTTGCGGACGGCCCCAGCCATTGGCATGAAACAAAGGAATCGTATGCAGCTCGACGAATCGATCGTTTTGGGTGATGCTTCCCGTTACCGCCAAAGCATGCAGATAGAGTGTCCGATGCGACAGCGCAACCCCTTTCGGCGACCCCGTGCTCCCGCTCGTATAGAACAACTCCGCGATTTCGTCTTCCTCGAAGGACAAAAGATCCGGCCGCGCGAGCCGGTCGCGAGAGAGCAGTTCTTCATACGTGAAATCGGCGGCGGCTACAGCGCCGTCGATGGCTACATAGCGCCGTATGCTCGCGCAGCTCTTCCGGAACATCTCCACTTGCGGCGCGAACTCGTTTTCGAACACCAGAATTGCCGGTTCGGCATGATTCAGAATCTGCGCCAGTTCCGCCGCGGTGAGCCGCACATTCAGCGGCATGACGATCGCCCTTAGTAGTGGCGCGCCGTAGTAGCCCTCCAAAAGCTGGTTGTTGTTGTAGCTGAGGAACGCAACGCGATCGCCCGGCCGTATGCCTTCGGCGCGCAAACCCGCCGCCAGCCTTTCGCACCGCTCGCCAAATTCTCCGTAGCTATAACGGCGGCTGCCCGAAACCACGCCCAGCTTTTTACTGTAGAGATCGATTCCCCGATACAAGCAGCGAATGGGAGTAAGCGGCAGTTTCATTGCTAATACCGTCCTCTCGCAAGCAGCCGTTCCGCCACTTTGCGACGTAATGCCACCGCATCCGGAGGATCGTACGCGGCGAGCCGGCGCAGCGCGGCCATGTGCCCGCGCAATTCATCGCCCGATGCGCAAGCGCCCAACACGTTGCGCGCACAGAGCTCGATTCGCGCCATGGCATCCGGCAGGAAGACAGCGCAGATCTCATTTGCAAAACCATTTGCAAAACCGGCCGCAAGGCCCGTCTTGCGAGCGCGCAGCCAGCTCGATTCCATCGCGAACACTTCCATAACGATGTCCGCCAGGTTCATCAGGATTTCTTGCTGCTTTTCGAGCGCCGCCTGAAATTTTCGCAATGCCAGTCCAAGGGTCAGCAGCGCAATGCGTTTCGCGTTTTGGACCAACCGCGCCTCGGCGTCCTGAAGCGGGCTCGGCCGGTGCGTCCGCCAAACTGAGCTGGCCGCGCGCCGCCCGTTTCAGCAGCATGCCTGGAATCAGCAGCCGGTTAATCTCGTTCGTGCCTTCGAAAATGCGATTGATCCGCGAATCGCGATACCACTTCTCTACTTCGTAGTCCTGGTGAAATCCGTAGCCGCCGTGGATTTGAACTCCCTCATCGGCGGCATAGTCGAGCGCCTCCGAGCCATAGACTTTGACCATCGAGCATTCGATCGCGTATTCCTCGATCGACTTCAGCGTCGCTGCCCGACGCGCTCTGAATGAGGCCGACCGTTCGCCAAGCCATCGATTCAGCCGCATAGATTCGTATCGCCATCTCGGCCAGCTTGTGTTGGATCGCCCCAAAATCCGCTATCGCGGAGCCGAACGCTTTCCGCTCCTTCGCATATCGGATGCTCAACTCCAGGACTCGTTTGGCCCCGCTTACGGCCAGCGTCCCCAGTTTCAATCGGCCGATATTCAGAATATTGAACGCGATGATATGTCCGCGCCCGATTTCGCCCAGAACATTGGCGGCAGGCACCCGAACGTTTTCGAAATAGACCGCCGTGGTCGAGCTGCCTTTGATGCCCATCTTCTTCTCTTCCGCTCCGCTCGTCACGCCGCCGAACGCGCGCTCCACCAGAAACGCGGTGAGCTTTTCGCCGCCCACTTTCGCGAAGACAGTGAACAGATCGGCCGCGCCGCCATTGGTGATCCACATCTTCTGTCCGTTCAGGACATAGCCGGTTCCATCGGCCGTTAAATCGGCGCGGGTGCGCGCGGCCTGCGCATCCGACCCGGCGTGAGGCTCGGTCAACGCATAGGCGGCGATCATTTCCGCGCTCGCGAGCCGCGGCAGATATTTTTGCTTCTGTTCCTCATTGCCGAAATACAGAATCGGAAGCGTGCCGATGCCGGAGTGCGCGCCGTGCCAGGCGGAGTACGAAGCGTCCTTCCCCAATCGCTCCGCGGCGACAAGCGCGGAGGCCAGATCCAGTTCGAGGCCGCCGAACTTCTCAGGAATAGAAATTGCCGTCAAGCCTAATTCAGCCGATTTGCGCAGCAGCTTCGGCGCGAGGCCCGGCTCCTGATGCAGAAGCGCCTCCAGGTTCGGCTCGATTTCCTTACGGAAGAACTCTTCCGCCGTCCGGGCAATCGCGAGGTGTTCCTCGTTCAGATCTTCCGGGGTAAAGACATTTTCCGGCGCGCTTTCTTCGACCAGGAACGCTCCGCCCGCCATTCATTGCCTCCTAGCCGTCTAAAGAACTCAGTGCCCCCATAAGCTTCGCGCGCAGCTCGTCGGGTATGCGGATGGCGCGCTGCGTTTCTCTGCTCATACAGGCAATGACGATCACTCCCGTGGCTGCTATTTCATCATTTTTCAAAGTTCGAAATTCCAGCCGGGCCGACGATCTGCCAAGCTTCGTCAAGAATACTTCAATTACGATGGGGTCGTCATGCAGCAGGGCGAGTTTGAAATCGCACTCGACATGCACGCGCGGAAAGGTGAAATCCGCCCGCCCGTACACGATTCCCAATGAGCGCATCCATTCAATCTCGGCCGATTCGAAATACCGGAACATCGCCGTGTAGTGGATACGCCCGCTGGCGTCGGTATCGATGAAGCGAATGCGCGTCTCGAAACGAAAGGGTTCGCGTAGCGGCATGCTTTCATTCAGCATGCCACTCTTGTTTCAAAACGCGAATCGCGGCGACATCTGAATCACGCGGGGCGGAGCCTGCCGTAATAATTTTTGCGAAGTTCGTATGGGCGACGGTGGCGCTGGGTAATCGGCGTCCGCTGACCAGACTGGGTAGCCGTTCACGGCGACAGGAGCCTGCGCGGGAGCGTCGGGAGAGGCTAAAAGAACATTTGCACCCAATCCCTGCATCGTGGCCGGCAGGTTAAGGGCCTATACGGCGATTCTCTTCCTGAAAGAGAACAGGGTTTTGACGCTTGCGCCTCGCGGGCTGGTGTGGATGAACGGGCCGGTCTGCCCCAAACCAGTCAATTTGCCAAAATTCAAAAGGAAAGAAGAACCTAAATAGCCTGTTATTTGTCCTTACCCGGGCGGCTTTGCGTGCGAAATTCGTATTGCTGAATTTGCAGCGCGAGCTGGCCTTTAGTGTGCCGGATGACCCGTCCGCGCGCCACCAAATTCAGAAGGCACTTTTCATTCAGCTGCGCAGGCCAGCTAATTGACACTTCAAGGCGTGTACCTACCGGTAGATCGTGATCGGAAGTGAACAGCACGCCGGAACTGCTGATGTTCAGCGTCTTGCCGTTGCCGGCCAGAATTTCCGCACGCTGATTCAGCGTCTTATAGCGAACCTCGCGCTCGATAGGGAAGCGGCTGGAACGCCGCCGTTCCGTGTTACCCACCTCCGGAACCTCAAGGCGCCGGCCAAGAGTCATAGAAGTTTCGCCCACAATTACACAACTCCGATCTTTAAGCTTACACAATATTTACTCATATACCCGAGTTAATTCTCTGGCGGGGATGGACTTCGCCGTTTTTTTAACCATTCCACCCGCTCGCGCAACCTTTCCTCAAAACCTCTCCCGGAAGGTACGTAAAACACCACTCCGGAGAGGGAAGGGGGCATGCATTCCATATCGGTAATGGCATCGGATTCTTTATGGGCATGCTTATATCCCTTTCCATAGTGCAATTCCTTCATCAAATGTGTCGGGGCATTACGCAAATGAAGGGGAACCGGCTCGGCCACGGTGGATTCAATAGTGGCGCCGGCCTGGTTTAAAGCCTGGTAGGCCGCATCCGACTTGGGCGCGAGCGACAGATAGATGGCCAACTGCGCCAGCGCCTGATCGCCTTCGGGGACGCCCAGGAAGTGTACGGTCTGCATGCAGGCGATCGCCTGCTCGAGCGCCCGAGGATCGGCTAAGCCTATATCTTCTATAGCCATGCGCACCAAGCGCCGGACCAGGTAAAGGCGGTCCTCACCCGCCTTCAACATGCGCGCCAGCCAGTAGAGGGCGGCGTCGGCATCGCTCGACCGCACCGATTTGTGCAGCGCCGAGATCAGATTGAAATGCTCCTCGCCCGATTTGTCGTAGAGCAGGATCTTCCGCTGCAAAGCGTCGGCCAGGATCTGGCGGTCGATAACGCCCTCCGGCGCGGCTTCCGAGGCGATCTCGAGCGTATTCAGCGCGGCGCGGGCATCCCCGCTGGAAGCGACGGCAATCTCTTCGAGAAGCTCTTCCGCCACTGCTAATTGAAGATGACCGAGACCGCGTTTTGAATCGGTGAGCGCGCGTCGTAA
The DNA here is from genome assembly GCA_963712395.1 of Bryobacterales bacterium. Taxonomy (GTDB): domain Bacteria; phylum Acidobacteriota; class Terriglobia; order Bryobacterales; family Bryobacteraceae; genus Bog-105. Next base: position 782,873 of record CAVQHR010000008.1, read on the forward strand.
TAGCGTTACTAAGTCCGGCGTTTGCAATGCCCGTAACGGGTACACCTTAGTACGAGAAAGGAGCGCGGAATTCACCTCAAACGAGGGATTTTCGGTGGTGGCGCCGATCAGGGTGACGTCCCCACGCTCCACGTAGGGCAGGAATGCATCCTGCTGCGCCTTGTTGAAACGATGGATTTCGTCGATGAACAGCACGGTCTTATGACCCAGGCGGCGCGCGCGCTCGGCGTCGGCCATGACCGCTTTGATCTCTTTAATGCCGCTGAGCACGGCGCTGAAGCGCACGAAGGCGGAACCGGCGCGCTGGGCGATCAGCGCCGCCAATGTGGTTTTGCCGGACCCCGGCGGTCCCCACAGGATCAGGGAAGTCAGGCGTCCGTTTTCAATTTGGGTGCGGAGCGGCTTTCCTGGAGCAAGGATGTGTTCCTGGCCCAAGTACTCGTCGAGGCTCCGTGGACGCATGCGGTCAGCAAGCGGCCGCCCCTCCAGATCATCTTCGCTTGATTCCGGCTGGCCGGGGAGCGGAGTCCCGTCGAAAAGGCTCATACATACCCTCTCTGCCGGGCCATCTCAAACAGCGCAATCGAACACGCCACCGCGGCATTGAGCGATTCCACGTTGTGCGCCGGAACGGAAAGCGTGCTGGCGTAGGCGAGCAATTCGGAGGACACGCCGCGACCCTCGCCGCCCACGATCAACGCGGACGGGCTACGGAGATCGGCGTCGTACAAAATCGTTCCGTGGTGCGCCGAAAGCGCATGAAGCGCCAAGCCGAAAGCGCGAGCCTGCTCGAGAAACTTGATTCGCTTGATGCTTTCGAGCACGGGGACCCGGAAAATGGAGCCTGCGGTTGCGCGTAAGAACTTTCCATTCGCCACACGGACCGAACCTTCCAGGATCACGACACCGCTCGCTCCGAAGGCTTCCGCCGAGCGCACAATGGTTCCAGCGTTACCTGGATCCTGTATGCCATCGAGCACCACCACCAGCGCGTGCGGCCCGGCTATTTTCCGCCAGCTCACGGCGCCCCAACCGACAAGCGCCAGGATCTCCTGCGCGGTTTCGGTGGACGCGACGGCCGCGAAAGCGCGCGCCGGGATCTCGATCGTTTCTGCCGGCAGCCGCGCGAGCAATCCGGCATAGCGTTCGCGCCCCCTGGCAGTGGTAATGACACGACGCAATGTGCAACCGCCGCGCAGGGCTTCATCGACCAGGTGCGGACCTTCGATGACCAGCGAGCCATCTTCCATCGGGCGTCCCGCGGCGGCGGCGCGCCGGACGCTTTCAAGAAATGGATTCTTCGCGCTGGTCAGATGCATCGGGCGTAGACTAAGAAGCAAAACCGAATGCCAGCTCCGAGGCCAGCCGCGTGAAACGCGCCTTCGCAGGTCTTTGTGTGCTGCTCGCGTTTCTGTTTATAGGTTACCTATTTTACGTTGCCAAGCAGATCGAGCGGCAGTCCACCAGAGACGAAGCGCGTGCCGCCGACGTAATCGTCGTGCTGGGCGCCGCGCAGTATAGAGGCAGGCCCTCGCCGGTGCTGCAGGCCCGCCTGAATCATGCGCTGCTGTTGTATCTTCGCGGGCTCGCTCCCTACATTCTGACCACCGGAGGCGCGGGCGGTGATCCGGTGTTTACCGAAAGCGAAGTCGGCCGGGCGTATCTCGCACGGCGCGGCGTGCCCTCGGAGCGCATCATCACCGAGGAGGGCGCCACGACCGCACAAAGCCTGGAATCGGCGGCCGAAACCATGCACCGCATGAACCTGCATTCCTCCATCGTGGTGAGCGACGGCTACCATATCTACCGCGTGAAACGGCTGCTCGAGTCGCGCGACATACGGGTTTATGGCTCGCCTCGCCCGGAAGCCGGCTCTCGTGGCATCGCGCAGCTTCGCTGGATGTATTTTCGGCAATCGCTGGGATTTGTGTTGTGGCAGATAGGCGTTAATATTTAGCCGGCAGTCTATCTGAATCTTTGCCGGTCCGCTTGCCATCAGTTAGACGAATACCTAATTATGAGCAAACTAACGGGGAAAGTAGCAGTTGTCACGGGCGCGTCCAAAGGAATCGGCGCATCCATCGCGGAACATCTGGCGGCTGAAGGCGCGTCGGTAGTTGTCAATTACGCATCCAGCAAGCAAGGCGCCGACGCAGTCGTTAAGCGCATTACTGACAACGGTGGCAAGGCAATCGCCGTTCAAGGCGACGTATCGAAACCTCAGGACATCACGCGCCTCTTCAGCGAAACCAAAAACGCTTATGGAAAGCTCGACATCCTGATCAACAACGCCGGCATATATGAGTTCTTACCACTCGAGGGCGTGACCGCAGAACACTTCCATAAGCAATTCGATCTCAATGTGCTCGCCCTGCTCCTTACGACGCAAGAAGCCGTCAAGCTCATCGGTCCGGAAGGCGGGTCGATCGTCAACATAAGCTCCATCGTCGGCCCTATGCCCGCGCAGAATGGCTCGGTGTATAGCGCGAGTAAAGCGGCCGTGGACGCGCTTACGGTATCGCTATCCAAAGAACTCGGGCCCAGGAAAATCAGGGTTAATGCGCTCAATCCAGGCTTGGTCGAAACGGAAGGGCTGCACGCGATCGGCTTCGCTGAAGGCGATTTCCGCACGATGGTGGAATCGCAGACTCCGTTAGGCCGGATCGCACAGCCCGTGGACGTTGCTCGCGCGGCCGTGTTTTTTGCATCCGATGACGCTGGCTGGGTTAACGGGCAAACGTTGCTTCTGACGGGCGGCTTCCGCCAGTAGGAGGGACTTAACTTGGGCGTTGCACGAGCTGCTGGGATCCGGATCGCGCGGCCTGGTAAGTCAGCGAAAGATCAAAGCTCACCAAGGTCCCATTGCGCTGCGCAGCTAACCCAAGCAAATATATATCCGTCACTTGGCGAGGGCCAGCTATAAGGGATCTATCGAACACGGAGTCGTCCGTAATGGAAACATCACCGGGCCAAAATTGATGAGAATTCGCAAATGCCGCCTTTTAGAGCATTCAGAACTTGAATCCCTTCCGCGGGGGTTCGTTGACCGCTCGGATAAGACGCTTGCGAGAGCACCCTTATCATTCCGTTTTCGGTGAGGGGGCAGGTCGCCCAGCCGGATCGGTGGCGTCTCTGAAACCACTTCTGCATGGCTCGGTGTTCTATGTGATCGGCATCGACCAGCGCAATCAGCGCGTTCACGTCCAACAGGGCGGCCATCGCTTTATGGTTCGGATTCCAAAAGTTCTTTTACTGCCTGGCCGGTAACCGGCCGGGCGCCAGGCTTCCGCGGGAGGGTGGGGATCACTCCACGCCTAACCGCGATTTTATTAGCCGGCTCAAGGCCTTGACGAATCAATCCAGATAACACGCGACCTAAACTCTGCTCACGTTCCTGCGCCAGGTGCTTGGCGACCTGAAGAATATCTTCATCAATGTCAACGGTTGTCCGCATAAGATAACGATAGCGGCAGCGATGCGGTGATGTCACGATGCGTTGGCATCACCTAGGCTATTGAAATCCGCTCCGCGGTTCTCTTGACCCAAGCTCGCGATCACGATCGTCGCCAGAAAGACCGTGGCCGCGGTGAGCGCCATCGCGGCGGCATAGCTCATGTGTTCGGCGAAAACAGCCTCGAGCACGCTCACCGATCCGGCGAGTAAAACGCCACACTGATACGCAAAACCGGGCAGAAAGCCGCGAATGTTATTCGGAGACAGCTCGCTTAAATGCGCCGGAATCACGCCCCATGCGCCTTGCACGCACGCCTGCATGAGCACTGCGCCGGCGACAAGCCAGGCGATAGATGGCGCATAGGCCCAGAGCGGCGTCAGCAAAATGCCGCAGGCAAGCGAGAGCACGATCGCCCGTTTGCGGCCGATACGGTCTGAAAGAAGCCCACAAGCACACCGCCCACCAAGGCGCCGACCATGGACAGCGCGGTAATGAGAGCGCGCTCTTTTGTTGCGAGATGCCAGAAGCGCTCAAGGAACGTCGGGTACATGTCCTGCGTTCCATGCGACGCCAGGTTCATGCCGGTCATCAGCAGAACCAGATAGAAAAACAGCTTCCAATGGTGGAAAACGCTGCGGCCGATATGGCTCCAGCTCTCCGGCTTCGATTTCTCCCAGATCTCGGATTCTTTCACGCGGAAGCGGACAAATAACGCAAGCAGCGCGGGCAGGCCACCCAAGAAGAACAGCGGGCGCCAGCCCCAGCGATCGAAAAAGCAGAGATAGCAAAGCGCGGCAAGCAGATTACCGAGCGCGTAGCCCTGTTGCAGCAAACCCGATAGCACGCCGCGCCAGCGTGGAGGAACTTTCTCCATGGCGAGCGAAGCGCCCACGCCCCATTCCCCGCCCATGCCAATGCCGAACAGCGCACGCAGCACCAGGAACGTTGTGAAGTTCGGCGCGAACCCGGTGGCGACTTCCACGACCGAATAGAAGACCAGGTCCAACATGAGCGGCAGCCGGCGCCCATAGCGGTCCGCCAGCAACCCGAAGAGGAATGCGCCGACCGGGCGAAAGGCCAGCGTGAGAGCCAGCGAGAAGGCCACGGCTTTATCGGGCTGATGGAATTCTTTTCCGATCGCCGTGAGGCACCAGGCCACGAGGAAGAAATCGAAGGCATCCAGCGTCCAGCCGAGAAAACTGGCGGTCAATGCGGCCCAATGATCGGTGGAACGTGGATCCGTTCGCTCTGGCAAAATCAGCCTTCAGCTCCGCTCGCCGCGGCATTCGGCTGCCAGAGAGTTTCGGGCGCGCCGAGGACGTGATTCGCCCAGCGGCTCCAAACGAAAAATGCGTCGCTCAAACGGTTTAAATAGGTCAGCGCTTCTTCAGGCACGCTTTGCGATCGGGCAAGCGAAACCAGCAAGCGCTCGGCCCGACGGCAGATCGTGCGGCAAACATGCAGCTCGGCGTCCAGGCGGCTGCCGCCGGGCAGCACGAAGGAGCGCAAGCTGCCCAGCGATTCATTAGCCTGATCGATTTCCCGTTCGAGCCGCTGCGCTTCAGCGGCCGTAACACGCGGCTGTTTGGGGTGCACGTCTTCAGGCAGAGTGGCGAGAATCGAGCCCAGGTTGAAGAGCTCGTGCTGTACACGTTTGAGCGTGGCGGCGAACGGCGTAAGCGCGGGCACTTGCGGCGACAAGGCTTCGACGGTCGTGCGCGTCAAACCCACAAACGCGTTCAACTCATCGACCACGCCAAAACAATCGATGCGCGCGTCGTCTTTTGGGACGCGCTGGCCGCCCACGAGGCGCGTCTCGCCTCCATCGCCGGCGCGGGTGTAGATGCGGTTCAGCGCGATGCGCGGCTCGTTAAAAGTTTTCTCGCTCATTTGTCTTAGCTCATTGTGTCGCAGGGATCAGCGCGCGAGGCAATCAGGCGAAGACACAGCGTTTTTTACGAAACGAAAGCACCTCTTCGGCATTTTGCGATTCGAACCCAATTTGCTCGCGATGCCTACCATTTTGGGACTCGGCCGCGTCTGGCCACGAGCCAATTGCGTGTAAGTTGCGGACTTCACAGGATAAAAATTGGCTGGGCAGGCGGCGTGACCGCCATGCTGCGGCTTTTTGCTGAACACCTGATTGCTCCTGGACGCCGCGAACGATCGGCTGCAGGCGAACAAAGGTTTTTTTGCGAAACGAAGCCATGCACAGCGCATTTGCGTAGGAAACGGAGGCTCTGAATGAGTACCGATGTCCTATATTCGGAGGAGCGCTTGCAGGTTTATATGGGACGTCATCGCCGTAGGCTGTTTAGGTCGAGCTAGACGCTGATGACGGGCACACCGAGCGGACCATTGCGCTCGATATGGCAGGTTATACAATCCCTTCGCTCATTGAGTCAGCATGCTTTGGATCAAGTGTTGGGCGATTGGGTTTGTGATTTCAACTGTAATTGTAATCGCCATCTGGACCCATACGCCCTTAGGAATCGTGTCCAATTATCTCGTAGCGCCTCTGTTTCCAGGTTTTCTAGTCTCACAGGCTTTCCCTCATACGAACGGCCCGCCGCTAGGTATGAGATGGCTCCTCATCGCGAGCGTTGCGCCCGTACTTTTCGGCAGCCTTATCTATGGATTGATCGTGTACCTCATCCTGAGGTTACGAAATGAGTTCAGGAAAGGGAACGCGATCTGATCACAATTGCACGACGGAATCCGCGACCGGCCTGCGCGTGGGCCCATCAAGTGTCTTGCTATCTGGAAATAGCCGCGCTGATTCGAGGTGAATTACTCGTCAGTGCCATGAAAGTGGCGATGTCGTCCATTGAGGCAAGCGCCGCTCGATTTTTTGCCACAAACCACACGCCGCGAACGCTAAAGCGCGAATCGTATCCGAAAAAACGCACCGAAAATGCTTCTTTTAGAGCCAGCGATTGATTCAATTAATTACTGACAAACAAGGTGGTGAAAAAAGCTTCGTGCGATTGCGGCGTTGCGCCATTTTGATCGTCTTGAGGCATCATCCGGTGGGGTTGCGCAGCCCGCTCGAGTGCCTGTTGATTCAAATCTGGGTTAGAGCTGGCCACCACTTCAGCATCCGTAAGACTGCCGTCCGGAGAAACCATGCCGCGAACAACTACGAACTGCCCTTTGGTTACATTGGGATTCGGTTTTCCCTCATACTCTATGTCTTGCATCCTCCAAGGCGCAGTCAGGGGAAAGCCGACCCCTAGCGCTTTTAAGCCCGCCGGAGTGTAGAGAGATGCATCCACAGTTGCAGGCGGCGGCGTGAGGCTGTCTACCTGAGTTTCCACGACAGTTTCTCCAGCTTCGGTGATCGTGAATTTACCGGGAAGCGTGATATTCCCCAGGTGCTTGGCGTTCGAATAGTCGTATATCACGTACATCCCCGGTACGGGCGAGTAAGACATCAGTAGCCCCGACTGTGGATCAATGCAGGATTCATACTCTTCCCAACGGCGCGGACCACCGCCGACTGACTGAGCATTGAACAGGTGCGACACCAGAACACAAGTCACTTGCGTGCCGTTCAAATTGCCGTTGGCAATGCGCAGCGTCGCGCGCGGGCCATAAGCAGGATGATGCGCAAAAATGGCGGAATGCACTTGTGCCAAGCGTAACGGAATGCCTGTCGCCGATTGGTTGCTGTAAATTACTCGATCGACAAAGAGGTTTACAGCGGAATAAGAGGGGCTTTGGACCACCCAACGGTAAATATTGCGTCCGGGCGACGAATCTTCGATTTGCCATGTTCCTTGCGAGGAGGTAAAGTGCATTTTCAGATCATAGGGAACACGACGCACATTGGAGAGAAACTGCGAATTGTTGAGCAGGTTAATCGCTTTCGCTCTCTGCGCGACGTCCTGCACCGGCTCTGCATTCCCGGCGATCTCGAGCGGATCTGCGGGAATGTTCGGTTGCGCGGCGGAAACCCACGGATTGATAAATCTCATCGGCGTAGAAGCAGATGTTAGAGGCTGTGCTGACGCTAAGTTCTCTGAAACGAGACAAGCGGCAACGAATAGGAAGCAACGAGACATGGGATCTCCTCGAGACGAGTGACGAATCTTAGTAAGAGAAAGTTACTAGATTAGGACGATTCAGGACGCAGTACGATCCATGACCCAAATCAAAGTCCAGGCGGTCTAGGATTACGCTCGGGACTGTAGCGGTTGAGAATTTCCTTCCCGCGTCGCATCCTCTCGGTTTGGCGGCGATGGTAGGGCAGACCGGCAAACACGGCGATTAGATAGGCAATTGGACCGGCGGCAGGTCGTGGCCACCAATCGCGAAGAGAGCTCCCACACAGGCGAGTATCGCTACTGAAGTGGCCACGTGAATTGTCTTTTCCAGTAGTGCGGTTCCAAGACAACGCGCCTAGCTATCAGTTCGTCCAAGAATCGGATGAGCACGCAAAGCATCGTCACGGCTGTGCTGTTGTTCGGCACGTCCTTGACAGTCTTGTCGATTGCAAGCTTGTCTCAAGGTGCAACCGGGACGGAGCAGCCGTCGCGCAACGCTTTGCAATTGCATCTGAGACCGGACGGCGTTGTGGACGGAATGCCGGTTTGGTTCATCTTCGACCTCGTTAATACAACCGATCACGATATCTTGCTTCCGAATCCCACCATTCAATGCCCCGATTCATTTGATGGATCAGTCAGTTTGAATGTTGAGTTCCATCCTATACGTCAAGGTGATTCCATGGGCGGCGGCGGTTGCGCGAGAGATATGTTTGGCGACTGGCCATCCATACTGTCGCGCTTACAAGACTGGAAGACTCTGCGCGCGGGCGAATCGATGACACCGAAAGGGGAGCGCGGAAAATTCTTCTATTCCGACGCAAAGCCCGGCAAATATGAGTTCTGGCAACGTATGAACCTCCTTTTGTTGAAAAGATCGACCAGCAGTTGTTGGTCGGGTCAGGCATAGACTTTCCGAAGGTAAAACTGACCTCGTCCCGGTTGACTTTTGACAAGAGACCGTGAGCTAAGTGTCGCGATCCTTTGTCCAGAAACGCTGTTTTTCGGGCTCAAACGGGCAAAGGATGTTGTCCGAGTTGTTGACGAGAGTCGCACAGCGCAACGAGGGGGGACTACGACACGCCTATTTAGAGGCCTGTTGAACTAACGTCTCAAACCTTTCTTCGAACTGGCGAAGTGCTTTTAGCACATCGGCAGTCGGCTCTCTCATTTCAAGGGATCGGGTGATGCCTCTCAATTCTGGGGACGGCTTATAGATTGCGGAGTGTTCAACATCCCAAAACAATCCCGTCAGCATGGGTACAATCTGATATTCGCCGGCAATACTCCCGCTTGCCGGACAGTGTCCCCAATACTTCAACGCCAGTTGCTCGCCTTCTTCGCCCAAGACGGGATCAGATGTCCATGTTTCAAACGCTTTTTGGAGAGCCAAGTCGATCTCTTCCAGTCTTTGATGTGGAAATGCCAGAACCCGGACACCAGCCAAATCCTTCAAGGTTTTAAGCGTATAATTTCCGGCATTGTCGGGGTCGAAGATAGCTCCTTCTTGACGCCGTCGAAGAGCCTCGACTGCACTTTCACACTCTTTGACTCGCGATCGGACTACTACCTGCTCAAACTTTCGAAGATCTCGCGATATTGCAAGCAGATGGTATTTGGTGACGGCTTCGATGTATTCGGCAATACGACGAATTTGGGGCAAGAGGTCGAAATACTCTTCTCGTAACCGATCCTCTACAGTCCGGCTAGCCATCAGCCAAGCATATTGGCGAGTTCACGTTCAACCGCCGCGGAAGGCTTGGTATTGAAAAAGAAATGCCAAGTCGGGCTGGCCGATTTGTCTCGAGCCAGTTGCTCAATCTCCGCTTCGGTACGATCCTCTATGAATTCCACGCTAAAGGCTTTCTTTAAGCTCCTATTCACATACAGCTCGCGATCAAAACTGTAGCTGTATCCGCTGTTCTTGAGGATCTGTTCCTTTGCTGCAAGACCTGTCACCACGTGAATTCCTCTAGTCTCATATTACGCGGATCTGGAATCTTGCGACAGCCAGAAACTGTGGCCGGACGGTGCACGACTCGGAATCAAGCCTCGAGTGTTTGCGTGGCGTTACATTCCATTAAAGTCCAGCGCTCCCTATCGGCCGTTTTTAGCCGCGCTCATTCTCCGACAACGCTGTTTGCCGAGCGCGAGGCTCTGGAAATGTTTTCCGGATCGGGAGCTATGCTAGTCTGACTTGCTGGCACGCTCTGATAACAGCCCTTGAGCGTCGCGCGACGATTCCAGAGATCTACTTAACCGTGAAATTCAGAAGGCTCGACTCGATCGTGCCGGTCCAGTAAGGCATCAGCGAGAGGCCTAGCATGTCCAGATTTGCAGCTCGTTGTGGAACGCCAACTCCGGTGTACTCTGCACGAAGAGCATACGACCCTGGTGACAGATCCAACTTCCAGACGCGCTCCTCGGGCGCGTCATATTGATTCAGATCCATTCCAGGAAATAGGTTGCGCTGGGAGGAAGAGGAATGACCATTGGATCGATGCGTCCGCCAATTACTCCCGGACGGAGCATGTGCAGATGCAGACAGTCTTGTCTGGTCTTGTGAGTTGTAGTCGAATGCGATCTGCAAACTGTTGTCGGCCATTGGCCAGCATGATGCCGATATTAAGAATGAGCGGGTGTAACCCCGAATTGACCAAGCGCGCAACGAGACTGGGCGCACGCTCTTTCTCTTGAGTCAGAACAAGCCTCAGAGAAATTGGCGCATTGCTGTCAACCTGAGAGACGGCAACACGCGACACCGACAGGAGCGCGCCAATGCTGACTAGAGCAGCTTGTCGTATCTTTGGCGCTTGGGTGCGGCACCTCATATGACATTGGACACTTCGCATCAGATACTTGTTCGGAAAGCCTCATAGGTGCGCTCAAGATCCGCCTAGACATTTTTGAGGCGAACTCCTGGGTAGCTCCGATAGCACGGGCAATCCGGTAGGCTCACATGCTTGCGAAATCAGCGTTCTCGGAAACTGAGCAAACGCCGCCCACGCGACACAGCATTGAATGGATTCTGCCACAACGCCACGTGGCGGGAAATCTGTGTGCGGCGCCTGGGCTGTTGGAACACAGTCAGCCACCGATTCGATACAGCAGTAAACGGATAACAGGGGAAGCCGAAGGAACCGAAACTTCTGTGGCCGGATGGACGGGGACCGTCGCCTCAGTTCATCCAGGGTCTTCCTTCGGCCTTGGCTACCGGTGCTCTTCACGTTCGACGATGACTTCGCTCGCCACTCGATCTTTTTCGAACACGGCACGAATATCGCGCGCAGTTCAGCCTTGGCGCATCGCCAGTTAGGGAGCGATTGGCTCGCCTTTACGACTTTCCGCTCGATCCGCTAGACCCCGCCACTATCGCCCGCGCGCGTATAAAACGCGTATAAACGCGGTTCAGTGCGATGCGCGGCTTCTTGAAATTCTTCTCGGTCAAAAGCGGTTCCCCTTCTTGTCTCTCGCGTGCGTTCTATAATTTGGACAGTGTAGATATGAGCATACCCATACGTGTCCTGGTGGCCAAACCTGGCCTGGACGGACACGATCGTGGCGCGAAGGTGATTGCCCGCGCGCTGCGTGATGCCGGTATGGAAGTGATTTACACCGGACTCCGGCAGACACCGGAAATGATAGTGAATGCGGCTCTCGAGGAGGATGTCCAGGTTATCGGATTATCGATCCTTTCAGGCGCGCACAATGCGATTGTGCCGCGCGTGATGGAGCTGCTGCGCGAGAAGGAGATGACCGACGTGCTCGTCGTGGCCGGAGGAATCATCCCGGACGAAGATGCCCGGGAGTTGAAGAAGCTGGGCGTGGCGGAAGTATTCCAGCCGGGCGCTTCGCTCCGGAAGATCGTCGACTTCATTCGCGAATCGGTAAAACAAGTTGCCTGAGCTCAAGCTCGGTGCGGCAAACGAGAAAAGGAAATTGATGCAAGACAGACTGAACATCGCCGTGTTCGTCGATTACGACAACATTGAAATAGGCGTGAAGTCGACTCTACGGCGGGAATTCGACGTATCGCTGGCGCTAGGCGCTTTGAAAGAGCGAGGCGATATCGTGGCCAAGTTCGCTTATGCGAATTGGGGCCGACAGGAAGGCGCGACACGCCAGATGGCGGAGAATGCCGTGCAGATGGTGCAGCGCATCCCATCGCCACGAGGGGACAAAAACGGAGCGGACATCAACCTGGCGCTCGACTGCCCTGGAAATGGCTTTTACGCACGCGCACGTCAACGCGTTTGCGATTGTCAGCGGCGATAGCGATTTCATCCCGCTGGTGAACAAGCTCAAGGAATACGGCAAGACCGTGTTCGTGGTCGGCGGAAAGGCGTTCACCAGCACGATTCTGCAGCAGAACTGCCATGAGTTCGTGAGCTACGAATCGCTGCTCGAGGATGGCGACCGCATTGTGGCTCAGCCCATGCCGGACCGGCGCGACCGGCCCGAGCGCGGAGACCGTGGCGACCGTGGAGATCGCGGCGACCGCAACAAAGACAAGAAGGACCGCGGACCGCGCCCGGCGCCGCTCGAACTCACGCAAGCCATGCCGCTGGTCGAGCGCGCGCTGCAAGTATTGGAACGCCGCGCCGTTCAGCCGCAGCTTGGGCTTTTGAAAAGCACTATGCTGCAACTGGATCCGGCTTTCAGCGAACGCGCCTACGGGGCAGGCAGCTTCTCCGATTTCGTGGAAAAGCTCAAAAAGGCCGAGTTTATTAACGTAAGCGGATCGGGCGGCCGGTACATCATCGAACGCCGCGGTGGCGGCGGCGGTCCTGAGAAAGTGGCGGCGCCGGCCCGAAGAAGCTTTACCGGCATTGCGCGACGTTCTCGAAACGCATCGCATGGAACTCGAAGAAGGCGGCGCCACGGGCGAAGAACTCGAGCAGTGGATGCAGGCCGAGCATCCGGATTTCAACTTGTCCAGGCTGGGCTTCCAAAGATTTTCCGAATTTTTGAATTACGCCCAGGATAAGACGGTGGTTCGCACCGAGCCGGACGAAGAGCGCGGACTGATCGTACACCTCGGCGCGGAATTCTATCCGCCGGCATTACCTGAACGCCCGCCGGAACAGCCGCTTGAAGAAGAAGAGGACGAGCCGCAGCCGATCGTGGAAGGGCAGCCGACGATCTTCGAGCCGAATCCGCCGCCGCCTAAGCCGAAGAAAGCCGCGCCACGCAAGCGTATCTCGCCCGGAGGGGGCGCGAACCGCCGTCCGCGCAAACGCAAACCCGAATAAGACTCGCTGGCATGAACTTTTCACTTGCCGGCTACGCGCTCGAGGATACGAGCGGCCTTGTCACGCCCGCCCTCCTGATCTATCCGGACGTGGTGGCGGGCAACATTCGAACCACGCTGGCCATTGTCAAAAACGATCCCGAGCGCTGGCGGCCGCATATCAAAACCGCCAAGCTTGGCGCGGTAGTCGCCCAGATGGTCGGGCAGGGAATTCGCAACTTCAAGTGTGCGACCACGCTCGAGCTGCTGACGGCATGCCGGGCCGGCGCCGCGGACGTCTTGCTGGCTTTATCCGTAAGCGGCGGAAATGCGCGGCGCGTGGCCGAACTCGCCGAGGAGTTTCCCAAGACGCGCATTTCCGTTCTGGTTGAATCCGCGGCGCAAATCGCAGTCTGGCGCGGCTCCCGCGTGGGCGTTTTTATCGACGTAAATTCGGGGATGAACCGCACCGGAATCTCGGAAGAGCGTACGAGTGATGTGGTCCGGCTGGCGCGCGATTTGGGAACGGCTTTCCGCGGTCTCCATTGGTACGACGGCCACATCTCGAATCCTTCGCCCGCCGAGCGCGAGAAGCAGGCGCACGCAGGGTACGGACGTTTGCTTGCGGTTGTCCATGCTGTCGAAGCCGCAGGTGTTTCAGTGGAGGAAGTGATCACGTCCGGAACGCCCTCGGCGGCATCGGGCATTTCGTATCCGGGCTTCACCGGGGCCAAATTCCAGCACCGGGTTTCTCCCGGAACCGTGGTTTACAACGACTTCACCAGCCTGCGGCAACTGGAGGCGTTCGACTACCGGCCTGCAGCTTTGGTGCTAGCTACCGTGATCAGCCAACCCCTCGAACGCCAAATCACCTGCGATGCGGGACACAAGAGCGTCTCGGCGGACGCGGGTGTTCCCACCTGCGTTGTCATGGGTCAGCCGGAATACCAGCCCTTGAAGCCGAGCGAGGAGCATTTGCCGATTGAAATCCCGGCCGGCGTCGCGGCACCGGCTATCGGCAGTAAACTCTACCTGATTCCGCGCCACGTCTGTCCTACCGTGAACAACTTCGATGAGGCGCTCATGATTCGAGGCGGCCGTGTGGCGGGCGTTGAGCGTGTCACCGCGCGAGGCCACGAAAACCCGCTGGTGCTGGCTACCTGAAAGGTTGACAGCGCTCCGCTGCCGCAGTATTCTTTCCCTAGAAGTCTAGCTGAGCAAGCTCTATGGGAAAAGGCACTGACAACCTGCAAGGCAGCTTGGAACTCCTGGTTTTGAAAACGCTCGAAATCGCGCCGAATCACGGGTTCGGGATCGCGGCGCACGTCGAGGCCGCTTCCGAGCAGCTCATCCGCATCGAGGAAGGGTCGCTCTATCCGGCATTGCATCGTCTCGAACGAGAAAAGATGGTCACAGCTACCTGGCAAGTGACCGAGAACGGACGCCGCGCGCGCCTGTATCGCTTGACGCCAGCCGGCAAGAAGAGACTCGCGGATGTCAGAAGCAGTTGGAAAACGGTTGCGCGTGGAGTGAAGAAGGTCCTGAAATTTGCTTAGCCGGGTTTTCGCGAGCGCTGCAAGAAAATGGGCTGGCGGTAGCTCTCGTGAAACGCTTCAGCGGCCTGGTTAGCGGCCCAGATTTCTAAATCGGCATCGCTCGCCGCTTCCACCAACAAATGCAAATTGCCGTCTTTGAGAGAGCTCGATACGTCGCGTACTTTCCGGGCGTGCCCGCGATCAAGCGCGTCGGCCATGCGCAGCAGCGGCGCTAAGCAAACCACCACGCGCTTCGAATCGGCATCCAGCGCCTGAAAATGCGAGTGGCGAGGCTCCGGCATGGACTTTCGATGAAAGCGGCACAGCGCGGCAATCGTCAAGCGCTCGTTCGCGGTAAAGCCCGGCATATCGGAGTTGGCGATGAGATATGCCGAATGTTTATGGTGAGCCATGCCGCTCACGAAGTGGCCGACATCGTGCAAATAAGCAGCGGCTTCCAGCAGTTTGCCGGTGGCCCGAGCGAGACGGTGAACGGGTTGGAGCACTTCAAAAAGACGGTGCGCCAAGCCGGCCACGTGGCGGGCGTGTTGGAGTGAGACGCCATAACGTCTGGCCATCGCTTCCACCATTTCGCGTTGCTCGCGTGAAAGCTGCGACAACTCGCGCCCTACCCGGCGCGCCGCCAGATCGGCAATGATCCCGTCCCGCACGCCCGCGGCGCAGTAGAACAGCGAGCGATGTCCGAAGATTTCGAGCACGCGCAGGAACACCGCCGTGCCAGCCACCACGATTTCCGCTCGTTTGGGTCCGATGCCCGGCAATTTGCGCCGCGCGCTCACGCTGGTTGCGGAGAGCGCCGCGTATAAATCGCGAATTTGCCCGGTGGAGGCGCGCGAGCGATCGGCCTCCTCGCGTTTCAGGCGCGGGATGCGGTTAATGGCGCACACGACCGCCGCCGCGGTGGCCGATGTCGCAAGCGCACGGTCGAACTTTTCTGCACTGTGCCGTTTGTGGAAAGGAGCGAGTTTTTCGCGTATGTATCCATCGAGCCGGTTCAACTCTTCCGGCAACGGCGGGTCGGTTTTCAGAAACATTTCGGTCAAACGAACCGCCCCGAGCGGTCTCGAAACGGTATCGATGGATTGCCCGCCTTGACTGATGATCAACTCGGCACTGCCGCCCCCTACGTCGACGATGAGCGTTCGCTCGCGAGGCCGCGGCCAGCGCGCCTCCACGCCCAGGTGAATCAGCCGAGCCTCTTCCTGGCCGGAGATGATTTCCACATTCGTGCCAAGGGCGCCCGCGGTTCGCTCCAGAAATTCGGCCTGATTACGCGCGTCGCGAACGGCGCTGGTGGCCACTGCGCGCACTCCCGCTATATCCAACTGGCCATACGCGGCAGCCATCTTGGCCAGCGTGGCGCAGAGGAAATCAAGCGCCGCCTTACTGATCTTGCCCTCACGGAAAACGCTCTCGCCCAAGCGCGTGACCTGGCGCTCCTCAACTAGAATTTGCGTCTCGCCATGGCCTATCTCGGCGGCCATCATGCGCACCGAATTGCTGCCAATGTCGACAGCCGCATAACGGGACATATTCTTTTTGTAGCAGCCGCCTTAGCGTGTATCGGAAACGACCCGGAAGCCGGCGCCGCGGCTGCGTGCGATCCGGATCAGAAAATACAGCAGCAAGCCAGCCGGACCAAACAGAAACGTGAGCGCGAGGCAAGGGATCACGATCCAGTGAGGAATTCTGAGCGCCTGGGAATCGCGCACTTCCCAGGCTCCAATAAATAAATCGAAGGCAAGATAGTGCACCCAGCCAGCGAGCAGCAACCATTGGTTTTGAAACAGCGTACTGACGCCAGTTAACGTCCGAAAGCTCCCGCCGCCCTCTCCCCAATGGCCAACCAGCAGGCCTGTATAGATCACCCCTAACAGCAAGGGAAGTATCGCGCCCACGACGAGACAGGCCGCCCAGCGGACTCTACCGGCAAAGACCAGCAGCAGCCAGCCGAGAAGTGCGAGGGAATTCGTCAACGAAAAGATTTGTTCGGAGCTCATGGTCTCTAACCGAAAACCGGCCGGCCGGCAAGCGCTTGCCACGTCAGCAACGCGATGAGCATCGAGTAGCCTCCCGCGAAAACGAATATTCCGGCCAGCGTGCGCCGCCGCTGGAGAAGCCACGCGAAAAGCGGGATGATCTGCAGGCCATGCAGTCCGAAAAAATGGGGGATGCGCAAATCGCCATGTTGCGCACTCCAGCCAACAACGGGCAACCCCGGGCCGCCATCCGGCGCTCCGACCGTGTGCGCGCCGATCACCTTCACCTGTTCATGCCGCGTCATAGATTGCACTTGAGCCGGCGTGGGACGCGTCATGGCACCGCCCAAACCGGCGCCGATCACCGAGATCAACATCCCGAGACGCAGCGCCCATCCCCAGGCAGGATCGGCGAAGTGCTGACGAAAGAGCGCCACAACTAGACCCATGCTTGCCAACCATAAGATCAAAATCGCGACTGCCATAATTCCCCAAAGGGTCGCATCCACTACGGTGCCCACGTTGAAATGGCTGGTCGTGCCGCGCGCAGCTTGCACGTCAATAATCGTCACTTCCACGACCAGCACCGCAGCGATGATGGCGCCCATCGCTCGTTTGAAGCGAGGCCAGACCGTGATGTAGCCAAACAGCCAGGCGAGCGTTCCCGCATAGATCGTGGTGGAGATACCGAATTTGGCCGGCTTGAGCCAGGCGGGAGCGCCGGTAATCGTGCGCGGATCTAAGTACATGCCCGCCAAAGCGCACACGAACAGCACAAACATCAGCAGACTGACGGCAGCGAGCGGGGGGCTATTGAACCATATTTTTCGTAGCATAATGTTGACTATGTCCACATCGTAAATCAGCCATGTTGACAATGTCAACATAAAAGTGCAAGAATTCTTCTTGGCGAACTACCATCACGGCAATTTGCGGCTGACGCTCATCCAGACCGGCCTGGATCTGATTGCGGAACACGGAGCGCGCGCGCTCACACTGCGAGAACTGGGCAAGCGAGCGGGTGTTTCGCGCATGGCCGCGTATCGTCACTTTCGGGACCGCGCGGCACTGCTCGAAGCCATTCGAGAAGCGGGATTCGAGCGGTTTGCGGAGGCGCTCGAACAGGCTCGCCTCGGCGCTGGAGACGATTTCACCGCCCGCATGCAGGCCCTGAGCGCGGCGTACGTACGGTTTGCGCGCGAATATCCGGCGTATTTCGAAGTAATGTTCAGTCCTGTCGAAGAACCGGAATCACACCCGCGGAGCGAGGCGGGCGAGCGCGCATTCGAGGCGCTTCACCAGACGATTCGCGACGGACAAGCGGCCGGCGATGTGCGCCCCGGCGACTCGTTGCTGCTGGCGTCCGCAGCCTGGGCTATCGTACACGGTATTGCCACGCTGCAGTTGGAGCGGCTCTTTGCCGCAGAGATGACTCCCGACGCGTTTATTGAGGCTTGCTCCGGCGTTATCCTAACTGGATTGCAATTACTTTGAGCAAATCGCGGTTAAAGAAACGAAGGTTTTCGTGTCGTTGAGATAAGCGGAGCCTATTCTCCCGATTTGCACCTTGCTAAAGTGCCGCCGCAATTCCCTGGTTAAGCTCGTTTGATTGAAGAAATTGACATGCGTCGCTTCGAGCAGATGCCAGGGAACGACGCCATGCCTGAAACCGGCGGGTATGGCGCTCGCATCTGGCACGGTAAACAATGCGGACTGCGCCGTGATCCTCGCTATCTCGTGCAGCGCGCCTTCGTAGTCCGGGATGTGTTCTAAAACTTCGGAGCAGACCACGGCATTGAATTGACCCTCCTCAAAGCGAGTGGGGAATGAGCCGTTGTAAAGCGTGATTCGATCGGCGACTTCCGGGAGGATCGCCGCACGTAGACCTTCTGAAAACAATTCGATGCCATAGGCCTCCGTGCCACGCTGTCGCAGCCGGCCGATGAGCGCGCCTTTCCCGCATCCAAAATCCAATAGTGGCGAGGGCAGGCGCCTGGCCAATTCAAAGACATCGGGATCTACCACGGAGTTCGGCGGCCCGGATCCATATATATTGCCGCGATGCCAGACCGTGCCGGAATCCAATAAGCTCTTATAGTGAGGACTTACGAAAACAAAAGAAGATTCGAATCGAAAGCTTCGGCCGCCTATTGTAACTTCGATGATAGTAAACGGTCTGACTAACGCATCGGGAACAAGATACTCAAGCGCTAGACCAACCTGAATAAGCTGTCCGTCCGAACTTACGGGGATATCCGGCCTGTTCAGTCGAAAGTACTGAAGAAACGGTATCTGTTCTCCGTCCAGGCAAACAAAGGGTGGCGTCTCGCCTTCGAACGCGCCGTCCCACCAGCCTTCTATCCGAATCACGCCGCACGGATCGACGCAAACTCTATCGACGAACCCACGTCCCCAAGGCATGCGTATGTCAAATGATAAAGAAGATGCAGATGCGGGCCCGCGAAGCTTTGACGCGCGCGCGAATGCGTTGCGTATGCCTCTAACAGCCGCTTGCCTCATCGCACCATTCTAGAAGAGCCAGCCAGAGCCAAGCCGCGAGCTACCGATGTAAATTCATCGCCCGTGCGAATTTTGTGCGATCCGAATCGCAATTCGAAAATTCGCCGAACCGCCGGGACAAACGAGGAGCCGCCCGTGAGGAACACCCTATCTACATCCTTCGCGTGAATACCCGTCCTCGCGAGCAGCGCTGTCACGCTTTGCTCGATAGCGGCCAGTTCTTCCGCAATCCAACTTTCGAACTCGCTCCGTTGAAGCGGAATTTCGAGCGCCACATCGCCATCCTTAAACCGAAAGATTTCGCTTTCCCGTTCCGACAGGCCGATCTTTACCTGCTGCACAGCGCGATGGAGTTGATACCCGAGATCGTGTTCGATGAGGTAGAGAAGCGACTCGATCTTCTTCGGCTCGACGGCTTGGGCGCGCACGCTGCGCAGCATGTTGAGCGTCTCGCGCGATTTCAGAAATGAGAGATGATGCCAGCGCTCTACTTTGAAGTACACCCAACTCGGCGCCGGAAGCATTTTCCCGGAGGAGTTCAGCAGAGTGCTCGCGCCCAGCGCCGGCGATACCAGATGGCGAACGATTTTCGCATCGAACGCATCGCCCGCGAGGGATAACCCCTGATTACCCAACACGCCATCCCCGCTGGCGCGCGAAGGACCTAAGCGCAGTAGCGAAAAGTCACTGGTGCCGCCGCCAAAGTCGCCGATCAGAATCAGCTCGTCGTGGTCGAGCATCGATTCATAGTGGTATGCCGCCGCGACGGGCTCGTATTCGAACGAGACTTGTTCGAACCCCGCTTTTTCAAAAGACAGCTTGAGCCGCTCGGTCGCGTACTGGTTATCTTCAGCGGATTCAGCACCTACAAAGGTCACGGGCCGCCCCACGACCGCGGCGCGCACCGCTGTTCCGAATTGTTTTTCGGCCTGGACGCGCAGGTCGCGCAGAATGTTCGCGATCAGCTCTTCGAGTTTGAAGTGCCGCCCGAAAATTTCCGTGGTTTTGAGGCTGCGGCTCGAAAGAAACGATTTCAGCGATTGAATCAGGCGGCCCTTATCGTCGGAGCCGAGATAACGCTCGATGCCGGCGGGTCCGCTCCAGGATTTGATGGTCACGCGGCCTGCCTCGCGCAGGCGCTCGAGATACAACAACGACCGGAAAGACTCCGTAAAGGCGCTACCCAAGGGAAAGCGCGCGAGTTCGATCTCTCCCGGCTTGGCAAGGCGCGCGATGGAACTGTTGGTGGTGCCGAAATCCAGGCCAATGTGCGCGCCGCTTTGCATGCCCATCTGCGTGCGGTGGCCCGCTACTTCGCCTTTGGCTTCTTGGGCGCGGCCGGGCAGGCGCGGAGCGTCATCCATTGTCCAGGATTCACGGGAACGCCGTTTACATAGAGCGTCCAGTGGACGTGCGGCCCGGTGGAACGCCCTGTCGAACCTATATATCCCAACACGTCGTTCACACCTACATGCTGGCCCTCTTTGGCGACGAAGCCGGACATGTGCAGGTAAATCGATTCCACTCCCTGGCCATGATCCACCGCCACAGTGCCGCCTCGCAGGTTCCATTTCTCTACGATCTTCACCACGCCGGCCGCGATGGGATGGATGGGCGTGCCAGCCGCGCCTCGTTGATCGACGCCCGCGTGGAAATCGCCCGTCGGCTTTCCGTTGTGCAGCCTTTGGACGCCGAATAGCGAAGTCAGGCAGCCTGGGACCGGAGGATCGAACGGCTCCTTCCAATAGCGAACGGGGGAAACGCTGGTGCGGAAAGCGCTGACCGTGGCCTGTTCGCCGGGCGACGGCTTCAACCCGGCAATTGCCTTGGCGATCACGATATTTTGCGCCGGATAGTGCGCGTTTTCCACCCGGATCGAGCGGCTTTCGAGTACCGCTCCGCTTTCATTCAAGAATTCGAGCGTATAGACGCCTGGCTTCTCGAGCACCGGAATCGGCATAAGTCCGAAGGCGCTTCCGCCATCCTGCGGAAAGAGCTCGACCGTCCGGCCATTCAACCGGGCACGGCGCGCCGTGCCATGGGCAGTGAGCTTCAGCGTCTCGCCATTGTGGACGTGCGCGGGAGCGACTTCGAACACTTGCGCTGCCGCCGCCGTTGCAATAAATACGACCAACCACCGCATTCGTTTAGGATAGCCGCGAGAACGTTTGCTGCTTCGCTACAATTTGAGGTGTCAACGGGGTTTCGCTTGCATACGCTACCGCGACTAAGTTCCCAGCCGGGCCTATACGCCGGGGCGGGTTCGACTCCTCCGCGCCCTTGAATGGAAACGACGCAACCTTCCCCGAGTAAGGCCGCTACTAGCGCGAAAGTCGTAGTCGCCACCACTGTTGCGCTTTCCTTTATCAGTTATTGGCGCGGCGCCGCTATCGTTCTGAGCGACCTTGCCTCCTCCATGTTCTATGCCGGCGGCATCGCGGAGCTGGCGGTCGGGAAATCCGCAGCCTGGTACGTGTTGGCCGTGATGCTGTTCAGCTTCGCGGTGCGCGCCGTGTATATGGAGAGCTGCGGCATGTTCGTGCGCGGCGGCGTGTACGTCGTCGTCCTGGACAGCATGGGGCCGTTCGCCGCCAAAGTTTCCGTTTCGGCGCTGGTCTTCGATTATATTCTGACCGGCCCCATCAGTTGCGTGAGCGCTGGTCTTTATTTGGCCTATCTGGCCAACGAGCTACTCGCTATTGCGCATCGGAGCCTGCGTTTCGATCCGAATATGTTCGCCGCCTTTTTTGGTGTCGTCGTCACGCTCTATTTTTGGCGGAGCAATATCCGTGGTATCCACGAATCGAGCTCGGCGGCGCTACGGATCATGCAAATCACGACGGTCATGGTAGCGGCATTCCTTATCTGGTGCCCGCTGACCATCCTGCTGCATGGCAGATGGCAGCTTCCACCTTCGCCCGTGCCGAGCCATCTGGCACTCACCAACGAATCCCTGGGCTGGTTCAAGGGCACGTTCTGGCCAACGATTCCGATGGTGGCTATTATCATCGCGTTCGGACATTCGCTGCTTTCCATGAGCGGTTTTGAAACGTTGGCACAGGTCTACCGCGAAATCGCCTCGCCGAAGCTCAAGAACCTGAAGATTGCCTCCAACATCGTCTGCTGCTACGCGATCCTGTCCACCGGCCTGATCACGCTTTTCGCCACGATGATCATTCCCGACAGCGTACGTAAGAGCTACACCAATAACCTGCTAGGCGGTCTGGCGATGAACCTGGCCGGACCCGAGATGCTGCGGCTAGCGTTTCATATTTTCGTCGTGATCGTGGGCGTGCTCATTCTTTCCGGAGCGGTCAACACGTCGTTAATCGGCGCGAACGGCGTCCTGAACCGCGTTGCGGAAGACGGCGTCCTGCTGGAAGAATTCCGCAAACCGCACCGCAAGTTCGGAACCACCTATCGCATCATCAACTTCATCACGCTGCTGCAGCTTGCGACGATTATCCTGAGCCGCGGCGACGTTTACCTGCTCGGCGAGGCTTATGCTTTCGGCGTCGTCTGGAGCTTCGCGCTCAAAGCGCTCGGCGTGCTGGCTCTTCGGTTCCAGAGGCACGACCAGGAGTACAAATTCCCAATTAATATTCGTTTGGGCGACAAAGAAATTCCGGTCGGCCTAGCGGCGACCACGCTGGTCCTTATGGTCACGGCCGTCGTCAATTTGTTCTCGAAGCAATACGCCACGATTTACGGCGTCAGCTTCACGGTGGCCTTTTTTCTGGTGTTTACGATTTCCGAGCGGATCAATATCGCGAGACATAGAAAAGTCCACGAGCATTCGCTCGAAGAATTCAATCTGCAGCAGCAGGCCCAGGTCGATGTCAAGTCGCTGCACGCGCGTCCGGGATGTGTGCTGGTGGCGGTGCGGAATCCCAACAATATGCAGCATCTGCGGCGCACTTTGCAGCGTACGAATTTGCGGCGCAACGACATTGTGGTGATGACCGTGCGTCCATTGGGCTCTGACAGTGAATACGATCTCAAGGACGACCAGGTATTCGGCCCGGATGAGAAGGCGCTGTTTACCGCAGTCGTAAACATGGCCGAGAAAGAGGGCAAGCCGGTGGAATTGCTGGTGGTCCCCGCTACCGATCCCTTCGACGCCGTGGTGCAAACGGCGAATCGCCTGAAAGTCTCGCGGCTGATTACCGGCGTCTCCGAGCGCATGAGCTCAGATGAACTGGCGCGCCGGATCGGACTCGCCTGGGAGCGGTTGCCGGAGCCGCGTCACCCGTTCTCTTTAGAAATCATCTGCTCCGACAGGCCATCGACGTTTGTCAATTTAGGGCCGCATCCTCCGCGTCTCTGGCCCGAAGACGTGGATCGTCTTCATGATCTCTGGCTTAGACTAAGCGCCGCCGATGCGCTTGGATCGAAATTGCATCACCGCGACGTTGTAGGATTCGCGCTGCGCCGGCTGGAAGCGGAACTGGATGGCGCGGATGGCCCGCAAGTCCTTCGCGATCTCGGCGAGACGCTGCCGGATCGCTGACCCGCCTTACCCTTCGGCCAAAAAGCTTTCGGTTTCGGCCACGTTCCTGAAATCGATTTCCGCGGAATGAAGAATTTGGCGGGCCTCGCTTTCATTCTGCGCGACCGATAGTAAGATATCGCCGATCGCGTCTGCCGCGCAGGCATACGAATCGTTGCCGCTGATAGGGCGGTATTTCTTGCAGGTCTCTTCACCCCGCCGTTTGCGCTCTCTCAATGTCGACATGGAAGCTCTTCTACGCACGATGATAGCGTTGTGGCCTGCCCGGCCTCTCCGTGAGATCCATTCGTATCGAGCCTGGCGGCATCGCAGTTGATCTTAACGCGCAAAGCTACAATCGGAAAATGCCCGCTACCGCCGAGCGCATTTTGACGAAATACGAGCCCGTCATCGGGCTCGAAGTGCACGTACAGCTCGGCACCAAAACAAAAATCTTCTGCAGTTGCGCCGTCGAGTTTGGCGCGCCGCCCAACACCACCGTGTGTCCGGTGTGTCTGGGACTGCCGGGCGCGCTGCCCGTGCTCAGCCGGCAAGCGGTGGAACTAGCTATCGGCGCGGGGCTCGCGCTGCATTGCCGAGATCAATCCGTTTTCGCGCTTTGCGCGCAAGAACTACTTTTATCCGGATCTTCCCAAGGGTTACCAAATCTCGCAATACGATCAGCCGCTGGCCGAGCACGGCCATTTGGACATTCCGGCCGATGGCGGCAAAAAACGCATCGGCATCACGCGCGTACACATGGAAGACGACGCGGGCAAGAGTATCCACGACGGCTTCAAGGATTCGGCTCGTTACAGCTACGTGGATCTCAACCGGTCCGGCACGCCGCTCATCGAAATTGTGAGCGAGCCTGACCTGCGCACTCCGGACGAAGCCCACGCTTATCTCACGGAGATCAAGCAGGTGCTCCAATACCTGGGCGTCTCAGATTGCGATATGGAAAAGGGCCAGCTTCGCTGTGACGCAAACGTGTCGGTGCGGCTTAAAGGCGCTCCAAAATTCGGCGCCAAGGCCGAGGTTAAGAACCTGAACTCTTTCCGCTATGTGAAGCTCGCTCTCGAATACGAGATCGAGCGGCAGGTGGAAATTGTCGAGTCGGGCGGTCACATCGCGCAGGAAAGCCGGCTATATAACGTTGAGTCTGGACAGACTGCCGCCATGCGCAGCAAGGAGCACGCGCATGACTATCGCTATTTCCCGGAGCCGGACCTTGTACCGCTGCGCGTTAGCGAGCACTGGCTCAACGAAGTAAAGTCGAAATTGCCGGAACTGCCGGCGGCTCGCCGCGAGCGCTTCGTCAACACCTATGCATTGCGTGAATACGACGCACAGGTCCTGACCTTAACTCGTGAAACAGGCGATTATTTCGAAGCGGCCGCCAAGATTTCGGGCGACGGCCGCGCGACGGCGAATTGGGTGATCGGCGATTTGATGGGTTTACTGAAGTTGGCCGGCAAGGAAATTGCGGAGTCGCCCATCGCCGCCGAACACATCGGCCAACTGGTCGCCTTGATCAACCGGGGTGAACTTTCCGGAAAACTCGCCAAAGAAATTTTGCCTCGAGATGTTCGAAACCGGCGACGCTCCGGCCGTCATCATGGAGCGCGAAGGTCTGAAGCAGATCTCCGATACCGGCGCTCTGGAAACCATTGCGGATCAGGTCCTGGCCGCGAATCCGAAGCAAGTGGAGCAATTCAAAAGCGGTAAAACGGCGGTGCTGGGCTTTCTGGTCGGCCAGGTGATGAAAGCCAGCCGCGGCCAGGCAAACCCGGCTAGCGTGAATGAAGTCTTAAAGCGGAAGTTAGGCTAGCGCTCGGCCGGTCCGGCGGCTTCGCGCCGCTCGTTATGGTGGCGAACGTCGATGCCCTTCACCAGGAACAGTACGTCTTCGGCAATGTTGGTGGAATGGTCGGCAATGCGCTCCAGGTTGCGCACCACGGAAAGCAGGTAGAGAGCCTGCGGGATCTGCGAAGGATTGCTCTCCATGAAGCTGATGAGCTCGTGGTAGCTGGCCGTACGCATATTGTCTACGGCGTCGTCGGAGGCGAGCACGCTGCGCGCCATTTCGGCGTCGCGATTCACGAAAGCGTCCAATGCCTTGCGGACCATGCTTTGCGCCAGCCCTGCGATATGCGGAATATCGATCAGCGGGCGAATCATCGGTTCTTTGATCAGCGCCATCGCGCTCTGGGCAATTCCGGCCGACAGATCGCCCATCCGCTCCAAGTCGTTATTGATCTTGATCGCCGCGGTAACCAGCCGCAAATCCGCCGCAAGCGGCGCCTGCAACGCGAGCAGGCTGATCGCCAGGTCGTCTATTTCGATTTCGAGCTGATTGATACGGTTCTCATTCTTGAGAACCGCCTGCGCCAACTCTTCATTTTTTTCCACCACGCCCTGCACGCTGTGGTACACGGCGCTTTCCACGAGGGCGCTCATCTCGAGCAGTTTGCTCTTGAGCTTTTCTAATTCCTGTTCAAAATGGCGCACGCTCTCCTCGGTTAACCAAAACGTCCGGTGACGTAATCCTCAGTCTCTTTCTTCCCGGGATTCTGAAAGATCTTTCTCGTATCGCCAATTTCAATCAGTTTTCCTAAAAGGAAAAAGCCGGTGAAATCCGCCAGGCGCGCCGCCTGCTGCATGTTGTGCGTCACGATGACGATGGTCGTCATCTCCTTCAACTGGAAAAGCAATTCCTCGATCTTTCGCGTGGCAATGGGATCGAGCGCCGAGCAGGGTTCGTCGAGCAGCAGGACTTCGGGCTCGACGGCGAGAGCGCGCGCGATGCAAAGCCGCTGCTGCTGTCCGCCCGACAGGGCCGATGCGGGCTTGTGCAGTTTGTCCTTTACCTCTGTCCAAAGCGCGGCATGCTCCAGGCTGCGCTCCACCGCTTCTTCCACCACCGACTTCTTGGCAGTTCCGTTCACGCGCAGGCCGTATGCGACGTTGTCGAAGATGCTTTTCGGAAACGGATTGGATTTCTGGAACACCATCCCCACGCGCCGCCGCACATCGCTCACGTCCATGGAGAAGATGTCCAGCTCATCGAGCCGCAACTCTCCTTCGACGCGCGTGTTCCGCAGCGCTTCGTTCATGCGGTTCATGGTCCGCAGAAACGTAGACTTGCCGCAGCCCGACGGCCCAATGAACGCAGTGATGCGGTGGCTGGGAATATCCAGACTGATGTCATGGAGGGCCTGAAATGCGCCGTAGTAGAAGTTGATATTTCGGGCCGTAAGCTTGCACATCTGCCCCGAAGTTTTCGGGGCAGCCGTTCCAGCGGGAGGCGTCACGTTTTCTCTCAATGTCTGTTGTTGCTGTGGAGAAGCCATAGCTTATCTCCTCGAGGATGCTGGTCCCCGGTTAATTACCATCCTAGCGGTTATGTTGATTGTGAGCACAAGCATAAGAAGCACGAATCCCGCTGCCCACGCCTGCTGATGCAAATCTTCTTCGGGCGCGAGGGCGTAATTGTAGATCATCACGGGGAGCGTTGCGATTGGCTCCAACCAACCCTTGCTCCAAAACATGTTACCGAGTGCGGTGAAGAGGAGCGGCGCGGTTTCTCCGGCCACGCGCGCCAGATTCAGCATCATTCCTGAGATCAGTCCCGACACCGCCGCGGGAACCACCACGCTGAAGATGGTCTGCGCTTTGGTGGCGCCAAGCGCCATGGCGCCCTCGCGCATGGAATTCGGCACGGCCCGAAGGAATTCTTCGGTGGTTCTGACAGCGATAGGAATCATCATGATGCCGAGCGCTACTCCGCCCGCTAAAGCAGAAAAGTGCCGCATGGGCCGTACCACCAATGCGTAAGCAACGATCCCAATTACGATCGAGGGCACGCCGTTGAGCAAGTCCACAATATAGCGAATGATAAAGGCGAAGGTCTTGCCGCTGTATTCCGCCAAAAATACACCGGCCAGAAAGCCGATGGGCACGCCAATAAGCGTTGCGACAAGAAGAACCTTTCCGCTTCCCACAATGGCGTTGGCCATCCCCCCGCCCACTTCCCCAGATGGCTTGGGTAGCTTGGTGAAAAAATTGAAGTCGAGCGATTTGACGCCATGTACGAACAGGTAGCCGAGTATGAAGAACAACACTCCGATGACCAGCAGGGTGCAGATACCGGATAGCGAGAGCATGAGGGCGCTGACGATGCGGCGGAGTAGAGAAATTCTCACCGTCACGGGTTAGCCGTCCTCTGGGATGTGGTCAAAATCAGAATTCTGGCGAGCGCGTTGATGACAATTGTCAGGCCGAAGAGAACCAGGCCGGCGAAAATCAAGGACGAGACGTACAGATCACCACTGGCTTCGGCAAATTCGTTGGCAATCACGGCCGCAATCGAATAGCCGGGCGATAAAAGCGACGCGGTAATTGTGGGCGTGTTGCCGATGACCATCGTCACGGCCATCGTCTCACCAAGCGCGCGTGCCAGCGCCAGGAATATGGAGCCGAAAATTCCCGTGCTGGCATAAGGAAGCACAATGTCCCAGGTGGTTTCCCATTTGGTGGCCCCGAGCGCCAGCGCCGCTTCTCGCTGCTCGGCGGGAACGGCCAGCAGCACCTCGCGCGATACCGATACGATGAAGGGAACGGTCATGACGGACAACACCAAGCCGGCCGACAGAAAGCTGACACCGTAAAAGCTGCCTTGAAACAACGGCACGAATCCGAACGCGCCTTTCAGCGGGGGCACTATATAGCTTCGAATGAGCGGCAGTAATACGAAAATTCCCAACAAACCGTAAATCACGCTAGGGACTGCGGCGAGCAATTCAATTAAGAACGTGAGCAGGTTCGACAGTTTGGGCGGCGCCATTTCCGCCAGAAAAATTGCGGAAGCCACGCCTAGCGGCACCGCGATCAGCAGCGCGATAGCCGAGGTGACGCATGTGCCATAGATAAACGGCAGCGCGCCGAAATGTCCGCCGTTCGGATCCCAGCGCGAGGTTCGCAGGAAACTCCAACCGAACGCCTTCATCGCCGGCTGAGAGTTGGCCCAAAGCTCCATCACAATGAGCGCCACAACAACGAAAATCGCAGCCGCGCAGGCCAGCGTAACCACATACGAGAGTTCGTCACCCCGCCGCAGCCGGGCGATCAGCCCCCGATTCGTGCGATGACGAATGGAGCTAACGGTGATTGAACTCGCCATGCGGCAAAGGTTGGGCGTACACTAATCGGATCGGATCGCCTATTGAATCCTGGCAATCTGTTTTTCTTCTTGGGCCACGACTGTCTTAGGTAGCTTAGCGTATTCGAGCGACTCCACCTGATCCTGGCCTTTAGTAATGGCCCAGTTCAGGAAGCCTTTCACAGCCTGCGCCTTCGCGGAATCGTTGTAGTGACTGGGAACCAGCAGCCAAGTGAACGTGGAGATAGGATATACACCACTGCCCGCACCATCGGTAATGGAAACCCGAAAATCGGCAGGCATTTCTTTCATCGCGGCGGCAGCGGCCGTCACGGACTGCAGCTCTGCTTTGACGAATTCGCCCGACTTATTTTTCACTTTGCCAAACGGCAAGTGGTTCTTCACGGCATAAATCAGCTCCACGTAACCGATCGAGCCTTCCTGCTGCTTCAACAATCCGGCTACTCCATCATTCCCCTTGGCGCCAATGCCCGTGGGCCACTCGACCGAAGTATTTTTGCCTACCTTAGACTTCCATTCCCCGCTCACCTTGGAGAGGTAGTCGGTCCAACAGTATGTGGTCCCGCTCCCATCGGATCGATGAATTACCAAGACGTCCTTGTCCGGCAGCTTGATTTTCGGATTGGCGCTCGCAATTTTCGAGTCGTTCCACTTTTTGATCTCGCCCAGGTAAATTCCCGCCAACACTTCGGGCGTGAAATTGAGTTGACCCGAGACGCCAGGCACGTTATAGCTCGGCACTGCCGCGCCAAGCACGGTTGGGAATAGCAAAACCTCGTGCTTGTTCTTGGCTTTGTAGGCTGCCAATTGAGCGTCGGTCAACGGCGCGTCGCTCGCGCCGAAATCGACCGTGCCTTCAGTCACGGATTTGATGCCGCCGCCCGATCCGATCGGCTGATAGTTAATCTGCACTTTCCCGACGGATTGGTACGCCGCAAACCATTTTTGATAAATTGGCGCGGGGAAAGTGGCGCCCGCGCCGGTTAGCCCTACCTGCGCGCTTAAGGGAAATGCCAGCGCTAGCGCGCCGAAGCTTCTCAAGAAAATTGACACACTGAATCTCCAAAAACCACGGTACCGAAAAGCAAGTTACAGCGGTATGAATGGAGAACGGGTCACTTACTGCGTTCGCGCGTGGTCGTTCCGGTAAATTACGCCTTCCTTCATCACGAATATTACGCTTTGGGTAACTCGAATATCCTCAAACGGATCGCCGGGAACGGCTACGACATCGGCCAGCTTGCCTGGTGCGAGCGTACCGATCTTGTTGGCCAAGCCCAGCAGATCGGCGGCGGCCGATGTGCCCGGCGCGCAAGGATTGAGCCGGCGTCATGCCGTCCGCCGCCATCAGGACGAACTCCAGTGCGTTGTTCCCATGCGGGTACACCGCCGCATCCGTGCCGAGGGCGATCTTGACTCCCATCTGCAGAGCACGCCGCACCATTCCGTCCTGCGCTTTCACGGCGAGATCGGCTTTCCTTTGCACCGCCGACGGAAATTTCGATTCCGCGAGCCCGCTGCGCGTACGCGAGCGTGGGTACCAGGTACGTTCCGCGCTCGCGCATCATGCGCATGGCTTCCTCATCGAGGAAAGTGCCGTGTTCGATCGAATCGATGCCCGCGCGAATGGCGCGCTTGGCGCCTTCCGCCCCATGCGCGTGCGCGGCGGTCTTGCGGCGCAATTCGTGCGCCGCGCCGACGATGGCATCCAGTTCGGCTTGTGAAAGCTGCGGAACATCCACATCGTCAGTGGGAGAGAGCACGCCGCCGGTGGCGCACGTCTTGATGACATCGGCTCCGTATTTGATGTTGAAGCGAACGGCAAACCGCGCTTGATCCGGCGAATTGATGACGCCGTCTTCCGGCCCCATTTCATGATTGAGCAATCCGAACCGGAAACCAGCACCGTCATCACAATGGCCGCCAGTGGCTCCGAGCGCATGCACCGCCACCAGCATGCGCGGACCCGGAACCACGCCGGCGTTGATGGTATTGCGTAATCCGACGTCCAGGAAGTCCTCCGATCCTACATCGCGCACGGTGGTGAACCCGGCGAGCAATGTCTTGCGCGCATTCATCGATCGCCCGGATCGCGTTTTCCGCCACCGTGCGGCTGAACCCCCGCAAGCCGGGCACCGTCGTAGTCCGGATCGAAATCGGATCGTCAGGTGGGTATGCGCATCGATGAAGCCGGGCAACAGCGTGGCATCGCCCAGGTCGATCACGGTCGCGTTTGCCGGCACGGTGCCGCCGATGGCATCTGATCTTGTTACCGGAGACGACAACCATCCCCGGGCACGATCGGCCGGGCGCTCGTGCCGTCGAACAGACGGGCCGCTTTCAATACGTATGTGTTTGTTTGGGCGTTAAGCGAGAAGGCAGCGAGTAACAAACATATGCAGGCGAGTCGCATAAGAAGCTTGAGCGTAGCGCATCTTAAACAGGCACACCCGCCAGTCTCGCAATAGCCAGCGCGTTGGACTCGCGTCGTAACGCCCGGCTTTAGGACATAGTCGAAATTCATCGGATCGGAACTGTCTCGCGAACCCATATGTACATTGGCGCCGCCCAATTTTTCCACCTCAGCAAGTTCTGTAAGCGCTAGATCATGCGTGGACAATACTCCTAGCGCTCCTCGCTCGACCAGCGTTCGAACGATCGCCTCCGCCGCAACCCGCTTATCTCCGGAGTTCGTCCCGCTCAAGATTTCATCGATCAGGAACAGCACGGGCCGGCTGCCGAGAGTCGCCTCAAGAGCTTCCCGGAGCCGGTTTATCTCGGCGAGAAATTTGGATTTTCCGTCCCGTAGAGAATCCACAACTGCGAGTGAGGGGCGGATCGAAAATAACGATAGCCGCAAATCCGTTGCGCATACGGGAGCGCCCGCGTACGCAAGAATTGAGTTCAATCCGACCGTTCGTATGAGCGTGCTCTTCCCGGACATGTTCGATCCGCTGACGACATAGAACTTGGTCTTGTCGTTCAAACTCACGTCATTGCGAATACAAATATTCGTGGGCAGCAAAGGATGAGCAAGGCCGCGCGCTTCGAAGGCCGCCTTGTCTTCTAAAAAATGCGCGCGCGAATTTTCAGGGTGCTGGTAAGAGTAACCCGCCAGCGCTACAAACGCTTCAAATTCGCCCCAAGCGGAAAGCCACCGGACAAGGGAAGGGCCATGCTGCGCCTTCCATTCCTCAATTGCCAGAAATAGTTGCGTTCCAATCAGATGCGCTCTCGAGACAGCGTAAAACCATTCCTTG
This sequence comes from Bryobacterales bacterium, assembly GCA_963712395.1. GTDB lineage: Bacteria > Acidobacteriota > Terriglobia > Bryobacterales > Bryobacteraceae > Bog-105. The sequence continues at coordinate 814,589 of CAVQHR010000008.1, forward strand.
TCGCGTTCGTTGAGCGCATGGATGAGGCGCTCCAATCTCCTGACGGCTGGCGGCGCGTTATCCTGCGCAACCCATGCCACGATTCTCTGAAGCCGCGGGGATTCGAATCGCTCAGCCCGCAACAGCTTCAGACCCTGTGCAAGTACGCCAAGCTCCGAACCTATGGAACGCAAAGCGCGCGATGAGCAAACGACGCGTCTCCTGTAGAAGAGCCCAACCAGGGAATGGGCTGCCAACAACGGTGCAATCCAAACGATCAGACGGCTCCACGGGAACACCAAATCAAATCCGAGTAGCAGAAGCACGCCGAGCGCTGCGGCCGTAACAGCGGCTGCCACACGAAGAGCGCGAGTGAACGGGAGTTCTTGGAGATTCCAGCCAATCCACAAAGGTTTCCCACCTGGATTCCTCAAAATCGAATTCGCCAAGCAAACCGATTCGCTCCCGCAGATCGGCCCGGCTGCGCAATTCCTGAACCGCCGCCTGGCGCTCGGTAATCTCCTGCAGGTCCGGGGGATCCAGCAGATAACCGGCAAGGGTCCGCCGTCCGATTTCCGTTCTGCAAGTACACAACAGTTCGAAAAGCGAGCCCTCTCCGAACAGATGCAGATCCTGCTGGTACGGGTGCTCGTCACGTTTGAATTCTTCGCCACTAGCGCCAGAACCGGCCCACCGCCCCTGTAAACGGGCAATGCCTCGCTCGTAGTAGCGCTCGAGCCGCATGTTTTCAAGAAGAGCCGACTTGCGGCGCCGCAACTCGCGGCCTGAGTAAACAAGCACCGGAAGCGGAAGGAGCGCATACGGCAAGAGAACGCTACGTCGCGTGAATGCCAGAAAGCCCAGAAGCAGAATTGCGGTAATCGCGGCGCACATGATCGTGAATGCCAGCATTTGGCCAAACCGCAGGTGCGCCACACCGGCCTGTATCTCCACCAGCCGCGCCTGGTAACCGGGAAGCACCCCCGCCCCGAAACTCATCGCTATGCGCCTTTCAACAAAACAGCAAATTTCGAACCGCGCCCCAATTGGCTTTCCACCGAAATCGTTCCCCTCAATAAAATTGACACACTAATCTCCAAAACCACGGTACGAAAAACAAGTTCCAGCGGTATGAATGGAAACGGGTCACTACTGCGTTCGCGCGCGGTCGTGCCGGTCTTGTTGGCCAAGCCCAGCAGATCGGCGCTGGCCGAGTGCCCGCGTGCAACGATTGAGTGGTGGTCATGCCGGACGGCGGCCAGTAACGGCAAACGCCATGAAGCCTCCGGCGGCTAAAGCTATCGCGGCCCCAACACGTAGGAGCGCGGTTCCCTGCATCGTCTCCCATTCGAGGATTGCCCGCGCGCGATCCGGCGCTAGGAGTGTCGCCGCGAGTGCTTGCATGCACATCACGGCTCCCAACGCACGCATGGTCTTTGGCGCACGAGACGTCGGGGCGACCAAAATCACCACGAGCCCCATAGCAAGGCGAAGAGCGCCCGCCGTATAGAGTGTGACAGGCGTCGCGAAGTACTGTCGTCGGACCGTAGTCAGGCTATCGGGTGAAACGATGCCCACGATGCCGATGACGATCGTGAAGACAGCGACGAGCAATGCGGCAATCCTCATGTCTTTCTACCCGAGCAGACCGACGATTTCTTCGGTACTCCATAAGTGGCCCGCGGTACCCGAGTCGAACAGCGAACCTCGCCGAACAGTGCAGATCTGCTCGTACGGGTGCTCGTTTTGCATGTATTCTTCACCGTTTGCGCCCGCACCGGCCCACTCCTCAAGCTCATTGCTATGCAGCTTTCAACAAAACAGCAAATTTCGAACCGCGCCCCAATTGACTTTCCACCGAAATAGTTCCCCCCATCCGCTCCACCATTTCCTTCACGATCGGCAAGCCGAGCCCCGTGCCGCCGGCGCGGCGCGACCGGGCTTTATCGACTCGATAGAAGCGCTCGAAAATTCGCTTGAGATCTTCGCTTGGGATCCCAATACCGGTATCGGCGACCGAAATCCGCACCTGCCCTCGATCAGTAAATCCGCACTCTACGCAGACCTCGCCATCCGGACGATTGAACTTCACGGCGTTATCCATTAAATTGACCAGCACCTGCTCGAGCCGGAACCGATGCCCCATTACCGCGCAGTCCTGGCATCGATCCCTAACGAGCCGCACGCCCCGAATATGAGCGCCGCTGCTGATTGTATGGAAAGCCGATTCCACTACTTCCAAAACCCGCACGGGCTCGGGCGGCGGCGTGGCATTCCTCTTGGCGGAATCCAGCTCGGATAGTGCCAGCAGGTCCGATGCAATGTTGTTCAAGCGCACCGAGTGCGCAAGGATAATCTCGACAAATTTCCGGTTGTTGGCCTGATCTTCCAAGGCTCCATCCAGCAGCGTCTCGGCATAGCCGCGGATGGCGGCGAGCGGCGTGCGCAATTCATGCGAAACGTCCGCCACGAAATCCTTGCGCGCCTGCTCCTGACGCTCGATATCGGTTACATCGTGAAGAGCGATGACGGCGCCGCGCTTGGGCTGCTCTCCGAGCGATAGCGACCGCACCTCAAACGAACGCCCCGCCGCGCTCGGCAAGCGCAGCAGATCCGTTTCGGCGGCACCGCCATTCACCACGCGCTCGAGGATATCGCGCAGGGCCGGTTCGCGGACAACCTCATACAACGAGCGGCCTTCCGTCACCGGCGTGCGCGTGCCGAACGCCGCGGCGAAGGCGTCGTTGCAGAAGACCACTTTGAGATTCTGATCCACGGCGAGTACGCCCTCGGCCATGCACGCCAGAATGGTCTCCCGCCGGGAAAGCTCCAGATTCGCGCGCTCCACCACCTGGCGCACCCGCTCGGCCATGGAGCGCATGGCGCGTTCCAGGCTTTCCAATTCCTCCGGCCCGCGGCCCGAAAGGCTCAGCGTGGAACCCGGCAGCGCGGTAACGAATTGCTGCAACAGCCGGGTCCGCGCCGCCCATTTTCGCGAAATGAGGTATGAGGCGGCCAACCCGGCCGCGCTTACAACAGCGAGCGCGACAAGAAGCTTGGCCAGCGCACTCGCTTCACGGCCCGGGGCAAAATCCGGACGCAGCAGGAAGAACGCCAACGGCGCCGATAGCATCAGCGCACACCAGCCGCCAATCAGCTTTCCAGCGGTGTTTCCGTTCATGGCGATGCGCGCTACGCTTCGTTCTTCAGAAACCAGTCCTGCGCGTTCACCGGATGCTTGCCCGCGCGCAGCTTTGGCCTTTGATATTGTCCATCCGGCTGCATGATGTGCGCACACGCTTCGTCGGCCAGATACTTCGCGAGAATCTTATCGCGAATGCGCCGCACGATCCGCTGGCTCTCAATTGGAAAGAGCACTTCTACGCGCCGGTTCAAATTGCGCGGCATTAAATCGGCGCTCCCCGCATAGACAATTTCCTCGCCGCCGTTACGGAAATAGTAAATGCGGCTATGCTCCAAAAATCGGCCGATAATACTGCGCACGCGAATGGTTTCGCTCACGCCGGGCACTCCCGGCCGGAGTGAACAAGCCCCGCGCACGATCAGATCGATTTCCACGCCCGCCCGCGACGCTTCATACAGCAGCCGGATCATGCCCGCGTCTTCGAGCGCGTTCATCTTGAAGATCAAGTGGCCGTCCCCGTGCTCCTCGTGCCGCTTCATTTCATTGCGAATCAGGCGCTCGAGGCCGCTGCGCAAGCCGTGCGGAGCTACCAGCAGTTTGCGATACGATTTCTTAGCCGAATAACCTGTCAGGTAATTGAACAGGTCGCTCACGTCGGCGCCAATCTCGGCGTTGCAGGTAAACAAGCCTAGGTCCGTGTAGCTGCGCGCCGTACCGGGATTGTAGTTGCCGGTGCCCAAATGCAGGTAGCGAAGAATGGAGTCGCCCTCGCGCCGCACCACCATCGCCATCTTGCAATGCACTTTCACATCCGGCAGGCCGTAGACCACGTGTACGCCTTCCCGCTCCAGCTTCTGCGCCCATTCGATATTGCTTTCCTCATCGAAACGCGCTTTCAATTCCACCAGCACCGCCACCTGCTTGCCGTTCTGAATGGCATCGAGCAGCGCTTCGACGATCGGCGAATTGCGCCCGACGCGATAGAGCGTCATCTTGATCGCGAGCACGCCCGGATCCTCGGCCGCGGCGCGCAGAAAATCGACCGTCGGCTGGAAAGATTCGAACGGCTGATGCATCAGAACATCGCCTTCATGAATCGTGGAAAAAATTTCGCCGCGCGGGCCGGTAAATCCTTTCGGCGTGGAGGGGATGAACGGCTTGTCGTTGAGCGCGGGCCGATCGATGCCGAGCAGCGCTTTCACGCGTCCGATATCGACTGGGCCATCCACGCGATACACATCGTTTTGATCCAGCTCCAGATTGCTGGTCAGAATGTCGATTAGCTTCTGCGGCATGCCGGCTTCGATCTGCAGGCGCACGGCATCGCGAAATCTGCGGCGCCACACGGCTTCCTGGATGCTCTCGAGAAGGTCCTCCGCCTCCAGTTCCTGAATGGCCAACTCGGCATCGCGCGTCACGTGGAAAACGTCCGCCTTCAAGATATCCATCTCCGGGAAAAGCATCCGCAGATTGGAAATGATGGCCTGCTCCAGCCAAACGAATACCAATTCACCGGCATCCGCCGGCACGGGCAACAGATGCGGCAGCGTGCCCGGCACCTTGATGCGCGCGAATCGCTCCACTCCGTCGCCGTTGCTGACGGAAGCCCCGATATTGAGGCTCAGATTGGAAATGTGCGGGAACGGACGCCCCTGGTCCACCGCCAGCGGCGTCAGGACCGGATAAATTTCGCGCCGGAAATACTCGTCGATAAATGTTTTTTGCTGCGCGTTCAAATCTTCCACGTTGACGATGCGAATGCCCACCCGGCTCAGCTCCGGCTTCAATTCTTCGCGCCACAGGCGGTAGATCTCGCTGATAAGCGCGGTGATCTCGTGCCGGATCATCTCGAGTTGCTCGAGGGGCGACCGGCCATCAACGCTGATCTCGGTCGTGCGTGTCTCGATCTGCTGCCACAGACCCGCCACGCGCACCATGAAAAATTCGTCGATATTCGACCCGAGTATCGATACGAATTTGACCCGCTCGAGCAGCGGATTGGCCGGATCCTGCGCCTCCTCGAGCACGCGCCGCTGAAACGCGAGCAGGCTTAGATGCGGATTGAGGTACAGCTCCGGAGCATCCAGCCGCACCGCCGCGATGGCGCACCATCGGCGTGGGTCTTTTGGGCTCGGGCGTTGCGGTGGACATGGCGGGACGATGTGGCTGGACCTTCCTATTACTGTAAACCCCGGATGCTACGATCAGAGTGCGGGGTGGAGCAGTCAGGTAGCTCGTTGGGCTCATAACCCAAAGGTCGCAAGTTCAAATCTTGCCCCCGCAACCAACAAAATTCAAAAAAGTGGCCGGGAGCACCGATCGACCGCGCCCGACCGAATCAACCGCAAAGACTCACCACTGGTTCGGCGCGAGATTGGTATTGGTGTATGGTTCGGCCCAGAGTGCAATTTGCAGCAGCACTGATTTACACCACGCCTGATACATGCGGTCCACTTCCGTATCGGTGTGGCCATTCGCTGCTAAAAAGGGCTTCAGGATGCCCGCATCGTTGATAACCCCGGTGAAGGCTATGAAATGCCGCAATGGAATCGAATCGACGGATTCAACATTGTCGGTTTTGTTTTTCTTCACACTGGTGTGCCGGAGGGCGATCTCCTGCTGGTAATTAAGCCAGTCTTGATCGTAGGGCCGCAGGCACGTATCGAGAATCCACTGCTGAAAACGCAGTCCACTGTCATGCGAGTAGTGCGGATCGGGTTCTCCATTCGGGCGTTTTGAGTATTGCGCCAGATGAGGATGCGCGGAAATGACAGCACGCCATCGCTCTACCAGTTTCTCCGTTTGCCCGGATAACACCGCGCCTGCAATTCGCAGGTGACGCTCATCTTCCTCGGTAAAGCCGGCGCTCTGCTTCAAAAGCTCCAGTTCCGGTGGAGTAATGGGGGAAATCGCCACGCCGGATCCCCCATAGCTATAGCCCGGAATCTTTTCAGCCGCCATCGTTTTCATAGGTGTTTTCCTTTCCTCCGTCAAAACAGAATCGTATCCCTGTCCCGAACATAAATACTTCGGTCCACATGGAAGCGTTCTGGGCGAATATCCGGCTAGCATGGATCACATGGATGATGCGAATATCTCCGCCGCCGCAGCCCTCATCGGCGACCCCACGCGAGCCAATATTTTGTGGGCTTTGATGGGTGGCGTGGCACTTCCGGCAGGGGAACTGGCGCGAAGCGCGAATGTGGCGCCGCAAACTGCTAGCGCTCATTTATCGAAACTTCTGGAAGGTAAGCTGCTCGCCGCCGAAGTGCAAGGGAGGCACCGCTACTACCGTCTTGCGAGCCCTGAAATTGGAGCGGTGATCGAAGCCTTGGCAACTGTGGCGCCTCGAAGGAACGTGCAGGTCGGCGAGAAAACCGGGCCAGGCAATCTGTTGCGTTTTGCACGTACGTGTTACAACCACTTTGCCGGCGCCCTCGCCGTTCAAGTCAACGAAGCGTTACTGGAACGCGGCCTTTTGGCGCCGGAGCGAAACAAGCAATATCGCGTAACGGACACGGGGCGGGTTTGGTTTGAGGAGCTGGGAATTAGAATCGCGGAGATCCAGTCCGGTCGAAGCGCCTTTGCCCGCCAGTGTCTGGATTGGACAGAACGGCGGCATCATTTAGCGGGCGCTCTTGGAACAGCGTTGCTGCAACGGTTTTTTGAACTGAGGTGGGTCGCGCGGATGGACAGAACGCGCGCGGTGCGGGTTACGCATAAGGGCCAGGAGCAGCTTGGCAACCTGCTTGGAATTCACCTCAAGCGCTAAGCGGCAAGCTCTCTCCGCTTCCAAAATGCGTGCCGCATTCGACGAGCGAACGAAAGGCCTCACGCTGGCTGCGATGAGCCTCGGCTTCGTCGTCGTGCAACTCGACGTAACAATCGTGAACGTCGCCTTGCAGCGCATCGGCGCATCGTTGGGGGGCGGAGTCGCAGGGCTGCAGTGGGTTGTTAACGCATACACAGTTGTTTTCGCCGCGCTGATCCTGACCGCGGGCGCAGCCGGAGATCGCTTCGGGGCGAAGCGCGTCTTCATCGCTGGGTTCACGATCTTTGTCATCGCGTCTTTCGGCTGTGCGATTGCTCCCAATTTGGCCGTCCTTGTCTTCGCTCGCGCAGTTCAGGGGTGTGGCGCTGCCATTCTTGTCCCGTGCTCGCTCGCATTGTTGAATCACGCTTATACGGCGGAGAAGGAACGCACCAATGCGGTCGGAATATGGGCCGCGGGCGCCAGTGTTGCGCTGGCAGCCGGTCCTATTGTGGGTGGAGTGCTAATCGCTGCTATTGGATGGCGAAGCATCTTTTTTATCAATCTGCCGGTTGGTCTTTTCGGCATCTGGTTAACTTGGCGATACGCGGAAGAAACCACTCAGACGAGAGATCGCAAGCTGGATATCTTCGGGCAGGCCATTGCGATATTCGCGCTGGTGGATCTGGCCGCAACGACTATCGAAGGCGGCGTGTTGGGTTGGACGTATCCCGGTATCCTGGCCGGTTTCACGCTTTTCGCATTGGCGGCGGCGGCATTCGTTGTCGTCGAGGCAAGAACCCAAAGCCCGATGCTGCCTCTCTCCGCTTTCCGGAACCGGACCTTCAGCGCCGCTACCCTCATCGGATTGTTGATCAATGTAGCGTTTTACGGCCTCATTTTTGTGCTGAGCTTATTTTTCCAGCAGATCAGGAATTACACCGCTTTACAGACCGGGTTGGCCTTTCTGCCGATGACAGCGATCGTATTGATTGCCAATCTCTCGGCTGGGCGTATTTCCGCTTGGCTGGGACCGCGACTCCCAATACTCTCCGGGCAGTTGCTTCTTATGGCCGGTTGTTTGGCATTGTTACGAGTGAACTCAAACACCCTGTATTGGAACATGACGCTACCGCTACTGGCCATCGGCGGCGGAATCGGGCTGACTGTGCCACCGATGACTTCCGTTCAACTCGGCACTGTGGAAAAGGAGCGTTCCGGTGTCGCTTCCGGCGTACTCAACTCCGCGCGTCAGACGGGAAGTTTGATCGGAGTAGCCCTATTCGGCTCTCTCATATCGCAAAGAAGCCGTTTTTTGCACGGGCTGCATGGCGCGCTGCTTATCTCTGCTGCGGCGGTCCTGATCGGCTGTTGCTTGGCGGTCCTGATCCGGTCAAAAACTAGAGCCAAAGCTGACTACACTGCGAAGTAAATCCGCTCCAAACTGAAGGTGAAGCTTGTTCCTCCGTAGCGGCGTTGCGCAGAAATATCCCGGCCTTCGTCCTCCATGCTTTGCCTCGTGCCGCTGTTATTGCGCCTGCGCATCGAAAGTCCCCGTCTCGACCACGCTTCCGTGCTTCATCTGGACGAAAATCCGATAGTTTCCGGGTGAAGGAAACCCATAAGGAAAACTCACCGTATTCGGCGTCTTCGATGAGCCGCCCATATCCATGCCGGCCATGCTCTCGCCGCCATTCTGCGCCTCGGCCATCATCAGAGCCGCCATCGCCATCGTGCCGGAAGGATGGATGTGCGCAAACACCGTGCCATCGCTTTTCACAAACGCCGCATGCCCCACCATCCCCATATACAGCGCCATGTCCTCAGGCGGCTGCCCGTGCGGGTCCAGAAGTTGAAATGTGAATTCTTCGGGCGCTTTGGCAACCAGCGCCGCAGGGCGTTTCCATTGCAGGGTGTAGCCGTCCGGCAGCCGATATATGGCATCGGTTCGCGCAGCTGTGCCCGGCATACTCTCGGCATCGTCGCCCGCGAGCTGCCGCCCGCTAATTTCGGGCAGCGCGACCGAGGCGACCAGCGTCTCCGGAAATCCATTCGCATGCACCACGTCCGCATACAAGCGATACTCGCCTGCAGGCATCGAAGGCAGCGCGAGTTGAAATTTGCCCTTCCGCACGAGTTCCGGATGCAGATGAAAGACTACGTCCATCGCCGGCCAGCGGATGGCGTAGAGATGCATCAGGTGATTATGGTCGGGCACAAAGTCGTTGAGTTTGCGCGCGGTGAGCCATCCCGGATCGGTCATATTGAGATCCAGCACATCGCCGGTCTCGAGAGTCGCGTGCATCACGAGCGGCTTGTAGATGTTTGCCGAGTAGTCCGCGGCTTCGGCGTTCCACCACATCCGGCCAAACACCACGGCGGCTACGAGTAGTGAAAACGTAATCGCCATCGCGACATATCTGCGGCCGTTGTTTGTGGCCGGAACAAGCTCCCCGGGCGCAGCCTGAGCCTCGCGCGCGGCGGCGCCTACAATTCCGACCATGCCTAGAACCAGCAAAATGCCCAACCCGGCAAGCAGAATTCCCAAGCCACTCTGCATCTGGCGCGTGGCGGTTGAGATCGCAGCCACGGGTATGGACAATACTCCGCGGCCCTGATTCCCGTTCACAACGAAGCGCACTTGCCACGAGCCGGTCTGCATGATCCAAAGATGGCCGGCGAAGAATTGCGCGTCGTGCGAGGGCTTTGTCATGGTGTCCGGTACCGGAGGATGTTTGGATGCCTCTCCCACCAGCGGTATCGGAGCGACAGTGATGGTATCCACCCCCGGCGTGCTGGACCGCACTTCGATATCCGCAACGCCCGGAATAACCATCGGCGGCCGCACCACAACAAAAAGCTTGTAAGGACCCGCTGAGCCTTCCGCGTAGACGTCCGGACTGCCGACGTGAGCGAGGGCCGGACGTCCGCACGTCAACGCCACGACGCAGGTCAGCGCCAAACGGAGAGCGGACCATCTCATCGCTGTATCTTCCGCATCCATCTGCCTAGAGCAAGCCCAATCCAGGTACTGAGCGCCGCGAAGAGCATGGCCATCGGCCAGGCCTTGCCAAAGAACCAGGCCGTGCTCGGGCCGGAAGAATTCGCGCAATGCATCATGCGATTGCGATGGCTCGCTGTAGTCGAGGTATGCCGCGCCGAAGAAGCCGTTCTTCGCGGCATCGCTCATCAAGAAGCTGGCAAACGGCCACTCGACAGCCACCAGAGCGATCACAAACAGCGGGCCCGCCACAAGCGATCGCAACCACAATTTCCAGGCTTGCGTTTTCTGAAGCAACAGATCCATTGCAAACGCCGGAACGATGAGCAGCAGCGGAAATTTCGGTGGAATGAACTGGTGTACCGGCTGATAGACAGGGCCCAATTTCGGTTCGGCTGGAAACAGCGGCAGGATCAAAATGAGCCCGATAAGAAAAAGCATATAGATGGCCGCGGTCCAGGTCCCCGCCCAGCGATTGCGCGAGCTTTCCCAAAACATCGCGAAATAAGTGGGCACGCCCAACGCAATGGCGATATAGGCGGCGGAACGATGCAGCCGTATGTCCCACGTGTATTCCATGCGGAAGAACATGCCAAGCACCAGCATGAGTCCACCTAGGTAGAGCAGCATCCACTGCAGCTTCACGAAGCGTGCGCCATCCGAGCGGTTCATCGCAGCCGCAATCAGAAAAAATGCGCCTACCTCTATCGCAAAAACACCCAGGATCAGCAGCGTATGCGGCGGACTGATGATCTTCACGTCGAGGCCATACGCGTTGTGCCACCAATTGTCGAAAGGCGCGGAAGTGAGCATCGCGATTCCGCCCCACGCAGCGAGAAATGCTCCGAGCGGCCCGCGAAAGCCGAATACGCCAACCGAAGAGGCCACGAGTTCCGGCGGCCGCCGGAAGGTTGTGTTGAGAATCAGATACCCGCAGCAGATCCCGGCCAGAACACCACATAAATAAATCGCCATGTGCGCCGGCGTCCAAAACGTGTCGCGTCCGATCGACCGGTGCCACGAGACATCCCAGTGCGCGCCGATCGTATTCGAGGTGACCGCGAGGGCCACGCCCCACAGATACCAGGGGATGCCCTGCGCGCGCTCTGCACGCGATGATATGGGTGATTCGTATGTAGTTGCCATGCCGTTCGGCCGCATCCTATTTTCCAACAATCGTGGCGGCATGCCACGCTGGTAGCAGTTGTATGGAAGAAACCGTGGAAGTCCGGCGCGTCAGCATCCAGCGAATCCTTCGCTCCGGCCCCGAACGCGTCCTGGACGAGGTGCCGGTGGAGGAGCCGCTCTCGATCCGCTTGGCCCACTGGTTTAAGGATGTGCAGCGCACGGAAAATCTTTCCGTCACCATGCGCACGCCTGGGCACGATCGCGAGCTTGCTGCCGGTTTCCTGTTTGCGGAAGGGATCGTTCAGCATTCGCGGGATATTCTCGAGCTGCGTCCGCTCGGGGGCGAGCCCTCGAATGAAATTCTTGCCGTCCTCGCGAAAGATGTGGATCTCGAAATCTGGCGAACGGCGCGCAGCGGTTTTCTGAATTCCAGTTGCGGCGTGTGCGGAAAGCGCAGCCGTGAAGCAATTGCGCAAGCGGCCCCGCTCAGCGAACCGGATCACTTTGTTGTGAGCGCATCGTTGATGGAAAGACTGCCGGCCCTGCTAGGTGAGCGTCAGCGGGGCTTTCTCGCGACCGGCGGCCTGCATGCCGCCGCGTTAGCCACCGCCGATGGCGCGATCGAAGCGGTTTTCGAAGATATCGGCCGCCACAACGCTTTGGACAAGCTCATCGGCTGGGCACTGCTGAATGGCACTCTTCCCTGGCGGGACAGGGTGGTGTTTCTGAGCAGCCGCGGAAGTTTCGAATTGGTGCAAAAGGCAGCGGCCGCGGGTGCGCCCGTCCTCGCCACCGTGGGCGGCCCTTCGAGCCTCGCTGTCGAAACCGCGCGCGATTGCCAGATGACCCTCATCGGCTTTGTTCGTGACGGACGCTTCAATGTGTACTCCGGAGATTGGCGCATACACTCGTAAAAGAAATGAAACTGAGACTTCGCGGGAATTCGGTGCGCTTGCGGTTGAACCAGCGCGAAGTGGCGGCGCTCGCCGCCGGCCGCGTGCTCTCCGAGGGCGTCCTCTTCCCGGCAGGAAATAGTTTCGTGTATACCCTTGAACCTTCCAGTTCCTCGACCCCAGCGGCCTCCTTCCGCGACGGCGTCATATGCATTAAAGCGCCCGATTCCGTGCTCCGCGAATGGGCCGCGAATGACTCGATCGGCCTCTATTTCGATCTTCCAGGCACTGCTTCGAACCTGAAGGTGACCATCGAAAAAGATCTGGAGTGCGTGAACGAACCGGCTGAAGAACGCGACCCCTACGCCTATCCCCGCGGTAACGATAGTCAGTGCTAACGGCCCAGTACTACCGCCGTTGGCACGGCGTACGCGAACGCTGTATAGTGTCTGCATAGCATTGTGGGGGACTGAGCCGCGATCCCGGAAAGCGGGTGCGTAAGGGGCACTAGGGGAGGGTAATATGCGGGTAATCTTCTTTCTTGCCGGCATGCTGTTGGCCTTACCGGCAAGCTTTCGCGCGCAGAACACGTCTGCCGCGCATGTCATTATTCATCGATCCGTCCAAGCAAACAACGCCGATTGGCAAGCCCAGCCGGATTATTCGTTCCGCCGCAGCGACGTGCAGGGTCCACTAGCGCCAGACATTCGAAGTCATAATGCTCGACGGCTCTCCCTACGAGCGCTTGTTGGCTTTGAACGATAAGCCGATCGATGCCAATTTACGGCGCCAGGAGCAGACGAAACTCGAACGCGAAACGCACGGCCGCGAGGTCGAAACTCCTCGCCAGCGCCGGGCGCGCATCGCCAAATACGAGAACGATCGCGCGGACGAAAATTTCCTGATGCGGCAGATGGTCTCCGCGTTTTCCTTTGACTTGACCGGCCAGGAGCAGATCGAGGGCACGGATTGCTACGTTCTCAAAGCCACGCCTAACCCGAATTATCGCCCGCCGGTCGAGAAGGCGCGCGCACTCACTGGCATGCAAGGCCGTATGTGGATCGATACCGCCCACTACCACTGGGTGAAGATACAAGCGGAAGTGACCAAGCCGGTTGCATTCGGCTTTTTTCTGGCCCGGGTCAAGCCCGGAACACGCTTCGAGCTGGAGCAGACCCCGGTCGGCGGCGTCTGGCTTCCCAAGAAGTTTATTCAGACAGTCAACGCGAGCGTACTCGGCTTTTACGCCATTCAGAGCCGTGATGAAACCCACTGGTCGGATTACCGGCAAGCCACGTTGGACGCCGCCAACTATGCTTTGCCCGTATCCCGGTGATGCGCCGTCACGGTGAAGCCGGCTTTCTTCAATCGCTTTTGGATTTCATCCGCAATCAGGACTGAGCGATGGTGTCCGCCGGTGCAGCCAAATGAAATCGTAAGATAGCTCTTCCCTTCGCGAATGTAGTGCGGAAGCAGATAAATGAGCAGATCTGAGATGCGGTTGATGAACTCGATGGTTTGCGGGAAAGAGCGGATGTACCGCGCCACGCTCGGATGCCGCCCCGTCAGCTTTTTGAACTCCGGGATATAGTTCGGATTCGGCAGAAATCGTACATCGAACACCAGGTCGCTATCGGGGGGAACGCCATGGCGAAAACCGAAGCTGTTTACATAGACAACGATCTTATTGTTTTCCTGCGCGCCTTGAAAGTTCGCCGAGATCGAGCGCCCGCAGCTCGTGCACGTTCAGCTTGGTCGTATCGATCAGAAGATCGGCCAGCCGGCGGATAGGCCTTAGCTGCTCACGCTCGTCTTTCAGGCTGCTCAGGACTGTCGCCTCGGCTCCCAGCGGATGCGGCCGGCGCGTCTCGCTGAAGCGGCGCCGCAGCACCTCGTCGTCGGCATCGAGAAACAGGAGCTTTACATCCAGCCGCTTCTTCAGCTCCCGGAAGATCTTAGGAAACTGCCGGAGTCGGCCCCTTCCCGGATGTCGATGATGAGCGCCGCCCGCCGCCGCGTTTTCGTATCGCGGTCAGATCGGCAAACTTCGGTACGAACGCGATCGGCAGGTTATCGACGGCGTAAAACCCGAGGTCTTCGAAGGCCTTCAGCGCGGTCTGCTTTCCCGACCCGCTCATACCGGTGATGATGACGAGATCGGCCGTTGCCAGAGCCGCCGGCGCCGGGGCTGCCGTTTCTTTTCGTTTAGGCAAGTTGAACTACAGTGTAACGTTCGCTCGCCGCAGGCCCGCTTTTACGAATCGATCAGGTCGAAGTTACCGTCGGGCCGTCGCACCAATACCGACAGGCAGTCGCGCTCGGAATCGCGGTACACGACGTAGCTTGCATCGGTTTCCATCTCGAGAATCGCTTCATCGAGCGTCATCGGCTTCCGGTCTTCGTCATAATTCACACGGAAAATTTTGGGCTTTTTCGCGTGGCCGTTCAGGCTCGGCTTGCTCTTGCCGCCCTTAGCTGCCGGCGCAGCGGGAACTTCCGTGGTTTCCTCGCTCCAGCTCTCCTTGCTCGAGCGCACCGTCTTTGGCATCCCGGTGCGTATCGCGCCAGCGGCTGCGCAACTTCACAACCTGTTTTTCCAGCTTTCTCGACGGCCTGGCACAGCGCCGTATCCAGATCGGCATCGGCCCTTCGCCCACCAGCGATGGTCGTAGAAGTTCACGCTCATTCAATCTTGTGGAGGTGGCGCTCCAATGATGCGTCACGTGAGCCTCGCGCTCTCCCCGCTGCTCGATAAACTTACTCAGCTTGGCCAGCTTCGTGGTGAATTTTTCCTCCAGTTCAGGAGTGAATTCTTTGGTTTTTCCGGAAACGATCAGCTTCATTTTGTCCCTCCTTTACAGCCAGACTTGCGCATCTAAGTTAGTCGCGTACGCGGCGCTGATGTGTCGAAGGAATTTTCATATCTTCCCGGTATTTGGCAACCGTGCGCCGGGTCACCTGGATCCCTTCGGCCTGCAGGCGAGCGGTGATCTGCTCGTCCGTCAGCGGATGAGCGTATTCTTCGTCCTCAATCATCTTCTTCACGCGCCGTTTCACGATCAACAGCGGTGTCGCGCTGCCGGACGGCCCCTGTACAGCCTCCGAGAAGAAGTAGCGCAGTTCGAAGACGCCCTGCGGAGTATGCGCATACTTGTTGGCGACTGCGCGGCTGACCGTGGATGGATGCACGCCGATCTCTTCGGCCACTTCCTTGATCATCATCGGCTTCAACTGGTCGATTCCCGATTCCAGAAACTCGGTTTGCCGGCGAACGATCGAGTGGCACACCCGCAGAATCGTCTGCTTCCGCTGCTCGATATTCTTGATCAACTGCAGCGCCGAAGCATAACGTTCCTTGACATAGTTCCGAACGTCTTTATTCGGCTCCTGCTCGCGGTCGATCATACGCTTGTACTCGCCATTCAGGCGCAACTGCGGAATTTCGTCGTCGTTCAGCGTGATCAGGTAATCGTCGCCGTCTTTCGAGATGTACACGTCGGGCTCCACCTGGCGTGCGCCCGCGCCCGAATAGCGCAGACCCGGGCGCCGGGTCCAGATGCCGGATCACATTCACCGCGATATGGATGTGCTCGAGCGGCCGCCCTAGCGCTTTCGCAATCTGGCTGAGCTGCCTGCGTTTCCAGCAGCTTCAGATGATCGTTCACAATCTTCCAGGCCACCGAATCCGCGCCGCGCCGCGCGCTTCAAGCTGCAGCAGCAGGCATTCGCGCAAGCTGCTCGCGCCGACACCGGTAGGGTCGAGCGACTGCACCGCTTTCAGCCCCGCCTGCACATCCGCCAGATTCAAACCTTCCGCCACCGCAATCTCTTCCAGCGGCGTCGTGAGATAGCCGCTCTCCTCCAGATTGCCGATGATGCTGTTGGCCGCTTCCCGCAGCGCCTTCGGGAAGCACCAGAACGCTCAGCTGCGACTGCAGATGATCGCTCAGCGTGACCGGCGAGGAAAGAAACGTTTCAAAGGAGGGCTTTTCGACAATTCCGATGCCGGACTTTTGAAGCCGGGATCCAGATAGTCGTCGAAAAAGCTGCCGAAATCGATCTCGTCGAACGGGTCGGTTTCGGTCTTGACGGGCTCTTCGGCGCCGCGATCGGCGCCATCCGCGCTGGTCTCGGGCGCTGCACCTTCCGCGGCCGATTCGCTCGTCGGCGCCTGCCTCGCGCTGTCCCGTCGTTCTCCAGAATGCGGCATCGGCGGGATCGGCGCTGTCCGTTCGCGCTCGAGCAGCGATTGCACTTCCGCCGGCGTGAGTTCCTCGCCCGCGTCCGCTGCTTCTTCGAGCACCGGATTTTCCGCAATCTCGTTCATGATCATGTCCTTCAGCTCGAGCCGGTTGAGCTGAAGGACCGTGACCATCTGCACGAGCCCCGGCGTGAGTATCTGTTTTTGCTGAACGCCGAGATGTAGCCGTTGCGAAAGCGAACTCATTCGGCTTTCAGTTTAACACCGCAACGAGACCCGGTCCGGATAAGGAAAAACCGGGTAATTCCGGCTGCGAATTTCGCATGGGATCTAATTTAGCTCGCAAGCACCGGCGGGAAATAGAAATTCTCGCCCAGATAAATGCGCCGGACTTCCGGATCGTGGCCCAGCGAATCCGGCGAGCCGGCGCGGAAAATCCGTCCGCTACTGATGATGTAGGCGCGGTCGGTAACCGCCAGCGTTTCGCGCACATTGTGATCCGTGACCAGGATGCCGATTCCGCTGCTGCTTCAGATCGCCGATAATGCGCTGCAGTTCGAGCACCTGAATCGGATCGATGCCCGAAAATGGCTCGTCGAGCAAAATGAAATCCGGCTGCAGCACCAGCGACCGCGCAATCTCCACACGCCGCCGCTCGCCGCCCGAAAGCATGTAGCCTTTGCTGTGGCGAACCGTCTCAAGCCCCAAATCGTCGATCAGGTTTTTCATCCGCTCGCGCCGCTCCCGCCCGCTGATCGGACAGCGTCTGCAGAATCGCCATCAGGTTGTCTTCCACGCTCAGCTTGCGGAATACCGAAGCCTCCTGCGGCAGATAGCTGACGCCGCGCCGCGCGCGCAGATACATCGGCAATTGCGTGACTCGGCTCGTCGTCCAGCAGCACATCGCCCGATTCCGGACTGATCAGGCCCACGATGATGTAGAACGAAGTCGTTTTGCCCGCGCCATTCGGGCCCAGCAGGCCGACCACTTCGCCCTGCTCCACGCGCACGCTGACGTTATCGACCACGCTGCGGCCGCTGTACGATTTCGAAATCTCCACGGTCTGCAGCGTTCTCATCGCGACTATGTCTTATGATACGCGTTGATCTGGTCCGCGGAAATAGTAACCGGTCGGCGCGCAAAGTATCTCTGGGCGCTGCTCGTGATTTCGCTCGCGTGCCTCCGTTTGTGCCATGTGCATCTGCTCTGGTCGGATGAAGATTATCATCTCGCCGCGGCGATTCACGTCCTCCACGGCCAAATTCCTTATCGCGATTTCTGGTACGATAAACCGCCGCTCAGCGCCGCCTATTATCTCTTAATAGGCGGTTATCCGGGCTGGCCCTTGCGCCTCTTGGATGCGGCGTATATTCTGCTGGCCTGCTTCCTCGCTTACCGGCTCGCACGGTCCTATATAGCGGCCTTCCTTCTCGCTTTCTTCACGGCTTTCTATTTGCCGGCCGCGGTAATTCCGTTTGCCCCCGACGCGTTGCTCATCGTGCCGCACCTGGCCGCGGTTTATTTCGCGACCGAACGCCGCGCCCTGTGGGCGGGAATCTGCTGCGGCATCGGTCTATTGATCAATCTGAAAGCCGCGTTCGTGCTGCCGGTCTGCGCTCTTTGGCTGGCGGCCGAACTGCCCCTCTTGCTCGCCGGTTTCGCAATCCCATTGCTAGTCGCCGGGCTATTGCTTGGCGCCGTAGGCGCTTGGCCAGGCTTCTATGAACAAGTTTTGCAATGGGGAGTTCTTTATGCGCACGGCGCGCCCGTCGCACATCCATTACAACTCGGCCTCACACGCGTTTTCAATTGGTTGGGCTTTCACGCCGCGCTCGTCTTAGGAGCTATCCTGTTTTTCGCCCGGCCCGGCAAAGACCGTTTCCGTTTAGCCGCCTGGATCGCGCTCTCCTTCGCCGCCGTCTGCTTCGGCAATCACTTCGCGCCGCGTTATTTTCTGCAACTGCTTCCGCCGCTAGTCATCGTGGCGGCGCGCGGCATCGCCCAAAGCCGCCGGGCCTTGCCGATTTCGGCCGTGCTCCTGCTGATACCGCTGGTCCGCTTCGGTCCGCGCTACGCCATGCTGGCGCTCGGCCGCGATCCGAATTGGTCCGACGTGGCGATGGATCGCGACAGCCAACACGCGGCAGCGATCATTCAAAACATGGCCCATCCCGGCGACACGCTGTTCGTGTGGGGCTACCGTCCCGATCTATACGTCTACACGCGCAGGATTTCCGGTAGTTTGTTTTGGGACTCGCAGCCGCTTACCGGCGTTCCGGCCGACCGCCATCTGACGGAGAGCCAGGCGATCCTGGGCGGCTCGGCCGCTCGGCACCGCGCCCAATTCGTCCAATCGAGGCCGATCTTTTTCGTCGACGGTCTCGGCCCGCTGAACCCCGCGCTCGATCCGCATGTCTTTCCGGATATGCGCCGGTGGTTGCGCCAGTACCAAGTGGTCGCACACACCAATCTCTGCGTGATTTACCGCAGAATGGCCGCCCAGTAGGATTTATTTACTACTTCTTCTTCATCCGCGTGAAAGCCACTTTCTTGTTCACGCCCTCAACGATAAGGTGATCCTCATCCGTGAAATAGGTAAGCTGCTGGCCCCGTGTCATCCCTTTGATGCTATCCACGATCTGCGGATCGCCGCCGTTCAGCACAACTTTATCTTCCTTCGTGTAATACTCGCCGTGTTCCGCCGCGCCGGAGCGTTTCCTATTCCCCGCCAGTACTTCCGTAACAGTCACTTCGCCGTCCGCGATGGCATGATCGAGCGAAGAATCGCCGCCATTGCCAGCCGTCTTCGGAGTCAAAAACGCGCGCATCTGCTTTGACGTAACCGTCATCTTCCCGCGCACCAGCGTCACGCCGCCGGTATACAACGCTTCCCTGGTATCGTCGCGATACGTCAACTCGGGCGCGCGCACCACTGTAAAAACCGGGTCGGTTGCCGATGCTGCCGCATCGCTCTTGTTATCCACCAGCTCGCTTACTACATCTCCCACCGCGTGCAGCGATTGCCCATCCCGGTCCACGTCAATCCGATCCGCCGAAATACGATTCGCGCCTTGCCACATCACAGCGCGCCCTCGATACGCCACCAGGCTGTTGTTCTCGCGCGTGTGCATCTCCTCCGCCGACGCCTGCATCGGCTGGCTCGTGTCGAGCATCGATGTTCCAGGCTTTTCATTTTTGTCCGGCGCATGCGTCGATAATACGTGTCCAGTCGCATCCATATCGCCGTTCACCTGGTTCATCACAATTTGATCGGCCCGCGCTATGCCGGAGTCGTCCGCCACCTGCGCTTTCTCAGTCAGCGTGATGCGATTCAAGCTCTGCTCGAGAAACGCCTTATTCGCCGAGGCCTTACGCGCGCCCTCTTTATAGCGGAAATTTCCCCGCTGGTCGATAGTCGCGATCTGATTCGTGTTCGGCGCGAATTTCGCCGTCATCTGATCGCTCCACGTCAAAGCGGGTTGCGCTGATGCACCCGGTTTCACAGCCGTAGGCTTATCCGTATGGGTCGCCACATTCCAAGCCAGAAACGTATCTACATAACTGCCCGCACCGTACAGAATCCGCAGCCGCGACGCATCCAAAACCCGGTGCGTCTGCTCCGCCCGGTTCGGCTTGAATTCCAGTTGCGCCTGCGTAGGCGTGCGAATCTCCTGCACATCGCGTCCGCCGGGCTTCATCTCGAGCTCGATATGCTCGCTGCGCAAAATGCGCGTTTCGGGCACTGTCTCGGGATGCGCGGCCTTCGCCTGCGCGAGCGGCTCCGAGACCGCTTCGGCATGCCCATCGGCCATCACTAAGTGCAGATCGCTCGAGACTTTTTCGAGCCCGTTCACTTGTTCCGTATCCAAAGCAAAACGCAGATCCGCCTTGTCGCCGGTAAGCGTCGTCCGCGCTGCCTCATCGCCAGAAGTGACGCGCGCATTTCTATTCCCGAGCACCTGCACCAGGTCGCCGTCTTCATTGAACAGCGCCGTCATCTTCTCCGACCGGAATTCCACCTGGCGTCCATTCCGATCGTCCGTTCCCACCGGCTGGTCCGAATCGATCTGGTGCAGCCGCTGGTCTTCGAGCGTCACGACCGAATTCCGCGCCAGAATCGTCAACGTCTGCCGCTGCATTTTCGACCAGGGCGAAAGATAGATTTTCTGCTCCGCTTCTTTGTAGACCAGGTCGCCCGCTTCCACATGCATCTTGTTTTCCTGTGGACCTTCACCGACCCAGTCCAGCGCAATCCCGGATTTCAGATGCAGCGTTTTCGGGCAGGATCGTATTCCACTCCGACGGCTTTACCGCCGCCATTCGGAAACTCGAAGGTGGCGGGCTGATCGGTGGTCGCCTTCCCGGTCTTGGTCTCGTAGGTAACGCCGGACGTCGTAACCCGAACACGTTGGCCAACTCCGCCTTGTCCTCGGCGTCCTTATCCGCCGGCACGTTCATCACGATCGTCACGGGTCCCTCGGATTTCAACATCTCCGATCCTTCATCGAACAGCGCCTGGTCACTCTTGACGAACGTATAAGAAGCGGCTTTTTTGTCGTAAAGCCGTAAGGCCAGCCCGCGTATGTCGAACGTGGAAGGGCTGTCGGTCGCGTGAAAGGATTTGGCGGTCGCGCGCACCACTGGCTTATTGGTCTGCGGATCGTCCGAGTTCCATTCCCAGCCCCGCAGCGCCTCGCCTTTATATTTCTTGGCGATCTGGGGAACCGGCATCGCATGGTGCCGCCGGTGTCGATCCACGCTCAGCTTGTAGGTATAAGCAACGACAAAAGTAAGCAGAATGACGGCGCCCGCCAAAAATACCGAGATTCGCCGCATGTCGTGAGGGGATGATCGCTTTTAGCATAACAGCCGTCGTGAGGCGAGGCCAGCATCACTCGGATAACTCTTTTAATTACAGGTACTTAAAAAGAACTCTTGTCACTCTCCCTATGAGTGTGCTAAAACTGTCCCTGGGTAATCGGACACTAGACTAGTCCGGCCTACAACCGAATCAAAGATTAATTTTAGTTCCGTGGAGGTTTAACTATGGATATTCGTCCGCTTCACGACCGCGTCGTGGTCAAACGGATCGAAGAAGGCGAGACCATGCAAGGTGGTCTTTACATTCCGGATTCGGCAAAAGAGAAGCCGCAGCAGGGCGAAGTGGTCGCCGTCGGCAAGGGCAAGAAGAGCGACGACGGGAAAGTGAATGCCCTGCGATGTTGAAGGCCGGCGACCGCATTCTGTTCGGCAAGTATTCCGGCAGCGACATCAAGCTGGATGGCAACGAGTACCTGATCATGCGTGAGGACGAAATCCTCGGCGTGATCACGACCAACGGCAAGTCGGGAAAGAAGTAACGGAGGATTAGACAAGAACAATGGCTGCAAAACAGATTGTTTATAGCGAAAATTCGCGTCAGGCGATTCTGCGCGGCGTGAATCAGCTCGCCGATGCCGTGAAGGTAACGCTCGGTCCTAAGGGCCGCAACGTGGTTCTCGAAAAGAAGTTCGGCGGCCCCACCATCACCAAAGACGGTGTGACGGTTGCCAAAGAAGTCGAGCTGAAGGATCCGCTCGAGAACATGGGCGCGCAGATGGTGCGCGAGGTTGCTTCGAAGACCTCCGACATCGCTGGCGACGGCACCACCACCGCCACGATTCTGGCGCAGGCGATTTTCCGCGAAGGCGTGAAGTCCGTAGCCGCCGGCGCGAATCCGATGGCGCTGAAGCGCGGCATTGAGAAGGCCGTCGAAGCGGTCGTCGAAGAAGTCAAGAAGTTTTCGAAGCCCGTCTCCGGCGACGCGATCGCGCAGGTTGGCACCATTTCCGCCAACGGCGATGCCACCATCGGCAACATCATTGCCGAAGCGATGAAGAAGGTCGGCAAAGACGGCGTCATCACCGTTGAAGAGTCGAAGACCATGGTGACCGAGCTGCAGACCGTCGACGGTATGCAGTTCGACCGCGGTTATCTCTCGCCTTACTTCGTCAGCGATCCCGATCGCATGGAAGCGGTTCTCGAAGATCCCTACATCCTGATCCACGAAAAGAAGATCAGCAACATGAAGGATCTGCTGCCGCTGCTCGAGCAGATCGCCCGCTCCGGCAAGCCGCTGCTGATCATCGCCGAAGAAGTGGAAGGCGAAGCGCTGGCCACTCTCGTCGTCAACAAGCTGCGTGGCACGCTGAACGCCTGCGCCGTGAAGGCTCCTGGCTTCGGCGATCGCCGCAAAGCGATGCTCGACGATATCGCCGTCCTCACCGGCGGCAAGTCGATCATGGAAGAGACCGGCATCAAGCTGGAAGGTGTTCGCCTCGAAGATCTGGGCCGCGCCAAGCGCGTCACGGTCGACAAGGACAACACCACCATCGTGGATGGCGCCGGTACGCAGAAGGCCATCGAAGGCCGCATCAAGCAGCTCCGCGCTCAGATCGACGAGACCACCTCCGACTACGATCGCGAAAAGCTGCAAGAGCGTCTGGCCAAGCTGGCCGGCGGCGTTGCGGTCATCAAGGTCGGTGCCGCCACCGAAACCGAAATGAAGGAAAAGAAGGCTCGCGTCGAAGATGCTCTGCATGCCACTCGCGCGGCTGTTGAAGAAGGCATTGTTCCGGGCGGCGGCGTTGCGCTGCTTCGCGCGGGCAAGGTTCTGCAGACGCTCAAGGCCGAAGGCGACGAGCAGATCGGCATCGACATCATCCGCAAGGCGACCGAAGAGCCGCTGCGCCAGATTTCTGGCAACGCCGGTTTCGAAGGCGCCATCGTCATCGAGAAGGTGCGCGCGAACTCGAGAGCCGAACTTCGGCTTCAACGCCGCCACCGGCCAGTACGAAGACCTGGTGAAATCGGGCGTCATCGATCCGACCAAGGTGACCCGCTCGGCTCTGCAGCATGCCGCTTCGATCAGCGCTCTCATGCTGACCACCGAAGCGATGATCTGCGAAATCCCGGAGAAGAAGGCGCCTGCTGGACCTCCCGGCGGCCACGGGCCGGAGATGGATTACTAATCCATCGAAGCCAATTCAAACGAAAAGCCCGCCTGGCAGCAATCTGTCAGGCGGGCTTTTTCTTTGATCTGAACCTGGGTTAGCGGCGCGTCCTTAATTCTTCCTCGGCTGCGTGCCAGTCGATTTCCGGAGATCCATCCGGGCACCCGCGCTGGTGCCAGCGATGATAGGCCCGCGCCGAAATCTCATCCTGGCTTGCCGAGCCGCTTTCATTCAAGTTGCTTTTCGTGTCGAGCCGGACACTCGCGTCCTCTTCCGACGGTGCCCCGCCGCGAGACGTAATTCCTGTGCTCCGCGGTCCCGAAACAATGTTAGGCGCTGGGGAGCTGCCCGTGCCGCCAGGCGTTACGTAGGTGGAGCCGGCTCCGGCGCCCGCGCCAGCTTCCACTCCGGAGGTATCCACGCCTCTCGAACCCACCGACAAGTTCGCGTTTCCCGCGATCGTGTCGTTGATGCTCAAGCCGGTACGCGGCTTCCTTAGACGCTCGTCCGCCTGTTCCTCAAGATCTTCTGCTTTTACTTTGGTTTCAGCCACAACTGGTCGCCCTCCATGGGATGGACGACATACGCGCAATATTGACATCCTAGGTTTTCTTCGAGGTCTTTTTCTTCGAGGCTTTGCGTTTGCTCGCCTTGCGCTTCGTTGGAGACGGCGGGATATCGGCCCCCGAGCGGCGCGCCTCGCTGAGCCCGATTGCGATCGCCTGTTTCCGGCTCTTCACCTTTTTTCCGCTTCCGCCCGACTCGAGTTTGTGGTGCTTGTACTCATCCATCGTGCGCTTCATCTTCTTTTTCACGATGCCCTTTGACCGCGGCGTCGAGCCCGAGGATGTTTTCTTCTTGGTTGCCATATGAGTCCTCCCGCTAAATGGGGGCTGCATCAAGAATAAACGTTTCAATTTCAAGTGACGAGCGCTCCTATGCCGCCGCTGCAACAATGGATCGCCTGATATCCTCTTAATTCAGAGGTAGTTATTTGTCTCGAATCTCGGCTGCCTTCCGCAGCTTCTTCT
The DNA here is from genome assembly GCA_963712395.1 of Bryobacterales bacterium. GTDB lineage: Bacteria > Acidobacteriota > Terriglobia > Bryobacterales > Bryobacteraceae > Bog-105. Next base: position 838,711 of record CAVQHR010000008.1, read on the forward strand.
CGCTGCTCTTCTCCGGCATTTTGCCCGAAGACATAGCTGTGGCTTATGGCTTCACCAAAGTAAAGGCCGCCCCGGTGGTCGAGGTTCCCAAAATCAAGGCCAGCGACGGAGCCCTGCAGATTCTGCAGATTCTCCAGCGCGACTCGCGCCTGATCGATTTCCTTATGGAAGACATCGGCGCCTATGCCGACGATCAGGTCGGCGCAGCGGTGCGCGGCATACATGCCGATTGCCGCGACAGCCTCAACCGTCACGTCACGCTCGTCCCGGTCATCGATGGCGTCGAAGGCACACCCCAAAAGCTCGATGCTTCGAAGGCTCCCGACCCGGCCCGTATCAAGCTGATAGGCAACGTCCCGGCGAGTGGAAAGCCTTCCAGCGGAACCCTTCGCCATCGCGGCTGGATGGTCTCGTCCATCAATCTTCCCGCCATCGGCAAGCAGGATCTCGCGATTCTCGCCCCTGCGGAAATTGAAATCGAGTAGCGCGCTCCGGCAATCATGTCGCAGTACGTCATCGGAATCGATCTCGGCACAACGAATAGCGCTCTCGCCTACGCGCCGCTCGCCGAGTCGTCTCCGGTCAGCCTTTTCCAAATCCCCCAGCTCGCGGCTGTAGGGGAATTGGCCGATCTCGATCTGCTCCCGTCTTCGCTCTACATTCCCGGCGAAAAGGAGTTCGTCGAAGGCTCGCTCGCACTCCCCTGGAATCCCCAGCCTTCCTATATAACAGGCCGCCTGGCCTGGCTTCGAGGCGTCGAAAATTCCGGCCGCCTGGTCGCTTCCGCCAAATCCTGGCTGTCGAATCAAAGCTCCGACCCCACGCAGCCCTTGCTTCCGCTGGCCGCGCCCGACGGCGTGTCCAAGATTTCCCCGCTCGACGCGTCCACCCAATACCTGCTCCACCTGCGCTCGGCTTGGAATCTGAAACATCCGGAGGCCCAGCTCGAAAATCAGCCGGTATTGCTCACCGTCCCCGCTTCCTTCGACGCAGCCGCGCGCGACCTGACCCAGCGCGCCGCCAAACTCGCCGGTTATCCCGAGGTCACCATCCTCGAAGAACCGCAAGCCGCCTTCTATGCCTGGATCGAACGTAATCCGAATTGGCGCGAGCAGGTTAAACCGGGCGACCTTATCCTAGTCATCGATATCGGTGGCGGCACCACCGATTTCACGCTGATCTCCGTCACCGAAAGCGGCGGCGAGCTGCAACTCGAGCGCATCGCCGTCGGCGATCACCTGCTGCTCGGCGGCGACAACATGGATCTGGCGGTCGCCCGTTTCGCCGAACGGCAATTTACGCAGCTCGACGCCCTGCAATTTCATTCGCTCTGGCGGCAATCGCGCGCCGCCAAGGAAGCCCTGCTCGCCGAGCGCGCGCCAGCCAGCCACCCCATCACAATTCTGGGCCGCGGCACCGGCTTAGTAGGCGGCACCCTGCGCGGCAAAATCGCGCGCGACGAAATTCGCCAGATCCTGCTCGAAGGTTTTTTCCCGGTCGTGGATGCCGCCGCAGCGCCTGAGCGTGCCCGGCGCGCCGCGCTAATGGAAGTCGGCTTGAACTACGCGAGCGACGCCGCCGTTACCAAGCACCTGGCGCAGTTTCTCCGGCAAGCCGGCTCCGCCCGCCCCACGCATCTGCTGCTAAACGGGGGCGTGCTGCAAGCCGCCGCTGTCGAACAGCGCCTTTTCGAAGTCTTGAATGGCTGGCTTCCCGAGCCCGTCATCGAATTGCGCAATGAAACTAAACAAGCCGATCTGATGCACGCCGTTGCGCATGGCGCCGCTTATTATGGTCTGGCGCGCGCCGGCAAAGGCGTTCGCATCCGCGGCGGCGTTCCTCGCGCCTATTACGTCGGCATCGAAAGTTCTCTGCCGGCTGTGCCCGGTCTTCCAGCGCCCATGAAAGCTCTTTCCGTCGTGCCATTCGGTCTCGAAGAGGGCTCCAAAGTCGAACTGCCGCAGCGCAAGTTCGCCCTGGTCGTCGGCGAGCCCGCTGTATTCCGCTTCTTTTCCTCGCTCACCCGTAAGAACGATGCGCCGGGAACCATGATCGAGGAGATCCCTGGCGATCTGGAGGAGCTTTCGCCGATTGAAGTATTCCTGCCGCCTCATGGCCCGGATTCTCGCGAAGAGATTGTGGCCGTCACCCTGGAGAGCAACGTAACCGAAACGGGAATGCTCGAACTCTGGTGCGTCGCCGCCGACGGCCGCCGTTGGAAACTCGAATTCAACGTGCGCGAACGCGCCCAAGCCGCCGCATGAGCGGCGCATTGAGGAAGGTCGCCGCATGAACATCGGTATCGATCTCGGCACCACCAACTCCGCCCTCGCCTACATCGATCCCGAAGAAGCCGCGGAAGCCGACTTCCCGCCCATCCACGTCCTTCCCATTCCGCAACAGCTCGACGCCACCCACCACGGCACGCTGCGCACCTTGCCTTCATTTTTGTATTTGAGCGACCCACCAGTAGTCGGCGCGTACGCCCGCGACCAGGGCGCGCTGCTCCCGACCAAAACCGTCCACTCCGCGAAATCTTGGCTATCGAATTCCGAAGCCGACCGAACCGCGAAGATATTGCCCTGGGATTCGCAAGAAGAAGGTCGTGTTCTCTCGCCTGTCGAAGCTTCCTCCCGCTATCTCGCTCACCTGCGTGAAGCGTGGGACAACTCGAAGCATTCCCCACTCGCCGGGCAGCAAGTCGTGCTCACCGTTCCCGCCAGTTTCGACGAAGAAGCCCGCGAGCTCACGGTCGAAGCCGCCCGCGCCGCCGGCATTGAAAACCTGACGCTACTCGAAGAACCGGCCGCCGCCTTTTACGCCTGGATCGCAGGCCATCTCGCCCGATCAAACAAAGAGTTATTCGACCAGCAAACCGTGCTCGTCTGCGATGTCGGCGGCGGCACCAGCGATTTTACGTTGGTGCGCGTCGATCGCGAAGGCGACCGTGTCCAGTTCACCCGCACCACCGTTGGCCGCCACCTTCTGCTTGGCGGCGATAATCTCGATCTCACGATTTCCTGGCTCGCGGAATCCAAAATAGGCAAACAGCTTTCTCTCCGCCAGCGCAGTGCGCTTCGCCGGCAATGTTCAGCGGCGAAAGAGACGCTTCTTGCCCCCGGCGGTCCGGAAAGTGTCGAGCTGACCGTCGTCGGCGGCGGCGCCTCTCTCATTGGAGGCACGCTCAAAGCCGCCATCACCCGCGACGAGATTCTCGAGCTTTCGCTCGGCGGATTTCTTCCGCCTTGCGAGCTTTCTGACAAACCCCAGCAGGAAAAGCAAAGTGTCTTTCGCGAGCTGGGCCTGCCCTATGTCTCCGATCCCGCCATCACCCGCCACCTTGCCGAATTTCTGCAAAGTTCCCCCGCGGCCGAGCGCGGCATCGACGCCATCTTATTTAATGGCGGCTTCTTTATCCCGCAGATTTTCCGTCAGCGGGTGTGCGATGTAGTGGAACACTGGTTCGGCCGGGCACCGCTTGTTTTCGAAAACCACGATCTTGATCTCGCAGTCGCTATCGGCGCGGCTTATTACTCTTACGTCCGCGCCTCCGGCAGCGGCGTGCTTGTCCGCGGCGGTTTACCGCGTGCCTATTTCCTGGGACTCCAGGATTCCCAGGCAGTCTGCCTGATGCCGCGCGGCGCCGAAGAAGGCCAGGAAATCAAACTCGAACAACCCGAGCTTCAACTTCTCGCCAATACGCCCGTCGCGTTCCGTCTCTATAGTTCACTGAGCCGCACCGAAGACGCGGCCGGCGACGTCGTCTCCTTTGCCAACGACGACGACTATCCGCCTGCACGCGCCTTTGCACGCCGTGATTCGCTTCGGTAAAGGCGGCGAACGGCTGGTTCCGGTGAATCTCGGCGCGCGCCTGAACGAAGTCGGCACGCTCGAAACGTGGGCCGAATCGAAAATCAGCGAGCATCGCTGGCGGCTGCAGTTCCAGTTGCGCAAGACGGCGTCCGATGCGCCCGCGATACGTCCCGGCGCAGTCATCAGCTCCGAAACCCAGGCGCAAGCCGAGGATTTAATTGCCCGGGTCTTCGGTACGTCAAGCGGAAGCTTGCCGCCGGAGCAGCTTCCAGCGCGCCTCGAGCAAGTTCTCGGCGTCGGCCGGCTCTCCTGGCCGCTTGCTACCGTGCGGGCCTTCGCCGACAAGCTCCTCTCGCTCGCCGATGGCCGCCGCAAGAATCCGCCGCACGAAGTGCGCTGGCTCAACCTTACCGGTTTCTGTCTGCGTCCCGGCTTCGGCTTTCCCGGCGACGATTTCCGTATCGAACAAGCGCGCCGCATATACGCAAGCGGTCTCACCTTCGGCAATCAAGTCCAGTGTGAAATCGATTGGTGGATATTCTGTGGCCGCATCGCCGGCGGCCTCAATCGCAACCAGCAGGCCGATATTTTCCAGCGCCTCTCACCCGTTCTTTTGCCCAAGCAAAAACAGAAGCGCCGCCTCAATCAGAGCCTCTATCGCGAAATGTGGCGCACTGCGGCCAGCCTCGAGTTATTGCCCCAGCAAACCAAAACACAGCTCGGCGAGGCCCTGCTCGACATCGTGAAGCGCGGAGAGATGCTCGAAGCCGCCACGTGGTGCCTCTCCCGGCTCGGCGCCCGCAAACTGTTCAGCGGCCCCATTAACCTGGTTCTTCCTCCTTCGACCGCCAGCCGCTGGGTCGATGCCCTGCTCGGGCTGCCGCACACCCCCGCGTTACTCGAAGCCGTCGTCCAAATTGCGCGACAAACCGGCGACACCGCGCGCGACCTTCCGCCCGCCACTCTCGAATCCGTCCGCCGCGCCTGCGAGACGAGCCCGCGCGCTGCAGACCTTCTCCGCGAATTGGCCGGTGAAGCCGACGACCTCGCGGCATCCGGACGCGTCTTCGGAGAGGAACTCCCCGCCGGTCTCGTTCTGGCCAATGCGTGAAACCGATCTGATCGAGCGCATTCGCCGCCTTGCTGGGCCTTCCCCGTTGATCCGCGGAATCGGCGACGATTGCGCCATTCTCCGCCCCCGCGCCAAAGAAGATCTCGTCTTCACGTCCGACTTCACCCTTGAAGGCCGTCACTTCACCCTCAAGACTCACAGCGCCGCCGATATCGGCCATCTGGCCCTCGCGCGCAGTCTTTCCGATCTCGCTGCTATGGGTGCAGAGCCCGTCTTCTGCCTGGTATCGCTCGCCATGCCGCGCAATTTCGCGGTCCAGCGCTTCTTTAAGGCCTTGCTCGCGCTTGCCGGAAAACACAAATTGACGCTCGCCGGCGGCGATCTCGCGCGTTTCGACAAAGTACTCGTGGACGTGATCTGCTGCGGCCGCGTTGCGCGCGGTAAGGCTATGTTGCGCAGCGCCGCCAAAATAGGAGACCGCATCTACGTCACCGGCAAACTCGGCAAACCGGCCCACCGTCCCGAGCCGCGCATTGCCGCCGGACTCGCCCTGCGCCGCTTGGGAGTTAGGGCCGCCATGGATCTGAGCGACGGCCTCTCGCTCGATCTCGCACGGCTTTGCCGTGAATCCAAAGTCGGCGCGGAGCTCTCCGCCGTCCCGATCGCGCGCGGTGCCTCGCTCGACGAAGCCCTGCATCGCGGCGAGGACTACGAACTCCTCTTCACCGCCCAGCCGAAGTTGAAAATTCCGCCTTCACTCGCAAGCGATATCGGACGGATCACGCGCTCCCGAAAAATTTGCCTTGACGGCCGCCCTCTCGCACCCAAAGGCTTTGACCATTTCGCATGACCCACATCCTCGAATTGATCCATGCGTTCCGTCGCTCGAAGGTTTTGTTCACGGCAGTTCGCCTCGGCATTTTCGATCGGCTCGAAAAAGAGCCGCAAACGGCCGCGCGGCTTGCGCGCGAGCTCGAACTCAATCCCGGCGCGCTCACGCGCCTGCTCGATGCCTGCCGTCCGCTCGAGCTGCTCACTCGCGAGGGCGATCTCTACCGTAACACTCCGGCCGCTTCCCGCGCGCTGGTAACCACCAGCCCCGATTCGCTCGTCGGCTACATCGTCCATTCCGATCGATCGCTCTATCCTCTCTGGGGAAAGCTCGACGATGCCGTCCGCGAAGGAACCAACCGCTGGGCGCAAGTCTTCGGCGACCGCGCCTCGCTCTTCGATCACTATTTTCGCGATCCCGTTGCCATGCGCAGCTTTCTGACAGGCATGCACGGCGCCGGGCAGCTTACCTCCGACCGCGTCGTGCGCGCTTTCGACCTCTCGAAATTCCGACACCTGGTCGATTTGGGCGGCGCGACCGGCCATCTCGCTATTGCGGCGTGCCGCGCCTATCCCAATTTGCGCGCCACAGTTCTCGACCTGCCCATTGTTGAGCCTTACGCCCGCGAATTCATTTCACAGAGCGGCGTCGCCGACCGCATCGACTTTCTGGCCGCTGATTTCTTCACCGACGAGCTGCCGGCGGCCGACCTCTACAGCCTCGGCCGCATCCTCCACGATTGGGACGATACCCGCATCGCCGCCCTGCTTCCGAAAATTCGCGGCAGTTTACTGATCACCGAAGTATTCGTGGATGAGGACCGTTCCGGTCCGCTCTACGCGATGCTCCAGGATCTCAACATGCTGGTCTGCACAGACGGAAAAGAGCGCACCGCCAGCGAATATAAACAACTGCTCACAGCCGCCGGTTTCGCCAACTTCCAATTCCATCGCACCGGCTCTTTAGTCGACGCGATTCTCGCCACGCTTTAATCGCCAGATATTGCCCGTCAATTCTCCCAGCCCCATCACAATCTTGTCGCGCGCCACATCGATCTCGAGAAAGCCCGTGCCGACATTGATCATTGCCAGCCGCGAGTTATGAAAGTGATAGACCGGCGCCGGTTTGCCGACAGGTAGTTTTGCCGTACGGCTCAACACCTGCGACCACAGGCAATAGTGACCATCGCGGTCGGAAATGAAATAAATTGTTTCGCTATCCGGAGACCATCGCGGCTTATCGTCCCAAGGGCTTGGGTGATCGATTTCGGCCCATCCTTCCGCCTCCGGGGAGCCGTTACTGTTGAGCGGAACCACAAATATCCGGCAATCCATCCCGGATCGCTGCGCATCGCAGCCGATGAGTCCAACAGCTCGGCCGTCCGGGGCGAATTTGGCTTGGAACAAGTCATACCCTGCCTTTCGCAGGAACAGCGATTGACGTCCGGAGGGGATATCCAATTGATTCAGATCCCGTTTCTGCGCGCTCGTGAAAAGCAGGCGCTGATTATCGGCCGACCAATCCCAAACAATACCTTTCGGGTCACCCGCCAGTTTTTGGGGAGAGTCGCTACCCAATCGTGCGACGTTGATGTCATCCTCCTCGTTCGCTGTATATGCCGTGAAGGCGCCATCCGGCGAAATCTGGGGGTGCATTTTCGAAAAAAGTGAGTGATCACCGGTCTTTTCGAAGGTCGCGACTCCCGTATCTCTGCCTGTAGCAACGTCTCTTACCCGCACTTGCAATCGTGAGGATCGTTCGGACAGGATATTGGACTGAACGATGTGACTGCCCGCGGGTTCGCCCCGCCAATTAGATGTAAAGGCCAGTTTTTTCCCGTCCCGCGAAATAGATGGCATGATCTGCATCGGCCCTTCCGTCAGCCTCTTGAGTTCGCCTGTAATCTGAGCGTGGTTGGCATCTATTGGCAGAGCCCAGACGGAGGTATTCAGATTCAAGCCGGCAAAAATTAGGTCCCCGCCCGCTGTTAGTAGCGGCGAAACTTCCAGAGCGGTGCCGGAAGTAAGGCGCTGCGCCCTCCCTCGGCTAACCCCGGAAGGCGAAACAGGCATTCGCCAAACGCTCACCGCATCGTCATAAGACGCCGAAAAAAGAATCGAGTCTTGTGTCCACTGCGAGAGACGAGGCACTCGATTCGTTCCGAAGGAGAAGCCCTGCTGCCGGAGCACGTCGAAAATCCCGGTTCTTCGCGATCGTCCGCCATCGGGCGAAACCAGCCACCAGTCCATGTCCGCTTCTGACGGGCTGGCCTCTGGCGGACGAAGTACAAGAACGTGCCGGCTATCCGGGCTCCAAACCGGATCGCCTGCGCCCGGAATATCTACACCAATACGTTGCGCTGGTCCTCCATTGGCCGGGAGGACATAGAGCTCGCCCCCCGCGCTGCCGGTCACAATGGAGGTATTGTTGATTCCCGTCCAGTAAGCAATCCATCGTCCGTCTGGAGAGAAATGTGGATTTCGTCCCGCCGGAGCCACGCGAGTAACTTCGCCGCCGATCGTGGAAACGACGTAGATGCCCCCGCCTCCGCGCGCCGAGCGGAAGACGATTTCGGTTCCGTCCTGCGAAAAAGAGGGCTGATTCGTGTCGGCCTCTTCGTGCGTGAGTTGCACCGCATTGCCGGGCGGCTCAAGCTGCTCGATCCAGATGTTCAGATTTTTGCCGTCCGCCCTATCCGATGCGTAAGCCAACAACTTGCCATCCGGCGAAACTGCCGGATCCATCGACAGGCCAGCGTCATTCGTCAACCGGGAGAGCGAACTTCCAGGCGGCTCTCGGCCAGAGCCGGCTCTTAATCGAAACCAAAGTCCGGCAGCCGCCAATACGGCTACCCCGGCAATCAGGGAAGCCAGCGCCAAGCGGTTGGATGTTTTGGGTTTCGGAATCGGAATCGTCTCGGAGATTGAGTCCGCTTCCGCGCCCGTTACCGGCGCAATAAACCGGTAGCCTTTTCGAGCCACGGTCTCAATGAATCGCGGATTCTCCGCCGAATCGCCCAGCGCCTGACGCAACTTGGCAATCGCCGCGTTGAGACTGTGATCGAAATCAACAAACGTGTCCTCGGTCCAAAGCGCCTCCTTCAGGCGCTCACGGGTGATGATCGCGCCTCGCGCTTCCAGTAAGAGGCTCAGAACACGAAACGGCTGATCTTGCAGCTTCGACTTGCGGCCGTTCTTCGACAATTCGCCGGAATGCAAGTCCAGCTCGAAAAGCCCAAAACGCACCGGCTTGAAATTAACCGGCATCATTTCCCCCGTAGCGAGGAAGTGTAGCAGAATTAGGCGGCCAATGGACGACGAGAATTAAGTAATCCAGACGTAAATCTCTTTTGTTTCCTATCAGCAGCGGGATGACCGTCCGCTTCCTGGAAATGTTCCGCCGGACATTGAGGCAGCCGCCCGATTCCACGACATTCGCCTTACCCGCGCTCCGCGGCGGAGGTGATCGTGTTCGGAAACACACCCTGTTCGATGGCCTTAATACTCACTGTCTCGGTCTACGACTTTGCGCATCTGGGATCGAAGGCGCTCAAGGATGCCGAACGAATTGCGGCTGAAGCGTTTGTGAGCGCGGGAATCGTGGCTCACCTGACAACCGCAAACTCTTTGGATCAAAAAGTTCTGGGAAGCGATTTCAGTGCAACTCCGGGAGGGGGTTGCGTCGAATCGGCGCTGCCGCCCATAATTCGGGCTCAGATTCTTCCGCACGCCCCCGCCGGATTTTCGCCAGGCGCACTCGGATACTCGCTGCCTTGCGCCCGGCAAGGCGCCCAGATCACGCTCTTCGCCGATCGTATGGAAGCCGTCAGCCGCACCGCCAACGCTTCGTTTTACCGCGTTCTCGGTCACTCACTCGCTCACGAACTGGGTCACGTTTTGCGGCGATCGAGCGGGCACGATCCCAGCGGGCTGATGAAAGATGTCTGGAACCAACAGGACTGGCGCCGGGCGGCTATCTCTGTAATCTCATTTAGCTCGGAGCGCCCGAGCCATTGAGATCCTTACGCATCTGCGTTACCGCTCTCATCAGGCTCGCCACCTGATCTCCCAATGGCAAATACTCGAAGGTCAGGTAACCGGAATATCCCGACTTCCCGATCGCCTTGTAAATGTCATCCCACTTCATCTTCCCCGTGCCCGGATCATGCCGCCCGGGCGCATCCGCGACGTGGTAGACCGCCGTATAAGGCTCCGCTTCATTCATCGCCGCGATCGGATCGCCGTTCTGAACATACTCGTGATAAATGTCGAACAGCAAACGGAAATGCGGATCATCCACTTCCTTCGCCGCCCGCAGCGCTTCCCGCGCGCTCGTCAGAAAATATCCCTTATGATCGACCTTGCTGTTCAGATTTTCGAGAATCAGCGTTACATCGGCCGCAGCCGCCAGTTCCGTCGCGCGCTTCGCGCCTTCCACTAAACTCGCGTATTGTTCCTCGCGCGAAAGGCCCGGCTGCTCGTTTCCGCTGAGCAAGATGATCTGCGGCACGTCGAGCTTCTTCGCCCATTCAATCGCCTTCTTCACGTCCTGCAAAAAACCGCCGCGATGCGCCGGGTTCACCATGGTTACAGGCCGTGTGGTCCAGTCCGTCTGCCCCACAACCGTCTCCATCCGCATCCTGTAGGATTCCACCAACCGCTTGGACTTCGCCACCTCCGCATCGGTCCAGGCCTGCTGCTCGTTCACCAGTTCCACCGCCTGCAGCCCGGCCTCGGCAGCCGCGGCCACCTTTTCCTCGAATGTTCCCTTCAACTCCCACAACATCACGCTCGAAGTGACCTTCGCGCTCTTTGGCGGACCTATCTGCAAAGCCATCGCGCCCGCTACTCCCTTCAAGAATTGTCGTCTCGGCGGCATCACCGCTTATCATAAAGCGTCCCCGTCCATGCTCAAAGAAGCCCTTTTCGGCACGCACCAGGATTTCACCCAAGGCGACCTCCGCCGTGGGATCGTGCTGCTTGCCATTCCCATGATTCTCGAAATGGCAATGGAAAGCCTCTTCGGAATCGTCGACGTGTTCTTCGTTTCGCGCCTCGGAGCGGACGCCGTCGCTACTGTGGGCCTTACCGAATCGCTGCTGGCTCTCGTTTTCGGCGTCGCCATCGGTCTCAGCATCTCGACCACCGCCTTTGTCGCGCGCCGCATTGGCGAGAAAGATCCCGAAGGCGCGGCCAATTCCGCCGTGCAAGCCATACTGCTCGGCCTGGTCTTTTCCATCGTGGTTGCCGCCATCGCGATCGCGCAGGCGCCGGCGTTGCTGCGTCTCATGGGTGCAACGCACACAGTCGAGGCCAATTCCCGCTACACGCAAGTCATGCTCGGCGGGTCGGCTTCCATCTTTCTTCTATTCCTGGTCAATGCCATTTTTCGCGGCGCGGGCGACGCTACCCTCGCCATGCGCACGCTCTGGATCGCAAACGGCATTAACATCGTGCTCGATCCCTGTCTCATCAACGGTTGGGGTCCTTTCCCGCGTCTAGGCGTTCTGGGCGCCGCTGTCGCTACCACCTCCGGGCGCAGCATTGGCGTTCTCTATCAGCTTTGGCAGCTCCGCTCCGGCAAGCATCGCGTCGTGGTGCGCCGCCCGCAAGTTCGTCTCAATCTTCCCGTGCTATGGAAGTTGCTGAAAGTCTCGATCACTGGCATCCTGCAGTTTCTCGTCGTTACTTGCAGCTACCTGGGTCTCGTCAGGATCGTATCTACGTTCGGCAGCACCGCAATCGCCGGCTACACCATCGCGATTCGCATGATCGTCTTTACGATTCTTCCGGCCTGGGGTCTAAGCAACGCCGCCGCCACATTGGTTGGCCAGAATCTGGGCGCCGGAAAGCCGGAGCGCGCCGAACAAGCCGTCTACCGCACCGGGTTCTACAACATGATTTACATGCTGATTATTTCGGGCGCGTTCGTCTTCTTCCCCGCGCCGCTGGTGTCGATCTTTTCGTCTGAGCCGGGCGTCGCCCGTACCGCCGTGGCCTGCCTTAGCGTGCTCAGTTTCGGCTACATCGCCTATGCCTGGGGCATGGTCTTCATGCAGGCATTCAACGGCGCGGGCGATACCGTCACGCCCACGCTGATCAATCTGTTCGCCTTCTGGATACTGCAAATTCCCGTCGCTTACCTGCTCGCCATCCACTACGCATACGGACCGACGGGCGCTTTCACGGCCATCCCCATTGCCGATCTCGCGTTCACTCTCATCGCGTTTGCACTCTTTCGCCGCGGGACTTGGAAGAAACAGAAAATCTAGACGAAAATGCGCAGTTGTACAGGTTGTTGATATTCGCCTGACCCTGCGCGCTCGACGGCCCGAAAAGCACAACAGGACACCTGCGTCGACGTGACGCATCGTTGAACCCAGCCGAGGGAAAAACGCTTACACGCAACAAGCTGGTAAAACTTCCTAAACGCGGGCGCTCAGCAACTGCCCCAGGTTGCCGCGAACGTGCAACTTGTCCGCGCGATTTGCGAAATAGCGCGCGTTCATTGCACGGCGGTCCAACAATTCCACCTGCGAGAATCCCACTCTCTTCAGATCTGCCACTAAGGTCTGTGGATCGAAGAAGAGTTGAAACGGCTCACCTGCAGATGCCACGCGTCGCGATAGCGCATCGAGCGCCATTCGTTCCAGGAGACCGAGCGCTGATCTTTCGACCGCGAAGTCGAACGCGACACCGCTTCCCGGCGGCATCCCAGCGATAAAGCGCAAGGTACCCTCGAACGCTCCCCTAGTCAAATAGGGCGTCACTCCCAGCCAGGAAAAGAATGCTGGTTCCGCGCTGCGAAAACCCGCGGCATGCAACTCGACATCGAGTTTCTGTTTCTCGAAATCGACTGCCACAAAAGTCAATTCCGGCGGGATCGCGATTCTGCCTGCAGTCAACCGTTCGCGTTTCCAGGCCTGTGTGGCGGGATGATCCACCTCGAACACCCGCAGTTGCGCGTAAGGATTCCGGTATGCAAATGTATCGAGCCCGGCCCCCAGCACCACATATTGGTGCACGCCGTTCGCGACTGCTGCCGCCAGCTGATCCTCCGCAAACCGGCTGCGCACCACCATGAATGCGCGCATCGATCGCGATACGGCGGAATCGTCTGCCGCCAGATTTTCCGCCCCAATGATCGGTGCTGCGATCGGATCGTCTAGAACTTTGGGATCGTCCAATACCTGGTGCGCGGCACGCCGCATGGCGACGCGTTGCGCGGTGCGGCTGGCACGCGCCTCATGCACTACGCCGCTACGCCCTCCGGCTCCTCGGCCGCCATTGCATCCGCTCCGCCAATGCGCATCCGGTAGAAGGAACGCCATGCGAAGTACATCGAGATCAACAGAAACACCACTGCAAGCACATGTCCGAGCACCGCTCCGCCTTCATCCGCCAGTGACACGGCAAGTTCCACGGCCAGCAGATCCGAACAGCGTCGTGAATTTGATGATCGGGTTCAAAGCCACCGACGAAGTATCTTTGAACGGATCGCCCACCGTGTCGCCGACGACCGTGGCATCGTGCAGTGCCGTGCCTTTCTGCTTCAATTCCGTCTCGACAATCTTCTTGGCGTTGTCCCAGGCGCCGCCGGCATTCGCCATGAAAATGGCTTGATACAGACCGAAAAGCGCGATCGAGATCAGATAGCCAATGAAATAATACGGCTCGACGAAGGCAAAAGCCAAGCGTCACAAAGAACACCGTCAAAAAGATATTGAACATGCCGCGCTGCGCATACTGGGTGCAGATCTCGACAACTTTTTTGCTGTCGGTAACGGACGCCTTGGTGACGCCCTCCAGGCGAATGTTCGCTTTAATGAACTCCACAGCGCGATATGCGCCCGTCGTCACGGCCTGCGTGGAGGCGCCGGTAAACCAGTAAATAATCGACCCGCCCGCAATCAGCCCGAGCAGGAACGGCGGATGCAGAATCGAAAGATTCGGAAGCAGGTCCGGCCGCAAGCCGTGCGTCAGCGCCACGACGATAGAGAAGATCATCGTGGTTGCGCCCACTACCGCTGTTCCGATCAGCACCGGTTTCGCGGTCGCTTTGAACGTGTTGCCCGCGCCGTCGTTCTCTTCGAGATGATCCTTGGCGCGCTCGAAATTCACATCGAAGCCGTAGGTTCTCTTCAGTTCCTGCTTCGATGCCGGGAATCTGTTCAATGGTCGAAAGCTCGTAGACCGATTGCGCGTTATCCGTCACCGGGCCATACGAATCGACCGCGATCGTCACCGGTCCCATGCCCAGAAATCCGAAGGCGACCAGGCCGAAGGCGAACACTGCCGGCGCCACCATCAGTTTTCCAGGCCCAGCGTGCTCACGCCGTAAGCCGATGCTCATCAGCATCAGAATCGCGAGGCCCAGCCAGTAGGCGCTCATGTTGCCGGCCACGAATCCGGAAAGAATGTTCAGCGAAGCGCCGCCTTCCCGCGAGGAAGCAACCACTTCGCGCACATGCGCGCGAATCCATGGACGTGAACACCTTCACCAGTTCCGGAATCACCGCGCCCGCCAGCGTTCCGCAGGTAATCACGGTCGAGAGCTTCCACCACAGCGTGGAATCGCCGCCCAGATCGGGAATCATCAGCGTACGAAACAACATAGGTCGGCGCGATCGAGACAACCGAAGTAAGCCAGACCAGGCTCGTCAGCGGCGCTTCGAAATTCATCTTGTCCACGTTTTGCGTACTTCGCTCTTGGCGATCGCCGCATTCATCAGATAGGACAAGCCGGACGAGACCACCATCATCACGCGCATGGCGAAAATCCAGACCAGCAATTGGCTCTGCACCAGCGTCGCTGTTAACGGCCAGCACGATAAAGGAGATCAGCGCCACGCCGGTGACGCCATACGTTTCGAAGCCGTCCGCGCTCGGCCCCACCGAATCGCCGGCGTTATCGCCCGTGCAATCGGCGATCACGCCCGGGTTGCGCGCATCGTCTTCTTTGATCTTGAAAACGATCTTCATCAGGTCCGCGCCGATATCGGCGATCTTGGTGAAGATGCCGCCCGCGACGCGCAGCGCCGCTGCGCCGAGCGATTCGCCGATGGCAAAGCCGATGAAGCACGGGCCCGCAGTAATCGCGCGGAATGAAGAGCAGGATGAACAGCATCAGCACCAGCTCGACGCTGATCAGCAGCATGCCGATGCTCATGCCCGCCTTCAGCGGGATTTCGTAACACGGGAAACGGCTTGCCGCGCAGACTGGCAAACGCGGTGCGCGAATTGGCAAACGTGTTCACGCGAATGCCGAACCACGCCACGCCGCAGCTTCCGCAGATGCCGATCACGCTGAACATCAGAATGATGAAGACTTTGACGGCGGCAAAATGCTGCAGCACGCCGAAGTAGAAAACGATGATCGCCCCGATGAAGACTTCGAGAATGACCAGAAACTTGACTTGCGTAACCAGATACGTTTTGCAGGTCTCGTAGATCAGCTCGGAGATCTCGAGCATCGATTTGTGTACCGGCAGATTCTTGAGCTGGTGATAGATGACGAGGCCGAACAGCAGACCGAGCGCGACGACGATCAGGCCCTACAGCAAGCAGCGAGCGGCCGCCGATAGCGCCGCCGAAAAAAGTCGCCTGGCTCAGATCGGGCAGGACGAGGTTCGCTTCTCCGCCGGTCTTGCTCTTGCGAGAACAAGGAGGCCGGAAGCAGAAGAAGAGACAGCAACGGAACGAGGCAGCGGCGCATTTTGGTTAACAAGTATACCTCGCGTTACGATAGCGCACGGCTTCCCGGTATTTTCAAGAAGTCTCGTCCGGTTTGGCACTGAAGTTGCTGGTAGGGACGGGCAGATTCGAACTGCCGACCTGCCGCTTAGGAGGCGGCCGCTCTATCCATCTGAGCTACGTCCCCACGCCTCTTCTTTTGCAGTCTACCAGCGGCGCAGGCCCTTTTGTCCGATGTCTCTGCGGTAGTGCATTCCGTCGAAATGGATCTTCGCGGCCGCCGCATAAGCCCGGTCAATCGCCTTCTGGCAGAGTCTCTCCGCCGGCCGTGACGCCGAGCACGCGGCCACCCGCCGTCACCAGGTCGCCGCCCTCGCTGCTTGGTTCCGGCCTGGAACACTGTCGCGCCAGTTGCTTCGGCTTCTTCGATTCCGGTGATGACGTCGCCCGCTCTGGGCGCATCCGGATAGCCCTGCCGCGGCCAGGGCAACGCAGACCGAGCAGCCCGCATCGGAGCCGTCCTCGCCGTGCATCAGCAGAGAACGTCGGCAAAATCGCCCTCAAAGGCGTGCATAAGGGCCTGCGTCTCCGGATCGCCGAGCCGGACGTTGAACTCGAGCACTTTGGGTCCATCGGCGGTCATCATCAGGCCGGCGATAGAGAAATCCGGTGAAGGGCGTTCCCTCCTGGCGCATCTGGCGCAAGGTGGGCAGCATGATGCGGTCCATGATTTCGCCCGCTCTGGGCCGGCGTCAGGATGCGCGGATCGCATAAGCGCCCATGCCGCCGGTATTCGGGCCCTCGTCGTCATCGAAGACGCGCTTGTGATCCTGCGTCGGCGCGAGCGGCCAGCACTTCGTGCCCGTTACTCAGGCCGATGAAGCTGACTTCTTCGCCTTCGAGAAACTCCTCGAACACCAGATTCGGCCCGAGCTTTCCGATTGCCTCTTCGGCTTCGGCGCGATTGTGAGCGATGACCACGCCTTTACCGGCGGCCAGGCCGTCCGCCTTAATGACGACGGGCAGTGAAAGTGCTTTATGATCGTCAAGTCACGGACCGCGCAGTTGGGATACCGGCACGCTCAAAGAATTGCTTGGCGAAAATCTTCGAGCCTTCGAGCCGCGCGGCCGCCTGTGTGGGCCCGATGATCTTGAGGCCGCGCCGTCGAAATATGTCGACAATGCCCGCGACCAGCGGCGCTTCCGGACCAACGACCGTCAGATCGACACCCTGCGCTTCGGCGAGGTCCGCGTAACCCTCGACATCTTGCTGGAGCTGGCACACAGTGCACTGGCGATTCCCGGATTGCCGGGCGAGGCCACAATGCTCGTCACGCTCGGCGATTGGGCGAGCCGCCAGGCGAGCGCGTGTTCGCGGCCGCCGCCGCCGACAATAAGAATCTTCAATCGATCGGTTCCCCAGCTAAAATACGATGCCATGCAGAAGAAGTACGACGTCGTCGTAGTAGGCGCCGGCCATGCCGGATGCGAGGCGGCTCGTGCGTGCGCGCGCCTGGGCCTGAAGACCGCCATGGTCACCATGAACCTGGACCTGATCGCCCAGATGTCGTGCAACCCGGCGGTCGGCGGAATCGCCAAGGGCCACCTGGTTCGCGAGATCGATGCCCTTGGCGGCGTGATGGGCGAACTGACCGACGCGGTCGGCATTCAGTTCCGGCTTCTGAACACCAGCCGCGGGCCGGCCGTTTGGTCGCCGCGCGCGCAATGCGACAAGAAGCAGTACCGGATCCGGATGCGGGAGTGGCTCGAAAACGAGCCTAATCTGCGGATTCTGCAGGCGGAAGTCGGCGAATTACTGATTTTACGAAACGAAATGCCCTGGCGGGTCGACGGGCGTCCGTCTGAAGGACGGCCGCGATCTCCTGGCCGAGGCGGTGGTGGTCACGACCGGAACATTCCTGAACGGCTTGGCGCACGTGGGAGAGCAAAAGTACGCCTGCGGCCGCAACGGCGAGCCGCCTTCGAACACTCTGGGCGCGCAACTTCGCACCTTGGGCTTGCCGTGGACCCGCCTGAAGACAGGAACGCCGCCGCGTCTGGATGGGCGGACCATCGATTGGTCTCAATTTGAGGAGCAGCCCGGGGATGCGATCCCCACGCCGTTTTCCTTTCTGACTAGGAAGAATCGAGCGGGACCAGATCTCCTGTCATCTTGCGTACACCACGGATGAAACGCATCGCATTTTGAGCGAGAGCATTGCCCGGTCGCCCCTCTACAGCGGCCAAATCGAAGGAATTGGCCCGCGCTACTGCCCTTCGATTGAAGACAAGGTCGTCAAATTCCCGGAAAAGCGCCGGCATCAGATCTTTCTTGAGCCGGAAGGGCTCGATACGCACGAAGTCTACGTAAACGGCATGTCGACCAGCATGCCGATCGATGTGCAGGCCGCGATGGTCGCGTCGATTCCAGGCCTGGAGAAAGCCGAGATGATCCGGCCCGGCTATGCGATTGAATACGACGCGATCGACCCGCGAGAACTGACCCACGCTCTCGAAGTGAAGACGATCCAGGGATTGTTCCTGGCCGGGCAGATCAACGGAACGTCCGGATATGAAGAGGCGGGCTGCCAGGGCTTGATGGCCGGGTTGAATGCGGCGGCAAAGATTAAGGGCCTGCCGGCTCTGCAATTGAGCCGCAGCGACGGATACATCGGCATTTTGATCGACGACCTGGTCAGCAAGGGCGCTGACGAGCCGTACCGGATGTTTACTTCGCGGGCGGAATTCCGGCTTCACCTGCGAATCGACAACGCGGACGAGCGTCTGACGCCGCTCGGGCGTGCCATTGGGCTTGGTGGGCGACGACCGTTGGCAGCTGATTCGAGCGAAAGCAGGAGCAGAAGGCGCGTATTGCCACACTGCTGGGCAAAGTGCGCGCTAGTGCGGTCCCGGAACTCGTGGGTTTGGATGCCGCAGCGGACAATCCGACGCTTTTGGTGTGGCTGCGGCGGCCAGAAGCCAAGATCGCGCAATTGGAAACCTGGATCGCCGGGCAAATCGGGATGGATCTCGCGCATGGCGTTTTGACGACGATCGAGACGGAATCCAAATACGAGGGCTATCTCGCCCAGCAGAATCGCCAGATCCAGCAATTGCAGCAGTCGGAAAGCCGGCGCATTCCCGAAAGCTTCTCGTATGAAGGAATTCCGGGGTTATCTAATGAGGTTCGGCAGAAGCTTTCGCGCGTTCGGCCAGGAACTTTGGGCCAAGCGGGCCGAATCCCCGGCGTTACGCCTGCGGCGGTAGCGGTTTTGGATATTTATCTAAATCTCGGCTCAAATCTTGGGTCCGATGTTTCACGTGAAACATTAGCCTGCTAGAATCGCACCTGACGTGGCGCGCGTAATTTCTATTGCAAATCAAAAGGGCGGGGTCGGCAAAACCACCACCGCTATCAATTTAGCGGCCGCACTCGCCGCTTGCGAGCTGAAAGTCCTGCTCATCGACTCCGATCCCCAGGGAAACTCAACTACGGGTGTCGGAGTAGCCAAGGCTGCCGATCCCGGACCTTATATGACGTGCTTCTCGGCGAAACTGCCCTGGCAGACACTATCCAGAAGACTGAGTTCGCTGATCTGGACATTGTGCCAGCAGACCAGAACCTCGTCGCGACCAACCTGGATCTGGTGGACCAGGAAGAACGCGAGCTCCGGCTTCAAAAGGCTCTCGCGCTGCTGCGCGACAATTACGACTACATCATTATCGATTGCCCGCCGGCCCTTGATCTCCTGACGCTGAATGCGCTGGTGGCCTCCGATTCGGTCCTGGTGCCGATTCAATGCGAATTTTTCGCGCTGGAGGGCATTTCTCAATTGATGGACACTATCGATCGGCTGAAAACCGCGTTCAATCCGGACCTGAAAGTCGAAGGCGTGCTCCTCACGATGTACGACGATCGCACCAACCTGACCAAGCAGGTGGAAACCGATCTGCGGGAGTTCTTCGGCTCCGAAGTGTTTCAAGACCGTAATTCCACGCAGTATCAGGCTGGCGGAAGCACCCAGCTTCGGGAAATCGATTTTAGCCTACGATCCGCGCTCACGTGGCGCCGAGGCTTATATACAACTAGCAAAGGAAGTTTTGGCGCATGAACAGAGAGCCAGACCGCAATCCGCGAAAAGTGCTGGGTAAGGGCCTTTCGGCCCTCTTACCCAACCGAGGAGCAACTTCTGCCGCCGTGGCGGCGCCCGCTGCGGAAGCGGCTCTACCCGCGAATTTCGAAGAGTTCCAGAGCATCCCGCTGGATCAGATTCAGCCCGGCGAGGAGCAGCCGCGCGATGTCTTCGATTACGCGAAAATGGAGGAGTTGTCGCAGTCTATTCGGGCGAATGGAATTCTACAGCCCATTGTTGTTTATCGCGATACGGCATCGAAGGGCCGCTATCGAATCATTGCCGGCGAGCGGCGTTGGCGCGCCGCTGGAATGGCCGGGCTCAAAGAAATTCCCGCACTGGTCCGGATTGTCGAGCGGGACAAATTGCTCGAGCTTTCGCTCATAGAAAACATTCAACGCGAGGATCTAAATCCAATTGAAGTCGCAACGGCTTTTGAACGGCTGCAAACTCAGCATGGGCTGCGTCACGAACAGATCGCCGAACAAACTGGTAAAGACCGCTCCACGATTACCAATTTTCTGCGCCTGCTCAAATTGGGCCAACGGGCCCAAAATGAGTTGAAGACGGGGAACATCAGCGTCGGCCACGCCCGCGCTCTGCTGAATGTCGTGGACGAGCGGCAGCAAGCGGAGCTTTGCGATCAGATCATCACGAAGAAACTGTCGGTTCGGGAAGTCGAGGCTTTAGTTAAGCGGCTTACACAATCCGGTACAACCACCCAAGCTGCTGAAAATAAAGAAGAAGTTCGTGTCGATCCAAACGTTCGGGCAGCGATTGACGAAATGCAGCGAGTCTTGGGGACCCGTGTACATCTGATGCAAGGCGCAAAAGGCGGCGGACGGCTGATGATCGAATACTACTCGCAAGACGATCTCGACCGGATTTATTCGGCCATCGTGCAATGATTTTAAGGTGCGCCGGCGTAGCTCAGGTGGTTAGAGCGACGGTCTCATAATCCGTAGGTCGCAGGTTCGAGTCCTGCCGCCGGCACCAGCCACGTCTTCATGCCTTCCTCAATCATGGCGATCGCCGCGCATCCGGGCGACGGTATGTTCACCATGGGCGCCGCGGTCGCTCAACATGTTCACGATGGAGGCAAGGGAGTTTTCCTGAGCCTTTCGCTCGGTGAACGCGGCTCGAATACGATTCCAACGCCCGAATACGGTGATATGCAGCGCGCCGCCATGACGAAAGCGGCCAAACTGCTTGGCGCCGAAGCCGAGTTTCTGACCTATCCGGACGGCGAAGTTCCGAGCGGCGACATGATTGATTTCAAAGTCTGCGATTTGATTCGCCAGTACCAACCACGCACCGTGATCAGCCCATGGAGCGGCAGTTGGCACAAAGATCACCAGAACTCGTTCATGGTGACGCGCGATGCGGTCTTCTACGCGCTCGGCACGAATCCGTATCGAATTCTT
Source organism: Bryobacterales bacterium (assembly GCA_963712395.1). Lineage (GTDB taxonomy): Bacteria > Acidobacteriota > Terriglobia > Bryobacterales > Bryobacteraceae > Bog-105. Next base: position 859,677 of record CAVQHR010000008.1, read on the forward strand.
CTCTTTTGTTCGCTGGGCGCGTGTTTGGGGGCGCTGATAGCTGCTTTAGCGCCTATGGCGGGAGTTGCCACGTTTGGCATTTGGCTCACCGGATGGGCGCTTGCCGGAATTTTTCCCGCCGTGCTGGGAATTGACGGCGCGCGCTTTCAATCGCATTCCGGCACGGTCTTTGGAATTCTATTTGCGATTGCGCTGCTGGGCGGAATGATCATGCCGTGGGTATCGGGGCATGTTGCGGCCGCGGCTGGGCTGCGGTGGGTGTTTGGATTGGTGAGTTGTTGCTTTGCTGTGATTATATTGCTGGGAGTCATGGCAGGCCGGCGTACTCCGATTGCGCCTGCTTAAACATTGGAAGGTCCGGGTCGGCATCCCGCCATAGATTCAAAAATTGTTTGTAAGCATCTTTGGCCTGTGCGTCTTTAGTTGACATCGCGAACGCCCGGCCGAGTTGGAGAAGCGCGCGGGCGCCGATGGGATCGCTGAGTACAAGACCGCGGCGAGCGATGATTTTCTGAAACTCGGCGGCGGCCTCCGGGCCGCGGTGCGCGGCGAGATATGTTTCGCCGCGCGAGTAGACGCGATACAGCGCACCAAAGCCACCGATGAACGCCGTGGCTGGAAAGGCGAAATCGAAGCTGGGGTCGTCCAGGAATTCGGCGGCCTTCGTGTTCTCGCCGCGATTGAGCGCGGAAAGCGCGCGCAGGACGGGGAGATATTGAAAGCGGACCAGGGTATCTTCCGGGAATCGTTTGTCGAGGCCGCTTGCAAGCGCCTGAGAACCGGCAGCATCGCCAGCGATGGCGAGCGCGAACGCATTGCCGTATTCGACGTCGCGATCGTTCGAGAGCGTGAGAGCGGACCTGACGGAGACTCTTGCGGCAGGCGCATCGCCTAGCACCGCTTCGTAGACCGCCTGGCCGGTACGATACAAGGCGGCCCGCTCGCGCTCGCCGTTTTGCAGGGCCAGTTCCACGGCATGCTGCGACATGGCTCGCGCGTTCCGTAGCCGGCCGGATCGGGCCATGACCAGGGCTTGCTGGTGATACATCCAATCTTCCGCGCCACGTTTGCCGCGGGCATGGGCGACCTCGCGCTCCATTGCCGCGCCATCGTTTTTCAGAAAGGCAAGGTTGTAACGAAGAATTAGAAAGTCATCGATTTCGAGTTTCCGTTCCGCGGCCAGCCGCACCGCGGCCTCCGCCTCCGGCAGGCGGTCCAGAGAAAGATTGCAGCCGGCGAGATTGGCGTAGGCGGGTGTGCCTTCGGGGTTGAGGCGGATGGCGATCTTTGCTTCGAGGATGCAGCGCTCGTACTGAGCCGTGGCTAACGTGGTTAATCCCGACAGAAATGAATGGGGAGACGCGTCGCGGGGGTAGGTTTGTATCCAGAGATCGAGCGTCTGCTGGGTCTTTTGCAAATTTCCGGTGATCTGCCGGTCGTACGAGAAGGTAATGAAGAATCTCTCCCGTGCGCTGGCGCGCTGGCGCAGATCGAAGGCCCGCTGCGTGGCGTCCGCAGACAGACCAGGCTGGCCGGTGTCCCCGTAGAGTCTTCCTAAGTAGGCGTAGGCGGTGGCAAATTGGGGGTCCAACTCGATGGCGCGTTTCAAGTGAGGAATGGCGGAGGCGAAACCGCTGGAGGAGGCAACCTGAAAGCCCGTCGTGTAAGCTTTCAGCGCTTCGAGTGACGGCGTTGTGGCTTCCATCAGCGGGATGGAATGCTTTTCGATGGTGGAGAGGGTTTCGCCGGCGCGAGAGCGGAACCTGGTTGCCATGCGGCTGAGAACGGCTGGGACGTCTTCTTTTCTGGCGGCTTGCGCCTGCTCCCGGAAGATCATTTCGCCGGTGGCGCAATCCTTGGCATTCAATGACAGCACATATTGACTTCCCAGACTGGCGATGGAGCCATCGAGGACGGCGGCGCTGCCGGTCCGTTCGCATACTTCGCGGCCGCGTTCCGCAGTGAGCTGGGTTTGGGCGGACTGGTTCATCAGTGCGAGTGTGCGCTGAATCCGTTCATCGGACACGAGGCTCAAGTAGGGGGATTGTTCCAACTGTATGGCCAGACCTTGACGGAGCGTTCCGTCGAAGACAGGGTCTTTCGTCCGGTTAGTGAAATCCGCCAGAACGATGGCGCCGGTTACCGGAAGCGGCCGAGGACGGTGGAGGTACAAGAGGAGGCCGGCGATCGGGACGAGACCGGCGAGGAGATAGGGCCATTTTCGGGAGGGCTTCGCAACGAATGGAGTGAGTGGAGGAGGAGCAGCAGGCTCCGTTTCGGGACCGGGGAGCGCCTGGACCGATTCGATGAACTTGTAGCCACGGCCGGGGATGGTTTCTATGAAGCGAGGACTATCGGCGGAATCATTCAACACGCGGCGCAGCCTGTTTACAGCGGCATTCAGGCTATGTTCAAAATCGACAAACGTGCCGTCGCCCCAGATGTGGCTGCGGAGCTCTTCGCGCGTGACGATATCACCCGGATGGGCCAGCAGATAGAGCAGAATTTGATACGGCTGGCCAGACACCCGGATACGAATACCGTTCTTCCGAAGCTCGCCGACGCGCGGATCGGCGATGTATGGGCCAAAGCACAACTGGACTTGGTGACACGACTGGCTGGCCATACCGGTAACGTTAGTTCAGCACAGTCTAAAGCAGCGACAGCGACGTCTGAAGCACGTGCAGATAGAAGAACTTAGCCGGTGATGTACTTATGAGCCGGTAATGATCCCGGTGGTATGGCTTTCGAGCTTATTCGGCGGTATCCAGAGAGCCATGCAGAAACATTTCGTTCTAGGGCTTACGCTTTTGATTTCGTCGATTCCGCTGATGGCGGATTCGGTATACGTCGACGCTTCCGCGCCCGACTTTTCGGCTGTCTATTTCGGCACGATTGATTTAAAGACTGGAGCGTTCCACCAAGTGGGGCCAAACGCGCCACCGGAGGGACTGTTCGGGCTCGCGGGCGGCGATAGCGGAACTTTGATCGCGCTCACCTACGCGAGCAACCTGGAGAGATTCAATCCAGCGAGCGGTGTAACGACACTGATCGGCGCGACTGGGCTAGGTGATTGCGCGACCCTGACCTCGCCGTGCGGACCCACTTCGGGCGCCACCATCGGCGGGTTAGCGGGAAAGATTTACGCCACGGACTTTCAGAACAGCCTGTATGGCGTGAATCCGGCCACCGGAAAAGCAACGCTAATTGGACCGACCGGGATGCCGGGAATACCGTTCGTCCCCGGTTCACCGAATCCGGACGGAACCCTTAACTTCTACGACGAGGCGATCTTTGGCTTTGAAGGTAAGCTGTACATTACCTTCGATACCTGGGTGTTCGATCCGAACACGGGAACTACGGAAAGCGTGATTACGCCGGGAGGCCTGTATGAGGTCGATCCCGCGACAGCCAAGGCGACTCTGGTTGGGCCTACGGACCTGGGTATTGGCGCGGTGGTAAATCTGGACGGTACTCTCTATGCGTTTAACAATCCGGATCTCGGGATCTACACCCTTGATGGCGCAACCGGGAAGACGACGTTTACCGGCGTGCATTTCGATCCGGCCGCCGGTGTGATTCAGGGCGCGTGGGCGGCGACGCCGGAGCCGGGATCCATTGCGCTGGTTGGAATCGGGGTCTTGCTGGTTGGGGGCTTGCGCAAATTGAGATTGCCCTTGGTCAAGAAGGCGCGGCGCGCTGCGTTTAAAAAGTAAACCGCAAGGAGCCTTGCATCACACGCGGGAGGCGGGTGGAGGTTACCTGGCCGAGCGTCGGATTGGTCTGTTTGCCGCTGGGGTCAAATTTGGCGGCGACGTCGATGGCGTTGTATTGGGTGTGATTGAACACGTTGTACGCCTCCCAGCGGAACAACAGAGAGCGCTTTTCACTGCGAATCGGGAATTTCTTCGAGAGCGCCATATCCCAGTTGCTCACACCGGGACCGCGGACGTTGTATTTGCCCGCATTGCCTATGTCGCCCTTACCAGGACGGGCAAAAGCGGCCGGGTTGTACCACTGATAAAACGTGTTTCCGTTCATCGAACCGTCGCCAATAACATTCACACGCTGGCCGTCGCCGCCGCCCGTCAGATCGACGCTATCCGTAGTCGTGAAAGTAATGGCCTGCGGAATTCCGCTCACGAGCTGCGTGATGCCCGATAGCTGCCAGTCATCGGCGACGAAGCGTACGATCGGATTCGGCAAGAGTTTGCTGAGTCGCGGCAGCTCATAGGTGTAATTGAAGACGAAATTGTGGGTCTGATCGCCGGCATCATAGCCATAACTCCATTGCCGCAGCGGCACGTAAATTGGCAGCGAGCCGCTCCCGCTGGTACCGCCATTGCCGGTATAGTCCATAAACTTTGAATACGTGTAGGAGACGCCAAATTGCAGGCCTTTAGTAAGACGGCGATTCACCGATACCAGCAGCGCGTTGTAATTCGATGAATAAGCATTATCGGTGTAAGTAATGCCGTTGTACCCAGGATAGGGCCGGAAGAAGTTATCGGGAAGCGGCTTGCCAGGGCTGGTCGGATCCTGATTCTGCGGCGCAAAGTGAGCGCCATACGGCACCGTGTTGATGGCCTGCGTCTGTGTGAGATGCCGGCCTAAATTGGCCACATAAGAAACGTCCAACAGAGTCGAGGAGCCCAGGTCCTGCTGGATCCCGAAAGAGATATTGTAATTGTCCGGAGTCTTGGCATTGAGATTGAAGGCATTCGTGTTGCTCGGCGCCAGCACACCGGCGCTTTGCAAAAATGTGGAAATGTTGCCGTAGTAAGTAATCGGCGTGAAAATAGCCGGCGGATTTTCGGTGGTAGGACTCCACTTGCTGACTCGCATGTCGTAAAGAATGGACGCGCCACCGCGGATAACGGTTTTGCCTTTGCCGAAGGGATCGTAGGCGAATCCGAAGCGCGGTCCGTAGAGCACGGGCTGCTGGTTGACAAAGCCTCGGGGGTAATTTTTGTCCCCGGAAACAACGCCGCCGGGCGCCGGATTGCCAACACCTGGAACAAAGAGCCCGATGTACGCGGCCGGTAGAAACTGTCCGGTAACCGGATTCTCCGCCACACGGGTCTTGCCCGAGAGGGCCGGCACGTAAAGCGGCGGCACCTGGCTTCGATTGTACTGGTCGAGCGCCAGCACAGACTGCTGTCCCGGATCGTTCGGATACATCTGGTTGTACCAACTAAAGCGCATGCCGTAATCCAGCGTCAGACGCTTGTTCACTTTCCAGGAGTCCTGCACAAACCATTCGATGATGCTTTGGCGTTCATTGGCGCCGAAGCGCGCATTCGATTCGGTGTAGGAATCGAAGACGCCCAGGGCCGCATTAGAGAAGGCATAGTTCGTGTCGAAAGGATTACTCGCGTCCCGCTGGAAATTAAACGTACCGCTGAAAATGCTGCGCTCACCCTCGTACTCACGCAGCCGATAAGTCGAGATACCCGCTTTGATAGTGTGGCTCCCGCGAGTAATGGTGAAGTTGTCATTCAAGCTAAATGTAAAATCGGTTCCCCCGGTTAGAAACCTGTCATCGAAACCAATGTTGGGGGGATTGGTAATTGCGCCGCCGCTAGTTGCGGCAAACGTGACTCGCGGAATAATTCCCAGCGCGTTGGCCTGCGGGTACCACTGCCCGGCGGTGAATCCGACGGCGGATCTCAATACTTTGTTCAGTTGCGATGCATCGGGATAGGGATGCCAAGCTTCGTGGTTGTGCCGCACACCGGAGGTCAACTCCATCACGATCGATGGCGAAAAGATGTGTGTCCAGCCGGCGCCTAGTCCGGATTCCGTGAAGCAGTAACATTGACCGAAAAATCCGATAGGTGTGGCCCCGGCCGCGACCTGATAGCCTTCCTGTTGAGAAAGCCAGGTTTTGCCGCGAACGTAGAAGCGATCTTTTTCAGTGGGAACGTAATCGATCTTGAATAGCTGGCTGCGCTTCGGATTCCGCAGAGTCTCCTGAATCTGATAGTTGTAGTTGCCGCCGCTGATAGCCGTGTTCGTGAAGTTCGGGAGCGGCAGAGTCCTGAGAAGCGCCAAGCCATTCGGATTAAGCTGGCTCGCCGGAACCATGTTATTCGGATACGGGGCTCCGCCGGGGCTGTTGATCTTTACAGGCGACTGGGAAAAATCACCGTTCCGCTCGAGCTGCGTCGGCATAGTGTAGTTAGTCAGGGCGCCAGGAATAGCGCTCTGCAGCATTTCGATGTTGTAGAACCCGAATAGAAGATTCTTCTGTGTATTCCAAATTTTCGGAATGTAGATAGGGCCGCCGAGTGATGCGCCTTCGGTGTTGTAGCGATATTCAGGCAATTTAACGTTTTTCCGATTGTTGAAGAAATCGTTAGCATTCAAATCTTCGTTGCGCACATACCAATAGCCGGTTCCGTGATACTCTTTGCCGCCGGATTTCGTGACCACTTCGACAACCGGACCGCCGTTGCCCGCGTATTCAGCCTGATAGCCGTTGATGATGACTTTCACTTCGCCGATGGCGTCCATGGTCGTAACACTCGAAAACACGTTAGGCGTGCCGACATCGTTGCTGACCACGCCATCGACCGCCAGCGTGTTCGTGTTATTGGAAGTTCCCGCGATGCTCGGGGTGCCGGTTCCATACGAGCCGCCCATGGAATCCTGGTCGGCCTGATATTGGACGCCCGGAATGGTGCGGAGGAGCGAAACGACCTCGCGCCCGCGGGTGGTCAGGGTATTGAGCTGGGTGCTCGACAGTTCCGCGGATTTTTCAGAGCTGTCGGTCTGTATCGCGGCAGCCTGCGCCTCGACACTGATGGTTTCGGTGACCGCGCCGATTTGAATTTGAACGGTCCCAAGATCCACGCGGCCGTTTGCCGTTAGCACGATTCCTGTCTGCTGGTAAGTTTTGAAGCCATTGCGCTCGATACGGATGGAATATGTATCCGGGAGAATGGCCACGAAGTTGAAAACGCCGACGGCATTGGTGGACGCTCTCCGGGTGTCGCCCGTTTTCTCGTTGACCAGGGTTACGGCGGCGCCTGGAATGACCTGACCGGAAGGATCGACGACGGTGCCGCTGATGGCGCCGGTTACTGTCATTTGTGCCAGGAAAGGTTTGGCGACAAACAACAGAAGAAGACAAAGCACGAAACGCCTGGGCGCAAAAGTACCGGACATAGGTAGACCTCCCGCTTTCCCCGCGATCAGGGAACTGTGAGAGCAATAATATCCGCGTTCGAGCTGCTTGTAAAGGAAAAAATGCCGAACTGTATCGCTAACGTTTGGCTACGGCACCGGAGGGACCCTGAATGTTCCGCCGCTCACATCATGGACATGCGAACACGCAACCGGGGCCGGGCGCTCGCTTTTGGAGAAACAAAATTCCACGGCGTTTAAATAACCCTGATGGAGTTGAATCGCGATATCCTGATCGGCCAGGTTCGGGTTTGCGGCTTCGAAATCTTTTTTGAATGCCGAGGGGCGCGATGTCACGGTCCGGGTGGGCGCGACCAGATCCTCCGGGATTTTTATGGAGCTAAAAACGGCTTCCGCAAGGCGAAAATACGCATCGCCACTCAGACCGGTGCACGTACCGTGCTTCTGCCATTCATGCGCGATGATTTCCGGCGGCATGATCCGCTTGATTTTCGAGAGATCGGTGGGCGCGGCCTGTGTGGTCGCACAGCCGACCGGGTATCCGCCATTGTTGTATTGCGGCCAGAGGCCATGCAGGACGAAGCCGCGATGGTCTTTGCATTCGCTACTGCCGGATTTACCGTGGCAGAACTCGGGGCTCCAGGACAAGACCAGCAGATAGTAATCGAACTGGCCCGCTTTGCCCGGCTGCTGCGGGAACGCCGGAACGGCAAATACCATGCAGATAGCTGCTAGAAGAACCTTCATGACACCCTCGTTAGTAAGTCTGCTCGAAGCGCTGGAATCGTTTCTCCAGATCGAGCCGTGCGCGCGCTTTTTCGTTTGGTGGCAGAAAAGAGTATTCGATGCTGTTGCGAACGATCGTTTTCAAATCCGCATAGCTCAGGCCGTAGGTTAAAACCGCGCGCTGATACTCCTGGGTCAGATGCGTGCGCGACACGCCTTCGTCGTCGGTCGAAAGAACGACCGGGACGCCGTATTTTCGATAGAGCGGCAGCGGGTGATTCGCGCCGCGCACTCCCAGGATGAGATCGTTGCTGGTCAGGTTAATCTCAACCGCGATGTGATGCTGCTTCATGGAATGCAATAAGCCCAGCGCGTCGTTTTCGTACATCACGCTGACGCCGTGACCGATGCGCTCGGCGTGGCCGATTTCGATAGCTTCGCGTATGTGAAAACGGAGGCCCTCCGGCGGGACCAAACCGGACGCCAGCTCGCCGGCGTGCAGCGTAATGTGGACGCGCGGATACAGGCGATGCATGTACTCGACCATCTGCATGTGCAGGTGGTAATCACGCATGGCGGTCAGACCGTGCTCCGGCTGCACGAAATTAATGGCCACGACGCGCGGGTCCTGATCGGCCAGCAGGAAACCGGCAAACGTCTGCGCGAAGACTTGTTCTTTCGGAAATTCGCGCAGCACCTGGTAGACGTAACGGACGCGCACCTGGCACGGCAGGGAATCCGGCTTTTGTTTGCACGCCAGATCGCCAATCCGGCGCTCTTCCATTTGATCGACTCGCGCGCGAAGACCGGCTATCAATTCGGCGATGCCGCCGTCGCGGAGTTTGGCGGCAGTCCGGTCGAGATTGCCGTCAAAGCCAACGCGCTTGCCCAGTTCAGAAATCGGACCTGTGCCCGTGAGCGCCATCAACTCGAGATACGATTCATTCTGCTCGCCGGCGCGACGAGTGACTTCGGCGACGAAATCTCCATCGTGCTGGTGCGAGACGGCGGAGAACTTATAAAACGTGTTGAAAAAATGATCGGCCGGCGATTCGCGGCCCGGCACGAAATCCCGCATGGACAACGAATCAATGAGCGAAGTCTCGAGACTGTTGTCGTTTTGCGCGCGGCTCGCGTCCACCTGGCAATGGCCGCTGGCGGGTGGCTTCGTAAGCGAGAAGTTGGTTTCGTCCACACAAAGCGAATCTTCCGCCGCCGCCTGGAGTAAACTTTCTGCATAGACAGCGCCGAGGAGATGGTTGTGCAGGTCGCCGCCTTTGGGCATTCGGTAGAGGAATGCGTATAGTTCTAGAGGATTTTTTCGGAGCGCCTGAAACTGTTCGTCGATACTGGCGGCAAAAGCCAGGGTCGAGGCCAGTAACAGCAAGATTCCAATACGCTTCATGTCCGTCTCACTGTAGCCCGTCTATGCCTTTGGATCTAGTGGTACTACGGCCTTATTTCTCTCACTAACCACTTTATCTAGGGGTTCTGCACAAAAAATCCACAACATCTCGTCGTGCAGCCAAAAATCCGTATTGACGCATCTAAAGAATGGGTGTTCAATAGCTCATGTTGTCACAGTAAATGCCTTTTACCGTGACCAGAAAGACCCATGGGACAGCTTAGCGTTAATTTAGCCAGTAAAGTCAAAGAGTTACACCGTTCCTTACGGAGAGAAGAGCGGACCGGCGTGTCATTCCCCCGCTTCTTCACCAACAAGCTAGAACCGGGTGTCACCCCCTACGATCAGATTACCTGGGAGCTACGCACAGCAACCATCGGAAACGACAAAGGTTCGGTAATTTTCGAGCAGCGCGACGTCGAAGTGCCTGCCGATTGGTCGCAGACCGCCACCAATATCGTGGTCAGCAAGTATTTTCATGGCCGCATGGGCTCGCCGGAGCGCGAGTCGAGCGTGGGACAGCTTGTGCACCGGGTGGTGGATACGATCGCCGATTGGGGGATCTCCGGCAACTACTTTAAGACCCGTGAAGACGGGGAGAATTTCCGGCTCGAGCTGGCGCATTTGATGCTGACACAGAAAGCGTGCTTCAATTCGCCGGTCTGGTTCAACGTGGGCGTGACGGAATCGCGCGGCTACGGATTCTATTTCGATGAAGCCGAGCAGGTGACCAAGAAGCTGCTGCCGGGCGAGAACCATCCGCAGTGCTCGGCCTGCTTCATCAACTCGGTGGGCGATACGCTCGAATCGATCCTCGACCTTGCGAAGACCGAGGGGATGCTCTTCAAGTGGGGCTCGGGAACGGGCACCAATTTATCCGCTATTCGCGAAGAAGACGCGCATTTGTGGGGCGGCGGGCGCGCTTCGGGTCCGCTCAGCTTCATGAAGGGCTTCGATGCGTTTGCCGGCGTGATCAAGTCGGGCGGGAAAACGCGCCGCGCCGCCAAGATGGTGATCCTGAATTCCGATCACCCGGACATCGAGAAATTTATCTGGTGCAAGGCCAAGGAAGAGAAGAAGGCCCATACGCTGATCGATGCGGGCTACGATTCCTCGCTCGATGGCGATGCGTACTCGAGCGTGTTCTTCCAGAACGCGAATAACTCCGTGCGCGCTAGCGACGAATTCATGAAGGCGGTGGAGGCCGATGCGGACTGGTGGACGCGCACTGTAGTTGGCGGCGAAAAGAAGACGCGCTATAAGGCACGCGACCTGATGCGCGAGATTGCCGAAGCCACGCATCAATGCGGCGATCCCGGCATGCAGTTCGATACGACGATCAATCGCTGGCACACGTCGAAGGCGACGGCGCGTATTAATGCATCGAATCCGTGCTCGGAATATATGTTCCTGGACGATTCGGCTTGCAACCTGGCCTCGCTGAATCTCATGAAGTTTATCGGTCCGGCCGGCAACTTCGAAGTGGAGGCGTTTCGGCAGGCCGTAGATACGGTAATTCTTGCGCAGGAGATTCTGGTGGATAACGCCAGCTATCCGACCGCGAAGATCGCCAAGAATTCGCATGATTTCCGGCCGCTTGGCCTCGGCTATGCCAATTTGGGCGCTATGCTGATGTCGCTCGGCATTCCTTATGACAGCGACCAGGGCCGCGATTATGCCGCCGCCATCACGGCGATCATGTGCGGGCAGTCTTATTTGACCAGCGCGCGGATTGCCGAAGCGGTGGGACCGTGCACCGGCTATCCGGAAAACGAAGAATCGTTCCTGAGCGTGATCCGCATGCATTGGGACGCAGTGAGCCGCATCGACAGCAAGCGCGTGCCACCCGCGATGTTCGCGGCCGCGGAAGCGTGCTGGCATGAGGCTTATGAAGTGGGGTCGGTTACCGGCTATCGCAATGCGCAAACTACGGTGCTTGCGCCGACTGGAACCATCGGCTTCATGATGGATTGCGATACGACCGGGGTCGAACCCGACCTGGCGCTGGTGAAATACAAAAAGCTGGTGGGCGGCGGTGTTATCAAGATCGTCAACAACACCGTGCCGCAGGCGCTGATCAAACTCGGCTATACGCCCGAGCAAACGGAGCAGATCGTTTCTCATATCGATTCGACCGGCACCATCGAAGGCGCGAATCATTTGAAGCCCGAGCATCTGGCGGTATTCGATTGCAGCTTCCGGCCGCAGAATGGCGTGCGCTTCATTCACCACATGGGACACGTCCGTATGATGGCGGCGGTGCAGCCGTTCATTTCCGGCGCGATCTCGAAGACCATCAACATGCCGGAAGAATCCACGGTGGAAGACGTCATGGACGCCTATATGGAAAGCTGGCGACTCGGTCTCAAAGCGGTGGCAGTCTACCGCGATGGATCGAAGCGCGTCCAGCCGCTAAGCTCCGGAAACGGGAAGGGTGAGAAGAAGGCGATGGCGCTCGCGCCCGCGCCCGCGGCGGTTGAAAAAGTGGTCTACCGGCCGATTCGCCGCAAACTCGAGGATGAGCGGCGGTCGGTCACGCACAAGTTCTCGATCGGCGGACACGAAGGCTATATCACCGTCGGTTTGTACGAGGACGGGACTCCGGGCGAAGTGTTCATCTCGATGGCGAAGGAAGGATCGACCATTTCCGGCCTGATGGATACGCTCGCCACTTCCATCAGCTATGGCTTGCAGTACGGCGTGCCGCTGAAGTTTTTTGTGGATAAATTCAGCCACGTGCGTTTTGAGCCGAGCGGCTGGACCGGCAATCAGCAGGTTCCTTACGCCAAGTCGATCATCGATTACATTTTCCGCTGGCTGGGTGCGCGCTTCCTCGGCATCACCGAAGCGGCGGAAGCGGGCGAAACGCCTAAGCTGCGGCCCACCGAGCCTCAGCCCCAGCAGGCTTTACCATTCGAAGCCAACGTCGTGAGCGATGCCCCGTTCTGCTCGGAATGCGGCAGTCTCATGACACGCAACGGCGCTTGTTACAAGTGCGGGAACTGCGGCGGCACCTCCGGCTGTTCCTAGGCTCCCGGTTTGGGGATCGTTTCCGCTATGAAACGATCCCCCGCCGGCGTTCACATTGGCACGGGTGGCTGTTTCAGAACGGAATGGACCACCAAAGGTGCGGGTAAACGACCGGTTGTTTTCTATCAGATGCGGGCGGACGCTATACGGACGCGCGCTTGCCTACGCGGAGATGTGATCATGTCACTTATTCTTTTCGCCGCACAGCTTGTGATTACTCTGCTGGCTTTCGTTAGTGAATTGCACGAAGATCCGCGCTTTGCGGATGAGAAGCTGCTGTATCGTAGTTAACTGGGCGCTAACGGGCCGCGTGGGATCGCGTCCAGGCGCAAAGGGCCGCATCCAGTTGCTGGAGATCGACCGGCTTCGCCAAATAGTCGTCCATTCCCGCTTCCACGCATAACTCGCGATCGCCGCTCATGGCGTTGGCAGTAAGGGCAATGATAGGAATTCGGGCGCCCACGCCTTCGAGCTTTCGAATTTCCCTGGTCGTCTCAAACCCGTCCATCTCCGGCATTTGGCAATCCATCAAGATCGCCTGATACGGGTTGCGAAGAAAAGCCTCTATCGCTTCACGGCCATTCGATGCGAGGTCCGGCGTATAGCCCAAATTCTGGAGCATTTTCAACGCGATTCGTTGATTTACGAGATTGTCTTCCACAATAAGGACGCGAAGTCCGTTTTTGGCTGATTTGAGGCCGGCGGGTTCCGGGCCCGCTTGATTTTCGCGACCAGAAGCGCCAGTAAGATCAAGGCACTCAAAGAGCGAGGCCTGCTTAAAAGGTTTGGCCAGAGCTGAGGAAAATCCTTGTTTGAGGGCTTGCTTTCCGATCTTCCGGTCACCGAATGACGTCATCAGTACGAGCCGGGTGCGATCCAGCAGCGGATCCGCTTTGATTTGGTTGCCGAGCGATAGCCCATCCATGCCGGGCATTTGATAGTCGATCAAGGCGATATCGAAGGGGAAGCCCTCCACGGCGGCGCGACGAAGCTCGCCAAGAGCTTCCGCGGCATCGCGAGCTTCGGAAAATTTGATACCCCTTCGCAGCAAGAGATACCGGAGAACTTTCCGGTCTGTTTCGTTGTCCTCGACTACCAAGACTCTCGGGGACAATGGGCCGAGTTCTTCCTGGTTGTATTCAGATTCCCGGGGAGGCGCTGGCAGCGAGAACCAAAACGTGGACCCCGATCCTGGCCGGCTGTCCACTCCGATCTCGCCACCCATCAGCTCCACGAGTTTCTTTGAGATCGAGAGGCCGAGGCCGGAACCGCCGAAACGCCGGCTCGTCGAAGAATCCGCTTGGGAGAATGGTTGAAAAAGCCGCGCCTTGGTAGCTTCGGAAAGACCGGCTCCGGTGTCCTTCACTTCAAATCGCAAAGAACCATAGCTCGTTTGCGGCTCCGCCGGCGCCCATTCCGACACTGTTAGAGTTACTTCGCCGATCGCGGTGAACTTGATCGCATTGCTCAGGAGATTCACCAGAACCTGGCGCAAGCGCCCCGGATCGCCGCCAATGTTCAACCGGACATTCGGCTCTACCAGACAACAGAGGTGAATCTTTTTCTCCTCCGCTTTGAAAGCGAACATCTCGATGGTGGATTCGACGACCTCGGTAAGCGAATAATTGACATTTTCCAGCTCAAGCTTGCCGGCTTCGATCTTCGAAAGATCAAGAATGTCGTTTAGCAGCGCCAAAAGGGCATCGGCCGAACTACGTATCGTTTCGCAGAAATCGCGCTGCTCGGAATCCAACTTCGTCTCGGAAAGCAAGCTGGTCATTCCGATCACGCCGTTCATCGGGGTTCGTATCTCGTGGCTCATGTTTGCCAGAAACTCCGATTTCGACCGGCTGGCCTGCTCGGCAGTGGTGCGCGCCATCTGCAGTTCCTGATTGACGACCCTGAGTGTTTCGAGAGCTCTCCGTTTCTGGAAATTGCTGGCAACGGCAGCGATGAACAGGAAGGTTGTGACAAGCAGTAGTGCAAATTCGGCCAAGGTACGGTACAGGGCATGAAGGACCGAGGCGGAGAGCGACGCCGAATACCGGTCGATATCGACCTTCATCTGCCGAAGGCGCTCTGCCGCGCGATCGAACGCCGGCGTGCTTTGGGTCAAGTCCAAGGCCAACGCCTGATCGTTCTGGTCGGTCAATATGAGGGCGATAATCTTATCTCGCGCCGTCAGATACTCACGGCGGCTGCCAATAAACTGCTTCAGGGACGCGCGCGTCCTCCCATCCAGATCCAATTTCAATAACAAGCCGACCAGGCGATCCACGTCCCGGTCCGCCGAGCGTGCCTGATCGATGTAGGGCAGTTGCGCGTTTGGATCCTTGGTGGTGAGAGCGTAAGTGACCGTCCGGCGGCTTTCCTGCAAATAATACGCCAAATCGCCCTCTACGCTCTCGCCCAATACTCCGACGGTATAGAGCGCGCGAGCGCGGCCAATGGCGGAATAGAAATCGGAACCTACAAACGCAATGATGGAGAGGAAGGCAATGGCCGCAAAGGCCAGCAGAAATGGCTGATTCCAGTATCCGAGCTGTGACTGGCGGCCCGATATTTTCATTTGAAGGCGTAGCCAGGCTCACCTGGGAGCTTGCCATCGACCCGGAGAACCTTGATCTCTGATGAGATTGAGCCACTCGGAACGCCATCCGTGATGGCGAGTGCCCCCGGGACGTTGAAAACAAATTTGCTGGCGCTTTCGTCGCTGTTCAGAACCTTGACCAGCGGCAGTTTCCGGCCACGAAACTCGCTCTGTAGCAGCCATCGCGAATACTCGGCTTCGGTCATATGCAGAACGAGCCGTAATGTCTTTTGGAAAGCCTGGCTGGTTGACTCCCGCTGCACCAAGATAACTTGGTTCTTATTGGTCCACTGATCGATTTCGCCCAAAAGGAGCGCCCGAAGCTGACTCTTGGAAATCGATTCGGTAGGGTTCGAATTATTGACGATCACCGTTAGAACGGATTCCTTAGCCGAGGAGACGAAGGCCGGCGATAGATACAAAGCCAGCAGGACGATGGCCCAGCGGGAACAGGCAGTCATGGCTCCTTCGTTACGGACCCCTGAGTTCATATCGACGGTCTAAGGTGTCACCGTTAGAGTTGTTTCGGCGGGCGTCAGAACGTAAACGCGAGCTGGAAATCCACTCCGTTTAGTGGAGAAACATTGCGTTGTTCCAGACGGTTGTACTGGATCTTGAACGCGGCATAATTTGTGAAATCCATGCGAACACCCACGGACGGACCCTGGTAACGCCCGGTGTATATGTTCACGGGATCGTTGTTCGGCGAATTCACGTACTGGTAACGGAAGTAGGGCCGGAAATTGCCGAATTTCCGCGAAAGTTGCGTGTACGCCAAAGGCGTGCGATAGATCTTGCTCTGCCCATCAGCCCTATTGCTGAGCAGGACTCCTTCGGTCAGAGACTCCCACCTAGGCGTGATGTATACCGCATACAAACTTTCTATGTGTTGTTCGACGGGGGAAATACCGGGCGGAACCATGCGATCGCGATAGTAGGAGCCTCCTACCTGGAGACCTGGAAGCCATTCGGGCGCGATATACGCCGCTACATTGAAGTCCTTGTGATTCTTATCCGAAAGGAAGTTCTGCACGGGCGACGCCCAGGGCGAAGAGCTGCGTCCGTTTCCCACCTCGGCAACCCAGTGCAAGCCCAATTTGTCCGTCCCGGGCACCAACCCGGTTGTGGTAACGCCCACGCTGTGTACCGGCAAAATGCCCCCACTGTCTTCAAAAAAGTACATGAATGGACGTCCGGTGGCGGTTTGAAACCAGGTTCCATGGTGAAAGGCCGTGTTGTAGTAGCCGATGGACGTGTGATAACGGCCGCCGCTGATCTCAAAGTACCTACTTGCCTTATAAGTCAACTGAAGACGCTCTATATCGATGCCCCACTCGTTGGTCGGATCGGACCCGATCACGACCTCACCAACGAAACTGATCCTGTCGGACAATTTCGAGGTCATGAACAAGTCAAATTCACCGCTTTGAAAGGTGTTGTGGGCTGGTGCGTTCAACGGAAAGATCAGCGGATTCGCATCTCTCCCGACGCCGAAGTTGAAATCGAGGAAACCACGAAATTTGAGCGCAGGTCCACCGCCGGGTAGATCCATGTGGTCGTGCGGATCGGGTTTCTCCTGAGCGATAGGGTTCGGGGGAACTTCAACCACTGGAACAGAGGCCGGCTTTGCGGCAGCCGCAGCGGCCGGATTTTGCCGGGCTAGTTTTTCCTCCAACTCCTTTACTCTTGCTTCCACAGCGACAAGCTGATTACGGAGCTGATCGATCGTTTCTTGTGTAATTGCCGGCGGTGTTTCGGCCGGGGCCTTGGCTTGCTGAGCCAGCGCAGGCCCCAAGGTGGCGAGCGCCGCCGCAGTTAGCACAATTGCCCGCCGGTAGAAAGGCATTCTCGAAATACTGGTGATTCCGGCTCGCTCAGGTTCTCATCCCACTAGGGCACGCCGTTCTGGAACAGGATCGCTCTCTCGTTTCAAAACGGCACCCCAGGCCGGATTGCGCCTGGAAGCTATTCTTCTGTTTTCCTATACTTGCGGATTCCAGTCGCTTGGCGGAGCGCGTGCCTTAGCATGGGCATGAATATCTGGACGATGCTCTTGGCCGCTCAAATCCTGGTCACGGTTTTCGCCTTACTGCGTGAGAGCGCGAAGGACTCCCGCTTCGACGACGAGAAGCTGGACTATCGCAGCTAGGCCCTCCGCTTACGCTGTCTTCTCGTACAGGAACACGCAAGGTTCGTGCCGGCTTTCGCCGCCATCGTTCACCGAGTAGTTCTTATTACTGCCGCGGCCGCCCCAGAGTGTGCCGCCGGCGTGCTCGCCATCTCTCGCGCAGTGCATAGAAATCAATGTCGAGTTTAGCGAGAATTTTCCGGTCGTCATTGTAGAGCCGAGAAACACGCTTCAGGGCTTCGAGCACGGCTTCTTTCGGCGTCATGCCGTGGCGCATGTTCTCGACAATGGTGTGGCCGCCCGCTATGCGGATATTCAATTCGCCGACCCCGGTCGATCCTCCGCCGCCCACGTCCGGATCTACAAAGAGACCAGCACCGATAATGGGCGAATCGCCGACGCGGCCGGGAATTTTCCAAGCCAGCCCGCTGGTCGTGGTGACTCCCGAAATTTCGCCTTTTTCGTTGACCGCCATGCAATTAATCGTTCCGTAGGTCGGATGGCTCGCCATCTCCCAGGCCCAGGCGAGGGTGGCATCATCTACAGCCGGAAAGCGTTCTTTCAAGCGTTGCCATGGCGAGGCGGCGTCCGCCTTCAAATTCTGATCCATCGAGGTCCAGTTATTAAACCCGGCCGGTGGACGCAACGATTCTTTCCAGACGAGCCATGCGGTGCGCGCCTTCTCCGTTAACAGATCTTCTCTTTTGTAGCCATGCGCCTCGGCGAATTTAGTCGCGCCTTCTCCCACGATCATGACGTGCGTGGTGGTTTCCATCACCAGCTTGGCGATCTTCGAGGGCGTTTTGATGCCATGTATGGCCGCAACCGATCCGGCGCGACGGGTTGGCCCATGCATGACACAAGCATCGAGCTCGACCAGGCCATCTTCATTCGGCAAACCGCCATAGCCGACGGAGGTATCGTTGGGGTCCAGTTCGATGATGTTGACCCCGGCGATCACGGCATCGAGCGTGTCGCCGCCGGCGCGCATCACCTCCATCGCCTTGGCGCAGGCTGGCCGGCCGTTCGAACTTGAGATGACGACCGGCTTCTTCGGCTCCCCGCCCTGCCTCGCCCCTGCTGAACTGGCCGCTGCTCCTAGCGCGGCCGAGCTTGCCATCCATTCACGCCGGTTCATCATGCTCGCAATCGTACAATACGAGTTCAATGACCGAGCAAGTTTCGCCCGCTCGCGCAATTCATGGCGTCGTGAGCGTTCCGGGCGACAAATCTATTTCGCATCGTTACGCGATGCTCTCCTCAATTGCCGAAGGCGATTCCCAAATTTTCAACTATTCGACCGGGGCGGATTGCCAATCCACACTGGCGTGCATGGAAGCGCTGGGAATCCGGCACACGATTGGCGAACAGGACGGCCGCGCCACGCTCACAATCCATGGCAAAGGCGCGGCCGGTCTCTCCGCGGCTGTGGGCACTCTCGATGCGGGCAATTCCGGCTCGACGATTCGCATGCTTTCCGGAATTCTCGCGGCGCAACCTTTCACGACTCGCATCACCGGCGACGAATCGCTTGTTAAACGGCCGATGCGCCGCATTATGACGCCGCTCGCGCAGATGAACGCGCACATCGAGGCCACGGGGGGCGATTTTCCACCGCTGACCATTCAAGGTTCGCCGCTGCGCGCCATCGACTATGCGCTGCCGGTCGCGAGCGCGCAAGTGAAGAGTTGCGTGCTTCTGGCCGGGCTCTATGCCACGGGCGAAACGATCGTTCGCGAACCCATCGTGACGCGTGACCACACCGAAATCGCGTTGCAGGAATTAGGCGCGGACATTACGATCGAACCGCGCGTGGTACGGCTGCGCGGCGGCGCCCGGCTATCCGGCAAAACGCTGTTTGTGCCCGGCGATCTTTCTTCCGCTTCTTTCTTCCTGGTTGCCGCGCTGATCGCCCGCGAAGCGGATCTCATCATCACCAATGTCGGCTTGAATCCTACGCGTACCGCCCTGCTCGATCTTTTGCGCGGTATGGGCGCCCATATCAAGCTGCTGCACATAGAACAGGCGAATGGCGAGCTGATCGGTAATCTTCAAATCCAAACGTCGCGTATCCGCGGCGGGATTATTGAAGGCGCTACGACCGCGGCGGTTATCGACGAGATTCCAGTGTTATCCGTACTCGGCGCGATGAGCGAAGAGGGCCTCATTGTGCGCAACGCCTCCGAGCTTCGCGTCAAAGAAACCGACCGCATCGAAACAATCGCCGAAAATTTGCGCCGCATGCAGGTCACCGTGAAAACAACGCCCGATGGCCTCGAAATTCCTGGCCGGCAGAAATTCCGCGCGGCGCAAATCCAATCGTGCGGAGATCACCGGATCGCAATGGCGTTCTCTATCGCAGCTCTTGCCGCCGACGGCCCTTGTATGATCGAAGATTCGGAGGCCGCCTCCGTTTCGTTTCCCGAGTTCTATACAACCCTGCGCAACATAGCCCGCTAGCCGACCATGGAAGACGCCGATCTCACTCATGAGGAGCTGATTCACGATCTCAACAATGTCTTTGAGACCATCACCGAGGCGGCCGAACTGTTGAGCGCCGACCGCCGCTGGAAGGCGCTCGCGGCAACGCTCTCGCGCAGCGTGGGTCGCGGGAAGCGGCTGCTCGGAGCGATTCCCGATAGCAGCTCGACTCTTTCCGGCGCTATTGAAGGCGCCATTCAATCGGTTACAGACTACTGTATTGCCGCGCGCAAGCCGCGCGTGCGTTTCGTGCGGCAGCTTTCGGGCGATACGCGGCTACCCGGATCTTCGAAGGATTGGGAACGCGTGTTTGTCAATCTATTTCTAAACGCAGCTCAGATTATGCAGAAACCCGGCCGGATAGATATCGGCGCGCAGCACGTAGACGGCGTTCTTTCGATCACCATTTCCGACAACGGGCCCGGTATTCCCGCAGACATTCTGCCGCGCATGTTCCGTCCGAATGTGTCGACCAAAACGAGCCGCTCGCGTTCCGGTCTCGGTCTGCATATTGTGGCGTCGATCGTCGAGAAGTATTCGGGGAGCGTGGCGGCCGCCAATCGCGGTCAAGGAAAGGGCGCGGTGTTTACAATTGAGCTTCCGCCGCAGGAACGTTAGCCGATTACAACCACTTCGTGATCTCGAATCGATTTCACTTCGAAATTCGCCCAGCCATTATTCACGGTCAGCGGCATCGCCGCGGCCGATACCAATCCACGAGCGCTTGCGGCGTGAACGTGCTCCGGCAATTTCACTTTGACGTGGAGAGGCCCTACCGGAATCCATTCTTCGATCGGCGCGCGCCAGGCGGCTTCGTTGCTCAAATTCACGAGATGCAAAATCAGCCGCTGGTTTTGCCGATACAGATGACAATCGATGAATCCGGGTCCGCGCACTTCGAGCGGCATCGCATCGCCGACCGCCCAATGCATCAGGTTCGCAAGGAGCCGGGCGTGATCGGCCAGATTATCGCGGCCATACCGGCTGTCGATATCGGCGGCCAGATAGGCCGTGCGTCCATTCAAAACCAGCGCCGGAATATCCGTCTTGGGAGTGCGCATCCAGGCGGTTTCCGGCGGGTAAACGGGGAACGGCGGTATGAAGGTAAGCGGCACTGTAACGCCGGGATCGAGCCGCATGCTGCCGAGGGTCCCGCCAAAGGGAAGGATTTCCGTTTCGTCAAATCCGTGCAATACCGGGCCGACGCGGTTGCGCAACTCCGGTATCAGCCGTAAATAGCTGTGAACCGATTGCCCCGCGCCGCGTCTTCCGAAATCCGGCGCGGGCGCATGCGCGCCGAATAGATCGGCCAAAGCAAAATCCTGCCGTGAATCACCCCATTCGTCGTACAAACTCGTAGCACCGGTCGCTACAAGGGCTCCACCTTTTTTCACGAAGTCACGAATGGAAGCGCACTGGCTGTCGGAGAGCGCTCCGACATTCGGAAGTATTAGCGCTTTGAATTGACTTGCATCCCGCGCAATGTGATCGGCGTTCACCGGCACATACGGAATACGCGCATGGATCAATGCCTCGGTCATGCCCCGGTATGGCAAATCGACCAGAACGGCCGCTTCATCGCGCCCGAAGTAATCGGTATTTCGCTGCGACCAAACCACCCCTACCGCGGCGACAGGCTGCCGGTTGATCAGATAACGCTCGTGCTCTTTATGCCAACGAAACACGGGTTCCGCGGTGTGATACGCGCGGCGATCTTCGTGATACGCGCCGACGTGGTGCCACCACGGCTGAATGCCGCCGGCGATTCCTTCAAGCATCCACATTTGCGCTTCCAACGGCGGCTTGCTGGCCAGCCGGAACGACATCTGACCGGCGCGGCTGGGAGCCTGGTAGAGCGCCATGGATTCGGGCGCAAGTTTGTCCCAACCGAGAAGCCCGTGTACCAATTTCCCGGCATCGCCGTTTTGCTGAAACCCGGTTGTCTCCGTTCGCGACTGATGATCGAGCAGCAGCATTTCCGAGCGGGCGCAAATTTCTTTCAGATCGCGAAACGAATGGCTCTCCGAGGTAACCGAACCGCTGTTCATTCCCATCCAGATGCAGTGCGGGCCGCCCGCCGCTTTCGTCGTGCGGTTATTCAGGTCCCAGACTTCGAGGCGCCGCTTGTAATTCCACTCAATCCACTTGCGATAGATCCGGCTATTCCAATCCTTGCGATCCGGCAGTGTGAGATTGGCTTGTTCTCTGAATTTGCGCGCGCAGTTTTCGCAGTAGCAGATACTATCGCGCGGGAGACCGCTCCAGCTATTGTCGGCAAATCCATCCGGATGGCTGCGATTGATGATCTCCTTTAGAACATCCGGCAGGTATTCGTCGTAGTAAGGACTGTTAACACAGGTGACGTATTTGTCGGCCGCCCGGTAGGGCTCGCCGGATTTCTGGCGCGCGAACCAATCGCCATGCGCTTTGAAAAAATCTTCGGCGGTGCGATTGGAATCCATGCGGGCGACGACAGCCAAGCCGTCTGCCCGCGCAGCCTTCACGAGTTCTCCGTACAGATCGCGTCCATTCAGAAATTCCGCGCGGTGCTGGAGCGGGAACTTGCTCGGATAATAAGCAACAATTCCGCCGGCGTTGATAATCACGCCCTGGATCGACGTCCGTTTCCAATATTCGCGCCACCACGGAATGTCGTAGCGCACAGGGTCCCGTTCGGTGATGTTGGTTTGTCCCCAGCGGAGGGCTCTGCGATACCAGGGGACATCGGTTTTGGCCTCGGCTGTCGCTGCCACAGTGCCAATCGTCGCGAGCTCAAAAAAATTACGTCTGGTCAACATTATCAATTACCGTGCCATACTATGACCCTGTCATGCCGATGAAAGTGCGTGAGGTTATTCGTCTCCTCGAAAAGCATGGATGGATAGAGATGCGGTCTAAGGGCAGCCATCGACATTTCAAGCATCCTAATGAGGCTGCGGTGATCACGGTACCGGGCAACCAAGGCAATGAACTCGCACCGGGCACATTGAACGCTATACTCAAGAAGGCTGGGCTGAAATGAGTCCGAAACGTTATCCGGTAGTGATCGAACAAACAGGGGCGGGTTACTCCGCCTATTCACCGGATGTGTCCGGGTGTGTAGCTGTTGGCGACACCGAAGAGGAAACGCGCCGCAACTTCCAAGACGCCTTGGTTGCGCACTTCGAGGCAATGCGGGAAGTAGGCGAGCCGATTCCGGAGCCTCATTCGTCGGTTGACTACGTGGAAATCGCCGCGTAATCCGGCCTGAAGAATCGTAGCTATTCAAAAACCTCATCTCCAGTTGGTTCATACAGGGGCACGTTGTTCATGGAATGGCGCAGCTTCGAAAGCGTGTCGTACATCCTGCGCCGGGCACGGCTTTGGTTGCCCAGCGGGCGATGCTCGGCTATGCAATGCCACGGATTGTAGGAAAGGCGCCGGTCGAAAGCCAACTGCGCCGGTGAATCGAATTTCTGCCGGGGTATGCGCAAGGTAGCTGCCGATATCCGTGGGGACAGCTTTTCGGGCCAGAGCACGGCGTTGTTCTCGAGCGGCATCCGATGCGGATCTGTTTGCAGTTGCAAGCGAATATCGAATTCGACGTCTCCCGCCGCAAGCGAAGCGACCATGGCATCCCGCAAATAATTGTCGGGAGGACGCAGCGGAAGCCGCGGTATCGGTGTGCGGCGGTTTGAGCGCGGCCAAACGGAGTATTGCATCGCCTGTCCTTCCCCCAGAAGATATGGGACGCAGCTAAAATACGGCGCGTCAAACGGGCTACTCTGGGTCTTAATCCACAGCGATTGCATGATGAGGTCGAGCACGTGCGAGCGATGCAGATTCAAGAAATAGAAAATTTGCGTGTTCTTCAGGCTCTCGATCTGCAGTTGTGCGTTGGCTTCGGTATCCGGGGTCACGAAGGTCGGAGTCGAAACGCCGAACATATCCTGCGTGAACTTTTCCTCTTCCATCAACTTCGGTCCAGGCACGCTCATCAATTTGATGCTGATGCTCATAAAACCGACATCGTCGATATCGGGAGTAATGTATGGCCCTGGCCCAGAGAAACGGGCCCAGGCGCGAAAGGTGCGCGGTTCGGCGTAGATGCCGTGGCGCAACTCGGCCGGCAAATTGTCATGCACGATAAACTCGGCGCGCACGATGCCATGTGTTTTCGTATTTCCCCCGCGTTCGAATCGTCCAGGCTTCCAGAGCCCGCGCAACTGTGCGTCGAAGCTTTGAATGATTGAGTCGAGATACGCTTCTTCATTCGGAAGCGGCTTCTCCTCGGCAATTTTCAAGCCTTCGTTGGGACGCTTCCGGTTGATCAACGCCGTGACCAGATTGGCTACCGGATCGCGCAGCAGCGCATCGAACGCCGGCCGGACAAATGGATCGAAGCGGCGTTCGAAATGCACCAGCGACGTCGACGTATTCGCCAACCAGTTCAGAAACGCCGAGCCGGTATTGGCCTTCGGTATGGGCCGATCGGGGTTTGCATTCAAGGCGGTCGATGATATCACAGAAAGCGTCAAAAAATATATTTCAACGCTAGCTGAAGCTGCCGTGAATCGTTCGATTTTCCGGTGACGCGTCCGAAGGAACCGCTGGTCGGATCCACCACGGGATTGTTCCAGTTCGGGTGGTTCAAAATGTCGAACATTTCGAAGCGGAACTGTAGCGATTGGGCTTCGTAAACGCGAAAGTTTTTGCGCAGACCCATATCCCAGGCGCGGAAGCCCGGACCACGCAGGCTGTTGCGCGGCTGCACACCGTAGCTTCCGGCAGCGGGTTTCGCGAACGCCGCGGCGTTGAACCAGGTTGCGAAATTGGTGAACGCCGTCACATCCGCCGACTCGTTCCCCACCAGGTTATAGAACTGGTTGCCGCTGCCTAGCCCCACGCCGGCTATATCTTCGCTTGTCCTTACGGACAAAGGCACTCCCGATTGGAACTGGTTGATGCCCGAGATTTCCCAACCGCCGAGCGCGGTCCGCAAAATGGTATTCCCGGTTTTAAAGAACGGCAATTCGTAAATGTAGTTCAGGACCAGCACCTGCGGGCGATCGAAGTCCGACAAGCCGTAGTACGCATGCGTATCGTAGGCGTTTGGCACGACATCCGTCAAACTCGATCCGTTGTCTTCCGATCGTGAATAGGTGTAGGAAAGGCCGAATTGTAATCCGGACGCGTAGCGCCGCTGAACGCTGACCTGCATGCCGTCGTAACGCGACTCGCCGGCATTTTCCGAGATATTGATCACGCCGTATCCGGTGTAGGGCCGCAGATAATTGGCATTGATTCCTGGATTTGCCTGCGTAGTGCCGGGTAGCAGTTGATTGATGTTGCGTTTCACCTGGTTGTGGATACCGCGGCGGCCTACGTAGCCAACTTCCACGGTTGTGCCGCCGAATACTTCGCGTTGGAAGGTTCCGTTCCACTCCCAGGCTGTGGGAATCTTGAAAACCGGATCCTGAATGGTCTGCGTGAAAGGGAATACGCGCTGCGTGGCGCCGCCGGGTGCATCGACGAGCCCGTTCACGACGCTTTCCTGAAGTTGAAACGGGGCATTGCCGCCGAGCGAGGTGTCGCGATTGATGGCAACGCGATTGGCGAACGATCCGGCGCCCACGCGCAATGACATTTTCGGCGAGAACGCGTAGGCGAGACCAACCCGCGGCTGAAAGACTTTCCATTGGGTAGGCGATAAGCCGGCCGGAAGGTCATGATAGAGCCGGTCAAACTGCCCGGAGTGCAACGCCGGTACGCGGCCACCCTCCGCATCGGGAACACCGTTGCCAGGTAGAACGACACCATCGTATTGATCTCCGCTCACCACAAATCCGCCTTTCGGATCGATGACCGGAGCGGTGGCTCGATTGTAGTACTGCGGCAGGAACTCGGAAAGGTTGCCCCACTTGCTGTGCCATTGCGGCCATATCGACCATCGCAACCCGTATTCCACCGTCAGCTTCTGCGTCGCTTTCCAACTATCCTGCGCAAAGAGATCGAGCGCATTCGCAACGTAGGGCGTGTACGCTTTCGCGCCGAACTCCGAGTACAAATCGAAATTTCCGAGCGCTACGTTCGCAATCGAGAGACCGGTCGTGTTCGGATTTCCCGTATCGTTGAAAGTGAAATCTCCGTTCTGATTCACGGTCGTGCCGGTGCTCGCGGTGGTCCCCTGGATGAAATCGTTCTGTCCCGAGTGCTCAAAGTACGCGCCCCACTTGATCGTGTGCGTGCCCACGATCTTGGTAGTGGTGTTCGTCCAGCCATAGACGTATCCCGCCCATGCGCCCGGATATGGCCCCGCATCGAGCGTAGTCAGCCCCTGCACACGCAGGCTGGGCACTTTTTCGGGGGCAATCTTTGTTCCTGGGAAAAGATACGGATAATTCACGCCGTAGCTGCTCCTCAAACAAGCAGTGCAGTAATCGCCGAAGTCGATCGTGCCTTTGCCGTCGGAATTAGCGGAGAACGTAAACTCGTTCAGGAACGTGGGCGAGATGGTACTCGTGAGACTCACCGCTCCAATCCGATTAGGCCGCGACCAGACTTCTTCCATGCGCCCGAACGTATCTTCAAAAGGCGCATTGAAATGCCAGGGCGTGTTGGTGCCGCGCACTGAGAGGTGCTCCGTTTCGCTGAGCAAGTAGTCGACTTTGAATGTGTCCTTGCGGAGATCCGAATGGGTCGACTTGGCGCCGATCCAATTCGCAGTGCCTTGCTGGAACCCGTTCACCGGCTGAGGATAAACATTAAGCAGGGCCAAGCCGTTCGGACTGAGCCGGCTGGCTGGAATCACGTTCCCGGAAAAAGGCGCGTGGGTGGTGGTATCGGTTATCGCGCGAACGCGGCCGAAATACGGATTGGTCGATTTGAGCAGTTCGCTGAAATCGCCTTTGCGCATGGCCAGGCTCGGGACGGTGCCGGTATTTGTGGTGTCATAGCGTCGCTTGATCCACTCTTCGGCATAGAAGAAAAACAACTTGTTGCGATCGGTGTTGAAGTGCTTCGGAATGAAAACCGGGCCGCCGACGTCGAAGCCGTATTGATTGAAGCGGTAGGGCGCAGCGCCGCCGGCGATCTGGGCGATCGAGCTGTGATTGCGCGTCCAGGTATTCGCATCGAGCGCCGAGTTGCGAAAATTTTCCACCAAGTCGCCGTGAAAGCTGCGCGTGCCGCTCTTTGTCACAAAGCGGATCTGGCCTGCCGACGACCGGCCATATTCGGCGGAATAGTTGGCCGTCAACACCTGCACTTCCTGCACCGTGTCTACATCGAGCGCCCCGAGCATCGAGCCCGACGAACGGGTACGCGTAGCGACGGCGCCATCCACCGCCACAACGTATTCGTCCGCGCGCCCGCCGTTGATATTGAAACTGCCGTTACTGACACTATCCGGATCGAACGTCCCAATGCCTTGACTTCCCACGACACCCGGCGTCAAAGCAGCCAGGTAGATCGGATTCCTGCCGTTCAGTGTCAGATTTTGGATTTGCTTATTTTCGACAGTGCTGCCCACTTTCGCCGAGTCAGTTTGCACCTGGGCCGCGGACGCCTCGACTTCCACCCGCTCGCTGACCGCTCCCAGAGTGAGGACCACATCGACGCTTAACTTCGCTTGCGCATCCACCGCGATGGAATTCTGGATAAACGTCTTGAAGCCGGCTTGCTCCACCGTGATGGAGTATCGGCCTACGAATAGCTGCGGAAAAACATAATAGCCTTCCGGGTTCGTGACCGTCTTTCTTCACTTCGCCGGTGGCCTGATTGGCTGCCGAGACACTGGCGCCCGAAATCACCGAGCCCGAGTTATCGCGTACGAATCCGGAAATCTGTCCTGCATCGAACTGAGCGAACCGCAGGAACTACGGTTAGCAGGAATATCGGGATAGAAAGACTTATCCGCATGACACGCCCCCTTGGTGTGCGTTTTTCGGCGAGGGAAATTTCACATTGTGAAACTCTCGTTCGCCGAAAGTGTTAGCCAGTTATAAGCCCGGGGCGGGTCTATGTCAAGCGTTTCACAGCATTTTCTATTTCGCTTCTCTAAAGCGTTTTTAATGCGCCGTTGACCATCGGCGAGCGCTTGAGTATACTTACACCAATTTTCGTGTAACTCAGCAAACAAGAGAGGAGTTTATGGGGATTGGGATTTCTTCTCGAAGGCGATTCGACTCTATCGTCGTAGTAGCCCTGATATTCGCCGTCTTTTTCGTAATGCAGACGACGGCCTGGTCACAGGCGAACTCAGCCACATTCTATGTGAGTGTGGTCGACCCGACTGGAGCCGCAGTCCCTGGCGCCACGGTTGCGCTGACGGAGCAAAATACCCAGACGACCATCACGAAGACCGCCGGCAGTAGCGGGGAGTTGGCGTTCCCATTTGTTCCTGTGGGTACTTACACGTTGAGAATTGACGCAAAGGGCTTCAAAGCCTATGCCAGCAGCGGAATCACATTTGCCGCTGGCCAGCAAGCCCGGCAGACATTTACCCTCGAGCTGGGACTGGTAACTGAAACTGTTAGCGTTGAGGGCGCTTCGCCCCTCGTCAATACGGTATCCGCGCAACAGCTTCAGAACTATAGTCTCAAGGACGCCCAGGAGCTTCCCCTGCAGAACCGTAATTTTACTGGGCTGCTGAAGATTAATGCAGGTATCGTTCCTACCCAGGGAAACAGCGGCACCGGCGTCAACATGAATGGCGTAGGACGGAATGGGACCGTATATTCGCTCGATGGAACCAATGCCAGCGGGAACTCGGGAAGCAACAATCCGGGCGTGTATCAAGGCGGCAACCTGGTTGACGTGATGAGTGTGGAAGGCATCCAGGATGTGAGTGCAGTCAAGGGCGCCATTCCCGCCGAGTACGAAGACGCCATTGGCGGCCAAGTAAACTTGGTGTCAAAATCGGGCACCAACGCCTGGCACGGTAGTTTGTTTGAAAACCATCAAAACAGCGCGCTCAATGCCCGATTTCAACGCGTCAGCCAAAAACCGCGGCTCACTTTCAATCAGTTCGGCGGCTCTCTTGGCGGGCCAATACGAAAGAACAGGATTTTCGTCTTCGGAAATTACGAGGGATATCAGAAATCGGCATCGAGCTTCGTGGAAGGCAATGTGCCTACTGAACTGGCGCGTCAGCAATTACTGAACGCGGCGCCGGATTACAAGTTGGCGCTGCAGGCGTTCCCGCTACCGAATTCCCCGACCGCTCCTAATGCATTGGTTGGCGACTTTGCGGCCACAAAAAAAGAGATCCACTCAGACAACCATTTTGATGTAAGAGGAGATGTTGTCCTGACAAGTAACAGCCGCCTGACCATGACTTACAATCATGGAACACCCTATTGGGTGATACCGCGTTATTATAACGACGACCCGCGAATCTATACGAATAACCTGGATCGCGGCACGATCAGTTATGTGACCGGCGGAAGCAGCTGGACTTCCGAAACGCGTTTCGGCTACAACCGGACGATTCAGGATCGCCTGGATCAGTTTTTCAATCTTATCGATCCCAACCACACGGAAGAAAACATCGCTTTCGGAAGGCGTCTGCCCGATCTCCTGACCAGTCTCGGCTGGAGTGGGCCAAGCGGCGAAATCAATCATTCCGGCGGCCCGCTATGGCAGATTACGGAAAAGTACGCTCGTAATATTGGACATCACGCATTAAAGTTTGGCGCCGACTATCACCGCTCTATCGGTACACGAAATAATCCGCAGATTCCGGATTTCACATATTCCAGCTTTCAAGCCTTATTAGCCAATCAGCCCAGCCAAGTGTCGGCTACTCTCGGGTCGGGGCTCTACAGCGGCAGAATGTACGAGTGGGGGTTATTCGCGCAGGATGATTGGCGGGTCAGTCCCAAGCTGACCTTGAATTTGGGCCTTCGCTATGATTATTACTCGAATTTTGTCGCAAAAGGAGAAGGCGGAACGCCGGACGCCGGACTCTACAATCCAAGCTCTATGACTATGGACGGGCAGTTCAGCGTTGGTCCACTGCGTTCGCCTTCCGATCCTTATGCGAACGACCCTAATAACTTTGGTCCGCGGATTGGGTTCGCTTACAATCCGGACGGCAAAGGTAAGACCGCCATCCGTGGCGGGTTTGGGGTCATGTTCAGCAACATCGTGCCGGAGGATTTCTGGAATCTGGTGTCGAGCGCTTCCAATGTTCCTTACCGGCTCACCTTCACTCCAGCGGATATCAAGCAGTTCGGTATCAAGTATCCCGATTTCAACGATAACTTATTCGACTATGCGCAGCAGCTTACTAAGAGCAGTCCGATAGTTTACGTAGCTGCGATCTATAACCCCAATTTTCAAAATCCGTACACAATGCAATACACATTAGATATTCAGCGGGAAATCACGCCGACTACTGTCTTCCAGACGGCGATGGTCGGCACACGCGGAGTTAAGTTTCCGATGTTCAGGACGGTGAACGCGGTGAATCGCATCACCGGCCTCCGGCCGAATCCTAATTTGGGGCAGCCTTACTATGTCGACAACTCGCAAAGTGTGACTTACTATGGCTGGCAGAATTCTCTTCGCAAGCGTTTTGCGCAAAGCTTCAGTTTTGACGTGAACTATACGTGGTCGAAGGCGCTAAGCAACGGGGGAGGAGATACAGGCGCCTACTATGACGGTGAAAACGGCAGCCGTAATCAGGAGTTCTTCGATCTGCGATCTGATCGCGGTCCCACGGCTTCGGATATCACGCATTATTTCAGCGCGGACTTCGTGTATCAACTGCCCGAATTCGCGGGTCGGGGCGCTTTCGTCCGCAATTTGCTGGGTAGTTGGCAGGCCACGGGAATTGTCGGGGCGCAAACCGGGCTTCCCGTCACCGTCACGCAGAGTTCATCCACCTCCAATCAGCGTGCCGACTATATTGGAGGCCAGACCGTGCTTTCCAATTACAAGGAGACGCTGCAGTATCTCAAACCGGCCGCTTTTCAGAGGATCCCCGTAGCCAGCGCCTCGGGCGCACCTATCCGGCCCGGTAATTTTAGTCCGGGCGCGTTGCGGGCGCCCGGTATGTGGAATGTCGATTTCAGCCTGGCCAAGAACTTCTCGCTGCGAGAGACTATCAAGCTGCAGATACGCACCGACATGTTCAATGCCCTGAATCACACGAATCTCTCGGGCTTGCGCACGAGCGTGAATGACCCATTGTTCGGCCAGCTTCTGAGCACACAGGGCGCAAGGGTGATGCAATTCAACGCCAGGCTTACTTTTTAGGTTGCACGAAACTTTACTAAGGTATGGAGATGGATCGCAGAGATTTCATAAAAACGGCGGCTATGGCGAGCTCCGCGGCGGGTTCGCTTGGCTCTGGCTGGGCGCGGCAATCGCCCTCCAAGACGATGATCGGAATCCAGGTGGGCGCCATATCATTCCTGGACGAGGGCGTGGAACAAGTGCTGGATGTTTTTGAGCAGCGCGCCTCGATCAACACGCTCTTCCTAGCCGTGTTTACATACGGGCGGGGCATTGCGGGAAGGCAGGTGCCCGGGCAGCCGCTGCCCGACCACGGCAAGCAGGAATACGATCTGAATTTCCACGGCGGCAATTTCGCTACGCCGCACCCGCAGTATTACCGGGATACCGCCTTGAAAGCGGAGGATACGCGCGCCCCCGATCATCCGGGAGTAGACATCATCAACACGGTGCTTCCCGCCGCCAAGAAGCGCGGCATGCGCACCATCTTATGGGCCGAAGATGTCTTTCGCGCGGACCTGCCAAACGTTGACAAATTGCATGAGCAAGATGTTCACGGCCGTCCGGGTCCGCGGATTTGTTTCAATAATCCGAACACTTCCAATTTTTTGCTGGGACTGGTGGAAGACTACGCCCGGTCGTACGATGTGGACGGGATCATGTGGTGCTCGGAACGCATGGGCCCATTGAACAATGCGATACGAGCGGCAAACGCCGAGAGGGCGTCCTGCTTCTGCGAGTTTTGCCGGACCAAAGGAAAGCGCCTGGGAATCAACGTGGACCGGGCTCGCGAAGGATATCTCGCGCTCGAGAAGTTCCTGAAGGAGGCCTCCGGCGGAAAGCGCCCGGTAGATGGCTATTACGTAACTTTCTGGCGGATTATTCTGCGGTATCCGGAGATCCTCGCATGGGAGACCTTCTGGAACGACAGTCTGCGGGAAACGTACCAAGCGCTCTACAGCAAAGTGAAATCCGTGAAGCCGGACCTGCTCTGCGGCTGGCACATCTTTCACAACAATTCTTTCAGTCCCATCTTTCGCGCCGAGCAGGATTTGCAGGAACTAGCGAAGTATTCCGACTTCCTCAAGATGGTCATGTACAATAACTGCGCCGGTCCGCGCATGGCCAGCTATATCGATGGCCTCCACAAGGGCGTGTTTGCGGACTTTCCGAAGCAGGATCTGCTTGAATTCGAGTATCGCGTTCTGAATTACAACGAACGCAGTTACGAGGAAATTCCCTACACGGGATTCTCGAGCGATTACGTGTACCGCGAGTCAAAGCGAGCCGTAGATGGGGCGGCAGGAACCAAGACGCTCATCTGGCCTGGTATCGACATTGACATCCCGACGGCGTCCAACAACAGCAAGTGTACGCCGCACGGAACCAAAGATGCGACGTTGGCCGCTTTCCGCGCGGGCGTACATGGCGTGATCCTTTCCCGCAAGTATTCGGAAATGCGATTGGCAAATCTGGGCGGCGCTGGTGAGGCAGTCAAAGAACTGAATTTGGCCTGAGAAGTACTTTCGCAAGATGCGAGAGACGCTTCTTGACAGAAGAATTCGATGGCCGATCGGGGCAAGGCGAAAGGCTTGAGCGGTTTACGGCAAGTGTGAAGTGGATGGGGCGAAAACCATGGTAGAAGGGTTTTGCGAAGAACCGAATCCACCACAGGAGCCGTCCCCAGGTGCAAGATAGCAAACTGCGCTCGCGATTGAAGACGCAACTGACGAAGTTCTGCTCGGATGTGTGCGAGGGGCTCCGCCGGCCGCAGGAGAAATTCGTGAGCCAGATGCTGTTCGGTATCAGCGATTAAAGAACTTAGCCGTGCTGGCGACAGCTGCGGCTTACTTCGGCGCGACCTTCCTGGGACAGAAAATGAAGCTTCGCATACTTTGCGAAAAACTGCTGAGCATCTCGCAGCGGTTCTTTAGTATTCCCTCCTTCCGTTTCTATGCGCTGGCCGACGGAATCAAGAAACTTCTCTCTCAAACCAGCCCTTCTCCACTCGACAAACCGCTCCCGAGTCTTCAACTGGAACTGCTGCTTGGTTGGGATGCTCCGAAAATCTGAGAAAACTCCTGAATGTTCCTACATCGTGGGCCAAACAACGGCCATCGGGGGCTGCGTTTTCACGGCCTGTTTATCATTGAAGGGTTCGCATCGATAACTCTATTGGATGAAATATCTCTGCATTCATTGCCACTTTTACCAACCCCCGCGCGAGAATCCATGGCTCGAACAAATAGAGCTGCAGGATTCGGCCTACCCGTATCACGACTGGAACGAGCGCATCGCGGCCGAGTGCTACGCGCCCAATCTGGCCGCGCGCATTCTCGACGAGCAGCACCGCATCGCGCGCATCGTCAATAATTATTCCCGGATCAGCTTCAATTTCGGGCCGACCCTGCTGTCCTGGGCGGCCGAGCACGCGCCCGAAGTGTATGGAGGTATCGTCGACGCCGACAGGCATAGCCAGAAGCAGTTTTCCGGTCATGGCTCCGCGATGGCGCAGGCATATAACCACATGATTATGCCGCTCGCGAACCGGCGTGACAAAGCTACGCAGATTCGCTGGGGCCTGGAAGATTTCGGAAGCCGCTTCGGCCGGCTGCCCGAGGGGATGTGGCTGCCCGAGACGGCTGTCGATCTGGAATCGCTGGATTTGATGGCGCGGGCCGGCATCGTGTTCACGGTGCTCGCCCCCCACCAGGCAAGCGCGGTGCGGCCGCTCGCGGGCGACGGTGAATGGGAGGATGTTGCGGGCGGCAAAATCGATCCAACGCGCCCCTATTTGGTGAAAACTCCGAGCGGCGCTTCGATCAACGTCTTTTTCTACGATGGGCCGATCTCGCAGGCGGTTGCGTTCGAAAAGCTGCTGCACAATGGCGAGGCATTCGCCGCCCGGCTTACCGGCGCTTTCGCCGAATCGCCCGATGGATTGCAGTTGATGCATATCGCGACAGATGGCGAAACCTATGGGCATCATCATCGTCATGGCGAAATGGCGCTGGCCTACGCGCTCGACATGATCGAGACCAAGAAATGGGCCCGGATCACCAACTACGGCGAGTTTCTGGCCAAGAGCC
The DNA here is from genome assembly GCA_963712395.1 of Bryobacterales bacterium. Classification (GTDB taxonomy): domain Bacteria; phylum Acidobacteriota; class Terriglobia; order Bryobacterales; family Bryobacteraceae; genus Bog-105. Next base: position 893,495 of record CAVQHR010000008.1, read on the forward strand.
CGCCGGCCTGGGAAGCGCGGATTTTTGAAAACACTTCCTGGAGCTGCATTCATGGTGTAGAGCGCTGGCGCTCCAATTGCGGGTGCAACGCGGGCCGCCCAGGATGGAACCAGGAATGGCGCAAGGCTCTGCGGGAGGCGCTTGATTGGCTGCGTGATGCGATTACACCCGGGTTTGAGGCTCTCGGGTCCTCCCTGCTGCGCGATCCGTGGGCCGCGCGCGACGCCTATATCGGCGTGATCCTGAGCCGCTCGCCTGAATCGAGAGAACGCTTCGCGCAGGAACAGTTTCTCCGCCCGCTTTCCGATGCCGAGCAGGTGACGGTCTGGAAGCTAATGGAGCTGCAGCGCAACGCGATGCTCATGTACACGAGCTGCGGCTGGTTCTTCGATGAGCTATCCGGTATCGAAACCGTGCAAGTCATCGAGTATGCCGGCCGCGTGGCGCAGCTTGCCGGAGAACTTTTCCCCAATCCGGTGGAAGGGTCTTTTCTCGAAAGGCTCGCCGCGGCGAAAAGCAATCTTCCCGAGTACGGGGACGGCTCAAATATATACCGGCGTTATGTAAAACCGTCGATCGTCGATCTTGAAAAGGTCGGCGCCCACTATTCGATCAGCTCTTTATTTATCCCGTACGGCGAGCGGACCGACATTTTTTCCTATGAGGTGAAGCGCCTCGACTATCACACCGGCGAGGCCGGTCAACTGCGCATGGCGCTTGGACAAGCCAGTTTCACTTCGAAGGTCACGCAGGAATCGGAGATCCTAACGTTTTGGGTGGTGCATTTCGGCGACCATAATGTGGCGGGAGGCGTTCGCAAAGGAGATGCCGAGAGCGCTTACCAGGACATGCTCAGCAGCATCAGCGGCGCCTTCGAACGCGTGGACATTCCGGAAGTGGTGCGCCTGCTCGACCGGCGCTTCGGCGAAAAAACCTACTCGCTGCGCTCGCTCTTTCGCGACGAGCAGCGCCGCATCGTGCGGACCATTCTCTCGACCACGGTGGCCGAAGCCGAAGCCGCGTACCTGCAGCTTTACGATCGTCATGCCGCATTGATGCGCTTCATCACTACGCTCGGCACGCCCATGCCGCGCGAATTCATGGCGGCCGTCGAGTACGCGATCAACAGTCTCTTGCGGCGCGCCTGCTCGAGCGAAGAGCTGGACGCCGAACGCATTCGCAACTTGCTCAAAGAAGCGCAGGCGAGCAATCTGACGCTCGACAAAACCACCATCGAGTTCCTTTTGCGCCAAAAGGTCGATACGCTCGCGGGGCGTTTCGCCGGTGATCCGTCAAATCTCACCAAGCTTCATGACTTGTATAGGTGTCTTACGATCGTCAGGCAAATGCCCTTTCCGGTGAACCTGTGGGCGGCGCAGAACTATGTGTATGCGATTCAGGGGCGCCTTTATCCGCGCGTCCGCCGGCGCGCGCAGCGGGGCGACGCGAAAGCGCAGATCTGGCTTGATAGTTACGTGAATCTGTCGGAGCTGTTGAGTATCCGATTACCCTGAGCGGCTAGCCGCGCGTGAAAATCCGGCTGATGTCGTTGTAGATCACGAAGACCATCAGCATCATCAGCAGCACAAAGCCGAGCTTGAGGGCAGTTTCCTTGACCTGCAGGCTCACTTCGCGCTGCAACAGCATCTCGATAATCAGCACCAGCAGCGTGCCGCCGTCCAGAATCGGAATCGGCAGCAGGTTGATAATCGCAAGCTGCAGGCTGACAAACGCCATGAACAGGAGGTACGTCCACGGGCCTTCTTCGGCAGCCTGGCTGGACATTTGCGCGATGCCGATCGGGCCGGCCAGCGATTTGGGAGACACGCGATGCTGGATCAACCCGCCCAAAAATTTGAAGATCATCAGCGCGTTTTGCCGATTGAAGCGCAGCGATTGCGCGAGCGCCGGCTGGAGACCTAGCTTCACAAACTGAACTGGCGGACCGCCAAAGCGGACCCCAATGCGCCAAGGCATTGCCGTTTCACCGGTTGCGGCGGGTGTGACGGTCAGCTTCTCGATAGCGCCGGCGCGTCTGACCGCCAGTTCCACCGGCTTACCGTCCGAGCGTAAAATCATCTGCTGTACGCTCCCGGTCGGCAGGGTTTGGCCCTTCTCATTCACGAACACATCGCCTGGACGAAGCCCGGCTGCCGCTGCGGGCGAACCAGCGGCTACTGCCGCGACCCACGCATCTTGTTCGGCCACCCAGCCCACCGTGCCCACGCCCTCTTTCGAATCCATGGTGGGCGTGACAGAAAGATTGATTGTCTGGTTGCCGCGTTCCACGACCACGGGGAGCGCATGGTTCGCATTGAAGGCTTCCTGGGTCTGGACATATTCCCAATCGGGATCTCTTTGGCTTCCGAATTGGATGATTTTGTCGCCCGGCTGCACGCCCGCTTTGGCGGCCGCTGAATTAGGGATCACCGCGGCCACAACCGGAGTCCGCGAGGCCGAGGCCGGCTCCTTCGGATACGCGTACATGTAGAGTCCGGTAACCAGGGCGATCGCGAGCACCACATTCATGAGCGGCCCGGCAACAATCACGATGGCCTGCTGCCACCGGGCTTTGGCTTGAAACGAACGCGTGTCGAGAGCCTTTTCATCGCCCGGCTGCTCGCCCAGCATGCGCACGTAGCCGCCGAATAAAATCGCCGACACGCGAAAATCCGTATCGCCGCGGCGAAAGCCGAACAGCCTGGGGCCGAATCCTAGACTGAATGTTTCTACTTTGATTCCGACCGAGAGCGCGGCCCAGAAGTGCCCCAGCTCGTGCACCACGATCATCACGCCGAGCATGATGACGAACCAGAAAATCTTATGCAAAAAATCCACGTTACCCTTTTTCCCGCAAAATCCCCGCGGCCATCTCGCGCGACGCCAAGTCCACCGCAATGACCTCTTCTATTGTCGCCGGTTCCGTTCCGGGTTGCCTTTCGAGTGTTTCCTCTACTGTACGGGCTATCGCGGGAAATGGAATCTGGCCCGCCAGGAATGCTTCGACGGCCACTTCATCCGCCGCATTCAAGGTGCAGGTAGCCGAGCCGCCCTGCTCCTGCGCCAGATACGCCACTCTCAATAGACGAAATTTCTCCACATCCGGTGCGGCAAAAGTCCATGTCCGCGGCTCGGTCCAATCCATCCGGGCGACCGGGGCACGCTCGCGCTCCGGGTACGTCATGGCGTATTGGATCGGCATTCTCATGTCGGTGGCCGACGCCTGCGCCAGAATGCTGCCGTCGTTATATTCGACCATGGCGTGGATCGAGGATTGTGGATGCACGACCACATCGACTTGCGAGGGCGGCAGGTCAAACAACCAGCAGGCTTCAATCACCTCGAATCCTTTGTTCATCAGAGTCGCGGAATCGATGGTGATGCGGCGGCCCATTTTCCAGGTGGGATGGTTCAGGGCTTGTTCCGGTGTCACCCGCGCCAGCTCCTCCGCCGGGGTGTCCCGGAACGGCCCGCCCGAAGCCGTAAGCAGCAGGCGAGTTACCTCGTCCCTGCGGCCGGCGCGAAAGCACTGGTGCGCTCCGTTGTGCTCGCTATCCACCGGGAATGAGTTCGGCTCCGGCCTCGCGCACCGCTTGCATTACCAGCTTGCCGCCCGCTACCAGGACTTCTTTGTTCGCCAGTCCGATGCGCTTCTTCGCCCGGATGGCGGCATACGTTGCTTCGAAGCCCCGCCACGCCCACAATGGCGGACATGACAAACCCGACGCTGGGTTCGATGGCGGCAGCGATGCGCGCCTCCGGCTCCGGATGCCAGTTCCGGCCAGCGGCGGCGCGGGAGGCTGGATTCCGAAAGGCGGGATTTCAACGCTTCCAAGGTGATCTCATCTGCTACAACTACTAGTTTGGGAGTAAATTCCAGAATTTGGGAGCGAAGTACATCCAGATTCTTGCCTGCTACGAGTGCAAAAATTTGAAAGCGGCCGTCTAGCTGGCGCACTACATCCAGCGTGTTCGACCCGATAGAACCCGTTGATCCTAAGATAGTTATCTGCAATCTATAGCCCCTGTTTCAGGGTGTATCCCCAAGGTTGGGAAGGGGAGTACGAAAAAAATTTTGATTTTCGTAGAGAAAAGCCTTGCGTTCCGCAAAATCATATTCTACTATTGGAATACAGCCAGGGAGGCAACTCCCACCAAAGCGAGACTAACCTCATAGAAAGACCCCTGAAGCAACACCTCCCTGGCGCCCGAAAGGGCCTCTCTCGCCGCTTCAGATAATCCAAAGATCATTTCGTTTCGCAAAATGCGCTTTTCCTTCGCCTGCTCTTCTTTCGTCTAGTACTACACTCTAGACGGAGGTTTCCCTGCGTGCCCGATTCCAAGCACACGGCTCCGCTCCGGCCAGAGACCGACGTATTGACGCGCGGTTTCGATCCCAGCCTGTCGGTTGGTTCGGCCCGTCCTGCGGTCTTCCGTAGTTCCACTTACGTTTTCTCGAGTCCCGAAGCGGCCGAGCGCGCATTCGACATCATGGGCGGCCGCGCCCAGCGGACGGCGGAAGAAAACGTGGATCTCGTTTATTCGCGCTTCAATCATCCCAACGCTCAAATCCTGGAAGACCAGATTCTGCCGCTCGAGCCGGGCGCCACGGCGGCGGCTGTTTTCAATTCCGGCATGGCGGCAATCATGACGGCGCTGCTGGCGGTTCTCGAGCCGGGCGATAGCGTGGTGTACACGGTCCCCATCTATGGTGGCACGCAGACCCTGATTCAGAAGTTTCTCGAGCCTTTCGGAGTGCAAGGCGTGGCGGTGGCGGGTGGCCAGGGCGAGGCGCTCGACACGGCTGTTCGCGCCGCAAAGAACCTGCGCGTCGTGCTGGTCGAAACGCCCGCCAACCCAACGATGGTGATGACCGATATCCGGCGCATTTCGGAAACTTGCGCGGCCATGCCCCAACCGGCCGCTCGTGATGATCGACAATACTTTCCTCGGTCCGGCTTTCCAACACCCGCTAGCGTTGGGCGCGGACGTGTCGCTCTATTCCGCGACCAAGTACCTGGGCGGCTTTAGCGACATCATTGGAGGCGTAGCGCTCAGCAAAGATGCCGGCGTGATGAATAAGATTCGCAGCAAGCGTAGCCTGTTCGGCAACATTCTCCAACCGGACGAGTGCTGGATTCTCAACACGCGATTGCCCACGGTATATCTGCGCATGAACCGGCAAAGCAAGAATGCGCAGCGGATTGCGGAGGCCTTGGTCAACCATCCCAAGATCCGGCGAGTGTATTATCCGACGCTTTTCGATGACACCGACCAGAAGCGCATCTATCGCGAACAATGCGCTCATCCCGGCGGGTTGGTCTCGCTCGACCTTGTGGGCGGGAAGCGCGCGGCATTTGATTTGCTTCGGCATCTGCAGCTTGCGCGGAATGCCGTTTCGCTCGGCGGCGTAGAAACGCTTGCCTGTCATCCACGCAGCACCACGCATTCGGCCTGGAGCGCGAAAGATCTGGACGAGGCCGGCATCGGCGACGGCTTGGTGCGGGTGTCGTTCGGAATTGAGGACTGGCGGGACTTGTTACAGGACTTTGAGCGCGCGCTCGAGAGAGTTTGAGCAGGCTGCGGGCTTAGTGTTCGCGCAACTTCTGCTCGATTGTGGTGCAGAAACTATCGCCAGGAAACCATTCTTCGCACAACGAAGGGCCGGTTGTCCTGACATGATTGAACAAGTAATTCGAATCGGCCCGATGGAGAGCTGGTTGCGGAGCCTCAGGACTTGCAACCACCTTCTGAACGCGCAGAAAAATCTTGGGACCTGATCTGCTCAAAAATTCTGTCTTGTAAGTAGGTGGCGTAGTGACGAAAGTAATCCAGTTCCATCCGCCAAGTGTGCCGTAAACCAGGAACTGAGAATGTTCTTCCACGAATTGGGTGTATTCCGCGACATTCAGGGGGAACCAGGGCCGCAGATCTAACAGACCCCGATCAATCGTATCCTGCTGAACATATCTCACGGCATTAGCCGGATCCGCTACATAGACGACATTTCGTGCAACCTGCCTGGGCGCGTAAAATGACACTTGATGAAACACCGTGGCGTCCGGCAAGACGACAGGTTGACCGCTATACGACATGATAAAACTCATATCTTGAATCAAGTTGGGCAAACCTAAGGACTGGTTTAGGAAAGTCAGCGCGCCCTGTACTCCGATGAAAACGAGACAAATCAGAGACAGAAGAAAGGGAATGATCCGAGATCGAGGAGCAAGATGAAAGCCGGCATGGCAAATAATCAGGACGGCGCCTATCAGGCCGGGAAGAGCGTATCGTTCTGCGTATCCATGAGTTACGACCTTGGCCAGGATCATCGTAATGATTGGTATTGCCGCTATGCCGACCCAGGCCACGGCCTCCCATGGGAGAAAGCCAAATGGGGATGCAGAGCCGTCGGGATCGTCGATTGGATAGGGAACCAACGGCGGCCGAGCAAATAAGTATAGAAGGGCGCCCAACAAGAAGATCGTAACTAAGTGCCCCAAGTACGTGGGGTAAAATTCCAATACTTTATTCCAATACGGGATCGCCCAAAAATGAGCGGAGTAGTGACTTGCATGCCGGATCGTAGAGAGAAACGCAATCGGCGGAACAGCAGCGCCCAAAAAGGCAACCCAAACAAGCACGTCGAGGCGTTTTAAGACGTAAATGCGTGTTAGTTCGCCAAGGCCAAGTGGGATTAGAAACAAGATTGCGTAATAATGGCTCGATACCGCCATCATTAATGCAACAAAAAGAGTACACAACCAACCCAGCGGCTTTTTAGCGCCTGCCGCCTTCTGCCAACTTAAAAGTGCTAATGCGCAAAAGCCTAGCATCAAGCTATATCCACGGGCTTCCGACGCATAGTAATACGCGGCATTTGCGGCCAAGGGTATAAGCATGCCTACCAGGGCCCACAAAGCAGACGTTCGGGCGCGCAGCAGATAAAACAGACAGATACAAAAGAGGCCGTATCCGACTATTGCGGCAAGCCGTAACGTGAGATGACTTGTCCCCAGGGCGGCAGTAACCTGGTGGATCAGGAAATAGAAAAAGGGCGGGTGTTGATCGGCGCCCGTCGCAAGAGCCTTTAGAATGCCACTCAAGCTATTGGGGCGTGAGAGATATAGCGTGAAGAACTCGTCGTCCCAAAGAAGCTTGTGGCGCGCGATGACAATAGTTAGAGGAAGATACGCCGCAAGGAAGATGGCGAGCGGCCAAATCTTGGAGCTCTCAATAGCAGATGCGAGCCTGTCGACCTTCGTAAAAATGGCAAAGCGCTTATCGCTTAACGGTAAGGATGGCACGCTTGTTTCCATTGAACATACCACGCATTAGTCACCTATCTCACTTCAAGCCAAGAACTGCCGTACTAGCCGTACTAAACGTCCGCGCCTGTATGCGGTTAGGGGGTAATTGATATCCAGGGAAAGCGTCTTCGGTATGTGTTCCGATTGACGAAATGCAAGGGATTTCCATTAGATTTGTCGCCAGAAGGATACAACCTGTTGAAAAGCTTTGCTCGTAGCCTAGCGGGTGTAATTTGAGCCAAAACAGCGCCGGAACAACGCTCGAGCAAAATCTTCGCGAAATGGAGCGGACACGGGAAAAGTATTGGCGATCCTATCCGCAGAGTTCACCGCATAAATTGAGATGGCGCGCGCTTACGGTTCGACATAGCTTTCATGTTCTTCCCGGCGAATCGATACTGGAGATCGGAGCGGGCGGTGGGATTTGGACCCGCGAACTGGCTGCTGTGTTCCGGGGCGAGAACGAGATCACTGCGGCGATTTTCAACAATGACCTTGCGGAATCGAAAGACTGGGCCGCAACCCCAACCGTACACCGGCGCGTGGTAAAGAGTCTGGAAGAGTTGCCGGCGGAGTCGTTCGATTATGTAATCGGAACGGCGATTCTTTGCCACAATCGTTTCGCTGAACACTTGATGGCTCTGTACCGGCTTCTTAAGCCGGGCGGCCAAATACTGTTTTTTGAGCAGAATCTTAGGAACCCGCAAGTTCTCGCAAAGAGCGTCATTCCGGCGATTGGACGATGGAGCGGCAACGCACGATGTCAGATCGGAATCAGCAAAACCGATTTCCTGAACAGCGCGCGGCAAAAGGGGTTCACCGACATCGAAGTCGTTCCCTACGACATTATTCATCCGTTATTGCCGAAACGGGCGATTCGTGCAGTGCAGACGAGCGCATTTGTTATTGAACATACACCTATTTTGCGGGATCTTTGCGGCACTTTATATCTTTGGGCACGGAGACCGGGAGGGGCAGAAGAACGGCCCCCTGTGAATCTCGCCAAGCATAGCCAATTTCATAAAGCTGTATCATTTGTCGTTCCTTGTCACAACGAAGAGACAACCATTGGCCCATTGGTGAGAGCGCTCACGAGTTATTTTGGCGATTATATCCACGAAATTGTGATCGTGAATGACAACAGCAAGGACAAGACTGCGGAAGTGGCCGGCGAGATTGCCCGTCAGGACAAACGCGTACGGGTGATCAATAGAACCCCTCCGAATGGCGTAGGACGCGCATTGAGAGATGGCTATGCGGCAGCTACCGGCGCGTATATTTTTACGATGGACAGCGACTTTGTCCAGATTGTTCCAGAGATGCGTGACCTGTTTGATGCGGTCGCCGAGGGCTATGACGGAGCAATTGGCAGCCGCTTCACACAAGAATCGATCATGGTTAATTACCCATTCGCCAAGATCGTTTCAAACCGGCTCTTTCACTTACTGGCGAGAAAATCGCTGCGGCTCGGGTTTCACGATATCTCGAATAATCTGAAGCTCTATAAAGCTGAAGTGCTAAAGAATCTGGAAATTACGGAGGATCACTTCGCCGCGAATGCCGAGATCGGTTTGAAGTCAATCGTCGCCGGATATCGAATCAAGGAAGTTCCCATATCCTGGATCAATCGAACTGCGGATATGGGAAGTTCTTCCTTCCGTTTGTTAGGCGTCGGTCCGCATTACCTACGCGCGCTTCGCGACGTGATCCGGTGGATGCGAGATCCGAAAACAACCGCCCGTAAGAAAATTCCTGGAAGCGCGGAGGGGTAACGAATGTCGTCGGTTTGGAAACGGATCGACGCCTTTCTAGTCTATAAGGTGTGCTGATCCTGTTGATCATTCTGCTTTTGCTTTTCGGTGGAGGCGGTGGTTACTACGGTTACGGACGCTGGGGTTACGGCGGCGGCGCCGGCATCGGTTTGGGAACGATTCTTATTATCGTGCTGCTGTTCTATTTCCTGGGCGGACTGCGGTTCTAGGTCAGTTTCGTCGGGTCGGCCCTATTTCACGCCGTGGCGGCGCGCTTCCGTTCTGACCTTTTCGGCGTCGCTACGGAGATCGCTCGCCTCCAGGTGCCCCTCACGATCGAGTTCGTCGTAGATAGCCACAGCACTTTGCCAATTCTGGATCGCCTCGCGCTCGTGTTCCATCGCGGAATAGAGCGCCGCGAGCCGAGCTTCATAATCGGCGAGTGCCAAGCGCACCGGCACGCCACTGGAATCGAGTGCAAGTAACTCACGCTGAAGCGAGATAGCACGTAGAAGACTTGCCAGCGCCTCTTTTCTTTGCCCCGATTTCAACAGTACCGTTGCTTGTTCGGCATAGTTACCGGCCAAAAACGAGCGGGTGCGCGCGTCCCGCCCATCCGCGGCAAGCGTTTTCTCCCGAATCGATATGGCTTCGCGAAACTGCGCCAGCGCTTGTGGTAAATCGCCAGTTGCACCGAGCGCCACGCCTAAGAAATGACGCGTACTTGCCATGTCGGAACGGAGTTGCACATCGTCTTTATCAGCGTTTAAAATGCGCATCTGGCTTGCGAGTGCGCCCGATAAGTCGGGGAGCGCGGCAGCGGGCCGTCCTGACTGCGTCTCAATCACGCCCATTCGGTAATAAAGATTCGCGAGGTCCCGCTGTGCGGTAGTGTTGTTTGGTGAATCCGCCGCGAGCCGCTGCCGAATGGGCAAGGCCTTCCGGTAATACGCGGTGGCTTCCGACCAGTGGGCCGCCATGCCCAGCCCATACGCCAAACTCGTGTAGGCCTTGGCCAGCAAAGCCTGGTCATCACGGCTCGCAGGCTGCGCATTCGCCAATTTCTCACTGATCGCCAGGGCTCTTTTGTCGGACGCAGTGCGCTGTTCGAGCGTGCTCGCGCGCCCGGTAATGTAGCTTCCCAGCAGGTAATTCGACGCGAGTTCGCGTTGCGCGGCGGTATCCCGTGGATCTTCCCGCGCCAGATCCTCTCGCAGGCGCTTAGCCGTTTCATAGGTCCGCAAGGCCTGCGCCGATTTGCCGAAGCCCGCGGCATCCACGCCCACTTGCAGATCCGCAAAACGTTCGTATGCGAGCGCAAGCGACCGCCGCGTCTCACGATCGTTGCCGGTGTCGCTCGCCAATCGATTCAAGTACTCCATCGATTTCGTCAGCAGCGCTTCTCGAATGGGCGTCGAACCAGGAAGTTTTGTGATCACCTCATGCATATTGACCAGAAACGACGTTGCCAGCTTCCGATCCTCGTCCACCCGCACGGCCAATCGGCGCGCCTGCCATGCCGCAATTCCGCTCGCCGCGATAAGCATGACGCTGAACGCCGCAACTATGGCAAATCCCAACTTGTGCCGCCCAATGAGCTTGCCCGCTTTATACGCGATCGAATCGCCCCGCGCCTTGACTGGCCGGCCTTCGAGGTGATTCTGGATCTCTTCATTTAGCTGATCGACCGAGCGGTAACGCCTCCCAGGTTCTTTCCGCAATGCGACGCTGACAATGTTGTCCAGGTCGCCCGCCAGACGCTTGCGGAGGCCGTCAATGGTCGTTCTCCGGGCAAGGCTGATCTGTTCTGTCTCGTTAACATCATTTGCTTTCGACGAAACGACGGAGCTGGGCCGCGTGGCATCGCGCTCGCAAACGATGCGCGCCGATTCTTCCCATCCGAGCGATTCTAAACGGTACGGGCGCCTTCCGGACAACAGCTCGTAGAGAACTACGCCGAGAGAATAGACGTCGGTCGCGATGCCCACAGGTTCTCCGAGAATCTGCTCGGGGCTCGAATAGGCCGGCGTGCCCATCCGTACCATCGTCATCGTTGGTTCACTGCCATCGGCCGGAACTTCGAGGATCTTCGCGAGCCCGAAATCCAGCAGCTTCGGTGTTCCCTCGGCCGTTACCAGGATATTGTCGGGCTTCAAGTCACGATGGACGATCAGGTTTTGATGCGCATAGGAGACCGCGTCGCAAATCTTCCGGAAAAGCCGGAGCCGGTCCGTAATGGAAAGCTGGCGGGAATCGCAATATTTTGTGAGCGGACAGCCCTGGATGTACTCCATCACGAAATACGTGAGACCGTCCTCCGTGGTCCCGCCATCCAGCAGGCGAGTAATGTTCGGGTGTCCCAACCGCGCTTGAATTTGCCGTTCGGTGCGAAAGCGCTCCAGCACCAGGCCGGAGTTCATTCCATGCCGCACTACCTTGATCGCAACCGCGACTTCGAACTCACCATCGATACGCACCGCGCGGTAGACGGTCCCCATTCCGCCACGTCCGATCTCCGCAATGATCTGATAAGGACCGACGCTACGGCCGATGAGGCGATCGTCCGTGGCGCGACTGTCCATCGGCTCGGCAAGCGTAGGCTCGGAGATGACGGGCGAGTCCTCAGGATCTGATTTCCGCAACATACGACTGGAAGCTCATTCTAACGCCGTTCTTGTACAATCGGCGGGATGGAGAAGCCCGGCGCGAACGAAGACAATTCCGGCCAGCAGGATCAAGCCGAGACATTGGATCCTAACGACAGCAACCTTCTGCGAGATCGCATTCGGGGGCGAACAGACGAGCACGCCAAACCGCCGCGCCTCGAAGATGAGGGCCAATCCGGCGGATAGGCAACGGCCGTTAGAATGAGTTTTGGGAGGCCTTAGGCGATGGCCACTTATCAATTACCCTACGCTCAGGAACATTTGACAGAGCTTTTCGAGGAAGCTCGTAACGGTGAGGATGTGATTATCGTTCGGTTCGATGGACGGTCGTGCCAACTGTTGCCGCTCGCCGATGTCAAGGAGGAAGCGCCGGATGCCGGGGAATGGAAGATTTCGGATCTAGAAGGTTTGGGATCTGCGGTTCCGGCGTGATTCGTCTCCAGGAACCTTGCACTTTCCTTTGTAAATGAGCCGAATCGTATTATCGACGAAACGACGGTACGATTTGAGCAATCCGGAGCGACCTTTTCTGAAGTACAATTGCGCGGTATAGGAGACCGATAGCTATGCCCACCTACATTGCGATGCTCAAGTGGACTCCACAGGGGCTTCAGAACATCAAAAGCAGCCCATCCCGCCTCGACGCGGCCCGGAAAGGATTCGAGGCCGCTGGCGTAAAAATGAAGGACTTCTACATGGTTACCGGTCACCACGACATGATTGCCGTCGTGGACGCAGCGGACGATGCTGCCCTAGCCAAAGCGATCCTGGGCGCAACCTCGCAAGGGCATATCACGTCCGAGACTTGCCGCGCGTTTACCGAAAACGAGTATCGACAAATCATCGGCGGACTGGCCTAAGCGCCGGATGTGAGGATGCTGGTGAAATATGAAAGCGTGGCCAGGCGTTTCTCTAGACTGCTGATTCAAATGGTGGGCGGTCACAGGATCGAACTGTGGACCTCCTGCTTGTAAGACTTGACCTTCCGTTGCCATACTATCGTTGATTCTTTTAGCGGACTTCTCCCATCGACCTTTTGCGCGGCCTGTTCGGCGCTTATTGCACACAATTTCGCACAAGCTCCTGTCTGCCACCGGGAAACTTGCTTGTATCGCCGGGGCGACGTTATGAATTCGGCTCGAGACCTAGTCCAGCAGCTCCAAATCACCGAACTGGTGAGCGAACGCGCTTCCCGAGTATTCGAGGTTCGGAATAGTCGTCGCATTGCCGATCAGGACGTCGCCTTCGGGGCTCGCCCGTTTATTCTGTGTGGACTACCGATCCGACGGTTGCCTTCGGGCACGCTTACTTACCGCCGCCAGAACGGACGATTCTGCCTGGAAGTCGCTGGCCATCCTCAATGGGGAGTTCCCTTCGGCCAGGATCGACTTCTAATTCTGTTCCTGGCGACCCAGGCCGTGCGATACCAAACCCGCGAGGTTCGATTCCGAAGCGGAGCTGAACTGCTCATTGAGTGGGGTATGCCCACAAATGGAGCACACTATAACCGTCTGGTCGACGCTTTCAGGCGGGTATTCGGGAGCACCGTCTTTTTCGGTACCACAGAAGACAGAAGCAAGGCGGAAGTGTGGCATTGCTCGCGAACTCACTTCTTCGATTCGATGAAGCTGTGGCTTTCCGATTCCGGCGAGAAGGTAGCGGCTCGCGAAAATACCGTCACGTTATCGCTCGCTTTTTGGCAGGAATTACAAGAGCACCCTATCCCGATTGACGCCAATGTGGTTCGTGTGCTCGCACGGAACTCAGGCTGCCTCGATCTGTACACATGGCTCACGTGGCGTTGCCATCAGGCAAAGGGGCCGGAGCGAATACCGCTTTTTGGCAATTACGGACTTGCCAACCAGCTCGGTGTGCAGATTTATGCTCGGGAACGAAAGTTTCGCGAGCGTATCAATGCGTGGCTGAAGCTTGTTCGCCTCTACTGGCCCGAGTGCCCGGCAGCCATATCTCGCAACGGCGCTTTCCTCGAGGTCGACAAAGCGTTCTGCAGTTCTGCCTCGCGCGGCGCAAGCCAGATATCAGCAAGCCTGCGCGTTCGTACGCGCCTAAGTAACAGTACCGCCAAGCGGTTATCTCCACATAGGAGCTCAACTCATGAAGAAAAGTAGCTTACGTTTTTCGAGACAGGTCGTCTACTCGGCGGCCCTGTTTGGACTCACAGCAACACTCGCGTTTGCCCAGACGAGTTCGTTTGGCCAGGCAGCGCAGGGAATCGCAACCGAGATGATCGCCATCGCCAAATGGGTTGGCATCATCCTGTGCATCATTTGCGGCATCGGCCTGATGGCCGGCGGCCCCGGCACGGTCGCCAAAGTCTCCGGCCTGCTTCTCGGACTGGTGTTCGCTCTTTTTGCCTCGCCCATCATCACTTGGGTGCAGGCGCTTTAAGGAGGCGACATGACCAGGCCTGCCGCAAAAGCCTTAAACAAGCCGCTGCTGATCGTCGGCATCGACAGGAAGCTGGCGGGCCTGGCGTTTCTTTTCTCGGTCATCGTCGGAGCGAACGATGGCGGCTCGAAGATCGCCGCTGTTGTGCTCTTCGTCGCACTTTGTGCTCTCGGGCGCCGGCTGACGCGCAAAGACCCGAACATTTTTCTCGTGTTGAACCAGGTCCGGAAGCAGAAGGCTCTCTACGATCCGGCGAAGCATGACTGGTTCCGTCTGTTTGTCGAGCGGAGGCTGACATGGTGAACCTGCGGAAATTTCTCAAGGCGTACCGAGATGCCGGCGCGTTCCACGCGCTCTTTGCGCCCCACCGCTTTATCGACGATTCCGTGTTTCTGACGAAGAGCAATCAGCTTGGCGTCGTGCTCGGCGTCGAAGGTATCGACCACGAATGCCTCACCGACGCAACTGCTTGAAAGCTACACCAAACGTGTAGCGGCAGCCTGGCGTTCGTTCGACGAACGAGTTCCGGCTGTATCAGTACGTGATCAAGCAGGACCACGCGCCGATCGAGCAGCGGACCGAGTATGCCAACGCGGCCGTGCGCCAGACAGTGCAGGACCGCAGGGATTATTTGCAGTCGAAGCCTGAAGGCTTATACACGCTTGCGCCTGATTTACGTTCTGCTCTTTGAACCGCCCGCGCTCACGGCAAACAGCCTGTTGAGGCGCACTCTTTCGAACCGGAAGGTTCTGCGGGTCATGGCCGACGAACTCGAGCGGAATCGCGCCACACTGCTCGGCTCACGCGGAATCATTTCAGCGCAACATCGGCGATCTCTTGGGAATCACCGTCCTGCCCAAAGCCGAGGCATTCGCTGTTCTTCCGGCTGCTCGCCAATCTCGATCCGGAAATTGCCGCGTCCGAGCGGCTGAAATACGACGGCCACGTCGACTACTCACATGGCGAGCCTGCCTCTGGCCTGCACGCGTGAGGGAATTCGCGTGGGCAACGCGCAGGTGGAAGTGCTTTCGCTCAAAGAGCCACCGGCGAGTACGTTCCCGAATGTGCTCCGCGATCTGCTGGCTCTCGAATCGAATTTCATTCTGTGCACGGAATTCAAACGGGTTCTGAACGACAAAGCCATCACAACGATTCGGGCGGCGCAAAGCCACTTTCACTGGTCGCAGTGGGTGGCGGACATTCCGTCGATCCTCAGCATGGTTCTGAATCGGGGAAACCGTGAGAACGTCATTGCGGACAAATCTGCGCTCAACGATGTCGAAGAGCTGAACGAAACACTCGCACGGATAAAGAACGCCGGCGAATATCTCGGTGAGTTCTCGTTCACCGTTGTGCTGTATGGCTGGAGCGACAAACCCCGGCTCCAGAGAGCGGCGGCGGATGTCAGCGAAGATCTTCGGAAACCACGAAGCGGCGCTCATCCGCGAAACGTACAACGCGCTGAATGCTTACTTGTCGATCATTCCCGGCAACCAGGCGTTCAATCTCCGCCGAACGTGGCTGCTGAGCGGCAATTACGCCGATCTTTCGTTTCTGTATGCGCCGTATAGCGGTGAGAAGGGCAATCGGCATTTAGGGGGCGAGCACCTGGTCGTGCTCGAAACAAACGAAGCGACGCCTTATTACTTCAACCTGCATGAAGGCGACCGGTTGGGAGCCTTGCTCTTCGGTGCGCCGGGCGCGGGCAAGTCGGTCCTCGCGAATCTGCTGATCGATCATTCGCAGAAAGACGCGCCGCGCACCTTCATTCTCGATCTGGGCGGCAGCTACCGGCAGATCACTGCAGAAGCACGGCGGCTCGTTATCTGCAGATGCAGTTCGGCGAAGGCCGGCAGTCATTCCGGATCAATCCGTTCGTTCTGCCAGGAACGGCCGACAATCTGCAGTTTCTTTTCACGTTCGTTCGTCTGCTGCTGACGAACAGCGGGTACACGCCGTCTGTCGAAGATGACCGTGAACTCTTCGAAGGCATCGAACGCTGTATGTGCTGCCCGAAGAGCAGCGCACGCTACGGCAATCTTGTCTATGGCCTGCCGCCGCACCTCGCACCTTGCTTGCGCCCCTGGATTGCCGATGGCCAGTACGGTTCCGTTTTCGACAACCCGGAAGATACGCTGACGTTCTGCCAATTTCCAGACATTCGATTTCCAGGGGATGGATGAGCTTTATCCGCAGGTGCTCGAGCCGCTGCTGTTCTACATCTTCCAGCGCATCAGCCAGGTCGTCTACGATCCTGCCCTTCTACCCGTTTCTAAGCAACTCTGGGCCGATGAGGTGTGGCGGTTCCTCGCCAACGATACCGCACGGCAGTATCTGGTTGCGGCGGGAAAGACCTGGCGGAAGCATAACGGCGGCATCGGCCTGATCACGCAGTCTGCCGCCGACCTGCAAAATGCCGGCGTGCTTGACCTGGTGAACGAGATCTGCCCGACCAAGATCCTGCTGGCCAATCCCGGAGCGGACCTAGCGGCATACCAGCGCATGTTCCACCTGAATGAGCGCGAGGTGGAGTTGTTTGCTCGCCTCATTCCGAAACGCCAGTTCCTGGTGAAGACCGCTCAGCGTTCGAAGGTCTTGAACGTCGACCTCGACCCGCGCGCCTATTGGCAGTACACGAATTCGCCCTACGACAACGAACGCCGCCGGCACGCTATTAAGCAGCACGGGTTCGAAGAAGGTTTGAAAGTTTTGGCCGCTCAGGCCAAGTAAGGAGGCTTCTACTGATGAGGTTTTTAAAACACGGCTTGTCTTTGCCTTGACTGGTCTCAATTGTATTTACGGAAGCGCGGCTGACGTGCAGGTCCTCGCCGGAGACCCCAACACGGTCAGCCGCACCGTCTCTTACCACGACACTGACATTGTTCCGATCTCAACCGAAGTCCGCTTCACGACGTTGATCGAGCTTCCTAAAGAGGAATCGATCCTCGAAGTCACCTGCGGTGACAAAGAGTACTGGCCGGTGAACTGGACGGGCAATCTCGCATACGTCAAACCCGCTCAGCCGGGTAGCCGCACCAATCTCAATCTGATCACCGCAAGCGGGAATGTCTACAGCTTTCTTGCTACGGAGGTCTCGAATGTCGCGGGCAGTCACGCGGATCTGAAGGTCTTCGTGAATCCCGTCGATTCCACGGCCCTCGTGGCGATGAAGGACAAGCCGCGATTCATTCCCGCCAACTCAGTCGAGATTTACAAGAAACAGGCCGAGAATGCACAGGCACAGCTCGCGGCGCAGCAGGCCGCCGTGAAGAAGGAACTGGAGCGGGAGCGGGTTGAAGTGCGCGCCGATGCAGCAACGGCGATCCGGCACGACTACAAGTACAGTTCTTCGGCGCAAAAGAGCCCTTTCAACGTGACCGCCATTTATCACGACGACCGGTTCACTTACATCGAGGCAACACCCAATGAAGCGCCCGCCGTATACGAGGTGAAGGACGGCAAACCGAGTTTGATCCAGTACGAGTTCGACCAGAAGACCGGGCGTTACACGATCCACAAGATCCTGGACGACGGCTACTTGCGAGTGGGCAAGAGCCAGTTGCGCTTCCACCGGGAGAACGGTTGAGGAAGGACTCAATGAGCGAAGAGCAAACCACGACTCCCTCCACACCGCCGATTCCCGATCCGGAAAAGCTGAAACCGGCGGGTCTCAGTGACCGGCAGAAGCGCTGGATGTTCTTCGGAGTGGCCGGCCTGATTCTGTTCATCATCCTGGCGAATATTGTCGGGACCAATGCGCCCGAGCGCGCGAAGGCTCCGGACCCGGCAGTTAAATCGCAGCAGCAGAACCCGACGCCCGCACAGATTCGTGATTGGGAAAACAACCTGAAGCAGACCGAAGCACAGCTTCGGGACGAGATTAACCGGCGGCAACAGGCGGAAAAGGCCGGTAGCGCGTCCGCGATGACAGCGGATGATCTGCAACGTGCTGCCGCGTTGCACGACGCGGCGGAAGCACGGCAGCAATTTCAGGAGAATTATGCGACACACCAACTTGCTTCTGGCGAATCACAGAAGGCACAACTGGAGGCGGAGCGAGCGCAGCAGGCGTACAAGTCTCTGTTTGCAGACAATCTGGTCCGGCAGGAACGGGCTCAATCCGTTTCCTTCAGCGGGAAGAGAAGCCAGTTCCACAGCAGACCACTGCGGCTGTGGATTCGTCGGCCGGGGCGACGCCCGCGCCGGAAACGCAAACCACGGCCGCGCCTACGGAAAAGACCCGAAAGCCGCTCGACTTTGATCCGGCGAAGCAAGAAGTGTATTGGCTCCCGGAAGGCACAATCGTCGAAGCCGTTCTCACGAATCGGCTTGATGGCGAACAGCCGGGTCCAGTGAATTGCATGACCACGACCGATGTCTACCTTCCGGGTACCCGTCTGTTGTTGATTCCACAGGGTGCACGTGTCCTCGGCGAAGCCAGCAAAGTTTCGGCCTTCGGGCAGCAGCGGCTCGCCGTTGCATTTCACCGCATCATCGTTCCCGGACTGCGATTCCTATTCGATTCCGCTCGACAAGCAGATGCCCGGTCTGGCGCAGGCCGGCGAGACCGGACTGCACGACAAGACGAATAGCCATTACGCTTCGATCTTCGGCGCCAGCTTAGCCGTCGGCGCGATCGGCGGCCTGGCCCAGATCGGCAACGGCACAACCGGCATCGTCTACGATCCGTCGGTTCAGTTCCGCAACGGTATTTCGGAGAGCATGGCCCAGTCAGCGGACCGAGTGCTCGACCGCTTCCTCAATCGCATGCCCACCATCACGATTCGCGAGGGCACGCGTGTAAAGGTCGTGCTGACCGACGATCTTCAACTACCGGCTTATGACTCTATGCACCCAGGAGAAAAGTAAATGCACCCAGATACAGAACGACTGATCCGCAGTGACATCAGACTGCGGCGGCTTCCGCTCTATCTCGCGTTTTGGATTTTTATAGGAACCGTCGTCGGGCTCGGCTTGATCGGCAGCCTCGGTTTCCTTGACAAGTTTCTACGTTCGAATGGATGGCTTCACTAAGGGGGTTCGCTCATGAAGAAACGATGGATTTCGATTGCAAAAGGCAGTGTTGTGGCCGCGCTGGTCCTAACCGGTTTGACCGTTCTGTTTCCGAGACCGGCTGCGGCCATCTTCGGCTTCGGCGATATCGTGTTCGATCCGAGCAGTTACGCCACGCTCGGCAAGATCTTTACCTCTGACGCAAGCCTGCTTGCGAAGACGATCCAGACCTACAACCAGACCGTAAAGATCTATCAAAACGGGTTGAACCTGTACGAACAGGCGAAGTACATGTCACTGCGCTTCGCCCAGCCGCAGCGCATGAGTTGGCGAACGCTCACCCAGACGGCCGTGAATGACTTTACCCAGAACCGGTATGGCGAGACAGTGAACTGGCCAGCGATGGTGAACGGCCGTCCGGAACTGGCATCCAGCGCCTGGACTGCAGCCACAGTTCCCGTGACTCACACTTCGTATCTATCCGGCGAGATCGCGGGCTCCAGCCGGCTGCTGGCACATCTGGCGAGCGTCGAGGCACAGGATGGGTCGGCAGCCAAGTGTCTTTCGACCATTGCCCAATACCGGCAGAATGCCGCCGCCAATGCAGCACCGATCCTCAACCTTGCCGCTGCCCAGGCGGACGGCTCCGATAGCACCAATAGCCAGATTGAGCAGCTGAACCTGATGAACGCCGCGCAAGCGCAGGCGAACAACGAAGCCCGCAGTGAGGGCGCTGTCGAGGCGTGCCTGGTCGAGCAGCAGGTTCTTGCAAACAAGGTCCAGCGTGACGCTGTGGCGGATCACCTCAGCTTCGTTGGTCGGGCGAATGATTATGCCGCTTCCGAAAGTGCGTCCTGGGGCAGCGCGAAAGCAGCCCTGGCCGGCTATCGAGCCCAGTAAAGGAGACACGACAAATGATCAACGCACTGCAGATCAAACCACTTCTCGTCATCATCGCGCTGCTCGCGAGCATTGCCTCTTACCTCGGGTATGAAAAGCACAAGCAAGAGGCGGCCGAAAAACGGGCGCAGCAACTGGTTCGCCCGATGCGGCCGGACGAAAAGCAGGCCATTGACGACCTAAAGAACTGGGGCAAGAAAGCCCGCGAGTACCGAGCGAAGTAGAGGGTCGATTTAGATGCGGAAGCTCCTCCTGATCCTGGCTCTGACACCACTCGCTCATGCGGCGTCGCCGGCGGACTACATCGGGTCGATCACGGACTCCGTGAACAACCTCGTGACCTCCGGCAGTCCGGTGTTCTTAGCCACCGGCAACCAGGTACTGACGGCCGTGGGAGTCATCATGCTCGTCCTCTACGGGCTGAAGTGGGCGACTCATAGTTCGGCCCGGCATCATCCGGAGTTTCCGTATGGTGAACTGCTTCACTTCTTTGGTCTGTTCCTGCTTGCGGAGATGATGCTGCGCTACTACAACGTTCCTCTTCCAATGATCGGCTCCAGTTTTCACCAGGTCTTGCCAGACATCGGTCGCCAGCTTTCAAGCAATATCGACCTGGCCAGTCTGGATACTTTGCTTGCCCGCATAGCGGCGATCGTCACCGGGACGGAACGACCCTCGCTGTTCAACCCCCTGGAGCTGTTCATTTTCGTCTCGATCATGGTCGACATGATCGCCATCGAAGGGGTTCTGTTCGGCGTCACGATCCTCGGATTCGTAGCGGTGGGAATTGGCTCGCTTCTGGGGCCGCTATTCATTCCGTTCCTGGTCGTGCCACGACTGAGCTGGCTGTTCTGGAACTGGCTGTCGTTCATGCTGCAGTACAGCTTCTACCAGGTGGTCGCAAGCGCCCTGGTTTTCGTGTGGACGAATGTGCTTGTCAACTTCATTGACCGCTCCATCCACGGCGACTATACCTTGGCACATTTCTTCGTCCTTTTGGTGCCGCTCGGGATGCTGAACATCGGCCTGATCTTCAGTGTGTTTCGCATCACCAGCTTTGTCAGTGATTTGTTCAAAGGCACCGCAGCCGCCGGCAGCAATCTCGCCGGCAGCGTCGCCGTTGCTGTAAAAGGAGCCTTCGCCTGATGAAGTCCAGACCATTGAATTCCGCATTACTCCCGCCGATCGAGCACGCGGCAAGGCAGGAGTACGAGTACTTCGGCTCGACTCTGACGACCAATACGGCGCTGAAAGTCGCATTGCTTTGTGCCTTTGCAATCATCGGCATTCTCAGCTGGAATACGGTCCGACTTTCGCGCGTGGCAGCAAGCGTAAAACCCCTCATCATCCGGATCAACGAAGTGGGCCGGGCCGAAGCCATCGCTTACCAGGACTTTGCCTACAAACCCCAGGCCCCGGAGATCCGCTACTTCCTGACGACGTTCGTCACCGGCTACTACTCCCGAAACCACAAAACCGTGGCCCGGCAGTACGTCAATAGCCTTTACTTTCTGGACCGCTCCTTGTTTGCCGCGATTGATGCTCGCGACCGGCGAACGCAGTGGCTTCCGAAGTTCCTGCATAGCTCCGACGACGACATCGATGTGACCGTTAACAATGTCGTCCTCGAAGACCTGCAGGACGAACCTTACCGGGCGCGTGTGGAGTTCACGAAAGTGTTCACTACCGTGTCCGGTTCGGAGACGAAACGAGAGAACTGGGCGGCCGAGTTTGTGTTCCGCAGAAACCCCGACGTTCCGAACCAATTGATCCTTCACAATCCGCTCGGACTCGCGATCACTTACTTCCGCGAGGACCAAGCTTTCAATTAACCCAAAAGGAGACCAGATGCCAGCACCATTGATTGAAGTTGAAGACAAGCAGCCGGACGAAAAAATCGAGGTCCGGCTCCGGCCCGAAGTCGCCCGTGAACTTCGCGCTTACGGAGAGTATGCCCAAGGGAGTTCCACAAGTCACGTTGTGACCGCTGCCCTGAAGCGATTGTTCCGGGAAGACAAAGGCTTCAAGAGCTTCCGCGAAGAGAACCCGAGCGCCGGTTTCGTCAAGGTTCAGAAGTTTCGGAAGAGCAATCCGGCTTCCGAGAAAGGAGCAGCCTAAAATGCGCCGGCAAGAATCGGTCCAGGTTGAGGGCAAATCAGCCGGCAGAAATGAGGCAGGTACGAGGTCAGAGATGCAGCAGCTTACCGGCAGGAATGCAGCCATCCGAAAGCTCTTCTACGCTTCGCGCCCGCGGCAGTGGTGGCCCTTGGTGGAGACGGTGCTGCGCACCGGGTGCATCAAAACGATATGCCACCCCTTCCAGGTACATGCCGGTGTACCACCTGTAAACATTGGCGATTTGTAATTCCCGTGCACGGCTGTGTACGTGCTGATTTCTTCAAAATGGTGGCTTTCAATGCGTAGCGCAAAACGTGCAAAAACTCTGACGCACTATCTCTCTTCAAGGCTCACTTCAGAGGAAGAACGGCGTATCAAAGAGCACGCCGATAAGTCTGGCTTGAGCAAGAGCGAGTGGTGCCGGCAAGCCATTCTGTGGTCCCTTGATACACCACCGGACGCTCAGCTCGTCCTGGCTGAAATCATGGCGCTCCGCAAGATCATTCTCGCGTTGCATCTCGATTCAATTCATGGTGAAAAACTCACCGAGCAGCGCCTTCGAATGCTAGTGGAGCAAGCGGAAACAAGCAAGCACGCTATGGCTGACGCACGCATTTACGCCTTCGCATTGAAAATCAAGGCGATGGCAGAAAAGGCGCCGGAGCCCGCCGCGTCATGAGCGAAAACACCAATCCAACTTGGCCTCGCCGCTTCCCGATCCTGCGCGTGCTTGGCTTTGCTCTGAGCCTCGCTTGCGGGGCGCTGTTGGTCCGGGTTTGGTTGTCGTATGAAGCCACGCCGCTAGCACGATTTTACTTCCCGACTTATGCCCGGCTCACTCTGTTCGCTGACTTGCCGGCTCTTCCTAAACCGGGATCCAGAGGTGAAACTCTGAAGTCCTTTGCAGTCGTTTTCCGCGGCGACTATCTGGCAACGAGCGACTTGCTTCCGCGGTCGCCCGGCTGTGTAATTGTCCGCGATGTCATGCTCCGGCCGGAAGGTTTCGCGCGCTGGCTTCGCATCCATATATATGGTGGCCGAACATTGGCTGGTGTCCTGCGTTGGCCGCTCTGCGGCTTTGGAATCTCGCTTCTCGCGTTAGTTGTGGCAGGGACGCGCCTCGATAGCGCTCATGACCGGAAGGCGCGCGACGGCCGCCGTCTTCGCGGGCCTGGCCTGACCACTCGTTGGCGATTCAACTGGCAGACGAGGGGCGATGGTTTGCGCTTTCGAGTTGAGAATCGCCGCAACGTTCTGGAGTGGCTGAGGTCCGGCAGATCCGGCAAAGATCTCGTTATCAAACGCGATCGCGAAGCGCATCATATTCAGATCGCCGGTGACACCGGAACCGGTAAATCCACACTGGTCAGGCAGATCGTTTATCAGATCGAGGCCCGCAACGAAGTCGCCATCATTTTCGACCCGGACCGTGAATACATTAGGGAATTCTTTCGTAAAGACCGTGGCGATTGGGTCCTTAACCCCAAAGACGATCGCTGCCCTTATTGGCCCATCGGTGAAGAAGCGGATGATGAGGCAGAAGCCACGCCCATCGCTATCGGGTTGTTCCCGGACGAACCCACTCGACAGCAATTCTTCCTGTCGCACACGCGCGCGATCTTCTCTTACTTACTTGCCACATACAAACCGACTGTGAATGAGTTGGCGTACTGGATGGCCCATCCGGAAGAGATCGATGCAAGGGTGAAAGGCACGGAGCATCAGCACACCTTAACAGCCAATGCTGCGCCGCAACGTGCCGGCATTCTCGGCAGCTTGAATGAAGCCGGGAAACCGTTGCG
Source organism: Bryobacterales bacterium (assembly GCA_963712395.1). Taxonomy (GTDB): domain Bacteria; phylum Acidobacteriota; class Terriglobia; order Bryobacterales; family Bryobacteraceae; genus Bog-105. Next base: position 917,461 of record CAVQHR010000008.1, read on the forward strand.
CATGATGCCGAGCCATCCAGAGGGGCGACGGTCGTGGACCGTACGCGAATGGGCGAAGCACCGCAATGGTTGGATTTTCATTACGTCAACACCGGACACGATTGATGCGCTTCGGCCCGTGCAGAGCCTCTGGCTCGACATGCTGATTTTGAAGCTGCAATACGCGGAAGTGGGGCGCGATCCATCCCGAGTTTGGATGATCCTCGATGAACTCGCCTCACTAAACGCACTCCCACAGCTTCATAGCGCCATGACGAAGCAGCGCAAGTCCGACAACCCGATTGTTCTGGGATTTCAGGGTATGAGCCAGCTCGATGCGATTTACGGGAAGAAAGCCGAGACCATTCTGAGCCAGGCCTATACGAACATTGTGCTGCGCACGCGCGAACCACGCGCCGCGAAGCATCTCAGCGAGTTAATTGGCAAAGCGCAACTGGAGCGGACACGCGAGAGCAAACCCGCGCGATGGTTTCAGCGGAAACAGGGCAGCTACAACTCTGAACGAGTTGTAGATCCGGTAGTCATGGAATCGGAGATTCAGGGGCTGGAAGACCTGCACGGCTTTTTCGTGCAGCAGGACAAAGTTGTCGCGATTCGCTTTCGCCCGCAGGCAATGCGCCAAGTCGCAGCCGGTCTCGTCGAGCGCATCATTCCTCCGGTGCAGCATCGGCTTCTCGATCCGGAGCCAAAGCCGAAGCTCGTGACTTCCGGCGCGCAAGATCCCGGACTCGACATGGTTCCGAAGGCGGAGGAAACAAAGCCGGAGCAACAACTCTCGATCGGATTCGATGTTCTGAGGTAGACCAACATGCTGGATATTTCTAAACCACTGACCAGCGGCAAGGTACAGAGCTACTATCGCTCGGAATACTCGGCTGCTTCGAACTCTTATTTCAGCCAGGGCGGGACTCTGCGAGGCGAGTGGCATGGACAGCTTGCCGCTACCTTGGGGCTCGCGGGCGACGTTTCGGCAGAAGCGTTCGACCGCTTAGCAGAAGGGCAGCACCCGCAGACCGGCGAGCAGCTCATCCAGCATCGCGACACCATTAAGACGCAATCGGGCGAAGAACTGGGCCACCGTGCCGGCTGGGATCTGACATTCAATGCACCGAAGACCGTCAGTCTAACTGCGCTGGTTGGGGAAGACGACCGTGTGCGCGAAGCGCATCGTTCTGCCGTTCGTGTGGCGCTGACGGAAACGGAGAAATACGTGCAGGCCCGGCTCGGCGGAAAACTCGCTGCTGAGAACACCGGCAAATGGATCGCGGCGACATTCGAGCACGATACGGCCCGCCCGGTAGATGGCTATCCGGCTCCGCATCTGCATACCCACGTGGTCGTCTTCAACATGACAGAGGATGCGAACGGCCAGGCGCGCTCGTTGCAGCCATATGAGCTTTTCAAAATTCAGTCGATGGCGACCGCTGTGTACCAGAACCAGCTCGAGTTTGAGCTTCGTCGAGCTCGCTACCAAATCGAACGGGGAATGAATCATGCTCCGGAGATCAAGGGGTATTCGGCAGAGTACCTGCAGGCCGAGAGTTTGCGCAATGCGCAGATTCAGCGGGAACTCAAGGAACGCGGCGTCTCTGGAGCGGAGGCCATCAACAACATCAAGCATCAGAATCGCGAGGCGAAGTTACAACTGACGCCGGAGGATTTGAAGGCCTTGCACAAGCGCAATGCCGCCGAATTTGGGAATCAACCGTCTCGCGTGGTGGCAGAAACGGCGCAGCGTCACTCGCGGTCGTTGTCGCCCGAAAGAGTAGAAGAAAAAGCTCAAACCGCTGTGACGTTCGCGAAGGACCGGCTTGGGGAGCGTAGCGCCGTATTCGAGCACTTTGAAGTGATCCGCGATGCGCTTCGACACGCGCAAGGAAGAATCCGCTTGCCGGAGATTCAGGCGGAATTGGACCGGCAGCGGGAGCAAGGCCACTTCATTTCGGCGGAGCACATCCGGCCGCATGCGCCCGCGGCGCGGTACACCACGCCTGAACTGATTGAGATGGAGCGGGAAGCGATCGAACGGGTGCGGGCAGGACGGAATCAGGCCCATCCGGTTGCTTCGATTACGGCAAACGCCATCGAGAAACGGTACGGGTCACGGCTGAACGAAGATCAGCTCCAGCTCGTGCATGAAGTTCTGGTAAGTCGCGACCAGACCTTCGGCATACAGGGCGGAGCCGGAACCGGCAAGACGACTGCCCTCAGCGCTATCAAAGAGGTCGCAGAGTCCAACGGATACAAAGCTCTAGGATTGGGTCCGACGTCACGCGCGGCAAAGGGATTGAAAGAGGCGGGGATGGATGCGGAAACGCTTCAGGCCTTCCTGGCCCGAGGGCCGCAGTTTTCGGAAGACGGGCGTCCACGGCTCTTCTTTGTCGATGAATCGAGTCTTGCCTCCGGCAAACACATGCGCGACTTTTTGCGCCGTCTGCAGCCGTCGGACCGTGTTCTCTTGATCGGCGATACCCGGCAACACCAATCCGTCGAAGCCGGTCGCATCTTTGACCAATTGCAGAGTGCCGGCATGGGCACGGCTACTCTCAGCCGGATTGTTCGCCAGCGAGACGAAGGGCTGCGAACCGTTGTCGAAGCCATCGCGGCGGGACGCATTGCCGAGGGCGTGGATCTCCTGTCGGAGCAGAATCGCATTCACTCCGTCCTTCATCGCGGCGAGCGTTTCGAAGCGATCGCGCGGATGTATGTGCAATCCCCGGAAGGCACGCTGGTCGTTTCTCCGGATAACAACTCAAGGCGGGAGCTCAACTCGGCGATCCGCGCGGCGTTGCGGGAATCCGGTCGGCTTGGCGCGGATATTTATCAGCTCCCTGTGCTCATCAATCGCCAGGAAGTTACGGGCGAGGACCGCAAAGTCGCCAGCTCGTATCACGTCGGAGATTCGGTCCGGTACACGCGCGGCAGCGAGGCTCTCGGGCTGGAAGCGAAAACGTACGCCACCGTCATTCACCTCGACAGCGAGCGTAACGAAATCACGGTGAAACCGGCAAATGGTCCCAACGTCACGTACGATCCTGCGCGTGTGAAAGGCGTCGCGATTTATGAACCCGAGATGCGAGTGTTCGCTGAAGGCGACCGCATTCAGTTTACGGCTCCCTGGAAAGAGAAAGCGATCAGTGGCCGCGATCTGGGGACGATCAAGCACTTGGACGAGAACGGCAATATTGCGGTGACGCTGGACGGCTCCGGGCGAACCGTCGCGTGGAATCTGAATCAAAACAAGCACCTCGATTACGCCTACGCCATGACGTCACACTCTTCGCAGGGCGCGACCGTGGATCGGGCACTGATCCATATTGATACCGGCGACAGCCGAGTCCGCACGCTGATCGACGAAACCCTGGCGTATGTCGCAACCTCTCGGCCGCGCTACGATGCGCAGATTTTCACAGATGATGCCAACCAGCTCTCAGCCGCGCTCTCACGCCGGCATGAGAACGCGACCGCTTTGTCGCCCGAACAAATCACTGTGTATTCCATTTCGGTGTAACCGCCATGTCTCTCGAAACCATTCTTCCTTTCCTGCAGCCGATTGCCCATCTCATCGTCGATCCCGGTGTTTCGGAAGTGATGGTGAATGGCGATGGCACAATCTTCACTCAGCGAAACGGGCAACTCTCGTCAGTCGATGCCACTCTGGAGCCAAAATACCTGGCGAGCGCTGTGAAACGAATTGCGCGCTCACTGGGAAAGGATATTGGCGAATCGAAGCCTTTGCTGGATGCGAGGCTCCCCGACGGATCGCGAGTAGCCGCAGCGTTTCCTCCGTGTTCGCTGCACGGTGTGACGCTGACGATCCGCAAGTTTCGGCCTCATTGGTTCACGATGGAACAGCTTGTGGAAGTCGGAATGCTTCCGGCCACAGTTGCCGCCGCACTGGCCGAAGCGATCCGAGATCGGAAGACGATTTTGATCGCCGGCGGCACCGATACCGGCAAGACGACATTTGCGAAGGCACTGATTGACTTCATTCCGCAGCACGAACGCCTTGGAGTGATCGAGGATACGGCGGAACTCAAAATCGATCATCCGAATGTATTTCGCTTTGAGGCCCGGAAGGAGCAGGTGGATGGCTCGGGCAAAGTCACCGTGCCGGCCGTCACGGTTCGTGATCTCGTGAAAGCCACCCTTCGCCATCGGCCCGATCGGTTGATCATTGGCGAAGTCCGCGGCGGCGAGGCGTTCGATTTACTGGACGCCTTGAACACGGGCCATGCCGGATCGATCTCCACCCTCCACGCAAATTCTGCTTTACAGGCTCTTTCTCGATTAGCAACGCTCACGCTGCGCGCGGATGTTGATCTTCCTTATAAGGCTATCCAAGGTGAGATCGGCGATCTGATTGATCTCGTGATCCATATCAAGCGAAAGGAGGGCCAACGCTCGATTTCTCAAGTTCTTCAAATTCACGGATTCGATGCCGATGCCGGACGTTATGAAACTACTGAGCTGTACCACTAATGGCTCCGCCCTCGCGCGAGTACAAGCCGTGTCCCCAGGCTTCCGCGCTTTGCTTGTGCAGCCCTTCGCTGCGCTTCGTCCTTTCCGCTTCGCTACAAGGATGGGCGAACCTCCTCGGCTTGACTCTTGCTACCCCGGACCTCGCCGGTCTGGCAGGGGTTGCATTGCGCAACCCTAAATCCATTTCAGAAAGGAAAAAACCTCTTATGACTATCAATCGCATAACACTGGCGGGCTTCACAGGTAAAGATGCCCGCAGTAGTTCCACGCAAAACGGCAGAAGCATGACAAAGCTTTCTGTCGCCACTACCAAACGCTACAAGGACGCTCGCGAGCAATGGCAGGAAAAAACTCAGTGGCATTCCTGTGTTGCCTACGGGCCAGCTGCGGACTACGCGGCCAGGATTCAGACTGGCGATCACGTGTTCCTCGAAGGGGAACTGATTTATCGCGAGTATGAGCGCACGGTCGAAACCGACAGCGGACCAATCAAAGTGCAGTGGCCGGTGACGGAAATCGTGATTGATTCCATCTCCGTAATTGACCGCAAGGAAAAACAGGAAAAAAGAGGGGCTGCGTAAGCGGCCCACTCCCTACACTCAGGCGAAACCATGGCGCTCAAATCTTTGTACTGCGTCGAGTGCATCTGCGGCCATTACATCGAGAGTGAGACCAACACTCTGATCTGTCCCGGATGTCAGCGTCCGGTTGTGATCGAATGGCCCGGCAAAGAAGAACAGGCGGAGCACTCAGAGGCGACCACTCCACGGCCATCCCTATCCCTCGGTGCTGGTGTTCGATACGGTTCCGATCAGGTCAAGATTATCGATACGAAGCTGGATCCAAGCAGTACGCTTAACGGGAAAGGGGCCGGCCATGGTCCTGCACCGAGTCTCCTGAATATGACGTCACCCACGTGCCCGACCTTTGCTCCGCAAGCACCGCATTCGATCCAAAACACAAGCAAGCCGCCCGCTGCATTAATACCGCATCGAGTTCAAGCGAGTGGACGATGATGCGCTGGGAACGCAGTGGCAGAACTGGTATCCGTGGATGAAGTACAGGAAGAACATGCGTTAAACGACGGAAGCCTCCGACCACCCGGAAGCAACCGAACCGATTGGGACTGCCTGTTACCGATAAGTGCATTGGCGATTGCGCGCGCTTCGATACAAGCACACTGTGAGGCTTGCAATGACGGATCAATCGCGTGTAGTCGTTAGCGTTGATCGGGAGTGCCTCGGCGAGGGCAGCGGAAGAAACGCGGCCAAGTAAATGGCGAGGCACTTTCGATAACGAGACTTGAAGGAAGCCGTTGGCGGGGCGGCCGAGTATGGAGCTACTAGTGTGGTTTGGTAGGAACTCGAAGCGCGAACCGGCGGTCAAAACAGATCGAGAAGTTCAGGAACGAGAGTAAAAGAGGCCGAAGTAGGCTGTCGAATCGGCTGAGGGCTGGATGCGAGCAGCGCAGGCGGGACAGATTCCCTGGAGAGCGGACAAGTGTGCGAAGGCGTGCGTGCGCACGTCGTGGCGTCGAGTTGTGATAGCGAGTTGTTAAGACGTATCGATGAATTTGCACCGCCCTTTGAGTTGAAGGGCCGAGAACTTCTCCTGGATGTGCATGGGAGCGCCACAATGGCGGCACTTCCAGACAGCCTTCGTTGAAAGTTCGTTAGACGGTGCGCGAACGTCTGGGGTGAAGGCGAGTAGTTGGCGGCTGAGAGGAATGAGCTTACTACGACAACCGTTAGCCAAGAATCCAAACTGCCGTATGCGAACAAAGCCGCGAGGAAGTATATGTTGGACGAAGCGCCGCAGAAACTCTTCGGCACTCAGAGTCATCAGCCGATGCTTGTTGCCGCGCGCGTAATCTTTCCAGCGAAATGTGACTTGGTCCTCTTCGTGAGCGACCAATCGATGGTTGCTGATCGCAACGCGATGAGTGTAGCGGCCGAGATAGCGGAGGACCGCCGCCGGGCCGCCGAAGGCGGCCTTGGCGTAAACCACCCAGTCCTGGCGGCGGAGTCTTTGCACAAACGCCGAAAACTGCTTGGGTGCGGCGACGGCGGCAGCCGTGCCGCTGAAGTGTAGCTTCTTGAGCCGGAACGCGCGGCGAAGTCCTCGGATGAACTTGCGCCGGCAGACCCGGGCGAGAACTTTGACGGGTAGGAAGAAAGCATACTTAGGGTGAATCCAGCGCTGGTGATCCGCTGCTAGCCCTCCAGCAGGGACCACGCAGTGAACGTGCGGATGAAGGAGCAAGTTCTGACCCCAGGTATGCAGAATGCTGACAGGAAGCCAATCTCGACTCCCAAGTGCTTCGGGTCCGCTGCGACTTCGAGCATCGCGGCGGCGCTCGAACGAAACAGCAGGTTATAAAGCACCGTCTGGTTCCGCTGGCAAAGCGGATTCAGTTCATGCGGGAGTGTGAAAACAACGTGAAAATAAGGTACGCCGAGCACTTCCTGCTCACGAGCCGCGAGCCAGCGTTGGCGAGCTTGCGTTTGACACTTCGGGCAGTGCCGGTTACGACAGGAGTTATAGGAGATGGCCTGACGGCCGCATTGGGAACAGGAATCGAGATGGCCCCCCAAGGCCGCCGTGCGGCAACGGGCGATGGCTCGCAGCACGGTCAGTTGCTGGAAGCTCAGCCAAGATCGATTCTTGTCTAGAAAGCGGGCCTCGTGCGCGCGCAAGATATCGGCCACCTCCACAGAGGGGCGGCTCATTCGGGTTTATGCAGCCTCCGCGAGCGTTGCAGTTGCGCGGTACTGGGAACCTGAATATGGTCAAGCGGATTCGGCGCTGCCTGCAGGTGCTTTTGCGAAAGGTGCAGATAAACCGTAGTGTGTGTGAGGTCCGCGTGACCGAGCAACATCTGAATCGTGCGAATATCCGCGCCCGCTTCGAGCAGATGAGTCGCGTAGCTGTGGCGTAGCGTGTGCGGCGTGACGTGTTTCTGAATGTCGGCGCGCCTGGCGGCTTGCTGAACAGCTACCCAGATGACCTTCGGGGTGATCGGCTTATCGGCACGCCAGCCGTTTTGCGTGCCCGGAAACAGATAGGTTTTGGGCCGCATCCACCGCCAATACTCGCGCAGTGTTTCGAGTAACTTCGAACTCAATGGAACATCGCGATCAACGCCGTTCTTGCTCCGTTCGATTCGCAGCATCATGCGCTGGCTATCGATGTTGCTGACTTTCAGGCGGCACAGTTCGCTGCGCCTGAGTCCGGCTGCGTACATCGTCAGGAGCATCGCTCGATGGAAAAGGTTCCGGGCACAGTCGATCAGCCGCGAAACTTCCTCCTGGCTGAGGACGACAGGCAGCCGCTTGAGGCGTTTTGGATAGGGCAGATCTTCCTTCATATCCCGGCGCTTCAGCACCTTGATGTAGAAGAATCGAAGCGCGGAAATCTGGATGACGACTGTGCCGTTAGCCAGTTTCCTGTCTTCCAGCAGATAAACCTGATAGCGGCGAAGATCGTCAGGCCCCAGATGATCGAGCCGCTTCTGTACGCGTTGGCGGAATGCTTCCACCGCATGCAGATAAGAACGGATCGTTGTTTCCGAATAGGTGCGGCGCACGAGTTCCTCGCGCATCCGCTGCATCAGTATGGTCACAGAGAACTCCTTTCTCTGCAACCAACGCTACTTGTTCAGGAATCCGTCTTCCAGCTACCGAAATCGCTCGTCCGGCCGCCGCGCCAGCGGCTTCGTTCTTGTCGCGATGTGTTTACCGATCCTGCGGTTTGTGGCTGAAAGACCGGCTTATCTCCAAGTGAAAACGACGGCCGGCACTTTGGCATTGAACTACTAAATCTCAAAAGAAATACTTCGATTTCTCCGGAAGCTTTTACTCCAGCAGCTCCGAATCGAACAGTCTATAAATCTCGCGCTGATGAGCTGGATCACGGTCGGCTTGGAGCGCGGCGATCAGCGCACTCAGTCGCGGAGTGAGGACAATCAAATAACGCGCATTGTCTGCGGCCACGTACGTATGGGCCATTCCCGCCGGCACAAAAACCGTTGTTCCCGGGCCGGCGGTTTCGGTGCGGTCAGCATACCGAAACATCAGCTGGCCTTCCAGGACGTGCCACGCTTCGTCATCTGAATGATGGACGTGTAACGTAGGTGCACGCGATTGGATGGTGTCGCGAGCGAGGCCGCGTAGATGCCTGTATTCCCCGGCTGATTGCTGGAAGCGAAATAGAGGAACTGGCCGCGTGGAAGCGCTTGCGGCCACCCATGGCCAACTTCCCCGCGCGATTGATCTACCGTGGTCACGCGCGCAGGTGTTCCGCCTGAGGCGGGTACTCGAAACAAACCGTTAGAGGATCCGAATAAAATTTGTCCATCAGCCGTCCAGGAGCCTCCTTGAAAGCGCAAGGGGGCATCGCACAGTGTCCACGGTGCCCCACCCGCCAAATCGACTCGCTGAAGGCCAGTCATGGCCAAGAAAGCAATGGACTTGCTATTCGGCGACCAAAAAGGAGACGTGCCACTAATATTCGTTTCCGCAATCAGGCGCGGAGGCGCGCCGTCGAGCGGCCGAATCCAGAGACCTATCTTTCCGCCCATCGCTGCCGTGTAAGCCGCAGTCGTACCATCGGGCGAGAGGGCGAAGCTGCCGTTCATGGTGCCGACCACAAATCGTCCGCTTCGCGGCGGGTCGATCTCTGCTTGCAGGCTCAGATCATGTGGTTGTCGGTGCAGCCAGAAGACCGCGGCTCCCCCTGCCAACACGCCGCCAAGTCCGGCGGCGCCAGTTATCCAAGCCCGCCGGCTCGGCTTCGCAGCGGGCTCAGTCTCCGCGAGCAAGCCAATTGCCGCCCTTACATCCCACGCCGACTGCCATCGCTCCTCCGGATTTTTCTCTAGGCATTTCCGTAAGATGGCGTCCAAGGCTGCGGGTGCAACGGCCCTAACCGACGGGGCGGCACGCTCCAGAATCGCTCCGATCACGCTTGTCGTAGTCGCGCCGTCGAAGGCCCGCTTGCCGGTCAACATTTCGTATAGGACGCAGCCGAACGCAAAAATATCTGCACGGGTATCGACGGTGCTTCCCTGCGCCTGCTCTGGCGCCATGTACTCGGGTGTACCCGTGATCGTGCCCTGGATCGTAATGACCGGTGTCCCGGCCGAAGCAGCTTTTGCGCGCCCCCATTTTGCCAGTCCGAAATCCAGCAGCTTCACGCCCGTCTTCGTCACCAGAATATTGGCGGGCTTCAGGTCTCGATGAACGATCCCCTGTTTGTGCGCGGCGTCGAGTGCCTCGAGAATTTGCTTCGCGTATTCGATAGCCTTGTCGAGGGGCAGCGGGCCATGCAGCGGCGTGCCATCGATCAGCTCCATCACGAGGTAATTGGGCCCGACATCATAGAGCTGGCAAATGTGGGGATGATTCAGGGCGGCCACGGCACGCGCTTCGTGCTCAAAGCGTTCGCCGAACCGCGCCGCCGGAGTCTTAATCGCGACGGTACGGCCCAGCCGCCTATCGCGAGCTTTCCACACTTCGCCCATCCCGCCTTTACTGATGTGCTCGAGAATTTCGTAGGGTCCGAGCCACTCGCCCGGGTGCCAGTTTGTTTCCCACGCGGGGCGTTCCAGCAGGGAGCCAGCGCCGTCGAAGCCCAACAGCGATTCGACTTCGCGCCGCAGATCCGCGTCCGGACAGGCTTCGGCCAGAAAGGCCCGCCGGTCGCCCGACTCGTGTTCCAGGGCGGCATGATAGAGGCGCTCGATCTGATTCCAGCGCTCAGGCTCCATGGGTATCGTGCCGGATAATAGCACGATTTTAGGCAATTTACGGGATCTTCGCGGCTGTTGTGATCGGACGATTTTCTTTGTTTTGAATGATCCGAATGTCTTCGGGCGTGAACCTCAGGAGATGGCGCTTCATTTCTACGAAATCGCCCGAATCCCATTGCGCCTTCATGACGCCTGTGGCGGAGTGCCGTGCAATGCCCTGCAGGAGATGCGTTATCTCGTGCGCCATAGCGTGCGCCAGCAGGAAAGGCTCGAGGCTTTGCTGATCCATTCGCTGGATGCGGTTATAGAAGATAACGACATGAACGCCTTCTCGTAGCAGCGAGTAGCCAAGGGCGCTGGAGTGATCCGTCGCGCGAGTGTCTGTCTCCAGTTGCATAATAATGACCCGGTTTCGGCCCTTCCAGCCGGAAGACGCCAGGCCGTGCCAGGCGATGCGCACATCCGCGCTAGCTACTATTCGCGAAGCCAACCCTTCCGCAGATTGAAGGGTCGCAAAGGGGATGCGCTCACTGTTGTTTACGAAAACGTCGAGTTTCTGTCCGGCGCTGATGCTTGCCGCAAAGGCCGCAGTTATTGCTGCCAACGGTATGATCTTCATCTCACCTCCCGGTTTGTCCGGTAAGCGAGGGCGCGGGGCGAAAACTATAATGCAGACTGCGATTTCTTTTCGCGGGAGACACTTTGCCAGCCGATTCGGCCGCTGAAATCACTCGTCTGCTACGCGCCTGGGCCCAAGGCGAGGAGGCGGCGCTCGATGAACTCGCCCCGATGGTCTACCGAGAACTGCGGGAAAGAGCCGGCAAATACATGGGACGCGAGCGGCGCGCGGTCACGCTGCAGGCGGACGGCGTTAGCGAATGAAGCCCTGGCTTAGGTTGGCCGATGTTTCGCGTGTCGACTGGCGCGACCAAGTCTCGACTTCTTTGCAGTAGCGGCTCGAATGATGCGCCGCATCCTAGTAGACGCGGGGCGGTCGCGGGTCACGGACAAACGCGGAAGGCAGAGCACAAAAGGTCAACCTCGAGCGAAATACCCGCGGTCTCGAGCGGACGAGACCGCGAACTCGTGGCCATCGACGATGCGCTTAGCAAGCTCGCGGAACTGGATGCGCGAAAGGCGAGGGTGATTGAGCTGCGCTTCTTCGGCGGGCTAAGCGTTGAGGAGACCGCAGCCGTGCTGAACATTTCCGGCCAGAGCGTGATGCGCAGACTGGAGGCTGGCGAAATCCTGGCTGATGCGCGAGATTGGGGTGCGCACAAGTACCCGCGCAACACACGCCGGAGCCTGAGCTTCACAATTTCCCACTCTGCTGGCCGACTTCTAGGCTTTTGATAGGGACCTTGATTCGCAAACGGACACGGCGGGTATTTCCCGAGGGCGGCGAGCGGATAGATGCGCCAACATTTATGGAATTGATTCCAGGCCAAAGTAAAGATATTCAGGAATCTGCTATGTTCGGCACGCGGTTCCGCAAAATGAGAGAAGAGTCGCCGGCAAAAGCCAAATAGATCGCGGGTAGTCGTCAAGGGTTTACTGATATGTACTACCGACCAAAGCCGGCTCATCCCTATCCAGGCAGCTATTGTCTCGGATGAACTCAATCGCGCGGGTCAGCACTCCGTAAGCGCCCGCCGCATGAGCGGCTCGCGCTATGCTGCCTGTGCAGTCGCAAAGTCTCGGAATCAACCGGCGACTACCAGATCAGCCGCAGATTCAACTGGATGTTCCGGGCTTCCGACTGCGTGCCATCGTAGTAGCCAAATACATTGGGGGACGACAGAGTGCGAGCGCCGGTGCTGATAAGCGCAAACGACGTATGATTGAAAACGTTGTACGCTTGCGCCTGGAATTGCACCTGCGCGCGCTCGGTGACCGGGAAAGTCTTCGAGAGTACCCAGTCAAAATTATTCAACCCATTGATGCGGGCGGCATTGCGGCCCAAAGTTCCGAAATGCCCCACCAAGGGCTGCGCCAGTCCGGAGTTGGTCACCTTGTTTACAGGCGTGCCTCCCGGGTTAGGCGTGAACTGAAGATTCAAAGGCCCGACCACGTCCGGCCGTTGAGTGCCGGCGGCTGTCCCTAGTAGAAGCGCATCGGTCAGCCCGCGTTTCGACCCCGAGCACGAAGTTGATCGGCAGCCCCGATTGCACCGCGTAGATGCCGCTGAACTGCCATCCGCCCAGCGTCTCCTTCAGAAACCGGTTACCTTGCTTGAACCACGGCAGGTCGTAGGTATGCGAGAGAGACAACCGTTGCCGCACATCGAACGCGGATACGGCGCGGTTACTACGGCCGTCGAAAGGATTTTGCGGAACTGCGTCGTCATCCAGCAGGACACCGAGAGCGTCGGACGCATTATCGATCGACTTGGCCCATGTGTACGCCGCCGACAATCTCAAGTCGCGGAAGATGCGTCCAATCGCCTGGAACTGTAGCGACTGGTAGTTGGAGTTGGCGCTCGAATCGAGAATGGTCACCGAGCCGAAACGCGGGTCGATGCGGTTCGTAGTGCCGGTAGGGGTCGCGCTCAGACCGGCATTCAAATTTCGCAGAGTGCCGTTAGCCTGAAGAGCAGCTTCTTCGGCGATCGTATTCGGGGGTGTGAACAAACCCGGCCGGATAAAGTTCAGCGGCCGACTTCTCTGCAAGAAGTTCCCTTTGGTTCCTACGTAACTCGTGCGAAGCAACAGTTGATTACCGATTTCGCGCTCCACCGTGAAGTTCCATTGGTGTACCTGAGGATTCCGCAAACCTTGGTCGACCGGTGTGATATTTCCGAAGCTCTTAAGGGTGGTGCCGAAGTTGCCGACGGTGGACCGTCCAAGCTGCTGGAACGGAGAAGTACCCGCGGCCATGTTGGCGAACGAATTGGCGCCGGTAAAATCATTGGTCGTGAAGCTATACATGAATGGGGCAGCAAAACGCAGGTTCGTGATGGGATTCAGAAAATTGAAGTCATAGGCGATTCCATAGCCGCTGCGGACCACCCATTTTCCACCTCCGAGCGTCCAAGCCAGACCAATACGTGGCGCCCAGTTTGTCTGCTGCTGATTCGACTGGTTGACCACCTCAATCGCGCCCAACGGCCCGCTGCCGGCCCCGCCCATCGGTGCCGTGCTCTGCAAATTGAGATTGGACAACAGTCCGTTTACTTCAGTCGCTCCATTAGACACTTCCACTCGCATGCCGAGATTCAGAGTGAGAGAACGGCTCACGCGCCAATCGTCCTGAAGAAAAGCGAAGTTGTTCCAAACACGATAGCCCGCGCACCGAATTGCCGAACCGTTGCACGTAACTGAACGGGACGCCGTTTTGAAAGTCATCGAAACTGTTGAAGGTGAAGCTTCCGCGGACATTCGAATCAAACGAGCTGTTCGCCTGTATCCGATTGAGCTCATATCCAGCTTTCAAAGTGTGCGCGCCGATCGAGTAGGTGAGCGTGTCGAGATATTGGAAGGTGTTCTGCACGCGGTTCTGAGGCGCCCCGTTCCAACCTCCGAGCCCGTCGGTACCGTCGTTGAACGAAATGAACGGTCCGGGATTTTTCAAAACCGGCGAGAAGTTCGGTGAATTGCGCCCATAAGATGCCAGGAAGTTATTTACCATCCGGGCGGAGAAAATATGGGTGTAAGACGCGGTGATGTTCGCATCCCGGCCGGTCTGCGAGACACCGTTGCCCACAAGGTTGGAAGTAATAAACGCCTGGCTGCCGGCATTGGCCTCGAGATCAAACACACCGCCGCGGAGAAAGAAGTTATCTTTTTCCGAGAAGTTAAAATCCAGCCGCCCGCCGAAGGCTTTCGAATTGGCAGTATTCGCAGCGGCATTTGAGACAGTCCCGCTCGGCGAAGAGACCCCGTTCAAGGCGGAAAAGAGAGCCTTCGCGGTCGGATCGGTAATTCCGGCTACTTGTGCAGGGGTGGGTACTGCCGCGATTACCGCTGCGCCCGCTCCGCGCACTTTCGTCTGCTCATACGTGCCGAGCCAGAATATCTTGTTCTTGATAAGACGCCCGCCGACGACCGCGCCCCAATCATTGTTTCGGGTGATGTCCGCGTGCCCGGTTTCATCGAAAAAGCTGCGGGCATTCAGTTGGTCGTTTCGGAAAAATTCGAACAGACGGCCATGGAACTCGTTCGTTCCGCTCTTGGTGACGATCTGATACTGGGCGCTCGAATTCCGTCCGTACTCCGCGTTGAAATTATTGGTGATGAAGCTGACTTCCTTTACGGCGTCAATCGGAAAAGTGCCCAAGCCAGAGCCGCCCGTGGTGCTGATGTCGGTCGCGGTCGCGTTATCCACCGTAATGTTGGCGCCCCGGGCGCGACCGCCGTTCGAGCTGAAGTTGCCGTACCCTAGAAAGCCATTGTTATTATTCGGCGTTTGCGGCACCACGCCTGGGGCGGTTGCGGCGAAAGTAAGAATACCCGCCGTATTCGTATTCACCGGCAGTTCCACCACATTGTCCGAGTTAAAAACCGTCTGCAACTGTGCGTTGGTAGTATCTATCGGCTGAGCTTGATCCGTGACAACAACCTCCTGCGTGGCGGACGCGATCTCCATTGTGGCTCTTACATCTGAGACCCGCCCCGAGTTAACGTCCACCGGGATTTTGAAGGACGCGAATCCCTGAGCGTCCACTTGCACGTCGTATTTCCCGATATTCAGCAGGGCGAGCCGGACTGACCCGTCCCCAGATGTGGTTCCGGATCGCTCTGTGCCGGTCTCCTGGCTCCGCGCCGTTACTTTTGCACCAACGACGGCAGCGCCCGATCGGTCGAGTGCCTTCACTTCGATGTCGCCGCTGATTTGGCCATAGAGCCCCGTTACCGATGCGCCCGCGACGAAAATCGCGAGAAGGCCACGAAATTTATGGAACGAAGTCATTTTTCACCCTCCAGACCCAACTTCCGAGAAGATAAAATCGACTTTATCGATTATGCCCGATTAGATGACTAGTTCATAAAATAGCGAACAAAATAAAATTCTTTTTACAGCAAAACTGCATTTCATGCAAGGAGCTGAGACGTGTATGGGTGTTTGGCCAAGCAATCGAGCAGAATCTTATAAAATAGCGGAGGGTGTCGCCCCTACGTCGCCAATTTGCCATCCTGTGGCGTACTTTTGCTCTCTCGAACGTTTCGCTTCAGCCGTCGCACGCCTAGTCAAGAACCCAACCTTTGATCGTCTTCTGACCTTCAGCGAGAGCAGCCGAAAGCAAACTGGCGGCGAGTGACCTAAATAGAAGACCGGATGCGAGTTTCATACCCTCTTAAAGCGCTCGATGCGGGCGCAGTGCCCGCGCCACCGTCAGATATCGAAGAAATAAACCGCGCCTCCGGTATCTCCAGCAATTACCCGGCTGCCACGCGCAGCAATAGTCCAGAGCGGACTTTCGAAGAACAGGCGCAGCATGGGTTGGCCGGAGGTCAGGTTCCACAGGATAAGCGTCTTATCCCACGATATGGTGACGGCGCGCTCAGCCGAGGCCAACGCGACACCATACACAGCTTGCGAATGACCTTCAAGACGTAGCAACGGGCGCTGATCGCTTGCACTCCAAAGAATGGCAGTCCGGTCTTCCGATCCGCTGAGGATTCGTGTGTTGTCGGCATCCTGATCGAGAGCCAGCACGCCGGCCGAGTGACCCTTGAATTCAGCAAGGCTTTCATCAGCTGCCTTGGGGAATGATTTGAGATCCCATTGAAACAGCTTCTTGCTGTCCTCGGCCGCCGTGATGGCAGTCTCGTTATTTTTATCTACTAAGATGGCTCTCACGCCGTCGGAATCATCGTCGCGAGAGGCTTTGGGGTGGCGGAAACCCTGCAAGAGCTCGCCCGTTGTCGCGTCCCAGACGATCAGCCAAGTGTAGAAAGATCCCGAGAAGAGCATTTTGCCATCGGGCGAAAGATTCACGGCGTGGATGCTTCCTTTGCGGGTTTCAATGATCCGGACAGGCTCGTCTTTGCCTGGGTCCCAAAGGATGAGGGTCCCGCGCTCATCGCCACTGATCGCGCGCGAGCCATCGGCGCTGAGCCTGACACTATTTACTACGCCTTGATGAGCTTCCCAGATTCGCAATGGATTTCCAGTGCGCGTGTTCCAGACGATTACCGACTTGTCATCCGAACCGGTGATGGCGAGCGATGCATCGTGAGAAAGACTTGCCGACCGTACGGCGAGCGAATGTCCGGGTGCGAGGGCGGCCTGATCCGGCGCGTCGAGATCCCATAGAATGGCGTTCATATCCCGGCCGCCGCTAACGGCGGAACGGCCATCGGCAGAGAGAACAACTGACGTTACGCCTGCGGTATGACCGCGGAAGGTGCGCAGGCAGCGGCCCGCCGAAACATCCCAAAGCTTTAGTGTTTTATCGGAGGATCCGCTCACGAGCCGCTTACCATCGCGCGTGAACGCAGCCGATTTCACGGGACCGGCGTGGCCCTTGAAATCACATATGACGCGACGCGACTCAATATCCCACAAGAACAGCCGCCCTTCGCGGTCGCGGCCCAGATATTCGTCGATATCTCGACCGCCATAGCCCGCCGCGATGGCCGCAAATTTTGCGTCCGGGGTGAAGCTTAGCGCCGTGATACCGCGTTCGATGCTATCCGCACTCCGATCGATTTGAAAGCTGTACAGACACGACTGATTTTCGAGATCCCAGATCGCGACTGTTCCGCCCGTATCTCCCGTCACGGCGCGGCGGCCGTCTATGCTGAGCGCTCCCGCCGTTATGGCTTGCTTGTGGCACTTAAGGCGCTCAATTTTTCGACCGGTTGAGACGTCGAGAAGAAGGACGTTGCGATCGAGCGAACCAGCGAGGGCTTTCAAGCCGTCGCTTGCAATTTGGATGAATGTAATAGCTTCGCAATGATCGCTGCGCTGCCACAATTTCTCTCCGGTTTCCAGATCCCAACAGACGAGCTTTTTACCCCAGCCTCCGCTGATAGCGTGGCGACCGTCCGGAGAAATAGCAGCCGCTTCCACGATTGTTTTTTCGGCCGGGAGTCGACGTAAGATCTGGCCGGTGGGAACGTCCCACAAAATAATAGTGCCGTCCATTGAGCCTGTGAGCAAGTAACAGCTGTCCGCGCTCAGAGCGACGCTCTTTACGGCGCGCTCGTGTCCTTGAAAGGTGTGCCGGCGGGCAAAATCTTCAGCGGTATTCGATGCGCGGACTTTCAGCATCGGCTGCCCTTCCCGCAAACCAGCTTGCAGAAATTTGGCGGCGGGCTTAGCCAGGCGCAGGATCGCCGCGCGCTGGTGCAATTGCTGGAAGAGACTCGCCTGAAGGGCGGGATTTGTTTGCGCCGGATTTTTTCCTGAAGACGGACGCAGAACGTGGCGCTCACGGTTCAACAAATGCTCGAGTTGCCTCAATTTGATATCGATCGTGCGATTGCGATTAGTCCACGCTATGGCAACATTCAGATCTTCGATGACTTGATCGATGCCGCGGGAACTGTACTCGGTTTTAAGGCGGAAGGGATCGTCATATGCAGCCTCTAGTTTGATTGCCGCGGCAAGAAGGAAATCCGCGCGCTGGCGCTCCGGAACCAGATTGCGCACCAGCGCTGCGACCAGCGGATGAACCCGGACGGCGAAGGAGTTTCCACCTTTTCCAAGCAGACTCAGTTGTTGCAGCCTATTCAGGGCGCGGGAGAGCGGCAAATCGGTAGCCGATTCTCCATCTGCGAGCCCTATAAGCAACCCGAGGCGACG
The DNA here is from genome assembly GCA_963712395.1 of Bryobacterales bacterium. Lineage (GTDB taxonomy): Bacteria > Acidobacteriota > Terriglobia > Bryobacterales > Bryobacteraceae > Bog-105. Next base: position 935,441 of record CAVQHR010000008.1, read on the forward strand.
CACCGGGATTACCGCTCCTTCCGGGAAATGTGCGGCAACCTTTAGAGCAAGCTTCGCGGCGGGACCGCGCAGAGCTTTCCACTGGCTGTCGAGCGTGGCTCCAACCGCGGCCTGGTGCCGCGTCGCGAGTTCGCTTCGATCGATCTTCGTGGCGTCGATTGCACCGAGCTTCTGTTGGCGTAGCGTTGCAAGATAGCGGACATAGGAGATGTGCGGAAATTTGCCTAGATGACTGCCGATCAATGCCAACGCGAGGGGCAGATAGCCGACGGCGTTGGTAATTTCGCGTGCGGCGCTCGTTTCCTGGGAAGCTTCGGGACGACGGCCGCGCGTGAGCAAATCGAAGGCGAATTCGGGCGCGATCACTTCGAGCGCGTGAGGGATGACACTCTTGATCTCGACCTCGATGCGCGTAGTGAAGAGCAGGTTGCAACCAAGATCGAGCGGGCCGAAGTGGCCGTTTGCCAAGCTCGGTTTCGTGAGAGAGATAGGTTCGGCAACGTTATCCAGAATGAGAAGCATTTGTGGATGCTTCTTCGCATACGAATAGAGGGCGCGTGTGTAGCGATTGGCGGCGCCGGATTTTCCGGGATCGTCAATTTCGAGAGACAGACGGTCGCGGGCGAGGCGTACCAATGCGGAAGCGATCTGGCCGGTATCGTTGGCTTCGAGCCAATACACGCCATCGAAAACGAATCCGAAGCGATGGGCGAACTCGATCGCGAGCTCGGTCTTGCCAACACCACCCATTCCTGCGATGCCGACGTGAGTAATGCCGATTTTGTTGAGTTGGCCGATTAGCTTAAGGTAGATCTCGACCAAGTCTTGTTTGCGTCCGGTAAATTCGTCGTCAGGCGCGAAGGGAACGTAGCCCCTGAGCGGGGGAGCGCGGAATTCGTATTTCCAATGGAACGCCGTGCGGCGTTTGAAATGCTGAACCAGGTCGCGAAGTCCGGAGGGCGTATCGAGAAATTGCACGCCCTGCATATTTTCGATTTGCGCGGGCAGATGGGGCGCGTCCGGAAACAGACAGGGGACGATCAGCTTTTCGAGCGCGCGTGCGGTGAGCCATTCATTTTTCACCCAGCGCGATTCAGCCGCCTCTTTACTCCAGAGAAGACAGACTAGATCGGCTTGCGTGAGGCCCTGCGCGATTTCGGCGGACCAATCATTTTCGATTTTCCGCTGGTCGCGCCAAACTTCCAATCCGGCTGCTTCGAGCGATTTTTGAACTGCTTTAGCCTGCTGGCGGTTTTTCGAGGAATAGCTGATGAAGACGCGCGTCATTCGATCGCCGCAGCGCTCCAAGCCATGAAACCATTGGTTTTATCCGCAGCTTCGCCGCCCTTGGTCAATTGCATTATGAAACAGGCCCGCCAGATCCTTTTCGGATTGATCCATTCGAAGGTTCGATAGCCGCCGCCTTTGACGATCGTGCCGATCGAGTTATCGCGGAACATTCCCTTGGTTTTGCGGACGACTTCGTAGCCGTGCCCGACGCCTGGCACCCAACCTGTTTTCATGTCGCCTGTATGCGGGATATTCATCAAAGCGACCGCGGCACTCGAAAGAACACGGCAGCCGCCGAGAGTCCCTTCGTTGCGCATCATCATATCGAAGCGAAAAATGCCTTCGGCAGTGGTTACGATACCGCCGGCCGGGCGCGCCATTGACATCACGAATTTTTGCACAATCCGCGAATCGACTGAAGCCCATGCCGGTTCCAAATCTAGCGACCCGGCCGGTTCGCGAACGCTTCACTCAAATATTCTATTTACATGGAGATGATCAACTGAGTAATACGCGACGTGCTTTGGTTCTGGCCGGTGGTGGCTACGCTGCGAGCGCGTGGGAGCTTGGCCTCATTACAGGGATGGCTGACGCGGGTCTCGACGTCAGAAACGCCGACCTTTTCGTGGGAACCTCTTCTGGCTCCAGGGTCGCGCTCCATCTTGCGAGCGGAGACGCGCACGAAGACGTATTTCAACGACGCGTTCAACCCGGCCCGCCGTCGTCCGAGCGGCCTCCTGTCGTTGACTGGGTAGGACTTCGCGACGGCGTCGCTCGCGCGAAGCAAGCTGGCGGCAGCCCGACTGAAATTCTGCGAAGAATCGGATCGTTGGCGTTAGCGGCAGCTTCGGGCACGAGTGGCTCAAGCCGACGGGAGATCGTCGCGGCCCAGCTGCCGATGGAGACATGGCCGGAAAAATGGGTGCTTATCGCCACCGTCAATGCGGACACGGGAGAGCGACGCGCCTTCGATCGCGACAGTGGCATCGATCTGGTGGACGCGGTAATTGCGAGCACTGCTTCCTTCGGTGCGCCGCCCATCCTGTTTCAAGGCGAGCATTATATTGACGGCGGGTTCTATTCCACGGACAACGCGGATCTGGCGACCGGCTTCGATCGGGTGATGATCCTCGCGCTCAAACGGCCCCCGGAAATTCCGTCCATGAGTGTAGTCTCGCTGGATGAGACGGTGAAAATACTGCAAGACAATGGCGCTCTGGTTGAAGTCATACAACCCGATGAAACCACGTTGGCGGCCCTCGCCTCGGCTGGTGGCGTTCTGAATCCGGCGATTTCCGCGCCAGCGGCAAGGGCAGGGCGCTTACAAGGCGGACGTATCGTAAGCGAACGTATCTCGTCGTTTTGGAGGTAGAGAGCGCCAGACTGTTCGGTGACCGCTCCAGAAACTTCCGGAAAGTTGGCCCGGGAGGGTCGATCACTCGCGATCAGTCGTTAGCGTTCATCGGGAGTGCCTCGGCGAGGACCGTGGGAGAAACGCGGCAAAGTAAATGCCGAGGCACTTTCGATAACGGGACTTGAAGGAAGCGGCTGGCGGGGCCTACGACTCAGCTATGGAGCTAGTTGGCTGTTTTGGTACTTTCGCACTGCTCGGTGGCGCAATTTCGAACCAAAACAGCATCGGAGAGATGGTATCTCATGCGAGTCCCCGGCCGAAGGCCGGCCGCCGCGCCAGCGGCTTCGTTCTTGTCGCCCAGCGTTTACTAATCCAGAAGGTTGGGCAAGCGCCACTTAGCGAATAACACGCTAAACGTGGCCGCGATATGGACTTTGTGATCGTTCGGATTAGGGGTAGCCCTGAAGTCTTGGCGTTCCGTGCTTCCATTCCGGAGGAAGAGCAAATCCATCGCGATTCGGCATTTTGACCTTCGGCAGACTCTGGGCGTCCATGACTTCGTCTTCCTTGATGACGCCGTTCTTGTACAGCAGGAAGGCGGTGAGTGCGTACACCTCATTCGGCCTGAGCGTCCCCTCTTTCCCCAGGGGCATGCCGCGATTGATGTAATCCCATATCGTCGTCGCGAAGGGTGAGTGAACGCCCATCGCGTTTGAGTCGTTCACACAAGGGGCGAGACAAGGCGTAGCAGAAGCCGTGTGAGGGCCTTTCCTGCTGATCAACGTGGGAGCATGGCCCTTCGGATCCTGTTGCCCCGTGGCATCCCGCGCACCCCTTCCGGACATAGAGCGCCGCGCCTTCTTTGGCAGTCCCTTGTCCGGGCGGGAGTTCCTTTCCGGTCGGGCTGATCGCGATATCCCAGGCGCGGATTTCTTCTGCGCTCGGGGTCTTCCCGAGGCCGTAGGTGGGCGACTGTGTCCAGGCAGTCTGGCAAATCCGCGACGATGGCCGTAACGAGGAGAAGCCTAGGAAAGCCCATTGTGAACGCTCCCGTCGCTCGCGACTCTCCACGGTTGAACGCTATTGTCGGCGCCTCGAATCCGGAGCTTGTCGTCCAAGGGTTCGTTCCAGTATTTGGCGACATCGGCCCGCGTTGGTTGAACCGTGCCCAGTTCGTCCGTGCAGCGCGACATCAGCACGCACTCTTTTCCGTCCCAATTCCAGTGGAAGCCAAATCGGGTATGCGCCATTCGATAGGCCGGCGACCGAAGGTCGGCATTCTTCCAGCTCTCGCCGCCGTCGGTGGATATCTCGACGCCGCGGATGGCGCCCCCGCCGGACCACGCCAAGCCGCTGATTTCGTAGAACCCGGGGCCTGACAGACTGCTGCCCGCCGGAAGGAAAGGTGATGACCGATTTCGGTCCAATCTGGTGAGTCAACGCGGCCACTTTCGGGTCCGGATTGATATGCCCGTAGTCGTCATAGGTCATGTAGTAACGGTCCACGACCTTGATTCGCCGCAGGTACTTGATCTGATAAATGCCTTCAAAGCCAGGAACCATCAGCCGCAGAGGAAAGCCTTGCTGCGGACGGATCGGCTCGCCATTCATCGCGTAGCACACCAGACAGTCGTCCATCGCCTTCGCGAGCGGGATGCTCGACGCGCCCTTCACTTCTTCCGCGCCTTCCGCGACGATCCAGGACGCCGCGTCTTGCACGCCGGCCTCTTTGAGCAGCAGGGACAGCGGCACGCCGGTCCATTCGGCGCAACTCGTCAATCCGTGCGTTTCCTGAACGGTTTTGTGCGTCGGCTTGGCACGGTTTCCCAGGCACTCGATGAAATGGACGCGGGATACATACGGCAGACGCTTCAACTCGTCCATGGTGAAAACCAGCGGCCGGTCCACCATCCCGTGGATCATGAGGCGATGCTCGCGGGGGTCGATGTCGGGAACAAAGGCGCCGCGATGTGTCGCCGTATAGTGGAGCGAAGATGGCGTGATAATCCCGACCGAATCCTGCAGCGGAGTCAAGACGTGAAACGTGAGCCCGAATTCATCGGGCGAATGCCTCTCGGCCACGGGCACGCGTATCGAGGTGACGAAACGGGAGCGCTCGCCATAGGCGATCAGCTCGTCGATTTTCTTGGCAGGCGTCCCTTGCGTCTGGCCCTTCGCAAGTTGCGCGCCTCCCGCGGCCAGACCGGCCAACGAGGCGCCACCTTTTAGGAATCCCCTTCGATCAGGTTTTTTCGAATCCATGGGTTTCTCCTTGAAGATTGAGGCTTCCTGGAATTAGTTCTACGGCCTTCCGACCGTGAGAAATTATATACCCATTTGAAGCCGGCAATCTCTTGTCTAAAAAGGGTGATCTGCTTCGAACCGTCTTCCCAGAGGCATTCGAACGCCCTGAGCCACTACTGGCAACCAGAGCAATTGTTCGTCCTGTGGTTCCGCGTGTTGTGAGTTCTGAGGTGTTGTGGTCGCAGCGGCGTGCCTAAATCGGAAGTTGGTTGGAAGCCGGCTTGCATTCGCGATCTTATTTGCTTTCGGAACTGCGGAGATGTGGATTGCTCTACACATGGCCGTCACCGGCGACTAAAGCGGACCGACGTGCGGCCCAGTTTCGGCTACCCGTATGCTCCCCCCGACGTGCTCCTCGGAAACGCATCGAATGCCGCCGAATCTTCATCTCCACCCAGTGTTGATCAGTCCAAAACAATGACTCGAATGCCGACCCAAATGTTAGAGTCAATCCCATATTGCCGCCTCTTTCGTGGCAAAGCTTTGCCGCTCTAGGAACTCCTCCACCTAGCAAACGACGAATGACCGCCAAGATGCAGTTGGAAGTGAGTGCGACAGAAGCTACCGATGGAGCTCCCTCGCGTGCTCAACTAGGTTCACGACACCGGAACCGGGCGCTTTCTTCCTAACACTGGTTGCTCGTAACGTGCGGAATTCAGGGTTTTGAACCAAGCAGCCCGGCCCGTTTCCAGGCAAACGCAAGCGTCACTTTACAGCAAGTTTATGCCTCCATTTCTTAGAAAGGAGGAATCACAATGGAATATGAAGATTTAGCGAAAGCAGAACCCCACCCAGGAGCACGACAGGAGCACAGGGAGGGTACAGTGGCACGGAGCATCGAACAGCAAACTGCGAAGCTTCCTTCCGATCTATTCTTATGGGCAGCGTTTGGCTCAATTGGCGGGTCGCTGGCCTTTAAACTCGCTGGCAAGGATCATGCAGCGTTGTTCGTTGGGCAATGGGCGCCCACGTTCCTGCTTCTGGGTGTGTATAACAAGTTGGTGAAGTTGCACGGGTCCGAGGGGGCCTAAGTCATCACACGATCGCGAGCTGGCATGGATTCCCTAGCGCTCGAACTTGCCGTCTGTTGCGCCTACGTTGAAACTGGCATCCGGCCGCCGCTAAACAGTGATAGATCCACGCTGGTCGCGAAGGGACGGGTAATCCGTCCCTCGCACTCATGGTTCAATGCCGATTTTGTCGTTCACCGCAAACCGGAGCTTCTGTTTACAGCCGAGGTAATGTTCCGTCTGAATGGATACGTGGCCGAGAAGGAATTGGATTTGGTCGAGCTCGCCGCCCGCCAAATGGCAAAGACGTGCACATGTCCGTCGCAGATCGTGCGGCGCCAGTTTGTCTATGCCCGCGGTCTCGGCCGCTTTCTTGACGATTTCCCAAAGCACCTTCGGCGTCATGCCCTGGCCCCAGATCCTTCCTGACTTGTTGATCGCTCTGAATAGACAGCCGTCCTTGATTCCACTTGCTTCAGTCCATCGATCGAGCGCCTGCTTTGCCCAGAGTGGAATCGGTACCGTTCGAATGTGGCCGGCTTTTCCGTGAAGGTCGACAATCACCCAGTGGTCTTCTCGGAGTTGGACAGATGAAGCTGAAAGGGCAAGGAGTTCACCGCGCCTCAATCCACAACCAATCAGCAGAGCAAGGATGGCTTAGTTGCGTTTGCTTCTAAGACCATCACCATGAGAATTCAGCAGCAGCGAGCGGCCCTGATCGGCAGTGAGCCAGTTGCCCAGCCGCACGCCGATTCGGCGTACTCCCTTCACTCGGCGGATGCGGCGGCAAGTTCTGGACTGAGCAAGCCGGAATCGGCTGCCTCGTACGCGACACGCCTTACCGCGGCCAAGCGGAGGTTGATCGTTGTTGGAGCGAGCCTCCGCTGTTCCAAGTAGATCCGGTATCGAAGAACGACGGTGCGATTGAAGGCAAGCCGTGGTTCCGAGCAATACCAGTCGACGGATTCACTAATGGCATGGTCGTAGGTTCGCTGGCCGCTTTTCGACGTTAGGCTGTTCAGCACGGCAGACTTTGTCTGTTCGAGATCAGGTAGAGCAAGAGATCGCTTGGGTGGTCTCCTCTTTCCGCGATGGCTGGGCATTCTGGGCGGCCTCCTGCGCCGCCTTCAGTCAGAATGCTCAAACTCCATCCTGTGCCGTCAGGGCGGGTTTATCCGCCATCCGCCCAGAAGGGCTATCGATGATTGACTTGTCGATTTGTCTACAATCATCGAGAGTTGTATCCGCCGCGCTGAATGCGGCACTTCGAGGTGCAGACGTATGTCGATGGGTTCCTGTTTATTTGGCAGTGCGGTGCTCGCGTGCCTCTTGAGCGCCACTGCGGTTTGGGCTCAGCAGCCGATCGCATCCAATAGCGTGAAGACATCTGCCCCTGTTCCCGAAATCCCATACCCGTCCGGGCCGTCCGGCATTGGCAGGGTCGGTTTTGACTGGATCGATACTACGCGCCCTGACAACTACGACCCAAAGCGCAAGCGTGAGCTGATGGTCTATTTCTGGTATCCGACGGCGAAATCGGTCGGTGCCAAGGGGCAGTACCTTCCAGGCGCGGCACAAATGGACGCGGCGCCCGCAATCCACGAGTTGATGAGCCAGGAGTTCGGCAAGCGCTGGGCCCCGATTGTTTCCGGGGAGATTTCGTCGCATGCGGTTAACGGCGCGCCGATCGCCAGCAGCCGCAGTCCATTTCCCGTTGTCACTTTTTCGCACGGGGCCGGGGGCACAGGCTTCGAATACACGGTGCTGATCGAAGATCTGGTGAGTCATGGATACGTCGTAGCCAGCATTGAACACACCTACACGGCGAAGGCGGTCTGGTTTCCAGACGGTAGGGTCGTCACCGAGCGCAATGATTCGCCGCCTGCCGGGTTATCGCAGGCTGAGCGTCTGAGCTGGATGATGAAGCGAACCTCAGTCGGGATCGATCAGGGCGCAGCCGATGTTCGCTTCGTCATCGATCGCATGAGGCAGCTCAATCACGACAAGCAACACTTCGCGCTTGCCGGCGCGATTGACCTGGAGCGGCTTACCGCGATGGGACACTCGGCAGGAGCGGAGTTTGCTGCGCGTGCATGCCAGCAGGACTCTCGAATCTATGCCTGCGTCGATCTCGACGGGGCTATGGTGCCCATCACCGCGCTTCCGGTCTACGGCGATGATCGAAAAATACTCCAACCATTATTGTTCCTCGAAGCTTTTCACCCTGAGAGCAACATGGGCGGCCTGCCCAATCAGATTGCGGAATACAAGAAGGTCAAGGAAAAACAGCTTCAGGAACTGCGCCCGGGTTCGTACGACGTCGTCTTGCATTCACCGGGGATCGCCCACCCAAGCTTCAGCGATGTGCCGCTTCTCTTCCATGGCCAGGATGGATTTCCCGAGACCCCGATCGTGCTACACAACCTCGATCTGATTACACAATTTATTCGTGCATTTCTCGACAAGACACTTCTCGGCGAAAAGCAGGCGCTGTTCGATGGCCGTCTCTCTGCTGTTCCCGAAGCGACCGTCACGGCGTATGGCCACTGATTCCGACGGCTACAGACTTCAGGCCAGCTGCGCTTATTGACAGGATTTGGGAAGGATTGTCGGCATGTGACAGGGACGCAAAACGCGGGTAGTCGCCAAGTGTAGATCGACCCTTCTGCTCCGGGCGCAAAAGCGCAATCCTAAAATCCTGACGCGATAGGCTTGTCAAGTCAATGACGAAGGTGATTCTTTGTGCCGCTATCCAATCAACACGAACGAATACTTGATTTCATATCGCTTCGCAATCAGTTGAGGCACGTGTACTGGATTGGTGGCGGAAGTTGCGCAGGGAAGTCCACTATTGCTCACAGGCTCGCAGATCAGTATGGCCTGTATCTATACACAACCGACGAGACAATGTCGGAGCACGCCCGCCGAAGCTCGCCTGGAAATTCCCCGTTCCTACACGAATTCATCGCAATGGATATGGACGAGCGGTGGGTAAGTAGGACACCTGCGACGATGCTGGAAACGTTCCACTGGTTTCGTGGAGAGGCGTTTGACCTGATCATCGACGATCTTCTCCAAATCTCCACTGATACAGGAGTGATTGTAGAAGGATTTAGGCTGCTGCCTTCTTTGGTAAAGCCTCTTTTGCTGGCCAGTAATCGTGCTATCTGGCTCCTGCCATCGGCCGAGTTCCGCGAAAGCGTAGTCGAGCAGCGAGGTGAGTTCAGATCTGGCTTCCTCGCGAAAACGAGCAATCCCGAGAGAGCGCTCGAGAATTTACTTAATCGGGATCGCATGTTCACAGATCGACTTCGCTACCAAATCAAAGATCTAGAACTGTCCTCAATCGAAGTCAATCCCGCAATAGACACTGCCGATGTAACCAGGGCCGTCGCGGAGATGCTCGGGCTGTGATCTGCAACTACTCCTTTGCTTGTCATACGACAGTACTACACAAATAGCTGCAAAGAACAGATGAGATCTAAGGAACATCTCCCAGGGAACGGTTCGTTGCATTTGGGTTCAAGCCAATCACGTCGATAACCCCGTCCTTGTCGCGAAGGTCACCTAATCCGGCGTTGGCCGAGAGTTCATTCCTAGATCGCGACTACGCCGTTACTCACGGGTAATCCCGAAGAGAGTGGTGAATTTGGGGTTTGGCTGTCACACAGCAAACTGGCTGGCTTCGAAAGATAGCAGTTGCGAAGCACACTTGCCGATCTTAATCCGATAGTGACTGAGAACCCCAGATTGATATCTAAATCCTCCTACCGCATTCCCTTGCCTGGCGACTTTCGTCCTTTGAACCAGGTCATTCTCGATCAGCGAAGAGATTCAAATTCGCTGACCCAATGAATGCGGTCCTGGAGGAGAGGGTACGTGGCTGGAAGCGGGATACGGGTGAGTGTGAGAGCTGTGATGTCTTGGCCGGTTGGGCCGAGCGGCTTCAGAACGAGGTGGTTTGCATCGAGCTGGTCTACTGCAAACATCAGCATGCCGCGGACCTCATAAAGAATACGGAGGCGCTGATGTGCGCGGTCGTAGATGGCTCTTGAACGCCAGAGGGTGCCGCTGGCATCGCGGAAGTAGGTGTCAGTGTTTGACTCGAAGAAGATGCTCACGATCTGTGAGCCGTCGGCACCCACGAGCCCGTACCCTCCACTCTGCAAACGCCAGCCGCCTGTGAAAGTTGATGGGTTTTTTGAAGCCTGTTGCTTCATGTTCCAGACGGCATAGGTTCCACTGATGAACTGGCAACAGGCGAGGATCATCACGAGCAACTCGATAGCGAGCAGGAATCTCTGGGTGGTGATGCGGAAGGTCGCAGGGCTCCAGGATTGACCTGCGACGACGGGTCTGCGCGTCAAGAAGAAACGGACAAAGGAGTTGAATTCTGGAGTGAGCAGGACAAGCGCCATGACGAGCAGGGAGAGTGAGTAGAGTTTGACGGGGACGTTGAATGTGACGTCAAGCAGCGCGACGTTCGCCATCACGATGGCTGCAAGTATCGATCCCAGGAAAGCGGTGCGGCCAAAAAGGAGTGCCAGTCCGGCGATAACCTCGGTCCAGCCGAGGAACATCACGAAACCCGGCCGGATGCCGTAGAGCGACCAGAAGAGCATCGTCGGCGATGCCTGACCGACCGCTTCGTTGAGAACGGCGAGAGGCGGTGTGGGGAACTGGATGGGAAAAATCTTGATGAACCCGTAGCGGAGTAGCGCTACGGCGAGGGTGAGGCGGACGAGAAAGCGAAGCCAGCCGAGGAGATCTTGGTCGGGGCGGCGCAAATCGGCAAAGCTCCAAAGCAAACCCGAGACGAGCCCGCTAGCAAATATGACCAGGACGGCGATCCAGCGGAGCGCGCTGTCGCTGCCGGACTGAACGTGGAGGTTTGCCGCGGGTCCGGTGAGATGGAAAAGGTGGATGCTAACCGATTGGACGAAAAGCTCCATCGGGTGACGAATAGCCGCGTCTGCGGCGGATCCAACAAAAGGGAGCAGAGCGATCAATGATCCACTCCCGCCGAAGAGCGCGAAGAGGAGGAAGAAACAGAGCATGATTCGAAGTATGAGGCCGCGGACGACGCTCAAGTTGTTTAGGTTCATGGTTTTCAGAGGTGCTGCTCGAGGGCGGTTGACCGAATGAGAGACAATCTTTTCGGTCAGGTGATCGAGTCTTACACGGTTCGGCGGGCAAGTCTTCCTTGATTTCTAATGTGGTTGATGTTCGCCTCGGCATAACTAGATCGCAATAAATCTCGCAGCGGAGGAGTTTACAAAGCGAGCTCATAAGCGTCGGGTGTCGGGAAACGCTCATCGGTTCGACTTTGCGCCGTCGCCGCCGGGCAGATGGCCTGGATTCTGCCGATTCTTCGCGAGTGGTCCGGAAGGGACGGGTAATCCGTCCCTCAGCATAAAGGTTCGAGCTCGATCAGATTCAGTTCCTGCTCGGCCACGTGTCGATCCAAACTACGGAGCATTATCTCGGCTGCAAACAAAAGCTCCGAGTCGCCGTAAACGAGAAGCTCGGGATCGGCACTACTTTTCTGGGGGCAGGCTTTTCCATCCCCAAAGTCGCATCACATCTTGCTTAGACATACGAAGACCGAGCACACGGGCAAGCGAGCAGATTTGCCCGCGATGATGCGCATCGTGCTGCATTAAGTAGGTCATCATATTCACCAAGCGACGAGGCATCTTCTTCACTCGTGGCTGCCCGTGCGCCAGCGCTGCTTCGAATAACGTCGTCAATGCTTCTCGGCTCTGTTGCAGTGCCTGGCGTGCCTCGTCGAGGGTCGATCGGCTACGGTCAATGGAAACCGGTAGCGGGTCCGCACCGCCCATCTTTGCGAACATATTCCGCACACTCTGCATGTGTGCGACGATCGCGGCTATAGAGCGACCTTTGTCGCCAGGTGGCTTTGCAGACCAGATCGGCGCCGGCAGGATCTGGAGCAAGTAATCGGTGACTCGATAGCATGCTCAAAGGCTTCAGACAATTCTCGTTCCAGGTTCAATGCTCGGCCAACTGCCATGCTCCAAGTCTCGCGGGCGATTGGGGGCAGGATACCAGCTCACCGGAGATAAACCTTGTCCAGCGAACGATAAAGTTGCGATTGCTTCTGAGGCGAGCCTTCTCAGATCGCCAGTAGGCCGTCATAGACGATCTATCCGTGCCCGGGGGCTGCGGAGGCGCCATTCGCCTGGCATGAAGAGGTTCATGCCACGCGCCAGCCAATGTCCCGGACCGCGGCGGACCATCTGCGGGCTGGCATTCATACCATGATTGTGAATGGGCATTGCAGCGTCCACGCTTACAGTGAGTTCAGCAGGCTGTTGGTCTTGTTGTCGTAGAACTTTGATATCGATATCGAAGTCCTGATTGAGAGGGACTTCCTCGTAACCCAACACCTGCCAGGTCACGAGGTAAGTCCCGTTAGTGCTGACGGAGGATCCGGTTGCGCCAGGGGCATGGCGGCTGAGTAAACACGCGGCCAACGCGATTGCTCCCCATCGAAGCCGGCGAGCGTTTCCTGTCCGAGTCATTCGCTCCTCCGCCGGTCTTACTAATGGACGTTGACAGGACCGCTGCTGGCGCTCGATAGCGTTGAGGTTCCTGCGAAGAGGCAAGCCCCGTGGCTGAAGCTCGTCCTTGGGATCACACCCGTGAAGGTGCCATCCTCGCTGATTCGTGCATACCCGGCATAGCGGCTTGGGTCCAGACCGGCGGGTGCGTAACCGGCAAAGTACACCGGAACATTACCGTCCAGTTTGCCAGGGGCATCCACTGTGAGTTTGCCGGTAAAGGTGACTGAAGTGGCGCCTTTCACCGCATCGCAGGTAATGCTGGTATGCGCCATGGCGCGGCTTTCAACATGTACACCGCCGAGAATCTTAAATTCGGGATGCTTGTCGTTCGGGTTCCGGTCATTTGTGAGCAAGCGCTGGCTCGAGGCCTGGACATCCAAGCCAAGCGTTGAGCCAAGTGGCAGGTCCGCCTGCGGATCGATCTCGATGGGAATCTGGCGAGCTTCATCGGGCGCCAGATCGAGATCGAGTTGGCCGCCATTCACGCTGACGTTCCAGCCGGCGGGTATTTGAGAGCGGTCATAACTAAGAGTGAAGTTCTTCGGATTGACTTTGTCGTCATTGCGAATCGTGATGTAGTTCTTGTATGGAGAGCCTGGGCCGGGTGCGCCCGAAGCAGGAGCCTCGAAGTAGTCGATGTTTTCCTGCTGTCCATTGCCATCTTGATTACCGAAGATGATTTCATTGGACAGGTGATCGAGGCGCACCCGCACGCAGGAATGGAAGCGGAAGATGCCGGCCGCTATTTGTTCCGGTGTGAGCGTCGCGTTGGGTGTCCAGTTGATGTAGACGTCGACAAAGCTGCCGGGCGCGATCGAAGCCAAGCCTGGGAAATCGGCTGAGGTGACCTTACCGAGTTCGACGAAGCCGTTGGAACCGTTGATGCCGAGACCCAATGGACTCGTGACATCGAAGTGCGCAACAACGTTGCTTGCGGTTGCTGTGCCATAATTCCGGACGCGGGCATAGAGGCGGTTGACCTGACCGATGGCCGGATCGTCGCCATTGCCTTGCGGAACCATCCCGCCCATGCGGTCGGACCACGTCCCGAAGCGGTATGTGCCGTAACCATTGACCGGGCTATCCACCCAGATATCGGTTGATTCGTAAGTATTGCCCGGAGGCTGCAGCCAGGAGTTCAGGCCCACGTCGGGTTTGTTGCTGTTGTCGCCATAGAAGACCTCCACGACGTGATCGTCGGCGGCAAGCAGCGGTCTAAATTTTATGCTGATAATGGCAGGATCAATCAAGATGGTTATGCCATCGGCCGTGTTGGTATACACGTCGCCGCTTTGCCATAACTTATTCCGATCCCCGCCTTTGCCTTGGATCGTTACCCATTGGTCCTCGCCTTCGGTGACACGCTCGATAAGAACCCCTTCGTCGGGAATACCGTTCGGTGTGAAACTATCATTCAGGTCGTCGCCGAGGACACGGCGGCGTAAGCTGATCAAATAGTAAGCGCTCCCTACGCTCCCGATATACGCTTTGATGGCTTGCGCGTTAGGCTGCGATTGCGGGTCGTATTCTTCGGCGTACAAGCCGAAGGTGGCTCCGCCCACAGCAGGCGTCACGATGGCGTATTTCGAATCGTCGAGCCAACCGAACGCAGTGGTGCTTTGTTTTTCAAAAACGCCGGTCTGGCCTGGGTAGTTCGCGTCCATCTGCTCGAAATTGCTGTTGTAGTTGCTCGGATGCGGCGGACCTCCGGATTGCAGAGCGTGGCCGATTTCGTGCGCGAAGCGGCCCCACACTGCGGTCGCGGTGCTGCCGGGATTTTCACTAAAGATGGCGCAGCCCACCAGCTTCACGGTGCTGCTGCCCGGTCCCATGTTTAAGTTGCACTTGTTTCCTTGGCCGCGATGAAACTTAGCGGTATTGGTTTCGGCCATTACCACCACGACGCCATCCACGCTGCTCCAATCGATTCCCGCTGGCGAGTTCGCCACCGAGTCGTTCAGCACCTTCATGTATTTGCCGCCGTCGGAGGTATCGCCGTCCGGATGCGAATCGATGTAGTCGCTTTGATTGCCAGGGAGCTGAAAGAGTGAGCTCACCTCGTAAGTCAGGGTGATGTTGCCGTAGGAACTCTCGTTTCCCCAAAGAGTGGCAATCTTAGAGAAAAAATCTTCAATTTGCGCCTGGGAATAGGTGGATGTGTTGGCGTAATCGTGGAAATAGGCGCGAAGAACAACAAAGTGTTTTGTCCCGGATACTAACGTGGCCGCATGTGCTGCGGGACAGCTAAAGGCGAAGGCGAAAGCCACTGCGATCAGCCGTTGAAGAGGATTGATTGTTCTCATGATTGATGCTCCTGCAGACGTTCTGCTGTCCGCTTGCCGATGGAAGATTTCTTGACGACGAAGGAGCCGAGTAGTAGTGTCACTCCATACAGCGTCAGAGTGGAGGGTTCGGGAGTTTCGTTGAAGGCAATATTGTCGATCGAGAAGTCCCAAGGTGTATCGCCCGCAAGTGGCGTCGCGAAGATGCGCATAACGTTGCCTGAAGCCGGAATGCTTACCAGACTGTCACCGCCGCTAAAATTGTCGGGTAGAGTGAACGTCTGAGAATGTCCTGCATTATCAGAGACCATGAAATCGGCAGGTGAGGTATTGCCGTTAAAGATATCGACGGAGAACCCCACCACTGTCTCGGGGAACGTGATGGTGATGGGATTGAGGTAGGGAAAATCACCGTCCGAGGTTTGAACGCTCGCATATACGGATGATGTATCTGCCGGAAGATTGTTTTCCGCCGTCAGGATGGTGCCGCCGGTAATGTGGACGGTGCCCAGGCTTGTGAGAATATTGAGCGGCTGCAAGGAATTGCCGAACAGACTGGGGCCGTTAAAGGATTCAAAATCGATTACTTCGGCTCTCGACGAGGCCGCCGTAGTCAATGTGATTGCGCAGGCCGCCGTCAAAGTGAACAGCGGACGGCAATACAGAACACGAGGTTTGCGCATAAGCTTCTCCTTTGTAACGCTGGTCATCCAGCGGACATCCGTTTAGTGACTTCTTATTACGAAGCGTTTCAGCGGGATATCAACAAGAAAGCACTTTGAAGGGACGGGTGGACTGAGTGAGGCCGTCAGTTGTCACTGTATTTGCGAATTGACGTATGAAATTCGGTGCAAACGTTATTGAGGCGGCGATTCGTCCCAAAGCGAAATACGGGCTTGACCAGACATTAACCATACGAAAGGCCACCGCGCCATCGGGAAGCTCGCTGCTTGTCGCGCTGCACCGAGTGCAATGACATTCTATTTGAGTGGATGCTGTTATCTTTCGGCTGGCACTTGGGTGTGAAACTCGCTAGTGTTCCCGGTGGTGAGCGATCCGCTCAGGAATCCCCAATCCGCGGCGTAGCCGACTTACACTTGTGAGTTCCCAGTGATGCCCGGGACAGCTAAATCAGTGTTACTTGGGATCGGAGAGTCTGGCCGCATCCGATGCACCTTTCAACGCTCCGCGACGGCCGGGAGTGGACGCGAGTGCCGCTTCGAATTCTTTTGCGGCGAGAACTGGCTGATTCTGTTCGAGCAGTAAATAACCGAGTTGCTCACGGGCCGGAACAATAGGCCCCGGCGTCACCGGAAGCTTTTCGATTGCGTCCTCTTCATCGGCGCCCTTGCGCATCAAAGCTAGGGCTTGATCCCCTTTGCCGTGCGCCTGGGCTGACCACGCGGTAACCTCGCGTCTCAGAATTCGCACCTGACTAGCCCAATAATCATTGTCTGATGCGCGAAGGCGGCTTTCGATCTGCCCTAACTTGTCAATTTCCACGCGAGCCTCCGCAACGCGCTTGTTTCGAGCGAGACCGAGCCCGCGTGCCCAGACCGCAATTGCGACCACATGAGGCGGGGCCTCTATCGGAGGGGCGATGTTTGCGGCATCGGCCCATTGCCTTCGCTCAACCGCGTACCGAATCGGTATTGCAGTTGAGGCATACCCGATTTTGAAATCACTGCTGTTCGGCTTCGAGATATCTTTGAGTTGCTGGACGACCTCAGCCGCCTCTCTGTCGCGTCCACTTTGTAGATAGGCGTACACCAAATAATCCATAGCGTGCAACTCTTCGCCCGTGTCGCCTTGCCGGCGTGCCGCTCCTCGCGCCGCGAGGTTACTAGCGATGGAATCTTCCCATAAACCAAGTCGCGTAAAGATATGTGATGGCATGTGCAATGCGTGCGGGGCAGAAGGCGCAATTTGGGAGTACGCTCTTGCCGTAAGCAAGCCTCTTGGCGCGAGTTCTGCATTGTCATAAGCATGAATGAGGTAGTGGGGAATTCCAGGGTGCTGCGGGTAAACGCGATACAGCGGCTCGAGAATATCGGCCGCCCGTTTCTGCTTCGCGTGTGATTTATCCATCGGAGATGCGTCCGCAACCAGGGCGAGTGCGTAAAATACTTGCGCCTCGGTATCATTTTGGTCCCAGGCGGCCAGATCACGCATCGCACGCTCATAATTCGACACGCGCGTGCGATACGGAATGCGGTAATCACCCTCAAATATCAATCCCAGAGCATCGATGAACTTGCGCTCGCGTTCAGAACTTGACGCGGCCGCCCGCGCCCGCCGGATCTGCTCTCGCGCAATTGAGATCGTCGCCCGCGATAGCGGCGGGTCCCAAAGCTGGTGAAAGTGCGTCATGGCCGCACCCCAATGTGCCATGGCGCACTGCGGATCCTGTTCTGCCACGCCGCGGAAGGCGTCTTCGGCGGCGTTGTAAGCAAACGAATGCAGTAGCGCTACTCCGCGGTTAAACGGCTGCTGAACCCCCGGTGTGCAGGATATCGGAAACGATACTGCTCCCAGTTTCTCGGGTGCGGGGTGCGTGTGCGCATCCTGCGCCGGGAATGAGAAGGGAACCATGAATGAAAGGCTGACAAATAGTCGCCACCGGCGGGACATCCCGACCTCCATCTATGTACAATCGCGTTTCGGAACATCAATTTTACCGCCATGCCGAGAAAGATCTTTCTGTGTGATTCTCGGCCGCAACGAGCTCTGTGAGATGGCAAGTCAGTTGCCGTATCATGCGCATTCCGTACATACATTGAGCGGTCCCATTAAACGCGCAAGCGCTGAGCGTGCCTTGGTCAAGCACAGGAACTTGTTGTCGGAGGATACCGGCCAGGTGGCAATCATTTCGATAATCTCGCGATTGGATACTACGAAAACGACCGATTGATTTTCATCGCCAAATTGAAGAACGGGTTTACACCCGAAGCGAAGGACGAAATCTACCGGCGGCTCCAGAAATTGAAAGCAGATAAGTGCCCCTTCGCTAATCTGCCCGAGCCGAAAAACGCCCGACGCGGCGAGGCGCTAACGGCGGCGGCCATGAAGAATTATCGTTGGATTAAGCCGAAGCTGGTGGTTCAGGTCGAATTTACGGATTGGACGCCGACGAATCACTTGCGCCATTCCCGGTTTGCCGGCGTTCGCGAGGATAAAGATCCGCGAGACGTGACAAAGGAAACCTGAAGGCTTGGATTCGCTGAGTTTAGCCCCAGATGCGTTGCAGATGTACGGACCGGACGTCAAATGCGCATTTCCTCGCCACTGACTGTAATTCACTCCGAGAGTTAAGGCAAGGAGCTCTGTGTTTAACTCGGAGCGCCAGTCACTGACAAAGCTTTTCTCCGGGACTTCGCCCCGGCGCATGGCAAGGGCGCCGCCATAAAGGTTTCGGGCGGTACCCCCTTCCGTCACTACGCTCCTCCCGTCCCCCGAAAAAGCGCAAGCGCTTCGGCATCCCTTGCATTTGCCGCCCCACTCTCGCCGGCGAGGCCTCGAGGGTGTTGCTTGACAACACCCCGAAACCAATCTGAAAGCGAACTAAAAAGTGGAACAGAAGTTTGATGTTTACGAGACGATTACGGCCGCAATTATCGAGGCGATAGAGGCTGGCATAAGGAAATTTGAGATGCCGTGGCACGCACTGTCGACGATTCCTACCAACGCGAACACAGGCCTGCGCTATTCCGGAATCAATGTCCTTACGCTCTGGGCTATCGCTGCGAAATACAGCTACTCAACGCAGCTCTGGGCCACATATCGGCAGTGGCAGGAAATGGGCGCACAAGTTCGGCGGGCTCAGAAATCTGCAACCGTTGTCTTCTGGAAGTTCTACAGCGGGCAGAAAAAATTCGTCGAGACCGACACAGATGAAGCAGTGGTCACCGACGGTGAGCAAATCCATTGTGTCGCACGCGCGTACCATGTTTTCAATGCGGACCAGGTTGATGGTTTCATTGTTCCTATATGCCCGCCGCTGCCGGAGTCTCAGCGCATCGCGGAAGCAGAGCGATTCTTTAAGAAGACCGGCGCGAGAATCTTCGAGAATGGCAGGCGAGCATACTACGACTCGAAATGCGATGAAATCTACATGCCGCCGTTCGCGCTTTTCAAGCGTCCAGATTTGTTTTATTCGACGCTCGCTCATGAGTGTGTTCACTATACCGGGCACCCGTCGCGATGCGATCGACAACTCGCGAGCCGATTCGGCTCGGAGGCCTACGCTCTCGAGGAACTGATTGCGGAGCTTGGCAGCGCCTTTCTTGCTGCTGAGCTGAATTTGGAGACCGAACCCCGCTTCGACAACGCTCCATATGTGGAGAACTGGCTTCGCATCCTCAAAAACGATAAGCGTGCCATCTTCACCGCAGCGAGCAAAGCCCAGCACGCCGTGGAATGGCTTATGGCTTCGCAAGACGGGGAGTCCGCCGCGTAGCGCAGTTTAGGCGAGGAATTTTACGTGAAGGACCGCCAAGAACACCCGCGGAGCTGTGAGCTGCGGTACTCTCGAATTGATACTCGTTTTACACCGATTTCTACGGCTATGGCATTCCCGGACAACGGTGCGCGTCCAAACCTGATCTGGCTGGCTGACGTCGACTCAAGCGGCCGTCGGCTGCACCCAGCGATCGAAGAAGCGGTCTACCGCAAACAGTCAGAGCTCGCCCGGTACCGAGCGGACGAAATCGGCGACGAAGCCCAAATCGCCACGCTTATAGAGGAAGCAGCTTACCGCACCTCTGAAGTGGCTTTCGGACGAACTCTAAACGATCCAGTCAGCTATCTTTTTCGCACGTACGCAAACCTCGTCGATACAACACTTCGGAAGACGATCCGTTCCTTCGGACTCGAGCCGCACGTACTTTCGCACTTGGCCCAGTGCGAAAACCCTGAAGATGAACTCTTGACCGAAATAACACGGCGGCAGGTCCTCGATTCAATGGATGAGAAGGGACGCGAACTTTGGGAGCGAAACCTTCTTGGTTACACAGTAAACGAGCTCGCGGCCCAAGAAGGACAAACCGGGGATTATGTTGGCAAGCGCCTAAGACGCGCAATGCAAGGAGCACTTCGGCGGTTCCTGCTAAAAGACAAGACCGACAAAAAGCAACCCATGAGCGACAATACTGTTGCTCATGGATGACGGCCGTCTCACGCGCGAACAGCACCGCCGAATGCTCGAACTACTCGATCAGGCGGCGCTCCATGATTATCCAAACCCCGAACGCAAAGATTGTCCCGGACCTGAATTTCTTAAACAGCTTGTGAACGATCGTGCCTCTATTGATCTAAATGACTCACGGCTCACACACGTAGCGAGGTGCTCCCCCTGCTACCGCGAGTTCGTTTCTTATCGCAAGACGGCTCGCAACCGGACAATAACCAGACGTGCCTTGCTGGCGGCGGGAGGAGTTGCAGCCGCTTTCGTAGCAGTTGTCGGCGTAAACACACTCCACGAAACACCGTCTGAAGATTGGGTAAACGAAGCGATTGACTTGTCCGGCAATCAGGTTAGTCGCGGAACAGATTTGAATGCAATACCGGCAATAGGAAAGATCAACTTGCCTGCAAAGCGATTGGATCTAACGATTACGCTTCCGCTTGCCAGCCCGGAAGGAGACTACCAAGTCGAGGTTCTGAAAGCCAAGGGGAAACAAGCCAATGTCCATGCATCTGGCAAAGCCTTCCTAAAGGACAGCAAGACACTTCTGCACGTCCGCCTGGATTTGAGTGCGCTGCGTCCCGATTCATACGAGATCGGGATCCGTCGCATTCCATACGACTGGATGCCGATTCCGGTTCAGATCAAATAGCCGCTCAGGCTTCTCGGACAGCGAGATTCGAAGAGATTCCGGAACCCGCGGAGTAATTTATTACCGTTGAAAAGCCGACTTTTCGTTCCTAATGTGTGTCAAGGCAGACTCCGCGATGTCCGACAGATGAGTAGCTCGGTTATCGGCACGAGGACCTGCGCTAATCCGGCTCGATGTCTACAATATCTATTCCGGGGTTCGGCGTATCTAGCTCTACAATCGTGGGGGTGCTGGCTAAGAAAAAGCTGGGGCTGGCCACCCGCCCGAGCGTGTTCTTCATATCGACCACCTGTTTGCGCGCATGCAGCGTCTTAATACATACGAAGCAAAGACGAACGCCATGACGAGAATCGGATCAAATTTATCCCAAGTACTGCCACCGCCATTCAGATGTGAATAGAACGCGAGTGAAAGATCGATCGCGAGACCAGCATAAGCCCACTCAGTCAATCGAGGCACATTGGGAATCAGAAGGCCCACGCCACCAAGGATGTGGGTCACGCCAATCAGAGGAATGATATAGAGCGGGTATCCGAGCTGCTGATTGGCGATCCTCCATTCGTCGGGATCGTGAATCAGATATAACCTTCCGAAGTACACCCAAATGAAGGCGACAAGGCCGGTTATTACCATCGCGGCTATTTGAGTTGCTCGACCTGCCCGCGCGGGTTTATCTATTGTGTGTTCAGCTTTCATATCGCTTGCCCCGGACTTACGCCTTGACGGCGTTCTGTGCAGCCGCAAACACATCGCGTGCGGACGTCGTACCCGCTACGTGCTCCGTACCCGTGATTCCGAGGTCCATCCATCCCGCGTTAACGCTCTCAAACATTTCTTCGGCAGGTCCAGTGTGGCCCTTCGGGACGCCGAACTGCTCGAACGCTTCCGCCCACCCTGCACGCGGGACTGCAAAGGCTTTTACGTCGAGTGTCAGGACTTCACCCAATTGTCCGGCCACTTCATCCGCGCTTACCATCGAACCCAGCTCGATGACGCGATGCCCTGACCACGCCGGCCCGGTCAGAAGCGTTGCCACCTCTGCGCCGATGTCGTCTGACGCGACCATTGTCGATTTCCGGTTTGTAGGATTGTAGAAGACCGGTAGTGTTCCGCCTTGGGCGGCCTGTAAGCCGAAAAGAAAGTTTTCGAAAAAGCCGCCTGCGCGCACAAATGCGACCGGAGATGGCAGGCTGCGAAAACCTTGCTCCAAGAGTGATAAGGCCGTGATCATCCCCACCCCGCTTGTTCTATTCGCGCCCATCGACGAGAGCGCTACCACCCGCGGTGGCACTACCTTGGTCAGCGCCTCGACATAGTTCGCAATCACGCCCTTTGCTTCTCTGTAATCAGGCGAGGGTGCCCATACAGCCGGCAACATAACAAACGCGCCCTCAACACCTTTGAGCGCCGCCGCTATGGCTGTCGCATCGTTCCAGTCTCCATCCACCAACTCCACGCCTTGGTCTGCCCACTTCGCCGCTTTCTCGCGATTGCGCACAAGTGCTCGCACCTGTTTGCCTTGCTTCAGCAGATGCCGCGCGGTGGCGCCCCCAACTTTTCCAGTAATGCCCATGACTAAATACATGCTCGTTTTCTCCTTGTTTGGCCGCCCATCCAAATGAGCGACCTGACCATTAGAGGCGCAATAAAACCATTGGTTGCAAATTAATCATTGGTTTTCTTAAACACATCGACCGCTGTTCCCTGAGGGGTTGGCGCTTTCGCAACCAATGGTTATAAAACAACAAGCGGTCCGAAAACTTCGGCAAAAGGGACTAAGCTAGTGAAGTGACATCCACATCACCAAGTCGCCGGGTAGAGCGCAAGGAAAAGCTGCGGGGCGAAATCCTTGCGGCTGCCAGCAAAATGTTTGCCGATCGCGGTTACGAAGCCGTGACGCTTCGTGCGATCGCTAAAGAGATCGGCTATACGCACGCCGTGATCTACCAGCATTTTCCTGACAAATGGCATATTCTTGCCGAGTTGAGCAGCGAGACGATCGGGCTGCTGATTCAGAACTTCGACGCGATTGCCGCTAAACATCCTGCACCGAAAGAGCGTCTTTTTGCGACTTCACGCGGCTTGATTCAGTTCTGCACTGCCCATCCACAGCAGTTCCGCAACGTCTTCTTCGGGCCGGAGAACCGCAACGGCATCCGCGCTGGACAATATATCAACGACATTGGCGCGCCTTTGTTCCAACGTTTCGTACAGCTCTTTTTCGATGTTGCCAAGGATGAAGGATTGCCAAGTAGGGATGACATAGTGGTAGCCCACACCTGGTGGTACACGATCTTCGGCCTCGCCACGCTCATGGTCATACAAGGGGTTGTGCCTGACTTGCCTGACCAGACTCTCGTGGTCGAGCAAACGATCGCTACGCTTTGGGCGGGCGTTCAGGTTGTTCCGCGATTGCCGAAGAGGGCGGTCTCTAAGCGATCCGGCCGATCCAGTGCCGCAAAGCAATAACAGCTTCTGTCTACGTAGAACTCGTTGAAGGGCTGGTAGCCACATCCATCCGGAATCCTCCGTTAGCATTTACTCCCTCCTGTGAGCTTTTGATTCTAGATAAGAGCATTTCCTGGGTGTTGAGGAGTAACGAAGCAGCCAACCGGCTGATGCCGCTTTGAGTTCGTCGTGTGTGGCACGATTAGGAACGAGAAACGCCCATCAGATCTGGGATTTAGCCAACCGCCAAGCTCACATGGCTGATGTCCTAGGTACGGAGTTCCGGATCGTTTGCGCAAGTCAAATCCGCGCGAAGCGCGTTTTACGTCAAGTTGATAACCAATTGTTCAACTTCCCGATTGCCGCCGATTGTCCCAGTTGTACCCACTTGTGGCTGACGCTGCCCGAATATAAGATAACGTTGTCCTTGAGAACTACCGACGACTTGAGGTTCAGATCGATGATTCGACAGTTGCGCTTGAACGGCATGCTCATTTTTTGTCTGCTACTCCTTTTGTGCACACAACTGGCGGCGCAAGGTGTCGCTGTTCCGGGCGATACGTGCAAGCCGGCGAGTGCGCGAACGCAAGAGATTGGATGCTGGATCCTGGCCGACCATCCCGTAGGTCAACTCACAAAACCACAAGTGTTCTGGCATCTTGACGGCTATCCAACACGCCTCGCAGCGCAAGCGGACACGGGGCCGCGAGGCACGGTTATCGAGTCGTTTGGCAAAGTGTGGTTGATGACCATCGAGGACGAGAACTGGAGATCGACCCACGGACATCGCATTGCAGAAATTGGACCGCTTCCGGTCGCCGCAGGAGAAAAATACTCGGCGACGTTTATGGAAGCGGACTTCACACCCGGAATGACAGCGCCCGCACACATCCACTCTGGACCGGAGGCTTGGTATGCGGTAGGCGGCGAAACATGCCTGGAGACCTCCGACGATCGCATGCAGATCAGCCGAGTAGGAGGCCCACCAGTCATCGTTCCCGTGGGATTATCGATGTACCTCACGGCGGTCGGCACTGAACGGCGCCGTTCGATTGTGATCATCCTCCATCAGTCATCGCAGCCCCCGACCACAATGGTTCATGATTGGACGCCAAAGGGTTTGTGTAACGGTACCAAGTGAACTAAACCCGTGTGTAACTTCAGTGCAGCGGTTGCAAGCGGAGTACGCCTTGTTTCAGTTTCCAGATAGCGCGTCACTCGCCCGGAGGGTTTTGCAGCTTGCCAAACGCCGGTTTCGGGCTAAGGTTCCGCGCACGATTGACGATTCGGGACGACGCTTGGACTAAAATACAACCCATGAAGCTGGGCGCCATGCTCGTCGCATTGGTTGTTGTTTCCCCCACATGGGCCCAGGATTCCGCTGCGATCCGGGTGGCCGTTCAGCGGGAGAAGCAGCCTCTTTTGGACACCTTGAGGGACCTTGTTTCGATTGAGTCCGGATCGAGCGATTTTGATGGAGTCACTCGCATTGGCGATCGGATCGCCGATCGGCTGCGCGCCCTGGGAGGCGAGGTAGAAAAGGTGCCTCCGGCAAGCGGTTACTTGCGCTTTCAAAATACTCCGGAACGCCTCGCAGACACTGTCGTCGCACGCTTTCGGGGAAAAGGCGCCAAACGGATTTTGTTGCTCGCGCACATGGACACTGTCTACGCAAAAGGGATGCTCGCGAAGCAGCCCTTTCGCGTAGAAGGCGATCGGGCTTACGGGCTGGGAATCGGCGACGACAAACACGGGGTTGCTACCATCCTGCACGTTGTGTCAACGCTCAAGACCCTTGGATTTGACCAGTTCGGCTTAATCACCGTGTTGGTGAGCCCGGACGAGGAGATCGGCTCCAACGCCGAACGAGACCTCATTACGTCTCTGGCGTCGAACCACGACCTGGTCCTCTCTTATGAAGGATCACGTGTGCCCGGCGATGATATCCGGCTCGCCACCACCGGTGGGGAACTGGCGCTGCTCACGGTGAAAGGGCGGGCGTCGCATGCGGGTGCTGCCCCCGAGCAAGGCCGAAACGCACTCTATGAGCTGTCACATCAAGTGCTTCAGATGCAGGACCTCTCTAACCCAGGCCGGGGGTTGAAGTTGAACTGGACGGTGGCCAGCGCGGGGAGCGTCTCCAATGCGATTCCGGAGGATGCCCGGGCAATCGGGGATATGCGGGCCGACGACATAGCCGACTTTGCAGGGCTGGAAGCCTCCATCCGCGAAAAGATTCTCAAGCACCTCATTCCGGATACCTCGGTGGATGTTCGCTTTGAACGCATCTATCCTCCGATGGCGCTTCGCAAACAATCTTTGCCTATCGCCGAATATGCGCAGCGGATCTACGGCGAATACGGAGGAAAGCTTGCCGTCGCCACAAAATCGCCCGGAGCGGGGACAGATGCCGCATTCGCTGCTCTTAAGACCGATGCGCCGATTCTGGAAGGGATGGGGCTGCGTATGTACGGAGCGCATTCGAACGAGGACGAGTACGTTGTGATCTCATCCATCGAGCCCCGTCTGTATTTATCGACGCGCCTCATCATCGACTTTTCCCTGGGGCGAACCGCCTCTGAGTAGTTCTAGGAAATTGGATGCCCGCTTCGTTCTCGAAGAACTCCTTCTGCCAGCGGATAGAAAACCGTCGGCTGGAGACCGTGCTTGTCACATAATTTCTGAGATCGGAACCTGCTCCAACAGATGCCGCCTCAGAATGCCGACTTTCTCTGCCTCCAACTGAACTGGAACACGGCATGTTCCAAACTGCAGGCTTTGTCGTGTGACGGGCCAACTGGACAGAATCCGGTCGGCACGAATGGTTTCGAGATTGCCGAGCAAGATTTGAACGACATCACATCCGCGGAATGCCCGTTTACACGCCCACGTGGATAAGATCGCGCCGTCTCAAAAAGCGTATGTTGTGCAACGCGACCAAGATCGGTTGGCGTTTGATGCTGTTAACGGTGATGCCCAAAAACACGAACACTGATCGAATTGACTGGTTGTCGCTAAACGCCGTGTGCGGTACCAATTGGCGCAGTTCAGCTTCAGCACTGTGCTAAACTGCGCCGAAGAATTTACAGGTTCGCGACCTTGGCCGGGTGAGACATATGTACCGTGCGACGATAGCCTTTTGTTTACTTTCCGCCTTCGCGACGGGACAGACCTTTCATCCCGATATTCCACAAGCTTGGAGCGACCGCGAAATCGAAGCCTTCCTGGTCCCGCTGGCACAGCGAGATCGTTCCCCGCGCTTCCTTAATTCCGAGGCGTACTATGCCCTGAAGGTTCGCCCTATCTATCGCACGTATCCGGTGTATGCGCCGCACAGCGAGCCTGCCGGATACATGGAGGGACTTAAGCAGAAGGAACCTGAGGTTGTTTTCGACGCTTCCCGACTGCGCACGGAGCAGGATTGGATTAACGCCGGTGAGCTGGTCTTCGATTCGTCTCCGATGCCGGGAGACCCAGCATCACCCTTGCAGCTGGCGATGGTAGCCGGGGCTCCCGCAACGCGCGACGGCGTGATTCCGTTCTTTCGCTATGTCATCCGTAAGAAGGGCGTGGTGGAGATAGGTAGCGGGACTTCCGGCAGTGGGTGCCATACACGCTTGATGCCGGATGGCTCTGTTTTAAAGGGAGCGCAAGGCAGCCTCCCTCTCGGCCAAATCTTCGCATCGATACCAGCTGTCGCCATACGCATCCGGTGGACCTTGTTCGGCACGCCTTGGGTAGTGAAGCGTGAAGAATTTGAATCGATAGGTATTGATGAATATGCGCGCCGGAACGCAGCCATGCAGCCCGGTGTGCTAGGCAGGCACGGCACCAGCGACCTGTCGCCTTCCAAGGTTCCGTCATTGATCGGACTGCAGGAAATCAGGTACCTCGATTCAACCGGTCTGATGCGCCACCGAACCACAGGCGATCTGATGCGCTATGCAATCGCAAACTACGGACTTGACATTACAGCCCACTATGGCGATTTTCAGCCCTCGCCGGTGTCCACTGGTTTTGCGGAAAATGGCACTCGGTTCAGTGACGAGCAACTCTATGCGTTGGCTCTCTATATTTACTCTCTAAAGCCTCCTCGAAATCCTAATCGTCTGGATGAGCAGGCGGTCCGTGGGCAACGCGTGTTTCAGCAGCAAGGCTGCATTGGGTGCCACACGCCGCCTCTCTACACCAATAACAAGCTGACCGTTGCGCATGGCTTCACCGTCCCCGACGATCTTCGTCGGACTCTCGACATTCTGGATGTATCCGTTGGAACCGATCCGATTCTTGCTATGCAAACCCGTCGGGGAACTGGATTTTATAAGGTTCCCTCGCTGCGTGGTGTATGGTACCGGAACGCATTTGGTCACAGTGGTCAAGCCGAAACCCTAGAGGAATGGCTCGACCCGGAGCGCTTACGAGACGACTACGTGCCGAAGGGCTTTCACCTTGGTTCCGGGCCTATCAAAGGACATGAATTTGGATTGACGCTACCCCATGAAGACAAAGAGGCTCTGATCGCATTTCTGAAGACGCTCTAAAAGTGGGGGCGCTGCCGCGTCTCACAACGGGTAAGTTTTGAGATGCGACAAACAGAAGCTCTTATATTTGCGCATGCTGCTGTTGGAGACGCCACAGGTGCATGCCATATTCTCATTCACGGGAGGCATGTGAATTGAGGAACTTGTTCGATGCGACGGTGGCGAATGAGGTGAAGAATCCAGTTGGCCGTAGAGTCGGCATTGCGCTGCTTGAACGGGCTAGCCGTAACTCGGCGACATGCGCGTTAACCAGCCTCAATTGGGAAATTTCAGACAGGTGCGGGATGCCGGCCATGCGACCAGGTGAGTTGGGTGAGCACAAGACGGCTGCTTTTTCTATACAGAGAGAGATTTCTCATGCAACCATTGAAAATGAGTCTGCTCCTTCTCTTGGCGATTCTTATACCAATGGCCCTGCTAGGTGAGACCTACCAGATCACGCCAGATCGCTACTATCGAACGTTCGCGCATACCAATCCGGTTCTCCAAACTATCAAATCTGGCGACGTGATCGTCACTAAAACACTAGATTCCGGTGGGCAGGACTACCGCGGCGAACACAGATCGGAACCAGGTAATCCGTTGACGGGTCCCTTCTATGTTGAGGGCGCGGCACCTGGGGACGCGCTGGTGGTCAAACTTCGCAAGGTTCGCCTGAACCGCAACTGGGGGTATACAGCGTATCGCCTCGGTCTTTTTGCTCTTACACCAGAATCCATAGAGACCACTTACCCAAACCACTACAAAGCCGACTTAGTGCGCAAGGACCGCGACAATATCCTTCCCTGGGACATCGACGTGGAACATCAGACTGTTCGCCTGCGTGAGCCTGTTAGCAACAAAGTACAGTTAAGCTTTCCGGCACGCCCGATGCTTGGTTGTATTGGCGTGGCCGCACCAGGCGATTTCGTACCGACATCCGGTCCAGCCGGCAGCTATGGCGGCAACCTCGATTACAACGAGATTGGCGAAGGAGCCACGGTGATTCTGCCCGTCTATCATCCGGGCGGCTTTTTGTTCTTGGGTGACGGGCATGCACTCATGGCCGACGGCGAGGCTACCGGCACGGGCGTCGAAACATCTATGGATGTCGAGTTTTCCGTGGAGGTGATTAAGAATAGCCATGTCACTGGCCCCCGCGTCGAAACGGACGAATTTCTGATCAGCGTAGGCGCGCAGCCCGAATTTGCCAGTTCGCTGGATCGCGCACTACAGATGGCTACTACGGACATGATCCAGTGGCTAGTTACGGACTATCAGCTGGAGGCTTGGGCAGCACATCAGTTGATTGGAGCAGTCGGTAAATACGATGTGGTCACTGTGGCCGGCAGCATGGCCTTGAAGGTGCCCAGGAAATATCTTCCCCTGAAGTGAGCAGTGAATGCCGGACTGGTGACCAATGCCAGTTCCATATATTTTATTGTTATTTGAAATTCGTGTATGGTCCCGCGGCAGCCCAATCCGTTGTGGCGAGCCCTTCCGCATCCCAAACGACCGCGCCGTGCCGGACAGTCAGAATACATTTGAGCTTGCCCTTTTCTGATTCAAACAAAGCGACATCCGCATCGGAGCCTTCTCCGAGGGTTCCTAATTCTGGTTTGTGGATCGTTTTGGCAGTTGAAACGGTTCTCTGCTCGATAAATGCTTCCGGCGTGAGGCCCGGCTGCGCGGCAGACGTCGGTACTTTTGTGGGAATGGCGAGCACTCTGGTCTTCGTGTGCGCGCGAAATTTCGGAACTGCATCGCCAACGATCACGAGCGTAGTCGCACCCTTCGGAAGGGTGAGGTAATCGGACCGATAGGTCTCGCTGATCTCAATCAGACCGGGCGTAACAACGTAATCGCTGGCGTCGACAACAATCCGTGCCTGCGCAGTATGAAGCCCGGCCGCGACTTTGGCGATCTTGCCATTCGCGATCGCGACGTCAAAGCGGGCATCGCGATGATTCGCCGGATCGATTACGTGGCCGTTTTTCAGTAAGACATCATAAATCAAGCCAGTCGGATAAGAGGCCTCCTCCTGACGGTGATACACAACCTTGCCGTTGTGCACTGTCAAAACACATTGGAGTCGTTTTGTTCCGAGCCGCTTCGCAGGCCAGGAATCTACAAATGGGAACACGCCGGTTTGCAAGTCCAATACCGCAATGTCCGCGATCTGACCTTTGCCCAGGGTGCCTACCTCGGGGAAACGGTGAATTGCCTTGGCGGGCGTTACTGTCGAGCGGAATACTGCGTCGTTGAGACTCATTCCGAGCAGCATTAACTTCGACATGCAATTGGGCATGTCGGAACGCTGCCGCATGACGCTCTCAGTGTGGAGATCGGTGCTGATCGTATCGGGATAAAAGTTCTGCGCCATAGCTTTGCTTGCGACAGGCCATAGGAAACTCCCCCCGCCATGTCCGAGATCGAACAGGACGCCCCGCTTGCGCGCCTCGACCATATAAGGCTGTACCTTTCCATTGAAACGATCGACCAACTCGATCTGGCGGTCGTTGTACATGTGCGTGTGGATGTCGCCGGGACGCAAATGTTCCAGGAGCTCCTCACGCGAGCTACGGCCGGTATTCGTGAAGATTTTGTCATCGACCATGACGGGAACGCCGGCAAGTCGCCCGGCTGCCACGGCGCGATCGATCGCTGTCCAGCCGGCGCCGCCGAAATGCGCCGTCTTAATGCCGACGATCACGTCACGATGGCGCTTGATCATGTCCGCCGTTTTCTCCGGCTCCATATCCTCGGTGTTGCTTTCGTAGGGCTCGCCGACCATGCCCGCGCCGACGATATTGAGCAATGCCAGCACGCGCGTCTTGGCGTGCACCATTACCGTTTTGTGGAATTCTTCGAAAGTGCGCCAGCCGCTGCCGCCCGCATCGATGATGGTTGTTGTTCCGGCGGGAAAAGCATTTTCGTCGGGGTCGATCGTGCCTTCATATCCGAAGACATGCATGTGCAGGTCGACGAGACCGGGAACAACATAAAATTTGCTCACATCGATCACTTGAGCATCCGGCGGTACCGCGAGATTGGGTGCTACCGCGGTGATCTGGCTACCGGACACAGCCACGTCCATAACCCGGTCGACCTGATTAGCGGGATCAATGACGTGGCCGCCTCTCAAAATCAGATTATTTGTCTGAGCGGAAAGGAGACTCGCCGCGAAGATGAACAATAACACGTGAAGCATTGCTTTTCGATGATAGTGCAAAGATCACCGACCCAAAAACGCGATACGATTTAACGCGATACGATTTCATGATGAATTCTCGAAGGCGCTTTCTTGCTCGAACCACCGGAGGCGCGCTTGCTATGAGGCTTGTCGGCCACGGACCGGCTGAAGGAGCAACCATCAAATCGGCTGGCCCTGACCCGTACACGCGCATTGGCGTGGAGCCGTTCATCAATTGCACCGCGACGCTGACAATCAATGGCGGCTCGGCCACTTTGCCGGAGGTGATTTCGACGATCGAACAGGCTTCCCACTATCACGTCAACTTAAATGAGCTAATGGACAAGGTCGGCGACCGGCTAGCTGAGTTGCTGCAAACTGGCTGGGGCATGGTCACGGCGGGGGCAGCATCGTCGCTTATGTTTGCCACGGCGGGTTGTCTCGCGGGCACCGATCCCGAAAAAATTCAGCGGTTGCCTAATCTCGAGGGGATCAAAAACGAAGTGATCATGCCGCGCGAATCACGCAACGTATACGATCACGCGATCCGTGATTTGAATGTGAAAATGATCGAGGTCGACACGCCGGATGAATTGCGCAACGCGATCAACCCGCACACCGCGATGGTTGCGGTTCTCGGCCAGTACTTCGGCGGCGCGAAGCTCGATCTGAAAGATGTCGCGCCAGTGGCGCGCAAAGCCCGTGTTCCCATTCTCGTAGACGCCGCGGCCGACTACCTGATCGTGCCCAATCCGTACATCTCGCTGGGCGCCGATATGGTTGCCTACAGCGGCGGTAAGATCATCCGCGGCCCGCAAACGGCCGGCCTATTGATCGGCCGTCGTGATCTGGTGCGCGCGGCATGGGCCAATAGCGCGCCGCATCATGGGTTCGGACGCACGGCAAAGGTCAGCAAGGAAGAGATCATGGGGATGCTGCGCGCGGTCGAGGTCTGGAGGCAGGAGCGCGATATCCGAGCCGATATGAAAATGTGGCAATCGTGGTACGCCGAAATGATCCCGCAGATCACGAAAGTGCAGAGCGTTCGGGCGGAGGTACGCGGCCCCATCCGCGGCGGACCGTTCCCGACCTTGAATATTAGCTGGGATCCGAAGCAGATCGGCATGACCGCCGGTGAGGTCGGACGTGTGCTGCTTGACGGCGAACCCCGCATCATGACGCAGGCCGAGGGCGAAGGACACTCATTCGTGATTCGTCCCGTTGCACTGAAGTCTGGCGAGCACAAGCTCATCGCACAGCGGCTCTTCGAAATTTTCAATGCAGCCCCGAAGCCGGCGCCTGCGAAAACTTGGTCGGATGCTACCACCGATATCTCGGGAATGTGGGAAGTCGAGATGCAGTATGAAGTCGGATCTTCGCGCCATAAGTTGGTATTGGCGGCAACGGGGAATAATCTGAGGGGACTCCACCAAGGTTGGGCCTATCAAGGCGATCTAAAGGGCCACATCGATGGCGCCGAAGTGAAATTCCACAGCACACATCCCGCGGAGGGAAACACCCTGTCGTACACCTTCACGGGATCGGTTTCAGGCGACACCATGTCGGGTGACGTTAATCTCGGCGAGTACGGTCAGGCAAAGTGGCGCGCCACGAGGCTCGCGTAACGGCTTGCGAAAATCGTCATTGTTGCGCGAGGTGCTTCTTCAGGTATTCGTCAAATTCCTTCTTGAGCGCCGGATCTTTCGGACTGGGGTAAAGCTCGCTCGCCTTGTACTTGCCAGTCTGGAACTTTGCCTTGGTCCACTCATCGTGAATGTGTGTGATTTCGGCTTGTTTCAAAATCGGTTCGACGAATTGTGGGGGAATGAAGTAGACTCCTTCACTGTCGCCAAACACGACATCGCCCGGCATGACTGTGGCATTACCGACGCGGATGGGAATATTGATTCCAGTGAGCATCACCTCACGGTACGTAGTTGGCGTCGTACCCCGAAAGTACCCCTCGGAGCCGATCTCCATGACTCCGTCCAGGTCGCGGATCGAACCGTCGATCACGAAGCCTGTTTTGGTGGCGGCATATAAGGCGGTGTGAAGATTATCGCCTCCGAATGTTCCGTAAGTGATTTTCCCGAATAGATCAACCACGACCACGTCGCCCGGTTGCAGCATGTCGATGACGCGCTGAGGCGGCGCCTTCACCTGGCCCTTTTCGGTCGCATTCGCGTCGGCGACATCACCCATGTCAGGCCGCAAAGGCATGTACTGGACCGTGACGGCCCGCCCGACGAGCTTTTTTCCGGGATGCAGGATTTGCCATCCGGCTTCAAACTGATTGTTGTAACCAGCGGCAGGCAGCACGGCCCAGATTTCTTCCGAACTCAATCCCTTCGCCTTCTCGAGCAGCGAATCTGGAACCTTGGGACGTCCATCTGGAAAACGTTCAAAAGGATTTTTCGCTGTATAGCGGATCATCTCGTCGCGTGTGAACGAAAAGACCTGCGCACTCGCGTGCGCGCACAAGGCGAACCCGGCGATGATCCAACAAATCTTTCTCATAGTTCAACTTAATTAACACAATCAGGGGTGCGATAGGCCGTCGCATTGTTCGAATTCTGATCGATGATGTGATACGCGGTGAAAAAACCTGTCGAAAGAATCCGGTTGGCCGGCTACTCGGGTAGTTGAGACCGGAAAACAGGGTTAGCTCCAACTGGGATGGAACGCTACTTTTCGAGGAGTGCAGTCATGCTTTGCGGCCGGAAAGACGTATACTGCTCGATTGGTCCGCCGCCGACAGCATGTTTTTACCGGCCTGTTGCGCGTTGTATCACTTGGCCTTATTTTGGTCTCGTGTGTATCTCACAAGGCAGGTGAAACGAAGTTCAGTAAGCACCACCTTCTGCGTTACGCGTGGGTTCCCAAGGGCAACTTTGAGATGGGTTGCTCGGTTGGCGATTCCGAATGCGATTCAATTGAGAAGCCCGCTCGAAGGGTGGTCATATCACGAGACTTATGGATTGGACAGACCGAGGTAACAGTCGGTGCATATAAGCAATTTATCCGACAAACACGCGGGGAAATGCCTCCGGAACCCAAATGGCACGATCGATCTCTCAATGCCGGATGGCAAGATCAAGGTCAACCTATTGTGAACGTGACATGGAGCGAAGCACAAGCGTTTTGTGCCTGGACGGGTGGCCGCCTGCCAACCGAATCTGAATGGGAGTACGCAGCTCGCGCTGGAAGCACAACCGCGAGGTATGCCGATATCGGCTCGATAGCGTGGTACTCCGATGACAGTGGCAAGACGCCCTTTGACGGCGAAGCAGTAATGAAATCAGATCCAGGGGACTATGGGGAACTCTTGTATAAGAGCGGTGCGTATCCTCACCGGGTCGCTGAAAAAGCCCCGAACCATTGGAATCTGTACGATATGTTGGGCAACGTTTGGGAGTGGACAGACAGCTTGTTTCCAGGATTTGAACAAGAGAAGAATGAGCGGCGTCAATCGCTCGGCCCCCGATTGCGACAGCAAATCTTGCGCGGCGGTGCCTGGAGCTTTACAGCACGCCTGAACCGAGTTTCCGCGAAAGGTACTGCGCCGCAACTGCACCGCAGTACTAGCATCGGTTTTCGTTGCGTTCTAAACGGCTTTTAACTCGTCGCTAGGCAACACAGCAAAGAGCACATACTGGCTCAGCCTAGACTGGCAGTCCTACAATACGAGCGCAGCCATTGTCCAGAAGCGCCACTTTTTGGCCAGTGAGCCAAAAGTCAGGAGACACCGCAACGCCGTTCTTCTGGTCGCTTCCGAGCCGGGGCGACTGGTACGGAAACATGGTAAGTATCGGCAATGAATTGTCCGCGCTTCGACAGGACGGCAGATCCCGGCCCTGATTTTGCTCAGTGCCCACCCTTATAGCGAAATATTTGGAACCTAAGCGTTGCTGCTTTCGTTTGACCCATAGTCTGGACTAGGGAATGCCACCTGAAATACCGGAACTTCTACCGGGGACTCTTTATCTTCTGATTCTTCGCACACTGAAGGGCGGCGCCCTTCACGGTTATGCCATCGCGAAACGGATTAAAGAGGCATCAGCGGATTCGCTCATCGTCGAGGAGGGATCGCTCTATCCGGCGCTGAACCGGATGCTGGTGAAGGGATGGCTAACGGCTGAGTGGGGCAACTCCGAAAACAATCGAAAGGCCCGCTTTTACAAGTTA
The DNA here is from genome assembly GCA_963712395.1 of Bryobacterales bacterium. Classification (GTDB taxonomy): domain Bacteria; phylum Acidobacteriota; class Terriglobia; order Bryobacterales; family Bryobacteraceae; genus Bog-105. The sequence goes on from CAVQHR010000008.1 coordinate 970,448, forward strand.
ACACCGCTGGGCGCTGCGGAATTGAGGCGGCAAGTGCGACAGTTCGAGGATATGGTGCAGGCGATTTCCCTGATCATCCGGACGGCATGAAGAAGGAGGCTCAATGAACTGGTGGCAAGAACTGAGGCGTAAAGCTGATTTTCTCCGGAAGCAAAACGGCTTCGCCGAAGATCTGGACAGTGAAATAGAGTTTCACATCGCGACTCGCGCAGAAGAGCTGACGGCCGCTGGAATGGCAGCGCGCGACGCACAGGCACAGGCGCAGCGCGAGTTTGGACCTAAATTGTGCGTACAGGAAGATAGTCGCGCGGCGTGGCAGGTTCAATGGTTGGAAGACCTTTTCTCGGATCTGAATTACGCTGGGCGCGCGTTGCGGCGCAATCCGAGTTTTGCGCTCGCCGCGGTGATGTCGCTAGCGTTAGGAATCGGTGCGAACACGACGATTTTCAGCTTTACGATGGAGTTTTTATTCAGCAATCCTTCGTGTCGCGATGGGGCGAGTTTGCGATACGTGCTGATTGGGAGGAACAGCCACTCGGCGATCGATCGTTATAACTTTCTGCGCGGCTCTAATACCTTCGCGGGCGTTGCGGGATCGAATGAGGAGACGGAAAGCAACTGGCGGAACGGCTCCTCCACGGAACGGATCTGGGCGGTCAATGCTACGGATAACTTCTTCGACGTGGTGGGTGTTCCTGTAGCGTTCGGTCGCCCCATTCACGCTGGGGAGCAGAACGAAGTGGTCCTGAGCTATGCGTTTTGGAAAGGCAAGCTCGGCGGCAATACGGAGATAATCGGTCGCAGACTGGTCTTGGATGGAGATGTATACACAGTAGTGGGAGTGCTGCCAGCCAATCATCGGACGCTCACGGGACTCGGTTTATCGCCGGACTTATATAAAACCTTCCGCCAAGCGCTGTTCCGGCTGGCGATCTATATTCGATTGCCTGACGGGATGTCTCGCGCCGAGGCCTTCGCGCGGTTGCAGGAACTCGTAAAGCAGCTAGACCGTATCCATCCGCAACCCGGGGCAACACAAGCCGATGGATTGGAAATGCGTCCGGTCGCTGGAATGGGCCGCCTGCGATCTGTTCCCATGATTCCGCTTACGGCATTCTTCGCCATGTTAATGCTGGTGGTGGGTCTGGTACTTTTGATCGCTTGCGCGAATGTGGCGAGTTTACTGGTGGCAAGAGCCGCCAGCAGACAGCAGGAACTCTCGATCCGTCAGGCGATCGGAGCCGGCAGAGGGCGGATTGTGCGGCAATTGCTCGCCGAGAGTCTGCTACTGGCGGCGCTTGGGATGGCAGCCGGTTTGGCGCTGAACGTTATCGCCACTAAGACCATGAACGGCATTCGGCTGCCGCTGCCTGTTCCACTGCGTCTTCATATCGAGCCGGACTGGAGATTGCTGAGTTACTCTATCTCACTGGCGGCAGTCAGCGCGTTGTTGTGCGGCCTTCTTCCGGCATTGAAGGCAACACGGCGCGACGTAAATCGTGGCTTGAAGATCGAGGAACGGCAGACTGCTGGGCAATCGCGAGTTCAAAGATTTCTGGTGGCCGGCCAGCTTGCCGTTTCGGTTTTGTTGTTGACGGTAAGCTTTTTGTTCCTGAAGAATCTGTTGTTAGCGGCGAACATGAGCCCGGGATTCGACGTGCATCATACAGTGTGGGCATACATGCGGCTTGTTCCCGAGCATTACACCAAACGCGAACAAATCGATCCCGTGGTGCGGGCTTCGCTTGAAAGGTTGCGAACGCTGCCGGGAGTCGAATCCGCAGCTACGCTCGAGGTCGTACCGTTAAACGGGAATCGGCATAATACAGCTGACGCCCGCATCGATAGCAGCGCGACGGCTCAGATCATAAGGTACGAAGAAAATGCCGTCGGCCCCGATTACTTCAAAACCATGGGCATTTCGTTGATTGCGGGCCGCGAGTTCCTGTCTTCCGACACGAGGAATGCGCCCGGAGTGGTGATCCTGAACAACAGTCTCGCGCGCCAGTTGTTTGGAGATAAAAACGCGGTGGGGCACACCATTCGGCTACATGCGGGGAAGCCGCAGACGATCGTCGGAGTAGCCAAGGACAGCAAATACTTCACCTTGGGTGCGGAACATGTTCCGGCCATGTACTCCTGCTATTTTCAATCCGAGGATGCGGTTGTAAACCTGAACTTCATGGTGCGGAGCGTCCTGCCGCCAGCGAGCCTGGTGAAGGAAATAAGCCAGACGCTCATCTCCATCGACCGGACCGCCGCTTTAGAAGTTAAGCCGATGGAGAAATCGATGGCTTTTGCGATGCTTCCGAGCCAAGTTGGAGCCACGCTGCTTGGCAGCATGGGTGTGCTTGCGCTGCTACTCGCTGCAGTGGGAGTCTATGGAATTCTTATTTATTCGGTCAGCCGGCGCCTGCGAGAGTTTGGCTTGAGAATGGCACTAGGAGCGGCGCGGACGGCGGTAGTCATGCTCGTGTTGAAGGATAGTTTTTGGATGCTCTTTGGCGGCACGGCGGTGGGATTGTCACTGGCGTTTGTGGCAACGCCGCCGCTTTCTTCGTTCCTGATATCGGACGTGAACACTCACGACGTGGCGGCGTTCGCTCTTACGGTTGCCGTCCTTGGGGCGGTGGCTTTGGCGGCCAGCGCCGCTCCGGTTTTACGTGCAGTGCGGGTCGACCCGGCGGTTGCTCTTCATTACGAGTGAGTCACCGCCCAAAAACAGGTCTCACGCTAGTGCTCGTGACACCGGGTTACCTTCCATTGAGGGGCGGATTGTCATGGAACGCCACTTCAAGACTGCGACGGCCATGCCTATACAAAAAATCCCGAGGATGCGCCGGGCCTGACGGTAGTAAACACATACCCGGCGACCTCACGATCGACAGGTATGCAGCTTCAGGAACTCGGCTTCTTTGGCCGGCTCGCGCGAACGGAAAAGGGAATTTGCATGGCCGCTTTAGTGGCGATGCTCGCAAGTGTGGGAGTTGTCTTCGCGATTAGTGGCTACGACGCTGTCGCCGGGCCAATTGTCTGTCTAATCGCCGTGATTGCCGGCCTACCCCACTTATTGCCGCCACACCGAGAGGATGCGACGCGGGAAGGAAATCCTCAACCGCTACGGTCCCGAGCGTAATCCTAGACCGGTTGGACTTTGATTTGGGTCATGGTTCGTACTACGTCCTGAATCGTCCTAATCTAGTAACTTTCTCCTACTGAGATTCGTCACTCGGTTCGAGGAGTTGACCCGATGTCTCGTTGCTTCCTATTCGTTGCCGCTTGCCTCGTTTCACAGAACTTAGCATCGGCACAGGCGCTAACATCTGCTTCTGCGCCAATGAGATTTGTCAATCCGTGGGTTTCCGCCGCGCAGCCGAACATTCCCACAGATCCGCTCGAGATCGCCGGGAATGCAGAGCCGGTGCAGGACGTCGCGCAAAGAGCGAAGGCGATTAACCTGCTCAACAATTCGCAGTTTCTTTCTAATGTGCGTCGTGTTCCGTATGATCTGAAAACGCACTTCACCTCCTCGCAGGGAACATGGCAAATCGAAGATTCGTCGCCCGGACGCAACATTTACCGCTGGGTGGTCCAAAGCCCCTCCTATTCCGGGGCAAACCTCTTTCTCGATCGAGTAATTTACAGCAACCAATCGGCAACAAGCATTCCGTTACGTTTGGCACAAGTGCATTCCGCCATTTTCGCGCATCATCCTGCTTATGGCCCGCGCGCGACGCTGCGCATTGCCAACGGCAATTTGAACGGCACGCAAGTGACTTGTGTTCTGGTTTCGCACTTGTTCAATGCTCAGTCAGTAGGCGGTCCGCGCCGTTGGGAAGAGTATGAATCCTGCATCGATCCACAGTCGGGGCTACTGATGTCTTACTCGCCCGTACCGGGGATGTACGTGATCTACGACTATTCGAACGCCAAGCACCTGGGGAATATCACGTTCCCCGGTAAATTCACGATCACCGAAGCTGGACAAACTGTCGTGGAAGCTCAGGTAGACAGCCTCACGCCGCCTGCAACTGTGGATGCATCTCTCTACACTCCGGCGGGCTTAAAAGCGCTAGGGGTCGGCTTTCCCCTGACTGCGCCTTGGAGGATGCAAGACATAGAGTATGAGGGAAAACCGAATCCCAATGTAACCAAAGCGCAGTTCGTAGTTGTTCGCGGCATGGTTTCTCCCGACGGCAGTCTTACGGATGCTGAAGTGGTGGCCAGCTCTAACCCAGATTTGAACCAAAAGGCATTGGAACGGGCTGCGCAGTCCCACCGGATGATGCCTCAAGACGATCAAAATGGCGCAACGCCGCAATCGCACGAAGCTTTTTTCACCACGCTGTTTGTCAGTAATTAATTGAATCAATCGCTTGCTCTAATAGAAGCGTTTTCGGTGCGTTTTTTCGGATACGATCCTAGCTTTAACGTTCGCTGCGTGTGGTTTGTGGCCAAAAAATCGAGCGACGCGTGTCTCAGTGGACGGGAACGCCACATTCATGGTAATGACATCCCTGGCGCCAGCGTGCCTAGCAAGGAATAGTCGCGATGGTTCGGCGGATGGGCTAAAATTGGCCTGCTGCAAGTCTAAAAGGCTTGCAGTTTGCGTCTCGGTGTGATGGTCGGATTGGCTAGGAAAGGTCGAGACTGCGTGAAGCGAAAATGGGTTGCGGTTATCATTTTCTGGACCTTGTTTCTATTCTCAATTGGCAATCCAGTAGTGAGTCGTATTTGGGTCGCCGGGTTTTGGCTATTTCTGATGGTCGTGTCTGTTTACTCTGTCCACCAGACATTTCGCCATTGTCACCAGACAAGCCACCGTTCCTATAGAAGAGTCCCTCGCTGGTTGGAAAGATTTTCGCTGGACGAATAAGAACTGGATAAGCCTACCCAAAACACGTGATCGCAAAACACACTTTATTGCGGAGCAAATCCGATCGGCCCTAATTTTGTGAACGCTTCTCAGTGTCCGGAAGCACCACTTCACGAGACCGTGAACTTCGGCCGAATCTATGTGGCCGCGTCTACTGGATTGCCAATTCGTCAGAGGTCTTCAAGGCATGTGGTAGTGCTATCGCAGCTTGCTGAGAAAGGTAGCAAGCTCGGTTCGCGGCGATTTTACCTGCCCCGAAACTTCTTCAGAATGCCTTTCAGGAAACGCTCTGTCCATACGCCAAATGGCTGGTCCGTGGTGAGGTAGGTCCAAACGGCGCCCCGGTCGACGAAACTGATACCGCCGTCCGCCTCTGCTTGGGCGAGGCGACGAGCAACTTCCTTGGGTATTTCAACTTCCAATTCCGGAAACCATTGATCGATTTGTCGCAGAAACGTAAAATGCGGGTCACGGTAGTCGATACCGACGAAAAAGCCTGGAACGGCCGCAAAGGATTGCCAGGGGATGCCAGCCCGGAAATTCTCTAGCCGGGCAAGATAGTCAGCCCATAGATCGTCGATGACGCGTAGTCTGATCTGCCGCTCGAGCTCGCACTGGCACGGAGTTGTGCCATCGAGTACTGCCTGACGGTAGGTATGGATTTTGTTCCGCTGCCCCTCTACGGGTAGGTCGTATCGGAGCAGGAACTCGCGCTGATCCAGATGTTGACCCTCTACCAAGCGTTGTAGGGATTCCGGATCGTTGCGGTACCGCGGGTTGAGATCCTCGTACTTCACCATCAACGGGTCCTCTAACGAAACAAAGAATCGCGAGCGGCCCGGATCACCCTGGCGCCCCGCGCGACCCCGCAGTTGATTGTCAATCCGCCGGCTCTCGTGCCGGTTCGTGCCAATTACATATAGGCCACCGAGTGCAACTACTCCGTCACCAAGACAAATATCGGTGCCTCGCCCCGCCATATTCGTTGAGATGGTCACAGCGCTCCTCTGCCCAGCCTTCGCGATAATCGCAGCTTCCACCTCGTCATTGCGCGCGTTCAACACGTTATGGGATACGTCCAATAACATTCGGCTGAGCCGCTCCGACTCCTCGACGCTTGCTGTTCCCACGAGGATGGGTTGCCCGGTGGCATGTATGCGCCGTATTTCCTCGATCACGGCTTGTTCCTTTTCGGCTTTTGTCTCGAACAGGAAATCCGGTTGATCCTCGCGGATCACCGGCAGATTGGTCGTTATGACCTCAACGTAAAGCCCATATACCCTCTGAAATTCGATCGCTTGGGTGGCCGCGGTTCCGGTCATGCCGCAAACCCGCGGATACAGCGCGATTAGATTTTGCATCGTCGTAGATCCCAGCACCATCCCCTGCGGTTTGGGGACGACACTTTCCTTGGCTTCTACAGCGGTTTGCAGTCCAGCGGGCCAACGACGATTGAGAGCGACACGTCCCTTGAACTCATCCACCATCTCGATGGCCCCGCGCTTGACCAAGTAATCTACGTCGCGGCGGAGCAGCGCATGGGCTTCGAGGGCGTCCTGCACACCGGTGTGAAGCCGGAGGTTTCTTCTTCGAAAAGATTGCCGCAGCCAAACGCGTGTTCCACCTTGCGGATGCCGGTATCTGTAAGCGCCACGTTGTGAGCGCCCACGTCCACGGTGTAGTGCACGCCCAGGCGGAGGCGGCGTACCACTTCATCAGCCCCATATGCCAGGGCAGCGCCGTCCGAGTCGCCACCGGCAATGACGAGCGGGATCCGCGCCTCGTCAATCAGAATGGAATCGACTTCATCGATCACTGCCGCGAAGAAAGGGCGGTGTACCTGTTCGTCGAGGCGGAGCGCCAGGCGATCGCGCAAAACGTCGAACGCGATCTCGTTGGCTGTCGCATAGGTAATGTCACAACCATACGCGGCTCGGCGCTCTACAGGCGTCATGCCTTGCTGCACGTAGCCAACAGAGAGACCGAGCAGCCTGTAGACGTCGCCCATCCAGCGGGCGTCGCGGCATGCCAGATAGTCGTTGACGGTCATGACGTGGACGCCCTTGCGTTGCTTTGCGAGCCATGCCACTGTCGGAACTGCGGCGAGTGTCTTACCCTCGCCGGTCTGCATCTCCGCGATGCTTCCGCGCGCAAGGGCCAGCGCGCCGCGGAGCTGTACGTCATGCATTTCTTGGCCTAGAACCCGCGCTGCGGCAACCGCCGCAGCAGCCATGAACCGGAGCAAATCGTTGGCTCGCATGGCGACGTCGCGGAGTTGATCATCGCTCACATGCGCGAGTTCCAACCGCATGCTGTTGATCCGCTGGACGGCGGGCCGATCGCGATCAAAAGACGCAACTAAAGAATGCAAAAATTGCCACACACCACCCTCCTTACTGTGCAAGACATCAGGCGAAGGGCTTGGATTTCGCGCTCCGCCCGATCTCGCATCGGGGAACGGCTTTTACAGTTGACTTCTATGCGCAGACGGCAAAGGAGTTTGGCGGCGGGCGTTGAAAGATTGAATGAAACAAAAACAGGATCGGGCGCGGTGAGTCCGGTAGCCACGCGATCGTTCCCTGTATTTGCGGCGATATGGCAAATTCAAAACGCTCCGCCAGACGATGCGCTTCGGGCCGCGCTCGTCGAGGACTCGAAACAACGTTTGTCACAGCGGCGGAGATCGTGAACGTGCCCGGCGCGGCGGCGACCGAGGCCGCTAAGGCGAATAGAAGTGTCGCCAATAGCTGGACTGTGAAACGCGATCTCACCTGCAACCAATATGGCAGATATCTATTTGCCCCGTGATAGTCAGACGGATTCGGGAGCGTCGAAAAGCCTACCGGGCTGCGATCGCAACTGGATGAGTCGCCGCTGCCACATTGCGCTTTGAATTGGTCTGTATTCCAGGCGAGCTATCAACAACACGGACAATGATCAAAATACAGGGTTCACGGAAAGTTGGACAGCAATACTCGGACGTACTACGATCGCCATCCTTTGCTAGCGAGCCAATCCTCCCACCAGCGCTGATTTTCGTGGATCGCCTGCTGCTGTTCGACCGGCAATTCCTGGCCACGTTCGGGAATAGGATGCATGGGCTCTAAACCAACTGCAGCGCGCAACTCGTTTACTCGGTCAGGCTCCGCCAGCTTCCAGGGTCGCGTGCGGCCATCTAGCGGGTCATCAAGCCATTGCGTTCCGTAACGCTGAGGTCGACCTTCCTGCATGGCTATCCGGTCTTCGAGATAGGCTGCGTGCCATGGAGGGACGCGTCCCTTTTCAACACAGCGTTGCATCAAGTATAGACACCTGCGCTGCAAATCAGGGAATCCGATCGCATGCTGAACAATGAACCACGCTGCTTTCGCGCCATCCTCGCCGACTGTTTGCTCGTCCGGCCAGCCACATTCGTTGACGATCTGCCCTACCCGCTCTGCATTCCTGATATGCACCGCTTCCATGCGTGGAACATAGCTGCCCCCAAGCTCGCCGGAATCAACCAGCTCTTGCCGAACTCGCAAGTCTTCGGCGCGCATTGCCATCAGCTCTTCACGCATGCCATCATTCAACATTTACAGAAATCTATTATCCGGCTTTTTGTGTTTTGCGAAACAGGGTTCACGGGAACTGGAAACCGGTCTCTAAGGGATTGCAGGTCACAAAGGATCTGACCTGCCCCCCGAAATTCGCACGAAGTGGAATATGATTTCGTACGAAAGAAGGGGAGGAAGGAAGTGCCGAAGAGCAAGCACAGCGAGGCTGCAATTATAGCCGCGTTGCAGCAGTTAGATGCGGGCCGGACAGCAGCAGACGTGGGGCGTGAAGTGGGTGTGAGCGCGCACACGATTTACACGTGGAAGGCCAAGTACGGTGGGATGAATGTGAGTGAGGCGCAGGAGGCCAGGCAACTGCGTGAGGAGAACGCTCGACTGAAGAGACTGGTGGCGGATCTGAGCCTGGATAAGGATGCGTTGCAGTCGGTCATTCGAAAAAACGGATGGAGCTCGCAGGAATGAAGGCCGCTGTCGAGCAGCTACGGGAGAGTTTCGCCTTCAGTGAGCGGCATGCCTGCCAGTTGATGGGGCTGGCGGTATCGACATTCCGCTATCGGAAGAGATGTGAGGACGGGATGCTGCGCGAGCAACTGGTTAGCCTGACGAGAGAGAAGCCACGCTACGGCTATCGGCGCTTGCACGTGCTGTTGCGCCGTGAGGGTGTAGAGGTAAATCACAAACGAGTGTGGCGAGTCTATCGCGACGCGGGCCTGTCGGTGAAGCGAAGGAAACGCAAGCGGCTAGCACGCATCGGCAGACCGCTGGAGCGAGTCATGGCCGTCAATGAAGAATGGGCGTTGGACTTCGCCTCCGACAGGCTGGCCACTGGTCGAAGCCTACGTGTGCTGAGCGTGGTGGACGCATTTACCCGCGAGTGCGTCGCGTTGGAAGCCGATACCGGCTTTGCCAGCCGGCGTGTTACGCGGGTACTGGAGAAAGCGATGGACGAGCGAGGCCGACCGCGCCGCATCCGTTGCGATAACGGGCCGGAGCTTACTTCGCGACACTTTCTGGCCTGGTGTATCGAGCATCGCATCGAATTACTGCACATTCAACCGGGCAGACCGATGCAAAACGGTCGCGTAGAAAGTTTTCACGGCAGGCTGCGCGATGAATTTCTAAACGTGAGCTGGTTCCGAAATCTGTTGACGCTCGTCGAAGAATCGCATCTTGGAAGCATGAATACAACGAGGAGCGTCCGCACTCCAGTCTGGACTATCGGACACCGTGCGAGTTTGCGCGGGGGATCGCTTCGCCCTCCACCGTCTGGGTAACCGCTCCGGAGAACCGGCCTCAAGGCGACCCTTCGGGCTCGCTTCGCTCGGCCTTGACCCCGGTTCTCTCTCCGCGGTGCGGAACTAGTCATGAGGGCGAAGCGAAACAGTGAATAGATGTTACTCTCTCAGCAAGCGGTATGCGGATTTCGGGGGCAGGTCAGTACGACGCGCGGTCACTGGAACAAAAGGCTGCATTCAATACGTCCCCGAACGACAAGCAGAGCGGTATTTGGGCTTCCGACACTGGTCCGGCGGCGGACCAGAGTGGAAATGTATTCGCAGCGACTGGGAATGGAAAATTCGACGCTCCTCAAGGAACGGACTATGGCGATACCCTCCTGAAATTGAGCTTGGAGCGCGGTGACTTGACCGTAAGCGACTACTTTACGCCATCCGATCAGGCAGAACTGAACAAGGCCGATAATGATCTGGGTTCAGGCGGTCCGCTTCTTCTTCGGATCAGCCGGACGCACCCACATTTGGTGCTGATTGGAGGGAAAGGCGGCACGCTGTTTGCGATCGACTGCGATCATATGGGAGGATTGCAACAAAACAGCATTCTCGGGTCGAAGCAGTCCGTTTAGGTGGAAGCTTGCTCGGAGCGCCAGCGTATTGGAGCCAGCACGTGTACGTTTTTGCAAATAACGATGTACTCAAGCAATTCACATTACATGAGGGGCATGTGGAATTAGCCGCAAAAATGTCGGGTGGTCCTTTTGACCCTGGTGCAACACCAACTATTTCCGCTAACGGCGACAAGGATGGCATCGTATGGACCGTCTCCGGCAGGAACTGGCAAATCATTCCAGAGAAGATCGCAATCCTCCACGCCTTCAATGCGAGTGATGTCGCGACGGAGCTATATAACAGCGACGAGGTTCCTGACCGCGACCGTGCGGGCATATCGGTCCGGTTCTCGATTCCAACCGTTGCAGGTGGCCGGGTATATGTCGGCACGAGATGAGGTGCCCCGGCCGACGAATCCAACAGCTAAAGGAATTTTCCCATCATAAGTGGTTGCGGTTGTTGCCGCGATAAACGCGGCAAATTCATTTGGAGTTTTGTAACAGAGTGAGCTGTGTGGGCGGACTCCGTTGTAATCTGACGCCAGCCTTCAATAGTTTTCCGTGCGCGAGGCAAGCTGAGAAACCAGTTGGCATTGAGGCATTCGTCACGAAATCGGCCATTGAACGATTCGATGTGGCCATTTTGCATAGGCCGGCCCGGTTCGATGTAGCGCAACAGCACTCGATGCTCTTCGCACCAAGCGCGCAGGGCACGAGAGACGAACTCCGGGCCGTGGTCGACGTGGATCTCTTCCGGAAGGCCGCGCGTGAGTGCGAGCTGCTCGAGGACGCGGATCACACGTAGTCCTGGCAGACTGGTATCGGCTTCGATGGCCAGACACTCCCGCGTGTGTTCGTCGACGATGGTGAGGATGCGAAACGTTGGACCGAATGCCAAGGTGTCGCAGAGGAAATCCATGGCCCATCTCTGATTCCTTTTTCTTAGGAAGGTTTTTTCCGTAGTGGCCAGCCGATACGCACTGTGTTTTCTCTTCCGGCGCCGCATAGCCAGACCCAGGTCGCGGTACAAACGATAGATCCGCTTGTGATTTACATGCCGCCCTTCTCTTCGAAGTAGCGCAGTCAAACGTCGATAGCCGAAGCGCTGTCGTTCCCGTGCGAGTTCTTTCAAACGTTCCGTTACACCATCATCTACCAAAACTTGACGCTTTCTACGCTGCGTTGCGCGTGCCAATCCAGTCAACCTGCAAGCGCGACGTTCACTGATTCCGTGCTGCTTCATCGCAGTTTCCGTCGCGGCCCGCTTGCTCGCAGGTTCTAGAAGTTTTTTGAGAGCAGGTCTTTCAACACGACGTTGTCCAGCGTCAGGTCGGCCACCACGCGCTTCAGCTTGGCGTTCTCTTCCTCTAATCGTTTCAGCTTTTGCACGTCCGTCACGCTCATCCCTCCGTACTTCGCTTTCCAGTTGTAAAAAGTGCCTTCGCTGATCCCGTGCTGCCGGCACAATTCCGCCGTCTTCATTCCTGCTTCGCCTTGTTTCAAAATCCCCGCGATCTGCTCTTCGCTGAATCTGGTCCGTTTCATTCGTCTCCCTTTCCGCGGCTTTGCCGCCGGGAAACTCCCATTTCACCCTGGATTCGTTCAGCGGGGCAACGTCAGAGAGGCGAAGTGGACGTGTACGGTCTGTTGAGGCTCCACCCGGCACCGTTGAATCGTCTGCTACGCAGGATCGTACTATTTGGGAAAATGCGAACGCCTGGCTCGGTGTTCGGATGCTAAGTGACGGTCACGCCACCTATCAAGCAATGGCTTCCTAGAGATGGACAGGTACGCCGGGCCACCCAATTACTTCCGCGCAGTGACTTCAAGTTCACCTAGCAAGCCAATAACGAACTGCGGTTCGAATCCATGCCCTTCGGCATTGCGTAGAAAAATGATTCCGAGATGCGACGAAGGATCGGAATATTCCCCGCTTAGAAAACCGGCTACTAAGCCGCCATGTCCAAGGCCGACAATGCTTTCTTTCCGAACAAGCATGAAGCCGAGACCGTAACCGTTCGTTGCGTCTTCATCTGCCCAAAACATCTGCGATTGGCTTTCGCGCAGAGCGTTTCTGGTCAATACGATTTCTGGGCCATATCCCATTTCAAACGCAACGAAGCGCGCCAAATCGCCTACTGTAGTGAACACAGCGCCGTTGGGCACCTTATAACCACGACCGGTCTTCAAGTCGGCGGCCGATTGCTTGGTATTCGCCATACCATCGTGCAGGACGTAC
>CAVQHR010000009.1:0-19135 GCA_963712395.1 Bryobacterales bacterium
CGCTTGGCGCCCTGGCAAGCGGAAATCTCGGTAGCTTCTTCTCAAGCGACGACTAAGCTCTCGAGCAACTCGCGCCAGCGACGCCGAAACTCCTTTTCGCTGTATGGTTCGACTTGTTTGCGCGCCTGAAGGCCCATCGCGCGCAAGCGGGGCCGGTCCGCGGCTGCCTGAACAATCGCTGCGGCAATAGACTCGGCCGTTCTTTCGACCACCCAGCCGGTTTCGCCGTCCCGCATGAATTCTTCTACGCCATAGAGCCGCGTGACGAGCAAAGGAAGCCCGGCCGCCGCGGCCTGCAGGCAGACCAACGGAAAAACTTCGTACGCGGAGGGGAATACGAAGGCATCCGAGGCCAATAGACAGGACCGCACGTCACTCTGAAAACCCATAAACCGAACCCTCTTTCCCGACGCCAGCCGCTTATAGTCGAGAATTTCTCCCGCAGTCCCACCAATGACCGTCAAATGCACATCCATGTCCGGAATGAGAGTCAGCGCTTCCAGGATGAGCCAGAGTCCTTTGCGTTCAAAATTCCCCAATGCGCAGAAACTGAGCTGCAGGGTCTCGTCAACTGACGGGCGAATGCCGGGGAGAGGCCCTATATCTACCGGGTTCGGAATGACACGAATCTTGCCGCTCACGAGTTTCGGATAAGCCACCAATAGTTCGCGCGCCAATCCTTGGGAAGGCGCTACGATCGTTTTCGCAAAACGGAACGCAATCCGCTCTGTAAACGATGCCCAGGTGTGATTCAGAATGCGCGCCGTCCGGCGCAGCGCTCGGCCGCCGATTGCATTCCGATGCTTGCGAAGAAAAATACGATGGCAGAAGTGCGCGTAGCACAGATCGCAGAAAGGGAGCGTGCCTTCCGTTGAGATCGAAAACGACGGCCGCCGCCCGTTCAGCCAATAGGCGAAGCAGGAGAAGAGCGTAAATAGGACGGAGCGTATGACGACGGGCCCGGGTGGCAGCGGAATTTTCGTCTTGCGGACCACTTTGCTTTCGGGAACGTCAGTGCAATTCGAAAAGAGGTGGAGCGGAATATCGCCGGCCAGCTCTTCTACAATTCGCAGCACGCAGCTTCCTGCGGGGCTCGTGCGGACGATATTCTGGTCAAAAATCGAGACGGAAGTAATGGAACGCATGCGACCAGCTCGCGCGCTGCCTCCGGATCATCCATAAGTAAGTAGCCAGAATCGAGAGCGTACTTACAGCATTGGCCAGAATCATGCTCCAGATTGCGCCCTCGAGGCCATGGCGCTTGAGCAGCAGCAGCGCCGCGAGGATTCCAGTTACCGTTCCCGCGACTCCCGCCAGAAGCTGATGCTGTGAATTCTGCGCCGCGCGCAACAACGTGGAAAACCCGGCTCCCACGCCCGATAGCAACGCCGCCGCGGCGAGCCATGGCAGATAGGCGAGAAACTGCGCCATGCGACCGCCGTAGAGCACGCGCTCGAGCAGCGGTCCGAATGCCAGAAGAACACCCAGATAGCCCGCCGCCGTCACGATCATGGCGAGCGGAAACACGATAGTCTGGCGCAACCCGCGGCCTGCGCCGTGCAATTTCATCTGGCGTGCCAGCCGCGGAAGGCAGTAAATACTTAGCACGGTGAGGAGTTGCGCGAGCGGAAGCACGAAGTTCATCAGAGCGCGGAGCGCGCCCGCGGATTTCAGATCCACCATCACTGAAAGCAGAATAGTCTGCAGATCCGGAATACCGAAGGCCACGAGTGTGGAGGCAAACAGCCAGCGGCCATACTTCCAATGTGCTCGTGCGATGGGGCCCACACCCGCGCCCAAAGATTCCGGCGGGTAAGAACGACGGACGCCGGCCCAAAGTGCCACCGGCAACGCCATGCCAATGCAGGCGAGGCCGGTAATCGCTGAGAGGTGGGAGGTGGTGCGCAGAATGTTCAGGGCGCCGAGCACCGCCAATGCGTAAACCACGCTAATCTGAAACGCGTGAAGGGGCCGGTCCAGAATATATTGTTCACGTCTGCGGGTCAGCAGCACGAGATAGCCGGGCAGACACAACGCCAGCACGAAAAGCACGTGCCGCATCTCGGAGGTTTTGTAGAACAGACCCGCGGCCGCCGCGCATAGGCCCAATGAAAGAACCACCAAGATGTTCAGCTTGCGCACGCTTCTCAGATAGCCGCGCAGCCCCGATCCGTACTCGGCGGGACCGACCACGGTCATGGGCTCGAGAATGATGGCATTGTGAAAAGCGGCGAATACCAGACAGAAAGACCACGAGACGGAAAACGAGCCGTAATCGGCGGGCGCCAGCCAGCGCGCCAGCAGAACATTCATCACGAAGTTTGCGCTGGAACTCGTCGCCTGGTCTGCAATGCTCGCCAGTACCTTGCTCATGAAGGGCCGCAAGCGGCGCTCGAAATTCAATAGGCGCCTTTCGGGGTCAGGAGCATATCGAGCGTGCGCAACAGAATGTACACGTCCAACCACAGCGACCAATTGCGAATGTAATAAGTGTCCTCGAGCTCTTGCACCTTGAGATCGCCTTCGCTGCGCGCCGATACCTGCCACAAACCGGTGATGCCGGGTGTGACGCTCGCGCGCAGCGCACGAAAACCGGTCGAAAAATTGTCGATGTGGTAATCGGGAAGTGGCCGTGGCCCTACCAAGCTCATATCGCCGCGCAGCACGTTCCAGAGCTGCGGCAGCTCATCCAGGCTGTAGCGCCGCAGGAACCAGCCGATGCGAGGCAGAATGCGCGGGTCGCGGCGAAGCTTGTAGAAGCGCGACCAATTCAGCTTTTCGTCCGGATTGCCGGCGAGGTACTGTTCCAAAACTCTGCCTGAATCCGAATACATCGTCCTCAGCTTGAAAATCGTGATACGCTTGCCGTTTCTGCCTTCGCGCACTTGCCGGAAAAACGCGGGTCCGCGGCTCACAATTCGAATCCAGATCGAGCATAGCGCTAGAAAGGGAGCGGATAGGAGCAGGAGCAGCGCCGCCAACGCGTAATCGAGCATGCGTTTCAGGACGCGATTAGCCGGAACCAGCAGGTTCTTTTTCACCTCGAGCCCCAGTACGCCGCCCAGATCGCGCGAGGTGGTCCATAGACTCTGAATCCCGAACAGATCCGGAACCACGATAATATTTGGGAACGAAAGGCTCTCGATGAGATTGGCTAGTCGCGCGCGATCCAGGCGCGGAATAGCGACCAGCACTACTTTGGCTTTGTTCTCAAAGGCGCGAATCGCCGAGAGCGGCCCGGCAACGGGCACGCCGTCGAGAGCGCCGCCCCATTGGTTGGGATTGTCGTCTAGCACCGCGAGAGGCACAAAACCGAGGTCGCTTTCTTTCCGCAGAGTTCTAATTACGAGCGCTCCAGTGTTGCCGCCGCCCAGAATCACCACAGGCACGCCGCAAACGCCACGCGCGATCAGCAGTTTTCTCAGTGGCGCCTCAAGCGCCGGCGCGATCACCAGCGCGAAGCACATCGTGATCAGCAGCACGCCGCGCGACCACTGGTGACCCTGAAACGAATAATTCCAGACGAGCAGCAAAAGAAATACGAAAAATGTGGCCAGGACGCGCCCGCGAATGCGCTGCACGGCGCCCACGCCGTAGCCCGGATACAGACCTACCCAGAAATAGGCGAGTGGAAGCGTCAGGACGCCCAATACCAAGCCTTCATACTGCTCGCTGTGCAAGGAAATCGGGAAAAGCGGATTCAGGAAATAGCGAGCCAGGCAGCCGAGCAGCAATGAGCATTCGAGGGCCAACACATCGATAAGGACGATGGCGGCGGTGGCCCACAACTGCCGCTTGATTTCGGGAACAGTTACGATTTGCCCGGCTGGGGCGGCGGCGCTCATAGGGGTTTGTCCTCGCGCGCGGCGGCGGAGTAAATCTGCATCAGGATAGCGTAGTTACGCGCGGCCGTATAGTTTTGCTCGTAACAGGCCCGCGCGGCGCCGCGCATGCGCGCGTGACATTTCGTGGTGTTTTCTATGCAGCGTACAAGAGCTGCACTGTCGCCGGCGGCGAACCGGAACCCGTTCACGCCGTCTTCAATCAATTCATTCAGCGAGCCCAGAGCCGAGGCAATCACGGGCGTTCCGCAGGCCAGCGCTTCAATAATGGCCATCGGGAACCCTTCGTACCAGAGCGAAGGGACAACCAGGAATGTGGCTTGTTTCAGAAGTTCCAGTACTTGCGGACGGGCGCATTGGCCGAGATACTCGACGCCCGCCAATCCCTGTAGTGAACTTTTGAGCGGGCCTTCACCGGCGACCTTTAGCGGAAAGCTCTCGCCGAGTTGGCTCCAGGCCCGGCAGAGCGTGCCGACGCCTTTTTCATCCGTGAGACGGCCGAGGAATAACGCATATCCACCCGTTCCGCTGCCGCGGCCGGCATCTTCCACGAAACCCGGCTTAATATGGATACGGCTCGCCGGCAAGCCACCTTCGACAAATTTGTTTTTTGAAAACGCTGTGAGCGCAATATACGCGTCGACTTTGGTACCCCAGGTTCCCGCGGCGCGATGGCCGGCGAGCATGGCTGCGATGGTGAAACTCGCGCCGGCGCTGCGCCGGTAACAGCGGTGGGCGATAGCAGGGTAGGGAACGCGCTTTCCCAAGCATTTCTCGCAAACCGCGCCCGCGCGGAAGAATGTGGCGGCCGGACACAGCAGCCTGTAATTATGCAGCGTTTGCACCACCGGAACGCTTTCGGCCCGCGCCGCGTAGTAGACGGCCGGAGAGACGATCGGAAAGGTGTTGTGCGCGTGAACGAGCCCGATCGATTCCGCGCGAATCAAATTTCGAATCTCTCGATATGCCGTGCGATTCCAGATGGTGCGTACTGCCGTGGGCGCGGCTGAGACGTCCGCGAGCGAATCGTTATGCGCCGTATATTGCGTTACCCGATGCCCGCGCGCCGTCAGCAGATCGCATTCGGCGGCGAAGACCCGGTCCTCACCGCCGGCCTGTTGATAGAAGTTATGAACTTGCAAGACTCGCATGCAGGGAAGGCTCTTCGGCGGACGCGAAAACGCGCGGCGCCGTCTGGCGATGGGAAATGGCCGCAATCGCGAGCAGCAGAATGAACCCTATGTTTTCTGCGTGACCCGCGCCGGCAAGAATATTTTCTCCCAGAAGAGCAAGCCAGAAGGCGGGTAGATAAACCAGGAGCGGCTTTGCATAGCCACGCGGGTCCTTGCGCATCCCGCGCCAGGCGAAAATCGTCACTGAGCCGATGAACGCCAGCCAAATCAGGGCACCCAGCATCCCCCATTCATAGAGGATGCGCAGCCATTCATTGTGGACGGCGCGGTTCGGATCGCCGATGCCTCTGTTTAGCTCCCCAAGCAGGAAACGGCCGTTCGACGTCCCATGGCCGAAGAGCAACTGGGGCGCGGAAGAAGATTCGATGGCGCTGAGCGTGCGTGCATTCAACTGGCGGCGGAACAGAAAGGTTCCTAGTCCGGACGCCTTCCGGTCGCCTTCGTAGAGGGCGATGATAATAGCGGCAACGCGGTTCGAGCGTGACTCGAGTGCAAGAAAACCGAGAACACGGTCGCTCGCCGCGATCAGTCCGACACACATCAATACGCTCAATCCAATACTGCAGATTTTGAGCCACGATGGTGCGGTCGAAATGGCAAGCGCGAGCACGAGCATCATAAGTAAGCCGAGCAGCCATACTCTGCTCCCATTCAGCACCATCGCGGCGCCGGTCGCCGCGCAAAGTGTAGCGCGCATCCAAAGCTTCAGGCTTTCCGAACAAAGCGCCAGCGCGAAGAGTGCGGCCAGCAGCGCCGCGAATGTTTGCGCGGAAGTAAACCCGGTAAATCGATCGGGCGAGTCGCTGTACCCGGGTGCAAAGATCGAACGAAGTACGCCGACAGCCATGGCGCCGAAAGTGACCGGCAACACGACGGACGGAGTGAGATATCCTCCTTTGGTTGCGCGCAGAAAAGCGAGGCAGATTAAGAAGGAACCAATCATCTCACCCACCAGCTTCGCCGCCGAAAGTGGAAACACGGACCAGAAAGAAGCGATGCCCGCGTAGCTCGCGAGCAGCAGCCAGGCGATCGGAGCGACGATCGTTTTGCCATGCCCCGAGTAGGCTCGCAGCCTCCACAAAAGAACTATCGGATACGCCAAACCCTTAAGAGCGTTCAGAATTCCGATACCGCTATAGCCTGTATAGAAATCGACCGTCGAAAGTACTAGGTATGACGCAATGGCCCAGCGCAACGGCGCGAATACCGCCGCGGCTAGAAGGGCCACATACAGTCCTAAGGGAAGGCTCATCCGGATTTTACAGAGGCGGCAATGGCATCATCTAGGAGACGAACCACATCGTCCGGTGTCAGCGCCAGCGCGGTCGAGCGTGCATGCGCTCGCATCGTATCCAATTGTTCGCACGATGCGTTCATTGCGCGGTCGATTGCCGAAAAACTTTCATCGCAGCGGTCCGGATCGAAAATCCATCCATTCTTTCCATCTTCTATCAATTCTTCCACCGCTTGCGCTCGGGTGCTGCCGAGTACCGGTAAACCTGCGGCCAGGGCTTCGTTGACAACGACGCCCCAGGTATCTGCGAGGGTCGGCAGGACAAACAAACCGGCTTCGCTATAGACGCGAGGAAGTTCTTCATACGGCAGGTTGCCGTGAAAATGCAGCTCGAGATTATCCGCCGCCCCGAAACTTTCCAAGCGGGCGCGCAGCGGGCCGTCGCCCACAATCGTGAATTCCACGTTTCGCGCTGGATGGGCGGCGGCCCATTTCGACAGTGTGTCCAGAAACGGAAGAAGACCCTTTCGTTCGATGAGCTGGCCTGTATAGAGCAACCGGTGCGCGCGCTCGGGCGGACGCTCGATTTCATTCTCAGAAAATCGCTCCACGCCAGTCGTGTAGAGCAACGGGAACAGCTTGGCCGGATCGGCGCCCAAGCTGCGGAGATAACGGACACCGCTCGATCCGACCGCCAGAAACGCGTCGGAATGCCGGCACAACAGAAGACGGATAATACGCCGCAGGCTGCCGCGGCCCTGTTCGGTCGTTTCCGAAACTTCCGCCCAGACGATCAAGCGCGAGCGGCGGTTGAGTTTGCGATACACGGCAGCTAGCAACGTCCGCATTCCCATCTCGACCGAGATAACAACGTGCGGACGGTAGCGCCTGAGCTGCGCGAGGGTATCGAGCGGCAAATGAATCGCGACAGGCTCGCTGAATCCGCCCGGATGCCGCCAGCGGCCGGCGAGCGTCCAACGTTTTCTGGACGACCACGTCTAAGCCCTGCCAGTCGAGCCTCCAGGGACGGTTGGCTTCCATCGGCGTCGAGAGCAGAACGCGCAAGTTGCCATACCGGCGCGCCAGGCAATCGAGCACCGGTTTGTGATACGGCGGAATTACATTGGTGAGCAATGCCACTCGCAGCGCGTCGAATGCCGGCATTTCCGGTCGGCGCATCTGCTGGCCCGCGAACTTTTTTGCGGCAGTGAGCGCGCTCATGGCCGGCCGTGCCGCGAAATCGCAGCCGATATTCAGCTTCCGGTAATATCTCGCCGCGGCCCGGAACCATTTGCCTTGTTCGACTACATGGCGGCATGGCAGACTCGCGGCGCGCATGCAAAAGTAGCCGCGTGAATCTGTCCGGCTGCGCGTCGTCCCCTGATGCTCGAAATCCCAAGCGGATTCGCCGTCGCGCAGAACGGTCATCAGTGCGCTGCGATTCCAGATTCCCGGCTGAGCCGATACGCGGAAGGGCGCCAGACGATGAATTTGTCCGATAGCCGGATAATTCTCCACAGCCAAATCGGGCGGCGGGTTGGGAATCAGGCGCAAGACCGTTCCATCCAGCATCGCAAGCGCCTGGAGAGAGCTTACGACAGCGGTGCTGGAAACCGGGCCATCGAGAAAAAAATCTTCGAGCAGAAGCAGTACGTAACGCGATGGAATGCGCTCTAGAAAGAGCCTGAGATTCTTACTCCACGATTCATCCGGCCCGGCATGGAGCGTGCACACTCGGGGGTCGTGCCAGCCGGCGGAGTTGGCGCCCAGATACACCGGGAACGGACACGCCGGCCAATATTTCCAGAACAGATTGAAGAAGGGCGGCCACAAATCGCGATAGCGGTCGCACGAAACCACAAGCACCGAGCAAGAGGACATCGCGCCATCGAGCCGCGCCTGAACGGCGGGTATCGCCTCAAGCCCGGCGCTCGGGAGCAGAGGCATAGTAGTTCCGGTATTCGCTGTAATGGTAGTAGCCGGGCGCGTTGTCCTTGTCGGTTTCGTTCAGCACCAGACCGATGACGTTCGCCCGCAAACGTTTCAGAGTGGCCAGCACGGTAGCGACGGCTTTGCGGCTGGTCGCGCCAGCGCGCGCCATCACCACGACTCCATCCACTGATTTCGCCACTTGCATCGCTTCGGCGAAACCGAGCAGCGGCGGCGCATCCACTAGGATGAGATCGTATTCCTGCGCGGCTTCTTCCAGGATGTCGAGCAAGGCGGCACCCACCAGGTCCGAAGCGCGGCGCGAAGCGGTGCCGGACGGAATAATGTCCAAGCCCGGCCAGCGCTCGTTGTGCGCAAGAATTTCCTTCCAATGAAATTCGCCCAGCAGTACGTTCGAAAGTCCCAGCGTTCCGTTCAGGTTGAGTTTCTTGTGGACGCTGGGCCGCCGCAGATCCGCATCCACGATCAGCGTTCGCCGGCCCTGCTCGGCGTGCGCGATCGCCAGATGAATGATGGCCGTGGATTTTCCTTCACCGGGCGACGCGCTCGTGATCAGAAGCGATCGGACATTGCGCTCCGGGTCGGGCAGCAGAATGGAGTGGCGCAGGCTGCGAATGGCCTCTTCGTAGGAAGAAATTTCGCCGAAGCCGCTCGAGAGCGCGAGTGTAGTCTTTAACTTCTTCTTGTTTTTGCCCTTTTCGCCGGTCCGATAGCGGATCAGTTTTCGATCGAAATCCGGGTGATCCGCAGGTTCCGGTGCCGCGGTTACCAGGCTGCCACCGGCCGTTTGAAGGAGCCGCATCTCTTTCACTGCGGGCAGCGCGCCAATAACGCTCGTGTCCAAGGCCCGCGCCACTTGTTCCGGATCGCGGATGGTCGTATCCAGCACGTCGGCGATAATGGCGGCGCAGATGCCGATGACGCTCGAAGCAATCAACGCCAGCAGAAGATTGAGCCACTTGCGCGGGAATACCGGTGTATCGGGCGGCCGCGCCAGATCGGCAATGCGAATCGAACTGTTCTGAAAACCGGCATTGATTCCGGCCTCGCGAATGCGCCGCTCCAAATCGCTGTACAGCGATTTGTCGGCGTCGGCTTCGCGCTTGAGCTGCTGATATTCAAATGATCGTGCGTTGATGCGGTCGTATTCGTTCTTAGTTTGAGTAACCGCCCGGCGCAGCATGACCTCGCGGTTCAGCGCCTGCCGATAATCGGCTTCCACGCGTTGCGAAACGGAATGGCGCGCTTCTTCAAATTGTCGCTCGATCTCCGCCAGGTTGTTGGCGGCTTTACGGTACTCGTTGTGGTTCGGTCCGTAAATGCTCGCCACGTCGGCAAGCCGTTGCCGGGCTTGGTTGAGCCGGTCTTGCAGCTTGCCCAGTTCCTCGCTTTGCGAGGAGACCATCGCCGCCGCTACAGTTTCGCCGCGCGTGGCGTTATAGGCCGCTTCCTTGCGCACGCGATCGCCTTGCGCGTTGGTGTATTCGGTATTGAGCTGCAGCAGGCGGGAAGAAAGAATATTGGTTTTCTCCTCCGGGTTGATGACATCCAAGTCGCGCTCGAACTTGACTAGCGCCATGCTCGAGCGCTCCATCTTCGCTTTCAGCTCCTCGAGCTGCCTCTCCATGAATTCGGACAGCGCCCCGGAAGCTTTCACGCGGATCTCAAACGTGTGTTGCAAAAAAGATTGCGCGATTGCATTGGCGACGTTGGCGGCGAGGTGCGGATCGGTCGAGCGGTAGCTGATATCCAGCAGGTAGGTGCTGATGGGCCGGGTAATTTTCAGGTACTTCAAAAAAACCGGCGCGTCCGCTTTTCTGCGGGCGCTCTCTTCGCCTAATTTTTCGAGCTGGCTTTCTTTCTCGAGCAGCTTGAAACGCTCCGCCACAGGCCTCAGCACCGCGTCCGATTGAATCAGCTCCATCTGCGTCGCCATGAACGCATCGCCATCGTCGCCGGTCGGCCCTTGCGCGGCTTCCTGTCCGATCACGCCGTTAGGTATGCGGCGATCGACGTCAATTTTCGCCGTGGCTTCGTAGATTGGCGTAAGGCGCGAAGACACCAGGTACGCCGCCAGCACGCACGTCGCTATAAACGCCGCGATCTTTCCTTTTTGCCGCCACACCACGAGCAGATAATGCGCCGGCGAAACCGTGACGTGCGCCGGTTCGAATTCGCTGGGAGGCTGCCGAACCGAATAGGGGCGGGGCCGTCCCTGTTCGGCTAACTCTTGCGGCGGCCGGTCGAGTTCTCTCATCGAAAAACCAGCAAGCCGGAACCCGTAGAGCTGCCGAAACCGGCGATCCGCTCGAGGGTTTGGGCAGTGATTTTCCGGCCCTTGCTATCTGGAATATAAAGAATGTCGTTGGGATGCAGAGCCACGTCCGCGCTTTTGCGGTCCATGATCCTCGAAAGCTCAATCGGAATTTCGTCGCGATTGTTCTTGCCTGCTTCCCGCCGGTAAATGTAGGCTTGCTTGTTGGCATACGGAAGCAAGCCTTCTGAAAGTGCGATGACTTTCAGGACCGTAGTATCGTTTCCGTCTTGAATGAGAAAAGCGCCCGATTTCTTGACGTTACCCACCACGTAGACTCGGCCAGCCGGCGGCACGCGAATTTCTTCGCCGCCATAAAGACGAATGTTGAAATTCGGGTCGGCATCGTCGATCAGGCTGCGTACCGGAACGCGTTGGATCAGACCCGCCTGTCCGTCCGGGGTAGCGCGCGCGCGCGTCACCAGAATTTCCGCGCCCGCTTCCGCGCTCAACCCTTCGGCTCTGGTGAGCGCCTCGAGTAAAGTCACCGGTCCTACCGCTTGAAACGTGATCGGACGTTTTACCGCGCCCATTACACTAACCGGCACGCTGCGGTATTCCACCACCGCGGCCGACACCACCGGGTTGACCAGAATTTGCTCTTTAGTCAAAGCTTCCGAAACATCGGATTCGATTTCGGAAGGCTCCTTCCCGGCCGCCTGAATGCGCGCTTTCAGCAGCGGCAGCGCGAGCGTGCCGTCGTGCGAGATGCGGAAATTGCGCGTCAATTCGGGACAGTTCGCAACCGCCAGCGAAATAAGATCTCCTGGCCCAACCTTCTGCTCCGGCAGACTCGGAGTCTGCTGCAACGGCAAGGCCGGATTCTCGGCAATCTGCGCCGCAGCGAGGAAAGGCAGAAACAGAAGAAGTACTGCTTGTTTCATGGGGTTGGCGACACAGCGCCACCGAGGGGATGGGGACGCGCGCTCAGAAGGACGAAGAAAAGCTTGCAGTGAACTTAGATCCTTTACTCACAGGGCTATAACGGCCTATACACCATGAGCATATGCTGAGGACGAGGGTAGCAACGATGCCCCGATCTGTCAACCGCAGTTGGCAGGTATCCCCAACAAAGATAAAGGGTTCTATCGGTACCGAGTACTTACGTAATAGTGCGTAGACATTAGCCTTGCTCGGATGGCATTTACACCGTCCAAGAGGACACGGTCATGGACAGTAGAACTGCGATCACTGGCTGCGCTGATCATCGGCTTGCACGCTGTTAGCTAGGCGGCAAAATCCGAACCAATCGCCTGCCCCACGCGACGCGGTTGTGGACGCCCAACAGCCTTCCGATGTCCAAAAGGAGCGGCCCGAGCAGCAAAAAACCGCACACGACGATTTGAATGTTTTCGACCCCAGAATGCGAAGTCGTCGTCAGCGGTCTTCAACGGACAGCCGGTGCAGGGCAAGAACTCGGGCTTCGATTTCTACGGGGACCCTTTGAACTCTGACCGATGGCCAATCCGGAGGAAATTGTAAGGCGCTTGAGTGCGGACAAGGCGAGGGTCATGGAAACGCAGCGCCAATTTCTGGAGCGCCGCTACAATGTCGCGCGGCAAACCTCTGCCAGTGGGGCGCACGGCGCGTCTGGGGCAAGGCCTGACGTGGAGCGATTGGCATGGTTGAGTCCCGAGGACATTCGGACCCAGGATGCGTTCCCGTACCCTTCGCTGCCGCACCCGTTACAAACCAATGGCGGCCAGGTGTTTCCGAAGATGCAAATCCTGATGTTTCCGCGCTTGGAACGGTTCGATGTGGATTTCGATTGCCGGATGCTTATATCCCTGAGTTTCCACCCGCTATCTTCTTGAACAATCGTCCGGAGCTGGGCGAAGTCTCGCGTGGCGAAGTAGTCTCGATCAACAATTATTACCGCTTAATTAAGCCGATCCTGACGCCAGTGCAACTCGATGAACTTCGGATGCCTGTTAACGCCGTTCCCGCAGGAAGAGTTCAATCCGACCGATGACCGCAAAGCCGCGAGCCGAGTTTGGGAGTTACCTGCCTGGATTGTCACGTGAACGGCCACACCACCGGACAGTTCCATTTGAATCCCGACATGCGGCGGAAGAACGGCGTCTGCGTCTCGACGCTGTAAGCCTGCGGGGCGTCTTCAACCAGCAAATACAAGGCTCCAAGCGGAGTTTGCGATCGGTCGAGGATTTTACGGAATTCGAACAGCGCACAGCGTACTTCAACCGCGATGAGATTCATGCGATCAAGAAAGGCATGAATATTCTCGATCGGGTGCAGGTGAGTCACTGGCGCAAATGCAAAATATGTTCGATTTCCCGCCGGCGCCAAGGCTCGATCCGGTTACGGGCCGGCTTGACCCCGCGAAAGCGACGCCGAACGAACTCCGGGGTGAGCAGATCTTTTTCGGCAAGGGCCAATGTGCCGGTTGTCATCCGGTTGCATTTGGAGCGTTTCCTCAAAAACGAACCGGGCGACGGACTGATCAAGGCGTTTACCCTTCGTGGTATCAAAGACAGTCCGCCGTATATGCATCATGGCAGATGTTTGACGCTCGAACACACTCTGGCTTTTTTCGACATCGTCCTGCGCCTGAAATTGTCGGCCGGCGAACGGCGGGATCTGGTATTGTTCATGCGGCAGTTGTAGGGTGTGACAATAGCGGTTTGCTAGTCCAAATCGAACTGCCACGACCTCTGCCGCAACCCAGACTGCCGGTTTGGCTGCGCAAGGGAGAGACGCATTTTCGCTCGGTGCAGGCCCTGAAAATGGAGTTGCGCGCGCGCCGGCTGCACACAGTTTGCGAATCGGCGCGCTGCCCGAACATGCACGAATGCTTTCATCGTGGCGCGGCGACGTTCATGATCCTGGGAAACCTGTGCACGCGCGGCTGTGGATTTTGTTCGGTGCCCAAGGGCTCCGCGGCCAAGCAGGAATTTTCACTGGATCCGGAAGAGCCGCGGCACGTAGCGGAAATGGCGTCGCAAATGAAACTGCGCTATGTGGTGATCACGAGCGTCAATCGCGACGATCTGGCGGATGGCGGCTCGCACCACTTTGCCGAGACTGTACGAGAAGTCCGGCGGGCGCTGCCGGCTGCCAAGGTCGAAGTTCTCACGCCGGACTTTTGCGGCGATCTGGATGCCGTGGCCCGCGTGCTCGAGGCTGGGCCGCACGTCTTCAATCACAACATGGAGACGGTGCGGCGGCTGTACCGGCGCGTCCGCCCGCAGGCCGACTATCAACAATCGCTGCGTGTGTTGCGCTTCGCAAAACAACATTCGCCCTCGACGATGACGAAATCGGGCCTGATGGCTGGGCTTGGCGAATCGGTCGCGGAGGTGCACGAACTCCTGCGGGACATTCGTGGCGCGGCGGTCGACGTCGCCACCATTGGCCAATATTTGCAGCCGACCCGGCGCAATTTGCGCGTCGCTGAATATGTCCGGCCGGAGCAATTCGACGCCTATCGCGACTACGGACTCGCCATCGGTTTCCAGATGGTGTTCAGTGGACCCCTGGTGCGCAGCTCGTACATGGCCGATCGCGTGAACGAAGAGGCCGGCCAGGCGCATGCCTGAGTCCTTCGTGCCCTACTATCGACGGGTCGCCCTGCACACTGTTCTCGCGCTGCTCTCGGCGGCGCTGCTGTTATTAGCTTTGCCGCGCTTCGATGCGCGTTGGCTCGCTCCCTTTGCGCTTGCGCCGCTGCTGATTGCGCTCGCGCGCACGCCGAGCGGCTGGTTGCGCTTCCTTTATGGATGGAGCGCCGGAATTTTCTTCTGGTTCTTCCTGTGCAATTGGATTGAATTCGTGCTCGAAGTGCACGGCGGAATGGGGACGTTCGGAGGATGGGGTTCCTTTCTCCTCTTTGCGGTTCTAAAAGGTCTACACTTGGCCGTCTTCGGTTGGCTCGCCGGTCCGCTCATGAGCCGCGCCTACGCCGTGCCCGCTGTGGCCGCGCTTTGGACCGGACTCGAGCGTACGCATGGCACGTTCGGCTTTGCCTGGCTCGATTTAGGCAACGCCGGAATCGATATGTCGGTGCCGCTACGGCTCGCGCCTTTCATTGGCGTGTACGGAATTTCGTTCGTATTCGCAATGCTCTCCGTGGGTATCGCATGCGTTGCGCTGCGCTATCCGCGGAAAAGGCTTTTGCCGCTCGTCGCGCTGCTGGTGCTCTGGTTATTTCCCGCAATCCCCCAAGGAATGCCCGCTTCGAAGGATGCACTGGTGGTGCAGCCGAATATCGATCCGGATATCGAATGGACCAGCGCACTGCGCGAGCAGACCGAACGTCAGCTCACCATGCTCTCGAATGCGTTGCCCGCGCCCCTAGTGATCTGGCCCGAACTACCTGCGCCGCTCTATTTCTATAACGATCCGGTGTTTCATGAGACCGCCGCCGAAGTGGCCCGTCGCCATGGCTATTTTCTGTTTGGGACGGTAGCGTTCACGGGGGAAAAGCAGCCGCTGAATTCCGCCGTCTTGCTCGGACCCGAGGGCCGCGAAGCCGGCCGCTACGACAAAATCGACCTGGTTCCATTCGGGGAATTCGTGCCGCGCGCGTTTTGGTTCGTAAATCGCGTGACCCAGGAAACCGGCGATTTTGTGGCAGGCAAGGACATCAAAGTTCTCCCCGCCGCGGGCCAGCGGCTTGGCGTGTTCATCTGTTACGAATCCGCATTTCCGGACCTGGTGCGGCAATTCACAAAGCAGGGCGCAAACGTTTTGGTGAACCTTTCGAACGACGCCTATTTCGGCCACAGCGAAGCGCGCCAGCAACATTTGCTGATCGCCCGCATGCGCGCGGTAGAGAATCGCCGCTTTCTGATACGCGCGACTAACGACGGGTTTTCGGCCGTGATCGATCCCGCCGGCCGGATTGTGCAGAGCCTCCCCGCCTATCAGCAATTGGTCGCGCGCGTCCGATATGCGCCAGTTGAAGAAAGCACGTTCTATGCGCGCCACGGCGATTGGTTTGCCTGGGGCTGCCTCGCGCTGGGCTTAATACTCGCTTTCAAACGTATACTATTTGGCTAATGCCCACCAAAGATATCGATCGCCCACTCGGTTTCAATACGCGCTCTCTGCACGCTGGCTACGACCCGGATCCCACCACGCACGCCCGCGCCGTGCCGATCTATCAAACGACATCCTTCACATTCGAAGATACCGAGCACGCCGCGCGCCTGTTCGGCTTGCAGGAATTCGGCAACATCTATAGCCGCATCATGAACCCCACCACCGCCGTGCTCGAGGAGCGTGTCGCGTCGCTCGAAAACGGTGTCGCGGCGCTCGGTCTGGCGAGCGGGCAAGCGGCGCAGTTCCTGGCATTGACGACCATCGCTGCGCCGGGCGATCAGATTGTGTCGGCGAGCACTCTCTATGGCGGCACGTTCACGCAGTTCGATGTAACCATGCGGCGGCTTGGGTATGACGTCGTATTTGTCGAGCCGGACGATCCGGAAAATTTCCGCAAGGCAATTACGTCGAAGACCAGATTGCTGTACGGCGAAACTATCGGCAATCCGCGCAGTAACGTACTCGATATCGGGGCGGTGGCGAAGATCGCGCGCGATCATGGCGTTCCGCTGGTCGTCGATAACACGTTCGCCACGCCGTACGTCACCCGGCCCCTCGATCATGGCGCCGATGTGGTTGTCCATTCGCTCACCAAGTTCATGGGCGGCCACGGGAACTCCATCGGAGGCATCATTGTAGATGGCGGCAAATTTCCCTGGAACAATGGCAAGTTTCCGGCCTTCACCGACCCCGCGCCCGCCTATCACGGCATGAAATTCTGGGAGACGTTCCAAAACATCAGCTTCATCCTCAAAGCGCGCGTCGAAGGCTTGCGCGACATCGGTCCATGCGTCAGCCCGTTCAATTCATTTTTGTTCCTGCAAGGTATAGAGACGCTGAGTCTGCGCATGGACCGCCATTTGCAAAACACGCTCGCCGTGGCGAAACACCTGGAGAGCCACAAAAGCGTCGAGTGGGTCAAGTATGCATCCCTTCCCTCGAGCCCGTACTATTCGTTGGCCCAGAAGTATACGCCCGTTGGCGCCGGCGCCGTTTTTTCTTTCGGCGTAAAGGGCGGCTACGAAGCAGGGAAGCGATTCATTAACAGGCTAAAGATCTTTTCGCACCTCGCGAATGTCGGCGATGTGCGCAGCCTGGTAATCCATCCGGCCTCGACCACGCACCAACAACTTGCCGCGGCCGAGCAGGTGGCCGCCGGCGTCACACCTGAATTAGTGCGGCTGTCGGTCGGCCTGGAAAATATTGAAGATCTGATCTGGGATCTGGACCAGGCCTTAACATAGGCTCTTCATCTCGAATCGTAGGCCGAAATGGTTCAGCGTGGCTGGCAACGGCTGGCCGGCCATGAGGCGCGTAGGGCGCTTCAGCCGTACACGCGCCCTATCGAGAATCGCCGCCAACATCGCAGTGGAAAGAAACAGCACCAGATTACGTCCGGGGCACGTTGCCGGTCCCTCGCTGAAGGGGATCAGTGGCCAGCCTTGCGGCTGGCTATTCCTCCACAACTCCGGCGAGAACTGGTCGGCGTAAGACAGATGCTGATCGTCGCGATGGAAAAACGGGGTGAAGATCAGGATTCCGGTATTTGCAGGCAGCATTCCCGTTTCCCAAGCCGTTGCGGCTGTGCTTTCGCGTAACACAAATGGCGTCGTGGGCCAGAGCCGAAGCGACTCCAGCACGGCGCCCCTCGAATAGGGCATGTATTCCCTTGAGACGCCATGCGCGCTGCCGATCTCTTCCCTTACGTGCCGGGCGTATTCCGGATGTGACGCCAGCAGCGCAAGGGTCCGAAAGGTAGTCATGCCTGCCGGATCGAACGCGAACAGCCATTGAGGCACCTGCTGTTCCGGTGCGGTTTGGCGTGTAGTGTGGGTGTGGGCCATTACGCCGGCCAAGCTGTCCGGATCAGCCCTCGACAGGTAACTGTGAATGCAATCGAGTAACCGCTGCCGCATATCCTTCCGCTGTGGTCGCAAAAAGGCCCAGTTAGCAGCCGAGCGAAGCTGGAACATGATCTTGGACAATCGGTGATCCTCGCGGGCGGCATCGCCGAATAGGACCCGGCGTACGATGCGGAACCAGGCACATGAGAACTCTTCCCAATTCAGTTCGCCGTGACTATGCACGCTTTCGCACAGGTACATTGCTTCCGAATCGACGACCTCGAGAAAGCTCTTCGCTAGGCGATGGACGGGCCGATTCGAGTCGAGCACATCCTCGTTGTAACGCCGTCGTTCGGCCCGCTCCGGCCCATGGGAAATCAGCACATTTTTCGGTTCAAAGTGCGCCAGCGCGGCCCGCTTTTCGCTACTGGCGGTCGCGAAAGGCTCCGGCGACCCTGCAAGCACCCGATGTACGTGCTCCGGATCGAGGATCAGGGCCAGGGAACGTCCGGGAAATCGAAGAACCACCGGCCCGCGTCCGTATTTGTTCCGTATGCGTTGCATGCGTCGAATGGCCCGCCGGTCTAGGTCGAGGCGCTCGGCCATCGCCATCGCAATCGGCCGCCGGACGATCACGCCTTTGCCTAAAGTTGGGAGCAGTACATCGCTCATAACGGCCAGCGTGTCCAATAAGCTCGCTTTCGGGATCGACGTCATGTCTCGCGCCGAGTGTCTGAGAGCGTAACTACTGGCCATATCGTTTTAGAGTGAATGCTGCTGATTAGACACTCCGTGCCGAAATCTGTGTTGCGCCTAAATGGCGGCTCTTGTCGATCTCGCCGCGCTCGAGAGTGTCTGAAAGAAGCAGGTGAGTCCGGCATTTACGTCGTTACCCGGAGCTAGAATGCCCTCGACACCCCGCTCCCTTAGGAGCCAGTGCTGCGCCTCGTTTTCTTCGGCCATCAGAAGGTACGAAGTGGGTTTCTTCGACCGATCGGAATGCATTTCCCAGAGTTGTCCAAGCTTGAACAGTAAATACCGGATGTTCGGATCGCTCATACTGTAACCGGCAAAAAGAATCGGCTTGGCGAGACTGTCCGAGCGAAGCCGGATATCGAGCGGTTCATCCAAGCTCATTCGGCGCAAAAAGCTGGATTCCGTGAGCACGATACTGCCGGGATCCTCGAGATCTCCATGGAACTTGATAATCTCGGTTTCGCCGTTGACGGTGTCGGCCAAATCGCTGACATTCACGATTTTGCGAAAGGGTTTGCCGGCCGCCGCAAACGCCGCTTCTAGCCATGAATCATAGTTCGTCGTATAAATGACCGGAAAATCGAGGTCTACGATACAACGGTGCGGCTGCGAGGCGAGGATATCGATGGTTGGCGGATTCCAAGTTTGCTTCATCCAAGACCACAACTCGTCGCGCTTTTGTGTTTTCGACAGGTAATACTCAGCCAGCACCGGAAACTCCAGCCCGGCCCAGTCCTGAAGGCCTGATTGTTCTGCTAAGTGCGCCTTCAGTACGTCGAACAGTGGCAACCCGAGGTGGGAAGAAAGACCGGCGCCGGCAAACAGAATCACTTTTCTTTGCTTGACCCCCCTGATTAGCGCCTCCGGCAAGTCCATCATGAATTTGGTTGCTATCTCATAGAGTTCAAAAATGCACCCGGGAGCGTCATTCCATTTGAAGC